>NZ_CP139018.1:0-120000 GCF_034044115.1 Pseudomonas sp. BO3-4
GTGGAGCTTCTGCGCGATGAACTGCCTGCCCAGCAATTCAACACCTGGATCCGTCCGCTACAGGTCGAAGCCGAAGGCGACGAGTTGCGCGTCTATGCGCCTAACCGTTTCGTTCTCGATTGGGTCAATGAAAAGTACCTGGGTCGTTTGCTCGAGCTGTTGGGTGAGAACGGTAGCGGCATTGCACCAGCCCTTTCCTTATTAATAGGTAGCCGTCGCAGCTCGGCCCCAAGGGCTGCGCCCAACGCGCCGGTCAGCGCTGCCGTTGCGGCTTCGCTGGCGCAGACTCAGGCACACAAGACAGCCCCGGCAGCAGCGGTTGAACCCGTTGCCGTGGCTGCGGCCGAGCCTGTACTGGTCGAGACGTCTTCGCGTGACAGCTTTGATGCCATGGCCGAGCCTGCTGCTGCGCCGCCCAGTGGTGGCCGGGCTGAACAGCGCACCGTGCAGGTTGAAGGTGCGCTCAAGCACACCAGTTACCTGAACCGGACCTTTACCTTTGACACCTTCGTCGAAGGTAAGTCGAACCAGCTCGCCCGCGCGGCTGCCTGGCAGGTTGCGGACAACCCTAAGCATGGCTACAACCCATTGTTCCTTTATGGCGGTGTGGGTTTGGGTAAAACCCACCTTATGCATGCTGTGGGTAACCATCTGCTGAAGAAGAATCCGAACGCCAAGGTGGTGTACCTGCATTCGGAGCGTTTCGTCGCGGACATGGTCAAAGCGTTGCAACTCAACGCCATCAACGAATTCAAGCGCTTCTACCGCTCGGTGGACGCGTTGCTGATCGACGATATCCAGTTCTTCGCTCGCAAAGAGCGCTCGCAAGAAGAGTTTTTCCACACCTTCAACGCCTTGCTTGAGGGTGGCCAGCAGGTAATCCTTACCTCTGACCGCTATCCCAAGGAAATCGAAGGCCTGGAAGAGCGTCTGAAGTCGCGCTTTGGTTGGGGCCTGACGGTGGCTGTCGAGCCGCCAGAGCTGGAGACCCGCGTAGCGATCCTGATGAAGAAGGCCGATCAGGCCAAAGTCGAGCTCCCCCATGACGCAGCCTTTTTCATCGCTCAGCGCATCCGGTCCAACGTCCGTGAGCTGGAAGGTGCACTGAAGCGGGTTATCGCTCATTCGCACTTCATGGGGCGTGACATCACCATCGAGCTGATTCGTGAATCGCTCAAGGATCTGTTGGCGCTGCAAGACAAACTGGTCAGTGTGGATAACATTCAGCGTACCGTCGCTGAGTACTACAAGATCAAGATCTCCGATCTGTTGTCCAAGCGTCGTTCGCGTTCTGTCGCGCGCCCGCGTCAGGTAGCCATGGCCCTGTCCAAGGAGTTGACCAACCACAGTCTGCCGGAAATCGGCGACATGTTCGGTGGTCGCGACCATACGACCGTGCTGCACGCCTGCCGCAAAATCAATGAACTGAAGGAATCCGACGCGGACATCCGCGAGGACTACAAGAACCTGCTGCGGACGCTGACGACCTGATGGCCGTCTGCGCAGCTAATTGAAGGCAAGGGACTAGACCATGCATTTCACCATTCAACGCGAAGCCCTGTTGAAACCCCTGCAACTGGTCGCCGGTGTCGTCGAGCGCCGTCAGACCTTGCCGGTCCTGTCCAACGTATTGCTGGTCGTACAAGGCCAGCAACTGTCGTTGACCGGTACCGACCTGGAAGTCGAGCTGGTAGGCCGCGTGCAACTGGAAGAGCCGGCCGAGCCTGGCGAGATCACTGTTCCGGCGCGCAAGCTGATGGACATCTGCAAAAGCCTGCCTAACGACGCCCTGATCGATATCAAGGTCGATGAGCAGAAATTGTTGGTAAAGGCCGGCCGCAGCCGCTTCACCCTGTCGACCCTGCCTGCCAATGACTTCCCGACTGTGGAAGAAGGCCCGGGTTCGCTGACCTGCAACCTGGAGCAGAGCAAGCTGCGCCGCCTGATCGAGCGAACCAGCTTCGCCATGGCCCAGCAGGATGTGCGCTATTACCTCAACGGCATGCTGCTTGAGGTTTCCCGCAACACGTTGCGGGCCGTATCCACCGACGGTCACCGCCTGGCGCTTTGCTCGATGAGCGCGCCGATCGAGCAGGAGGATCGACACCAGGTCATCGTGCCGCGTAAAGGTATCCTGGAGTTGGCGCGCCTGCTGACCGATCCTGAAGGTATGGTCAGCATCGTGCTGGGCCAGCATCACATCCGCGCCACTACTGGCGAGTTCACCTTTACCTCCAAGCTGGTGGACGGCAAGTTCCCGGACTACGAGCGCGTACTGCCCAAAGGCGGTGACAAGCTGGTTGTCGGAGACCGCCAGGCGCTGCGTGAAGCTTTCAGCCGTACTGCGATTCTTTCCAACGAAAAGTACCGCGGTATTCGCCTGCAACTGGCTGCCGGTCAACTGAAGATCCAGGCTAACAACCCTGAGCAGGAAGAAGCTGAAGAAGAAATCAGCGTGGACTACGAAGGTAGCTCGCTGGAGATTGGTTTCAACGTCAGCTACTTGCTGGACGTGCTGGGCGTGATGACTACTGAGCAAGTTCGTCTGATCTTGTCCGATTCAAACAGCAGTGCGCTGCTGCAGGAAGCTGGCAATGACGATTCTTCCTACGTTGTCATGCCGATGCGCCTGTAACCTGTAGCAGGCGAAATGTCCCTTCGACGTATCATGGTCACCGCGGTGCGCAACTTGCACCCGGTGACACTCTTACCCTCCCCCCGCATCAACATCCTTTACGGCGCCAACGGCAGCGGCAAGACCAGCGTGCTTGAAGCCGTGCATTTGCTCGGGCTGGCCCGTTCATTTCGCAGCACCCGCCTGAATCCGGTTATTCAGTACGAACAGGCTGCCTGTACTGTGTTCGGCGAGGTTCAGCTGACGGAGGGTGGTACGAGTAATCTGGGTGTGTCCCGTGAGCGACAAGGGGAGTTTACTATCCGCATCGATGGGCAAAATGCGCGCAGCGCCGCGCAATTGGCTGAGTTACTGCCGCTTCAGCTCATCAACCCAGACAGTTTCCGGCTGCTTGAAGGCGCCCCCAAAATACGCCGCCAGTTTCTGGACTGGGGGGTGTTCCACGTGGAACCTCGTTTTCTGCCAGCCTGGCAACGCCTTCAGAAGGCGCTGCGGCAGCGGAACTCATGGTTGCGTCATGGTACACTTGACCCAGCTTCGCAAGCCGCCTGGGACCGGGAATTGTGCCTGGCTAGCGCGGAAATAGATGAATACCGTCGCAACTACATCAAGGCCTTGAAGCCCGTCTTCGAGCGAACCCTGAGCGAACTGGTCGAGCTGGACGGGTTGACCCTAAGCTACTACCGAGGCTGGGACAAGGACCGGGAACTGCAAGAAGTGCTCGCCTCCTCCCTCCTTCGCGATCAGCAGATGGGCCATACCCAAGCCGGTCCGCAGCGTGCTGATCTGCGCTTGCGGTTGGCTGGCAACAACGCAGCCGACATCCTGTCGCGTGGTCAGCAAAAGTTGGTGGTATGCGCATTGCGCATTGCCCAAGGCCACCTCGTTAGTCAGGCTCGCCGCGGTCACTGTATTTATCTCGTGGATGACTTGCCGTCCGAACTGGATGACCAGCATCGCCGCGCACTGTGCCGCTTGCTTGAAGAATTACGCTGCCAGGTGTTCATCACCTGTGTAGATCACGAATTACTGAGGGAAGGCTGGCAGACGGAAACGCCAGTTGCTTTGTTCCACGTGGAACAAGGCCGTATCACCCAGACCCACGACCATCGGGAGTGAAGGCATGAGCGAAAATCAAACGTACGACTCCTCCAGCATCAAGGTGCTGAAAGGTTTGGATGCCGTACGCAAGCGTCCCGGCATGTACATTGGCGACACCGATGATGGTAGTGGCCTGCACCACATGGTCTTCGAGGTGGTCGACAACTCGATCGACGAAGCCCTCGCCGGTCACTGCGATGACATCACCGTCATCATCCACCCGGACGAATCTATCAGTGTGCGCGACAACGGTCGCGGCATTCCGGTCGATGTGCATAAGGAAGAAGGCGTTTCCGCAGCCGAGGTCATCATGACTGTGCTGCACGCCGGCGGTAAGTTCGACGACAACTCCTACAAAGTATCCGGCGGTCTGCACGGTGTAGGTGTGTCGGTTGTGAACGCCCTGTCCGAGAAGCTGGTTCTGACCGTTCGCCGTAGCGGCAAGATTTGGGAACAGACTTACGTTCACGGTGTTCCACAAGCGCCTATGGCGGTTGTCGGTGACAGTGAAACCACGGGTACCCACATCCACTTCAAGCCATCGGCTGAAACCTTCAAGAACATTCACTTCAGCTGGGACATCCTGGCCAAGCGCATCCGCGAACTGTCGTTCCTCAACTCGGGCGTTGGCATTCTGCTGAAGGATGAGCGCAGCGGTAAGGAAGAGTTCTTCAAGTACGAAGGCGGTCTGCGTGCGTTCGTCGAGTACTTGAACACCAACAAGACGCCGGTCAACTCCCAGGTGTTCCACTTTAACGTTCAGCGTGACGATGGCGTGGGTGTTGAAGTCGCCCTGCAATGGAACGACAGCTTCAACGAAAACCTGCTGTGCTTTACCAACAATATTCCGCAGCGAGATGGCGGCACCCACCTGGTGGGCTTCCGTTCCTCGCTGACCCGTAGCCTTAACAGCTACATCGAGCAGGAAGGCCTGGCCAAGAAGAACAAGGTGGCAACCACTGGCGACGACGCCCGTGAAGGCCTGACCGCAATCATCTCGGTGAAGGTACCGGACCCGAAGTTCAGCTCGCAGACCAAGGACAAGCTGGTCTCCTCGGAGGTGAAAACCGCCGTGGAACAGGAGATGAACAAGTACTTCGCCGATTTCCTCTTGGAAAACCCGAACGAGGCGAAGGCCGTCGTTGGCAAGATGATCGACGCGGCTCGCGCCCGTGAAGCCGCCCGTAAAGCCCGTGAAATGACCCGCCGTAAAGGTGCGCTGGATATCGCGGGTCTGCCGGGCAAACTGGCCGACTGCCAAGAGAAGGATCCTGCTCTCTCCGAACTGTACCTGGTGGAGGGTGACTCTGCGGGTGGCTCGGCCAAGCAAGGCCGCAACCGTCGTACCCAGGCGATCTTGCCGCTGAAGGGTAAAATCCTCAACGTCGAGAAAGCGCGCTTCGACAAGATGATTTCGTCCCAGGAAGTGGGCACGCTGATCACTGCGCTGGGCTGTGGCATCGGCCGCGAAGAGTACAACATCGACAAACTGCGTTATCACAACATCATCATCATGACCGATGCTGACGTTGACGGTTCGCACATCCGTACGCTGCTGCTGACCTTTTTCTTCCGTCAGCTGCCGGAGCTGGTCGAGCGTGGCTACATCTATATTGCCCAGCCGCCGCTGTACAAGGTGAAACGAGGCAAGCAGGAGCAGTACATCAAGGACGATGAGGCCATGGAAGAGTACATGACCCAGTCGGCTCTGGAAGATGCCAGCCTGCACCTGGACGAATCGGCGCCAGCAGTTTCCGGTGTGCAGCTGGAAGCGCTGGTGAATGAGTTCCGTAGTGTCATGAAGACTCTCAAGCGCCTGTCGCGCTTGTACCCGGAAGAGCTGACTGAGCACTTCGTCTACCTGCCTGAGGTGACCCTGGAGCAGTTGGGGGACCACGCAGTGATGCAGGCCTGGCTGGCCCAGTTCCAGGCGCGTCTGAACTCCAGCCAGAAGTCTGGCCTGGCTTACAACGCCAGCCTGCGTGAAGACAAAGAGCGCAACGTATGGCTGCCTGAAGTGGAAATTACCTCTCACGGTCTGGCCAGCTACATCACCTTCAACCGCGATTTCTTCGGCAGCAATGACTACCGTACCGTAGTCAACATTGGTGCCAAGCTTTCGAGCCTGTTGGGTGAAGGTGCGTACGTGCAGCGCGGTGAACGCCGCAAGGCAATCGTCGAGTTCAAAGAGGGCCTGGATTGGCTGATGAACGAGACCACCAAGCGCCATACGATTCAGCGATACAAAGGGCTGGGTGAGATGAACCCGGACCAACTGTGGGAAACCACCATGGACCCGACCGTTCGCCGTATGCTCAAGGTCACTATCGAAGATGCCATCGCCGCTGACCAGATCTTCAACACCCTGATGGGTGATGCAGTCGAGCCGCGTCGTGACTTCATCGAAAGTAACGCGCTGTCGGTGTCGAACCTGGACTTCTGATCAGGTGTAATTCGCCAGGCACTAAAAAGCCCGCTGATGCGGGCTTTTTAGTGTCTGCAAACAATCAGTAGCCGGTGAGAATGTTCACGATCACACCGCTGGCAATGGCCACCAGCACATAGTCGCCATTCACATACAGCCAACGATGATCACGAGGTGGCGCATACAGGTGGCGCGCTTTCCAGTCAGTTACCCAGTAACGGTCACCACGGTAATGTGGATCAACGGCATGACCACGCTGCCACTGCTTATGAGGTATCGGCATGCCTTGTTGTGGGCGGAAGTTTGGATCACGGTAAGCAGGACCGCGGCCATTGTCATGTCGGCCCTGGTGCTGTGGTTGACCCTGTGGCGGGTTGCCTTGGTGCGATGGGCCGCCATCATGCCGATCAGGCGGGCCCGGTTGCGCGAAGCTTGCCAGCGGTGTGCTGAGCATGAGCGCGGCGCAGATCACGGTTAGGGTTTTCTTCATTTGATGCGGTCCTCTGCCTGTAATCGCCTGGCAAGTATTGATTGCCAGGTTCGGTTAACTGATCAGACCACGATTTTTTCCTTTCAATGTCAGGGCGCAGGTAAAGGTCCGGTAAAGTCTGGCGTTCTTTCAGTTCAGTCCGAGCGCTTTCAAGCGGCGATACAGCGTGCGTTCACTCATGCCAAGATGACTGGCCAGTTCACTGCGCGAGCCTTTGAACTGCTCCAGCGCCTGCGCCAGCTCACCCAGGTCATTGCGACGGCCGCTTCCTTTAGCCGCGCCAGTCAGTCCAGTGTCTTCCGGTAAATGCTCTGGCCTGATCACACCGTCATCGGCAAACAAACGCGCGCGTTCCAGAATGTTGCGCAGTTCGCGGATATTGCCCGGAAACGGATGCAACGCTAGTTGCTGCAAGGCGTCTTCACTCAGCCTGGGCGTCGGTTGGCCGGCCATGCGCTGCAGCAGGCTCTGTGCGAGCAGCGGCAGATCTTCCACTCGTTCGCGCAATGCAGGCAGACGAATCGGGAAGCCGCTGATGCGGTAATACAGGTCTTCACGGAAGGAGCCATCCGCGACCATCTGTTTAAGTGGTTTATGGGTGGCCGATATCAGGCGGAAATCCGAATGCACAGTGCGCAGGCTGCCCACGGGACGGAAACTCCCGGACTCTATCAGGCGCAGCAACTTCACCTGCATCGCCAGCGGCACTTCACCAATTTCATCGAGGAACAAGGTGCCGCCATGCGCCGCCTCGGCCAAGCCGATCTTGCGCTGATTCGCCCCGGTGAACGCGCCCTTCTCATAGCCGAACAGTTCACTCTCGAACAACGACTCGGTCAGGCCGGTGCAGTCGACCACCACCAGTGGGCCGTTGGCCCTGGGGCTGCCCATGTGCACTGCACGGGCGAACAGCTCCTTGCCGGTCCCCGACTCCCCCTGCAGCAACACCGGGATCTGCGCCGGTGCCGCACGCTGCAGGCTGGCCAGCGCGGCCTTGAAGGTTGGCGCGCGGCCGACCAACCCTTGCTCCTGTGGCTGCGCCGAAGCGAGGGTGATGGTGGTGAGGCGTTCGACAAAGGCAACTACCTTGCCCTGCTCATCCAGGATCGGCCGCAACTCCACATCCACATGCTCCGGGCCGCGTGGTGTGTGATGAATGTGCAATACCCGCTCCGGTACCTTGCTGTCCCAAGCCTTGCGCATCGGGCAATGTTCGCCAGCCTGGTCGCACGGCACAGCGTAGTGGTGCGAAACCCTGTGGCACTTCTCGCCCAGTGGGGCCTGATCATGCCGGCCAAACTGACGGCGATAGGCCGCATTGGCGGCGAGGATGTTGTAGTCGGTGTCCAACACGATGGTCGGAAGGGCATCGTGCTCGAGGTAGGAAACCAGAGCTAGGATGAGAGGATGGGCTTCAGGCATGTCGGCACCGTATGGATGACCGACGCAGGGTAACAAGGACTGCCAAACACTGCCATTGGCTGTCAGTCGACTGCCACCTTGGCTGCCAGTTTTGCCCGCAGCGGTCTGCAACTGGCCGGTTTTACTGGCCAGTGAGTGGCAAAAAGCCTGGCATGCATCTTGATAAAGCTCCTGTCACTGCCTACGCCTGTACAAGGCGGGGCGGATAAATTGGAGAACGTGATGATCATCGGCAACAACCTTCACGTGGACGCCTTCTACGACGAGGCGACCTCGACCATCAGCTACCTGGTCATGGACCGTGAAACCCGACAATGCGCATTGATCGACAGCGTGCTGGATTACGACCCCAAGTCCGGGCGCACCTGTAGCGCTTCGGCTGATCGCTTGGTCGAGCGTGTGAATGAACTGAATGCCAGCGTGCGGTGGGTGTTGGAAACCCATGTGCACGCTGACCACCTTTCAGCGGCTGCCTACCTGAAAGAAAAGCTGGGCGGCCATACCGCAATTGGCGCGCACATTACCCAGGTGCAGAAAGTGTTTGGCGCCTTGTTCAACGCAGAGCCCGGCTTCGCCCGTGATGGCAGCCAGTTCGATGTGCTGCTCGAAGATGAGGAAGGTTTCCGTATTGGCAACCTGCAGGCCCGTGCGTTGCACACGCCTGGGCACACACCCGCGTGCATGAGTTTCATGATCGAAGATGCCGGCGAGATCGCGGTGTTCGTTGGAGACACCTTGTTCATGCCCGATTACGGCACCGCCCGCTGCGACTTCCCCGGGGCCGATGCCCGCACCTTGTACCGCTCAATCCGTCGCCTGCTGGCTTTCCCCGACCAGACTCGGTTGTTCATGTGCCACGACTACCTGCCAGGTGGCCGCGACATGCAGTACGTCACTACTGTCGCCGAGCAGCGCGCCAGCAACATTCACATCCATCAGGGTATCGATGAGGACAGCTTCGTTGCCATGCGCGAAGCCCGCGACAAGACGCTCGAAATGCCTGTGCTGATCCTGCCTTCGGTGCAGGTGAACATGCGTAGCGGCCAGCTACCCCCTCCAGAGGCGAACGGCGTGAGCTATCTGAAGATCCCGCTGAACAAGCTGTAACTGCCCTGCCCCCATAATCAGATTTCCAGGATTTGCCGCCATGCCTGCCTTGTTGTCCCCTGCCAATACCGACCACCACAAGGTGGTCATCGTCGGTGCCGGTGCCGCCGGTATCGCCACTGCTTCCAGCCTGATCAGCCGCGACCCATCGTTGGACGTGGTCTTGATCGACCCTGCCGAAGTGCACTACTACCAACCCGGCTGGACCATGGTCGGTGCCGGTGTGTTCAAGGCACCCAGCACTGCTCGCACCATGGCGTCGACCATTCCTCGCGGTGTGCGCTGGGTCAAGGCGCGGGTAAAAGGATTCGACCCGTTGGGCCAGTTGGTCATCCTCGATGATGCTCGCGTCATCAGCTATGAACAGCTGATCGTCTGCCCCGGCCTCAAGCTGGACTGGGCGGCCATCGATGGGCTCAGCGAGACCCTGGGCCGCAACGGTGTCACCTCCAACTATCGCTACGACCTGGCGCCCTATACCTGGGAACTGGTGCAAAAGCTCAAGCAAGGACGCGCGCTGTTCAGCCAGCCGCCCATGCCGATCAAGTGCGCCGGTGCACCACAGAAGGCGCTGTATCTGTCTTGTGACCACTGGCTGCGCCATGGCCATTTGGGGGCGGTGAAAGCCAGCTTCTACAATGCGGGTGCCGTGCTGTTCGGTGTCGCGGACTACGTGCCCGCGCTGATGAAGTACATCGAAAAATACGCCGTCGATCTCAACTTCTCTCACAGGTTGGTTGCCGTAGACGGCCCGGGAAAGCGCGCTACATTCTTGCGTACCTTGCCCGATGGCAGCAGCGAGACGCGCATCGAGGTCTTCGACATGCTGCACGTGGTACCGCCACAGGTGGCGCCAGACTTCATTCGCGAAAGCCCCTTGGCTGATAGCTCCGGCTGGGTTGACGTCGATCCGCATACCCTGCGCCATCGCAAATACACTAACGTTCATGCCCTGGGTGACGTGGCTAACACCAGCAATGCCAAGACCGCCGCTGCGGCCCGCAAGCAGGCACCGGTGGTCGCCAACAATGTGCTGGTGGCGCTGGGCAGGCTGGCGACCCTGGCCCAGTACGACGGCTATGGCTCGTGCCCGCTTACCGTCGAGCGCGGCAAGATCGTCCTGGCCGAATTCACCTATGGCGGCAAGCTGGCACCGAGCTTCCCCAACTGGTTACTCGATGGCCGCAAGCCGACACGCCTGGCCTGGCTGCTCAAGGCACAGGCGCTGCCACCGTTGTACTGGCAAGGCATGCTCAAGGGGCGCGAGTGGTTGGCACGCCCGCAGCTGGTAGCCGAGGGTGGGCAGTGATCGAGCATCAACTGTTAGGGGCGGGCCTGGGCGCAATCATCGGCGCTGTGCTGGCGCTGACCGGCGCAGGCGGTGGCATTCTCGCTGTACCCTTACTGGTGTTCGGCCTGGGGTTATCGATGGTCGAAGCGGCACCGGTGGGCCTGTTGGCTGTAGGTTTGGCTGCAGCGGTTGGCGCAGTGCTGGGCTTGCGCCAAGGGCTGGTGCGTTATCGGGCTGCGCTGTTCATTGCGTTGGTTGGTGTGGCAGCAGCGCCGTTCGGGCTGATGCTGGCGCACCGCCTGCCGAATACACCGTTGCAGTTGGTATTCGCCGGCGTGCTGGTTTATGCCTGCCTGCGTATCTGGCGCAAGGCGGCCAAAGAACTGCGTGGCGAAGCCAATGACGCTCATCGCTTTATCGAGCCGTGTGTGCTGAACCCGTTGCAGGGGCGTTTGCGCTGGACCCTACCCTGCGCGCGCGCATTGGCATTCACGGGTGCCTTGTCCGGGTTGTTGTCCGGCCTGCTCGGCGTGGGTGGGGGGTTCGTCATCATCCCTGCCCTGAACCGCTACACCAACCTGCGCATGGCCAGCATCGTTTCCACTTCGCTGGCGGTGATTGCCTTGGTCTCTACCGGCAGTGTGGTCAGCGCCAGCCTTGCGGGCGTCATGCACTGGCAGGTTGGCGCCCCGTTTGCCGTCGGCGCGGTGCTCGGCCTGCTGCTGTCGCGACCCTTGGCAGCCAGGTTGGCCGGGCCGCGTCTGCAGCAGATGTTTGCCGTGGCAGGTTGGGCCGCTGCCCTGTTGTTGGCCGGCAAGGCACTACTCGGCTAGCAACTCGCTTTGTTCGGCCGCGCACAACGCCAGCAGGTAGTCCCACACCACCCGCAGGCGCACAGACTTGTGCAACTCGCGTCGGGTGCAGATCCAGTAGCTGCGCTGGATGGTTTCTCCCGGCAGCACGCGCACCAGTGTCGGGTCGTGGCGGGCCATGTAGTTGGGCAGCACGGCGATGCCCAGCCCGGCGCGGGCGGCGGCTTGCTGGGCGATCACGCTGGTGCTGCGAAACACCACGTTGGGTGCTCGGCAGAAACTGTTGAGAAACAGCAGTTCCTGGCTGAACAGCAAATCGTCAACGTAGCCGATCCAGCTGTGCCGGGCCAAGTCTTCGCGGTTGCGCAGTGGCGGCGCGCGGTCCAGGTAGTCCTGGCTGGCGTACAGCGCCAAGCGGTAGTCGGTGAGTTTGCGGGTGATCAGCAGATCGGCGTTGGGTCGCTCCAGATGGATGCTGATTTCTGCCTCGCGGTTGAGGATGCTGACGAAACGCGGTACCGCTACCAGTTCCACCTCCAGGCCGGGGTAGCGCTCGAACAACGCGTTCATGCGTGGGGTGAAGAACATGATGCCGATGCCTTCGGTTACCCCCAGGCGAATCTTGCCCAGCGGGGTGATGGCCTGGGTGATTTCTTCCTGTGCCAGCAGGGCGACGTTCTCCATGGCTTCGGCATGCTTGAGCAGGGCTTGGCCCGAGGGGGTCAGCTCGTAGCCCTGGGCATGCTGCACGAACAGCGCGGTCCCCAGGCTCTGCTCGATGCTCTCGATATGCCGGGCCACGGTGCTGTGGGTAGTGTTCAGGCGCTTGGCGGCGGTCAGCAGGCGGCCGCTGCGCTGCAACTCGAGGAAAAACCGCAGATCATTCCAGTCGAACATGCTTGTCCTTTATGGCAGTTCGTTCCGGCCTCTTCACGGGCATGCCCCACAGGTGCGGTGAACACCCTGAAGGTAACGTGATCCCTGAGGTGCGGGCGAGCCCGCGAAAAGGTCGGTACAGGCTTGCCACTGTGCTAAAACGCACAGCGGCTGCGCGAAATCTCGTGTTTCATCCACGAAATTACTCACTAAGATGGATCGGGACAAGAATAAAAAACAGGCGCGAGGTTGCACATGCCATCAGCCGATTCTGTCTTCGACTACGTGGTCGTAGGGGCCGGTCCCGCCGGATGCCTGCTGGCCAATCGTTTGTCCGCCGACCCTTCCTGCCGCGTGCTGCTGCTGGAGGCGGGTGGCCGCGACAATTATCCCTGGATCCACATCCCCGTCGGTTACCTCTACTGCATCGGCAACCCGCGCACAGACTGGTGCTTCAAGACCGAGGCACAGCCTGGCCTCGGCGGTCGCGCTTTGGGTTATCCAAGGGGCAAGGTGCTAGGTGGCTGTTCGTCGATCAACGGCATGATCTACATGCGGGGCCAAGCCGCCGACTATGACCATTGGGCCGCGCAAGGCAACGACGGCTGGGCGTGGAAAGATGTGTTACCCCTGTTCAAGGCCAGCGAAAACCACTTTGCCGGCGCCAGCGAGCACCATGGCGCGGTGGGCGAATGGCGGGTCGAGCGCCAACGCTACAGCTGGCCGATCCTTGATGCTTTCCGTGATGCCGCCGAGCAGAGTGGTATTGGCAAGGTCGACGATTTCAACACCGGCGACAACCAGGGTTGTGGATATTTTCAGGTCAACCAGCGCAGTGGTGTGCGCTGGAACGCTTCCAAAGCTTTCCTGCGGCCGATCAAGGATCGCGCCAACCTCACTGTGCTGACCGGCGTGCAGGTTGACCAGGTACTGCTCGACAACACCCGCGCACGGGCGGTGAAGGCGCTCTGGCAAGGGACCTGGCATGAGTTTGCGGCGCGCCGCGAGATCATTCTCTGTGCTGGGGCGGTTGGTTCTCCGGGCATCCTCCAGCGCTCCGGCATCGGCCCGCGTCAGTTGCTGGAAAGCTTGGGTATTGGTGTTCGCCACGATATACCAGGCGTTGGTGGCAACTTGCAGGACCACCTGCAACTGCGCCTGATTTACCAGATCCGCAACACCCGTACCTTGAACCAGATGGCCAACAGCCTGTGGGGCAAGATGGGCATGGGCCTGCGTTACCTCTACGACCGTAGCGGGCCGCTGGCCATGGCGCCGAGCCAGTTAGGCGCGTTCGTGCGTTCAAGCCCTGAACAGGCCACCGCCAACCTTCAGTATCACGTGCAGCCGCTGTCACTGGAACGCTTCGGTGAGCCGTTGCATCAGTTCCCGGCCTTTACGGCTTCGGTGTGCAACCTGCGCCCGGTCAGCCGCGGGCGCATCGACATCTGCAGCACCGACATGAACAGCACGCCGCTGATCGACCCCAATTACCTCAGTGCTCCGCAGGACTTGCGGGTTGCTGCCGATGCCATTCGCCTTACCCGGCGCATCGTCCAGGCCCCTGCCCTCGCCGCTTTCGAGCCCAAGGAATATTTGCCGGGCCCAGCGCTGCAAAGCGAGGAAGAACTGTTCGAGGCCGCAGGCAAGATCGGCACCACCATCTTCCACCCGGTCGGTACCTGTCGCATGGGCAACGGTGCCATGGACGTTGTGGATAACCAGCTGCGCGTGCATGGCATCCCCGGTCTTCGTGTGGCTGATGCTTCGATCATGCCGCAGATAACGTCCGGCAATACCTGTTCCCCCACCCTGATGATCGCCGAAAAGGCGGCGCAACTGATCCTCAAAGGAGCGGCTACCCAGACCTACCTGAACGAAGACGCGTTACCGACGCCCTGACCCGGGTGCGTGCAGTACCGGCGGCTTGCGGTCAGAAGTCGCCGACAGTGGAACAACAAGAATAATCACTGTGGCCTAAGGGCCGAGGACAGCAACGATGTCGGATTACATCCAAGAGCAGGGTGCGGCGGCCAGCAGCTCCAGCCGCCGTGAAGAACGCAAGATCATTTTCGCGTCATCCCTCGGGACGGTTTTCGAGTGGTATGACTTTTTTCTCTATGGTGCGCTGGCAGCGGTCATCAGCAAGCAGTTCTTCGCTGGCGTGAACGATACCACCGCTTTCATCTTCGCCCTGATGGCCTTTGCTGCGGGCTTTCTGGTGCGGCCGTTTGGCGCGCTGGTGTTCGGCCGCCTGGGTGACATGATCGGGCGCAAGTACACTTTCCTGGTCACCATCGTGCTGATGGGCCTGTCCACTTTCGCTGTGGGGTTGTTGCCCACCTACGCCAGCATCGGCATCGCCGCACCGATCATCCTGGTGATCCTGCGCATGCTTCAGGGGCTGGCGCTGGGCGGTGAGTATGGCGGTGCCGCCACTTACGTGGCCGAGCATGCGCCGCCCGGCAAGCGTGGCTTGCATACCGGTTTCATCCAGTCCACCGCAACGTTGGGCCTGTTGTTGTCGCTGTTGGTGGTGCTGGGTAGCCGGTATATCAGTGGCGACCAGTTCGAAACCTGGGGCTGGCGCTTGCCGTTCCTGCTGTCGATCGTGCTGCTGGCGATCTCCACCTGGATTCGCATGAGCATGCACGAGTCGCCGGCCTTTGTGAAAATGAAGGCTCAGGGCAAGGTCAGCAAGTCGCCCATCCGTGAGTCATTCACCTCCTGGCCAAACCTGAAAGTGGTGCTTACCGCCCTGTTCAGCATCAACGCGGGGCAGGCTGTGACCTTCTACACGGCGCAGTTCTACGTTCTGTTCTTCATGACCCAGATGCTGAAAATGGACTCGGCTCAGGCCAACACCCTGCTCATCATCAGCGTTGTGATTGGCGCGCCGTTCTTCGTGTTTTTTGGCTGGTTGTCCGACCGTATCGGCCGCAAGCCGATCCTGATGCTCGGCCTGTTGCTGGCCACGGTACTGTACTTCCCACTGTTCAAGGCGCTGAGCCACTACGCCAACCCGCAGATCGACGCTGCCAGCCGTCAGGCGCCGATCGTGGTCACCGCCGACCCGCAAGGCTGCACATTCCAGTTTGACCCAGTGGGCAAGGCTCGTTTTGACAGCCCGTGCGACAAGGTCAAGACCTTCCTGGTCAAGCAGGGCCTGCCGTACAGCTCGGTAAGCGTGGCCGGCAGTGAAGTGGTGGTGAACATCGGTGACAAGACCATCAACGGCTTTGATGAAACCGCCATGCGCGCTGCAATCGAGCAGGCTGGTTACCCGGCCAAGGCCGACCCCGCGCAGGTTAACCAGGTAATGGTGGTGGTGCTGATCGTGGCGATGATCCTGATCGCGACCATGACCTATGGTCCGTTGGCGGCGGTGATGGTCGAGCTGTTCCCGACCCGCATCCGCTACACCTCGATGTCGCTGCCCTACCACATTGGTAATGGCTGGTTCGGTGGTTTCCTGCCTACCGTATCGTTCGCGCTGGTGGTCTATACCGGGGATATCTTCTACGGGCTGTGGTACCCGGTGCTGGTGACCGGGATCAGCCTGGTGGTTGGGATCTTCTGTCTGAGAGAAACCAAGGATGTAGATATCGACAAAGTCTGATGTCCACATGCCATAAAAAAACCGGCTGTAAAAGCCGGTTTTCTTATGCTTCAAAAAAACTTATGCACGATTTTCAGAAAAAATTCATACAAAGAAATAACTAGAAAATTCATACACTTAGGTATCAATTAAAGCATTTAATCCAAAAACTGCACACAAGTTATCCACAGAAGGTCAAGCCATCTGCTCCTGAGGTTTTTCCGCAGCTGGCGGCAGCGATCCCATGGCCCGCTGGGTCGCTTCGTTCCAAGCTGCAGCGCGGTCGTTGAGTTCGGCAATGGCACGTGGCCCCGTGCCGTTGGCGTACATCGGCTCACCAATTACCACTTCGATTGTACCGGCACGCTTGCCCCAACCGGTCTTGGGCCAGAACTTCCCAGCGTTGTGGGCAATCGGCAGCACCGGTAGCCCGGCATTCACGGCCAGGGCGGTACCGCCGCGCGAGAACTTGCCGATGGTGCCGAACGGTACACGGGTGCCTTCTGGGAAAATCAGCACCCACGTCTTCTGCTTGAGCAGTTCGTCACCCTTGCTCGCCACCTGGCGCAACGCTTCCTTGGGGTTGTCGCGGTTGATCGCGATGGGCCGCAGCATGGCCATGGCCCAGCCGAAGAACGGTACATACAGCAGCTCGCGCTTGAGCACCTGGCTAAGCGGCGAGAAGTACTGGGACAGGAAGAAGGTTTCCCAGGTGCTCTGGTGATTGGACAGAATCACGCAAGGCTCAGCTGGCACGTTCTCGGCGCCAGTGATCTTGTAGTCGATGCCCAGGATGGTGCGCACCAGAAACAGCGCGCAGCGGCACCAGTACACGTTGATGAACTTGTAGCGCTTGGGGAACGACAGGAACGGCGCGACGAAGAAGCTCAGCGAGCACCACAGCAGCGAACTGGTGCCCAGCAGCAGGTAAAAAAGAAAGATTCTGATCGCCTGCAGGATCGACATAGTGGCTTGTACCATTGCGGGGCATGCCCGCCTGAAGAAAAATGCGCCAGAAGGCGCACTGTTTAAATTAGTTCTCTGGCGATAGCTGCCAGATCGTCGAAAATCAGTGTAGTTTCCGGGACGCCTTTTTCCAGGGTCCGCTCGCCCTTGCCGGTCTTCACCAGCACGGGTTGTGCACCGACGGCCAGGGCGGCCTCCAGGTCACCTTTGCTGTCGCCGACGAACCAGACGCCTTCAAGGCCGATCTGGTAATGCTCGGCGATCGCCCGCAGCATGCCGGGCTTGGGCTTGCGGCAATCGCACCCTTCGTCCGGCCCATGCGGGCAATACACGATGTGGCCCACCTCGCCGCCCTGCTCGGCCACCAGCGCGCGCAGGCGCGCGTGCATAGCCTCAAGGGTTGCCAGCGGGTAGTAGCCACGGGCAATGCCGGACTGGTTGGTGGCCACGGCCACCGTCCAGCCCGCCTTGCTCAACTGCGCGATCGCATCGACCGAACCGGGGATCGGCACCCATTCTTCCAGCGTCTTGATGTACGCATCGGAGTCGTAGTTGATCACCCCGTCACGGTCGAGAATCAGCAGTTTCAAGGCCTACCCCAGCAGCGAAATGTCAGCCACGCCCAGGAACAGGCCGCGCAGACGGCTGAGCAGGGCATAACGGTTGGCACGTACCTTGGCGTCTTCGGCGTTGACCATGACCGCCTCGAAGAAGGCATCGACCGGGTCACGCAGGGCCGCCAGGCGGGCCAGCGATTCGCTGTACTGACGTGCTGCAGCCATCGGTTGCACGGCCTGGTCGGCCTGCTGGATGGCCGAGTACAGGGAGAACTCGTTGGCATTGTCGAAGTACTTCGGCTCGACCTGCTCGGCGATGGCACCTTCGGCCTTGCTCAGCAGGTTCGACACGCGCTTGTTCACCGCGGCCAGGGCCTCGGCTTCCGGCAGTTTGCGGAACGCCTGCACGGCTTGTACGCGCTGGTCGAAGTCCAGGGCGGAGCCTGGCTGCAGTGCGCGTACCGACAGGTACGTGGCCACGTCAATGCCTTCGTCTTCGTAACGCGCGCGCAGGCGGTCGAAAATGAACTCCAGTACTTGCTCGGCCAGGCCGGGGGCCTTGACCTTGGCGCCGAACTGCTTGACCGCAAACTCGACTGCACCGGTCAGGTCCAGGTCCAGTTGCTTCTCGATCAGGATACGCAGCACGCCCAGAGCCGCACGGCGCAGGGCGTACGGGTCCTTGCTGCCGGTAGGCAGCATGCCGATGCCGAAGATACCCACCAGGGTGTCGAGCTTGTCGGCGATGGCCACGGCAGCACCGGTGAGGGTCTGCGGCAGCTCGGCGCCTGCACCGCGCGGCATGTACTGCTCGTTCAGGGCCAGGGCTACGTCTTCCGGCTCACCGTCGTTGAGCGCGTAGTAGTAACCGGCAACACCCTGCATTTCAGGGAATTCGCCGACCATCTCGGTGGCCAGGTCGCACTTCGACAGCAGGCCGGCACGGCCAGCGCGCTGGGCGTCGCCGCCGATCAGCGGAGCAATGAAGGCGGCCAGCCTGGAAACACGTTCGGCCTTGTCGTACACGGTGCCGAGCTGAGCCTGGAACACCACGTTCTTGAGGCGCTCGTTGAAGGTTTCCAGTGGTTGCTTCTTGTCCTGCTTGAAGAAGAACTCGGCGTCGGTCAGGCGCGGGCGCACGACTTTTTCGTTGCCTTGCACGATCTGCTTCGGGTCGCGGCTTTCGACGTTGGCCACGGTAATGAAGCGCGGCAGCAGCTTGCCTTCGCTGTCCAGCAGGCAGAAGTACTTCTGGTTGTCCTGCATGGTGGTGATCAGGGCTTCTTGCGGCACCTCGAGGAAACGCTCCTCGAACGAGCACACCAGCGGCACCGGCCACTCGACCAGAGCGGTCACTTCGTCCAGCAGCGCCGGTGGCACGATGGCAGTGCCCTCCTGCTGCATGGCAAGCTCGGCGGTACGCTTGCTGATCAGCTCGCGGCGTTCGGCGAAGTCGGCCAGCACGTGAGCTTTACGCAGGTCTTCGACATAGTTGGCCGGGGTAGTGATGGCCACGGTTTCCGGATGATGGAAGCGGTGGCCACGGGATTCACGGCCGGCCTTCTGCGACAGAATGGTGCAGTCGACCACCTGGTCGCCCAGCAGCATTACCAGCCATTGGGTCGGGCGCACGAACTCTTCACGGCTGGCCGCCCAGCGCATGCGCTTGGGGATCGGCAGGTCGTTCAGCGAATCTTCGACGATGGTCGGCAGCAGGTCAGTGGTGGCCTTGCCCGGGATGTGCTGGGAGAAGCGCAGCTTGGGGCCGCTCTGGTCGATCTCGGCCAGTTCCACACCGCACTTCTTGGCGAAGCCCAGCGCAGCCTGGGTCGGCTCGCCTTCAGCGTTGAAGGCAGCCTGCAGGGGCGGGCCGTCGATGTTGATGCTGCGGTCAGGCTGCTGCACGTCCAGCTGGCGAATCAGCACGGCCAGACGACGCGGCGCGGCGTACACCTGCTTGCCGGCGTAGTTCAGGCCAGCAGCCTGCAGGCCTTTTTCGATACCGGCCAGGAAGGCGTCGCCGAGGCTGGCGAGGGCCTTGGGTGGCAGCTCTTCGGTGCCCAGTTCTACCAGAAAATCTTGAGCACTCATTGTGCAGCCTCCAGCTTAGCCAACACTTCGTCACGCAGTTCAGGGGTGGCCATCGGGAAGCCCAGGCGTGCGCGGGCTTGCAGATAGCTTTGCGCCACGTCCCGGGCCAGGGTACGTACACGCAGGATGTAACGCTGGCGCTCGGTTACCGAGATGGCGCGGCGGGCGTCCAGCAGGTTGAAGGTATGCGATGCCTTCAGGACCATTTCATAGGTCGGCAGCGGCAGCTCCAGCTTGATCAGGCGGTTGGCTTCGCTTTCGTAGAAATCGAACAGCTCGAACAGTTTGTCGACGTTTGCATGTTCAAAGTTGTAGGTCGACTGCTCCACCTCGTTCTGGTGGAACACGTCGCCATAGGTGACCTTGCCGAACGGGCCGTCGGCCCACACCAGGTCGTACACCGAATCGACGCCCTGGATGTACATGGCCAGGCGCTCCAGGCCGTAGGTGATTTCACCGGTGACCGGGTAGCACTCGATGCCGCCAACCTGCTGGAAGTAGGTGAACTGGGTCACTTCCATGCCGTTGAGCCAGATTTCCCAGCCCAGACCCCAGGCGCCGAGGGTCGGCGATTCCCAGTTGTCTTCGACGAAACGAATGTCGTGCACCAACGGATCCAGGCCGATGGCTTTCAGCGAGCCGAGGTACAGCTCCTGGAAGTTGGCCGGGTTCGGTTTGAGCACCACCTGGAACTGGTAGTAGTGCTGCAGGCGGTTGGGGTTTTCGCCATACCGCCCGTCGGCAGGACGACGGCTCGGCTGCACATAGGCGGCGTTCCAGGTTTCTGGACCCACGGCGCGCAGGAATGTAGCGGTGTGGAAAGTGCCGGCGCCTACTTCCATATCGTAGGGCTGAAGTACCACACAACCTTGAGCTGCCCAGTAGTTCTGCAGGGCAAGGATCAGGTCTTGGAAGGTACGCACGGCTGGCGTAGGCTGGCTCACGAAATTCACCTGTATCTGGGGATGCGGATGTAAA
Source organism: Pseudomonas sp. BO3-4 (assembly GCF_034044115.1). NCBI lineage: Bacteria > Pseudomonadati > Pseudomonadota > Gammaproteobacteria > Pseudomonadales > Pseudomonadaceae > Pseudomonas > Pseudomonas sp. BO3-4. Next base: position 20,350 of record NZ_CP139018.1, read on the forward strand.
GAGCGGGAGTATAACCTGATTCGCCTCGCCCTCTACTCATTGGAGCCTTATGCCACGCTGCTTTTGGTGTACCGACGATCCGTTGTACCAGGCCTACCACGACCAGGAATGGGGGATGCCACAGCGCGACCCGGCGTTGCTCTTCGAGATGCTTTTGCTCGAAGGGTTCCAGGCAGGGCTTTCATGGATTACCGTTTTGCGCAAACGCGAGCGTTATCGCCAGGTGATGTACGGCTTCGACCCCGTAAAGCTGGCGGCCATGGGCGACGAACGCATCGAAGAATTGATGCAGGATGCAGGCATCATCCGCAATCGCCTCAAGCTCAAGGCTGCGCGGCGCAATGCCCAGGCCTGGCTGGCTGTGGATAACCCCGCCGAATGGCTGTGGTCGTTCGTCGGCGGCTCGCCGAAGATCAATCACTTCAAGGCGCGCGGCGACGTGCCAGCTGTTACCGATGAAGCCAAGGCAATGAGCAAGGCCTTGCAGAAAGCTGGCTTCACGTTCGTCGGTCCGACCATCTGCTACGCCTTCATGCAGGCCACCGGCATGGTCATGGACCACACCACCGACTGCGATCGCTACGCCGCCTTGTTGCGCTGAGGGGTTACAATGCGCGCCTTGCTGAAATAAGGAATTCGCCTGTGGAAAAGTTCAAGGGCGCCCTGATGGTCGGGGTGCTGCGCCTGTTTGCCAAGCTGCCCTGGGGCGCTGTGCAGCGTGTCGGCGCCGGTATTGGCTGGCTGATGTGGAAAATCCCCAACAGTTCGCGCAACGTGGTACGGATCAACCTGGCCAAGTGCTTCCCGGAGATGGACCCGGTTGCCCGTGAGCAACTGGTGGGCCAGGCGCTGCGGGATATCGGTAAATCTTTTGTCGAAAGTGCCTGTGCCTGGATCTGGCCGCCACAACGCTCGCTGGAGCTGGTCAAGGAAGTGCATGGCCTGGAAGTGCTGGAGCAGGCTTTGGCCTCAGGTAAAGGGGTGGTCGGCATCACCAGCCACCTGGGCAACTGGGAAGTGTTGAACCACTTCTACTGCAACCAGTGCAAACCGATCATCTTCTACCGCCCGCCGAAGCTGAAGGCGGTGGATGATCTGCTGCGCGAGCAGCGCGTGCAGATGGGCAATCGCGTGGCACCGTCGACCAAGGAAGGCATCCTCAGCGTGATCAAGGAAGTGCGCCGTGGTGGCCAGGTGGGTATTCCTGCCGACCCGGAGCCGGCGGAATCGGCGGGCGTGTTCGTGCCGTTCCTCGGCACCCAGGCGCTGACCAGCAAGTTCGTGCCGAACATGCTGGCCGGAGGCAAGGCGGTAGGTGTGTTCCTGCATGCGCTGCGGTTGCCGGATGGCTCGGGCTTCAAGGTGTTCCTGGAGGCGGCGCCAGAGGAGATGTACAGCACCGACGTGAATGTGTCGGCGGCGGCGATGAGCAAGGTGGTCGAGCGCTATGTGCGCGAGTACCCCAGCCAGTACATGTGGAGCATGAAGCGCTTCAAGAAGCGCCCGGCTGGCGAGCCGCGCTGGTATTAAGCCATTCACCGTCCTCTGTAGGAACGGGTTTACCCGCGAATGCGATGTTGGATTCACCGACGCATTCGCGGGTAAACCCGCTCCTACAGGGACCGCGTCAAGCCGATGTCTTGTTCAGCTTCTTGAGAAAAACGGTCATTTCTTTTTCGGCCTGCTTGTCACCATGGGCCTGCGCCGCCACGATCCCGTCTTCCCACGCCTTGCGCGCCGCCGGCAGGTCGCCCTGCAACTGATAGGCCTTGCCCAGCAGCTTCCACGCTGCCGAGTATTTCGGATCCTGCTCTACACAGCGCGCCAGGTGCACCGCTGCTTCAGCGCCGTTGCCTTCATCCAGCCAGGCCTTGCCCAGGCCAAACCTCAGCAGCGGGTTATCCACACCTTTGGCCAGCATCTTCTCCAGCGATTCGCGCATGCCCTCTTCTCCTAGAAGAAACTCAAGCCGACGTGGAACAGCTTCTCCACATCACGAATGTGCTTTTTATCCACAACGAACAGGATCACATGGTCACCCGATTCGATCACGGTGTCGTCGTGGGCAATCATCACCTCTTCGTCACGGATGATCGCGCCGATGGTGGTTCCCGGTGGCAGGGCAATGTTCTCGATCGCCTTGCCGACCACCTTGCTCGACTTCGAATCGCCATGTGCCACCGCCTCGATCGCTTCGGCCGCACCGCGGCGCAGCGAGTGCACGCTGACAATGTCGCCCCGGCGCACGTGCGCCAGCAGGGTACCGATGGTGGCCAGCTGCGGGCTGATGGCAATGTCGATATCACCGCCCTGCACCAGGTCGACATAAGCCGGGTTGTTGATGATGGTCATCACCTTGCCTGCGCCCAGGCGCTTGGCCAGCAGCGACGACATGATGTTGGCTTCGTCATCGTTGGTCAGGGCCAGGAAAATATCGGCGTCGGCGATGTTCTCTTCGAGCATCAGGTCTTTGTCCGAGGCGCTGCCCTGCAGCACTACCGTGCTTTCGAGGGTATCGGAGAGGTGCCGACAACGCGCCGGGCTCATCTCGATGATCTTCACCTGATATCGGCTTTCGATGGCTTCCGCCAGGCGCTCGCCGATCTGCCCGCCGCCGGCGATGACAATGCGTTTATTGGTTTCGTCGATGCGGCGCAGTTCGCCCATCACCGCACGGATATCCTTCTTCGCGGCAATGAAGAACACCTCGTCGTCGGCTTCGATCACCGTGTCGCCACGCGGGGTGATCGGCCGGTCGCGGCGGAAGATGGCTGCCACGCGGGTGTCGACGTTGGGCATATGCGCACGGATCTGGCGCAATTGCTGGCCGACCAGCGGGCCGCCATAGTAGGCCTTCACCGCCACGAGCTGGGCCTTGCCCTCGGCGAAGTCGATCACCTGCAGCGAGCCTGGGTGTTCGATCAGGCGCTTGATGTAATTGGTCACCACCTGCTCGGGGCTGATCAGAACGTCGACCGGGATATGGTCGTTGTCGAACAGCTCTTCGCGGGTCAGGTAGGACGATTCGCGCACCCGTGCAATCTTGGTCGGAGTATGGAACAGCGAATAGGCCACCTGGCAGGCAACCATGTTGGTCTCGTCACTGTTGGTTACCGCCACCAGCATGTCGGCGTCGTCGGCACCGGCCTGGCGCAGCACCGTCGGCAGTGAGCCGCGGCCCTGGACGGTGCGGATGTCCAGGCGGTCGCCGAGGTCGCGCAGGCGGTCGCCGTCGGTGTCGACCACGGTAATGTCGTTGGCTTCGCTGGCCAGGTGTTCAGCCAGCGTACCGCCTACCTGCCCTGCGCCGAGGATGATGATCTTCATGCGCTACTCCCTATCCTTTGTTCTTATCCGCGCGAGGCGGCGATCTTGATCAGCTTGGCATAGTAGAAACCGTCGTGGCCGCCTTCCTGGGCCAGCAGCTGACGGCCGTGGGGCTGGCGCAGGCCGGCTTCGGTCGCCAGGTCCAGCTCACGGGCGCCCGGGGTGCGGGCGAGGAAGGCTTTGATCACTTCAGTGTTTTCGGTCGGCAAGCTGGAGCAGGTGGCGTATAGCAGCATGCCGCCCACTTCCAAGGTCGGCCACAGGGCATCGAGCAGCTCGCCTTGCAGCGTGGCCAAAGCCGGGATGTCGTCGGCTTGGCGGGTTAGCTTGATGTCCGGGTGGCGGCGAATCACGCCGGTGGCCGAGCACGGCGCGTCGAGCAGAATGCGCTGGAATGGCTTGCCGTCCCACCAGCTGGCAGTGTCGCGGGCATCGCAGGCGATCAGCTCGGCGTCCAGCTGCAGGCGGTCGAGGTTTTCTCGCACGCGGGTCAGTCGCTTGGCTTCGAGGTCGATGGCCACCATGTGCGCCAGGCCAGCCTCGGCCTCCAGCAGGTGGCAGGTTTTGCCGCCCGGTGCGCAGCAAGCATCGAGCACGCGTTGGCCGGGGGCCAGTTCCAGCAGGTCGGCAGATAGCTGCGCAGCTTCGTCCTGCACGCTCACCCAGCCTTCGGCGAAGCCTGGCAGGCCGCGCACGTCGCAGGCTTCGGCCAGCACGATGCCATCCCGGCTGTACTGGCATGCGCTGGCGCCAATGCCGGCTTCGGCCAGCAGTGCCAGGTAGGCATCGCGGCTATGGTGACGGCGATTGACCCGCAGAATCATCGGTGGGTGGGCATTGTTGGCGGCGCAGATGGCTTCCCACTGCTCTGGCCAGAAAGCTTTCAGCGCTTTTTGCAGCCAGCGCGGGTGCGCGGTACGCACCACCGGGTCGCGCTCCATGCCGGCGAGCAGCTCCTCGCCTTCGCGCTGCGCACGGCGCAGTACGGCATTGAGCAGGCCCTTGGCCCACGGCTTCTTCAGTTTGTCGGCACAGCCCACGGTCTCGCCGATGGCGGCATGGGCCGGAATGCGCGTGTAGAACAGCTGGTACAGGCCGACCAGCAGCAGCGCCTGAACATCGGCATCGGCTGCTTTGAAGGGTTTTTGCAGCAGCTGTGCGGCCAGCAGGTCGAGGCGTGGCTGCCAGCGTGCGGTGCCGAACGCCAGGTCTTGGGTCAGGCCGCGGTCGCGTTCATCTACCTTGTCCAGTTGCGCCGGCAGCGAGCTGTTCAGCGAAGCCTTGCCGCTGAGCACAGCAGCAAGCGCACGGGCGGCGGCGAGGCGTGGGTTCATTGGCCCAGCACCTTGCCGGCGGCGAACTTCTCGCGGCGGCTGTTGAACAGGTCACTGAAGCTCAATGCCTTGCCGCCAGGCAGTTGCAGGCGGGTCAGGCTCAGGGCTTGGTCACCGCACGCAACTACGAGGCCGTCCTTGCTGGCGGAAAGTATCTCGCCCGGGGCGCCTTGGCCTGTGGACAGGTTGGCGGCCAGCACCTTGACGCTTTCACCGTCCAGCATGCTGTGGCACACCGGCCATGGGTTGAAGGCGCGGATCAGGCGTTCCAGCTCGACGGCCGGGCGGGTCCAGTCGATACGCGCTTCGTCCTTGTTCAGTTTGTGCGCGTAGGTGGCCAGCGCATCGTCCTGTATTTCGCCTTGCAGCGAACCGTCAGCCAGGCCGGCGATGGCCTGAACGACTGCGGGCGGGCCCATTTCGGCCAGGCGATCGTGCAAGGTGCCGCCGGTGTCCTCGGCGCTGATCGGGGTGACGACCTTGAGCAGCATCGGGCCGGTGTCCAGGCCGGCTTCCATGCGCATCACGGTCACGCCGCTTTCGGCGTCGCCGGCTTCCACGGCACGCTGGATCGGCGCGGCACCGCGCCAGCGTGGCAGCAGGGAAGCGTGGCTGTTGATGCAACCCAGGCGCGGGATATCCAGCACCACCTGCGGCAGGATCAGGCCGTAGGCGACCACTACCATCAGGTCTGGTTTCAGTGCGGCCAGTTCGGCCTGCGCATCGGCATTGCGCAGGGTCTGCGGCTGGAACACCGGGATGTCATGGGCCACGGCCAGTGCCTTGACCGCACTTGGCATCAGCTTTTGGCCACGGCCGGCCGGGCGGTCGGGCTGGGTGTAGACGGCCACGATCTCGTAGGGGCTGTCGAGCAGGGCCTTGAGGTGTTCGGCGGCAAACTCTGGAGTGCCTGCAAAGACGATGCGCATGGAGTTCTCGCTTCAAAAAAGAAAAAGGCTTGCCGGAGCAAGCCTTCAGGAAGGTGGGGATCAGGCTTGCTGGCGATGCTGCTTTTCCAGCTTCTTCTTGATCCGGTCGCGCTTGAGCTGCGACAGGTAGTCGACGAACAGCTTGCCGTTGAGGTGATCGAATTCGTGCTGTACGCACACCGCCAGCAGGCCTTCGCATTCCAGTTCGAACGGCTTGCCGTCGCGGTCCTGGGCCTTGACCCGGACACGCAGCGGACGGTCGACGTTCTCGTAGAAGCCCGGTACCGACAGGCAGCCCTCCTGGTACTGGCCCATGTCATGGGTCAGCTCTTCGACCGACGGGTTGATGAAGACGCGCGGTTCGCTGCGGTCTTCGCTGAGGTCCATGACCACAACCTGCTTGTGCACGTTCACCTGGGTAGCGGCCAGGCCGATGCCAGGGGCTTCGTACATGGTTTCAAACATGTCGTCGATCAGCTGACGCAGGGCGTCGTCGAACTCCGTCACCGGTTTGGCGAGGGTGCGCAGGCGCGGGTCCGGGAATTCGAGAATGTTCAAGATGGCCATAAGGTCAGGCAGTCACTGTGCGTTCGGTTGAAAACTGAGCACACATAATAAAGGGAAACGGGGATTTCGGCACCTGGCAAGCTCGTCTAGGGTGACTATGCGCTTGATAGCCCCCAATCAATGGACAGCTTTTCAAAGTGTTACTCACAGAGTTATCCACAGGTTGTGCCACGTAGATGGCCCTGTTTCGATCAAGGACGATCCCCATGCCCAGTTACCATTCGTCGCTCTGCCCGCCTGCTGAACTGGAGGCCCGATTACGCCTGCATCGCTTGCCCGAGACAGGATTGCGACGTTTTCGCACCTTGCTGGATGCGTTCGGCAGCGCCTCTAGTGCGCTTAGCGCTCCCGGTTCGGCCTGGCGAGCGTTGGGCATCCCCCAGGCTACCATCGATGCCCGGCGCAGTGCCGAGGTACGCGAGGGCGCGCTCGCCGCAATAGCCTGGTTAGAGCGCCCTGGCCAGCATTTGCTGATGTGGGACGGCCCAGACTACCCAGCCTTGCTGGCAGAAATCGACGATGCCCCGCCGCTGCTTTTTGTCGCTGGCGAACCTGCCTTGCTCGATCGTCCTCAGTTGGCGATCGTGGGCAGCAGACGTGCCACACCCCCGGCGCTCGACACCGCCCGGGCATTTTCCCGCTACCTCGCGCAGGCTGGTTTCACCATTACCAGCGGGCTGGCGGTAGGTGTCGACGGTGCCGCTCATCGGGCCGCGTTGCAGGCTGGCGGCGGCACGATTGCCGTGCTCGGGACGGGGTTGCAAAAACTTTATCCACAGCGCCATCGGGACCTTGCGCAGGCGATGATCGACAACGGCAGCGCGCTGGTTTCCGAGTATCCCCTGGATGCCGGGCCGCTGCCCGGCAACTTCCCCCGGCGCAACCGCATCATCAGTGGGCTGTCGCTCGGTGTGCTGGTGGTCGAGGCGAGCCTCGCCAGCGGCTCGCTGATCACGGCGCGCCTGGCGGCGGAACAAGGCCGCGAGGTGTACGCCATTCCGGGCTCCATTCATCACCCAGGGGCCAAGGGCTGTCACCAGCTGATTCGTGATGGGGCGCTGCTGGTGGAAACTGTGGAACAGATCCTGGAAAGCTTGCAGGGTTGGCAGAACCTGCCGCCTGCGGTTGTGGACAGGTTCGACCATCCCCTGCTTGCCCTGCTGCATGCAGCACCCCAGACCAGTGAAAGCCTGGCCCACTGCAGTGAGCAGCCGCTGGCCGACGTGCTGGCGCAGTTGACCGAGCTGGAGCTGGAAGGCCGGGTCAGCAATGAAGCCGGGCGTTGGTTTGCCCGCGCGGGCTAAGTACACTGCTCACATGCAAGGTATATAGGCGGAGAAACAGCAATGGTGAGCAGTTTTCGTGTGCAACAAGCCGCACGTGAGATCCGGGCGGGCGCGGTGATCGCCTACCCGACGGAAGCGGTCTGGGGCCTGGGCTGCGACCCATGGAACGAGGACGCGGTGTATCGCCTGCTGGCGCTGAAGTCGCGTCCTGTGGATAAAGGGCTGATTCTGATCGCTGACAATATCCGTCAGTTCGACTTCCTGTTCGAGGACTTCCCCGAGGACTGGATCGACCGCATGAGCAGCACCTGGCCGGGGCCGAACACCTGGCTGGTGCCGCACCAGGACCTGTTGCCCGAATGGGTGACCGGGCAGCATGACACGGTAGCGCTGCGGGTCAGTGATCACCCGGTGGTGCGTGAGTTGTGCGCGCTGGTGGGGCCGCTGATTTCCACCTCGTGCAACCCTGGCGGGCGCCCGGCGGCGAAGACCCGCTTGCGGGTTGAGCAGTACTTCCATGGCCAGTTGGACCTGGTGCTGGGTGGGGCGCTGGGCGGGCGGAAGAACCCGAGTGTGATTCGCAACCTGGCAACCGGCGAAGTCGTTCGCCCGGGTTGATACCAATCCACAGGCCTGGCTCGGGACTCGGGCCCCTGTGGGAGCGGGCGCGCCCGCGAAGAATACAACTCGGTGCCTGGCACGGGCTTCGCCCGTGTTCGCGGGCATGCCCGCTCCCACAGGTCCGGGCCTAGCCACCGCAGATTTTTCTGATTTTGTCTCGAATGGTTGTCCGGTTTGAGGATTGGGAAATATCCTACGACCCGCGTCTCCTTCCATCACCTTCTAAGTGGGAACCTCTGCCTCTAGGCTCTATCCGTCGCCGAATAACTTGGCGATCGGGTGTGGTAGCCCGGATGCATTTTTTCCATGACAGTCTATGGTGGCTGTGCGTGGGAGGCTTTCGAGCCTGCCTGGATTGGAAAATGCCCGGGTCTACCACCTCGCGTACAGTCGCCACCCATTCACGTGGTAGTGAGGGTTGGCGGCCTTGAGGAGCATTTTCCAATGATGAAGAAAATAGTCCCCGATCCACCTCTCCCATGCACCTCCACCCGCCCCTTCGGCCGCTGCGATGCCGGCCACGATCCACTCTTCACCGTCAACCCAAACATTTCTGCCGAGGACGCTCTGGTCCACGTAGCCCTGTACCTGCGCAGCGCTTACGAAACCGGCTACAAAGCTTTGGACTACATGCGTGAAGAAGGCCGTGGCATGTTCTGGTCGAACCTGCATGCGATTGAGATGGCAGAGGGTGTGATCGAGGCGATACTCGATGGCATCGAGTCGACGCCATCGCCGTCACGCCCAGGCTCCAAGGCATAGTGCTGCTATCGAGGCCGACGCAGTACCTGTGGGAGCGGGCTTGCCCGCGAACACCGGCAAAGCCGGTGCCATCCATTGCGGTGGCTTCTTCGCGGGTAAACCCGCTCCTACAGGGAATGTGTGTGGCTCAGGGGATTAGTACAGTCGATCCTACAGTCCGCCGCGCCGACAGCTCTGCCTGCGCCTTGGCCGCCTCGCTCAGTGGATACCGCTGCTGGATATCCACAACCAGCTTCCCGCTCGCAATCATCGCAAACAGGTCATCGGCCATGGCCTGGGTGTTCTCGGCATTGTTGGCATAGGTGGCCAAGGTCGGCCGGGTGACATACAGCGAGCCCTTCTGCGCCAGGATCCCCAGGTTCACCCCGCTCACCGCACCGGAAGCATTGCCAAAGCTCACCATCAACCCGCGCGGGCGCAGGCAGTCCAGGGAGGTCAGCCAGGTGTCGGCGCCCACGCCGTCATACACCACCGGGCATTTCTTGCCGTCGGTCAGCTCCAGTACGCGCTTGGCCACATCTTCATGGCTGTAGTCGATGGTGGCCCAAGCCCCCAGCGCTTTAGCCCGTTCGGCCTTCTCGGCAGAGCTCACGGTGCCGATCAGCTTGGCGCCCAGGGCCTTGGCCCATTGGCAGGCCAGCGACCCTACACCACCGGCTGCGGCATGGAACAGGATCACATCACCCGCCTTCACCTCATAGGTCTGCTTCAATAGGTACTGTACGGTCAAACCCTTGAGCATCACCGCTGCCGCCTGCTCGAAGCTGATGGTGTCCGGCAGCTTGACCAGGTTGGCTTCCGGTAGCGTATGCACCTCGCTGTAGGCGCCCAGCGGGCCGCCGGCATGTGCCACACGGTCTCCTACCTTCAATCGGGACACGCCTTCGCCCACGGCCTCTACCACACCTGCCGCTTCGGTACCCAGGCCAGAAGGCAGGGACGGCGGCGCATACAGCCCGCTTCGGAAGTAGGTATCGATGAAGTTCAGGCCGATCGCATGGTTACGCACACGCACCTGCTGTGGCCCGGGCGGGGTGGGTTCGAATTCCACAAACTGCAGCACTTCCGGGCCGCCATGCTGGCTGAACTGGATACGCTTGGCCATCTCGCACTCCTGTAGTCGGGATCGGGAAAGGCCTTCTATCGGACGCCTTTGCTTGGTCGTCGTCAACTGCGGCGCGCGCGCTGGCGGTGGTATGCTACGCGGCGAATTCTTCCCTGCCCGTTCCTGGTGACCCGATGACTAGCCGCACCGAGGCCGTGAAAGCCTACCTGCTCGACCTGCAAGACCGCATCTGCTCTGCCCTCGAAACAGAAGACGGCGGTGCCCGCTTCGTCGAGGACGCCTGGGTGCGCGAAGCCGGTGGCGGGGGCCGCACGCGGGTTATCGGTGAGGGCAACGTGATCGAGAAAGGCGGGGTCAACTTCTCCCATGTGTTTGGTGCCGGCCTGCCGCCGTCGGCCAGTGCCCACCGCCCCGAGCTGGCAGGCCGTGGCTTCGAAGCCTTGGGCGTGTCGCTGGTGATACACCCGCACAACCCGCATGTGCCGACTTCCCACGCCAACGTTCGCTTCTTCATCGCCGAAAAGGAAGGTGAAGAGGCCGTATGGTGGTTCGGCGGCGGCTTTGACCTGACGCCATACTATGGCAACGAAGAAGACTGCGTTCACTGGCACCGAGTGGCCGAGCAGGCCTGCGCGCCGTTTGGCGCCGATGTGTACCCACGCTACAAGGCCTGGTGCGACCGCTACTTCCACCTCAAGCACCGTGGTGAGCCACGTGGTATCGGCGGCTTGTTCTTCGATGACCTGAACGAGTGGGACTTCGACACGTGCTTCGCCTTCATCCGCGCCATCGGCGATGCCTACATCAACGCCTACCTGCCGATCGTCCAGCGCCGCAAAGACACGCCTTACACCCCGCAACAGCGCGAGTTCCAGGAATACCGCCGCGGCCGCTACGTGGAGTTCAATCTGGTCTACGACCGTGGCACCCTGTTCGGCCTGCAATCCGGTGGCCGTACCGAGTCCATCCTCATGTCGCTGCCGCCTCAGGTGCGCTGGGGCTACGACTGGAAGGCTGCACCCGGCAGCGAAGAAGCGCGCCTGACCGAGTATTTCCTGCAGGACCGCGACTGGCTCGGTCAGTAAGCCTGTGGATAACCAAGGAGCCGTCATGGACCAGTACGTCGTTTTTGGTAACCCCATCGGCCACAGCAAGTCGCCGCTGATCCACCGCCTGTTCGCCGAGCAGACCGGTCAGGACCTGGAATATGCCACGCTGCTGGCGCCGTTGGACGAGTTCAGCGACTGCGCGCGTGGCTTCTTCAAGCAAGGCAGTGGCGGTAATGTCACCGTGCCGTTCAAGGAAGAGGCCTACCGCCTGTGCGACAGCCTGACCCCGCGTGCCCGGCGCGCAGGCGCAGTGAACACGCTGAGCAAGCTGGCTGATGGCACCCTGCAGGGCGACAACACCGACGGCGCTGGCCTGGTGCGCGACCTGACGGTGAATGCCGGGGTCGAGCTGGCGGGCAAGCGCATTCTCATCCTCGGTGCCGGTGGCGCCGTGCGCGGCGTGCTGGAGCCTATTCTGGCGCACAAGCCGCAGTCGCTGGTGATTGCCAACCGTACCGTGGAAAAGGCCGAGCAGCTGGCGCGCGAGTTCGATGAACTGGGGCCGGTGGTGGCCAGCGGGTTTGCCTGGTTGCAGGAGCCTGTGGATGTAATCATCAACGCCACCTCGGCGAGTCTGGCCGGGGAGTTGCCGCCTATTGCCGACAGCCTGGTCGAGGCGGGTCGTACGGTTTGCTACGACATGATGTATGGCAAGGAGCCGACGCCGTTTTGCCAGTGGGCTACCAAGCTGGGGGCTGCCAAGGTATTGGATGGGCTGGGGATGCTGGCTGAGCAGGCGGCTGAGGCCTTCTTTATCTGGCGTGGCGTGAGGCCGGATACGGCGCCGGTGTTGGCTGAACTGCGCCGGCAACTCGCTCGGGGCTGAGATGGCCGGGGCCGCTTTGCGGCCCTATCGCGACGCAAGGCCGCTCCCACAAAGTAAGTCGTACGCCGATCCTCTGTGGGAGCGGCCTCGTGTCGCGATGGGCTGCAAAGCAGCCCCAGGACCCAACCTCATTCCTCAAACCGGATCGGGCACAACTCCACCCCTTCCAGCTTCTGCAACTCCTCGATCACTTGGGGCCTGGCCCGGTGCAAGGTCAAACTCCCCCCCAATCGCCGCAACCTTCGTGCCTCACGGTGCAACATATCCACACCCGAGTAATCGATGAAATTCACCTGCCGGGCATCGATCACTACATGCGGCCCTTGGCAGCGCTGCAAGCGCACCTGCAGGTAATGCGCCGCACCAAAGAAAATCGACCCACCTACCCGCAAGACATCCGCGTCCCCTTCACGGCTTTGTTGGATCCGTGGTCGTGAGGTGCGCTTCAAATAGAAGAACAGCGAAGCCAGCACCCCGGCATAGATGGCCGTCTGCAGCTCCAGCAGCAATGTCGCTGCAGCTGTCAGCGCCATCACCAGAAACTCCGAGCGGCTGACCCGGAACAATGCACGGATCCCTCGGTGGTCCACCAACCCCCAGCAGATCAGCAAAATGCTGCCGGCCATGGCCGGTATCGGCAGGTGCGCGATCAGGCCGGCGCCGGTCACGGCGAACAACGCCACCCACACCGCAGAAAACACCCCGGCCATCGGTGAGCGGGCGCCCGCCTCGTAGCTCAGGCCCGAGCGGGTGAAGGAGCCGGCAGACAGGTAACCAGAGAAAAATGCACCGGCAATGTTCGACAGGCCCTGTGCGCGTATTTCCTGGTCCGGGTCGATCAGCTGTTCTGAACGTGCCGATAGCGAGCGGGCAATCGACAGGCTGGTGACCAACCCCAGCATGCCTACCGCCACGGCGCTGGGCAGCAGACGCAGCATGAGCTCCACGTCTAGCAAAGGCAGCGGGCTGAAAGGCGGGAGTTGCCCTGTGAACGCTGCCACCCGCGGCACATGGCCAAAGAAGCCCGGCAACAGCCAGGCCAGCAAGCTGACCAGGATCAGGCTTATCAACAGGCTCGGCCAGCGTGGGCGCCAGAGCTTGAAGGCCACGCCGATCACTACGGTGGCCAGGCCCAGCAGCAAGGAAGGCAGGTCGACCTCGCCTGCGTGGCTGGCCAGGTCTTGCACGGTCTTCAGCGCTGTGGCCTGGCTGGGCAGTGCCATGCCCAGCAGGTTGGGTAGCTGGCCCAAGGCAATGACGATGGCGGCACCCAGCGTAAAGCCGAGCACCACGGAATGGGAGACGAAGTTGACCAGCGCGCCGAAGCGCAACAGCCCGAGCAGCAGCTGGAAAATGCCGCCAAGGAAGGTCAGCAGCAACACCAGCGTGATGTAGTCAGCGCTACCGGCCACGGCCAGCGGGCTGATGCTGGCGTAGAGCACGATGGAAATGGCAGCGGTCGGGCCGCAGATCAGGTGCCAGGAAGAGCCCCACAGGCAGGCGATCAGTACCGGCACGATGGCGGCGTAAAGCCCGTATTCGGCGGGCAGGCCGGCGATCAGGGCGTAGGCGATGGATTGCGGCAGGGCGAGGATTGCGCCGCTCAGGCCTACCAGCAGGTCCTGGCGCAGGCTGCGGCCCGATTGGCGGGGAAGCCAGCTGAGGAAGGGCAGCAGTAAAGAGAGGCGATGCATGGGTTATCCACAATCCTTAAGGGGTCGCCAAGCCCTGTGGGAGCGGGCATGCCCGCGAAAAAGCCAACGCGTTGCTTGGCACCGGCTTCGCCGGTGTTCGCGGGCGCGCCCGCTCCCACAGGGTTGGTGTGTTGCTTTGTGAGATTACAGTTTGGCTTTGACGGCCTCCAGGGCATCACCATCGGCCTTGGTGGTAACCCCGGCCAACCACCCATCCAACCGTTCAGGGTGCGCTTTCACCCAAGCCTTGACCGCTTCATCGAAGCTGATCTTCTTGTCCACAACCTCTGCCATGATGCTGTTTTCCATGTCCAGTGTGAACTTGAGGTTACCTAGCAGCTTCGCCGCATTCGGGCAGGCTTGTGGATAACCCTTGCGCGTCAGCGTGTAAACCTCGCCCTTGCTGCCGAACCATTTTTCACCACCGGTCAGGTAATGCATTTTCAGTTTCACGTTCATCGGGTGCGGGGTCCAGCCAAGGAAGGTGATGAATTGCTGCTTCTTCACCGCCCGGTCGACCTGAGCCAGCATCGCCTGCTCGCTGGACTCCACCAGCTTCCACTGGCCGAGGTTGAATTCATTCTCTTCGATGATTTTCTTGAGTGACAGGTTGGCCGGGGCGCCGGAGCCGATTCCGTACAGTTTTTTGTCGAACTGCCCGGCGTGTTTCTGCAGGTCAGCGAAATCCTTCACCCCAGCATTCCACACATAGTCGGGCACTGCGAGGGTGAACTCGGTTCCCTCCAGGTTGCGCGACAGCTGCTGCACGTCGCCGTTGGCGATGAACTTGTCATGGAAGCCTTGCTGCGCCGGCATCCAGTTGCCGAGGAAGGCGTCAACCTGGCCGTCCTTGAGGCCGCCGTAGATGATCGGTACGGCCAGGCTGTCGATCTTCACCTGGTAACCCAGGCTTTCCAGTAACAGGCGTGCCACGGCATTGGTCGAGGCAATATCACTCCAGCCGGGGTCGGCCATTTTCACGGTACTGCATTGCGCATCGCTGTCTGCGGCGTGGGCCGTGGTGGCGCTCAGGGCCAGGACGAACACGGCGGCGGAGAATTTGTGCATGGCGGCCTCTCTTCTCAATCCAGGGGGGCGGGCTGTGGATAACGTGCCTTGCGCTCGAGGTCATCGAGATCGATGTGGTTGCGCATGTACTGTTGGCTGGCGTCCACCAGTGGTTGGTGATCCCAGCTTTTCAGCTTGCCGATGGCCAGCGCTTCGGCCACCAGCCGGCGGCGGCGCTGGCTGGCCAGCACCTGCTGGCGCAGGCTGGGGATGTCCCAGCGCTGTTGTGCTTCATCGACAAATGCCTGCAGCAGCACCTGGTGGTCCGGGCTGCCGGTGAGGTTCTCCCGCTCGTGCGGGTCGCGGCTCAGGTCATAGAGTAGGCATGGGTCGTCTTCGCTGTACACGAACTTGTAGGGCCCGCGGCGGATCATCATCAGCGGGCCGACGGTGCCTTCGGCCATATACTCGCCGATCACCTCGTCGTGACCGCCCTGCCCTTGCAGGTGGCCCAGCAGTGAGCGGCCGTCCAGCTGCAGGTCTTTATCCACAGCGCCGCCAGCCAGTTCGACCAAGGTTGGCAACAGGTCGCAGGTCGACACCGAGGCAGTGACCCGGCCCGCTGCGAAGCGCTTCGGCGCATGGATCAGCAGCGGCACCCGCGCCGACATTTCGAACCAATGCATTTTGTACCAGAGGCCACGCTCGCCAAGCATGTCGCCGTGGTCGCCGGAAAACACGATCAGTGTGTCATCGGCCAGGTTGCATTCCTCCAGGGTCTGCAGCAATTGGCCAATATTGTCATCGATATAGCTGCAAGCGCCGAAGTAGGCGCGGCGGGCGTCGCGGACCTTGTCCACAGGCAGCGGCTTGTTCCACAGGTCGTAGACTTTCAGCAGGCGCTGGGAGTGCGGGTCGAGTGCTGCCTGGCTGAACTCGGCACGGGGCATGGGGATATCCACACCTTCGTAGCGGTCCCAGTAGCGTTTGGCAATGGTGTAGGGGTCGTGCGGGTGCGTCATCGAAACGGTCAGGCAAAATGGCCGGCCATCGTTTTCGCGCACATGGTCGTACAGGTACTGGCGCGCCTTGAACACCACCTCCTCGTCGAAATCCAGCTGATTGGTGCGCACGCACGGACCGGCCTGCAGCACCGAGGACATGTTGTGGTACCAGCTTGGACGCACATCGGGTTCGTCCCAGTTCACCGCCCAACCGTAGTCGGCCGGGTAGATGTCGCTGGTCAGGCGTTCTTCGTAGCCGTGCAACTGGTCCGGGCCGCAGAAGTGCATCTTGCCCGACAGCGCGGTGCGGTAGCCCAGGCGACGCAGGTAATGGGCATAGGTCGGCACATCGGCAGGGAAGTCGGCCGCGTTGTCGTAGGCGCCAATGCGGCTGGGCAACTGACCGCTGACCAGGGTGAAGCGTGATGGCGCGCACAGTGGGCTGTTGCAGTAGGCCGAGTCGAACACCACGGCTTGCTCGGCCAGGCGGCCGAGGTGCGGCATCTGGATGGGCGAAGGGCCGTAGATGGGCAGCAAGGGCGCGGCCATCTGGTCGGCCATGATGAACAGGATATTCGGACGCGTCATGGTGGCTCCCATCGTTGAGGGTTATGCGAACTGCTTGCCTACCAAGATGCGACTGTGGATAACATGGGTAAAGCCCATGGCGGGCAATGACTGGGATTAGCCAAGCTTATGTTTGACCACCTTGCCGGGTTGTCGCTGGATACCCTGCGCGTATTCGAGGCTGCTGCACGCCTGCGTGGCTTTACCGCTGCGGCGCTGGAGTTGGGTACCACGCAGCCGGCAGTGAGCCAGCAGGTGAAGCGCTTGGAGGCACAGTTGGGCACGCGCCTGTTTGACCGCATTTACCGGGGCATCGAGCTGACCGAGGCTGGCCAGGTGCTGTTCGAACAGGTGCATCAGGGGCTGCAGGCCATGGATGACGGTATTGCCCAGGCCAGCGGTCGCGGCCAGCGCGAAGTGCTGCAGGTCGCCACCGACTTTGCCTTTGCGGCGTTCTGGCTGATGCCAAGGCTGCAGCGCTTTCATCAGGCTTATCCACAGGTGGATGTGAGCCTGGTGACGGGTGAGCGCAGCCAGGGCATGTTGCGCCCGGACATCGATGTGGCGGTGCTGTTTGGCGACGGACGCTTTCACCAAGGAGAAAGCCGCTGGCTATTCGATGAGGAAGTGTTCCCGGTGTGCAGCCCCCATCTGATTCATGGCAAAGCCTTGTCAGCTGTGGCTTTGCAACGATTGCCGCTGCTGCATCTGAAGGGCGAGCAGGCCAGCCGCTGGTTTGACTGGGCGGGGGTATTTCGTGGGTTTGGTGTGGACAGCCCACCGCCGGCGGGGCAGTTGCGGTTTGATAACTATACCTTGCTGATTCAGGCAGCGATTGCCGGGCAAGGGGTGGCGATTGGCTGGGCGCACCTGGTGGATGGCTTGGTGGAGCAAGGGTTGCTGTGTCGGCCGCTGGAGGGGAGTTTGCGCTCGGAACGCGGCTATTACGCAGTTTTGCCGCCGCGCAAGCGGCGGGGAGCGTTGATCGAGCGGTTCGTGGATTGGTTGGAGCAGGAGCGCAGCCTTTGAGATTTTGGGGTCGCTTTGCGGGCCATCGCGACACAAGGCCGCTCCCAAAAAGACACTGCGTACGCCGGCCCATGTGGGAGCGGCCTTGCGTCGCGATGGGCTGCGCAGCAGCCCCGCCAATCTAGACCACGAAGTTCAGATGCTCGCCCCGGTGCAAGTCCAGCTCCAGCATGTCCACCATCCCCGCTGCGATCCTGGCCAAGCGCCGCAACGGCTCAGCCAGCCCAGGCTCCAGCGCCCCTTCGGTATTGCGAAAATGCTCCATGCCCAACCCGGCCAGTTCCTGCGGTGCATTGATCAGCGTCCAGTGCAATGCACTGCGCTGCAACCCATCAACCACTTGGGCCACGCAATCCCGCTCCATCTCGCTGTACTTGCTCGGCTCATCCAGCACATCGAAATCGCCCACAAGCAGCAGCCGGCGTATAGTCGTATGCGCAAGCCCCGCCACCAGCGCCTCGCTCAAGCGTGCCTGCCCCGGCAGGTCACCCGGCGCCAGCGCTGGTAACAGGGCGATCACCGCCGAGCCGCCCGCTGCGCCCTGCTCCGCCTGGTGGGCATCACCCAGCCCCCCTATCTTGAAGTGCAGGCCCGGGCGCGGCGAATGGCGGTTGAGGTCGTCCACCACGGCGATGACTTCGTGCTGGCGCGACAACAGCTCGACCATCAGGGCATTGCCCAGGCTGCTTTCAGGCCCGAACAGGACCAGTTTGAACACTGGGGTTTCGGCGTTTTTCACTGCATCACTCCCGTTGCAGGTGGTGATGGTTGGACCGCAATCAGGAGTTATCGTGCAGAGGATCAAGGGTTACCACGCCCACGTTTATTACGACGCAGCCACCATGGAGCAGGCCCGGGAACTGTGCGAGGAGGCGGCGCGGCTGTTCCCCGTGACCATGGGGCGCATGCACCAGAAACCGGTTGGGCCGCATCCGGACTGGAGTTGCCAGCTGGCGTTCGGGCCCGAAGTGGTGGGGGTGGTATTGCCTTGGTTGGCGCTGTACCGCAAGGGCCTGGTGGTATTCATGCATCCGGAAACCGGGGATGAACTGGCGGATCACCGGGATCATGCGATCTGGATGGGGGCCGTGCGGCCCTTGAATCTTTCGATTTTTGGGGGCTAGGCGGGGGTAGCCTGTGCTGGCCTCTTCGCGGGTGAACCCGCTCCTACAACGATAGCGCAGAGCCAGAGGGTGGCGCTGGCCCCGTAGGAGCGGGTTTACCCGCGAAGCAGACGACGCGGTTTAGCGGCGTGCGCCACGCACCCCTTCAGCCAATGCCGAGCACAGGCTCAATACATCGGTCACCGCCTGATCGGCGCTTTGGGCTTGGGCGATCTTGTCGACCAGTGCCGAGCCCACCACCACGCCATCGGCCAGGCGGGCAATGTTCGCAGCCTGTTCCGGCGTGCGAATGCCGAAGCCAACGCTGATCGGCAGATCGGTATGCCGGCGCAGGCGGGCAATGGCTTCGGTCACATGCTCGGTGGTCGCCGAACCTGCACCGGTTACACCAGCCACCGACACGTAGTAGACGAACCCGGAGCTGCGCTCCAGCACGCGCGGCAGGCGCGCGTCGTCGGTGGTCGGGGTGGTCAGGCGGATGAAGTCGATGCCTGCAGCCTGGGCCGGGGTAGCCAGTTCGGCGTCGTGCTCTGGCGGAAGGTCGACGATGATCAGGCCATCGACGCCCGCGGCCTTGGCTTGAGCCACGAACGTGTCCACACCAAAGCGGTGGATAGGGTTGTAGTAGCCCATCAGCACGATCGGCGTGGTCTGGTTATCCACACGGAATTCGCGAACCATCTGCAGGGTCTTGGCCAAGGTCTGACCAGCCTCAAGGGCGCGCAGGGTGGCCAGCTGGATGGCCACGCCATCGGCCATCGGGTCGGTGAACGGCATGCCCAGCTCGATCACGTCGGCGCCAGCAGCCGGCAGGCCCTTGAGGATCTGCAACGAGGCGTCGTAGCCCGGGTCGCCAGCTGTGACGAAGGTGACCAGTGCCGAGCGGCCTTCGGCCTTCAGCTCGGCGAAGCGTTGTTCAAGACGGCTCATGCGTGTTTCTCCTGGGCGGCCATGTGGTTCATGACGGTTTGCATGTCTTTGTCGCCGCGGCCAGACAGGCACACGACCATCAGGTGGTCCTTGGGCAGCTTCGGTGCGCGCTTGATCGCTTCGGCCAAGGCGTGGGAGCTTTCCAGGGCTGGAATGATGCCTTCCAGACGGCAGGTTGCGTGGAACGCATCCAATGCTTCGTCATCGGTGATGCTGACGTACTCGACGCGCTTCACCTCATGCAGATAGGCGTGCTCCGGGCCGATGCCCGGGTAGTCCAGGCCTGCGGAAATCGAGTGGGCATCGGTGATCTGGCCGTCTTGGTCCTGCAGCAGGTAGGTGCGGTTGCCGTGCAATACGCCCGGTACGCCGCCGTTCAGGCTGGCGGCATGCTTGTCGGTGTGTACGCCGTGGCCACCGGCTTCAACGCCGATGATCTGCACGCTCGGCTCTTCGAGGAACTCATGGAACAGGCCCATGGCATTGGAGCCGCCGCCGACGCAGGCAACCAGGCTGTCTGGCAGACGGCCTTCCTTCTCTTGCAACTGGGCACGGGTCTCTTTGCCGATGATCGACTGGAAATCGCGGACCATGGCGGGGTACGGGTGTGGGCCAGCCACGGTGCCGATCAGGTAGAAGGTGTCTTCGACGTTGGTAACCCAGTCACGCAGGGCTTCGTTCATGGCGTCTTTCAGGGTGCCGGTGCCGGCGGTAACCGGCACGATCTCGGCGCCCAGCAGCTTCATGCGGAACACGTTCGCCTGCTGGCGCTCGATGTCGGTGGCGCCCATGTAGATCACGCAAGGCAGGCCGAAGCGCGCGGCGACGGTGGCGGTGGCGACACCGTGCATGCCGGCGCCGGTTTCGGCGATCAGGCGCTTTTTGCCCATGCGCTTGGCCAGCAGCACTTGGCCGATGCAGTTGTTCACCTTGTGCGCGCCGGTATGGTTGAGCTCTTCACGCTTGAAGAAAATCTTCGCCCCGCCGCAATGCTCGGTCAGGCGCTCGGCGAAGTACAGCGGGTTGGGGCGGCCGATGTAGTCGCGCTGAAAGTAAGCCAGCTCTTCAAGGAACTTGGGGTCTGCCTTGGCCGCTTCGTATTCGCGGGCCAGGTCCAGCACCAGTGGCATCAGGGTTTCGGCCACGTAGCGGCCGCCGAACGAGCCGAACAGGCCATTGGCGTCGGGGCCGGGGCGGTATTGGGACTGGGTCATGGGGCGCTCCAAGGCGTAGTGAATGAGTGATGGGCTTTACTCTAACCACGGCAAGCTCGGCTGAAAACCGATAAGATTGCGTAAACTTGTCAGAAAAACTCACAGGTAAAATGGCCCACGACCTCCCTCCCCTCAATGCCCTGCGCGCCTTCGAGGCTGCAGCCAGACTGAACAGTGTCAGCCAGGCGGCGGAAGCGCTGCACGTCACCCACGGCGCTGTCAGCCGGCAGATCAAGGTGCTTGAGGAGCATCTGGGCGTAGCTCTGTTCGTCAAGGACGGGCGTGGCATCAAACTCACAGATGCCGGTGTGCGTCTGCGCGATGCCAGCGGTGAGGCCTTCGACCGGCTGCGCAGCGTGTGTTCCGAGCTCAGCCGTGATGTGAGCGAGGCGCCATTCGTGCTGGGCTGCTCGGGCAGCCTGCTGGCGCGGTGGTTTATCCCGCGGCTGGGCCGGTTGCAGGCGGATTTGCCTGAGCTGCGCTTGCACCTGTCGGCGGGTGAGGGTGACCTTGACCCGCGGCGGCCTGGGCTGGATGCGTTGCTGGTGTATGCCGAGCCACCGTGGCCGGCGGACATGCAGGTGCACGTGCTGGCCGAAGAATGCATCGGGCCGGTGCTCAGCCCACATTTCGCAGGTTTCCAGCGATTGCAGGGGGCGCCCGCCAAGGCATTGTTGGGCGAAGCCTTGCTGCACACCACTTCACGCCCGCAAGCGTGGCCTACCTGGGCGGTGCAACAGGGCCTGGACCCGACGGCCATTCACTATGGTCAGGCTTTCGAGCACCTGTATTACCTGCTGGAGGCTGCCGTGGCCGGATTGGGCGTGGCGATTGCACCGCAGCCACTGGTCGCCGATGACCTGCGGGCGGGCCGTTTGAGTGCGCCTTGGGGCTTTTCACCTACCCAGGCGGCGCTGGCATTGTGGGTGCCACGGCGCGCCGCAGACGGGCGCGCCGAGCAGTTGGCGCAGTGGTTACGGGCGGAACTTGCGCGGCAGAGCGCTTAGTTTCGCTTGCATATCAGGTAGGCCGCCAGCAGGCCCAGCGCACCAATGGCCACACCGGCGGTGGTGTAGGGGTGTTCCTGGGCGTAGTCCCGGGTGGCTTTGCCGGTCTGGCGGGTGCGCTGCTTCACTTCCTCGTACGCATCGCTCAGTAGGCTGCGCGAATGACGCAGTGCGCTTTCAGCGTTGCTGCGGATTGCCTTCACCGACTTCTGGGACTCTTCCGACGCATCATGCTTGAGGTGTTCCAAGCTTTTCAGAAGGCTCTCGATCTCCGCTTCCATGCTTTCCAGGGATGTTTTACGCAGCGAGTTGCGGTGCATGTTGACTCTCCTTTGCAGTATGGGCTGTAAGGATTGCGACCCTTGGGCTGCGTGAAAGTGCGATCGAACTTTCGCTGACAGTGACCGCTCGCAGGTAAACCAGGCCTGCGCTGCTAGGCTGAATCTCACTGTCAACCATGGAGAGCACTCATGACCGATCATCACACCTACAAGAAAATCGAACTGGTCGGGTCTTCGCCCACCAGTATCGAAGAGGCGATCAACAATGCTTTGGCCGAAGCCGGTAAAAGCATCAAGCACCTGGAATGGTTCGAAGTGGTCGATACCCGCGGCCATATCCGCGACAACAAAGCGGCGCACTTCCAGGTCACGCTGAAGGTCGGCTTCCGTATCGCCAATAGCTGAAACAACGTTGGGTTGTATGATCCCGGCGTGATGAGGTATTCAGAAAAGGGGCGCCTTGGTGGGGCCCCTTCTGATTTCATCTGCACAAGGAACGCGAGTGATGAACAAACTGATTCTGGCGCTGGGCCTGATGACCCTGGCCGGTGGTGCGCTGGCAGCGGGCAAACCGTGCGAGGAACTGAAGGCGGAAATTGCGGCCAAGCTGGATGCCAAGGGCGTCACTGGCTACAAGCTGGAGATCGTCAAGAAAGGCGACCCGGCGGGCAAGGTCATTGGTAGCTGTGAGGCCGGGACCAAGGAGATTGTTTACCGCCGCGGCTGATGCGTTTGCCCTTTCGCGGACTTGCCCGCTTCCACAGTCAACCTATGGGAGCGGGCGAGCCCGTGTCGAGGGTCACTCGGCCTTGAGGGCCTGCGCCATCAGCTCATATGACCGAATGCGGTCCGCATGCTCATACAGGTCACAGGTAAAGATCAGCTCATCCGCACCCGTCTGTTCCAGCAGCACTTCTACCTTGGCCTTTACCTTCTGCGGGCTGCCGATCATGGCCAGCCCCAGGAAGCTGCCCACTGTCTCCCGCTCATGGGGCAACCACAGCCCATCCATGCTTTCCACGGGTGGCTTCTGCATCAGGCTCTGTCCGCGAATCAGCGCCAGGATGCGCTGGTAGACCGAGGTGGCCAGGTATTCGGCCTTCTCGTCGGTCTGCGCCACCACCATGGGAATGCCCAGCATCACATACGGCTTGTCCAGCGTGGTCGAGGGCTTGAAATGGTTGCGGTACACGCGAATGGCCTCGTGCATGTAGCGTGGCGCGAAATGCGAGGCGAAGGCGTAGGGCATGCCGCGCATGCCCGCCAGCTGGGCACTGAACAGGCTGGATCCCAGCAACCACATCGGCACGTCGGTGTCGTGCCCCGGCACGGCGATCACTTTTTGATCATCAGTGCGTGGCCCGAGGTAGCGCGAAAGCTCCTCGACATCGTCCGGGAAGTCATCTGGGCCGCCAGCGCGGTCGCGTCGCAGGGCATAGGCCGTCATCTGGTCCGAACCCGGCGCGCGGCCCAGGCCAAGGTCGATACGCCCCGGATACAGGCTGGCCAAGGTGCCGAACTGCTCGGCGATCACCAGTGGCGCATGGTTGGGCAGCATCACCCCGCCAGAGCCCACGCGAATACGTGAGGTGCCACCGGCCAGGTAGCCGATCAGCACCGATGTCGCCGAACTGGCGATGCCGTCCATGTTGTGGTGCTCAGCCACCCAGAAGCGGTTATAGCCAAAGCGCTCGACATGCTGCGCCAGGTCCAGCGAGTTGCGCAGCGATTGCGCGGGGCCGGCGTCGGCGCGTACGGGCACCAGGTCCAGGGTGGAAATCTTCAGGTCACGCAGCTGCGTCATGGGGCCTCCGCAAGAATGATTGGCCAGAGGCCTTTTTGATTCTGTATGGGCGCATTCGTTGGATTCAATGCCTGCAAGCATATTGCGCTGAACTTGCAGCAGGCGGCAGGCCTCTGAACCGTAGGTAAGCAACCCAGTGACCAGGAGGCATCATGAAAAAGACAGCATCGGCGATCTGGCAAGGTGGCCTGAAGGATGGAAAAGGTCTGCTTTCTACCGAAAGCGGCGCACTCAAGCAGAACCCTTATGGCTTCAACACACGTTTCGAGGGCACGCCCGGTACCAACCCGGAGGAGCTGATTGGCGCGGCCCATGCCGGTTGTTTCTCGATGGCGCTATCCATGATGCTCGGCGAGGCGGGGCTTACTGCGGAGCGGATCGACACGGCTGCAGAGGTGACGCTCGACAAGCAAGCTGACGGTTTTGCCATTACCGCTGTGTACTTGGTGCTCAGGGCCAAGGTACCGGGGGCCAGCGAGGCTCAATTCCTGGAGATTGCCAACAAGGCGAAGGAAGGCTGCCCAGTGTCCAAGGTTTTGAATGCGAAGATCAGCCTGGATGCGGCGTTGGTGGGGTGAAACGGTGCAACGGTGGTGGTTTGCTGTAGTCTAAAGAACGTCGGCAGCGCCACTGCCCTTTCCAGGAGCCGTTCCATGATTCGCGTAGCTATCGCTGTGTTGGCTTCCCTTGTCGCCACGTCTGCGCTGGCGGCCGTCAAGCCTTGCGAGGAGCTGAAAACCGAGATCGAGGCCAAGATCCAGGCCCAAGGGGTTTCGTCCTATACGCTGGAGATCGTGCCCAACAGCGAGGTCAAGGACCAGAACATGGTCGTCGGGACCTGCGATGGCGGGACGAAGAAGATCATCTATCAAAAGAATGATCGATAAGCACCAAGGCCCGGGGCTGCCAGGCAGCCCCACGTTCACGGTATGCAGAACACATCGCTAGGCTCGTTCACCACCACCTTGCGGTCGGCGTCATACAGCAGCACCTGCGGCTCCATTACCGGCGCCCGCGCTTCCAGGCGATAGCGTTCGCCGGCCTTGAAGTTGTCAAAGCGTACGGTCAGGTAGCAGGTTCGGTCCCTGGGCTCGGACATGATGCCGCCCGAGTAGATTTCATAATCGAAGCGCACCACCAGTTCGTGCTTGCCCGGCGTCACCTGAAAATATCGGCCATCGTCCAGACGCTTGCCGTCGAGGCGGTCGGCCATGATCACCCGGCCGGGGGTCATGGTGTACAGATCGACCCAGGCCTGCTTGGGGTCGACGGGCGGCAAGGGGCTGGCGCAAGCCCCCAGTGCACTGAGGGCGATCAGCATCATGGGCTGGCGCATGGCAAAACTCCCACTTGCGATTTACAAGTAACAAGCATAGCGCCGTTTGTGCGGTTCAGGTGCGCTGACAACCCGCCGGCAGCCCTTGACCCAGCAGTTTTTGCTGGTGGTCGTAGAGTTTGATCCAAGGGCGGAAGCCAATGCTGCCGGCTTGCAGCTGATAACGCTGCCCGGCGCTGAAGTCCTTGAAGGTCAGCTTGACCTGGCAATCGCGCCACAATGGCTCCTCGACGGGGCCGATATTGCTGGGGTTAACCGGAAACTGATAGCGCACGGTCAGTTCGTGGCTGCCGGGTTGAACCTCGAAATAGCGGCTGTCAGCCCAGTCACGCTCATCTACCTGCACGGCGTCCAGCGACGTATTGTCGTAACGGGTGAGGTCGATCCAGGCCTGGTTCGGGTCTGGGTCTGGCAAGGTTGAACAGGCAGAGATCAACAACAGTGAGCCGGCTACCAACAATGCACGCATGGCGAAACTCCCCCTTGGCGAGATAGTCTTGGAGCGAAATGGTGTTGAGCGAGTCAGACAGTCCCGGATGCTTCGACTTTTTCTTATGCAGCGCTCAGGCCTTGGGGCACTCGACCGCATTTTCACCCGTTTGGTTCCGCTGCTTGCGGCGCTCCTGCTGAACGGTTGCAGCAATGCCGCCTACTACGGGCAGCTGGCGCAGGGCCAGTGGCAGTTGCTGCGGGCGCGGCAACCTGTAGAGCAGGTATTGGCCGACCCTGCTACCCCAGCACCCTTGCGCGCGCACCTGCAACAGGCCGAACAGGCGCGGCTGTTTGCCAGCCAGCAATTGAAACTGCCAGACAACCGCAGCTACCGGGTATACGCCGACCTTGGACGCCCCTACGTGGTGTGGAATGTGTTCGCCACGCCCGAGTTGTCGTTGCAACCGGTAACGCACTGCTTTCCGATTGCCGGGTGCGTGGCGTACCGCGGCTACTACCAGCAAGGCGCGGCGCGAGGCGCGGCGGCGTTGATGCGTCAGGATGGCCTGGATGTGTACGTGGGTGGCGTGGAAGCTTATTCGACCCTGGGTTGGTTCGATGACCCGATTTTGTCGTCGATGGTGGGCTGGGGCGATGAGCGCCTGGCTACGTTGATCTTTCATGAATTGGCCCACCAGCGCTTCTATGTGCAGGACGATACCGAGTTCAATGAGTCGTTTGCCTCGTTCGTCGAGCAGGAAGGCACGCGGCAATGGCGTGCGGCGCGTGGGCTGGCGGCGGTTGGCGGGGATCAGGGAAAGCAGCGCGACCAGTTTATCCGCCTGGTGTTGGCCAGCCGTGAGCGATTGCAGGCGATTTATGCGGAGCCGTTGGATGATGCACACAAGCGCCGGGCCAAGCAGGCCGAGTTTGAGCGTTTGAGGCGTGAATACCGGCAGGTGCGTGATGGCCAGTGGGGCGGTGACAAGCGCTATGACGCCTGGATGTATGGGCCGATGAATAATGCCAAGTTGTTGCCGTTCGGGCTATACGACCAGTGGGTGCCGGCGTTTGCGGCGCTGTTTCGTGAGGTGGGTGGAGATTGGGTTCGGTTCTACGCGCGGGTCGAGCATTTGGGGCGGTTGCCGATTGAAGAAAGGAAAGCGGCGCTGCAGCATCTGATGGTTAGCCGTTGAGATTTTGGGGCCGCTTTTGCGGCCCATCGCGCCACAAGGCCCACAAAGGCCCTGCGTACGCCGATCGATGTGGGAGGGCCGGCTGCAAAGCAGCCCTGCTGGCCCTCAAGCCTTGCTAAAAGCCTGGTGCAAATCGGCTACCGTGGCGAAGTGGAAAGCGGGTTCTTCTGCCATCAGCTCTTCCCGGCTGCCAAACCCGTACCCCACCGCGACGGCCTGCAGCCCGTTGCTGCGGGCGCCGATCAGGTCATGCTTGCGGTCCCCGATCATCAGGGTGTGCGCCGGGTCCAGCCCTTCTTCATCCAGCAAATGGCGAATCAGCTCGACCTTGTTGGTGCGCGTGCCGTCCAGCTCACTGCCGTAGATCACCTTGAAGTGATGATCGAAAGCAAAGTGCCGAGCGATTTCGCGGGCGAACTCCCATGGTTTGGAGGTGGCAATGTACAGCGTGCGGCCCTGCCCGTTCAGGGCCTCAAGCAACTCCGGCACACCTTCGAACACGAGGTTTTCGTAAAGACCGGTCACGCGGAAGCGCTCGCGGTAGAAGTTCACCGCATCCCAGGCCTTGGCTTCGTCGAAGCTGTAGAACTGCATGAAAGCCTGCAGCAGGGGTGGGCCGATGAAGTGTTCGAGGCGGGTCAGGTCCGGTTCGTCGATGCCCAGCTTGGCCAGGGCGTACTGGATCGAGCGAGTGATGCCCAGGCGTGGGTCGGTCAGGGTGCCGTCGAGGTCGAAGAGGATGTTTTGCTGGTGCATGTACAGGGTTCCACTTGATTGCTGCGTGGCCTTCTTCGCGGGCATGCCCGCTCCCACAGGTAAAGCGCAGGCCTTGAAGGGGCCACTCAACCTGCGGGGGCGGGCATGCCCGTGAATGCGGTCATTCAGGTTGATCGTAGCCTTCGGCCAGGTGCTGGTCCTTGAGCTTCACGTAGTTGCCGGCGCTGTAGGAGAAAAATGTGCGCTCCTTGTCGTTCAGCAGCCGGGCCTGTTTTACCGGGCTGCCCATGTACAGGTAGCCACTGACCAGGCGTTTGCCCGGCGGCACCAGGCTGCCGGCGCCAATGATCACTTCGTCCTCGACGATGGCACCATCCATGATGGTGCTGCCCATACCCACCAGGATACGGTTGCCCAGGGTGCAGCCATGCAGCATCACCTTGTGCCCGATGGTCACTTCGTCGCCGATGATCAGCGGGAAACCGTCCGGGTTGAAAGGCCCGGCGTGGGTAATGTGCAGCACGCTGCCGTCCTGCACGCTGGTGCGCGCGCCAATGCGGATGCGGTGCATGTCGCCGCGCACCACGGTCAACGGCCAGACCGAACTGTCTTCACCGATCTCCACGTCGCCCAGCACCACCGCCGAACGGTCGACGAAGGCCCTGGGCCCAACTTTCGGAGTGTGTTGCTGGAAGCTGCGAATGGCCATGATAGCGTCTCTCATCTGTGCCGATAGGCAGGCTGCCTGCTGCGGTCGGCGTCGATTGTAATTAAGATGGGGCAGTGTTTCTTCTGCCAAGGTATCCAAACCGTGACTGCGAACAACCCGCTTCTGCAATCCCACGATCTGCCGCCCTTCTCGCAAATTCGTGCCGAACACGTGTTGCCGGCGATCGAAGCGATCCTGGCCGACAACCGTAAAGCCATTGCCGAGATCCTCGAAAAGCAGGGCAAGAACCCTACATGGGCCGGCCTGGTGCTGGCCATGGACGAACTGAACGACCGCCTGGGCGCCGCCTGGAGCCCGGTCAGCCACCTCAATGCGGTGTGCAACAGCGCCGAGCTGCGCGAGGCTTACGAGTCTTGCCTGCCAGCCCTGAGTGCCTACTCTACCGAACTGGGCCAGAACCGCGCGCTGTTCGAAGCCTACCAGGCGCTGATCAACAGCCCTGAGGCTGCCGGCTTCGACGTGGCGCAAAAGACTATCCTCGAGCACGCCCTGCGTGACTTCCGCCTGTCGGGTATCGACCTGCCGGCGGACAAGCAGCAGCGTTACGCCGAAGTGCAGAGCAAGCTCAGCGAGCTGGGCAGCCGTTTCTCCAATCAGCTGCTCGACGCCACCCAGGCATGGACCAAGCATGTTACCGACGAAGCTGCGCTGGCCGGCCTGACCGATTCGGCCAAGGCGCAGATGGCCGCTGCAGCCCAGGCCAAGGGCCTGGACGGCTGGTTGATCACCCTCGAGTTCCCCAGCTACTACGCGGTGATGACCTACGCCAGTGACCGCGCCCTGCGCGAAGAGCTATACGCCGCCTACTGCACCCGCGCCTCCGACCAGGGCCCGAATGCCGGCCAGTTCGACAATGGCCCGGTGATGCGCGAAATCCTCGACCTGCGCCAGGAGCTGGCCGAACTGCTGGGCTACAAGAACTACGCCGAGCTGAGCCTGGCCACCAAGATGGCCGAGTCCAGCGACCAGGTGCTGAGCTTCCTGCGTGACTTGGCCAAGCGTTCCAAGCCGTTCGCCGCCCAGGACCTGCAACAGCTCAAGGCCTACGCTGCCGAACAAGGCTGCCCCGAGCTGGCCAGCTGGGACGCCGGCTACTTTGGCGAGAAGCTGCGCGAGCAGCGCTACAGTGTGTCGCAGGAAGCCCTGCGCGCCTACTTCCCGATCGACAAGGTGCTGGGCGGCCTGTTCAGCATCGTGCAGCGCCTGTACGGCATCGAAATCGCCGAGCTCAAGGGCTTCGACAGCTGGCACCCGGACGTACGCCTGTTCGAGATCAAGGAAAATGGTCAGCACGTTGGCCGTTTCTTCTTCGACCTGTACGCCCGCGCCAACAAGCGTGGGGGCGCCTGGATGGACGGCGCCCGTGACCGTCGCCGCACTGCCGGCGGCCAGCTGCAGAGCCCGGTGGCCAACCTGGTGTGCAACTTCACCCCGGCCGCGCCCGGCAAGCCCGCCTTGCTGACCCATGATGAAGTCACCACCCTGTTCCACGAATTCGGTCACGGCCTGCACCACATGCTGACCCGCATTGAGCATGCCGGCGTGTCCGGCATCAACGGCGTGGCCTGGGATGCGGTCGAGCTGCCAAGCCAGTTCATGGAAAACTGGTGCTGGGAGCCGGAAGGCCTGGCACTGATTTCTGGTCACTACGAAACCGGCGCCGCCCTGCCCCAGGACCTGCTGGACAAGATGCTGGCCGCGAAAAACTTCCAGTCGGGCATGATGATGGTGCGCCAGCTGGAGTTCTCGCTGTTCGATTTCGAGCTGCACGCCAGCCATGGCGACGGCCGCAGCGTATTGCAGGTGCTCGAAGGTGTGCGTGACGAGGTGTCGGTCATGCGCCCGCCGGCTTACAACCGCTTCCCCAACAGCTTTGCGCACATTTTCGCGGGCGGTTACGCGGCCGGCTACTACAGCTACAAGTGGGCCGAAGTGCTGTCCGCTGACGCCTTCTCGCGCTTCGAGGAGGAAGGCGTGCTGAACGCCGAGACCGGCCGCGCCTTCCGCGAGGCGATCCTGGCCCGTGGTGGTTCGCGCGAGCCGATGGAGCTGTTCGTCGACTTCCGTGGCCGTGAGCCTTCCATCGATGCATTGCTGCGCCACAGTGGTCTCACCGAGGACGCTGCAGCATGAGTGAGGTAGCTGTGAACAAGACCAAGAAGCGCTTCATTGCCGGTGCCGTGTGCCCGGCGTGCAGCGAGCCCGACAAGCTGATGATGTGGAACGACGACGGCGTACCGCACCGCGAGTGCGTGGCTTGCGGCTTTACCGACACCCTCAACGAGCAGGGCTTGTCGGTGCCGAAGGAACTCGGCACCCGGGTCAACCACCTGGCGCCGAAAGCGGCGCCGGCCAAGGTGCAGACCGTGCAGTTCTTCCCAAATCCGAAGCTGAAAAAGCCGGCTGAGTAATCCTGTCGTGCCGCCCGGGTGCAATGCCCGGGCAGGCATGGACAGGTGTTAGATAGTCAGGCCACCTGGCGCACGCGGGCCATGCAAGCTCTCTTGCTCATTTCTATCAGCAAGGTGATGCACCATGGCCAACCCTCTTCTGCAAGATAGCCATATCCCCGTCGATTACTCTTCCATCACCCTCGAAAACATGCAGGCGGCGTTCGCTGACGTGCTGTTGGCGCACGAGCAAGGTGTCGAACGCATCATCCTGGACCAGCGGGCCATGCCCACCTGGGATGACATGGTGCTGGCGTTGGATGGGCTGGATAGCCGGCTGCTGGCAGTGTTGTATGCCGCCTCACCACTGGTCGGCCGGGATACGACGTGGGCCAACGCCATCATTGATTTCTACGGGAAAGTGACGGCGCGCTTCGAGCAAAAATTCGCCAACACGGTTTTGCATGATCTGTATGCACGCTTGGCCGGCAGTGACATCGGCAAGCAACTGGATGTCGGGAAGCGTGCCACTTTGCGTTGGCACCTGGACAAGTTCGCCGCTAGCGGGGCGTTACTCGACACCGCAGGCAAAGCGCATCTGGCAGACCTTCAAACGCAGATTGGCACTGCACGCGAGGCGTTCCGCAGCAACATCGACCGGCCTGGGTTGAACATCACCGATGAAGCGGAGCTGAGCGGCATCCCGCAGCGGGTACGTGACGAATTGGCTGCAAGCGCACAGCAAGCAGGTAAGCAGGGGTGGTTGATTGCGTGTGACACGGTGACTACGCGTGAGGTGCTCAAACATGCTGCCAACCGCCAGCTCCGTGAGCGGGTGTACCGGGCTTTTCACGCCCGTGGCGTCAGCCATGATCGGCAACAGGACAACCGCACGTATCTGCAGCAACAGGCGCAATTGCTTGAGGAGAAGGCCCTCCTGCTCGGTTATTCCGGCCATCTGGAGCAGAGCCTGCAGGTGAAGAGTGCGGGTTCGGTAGCCCAGGTGCGCGGCTTTCTCCACGATCTGGCCGATCATGTGCGACCTGCCATGTTGCGGTGGCGTTCGCAGGTGGAGTGTTGGGCTGCCGAGCAGGGCCTGGGCAAACCCCAACCCTGGGATTTCGAGTACCTGCGGTGTGCTTCGCGCAGCGAGTTTCCTGCCGAAGCGCTGCGCGATTATTTCCCGCTGAATACCGTTGTCAGTGCGTTGCAGCAATTGGCGCAGACGTTGTTTGGTGCAGTGCTGCAGCCCAAAGCGCTGCCTGTCTGGGATGACAGCGTGCAGCCGTTCGAGGTGTGGCAGGACAGCGCTTTCATTGGCTTTCTGTATCTGGATGCCGTGCAACACGCAGGCAAGCAGCCAGACGCGGTGTTCACCACCTATGTAAGGAATCGCCGGGTCGATGCAGAGGGTATCTGCCAGGCAGCCTCGGTGGTGGTGTTCAGTGATGTGCCGCAAGCGCTGTCAGGTTCGCAGCCGTTGCTCGATCATTTGTCACTGCGCAAGCTGTTCCATGAATTCGGCCATGCCCTGCACCACCTGCTGGTACGTACGACGAACCACGTCATGTCCAATGTGACCGAGCTGGGCACCGATGGTGTGGAGTTGTTCGGCAAGCTGTTCGAACGTTGGGTCTGGGACGCGGACTACCTGGTGGCGATCTCGGCGCGCACGCACGACGGCCACCAACTATCCCGCGAGCAAGCTGATGAGTGCCTGCGGCAGCTACGGCAGCAGGGCGTGGAGGAGATCGCGGGTGATCTGTGCCTGGCGCTGTTCGACATGGACCTGCATGGCACACCAAACGATGGCAGGACCTTTGAACAGCGACTGGGTGATGCCCGCGCGCGTTGCGGTTACTGGCCACTCGCTGACTTTGAACATCCGGCGCATGCCTTCGACCACCTTGTGAACGGCTACGATGCGGGTTACTACGCCTATCTGTGGTCGGATGTGCATGCCTTCGATGTGTTCACCCGCTTCGAAGCCGAGGGCCTGTTGAACGGAGCCACGGGGCGGGCACTGCAGGAAGCACTGTTCGCCCCAGGGGCATCGCGCCCATTGCGTGAAGGCATCGAGGCGTTTCTCGGGCGGCAATCGAGCCAGGCAGCGTATCTCAGCTGGCATGGCCTGAGTAGTCAGACCAGAGGTGCTGGAAAGATCCCGGCATGCGCGATACTGTATATGAATACAGTATTCAGGTGAGCCATGATTCCTCCAGCACCGCAAAAGGGCCGTGGCACGGCGCACAACCCACACAACCGCTTTGCCCCTGGTCATTCGGTGGCGGAAGATGATGGCTGGTACCAGGAAGTGCCGCAAACCCAGGGTACCGAGGTGCGGATCGAGACAGCCAAGTCGGTGATCAGCCGCAACACTTCACCCGACCTCCCTTTCGATCGCTCCATCAACCCCTACCGTGGCTGCGAACATGGCTGTATCTACTGCTACGCCCGCCCCTCACACGCCTACTGGGACCTTTCTCCCGGCCTGGATTTCGAGACCAAACTGATTGCCAAGACCAACGCCGCCGAGGTGCTGGCACAGCAATTGAGCAAACCGGGCTACGTGTGCGCGCCGATCAATCTGGGCTCCAACACCGACCCGTACCAGCCGATTGAGCGGGAACAGTTACTGACCCGGCGCTTGCTCGAAGTGTTACTGCGTTTTCGTCACCCGGTGACCATTGTCACCAAGGGTTCACTGGTGCTGCGCGACCTTGACCTGCTGGCCGAGATGGCCCGCCAGCGCCTGGCACGAGTGATGATCAGCCTGACCACGCTGGACGACGGCCTCAAGCGCGTGCTCGAACCCCGAGCGGCCTCACCCGGTGCGAGGTTGAGGGCCATCCGGGTATTGCGTGAAGCGGGCGTACCGGTGGGTGTTTTGTGTTCGCCGATGATTCCGATGATCAACGACAGTGAGCTGGAACGCCTGCTGGAGGCGGCGAAGGAGGCCGGTGCGCAAAGTGCGGCGTACATGATGCTGCGGCTGCCGCTGGAGGTGGCGCCGTTGTTTGAGCAGTGGTTGCAGGACCATTACCCGCAGCGGGCAGCGCATGTGTTGAGCCTGATCCGCCAGAGCCGTGGTGGCGAGCTGTATGACAGCCGGTTCGGTGTGCGCATGCGTGGTGAAGGGGTGTTTGCCGAGTTGCTGGCGCAGCGCTTTGCCAAGGCAATGAAACGGCTGGACTTCGAAGGGCGCGAGGCGCAGGCGCTGGATTGCTCGGCGTTCTGCCCGCCGGGTGGGCAGATGGCGCTGTTCTGACATGAACCCGCCCCACCAAGGGCTGCGCATTGCTCACAACGCAACTAATAACAACCAATAATTGCGCTAATACATATTGGCAGCTGATGTTTTTTTGCTATTATCCAGTTCCCGCCTTTTTCATCTGGAACGCCCGTTCTAGAGCCTTCGAATTAAGTTTCAGTTAAGTTTTCCCCGCTAGCGTAGGTAATAAGTCCACAGCGACTGTGATCTATGGCCCGTGCGTGTCATCTAAAACCCTGCATAGCCTGAATCTTTCACCGGTAAAATGGATTTACCTACACACCGTCAAGAGGATGAATCATGCCCGTCAAGGACCCATCCAAGGTCGTACCGCAGGTCCCCGCGGAAAGCGCCGATGCTGCCCTTAAGCACATCGTCGACGGCTTCCTGCGCTTTCACCATGATGTTTTCCCAGATCAGCAAGAGCTGTTCAAGAAGCTCGCCACCGCGCAAACACCACGCGCCATGTTCATCACCTGTGCCGATTCGCGCATCGTTCCCGAGCTGATCACCCAGAGCTCGCCAGGCGACCTGTTCGTGACCCGTAACGTGGGTAACGTGGTACCGCCTTATGGCCAGATGAACGGCGGCGTTTCCAGCGCCATCGAGTACGCCGTAATGGCGCTTAAAGTTCACCACATCATCATCTGTGGCCACTCTGACTGTGGCGCCATGCGTGCGGTACTCAACCCGCAGTCGCTGACCAAGATGCCTACCGTTGGCGCCTGGTTGCGCCACGCGGAAGTGGCCCGCACCGTGGTCGAGAACAACTGCTCCTGCGGCAGCGAACACGAGACGATGCAAGTGCTGACCAAAGAAAACGTCATCGCCCAGCTGCATCACTTGCGCACCCATCCTTCGGTGGCTTCGCGCCTGGCAGCCGGTGAGCTGTTCATTCATGGTTGGGTGTACGACATCGAGACCAGCAAGATCGAAGCCTACGACGCCGCCAGCGACAGCTTCCTGCCCTTGGCCGCGGGTGAACCCGTTCCCTGCGCCACTCCGAGAGGCCGCTACTAAGCGACCCGTCCGCCGCTAGAACCTTGATAGCCGGCTGCACCCTGCAGGGGTGTGGCACGGCATTCGGCTGCCTTGAATTCCCTGACTGCCCTGCCGGCGTGCTCGCTGGCGGCCCGCGCCTGCGCGCTTGTCAGGGGCAAACGTGCCCACGGCCAGGGGAATGGCCGTGCGACTAGAGAAAGGAGAAACACGGTGAACATTACACAGTTGAAAGCGGCCCTGCCGCGTGAGTTGCTGGCGTCGGTGGTGGTCTTCCTGGTGGCCCTGCCGTTGTGCATGGGCATTGCGATCGCTTCTGGCATGCCGCCGGCAAAAGGCCTGATTACTGGGATTATCGGCGGCATTGTCGTCGGTTTCCTTGCTGGGTCGCCGTTACAGGTCAGCGGCCCCGCTGCCGGTCTGGCGGTACTGGTGTTCGAGCTGGTACGCCAGCACGGCATGGCCATGCTCGGGCCAATCCTGTTGCTGGCCGGCCTGTTGCAGTTGCTGGCCGGTCGCTTGCGTCTGGGCTGCTGGTTCCGCGTGACCGCGCCGGCGGTGGTTTACGGCATGCTCGCCGGGATTGGCGTGTTGATCGTGCTTTCGCAGGTGCATGTGATGTTCGACACCGCGCCGCAACCGTCGGGCCTGCAGAACCTGCTGGCGTTCCCGGCAACGTTGTCGGCAGCCCTGCCACAGGAGAGCACCGGCGCCGGCTGGATGGCCGGTGCGCTGGGCCTGGGGACCATCGCCATCATGTGGGGCTGGGAGCGCTTGCGGCCGCAGCGGCTGCGTTTCGTGCCGGGTGCATTACTCGGCGTGGCCAGCATGACCGCTATCAGCCTGTGGCTGGCCTTGCCGGTGAACCGCGTGCAAGTCCCGGCCGACCTTTCCGAGGCCATCGACTGGCTTCGTCCGGCGGACCTGATGCAGCTGGCCGACCCTGCCCTGTTGGTCGCCGCTTTTGCCCTGGCGTTCATTGCCAGCGCCGAAACCTTGCTGTCGGCCGCAGCAGTGGACCGCATGCACAGCGGCCAGCGCTCGGACTTCGACCGCGAACTGTCGGCTCAGGGCATCGGCAACATGCTGTGCGGGGTGCTGGGTGCCCTGCCGATGACCGGGGTAATCGTGCGCAGCTCGGCCAACGTCCAGGCCGGGGCGCAAACCCGGGCCTCGGCAATCTTCCATGGCTTGTGGTTGCTGGCCTTCGTGGTGGCGCTGAGCAGCGTGCTGCAGCAGATCCCGGTGGCGAGCTTGGCGGGGGTGTTGGTATTTACCGGGGTCAAACTGGTCGACTTCAAGGCGTTTCGCGGGCTGGGCCGTTATGGGCGCATGCCGATGTTCACCTACGCGGCGACTGCGCTGGCGATCATCTTTACCGACCTGCTGACCGGTGTGCTGCTGGGCTTTGCCCTGACCTTGCTGAAGCTGGCGTTCAAGGCGGCGCGGCTGAAGATCAACCTGGTGAGCCTGGCCAAGGATGGGCACATGGAACTGCGCCTCAGTGGCGCGGCGACCTTCCTGAAGGTGCCGGCGCTGACCCAGGTGCTGGATACCGTACCGGCGGGCACCACGCTGCATGTGCCGCTGGGGAACTTGAGCTATATCGACCACTCGTGCCTTGAGTTGCTGGAGGACTGGAGCCGCAGCAATTCTGCCAATGGGTCACGGTTGCTGATAGAGCAGCGGCGCCTGAAGCGTCGGATCGAGGGGCGGTTGCGGACTACGGCGGGGGTTGGGGCGTAGGAGCGGGTTTACCCGCGAATACGGTAGCGGCGACAACGGTGATCGGCGGGTGGAGATAGGCCAGCAGGGCCGGCCCTTTCGCGGGTGAACCCGCTCCTACGACGGCCTGTGGCGAACCACCGATGCATGTGCGTAGGAGCGGGTTTACCCGCGAATACGGTAACGGCGGCAACGGTGATCGGCGGGTGGAGATAGGCCAGCAGGGCCGGCCCTTTCGCGGGTGAACCCGCTCCTACGACGGCCTGTGGCGAACCACCGAAGCATGTGTAGGAGCGGGTTTACCCGCGAATGCGGTAGCGGCGGAAACGGTGATCGGCGGGTGGAGGTTGGCCAGCAGGGCCGGCCCTTTCGCGGGTGAACCCGCTCCTACGACGGCCTGTGGCGAACCACCGAAGCATGTGTAGGAGCGGGTTTACCCGCGAATACGGTAGCGGCGGCAACGGTGATCGGCGGGTGGAGGTTGGCCAGCAGGGCCGGCCCTTTCGCGGGTGAACCCGCTCCTACGACGGCCTGCGCCGAACCACCGATGCACCTAGGCCGTGACAGGTATATCAGGCCGGCTGACCCAGCTCGACACCCAGTTGGCGCGACAGGCACGGCCAGCGCTTCCACGCCGCGCCAGTTGCCGGGCTGCTCAGCTTCTCTCGATAAGCCTCCACCGATTCAACCGCAAAGCTCTCGTCGTTGAGCATTTCGTCGACCGAGTGGTGCACCACTTCATCCAGCTGGTTGGCAAAGCTTTCGCCAATCAACTGGTGGGCAATCAGGTTGGCGACCGTGGTGTCGACCGGGATCAACGGCTGCTGGAAGTGGCGAATGTACAAGTCATTCACCTCTTCCACCAGGCGGTGCGCCAGGTAGGCTTCATCCAGCAGGCAGTCCAGGCCTACATGCCCTTGCATCACGCTGGGCGGCTGCAGGAAGTAGGCTTCGGCAATTTTCAGTACAGGTTTGATCTGCGATTCGATCCCGGCTTCGCGGGCGACCTCGTGGGCGGCCTCCAGCAATTCCGGAACCTGATCGATGTAGGCGCTGACGAAGCGCGCCAAAGTACCCTGGGCGTCCTGCTCAGGCAGTTGGATCGAGGGGTGCAGGTGGGGCAGTTGCAGCTCGAGACGCTGTTTCAATTGGCCGGTCTGGCCTTCATGTTGATGGGCTTGGCTTACCTGCTCGCGTACAGCAGCGATGTTCATGACAACTCCAGGGACATTACGTTTCAAACGGAAGACACTAAATTAGCTCGGTATACAGAATACCTAAGACGTATTTGTTATAAGCCTCGCAAACGTGTGCGCTATCAGGCATATCGACGTGCCATTATTACGCCATGCCCTTTCAAGCACGCGGTTTTCCGGCCATTCGGCCATTTCATGAAGTTCATTTCACAGGCTTCATTGCGTGCCATTGGTCGCTGTCTATACTCCCGTTGAACGTGATTCGTTGATGAGGCCCGACTGCTTTTAGCAGGGGCTCGGTCGTCGAAGCCATGCAGTCTTGACCGCCGTTCCCTCTTGCCGCAGGCCACGCCTCCGGGACAACAAGAATTAGAAGGGGAACCCGCAATGATGCGACATCCACATGTCTGGATGGGCCTCCTGTTGTGGTCGGTTTTTGGTCAGGCCAACGCCGCCTGGACCGTGAACATGCACCCAGGGGCGACGGAAGTCTCCAACGCCGTCTTCGACCTGCACATGACCATCTTCTGGATCTGCGTGATCATTGGCATCGTGGTGTTTGGCGCGATGTTCTGGTCAATGGTCATCCACCGCCGCTCCACCGGCCAGCAGGCTGCGCATTTCCACGAGCACACCTGGGTGGAAATCCTCTGGACGGTAGTTCCCTTCCTGATCCTGGTGGCCATGGCTATCCCGGCCACCAAGACGCTGATCGACATCTACGATGCCAGCGATTCGGACATCGACATCCAGGTCACGGGGTACCAGTGGAAATGGCACTACAAGTACCTGGGCCAGGACGTGGAGTTCTTCAGCAATCTGGCCACCCCCACCGACCAGATCCACAACAAGGCGCCCAAGGATGAGCATTACCTGCTGGAAGTCGACCAGCCGCTGGTGCTGCCGGTGGGCGCGAAAGTGCGCTTTCTGGTCACTGCTGCCGACGTGATCCACTCCTGGTGGGTGCCAGCCTTCGCGGTCAAGCGCGACGCCATCCCAGGCTTTGTCAACGAAGCCTGGACCCGGATCGAAAAGCCAGGCATCTACCGCGGCCAGTGTACCGAGCTGTGCGGCAAAGACCACGGCTTCATGCCGGTGGTGGTCGAGGTCAAGTCCAAGGCCGATTACGACACCTGGCTGGGCGAGCGCAAGGCTGAAGCCGCCAAGCTCAAGGAGCTGACCAGCAAGGAATGGACCCTGGAAGAGCTGGTGGCGCGAGGCGACAAGGTCTACCACACCACCTGCGTGGCCTGTCACCAGGCCGAAGGCCAGGGCCTGCCGCCAATGTTCCCGGCGCTCAAAGGCTCGAAGATTGCCACCGGGCCGAAGGAAGCCCACCTGAGCATTGTCTTCCATGGCAAGCCCGGCACGGCCATGGCCGCTTTCGGCAAGCAGCTGTCGGAAGTCGACATCGCTGCTGTGGTCACCTACGAGCGCAATGCCTGGGGCAACAACAAAGGCGACATGGTGACGCCGAAGGACGTGCTGGCGCTGAAGCAGGCAGAAGCCAAGTGAACCGGGTTACTCGCGGCAATCAATGGATTGCAGGAGACAGGACATGAGTGCAGTGATCGACGACCACGCCCACGGCCACGACCATGCGCACGGCCCGGCCAGGGGCCTGATGCGCTGGGTGCTGACTACCAACCATAAAGACATCGGCACGATGTACCTGTGGTTCAGTTTCATCATGTTCCTGCTGGGTGGCTCGTTTGCCATGGTGATCCGCGCCGAGCTGTTCCAGCCGGGTTTGCAGATCGTGGAGCCGGAATTCTTCAACCAGATGACTACCATGCATGGCCTGATCATGGTGTTCGGCGCGGTGATGCCGGCCTTCGTCGGCCTGGCCAACTGGATGATTCCGCTGATGATCGGCGCGCCCGACATGGCACTGCCACGGATGAACAACTTCAGCTTCTGGCTGCTGCCGGCGGCCTTCCTGCTGCTGGTCTCGACGCTGTTCAGCCCGGGCGGAGGGCCGAACTTTGGCTGGACGTTCTACGCACCGCTTTCCACCACCTATGCGCCAGCCAGCGTCACCTTCTTCATCTTCGCCATCCACCTGATGGGTATCAGCTCGATCATGGGGGCGATCAACGTGATTGCCACCATCCTCAACCTGCGTGCCCCCGGCATGACGCTGATGAAAATGCCGCTGTTCGTCTGGACCTGGCTGATTACCGCGTTCCTGCTGATTGCGGTGATGCCAGTACTGGCCGGCGTGGTAACCATGATGCTGATGGATATCCACTTCGGTACCAGCTTTTTCAGTGCCGCAGGTGGCGGTGACCCGGTGCTGTTCCAGCATGTGTTCTGGTTCTTCGGTCACCCTGAGGTGTACATCATGATCCTGCCCGCCTTCGGTGCGGTCAGCTCGATCATCCCGGCGTTCTCGCGCAAGCCGCTGTTCGGTTATACCTCGATGGTGTATGCCACCGGCGCCATTGCCTTCCTGTCATTCATCGTCTGGGCCCACCATATGTTCGTGGTCGGCATCCCGGTGGTCGGCGAGTTGTTCTTCATGTATGCCACCATGCTGATTGCCGTGCCCACCGGGGTGAAGGTATTCAACTGGGTCAGCACCATGTGGGAAGGTTCGCTCACCTTCGAAACGCCGATGCTGTTCGCCATCGCCTTTGTCATCCTGTTCACCATCGGTGGTTTCTCCGGGTTGATGCTGGCGATCGCCCCGGCGGACTTCCAGTACCACGACACTTACTTCGTGGTGGCGCATTTCCATTACGTACTGGTGCCTGGTGCAATTTTCGGCATCTTTGCCTCGGCCTACTACTGGCTGCCGAAATGGACCGGCCACATGTACGACGAAACCCTCGGCAAACTGCACTTCTGGCTGTCGTTCATCGGCATGAACATGGCCTTCTTCCCCATGCACTTCGTAGGCTTGGCCGGCATGCCACGGCGCATCCCCGACTACAACCTGCAGTTCGCCGATTTCAACATGGTGTCGTCGATCGGCGCGTTCATGTTCGGCGCCACGCAGATCTTCTTCCTGTTCATTGTCATCAAGTGCATCCGCGGTGGCGCGCCGGCACCGGCCAAACCCTGGGATGGCGCCGAGGGCCTTGAGTGGTCGATACCCTCGCCTGCGCCCTACCACACCTTCCAGACACCCCCGGAAGTGAAATAGGAACCCGCCATGAACGGCCTGTCGGTGAAACGCCTGGTAACGCGCCTGTTGATGCTGACGGTGGTGATGTTCGCCTTTGGCTTCGCGCTGGTGCCGATCTACGACGTCATGTGCAAAGCGTTCGGTATCAACGGCAAGACCGGCGGCCAATACGAAGGTAGCCAGGTCAGTGACCCGACGCGTGCTGTGCGGGTGCAGTTCATGTCGACCAATGCCAGCGACATGGTCTGGGACTTCTACTCCACTGCCGACCAGCTGGAGGTCAACCCGGGGGCGGTGAACCAGATGATCTTCATTGCCCACAACCCGACCGACCGGCCGATGAGTGCGCAGGCAATACCCAGCATTACCCCGGCCGAGGCCGCGGCCTACTTCCACAAGACCGAGTGCTTCTGCTTTACCCAGCAGGTGCTGCAGCCCGGCGAACGCATCGAGATGCCGGTGCGCTTCATCGTCGACCGCGACCTGCCGGCCAGCGTGAAGCACCTGACACTGGCCTACACCTTGTTCGACATCACCGCTCGCCACCCGCCGGTCGCGCACGTTGCGGCGCAGGACGTCCAGGGCGCCCGTTAAGGGAAGGAGAACAGCAATGGCAAGTCATGAGCACTACTACGTTCCGGCGCAGAGCAAATGGCCGATCATCGCCACCATCGGCATGTTCATCACGGTATTCGGCCTGGGCACCTGGTTCAACGACATGAAGGCGGGCCACCCGGATTCGCACGGGCCGCTGATCTTCTTCGTGGGTGCGTTGTTTCTGGCCTACATGCTGTTCGGCTGGTTTGGGTCAGTGGTCAAGGAGAGCCGCGCCGGGTTGTACAGCCCGCAGCTAGATCGCTCGTTCCGCTGGGGCATGAGCTGGTTCATCTTCTCTGAAGTGATGTTCTTCCTGGCGTTCTTCGGCGCGCTGTTCTATGTCCGCGTACTGGCGGGGCCGTGGCTGGGAGGCGAAGGGGCCAAAGGTGTTGCGCACATGCTGTGGCCAACGTTCGAATTCACCTGGCCGCTACTGCACACCCCCGACCCCAAGCTGTTCCCGCCGCCCAAGGAAGTGATCGACCCGTGGCATCTGCCGCTGATCAACACCATCCTGCTGGTCAGTTCCAGTGTGACAATCACCATTGCCCACCACGCCTTGCGCCGTGACCACCGCGGGCCGCTGAAATTCTGGATGGCGCTGACCATTGTCCTGGGCATCAGCTTTATCGCGCTGCAGGCCTTCGAGTACCACGAGGCCTATACCAAGCTGGGGCTGACACTGGGCTCAGGGATCTACGGTGCGACGTTCTTCATGCTTACCGGGTTTCACGGTGCCCACGTGACATTGGGCACGATCATTCTGATTGTGATGTTCGTGCGT
The DNA here is from genome assembly GCF_034044115.1 of Pseudomonas sp. BO3-4. Taxonomy (NCBI): domain Bacteria; kingdom Pseudomonadati; phylum Pseudomonadota; class Gammaproteobacteria; order Pseudomonadales; family Pseudomonadaceae; genus Pseudomonas; species Pseudomonas sp. BO3-4. The sequence goes on from NZ_CP139018.1 coordinate 62,342, forward strand.
ATTCTGCGCGGGCATTTCAACCCAGAAAAACACTTCGGCTTCGAGGCAGCCAGTTGGTACTGGCACTTCGTCGATGTGGTGTGGGTGGGGTTGTTCATCTTTGTCTATGTGTTGTGAATACGAAAACCCTGTAGGGACGGGTGAGCGCTTCAGAAAGGGGCGTGGGAGACCAGTTGACCGCTGATCAAGCCCCAGGCGACCAGGCCTATGGTCAGGGCTGCCAGGGTCACCCGTATGGTCAGCGCCTTGAGCAGACGGGTCGAGTTTTCATCATCCTTGACCAGAAACACCAGGCCACTGAACAGGCTGGCAATCGTGGCCAACAGCATCAGGACAATCGCGGCCTTGAGCATGGCGTTACTCCCGGGGGATGCGGTGATGTGGATAAGTATAGCGAGGCGCCCGTGAGGCCGTTTCGCCCAGGCTGGGTACCGACGCTGGTGGTGCTTGCATTGCTGCCGGGGCTGATTGCGCTTGGTTGCTGGCAACTCGGCCGTGCCGAGGAAAAGCGCGTGCTGCTGGCCACCTATGCAGAACGGCGGGTTGAAGCGCCGATCGCCACCTCCCAGCTCCTCTCGAAAGAAGACAACGCCTTCCGCCGCGTGCACCTGTATGGCCGCTTCGACGCCGAGCACAGCGTGCTGCTGGACAACCGCATGCGCGACGGCAAAGCCGGTGTCGAGCTGCTGCAGCCCTTCCACGACCAAGCCAGCGGCCTGTGGTTGCTGATCAATCGTGGCTGGCTGCCATGGCTGGACCGCCGGGTGCCGGTGCACTTCGAAACCCCTGCCCAGGCCGTGGCGCTGGATGCCTCTGTGTATGTCGCGCCCGGTAGCACCTTCCAGCTGCACCCGGACCCCATCGGCGGGCAATGGCCGCATCTGTTGACCGCTATCGATGCCGCGCAGCTATGGCAACAGCTTGATCGCGAAGGCTTCGCCCAGGAATTGCGCCTTGAGGCGGGCCCTGCGAGCTATCGCCTGGACTGGCCGGTTGTGGCCATGAGCCCCGAAAAACACGTGGGCTACGCCGTGCAGTGGTTTGCCCTGGCTACCGCTCTGGTTCTGCTCTACCTCTACTTCGGCTGGCATCAAAACAAGGAGAAACGCCATGGCCACCGCCACTCCACTGGACGCGCCTGAACGTAGCAAACCCAGAGCCCGTGGGCGTTTGCAGCTTTTGCTGATCCTGCTGGTGGTGCTTGGGCCGATGGTTCTGGCCACCAGCATGTACAAGCTCAAATTCTGGGTACCGGAAGGCCGCAGCTACCATGGCGCCATGATTGGCAATGGGGAAAGCCGTGCCGATCTCGGCGTGGGGGGGCAGGACGATCGCTGGCAGTTGCTGGTCAGCGCACCCCAGGCCTGCACCGAAGACTGTCAGCGCCTGGTGTACCTGGCTCGGCAGATTCAGGTCGGGCTGGGGCGTGATGCCAGCCGCGCCAGCCATGCGCTGGCCGCCGCCCAGCCGCTGAGCGCCGACTATCAGGCACTGCTTGGCCGCGAGTACCCGCAGTTGCAGCGCTACCCGCTGGATGCGCAACGTTATCAGCAGAAGGTTGTCGAGCCCGGCCCGCAGCTGTGGATCGTCGACCCGCACGGCAACCTGGTGCTGCGCTACGACGGCAAGGTCAACGGCAAGCATGTGCTGGATGACCTGCGCCACCTGCTCAAGCTGTCCAACATCGGCTAGGAGCCTGCCATGGCCAGACCTGGATTTCGCCTTGCTGTGTTCGCCACCCTGCTGGCACTGCTGGTCGTCCTGCTTGGTGCCTATACCCGCCTGACCCACGCAGGCCTCGGTTGCCCCGACTGGCCGGGGTGCTATGGCTTTATCAGCGTGCCCAAGACTGACGCGCAGTTGGCCCATGCCGAGCTGCACTTTCCGGAGCACCCGGTGGAAGCTGCCAAGGGCTGGGCGGAGATGGTCCACCGCTACTTTGCCGGTAGCCTGGCCGTGGTGATCGCCCTGCTCGCGTTCCAGGCAATGCGCCGGCATGCCCGCGATGGGCAGCCTTATCGCCTGCCGATGCTGCTACTGGGTGTGGTGTTGGCCCAGGCAGCCTTCGGTATGTGGACGGTTACCCTGAAGCTATGGCCGCAGGTGGTCACGGCGCACTTGCTGGGTGGCTTTACCACGTTGAGCTTGCTGTTCCTGTTGTCTCTGCGTCTGTCCCGGGCCTTTGCGCCCTTGCCGAAACTGCCGCTGAGCCTGCGCCGGATCGCTGCGCTGGCGCTGCTGGTGGTAATCGGCCAGATCGCCCTGGGCGGTTGGGTCAGCGCCAACTACGCAGCCGTGGCCTGCATCGACCTGCCGACCTGCCATGGCCAGTGGTGGCCAGCGGCGGACTTCAGCAACGGCTTCCACCTGACCCAGCACGTCGGCCCCAATTACCTTGGCGGGCAGTTGGACAGTGATGCGCGCACGGCCATCCACATCAGCCACAGGTTGGGCGCGCTGCTGGTGACCTGTGTGCTGTTGATGCTCAGCTGGAAGCTGCACCGCTGTGGTCTCCCCGGCCTGGCGCGGCTGGTGCTGCTGGCGCTGGCCTTGCAAGTGGGCCTGGGCATCAGCAACGTGGTGTTCCACCTGCCGCTGGCGGTGGCTGTTGCGCACAATGCCGGCGGGGCGATGCTGCTGCTGAGCATGGTGCTGGTGAACTACCGCATTCGGGTGGTCGACAAGGTTCGAGTGGGTGTCGGCCATGGCTGGCGTCTACGGCCGGTGGTCGGGGTGGGCATTTCCCATCATATGAGGAATGACTCGTGGCGACGCTTCTAAGCGTACGACGGGCCCGCTGGCGCGATTACCTTGAGCTGACCAAGCCCAAGGTGGTGGTGCTGATGCTGATCACCTCGCTGGCGGGCATGTTCCTGGCCACCCGGGCGGGCGTCAGCTGGAGCGTGCTGTTGTTCGGCAACCTGGGCATCGGCCTGTGCGCGGGTGGCGCGGCAGTGGTCAATCATGTGGTGGATCGGCGCATCGATGCGCTGATGGCACGCACCCACAAACGGCCTTTGGCCCAAGGCCGAGTCGAGCCCCTGGCGGCGCTGTTGTTCGCCTTGGCCCTGGCGCTGCTGGGCATGGTCCTGCTGCTGGTATTCACCAACGCCCTCACCGCCTGGCTGACCCTGGCCTCATTACTCGGTTATGCGGTGCTCTACACCGGCTTTCTCAAGCGCGCCACGCCACAGAACATCGTCATCGGTGGCCTGGCCGGTGCCGCTCCGCCGTTGCTCGGCTGGGTGGCGGTAAGCGGCCATGTCAGCGCCGAACCCTTGCTGCTTGTGCTGATCATTTTCGCCTGGACCCCGCCGCATTTCTGGGCGCTGGCCATCCACCGCAAGGAGGAATACGCCAAGGCCGATATCCCGATGTTGCCGGTGACCCACGGCGAGCGCTACACCAAACTGCATATCCTGCTGTACACCCTGATCCTGCTGGCGGTGAGCCTGCTCCCGTATGCCATCCACATGAGTGGCCCGCTGTACCTGGCCTGTGCCCTGGGCTTGGGCCTGCGCTTCCTGCATTGGGCCTGGGTGTTGTACCGTAGCAGCCGGCCGCACGCGGCGATCGGCACCTTCAAGTACTCTATCGGCTACCTGTTCGCGCTGTTCATCGCGTTGCTCCTTGACCACTACCTGTTGCTGAGCCTATGACCCGAACCCAGAAAACCGTCTTCATCCTCGTTGCCCTGGTCGCGTTGATCCTGGGCCTGACCGTCAACAAGGTGCTTAATGGTCGTGACCAGCCCAACCCTGCCGAGCTGATCGATGCGGGCATCATCCTGCTGCCGCAGAGCCGCGCCGTGGCTGATGTCACCATGACCAACCAGGACGGCCAGCCGGTGCAGATGGATGACCTCAAGGGCAAATGGTCGCTGCTGTTCTTTGGCTACACCTACTGCCCGGACATCTGCCCGACCACCCTGGCCCAGTTGCGCCAAGTGAAGAGCGAGCTGCCCAAGGATGCCGTCGACCGGCTGCAGGTGGTGTTGGTGAGTGTGGACCCTAACCGCGACACGCCGAACCAGCTGAAGCAGTATCTGGGCTATTTCGACAAGGAATTTGTCGGCGTGGCGGGGTCGATCGAGGATACCCAGAAGCTGGCCAATGCCTTGAGCATTCCGTTCATTCCGGCGGATACCAGCAAGCCGGGGTATACCGTGGATCACAGCGGTAACCTGGCGATTGTCGGGCCGGATGGGCGACAGCGTGGGTTCATTCGGGCGCCGTTCAACAACCAGAAGCTGGGGGCGCAGTTGCCGGGGCTGGTCAAGCGGGATTGAGAGGGCTGGGCCTGCTGCGCAGGCCTTTCGCGACACAAGGCCACGGATCGGCGTACGCCTTACTTTGTGGGAGCGGCCTTGCGTCGCGAAAGGGCCGCAAAGCGGCCCCGGGGATGTTGGCTCAGAACGCCGGAACCACAGCGCCTTTGTACTTCTCGATGATGAACTGCTTCACCTCAGGCGAGTGCAGTGCAGCCGCCAGTTTCTTCATGTCGTCCGAGTCCTTGTTGTCCGGGCGGGCAACCAGGATGTTCACGTAAGGCGAGTCGCTGCCCTCGATGGCCAGCGCGTCTTTTTCCGGGTTCAGCTTGGCTTCCAGCGCGTAGTTGGTGTTGATCAGGGCGGCATCTACCTGGGTCAGCACACGCGGGATGGTGGCGGCTTCCAGCTCACGGAACTTCACGTTTTTCGGGTTCTCGGCAACATCCTTCACGGTCGACAGGATGTTCTTGTTGTCCTTGAGCTTGATCACGCCAGCCTTGTCCAGCAGCAGCAAGGCGCGGCCGCCGTTGGTGGCGTCGTTGGGGATGACCACGGTGGCGCCGGAGGACAGCTCGTCCAGTTTCTTGATCTTGGACGAATACACGCCCAGTGGCTCGATGTGCACGCCTGCCACGCTCACCAGCTGGGTACCCTTGGCCTTGTTGAACTCATCCAGGTAAGGCTGGTGCTGGAAGAAGTTGGCGTCCAGGCGCTTTTCGGCCACCTGCACGTTCGGCTGGATGTAGTCGGTGAATTCCTTGACCTTCAGCTCTACGCCTTCTTTCGCCAGTTGTGGTTTGACGAAGTTGAGGATCTCGGCGTGCGGCACCGGGGTGGCGGCGACGGTAAGGGTATCGGCCTGGGCCGAGAAGGCCGCGACAGCGGCAGCGACAGCAAGCAGCTTCTTCATTGATCACTCCTTGTGAGGGCCGCGACGGCCCCCGAACGGGTCGGCCTGGCCGACCCCATTGGGGTTATTTACGGGAAAAATGCACGACCAGTTTGTCGCCCACGCTCTGCAGTACTTGAACCAGTATCAGCAGCAGTACCACAGTCACTACCATCACATCGGTCTGGAAACGCTGGTAACCGAAGCGGATAGCCAGGTCACCAAGGCCACCGGCACCCACCACACCGGCCATGGCAGTGTAAGAAACCAGGGTGATGGCGGTTACGGTAATGGCCGCGAAGATGCCCGGACGGGCTTCCGGCAGCAGCGCACTGGTGATGATCTGGCGGGTGGTGGCGCCCATCGACTGGGTGGCTTCGATGATGCCGCGGTCCACTTCACGCAAGGCGGTTTCAACCAGGCGTGCAAAGAACGGCGTGGCACCCACTACCAGCGGCGGGATGGCGCCTGCAACGCCCAGCGAGGTACCGGTGATCAGCACGGTGAACGGGATCATCACGATCAGCAAAATGATGAATGGCAGCGAGCGCAGGATGTTGACCACCAGCGACAGCAGCGCATAGACGCCTTTCTGTTCGAACATCTGCTTTGGCCCGCAGAGGAACAGCAACACGCCCAGTGGCAGGCCCAGCAGCACGGTGAAGAACAGCGAGCCGAACAGCATGATCATGGTATCGACGGTGGCCAGCCAGATTTCGGCCCAGTCGACGTTGGCAAAGAAATTCAGGGCGTCCATCAACGCAGTACCTCCATATGTACGTCAGCTGCCTTGAAGCGGGCGAACGCCGCTTCCATGTCTCCGCCGATCAGGGCGAGAGTGAGCTGGCCATAGGGGACATCCTTGATGCGGTCGATACGCCCGGCGAGGATGCTGTAGTCGACACCGGTTTCGCGGGCCACGGTGCCCAGCAGCGGCGCGTAGGTGGCGTCGCCCTGGAAGGTCAGGCGTACGATGCGGCCTGGCACGTGGGCAAAGTCGTCGCGCTGCTCGCCTTCGTCGACCTGCTCGTCTTCCTGGACGAAGCGCTTGGTGGTGGGGTGCTGCGGGTGCAGAAACACCTCGGCCACCGAGCCTTGCTCGACGATCTGACCGGCGTCCATCACGGCCACGCGGTCGCAGACACGGCGGATCACGTCCATCTCGTGGGTAATCAGCACGATGGTCAGCTTCAGTTCACGGTTGATCTCGGCCAGCAGTTGCAGGACCGAGGCCGTGGTTTGCGGGTCGAGGGCACTGGTGGCCTCGTCGCATAGCAGAATCTTTGGGTTGGTGGACAGGGCGCGGGCGATGCCGACGCGCTGCTTCTGGCCGCCGGACAGCTGCGCCGGGTACTTCTTGGCGTGGTCCGACAGGCCAACGCGAGCCAGTAGCTCGGTGACACGCTTGTCGATTTCGCTGCGCGACAGCTCACCGGCCAGGGCCAGTGGCAGGGCGACGTTGTCGGCGACGGTCTTGGAAGCCAGCAGGTTGAAGTGCTGGAAAATCATCCCGACTTGCTGGCGGAAGCCGCGCAACTGGCTGGCGTTGAACGCGGTGACGTCTTCGCCGTCGACGATGATCGTGCCGCCGGAGGGCTCCTCCAGGCGGTTGATCAGGCGCAGCATGGTGCTTTTGCCAGCGCCGGAATGGCCGATCAGGCCGAACACCTGGCCATCTTCGATGGTCAGGCTGGTCGGATTCAGTGCGGGGATTTCCCTACCGGCAACGCGGTAGGTTTTATGTACCTGTTGGAACTCGATCACGTAGCGAACCTTGTGGGGCGCATTGAAATTTGGGTCAGCGGTTAGCTGGGGTCGCGCATTTTAGCCTTTTCCTATAGCTGTTCTTAGCATTTATTTCGTCATGCACCAATCCATCGGGCATATCGCGACAACCGGTAATCCTGATTGAACGCTCGGCAACGCCCTCCAGTCACTACTTGGACAAGCCCTGAACGGGCACGCCTTAAGACTGATGAGGAGAGCCGATCATGCCCAGCAAGAAAACGGATGCGCCCAAGCACAGCGAGGCCGCCGGTACCCAGACCCCTGACAGGGCCAACACCAATGCCAAGCTGCAGAGCCTGGAGGCCGACCGTAGCGATGCGACCGGGCATGCGCTGCGAACCAACCAGGGCGTGCGCATTGCTGACAACCAGAACTCCCTCAAGGCGGGTGATCGCGGGCCTTCGCTGCTTGAAGACTTCATCATGCGCGAGAAAATCACCCACTTCGACCATGAGCGTATCCCCGAACGCATCGTGCACGCACGCGGTACCGGGGCACACGGGTTCTTCCAGAGCTATGGCAACCACGCCGAGCTGACCAAGGCCGGCTTCCTGCAAGATCCGGAAAAGATCACCCCGGTTTTTGTCCGCTTCTCGACGGTTCAGGGCCCACGCGGGTCTGGCGACACGGTGCGAGATGTACGGGGCTTTGCCGTCAAGTTCTATACAGATGAAGGCAATTTCGACTTGGTCGGCAACAACATGCCGGTCTTTTTCATCCAGGATGCCATCAAGTTCCCCGATTTTGTCCACGCGGTGAAGCCAGAGCCACACAACGAGATACCGACCGGCGGTTCGGCTCATGACACCTTCTGGGATTTCGTCTCGCTGGTGCCGGAGTCGGCTCATATGGTCATGTGGGCCATGTCTGACCGCGCCATCCCGCGCAGCCTTCGAATGATGGAAGGCTTTGGCGTGCATACCTTCCGCCTGATCAATGCCGAGGGCGTGGCGAGCTTCGTCAAGTTTCATTGGAAACCACGCCAGGGCGTGCATTCCCTGCTGTGGGACGAAGCCCAGAAACTGGCGGGCAAGGACACCGACTTCCAGCGCCGTGACCTATGGGAAGCCATCGAAACCGGTGACTACCCGGAGTGGGAGCTGGGCGTGCAGATTGTGCCTGAGGCTGACGAACACAAATTCGACTTCGACCTGTTGGACCCGACCAAGATCATCCCGGAGGAACTGGTACCCGTCACGCCGCTGGGCAAGATGGTGCTCAACCGCAACCCGGACAATTTCTTTGCCGAGGTCGAACAGGTGGCGTTCTGCCCAGGCCATATCGTGCCAGGTATCGACTTTACCAACGACCCGCTGCTGCAGGGCCGGCTGTTCTCGTACACCGATACCCAGATCAGCCGCCTGGGTGGGCCGAACTTCCATCAGATCCCGATCAACCGGCCGGTAGCGCCGAACCACAACAACCAGCGTGATGCGCTGCACCAGCACGTCGTGCACAAGGGCCGGGCGTCCTACGAGCCCAACTCGATTGATGGCGGCTGGCCGAAGGAAACCCCGCCTGCGGCACAAGACGGCGGCTTCGAGAGCTATCAGGAGCGTATTGATGCGCACAAGATTCGCCAGCGCAGTGAGTCGTTCGGCGATCACTTCTCGCAGGCTCGGCTGTTCTTCCAGAGCATGAGCCCGACCGAGCAACAGCACATCATCAAGGCTTACAGCTTCGAGTTGGGCAAAGTGGAGCGTGAACATATCCGCGCCCGGGAAGTGAATGAAATTCTGGCCAACATCGACCTGAAGCTGGCGGCGGCGGTTGCGGCCAACCTGGGCCTCCCTGCGCCGAAAGCGGGTACGGTGCAGGTGAAGGGTAGCCAGCTGGCGCAATCGCCTGCGTTGAGCCAGATGAACCACCCAGGTTCGGTGGGTATCAAGGGGCGCAAAATTGCCGTGCTGGTTGCCGATGGCGTGGACGCTGCCAGCGTGGACAAACTGGTCAAGGCCCTGGAAGCGCACAGTGCCCGGCCGATGCTGCTGGGGCCGACCTCGGCGCCGGTGAAGGCGGCGGATGGCAAGCAACTGCCAGTAGCGGCGTCGATGGAGGGGATGCCTTCGATCATGTTCGATGGGATTGTCGTGCCTGCGGGCAAGGCCTCTACGGATGCGCTGGCGGCTAGCGGATTGGCCAAGCACTTCGTGCTGGAGGGCTACAAGCACCTGAAGGCGCTGGTGCTGACCAAGGAATTGGCGAAAGCGTTGGGGCTCAAGGAAGACAAGGGGCTGTTGCTCGGGGATGAGCAGAAGGCAGTGGATGCCTTTGTCAAAGCGGTTGAAGGCCACCGAGTGTGGGAGCGGGAGGCGGCAGCTGAAGCTGTTCCTGCCTGATAAGGCCTTTTTGCGGGTAAACCCGCTCCTGATGTAGGAGCGTGTTTACCCGCGAAGCGTTTACTGCTGATGGGGGACCAGCACCACCTGTGCCGGCAGCGAGCGCTGAATCTCATGCTTCTGCTTCAGCTCGAACCCACTGTCAATCTTGCGCACACGCTTTTCCAGCAAGGTCTTCAGCCAAGGTGCATCCTCGGTGCGTGGTACCTGGAATACCACTTCACACTGGTAACTCACCACATCGGCGGCAATGTCGTCCAGTTGGCGGCGCAGCGCGCGGCTGTCAGTGGTCTTCAAGGCCACCACGGTACTGGGCGCTGTCGGGTCGATGATGCGTGCCTTGGGCTTGGCTTCGGCGGCTTTCAGCGCAGCCTCAGCCTTTTCCAGCTCGGCCTTGCGGGCCTGGGTCACGGCATCCCCGCCGGTCACCGCTGGTGCCTGCGGCATCAGTGCCCGGGCACGGGCGAGCGCGGTAGCTGCCGCGTTCACATCGCCCTTCTGCAGAACGATCTGGCTACGTTGCAGGTAAGCTTCGGCCAGTTGGCGCTGGTATTGCTCCAGGCGTGCATCATCCGGCGACTGAGCCTGCAGTGCTGCCAGCTGGTCTTCGGCGGTAGCCAGCTCGTTGCTGGCGATGTTCTGTTGCAACTGCTGCCAGGCATCTGCTTGAGCAGGTGCGGTGGCCTGTTCGACCGGCGCATTGGAACAGGCAGCCAGGATCAGGGAAAACGCGGCAACAAGCAGATAACGGGAGGCGAACGGCTTCATTCCTGCGACTCTCTATTTGCGCAAAAAGCGAGCAAGTCTACACCCAGGTGCGCACGCTCGAAAATAGGCCTTACAGACCCTTTACGGGCCGAAGGTTGCAAGGCATGCCTGCACACGCCTTGCTTTTCAGCGTTTTGGCAGGGCCAGGCTCAGCAAGAATAGCACTGCGGCGCAGACCACGATCGAGGGCCCGGCGGGGGTGTCCTTGAACCAGGACATGGCCAGGCCGCCGCAGACCGCGGTGACACCCAGCAGGCTGGCACCCAGGGCCATCTGCTCTGGTGAGCGGGCGTGGCGCTGTGCCGCAGCGGCAGGAATGATCAGCAGTGAGGTAATCAGCAACACGCCAACGATTTTCATGGCAACCGCAATCACCACCGCGATCAGCAGCATCAGCGCCATGCGCAAGCCGGCCACGGGCAGGCCTTCAACCATGGCCAGTTCTTCGTGCACGGTAACCGCCAGCAGCGGCCGCCACAGCGCAGCGAGCAGCAGCAGGACCAGTGCACTGCCACCGAGGATCCAGGCCAGGTCGGTGGTGCTGATGGCCAGCAGATCGCCGAACAGGTAAGCCATCAGGTCGATGCGCACATCGTGCATGAAGCTCAGCACCACCAAGCCCAGCGACAAGGTGCTGGGGGCCAGGATACCCAGGAGGGTGTCGGAGGCCAGCGGCTGGCGTTGCTGCAATGTCACCAGCAGAATCGCCAGCAACAGGCAGCCCACGGTTACCGCCAGCGCCGGGCTGACATCCAGGGCAAAGCCCAGGGCCACACCGAGCAGCGCGGCGTGAGACAGGGTGTCGCCAAAATAGGCCATGCGCCGCCATACCACGAAGGAGCCCAGTGGGCCTGCAACCAGTGCCAGGGACAAGCCGGCAAGCAAGGCGTAGAGAAGAAAATCAGCCATGCTTGCAGTGCTCTCCGTGAACATGGGTGCCAGGGGCGACCACCGAGCCATGCAGGTCGTGGCTGTGGTCGTGATGGTGGTGGTAGATGGCCAGGCTCGGTGCGGTCTTGCCGAACAGCTCGACGAACGCCGGATCACCGCTGACTTGCTCAGGGTGACCCGAGCAGCACACGTGGCGGTTCAGGCACACCACCTGGTCGGTAGCGCTCATGACCAGGTGCAGGTCGTGGGACACCATCAGTACGCCGCAGCCGTGGCGGTCGCGCAGGCGGGTGATGAGGTTGTAAAGCTCGGTCTGGCCGACCACGTCCACACCTTGTACCGGTTCGTCGAGCACCAGCAACTGGGGTTCGCGCAGCAAGGCGCGGGCCAGCAGCACGCGTTGCATTTCGCCGCCGGAAATAGTCTGGATCGGGCTGTCGATGACGTGCTCGGCGCCCACTTCCTGCAGCGCCGACAAGGCTGCCGCGCGGTCTACGCCGGGCACCAGGCGCAAGAAGCGCAGCACCGACAGCGGCAGCGTGGCATCAACCTGAATTTTCTGCGGCATGTAGCCAATGCGCAGCTTGGGTTTGCGCCATACCTTGCCGCGATGTGGCTTGAGCAGGCCAAGTACGGCGCGCACCAGGGTCGTCTTGCCCGCCCCGTTAGGGCCAATCAGGGTGACGATCTGGCCTGGGGCGACCGACAGGTCGATGCTGTCGAGCACCGCCTCACCGCCAAAGGTGACGCCGACCTGCTCCAGGCGAATCAGGGCGTCGCTCATGCCGCGCTCCGGCAGTTACCGCACAGGCCGACCACTTCCACGGTCTGGGTCTCGACCGTGAAACCCACGCCTTTGGCGCTGTTGATGATGGCCTCGCTGATGCTGCTCTGCTCGAGCTCGATGGCCACATGGCAGGCCCGACAGATCAGGAACTGGCCTTGGTGCACGTGCTCGGGGTGGCTGCAGCCGATGAAGGCGTTGAGCGATGCGATGCGATGTACCAGGCCGTTTTCCAGCAGGAAGTCCAGCGCACGGTACACCGTGGGCGGCGCGGCGCGGCGGCCGTCCTGCTCACTGAGCACAGCGAGGATGTCGTAGGCGCCCAGTGGCTTGTGGCTCTGCCACACCAGCTCCAGCACACGGCGGCGCAGGGCTGTCAGGCGCAGGCCCTGGCGGGTGCACAAGGCGTCGGCTTCAGCCAGTGCGCTGTGTACGCAATGGGAGTGGTCGTGAGGACGGTTGGCCAGCGGTGTGATGGACATGGGCAGCGACGGTTCTGGACAGAGACGTTATTATGTTACCTGTTTCTGAAGATTCGAGTATCCACCGTGTCCCGATTCCTGGCTCTGTTTGTCGCTTTCATCGCATTATCCGCGCAGGCCGACGTGCGTGTGCTCACCAGTATCAAGCCCCTGCAGCAGATTGCCGCTGCCGTGCAGGAGGGTGTTGGCAGCCCTGACGTGCTGCTGCCGCCCGGCGCTTCACCCCACCACTATGCGCTGCGCCCCTCGGACGTGCGGCGGGTAGGCGATGCCGACCTGCTTTACTGGATCGGCCCTGACATGGAGAATTTCCTTCCGCGTGTGCTGGGAAGCCGCAGCAAGGCCACAGTGGCTGTGCAGTCGCTGCCGGGCATGAAGCTGCGCCACTTTGGCGAGGACAGCCATTCCCATGAGGAAGCAGACCATGACGATCATGACCACGATCACCGCCCAGGCAGCCTGGATGCGCATTTGTGGCTATCGTCGGTCAATGCGCGAGTAATCGCGGCAAAAATGGCAGCTGACCTGGCCCAGGTCGACCCGGCCAATGCGGCTCGCTATCAGAGCAACCTGAAGGCCTTCGATGAACGCCTGGATGCGTTGGATGGGCGTATCAAGGCGCGCGTGGCCGGTATTGCCGGCAAGCCGTACTTCGTCTTCCACGAAGCCTTCGACTATTTTGAAGCTGAATATGGCTTGAAGCACGCGGGCGTTTTCAGCGTGGCATCCGAGGTGCAGCCTGGGGCGCAACATGTGGCGGCCATGCGCAAGCGTCTTCAGGAAGTGGGCAAGACCTGCGTGTTCAGCGAGCCGCCACTGCGGCCGCGATTGGCCGAGACGCTGACTGCCGGGTTGCCGGTGCGCCTGGCCGAGCTGGATGCCTTGGGTGGCACCGATCCGGTGGATGGCAAAGGGTATGAACGCTTGCTGGAGAAGCTGGGCGGTGACCTGACAGGCTGCCTGGAACAGTTGTAAGCCTGTACCGGCCCCTTCGCGGGTGAATCCGTGCCCACAGGTACTGCGCAGGCCTCAAGGCTGTCGCTATCCCTGTGGGAGCGGGTTCACCCGCGAAGAAGCAGACGTGGTCTACAGCGCGAACGGCAGGTGCAAAGCCACCTGCTGGCGTTGCGCCAGACGTACTTCAAACTCGCTCGGATCGTGGATCATCACATCCATCCCGGCAAACGATTCGGCGGCAATCAGGCGCGACAGCCAGAAACGCACGCAGCCTACCCTCAACATTTCCGGCCACAGCTCGGCTTCGGCTGCAGTGAACGGCCGCAGCGCCGCGTAGGCTGCCAGCAGTGCCTGGGCGCGTGGTACATCCACCGCTCCCTGCTCATCCAGGCACCAGTCGTTCACGGTGATGGCAATGTCATACAGCATCGGCCCGGAGCAGGCATTGTAGAAGTCGATCACACCGGTCAGGTGGGTGCCTTCGAACATCACGTTGTCGCGGAACAGGTCGGCATGCAGGTTGGCCCGCGGCAAGGCCAGGATCTGCGCCTTATGTGCGCTGATTTCGTCCAGCGCCGGCTGCAGCAATGCGGCTTGCTCCGCAGTCAGGCGTGGCAGTAGCTCGGCACCCGAGGCCAGCATCCAGTCCAGGCCGCGGTCGGTGCGGCGCTCGATGATGTGCTCTCGGGTGGCCAGGTGAATGTGTGCCAGTAGCTCGCCGACCTGGGCGCAGTGCTGGTTGTTGGGTGCCTTGATGTGTTTGCCCGACAGCCTGGGCTGCAGCAATGCCGGCTTGCCGCACAGCTCGCGCAGGCCGTTGCCGTCGCGATCACGAATGGCATAGGGCACCGGCATGTCGGCACCGTGCAGGGTATCGAGCAGCTCGATGAAGAACGGCATGTCCTCGCTGGGCCCACGCTCTATCAGCGTCAGGACGAACTCCCCCTGTTCGAGGCTGACGAAGAAATTGCTGTTCTCGGTACCGGCGGCAATGCCCTGGAAGTCGAGCAGACGGCCCAGCTCGTACGGCGCCAGAAAGGTTTCCAGCTCAGGCCGGGTCACGGGGGTGAAGACTGACATGATGAAAAATTGCCCATACGGGCACTTCCGCCGGGAAGTGCCGGGTTGATGTGAACGGTGCGCGTCAGCTTACCACTCGAAGATCTTCCAGGACGGAATCAGCATGTCCGGCTGGTCGGATCGAATGAAATTGGCATCAGTGCCATCAGCGCGTACCAGAAAGTAAGGCTTGCCGTTTTTCGGCGTGATCTTGATCGCATACAGGAAGCCGTTTTGCCGGTATTCCTGGATGGTTTTATCGCCTTCCGTGCGAATGGTCACCTCGGGATCGGCCGAGGGGGCGTCGTCCGCCGCCAGGGTGACGACAGGCGTGGTTGCCAACAGGCCGAGCAGTAACAGGCGATTGAGTGTGCGCATGATAACCTAGTCCCTTTGTCGTCAATGATTCTGGCTATTCTAGCGCCGGACCCGTCGAAAAGGTTGATTCTGCTCATGAGCCAAGCGCCCCTCGTCCTGGTGGACGGTTCCTCCTACCTTTATCGCGCCTTCCACGCGCTGCCACCGCTGACCACGTCCAAGGGCATGCCGACCGGTGCGGTGAAGGGTGTGCTGAACATGCTCAAGAGCCTGCGCAAGCAATATCCCGACAGCCTGTTTGCCGTGGTGTTCGACGCCAAGGGCGGCACTTTCCGCGATGCCATGTTCGCCGAGTACAAGGCTAACCGCCCCAGCATGCCGGATGACCTGCGGGTACAGATCGAGCCGCTGCACGCCAGCGTCAAGGCGTTGGGCTACCCGCTGCTGTGCGTGGAGGGTGTCGAGGCTGACGACGTGATCGGCACCTTGGCGCGCAGCAGCGCCGCCCTGGGTCGCCCGGTGATCATCTCGACCGGTGACAAGGACATGGCGCAACTGGTGGACGGGCACATTACCTTGGTCAACACCATGACCGGAAGCGTGCTGGACGTGGCTGGCGTGCACGAGAAGTTCGGCGTCGGCCCGGAACACATCATCGACTTCTTGGCCCTGATGGGTGACAAGGTCGACAACATCCCGGGTGTGCCGGGCGTGGGCGAAAAAACGGCAGTGGGGCTGCTGACCGGCATCGGCGGCGGTCTCAGCGACCTTTACGCCAACCTGGACAAGGTGCCAACGCTGGCCATTCGCGGCGCCAAGACCTTGCCGGCCAAACTGGAGGAGCACCGCGACGCGGCTTTCCTGTCCTACGAGCTGGCCACCATCAAGGTTGACGTGCCGCTGGATGTCGAGGTCGAGGCGCTGGTGTGCGGTGAACCTGACCGCGAGGCGTTGCTGGCGTTGTACACCGAGATGGAGTTCAAGAGCTGGGTCGCCGAAGTGCAGCGCGATGCGGCCAAGGCTGGTGATGATGTCGCTCCGGCTGTGGAGCCTGCGGCCAAGGTCGAGCCCAAATACGAAACCATCCTCGACCAGGCCCGTTTCGACGCCTGGCTGGAAAAGCTGCGCCAGGCACCGCTGTTCGCCTTCGACACCGAGACCACCGGCCTGGACGCCCAGCAGGCGCAGTTGGTCGGCCTGTCCTTCGCTGTCGAGCCGCATGAAGCGGCCTATGTGCCGCTGGCCCACGATTATGAAGGCGCGCCGGTCCAGCTGGACCGCGAGGCCGTGCTGTTGGCGCTGAAACCACTGCTGGAGGACCCGGCCAAGGCCAAGGTCGGGCAGAACGCCAAGTACGACATCAACATCCTCGCCAATGGCTCCCCCGCTATCGAGATGCGCGGCGTGGCCTACGACACCATGCTCGAGTCGTACGTGCTGAACTCCACCGCCACCCGTCATGACATGGACAGCCTGGCGCAGAAGTACCTCGACCACACCACGATCGCCTTCGAGGACATCGCCGGCAAGGGTGCCAAGCAGCTTACCTTCAACCAGATCATCCTGGACAAGGCCGGCCCGTACGCCGCCGAAGACGCCGACATCACGCTGCGCCTGCACCATGCATTGCAGGCCCGCCTGGCACAGACGCCGAGCGTGCAACCGGTGCTGACGGATATCGAGATGCCGCTGGTGCCGGTGCTGGCCAGGATCGAGCGCCAGGGTGCGCTGGTCGATGCCGAGCTGTTGAAAGTACAGAGCGGTGAGCTGGGCGTGAAGATGGCTGAGCTTGAGCTGCGTGCCTACGAGCTCGCCGGTGAGACGTTCAACCTCGGCTCGCCCAAGCAGCTGGGCACGATCCTTTACGACAAGCTGGGCATGCCGGTGTTGAGCAAGACCGCCAAGGGCCAGCCATCCACCGCCGAAGCAGTGCTCGACGAACTGGCCGAACAAGGCTACCCGCTGCCAGAGGTGCTGATGCAGTACCGCAGCCTGAGCAAGCTCAAGAGCACCTACACCGACAAGTTACCGGGGCAGATCAACCCGCGCACCGGGCGTATCCACACGTCCTACCAGCAGGCCGTGGCGGCCACCGGCCGGTTGTCGTCGAGCGACCCGAACCTGCAGAACATTCCGATCCGCACCGCTGAAGGGCGGCGTATTCGCCAGGCGTTCATCGCCAGTCCGGGTTACAAGCTTCTGGCGGCGGACTATTCACAGATCGAGCTGCGCATCATGGCCCACCTGGCCAAGGACGAAGGCTTGCTGCATGCCTTCCGCAATGACCTGGACGTGCACCGCGCCACGGCAGCCGAAGTGTTCGGTGTGGCTCTGGAAGACGTGACCACCGACCAGCGCCGCAGCGCCAAGGCGATCAACTTCGGCCTGATTTACGGCATGAGCGCCTTTGGCCTGGCCAAGCAGATCGGCGTCGACCGCAAGCAGTCACAGGACTACATCGACCGTTATTTTGCCCGCTACCCGGGCGTGCTGGCCTATATGGAGCGCACCCGCGCCCAGGCGGCCGAGCAAGGCTTTGTCGAAACCCTGTTTGGCCGCCGGCTGTACTTGCCAGACATCAATGCCAAGAACCCTGCCCTGCGCAAGGGCGCCGAGCGCACGGCGATCAACGCCCCGATGCAGGGTACTGCGGCCGACATCATCAAGCGGGCCATGGTCAAAGTAGATAACTGGTTGAGCGAGAGCGGGCTGGATGCCCGGGTGATCCTTCAGGTGCACGACGAACTGGTGCTTGAGGTACGCGAGGACCTGGTGGAGCAGGTGAAAGATGAAATTCGCCAGCACATGAGCCAGGCCGCGCAGCTGGATGTGCCGCTGCTTGTCGAAGCAGGCGTTGGTGCGAATTGGGACGAAGCTCACTGATTGAGCAGGTAAAACTGTGTAGGATCTGCGGCGTAGTGACGCGGATCCGAGCACCGCTCAGTGCTGTGGGTGCTTAAGTTTCATGAAACTATCGCAAATAGTTTTGTGGGCTTCGGAACTAAACCGGTGAAGCGGAACTCAGAGTAACTGAATGGCTGGTGAAGCCCTTCGATGCTCCTATGTTGTGTTAAGTGTTGGCAGATATCTGGACCCCGCCCTAGCGGTCCGGACTTGGACCCCGAACTTCCCCCTCCCCATACGAAGTCCGGGGTTTTTTTTGCCCGGAATTTGCCGGATGGCTTGTACTGAGCCTCCGTAGGCGCGGGTTTACCCGCGAATGCGCTGTCGAATTCACCGCTGCATTCGCGGGTAAACCCGCGCCTACAAGGGCCTGCGCCCAATCACCAAAGCGTGTCCAACCCCGATCAGGTGTAGGAGCGGGTTTACCCGCGAATACGGTAGCGGCGGCAACGGTGAACGGCGGGTGGAGAGCAGGCCCGGCCCTTTCGCGGGCAAACCCGCTCCTACGGGTCAGGCGCAAAGCATTAAACGACCGGCTTGTCTTCCAGTTCCATCCAGTCCGCCAGCACTCGGTAGGCGTCTTCCACGCCCAGGCGCTTGGGTGCCGAGAACAGCTGGATGGTCACGCCATCCCCCCAGCCCTTGCGGATTTCCGACTGTACTTTCAGCAGTGTGTTCTTGCCCGCGCCGTGGGTCAGCTTGTCGGCCTTGGTCAGCAGGATGTGCATCGGCATGCTGCTGGCCTTGGCCCAGTCGAGCATCATCTTGTCGAAGTCGGTCATCGGGTGACGCACGTCCATCATCAGGATCACGCCACGCAGGCACTCACGGCTGCCCAGGTAGGCTTCCAGGTGTTTCTGCCAGTGCTGCTTGAGCGGAATCGGGACTTTTGCATAACCATAGCCCGGCAGGTCGACCAAACGCCGTTCATCGTCCAGACTGAAGAAATTCAACAGCTGGGTGCGTCCGGGAGTTTTCGAGGTACGCGCCAGGCTGGCATGAGTCAGGGTATTGAGGGCGCTGGATTTGCCGGCGTTGGAACGGCCGGCAAAAGCCACCTCGTAGCCCTGGTCGTCCGGGCATTGTTCGACCTTGGCTGCGCTGAGGGCGAATTTGGCTTTCTGGCAGAGGCCGAGGATGGGGTTCTTGACTTGCATGGGATATCCGATGTGGGTGTTGCCTGACTTTGTAGAGCCAAGCCTGGCAAGCGGTGTCGTTTCCGTTTGGATGGCGGAAGTATATAATGCCCCAGTTTTTGTGTGCTCATTCTCCCAGCGAAGGAGAACGGGCATGGGGTGTCGAACAATAGCTCGCGCAACAGAACGCAGCGCGGCCCCCAACCCTGAAGGTCGTTCCGCATGGCGAAATGGCTGCTTGCTGTCGGTATGTTCCTGCCGTTTTTCAGCGCACAGGCTACACAGGATCCCGAGGTGTTGTACAACCGCACGTGTGCGGCCTGCCACACCGGGCAGTTGCCACAGGCACCCAGACGGGGTGACCGGGCAGCATGGGAGCCAAGGCTGGCGCAAGGCATGGATGTACTGGTGAAGCACGTGACCCAGGGTTTCAAGGCTATGCCGCCGCGTGGATTGTGCATGGACTGCAGTGCCGAGGACTACCGTTTGGTCATCCTTTGGATGAGCGGCAGTCCCGATACATAACATTTCACCCTTAGCCGTGTTGGATTAGCTGATGAACAAACTAGTCGTGAGTCTGCTGTTGACCCTGGGTGTCGCTGGTGCGGCCACTGCTGCGCAACCTATCAAAGGCGATGCCGCCGCTGGCCAGGCCAAGACCGCCGTCTGTGGCGCCTGCCACAATCCTGACGGCAACAGCCTGGCACCGAACTTCCCGAAACTGGCCGGCCAAGGCCAGCGCTATCTCGAAAAACAACTGCACGATATCAAGTCGGGCAAGCGTACCGTGCTGGAAATGACCGGCATGCTGGCCGCATTCAGCGACCAGGATCTGGCCGATATCGCCGCCTACTTCTCCAGCCAGAAAGGCAGCGTGGGTGCCGCCGATCCCAAACTGGTCGAGCGCGGCCGTGCGCTGTTCAATGGTGGCGACCTGGAAAAGGGCATGCCGGCCTGCACTGGCTGCCACTCGCCTAACGGCGCGGGCATCGCCCTGGCCGGCTTCCCGCACCTGGGCGGGCAGCACTCGCAGTACGTGGCCAAGCAGCTCACTGATTTCCGCGAAGGCAACCGCACCAACGATGGCGATGCCATGACCATGCGCACCATCGCTGGCAAGCTGAGCAACCATGACATCGAAGCGTTGGCCAGCTACATCCAGGGCCTGCATTAACTTTCGGTTAATGTTGTAGGTCAATGATGAAAGGGCGGCCGGGCTGCCCTTTTTTCTGTCCGCAGCCGTTACACTACAGAACTCGAGCCCTTCCCGGCCTGTCTCAGTGCAGGTCGCGTCGTGGCGACCCATGACTGCTCAGGAGTAAAGCATGCGTAAACTGATTCTCAGCGCTGCGCTGGTCGCCGCCAGCGTATTCGGTATGACTGCCGTTCAGGCCGCCGAGCCTGTCGCCGGCAAGGAATACATCGAGCTGAGCAACCCTGTTCCGGTTTCCGTGCCTGGCAAGATCGAAGTCGTCGAGCTGTTCTGGTACGGCTGCCCACATTGCTACCACTTCGAGCCGACCATCAACCCTTGGGCTGAAAAGCTGCCCAAGGACGTCAACTTCAAGCGCGTACCGGCCATGTTCGGTGGCCCGTGGGATGCACACGGCCAGATGTTCCTGACCCTCGAAGCCATGGGCGTCGAGCACAAGGTGCACGCGGCGGTGTTCGATGCCATTCAGAACCAGCACAAGCGCCTGACCGACAAGAACGACATGGCCGACTTCCTCGCCACTCAAGGTGTGGACAAGGACAAGTTCCTCGCCACCTTCGACTCGTTCGCCATCAAGGGCCAGGTCAAACAGGCCAAGGAATTGGCGAAGAAGTATGAAATCACCGGCGTACCGAGCATGGTCGTCAACGGCAAGTACCGCTTCGACCTGGGGACTGCCGGCGGACCGGAAGGCGTGCTGAATGTCGCCGACCAGCTGATCGACAAGGAGCGCGCTGCCAAGTAGGCGGCGTCACCCATGCCCCGCTTCAGAGCTACGCGTGGCATTGGCCTGCACGAGCCGCAGGTCAACGAGCATCACCTGCAGGCCCCGGGCCTGCCCGAGGATGGTCGTCTGCGGCTGCTCAGTTTCAACATCCAGGTGGGCATCAGCACCGAGCGCTACCGCCATTACCTGACGCGTAGCTGGCAGCACCTGCTGCCGCATAACGGCCGTGCCGGTAACCTGCAGAAGATCGGCAGGTTGCTGGGCGACTTCGACCTGGTGGCCCTGCAGGAAGCCGATGGTGGCAGCCTGCGCTCGGGCTACGTCAACCAGGTTGAACACCTGGCCCACTTGGGGGCCTTTCCCTATTGGTACCAGCAGCTCAACCGCAACCTTGGGCGTTTTGCCCAGCACAGCAACGGTGTGCTCAGCCGCCTGAAGCCGCAACTGCTCGAAGACCATCCGTTGCCTGGCCCGGCCGGGCGAGGTGCGATTCTGGTGCGGTTTGGCGAAGGCGAAGATGCGCTGATAGTGGTGATGATGCACCTGGCATTGGGGGCCAAGACCCGCGCCCTGCAGCTGGGTTATATCCGCGAGCTGATAGGCGGCTACCGTCACCAGGTGCTGATGGGTGACATGAACACCCATGCCACCGACCTGCTGGAGCATTCGCCACTGCGCGATTTGGGCCTGGTCGCCCCACAAGTCGAGGCCACCTTCCCCAGCTGGCGACCGCAGCGTTGCCTTGATCATATTTTGCTCAGTTCAAGCCTCACGCTGGAGCGTGTCGAGGTGCTGGCGCAGCCAATTTCGGACCACCTTCCCGTTGCTGTCGAGATTCGATTGCCTGATGCATTGACTGTGGATACGCTGCCGGTTTTGAGCTAATTGCCATCACCGTTTGCGGACCCGGGCATGACTGAAGACGCTGAGCGCTGGAAAGAAAAATACCTTAAAAGCATCGAGCAGCAAGAAAAGCTCGAACGCCGTTGGGATGCCCGTCTTGACCTGCTGCGTCGAGGCCTGGTGCGCAGCACCCTGGCTGCTGAAGGCAGTGACAAGGTGGTAGACGAGTGCATGAAGGAAATGCGCGATGTCATTCGCAGCGACAACATGGACGCCGGCCTCGCCGGCTTGATTCCGCGCCTTGAGAAAGCGGTACTGGATTCCGAACAGCGTCGCGAAACCCGCATGAACCAAGTCAGCGATGCGCTGACCGCACTGGTTGGCCAACTGCAAGGCCTGCCCCTGCCCAGTGATATCTCGCGGCCATTGAAAAAACTGGCGAAGAAGCTCGACGGCGGGGTTGCCCAGTCACGCGAGCTGCCGCCGCTGTTGGGCGAGTTGAGCGGCTTGCAGGGGCGCGCGCTGTCGGCCCTTGGCAAGCCGGGTGAAGAAGCCCGACCCGGGTTTCTGCAGCGGTTGTTCGGAAGCCGCGAGGAAGATGCACAGGCAGGAGCAGAGCTTGCGCCGGTGGCGTTGCCTGCTGCCGAGGTTGTGCCCCAGGCAGCCGGCAGTGGCGAGCCCTCGCGGCCCGATGACGTCGATGCGCTACAACCGTTGCCGGCCCCTGCTGCTCCGACTGCCGAGGTGGCCGAAGCGCCCGAGCTTGAGCTGGAGGCATTTGGCCCAGCGCTGATCGAAACGGCCGAAATGGCGCCAGCCCCGTTGCCAAGGGACAAGGCGCTATTGCCGGAAGCTGCAGTTTCCGCCAGCGAGCCATTGGCTGAGGCAGAACCCTTACAAGCCCTTGAAGAAACCTTCGGTGAAGACGGCCCCTATGCCCTGCCCTACGCAGTGGAGCCGCCTTACAGCCAGGTTGCCGCGCACATCGAGCAGACCCTGATCGGTCTGCTCGATGACCTTAGCCTGCCCGAGCGCCACAAGGCTCAGGCGTTGGAAATGCGCGAGCGGGTTGCTCGCGGCTTGAACTGGTATGAGCTGATCCCGGTGCTGGATGACTTGGCAGTCCTCATGCTGGCGATCACCGACAGCGGCCAGCACGAATTCGAAACCTACCTGCAGCAGCTCAATGAACGCCTGGAAGGTTTCCAGAGCCACCTGCACGAGGCCAGCGCCGGTCACGCGGACAACAGCACCGCTGCCCGCGAGCTGGATAGCCAGCTGCGTGAGCACGTCGACGGCCTGCAAAGCAGCGTGCAAGGTGCCGCCGATGTAGACAGCCTCAAGCACATTCTGGAAAACCGCCTGGAAGGCTTGCTGCTGACCATGGACGAGCACAAGCACGAGCGTGATCGCCGCGAGCAGGAACTGGCCGGTCGCCTGCAAGGCTTGTCGGAGCGGGTGGCGAGCATGGAGCATGAGGCGCTTGGCTATCGCGAACACCTGGAAGAACAGCGCCAGAAAGCGCTGCTGGACCCGCTCACCGGCCTGCCCAACCGTGCGGCCTGGAGCGAGCAAGTCGAACGCGAAATGCTTGACTGGCAGGAAAACGGCGGTCATCTGGCGATGGCGATTCTTGACCTGGACCATTTCAAACGCATCAACGACAACTATGGTCATCTGGCTGGGGACAAGGTCCTCAAGATCGTGGCCGACCAGTTGCGCAAGCGTCTGCGGGGCCGGGATTTCATCGCCCGTTTTGGCGGCGAGGAATTCGTCTTGCTGTTGCCGCAGACTACGCCCGCAGTCGCTGCGCAGATGGCCGAGGTGTTGCGCGCCACAGTCGAGGCCTGCCCATTCCACTTCAAGGGTGAGCGGGTAGTGATCACCACCTCCATCGGCCTGGGTGCATTCCGTTCTGGCGAACGCAGCGATCAGGTGCTCAAACGAGCCGATGCAGCGCTGTACCGGGCAAAGGAGCAGGGGCGTAATCGCGTCGAGCAAGGCTAGCCAGCCGCCGTTTCCTCGGCAGGCACAGCGCAGGTGAGCACGTTATACTGTAGCGCTCATACGCTGAGGCCACTGACGTGCTTTCCACGCTTAAAAAAACCTTGATTTCCTTTTTGCTGTTGTCTGTCGCCGGTTGCTCGACGGGCCTGCGCATCGACCGCAGTCACCCTTCGGTCAATCAGGACAACCGCATCCAGTTCGTTGTCCTGCATTACACCAATGCTTCGCTGGAGCGCTCCCTGGCGCTGCTTACCCAGGGTGAAGTCAGCAGCCATTACCTGATCGGCGATGGCCCGGCAACGGTGTATCAGCTGGTGGATGAAAACCGTCGTGCCTGGCATGCCGGTGATAGCCAGTGGCAGGGGCGCACCTGGCTGAACTCCTCGTCCATTGGTATCGAGATCGTCAACCCGGGCTTTACCGACACCCCGAACGGCCGGGTCTGGCACCCTTACAGCGAGGCGCAGATCCAGTCGCTGATCGCGCTGCTCAAGGACATTGTCAAACGCAACAACATCGAACCACGCCATATCATCGGCCACAGTGACATCGCCCCGCTGCGCAAGCTGGACCCGGGGCCATTGTTCCCGTGGAAGCGCCTGGCCGATGCCGGGCTGGGTATCTGGCCGGATGCTAACGCCGTGGCACGGCAGCAAGCCTACTTCAGCGTCAACCCGCCAAGCGTTGGCTGGTACCAGCAGGAGCTGGCACGGTTTGGCTATCAGATCGAGCAGACCGGCGTGCTGGATGTCGCCACACGTCATGTGATTGCCGCCTTCCAGATGCGCTTCCGCCCGCAGCGCTTCGACGGCATGCCGGATGCACAGACAGCAGCGATGCTGCAGGTACTTAACCGCATGCGTTGAGTCGTGGCGGGCGAGGTACTTGTTGCAGCAGCCTTGCGCTACGAAGAGGCGGGTTTGGTCGACGCGGTTTATTAACGTTCTCATCGCAGCCACAAGGCTGCCTCTACAAAGAGCGTGGGTGGATTGCAGCGAAGCGCCAAACGGTGAGGGTGATTATTGATTCCGTTGCTATACCTTGGTTATCAACTGGATGCCTTCGATGTCAGCCTTCATTGCCTTGCTGCGCCAAATTTTTTACCGCCCCTGGATGCTGGCCACTTTGGCAGCGCTGGCCAGCGCCGCGGTGTTGCTCTCTGCCAGCATTGGCATTGCCCTGCAACAAATGAAGCAAAGCGAAAGCGAACAGATGAATGCCCAGGGCGAGCGTTTTCTGGACCGGCTCGAACAGGTGTTCGGCCAGTTGCGCGAAGGGGTAGACCTGCTGCAGGCCCAACCCTTGCGCGGCTGCAGCCCGGCGATGCTGGCAGCTCTGCAACAGGTTGGCCTGAGCTCGCGGTTCATCTATGAAGCGGCTTATGTAGATGGCAATGTTGCCTGCTCCAACCGCGGTGATGAGCGAGCGTTCGTTCCCTTGCGGGCGCCAGATATCCAGGGGCCGACGTACAGCTACTGGCTTAACACAACCACCGAGCCGAACGAGAACCTGGCAGCACTGATGCTGGGCCGGGGCAAGTTTCTGGTGTCCACCTCCCGTGGGCATTTGACCGATGTGGTGGACCTGCCCCCGGGCGGCAGCCTGGTCGTGGTGCTGGATAACGGCGCCCGGGCCATTCCGGTGCTTGGCCCGCCACAGGTATGGCCTCCGCCCTCGGCCTGGTCGACCAGCCACAAGTCGCTGCTGGAACTCAGTGATCGGCTGATCTACCGAATGCCGACCAAGTCGCCGGATTACCAGTTGGTGCTGATTGCCCCGAGGGCCAGTCTGCCGCTGAGGATGAACGGCATGCTCTGGTTGCTGTTCCCCGGCAGCGTGCTGGCGGCCTGCTGCATTGGTTGGTTGGTACTGCAGTTGATTCTGCAACGGCGGTCGATGAGCTCAGAGTTGCAAAATGCCTTGCGTCGAGGAGAGCTGCAGGTGCTCTACCAACCCATCATCGAGCTCGACAGCCGGCGCTGTGTGGGCGCCGAGGCCTTGGTGCGCTGGCGCCGCCCGGACGGCACCCTGACCAGCCCGGACCTGTTCATTCCGCTGGCGGAGAATACCGGGCAGATTCGCCAGATCACCGACTTTGTCCTGCAGCGTGTGCTTGAACAGCTTGGCCAGCTATTGCGCTCGCACCCCAAGTTATACATATCGATAAACCTGGCGGCCTGCGATGTGATGGTGCCACGTATTGGCCGGGTGGCGGCGCGTTTGTTGGCTTTGCATCGAGTGGCGCCCAGCCAGATTGCCTTCGAGGTGACCGAGCGCGGCCTGATCGACGTGGTGGTCGCCCGTGACAATCTGCAGGCGCTACGCGCCGTGGGGCACCAGGTGCTGATCGACGACTTTGGTACCGGTTATTGCAGCCTGGCCTACCTGCAAACCCTGCCAGTGGACTGCCTGAAGATCGACAAGGCATTCATCGACGCTCTGGGCCACGATGCCGCCAGTAGCGGCGTGGCCCCGCATATCATCCGCATGGCCCATGACTTGCACTTGCGGGTAATTGCCGAAGGTATCGAGTTCGAGGACCAGGCAGTGCTGCTGAACAGCGAGGGGGTCAATTATGGCCAGGGCTGGTTGTTCGCCCGCCCGCTGAACGCCCGGCAGTTTGCCGAGTTGGTGACTCGCGGGCACCTGCCGCGGCGGGTGTAGGCGCGTTTAAGCAATCAGACCGGCAACGCCATGTAGAACTGTGTCCCCTGCCCCGGCCGGGAAAACACGCCCATACGCCCTCCGTGCAGCTGCACAATCTCCTTGCACAGCGCGAGCCCCAGCCCAGCACCGCCTTTCTTGCGACCTACCTGCACGAAAGGCTCGAAGATGCGCGCTTGCTGCCCATAGGAAATGCCCTCTCCATTGTCCTCGACGCTGATGATCACCCGTTCCGCATGCCGTCGGGCATGCAGGCGAATGCGCCCACCGTTGGCGGTATGGCGGATGGCGTTGTGCAGCAGGTTGTCCAGCACTCGATCCAACTGGGCGACGTCGGCCTGGATGCGCGGTAGCGGCGGGTCCAGTTCTTTGATCAACTCGATCTGCTTGTGCGCAGCGTGTTCGGCAAAGCGCAATTGCGCATGCTCCAGCAGGTCGTCGATGGCACAGGGGGCCAGCTCGAGCTTTTGCAAACCGCTCTGATAACGGGAGAAGTTGAGCAGGTCGTTGATCAGTTGGGTCAGACGCTGCATTTCTTCGCCGATGGTTTCCAGCAGGTCGTTCTCGCGGGCTTCGGGCGGGAACTTGACCCGCTCGCGCAGCAGGCCGAAGGCCATGTGCATGCCGGTCACCGGGGTGCGCAGTTCATGGGAGGCGCGCAGCACGAATTCGCTGCGCACTCGCTCGAAGGCCCTTTGCTCGGTTACATCGTGCAGCACCATCACTGCGCCGAGGATTGGCCCCTGCGGGTGGCTGACCGGGGTCAGGCTGTAGGTGAGCAGACGTGATTCGTCATCGACCTCCATGTTCAGGTCGTCCGGTGGGCGGTCGAGGCTGCCCCCGCGCAGAACCTGGCGCAGTTGTTGCTCAAGCTCGGGTCGCTGCAGGGCTTCGACCAGGCTGCTGCCCACGCGGCTATCGTTCCAGCCCAGCTGGCGCTGCGCCACCGGGTTGAGGTGCTCGAGGCGGCCCTGGCGGTCGATGATCAGCAGGCCGTCGTCGATGCTGTCGAGTACGGCCTGTAAACGCTGCTGGCCGGCCAGCAGCTCGTCGACGTTGGTGGCCTGGTGCTTGCGCAAGGCATCGGCCATCAGACCAAAACGGCGGGTCAGCTGGTTAAGCTCGGCGGCCTGGGTAACCGGCAACGTAACGTCGAAATTGCCCTTGCCTAGCTGGTCGGCCGCCTTGGCCAAGGCTTCGATCGGCTGGCCGAAACGCCGGGCGATGTTGTGCGCGGTGATAAAGCCCAGTACCAACACCACCAACCCCATCAGGCCGAGTACACCACTGACCAGCAAGGCGCGGTCACGGGTGCGCTCCTCGCTACGGGTAATCAGGTCCAATGCCTGCTTGTGAGAATCGATGAGGTCGGTGCGCACCTGATTGAACGCGGCCCCAAGCGGCTGATCGGCACCCATGCTGCGAGCGGGTGTGGCGCTGTCGCGATAGGTCTGGAGGAAGGCCTGGTAGTTGCTGCTGGCCTTGCTGAAACCGGTGCGCTCACCGCCTTGCTCCAGCCCTTGGTTGAGCAGGTCCTGGAAGTTTTCCTGCAGCAGCCGCAGGCTTTCCGGGGCGGTATCTTCATCGAGAATCAGCATCAGCTGTTCGCCCAGGTTCTGGCGCAACTTCAGCCCCACTTCCAGGACATGGGTGGTATCGCGCACCAGTTGCTGTTGCACTGTAGCCATCTGCAGCATGCTGACCAGACCCAGCAGCAGCCCCAGCAATGCCACCGTGACGAGCGTCGAGATGCTGAGGAAAAGCCGCGTACGCAGCTTCATGGGCGGCCATTTCATAGGTTGTACTGCTTGCGCTTGCGGTACAGGGTAGAAGCATCGATGCCCAAGGTCTTGGCGGCTTGATCAAGGGTATCGCTGGCGGCCAGTACGGCACCGATATGAGCACGCTCCAGCTCATCCAGGCTAAGCGCGGCACCTACGCGCGGGGCATTGCCGGCGGGTTGTTCACCCATGCCCAGGTGGCTGATTTCCACTCTTTCCTGCGGGCAGATGATGCTGGCCCGTTCCACTACGTTGCGCAGTTCGCGAATGTTGCCAGGCCAGCGGTAGTTGAGCAGGGCGGTGCGCGCCTCGTCACTGAAACCGCGGGCGGGGCGGGAGTATTCCTTGACGAAGCGGGCAAGGAAGCGGTCGGCCAGGATGAGGATGTCTTCACTGCGCTCGCGCAGCGGGGGCAGGTGCAGGGTAATCACGTTCAAGCGATACAGCAGGTCTTCGCGAAAGCGGCTTTCGCGCACCATCTCTTCAAGGTTGAGGTTGGTGGCAGCCAGGATACGCACATCGGCACGTCGGGTAACCGGGTCGCCGACGCGTTCATATTCCTTGTCCTGGATGAAACGCAACAGTTTGGGCTGCAAGGTCAGCGGGAAATCGCCGATCTCGTCGAGGAATAGCGTGCCCCCGTCAGCCTGGCTGACCCGCCCGAGGGTGCTTTCGCTGGCGCCGGTGAAGGCGCCGCGGGTATGGCCGAATAGCTCGCTTTCCATCAGCTCGGCGTTAAGCGACGGGCAGTTGATGGTCACGCAGGCTTTGCGTGCACGCTTGCTCCAACCATGGATGGCCCGTGCCAGCTCGCCCTTGCCGGTACCCGATTCGCCAAGGATGAGGATGTTGGCGTCAGTGATGGCGACTTGGCGGGCGGTTTCAAGCACCGCCATCATGGCCGGGCTATGGGAGTCGAGGCCGTCCTTGGGTTTGCGTATTTCGCCTTCCAGCGCTTCCAGGCGTGCAGAAAGCTGGCGCACCTCCAGTTGCTTGGCAGTGGCCAGGCGCAACTGGTCGGGGCTGCATGGCTTGACCAAGTAGTCGGCAGCGCCGGCCTGGATGGCATCTACTGCGGTGTCGATCGCCGAGTGCGCGGTGACGATCACCACCCGCATCCACGGGGCCTGGATACGCATCTGTGCCAGCACGTCGAGGCCGTTGTCTTCACCCAGGCGCAAATCGAGGAAGCATAGGTCGAACACCTGGCGCTGCAGTAGGGTTTCGGCCTGGGCGGCGCTGTTGGCCGTAGCCACGCTGTAGCCCTCGTCTTCCAGGCAGTAGCGGAACGTGCGCAGGATCGCGGACTCGTCATCCACCAGTAGAATGCGGCCTTGGTTGTCCTGGGCTGATTCCATTTCCTGTGCTCCTTAGGGAAAGATCTTTATTTAGTGTGGGAAAAATCGGGCAAGTTGCATGGTCAATTCTGAAGGATTCTGTCCTTTGCATGCTAGCCAGTGGCCGAACGATGTCTACAAGCCGTGATTCTTCAATGATTTGCTTAGAGACACGCGCTGGCACATTGGTTGCGATGTTTTTCAGATTTTGCCCACGAAGGAGGCACTGCCATGCCCTTTTCCCTGCGTACAGCCGTTTTGGCCGCCACCCTGCTACCCATGTTTACCCCGGCATTCGCCGACCCTGTGCAGGACGCGCGCCTGGAAGGCGCCCTGCAAACCGCTTTGTCACTGAACCGCATGCTTGATTCATTTCGTATCAAGGTTGAAGTGGACGGCAAGCAGGCGCGGCTTTCCGGTGAGGTGGAGAACGAGGTCGAGCGGCAGCTGGCCGAGGACGTGGCCCGCGCTACCCGGGGCATCGAACAGGTGGAGAACCTGCTGCAGGTCAATACCCAACTGGTGGAGCGTCCACTGGAGTTGCGTGCCTACGCCCAGCGCCTGGAGGATGTGACCCTGGCGGCGGTGATCCGTGCTCGGCTGTTGTGGAGCCGTACCACCGAAAAGGCCCCTATAGAAGTACAAAGCAGTGAAGGTGTGGTGACGTTGCGTGGCAAGGTCGACAGTGCCGAAGCCAAGGAGTTGGCGGGCGTGGTAGCGCGTACCACCGACGGCGTGTACCTGGTCAACAACCTGGTCAGCCTCGATACCGCTGCCATGGCCAAAGCGCGGGAAACACCAGCGGGTGCGCCAACCGGGCCGCAGCCAAGCGACAGCTGGATCGTCGACAAGATCCAGAGCAGCTATCGCTTCAGTCGCAACCTCGATGGCCTGAACCTGAAGGTGGCCAGCGAAGCAGGCATGGTGCGGCTCTCGGGCGAAGTGGTTAGCGCGGAGCAGAAAACCATCGCCGTGGAGATCGCCCGGCAGATCATCGGCGTACGGGGCGTGGATGCTGACCTGCTGAAGGTGGCGACCAAGGTTGAAGGCTGATCGTGCAATTCGCACGACCGTACAGGCGCCATCGTGCAGGATACGTCCTCATGATGCATTCGTGTATTGGTTAAATCATTGATTTATAACGATTTTATTTAAATCAAAAGGCTGGCATGCAGGCTGCAATTACCTGTTCAGGTTGAACAAAAATTACAGCAGGAGAGCCAGCATGAACCGCCAATCCGTCAACCGCTCGCAGAGCGCCGCACTGCCTTTGCGCCAGATGCTGACACTCGGCATGGCGATGCTGCTGACCTTGGCCGCTGGCCTCTTCTATTACAGCTTGCAGACGGCGCGTCTGGCTGAGCAGGTGGCAGCTCAGACTGCCCTGTTGACGCAGATTCAGGCAACCCGTGCCAACACCTTGGTCAAGGCCGCTGACTGGCAGCCAGCTGGCCAGGCCATTGCCTCACCGGCCACTGTGGAAAAAGTTGTTCCCCAGGAACGCTGGGTTTTCTGACCAGGCGGCCGGATCGATTCCGCAAAAAGAAAGGAGAACTACCATGCTGAGTTGGGCTATCACTTTCCTCATCATCGCCATTGTCGCCGCCGTATTGGGCTTCGGTGGTATCGCGGGCGCTGCTACAGGTATCGCCAAGATCCTGTTCATTGTCTTCCTGGTGTTGTTTGTAGCCTCCTTCTTCTTTGGACGCGGACGAGGTTGAAGATGAGCAGGAAGCTTCGTTCAGCCGTGGTCGCCGCCCTGTTGCTGGGCGGCAGCGCGGCGGCCATGGCGGCCAATGACGGCCAGGTTCGGGTCGACCAACTGCTCGGCTCGGACCCGGAGTACCGGGAAACCTGGCAGGACACCCTCGAAGGCGAGGAACGCCTGCCCGATTGGGTGGTCAATCTGACCGGCAGTGCCCAGCAGCAGATGTCTGCCGTTACGGAAGACGGCGACAAGTACCTGGTCGGCCCGCTGTGCGAAAAACAGGACAATTGCACCTACAAGCGGCTGATCGTGGCGTTCAGTTGGGATAAGGATGATGCCTACGGGATGCTCGTCGAGGTGCCCGAAGGTTTGCCGAGCGACAAGTCGCCTACCCGTCATGCGCAGTACCGCTGGCTGGGCGAACCTGACGACGGCATGAAGGCAATGCTGCAGGAGCAGCTCAAGCGTGACCCGAACTGGTACTGAGCATTGTTGCCGGTACGGATGAAAGGTCACTCACTGTCACGTAATAGAAGCTGAAGCTTTCTATAGTTCAGCCTTCTATGATGCGCCGCCCCGAGGAGGGGTAGCACATGACCAAGGGGTCGGGCTGCTCTGATTGTTTCAGGATCGGAGTGGCCTAGGGGTACAGGGAGTGCCTCCAGTAATGGGCCGGGTCAGGAAAGGCGGAATCGGAAGTCTCAGGTCGGCGGCGTCACAGGGATGCCTTGCCAGACCTGACTTCCGAGGAGCCATGTAGGAAACGTCGCTTCCCTTGCGCGTTTTTTCCCCTGGGACACATTTTGTCTCGACCGTACATCAAATTTTTTTCGACCTTCTTGGTGCTGCTACAAGTGGCATTTACGCCATTCGGATTGTCGAACAGGCCATCTTTCATGTCCTACCTGTCCCGCCAAATCTGCCGAAATATGGCGGTTTGGTCTTGTTCGGGATTCCGAATGTTATAAATCAAGCACTTGCGAAGCTGCCGGCTAGGTCGAAAACAGTATGCATAAACGGCATGGGCTATGCGTTTCAGGCATTAGCTTTCGCCCCTTGCCGTCGCAATAGTTGCCGCCTTTTTCGCTGGCCAGAGCGCCCGGTCGCTCGCCTGCGGTGTCCTTACATGACGTCGCCTGACGGAACCCTTACTGCCCGTGACCTTGCCTATGGCGCTGTTACGCGTGTTTCCGCCAGGTGCCATGACCACTAAAACAAAGGGTAAAGACATGAAGAAGGCAAAACTGAGCCTCGCCTGGCAGATCGTCATCGGTCTGGTCCTGGGTGTTGCAATCGGCGCGCTACTGAATCATTTCAGTGCAGAAAAGGCATGGTGGATCAGCAACGTCCTTCAGCCCGCTGGTGACATCTTCATCCGCCTGATCAAGATGATCGTCGTCCCGATCGTGATTTCGTCGCTGATCGTGGGTATCGCCGGTGTTGGCGACGCGAAGAAACTGGGCAGCATCGGCCTGAAGACCATCATCTACTTCGAAGTGGTGACCACGATCGCCATCGTCGTAGGCCTGGTGCTGGCCAACTTGTTCCATCCAGGTGCCGGCATCGACATGAGCACCCTGGGCACTGTGGATATCTCCAAGTACCAGGCGACAGCGGCCGAAGTGCAGCATGAGCACGCGTTCATCGAAACCCTGCTCAACCTGATTCCGTCGAACATCTTCGCAGCGCTGATGCGTGGCGAAATGCTGCCGATCATCTTCTTCTCGGTGATGTTCGGCCTGGGTCTGTCGAGCCTGCAGGCAGAGCTGCGTGACCCGCTGGTGCGTACCTTCCAGGCTGTTTCGGAGACCATGTTCAAGGTCACCCACATGATCATGAACTACGCCCCGATCGGCGTGTTCGCCCTGATTGCGGTGACCGTGGCCAACTTCGGTTTCAGCTCGCTGCTGCCGCTGGCCAAGCTGGTTGTGCTGGTGTACTTCGCCATCGCCTTCTTCGCCTTCATGGTACTGGGCCTGGTTGCCCGCCTGTTCGGCTTCTCGGTGATCAAGATCATGCGCATCATGAAAGATGAGCTGATCCTGGCCTACTCCACCTCCAGTTCGGAAACCGTGCTGCCGCGGGTGATCGAGAAGATGGAGAAGTACGGCGCGCCGAAGTCGATCTGCTCGTTCGTGGTACCGACCGGCTATTCGTTCAACCTCGACGGTTCGACCCTGTACCAGAGCATCGCGGCGATCTTCATTGCCCAGTTGTACGGTATCGACCTGTCGTGGAGCCAGCAGCTGCTGCTGGTGCTGACCCTGATGGTCACTTCCAAAGGTATCGCGGGTGTGCCGGGCGTATCGTTCGTGGTACTGCTGGCCACCTTGGGCAGCGTGGGCATTCCGCTGGAAGGCCTGGCCTTCATCGCGGGCGTGGACCGCATCATGGACATGGCCCGTACTGCACTGAACGTTGTGGGCAACGCCTTGGCTGCATTGGTCATTGCTCGCTGGGAAGGCATGTACGACGCGGTCAAGGGCGAGCAGTACTACGCCTCGCTGCTGGCCGAGAAGCAGGAAGCTGCAGTGGTTGGCGAAACCGCCAAGCGCTGAGCCTGATGGCTGTTTGACCAAGAGCCCCGACTTGTCGGGGCTTTTTGTTATCTGCGAGATCTTGAGCCGCGCCTACAAAGGCTCGCGATCGCCAGTCACAGGCTGCGATACGCTATTATTCGGGCACTTTTCAGGGGGAACATACGGATGCTCAACGGCCTTTGGCTCGGCTTTTTCCTGGTGGCGGCGGTGTCCGCCATGGCCCAATGGCTGGTGGGTGGCAACGCAGGCATCTTCGCGGCAATGGTCGAAAGCATCTTCGCCATGGCCAAGCTTTCGGTCGAGGTGATGGTGCTGCTGTTCGGCACACTGACCCTGTGGCTGGGCTTTCTCAAGATCGCCGAAAAGGCCGGCATCGTCGAATGGTTGGCCAGGGTGCTGGGCCCGTTGTTCGCCCGCCTGATGCCGGAGGTGCCGCCCGGCCACCCGGCCCTGGGCCTGATTACCATGAACTTCGCCGCCAACGGCCTGGGACTCGACAACGCCGCTACGCCGATTGGCCTGAAGGCCATGCGCGCGCTGCAGGAGCTGAACCCCGGCAGTACCACCGCGAGCAACGCGCAGATCCTGTTCCTGGTGCTCAACGCCTCTTCGCTGACCCTGCTGCCGGTAACCGTCTTCATGTACCGGGCGCAGCAAGGCGCACCAGACCCGACCATGGTGTTTCTGCCAATCCTGCTAGCGACCAGCGTCTCGACCCTGGTAGGCCTGCTGTCGGTGGCAGTGATGCAGCGTTTGCGTCTGTGGGACCCGGTGGTGCTTGCCTACTTCATCCCCGGCGCTTTGCTGCTGGGAGGCTTCATGGCTTTTCTTGGCACCCTGTCGGCCGCCGCGCTGGCCAGCCTGTCGTCGCTCATGGGCAACCTCACGCTGTTTGGCGTGATCATGCTGTTCCTGGTGGTGGGCGCCCTGAAACGGGTGAAGGTGTATGAAGCCTTTGTCGAAGGCGCCACGGAAGGCTTCGATGTGGCCAAGAGCCTGCTGCCCTACCTGGTGGCGATGCTGGTGGCGGTGGGTGTGCTGCGCGCCTCTGGTGCCCTGGAGCTGGCCCTGGACGGTATCCGCCATGCGGTGAACTGGATGGGCCTGGACACGCGCTTCGTCGAGGGCTTGCCCACCGCGCTGGTCAAGCCGTTCTCTGGCAGCGCAGCGCGGGCAATGCTGATCGAGACCATGCAGACCCAAGGCGTGGACAGTTTCCCTGCCTTGGTGGCAGCGACGATTCAGGGCAGCACCGAAACCACCTTCTACGTACTGGCCGTGTACTTTGGTGCCGTGGGCATCCAGCGCGTGCGCCATGCGGTCGGTTGCGCACTGCTGGCCGAGTTTTCAGGGGTGGTCGCGGCGATCTTCGTCTGCTACTGGTTCTTCGCCTGAACCTTCAGCTGTGCCTGGTTGGCCTGGGCAATGGTCCAGCTCACCACCTGCCCCACCAGCTGGTCGCTGGCCAGACCAAAGCCGGCGACTACCGCTGACACTTGCTTGTCGGCAAGCGGCTGGCGAATCTCGAAGCGCTTGCTGGCCTGGATGCGCTGGTCGCGCCCCTTAACCAGACGCGCATCGTAGCGGATCACCACCTCCACCGCCCCGCCCGGGCGGTACTCACTCTGAAACGCCTGCAGCTCGCCAGCCAGCTCGTAGTCGGCTTGCAGGTTACTGTCGTCAGCGCTCAGGCGCTGCACCTGGCCGTCACGCTGGAATCCATCAAGCAGGCGGTTGCGCAGCAGCACCGGAGCCGCATCGCTCCAGCGTGCGCCCTTGTAACTGCTTATCACATCGCCTTGGGGAATGACGGCAATGCGCGGCCCGGCCAACACTTCACTGGCCAGCGGCTTGTTCAGGCGCAATGACCACTCCAGCGGCGGGGCTGTGCGGCTGGGCTGGTTTACCGGCAGGCGATAAAGGTCCACAGGTTCGCTCTTCGGCAGGATCGAGCAGGCACTGACCAGGCTCATCGAGACCGTCAGGGTCAGCAGGCGCAGCGACAGATTCATGGCTGGAACTCCTTGTTGTTGTCGCGGCCAAGCAGGTAGCCGCTCGGGTCGGCCTCCAGTTGCCGGGAAATGCCTTTGAGCGCGTTAAGGGTTTCGCGCAGTTCACGAATGGCCGGGGCGAGCTGGTTCAGGCTCTGGGCGCCGTCACCGATAGCCTCGCTGTTGTTCTTGAGCAGGCTATTGATGGTTGCCGTGCTTTGGGCCAGTGACTGCATGGCCTGTTCGGCGCTACCGATCGCCTGTTTGCCTTCGCTACCCAGCAGGCCGTTGGCATTGCGCATCAGCGCCTGGGTTTCGGCCAGGGTGGCGCTGGCCTGATTACCCACCTTTACCAGCTGTTCGATGGCCTCGGCGATGCTGCCGTGCTGGCCGGCAAAGGCGCCGGTGGTCTTGTCGAGGTTGGCCAGCGTGTTGCTGAGGTGGCCTATGTTGTCCTCAGAGAACATCTGGTTGGCGTTATGGAGCAGCATGTTGATGTTGGTCACCAGGTCGCTGCTGTCGTTGAGCAGGCGCGAGATTGGCGATGGCGAAGCGATGATCACCGGCAGCTTGCCATCCTTGCCTTTAAGCTCGGGGCTTTGCGGCGTGCCGCCACTGAGCTGGATGAATGAGTTGCCGGTGACGCCGGCCAGGGTCAGCTTGGCCTGGGTGTCTTCCTTCACCGGGGTATCGGCGCTCAGGCGCACCCGTGCCAATACCCGGCGCGGGTCTTTCGGGTCCAGACGCAGGGTCGACACGTCGCCCACCTTGATGCCGTTGTACTGCACCGTGCTGCCTCGGGAAAGGCCAGACACGGCTTCGTTGAACACTACTTCGTAATCCTTGAAGGCGTCGTCGACACTGGACTTGGCCAGCCACAGGCCGAACAGCATGGCCCCGGCCACCACCAGAACGGTGACCAGGCCGATGAGGACGTGATGGGCTCGGGTTTCCATTGCTCAGCGCTCCTGCCCGGCACGGGTGGCAGCCTGTTCGGCGGCGCGCCCGCGAGGGCCGTGAAAGTATTCTTGGATCCAGGTGTCGTTGGTCTTCTCGACCTCGGCCAGCGGGCCGGCCACCAGGACTTTCTTTTGCGACAGCACCGCGATGCGGTCGGTGATGGTGTACAGGGTGTCGAGGTCGTGGGTGATCAGGAACACCGACAGCCCCAGAGCATCGCGCAGGGTAAGGATCAACTGGTCAAATGCCGCGGCACCGATCGGGTCCAGGCCAGCCGTGGGTTCGTCGAGGAACAGGATGTCCGGGTCCAGGGCCAGGGCGCGGGCCAGCGCTGCGCGCTTGATCATGCCCCCCGACAACGAGGCCGGGTACTTGTCGGCAGCCGAGATCGGCAACCCGGCAAGGGCCAATTTCACCCCGGCCAAGTGCTCGGCATCATTGCGCGACAGCCCGGCGTGCTCGATCAGCGGCAAGGCCACGTTTTCGGTCACCGTCAGCGAAGAGAACAGCGCCCCCTTCTGGAACAGCACGCCAAAGCGCCGCTCGACCAGTGAACGCTGTTCTTCGCGCAGGCCGGTCAGGTCCTGGCCGAACACCTTGATCTGCCCTTCATTGGGCCGGCGCAGGCCAATGATGCTGCGCAGAAGCACTGACTTGCCGCTGCCTGAGCCGCCTACCACGGCGAGGATTTCGCCGCGGTACAGGTCAAGGTCAAGGTTTTCATGCACCACCTGGCGGCCGAAGCGGTTGCAGATGCCGCGGGCTTCGATTACGCAATCCTGGCCACTCACCAGCCCATCTCCATGAAGAACAGCGCTGCCACCGCATCCAGCACGATGACCACAAAAATCGACTGCACCACTGCCGAGGTGGTGTGTGCCCCCACCGACTCGGCGCTGCCGCTGACCTTGAAGCCTTCCAGGCAGCCGATGGCGGCGATCAGGAAGGCGAAGAACGGTGCCTTGGCCAGGCCTACCAGGAAGTGCTGCACGCCAATGTCGCTTTGCAGCAGCGACAGGAACATGGCCGGCGAAATATCCAGCGTCAGGGCGCATACCACCGCACCGCCAACGATGCCGCAGATCATCGCGACAAAGGTGAGCAACGGTAGCGAAATCAGCAGGGCCAGTACCCGCGGCACCACCAGCAGTTCCATGGGGTTGAGGCCCAGCGTGCGGATGGCGTCAATTTCTTCGTTGGC
Organism: Pseudomonas sp. BO3-4; assembly: GCF_034044115.1. Taxonomy (NCBI): domain Bacteria; kingdom Pseudomonadati; phylum Pseudomonadota; class Gammaproteobacteria; order Pseudomonadales; family Pseudomonadaceae; genus Pseudomonas; species Pseudomonas sp. BO3-4. Next base: position 99,899 of record NZ_CP139018.1, read on the forward strand.
CTTCATCGAGCCGATCTGCGCGGTGAACGCGCTGGCAGTGCGGCCGGCCATGAGAATGGCGGTCAGCAGCACGGCGAACTCGCGCAGGAACGAGAACGCTACCAGGTCGACGGTGAAAATGGTCGCGCCGAAGTCGGCCAGCACCGTGGCGCCGAGAAAAGCGACTACGGCGCCCACTAGAAAGGTCAGCAACGCAACGATGGGCGCGGCATCCAGGCCGGTCTGTTCAATGTGTGCCACCACAGGAGTGAAGCGCCAGCGATGTGGCTGGAAGGCGCGGCGCAGCAGGGTTTCTAGAATCACACCAACGAAACCAAGCAGTTGCATGCTGTCCTGCCACAGCGTGCCGACGGCGCAGCCGATGCGCTCCAGCAGCAACAACAGCACATTGCGCTCGGGCTCCTTGACCGGGATGCAGTAATCCTGGACCGAACAGTAGACATTCTTCAGCAGCGCCTGGCTGGCTTCAGGCAGCGCGTGGGTGCAGCGCGACAGGCGCTCGGAGCCTAGCAGTTCGGCCAGCAGCGAAGCACCGGCGGTGTCCAGGCGGCCCAGCTGGCTGAGGTCGGCGATCGTGTTGGCAGCGCACTGCGTGCGCAGGCGCTCGCTCTCGCGCTTGAGGTTGGCGTAGTGTGCCAGGGTCCAGTCACCGGTAATACGCAGGCAGGCCGGTTGGCAGCTGGTGTCCAGGGTGGCGCTAGGGGTGGTCATAGGCTCCATGCAATTGACTCGGCGCTAAGGCTTAGGGGCTGATCATAGCGCAGGGGGCATGGGCTGTTTGGTGATTATGTGCTGTGTGTGCGCTTGGCAGCAGTGCCTTGGCGCAGGCTTGTGCTGCGAAGAGCTCGTAAGCGCACACGGAAGTGGTGTGCTGTACCGGCCCTTTCGCAGCACAAGGCTGCTCATGCGCAAGGCAGGGGGTCAACTACCCGCGGGTGCATCATTGACCACCTTGAAGCGCAGCACGCCAATCACTTGCCCATCCTCGGTCAGCACCCTCACCTGCCACTTGCCTACCGGATTGGGTGGGAAGTTCTGCTTGTGGGTCCAGGCCCGATAGCCTTCCTTGCGCCCGCCGTGGATGTCCAGGGCAATGCGGTCGACCTCTTGGCCGTCCTTCTGCCACACGTGGTAGATCCGCTCGTTCAGGCCGCGTGGCGCGTTGATGGCGGTGTAGGCATACAGGCCACTGCTGCGAATGCGGCTGGCGGCAATTTCGTCCAGCGAGTCGCCCGGTTGGCGGTTCATGACTTCGGTACTCACCGCCACCTCGGTCATCCACAGGGTTGCCGGCGGTACCCAGGAGCGCAGCAGCCAGCCACCGGCACCGACCGACAGGGTAACCAGCACCAGAGCCACGGCGCGGCGCCAGTTGTTGATCGGGAAGCTGCTGGCCAGGCTGGGGAATGACAGGGCCATGGCTGCGATCAGGGCCAGCTTGAAGCTTTGTGCGGTGGTCAGGTGCAGGATGATCGGTAGCGCGGTCAGCAGAGCGGCAAACAACGTCAGGGTATGCAGCGCCAGGAACAGCCAGCGCCGTGGTGCCAGCCACTTGTAGTACAGCGGGTCGGTGATCGAAACCAGGCCGGCGGCGCCGAGCAAGCCGGTGAAGACCAGCTGACCGCTGTTCCAGGTGGTGGTGATGAAAAAGAACGGCAGCACGAAGAACAGCGTTTCCTGGTGGATCATCTGCGTTGCATAGCGCAGCAGCGGCTGAGGGATCTCGCGGTTGAACGTGCGCGCGAACAGCCCGGTGAGGGTGTTCTCCAGCATCAGCCAGACCCAGCTGACCAGCATGAGCACGGCGACCCAGCTGGCCAGGCCAGCCTGGCGGTCGACCAGGATGAAGCTGCCGATACCGGAGAGGAAACCGCCGAGCGCAATGATGCCGGGGTAGCGCTTGAGGAGTTCGATGACGCGCTGGACGATATGGGGGATTTGGGGCATTGGGGGCTACAACAGAAAAGTGAGGTGGCTGTGCCAGCCTCTTCGCGGGCAAGCCTGCGAAAGGGTCGGTACTGGCAAAAGGATACCGCCGATTTACCGCTGCCGTGTAGCACCACTGGGCCGTTCAGGCCCATGCCGCCGCCAGCGCAACAGCCCCGCCGCCAGGCACAGCCCCGCAAGCAAGGCCATCAGCCCGTAAAGCTCGTCATAGCCTAGTAACGGCTTTTCTATGCGCACATAGCCATCTTCCTTGAGCAGATCCTTCAGTGCCTCGTTGGCCTGTTCCAGGCTGACCTGGCGCAGCTTGCGCACCGGGCTGGCAAAGCGCCCGTCGGTATAGTCGTTCAGCGCCCCCCAGTAGTAGTCGGCCAAGGCGCTGTTGCCTTGGGTGCTCCAGCTTTCCTTGGCGATGCTGGCTTCCTTGATGCGGGCGAAGGTGTCCGGGTCCAGGCCTTCCTTGCGCAGGTGGTCGAACAGGGCCTGCATCACCTTGACAGCCTTGTCGATGTCATCGCGCTCAAGGTCCGCATTGAGGCTGAGCAGGCCGGTGTCGCCAAAGCTTTCACGTTGCACGGAGGGGCCGTAGGACAGCCCGTTGCGCAGACGTAGCTGGTCGTACAGCGCCCAGTCCAGGTAGCGCGAAAGCAGGTCGAGGGTGGCTTGATGGTCGTTGTCCAGCACCGGCTCGATGAACAGCCAGTGCAATTTGACGCTATCACCCAGCCAGCCGCGGGTCAGGTTGCGACGCTGTTCGGCCTGTTGGCTGATGCTTTCAAGGTTGCGGCGCTCTTCGGGTTCAGTGGCGGGCAGTTCGCCGAACGACCGCTCCAGATAAGCCGGAAGCAGGCGATCGAGGCCTCCGACCATGATCAGGGTCATGTTGTTGGCCGCGTACCAGCGGTCACGCAACGCCTGAACTTGCTCCAAGGTCATGTCGTCGAGGTTGGAGCGCTCCGGGCATTTCAGACCCAGCTCGGTGGCCAGCTGGTCGTTGGCGGGGTGGCCGATATCCTGGCGGTCGAGCCAGCGCTGCAGGTGGCCATAGTGGCCGCCATCCTCGCGCTCTATGATGCGCTTGGCGGTGGTCAAGGCCTTGGCGTCGATGGTGGTATCGCGGATGACTGCCAACAGCAGGTCGAGGACCTTGCGCTGGTTGCGCGCCGGGGCCTCGATGACAAAGGTGGTGTCGGCACTGCTGGTATAGGCGTTCCACTCGCCGCCGAGCGCTTGCAGGCGCTCTTCCAGCCCGCCTTCGCCTGTTTCGTCGATGCCACTGAACAACAGGTGCTCAAGCAGGTGTGGCAGCTCTTTCTGCTCGCAGTCGAAATCATCCAGGCCCACGCCGACCACTAGACGAATCGCCACATGGTCCCGTTCGTAGCCGTTTTTCAGGATGACCTGCAGACCATTAGGCAACAGGTAGCCTTCAACCCGCGAGCGGTCGAGGGCGAACGAGGGCAGGCTGCAGATCAGCAGGCAAACGAACATCAGGCAACGCATGGGCGAGCGAGGGTCCTCAGCTAGGAGAAATCACGGCTGGCGGGCTTCATCGGGCACACTGTCGAGCATCAGCCCTCCGGTGTCCGAGCCGCCCAGTACCACATAGGCACTGCTACAGAACAAAGAGTTCAACCGCTTCATGTCGGCGATCAGTTCCAAGTGTAGCGAACTGGTCTCGATACTTTGCACGACCTTGCGCTGCAGGCGGCTGACATGGGCGTGTGCGAGGCGCCGCTCCTGGGCACGGAACCGGCGTTTTTCCCGCAGCAGCAAGCGGGCGCTTTCCGGGTCGGCACTGAGGAACACCGACAGGCCCAGGCGCAGATTGGCCAGCAATTGCTCCTGCAGGCCGGTCAGCTCTTCCAGGCCTACCTGGGAAAATTCCCGACGCTGGCTGGTTTTCTGCTGCTGGACCTTGCGCAGCATGCGTTCGATCAGGTCACAGGCGAGTTTGAGGTTAATTGCCAGCTCGATGATTTCGGCCCAGCGGCGGTTGTCCTGTTCGCTGAGGTCTTCCCGTGACATCTGCGCCAGGTACAGCTTGATTGCACTGTACAGGGCTTCGGCGTCTTCGCCCAAGGCGCGAACTTGCTGTGGCAAGGCGGTCTGGGTGCCACGCAGGGCTCCAAGCATGGCTTCGAGCAGGCTGTCGACGATATCCCCCAGGCGCAAAGTCTCGCGGGCGGCGTTGGCCAGGGCCAGGCTGGGCGTTTCCAGGGCCGAGGTGTCAAGGTGACGGGGGCGCACCTGACCATTGCCGATTTCCCGTTCAGGCAGCAGGGCGTTGCACAGCCGACCCATCGGTTTGACCGTGGGCAGCATGATCAGACAACGCAGCGTGTTGTAGAGCAGGTGAAAGCCGATGACCAGCTCCTGAGGGCTGAAACTCAGCGAGTCCATCCATGCCACCAGCGGGTGCAGCACAGGGATGATCAGCACCAGGCCGATCAGCTTGTACAGCAGGCTGCCCAAGGCCACCCGACGCCCGGCGGCGTTCTGCATGCTGGTACTGATGAAGGCCAGCAGCCCGCTGCCGATGTTGGCGCCGACCACCAGCCCGATGGCTACCGGCAAGCTGATCAGTTCGGCGCCGGCCAGTGTCGCTGTGAGCAGAACGGCGGCCAGGCTGGAATAGGAAATCATGGCGAACATTGCCCCGACCAGAGCGTCGAGCATGATGTCGCCGGTCAGTGAGGCAAACAGCACTTTCACGCCCTGGGCATGGGTGATCGGCGCAGCTGCCTGCACGATAAGCTCAAGTGCCAGGATGATCAGGCCAAGCCCGATGCCTACTCGGCCCAGTTGGCCGGCCCGTGTCTGCTTGCGCGAAAGAAAGAAGATCACGCCAAGGAAGATCAGCAGCGGCGACAGCCAGGACAGGTCGAAGGTCAGTACCCGGGCCATCAGTGCGGTGCCCACGTCGGCACCCAGCATGATCGCCAAGGCCGGGGTCATGGCCATCAGGCCTTGGCCGACGAAAGAGGTGACCAGCATGGCCGTGGCGTTACTGCTTTGAACCATGGCCGTGACCAGAATACCGGCGATGAATGCCAGCGGGCGCTTGTCCATGTTCTGGCTGATGATGCGTCGCAGGTTCGAGCCGAATACCCGAAGGATGCCGGTACGCACAATGTGGGTACCCCAGACCAGAAGCGTCACGGCCGAGAGCAGGTTGAGCAGGGTCAGCATGGCGAAGGCCCCCTGTTGCATAGGCCCATCGGGCCAAGAAAAGAAACGTGAGCGTTTGAAGAATTTTCGGTGCTCACTCAAAGCTTTAGCTGTTTTGCCAAGCTGTCGCCAGCTTCGCATGGCAGTCATTTATTTGAAACAGATCTTGAAACGAATGACGGCCTGTCGGGGCTGCTTCGCGGGCAAGCCTCTACAGTGACAACGCGCAGGAAAAAACGTACAGAAAAAAGGCATGAAAAAGGGCCCTGCGAAGGGCCCTTGTTGTGCAGCACTTCCTTGGCCTTATTGACCCGGAATGTCCTTGCGCAGTTTCACCGGTTCATGATCTTTGCCTTCCTTGCGGGCCATGGCGGTGCGCATGCGTATGTTGATGGCTTCCACCCCCAGCGAGAAGGCCATGGCGAAGTAGACATAGCCCTTCGGTACATGCACATCGAACGCTTCAGCGATCAGTACAGTACCGACCACGATCAGGAACGACAGCGCGAGCATCTTCAGCGACGGGTGCTTGTCGATGAAATTGCTGATGGCGCCGGCGCACAGCATCATCACCAGCACGGCCACGACGATGGCGGCGATCATCACCGGTACGTGGGAAACCATGCCCACAGCGGTGATCACCGAGTCCAGCGAGAACACGATGTCGATGATGGCGATCTGGATGATGGTGTAGAAGAACTTGCCACCTGCGCCTTTGGGCTCCTCTGCGTTCTCGTCCTCGCCTTCCAGGCCGTGGTAGATCTCTTGCGAGCTCTTCCACAGCAGGAACAGGCCACCGAAGAACAGGATCAGGTCACGCCCGGAGATGCCTTGGCCAAATACCACGAACAGGTCGGCGGTAAGGCGCATCACCCAGGTAATCGACAGCAGCAGCATGATACGGGTGACCATGGCCAGGGCCAGGCCGAAGATCCGGGTACGTGGCTGCATGTGCTTGGGCATGCGGCTGACCAGAATCGAGATCATGATGATGTTGTCGATACCGAGGACGATCTCAAGCGCGGTAAGGGTGAAAAAGGCAACCCAGATTTCCGGGCTGGTCAGCCATTCCATGTATTTTCCTTCGAGCGGTAATGGCAACGCGCCCCGGTCAGGGCGCGTCGCGTACGTTATACGGATGTATTAAAGACTACTGAACAGCGGGAAAATCCCCATCAGCAGTGCGCCGAGCATTATGCACAGGCATACCAGCACTGCCCACTTGAGCGTGAAGCGCTGATGATCGCCGAACTCGATACCGGCCAGGGCCACCAGCAGGTAGGTGGAGGGTACCAGCGGGCTGAGCAGGTGTACCGGCTGCCCGACGATCGACGCACGGGCCATTTCCACCGGGGTGATGCCATAGTGGCTAGCGGCCTCGGCCAGCACCGGCAGCACGCCGTAGTAGAACGCGTCGTTGGACATGAAGAAGGTGAACGGCATGCTCACGATCGCGGTGATTACGGCCAAGTATGGGCCCAGTGCCTCGGGGATGACCGCCAGCAGGCTCTTGGACATGGCGTCGACCATGCCGGTGCCGGACAGGATGCCGGTGAAGATGCCGGCGGCGAAGATCAGCCCGGTCACGGCCAGTACGCTGCCGGCGTGGGCGGCGATGCGGTCCTTCTGCTGTTGCAGGCACGGGTAGTTGACGATCATGGCGATACTGAAGGCAATCATGAACAGCACTGGCAGCGGCAGCAGGCCGGCGATCAGCGCGACCATCAGGGCGGCGGTCAGGGCACCGTTGAAGTACAGCAGCTTGGGCCGGCGTGCGTCCGGGTACTGCGAGACGGTGATTTCGCTGTGGTCGATGTCGTCGGTAGGCAGATGCAGTTCGCCCAGGCGGGCGCGTTCACGCTTGCCATACATGTAGGCAATGGCCAGGATCGCCAGCACACCGAACAGCATGGCCGGGATCATCGGCACGAAGATGTCTGACGGGTCTACGTGCAGGGCGCTGGCAGCACGCGCGGTCGGCCCACCCCAGGGGGTCATGTTCATCACGCCGCCGGCGAGGATGATCAGGCCGGCCATGATCCGCGGGCTCATGCCCAGGCGGCTGTACATCGGCAGCATGGCGGCGCAGCAGATCATGTAGGTGGTGGCACCGTCACCGTCGAGTGAGACCACCAGGGCCAGTACAGCAGTGCCGACCGAGACTTTCAGCGGATCGCCCTTGACCAGCTTGAGGATCTTGCGAACGGCCGGGTCGAACAGGCCGGAATCGATCATCAGGGCGAAATAGAGGATGGCGAACATCAGCATCACGCCGGTAGGTGCGAGCTTGCTGATGCCCTCTAGCATCATGGGGCCGATCTTGGCGGAAAAACCACCGAACAGGGCGAACAGGATCGGTACCAGAATCAGCGCGATCAAGGCCGAAAGGCGCTTGGTCATGATCAGGTACATGAACGTGATGACCATGGCAAAGCCGAGGAAGGTCAGCATGGCAATACTCCAGGCGTGGCGCGGCGAAAGAACAGTCGATTCGGGCGTATCAGCGCGTAGGGCGCTGTGCGGGGAGCATGCGGAGGGGGACTACGAAAAGGCGGGCACAGGAATACATCAGAATCACCATTGTTGTTGTTGATTGGGCCGGGCGCGGTATTGACCGGGTGCCCTGGCTGACCGGTCTTGTGCCGGTAGTGGGCGCTATCCTAAAAGGGCAAGCTTTCAGCCAGCTTTCGCTGAAGCAAAGGTGACGAGAGGTAGGTGATGCAGGATGTAACCGAAGGTGGCTGCCATTGTGGAGCCCTGCGTTATCGACTGGAGGGCAACCTGACGGACATTGCCCACTGTCATTGTTCGATCTGCAGGCGGGTCAGCGGTGGACTGGTGGTCACCTGGCTTACCCTGCCCCGTTCTGGGTTCCAGTGGTTGACGGGCGAGCCGAACTGCTATGTGGCGCCTGCCAGTTGCAGCCGCTACTTCTGTGGGCAGTGTGGGGCGCATGTGGCGCTGGTGACCACGCATAGCCCGCAGACGATCGATGTGACGGTGGCCACGCTGGATCACCCTGAGCGGGTACGAGCCAACCGGCATATCTGGGTAGGCAGCCGGTTGCCCTGGTTGCATCTGGATGAGGATTTGCCCTCGGAAGATGAGGAGCGCCTGTAGGCGCGGGCTTGCCCGCGAAAGGGCCAGCCCGTCATCCATCACAACTGCAGGCCACCAGCAGCCTTGTGCAACGCCCGCAAGTGCTCGCCGATCTGCTTCACGTTGGCCTCGACCGCTGCAATTTCCTTGGCTCGCGACGGCTCCAGCAGCGCCCTCACCTCTTTGTCCAGGCTGGTGCTCAAGCGCAACAGCTGTGCCTGGCGCTCTCTGCTCACCTGCTCCAGGCGCTTGCGCTCTTCTGGCTGCGGCAGCCCGTAGCCTTTGGAATCGAGCAACTCTGCCGGGCGGCTGAGAAAACCGCTGTTGGCAAGCATTTGCTTGAGCGTGGCATCGGCTTTGTTGATGCTGCCATCCTTCAAGGCTGCGGCATTCAGGTAACGCTGCTTGACCTCGTCCTGGGCCAGCAGAAGCTGCCGGCGCAGGCTGGCCTGCTCAAGCAGAAGCAGTGCCGCGCTGGTGCGCAGGTCAGCCTTGGCGAACCAGCTACGGCGCTGCTCGGCATTGAGGGCCAGCCAGTCTTCAACCAGAGCTTGCTTGATTGGCAATTGCTTTCTCAGCACCTCGAACATGGCCTGGTACCGGTCGCGGTAAGAATCGAAGCGGTAGCCCAGGCGTAACGCTTCGCGCGGGTTATCAAGCACGCTGGTGTCTGCCAGCCCCCTGCCCTTGAGCACGGCCAGCAAACCGTTGGGCATGATGCTGTCCAGGTCGTTGAGGCGTGGATTGGCGGTGCCGCTGCGCAGCAGCTTCAACGACTCCACGGCACAGTTGTTGGACAGGAACCAGTAGTTGCCGTCATAGCTCCAGTGCATCTCGGCGGCCTGGCGCACCAGGTTCTCGATTTCGTCGCGGTTGAGCTTCAAGGGCACCGAGGCCAGGCTGCGCAGCTCGGTCTTGGTGTATTCGTCGATCACCTGGCCCAGCGGAAGCACGAATAGCCGCGACGGGTAGTTGCCGACCAGGCCGTCCCAGCTGGAGAGTTGCACGTCGTTGACGAAGGCGCGGTACGAAAGCACCAGGCTTTGATCAAGGTCCAGGCGGCAGTCTGGGCCGCGTGGTCGGCCCGGCTTGCAGATCACCAGGCGCAGCATGCTGTGCCCCCAGCGGCTGACCAGGTTCTGATTGGCTTCAGCCAGCAGATAGTCCACTTCGTAGACCCGCTCTGGGTCGATTTCACCTAGCGGCTGGCGGGCGAAGTCGCTGCCGGCATTGATGAATGGCAGGCCTTTGGCACAGGTGTCCTGTTGGGGTGCCCAGCCGAAGTGTTCGCGGAGGTACTGATACAGCGCCGGGCGACGGCAGCTGTAGCTCGGGTCGAGGAGGAAATACTCCATGTTGACCGCGATGTATTCCTTGGGGCTGCTCAACTCATAGCTGTCGGGGCTGCGCACGAATTGGCCATTGTGCGGTTCGCGCTCGCCTCGTCGGCCCACGTACTGCTGCCACCCGGCCAGGTCGAGCAGGCGTGGGTCGTCGCTCAGGGTGAAGCGGCGCTCGGCCTGCCCGCGGCATTCTTCCGGCAGGCCGACCTTGCCCAGCGTGCCTTGCTGGCGCTTGCAGCGTGCAATCAGCGAATTTTCGGCGCTGGGCCACAGGCGGGCACGGTCGTAGAGATGGGTGAGCTCGTGCAGCACGGTGGCCAGCAGCTCTTCACGCACCGTGCCATGTGGGCGGTCGGTGCGCTCAGTGGCGGCGCTGCCATCGGTGAGGCTGGGCAGCAAGCGGCGGTTGAGCTCGAGGGTGGATATCAGTGAAGCCTGCCCATAGGCGTCGGCAGGCATGTTGTCGCTCCAGCTGACCCGCACGCGGCGGTCCAGCTGTTGCTTGAAGCGCGGTGGCAGCTTGCCCATGGCCTCGTCGAGCAGGGCTTGGGAGGCTTTTGTTTGTTGTGGGTCGAGGCCGGACGCCTGCAGCTCAAGCTGCAGGTCGGCCAAGGCGGGCGTGCCGAGCAGCGTCAGGGCGCAGCCGAGCAGCCAGGCACGCACGCGCTTCACAGTGCGAGTATGGCTTCAGCCAGCACCTGGTCGCTGGCGCCTCGCGCTTCCGGTACGCGCTCGCGCAGGGTATTGAAGGCTGCCTCGAGTTGGACGCCGCGGATGTCACCGTTGCTGGCGACAAAGCTTGCAGCGTCGTCGTGGGCTTCGCGCACCACTTTGGAGTCGCGGATCGAGGTGGTGGTGTCTGAGGTGAAGTCGATCGAACGGCCAAAGGCACGCACGATGATGTTGCTGGTGGCCACCAGGGTCTGTGCCTGGGCCAGGTCGGCCAGCAGCAGCATGCCGAGGGAAGCGGCAATCAGCGGTTTACGCATGGAGCATCTCCGAAAAATACAGGGAGTCAAATGTAGTTATTGGACGAGAATTGCCTGCGCCAGTTCCAGATCGCCGACGGCGTGCCGTGCGCAATTGTGGCGTAATGATTCAAGGGCGGCTTCCAGGCGTGCACCACGGATCAGGCCGTCGCTGGCAACGAATGCGGCGGCATCGTCGCGGGCCTGTCTGACCAGTTTGCGGTCGAAGGGTGCGGCTGTGACCTGGCTGGTGACATAGCCGGTGATGACCAGGCTTTGTGTGGTCGTATCCATGGCATGGGCGCTGGCCATGCCTGCGGCGGCGAACAGCAACGGCAACAGATAACGCATGAGCTTTCTTGAAGGCTGGAAAAATGAACGGCGAAGCCTACCTCAGGTGCGAGGGCCGAAGCCAACGCACCTGTCTCGCATGGCGTGTATCAGAGTGCCAGGATGGCCTGGGCCAGCTGTGCATCGCTGGCTTGCAGGGCAGGCATGTTCGAACGGATGTGTACAAAGGCGCTTTCCAGTCGGGCGCCGCGGATAGCGCCCTGGGTGCCGACGAAGCTGGCTGCGTCATCGCGGGCTGCCTGGACGATCTTGTCGTCACGGAACGAAGAACTCACGTCGGATGTGGCGTCGGTGGAGGCAGCAACGGCGCCCACTACCGCGTCGGTGGTGACAACGAAACTGGTGGCATTGGCAGTGCCAGCCAGGCCAAGCAGCAGGGCGGCGCCAAGCAGGTGTTTACGGGACATGATCGTGGACTCCTGGGGTAGGGTCAGGTTGGTTCTGCTTTATCGGACGTTTGCAGGGATCGTCACGGTACGTTTCAACAACGGGTTCCAGCAGACGGTTATGCCAAGCGTATCACGCAGTGCTGCGTAGGGATGATAACGAGTGCTACGCCAGGCAACTGTTAAGGCATTTTTTTGTATTTGTAAAACTGTACTGGTCGTGATCTGAAGTGCTCTACAGCGTATCTCTCGGGCAATAAAAAACCCGCTGCAGTTACCTGCAACGGGTTTGGGGAATTCACGGTGCCGGCCGAAGCCGGCAAGCCGGGAGCTTAGCGCCAGAAAGGCTTGCTCAGCTCTTCGTAACGCTGCGACTCGCTGATACCGGCGTCTGCCAGCAGGCGGGAGTCCAGGCGAGCCAGTTGACGACGGCTGGTCATACGGCGCTGCCACAGCAGCAGGGTCGACAATGCGCGCAGCGGCAGCGAGGTGTTGGATTGCTGGGCGTTGCTTTCAAAAACCAGACCGGAACTGAGGGTACGTTCCATGATGCTTCATCCTTCCGCTTATGGCGGCATTAGGTAGTGATTTAACTGATGCCAATGATCCTCCTCTGTCGTCCATAACAGTAGATACAGTTCAGTTGAAAGACGATGGCTCAGTTAACTGTGTAACCCTACTGTTGCACTCGAAATAGGCGCAACTGTACTGGTCCGCACTTCTTTGGTGCGCTTTGATTCGAAGAAGGGGATTTGTCAGTCGGGAAGATCTGAAAACACCAGTACAGTAGAACAGATTATTCTGCTGATGGCGGAAAGGTGTATTGATAGAAGGGTTTGACTGTTATGGGCTATTCGCGAGCTTGCCCGCTCCCATAGAGAAAGTGCTGCCCTTTAGGGTTGCACATCACCTGTGGGAGCGGGCAAGCCCGCGAAGAGGCCGGAACAGCGGAGGCAGGGCCGCCGTTCCGTACCACATCTGGATCAACTAGCCAGCATGCGCCCGGTTTCTTCCAGGTTTTCGTGCCAGCTCAGGGCTTCACGCAGGATGTGCGGGGTATGGCCGCCACGCTGGCAGGCACGGTCGAAGTAGTCGTTCAGCGCAGCGCGGTAGTCTGGGTGCACGCAGTTGTCGATGATCGCTCGCGCCCGCTCGCGCGGCGCCAGGCCACGCAGGTCCGCCAGGCCCTGCTCGGTGACCAGGATGTCCACGTCGTGCTCGGTGTGGTCGACATGGCTGACCATTGGCACCACGCTGGAAATCGCCCCGCCTTTGGCAATCGACTTGGTGACGAACACGGCCAGGTGGGCGTTACGGGCGAAGTCGCCGGAGCCACCGATGCCGTTCATCATCCTGGTGCCACAGACGTGAGTGGAGTTGACGTTGCCGTAGATATCGAACTCCAGTGCGGTGTTGATACCGATGATGCCCAGGCGACGTACCACTTCCGGGTGGTTGGAGATTTCCTGCGGGCGTAGCACCAACTTGTCCTTGTAGCGCTCCAGGTTGCCGAACACATCGGCATTGCGGCGCGTTGACAGGGTGATCGAGCTGCCCGATGCGAAGCTAAGCTTGCCGGCGTCGATCAGGTCGAAGGTGGAGTCCTGCAGCACTTCGGAGTACATGGTCAGGTCTTCGAACGGCGACTCGATCAGGCCGCACATCACCGCATTGGCAATGCTGCCAATGCCGGCTTGCAGCGGGCCGAGCTTGTTGGTCATACGGCCTGCATCCACTTCCTTCTTGAGGAAGTTGATCAGGTGGTCGGCGATGCCCTGTGTTTCATCATCTGGCGGCAGCACAGTGGACGGCGAGTCTGGCTGGTCACTGATGACGATACCGACGATCTTGGCCGGGTCGATCGGGATCGCGGTGCTGCCGATACGGTCGTCTACCTTGACCAGCGGGATTGGCGTGCGAGTCGGACGGTAGGTTGGGATATAGATGTCGTGCAGGCCTTCGAGGTTGGTGTTGTGCGAGAGGTTGATCTCTACAATCACCTGCTTGGCGAAGATCGCGAAGCTGGCCGAGTTGCCCACCGACGTGGTTGGCACGATGTGGCCTTGCTCGGTGATGGCCACGGCTTCGATGACCGCGATGTCCGGCAGCTTCAGCTGCTGGTTGCGCAGTTGCTCGACGGTTTCCGACAGGTGCTGGTCAATGAACATCACCTGGCCGTCATTGATGGCTTTGCGCAGGGTGCTGTCGACCTGGAACGGCATGCGGCGGGCCAACACACCGGCCTCGGTCAGTTGTTTGTCCAGGTCATTGCCCAGGCTGGCGCCGGTCATCAGGCTGATTTTCAGTGGCGATTGCTTGGCACGTTCGGCCAGTGCATGCGGTACGGCCTTGGCTTCGCCGGCGCGGGTGAAGCCGCTCATGCCGACAGTCATGCCGTCCTCGATCAGACCAGCGGCATCAGCCGCACTCATTACCTTGCTGTGCAGGGAGGACAAGCGGATACGATCACGGTACATGGATTGTTATCTCGGGCTACTGAAACTACTGCAGCGCAGTCTAGAGATTTCGCCCATTGCCGTCCCACGACCATGGTCGTATGAGAAGCCTTGTATTTGAGCCGTTGATCCGGATCAATAAAAGAAAAGCCCCGGCAGATTCTGACCGGGGCTTCCTTTATATCAGCTGGTTTGCAGCGGCTGGTGTCACTCCACCGCCTTGACCATGTCCTCGATGACCTTCTTGGCGTCACCGAACACCATCATGGTCTTGTCCAGATAGAACAGTTCGTTGTCCAGGCCGGCATAGCCGCTGGCCATCGAGCGTTTGTTGACGATGATGGTCTTGGCTTTGAACGCCTCGAGGATCGGCATGCCGGCGATTGGCGACTTGGGATCGTTCTTCGCCGCCGGGTTGACCACGTCGTTGGCGCCCAGCACCAGCACCACGTCGGCCTGGCCGAACTCGGCGTTGATGTCTTCCATCTCGAATACCTGATCGTACGGCACTTCAGCCTCGGCCAGCAGTACGTTCATGTGCCCGGGCATGCGGCCCGCCACCGGGTGAATCGCATACTTCACGGTCACGCCGTTGTGGGTCAGCTTCTCGGTCAGCTCTTTCAGTGCGTGTTGTGCGCGGGCCACCGCCAGGCCGTAGCCCGGAACGATGATCACGCTGTCGGCATTGCTGAGCAGGAAGGTGGCATCGTCAGCCGAACCGGACTTCACCGGCCGCTGTTCTTGCGAACCTTGCGCCGCGCCAGTGTCGGTATCGCCACCGAAGCCGCCAAGGATGACGTTGAAGAACGAGCGGTTCATCGCCTTGCACATGATGTACGAGAGGATGGCACCGGACGAACCTACCAAGGAACCGGCGATGATCAGCATCGAGTTGTTCAGCGAGAAGCCGATGCCGGCCGCTGCCCACCCCGAGTAGCTGTTGAGCATCGACACCACCACTGGCATGTCGGCGCCGCCGATCGGAATAATGATCAGCACACCCATGATGAAGGCCAGGACCAGCATCAGGGTGAAGGCACTGTAGTGGCCAGTGAAAGTGAACAGCAGGCCAAGGGCGATGGTGGTCAGGCCAAGGATCAGGTTCAGTTTGTGCTGGCCAGCGAACTGTACCGGTGCGCCTTGGAAGAGGCGGAACTTGTACTTGCCCGACAATTTGCCAAAGGCGATCACCGAACCGGAGAAGGTAATGGCACCGATGGCAGCACCGAGGAACAGCTCCAGGCGGTTGCCGGTGGGGATCGGATCGCTGATGGCAGCCACAATGCCCATCGACTGTGGCTCCAGCACGGCGGCGATGGCAATGAACACCGCGGCGAGGCCGATCATGCTGTGCATGAAAGCGACCAGTTCGGGCATTTTGGTCATTTCGACGCGCTTGGCCATGATCGAACCGGCGGTGCCGCCGACCAGCAGGCCGACGATGACATAGCCGATACCGGCAGTGGCAAGTTCAGCCCCAAGCTTATAAATGAGGCCGACCGTCGTGAGGATGGCGAGACCCATGCCGATCATGCCGAACAGATTGCCGCGCCGCGAGGTAGTCGGGTGCGACAGGCCCTTGAGCGCCTGGATGAAGCACACCGAGGCGACGAGGTAGAGGAGCGTTACCAGATTCATGCTCATGCTTACTTCTTCGCCTCGTTCTTGGTTTTCTTCTTGAACATTTCAAGCATGCGGCGGGTGACCAGGAAGCCACCGAACACGTTGACTGCGGCAAGGGCCACGGCCAGGGTGCCCATCAGCTTGCCGGCCGGGGTCACGGTCAGGGCCGCGGCCAGCATGGCGCCGACGATGACGATTGCCGAGATGGCATTGGTGACCGCCATCAGTGGGGTGTGCAGCGCCGGGGTGACGTTCCACACCACGTGGTAGCCCACATAGATGGCCAGCACGAAAATGATCAGGTTGTAGATGCCGTGGGAAATCAGCATGTCTTCCATTGTCGTGCTCCTTAGCCGTTCTTGCGGACGATCTGACCATCACGGCACATCAGGCAGGCCGCGACGATGTCGTCTTCGAGGTTGATGATCAGCGCGCCATCCTTGTCGAACAGCAGCTTCATGAAGTCCAGCAGGTTGCGTGCATACAGTGCCGAGGCATCGGCACTCACCTGGGCCGGCAGGTTGGTCGGGCCGACGATGGTCACGCCGTTCTCCTGCACCACCTGGTCTGCGACGGTCAGTGGGCAGTTGCCGCCTTGGGCTGCAGCCAGGTCGATGACCACCGAGCCAGGCTTCATCTGCGCCACGGTTTCGGCGCTCAGCAGGGTTGGCGCCTTGCGCCCGGGGATCAGCGCGGTGGTGATGACGATATCGGCCTGCTTGGCGCGCTCGTGCACGGCCTGCGCCTGGCGCTGCATCCAACTGGCCGGCATTGGTCGGGCATAGCCGCCAACACCTTCGGCGCATTCTCGCTCCTCGTCGGTCTCGTAGGGCACGTCGATGAATTTTGCACCCAGTGATTCGATCTGCTCTTTCACCGCCGGGCGAACGTCGGATGCTTCGATCACCGCACCCAGGCGCTTGGCGGTGGCGATAGCCTGCAAGCCGGCAACGCCAGCGCCCAGTACCAGGACGCGTGCGGCCTTAACGGTACCGGCAGCGGTCATCAGCATTGGCATGAAGCGTGGGTAGTGATGGGCTGCCAGCAACACGGCCTTGTAGCCGGCGATGTTGGCCTGCGACGACAGCACGTCCAGGCTCTGCGCCCGCGAGGTTCGCGGCGCGGCTTCCAGGGCGAAGGCGGTAATACCGCGTTCGGCCATCTTGCCGATCAGTTCACCGTTGAAGGGGTTGAGCATGCCCACCAGAAGGCTGCCGCTGTTGATCAGGGCCAGTTCCTGGTCGTTGGGGGCGACCACTTTGAGTACCAATTGGGCGCCGTAGGCATCGGCGGCGCTTCCAAGGGAAGCACCCACGGCTTCATAGGCACTGTCCGGAATGGCGGCGTTGAGCCCTGCCCCCCGTTGAACGGTGACCTGATGGCCCTGGCCAATCAGTTTCTTGATGGTTTCGGGGGTCGCAGCGACCCTTGTCTCACCGGTCTGCGTCTCGAGAGGAACACCAATGTGCACGACTATTTCTCCTGCGGTGACCTTTTGTCTTTGTAGAAGCCAGCACACTTCGGATGGTGTGCTGGGGCGGCTGTGGAGCGCCAACCCGCCGGATCCCGGGCGGGGCGAAGCATTTTGCAGACGAACCCGAAGGCCTTCAACCGGTTCTGAAGCGAAACGAAGTCAAAACTACAAGTCACCCTGTGACCGCTTGTCGCAGCAATAGGGTTGCAGCCCCTCAAACATGCGCCATTGGCAGATTAGGAGAAAAAATCAAAAAAAAAGCGGCCAATTCGCTTACGACTAGTTGGATGTCGCAAAATAACCCGCAAAGCCGCGTACTGAGCACGGTTAAAGGGTGTTTTTATGCTTGCGTTACAGTTTGCGAATATGCGACATATACATATATCTGTAGGTGTTTAAAATAATTGACTACATGGTCAATTTGTCGCGCTTGCCCCTGATCTATTCAGGTAGGCCTGAGCCTGGCTTACCAGCCAGTCGCGAAAGGCGCGTAGCGACGCCGACTCCACCTTGCGCTCTGGAATCATCAGATAGTAGGCCTTGTCGCTACTCAGGGCATGCCTGTTAGCGACCACCAGCCTTCCCTCCTCCAACTCCCGCTGGATCAGGAACGGTGGTATCAGGGCAATGCCCATGTCGTGCATGGCCGCCTGGGCGAGCATCGAGAATAGTTCATAGCGCGGGCCTGTCATGTCGCGCTCCACATTCATGCCCACACTGCCGAACCATTGCCGCCAGGCATACGGGCGCGTGCTCTGCTGCAGCAGTGGTAGCTGCGCGATGCGGCGTGCCTCGAGCATGCCCTGGCCGTTCAGCAGTGCCGGGCTGCACACGGGTACTGGGTTTTCACCCATCAGTTGGTGCGACTGGGTGCCTGACCAGTCCGCATCACCAAAATAGATGGCGGCATCGAAGGTAGTGTCGGCGAACAGGAATGGCCGGGTGCGGTTGGTGAGGTTGACTGTGACCTCCGGGTGGCGCTGCTGGAAGTCCTTGAGCCGTGGTAGCAGCCATTGAGTGCCAAACGTCGGCACTACCGCCAGCTCGATCACATTGGCGCCTTGCTGGCGCATGACCGACAAGGTATCGCGCTCCACGGCGTCCAGTTGGGCCGCCACCTGGCGACTGTAGGACAGGCCGGCTTCGGTCAGCCTTACGCCGCGGCGCGAGCGACGGAACAGTTCCACATTAAGGAAGGCTTCCAGGCCACCGATCTGCCGACAGACGGCACCCTGGGTCAGCGCGAGTTCCTGGGCAGCCTTGGTAAAGCTCTCGTTACGGGCTGCCGCCTCGAAGCAAATCAGGGCGGCGGTACTGGGGATCTTACGGCGCATGTACGTCAACCTCACTTGTAAGGCTGTCAATAAGGCGTTTTGCCGATTTACGGAGTGACAAAATATCACTAATTGGTGCGCAATCCTCGTTTGTCCCGGCGGCCGATCAGGCCTAGGCTCAAAGGCACAAGAAACTGACCCCTATTTCGAGGATTCGCTCATGGCCGGTAAAGCAAGCTTCAACTGGATCGACCCGTTGCTGCTGGATCAGCAGCTCACTGAAGAAGAGCGCATGGTGCGTGACAGCGCTTATCAGTTCGCCCAGGACAAGCTGGCCCCGCGTGTGCTTGAGGCCTTCCGCCATGAGCAGACCGATCCGGCGATCTTCCGCGAGATGGGTGAAGTAGGCCTGTTGGGTGCAACCATTCCCGAGCAATACGGTGGCAGTGGCCTGAATTATGTGTGCTATGGCCTTATTGCTCGCGAAGTGGAACGTATCGACTCAGGTTACCGCTCGATGATGAGTGTGCAGTCGTCGCTGGTGATGGTGCCGATCAACGAATTTGGCACCGAAGCTCAAAAGCAGAAGTACCTCCCCAAGTTGGCCAGTGGCGAGTGGATCGGTTGCTTCGGTCTGACCGAGCCTAACCATGGCTCCGATCCTGGTTCGATGATTACGCGCGCGAGGAAGGTCGACGGTGGCTACCGGCTGACCGGCAGTAAAATGTGGATCACCAACAGTCCCATCGCCGATGTGTTCGTGGTGTGGGCCAAGGATGATGCGGGCGATATTCGTGGCTTCGTACTGGAAAAAGGCTGGCAAGGCCTCAGTGCCCCGGCAATCCATGGCAAGGTTGGCCTGCGCGCGTCGATCACTGGTGAAATCGTCATGGACAATGTGTTCGTGCCAGAAGAGAACATCTTCCCGGACGTGCGTGGCCTCAAGGGCCCGTTCACCTGCCTGAACTCGGCTCGCTATGGTATTTCGTGGGGTGCGCTGGGTGCCGCTGAAGCCTGCTGGCACACCGCTCGCCAGTACACCCTGGACCGTCAGCAGTTTGGTCGTCCACTGGCCGCCAACCAGTTGATTCAGAAGAAGCTTGCCGACATGCAGACAGAAATCACCCTGGCGCTGCAGGGCTGCCTGCGTCTGGGTCGCATGAAGGATGAAGGGACGGCTGCGGTGGAAATCACTTCCATCATGAAGCGCAATTCCTGCGGCAAGGCGCTGGATATCGCCCGTATGGCGCGTGACATGCTGGGCGGCAACGGCATCTCCGACGAGTTTGGTGTGGCCCGCCATCTGGTTAACCTGGAGGTGGTCAACACCTATGAAGGTACCCATGATGTGCATGCACTTATCCTGGGTCGTGCGCAGACCGGTATCCAGGCGTTCTATTGATAAGGAGCAAGCCATGGGCGCGCTATCACATCTGCGGGTGCTAGACCTTTCGCGCGTGTTGGCCGGCCCGTGGTCTGGTCAGATTTTGGCTGACCTTGGCGCCGACGTGATCAAGGTCGAGCGCCCTGGCAGTGGCGACGATACCCGCTCATGGGGGCCGCCTTTTCTCAAGGATGCCGAAGGTGAGGACACCAGTGAGGCGGCCTATTACCTGTCGGCCAACCGCAACAAGCGCTCAGTGACCATCGACTTTACCCAGCCGGAGGGACAGCGGCTGGTGCGTGAACTGGCGGCGAAGTGCGATATCGTCATAGAGAACTTCAAGGTAGGTGGGCTGGCAGCGTATGGCCTGGACTACCAGAGCCTGAAGGCGATAAACCCGCAGCTCATCTATTGCTCCATTACCGGCTTCGGTCAGACCGGGCCCTATGCCAAGCGCGCTGGCTATGACTTCATGATCCAGGGGTTGGGTGGGCTGATGAGCCTGACTGGTCGTCCGGAGGGTGAAGAGGGCGCCGGGCCGGTCAAGGTGGGGGTGGCGCTTACCGACATTCTGACCGGGTTGTATTCCACGGTCGCCATGCTGGCTGCTCTCGCCCACCGGGATCAGG
>NZ_CP139018.1:125000-662500 GCF_034044115.1 Pseudomonas sp. BO3-4
ACTCAGTGAAATTGAAATCGCTGTGAAGATGCAGTGTATCCGCGGCTAGACGGAAAGACCCCGTGAACCTTTACTATAGCTTTGCACTGGACTTTGAATTTGCTTGTGTAGGATAGGTGGGAGGCTTTGAAGTGGGGACGCCAGTTCTCATGGAGCCATCCTTGAAATACCACCCTGGCAACTTTGAGGTTCTAACTCAGGTCCGTTATCCGGATCGAGGACAGTGTATGGTGGGTAGTTTGACTGGGGCGGTCTCCTCCCAAAGAGTAACGGAGGAGTACGAAGGTGCGCTCAGACCGGTCGGAAATCGGTCGTAGAGTATAAAGGCAAAAGCGCGCTTGACTGCGAGACAAACACGTCGAGCAGGTACGAAAGTAGGTCTTAGTGATCCGGTGGTTCTGTATGGAAGGGCCATCGCTCAACGGATAAAAGGTACTCCGGGGATAACAGGCTGATACCGCCCAAGAGTTCATATCGACGGCGGTGTTTGGCACCTCGATGTCGGCTCATCACATCCTGGGGCTGAAGCCGGTCCCAAGGGTATGGCTGTTCGCCATTTAAAGTGGTACGCGAGCTGGGTTTAGAACGTCGTGAGACAGTTCGGTCCCTATCTGCCGTGGACGTTTGAGATTTGAGAGGGGCTGCTCCTAGTACGAGAGGACCGGAGTGGACGAACCTCTGGTGTTCCGGTTGTCACGCCAGTGGCATTGCCGGGTAGCTATGTTCGGAAGAGATAACCGCTGAAAGCATCTAAGCGGGAAACTTGCCTCAAGATGAGATCTCACTGGGATCTTGAATCCCCTAAAGGGCCGTCGAAGACTACGACGTTGATAGGTTGGGTGTGTAAGCGCTGTGAGGCGTTGAGCTAACCAATACTAATTGCCCGTGAGGCTTGACCATATAACACCCAAGCAATTTGCTGACGCAGATTGCGGTGGTGAAGACGAAAGACCCGAAAATTCGTAAGACCACAAATATCGCATATCCGAATTCGCTGGGCTGTCCATCTGGACATTCTGGCAACAGAATTTCTTGACGACCATAGAGCATTGGAACCACCTGATCCCATCCCGAACTCAGTAGTGAAACGATGCATCGCCGATGGTAGTGTGGGGTTTCCCCATGTGAGAGTAGGTCATCGTCAAGATTCATTTCGCAAAACCCCTATCTGTGCATGCAGGTAGGGGTTTTGTCTTTAAGTAGAAGCTATCGCTTCTCCTGGTAGGCTGAACAGCCAGCTGGTGGTGGTAAAAAGGTGGTTGACAGCGTTTTTGGATGCTGTATTATTCACCTCCCGCGACGAGACATCGAAGCGAGCCAAGTGTCTGAAGTTAAACGAGTTTCTCGAAAAGCTTCAAAATAAACACTTGACAGACTCTGAGGAAAGCGTAGAATGCGCGCCTCGGTTGAGACGAAAAGCTCTTAACCAAACGCTCTTTAACAAATTGAATCAAGCAATTCGTGTGGGTGCTTGTGAGTATGGACTGATAGTCAAAAAGATTATCAGCATCACAAGTGACCATGCGAGAAATCACGTAGTCATTTGAGATTGCTGAGCCAAGTTTAGGGTTTCTTAAAAACCCAAGCAGTATTGAGCTGAAGAGTTTGATCATGGCTCAGATTGAACGCTGGCGGCAGGCCTAACACATGCAAGTCGAGCGGATGACGGGAGCTTGCTCCCTGATTCAGCGGCGGACGGGTGAGTAATGCCTAGGAATCTGCCTGGTAGTGGGGGACAACGTTTCGAAAGGAACGCTAATACCGCATACGTCCTACGGGAGAAAGCAGGGGACCTTCGGGCCTTGCGCTATCAGATGAGCCTAGGTCGGATTAGCTAGTTGGTGGGGTAATGGCTCACCAAGGCGACGATCCGTAACTGGTCTGAGAGGATGATCAGTCACACTGGAACTGAGACACGGTCCAGACTCCTACGGGAGGCAGCAGTGGGGAATATTGGACAATGGGCGAAAGCCTGATCCAGCCATGCCGCGTGTGTGAAGAAGGTCTTCGGATTGTAAAGCACTTTAAGTTGGGAGGAAGGGCAGTAAGTTAATACCTTGCTGTTTTGACGTTACCGACAGAATAAGCACCGGCTAACTCTGTGCCAGCAGCCGCGGTAATACAGAGGGTGCAAGCGTTAATCGGAATTACTGGGCGTAAAGCGCGCGTAGGTGGTTTGTTAAGTTGGATGTGAAAGCCCCGGGCTCAACCTGGGAACTGCATCCAAAACTGGCAAGCTAGAGTACGGTAGAGGGTGGTGGAATTTCCTGTGTAGCGGTGAAATGCGTAGATATAGGAAGGAACACCAGTGGCGAAGGCGACCACCTGGACTGATACTGACACTGAGGTGCGAAAGCGTGGGGAGCAAACAGGATTAGATACCCTGGTAGTCCACGCCGTAAACGATGTCAACTAGCCGTTGGAATCCTTGAGATTTTAGTGGCGCAGCTAACGCATTAAGTTGACCGCCTGGGGAGTACGGCCGCAAGGTTAAAACTCAAATGAATTGACGGGGGCCCGCACAAGCGGTGGAGCATGTGGTTTAATTCGAAGCAACGCGAAGAACCTTACCAGGCCTTGACATGCAGAGAACTTTCCAGAGATGGATTGGTGCCTTCGGGAACTCTGACACAGGTGCTGCATGGCTGTCGTCAGCTCGTGTCGTGAGATGTTGGGTTAAGTCCCGTAACGAGCGCAACCCTTGTCCTTAGTTACCAGCACGTTATGGTGGGCACTCTAAGGAGACTGCCGGTGACAAACCGGAGGAAGGTGGGGATGACGTCAAGTCATCATGGCCCTTACGGCCTGGGCTACACACGTGCTACAATGGTCGGTACAGAGGGTTGCCAAGCCGCGAGGTGGAGCTAATCTCACAAAACCGATCGTAGTCCGGATCGCAGTCTGCAACTCGACTGCGTGAAGTCGGAATCGCTAGTAATCGCGAATCAGAATGTCGCGGTGAATACGTTCCCGGGCCTTGTACACACCGCCCGTCACACCATGGGAGTGGGTTGCACCAGAAGTAGCTAGTCTAACCTTCGGGAGGACGGTTACCACGGTGTGATTCATGACTGGGGTGAAGTCGTAACAAGGTAGCCGTAGGGGAACCTGCGGCTGGATCACCTCCTTAATCGACGACATCAGCCTGCTGATGAGCTCCCACACGAATTGCTTGATTCATTGTAAAAGACGATGCTGTAACGCGACCCTGTTATAGGTCTGTAGCTCAGTTGGTTAGAGCGCACCCCTGATAAGGGTGAGGTCGGCAGTTCAAATCTGCCCAGACCTACCATTACATGGTTCAGCCGTAGAATACGGGGCCATAGCTCAGCTGGGAGAGCGCCTGCCTTGCACGCAGGAGGTCAGCGGTTCGATCCCGCTTGGCTCCACCACTTTCGCCGTACACAGTAACTTGTCAGAACTTAGAAATGAACATTCATATTGAATGTTGATTTCTGACTTTTGTCAGATCGTTCTTTAAAAATTCGGATATGTGATAGATATAGACTGAACACCAGTTTCACTGCTGGTGGATCAGGCTAAGGTAAAATTTGTGAGTTCTGCTCGAAAGAGCAACGTACGAATTTTCGGCGAATGTCGTCTTCACAGTATAACCAGATTGCTTGGGGTTATATGGTCAAGTGAAGAAGCGCATACGGTGGATGCCTTGGCAGTCAGAGGCGATGAAAGACGTGGTAGCCTGCGATAAGCTTTGGGGAGTCGGCAAACAGACTGTGATCCAGAGATCTCTGAATGGGGGAACCCAGCCAGCATAAGCTGGTTATCTTGTACTGAATACATAGGTGCAAGAGGCGAACCAGGGGAACTGAAACATCTAAGTACCCTGAGGAAAAGAAATCAACCGAGATTCCCTTAGTAGTGGCGAGCGAACGGGGACCAGCCCTTAAGTTGGTTTGAGATTAGTGGAACGCTCTGGAAAGTGCGGCCATAGTGGGTGATAGCCCCGTACACGAAAATCTCTTATCAATGAAATCGAGTAGGACGGAGCACGAGAAACTTTGTCTGAATATGGGGGGACCATCCTCCAAGGCTAAATACTACTGACTGACCGATAGTGAACCAGTACCGTGAGGGAAAGGCGAAAAGAACCCCGGAGAGGGGAGTGAAATAGAACCTGAAACCGTATGCGTACAAGCAGTGGGAGCCTACTTTGTTAGGTGACTGCGTACCTTTTGTATAATGGGTCAGCGACTTATATTCAGTGGCGAGCTTAACCGAATAGGGGAGGCGTAGCGAAAGCGAGTCTTAATAGGGCGTTTAGTCGCTGGGTATAGACCCGAAACCGGGCGATCTATCCATGGGCAGGTTGAAGGTTAGGTAACACTGACTGGAGGACCGAACCGACTACCGTTGAAAAGTTAGCGGATGACCTGTGGATCGGAGTGAAAGGCTAATCAAGCTCGGAGATAGCTGGTTCTCCTCGAAAGCTATTTAGGTAGCGCCTCATGTATCACTGTAGGGGGTAGAGCACTGTTTCGGCTAGGGGGTCATCCCGACTTACCAAACCGATGCAAACTCCGAATACCTACAAGTGCCGAGCATGGGAGACACACGGCGGGTGCTAACGTCCGTCGTGAAAAGGGAAACAACCCAGACCGTCAGCTAAGGTCCCAAAGTCATGGTTAAGTGGGAAACGATGTGGGAAGGCTTAGACAGCTAGGAGGTTGGCTTAGAAGCAGCCACCCTTTAAAGAAAGCGTAATAGCTCACTAGTCGAGTCGGCCTGCGCGGAAGATGTAACGGGGCTCAAACCATGCACCGAAGCTACGGGTATCATCGTATGATGATGCGGTAGAGGAGCGTTCTGTAAGCCTGTGAAGGTGAGTTGAGAAGCTTGCTGGAGGTATCAGAAGTGCGAATGCTGACATGAGTAACGACAATGCGAGTGAAAAACTCGCACGCCGAAAGACCAAGGTTTCCTGCGCAACGTTAATCGACGCAGGGTTAGTCGGTCCCTAAGGCGAGGCTGAAAAGCGTAGTCGATGGAAAACAGGTTAATATTCCTGTACTTCCAGTTATTGCGATGGAGGGACGGAGAAGGTTAGGCCAGCCTGGCGTTGGTTGTCCAGGTTTAAGGTGGTAGGCTGAAATCTTAGGCAAATCCGGGATTTCAAGGCCGAGAGCTGATGACGAGTTGCCTTTAGGCGACGAAGTGGTTGATACCATGCTTCCAAGAAAAGCTCCTAAGCTTCAGATAACTGGGAACCGTACCCCAAACCGACACAGGTGGTTAGGTAGAGAATACCAAGGCGCTTGAGAGAACTCGGGTGAAGGAACTAGGCAAAATGGCACCGTAACTTCGGGAGAAGGTGCGCCGGCGAGGGTTAAGGACTTGCTCCGTAAGCCCATGCCGGTCGAAGATACCAGGCCGCTGCGACTGTTTATTAAAAACACAGCACTCTGCAAACACGAAAGTGGACGTATAGGGTGTGACGCCTGCCCGGTGCCGGAAGGTTAATTGATGGGGTTAGCGCAAGCGAAGCTCTTGATCGAAGCCCCGGTAAACGGCGGCCGTAACTATAACGGTCCTAAGGTAGCGAAATTCCTTGTCGGGTAAGTTCCGACCTGCACGAATGGCGTAACGATGGCGGCGCTGTCTCCACCCGAGACTCAGTGAAATTGAAATCGCTGTGAAGATGCAGTGTATCCGCGGCTAGACGGAAAGACCCCGTGAACCTTTACTATAGCTTTGCACTGGACTTTGAATTTGCTTGTGTAGGATAGGTGGGAGGCTTTGAAGTGGGGACGCCAGTTCTCATGGAGCCATCCTTGAAATACCACCCTGGCAACTTTGAGGTTCTAACTCAGGTCCGTTATCCGGATCGAGGACAGTGTATGGTGGGTAGTTTGACTGGGGCGGTCTCCTCCCAAAGAGTAACGGAGGAGTACGAAGGTGCGCTCAGACCGGTCGGAAATCGGTCGTAGAGTATAAAGGCAAAAGCGCGCTTGACTGCGAGACAAACACGTCGAGCAGGTACGAAAGTAGGTCTTAGTGATCCGGTGGTTCTGTATGGAAGGGCCATCGCTCAACGGATAAAAGGTACTCCGGGGATAACAGGCTGATACCGCCCAAGAGTTCATATCGACGGCGGTGTTTGGCACCTCGATGTCGGCTCATCACATCCTGGGGCTGAAGCCGGTCCCAAGGGTATGGCTGTTCGCCATTTAAAGTGGTACGCGAGCTGGGTTTAGAACGTCGTGAGACAGTTCGGTCCCTATCTGCCGTGGACGTTTGAGATTTGAGAGGGGCTGCTCCTAGTACGAGAGGACCGGAGTGGACGAACCTCTGGTGTTCCGGTTGTCACGCCAGTGGCATTGCCGGGTAGCTATGTTCGGAAGAGATAACCGCTGAAAGCATCTAAGCGGGAAACTTGCCTCAAGATGAGATCTCACTGGGATCTTGAATCCCCTAAAGGGCCGTCGAAGACTACGACGTTGATAGGTTGGGTGTGTAAGCGCTGTGAGGCGTTGAGCTAACCAATACTAATTGCCCGTGAGGCTTGACCATATAACACCCAAGCAATCTGCTACGCAGATTGTGGTGGTGAAGACGAAAGACCCGAAAATTCGTAAGACCACAAATATCGCATATCCGGATTCGCTGGGCTGTCCATCTGGACATTCTGGCAACAGAATTTCTTGACGACCATAGAGCATTGGAACCACCTGATCCCATCCCGAACTCAGTAGTGAAACGATGCATCGCCGATGGTAGTGTGGGGTTTCCCCATGTGAGAGTAGGTCATCGTCAAGATTCATTTCGCAAAACCCCTATCTGCACATGCAGGTAGGGGTTTTGTCTTTAAGTAGGAACTACAGAGATTCGCAGGCGCGTCCGAGAGACGAGCCAGCACACAGAATTTCTTGACGACCATAGAGCATTGGAACCACCTGATCCCATCCCGAACTCAGCAGTGAAACGATGCATCGCCGATGGTAGTGTGGGGTTTCCCCATGTGAGAGTAGGTCATCGTCAAGATTCAAACCCAAAGCCCCTGTCTGCGATGCAGACAGGGGCTTTGTTTTTTTCGGGTTTCAATATCGGTTAGAACTGATAGCTGACTGTGGCGCTCACATTGCGCTCTTCACCCATGTAGCAGTAGTTCAGGCTGGCACATGAGGTGATGTAGCTTTCATTGGTAAGGTTGTTGGCGTTCAAGCGCACATCCACACCCGTCAGGCCGACCTTGCCCAGGTCATAGCCGATAGAGGCGTCGAACAGGGTGTAGGAAGGCACCTTCATGCTGTTTTCCGCATCGACCCAGCTGTACCCCACATATCGCACCCCACCGCCCAGCCGCAGGCCATCCAGTGCCCCCTGGCGGAAGATATAGTCGGCCCACAGCGAGAGCATCTGTTTCGGCGCCTGAGTCGGCGAATTACCCTTGTTGTCCACGTTGCCTGAGATAAGGCTCGGCATTGACTTCGAATACTCGATATCGGTGAAGGTATAGCTACTCAGCAGTTTGAGGCTGTCGGTCAGCTGTACATGGGCCTCAAGCTCCAGCCCTTGCGAGCGGACTTCACCGACAGGGCGATAGAAGTCTTCGTCAGGCTGTTTAGACGCCAAATTCTCCTGCTCGATGCGGAACACCGATGCGGTGAACAGGTTGTCGCTCCCTGGTGGCTGATATTTGATGCCGGCTTCCCACTGAGTGCCCTCTGTCGGTGCCAGCGGCCGGCCTTGCTGGTCGGACACGGTGTTCGGGTTGAACGACTCCGAGTAGCTGATGTAGGGCGCAATGCCGTTCTCGAACAGGTAGAGCACCCCTGCCCGGGAGGTGAACCTGGAGCGTTGATCACTGACCTTGCTGTCGCTGTCACGGTTCTCTTCGGACACCTTCACCCAGTCCTGGCGCAGCCCCAATGAAAAGCGCCACTGGTCCAGCTCCACCAGATCCTGCAGGTACACACCCGTTTGTTGCAAGCGCCGCTGGTAGCGGTTCTCGCCCAGTACCTGAAGATTGCCATTGCCGTACTGTGGATTGCCGGCATCCAGTGGGCCGACGGTGCCATAACGCCATGCCACGTCGGCTTTGCGCCGCTGGTAGTCAGCCCCCAGTAGCAAGGTGTGTTTGGCCGCCCCGGTAAAGAATTCTGCCTGCAGCATGTTATCAATGATGTACGAATGCAGACGCTCGTCGCCGCCGGTATAGGCGCGATTTAACATGTTGCTGTCAACATCTGCCCAGCCGGCGGAGTACACCTGGTCCATCGACACGTCGGAATCCTGATAACGGAAGTTCTGCCGCGCTGTGAACACATCATTGAAGCGATGCTCAAACTGGTAGCTGAAGGATTGCTGCGTGCGCTCGTAGTTGTCGATGCTCGGCTCGCCTTCGAAGAAATGGTCTGACAGGCGCAAACCGTTGCGCTTGTGCAGCATGCCATCAGCAGGGTTACCGCCGTGGTACCCACCGTCAGGGTCGTGCTGCAAATAGGCCTGCAGCGTGAGTGAGGTGTCTTCGGTGAAGTCGACATTGATAGCAGGGGCGATGGCGTAACGTTCTTCCTTGTTGTGGTCGAACTGAGTGTCGGAAGCATCCGCCAAACCCGTCAGGCGATACGCAATGCGTTTGTCGTCATCCACAGGACCACTGAAGTCGAAGCCCACGCCACGCTGGCCCTGAGTACCTACCGTGGCCTGAACCTGATGGTAAGGGGCAAAGAGTGGCTTCTTGGTGGTCAGGGCTACCAGGCCACCCGGCGAGCTTCGCCCGTACAGTACCGAAGACGGTCCCTTGAGAATGTCGATGCGCTCAAGAAAGTATGGGTCTACCTGCATCGTGCTGTAGGTGCCGTTGTCGCCCATTGACTTGAGCCCATCGACGTAGATGTTGTCCACCGATCCGTCGTTGAAGCCGCGCATGGCTACATAGTCATAGCGATGAGTGGCACCGTAGGGGTTGGTCAGTACTCCTGGCGTGTAGCGCATGGCCTGGGCAACGGTCTGAGAGCCCTGATCGTCCATTTGTTGGCGAGTGACTACCGAGACCGATTGGGATGTCTCCACCAAGGGCATGCTGGTCTTGGTCGCCACCTGGCTGTGTGTGGCGTTGTAACCCTCCATGCTGCCCAGTGCGTTGCCGAGGGAGAAACTACGGATGTCGGTGTCTGGCAATGCCAGGGCGGCGTTCTGACGCTGTGCCTGCAGCACATAGTTACGTCCCCCCTGGCTGACGGCTTCCAGCCCGCTGCCATTTAGCGACTGGCGCAGCGCCTGATCGGTGGTGTACTGCCCCTGCAGTCCGTTGGAATGCAGGCCATCGGTCAGCTGAGGCGTGCTCGATAGGGTGATGCCGGCCTGACGAGCGATCTTGTTGAGCACATCGGTCAGTTGGCCAGCCGGTATTGCATAGTCATGGCTCACTTCGGCTGTGTCGGCCGCTACGGAAAGTTGCGGAGCAGTTGCCAGGCCCAGGGCGGTACCAAACAGAACAGCCCGGATGGCGTGGCGCAAGTGAGCTGATTGCAGGACTGGACGAATATCATTCGGGCTGAAAGTGTGGGTTAACACCGGGTTGGTAGGCATGAAGGGTCCGTTAAAGTGTCGAGGGCAGAAAGTGTTGCTTACTGTCCTAGCCGGACCTGGATTCAAAACCCGCCAGAAATCGATAACGCCTTATCAGGTCATGCTCTCTACATGCACCCACCAGCGTGTACGTCGACGAAGTCGTACAGGCAACGTCTGCGGTAGCAGCCGAAGCAGTTGTTCCGGGTCTTCGAGGCGGAACACCCCCGACAGGCGCAGGTCGGCAATCTCATTGCTGCAGCCCAGGTAACCATGGCGATAGCGGCTGACCTGCGCGAGGAAGTTGGAGAGGCGCATGTCCTGAGTGACGATCAACCCTTCAGTCCAGGCCATCGCATCCATCTCCATGTGCGCGAGCCGGTGCGCACCTTGAGCATCCAGGCGCCAGTTCTGGCCACCTTCGATCCACTGAAGTTGGCCAGTACCAGGCCGGTGTATCGCCACTTTGCCGTGGCTGACGCTGACACGTGTGCAGTCGCTATCCTGATAGGCCACAAAGCGTCCTTCGAAGCCTTCCAGCAGCGCGTCGCGGGTTTGTACCAGCAGGGGATGCCGGGGGTTGCAGTTGATCATCAATTCCCCATGCTTCAAGCGGACCAGACGCTGTTGATCATGGAAGGCCAGGTCCACGGCACTGCAGGTATTGAGTTGCATCAGTGAGCCATCGGGCAGGGTGAAGACGCGTCGCTCGCCCGTGCCGGTGGCATAGTCTGACGTCCAGGCACTCACAGTATCGAGGTCTTTGGCCAGCCAGCTCGCAGATCCTGCCATGACAACGCCGCCAAGCAGCTTCAGCGCCTGTCGGCGGCGCAGGCGCTGCTGGCTGGTTTCCAGTGTCTGCAATGCCAGCCCGGCACCGGGAATAGCGCGCAGGTCAAGGTCCTGATGAAGGTGAACCACACGCTGCCAGGCCTGTTCGTTTTCGTGGTGGCTGCTGCGCCAATGCGCGCACTGTTGTTGCAGAGCTGGATCGTGCCCGCTTTCACGCAGCCGCAGCATCCACTGAATGGCCTGCCTGACCGTTTTTGTATCAGGGCGTGCGACGGTCATGGATTCAGCAGTCGTCTTCATAGCGCAGCACGTAGCAGTGATAGAGCGCATCGGCGATGTAGCGCTCAACGGTGCGCACGGAGATCCCCATCTGTTCGGCGATGGCCTGATGCTTCAGCCCCTCGCATTGAGCCAGCAGGAATGCGCGACGGACCTTGGGTTTGAGGCCGTCGAGCATGCGTGCAATACGCTCAAGCAATTCCAGCAGCAGCTCGCGGGTCTCGACTGAGGGGGCCAGGGCTTCCGGCACATGGGCCAAAGCCTCCAGGTAGGCCCTGTGCAGTTCCTCGCGGCGCCAATGATCGATCACCAACCCACGCGCTACCGTGCGTAGGAAGGCCCTGGGAGTATTCAGCTGCAATTGTTCACGACGCTGTAGCAAGCGGACGAAGGTATCTTGGGCGAGGTCAGCCGCATCGGCTGCGTTGCCGAGCTTGCTACGCAGCCAGGTATGCAACCAGCCGTGGTGGTCACTGTAGAGCGTTTGCACGGAATCGTTGCTGGGCATGGAGGAGGGCGCCGGCATCAATGGACGTTAATGATAATTAGTCTCATTGTTGGCGGAGCAAGATTAATTTGCAACCCATCAATTACCGCGTAAAGCCGGTAATGGGCTAACGCCCCAATTGCGTATCCAGGTAATTGCGGATCACCCGCGCCCCGCCATTGAGGTGCCGTTCCAGCACCGCTACCGCTTCGTCCACCAGCTTGTCGCTGGCTGCATCTACCAGTGCGTTGTGATCGTCCTGAGTGAGCTTGCCCAGGCCCATGGACGAAAGATGGAAACGCAGGAAGCGTTCTTCCTCGTTCAGTTCGTTCTCGATAAGGCGCAGTAGTTTCTTGTTCGGCGCCTTGCTGTACAGCGCCATGTGGAGCAGGCGGTTGAGGCGGCCAATTTCGGTGTGGCTGGTCTCGTTCTCCAGTTGCTGGATATACCCGCGGGCGCTGGCGATGTCGCTGGCATCAAGCAGCGGGATAGACTGGCGCAGCGCCTCGCTCTCGAGCAATACGCGAAGGGCATAGGTGTCCACTGCATCCTCGCCGATCAGCGGTGCAACGACGGCGCCCTTATGCATCTCCACCTTCAGCAGGGACTGCGCTTCGAGTTGGCGCAGGGCTTCGCGCACGGGCATGCGGCTAACGCCGTACAAGGTGGCGAGCTCTTGTTGGCGAACCGCAGTACCAGGGGGCAAGCGCCCATCGAGAATGGCGCTGCGCAGGCGTTCTTCGATCACGGCACGGGCCTGATGCGGCAACAACTGCTCGCTGGCCAGCACATTGCTCAATTTGATTTTCTTGGCCACGCGACGCCTGCCTCAACGATGACTATATTGGATCCAATGACACTAGTAACAGCTTGTGAGGGTGTCAAACCTGCACCCACACTGGTACGGGCGCCCCAAAAGCGCGGCTATGGTGGAGGAAGTCGCACGTCAAAGGAAGCTGCCTATAGAAAGATGTAAGCAGAAAGTATAGGCGGGCTGACAGCCGGGTGCGTGATTGCAGGGTGCCATTGTCTTTTGCGGTGGCAAGCCCCACCATCGCTGCTTTCGACTGGTCTGAACAGGGCTTCGCAGTGGCGATATCCTGGTTGCTCAAAACCGTAGTGCGATATGTCGGCTTTGCCGCGCTGCTGGGCAGTCTTCTGCTGGGCGGCTTGCACGCGGATTGGGATTTCTCCCAGATCAGCCGCAAGTCGCAGGCTCTGTACGGCCCACTAGGTGCCGGGCAGGGGCGCATCGATGCCTGGCAGAGCCTGATGGCCACGCAGAAGCAGGGTACCGAGCTTGAACGGTTGCAAGTGGTCAACCGCTTCTTCAACCAGCAATTGCGTTATGTCGAGGATATCGATCTGTGGCATGAGGTCGACTACTGGGCCACACCTGTGCAGGCACTGATCAAAGGTGCAGGGGACTGCGAGGATTACGCCATCGCCAAATATTTCAGTCTACGGCGCATGGGAATCCCCAGCGAAAAACTGCGCATCACCTACGTCAAGGCGCTGCGGCAGAACCGGGCACACATGGTCCTGACCTATTATTCAAGCCCACAGGCCCAGCCTTTGGTGCTGGACAGTCTGATGGATGCCATCAAGCCGGCAAGCCAGCGTACCGACCTGCTGCCGGTGTACGCCTTCAATGGCGAGGGGTTGTGGCTGACGGGCGCCGCAGGGAACAAGAAGGTTGGTGATACCAAGCGGCTGTCACGCTGGCAGGATTTGTTGAAGAAAATGCAGGCCGAAGGGTTCCCGGCCGAGCCGGTTTACTGAAGGAGCACAGATGTCACTGTTCAAACAATTGCTGTTGGCCATTTGCCTGTTCCTGGTGGTCGCCTTCAGTGGCAGTTTCATGGTCAGCCTGGAAAGCTCGCGCAGCCAATACGTCAACCAGCTGCGCTCGCACGCCCAGGATGCGGCCACCGCGCTGGCGCTTTCGCTGACGCCGAATATCGACGACCCAGCGATGGTCGAGCTGATGGTCAGCTCGATTTTCGACAGTGGTTACTATGCAAGCATCAAGGTCGTCGACCTGGGTTCCAATGCCGTGCTGGTGGAGCGTCATGCCGAGCCAGACCCTGGCGGTGTGCCGCTTTGGTTCGTGCGCCTGATCGGCCTTGAGGCCGCCGGCGGCGATGCAATCGTCAGTCGTGGCTGGCAGCAGGCCGCGCGCGTTGAAGTGATCAGCCACCCGATGTTCGCCATTGCCAAGCTTTGGCAAAGTGCCTTGGGCAGCCTGGGTTGGTTGCTGTTGTGCGGTGCGGCCAGTGCCGTGCTCGGTGCTTTGCTGTTGCGTCGCCAGTTGAGGCCGCTGGACTACATGGTCGAGCAATCCCACGCTATTGCTCGCCGCGAATTTCTCAGCCTGCCAGAGTTGCCACGCACGCCGGAGCTACGCCGCGTAGTGCAAGCGATGAACCAGATGGTCGAGAAACTCAAAGCCCTGTTCACCGAGCAGGCCGAGCGCAGTGAGCGGCTGCGTGCGGAGTCCTACCAGGACAGCCTGACCGGGCTGTCGAACCGCCGCTATTTTGAAATGCAGCTGAACAATCGGGTAAGCAACCTGGAAGACGCGCGCGCCGGCTACCTGCTGTTGCTGCGGGTTCAGGGCCTGGCTGGCCTGAACGCCCGCCTTGGCGGCCAGCGTACCGACCAGTTGCTGCAAGCGGTAGGTGAACAGCTGCGTCGTACTTGTGCCAGCTACCCGGAAACCAACGACCTCATTTCCCGCAGCCGCGGCGGTGAATTTGCAGTGCTGGCACCGGGCATGGTGCATGAGGAGGCCGTACACCTTGCCCAGGCCCTGGAGGCAACGTTGCAGAGCCTGCACGAAACGGGGGCAAGTGATATCGACCCGGTGGCTTGTATAGGCCTGGCACCATTCAGCCCTGGTGATTCACCACAGGCGTTGCTGAAGCTTGCCGACGAGGCTCTGGCCCGCGCTGAGAACCAGCCAACGCCGGGCTGGGTATGCCTTGAGCAAGGTGTTGCTGCGGTTGCCGCAGATAGCCAGCATGCCTGGCACGAACGGCTCGACCAGGCGTTTATCAATGGGCATTTCGAGTTGTTCTTCCAGCCAGTGATGGAGTGCGCTTCCTCGCAACGGGTACTGCACCACAAAGTTATTTCGCGTTTGCGCGATGGCCCGGGCGAGGCCTTGCCGGCGGGCCGCTTCCTGCCTTGGCTGGAGCGCTTCGGCTGGATGCCGCGGCTGGATGTGCTGGTGCTGGAGAAAGTGTTGGCGCATCTGCGAGGGCATGACCAGGTGCTGGCGTTGAACCTGTCTGCCGCCACCCTGGCCGACCCCAAGGCCCTTCAGCGCATTTTCGAGCTGCTGGGCCAGAATGCGGCGCTCGGCCCGCGGCTGGTTTTTGAAATTGGCGAGGAGCAGTTGCCTGAGCAGGCAGCATTGGAGCAACTCACCCGGCGCCTGCATGGGCTTGGCTTCGGGTTGGCTTTGCAGCGCTTTGGTGGGCGCTTCAGCATGATTGGCAACCTGGCGCACTTGGGCCTGGCGTACCTGAAGATTGACGGCAGTTACATCCGCAACATCGATCATGAGCAGCACAAGCGGCTGTTCATCGAAGCGATCCAGCGTGCGGCGCATAGCATCGACCTGCCGCTGATTGCCGAGCGAGTCGAGACGGAAGGGGAGCGGTTGGTGTTGCTGGAGATGGGAGTAGGCGGGATTCAGGGGCAACTGGTGGGTGAGCCTGCGCCTTGGCGCTGAATGGCCTCTCGCGCGCCGCTGTAGGAACAGCCTAGAGCCGCAAAAGGGCCACGTAGCGGCCCCAGGTTCAGGTAGCGATGTGCAGGGCTGCTTGTACAGCCCTGTCGCGACACGAGGCCGCTCCTACAGCAATGGTGAAACCAGCAGGTCGGCTATCACCGCTCGCGCAGCGCTTCCGAGCGCGCCTTCATGATCGGCTTGAGCAGGTAGCTCATGATGGTTTTCTTGCCTGTCATGATATCCACCGTCGCCACCATCCCCGGAATGATCAGCAGTGGCTTCTCGTCGGTCCCTAGGTGACTGCGATCGGTGCGCAGCTTGATCAGGTAATACGTAGTCTTCTTGTCTTCATCGGTAATGGTGTCGGCGCCAATCTGCTCCAGCTTGGCCTTGAGCCCACCGTAGATGGTGTAGTCATACGCGGTGAACTTGACCGTCGCTTCTTGGCCAGGGTGCAGGAAGGCGATGTCTTTGGGCAGGATCTTTGCCTCGATGACCAGCGTGTCGTCCAGTGGCACGACTTCGATGATATCGCTGCCTGGCTGGATTACCCCGCCAATGGTGTTCACCAGCAGTTGCTTGACGATACCGCGTACTGGCGAAGTGACCAGTGTGCGGTGCACCCGGTCGTCCAGCGCCTTGCTGGTGGCGGTAGCCTTGTTCAGTTCGGTGCGTGCCTCGTTCAGCTGGGTCAGCGCTTCACTTCGGAACTTGCCACGCGTCTCTTCGATCTTGCTTTGCACCTCGCGGATGGCCGCCTCTGCGCGCGGGATCGCCAGCGCAGTGGAGTCCAGCTGACCGCGGTTCTCCACTTCAGCACGGCGCAGGCGCAGCACTTCAACCTGGGAAATCGCGCCGGTCGCCACCAGCGGTTCGGACATACTGATTTCCTTGCGCAGCAGCTCAAGGCTGTTGGCGTACTGGGTGCGCTTGGAGCTGTATTCGCGCAGTTCCTGCTGGCGTTGGACCAACTGCTGTTGCAGGCCGCCAATTTCATCCTGCAGTTGCTGGCGCCGGCTCTGGTACAGCGACTCCTCACTGGCCGCCTGGTTTGGCGCGGCTTTACGCAGCTTTTCGTCGATTATCAGCGGGCTGTCCTGTACCTCGGCACTCAAACGTTCGACCCGCAGGGCCATGGCCAGGCGGTCAGCTTCGGTTTCACCAACGTTGGAGGCGAAGCGGGTTTCATCCAGGCGCAGCAATGGCTGGCCCACTTCGACGATCTGCCCCTCCTTGGCGAAGATTTCGGCGACGATGCCGCCCTCCAGGTTCTGGATCTTCTGTACCTTGGAAGAGGGAATAGCCTTGCCTTCACCCCGCGTAACTTCGTCGATGGGCGCAACGCTGGCCCATACAATCAAGAACACGAAGAACAGGATCACGCCCCAGATGGTCAGCCGCACCACCCGCGGTGCATCTTCGATCAGGGCTTTGTTTACCTCGGGCAGCGGCTGGCCGCCAAGCGAGTCGCTGCCTTTGAAATAGCGCCGCAGGCCGTCCTTGAACTGCCCCATATCCAGCTTATGCAACACTGATCTGCCCCTTCTTCAGTGCATCCATGACCGCGGCTTTCGGGCCGTCGGCGACAATCTGCCCGCGATCGATCACGATCAGCCGGTCTACCAGTGACAGCAACGAGGCACGGTGCGTGACCAGCAGTACCGTCTTGCCCTCCACCACCGCTTGCAGGCGCTGCTTGAGGCGTTCTTCACCGGTGTTGTCCATGGCGCTGGTCGGCTCGTCCAGCAGCAGGATCTGCGGGTTGAGCAGCAGCGCACGGCCCAAGGCGACGTTCTGCCGCTGGCCGCCGGACAGGTTCTGCCCGCGTTCACCCACTTGCAGCTCGTAGCCGTCGGGGTGCAGCCGGGCGAATTCATGTACGCCCGCCAATTCAGCGGCCTGCAGGATCAATTCGTCCTCGATGTAGCGGGCGCCGCTGACCAGGTTGTCACGCAAGGTGCCGGCCAGCAGCTGGATGTCCTGTGGGACGTAGCCGATGTTGTGGCGCAGTTCGCTGACATCGATCTGGCGAATGTCGACGCCATCGACCAGCAGCGAGCCACCATCGGCCTCGTACAGGCCGACAATGAGCTTGGCCAGCGAGCTCTTGCCCGAGCCGCTGCGACCGATGATGCCGACCTTCTCGCCAGGGCGGATGGTCAGGTTGATATTCTTCAGGGCCAGGTTCTGCTGGTTCGGATAAGTGAAGTCGACACCGCGGAACTCGACGCTGCCCTGTAGCACCTTGCGGCTCAGCGGGCGCTCTTCGAAGTTGCGCTCTTGCGGTAGATCCATCATGTGGTCGGTGGAGACCATGGTCACCTTGGCTTGCTGGTAGCGGGCGAGCAGGCCGTTGAGTTGGCCCAACGGGCCGAGGGCGCGGCCGCTGAGCATGTAGCAAGCCACCAGGCCGCCCATGCTCAGGTTGCCGTCGATGATCAGGTACACGCCGACGCAGATCATTGCCACGCCTGCCAGTTGCTGGATCAGCAGGGTGATGTTCATCGCCAGGCTCGACAGCACTTTCACGCGCAGTTCCAGCCGGCTCAGGGTGCCGAGGGTTTGCTCCCACATATACTGGCGTTCGCTTTCGGCGTTGTTGACCTTTACCGCATCCAGACCCGCCAGGGTTTCGATCAGGCTGGACTGGCGCTCTGATGCCAAAGCCATGGTCCGCTCCATGGTCGCCATCAGTGGCCGCTGCAGGGCGTAGCCGATGCCCAGAGCCAGCGGGAAAGCGATGATCGGTATCCACACCAGGTGCCCGCCAATGATGGCGATGACGATCAAAATCAGGATGGTAAAGGGCAGGTCGATCAGGCTGGTCAGGGTCAGCGAGGCGAGGAAGTCGCGCAGGCCCTGGAACTCGTGAATGTTCTGGGCAAAGCTGCCGACCCGCGCCGGCCGGTACTTCATCGACATGCCGACGATACGTTCAAACAGCGTTGCCGAGATGATCAGGTCGGTCTTCTTGCCTGCCAGGTCCAGGCACAGGCCGCGAAGGCCTTTGAGGATCAGGTCGAAGATGTACGCGCCGGCGATACCGATGGCCAGTACCCAGAGCGTCGAGGTGGCCTGGTTTGGCACCACCCGGTCATACACGTTCATCACGAACAGCGGCGCGGCCAAGGCGATCAGGTTGATCACCAGGCTGGCGGCGATAGCGTCGATATACAACCACTTGCTGCGCAGCAGGGTGTCGCGGAACCACGACTTCGCGCGGGGGATGAGGTTGCCGTGGTTGACATCGAACTTGTGCTGCGGCTGCGCGAAGAACACGCGGCCGCTGTAGTCGCTTAGCAGTGCTTCGCGGCTGACGTGCACCTCGCCACCGTCGCTCTCGCTGAGTAGCAGGCGCGCGGTGTCATCGTTCTCCCAGCCGAGCAGGACGGCGCTGCGGCCCTCCTTGAGCAGCAGCATGGCCGGCATGGCGATACTTGGGATCTGCTCCAGCTTTCGCTGAAGCAGGCGCCCCTGCAGGCCTGCCCGGGCTGCAGCGCGGGGCAGCAGTTCAGGGCTCAGGCGCTGGGCGGGTAGCGGTAGGCCTGTTGTCAGCATGACCCGGCTGGCGGGCTTCTGGTGCAGGACACACAGGCTCAGCAGACTATCCAGCAGGGGATCGTCATGCTGACTGCGTGGATCGTGGCTGAGTTGGACTCGACTGACTTCGGATTCCACGCGGCGCTCTCTTCATCCTTGTGGTGGGTGGGGTGGGTGTGCCGTCGTTAAGGTCGGGTCGGCTCACCCTGGCTCTCTATTGGTACGGCAAAGCTGTGCTGATTAGGGTTATCACGCCCCGGTGCTTGAGCAGCTGGCCAATGTTCGCCTTGAATCGGTGTTGAGTAAACAATTCTACGTGCTTCATTTTCACCAGACTTAGCGGGGCAATGATTGTTTCATTTTTGATCCAGCCATCATCCGGCTTGTTGCAGCATAGCCTGCCACTCAGCCAAGGGAAGCAAGGGCTGTGGGTTCCAGCTTAGTCATTGTCAGTAAACAGGCGCTGGTTTGTTGGCGCATATCCGTGGCTTGTTAGTCAAAATTCATCTATAGAAAGCAGATCCTTTGCTTTCTTGCATTCAATATTCGCAAGCGATTTCCCATGATAGGGAGGCCAGTATTTGCGCACTCGTACGCCATGTCTTTGATTTGCGACAAATCGCTGCTTGTGGCTTGCGCAGCGTTGAAAGCCTGGTGTGCCTCGAGCGAGCAAGCGCTCCCGGGTCAGGCTGGTTATCGACCTCTGCCTGGCCGCATTCCGGCAAGGTTTGTGCTTATTCGGCAATCAGTGTCCGGGCATTTGACAGTGATCTGGATATTGACGCCAGTAATGCTGACATTGCCGAAGGAGGACAGTCTCGCCGCATGATTTACGGGTGTTGAGGTGTATGAAAAAGTGCTGGAGCTGACGGCTTAACACCCTTTAGATGATGTAAGACATTTGTCCTAAGGAAACGCTTGGCTAAGGTACAAATATCAATGTGACATTACATTGCCGATTGTTTAGGATGGCATGTATAAGGTCAATAGTTTGGCAGTTAGGCAATTCCAAAAAGTTATAGACGGAATATTGACGTCAAAAATCGTCAAGAGATCATCGACATAGTTCCGCCTGAAGTGGCTAGCAAGCGCCGCTCTGGCAGGGAAGTACCCATCGGGTCACACGGAGAGTCCAATGAGCAGCGTTGTAGCCATCGTCAAAAGCATTGTCGGCCAGGTTATTGCGGTATCCCCAGAGGGCATCCGGCGTGTACTTATCGAAGGTGACCGCCTGTTGACCGGTGAGGAAGTGCTCACCGGTCCTGGTGGCGCAGTTACTCTGGAGCTGGCTGATGGCCGTACGCTCGATCTGGGCCGTGACAGCCAATGGAGCGCCGATGCGCCTGACAGCAGCACCGACCTGAGCCAGGCGGCAGCCCAGGCCGCGCCTTCGGTGGAAGAGCTGCAGCAGGCTATTGCTGCTGGTGTTGACCCGACTACTGAGCTTGAAGCTACCGCCGCTGGCCCGTCATCAGCGGGTGGTGGTGCGCTGGGCGGTGGCCACAGCTTCGTGATGCTCGAAGAAACGGCTGGCCGTGTTGACCCGACGGTTGGTTTCCCGACTGACGGGCTGGGCTTTGCGGGCGTGCTCGATAACGAAGAAGTGGGCCTGCTGGACACTAACGGCAACAACCTGGTGACCACACCGACGGATACCAACGTTGCTACTGAGCTGACGCTTGGCGCAACCCCTTCTATCAGTGAAGCGGGTGGCGTAATCGTTTATACCGCCACCGTTGGTCAGGCGCCGACCACCAACCTGGTAATTACGCTGTCCAACGGTGCCGTGATCGTTATTCCGGCTGGGCAGACCAGTGGTAGTGTCAACGTCGTAGTTCCGGCAAACGACACGCCCTACATCGACGGGGGCCAGATTTCGGCGACCGTGACAGGTAGTACCGGTGGTGGCGGGCTGACGGTGACATTGCCGCAAACGCCAGCGGTTACCCAAGTGACCGATACAATCGACACCACCACTGCAACCCTGACGGCGAGCCCGTCGGTCACCGAAGGCGGCGTGATCACCTACACCGTGACCCTGAGCAACCCTGCCCAGACGCCGGTAACCGTGACCCTGTCTAACGGCCAAACCATTACCGTTGAAGCCGGCAAAACCCAGGGCAGCGTCGATTTCCAGACCCCGGCGAATGACGTCTACAACAACGGTTCGACCGTCAGCGTCACCATCGAGAACGCCACGGGCGGCAACTTCGAGCAACTGACCCCGAACCCGACGCCGGCTCAGACCACGATCAACGACTCAGTCGACACCACCACCGCGACCCTGACGGCGAGCCCGTCGGTCACCGAAGGCGGCGTGATCACCTACACCGTGACCCTGAGCAACCCTGCCCAGACGCCGGTGACCGTGACCCTGTCCAACGGCCAAACCATTACCGTTGAAGCCGGCAAAACCCAGGGCAGCGTCGATTTCCAGACCCCGGCGAATGACGTCTACAACAACGGTTCGACCGTCAGCGTCACCATCGAGAACGCCACGGGCGGCAACTTCGAGCAACTGACCCCGAACCCGACGCCGGCTCAGACCACGATCAACGACTCAGTCGACACCACCACCGCGACCCTGACGGCGAGCCCGTCGGTCACCGAAGGCGGCGTGATCACCTACACCGTGACCCTGAGCAACCCTGCCCAGACGCCGGTAACCGTGACCCTGTCCAACGGCCAGGTCATCACCGTTGAAGCCGGCAAAACCCAGGGCAGCGTTGATTTCCAGACCCCGGCCAATGACGTCTATAACAACGGCTCGACCGTCAGCGTCACCATCGAGAACGCCACGGGCGGCAACTTCGAACAGCTGACCCCGAACCCGACCCCGGCTCAGACCACGATCAACGACTCGGTCGACACCACCACCGCGACCCTGACGGCGAGCCCGTCGGTCACCGAAGGCGGCGTGATCACCTACACCGTGACCCTGAGCAACCCTGCTCAGACGCCGGTAACCGTGACCCTGTCCAACGGTCAGACCATTACCGTTGAAGCCGGTAAAACCCAGGGCAGCATTGATTTCCAGACCCCGGCGAATGACGTCTACAACAACGGTTCGACCGTCAGCGTCACCATCGAGAACGCCACGGGCGGTAATTTCGAGCAACTGACCCCGAACCCGACGCCGGCTCAGACCACGATCAACGACTCGGTCGACACCACCACTGCAACCCTGACCGCCTCGCCAAGCGTGACCGAAGGCGGCGTGATCACCTACACCGTGACCCTGAGCAATCCTGCCCAGACGCCGGTAACCGTGACCCTGTCCAACGGTCAGACCATTACCGTTGAAGCCGGTAAAACCCAGGGCAGCATTGATTTCCAGACCCCGGCGAATGACGTCTACAACAACGGTTCGACCGTCAGCGTCACCATCGAGAACGCCACGGGCGGCAACTTCGAGCAGCTGACCCCGAACCCGACGCCAGCTCAGACCACGATCAACGACTCGGTCGACACCACCACTGCAACCCTGACCGCCTCGCCAAGCGTGACCGAAGGCGGCGTGATCACTTACACCGTGACCCTGAGCAACCCTGCCCAGACGCCGGTGACCGTGACCCTGTCCAACGGTCAGACCATTACCGTTGAAGCCGGTAAAACCCAGGGCAGCATTGATTTCCAGACCCCGGCGAATGACGTCTACAACAACGGTTCGACCGTTAGCGTCACCATCGAGAACGCCACGGGCGGCAACTTCGAGCAACTGACCCCGAACCCGACGCCGGCTCAGACCACGATCAACGACTCAGTCGACACCACCACCGCGACCCTGACGGCGAGCCCGTCGGTCACCGAAGGCGGCGTGATCACCTACACCGTGACCCTGAGCAACCCTGCCCAGACGCCGGTAACCGTGACCCTGTCCAACGGCCAGGTCATCACCGTTGAAGCCGGCAAAACCCAGGGCAGCGTCGATTTCCAGACCCCGGCCAATGACGTCTATAACAACGGCTCGACCGTCAGCGTCACCATCGAGAACGCCACGGGCGGCAACTTCGAGCAGCTGACCCCGAACCCGACGCCGGCTCAGACCACGATCAACGACTCGGTCGATACCACCACTGCAACCCTGACCGCCTCGCCAAGCGTGACCGAAGGCGGCGTGATCACCTACACCGTGACCCTGAGCAATCCTGCCCAGACGCCGGTGACCGTGACCCTGTCCAACGGTCAGACCATTACCGTTGAAGCCGGTAAAACCCAGGGCAGCGTTGATTTCCAGACCCCGGCCAATGACGTCTACAACAACGGCTCGACCGTCAGCGTCACCATCGAGAACGCCACGGGTGGCAACTTCGAGCAACTGACCCCGAACCCGACCCCTGCCTCGACTGTCATCAATGACAGCATCGATGCCGTCACCGTAAGCATTGTCAGCAATGGAAATGTGACCGAAGACCAGCAACCTTCCTTTACTGTGAAAGTTAGCCAGGCGCTGGACCGTCCGTTGACCGTAACCCTGTCGAACGGCGACACCGTGACGATCGAAGCCGGTAAGACCGAAGTCGAGTACAAGACCTCGGTTCAAGGCGATGACGTCTATCTTGATGCAGGCTCCATCACGCTCAGTGTTACCGACGCTACAGTTCCGGGTGCCACCTTCGAGAAGCTGGCCTTGGGTGGCCCGGCTACCGTTGAGATCTCGGACACTATCAGTGAAGTGGTGGCCAAACTGACCGCCACCCCTTCGGTGACCGAAGGCGGCGAGATCACCTACACCATCACCCTGACCAACAAAGACGGTCTGCCGATCAACAACCACTCGGAGCTGTACTTCAAGCTGACCGACGGCACCACCGTCGTCGTGGCAGCGAACAGCACCACCGGTTCGGCCACTGCAACCGCCCCGGACAACGTCTATGTCGGCACCAACGCGCCGGTGGTCAATGCCATCGAGGCCGTCAGCGGCGCAGATGCGTGGAAGTTCGAAAACCTGAACCTGGACAAGACCCCGGTCAGCACCGAGGTCACCGACGAGCCAGGCACCCCAGGCAGCGAAGGCGACATCGTCAAGGTCACCATCACGGCTGACCAGACTTCGGTGGCCGAGAACGTCAAACCGACGTTCACCGTACACATCAACACCGCCTTGGCTCACGACCTGGTCGTGACCCTGAGCAACAACGCCCAGGTCACCATCAAGGCTGGCGAGACCAGCGCACCGTACACCCACGACGCGCAGGGCGATGACGTCTATCAGGATGCGGGCCAGATCAGCCTGGGTATCAACTCGGCGGTGGACGCCACCGGCGCTGCGTTCGAGAACCTGGAATTGGGCGGCAACGCTTCGGTTCAAGTGACCGACACCCTCGACGAGGTGGTGGCCAAGCTGACCGCCAGCCCTTCGGTCACCGAAGGCGGCGAGATCACTTACACCATCACGCTGACCAACAAAGACGGTCTGCCGATCAACAACCACTCGGAGCTGTACTTCAAGCTGACCGACGGCACCACCGTCGTCGTGGCAGCGAACAGCACCACCGGTTCGGCCACTGCAACCGCCCCGGACAACGTCTATGTCGGCACCAACGCGCCGGTGGTCAATGCCATCGAGGCCGTCAGCGGCGCAGATGCGTGGAAGTTCGAAAACCTGAACCTGGACAAGACCCCGGTCAGCACCGAGGTCACCGACGAGCCAGGCACCCCAGGCAGCGAAGGCGACATCGTCAAGGTCACCATCACGGCTGACCAGACTTCGGTGGCCGAGAACGTCAAACCGACGTTCACCGTACACATCAACACCGCCTTGGCTCACGACTTGGTCGTGACCCTGAGCAACAATGCCCAGGTCACCATCAAGGCTGGCGAGACCAGCGCGCCGTACACCCACGACGCGCAGGGCGATGACGTCTATCAGGACGCGGGCCAGATCAGCCTGGGTATCAACTCGGCGGTGGACGCCACCGGCGCTGCGTTCGAGAACCTGGAACTGGGCGGCAACGCTTCGGTTCAAGTGACCGACACCCTCGACGAAGTGGTGGCCAAGCTGACAGCCACTCCGTCGGTGACCGAAGGCGGCGAGATCACCTACACCATCACCCTGACCAACAAAGACGGTCTGCCGATCAACAACCACTCGGAGCTGTACTTCAAGCTGACCGACGGCACCACCGTCGTCGTGGCAGCCAACAGCACCACCGGTTCGGCCACTGCAACCGCCCCGGACAACGTCTATGTCGGCACTAACCAGCCGGTGGTCAATGCCATCGAGGCGGTCAGCGGCGCAGATGCGT
The DNA here is from genome assembly GCF_034044115.1 of Pseudomonas sp. BO3-4. Classification (NCBI taxonomy): domain Bacteria; kingdom Pseudomonadati; phylum Pseudomonadota; class Gammaproteobacteria; order Pseudomonadales; family Pseudomonadaceae; genus Pseudomonas; species Pseudomonas sp. BO3-4. Next base: position 149,617 of record NZ_CP139018.1, read on the forward strand.
GGAAGTTCGAAAACCTGAACCTGGACAAGACCCCGGTCAGCACCGAGGTCACCGACGAGCCAGGTACCCCAGGCAGCGAAGGCGACATCGTCAAGGTCACCATCACGGCTGACCAGACTTCGGTGGCCGAGAACGTCAAACCGACGTTCACCGTACACATCAACACCGCCTTGGCTCACGACCTGGTCGTGACCCTGAGCAACAACGCCCAGGTCACCATCAAGGCTGGCGAGACCAGCGCACCGTACACCCACGACGCGCAGGGCGATGACGTCTATCAGGATGCGGGCCAGATCAGCCTGGGTATCAACTCGGCGGTGGACGCCACCGGCGCTGCGTTCGAGAACCTGGAATTGGGCGGCAACGCTTCGGTTCAAGTGACCGACACCCTCGACGAGGTGGTGGCCAAGCTGACCGCCAGCCCTTCGGTCACCGAAGGCGGCGAGATCACTTACACCATCACGCTGACCAACAAAGACGGTCTGCCGATCAACAACCACTCGGAGCTGTACTTCAAGCTGACCGACGGCACCACCGTCGTCGTGGCAGCGAACAGCACCACCGGTTCGGCCACTGCAACCGCCCCGGACAACGTCTATGTCGGCACCAACGCGCCGGTGGTCAATGCCATCGACGCGGTCAGCGGCGCAGATGCGTGGAAGTTCGAAAACCTGAACCTGGACAAGACCCCGGTCAGCACCCAGGTCACCGACGAGCCAGGTACCCCAGGCAACGAAGGCGACATCGTCAAGGTCACCATCACGGCCGACCAGGCCTCGGTGGCCGAGAACGTCAAACCGACGTTCACCGTACACATCAACACCGCCTTGGCTCACGACTTGGTCGTGACCCTGAGCAACAATGCCCAGGTCACCATCAAGGCTGGCGAGACCAGCGCGCCGTACACCCACGACGCGCAAGGCGATGACGTCTATCAGGACGCGGGCCAGATCAGCCTGGGTATCAACTCGGCGGTGGACGCCACCGGCGCTGCGTTCGAGAACCTGGAACTGGGCGGCAACGCTTCGGTTCAAGTGACCGACACCCTCGACGAAGTGGTGGCCAAGCTGACAGCCACTCCGTCGGTGACCGAAGGCGGCGAGATCACCTACACCATCACCCTGACCAACAAAGACGGTCTGCCGATCAACAACCACTCGGAGCTGTACTTCAAGCTGACCGACGGCACCACCGTCGTCGTGGCAGCCAACAGCACCACCGGTTCGGCCACTGCAACCGCCCCGGACAACGTCTATGTCGGCACCAACGCGCCGGTGGTCAATGCCATCGAGGCGGTCAGCGGCGCAGATGCGTGGAAGTTCGAAAACCTGAACCTGGACAAGACCCCGGTCAGCACCGAGGTCACCGACGAGCCAGGTACCCCAGGCAGCGAAGGCGACATCGTCAAGGTCACCATCACGGCCGACCAGACTTCGGTGGCCGAGAACGTCAAGCCAACCTTCACCGTGCACGTCAACCAGCCGCTGGCCCACGACCTGGTCGTGACCCTGAGCAACAATGCCCAGGTCACCATCAAGGCCGGTGAAACCAGCGCACCGTACACCCACGACGCGCAAGGCGATGACGTCTACCAGGACGCTGGCCAGATCAGCCTGGGCATCAACTCGGCGGTAGACGCCACTGGTGCGACCTTCGAGAACCTCGAGCTGGGCGGTGCGGCTTCGGTCCAAGTGACCGACACCCTCGACGAAGTGGTGGCCAAGCTGACCGCCACCCCGTCGGTCACCGAAGGCGGCGAGATCACCTACACCATCACGCTGACCAACAAAGACGGTCTGCCGATCAACAACCACTCGGAGCTGTACTTCAAGCTGACCGACGGCACCACTGTCGTTGTGGCAGCGAACAGCACCACCGGTTCGGCCACTGCAACCGCCCCGGACAACGTCTATGTCGGCACCAACGCGCCGGTGGTCAATGCCATCGACGCGGTCAGCGGCGCAGATGCGTGGAAGTTCGAAAACCTGAACCTGGACAAGACCCCGGTCAGCACCCAGGTCACCGACGAGCCAGGTACCCCAGGCAACGAAGGCGACATCGTCAAGGTCACCATCACGGCCGACCAGGCCTCGGTGGCCGAGAACGTCAAACCGACGTTCACCGTACACATCAACACCGCCTTGGCTCACGACTTGGTCGTGACCCTGAGCAACAATGCCCAGGTCACCATCAAGGCTGGCGAGACCAGCGCGCCGTACACCCACGACGCGCAAGGCGATGACGTCTATCAGGACGCGGGCCAGATCAGCCTGGGTATCAACTCGGCGGTGGACGCCACCGGCGCTGCGTTCGAGAACCTGGAACTGGGCGGCAACGCTTCGGTTCAAGTGACCGACACCCTCGACGAAGTGGTGGCCAAGCTGACAGCCACTCCGTCGGTGACCGAAGGCGGCGAGATCACCTACACCATCACCCTGACCAACAAAGACGGTCTGCCGATCAACAACCACTCGGAGCTGTACTTCAAGCTGACCGACGGCACCACCGTCGTCGTGGCAGCCAACAGCACCACCGGTTCGGCCACTGCAACCGCACCAGACAACGTCTATGTCGGCACTAACCAGCCGGTGGTCAATGCCATCGAGGCGGTCAGCGGCGCAGATGCGTGGAAGTTCGAAAACCTGAACCTGGACAAGACCCCGGTCAGCACCGAGGTCACCGACGAGCCAGGTACCCCAGGCAGCGAAGGCGACATCGTCAAGGTCACCATCACGGCCGACCAGACTTCGGTGGCCGAGAACGTCAAGCCAACCTTCACCGTGCACGTCAACCAGCCGCTGGCCCACGACCTGGTCGTGACCCTGAGCAACAATGCCCAGGTCACCATCAAGGCCGGTGAAACCAGCGCACCGTACACCCACGACGCGCAAGGCGATGACGTCTACCAGGACGCTGGCCAGATCAGCCTGGGCATCAACTCGGCGGTAGACGCCACTGGTGCGACCTTCGAGAACCTCGAGCTGGGCGGTGCGGCTTCGGTCCAAGTGACCGACACCCTCGACGAAGTGGTGGCCAAGCTGACCGCCACCCCGTCGGTCACCGAAGGCGGCGAGATCACCTACACCATCACGCTGACCAACAAAGACGGTCTGCCGATCAACAACCACTCGGAGCTGTACTTCAAGCTGACCGACGGCACCACTGTCGTTGTGGCAGCGAACAGCACCACCGGTTCGGCCACTGCAACCGCCCCGGACAACGTCTATGTCGGCACCAACGCGCCGGTGGTCAATGCCATCGACGCGGTCAGCGGCGCAGATGCGTGGAAGTTCGAAAACCTGAACCTGGACAAGACCCCGGTCAGCACCCAGGTCACCGACGAGCCAGGTACCCCAGGCAACGAAGGCGACATCGTCAAGGTCACCATCACGGCCGACCAGGCCTCGGTGGCCGAGAACGTCAAACCGACGTTCACCGTACACATCAACACCGCCTTGGCTCACGACTTGGTCGTGACCCTGAGCAACAATGCCCAGGTCACCATCAAGGCTGGCGAGACCAGCGCGCCGTACACCCACGACGCGCAAGGCGATGACGTCTATCAGGACGCGGGCCAGATCAGCCTGGGTATCAACTCGGCGGTGGACGCCACCGGCGCTGCGTTCGAGAACCTGGAACTGGGCGGCAACGCTTCGGTTCAAGTGACCGACACCCTCGACGAAGTGGTGGCCAAGCTGACAGCCACTCCGTCGGTGACCGAAGGCGGCGAGATCACCTACACCATCACCCTGACCAACAAAGACGGTCTGCCGATCAACAACCACTCGGAGCTGTACTTCAAGCTGACCGACGGCACCACCGTCGTCGTGGCAGCCAACAGCACCACCGGTTCGGCCACTGCAACCGCACCAGACAACGTCTATGTCGGCACTAACCAGCCGGTGGTCAATGCCATCGAGGCGGTCAGCGGCGCAGATGCGTGGAAGTTCGAAAACCTGAACCTGGACAAGACCCCGGTCAGCACCGAGGTCACCGACGAGCCAGGTACCCCAGGCAGCGAAGGCGACATCGTCAAGGTCACCATCACGGCCGACCAGACTTCGGTGGCCGAGAACGTCAAGCCAACCTTCACCGTGCACGTCAACCAGCCGCTGGCCCACGACCTGGTCGTGACCCTGAGCAACAATGCCCAGGTCACCATCAAGGCCGGTGAAACCAGCGCACCGTACACCCACGACGCGCAAGGCGATGACGTCTACCAGGACGCTGGCCAGATCAGCCTGGGCATCAACTCGGCGGTAGACGCCACTGGTGCGACCTTCGAGAACCTCGAGCTGGGCGGTGCGGCTTCGGTCCAAGTGACCGACACCCTCGACGAAGTGGTGGCCAAGCTGACCGCCACCCCGTCGGTCACCGAAGGCGGCGAGATCACCTACACCATCACGCTGACCAACAAAGACGGTCTGCCGATCAACAACCACTCGGAGCTGTACTTCAAGCTGACCGACGGCACCACTGTCGTTGTGGCAGCGAACAGCACCACCGGTTCGGCCACTGCAACCGCCCCGGACAACGTCTATGTCGGCACCAACGCGCCGGTGGTCAATGCCATCGACGCGGTCAGCGGCGCAGATGCGTGGAAGTTCGAAAACCTGAACCTGGACAAGACCCCGGTCAGCACCCAGGTCACCGACGAGCCAGGTACCCCAGGCAACGAAGGCGACATCGTCAAGGTCACCATCACGGCCGACCAGACTTCGGTGGCCGAGAACGTCAAACCGACCTTCACCGTACACATCAACACCGCCCTGGCCCACGACCTGGTCGTGACCCTGAGCAACAATGCCCAGGTCACCATCAAGGCTGGCGAAACCAGCGCACCGTACACCCACGACGCGCAGGGCGATGACGTCTATCAGGACGCTGGCCAGATCAGCCTGGGTATCAACTCGGCAGTAGACGCCACTGGCGCTGCGTTCGAGAACCTGGAACTGGGCGGCAACGCTTCGGTTCAAGTGACCGACACCCTTGACGAAGTCGTGGCCAAGCTGACCGCCAGCCCTTCGGTGACCGAAGGCGGCGAGATCACTTACACCATCACGCTGACCAACAAAGACGGTCTGCCGATCAACAACCACTCGGAGCTGTACTTCAAGCTGACCGACGGCACCACCGTCGTCGTGGCAGCGAACAGCACCACCGGTTCGGCCACTGCAACCGCACCAGACAACGTCTATGTCGGCACCAACGCGCCGGTGGTCAATGCCATCGACGCGGTCAGCGGCGCAGATGCGTGGAAGTTCGAAAACCTGAACCTGGACAAGACCCCGGTCAGCACCGAGGTGACCGACGAGCCGGGTACCCCAGGCAACGAAGGCGACATCGTCAAGGTCACCATCACGGCCGACCAGACCTCGGTGGCCGAGAACGTCAAACCGACCTTCACCGTACACATCAACACCGCCCTGGCCCACGACCTGGTCGTGACCCTGAGCAACAACGCCCAGGTCACCATCAAGGCCGGCGAGACCAGCGCGCCGTACACCCACGACGCGCAAGGCGATGACGTCTACCAGGACGCTGGCCAGATCAGTCTGGGCATCACGTCCGCTGTGGATGTAGACGGTCACACCTTCGAAAACCTGGAGCTGGGCGGTGCTGCGAAGGTGGATGTCACCGACACCCTCGACGAGGTGGTGGCCAAACTGACCGCCACCCCTTCGGTGACCGAAGGCGGCGAGATCACCTACACCATCACGCTGACCAACAAAGACGGTCTGCCGATCAACAACCACGGTGAACTGACCTTCACCCTGAGCGACAAGACCACAATTGTCGTGGCGGCCAACAGCACCACCGGCTCGGCTACTGTGATTGCCCCGGACAACGTCTACGTCGGTACCAACTCGGCAGTGGTCAACTCGATCGCTACCGTTGGCGGTGCAGATGACGGCAAGTTCGAGAAACTGACTCTGGACAAGACCGAGGTCAAAACCCAGGTTACCGACGAGCCAGGCACTCCGGGTGTCCCAGACGGTAACGAAGGCGATCTGGTCCTGGTGACCATCACCGCCGATCAGACTTCGGTGGCCGAGAACGTCAAAGCGGCGTTCACCGTGCACATCAACACCAAGCTGGCCCACGACCTGGTCGTGACCCTGAGCAACAACGCCCAGGTCACCATCAAGGCCGGCGAGACCAGCGCGCCGTACATCCATGACGAGCAAGGCGAAGACGTCTACATCGACAAGGGTGCCATCAAGCTGGGTATCGAGTCGGCGGTAGACGCTACCGGCGCGACCTTCGAGAACCTGCAACTGGGTGGTGAGGCCACTGTCCAGGTGACCGATACCATTGACGAAGTAGTGGCCAAGCTGACCGCGACGCCTTCGGTGACCGAAGGCGGCGAGATCACCTACACCATCACGCTGACCAACAAAGACGGTCTGCCGATCAACAACCACGGTGAACTGACCTTCACCCTGAGCGACAAGACCACAATTGTCGTGGCGGCCAACAGCACCACCGGCTCGGCTACTGTGATTGCCCCGGACAACGTCTACGTCGGTACCAACTCGGCAGTGGTCAACTCGATCGCTACCGTTGGCGGTGCAGATGACGGCAAGTTCGAGAAACTGACTCTGGACAAGACCGAGGTCAAAACCCAGGTTACCGACGAGCCAGGCACTCCGGGTGTCCCAGACGGTAACGAAGGCGATCTGGTCCTGGTGACCATCACCGCCGATCAGACTTCGGTGGCCGAGAACGTCAAAGCGGCGTTCACCGTGCACATCAACACCAAGCTGGCCCACGACCTGGTCGTGACCCTGAGCAACAACGCCCAGGTCACCATCAAGGCCGGCGAGACCAGCGCGCCGTACATCCATGACGAGCAAGGCGAAGACGTCTACATCGACAAGGGTGCCATCAAGCTGGGTATCGAGTCGGCGGTAGACGCTACCGGCGCGACCTTCGAGAACCTGCAACTGGGTGGTGAGGCCACTGTCCAGGTGACCGATACCATTGACGAAGTAGTGGCCAAGCTGACCGCGACGCCTTCGGTGACCGAAGGCGGCGAGATCACCTACACCATCACGCTGACCAACAAAGACGGTCTGCCGATCAACAACCACGGTGAACTGACCTTCACCCTGAGCGACAAGACCACAATTGTCGTGGCGGCCAACAGCACCACCGGCTCGGCTACTGTGATTGCCCCGGACAACGTCTACGTCGGTACCAACTCGGCAGTGGTCAACTCGATCGCTACCGTTGGCGGTGCAGATGACGGCAAGTTCGAGAAACTGACTCTGGACAAGACCGAGGTCAAAACCCAGGTTACCGACGAGCCAGGCACTCCGGGTGTCCCAGACGGTAACGAAGGCGATCTGGTCCTGGTGACCATCACCGCCGATCAGACTTCGGTGGCCGAGAACGTCAAAGCGGCGTTCACCGTGCACATCAACACCAAGCTGGCCCACGACCTGGTCGTGACCCTGAGCAACAACGCCCAGGTCACCATCAAGGCCGGCGAGACCAGCGCGCCGTACATCCATGACGAGCAAGGCGAAGACGTCTACATCGACAAGGGTGCCATCAAGCTGGGTATCGAGTCGGCGGTAGACGCTACCGGCGCGACCTTCGAGAACCTGCAACTGGGTGGTGAGGCCACTGTCCAGGTGACCGATACCATTGACGAAGTAGTGGCCAAGCTGACCGCGACGCCTTCGGTGACCGAAGGCGGCGAGATCACCTACACCATCACGCTGACCAACAAAGACGGTCTGCCGATCAACAACCACGGTGAACTGACCTTCACCCTGAGCGACAAGACCACAATTGTCGTGGCGGCCAACAGCACCACCGGTTCGGCTACTGTGATTGCCCCGGACAACGTCTACGTCGGTACCAACTCGGCAGTGGTCAACTCGATCGCTACCGTTGGCGGTGCAGATGACGGCAAGTTCGAGAAACTGACTCTGGACAAGACCGAGGTCAAAACCCAGGTTACCGACGAGCCAGGCACTCCGGGTGTCCCAGACGGTAACGAAGGCGATCTGGTCCTGGTGACCATCACCGCCGATCAGACTTCGGTGGCCGAGAACGTCAAAGCGGCGTTCACCGTGCACATCAACACCAAGCTGGCCCACGACCTGGTCGTGACCCTGAGCAACAACGCCCAGGTCACCATCAAGGCCGGCGAGACCAGCGCGCCGTACATCCATGACGAGCAAGGCGAAGACGTCTACATCGACAAGGGTGCCATCAAGCTGGGTATCGAGTCGGCGGTAGACGCTACCGGCGCGACCTTCGAGAACCTGCAACTGGGTGGTGAGGCCACTGTCCAGGTGACCGATACCATTGACGAAGTAGTGGCCAAGCTGACCGCGACGCCTTCGGTGACCGAAGGCGGCGAGATCACCTACACCATCACGCTGACCAACAAAGACGGTCTGCCGATCAACAACCACGGTGAACTGACCTTCACCCTGAGCGACAAGACCACAATTGTCGTGGCGGCCAACAGCACCACCGGTTCGGCTACTGTGATTGCCCCGGACAACGTCTATGTCGGCACCAACGCGCCGGTGGTCAATGCCATCGACGCGGTCAGCGGCGCAGATGCGTGGAAGTTCGAAAACCTGAACCTGGACAAGACCCCGGTCAGCACCGAGGTGACCGACGAGCCAGGCACTCCGGGTGTCCCAGACGGTAACGAAGGCGATCTGGTCCTGGTGACCATCACCGCCGATCAGACTTCGGTGGCCGAGAACGTCAAAGCGGCGTTCACCGTGCACATCAACACCAAGCTGGCCCACGACCTGGTCGTGACCCTGAGCAACAACGCCCAGGTCACCATCAAGGCCGGCGAGACCAGCGCGCCGTACATCCATGACGAGCAAGGCGAAGACGTCTACATCGACAAGGGTGCCATCAAGCTGGGTATCGAGTCGGCGGTAGACGCTACCGGCGCGACCTTCGAGAACCTGCAACTGGGTGGTGAGGCCACTGTCCAGGTGACCGATACCATTGACGAAGTAGTGGCCAAGCTGACCGCGACGCCTTCGGTGACCGAAGGCGGCGAGATCACCTACACCATCACGCTGACCAACAAAGACGGTCTGCCGATCAACAACCACGGTGAACTGACCTTCACCCTGAGCGACAAGACCACAATTGTCGTGGCGGCCAACAGCACCACCGGCTCGGCTACTGTGATTGCCCCGGACAACGTCTACGTCGGTACCAACTCGGCAGTGGTCAACTCGATCGCTACCGTTGGCGGTGCAGATGACGGCAAGTTCGAGAAACTGACTCTGGACAAGACCGAGGTCAAAACCCAGGTTACCGACGAGCCAGGCACTCCGGGTGTCCCAGACGGTAACGAAGGCGATCTGGTCCTGGTGACCATCACCGCCGATCAGACTTCGGTGGCCGAGAACGTCAAAGCGGCGTTCACCGTGCACATCAACACCAAGCTGGCCCACGACCTGGTCGTGACCCTGAGCAACAACGCCCAGGTCACCATCAAGGCCGGCGAGACCAGCGCGCCGTACATCCATGACGAGCAAGGCGAAGACGTCTACATCGACAAGGGTGCCATCAAGCTGGGTATCGAGTCGGCGGTAGACGCTACCGGCGCGACCTTCGAGAACCTGCAACTGGGTGGTGAGGCCACTGTCCAGGTGACCGATACCATTGACGAAGTAGTGGCCAAGCTGACCGCGACGCCTTCGGTGACCGAAGGCGGCGAGATCACCTACACCATCACGCTGACCAACAAAGACGGTCTGCCGATCAACAACCACGGTGAACTGACCTTCACCCTGAGCGACAAGACCACAATTGTCGTGGCGGCCAACAGCACCACCGGCTCGGCTACTGTGATTGCCCCGGACAACGTCTACGTCGGTACCAACTCGGCAGTGGTCAACTCGATCGCTACCGTTGGCGGTGCAGATGACGGCAAGTTCGAGAAACTGACTCTGGACAAGACCGAGGTCAAAACCCAGGTTACCGACGAGCCAGGCACTCCGGGTGTCCCAGACGGTAACGAAGGCGATCTGGTCCTGGTGACCATCACCGCCGATCAGACTTCGGTGGCCGAGAACGTCAAAGCGGCGTTCACCGTGCACATCAACACCAAGCTGGCCCACGACCTGGTCGTGACCCTGAGCAACAACGCCCAGGTCACCATCAAGGCCGGCGAGACCAGCGCGCCGTACATCCATGACGAGCAAGGCGAAGACGTCTACATCGACAAGGGTGCCATCAAGCTGGGTATCGAGTCGGCGGTAGACGCTACCGGCGCGACCTTCGAGAACCTGCAACTGGGTGGTGAGGCCACTGTCCAGGTGACCGATACCATTGACGAAGTAGTGGCCAAGCTGACCGCGACGCCTTCGGTGACCGAAGGCGGCGAGATCACCTACACCATCACGCTGACCAACAAAGACGGTCTGCCGATCAACAACCACGGTGAACTGACCTTCACCCTGAGCGACAAGACCACAATTGTCGTGGCGGCCAACAGCACCACCGGCTCGGCTACTGTGATTGCCCCGGACAACGTCTACGTCGGTACCAACTCGGCAGTGGTCAACTCGATCGCTACCGTTGGCGGTGCAGATGACGGCAAGTTCGAGAAACTGACTCTGGACAAGACCGAGGTCAAAACCCAGGTTACCGACGAGCCAGGCACTCCGGGTGTCCCAGACGGTAACGAAGGCGATCTGGTCCTGGTGACCATCACCGCCGATCAGACTTCGGTGGCCGAGAACGTCAAAGCGGCGTTCACCGTGCACATCAACACCAAGCTGGCCCACGACCTGGTCGTGACCCTGAGCAACAACGCCCAGGTCACCATCAAGGCCGGCGAGACCAGCGCGCCGTACATCCATGACGAGCAAGGCGAAGACGTCTACATCGACAAGGGTGCCATCAAGCTGGGTATCGAGTCGGCGGTAGACGCTACCGGCGCGACCTTCGAGAACCTGCAACTGGGTGGTGAGGCCACTGTCCAGGTGACCGATACCATTGACGAAGTAGTGGCCAAGCTGACCGCGACGCCTTCGGTGACCGAAGGCGGCGAGATCACCTACACCATCACGCTGACCAACAAAGACGGTCTGCCGATCAACAACCACGGTGAACTGACCTTCACCCTGAGCGACAAGACCACAATTGTCGTGGCGGCCAACAGCACCACCGGCTCGGCTACTGTGATTGCCCCGGACAACGTCTACGTCGGTACCAACTCGGCAGTGGTCAACTCGATCGCTACCGTTGGCGGTGCAGATGACGGCAAGTTCGAGAAACTGACTCTGGACAAGACCGAGGTCAAAACCCAGGTTACCGACGAGCCAGGCACTCCGGGTGTCCCAGACGGTAACGAAGGCGATCTGGTCCTGGTGACCATCACCGCCGATCAGACTTCGGTGGCCGAGAACGTCAAAGCGGCGTTCACCGTGCACATCAACACCAAGCTGGCCCACGACCTGGTCGTGACCCTGAGCAACAACGCCCAGGTCACCATCAAGGCCGGCGAGACCAGCGCGCCGTACATCCATGACGAGCAAGGCGAAGACGTCTACATCGACAAGGGTGCCATCAAGCTGGGTATCGAGTCGGCGGTAGACGCTACCGGCGCGACCTTCGAGAACCTGCAACTGGGTGGTGAGGCCACTGTCCAGGTGACCGATACCATTGACGAAGTAGTGGCCAAGCTGACCGCGACGCCTTCGGTGACCGAAGGCGGCGAGATCACCTACACCATCACGCTGACCAACAAAGACGGTCTGCCGATCAACAACCACGGTGAACTGACCTTCACCCTGAGCGACAAGACCACAATTGTCGTGGCGGCCAACAGCACCACCGGCTCGGCTACTGTGATTGCCCCGGACAACGTCTACGTCGGTACCAACTCGGCAGTGGTCAACTCGATCGCTACCGTTGGCGGTGCAGATGACGGCAAGTTCGAGAAACTGACTCTGGACAAGACCGAGGTCAAAACCCAGGTTACCGACGAGCCAGGCACTCCGGGTGTCCCAGACGGTAACGAAGGCGATCTGGTCCTGGTGACCATCACCGCCGATCAGACTTCGGTGGCCGAGAACGTCAAAGCGGCGTTCACCGTGCACATCAACACCAAGCTGGCCCACGACCTGGTCGTGACCCTGAGCAACAACGCCCAGGTCACCATCAAGGCCGGCGAGACCAGCGCGCCGTACATCCATGACGAGCAAGGCGAAGACGTCTACATCGACAAGGGTGCCATCAAGCTGGGTATCGAGTCGGCGGTAGACGCTACCGGCGCGACCTTCGAGAACCTGCAACTGGGTGGTGAGGCCACTGTCCAGGTGACCGATACCATTGACGAAGTAGTGGCCAAGCTGACCGCGACGCCTTCGGTGACCGAAGGCGGCGAGATCACCTACACCATCACGCTGACCAACAAAGACGGTCTGCCGATCAACAACCACGGTGAACTGACCTTCACCCTGAGCGACAAGACCACAATTGTCGTGGCGGCCAACAGCACCACCGGCTCGGCTACTGTGATTGCCCCGGACAACGTCTACGTCGGTACCAACTCGGCAGTGGTCAACTCGATCGCTACCGTTGGCGGTGCAGATGACGGCAAGTTCGAGAAACTGACTCTGGATCCGGCTGCGGCCACCACCAAGGTCCTCGACAACGACCATCTGCCTGTCTCGACTGGCGGTGCCGTCGAAGGTGTAGAGGATACCGAGTACCTCTTTAATTGGAGCGACTTCAAAGTCACCGATGTCGATGGTAACACCGGCTTGTCAGTGACTATCACATCGCTCCCGGTCGACGGCAGCCTCAAGGCCTACAACAGCACTACCAACACCTGGAACAACGTGACTTCAGGACAGGTTGTCAGCCAGGCGGATATTGATAAGGGCTACCTCAAGTTCGTACCAAAGTTGAACGAGTCGGGTATTGATGGATACGGTGGTGCCGGCGTTGGTAACAAGCAGGCTGACTACGCCCAGTTCAAGTACAAACCGAACGATGGCACCAATACCGGCAGCGAAGTGACCATGAAAGTCGACATCGCTCCGCAGGTTGATAAACCCACCCTGAGCATCGGCAGCGCCGATGTCGTGTCCAAGTCTTTGATCAAGGAAGTTTGGACTTCTTTGAAAGGACTGGGGACCGATGGCAATGGCATTACGGGCGACGCATTGAAGACCGTATTCGCCAACTCGGGTACCGCGACCTCAACGGGCTCTACAACGAATGTACAGTCTGATGGCAGCGTCAACGCTGGCAGTGGCTCGAAAACCTCTGGCCTGATCTATCTGGAAGAAGGCAAAACCTACACCTTCAGCGGCACTGCCGATGATAGTTTGGTGGTCACCGTGGGCGGTACTACGGTCGTAACCACCACTTGGGGTGGCGGTGGACAGATTTCGGGTACCTTCACGGCTAAAGCCAGCGGCTACTACCCGATCGAGGTTTACCATGCTAACCAGGCAGGTCCTGGTAGCTATGACCTTAATATCAAGGTGGGTTCGGGTACTGCGGTTGACCTGAGCAGTGCCAACATCCCGATGTACCAGAGCGTGGCGGACATGGCCACCGCAGGCCTGACCGTGTCTGACTTGCACACTGTTAATGGCCAGAGCTACTACGACGGCTACAAGCTGAACGAAGGGCCGGAAGGTGGCTCGGTCAAGTTGGTTGGCATTACTGCTGGTCTTACTGACACCGACGGCTCTGAAAGCTTGAGCGTAACCCTCAGTGGCATTCCGGCTGGTTCGGTGCTGAGCGATGGTGCGGGCCACACGATTAAGGTGGGCGGTACGCCTGTAGATGTGACTGGCTGGAAACTCAGCAGCCTGACACTGACGCCGCCAGCCTACTACGAGGGCAAGTTCACTATCGCAGTAACCGCTACCGCTACTGAAAGCCTTGGTGGTTCGGATAGCACCCCCGGCCAGATTCCGGTTACGGTCTACAAGGCTGACTACAAGCCAACAGTCGGCACCACGGGCAACGACACACTCACGGGTGGCGAAAGCAACGATATCATCGTGGCAGATGTATCTGGCTTGAACGTGGTTCAGGGCAAAAACTACAACATCGCATTCATGGTCGACAGCTCCGGCAGTATGAGCGAAAAATCGATTGCCGATGCCAAGGCACAGCTTGCATCGGTGTTCAATTCACTCAAAGCCAGCTTGGGATCTGATGTCTCGGGTACGGTGAACATCTTCCTGGCTGACTTCGACAGTCAGGTTAACAAGAACGTCTCGGTCAACCTTGCCGATTCGAATGCCCTCAGCAAGCTGCAGGCGGTGCTCAATTCGATGGTGGGCGGTGAGTACTATGGTGGCGGTACCAACTATGAAGATGTGTTCAAGGCAACGGCCAACTTCTTCAAGAGCACCATGGCCACCAGTAACACAGGGGCGGAGAACCTGACGTATTTCATCACCGATGGTAAGCCGACCCTCTGGCAGAACCATGAGGATACTAATCCTCGGCTGTGGCGCGGCATGTATTTGGATGATGTTGTGAACGTCAACAACTTTAAGATCGGTGACTATTTCGACAAGGTGATCGACGGTCAAAGACTTACTATTACCTCCAGCGGTGATGTTTACGTCAACAACTCTTACAAATCCTTGGGGACGATCCATGCTCAAGGGGATGGTACCTACGAGATTTCTTCTCGGGCGGGCTCCGGTAACTCGAGCAGTTGGGATAGCGCGAGTGACGGTTCGGCGGCCAGCTTCAAGCTGCTTTCTGGCTTGACTAAAGTTCAGGCTATCGGGCTTAACAACGATGTCAGCTGGAGCGATCTCAAGGACTATGACAGCGCCGGTAAACCACAAACCAATATCGACCCGTCCAAACTGGCGGCGGCAATTCTCGGACATACCGAGGCCACCGTTCCGGGCTCGGATAGCATCGATGGTGGCAATGGCAATGACATCATCTTCGGTGACTTGATTACCCTCAACGGCGTTGTCAGCGAGGGTTATCAAGGGTTGCAGGAGTACGTCGCGCAGAAGAGTAATGTGGATGTCAGCACCATCACTGCCAAGAACGTGCATCAGTACATCGCCGAGCACTACACCGAATTTGATATCTCGGGTGCCAACGACGGTGATGACATCCTCACAGGCGGAAATGGCAACGATATCCTCTTCGGGCAAGGCGGCATCGACAGGCTCGATGGTGGCAGAGGTAACGACATTCTGTTGGGTGGCAGCGGCGATGACTTCCTGATTGGTGGCCATGGCGACGATACTTTGAACGGTGGAGCAGGTAAGGACACCTTCATCTGGAAGGCCGGCGATTACGGCAATGACGTAATCAAGGACTTCAAGGTCGCTGAAGGTGACCGGATCGACCTGAAGGATTTGCTTGTCAATGAAACCGGCAAGACCATCGACAACTACCTGAAGATGAGTTTCGCAGACGGCTCTACCACTTTGCAGATCAGCAGCGAAGGCAAGCTCAACGCTGCGGGTGGTGTTGCCAACGCGGACGTAACCATCAAACTTGAGGGTGTGAACTGGTCGGGCAACTCGATCAACTCGTTAATCACCGGTAGCGACCCATTGATCCGCATCGACAACAAGGACAACTGATGCGCTAGCGGGCTGCTCTGCAGCCCAATCGCTCATCACTGGCTGACACTGGTCCGTTGTAGGATCGGCCTTGTGTCGCGAACGGGGCGCGAAGCGGCCCCCACGGTTTCAGCAGCAATGCCGAGATCGCTGGAGCCGCTTCGCGCCCCGTTCGCGACACAAGGCCGCTCCTACAGGGATGGCATCAGGCAGGCAAGGCCATTACCAGCTCTTTCCCGCAACCCCCACCACAGCGCATACTCTGGCGCCGGGCCTGCGCGCCCGGCGATCTTTGCCTATGCTGCTGTCTACCAACAAGGAACCAACGTGACGAGGGACATCGCCATGTTCTACGTGCAACGCAACGCCGCCGGCCAGTTGCTGCGGGTGGAAGCAGCCGCGTTTGATCAGTTCACCGAAATGCTCCCTTCAGACCATGCCGATATCCAGGAATGGTTTGCCGATGATGTCGTGGAAAACAGCCTCAACCAGCTCAAACAAAGCGACCTGGACATGATCCGCGTGCTTGAGGACCTGATCGACGTGCTGACCGCCAAGGGCGTGTTCAAGATCACCGACCTGCCCGCCGGTGCGCAGGCCAAGCTGCTCAACCGTTCCACGGCGCGCAAGGCGCTCAGCAGCCTCAATAACCTGATTGACGAAGAAGAGCAGGGCGGGCTGATCTGACTGCAGGCGGTCCCCGCGGCAGGACAGTTATATGGTTGTACTTCAAGGGTATCTGGTGCTTGCGGCCTTGCCGTCAATCAAGCTGTTTGCCGGGTTGGCGGTGGTGATCCTGATCGGTCTTCTGGCGGAAGGGCTGGTGTTCAATAACCTGGCGGGTTGACCGTGCTGCGTTGGGAGACGCCGCGTGGATGACCCGCACAAGCAGCGAAGCGGTAAATCAAACTTATCAATATACGCCAGCCCCTCGCGCAGGTCCCTTCCACGGAGCAAAAGGATGGGGTGGTTACATACGTATGCTGAAGCCGTCATCTTCAGAAAAATTGAAGATGGATTCTTAAGTGCAGCTGTCTAAACTTGACGTGCAAGGATAAGTAAAGTCTCACGGTTCTTGCCTGATGGCACTTGCATTAAATTTAAATTCATCATAATGCATAGAATCGTGTATGCCAGTCATGTTTTTAATGGTATTTATTGGGGCTTCATTTAGATCGCCTGCCAATTTGTTTATGTGTTTGGCATAGATGGATTTGGACGGTATGCCCGTAACGGTTGTTGTGCCTAAATCGTGTTTGAATGCCATTGCCCACATTGATGCGGCCACAAGGTCTACGTGGTCATTCTTATTTTCTAGCTCGCTGTTCTGGATCGAGGTAATTAGCTTTTTATGAGAGTTTATTTGGTTTACGACAGGTTGAAGTTTTGGATATGGCGGAGTGTCAATCGCTTCTGTATTGATCCCTTTTCTTTGTAAGGCAATCTTGGCTTCGAGGCGGGCCTTCCGTCTATTGTAAGTCTTGAGCTTGCCAGTAGTTTCTTTAAGTAATTTTAGAGTGGGGCTAGAGGGACGAGCGCTTTTGTTAGGAACTTTACCGTGCCCGCTAGGGTCCGAGTGGTTTAGTGGATCATTTTCACAATAAGCGTAGGCATTGAGACCGCCAGCGCCAAAGGGGCTCCAGGCATCAGGAGTAAAGAAACGCATTAAACACGAGCTGAACAGTCTGTAACTGCCCAGCAAATAGCAGCTTATCGAGGCTTCGGGTAGCTGCCCATTAAATCGCAACCGACCACTGCTCTGGAATCGTTCTTTAGCGTAACCGTATGGCGTGTAGGCTAGGTTCGTTAACGCTTTGGCATTTTTTGTGCAAATGACACTCCGGCTTGAGTCAGCACCCGGTAAAATGGTGTAAGGTGCCCTCCCTTGCGGGAGGAGCTGTTCGCTGATGAGCTCTCTATTGGCACGTGATGCCATCCAGGCTTCGTCTTGCGTCAACAATGTGCACAGCTGTTGGCCTTGATAGAAACGCCTGAAAATCTGGTCGTGACGTGACATTGTTAATCTCCTGTGATTCGGTAGGGCTGCAAAGACAGCATGGATGCAGACGCCATTTCGAACAACTGGTAAAAATACCAGTTTCAATGCGCAGGAGAGTGAATTTCTGTCGAACTTTGATTGTTTGCAGTCTTGTGCTCAAAATATTGAGCAGCTGAGATACGGTAAGATGCAGAACTAATTTGTAATCCTGTTTACACCTCTTCGCGGGAAAGCCCGCGTCTATAAGTATCGGATCAACTTGTGTAGGCGCGGGTTTACTGGCGAAGAGGCCGGTACAGGCTACAAATTCTGATACTGAGCTGCCGCATTGCTCAGAATCCTGCCAATCTCCTCCCGCAAGCCGGCAGGCTGCTCTACCACCACCCTGTCCCCATGGCTCAACAGCCACCAGCGTAATGGCCAACCGTCACTTACCGTGCCGCGTAACCGATGCCCATGCTCCAGCGCCGTCAGTTGCATGTCGCTGCTCAATGGCGCATCCCGCAACTGCCGCGCCAGTGCATCGCTGATTCGCGCCACCAGCTCCACGCCCTCACCCTGCGATGGCTGCAACGCATCCCCTCGCAGATGTGTCAGCAAGTCGAAATTACCGCGCAATTCGCCCACGGCACTGGCCGACCAGTGCCAACCGAACGGAATGCTCTTGTCATTGCGCTCCAGCGGGAATATCAGCGAAAGCTCGTTGAGGTCACGCTCGACAGTGCGTTTGCTGACCGTGAACCCCACGTCACGCAGGCGCCAGACCAGCTCGGCGCTGGTTATGCCTGGGGAACGGCTGGGCAACTGGCGCAGCAGCGCCCACTGTCGGCTAAGGGTGGCGCGAGTGGTGGCGAACGGCAAAAGATAACGTCCTTGTCTAGGCTTGCCGCAATAGGATGGCGGCATGCGAGGGGCATGGCAATTGGCCACAGCCTGCTCAGATCAAGGAAGTCGCATTTGGTTGCCTCGTGCCGGTTCGTTCGCGACAGGTTTTGACG
Organism: Pseudomonas sp. BO3-4; assembly: GCF_034044115.1. Taxonomy (NCBI): domain Bacteria; kingdom Pseudomonadati; phylum Pseudomonadota; class Gammaproteobacteria; order Pseudomonadales; family Pseudomonadaceae; genus Pseudomonas; species Pseudomonas sp. BO3-4. Next base: position 168,186 of record NZ_CP139018.1, read on the forward strand.
TGACATCACGCAGAATCACGCCTCATCACAGCCGAAGGTTGGGGTTGTGCGTCGTTCAATGAGGATGAACATGTCTGTTGCCAGCAATATCCATTCGCTACTTGCCCGCCTTCTGCCCGAGCGGGTCATCGCCCCTCCGGCTCCTGTAGGAAAGCGACAGCGGCTGTTCTCCGGTGTGGGCTTGCCCAGCCAGCGGTCGCTGCTGGTCAACCGCCTGGATGAGGCCAACGACCTGCAGGCGGTGTATGTCGACCTGCGCCGCCAGGCATTGCAAGGCAGTGTGCCAGCATTGAACGACCTCGGCTGGATCTGGCTCAACGGCAAGTACTGGCGGGCCGATACCGTGCTGGCCGGGCACCTGTTGCGCATGGCGGCCCTGCAGGGCAATGCTGCTGCCTGGTTCAACCTTGGCCAGCAGCACTACTTCGGCAAAGGCATCGACCCTTCCTATGTGCAGGCGGCGGAGTGTTACCGGCAGGCCTTCGACCGCGGCATGCTGCATGCCGCCGCCGCACTGGGTGACCTGTACGAGGAGGAGGTGTGCGACGGCGACCTGGAGTGGCAGGTTGACCTGGTGCAGGCCTACCAGTGGTTCATGCGTGGCGCCGAACAGGGCGAGGCGCGTTGTCGTTTTGAAGTGGGCTACCGGTTGATGCATGGGCTGCACGTAGAGGCCAACCTCAAGGCAGCGCTGTACTGGCTTGAGCTGGCAGCAGCGGCGGGAGTGGTGCAAGCGGCAGAGGAGCTGGCGGTGCATTTCAGCAGCCGTGATGCGGTGCGGTATCAGGAGTGGCGGGACCGGGCGGTGCAAATGGGCAGCACATTGGCCTTGACCATGAAGCTGGAAGACCAGATCCAGCCCTGAGTATTTCTCTCCAGTGCTGCACAGGGATTGCGTAGATCCCGAACCCGGTGCAGCCCCTGTGTGCGGGTTTACCCGCGAAGCGCGCCAGCACTGGCTGAAAAATGAACAACATTTCACCCCGGCTATCCGTCGCCCCCTGTTGACGACAGGGGGATGTCGGGGCGTATATTGATAGTTAGCAAACTATGAATATACTTGGTTCTCTTCATGTCCCTTGATTTCCTGCGCCTGCAAGTCAGCAGTGGCCTGGTAGTTGCTGCCCGCCACTGGCGGCGCATCTGTCATACCGCCTTGACCGGCTACGGCATTTCCGAGGCCTGCGCTGCGCCGTTGCTGATGATCGTGCGCCTGGGCGACGGCGTGCACCAGGTGGCTGTGGCCCAGGCCGCCGGCCTGGAAAGCCCGTCGCTGGTACGCCTGCTTGACCAACTGTGCAAAGCTGGCCTGGTGTGCCGCAGCGAGGACCCACTGGATCGCCGCGCCAAGGCACTGAGCCTGACTGCCGAAGGCCGTGCCCTGGCCGAAGCCATTGAAGCCGAACTGGTGCGCTTGCGCCGCGATGTGCTCGGCGGTATCGATCAGGCCGACCTGGAAGCTGCCTTGCGTGTGCTTCGTGCCTTCGAGGCTGCCGGCCTGGGCAGCGCAGGCGGGGTGGCATGAACGGTTTCTTCAGCTCTGTCCCTCCGGCCCGTGACTGGTTCTACGGCGTGCGCACCTTCGGCGCGTCCATGATTGCCCTGTACATTGCCCTGCTCATGCAACTGCCGCGTCCCTACTGGGCCATGGCGACGGTGTACATCGTCTCCAGCCCCTTCGTCGGCCCGACCAGCTCCAAGGCGTTGTACCGTGCCGTCGGCACGTTGCTCGGCGCTGGCGGGGCAATCTTCCTGGTGCCGCCGCTGGTGCAGTCACCGTTGCTGCTGAGCATCGCCATTGCCCTGTGGACCGGCACCTTGCTGTTCCTTTCGCTGAACCTGCGCACGGCCAACAACTACGTGCTGATGCTGGCCGGTTATACCCTGCCGATGATTGCCTTGGCCGTGGTGGATAACCCGCTGGCAGTGTTCGATGTGGCCTCTTCTCGCGCGCAGGAAATCTGTTTGGGAATTGTCTGCGCGGCAGTCGTCGGGGCTATCTTCTGGCCACGACGGCTGGCGCCGGTGGTAGTCGGTGCCACCGGAAACTGGTTCACCGAGGCGATTCGCTACAGCGACACCTACCTGGCCCGCGATGCCAGCGCTGACAAGGTCGGTGGTATGCGCGGGGCGATGGTCACCACCTTCAACTCGCTGGAGCTGATGATCGGTCAGCTCGCCCACGAAGGTGCCGGCCCGCATACCCTGAAGAACGCCCGCGAATTGCGCGGGCGGATGATCCATCTGCTGCCGGTGATCGACGCCCTCGACGACGCACTGGTAGCCCTGGAAGGCCGCGCCCCGGCCCAGTTCGCCCAGCTTCAACCCGTGCTTGAAGCGGCTCGTGAATGGCTCAAAGGCACTGCCGACAGCGCTTCGGTAGCGCACTGGGCCACGTTGCACGAGCAGATCGGCCGCTTGCAGCCCGCTACAGCCGCCCTCGATCAGCGCGCCGAGCTGCTGTTGTCCAACGCCCTGTACCGCCTGACCGAATGGGCCGACCTGTGGCAGGACTGCTGCACCCTGCAGCACGCCCTGCGTACCGATGATGCCAAGCCTTGGCGTGCGGTGTATCGCCACTGGCGGCTGGGCCGTCTGACAGCGTTTTTTGATCGTGGCCTGATGCTGTACTCGGTAGCCTCCACGGTCCTGGCGATCGTGGTCGCCTGCGGCCTGTGGATCGGACTGGGCTGGAACGACGGCGCCAGTGCGGTAATCCTCGCGGCAGTTGCGTGCAGCTTCTTCGCCGCCATGGACGACCCGGCACCGCAGATCTACCGGTTCTTTTTCTGGACGCTGATGTCGGTCATCTTCTCCAGTCTGTACCTGTTTTTGGTACTGCCCAACCTGCACGACTTCCCGATGCTGGTGCTGGCCTTTGCCGTGCCGTTCATCTGCATAGGCACTCTGACCGTACAGCCGCGCTTCTACCTGGGCACCTTGCTGACCATCGTCAACACGTCGACCTTCATCAGCATCCAGGGCGCCTACGACGCCGACTTCTTCACCTTCCTCAACTCCAACCTTGCCGGCCCCGCGGGCCTTCTGTTCGCCTTTATCTGGACCCTCGTGATGCGCCCGTTCGGCGTGGAGCTGGCGGCCAAGCGCATGACCCGCTTCGCCTGGCGCGACATCGTCGAAATGACCGAGCCTGCGACCTTGGCCGAGCACCGCCAGGTTGGCGTACAGATGCTCGACCGCCTGATGCAGCACCTGCCACGCCTGTCGCAAACCGGCCAGGACAGTGGTGTGGCACTGCGCGACCTGCGCGTAGGGTTGAACCTGCTCGACCTGCTGGCGTACATGCCGCGCGCCGGCCAGCAGGCTCGCGAGCGCCTGAACACTGTGGTCGAGGAAGTCGGTGCGCACTACGCCGCCTGCCTGCGTGCTGGCGAACGCCTGCATGCCCCGGCCGCACTGTTACGCAACATGGAACGCGCTCGCCTGGCGCTGAACCTGGACGAGCTGTACGAGCGCGGTGATGCCCGCACCCACCTGCTGCATGCCCTGAGTGGCCTGCGCCTGGCGCTACTGCCGGGGGTGGAGGTGATGCTCGAACCCGCCGAACAACCGCAACTGCCCCCCGGGCTCGACGGAGCGCCCTTGTGATTGGTGAACTGGATATCAGCGGGGTGTTCCTGCCCACGCTGCTGGTGATGATGTTTGGCACCTACCTGCTGTTCCTTGGGGTGCACGCGGTGCTGGTGCGCCTGCATTTCTACCGCCTGGTCTGGCACCGGGCGTTGTTCAACGTTGCTCTGTATGCCGTGCTGCTTGGTGCGGTGGACCACTTTTGCCGAAACCTGATGCTGCCATGAAAAAACCTATGCTGACCTTGGGCCGTGTGGTCCTGACCTTGCTGGTAGTGACCTTCGCCGCCGTGCTCGTGTGGCAGATGGTGGTCTACTACATGTTTGCCCCCTGGACCCGTGACGGCCACATTCGCGCCGACGTGATCCAGATCGCCCCCGATGTGTCGGGACTGATCCAGAAGGTCGAGGTGCGCGACAACCAGACCGTCAAACGCGGCGACGTGCTGTTCACCATCGACCAGGACCGCTTCACGCTGGCCCTGCGTCAAGCCAAGGCAACCCTGGGCGAGCGCCAGGAGACCCTCGCCCAGGCTTCCCGCGAAGCGCAGCGCAACCGCAAGCTGGGCAACCTGGTGGCCGCCGAGCAACTGGAAGAAAGCCAGTCCCGCGAGGCCCGTGCCCGTTCAGCCGTCAGCGAGGCGCAAGTGGCTGTCGACACTGCCCAGCTCAACCTTGACCGCTCAGTGGTGCGCAGCCCGGTAGACGGCTACCTCAACGACCGCGCGCCGCGTAACCACGAGTTCGTCACCGCCGGCCGCCCGGTGCTGTCGGTGGTCGATAGCGCCTCGTACCATGTCGATGGCTACTTCGAGGAAACCAAGCTTGGCGGTATACACATCGGCGATGCCGTGGACATCCGTGTGATGGGCGACAATACCCGCCTGCGCGGCCATGTGCAGAGCTTTGCCGCTGGCATCGAAGACCGCGACCGCAGCAGTGGCGCCAACCTGCTGCCTAACGTTAACCCGGCGTTCAGTTGGGTACGCCTGGCCCAGCGCATTCCTGTGCGCATCGCCTTTGACGAAGTGCCGCAAGACTTCCGCATGATCGCCGGGCGCACTGCCACGGTGTCGATCATCGAGGGCCAGCGCCCATGAAACAGCTGATCCTGGCTGGCCTGTGCCTGTCGCTGGGGGCCTGCATGATGGTGGGCCCCGACTATGAGGTGCCTGGGGATGCGGCCGTGCAACGCAATGACTTGAACGGCCCGCTGCGCCAGGATGCCGACAGCGTCGTGTCGGCGCCGGTCCCCGAGGACTGGTGGCAGCTGTATCAGGATCAGCGGCTGAATGAACTGGTGCGCCAGGCGCTGAGTGCCAACACCGAATTGCGCGTGGCGGCGGCCAACATCGCCAAAGCTCGCGCCCAGGTGGAGGTGGCTGAATCGCAAGGCGGCTTCAACGGTGGCGTCAAACTCGGCGCTCAGCGGTTGCAGGAGTCGGGCGAAGCCTTCCTGCAGCCTGAGAAGGTGCCGGTAGCCAACATCGGTGAGGCCATCATCAGTGCCTCGTACCAGTTCGACCTGTGGGGCACCTTCAAGCGTGGTACCGAGGCTGCCAAGGCAAATGCCGACGCGGTGCAGGCGGCTGCCGACACTGCCCGCATCACGCTTGTGGCGGACGTGGTCAAGGCTTATACCCAGGTGTGCTCGGCCAACGAGGAATACCACATTGCCCGTGAGTCCCTCGATTTGCAGGAGCAAAGCGTGAAACTCAACCAGCGCCTGCGCGATGCTGGGCGTGGTGATGAAACCCAGGTCACCCGCTCGCAGACCCAGTTCAAATCGTTGCGTGCCGAACTGCCACGCTTCAAGGCCGAACGCGAGACGGGCATGTACACCCTGGCTGCGCTGCTGGCCAAGCCGGTCGACCAGTTGCCTGCCGGTACCGCCGATTGCGCCGAGCTGCCGCACCTGAACCAGCTGGTCCCGGTGGGCGATGGCGCGGCCTTGCTCAAGCGCCGCCCCGACGTGCGCCAGGCCGAACGCCAGCTGGCTGCCGCCACCGCCTATATTGGCGTGGCCACTGGCGCCTTGTACCCGGACATCAGCATTGGCGCCCAGGTTGGCACCATCGGTATCCTGGAGAACCTTGGTGAGCCTTCGACCAACCGCTGGGGTTTTGGCCCGCAGATCAGCTGGACCATCCCCACCAACGGCACCCGTGCCCGCATTCGCATGGCCGAGGCCTCGACCCAGGCGGCACTGGCGAACTTCGATGGGGTTGTGCTGAACGCCATCCGCGAGACCCAGACCCGCCTGGCGCAATACAGCGCCTTGCTCGATCGGCGCGATGCGCTGGCCGAGGCGGAGAAATCGGCCAAGGAAGCGGCGGACCAGACGCACCGGTATTACCAGGCGGGGCGTGAGTCGTTCCTGGCGGATTTGCAGGCGACGCGGACCTATACCGATATGCGTGCGCAGTTGGCTGCGGCCAATAGCCAAGTGGCGCTAGGGCAAATTGGCGTGTTCCTGGCGTTGGGTGGGGGTTGGAAGGGTACCGCCAAGCCCTGATGCGATCCTTTAGGGCTGTTCCTCTATGCCCTCCACTTCATCGGATTTGTAGCAAGATTTTTCATGAAATCCGCCCAGCACCCTTGAGTGAAGCAAAGTGGAAGTGAACAATGTTCTCTTTCGCATTTCCTTCGAGACTGGCCATGAAAACCCGTTCCCGCCTGCTTGCCTGGCTGCCGGCTGCATTGCTCGGCCCGGTGCTGGCGCTGTGCAGCTCCTTGGCGCTGGCCGAGTCCCCCGCCGAAGCTGCCAAAGCCCATCACTTGCTGGACTACATTGGTGCCGACTACCCGCCGACCGTGCAGGACGGCAAGGTGATCGACGAGGGCGAATACCGCGAGCAACAGGAGTTCAGCGCGGTATTGGCTGACCTGGTCAAAGGCCTGCCCGCAAATACTGAACAAGCGGCTTTGGAACAGGGCGTCCAGGCGCTGCGCCAGGCCATCGACCAGCGTCAGGAAGGTACCGCGGTCGCTAAACAGGCCCGGCAGCTGGGTGCGCGACTGGCGGTGGCTTACGAGGTCAGCCAGGCTCCGGTGATTACCCCGGACCCCGCCCGCGGCGCTGCGCTGTACGCACAGAACTGCTCGATCTGCCACGGCGACACCGGCGCCGGCGATGGCCCGGCTGGCGTGGGCCTGGAGCCTGCACCCGCCAACCTGCGTGATGCCTCACGCCTGGACCAGTTGAGCCTGTTCGACCTCTACAACACGCTGGCCCTGGGTATCGACGGCACCGAAATGCCGTCGTTTGCCGACCAGCTGGACGACCGCCAGCGCTGGGACGTGGCCGCGTACATCGCCAGCTTCACCGCCAAGCCGGAAGCGGGCAAGGGTGACAAGACCTGGAACCTCGCCGACCTGGCTCGCCAGACGCCGGCCGAAGTCGCCGCCAACGAAGGCACTGCGGCCGTCGAGGCATTCCGTGCCCAGCGTGCCCAGCCGCCGCAGGTAAAGCGCGGCCCGGCGCAATTGCTCGAATACACGGCCAGCACACTGGACAAGAGCCTGGCGGCCTACCGCGCAGGCGACCACGATCAGGCTTATGACCTGTCGGTGGCGGCCTACCTGGAGGGTTTCGAGCTGGTGGAAAGCTCGCTGGACAACATCGACACCCAGGCGCGCAAGGACACCGAAAAAACGTTGATGGCCTACCGCCAGTCCTTGCAGGACGGCTTGCCCGTGGCCCAGGCCGAACAGCGTCTGGCCGACGCCAAAACCAAGCTCGAGCAGGCGGCCAAGCTGCTGGGCAGCGATGGCCTGAGCTGGACGCTGAGCTATATCTCCGGTTTGCTGATCCTGCTGCGTGAAGGCCTAGAGGCGATTCTGGTGCTGGCGGCGATCCTGGCCTTCCTGCGCAATACCGGGCAGCAGTCGGCAGTGCGTAGCGTCAACACTGGTTGGGGCCTGGCGCTGGTTGCCGGCTTCGCCACCTGGGCGCTGGCGGCCTATGTGATCGATGTGGGGGGCGCTCAGCGCGAGCTCCTGGAAGGCTGCACAGCACTGTTCGCTGCTGTGATGGTGCTATGGCTGGGTGTGTGGATGCATGACCGCCGCCACGCCGCCGCCTGGAAGGACTACATCAAGAGCAGCCTGGTCAGCGGTGGCGGGCGCTTCGGCTTTGCTGTGCTGGCATTCTTCTCGGTATACCGCGAATTGTTCGAAGTGATCCTGTTCTACGAGACCCTGTGGCTGCAGGCAGGCCCTGCCGGGCATCAGGCGGTGCTGGCGGGTGGCGCGACGGCATTGTTGCTGCTGGTGGGCCTGGCCTGGGTGATTCTGCGGGGCTCGGCCAAGTTGCCGCTATCGCTGTTCTTCAGCATCAACGCCGCACTGCTGTGCGCGCTGTCGGTAGTATTCGCCGGGCATGGCGTGAAGGCGCTGCAAGAGGCCGGTGTGCTGGGCACACGGCCAGTGGCGTTCTTTGAGTTCGACTGGCTGGGGATTCATGCCGATGCCTACTCGCTGTCGGCGCAAGCGGTGGCCTTGCTGGCCATCGTGTTCCTTTACGGCCGCTCGTGGCTGGCGGAAAAGCGCAGTACTGCGGCCAACTGACTGGAGCCTGCGCGGTCCTGCAGGGACCGCGCAAGGTCTCAGATCTTGCGCAAGCCTGATGCTCAGGCCGGCTGTGGCGCCTTGAGAATGTTCTGTAGCAATTGGACACTTTCAACGGCGTCATGACCCAGGCTGGTCAGGTAGCCGCCATCCGGCTGATCGGTCAGCCCCTTCTCATGCAGGCGTTGCGCAGCCGCGATCAGGGCAGGGGATGCGGTGCTGGTTATCTTGATGCCTTCCTGGCTGCTGTCGTGTTTGAACAGCGCGAGTACTTCCATTTCGTCGATCAAATCGGGGGTAAAAGGCATGGCGACTCCTGACTTCCAGACAAGGATTGCGGCACTTTCTACGGTGCCTGATCTTCGAGTGTAGCCGGGTTATTCGTCGTCGCCTTGATCCATCTCAGGCGGCAGCTCCGGCAGTGCCCGCAGAGCGTTCTCATACCACTCGCCGTTGAACGCACGGTCCTCTACCAGCATGTTGTCGATCTCGAAGGCCAGCACATGGGCCATCAGGTTCAGAATGTCTTCACGCTCATAGCCGACCAGCGTCAGCTTGTTGAAAGTGGCCTTTGCTGCAGGCGGCTCGCCGCTTTCGATCTGGTTTTCGATGGCCTGGGTCAGCGTTGCCTCGGCGAAGGCTTCGTCGTCGTCATTGTCGATGTCGGTGGGCTCGCTCATCGCGGTACTCCTAGGATGGGATGCAACAGTGTGCCATGCCTGTGGCGGCAATGCCCGGGCATTGACGGGGTGCATGACGCTGGTCAGTGGCAGGTGTTCAGTCTATAAAGTCCACGCCAACCCCTTACGGCCTGGAGGCTGTTTCGTCATGCTCAAGCTTTATGGATTCTCGGTCAGCAACTACTACAACATGGTAAAGCTGGCCCTGCTCGAAAAAGGCCTGCCTTTCGAGGAAGTCACCTTCTATGGCGGCCAGGCGCCACAGGCGCTGGAAGTGAGCCCGCGGGGCAAGGTGCCGGTGCTTGAAACCGAACATGGCTTCCTCAGCGAAACCAGTGTGATCCTCGACTATATCGAGCAGACCCAGGGCGGCAAGGCGCTGCTGCCAGCCGACCCGTTCGGCCAAGCCAAGGTGCGGGAGCTGCTCAAGGAAATCGAGTTGTACATCGAGCTGCCTGCGCGTACCTGTTATGCCGAGTCGTTCTTTGGCATGTCGGTCGACTCGCTGATCAAAGAGAAAGCGCGTGCGGACCTGCTGGCCGGGTTTGCCACGCTCAAGCGCAATGGGCGCTTTGCACCCTATGTTGCGGGCGAGCAACTGACGCTGGCAGACCTGATGTTCTGCTTCTCGGTCGACCTGGCCAACGCGGTGGGCAAGAAGGTGCTGAGCATCGACTTCCTGGCGGACTTCCCGCAGGCCAAGGCGTTGCTGCAACTGATGGGGGAAAACCCGCACATGCCGCGGATCTTGGCGGACAAGGAAGCGTCGATGCCGGCCTTCATGGAGATGATCCGCAGCGGCAAGCGCTAGGATCTGTGTTGGGTCATTCGCGGGTAAACCCGCCCCTACAGGTACAGCACAACCGCTGTAGGAGCGGGTTTACCCGCGAACGAGGGCGAAGCCCTCGCCCCGGGAGTTAGCGAGACGCCAACAGGGCCTTGCCACGAACCACAGCAGCACGCACCTGCGCCGGCGCCGTACCACCAATGTGGTCACGCGCATTCACCGAGCCTTCCAGCGTCAGCACGGCAAACACGTCCTGCTCGATCTGATCGCTGAACTGGCGCAGTTCGTCCAGGCTCATCTCGGCCAGGTCCTTGCCAGTGTCCACACCATACTTCACCGCGTGGCCAACGATCTCGTGGCAGTCACGGAACGGCAGGCCACGGCGAACCAGATAGTCGGCCAGGTCGGTCGCGGTGGAGAAGCCACGCAGGGCCGCTTCACGCATGATGGCGTGCTTGGGCTTGATCGCCGGGATCATGTCAGCAAAGGCCCGCAGCGAGTCGCGCAGGGTATCGGCGGCGTCGAACAGCGGTTCCTTGTCTTCCTGGTTGTCCTTGTTGTAGGCCAGTGGTTGGCCTTTCATCAGGGTCAGCAGGCCGGTCAGGGCGCCGAACACGCGGCCGCTCTTGCCGCGTACCAGCTCTGGCACGTCCGGGTTCTTTTTCTGCGGCATGATCGAGCTGCCGGTGCAGAAGCGGTCCGGAAGGTCGATGAACTGGAACTGCGCGCTGGTCCACAGCACCAGCTCTTCGGAGAAGCGCGAAAGGTGCATCATCGCCACGCTGGCAGCGGCGCAGAATTCGATGGCGAAATCACGGTCCGACACGCCATCCAGCGAGTTGCCGGCCACGGCTTCAAAGCCCAGCAGCTTGCAGGTCAGTTCACGGTCGATCGGGTAGGTGGTGCCGGCCAGCGCGGCGCTGCCCAGTGGCATGCGGTTGGTGCGCTTGCGGCAGTCGACCAGGCGCTCATAGTCGCGGCTGAGCATTTCGAACCACGCCAACAGGTGGTGGCCAAAGGTGACCGGCTGCGCCGTCTGCAGGTGGGTGAAACCAGGCATGATGGTTTCGGCTTCACGCTCTGCCTGCTCCAGCAGGCCCTGCTGCAGGCGGGTGATTTCGGCCAGGATCAGGTCGATTTCGTCGCGCAGCCAAAGGCGGATGTCGGTGGCCACCTGGTCGTTGCGGCTACGGCCGGTGTGCAGCTTCTTGCCGGTGATGCCGATGCGGTCGGTCAGGCGTGCTTCGATGTTCATGTGCACGTCTTCAAGGTCGACACGCCAGTCGAAGTTGCCGGCTTCAATCTCGCCCTGGATGGTTTTCAGGCCATCGATGATGGTGTCGCGCTCGGCATCACTGAGCACGCCGACCTGCGCCAGCATGGTGGCATGGGCAATCGAACCCATGATGTCGTGACGGTACAGGCGCTTGTCGAAATCTACCGAGGCGGTGAAACGGGCGACGAAGGCGTCGACGGGCTCACTGAAGCGGCCGCCCCAGGACTGATTGGTCTTGTCGGTGCTCATGGATTCACTCATTGCAGGCGTGAACGAAAAAGTGGCGTCGATGATAGCAGGGTTGGGCTGGCTGCCGCAGGGCGCCGGTCGAGAGAAATGCCCGGAAAATCGCAGAGAAGGATTTCAAGGAATGAACGGCAGTGTTCCACGGACCGTCTACAGTTGGACAAAGGACTGGCAGTGAATCTGCCGGGCCGAGTGAATCTTTGGCCATCGCACCGGTCTAGAGCGTGACCGCAGTGTCGCTCGAACCACACCTGTCTACGCTATACCTGTGCGAGACTCATTCAGGAATCCAGCGCAATTATGAATGTCCTGATCGTTGATGACGAACCCCAAGGCCGTGAACGCCTCACCCGGCTGCTCGGCGAACTGGAGGGTTACACTGTGCTGGAGCCCAGCGCCACCAACGGCGATGAGGCCTTGGCGCTGATTGAAAGCCTCAAGCCCGATGTGGTCCTGCTGGACATCGGCATGCCAGGCCTGGATGGCCTGCAGGTTGCCGCTCGCCTGTGCGAACGCGAGGCGCCGCCCGCGGTGGTGTTTTGCTCCGGGGATGATGAATACGGTGCAGAGGCATTCAAGGACAGTACCCTCAGCCATGTGACCAAGCCCTTCCAGGCCCACGCCTTGCGCGATGCCTTGCGCAAGGCCGAAAAACCCAACCGCGCCCAATTGGCCGCGCTTACCCGGCCGGCCAATGAAGGCGGCGGCCCACGCAGCCATATCAGCGCCCGCACGCGCAAAGGTATCGAACTGATCCCGTTACCCCAGGTGATCTATTTCATTGCCGACCACAAGTATGTGACCTTGCGTCACGAAGCCGGTGAAGTGCTGCTTGACGAGCCACTCAAAGCCCTGGAAGACGAATTTGGCGAACGCTTCGTGCGCATCCACCGCAATGCGTTGGTCGCCCGCGAGCGCATCGAACGCTTGCAGCGCACCCCGCTGGGGCACTTTCAGCTGTATCTGAAAGGCCTGGACGGCGATGCCTTGACCGTCAGCCGTCGCCATGTGGCCGGTGTGCGCAAGATGATGCAGACCCTCTGAGGCCCTTGGACTCGGGCCGCTCCTGCACCTGACTGCGTGTGGCCTGTTGATCCGTATCTGCAAGCGATACCGGCGATGCTGTTATGATCGGCGGTATTTCTCTGGATCGGGGCGTTTCATGTCCACTCGCGAAATCCGCATTGCCACCCGTAAAAGTGCTTTGGCCCTGTGGCAGGCCGAATACGTCAAGGCCCGCCTCGAGCAGGCCCACACCGGTCTGCAGGTGACCTTGGTGCCCATGGTCAGCCGCGGTGACAAGTTGCTCGACGCGCCGCTGGCAAAAATCGGCGGCAAGGGGCTGTTCGTCAAGGAACTGGAAACCGCGCTGTTGGACAACGAAGCCGACATCGCCGTGCACTCGATGAAAGACGTGCCCATGGACTTCCCCGAGGGCCTGGGCCTGTACTGCATCTGCGAGCGTGAAGACCCGCGTGATGCCTTCGTTTCCAATACCTTTGACAGCCTCGAAGCACTGCCCGCCGGCAGTATCGTCGGTACCTCAAGCCTGCGCCGTCAGGCCCAGTTACTGGCGCGCCGCCCAGACCTGCAAATCCGCTTTCTGCGCGGCAACGTCAACACCCGCCTGGCGAAGCTGGATGCCGGCGAGTACGACGCCATCATCCTCGCCGCGGCGGGCCTGATCCGTCTGGGCTTCGAGGACCGCATCACCTCCACCATCAGCGTCGATGACAGCCTGCCGGCAGGTGGTCAGGGCGCGGTGGGCATCGAGTGCCGCAGTGCCGACGTTGAGATCCATGCACTGCTGGCGCCACTGCACCATGTCGACACCGCTGACCGGGTGATCGCCGAGCGCGCCCTGAACAAACGCCTGAATGGTGGCTGCCAAGTCCCGATCGCCTGCTACGCGGTCCTTGAAGGTGACCAGCTGTGGCTGCGTGGCCTGGTCGGCCAGCCTAGCGGCGGGACCTTGCTGGTGGCCGATGCCCGTGCACCCCGTGCCGCTGCCGAGGCCCTGGGCGTACAGGTGGCCGAAGACCTGCTGGGGCAGGGCGCCGAGGCCATTCTGAAGGAAGCCTACGGCGAGGCTGGTCACCCGTGAGCCAATGGCGCCTGTTGCTGACCCGGCCTGCCGAGGACTGCGCGGCGCTGGCGCAAAGCCTGGCGGCAGCGGGAGTGGGCAGCAGTTGCCTGCCACTGCTGGAAATTGAACCTATTACCGTGCAAGCCCCACAGCGACTGTCGCTGGAGGGCTTGCATGACTTCCAGGCGATCATTGTGGTCAGCAAGCCGGCCGCCCGGCTGTTGCTTGAGCATCTGGCCGAGACCAGCATCCAGCCTCCGCAGCGAGGCTGGTTCACCGTAGGTGAGGCAACCGCTGGGGTGCTGCAGGGTGCAGGGCTGGAGGTAAGCTTTCCGCCGCGTGGCGATGACAGCGAAGCCTTGCTGGCATTGCCGGCCCTGCGCCAGGCACTTACCGAGCCGGCACCGCGTGTCTTGATCGTTCGCGGCGTCGGAGGTCGCGAACTGCTGGCAGAGCGTCTTGCAGAGCAAGGTGCTAGTGTCGAATATCTGGAACTGTATCGTCGCTGCCTGCCGGCCTACCCGGCGGGTACGCTGATGCGCCGCATTGAAGCGGAACGCCTCAATGGCCTGGTGGTCAGCAGTGGGCAGGGTTTTGAACATTTGCAGCAGATGGCCGGTGCCGATTGGCTGCGGCTGGCCCAGTTGCCGCTGTTCGTGCCCAGCCCGCGGGTCGCCGAGCAGGCCAAGGCCGCCGGGGCCCAACAGGTTGTGGATTGCCGTGGCGCCAGTGCCACGGCCTTGCTGGCAGCCGTGCAGCGTAGCGCTGCACCTGCCTCTTAAGGCGCTAAGCTGAATGCGGTGCGCCCCCATGCAAAGGATGGATACGTGAGCGAGACTGTCTTGTCCAATAACGATCAACCGTCGGCACAGGCGCCTGCGGAACCCGTTACCACCCCACCTGCCAAGCGCTCCGGCAGTGGCCTGGCAGCGTTGGCCTTGCTGCTGGGTGCGGCCGGGGTGGCGGTAGGTGGCTGGGGTGTCTGGCAGGTGCGTCAACTGCAGGGCAGTGAGTTCAACCAGGGCCAGCACATCGAGGCGCTGACCCAGCGCGCCGAGGCGTTGCAGCAACGTGAACAGCAGATCAGTGCGCAACTGGCCAGTCTGCCAGCCGCCAGCGAGCTGGAAGACCGTCGGCGTTTGGTAGCCCAACTGCAGGGCGACCAGCAGCGGCTCAGTCAGCGCCTGGAAACCGTGCTGGGAGAAAGCCGCAAAGAGTGGCGCCTGGCCGAAGCCGAGCACCTCCTGCGCTTGGCTACCCTGCGCCTTTCCGCGTTGCAGGACATCACCAGTGCCAAAGCCCTGGTCGAAGGCGCCGACGAGATCCTGCGCGAGCAGAGCGACCCGGGTGCCTTCGCCGCCCGCGAGCAACTGGCACGCAGCCTGGCCACGCTCAACAGCACTCAGCAACCGGACCGCACAGGCCTGTTCTTGAAGCTGGCTGCGCAGCGTGAGCTGGTACAGCAGTTGAGCGCCCAGTCCCCCGAGTTTGACAGTAACGCCGATGCGCTTGGCGCCCTGACCGCCGACGGTGATGGTGCCAGCAGGCTGTCGCAGTGGTGGGCAGAAATATCCAAGTACTTCCAGATCGACTTCAACGCTGATGAAAACGTGCGTCCGTTGCTGGCCGGGCAGCAACTGAACCAGCTGCGCCTGGCCCTGAGCCTGACTATCGAGCAGGCCCAGTGGGCGGCGCTCAATGGTGAGGCCAAGGTTTACACGCAGGCGCTGGACGACGCCCGCAGCGTACTGCTGGCCAACTTCAATGCAGACAACCCGCAAAGCAAGGCCATGCTCGACAGCCTCAATGCGTTGGCCGATCAGCCGGTGTCGGTGGTTACCCCTGACCTTAGTGAAAGCCTGGCGGCAGTGCAGGCTTATATTCAGCGCCGTCACCTGCCGGCCGAGGCTGAAGGGGGCAAGCCATGAAGCGTGTCTACCTGTTGGCCGTGCTTGCGATCGTGGTTGCTGCGGCACTGGGCATCGCGGTCGCCAAGCACAGCGGCTATGTACTGATTTCCTATGGTGGCTTCCGTTATCAGTCGGGGCTGTGGGCTGCCTTGGCGGGTATTTTGGCGGTCGTCCTGCTGCTGTGGTTGCTGCGCTATCTGGTCGGCCTGGTGCTGACTTCCAGTGGTGTGGTCAACCCGTGGTCACGGCGTAACCGCAGCCGACGTATCCGCCTGGCGATCGAACAGGGCCAGCTCGATCTTGCCGAGGGCCGCTGGGCCAGTGCCCAACGGCACTTGCACCGTGCCGCCGAGGCTGAGCGCCAGCCGTTGCTGTACTACCTTGGTGCCGCGCGTGCCGCCAACGAGCAAGGCCGCACCGAAGACAGTGACAACCTGCTGGAGCGTGCCCTGGAGCGCCAGCCGCAAGCCGAGCTGGCCATTGCCCTGACCCATGCCCAGTTGCAAATGGACCGTGGCGAAAACGATGGAGCCCTGGAAACCCTGCTGGCCATGCAGGAACGCCACCCGCACAACGGCCAGGTGCTGCGCTTGCTGCAACGCCTTTACGTGGAGCGCGGCGACTGGTCTGCACTGATCCGCCTGATGCCCGACCTGCGCAAGGGCAAGGTGCTGCCGGCCGCAGAGCTGGCTGCTCTGGAACAGCGCGCCTGGGGCCAGAACCTGAGCCTGGCGACCACCCGTGGCGAAGATGCGCACAGTGCACGCCAATCCTTGGAGCGTGCCTGGCAGCAGTTGACCGCAGCCCAGCGCCAGGAGCCGCAACTGGTGCTGGCGTACGCCGAGCAATTGCGCCAGGTAGGTGCCCAGAACGAGGCCGAACAGGTGCTGCGCACGGCCCTCAAGCGCGACTACGAAAGCCATCTGGCCCGCCTTTACGGGCTGGTGCGTGGTGATGACCCGGTACGTCAGTTGCAAACCGCTGAAGGTTGGCTCAAGGCTCACCCGCAAGACGCCAGCCTGCTGCTGACCCTGGGTCGTCTTAGCCTGCAGAACCGCTTGTGGGGCAAGGCGCGTGACTACCTTGAAAGCAGCCTGCGCATGGAGCGCAACCCCGAGGCCTGTGCAGAGCTGGCTCGCCTGCTCGCGGGGCTGGGCGAGACGGAGCGCAGCAACCAGCTGTTCCAGGAGGGCCTTGGCCTGCTGGACGAGCGCCTGCTGGCGCTGCCTTTGCCAGAAGGCGTGCGCGCCTGACCTACCCCAAGGCCCGCGCAAAGGTGCGGGCTTTGGGGGCAGGTAATTTATCTTTCGCTGTCAGTTTGATCTGAAGTCTATTTCTTCAGTCGCCTCCTACGGCATATCTGGAAATTTCCTACGCGATTCAGTGACTTGTCGTTGCTGTCGTGCCTTGAAACAAAGCGTGTCTTTCCTCTACCGTTTCAAGCCACTACTTTTTCCCCGGGACCTTCACCGCCCATGCTGCCGGCCCGTTTGCGCACCTTTTTTCTTCCTGCCTGCCTGGTCGCACTGGCGGTACTGGTTGCGTCTTTCCGTCTGGAAAACACAGTGGGGCTGATGCCGTGCCCGTTGTGCCTCAGCCAACGGTTGCTGCTTGGCGTGTACGCGCTGCTGTGCTTCGCAGCCGTGCTGCAGGCGCCGGGCACGCGGGGCATCCTTCGTTATGCTCGCCTGGTGCTGGGCTGCTCGTTGGCCGGCGCATTGCTGGCAGCACGGCATGTCTGGTTGCAGGGGGCTGAGGGGGTCAATGAGGTATGCCCGGTGCCGATCGGGCGAGTGTTCGAGCAATCCTGGGGTGAGGCGGCACGGCAACTGTTGCTGGGTGGCCCGGATTGTCGTTCGCTTGCCTGGAGCTTTCTCGATCTGACACTGCCGGAATGGAGCCTGTTAGCCTTCCTGCTGCTGGCGGTGGTGCCCTTGAGTTGCCTGCTGGCGTATCGTTTCCGCACCCTGGCAAGAACATGACCTGGCGCAAGGTTGTGCCATTAGCGCGACCAATGGTGATGTAACAGGGTATTAAACACTTGTATGAACTTTGTGTGCTGCGTACCTTGAAGGGCAGCACGCGCGGGAATAATCTCCCAGCACGCATACCGGAAAAACAACTGCTCGATGCCGTCCTGCTGATGTCACCTTTGTGCTGCGCGGTCGTGGTGCGAG
Source organism: Pseudomonas sp. BO3-4 (assembly GCF_034044115.1). Classification (NCBI taxonomy): domain Bacteria; kingdom Pseudomonadati; phylum Pseudomonadota; class Gammaproteobacteria; order Pseudomonadales; family Pseudomonadaceae; genus Pseudomonas; species Pseudomonas sp. BO3-4. The sequence continues at coordinate 185,507 of NZ_CP139018.1, forward strand.
GTGCAGCGGCATCTACCCAGAAGGGAAGAGATCGCCATGCTCGATAGTTGTCAGAACGCCCAGGAACGCTGGGGTGGGGTTCACAAGCTGATCGACCGTTGGCTGGAGGAGCGCCAGGAACTGGTGCAGGCTTTTCGCGCCCTGCGCGATGTGAGGCCAGCCTTCGCCGACAAGGACACCAACGGGGACTTTTGCGCCCTTCTGGTCGACTACGTTTCGGCGTGGCACTTCGAAGTCTGCGAGCAACTGGTCAGCGAGGCCAAGGCGTTCGGAGACAAGAAGGCGCTGAAGCTGGCCGAAGAGATCAACCCACGGATCAACGACAGTACTCAGATCGCACTGGCCTTCAATGACCATTGCACCAAGGGGGAGTGCAAGGACACCGAACGCTTTGCCGAGAAGCTGGCCAAATTGGGCGGGTTGTTGCATGAGCGCTTCGAGCTTGAAGACTGCCTGATCGAAGTGCTGCACAACGCACACAAGGAAGAGGGTGCAGTGCAGGCCTGAGGTTGGCGTCAGTCGCCAACCGCCAGCAGTTCGATCTCGAATACCAAGGGGGTGTAGGGTGCAATCAGGTCTCCCGCCCCCTCGGCGCCATAGGCTTGCGCTGAAGGAATTACCAGGCGCCACTTGGCGCCAGTGTGCATGTTCGGCAAGGCGACCTGCCAGCCTTCGATAACCGAATCCAGGTTGAACCATTGGGGGGTCTGGTTCTGGTCGAAGACTGAGCCATCCGGCAATCTGCCCACATAGCGCACCTGCACTTTGCCGCCCGCTTTCGGCTGCACACCCGTGCCTGGTTGCAATTCGCTGTACAGCACACCTTCCGTTAGTTCGTGCACCCCATAACGCCCACGTTCATTAGCCATGAAACGCGTTTCGGCGGCCTGCAGCTTTTGCACAGCGGCGTCGCCTTCCTGGGCCTCATGCTGCTGCAGCACCGCCTGCATGCGTGCCTTGTCGAGTTTCAGGGGTTGCCCCTGATAGGACTGCTTCAGGCCTTCGACCAGTGCATCCAGCTGCAAGCCCGGCATCTCCTGGCGCAGGCGCTCACCCAGGCTGGCACCCAGGCTGTAGGCCAAATCGTGGTCGTCGTTGGCGGCCAAGGCGAGGGGTGCCATCAGGCATAAACCCAAAACAAGATATCGAGGCAACGCCTGACTCCCAAATACCAGCAATGATTAATTCAGCAACTACACTTTCACGCAGCTGCAAGATAACAACTTTGCCCAGGCATGCAACGCGGCGTAAACATTACGGTCAACATGCCCTAGCGGCGGTAGCAGCAGAAGCATAGTATGAGCCGCAATCTCGTCAGCCAGGAGGTAAACCATGTCGGCCAAAAAGAAGCCAGTAAGTACGCCGTTACACCTGCTCCAGCAACTTTCGGGCAGCTTGCTCGAACACTTGGAAGAGGCCTGCTCGCAAGCGCTGGCTGATGCGGAAAAACTGCTGGCGAAGTTGGAAAAGCAGCGTGGCAAGGCGCAGGAAAAACTGCACAACGGTCGCCTGAAACTGCAAGACGCGGCCAAGGCAGGTAAAGCCAAGGCGCAAAGCAAGGCGCAAAAAGCCATCGGTGAACTTGAAGAGCTGCTCGAGTCTCTCAAGGAGCGTCAAACCCAGACGCGCTCTTACATTCAGCAACTCAAACGCGATGCTCAGGACAGCCTCAAGCTGGCTCAGGGTGTAGGCAAGGTACGCGAAGCTGCAGCCAAGGCCCTTGATCTGCGTGCGGCTAAACCCACCAAGCCCGCTGCTGCCAAACCTGCGGCCAAACCAGCTGCCAAGGCGACCACTGCCGCCAAGCCTGCGGCCAAACCAGCCGCCAAGGCGACCACTGCCGCCAAGCCTGCGGCCAAACCAGCCGCCAGGGCGACCGCTGCCGCCAAGCCTGCGGCCAAACCGGCTGCCAAGGCGACCGCTGCCGCCAAGCCTGCGGCCAAACCGGCTGCCAAGGCGACCGCTGCCGCCAAACCTGCGGCCAAACCGGCTGCCAAGGCCTCCGCTGCTGCCAAACCTGCGGCCAAACCGGCTGCCAAGGAGACCGCTGCCGCCAAGCCTGCGGCCAAACCGGCGGCCAAGGCGACCGCTGCTGCCAAGCCTGCAGCCAAACCGGCTGCCAAGGCGACTGCGGCAGCCAAACCTGCGGCCAAGCCAGCTGCCAAAGCCCCTGCTGCCAAGCCGGCCGCAAAACCAGCTGCCGCCAAGGCACCTGCACGCACGGCCGCCAAACCCGCCGCCAAGCCTGCTGAAGCCAAGCCCGCTACACCACCGGCGGCCACAACCAACTCGGTGAGCCCGGCTGCTGCTGCACCGTCGGCACCTGTGAGTACTCCGGCTCAGGCACCTTCGGCGTCCTGAAGCGCAGCCGCTGCGACGCGCAACTGAACTAGCGCGTCATGATGCAGAGCCTGGTCCGGTGCCAGCCGGGCCAGCCAGTCGTCCGCGGGCTCATGGGAGCCCACGGGCCACTGTTGTGAGCGTTCCTGCAAGCGCTCCAGCAAGGCTTTTTCAGCCCGCAACTCCAACCCCTTCACCTGCTCACGTAATGCCGCCAGTTGTGTATCACCCGTTGCTGTGGCTCGCCATTGCTGGCGCAGGCTGCGTAGCGGAGTGACCACGTCACGCTGCCAGGGCTCGGCAAGTTCTTGCAGTGCTTGCGCGCGTTCGCCCAGTACGGCCACACCACGTGCTTGCAGCCAGGTCGCGCACAGCAGCAGGCAGACATCGCCACCCAGTGCCTGCAGTTCAAGGCAGGCGGCCTCCACGCCGGGCCTGGCATACAAGGTCAGGGCGTAATTCCACAGGTCGGTGTGCATGGTTCCACTCGCGCTATGGGCCGAGGAAGCTGGTAGACTCCGCGACCATCATGATCAGACTATCCAACCTCACTTTACAGCGTGGTCCGCAGCGCTTGCTAGAAGGCGCCGAGATGACCCTGCACGCCGGTCACAAGGCCGGCCTGATCGGCGCCAACGGCGCCGGAAAATCCAGCCTGTTCGCCTTGCTGCGCGGTGAGCTGTCGCCCGATGCCGGTGACTGCCAACTGCCCGGCGACTGGCGCATCGCCCACATGCGCCAAGAGGTCGACACCCTCGACCGCCTGGCTGTGGACTATGTGCTTGACGGCGACGTGCGCCTGCGCAAGGTCCAGGCCGAACTGGCCGCGGCCGAGCACGCCCACGACGGCACCGCCCTGGCGCGCCTGCACAGTGAGCTGGAAAGCGCCGACGGCTATATCGCCGATGCCCGTGCGCGCAAGTTGCTGGCTGGGCTGGGCTTCACCAACGAACAGATGGACCGCCGTGTCGGCGATTTCTCTGGTGGCTGGCGGATGCGCCTGAACCTGGCCCAGGCACTGATGTGCCCGTCCGACCTGTTGCTGCTCGACGAGCCCACCAACCACCTCGACCTCGACGCGATCCTGTGGCTGGAAGACTGGCTCAAGGGCTACCCCGGCACGTTGTTGCTGATCTCCCACGACCGTGACTTCCTCGATGCCGTGGTCGACCATGTGCTGCACGTCGAGCAACGCAAGCTCAACTTGTACAAAGGCGGCTACACCGCCTTTGAGCGCACCCGTGCCGAGCGCCTGGCGCAGCAGCAGCAGGCCTACGAGAAGCAGCAGGCGCAGCGCGCGCACATGGAGAAGTACATTGCCCGCTTCAAGGCGCAAGCCACCAAGGCCCGCCAGGCGCAAAGCCGAATCAAGGCCCTGGAGCGCATGGAAGAGCTGTCGGCGGCGCATGTCGATTCACCGTTCGACTTTGTCTTCCGTGAATCGCAGAAAATTTCCAGCCCGTTGCTGAGCCTTTCCGAAGGTCGCCTGGGTTATGGCGACAAGGCCATCCTCGACAAGGTCAAACTGCAGCTCACCCCAGGCGCTCGTATTGGTCTGCTCGGGCCCAACGGCGCCGGCAAGTCGACCCTGATCAAGAACCTTGCAGGTGAACTGGAGCCGTTGTCGGGCCGTCTGGTTCGTGGCGAGAACCTGGCTGTAGGCTACTTTGCCCAGCACCAGTTGGACTCGCTGGACGACAAGGCCAGCCCGCTGCTGCACCTGCAGCGCATCGCCCCTGCCGAGCGTGAGCAGACGCTGCGCGACTTCCTCGGCGGCTTCGATTTCCATGGTGCCCGCTGCGACGAGCCGGTGGTTAACTTCTCCGGTGGCGAAAAGGCCCGCCTGGCACTCGCGCTGATTGCCTGGGAGCGGCCAAACCTGCTGCTGCTTGACGAACCGACCAACCACCTGGACCTGGAAATGCGTCTGGCACTGACCATGGCCTTGCAGGAGTTTGCCGGTGCAGTGGTGGTGGTGTCCCACGACCGTCATTTGCTCAAGAGCACCACGGACGACTTCCTGCTGGTGGCCGACGGTAAGGTCGACACCTTCGACGGTGACCTGGAGGACTACAGCCGCTGGCTGGTCGAGTACCGCCAGCGCAGTGCGCCGGCCAGTACTGCACCGGCCAACCCGGACAAGACCGACAAGAAAGCCCAGCGCCAGGCTGCCGCAGCCTTGCGTCAGCAGTTGGCACCGCACAAGAAGGCTGCCGACAAGCTGGAAACCGAGCTCAACCAGGTGCACACGCAATTGGCCGAGATCGAGACCGCGCTGGGTGATGGTGGCCTTTACGAGGCGGCGCGCAAGGACGAGTTGCGCGACCTGCTGGCGCGCCAGACCAAGCTCAAGCAACGCGAAGGCGAGCTGGAAGAGGCCTGGATGGAAGCGCTGGAAACCCTTGAAAGCATGCAGGCCGAACTCGAGGCGTTGTCCTGATGGAGGAACTGCGTTCGCTGCTGCCAGGGCAATGGATGGACACCTTCTGGCTGGGTTTGCAGATCCTCTTGATCCTGGCCGCGGCGTTCGTCCTGCAGCGCATCATTGCTCGCGGGCTGAGCCGCCTGGGCCAGCGTTACCCGTTGCCGCCGGAGCTGCTGGTGCCCGTGCGCGGTGGCCTGCGCTGGCTGATCATGGGCAGCGCGCTGCTGTTCGTGCTGGAGCGCATGGGCGTTTCGGCAACCGTGTTGTGGACAGCACTTTCCGGCTTCGTAGCGGTAGCGGCGGTGGCCTTCTTCGCCATGTGGAGCGTGCTGTCCAACCTGTTGTGCGCGGTGTTGATTTTCACGGTCGGGCCGTTTCGCATCGGCGATGTGGTCGAGCTGGTCGACACCCTCGACAAGCCAGGCGTGAAAGGCCGGGTGATTGCTATCAACCTGCTGTTCACCACCCTGCTGGAAGTGCCCGAAGCGGGCGGGGCGCTGGTGCAGGTGCCCAATAGTCAGTTCTTCCAGAAGTCGGTGCGGCGCTGGCGCGGTGCCGAGGTACAGGCCCTGCACAAAGAAACAGCTGCCGAAGCGGACTGAACCTGTACTGGCCCCTTCGCGGGACCGCCCGTTCTCACAGGTATTCCAAAGCGTCTGAAAATGCACTGTAGGTGTGGGGGCGGGCGTGCCCGCGAAGAGGTCAGGCCAGGCACCACAAATCCATCAGAAAGCACTGGTTATTTTTTCGCCAAAACCTTAGCTTAACGTTTTGCAACAAATGTTCGAGCGAGGTGTGTGATGTCGATGGAAGTTTGGTTAGGCTTCTTTGCCGCTTGCTGGGTGATCAGCCTTTCACCCGGTGCCGGGGCGATTGCCTCAATGTCCAGCGGCCTGCAATACGGCTTCTGGCGTGGTTACTGGAACGCCCTGGGCCTGCAGCTGGGCCTGATCATGCAGATCGCCATCATCGCCGCCGGCGTCGGTGCCGTCCTGGCCGCCTCGGCCACGGCGTTCCAGGTCATCAAGTGGTTTGGCGTCGCCTACCTTGTGTACCTGGCCTACAAGCAGTGGCGTGCCCTGCCGATGGACATGAGCGATGAATCAGGCGTGCGCCCGATCGGCAAGCCGTTGAGCCTGGTGTTCCGTGGTTTCCTGGTCAACATCAGCAACCCCAAGGCGCTGGTGTTCATGCTGGCGGTGCTGCCGCAGTTTCTCAATCCCCATGCGCCGCTGCTGCCGCAATATGTGGCGATCACCGTGACCATGGTCACGGTCGACCTGCTGGTGATGGCGGGGTACACCGGGTTGGCTTCGCATGTGTTGCGCATGTTGCGCACACCCAAACAGCAGAAGCGTTTGAACCGCACCTTTGCCGGGTTGTTCATTGGTGCAGCCACCTTCCTTGCGACCTTGCGCCGCGCGCCGGTCTGACAGGCCGCATACAGGCCATTCGCGGGCAAGCCCGCGATTGGCCCATCACTCTTTCTCCTTGTCCACCAAACCCTTCAGCAGATCTATCGGCAGCGGAAAGACGATGGTCGAGCTCTTGTCCCCGGCAATCGTCCCCAGCGTCTGCATATAGCGCAACTGCATCGCCCCCGGCTCCTTGCTCAGCATTTGTGCGGCTTGCATCAGTTTCTCCGACGCCTGCAGTTCACCCTCGGCATGAATCACCTTGGCCCGACGTTCGCGCTCGGCCTCGGCCTGGCGGGCGATGGCGCGTACCATCGACTCGTTCAGGTCAACGTGCTTGATCTCGACGTTGGCCACCTTGATGCCCCAGGCATCCGTCTGCGCATCCAGCACCTGGCGGATGTCCAGGTTCAGTTGCTCGCGTTCTGCCAGCAGCTCATCCAGCTCGTGTTTGCCCAGCACCGCACGCAGGGTCGTCTGGGCCAGCTGGCTGGTTGCCACTAGAAAATCCTCAACCTGAATGATCGCTTTCTGCGGGTCGAGTACGCGAAAGTACAACACTGCGTTGACCTTGACCGAAACGTTGTCGCGGGTGATCACATCCTGCGGCGGCACATCCAGTACCACTGTGCGCAGGTCGACCCGCACCATTTGCTGGATCACCGGGATCAACAGGATCAGCCCCGGCCCTTTGACCTGCCAGAAGCGCCCCAGCTGGAACACCACGCCGCGCTCGTATTCGCGCAGGATGCGAAATGCCGACAGCACCAGCATGGCCAGCACAATCAGCACAGCGCCGAAACCGACTTGCATGAACATGGTCATTCTCCTTGCGTCGCTGGGGCGGCGGCGCTCACTTCCAGCATCACGCCATGGCGCGCGGTCACCCGTACGTTCTGGCCAGTTTGCAGCGGCGTTGCGCACTGCACTTGCCATTGCTCGCCCTGAGCCAGCACAACACCACAGAAGGGGTCGCTTGCCATCACCTGGGTGACGGTGACCAGGCTGCCGACCAGGCCGGCGTCGCCGCTGACCAGTGCCCGTCGGCGGGCCTTGAGGGCCATGCCCAGCACGCCACCGATCAGCAGTGCCGAGAGCAGCGCCAAGGTGCCGATCAAGGCCAGCGGGATGCCGAAACCGGGGGCGTCGGTGTCGATCAGGATCAATGCGCCGACCACAAAGGCAACGATGCCGCCGAAGCCGACCACGCCGAAACTGGGCAAGAAGGCTTCGGCGATCATGAAGGTGATGCCAAGCAGGATCAGCGCCACCCCGGCAAAACTCACCGGCAATAGCTGCAGCGCATACAGCGCCAGCAGCAGGCAGATACCACCGACCACACCGCCCACCGCAGAACCGGGGTTCATGAATTCGAACAACAGGCCGTAAACGCCGATCATGATCAGAATCAGCGCTACGCTGGGGTTGGTGATTACCGCCAGAACCCGTGTGCGCCAGTCCGGCAGGTGCTCGACCACGCTGGCGCCTGCGGTCTGCAACTGGCGTGGCTGGCCGGCCACCTGGAGCGTTTTGCCGTCGAGCTCGCGCAGCAGGTCAGGCAGGTCATCGGCCACCTGGTCGATCACGTTCAGCCGCAAGGCCTCGTTGGCGGACAGGCTGACCGCCTCGCGCACGGCCTTCTCCGCCCAGTCGGCGTTGCGGCCGCGCATCTGCGCCAGGCCACGGATGTAGGCGGCTGCGTCGTTGACCTGTTTGCGTGCGAGGGTTTCATCGTCGCCGCCTTTGGCTTTGTCGTCACTGGGCGTGCCAGGCGGGCCGCCGATCCGCACTGGCGTGGCAGCACCCAGGTTGGTCCCGGGCGCCATCGCCGCGACATGGCTGGCGTAGAGAATATAGGTGCCGGCGCTGGCGGCACGGGCGCCGCTGGGGGCAACGTAGCTGGCGACGGGTACGGTGCTGGCGAGAATCGCCTTGATCATCTGGCGCATGGCGCTGTCCAGCCCGCCCGGGGTATCCATGCGGATAACCACCAGTTGCGCGCCTTGCGCCTGGGCCTGGCTGAGGCTGCGCACCAGGTAGTCGGCGCTGGCTGGGCCGATGGCGTCGTCGATGCCCAGCACCCACACCGCGCCGGGCGCTGCCTGGCCACCTGGCGTGATGCCAAGCAACAACAGCAGCAACAGCCAGCGCCAGCAGCGGGCGATCACCTGTCGTCACCTCATTTGCGCGTATTACACAAGTTTAGCCCCGACCACCCGTACCCGGCCTAAAATTGAGAATTGGGGGGCGAAACCGGAGGTGCATCATGCGTATGGCAAAGACCCTGCAGGCCCGCCTGGACAAGGCCAACTGCGACTACGACATCATTCCCCACCCACATTCGGCCACCAGCCTGGAGTCGGCCCGAACGGCCGGCGTGCCCGCCGAGCGGGTCGCCAAGTCGGTGATGCTCGATGACCGTCATGGCAACTACATCATGGCCGTGCTACCGGCCAACCGGCACCTGGACATGACCAAGGTGCGTATGTCCGGGGCCTGGCATCTGACCCGTGAAAGCGGTCTGCCGAGCCTGTTCAATGACTGCGAACGCGGTGCGGTGCCGGCCTTTGGCGATGCTTACCAGATAAAAATGCTGCTCGACCCGAGTCTTACCCGCCAAGGCGATGTCTACCTGGAGGCGGGTGACCACGATCACCTGATTCACATGAGCATGGAGCAGTACATGAAACTGGTGCCGCACGCCGAAGTGCGCGAGCTGTGCTGATGTTTTCAAACCAATGCCAGGCGGGCGTCGTGGACGGCTTGCCTGGCGCTAAGGAGGAACCATGGAAGCGCCGATCCATCCCTTTGCCGAACTGTTCAAGCAGTTGGGCTTGCCCGACGATCCCACGAGTATCGATCAGTTCATCACCAGCCATTCCCCGCTGAAGAACGAAATAAAGCTGGTGGATGCGCCGTTCTGGACCGACTCACAGCGTGCATTTCTCCAGGACATCATCATTGAAGATTCCGATTGGGCCGTGCCCTTCGATCAACTCAACGAAGCCTTGCGCCGCCCCCGAAAATAAAGCGCCGAGCGGCACCTGACGAGTGATCGGCCGTTGCTATGCTCAGGAAAACAATAAGGGGATAGCGCGATGAAAGATCCCTACGCACCAGGTTTCTGGTGTTCCGTGACGATCCTGGGCACCCTGACGGCCAGTTACTTCTATGGCATCAGGCAGACGCAACAGATGAACCAGGCCGTGCATTTCCTGTACGCCGCTGCCGCAGTCACTGTAGCGGTTGCACTGGTGGCGCTGACATGGATCGCCTGGCAGCAGTTGCGCCTTAACAAGCGCGAAGTGGTGCAGGGGCGAACGTTGCTGACCATCTGGAATACCAAGGTTGCGCTACGCCGCGTCGAGACGGTTTTCGACCGTTATTTCTGGGGCAGCTACTGGCATTCGGGGCGTACCTTCGAAGAGGTCATGGGCGAGCTCAGGGGCACTCCGCTGGAGCAGAGCCTGGATGCGCTGAAGCGCCAGTGCCGGGTGCTCGACCGCGAAATCCATGACCGCCATCACCACTGGCTGGCCAACGCTCGCGACCTGTCCAGCGTGGCCCAGGCGATGGCCCGCGAACGCTACCAACTGGACCTCGGCGAGCCCACGCACAGCGGCCACGGCAATACGGCAGTGCTCAACCGTGACCTGGAAGTGCTGGTATACACCTGGTCGGCGCGCCTGCGTAGCTTCGACCATCAGCTGGACGAGCTGGAGCGCGCCTACCATTGAGGCGTTTCATTCGCCGCGGATGTACTGCTCCATTTGCTTGATCAGGCTCGCCTGTTCGTCAATGGTTTCCTTGACCAGGTCGCCGATCGACAACAGGCCGAGCAATCTGCCGTTGTCGACCACCGGCAGGTGACGCAGGTGCCGGTCGGTCATCAGGTTCATGCAGAAATCGAGCTTTTGCTTGGGATCCACAGTGACTACCGGTGCGCTCATGATTTCGCGTACCGGCGTAGCGGCGGAAGAGCGGCCCTTGAGGACCAGTTTGCGCGCGTAGTCCCGCTCACTGACGATGCCCACTACCTGGCCACCCTCGACCACGGGCAGCGCACCGATGTTTTTCTCCGCCAGCAGTTTCAGGGCGTCGAGCACCGAGTCATCCGGGCCGATGGTGTACACGGTCTGGTGCTGGGACTTGGTCTTGAGGATTTGTTCGACGGTCTTCATACGGGCCTCTGCGGGTGAAAAAAGCACTGTCTCGGTGTAACTAAAGCATCCGGTACGGCGCTCTGCACGGCAATGCAGGAAACGGCATGGAGGCGATTGAAAAACGTCATGGCTGTTCGCTTGTAGCGGCCTTTTCGCGGCTAAAGCCGCGAAAAGGCCGGTACTGCCGATCAAAGCTTCGGCATCTGCCCGATCCGCGCCACCATTTCGCTCACCACCTGCAAGTCCAGCATGAACTGCTCCACGGTCTTGAACTCGTTGTCGTTGTGCCCGGTGTACTTCACGTCCGGCATGGCCAGGCCAAATTGCACACCGTTGGGAAGATCGTGCACCGAAGTCGCGCCGGCCGAGGTACCGAACTCATGCTTCATCCCCAGGTTCTCGGTGGCCACAGCGAGCAGGGCCGTTACCCATTCGCCTTCAGGGTTGCGGTACATCGGCTCGTCCAGGCTGAAGTCGAACGCCACCGAGGTGTTGCTTTGCCGGGTCCATTTGCCCAGTTTGTCGGCCAGTTCGTCCTTGATCGTGGCGATCGGCTTCCCCTTGGGAATGCGCAGATTCACCGCCAGTTTCAAGCCTTTGTCATCCACCCCGACAAAAGTCAGCGAGGTGGTCAGCGGGCCCATGAACGGGTCCTTGAAGGCCACGCCTAGCGTGTTGCCCAGGTAGTCCAGGCCCCAGTTTTCGGCGGCGTAGCGGGCCGCGTCGGTAAAGTGGTTGTGCTTGAGCGACACCTGCTGGCCGAGGCCATTAATGAAGTCGAGCATACGCGCCACCGGGTTGATGCCGGATTCCGGCTCCGAAGAGTGTGCGGAAACACCGGTCACGGTGAGCAAGACTTGCTTGCCGTCGGCCTTGGCGTCGATGCTGAAGTCGCTTCCATGCTGCTTCACATATCTGGCGCCGGCTTGCTGCAGGTGCTTGGCCAGCTGTGCCGGGTTGTCAGAAATCAGGGTCGCAACCGAAGTTGTCGGGATCTGGTTGGTGGCCAGGCCGCCGGTCAGGTTGACGATCTCGGCACCCTTGCCGCTGGCCGGGCGTTTGGTGAAGCTGGCCATGACCGTGCCGTAGCCTTTCTCGGCAATCACTACGGGGTAGCCGCCGTCGAGGGCCAGGTTGTAATCGGGCGTAGGGTTGCGCTCAAAGTAGTAGGGGATGGCATCACCGCTGGTTTCTTCGGTGGTGTCGATCAGCAGCTTGAACTGCCGGGCGAGCGGCAGGTTTTCGTCCTTGGCCACTTTCAGCGCGTACATCGCCACCACGATGCCGTTCTTGTCGTCTTCGGTGCCGCGGCCGTACATGCGGTCACCCACCAGGGTGACCTTGAACGGGTCCAGGCGCGTACCGTCGGCCAGCTTCCAGTTGTCCGGGTTGACCGGCACGACGTCAGCGTGGGCATGGATACCGATCACTTCCTTCCCGCTGCCCAGCGAGATCTCGTACACCCGGTTGTCGATGTTGCGGAAGGCCAGGCCGAAGCGCTCGGCCAAGGCCTTGATCTTGTCGGCGATCTTGAGGAATTCAGGGTTTTCGTACTGCGGTGTGCCCTCGACGTTGAAGGTGGGGATGGCTACCAGTTCACGCAGGGTTTCGGTAGCGGCTTTGCCATACTTGATGCGGGTATACAGGCCGAGCAGGCGGTTGATCTCGTCTTGTTGCTCGGCGGCCAATGGCTTGTTGGCCAGGTAGGCGTCGACGGTTGCCTCGAGGTTGTCGGCCTTGCCCAGGTCGCTGCCTTTGAGCTTGCCGAGGAATTGCCTGAAATCGCTTGGGTCGCTGCCGTCGAAGGCTTTGACGATAGCTGCGGACTGCTGCTGGGTGAGGTTGGCTTGGGCAGGCTGGGTGAACAGGCCGATGCTGGCCAGCAGCAGGGTGGTGGCGGTGAGTTTTTTCAACTGCATGGTTGTGCGCATTCCTTTGCCAATCATTGTTATGGGTTACCCGTTCGGAGAACGGGAAGACGCCCACGCTAACATCAATGACCCGTGGCACGGGAGTACCAGAAAGGTGACATGGCGCACAAACGAAAAAGCCCCGGGCTCAGGCCCAGGGCTTTCTTGATATGGCGCACTCGGCGGGATTCGAACCCACGACCCCTGCCTTCGGAGGGCAGTACTCTATCCAGCTGAGCTACGAGTGCAACGCGCACGCATGATACCCATCTGTATCGTTGACGTCCATCGCCTTGATCTGTAGCTGTTTTTACCGTGTTGGCTGTGCAGATCCCCGGGGCCGGATACACGACAATACCGATCAAACTGTCGGCCAGGGTGGAACCGGCCGTAACTGGACCCGCGTCAATGCCGTCGACTACGCTGCCGATGGCGACAGCATCATCGTTTCAGCCCACCATCAGGGTGTGTTGAACATTGGCCGTGACAAGCAGTGAAACGATTTTTGGCGTCGCCCCGAGTCCGGCCGCCGCATCGTCTACCCTTTAGCGGCCATTCTGCGGGCGATTTCAGATGGGCTGTTCAACCATTCGTTCTTTTTTTCGAACAGCCTATTGTCCAACACCCCAGCAGCCGCTTAGCATTCGTTTGAGATTTCAAACGCTCGATGCCCTGCCTTGGGCGCTTTTCAACAATCAACAATTCGGGAAGCCGACATGCAGCTCAAAGACGCTCAGTTGTTCCGCCAGCAAGCCTATATCAATGGTGAGTGGCTGGATGCGGACAACGGCCAGACCATCAAGGTGACCAACCCGGCCACCGGCGAAGTCATCGGTACCGTGCCGAAGATGGGCACCGCGGAAACTCGCCGTGCCATCGAAGCCGCCGACAAGGCCCTGCCGGCCTGGCGTGCCCTGACTGCGAAAGAGCGCTCGGCCAAGCTGCGTCGCTGGTTCGAACTGATGATCGAGAACCAGGACGACCTGGCTCGCTTGATGACCACCGAACAGGGCAAGCCGCTGGCCGAAGCCAAGGGCGAAATCGCCTACGCGGCCTCGTTCATCGAGTGGTTCGCCGAAGAAGCCAAGCGCATCTACGGTGACACCATCCCAGGCCACCAGCCAGACAAGCGCCTGATTGTCATCAAGCAGCCAATCGGCGTTACCGCGGCCATCACCCCGTGGAACTTCCCGGCCGCCATGATCACCCGTAAAGCCGGCCCGGCCCTGGCCGCTGGCTGCACCATGGTCCTCAAGCCGGCTTCGCAAACCCCATACTCCGCTCTGGCCCTGGTCGAGCTGGCCCACCGTGCCGGCATCCCGGCTGGCGTGCTGAGTGTGGTGACCGGCAGCGCCGGCGAAGTTGGCGGCGAACTGACCGGCAACTCCCTGGTACGCAAGCTGTCCTTCACCGGCTCGACCGAAATCGGTCGCCAGCTGATGGAAGAATGCGCCAAGGACATCAAGAAGGTTTCCCTGGAGCTGGGTGGCAACGCCCCGTTCATCGTGTTCGACGACGCCGACCTGGACAAGGCGGTCGAGGGCGCGATCATCTCCAAGTACCGTAACAACGGCCAGACCTGCGTCTGCGCCAACCGTATCTACGTGCAGGACGGCGTCTACGACGCGTTCGCCCAGAAGCTGGCCGCTGCAGTTGCCAAGCTGAAGATCGGTAACGGCCTGGAAGAAGGCACCACCACTGGCCCGCTGATCGACGGCAAGGCTGTCGCCAAGGTCCAGGAGCACATCGAGGACGCCGTCAGCAAAGGCGCCAAAGTGCTGTCCGGTGGCAAGCTGATCGAAGGCAACTTCTTCGAGCCGACCATCCTGGTTGACGTACCGAAGACCGCTGCTGTCGCCAAGGAAGAGACGTTCGGCCCACTGGCGCCGCTGTTCCGCTTCAAAGACGAAGCCGAAGTCATCGCCATGTCCAACGACACCGAGTTCGGCCTGGCCTCGTACTTCTACGCCCGCGACATGAGCCGTGTGTTCCGTGTCGCCGAAGCCCTGGAGTACGGCATGGTGGGTATCAACACCGGCCTGATCTCCAACGAAGTGGCGCCGTTCGGTGGTATCAAGGCTTCGGGCCTGGGCCGCGAAGGTTCCAAGTACGGTATCGAGGACTACCTCGAAATCAAATACCTGTGCATCAGCGTCTGATAGCACGGTAAAGGCTTTACCTCTGCCAGCGGGGCGCGAGAGCGACGTCTCGCTGGCCTTTTTTACATTGCAGTACCTGGTGGCCAGGGCGTTCACGACAGTCGATCAACGAATACTGTTCGCGAGCACTCCCAGCCGCCCCCGAATAAAAGCGCCATTCCTGTCGGCGCAATGAGGGCATTATGAGCAAAACCAACGAATCCTTGATGCAACGTCGTGTAGCTGCCGTCCCACGTGGCGTCGGCCAGATCCACCCGATCTTCGTCGACACCGCGAAGAACTCGACCGTGATCGACGTTGAAGGCCGCGAACTGATCGACTTCGCCGGCGGCATCGCAGTACTGAACACCGGCCACCTGCACCCGAAAGTGGTTGCAGCCGTGCAAGAGCAGCTGACCAAGGTCAGCCACACCTGCTTCCAGGTGCTGGCTTACGAGCCCTACGTAGAGCTGTGCGAAAAGATCAACAAGCTGGTCCCAGGCGACTTCGACAAGAAGACCCTGCTGGTCACCACCGGCTCCGAAGCCGTTGAAAACGCCGTCAAGATCGCCCGTGCTGCCACTGGCCGCGCTGGCGTCATCGCCTTCACCGGCGGTTATCACGGCCGTACCATGATGACCCTGGGCCTGACCGGCAAGGTCGTGCCGTACTCCGCTGGCATGGGCCTGATGCCAGGCGGCATCTTCCGCGCCCTGTTCCCGAGCGAACTGCACGGTATCAGCGTTGACGACGCCATCGCCTCGGTCGAGCGCATCTTCAAGAACGACGCCGAGCCGCGCGACATCGCCGCGATCATCCTCGAGCCAGTACAAGGCGAAGGCGGCTTCCTGCCAGCGCCGAAAGAGCTGATGAAACGCCTGCGCGCCCTGTGCGACCAGCACGGCATCCTGCTGATCGCCGACGAAGTACAAACTGGCGCTGGCCGTACCGGCACCTTCTTCGCCATGGAACAGATGGGCGTTGCGCCTGACCTGACCACCTTCGCCAAATCCATCGCTGGCGGCTTCCCGCTGGCCGGTGTGTGCGGCAAGGCCGAATACATGGACGCCATCGCGCCTGGCGGCCTGGGCGGTACCTACGCGGGTTCGCCGATCGCTTGCGCCGCAGCCCTGGCCGTGATCGAAGTGTTCGAAGAAGAAAAACTGCTGGACCGCAGCAAGGCTGTGGGTGAGCGCCTGACCGCCGGCCTGCGCGAAATCCAGAAGAAGTACCCGATCATCGGCGACGTCCGTGGTCTGGGCTCGATGATTGCCGTCGAAGTCTTCGAGAAAGGCACTCACACCCCGAACGCTGCTGCTGTTGGCCAGGTTGTCGCCAAGGCTCGTGAAAAGGGTCTGATCCTGCTGTCTTGCGGCACCTACGGCAACGTCCTGCGTATCCTGGTTCCGCTGACCGCCGAAGACGCGCTGCTGGACAAAGGCCTGGCCATCATCGAAGAGTGCTTCGCTGAAATCGCCTGATGTGACGCGCTTCAGAAAAAACCCGCCTCGGCGGGTTTTTTTATGCCCAGATAAGCCATGTGGCGCTATGGTTATCGGAGGACTGGCTTTGGAAGCTGCGACGGACTGTGTGTCAGGGTATTCAGGAGTAGTTGGTGATGAGCGCTGCAGCCCCCACCCCACCAAGCGTACTGATTGTCGAAGGCGATCCTTGGGTACGGGACATGCTCAGCGAGATGCTGCTCAGCGTGCGCTGTGACGCCCGCCTGCAGGTATGCGCTGACGGCGCGCAGGCGCTCAGTGCCCTGTCCAGCAAGCCGGACCTGATCATCGCTGCCCGCGAGCTGGCCGGTGTCGACGGCCTCGACCTGCTGCGCAAGGTACGCGCCAAAGGGCCAGGGGTGCCGTTCATTCTCATGAGTAACCGCAATGACAGCGCCAGTGTGCGCGAAGCGCTGCCCCTGCACCCCACGGCTTACCTGAGCAAGCCACTGAACCTGGATAACCTGCGCAAGCGCCTGCAAGAGTTGCTGCTGGCCGTTGGCGAGGAGATTGCCTGCCCGGTACCGGCGTTGCAGGCGGGAGCCAGCCTGCCAGCCTACCTTGAGCAGCGCCGCGCTACCGCCGATGGCGGGCCGCTGCTGGCCGATGTGCAGGTAGCGATCAATCGAGCGCTAAACCCTCAGGGCCTGAACCTCAGGGTGCTCGAAGAGGAGGTGCGTAACGACCCGCAGGTGACGGCGGTGCTGATCGCTGCCGCCAATAGTGCGGCATTGCACCGTGAAGCCCCGGTGCAGACGTTGCTGCAGGCTCTGAACAAGCTTGGCAGTACCCAAAGCATGAACCTGATCCTGGGCATGACCCTCAAGCGCAGCGCACGCCTCAGCGACCCACTGTTGGCAGAGCACGCAGCCCGTTACTGGGACCTGTCACTGCACACTGCCGAATATGGCCGCACCTTGGCGCGCATGCTCGAGCTGGACGAGGGCCGTTGTTATTGCGCGGGCTTGCTGCATTGCCTGGGCGACCTGGCGGTGTTGCGCTGCCTGCAAGAGTGGCGGTTGGCCGGGGGAGACCTGGACGAGCGCAATGTGCAGCAATCGCTGGAAGAGTTTGGTGCGGCGTTCGGCTCGGCGCTGCGTACTCGCTGGCGTTTGCCGCTGGCACTGCGCGAGTTGATCGCTGCGATCTACCAGTTGGGCGGTGGCGTTTACTCGCGGGAGATCCTGGCCATGAACCTGGCTGGGCAGTTGTCGCGGCTGCCGGCTGGGCAGGGGCTGGAGAAGGTGGCCAGCGGCAAGACGGCGCGCCTGCTCAAGCTTGGCCTGCCGGAGCTGAGGCGGTTGCGCAAAGAGGAGAACCCGGAAGTAAAACCGCAGGAAGAACCGCCGGTGGCTGGGGCCGAGGTTTCCAGCTGAGATTCGGGGGCCGCATTGCGGCCCTTCGCGGGCTTGCCCGCTCCCACAGGTGTGGCGCCGGGCCCGCGAATACCGGCCAAAGCCGGTGCCCTTGCCGCCTGATCAGCCGCGGACTATCTGGTTCTTGCCCTGCCGCTTGGCCTGGTACATTGCCGCATCGGCCCGCGCATACAGGCTGTCCAGCGCCACATCCTCATCGGTCAGCTCGGTCAGCCCCTGGCTCACCGTCACCCCGTACGTCTGCTGGCCATGGCTGAAGCTCAAGTGCTGAATCTGCCGTTGCAAGCGCTCGGCAATCTGCTCCGCGACCTGGGCGTTGCAGCCCGGAAACACCGCCGCAAATTCTTCGCCGCCAATGCGTCCGAACAGGTCGCCCCGGCGTAGCACGGCCTTGCCGCTGTCGGCGATGTGTTGCAGCACCTGGTCACCTTCCTGGTGGCCATAGCTGTCATTGATGCGTTTGAAGTCGTCGATATCCAACAGCAGGAAAGCCAGCGGTGTACCGTCCTCGCGTGCACTGTCGAAGGCTTGCTGGGCACATTCGAAAAAGTGCCTGCGGTTACTGCTCTGGGTCAGCACGTCGGTGGTGGCCAGGCGCTGCAGTTCGCCTTCAAGCTGCTTCTTCTCGGTGATGTCTTCGGCGATACCGACAATGATTACCCGGTCGCCATCGTGCTGCTGGTTGATGTAGCACTTGTCGCTCAGCCAGCGCAGTTGCCCATCGGCATTGAGGATGCGGTACTCGCGGTCTTCCACCGCGCCCTTGAGCAGTACCTGGGCCAGGCTACGCTCGGCGAACTCGAGGTCGTCGGGGTAGATGCTGTCACGCCATTCGTTGTAGTCAGCCAGCACCAGGCTGACCGGGCGGCCGAAGATGCGCTCGTAGGCTGGGCTCACGTACAGCACCTGACGGGTTTCCCAGTCGAAGGCCCAAAGCACTGCGTTGACGCTGTCGAGCAACGAGCTGAACAGCTGATCACGCTCACTCAGGCGGGCAACCTCACCTTGGGCGTGGAGCAACGCCAGTAAAGTCTGGGCAGCTTCGGGAGGAGGGGTGCCGGGGAAAATCGTTGGAATGTTCTTGGCCATGTGCACGGAGCAGGTCTCAACGTGAAAGCGTGCGGCCAACATCCGGCCCGCCACGCAGGCGATATTCCGAATTCGAGTGGAGAGGCGGGGGCGAAGTTCCGAACGGCACGCCCCGTTGCGGGGCGTGCCGATCAACGGCGGTCAGGCGCCGGTCGGGCGCAGCGAGTAAGTCTTGAGTTGTGCTGCGAAGTCGCGCAGTGCCTGGATGCCGCTGGTTTCGGCCTCGTGTACCCAGTCTTTCATGGCAGCCAGCATGTCGTGGCCGTTGGCACTGGTGCGCGCCCAGATCTGCTGCAGGGCCAGGCGTTTTTCGTAGATGGTTTTCAGTGCCTGGCTGTGCGCGAGCATGGACTCGATGCGCACGTGGTGGCGGTCTTCCAGCAGGCTGGTTTCGCGCGAGAGCAGCCGTTTGGCACGGCGGAAGCGGTAACGCACCGAGGCGTCGACACGGGCCAGTTCCTGTTTCACCAGCGGGCCGATCACCAGCTTGCGGTACTGGGCCATGATCTGGAAGCGGTTGTTGAGGATGGCCATGGCGGTGTCCATGTCCAGGCTGGCCTTGCCGGCCACCCGGTGGGCGATGGGCGCCACGCGCTGTACCTTGGCCAGACGCAGCAGGCAGAACAAGCGGATCCACGCCCAGCCCATGTCGAACTCCCAGCGTTTGACCGAGAGCTTGGCCGAGTTGGGGTAGGTGTGGTGGTTATTGTGCAGTTCTTCACCGCCGATGATGATGCCCCAGGGCACCAGGTTGGTGGCGGCGTCGCGGCATTCGAAGTTGCGATAGCCCAGGGCATGGCCCAGGCCGTTGACCACACCGGCGGCCCAGAACGGAATCCACATCATCTGCACCGCCCATATGGTGATGCCTATGGTGCCAAACAGCAGCAGGTCGATTACCGCCATCAGTGCGATACCGCCCAGTTTGTAACGCGAGTACAGGTTGCGCTCGATCCAGTCATCCGGGCAATTCTTGCCATAGATGCGCAGGGTTTCGGGGTTGCGCGCCTCTTCACGGTACAGCTCGGCACCTTTGCGCAGCACTGTGCCCAGGCCCTTGTACACCGGGCTGTGCGGGTCGTCGGGGGTTTCGCACTTGGCGTGGTGCTTGCGGTGGACGGCGGTCCACTCACGGGTGTTCTGCGCCGTGGTCAGCCACAGCCAGAAGCGGAAGAAGTGCTTGAGCGCGCCGTTGAGCTCCAGGGCCCGGTGCGCGGAGTAGCGATGCAGGTAGACCGTGACGCTGACAATGGTCACGTGGGTCATCAACAGAGTGATGCCGACCAGTTGCCAGGCCGACAGGTCGAGCAGGCCGTTATACCACATAGGTGCAAATACCCTCGAAATGCAGGGGGAAGGGCTGATTATCCCTTGGCGGGGAAATAAAACCAGTCAACCGTTGAGATAGGAGGTCACGACATGTTTCAGCCTTTATAATGCCCGCTCCTTTTTGATGGCCTTTCCCACCCGACATGTCTGTTTCCGTTCGCGACGCCTTGCGCATGGCTGCGCTGTATGTGGTGCTCTCGATCCTCTGGCTTGCGCTGGCAGAGGTGATGCTGCACAGCATGACTGACGACCCCTTGGCATTGACTGTGGGGCGGCAGATCAACGTGGTGGTCTGGGTGCTGCTCAGTGCCGTGCTGATCTACGTGTCGCGTGTGCGCCTGCTCAATTTCATCGGCCATGGCGCGCGTTTGCGTTGCGAAGACCGTGAACGGCTGCGCATGGCTGCCGCGGTGTTCGACAGTACCCTCGAGGGTGTGCTGGTGACCGACCGCCAAGGCCTGATCGTGCACGTCAATCGTGCCTTCATGCGCATCACCGGCTACCAGCAGGATGAGGTCATCGGCCAGCGCCCGAGCAAGTTCAAGTCGGGTCGCCATGGCCTGGCCTTCTATCAGGAAATTTTTGCCACCCTGGCCGAGAAGGGCGAGTGGAGTGGTGAAATCTGGAACCGGCGCAAAAGCGGGGAAATCTACCCGCAGTGGCAGACCATTTGCGCCATTCGTGATGACGAAGGTGAGCTCAGCCATTACGTGGCGGTGTTCAGTGACATCAGCGCCATCAAGCATTCGGAACAAGAGCTTGCCTACCTCGCCCACCACGACCCGCTGACCGGCCTGCCCAACCGCCTGCTGTTTACCGACCGGGTGGAACAGGCATTGGCGGCGGCGCAGGCCAACAAGCGCGGTTGCGCCCTGTTGCTGCTGGACCTGGATCATTTCCAGAGCATAAACGACGGCCTGGGCCATACCATTGGCGATCAGTTGCTGAAGCTGGTAGGCGAGCGTCTGGGAGAGGTGTTGGGTAACGGCATGACCCTGGCGCGTCTGGGCGGCGACGAGTTCGGCGTGCTGGCCGAAAACTGCCAGCAGGTTGGCCAGGCGGGCAAGCTGGCGCAGTGCATCATCGAGCGCATGCGTGAGCCGTTTCAGTTCGAGGGTAATCGTCTGTTCATCAGCGCCAGCGTCGGAATCAGCCTGTTCCCCAGCGATGCCTTGAGTGCCGAGCAGTTGCTGCGCAATGCCGACTCGGCGTTGTACAAGGCCAAAAGCAACGGTCGGGCCTGTTATGCGCTGTACACCGAAGAGCTGACCGCCCACGCCCAGCATCGGGTCGAGACCGCCGCCGAATTGCGTCGGGCCCTGGAGCAGGATGAACTGCGGGTGTACTTTCAGCCGGTACACGACTTGGCGACGGGCCGGCAGGTCGGGGTCGAGGCGTTGGTGCGCTGGCAGCACCCCGGGCGCGGCCTGGTACCGCCGAGTGAGTTCATCCCGATTGCCGAACGCACCGGCCTGATTGCCGAGATCGATACCTGGGTGCTGCAACAGGCCTGTCGGCAAATGGTGCAGTGGCAGGCTGAAGGCCGGCAGCTGGCATTTGTTGGGGTGAACATCTCCAGTCGCCTGTTTGGCCAGCATGAGCTGTATCGGCAGGTAGCCGAAGTGCTGCACGACACCGGCCTGGCCCCGGCCTTGCTGGAGCTGGAAGTGACCGAAAGCGCGGTGATGGAAGACCCTGAGGTGGCGCTGGAGCAACTGCACCGCTTGCGCGAACTGGGGGTGACCCTGGCCATCGACGACTTTGGCACGGGGTATTCGTCACTGCTGCGGCTCAAGCGTTTGCCGGTGCAGAAGCTGAAAATCGACCAAGGGTTTGTGGCTGGGTTGCCAGTGGATGAGGACGACATCGCCATTGTGCGGGTGATTATCGCCTTGGCCCGTAGCATGGGTATGCAGGTGCATGCCGAGGGCATCGAGCAGGCGGAACAGGCCAGCTTCCTGTTGCAGGAGGAGTGCCAGTTGGGGCAAGGGTACTGGTTCGGGCGGCCAGTGCCGGCTGCGGATCTTCGCTGGGATTGAGACCGGGCTGCAAAGCAGCCCTCAGATTTCAACGCTTGTTCAAACCCTTCGCCAGGCGGTCCCCGCCCAGCTGGATCAACGCCACTAACGCTACCAGCATGGCGATCACGGTCAGCATGATCTGGCTGTCGAAACGCTGGTAGCCATACCGATAGGCGATATCCCCCAGCCCGCCGGCACCAATCGCCCCGGCCATCGCCGACGAGTTGATCAAGGTCACCAAGGTAATGGTGAAGCCCCCGACGATCCCCGGCAGCGCCTCGGGCAACAGTACATGCCAGACGATGTGCCAGCGCCGGCAGCCCATGGCCTGTGCGGCTTCCACCAGACCATGGTCGACCTCACGCAGGCTGACCTCGGCAATCCGCGCAAAGAACGGTGTGGCGGCAATGGTCAGCGGCACCACTGCCGCCCACACACCATAAGTGGTACCCACCACCAGGCGGGTGAAAGGAATCAGCGCAACCATCAGGATCAGAAACGGAATCGAGCGGAACAGGTTGACGAAGGCGCCCAGCACCCGGTTCAGCGGCCGCGCCTCGAAGATCCCACCCTTGTCGCTGGTGACCAGCAGCACCGCCATGGGTACACCCACCAGCAGGGCGATCAGTGACGAAACCCCAACCATCAGCAGCGTATCAAGCAAGCCTTCCAGCAGGCGATCAAACCACATGGCCCAATACCTCCACGTCCTCGGCCCAACGGCGGGCACGTTCCAGCAATTGATGGGTGTCGTGCGGCGAGTGTTGCACCGAGAGGATGAGTTGCCCCAAGGCATGTTCGCCGATGGTTTCCACGCCGCCCTGCAGCAGACGCACACGCCCGCCCAGGTCGTTGAACAGGGCAGACAGCTCTGGCTCGCCAAGTACCGTCAGTTTCAGCACTACGGCGCTGTTGCCGCTCGCCGGGTGGGCCTGGAGGCTGGCTTGCAGTGCGGCGGGTAGCTTGGCCTGCAAAGGGGCGAGCAGGGTGCGGGTAACCTCGTGACGAGGTGAACCAAACACCCGCCAGACCTCGCCCTGCTCGACCACTGCGCCGCGTTCCAGCACCACAACCCGGTGGCAGATGTCGCGAATCACCGCCATTTCGTGGGTGATCAGCACGATGGTCAGCCCCAGGCGCTGGTTGATATCGCGCAGCAGCTCCAGGATCGAGGCGGTGGTTTCCGGGTCCAGCGCCGAGGTGGCCTCGTCGCACAGCAGGATCT
Source organism: Pseudomonas sp. BO3-4 (assembly GCF_034044115.1). NCBI lineage: Bacteria > Pseudomonadati > Pseudomonadota > Gammaproteobacteria > Pseudomonadales > Pseudomonadaceae > Pseudomonas > Pseudomonas sp. BO3-4. Next base: position 208,440 of record NZ_CP139018.1, read on the forward strand.
CGGGGGTGTGCACCAGTGCCCGGGCAATGCCCACGCGCTGTTTCTGCCCGCCGGACAGTTGCGCCGGGTACACGTGATGTTTTTCCTGCAGGCCGACCAGTTCCAGCAACTCGCGCACCTTGCGCTGGCGTTCGGCTTTTGCCACGCCGGCGACTTTCAACGGCAACTCGACGTTCTGCCACACGGTCTTGGCCGACATCAGGTTGAAGTGCTGGAAGATCATGCCGATGCGCCGGCGCAGGGCCACAAGCTGGTCCTCATCGAAAGGCGCGATATCCACCTGGTCGATCAATACGCGGCCCTGGCTGGGTTGCTCCAGGCGGTTGATGGTGCGCAGCAGTGATGACTTACCGGCGCCGCTGCGGCCGATGATGCCGAAGATCTCGCCATGGCGGATGTTCAAGTCAATGCCTTGCAAGGCCGGTTGCGCCTGGCCCGGGTAGGTCTTGCCCAGGCCGATGAAGCGCACGTGGGCTTCATTGACCTCGGGGCGCAGGGCCTGTTCCCTGGCCATTGGCGGCAGTGCTTGGGGTGTAGGCGCCCTGAGCGCGCTGGCCTGGCTCATGTCAGCCTTCCCAGCCGGCTTGGTAGAGCTTGCCGTGAGCGTTGTTCAACGCAGCGCGCACCGCTGGCGAATGCTGGTAGATGTCGACGAACTTGGCCAGGCGTGGGTCGTCCTTGCTTTGCGGGCGAATGACGAACTGGATCACGTATTCCTTGTTTTCCAGCCCATCGAACAGCAACGCCGAGGTGGCATCGAAGGTGTTGGCCAGGCGGATGTAGGCCGGGTAACCCTGCACCAGGTCGGCGTCGTCGTAGGCGCGTACCAGTTGCACCGCCTCGACCTGAAGGATCTTCAGCTTTTTAGGGTTGGCGACGATGTCATCCTCGGTGGCCTTGTAGCCCACGCCGGGCTTCAGGGTGATCAACCCGGCCTTGGCCAGCAGCAGCAGGCCACGGCCGCTGTTGATCGGGTCGTTGGCGATGGCCACGCTGGCGCCTTCAGGCAGCTCGGCAAAGCTTTTGTACTTTTTCGAGTACAGGCCAACGTTGTTGATGATGCCCGGGGCGTAAGGCACGAGGTTGAAGCCTGCAGCAGCCTTGGCGTTTTCCAGGAACGGGATGTGCTGGAAGTAGTTCACGTCGATGTCGCCGCTGTTGAGGCTGACATTGGGCGCAATCCAGTCGCTGAACTCGATCAGCTTCACTTCCAGGCCTTGCTTGTGGGCTTCTTCCACCGCGGCTTCCAGCGGAATGGCAAAGGCCGAGGTGGTGCCGATCTTCAACGGCTCGGCAGCAAGGGCACCGGCGCACAGGCCGAGGGTGATGGCAATGGCCGCGACGGGCCGGAACAGTTTCTCAAGCATGGTGCAGGGCTCCAGTCGGGGTAGGGGTAAAGCGGTAAGCCGAGCCAGGGTGGTCGGCGGGTAAGTGCGGGTGGTCGGTATGGAACAGTTTTTCGCGCAGGGTGCCTTCGGTGTAGGCCGTCTTGTAGCGGCCACGCAGCTGAAGTTGCGGGATGACCAGCTCGACGAAGTCCTCGAAGCTTTCCGGGGTGACGGTGCGGGTCAGGTTGAAACCGTCCAGGCCGGTTTCATCGATCCACGCGATCAACTGCTCGGCCACCTGTTCCGGCGCGCCGACCAGGGTTACGTAGCGGCCGCCCAGGGCGTGTTGCTGCAACAGGCGCCGGCGGGTCCAGGCGTTGTCTTGCAACTGGCGCGTGGCTGACTGGATGGCGTTGCCCTGGTTGAAGGCAATGGGTTCGTCCAATTCATAGGCGGCGAAGTCGATGCCAGTGGACGCGGCGAAGTGCGCGACGCCCGCTTCGGCGCTGGCGTGGCGCAGGTACTCGGCATGTTTGGCCTGGGCCAGTTGCTCGGTGGCCGCGACGATCACCGTGATGCCCATGAACACTTTGACTGCCTGCGGGTCGCGGCCGGCGACCTGGGCGGCCGCGCGAACCTTGTCGACCTGGGCACGGGTGGCTGCCTTGTCTTGGCCACTGATGAACACGCATTCGGCATGGTTGCCGGCGAAGGCCAAGCCACGCGCAGAGCTGCCAGCCTGGAACAGCACCGGGGTGCGCTGGGGTGAGGGCTCGCACAGGTGGTAGCCTTCGACCTTGTAGAACTCGCCCTGGTGCTGAACCTTGCGCACCTTGTCGGGCGTGGCATAGACGCGATGCTCGCGGTCGGCGACCACTGCGTCATCGGCCCAACTGCCTTCCAGCAGCTTGTACAACACCTGCAGGTATTCATCGGCCTGGTCGTAGCGGCGATCATGCGCCGGTTGCTGCGCCAGGCCCATGGCCCGGGCAGCGCTGTCGAGGTAGCCGGTGACAATGTTCCAGCCCACCCGGCCATTGCTCAGGTGGTCGAGTGTGGAAAGTCGCCGGGCGAACAGGTACGGCGCCTCGTAGGTGAGGTTGGCGGTAAGGCCAAAACCCAGGTGACGAGTGACTGCAGCCATGGCGGAGACCAGCAGCAGCGGGTCGTTGACAGGCAGCTGGATCGACTCCTTGAGGGTGACGTCCAGAGACTTGCCGTAGATGTCGTAGGTGCCGACGATGTCGGCAATGAAAAGCCCGTCGAACAGGCCGCGCTCCAGCAGGCGTGCCAGGTTGGTCCAATAGTCCAGGGTCTTGTACTGGGTTGAAGTGTCCCGTGGGTGGGTCCACAGACCGTGGTTGATGTGCCCGATGCAGTTCATGTTGAAGGCATTGAGCAGAATCTGCTTGGCCATCAGATGGTCCCCCGGCGCGGCGGGTTGGCATCGTTGAGGTAGTAGTTGCCGATGGCGTGGTACTTCCAGCGCACCGGATCGTGCAGGGTGTGCACGCGAGCGTTGCGCCAGTGGCGGTCGAGGTTGTGTTCGGCCAATGTTGCCTGGCTGCCGCCCAGTTCGAACAGGGTGGTACCGGCGGTGAGGGAAATTTCGGTGCTGATGGCGCGTGCTTCGGCCACGGCAATGGAGGCGGCGGCCACGTTGTCGGCAGTGCTGTCGTCGCGGGCGCGGTCGAGGTATTCGCCTGCGCGCTCCAGCAGGGCTTCGGCCGCATGCAAGCGGATCGCCAGATGGCCGAAGCTTTTCAGTGTCAGCGGGTCATCCGTGGCCTTGTCCAGGCCGGAGTCGACCCACGGACGGCTGCGGGTGCGCACGAAGTGCAGGGCGTCTTCATAGGCGGCGCGGGCAATACCGGTGTCGATGGCGGCATGGAGGATCTGCGCCAGCGGGCCGACCGGGGTAGGGCGCTCGAAGGCGCTTTGGAACGGCACCACGTCGGCTGCGCTGACGTACACGTTATCGAACACCACCGAACCGCTGCCGGTGGTGCGCTGGCCGAAGCCGCTCCAGTCGTCGATCACCTGCAGCCCCTGGCTGTCGGCCGGGACGAAGGCCAACTGTTGTATGCCTTGTTCATCCACGACCGAGGTTGGAATGCGTTGGGCATAGATGGCGCCTGTGGAATAGAACTTGCGCCCGTTGATGCGGAAACCGTCGCCGTCACGGCTCAGGCGGGTGGTGCGCTCGTGGGCGGTCTTGGTGCCCAGCTCGGCCAGGGCATTGCCGAAACGGCGGCCGGCCAGTACCTCGGTGTACAGGCGCTGTTGCTGTTCGGGGCTGCCGTTTACCCGCAGCACTTCCAGACCGTAGAAATGATTCTGCGGAATCTGCCCGAGCGAACCGTCGGCCTGCGCGATACGGGCGATGACCTTGGCCAGGGTGACGTTGGATACGCCGGCACCGCCGAAGGCTTTGGGCACGCTGATGGCCCACAGGCCGGAGCGGGTGAACAGCTCGAGTTCGGCGAGCGGCAGGCGGCGCTCGCGGTCGCGCAAGGCGCTGTCGCGGCGCAGTTGCTGGGCGATGTCTTCGGCGACGGCCAGGGCTTGGGCGTCGCTGGTGATGATAGCGATTGTCATGGAGTTCTCCGGGGGCCGCTTTGTGGCCCTTCGCGGGCTTGTCCGCTCCCACAGGTGAAGTGATGCCCGTTCAGACGGTGGCAATCCTGTGGGAGCGGGCAAGCCCGCGAAGGGCTGCGCAGCAGCCCCAAAGGCAGCAAATCAGATCCAGGAATGCCGTGCAGGCAGGGTGCCGTTAAGGTAGTAAGCGCCCACCGCGTGGTACTTCCAGCGCACCGGGTCGTGCAGGGTGTGCACCCGAGCATTGCGCCAGTGGCGGTCGAGGTTGAACTCGGCAAGGGTGGCGCGGCTGCCGGCCAGCTCGAACAGCTTTTCGCTGGCCTGCAGGGCAATTTCGGTAGTCAGCACCTTGGCCTCGGCCACCGCAATCGAGGCACGTGCCGCACTGGCTGCGTCGATAGGCGCAGCATTGACCTCGTCGAGTACCCGAGCGGCTTTGCGCAGCAGCGCTTCGGCGGCGTGCAGCTCGAGTTTCAGGCGGCCGATGTCGGCAATTACATAAGGGTCGTCACTGGCACGGTCGACGTTGGCTTCAATCCACGGCCGGGACTTTTCGCGCACGAAGGTGATCGCATCATCGATAGCTGCTTCGGCGATGCCAGCGTCGATCGCCGCCTGGATCAGCTGCGAAGCGGCGCCCTGAATGTTGGGGATATCGCGCTGGCGCCAGTTGTCGATTACCAGTTCCGCGTCCACCGGCACCTGGTCCAGCAGCACGGTACCGCTGGCGGTGGTGCGCTGGCCGAACCCGGACCAGTCATCGACAATGCGCAACCCCGGGCTGCCCCGGCGCACGAATGCCAGGCGCTGGCGGCCTTCGTCGTCGAGGGCTTTTACCGCCACCCAATGGGCGAACAAGGCACCGGTGGAGTAGAACTTCTCGCCACTTATGCGGTAGCTGTCGCCGGCGCGCGTGATTCGGGCCTTGAGGGTGAGGGTATCCCTGGTGCCACGCTCAGGCCCGGCATTGCCGATGCGCCAGCCGTCGAGCACGCTGCGAAAGATCCGCGCTTGCTGCGCCTCGCTGGCCGTCAGGCGCAGCAGTTGCAGCATGCCGAACTGGTTCTGCGGGATCTGCCCCAGGGCGGGGTCGGCGGCGCTGATCAGGCGGAACACTTCGGCGACGGTTGCGAACGATACGTCGGGGCCACCGTAGGCCTTGGGTACGCTGATGCTGCCCAGACCGCTGCGGGTAAACAGCTTGATTTCGGCCCAGGGCAGTTTGCGTTGCTGGTCGCGCCGGGCAGCTTGCTCACGGGCGACCTCGGCCAGTTCGCGGGCCGCTTGCAGGGCTTCGGCGTCGTTGCGCAGTACCTTGGCCGGCAGCAGCGGGGGCGAGCTGTCCAGATCGCTATGGAATTGGGTGTTGGCTTGGCTGGGCATCAGTGCCGCTCCTTGGCTGCACTCAATGCCCTGGCGTTACGCACTGGGGTGATTGTGATCCTGACCATTCCTGACCTCACAAAATAGTTATGTCGCTACAGCTGATCGCGACAGATGTGTGCTGGTCCGGTGGTCCGGTTTATATACCCTAATGATTTATAAAAATTTTATGAACTAACTTTTTGGAATATTTATAGAAGGGGGGATTTGTTAAGGGCGTGCTGGCCTCTTCGCGGGTAAACCCGCTCCTACACATGCCTCAAGATCTGTGCATTCGCTGTAGGAGCGGGTTTACCCGCGAAAGGGCCGGAACAGGTTTACTCGGAGGCCGCAGTCCCGAGGAACTTGCGCAAGAACTGCCGGGTACGTTCTTCCTTCGGCGCCGCGAACAGCGCCTTGGCTTCGCCCTGCTCCACGATCACGCCCTTGTCGAAGAAGATCACCCGGTTCGCCACGTCCCGGGCAAAGCTCATCTCGTGGGTGACGATGATCATGGTGCGCTTTTCCTCGGCCAGGCCGCGGATGGTCGCCAATACTTCACCGACCAGCTCCGGGTCCAGCGCCGAGGTCGGTTCGTCGAACAGGATTACCTCTGGTTCCATGGCCAGGGCACGGGCGATGGCCACGCGTTGCTGCTGGCCGCCGGACAGGCGCCGTGGGTAGGCGTCTTCCTTGCCCGCCAGGCCGACTTTGGCCAGCAGGCGCCGGCCGAGCTCGATGGCCTGTTCGCGAGGCGTCTTCTTGACGATCACCGGCCCCTCGATCACGTTCTCCAGGGCAGTGCGATGGGGGAACAGGTTGAAGTTCTGGAACACGAACCCGGCTTGCTGGCGCAAACGGCGAATCGCACCCTGCTGCCCGCCCAAAGGGCGGTTGGCATCGATGCTGATGGCGCCGATCTGGATCTGCCCGGCATCGGGGGTTTCCAGCAGGTTAAGGCAGCGCAAGAAGGTGGTTTTGCCCGAGCCACTGGGGCCGATGATGGCCACCACTTCACCGGGCTGCACGGTCAGGTCGATACCGTTGAGCACGGTCTGGCCCTTGAACCGCTTGGTCAGGCCTTTGACTTCAATCATGCTCAATGCTCCTGGTCATGCTGGTTGACCCGCGCTTCCATGCGGTTCTGGAAGTGCGCAAGGATGCTGCACAGCACCCAGTAGATGACCGCGACCGCCACGTACATGGTGAACACTTCGAACGTGCGCGCAGTAATCAGCTGGGCTTGGCGGAACAGCTCGGGCACCTGGATGGTTGCCGCCAGGGCAGTGTCCTTTACCAGCGAGATGAAGCTGTTGCCCAGCGGTGGCAGCGCGGTGCGCAAGGCCTGTGGCAGGATCGCCCGGCGCATGGCTTGCACGCGGGTCATGCCGATGCTGGCGGCTGCTTCCCACTGGCCACGGTCGATCGAGGAAATGGCTGCGCGCAGGATCTCGCAGATGTAGGCCGCCATGTTCAGCGACAGGCCGATCAGCGAAGCGGGGATTGGGTCGAGCTCGATGCCGATTTGCGGCATGCCGAAATAGATCACGAACAGCTGCACCAGCAGCGGCGTGCCGCGGAAGAACGACACGTAGACCCGCGCCAGCCAGTTCAGCGGCAGAATCTTCGACAGCCGCATCAGCGCCAGGGCAAAGCCCAGCACCAGACCGAAGAACATGCCGCCGACACTGAGCAGCACCGTATAACCCGCGCCCTTCAGCAGGAAGGGCGCGGAATCGACAACGAGTTGCAGGCTTTCAGCGATCATTTGGTGACATCGGCACCGAAGTACTTCTCGGACAGCTTGGCCAGCGTGCCATCAGCTTTTAGCTTGTCGATGGCCTTGTTGATAGCTGCCAACAGTTCCGGCTCACCTTTGCGCAGGGCCACGCCGCTTTCCAGGCGCGAGAAGGCATCGCCAGCAAGTTGGGTGTCCTTGGCTTTTTGCGCGTATTCCAGCGCCGCCAGGCGGTCGATCAGGATGGCGTCGATACGGCCGTTGCGCAGGTCAGCGAACTTGCTTGGGTCGTCTTCATAGGTGCGCACATCGGCTTGCGGCACGTCCTTTTTCACCCACTGTTCGTAGTTGGTGCCAAGGCCTACGCCGACCTTTTTGCCGGCCAGGTCCTGTGCGCCCTTGATGTTCAGCTGCTCGGCTTTCTTCTTCAGGATCAGTGCCTGGATGCCGGAGACAGTGTAGGGCTCGGAGAAGTCGTACTTTTTCTTGCGCTCTTCGGAAATGGTCACCTGATTGACCACTACATCCAGGCGTTTGGATTCCAGCGCGGCGAGGATGCCGTCCCACTTGGTCGGCTGGATCTTGGCCTTGACCCCCAGCTCCTTGGCCAGCAGCTCAGACAGCTCCACTTCGAAGCCGGTCAGTTTGCCGTTTTCGTCCTGGAAGCTGAATGGCGGGTAGGTGCCCTCGAGGCCGACGTTGATGACGCCTTTTTCCTGAATGGTCTTCAATTGCTCGCCGGCGAAAGCCTGGCTGAGCAGGCCGGCACCCAGCAGGAGGGCCAGGCTGGCGTTGAGTAGCGGTTTGGCGAATTTCGACATGTCAGAGCCCCGCGCTTGTTGTCTAGGTAGTGAGGTGGCGACTATAGGGTTGGCTGATTAGGCCGGGAAATACTAAAAAATAACTTTAATATTCCTTTTTTGATTTGCGCCAGGTGCTGGCTGCTTTGAGGGTAGGCGACGATACCCACTCCGTCATCGCGGCTTATGCCTGACTTAGTGCAGGATGGAATAAAGCGTTGTTTTTTCCAAGCCTCAGATTTGCCGTAAAGTGGATTGCAGCAGGCAGGTTCGGCCTTTTCGCGGGCCTGGCAACAAAATCAGATGGCCTATACGGCAGGAGAACACCGTGAGCGAACAACCTTCATCCGCGCATTGGCAGTTGCAGAGCATTGTCACTGGCCTGCGCGGGGCCCGTGAGCAATGGCGCACCCGTAATGGCCGCAGTATTGGCGAGCAGGGCGGGCGCGAGCTGCCGTCGCGTGAAGCGATGCGACAGATTCTGGAGCAACTGTGCGGGGCGCTGTTCCCCATGCGCCTGGGGCCAGTCGACCTGCGCGAAGAAAGTGAAGACTTCTACGTCGGCCATACCCTGGATGCCGCGCTGACCGCCTTGCTGGCCCAGGCTCGTCTTGAACTTCGCTACGCGGCACGGCAAAGCAAGGCTGAGCTGGCGGGCGTCGACGCCCGTGCGCTGAGCCTGATCCAGGGCTTTGCAGCTGCGCTACCGGAACTGCGCGTTCTGCTCGACACCGATGTGCTGGCCGCCTACCACGGCGACCCGGCAGCGCGCAGCGTCGATGAAGTGCTGCTGTGCTACCCGGGCATCCTGGCGATCATCCATCACCGGCTGGCACACCACCTGTACAAGGCTGGGCTGCCGCTGCTGGCGCGGATCAGTTCGGAGCTGGCGCATTCGGCCACCGGTATCGACATTCACCCGGGGGCGCAGATCGGCCCGAGCTTCTTCATCGATCATGGTACGGGTGTGGTCATTGGTGAAACCGCGATCATCGGCGAGCGCGTGCGCATCTACCAGGCGGTGACCCTGGGCGCCAAGCGTTTCCCCAGCGATGAGTCGGGTACGCTGCATAAAGGCCTGCCACGCCACCCGATCGTCGAGGACGATGTGGTGATCTATGCCGGGGCCACGGTGCTGGGGCGTATTACCATCGGTAAGGGTTCGACCATTGGCGGTAATGTGTGGCTGACGCGCAGTGTGCCGGCTGAAAGCAACATTACTCAGGCCAACCTGCAACTGGATTGCCAGGACAAGAACTGATCCCGCATTGCGATTGCCTTGCTGGCCTCTTCGCGGGCAAGCCCGCGCCTACGACGGACGTACCAGATGTAGGTGCGGGTTTACCCGCAAGAGGCCGGAACAGGACGACACCAATCGGCGCCCCAATTCGCATTGAAATCCGATCCATGTTTAACTTGAACGCTTGTTCAATGAAAAACGCTGGTCCGCTGCCGGTGTTCAACAGGAGGATTCCTTTGCTGAACCCGTTCATTCCGAACCTCACGTCATTCGACGAGGTGCACGCCCTATGAGTGCACCGAACCCTTCCGCTGCCAACGGCAAAATCCGCATGAACCCCCCGGTGTTCTACTTTGCGGCGAGTTTCATCCTCATCTTTGGCCTGGTAGTCATCTCCAACCCGCAAGCCGCAGGTGACTGGTTGCTGGCGGCGCAGAACTGGGCGGCCAACACGGTCGGCTGGTACTACATGCTGGCGATGACGCTGTACCTGGTCTTCGTGGTGGTCACCGCCTTGTCTGGCTACGGCAAGATCAAACTCGGTGCCGACCACGACGAACCCGAGTTCAGCTACCTGTCGTGGGCCGGCATGCTGTTCGCCGCCGGCATCAGCATCACGCTGTTCTTCTTCTGTGTCTCCGAACCGCTGACCCACATGCTGCAACCGCCCCAAGGCGAAGCCGGCACGGTCGAGGCCGGGCGCCAGGCGATGCAGATCCTGTTCCTGCACTGGGGCCTGCATGGCTGGGGGGTGTTCGCCTTCGTCGGCATGGCATTGGCCTATTTCGCCTACCGGCATAACCTGCCGCTGGCCCTGCGTTCGGCGCTGTACCCGCTGATTGGCAAGCGCATCAACGGCCCGATCGGTTATGCGGTGGATGGCTTCGGCATCATCGCCACGGTGTTCGGCCTGGGCGCCGACATGGGCTTTGGGGTGCTGCATCTGAACGCCGGTCTGGACTACCTGTTCGGCATCAGCCACAGCCAGTGGGTGCAGGTGATCCTCATCACCCTGATGATGGGCGCGGCTGTGGCCGTAGCCGTGGCCGGGGTGGAGAAGGGGGTGCGGGTGATGAGCGACATCAACCTGTTCCTGGCCTGTGCGCTGCTGCTGTTCGTGCTGTTCGCCGGGCCTACCCAGCACCTGTTCAACACGCTGATCCAGAACCTGGGCGACTACCTGGGTGCGTTGCCGCGCAAGAGCTTCGACGTGTATGCCTATGGTGAAAACCGCGGCTGGCTGGGCGGCTGGACCGTGTTCTACTGGGCCTGGTGGATTGCCTGGGCGCCGTTCGTGGGCCTGTTCATCGCCCGCATCTCCCGTGGCCGTACCATCCGCGAGTTCGTCTTTGGCGTGCTGCTGATTCCGCTGGGCTTCACCCTGGCGTGGATGTCGATCTTCGGCAATAGCGCCCTGGACCAGGTGATCAACCACGGCATGACCGCACTGGGCCAGTCGGCGCTGGACAACCCGTCGATGAGCCTGTACCTGCTGCTGGAAACCTACCCCTGGAGCAAGGCAGTCATCGCCACCACGGTGTTCATCAGCTTCGTGTTCTTCGTCACCTCGGCCGACTCGGGCACCGTGGTGCTGTCGACCTTGTCGGCCAAGGGCGGTGACGCTGATGAGGATGGGCCGAACTGGCTGCGTATCTTTTGGGGGGCGATGACTGCGCTGATCACCAGTGCGCTGTTGTTCGCTGGCAGCATCGATTCGCTGAAGTCGGCAGTGGTGCTGACGTCGCTGCCGTTCTCGCTCATTCTGCTGTGCATGATGTGGGGGCTGCACAAGGCGTTCTACCTGGAGTCGCAGCGGCAGATCGCGCAGATGCACTCGCTGGCCCCGTTCGCCCAGTCACGTCGCGGCCGTGGCGGCTGGCGCCAGCGCCTGAGCCAGGCGGTGCACTTCCCGTCACGTGATGAGGTGTACCGTTTCATGGATGATGTGGTGCGCCCGGCGATTGCCGATGTGCGTGAAGTGTTCGAGCAGAAAGGCCTGGTGCTGATTACCCAGGACGACCCTAGCCATGACAACGTCAGCCTGAAGATTGGCCATGGCGAGGAACAGCCGTTCATTTACCAGGTGCAGATGCGTGGCTATTTCACACCATCGTTCGCCTTGGGGGGGCTGGGTACGCAGGAGTTGAAGAACCGCCGCTATTACCGGGCGGAGGTGCACCTGAGCGAAGGCAGCCAGAACTATGACCTGGTGGGCTACAGCAAGGAGCAGATCATCAACGACATCCTCGACCAGTACGAGCGGCACATGCAGTACCTGCACCTGGTCCGCTGACCAAGCTCTCCTGTCCTGGCCTCTTCGCGGGCTTGCCCGCTCCCACATGCACGGCACCGGTTTCGAACCCTGTGTTGTACCTGCGGGAGCGGCCCGCGAAGAGGTCAGGACGGGCAACCGCTAGAAGGGGGCATCCCCAAGGATGGTTGCCCGGTGCATCACCCGCCGGTTCGGCCGGTAATCATCCACCGCAAAATGCTGGGTCACGCGGTTGTCCCAGAACGCCACGTCATGCTCCTGCCAACGCCAGCGAATGCTGAACTCCGGTCGCGTCGCATGGGCGAACAGCAGCCTCAGCAGCGCATCGCTTTCCAGTTCGCTCAGTTCATTGATGCGTGTAGTGAACCCTTCATTGACGAACAACGCCTTGCGCCCGCTCACCGGATGCGTACGCACCACCGGGTGCGACAGCGGCGGGTTGTTGCGCCGGGTGGCCTCCCAGCGCGCCAGGTCTTCCGGCGTGGTGCCAAAGCGCTCCAGCGGGAACGACTTGGTGAAGTCGTGGGTAGCGGTCAGCCCGTCCAGCATTTCACGCAGCGGCGCCGACAAGGCCTCGAAGGCCGCAATGCCGCTGGCCCAAAGGGTATCGCCACCGTAAGCAGGCAATTGCTTGGCGCTGAGTACCGCGCCCAGTGCCGGGGTCGGCAAAAAGGTCACGTCGGTGTGCCACACGGCGTTGTCGCGCACATCGGTAACCGCCGTGTCGAGCACCAGCACCTGCGGGGTGTCCGGCACGTTGGGGTAAATCGGGTGGATGTGCAGGTCGCCGAAGCGTGCGGCAAAGCGCGCCTGCTGTTCCGGGTTGATCGGCTGGTCACGGAGGAACAGCACCTGGTGCTGGAGCAGTGCCTGTTCGATGGCATCGCGCTCTTCTGCGCTGATATCGCGGCTGATGTCCACGCCGCTGATCTGGGCGCCGAGTGCTGGGCTTAGGGGAGTGATGGTCAGGCTCATGTCGGTCTCTTCAATCGGGCGCCAGTGTGCTGGCGTGGACAATGGAATTCAGTGAATCTGCCCATGCCAGGGCACCAGCTTGCGTTGCAGGGCACGCAGGCTCATTTCCAGAGCGAAGGCGATCAGGGCGATCAGTAGGATGCCCAGCACCACCACGTCGGTGACCAGAAACTGCGCCGCCGATTGCACCATGAAGCCCAGGCCGCTGGTGGCGGCGATCAGTTCAGCGGCCACCAGGGTCGACCAGCCGACCCCCAGGCCAATGCGGATGCCGGTAAGGATGTCAGGCAATGCACTGGGCAAAATGACGTGGCGGATCAGTTGGGCCTTGGTTGCGCCCAGCGACTGCGCCGCGCGCAGCTTGGCCGGATCTACCGTGCGCACACCGGTGGCTGTGGCAATGGCGATGGGGGCGAAGATTGCCAGGTAGATCAGCAGCACTTTCGACAACTCGCCGATACCGCACCAGATGACGATCAGCGGCAGGTAGGCCAGCGGCGGGATGGGCCGGTAGAACTCGATCAGCGGGTCGAGAATGCCGCGGGCTACGCGGTTGTAGCCGATGGCGATGCCGACGGGTATTGCGGTCAGGGTCGCAGCCACCAGCGCCAGGCCGATGCGGCCCAGGCTTGCGCCCAGGTGCTGCCACAGGCTGGCATCCATGTAGCCTTGGGTCAGCAAGGTCCATGCCTTGGCCAGGATGTCACCGGGCGAGGGCAGGAACAGGGGCTCTACCCAACCGGCAGCCGTCACCAGCCACCAGACCAGTAGCAGGCTGGCCAGGGTCAGGGTGCTGATCCAGCGGGTGGACAGTGGGCGGCGTAGCGTGGCGGCTGGCCGGGTTTGGGTGTTGTGTTTGCCGGCGACCGGCAGGTCCAGGCTGCTCATGCGCGCTCCTGCAGGCTTTGGCGTTGGGAAAACACCCGCGCCAGCACATGCTCGCGGGTTTCGATGAAGGCTGGATCGGACTTGATGGCCCGGGCCGATTCGCCAGCGGCATAGCGCTGGCCGAAGTTCAGCTGCAGGCGTTCCACTACGCGTCCCGGGTTGGGCGCCAGCAGTACCAGTTCGCTGGCGAGGAACACCGCTTCTTCGATGTCGTGGGTAATCAGGAACACCGGCTTGGCGGTGCGTTGCCAAACTTGCAATAGCAGCTCTTGCATCTGCTCACGGGTGAAGGCATCGAGGGCACCGAACGGTTCATCCATCAGCAGTACCCGAGGGTCAGCCGCCAGCGCCCGGGCAAGGCCCACGCGCTGCTTCTGGCCACCGGACAATTGCCAGATACGCCGTTCGCCGAAGCCATCGAGGTCGACCAGTGTGAGCATTTCGCGGGCCTTGGCCTCACGCTGGGCGCGGGGTACGCCGGCCAGTTCGAGGCCGAAGGCGACGTTGCCCAGCACGTTCTGCCATGGCAGCAGGGCATCGTCCTGGAACACCACGCCGCGTTCTGCACCGGGGCCCTGCACCGGCACACCATCGAGGGTGATGTGACCGCCACTGGGGGCGACGAAGCCGGCGATCAGGTTGAGCAGTGAGGTCTTGCCGCTGCCGGAAGGCCCCAGGGCCACCAGCAGTTGGCGTGGTCCCAGGCTCAGGTTGATGTCGGCCAGCACCGGGGTGCTGGCGCCTGGGTACTGTGCGCTGATGCGCTCCAGCTCGAGCAAGGCCATGACGGGCTCCGGATCAGTTTGGAAGGAACTTGGCGCTGACGTACGGCGAGTAGTCCGGCAGCACTGCTTCGACCTTGCCTTGCTGCTTGAGGAAGTTGGCGGTGTCCGTCAGCGCTTGGGTGGTCGGCGCGCCCAGGGCGTTGGCCTGGTCAGCGGCCAGCGGGTAGACGTTGCCCTCCAGCAGCACCGGGATGTCGCTGGCCTTGGCACCGGACAGCTTCACCAGCTTGTCTACGTTGCCCTTGTCGGCCAGCCAGGCTTTCGGGTCCTTGCGGTAGTCGGCGTAGGCATCGAGGGTGACTTTGGCAAAGGCCTTGACCACATCAGGGTGTTTCTCGGCGAAGTCCTTGCGCACGATCCAGGCATCGAAGGTAGGCGCGCCTTTCTGTGCCAGCTCACCAGAGGTGATCAGGACCTTGCCGTTTTCCTTGGCCACGCCCAGGGCCGGGTCCCACACGTAGGTCGCATCGATGTCGCCGCGCTTCCAGGCGGCAATGATGGCCGGCGGCGCCAGGTTGAGGATCTGTACCTTGGAAGGGTCGATATTCCAGCTTTTTAGTGCGGCAAGCAGGCTGTAATGCCCGGTGGACACGAACGGGACGGCGACCTTCTTGCCGATCAGGTCTTGCGGCGACTTGATGCTGTCACGGGCCACCAACGCTTCACCCGCGCCAATCTGGGTGGCGATGAGGAAGGTCTCAACCGGCAGCTTGCGGGTGGCGGCAGCGGCCAGCGGGCTGGAACCCAGGTAGCCGATCTGCACGTCGCCGCTGGCCACCGCAGTGATCACGTCTGCGCCGTTATCGAACTTGCGCCAGTCGATGCTGGCCTTGCTGGCTTTTTCGTAGTCGCCATCGACCTGCGCCACTTTGGCCGGGTCGACAGTGGTCTGGTAGGCCACTGTCAGGTCGGCTGCCTGGGCCAACCAGCTGGTGCTGGCGAGGGTCAGGGCGGCGAACAGGCGCAGCGGAGCGTGCGGGATCATGGTTGAACCTCTCGTCAGGCAAGTCGGGTTGGATGACGTGAAGGCTAAATGATCTAAGAAAATTAAAATAAATAACTTTTTTGCATTAGCTTAGGAGCCAAACGCTTTAAAGCCAGGCGTTTCGCAGGCGAACAAGGGGTGAGTGCGCCATGACCCGTGGCGAAATCAGAGAGGCGTGCGAGGCGTTCTAGGCCCGATAGAACGATTTGGCATTAGGTTATGAGCAAACGCTTGCAAATAACCAAAAGTTATTAAACGAGTCGCAGCTACAACGAATGGCAGTAAAGGTTCCTAATATATTCCTTAAAAGTCTTACAAATTCATAAAACAGTCATTTTGGATTTATAGGATTGTCATTATCCTGTAGCGCAGGTGGCGTCTTAGACCAAAGTCGCGAAACGTTTAGAAACGATTGACTTAACAGTCACGCTTTGGGACTAAATCGCCCATCCCGGTGAGCGGGGCATCAGACCCCTCCGCCAGAGATACACAAAAATTAGAACGTAGAGGAGCAAAACATG
Organism: Pseudomonas sp. BO3-4; assembly: GCF_034044115.1. Lineage (NCBI taxonomy): Bacteria > Pseudomonadati > Pseudomonadota > Gammaproteobacteria > Pseudomonadales > Pseudomonadaceae > Pseudomonas > Pseudomonas sp. BO3-4. The sequence goes on from NZ_CP139018.1 coordinate 223,932, forward strand.
TACAAGTCCAGCCTGGCTCTGGCCGTGGCACTGGGGGTTCTCGCCCAACAAGCAGGCGCTGCCGGTTTCGTTGAGGACAGCAAACTGTCGCTCAGCTCGCGCACCATGTACTTCAACGATGACAACCGCGAAAGCGGTATTGACCAGAAAGAAAGTGGACAGGGTTTCAAGCTCGACTACCTGTCTGGCTTCACTCAAGGCACCGTAGGCTTTGGTGTTGATGTTCAAGCGCTGTGGGGCATTCACCTGGATGGTGGCCGTGGTAGCCGTCCAGATGCCAACAACACGTTCTTCCCGAGTGACTCCGATGGTTCGGCAGTCCACGATTGGGCACGCATTGGTGGTAACGCCAAGGCCCGCTTCTCCAAAACCGAGGTCCACTACGGTAGCGCCTTGGCGCCTATGCTGCCGATCCTAGTCTCCAACGATGGTCGTCTGCTTCCGCAGACCTTCGAGGGTGGCACCCTCCAGTCGAAGGAAATCAACAACCTGACCATCAACGCGGGTCAACTGACCCACGCCATGGGTCGTGCTTCGAGCAACCGTACCGGTCTCTCCGTTTCCGGCGCTTTCCGCGACAGTAACAAGTTCCAGTTCGCCGGCGGTGATTACAAGCTCACTCCAGACCTGACCCTGCAGTACTACTACTCGAACCTGGAAGACTTCTACAAGCAGCACTTCCTGGGTGCGACCCACGTATTCAAGATTGCCGATAACCAGTCGTTCAAGACTGACCTGCGCTACTTCGACAGCAGCAGCGACGGCAAGAATGGCCAGACTGGCTATGCCTTCGACAACAACAATGGCTATGCGAAGAACTCGGGCGAGGTCGACAACAAGACCTGGAGCGCCATGTTCACCTACACCCTGGGTGGCCACGCGCTGATGCTCGGTCACCAGCAAGTGGGTGATGATGGTGGTTTCGTCTGGCTGAACCAAGGTAGCGTCCGTAAAGACGGCTCCACTTCCTCTCTGGAAGGTAACGGCGGCGCGAGCTTCTACCTGTTCACCGATAGCATGATCAACCAGTTTGCCCGCGCCGGTGAGAACACGACCTTTGGTCAGTACTCCTATGACTTTGCGGCGCTGGGTGTTCCAGGCCTGAAGGCTTCGGTGGCCTACCTGCGTGGTGATGATGTTCGCAACAGGTCGGGTGACGGCACCTACAACGAATGGGAACGTGACGCCCGCGTCGACTACACCCTTCAGGAAGGCGCTCTCAAAGGCCTAGGCTTCAGCCTGCGTCAAGGCGTCTACCGTGGTAGCGGCGAAAGCGCTCTGGACAAAGACCAGACTCGCTTCATCGTGAACTACACTTACAACTTCCTGTAAGCGGTAGCTGAACAAGAAGCCTCGCGTGATGCGAGGCTTTTTTGTGCCTGCTAATTCGTATGCGTTATGGTTATAAATAAATCGTTATTTATTCTTTTTGTTTTTAACTGAATGCAGGCACATTGAGCCCATACGGTACAGAACCCAGCCCAGGAGCCGCAGCCCATGAGCCTCAAACTCGGCGATATCGCCCCCGATTTCGAACAGGATTCCAGCGAAGGCAAGATCCGCTTCCACGAGTGGCTGGGCAACAGCTGGGGGGTGTTGTTCTCCCACCCGGCCGACTTCACCCCAGTGTGCACCACCGAGTTGGGCCTGACCGCCAAGCTGAAGGACGAATTTGCCAAGCGCGGGGTCAAGGCCATCGCCCTGTCGGTGGACCCGGTCGACTCGCATCACAAGTGGATCGATGACATCAACGAAACACAGAATACCGTGGTCAACTTCCCGATCATTGCTGACGCTGACCGCAAGGTGTCCGACCTTTACGACCTGATCCACCCGAACGCCAGCGACACCCTGACCGTGCGCTCGCTGTTCATCATCGACCCGAATAAAAAGGTGCGCCTGACCATTACCTACCCGGCCAGTACCGGGCGCAACTTCAACGAAATTCTGCGGGTGATCGACTCGCTGCAGCTGACCGACAACCACAAGGTCGCCACACCGGGTAACTGGCAGGACGGCGATGAAGTGGTGATCGTGCCTTCGCTCAAAGACGAGGAGGAGATCAAGCAGCGCTTCCCCAAAGGTTACCGGGCGGTCAAACCCTATCTGCGCCTGACCCCTCAACCCAATCGTTAATGGATTCCTCGTTGCATTGCTCTTAGCCAAGCAGGGATTTTCGGGCCGTTTCGACGGCCCTTTTTTATGCCTGTAAAAAACCTGTGGGAGCGGGCGCGCCCGCGAGGAGGCCCTTATGGGCAAAGACAATAATGGAATAAACAAATGAAAAAATATGATTTCTAGATATATGTAGCAACTGTTAATGTCACCTCCACAGAACACAAGGAAGCGCAGCAATGCTGGTCGTCTCAATCGGTGGTAGCCCAAGTCTCCGTTCACGCTCCGGCGTGCTGCTCGAGCATTCGCGCCAGTGGCTGCAGGATCGCGGCGTTGAAGTGGTGACATTCCAAGTGCGTGACTTTCCCGCCGAAGACCTGCTGCATGCCCGTTTCGACAGCCCGCATGTGCAACACTTTCAGCAGCTGGTGGCCCAGGCCGATGGCCTGATCGTCTCCACCCCGGTGTACAAGGCTTCGTTTTCCGGTGCCCTGAAAACCTTGCTTGACCTGCTGCCCGAGCGCGCCCTGGCCCACAAGATCGTGTTGCCCATCGCCACTGGCGGCAGCATCGCCCACATGCTGGCGGTGGATTACGCATTGAAGCCGGTGCTGTCGGCACTCAAGGCACAAGAGACCCTGCAAGGGATCTTTGCCGACGACAGCCAGGTGGCTTACGCAGAAGGCACAAAGCCCGCGCAGTTGGTACAGGCGCTGGAAGAACGCCTGCACGACTCGCTGGAAACCTTCCACGTCGCCCTGGCCCGTCGGCCGCGCCCCGTGGCCCCTGGCGTACTGAACGAACGTCTGATCAGCGCTCGCTGGAGCATCTGAACGGCATTCCCCGCTTCACCACCTTACTCGCCCGTTAACGAGGCAAGCAGGTGCAACCCGAACCCCATTCGCACAGGAGAGCGCCATGCGCACAGTCTTCTTGCGTCGTGGTCTGGTCGCCCTGTTTGCGGCGGCTGTGTCCTTCGGCGCCATTACCCAAGCCCAGGCCGAGAGCCTGCGTATCGGTTACCAGAAATACGGCACCTTGGTGCTGCTCAAGGCCAAGGGCACGCTGGAGAAGCGCCTGGCCGAGCAGGGAGTACAGGTGCAATGGACCGAATTCCCCGGCGGCCCGCAGCTGCTTGAAGGGCTGAACGTCGGCTCCATCGATTTCGGCGTAACCGGCGAGACGCCTCCTGTGTTCGCTCAGGCCGCTGGCGCCGACCTGCTCTACGTGGCCTACGAGCCGCCAGCGCCGCACAGCGAAGCGATCCTGGTGCCCAAGGGCTCGCCGATCCAGTCGGTGAAGGACCTCAAGGGTAAAAAGGTCGTCCTCAACAAAGGCTCCAACGTGCACTACCTGCTGGTCCGCGCCCTGGAAGACGCCGGCCTCAAGTACAGCGACATCCAGCCTGTCTACCTGCCGCCGGCCGACGCCCGCGCCGCCTTCGAGCGCGGCAGCGTGGATGCCTGGGTGATCTGGGACCCTTACCAGGCCGCCGCCGAGCAGCAGCTGCAAGCGCGCACCCTGCGTGACGGCAAGGGCCTGGTCGACAACCACCAGTTCTACCTCGCCACCCGCAACTATGCGACACAGCACCCAGCGGTGATCAACACCGTGATCGAGGAAGTGCGCGCCGTGGGTGAATGGTCCCAGGCCAACCCGCAGGAGGTGACCGACCAGGTTGCCCCGCTGCTCGGCCTGCCTGCCGGCATCACCCTGACCTCTGTCAAACGCCAAGGCTACGGCGCTGCGCCGCTGACCCCAGAGGTGGTGGCCGCGCAACAGAAGATCGCCGACACCTTCCAGGCGCTCAAGCTGATACCCAAGCCGCTGAGCATCAAGGACGTGATCTGGACACCCCCTGCCAAAGTCGCTAGCGCGCCTTGATTGACTGCCAGTGCCGGGGCGCCGCTCCGGCTAGAGCCACCCTTGAGGAGACGACTCCAATGAGCCTTAACATTTTCTGGTTCCTCCCCACCCACGGTGACGGCAAGTACCTGGGCACTTCCGAAGGCGCACGTGCGGTCGACCACGGTTACCTGCAGCAGATCGCGCAGGCCGCCGACCGCCTTGGTTTTGGTGGGGTGCTGATCCCGACCGGGCGTTCCTGCGAGGACTCCTGGCTGGTGGCCGCGTCGCTGATCCCCGTGACCCAGCGCCTGAAGTTCCTTGTAGCCCTGCGTCCGGGCATCATTTCACCGACCGTGGCAGCACGCCAGGCGGCCACCCTCGATCGCTTGTCCAATGGCCGTGCGCTATTCAACCTGGTGACCGGTGGTGATCCGGACGAGCTGGCGGGTGATGGCCTGCACCTGAACCACCAGGAGCGCTACGAAGCTTCGGTCGAGTTCACCCGTATCTGGCGCAAGGTGCTGGAAGGCGAAAACGTCGATTACGACGGTAAGCACATCCAGGTAAAGGGCGCCAAGCTGCTCTACCCGCCGATTCAGCAACCACGCCCACCGCTGTATTTCGGCGGCTCCTCCGAGGCCGCTCAGGACCTGGCGGCCGAACAGGTCGAGCTGTACCTGACCTGGGGCGAGCCACCGGCAGCCGTTGCCGAGAAGATCGCACAGGTGCGCGAAAAAGCGGCTGCTCAAGGGCGCGAAGTACGCTTCGGTATCCGCCTGCACGTGATCGTGCGGGAAACCAACGAAGAGGCTTGGGCCGCTGCCGAGCGCCTGATCTCGCACCTGGACGATGACACCATCTCCCGCGCCCAGGCCTCGCTGGCGCGTTTCGATTCGGTGGGCCAGCAACGCATGGCTGCCCTGCACGGCGGCAACCGCGACAACCTGGAGGTCAGCCCCAACCTGTGGGCAGGTGTTGGCCTGGTACGTGGCGGGGCGGGCACCGCACTGGTGGGCGATGGCCCCACCGTGGCAGCACGGGTTAAGGAATATGCCGACTTGGGTATCGATACCTTCATCTTCTCGGGTTATCCACACCTGGAAGAGTCTTACCGCGTGGCGGAGCTGCTGTTCCCGCACCTTGATGTGCAGCGCCCAGAGCAGCCGAAAACTGGTGGTTATGTAAGCCCGTTCGGCGAAATGGTGGCCAACGACATCCTGCCCAAATCTGTGTCGCAGAGCTGAGGGCCTGGCCATGAGTCGTGCAACTTCTTCGAATCTGACCCAGCGCCTGGCGCCGTGGGCGCTGCCGGTGCTGCTGTTGGCCATATGGCAACTGGCCGTCAGCGCTGGCTGGCTGTCGACGCGTATCCTGCCGGCACCTAGCGCAGTGGTAAGCGCGGGCGTCGAACTGGTGCGCAGCGGCGAAATCTGGACCCACCTGGCCATCAGCGGTTGGCGTGCAGGCCTGGGCTTTGTCATCGGCGGCAGCATCGGCCTGGTACTGGGCTTCATCACCGGCTTGTCGAATTGGGGTGAACGCCTGCTCGACAGCTCGGTACAGATGATCCGCAACGTGCCGCACCTTGCGCTCATACCGCTGGTGATTCTGTGGTTCGGTATCGACGAGTCGGCAAAGATCTTTCTGGTCGCGCTTGGCACGTTGTTCCCGATCTACCTGAACACCTACCACGGCATTCGCAACGTTGACCCAGCGTTGGTGGAAATGGCGCGCAGTTACGGCTTGTCCGGCTTCGGCCTGTTCCGCCAGGTGATCCTGCCGGGGGCGCTGCCTTCGATCCTGGTGGGCGTGCGTTTCGCCTTGGGCTTCATGTGGCTGACGCTGATTGTTGCCGAAACCATTTCGGCCAACGCTGGCATCGGTTACCTGGCAATGAATGCTCGCGAATTTCTTCAAACCGACGTGGTAGTGCTGGCCATCGTCCTGTATGCCGTACTCGGCAAGCTTGCCGACCTTGCGGCCCGGGGCCTGGAGCGCGTGTGGTTGCGCTGGCACCCGGCCTATCAAGTTGCCAGGAAGGAGGGCGCATGACCGTGCTCAAGGAACAGCCGCCACGCCTGCTGCGTGGCACCCCGCTGGCCTCCAAGGGCCTGCGCAAGACTTTTGGCCAACGCGAAGTTTTGAAGGGTATCGACCTGCACATTCCGGCCGGCCAGTTCGTGGCCATTGTCGGCCGCAGCGGCTGCGGCAAGAGCACTTTGCTGCGGCTACTGGCCGGGTTGGACCAGCCCACTGCCGGGCAGCTACTGGCGGGTGCCGCGCCGCTGGAAGAGGCCCGTGAAGAAACCCGCCTGATGTTCCAGGACGCGCGGCTGCTGCCGTGGAAGAAGGTGATCGACAACGTTGGCCTTGGGCTGTCTGGCGACTGGCGCCCGCGTGCGCTGGAGGCCTTGGATGCGGTTGGCCTGGCCGACCGCGCCAACGAATGGCCGGCAGCGCTCTCGGGAGGCCAGAAGCAGCGCGTGGCTTTGGCCCGAGCCTTGATTCACCAGCCCCGCCTGCTGCTGCTGGACGAGCCACTGGGGGCGCTGGATGCATTGACCCGTATCGAGATGCAGCAACTGATCGAACGCCTGTGGCGTCAGCACGGCTTCACTGTGCTGCTGGTCACCCACGACGTCAGCGAGGCGGTTGCCGTGGCTGACCGGGTGATCCTGATCGAGGACGGCGAGGTCGGGCTCGACCTCACTGTTGACCTGGCACGGCCCCGGGCGCGTGGTTCGCACCGTCTGGCCGCGCTGGAAAGCGAAGTGCTCAACCGTGTTCTGTCCACCCCGGGCACTGCGCCCGAGCCGGATCCTGTAGCCCCTCTGCCCACGCAACTGCGCTGGGCGCACTGAATCCCAAAAGCCAAAAGGAAGCAAACCATGACTATCAAAGCCATCAATGTTCGCAACCAGTTCAAAGGTACTGTGAAAGAAATCCTCGAAGGCCCGGTACTGTCGGAAATCGACGTGCAGACGGCTTCGGGTATCGTCACTTCGGTGATTACCACCCGTTCCGTGCGTGAGCTGGAGTTGCAGGTGGGCAGTGAAGTGATTGCCTTTGTGAAGTCGACTGAAGTGTCTATCGCCAAGCTGTGATGCGGCGGGTCGATATTGGGGCTGCTTTGCAGCCCTTCGCGGGCAAGCCCGCTCCCACAGATACTTCGCAAGCTCCAGGGTGCGCGCGGGCTCTGTGGGAGCGGGCTTGCCCGCGAAGGGCCGCCAAGCGGCCCCAGATTTCTCAGCGGGAACGCTTGGCCAGAAACGGCGGCAGGTACAACCCCAGATACGCTTCGAACACCCGCTTGCCTTCCTCGGCCATGCGCAGGGTGATCGCCTCGTGCAACTGCACCGACCGCGCATACACCCGGTCGCTCAATTCCATGGCCAAGGCAAACACGTCCACATCCAGTGGCATCACCGGCAGGTGAAAATGCTGGTCGAACAACGTGTGCATCAAGTCGCCCAGTTCCATGTCGTGCTGCCGGTCGGCCTGCACCACCTCGCTCAGCCCATGCTGCGCCAGGATCAACTGCCGCGCTGCTGCATCCTCGTGATAGATATCAAGCATGCGTTGTTCGATCAGCCGTGACAGTTCGTGCCAGGTGCTGAGCGCGCTGCTGTCGATCGGTGCGCTCAGGGCTTCGCGAAACGCCCGGTGCACATCTGCAGTAAGTGCCTCCAGCAAGGCCGGCACGCTGGCGAAAAAGTGATACACCGACGAAGGCGGAATCTGCGCCCGCTCGGCCACGCTGTAGATAGACAGTGCTGCCACCCCTTGCTCGGCCAACAGCTCACGCGCAGCCGCCAGGATCGCCTCGATCCTGGCCTGGCTGCTGGCGCGCGGTTTGCGCGGGGTGGTGGTGCGGTTCATCAGCTGCTGATTGCCAGGATGCTGGCCTGGTAGGCGCCGACGAACAGGTCGAAATCACCGACTTCGTCTCGCTCCAGCTCGGACTGCCTGGTGAGCGACTCGCGGGCCAGCGTCTCGAATGCTTGCTGCTTTTCGTTGCTCAGCGGTTGCTCGCGGAAAGTCTCGGCGTGCACACGGCTCTGGCGCAGCGAGAACTGGACGAAACTCTCGTCATGCTCGGTCATGCGTGCCAGCACCTGGGCCGACGGGGTCAGCGAGGTGTCGTCGACCTTGGCCTGCTGCGCATCCAGGGCCTTGGCGTGCTCATCAGAACCTTGCGCCTGGTCGAGCAGATTGGCCAATTGGCGGATACGCTCGATCAGCTCGCTGGCCCAGTCTTTCAGGCTGATCGGCTGGCCATTGCGGTGCAACTCCAGGCCCGGACGACGACCTTCCTTGACCACGGTCAGGAAGTTGCTGGTGCACTGGCCGCACTCACCGTTGTCCAGTTGCGGGCTGTCTTCCAAGGCGCAGAACAGCAGGAATGCGTCGAGGAAGCGCGCCTCGGTCAGGTCGATACCGACCGGCAGGAACGGGTTGATGTCCAGGCAACGTACTTCCACATACTGCACGCCCCGCGAGGTCAGGGCCTGGATCGGCCGCTCGCCGGTGTAGGTGACGCGCTTGGGGCGGATGTTCGAGTAGTACTCGTTTTCGATCTGCAGAATGTTGGTGTTCAGCTGAACCCACTCGCCATCCACATGCGTGCCGATTTCAACGTAAGGCGGGTAGGGCGTGCCAACGGCCTTGCGCAGGCTGTCGGTGTAGCTGGCCAGGTTGTTGTAGCAGGGCGTCAGGCCGGCCTGGGCGTTGCTCTGGTAACCCAGGTCGCTCATGCGCAGGCTGGTGGCATAAGGCAGGAACAGGGTTTCGGCATCCAGCTCTTCGAGCTGGTGCGGGCGGCCACGCAGGAAGCCTTTGTCCAGGGCCGGCGAGGCGCCGAACAGGTACATCAGCAGCCAGCTGTAGCGGCGGAAGTTACGAATCAGCGCGATGTAGGCCGACGACTGGTAGTCGCGGTCATTTTCCGTACTGCCTTCGGCTTCGCGCAGCAGTGGCCAAAGCGCTTCGGGCAGCGAGAAGTTGTAATGAATACCGGCGATGCACTGCATGGTGCGGCCGTAACGCAGGGCCAGGCCCTTGCGGTAGACGTGTTTGAGCTTGCCGATATTCGAGCTGCCGTACTCGGCGATCGGGATGTCCTCCTCGGCCGGCAGCGTGCACGGCATTGACGGGCTCCACAGGTATTCGTCGCCCAGCTTGCTGTAGACGAAACGGTGGGTCTCTTCGAGGCTTTCGAGCACCTTGGCCGGATCGGCCAGGGCCGGGGTGATGAACTCCAGCAGCGACTCGGAATAGTCGGTGGTGATCTGCTCGTTGGTCAGCGCCGATCCCAGTGCTTCCGGGTGCGGGGTCTGGGCCAGGCGACCTTCATCGGTCACGCGCAGGCATTCGCGCTCAATACCGTGCAGGCACTGCTTGAGCAGGGGGAGATTGGCGCCGAGCAGGCTCAGGCGGCGGTTGAGGAGTTCGCTCAAGATGTATTCCTTCACGCGTCAGTCGCCCCAATATGGGGGTAGAGATAACGGTCTACAAGGGTAGGAAGAAAGGAACTGGCGTTGTCGCCTGGTTTACGCGGTTCCAGCAGTGCCAGCGCACTGCTGAAAATACCGCAGATACTGCTTGGTGAGCTAGAGAACCGCGAAGGTTCCTTGCGCTTTGGCCACCAGCTTGTCGCCCTGAACTACGTCAGCGTCGACCACCAGGGTGCGCCGCCCGGCGTGCAGCACGCGGGCGGTGCACAGCACTTCGCCGTCGCTGACGGCACGCATGTAGTTGATCTTGCACTCGATGGTGACGCTTTGCTGGTCAAAGCCATGGCTGGCCGAGCAGGCCAGGCCCATGGCGATATCCACCAGGCTGAAGATCGCCCCGCCGTGCAGCTTCTGGCCACGGTTGCGCAACTGGGGCTCCAGCGCCAGGGCTACCTCGGCAACACCTGTGTCCAGGTGTTGCAGGCGGCAGCCCAGCAGTTGGCTGAAGGCGCTTTCGACGTATTCGCGTGGTACGTCCATTACTTCTTCTTCAATTGCTTGGCGTTGGCGAACAGCGAGGCCATGGCGTTGTTGGCCGGCGCAGCCGTGGCGGTTTCACGCTGGCGCGGTGCCTGCTGCTGGCGGCTGCCACCATTGCCGCGGTTACCACCGCGGTTGCCTTCGACCTTCTCGCCCGGGGTGTCGCTCATGCGCATGGACAGGCCGACGCGTTTGCGCGGGATGTCCACTTCCATGACCTTGACCTTGACCACATCGCCGGCCTTGACCGCTTCACGCGGGTCTTTGACGAACTTCTCCGACAGCGCCGAGATATGCACCAGGCCATCCTGGTGCACGCCGATGTCGACGAAGGCACCGAAGTTGGTAACGTTGGTCACCACGCCTTCGAGGATCATGCCCGGTTCCAGGTCCTTGAGGTCTTCGACGCCGTCCTGGAAGGTGGCGGTCTTGAACTCCGGACGCGGGTCGCGGCCGGGCTTGTCCAGCTCTTGCAGGATGTCGGTGACAGTTGGCAGGCCGAAGGTTTCGTCGGTGAACTTTTTCGGGTCCAGGCGCTTGAGGAAGCTGCTGTCACCAATCAGCGAGCGGATGTCGCGGTCGGTATCGGCAGCAATGCGCTGCACCAGCGGGTAAGCCTCAGGGTGCACCGCAGAGGCGTCCAGCGGGTTGTCGCCGTTCATCACACGCAGGAAGCCGGCGGCCTGCTCGAAGGTTTTCTCACCCAGGCGGCTAACCTTTTTCAGCGCTGCACGGGTGGCAAACGGACCATTGGCATCGCGGTGGGCGACGATGTTCTGTGCCAGCATGGCATTGAGGCCGGAGATGCGCGTCAGCAGCGCCACCGAAGCGGTGTTCACGTCCACGCCCACGGCGTTCACACAGTCCTCGACCACCGCGTCCAGGCCACGTGCCAGTTTCAGCTGGGACACGTCGTGCTGGTACTGGCCGACACCGATGGATTTCGGATCGATCTTCACCAGTTCGGCCAGCGGATCCTGCAGGCGGCGGGCGATCGACACGGCGCCGCGGATCGACACGTCCAGGTCCGGGAACTCGCGGGCGGCCAGTTCCGATGCCGAGTACACCGAAGCACCGGCTTCGGAGACCATGATCTTGGTGATTTTCAGGGCTGGATATTTCTTGACCAGCTCGGCCACCAGCTTGTCGCTTTCGCGGCTGGCGGTACCGTTGCCGATGGCGATCAGCTCCACCGAGTGTTTGGCGCACAGTGCGGCCATGATGGAAATGGTGCGGTCCCAGTCGTTCTTCGGCGCGTGCGGGTAGACCGTGGTGTGGTCCAGCAGTTTGCCGGTTGCGTCGACCACGGCGATCTTGCAGCCCGTACGCAGGCCTGGGTCGAAGCCCAGGGTGGCGCGCGGGCCGGCCGGTGCGGCCAGCAGCAGATCGTGCAGGTTGTGGGCGAACACGTTGATCGCCTCGCCTTCGGCATTGTCACGCAGCTCGCCGAACAGGTCGGTCTCCAGGTGGGTGTACAGCTTGACCTTCCAGGTCCAGCGCACCACTTCTCCCAGCCACTTGTCGGCGGGTCGGCTGCGGTTTTCGATGCCGACGTGGTTGCCGATCATCAGTTCGCACGGGTGCAGGGTGCCGGGCAGTTCTTCGCCGACCTTCAGCGAGACGCTCAACACGCCTTCGTTGCGCCCGCGGAAGATCGCCAGGGCACGGTGCGATGGCGCAGTACGCAGCAGCTCGTCATGAGCGAAGTAGTCGCGGAACTTGGCGCCTTCTTCTTCCTTGCCAGCCACGACGCGGGCGCTGAGCACGGCTTCCTGCTTGAGATAGCTGCGCAGCTTGTCGAGCAGGGCGGCGTCTTCGGCAAAGCGCTCCATCAGGATGTATTTGGCGCCTTCCAGCGCGGCCTTGACGTCGGCCACGCCCTTTTCGACGTTGACGAAGCGTGCGGCTTCGCTTTCCGGGGCCAGGGTCGGGTCGTTGAACAGGCCATCGGCCAGTTCGCCGAGGCCGGCTTCCAGGGCGATCTGGCCCTTGGTGCGGCGTTTCTGCTTGTAGGGCAGGTAAAGGTCTTCGAGGCGGGTCTTGGTGTCGGCCAGCTTGATCTCGCGGGCCAGTTCCGGGGTCAGCTTGCCCTGTTCCTCGATGCTGGAAAGGATGCTGGCGCGGCGCTCGTCGAGTTCGCGCAGGTAGCGCAGGCGCTCTTCCAGGTGGCGCAACTGAGTGTCGTCAAGGCTACCGGTCACTTCCTTGCGGTAGCGGGCGATGAAGGGCACGGTCGAGCCTTCGTCCAACAGGCTCACGGCCGCCTCGACCTGCTGCGGGCGTACGCCCAGTTCCTCGGCGATACGGCTGTTGATGCTGTCCATGTAAACCACCTGACATTTGTGAATACGGGGGTCGCCTGTGGGCTTTTTGCCCGGCGGCGCTGGATGAAAGCCGCGCATTATACCCATCGCAAACGGCTTGCGGTGATGGCGCCCGGCCAGCCGGAACTGGCGCCGGGGGAAAAATCTGCTAACAATGCTCACGCAACGTGCAGCAATGGCTACGCCATAATGCGCGGCGATATCAGAGGAGTTATTCATGACCGGCACGCCAAACACCGCTGAAGGTGACAAGATTCTCATCGTCGACGACGATCCGGGGCTTAGCAGCCTGCTGGAACGTTTCTTCACCAGCAAGGGCTACCGTGCCCGTGCAGTGCCCAACACCGAGCAGATGGATCGCCTGCTGCAGCGCGAGGTGTTCAACCTGGTGGTGCTCGACCTGATGCTGCCAGGCGAGGATGGTCTGTCCGCCTGCAAGCGCCTGCGCCAGCAGAACAACCAGATCCCGATCATCATGCTGACCGCCAAGGGCGACGAGCTCAGCCGCATCAAGGGCCTGGAGCTGGGCGCCGACGACTACCTGGGCAAACCGTTCAACCCGGACGAACTGATGGCCCGGGTCAAGGCGGTGCTGCGTCGCCAGGCGCCGAGCGTGCCGGGAGCGCCGGGCAGCGAAGACGAGTCGGTCACCTTTGGCGACTATGAGCTGTCGCTGGCCACCCGCGAGCTCAAGCGCGGCAACGAAGTGCACATGCTCACCACCGGCGAGTTCGCCGTGCTCAAGGCCCTGGTGATGCACGCCCGTGAGCCGTTGACCCGCGACAAGCTGATGAACCTGGCGCGCGGCCGCGAATGGGATGCGCTGGAGCGCTCCATCGATGTGCAGATCTCACGCCTGCGTCGCATGATCGAGCCGGACCCGTCCAAGCCGCGTTACATCCAGACCGTCTGGGGCGTCGGCTACGTGTTCGTACCGGACGGAAACGCCGGAAAATGATGCCTGAACGTCGATGAAAACACCGCTCTGGTTTCCGCAAAGTTTCTTCGCCCGCACCCTGTGGCTGGTGTTGATCGTCGTTCTGTTCTCCAAGGCGCTGACCCTGGTCTACCTGCTGATGAACGAGGACGTGCTGGTCGACCGTCAGTACAGCCATGGTGTAGCGCTGACCTTGCGCGCCTATTGGGCCGCCGACGAAGAAAACCGCGACAAGATCGCCGAGGCGGCAGGCCTTATCCGGGTGACCGGCTCGGGTGTGCCCGAAGGCGAGCAGCATTGGCCCTACAGTGAAATCTACCAACGGCAGATGCAGGCCGAGCTGGGTGACGACACCGAAGTGCGGCTGCGCATTCATGCACCGCCCGCGTTGTGGGTCAATGCGCCAAGCCTGGGGCCGGGTTGGCTGAAAGTGCCGCTGTACCCGCACCCATTGCGTGGGCAGAAGATCTGGAACGTGCTGGGCTGGTTCCTGGCCATTGGCTTGTTGTCCACAGCATCGGCGTGGATTTTTGTGCGTCAGCTCAACCAGCCGCTCAAACGCTTGGTGTTCGCCGCCCGCCAGCTTGGCCAGGGGCGCAGTGTGCGCCTGCCGATCAGCGATACCCCCAGCGAGATGACCGAGGTGTACAAGGCGTTCAACCAGATGGCCGAGGATGTCGAGCAGGCCGGGCGCGAGCGCGAGTTGATGCTGGCCGGGGTTTCCCACGACTTGCGCACGCCACTGACGCGCCTGCGTCTGTCGCTGTCCTTGCTGAACAGCGACAACGAGCTGAGCGATGACATGGTTCGCGATATCGAGGACATGGACGCGATTCTCGATCAGTTCCTGGCCTTCATCCGCGATGGCCGTGACGAGCCGGTGGAAGAGGTCGACCTTGCTGACTTGGTGCGTGAGGTGGTGGCTCCGTACAACCAGCCGGAAGAGCGTGTGCGCCTGTGCCTGGAGCCGATTCCACCGTTCCCGCTGCGCCGGGTTTCGCTCAAGCGCATGCTGGGCAACCTGATCGGCAACGCCCTGCACCATGCTGGCAAGGGGGTCGAGGTGGCTGCCTATGTGTCAGGTGATGAGAGTGCGCCGTATGTGGTGCTCAGTGTGCTGGACCGGGGCACCGGTATTGACGAGTCGGAGCTGGAAACCATTTTCAACCCGTTCATTCGCGGTGACCGGGCGCGGGGCGGCAAGGGCACCGGGTTGGGGCTGGCGATCGTGAAGCGGATTGCTGCGCAACATGGCGGGAACGTGGAGTTGCGTAACCGGTCTGGCGGCGGGATCGAGGCGCGGGTCAGGTTGCCGCTGGGGCTGCTGCTGCCGCGTAATGCTGTGTGAGGCTCACTGGCCTCTTCGCGGTTAAAGCCGCTCCTACAGGGACTCTGCAATACCTGTGGCAGCGGCTTAGCCGCGAAGAGGCGGGCACAGGCTTGAATCAGCCTTTGCCCTTGGTCCGGGTCTGATTGGGCCCGCCATTCTTCTCCAGGTGCTCGATGATCATCCCGGCGACGTTCTTGCCGGTGGTGACTTCAATGCCCTCCAGCCCTGGCGACGAGTTTACCTCCATCACCAACGGCCCGTGGTTGGAACGCAGGATATCCACACCCGCCACGCTCAACCCCATCACCTTGGCCGCCCGGATGGCGGTGATGCGCTCTTCTGGGGTGATTTTTATCAGGCTGGCGACGCCACCCCGGTGCAGGTTGGAGCGGAACTCGCCCGGTTTGGCCTGACGCTTCATCGAGGCAATTACTTTGTCGCCTACCACGAAGCATCGGATATCTGCGCCACCGGCCTCCTTGATGTACTCCTGCACCATGATGTTCTGCTTGAGGCCCATGAACGCTTCGATCACCGACTCGGCCGCCTGGGGCGTTTCGCACAGCACCACGCCAATGCCCTGGGTGCCTTCCAGTACCTTGATCACCAGCGGGGCACCGTTGACCATCTGGATCAAGTCGGGGATGTCGTCCGGCGAGTGGGCGAAACCGGTGATCGGCAGGCCTATGCCGCGCCGCGACAACAGCTGCAACGAGCGCAGCTTGTCGCGCGAGCGGGCAATGGCTACCGACTCGTTGAGCGGGTAGACGCCCATCATTTCGAACTGGCGCAGCACCGCGCAGCCATAGAACGTAACCGAAGCACCTATGCGCGGGATCACGGCATCGAAGCCTTCCAGCGGCTTGCCGCGGTAGTGGATCTGCGGCTTGTGGCTGGCAATGTTCATGTATGCCCGCAGGGTATCGATCACCACCATTTCGTGGCCACGCTGGGTACCGGCTTCGACCAGGCGGCGGGTGGAATACAGACGCGGATTGCGCGACAGCACAGCGATCTTCATGCAGCACCTGTGACAGGGGAAAGGGTGGCCGGGAAGGCCGGTTTGTCTTGTACGTATTTCAGGCCTGGGTTCACTACCAGCTGGCCGTGTATCAGGGCCTTGGAGCCAAGCAACAGGCGGTAGCGCATGTTCTTGCGGCAGGCCAGGGTGAACTCCACCTCCCACACACCATCACCCAGCGCCAGTGACGTGCGGATGACGTAGCGGGTCTGGGCGTGGCCGTTGGAGCTTTTGATGGTCTTCATCGTCACCAACGGTGCCTCGCAGCGGCGGTGGCGCAACTGCACCACCGAGCCCAGGTGCGCAGTGAAGCGAACCCAGGGCTGGCCGTCGCGCTCAAAGGGTTCCACTTCGGTGGCATGCAGGCTCGACGTGCTGGCACCGGTGTCGATCTTGGCGCGCAGCCCGGCCACGCCGAGGTCAGGCAGGGCGACCCACTCGCGCAGGCCGATCACAGTCAAATGGTCAAATGTCTTCACGAAGCGCACCCTGCGAATGAGGTGGAGAACTTTAAGCACGGCGGGGACTTTTTGCATCCGTATGTGAAGGTAGTACAGTTCGATGAAAGACAGAATCCGAGGTAACGGGATGGCACAAAAAGCCGAAGACGACGACAAGGTTCGCCTGGACAAATGGTTGTGGGCGGCGCGCTTCTACAAGACGCGAGCGCTGGCCAAGGCGGCGATCGAGAGTGGCAAGGTGCATTGCCGGGGCGAGCGTTGCAAGCCGGGCAAAGAGCCGCGAGTGGGCGACGCGTTCGTGCTGCGTACCGGCTTCGATGAGCGCACGGTGGTGGTGAAGGCGCTGTCGGTGGTGCGTCGAGGTGCCCCAGAGGCGCAGGCGTTGTACGAGGAAACCGAAGAAAGTGTGCGTCGCCGTGAACAGGCGGCTGAGATGCGTAAGGCCGGGGCCATGGGCGTGACCACCGATGGCCGGCCGACCAAGAAGCAGCGGCGGCAGATTCACCAGCTGCATGGAAGTTACGATTGAATGGGGCTGCTGCGCAGCCCCAGGAATCTAGCGCAACACCGCCATTCGTCCGACCAACGGTAACGTGGACAGCAGCTTGAACAACGGCGCTGTCCAGCGCATCAACGCCTCGCTGCCTTTGGCCGCCAGGGGCGTGTAGTAGCTCCAGCCCAACGCCAGTACGGCCATCAGCAAGCCGCCGATGTAGTCGTCCTGCCCCCAGTGGGCACCGGCCACCAGGCGCGGCAGCATGAACAGCGCTGCGAGCCCCCAGACCACCAGGTATTGCACAAGGCGGCGGCTGAACACGCTCATGAACAGCGCCCAGATCAGCAGCACCGAGGCGTGATCACCCGGGAAACTTTTGCTGGAACGGTCCTTGAGTTCCCAGGCCGCCTCCAGGTTCGGGTAATAGTCACTCAGGTGCACGACGTCGTCGAAGATCATCGATGGGCTCTTGTGTTGCCACCCGGCTGCATCCACCCACTTGGAAAACAGCGCGCGAATCACCACTAAGAGGAGTAGCGTGACCAGAAAGCCGAAAAATGCCTGGCGAACCTGAGCGGCCTTGAACACCCAGTCACCACGAATGAGCACAGCGAGCAGGATCAGGCCGACGACGATGTCGAACGGGCGTAGGCTGCCGATGGTCCAGATGTAGCGCCAGGTGGTGCTATCGGCCAGCGGCGCGTTCAGGCTGCGGAACAGCCACTCGTCGAAAGTCAGGCACAGGATCTGGCCAAAAGGCCATAACCAGAAACACAGTAGAGCAATGGGAAGCAGCGTACAGGCTGCCAATGGCCCCCAGGACCACCTTGCTTGGAACAGTGGTCGATTGTCCATAAAATACCTCTATTGCAAACAGGAATCGGAGCGCCTTGTGAGCGCTCTGTCACGGGTTCTCGCCGATTCTCGACAACCCTTGTAACCATTTTGTCATCATTTTTTAGATAGCCGAAACCTATGAGCGATTTGCCTGATACAGATTTCACCCAACGTTTCCTCTTCGACGAGCGCGATGTGCGCGGCGAGTGGGTGTCTCTCGATGACAGCTACGCCGCAGTGTTGGCGCGTCATGAGTACCCCCAGCCGGTCAAGGTGCTGCTCGGTGAGTTGATGGCCGCCACCGCCTTGCTGGTGGGTGCGATGAAGTTCGATGGCTTGCTGATTCTGCAGGCGCGTTCGGCTGGGCCCATTCCGCTGCTGATGGTGGAATGCTCCAGCGACCGCGAGATCCGCGGCATGGCCCGCTACGAAGCGGACCAGATTTCGGCTGATGCCACCCTGTCGCAGCTGATGCCCGACGGCCACCTGACCCTGACCATCGACCCGGTCAAGGGCCAGCGCTATCAGGGGACCGTCGACCTCGATGGCGCCAACCTGTCGGAATGTTTCACCAGCTACTTCGTCCAGTCGCAGCAGCTCAATACCCGTTTCTGGCTCAATGCCGCAGGCGGCAAGGCCCGTGGGCTGTTGCTGCAGCAACTGCCGCGTGATCGCCAGCCGGATGATGAAGAGCGCGAAGACAGCTGGCAGCACGTGGTGGCCCTGGCCAAGACGCTCAAGCCTGAAGAGTGGACAGAGGGCAACGAAACCCTGCTGCACCGCCTGTACCACGAAGACGCCGTGCGCCTGTTCGATATCCAGCCACTGCGCTTCAATTGCAGCTGTTCGCGGGAACGCTCCGGCAATGCGCTGGTCAGTCTGGGCGAACACGACGCCAAGGCGCTGGTGGACGAATGTGGCGGGACGGTAGAGATCGATTGCCAGTTCTGCAACGAGCGCTACTTCTTCGATGCCAGCGATGTGGCGCAACTGTTTGCGGGTGGCGGTACTGACGTGGCCTCAGAAACTCGTCACTGAAACGTTAAATCACAGGATAATCTCCTGTCGAATTGCGCAAAAGCGCAGTTCTGACAGGAGGGGCCTACTTTTTTTGGGCGTTTCTGGCATAATCCGGCCACTTTTTTCGCTGTAGTAGTTTTTTCAAGACAACTACAAAACGTTTGGAGCACTCGGCCTCGGGCCGGATGGGGTATCTCATGACGCAAGCCAACAACACCGTGTACACCGACCTGAGCGTCGATGAGCTGGTAAAAGAAGCGCTGCAACGCGGTGAAGGCGTACTAGCCGATACTGGCGCACTGGTCGTGGAGACTGGTCACCGTACTGGCCGCTCGCCGGCTGACCGTTTCATCGTCGAAGAACCTTCCACCCAGGACGCCATTTCCTGGGGCCCGATCAACCGCAAGTTCCCGGCTGACAAGTTCGATGCCCTGTGGGCTCGCGTCGAGGCGTTCAACAACGCCCAGGATCACTTCGTTTCCTATGTTCACGTAGGGGCCGCAGCCGAGCACTACCTGCCGGTGAAGATGACCACCCAGACTGCCTGGCAGAACCTGTTCGGTCGTTGCCTGTTCATCAACCCGGAGCAGTTCAACCCGGCTGGCCGCGACCAGTGGCAGATCCTCAACGTCGCCAACTTCGTGTGCGAGCCTGAGCGTGACGGCACCAACTCCGACGGTTGCGTGATCATCAACTTCGCCCAGAAGAAAGTGCTGATCGCTGGCATGCGCTACGCCGGCGAAATGAAGAAAGCCATGTTCTCGGTGCAGAACTTCCTGCTGCCGGCTGCCGACGTACTGCCAATGCACTGCGCAGCCAACATCGGCGAAGAAGGCGATGTGACCTTGTTCTTCGGCCTGTCCGGTACTGGCAAGACCACCCTTTCGGCTGACGAAAGCCGTTACCTGATCGGTGACGACGAGCACGGTTGGGGCGAAGGCGTTGTCTTCAACATGGAAGGCGGCTGCTACGCCAAGTGCATCGACTTGTCCGAAAAGAACGAGCCGGTCATCTGGAAAGCCATCAAGCACGGCGCAGTACTGGAAAACGTCGTTCTCGACGCCAACAAGCACGCCGACTACACCGACGTCAGCCTGACTCAGAACAGCCGTGCGGCCTACCCGCTGGAGCACGTTGCCAAGCGTTCGGAAGCGAACCTTGGCGGCGAGCCTAACGCAGTGATCTTCCTCACCTGCGACCTGACAGGTGTTCTGCCTCCGGTTTCGATCCTGAACAACGAGCAGGCGGCCTACCACTTCCTGTCCGGCTACACCGCGCTGGTCGGTTCCACTGAAATGGGCTCGGGCGGCGGCATCAAGTCGACCTTCTCCACCTGCTTCGGCGCACCGTTCTTCCCGCGTCCGGCTGGCGAGTACGCTGAGCTGCTGATCAAGCGTATCAACGGTTTCAACTCCAAGGTCTACCTGGTCAACACCGGCTGGACTGGTGGTGGCTACGGCGTTGGCAAGCGCTTTAGCATCCCCACTACCCGTGCCGTGATCGCTGCCATCCAGAGCGGCGCATTGGTCGGTGCCGAAACCGAGCACCTGGACATCATCAACCTGGACGTGCCGAAGGCCGTTCCGGGCGTTGAAACCGAACTGCTCAACCCGCGCACCAACTGGGCTGACAAAGCGGCCTACGACGAGGCTGCCAAAGGTCTGGCCAAGCTGTTCATCGAAAACTTCAAGAAGTTCGAAGTTTCCGACGCCATCAAAGCCGCTGGCCCGCAGCTGTAAGCCGAGCCCAGCCGCAACGAGAAAGCCGCCCCCAGGGGCGGCTTTTTTGTGGATGCGGGCTTGCCCGCGAAAGGGCTGGACCTGCTGGCCAATGTCCACCCGTGGTTCACCGTCGCAGCCGCCATCGTATTCGCGGGTAAACCCGCTCCTACATACTGATCGGTGGTGGGCGCAGGCCGTCGTGTAGGAGCGGGTTTACCCGCGAAAGGGCCGGACCTGCTGGCCAATGTCCACCCGTGGTTCACCGTCGCAGCCGCCATCGTATTCGCGGGTAAACCCGCTCCTACACACTGATCGGTGGTGAGCGCAGGCTGAGCTGCGCCCCAGATGTTGGACGGTCGGTGCTAGGCTACCTCAGCTTGAGTTCTGTAAGCCACAGGACTCAGGCCGTTGAGTTTCATTTTAATGCGGTCATGGTTGTAGTAGTGGATGTACTCATCCAGTCCCGCCTGTAGCTCTGCGACGCTTTTGAAGCGCTCACGGTAGAAGTATTCCGACTTCAGCGTGCCGAAAAAACTCTCCATCGCGGCGTTGTCCAGGCAGTTACCTTTGCGTGACATGCTTTGCTCAAGCCCTGCTTCCTTCACACGTGCACAGTAATCAGGGTATCGGTAGTGCCATCCTTGGTCCGAGTGCAGCAGTGGTTTGTTGCCCGCCGGAAGCAGTTGAATCGCGCGCTCCAGCATTTCGCCGACCAAGGTGAAGCGCGGTCTGGTGTCGGTGCGATACGTCACGATTTCGCCGTTGTACAGATCCATTACAGGCGAGAGGTACAGCTTTTCACCCGCCACTTTGAACTCAGTGACATCGGTAACCCACTTCTGGTTAGGCTGATCAGCCTGGAAATTACGCTTGAGAATGTTAGGCGCGGCTTCTCCCATCAGGCCCCGATACGCCTTGTACTTCTTCGGGCGGACCGTGCACTTGAGGTCTAGAGCAGCCATCAGCCGGCGCACCTTTTTACTGTTAACCAACTGCCCAGAACTGCGCAGCGCAGAGGTAACCCGCCGATAACCATAACGACCGCGATGTCGGTCGCAGATCTCCTGGATCGAGATTTTGAGAGAGGCACACTTATCCCCGGCCTCAAGCAGCCCTAGCTGGTAATAGTAAGTACTGCGTGGCAGGCCGGCAGCCTTGAGCAGATCGGCAAACGGGTAGTGTTCGCGCAAAGCCCTTACTAGCCGGGTTTTTTCCTGGCTTTCTTCAGCCTCGCCTTCTCCTCGTCGAGCTCCTCGAGCTTTTTTAGGTAGGCGTTCTCCGCTTCAAGCTGGCGAAGTCTCTTGAGCAGCTCCGCATGGGTAAGCTCCTCGATAGGTTTGGGAGCGGTCTCTTCGGGCTTGCGCGGGGCTTTAGGCATAGGGGTGACCAATATCTTTTTGCTTGAGGACAGGGCCTGGAAGCCGCCACTGTAATACTGTTCCTCCCAGCGCCGCACCTGAGATGAGTTACCCAGGTTGAACAACGCTGCGGTGGCCCGGAGCGACAGCTTCTCGCGCCACATACGGTAGAGCACAGAAAGCTTGAACTCACTGCTGTAATGACCGCCAGGCTTCTCGAAGCTGGCCTCACCATGTAACTGATAGGACATGACCCAACGGCGCAGCAAAGTCGGATCGATTTGAAACAGCGCCGCGATGTGGCGAAAGCCTCGGCCACGCTTGAGGAAAGCCTGGATGGCTGACTGCTTGAATTGTGTTGAGTACTTGCTCATAAAAACCCCAGATGATGGACAGATGTCCAACATCTGGGGCGCAGCTCAGGCCGTTGTAGGAGCGGGCTTGCCCGCGAAGGGGCCCGCATAGGCAGCGAAAGTCTGTTTTTTCTGTTTCACTGTCGGCATCCATAGCGAAGACAAGAGCCAGCCAGATGACCGAAGCCCCTCAGCGCACTGCCTTCTCCCACTTCCACCCGATCCTCACCCGCCCCCAGGACAACGACCTGAACGGCCACATCGCCGGTGCAACGGTGCACGGTTTTTTCGAAACCGCGATCCAGGCGTTTCTCGTCGAGCAGGCCGAACTGGACCTGCGGCACGGTGAACTGGCCGCCTTCGTGGTCAGTTCGGCTGCGGATTTCTACGCGCTACCGGGCTTCCCGGATTTGTTGGAGGTGGGGTTGGGAGTGACGCGACTGGCGGGCAGCACGGTAGAGTACCGGCTGGCGCTGTATCGCCCGGGCGAACCGGAGGCGTGCGCAGCAGGCACGGTAGTGCAGGTGTTCATCGAGCGCGACAGTGGCCGGCCTGTGGCGTTGCCAGAGGCGCTGCAGGTGATTCTGTCCGGCCTCGTGCTGGAGCGGCAGGCATAAAAAAGCCCCGCTGGCAGGGGCGGGGCTTTTGTTGCCGGGGCAGGGCCCTCAGGCGTTAGTCGCGCCAGTGGCGCTTGTGCTTGCGGTGGCCATAGTGGTGACCACGGTCCCAGTGACGACGGTCGTCGTCGTAGCCGCGACGATAGCGGCGGCCATCGCGGTAATCGTCTTCGTCGGCCTCTTTGCCCAGGTAGTTACCCAGCGCACCACCGGCACCACCGCCGGCTGCCGCGCCAATGTAGCTACCCGTGGTGCCGCCCACGGAGCGACCGACCACGTTACCACCTGCAGCGCCCAGCGCGCCGCCGATAGCGGCCTCACCACGCTGGCGTTTGTCTGCGCCCAGGGCGCCACCTGCCGCACCGCCCAGACCGGCACCAATGGCGCCGCCGGTGCTGCCACCGATGGAGTTGCCCACGACAGAGCCCAGTACCCCACCCAATGCGCCGCCAATGCCGGCCTCGGTGGTGCCGCCTGCCATGGCAACGCCGCTGAGCAAGCTGAAAGACAACAACAGAATCGAGGAGTACTTCTTCATCAAGAGAGCCTCATAGGGATGACGAGGCGAATTTGAGGCTAAGAGACGTGGCTGGCAACGGAAATCCGACGAGTAACACGAGTTGTACACAATTCTCTAACTTGCTGTATTTACTATGAAACTTTATCGTTTTTAGGCTGTCTGAGACCTTTATGACAAAGCCCTGAGCCGCCACGGAACAGGGCTTTTTTCATTTTTACAGGATACGCCCGTCCTCGCGCGCACGCTCCAGCTTGATGGCAATGAACTTCGATGTTGGCGTATGGCTACCAACACCAATGCTCTCCAGTGGCACCAGCGGGTTCACCTCCGGGTAATACGCCGCCGCCTGCCCGGCAGGTATGTCGAAGGCCAGCAGGGTAAAGCCTTGCACCCGGCGCACATGTTCATCCCCCCACAGCGAAACGATGTCGACCTTCTGCCCCGGCTGGAAGCCCAGGCGGATGATGTCGGCTTCGTTGGCGAACAGCACCTCGCGTTGGCCGCGCACACCGCGGTAGCGGTCGTCCAGGCCGTAGATAGTGGTGTTGTACTGATCGTGCGAGCGCATCGATTGCATGATCAAGTCTGGCAACTGGCCGCTGGCCCGTACGCGTTCGTCAAGCAGCGTGTCGGGCAGCAGGTTGGCCTTGAAGTTGGCGCGGCCGGTGCTGGTCGCCCATTCGCGGCTGGCCGCGCTGTTGCCCAGATAGAAGCCACCCGGATTACGCAGGCGCTGGTTAAAGCCGCTGAAACCGGCAATGGTGTCGCCGATCAGATCGCGAATGCGGTCGTAGTCGGCCACCAGCCAGTGCCAGTCCACCGGTTGCTTGCCCAGCGTGGCGGCGGCGATGCCAGCGATCACTGCAGGTTCCGAGCGCATTTGCGTCGACAGCGGCTTCAGCTGGCCGTTGGAAGCGTGGACCATGCTGAACGAGTCTTCCACCGTGACTGCCTGCGGCCCGTCGGCCTGCAGGTCGATGTCGGTGCGGCCCAGGCACGGCAGGATCAGTGCCTGCTTGCCATGGACCAGGTGGCTACGGTTGAGCTTGGTGCTGATGTGCACGGTCAGCTCGCAGTTGCGCAGCGCCTGGGCGGTACGCTCAGTGTCGGGTGTGGCTTGGGCGAAGTTGCCGCCCAAGCCGATGAAAACCTTGGCCCGGCCATCGAGCATCGCGTGAATGGCTTCGACGGTGTTATGGCCATTGCGCCGCGGCACGGGGAAGCCAAAGCGCTTTTCGATGGCATCCAGCAGCGCCTCTGGCGGGCGCTCGTTGATGCCCATGGTGCGGTCACCCTGCACGTTGCTGTGGCCACGCACCGGGCACAGGCCGGCGCCGGGCACGCCGATGTTGCCACGCAGCATCTGCAGGTTGACGATTTCCTGAATGGTCGGCACCGAATGACGGTGTTGGGTGATGCCCATCGCCCAGCACATGATCACCCGCTTGCCGCGGCAGTACATGCGCGCGGCCAGTTCGATATCGGCCAAGGTCAGGCCGGACTGTGCCTGGATGTGCGACCACGGCGTGGCGTCCACCACGGCCAGGTACTCGTCGACGCCATGGCCATGTTCGGCGATGAAGGCGTGGTCGAACACGGCCGGTTCGCCGTTGGCCTGGGCTTCGCGTTCCCATTGCAGGGCGAACTTGGCCATGCCACGCAGCATCGCCATGTCGCCACCCAGGGCCGGGCGGAAGAAGGCGGTGTTGGTCGGACGGTCACTGTTGGTCAGCATTTCCAGTGGGTTCTGGGGGTGCTGGAAGCGCTCCAGACCACGCTCCTTGAGCGGGTTGATGCACACCACCTGGGCGCCACGTTTTACCGCATCGCGCAGTGGGTCGAGCATGCGCGGGTGATTGGTGCCGGGGTTCTGGCCCCAGACAAAAATAGAGTCGGCGTGCTCGAAGTCGTCGAAGGTGACTGTACCCTTGCCGACCCCGACGCTTTGCCCCAATGCCACGCCGCTGGCCTCATGGCACATGTTCGAGCAGTCAGGGAAGTTATTGGTGCCGTAGGCGCGCACGAACAGTTGGTACAGGTACGCCGCTTCGTTGCTGGCACGTCCCGAGGTATAGAATTCGGCCTGGTCAGGGTTGGCCAGCTTGTTCAGTTCGCGGGCGATCAGGGCGAAGGCGGCATCCCAGCTGATCGGCAGGTAACGGTCGCTGGGTGCGTCGTAGACCATCGGTTCGGTCAGGCGCCCTTGGTACTCCAACCAGTAGTCGCTCTGCTGCAGCAGCGAGGTGACGCTGTAACGGGCGAAGAAGGCTGCATCGACACGGCGCTTGGTAGCTTCCCAGTTCACCGCCTTGGCGCCGTTCTCGCAGAACTTGACCATGCCGCTTTCCGGCGAATCCCCCCAGGCGCAGCCGGGGCAGTCGAAACCGCCGTTCTGGTTGGTCTTGAGCAGGGCGCGAATGTTCTTCAGCGCGTTATCGCTGCCGACCCATGCCTTGGCCACGCTACGCAGTGCGCCCCAACCGCCGGCGGGGCCGTGGTAGGGCTTGTAGCGAGGAGGGGAGGCTGGGGCGTTGTCCGGAAGATGTTGGTACGAGGTCACGACTGTTACGACTCCGCCGCTGGGCTGTAGACCCGCGGTGCGCTGTGCTTGGGCAAATGGATAAGGTTGAGGTTGTGCTTGCGTGCCCATTGCAGGGCAAGGCCGGTGGGCGCTGACAGGCTGACCAGGGTCTGGATGCCGGCACGCAGTACTTTCTGGATCAGCTCCAGGCTGCAGCGGCTGGTGACGATGGCCAAGCCACCCTGGCTGTCGATGCGTTGCCGCAGCAGGGCGCCGATCAGTTTGTCGAGGGCGTTGTGCCGGCCGATGTCTTCGCGGCCGAGCAGCAGTTCACCTTGGCGGTCCATGAACAGTGCTGCATGTACGGCGCCGCAATGCTGGCCCAGTGGCTGGAAGGCGTCGATGCGCTCGCGCAGGCCGACCAGCCACTGGGCCGGGGGCAGGGGCGCACCCGGCAACACGGCCAGATCCGGCAGCGCCTGCTCCAGCGCCTCGACCCCACACAGGCCGCAACCACTGGTGCCGGCCAGTTGGCGACGCTGGTTTTTCAGGTTCCAGAACGCCCGGCTGGAGATTTCCAGGTCGGCGTACATTGCCGAGCCGCTGCCGGAAAGCTTGAGGTCGTAGATTTCTGCGGTGCCTTCGACAATGCCGCTGCCGACGCTGAAACCGACCGCGAAGTCTTCCAGATCGGTAGGACTGACCAGCATCACCGCCTGGTTGAGGCCGTTATAGACAATGGCCAGGGCCACTTCCTCGGCCAGCGGGGTGCTGTCGCGTTTGGCGTCGCTGAGCTGGACGTAATCGTAGGTGTTGCTGGCGGCGGGCATGGACAAGGGCGATGAGGCCGCGCAGACCGGAGGTTTGCTGTTCATCGGGGCGCTGAATACCGGCGGCTTTCTGATAGCACAAGCCTAGGCGTGCGGGCCGGCGGCGTCTAATCGCTAGGGTCTATGCCTTGATAGACCGCGTCGATTGGTCGCGCAGGGCGGGAGTGGTAAAGCTGGCCTAGACTCCTGTGTCCAAGGTTTCGTCAACAAGGAGAGCGCAATGAGCCTGTTCAGTTTCGTGAAGGAAGCCGGCGAGAAGTTGATCGACCTGCTGACCCCTGGCAACGCCAATGCCGAAGAGCAGCTTAAAAAACACGTGGAAGCTGTCGGCCTGGGCAACCCCAACATCACGGCCACTGTAGAAGGAGACAAGATCATCCTCAAGGGTGAAGTGGCCAGCCAGGAAGAGAAGGAGAAGATCATCCTGGCGGCGGGCAACATCAGCGGCGTGGCCAGTGTCGAGGACCAGATCACCGTGACCGGGCCGGTAGTCCAGGCGGCAAGGTTCGTCACTGTGAAATCGGGTGACACACTTTCAGCCATTGCCGTGGTCGTGTATGGCAGTGCCAACCAGTACAACAAGATTTTCGAGGCCAACAAGCCGATGCTCAAGCACCCGGACAAGATCTATCCGGGGCAGGTGCTGCGTATTCCTGACTGATCGCTGAAGTCTGTGCCGGCCTCTTCGCGGGCATGCTCGCTCCCACAGGTTGAGCGCCCTCTCACGGCTGGCGCAGTATCTGTAGGAGCGGGTTCACCCGCGAAGAGGGCCTCATAGGCCTACCAGTAACTCCCGGTAATCCTCGACCGCCGCAAACTCTTCAGTATCCCGCGGCCCTGCTTTGCTATCTGGCTGGCGCACCGCCAGCAAGTGCCCCACACCAAACCGCCGTGCACTGCGCAGAATCGCCAGCGTGTCATCAATGAACAGGCTGCGTTCTGGTTCGAAGCCGATATCCGCCTGCAGGGCATCCCAGAACTGCGGGCTTTCCTTCGGGTAGCCATAGTCGTGCGAGCTGATCAGCCGCTCGAAGTACGGTGCCAGCTCCACCCGTTCCAGCTTCAGCGACAGCGAGTCACGGTGGGCATTGGTGATCATCACGACACGCTTGCCGGCCTGGCGAATCGCCGCCAGGAAGGTATCGGCATCCGGGCGCAGGGCAATCAGGTCGGCAATTTCCCGCTTCAGCTCGCGAATGGGCAGGCGTAGCTCGCGGCTCCAGAAGTCCAGGCAGTACCAGTTCAATGTGCCGGCATTGCGTTCGAACAGCGGTTGCAGCTCCATTTCGGCCATGGCCCGGCTAACACCGTGCAGCTCGGCATAGCGCTGGGGCAGGTGGTCCAGCCAGAAGCGGTTGTCGTAATGCAGGTCGAGCAGGGTGCCATCCATGTCCAGCAGGACGGTATCGATGGCAGACCAGGGAAGAACAGGCATGGGAAACTCTCGATCAGTCGGCAAGCCACGGTATAGTAACCCGTTCACGCCAAGGAGCCGCCCCATGCGCCAGAAACCCACCGTACTCAGCCGCGAAATTGTCGCCAGTAGCCGCCTGTTCCGCGTCGAAGCCGTACAGCTGCGCTTCAGCAATGGCGCCGAGCGCACCTATGAGCGCCTGGTGGGCCGGGGTAACGGCTACGGCGCGGTGATGATCGTGGCCATGCTCGATGCCGAGCACGCCGTGCTGGTGGAGGAATACTGCGGTGGCACCGATGAATACGAGCTGTCGTTGCCCAAGGGCCTGATCGAGCCGGGCGAAGACGTGCTGGCGGCAGCCGACCGGGAGCTCAAGGAAGAAGCCGGTTTTGGCGCACGCCAGCTGGAGCACCTGACGGAACTGTCGCTGTCGCCGGGCTACATGAGCCAGAAGATTCAGGTGGTGCTGGCCAGCGACCTGTACGAAGAGCGCCTGGAAGGCGACGAGCCCGAGCCGATGCGGGTCGACAAGGTCAACCTGCGTGAGTTGTCGGCCTTGGCCATGCATCCGCAGTTCACCGAGGGCCGCGCCCTGGCGGCGCTGTACCTGGCCCGTGACCTGCTGATTCAGCGGGGGCTGCTGGAGCTATGAACGACCTGCAACTGATGCACGAAGTGGTCAAGCTGGCGCTGACGGCAGGCGAGGCGATCCTGCCATTCTGGCGCGCCGATGTCGCGGTAACCAACAAGGCCGACGATTCGCCGGTTACCGCCGCCGACCTGGCCGCGCACCGGGTAATTGCCGATGGTCTGCTGGCGCTGGCGCCGCAGATTCCGGTGCTGTCCGAAGAGGACTGCAATATTGCGCTGGCCGAGCGGCAAAGCTGGAGCCGCTGGTGGCTGGTCGATCCGCTGGATGGCACCAAGGAATTCATTGCCGGCAGTGAAGAGTTCACGGTCAACATCGCCCTGATCGAGAACGGCGAGGTGGTGTTTGGCGTGGTGTCGATGCCCACCAATGGGCGCTGCTATTTTGGTGGGCGCGGCATGGGGGCCTGGCGTGCAGATGCCGGTGAGGCAGCCCAGCTGATCCAAGTACGCAACGCACCCGCGCAGGGCGAGCGTTTTACCGTGGTGGCCAGCCGTCGGCATTCCAGCCCGGAGCAGGAAGCGCTGTTGGCCGGCCTTGGGGCTGCGGTGGGCGAACTGGAGCTGGCCAATATCGGCAGCTCGTTGAAGTTCTGCCTGCTGGCCGAGGGCAGCGCCGATTGTTATCCGCGCCTGGCGCCGACTTCGCAGTGGGACACTGCTGCGGCGCAGGGTGTGGTGGAGGGGGCCGGTGGCGAAGTGATCGGGCTGGATGGCTTGCCGTTCCGGTATCCGCCACGCGAGTCGCTGCTCAATCCGCATTTCCTGGCATTGCCTGCCAATGCTGCATGGCGCCAGGCCTTCCTGAACCTCATCTAACTGCCTGGCACGATCCTGTGGGAGCGGCCTTGCGTCGCGAAAGGGCCGCAAAGCGGCCCCGGCAATTCTGGCGGCGAAGCTGAAATCCTGGGGCCGCTTTGCGGCCCTGTCGCGACGCAAGGCCGCTCCCACAAAGGCCGCGTTAGTCGTACTAGCGGTGCAGAACGTACTGGCCGCTGAATTTCACTGCAGGCTCGTCACTTCCGGCATGGCTCACGGTGGTTTCCAACGTCAACCGCGCCCGCCCACGGCGCTGGTACAGGGTCAGGAACCGCTCCCAGGTTTTCTCGTCTGGCGCGGCACAACGCGCCACTGCCGTGCCGGTCACTGGCAACGGGTAGCTGATCTGCCCTTCCTGGATGACGATATGCCCGTCATCGATCCCCAGTTCACGCAGGCGCAGGTGCAGCCAGCCCCAACCCACCAGCACGGCTGCGCAGTACAGGCTGCCGCCGAACATGGTGCTTTTGTGATTGACGTTGGCCGCCAGCGGCAGCTGCAGGCGCAGGGTGTGCTGCTGCCAATCGATCACTTCCAGGCCCATCTCGCGTGTCAGGGGGATGTCGCTGTGCAGTACGGACTGCAGGTACTGGCTATTGGTGCTCATTAACGGTTGTCCTCTTGATCGTCATGCCCGCCGCTGCCGCCGTCGAAGTTCAAGCCATGCTTGCGCAGCTTGTCATGCAGGGTTTTGCGGGGGATACCCAGTGCTTCGGCCAGGCTCCGCATGGAGCCGTGTGGCTGGGCCAGTTCGGCGGCGATCAGCGAACGTTCGAACTGCTCGACCTGTTCGCTGAGGTTGCCGCTGAGCATGGGCGCTGCCGGCGCTGCTGCCGAGGGTGCCTGGCCATCGAGTGCCAGTTCCAGGCCAAGGGCGAAACGCTCGGCGGCGTTCTGTAGCTCGCGGACGTTGCCTGGCCAGTCATGACGCAGCAGCAGGGCGCGTTGCGCGGGTTGCAGCGCATGCGGCGACAGGCCATGACGTTGGCTGGCAGCATCGGCGAAATGCTGGAACAACACCAATATGTCGTCGCCGCGTTCACGCAGTGGCGGAATACGCAGCGGCGCCACGTTCAGGCGGTAATACAGGTCCGCGCGGAAACGCCCTTGGTCGGCAGCCTGACGCAGGTCTTCCTTGGTGGCGGCTATGATGCGGATGTCCAGCGGGATCAACTGGTTGCCGCCCAGGCGTTCGACCACCCGCTCCTGCAGCATGCGCAGTAGCTTCACCTGTACATCCAGGCTCATGCTCTCGATTTCGTCGAGGAACAGCGTGCCGCCGTTGGCAAATTCGAACTTGCCGATACGGCGTTTCTGCGCGCCGGTGAACGCACCGGGCTCGTGGCCGAACAGTTCGCTTTCGACCACCGACTCGGCCAGCGCGCCGGCGTTGATCGCCACGAACGGCCCTTCGCTGCGGCTGGACAGGTCGTGCAGCGCGCGGGCCACCACCTCTTTGCCAGCGCCCGTCTCACCCAGAATCAACACGTCGGCGCGGGTGCCGGCCAAGGCGCCGATCTGCTCGCGCAGGCGCAGCATGGCCGGTGAATGGCCGACCAGGCGGGTTGCCAGTTGCTGGCGGTCGCTCAGTGCCAGGCGCAGGCTACGGTTGTCCAGCACCAGTCGGCGCAAGGCCAGGGCGCGGCGTACGCTGTCGAGCAGGGCGTCTGTGGCAAAGGGTTTTTCCAGGAAGTCATAAGCCCCGGCACGCATCGCCTGCACCGCCAGCGGCACATCGCCATGGCCGGTTATCAGCAGCACCGGCAGTTCGCTGTCGCGGCCGTGCAGTTGTTCCAGCAACTGCAGGCCATCGATGCCCGGCATGCGGATGTCGCTGACCACCACGCCGGGCCAGTCGGCCTCGATACGTTCGGCCAGGCCTTGGGCCTCGGCCAGGGCGACTACCTTGAGCCCGGCCAGGTCCAGGGTCTGGCTCAAGGCTTGGCGCAGGTGGGGGTCATCGTCGACCAGGATGACCTGGGCTCGGCTGTCGATCAGTGTCTCGGTGGTCATGCCGAGGGGTCCTCCGAATTGGGCAAAGTAGCGCCAGATGCGGCCACACGCAGCTGGAGGGTCAGCATTGCACCACCTTCCGGGTGGTTGGCCAGCAGCAGTTCACCGCCCAGGGCGCGCATCAGGCTTTCACAGATGGCCAGCCCCAGGCCCAAGCCCTGGGTACGGGTCTTGGTGGTGAAAAACGGCTCCTTGGCGTGCTCCAGAGCCTGGCGGCTGAAGCCGGGCCCGTTGTCACGGATGTACAGGTAGACGCAGTCATCACGCTGCTCGGCACTTAGCCACAGGCGGCGCGGGTTGGCTTTTTCAGTCAGGGCGTCGAGGGCATTGGCCAGCAGGTTGCCTAGCACCTGGCGCAGGCGCGTTTCGCCGGCCTGTACCCACAAGGTGGCTTCCGGCAGGTCGCGGATCAGCTCTACGGCCATCGCCCGGCGGCGCTTGGCAAGCAGCGCCAGGGCATCGTCCAGGGCCGGCTGCAGGGCAACGCTCTCCGGGGCATGGCGGTCACGACGGGCGAAGGCACGCAGGTGGGCAATGATCGAGGCCATGCGCCCGGTCAGCTCGCCGATCAGCTTGAGGTTGCCGCGGGCGTCTTCGGTACGTTGGTGGTCGAGCAGGATCTCGGCATTTTCTGCGTAGCTGCGGATGGCGGCCAGGGGCTGGTTCAACTCATGGCTGATACTGGCCGACATGGTGCCGAGCACCGACAGCTTGCCGGCCTGCACCAGTTCGTCCTGTGCGCGCACTGCCTCTTGCTGAGCGTTTTCGCGCTCCAGCACGGCATTTTTCAGGCGGGTATTCAGGCCTTCAAGGTCGGCGGTGCGTTCGGCCACGCGCTTTTCCAGTTCCTGGCGGCCACGGGCTTCGAAGTCGATGCGGTCGATGTAATGGCGCCGCCGTTGCATCACCAGGCCTGCCAGCAACATCAGTACCAGCAGCGTGCCGGCACCGATGGCCATTACCGTCTGCACCGAGCGATCAACCAGCGTGCGCGGGGCAAGGATGCTGACTTGCCAGCCAGTTTCCTTGATGTCGCGGGTCTGGGTGATCCAGGCCTGCGGGTTGAGAACCAGCGGCTGTGGGGCCTGGGTCGGATAGGGCTGGATGGCGATGATGGCCTGGCGCTCGGCGTCGGTCAGCGTGCGGGTAGCACGGAAGCGCCAGTCGGGCCGTGAAGTCAGGATGACCACGCCATTGTGATCGGTCAGCAGCAGCTGCTCGGGCGTACGGCCCCACAGGGTTTCGGTGTGGTCGAGATCGACCTTGACCACCAGCACCCCGACGATCCGCTCGCGGTCCCGCACGGCCGCGGCAAAGAAGTAGCCGCGCTTGGCCGAGGTGGTGCCCTGGCCGAAGAAGCGGCCCAGGTGGCCAGCCATGGCTTCGTTGAAGTAGGGGCGGAAGGCGAAGTTTCGGCCGACGAAGCTGTCGTGCTTGTCCCAATTCGAGGCGGCCAAGGTGTTGCCGCTGACGTCCATCAGGTACATCACCTCGGCACCGGTCTGCTGCACGATGTCCTTGAGCAGGCGGTTGGCGTTGGTCACCGCTTCCAGGCGGAAAGGGTCGGCCAGCACGCCACGCAGCGCCGGCAAGTCGCCGAGAATTTGCGGCAAGGTCTCGTAGCGGTGCAGGGTGCCGAGCAGGTTGGCCACATACAGGTCGAGGGTCTGGCGGTTCTGCGAGGCCAGTTCTTCCTGGTAATAGCGTTCGGCCAAGTGATGCAGGGGCCACAGTAATGGGGCCAAGATCAGCGCCAGCAGGGCCAGGCTGCGCCAGCGGGGACGGCGTGGGGGCGTGGGCTTTGCAATCATCAGGTAAATGCGCCAGAAAAGTCTGACGCAATTATGCGCTAGTTAAGGCAGCAGTTCCGCCTCTGCCAATGGCAGGCCTACCTTGTCCTTGTCCGACAACAGCGGTGGTTGCTGCAGCCCCCAGTCGATGGCCAGTTGCGGGTCGTCCCAGCGGATGCAGCGGTCGGCGCCCGGGTTGTAGTAGTCGGTGGTCTTGTAGAGGAACTCGGCCGATTCACTCATCACCGCAAAACCGTGGGCGAAGCCAGGCGGAATCCACAGCTGGCGATGGTTGTCGGCTGACAGGTGCACCGCGACCCATTTGCCGAATGTTGGCGAGCTTTTGCGCACGTCCACGGCGATATCGCGGATCTCCCCGTGCACCACGCGCACCAGCTTGCCCTGGGTGTTTGCCACCTGGTAGTGCAGCCCACGCAGCACGCCCTTGATGGAGCGCGAGTGGTTGTCCTGAACGAACTCCACGTTCACGCCGGTTTGCTGTGAGAACTCACGGGCGTTGAATGCCTCGAAGAAAAAACCACGGCTGTCAGCGAACACCTTCGGCTCGATGATCAGTACTTCAGGGATTGCTGTAGGGATGATGTTCATAGCGGCTCGCTGGCCCGTCGTTCAAGTATTGACCCTAGTCGGCCTTGCCGGAAATTTCCGCGCGTAGCTGTAACAGGATGCATAAGGTGTGGCTATGGTAGACAGCAGGCCGCTCCTTTCACCAGACCAGCGCTGACTGGTATCGATTGTTATCGATTTAAATTCGCCGAATGGCGCGGCATTCTTCGATTATCAGGCTTCAAATATCGATATATATCGGTTATAAATTGGCAAACGCCCCAGCACACCCGGCTCAGGGCCATCACAGAGGTCACCCATGAAAACCCTCAATTCCACGCCCCGTGCCGATGGTTTCCACATGCCCGCCGAGTGGGCCCCGCAGACTCAGGTGTGGATGGTCTGGCCGGAGCGCCCGGACAACTGGCGCCTGGGCGGCAAGCCGGCGCAGGCTGCCCACGTAACCCTGGCCAAAGCCATTGCCCGTTTCGAACCTGTGACCGTCGCGGCCTCCGCCGGCCAGTACGAAAACGCCCGGCGCCAACTCGACCAGCCGAACATTCGTGTGGTTGAAATCAGCAACGACGATGCCTGGGTGCGTGACACCGGCCCTACCTTCGTCATCAACGACCATGGCGAAGTGCGCGGCGTAGATTGGGGCTTCAATGCCTGGGGCGGCTTCGACGGCGGCCTGTACGCACCCTGGAACCGCGACGAGGAACTGGCCGCCAAGGTGCTGGAAATGGAGCGCTGCCAGCGCTACCAGACCGAAGGTTTTGTGCTTGAAGGTGGTTCGATCCACGTAGACGGTGAAGGCACCGTGATCACCACTGAGGAATGCCTGCTCAACCGCAACCGCAACCCGCACCTGAGCCGCGAGCAGATCGAAGCGGTGCTGCGCGATCACTTGGCGGTCGACACCGTGGTATGGCTGCCTGATGGCTTGTACAACGACGAAACCGACGGCCACGTCGACAACTTCTGCTGTTACGTGCGCCCGGGCGAAGTGTTACTGGCCTGGACCGATGATTCCAACGACCCCAACTATGCGCGCTGCCACGCGGCCATGGATGTGCTGAAGAACACCCGCGACGCCAAGGGCCGCGAGTTCATCGTGCACAAGATGCCGATCCCGGGCCCGCTGTTCGCCACCGCCGAAGAGTGCGCCGGTGTCGACCAGGTCGCCGGCAGCCAGGAGCGTGACCCGTCGGTGCGCCTGGCGGGTTCGTACGTGAACTTCCTGATCGTCAACGGTGGCATCATTGCCCCAAGCTTCGACGACCCGGCAGATGCCGAAGCCAGAGCGATCCTGGCAAGGATCTTCCCCGACCATGAGGTGGTAATGATCCCGGGCCGCGAGCTGCTCTTGGGTGGCGGCAACATTCACTGCCTGACCCAACAGCAGCCGGCGCCGGTCAAGGGCTGAGCGCGTAATGAATGAAGAGGCCCGTCATGTGACGGGCCTCTTTTTTGCGCGGGCGACGCCCGGAGGCCCGAGCTGGCATACGTTTTGTATTGTTTTTCAAGCAGATAGCGAGATGGCACGGTCAGGCCGCGCCTCTGATCTGTAACAATACCTACGTAAATTAGCCGCTCACGGGCCAGGGAGTACGTGTGGACATGAACGCAGCAAGTGAGTCGGCTTTGCGCCCATCGGCAGTTGATCACCAATCGCTCAGGCTTTTGGCGAAGCGGTTGAAACACCATGGAAGCATCAGGGTCAGGACGACCGACCCACGACGTCTGCTTGCCGGGCGATACCCCCAAGGGTTGATCAGCGAAGCAGAGATGCAGGCGCTGATGGCAGTGTGGCACTGATCGGATCGGTATTACTTGTACCGGCCTCTTCGCGGGCATGCCCGCTCCCACAGAGTCACCACATGGCTCGAAACCTGTGAAACACCTGTGGGAGCGGGCGCGCCCGCGAAGAGGCCCGTACAGTCAACAACGATCAGAAGCTGTAGCTACCCGTGACCACCAGGCTACGCGGGTCCCCCACCTGAATCTGCGCCGCACTGGTCGCCGAGCTGTAGTAGGTCTTGTCAGCAATGTTGCTCAATGCCGCCCGCACATCCCAGTCATGGGTCCGATACCCCGCCAGTGCATCCCAACGGCCATACCCCGGTAATACCGTGGTGTTCTGGTTGTCCGCATAACGCTCGCCCACCAGTGTGAGCCCGGTTTCGGCGTACCAGCCCAGCTCAGGTTTCCAGGTCACGAACAGGCTGCCATTGCGCTTGGCCACGTCATTGATGCGGTTGCCTTCCTGGCCGTTATTGTCCTTGACGATGGTCGCATCCTGCAGGCCAATGCCGCCGCGTACATACCAGTTGCCGACGATGTTGCCGGTGGCTGTCAGTTCGATGCCGCGCGAACGCTGCATGCCGCTGAGCAAGATGATGTTCGGGTCGTTCGGGTCGCGGGTGCGGCGGTTGTAAAGCTCCAGCTCGTAGATGGCCAGGCTGGTGGTCAGGCGCTGGTCGAGCCAGTCACTTTTCACCCCGATTTCCTTCTGCCGGGTCTGCTCCGGACGGGTGTCGTTGGTGTTGCCCGACGCCCCCGGGGTGATGCCGATCAAGCCTCCGCCCACCGGCGAGAAGGTCTTGCTCCACGAGGCGTAGAACGAATGGTCGCGCCATGGCGTGTAGACCACGCCCAGGCGTGGGCTGGTGCTGTTGCTGTCCTGCGATTCGCGCAAGCCATCTTTGTTGGTGGTTTCCACTTCGAACTGGTCAAAGCGCACGCCGGCGAGAACCTGCCACTGATCGTTCAGGCGAATCTGGTCCTGCAGATAAACCCCGCGGCTGTCGACCACGGTGTGGTTGTTGCTCGATAGCGCCAATGTACCAGTGTGCGGCTGGCTGGGTTTGCCCAGGCCTGGCAGGTTCTGGCTGCCGGCGCTGTATAGCAGCGGGTCGCGCCGCTGGTTGCCGAACTCCAGGCCCAGCAGCAGCTTGTGTTCAAGGCCCAAGGTGTCGAAGTCGCCCTCGGCCTCCAGGTTGTTGAACAGGTTGCGGGTGTTCAGGTCCTGCTGCCAGCGTTGGCGGGTCAAGGTATTGGTGCCGGCGTTGTAGCCCGTGACATAGGTGTTGTCGAACTCGCTGTCGAGTTTGAACAGGCCCAGGGTGTGGCGCAGCTGCCAGGTTTCGTTCAACTGGTAGTTCAGGCGCGAGCGCAGCGACTGGGCGCGGTCGTCAATGTAGTCGCGATGGTCGCCATAGGTGGCTCTGCGGCTGACGTTTGCCGGGCGGCCGTTGACACTCGGGATGCCGCGGTCTGGTGTGCGGTTGTAGCGGCTGTATTCATACTGCACCAGCCAGTTCAGGTCGGGGGTGATCTGCCAGCTGATCGACGGGGCGAACAGTTGGCGGCTGCCGTCGATACCCTCGCGAAAGCTGTTGTTGTCCTGGTTGCCCATGTTCAGGCGCAGGCTGACCGTGTCGCTGGGGTCGGCGCTGAGGTCGGCATACAGGCTGCGCAGGTCTTCGCTGCCGGCCTGCGCTTCGATGGTCGAGCGGCGACCCGGCTCTGGTGCCTTGCTGACCCTGTTGACGATGCCGCCCTGGCTGCCACGGCCATACAGTACCGCTGCAGGCCCCTTCAGCACTTCGACCCGCTCGATGTTGTGCAGGTCGCGGATGTACTGGCTGTCGTCGCGGATACCGTCCAGATAGAAGTCGTTGCTGGCCTCGAAGCCGCGGATGCGTACGCTGTCAAAACGGGTGTCGGCGCCGCTGCTGACGTTGGGGATACCCTCCAGCGCCTTGCCCAGCGTGTTGCTGCCGTAATCCAGCACATTGGCGGTTTTCACCGTATCGATGGCCTGCGGCACATAACGCACGGGCGTCGAGGTGCGGGTTGCGGTGCTCACCTCCTTGACCCGCGGGTTGTCCTTCTCGCGCTCGCTGTCGGCGGTTACCGACGACTCCGGCAATGTGGTGGTGGCGGCACTGGCCAGGCTGGCGCTGAACAGCAGCGACAGGCCGAGCGTCAGGGGTGAAAGGCGGCAGGGTACAAGCATGGGCACATCCGGAGCGGGCAGTTGAAAATAAAGTGCGGATGGTAATGCTTGTTATTTGCTCTTGCTCGGCTATTTGTAAAGGGTTGTCTTTACATATGTGTCAGTTTGTAACTACCTCTACGGCCACGCTTTGCCTGCTTTCAGGAAATTGTCCGCTCGATCAAAAGGCAATTTCCTACACAAGATAAATTGCCCGCTGATAGCGCAAACCTGCATGGAAATGCACCAGACAGGCCGGTAATTTTGGTTATATCAACCTGCATTTCACGACTTTTTGACATTTGTAATCGCACACGGCTAGGATTCGGCCAACGCCAGCTGGCCATGTTATTGGCCAAGCTGCTGCCAAGGGCCGCCGTAAACTTACCGGTCGGCCCGCCCGGCTGGATCCGCATAGCGTCGAACCTACGAAGGGGCGTTGGTTCCTGGCGTCATATTGCAGAGCGTTTTTGATTAAGAAATAAGGAAAACAACATGTTGAAAACCAGGATCAGCCTGGTCGCCCTGGCGATGATCGCCGCGACCCAGGCTCAGGCCAATGACCAGGCTGACAGCAAGGGCTTCATCGAGGACAGTCACGCCAACGTCCTTCTGCGCAACGCCTACATCAACCGTGACAAGAAGCATGGCACCGACGACCAGATCGAATGGGGCCAGGCGTTCATCGCCAACTTCTCCTCCGGTTTCACCCAAGGCACCGTTGGCGTCGGTGTTGACGCATTCGGCCTGTACGCCGTGCGCCTGGATGGCGGCAAAGGCCACAACGGTGGTGGCGGCGTCGACTTCTTCAAACCGCACGAAACCACCAATGCCGAAGGCAACGCCAGCTCGCCGCACAACCTGGCGCGTGGTGGTGCTGCTGTGAAGTTCCGCATTTCCAACACCGTGCTGAAGTACGGTGACCAGATGCCAGCACTGCCAGTGCTGCAGTACGACGATGCACGTCTGCTGCCAGAAAGCTTCACCGGCACCCTGATCACCTCCAAAGAGATCCAGGGCCTGGAACTGAACGCCGGCCGCTTCACCCAGGAAGCGCGCAAGAGCGCCGAGCGCCGTGATGGTGGTGGCCTGAAGTCGATCAACGTCTTAGGTGGCAGCTACAAGTTCACCGACAACTTCACCGCTTCGCTGTACACCGCCGACAACGAAGATGTGATGAAGAAGCACTACCTGGGCTTGAACTACGTCTTCCCGATCGCCAGCGACCAGTCCCTGACCCTGGACTTCAACGGCTACAAGTCGGACATCAACAACAAGTACGTAAAAGCCGCAGGCCTGAACGGCGACTCCAACACCATCTGGAGCCTTGCAGCCACCTACGCGTACGGTGCGCACTCGTTCACCCTCGCTCACCAGCGCAGCACCGGCAGCACTGGCTACAACTACGGCTTTTACCAGAACGCCGGCGGCGTGGGTGACGGTGGTTCCACCATCTACCTGGCCAACTCGTACTGGTCCGACTTCAACGCCGAAGACGAGCGCTCCTGGCAGCTGGGCTACGGCCTGGACTTCGGTGCCTACGGCATTCCGGGCCTGACCTACAAGCTGGCTTACGTGGTGGGTGACAACATCAACACCCGTAACGTCGCCAACCCGCAAGGCTTCGGCGAAGGTAAAGAGCGCGAGATCTTCAACCAGATCCGTTACGTGGTGCAGGACGGCCCGGCCAAGGACCTGTCGATCAAGCTGCGTAGCTCGTTCTTGCGTACCAATAACGCCGTGCAGCAGAACGGTTACAACGACGACGGCAACGAAGTCCGCGTATTCGTCGAGTACCCGATCAGCATCTTCTGATCTGCAGTTGCTTGCATGAGTGCTGGGGCCGCGCTGCGGCCCTTCGCGGGCTTGCCCGCTCCCACAGGTACCGCGCCGTATTCGAGTCTGGCGCTGCACTTGTGGGAGCGGGCACGCCCGCGAAGGGCTGCAGGGCAGCCCCAGTCATGTTTGTCATGCAGGTTCAGTCTCTTCGTGGCGCAGTCTTGATGCCACAGTTCGTGTTGCAGTGTCCCCCGTCTCCGGCGCAAAACTGTCGCTACGCGCCATCCGCCACATCCGCGCATAAAACTCGCTTTCGATCGAGCCACTGAGTAATTCGCCCGGCTTGAGGAATGTGTGCAAGTCCGAAAACAACCCGATTTCGCTGGGGCTGATGCGCCGTGCCAGGTGCTTGGGCTTGAGCTCCGAAGGGTGCTCCAGGCCTGCGGCAGCCAACATCTCGGCCAGCGCGTGCAGTGTGTTGCGGTGGAAGCTGGCCACCCGCTCGGCCTTGTCTGGCACCACCAGGGCGCGCTGGCGCAGAGGGTCTTGGGTCGCCACGCCGGTCGGGCACTTGTTGGTGTGGCAGCTCTGCGACTGAATACAACCAATGGCAAACATGAAACCGCGTGCCGAATTGACCCAGTCAGCGCCGATGGCCAATACGCTGGCAATGTCGAAGGCGCTGACGATCTTGCCCGCCGCACCAATGCGGATGCTGGAGCGCAGGTTCAGGCCGACCAACGTGTTGTGCACGAACATCAGGCCTTCGCGCATTGGCACGCCCATGTTGTCGCTGAACTCGCGAGGTGCCGCGCCGGTGCCGCCTTCCTTGCCATCGACAACGATGAAGTCAGGGGTGATGCCGGTGGCGAGCATGGCCTTGGCAATGCCCATGAATTCCCAAGGGTGGCCCAGGCAGAACTTGAAGCCCACGGGTTTGCCGCCCGAAAGCTCGCGCAGGCCGGCTACGAACTGCAGCAGCTCGACCGGTGTGCGGAAGGCGCTGTGCGCCGCCGGCGAGATGCAGTCCTCGCCTACACGTACGCCACGGGTCTCGGCAATTTCGGGGCTGACCTTGTGCCCCGGTAAAATGCCGCCGTGGCCAGGCTTGGCGCCCTGGCTGAGCTTGATCTCGATCATCTTCACCTGTGCCGAGCGGGCCTGTTCGGCGAAGCGCTGTGGGTCGAAACGACCGTCCTCAGTGCGGCAGCCGAAGTAGCCGCTGCCGATTTCCCAGATCAGGTCGCCGCCGTGTTCACGGTGGTACGGGCTGATACTGCCTTCGCCGGTGTCATGGGCAAACCGGCCCATGCGCGCGCCGCGGTTGAGCGCAGCGATGG
Organism: Pseudomonas sp. BO3-4; assembly: GCF_034044115.1. NCBI lineage: Bacteria > Pseudomonadati > Pseudomonadota > Gammaproteobacteria > Pseudomonadales > Pseudomonadaceae > Pseudomonas > Pseudomonas sp. BO3-4. Next base: position 264,604 of record NZ_CP139018.1, read on the forward strand.
CGTTGGCGCTGAGGGCGCCGAAACTCATCGCCGAGATGTTGAAGATCGAGGCCGAGTAGGGCACTCGGCATTGCGGCCCGCCGATGGCAATGCGGAACGACGCAGGGTCTGGCGTGGCCACCGGTAGCATGGAATGGCTGATGAATTCGAAACCAGGTTTGTAGGCGTCGTTGAGTGTGCCGAACGCTTTCTCGGCGCTTTCGTTCTTGGCGCGGGCGTAGACCAGCGAGCGTTGCGAGCGGGAGAACGGCAGCTTGTCGTCGTCACCTTCGATCAGGTACTGGCGGATTTCCGGGCGGATGGTTTCGATCAGGTAACGGATATTGCCCAGGATCGGGTAGTTGCGTCGCACCGCATGGTGGCTTTGGCGCAGGTCATTCAGGCCGACCAGGCTGAGCAGCGCGGTGATCAGCGTTACCGGCCACAGCCAGGCATGTTGGGCCAGCAGGGGCAGGCTGGCGAAAGTGAAGACAAGGCAGAGTACGAGGCAGGCGTAGCGGCTGGGAAGAGAGTGTTTCATGGGTCCATCGCAGGCAGGATGACCGGGCATAGGATAGGCAAACGCAGGGGACGGAAAACCTGGGTAATCGGTAAAAGACTGTTACCTGATTGCGAATTCCCAGGTCTGCACAGCCCATCGCGACACAAGGCCGCTTCCACAGAAGATCGCGTTAGCCTGGCAGCAGTATGCTGACCCGCAACCCGCCGCTCTCACGGTTCGACAGCATCAGCTCACCCCCATGGCTGGTGGCGATCCGCTGGGCAATGCTCAACCCCAACCCATATCCGCCGGACGCCTGGTTACGCGACCCGTCACCGCGCACGAAGGGGTCGGTAATGGTCGCCAGCAGGCCCGGGGCAATCCCTGGCCCGCAGTCGTCGATATGGATCAATACACCTGTAGTGGCCCGTTCCAACGTGACTGAAATGTTCTTGGCGTAGCGCAACGCGTTGACCAACAAGTTTTGCAGGCAGCGCTGCAACAGCAAGGCATCTACCCGCAAGCTGCCCGCCTTGCCGTGCACCGGAAGTGGTTCTGCGGCAGTGGCCAGGTCCGCACACTGGCGCGCGACCAATCGGTCCAGGTCCACCTGCTGCAGATTCCGCTGCTCCCCCGCACGCAGGTAGTCCAGAACCTGACCAATCATATCGTCCATCTGCGTGATGTTCTGCCGCAGGCGCTGGCGGTGTTCGTCATCGGGTAATCGCTCCAGACGCAGGCGCATGCGGGTCAGTGGGGTGCGCAGGTCATGAGACACGGCGGCCAGGAAGTAGGCCTTGTCGTTGACCATGGCAATCAGCCGCTGCTGCATCGCGTTGAACGCCTGCGCCGCCTGGCGCACTTCCTCCGGGCCATCCAGCGCCAGGGGAGGCTGCTCGAGGTTGCTGCCCAGGCCGCGTGCGGCATCGGCCAGGCGCCGCAACGGGCGCAGGCACAGGCGCACGGCAACCAGGCATACCAGCAGCACCGCGACGATGCGCAGCGCATACACCCGCAGCAGGTAATCGCTGATCAGCACCCAGGCCGACTCGCCGCTCCAGCCCTGCAGTTCCTGGCCCGCAACGGTCAGCCAGTGGCCATCGGCCAGCGGCACCGCGAACTGGATATGCGCCTGGGCCGTGCGCAGGCCGAACAGGCTGCGCCAGACGATCGGCTGGCCCAGTTCGTCGGTGAGTTGCACGTTCATCAGGCGCACGTCCTGGGCATGCCCCAGCTCGTACTTCAGGGCCTGCTGCAACAACAGCTCGACCCGCCTGTGCCCGCGGCGCTCGTCATGCTCTTGCGCAGGCGGGCTTTCGACGCAGTGAAGCTGGTAGTGGGCTGGCGCCTGCAGCGTACCGCCGTGGCAGTCGGCCTGGGCAATCAGGGGGGCGCTGCGTGCAGCAACCAGTCGTACGGGCACCTCTAGCGCCTGAGCGAAACGCACGTCGAACCAGATGCTGCTCGACATCAACTGGATCACCAGCGTGCCACTGACCATGATCAGCAGCAGTTGACCAAACAAGGTGCGGGGCCATAGCCGGTGAAACCAGCGCATGTCAGACACCAGCCGCGAGGGGGGCGAGACTCAGCAGGTAGCCTTCGTTACGGATGGTCAGGATTTGCGCGGCCCCCGCCGGCGCCCGGCGCAGCTGCTGGCGCAGGCGGCTGACACACATGTCCACGGAACGGTCGTCGGGCAGGTGGTCGCGGCCGAACGCGCTGCGGGTCAGTTGGTCACGGGAGACCACTCGGTTGTTGGCTTCCAGCAGTTCGCGCAGCACGCGGTAGTCGGAGCGCGGCAGGGTCAGGGTCTCGCCATCCGGGCGGGTGAGCAGGCGCTTGACGTGTTCCAGGCGAAAGCCTGCGAACAGCTGGGCGTCCACCATAGGTTCTTCGGCAGAGGTGCCCAGGCGTTGCGGACGACGCAGTACGGCTTTGATCCGGGCGATCAGTTCGCGTGGTTCGAAGGGCTTGGCCAGATAGTCGTCGGCGCCTACTTCCAGACCGATGATGCGGTCCAGCGTGCTGCCCTTGGCTGACAGCATGATCACTGCCAACCCAGGTGTGGCCTGCAACTGCCTGCACAGGCTAAGGCCGTCCTCACCCGGCAGCATCAGGTCGAGCACCACCAGCTCCACTTTGTGCCGGGCCAGCTGGTCACGCATCTGTTGACCGTCGGCTGCCGCCAGCACGCTGTAGCCGGCATCGGTCAGGTAATCACAAAGAAGTTCGCGGATCTCGTCGTCATCATCGACAACCAGCAGGGTCGTGCTCATGCAGAAAAACACCTGTTAGGTGAGGGCCGGCGGCGCTCGTTACGTTCAATTACATCCCCGTACATGTCGGGTCTGGAGCCCGGAGGGCTGATCCCTAGAATCCTAACAAAAAATCATCTGCAAATACGAAGCCTTCCCAAATGAATCCCCAAAGCATCACGACAGTGTTCACCCCCTTCAGTCAAAGCGGCAATTGCCTCAAGCCGCTGGCCTTCTGCGTCGCCGTCGCCATCAGCGGTGGTGCAGTGGCTGCCGACGGCAAACCCCTTGAACTCGACGCCACACAGATCGAAGACAGTGCATTACTGCCTGCCGACGATGCCGGCCAGTTGGGCTACACGGTCGAGAGCACCCGCAGCTCCACTGGCCTGGCACTGACGCCACGGCAGACACCGCAATCGGTTACCACCATCACCCGCCAGCAGATGGATGACCGCGACATCCATACCATCGAGCAGGCATTGGAAACCGCCCCAGGCGTAACGGCCAACAAGTCCGAGGTGGGTGGGCGCACCGACTACCGCGCGCGTGGATACTCGATCAGCAACTGGAAGGTTGATGGCCTGCAGACCCAGGGCGGCTCCGATTTCAGTGGCAGCGGCAATGCGCTGAACATGGACCTGTACGAACGCATCGACATCGTGCGCGGCGCCAACGGCCTGCTGGGCGGCACCGGCGACCCCTCGGCCACCGTCAACCTGATCCGCAAGGCACCGACCAAAACCTTCGGCGGCAGTGCCTATGCCACTTACGGCAGCTGGGACAAGCGTCGTCTGGGGGCGGACTTGAACCTGCCGCTGTCCGAAGATGGCCGCCTGCGTTCGCGCTTCGTGATGACCCAGCAGGATGCCAACTCCTTCCGCGACAACCAGTCCGAACGTTCCCGCGCCGCGTTGGCCAATTTCGAGTTCGACCTGGACGACGCCACTACCTTGGGCGCCGGTTACCAGTATGAATACAACAAGGTCGTGGGTGGCGGCTGGGGCGCGAACATCCCGATCTGGTACCGCGACGGCAGCAAGACCGACTTGCCGCGCAGCACCAACGTGGTGCCCAGCTGGAGCTTTGGCGAGTACACCACCCGCACTGCGTTCGGTTCGCTCGAGCACCGCTTCGACAACGACTGGACGTTGGACCTGAAAGCCGCCCAGGCCACCACCGAAGCCCTGAACCATCGCGGCCTTGCCAAGGTGAACTCGGCTGGACGCGGCAGCTACGGCGGCTATTGGGACCAGGACGGCAGCGGCGCCGTACTGAATGGTTTGCACAGCTCCAGCGACACCACCCAGCAGTCCGCGCAAATCGACCTGTCTGGCCCGTTCCAGCTGTTCGGCCGCACCCACCAGGCCATGGTCGGCTACAACGACAGCCGCACCGTCGGCTGGTCGCCTCAGTACACCTGCACCATGGTCGGCGACGGCATGACCAGCGCGCCTGCACTGGGTTGCCAGTTCCGCGCCAACAACGGCTTCCCGGTGACCGACTGGCACAATGGCGTGGATGACGACTACGACCTCATCGCCTCGCGCACCGGTCTTCACAGCAAGACCACCACCCGTCTGCAGGGCATGTACGCCGCCACCCGCCTGAGCATCACCGACCCGCTATCGGTAATCGTGGGCGTGCGCACCAGCAACTATTCCTCGGTCACCCGCAGCGTGGCTGGCGAGCGCAGCAGCCAGGAAGAAAACGGCATCGTCACCCCCTACCTGGGCGCGGTGTATGACCTCAACGACAACTACTCGGTGTATGCCAGCTACACCGATATTTTCACGCCGCAAACCTCTGAAACCAGCAGCGGCAGCAAGGTCGAGCCGATTCGTGGGCAAAGCTACGAGACCGGTATCAAGGGTGAGTGGTTCGATGGCCGTCTGAACGCCACGGCGGCCTACTTCCGCACCAAGCAGGAAAACAAGGCCGTGTTGGACGGCGACCTGACCACCCCGACCGGCGGCAGTGCCTACAAGGCCGGCTCCGGGCAGGAAACCGACGGTATCGACCTGGAAGTCGCAGGCGCCCTGACCCCCAACTGGAACGTCTACGCCGGCTACACCTACCTGCACTTCCGCCGCGTCGACAGCGACGGCCGCAGCGACCCGTCGCACCTGTTCAAGGCCTCCACCACCTACCGCCTGAGCGGCCCGCTCGACCGCCTGACCCTGGGCGCCGGCGTGACTGCGCAGACCAACATCCGCGCCATCTCCAGCCCGGCTGGCCAGCCTACGAACGGTGTGAGCAATGGTGCCACTGACGTGAACTGGTCCGGTTATGCCATCTGGAATGCCATGGCCAAGTACCAGCTGACCGACGACACCAGTGTCAGCCTCAACGCCAACAACCTGTTCGACAAGCACTACTACAGCCAGTACGGGTTCTATGCCGGGGCGATCTACGGCGACCCGCGTAACCTGTCGTTGACGGTAAGCACCGCGTTCTGATCAAGCCCTTCCACAAGGCCTGGCGCTGTACCTGTAGGAGCGGGTTCACCCGCGAACACCGGCGAAGCCGGTGCCTGCACGCGCATCGCCAGCTCCCACAGAGCCAGCGCTGGGTTCAAGGCCTGCGCAGGGCCGCCAAGCGGCCCTTTCTTACCTGGGCTCTACCGCTTGCCCTGGATCAACCGGCTTCTCCAGCTGGCCCTCGAAGCTATCCCAATCCTCGCCAAACAGCTCCACCGGATGCATGGTCCGGTCTGCGCCATTGCCACAGGCTAGCGCCTTGGCAGGGCAGTACAGGTCGCAACCCCAGCAGATACGCTCGGGGTGGCGAGGGTTTGTGGGGAATCTCTTGGCCATGCTCATCCTCCCTCAGGGCTGCCTGTTCTGAACGTAAACTCCTCGCCCAGCCCGTCGTTTGACCGCCATCAATCCATTGGCGATCCACTGAGGTGAATGTCTTACAATCTAGCGAGCCTCGCCTTGGCGGGGTATCGCAGGGTCGATGATGCACATTGCTGTATCGCAAAAGGAGTTGCTTTGGTGCCCCATTCAACCGGCAAGCGCGGCGTGAGTTACGATCCGTCGCAACGGCGGCAACGCAGGGACATTCCATCCATCGTGCGCCGGGTGACGCTAGGCGTTGTGGTCGTCTGGTTGGCACTTGTGGCAAGCCTGAGCGGGTGGGTAGCGCAGCGCCTTACGGCAGAAGAACTCGACAACCTGGCGGCAGGCGCCGAATACGAAGCCCAGATCACGGGGCGAGTCGTAGACCGCCTGTTCACCGAGATGGCCAGCGTGGCCAACATGGTGGCCCGTCAAAGTGAGGTGATCCAACTCGCTGCCCGATATCGCCATGATCCGCCTGGCTTCGCGGCACTCACGCGTGAGGAGCGCGCTTCGAAATTCACCCGTGACCCGCTGGTGCGAAGCGTGGGTGATTTCATGGATAGATTGGCCAGTGATCTTCACTATGCCCGTATCTACATGAACAACCTCTCAGACGATACGGTGACGGCCAGCAACTGGGCGGAGTCATTCAGCATCGTTGGCCAGATCTATACGGGCAGGGCCTACCTCCTCGACGCATTGCGCACCGGCAGTGGTGAAATGTTCGGCATTGCCCGCCTGAACAAAACCCCCTCCTATTTCGTAGCCAGCCGCATCGACGATGCTGACGGCAAGCCACTCGGCTCTGTCACGGTCAAGTTCGATGCCCCGGACATCGCCCTTTACCTGACAGGGCGTCACATTGCCTTGATTGTGAACCGTCAGGGGCGCGTGACCACCGCGTCCAGCGAACCCTTCATGCTGCGTAACGTGGCGGCACTGCTCCCGCCCGATATTCGCAGGCCTCTGGATGGCGACGAAGAGCCGGGCGAGCCCATGGATATCCGCGCTGTGGCAGACGCGGGTCAGGCCAATCAATGGCTCATTGACGGGCACCCTTATCTGGTGCATCGCCAGCCTCTGAACGACGCGCAATATCAGCTGCTGACGCTGGCAAAGCTTGATCACCTGCAGCCGATGCGTCAGCAGTACTACTGGACCGGAGCCTCTGTGGCAGCACTCGGGTTGATCTTGATCTTGCTCTCCAGCCGTGTGGCCGGGCAGATGCTATTGCGCCGCCAGGAAGAACGCTATGCAGCCAACTATGACGCGCTGACCGGGTTGAAGAACCGGCGCGCGATCCTGGCTGCCTTGCATCGGCATTTCGCGTTGGCGAAGCGAACGGGGCAGGGGGTGCTGGTGGCATTTATCGACCTCGACGAATTCAAGGCGATCAACGACACCTACGGGCACGAGGTGGGGGACAAGTTCCTGATCGAAGGCAGCCGGCGCTTGCAGGGCGGGTTGCGGGCAACGGATGAACTTGGGCGCTGGGGTGGTGACGAGTTCGTTGTGATCGGCTTGACCGCTTCGATCCACCTGGACGAAATGGCCAAAACTGCCGCAGCGATGCGCAGGCGGCTGGTGCCGCTGCTGATTGGTAGCTACGAGTTTGACGACTGCCGGTTCGATTACGCGGGTGCGAGTTTTGGTATTACCAGTGTTGATCCCGCTGCGACTTCGCTGCAGGCCGCGCTTAAAGCGGCGGATCAGTTGATGTATGCCGATAAAGAGGTGCGGCGGGGGTTGCGGAGGGTTTGAGAGGGGGGAGGGCGGGCATAACGGCACCCACCTTTCGGTGAGAGTTCTCTGGGTAACTTCACAGCCGGTCGGTTATCGTATCGCCAAATTGGCGATACGATCATGCCATGTCTACCAAATACCGATTTCGCGACAAGTATCGCATCGAGCCAAGGGAAAGGGATCATCTACCACCTCACGTTCACCTTACGGGCGGTGGGGTGGATGTGGTGATCAGTCTGGAATCTGTGACTGTTAGCCAAGGCAGGGCACCTGCGAAAGTGGTGCAATAAGCCCTGGCCTGGGTCGCGGCCCATCAGGCCGATTTGTAGGAGTGGATGAAATGGCATCGATGAAACGTCCCCGTCTGAAGGGGGTACAGCCACGATCGGGCGCCAGCCTTGAGCTTACCTTTACCAATGGTCAGCATTTCACCCTGGATATGAGCGATGCGCTCAAGACGTATCCTGGGTTGGCGCCACTGTCCAAGCGAAAAGCGTTTGAAGGCGTCGTATTGGGCGACGGAGGATGGTTGGTGGAGTGGCCAGCGCTGGATATTCAGATTGGTGCGGATACCCTGCTACTGGACGCGCTTGCCCAGAGCGCACCTGATGAAAACACCCGAGTTTTCATTCGCTGGCGCTTGCGGCACCGGATGACGCTCGGCCAGGCTGCCGAAGCGCTGGTAGTCAGCCCCCGCAGCATCAGCCGCTACAGCAGTGGTCGTGAAGCGGTACCACGCACATTGGCGCTGGCTTGCCTGGGTTGGGAGAGCCTGGAGCAAAGAGCCGCCTGATAGGGCTTTCTAACGCTTGTGGGAGGGCTGAGGTTTCGCTGTTCCGGTCTGAGATTGCCAGGGCCGCTTTGCGGCCCATCGCGGCGCAAGGCTGCTCCCACAGAAGACGCGACTTACTGGCGAATCCAGTTCTCTGCGCGACGTTGGAGAACAGGCGGAACGCAAACCATCGCGGAGGGGGTTGCCGGAACACCTTTGAGAACGCCGTAGCTGAAAGCCGAAAAGGCCCACCTTTCGGTGAGCCCTTTTTGATACTGCGTAGGGTGCGACACCAGGAGTCGAAGATATATTTAAGCATTTGTTTTGTAGTAATTAATTTTTTGGCGTTGGGTTTTGTATCTCTAAAACTATCCTTTAGCTTTCATTCTATCTTAAATGGATGCAGGCAAGGTCAAATCACTATCTATTGCCCTAACGACGCGGCAGAATGTTGTGCTTGAGTAAATGGGGCGCCTTTCAAGCTATGCTAAGCAGCATTAAACGACCCAGGTACAGTTAATTAAAGCTTCTATCGGCAAGGCAAAGCGTAGCCCTTGACTTTATATAGTTGAGCGAATTGTTATGGGCATACTAGAACTTGGCCTAGTAAATTCACGTTTACCACAATCTCGAACTCACACTCCTGCTTAGAGTAGAAAATAGCTGTCTTAGGAACTTTGGACTGCAATACTACGCGGTCTTGGAGGTTAAACCATGGTTGATTTTGATAGTGAAAATAAGCAAATTGTTCAGCTACATCCTTAGAGGTAGACCAAGATTGGCCATATTTCTGGGTTATGTGTTCGTTCATGCTGCACCCTCGATAAATTTCAATAGTTTCCCCAAGGTTTGCGATGTCGTTAGGCTTTAGCTCTGTGGTTAAAATTACTCTTGGGTACCATGCTTCGTTCTCTTGTCTAGTGAAGAGTTGGAGAAGCCCTCCGTGCGAAAATCCAGAAAATGCATGCCGAATTGGATCGATGAGTGCGTAAGCATGCTCATTGTCAAAGAGGTGCTCGTAATTTAAAAAGATTCTCTGAATTTCCTCTTCGGCATCCTCTTTATTTAAAGAGATGAAGAAGTTCTCGATCATTGTGTAAATGTCGCGCACCTGACTGTCGCAATCTAAACTGTTGATCTTCTCTGTCAAATTTTGGATGTCTATACACATTTCATTTGTCAGAAATTTATGCGCTTCTTGGCTGAGTAGCACAGGATCACCTTTGGGTATAATAATTAAGCTAACAAGTAGCCAAAGGCATGGCTGCTGGCTATCCTATTGACTAATTGAGAGGGTTTGGGGCGAATCCTTAAGGGGCAATGGCACAAAACATGCGGGCTAAATAAAAGGTTACTATTACGGCACTGCTTAATAAGATACCAGTAGTGAAGGACACTAAGAGAACCCAGAACAATATCCATGTGGCTTTGCCATACCCTGAGGCGTTTGTACCAAATAGTGTTAGCGGTTCATTATTCGTCTTGCGCAACTTTTGAGCTGTAAGACGGAAGTCGAGCAGTCGTGTTACCACGGCTGCAGAGCCAGAAGTAGAAGCAACAAGCAGCGATAGGATGGCGAGTAGAAATAGTAAAGCCAGTATTCCTGTGGGTTTGAATGAAGCATCACGCAGAAGAGAAAAGAGAAAGCCTAGGCCTCCCACCGATAGGCCAGAAAACAAGGCGAGGGCAGTAGAGAGCTGGCTGATAGTTTGCCCTTGCCACCTTACGAAGCGTTCATTGCCCAATTGTGGTATCTCCTGGATACAAAAAATTAAGTTGCCCATTTTGCAAAAAGCTAGATTTTTCGGAAACGGTGATGCAGGTTATGTTTTTTCTAAGTGATTTTGAACTGGGTACGCCCGAAAGCATTTTTTTCATAAAACTCTTTGGTGGAAACTAATAGCACATGATCATTTTCTTTGATTTTGAATGGCATGTGTTCAAGGAATGAGTAGCGCTCGATAAGTAACTTAAAATTCCAGTAGGTGTCGGAGCTGTTTGCACAATAGCAGTTAATGGCTAGGAGCTGGGTTGCGTCATAGCTGAGAAATGATCTTACGATATTGCTGTACATTTTCTCACTTGGTGCAAGCTTGTATTTAGATATTGTGTCTTGGTTGAATTCTGAGCCAATGTTTCCATCAGGCACGTTTGTGGCAATAAATTTTAGGACTTGATATAAGACTCTAAAATAGTGACCGCAAACACCATTGTGTTTTTCTAGCGAATTTTTCGCGTCTTGCAGATTTGAGTTTCTCTCCGAAAATACGGAAAGTCTAACCATGTCTAAGTCTGATTGGCCGTCTGTATACTTTCCAGTTGGTGTGGATATTTTTTCGAGAGCTTTGTTGTGTTGGTCGAGTAACGAAAAGAAAGTGTTTTCAAATTGCTGTTTTACTTGTGTGTCGGATTGTTTATTTAGCGCTGCTTCGGTTTTTTCTTGCGCAGATGCAGATCGCTCAAGCTCGATTCTGGTTGACTCAAGCTCTTTGCTTTGTAATACGATTGTTAATAAAAGCGCAATCAGGCTTAAAAAGCCAAATATGGGATTTAATGTCCCGCCGAGGAAGTCTCCAAATGTCCCCCAATCTGAATTTTCATTGCTGAACCCGTTGTTGAACTCCATAAGATACAAGGCAAGCACAAAGCCGAAGAGGCCTGTTGCAATCCCCAGTATCCAAGCTATCCATTTGACTAAGGCTCGAGGGGTTATACTCTCAAGCTTTTCATCTAGTTTCAATTTGTTACGCCTCCTTGTGCGGTGTAGCCATTTGGTTAATGTGCAGGCTTTAAACTGTACCAGTGAGCGTATTAAGCGACTTGAACGAGTTGTTAGACTGAAATTCTAAAAGCACATTAACTCTACTATGCTTCTGCAAGCCCTGTTGCAATTGCAATTTTCTGGAAAAAGGGGCGGACTTATTTATTCGCGCATCAACCAGCATCGAAAAATAAATCTGTCCCCTTTTCTTGCTTTTTTTGTCCCGGAATAAAGAGCCTGTTCTCTGTGGTTTAGCTCTTTCCAATGTCATCAATCAAGCCAACGCTCAGGCCATCTTCCCCTTTAGAACTGTAATGCGCAACAATAAACGCTTTATACCGATTTACGAAAGTTTCGGGTACGTCATTGTCAACAAGAATTATCTGACACGGTACTTCTTTTTCCTCCGCCCTCATAGCAATCTCGAGAATATGCTCATACATGTTCTGGTATTTCAGTGGGTCAGATATTCCTTCTTGTTCATCAGCTGTATGGCTTGTCTGCGCGATATACTTATCTTTGGTTGTTTTCCCAAGATATTTACCAACTGTATCAATCATCAGAAACCTTGGGTGATTGATTTCAGAATCGATAGAGTACTCAAGCAGTGAAAGCATAAACCCCACAGATGCAATGGTTCGCAACCCCCCGGATGTGATGTCAACGTAGTCCCGATCCCTGATTACAGGAGCGAAGCTTTTGGGACTGATACTAATGCCTTCTCGCCTCTTGATATTGACAGTGTTAAGATATTTTTTCAGGTAGTCGCTGAGCTTGTTTAAAACCTCAGCAATGCTAGGTGCTGATATTTTAAGCTCTGCAAGTCTCTCCTGAAGTTGCTTAATTGCTAGTAGCGAATGAGTATACGCGTCGTGGATTTTTTGCTGCTGATTTCGGATGCGGATGTTTCCGACTTGTTGATTTTTTTCTTGCTTACTAGACGCAATCTGCTTGATTAATGTATCTCGTTGAGTAAGAAATGGTGTAATCATTTCTTTAGCTTCGGTGTCTATCATCTCACGCGCACGGTCAAGGTCAATTCTATATGCTGCCTGCTCCTGAGATAGCTCTCTGTACTTCTGCGCGAGTTCATCTATCAGCGCCTGAATGCTTTTTTTCTTTTTCTGAAGCGAACTGAGTTCATCCGTTAAAGAATCTAATTCAGTAAGATTGAAATGCTCGCTTGCAGTAGAAGGTGTTAAAGGTGTGTCGCAGACTGGGCATGGATTGACTGTTATCGCGGCCTCACCAATTCTAGTTTGCGCAATAATAATGCTATTGATTTTCGCAATATCATTATCGTAGTCATTTTTTAATCTCGAATACTTTTCGATTTGCTCGCGAGTTTTAAAGATGTCTTGAGATGCTCTTTTTTCGTTCAGCGCAAGCTCATTGAATATTGATTTCAATTCGCTATGATGTTGCGAATTGGAGGTCATAGTCGTATTGACTGCGTCGAGTTCTTTTTCGAGTACGGTTATTGTTTTTTCAATTTCTGTGATGGCGTCGTCTATCGAATCGCGGCTTTCATAATCTGTTTCCCTCAGAAATTCAGAGACGGAATTGTATTTCTGAAGCAGGCTGTTACTTTCTTTCGTTCGCTCAGATATTTGAACCTCAATTTCGGTGATGCTTGAGTCGAGTACGTTGAATATGTATTTTAGTACTTCTCGATTGCTTGTTGCTTTAGCCCAGTTGTTGTTCAGGTCTAAGAAGCTTTTGCTGCCCACGTCATCTTGATTGACGTACACATACTTAAATAGACTCCGAAAACCTAGTCTTTTAACATCCGAATTTGCTTTGGAAGGTGAGACTTTGATTTTGACCTTTGGGAAACCTAAACTATCCAGAAGGAAATCTGAGAAAAAACCGTCAGGCGCGTTCGAGTCTACAAAGGTTGGGCAGTATTTTTTGGGAAAAAATTCACTGCATTTACTGAAAATACATGGATATACTTCTATGTATTCAGATGGGTCATATATATTTCTTTTGATTGTGTATTGTATGTTGTTTATTTCTAGTTCTAATGCTGCAAAGCTAACTGAAGATTTAACCTCATCCGCCAGCTCTATCTTGCTTGCTCCAAGTAGATAGCTAATGAACTCTAGGATGCTGGATTTCCCTGTGTCGGAATCACCATATATGATATTCACACCCGGGAAGAAAGGTATAGTGTAAGTTTTACGATGGCCAACAAGATTTAAGCTGTTGATGCTAATGTTTGGTTTCACTTTCAAATCCTTTTGAATGCAGCATTCAAATAAGAGTTTAGCTTGCTATTGGTCTGGGACTGCAGGGCCGATAGGCTCGCTATTACTTCCGCTGCTGCTGAGAAATAATGTGATGTGGTAGTTTGGGTGCTTGTCGAATTTAAGGTCTCGAGTGGGTTCGTGTGTTCTTGTATTTCCAAACCCTGTGCGAACACCTTCCCTTGTTCGCTCAGCAAGTACTTTATGGAGTCCTGGCTTTTAGCTTTCTCACAAATTAACATTCCGCGGGCAGCAAGCTCTTTGATGAGATGTTTTAACTTTCCTCGATCAAAAAGAATATCGACGTTTGTCGATAAGCTTTCAATCGTAAAGGTGTATTGTGCATTGATTGGTGTAAATTTTTTGTCTGCAAGTTTTAGTATGATATTTATTTTTGATGGATTTTTTACTAAATAAAGAAATATTTGAATTTTTTCAAAATCTAAAACTGCATTCTTTTTTGAATTCAAGCCTAGCTTTTCTATGATTAGAGCAGTTAAGGAAAGGTTAAGGCTAAAGTCATCATCGATTGAGATGTAAGGAAGTGAAGTATTCAATACTAAACTCCTTTCTTGTCGAGCAAGGTGTCAAGCTTGGTTTTTGATGACCAAACGACAGTGGTATCTCCCTTGTTCGCTAATTGATGTATCATTCCTTTTTTATGCACACTATCTAAATCGGTAAGCAGCGATTTTAGATATCCGTTATCTTCGCTCATGATCTTCGAATGCACGCTAGACACAAACTGGTCTGCTGTTGTCGCATTAGCAATGTGGTACTCGTATTCTTGCTGATAGACTTCTCTCACTTTGCTATAAAGCACCTCGAGAAGTTTTTTGTCGTGGTCGCTGGTAAATATCTTGCGTGCTTCCTCAGCATTGAAGAAGTAGCCCTTTGCATGGCCGGTAATGGCTTCATGCACTTCCGCGATTACCATTTTTAGAACGAAAAAGTGATCATCATACTGGTTGTTGTCTTCAAATTTGTGTATTAACAGTGGTTCTTTATACAGTGAATGAAATTCAGATATGTATTTTAGGACCGCTTTATATACTGTTTCGTTTTGGCTTTTTGGTTTGCAGATGCTAAAGTGATCTTCGTCAACCGCAATAGAATCTTTTTTCTGGCTTTCGATAGCGAGAGCACTTTTCTTGTCGACCACTAAATCATGTGCTGCGTAGATGTATTTTGCGGGTGGCGGGTTCGTTGCGTTCAGCCAATCTCTACTAAACTGGTCTACGGCATCGCTTAGTACACTGAGATCTTTCAGTTGAACGTTAGAGGAGATCAATGATCCTATATTTGCTATTTTGGCCCCTGAATGGGGTACGGCAAGAGATATAAAGCCTTTTACAGAGGTTGCTTGGGTTTCTTTTAGGTGTCCAAGTATGCAAGCTTTTGATATGAGCCCGCCCATGCTGTGAGCGATAATTATTACTCGACTATAATCGCTTAGGTTTACTTCAAACTCAGTGCGAAGTAGCTCGGCAAGCTCAGTGATCGGTAAGTTCTTTCTGAGTTTATTTAAGGAGCCAAAAACTCTTGAGAAAAAGCTTTTTGAAACGCCATATGTAGTTGTGAATGTGGTGAAGTAATTAAAGCACGCAATGTCGTAATGTTCAGCGAGCTGCGGCTCAGAGGCTAACAAACTAGGGAAAGATGTGTTTTCATCATGAGACCATGTTTCAATCCCTCCCTTCAGTCCGTGTACAAACAGGATAACATTGGGTTTGTTTTCCCTTCTGACCCAATCAATCATGCTCATTTCAAAATTCCTTAATTACCTGCTGTTAGAGGCATGGGATAGCGTCAAACCCTCACTCGCTCGGTTTGGCGAATCACCCCACGATTCCATTTGCTCCAAGGTCAAAGCCACCGGGTCTCTAGATGTCTCGCCATGGATCAACTATGTTGCTTGAGATTCCAAAAGTAGAGCTCGTTGGATTTTAAAAGCATAATGCCATCACTGCAGCGATGCAGCTACAGGCTTCAACAGCAGCACCATCGCTACAGCACCCCACGTCATCCCGCCAAGAATGTTGAGTGTTATCAGGGATCAAGGCCCCTGCGACCTGTGGGGAATGTCCTCTACGCGGGACTGGCGGCTCCTTACGTCCGGGAGCAAGGGCATCTCATGATCTGGCCTCCTGAGCACCGATAGCGGTGGGCGGGTGGAGGCTGCATTGGCTGACGAGACCAGTGCCGCGAGATCCTGAGCCAGGTGCAAGCAGCAATGCGATGACCGGGGCGTGCCTGACTGTCAGTCAGGTGCAGTCCATTCCCTGGTCTGCGGCACCATCATCTGCAGCGCTGTTGCTGATGACATCGGCGTTTGTCACGCCGATTGTCACGAGTGAGGTTGCCGCAAAGCCAAATGCGATGAGGGCTGCAGCAGTGTCAGGAGCGCCCGTCTCTTTCCGGTGAAAGAGACGGGCGCAGGTTGGCGCACGTGAAATGGCCAAGCGAATAGGCTGCTGCTGAGCAGATGGGTAGGTTGGTTGCCGCAGGGGCAACAATATTGAGTTGGCATCCATCACATGGGTAGTGACCGTACGAGCTGCCGGACGCGAATCGTACTTGCGGGTGAACCACCGCGGGAGCGACGTGACCTTAAAGGTTCGGGTCACCTGGGGTGCTGTCATCGACAGCTCTTGCGACTCCCGGTCCACGCTTATGGACAATGTTCGTCAAGCAAAGCGATTTCAGGGATTTAGCGCCTGTGGATAAAGCTATCCCCCGGTGGACATCACTGGTTTTCCACAGACGTACGCTGTGCCAGCGGTTTTTTTCTTAGGTATGGTCCTTTCAAACGGGGCGGCTTTGCAGCCCCGTTTGAAAGGACCCGCGTGGATTGCGGTGCTGTGGGTAACTTCACAGCGAGTTTGAGGTGGTGGTGCGGCGGGCTACTCGGTCCTCTTGGCACTGCGAAGGCGCGTGACGTTCTCGCCCGTCTGCTTGGCAAACTCATGCGGCGTCACATGGTCCTCGCGGTTCGCCTCCAGAAACCGGCTCCACCAAGTCATGATCATTCGGCGCTCTTCGAGGAACTCGGCCTTGTGGGTATAAGCGGCCCGCACGTTGTTGCGTTCCTTGTGGCTCATCTGCCGCTCGATAGCCGTCTCCGACCACAGCCCGGACTCGACCAGCGCACTGCACGCCATGGCCCGGAACCCGTGGCCGCAGATATCCACCTTGGTGTCGTAGCCCATCGTCCTGAGTGCGGCAAACCCCGGCCCCAAATGAGGTCGAACTGATTTCAGCGGGCGAGAGAAACACGATATTTCAGGGTCAAACCGCGAAACATTTCTAATTCCGCCAACTGCAAGCCACTGCGCTAGATTCCCTCCTCCTGGCATCCATGCCGTCCCCAATCCAGCATCTCGCCGTGGGTAGACCGTTGAAAAAGTTTGCGTTTGTGAGTGCAGCTGCTGAGCGTGAATACAAAGACCTTCCCAAGGACGTTCAGGACGATTTTGGTAAAGACCTGCGACGCATCCAGTATGGTCAGAACCCAGAGCGGCCGATCAAGTCGTTGATCGAGTCGGTAGGGGCGGGTGCGATTGAGCTCATCATCAACGGCAGCCCTGCATTCCGACGCGTGTACGTGGCCAAGTTTGCAGACATGGTCGTCGTGTTGCATTCGTTCGTAAAAACGACCAACAGGTCCGACCGGCACGCGATGCAGGTCGCCGAAGAGCGGATGAAGGAGTTGAAGCAAGAACTGAGAAAAATGGGATACAGGGTTTAGCTGCCAGGCGTTTGAGTGATCACGATCTGGGGCGGTGAACCGGCATCGTTCGAGGGCAGGGTCAGGGTTGTGCGAAAGCCTAGCTTGTCCAGCATGTCCATCATGGCGTCCAAGGTGAATTTCTCGATCTTGCCGTTTGCAAGCTCGGATATGCGGGATTGGGTCACGTTCAACTTGGCCGCGGCATCATGCTGCTTGAGGCCCATTTTTTTGATGCAGTCAGTGATGAAAATGGACAAGTCCATTTTCAAGGCCATTTTGCTGGCGGTATCTGCGTCGTGGGTGGCGTGGAAAGGGCTTTCGTGGAATTGAAGCGCCATTGGCTTGCCTCGGCGGAAATATCTAAAATTTGCGATAAATCGTAGTGGGGATTGGTTGGCGAGTCAAAGCGTTTGTGTTGGAGGGTGTGTCTGTTTTTGAGCTGGGCTGTGATCAGAGAATTGCATCTGCTTGGGGGGGGGTTGGGGCTGCTGCGCAGCCCATCGCAGGCAAGCCAGCTCCTACACCGATCGTGGTGGCTTCAGGGCATCTGTAAGGCAGGGGATTGGGGGCTGCGGGGGGGGGAAACAAAAAAGGCCCACCTTTCGGTGAGCCTTTTTTGATACTGCGTATGGTGCCGGCACCAGGAATCGAACCCGGGACCTACTGATTACAAGTCAGTTGCTCTACCATCTGAGCTATACCGGCAATGGGGCGTCATTATAGCGATCGTTTGGCGCCTGTAAACCACTTCCTTGCGAATGTTCGCAAAAGACCTAAGTCACCGGCCTAAAAGAAGAATTTTCCTACCAGCCGCGGTGCATGGTGGTGACGCTAGGCTCGCTTTTACCCGGGTTGAAGAACAGCTTGTCGTTGTCGCAGCCGCGCTTGCGGCATGGGGCTTCTGCGCGCAGGGGCAGGCCGTTGTCGCCGCCCAGTTGCATGCCGGGGTGGTTCCAGCCCAGGTTGCTGTTGGGGTGGGGCGAGGTGCCGCCGGCGCAGCCGGTCAGGGTCAGGGCGAAGGTCAGCAGGGCGAGGGGGTTGGCTCGGGTCACGATGCTCAGGTCCGGTGGTCCATTGTCGGTTCTGGCGCAACGCCAGAAGGTCGCGGGGCTGGCGGGCAGCGCGCGACGTCACTTTTTAATGATTTAAGGGGCGGATGATACACCGTTGCGGGGGTGGAGCATTAGCCTTGTGTTGTCTGGTATGGCCTCTTCGCGGGTGAACCCGCTCCTACACGGGGGCGGGTAAGCCGGGTTATCTGTGTAAGGGAATTCTGAACCATGGGGTCAAAAGCTTCAGGGTTTGGATGCTTCGGAAGTATCCTACGCGCGCCGCCGAAGTAACGCTGTTGTCGGGGAAGTGGCTCACGGATACCGTTTTCGGGTCGCTCTGGCGACCGGGTGTGAGAACCCGACTTTGAACGTATCGGCTGCGTAATGGCGACTGTGCGCGGGCAGACCTTGGTCTGGCCGAGCTTCCTACGTTCACTCGGTTTCTCACCTCGTGCACGGTTGCCGCCTTTGTTCCGTGAGAAAGAATGAACACGGCAACTCCTTTTGAACTAGGGAGTTTGAAAAGTGAAAACGATCGATTCTGATCCCAACAGCCCCAAACCAATCACAACCGCAGGCGTGGAAACCTTCCTCGCAGCCGGTAACCCATCCCTCAATCTCCTGCGCGTAGAGCCCGGCGTTCCCGTCGACGCGGCCTACGAGCATGTCTCGATCCTGATGGGCTACATCAAGCACCTGGTGCGCGAGGGGGATATGGAGGACGACCATAAATTCCTGGGCGCAGCCGATTACCTGTGTGACATGGCCAAGGCGCTGATGAACGATATCGAGATCGCCAAGGGTAAGGCGCATTAGGCATTGACGCGGTCATTTGTGTGCGGCCTTGCGTCGCGAATGGGCTGCAAAGCAGCCCCGGCGATTTCAGAGATTGTGCCGAAAACGGGGGCCGCTTTGCAGCCCATTCGCGACGCAAGGCCGCTCCCACAAAAGCCGCTTGCGCTAACCACAAGAAATGTTTATGCACAAGTGGCATCGGCGACCTGAGCGAAAGGCATGCCGGATCGCTACGCCGCTGGTCTTTGCGCAAACGCCTGTTTTTACTGGGCTGCAGCCGCAAGCAGGAATAAGCCAAGCGCTTGAAATAGCGCTTGGATCCAACAGGTAATCACAAGCTTGTTCACAGACTTATCCACAGGTTGTGATGCGGCTAACCGTCGCGTTCCGCAAGAATGAGCAGGTTGCGCGGGGTCAGTGGGTAATCGCAAAACAGGCCCAGGCGCACGTCATAACCCTGTTCTTCGAGGAACAGGGCGCGATCGAGTACCAGCCACAGCTCCAGTGGCCGACGGAACAGGTTGCGTACGCGCTCCAGGTTCCGAACCTCGGCCAGGCGTTGCCAGCCCGCAGCTTCCAACATTGCCCAGTCCGGGTTGCCGCTCACTGGCAATTGCTTCAGTTCAGCCAGGTCACGGCAGTATTGCTCGAAGGGCTTCTCCAGCCAGGCCACCGGCAGGGAAGGCGTCGGCAGGTATTCATCGCTCTGGCGCTGCTGGCGTTGCAGCAGGTCGAAGCCCAGGCGCCGGGCCATCGAGGTGTCGCGCTGGCGCCGCACGCGGGCGCCGGCAGTGACGGTTTCGCTCAAGGGCAGGCCCAGGTCGTCCAGCGACAGCTGCAGGCTCGACGCCTGCGCGGCTGTGGATAACGCCTGGTATTGCTGCGCGGCGATGCGGTTGTAGCAGCAGGGGGCTATGGCCAGTTGCCGGCAACCTTGCTGGCTGGCCAGTTGCATCAGGCGTACATGCAGATCGCCACAGGCATGCAGGGCAACCACGCTTTTATCGTCAGCCAGGTGGCGAGCGCTGTCGCTGGCCATCACATCCTGATGTACGTGCTGTGCTTGCAAGTGGTGGTGTGCACTCAGGGCCTGACCGGCAGCGACCAGGTCGGCGTCGTACTCCAGGCAGGTCAGGTGTTGCCCAGGTTGCAGCAGGCGACGGCCGAGGTGGCCTTTGCCAGAACACCAGTCCAGCCAGTGCCGGGGCTGCTCGCGGAAGGCCAGGTGGCTGGCGAAGGCTTCGATCTGCTGCCATTTGCGGCCGGGGACGGCGACGTCCAGGCGGTGGGCGGCAGGCGGTAGATTGGTTTGCGCAAGGCTGCCGAGCGTGGCGAGCTGTCGGGCTTGTTCGGCCAGTTGCGGGAATGGGGCAGGCAAGCGGTCAGCGGCGCTGTCGGCTTCGGCGTCTGCCAGGGAACATTGGCGCAGGTGGGCGGCAAGCTCTGGGTGGGTGGTTTCCCAAGGCAGTTGCAGGGTGGTGAAGGGGCGGGGTTTCCACAGCTGTTGGTGCTCGATCAGGAACTGGTCGAGGGCCTGGAAGCGGGTGCTTAGGTGGTGGCTGTGGAGGGGGCTGGGCATGTGGATGTGTGTTGGGGTTGAGGGCCTGTTCGCGGGTAAACCCGCTCCTACGAAGGCTCAGCATAGGCCTGTTGTAGGAGCGGGCGTGCCCGCGAAGAAGGCTAGGAGATGTCAGCGGCCTTGGCAGGCATCCACGCGCAACCAGCGCTCCAGCAGCTTGAAGCCTTGCACCAGCATGAACGAGATCACCAGGTAGAACACGCCTGCGGCGAAGAAGATCTCCACCGGCAGGTAGGTGCGGGCGATGATGGTACGGGCCATGCCGGTCAGCTCCAGCAGGGTCACGGTACTGGCCAGGGCACTGGCCTTGAGCATCAGGATCACTTCGTTGCTGTACGCCGGCAGGCCGATGCGCGCAGCGCGTGGCAGCATGATGTAGAACAGCGCTTTGCCACGCGACATGCCCAGCGCCCGGGCCGCTTCGATCTCACCTTTGGGGATCGACTGCAGCGCGCCACGCAGGATCTCGGCAATGTACGCGGCGGTGTGCAGGGTCATGGTCAGCACCGTGCACCAGAACGGATCGCGCAGGTACGGCCACAGCGAACTGGAGCGCACCGCATCGAACTGCGCCAGGCCGTAATAGACCAGGAACAGTTGCACCAGCAGCGGCGTGCCACGGAAGAAGAAGATGTAGCTGAACGGCACCGCGCGCACGTACCAGTGGCGCGAGGAACGGGCGATGCCCAGCGGGATGGCCAGGATCAACCCGGCAACCACGGCAATGGCCACCAGCTCCAGGGTCAGGACCGCACCCTCGGCCAGGCGTGGCAGCCATTTGAAGATGACTTCCCAATTCATTATTCAGCCCTCGCAAAGCCGCGAGCGGCGCGTTTTTCCATGAAATGCATACCGGTCATGGCAAGCACGGTCAGGCCCAGGTAGATGCAGGCTGCGACCATGTAGAAGGTGAACGGCTCTTTGGTCACGGTCACGCCGATCTGCGAATGACGCATGATTTCTTCAAGGCCGATTACCGATACCAGGGCGGTGTCCTTCATCAGGATCATGAACAGGTTGCCAAGGCCGGGCAGGGCGATGCGCCACATCTGCGGCAGGATGATCCGCGAGAGGATGCGGCCCTTGGACAAGCCCAGCGCCAGGCCAGCTTCGCGGTGGCCTTTGGGGATCGCCAGGATAGCGCCACGGAACACTTCGGTGGCGTAGGCGCCAAAGCACAGGCCCAGGGCGATCACGCCCGCGGCGAAGGCGCTTAGCTCAAGGCCCGGCATGTTCAGGGCTTCGCCGAGGCTGTTCATGAGCCCGACGGTGCCGAAATAGATAAGCAGTACCCACAGCAGTTCGGGCACGCCGCGAACCAGGGTCGAGTAGAAGCCGCCAAGCCATTGCAGCGGCTTGAGCGGGGAGGTCTTGGCCAGGGCGCCGAGCAGGCCCAGGACCAGCCCCAGCAGCAAGGCGCAAAGCGCCAGTTTTACGGTCATCAGGGTGCCGGCCATCATGGCCGGACCGAATCCGTGCAGGTCGATATTCATGGGCAGGTCATTTTAGGGACTGGCGCGCCACTTGGGCGCGCCGGTCAGGGCGGGTCATTCGATACTGAACGGGAAGTACTTGTCGTTGATCTTCTTGTACGTGCCGTCGGCTTTGATTTCTGCCAGGGCTTTGTTCAGGTCGTCGCGCAGCTTGGTGTCACCTTTGCGCACGGCAATGCCGATCTTGTCGCTGTCCATCACCGGCTCGCCCTTGAACTCGAAGTTCGAGCCGTCTTTGCTTTTCAGCCACTCGTACTGCACGTACTTGTCGGCCAGGATGCCGTCGATACGACCGGAGACCAGGTCGAGGTAGGCGTTTTCCTGGGTGTCGTACAGCTTGACGTCGACGCCCTTGAAGTTGTCTTCAAGGTAGGTGCCGGCCAAGGTTGCGCGCTGGGTGCCGATGACCTTGCCTTTCAGCGACTCTTTGTCAGTCTTGAAGTCGACGTTTTTCGGCGCGATGAACTGCAGCTTGTTGGAGTAGTACGGCTCGGTGAAGTCCACAGCCTGTTTGCGTTCGTCGGTGATCGACAGCGACGACACCAGGAAGTCGAACTTCTTGGCGTTCAGGGCCGGGATGATGCCGTCCCAGTCGGAGGTAACGACCGAGCATTCGACTTTCATCTTGGCGCACAGGGCGTCGCCAATGTCTTTGTCGAAGCCAACCACGTTACCGCTGGCATCCTTGTTGTTGAACGGTGGGTAGGCGGCTTCGATGCCCATGCGCAGTTTTTCTGCGGCCATGGCGTTTGCCGACATCACCAGCGTGGCAGCAGCTGCCAGGAGAAACTTCTTGTAGGTGTGCATGTATTGCTCCGTTAGCGGTGGCTGGACATGAATTGCTTGCAACGCGCCGAGGTCGGGTTTTCGAAGACCTGCTGCGGCGATCCCTGCTCTTCGACCAGGCCCTGGTGCAGGAAGACGACTTCACTGGACACATGGCGGGCAAAGCTCATCTCGTGCGTCACCAGCAGCATGGTACGGCCTTCTTCGGCCAATGCGCGGATAACGTTAAGCACTTCCTGGACCATTTCCGGATCGAGGGCCGAAGTGGGCTCGTCGAACAGGATGACCTTGGGCTTCATGGCCAGGGTACGGGCAATGGCGGCGCGCTGTTGCTGGCCACCGGAAAGCTGGGCGGGGTAGCTGTGGCGTTTGTCGTAGATGCCGACCTTGTTCAGCAGCGCTTCGGCGGCTTCGATGGCTTCGGCCTTGCTTTGGCCGAGCACGCGGCGTGGCGCCTCGATGATGTTGTCGAGGATCGACATGTGCGGCCACAGGTTGAAATTCTGGAAGACAAAGCCGATTTCGCTGCGCAGGCGATTGATCTGGCGGTTGTCGGCTGCGATCAGGTCGCCATTCTTGGCGGCCTTGAGCTTGAGGGCTTCGCCGGCGACCAGGATTTCGCCCTGGTGCGGGTTCTCGAGCAGGTTGATGCAGCGCAGCAGGGTGGACTTGCCGGAGCCGGACGACCCCAGGATGGAGATCACGTCACCGTCGCGAGCGGTCAGCGAAATGCCCTTGAGAATTTCCTGCTCGCCGTAGCGTTTGTGCAAATTGCGGATTTCCAGCGCGGGCGTGGCCTGAGCCATGTGCGGTCCTCATGTGTTCGGGTGCGTTCCCAGCTGTTGGCGGCCTTCCTGGCGTGCGCCAAGCTAGCATAGCGGCATTATGACGGCCAACAGGGTCGCCGGGGACTGGGGGCGCTGGTGGGGCAGTTTGTCGCATCGCTACAGCGTAACGTCGCGCAGATGTCCGCGAAGGTGTCGCCCAGCACCAGAGCCTTGATGAAAAAAGGCGCGATGGTGCCAGCTTTGGCCGGCGCATGGAAGCTGTTTTGACCCATTGGAGGGGTAAACCCGACCTTTTGCCAGTGCAAACGGGTTCACCCACGAATGCCATGTTGATGTCACAAGGTTGTACCTATGGGTTGCACTTTTTGGCATTGCGGTGGTGCACAGGTGTTACCGAGGAGCACCTTTGGTGCATTTGTAAGTGGGTATTTCAGTAATCCGATGATTTGATGCCCTTTCGGTCATGCAATGGCCGAAAGCCCTCCAAGCCGCATCCTAAAAGGCCTGCAGAATTTTCTGACGGGTGTATTCGGCATGTGGCGCGCTTATTGCCAGTTGGAAACCGCCGATTGCAGCGACGCCTGGGTCATCCCCTGGCGCGCTCTGTACCCGCAGTCGGCGTGGTCCACTCCTTACAAAGGTAGTTTCAATGAGCGGTAACAATTCCAATGACCTCGCTCAGGGGCTCAAACAACGGCATGTGACCATGCTGTCCATCGCTGGCGTCATCGGTGCCGGCCTGTTCGTAGGCTCCGGCCACGCCATCGCAGCTGCCGGCCCTGCCGTGCTGCTGGCTTACGCTGCCGCCGGTACGCTGGTCGTGCTGGTCATGCGTATGCTGGGTGAAATGGCAGTCGCCTCGCCTGACACCGGTTCGTTCTCTACGTATGCCGACCGTGCCATCGGGCGCTGGGCCGGTTTCACCATTGGCTGGCTGTACTGGTGGTTCTGGGTGTTGGTAATTCCGCTGGAGGCCAACGCCGCCGCGGCCATTCTGCATGCCTGGTTCCCGGCGGTTGACCTGTGGGCGTTCTCCCTCATCATTACCCTGGCACTGACACTTACCAACCTGTGCAGCGTGAAGAACTACGGTGAGTTCGAGTTCTGGTTTGCCCTGCTCAAAGTGCTGGCGATCATCGGCTTCATCGCCGTGGGCTGTGCTGCCTTGTTCGGCTTTGTACCGAGCAGCCAGGTGAGCGGTGCCAGCCACCTGTTCGATACCCAGGGCTTCATGCCCAACGGCCTGGGCGCAGTGCTGGCAGCCATGCTGACCACCATGTTCTCGTTCATGGGTACCGAAATCGTCACCATCGCCGCTGCCGAGTCGAAGGACCCGGGCAAACAGATCAGCCGTGCCACCAACTCGGTAATCTGGCGTATCTGCCTGTTCTACCTGGTGTCGATCTTCCTGGTCGTGGCCCTGGTGCCGTGGAACGACCCGGCCTTGGCCGAGACGGGCTCCTACCAGACCGTGCTGAGCCGTATTGGTGTGCCGAATGCCAAGCTGATCGTCGACATTGTTGTGCTGATTGCCGTGACCAGCTGCCTGAACTCGGCGCTGTACACTTCTTCGCGCATGTTGTTCTCGCTGAGCAAGCGTGGCGACGCCCCGGCCATCGCCCAGCGCACCACCAAGGCGGCGACCCCGCATGTGGCGGTACTGCTGTCCACCGCGGCTGCGTTTCTCTGCGTGTTCGCCAACTTTGTGGCACCGGCCCAGGTGTTCGAGTTCCTGCTGGCCAGCTCTGGCGCCATCGCGCTGCTGGTGTACCTGGTGATTGCCGTGTCGCAGCTGCGCATGCGCGCCCAGCGTGAAGCCCGCGGCGAGAAGATCACCTTCAAGATGTGGCTGTTCCCGGGCCTGACCTGGGCGACCATTGCCTTCATCGTTGCCATTCTGGTGGTGATGGCGCTGCGTGAGGATCACCGTGCGGAGATCATTGCGACTGCGTTGCTGAGTATTGGTGTGGTGGCGGCTGGCTTGCTGGTGCACCGCAAGCGCGAGGCTGCCGGGCGGGCGGCGCTGGACAGCTGATCCGCGCTGGCTGAAATGAGAAGGCCGCGCCCTGTGAAGGGTGCGGCCTTTTTTTGTTGCCTGTGATGGCCCTTTCGTGGGCAAGCCCGCAGGTTCGCCACAGGCCCGTAGGAGCGGGTTTACCCGCGAAAGGGCCGGGCCTGCTGGCCAATTTCCCTGGCTTATCACCGTCGCAGCCGCCATCGTATTCGCGGGTAAACCCGCTCCTACAGGGGCCGCGCGGAGGCCACAACGGGTTACATGGCCCTGTCAGCCAAACTGCTTCTGCTGTTGCTTGGCCACGAGTTCGGAAGCAGCGATATAGGCGTCCTGGAACTCATCACTCTCCAGCCAGGCCATGGTGGTCTCTTCGTCAGCGCCGTCCAGCCATTTGCGGTAGGCGTTGAACACCAGCACGATGTAGTCGGTGGCGTGTTCTTCCTTGTGCCCCTTGAGCACCAGGGCGAGCAGCGGATCCACCAGGAACACCGAGATCATTGGCACCAGGCCGCCTTCCTGGGCTTCCTTCATCTTGTTGAACATCGCGTCGTAGCTGCCCGACTCCATGGCCTTGTTGTACACCTGCTCGACGCTGGCGCTGTCGCCGGCGCTGGCCTTGACCGCTTGGCCGCTGCGTACCATGCGGTTCTGCTTGGCCTTGCTGGCGGCGCGCTTGGCGCGTTTCTGTTGCTTGGTAGGGGTGGCCATGGGGAAATCCTTGGGTGTGTCTGAAAGTGCGCGTATTGAAGCGCAATTGCCCGATAAACCCAAGCCGTGCGCCTGGGCGCTGCAGCTTGAGATGTCTGTGGGATACATATCCAGATTATGCGAACCGTGGGCCCTGCGTAGCTTCTCTCCTGCTGCCAGCCATGCTGGCTGGCAGCCTGTCACTGCGCCAATTCGGCGTCTGTGAGTGATGCGCACGTTTGCGCTACAAAGGAGGAGTCATGAAGCACTTTTATCTGGTCACCCTGTACGGCTACACGGACGATGGCAGGGTTTACTATCCAACCGGTTTCGCCGATTGCGACGAGCAAAGGATTACAAAGGCTGACATCGCCGCCATTATCGAAAAAGGCAAGCAACACGGCCACCTTCAGTTGCACAGCATCTCCTACATGGGGCACATGACCGAGGACGCATTCAATCATCTTCGTTCCATGTCGGACGAGTAAGGTTTGGCCCGCAGTCTGCTTATGGCTGCGGGTTTCTCGATTGCATGGCGAGCCTTCAGGTTGCGTTGTGAAATCTGGTGTTCTTCGAAGCTGCTGAAGTTAAAAATCACAGGCAACAAAAAACCCGCACTAGGCGGGTTTCTTGTTGTCGCTTCGGGTAACTTTGCAACCACCAGAAGCTTGAAGGTGGTGCCCAGAGACGGAGTCGAACCGCCGACACGAGGATTTTCAATCCTCTGCTCTACCGACTGAGCTATCTGGGCGACGAGGTGAATTAAATAGATTTCCGGACCGCTCGTCAACGACTTTTTGAAAAAATTTTAAATTAATTCCGTCGCTTACGATTTTTGGGGTCATTCGGCCGGTGGAACGTAGCCTTCGGCCTGGGCGTATTCTTCGCCGGCGAAAAACTTGTCCATCTCAGCCTGGAGGAATTTGCGGTCCTCGGCGTTCATCATGTTCAGGCGCTTCTCGTTGATCAGCATGGTCTGGTGCTTCTGCCAGTCGGCCCAGGCTTTCTGCGAGATGTGTTCGAAGATGTCCTGGCCCTTGGCACCGGGATAGGGCGGGCGTTCCAGGCCTGGCAGTTCTTCTTGGTATTTGCGGCACATCACGGTGCGGGTCATCGGGCGTCTCCTGCAATCAGTTCGTCGGTCGCGCGTTCAAGCAGCTTTTTCACCGGAGCGGCGAGGCCCAGGCGCGGCGGGGTGGCGAGGTTATACCAGAGCCAGTCGGCCTCGACCACGTGCTCGCCGACCGGGTCGACGCGCACGAGCCAAGGCTCGATCGCCAGCTGGAAGTGGCTGAAGGTATGGGTCAGGCCGTCCATGGCGTGGCGGCCAGCCAGGCGCAGGCCGTGCTGGTAGGCCAGGTCGTCGAGCTGGGCGATGTCGTCCAGCTCCGGGAGGCTCCACAAACCACCCCACAGGCCGCTGGAAGGGCGGCGGTAAAGCAGGATGGCACCTTCGTGGTTGGCCAGCAGTGGCATCAGTGTGCGCCGTTGCGGCAGCGCCTTGCGCGGTTTGGGCTCGGGGTAGCGGGTTTCTTCGCCGTGCAGGTGCGCTTCGCAGCCGCGCTGCAACGGGCAGATCAGGCAACTGGGCTTGCTGCGCGTACACAGCGTGGCGCCCATGTCCATCATCGCCTGGGTGTAGTGGTTGGCGCGTTGTTGCGGGGTAAAGCGCTCGGCGGTGGCCCATAGCTGATTGGCAACCTTGGGTTCGCCGGGGTAGCCGGCCTGGGCGGTGTAGCGTGCCAGCACGCGCTTGACGTTGCCGTCGAGGATCGGTGCGCGGATGCCCATGCTGATGCTGGCGATGGCGCCGGCAGTGGAGCGGCCAATGCCGGGCAGCTCGGTAAGCTGCTCGACGCTGCGCGGGAATTCGCCGCCATGTTGCTCGACGACGACCTTGGCGGCCTTTTGCAGGTTGCGTGCGCGGGTGTAGTAACCCAGGCCGGTCCACAGGTGCAGCACTTCGTCCTCCGGTGCCTCGGCCAGGGCTTGCACGGTTGGCAGGGCCTGCATGAAGCGGTCGAAGTAGTTGAGTACGGTGCTGACCTGGGTCTGCTGCAACATGATTTCCGACACCCACACCCGGTACGGCGTGATGCCCTGTTGCCAGGGCAGGTCGTGCCGGCCGTGCTCGTCATACCAGTCCAGCACTGCGCTGGAGAACTGCTCGGGGCTCATCGCTTGAACAGCCCCTTGAGCGCGTCTTTCAGTTCCGGGCTCACTTTGTCTCCAAGTTTTTCATCAAGCTTTTCATCGATCTTGTCCTTCAGGCGGTTGCCGGCCAGTTTGGCGGCAACCTTGCCCAGGCCGTTCTGGTCCAGGCGGCAGGCCTTTGCGCCGAGTTCCAGCGGACCACGGCAGCGCAGGGGTACTTCAACACCTACATAACGTTCGTTGACCTGGCAGGCCGGGTCCGGCATGGCACGCTGGTCGCCTTCGACGACTACACCGACGTTGTAGTCCATGCCCAGCACGCGCAGGTCGAGGTCACCATGGCCATTGACGGTGAGGCCCGGGATGCGCGCCTTGAGGTCCGGGTTGCTGGCGACGCCATTGCGTACTACCAGGCTGCCGCGCAGTTCCTGGAACGGGGTGTCCTTGCCGCGTGGTTCGCTGCTCAGCGTCTTGCGATTGAGCGTGGCGATGGCCTGGCACAGCTGCTGTTCCAGGTTGGCATTGACCAGCACGCCATCGTTGATGGCGAAGTTTGCGCTGCCGTTCAGGGTGTCGACCAGTGCTTTCTGGCTGTTACCGGTGGCTGTCAGATCACTGGTCAGGGTCAGCAGGCCCTTGACAGGCGGCGTCTGTTCCTTGCCTTCGGCCTTGATGAAGTGTTCCACCGGCACCCGCTGGATATTGGTGTTCACACCCAGCTGTGGCACGGCAGGGCGAACGTCGACCGTGCCCTTGGCTTCGAAGGTGCCGTTGTACAGCGCTCCGCGCAAGGTTTGCAGGGTCAGCAGGCCGCCTTGGCCAACGGCCTTGAGCTGGGCGTCCTCGATCGGCAGCTTGTCCAGGGTCAACGAGCCGAAGGCCAGGTCGGCCTGCAGGTCGAGGGCGCGCAGACGGTCGACCGGCAGCAGCTTGTCGTCGCTCCATGCCACGTGTGTTGGGGCGTTGGGCAGTGGTGTGGTGCCAGCACCGGCTACGGCGCTGGCCTCTTGTTGCTTGATCTCGGCCTGGCGCGCAGCGGTGGCGCCCTTGGCTTCTTCGCTCTTGGCCGGCAGGTAGCGGTCGGCGTCGAAGGTGTCGCCCTTAAGCTGCAGGCGCAGGGCTTGTTTGGCGAAATCTTCGACGGCCACGCGGCCGCTGAAGGTGCTGTCGTCCAGCTTCACCGCCAGGTCTTCCAGGGCCAGGCTGCTGGGCGTGCCCTGCAGGCGAGTCACCAGCTCCAGCTTGGCGAAGGCGGCCGGGTCGTTGGTGGCCGGCAGCGGGTGGCCAATGCTTTCAAGGAAGGCGCGCAGGTTGAACTGGGCGATGGACAGGCCGCCGCTCAGCTGGGGTGCTTTGTCCAGATCACGCAGGTTCAGCTCACCGAGGGCGCGCAGTTGGTTGGCCGAGACTTTCAGGCCGTTCCACGAGGCGACATTGGCGGCCAGGTCGACCAGCAGTTGTCCTTGGGCGGCGAAGGTCACGGTCTTGCCGCCGGTAGGCTCACCCGAGGTCTCGCCCGACAGGCGCATGTCTTCGAAGTTGTAGCGCTTGAGCTTGCGGTCGAAGCGCAATTCGCCGGCCAGCTCGGTACGGGCTTTGATGCTCGGCTGGCTGGCGCTGACGAAGGCGCTGGCCTTGAGCGGGATGTTTGCGCCTTCATGGACCGGGCCGGTGCTCAGCTGGATGCTCTCGGCGCTGTAATTTTGGCCGGTCTTGGCATCGGTGTACTGCACGCGGGCGTTGTTCACGGTCAGGCTGTCGATGTCCAGCTTGATGGCGCGGTCGTTGCTGTCGGTGGTCGCAGGCGCCTGCTCGGCAGGTGCCTGTGCCTGTGCATCGGTGCCTGCGCCATTCTGCGCGGGTAGCGGCTTGCCGATGTCCTCCCAGTTGCCATGGCCCTGTTCGTCACGCGCCAGGGTCAGGTTCAGGCCCTCGACACGTACGTCGCTCATTTGCACTTCGCGGCGCAGCAGCGGCAGCACACGGACTGAAAGGCCAAGCATCTGCAGGTCGGCGAACGGTTCCTTGGGTTTGTTCAAGGTAGCGATGCTGGCTTCGTGCAGCTCCAGACCCAGCCACGGGAACAGGCTCCAGCCGATGTCACCATTGAGGGTCAGTTCGACGTGGGCCTTGTCGCGCGCCAGCTGGCGAATCTCGTCTTTGTAGTCGTTGGGATCAAAGAGGTGGGTCAGGGCGAAGCCCAGCGCCACGATGATCAGCAGTAACCCGAGAAGCCCCAGTCCCAGGATTTTGCCGAGCGCTTTCATGGGCGAGTCCTTTTAGTCCGTTAGTGAGTTCAGGCGGCAGAGTATAACGCTGTAGCGGTTACCCCTGCTTGTACGACTAGAGATGTAGAAAATTCCTACGCCTGCATCAGAGGGTACGGCTTTCGACAGCTTAATACTGAGCTTTTGCCGGGGACATGACCGATTCAGTTAGGCAAAAATGGACGATGGCAGATTGCTTTCATGCTGCTTGATGCTGCTACCCTTGCGCCGCTTCGCGAGCACCCTCCCTATAACAAGGATCAGATTCATGACCAGTACCGTCGCGACGGGAAGCTCGGCCAGTGAGCCAGGCTTCCTGTCGAAGGAACGCATAATCGCCCGCCCGGGCTTCAACCGCTGGCTGGTCCCGCCAGCTGCCTTGGCCATTCACCTGTGCATCGGTATGGCCTACGGCTTCTCGGTATTCTGGCTGCCCTTGTCGCAAGCCCTGGGGATCACCGCCCCCGTCGCCTGTGCGGCAGACATGGGCTTCATGGCCCGTATGTTCAGCGCCGAATGCGACTGGCCAATCTCGATGCTGAGCTGGATCTACACCCTGTTCTTCGTCTTCCTCGGTTGCTCGGCGGCGGTGCTGGGCGGCTGGCTGGAGCACGCCGGCCCGCGCAAGGCTGGCCTGGTGTCGGCCTTGTGCTGGTGCGGTGGCATGCTGCTTTCGGCGATAGGTGTGAAAACCCATCAATTGTGGCTGATGTGGCTTGGCTCCGGCGTGATTGGCGGTATCGGCCTGGGCCTGGGCTACATCTCACCCGTGTCGACCTTGATCAAGTGGTTCCCGGACAAACGTGGCATGGCCACCGGTATGGCGATCATGGGCTTCGGCGGCGGGGCCATGGTCGGGGCGCCGCTGGCCACCGCGCTTATGGGGCATTTTGGCAATGAGCACGAAGTTGGCGTATGGCAGAGCTTTGTCGCCATGGCGGCGATCTACTTTGTGTTCATGACCGCTGGCGCCCTGGCGTATCGCGTACCACCGACCGGCTGGAAGCCTGAAGGCTGGGCTGCGCCGTTGAAGAATGCCAGTAACGCCATGGTCACCGACCGCCACGTGCACGTCAGTGTGGCCTGGAAGACCCCGCAGTTCGCGCTGATCTGGCTGGTGCTGTGCCTGAACGTGTCGGCGGGCATCGGCATTTTGGGCATGGCGTCACCGCTGCTGCAGGAAGTGTTCGCCGGTAAATTACTGGGCAACGAACTGACCTTCAGCCAGCTGAGCACTGCGCAGTTGGCGCAGATTGCCGCGATCGCCGCCGGCTTTACCGGCCTGCTGAGCCTGTTCAACATTGGCGGCCGGTTCTTCTGGGCATCGTTCTCCGACTACATCGGCCGCAAGAACACCTATTTTGCCTTCTTCGCCTTGGGCGTGGGCTTGTACAGCCTGGTGCCGAACATGGGGCACCTGGGCAACGTGGCGCTTTTCGTGGCAGCGTTCTGCATCATCCTGTCGATGTATGGCGGTGGTTTTGCAACGGTGCCGGCCTACCTGGCCGACCTGTTCGGCACGCAGATGGTGGGTGCCATCCATGGCCGCCTGCTGACCGCCTGGGCGGCAGCGGGGGTGCTGGGGCCGGTGCTGATCACCTACCTGCGCGAGTATCAACTGGCAGCGGGCGTGGAGCGGGCGGCGGCTTATGACATGACCTTGTACATTCTCGCGGGTCTGCTGGTGCTGGGCTTTATCTGCAACATGCTGGTGCGCCCGGTGGCCGACAAGCACTTCATGAGTGATGCCGAACTGGCGGCCGAGCGTGCGTTGAGCCATGACAAGGGCGCCGATGGGGCGCGGTCGCTGGAGTGGAAGGCGGCGCCAGGCAGCCTGCCACTGGTGCTGCTGGCCTGGGCGGTGGTGGTTGTGCCGTTGGCCTGGGGTGTTTGGGTGACACTGCAGAAGACTGCTGTCCTGTTCCATTGATGTAACTGCATGGGTGCGCTTTGCGCCCCTTTCGCGACGCAAGGCCGCTCCCACAGGGACCGCGTACGCTTCAGGGTTGCGCGGTCCCTGTGGGAGCGGCCTTGTGTCGCGATGGGCTGCAAAGCAGCCCCCATTACGCAGTTGTATAGACCTGTAGCAGCATCCAGCCAGCGTAAAACCTGGCTTTGCCATATGTCATCCGCGTTTCAAGCTGGCGCGTTCTGGGCCTATAATGAAACCCTTTTCGCCCAATGATTTTGCGGAGCTGGTGATGGTCGAACGTAAGGCTTCCGTCGAGCGCAATACCCTGGAAACCCAGGTCAAGTGCTCGATCAACCTCGATGGCAGTGGCAAGGCCCGATTCGATATCGGTGTGCCTTTCCTTGAACACATGCTGGACCAGATTGCCCGCCATGGGCTGATCGATCTGGATATCGAGTGCAAGGGTGACACGCATATCGACGATCACCATACCGTCGAAGACGTCGGCATCACCCTGGGCATGGCATTCGCCCAAGCTATCGGTGACAAGAAAGGTATCTTCCGCTACGGCCACGCCTACGTGCCGCTGGACGAAGCGCTGTCACGCGTGGTCATCGACTTCTCTGGCCGCCCAGGCCTGCAGATGCACGTGCCGTATACCCGTGCAAGCGTTGGCGGCTTCGATGTCGACCTGTTCCAGGAGTTTTTCCAGGGCTTCGTCAACCACGCCCTGGTAACCCTGCACATCGACAACCTGCGTGGCCACAACACCCACCACCAGATCGAAACCGTATTCAAGGCTTTCGGCCGTGCCCTGCGCATGGCCATCACCCTCGACGAGCGTATGGCCGGGCAGATGCCTTCCACCAAAGGGTGCCTGTAAATGCAAACGGTAGCCGTAATCGACTATGGCATGGGTAACCTGCACTCGGTGGCCAAGGCGCTTGAGCACGTAGGTGCCGGTAAAGTGCTGGTGACCAGCGATGCCTCAGTGATCCGCGAGGCCGACCGTGTGGTGTTCCCGGGCGTGGGCGCGATTCGCGACTGCATGGCCGAAATCCGCCGCCTGGGCTTCGACAGCCTGGTGCGCGAAGTCAGCCAGGACCGCCCGTTCCTCGGCATCTGCGTCGGTATGCAGGCGCTGCTCGAGCACAGTGAGGAAAACAACGGCGTCGACTGCATTGGCCTGTTCCCTGGCCAGGTGCGCTTTTTCGGCAAAGACCTGCAAGAAGAGGGCGAGCACCTGAAGGTGCCGCACATGGGCTGGAACGAAGTCAGCCAGACCATCGACCACCCGCTGTGGCACGACATCCCTGACCGCGCACGTTTCTACTTCGTGCACAGCTACTACATCAATGCCGGCAAGCCGGGCCAAGTGGTGGGACGCGGTCACTATGGCGTCGACTTCGCCGCAGCGCTGGCCGACGGTTCGCGTTTTGCCGTGCAGTTCCACCCGGAGAAGAGCCATACCCATGGCCTGCAGCTGCTGCAGAACTTCATCGCCTGGGACGGGCGCTGGTAAATGAGCAGGTCGAAGACCAAGGCCCCGACCATCACCCTGGCCCCCGAGCAGGAGCGCGAAGCGCTCGATACCTTGAAGCGTTTTCTCGA
This sequence comes from Pseudomonas sp. BO3-4, assembly GCF_034044115.1. NCBI lineage: Bacteria > Pseudomonadati > Pseudomonadota > Gammaproteobacteria > Pseudomonadales > Pseudomonadaceae > Pseudomonas > Pseudomonas sp. BO3-4. The sequence goes on from NZ_CP139018.1 coordinate 298,582, forward strand.
AGACCGCTTCGAGCTGCAGTTGGGGTCGTTCGAGGTGGCCGAGGTCCTCGAGCTGTTCAGCAAAGAGATTGCACCCCATTACTACAACAGGGCGATTGCCGATGTTCAGCTGCACCTCAAGGAGCGGTTCGAGAGCATCGAAAGCGACCTGTGGGCACTCGAGAAGCCCTGAAACCCAACAAATAGACAGGTTCCCAAGATGCTGATTATCCCCGCTATCGATCTGAAGGACGGTGCTTGCGTGCGCCTGCGCCAGGGCCGCATGGAAGACTCTACGGTATTTTCCGACGACCCGGTGAGCATGGCCGCCAAGTGGGTCGAGGGTGGCTGCCGCCGCCTGCACCTGGTCGACCTCAACGGCGCCTTCGAAGGCCAGCCGGTCAATGGTGAAGTGGTTACCGCCATCGCCAAGCGCTACCCGAACCTGCCGATCCAGATCGGCGGCGGTATCCGTTCGCTGGAAACCATCGAACACTACGTCAAGGCTGGCGTCAGCTACGTGATCATTGGCACCAAGGCCGTCAAGCAGCCCGAGTTCGTCGCTGAAGCGTGCAAAGCCTTCCCGGGCAAGGTCATCGTCGGCCTGGACGCCAAGGACGGTTTCGTCGCCACCGACGGTTGGGCCGAAGTGAGCTCGGTGCAGGTCATCGACCTGGCCAAGCGTTTCGAGGCCGATGGCGTCTCGGCGATCGTCTACACCGACATCGCAAAGGACGGCATGATGCAGGGCTGCAATGTGCCCTTCACCAAGGCACTGGCTGAAGCCACCCGTATCCCGGTGATCGCCTCGGGCGGCATTCACAACCTGGGCGACATCAAGGCGCTGCTGGACGCCAAGGCCCCGGGCATCATCGGCGCCATCACCGGCCGTGCCATCTACGAAGGCACCCTGGATGTTGCTGAGGCCCAGGCCTTCTGTGACAACTACCAAGGCTGAGGACTGAACCATGGCACTGGCCAAGCGCATTATCCCTTGCCTGGACGTGGACAACGGCCGGGTGGTCAAGGGCGTCAAGTTCGAGAACATCCGTGATGCCGGCGACCCGGTGGAAATCGCCCGTCGCTACGACGAGCAAGGTGCTGACGAAATCACCTTTCTCGACATCACCGCCAGCGTCGATGGCCGCGACACCACTTTGCATACCGTCGAGCGCATGGCCAGCCAGGTGTTCATCCCGCTGACGGTAGGGGGTGGCGTGCGGACCGTGCAGGACATCCGCAACCTGCTCAACGCCGGTGCCGACAAGGTCTCGATCAACACCGCCGCGGTGTTCAACCCAGAGTTTGTTGGCGAGGCGGCGGACCGTTTCGGTTCGCAGTGCATCGTTGTCGCCATCGATGCCAAGAAAGTGTCCGGGCCAGGTGAAGCGCCGCGCTGGGAGATTTTCACTCACGGCGGGCGCAAACCGACCGGGCTGGATGCAGTCGAGTGGGCGAAGAAGATGGAAGGCCTGGGCGCTGGCGAGATCCTGCTGACCAGCATGGACCAGGACGGCATGAAGAACGGCTTCGACCTGGGCGTTACCCGCGCTATCAGTGATGCGCTGGGGATTCCGGTGATTGCCTCGGGGGGTGTGGGTAACCTGCAGCACTTGGCTGACGGCATTCTGGAAGGGCATGCCAGCGCGGTGCTGGCGGCCAGCATCTTCCACTTTGGCGAGTACACAGTGCCTGAAGCCAAGGCTTACATGGCTTCGCGCGGGATCGTCGTTCGCTGATCCATTGATCGGGGCTGCTTTGCAGCCCTTCGCGGGCACGCCCGTTCCCACAGAGATCTCAGCAAACCTGGACTGCCCCCAAGAGTTGGATTGGTGTCCAACTTCTTGGGGGCAGTCCACAAACCTGTGGGAGCGGGCGTGCCCGCGAAAGGGCCGCGAAGCGGCCCCAATTGCCTCAACCGTGGTTCTTGCCGAGCAGCGCGTGGTAAAGCTCGGTATCCCCGAGTATCCCCACCACCCTGTCGTTATCCTGCAGCACCAGCTTGTTGCCGGTTTGATAACGAATCTGCAGTGCCTCACGCATGCCGATGTCAGCGTGCACCACGGTCGGTCTGCGCTCCAGCAGCTCCACATCTTGCCCCGGTGCCCATCTCTGCATATCCAGCCCGTTCTGGCCCTGGCGTGCACGCTTGAGCGCGCCGCCTTCGCCAAGGTCCAGCCACGAATCGATACCTGGGTCCAGGCACACCGAGCCATTGACCCGTTTGCAGTTGTCCAGGCTGCGCATCAGGCTGCGCCCGCACAGCACGTTCAGCGGGTTGGTATGGGCGACGAAGGTGCGCACGTATTCGTCGGCCGGGTTCAGCACGATCTCCTCCGGCTTGCTGTACTGGATGATCCGCCCGTCCTTCATGATCGCGATCCGGGTACCCAGTTTCAGCGCCTCGTCCAGGTCGTGGCTGACGAACACGATGGTTTTGCTCAACTTGGCCTGCAGGCCAAGCAGCTCATCTTGCAGGCCCTGGCGGATCAGTGGATCCAGTGCCGAGAACGGTTCGTCCATCAGCAAGATGTCGGCATCCATCGCCAGCGCCCGGGCCAGGCCCACGCGCTGCTGCATGCCGCCAGACAGCTCATCCGGCTTCTTGTTGCGCCACTGGGTCAGGCCCACCAGCTCAAGCTTCTCGTCGACCAGCTTGCGCCGTTCCTTTTCCGGGCGACCCTGCATTTCCAGGCCAAAGCTGATGTTCTCGCGCACCGTCAGCCAAGGCATCAGGGCAAACTTCTGGAACACCATGGCAATGCGCTTGGTGCGCATCATCTTCAGCTCGGCCGCGGAGCAGTTGGCAATGTCGATGTGCTTGCCTTCGTGCTCGACGAACAACTTGCCACGGCTGACAGTGTTGAGGCCGTTGATGCAGCGCAGCAGGCTCGACTTGCCCGAGCCAGACAAGCCCATCAGCACGCAGATCTCGCCTTTGTTGATATCGAGGTTGGCCTTTTCGACACCCACCACCAGGCCGGTCTGCTTGAGGATCTGCTCGCGGGTCTGGCCTTGGTCCAGCAGCGCCAGTGCCTCGCGCGGCTTGTTGGAGAAGATGACGTCGACGTCTTCGAAACGAATGATACTCATGCCTCACCCCTTACCGGCAGTTCCGGTTGCTTGCAGATACGGTCGAGCATGATTGCCAGCAGCACGATCGCCAGGCCCGCTTCGAAGCCCAGGGAGATATCGGCGGTGTTCAGTGCGTTGACCACAGGTTTGCCCAGGCCGTCAGCGCCAACCAGGGCGGCAATCACCACCATCGACAGCGACAGCATGATGCATTGAGTGACACCGGCGGCGATGCTTGGCATCGCGTGCGGCAGTTCGATACGGGTAAGCAGTTGACGACGCGAGCAGCCAAAGGCCTTGCCGGCGTCCATCAACTCTTGTGGCACGTCGCAGATGCCCAGGTAGGTCAGGCGAATGGGCGCGGCGATGGCGAACACCACGGTGGAAATCAGCCCCGGCACCACGCCCAGGCCGAACAGGGTCAGGGTAGGGATCAGGTAGACGAATGTGGGCACCGTCTGCATCAGGTCGAGCACCGGGCGCATGGCGGTATAGAACATCGGCTTGTGCGCGGCGAGGATGCCCAGTGGCACGCCGATCACCACACATACCACCGTGGCGAAGGTGACCTGCGCCAGGGTTTCCATGGTTTCCTGCCAGTATCCCAGGTTGAGGATCAGCAGGAACGACAGGGCGACAAATGCGGTCAGGGCCCACTTGCGCTGGATGAAGTGCGCCAGGGCGGCGAACAGGGCGATAAGCACGAACGGGTTGAAGAAAGTCAGGGCGCTGGTGACGCCATGGATCATGAACTCCAGGCCTTGCGCGATGGCGTCGAAGTAATTCGCGCCGTTCTGGGTCAGCCATTCGACGAACGACGCGATGTACTGGCCCAGAGGTATTTTCTGATCGATAAGCATGATAGCGAGCTTCCACCTGCATAGATTGAAATCAACCCGGGGCAGGCACGGTCCTGCCCCGAGGTAGCGCTACTGCGTAGTTCGTTATTGCGTAAGCTTGGCCTTGACCGCCTCCAGGCCAGGCTTGCCATCAACGGTGGTAACGCCGGCCAGCCAGGCATCCAGCTTGCCTGGGTTGTCCTTGATCCATTTCTTGGCGGCGGCCTCGGGTTTCATCTTGTCGTCCAGGACATAGCCCATCATGGTGCTTTCATCCTTGAGCTCGAACGACAGGTTCTTAAGCAGTTGGCCAACGTTGCTGCATTCCTGCGTGTATCCTTTGCGGGTGTTTGTCAGCACGGTCGCCTTGCCGAAGTCGGGGCCGAAGAAGTCGTCCCCGCCGGTCAGGTACTGCATCTTGAAGCGGGTGTTCATCGGGTGTGGCTCCCAGCCCAGGAACACCAATGCCTCGCCGCGTTTCTGCGCGCGGTCAACTTGCGACAGCATGCCCGCCTCGCTGGACTGCACGATCTTGAAACCGGCGTCCTTCAAGCCAAAGGCGTTCTTGTCGATCATGCTCTGGATGGTGCGGTTACCGTCGTTACCCGGTTCGATGCCGTAGATCTTGCCGTCCAGTTCCTTCTTGAACTTGGGTATGTCGCTGAAATCCTTCAGGCCCTTGTCGTACAGCGCCTGGGGGACTGCCAGGGTGTACTTGGCGTTCTCCAGGTTGGCGCGCACGGTTTCTACCGTGCCGGCGTCGCGGTACTGCTTGATGTCGTTCTCCATGGTCGGCATCCAGTTGCCGAGAAACACGTCCAGGTCCTTGCCGGTGGCCAGCGACTTGTAGGTCACCGGTACCGAGATCATGGTGGTGTGGGTCTTGTAACCCAGTGCTTCGAGCACAACGCTGGTGGTCGCGGTCGTGACTGTGATGTCGGTCCAGCCGACATCGGAGAAGCGTACAGTCTGACATTGCTCGGGTTCGGCTGCTTGGGCCAGCAATGGCGCGGACAGCAACGCAACCAGTAACAGCGAGGGTGAACCTTTCATGGATGGACTCCTGAGATATTGTCTTCGGGTTCGCGTGGGTCGCCGGGCTTTCTGAGGGTCCGGTCGACCAGGCCTGCAGAGGGCAGGATGCGTGGCCGTGCTTTACGAGTCGCTTTCGATAATCCTCCAGCGCCGGGCAATCGCCTACTGGTTGGGTCGTATCCAGTACGGAACGGGTCGTATCCAGTATGGGCGATGTCGCTTATGGATTTTTCCACCCCCTCGCGCGCATTTTTGCGTCACCAGGCCGCTGGAAAACGGCGCGGTGGGCGCAGTTTCTGGTTGAGAACAGCGCGGCGCTGCTGGACAAAAGTACGTCGGTTGCAGACGGCGAGGTGGGCGGTAAAAGCCCGATGATGCTGGCATTCAAGGCGGCCCGCTGTTTGAGCCTAGCAGCTACCCCGCCCTGCGCATGGCGCGCAGAGACAAGCCCAGCAAGAGGTGATTCGACAATGGCCATCAGCGTGTTCGACCTGTTCAAGATCGGTGTCGGGCCCTCCAGCTCCCACACCGTCGGCCCCATGCGTGCTGGCGCCCTGTTCGTTCAGGGCCTGCGCGAACGCGGTGAGCTGGAGCGTGTAAAACGGATCGAAGTGCGCCTGTATGGCTCGCTGTCGGCCACCGGTATTGGTCATGGCACCGACAACGCCACCATCATGGGCCTGATGGGCGAGTGGCCGGACGCCATTGACCCGACCCAGATCGTGCCGCGTATCGCTGACCTGCGCGAAACCAACACCCTGCAGCTGGATAGCCGCTTGCCTGTCGAGTTCGTCTGGGCCCGCGACATGCTGCTGCTGGACGAGAACCTGCCGTATCACCCTAACGCCATGACCCTGATTGCCGAAGGCGAGCAGGGTGAGTTGCACCGCGACACCTATTACTCGGTGGGCGGCGGCTTTGTGGTCGATGCAGCCCAAGCCGCCAGCGGTGTGCTGGATGCTGACCAGACAGTGTTGCCGTACGACTTCAACAGCGCCGCTGAACTGCTGCGCCTGTGCAAGCAAAACGACCTCAGCGTGTCGCAATTGATGATGGCCAACGAGAAGGTCTGGCGCAGCGAGGAAGACATCCGCGCTGGCCTGCACAAGCTCTGGGAAGCCATGCAGGAATGCGTCAACAACGGCCTCAAGTACGAGGGCACGCTACCCGGCGGGCTGAACGTGCGCCGCCGTGCCGCCAAGCTGCACCGCAGCCTGCAGGAAATCGGCAAGCCCAACGTGATCGGCTCGACCATGAGTGCCATGGAATGGGTCAACCTGTTCGCCTTGGCGGTCAATGAAGAAAACGCCGCCGGCGGGCGCATGGTGACCGCGCCTACCAACGGCGCGGCAGGCATCATCCCGGCGGTGCTGCATTACTACATGCGATTCAGCGATGCGGTGGATGAGTCCAGCGTTGTCGATTACTTCCTGGCTGCCGCCGCTGTGGGCATCCTGTGCAAGAAGAACGCTTCGATCTCCGGTGCCGAAGTGGGTTGCCAGGGGGAAGTCGGCTCGGCCTGCGCGATGGCCGCAGCGGGGCTTGCCGAAGTGCTCGGCGCCACCCCGCCACAGGTTGAGAACGCCGCTGAAATTGCCCTGGAACACAACCTCGGCCTGACCTGCGACCCGGTTGGCGGGTTGGTGCAAGTGCCCTGCATCGAGCGCAACGCGATTGCTGCGGTGAAGGCCATCAACGCGGTGCAGATGGCGTTGCGCGGCGATGGTGAGCACTTCATTTCCCTCGACCAGGTAATCCGCACCATGCGCGATACCGGGGCCGATATGCACGACAAGTACAAAGAGACCTCGCGCGGCGGCCTGGCGGTCAGCGCTATCGAGTGCTGATTTCCTGAACTGACCTTCTGGGCCTCTTCGCGGGCAAGCCCGCTCCTACAGGAACTGTGCAATCCCTGTAGGAGCGGGCTTGCCCGCGAAGAGGCCCTTGAGGCTGATGCAGGTGCAACACAACCGCCAATGCCTCTTTATGGTGCGGCGCCACGCTACCGATCGTCGGATGTCGCGATCAGTGTGAGGGTTGTCGGTGACACTTAAAGGTGTCGCTTCTGGGAAACCCACGCGGCGCGTGTCACTAAACTGCTCAACCGTTACAGGCAACGCGCTAGCTCGCCTGTTCTGGACGACTGGCCAACACGATGCAAGCACTTGAATTGCCCCATAAAGGCGTCGTTTTCAGGTTTTTTTGGATGGCCGTTCAAGTTTAGGCACGGCGTTTGCGTTGAGATTGGCAAGCCTACCCCCGGAAAATGACCGAGGGGTCATAACAAGAAGTAAGTGCCCGCCTGAGGCACACCCTGCATTTGTGTGAGGAGAAATCGCGATGACGTCGTACACCTCCGGGAATCCAACCCAGAACCGCACAGCACCCCAGTCCATCGGGTTTCTTCTATTGGACAATTTCACCCTGATTTCCCTGGCATCGGCGGTCGAGCCGCTGCGCATGGCCAACCAGCTGTCTGGTCGTGAGCTGTATCGCTGGCACACGCTGACCATCGATGGCGGCCAGGTGTGGGCCAGCGATGGTCTGCAAATCACACCGGATGCTGCCATCAGCAATGCTCCGCCTATCGACACCGTGATTGTCTGTGGTGGTGTTGGCATCCAGCGTTCCGTCACCCGTGAACACGTCACCTGGCTGCAAGCCCAGGCCCGTCAGTCGCGCAGGCTGGGCGCCGTGTGCACCGGCAGTTGGGCACTGGCCTGCGCTGGCCTGCTCGACGGCTTCGATTGCAGCGTGCACTGGGAATGCCTGGCCGCGATGCAGGAAGCCTTCCCGCGGGTGAACATGAGTACCCGCCTGTTCACCCTTGACCGCAACCGCTTCACCAGCTCCGGTGGCACCGCGCCGCTGGACATGATGCTGCACCTGATCAGCCGTGATCACGGCCGCGAGTTGTCGGCGGCGATCTCCGAGATGTTCGTCTACGAGCGTATTCGCAACGAGCAGGACCACCAGCGTGTGCCGCTCAAGCACATGCTTGGCACCAACCAGCCGAAGTTGCAGGAAATCGTCGCGTTGATGGAGGCCAATCTGGAGGAACCGATCGACCTGGACGAACTGGCGGTCTATGTGGCGGTTTCGCGGCGTCAGCTGGAGCGCCTGTTCCAGAAGTACCTGCACTGCTCACCTTCGCGCTACTACCTGAAGTTGCGCCTGATCCGTGCGCGGCAGTTGCTGAAGCAGACGCCGATGTCGATCATCGAAGTGGCATCGGTGTGCGGCTTCGTGTCGACCCCGCACTTCTCCAAGTGCTATCGCGAGTACTTTGGCATTCCGCCGCGTGACGAGCGCGTGGGCTCCAACACCGCGCAGCAGGTGGCCATGATGCCGATTCCTCAGGCCATGACCCTGTCGCCGCACAGCGGGCCGATGGCGGCCCTGAGCCAGGCACGCAACGAGTCGACATTTGCCAGTGTAAGGCTCTGATACCGAGTCGACTTTTTCGCGGGACAAGCCCACTCCCACAGGTCACCCGCTGAACTGAGTCAGCGGTGACCTGTGGGAGTGGGCTTGTCCCGCGAAGGGGTCGGTCCTGGGTAAAAGAATTACGCGCGTTTGTTGAACTGCGCCAATGCCGGCAACAGTTGCTTGTCGATGGCCTGGCGCACTGCCGGCAGGATCGTCGCACTGCCGGTGTACATCTGCTCCACCATCCCCTTCAGCGCCCGCGCATTGGGCTCGGTCAGCCCACGAACCACCGCTTCACACGCCTGTTCGGCGCTGGCCCCGGCCGGAATATCGAAACCGCGCGCGCGCAAATGGCCGGCGAGGTCGTCCTGATCAATCAAATCCGCATGCATCATGGCTGTTGTCCCTTTTATCGCTAAGAGAGTGCTGCTGTGATTTACGACCGATTCTGTGACGTGTGCGACAGCCTCGCAAGGACAGAATGCCGCCATGGCTGCTTTGGCTAAGAACAGGTCGTTTACGACTAAATCCCCTGCCAGGCAAGCACGCACACTGAGGCCATTCACGGTACAGAGGGTTTGGTCACCCTCGCTCACACGCAGTGGATGTTGCTCGCTCTTGGCCCCGGTAGCTCACGGCTTCCCGGGGTTATTTTTTTGCAACTGTTATTTATGTCAGTTGTTGGGGATCGATGCCCATGGTCCAGTAAGGCTCCGATATCTGGAGCATGAACATGAACCGGGAACAATTGAAATTCTGCTTGCTAGGTGCTGTGTTTCTATTTGGAGGATGCACAGCTTCGGACCCTACAAACCATCTCGACAGTTCGGCGGATACGCTGTTTCAGATCAAGCCAGACCAGAACCGCGCCGCCCTTGAGAGGCAGTCGGGTACTGACCAGTATTTGAAGCTTTTGTTGAATGTGGCAGAAGACGCTGAAGTTAAAGAAGTGCAGGTCAAGCCGGGGCTTGTATCGAAAGATACGGCGATGCTATCAATGCCGCTGACTGACGGCCGAACGGTGAGTTTCAAGTTGTCAAGAAGCGATAATGTTGCTTCGGGAATGGTAGGGTGGGTTGGCGATATGCCTTCCAATCGCAGACAACTCTACCCCTCACCTGCGGAAATCGATATGGATCCACTCAACTGGGTTTCGTTGGTGAGCGACGGCAACCTGGTCGTTGGGGATATCCGGGTGGAGGGGCAGCTCTACCGATTAACGACGGTTGGCAAAGGCCAGCAAGTTTTGGTCAAGGTTGATGAATCAAAATTACCACCAGAAGCAGCGCCGATAGCTGTTCCTGTGCAAGCGCAGGCAAAAACCAAGTCACTCAGTACGTCTCAGTCGCCAAAAAGCACTATTAGGGTGCTATTCGTTACAACGCAGCAGTCGAGGGCCACGTTTCCGAATTACAAGCTCGAATTGGCTCAGGCGTTACAGAACGCCAACCAATACTTGATCAATAGTAAAGTCGATGCCGTGTACGAGCTGTCTGATATTTACGATTCTGACTACGACGAGACAGGCAAGTCTCCACAGACACAGCTCAGCGATATGAAAGCTGATAAACCATTCGGGGCGAAAATTCATATCGAACGTGAAAAGGGGCGCGCCGATCTGGTTTCGATGCTTGCCACGTATAGTATTTACTGCGGTATAGCGAACATGCCAGCGTACAGGGAGACGGCTTTCTCTTCCATTAGTTGTTTTGGTTCGTTAGGCCACGAATTAGGGCATAACATGGGGGCTATGCATAGTGACGAGTCTCCCGATCAGGGCGTATTCCCTTACGCTCATGGCTACAAGCATACAGCACCAAATTTCCATACGCAGATGCGGACGTCGCATGGCGCCATACCGTATTTTTCCAACCCACGGTTGCAGTATCAAGGGGTTCCTATGGGTACGGTAGATAAAAATGATGTGGCGCGGACTTTCAATGAAAATCGAGACACTGTTGCCAATTTTTATCCGGACCCTGCTCATCGCGTTCGTTTGTGGTTGTACGGGGCGAACCGGGGTTGCTTCATTGATTTGAAGCCGGGTGAACAAGCCCTGCTCTCATGGTTTACGGAATGCAAGGATAATGATGTCAATCCCGTAAGGGTAGAGGTAAAGGACTTCTACAGTGGTTCGACCCCGAGAAAATTATGCTTCGCCAATATTTTTTACACGGTAAATAGCTGCTATACGGGAAGTAACTTTTCTGGGGATTTCGTCATAACGAGTGTACATACTGGCGGTGGTAAACCAGAAGGGTTCAAGTTTACAAGAAGACTGATAGGGCCAGTCTATAGGGTGTCATACGAGTGATCGTTATGATTGTCCACTTCTACGCTGTCTGATTGTTGCGAGTGAAGGCGCCAAGGTGCTTCGTATCTATGGAGACCTTGGCGCCGGTTCTCTGGCTCTTCAAGCAGAAAATTTTATCGTACGCCCCATATATTGCGGCGCCTGCGCCCCCTCCTGTTGCTCTACCAATTGATTCAATCGGCAAACAGTCGTGTGCCCAAAAGGCGCTGACTTCGGACCCGCAAGGTCCACGTGCAGTAACATCTGCTCGCTTGCCGCCAGCACCTCGTCGAACCCTGCCCGGTGCAGGCTGTGATACACGTGAAGACGCTTGCGATCAAAGCCGATGATCTGCGTCTGCACCCACACCTCGGTGCCCAGCTTCACCTCGTGCAGATAATTAATATGCGCCTCCAGCGTGAACAGTGAATTACCGCTTTGCCCGCGGCTGTCGGCGTCCAGGCCAATGCGCTCCATCAGGGCATCGGTCGCGTAGCTGAAAATCAGCAGGTAGAAGGCATCCCGCAGGTGGCCGTTGTAATCGACCCAGTCCTCCTGGACCGGGGTGCGGTAGGTGATCAGAGCAGGCATCTTGGTCTCCTTAATCGCTGAACGACATGCCGTGGCTGGCCTTGCTGGACTTCACCGCTTCCAGTACCGCCAGCAGGGTGTCGTCACGGTAGCGCTCCAGTGCAGCGATGCTGCGCTCGCCCTGTTGCTCGGAAGTGCCGCTCACCACATCGTCGATCAGCTTGTCGGTCAGTTCCGGTGCTGGCAGGTACGTCCAGGGCAGCTTCAGGGCAGGGCCGAACTGTGACATGAAGTGGCGCATGCCGGCATCGCCACCGGCCAGGGTATAGGTAAGGAATGTGCCCATGAACGACCAGCGCAAGCCTGCGCCGAAGCGGATCGCGTCGTCGATTTCGCCCGTGGTGGCAACGCCGTCGTTGACCAGGTGCAAGGCCTCGCGCCAGAGCGCTTCTAGCAGGCGGTCGGCGATGAAGCCTGGCACTTCCTTGCGCACATGCAGTGGGCGCATGCCGAGTGCGGTGTAGATGGTTTTGGCAGCTTCAATAGCCTCGGGTGAGGTGCGGCTACCGCCGACGATCTCCACCAGCGGCAGCAGGTACACCGGGTTGAACGGGTGGCCGACAACGCAGCGTTCAGGGTGAGTCGACGACTCGTAGAACTCGCTGGGTAACAGGCCCGAAGTGCTTGAGCCGATGATTGCATCAGGCTTGGCTGCGGCGCTGATTTTGGCGTGCAGGTCGAGCTTGAGGTCCAGGCGCTCTGGTGCGCTTTCCTGGATGAAATCGGCGTTGCGCACGCATTCCTCGATGGTTGCCACGAACTTCAGGCGGTCTTGCGATGCGCCAGGGGCCAGGCCTTGTTTTTCCAGTGCCGGCCAGGCGTTGGCGACACGTTTGCGCAGTGCCTGTTCGGCGCCGGGCGCCGGGTCCCAGGCCACCACATCCAGGCCATGGGCCAGGGCGCGGGCGACCCAGCCGCTGCCGATCACGCCGCTACCCAGGGCGGCGAAGGTCTTGATTTCAGTGATAAAGGGCATAGCTAGTCCTCAGGGTAAAACACAGTCATCAGGGTTCATGGCTAACCCTGTGGGAGCGGGCATGCCCGCGAACACCGGCGCGGCCGGTGCCATCCATCGCGTTGCCTGCTTCGCGGGCACGCCCGCTCCCACCGGGTCTTCGGCGCATTTGCGATCGTTGAATCAGCGGCGCTTGAGGTTCATTTTTTCCCGGCCTTCTGCCGGGCTGAGCACGCGGCCACCCATGCGGGTGATGATCTCGCTTGCGCGTTCCACCAGTTGGCCATTGCTGGCCAGCACGCCACGGTCCAGATACAAGTTGTCTTCCAGGCCCACCCGCACATTGCCGCCGAGCAACACGGCCTGGGCGGCCATGGGCATCTGCATGCGGCCGATGCCGAAGCCGGCCCAGGTGACGTTGGCAGGCAGGTTGTCGACCATGGCCTTCATGGTGGTGGTGTCGGCCGGTGCGCCCCACGGGATGCCCAGGCACAGCTGGAACAACGGGTCTTCGAGCAGGCCTTCCTTCATCATTTGCTTGGCGAACCACAGGTGGCCGGTGTCGAAGATTTCCAGCTCGGCCTTCACCCCCAGTTCGGTAATGCGCTTGGCGCCGGCGCGCAGTTGGGCCGGGGTGGACACGTAGATCGAGTTGCCATCGCCGAAGTTGAGGGTGCCGCAGTCGAGGGTGCAGATTTCCGGCAACAGTGCTTCGACATGGGCCAGGCGCTCCAGCGGGCCGATCAGGTCGGTGCCCGGGCCGAACGCCAGCGGCGTTTCACCCGGGCCGATTTCCAGGTCGCCGCCCATGCCGGCGGTGAGGTTGACGATGATGTCCACGTCAGCTTCGCGGATACGCTCCATGACTTCGCGATAGAGGTTTACATCACGGCTGAAACGGCCGGTCTGCGGGTCGCGGACGTGGCAGTGGACCACGGTGGCGCCGGCCTTGGCGGCCTCTACGGCGGATTCGGCGATCTGTTTGGGGGTGACCGGGACCAGGTGGCTTTTCGAGGCGGTGTCGCCGGCGCCGGTCAGGGCGCAGGTGATGATGACGTCGTGGTTCATGGTGCAGTTCCTTGTGATGTCGGTGTTGGCTTTTTCGCGGGCATGCCCGCTCCCACAGGATCAATGTGATCCCGAGTGTGGCGCTGTACCTGTGGGAGCGGGCGTGCCCGCGAAAGGGCCCTGTCAGTTGGCGGTAAGCTTGAGGTTGTCCGCGGCCGGCTTGCCATCGAAGGTGGTCACACCCTCAAGCCAGCGCGCCTTGTCCTCGGGGTGGTCCTTGAGCCACTGGCGGGCCGATTCCAGCGCGTCCTTGTGGTCGAGCAGTGGCTGCATCATGCGACTCTCGTCCTCGGCGCTGAACTTCAGGTTGGCCAGCAGGCGGTGGGCATTGGGGCAGCGTTCGGCATAGTCCGGCGCCGTCACCGTCCACACCGTCGCGCGGCCTTCGTCAGGGCCGAGTGCATCCTGGCTGTCACCCAGGTAGGCCATGTCGATGTTCACGTTCATCGGGTGTGGCGCCCAGCCGAAGAACACCACGGCCTCCTTGCGCCGCACCGCGCGGTCGACGGCGGCGAGCATGCCGGCCTCGCTGGACTCGACCAGCTGGAATTTGCCCAGGTCGAACTGGTTCTTGGTGATCATCGCTTTGATCTGCGTATTGGCGCCGGAACCCGGTTCGATGCCATAGATCTTGCCGCCCAGCTCTTTCTCGAACTTGTGGATGTCGGCGAACGTCTTCAGGCCCTTGTCGTAGAGGTATTTCGGCACGGCCAAGGTGGCGCGCGCGTCCTCCAGGCTTGGCTTGTCCAGCACCTTGACCTGGTTGGCATCGACGAACGGGGTAATGGTCTGGGTCATGATCGGGTTCCAGTAACCCAGGAACATGTCCAGGCGTTTGTCGCGTATGCCGGCGAAGATGATCTGTTGCGAGGCACTGGTCTGTTTGGTCTGGTACCCCAGGCCGTCGAGCAGTACCTGGGCCATGGCGCTGGTGGCAATGACGTCGGTCCAGTTGACCACGCCAAGGCGCACGTTTTTGCAGGCGGCGGGCTCGGCGGCGAAAAGCGGGGTGGCAACGATGCTGCTCAGGGCAAGGGACAACAGGCTGCGGCGGATCAAGCTGTGCATGGTGGCTCTCCATCGGCAGTGCATATTGTTATTGAGGGCGGCCTCTGCGGACCGTGTGAATACGCTACGCTGGCGCTACCTTGCCCAAGCGCACGCTAGCGACAGGAATTAGCACCGGGGCGACCAGTTTCTGTGGAGGAGGGGATGATGGAGACGATTGCCTTTCTGTTGGTGCCCGGCTTTTCTGCCATGGGGTTCATTTCGGCAGTGGAGCCCCTGCGGGTGGCCAATCGTTTTGGTGGGCAGTTGTACCGGTGGCAGGTGCTTAGCCTGGACGGTGAGGCGGTGCTGGCGAGCAATGGCATGTCGATCAATGCCGATGCCGCCCTGGGGGAAGGAGAGCCGGCCAACATCCTGCTGGTGGTTGCGGGCTTTGAGCCACTGGCCAATGTCGCACCCAAACTGCTGCATGCGCTGCGCCGGCTCAACCACGAAGCTGTCATGCTCGGTGGCATCGACACGGGCGCAATGGTGCTGGCCGAGGCAGGGCTGCTCGAGGGCTACCGGGCGACATTGCATTGGGAGGCGCTTGAGGCATTCAAGGAACGCTATCCAGGCCTTCAAACCACCCAGGAGCTGTTCGAGATTGACCGCAGCCGTATCACCTGTGCCGGCGGAACCGCCTCGATCGATTTGATGCTGCACCTGATTGCCCAGTCTCACGGCAGCGAACTGGCGGTCAAGGTGTCGGAGCAGTTCGTGCTGGGTCGTATCCGTCAGCGCCAGGACCACCAGCGCATGCAGATCGGTGCGCGTTATGGCATCAGCAACAAGAAGCTGGTCCATGCCATTGGCGAAATGGAAAAACACATCGAGCCACCGTTGAGTACGCTGGAACTGGCTGCCGCGATCAAGGTGACACGGCGTCAACTGGAGCGTTTGTTTCGCATGCACCTTGATGCAACCCCGAGCGGTTTCTATCTCGGGTTACGGCTGGACAAGGCGCGCCAGCTGTTGGCCCAGACCGACATGTCGGTGACTGAAGTCAGCCTTGCGTGCGGGTTTGAACTGCCATCCTATTTCACGCGGCGCTACAAGCTGAGGTTTGGACGGTGCCCGCGGGAGGAGCGACGGCCCAGCGGTACAAAATGAGCTTCAATCCAGTTCACGCTCGAGGATGGCCCTTAGCTTTTCGCGATTCCTTGTTTGCAGATCTTTGCGAAGCGGGGCGAAATCCGCTGCATTGAAGCGTGCACCCAGGTGGTCAAATATCAGGTTCAACTTTCTGGTGGGCTCGACCGGGTCGGTAACGCAATAGGCATAAAACAGGATCGCAACCGGGACCTGGTCCCCTTCATGGTCCATTTCGATACTGAGATGTGAAGAGGCGTTCATGACGGTGAAGGTACGCGTACCGGCCGACTGCAGAGCGGCTTGAACATTTTCTTCTAGGCTCTTGAACCAAGGTCCTTTCTCGCGGGGCGGGGGTAGATAGCCACTGTAAACATCGCTTAATGCAAGCAAGTGCGGCTCATACACGATGGTTTTATGAGTGTGTTCGAACAGGGTGAATTTCAATGATTGCAAGGTGGCGAGAGCGACAGTGAACCATTGCTGAGGCTGGGTCTCCATCGAGAATTTTTCATTGGCCACTGCTTGTGAATAACGCAGGCATAGCTGCAAGTTTTCCCATGTCTCAAGTGTCAGCCAGGGCGCAGGCTTGATGCTTAGCCGCTCCTCGAATACACGGGTATCCAGGTTCGTATCGCCCATGTGGCATTGCTCCTTGATGGATGCAGATGACCAGAACCGGGTACCAGAGAGCTGGTACCCGGTCTCGCTAATCAGATAGCGAGAAACGCGGCGATGTCGCCTTTTATCTTCTCATTCACAAGATCACGTGCAGCGTCGAAGTGACGAACGCTGAACGTGCCTTGTTGCGACGCGCGATAAACGCGGGTAGAGGTTTTGTCGACCTTGCGGGTCAGGGCGCCTTCACGCTCGACTTTCGAGTCGTAGCTGGCCTGGAAGCTGGTCATGTGCATCGCCGGCAGGCCTTGTGGCGTCATTTCGCACTGGGCGACCACGAAGTTGCTCGATTTGCCGGATTCGCTATGGCTGTGCTTTTCCAGGTGCGCCTTGACTTCCGGCTTCTGCACGACAATTTGCAGAACACGCCTGGCGCAGGCGGCGCGACGAGGGTCCGCGGAGACGCTGATGGTGACGGACTTGGTAATCAGCTCTGCCAGGGTCAGGTTGTCCTCATCAATGGCATCTTCGGCATGTGCTGCGCCCGTCATGGTCCAGCCAAACTTGATCAGGCCATCGTTGTAGAAGTTGTACCACTCGCGCTGCTGGGTCTCCTTGTCGAACTTCTTGTTGGCCAGTTCGGTCATCAAACGCATGCCGGCCAGGATGTCTTCTGCAATGTTGGCAGGGACATTGTCAGCGAAGACGCAGATGGTCTGGCCGGTAGCGGCTACGCGCTCTTGACCCTCTTTGCGGATTTTTTCCATTTCAACTTTGATGTCAGCCACTTTGTAATTCCTTGATAGTTGTGAGTTCCAAGACACACATGGTGAGCACGTGGTCTGGGGGCACTATCGAGCAATGACGCAGGGGGCATCAGCGGCATGTTGTTCCTCTGGAGTTGATCCTTCACTCGCACGTGCTGATCAATCTTCGGGTGCTGGCTCGTCACCGTTTTGCGCGCCCAGGCTGCGCAAATACTCGGCTCGCTCATCGCTGCGCTGTGCAATGCAGCTGTTCCAGGCGATCTGGTAGGCCCTGCTGCCGGGTTGGTCAGCATGGGTTTCGACCTTGCAGTCTGCATCGCGCAGTTGGCTCCAGACTTTCTCGGCTGCCTCTATTCGCGACATCAGGCCTGCCTCGTCGCCGAACTGATCACGCATGCGCGCGACCAGGTCTTCGTAGGCCGACTGCAGCTCACGCTCGGCGACCTGCTTGTTGAATGCTGCACAGGCGAAGGTTTGCTGGTCGGTCTCCACATTGTCGCAAGGTGTGCTTTCGTCCTCACTGGCCTGGGCCCCGCTCACGATGGCCAGCAGCACCAGCCATGCCATTGATTTCATCCGTTTTCTCCTCAACAGGCTGTCGAATCGCAAGGATTCTCGCTCAGCCAGAGGCCAGGTGGTAGCTCCCTGACCAAATGTTCATGTACCGGCCGCAAATGTCGTTATCGAGACTGTCTCGCATCCCCGGAACACGCGCCAAACGCGCTCTTGTCGCGCATTGACGCTTTCGGCAAACCCCCTGTCGTTTTTGCACCGGGGCGCCTCGGGGCACAGGCATATGCTGGCCTCAAAGCGCCGGCAGAAGGTTTGGCGCGACCCAACTCTATAAAAGGGGACAGCCTGATGAGCCCAGCCGAATTACACGCCGACAGCATCGTCATCGATGGCCTGATCATCGCCAAATGGAACCGCGAGCTGTTCGAAGACATGCGCAAAGGCGGTCTCACTGCAGCCAACTGCACGGTGTCGGTCTGGGAAGGGTTCAAGGCTACCGTCGACAACATCGCGTCCAGCCAGAAGCTGATCCGCGACAACAGCGACCTGGTGATGCCGGTGCGCACCACCGCCGACATCCGCAAGGCCAAGGAACTGGGCAAGACCGGCATCCTCTTCGGCTTCCAGAACGCCCATGCGTTCGAGGACCAGATCGCTTATGTGGACGTGTTCAAGCAGCTGGGCGTGGGCATCGTGCAGATGTGCTACAACACCCAGAACCTGGTGGGCACCGGCTGCTACGAGCGTGACGGCGGGCTGTCCGGCTTCGGTCGCGAGATCGTTGCCGAGATGAACCGTGTCGGCATCATGTGCGACCTGTCCCACGTCGGCTCCAAGACTTCCGAAGAAGTCATCCTCGAATCGAAAAAGCCGGTGTGCTACTCGCACTGCCTGCCCTCGGGCCTGAAAGAGCACCCGCGCAACAAGTCGGACGAAGAGCTGAAGTTCATCGCCGATCACGGCGGTTTCGTTGGCGTCACCATGTTCGCGCCGTTCCTGGCCAAAGGCATTGACTCGACCATCGATGACTACGCCGAGGCCATCGAGTACACCATGAATATCGTCGGTGAAGACGCCATCGGTATCGGTACCGACTTCACCCAGGGGCACGGCCAGGACTTCTTCGAATACCTGACCCATGACAAGGGCTACGCCCGCCGCCTGACCAACTTCGGCAAGATCATCAACCCGCTGGGCATTCGCACTGTCGGCGAATTCCCCAACCTCACCGAGACCTTGCTGAAACGCGGCCACTCCGAGCGTGTGGTGCGCAAGATCATGGGCGAGAACTGGGTCAACGTCCTCAAGGATGTCTGGGGCGAGTAAGCCGCTCTCCAAGCCTGATAGCCCCTGCCAGCAACGCCGGGGCACCCACAAAAAAATTTTATGGAGTTGAGTTTCCATGGCCAAAATCGCCCCGCAATTGCCAATCGAAGTCGACAGCGAGACCGGTGTCTGGACCAGCGACGCCTTGCCGATGCTGTATGTGCCTCGTCATTTCTTCGTCAATAACCATATGGGCATCGAGGAAGTGCTGGGCGCCGACGCCTATGCCGAAATCCTCTACAAGGCTGGCTACAAGTCCGCCTGGCACTGGTGTGAAAAAGAGGCCGAGTGCCATGGCCTGGAAGGCGTCGCGGTGTTCGAGCACTACATGAAGCGCCTGAGCCAGCGTGGCTGGGGGCTGTTCGAGATCCAGGATATCGACCTGGATAAAGGTACCTGCAGCGTCAAGCTCAAGCACTCTGCGTTCGTGTACGTCTATGGCAAGTGCGGCCGCAAGGTCGACTACATGTTCACCGGCTGGTTCGCTGGCGCGATGGACCAGATTCTCGCTGCCCGCGGCAGCAAGATCCGCACCGTGGCCGAACAGGTCTATGGCGGGTCGGAAGAAGGCCACGAAGATGGCCTGTTCGTTACAAAGCCGTTGTAAGCCGGAGATAGCGTCATGGCATTCGAAGCAATGTTCCAGCCGATCCAGATCGGCAAACTGACCATCCGCAACCGTGTGCTCAGCACCGCGCACGCCGAGGTCTACGCCACTGACGGCGGCATGACGACCGACCGCTATGTGAAGTACTACGAAGAGAAGGCCAAGGGCGGCATCGGCCTGGCCATCTGTGGCGGCTCGTCGGTGGTTGCCATCGACAGCCCGCAGGAATGGTGGGCATCGGTCAACTTGTCGACCGACCGCATCATCCCGCACTTCCAGAACCTTGCCGACGCCATGCACAAGCATGGCGCCAAGATCATGATCCAGATTACCCACATGGGCCGTCGCTCGCGCTGGGACGGCTTCAACTGGCCGACGCTGATGTCGCCATCGGGCATTCGCGAACCTGTGCACCGCGCCACCTGCAAAACCATCGAGGTGGAAGAGATCTGGCGGGTAATCGGCAACTACGCGCAGGCTGCGCGTCGCGCCAAAGAGGGCGGCCTGGACGGCGTGGAATTGTCGGCGGTGCACCAGCACATGATCGACCAGTTCTGGAGCCCACGGGTCAACAAACGTACCGACGAATGGGGCGGTACCTTTGAAGGCCGCATGAAATTCGGCCTGGAAGTACTGAAAGCTGTGCGCGCCGAAGTGGGTGACGACTTCTGCGTGGGCATGCGTATCTGTGGTGACGAGTTCCACCCTGATGGCCTCAGCCACGAGGACATGAAGCAGATCGCTGCCTACTACGACGCCACCGGCATGCTCGACTTCATCGGCGTGGTCGGCTCGGGTTGCGATACCCACAACACCCTGGCCAACGTCATCCCCAACATGAGCTACCCGCCGGAGCCGTTCCTGCACCTGGCAGCCGGTATCAAGGAAGTGGTCAAGGTCCCGGTGCTGCACGCGCAGAACATCAAAGACCCGAACCAGGCCACGCGCATCCTTGAAGGCGGCTACGTGGACATGGTCGGCATGACCCGTGCGCACATGGCCGACCCGCACCTGATCGCCAAGATCAAGATGGGCCAGATCGACCAGATCAAGCAGTGCGTCGGTGCCAACTACTGCATCGACCGCCAGTACCAAGGCCTGGATGTGCTGTGCATCCAGAACGCCGCGACCTCCCGTGAGTACATGGGTGTGCCGCACATCATCGAGAAGACCACCGGCGTCAAGCGCAAGGTGGTGGTGGTTGGCGCAGGCCCTGCCGGCATGGAAGCGGCCCGCGTGGCTGCTGAACGCGGCCACGACGTGACCCTGTTCGAGAAGAGGGACCAGATTGGCGGGCAGATCACCATTGCCGCCAAGGCCCCGCAGCGTGACCAGATTGCCGGTATCACCCGCTGGTACCAGCTTGAGCTGGCTCGCCTGAAAGTCGACTTGCGCCTGGGCACTGCCGCTGATGTGGCCGCCATTCAGGACCTGCGCCCGGACGTCATCGTGCTGGCGGTAGGTGGGCACTCGTTCCTGGAGCAGAACGAGCACTGGGGCGCCGCTGAAGGGCTGGTGGTCAGCAGCTGGGATGTGCTCGATGGCAAGGTAGCGCCGGGCAAGAACGTGCTGGTGTACGACACCATCTGCGAATTCACCGGTATGTCGGTCGCCGACTTCATCGCTGACAAGGGCAGCCAGGTCGAGATCGTCACCGACGACATCAAGCCAGGCGTGGCCATGGGGGGGACCACCTTCCCCACCTACTACCGCAGCATGTACCCCAAAGAAGTGATCATGACCGGCGACATGATGCTGGAAAAGGTCTACCGCGAAGGCGACAAGCTGGTGGCGGTACTGGAGAACGAATACACCGGCGCCAAGGAAGAGCGCGTGGTCGATCAGGTAGTGGTCGAGAACGGCGTGCGGCCTGACGAAGAGCTGTACTACGCGCTCAAGGAAGGTTCGCGCAACAAGGGCCAGATCGACGTGGAGGCGCTGTTCGCCATCAAGCCACAGCCGATCCTGAGCCAGCCGGGCGAAGGCTACCTGCTGTACCGCATCGGCGACTGCGTGGCCCAGCGCAACGTGCATGCGGCGATCTACGACGCCTTGCGCCTCTGCAAGGACTTCTGATCGTTAACAGTCGCCGCCATCGGGCGCGATCCCTGTAGGAGCGGGTTTACCCGCGAATGCGTCAGCACTGACAACACTGTTGCCTGACCGGACGCATTCGCGGGTGAGCCTGCTCCTACATGGGGCCAGTCCCGCCCTCTGGTCGGCGCAAGAATCCAGCTGTTTGTGGGAGTCTCCCATGTTGAACACCCTTCTACCCATCCTGCTGTTCGCTGCCCTTGGCCTGGCAGTGCTCGGTGCCTTGCGCCGGGTGCGCATGTGGCGCCGTGGCCGGCCGTCCAAGGTCAACCTGATCGGCGGCCTGCTGGCCATGCCGCGCCGCTACCTGGTGGACCTGCACCATGTGGTTGAGCGCGACAAATACATGTCCAAGACCCACGTGGCCACTGCGGGCGGCTTTGTGCTGTCTGCTGTGCTGGCCATTCTGGTGCATGGTTTTGGCCTGCAGAGCAAGATCCTCGGCTATGCACTGCTGGTAGCCACGGTGATCATGTTCACCGGTGCCATCTTTGTCTTCAAACGCCGCCTGAACCCGCCCTCTCGTCTGTCCAAGGGCCCGTGGATGCGCCTGCCGAAGAGTTTGCTGGCGTTCGCCGTGAGCTTCTTCATTGCCACCCTGCCGGTCGCCGGTATCCTGCCGGCCAACACGGGTGGTTGGGTGATGGTCGCCGTTCTGGGCCTGGGCGTGCTGTGGGGTGTGTCGGAGCTGTTCTTTGGCATGACCTGGGGCGGCCCGATGAAGCACGCCTTCGCCGGTGCCTTGCACCTGGCCTGGCACCGCCGTGCCGATCGCTTCGGCGGCGGCCGCTCCACCGGCCTCAAGCCGTTGGACCTGGAAGACCCGAACGCACCCCTTGGCGTGGAAAAGCCGGTGGACTTCACCTGGAACCAGCTGCTGGGCTTCGATGCCTGCGTGCAGTGCGGTAAATGTGAAGCCATGTGCCCGGCCTTTGCCGCTGGCCAGCCGCTGAACCCGAAAAAACTCATCCAGGACATGGTCATCGGCCTTGCCGGTGGCACTGACGCGCAATTTGCCGGTAGCCCATACCCTGGCAAACCAATCGGCGAACACGGTGGCAATCCACACCAGCCGATCGTCAATGGCCTGGTCGACGCCGAAACGCTGTGGTCCTGCACCACCTGCCGTGCCTGCGTCGAGGAGTGCCCGATGATGATCGAGCACGTCGATGCCATCGTCGACATGCGCCGCCACCTCACCCTGGAAAAGGGCGCAACCCCGAACAAGGGCGCCGAGGTGCTGGACAACCTGATCGCCACCGACAACCCCGGCGGCTTCGCCCCCGGCGGGCGCATGAACTGGGCTGCCGACCTTAACCTGCGGCTGCTGTCTGAAGTGAAAGCGACCGAAGTGTTGTTCTGGGTCGGTGATGGTGCCTTCGACATGCGTAACCAACGCACTTTGCGTTCGTTTGTCAAAGTATTGAAAGCCTCGGGTGTGGACTTCGCCGTACTCGGCCTGGAAGAGCGCGACAGCGGCGACGTGGCGCGTCGCCTGGGCGATGAGGCGACCTTCCAGCAACTGGCCAAGCGCAACATCCAGACCTTGGCCAAGTACAAGTTCCAGCGCATCGTCACCTGCGACCCGCACAGCTTCCATGTGCTGAAGAACGAGTACGGCGCTCTGGGTGGTGACTACCAGGTGCAGCACCACAGCACCTACATCGCCGAACTGATCGCGGCCAAGAAGCTCAACCTGGGCCAACACAAGGGCGGCAGCGTCACCTACCACGATCCGTGCTACCTGGGCCGCTACAACGGCGAGTACGAAGCCCCGCGCGAAGTGCTCAAGGCGCTGGGTATCGAGGTGCGCGAGATGCAGCGTTCGGGCTTCCGTTCCCGTTGCTGCGGTGGTGGTGGCGGTGCGCCGATCACTGACATCCCTGGCAAGCAGCGTATTCCCGATATGCGCATGGACGACATTCGTGAGACCGAGGCCGAGCTGGTAGCCGTGGGTTGCCCGCAGTGCACCGCCATGCTTGAAGGCGTGGTCGAGCCGCGCCCACAGATCAAGGACTTGGCCGAACTGGTGGCCGACGTGCTGATCGAGGAGGACGCATCCACTGTCCCAAAGCCGCAAACGGCTAAACGTGAACCTGCGGAGGTGCACTGATGAGCGACATTATCCGCCGCGACCCACGCGCCGAGTGGATCGCCCGTAACCGTCTGCACCCGCTGCATGCCGCGATGCAGACGCAACAGACCAGCTGGATGGGGCCTAACGGCATCATCCGCAAGAACCCACATGCGATTGCCGCGGGCTTTGTCGGCCCGGCCGGCATCAAGCGCATCGACCGCAGCGGCGCCCAGCAGGGCACCGGCGCGGGCGGGCGGCGCCCGGCAGCAGCCGAGGTCAAGTTGCCCCTGCACCAGGTGGCGGCGCCGGCGTTCTACATTGCCGTCGTGCCGGACATGGTTGGCGGCCGCCTGAGCAGCCACGACCGCGACCTGCTTGGCCTGGCCCACAGCCTGGCCGGCAACGACGGGGCGGTGCTGGCCGTGGTGTTCAACGAGCACAAGGAAAGCAACTTTTCCACAGCCGGTGTCGATCGGCTGCTGGTTATCGAAGGCGAGGCCTTTGAAGGTTATGCACCGGAGCAACTGGTGCAAGGCCTGCGGGCTGTGGATAACCAGTTCACGCCGCGCCACTGGCTGCTGCCCGACAGCCGCACCGGTGGCGGCGAACTGGGTCGGCGCCTGAGCGCCGCGCTGGGCGAGCGCCCGGCAACGCGGGTATGGCAGGTCAAGGACGGCCAGTGCATCGGCCGCGCCGGCGCCGGCCAGCAAGACCTGCAACGCACTGTGCCGCGCCTGATCCTGGCGGCGGCCGAGTGCGCCGAGCCGGTCAGCGAAACCCGTCACGAAGCGCTGCCGGTGGAGTTGTCCACAAGCGTGGTACGCAGCCTGCCGCGCATCGAAGACCTTGGCTCGGTGGCCGTCGACCCGGCCACCATTGCCATGGCCGAAGCGGAGTTCATCGTCTCGGGCGGCAACGGTGTCAAGGACTGGGACCTTTACCACAAGGCCACCGCAGCCCTCGGCGCGACCGAAGGTGCCTCGCGGGTGGCAGTGGACGATGGCTTCATGCCGCGCAACCGCCAGGTGGGGGCTACCGGCACCTGGGTTACCGCGCGTGTCTACGTGGCTGTGGGTATCTCGGGCGCGATCCAGCACCTGCAGGGTATCGGTGCCTGCGACAAGGTGGTGGCGATCAATATGGATCCGGGCTGCGACATGATCAAACGGGCTGACCTGTCGGTGATTGGCGACAGCTCGGCGATTCTCAAGGCGCTGATCGAGGCTGTGGACAACTACCGCAGCGGCGGCCAGCGCGACGCGGCATAAGGGCACGAGCATGAGTACGAAAGTGATCAGCCTGGTTTCCATTGGTGCCCACCCCAGCTCTGGCCGCGCCCGCCGCGCCGAGCAGGATGCCCGTGCCGTGGAGTTGGGTTTGCAGCTGGCTGGGGATAACTTGCAGGTGGTGCATGCTGGCGATCCACAGGAAGAGGCGTTGCGCGCTTACCTGGGCATGGGCCTGGACCACCTGGACGTGCTGGAGCAACCGGCCGGTGCCGATGTGCTGGGCGTGCTGGGCGATTATCTGCGCGACGCCGGGGCCCAGCTGGTGCTGACCGGCAGCCAGGCCGAGACTGGCGAGGGTTCGGGCATGTTGCCGTTCCTGCTGGCCGAAAAGCTCGGTTGGCCGCTGATTGTCGGGTTGGCTGAGGTGGAGTCGATCGACAACGGTACCGCCCAGGTGTTGCAGGCTCTGCCGCGTGGTCAGCGGCGTCGCTTGAAGGTGCGTCTGCCATTGCTGGCGACTGTGGATAACGCGGCGCCCAAGCCGCGCCAGAGCGCTTTTGGGCCTGCGCGTCGGGGGGTATTGGCGGCGCGTAACGTGGCTATTGTCGAAGATGAGCTGTTGGCTGAAGCCGAGCTGCAACCGGCCCGTCCACGGCCCAAGCGCTTGAAGGTGATCAAGGCCAAGAGTGGCGCCGACCGCATGAAGGCCGCGACGGCCAAGGCCAGTGGCGGTGGTGGCAAGGTGCTGAAGGACGTTTCGCCGCAGGAAGGCGCTGAGGCGATCCTCAAGCTGCTGGTGGAAGAGGGCGTACTGCGCTGAGTCCCCCTGGGAGCGGCCTGTGTGACGCGATGGGCCGCTTGGCAGCCCCCTGACAATCCTGAGCCAGACTCGAGATCCTGGGGCCCGCTGCGGCCCCTGCGACACAATCCATAGCCCAGTCCCCTGTGTATAAGTTATTCATTTCCCCCGTCACATGCCTGGATTCCAGCAAACTGGACGAACCGTCAGGTACGCTCCGTTTTGCCCACGGAATCTGTTCGCCAAGGTGTGGATAAATTGTTGGTTCATGGCTGGGAGCCTTATATAACGGTGCTTACACGGTTTAGATCATAAAGTGATCAGCTTCCGTCGGCTTCGCTTGATGCGGTCGATGCTGGTTCTTGTCGGGGCTTTCCCACAATCTCTGTTAGCCGCTCTGTGGATAATCTGTTTGAGAGCGGCTGTAGGCCCCGCCGTTCCTGTCTTCGAATGCTTTGATCAGAAAACAGCCAATCGGGCTCTAACGCTGCTCTGGCTTACGTTCTTGGTGAGTGCAGGTAAAAACTCAGGATCACCCAAGTCAAAACCTGTGAATAAGTACCAAGAACCTATCATTTCTATCAGTTAGCAGTCCTGTTTCAGGCGGGTAGAATGAGCGCTCACTATCGGCTGAGCGTTCATCATGCATGGCATGCTGCAACCCGTTATCCCTACCCACATGGGCGGGATTCCAAGGTCGTATTCAGCATACGGGGCCTATGCTGGTGCAAGAAATATTGCCTTCGCCGGGCAGATGGTCGATCGCCTGACGGGTTGCTATCACCTGGGCAATGGCCGGCGAACCTACAACCCTGTGCTGATGCGCTTTCACTCTGCCGACTCACTCAGCCCTTTCTCGGAGGGTGGGCTGAATGCCTATGCCTACTGCGGTGGCGACCCGATCAACCGGGTCGACCCCAGTGGCGCCGTCCCGGCCACCCAGTCCGCCCGCCCCCAGGTCGACGTGATTAGCCCGGCGATCAGTGGCATAAGCATGTTTTCAAGTTCGGTGACGCTGGGCGGGGCTATCGCGCGAACGGCCAGAAACGTGGTCGCCGAGTTGCAAAGACCGCATTCCGGTCCGGAATATACCGCGCCGAGCCTAAGAGCCCGGATTGGTAATACTAGCCTTTTCTACACAGGAGTAATGGGGGTTGCAGGCACCGCAATGAGCGGAGTCGAACAAGGGTGGATTGGTAATGTACTGACCAGTCACGGCCGTCGCCTGGGGCTGGGCAACGCAATTGGGAACATCAGCGGTGGCTTGTTCTCCAACGCCGAGGCGGCACAGGCTGTGTGGAGGGGGGTAGGACAGCCCGGAGTGTCGGGGGTAAGGGTAGCCTGGGAGACATTCTATGAAGTCACCGGTGTGCGCATGGTCGTCGAAGGGGCTTCGTACGTGTGGGGCAGAGGCACGGCACTCGGGGCCAGGATCGCTTCGGCAGGTCGAGCAGCTGCGGATGCGTGGCGTCGCTGGGGCACTGAACCCAGTGCGCCGCCTCCGTCTCCGAATCGGGACATAAGGCGACCATAAACCCACTGGCACGGCAATTTGCCGTGCCAGTGGGGGGTACGGGTTACTGCGCCTGCACTTCCTTCAGATACGGCGCAGGCTCTGCTCCCAGGTTGTTCAGTAGCCGCCCGCTGTACCAGTCAATGAAGTTCACCACACCAAACTCGTAAGTCTTCGAGTAAGGGCCAGGCTGATACGCCGTGGAGTTGATCCCACGCTGGTTCTCTTCCGCCAGACGGCGGTCCTGGTCGTTGGTGGCGTCCCACACCTTGCGCATGTTCTCGGGGTTGTAGTCCACACCTTCGACGGCATCCTTGTGCACCAGCCACTTGGTGGTGACCATGGTCTCCTGGGCGCTGATCGGCCACACCGTGAACACGATCATGTGGTCGCCCATGCAGTGGTTCCACGAGTGCGGCAGGTGCAGGATGCGCATCGAGCCCAGGTCCGGGTTCTTGATGCGACCCATCAGCTTCTGGCAGGCCTGCTTGCCGTCCATGGTCATCGACACGGTGCCCTTGAGCAGCGGCATGCGCACGATGCGGTTACGCAGGCCGTGGCTCTTGTGCAGGTAAGGGATCTTCTCGGCTTCCCAGGCAGCGGCGGAGGCGGCCACGTGGTCCTTGAATTCCTGGCTGGCACGCGGGTCGTTGGTGTCGTCCCACTCCAGCAGGGTTTGCAGCAGTTCCGGGTGCGAACCGTTGCAGTGGTAGCACTCGCGGTTGTTTTCCAGCACCAGCTTCCAGTTGGCCTTTTCCATCAAGGTGGTTTGCACCGCCACCTTGGTGTTCTCCATGTCGTACGGTTCCATGTAATGGTCCAGCGTGGCCAGGAACTCGTCGATGGCAGGCGGGTTTTCCGCCAGGCTGATGAAGATGTAGCCGCCGGCGACCTTCACGTTCACGGGCTTGAGGCCGTACTGGTTCATATCGAAGTCAGCACCCATCTCGGTGCCGGCGAATAGCAGGCGGCCGTCCAGCTCGTAAGTCCACTGGTGATATGGGCACACCAGTTTGGCCACCTTGCCTTTCTCGCTGACGCACAGGCGCGAACCGCGGTGGCGGCAGACGTTGTGGAAGGCATGCACCTTGCCTTCGGCACCGCGCACCACAATGATCGGGTTCTTGCCGATCTGCAGGGTGATGTAGTTGCCCTTGGCCGGGATCTCGCAGGTCATGCCGGCGATCAGCCATTCTTTATGGAAGATCTCCTGCATGTCGATCTGGAACAGACGCTCGTCGGTGTAGAAAGGCTGGGGCAGCGAGTAGGTGCGCTCGCGGGTCTGCAACATCTCGGCGGTAGCCTTGCGTGCAGGTTCAAGTGGATCGCCCAGGCTCAGGGTTGCGGTGACGTCCATCGTGTATTCCTCGGGGCCGTATGCGGCCGGCAAAAGGTGGCTAATCGTTGTTGTGGTGCCGCAAGGCTGCTTCAGATAAAACAGCTAGTTCTTTTGCCGTGGAGTGTGCGTCCGAAGACGCCGCGAACCGTATCCATGGGCGACATGGCCGATTTGAATAACGACGCGCCAGCCCTTGTGCCACGGGGCTGGTCGCGATAAGCACGTCGATGTCGCAGGCAGGAATGTACGTCGTCTTCAGCTTGCGCATTATCGCAGCCATGAAAAGGGCCATAGTCGGCCGCTGGAGATGAACATGTCCGATACCTTCCTCAATCCGGTCACTACCCAGACCTGGGCCAACGGCCGCCACATCGTGCGCTGCGTCAAGGTCATCCAGGAGACCTGGGACGTGCGCACCTTCTGCTTCATGGCCGACCAGCCGATCATGTTCTTCTTCAAGCCGGGGCAGTTCGTCACCCTGGAGCTGGAGATCGAAGGCAAGCCCGTGATGCGGTCCTACACCATCTCCAGTTCGCCGTCAGTGCCCTACAGCTTCTCGATCACCGTCAAGCGCGTGCCGGGTGGCCTGGTGTCGAACTTCCTGCACGACACCATGCACGAAGGCGCCGAGCTGCCGGTGCACGGCCCGGTGGGGCTGTTCAACGCCATCGACTTCCCTGCTGGCAAGGTGCTGTACCTGTCGGGCGGCGTCGGTATTACCCCAGTGATGTCGATGGCGCGCTGGTTCTACGACACCAATGCCAACGTCGACATGGTGTTCGTCCACAGCGCCCGTTCGCCGAAAGACATCATCTACCACCGCGAGCTGGAACAGATGGCTTCGCGCATCCCCAACTTCAGCCTGCACATCATTTGCGAAAAGCATGGCCTGGGCGAGCCGTGGGCGGGTTACCGCGGTTACCTGAACCAGCGGCTAATGGAGTTGATTGCGCCCGACTACATGGAGCGCGTTGTGTTCTGCTGCGGCCCGACGCCGTACATGACGGCGGTCAAGCGCATGCTTGAAGCGGTCGGCTTCGACATGAAGAATTATCACGAAGAGTCGTTCGGCGCGACGCCGGCGGAAGCCAAAGCCGACGCCGTGGAGCACGCCGAGCAGGCGGCCGATGCACCTGAGCTGGACGTTTCCGACCTCAATCTGGTGGAGTTCATCGGCAGCGAGAAGAGCATCCGCATCGCCCCGGGCGAGACCGTGCATGCGGCCGCGGCCAAGGTCGGCCTGATGATCCCGAAAGCCTGTGGCATGGGCATTTGCGGGACGTGCAAAGTGCTCAAGCTGGGCGGCGAAGTAGAGATGGAGCACAACGGCGGCATCACCGAAGATGACGAGGCCGAGGGCTACATCCTGTCGTGCTGCAGTGTGCCGAAAGGGGATGTGCGGATCGATTACTGATCCAGTGGCCAGTCTGGATTCTTCGCGGGCACGCCCGCTCCCACAGGGCCATCGCTATCTTCAGGACTGCGGTGAACCTTGTGGGAGCGGGCGTGCCCGCGAATGCTTCTAGGTGCGGAACCGGGCTACCAGGCTATTGAGGTCTACCGCCAAGCGCGACAGCTCGGCACTCGCCGCGCTGGTCTGATGCGCCCCGGTAGCACTCTGCACCGACAGGTCATTGATGTTGACCAGGTTACGGTCCACCTCTCGCGCCACTTGCGCCTGCTCTTCCGCTGCGCTGGCGATCACCAGGTTGCGCTCGTTGATCTGCGCCACCGCGCCGGCGATGGTGTCCAGTGCCATGCCCGCGCCACGGGCGATGTTCAGTGTCGACTCCGCGCGCTCGGTACTGGTGCGCATCGATTCTACCGCCTCTTCCGTACCGCCCTGGATGCTGCCGATCATGCGCTCGATTTCGCTGGTCGACTGTTGTGTACGATGGGCCAATGCCCGCACTTCATCGGCGACCACGGCAAAACCACGGCCCGCTTCACCGGCCCGCGCGGCTTCGATGGCTGCGTTGAGCGCCAGCAGGTTGGTCTGGTCGGCCAGGCCACGGATCACGTCCAACACCTTGCCAATGTCGCGCGACTGTTCGGCCAGGTGAGTAATCAGCTTGGCGGTGGCCTGCACATCACCGCTCATGCGCTCGATCGCACCCACGGTTTCCATCACCAGGTCACGACCATCGCCGGTGGAGCGGCTGGCTTCACTGGACGCTTCTGATGTGCTCACGGCATTGCGCGCCACTTCTTCCACTGCGCTGGTCATTTCGGTGACAGCAGTGGCGGCCTGTTCAATCTCATTGTTCTGCTGCTGCAGGCCACGGGCACTTTCGTCGGTGACGGCATTCAACTCTTCTGCCGCCGAGGCCAGCTGGGTGGCGGAGCCGGCGATCTGCTGCAAGGTGTCGCGCAGCTTGTCCTGCATGCGCGCCATGGCGCGCAACAGCCGGGCGGCTTCGTCGGTGCCCTCTGCGCGGATGACGTGGGTCAGGTCGCCGTCGGCGACTTGCTCGGCGCATTTGAGTGCTTCTTCGATCGGCTTGACGATACTGCGGGTCAGCAGGAAAGCACAGGTGAAGGTCAGTACGGTGGCGGCAACCAGCAGGCCGATCACCAGGGCGAAAGCGCCGGCATACTGGTTGGCGGCTTTTTCGTTGGTGGCGCGAGTCTGGTCAGTGTTGATGCGTACCAAGGTGTCCATGACCTTGTTGATCTGCTCGGAGTTGGCCAGCAGGTCGCGGTTGAGCAGGTCACGCAATTCGTCCAGGCGATCGGCCTGGCTCAGTGTGCGCATGCGCGATTCCAGCTGGCGGTATTGGTTGAGCAACTGACCGTACTGGTCGAATGCTGCCTGTTCGTCGGCGGCGACGATCATTGGCAGGTAGGCCTGGCGTGCACGGTCGATCTGGCTGTTGCGCTGGTCCAGCAGATCGAGGGT
The DNA here is from genome assembly GCF_034044115.1 of Pseudomonas sp. BO3-4. Lineage (NCBI taxonomy): Bacteria > Pseudomonadati > Pseudomonadota > Gammaproteobacteria > Pseudomonadales > Pseudomonadaceae > Pseudomonas > Pseudomonas sp. BO3-4. The sequence goes on from NZ_CP139018.1 coordinate 329,766, forward strand.
ATCGCGTTGGGTTGCCGGCTCGCGGTTGAGCAGCAGGCGGTAGGAAAGCGTGCGCATGCGCAGGTTCAGCGCGGTGAGTTCGTCGAGGATCTTGATGCTGGGCACGCTGACTTGCTCGATGGCAACGCCCGCCTGGCGGATGTTGCCCATTTGTACCAGGGAGAAGATACCAAGGCCGAGCATCAGCAGGCCGATGAGCGCGAAGCCGAGAAGCGCGCGCGGGGCGATATTCATGTTGCGTAGGGACATGGAGAGCAGGATCCAGGCAAGTGGGGAAAGAGCGACAAAACATGACTTGCCGGGCTATCGGTCGTGACTGGTTAGTCTTGAATGGGACCGGGGAAAATTGTGCAACCGCGAACCTTTTCCTGACCGGCGGTTGATCCAGGTCGGAACAAGGGGTCGATTACCCTGTCAATCTGCGGGTCAGACACCTTATGAATCCGATATTTAATGGCGATGGGCCGCACTTTTCTTTATCGTGTGCGCCCCTCGCAACAACCTGAGATAGACCCATGCTGGAAGCTTCCCTGAATCAAATCGAGCAACTGGTCAGCGACCTGATGCAGAAAAACGCTCAACTCATCGAGCAGAACACCGCCCTTGGCCAGGAGCTGGCCCAGGCCAAGGAAGAGAACGAAACCCTGCAGCTGTCGCTGATGGAACAGGAAGAGAAGAACGGCGCTACCGCAGCACGCATCCAGGCCCTGGTCGAGCGCGCCAGCGCGGGCGTTGTTGGCGCATGAGACTGCAAGAGCAGCCGATCAATGTCGTGTCGATTCTCGGCATCGACTATTCGATCAAGGCGCCCGAAGGCCAGGAAGAAACCCTGGCCCAGGCGGTACGGATGCTCAACAAAGCCCTTAACGAGACCAAGCGTCAGTACCCGACCTTGATCGGTGACAAACTGCTGGTGCTGGCTGCCCTTAACCTGTGCTCCAAACAGGTTGAACTGCAGAAAGAGCATCAGCAGACCCTTGCGCGAACTCAAGCGCAGATCGACGCCACGGTGGATGCCATCGTGCGGACCATTGCAGAGCAATAAGACCGCACACCTTCCCCTGTAGGAGCGGGTTCACCCGCGAATGCGTCAGTGGCTTCAACACCGCATTCGCGGGTAAACCCGCTCCTACAGGCATCAGCAGACCCTTGCGCGAACTCAAGCGCAGATCGACGCCACGGTGCGGACCATCGCTGAGCAATAAGGCCGTACACCGTCCCCCCCGTAGGAGCGGGTTCACCCGCGAATGCGTCAGAGGCTTCAATACCGCATTCGCGGGTAAACCCGCTCCTACAGGGTGCATCTGATTGCTTCAGATCACTGGATTAACTGGATACGCAAGTGTATACACTTTCCGCAAAACAATAATGTGCGGGGAGTAGGGCATGCGTATCTGGCGTAAGAGCATCCAGTTGCAATTGATCACCAGCATGGGTGCTGCCTTGCTGGCGAGCATCCTGGTGGTGGTCATTATCTTCACCGTGGCGCTCAACCGCCTCACCGACCGCTACCTGGTCGACACTGCCCTGCCAGCCAGCATCGAAGCCATCCGCAACGACATCGAGCGTATGCTGGGCCAACCGTTGGTCGCTGCCGCGGACATTGCCGGTAACACCCTGCTGCGCGACTGGCTTGCTGCCGGTGAAGATCCCGCGCAGGCGCCCCAATTCATCGAATACCTGACCGCCGCCAAACAGCGCAACCACGCCTTTACTACGCTGTTCGCCTCGACTGAAACCGGCCACTACTACAACGAGAACGGCCTGGACCGCACCCTCAGCCGCAGCAACCCCAAGGACAAGTGGTTTTACGGTTACATCGACAGCGGCGCCGAGCGTTTCATCAACATCGACATCGATGGTGCCACCGGCGAACTGGCTCTGTTCATCGACTATCGCGTGGAAAAGGAAGGCAAGCTGGTGGGTGTGGCCGGCATGGGCCTGCGCATGACCGAATTATCGAAGCTGATCCACGACTTCAGCTTTGGCGAGCACGGCAAGGTGTTTCTGGTGCGCAACGATGGCCTGATCCAGGTGCATCCCGATGCTGCCTTCAGTGGCAAGCGTCAGCTTGCCGAACAGCTTGGCGCGGACGCAGCCAAAGGCGTCATGACCGGAGGCGAGAGCCTGCGTAGCAGCCGCTTCAGCCGTGACGGTGAGCGCTACCTGGCGCTGGGCCTGCCGCTGCGCGACCTCAACTGGACCCTTGTGGCCGAAGTGCCAGAGTCGGAAATTTACGCGCAAATGCATCAGGCCGTCTGGCTGACCAGCCTGATCGGTGGCGCCGTCGCGTTGGTGTCGCTGCTGTTGGTGGTACTGCTGGCGCGTGGCCTGGTGCGGCCGATCCGCCGCGTTACCGCCGCATTGGTTCAGATTGGCGGGGGAGCGGGTGATCTCAGCCATCGGCTGGACGATTCGCGTCAGGATGAGCTGGGTGACCTGGCCCGTGGTTTCAACCGCTTCCTGGACAGCCAGCGCAGCCTGATCGGCGAGGTGTTGAGTACCTCCGAGCGGCTACGGCGGGCCGTGGAGCAGGTAACCCAGGTGGTGGACAATACCGCTGAGCGCTCCGGGCGCCAGCAGGAGATGACCGAGATGGTCGCCACTGCTGTACACGAGATGGGCCTGACCGTGCAGGACATCGCCCGCAATGCCGGCGATGCGGCCCAGGCGTCGCAGTCGGCACGAGACGAGGCGTTGCAGGCCCGCGAGGTGGTACAACGATCCATTCGTGGCATCGAGGGCATGTCGGGCGACATCGGCAAGGCGGCCGATGCGGTCAGCCAGCTGGCCGACGAAGTCGCCTCGGTCGATGAAGTGCTCGCGGTAATCCGCAGCATTTCCGAGCAAACCAACCTGCTTGCGTTGAACGCTGCCATCGAGGCCGCGCGGGCAGGGGAGATGGGGCGCGGGTTCGCTGTGGTGGCCGATGAAGTACGTACGCTGGCCCGGCGCACACAGCTGTCCACCGATGAAGTGCAGCAGATGATCCAGCGCCTGAAGCTGGGTGCAGGTTCGGCGGTGAGTTCAATGCAGGCAGGGCAGCAGGCGACCGGCAGTGGCGTGGAATCGAGCCAGCGCACCGGGGCATCACTGAGCGCGATTACCGACCAGGTAGAGCACATCAGTGACATGAACCACCAGGTGGCCACGGCTACCGAGGAGCAGTCGGCGGTGACCGAGGAAATCAATCGGACGGTGCAGGGGATTTCCGATTTGGCGCGTGAGACGGCGGCGGAGGTGCAAGGGTGCCGCGAGGAGTGTCAGGCGTTGCGTGGGTTGGCTGATGACCTGGCGCGGCAGATGGGTGGGTTCAGGCTCTAGATCGCGGGGGCCGCAAGGCGGCCCCGGCTCTCGCTCAGCCACCAATGATCGCGCGGATATCCGCCGCCAGCTCACGCACCCGCGCTTCTTCGGTATCCCACGAGCACATGAAGCGCGCGCCACCGCTGCCGATAAAGGTATAGAAGCGCCAGCCCTTGCCCCGCAGCGCCTCGATGGCGTGCTCCGGCATCTGCAGGAATACCCCGTTCGCCTCCACCGGGAACATCAGCTCTACCCCCGGCAGGTCACTGACCAACGATGCCAGCAGCTGCGCGCAATGATTGGCGTGGTTGCCATGGCGTAACCAGGCGCCATCTTCCAGCAGCCCGACCCATGGCGCCGACAAGAAGCGCATTTTCGACGCCAGTTGCCCGGCCTGCTTGCAGCGATAATCGAAGTCTTCGGCCAGCTGGCGGTTGAAGAACAGAATCGCCTCGCCCACCGCCATACCGTTCTTGGTGCCGCCAAAGCACAGCACATCCACACCGGCCTTCCAGGTCAGTTCGGCCGGGCTGCAGCCCAGGAAAGCACAGGCGTTGGTAAAGCGTGCGCCGTCCATGTGCAGGTTCAGGCCCAGCTCCTTGCAGGTGGCGCTGATCGCCTTCAGCTCGTCGGGGCGGTACACCGTGCCGACTTCGGTGGCCTGGGTAATGGTCACCACGCGCGGCTTGGGGTAGTGGATATCCTGGCGTTTGAGCGCCACTTCACGAATAGACTGTGGCGTCAGCTTGCCGTTGACGCTGGCCGCTGTCAGCAGCTTGGAGCCGTTGGAGAAAAACTCCGGCGCACCGCATTCGTCGGTTTCGACGTGGGCGGTCTCGGAGCAGATCACGCTGTGATAGCTCTGGCACAGCGACGCCAGGGCCAGGGAGTTGGCCGCGGTGCCGTTGAAGGCGAAGAACACTTCGCAGTCGGTTTCGAACAGCTTGCGGAAGTACTCCGATGCACGCTCGGTCCACTGGTCGTCGCCGTAGGCGCGGTCGTGGCCGCGGTTGGCTTTTTCCATCGCCGCCCAGGCTTCGGGGCAGATGCCGGAATAGTTGTCGCTGGCGAATTGTTGGCTCTTGTCTGTCATGGCACGGTCCTGTGAACGACGCAGATCAGCACTCTAAACCATCGATTCAGCACTTGCCTATACAACCCGTGCAGCGATTTCTGTTCATTACTGTGCCGGCCTATTCGCGGGCACGCCCGCTCCCACAATGGTCCTGCAAACGCCAATCACTGTGGGAGCGGGCGCGCCCGCGAAGGGGCCCGCATGGGTGGCACAAAGAGAATGTCGTAAACGCGCCATTGCAAGGCGTGCGCAGGCATCTGACCCGGCCCCGCCAGTCATAACATCGCCACAAAGGGCCACAGTGCCCCACGACAAAAAACGATCGCTGCCGGGAGATACACAATGTTCAGCAAGCAAGACCAGATCCAGGGTTACGACGATGCACTGCTGGCGGCGATGAATGCCGAAGAACAGCGCCAGGAAGATCACATCGAGCTGATCGCCTCGGAGAACTACACCAGCAAGCGCGTCATGCAGGCCCAAGGCAGCGGCCTGACCAACAAGTACGCTGAAGGCTACCCTGGCAAGCGTTACTACGGTGGCTGCGAGCACGTAGACAAGGTAGAAGCCCTGGCCATCGAGCGCGCCAAGCAGCTGTTCGGTGCCGACTACGCAAACGTCCAGCCACACTCCGGCTCGTCGGCCAACGGCGCCGTCTACCTGGCCCTGCTGCAAGCCGGTGACACCATCCTGGGCATGAGCCTGGCCCACGGTGGCCACCTGACCCACGGCGCCAAAGTGTCGTCCTCGGGCAAGCTGTACAACGCTGTCCAGTACGGCATCGACACCAACACCGGCCTGATCGACTATGACGAAGTCGAGCGCCTGGCGGTCGAGCACAAGCCGAAAATGATCGTTGCCGGTTTCTCGGCCTACTCCAAGACCCTCGACTTCCCACGCTTCCGCGCCATCGCCGACAAAGTGGGCGCACTGCTGTTCGTCGACATGGCCCACGTTGCCGGCCTGGTTGCCGCTGGCCTGTACCCGAACCCGATCCCGTTCGCCGATGTGGTCACCACCACCACCCACAAGACCCTGCGCGGTCCGCGTGGCGGCCTGATCCTGGCCAAGTCGAACGAAGAGATCGAGAAAAAGCTGAACGCCGCTGTATTCCCGGGTGCCCAGGGTGGCCCGCTGATGCACGTGATCGCTGCCAAGGCGGTGTGCTTCAAGGAAGCGCTGGAGCCCGGATTCAAGGCCTACCAGCAGCAAGTGATCGAAAACGCCCAGGCCATGGCCCAGGTGTTCATCGACCGTGGCTACGATGTGGTTTCCGGTGGCACCGACAACCACCTGTTCCTGGTCAGCCTGATCCGTCAGGGCCTGACTGGCAAAGACGCCGACGCCGCCCTGGGTCGTGCGCATATCACCGTCAACAAGAACGCCGTGCCGAACGACCCGCAGTCGCCGTTCGTCACGTCGGGCCTGCGTATCGGCACCCCGGCCGTCACCACCCGCGGCTTCAAGGTCGCTCAGTGTGTGGCATTGGCTGGCTGGATTTGCGACATCCTCGACAACCTCGGTGACGCAGACGTCGAAGCCGATGTGGCGAAGAACGTCGCGGCCCTGTGCGCAGATTTCCCTGTCTACCGCTGAGTGGAGTCACACACCATGCAACGTTACTCGGGCTTCGGCCTTTTCAAGCACTCCCTCAGCCACCACGAAAACTGGCAGCGCATGTGGCGCACGCCAACCCCTAAAAAGGTTTACGACGTGGTCATCGTCGGCGGTGGCGGTCATGGCCTGGCCACGGCCTATTACCTGGCCAAAGAGCACGGCATCACCAACGTTGCCGTGATCGAGAAGGGCTACCTGGGCGGCGGCAACACCGCCCGTAACACCACCATCGTGCGTTCCAACTACCTGTGGGACGAGTCGGCGCACCTGTACGAGCACGCCATGAAGCTGTGGGAGGGCCTGTCCCAGGACCTGAACTACAACGTGATGTTCTCCCAGCGCGGCGTTTACAACCTGTGCCACACCCTGCAGGACATGCGTGACTCCGAGCGTCGGGTCAGCGCCAACCGCCTCAACGGCGTGGATGGCGAGCTGCTGAACACTGCCCAGGTTGCGGCCGAAATCCCGTACCTGGACTGCTCGAAGAACACCCGCTACCCGATCCTCGGCGCCACCGTACAGCGCCGTGGTGGCGTTGCCCGTCACGATGCCGTGGCCTGGGGCTTCGCCCGCGCTGCCGACGCCCTGGGCGTCGACCTGATCCAGCAAACCGAAGTGATCGGCTTCCGCAAGGAAAACGGCGCGGTCATCGGCGTGGAAACCAACAAAGGCTTCATCGGCGCCAAGCGCGTCGGCGTGGTCACCGCCGGTAACTCCGGGCACATGGCCAAGCTGGCCGGCTTCCGCCTGCCGCTGGAATCGCACCCGCTCCAAGCGCTGGTATCCGAGCCGATCAAGCCGATCATCGACAGCGTGATCATGTCCAACGCCGTGCACGGCTACATCAGCCAGTCCGACAAAGGCGACCTGGTGATCGGTGCCGGTATCGACGGCTGGGTCGGCTACGGCCAGCGCGGTTCGTACCCGGTGATCGAGCACACCCTGCAGGCCATCGTCGAGATGTTCCCCAACCTTTCGCGTGTTCGCATGAACCGCCAGTGGGGCGGCATCGTAGACACCTCGCCGGACGCCTGCCCGATCATCACCAAAACCCCGGTCAAGAACATGTTCTTCAACTGCGGTTGGGGTACTGGCGGCTTCAAGGCGACCCCCGGTTCGGGCAACGTCTTCGCCGCGAGCCTGGCCAAGGGCGAAATGCACCCACTGGCCGCGCCGTTCTCCATGGACCGTTTCTACAACGGCGCACTGATCGACGAACACGGCGCCGCCGCCGTCGCCCACTAACCGGAGACACCGTCATGTTGCATATTTTCTGTCCCCACTGCGGCGAGCTGCGCTCCGAAGAAGAGTTCCACGCCTCTGGCCAGGCACACATCGCCCGCCCGCTGGACCCTAACGCCTGCTCCGACGAGGAGTGGGGTACCTACATGTTCTACCGTGACAACCCACGCGGTATTCACCATGAACTGTGGGACCACGTTGCCGGCTGCCGCCAGTACTTCAACGTCACCCGTGACACCGTGACCTACGAAATTCTGGAAACCTACAAGATTGGCGAGAAGCCGCAAGTGACCGCCAATGGCAAAGCCGCCAGCGCCACGTCGACCGTCAAAGGCCAAGGGGAAAAAGTATGAGCCAGACCTATCGCCTCGCCAGCGGCGGCCGTATCGACCGCAGCAAGGTCCTGAACTTCACCTTCAACGGCAAGACCTACCAGGGTTATGCCGGTGACAGCCTGGCCGCCGCGTTGCTGGCCAACGGCGTCGACATTGTCGGCCGTAGCTTCAAGTACTCGCGCCCGCGCGGCATCATCGCCGCCGGTACCGAAGAGCCGAACGCCATCCTGCAGATCGGCTCCAGCGAAGCAACCCAGATCCCCAACGTGCGCGCTACCCAGCAGGCACTGTACGCGGGCCTTGTCGCCACCAGCACCAACGGCTGGCCGAACGTCAACAACGACGTCATGGGCATCCTCGGCAAGGTTGGCGGCAGCATGATGCCGCCGGGCTTCTACTACAAAACCTTCATGTACCCCAAATCGTTCTGGATGACTTACGAGAAGTACATCCGTAAAGCCGCCGGCCTGGGCCGTGCGCCGCTGCAGAACGACCCTGACAGCTACGACTACATGAACCGGCACTGCGACGTGCTGATCGTCGGCGCCGGCCCTGCTGGCCTGGCTGCCGCACTGGCCGCTGCGCGCAGCGGTGCCCGCGTGATCCTGGCTGACGAGCAGGAAGAGTTCGGCGGCAGCCTGCTCGACACCCGCGAAACCCTCGATGGCAAGCCTGCTGCCGAGTGGGTCAACGCCGTGGTCAAAGAGCTGGAAGGCCTGCCGGAAGTGACCCTGCTGCCACGTGCCACGGTCAACGGCTACCACGACCATAACTTCCTGACCATTCACGAGCGCCTCACCGACCACCTCGGCGACCGCGCCCCGATCGGCCAGGTTCGCCACCGCGTGCACCGCGTTCGCGCCAAGCGCGTGGTACTGGCTGCCGGCGCCCACGAGCGCCCGCTGGTGTACGGCAACAACGACGTGCCGGGCAACATGCTGGCCGGTGCTGTTTCCACCTATGTTCGCCGCTATGGCGTGGCCCCGGGTCGCAAGCTGGTACTGTCGACCAACAACGACCACGCCTATCGCGCCGCGCTGGACTGGCACGACGCGGGCCTGCAAGTGGTCGCCATCGCCGACGCCCGCCACAACCCACGTGGCTCGCTGGTTGAAGAAGCGCGTGCCAAAGGCATTCGCATCCTCACCTCCAGCGCCGTGGTCGAGGCCAAAGGCAGCAAGCACGTCACCGGCGCCCGTGTGGCGGCGATTGATGTGCAGGCACACAAAGTCACCAGCCCAGGCGAAGTCCTCGAGTGCGACCTGATCGCGTCCTCGGGCGGTTACAGCCCGATCGTGCACCTGGCTTCGCACTTGGGCGGTCGCCCGGTATGGCGTGACGATATCCTTGGCTTCGTGCCGGGCGATGCGCCGCAGAAGCGTGAGTGCGTCGGTGGTATCAACGGCGTGTATGCCTTGGGCGATGTGATTGCCGATGGCTTCGAAGGCGGCGTCCGCGCAGCCACCGAGGCCGGTTTCAAGGCCACTGTCGGCACCCTGCCAAAAACCGTGGCGCGCAAGGAAGAGGCCACCGTGGCACTGTTCCTGGTACCGCACGACAAAGGCACCAAGGGGCCGAAGCAGTTCGTCGACCAGCAGAACGACGTGACCGCAGCCGGTATCGAGCTGGCCACCCGTGAAGGCTTCGAGTCGGTCGAGCACGTCAAGCGCTACACCGCGCTGGGCTTCGGTACCGACCAGGGCAAACTGGGCAACATCAACGGCCTGGCCATCGCCGCCCGTTCGATCGGCATCACCATCCCGGAAATGGGTACCACCATGTTCCGCCCCAACTACACGCCGGTGACGTTCGGCGCGGTAGCGGGCCGTCACTGTGGTCACCTGTTCGAGCCCGTGCGCTTCACTGCCCTGCATGCCTGGCACGTGAAGAACGGCGCCGAGTTCGAAGACGTCGGCCAGTGGAAGCGCCCGTGGTACTTCCCGAAAGCCGGTGAAGACATCCATGCTGCCGTGACTCGCGAGTGCAAGGCCGTACGCGACAGCGTGGGCCTGCTGGACGCCTCGACCCTGGGCAAGATCGACATCCAGGGCCCGGACGCGCGCGAGTTCCTCAACCGCATCTACACCAACGCCTGGACCAAGCTCGACGTGGGCAAGGCCCGCTACGGCCTGATGTGCAAGGAAGACGGCATGGTCTTCGACGACGGCGTAACCGCCTGCGTCGGCGACAACCACTTCATCATGACCACCACCACCGGCGGCGCTGCCCGCGTGCTGCAGTGGATGGAGCTGTATCACCAGACCGAATGGCCAGAGCTGAAGGTGTACTTCACTTCGGTCACCGACCACTGGGCCACCATGACCCTGTCCGGCCCTAACAGCCGCAAGCTGCTGAGCGAGCTGACCGACATCGACATGGACAAGGAAGCCTTCCCGTTCATGACCTGGAAGGAAGGCAACGTCGGTGGCGTGCCGGCCCGTGTGTTCCGTATCTCGTTCACCGGCGAGCTGTCGTACGAAGTGAACGTGCAGGCCAACTACGCGATGGGCGTGCTGGAACAGATCATCGAGGCCGGCAAGAAGTACAACCTGACCCCGTACGGCACCGAGACCATGCACGTACTGCGTGCAGAGAAGGGCTTCATCATCGTGGGCCAGGACACCGATGGTTCGATGAACCCGGACGACCTGAACATGAGCTGGTGCGTTGGCCGCAACAAGCCGTTCTCGTGGATCGGCCTGCGTGGCATGAACCGCGAAGACTGCGTACGTGAGAACCGCAAGCAGCTGGTGGGCCTGAAACCGGTCGACCCGACCAAGTGGCTGCCGGAAGGCGCCCAACTGGTGTTCGACCCGAAACAGCCGATCCCGATGGACATGGTCGGCCACGTCACCTCCAGCTACGCGTCCAACTCCCTGGGCTACTCGTTCGCCATGGGTGTGGTCAAAGGCGGCCTCAAGCGCATGGGCGAGCGTGTCTACTCGCCGCAGGCGGATGGCAGCGTGATCGAGGCGGAAATCGTGTCTTCGGTGTTCTTCGATCCGAAGGGTGAGCGGCAGAACGTCTAAGGCCCCCGGTCCAACCGGTGCCAAGCGTGGAATGAGGTCTCTGTGGGAGCGGGCGTGCCCGCGAAGAGGGCGGTGAATTCAACATCGCATTCGCGGGCATGCCCGCTCCCACAGGATGGCCGTCTCCCGCAGGCATCGTGGTCGAATCCAGAATTCAAGGCAGGTAAGAAATGAGCGCTATCAACGTCTTCCAGCAAAACCCCGGCGCCGAGGCCAAAGCCCAGTCGCCACTGCACCATGCCGACCTGGCCAGCCTGGTAGGCAAAGGCCGCAAGAACGCAGGCGTGACCCTGCGTGAACGCAAGTTCCTCGGTCACCTCACCCTGCGTGGTGATGGCCACAACCCGGAATTCGCCGCTGGCGTGCACAAGGCCCTTGGCCTGGAGCTGCCCGTGGCGCTGACCGTGGTCGCCAACAAGGACATGTCGCTGCAATGGGTCGGCCCAGATGAGTGGCTGCTGATCGTACCCGGCGGCCAGGAGCTGGCAGCGGAGCAAAAGCTGCGCGCGGCCCTTGAAGGCCAGCACATTCAGGTCGTCAATGTCAGTGGCGGGCAAAGCCTGCTGGAACTGCGCGGCCCGAACGTGCGCGACGTGCTGATGAAGTCCACCAGCTATGATGTTCACCCGAACAACTTCCCGGTGGGCAAGGCCGTGGGCACCGTGTTCGCCAAGTCGCAACTGGTGATCCGCCGCACTGCAGAAGACACTTGGGAGTTGGTAATTCGCCGCAGCTTCGCCGATTACTGGTGGCTGTGGCTGCAGGACGCTTCTGCCGAATACGGCCTGAGCATCGAAGCCTAAGGAGCAAGAACATGAGTCGGGCACCGGATACCTGGATTCTCACCGCCGACTGCCCGAGCATGCTCGGCACCGTCGACGTGGTGACGCGTTACCTCTTCGAGCAGCGCTGCTACGTGACGGAGCACCACTCCTTCGATGACCGGCAGTCGGGACGCTTCTTCATTCGCGTCGAGTTCCGTCAGCCGGACGATTTTGACGAGGCGGGCTTCCGGGCCGGCCTCGCCGAGCGCAGCGAAGCGTTCGGCATGGCCTTCGAGCTGACCGCGCCCAACCACCGCCCCAAGGTGGTGATCATGGTGTCCAAGGCTGACCATTGCCTGAATGACCTGCTGTATCGTCAGCGTATTGGGCAACTGGGTATGGATGTGGTCGCGGTGGTGTCGAACCACCCGGACCTCGAACCCTTGGCGCATTGGCACAAGATTCCTTATTACCACTTCGCCCTCGACCCCAAGGACAAGCCTGGGCAAGAGCGCAAGGTACTGCAGGTAATTGAGGAGACTGGCGCCGAACTGGTCATTCTTGCCCGCTATATGCAGGTACTGTCGCCCGAGCTTTGCCGCCGTCTGGATGGTTGGGCGATCAATATTCACCACTCGCTGTTGCCGGGTTTCAAAGGCGCCAAGCCTTATCACCAGGCCTACAACAAGGGCGTGAAAATGGTCGGTGCCACGGCGCACTACATCAACAACGACCTGGATGAAGGGCCGATCATTGCCCAGGGTGTCGAGGTGGTGGATCACAGCCACTATCCCGAAGACCTGATTGCCAAAGGGCGGGATATCGAATGCCTGACACTGGCGCGGGCGGTGGGGTATCACATCGAGCGGCGGGTGTTCCTGAACGCCAACCGGACTGTCGTTCTGTAATAACCAGTACCGGCCTCTTCGCGGCTAAAGCCGCGCCTACAGGTACTGGCCCTTGGATGGGTGCGGTCCCTGTAGGCGCGGCGTTAGCCGCGAAGAGACCCGCACAAGCCGCCGCTCTGTTTGCCCAAATTCCCCAACGACACTCCTGCCGCTAAAAGGCATCTCTCTGTCGCTCCCAGTCAGTGCAGATCTCCCCATCCGGCCCACAATTCCCTCATTCCAGAAACACATGCCGCCCACGGATGGCGGCGCGTTCAACCACCGCTGCATAAATAAAAATCAAGCGAGGTAAGAGCATGTCTGGCAATCGTGGAGTGGTGTATCTCGGCGCTGGCAAGGTCGAAGTACAGAAGATCGACTACCCGAAAATGCAGGACCCGCGCGGCAAGAAAATCGAACACGGCGTCATCCTGAAGGTGGTCTCCACCAACATCTGCGGTTCTGACCAGCACATGGTCCGTGGCCGCACCACTGCCCAGGTCGGCCTGGTCCTGGGTCACGAAATCACCGGTGAAATCGTCGAGAAGGGCCGCGATGTCGAGCGCATGCAGATCGGCGACCTGGTATCGGTCCCGTTCAACGTCGCCTGCGGCCGCTGCCGTTCCTGCAAAGAGATGCACACCGGTGTCTGCCTCACCGTCAACCCGGCCCGCGCCGGCGGTGCTTACGGCTACGTCGACATGGGCGACTGGACCGGCGGCCAGGCCGAATACGTGCTGGTGCCGTACGCCGACTTCAACCTGCTGAAGCTGCCTGAGCGCGACAAGGCCATGGAAAAGATCCGTGACCTGACCTGCCTGTCCGACATCCTGCCCACCGGCTACCACGGTGCCGTAACCGCTGGCGTCGGCCCAGGCAGCACTGTCTACGTTGCCGGTGCCGGCCCGGTCGGCCTGGCCGCCGCTGCCTCGGCGCGCCTGCTGGGCGCCGCCTGCGTAATCGTCGGTGACCTCAACCCGGCCCGACTGGCACACGCCAAGTCGCAGGGCTTCGAAGTGGTCGACCTGTCCAAGGACACCCCGCTGCACGAGCAGATCGTCGACATCCTCGGCGAGCCGGAAGTGGACTGCGCTGTCGACGCCGTAGGCTTCGAGGCCCGTGGCCACGGCCATGAAGGTGCCAAGCACGAGGCCCCGGCCACCGTGTTGAACTCGCTGATGCAAGTGACCCGCGTGGCCGGCAACATCGGTATCCCGGGCCTGTATGTAACCGAAGACCCAGGCGCAGTGGATGCCGCTGCCAAGATCGGCGCGCTGAGCATCCGCTTTGGCCTGGGCTGGGCCAAGTCGCACAGCTTCCACACCGGCCAGACCCCGACCATGAAATACAACCGCCAGCTGATGCAGGCGATCATGTGGGACCGCATCAACATTGCTGAAGTGGTGGGTGTGCAGGTGATCAACCTGGATCAGGCGCCGGAAGGGTATGGCGAGTTTGATGCGGGTGTGCCTAAGAAGTTTGTGATTGACCCGCACAAGATGTGGGGCGCGGCTTGATCGCAGCCCATGATGCCCCTCGCTGAGAGGGGCGTTTTTTTTTGGGGCTGTGGGGCTAGCGGCGCACTGCCGATGCCCCACTGCTCACCCGAAACGTGCCTTTATCGTACGCAGTCAGGTCGGACGGATCTGCCGCCCTGCGGGCCAACCACTCACCTATCATTACCAGCCCCTCGCGACGTTTTTGCAGATTGTTGATAATAGCCGGGTCCGCTGCGAACGTTGGATCCCCGAGCGCGTTCGCCGCTTCGGCGGCATGCAAATTCCTGCTGGCCTCCAGATAGCTATCGAGGCTGGTACGAGTGACATGCACCGTTGCTGGTCCCTTGTGCGGATCAGCAACTACCTCAATAAGCTCGGTTGTGCGCAACGTTCGGCGCGTCGAGGTGACGGCCATGGTTTTGCTGTTGCGCTGTGTTCCCACAGTCTGGATGACGGTATTGCTTGCGGTTTCATAGTGTTCGACCTCATAACGCCGCACGATGGGCGACTTTTGCGTGGTGAAGATGTGTGCGGGTAGCTTAGGCTTAGGGATGAGTAGCTGCTGGCTAGCAGGTTGAACAAGCGCCACTACATGTCCGCTTGGGTCGATGCGGTTGATCGGATCCCCGCTGCAATAGGCATAAGCGTTTACGCCACCACCTTCAAAGGGGCTCCAGCTGTCAGGGGAACCAAACCGCCTCAAGGCTGGGTGGTAGGCCCGATAGCCGTTGCCCAGCAGGTAGCTGTTCGGCGCCGCAAGCAAAACCTCGCCATTGAAGCCCAGCTGCGTACGCGAGGAAGGCAATCCTGGATCGTGTCCATACGCCGAATAAGTGTGCTGCCCGTCTTCATCCGCTTGTTGTACCGACAGCACCGAGCCTTTGTCATCGGTGGCCAGCAAGCTGCAGGTGTGGGTGTCGATTGTGCTCAGCTCTGCCAGCGGTTGTTCTGCATTTCGCAAGATGGCGCGATGCTGGTCCCCGTGTTTCACAGTTACGAGCTTGTTGTCGTAATAGAAGAAAAGGGAACTGTTCGATGCTTTGCTCATGATTCAAATCCCTACCGTGCTGGATGAATGAAGGCGGCATGCAACCCATTCTGAATTGCCACAGGAATTTGGATACTGGCAGAAATAACAGTCTTAGATCGGTAGGTGAACCAAAACCCGGCGCACACGAAGTGCCCCATGCACAGCTGCCATGAAGGCGAAGCCTTGTGATTCATACCAAGGCAGCCTGTCAAAACCGGTCGCTGATTTCGCAGCGGTCGCCCCGATGTAAAAGCCTGAAAGTCTTAGCAAAATTCGCGCGCTGAGCATCCGCTTCGGCCTGAGCCGGAGCAAATTGCACAGCTCCCACACCGGCCAGATAGCGACCAAGCATTACAACCGCCAGCTGATGCAGGCGATCATGTGGGACCGCATCAACATTGCTGAATTGGTGGGGGTGCAGGTGATCAACCTGGATCAGGCGCCGGAAGGGTATGGCGAGTTTGATGCAGGTGTGCCGAAGAAATTCGTTATCGACCCGCACAAAATGTGGGGTGCGGCGTAATCAGCGTCGAGTAAAAAGAGCCCCTCGCATCGAGGGGCTTTTTGTCCATTCTGATAAGGCATCTCGGCCGGAGGTGCTTGTCATAAGCCTTTCATCGCTTTTGAAATCGAGCGCCGCCCGCACATACCTCATCAGTTCCGAAGCCTGGTGAGTGGCCCTGGAGCGAAGGGCCACTGCGCAGTCATTTTCATGCAGACAGTTAATTACTTCGATTGTGGCCGGCGCGTCTCATTGTTTGCGTCGGTTGCCCCGAATTGGTAGTTTCTGTCGTCATAAGGATCGTCATGTTTTTTGGGAGCGTAGAATATGTTTTCAGTATCGGTGTTCCCGCTCGTTGGGCGGTAAGTATCAGGTTTTGAATTTTGTATAGCTTCTTTGGCGTAGTAATGTTCGGAGAAAATGTATGCGTGATCTTTACTTTCTACGTATTTATTTATGCCGCGTGCCTTTCTCAAACCCCTGTCAAGCGTTTTTTGGAGGGTTTTTCTAGTGGCCTCAATTCTTGGGGCGACTGTTTTTCCTCCGTGTTCTCTTTTCTTGACTAATGCATTGAGTTTGTCGGTTTGCTCTTGCATTGATTTATTAATGATCTTTATGCTTGTCAGGCGCTGGTCCATTTTTGCTTGGTTACTACGAAACCACGTTCTAGGCTTGAAAATACCCCACATCCCCGTTTCGTCTTTCCGATTGACTGGGTCGTTCACACAATACGCGAAAGCATTGACCCCGCCTCGGGCGAATGGGCTTTCAGCATTGTCCGGTCCGATGAACCGTCTCATCTCGGTGCTAAAGCCACGGTGTCCTTGGCCCAGAAGATAAAGGTGCATGTTTTCCAATATGAACTCGCCGTTGAATCCCATCGCTGTGGATCCTGATGGCAGTTTGTCGTTGTATCCGAAGGGGGTATAGTTGTGATTGTTTTGCTTTCCGTCAGGCGTGCTCACGACAAGCACTGAGTCCATCTCATCCGTTGCGAGAAGCTGGGAGCTTTTTGCTTCTTTGCCAGCGGATTCAGCAAGAGGGAGCGTTCCAATCCGCAGGATTGAACGCTTCTGATCGTTTCCAATGACAGTGGTCAGTTTGTTGGTCTGGTAGAAATATTTAGGGGTATCAGGACTGTTTTTCACCGACGTGCTCCCGTTGTCTGCAGTTGGCCCCGGAAATGGATGGCGTGGGCACTACGATTATCTGGAGTGTCTTGAGCAATTGACTACTGGCAGAAATATCAGGTATGCGCCTGTTGGGGCCCGGAACAATCCCTCAGATTTCCAGTCAAACCCTTCGTTTTCCAGGCCATCCCGGCCGACGAGGTCCCTTCCGATGAAAGCACTCACCTTGGCAACCCTGATGACCCTGGCCGCCAGCCCGGTGTTCGCCTTCAACCTCAGCGACGCCGCCAATGCCGTGTCCGCCATGCAGAACCCGAAACAGCAAGGCCAGGTGCAGGCCCCCGAGGCGCAGGCCAATCTGCTCAACACCTTGGGCAGCGAATTGAAGATCACCCCCGAACAGGCCGTGGGCGGCGCAGGGGCGATGTTGGGGTTGGCGCGCAACAACCTGAGCAGTGAGGACTATGGCCAATTGACCAAGGCCGTGCCGGGTCTGGACCTGTTGTCCGGTGCCAATATGCTCGGTAGTTTGAGCGGGTTGGGCGATTTGCTAGGCAAGAACAGCGAAAGTCAGTCGGCATTGAGCAACGCGCTGGGCAACCACGTGGAGAGCCGTAATGACTTGGACAATGCGTTCAAGGCACTGGGTATGGACACCGGAATGATCGGCCAGTTTGCCCCGCTGATCCTGCAGTACCTCGGCCAGCAGGGCATCGCCGGGTCGTTGCTGCAGAACCTGGGTAGCCTGTGGACCACCCCAGCGCCAGTGAGCACGCCATCGGTTTGAGATTATCACAAGGCCAGACGTCATACATCGAAGGTCTTGAGCGTCACTTCCAGGGCTCTGATTCGATATTGTGCTTCAGTCAGCCAGTCTCGGAGTGATTCCACTTCTGTAAGGTATTGTTGGTCACTGATCCCTTGGCTTCTGGCAAAGGCTTTCGAAGAAGGTTCCAAAAGTTCGTCGTAGTCTTGCTTTTTTCGTGCTGCGCGTTTCGTAAGATTTTTTACATAGATGGCTAATGATCGTCTTTCTTTGAGAAGGCTGTTTTTGTGGGTGACCTGTTCCTTCGGGTACCTCTTGATCGTTATGTCTTTGTGAAAGGCAACAGTCTTCTTTTTCGCCAGATGGTGTGAGACCGAGTGCCTGGCGTTCAACAGAGGGGGCTCTATTACCTGCGCCGCAGGCTTTTTTGTCAGCGGTGCTGTTCGTTGAGGTTTCGGGTTAGACTTTTGCTCCCAAAATTTTTGTAAATTGGCGAATTCCCGCTGTTGCCCTGTATCATCACGGTAATTGATGGGGTCACAGGCACAGTATGCGTAGGCGTTATAGCCACCGTCGCTGAACGGGCTGAGATCATCGGGCTTGAGGAAGCGCATCAAGGCTGGACTATAGCTTCGGTATCCTCGCCCCAATGCATAGGTGCCAAGGAGCGGATCAAATAGTTCATCCTTGAAGCCTATTATCGTGGCTCTACCTGCTTGGCTGCCGATGTGCCCGTAAGGGCTGTAGACCAGGGCGGTGATTTTCACTTGAGAGCGGCTCGCAAGCGACATGCTGCTCAAGTCTTCGTCTTTGCGACACCGCGCACAACTAGCAGTATTATCAGGGGGCGCAACGTAACTGTGCTGATGTCAACCGGCTGCCTGCTTCGGCCTCTTCGCGGGTAAACCCGCTCCTACACAGGTAGAGCCTATCCTTGGGGATGTGGTAATCCGCGTAGCAGCGGGTTTACCCGCGAAGAGGCCAGTTCAGGCGGCAGAGGTCTCAGCCCATCTCCGCCCGCAGCTGCTCGATCCGCTGGTCCTTCGCCACCCACAGCTGGTTCACCCAAGCCTGCACCGCCTGACGAAACTCGGGATCATTCTCGTAATCCCCCGCCCACAACGCCGGGTCCAGCTCCCGCACCTGAATGTCGATAATCACCCGGCTGATGCTGCCATTGAGCAAGTCCCAGAACCCCGGCGCCTTGTTGCCGGGGTACACGATGGTCACATCCAGCAGGGCATCCAGCTGTTCGCCCAATGCCGCGAGCACAAACGCCACACCACCCGCCTTGGGCTTGAGCAGGTAGCGATACGGCGACTGCTGTTCCAGGCGCTTGGCTTCAGTAAACCGCGTGCCCTCCAGGTAATTGACCACGGTCACCGGCTGGCGCTTGAACAGCTCGCAGGCCGCCTTGGTGATTTCCAGGTCCTTGCCCTTGAGCTCCGGGTGCTTTTCCAGAAACGCCTTGCTGTAGCGCTTCATGAACGGGTAATCCAGCCCCCACCAGGCCAGGCCCAGCAACGGCACCCAGATCAGCTCCTTTTTCAGGAAGAACTTGAAGAACGGTGTACGGCGGTTGAGGCTTTCGATCAGCGCCGGGATGTCGACCCAGGTCTGGTGGTTGCTCACGGCCAGGTACGAGGTGTCCTTGCGCAGGTTTTCCACACCGCGGATGTCCCACTGGGTAGGGATGCACAGGGCGAAGATGGCTTTGTCGATTTCCGACCAGGTTTCGGCCACCCACATCACTGCCCACGAGGCATAGTCACGCCCACGGCCTGGCAGCACCAGCTTGAGCAGGGCGAAGACCAGCAGCGGGCAGATCAACACCACGGTGTTGAGCAGCAGCAGGGTGGTAGTGAGAATGCCGGTCAGCAGGCGACGCATAAAGAGACTCTTGTTGTGGGAGATAAACGGTTGGCAATGATAAGCAGGGCGGTGGCCTACGCCAAATGTCCAATGCCCGACGGCGGGGACAAATGTTTCACATTATGTTGGTTAGGCTCGTGACAGCGAACCTATCTGCCCAGTGCAGTCTAAGCATTGACCCTCTCAAGGAAGCCTGCTTGTGAAATCTCTTTTAGCCATGTTGTCGCTGTTGGCGCTGCCGGTGATGGCCGCCGAACCCACTATCTACGGCCGTTACGAGAATATTGCCCTGCCTGAACTGGGCGAAACCCTGAAAGCCAAGATGGACACTGGCGCCTTCACCGCGTCGCTGTCGGCCAAGGATATCGAGCTGTTCACCCGCGATGGGGACGAGTGGGTGCGCTTCCGCCTGGCGACCAAGGAATCGGACGGCAAGGTGTACGAGCACAAGGTCTCGCGCATCAGCAAGATCAAGGGCCGTGCCGATGAAGAGGACGAAGGGGATGCGCCAGAGATCTCCAAGCGCCCGGTGGTCGACCTGGAGTTGTGCCTGGGGGATGTGAAGCGCACCGTCGAGGTGAATCTGGTGGACCGCAGCAACTTCAACTACCCGCTGCTGGTGGGTTCCAAGGCGCTGCGCGAGTTCAAGGCGGCGGTCAACCCGGCGAAGAAGTTCACTGCTGGCAAGCCAGGCTGCTGATCTGAAGCGTGCGCCATACAATGTAGGAGCGGGCTTGCCCGCGAACACACATAATGGGGTGTCAGGCACCGGCTTCGCCGGTGTTCGCGGGCAAGCCCGCTCCTACACTGAAATGTGCCAACCTTCAAAACCGCAAGGCCGGACGCCATGCCTCATATCCTCATCGTCGAAGACGAAGCCGCCATCGCCGACACCCTGGTCTACGCCCTGCAGGCCGACGGTCACAGCACCGAGTGGGTAACCCTGGGCAGTGCCGCCCTCGACCAGCAGCGCCAGCGCCCGGCCGATCTGGTCATCCTCGACATCGGCCTGCCCGACATCAGTGGCTTCGAAACCTGTCGCCAGCTGCGTCGGTTCACCGAGG
Organism: Pseudomonas sp. BO3-4; assembly: GCF_034044115.1. Taxonomy (NCBI): domain Bacteria; kingdom Pseudomonadati; phylum Pseudomonadota; class Gammaproteobacteria; order Pseudomonadales; family Pseudomonadaceae; genus Pseudomonas; species Pseudomonas sp. BO3-4. Next base: position 349,884 of record NZ_CP139018.1, read on the forward strand.
TGCCGGTGATGTTTCTCAGCGCGCGGGACGGTGAAATCGACCGCGTCGTGGGCCTGGAAATCGGTGCCGACGACTACGTGGTAAAACCATTCAGCCCTCGTGAAGTGGCAGCGCGCGTTCGGGCGATCCTCAAACGCATGGCCCCGAGGGCCGAGGTTGTCGGCGGAACCACCTTGTTCCAGCTCGACACCTTGCGCATGCAGATTACCTACCGCAGCCAGCCGCTCACGCTGACCCGGCATGAGTTCCGCTTGCTGCAAAGCCTGCTCGAACAACCGCAGCGGGTGTTCAGCCGCGAACAGCTGCTCGACGCTTTGGGCGTGGCCTCCGACGTGGGCTATGAGCGCACCATCGACAGCCATATCAAGAGCCTGCGCGCCAAACTGCGCCGGGTAGCGGGTGATGCCGAGCCGATCCAGACCCATCGCGGCCTCGGTTACAGCTATAGCCCGGAGCACGCCTGATGCGCTTGGGTATTCGCATCTTTCTGGTGTACTTCCTGTTCGTCGGTTTGGCCGGTTACTTCTTGCTCAATACTGTACGCGAACAGATTCGCCCGGTAGTGCGCCAATCCTCCGAAGAAACCTTGGTAGACACTGCCAACCTGCTGGCAGAAATCCTGCGTGATGACGTCAAGGCCGGCACCCTGAACCAGGGCCGCCTGCCTGAGGTGCTCGAGGCCTACGGCTCGCGCAGCCCGGGTGCACAGATCTGGGGGCTGGCCAAGAACCAGGTCAGCCACCGCATCTACGTCACTGACGCCAAGGGCATCGTGTTGCTGGACTCCAGTGGCGAGGCCCTGGGCAAGGATTACTCGCAGTGGAATGACGTGCTGCTGACCCTGCGAGGCCAGTATGGCGCCCGCTCCACCCGCAGCGACCCCAACGACGAAAGCACCTCGGTGATGCACGTTGGCGCGCCGATCATCGACAACGGCAAGATCATCGGGGTTGTCACCGTCGCCAAGCCCAATAGCTCATTGCAACCCTACATCGACCGCTCCGAGCGGCGCCTGCTCACCCTGGGGCTAGGGCTGATCGGCCTGGGCTTGCTGATCGGCGCGGCTCTGTCGTGGTGGCTTGCGCGCTCGCTGCGCAAGTTGGCAGGTTATGCGCAGGCGGTCAGCGAAGGGGAACGTGCGGAGCTTCCGCATTACAAGGGCGGCGAGCTGGCGAACCTGGCACAGGCAGTGGAACGCATGCGCACCCAGCTGGAAGGCAAGGCCTATGTCGAGCGCTACGTGCACACCCTGACTCACGAGCTGAAAAGCCCGCTGGCGGCCATCCGTGGTGCTTCCGAGCTGTTGCAGGGCGAGGATATGCCCGCTGATCAGCGGGCACGCTTTGCCGGCAATATCGAGCGCGAGAGCGAGCGGTTGCAACAGATGATCGAGCGGCTGCTCAACCTGGCCAGGGTCGAGCAGATGCAGGCGCTGGAGGACGAGCAGCAGGTGGCGCTGGCGGCGTTGGTCGATGAGTTGCTGCTGGCCCATGCGGCGCGTATCGAAGGCGCCCGTTTGCAGGTACGTCAGCGGGTGCCTGCCACTTTGCGCTTGCTCTGCGATCCGTTTCTGATGCGCCAGGCGTTGGCCAATCTGCTCGACAACGCACTGGACTTCACTCCGGAAGGTGGCACGCTGCTGTTCGACCTGGAGCGCGATGGCGAACGGGTGGCGTTGAGCTTGTTCAACCAGGGGCAAGCGATACCGGCCTACGCCATCGGGCGGGTCAGCGAGCGGTTCTACTCGCTGCCGCGGCCCGGGAGCGGGCGCAAGAGTACCGGGCTGGGGCTGAACTTCGTGGCCGAGGTGATGCAGCTGCATGGCGGAGCCTTGGCGGTGGACAACGTCGATGGCGGGGTGCGGGTGCGGTTGTGGCTGCCGGTGCGGCGCATCAGCTGAGACAGCCGGGGCTGCACAGCAGCCCCAAATACACGTAAATCACACACGCGCTCCACAAAGCCTCCACGCAAGGCGCAGACACTGCGCCCACTGCCACAGGAGGCCACATGAACAAGACCCTCGGTTTCAAACTCGGCATGATCGCCATGCTGATGTTGCTGCTGCTCATCCCGCTACTGCTGATCAACGGCCTGATCGACGAACGCCAGGCCATGCGCGACGGCGTGTTGCGCGATATTGCCCAGAGCACCAGCTTCGACCAGCAACTCAGCGGCCCGCTGCTGGTGGTGCCGTACCGCAAGTACCAGCGCCGCTGGATCGAAAAGGACGGTGAGCGTACCCAGGAAACCAGCACCATCGCCGGCCACCTGTACTTCCTGCCGGAAACCTTCGACGCCGACCTGGGTGTGGACACCGAACTGCGCGCCCGAGGCATCTACCAGGCGCGGTTGTTTCACACCAAAGGCCGTATCAGCGGCCGCTTCAAGCTCCCGGCGCATTGGGGCATCGACAAGGACTTTGACGACTACCGCTTCGACACGCCGTTCCTGGTGGTGGGCATCAGTGATATCCGCGGTATCGAAAGTGCTCTGGAGCTGAGCATGGACGAGCAAAAAGTGCCGTTCGAGCCCGGCACCCAGCTCGACTGGATGCGCGGCGGCGTACACGCCAGCCTGCCGGGGCTGGACGGGCTACAGGCGCGAGCGTTCAGTTATGGCTTTGACCTGGCGCTGCAAGGTACCGGCCAGTTGCACGTGGTCCCCGTGGGCCGTACCAGCAGCGTGGACATGCGCGCCAACTGGCCGCACCCGAGCTTCGTCGGCAACTACTTGCCCAACCGCCGCGAAATCGATGCTCAAGGCTTCAGTGCCCATTGGCAAACCTCGTTCTTTGCCACCAACCTTGAGGATGCCATACGCCAGTGCGCTAACGCCGGGCAGTGTACGGATTTCAGTGAGCGTAGCTTTGGCGTGAGTTTTATAGACCCGGTGGACCAGTACCTGAAAAGCGAGCGGGCAATCAAATACGCGTTGTTGTTCATTGCCCTGACCTTTGCCGGCTTCTTCCTGTTCGAGGTAATGAAGAACCTGAGCGTGCACCCCGTGCAGTACATCCTGGTTGGCGTGGCGCTGGCGTTCTTCTATCTGCTGCTGCTGTCGTTGTCCGAGCACATTGGCTTTGGTCTGGCGTATGGGCTGTCGGCTTCAGCCTGTGTGCTGCTGATCGGCTTCTACCTGAGCCATGTGTTGCGCAGCCTGGTGCGAGGGGTGGGTTTTGCAGCGGGTTTGGCGGCGTTGTACGCGCTGCTCTTCGGGCTGCTGAGTGCCGAAGACTATGCGCTGCTGATGGGGTCGCTGTTGTGTTTCGGCTTGCTTGGGGTGTTCATGGTGCTGACCCGGCGGCTGGACTGGGCGCGTGTGGGGAGGGCGGCATGAGGGAGGATAGAGAGATCGGGCGCTGGTTGGCGCTCAGGATCGGGCTGTTGTTTCCTGTGATACCGAGGTGAGGCCTTCGCGGGCACGCCCGCTCCCACAAGCCCACCACAGATAGCGCACACTGTGGAAAACCTTGTAGGAGCGGGTTTACCCGCGAAGGGGCCCTCAGGCCACTGGCGCTGTAGCGACCATCGATGGCCGCTTGACCACCTCGGCATACCACGCCGCCAACCCAGGCTGGCGCTCACGCCAGCCAAACCCGGGCTGACGCAAATCCAGATAGCCCAGCGCACAGGCCACACCAATCGCCGCCAGGTCGAAGCCGGAGATCAGCTCCGGCAAGTGCTCCTGCTCCAGGTTGGCCAGGCTACGGCGGATCTTGTCACCCTGCGCTTGCAGCCAGCCATCCCAGCGCTTGTCCTCTGGCCGCAGGAAGCTCTCATACCGGCTCGACACCGCCGCATCCATGATCGCATCGGCCTGTGATACCAAGGTCATGCGCCGCCAGCGCGCCGAACCTTCACGCGGCAGCAGCGGCAGGCCAACGTGCTGCAGGTCGAGGTACTCGCAGATCACCCGGCTGTCGTGCAGCACGGTGCCGTCTTCCAGGCGCAGGGCCGGGATCTTGCCGATCGGGTTGTCCTGGTTGAGCTGCGGGTCGCCGCTCACCGGGCTGATGTTCACCGGCTGCAGCTGCACACGCTCAAGCTGGCCGGTCTCGTGCAACACCACCATGACCTTGCGCACGAAAGGCGACAACGGCGAGTGGAACAGGGTCATCGTGCTCATGCTTCAGTTACCTTGCAGGCTGGGTGGCAGGCACACGCCGGTGCCGCCGATGCCGCAGTAGCCGTCCGGGTTCTTGGCCAGGTACTGCTGGTGGTAGGCCTCGGCGAAATAGACGGTCGGTGCCTGGTCGATTTCGGTGGTGATTTCACCGAAGCCGGCCTTGCTCAGCTCGGCCTGGAAGGCGTCGCGGCTGGCCTTGGCCTGTTCCAGCTGTTCCGGGCTGGTGCAGTAGATGGCCGAGCGGTACTGGGTGCCGATGTCGTTGCCCTGGCGCATGCCTTGGGTCGGGTTGTGCAGCTCCCAGAACATTGCCAGCAGTTCGCGGTAGCTGACCTTGTCCTTGTCGAACACCACCAGCACCACTTCGGTGTGGCCAGTCAGGCCCGAGCAGACTTCTTCGTAGGTAGGGTGCGGGGTGAAGCCGCCGGCGTAGCCGACCACGGTGCTGACCACACCTTCACGCTGCCAGAAGCGGCGCTCCGCGCCCCAGAAGCAACCCAGGCCGAAGATGGCGAAGTCGATGGCGCCTTCGAAGAACGGGCCGAGCAGCGGGGTGTCTTTGAAGACGTAGTGGAACTCGGGCAGGCTCATTGGCGTTTCGCGGCCAGGCAGGGCCTGTTCCGCAGTTGGCATGACGTTTTTGTTCACCAGGATTTCCGAACGCAGGACCATGGCCGTTCCTCTGTGTTTATTCAGTGGGGTAGGGGGTTGGGCCTTCGCGGGCATGCCCGCTCCCACAGGTACAGCACAGGTTTCAAAGGTTGTGGTGTTTCTGTGGGAGCGGGCGTGCCCGCGAAAGGGCCCGAATGGCTTCTATAGTGCCCGAGGATTACGCAGCTGTCAGGCCACCGGGCCACGCGGATAGCGCTTCAGCCGCTCGGCCAGCTCGCGCCCGGGAATTGGCCGGTCGAACAGGTAGCCCTGGCCCACGTCGCAGCGGTGGCGGCGCAGGAACGCCAGTTGCTCCGGCGTCTCGATCCCTTCGGCCACCACCTTCAGCTTCAGGTTGTGGGCCATGGCCACCACCGCCGAGGTGATTTCCATGTCGTCCTGGTTGTCGGGGATTTCGTTGATGAAGCTGCGATCGATCTTGAGGATGTCGATCGGAAACTTCTTCAGGTAGCTCAGCGACGAATAACCGGTGCCAAAGTCGTCCATGGCCAAGGTCAGGCCCAGGGCCTTCAGCTCGTCCAGCTGGCGGTGGGTGTCTTCGCTGGCTTCCAGCAGCAGGCCTTCGGTCAACTCCAGCTCCAGCAGGTGCGGGGGCAGGGCTTCTTCCTTGAGGATGGTGCTGATCGACGCCACCAGGTCCGGGTCGGAGAACTGTTTGGGCGACAGGTTGATGGCTACATGCAGGTTGCCCAGGCCGGCCTTGCGCAGTTGCTGGCTCATGCAGCACGCCTGGCGCACTACCCATTTGCCGATAGGGATGATCAGGCCGGTTTCCTCGGCCACGCTGATGAACTGGTCCGGGCGGATCATGCCGCGTTCGGGGTGGTTCCAGCGCAGCAGCGCTTCCAGGCCCAGCAGGCGACCGCTGCGCAGGCACAGCTTGGGCTGGTAGAACACGTCCAGCTCATTCTGGGTCAGGGCACGGCGCAGGTTGTTCTCGACGAACAGCTTGTAGCTGGCTTCGGCGTTGAGCACTTCGGTAAACACCTGTACCTGGTGTTTACCGTTGGCCTTGGCCTTGTGCAATGCAAGGCCGGCATTCTTCATCAGGCTGGCCGGGTCGACGCCGTGCAACGGTGCACAGGCCAGGCCTACCGAGGCGGTGACGTTGATCAGCTGGTTGTCGACGAACATCGGCTTGTCGAGGGTGCACAACAACTGTTGGGCAACGCCTTGGCCATCTTCAAGGCTGGTGTCGTCGAGCAGCACGGCGAACTCGTTACTGGCAAAGCGCGCCAGGATGCCACCGCTGTGCAGGCTGTTGCGCAAACGCCTGGCCAGGCTGATCAGCAGCTTGTCGCCGGTCTGGTGGCCAAGGCTGTCGTTGATGCGCTTGAAGTTGTCGATGTCCACCAGCAGCAGGCACATCGAGCTTTCGCCATCGCGGGCGAAGCGCTCGTCCAGGCTGCGGATGAACGCCGGGCGGTTACCCAGGTTGGTGAGGTTGTCGGTGTAAGCCAGGCGTTCGATGCGTTGCTGGGCCAGCTTGGTCTGGGTGACGTCTTCGTAGATGCCGATGTAGTGGGTCAGCTCACGGTTGTCACCGTACACCTTGGAAATCGACAACTGGCCCCAGTACGGCTCCAGGTTTTTGCGCCGGCTCTTGAACTCGCCCTGCCAACTGTTGCCCATGGCCAGGCTCGACGGCGAGTCGAACAGCAGTTCGCTGAGGTTCTCCAGTGCCGGTAGCTCACCCAGCTGGCGGCCCTGCACTTCGTCGGTACTGTACTGGGTGATGGCGGTGAAGCTGGGGTTGACGTACTCCACCCGGCCGTCGCGGTTCACCAGCAGAAAGGCGCTGGCGCTCTGCTCGACCGCACGCTGGAACAGGTGCAGGGCGCTGGCCGCAGCCCGTCGTTTGTGGTTTGTGATCACTTGGGCGAACTGGTCGGCCAGCTCGCCGGCAAAGGCAATCTCGTCCGACTGCCAGGCCCGTGGCTGGCCGGTTTGCTCCAGGCACAGCACGCCAATCACCTGGCCATCGACACGGATGCTGGCGTCGAGCATGGCCTTGTTTTCCGGGCGCATGCTTTGCGCCAGGGCGCGGGTGCGCGGGTCGTGGCCGGCGTTGTGAGCGTCGATGGCGCGGCTTGCGTGCAGTGCATCCAGGTAGTCGGGGAAGCGGCTGGCATCGATGGCTTCGGGCTGGCGGTGCTCCTGTGCGTCGCGGTACCAGGCGATGATCGGTTCCAGGCGTTGGTCTTCCAGGTGCCAGATGCTGGCGCTGTCGACCTTGTAGATTTCGCAGGCGCTTTGGGTGATCAGCTGGGCCGCTTCGAGCAGCGAGTTGCCCGCGCTGTAGCGATGGCGGGCGAGGCGCAGGATAAGGTCCTGCTGGCCGCGCACCCGCTCCAGGTGCTCCAGTTGTTCTTGCTGCGTGCGCTGGTTCAGCTGCAAGGCCAGTTGCAGGCGGTTGTTGCGTGACTCCAGGTCGCTGGCGCCGGGTTCGCCGGTCTCTTCCTGCTGGTCGTCGAGCACGCTCAGGTAGCCGCGCAACAGCTGGCGGTTGTGTTGCTTGTAGGCTTCACCCGCTTCCAGCAGGCGCAGCGAGGTGCTCGGCGTGTGCAGGGTGTAGCGCACGCGATAGTAGCCGCGCTGGGCCAGTTGCAACTGGATTTCGTCGTGCAGCCGGTAGCGTGCCTCGGGTTCCATCAGGCTGGCGTAGGGCGCGTCAATCAGGGCACACAACTCGCCGGTTTTCAGGCCGAACTGGCGCTCACAGGCTGGGTCAAGGTAGAGCATGGCCCAGGTGGCTTCGTTGAGCCTTTCGAAACGCAGCATGCCGAGCCGCGAGGGCACGGGTAACTGTGTCACGACCTCGGCCGCCACACGGCTGGCGGCATCGGGTTGGCTTTTCATCGAAGACTCGCTTGAAGAGGGAACGCTGCCTTGTGGCTGCGGCGGATTTGGCAAGGTTGCATCATGTCCCGAGGGCTGGCAAGCGGCCATGCTTGATGCTGTGGACAGGTTATCGGCTGACGTGGCCGATTCTGCAGTTTGGCTGGAGACTTTGGGGCCGCTTTGCGGCCCATCGCGACACAAGGCCCCACAATGTGGACTGCGATTGCCTGTGGGAGCGGCCTTGTGTCGCGAAAGGAGGGCGAAGCCCTCCCAGCTTTTTCCAGGCAAAAAAAAGCCCCGCCAATCGACGGGGTTGAGGTACGAGCGTGGCAGCTCGAAAAGGGTACTGCCCCTCGCAAGGAGGGGCAGTGTGCTGGCTTACAGCAGCATGGTGCGGATATCGCCCAGCACGTCGCCCAGGCGCTTGGTGAAGCGCGCGGCGGCAGCGCCGTTGATCACACGGTGATCGTAGGACAGCGACAGCGGCAGCATCAGCTTAGGCTGGAAGGCCTTGCCATCCCAGACAGGCTGCATGGTCGCCTTGGAGACGCCCAGGATAGCCACTTCCGGCGCGTTGACGATCGGCGTGAAGCCGGTGCCGCCAATGTGGCCGAGGCTGGAGATGGTGAAGCAAGCGCCTTGCATCTCGTCGGCCGACAGCTTCTTGGTGCGCGCCTTCTCGGCCAGTGCAGCGGCTTCGGCAGCCAGTTGCAGCAGGCTCTTCTGGTCGACGTTCTTGATCACAGGGACCAGCAGGCCGTCCGGGGTGTCCACGGCGAAGCCGATGTGCACGTACTTCTTGCGGATGATGGCCTTGCCGCTTGGCGCCAGCGAGCTGTTGAAGTCCGGCAGTTCCTTGAGCAGGAAGGCGCAGGCCTTGAGCAGCAGAGGCAGCACGGTCAGCTTCACGCCAGCTTTCTCGGCCACGGCCTTCTGCGCAACGCGGAAGGCTTCCAGCTCGGTGATGTCTGCAGAGTCGAACTGGGTCACGTGCGGCACGTTGAGCCAGCTGCGGTGCAGGTTGGCAGCACCGACCTGCATCAGGCGGGTCAGGGCCACTTCTTCCACTTCACCGAACTTGCTGAAGTCCACGGCAGGGATTGGCGGGATGCCAGCACCACCGGTCGCACCGGCGGCTGCCGGCGCTTCCTTGGCCTTCTGCATCATGGCCTTGACGTAGACCTGCACGTCTTCTTTCAGGATGCGACCGTGCGGGCCGGTGGCAGCAACTGCACCCAGCTCGACACCGAATTCACGGGCCAGCTGACGAACAGCAGGGCCTGCGTGAACCTTGGCATTGCTGCCAGCGGCCGGTGCGGTAGCAGCCGGTGCAGGGGCAGCAGCCGGGGCGGCAGCGGCAGGTGCGGCAGCCGGAGCAGCCTCAGCCTTGGCTGGTGCAGGAGCAGCAGCCGGTGCCGGCGCGGCAGCCGGGGCGGCACCCGCCACTTTCAGCTTGAAGATCAGGTCGCCAGTGCCGACTTCGTCTTCCAGCTTGCACAGCACTTCTTCGACCACGCCGGCGGCCGGCGACGGGATTTCCATGGAAGCCTTGTCGGACTCCAGGGTAATCAGCGACTGGTCGGCTTCGACGGTGTCGCCGACCTTGACCAGCACTTCGATGATCTTGGCCTTGCCCGACGAACCGATGTCCGGTACGTGGATGTCCTGCACGCTGGCAGCAGCCGGGGCTGCGGCCGGAGCAGCAGGAGCGGCTTCAGCGGCTGGCGCTGGCGCCGCAGCCGGAGCAGCGGCAGCGGCCGGTGCCTCAGGGGCCGCAGCAGCGGCGCCCTCGGCTTCCAGGACCAGCAGCTCGTCGCCTTCTTTCAGGCGGTCGCCCAGCTTGACCTTCAGTTCCTTGATGACGCCGGCCTTGGGCGCCGGAATTTCCATGGAGGCCTTGTCGGACTCCAGGGTCAGCAGGCTCTGGTCAGCCTCGATACGATCACCGACCTTGACGAACAGCTCGATGATTTCACCTTCACCGCTGCCGATGTCAGGTACGCGAATGAGTTCGCTCACTTAAAAATACTCCTCAGCAGTCCAGTGGGTTGCGCTTGTCCGGGTCGATACCGAACTTGACGATAGCGTCTGCAACAACCTTGGGTTCGATCTCGCCACGGTCAGCCAGGGCTTCCAGGGCAGCCAGCACCACGAAGTGGCGGTCGACTTCGAAGAAGTGACGCAGCTTCTTGCGGCTGTCGCTGCGACCGTAACCGTCGGTACCCAGGACTTTGAACTCTTTGCTCGGTACCCACTGGCGAATCTGCTCGGCGAACAGCTTCATGTAGTCGGTAGAGGCGATAACCGGGCCTTTGCGACCGTTCAGGCACTGCTCGACGTAGGTCTGCTGTGGCTTCTGGCCAGGCTTCAGGCGGTTGGCGCGTTCCACGGCCAGGCCGTCACGGCGCAGTTCGTTGAAGCTGGTGACGCTCCACACGTCGGCACCGACGTTGAACTCTTCACGCAGGATCTTCGCGGCTTCGCGGACTTCGCGCAGGATGGTGCCGGAGCCCATCAGCTGTACGTGGTGTGCGGCTTCGCGGGTGTCCTCTTCCAGCAGGTACATGCCCTTGATGATGCCTTCCTCGACACCGGCCGGCATGGCTGGCTGCTGGTAGGATTCGTTCATCACGGTGATGTAGTAGAAGATGTCCTGTTGCTCTTCGGTCATCTTCTTCATGCCGTCCTGGATGATCACCGCCAGCTCGTAGCCGTAGGTCGGATCGTAGGTGCGGCAGTTCGGGATGGTGCCCGCCATCATGTGGCTGTGACCGTCTTCGTGCTGCAGGCCTTCACCGTTGAGGGTGGTACGGCCGGCGGTACCGCCGATCAGGAAGCCACGGGTGCGGCTGTCGCCAGCGGCCCAGGCCAGGTCGCCAATACGCTGGAAACCGAACATCGAGTAGAAGATGTAGAACGGCAGCATCGGCTGGTTGTGGCAGCTGTACGAGGTACCGGCAGCGATGAACGACGACATGGCGCCGGCTTCGTTGATGCCTTCCTCGAGGATCTGGCCCTTCTTGTCTTCGCGGTAGAACATCACCTGGTCTTTATCGACTGGCTCGTAGAGCTGGCCGACCGACGAGTAGATGCCCAACTGGCGGAACATGCCTTCCATACCGAAGGTACGGGCTTCGTCCGGGATGATCGGGACGATGCGCTGGCCGATGTCCTTGTCCTTGACCAGCTGCGCCAGAATACGCACGAAGGCCATGGTGGTGGAGATTTCGCGGTCGCCCGAGCCGTCCAGGATCGCTTTCAGCGTTTCCAGTGGCGGGGTCGGCACGCTGAAGCTCTTGGCACGGCGCTGCGGTACGAAGCCACCCAGGGCTGCGCGGCGCTCGGCCAGGTACTTGGCTTCGGCAGAACCTTCTTCCGGCTTGAAGAACGGCAGGTTCTCCAGGTCGGCATCCTTGACCGGGATGTCGAAGCGGTCACGGAAGTGACGCAGGCTGTCGACGTCGACCTTCTTGGTGTTGTGCGCGGTGTTCTTGGCTTCGCCAGCACCGGTGCCGTAACCCTTGATGGTCTTGGCCAGGATGACGGTCGGCTGCTCTTTGTGGTTCACAGCCTGGTGATACGCCGCGTAGACCTTGTACGGGTCGTGACCGCCACGGTTGAGCTTCCAGATCTCTTCGTCGGACAGGTCTTCGACCATGGCCTTGAGTTCCGGGGTGTTGAAGAAGTGCTCGCGAACGTACGCGCCGTCTTTGGCTTTGTAGTTCTGGTATTCGCCGTCGATGACTTCGTCCATGCGGCGCTGCAGGGCACCGTTGGTGTCCTTGGCCAGCAGTGGGTCCCAGAAACGGCCCCAGACGACTTTGTTGACGTTCCAGCCACCGCCACGGAACACGCCTTCGAGTTCCTGGATGATCTTGCCGTTGCCGCGAACCGGGCCGTCGAGGCGCTGCAGGTTGCAGTTGATGACGAAGATCAGGTTGTCCAGCTTCTCGCGGCCGGCCAGGGCGATTGCACCCAGGGATTCCGGCTCGTCGCACTCACCGTCGCCCATGAAGCACCAGACCTTCTGCTTGCCGGCCGGGATGAAGCCACGGGCTTCCAGGTACTTCATGAAGCGTGCCTGGTAGATCGCCTGGATTGGGCCCAGACCCATCGAAACGGTCGGGAACTGCCAGAAGTCAGGCATCAACCATGGGTGCGGGTACGAAGACAGGCCGTTGCCGTCCACTTCCTGACGGAAGTTGTTCATCTGGTCTTCGCTGATACGGCCTTCCATGAAGGCACGGGCGTAGACGCCAGGCGAAGCGTGGCCCTGGAAGAAGACCAGGTCGCCGCCGTGTTCTTCGGTAGGGGCCTGGAAGAAGTAGTTGAAGCCGATGTCGTACAGGGTGGCACTGGAGGCGAAGCTAGAGATGTGTCCGCCCAGGTCCGAGTCTTTCAGGTTGGTACGCATGACCATGGCCAGCGCGTTCCAACGCACCATCGAGCGAATGCGGCGTTCCATGAACAGGTCGCCAGGCATGCGTGCTTCGTGGGTGACAGGGATGGTGTTGCGGTATGGCGTGGTGATCGCATACGGCAGCTGGGAGCCACTACGGGTGGCCAGCTCGCCCATACGGGTCATCAGGTAATGAGCGCGGTCTTCGCCTTCTTTGTCGAGGACCGACTCCAGGGCATCCAGCCATTCCTGGGTTTCGATTGGATCGAGGTCTTGCATGGCTTGCTCCAGGGCGGAAAGGCAACCAGAATCGATTGCCTGAGATTGCGACTGGCCTTATGGGCAGACGTCGTGAATTCTTGGATTACCGGGGTGTCTTCCGGCGCGTTGTAGTTTTACTACATTTGCTTTCGCATTTCATGCTTTTACACGACACGAGTAGTAGTAAAACTACATTTGTGCGACGTTTGGTCGCACCTTGGCTTGTGAGGAAAAACGTTCATGTTGGTTGGCATTGTGTCGCGAACGGGTGGTTCTTGATGTTTGTTGCCAAGTTTTCGTTTTTTTCAGCTATTTCCAACTTTTGTACGACAGTCCAACCGTGGTCCGGCTTCCCCTTGGCCGCTTTTTCCCCTCTATTTCACGCCGATCAAGGATAGACCATGCGCCTACCTTTGCCCTCCGATCTGCCTGCCACCTTGCAGCCGCTGGTCACTCGCAACCAGCAGTTCATCAGCGATGCCGTGGCCGGCCACCCCGAACTCGACCTGCAGGCCTGGAGCCCGCTGCACCGGCAGCAGTTCGACCAGGTGGCTGCTGCCAGCGAGTTCGTGCTCAGCCTGGCCCAGCGGGAGCCCGCCATGCTGTTCGCCCTGCTGGCCAGCGGCGAGCTGGAGCGGCGTTACGCCCCGGGTGAGCTGCGCGGGCAAATCGCCGCAACTGCCCAGGCGGCACAGAGCGAGGACGAGCTGGCGCGCAATCTGCGCCGCGCGCGCAACCGCCAGCAGTTGCGCATTATCTGGCGCGACATTACCCGTCAGGCGGAACTTGGCGAAACCTGCCGCGACCTGTCGGACCTTGCCGATGCGGCCATCGACGAAGCCTACCAATGGCTGTACCCGCGCCATTGCCAGCAATTCGGGACGCCCATCGGCAACCGCAGCGGCCAGCCGCAGCACATGGTGGTGCTGGGCATGGGCAAGCTGGGAGCGGTAGAGCTTAACCTGTCGTCGGACATCGACCTGATCTTCGGTTTCCCCGAGGGCGGTGAAACCGAAGGGGTGAAGCGCTCGCTGGATAACCAGGAGTTCTTCACGCGCCTGGGCCAAAGGCTGATCAAGGCGCTGGACCCGGTTACCGTCGACGGCTTTGTATTCCGCGTTGACATGCGCCTGCGTCCCTATGGTTCGGCGGGTGCCCTGGTGCTCAGCTTCAATGCACTGGAGCAGTACTACCAGGACCAGGGCCGTGACTGGGAACGTTACGCGATGATCAAGGCGCGGGTGGTGGCCGGCGACCAGGCGGCCGGCGCGCAGCTGCAGGAGATGCTGCGCCCGTTCGTGTACCGCCGCTACCTGGACTTTTCCGCAATCGAAGCGCTGCGCACCATGAAGCAGCTGATCCAGCAGGAAGTGCGGCGCAAGGGCATGGCCGAGAACATCAAGCTGGGTGCCGGTGGTATTCGCGAAGTGGAGTTCATTGCCCAGGCTTTCCAGCTGATCCACGGCGGGCGTGACCTCAGCCTGCAGCAGCGGCCGTTGCTCAAGGTGCTGGCCACCCTGGAAGGCCAAGGCTACCTGCCGCCAGCAGTGGTGGCCGAGTTGCGCGAGGGCTATGAGTTCCTGCGCTACACCGAGCACGCCATCCAGGCCATTGCCGACCGCCAGACGCAAATGTTGCCGGAAGGTGAGACCGATCAGGCTCGCGTGGCCTATGTGCTCGGTTTTGCCGATTGGCAGAGCTTCCACGACCAGCTGATGTACTGGCGAGGCCGTATCGACTGGCATTTCCGCCAGGTCATTGCCGACCCGGATGATGAAGACGGCGAAGGCGAACTGGTGGTGGGTGGTGAGTGGTCGCCGTTGTGGGAGCAGGCGCAGGATGAAGAAGCCGCTGGCCGGCAATTGCAAGAGGCTGGCTTCAAGCAACCCGCCGAAGCCTTGAGGCGCCTGGCCGGGCTGCGCTCCAGCCCGCAGTTGCGCTCGATGCAGCGCATCGGCCGTGAGCGACTTGACGCATTCATCCCACGGCTGCTTGCCCAGGCGGTGGAGCATGACAACCCCGACCTGGTGCTTGAGCGGGTGTTGCCATTGGTCGAGGCTGTGGCAAGGCGTTCTGCCTACCTGGTACTGCTGACCGAAAACCCCGGTGCCTTGCGCCGTTTGCTGACGCTGTGCGCCGCCAGCCCGTGGATTGCCGAGCAGATTGCCCTTTACCCGCTGCTGCTCGACGAACTGCTCAATGAGGGCCGCTTGTTCAGCCCGCCCTTGGCGCCAGAACTGGCCAGCGAGCTGCGCGAGCGCCTGACGCGCATCCCCGAGGACGACCTGGAGCAGCAGATGGAGGCGCTGCGCCATTTCAAGCTGGCCCACAGCCTGCGCGTGGCCGCCTCGGAAATCAGCGGCAACCTGCCGTTGATGAAAGTCAGCGACTACCTGACCTGGCTGGCGGAAGCCATCCTCGACCAGGTGTTGGCCTTGGCCTGGCGCCAGACCGTGGCCCGCCACGGCCAACCCAAGCGCAGCGACGGCAGCCTGTGCGACCCGGGTTTCATCATCATCGGTTACGGCAAGATGGGCGGCCTGGAGCTCGGCCACGGTTCGGACCTGGACCTGGTCTTCATCCATGATGGCGATCCGCAGGCGGAAACCGACGGTGCGAAGCCTATCGACAGCGCGCAGTTCTTCACGCGTCTGGGGCAGCGCATCATCCACTTGCTGACCACCCAGACCAACTCGGGCCAACTGTACGACGTGGATATGCGCCTGCGCCCGTCCGGCGCCTCGGGCCTGCTGGTCAGCTCGCTGGGCGCCTTCGAGCGCTACCAGCAGAACGAAGCCTGGACCTGGGAGCACCAGGCGCTGGTGCGGGCCCGTGTGCTGGTGGGTTGCAAGCAGGTGGGTGCGGCATTCGAAGGTGTGCGCGCCAAGGTACTGGGCCAGGCCCGCGACCTGGAAAAGCTGCGCGGTGAGGTGAGTGAAATGCGCGCCAAGATGCGTGACAATCTCGGTACCAAGGCTACGGCAGCCGGTACCGCGGCGAACGCCTTCGACGCCGGTGTACCCTTCGATATCAAGCAGGATGCCGGCGGTATCGTCGATATCGAATTTATGGTGCAATACGCCGCTTTGGCCTGGTCCCATGACCATCCGGCCATACTTCGATGGACCGATAACATCCGCATTCTGGAAGAGCTGGAGCAGGCGAACTTGATGCCGGCCAGTGACGCGGTGCTGTTGCGTGAAGTGTACAAGGCGTTCCGCTCGGCCTCCCACCGCCAGGCCCTGCAGAAGCAGGCCGGGGTGATCGATGCGGCACAGTTTGCCGATGAACGCCGTGAAGTGCGGCGGATCTGGGGTGAACTGGGGCTGACTTGAGATTGTTGGGGCCGCTGTGCGGCCCTTTCGCGACACAAGGCCGCTCACACCATTGGCCGGCGTATGCAGTACCTTTTGTGGGAGCGGCCTTGTGTCGCGAAAGGGCTGCAAAGCAGCCCCAAAGGCTCATGCCTCACCACCGGTGTTACACTGTCGGCCACATAGCCTGAATATAAAGAGGGGAGGCCAGGCTGTACCGCAGTCTGTAGCCTCCCCGAGCGTTTCTGGACTAAGCATGAGAATACTGATCATTGGCCCCAGCTGGGTCGGCGACATGGTGATGGCGCAGACCCTGTTCCAGTGCCTGAAACAGCAGCACCCCGACTGCGTGATCGACGTGCTGGCCCCTGAATGGAGCCGGCCGATCCTCGAACGCATGCCTGAAGTGCGTCAGGCCTTGAGCTTCCCGCTCGGTCACGGCGCGCTGGAGCTGGCCACACGTCGGCGCATCGGCAAGTCCCTGGCCGGCCAGTACGACCAGGCTATCCTGCTGCCCAACTCGCTCAAGTCGGCGCTGGTGCCCTTTTTTGCCGGCATTCCCAAACGCACCGGCTGGCGCGGTGAAATGCGCTTCGGCCTGCTGAACGATGTGCGCAAGCTGGACAAGGCCCGCTATCCGCTGATGATCGAGCGCTTCATGGCCCTGGCTTACGCACCCGGCGCCGAGCTGCCGCAGCCATACCCGCGCCCCAACCTGCAGATCGAAGCGCAAAGCCGTGACGCCGCCCTGGCCAAGTTCGGCCTGGAACTGGACCGTCCGGTACTGGCGCTGTGCCCTGGCGCCGAGTTTGGCGAAGCCAAGCGCTGGCCGGCAGAGCACTATGCCGCTGTGGCCGATGCGATGATTCGCCAAGGCTGGCAAGTGTGGCTGTTCGGCTCGAAGAACGATCACCCGGTCGGTGAGCAGATCCGCGACCGGCTGATTCCGGGGTTCCGTGAAGAGTCGTCCAACCTGGCCGGTGAGACCTCGCTGGCCGAGGCCATCGACCTGATGTCCTGCGCCCATGCCGTGGTGTCCAACGATTCCGGCCTGATGCACGTGGCCGCTGCGCTGAACCGTCCGTTGGTGGCGGTGTACGGCTCGACTTCACCCGGCTTCACCCCACCGCTGGCCGAACAGGTGGAAGTGGTGCGCACCGGTATCGAGTGCAGCCCGTGCTTTGACCGCACCTGTCGCTTCGGCCATTACAATTGCCTGCGTCTGCTGGAACCGGGCAAAGTGATTGCCGCCCTGCACAGCCTCAGCGGACCGGACCTGATCGATACCGTGGCCGAGGTCGACTAAGTGCGGGTACTGATCATCAAGACCTCGTCGCTGGGGGATGTCATCCACACCCTGCCGGCGCTTACCGATGCCGCCCATGCCATTCCCGGCATCCGTTTCGATTGGGTGGTGGAAGAAGGCTTCGCCGAAATCCCCAGTTGGCACCCCGCGGTCGACCAGGTCATCCCGGTGGCGATCCGTCGCTGGCGCAAGAACCTTTGGCAAACCATCAAGAGTGGCGAGTGGAAGGCGTTCAAGCAGCGCGTGCGCGAGCGCAGGTACGACCTTGTGATCGACGCCCAGGGCCTGGTCAAGTCGGCCTGGTTGACCCGTTACGTGAAGGCACCCGTAGCCGGCCTGGACCGCTACTCGGCGCGCGAAGGCTGGGCCAGCCGCTTCTACGACCGGCCTCTGTCGGTCGCTACCGGCCAGCACGCGGTGGAGCGGGTACGCCAACTGTTTGCCATGGCCCTGGCCTATGACCTGCCAGAAGGCATCGGCAACTACGGCCTGGACCTCGACCGCCTGCAACTGCCCCCGGCTGCGCCCTATGTGGTGTTCCTGCATGGCACCACCTGGGCGACCAAGCATTGGCCCGAAGCCTACTGGCGCGAACTGGCCGAGCGCATGGGCCGGCGCAAGCTGGAAGTGCGCCTGCCTTGGGGTAATCCGGCTGAGAAGGCGCGGGCCGAGCGAATTGCCCAAGGCTTGAACAACTGCCAGGTGCTCCCCAAATTGAACCTTGCCGGCGTCGCTCGTGTTCTGGCGGCGGCAAAGGCCTGCGTGGCGGTCGATACCGGCCTTGGCCACCTGGCGGCGGCACTCGATGTGCCCACCCTTTCGCTGTTTGGCCCAACCAACCCGGGCCTGACTGGCGCCTACGGACGGACCCAGATTCACCAGGCCAGTGACTGGCCTTGCGCTCCCTGCCTGCAGAAGAAGTGCACCTACAAACCGAGCGCCGATGACCTGGCCCGGTTCGATCTGAAACGCGAGTGGCCACTGTGCTTCACTCGCCTGAATCCCGAGCATGTGGCGAGCCGCTTGAGCGCGTTGCTGCTGGCTGAGGATGTCCGTTGATGCAACTGGCTTTCGTGCTTTACAAATATTTCCCCTTCGGCGGGCTGCAGCGCGATTTCATGCGCATTGCCCTGGAATGCCAGAAGCGGGGCCACCAGATCCGTATGTATACGCTGATCTGGGAGGGTGACATTCCGCCGGGCTTCGAAGTGCTGGTGGCGCCGGTGAAGGCGATCTTCAACCACCGCCGCAACGAGAAGCTCAGCGCCTGGATGGCCGCCGACCTGGCCAAGCGCCCGGTCGACCGCCTGATCGGCTTCAACAAGATGCCGGGGCTGGACGTGTACTACGCCGCCGACGGCTGCTTCGAGGACAAGGCGCAGACCCTGCGCGGTGGCCTGTACCGCCGCTGGGGCCGCTACCGGCACTTTGCCGAGTACGAGCGTGCGGTGTTTGCCAAGGACGCCCATACCGAAGTGCTGATGATTTCCGAAGTGCAGCAGCCGCTGTTCATCAAGCATTACGGCACCCCGGTAGAACGCTTCCACCTGCTGCCGCCAGGTATTTCCCAGGATCGCCGTGCGCCGGCCAATGCCGCCGAGATCCGCGCCGAGTTCCGCAAGGAATTCAATCTTGGGGATGACGACCTGCTGCTGGTGCAGATTGGCTCAGGCTTCAAGACCAAAGGCGTGGACCGCAGCCTCAAGGCACTGGCCGCGCTGCCGTCGGCCCTGCGCAAACGCACCAGGCTGATGGTGATCGGCCAGGACGACCCCAAGGTATTCCAGCTGCAAAGCGCTACCCTGGGCCTGGGCGACCAGGTGCAGTTCCTCAAGGGCCGCAGCGATATCCCGCGCTTCCTGCTGGGCGCCGACCTGCTGATTCACCCGGCGTACAACGAGAATACCGGTACGGTGCTGCTCGAAGCGTTGGTCGCCGGCTTGCCGGTGCTGGTGTCCAAGGTGTGCGGTTATGCCCACTACATTGCCGAGGCCGACAGCGGCCTGGTGCTGGACGAGCCGTTCGAACAAGATCAGCTCAACGGCTATCTGCAGCGCATGCTCGAAGACCCGCAGGCGCGTGCCAGCTGGTCGCGCAATGGCCTGGCATTTGCTGATAGCGCCGATCTGTACAGCATGCCGCAGCATGCTGCCGACGTGATCCTGGGGCAAAAAACCGCATGAAGCTGATATTGGCCGAACCCTTCAAACGCCTGTGGGCCGGGCGTGATGCCTTCGACGCCGTGGAGGCGCTGCAAGGCGAGGTCTATCGCGAGCTGGAAGGGCGCCGCACGCTGCGCACCGAAGTGGCTGGCGAGGGCTTTTTCGTCAAGATCCACCGTGGCATCGGCTGGGGCGAGATCTTCAAGAACCTGTTCACCGCCAAGCTGCCGGTGCTCGGTGCCGGCCAGGAGTGGAAGGCCATCCAGCGCCTGCATGAGGTGGGTGTGCCCACCATGACCGCAGTCGCCTATGGCGAGCGTGGCAGCAACCCGGCCGCGCAGCACTCGTTCATCATCACTGAAGAGCTGGCGCCGACCATCAGCCTGGAAGACTTCAGCATCGACTGGGTCAAACAGCCGCCTGAGCCGCGCCTGAAGCGTGCACTTATCGCCGAGGTGGCGAAGATGACTGGCGGGATGCACCGCGCCGGGGTCAACCACCGCGATTGCTACATCTGCCATTTCCTGCTGCACACCGACCGACCGGTGACGGCGGATGACTTCAAACTGTCGGTGATCGACCTGCACCGCGCGCAAACCCGTGCCAGAATCAGCCGCCGCTGGCGCGACAAAGACCTGGCTGCGCTGTACTTTTCGGCCCTGGACATTGGCCTGACCCAACGCGACAAGCTGCGCTTCCTGCGCGGTTACTTCCAGCGTCCGCTGCGGCAGGTGCTGAAGGACGAAGCCGCGCTGCTCGCCTGGTTGGAGCGCAAGGCCCAGAAACTCTACGATCGCAAGCAACGCTATGGGGACGCACTCTGATGGCGAGTTGGACACTGGCGCCGGGGTACGAACACCTGGCGGCGGACTTCGGCAGCCTCGACGCGGTGTTCGCCCTCCAGGGCGAACGGCTGACCCGCGACCCGCTCAGTGAGGTGGTACGCATCGAGCGTGACGGGATCAACTACTACGTCAAGCGCTACACCGGGGCCGGCAAGCACATGCGCCGGTACCTGGGGCGGCCACGCATCAAGGCCGAATGGCAAAACCTCAAGCAGTTCGCCAAATGGGGTATTCCCACTGCCGAAGTCGTGGCCTGGGGCCTGGAGCGCAACGGCCTGGCCTTTGGCCGTGGCGCTATGATCACCCGTGAGCTGCCGCACACCGAAGACCTGTCGGCCCTGGCCGATAACAACGATGCGCGCTTGGCCGACCGCAGCTGGGTCGACCATGTCAGCCGTCAACTGGCGCGCCATACCCGGGTCATGCACCAACACCGCTTTGCCCATAACGACCTGAAGTGGCGCAACCTGCTGGTCGATGACCAAGGCACGCTATTCTTCATCGACTGCCCCACCGGCGACTTCTGGCGCGGTTTCATGTGGCGCCACCGGATGATCAAGGACCTGGCATGCCTGGACAAAGTGGCCAAATACCACCTGTCAGCTACCCAGCGCCTGCGCTTCTACCTGCAATACCGTGGCCGCGACCGGCTGAATGTGCGTGACAAAAAGCGCATTCATCGGGTACTGGGCTTTTTCGAGGGAAGGGAATGACCGATTACCTGGCCAGCGCGGACCTCGCGCTGCTCAAGCGCCATGGCCTGGACAACTTCGAGGCGCTGTGGGCGCTGCAACTTGATGCTGTGGACGAACCCAACACCGGCCGTGGTGGCTGGAGCAGCGTCTTCCGTCTGGAACTCGAAGGCAAGGGCTACTACCTCAAGCGCCAGAGCGACTACTTGACCCGTACCTTGCACCGGCCGTTCGGCGAGCCCACCTTCGCCCGCGAATTCCGCAACATCAGTCGCTACCAGAAGCTGCGCATTCCGGCATTGCAGGCGGTGTTCTACGGCGAGCGCAAGCAGGGCGGCAAGCACCGGGCTATCCTGATGACCCGCGCTCTGGACGAGTGGGCCGACCTCGACAGCCTGCTGGCGCAGTGGCCGCGGTTGGGTGAAGCCGAGCGCACTGGCATCCTGCAGGCCTGCGGTCAGCTGGCGCGCACCCTGCACAGCGCCGGCCAGGTGCATGGCTGCTTCTACCCCAAGCACATTTTCCTGCGTCAACGCCGCGAGGGTTGGGACGCGCAATTGATCGACCTGGAAAAGACCCGGCCGCTGCTGTTCGGCATGCGTGACCGCCTCAAGGACCTGGAGCCGCTGCTGCGCCGCGCGCAGGCCTGGCGCGTGCAGGATGTACGTACTTTGCTGGCGACCTACCTGGGGCAGCCGGCTGACGGCGCGCTGGTCGACACCTGGCTGCAACGGCTGACGCAACGCCGTCGTGAAAAAGAGGCTCGCTGATGCGTTTGTCTGAACTGAAGGATGCCGGGCGCAGCCCGACGCTGCCCCTGAGTATCACGTTGGTTGATGCCGCCGGCAGTGCCGACTTGCAACTGCTCACCCTGCTGCGTGTGCTGCCGGGCCAGCGTTATGTGGGCGCTGGTGTCTGGCGTGGCACACCGGTGCTGGCGAAGCTGCTGGTCGGTGGTAACGCCGCGCGGCATTTCCAGCGCGAACTGCAGGGTGTGAAGTTGCTGGCCGAACAAGGCCTGACCACACCGACGCTACTGGCCGACGGCCTCAAGGAAGGCGAGGGCGGCTGGCTGCTGTTCGAGTTCCTTGACGGTGCCCAAAGCCTGGCCGATGCCTGGGCCGCAGTGGCAAACCTGCCAGTGCTGGCGGACGAGCAGCACCTGGTACTGGGCGAAGCGCTCACGGCTGTGGCGCACATGCACGCCCAAGGCCTTTGGCAGGAAGACCTGCACCTGGACAACCTGCTGCGCCATGCCGGCAAGCTGTACCTGATCGACGGTGCGGGCATCAGGGCGGAAACACCCGGTCAGCAGTTGTCGCGACCACGGGTGCTGGAAAACCTCGGGGTGTTTTTCGCCCAGTTGCCCAAGCGCCTGGAGCCGTTCATCGAAGAGCTGCTGGTGCATTACCTGCTGGCCAATGCCGAGCATGCGTTGCCGCTGGAAGCCCTGCAGAAACAGGTGGACAAGGTGCGCCACTGGCGGCAGAAGGACTATCTGGACAAGGCTGGCCGCGAGTGCAGCCTGTTCAGCGTCCAGCGCACCCTCTCGGGCTTGCAGGCGATCCGCCGCAGTGAGGTCCAGGCCATGCAGCCTGTACTGGAGCAGGCCGATGCGCTGATCGACAAGGGCCATTTGTACAAGACCGGTGGCGCTGCCAGCGTGGCGCGCATCGAGGTCAATGGTCGCCCGTTGGTGATCAAGCGCTACAACATCAAGAACACCGCACATTGGTTCAAGCGCTTCTGGCGCCCGAGCCGGGCCTGGCACTCCTGGATTGAAGGTCACCGCCTGGAATTCCTCGACATCGCCACGCCACGCCCTCTCGCGGTGCTGGAGCAGCGGGTGCTGGGCCTGCGCAGCCGTGCTTACCTGGTCACCGAGTATGTCGACGGCCCGGACCTGACGGCATGCTTCGCGCCCTACGTTGAAAGCGGCGATGCGCCCGAGGAGCAGGTGGATGCTTTGGTGCACGTGATGCAGCAGCTGATTCGCGAGCGCATCAGCCACGGCGACTTCAAAGGCCATAACCTGTTCTGGCACAACGGCCAGTGGTCGCTGATCGACCTCGATGCCATGTGCCAGCACACCACCCAGCTCAGCTTCGCCCCGGCCTATGCCCGTGACCGGGCGCGGCTGCTGCGCAACTGGCCCAATGGCAGTGCCTTGCATCAGCGGCTGGACCGGCTGTTGCCAAAACTGGTCGACTGAGGCCGCCGGTTCCGGCTGTCAGTGGGCCGGCGGTGGTTGATCTGGCAACGTCAGCCAGTCACTGCTGCGCCCTGCCTGACGAACGCGTATCAGCCACTGGCCGTTTTCGTGGCGCAGCACCGCCCACGGCACCACGCCGGCGTTGCTGGCGATGGCAAGCTGCAAGTGGTAATGATCCGGCAGCAAGTGGCGGCGCACAGGCAACTGCCCGTCCTTGAGCGCCAGGTACAGCTGATCGTCAGCTTGAAAAAGCCCTTGTTCGATGTTTACCGGCAGGCCGTCCACAGGCGTTTGCAGATAGCAGTCCTGCAGTAATTGTGTCAGGTCGGGCAGCCCGTCGTACCAGAGCACCGGTGAGTCGATGACCCACTGCCCGTCGGCTTTGCGCTTGAGCGGTTGCTGCAGATAGGCATCTGGCTGGTCAGGGTCGATGGCTCGCCAGCGGTAGCCGTCGAAGCTGACCCGGTAATAGCGGTTGTCGTTGTCCTTGACGAAGTACAGCGATTGCCCACCAAACGCCGAGCTTTGCTCGTAGACACCTTCACCGTAGATACCGTCTATGCGATAGCGCAGGCTGCTGCTGCCCGGTTGTACCTGGAGGCGTGCGGGCAGCGGCAGTGGCGGTTGTTTGGGGATCCCGCGCAGGGATCGGCGCAGCACTCTGGAACCCAGAAAACTGGTTCCCGCATCGTTGATGTGGCTAAGCGCCTGATAGGCATGCCGTATCACCCCTTCGACATCCTCTTGCTTGAAGGCCTCGGCGCCGTCCCAGATATCGATTGCCATGCGGCCGATCGACAGCACCAGCAGCGCACGGTTCGGCAGCAGCAGGCTTATGAAATCCAGCAAACGCCAGCTCAACGCCATGACCGACTCCGCATTCACTTCGCTGGTCGTCATGCTGTCGGCATCGGCCTGGGCGATCAGCGCCCGGGCCTCGGCCATGTAGTAGTCGAAGAAAAGGTCGTCTTTGACCTCGGGCGTGGTCAAATGTGTGCTCAGGCGCCCCTTGTCCAGCAACCGCTGCACCGTGGCGGCAGGCAGCAATGGCAGGCGCTGGGCTACGTATGCTCTCAACGTGGGCTGTTGGCGCAATGTGCGAAGCAGTTCGCGGGTCGTGCGAAAACGGCGCCAGGCCCTGCGGTCTGGGGCATCCGGGGTGTACAGCACGCATGCCGGAGATTTGTAGGGGAGGCTGTTGAGCAGAAGCACGCCCTGCAGGGTATGGCCCATGATGTTCAACTGTCGAACAGTGACCGGGTAGCCGGCTACCGGTGCACGCAAGGCATTGTGTGGTTGGTCCAGCACTGCGCGCACCCAGTTGTAGCCATGTTCGAAAGGGTCTTCGCCAAAGTGTCCGGCGTAGCGCGCCTTGACTGCTTCAGCGTGCATGCGTGCACGGTTGACCCTGCTGTGCGCAGTCAGGCGCCATTTGCCCGCTCTGGAACTGATCAGTTGGGTGTGCAGGTACTTTGCGTAGCTGTCACCCACGTTCAGTTCCCGGACCATGTGCTTGACATACTGCGGCGTGAGCCCGGCGGGCATGGCTTTGCCGTGGGCATGGATCACCCGGGCAGTCAGCCAGTAGTCGGTATCGAACCACGGCAAGTTCTTGAGGGCGATCTCTTCGAGGGTGTTGATTTCCTCGACCATCTCCACCATCTCGTGGCCCACGCGTCGCATGCCTACATAGGTGACATAGGATGAGAGGGCGAAGGGATGCATGATGGCGCCCGTGCGGCGGGCGCGTACGACCACGATCTTGATCTCGCGAGGATCTGTGTCGTACCCCAGGTCATGGCCCAGGCGCTCGCGAAGGCGTGCGTTGGCCCAGGCCAGCAGGCTATTGCGTTGCTTGAAGTCGTCAAGGCTCAGCACTCCCGGGGCTGCAGCCTGCTCGGCGATTGCCACCAGCGTTTGCATGGCCTGCATCATATGGCTCAGGCCTTGCGCAGATGTATTGCGCAGCCAGTTGGGCAGATTCTTCTCAAGCAATTGAGAGTAGCGTGTTTGCAGGATGGGTTTGGCGCCGACTTCGGGCCATAGCGCCAGGGCTTTATGTATTCGGGTGTGCTGGTCGGGTGAGCCGTTGCTCCACAAGCCGGTGTCACTCAGGCGTTGGCGTTGGGCTTCTATCACACTGTCGATCTGGGCCTCCAGCAGGCTGTCGGCGTACCAGTCATAGCGCAGGCGCTGTGACCGGCGAGCGCGGTCCGCCTGCGTGTCAGTGTACAGATGCAGCAGCGGTCTGCTCTGGAGTGGGTCTTCCAGGCGTTCGCAAAGCTCCTGGTGCAGTGCGCCCAGGGAGTCGAAAGCCTCGACGCCTTGTGACAGGCTGCACAGCAAAGCAGCGCCTGCGGCATCCTGAGGCGTGAGCATAGGGCCTTCGGCGGTACCGGCAACGATGATCAGTGTGCCTGGCAGGTAGCTTCGCCAGTTGGGCCGTAGGCCTTCCAGCAGAACGCGGTAGACCTGTGGCCTTTTGGCCAGGGGCATATGCCTGCGCTGGGAGGGTAGTGGCTGTTGCAGGCAGGCCCATAGTTGATCGGCTGAGCGGTAGCCCAAGGTCTCGTCGCCCAGGCGCAGTTCAACCTCGGCCAGCATCAGCGCCTTGCGCAGTGCCAGCAGCTTTTGTCTGGGGGTTTCGCCTTGCTCATCGGCCGTGGTCCAGAAGCTGGCCAGTTCGCCGTGCAGCCAGGTGCGCGTGTCGGGGTTGATGGGGTGTTGAAGGTCGAGGGTCGGAAGGCCGTCGAGCAAGTCACCGATTTGTCGGTCGATCTGTTCCAGTTGTTCGAGGGGGCGCATGGGGCGGTTCCTTGGTTGAGGAAAACCCCATGCTTGGCAATACCTGCGGTTGCGGGGTGGTAGCGGGCTAGCGCCCCCGACGCCAGAGCAGCCCGCGCAGGCTCAGCAGGGCCGGCAGGCCCAGGCCGGCCCATGCCAGAACGTCCCAGCCACCGTCGCCGAGCAGTGCGGCGAACAGGCCCAGAAAGCCAAGCAGGGCAATCAACGCTGGCCAGGCGAAGAGGCGCGCAGTGGGTTGCGACCTGTGGCTCATGCGCGTGCCTCCCTGGGTTTGCGCTGCTTGCCCCACCACAGGTAGAGGCCGCTGCCGAGCACGATGATTGTCAGCACGTCCAGTAACGCCCAAAGGATCTGCATCGGTCGCCCGCCGTAATCGCCGAAATGCAGTGGCTGCGACAGGCCCATGGCATCCATGTACCAGGGACGGTTGCCGACGGCAGTCACTTCAAGGGTGCGAGCATCGATCAGTACTGGCGTGAACAGGTGCGAACTCAGGTGGGTG
Source organism: Pseudomonas sp. BO3-4 (assembly GCF_034044115.1). NCBI lineage: Bacteria > Pseudomonadati > Pseudomonadota > Gammaproteobacteria > Pseudomonadales > Pseudomonadaceae > Pseudomonas > Pseudomonas sp. BO3-4. The sequence continues at coordinate 376,020 of NZ_CP139018.1, forward strand.
GCACCGTTCATGAACACCGCATAGTGGTGCTCGCTGGAGAAACGCGTGCCAGGAAACGCGATGAAGTCCGGGCGCATGCCGGGTGCGGCCCGCTCGGCAATGTCCAGCAGGCGAGTGGCTGGGGCGCGCTCGACGAGCGGCGGGGCGTCGCGGTAGGGGGCAACCATCGCAGCCAGGCTGTCGTTGCGCCAGGCCGCGATGACCAGGTCGGACAGGGCACTGATTACCCCGGTCACGCTCACTGTCAATGCCCAGGCCAGGGTGACCACGCCGATCAGGTTGTGCAGGTCGAGCCAGCGCAGGCGGCGGGACTTCTTGTGGCGTACGGTGCCGAATTCCAGGCGGCGCATGAACGGCGCATAGAGCACGGTGCCGGAGACAATCGCGACAATGAACAATACGCCCATGAAGGCCAGCAGCAGCTTGCCCGGCAGGCCTGCGAACATGTCCACATGCAGGCGCAGCATCACCATCATGAAACCGCCGTTGGCGGCCGGCATGGCCACCGCCTCGCCGGTGCGTGCATCGAGCATGAAGGTGTGCGACAGGTTGGGGTCGGTGCCGGCGGTGGCGGCGGTAATGGCGACCACGCCGTTGGGCTCGTCTTCATCGTAGCCGAAGTACTGCATGACCTCGCCGGGGCGATGTTGTTCGGCCTTGAGCACCAGTTGCTGCAGGTCGAGGTGCGGGGTGCCTGCCGGCATTTCACGCAGTTCAGGGGCGTCGCCTAGCAGGTGTTCGAGTTCGTGGTGGAAGATCAGCGGCAGGCCGGTGACTGCCAGCAACAGCAGAAACAGGGTACAGACCAGGCTGCTCCAGGTGTGGATCAAGGACCAGCGGCGGATGGTGGGGCTCTTCATCACGGTACCGATTGTTGTCGGTTGGAACCCGGGGCCGCAAGGCGGCCCCAGCTCACTCAGAACTTGTAAGTGGCGCTGGCGACAACGCTGCGCTCATCGCCGTAGTAGCAGTAGTACGCGTCACAAGTAGAGAGGTAGTCCTTGTTCAGCAGGTTGGTGGCGGTGACCGCGACCGACGCGCCCTTCAGGCTGCCGTTCAGGCGACCCAGGTCGTAATGCACCGACCCGTCGAAGACGGTGTAGGCCTTGGCCTTGCCCAGGTAGGTATTGCCTTGGTCGCCGTAGGTATTACCGGTATAACGCGCGCCCAGCCCGATGCCGAATCCGTCGAGTACGCCTGAGTGCCAGGTGTAGTCGCCCCAGATGGACGCTTGCTGGTTAGGCATCAGTTGCAGGCGGTTACCTTTGAAATCGCCATCCTGCACCTCGGACTTGGCCAGGGTGTAGGCGGCAATCACCTTCAGGTTGTCGGTCACATCGGAAACCGCTTCCAGCTCAAGGCCGCGGACTTTCACTTCACCGGTCTGGCTGGTGATGGTCACACCACCGACCGTGTTGGTGACCGAGACGTTTTTCTGAGTCAGGTCGTACACGGCTGCCGACAACAGGGTGTTGGACCCCGGCGGCTGATACTTCACGCCCAGCTCCCACTGTTTGCCTTCGGTGGGCTTGAACGAGTCCGAGGCCGACACACTGGCATTGCTGGACGGCTGGAACGACTCGGCATAGGACAGGTACGGCACGAAGCCCGAGTCGAACACGTAGCTGATGGCTGCGTTGCCGCTGAACTTCTTGTCCCGCTGGGTATTGGTGGCATCGCCCTGGTTGAAGAACTTGGTACCGGTGTGCACCCAGTCTTCACGACCGCCCAGGGTCAGGCGCCAGTTACCAAGCGCCATCTGGTCCTGCACATACAGGCCGGTCTGACGGGTTTTCTGGTTGTAGTCGTAAAACGCGGTCGAGCGATCCGGGCGAGTGATCGGCAGCCCGTAGACCGGGTTGTTGACGTTGCTGTCCGGCACGGTGAAGTCGAAGATCGACAGGTAGTTGGTGTTGATGCGCTGGTGGTCCAGGCCGATCAACAGCGTGTGGTTGATGTCCCCGGTAGCGAAGTCCGCCTGGAAGTTGTTGTCCACCGCGAACTGGCTGATGTCTTCATCGGTGTTGGTGGACATGCGGCTGACAGTGCCATCGTCTTTGACCGGGCCGCCGGGCTCGTAGTAACTGCCAGGGGTGATGGTCTGGAACGACAGGTCTGACTTGGTGTAGCGCAGGTTCTGGCGGAACTGCCAGACGTCGTTGATGCGGTGTTCGAAGGCGTAACCCAGCGCGTAGTAAGTACGGTCGTAGAACTCGTAATCCGGGTCACCCAGGTTCTTGTGGTGCGAGATCTTGCCGAACGGCATGTCGATCTTGGTGCCCTGGATGGGCCGGAATTGGCTGGTGGCACCGGTATCGTCACGGGTGAACTGGGTCAGGAAGGTCAGCGTCGTGTCTTCGTCAATGTTCCAGGTCAGGCTTGGGGCAATGTTGTAGCGCTTGTTGTCGATGTGGTCGATCTGGGTGCCACTGTCACGGATAACGCCACTGACGCCATAGAGAAAGCGACCTTCATCGTCGATCTTGCCGGTGCTGGCGAAGTTGATCTGGCGATGGTTGTCGCTGCCGTATTGAAGCTCGATTTCGTGAGCGCTTTCCGCTTGCGGACGGCGGCTGACCATGTCCAGCAGGCCGCCAGGTGGGGTCTGGCCGTAGATCGAAGAGGCCGGGCCGCGCAGCAGGGCGAGGCGGTCGAGGTTCCAGGTTTCGGCTTTCGGGTTGGCATACACCCCGCGTGGCAGCGGCAGCCCATCCAGAAATTGCGTTGGCTCGAAGCCGCGCACGCGCATCCAGTCATACCGCGTATCGCTGCCGAAGCTGGCGGAGACGATACCTGGCATATAGCGCACTGCATCATCCAGGCTGTGTACACCGCGGTCTTTCATTTGCTCGCGGGTGGCCACAGAGATGGAGCGGGGGACCTCCACAAGTGCCGTGTCAGTCTTGGTGCCAGCAGCAGTGCGCTTGGCCACGTAGCCTTCAACCGGGCCCCAGGCGCTTTCGCTGGCGCTGGTGGCATTCACGGTGGTTTCCGGCAAGGCCAGTGTGCCATCCGGCACGGCCACCAGGCTGTAGCTGCCCGCACTGCTCTGCTGCAACTGCAGGCCGGTACCGCTCAGGGCGGCTTGCAGGGCGCCCAGGCCGTCGTATTGGCCACTTACCGGGGTCGAGGTGCGTCCGCTGACCAGTGCCGGGTCGATGGCCAAGGCAATGCCGGCCTGGCTGGCGATCTGGTTGAGGGTGGTGGCCAGTGGCGCGCTGGGCAGGTTGTAGGCGCGCGACATGGATTGCTCGGCGGCGAACAAGGCAGGGCTGGTCAGCGGGGCAGCCAGGCCGATGGCCAGGGCCATCAGGCTGGGGCGCAGAATATGATCAACGGCACGGGACATGCGGCGGTTCCTCGACGGGTAAGTGCTTGCTGCTTCCTTGCCGAGCGAGATCTGAAAAGTGACAGGGTGAATCTGAAAAATATTGAGAATTATTTAAAAGGGGGTTTGCCAGCACCGGCCTCTTCGCGGGTGAACCCGCTCCTACGACGACCGTGATGTGTGTCCACCACCGTGGTAGGAGCGGGTTTACCCGCGAATACGGTGGTGGCGGCAACAGTGAACGGCGGGTGGAAATTGGCCAGCAGGCCCGGCCTCTTCGCGGGTGAACCCGCTCCTACGCCGACCGTGATGTGTGCCCACCACCGTGGTAGGAGCGGGTTTACCCGCGAATACGGTGGTGGCGGCAACGGTGAACGGCGGGTGGAATTTGGTCAGCAGGCCCGGCCTATTTGGACGTGACGTTCACCCACCACTGCGTATGCCGCTCGATCTTCACCGGCAACGCCGGCACCAGCGAGGCCAGCGCCAGGTCGGTGTTGGTCAGCGGGAAGCTGCCGGTCACACGCAGGTCGGCGACCTTGGCATCCACCCCGAGGTAGCCGCTGCGGTACTGGCCCAGTGTGGCGAGCAGGTCGCCCAGGCGTACGTTGTCGACCACCAGCATGCCGCGGGTCCAGGCATCGGCACCGGCAGGCACCGTGCCAACCTCGCCGAGGCCGTTGGCGTTCATCAACACCTGCTGGCCTTCGCGCAGCACCTGTTCGTCGCCGCTGTTATGCGGCATGGCGGCGACCGAGGCTTGCAGCACTTCCAGGCGCGTACCGCCGGCTTCGCGGCGCACCAGGAAGCGTGTGCCCAGTGGTCGCAAACGACCGTCCTCAGTGCGTATCAGCAGCGGGCGCGAGTCCTGGTGGCCGGTTTCGACCGAGATTTCGCCTTGGTGCAGCACGATCACCCGTTGCGCGCCGGCGTAGTCGATGTCCACGGCGGTGTGGGTGTTCAGGCTCAGCAGTGTGCCGTCTTCCAGGCGCAAGGTACGCAACTCTCCCGTGGCGGTGCGCTGGTCGGCCAGCCAGTAGCTGGGTGCCAGCGACGGGGCGCCGCCCCATGCCAGCAGCGCGCCGAGAAGAAACGTGCCAGCCAGCCCGCCGCCAACCTTGCCAATGCGTCGCCGCAGGCTGGCGCGTGATTGCAGCAGCGCCTGGCGTGCCGGGCCAGCCGCCGCGCTAACGCGTTGGTCCATGGCGCCGAGCTGGCGCCAGGCACGTGCGTGCTCTTCGCTGGCGGCATGCCAGCGCATGAATTCATTGCGCTCATCAGGCGTGCTGCTGCTGTCGCCGAGGCTGAGTTTCCAGGCAATCGCGGCTTCCAGGACCCGGGACGAAACCGGGACGTTGCTCACGTCGGCTCCCCATACAGGGCTACATAGCACTGGCGCATCCCTTGGGCGATGTACTGGCGCACCCGCGACACCGAAACGCCAAGGCGCTCGGCAATCTCGGCATGGCCCATGCCGTCCAGGCGGCTGTGCAGAAACGCCGCGCGAGCCTTGCTCGACAGCTTGCCGAGCAGGCGGTCGATGGCTTTGAGGTCTTCAAGGATCAGGTGCTGCATTTCTGGCGAGGGCTGTTCGGCTTCAGGGATCAATGCCAGTTCGGCCAGGTAGGCTTGTTCCAGCGCGGTGCGACGGAAGTGGTCGAACATCAGCCCCTTGGCCACGGCGGCCAGAAACGCGCGGGGTTCGCGGGGTGTCTCCAGTTGCTCACGACCAAGCAGGCGCACGAAGGTGTCCTGGCTCAGGTCTTCGGCACGTTGGCGGCAGGCCATGCTGCGTTGCAGCCAGGCGAGCAGCCAGCCGCGGTGGTCGCGGTACAGCGCACCGACCAGATCGGCGTGTGGGCTTTGTGCAGAAGACAAGCAGCGTCCCCCCGGAACGAATGCATTAACTAACGATAATTATTCTCGATTGTTGCAGAGGGGAGGGGGTGGGTGCAATGGACGCTTATCGGATTGCCATCATGGGGCTTGGTTTGAGTTATGTGGCGCCGGTGGGATCGAGCTTGCTCGCGATGCGCCGCACGGGCGGCGCTCAATCTCACCGGCGCTGCAAATCCCACGCCTTACAAACAATGACTCTGCATCTTGCGCCGTCGCCACCCGCGCAACCGTTGCTCAAGCTGCAGCGGGCTGTCCAGCTGCTGGCGCCGGGCCTGGCTGAACAGGATCAGCGCCAGTTCTGCAGTCACCTGGGCATCGGCACTGGCATGATGGCGTTCTTCAACCTGCAAGCCAAACCGTGCCACCCAGTCATCCAGCCCGGCCTCGCGCAGTACCGTGTCTGGGTTGAGCATCGGTGCCAGTTCGGCAACGTCGAGGAACATTGACTGCAAGCGATGCCCAAGGGTCTCTTTCAGCGCACGGGCCAGCATGCGCTGGTCGAATGGCGCGTGAAACGCCAGCACCGGGCTGTTGCCAATGAAATCGAGTAAATCCAGCAAGGCCTCGGCCGGGTCGCAACCGGCAGCCAATGCGCTGGGGCCCAAGCCGTGGATCAGTACGCTGGCGTTGGTCTTCTGCAAAGGCCGGTGCAGTGTGCGTTCGAACTGCTGGGCAAAGTCGATGGCTCCGTCTTCGATGGCCACCGCCCCAATCGACAGTACCTGATCACGGTTGGGGTTGAGCCCGCTGGTTTCCAGGTCCAGCACCACCCAGCGCTGCTCACGCAGGGTACATACCCCCAGCGGCACGGGCTTGGGCAACCGGGCCAGGCGCTGGCGCTTGGCGTGGTCCAGCTCGGGCGCGCTGGGGCGCAGCCAGGCGAACAGGCTCATAGCTGATACCGCAAGGCCAGGCTGCTTTGCAGGCGCTGAGCCTGGCGCAGCGACTCGCGCAGGATGCGCCGGTCCAGGTGGTTGAGGCTGTCCGGGTCGAGCCGGTTGGAGTAAGGCAGGTTGTCGCGAATCTGGCGTTGGTGCTGCTGCATGCGGGTTTGCTGGATGAAGTGGTAGGCCTCTTCATAGGCGGCGCCGTCCAACGGCTCGATCACGCCCTTGGCCACCAGTTGGCGTAGGCGCTCCAGGGTATTGCAGGCTGCTATGCCATTGGCCAGGGCCAGCAAACGGGCACCATCCACGAAGGGCGTCAGGCCCTGGACCTTGAGGTCGAGGGTCGCCGCCTTGTCGTTGCCCTGGCGTGTCAGCACGAACTCGCGCAACCGGCCCACCGGCGGGCGTTGGCGCAGGGCGTTGTCAGCCATCATGCGCTGGAAGATGCGGTTGTCGGCTACCTGTGCCAGCAGGCCCTGGCGCAGTTGCTCGCAGCCTTGCTCGTCGCCCCACACCACACGCAGGTCGAAGTAGATGCTCGAGCCCAGCAGGTTCTCCGGGCTGGCTTCGCGGACAAACCCGGCAAAGCGCCGCGCCCACTCGCTGCGCGACAGGCACAGTTCGGGGTTGCCGGCCATGACGTTACCCGTGCACAGGGTGAAACCGCACTGGGCCAGGCATTGGTTGATGTATTGCGCCAGCGGCAGCAGGCGAGCGCGGATGGCGTCGGCCTCGGCGCTGTCGACTGCTTCGAAGAGGATGCCGTTGTCCTGGTCGGTGTGCAGGGTTTGCTCACGTCGCCCTTCGCTGCCAAAGCACAGCCAGCTGAACGGCACGCCCGGGTCGCCACGTTCGGCCAGGGCCAGTTCGATGACCCGGCACACGGTATGGTCGTTGAGCAAGGTAATGATCTGGGTGATCTGCGTCGACGATGCGCCATGGGCCAGCATGCGTTCTACAAGCTGGCTGATTTCGCCGCGCAGCGAAACCAGCGTATCCAGGCGTGGCGCATGGCGTATGGTGCGCGCCAGGTGAACCAGATCGACCCGTTGCAGGGAGAACAGGTCGCGCTCGGAAACCACACCGCACAGGCGTCCGTTTTCCACCAGGCAGACATGGGCAATATGCCGCTCGGTCATGGCCATGGCGGCATCGAAGGCGCTGGCCTGGGGTGGGAGGTAGAACGGTTTGGCGGTCATGTGCCGGTCGATGGCGGCGCCCAGGTCGGCATCTACTGTCGCCACCACCTGGCGCAGGTCGCGCAAGGTGAAGATACCGATGGGGTAGCGCTGCGGGTCGACCACCACGATGCTGCCCACCTGTTGCTCGTGCATCAGCCGCACGGCTTCGCGCAGGGGCGTATGGGCGCTGCACACCACCGGGTGACGCATGGCCAGTTCACCCAGGGGGGTGTTCAGCGAGTATTGGGTGCCGAGGGTTTCCACAGCGCGCTGGCGTACTTGCTGATTGACCTGATCAAGCAGGCTGCTGACACCGCGCAGGGCAAAATCCCGAAACACTTCAGACATCGAGAACACGCGGATGAATGCGGCCTTGTTCAGTTGCAGGCAGAAGGTGTCTTCCCCGGCCAGGTGCTCGGTGCGGGTTGCCCGCTCACCCAGCAGGGCTGCCAGCGGGAAGCACTCGCCGCTGGTGATCTCGAACGTGGTTTCGACACCCGGTTTGGCCAGGTGCTGGCGCTCGCCAACCACGCGGCCCTGCTTGACGATGTAGAAGTGCTCGACCGGCCCGTCGGCAGGTTTGACGATGCTTTCACCGCAGGCGTAGAAGCGCAGCTGGCACTGCTCGACCAAGAAGGCCAGGTGGCTGTGCTCCATCTGATTGAACGGCGGAAAGCGCTGCAGGAACTGCAATGTGCCTTGGATGTTTTGCAGTACCGCTGTCTTGCCCGCCTGGCTGTAGGCGTCCTTTTTGCTCATGAAACTGACCGTATCGCTATGCCGAACTATATATATCTATATATAGGTACCGGCCATGTTGTTCTCTGCCTCCATGGTCGGCTTGCGGCGGGGTGGTGCCCATTGGACGTAAGTCTATGAGCGCCCTTGTCAAAGACCCGACGAAAGGCGAAACGGGTTACGCAAGTAATGCGGTCCTAATGCTGAAGCGGAATTATTTTGACGAGACAAGCATGCCCGAGCACACCGACATCCTGAGCGACGCCGAGCGCGAGGCCTTGGCCGTGATAAACCAAAGTGCGCCTGTGGAAGCCAGACCGTTGGTGCTGGTGGTGGATGACAACGCGGTGAACCGCGAGGCGCTGATCCTGTACCTGAAAAGCCGGGGCATTGATGCGGTGGGGGCGGATGGGGCCGAGGAAGCCAGGTTGTACCTGCACTACCAGAAGCGTATCGGGTTGATGATTACCGATTTGCGCATGCAGCCTGAAAGTGGACTGGACTTGATCAGGACAATTCGCGCGTCGGAGCGGGCGGCGTTGTCGATCATTGTGGTGTCGGGTGACACCGATGTGGAAGAAGCAGTGGATGTGATGCACCTGGGGGTGGTGGACTTCCTGCTCAAACCGGTGGATTTGGGCAAGCTGTTGGAGCTGGTGAGGAAAGAACTGAAAATGGGTTGATGCGCCAGGGGGCCGCAAAACGGCCCCCTGGCACAGATGTTACTTACAACCCGTTACGCGCCTTGAACTCGCGGCGACGGCGGTGCAGTACCGGTTCGGTATAACCGTTCGGTTGCTTGCCACCTTCCACCACCAGTTCCACAGCCGCCTGGAACGCCACGTTGTCGTCGAAGTTCGGCGCCATCGGGCGGTACAGGGCGTCGCCAGCGTTCTGCTGATCGACCACCACGGCCATGCGCTTGAGGCTTTCCAGCACCTGCTCCTGGCTGACCACGCCGTGGCGCAGCCAGTTGGCCAGCAGCTGGGCAGAGATGCGCAGGGTGGCACGGTCTTCCATCAGGCCGACGTTGTTGATGTCCGGCACCTTCGAGCAACCCACGCCCTGGTCGATCCAACGCACCACGTAGCCGAGAATGCCCTGGGCGTTGTTGTCCAGCTCGTTGCGGATCTCTTCGGCCGACCAGTTGGTGTCGGCAGCCAGCGGAATGGCCAGAATGTCGTCCACCGACGCCGGGGTACGTGAAGCCAGTTCACGCTGGCGCGCCTGTACGTCCACCTTGTGGTAGTGCAGGGCGTGCAGGGTGGCGGCAGTTGGCGACGGTACCCAAGCGGTGTTGGCACCGGCCAGCGGGTGGGCGATCTTCTGCTCGAGCATGGCGGCCATCAGGTCAGGCATGGCCCACATGCCTTTGCCGATCTGCGCACGGCCTTGCAGGCCGGTGGCCAGGCCAACGTCGACGTTGTTGTTTTCGTAGGCGCCGATCCACTTCTCGTTCTTCATGGCACCTTTGCGCACCACGGCGCCGGCTTCCATCGAGGTGTGGATTTCATCGCCAGTGCGGTCAAGGAAGCCGGTGTTGATGAACGCCACGCGCTCGGCGGCTGCCTTGATGCAGGATTTGAGGTTGACCGTGGTACGGCGTTCCTCGTCCATGATGCCGACCTTGACGGTGTTGCGCGGCATGCCCAGCAGGTCTTCGACCTGGCTGAAGATCTCAGCGGCGAAGGCCACTTCCTCAGGGCCGTGCATCTTCGGCTTGACGATGTACACGCTGCCGCTGCGGGTATTCTTGCGGCTGGTGTTGCCGTTGAGGTTGTGCAGGGCGATCAGGTTGGTGAACAGCCCGTCCTGGATACCTTCGGGGATTTCGTTGCCTTGGGCATCGAGGATCGCCGGGTTGGTCATCAGGTGGCCAACGTTGCGCACGAACAGCAACGAACGACCGTGCAGGGTCACGCTGCCGCCGTTAGGCGCCGCGTACTCGCGGTCCGGGTTCATGGTGCGGGTGAAGGTTTTGCCACCCTTGCTCACGCTTTCGGCCAGGTCGCCTTTCATCAAGCCCAGCCAGTTGCGGTAGACGATGACTTTGTCGTCAGCGTCTACGGCTGCAACCGAGTCTTCGCAGTCCATGATGGTGGTCAGTGCCGACTCCATCAGGATGTCTTTGACGCCAGCGGCGTCGGTGCTGCCGACGGGGGTGCTGGCATCGACCTGGATTTCGAAGTGCAGGCCGTTGTGCTTGAGCAGCACGGCAGTCGGCGCGGCGGCGTCGCCGTGGAAGCCGATCAGTTGCGCATCGTCGCGCAGGCCGCTGTTGCTGCCGCCTTTCAAGGCAACGACCAGCTTGCCGCCTTCGATGCGGTAGCCCGTGGAGTCAACGTGCGAGCCGGCGGCCAGTGGCGCGGCTTCGTCGAGGAAGGCGCGGGCGAAGGCGATGACCTTGTCGCCGCGTACCTTGTTGTAACCCTGGCCTTTTTCGGCGCCGCCTTCATCGCTGATGGCGTCGGTGCCGTACAGGGCGTCGTACAGCGAACCCCAGCGAGCGTTGGCGGCGTTCAGGGCGAAGCGGGCGTTCATCACCGGCACGACCAGTTGTGGGCCGGCCATGTGGGCGATTTCTTCGTCCACGTTCTGGGTGGTGGCCTGGAAATCGTCGGCTTGTGGCAGCAGGTAGCCGATTTCCTGGAGGAATGCTTTGTAGGCTGCGGCGTCGTGGGCCTGGCCTTTGCGTGCCTGGTGCCAGGCGTCGATCTTGGCTTGCAGCTCGTCGCGCTTGGCGAGCAGGGCTTTGTTCTTTGGAGCGAGGTCATTGATGATCTTCTCTGCACCCGCCCAGAACTGCTCGGCGACGATGCCGGTCCCGGGGATGGCTTCGTTGTTCACGAAGTCGTACAGGACCTTGGCGACCTGAAGGCCACCGACTTGAACGTATCCAGTCATTGCTTGCCTCACTCTGCTCAGCTATTTCGCTCTTCTGTATTAAGCCTGTAGCGCTTCTCTAAACACGGCACCAGTGCATGCTCCCGGTTTTGCTCGGGGGCGGCTGGGTGCGGCCTGCCAGACAGGCTGGCGGGCAGTGTGCGTATTTTCACAGGCGCCTTGGCAGACATCCAAACGACGTTTTGTAGTCCGCGCCACGGGATACTACATGAAGCAGTAGGCGGGGCAAAATCAGACTAAAAGCGCCGTTATGCGACCCGTTGGTCGCGTATGGTCACGCTGGGAGAGGGTATGTTCGCAAAAAACAGGTGGATTGTTCCAGATAAATCTTGAAACAGTACACGATTGGCTGTGCAGATTGCCCTGCGGCAGGTTGCCGCGCCTTGCCTATACTGACTCGATCCCCCGATTTTCTGCCGCCCGGCGCGGTCCGACACGAGGAAGGGCTTGTGGATCATCTTGTACTGACTGTAATTGCCCCTGACAAGGCCGGCCAGGTCGAACGTATTGCCCAGTGCATCGCCGACCACAGTGGTAACTGGCTGGAAAGCCGCATGTCGCGTATGGCCGGGCAGTTTGCTGGCATTCTGCGGGTGGCGGTGCCGGCAGAGAATTACGCCGAGCTTGTGGCCTCGCTGCAGGGGCTGGCCAGGTATGACATTCGCGTGCTGATTGCCGAGAGTGGGATCGAGCCGTCGTGCACCTGGAAGCCAATTGCCATGGAGCTGGTGGGTAACGACCGGCCGGGGATCGTGCGGGACATTACCCGCTTGCTGGCCGAGTTGCAGGTAAACGTCGAGCGGTTTTCCACAGACGTGCAGCCGGCGCCGATGAGCAGTGAGCCGTTGTTCCACGCCGACGCATTGCTGGCGTTGCCGTTGACCTTGCCGCTGGAAGAACTGCAGCAGCGGCTGGAGAGCCTGGCGGATGACTTGATGGTGGAGTTGAAGCTGCGGGCAGAGGATTGATCAGCGATTGCCGGGACCACTTTGCGGCCCTATCGCGACACAAGGCCCACATGGTCCTGCGTACACCGGACAAATGTGGGGCGGCCTTGTGTTGCGAAGCGGCCATCTGCGGTTATCCCGATATCACGGGGAAGGCCCTGTGGATAACCTGGGGGTGCACCTCTCCAGCCCAGGTATCACGTGCCTTGTACTGTTTTGCTCAAAAAATGCCCAATTATCAGCAGCTTGTGCACAAAGCGCGGGGACGAGGGTGTGGATAACCTATGGAGATGTCTCTGCAGGCCAGGCGCTACATGGCCTGCAGAGTTTTGATCGTTTTCTGATCAGCTACGTTTGCGCAAGTTCAGCCATGCATCGACGCTGTAAATCGCCAAACCTGCCCAGATGAACATGAAGGCCGCCAGGGTGCTCGACGACAAATGCTCATCGAACAGCACTACAGCCTGCAACAGCACCAAGGTCGGTGCCAGGTACTGCAGGAAGCCCAGCGTGGTGTACGGCAGGTGCCGTGCGGCGGCGTTGAAGCATACCAGCGGCACCAGCGTCACCGGCCCGGCCGCCATCAGCCACAGCGCCTCGCTGCTGGTATAGAACGCGCCCTGGGCACTCATCGCGGCCGGGTGCAGCAGCAGCCAGCCAAGGGCCAGCGGCACCAGCATCCAGGTTTCCACCACCAGGCCGGGCAGTGCCGCCACCGGCGCCTGCTTACGGATCAGCCCATAGAAGCCGAAGCTCAACGCCAGCACCAGTGACACCCACGGCAGGCTGCCCACTTGCCACACCTGCTGCGCCACACCCACGGCAGCCATGCCCACCGCCAGCCATTGCAGGCGGCGCAGGCGCTCGCCAAGAATCAGCATGCCCAGTAGTACGTTGATCAGCGGGTTGATGTAATAGCCCAGGCTGGCCTCGAGCATACGGCCGTTGTTCACCGACCACACGTAGGTCAGCCAGTTACCGGCGATCAGTGCGCCGCTCAGTGCCAGGATGCCCAGCCGGCGCGGGTTGTTGCGCAGTTCACGCCACCAGCCGGGGTGTTTCCACACCAGTAGCAGCAGCGAGCCGAACAGTGCTGACCAGAGCACCCGGTGGACAATGATTTCCACCGCCGGGACGCTCTGGATTGCCTTGAAGTAGAGGGGGAAAAGGCCCCAGATGATGTAGGCGCTCAAGCCCAGTATGTACCCGCGACGCGGGTTTGCGGCGTGCATGCAGAATCCTTGCTTAGGTTGCTAAATAAAGCGACGCCTATTGTAGACAGAGGCGGGCGTGCTTCTAGAACAATTTCAGCGGTGCTTCATCCAGCGCCGCCATCTGTTCGCGCAAGGCGAGAATCTGATCGCCCCAGTAGCGTGGCTGGCCAAACCAAGGGAAGCTGGGCGGGAACGCGGGGTCGTCCCAGCGCCTTGCCAGCCAGGCGCTATAGTGCAGTTGCCGCAGGGCGCGCAGGGGCTCGATCAGGGCCAGTTCGCGCGGGTCGAAGTCGTGGAACTCGTTGTAGCCGTCGATCAGCTCGGCCAGTTGCCCCAGGCGCTCCTCGCGGTTGCCGGCCAGCATCATCCACAGGTCTTGCACCGCTGGGCCCATGCGGCAATCGTCGAGGTCGACCACGTGGTACACGTCGTCACGGTGCATCAGGTTGCCGGGGTGCAGGTCGCCGTGCAGGCGGATGAGCTGGTGTGGTGTGCGAGCGTAGATGTCCTCCACCCGCTTGAGCAGATCGCGGGCCACGGACTCGAACGCCGGCAGCAGTTCACGCGGGACAAAATTACCCTCAAGCAAGGTGTTCAGCGAGGCGTGGCCAAAGTTGTCTACAGCCAGTGCCTCACGGTGCTTGAACGGCTTGCTGGCGCCCACGGCATGCAGGCGGCCAAGTAACTGACCCAGGCGATACAACTGGTCGAGGTTGCCAGGCTCGGGGGCGTGGCCGCCGCGACGGGGGAACAGCGTGAAGCGGAAGCCCTTGTGTTCGAACAAGGTGCGGTCATCGTGCTGCATGGGCGCAACCACCGGGACTTCACAGTCGGCGAGTTCGGCCGTGAAGGCGTGTTCTTCAAGGATGGCTGCATCGCTCCAGCGGCCTGGGCGGTAGAACTTGGCAATCAGCGGCTGCGCGTCTTCGATGCCCACCTGGTACACGCGGTTCTCGTAGCTGTTCAGCGCCAGCACCCGCGCATCGCTGAGAAAGCCCAGGCTTTCCACTGCGTCCAGGACCAGGTCGGGGGTGAGGGTGTCGAAGGGGTGGGACATGGTGGCTCCGGAGGGTAAGCGGCGTGGGGACATGGTACCGCTTTATACCGGTGCCGGCCCCTTCGCGGGCGTGCCCGCACATTACGGCCCAGATGCATCGGGTGGTGCGGTCCCTGTGGGAGCGGGCAAGCCCGCGAACCGCGCACCGCGCGGCCAGACTATGCGGGAACCCCGATCAACACATAAGACGGGTGAAACTGCACCCGCACCACACTGCCATCCACGACCTGCTGGGCAGCCAACCAGTGCGCATCAACCATTGCACACAGGGTCTGCCCGTTGCCTAACGCCAGCCTGACTTCACTGGGCCCATCGACCTCTGCCAGCACTTCCTCCACCTTCGTGCAAAGGCAATTGCTCCCCGCTTCGGCCTCTTCCCCCTCCGCCAGCAACCGCACCCACCCGGCCTTTAGCAGCGCCACCACCATCGTTCCCAGGGTCAGCTCCAGGCGTGCAGTGCTGTCGTGGGTGATCAGCGCATCGATCTCCAACCCGCCGCTCAATGCCAGGCTGACGCGGTCATACCGGCCTTCAGGGCGCAGGGCGCTGACCTGGCCCTGCAACTGGTTGCGCGCACTGGTGCGCAGCATCAGGCGCCCGAGCAGGTCGAGGTCGCTGGATTCTTCGGCGGCTTCAAGGATTTGTGCCTGCAGGGCCTGCAGCCGTTGGTACAGGCGCAACACCCGCTCGCCTTCCGGCGACAAGTGCGCACCGCCACCGCCACGGCCACCGGTGCTGCGCTTGACCAAGGGCTGGCTGGCCAGGTTGTTGAGCTCGTCGATGGCATCCCAGGCCGCCTTGTAGCTGATACCTGCGGCCTTGGCGGCGCGGGTGATTGAGCCTTGTTCGGCAATGTGCTGCAGCAGCGCGATGCGCTGTGGGCGGCGGGCGATGTGCTGGGTGAGAACGGGGGGTAGGGACATGGGTATTCCGTATACAAGGGTGCTTTACAAAGGGGCAGGTCGCGCCTGGTCATACATACCCCGGTTTGGGCGTACGTGCCAGGCAATACACATCCACCCGCCGCGCACCTGCCTTGCGCAGTGCCTGGGCGATAGCCTGCGCAGTGGCACCGGTGGTCAACACATCATCGACGATGGCGACATGCTTGCCTTCCAGTTTGCCCATGACCGCGAACGCCTGGCGCAAATTGCGCTGCCGTGCCTTGGCGCCCAGATGTTGCTGTGCCGGTGTCTCGCGTGTGCGGACCAGCAAACGCTCGTTGCAGGTTACCCCGACGTGCGACGACAACCACCGCCCAAGCATCCCCGCCTGATTGAACCCCCGCTCGCGTAGTCGACGCCTGGCCAAAGGCACAGGCAACAGCAGGTCAGGGCGAGGCAACCCTTCGGCATAGCGATACAGCAGCCCCTGCCCCAGCAGCTCAGCCATCAGGCGCCCCAAAGGCCATTGGCGATTGTGCTTGAAACGGCTGATCAACGTGTCCACCGGAAAACCGAAATGCCACAGGGCAATGACCTGATCGAAGGCCGGCAAGCAGCGGCCACACGGGGCGCAGGTCAAGCCGGCCATGGGCAAGGGCAGGGCGCAATGCCGGCACTGATCACCCAGCCAGGGCAGCGCCTGTTCGCAGGTGACGCACAACGGGTAAGGCTGCTCGGCAGGCTCATCGCATAACAAGCATTTCTGATTAATAAGTGACCACTTGTAAATCAGTCGCTTCCAGTGCAGTTGACAGTTCATAGGCCTTCCATGACTATGCGAGCTATCCGTGATGCGCTGGCGGGCTTTCCTGTCCCGGCGCCAGCTACAGCCTAAACAAGGAAACGCCGATGAGCGCCAGCACAACTGCAACAACACGTCACGATTGGGCCCTGGCCGAGGTCAAGGCGCTGTTCCAGCAACCGTTCAATGATTTGCTGTTCCAGGCGCAGACCGTGCACCGCGCGCATTTCGACCCCAACCGCGTGCAGGTTTCGACCTTGCTGTCGATCAAGACCGGCGCCTGCCCGGAAGATTGCAAATATTGTCCGCAGTCCGGCCACTACAACACCGGGCTGGAGAAACAGAAGCTGATGGAAGTGCAGAAGGTGCTGGAAGAAGCTGCCCGCGCCAAAGCCATCGGTTCTACCCGTTTCTGCATGGGGGCGGCGTGGAAGCACCCGTCGGCCAAAGACATGCCCTACGTGCTGGAGATGGTCAAAGGCGTCAAGGCCATGGGCCTGGAAACCTGCATGACCCTCGGCAAACTCGATCAGGAGCAAACCAAGGCCCTGGCCCACGCGGGTCTGGACTACTACAACCACAACCTCGACACCTCACCGGAGTTCTACGGCAGCATCATCACCACACGTACCTACAGCGAGCGCCTGCAGACCCTGGCCTACGTGCGCGATGCCGGGATGAAAATCTGCTCTGGTGGCATTCTGGGCATGGGTGAATCGCTGGATGACCGCGCCGGCCTGCTGATCCAGCTGGCCAACCTGCCCGAACACCCGGAGTCGGTGCCGATCAACATGCTGGTCAAGGTGGCCGGCACGCCGCTGGCTGAGGAAGAGGACGTCGACCCGTTCGACTTTATCCGTATGCTGGCCGTGGCCCGGATCCTCATGCCCAAGTCTCACGTGCGCCTGTCCGCCGGCCGCGAGCAGATGAACGAGCAGATGCAGGCCCTGGCCTTCATGGCGGGCGCCAACTCGATCTTCTACGGCGAAAAGCTGCTGACCACTGCCAACCCCCAGGCCGACAAGGACATGCAGCTGTTCGCACGCCTGGGCATCAAGCCCGAAGCGCGTGAAGAGCACGCCGACGAAGTGCACCAGGCAGCCATCGAGCAAGCGCTGGTCGAGCAGCGCAGCAGCGAGATGTTCTACGACGCCGCGACAGCCTGATATGGCTTTCGACCTGGCAGCGCGCCTGGCCGAACGGCGCGCCGCAGACCTGTATCGGCACCGGCCATTGCTGGAAAGCCCGCAAGGGCCGGAAGTCGTGGTCGACGGCCAGCGGTTGCTGGCCTTCTGCAGCAATGACTACCTGGGCCTGGCCAACCACCCCGAGGTGATCGCCGCCTGGCAGGCCGGCGCCGAGCGCTGGGGTGTGGGGGGTGGTGCCTCGCACCTGGTGGTTGGCCACAGCACTCCGCACCATCAGGTTGAAGAGGCACTGGCTGAACTTACCGGCCGCCCGCGCGCCCTGTTGTTCTCCACCGGCTATATGGCCAATCTGGGCGCCATCACCGCGCTGGTGGGGCAGGGCGACACGGTGCTGCAAGACCGCCTCAACCATGCCTCGCTGCTGGATGGCGGGCTGCTCAGTGGCGCCCGCTTCAACCGCTACCTGCATAACGACCCGGCCAGCCTGGCCAGCCGCCTGGACAAGGCGGTCGGCAATACCCTGGTGGTGACCGATGGCGTGTTCAGCATGGACGGTGACCTGGCCGACCTGCCGGCGCTGGCCGATGTCGCCCGTGCCCGCGGAGCCTGGCTGATGGTTGACGATGCCCATGGCCTGGGCACCTTGGGCGCACAGGGCGGCGGCATCGTCGAGCACTTTGGCCTGGGCTTGGATGACGTACCGGTGCTGATCGGCACGCTGGGCAAGGCTTGCGGCACTGCGGGCGCCTTTGTTGCTGGCAGCGAAGCGCTGGTCGAGGCGTTGGTACAGTTCGCCCGCCCCTATATCTACACCACCAGCCAGCCACCGGCGCTGGCCTGCGCCACACTCAAGAGCCTGGAGCTGCTGCGCCGCGAAACCTGGCGTCGTGAGCACCTGGCAGCCTTGATTCGCCAGTTCCGAGAAGGCGCGCAGCAGATAGGGCTGCAGTTGATGGACAGCCCGACGCCGATCCAGCCCATCGTGATCGGCGACAGTGCGCAGGCGTTGCGCCTGTCACGCCTGCTGCGTGAGCGCGGCTTGCTGGTGACGGCCATCCGCCCACCCACCGTGCCGGCTGGCAGCGCACGCCTGCGGGTAACCCTGAGCGCCGCACACAGCGAGGCGCAGGTGCAGCTATTGTTGAATGCATTGGCCGAGTGTTATCCACAGTTGGAGAACGCCGATGCGTAATCGACTTGTTCTATTGCCCGGCTGGGGCTTGGGAACTGCTGCGCTGGAGCCGCTGGCCGCTAGCCTGCGTGCTCAGGACGCCCGCCTGCAGGTAGAGCTGATGCCCCTGCCAGAACTGGCCCACAGCGATGTGCAGGCCTGGATCGACCATCTGGACCGCAAGCTGCCCAGCAATGTCTGGCTGGGTGGCTGGTCACTGGGTGGCATGTTGGCCAGCGCGCTGGCGCACAAGCGTGGCGACCACTGCTGCGGACTGCTGACCTTGGCCAGCAACCCCAGCTTCCTGGCCCGGCCAGATTGGCCCCATGGCATGGCCGAAGACACCTTCGGCACCTTCCTCGACGGCTGCCGCAACCATACCCAGGTCACCCTCAAGCGCTTCCGTACCTTGTGCAGCGACGGCGCCCTGCAGCCGCGCACCTTGTTGCGTCAGCTGGGTGTCGGCGTGCCGGATACCGACCCGTTGTACCTGGCCACTGGCCTTGAAGTGCTGGCCAAGCTGGACACCCGTGAAGCCTTGCAGGCCTATGGTGGCCCGCAACTGCACCTGTTCGCCGGCAGCGATGCGCTAGTGCCGGCAGAGGCGGCAAAGGCGTTGAGCGAGCTGTTGCCCGATGTAGAAGTGGGCCTGGTCGAAGACAGTTCCCACGCGTTCCTGCTGGAGTATCCGCAGGAGCTGGCGGCGGGCATCAAGAGTTTTCTGCATGAGAGTGGCGATGACTGACCTTTCCCGTCCGACCCTGCCCGGCGCATTGCCCGACAAGCGCCAGGTGGCGGCCTCGTTCTCCCGCGCCGCGGCCAGTTACGACAGCGTGGCGGCCCTTCAGCGCGCTGTAGGCCTGAGCCTGCTGGAGCTGTTGCCGGCAGGCCTGCAGCCGTCACACTGGCTGGACCTGGGCAGTGGCACCGGCCATTTCAGCCGCATGCTGGCCGAGCGTTTCGTCCAGGCCAGCGGCGTGGCGGTGGATATTGCCGAAGGCATGTTGCTTCATGCCCGTCATGTAAAGGGTGGGGCGCAGTATCACGTGGTTGGCGACGCCGAGCGTTTGCCGCTGTGCGATGGCAGCGTCGACCTGGTGTTTTCCAGCCTGGCGGTGCAGTGGTGCGATCAGTTCGCCAGTGTGCTGGCCGAGGCGCAGCGGGTGCTGCGCCCAGGTGGAGTACTGGCCTTCAGCAGCCTGTGCGTGGGCACCCTCGACGAACTGCGCGCCAGCTGGCAGGCGGTGGATGGCCTGGTGCATGTAAACCGCTTCCGCCGTTTCGAAGACTATCAGCGCCTGTGCGCAGCCAGCGGTTTTGAACAGCTTGAGCTGGAGCGGTGCCCGCATGTGCTGCACTACCCGGATGTGCGCAGCCTGACCCACGAACTGAAGGCGTTGGGGGCGCACAATCTGAACCCTGGGCGACCTTCCGGCCTCACCGGCCGGGCGCGAATGCAGGGCCTGTTGCAGGCCTATGAGGCATTTCGCCAACCCGCGGGGCTGCCAGCCACCTATCAAGTGGTCTATGGTGTGTTGCGCAAGCCACTGGCGTAAGGGGAGCACGATGAGCCAGGCCTTTTTCATTGCGGGTACCGATACCGATGTCGGCAAGACCACCATCGCCGCTGGCCTGTTGCATGCGGCGCGTTTGCAGGGCATGAGCACACTGGGTGCCAAGCCGGTGGCCTCGGGCTGCACCATGACGCCGAAAGGTTTGCGCAATAGCGATGCCCTGGCGCTGATCGACGAAAGCACGGTCAAGCTGCCCTATGAGCAGGTCAATCCGTTTGCCTTCGAGCCTGCTATTGCCCCGCATGTGGCGGCGCGCGAGGCAGGGGTGACGCTGGCTGTGCCAGAACTGCTCGCGACGATGCGCAATGTGCTGCAACAAAATGCCGACTTCACCCTGATAGAGGGGGCCGGTGGCTGGCGCGTACCGCTGTCGGGCCTGGAGAACCTGTCCGATCTTGCCGTTGCCCTGCGGTTGCCGGTGATTCTGGTGGTAGGTGTGCGGTTGGGTTGCATCAGCCATGCCTTGCTCAGCGCCGAAGCGATCGAGCGTGATGGGCTGCAGTTGGCGGGTTGGGTGGCAAACATCATCGAGCCGCGCACTTCACGCCTGGAAGAGAACCTGGCCAGCCTTGCAGAGCGCTTGCCGGCGCCTTGCCTGGGGCGGGTGCCCAAGCTCAAGCAGGCCAGTGCCGACATGGTGGCTGAGCATCTGCAGTTGGATCTGCTGGATTAGTGTGATGCAGGCCCGGCCTCTTCGCGGGTAAACCCGCTCCTACGAGGGGACGCATACCGTTGTGGGCGCGGGTTTACCCGCGAGGCGGCCAGTGCAGGAATACCCAAGGCCTATCAACTGGCATTGAGCCATTAGGGATTTAAACGGGCCTTTTCGCCCCTAGCCTGTTTTAATTGGGGCTGTTCGTCATCCAGCGTCAATGGAGTCCTGACATGGAAATCACCGGTAGCTCCGCCTACTACGCGGGCCTGAGCGCAATCCAGACCGGCCAGAACCGCGTCGATCAGGCCGCCAGCCAGATCGCCAACACCACTGCCGAACGTACCGCCACTAGCCAGTCCAGCGATTTTCAGGCCGAGCGCCTGCGCGCGGTCGACCGCAGCCAGCAGATGGACCTGGCCACCAGTGTCGTGCAACAGGCGGTGGGCAAGACCGAAGTCGAGCTTGGCGCGAAGGTCGCCAAGGCATCCGACGAAATGCTTGGCCGGATCATCGACACCTACGCCTGAACACTTGCGTCATCCCCTATTTCAGCGCCTGCCCTTGTAGGAGCGGGCTTGCCCGCGAATGCGTCCGATCAGACAACAATTTTGTCTGGTCGGGCCTCTTCGCGGGCAAGCCCGCTCCTACAAGGGTTTGTGCCATGGCATGACTGATTTGCCATTTTTCGTGGCGTAAATGGCACCATAGTCCATCCTTGACAGAAAGGTGAGCTAAACGTAAGTTTCAAACAACTGTTTGATCGGCTTCCGCCAAGCGCGGGTCACCCCACAGAACTCACCTAGAGGTTCATCGCAATGCCTGACTACAAAGCCCCCTTGCGTGATATCCGCTTCGTTCGCGACGAGCTGCTTGGCTATGAGGCGCACTATCAGAGCCTGCCGGGCTGCCAGGACGCCACGCCCGACATGGTCGACGCGATCCTTGAAGAAGGCGCGAAGTTCTGTGAGCAGGTGTTGTCGCCGTTGAACCGCGTGGGTGACCAGGAAGGCTGCACCTGGAGCGAATCGGGGGTGAAAACCCCAACCGGCTTCAAGGAAGCCTACCAGCAGTTCGTCGAAGGCGGCTGGCCGAGCCTGGCACATGACGTCGAGCATGGCGGCCAAGGCCTGCCAGAGTCGCTGGGCCTGGCCCTGAGCGAAATGGTCGGTGGCTCGAACTGGTCGTGGGGTATGTACCCAGGCCTGTCGCATGGCGCGATGAACACTATTTCTGCGCATGGCACTGCCGAGCAGCAGCACACCTACCTGACCAAGCTGGTGTCCGGCGAGTGGACCGGCACCATGTGCCTGACCGAACCGCACTGCGGCACCGACCTGGGCATGCTGCGCACCAAGGCCGAGCCACAGGCCGACGGCAGCTACAAAGTGTCGGGCACCAAGATCTTCATTTCGGCCGGTGAGCACGACATGGCCGACAACATTGTCCATATCGTCCTGGCCCGCCTGCCGGACGCACCGGCCGGCACCAAGGGTATTTCACTGTTCATCGTGCCGAAGTTCCTGCCCAACGCCGATGGCGGTGTGGGCGAGCGCAACGGCGTGAGCTGCGGCTCGATCGAACACAAGATGGGCATCCACGGTAACGCCACCTGCGTCATGAACTTCGATGCGGCCACCGGCTACCTGATCGGCCCAGCCAACAAAGGCCTGAACTGCATGTTCACCTTCATGAACACTGCTCGCCTGGGTACCGCGCTGCAAGGCCTGGCCCACGCCGAGGTGGCGTTCCAGGGTGGCCTGAAGTACGCCCGTGAGCGCCTGCAGATGCGTTCCCTGACCGGCCCGAAAGCACCGGACAAGGCCGCTGACCCGATCATCGTCCACCCGGACGTACGGCGCATGCTGCTGACCATGAAGGCCTTCGCCGAAGGCAACCGCGCGATGGTGTACTTCACTGCCAAGCAGGTGGACATCGTCAAGTACAGCCAGGACGAAGAAGAGCGCAAGAAGGCTGACGCCCTGCTGGCGTTCCTGACCCCGATCGCCAAGGCATTCATGACCGAAGTCGGTTTCGAAGCCGCCAACCACGGCGTACAGATCTACGGTGGCCATGGCTTCATCGCCGAATGGGGCATGGAGCAGAACGTGCGCGACAGCCGTATCTCCATGCTGTACGAAGGCACTACCGGTATTCAGGCCCTCGACCTGCTCGGTCGCAAAGTGCTGATGACTCAGGGCGAAGCACTGAAGGGCTTCACCAAGATCGTGCACAAGTTCTGCCAGGCGCAGGAAGGTAACGAAGCGGTCAAGGAGTTCGTCGAACCGCTGGCGGCCATCAACAAGGAGTGGGGCGAGCTGACCATGAAAGTGGGCATGGCTGCCATGAAGGACCGTGAAGAAGTGGGTGCGGCTTCGGTCGATTACCTGATGTACTCCGGCTATGCCTGCCTGGCTTACTTCTGGGCCGACATCGCCCGTCTGGCCGCCGAGAAACTGGCAGCCGGTACCAGCGAGGAGGCGTTCTACACCGCCAAGCTGCAGACTGCCCGCTTCTACTTCCAGCGCATCCTGCCACGTACCCGTACCCATGTGGCGACCATGCTGTCGGGCGCCAACAACCTGATGGCGATGGACGAAGAGCACTTCGGCCTGTCGTACTGATACTGGCGCTGTACCCAAAACCCGCCTGCCCTGACCGGCAGGCGGGTTTTTTACGTCTTCAGGTTCAGCGTGGTCCCTCGTAGGAGCGGGTTCACCCGCGAAGAGGCCGGGCCTGCTGGCCAATCTCCATCAGCCGTTCACCGTTGCCGGCACCACCGTATTCGCGGGTAAACCCGCTCCTACAAGGCTCGCGTGGCGGCCGGAAGTTCGTTCATCCAACCGCAAATTCAACTGTTCCAGTGCACTGCCGATGAAGTGAGGGCACAATGCCATTATTGATCTGCCGGGTTGGAGATTACCCTTGTTTCGTTTTAATGCTGTTCGCGCAAGCCACTTCCTGCCGTCGCTGTTCTTGTTGCTGGCAGGGCTCGCCGCAGCCTATGTGAGAGACCTCAGCGTCTTTTTCACATCGCTGTTCAATGTCCTGCCTACCTTGGTTCTACTGCTGGGCGGCGCCTACTGTGCGGTTTATCGCCGCCAGCGTGAGCTGTTCCTGATGCTGACGGTGTACATCGCCTACTTCCTGCTCGATACCCAGACCGACTTCTACCGTGACCATGGCCGCGTGCGTGAGGACGCCGCGGTGATCTTCCACCTGGTCTGCCTGTTGCTGCCGGCGCTGTTCGGGCTGTACGGCGCCTGGCAGGAGCGCACGCACCTGCTGCAGGACCTGGTCGCCCGCGGTGCCGTATTGTTTGCCGTGGGCAGTGTGGCGGTGGCCCTCCAGCAAAGCTACCCCGAGGCGTTGCTGACCTGGTTGGCGGAGATCCGCTGGCCGGCTTTGCATGGCCACTGGATGAGCCTGATCCAGATGGTCTACCCACTGTTCCTGGGTGTGTTCATTCTGCTGGTGGTGCAGTACCTGCGTGCACCCCGGCCGCTGCACGCTGCGCAGTTGATCGGCCTGCTGGGCATTTTCTGGATGCTGCCGCAAACCTTCATCCTGCCGTTTACCTTGAACATCATGTGCAGCCAGGTAATGCTGATGATCGCCGCGGCTGTGGCGCACGAGGCTTATCAGATGGCCTTCCGTGACGAGCTGACTGGCCTGCCGGGGCGTCGTGCGCTGAACGAGCGCATGCAGCGCCTGGGGCGTAACTATGTGATCGCCATGACCGATGTCGACCACTTCAAGAAATTCAACGACACCCACGGCCACGATGTCGGTGACCAGGTGCTGCGGTTGGTCGCCAGCCGCTTGTCCAAGGTCACCGGCGGTGGCCGCGCCTACCGTTATGGCGGGGAAGAGTTCGCCTTGGTGTTCGCCGGCAAGACTGCCGCGGAATGCGTGCCGCATGTGGAAGCCGTGCGTGAAGTGATCGCCAATTACGTGATGCACCTGCGCGATCAGCACAACCGCCCGCAGGACGATACCGCCGGGCGCCAGCGCCGGGCGGGCAGCGCCGGCGGCACGGTCTCGGTCACCATCAGTATCGGCGTGGCCGAGCGCCAGGCCGATCATCGAAACCCCGAGGCGGTGCTGAAATCCGCCGACCAGGCGCTTTACAGTGCCAAAGGCGCGGGGCGAAATTGTGTCATGGTGCATGGGCGACAATCACAGCGTGGGGCAGTGCGCACGGCGTGACCAGGCGAGACTATACAGTCGGTTGATGACCCTATGTCTCGCAAAAGTTGTTCGGTTACACTGCCAGTAACCCCAGTGTCGCGGTTCCCCGAGACCGCCCCGACCCGACTAGCGAGAGGTTGTCATGGCTGACTATAAAGCGCCCCTGCGCGACATGCGCTTCGTACTGAATGAAGTCTTCAACGTGGCCGAGCAGTGGACGCAGTTGCCCGGGCTGGCCGAGGTTGTCGATGCCGACACGGCCATGGCCGTGCTGGAAGAAGCCGGCAAGGTCACCGCCAAGACCATTGCGCCGCTCAGCCGCGCCGCCGACGAAGAGGGCTGCCACTGGGACAACGGCGCGGTGCGGACCCCAGCCGGTTTCATTGAAGCCTACAACACCTACGCCGAAGGCGGCTGGGTGGGCGTGGGCGGCGACCCGCTGTTCGGCGGTATGGGCATGCCCAAGGCCATCTCGGCCCAGGTCGAGGAAATGGTCAACGCGTCCAGCCTGGCTTTCGGCCTGTACCCGATGCTGACGGCCGGCGCCTGTCTGTCGATCAACGCCCACGCCAGCGAGGCCTTGAAGGAAAAATACCTTCCGAACATGTATGCCGGCGTTTGGGCCGGCTCCATGTGCCTGACCGAGCCGCATGCCGGTACTGACCTGGGCATCATCCGCACCAAGGCCGAGCCCCAGGCTGATGGCAGCTACAAGGTCAGCGGTACCAAGATTTTCATCACGGGTGGCGAACACGACCTGACCGAGAACATCATCCATCTGGTGCTGGCCAAGTTGCCGGATGCACCGGCGGGGCCGAAAGGTATTTCGCTGTTCTTGGTGCCGAAATTCCTGGTCAATGAAGACGGTAGCCTCGGCGCGCGGAACCCGGCCACTTGCGGCTCGATCGAGCACAAAATGGGCATCCAGGCCTCGGCTACCTGTGTGATGAACTTCGACGAAGCTGTCGGCTACATCGTCGGTGAGCCGAACAAAGGCCTGGCGGCCATGTTCACCATGATGAACTACGAGCGCCTGGGCGTTGGCATTCAAGGCCTGGCGTCGGCCGAGCGCTCCTACCAGAACGCCGTGGAGTACGCCCGCGATCGCCTGCAAAGCCGTGCCCCGGCCGGCCCACAAGCCAAGGACAAGGCTGCCGACCCGATCATCGTCCACCCGGACGTGCGTCGCATGCTGTTGACCATGAAGGCGCTGATCGAAGGTGGCCGCGCATTCTCCACTTATGTGGCCATGCAACTGGACAGTGCCAAGTACAGCGAAGACGCCAGCGTGCGCAAACGCAGCGAAGAGCTGGTGGCACTGCTGACGCCGGTGGCGAAGGCCTTCCTCACCGACCTGGGCCTGGAGTGCGCAGTGCACGGCCAGCAGGTATTTGGCGGGCATGGTTACATTCGTGAGTGGGGGCAGGAGCAGTTGGTGCGCGACGTGCGCATTACCCAGATCTACGAAGGTACCAATGGCATCCAGGCCCTCGACCTGATGGGGCGTAAAGTGGTGGCCAGCGGCGGGGCATACTACAAGCTGTTCTCTGACGAGATTCGTCAGTTCATTACCGGTGCAGGCAGCGAACTGGACGAATTCGCCAAGCCACTGGGCGCTTCGCTCGATCAGCTCGACGGGTTGACCGAGTGGGTACTGCAGCAGGCCAAGGGCAACCCGAATGAAATTGGCGCGGCTTCGGTCGAGTACCTGCATGCCTTTGGCTATGTTGCCTATGGCTACATGTGGGCACTGATGGCGCGGGCGGCCCAGGCGGGCGAGGGGGATGCGCCGTTCTATTCGGGCAAGCTGGGCACGGCGCGGTTCTACTTCGCGCGGTTGCTGCCACGGGTGGATTCGCTGGTGGCTTCGGTGAAGGCGGGAAGTGAATCGCTGTACCTGCTGGATGCCGAGCAGTTCTGATCGATTTCTGGGGCTGCTGCGCAGCCCAATCGCGACGCAAGGCCGCTCCCACAGGTATCGCCTAAGTTTGGATAGGTGGGGCCTTGCGTCGCGATTGGGCCGCAAAGCGGCCTCAGCCATCGCATATCAGTGAATGAACTCCCTGTGTAAGCTTTTTCCTACACGACGCGGTGACTTTTCACCACTGTTCTAAGATTGGATCCACTGTTAATCTTTACCACATGGACGTTGCGCAGGAAGCGCATAGGACAGATCAAGGATGACGACGAAGGACCACCTGCCAGGATGGCGGGGCGATACGGATGTCACAGGGAAACAGTCTGGAAAACCCCGCTTCGGCGGGGTTTTCTTTATTTGCGTGTTTTAGGCCAGCACATCCAGCGGTGATGCCCCCAGCAGGCGGGCGTCCGTCTCTTCCTCAAGCAATGTGCGCAGCAGCTCTACAGAGGCCTGCTGGCGCTGGGCATCGCGAAATACCAGGCCAACCTTCAATGGCACGCGCGGCTCGCTCAACGGCTTCCACAGCAGCCCCTGATCATCTTCGGCGGCCTCCTTGGCGCGCCCCGGCAGAATGGTAGCCAGCGCCGTGTGCGCGAGGCTATCGAGAATCCCTGCCATATTGTTCATCTCTGCCTGCACCTGCGGCCGTCGGCCTTGGCTGGCCAGCTGCGCCTGCCAGATCTGGCGGATCTGGAACTCTTCGCCCAGCATCAGCATGGGCAACTCGGCGGCCTGACGGATGGACACCTTCTTGAAGTCCTTCAGCGGGTGGGTATCGGGTATGACCAGTTGCAGCTCATCTTCGTACAACAGCAGGCCATGCAGCCCTGGCTGGCGCGGCGGCAAGTAGCTGATGCCGATGTCCAGGTTGCCATTGAGCAGGCGCCGTTCGATCTCTAACCCTGACAACTCGTAAATCTGCACGACCAGGTGAGGTTGAGCCTTGCGCAGCCGTTCAAGCAGCTGCGGTATCAGGCTTGGCCGCACGGTCTGCAATACACCGATAGCCAAGGTGCGCAGCGACTGGCCCTTGAAGTTGCGCATAGCCTCGTGGGCGCGCTGCAGGCCGTCGAGCAACGGCAGGGCATGGTTGTACAAGGTGTGGGCTGCCAGGGTCGGCAGCAAGCGTTTGTTGCTGCGCTCGAACAGGCTCAGGTCGAGGCTGTGCTCCAATTGGCGAATCTGCTGGGAAAGCGCCGGCTGTGACAGCGACAGGCGTTCGGCGGCACGGCCTACGTGGCCTTCTTCGTACACCGCGACGAAATAACGCAGTTGGCGGAAATCCATAAGCAACACTTATCGAAAATGCTGGAAAAACGAAATGGTCGAAAACCCTGCTGAAGCCTAGTCTATCGCCGTATTCCAAAGGGTTACAGCGATGATTCGGTCGATTGTTACCCCGGATGAAAAACACTTTTGATAGGAAAGGCAAAATATCGAGTGCCGGCACCAAGACCGCACCGTGGCTGCCCTTTACCGTGATTGGTTGGAGCCCTTGATGAACCTGTTCAACCTGCGCCGCTCGGCTCCTGCCGCCGCCGAGCCCAAGCGTGCGCCGGTGATCGTGCCGCACGCGTCTGAGCTGTCGCCTGAGCGCCTGATGCCCGGCGCCGAACGTGCAGCGCAGGTATTCGTGCGTGGCCAGGGCTCGTGGTTGTGGGACAACGAAGGGCATGCCTACCTGGACTTCACTCAGGGCGGTGCGGTCAACAGTTTGGGCCACAGCCCCAGCGTGCTGGTCAAAGCGTTGGGCAACCAGGCTCAGGCGTTGATCAACCCGGGCTCGGGCTTCCACAACCGTGGCCTGCTGGGGCTGGTCAACCGGCTGTGTCAGAGTACCGGCAGTGACCAGGCCTACCTGCTTAACAGCGGTGCCGAGGCCTGTGAAGGGGCGATCAAGCTGGCGCGTAAGTGGGGCCAACTGCACCGCAACGGCGCCTATCACATCATTACTGCCAGCCAAGCCTGCCATGGCCGTAGCCTCGGCGCGCTGTCCGCGTCCGACCCGTTGCCGTGCAATCGCTGCGAACCTGGCCTGCCGGGTTTCAGCAAGGTGCCGTTCAATGACCTCGCGGCGCTGCACGCTGAGGTGGATTCACGCACCGTGGCAATCATGCTCGAGCCGATACAGGGTGAGGCGGGCGTTATTCCCGCTACTCAGGAATACCTCAAGGGCGTGGAAACGCTCTGCCGCGAACTGGGCATCCTGCTGATCCTTGATGAGGTGCAGACCGGTATTGGTCGCTGTGGTGCGCTGCTGGCCGAGGAGCTCTATGGCGTGCGCGCCGACATCATCACCTTGGGCAAGGGCCTGGGGGGCGGCGTGCCGCTGGCCGCCTTGTTGGCAAGGGGCAAGGCATGCTGCGCCGAGCCTGGTGAGCTGGAAGGCAGCCATCACGGCAACGCGCTGATGTGCGCCGCCGGCCTGGCGGTGCTGGACAGCGTGCTGGAACCTGGCTTTTTAGCCCAGGTACAGGACAACGGTCGTCACCTGCGTGAAGGCCTGAGCCGCCTGACCGGGCGCTATGGTCAGGGTGAGGTGCGCGGTCACGGGCTGCTATGGGCCCTGCAACTGAAAGAAAACCTGGCCCGCGAACTGGTGGCTGCGGCCCTCCACGAAGGCCTGCTGCTCAACGCGCCGCAAGCGGATGTAGTGCGCTTTTCACCGGCGCTGACTGTGAGCAAAGGCAACATCGACGAAATGCTGCTGCGCCTGGCGCGCGCTTTCGCCCGCCTGCATGCCCAGCAGCAGGCCCGTCGCGAAGTGCCGGCGTAGCGGCCTGGCAAAGAATTCAACGAACCGTCTGGCGTTCCTGCGCATCGCCCCTGGCCTGTTTCATTCGGCCCGGGGCGTTTTTTTTTGCCTGTGGAACCTCTAAGGCGGGCAGCTAGTCTTTGATGTAACCCTTAAGGAGAGACTCGCATGGACTTTATCCGCATCATCATCGCCATCATTCTGCCGCCGCTGGGGGTGTTCCTGCAGGTCGGGTTTGGTGGGGCGTTCTGGCTTAATATCCTGCTGACCCTGCTGGGGTACATTCCGGGGATCGTGCATGCGGTGTATATCATCGCCAAGCGTTGATACAGGCAGAGATTGGCCCCTGCAGGAGCAGCACAAGGTTGCTCCTGCGGGGGCGCCTGGAACTATTGCACCAACACCCGGCAATAAAATTTCCACTCTTCTTCCAAGGCATGCGCCAGGTTCTCCGCCTTGCGGAACCCATGCCGCTCTCCCGCATAAAAGTGCCCTTCAGCGTCGATCCCGTTGGCCTGCAACGCTGCCAGCATGGACCGCGTCTGTTCCGGCACCACCACTGCATCCAGCTCACCCTGGAAGAAAATCACCGGCACCTTGATGCGCTCTGCATGCAGCAGCGGCGTGCGCTGGCGATAGCGGTCAGCGTCGCGCTGCGGGTCGCCGATCAGCCAGTCCAAGTAATCGCCCTCAAACTTGTGGGTGGCACGGCCCAGGGCTATCGGGTCGCTGACCCCGTACAGGCTGGCGCCGGCGCGAAACACGTCTTGGAACGCCAAAGCGCACAGGGTGGTGTAGCCCCCGGCGCTGCCGCCGCGGATGAACGCCTTGCGTTTGTCGACCACGCCCTGAGCTGCCAGGTATTCGACTACCGCGCAGGCATCGGCCACATCGCTCTCGCCCCAGCGCTGGTGCAGTGCCTGGCGGTATTCCCGACCATAGCCGGTGCTGCCCCGGTAGTTGAGGTCGGCCACGGCAAAGCCGCACTGGGTCCAATACTGGATACGCGGGTCGAGCACGGGATAACAGGCTGAGGTTGGCCCGCCGTGGATGAACACCACCAGCGGTGCGGCGCCTTGCGGCTGCGCTGGCGGGTAGAAGAAACCATGGGCCTGCTCGCCGCCACTGTCGTAATGGACCGGCTGCGGCAGGCTGATTTGCCCTGCTGGCAGTATTTCGGCACCACCGGCCAGTACGCGTACTTCATGGTTGCCGCGGTCAATGGCAATGACTGCCGGTGGGCTGATGGGCGACGCGGCAATGGCATACAGGTGTTCGCTGTCCATGGCCAGGCTGCGAAAGCGTGTGTAGGCACTGGCGAAACGCTCCATACGGCCATCTTCACCACGCAGCCCCAATTGCCCGAAGCCGTCTTCGAACCAGCTGGCCAGGTAGCTTTGCGGGCCCAGTGCCAGCCAGGTACAGGTGCCCAATTGCCAAGGCGCAGCAGCATGGTCTGCCGGTGCGGCAGGCAACGCCTGCCATTGGCCATCGACCTCACCCCAGGGTTGCCAGAAACCATTGCGGTCGGACAGGCAGTAGAGCCGACCTTCGGCATCGAAGCGTGGTTGTTGCAGCGATTCTTCTGCGGCGGCTACACATTGCGCCGGCCCCCAGTGGCCGCTGGCATCGCGCGCGCGATACATCAGCCGGGTGACGGTCCAGGGCTGCGCCGGGCGGTCCCATTCGATCCACGCCAGGCGCTGGCCATCGGCACTGACAGCAGGCGAGGCATAGAAGTCGGCGCCCTCGGCGAGCACCTGGCGGCTGCTGTTACCCAGAGCGACCAGGCGGTGTTCTACCTGCTCGGCATGGCGCTCTTCGACGGCCAGTACCTGGCCGTCGTGCCACTGCACATCGCCATAGCGGCAGCTGGCATCCTGGGTCAGCGCACGCGGTAGCGAATCGTCCAGCGGCTGGGTGTAGACCTGCTGATCCTTTTCGTTGACGAACACCAGCCCGTCGCCACCCAGGCAGAAGCTGCCGCCGCCGTACTCATAAACCCGGCTGCGTACGCTGAAGCCGTCCGGGGTCAGGCAACGGGCCTGGTAGTGCAGCCAGTGCCAGATACGGCACGCTCCATCGGCCGGGCGGAATTCGTTCCAGAACAGCCCGTCGGCACTGACCTTGAGTTCGGCGAAGTCGGTGCCGGCGGCAACCGCCTGGGCCGCGCTGAACTCAGCCGCGGGCGATGACACGGGAGTTTCGATCATTGCGGAAGGTCATCTGTTCGATCGCGAGCTGGGCGGTTTCTGCCTCCTCGCGGGCCTTGAGGATGATGCCGTGCTCGGTCGATTTGGCGCACACCGGGTCTGCGTTGCTGGCATCGCCGGTCAGCATGAAGGCCTGGCAGCGACAGCCGCCGAAGTCCTTTTCTTTCTCGTCGCAGGAGCGGCAAGGTTCGCGCATCCACTCATAGCCACGGAAGCGGTTGAAACCGAACGACTCATACCAGATATGGTGCAAGTCGTGGTCGCGTACATTCGGAAACTGCACGGGCAGCTGGCGGGCGCCGTGGCAGGGCAAGGCGGTACCGTCCGGGGTGATGGTGAGGAACAGGTTGCCCCAGCCGTTCATGCAGGCCTTGGGGCGCTCTTCATAGTAGTCAGGGGTAACGAAAATCAGCTTGCACGGGTTGCCCTCGGCCTTGAGCTTGTCCCGGTATTCGTTGGTGATACGTTCTGCCCGCTCGAGCTGCGCGCGGGTTGGCAGCAGCCCAAGGCGGTTGAGGTGCGCCCAGCCATAGAACTGGCACGTGGCGAGTTCGACAAAGTCGGCCTCCAGGGCAATGCACAACTCGATGATGCGGTCGATCTTGTCGATGTTGTGCCGATGGGTGACGAAGTTGAGCACCATCGGGTAGCCATGGGCTTTTACCGCGCGGGCCATTTCCAGCTTCTGTGCAAAAGCCTTTTTCGAGCCGGCCAGCAGGTTGTTCACCTGCTCGTCGCTGGCCTGGAAGCTGATCTGGATATGGTCCAGGCCAGCCTTTTTGAAGTCGGCGATGCGCGCCTCGGTCAGGCCGATGCCCGAGGTGATCAGGTTGGTGTAGTAACCCAGGCGGCGGGCCTCTGCGATCAGCTGGGCAAGGTCCTGGCGTACCAGCGGTTCACCGCCGGAAAAGCCGATTTGTGCGGCACCCATTTCCCGCGCTTCAGCCATGACCTTGAACCACTGTTCGGTGCTCAGCTCTTGGCCCTGGGCGGCGAAGTCCAGCGGGTTGGAGCAATACGGGCACTGCAGCGGGCAGCGGTAGGTGAGCTCGGCCAGCAGCCACAGCGGCAGGCCGACCTCGGGCGTAGGTGGCAACTCAGGCGAGGACGATCCAGTGTTCGGCACGGGCCACCTCCATGAACTGCTCGATGTCATCGGCCACTTCCGGGACATCGGGGAATTGCTGTTCGAGTTCGCTGATAATCGCTGCCACATCACGCTGGCCGTCGATCAGGCCACCGATCAGGCTCGCGCTGTCGTTGAGCTTGATCATGCCTTCGGGGTACAGCAACACATGGCCCTTTTGCGCCGGCTCGTACTGGAAGCGGTAGCCGGGGCGCCAGTTCGGCACTTGGTTACGGTCGAAACTCATAGGGTGATTCCCTTGTGCCACACCCGTTCCTGGGTGACGGAGTGATAGGGTGGGCGGTTCAGTTCGTAGGCCATGCTCATGGCGTCGAGCATACTCCAGAGGATATCCAGCTTGAACTGCAGTATCTCCAGCATACGCTCCTGGCCCGCACGGGTGGTGTAGTGCTGCAGGGTAATCGCCAGGCCGTGTTCCACATCGCGTCGAGCCTGGCCCAGGCGGGTACGGAAATACTCATAGCCGGCGGGGTCGATCCACGGGTAGTGCTGCGGCCAGCTGTCCAGGCGTGACTGGTGGATTTGCGGGGCGAACAGCTCCGTCAGCGAACTGCTGGCGGCTTCCTGCCAGCTGGCGCGGCGGGCAAAGTTGACGTAGGCGTCCACGGCAAAGCGCACGCCTGGCAATACCAGTTCTTGCGAGCGCAATTGGTCCGGGTCCAGCCCGACAGCCTGGCCCAGGCGCAGCCAGGCCTCGATGCCGCCATCCTCGCCGGGCGCACCATCGTGGTCGAGCAGGCGCTGGATCCACTCGCGGCGCACTTCGCGGTCCGGGCAGTTGGCCAGGATCGCGGCATCCTTCATCGGGATGTTGACCTGGTAGTAGAAGCGGTTGGCTACCCATCCCTGGATCTGCTCGCGGGTGGCGCGCCCCTGGTACATCGCCACGTGGTACGGGTGATGGATGTGGTAATAGGCGCCCTTGGCGCGCAGGGCCTGCTCGAATTCGGCAGGGGACATTGGCAGTGCGTCGCTCATTCGGCTGGCTCCTGTAGAACGATTATCTGGCCTGGCACATCCCTCTCCCTTGTGGGAGCGGGCGTGCCCGCGAACACCGGCGAAGCTGGTGCCATGGACCGTGTTGGCTTTTTCGCGGGCATGCCCGCTCCCACAGGGTCTGGTGTCGCCTCACAGACTGTTTTACAACGCGATGCTCATGCCATCGAAGGCAACTTCGACACCTCGGCGCAGGACTTCGGCGCGCTCGGGTGAGTCTTCGTCGAGAATCGGGTTGGTGTTGTTGATGTGGATAAGTACCTTGCGCTGGCGCGGGAAGCCGTCGAGCACTTCCAGCATGCCGCCAGGGCCGTTCTGGGC
Source organism: Pseudomonas sp. BO3-4 (assembly GCF_034044115.1). Classification (NCBI taxonomy): domain Bacteria; kingdom Pseudomonadati; phylum Pseudomonadota; class Gammaproteobacteria; order Pseudomonadales; family Pseudomonadaceae; genus Pseudomonas; species Pseudomonas sp. BO3-4. The sequence goes on from NZ_CP139018.1 coordinate 409,950, forward strand.
CAGGTGACCCATCTCGCGGCCGGTGCGGGTGCCCACGCCACGGCGCTGCATTTCGTCGTCTTCCCACAGGGTGCCGTCGACCAGCAGGCAGTCGGCACCGTGCATCATCGCCAGCAGCTTTTCGTCTACCTGGCCCAGGCCTGGGGCGTAGAACAGCTTGCCGCCGGTGCGGGTGTCTTCGACCATCAAACCCAGGTTATCGCCCGGGTGCGGGTCGAAGCGGTGCGGGGAGTAGGGCGGCGCGGCGCTGCGCAGGGGGAAGGGGGTGAACTTGAGGTTGGGGCAGGCGTCGATCACGAAGCTGCCTTCCAGCTCGATACGGTTCCACTGCAAGCCACCGTTCCAGTGGCTGAGCATGTTGAACAGCGGGAAACCGGTGGTCAGGTCCTGGTGGACCATGTCCGTGCACCACACCTGATGCGGGCAGCCTTCGCGCAGGCTGAGCAGGCCGGTGGTGTGGTCGATCTGGCTGTCCAGCAGGACGATGGCGTTGATACCAGTGTCGCGCAGTGCCCGGGCCGGCTGCATCGGCGCAAAGGCCTGCAGTTGGGCGCGGATGTCGGGCGAGGCATTGCACAATATCCAGTGCACACCGTCGTCGGACAGGGCGATGGATGACTGGGTGCGCGCCGTGGCTTTCAGGGTGCCATCACGGTAGCCCTTGCAGTTGACGCAGTTGCAGTTCCACTGCGGGAACCCGCCACCGGCGGCGGAGCCGAGAACCTGGATGTACATGGCCACTCTCTATGCAGAAACCGGATCTGAAAAACGAAAACGCCCCGGCAGGCCGAGGCGTGAAACCCTAAGCCCGGCTTAGCGGTTAGCGAAGTACATGGTGACTTCGAAGCCGATACGCAGGTCAGTGTATGCAGGTTTGGTCCACATGGAATTACTCCTTCCGAATGAGGGTTGGGTTGTTCAGCTACTACTTGGGTACCGCCATGCGTTGGCAGTTCCGTGAAAACGGGATTGCGCTATCTTACAAGAAAAATTTGAACCGGAAGGTTAATTATTCGAGAAGCGCCGTTGCAGTTCGCGTAATAATCATCGATCTTCACCCTGCCAGGAAGTATCTGGCGCGGCAGCGTTGGCCAAACATAGCCAAGCGGAACCTGGGTCGAGCAGGTCGCTCAGCAGGTGGTCCAGATCCGTCTGCCGCGTAGTCAGGATAGACCTGCGCAGTACATCCAGCCTATCGGCTTGTGTGCCCAAGTGTGTCTGCCACGCCCATTCGGCGACATCGGCATTGGCCATGGCGGGTTCGTCGAATTGCCCGGCCAACGCCTGGCGAGCGGCCGGGTCAAGGGTGACGCCATGGCGCAGCAGGCTGAGCAGGTGGTCGAGCACCTGTGCCTGACCGGTGTTGGGGGACTGCACACCGAACAGCAGCCCACCGACCCCCTCGACCTGACGAAAGGCGCTGAACACCGCGTAGCCGAGTTGCAAGTCTACCCGCAGGCGCTGGTAAACCGGCCCTTGCAGCAATTGGGCTAACAGGCGGCCTGCGGCCTCTTTTGCTGCCGGCAACGGGCAGAACAGCAGCAGGGCATGTTCGCTGCCTGGCACTTGGGCATGCTGCCAGCGGTGGTTGGCCCATGATGGCAGGGGCCCCGGCCGCGAGCCTTGCCCAGGGCACTGCAACAGCGCGGCGCCCAAGGCGTTTAGCGCGGTATTCTCGAAACCTGCAGCCATGCCATGCCACTCGGTGTGCAGCCACAGGCTGTCAAGTTGCTGCTGGGTCAGCGTGCAGGCAGGCACCGCTGCGGGCAGGCTACCCCGTACCGCGTCTGGCAGTTGCTTGAGCAGTGCCCTGATGGGGATCAGGGCCGGGGGCTGCGCCGTGTCGGGCAGCCAGCAACTGGCAGGTGGCTTGAGCATCAAGGCCAAGGCTTGTTCCACTGCCCGCAGCACTGCTGCTGGCAGGCCGGCGCAGCGCAACTGCCAGTATTCTCCGGCGCTGCTGTACTGCAGTTGCACGGAGGCGCGGTCACAGCGTTCCTGCAGTGGTGCCAGGGCCAGTTCCAGCACACGCTGTAGCTGCTGGCGCAAAGGCGAAGGTACATACCAGCGCAGGTACAGCGCAGCGTATTGGCGCGCCGGCGGGAGCTGGTCACTGATCTTCAGCGCTGCCGGCAGCGGCTGCGCCTTGGCATGGGGCAGGTCAGCCTTCAGCAATGGGTCGACTGGTAAAAGCTGCCAATCGCCATGGTCGCCACCTGGCAGGCTTTCCAGCAGGGCGCCAAGCGCCTGCAACCCTTGGGCATCCAGCTTGGCGAACGGCTGGCCTGTGCTGTCCCGGCGTGCCAGCTCGAGCGCGCTGGCACTGTGCGCACGGCTGTGCTGCAACAGGCCGAATTGGTGGTTCAACTGTTCGCGGTCGGCCTGGCGGATGAACCTGAACCAACCTTGCAGCAGGGCGCTGGCTTCGTCCGGGCAAGCGTCGGCACTGAGCTTCAGGTCAAGGTGCCACAGCAGCTGACCGGCGAACGCATACAACCTTTCGGCCGTGAAACGTTGTAGCCAGTCACGCTCGCGAAGCGCGCCCAGCCAGGTACCTGGGCGGCTGTCCTCCAGGTAAGCGATCAGCAGTTCCAGGGCGTGCTCGGCACCGCTGGGGAGGCTTTGGTGCGTGAAGGTCAAAGCGCTAGCCATTGCTGGCAGTGGCGGCGGCAGCATTTGCGGCACGCGCTCACCTGCGGCGAACAGTTCGGCATGCTGCCGGGCAAGGCGTTCAAGTTCATCCAGCGGCTGCGGACCGCAAAGGCTCAGGCAGATCTGGCCGCCTTGGTAGAAGCGCTGATGAAAGCCCGCAAGCGCTTGCTGGAAGGCCGCATCGTGCAAGGCCAGGGTGTATCGATTGCCAGCATGAAAAGCGCCCAGTGGATGCTTGGCTGACACTGACTGCAGCAAGGCGAACTGCTGTTGGGCCGATGGATTGCGCGACCAGGCGATGAATTCGGCATGGATCACTTCGCGTTCACGGCGTTGGCGTTCGATGCCCAGATCCGGTTCTGCCAGCATTTGGCACAGGCGCTCGAGACCGCCACCGAGCGTGTTGGGGGGCACCTCGAAGAAAAAGTCGGTGGCGCGTTCCCGGGTGCTGGCGTTGACCTGGCCGCCCAGGGCTTGCACGTAGCGCATCAGGCCGTCTTCCAGCGGGAAGCGCGGGGTACCGAGGAAGAACAGGTGTTCGAGGAAGTGCGCCAGACCGGGCCATTTGGCAGGCGCGTCGTGGCTGCCCGCGTGCACCCGCAGTGCGGCGGCCGAGCGCTTGAGGCGCGGGGCGTGGCGCAGGGTCAGTTGCAAGCCGTTGGCGAGGGTAAGTTGGCGGATGGCGTCAAGCATGGGGGCTCCGGTGGCTGCTTTCCATGCTAACCGATTTGTTCGTAGGCCCGGCCTTTTCGCGGGTAGGGCGCCGGTATGAAAGGCAGCGCAGACCCCGTGGGAGCGGGCGTGCCCGCGAATGGGCCGCATAGCGGCCCTTGTCAGCCTTTACGCAGGTGCAGCTCCTGGCGCAAATCGGTCAGGTAGGGAAACGCCGTGCGCCCCTGCACCACCCGCTCATGTTCAAGCTCTGCCAACAACTGGCACTCATCCCGCCCGGCCATGGCCAGCAAGCTGCCATCCGGGCCGATGATGCTGCTCTGCCCGCAATACTCGATCTCGTCTTCCGCACCGCAGTAGTTGGCATATACCAGGTAGCACTGGTTTTCCTGTGCCCGCGCTCTCACGGTCACCTGGCAGGTAAAGTCGTACGGCGTCATGTTCGCCGTCGGCACCAGGATCAGCTCGGCGCCATCCAGCGCCAGGCGTCGGGCGTTCTCCGGGAACTCGATGTCGTAGCAGATCAGCAGGCCAACCTTCCAGCCTTCCAGTTCCACCACCGGGAAGTGGTCGGCACCTGGGCTGAACATCGAGCGGTCCAGTTCACCGAACAGGTGCGTCTTGCGGTAATTGCTCAGGCTGCGGCCATGCGCATCGATCAACTGCACGCTGTTGTAGATCGCCCCGTCGTCACCGCGCTCCGGGTAGCCATAGACAATGGCGATGCGGTGCGCCTGGGCGATCTCTACCACGGTCATGGCTGCCGGGCCATCGGCGGCCTCGGCCAGGCGCTCGACCTGGGCCAGGCCGATGTTGTAGCCGGTCAGGAACATCTCCGGGCACACCAGCAACTGTGCGCCGCGTTCGGCTGCCAGCTGCGCCTGGTGGCGCAGCCGTTGCAGGTTGCCGGGCACATCCAGTGGCTTGGGTGCGCCCTGGTACAGAGCGATGCGCATGGTGCCTCCTTGTCTCAATCCGCCAGGGCGATCGGCCCGATTTCGTTGAACACATCGCCCGGGCCGGGGTTGTCGGGGTGGGTGTGGCCACCAAAGTGGTTCATGATACCCCACACCGCATTCAGCGACGTCTGCACCGCGCCTTCAACCCAGGCGGGGGTCCATGACACGTCGTCACCGGCAATGAAGATACCGCGCTGCTCCGCCGGCATGTCCTGCTGCATGAAGTGCGCGTACATGCGCTGGTTGTAGCGGTAATGGCCCGGAAGCGCGCCTTTGAAGGCGCCGAGGAAGTACGGGTCGGCCTCCCAGGAAACCGTGATCGGGTCGCCGATGATGTGGCCGGCGATATCGGTCTTCGGGTAGATCTTCTTCAGCGCATCCAGGGCCAGTTGTACGCGTTTCTCCACCGGGTGCGGCAGCATCTTCAGCGCGTCGCTCATCCACGAGTACGACAGGCAGATCACCCCGGGCTTGTCGTTGCCGTTGTCGAACAGGTAAGTTCCGCGGGTGAGGCGATCGGTGAGGGTCATGCTCAGCAGGTCACGGCCGGTTTCCGGGTCCTTGTCCTTCCAGAACGGGCGGTCGACCATGACGAAGGTTTTCGACGATTGCATGTAGCGGGTACGGTCCAGGGCCATCCACATCTTTTGCGAGAACAGCGATTCCTCGCAGTCGATCTGGGTGGTCAGCAACCAGGTCTGGCAGGTGGCGAGTACTGCGCTGTAGTGGCGGGTATCGCCCCAGTTGTCGGTGACCGCCAGGCGGCCATCGGCGGCGCGGGCAATGCGCTTGACCCCGGTACGCGGTGCGCCGCCATGCAGCGTGCTCAGGCTGGTGCCCTCTGGCCAATGCACGCAGCGTTCCGGTACGTGGCGCCAGATGCCTTGTGGCACTTGTTCCACGCCCCCGACCACCAGGTGCTGGTGGTCGTCGCAGTTGGTCATCACCACGCGGAAGATTTCCAGCATCGAGTTGGGGAAGTCCGAGTCCCAACCGCCGGTGCCGAAACCGACCTGGCCGAACACTTCGCGGTGCTGGAAGCTCAGCTTGGCAAAAGAGCGCGAGGTGGCGACGAAGTCGTAGAAGGTGCGGTCGTCCCACAGCGGCACCAGCTTGTTCCAAAGTTCCTTCAGGCGCGGTACATCACGGTCGCGGATGGCCTGCTGGATATCGGCGAACTGCGCACCACTCTCCAGCGCATCGGCCCAGGCGTCGGCTACCTCATGAAACAGTTGCGGCAGGTCGGTGGGCTTCTCGGCGTAGTAGGTCTGGCCTTCCAGGTCGATCACCGTGCTGCCCGAAGCTGGGGTCAGCGGGTTGGGGAAGGGCTTGGTTTCCAGGCCCAGCTTGTCGACGTAGTGGTAGAAGGCGGTGGACGACACCGGGAAGCGCATGCCACCCAGCTCGGCAACGATCCCGTCAGTGCCATTGAAGGCTTGCGAGCGCAGCCGGCCGCCCAGCTTGGAAGCCTCGTACACCACCGGCTTGAGGCCCAGCTTCATCAGCTCGTAGGCCGCTACCAGGCCGGCGATACCGGCACCGACAATGGCCACCTCTTCCCCATGGCGCTCAGCCGGAATGCTGCCCAGGCCTGCCGGGTGTTCCAGCCAGTCGTCGAAAGCAAAAGGGAAGTCCGGGCCGAAAATGGTGATCGGCTTCTTGCCGTCGGCGGGGTGGCGGTTCTTCTTGTTCATGAAATGACCTTGCCAGAGAGGCTGCGCGAGGAGCGGAGCCTGAGTATAGGAGATGCCCGGCTGTCATTTTAGGGAGTGAGGTGTTCGTAATTAAGGTGCAGAGTGTTGTCTGAATGTAGTTAGTTTCGTCGTAATGATTAAGCTTATGTTCATTAAGACGAGGCAGGCGGTCGAGGTAGTTCACAAACCGCCCTGGCCCTTTGTAGGCGCGGGTTCACCCGCGAATGCGTCGGTAGATTCTCTGCCCCATTCGCGGGTAAACCCGCTCCTACAACCGGCCTCATCGATAACCCCACCCGAGCGCCAGTCCGTTCAAAGCGGCTGTCCACGGTCCACCTTGCTGCTGAGAATGATCGACGTGGTGGTTTTCTCCACCCCGTCGACACTGCCAATCTGGTCGAGCAACTGATCCAGCTGCTCGGGCGAGTCCGTACGCAGCCAGGCCACATAGTCGAATTCGCCGCTTACCGCACACAGCTGCTGCACCTGGCCCATGGCACTCAGGCGCCGCACCACGTCCTTGCCGGAGCGTGGCTGCACCTTGATCCCGACATACGCCTGCAACCCGCCGCCTATCACACTCTGGCCCAGGCGTACGCCATAGCCGGAGATAACCTTGTTCTTCTCCAGACGCTCCAGGCGCGAATTGACGGTGGTGCGGGCGATGCCCAGCTGGCGGGCGAGGGTGGCGACACTTTCGCGGGCATTGATCTGCAGCAGGGCGATCAGCTGGCGATCGATTTCATCCAGCGTGATGGAGCGGGCATCCGACATGGCGAGTCTCTACGGTTGGCCCGCTAGCCTAGCCAGCCTGTGCCAATCAGGGCAAGGCCAGGTACAGTCGATCACCGTTGACGGCGTCGGCTTGGCACTTTGGGTTAGAACGGCCGCGCATGTCCGAAGGCTGCGTCTTCGGCATTAATTCGGCATGATGAAGTGCTAGTTCAACGGGAACCTCAGCGTGAACCTCGACCACCTGCTCGAATGCTGGCGACTGGAAGTCTCCAACAAGAAAAGGCCCGGACGCCCAATCAGCCTGCTGTTCAACGTGCTGCGCCGCGCACGCAAGGACAACAAACTGCGTTTCCTCTTCGCCTATCGCCTGGCCCAGTACCTCGACGCCCGCGGCGGCCTTGCCCGGCGTCACGCCCGGCGCATGCAACAGCGGCTCAACCTCAAGTATGGGGTGGACATCGACATCGGCGCCCAGATTGCCCCCGGCCTGCGCATCGCGCACCTGCCGGGGGTGGTGATTACCCGGTACGTCAGCATCGGGCGCAATTTCTTCATCCGGCAGAGCTGCTCGATCGGCATCAAGACCCTGGGGTTGCAGGAGTACGCACTGCGCATTGGTGACAACGTGAGCATGGGCGCCAACAGTTGCATCGTTGCTGATCGCATCGACATTGGCGATGACGTGGTGATTGGCGCGATGTCGTTGGTTACGCGGGATATTCCGCGTGGCATGACCTTCTACAACCCACGGCAGGTCGAGATGCGTCCGGGAGGGGATTAACCAACAGCGGTACATTTGCGGACGTTGGCAGAGGGGGCGGTGGAGCAGGCTGGGAGGGTTCTGATGGGGTTGCCCATGGTTGATGGCCTCGCCCGATGGACTGGATCGTGCAGTGGTGCGGCCTTCTTCGTTTATCCCCAGGCGCCGCGCCAGTGATGAGCACGCCGAACGAATACGCAAAAGGCTTAAGGCAGTTGGCTCTGTAGCCAGCTTCTTGGCGTCCGTTGTCACGGGGCAGGCCCAGGTTCATTCATAGGCTTGCTCATCTGTGAGCCGATTAGCGAGCATATTCGGCTCATTTTGTGAGCTGATAATGGCGGCTATTCGGCTCATTGTCTGATCCTCAAGCTAGGGTGTTTGGCTTGAAGTATCGATAGGGCACCTTTCCGCGATTATCGGCGTGCTGGGTGATCGGCTTCTTGGTGGGGCTGATTTCGCTGAGATGGTGTTTCAGCGCCACTTCCAAGGTCATGCGCTCGGCGCCGCTGCGCTGGATGTACACGCCCCGAACATTTATTTCTTGCGGGCATGAAAAAGCCGCGCAGTGCGCGGCTTGTAAGCTGGTGGGCCCACACGGACTCGAACCGTGGACCAAAGGATTATGAGTCCTCTGCTCTAACCAACTGAGCTATAGGCCCTCAGTAAGTGGGCGGATTATAACGAGGGTTTCGCACCTGTGCCATCTGAAAGATCCGATAGTGCTATGCGAAGAAACGCGGCCGCGAATTCCTCTGGCGGTAGCGGGAGGCTGACGATGTAGCCCTGGATCTGCTCGCAGCCCTCGGCCGCCAGAAAACGTTGCTGGGCCTGGTTCTCCACGCCTTCGGCAATGATGGTCAACTGCATGCTGCGGCCCAAGGCAATGATCGCCCGGGCAATGGCGGCGTCGTGTGGATCGTCGGGCAGGCCGCGGATGAACGACTTGTCGATCTTGAGGATGTCCAGCGGCAGGCGCTTCAGGTAGCTCAGAGAGGAATAGCCGGTGCCAAAGTCGTCGATGGCTAGCTGTACACCCAGTTTTTTCAGTTGGTACAGCACGGCCAAGGCCTCCTCTGCCTGGCTCATGATGAAGTTCTCGGTGATTTCCAGCTGCAGGTCACCGGCCCTCAGCTGGTAGTGCTTGAGCAGTTGTTCGATGCGCCGTGCCAGGTGTGGGTGGCGCAGCTGGGCGCCGGCAAGGTTGATCGACAGCGGGCCGAAGGGTTCGTAGTGCTGCTTCCAGGCCTGCATCTGCCGGCAGGCTTGCTCCAGTACCCAGTCGCCGAGCTGCAGGATGGTGCCATTTTCTTCCGCCAAGTGGATGAAGTGTTCCGGCGGTACCTCACCAAAGGTCGGGTGGCTCCAGCGGATCAGCGCTTCGGCACCCACCAGGCTCTGGGTCTTCAGGCTGAGCTTGGGCTGGAAGCACAGGCTCATTTCGTTGCGTTCGACGGCCCGGCGCAGCTCATGCTCCAGGGCGATGCGCTCGCTGGCCTGGGCGGTGAGGTCGCGGGTGTAGGCTTCGACGCGGTTGCGGCCTTTGGCTTTGGAGCGGTACATGGCGGCGTCGGCGTTGCGGATCAGTGTGGAGACGTCAGTGCCATCCTGTGGGTAAAGACTGATGCCGATGCTGGCGCTGGTGAAAAACTCATGCTCGCCGGCCTGGAACGGTGCGTTGAAGCAGGCCAGTAGTTTGTTGGCGATAGTGCTGGCGTCACTGGGCTTGTGCAAGCCGGGCAGCAGAATGATGAATTCGTCGCCACCCAGGCGGGCTACGGTGTCAACATCGCGTACCTGCTCTTTCAGGCGCTGGGCGATGCCCTTGAGCAGCAGGTCGCCGACCGGGTGGCCAAGGCTGTCGTTGATGTGCTTGAAGCGGTCGAGGTCCAGGAACAGCACTGCGCCTTGGCGGTTGGACACCTGCGCGCAGGTGAGTACGCCCTGCAGCCGGTTTTCGAACAAGGTGCGATTGGGCAGGCCGGTCAGCGGGTCGTGGTGGGCCTGATAGTCGAGTTTGGCCTGGGCATGCTTGATGCTGGAGATGTCTGCAAAAACCGCCACGAAGTGGGTGATCTCGCGGTCGCTGTTGCGCACGGCGCTGATGGTCAGCCAGCTTGGGTAAAGTTCGCCGTTCTTGCGCTTGTTGTAGATTTCGCCTTGCCAGTGGCCCTCGGCGGTAAGCTGGTGCCACATGGCCAGATAGAAAGCGCTGTCGTGCTGGCCAGAGGCGAGCAGGCGCGGGGTCTGGCCGAGGGCCTCGATCTCGCTGTAGCCGGTGATCTCGCTGAAGGCGCGGTTGACGGCACTGATGCGCTGGTCAATGTCGGTAATCAGCACCCCTTCGGCAGTGTTCTCGAACACAGTGGCGGCCAGCTGCAGTTTTTCTTGCATCAGGTGACGCTCGGTGATGTCGCGGGCGATGGTCAGCATGCAGTCGACGCCGGTAATCGGCAGGGGCCGGGCGGACAGCTCGCACAGTCGGATCTGCCCGTCGCTGCGGCGGATATGGCAGGTGAAGTCGCGCACGAAGCCGTCACGGTTGAGCTGGTCGACCAGGCGTTTGCGCTCGTTGAGGTCGACCCAGATACCCAGGTCCAGCGAGGTCTGGTCAATGGTTGGGTTGAGGTCGTAGCCGGTGAGGCGGCAGAAGCCTTCGTTCACCTCCAGCAGCAAGCCGTCGCTCTGGCGCGACAGCAGCAGGCCGTCGGGCGAAGCGTGGAAGGCCTTTGCGAACTTTTCTTCAGAAGTTTGAAGCTGCTGCTGGGTCTCCTTGAGCTGGCTGATGTCGCGTACCGCCACTACCAGCGCGGGTGTGCCGTCCAGTTCGAAGGTTTCAGCCGAAGTCAGGCCAGTGAACAGTTGGCCGTTGCTGCGGCGGAAGCTCATTTCCAGGTTACGGATACCCCCTTGGTGCAACCTTTGAAGCAGGAGCGGGCCACTGCCCTCTACGCCCCACAGGTCAAGGTCGGTGGCAGTGCGGCCTATGACCTGGTCTGGGGGCAGTCCGATCTGCTCTTCGAAAGCCTCGTTCACCTCCAGCAGGCAGCCATCGCTGTGGCGAGCGATCAGCAAGATATCGGGGCACTGCTGGAATACCGAGGCGAACTTCTGTTCGGACAGACGCAGGGCGTCCTCCGTGCGCTTGGTTTCGCTGATGTCGATCATCAGCCCGCGCATCACTGGCTGGTGGCCGTGCTCGATCATACTGACGATGTTGCGTATCCAAAGGGGCTGACCGTCAGCCCGGATCACCCGGTAGTCCAGGCTGTGGTCGCGCCCCGCTGCGGTCTCGCTGTCGCAGTAGGCCTGGGCCCAGAGCGCGTCCTCCGGGTGCAGGATACTGCGCCAGAAACCGGGCCTGAGCCAGTCACTCAATGGGTAGCCGAGCAGATCTTCGGCATGGGGTGAAACGTAGCTGTAGGTGAAGTCGTTGGCATCGGCTTCCCAGGCGATGGCTGACAGGCTCTCGACCAGGCCGCGGTAGTGGTACTCGCTGCTGCGCAGTTCTTGCTCAAGGGCGATGCGCCGGGAAATTTCCGAGCTGAGCCGGCGGTTGATGCGAATGACCACTGCCAGCACAGCCATCAGCAACAGCACCGTTGGCAGGCCATACACCAGCAGGTCGGACCAGAACATCCGCTGGTCGACCACATTACCCACCCAGTGCTGCTGGATCTGGCTGATTTCGCTGCTGCTCATGTCGGCCATCACTTTGTCGAGGATGCCGACCAGCACGCTCTTGTCGCGGGGAACGGCCATCGCCAACTGGTAGCGGTAGGGTGTTTCGCCGCTGACGTAGAGGCCGTCGAGCTTGAGTTGGCGCAGGCTCCAGATACTGGAAGCGAGGTCGCCGACCACGGCATCCACTTGGTCGGTGGCCAGGGCTTGCAGCGTGGAGCTGACATTTGGCAGGGCAACCAGGTTGAGGTCCGGGTGGTGGGTACGCAGCAACTCGTGCGGGGCGTAGTTCTCGACCACGGCAATTTTCAGGCCGTACAGGTCAGCCAGCTTGCGCGGTTGTGCGCCGCCTTTGTGCGCGAGGATGACAATGGGGAAGTCGAGGTACGGGCGAGTGAAAGCCAGGAAGCCCTGGCGTTCGGGGGTGGACATGATGCCGGGCAGCAGGTCGATACGGCTTTCCCGCGCTTGCGCCAGCACCTCGGTCCAGCTGCTGGGTTCGACCGGTTTGAACGTCACGCCCAGGCGCTGCTGGATCATGGCGATGTAGTCGGCGGCCAATCCCTGGTACCGGCCCTCCTGGTCGCGAAACTCGAACGGTGGCCAAGAGGCGTCTACACCCAGTTTCAGCTGCGGGTGGGCAGCCAGCCAGGCGTTCTCCTCATCTGTCAGGGTCAGGGCGCCGGCCGTTGTGTTCCACAAAATCAGGATCAGCAACAGAATGGCCGGCTTCAAGGACATGGCAGCCTCGCACTCAGGTGGTCTGCAGTCGAGTGTAGACGGGCATTGCTGCAGGTGTGCAACGGAAGGCGGGCTTTATGTCTCGGGCCACTAAAGAAAAACCCCGGCCTGGGCCGGGGTTTTGTCATCACTCGTCGAGGAAGGAGCGCAGGTGCTCGCTGCGAGTCGGGTGGCGCAGCTTGCGCAACGCCTTCGCTTCGATCTGACGGATCCGCTCACGCGTTACGTCAAACTGCTTGCCCACCTCTTCGAGGGTGTGGTCGGTGTTCATGTCGATACCGAAACGCATGCGCAGCACCTTGGCTTCACGTGCGGTCAGGCCCGAGAGCACGTCACGGGTGGCTTCCTTGAGGCTTTCGACCGTGGCTACGTCGATCGGGGACTGCATGGTCGAGTCCTCGATGAAGTCGCCCAGGTGCGAATCTTCGTCGTCACCGATCGGGGTTTCCATGGAGATCGGCTCTTTGGCGATCTTCAGTACCTTGCGGATTTTGTCCTCAGGCATTTCCATGCGCTCGCCCAGCTCTTCCGGAGTCGGTTCGCGACCCATTTCCTGCAGCATTTGGCGGGAAATACGGTTGAGCTTGTTGATCGTCTCGATCATGTGCACCGGAATCCGGATGGTGCGTGCCTGGTCGGCGATCGAACGGGTGATCGCCTGACGGATCCACCAGGTGGCATAGGTCGAGAACTTGTAGCCGCGACGGTATTCGAACTTGTCCACCGCTTTCATCAGACCGATGTTGCCTTCCTGGATCAGGTCGAGGAACTGCAGGCCACGGTTGGTGTACTTCTTGGCGATGGAAATCACCAGACGCAGGTTCGCCTCGACCATTTCTTTCTTGGCGCGGCGGGCCTTGGCTTCACCGATCGACATGCGACGGTTGATTTCCTTGATCTCGGCAACGGTCAGGCCGGTTTCGGTCTCAAGGTCGATCAGCTTCTGTTGGCAAGCGACGATGGCAGCGTTCTTTTCACCCAGGGCGGCAGCCCACTTGGTGTTGCGCTTGGCCAGGTCACCGCTCCAGGTCTGGTCGGTTTCGTTGCTTGGGAACATGCGCAGGAAGTCGGCTCGCGGCATGCGGGCGTCACGTACGCAGAGCTGCATGATGGCGCGTTCTTGCTGCCGCAGACGGTTCAGGGCATCACGTACACGCTCGACCAGTACCTCGAACTGCTTCGGTACCAGTTTGATCGGCATGAACAGGTCAGCCAGGGCCTGCAGGGCCTCGATGCTTTCCTTGTGGTTACGACCATTTTTCTTCAGGACCTTGGAGGTCGCCTGAAGCTGATCGGATACCGCACCGAAGCGTTGGGCTGCGACTACCGGGTCCGGGCCGCTCTCGGCCTCTTCCTCGTCGTCACCGCTTTCGGATTCTTCTTCGTCGTCGTCGGACTCTTCCTTCGCCGCAGCGGCCTTGGCGCCTGGGATCGGCACTTCTTCGGTTGGCGCGGCAATGTTGTCGTCAGGGTCGATGTAACCGCTGAGGACGTCCGACAGGCGGCCACCCTCGGTGGTGACGCGATCATATTCGCCGAGAATGTAGTCGACAGTGCCCGGGAAGTGGGCGATAGCGCCCATGACTTCACGAATGCCTTCCTCGATACGCTTGGCGATTTCGATCTCGCCTTCGCGGGTCAGCAGCTCGACAGTACCCATTTCGCGCATGTACATGCGCACCGGGTCGGTCGTGCGGCCGATATCGGTTTCAACTGCCGCCAATGCAGCAGCGGCTTCTTCGGCCGCGGCTTCATCGGTGTCGGCTTCCGCCAACAGAAGGGCATCCGCATCCGGAGCACTCTCGAATACGTTGATCCCCATGTCGTTGATCATGCGGATGATGTCTTCCACCTGTTCCGGATCTGAAATATCCTCAGGCAGGTGGTCGTTGACCTCCGCGTAAGTCAGGTAGCCCTGCTCACGACCGCGGGTGATCAACTCTTTGATACGAGACTGCTGTTGCGCTTTTCCGGACATAACACCCTATCCACTGAAGGTCTTGGCGGGCAAAAAACAAGCCGAGGATTATACCCGAGCATGGGCCTCACGCGCCAGATGAGGTCGGCGTTTGTGCGGGAACATTTCGGCTCAGCAGGGCAAGGAGCTGGGTTTTTTCCTCGCTGGTCAATTCGCTTTGACGTGATTTCCTGAGCAGTTGTTCCAGGCTGCGCTCGCGTTGGCGGGCGGACAAGCTAGTTATAGTGTCGAAAAACTGTTGTTCAAGGTTGTCGGCCACGATAAGCCATTCCTTTTCCGCCAGGGCCCGCAGCAGGCGGCCCTGTTCGGTGCCATGCCAACGTGCGATCAACTGCATTGAGCTTAGCCCAGGATTTTTCTGCGCGGCTTCGATCAACGCCACCAGCAGCTGGCTGTACAGGTGTTCTTCGTCGGCGAAGTGGCTGGCATCTTCCACCTTGCCTGCCAGCAGTGGGTGGTGCAGCAGGGTGCGCAGCGCGGCCAGGGTGGGCGGCTCGACCGGTGCTGGCACGCGGGGAGGTGCTTCGTCGCGTTGCTGCCAGGGCTTGCCGCCCTTGCGGTTCTTGTCCCAGGGTTTGTCACTCCACGGCTTCTTGCTACCACCCTTGTTGGGTTTCCATGCCTGCTCCTGGTGAACGGGGGCATAGTCGTGCTGCGGCATGTCGCCGTAGTCGGGGGTGTAGCTGGCCATGGCGTCGTAGTCGTAGCCAGGGTCGTAGTCCGGCATGCTGCTGGTCGCCGGCGCTTGTTGCGCCAGCTGCTCGACCTGCTGCGGGTCGAGGCCGGTGATTTCCTTCAGGCGGTTGCGCATCAGCTGACGCAGGTTGGCGCCGGGGATCTTTTCGATCAACGGTGCGGCCAAGGTCGCCATATGCGCCTTGCCTTCCAGTGAGCGCGGGTCGGCTTCGACGCCAAGTTGCTCGAAGAAGTAGTCGGCCAGCGGTTGGGCGTGCTGGTTGATACGGGCCATGAAGGCGTCGGTACCTTCGGCACGCACCAGGCTGTCCGGGTCTTCGCCTTCGGGCAGGAACAGGAAGCGCGCGCGACGGCCGTCCTGCAGGTTCGACAATGTCGATTCCAGTGCGCGCCAGGCCGCCTTGCGCCCAGCCTGGTCACCGTCAAAACAGAACAGCACGCTGGGCACTACGCGGAACAGGCGCTTGAGGTGCTCTTCGCTGGTGGCGGTGCCAAGGGTGGCCACGGCATTGCGCAGGCCTTGCTGGGCCAGGGCAATGACGTCCATGTAGCCCTCGACGACGATGATCTCGTCGAGGTTGCGGTTGTGCTTGCGCGCCTCGTACAGCCCGTACAGCTCCTGTCCCTTGTGGAACACCGGGGTTTCCGGGGAGTTCAGGTACTTGGGCTTGTCGTCGCCGAGCACCCGGCCACCGAAGGCGATGATGCGCCCGCGGCTGTCACGTATCGGGAACATCACCCGGTCGCGGAAGCGGTCGTAGCGCTTGCCGCTCTCGGCGTTCTCGATCAGCAGGCCGGCATCGATCATCACCTTCTGCTGCAGGGTGTCGGCACCCAGGTGCTTGAGCAGGTTGTCCCAGCCGGGCGGGGCAAAGCCCAGGCCGAAGTCGCGGGCAATTTCCCCGGACAGGCCGCGGCCCTTGAGGTAGTCCACCGCTGCCTTGCGTGACGGGTGGCTGCGCAGGGCCTGGCGGTAAAACTCCGAGGCGGCGTCCAGTAGCGGGTACAGTGGCGAGTCAGTGGGCTGGCGCGGCTTCTGGTCGCGGCGGCCTTGCTCGCGGGGGACTTCCATGCCAGCGGCGCGTGCCAGTTCCTCGACGGCCTGGGGGAAGTCCAGGTTGTCGTGGTCCATGACAAAGCCCAAGGCGTTGCCACCGGCGCCACAGCCGAAGCAGTAGTAGAACTGCTTGTCGGGGCTGACCGTGAAGGACGGGGTTTTTTCTTTGTGGAACGGGCAGCAGGCCGAGTAGTTCTTGCCGGTTTTTTTCAGCTGGACGCGCGAACTCACCACGTCGACGATGTCGAGGCGGTTGATCAGGTCGTCAATGAAACTCTGGGGAATCAGCCCGGCCATGGCAGTCTCGTTATCTGGCAACTGGCAAGTCTAATCGCTCACGCGCCGAAGGGGGCGAGTGCTGCTTGGGGAAGTGCGAGGGAATGTGTGCTCGTCGCCAGCCCCTAAGGGCTCGTCAGTCGGACGTGCACGTCTGGTCATACAGCAAGGAGGACCAGCTCTGACGTTTCAGGCAGGTTGCCCATGATGCAGTTCGCATGAAGCTTGTGCAGGGCCTTGAGCTAGCTGCTCAAGTTTGAAACGACCACTGCCATCGCCCGGGGGTTAGCCGGGCAGGGCAGAAGCTTTGCGTTGAACGTCTGTATTAGTACAGACGAACGGCGCGGCGCTGTTCGCGCTGAACTTTCTTGGCGTGACGCTTAACAGCAGCAGCTGCTTTGCGCTTACGCTCTGCGGTCGGCTTCTCGTAAAACTCGCGGCTACGAACTTCAGCCAGTACACCGGCTTTTTCGCAGGAGCGCTTGAAACGACGCAGAGCTACGTCGAAGGGTTCGTTCTCTTTAACTTTGACGGCTGGCATCCAGGGCTACCTTAATTCATTACCGGGGTAGACGTGCTCCTGGCAAAACAAAGGTGTGCTGGAGAACGTCGGTTTTCAAGGGTTGCGGATGTTAACCCTTAGCAAGCCGGAATGCAAAGCCTCTGATCGAAAACCGCTGGTCGGCACCCGACACGGGGACTATCATGCGCGGCTTCGAATTCAGCCCCCACAAGGGACGAGCCCATGCTAGTACTGGGATTGGAAACATCCTGCGACGAAACCGGCGTCGCATTATACGACAGTGAACGCGGTTTGTTGGCCGACGCACTGTTCAGCCAGATCGACCTGCACCGCGTCTTCGGCGGCGTGGTGCCCGAGCTTGCCTCGCGTGATCACGTCAAGCGAATGCTGCCGCTCATCCGCCAGGTGCTGGACGAGGCAGGCTGCGTTGCCACCGAAATCGACGCCATCGCCTACACCGCGGGCCCCGGCCTGGTCGGCGCCTTGCTGGTGGGCGCTTCCTGCGCCCAGGCGCTGGCCTTTGCCTGGGACATCCCGGCGATCGGTGTGCACCACATGGAGGGTCACCTGCTGGCGCCCATGCTGGAAGAAAACCCGCCAGCGTTTCCGTTCGTCGCTTTGTTGGTTTCCGGTGGCCATACCCAGCTGGTTCGGGTCGATGGCATCGGTCAGTACGAACTGTTGGGTGAGAGCCTGGACGATGCTGCCGGTGAAGCGTTCGACAAGACTGCCAAGCTGATCGGCCTCAATTACCCAGGCGGTCCGGAAATTGCGCGTCTGGCCGAACAAGGTGTGGCCGGGCGCTTCGTCTTCCCGCGGCCAATGACCGATCGGCCAGGCCTGGAATTCAGCTTCAGTGGCCTCAAGACCTTCGCCCTGAACACTTGGCAGCAATGCAAGAATGCTGGCGACGACAGTGAGCAAACCCGTTGCGACCTGTCCCTGGCATTCCAGCAGGCGGTGGTGGAGACTTTGACCATCAAGTGCAAGCGGGCGCTCAAGCAGACCGGCCTCAAGCGGCTGGTCATCGCGGGTGGCGTGAGTGCCAACAAGGCCCTGCGCGCGTCCCTGGAGGACATGCTCGGTAGCATCAAGGGCAACGTGTACTACGCGCGCCCGCAATTCTGTACCGACAATGGTGCGATGATCGCCTACGCCGGTTGCCAACGCCTGCTGGCCGGGCAGCAGCAAGACCTGGCGATCAGCGTGCAGGCACGCTGGCCGATGGAACAGTTGCCGCCGCTGTAAGGCAGCGCGTCGAAGGTTCAGAAGTGCCGTTCGCGCCCTGCAAACAAGTCGCGCAGGTTGTTGCGGTGGCGCCACACGATCATCACAGTCAGTACGCTGATCGGCAGCAGGGCTTCGGGCTCGCGCCAGGCCAGCAATGGCAAGGTGAGTGGCGTGGCAATCAGTGCGGCCAGTGAGCTGGTACGCGTGAGGTAGAAGGTCAGCAGCCAGGCGCCGATGGCCAGCAGCGCGGCCGGGAAATACAGGCCCATGAGCATGCCGGCAGCCGTCGCCACGCCCTTGCCGCCCTTGAAACGGAAGTACAGGGGGAACAGGTGGCCCAGCACCGCGCATATGCCCACCCAGGCCTGCGCGTGCAGGTCCAGCCCGGCAACGCGGGCGAGCAATACCGGCAAAAGGCCCTTGCACAGGTCGCCAAGCAGGGTCAGGATCGCCAGTTTACGGCCTGCCAGGCGTAGCATGTTGGTGGCGCCGGCATTGCCTGAGCCGCTGGAACGCGGGTCCGGGCTGCCCGAGAGGCGGCTGAGAACAATGGCGAAGGACAGCGAGCCGAGCAGGTAGGCGAGCAACGCCAGTAACCAAAACATGCTAACTATTCCGGGCGAGGACGCCCTGATTCTAACGGCGCCAGTCGCCCTTGTCGTGCTGTGGAGAGAAGTGCTTGGACAGAGTGTTCATCGAAGGCCTGGAAGTCGATACCGTTATCGGTGCCTATGACTGGGAGCGGGATATTCGCCAGTGCTTGCGCCTGGACCTGAGCTTTGCCTGGGACAACCGCCCGGCCGCCGCCGGAGACGACCTGAACCTGGCGCTGGATTACGCCAGTGTGTCGGCGCGCATCCAGGCGTTTGCCGAACAGGCCCGTTTCGAGCTGGTTGAAACATTTGCCGAGCGACTGGTGGCAACCTTGATGGACGAGTTCCACATCCCTTGGGTGCGCTTGAAGCTGACCAAGCCGGGCGCGGTGCCCGCGGCCCGTGGTGGTGTAGGCGTGGAGATCGAGCGCGGATGTCTTTGAGCACGGTTTACCTGGGCCTGGGCAGCAATATCGACCGTGAGGCGCATTTGTGCGCCGGGCTCGATGCGTTGGCTGGCATCCTGACCGACATGCGCTGTTCGCCGGCATTCGAAAGCCAGGCGGTGGGCATCAAGAGCGGGCCGTTCATCAACTTCGTGGTGACCGGGCAAACCGCGTTGCCGTTGATCGAGCTGGACCGCCGGCTGAAGTTCATCGAGGCCGACAATGGCCGCTATGCCCCGGACCGCAAAGGGTTGCCGCTGGATATCGACGTGCTGATGTATGACGATTTGCACGGTACCTTCGATGGGCTGGTACTGCCCCGGGCCGAGATCCTGAAGAACGCTTTTGTGCTGTGGCCGCTGTCGTTGCTGGCACCCGACCTGGTGCATCCGGGGGTGGGCAAGTGCATGGCGCAGCTGTGGCAGGAAGCGCAGATCGATCAGGTACTGGCCCCGGTCGCCTTTGAGTGGCGCGGGTTGCAGTTGACGCCCGCTTAAGCCTGTATCGGCCTCTTCGCGGGTCTACCCGCGGATACGGTGGCGGCTGCGACGGTGAACCGCGGGTGGAAATTGGCCAGCAGGTCTGGCCCTTTCGCGGGTAAACCCGCTCCTACAACGGGCTGTGCCCAACCCTCGATGTGTGCCCCTGTAGGAGCGGGTTTACCCGCGAAGAGGCCGGTAGGTCTAACCGCGCTGGTAAGCTTCGAGCGCTTTCAGCCGTTCACCTTTGAGTGCTTCGCCCAGCGCCTGACCCGTCAGCCCGGCTTGCACCAACGGCTTCACATCCACCGCTCGCGCCGCCGCTGCTGCGCCTCGCAGGTAATCGGCCTGTGGGTAACCCTGCTCGCCATCGCCCCGCGCTGCCATCTCGCAAACGATCAAAAAATCCTCAAATCGCTGCGGCCGTCGGTACACATCGAACTTCTGCAACAGCTCCAGCAGTGCCGTGGCAGGCAGTTCGAGCGCCTGATTGCCCTGCGCCAGGCATTCCCCGGTCAGCATGGCCAGTTCCTGGCACTCACGCGGTGCCTTCAGGCGCTGGTTGACGGCTTTGATTGATGTCGGTGACAACCCCCGCAACAGGCAGGCCCAGCGCACGTGCAGCGGTTGTGCGTGCACCGCTGCCTGCTCCAGCGCCGCCAATGTCCGGGAGCTGTCATCGAGCTCTGGCAGCAGCTCCTGCAGGGCCCCGCACGCGCTCAGCACCTTGAAGAACACCTGCGGTTGCACTTCCATCAGCGCGCGCTCGATTTCCTTCCAGCTGCGCTCGGCAGTGAGTGCCTGCAGTTCGCCCGAGGCACTGATCTGGCGCATCAGCGCCAAGGTTTCATCGGCAACCCGGAACCCCAGTGGTGCGTAACGGGCAGCAAAGCGTGCAACACGCAGCACGCGCAAAGGATCTTCGGCGAATGCCGGGGAAACATGGCGTAGCAGGCGTTGATCCAGATCGTTCCTGCCTTGGTAGGGGTCGTAGACCGTGCCCGCCTCATCCTCGGCCATCGCATTGATGGTGAGGTCGCGACGGATCAGGTCCTCTTCCAGGGTTACGTCGGGGCTGGCGTGAAAAGTGAACCCGCCGTAGCCTCGCCCACTCTTGCGCTCGGTGCGCGCCAGGGCGTATTCCTCACCGGTTTTCGGGTGCAGGAACACCGGAAAATCGGCACCCACCGGCCGATAGCCCTTGGCGAGCATTTCTTCGACGGTAGCGCCCACCACCAGCCAGTCGATATCGCTGACAGGGCGGCCGAGCAGGCGGTCGCGCACGGCGCCGCCAACTTTGTAGATGTGCATGTGCAGCTCTCCATAACTGCCGACAGGATAACCCGTCGGCGGTCATGGGGGCGCATCAGAGGTGGTGGATAACGGCCAGGTCCATGCGACCGTAGTCGGCGCTTTCGCTATGCTCGCCGCGCGGCGGCATGTGGTGAGTACTCATCACTTGCTCGCCTTGCACGGTCTCCAGGTGGATATCGAAGCCCCACAGGCGATGCAGGTGCTTGAGCACTTCGTCGGTCGAGTCGCCCAGCGGTTTGCGGTTGTGTTGCTGGTGTCGCAGGGTCAGCGAGCGGTCTCCGCGGCGGTCGACGCTCCAGATCTGTACGTTCGGTTCACGGTTGCCCAGGTTGTACTGCGCTGCCAGCTGCTCACGAATCACCCGGTAGCCGGCCTCATCATGGATGGCGGGCACCAGCAGGTCGTCGCGCTGGTCGTCATCGAGGATGCTGAACAACTTGAGGTCGCGCATCACCTTGGGCGACAGATACTGCAGGATGAAGCTCTCGTCCTTGAAGCTGCTCATGGCGAACTTGATGGTAGAAAGCCAGTCACTGCCGGCAATGTCGGGGAACCAGTGGCGATCTTCTTCGGTGGGGTTTTCGCACATGCGGCGGATGTCGGTGTACATCGCAAAGCCCAGCGCGTAGGGGTTGATGCCGCTGTAGTACGGGCTGTCGAAGCCGGGCTGGAACACCACGCTGGTGTGCGACTGCAAGAACTCCATCATGAAGCCTTCGGTAATCAGCCCCTCGTCGTACAGGTCGTTCATCAGGGTGTAGTGCCAGAAGGTTGCCCAGCCTTCGTTCATCACCTGGGTCTGGCGCTGCGGGTAGAAGTACTGGGCGATCTTGCGCACGATGCGCACTACTTCACGCTGCCAGGGTTCAAGCAGCGGGGCGTTCTTCTCGATGAAATACAGGATGTTTTCCTGCGGTTCGGCGGGGAAGCGCCCCTCATCGCGGTCGTTGCCCTTTTCGGCGTTTTTCGGAATTGTTCGCCAAAGGTCGTTGATCTGACGCTGAAGGTGCTCTTCGCGCTCCTGTTGCCGGCGCCGCTCTTCTTCGGCAGAAATAGGGTAAGGCCGCTTGTAGCGGTCGACACCGTAGTTCATCAGGGCATGGCAGGAGTCGATCAAGTCCTCCACAGCATCGATACCGTGGCGCTCCTCGCACTGGGCGATGTACTGCTTGGCGAACACCAGATAGTCGATGATCGAACTGGCGTCAGTCCAGGTACGGAACAGGTAATTGCCTTTGAAAAAACTGTTATGGCCGTAGCACGCGTGCGCAATCACCAGTGCCTGCATGCACATGGTGTTTTCTTCCATCAGGTAGGCGATACAAGGGTCGGAGTTGATCACGATCTCGTAGGCCAGGCCCATCTGGCCGCGGCTGTAGGACTTTTCCGTACTGAGGAACTGCTTGCCGTAGGACCAGTGGTGGTAGCCCAGCGGCATGCCGACCGAGGCGTAGGCGTCCATCATCTGTTCGGCAGTGATGACCTCGATCTGGTTGGGGTAGGTGTCCAGGGCGTAACGCTCGGCCAAGCGGCTGATTTCCCGGTCGTAGGTCTGGATCAGCTCGAACGTCCACTCGGACCCAGTGGAAATGGGTTGGCGTCTCTGTGCTCTGGCGGTCATGTGGCTAACCTGCGCTGGAAGAGTTCACGGAAGACCGGGTAGATATCGCCGGCCGATACCAACTGCTGCTGGGCGAACGTGTCGGGGAAAGCATCTCCGATACGCTCGTATTCATACCACAGCGCCTGGTGTTCACGGGGGGTGATCTCAACGTAAGTGTAGTACTGCACATGCGGCATGATCTGTTTGGAGAGGATGTCGCGGCAGATGGGCGAGTCGTCGTTCCAGTTGTCGCCATCAGAAGCCTGCGCGGCATAGATGTTCCAGTCGCTGGCCGGGTAGCGCTCGGCCATGATCTCCTGCATCAGCTTGAGGGCACTGGAGACGATGGTGCCGCCGGTTTCCCGCGAGTAGAAGAACTCTTCTTCATCGACTTCCCGAGCACTGGTGTGGTGGCGAATGAACACGACTTCGATGCGCTCGTAGTTACGCTTGAGGAACAGGTACAGCAGGATGAAGAAGCGCTTTGCGATGTCCTTGGTGGCCTGGGTCATCGAGCCGGATACGTCCATCAGGCAGAACATCACTGCCTTCGAGCTGGGGTTGGGTTGCTTGACCAGCAGGTTGTACTTGAGGTCGAAGGTGTCGAGGAAGGGCAGGCGGTTGATACGTGCCTTCAGGCGCTCGATTTCCTGTTCGACTTCCTGGATATCGGTGAAATTGTCTGGCTCTTCGACCCGCAGGCGATCGAGTTCCTTTTGTGCTTCGCGCAGCAGGGCGCGGCTGCTGCCGGTCAGGGCGATACGCCGGGCATGGGCCGAGCGCAGGGTGCGCACGATGTTGATGCGTGACGGGTTGCCTTCGTTGGCGATGCCGGCGCGAACAGTCTTGAAGGTATCGGCGCCAGTCAGGTGACGTTTGACCAGGTTGGGTAGCTCAAGGTCTTCGAACATGAATTCGAGAAATTCTTCCTGGGTGATCTGGAAGACGAACTCGTCCATGCCCTCGCCGGAATTGCCGGCCTTGCCGCGACCGCCACCGCCTCCACCGCCTTGCGGCCGTGGGATGTGTTCACCGGCAGTGAACTCTTTGTTGCCAGGATGCACGATGGTCTGTTTGCCCCCACGACCATGATGCAAGACGGGTTCGTCGATGTCGCGCCCGGGAATACTGATCTGCTCGCCGTGTTCCATATCCATGATGGAACGGCGGCTCACCGCCTCTTCGACGGCCTTCTTGATATGTTCGCGGTACCGCCGCAGGAAGCGCTGGCGGTTGACCGTGCTCTTGTTCTTGCCGTTCAGGCGTCGGTCTATAACGTAGCTCATGGTCCCTCCGGTGACTGGATGCAGCTGCAACCCACAAGCTGCAAGCCACAAGCTTCAAGCTGCAAGAAAGAGCAGCCACCGCCGCTGCAAGCTGTGACGCGGGCAGCAATGCCAACGCCAGGCAGCTTGCAGCTTGCGGCTCGTAGCTTGCCGCTTTATTGCGATTTCCTGACCCGCAGGTACCATTCCGACAGCAGGCGCACCTGTTTGTCGGTATAGCCACGCTCCACCATCCGGGTGACGAAGTCGTTGTGTTTCTTCTGGTCCTCTTTGCTGGCCTTGGCGTTGAAGCTGATGACCGGCAGCAGGTCTTCGGTGTTGGAGAACATTTTCTTCTCGATCACGACCCGCAGCTTTTCATAACTCAGCCAGCTTGGATTCTTGCCATTGTTGTTGGCGCGTGCGCGCAGTACGAAGTTGACGATCTCGTTGCGGAAGTCTTTCGGGTTGCTGATGCCAGCCGGTTTCTCGATCTTTTCCAGTTCCTCGTTGAGCGCAATGCGGTTGAGAATTTCGCCGGTTTCCGGGTCGCGGTATTCCTGATCCTGGATCCAGAAGTCTGCATACAACACGTAGCGGTCGAAGATGTTCTGGCCGTATTCGCTGTAGGACTCCAGGTAGGCGGTCTGGATTTCCTTGCCGATAAACTCGATGTAGCGCGGTGCCAGGTATTCCTTCAGGTAGCGCAGATAGCGTTCGCGCACTTCAGCCGGGAACTGTTCCTGTTCGATCTGCTGTTCGAGGACATACAGCAGGTGCACCGGGTTGGCGGCAATTTCGTGTGGGTCGAAGTTGAACACCTTGGACAGGATCTTGAAGGCGAAGCGCGTCGACAGGCCGTTCATGCCTTCGTCGACACCCGCAGAGTCCCGGTATTCCTGGATCGACTTGGCCTTTGGATCGGTGTCCTTGAGGTTTTCCCCGTCGTAAACGCGCATCTTGGAATAGATATTGGAGTTCTCTGGCTCTTTCAGGCGGGAAAGCACCGTGAACTGAGCCAGCATCTTGAGCGTATCGGGTGCACAGTGGGCCTTGGACAGCGAGCTGTTGACCAGCAGTTTGTCGTAGATCTTTATTTCATCGCTGACCCGCAGGCAGTACGGCACCTTGACGATATAGATCCTGTCGATGAACGCTTCGTTGTTCTTGTTGTTACGGAAGGTGTGCCACTCCGATTCGTTGGAGTGCGCCAGCAGAATCCCGGTATAGGGAATCGCCCCAAGGCCTTCAGTACTGTTGTAGTTGCCTTCCTGGGTGGCGGTGAGCAAGGGGTGCAGGACCTTGATCGGCGCCTTGAACATTTCGACGAATTCCATCAGGCCCTGGTTGGCCCGGCACAGCGCGCCCGAGTAGCTATAAGCATCGGCGTCGTTCTGTGGGTATTCCTCAAGTTTGCGGATATCGACCTTGCCGACCAGGGCCGAGATGTCCTGGTTGTTTTCATCGCCGGGTTCGGTCTTGGCAATGGCGATCTGGTTAAGAATCGACGGGTACAGCTTCACCACCTTGAACTTGGAGATGTCCCCGCCAAACTCCTGCAGGCGCTTGGTGGCCCAAGGCGACATGATGGTATTGAGGTAGCGCCGTGGGATGCCGAACTCTTCCTCGAGAATGGCCCCATCTTCGGTGGCATTGAACAAGCCCAGAGGTGACTCGAATACCGGCGAGCCCTTGATCGCGTAGAACGGCACCTTTTCCATCAGCTGCTTGAGTTTTTCCGCCAGCGAGGACTTGCCGCCGCCTACCGGGCCCAGCAGATAGAGGATCTGTTTCTTCTCTTCCAGGCCTTGGGCGGCGTGGCGGAAGTACGACACGATCTGGTCGATGCACTCTTCCATGCCATGGAAGTCGGCAAAGGCCGGATAGCGGCGGATAACCTTGTTGGAGAAGATGCGCGACAGCCTGGAGTTGGTAGAGGTGTCGATCAGTTCTGGCTCACCGATGGCCAGCAACAGCCGTTCGGCCGCCGATGCGTAGGCACTGCGATCCTCTTTGCACAGCTCGAGGTACTCCTGCAGCGAGAGTTCTTCCTGGCGCGTAGACTCGAAACGTTGTTGGAAGTGGCTAAAAATACTCATGACGTCACCTCGCTCGATACGTGGAGACGACGCCGGATCAGTCAGCTGATGCTGGCATGCAACCGGGTTGGCCGATTGCTGTATACCCCCCAGAACACCCTGTAACGCTACCGATGACCCGCACGCCGGTGTACCGGCTCTCCCCTTTTTTGGATGGCCTGAGCTTAAGCGTAGTTGGTTATCTGCAAGGTCAAGGGGCGAGGAGGGCAGAAGTTACGAATGACCGTTCGTCAGATAAGCCGCAAGCCCGCACGGGGCGCGGGCTGCAGGAAAAATTAAAAAAATTATTCAGTGCTGCCTTGGGCGGTCTCGGCCGGGTAGGTCGCACGCCACAGTTCGAAGCCGCCGTCCACGCTGTACACGTCGGAGAAACCCTGGCCTACCAGGTAGGCGGCAGCGCTTTGGCTGGAATTGCCGTGATAGCAGACCACCAGGGTTGGCGCGTCGAGGTCGGCGTTGCGGATGAAATCGGCGACCGAGTGGTTATCCAGGTGCCGGGCGCCGGTGATGTGGCCGGCGGCGAAGGCCTGTGGGTCGCGAATGTCGACGACGACCGCACCTTCTTTCTTGCGAAGCTCCAAGGCCTGCTCAGGAGGGATGCGCTTGAATTCGCTCATGGGTACTACTTCCTTCAGGTGTGGTCGTTGAGTGTAGTGGGTTGTGCCGGCTGGCGCAGGGTGCCGTCGTCGGCGCAGTCGCAGCGGTGGTATTCGCCGCTGTCGACGTTGTACAGGGTCATGGCGCCGCCCCATACGCAGCCAGTGTCCAGGGCGATGACGTCGGGCTCGGTGACCTCACCCTGCAGAGCGGCCCAATGGCCAAAGATGATCTTCACGTGGCGTGAGCGGCGGTCCTTGTGCGCGTACCAGGCTTTGTAGCCTTTGGGCGCGCTACCCAGGCCTTCCTTGCTCTTGAGGTCGAGTTTGCCATCGGCCGTGCAGAAGCGCATGCGGGTGAAGTAGTTGGTGATGACCCGCAGGCGTTCGACGCCGGCGAGGTTCTTGCTCCACTTGTTCGGCTCGTTGCCATACATGCCGTCGAGGTACAGCTGCAGGCGGGTGTCGTCACGCAGCACTTCCTCGACCTCGGCAGCGAGCTCCAGGGCTTTGCCAAGGGTCCATTGTGGCGGTATGCCGGCATGAACCAGGGCGATGCCGCGGGGCTCGTCGTAATGCAGCAGCTTCTGCTGGCGCAGCCAGTCGAACAGCTGGTCGGCGTCCGGCGCTTCGATGATCTCGCGCAGTGTGTCGCTTTTCTTGAGGCGCTCGACGTTGTGCCAGGCGGCCAGCAGGTGCAGGTCATGGTTGCCCAGCACGCAGACCAGTGAATGACGGATCGAGTACAGGAAGCGCAGGGTTTCCAGTGACTCGGGGCCGCGGTTGACCAGGTCGCCGACCAGCCACAGGCGGTCGACGGCGGGGTTGAAACTGACGCGATCGAGCAGGCATTTGAGTGGCTGCAGGCAGCCCTGCAGGTCACCGACGGCGTAGGTGGCCATCAGTGCAGCGCTCCGGGCACTGCCAGCCGAAAGGGGGCAATCTCGGCGTCGAAGCGCTTACCGTCTTCGGCGAACATCTGGTAGCTGCCCTGCATGGTGCCAACGCGGGTGCTGATGACGGCACCACTGCTGTAAGTGTGGCTCTGGCCTGGGTCGATGTTGGGTTGCTGACCGACCACACCGGCGCCGCGGACTTCCTCTACCTCGCCGTCACCGTTGGTGATCAGCCAGTGGCGCGACAGCAACTTGGCGCTGAGCGAGCCGTTGTTCTGCACGGTAATGGTGTAGGCGAAAGCGAAGCGACTGTTTTCGGGGTCGGATTGTTCTTTCAGGTAGCGGGTCACGACGCTGACGTCGATTTGATAGCGGGGGTCGGACATGCAAGGGCCTTGGGCGAACTGACGCAATAATGCAGTCTAGGCCATTGGGAGGGGGGAGGGCCAGCGGTGATCGGGCTTGGGGGGTGTGTTGTCTGTGCCGGCCTCTTCGCGGGTAAACCCGCTCCTACAAGGGGTCGCACAGGATTTGAGGGTTGTGCGATCCCTTGTGGCCCGCGAAGCGGCCGGTACAGGCTAAATCAGGCTTGTTGCTGATCCGCCAGCTGGTCAGCCAGGCGCACGAAGGCTGCCAGGTCGAGCTGTTCAGGGCGCAGGCTGCCATCAACGCCGGCAGCCTCGATGGCGGCGCTGTCCAGCAGGCCTTTCATGGTGTTGCGCAGCGTCTTGCGGCGCTGGTTGAACGCTTCGCGAACGACACGCTCCAGCAGCAGGTGGTCCTTGGCCGGGAACGGCAGCACTTCGTGCGGCACCAGGCGGACGATTGCCGAATCCACTTTCGGGGGTGGGTTGAAGGCACCAGGGCCGACATTGAACAGGTGCTCCACGCGGCAGTGGTACTGCACCATGATCGACAAGCGCCCCCAGTCACCGCCGCCAGGGCCGGCGGCCATGCGCTCGACCACTTCCTTCTGCAGCATGAAATGCATGTCGCGGATCAGCCCGGCGTGGCTGAGCAGGTGGAAGATCAGCGGGGTGGAGATGTTGTAGGGCAGGTTGCCAACCACCTTGAGGCTGCGCGGCGGCACGCCCAGCTGGTTGAAGTCGAACTTCAGGGCGTCGCCCTGGTGCAGGCGGAAGTTGCTGCGATCAGCGAACTTGTGCTGCAGGATCGGCACCAGGTCTTTGTCCAGCTCCACCACGTCCAGCTGTGCGCCACTGCCCAGCAGGCCTTCGGTCAGGGCGCCTTGGCCCGGGCCGATTTCCAGCAGGTGTTCGCCGGCCTTGGCGTTGATGGCACGCAGGATGCGGTCGATGATACCGGCGTCGTGCAGGAAGTTCTGGCCGAAGCGCTTGCGCGCCCGGTGTTGGTATTGCTCGTTCATGGTCGGTTCTCGGCCATCTGGTAGGCGGTTTCCAGTGCGACGCGCAGGCTGCCGGTGTCGACTTTGCCAGTGCCGGCCAGGTCCAGGGCGGTGCCGTGGTCAACCGACGTGCGGATGATTGGCAGGCCCAAGGTCACGTTCACTGCTGCGCCGAAGCCTTTGTACTTGAGTACGGGAAGGCCCTGGTCGTGGTACATCGCCAGCACCGCATCGCAGTGCTCCAGATATTTGGGGGTAAACAGGGTATCGGCCGGCAGCGGCCCGCGCAGGTCCATGCCTTCGGTGCGCAGGCGGGCCAGGGTCGGCTCGATGATGTCGATTTCTTCGCGGCCCAGGTGGCCGCCCTCGCCCGCGTGCGGGTTGAGGCCACACACCAGGATACGCGGGTTGGCAATGCCAAACTTGTCGCGCATGTCGGCATGCAGGATACGGGTTACACGTTCGACGCGCTCTGCAGTGATAGCGTCGGCAACATCACGCAGTGGCAGGTGCGTGGTCACCAGGGCCACGCGCAGGCCGCGGGTGGCCAGCATCATTACCACTTGTGCGGTGCGGGTCAGTTCGGCAAGGAATTCGGTATGCCCGGAAAAGGCGATACCGCTTTCGTTGATCACACCCTTGTGCACCGGGGCCGTGATCATCCCGGCGAAGTGCCCGTCCAGGCAGCCTTGCCCGGCGCGGGTCAGGGTTTCCAGCACGAACGCTGCGTTGGCCTTGTCGAGCTGGCCTGGCACCACCGGGACCGCCAAGGGGGTATCCCAGACGTACAGGCTACCTGCGGGTGCCGGGAGGTCAGGCCATTGGCCCGGGGCTACCGGCAGCAGGCTGACGGCCAGCCCCAGCTGCGTGGCCCGCTCGGCGAGCAGGTCACGGCTGGTGATGGCGATCAGGGGGTGGGGCTGGGCGTCTGCGGCGAGCAGCAGGCACAGGTCGGGGCCTATGCCGGCCGGCTCGCCGGGTGTGACGGCGAAGCGCAGGGGCTTCACTGGGCGGCCTGGTCAGCGCCAGGCAGCTTGATTTCAACGTAGGCTTCATCGCGGATCTGGCGCAGCCAGGTTTGCAGCTCTTCGTCGTACTTGCGGTTGCGCAGTACGCTCAGGGCCTGCTGTTCGCGAGCCTGCTCGGTGCTGTCGGTGGCGCGGCGGCCCAGCACTTCCAGAACGTGCCAGCCGTACTGGGTCTTGAACGGTTTGGTCACCACGCCTTGCTGGGCATTGGCCATCTGTTCACGGAACTCCGGTACCAGGCTGTTCGGATCGACCCAGTTGAGGTCGCCGCCGTTGAGTGCCGAACCCGGGTCTTCCGAGAAGCTCTTGGCCAGTTCGCCGAAGTCTTCGCCGTTCTTGATCCGATCGTACAGGCGCTCGGCCAGCTGCTGGGTGGCCGCCTCGCTGCGGATCTCGCTTGGCTTGATCAGGATGTGGCGTACATGCACTTCGTCACGCAGTACGTTCTCGCTGCCGCCGCGCTTCTCCTCGAGCTTGAGGATGATGAAGCCGTTGGGGATGCGAATAGGCTGGGTAATTTCGCCCACCGGCATGCTGCTGAGCATCTTGGCGAAGTCGGGTGGTAGCTGACCGGCTTTACGCCAGCCCATCTCGCCGCCTTCCAGGGCGTTTTCGCTGGCCGAGTTGGCAATCGCCATCTGGCCGAAGTCAGCACCCTGGCGCAGTTGCTGGTACACGTCACCGACCTTGCGCGCAGCCTTCTGGATATCGTCCGAGTTGGCGGCTTCCGGGGTCGGGATGAGGATGTTGGCCAGGCGGTACTCTTCCGACATCTGCATCTTGCCCAGGTCCGAGGCCAGGAAGTTCTTCACTTCCTGCTCGGACACCTGAATGCGTTCGGCAACGCGGCGTTGGCGCACGCGGCTGATGATCATCTCGCGCTTGACCTGCTCGCGAGCGTCGTCGAACGACAGGCCGTCATGGGCCAGCGCCGCGCGGAACTGGTCCAGCGACATGCCATTGCGCTGGGCAATGGTGCCAATGGCCTGGTTCAGCTCTTCGTCGGTGATGCGGATGCCAGAGCGCTCGCCGATCTGCAGCTGCAGGTTCTCGACGATCAGGCGTTCCAGTACCTGCTGTTCCAGAGCGCTGGTCGGCGGCACGCCGCCGCCGCGCTTGGCGATGGTTTGCTGGACCTCATGGACACGCTGGTCCAGCTGGCTTTGCATGACCACGTCGTTGTCGACGATAGCCACCACGCGATCAAGAGGTTGCACCGCGGCATGCACCGCGCCACTCAGCAAAGCGACGCCCAGCAACACTGGGCGCAGACGATCAATAAGCTTGGTCTTCACGTTCACGGTAACCTTGAATGCCTTGGTCGAGGAAAGACTCGACCTTGTTGCCAACTACGCCGCCGAGGCCTTTCAGGACGATCTGAAGGAAGACACCGTGGTCGCCTTTTTCGTTCTGTGGAAGGGCCTGGCTGAAATCGTCGTAGTCGATCCAGTAACGGTTGATCAGGCGCAGCTTCCAGCAGCAGTTGTCGTATTCGAAACCACCCATGGCTTCCAGGGTACGGTTGCGGTTGTAGTCATGCTGCCAGCGAGCGATTACGTTCCACTGCGGCACGATCGGCCAGATGACCGAGAAGTCGTGCTGCTGGATCTTGTAGTAATCCTTGATGTAGTTCGGATCGCCCGGGGTGCCATAGTCACCGCCGCCCACTTTCCAGGTACCCGTGGTCGAGTCGTAGGCAATGGTGTCGTTACGGTAGCGATAACCGAGGTTGACGATTTTGTTCGGGTTGTCTTCAGGCTGGTAGTGGAACATCGCGCTGCCCGAGCGGGTGCTGCGGCTGTCCGGGTCCCAGTTGAAGTCCGAATTGAGGCGCCAGTCGCGGTTGAAGTAGTAGTTGTACACCAGGGCGTATGGCGATACATCGGACTGCGCGTCCTTGCGGGTGCGGTAGTCGATGCCTGGCAGCTGGACCTTGCGGTCTTTGAAGTAGTAGGCCTGGCCGATGCTGAAGTTCTGGCGCTCGAAGCCGTTCTCCTCGATCCAGCGGGTGGTCACGCCCAGCGACAGCTTGTTCTCGTCGCCGATGCGGTCGGTACCACTGAAACGGTTGTCACGGAACAGCGAGTCGTAGCTGAACAGGGTTTCACCCGTGTCGAACAGCGGGATGTCCATCTGGTCCTTGTACGGGACATAGAGGTAGAACATGCGCGGTTCGAGGGTCTGGCGGTAGTTGGTGCCGAACAACGAGGTGTTGCGGTCGAAATACAGGCCGCTGTCGACGCTGAAAATCGGGATATCGCGGTTCAGGTTGCTTTTGTAGTCGCCGAACACGTCCAGTGTGTCTGCGTTCGCGGCAGCAATGTCGCTCTTGCCCTTGCTATCCAGGTCAAGGTCGTAATGGGTATACATGTACTTCAGCTTCGGCGTGATGTAGCCGTAGCTGGCCTCCATCGGCAGGCTGATGGACGGGGCGACGTTCAGGCGGGTACCGTTGGCACGCGCTACACCGAAGATATTTTCGTCAAGACGACGACCGGGTACGCCGGCGCTGGCGTCTGGATTGCCATCTTCGTCCAGAACGAAATCGTCCTTCAGGTCACGATCAAAACGAACAGCTTCAGTCTCGTACCCAAGGTTCAAACCGCCAGGCTGGAACGGCAGCGTACCGTTCAGGGTCAGCTGCGGCAGGCGATCATACGGCGTGATCTGCGAGATGGTCGCCATCTCGTAGGCATGCACATTCAACCGCGCGGTGTAGCTGTCGCCGCGGTAGGTCAACGCACCCTGCTGGTTCAGCAGGTCGCGGCTTTCCACGCCAATCTGGTCGGTTTCCAGGTCCTGGAAGTAGAACGGGTCGCTGATGTCGGTGTAGTCCACCTCGGTCATCAGGCGTTCGTCCAGGCCACCCTTGTGCTGCCAGTTGACCATCCAGCGCTGATCTTTGTAATCCGTCTGATCTTTGCGGTCGTCGTTCTTGTCGTTCAGGTAGGCGCCGCCGAACTGGCCTTCGCTGGAAGGTGTCAGGTAGCGGAACTCGCCTTCCATCAGCAGGCCGCGCTTGGCCATGTAGCGCGGGTACAACGTGGCGTCGTAGTTAGGCGCCAGGTTGAAGTAGTACGGCGTGACCAGCATGAAGCCGGTGTCGCTGCTGGTGCTGAACGACGGCGGCAGGAAACCGGACTGGCGACGGTCGTCAATCGGGAAGTAGATGTACGGTGTATAGAACACCGGGAAATCCTTGACCCGTAGCGTAACGTTGGTCGCAGTACCGAAACCGGTGGCCGGGTTCAGGGTGATGTTGTTGCCCTTCAGCTGCCAGGCGTTGCTGCCCGGTTCGCAGGTGGTGTACGTACCGTCTTTGAGGCGGATGATGGCGTTTTCGCCACGCTTGGCGTACAGGGCACTGCCGCGGATGTGCGACTTGTGCATCACGTATTCGGCGTTGTCGACCTGGGCTTCGCCAGTGTCGAGCTGGATCTGGGCTTCGTCACCGACCACCAGCGAACCGTTGTCACGGATCTTGACGTTGCCCTTGAGCTCGCCACGGTTTTCGGCCTGGTAGAGGTTGGCCTCGTCGGCTTCGGCCTGCATGCTGCCCTGGCGCATCACCACGTCACCGGCGAGGGTAGCGACCTGCTGCTCCTGCTGGTACTTGGATACCTTGGCATTGATGTAGGTTGGCGACTCGTCCTTCGGCGTGGTGTCGGCCATGCCCGGGCGGGTTGGCTCGATATACGCGCCACCGCAGTACGGGCCGGTTTCAGCCAGCTGCGCGGCGGTGAGCTTTTCACGCGGAACCCAGTCCAGGTGGCTGTAGTCTTCGCTGCGCGACTTCAGACCACGGCCCTTGGCCTCGGTAACCAGCACGGGCCGGTCCGCAGTTTCGGCTTCGCCCGCCGCTTCGGTACCGGAGCTGACGGCTGCACCTTCGTGCACCGGGCGCGGTGGCAAGTTGTTGACTGGGGTTTTGGGCTTGCAGTCCCAACCACCGGCGGCGGACACTTGGCAGTCGAACTGTTCGGCTGCCACTACGTATGAGGTGGCCAGAGGTTGCAGGGCCAGCAGACCGCCGGTTACCAGCAACGGAAACTTTCTACGAAACGCGGGGGATTTCAATGCCATCTTATTAGTCCGGGCTTCCTGCGTGCCATCTGCCCGCGTGTGGGGCCGCACGCCTCTCGATGGTCTGAAAAAGATGCTGGATAATAAAGCATGACCCGCTTGACGGCTAGGGCCGTCGGAGACCCTTGCAATGCCTGAACACGATGTACGCCTGCAACAACTGACGGTCTGGCTCGATGAGCAGCTCAATGATCTTTTCCGTGACAACGCCTGGGGCGAGGTGCCTGCAGGCAGCTTGACCGCTGCCAGCAGCGACGCCAGCTTCCGCCGCTATTTCCGCTGGCAGGGCGCTGGCCACAGTTTCGTCATCATGGATGCGCCCCCCCCGCAGGAGAACTGCCGACCGTTCGTCGCCATCGACCACCTGCTGGCCAGCGCTGACGTGCATGTGCCGCTGATCCACGCCCAGGACCTGGAACGCGGCTTTTTGCTGCTTGGGGATCTGGGCACTCAGACATACCTTGACATCATCAATGCCGACAACGCCGATGGCCTGTTCGCCGACGCCATCGATGCCCTTCTGAAGTTCCAGCGTTTGCCGATGGACGCGCCGCTGCCCAGCTACGATGACGCCCTGCTGCGCCGTGAAGTGGAACTGTTCCCCGAATGGTACGTTGGGCGTGAGCTGGGCCTGACCTTCACCGAGGCACAGAAGGCCACCTGGCAGCGCGTCAGCCAGTTGCTGATCGACAGCGCCCTGGCGCAACCCAAGGTGCTGGTACACCGTGACTACATGCCGCGCAACCTGATGCAGAGCACCCCCAACCCTGGTGTGCTGGACTTTCAGGATGCGGTATACGGCCCGGTCACCTACGACATTACCTGCCTGTTCAAGGACGCCTTTGTCAGCTGGCCGCAGGCGCGGGTCGAAGGCTGGCTGAGCGACTACTGGCAGCAGGCGCAGGCGGCTGGCATCCCGGTGCACGCCGAGTTCGAAGCCTTCCACCGCGCCAGTGACCTGATGGGCGTGCAGCGGCACCTGAAGGTGATCGGCATCTTCGCCCGTATCTGCCACCGCGACGGTAAGCCGCGTTACCTGGGCGACGTGCCGCGTTTCTTCGCCTATATAAATGAAGTGATCGGTCGCCGGCCCGAATTGGCGGAGCTGGGTGAGCTGATTGCCGAGTTGCGGGCCGGAGCGCGTGCATGAAGGCCATGATCCTGGCTGCGGGGAAGGGCGAGCGCATGCGCCCGCTGACCCTGCACACCCCAAAACCGTTGGTCCCGGTCGCCGGCCAGCCGCTGATCGAGTACCACCTGCGCGCCCTGGCGGCAGCGGGCGTGACCGAAGTGGTGATCAACCATGCCTGGCTTGGCCAGCAGATCGAGGACCATCTGGGCGACGGTAGCCGCTTCGGCCTGAGCATCCGCTATTCACCTGAAGGTGAACCGCTGGAAACCGGCGGCGGCATCTTCAAGGCCCTGCCTTTGTTGGGTGAGGCGCCGTTCCTGCTGGTGAATGGCGATGTGTGGACCGACTACGACTTCGCGCGTCTGCAGGCTCCCCTGCAAGGCCTGGCTCACCTGGTGCTGGTCGACAACCCTGGCCATCACGGCCGCGGTGACTTCCGCCTGATGGGCGAGCAGGTCGTTGACGGCGATGACGCGCCAGGCACGCTGACCTTCAGCGGCATTTCGGTGCTGCACCCGGCGCTGTTCGAAGGTTGCCAGGCGGGTGCCTTCAAGCTGGCACCGTTGCTGCGCCAGGCGATGGCGGCCGGCAAGGTATCTGGCGAACACTACCGTGGGCACTGGGTGGATGTTGGCACGCTTGAACGCCTGGCCGAGGCTGAGTCTCTGATTGGCGAGCGCGCCTGACATGTGGTGGCCAGGCACGGTGATTGGTGTGAGTGCCGGTTTTGCCGTTGCGAGCATACCGGGTGCCTTGCTCGGTGCGTTGCTTGGGCAGGCCATTGACCGCCGGCTGCGCTTGCAAGGCTGGGAAGACATGCGCGAACGCCTGGGTGGGCGCCCCGCATTACGCGACGACGAGTTGTTGTTCGTGATGCTCGGGCGTCTGGCCAAGTGCGATGGCCGGGTAGCCGAGCAGCATATCCAGCAGGCGCGTCAGGAGATGGTGCGCCTGGACCTGGCCGAGGCAGCCCGGCTGCGCGCCATCAATGCGTTCAACCGTGGCAAGGCGGGCAAGGACCGGCTTGGCGGGCACCTGCGGCGCATCAGTCAGCAGCCCCACGCGGCGGAAGGTACCTTGCGGGCCTGTTGGCGCATGGTCTGGGCTGACGGCAAGATGGGCAACAAGGAGCGTGAGCTGCTGCTCGACTGGGGGCAGAAGCTGGGCATGAGCCGACGCCAGGTGCAGGCTATGTCGCTGGAGTACGAGCCGCGCAAGGCCACGGGCGCAGAAAGCGTGCCCATGACCTACGCGGCAGCGTTGCGCTTGCTGGCGGTGGACGCAGACACCGACACCGATAAGGTCAAGCAGGCGTATCGTCGGCTTGTCAGTCGGCATCACCCGGACAAGCTGGCGGGTACTGGTGCCAGCGAGGCGCAGGTGCGTGAAGCGACCGCACGCACCCGTGAGTTGCACCAGGCCTATGCCATGATCCGCAAGCGGCGCGGCCTTTGACGCCCCGCCACAAGGATCAAGCCGAACTCAGCCCTGAGGGCTCATCCACCCCCGCACCCGGCGGAACAATTGCTCTTGTTCCGCCGCTTTGTTTGCTGGCATGGCAATCAATGACAATTGTCGGTACTGGCTATCCTTCTGCCGCTTGCTGGCCTGCAGCCGTTGCTGGGCTGCGTTGCGGTCAGCGCTGCGGGTGGCGTAGTAGATATCGGCCGTGGGTACCTTCAAGGTTGGGGCCAGGCTTTCCAGGTCCTGCTCCACCCGTGCAGGGGTCTGTGCAGCGACCATCACCAGTTTTTGTACCTGCGGTGGCTGCTTCTCGCTCAGGTAGCGCGCCGCCCAATATGCACCGCTACCATGGCCGATCAGTACGATGCTGCGGGCATTGTGTTGTTGGGCGAACGCCACGGCGGCATCCAGGCGGGCGAAGATGCGTTCGGCATCTGCCGGGTCGGCCTGCTCGCTGGCTTGTTCGGCATCGGTGCTTTCTGCTGTATCGGCATCGGCCGCGGTGGCTTGGGCCACGTTGGCGTTGGCGTCGGCCGGCACGTCTTTGACCGGTGCGCTTTCGCCTTTGTCTGGCGCAGGCGCTACCGGTGGTGTGGCTTCGACCCGTGCTTGCGGGCTGTCTGCGAGCAGGTCGGGCAGGCTGATGCTCAGGCTGTGCCAGCCGATATCCGGGAATTTTTGCCGCAGTGGGCCGACTGCATTTGGCCAGTCGGCCGTTTCGCCTGCACCGGGGACAATGATCACCGCCCCTTGCGGATCGTTGTCGTTGGCCGGCTTCCACAGGGCCAGGAAGCTGTCGGCACCGGCCTGCAGGGTCTGCTGCTCAGCCTTGGGCAGCAGCCGCTCCAGTGCCAGTGCATCCTCCTGGCTGCGTTCCAGCAAGGGTGGGCGTGGGGCCTCGGCAGCCGGTGCCATGGTATTTGCAGGTGGTTTTTCGGCATCGGCGGCCAGGGCGCCGAGTGGAAGGACCGAGGCCAGGCAGCACATTGCCAGCGTCGTGCGATAAAGTGTGGACATGAGTCAACCCAAGGCCAGAATGAAACCGGCAGCCTAATAGTATTTGCCCGTGACGGCCATGCTGCATGGCCGTCTTTGCCAAGTCGAGCGTATAGATGAAGCGAGTGCGTCGCCTGTTGGTTATCGGCTGCTTGTGGCTGCCCTTGATTGCCTGGGCCAAGCCCGAGGCAATGCCAACTGTGGTGCTGGAGCCTGACCAGCAGCAGTGGCTGGACACCCACCGCAGCCTGCGTGTCGGCCTGGTGTTGCAGGCGCCCTACGCCCAGTTCGACCGGCGTCTGCAGCAACTGTATGGGGCCAATGTGGAGCTGGTGAACAGCCTGGCGCAGGCGCTGCGGCTGGACCTCACCTGGCGTAACTTCAGTGACCAGGCCAGTTTGGAACATGCCCTGCAAAGCGGCGAAATCGACTTCGCCCCTGGCCTTACCCAGACGCCAGCCAGCCTGCGCCTGTGGCTATTTAGCGACCCGTACATGCGCGTGCCACAGCTGGTGGTGGGGCCGCGCACCGGGGCCATGGCCGTGGAGCTGGAAAAGCTTGAAGCCGAGCAACGCGTGGCGGTGCGCATGCCCAGCCCGCTGGCGGATTACCTGCGCGGCAACTACGGCAACCTCAACCTGCAGGGGGTGCCCGACGATCGTGAGGCCTTGCAACTGGTGGTAGGTGGCCAGGCCAGTTTCGCCGTGCTGGATGAAGCGCAGCTCAGCCGCCTGTCCCGCGAGAGCGAGTTCGGTGAGCTGGCGGTGGTTGGCGATATTGGCCTGCCGCAGCTGTTGCGTATCGGTTCGCGGCGCGACTGGCCGCTGCTGGCCGATGTACTTGAACGTGGCTTGCAGGCAGTGCCGGCCAAGGAGCTGGAACAACTGCATCAGCGCTGGTTGCAGCCGAAGTACCCGCGCCTGAGCGAGTCGCCGGGCTTCTGGCAGAACATGGCCTTGCTGTTCGGTCTGTTGCTGTTGTGTGCCTTGGCCACGCTGGTGTGGCAACGCCGTCAGCAACGCCAGCTGGAGCGCAGCCTGTTGGCCGCGCGGGAAAGCCTTGTTGAGCGCCAGGTGCGCGAAGAGGCGTTGCGCCTGAGCCAGTTCGCCATCGATCAGAGCACCGTGGGTATCCTCTGGGTCAACTGGGACAGCCATGTGCGTTACGCCAACCATGCCGCCGAGCGCATGTTGGGCTACAGCGAAGGGGCGTTGCTGGAGCGGCCGCTGAGCGACTTCGAGCCGAGCCTGAACATGGACCGTTGGCTGGAGCTGTGGAAAGGGGCGCGGACAGGGGCGGGGGGTGTCGGTCAGTTTGAGACGCAATGCCGGCGGGCTGATCAAAGCTTGCTACCCGTGGAGCTGTCACTGAGCTTTCTGCGCTTTCGTGATTCCGAATATCTGGTGGTCTACCTCGCCGATGTCACTGAGCGCCACCGTGCCTTGGCGGCCCTTCGCGAAAGCGAGGCGCG
Source organism: Pseudomonas sp. BO3-4 (assembly GCF_034044115.1). Lineage (NCBI taxonomy): Bacteria > Pseudomonadati > Pseudomonadota > Gammaproteobacteria > Pseudomonadales > Pseudomonadaceae > Pseudomonas > Pseudomonas sp. BO3-4. The sequence goes on from NZ_CP139018.1 coordinate 448,432, forward strand.
GCTCAAGGGCATTGCTGGCAACGTACCAGGGTTGGTGTTTCGCCTGGAACGTGACCCAGCCGAGGGCGATCTGGAGTTCCCCTATATCAGTGAGGGTAGCGAGGCATTGGTGGGTTATGCACCCAGCGAGATCCAGCACCCGCAGATGGGCCTGCGCAACCTGGTGCACCCCGAGGACCGTGCTGATTATCACAAGGTGCAGGACCTGGCCCTGGCCAGCGACCAGGACTGGTCCTGGCAGGGGCGCATCCTCACCCGGCAGGGCGAACAGCGCTGGGCCGATATCAAGGCTAGCGCCCGGCATCTGGGCAACGGCCAGGTGGTGTGGGACGGTGTAGTCTGGGACATCACACAGGGCAAGCGGGCCGAGCTGGCGCTGGCAAAGTCCCAGGAGCAGCTGCGCGAACTCTCGGCCCACCTGGAGAGCGTGCGTGAAGAAGAAAAAGCCCGTATCGCCCGGGAAGTGCATGATGAGCTGGGGCAGATGCTGACCGTGCTCAAGCTGGAAGTGTCGATGTGCGAGCTGGCCTATGCCGAGCTGGACCCTGGCCTGAATGATCGCCTGGCGAGCATGAAACGCCTGATTGCCCAGTTGTTCCAGTTGGTCCGCGATGTCGCCACTGCCTTGCGTCCGCCGATCCTCGATGCCGGCATTGCCTCGGCCATCGAATGGCAGGCGCGGCGTTTCGAGGCACGCACGCAAATCCCCTGTCTGGTGCAAGTGCCCGATAATCTGCCAGCATTGAGTGATGCCAAGGCCACCGGGCTGTTTCGTATCCTCCAGGAGGCGCTGACCAATGTGATGCGTCACGCCCAGGCGCACAGCGTAGAGATTGAGCTGGTACGTGAGGGCGGACAGTTGCGCATGACGGTCAGTGATGATGGCCAAGGCTTTTGCCGCGAGCAGACCCGGCCTACCTCGTTTGGCCTGGTGGGTGTGCGCGAGCGGGTGCTGATGCTGGGGGGGAGCATGACGCTGGAAAGCGAGCCGGGCGAAGGCACCAGCCTGAGCGTGGCCATTCCATTGGAGTAGGAGAGCAATCGTGATTCGAGTACTGGTGGCCGAAGACCACACCATTGTCCGTGAAGGCATCAAGCAGTTGATTGGCCTGGCCAAGGACATGCAAGTGGCGGGGGAGGCCGGTAATGGCGAGCAGTTGCTCGAAACCCTGCGCCACACACCGTGCGAGGTGGTACTGCTGGACATCTCGATGCCGGGTGTGAACGGCCTGGAGGCGATCCCGCGTATCCGTGCGTTGCACGATGCTCCAGCGATCCTGATGTTGTCGATGCATGACGAGGCACAGATGGCGGCGCGGGCGCTGAAGGCCGGTGCGGCGGGCTATGCCACCAAAGACAGTGATCCGGCGTTGTTGTTGACAGCGATTCGTCGGGTGGCCGGTGGCGGGCGTTATATCGACCCGTCGCTGGCCGACCGCATGGTGTTCGAAGTAGGCCTCACCGAATCCCGGCCGTTGCACACATTGCTCTCGGAGCGGGAGTTTTCGGTGTTCGAGCGCCTGGCCCAAGGCGCCAACGTCAACGACATCGCCCAGCAGTTGGCGCTGTCGAGCAAGACCATCAGCACCCACAAGGCACGCCTGATGCAGAAGTTGAAAGTGAACTCGCTGGCGGAGCTGGTGAAGTACGCCATGGAGCACAAGCTGGTCTGATTGCGACATACGGGTGCCCGAAACTTCCCGAATCCTCTGTGGGAGCGGGCATGCCCGCGAACGAGCCTGGCCTGCTGATCTCTATGGCTGAGCCGGCCTCTTCGCGGGCATGCCCGCTCCCACAGGTTTCGTGGTTGGCTCGCAAGGGCATTCCAATCCCGCCATCCTTGTAGGGCGATCCCTACAACAAATCTTCCATCCGGATGATGGCATTCTCTCAGTACCCCCGATTTTCGGGCGCTTGCGTCTCTTCTACTCTTTTGCCTACGCAGTCATCCAACAAGAAGGTGCAGGCATGAGCGAGGCGAAGTCGAACGCTGCAACCGGCGAAACGCTGGTCAGCTTCCGTGGTGTGCAGAAGAGCTACGACGGCGAGTCGCTGATCGTCAAAGACCTCAACCTGGATATCCGCAAGGGCGAGTTCCTCACCCTGCTTGGCCCGTCCGGCTCGGGCAAGACCACCAGCCTGATGATGCTGGCGGGCTTCGAGACCCCCACCGCCGGTGAAATCCAGCTTGGCGGCCGCTCGATCAACAACGTGCCGCCGCACAAGCGTGATATCGGCATGGTGTTCCAGAACTACGCGCTGTTTCCGCACATGACCGTGGCCGAGAACCTGGCCTTTCCGCTGACCGTGCGCAACCTGAGCAAGACCGACATCAGCGAGCGGGTCAAACGTGTGCTGAACATGGTCCAGCTCGACGCTTTCGCCAAACGCTACCCCGGCCAGCTGTCTGGCGGCCAGCAGCAGCGTGTGGCGCTGGCCCGGGCATTGGTGTTCGAGCCGCAACTGGTGCTGATGGATGAGCCACTTGGCGCGCTGGACAAGCAGCTACGCGAACACATGCAGATGGAGATCAAGCACATTCACCAGCGCCTGGGTGTAACCGTGGTGTACGTGACCCACGACCAGGGCGAAGCGCTGACCATGTCCGACCGCGTGGCGGTGTTCCACCAGGGCGAAATCCAGCAGATCGCCGACCCGCGCACGCTGTACGAAGAGCCTTGCAACACCTTCGTCGCCAACTTCATCGGCGAGAACAACCGCATCAGCGGCACCCTGCTGGCCAGCGATGGCAAACGTTGCCAGGTGCAGTTGCCTCGCGGTGAGCGGGTCGAGGCGCTGGCGGTGAATGTCGGCCAGGCCGGCGAGCCGGTGACCCTGTCGATACGCCCGGAACGCGTGCGTCTGAACGGCCACAGTGAAAGCTGCGTGAACCGGTTCTCTGGCCGGGTGGCCGAATTCATTTACCTGGGCGACCACGTGCGGGTGCGTCTGGAGGTTTGCGGCAAAGGCGACTTCTTCGTGAAGCAGCCTATTGCCGAGCTCGACCCGGCGTTGGCCGTGGGCGATGTAGTACCGCTGGGCTGGGAGGTGGAGCACGCCCGCGCGCTCGATCCGATTGCCGAAGCCCATTGATGGATTGCTTCACCAACCCTGTACTGTGGAGAGAATAATAATGCGCAAGCAGTTGAAACTGACCGCCCTGGCTTTGGGGCTGTTCACCGCTGGCCAGGCCATGGCCGCAGACCTCACCGTGATCTCGTTCGGGGGCGCCAACAAGGCTGCCCAGGTCAAAGCGTTCTACGAACCCTGGGAAAAAGCGGGTAATGGCAAGATTGTCGCGGGTGAGTACAACGGCGAAATGGCCAAGGTCAAGGCGATGGTCGACACCAAGAGTGTGTCGTGGAACCTGGTAGAGGTTGAGTCGCCAGAGCTGGCGCGCGGCTGCGACGAGGGCATGTTCGAAGAGCTCGATCCAGCCCTGTTCGGCAATGAAGCCGACTACGTGCCTGGTGCCATTCAGCCTTGCGGCGTGGGCTTCTTCGTCTGGTCCACGGTCATGGCCTACAACGCCGACAAGCTCAAGACCGCCCCCACCAGCTGGGCCGATTTCTGGGACACCAAGCAGTTCCCGGGCAAGCGCGGCCTGCGCAAGGGCGCCAAGTACACAATGGAATTTGCACTGATGGCCGACGGCGTTGCGCCCAAGGACGTCTACAAAGTGCTGGCAACCAAGGAAGGCCAGGACCGCGCCTTCAAGAAACTCGACGAACTCAAGCCCAGCATCCAGTGGTGGGAAGCGGGTGCACAGCCACCGCAGTTCCTGGCCTCTGGCGACGTGGTCATGAGCTCTGCCTACAACGGCCGTATTGCCGCTGTGCAGAAAGAAAGCAACCTCAAGGTGGTGTGGAACGGCGGCATCTACGACTTCGATGCATGGGCAATTCCTAAAGGCGCCAAAAACGTCGAAGAGGCGAAGAAGTTCATCGCCTACAGCGTCAAGCCCGAGCAGCAGAAGATCTACTCCGAAAACATCGCCTATGGCCCGGCCAACTCCAAGGCCGTGAGCCTGCTGTCGGACGAAGTGAAGAAAGACATGCCGACCACGCCTGAGAACATTGCCAACCAGGTGCAGATCGACGTGGCGTTCTGGGCCGACAACAGCGAGCAGCTGGAGCAACGCTTCAACGCCTGGGCGGCGAAGAAGTAAACGTCCAGTGTGTGGGGCCGCAAAGCGGCCCCCAATTCAGCCTGTATTGCGGAGTTCGCCATGGCCATTGCAGTGCCCCTCAACGAAGGCGCAGGTTCAAGTCTCAAGCAGCGCCTCAAACACGCCGAGCGGGTCAACCGCTGGAAGGCGCAGGCGTTGATCGCGCCGCTGGCGCTGTTTCTTCTGCTGGTGTTCCTGGTGCCGATTGCGGCGCTGCTGTACAAGAGCGTCGGCAACCCTGAAGTGGTCGGCGGCCTGCCGCGCACGGTGGAAGTCATCAGCCAGTGGGATGGCAAAAGCCTGCCAGGCGAGGACGTTTACAAGGCGCTGAGCCAGGATTTGGCCGAGTCGCGCAAGAACCAGACCCTTGGTGACCTTTCCAAACGCTTGAACATGGAGCTGGCCGGTTACCGCAGCTTGTTGACCAAGACTGCCCGTGCACTGCCCTTCAAGGCTGAGCCTGCCTCTTATAAGGATGCGTTGCAGGCTGTCGACGAGCGTTGGGGTGACCCGGCTTATTGGCAGGCGATCCGCCGCAATACCAGTTCGGTGACTTCTTTCTACCTGCTGGCCTCAGTGGACCATCGCATCGATGACCTTGGTGAGCTGGCCAAGGCCACCCCGGACCAGGCCATTTACCTGGACATTTTTATCCGTACCCTGTGGATGGGGGTGGTGATTACCACTATCTGCCTGGTACTGGCCTACCCACTGGCCTACTTGTTGGCCAACCTGCCGACCCGGCAGAGCAACCTGCTGATGATTCTGGTGCTGTTGCCTTTCTGGACATCGATCCTGGTGCGGGTGGCGGCCTGGATCGTGCTGCTGCAGTCGGGCGGGCTGATCAACAGCGCGCTGATGGCCATGGGCATCATCGACCAGCCGCTGGAGCTGGTGTTCAACCGCACAGGTGTCTACATCTCGATGGTGCACATCCTGCTGCCGTTCATGATCCTGCCGCTGTACAGCGTGATGAAGGGTATTTCCCCGAGCTACATGCGTGCGGCGATCTCGCTGGGCTGCCACCCGTTCGCCAGTTTCTGGCGGGTGTACTTCCCGCAGACTTACGCCGGTGTTGGCGCCGGTTGCCTGCTGGTGTTCATCCTTGCCATCGGTTACTACATCACCCCGGCGCTGCTGGGTAGCCCCAACGACCAGATGGTCAGCTACTTCGTCGCCTTCTACACCAACACCAGCATTAACTGGGGCATGGCCACCGCACTGGGCGGGCTGTTGCTGCTGGCGACCGTGCTGTTGTACCTGATCTATAGCTGGCTGGTCGGCGCCAGCCGTCTGCGCCTGAGCTGAGGAGCCTGTCATGCTGAGCCCATACATGTCGCCCGTGGAGCGGGTCTGGTTCTACAGCCTGCGTATTCTCTGCGGCTTGATCCTGCTGTTCCTGATCTTGCCAGTGCTGGTGATCGTGCCGCTGTCGTTCAACAGTGGCAGCTTCCTGGTGTACCCGCTGCAGGGCTTCTCGCTGCAGTGGTATCAGGACTTCTTCGGCTCGGCCGAATGGATGCGGGCGTTGAAAAACAGCATCATCGTTGCCCCAGCGGCCACGGTGCTGGCCATGGTGTTCGGCACGTTGGCGGCCATCGGCCTGACCCGTGGCGATTTCCCCGGCAAGTCGCTGGTGATGGCGCTGGTGATCTCGCCCATGGTGGTGCCGGTAGTGATCATCGGGGTGGCCAGTTACCTGTTCTTCGCCCCTCTGGGCATGGGCAACAGTTTCACCTCGCTGATTCTGGTGCATGCGGTACTGGGTGTGCCGTTCGTCATCATTACCGTGTCGGCGACGCTACAGGGGTTCAACTACAATCTGGTGCGTGCGGCGGCCAGCCTGGGAGCCTCGCCTCTGCTGGCTTTCCGTCGGGTGACCCTGCCGCTGATCGCGCCCGGTGTCATCTCGGGCGCCCTGTTTGCCTTTGCCACCTCGTTTGACGAGGTGGTGGTGACGCTGTTCCTCGCCGGGCCGGAACAGGCAACTCTGCCGCGGCAGATGTTCAGTGGTATTCGCGAGAACCTGAGCCCGACCATTGCCGCGGCGGCGACCTTGCTGATTGCGTTCTCGGTGTTGTTGCTGCTGACCCTGGAATGGTTGCGTGGGCGTAGTGAGAAGCTGAGGACTCAACAGCCAGCTTGATGATGGGTTGCCTGTGCCGGCCTCTTCGCGGCTAAAGTCGCGGAGGCCGGCACAGGTTGCGCTGGTCGACACCAATTGATACCAATCAGCCTTCATCGCTTTCCCTGAGTTACAATGCGCGCCACCGTGACTCTGCCAACAGGTGCGCCATGCAGCCCTACGCTATTGCCCCCTCCATTCTCTCTGCCGATTTTGCCCGCCTGGGTGAGGACGTCGACAAGGTATTGGCTGCGGGTGCAGACATCGTCCACTTCGATGTCATGGACAATCACTATGTCCCCAACCTGACCATCGGTCCGATGGTTTGCACCGCTCTGCGCAAGTACGGCGTTACTGCGCCGATCGACGTGCACCTGATGGTCAGCCCGGTTGACCGCATCATTGGCGACTTTATCGAAGCGGGTGCCACCTACATCACCTTCCACCCTGAAGCCACGCAGCACATCGACCGTTCGCTTCAGCTGATCAAGGATGGTGGTTGCAAGGCCGGCCTGGTGTTCAACCCGGCCACCAGCCTGGACGCCCTGAAGTATGTGATGGACAAGATCGACATGGTGCTGCTGATGAGCGTCAACCCAGGCTTCGGCGGGCAGAAGTTCATCCCCGGCACCCTCGACAAGCTGCGCGAAGCGCGTGCGCTGATCGACGCCAGTGGCCGTGATATCCGTCTGGAGATCGATGGTGGCGTGAACGTCAACAACATCCGCGAGATCGCTGCCGCTGGCGCCGATACCTTCGTGGCCGGCTCGGCGATCTTCAACGCCCCGGACTACCAGGAAGTGATCGCCAAGATGCGCGCCGAACTGGCCCTGGCCCGCCCATGAGTGGCTTCGAGCAGCTGTTCCCGGGGGAGCTGCCAAGGCTGGTAATGTTCGATCTGGACGGTACCCTGATCGATTCCGTGCCTGACCTGGCCGCCGCCGTGGACCGCATGCTGCTCGAACTGGGGCGCCCGCCTGCTGGCCTTGAGGCAGTGCGCCACTGGGTTGGCAATGGCGCCCAGGTGCTGGTGCGCCGCGCGTTGGCGGGCGGCATCGACCATGCCGACGTGGACGATGCGCTGGCAGAACAGGCGCTGGCGCTGTTCATGGACGCTTATGCCGAAAGCCATGAACTTACCGTGGTCTACCCCGGTGTGCGCGACACCCTGCGCTGGCTGCGCAAGCAGGGCGTGGAGATGGCGCTGATTACCAACAAGCCTGAGCGCTTTGTTGGCCCACTGTTGGACCAGATGAAGATCGGTAATTTCTTCCGCTGGATCATTGGTGGCGACACCCTGCCGCAGAAAAAGCCCGACCCGGCGGCGTTGCTGTTCGTCATGCAGATGGCCGGTGTCACCCCGCAGCAGTCCCTGTTTGTCGGTGATTCGCGCAGTGACGTGCAGGCGGCCAAGGCGGCTGGCGTGCAATGCGTGGGCCTGACCTACGGCTATAACCATGGCCGGCCGATCGACGACGAATCCCCCAGCCTGGTAATCGACGACCTGCGCGCATTGCTGCCCGGTTGCGCAGACCCGGCCACTGGGATAACGTTGGCGGACCTTCAAGCCTCACAAGACAGAGAGTCCACCGTGGCGGTTACTGGCAAATTCTGGATGAAAGTCATCAAGGCCTTGGCCCGTTGGCGTTGGCGCGCCTGACTTCAGCCTGCCGGCGTGTGCCGGCCCGTCCGTTTGCCTGACCTATTGCTGCTTGCCACGAGACCACTCATGAACCGCGAAGAATTCCTGCGCCTGGCCGCTGCCGGCTACAACCGTATTCCCTTGGCCTGTGAAACCTTGGCCGACTTCGACACGCCGCTGTCGATCTACCTGAAACTGGCTGACCAGCCCAACTCGTACCTGCTCGAATCGGTGCAGGGCGGCGAGAAGTGGGGCCGTTACTCGATGATCGGCTTGCCATCGCGCACCGTGATGCGTGTGCATGGCTACCATGTCAGCATCCTGCACGATGGCGTCGAGGTGGAAAGCTGCGAGGTCGAAGACCCGCTGGCATTCGTTGAAACCTTCAAGGACCGCTACAAAGTTGCCGATATCCCCGGCCTGCCGCGTTTCAATGGCGGCCTGGTTGGCTACTTTGGCTACGACTGCGTTCGTTATGTAGAAAAGCGTCTGGGCGCCAGCCCCAACCCGGACCCGCTGGGCGTACCGGATATCCTGCTGATGGTGTCCGACGCGGTGGTGGTGTTCGACAACCTGGCGGGCAAGATGCACGCCATCGTGTTGGTCGACCCCGCTGAAGATCAGGCCTTCGAACAGGGCCAGGCACGTCTGCAAGGTTTGCTGGAAACCTTGCGCCAGCCAATCACCCCACGCCGCGGCCTGGACCTGAGCGGCCCGCCGGCGGCCGAGCCGGCGTTCCGCTCCAGCTACACCCGCGAGGATTACGAAAACGCCGTCGGTCGTATCAAGGAATACATCCTGGCCGGGGACTGTATGCAGGTGGTGCCGTCGCAGCGCATGTCGATCGACTTCAAGGCTGCGCCTATCGACCTGTATCGCGCGCTACGCTGCTTCAACCCGACGCCATATATGTACTTCTTCAACTTCGGTGACTTCCATGTGGTCGGCAGCTCGCCCGAAGTGCTGGTACGTGTCGAGGACAACCTGGTCACCGTGCGCCCGATTGCCGGTACCCGCCCGCGTGGTGCGACCGAAGAGGCCGATCGTGCGCTGGAAGACGACCTGCTGTCGGACGACAAGGAAATTGCCGAGCACCTGATGCTGATCGATCTGGGCCGCAACGATGTCGGCCGTGTGTCTTCGACCGGCAGTGTGCGCCTGACCGAGAAGATGGTGATCGAGCGTTACTCCAACGTGATGCACATTGTTTCCAACGTTACCGGCCAGCTGCGTGAAGGCCTGACGGCGATGGATGCACTGCGGGCGATTCTGCCGGCTGGCACCTTGTCGGGTGCGCCCAAGATCCGCGCGATGGAGATCATCGACGAGCTGGAACCGGTCAAGCGTGGGGTTTACGGCGGTGCTGTCGGCTATTTTGCCTGGAACGGCAACATGGATACCGCAATTGCCATTCGTACTGCGGTGATCAAGGATGGCGAGCTGCATGTGCAGGCCGGTGGCGGCATCGTTGCCGACTCGGTGCCGGCGCTGGAATGGGAAGAAACCATCAACAAGCGCCGGGCGATGTTCCGTGCAGTGGCGTTGGCAGAGCAGACTTCCGCCAGATAAATTGATTGGGGCTGCTGCGCAGCCCATTCGCGGGTAAACCCGCTCCTACAAGGTTGTGTAGGAGCGGGTTCACCCGCGAAAGGGCCGGGCCTGCTGGCCAATTTCTACCTGCCGTTCACCGTTGCCGCCGCCACCGTATTCGCGGGTAAACCCGCTCCTACAAGGGATGCGCAAGCCTCAGGTATACGGGGCCGTCGTAGGAGCGGGTTCACCCGCGAATGGGCCGGGCCTGCTGGCCAATCTCCACCCGCGGTTCACCGTTGCCGCCGCCACCGTATTCGCGGGTAAACCCGCTCCTACAAGGGATGCGCAAGCCTCAGGTATACGGGGCCGTCGTAGGAGCGGGTTTACCCGCGAATGGGCCGCAAAGCGGCCCCCAGCAATTCAGAAGTCCGCGCTAACCCCCACGCTAACGCCCTGCTGCGTCAACTCATCACTCTTGCGCCAATTGTAGTTCCCGCGCAAATGCACCCCTGCCACCAGTTCATGGCTCACACCCAGGCTCGCCCGGGTCAGGTCGCTGTGCGGCGTATACCCGGTCAGGGTGAAATCATTCGCCGGCAAGCTGGTCAGGTGCATCGTCACATCCTGCTCGTCGTCCTCAAACTCATGCTCCTGCGCCACCTCGGCAAAAAGCCGGGTATTTGGCTGTACCTGCACACTGCCCAACAACCCCACGCCCAGGCGACGTGACGTGCGCTCCTGGTCATCGAAGCCAAGCGCCGTCGAGCGCCCGCTCTTCTCTTCGTAGCCATCCACCTTCACCCGCGCATAGTCGGCACTGATGAAAGGTGCCAACTGCCAGTTGCTGGTGTCGGCCGCCAGGTTGTAGCCCAGCCGCCCGGACATTGCCCAGGCCTCGCCGTCGGTGTCGCCTTTTTCACTGCGGTCATTCACGCCCAGGGCGAAGGTACGCTTGAGGTCGCTGTAGTCCAGGTGCCCGGCGGTCAGCGCCGCGTCGGCCCACCATCGGTCCTGACGGTATTGGGCAAAGGCGCTGGCCATATAGCTGTTCAGCTTGTAGTCCGAATCCTGTTCGCCAGCTTCCAGCTTCTGCCGGTACGCACCGCCGGCCAGGCCCAGGCGCCAGGCGTCGTTCAGGCGATAGCTGCCGCCCACGGTCAGGTTGTAGCCGCGGCCGTCACCGCTGGCCGCGCTGCGCTGGCCGTCGAAGTCCAGGTCCTGAGCGCCACTGGCGACAAAGGCTTGCCATTGGCCAACGGCTTGCCAAGGCGTCTGCCACTGATTGCGCAACTCATCCTGATGAGCCCGCAGGCTGGCGTGGGCCATTTCCGGTAGCAGGGTCAGTTCCCAGGGGGCTGCGAGGATCGAGTAGGCGTAATCGGCAATCAGCTGCTGACCCGCGATGGTCGGGTGGACCGAGTCGTTGAACAGCAGTTTGGTCGGGTCTGGCGTTGTGCCGTTGATACCGTACACCGGGTTTTCCACGCAGCTATCACCGCTGTAGCAGGTACCGACCAGGTTCTGGTCGCTGGCCAGGCCGAACTGACTGGGGCTGGACAGCGCCTCGCTCAACAGCACAGGGATGTTCAGTGGAATGATCTGGGCATCGATCTGCCCTAGCTGGCTGATCAGTGACTGGTTGAACGCAGCGGAGAGCAGTGACAGTGGGTTTTGCTGTGGCGTGCCGCTGAAATTGGGCGTTTGGCCGAGGTCAGGTAGCAGCCAGACCATGATGTAGCGCGCGCCTCCTTGCTGAAGGGCTTGGGCGCTGGCAGCCAGGCGGGCGCCGGCGGCTACGGCGTCGGCCGGGCTATTCACCAGGCCCTGCAGGAAGTCGTTACCGCCACCTGTCAGGTAATACAAGGCATTTGGGTCGGCGCGCAGGCCGTTGGCCAGGTAGCCGGGGCGCTCGCGCAGCACCAACCCGGCATTGGGGTTTCCTGGTGGGATGACGGTCTCGGACGTTGTCGTGATCGAGTCCAGGATCTGTTGGGTGGTGTACCCGCCAACTGCCCAGTTATTACCATCGGGCTGGATGCCTATGGATGTCGACGGGTTCAGGTCGCCAGGCGCGACGCCCAGGCGGCCACCGAGGATCATCGGTGACACCGGAGCGAAGTTGCCGTCGGCATCGCGGTTGGTGAAACGCGCGCCTGGGGTACCGCCGCTCAGGTCGGGAAACTGCCCTGCATCGGCGAGGCTGTCGCCAAACACGATGAGGGTTGAATAGGGCGAAGGGCCGGCCAACGCCTGGCTACAGGCCAAGGCCAGTGAAGCGAGGGTAAAGCGCAATAACGGGGCTTTTCGCATCAGGGAACATCCTTTTCTTTGTTTTTATCAGGACAACCCCATCGACCTTAGCAAATCGTAGTGCTTCGCTCCCAAGTCCATTCGTTTCCCCGTGTTTACAGGCATATTGCGCCCGTCGCCCCGGTAGGCTACTGTGCCGGGACGTATGAGCGAGACCTATCCTGTGTTGATCGTCAGCAAACTCTTGATGCGCGTAATCAAGGCCCACGCCCGTTGGCGTTGGCGCGCCTGACTTTATCTCCTGCCGGCCCGCCCGGCCCGCCCCCGTTTGCCTTCTCGTTTACCGCCTGTTGTGGCAAAGCCGCGCCTGTGGCTGGTGCAGGAAGGTTCGAATCATGAAGTCAGTAGATTCAAGAGGTTTAACACCATGTTACTGATGATCGACAATTACGACTCATTCACTTACAACGTCGTTCAGTACCTTGGCGAGCTGGGTGCCGAGGTCAAGGTCATTCGCAATGACGAATTGACCATCGCTCAGATCGAGGCCCTCAACCCTGAGCGCATCGTCGTATCCCCGGGCCCATGCACCCCAAGCGAGGCGGGCGTGTCCATCGAGGCCATCCTGCATTTCGCCGGGAAGTTGCCAATCCTCGGCGTATGCCTGGGCCACCAGTCAATCGGGCAGGCCTTTGGCGGCGACGTTGTACGTGCACGCCAGGTCATGCACGGCAAGACCAGCCCGGTATATCACCGCGACCTGGGCGTGTTCGCCAGCCTTAACAACCCGCTGACCGTGACCCGTTACCACTCGCTGGTGGTAAAGCGTGAAACCTTGCCCGACTGCCTGGAAGTGACCGCCTGGACCTCCCATGCCGACGGTTCGGTCGATGAGATCATGGGCCTGCGCCACAAGACGCTGAATATCGAAGGGGTGCAATTCCACCCTGAGTCGATCCTGACCGAGCAGGGCCACGAACTGTTCGCCAACTTCCTCAAGCAGACCGGCGGCCGCCGTTAAGGATCGAACATGGATATCAAGAGTGCGTTGAGCCGTATCGTCGGCCAGTTGGACCTTACTACCGAAGAAATGCGCGAGGTCATGCGCCAGATCATGACCGGTCAGTGCAGCGAGGCGCAGATAGGCGCTTTCCTGATGGGCATGCGCATGAAAAGCGAAAGCATCGACGAAATCGTCGGTGCGGTGTCGGTGATGCGTGAGCTGGCCGAAAAGGTCGAGCTGCAAAGCCTCGATGGTGTCGTCGATATTGTCGGGACCGGCGGTGATGGCGCCAACATCTTCAACGTGTCCACCGCTTCGTCTTTCGTCCTGGCGGCGGCGGGTTGCCCCGTGGCCAAGCATGGTAACCGCGCAGTATCGGGCAAGAGCGGCAGTGCCGACCTGCTGGAAGCTGCCGGCATCTACCTGAACCTGACGCCGACTCAAGTGGCACGCTGCATCGACAGCCTGGGCATCGGCTTCATGTTCGCGCAAAGTCACCACTCGGCCATGAAACATGCCGCTGGCCCACGTCGAGAACTGGGGTTGCGCACCCTGTTCAATATGCTCGGCCCGCTTACGAATCCGGCCGGAGTGAAGCACCAGGTGGTCGGTGTGTTCGCACAAACCCTTTGCCGCCCGCTGGCTGAGGTGCTGCAGCGCCTGGGGAGCAAGCATGTGCTGGTCGTGCACTCGAAGGATGGTCTGGACGAGTTCAGCCTGGCTGCGCCCACCTTCGTTGCCGAACTGAAAAACGGCGAAATCACTGAATATTGGGTAGAGCCGGAAGACCTCGGCATGAAGAGCCAGAGCCTTCATGGCCTGGCTGTCGAGAGCCCTCAGGCTTCGCTGGAGTTGATCCGCGATGCGCTGGGCCGGCGCAAGACCGAGGACGGTCAGAAGGCCGCCGAGATGATCGTGCTTAATGCCGGCGCGGCGCTGTATGCCGCTGACCATGCCATGAGCCTGAAAGCCGGTGTAGAACTGGCCCATGATGTACTGCACACCGGCTTGGCCTGGGAAAAGCTGCAGGAATTGGGTGCCTTTACTGCAGTATTCAAGGTGGAGAACGAAGCATGAGTGTGCCGACGGTGCTGGAAAGGATCATTGCCCGCAAGTTTCAGGAAGTGGCCGAGCGCAGTGCGCGCGTCAGCCTCGCCGAACTGGAGGGCCTGGCCAAGGCCGCTGACGCCCCGCGAGGCTTCGCCAACGCGCTGATCGAGCAGGCCAAGCGCAAGCAGCCAGCGGTGATTGCCGAAATCAAGAAAGCGTCGCCAAGCAAGGGCGTGATCCGCGAGCACTTCGTGCCAGCGGAAATCGCGGTCAGCTACGAGAAGGGCGGGGCCACCTGCCTGTCGGTGTTGACCGATGTCGATTATTTCCAGGGTGCCGATGAGTACTTGCAGCAGGCCCGCGCGGCGGTTTCGCTGCCGGTGATTCGCAAGGACTTCATGGTCGACCCTTACCAGATCGTCGAAGCCCGGGCCCTGGGCGCAGATTGCGTACTGCTGATCGTGTCGGCGCTGGATGACGTGAAGATGGCTGAACTGGCGGCCACCGCCAAGGACGTCGGCCTCGACGTGCTGGTAGAAGTGCACGATGGCGATGAACTGGAGCGCGCGCTGAAAACCCTGGATACACCGCTGGTTGGGGTGAACAACCGCAACCTGCACACCTTCGAAGTCAGCCTGGAAACCACCCTTGACCTGCTGCCGCGCATTCCGCGTGACCGTCTGGCGATTACCGAAAGCGGTATTCTCAACCGGGCCGATGTGGAGCTGATGGCAATCAACGAGGTTTACTCGTTCCTGGTGGGAGAGGCGTTCATGCGCGCCGAGCAGCCTGGCCTGGAATTACAGCGGCTGTTCTTCCCCGAGCAGGTGAAGAAGACTGTTCAGCAACTGGACTGATCAAATGAAGCCGGCGTTTTTGCCGGCTTTTTTGTACCTGTAATGGCCGTGTCGCGGGCAAGCCCGCCCCCACACAGGTACGCGCCCTGTTGTAGGAGCGGGTTAACCCGCGAAGAGGCCCTTGAAATCAACATCATAGGTGGATCAATGACCGATCAACCCCTGGCCCTGAGCGTCGAACAAGGCCTGCACGCCGAGCAGGAACTGCTGGCCGCCGTCTGCCGCGGCGAACGCGAGAATGGTGTGCTGTTCTGGCGCCCCACCGACCACGCGCTGGTCATGCCTCGACGCATGAGCCGGCTGGGCAACTTCGAGGTCGCCTGCGCGGAATTGGCTATTGCTGGCTGGCCGGTGCTGCTGCGAGAAACTGGCGGTGAGCCGGTGCCTCAGTCGCATTCGACGGTGAACGTTGCACTGGTCTACGCCGCGCCGCGCAGTGAAGGCGACCACGGCCGTATCGAAAATGCCTACGAGCGCCTGTGTCTGCCGCTGTGCGATGTGCTGCGCGAGTGGGGCGGGGTGGCGTCAGTCGGGGAAATCGACGGGGCCTTCTGCGATGGCCGCTACAACGTCAACCTCAATGGCCGCAAATTGGTGGGTACCGCCCAGCGCTGGCGTCAGGGCCTGGGTGGCAAGCGCCCTGTGGTGCTGGTGCACGGTGCGCTGCTGCTGGACAACGAGCGTGAGTCGATGGTGGCGGCGGTCAACCGCTTCAACGAGTGCTGTGAGCTGGAGCAACGCTGTCGCGCCGATGCGCACATCGCCTTGCACGAAGTGGCGCCGGCAGCGCCCTGGTTCGAGCGCCTTTCGCAGGCCTACGCCAAGGTGCTGGCCGAGTTGCCCAAGGACTAGCGGGTACCGTGGACCACCATGGTCTTGCCCTTGACCTGCACCAGGCTGCGTTCCTCGAGGTCTTTGAGAACGCGGCCGACCATTTCCCGAGAGCAACCGACGATTCGGCCGATTTCCTGACGGGTAATCTTGATTTGCATGCCATCGGGGTGGGTCATGGCGTCGGGCTGCTTGCACAGTTCCAGCAGGCAACGGGCAACTCGCCCGGTCACGTCGAAAAATGCCAAATCGCCAACCTTGCGCGTAGTGTTGCGCAGGCGCTGGGCCATTTGACTGCCCAGGGCGTAGAGGATTTCAGGGTCCTGGCGCGCCAGTTCGCGAAACTTTTCGTAGCTGATTTCGGCCACTTCGCATTCGGTCTTGGCGCGTACCCAGGCACTGCGCTGCTGCTCGCCATCAACGGGCTCGAACAGGCCTAGCTCGCCAAAGAAATCGCCATTGTTGAGGTAGGCGATGATCATTTCATGGCCGTCGTCGTCCTCGATGAGGATGGTGACCGAACCCTTGATGATAAAAGACAGTGTCTCGGCCCGGTCGCCGGCGCAGATGATGTTGCTTTTGGCGGTGTAGCGGCGGCGCTGGCAGTGTACCAGCAGCTTGTCGATGTTCTTTATCTTGGCGGGTAGGGCGGAGGCAACCATCACGAAATCCTGTTCGATACGACGCATAGGCTTTTTATAGAGGTTGGCTGACGGAGAGCGCCAGTCATTTGGCGCCAGCTTATCAGACACTACGAGATGTTTCGGTACTAAACCGACACATCTCGTGCTTTTCCCACAGCCGCACAAGGTCTAAGCTGACACCCTTTTCCGAAAATCAGGAGTCCGGGTAGATGAAGGCACGTATCCAGTGGGCCGGTGAGGCAATGTTCCTCGGCGAATCGGGGAGCGGCCATGTCGTCGTAATGGACGGCCCGCCCGAGGCCGGCGGCCGCAACCTGGGCGTGCGACCGATGGAAATGCTGTTGCTGGGCCTGGGTGGCTGCAGCAGCTTTGACGTGGTGAGCATTCTGAAGAAGTCGCGCCAGGCAGTGGAAAGCTGTGAGGCATTTCTGGAGGCAGAGCGCGCCAGCGAAGACCCGAAGGTGTTCACCAAGATTCACATGAACTTCGTGGTGAAGGGGCGGGGGCTGAAAGAAGCGCAGGTCAAGCGGGCAGTGGAACTGTCGGCGGAAAAGTATTGCTCGGCTTCGATCATGCTCGAGCGTGCCGGGGTTGAGATTACCCATGGGTATGAAATCGTAGAGCTGGGTTAAGGCTGAGATTCCGGGGCCGCTTTGCAGCCCTTGTGGAAGCGGGTGAGCCCGCTCCCACCTGCGGCCCGGGCGAGCTTCAGTCGCGCAGGGCCGGAAGGGCCATCCGCAACCATTGCGGAAGACTGCTTCTTAGCGCCTGGCTCAACCGCTCCCGGCGCTTTTGGTAAACCAGGCCAAGCCAGATAACCCCCAGCCCGATCATGGTCAGCACCAACGGGAACAGCAACGACTGGGCAAACACCTCGTACGACAGATATCCCAGATAAGCCGCCACCCCCAGCGCACCAAACACCATGAACACCGGCCGACGCAGCAGCACCGCCATGCCCATCAGCGCAATGTTGATCAGGCAGTACATGGCCTTGCCCAACTCACTGCCGCTGTCCAGTAGCGTCAACCCGCCCCAGAACGCTGCCAGCCCGGCGAGGTAACCCCAACGGGCGTAGTCCTCACGTGTGCGGCCGTCTATCACGAGGAAAACCACCAGCAAGCCCAGCCCAAACCACAGGGAGACGTGGCGACGCTGCTCCCAACTGAACGGTGAGCCGAAGAACCACTCGCTAAGGTCCATCGACATGAACCACAAGGCCACGGCCATTGGCATGACGACGAACGGGTAGGGGATCAGTCGCAGCATTAGCAGCCCGGCAAGCACCGTGGCTGCTTCCATCGCCAGCCAGCCGCCTTGCACGTAGGTATAGTACTGGTGGTAGTCAGCCTGCGCATCGTCCAGTGGCCACCAGCCGAGCATGCGTTCGATAGCGAATACCGCCAGCGGCACGATGCTGACGGCTACTGCTGCCAGCACGCCAGCAGCGACGGGCTGGGCGCGGCGTTGCAGATTGAGGGCGAACAAGGTGATCAGCAGGATATAGAGGCTGGCGATGATCAACAGCGCGCCGTCACCGAGGCTCATCCAGGCCTCGGTGAGCAACCAGCCCATTGCCGCCATGATCAGCATGGCGCCAAAGTAGAAGGCAACATGGGCCAGCTGAAAGCTGCCACGTGGTGCGGGTTGCTGGCGCAGGAATGCCAACAGGCTTTGGTCCTGGCCTGGTTGGAGAATGCCTGCTTGCACGGCGCGCGCCAGGTCCTTGGCGTCGAATCGATCCGTCATGGTGATGCCTTCAGATGCGGTATGTGCTCTTGGTCATGACCTTGGCCAGCAAGCTCATGCCAAAGCGGACGGGGGCCGGGAAGCGATAACCACCGGCTTCCAGCGCAGACTCGGCGTGCTGCTCTTCGTCTATGCGCATCTGCTCGAGAATGGCCCGGGATTTTTCATCTTCGTGCGGGAGTTGCTCCAGGTGCTCGTCGAGGTGCTTGCACACCTGATGTTCGGTAGCGGCGACGAAGCCCAGGCTGACCTTGTCGCTGACCAGCCCGGCCAGTGCGCCAATGCCGAACGACATGCCGTAGAACAGAGGGTTGAGCACGCTCGGGTGGCTGTTCAGCTGGCGAATGCGCTGCTCGCACCAGGCCAGGTGGTCGATTTCTTCCTCAGCGGCATGCTCCATGGCCTTGCGCACTTCGGGCAGCTTGGCGGTCAGGGCCTGGCCTTGGTACAACGCCTGGGCGCAGACTTCACCGGTATGGTTGATGCGCATCAGCCCGGCAATATGGCGGGCCTGTTGCTCGTCCAGGTCAACGTCTGGCTGGACGATGGCCGGCGATGGCCGGGCAGGTTGGCCGCTGAAAGGCAGCAAGGTGCGCATGGCGGTATCGGCCTGCAGCAACAAGCGGTCGAGCGGCGAGTAGTGACGTTCGGTAGCCATCGGGCACCTCCGCAAGAATGTGCCCGACAGTTTACCGCAATAGCGGCGGGGTCGCTTGCCGTGGGTCAGCCCGGAGGCCAGTTCATCTGGCGCTGGCCAAGCACGTGCATATGGATGTGGTAGACAGTCTGGCCGCCTTTGGGGTTGCAGTTCATGACCACGCGGAAACCTTCCTCGCAGCCTTGTTCGACAGCCAGGCGCTGGGCGGTGAACAGGATGTGGCCAGCCAGGGCCTTGTCTTCTTCGGTCAGGTCATTGAGGGTGCGAATGTGCTTTTTCGGGATGACCAGAAAATGTACCGGTGCCGCGGGTGCAATGTCCTTGAAGGCCAGGATCTGGTCGTCTTCATAGATGATATCTGCCGGGATTTCCCGGTTGATGATTTTGAGGAATAGATCGTCCACAGCACTTGCTCCATGGTGAGGGTCGGGCCGAGTGTACTCAGCCGGGCGCCGCTCGCCCAGTGGCTATTCCATGCCTAAGGGGCAATAGCGGCGGTGGATGACCCCGGCCAGCTTGCGCACCAGCCAGCGCGGCAACAGCCGCGGTGCGAACGCCAGCCAGCGGTTGCGCCGGCCAGGCATGATCAGTGCGCGGTTCTTGTCCAGTGCCCGCACGGTGTACAGCGCCACTTCCTCGGGGCTGAGACAGCGCGGCTTGCCATCGAGCCGCGCAATGCGCCGGCGTGCGGAACGTACCGGGCCAGGGCACAGTACAGAGACCTTGATGCCGGTGCGCTTGAGTTCTTCGCGCAGGGCCTGTGAAAAGCTCAGCACATAGGCCTTGCTGGCGGCATAGGCGGCCATCCATGGGCCAGGCGCCACCCCGGCCAGGCCGGCGACGTTGAGAATCTGCCCGCCACCCTGCACAGCCATCAGGTTACCGATGGCGTGACACAGGCGGCTCAGGGCCAGCACGTTGACTTCCAGCAGATCCTGTTCGTCGGCCCATTCATGGGCCAGGAACGGCCCATAGGTGCGCAAGCCCGCGCAGTTGACCAGCAAATCGATACGCCGCTCACCTTCTTCCAGCTCTAGCACGAAGCCTGAAAGGCGCAACGGCTGGCTGAGGTCGCAGGCGCGGAACAGCACCTCGACACCGAAACGCTGGGTCAGCTCGATGGCGACAGGCTCCAGCGTTTCTCGTTGGCGTGCCACCAGGATCAGGTTGCGCCCGCGCCGTGCCAGCGCTTCCGCCAAGGCCAGGCCCAGGCCGCTGGAAGCACCAGTGATCATGGCGTAACGGGTCATGCAAGGCTCCTGGGGGCGGAAGAGGGCGCCTAGTGTACAACTTGCCCGTGCAAGGTGTTGCCTTTTGCTACAAGGCGCGGGCGCGCAAAACCTGGCAGCGTTCCAGGGCTTGTCGGTACTCGCCATGCAGGCGCTCGATCAATGCGCTGGCGCTGGGCAGGTCATGGATTGCACCGACGCCCTGGCCCGCTGACCATACGGTCTTCCAGGCCTTGGCTTCGTCATCGATCGGTTTGAGCTTGCCTTGCACCTGCCCCCCCTTGAGGGTGTTCATGTCGTAGCCGGCCTGCTCCAGGCTCTGGCGCAGGAAGCTGGCGGGGATGCCGGACACCACGGGTGTGTGGATGATGTCGGCGGCATGGGCGTTCAGCAGCATCTGTTTGTAGGCGCCCTGAGCCTGGCTTTCTGTGGTGGCGATGAAGCGCGTGCCCATGTACGCCAGGTCCGCCCCCAGCAGTTGTGCGGCCAGGATTTCGTGGCCGTGGTTAATGCAACCAGCCAGCAGCAGGGTCTTGTCGAAGAACTGGCGAATTTCTGCGGCCAGGGCGAACGGGCTCCAGGTGCCGGCATGGCCGCCTGCGCCTGCGGCGACGGCGATAAGGCCATCGACACCCGCTTCGGCGGCTTTTTCGGCATGCCGGCGGGTGGTGACATCGTGGAGCACCAGGCCGCCGTAGGCGTGTACGGCATCGACCACTTCCTTTACCGCCCCCAGGCTGGTGATAACGATTGGTACACGGTGTTCGACACACAAGGCCAAGTCGGCCTGCAGGCGCGGGTTGGTCGGGTGGACGATCAGGTTGACGGCGTAGGGCGCTGGCGCCTGCAGTTGAGCCAGGCCAGCCTCGATCTCTTCCAGCCAAGCCTTGAAGCCAGCGCTGTCGCGTTGGTTCAGGGCCGGGAAACTGCCAACCACGCCGCTGGCGCAGCAGGCCAGCACCAGTTGGGGGTTGGAGATGAGGAACATCGGCGCGGCAACCACGGGCAGCCGCAGGCGTTGTTCGAGCGAGGCAGGTAGCGACATGGCAAGGCTCCTTGAGCGGGTGGCTATGTCAGAACGGTTTCACCACCACCAGAATGACGATACCCAGCAGGATCAGCACGGGCACTTCGTTGAACCAGCGATAGTAGACGTGGCTGCGGGTGTTGGTGCCATTGGCGAAGCGTTTGCGCTGGGCACCGCACACGTGATGGTAGCCGGTCAGCAGGATCACCAGGGTGAGCTTGGCATGCAGCCACCCCTGGCTCAGCCAGCCGGGGGTGAGGTACAGCATCCAGGCGCCAAAAACGTAGGTGGCGATCATCGCCGGATTCATGATGCCGCGGTACAGCTTGCGCTCCATGGTCGCAAAGCGTTCCTGGCTGATGCTGTCCTGGCTCTGGGCGTGGTAGACGAACAGCCTGGGCAGGTAGAACAGGCCGGCGAACCAGCAGACCACGCTGACGATATGCAGCGCTTTGATCCATAGGTAAAGCATGGAGGGAGTTCCTTCAGGTAATCACGGTCGTCAGATAGTAGTGGTCAAGCGCCCGAAGGGTCACCCGAAGAGTTGTTACAGGCGCCCTGCGCCCCTATTATCGTGCGCTTTCCAGACGGCTCGTTGATAAGGGGCAAGCGTTATGATCAAGGTCGGTATCGTCGGCGGCACGGGTTACACCGGCGTCGAACTGTTGCGTCTGCTGGCACAGCATCCACAGGCCGAAGTGGCGGTCATTACTTCGCGCTCCGAGGCGGGCGTGGCGGTGGCGGACATGTACCCGAACCTGCGCGGCCACTATGACGGGTTGGCGTTCAGCGTGCCGGACAGCAAGGCTCTGGGGGCCTGCGACGTGGTGTTCTTCGCCACCCCGCATGGTGTTGCCCACGCCCTGGCCGGTGAGCTGCTGGCGGCCGGCACCAAGGTGATCGACCTGTCTGCCGACTTCCGCCTGCAGGATGCCGCCGAGTGGGGCAAATGGTATGGCCAGCCCCATGGCGCGCCAGAGCTGCTCAAGGACGCGGTATACGGCCTGCCAGAAGTGAACCGCGAGAAGATCCGCCAGGCGCGTCTGATCGCTGTGCCGGGTTGCTACCCGACTGCCACCCAGCTGGGCTTCCTGCCGCTGCTGGAAGCGGGCCTGGCCGACGCGTCGCGCCTGATCGCCGACTGCAAGTCGGGTGTCAGCGGTGCTGGCCGTGGCGCCGCGGTCGGTTCGCTGTTCTGCGAAGCCGGCGAGAGCATGAAGGCCTATGCAGTCAAGGGGCATCGTCACTTGCCAGAAATCAGCCAGGGCTTGCGCCTGGCCGCAGGCAAGGATATCGGCCTGACGTTCGTGCCGCACCTGACGCCGATGATCCGTGGTATCCACGCCACCCTGTACGCAAACGTGGTCGATACCTCGGTCGACCTGCAGGCGCTGTTCGAGAAACGCTACGCCGATGAACCGTTCGTCGACGTGATGCCAGCTGGCAGCCATCCGGAAACCCGCAGCGTGCGTGGTGCCAATGTCTGCCGCATTGCCGTTCATCGCCCGCAGGGTGGTGACCTGGTGGTGGTGCTGTCGGTGATCGACAACCTGGTCAAGGGCGCCTCCGGCCAGGCGGTGCAGAACCTCAACATCCTGTTCGGGCTGGATGAACGCATGGGCCTGTCCCATGCCGGCTTGCTGCCGTAAGGCCACCAGCATTGGAAAAGGCCCGCGTCGTGCGGGCCTTTTTGCAGGTCGCGACTAAAGCCGCACAATTCTTGACCGATTTTCTCGGGAAAGCGGATAATGCGCGTCATCGAGTTTTATGGCGGCTACCGCGCCGGGAGAATCAACATGAGCGTCGAAACCTTCACCCCTACCGGTCTGGAATTTACCCACGGGGCAGCCCAGAAGGTGAAGAACCTGGTCAATGAGGAAGGCAATGAGCGTCTGAAGCTGCGAGTGTTCGTTACCGGTGGCGGTTGCTCCGGCTTCCAGTACGGCTTCACCTTCGATGAAGACGTGGCCGAAGATGACACCATTGTCGAGCGCGAGGGCGTTTCCCTGGTGGTCGACCCGATGAGTTTCCAGTACCTGGCGGGTGCCGAAGTGGACTACCAGGAAGGCCTGGAAGGTTCGCGGTTCGTGATCAAGAACCCGAATGCCGCGACCACCTGCGGTTGCGGGTCGTCGTTCTCGATCTAAGGGCTGGGCATACGAAAACGCCGCGCAATTGCGCGGCGTTTTGCTTTCTGGCGTAGCGGCTATGCCGGGTAGATTGCGCCCAGTACGCGCAGGCCCTTGGCGGCAGTGACGCTGGGGCGGTTGGCGGCGATACCCTCCAGGCAGCAGTGAGCCAGCCAGGCGAAGGCCATGGCTTCGACCCAGTCCGGGTCTACGCCATAGGCGCCAGTGCTTGCAACACGGGCCGCCGGTAGCAGCTGGCCAAGACGGGCCATCAGCGCGCCGTTGCGGGCGCCCCCACCACAGACCAACAGCGCTTCGGTGCTTTGCTGGGCTTTGCCAAGCGAATCGATGATGCTGCGTGCGGTCAGCTCCAGCAGTGTCGCCTGCACGTCCTGGGCCCGGTATGCCGGCAGGTTGGCCAGGTGGCGATCCAGCCAAGGCAGGTTGAACACCTCGCGGCCGGTACTCTTGGGGCCGCTGCCGGCAAAGAACGGGTCAGCCATCAGTGCGCTGAGCAACCCGTGCTGAACCACACCCGAGGCAGCCCAGGCGCCATCTGCATCGTAGGCGTGGCCGTGCTCGCGCTCGATCCAGGCATCCAGCAGCACGTTCCCCGGGCCGCAATCGAACCCATGAACTGGCTTGTCCTGCTCGATCAGGCTGAGGTTGCTGAAACCGCCTACGTTGAGGATTGCCAGGCGTCGGCCAAGCTGGCTGAACAGGGTTTCGTGGAAGGCCGGTACCAGTGGCGCGCCCTGGCCTCCGGCAGCCACATCGCGACGGCGGAAGTCGGCGACCACGCTGATGCCTGTCAGCTCGGCGAGCAGTGCGGGGTTACCGATCTGCACAGTAAAGCCGCGGGACGGTTCATGGCGAATGGTCTGGCCGTGGCTGCCGATGGCGCGAATGGCTTCGGGCTTCAGTCCCTGGCGAGCCAGCAGTTGGTGGATACCTTCGCCGGCCAGGCTGGCCCAGCGGTTTTCCGCCAGTGCGGCACGGGCAATCTCGTCAGTGCCGCTGCTGCACAGGGCCAGCAGGTCCTTGCGCAGGTCCGGGGGCATGGGCAGGTAGTGGGTGGCGAGCAGTTCAAGCTGCTCGCCTTGTTCGATCAGGGCGATATCCAGGCCATCGAGGCTGGTACCGGACATCACCCCCAGGTAGAGCGCCATGGGTTAGCGCTTGTTCGCTGCGAGCAGGGTGGCCTTTTCCTGATCCATGCGGGCAATCAGCGGCTGGCTCTGCTGCAGGAAGCGCTGACGCTCGTTCTTGGCAATCGGGTCAGCCATTGGCACCTTCTGGCTCAGCGGGTCGACGTGCACGCCGTTGACCTGGAACTCGTAGTGCAGGTGTGGGCCGGTGGACAGGCCGGTAGTGCCGATGTAGCCAATGATCTGGCCCTGTTTGACCGTACTGCCGGTCTTGATGCCTTTGGCAAAGCCCTGCATGTGGCCATACAGCGTCTTGTAGCGGTTGCCATGCTGAATGATCACGGTATTGCCGTAGCCACCACGGCGCCCGGCCAGTTCGATGCGACCGTCACCGGCTGCCTTGATCGGCGTACCTCGTGGGGCCGCGTAGTCGACGCCTTTGTGGGCGCGGATCTTGTTCAGGATGGGGTGCTTGCGACCGGCGGAAAAGCGCGAGCTGATGCGGGCGAAGTCCACCGGGGTGCGGATGAATGCCTTGCGCAGGCTGTTGCCGTCGGCGGTGTAGTAGGTAGTGTTGCCCTGCTTGTTGGTGTAGCGCACGGCAGTGTAGGTTTTGCCGCGGTTGGTGAAGCGCGCAGAGAGGATGTTACCGGTGCCGACGACCTTGCCGTCCATCACCTTCTGTTCGTAGACCACGTCGAACTCGTCCCCTGGGCGAATATCCTGGGCGAAGTCGATGTCGTAACCCAGCACGCGGGCCATGTCCATGGTCATGCTGTGGGACAGGCCGGCGCGCTGGGCGGAAGCTGACAGCGAGCTCTTGATCACGCCGTGGGCATAGGCGGTGCGTATCACCGGCTTGCTGATTTCACGGTTGAATGTGTAGCCCTTGGCGGTTTTGGTCAGGCGAATGGTTTCGAGGTTGCTGACTTTGCTGTGCAGGCTGGCCAGCTGGCCATCCTTGTCGAGCTCGAACTGCAAGACCTGGCCGTGCTTGAGCTGGCTGAATTGCTTGGCCTGCTTGTTGCTGGCCAGCAAGTCATGCACAGCATTGGCGGGCAGGCCGACCTTGGCGAACAGGGTGGACAGGGTATCGCCGCGGGCCACGGTGACTTCGCGGTGGCCAGGCTCCTTGGCGGCCTCGGCAACCGGTTCGGCAGCCGGGGCCTGTTGATCGGCCTTCTGGGTTTCGGGGGTAGCCTCTTCGATCTGGGCGAAAGGCGAGCCTTGCTCACCTTCGCTTTGCACCAGGGGCGCAGCGCGGGATTCGTCTTTCAGCTGCTCGGCAGGGCTTTCGAGCTCGAGGTTGAGGGTAGTTTTCTTGGCTTCCACTTCGCTGGAAGGAAATACCAGCAAAGCCAGGCTGAGCAGGGCGGCGATGCCGCTGGCGGCCAACAGATGGCTCTTCGGATAAAGCGGGGGCGCTTTAGGCGGTTCGTTGGTCATGGGCAAGGTGACTTTGAAAAAGGTGAAATGGAAAAGATGAATGACATGATGAAGATGAAATAACTGTATAAAATATAACCAAATCCATTTTCACGCAAGGGCGCGTAGACGCCGCAAGCCTGTGTTCGGGTCACATTCCTTTGCGAAACTTGTATTTGACGGCCGATCTTGTATGGTTGGCTCCCCCTGAATCTGAGCCTTGCGGGTTTGTCTATGAAGTCGGTTGAAGAGCAGCTGGCGCTTATCAAGCGCGGTGCGGAAGAAGTACTGGTCGAGTCGGAACTGGTGGAGAAGCTCAAGCGCGGCCAACCTCTGCGCATCAAGGCCGGCTTCGACCCGACCGCTCCGGACCTGCACCTGGGTCACACGGTGCTGATCAACAAGCTGCGCCAGTTCCAGGATCTGGGCCACCAGGTCATCTTCCTGATCGGTGACTTCACCGGCATGATCGGTGACCCGAGTGGCAAGAGCGCCACGCGCCCGCCGCTGACCCGCGAACAGGTGCTGGAGAACGCCGAGACGTACAAGCAGCAGGTGTTCAAGATTCTTGACCCGGCCAAGACTGAAGTCGCGTTCAACTCCACGTGGATGGACAAGCTGACCCCTGCCGACTTCATTCGCCTGGCTTCGCAGTACACCGTCGCGCGCATGCTGGAGCGTGATGACTTCGACAAGCGTTACACCACCAATCAGCCGATTGCCATCCACGAGTTCCTCTACCCGCTGGTGCAAGGCTATGACTCGGTGGCGCTGAAGGCGGATGTTGAGCTGGGTGGTACCGACCAGAAGTTCAACCTGCTGATGGGGCGTGAACTGCAGCGGTCTTATGGGCAGGAAGCGCAGAACATCGTGACCATGCCACTGCTCGAAGGGCTCGACGGTGTGAAGAAGATGTCGAAGTCGCTGGGCAACTATGTCGGCATCCAGGAAGCGCCAGGGGTGATGTACAGCAAGCTGGTGTCGATCCCGGATACCCTGATGTGGCGTTACTTCGAGCTGCTGAGCTTCCGTTCGATGGAAGAAATCGAGCAGTTCCGGGCCGATGTTGCCAATGGCGCCAACCCACGTGACATCAAGATCAAGCTGGCGGAAGAAATTGTGGCGCGCTTCCACGGTGAGGAGGCTGCAGCCAATGCTCACCGTGCTGCCGGTAACCGTATGAAGGAAGGCGAGCTGCCGGAAGACTTGCCGGAGATCGAAGTGGCTGCGGCGGAAGACCTGCCAATTGCTGCGGTGTTGAATCGGGCTGGTCTGGTCAAGAACTCGGCTCAGGCGCGAGATTTGCTGAGTGGCGGCGCGGTGAAGGTTGATGGTGCAGTGGTCGACAAGGACTTCATGTTTGTCCTTGGTGCTACGCATGTGTGCCAGGCGGGCAAGAAGTCGTTTGGCCGGGTCACCCTCAAGGCAGAGTAATTGCCTGGATGGTTTAGCTATATAGAAGCGGGGAGGCCGATAGGCCTCCCCGCTTCGTTTTCAGCAATATTAAGGTTTCTTGAAATTAAAGGTTGACGCCCTCTCGAATCCCCTTATAATGCGCCCCACTTCCAGCGACATCGGAACGAAAAGCTCCTTGAGATTCAATGAGTTAAGTAGTGAGGGCAAAGGCTGGAAGGGCTACGATCGAATGATCGAAAGCGGTTGAAATGGTGGTTGACAGCGCTTCCAAGTGCTGTATGATTCGCCTCCCGCTACGAGAGATCGCAGCGAGCCAAGTGTTTGAAGCTAAACGAGTTTCTCGCAAAAAACTTCAAAATAAACGCTTGACAGGCTCTGAGGAAAGCGTAGAATGCGCGCCTCGGTTGAGACGAAAGGCTCTTAACCAAACGCTCTTTAACAAATCGAATCAAGCAATTCGTGTGGGTGCTTGTGAGTACGGACTGATAGTCAAAAAGATTATCAGCATCACAAGTGACCATGCGAGAAATCACATAGTCATTTGAGATTGCTGAGCCAAGTTTAGGGTTTCTTAAAAACCCAAGCAGTATTGAACTGAAGAGTTTGATCATGGCTCAGATTGAACGCTGGCGGCAGGCCTAACACATGCAAGTCGAGCGGATGACGGGAGCTTGCTCCTTGATTCAGCGGCGGACGGGTGAGTAATGCCTAGGAATCTGCCTGGTAGTGGGGGACAACGTTTCGAAAGGAACGCTAATACCGCATACGTCCTACGGGAGAAAGCAGGGGACCTTCGGGCCTTGCGCTATCAGATGAGCCTAGGTCGGATTAGCTAGTTGGTGGGGTAATGGCTCACCAAGGCGACGATCCGTAACTGGTCTGAGAGGATGATCAGTCACACTGGAACTGAGACACGGTCCAGACTCCTACGGGAGGCAGCAGTGGGGAATATTGGACAATGGGCGAAAGCCTGATCCAGCCATGCCGCGTGTGTGAAGAAGGTCTTCGGATTGTAAAGCACTTTAAGTTGGGAGGAAGGGCAGTAAGTTAATACCTTGCTGTTTTGACGTTACCGACAGAATAAGCACCGGCTAACTCTGTGCCAGCAGCCGCGGTAATACAGAGGGTGCAAGCGTTAATCGGAATTACTGGGCGTAAAGCGCGCGTAGGTGGTTTGTTAAGTTGGATGTGAAAGCCCCGGGCTCAACCTGGGAACTGCATCCAAAACTGGCAAGCTAGAGTACGGTAGAGGGTGGTGGAATTTCCTGTGTAGCGGTGAAATGCGTAGATATAGGAAGGAACACCAGTGGCGAAGGCGACCACCTGGACTGATACTGACACTGAGGTGCGAAAGCGTGGGGAGCAAACAGGATTAGATACCCTGGTAGTCCACGCCGTAAACGATGTCAACTAGCCGTTGGAATCCTTGAGATTTTAGTGGCGCAGCTAACGCATTAAGTTGACCGCCTGGGGAGTACGGCCGCAAGGTTAAAACTCAAATGAATTGACGGGGGCCCGCACAAGCGGTGGAGCATGTGGTTTAATTCGAAGCAACGCGAAGAACCTTACCAGGCCTTGACATGCAGAGAACTTTCCAGAGATGGATTGGTGCCTTCGGGAACTCTGACACAGGTGCTGCATGGCTGTCGTCAGCTCGTGTCGTGAGATGTTGGGTTAAGTCCCGTAACGAGCGCAACCCTTGTCCTTAGTTACCAGCACGTTATGGTGGGCACTCTAAGGAGACTGCCGGTGACAAACCGGAGGAAGGTGGGGATGACGTCAAGTCATCATGGCCCTTACGGCCTGGGCTACACACGTGCTACAATGGTCGGTACAGAGGGTTGCCAAGCCGCGAGGTGGAGCTAATCTCACAAAACCGATCGTAGTCCGGATCGCAGTCTGCAACTCGACTGCGTGAAGTCGGAATCGCTAGTAATCGCGAATCAGAATGTCGCGGTGAATACGTTCCCGGGCCTTGTACACACCGCCCGTCACACCATGGGAGTGGGTTGCACCAGAAGTAGCTAGTCTAACCTTCGGGAGGACGGTTACCACGGTGTGATTCATGACTGGGGTGAAGTCGTAACAAGGTAGCCGTAGGGGAACCTGCGGCTGGATCACCTCCTTAATCGACGACATCAGCCTGCTGATGAGCTCCCACACGAATTGCTTGATTCATTGTCGAAGACGATCAAGACCCTATATAGGTCTGTAGCTCAGTTGGTTAGAGCGCACCCCTGATAAGGGTGAGGTCGGCAGTTCAAATCTGCCCAGACCTACCAATATGCGGGGCCATAGCTCAGCTGGGAGAGCGCCTGCCTTGCACGCAGGAGGTCAGCGGTTCGATCCCGCTTGGCTCCACCACTTGCTGTACCTTGATCAAACTCAGAAATGAGCATTCGTGTCGAATGTTGATTTCTGGCTTTTGTCAGATCGTTCTTTAAAAATTCGGATATGTGATAGATATAGACTGAACACCAGTTTCACTGCTGGTGGATCAGGCTAAGGTAAAATTTGTGAGTTCTGCTCGAAAGAGCAACGTACGAATTTTCGGCGAATGTCGTCTTCACAGTATAACCAGATTGCTTGGGGTTATATGGTCAAGTGAAGAAGCGCATACGGTGGATGCCTTGGCAGTCAGAGGCGATGAAAGACGTGGTAGCCTGCGATAAGCTTTGGGGAGTCGGCAAACAGACTGTGATCCAGAGATCTCTGAATGGGGGAACCCAGCCAGCATAAGCTGGTTATCTTGTACTGAATACATAGGTGCAAGAGGCGAACCAGGGGAACTGAAACATCTAAGTACCCTGAGGAAAAGAAATCAACCGAGATTCCCTTAGTAGTGGCGAGCGAACGGGGACCAGCCCTTAAGTTGGTTTGAGATTAGTGGAACGCTCTGGAAAGTGCGGCCATAGTGGGTGATAGCCCCGTACACGAAAATCTCTTATCAATGAAATCGAGTAGGACGGAGCACGAGAAACTTTGTCTGAATATGGGGGGACCATCCTCCAAGGCTAAATACTACTGACTGACCGATAGTGAACCAGTACCGTGAGGGAAAGGCGAAAAGAACCCCGGAGAGGGGAGTGAAATAGAACCTGAAACCGTATGCGTACAAGCAGTGGGAGCCTACTTTGTTAGGTGACTGCGTACCTTTTGTATAATGGGTCAGCGACTTATATTCAGTGGCGAGCTTAACCGAATAGGGGAGGCGTAGCGAAAGCGAGTCTTAATAGGGCGTTTAGTCGCTGGGTATAGACCCGAAACCGGGCGATCTATCCATGGGCAGGTTGAAGGTTAGGTAACACTGACTGGAGGACCGAACCGACTACCGTTGAAAAGTTAGCGGATGACCTGTGGATCGGAGTGAAAGGCTAATCAAGCTCGGAGATAGCTGGTTCTCCTCGAAAGCTATTTAGGTAGCGCCTCATGTATCACTGTAGGGGGTAGAGCACTGTTTCGGCTAGGGGGTCATCCCGACTTACCAAACCGATGCAAACTCCGAATACCTACAAGTGCCGAGCATGGGAGACACACGGCGGGTGCTAACGTCCGTCGTGAAAAGGGAAACAACCCAGACCGTCAGCTAAGGTCCCAAAGTCATGGTTAAGTGGGAAACGATGTGGGAAGGCTTAGACAGCTAGGAGGTTGGCTTAGAAGCAGCCACCCTTTAAAGAAAGCGTAATAGCTCACTAGTCGAGTCGGCCTGCGCGGAAGATGTAACGGGGCTCAAACCATGCACCGAAGCTACGGGTATCATCGTATGATGATGCGGTAGAGGAGCGTTCTGTAAGCCTGTGAAGGTGAGTTGAGAAGCTTGCTGGAGGTATCAGAAGTGCGAATGCTGACATGAGTAACGACAATGCGAGTGAAAAACTCGCACGCCGAAAGACCAAGGTTTCCTGCGCAACGTTAATCGACGCAGGGTTAGTCGGTCCCTAAGGCGAGGCTGAAAAGCGTAGTCGATGGAAAACAGGTTAATATTCCTGTACTTCCAGTTATTGCGATGGAGGGACGGAGAAGGTTAGGCCAGCCTGGCGTTGGTTGTCCAGGTTTAAGGTGGTAGGCTGAAATCTTAGGCAAATCCGGGATTTCAAGGCCGAGAGCTGATGACGAGTTGCCTTTAGGCGACGAAGTGGTTGATACCATGCTTCCAAGAAAAGCTCCTAAGCTTCAGATAACTGGGAACCGTACCCCAAACCGACACAGGTGGTTAGGTAGAGAATACCAAGGCGCTTGAGAGAACTCGGGTGAAGGAACTAGGCAAAATGGCACCGTAACTTCGGGAGAAGGTGCGCCGGCGAGGGTTAAGGACTTGCTCCGTAAGCCCATGCCGGTCGAAGATACCAGGCCGCTGCGACTGTTTATTAAAAACACAGCACTCTGCAAACACGAAAGTGGACGTATAGGGTGTGACGCCTGCCCGGTGCCGGAAGGTTAATTGATGGGGTTAGCGCAAGCGAAGCTCTTGATCGAAGCCCCGGTAAACGGCGGCCGTAACTATAACGGTCCTAAGGTAGCGAAATTCCTTGTCGGGTAAGTTCCGACCTGCACGAATGGCGTAACGATGGCGGCGCTGTCTCCACCCGAGACTCAGTGAAATTGAAATCGCTGTGAAGATGCAGTGTATCCGCGGCTAGACGGAAAGACCCCGTGAACCTTTACTATAGCTTTGCACTGGACTTTGAATTTGCTTGTGTAGGATAGGTGGGAGGCTTTGAAGTGGGGACGCCAGTTCTCATGGAGCCATCCTTGAAATACCACCCTGGCAACTTTGAGGTTCTAACTCAGGTCCGTTATCCGGATCGAGGACAGTGTATGGTGGGTAGTTTGACTGGGGCGGTCTCCTCCCAAAGAGTAACGGAGGAGTACGAAGGTGCGCTCAGACCGGTCGGAAATCGGTCGTAGAGTATAAAGGCAAAAGCGCGCTTGACTGCGAGACAAACACGTCGAGCAGGTACGAAAGTAGGTCTTAGTGATCCGGTGGTTCTGTATGGAAGGGCCATCGCTCAACGGATAAAAGGTACTCCGGGGATAACAGGCTGATACCGCCCAAGAGTTCATATCGACGGCGGTGTTTGGCACCTCGATGTCGGCTCATCACATCCTGGGGCTGAAGCCGGTCCCAAGGGTATGGCTGTTCGCCATTTAAAGTGGTACGCGAGCTGGGTTTAGAACGTCGTGAGACAGTTCGGTCCCTATCTGCCGTGGACGTTTGAGATTTGAGAGGGGCTGCTCCTAGTACGAGAGGACCGGAGTGGACGAACCTCTGGTGTTCCGGTTGTCACGCCAGTGGCATTGCCGGGTAGCTATGTTCGGAAGAGATAACCGCTGAAAGCATCTAAGCGGGAAACTTGCCTCAAGATGAGATCTCACTGGGATCTTGAATCCCCTGAAGGGCCGTCGAAGACTACGACGTTGATAGGTTGGGTGTGTAAGCGCTGTGAGGCGTTGAGCTAACCAATACTAATTGCCCGTGAGGCTTGACCATATAACACCCAAGCAATTTGCTGACGCAGATTGCGGTGGTGAAGACGAAAGACCCGAAAATTCGTAAGACCACAAATATCGCATATCCGAATTCGCTGGGCTGTCCATCTGGACATTCTGGCAACAGAATTTCTTGACGACCATAGAGCATTGGAACCACCTGATCCCATCCCGAACTCAGTAGTGAAACGATGCATCGCCGATGGTAGTGTGGGGTTTCCCCATGTGAGAGTAGGTCATCGTCAAGATTCATTTCGCAAAACCCCTATCTGCGCATGCAGGTAGGGGTTTTGTCTATTTGGGCAAAAAAGCCTGGCCTGCCACTGCTTCTCTCTGTGATTGCGATACAAGGCCTCTCCTGCAGGCCCTTTTCCTATGCAAGCCAACAGCCCATGGCTATCATGCCTCCCTTATTCCAAGTCGAGACTGGCATGCTGAAGTTGTTGAATCTCCTCAAGGACGGTCGGTTCCATTCCGGAGAAGCTCTGGGGGCAGCCCTAGGGGTGAGTCGCAGCGCAGTTTGGAAGCAGCTGCAGCATCTGGAAAGTGAGCTGAACCTCACCATTCACAAGGTTCGTGGGCGCGGTTACCAGTTGGCCGTGCCACTGGCTTTGCTTGAGGCCCAGGCAATCGCCGAGTTCGCCGTGGGCGAACAGTGGCCGGTATTCATCCACGAAACCATCGATTCGACCAATGCCGAAGGCTTGCGCCTTGCCAGTGAAGGGCAGGCGGCTCCATTCCTGGTTCTGGCTGAGCGCCAGAGCGCCGGACGCGGTCGGCGCGGCCGGCAGTGGGTCAGTCCATTTGCTGAAAATCTCTATTACAGCCTGGTGCTGCGCGTCGATGGAGGCATGCGTCAGCTCGAGGGGTTGAGCTTGGTAGTGGGGTTGGCGGTAATGCGCACCTTGCAGGCGTTCGGTGTAAAGGATGTCGGGCTCAAATGGCCTAACGATGTGCTGGTGCGTGGGCAGAAGATCACCGGGATTCTCCTGGAGTTGGTGGGCGATCCTGCAGATGTCTGTCATGTAGTGCTAGGCATTGGTGTCAATGTAAACATGCAGGTAAACGAACAGGTCGATCAGCAGTGGACCTCTATGCGGCGTGAGGTTGGAGCAGCCATAGATCGCAATCACTTGGTAGCGCTGCTCAGTCAGCAGCTACAGCACGAATTGGCGCGCCATCGCCGCTACGGCTTTGCTGCATTCCAGGAGGAGTGGGAGCAGGCACACTTGTGGCAGGGGCGCAATGTATCGCTTGTTGCTGGTAGTACACGTATTGATGGTGTGGTTCTTGGCGTCGACGGGCAGGGTGGTTTGCGCCTTGAGGTGGACGGGATGGAAAAGAGCTTCAGTGGTGGTGAGCTCAGTTTGAGGTTGCGTGATGATTCTTGAGCTCGATTGCGGTAACAGCTTCATCAAGTGGCGGGTGATCCATGTCGCCGATGCTGTGATTGAAGGTGGCGGGATCGTCGATTCCGACCAGGCGCTGGTGGCCGAAGTGGCTGCGCTCGCTTCAGTACGCCTCACGGGATGCCGTATTGTCAGTGTGCGCAGCGAAGAAGAAACCGATGCGCTTTGCGCGTTGATTGCTCAGGCATTTGCCGTGCAGGCAAGAGTTGCCCACCCTGTCCGTGAAATGGCAGGTGTGCGCAATGGCTATGACGACTATCAGCGTCTGGGTATGGATCGTTGGCTGGCGGCGCTGGGGGCATTTCACCTGGCCAAGGGCGCGTGCCTGGTGATTGACCTGGGTACCGCGGCCAAAGCGGACTTCGTGTCTGCAGATGGCGAGCATCTGGGGGGCTACATCTGCCCGGGTATGCCATTGATGCGTAGCCAGCTGCGCACTCACACCCGTCGTATCCGCTATGACGATGCCTCTGCGGAGCGCGCATTGAACAGCTTGTCACCAGGTCGCTCGACTGTCGAAGCGGTGGAGCGCGGTTGCGTATTGATGCTCCAGGGCTTTGCCTACACCCAGCTTGAGCAGGCTCGTGTGCTATGGGGTGAGGAGTTCACCGTGTTCCTCACTGGCGGTGATGCGCCGCTGGTGAGGGCGGCCCTGCCACAGGCGCGGGTCGTGCCTGACCTGGTTTTCGTTGGCCTGGCAATGGCCTGCCCATTGGATTGAGGTGCCTATGCGCTGGTTGTTTCTGCTGTTACTGGTGCTCAACGTCTTTTACTACGTATGGCATCAGCAGGAAGCCCCGCTGAAGGTCAAGGAAGTCGCCCCATTGTCGCTGTACAAGGGGAATCAGCAAGAAATCCGTCTGTTGCGTGAGACAGGTGTGTCGGCACCGCCCAAGCGTCGTGATGAATGCCTGGTAGTCGGAGGCGTGAAGGGGCAGGAGCAGTTGGATGCGCTGCGTCAACGCCTGCTGAGTCTGGATATTGCCACCTCGCCGGTTGCAGGACAGCTGCCTGGGGCGGATGGTCGCTGGCTCAAGGTTGCTCCAGAAAGCGAGCGTTTGTTGGACCAAACGGTGCTCTTGGCTCTTTCCAATGATTTCAAAGACTTAAAACATAAAATTATTTTCTGCCAGGGTATTGCAACTGGCGAATAGCTTGATAGAATGGCGCCCGCTTCACAGGGAACACCACTCAGGTGGTAGAGCTGGAAGCGGTGTCAAAGCAGCTAAGTTTCAGATTTGATTGAAAAAATTTGAAAAAACGCTTGACACTAGGACGGCAGACAAATAGAATGCCGGCCACATCTGGAGGGATTCCCGAGCGGTCAAAGGGGACGGACTGTAAATCCGTTGCGAGAGCTTCGAAGGTTCGAATCCTTCTCCCTCCACCAGTTTTAGCGAGAGCCGCAAGCTCCGCGGGTATAGTTTAGTGGTAGAACCTCAGCCTTCCAAGCTGATGATGCGGGTTCGATTCCCGCTACCCGCTCCAAGTTTGCTGGATTTTGCACAAAGTGTTTCGCTCTTGTAGCTCAGTTGGTAGAGCACACCCTTGGTAAGGGTGAGGTCAGCGGTTCAAGTCCGCTCAAGAGCTCCATATAAACAAGGCAGATATGAAAATATCTGCCTTTGTTTTATCAGCGCAAGACTATTTCTTCTGCGGAGGATTGTATCGATGGCTAAGGAAAAGTTTGATCGTTCCCTTCCCCACGTTAACGTCGGCACTATCGGCCACGTTGACCACGGTAAGACCACTCTGACCGCAGCTCTGACTCGCGTTTGCTCCGAAGTTTTCGGTTCGGCAATCGTTGAGTTCGACAAGATCGACTCGGCTCCGGAAGAAAAAGCGCGCGGTATCACCATCAACACCGCTCACGTTGAGTACAACTCGACCATTCGTCACTACGCTCACGTTGACTGCCCAGGTCACGCTGACTACGTGAAGAACATGATCACCGGTGCTGCCCAGATGGACGGCGCGATCCTGGTTTGCTCGGCCGCCGATGGTCCGATGCCACAAACCCGTGAGCACATCCTGCTGTCCCGTCAGGTAGGCGTTCCGTACATCGTGGTCTTCCTGAACAAGGCTGACCTGGTAGACGACGCTGAGCTGCTGGAACTGGTCGAGATGGAAGTTCGCGACCTGCTGTCCACCTATGACTTCCCAGGCGACGACACCCCGATCATCATCGGTTCGGCTCGTATGGCGCTGGAAGGCAAAGACGACAACGAAATGGGCACTACCGCTGTTAAGAAGCTGGTAGAAACTCTGGACAGCTACATTCCTGAGCCAGTTCGTGCCATCGACCAGCCGTTCCTGATGCCGATCGAAGATGTGTTCTCGATTTCGGGTCGTGGTACCGTTGTTACCGGTCGTATCGAGCGTGGTATCGTCCGCGTTCAGGATCCGCTGGAAATCGTTGGTCTGCGTGACACCACCACCACCACCTGCACCGGTGTTGAGATGTTCCGCAAGCTGCTGGATGAAGGTCGTGCTGGCGAGAACTGCGGCGTTCTGCTGCGTGGCACCAAGCGTGACGACGTTGAGCGTGGTCAGGTTCTGGTCAAGCCAGGTTCGGTCAAGCCGCACACCAAGTTCACCGCAGAAGTCTATGTCCTGTCGAAGGAAGAAGGCGGCCGTCACACTCCGTTCTTCAAAGGCTACCGTCCACAGTTCTACTTCCGTACCACTGACGTGACCGGTAACTGCGAACTGCCGGAAGGCGTTGAAATGGTAATGCCAGGTGACAACATTCAGATGACTGTTACCCTGATCAAGACCATCGCAATGGAAGACGGTCTGCGCTTCGCTATCCGTGAAGGCGGTCGTACCGTCGGCGCCGGTGTCGTAGCAAAAATTATTGAATAAGTAGTTGATTTACTTGATCAGGCCGGTATAATGGCCGGCCTGATACAGCGTTACAGGTCAGTAGCTCAATTGGCAGAGCGACGGTCTCCAAAACCGTAGGTTGGGGGTTCGATTCCCTCCTGACCTGCCATTTCACCTCGGTGTGATGGCTTTCTTCTTACAGGATCCTCCTCGATGACCCCCAAAACTGAAGCCCAAGAATCGCGTTTTGATCTGTTCAAGTGGCTGGCTGTAGTGGCTTTGGTGGTTGTTGGTGTCGTGGGTAATCAATATTACTCCGCCTCTCCAATCCTGTATCGCGTTCTTGTGCTTCTCGTCCTTGCTGCTGTCGCGGGCTTTGTAGCTCTGCAGACTGCGAAGGGCAAGTCGTTCTTTGCGTTGGCGAAGGAAGCTCGTACCGAGATTCGTAAAGTCGTGTGGCCGACCCGCCAGGAAACCACCCAGACCACGCTGATTGTCGTGGCTGTCGTGCTGGTTATGGCACTGCTGCTGTGGGGGCTCGACTCCCTGCTCGGCTGGGCGGTCTCCTTGATCGTTGGCTAAAGGTGTCCCGTGGCTAAGCGTTGGTATGTTGTGCATGCTTACTCGGGTTACGAGAAGCATGTAATGCGCTCCCTCATCGAGCGCGTCAAGCTGGCTGGCATGGAAGACGGTTTCGGCGAGATCTTGGTCCCGACCGAAGAAGTCGTCGAAATGCGCAATGGCCAGAAGCGCAAGAGTGAGCGTAAATTCTTCCCTGGCTATGTACTGGTCCAGATGGAGATGAATGAAGGGACTTGGCACTTGGTCAAGGACACCCCTCGCGTGATGGGCTTTATCGGCGGTACTGCTGACAAGCCTGCGCCGATTACCGATAAAGAAGCTGAGGCCATCCTGCGTCGCGTTGCCGACGGTAGCGATAAGCCGAAGCCCAAGACGCTGTTCGAGCCAGGTGAAGTGGTTCGAGTCATTGATGGTCCGTTCGCTGACTTCAATGGTAGTGTCGAAGAAGTTAACTACGAAAAGAGTCGCCTGCAGGTTGCGGTGCTCATTTTCGGTCGCTCTACTCCGGTGGAGCTCGAGTTCAGCCAGGTCGAAAAGGTCTAGGCGGACGAAGCATCCCATACCCCGCAGCCCTGTGTGCTGCGGGGTTTTGTCGTCACTGGGATAAAACGCAAGTCATCCGGGGAGCCATCAGGCGTTCGTACCCGATTTTGGAGTAGCTCATGGCTAAGAAGATTCAGGCTTACATCAAGCTGCAAGTTAAGGCCGGCCAGGCCAACCCAAGCCCACCCGTTGGTCCAGCTCTGGGTCAACATGGTGTGAACATCATGGAATTCTGCAAGGCCTTCAACGCCCGTACCCAGGGTCAAGAAGCCGGCCTGCCGACTCCAGTGATCATCACTGTCTACAGCGACCGTAGCTTCACCTTCGAGACCAAGAGCACCCCTGCCTCGGTTCTGCTGAAGAAAGCTGCTGGCCTGACCAGTGGTTCGGCTCGCCCGAACACCGTTAAAGTCGGTACCGTTACCCGTGCTCAGCTGGAAGACATCGCGAAAGCCAAACAGGCTGACCTGACTGCCGCTGACCTGGACGCTGCTGTACGCACCATCGCTGGCTCTGCCCGCAGCATGGGCCTGAACGTGGAGGGTGTGTAATGGCTAAGCTGACCAAACGCCAAAAGGCAATCGCCGAGAAAATCGAAGCAGGCAAGGCCTACAACTTCGAAGAAGCGGCAACTCTGCTGGCCTCGCTGCCTGCTGCCAAGTTCGTCGAGTCCTACGACATCGCTGTTAACCTCGGTGTTGACCCGCGTAAATCCGACCAGGTCGTACGTAGCGCTACCGTGCTGCCACACGGCACTGGCAAGACCGTTCGCGTTGCTGTCTTCACCCAGGGTCCAGCTGCTGAAGCTGCTCTGGCTGCCGGCGCTGATCGCGTAGGTATGGACGATCTGGCTGCCGAAATGAAAGGCGGCGACCTGAACTATGACGTCGTTATCGCATCGCCTGATGCCATGCGCGTTGTAGGTCAGCTGGGTCAGGTTCTGGGTCCTCGCGGCCTGATGCCTAACCCGAAAGTTGGTACCGTGACCCCAGACGTAGCCACTGCCGTGAAAAACGCCAAGGCTGGTCAGGTTCGCTACCGTACCGACAAAAACGGTATCATCCACACCTCCGTTGGCAAGATCGGCTTTGAAGCTGACAAGCTGAAGGAAAACGTTGAAGCCCTGATCGCTGACCTGAAGCGTATCAAGCCAGCTTCCTCGAAAGGTATCTACGTTAAGCGCGTTACCCTGAGCACCACCATGGGCCCAGGTCTGGTCATCGATCAGAGCTCGCTGAACGTGTAAGAACATGGCGGCGCGACCAGTCGCGCCGCCAGCAAAAATTGGGGTCCCTGCCTGGCGGGGGCTATCCAAGACCGTAGGCGGCGCAAGCCTTAAAATATCAGCCCACGCAGATGGTGCTCCCGATTCGTTACCGAATCAGACACCAAAACGACATCCGGCCTCGGCCAGATGAAACGGTAAAAACCAGGAGTAAACCCGTGGCAATTAAACTCGAAGACAAGAAGGCCATCGTCGCTGAAGTCAACGAGGCTGCCAAAGTCGCTCTGTCCGCTGTCGTGGCTGATGCCCGTGGTGTGACTGTAAGCGCAATGACCGGACTCCGTAAAGAGGCCCGCGAAGCTGGCGTATACGTACGTGTAGTGCGTAATACCCTGCTCAAGCGCGCTGTTGAAGGCACCGAATTCTCGATCCTCAACGACGCGTTCAAAGGCCCGACCCTGATTGCTTTCTCCAACGAACACCCGGGCGCTGCTGCTCGTCTGTTCAAAGAGTTCGCCAAGGGTCAGGACAAGTTCGAGATCAAGGCAGCTGCGTTTGACGGCAATTTCATTGCAGCGAACCAGATCGACGTGTTGGCTACCCTGCCGACCCGCGACGAAGCTATTGCACGACTGATGAGCGTTATTCAAGGCGCCACCAGCAAGCTGGCTCGTACTCTGGCAGCCATTCGCGACCAGAAAGAAGCTACCGCCGCCTAAGGCGTGCGAACTCTTTCAAAATCATACGTTTAATTTGATGGCTGCGTAGGCTGTCACCCCAATACAGGATTGAGTCATGTCTCTGACTAACGAACAAATCATCGAAGCAATCGGCCAGAAAACCGTTCTGGAAGTTGTTGAGCTGATCAAAGCAATGGAAGAAACCTTCGGCGTTACCGCTGCTGTTGCCGCTGCTGGCCCAGCTGCTGCTGCTGCCGTTGTTGAAGAGCAGACCGAGTTCAACGTTGTTCTGGTTGAAGCCGGCGACAAGAAAGTGAACGTGATCAAAGCCGTTCGCGAACTGACCGGTCTGGGCCTGAAAGAAGCCAAAGAGAAAGTCGATGGCGCTCCTCAGGTTGTAGCTGAAGGCGTTTCGAAAGAAGCCGCTGAAGACGCTAAGAAGAAGCTGGAAGAAGCAGGCGCTAAAGTCGAGCTGAAGTAATCTCGACCTTGCGATGCCAGCCTGAGCGTTGAGCGAAAGGCTGATGGCTGGTGGCTTATGCCACCGGCCTTTTTCCGTTATTGGTGGCCGGTCAGGCCGGTCCCGATAACGAGCTGCAAGACACCCATGTGGGTGGCGCAAACCAAGGGGTTTGCACGATTTTCTGGCTGCTCCCGCCGGGAGAAGCCAAACAAGCAGGTGACCAAGCTGGGGAACGCTGATGGCTTACTCATACACTGAGAAAAAACGTATCCGCAAGGACTTTAGCAAGTTGCCGGACGTCATGGATGTGCCTTACCTCCTGGCCATCCAGCTGGATTCGTATCGCGAATTCCTGCAAGCGGGAGCATCCAAGGATCACTTCCGCGACGTCGGCCTGCACGCGGCCTTCAAATCGGTATTCCCGATCATCAGCTACTCCGGCAATGCTGCCCTGGAGTACGTAGGCTATCGCCTGGGCGAACCCGCCTTCGATGTGAAGGAATGTGTCCTGCGTGGCGTGACCTTCGCGGTCCCACTGCGGGTCAAGGTGCGCCTGATCATCTTCGACAAGGAATCGTCGAACAAAGCGATCAAGGACATCAAAGAGCAAGAAGTCTACATGGGTGAAATCCCCCTGATGACTGAGAACGGTACCTTCGTTATCAACGGTACCGAGCGTGTGATCGTTTCCCAGCTGCACCGTTCGCCTGGTGTGTTCTTCGACCACGACCGTGGCAAGACCCACAGCTCGGGCAAGCTGCTGTACTCCGCTCGCATCATCCCTTACCGCGGTTCCTGGCTGGACTTCGAGTTCGACCCGAAGGACTGCGTGTTCGTGCGTATCGACCGTCGCCGCAAACTGCCGGCCTCGGTGCTGCTGCGCGCCCTGGGTTACAGCACTGAAGAAGTGCTGAATACCTTCTACACCACCAACGTGTTCCACATTTCCGGCGAAAAACTCAGCCTGGAACTGGTGCCACAGCGTCTGCGTGGTGAAGTTGCAGTCATGGACATCCATGACGAAACCGGCAAAGTCATCGTCGAGCAAGGCCGCCGTATTACCGCGCGCCACATCAACCAGCTCGAGAAGGCCGGCGTCAAGCAACTGGACGTTCCAATGGAATACGTCCTGGGCCGCACTACCGCCAAGGCTATCGTGCATCCGGCTACCGGCGAAATTCTCGCCGAATGCAACACCGAGATGACCACCGAGCTGCTGATCAAGGTCGCCAAGGCGCAGGTTGTCCGTATCGAGACCCTGTACACCAACGACATCGATTGCGGTCCGTTCATCTCTGACACTCTGAAGATCGATACCACCAGCAACCAGCTGGAAGCTCTGGTCGAGATCTACCGCATGATGCGTCCAGGCGAGCCGCCAACCAAGGATGCAGCCGAGACCCTGTTCAACAACCTGTTCTTCAGTGCCGAGCGTTACGATCTGTCCGCCGTAGGCCGCATGAAGTTCAACCGTCGTATCGGTCGTACCGAGATCGAGGGTTCGGGCGTGCTGAGCAAGGAAGACATCGTCGAGGTTCTGAAGACCCTGGTCGATATCCGTAACGGCAAAGGTATCGTCGACGACATCGACCACCTGGGTAACCGCCGCGTACGTTGCGTCGGCGAGATGGCCGAGAACCAGTTCCGTGTTGGCCTGGTGCGTGTCGAGCGCGCGGTCAAGGAACGCCTGTCGATGGCGGAAAGCGAAGGCCTGATGCCGCAAGACCTGATCAACGCCAAGCCGGTAGCGGCGGCGGTGAAAGAGTTCTTTGGTTCCAGCCAGCTGTCCCAGTTCATGGACCAGAACAACCCTCTCTCGGAGATTACCCACAAGCGCCGCGTCTCTGCACTCGGCCCTGGCGGTCTGACCCGTGAGCGTGCCGGCTTCGAAGTCCGTGACGTACACCCGACCCACTATGGCCGTGTATGCCCGATCGAGACCCCTGAAGGTCCGAACATCGGTCTGATCAACTCCTTGGCGGCCTACGCCCGCACCAACCAGTACGGCTTCCTGGAAAGCCCGTACCGCGTGGTGAAGGAAGGCGTTGTCAGCGACGACATCGTGTTCCTGTCGGCAATCGAAGAGGCGGATCACGTCATCGCGCAGGCTTCGGCCGCGATGAACGACAAGAAGCAACTGATCGATGAGCTGGTAGCAGTTCGTCACCTGAACGAATTCACCGTCAAGGCGCCGGAAGACGTCACCCTGATGGACGTTTCGCCGAAGCAGGTTGTTTCCGTTGCAGCGTCGCTGATTCCGTTCCTCGAGCACGACGACGCCAACCGTGCGTTGATGGGTTCGAACATGCAGCGTCAGGCTGTACCAACCCTGCGTGCCGACAAGCCGCTGGTAGGTACCGGCATGGAGCGCAACGTTGCCCGTGACTCCGGTGTCTGTGTGGTTGCTCGCCGCGGTGGTGTGATCGACTCGGTCGACGCTAGCCGTATCGTTGTTCGCGTTGCCGACGACGAAGTGGAAACCGGCGAAGCAGGTGTGGATATCTACAACCTGACCAAGTACACCCGTTCGAACCAGAACACCTGCATCAACCAGCGTCCGCTGGTGAGCAAAGGTGACAAGGTTCAGCGTGGTGACATCATGGCCGACGGCCCGTCCACCGACATGGGTGAGCTGGCTCTGGGTCAGAACATGCGCATCGCGTTCATGGCGTGGAACGGCTTCAACTTCGAAGACTCCATCTGCCTGTCCGAGCGTGTTGTTCAGGAAGATCGCTTCACCACCATCCACATTCAGGAACTGACCTGTGTGGCGCGTGACACCAAGCTCGGCCCAGAGGAAATCACTGCGGACATCCCGAACGTGGGTGAAGCCGCACTGAACAAGCTGGACGAAGCCGGTATCGTTTACGTAGGTGCTGAAGTTGGCGCTGGCGACATCCTGGTCGGCAAGGTCACGCCAAAAGGCGAAACCCAACTGACTCCGGAAGAAAAACTGCTGCGCGCAATCTTCGGTGAGAAGGCCAGCGACGTTAAGGACACCTCCCTGCGTGTGCCAACCGGCACCAAGGGTACTGTCATCGACGTACAGGTCTTCACCCGTGATGGCGTGGAGCGCGATAGCCGCGCGCTGGCCATCGAGAAGATGCAGCTCGACGAGATCCGCAAGGACCTCAACGAAGAGTTCCGCATTGTTGAAGGTGCAACCTTCGAGCGTCTGCGTTCTGCCCTGAACGGTCAGGTGGTTGATGGTGGTGCGGGCCTGAAGAAAGGCACCGTGATCACTGACGAGGTGCTGGACGGTCTGGAGCACGGCCAGTGGTTCAAACTGCGCATGGCTGAAGATGCACTGAACGAGCAGCTGGAAAAGGCTCAGCAGTACATCGTCGACCGTCGCCGTCTGCTGGACGACAAGTTCGAAGACAAGAAGCGCAAGCTGCAGCAGGGCGATGACCTGGCACCGGGCGTACTGAAGATCGTCAAGGTTTACCTGGCAATCCGCCGTCGCATCCAGCCGGGTGACAAGATGGCCGGTCGTCACGGTAACA
The DNA here is from genome assembly GCF_034044115.1 of Pseudomonas sp. BO3-4. Classification (NCBI taxonomy): domain Bacteria; kingdom Pseudomonadati; phylum Pseudomonadota; class Gammaproteobacteria; order Pseudomonadales; family Pseudomonadaceae; genus Pseudomonas; species Pseudomonas sp. BO3-4. Next base: position 492,040 of record NZ_CP139018.1, read on the forward strand.
AGGGTGTTGTCTCGGTCATCATGCCGGTTGAAGACATGCCGCACGATGCCAACGGTACTCCGGTTGACGTCGTACTGAACCCGCTGGGTGTACCTTCGCGTATGAACGTTGGTCAGATCCTTGAAACCCACCTGGGCCTCGCGGCCAAGGGCCTGGGCGAGAAGATCGACCGCATGCTCGAAGAGCAGCGTAAAGCCGCTGAGTTGCGCGTGTTCCTGACCGAGGTCTACAACGAGATCGGCGGTCGTCAGGAAAACCTCGACGAGTTCACCGACGAAGAGATCCTGGCCCTGGCTAACAACCTGAAGAAAGGCGTGCCGATGGCTACCCCGGTCTTCGATGGTGCCAAGGAGCGCGAGATCAAGGCCATGCTGAAGCTGGCCGACCTGCCAGAGAGCGGCCAGATGGTGCTGTTCGACGGCCGTACCGGCAACAAGTTCGAGCGTCCTGTGACCGTTGGTTACATGTACATGCTCAAGCTGAACCACTTGGTGGACGACAAGATGCACGCGCGTTCCACTGGTTCCTACAGCCTGGTTACCCAGCAGCCGCTGGGTGGTAAGGCACAGTTCGGTGGTCAGCGTTTCGGGGAGATGGAAGTGTGGGCGCTGGAAGCATACGGCGCGGCATACACCCTGCAAGAAATGCTCACAGTGAAGTCGGACGACGTGAACGGCCGTACCAAGATGTACAAGAACATCGTGGATGGCGATCACCGTATGGAGCCGGGCATGCCCGAGTCCTTCAACGTGTTGATCAAAGAGATCCGTTCGCTCGGTATCGATATCGATCTGGAAACCGAATAACACGTGACGCGAAGGGGAGTGGGGCAGGTAATGCCCGCTCCCTGCTCCGCCAGGAGGAAAGGCCTTGAAAGACCTACTGAATTTGCTGAAAAACCAGGGTCAAGTCGAAGAGTTCGACGCCATCCGCATCGGTCTGGCGTCGCCTGAAATGATCCGTTCGTGGTCGTTCGGTGAAGTTAAGAAGCCGGAAACCATCAACTACCGTACGTTCAAGCCTGAGCGTGACGGCCTGTTCTGCGCCAAGATCTTTGGCCCAGTCAAGGACTACGAGTGCCTGTGCGGCAAGTACAAGCGCCTCAAGCACCGCGGCGTAATCTGCGAGAAGTGCGGCGTTGAAGTTGCCCTGGCGAAGGTTCGTCGTGAGCGCATGGCGCACATCGAGCTGGCCTCGCCGGTTGCCCACATCTGGTTCCTGAAGTCGCTGCCGTCCCGTATCGGCCTGCTGATGGACATGACCCTGCGTGATATCGAGCGCGTGCTCTACTTTGAGAGCTATGTCGTTATCGACCCGGGCATGACTACCCTGGAAAAGGGCCAGCTGCTGAACGACGAGCAGTACTTCGAAGCGCTGGAAGAGTTCGGTGATGACTTTGACGCCCGCATGGGTGCCGAGGCTGTCCGCGAGCTGCTGCACGCTATCGACCTGGAGCACGAGATCGGCCGCCTGCGCGAAGAAATTCCGCAGACCAACTCGGAAACCAAGATCAAGAAGCTTTCCAAGCGTCTGAAGCTGATGGAAGCTTTCCAGGGCTCGGGCAACCTGCCTGAGTGGATGGTCCTGACCGTTCTGCCAGTGCTGCCGCCGGACCTGCGTCCGCTGGTGCCGCTGGATGGTGGCCGTTTTGCGACCTCCGACCTGAACGACCTGTATCGTCGGGTGATCAACCGTAACAACCGTCTGAAGCGCCTGCTGGATCTGTCGGCGCCGGACATCATCGTGCGCAACGAAAAGCGCATGCTGCAGGAAGCGGTCGACGCCCTGCTGGACAACGGCCGCCGTGGTCGCGCCATCACTGGCTCGAACAAGCGTCCGCTGAAGTCCCTGGCCGACATGATCAAAGGTAAGCAAGGTCGCTTCCGTCAGAACTTGCTCGGTAAGCGTGTTGACTACTCCGGCCGTTCGGTAATTACCGTAGGTCCGACCCTGCGTCTGCACCAGTGCGGTCTGCCGAAGAAGATGGCCCTCGAGCTGTTCAAGCCGTTCATTTTCGGCAAGCTGGAAATGCGTGGTCTGGCGACCACCATCAAGGCTGCCAAGAAGATGGTCGAGCGCGAGCTGCCAGAGGTGTGGGACGTTCTCGCCGAAGTGATTCGCGAACACCCCGTACTGCTCAACCGTGCACCGACTCTTCACCGTCTGGGTATCCAGGCGTTTGAACCCGTACTGATCGAAGGTAAGGCTATCCAGCTGCACCCGCTGGTCTGTGCTGCGTACAACGCCGACTTCGACGGCGACCAGATGGCCGTTCACGTGCCGCTGACCCTGGAAGCCCAGCTCGAAGCGCGTGCGCTGATGATGTCGACCAACAACATCCTGTCGCCAGCCAACGGTGAGCCAATCATCGTTCCGTCGCAGGACGTTGTACTGGGTCTGTATTACATGACCCGTGAAGCGATCAATGCCAAGGGCGAGGGTCGCGTGTTCGCCGACCTGCAGGAAGTCGACCGCGTATTCCGCGCCGGCGAAGCCGCCCTGCACGCGAAAATCAAGGTTCGTATCAACGAAACCGTGAAAGAGCGTGATGGCTCGGTGGTCAAGAACACCCGCATCGTCGACACCACCGTCGGCCGTGCGCTGCTGTTCCAGGTTGTGCCAGCAGGTCTGCCGTACGACGTGGTCAACCAGCCGATGAAGAAAAAGGCGATCTCCAAGCTGATCAACCAGTGCTATCGCGTGGTTGGTCTGAAAGAGACCGTTATCTTCGCCGACCAGCTGATGTACACCGGTTTCGCTTACTCGACCATTTCCGGCGTTTCCATCGGTGTTAACGACTTCGTTATCCCGGACGAGAAAGCCCGCATCATCGGTAACGCTACCGACGAAGTGAAGGAAATCGAGAGCCAGTACGCCTCCGGTCTGGTAACCCAGGGCGAGAAGTACAACAAGGTCATCGACTTGTGGTCGAAGGCGAACGACGAAGTGTCCAAGGCGATGATGGCCAACCTCTCGAAAGAGAAGGTCATCGACCGCGAAGGCAAGGAAGTCGAGCAAGAGTCCTTCAACTCGATGTACATGATGGCTGACTCGGGTGCGCGGGGTTCCGCAGCCCAGATCCGTCAGCTGGCCGGTATGCGTGGTCTGATGGCCAAGCCGGACGGCTCCATCATCGAGACGCCGATCACTGCGAACTTCCGTGAAGGTCTGAGCGTACTTCAGTACTTCATCTCGACTCACGGTGCTCGTAAGGGTCTGGCGGATACCGCACTGAAAACCGCTAACTCCGGTTACCTGACTCGTCGTCTGGTGGACGTTGCCCAGGATCTGGTTGTGACCGAGATCGACTGCGGCACCGATCAGGGCCTGGTGATGACGCCACACATCGAAGGCGGCGACGTTGTAGAGCCGCTGGGTGAGCGTGTATTGGGTCGTGTCATCGCCCGTGACGTGTTCAAGCCAGGTACCGAGGACGTTATCGTTCCGGCCGGTACCTTGGTCGACGAGCAGTGGGTTGAGTTCATCGAGCTGAACAGCATCGACGAAGTGATCGTGCGTTCGCCGATCAACTGCGAAACCCGCTACGGCATCTGTGCCAAGTGCTACGGTCGTGACCTGGCTCGCGGTCACCAGGTGAACATCGGTGAAGCTGTCGGCGTTATCGCTGCACAGTCGATCGGTGAGCCGGGTACCCAGCTGACCATGCGTACGTTCCACATCGGTGGTGCCGCAAGCCGTACTTCGGCTGCCGACAGCGTCCAGGTGAAGAATGGCGGTATGGTGCGTCTGCACAACCTGAAGCAGGTTGAGCGTGCCGACGGTAACCTGGTTGCCGTATCGCGTTCGGGTGAGTTGGCGATTGCCGACGAGTTCGGTCGTGAGCGTGAGCGCTACAAGCTGCCTTACGGTGCGGTGATTTCGGTCAAGGAAGGTGAAAAGGTCGAAGCTGGCGCCATCGTCGCCAAGTGGGACCCGCACACTCACCCGATCGTTACCGAGCTCAAAGGTACCGTGACCTTCGTGGGCATGGAAGAAAACATCACCATCAAGCGTCAGACCGATGAACTGACTGGCTTGACCAACATTGAAGTACTGGACGTCAAGGATCGCCCTGCCGCAGGCAAGGAAATCCGTCCAGCAATCAAGATGGTCGATGCCTCAGGCAAGGACCTGTACCTGCCAGGTACTGACGTACCTGCCCAGTACTTCCTGCCAGCCAACGCCCTTGTCGGTGTGGCTGACGGTGCGCAGATCGGTGTTGGTGACGTTATCGCGCGTATCCCGCAAGAAACGTCGAAGACCCGTGACATTACCGGTGGTCTGCCGCGTGTTGCCGACCTGTTCGAAGCGCGTCGTCCGAAAGAAGCCTCGATTCTGGCTGAAGTCAGCGGCACCATCGCATTCGGTAAAGAGACCAAGGGCAAGCGTCGCCTGGTGATCACTCCGACCGACGGTAGCGATCCGTACGAAGAGCTGATTCCGAAGTGGCGCCACCTGAACGTCTTCGAAGGTGAACAGGTAAACCGCGGCGAAGTTATCTCCGACGGCCCGAGCGATCCGCATGACATCCTGCGTCTGCTGGGTGTGAGCGCGCTGGCGAAGTACATCGTCAACGAGATCCAGGATGTTTACCGTCTGCAAGGCGTGAAGATCAACGACAAGCACATCGAGACCATCCTGCGTCAGATGCTGCGCAAGGTCGAGATCTCCGAGTCGGGCGATTCCAGCTTCATCAAGGGCGACCAGATGGAACTGACCCAGGTGTTGGTAGAGAACGAGCGTCTCGCTGGCGAGGACAAGTTCATCTCCAAGTTCACCCGTGTGCTGCTGGGTATCACCAAGGCCTCGCTGTCCACCGAGTCGTTCATCTCCGCGGCTTCCTTCCAGGAAACCACCCGCGTACTGACCGAAGCGGCTGTAACCGGCAAGCGCGACTACCTGCGCGGCCTGAAAGAGAACGTGGTCGTGGGTCGTCTGATCCCGGCTGGTACTGGTCTGGCCTACCACAGCGAGCGTAAGCGTCGCCGTGATGCCGACAAACCGCTGCGTGTAAGCGCCAGTGAAGTGGAAGCTGCACTGACCGAAGCGCTGAATTCCAGCGGTAACTAAGTACAGGGCAAGGCCCCGGCAAGCCTCGGGCGAGCATCGGCGACATGAAATGTTGCCGATGATCGGGCGGGGAGGGCCGGGGCCTCGTCTTGACTGGGTGCAAGATCCTCTTTAGACTTTTGTACCCTTAAATTTGGTGAGGCTCCGTCTCGCCAATTTTTGGCTTTCTTGCAAGACAATAGAGTCGCAAGACAATCAGTGGAGCTAGTAGATGGCAACTATCAACCAGCTGGTACGTCAGCCGCGTAAGCGTTCGGTCGAGAAGTCCGACGTTCCTGCGCTGCAGAACTGCCCGCAGCGTCGTGGCGTGTGCACCCGTGTGTACACCACCACGCCGAAAAAACCTAACTCGGCACTGCGTAAAGTATGCCGTGTGCGTCTGACCAACGGTTTCGAGGTTTCCTCGTACATCGGTGGTGAAGGCCACAACCTGCAAGAGCACAGCGTCGTCCTGATTCGTGGCGGCCGTGTAAAAGACTTGCCAGGTGTTCGTTACCACACCGTTCGCGGCTCTCTGGATACTTCGGGCGTTAAAGGCCGTAACCAGGGTCGTTCGAAGTACGGTACCAAGCGTCCGAAGTAATCGGTCGTTTGCAGACATCCATTTTTTTGAGTCGATAAGAGTAAGGTCGGGCGTGGGTCGAATGACCTGGTCCCGGGCTAACCTGAAGACCGTTTGAGGGCTTATCATGCCAAGACGTCGTGTAGCAGCAAAACGTGAGATCCTTGACGATCCGAAGTACGGATCCCAGATCCTCGCGAAGTTCATGAACCACGTGATGGAAAGCGGCAAGAAGGCCGTAGCCGAGCGCATCGTTTACGGTGCCCTGGATACCGTCAAAGCACGCAAGAACAGCGACCCCCTGGAAATCTTCGAGAAAGCTCTCGACGCCATCGCTCCGCTGGTCGAAGTAAAGTCCCGTCGTGTCGGCGGTGCCACTTACCAGGTTCCGGTTGAAGTTCGTCCATCCCGTCGTAACGCTCTGGCAATGCGCTGGCTCGTAGACTACGCCCGCAAGCGCGGCGAGAAGTCGATGGCTCTGCGTCTGGCCGGCGAGCTGCTGGATGCTGCCGAAGGCAAGGGTGCTGCAGTCAAGAAGCGTGAAGACGTTCACCGTATGGCTGAAGCCAACAAAGCGTTCTCGCACTACCGCTTCTAATTCAAGCATCAATCTTTTTGCGAGGGCTTTATGGCTCGTACTACAGCAATTAACCGCTACCGTAACATTGGTATCTGTGCCCACGTTGACGCGGGCAAGACCACCACTACCGAGCGGATCCTGTTCTACACAGGTCTGAGCCACAAAATGGGCGAGGTGCATGACGGCGCCGCGACCACCGACTGGATGGTGCAGGAGCAGGAGCGGGGTATCACCATTACCTCCGCTGCCGTTACCACCTTCTGGAAGGGTTCCCGTGGTCAGTATGACAACTACCGCGTAAACGTCATCGATACCCCTGGCCACGTTGACTTCACCATTGAAGTAGAGCGTTCGCTGCGTGTACTCGACGGCGCGGTCGTTGTGTTCTGTGGCACCTCCGGCGTTGAGCCGCAGTCCGAAACCGTATGGCGTCAGGCCAACAAGTACGGCGTTCCGCGTGTTGTTTACGTGAACAAGATGGACCGTGCTGGTGCAAACTTCCTGCGCGTCGTAGGTCAGATCAAGAACCGTCTGGGTCACACTCCGGTTCCTGTTCAGCTGGCCATCGGTTCGGAAGATAACTTCCAGGGTCAGGTTGACCTGATCAAGATGAAGGCTATCTACTGGAACGACGACGACAAGGGTACTACCTACCGCGAGGAAGAAATTCCTGCGGATATGGTCGAGCTGGCTAACGAATGGCGCAACAACATGGTTGAAGCCGCCGCCGAAGCCACCGAAGAGCTGATGAACAAGTACCTTGAAGAAGGTGAGCTGTCCGTCGAAGAGATCAAGGCAGGCCTGCGCGCGCGCACCCTGGCCAGCGAGATCGTTCCGGCTGTCTGCGGTTCGTCGTTCAAGAACAAGGGTGTTCCCCTGGTTCTCGACGCCGTTATCGACTTCCTGCCAGCTCCGACCGAGATCCCGGCGATCAAGGGTATCCACCCTGACCTGATCGATGTGCCTAAGGACGAAGTCAAGCCAGAGCAATTCGACGAGCGTCATGCTGACGACGACGAGCCGTTCTCGGCCCTGGCCTTCAAGATTGCCACCGACCCGTTCGTTGGTACTCTGACCTTCGTTCGCGTTTACTCGGGCTTCCTGACCTCCGGTGACTCCGTCATCAACTCGGTCAAGGGCAAGAAAGAGCGCGTTGGTCGTATGGTCCAGATGCACGCCAACCAGCGTGAAGAGATCAAAGAAGTACGTGCAGGCGACATCGCTGCTCTGATCGGCATGAAGGACGTCACCACTGGTGATACCCTGTGCAACGCCGACAAGCCGATCATCCTTGAGCGTATGGACTTCCCTGAGCCTGTGATTTCGCTCTCTGTAGAGCCGAAAACCAAGCAGGACCAGGAGAAGATGGGTATCGCACTGGGCAAGCTGGCTCAGGAAGACCCATCGTTCCGCGTCAAGACCGATGAAGAAACCGGTCAGACCATCATCTCCGGTATGGGTGAGCTGCACCTGGATATCCTCGTTGACCGCATGAAGCGCGAATTCAACGTCGAAGCCAACATCGGCAAGCCGCAGGTTTCGTACCGCGAGAAGATCACCAAATCCAACGTCGAGATCGAAGGCAAGTTCGTTCGTCAGTCGGGTGGTCGTGGTCAGTTCGGTCACTGCTGGGTTCGCTTCTCCGAGCCGGACGTGGACGACAAGGGCAACATCACTGAAGGTCTGGTGTTCTCCAACGAAGTCGTTGGTGGTGTGATTCCTAAGGAATACATCCCTGCGATCCAGAAGGGTATCGAAGAGCAGATGAAAAACGGCGTTGTTGCCGGTTATCCTCTGATCGGCCTGAAGGCCGCGGTATTCGACGGTTCGTACCACGACGTCGACTCCAACGAAATGGCGTTCAAAATCGCTGCTTCGATGGCGACCAAGCAACTGGCCCAGAAGGGCGGTGGCGTGGTTCTCGAGCCGATCATGAAAGTCGAAGTTGTAACCCCGGAAGACTACCTGGGTGACGTGATGGGTGACCTGAACCGTCGTCGTGGTCTGGTCCAGGGTATGGATGAGTCGGTCTCTGGCCGTGTCGTCCGTGCTGAAGTACCGCTCGGAGAGATGTTCGGTTACGCAACCGACGTTCGTTCCATGTCTCAGGGTCGCGCAAGCTACTCCATGGAATTCTCCAAATACGCCGAAGCTCCGTCGAACATCGTCGAAGCACTCGTTAAAAAACAAGGCTAATCCCCTTTAGGCAAGAGGTTCACTGTCGTGGCTAAAGAAAAATTTGATCGTTCCCTTCCCCACGTTAACGTCGGCACCATCGGCCACGTTGACCACGGTAAGACCACTCTGACCGCAGCTCTGACTCGCGTTTGCTCCGAAGTTTTCGGTTCGGCAATCGTTGAGTTCGACAAGATCGACTCGGCTCCGGAAGAAAAAGCGCGCGGTATCACCATCAACACCGCTCACGTTGAGTACAACTCGACCATTCGTCACTACGCTCACGTTGACTGCCCAGGTCACGCTGACTACGTGAAGAACATGATCACCGGTGCTGCCCAGATGGACGGCGCGATCCTGGTTTGCTCGGCCGCCGATGGTCCGATGCCACAAACCCGTGAGCACATCCTGCTGTCCCGTCAGGTAGGCGTTCCGTACATCGTGGTCTTCCTGAACAAGGCTGACCTGGTGGACGACGCTGAGCTGCTGGAACTGGTCGAGATGGAAGTTCGCGACCTGCTGTCCACCTATGACTTCCCAGGCGACGACACCCCGATCATCATCGGTTCGGCTCGTATGGCGCTGGAAGGCAAAGACGACAACGAAATGGGCACTACCGCTGTTAAGAAGCTGGTAGAAACTCTGGACAGCTACATTCCTGAGCCAGTTCGTGCCATCGACCAGCCGTTCCTGATGCCGATCGAAGATGTGTTCTCGATTTCGGGTCGTGGTACCGTTGTTACCGGTCGTATCGAGCGTGGTATCGTCCGCGTTCAGGATCCGCTGGAAATCGTTGGTCTGCGTGACACCACCACCACCACCTGCACCGGTGTTGAGATGTTCCGCAAGCTGCTGGATGAAGGTCGTGCTGGCGAGAACTGCGGCGTTCTGCTGCGTGGCACCAAGCGTGACGACGTTGAGCGTGGTCAGGTTCTGGTCAAGCCAGGTTCGGTCAAGCCGCACACCAAGTTCACCGCAGAAGTCTATGTCCTGTCGAAGGAAGAAGGCGGCCGTCACACTCCGTTCTTCAAAGGCTACCGTCCACAGTTCTACTTCCGTACCACTGACGTGACCGGTAACTGCGAACTGCCGGAAGGCGTTGAAATGGTAATGCCAGGTGACAACATTCAGATGACTGTTACCCTGATCAAGACCATCGCAATGGAAGACGGTCTGCGCTTCGCTATCCGTGAAGGCGGTCGTACCGTCGGCGCCGGCGTTGTGGCCAAAATCATCGAGTAATCACTCGACCGATTGAAAAAAACCCCCGCTCAGCGGGGGTTTTTTTTATTGGGTTGACACTAATTGGGGGCGTCTATAGAATCACGCCTCCTTTTAGCGGGCGTAGTGCGTCCGTTGGGAACAGCCTGGAGTCTGAAATCCAATGCAAAATCAGCAAATCCGTATCAGGTTGAAGGCTTTCGACCATCGCCTGATCGACCAATCCACCCAGGAAATCGTGGAAACCGCGAAACGTACTGGTGCACAAGTGCGTGGTCCAATTCCACTGCCTACCCGCAAAGAGCGTTTCACCGTTCTGGTTTCCCCGCACGTCAACAAAGACGCGCGTGACCAGTACGAGATTCGCACTCATAAGCGTGTTCTGGACATCGTCCAGCCAACGGATAAAACCGTTGACGCGCTGATGAAGCTTGATCTGGCGGCAGGTGTGGAAGTACAGATCAGCCTCGGCTAAGACTTCGGTCTAGTCGTGTAACGCTCTGAAATGGGCGGCCATAGCGGGTGAAAGCCCCGTACACTCATGAGGTTTACAACATGACTATTGGTGTAATCGGTCGCAAGTGCGGTATGACCCGCATTTTCACCGAAGAAGGTGTCTCCATTCCGGTCACGGTCATTGAGATCGAGCCGAATCGCGTCACCCAGTTCAAAACTGAAGAAACCGATGGCTACCGTGCAGTGCAAGTCACTGTCGGCGAGCGTCGTGCTTCGCGTGTGACTGCCGCTCAGGCAGGCCACTTCGCCAAGGCCAACGTTGCCGCTGGTCGCGGTGTTTGGGAGTTCCGTCTTGAAGAAGGCGATTTCCAGGCTGGCGATCTGATCAAAGCTGAACTCTTCACTGCAGGCCAGCTGGTTGACGTTACTGGTCAGTCCAAAGGTAAAGGCTTCGCCGGTACCATCAAGCGCTGGAACTTCCGTGGTCAGGACAACACCCACGGTAACTCCGTGTCGCACCGTGTTCCTGGTTCCATCGGCCAGTGCCAGACTCCTGGTCGTGTGTTCAAGGGCAAGAAAATGTCCGGTCACATGGGCGCCGAGCGCGTGACTGTTCAGTCCCTGGAAGTAGTTCGCGTAGACGCTGAACGCAACCTGCTGCTGATCAAGGGTGCCGTACCTGGCGCTACTGGCGGCGACGTGGTTGTACGTCCAGCTGTCAAGGCTCGCGGTTAAGGGGAAACTGACATGCAACTTAATGTAAATGACGCTCAGGCGATCGAAGTTTCCGAACTGACTTTCGGTGGCGAATTCAACGAGACGCTGGTTCACCAAGCAGTCGTGGCCTACATGGCCGGCGGCCGTCAGGGCACCAAGCAGCAGAAGACCCGTTCCGACGTGGCTGGTGGCGGTAAGCGCCCATGGCGTCAGAAGGGTACTGGCCGTGCTCGTGCTGGTACCACTCGTGGTCCGATCTGGCGTGGCGGTGGTGTAACCTTCGCAGCTCGCCCTCAAGATCACTCGCAAAAGCTCAACAAGAAGATGTATCGCGCAGCTCTGCGCTCCATCCTCGCTGAGCTGGTGCGTAGCGACCGTCTGGTCGTGGTTCAGGACTTCGCTGTTGAAGCACCGAAAACCAAAGATCTGCTGAACAAGCTGAACGGCATGGGTCTGAGCGACGTATTGATCGTTTCCGACGCTGTTGATCAGAACCTGTACCTGGCTGCTCGTAACCTGCCGCACGTCGATGTACGTGACGTACAAGGTTCCGACCCGGTCAGTCTGATCGCATACGAGAAAGTGTTGATCACTGTCTCGGCCGTGAAGAAATTCGAGGAGCTGCTGGGATGAACCAGGAACGCGTATTCAAAGTCCTCCTTGGCCCGCACGTTTCCGAGAAGGCTACCGTTCTGGCTGAGAAAAAAGGCCAGTTCGTATTCAAGGTTGCTACTGATGCAACCAAGCTGGAAATCAAGAAAGCTGTCGAAGGCCTGTTCAACGTAAAAGTTGAAAACGTGTCGACTGTTAACGTTCTGGGTAAAACCAAGCGTACCGCACGTGGTCTGGGCAAGCGTAATGACTGGAAGAAGGCGATCGTCTCCCTTCAGCCAGGCCAAGATCTCGATTTCAGCAGCAGTGCTGAGTAAGGAAGGGGTGCATCATGGCAATCGTTAAATGCAAACCGACTTCCCCTGGCCGCCGTTTCGTGGTCAAGGTGGTCAACAAGGAGCTGCACAAAGGCGCTCCTCACGCACCGCTGATCGAGAAAAAATCGAAGTCTGGTGGTCGTAACAACAATGGCCGCATTACCACTCGTCACGTTGGTGGTGGTCACAAGCAGCATTACCGTCTGGTCGACTTCCGTCGCAACGACAAAGATGGCATTCCAGCCACTGTCGAGCGTATCGAATACGATCCAAACCGTACTGCTCACATCGCCCTGCTGTGCTACGCAGACGGTGAGCGTCGCTACATCATCGCGCCTAAAGGCGTGAGCGCTGGCGACCAGCTGATCGCAGGTGCCCTGGCCCCAATCAAGGCCGGTAACTCCCTGCAACTGCGCAACATTCCAGTAGGTAGCACCATTCACGGCATCGAACTGAAGCCGGGTAAAGGTGCTCAGATCGCTCGTTCCGCTGGTGCTTCGGCTCAGCTGATCGCTCGCGAAGGTGTCTACGTGACCCTGCGTCTGCGCTCTGGTGAAATGCGTAAAGTCCTGGCTGAGTGCCGTGCGACCCTGGGCGAAGTCTCGAACTCCGAGCACAGCCTGCGTTCGCTGGGTAAAGCTGGTGCCAAACGCTGGCGCGGCGTTCGCCCAACCGTTCGTGGTGTTGCCATGAACCCGGTTGACCACCCACACGGTGGTGGTGAAGGTCGTACCTCCGGTGGTCGTCATCCGGTATCGCCATGGGGCTTCCCAACCAAGGGTGCTAAAACCCGTGGTAATAAGCGTACCGACAACATGATCGTCCGTCGTCGCAAGTAACTAGAGGGATACGACAGTGCCACGTTCTCTGAAAAAAGGTCCTTTTATCGATCTTCACCTGTTGAAGAAGGTCGAAGTGGCGGTGGAGAAGAACGATCGCAAGCCAGTTAAAACCTGGTCGCGCCGTTCGATGATCCTGCCACAAATGGTCGGTCTGACCATCGCGGTTCACAACGGTCGCCAGCATGTTCCAGTTCTCGTGAACGAAGACATGGTCGGCCACAAACTGGGCGAGTTCGCCGGTACCCGCACCTATCGCGGGCACGTGGCTGACAAGAAAGCCAAGCGTTAAGGGGTAAGGAAATGGAAGTAGCCGCTAAGTTGTCGGGCGCTCGCATCTCCGCCCAGAAAGCCCGCTTGGTCGCCGACCAGATTCGCGGGAAGAAGGTGGGCGAAGCGCTCAACCTGTTGGCCTTCAGCAGCAAAAAAGCCGCTGAAATCATGAAGAAAGTCCTCGAGTCGGCCGTAGCCAACGCCGAACACAACGAAGGCGCAGACGTTGATGACCTGAAGGTCTCCACCGTCTTCGTCAACGAAGGGCGTTCGCTGAAGCGCATCATGCCACGTGCCAAAGGCCGTGCTGATCGCATCGTCAAGCGGTCTTGCCATATCACTGTCAAGGTTGCGGACAAGTAACGGAGTCGATCAGATGGGTCAGAAAGTACATCCCACTGGCATTCGCCTGGGAATCGTCAAGGAGCACACCTCCGTCTGGTACGCAGACGGTGCTACTTACGCAGATTACCTGTTGAAGGATCTGAAAACGCGTGAGTACCTCCAAGACAAACTAAAAAGCGCGTCCGTAAGCCGTATCGATATTCATCGTCCGGCTCAAACTGCACGCATCACCATCCACACCGCTCGTCCCGGTATCGTTATCGGTAAGAAAGGTGAAGATGTCGAGAAGCTGCGTCAGGACCTGACCAAGCAGATGGGTGTGCCTGTGCACATCAACATCGAAGAGATCCGCAAGCCGGAACTCGACGCTATGCTGGTTGCGCAGAGCGTAGCTCAGCAGCTGGAACGCCGTGTAATGTTCCGTCGCGCCATGAAGCGCGCGGTACAGAACGCCATGCGTATTGGTGCCAAGGGCATCAAGATCCAGGTGAGCGGTCGTCTCGGCGGTGCTGAGATTGCTCGTACCGAGTGGTATCGCGAAGGTCGTGTGCCTCTGCACACCCTGCGTGCCGATATCGACTACAACACCTACGAAGCTCACACCACTTACGGTGTGATCGGTGTGAAGGTTTGGATCTTCAAAGGCGAAGTTATTGGTGGTCGCCAAGAAGAACTGAAACCACAAGCACCAGCGCCTCGTAAAAAAGCTGCTAAGTAAGGGGTACGCCAAATGTTGCAACCAAAGCGTACAAAATTCCGCAAGCAGATGACTGGCCACAACCGTGGTCTGGCACTGCGCGGTAGCAAAGTCAGCTTCGGCGAATTCGCCCTGAAAGCTGTTGCTCGCGGTCGCCTCACCGCTCGCCAGATCGAGTCCGCACGTCGTGCGCTGACCCGTCACGTTAAGCGTGGCGGTAAGATCTGGATCCGTGTGTTCCCGGACAAGCCGATCTCCAAAAAACCTCTTGAGGTTCGTATGGGTAAAGGTAAGGGCTCCGTGGAATACTGGGTTGCCCAGATCCAGCCAGGCAAAGTCCTGTACGAGATCGAGGGTGTTTCTGAAGAGCTGGCGCGCGAAGCTTTCGCCCTGGCTGCTGCAAAGCTGCCTCTCGCCACCTCCTTTGTTAAGCGGACGGTGATGTGATGAAAGCGAATGAACTTCGTGAAAAATCGGCACAGCAACTGAACGAGCAACTGCTCGGCTTGCTGCGCGACCAGTTCAATCTGCGTATGCAGAAAGCAACTGGCCAGTTGGGGCAGTCGCACCTGCTCTCGCAAGTTAAGCGTGACATCGCTCGCGTGAAAACTGTGCTCAACCAGCAGGCAGGTAAGTGATCATGGCTGAAGCTGAAAAAACCGTCCGTACGCTGACTGGCCGTGTCGTCAGCGACAAAATGGACAAGACCATCACCGTTCTGATCGAGCGTCGCGTAAAGCACCCGATCTACGGTAAATACGTTAAGCGTTCGACTAAGCTGCACGCGCACGACGAAGCCAACCAGTGCAAGATCGGCGACAAGGTTTCCATCCGTGAAACCCGTCCGCTGGCCAAGACCAAGTCCTGGGCACTGGTTGAAGTCCTCGAACGCGCTGTTGAAGTCTAAGGGCTAGGGGTCGGAGAAATTTTATGATTCAGACTCAATCCATGCTCGATGTGGCCGATAACAGCGGCGCTCGTCGCGTCATGTGCATCAAGGTACTCGGCGGTTCGCACCGCCGTTACGCCGGTATCGGTGACATCATCAAAGTAACCGTCAAGGAAGCAATTCCGCGCGGTAAGGTCAAAAAAGGCCAGGTGATGACCGCTGTCGTCGTACGTACCCGTCATGGTGTTCGTCGCGCTGACGGTTCCATCATTCGTTTCGACGGCAACGCTGCTGTTCTGCTGAACAACAAGCAAGAGCCGATCGGCACTCGCATCTTCGGGCCAGTGACCCGTGAACTTCGTACTGAGAAGTTCATGAAGATCGTCTCGCTCGCCCCTGAAGTGCTGTAAGGAGATCCGACATGCAAAAGATTCGTCGTGACGACGAGATCATCGTGATCGCCGGCAAAGACAAAGGTAAGCGCGGTAAGGTGCTGAAGGTTCTGGCTGATGACCGTCTGGTTATCGGTGGCGTGAACCTGGTCAAGCGTCATACCAAGCCTAACCCGATGGCGGGCGTACAGGGCGGTATCGTCGAGAAAGAAGCGCCTCTGCACGCTTCCAACGTTGCCATCTTCAACGGTGAAACCAACAAGGCTGACCGCGTTGGTTTCAAAGTAGAAGACGGTAAAAAAATTCGTGTCTTCAAGTCGACCCAAAAAGCGGTTGATGCTTGAACACTGCTAGGTAGAAGACCATGGCACGACTGAAAGAGATTTACCGGAACGAAATCGCTCCTAAGCTTAAGGAAGAACTTAAGCTGTCGAACGTGATGGAAGTTCCGCGCGTTACCAAGATCACCCTGAACATGGGTCTGGGCGAAGCGATCGGCGACAAGAAAGTCATCGAGCACGCTGTTGCCGACCTGGAAAAGATCACCGGTCAAAAGCCGGTCGTGACTTTCGCTCGCAAATCCATCGCTGGCTTCAAAGTCCGCGAAGGCTGGCCGATCGGCGTCAAGGTGACCCTGCGTAGCGACAAGATGTACGAATTCCTGGACCGCCTGCTGGCGATCTCCCTGCCTCGGGTTCGCGACTTCCGCGGCCTGAATGCCAAGTCCTTCGATGGTCGTGGCAACTACAGCATGGGCGTGAAAGAGCAGATCATCTTCCCGGAAATCGACTACGACAAGATCGATGCTCTGCGCGGTTTGGACATCACCCTGACCACCACTGCTCGTTCGGACGACGAAGGCCGCGCTCTGCTGCGTGCTTTCAAGTTCCCGTTCCGCAACTGATTGGAGTAGGAAAATGGCCAAGAAGAGCATGAAAAACCGCGAGCTGAAGCGTCAGCTCACGGTAGCAAAGTTCGCCAAGAAGCGTGCTGAGCTGAAAGCGACCATCGTCAACCTGAACGCCTCTCCAGAAGAGCGTTTCGCTGCCGTTGTCGCTCTGCAGAAGCAGCCACGCGACGCTAGCGCCTCGCGCCTGCGCAACCGTTGCCGCCTGACCGGTCGTCCTCACGGTGTATACCGTAAGTTCGGCCTGGGCCGTAACATGCTGCGTCAAGCTGCAATGCGCGGTGACGTACCAGGCCTGGTCAAGGCCTCCTGGTAATCGCTGCAGGCAAGGCACGGGTGGAAGGAGAGCAATCTTCCGACCGCCGGTGACCTTGCCAACAAACAAGCCCCTATATGGGGCTTGTTTCGTTTCTGCCTTGTGTCTAGAATGACCGGCTCACCTGAGCCTGGGTTTTTGCCCAAACCGTTCGGGTGGTTGTCATAGCCGCAAGGCTAATAATTCTTGTATCAGGAGCATCTAGCCCATGAGTATGCAGGACCCGTTAGCGGACATGCTAACTCGCATCCGTAATGCCCAGATGGCTGAAAAGTCCGTCGTAAGCATGCCTTCCTCTACCCTGAAGGTCGCGGTTGCCAAAGTTCTGAAGGACGAAGGTTACATCGCTGGCTACCAGGTAACTGGTGAGGCCAAGCCTTCCCTGTCGATCGAACTGAAGTACTTCGAAGGCCGTCCGGTCATCGAGGAACTGAAGCGCTCCAGCCGTCCAGGCCTGCGCCAGTACAAGGCCGTCACCGATCTGCCGAAAGTACGTGGCGGTCTGGGCGTGTCTATCGTCTCCACCAACAAAGGTGTGATGACTGATCGCGCTGCGCGCGCTGCCGGTGTCGGCGGCGAAGTTCTGTGCACAGTGTTCTAAGGGGGGATAGACATGTCTCGCGTCGCTAAGAACCCCGTTAAGCTGCCATCCGGTGTCGAAGTCAAATTCGCCGGCCAGCAGCTTTCGGTGAAGGGTGCCAAAGGTACTCTCGAACTGAACGTTCACTCGTCTGTTGAAGTTACCGAAGAGTCTGGTGAGCTGCGTTTCGTCGCTCGCAATGGTGACCAGCAAGCTCGTGCCATGGCCGGTACCACCCGCGCTCTGGTCAACAACATGGTCCAAGGCGTAAGCCAAGGCTTCGAGCGCAAGCTCCAGCTGGTCGGTGTTGGTTACAAGGCACAGGCTAAAGGCACCGTCCTGAACCTGGCCCTGGGCTTCTCTCACCCAGTGGACTACGAACTGCCAGCCGGTATCACCGCTGAAACACCTAGCCAGACCGACATCCTGATCAAGGGTATCGACAAGCAGCTGGTAGGTCAGGTGGCCGCTGAAATCCGCGACTTCCGTCCGCCAGAGCCTTACAAAGGTAAAGGTGTGCGTTACGCGGACGAAGTAGTCCGTCGTAAAGAAGCCAAGAAGAAGTAGGGCCTAGTAAATGACCGACAAAAAAGTTATTCGACTGCGTCGCGCTCGCAAAGCACGTCTCAAGATGCACGAACTCGAAGTCGTGCGCCTGTGCGTGTTCCGCTCCTCGCAGCACATCTACGCCCAGGTCATTTCGGCCGACGGCAGCAAGGTTCTGGCAAGCGCCTCGACCTTGGACAAAGACCTGCGTGATGGCGCCACTGGCAACATCGACGCGGCCACTAAGGTTGGCAAGCTGGTAGCTGAGCGTGCGAAAGCCGCCGGTGTATCTCAAGTTGCCTTTGACCGTTCCGGCTTCAAGTACCATGGCCGCGTCAAAGCGCTGGCTGATGCTGCTCGTGAAGGCGGGCTGGAGTTCTAAGTTATGGCAAATAACGATCAAAAGCGCGACGAAGGCTACATCGAGAAGCTGGTTCAAGTTAACCGCGTTGCCAAAACCGTAAAAGGCGGCCGTATCTTCACCTTCACCGCGCTGACCGTGGTTGGTGATGGTAAAGGTCGTGTTGGCTTCGGCCGTGGCAAGTCGCGCGAAGTACCAGCCGCGATCCAGAAGGCCATGGAAGCTGCTCGCCGCAACATGATCCAGGTTGACCTGAAGGGCACCACCCTGCAGTACGCCACCAAGGCTGCCCACGGCGCCTCGAAGGTTTACATGCAGCCTGCCTCGGAAGGTACCGGTATCATCGCCGGTGGCGCAATGCGTGCTGTCCTGGAAGTTGCTGGTGTTCAGAACGTTCTGGCCAAGTGCTACGGTTCGACCAACCCAGTGAACGTGGTTTACGCCACCTTCAAGGGTCTGAAAGCCATGCAATCTCCTGAATCCATTGCCGCCAAGCGTGGCAAGAGCGTCGAGGAGATCTTCTGATCATGGCAACCGTAAAAGTAACGCTGATCAAGAGCGTCTCGGGCCGTCTGCCTAACCACAAGCTGTGTGTTAAAGGCCTGGGTCTGCGTCGCATCGGTCACACTGTAGAAGTCCAGGATACTCCCGAGAACCGCGGGATGATCAACAAGGCTTACTACATGCTGAAGGTCGAGGGCTAATCGATGAAACTCAATGATCTGAGTCCAGCGCCGGGTTCCCGTCGCGAGAAGCATCGTCCAGGTCGTGGTATCGGTAGCGGTCTGGGTAAGACCGGCGGCCGTGGCCACAAAGGTCAGACTTCCCGTTCGGGTGGTTCGATCGCTCCTGGCTTCGAAGGCGGTCAACAGCCGCTGCACCGTCGCCTGCCGAAGTTCGGCTTCGTTTCCCTGAAAGCCATGGACCGCGCTGAAGTGCGTCTGTCCGAGTTGGCCAAAGTGGAAGGCGACGTGATCTCCGTGCAATCCCTGAAGGATGCCAACGTGATCAACCAGCACATTCAGCGTGTGAAAATCATGCTGTCTGGCGAAGTTACTCGCGCAGTCACCATCAAGGGTATCGCAGCCACCAAGGGTGCGCGTGCGGCTATCGAAGCAGCTGGCGGCAAATTCGAGGAATAAATGGCTAAGCAAGGTGCTCTCTCTTCGCTCGGTAAGGGCGGGATGTCGGAACTCTGGGCTCGTCTGCGCTTTCTGTTCATGGCGATCATCGTCTATCGGATAGGTGCGCATATCCCGGTTCCCGGCATCAATCCGGACCGTCTGGCGGATCTGTTTCGGCAGAATGAGGGGACCATTCTTAGCTTGTTCAACATGTTTTCCGGTGGCGCGCTCGAGCGCATGAGCATCTTTGCACTGGGGATCATGCCGTACATCTCGGCATCGATCATCATGCAGTTGATGACGGCGGTCAGCCCGCAACTGGAGCAGTTGAAGAAGGAAGGTGAAGCTGGCCGTCGCAAGATCAGCCAGTACACCCGCTACGGCACCGTTATCCTGGCACTGGTCCAAGCCATTGGCATGTCCATTGGCCTGGCCAACCAGGGCGTGGCGTTTTCTGCAGGCCTGGGCTTCCACGTCGTCGCTGTTTCCACTTTCGTGGCAGGCGCGATGTTCATGATGTGGCTGGGCGAGCAGATCACCGAGCGCGGTGTGGGCAACGGTATCTCGATGTTGATCTTCGCAGGTATCGTTGCCGGTCTTCCGAGAGCAATCGGGCAGTCTTTCGAGTCTGCACGCACAGGCGATATCAACATTTTCGCCTTGGTCGCCATCGGTTTGCTGGCAGTAGCGATTATCGGTTTTGTGGTGTTCATTGAGCGTGGTCAGCGTCGTATCGCCGTTCATTACGCCAAGCGTCAGCAGGGCCGCAAGGTCTTCGCTGCGCAGACTAGCCACTTGCCGCTGAAGGTGAACATGGCGGGGGTTATCCCGGCCATTTTCGCGAGCAGCATTCTGCTGTTCCCGGCTTCGCTGGGTGCCTGGTTTGGTCAGTCCGAAGGTATGGGCTGGCTGCAGGACATCTCGCAGTCGATCGCTCCTGGTCAGCCGTTGAACATTCTGCTGTTTAGTGCAGGGATCATTTTCTTCTGCTTCTTCTACACAGCGTTGATGTTCAACCCGAAAGACGTAGCGGAAAACCTGAAGAAGTCCGGTGCCTTTATTCCGGGTATCCGTCCTGGTGAGCAGTCGGCGCGCTACATTGATGGCGTTCTGACCCGTTTGACCATGTTCGGTGCTCTTTACATGATGGCCGTCTGCCTTCTGCCCCAGTTCCTGGTGGTGGCAGCAAATGTGCCGTTCTACCTTGGCGGGACCTCGTTGCTGATTGTGGTAGTGGTTGTGATGGACTTCATGTCCCAAGTACAATCGCACCTCGTTTCGCACCAGTACGAATCCCTGATGAAGAAAGCCAACCTGAAAGGCTACGGTGGCAGCGGTTTGCTGCGCTGATACGCCCCTAAGGTTCGAGGAGTCGGTAATGAAAGTTCGTGCATCGGTGAAAAAGCTGTGCCGTAACTGCAAGATCATCCGTCGCGAAGGCGTCGTACGAGTGATCTGCAGCGCGGAACCGCGTCACAAACAGCGCCAAGGCTGAGTGTGATCTGCGCTTCAAACCCAGCAGCTAGTGTGCTGCTGGGTTGATTATTCGTTTCTACAGCGATATTATCTCGCGCCCTATTTCTTGGCTTCCGGGGCGTAGGTAGCTGTCAATTGGAGTCCCACTGAATGGCCCGTATTGCAGGCGTCAACATTCCAGATAACAAGCATACTGTTATCTCGCTGACCTACATCTATGGTGTCGGTCGCACAACTGCACAGAAGATTTGTGCAGACGCTGGTGTAAACCCAGCCGCTAAGATCAAGGATCTGAGCGACGAGCAAATCGAAACCCTGCGTGGCGAAGTCGCGAAGTTCACCACCGAAGGTGACCTGCGTCGTGACATCAACATGAAGATCAAGCGCTTGATGGACCTGGGTTGCTACCGCGGCCTGCGTCATCGTAAAGGTCTGCCGGTTCGCGGTCAGCGCACCAAGACCAACGCACGCACCCGTAAGGGCCCGCGTAAGCCGATCCGCAAGTAATCGCCCAGGAATATAGACATGGCAAAACCTGCTGCTCGTCCTCGTAAGAAAGTCAAAAAGACAGTGGTTGATGGCATCGCCCACATCCATGCTTCTTTCAACAACACCATCGTGACCATCACCGACCGTCAGGGCAATGCTTTGTCCTGGGCGACCTCCGGTGGTTCGGGTTTCCGTGGTTCGCGCAAATCCACCCCGTTCGCAGCTCAGATCGCTGCTGAGCGTGCTGGTCAAGCTGCGCTGGAATACGGTCTGAAGAACCTCGACGTTAACGTCAAGGGTCCAGGTCCAGGTCGTGAGTCCGCCGTTCGTGCATTGAACAGCTGCGGCTACAAGATCGCCAGCATCACCGACGTGACGCCAATCCCGCACAACGGGTGCCGTCCGCCGAAGAAGCGTCGCGTGTAATCAGGAGACAGAAGAATGGCACGTTACATTGGTCCAAAATGCAAACTGTCTCGTCGTGAAGGCACCGATCTGTTCCTGAAGAGCGGCGTTCGCGCTCTGGAATCGAAGTGCAATATCGAAGCAGCCCCAGGTATCCACGGCCAGCGCCGTGGCCGTCAGTCCGACTACGGCACCCAGCTGCGTGAGAAACAAAAAGTCCGTCGTATCTACGGTGTTCTGGAGCGTCAGTTCCGCGGTTACTACCAAGCTGCTGCCTCGAAAAAAGGCGCAACCGGTGAGAACCTGCTGCAACTGCTCGAGTGCCGTCTGGATAACGTCGTTTACCGTATGGGCTTCGGCTCGACTCGTTCCGAGTCCCGTCAGCTGGTTTCGCACAAAGCGATCAGCGTCAACGGTAAGACTGTAAACATTCCATCCTACCAAGTTCGTCCGGGTGACGTGGTCGCAGTCCGCGAGAAATCGCTGGGCCAGTTGCGCATTGTTCAAGCCCTTGAACTGTGCGCCCAGCGTGGCCGCGTTGAGTGGGTTGACGTGGATGCTGCTAAAAAGTCGGGCGTTTTCAAGAACGTTCCTGCTCGCAGCGACCTGTCTGCCGACATCAACGAAAACCTGATTGTCGAGCTCTACTCCAAGTAAGGGCTAGAAAATAGGTGCATCCATGCAGATTTCGGTAAATGAGTTCCTGACTCCCCGCCACATTGATGTGCAGGTAGTCAGTCCGACCCGCGCCAAAATTACGCTCGAGCCTCTCGAGCGTGGTTTCGGCCATACCCTGGGCAACGCGCTGCGCCGCATCCTGTTGTCCTCCATGCCTGGCTGTGCAGTAGTCGAGGCCGAGATCGATGGCGTACTCCATGAGTACTCCGCGATCGAAGGTGTTCAGGAAGACGTAATTGAAATCCTGTTGAACCTGAAAGGTCTCGCTATCAAACTGCATGGTCGTGACGAAGTTACGCTGACCTTGTCGAAAAAGGGTTCGGGGGTGGTTACCGCTGCCGATATTCAGCTGGATCACGATGTCGAGATCGTCAACCCCGATCACGTAATCGCGAACCTGGCGTCGAACGGCGCTCTGAACATGAAGCTCACTGTAGCTCGTGGTCGTGGTTACGAGCCGGCCGACTCCCGTCAAACCGACGAAGACGAAAGCCGTAGCATTGGCCGTCTGCAGTTGGACGCCTCCTTCAGCCCGGTGCGTCGTATCGCCTATGTGGTCGAGAACGCCCGTGTTGAACAGCGTACCAACCTGGACAAACTGGTCATTGATCTGGAAACCAACGGCACCCTGGATCCTGAAGAGGCTATCCGCCGCGCTGCGACCATTCTGCAACAGCAGCTGGCCGCGTTCGTCGACCTCAAAGGTGACAGCGAGCCTGTCGTAGTCGAGCAGGAAGACGAGATCGATCCGATCCTGCTGCGTCCGGTTGACGACCTGGAACTGACTGTACGTTCGGCCAACTGCCTCAAGGCGGAGAACATCTATTACATCGGCGACCTGATTCAGCGTACCGAAGTAGAGCTGTTGAAGACTCCTAACCTGGGTAAGAAGTCCCTGACTGAAATCAAGGACGTTCTGGCCTCTCGTGGTCTGTCTCTCGGCATGCGCCTCGACAACTGGCCGCCTGCAAGTCTTAAGAAAGACGACAAGGCGACCGCCTGATCGTCGTAATCACCGAACGTAGTGTTTGGTAAGGAATGAATCATGCGTCATCGTAAAAGTGGACGTCACCTGAGCCGTACCAGCTCTCACCGCAAGGCTATGTTCCAGAACATGGCAGTGTCGCTGATCGAGCACGAGCTGATCAAAACCACCCTGCCGAAAGCCAAGGAACTGCGCCGCGTTGCCGAGCCGCTGATCACCCTGGCCAAGGAAGACAGCGTTGCTAACCGTCGTCTGGCCTTCGACCGTACCCGTTCGAAGTCCGCTGTTGGCAAACTGTTCAACGACCTGGGCAAGCGTTACGCCACCCGTCAGGGCGGCTACCTGCGCATCCTGAAGTGCGGTTTCCGCGCTGGCGACAACGCGCCTATGGCGTACGTCGAGCTGGTTGATCGTCCGGTCGGCGGTGCTGTAGAAGCTGCTGAGTAAGACGTTCTGTCTGCTACAAAAAACCGGGCCTAGTGCCCGGTTTTTTGTTTTTACATCTATTGTTTATTTCTATTGATGTAAGTCATGTAATGAATTTGTTCCTGTAATCTTGCTCGTCAATACTCTCTCTACAGCCGATTAGCCGGCCCTTGAAGACCGAAAAGGAGAGCCCATGAGCAAGATTCTCACCACCGCCAGCGGTGCACCTGTAGCCGACAACCAGAACTCCCGCTCCGCCGGCCCGCGCGGTCCGCTGTTGCTCGACGACTTCCACCTGATCGAGAAGCTCGCCCATTTCAATCGCGAGAACATTCCTGAGCGTCGCGTCCATGCCAAAGGCTCGGGCGCCTACGGTACCTTTACCGTTACTCACGATATCACCGGCTATACCAGCGCCAAGCTGTTCGAAGAGGTCGGTAAACAAACCGAGACTTTCTTACGCTTCTCCACCGTTGGTGGCGAGCGCGGCTCTGCAGATACCGAGCGTGACCCGCGTGGCTTCGCGGTGAAGTTCTACACCGAGGAAGGCAACTGGGACATCGTCGGTAACAACACGCCAGTGTTCTTCATTCGCGACCCACTGAAATTCCCGGACTTTATCCACACCCAGAAACGCCATCCGCAGTCCAACCTGAAGAACGCTCAGATGATGTGGGACTTCTGGTCGCATTCCCCAGAAGCGCTGCACCAGGTCACCATCCTCTTTTCCGACCGTGGCATTCCGGACGGCTATCGCCACATGCATGGCTTTGGCAGCCACACCTACAGCCTGATCAATGCAAAGGGCGAACGCACTTGGGTCAAGTGGCACTTCAAGACCCAACAAGGCATCAAGAACCTCACCCCGACAGACGCTGCACGCCTGGCAGGTACCGACCCGGATTACGCTCAGCGCGACCTCTTCGAGGCCATTGAGCGTGGCGACTACCCGCGCTGGACTGTCTGCATTCAGGTGATGAGCGAAGCCGAGGCTGCCAGCCGCGACGAGAACCCATTCGACGTGACCAAGACCTGGTCGCAGAAGGATTATCCGCTCATCGAGGTGGGTGTGCTGGAGCTCAACCGCAACCCGCTCAACTATTTTGCAGAGGTCGAGCAGGCCGCGTTCGGCCCGAGCAATATGGTGCCCGGCGTCGGTCTTTCACCGGACCGCATGCTGCAAGGCCGTGTATTCGCCTACGCCGACGCGCACCGCTATCGCGTTGGCACCAACCACCAGCAATTGCCAGTCAACGCGCCACGTTGCCCGGTCAACAGCTATCAGCGCGACGGCTCGATGGCCACCGGCAGTTACGGTAGTGCACCGAACTACGAGCCAAACAGCTACAGCGATGCCCCGAAACAGTCGCCACGTCATGCTGAGCCAGCATTGGCCCTGAATGGTTCGGCTGATCGCTACGATCACCGTGAGGACACTGACTACTTCAGTCATGCCGGCGCGTTGTTCCGTTTGATGAGCGATGAGCAGAAAGCCCTGCTGATCAGCAACATCGCCGGTACCATGGCGGGTGTCAGCGAAGACGTGATTCAGCGTCAGCTACAGTACTTCTTCAAGGCGGATCCGGCCTATGGCGAAGGGATTGCGAAGGCTTTGGGCATCAATCTCGCCTAAGTCGAAGTGATAAGAAGAACCGCCCTCATTTGGGCGGTTTTTCAATGAATATCACTACTGTTTAACCGATTTTTTGCGTCTGATTGCGCGTTTTTCAGTGACCATAGGCAAAAGCTGGTTCACACTATGTGGCATAGACGTTTTCACATGGAGAATCAGGGCGATGCAAGGCCACCCGGATGTAATCAACTATCTCGTCACGCTGCTGAAGGGCGAACTGGCGGCACGCGACCAGTACTTCATTCATTCGCGCATGTACGAAGACTGGGGCCTGTCCAAGCTCTACGAGCGCATCAACCACGAGATGGAGGAAGAGACGCAGCACGCCGATGCCCTGATGCGTCGTATCCTCATGCTCGAAGGGACCCCTGACATGCGTGCGGATGACCTGGAGGTCGGTAGCACCGTGCCGGAAATGATCGAGGCAGACCTCAAGCTCGAATACAAGGTGCGCGGTGCGCTTTGTAAAGGCATCGAGCTATGCGAACTGCACAAGGACTACGTCAGTCGTGACATCCTGCGTGCGCAGCTGGCCGACACCGAAGAAGATCACACCTACTGGCTTGAGAAGCAGCAGGGCCTGATCAAGGCCATTGGGCTGGAAAACTACCTGCAGTCGCAGATGTAAGTTACCCACAGGCTCAAGTAAAAGCCCCTGGCACCATCGGTACCAGGGGCTTTTTCATTGCGCTGGCAACACTTAGGCCCGGTCCCGCTCCAGCAATGGTTTCAGGTAATGGCCGGTATATGACTGCTTCATCTCGCTCAGCTCTTCTGGCGTACCGCAGGCAATGATCTGCCCACCCTTGGAGCCGCCCTCAGGCCCCAGGTCAACCAGCCAGTCGGCGGTCTTGATCACATCCAGGTTATGCTCGATCACCACCACGGTATTGCCGTGGTCGCGCAGGCGATGCAACACATCCAGCAGCTGCTGGATATCGGCAAAGTGCAGACCGGTAGTAGGTTCGTCGAGGATGTACAAGGTCTTGCCGGTATCGCGCTTGGACAGTTCGCGCGACAGCTTCACCCGCTGCGCCTCACCGCCGGACAACGTGGTCGCTGATTGCCCCAGTTTGATGTACGACAGGCCCACATCCATCAACGTTTGCAGCTTGCGCGCCAGCGCCGGCACCGCATCGAAGAACTCTCGGGCATCCTCGATGGTCATTTCCAGCACCTCGTGGATGTTCTTGCCCTTGTACTTGATCTCCAGGGTTTCGCGGTTGTAGCGCTTGCTCTTGCACACGTCACACGGCACGTAGATGTCCGGCAGGAAGTGCATTTCCACCTTGATCAGGCCATCGCCCTGGCAGGCCTCGCAACGGCCCCCCTTGACGTTGAATGAGAAACGCCCCGGACCATAACCACGCGAGCGTGACTCCGGTACACCGGAGAACAGCTCGCGGATCGGGGTGAAGATGCCGGTGTAGGTCGCCGGGTTGGAGCGTGGTGTGCGGCCGATCGGGCTCTGGTCGATATCCACCACCTTGTCCAGGTGCTGCAGGCCGTCCATGCTGCTGTGCGGTGCGGCTTCCAGACTGCTTGCGCCATTGAGTGCCGTGGCGGCCAAGGGGAAAAGGGTGTTGTTGATCAGCGTCGATTTGCCCGAGCCGGATACACCAGTCACGCAGGTCAGCAGGCCGATTGGTACTTCCAGGTCGACGTTCTGCAGGTTGTTGCCACGCGCGCCTTTGAGCTTGAGCTGCAGCTTCTTGTTGCGCGGTGTGCGCTTGGCCGGCACGACGATCTTCTTGCGCCCGGACAGGTACTTGCCAGTCAGCGAATCGGGATGGTCCATGACCTCCTGAGGCGAGCCCTCGGCGACGATCTGCCCACCGTGAACACCGGCGCCCGGGCCGATATCCACCACGTAGTCGGCCAGCCGAATGGCGTCCTCGTCGTGTTCCACCACGATCACCGTGTTGCCCAGGTCGCGCAAATGGTTGAGGGTGGCCAACAGGCGGTCGTTGTCGCGTTGATGAAGGCCGATGGACGGTTCATCGAGGATGTACATCACCCCCACAAGACCGGCGCCGATCTGGCTGGCGAGTCGGATACGTTGCGCTTCACCGCCGGACAAGGTGTCGGCGCTACGATCCAGGGTCAGGTAGTCGAGGCCGACATTGACCAGGAACTGAAGTCGTTCGCAGATTTCCTTGAGGATTTTTGCCGCGATTTCGCCACGGCGGCCGGTGAGGGTCAGTTGACCAAAGTAGTTGCTGGCTTCACCGATCGGCAAATTGGTTACCGCCGGCAGGGTTTTCTCGCCCACCCACACATGGCGCGCCTCGCGGCGCAGGCGCGTACCCCGGCAATCCGGGCACGGTTGCGTACCAAGGAACTTGGCCAGTTCTTCACGCACTGTGGCCGATTCGGTTTCGCGGTAGCGGCGCTCAAGGTTCGGCACAATGCCTTCGAACGGGTGCGATCGCTTGACGATATCGCCTCGGTCGTTGAGGTATTTGAAGTCGACACTCTGCTTGCCGCTGCCCTGCAGGATCACCCTCTGGTGTTCGGCCAACAGCTCACCGAATGGCTCCTCCAGGCTGAAGCCGTAGTGCGCTGCCAACGAACCGAGCATCTGGAAGTAGTACACGTTACGCCGGTCCCAGCCGCGGATCGCGCCTTCGGCCAAGGTCAGTTCCGTGTTGACCAGGCGTTTGGTGTCGAAGAACTGCTTGACCCCCAGGCCGTCGCAAGTCGGACAGGCGCCCGCCGGGTTGTTGAAGGAGAACAGCTTCGGTTCCAGCTCGCTGATCGCGTGGCCGCACACCGGACAGGCGAAGCGCGCGGAGAAGATCGTCTCCTCGCCTTGTTCGTCGTCCATCGGTGCCACCAGGGCAATACCATCGGCCAGCTTCAACGCGGTCTCGAACGATTCGGCCAGGCGCTGTTGCAGGTCGGCGCGGACTTTGAAGCGGTCCACCACCACATCGATGCTGTGCTTCTTCTGTTTGTCCAGCTTGGGCAATTCATCGAGTTCGTAGAGCTTGCCGTTGACCCTGGCCCGCACGAAGCCCTGGGCGCGAAGCTCGTCAAACACCGCCAGGTGCTCGCCCTTGCGCTCGCGCACCACCGGCGCGAGCAGCATCAGCTTGCTGCCTTCCGGGCGCTCCAGCACCAGGTCGACCATCTGGCTGATCGTTTGCGCCTCCAGCGGGATATCGTGGTCCGGGCAGCGTGGAGTACCGACGCGGGCGTACAACAGGCGCAGATAGTCGTAGATTTCGGTGATGGTGCCGACCGTGGAGCGCGGGTTGTGCGAGGTCGACTTCTGCTCGATGGAAATCGCCGGCGACAGGCCTTCGATGGTGTCGACGTCGGGCTTTTCCATCATCGACAGGAACTGCCGGGCGTAGGCCGACAGCGATTCCACGTAGCGGCGCTGGCCTTCGGCGTACAAGGTATCGAACGCCAGGGACGACTTGCCGGAACCGGACAGGCCGGTGATCACGATCAACTTGTCCCGGGGCAGGGTCAGGTCGATGTTCTTCAGGTTGTGGGTACGTGCCCCACGAATCAGGATCTTGTCCACTGCGGCCTCGCTTGGCGGGCATAAACAAGGAAGTATACGGCGCGCCAGTATGACGCGGCAAAGCGTCGCGTAGATGCCGTCAAGCTGTCGGACTGATAGAATCGCCGCCGGTTCACACGAGGTTAATCCATGCACGACACCCACAACGAGCGTATGAGTAGCGGCGAAACCCGCGCCGCTGGCGGCCTTGCCCTGGTCTTTGCCTTTCGTATGCTGGGCATGTTCATGGTCTTGCCGGTACTGGCCACCTACGGCATGGACCTGGCTGGCGCCACGCCTGCCCTGATCGGCCTGGCCATTGGTGCCTATGGCCTGACCCAGGCGGTATTGCAGATCCCGTTCGGGATGGTTTCCGACCGCATCGGTCGCCGGCCGGTGATTTATCTGGGGCTGGTGATCTTTGCCCTGGGCAGTGTGCTGGCGGCCCAGGCTGACTCTATCTGGGGCGTGATTGCCGGGCGCATCCTGCAGGGCGCGGGGGCAATTTCTGCCGCGGTGATGGCACTGCTGTCGGACCTCACCCGCGAACAACACCGGACCAAGGCCATGGCCATGATCGGCATGAGCATCGGGCTGTCGTTTGCTGTCGCCATGGTCGTTGGTCCATTGCTGACAAGTGCCTTTGGTTTGTCAGGTTTGTTCCTGGTTACGGCCGGGCTTGCCTTGGTCGGCATCCTGTTGATCGCGTTTGTCGTACCCAACACCCACAGCATTTTGCAGCACCGCGAGTCGGGGGTGGCGCGCCAGGCCATCGGCCCGACACTGCGTCATCCGGACCTTCTGCGCCTGGACATAAGCATTTTCATCCTGCACGCCGTCCTCATGGCCAGCTTCGTTGCGCTGCCGCTGGCGTTCGTCGAGCGTGGCGGTCTGCCCAAGGAGCAGCATTGGTGGGTGTACCTGACCGCGCTGTTCATCTCATTTTTTGCAATGGTCCCGTTCATCATCTACGGCGAAAAAAAGCGCAAGATGAAACGAGTGTTGGCCGGCGCAGTCAGTGTCCTGCTGCTGACAGAGATATACTTCTGGGAGTGGGCTGACGGTTTGCGCGGACTGGTGATTGGCACCGTGGTATTCTTTACCGCATTCAACCTGCTGGAGGCTTCGCTGCCTTCTCTGGTGAGCAAGGTATCGCCTGCCGGTGGCAAGGGGACGGCAATGGGGGTGTATTCCACCAGCCAGTTCCTCGGTGCAGCGTTAGGCGGGATCCTTGGCGGCTGGTTGTTCCAGCACGGTGGGCTGAACACGGTGTTCCTCGGTAGCGCGGTGCTGTGTGCTATCTGGCTGATCGTCGCCTTGCGCATGAACGAGCCGCCATATGTGACCAGCCTGCGCATGCCCCTGACGCCTGAGGCGGTCCGGGAAGCCGGCCTGACCGAGCGCCTGATGGCCGTGCCGGGTGTGACCGACGCTGTGGTGGTGGCAGAAGAAGCCGCCATCTATATCAAACTGGATACGAAAATTTTGGACCGTGCGACCCTCGAGCGACTGGTGAATCCAGCCTCTTCGGCGTGCGAAGCCTAGGAGAACGTTATGGCCCGTGGGGTTAACAAAGTCATTCTGGTCGGTACCTGTGGCCAGGATCCCGAAGTCCGCTACCTGCCCAACGGTAACGCCGTGACCAACCTGAGCCTGGCCACCAGCGAGCAGTGGACTGACAAGCAGTCGGGCCAGAAGGTCGAGCGTACCGAGTGGCACCGTGTGTCGCTGTTCGGCAAGGTTGCCGAAATCGCTGGCGAGTACCTGCGCAAGGGTTCGCAGTGCTACATCGAAGGCAAGTTGCAGACCCGCGAGTGGGAAAAAGACGGCATCAAGCGCTACACCACCGAGATCATCGTCGACATCAACGGCACCATGCAGCTGCTCGGCGGTCGTCCGCAAGGCCAGCAGCAGGGCGGCGACCCATACAACCAGGGTGGCGGCAATTACGGTGGCGGCCAGCAGCAACAGTACAACCAGGCACCGCCACGCCAGCAGGCCCAGCGCCCGCAACAGGCCCCTCAGCGCCCAGCGCCGCAACAGCCTGCGCCGCAGCCGGCGGCTGACTTCGACAGCTTCGATGACGATATTCCGTTCTAGCGACTACCTCGGACTTTTTTGTAAAGTCTGAAGCCAGAACCCCCGCCATGCGGGGGTTTTGCGTTTTTGGGACTGTAAAATTTATGTTGACGTTTTTTTATTGGTCTGCAACCATGTAAAAATGTAAAGTATTGGTGCGGACATGGACATCACAATCCGAAGGTTTAGGGGGTCGGACGGCGAAAGGTTTTCGGTCTTGGTCGACGGCCAGGGGATGCCGCTTTTCTATCCCACTCTGTTCGCAACCTGGCAGCTGCGCGCCCGCTCACTTGCCGCTAACTCGATCACGAATGCGCTCAACGCACTCAAGGCTTTCTGCGCCTGGGAGGCTCATTCTGGCCTGAGCGCAGAGTCGATACTTTCGCGTAGCGAGCTACTCGACCAAAACCAAATCAGAGACCTGTGCGACTTTCTTCAGCGCTCGCTGCTCACCGATGAGAAGCAAAAGGTCACCCCAATCAAGAAAAAGCTGAAGGTAGTGGGCGCTAGCGTTCATTATTTCCGGCTGTCAATCGTCGCCAATTACCTTGAGTTCCTAGCGCACAGGTTGGCACCTGGCCTTGATGACGACCGGATCAAAAAGATGGTCGAGGCAATCAAGGCGCATCGGCCCAGCAAGCCTCAAAAGTCTGCGCAAGCTCGGGATGAGATCTACCTTACCGACGAGGTGATCCAGGTAATCGAAGATGCTCTCAGGCCAGAGGCACAGAACAACCCTGCTAAGGAATATGGTGTTCAGCTGCGGAACGCCTTGGTTTTCTTCATCCTCAAGCTGACAGGGATTAGGCGAGGGGAGCTGCTTAATCTGCGGATTTCAGATTTCGATTTTGGTGCGAACATCATGTCGGTCGTACGGCGTCCAGACTCGAACGTCGATATGCGAAAACACCAGCCAACCGCCAAAACCCTGCCAAGACGCCTGCGTATCCATCCTGAGCTTATGAAACGAGTTTACGAGTACGTCTCGAAGCAACGGTGCAAAGTTCCTGGTGCCCGGAGGCACGATTTCCTGTTTATCACACATAAATCGGGCCCCACCGAAGGTGCGCCACTCTCCATAGGTGCTTTCAGCAAGTGGATGGTGAAACTAGGTGATCTTGTCCAAGGCGCTGGTTTTCACGCCCATGCATTACGGCACAACTGGAACTACGAATTCTCTCGCATCGCTGAGCAGCGCGGAATGAGTCCTGAGGAAGAGGAAAAAACGCGTTCGTACTGGATGGGCTGGGATGAGACTTCAGGAACCGCATCTATCTACAACGGGCGGCGTACGAAGGAAAAGGCGCAGCAAGCGGGCCTAGAGCTTCAAGAGCGATACATGAACCGTGAAAGTGGAGCTGGTAATGATGAGTGAAATGCTCGCCTCGGCGGAGGATGCAAACAGAGGTATCCCTCAGCATCAAGGGGAGACATTTCTCTCGCGTGAAGGCTATATCGTCGAACTTGACGATGACCGCTGGCGATTGAGCAAAGACATTGACATCGCCGTTGGGAGTTTTTGCAAGAGCTTTCCCGGTGACTCTGGTGTTTTTCGCCGGGTACTGGCGTTTTATGCAAAACACAACGCACCATCACATGCACGAAATTTGATGGAGCGTGTTGCACACTACGTAAGAGAGCTAAACGGTAGCGATCTCTTCTCGGTAGAATCGATCATTTCCTATAGAGCTAGCCTGGATAAGGCTCATGAGTGGTATCTGTCCAGCACACGGATTTTTATTCAGCAATGGGCGAGATTAGGGTATCCAGGTATCCCAAATGAGACATTAACGCTGCTCGACAACCTTGTCATCAAGGGTAATGAAAAGGGAAGGGCTGTCCAGTCAATGTGCCCTGATGAAGGCCCACTTACAGATATTGAGATGCAGGGCGTTATCGAGGCCACTACACATGCATTCGTGCAGAAGAGCCTTTGCCTGTCAGATACATGTCTGGTAATGGTTCTAGCGATGACTGGACGGCGGCCAGCGCAGATCTCGGCGCTCAAGATAAAAGATCTTATTGACCGCAGCAACAAATACTTTATCAATTTTCCACGCGCCAAACAGCGCGGAATGAAGTGGCGTTCGACGTTCAAAATGTTTGCAATCATCGAAGATCTGTGGCTGTTGCTCAATCAGCAGGCGGATGAAGTTGTAGAGCAGTTTTGTAAAGCGTTGGAGGTTAAATCCATTCCGCCTGAAATAAGGGGTGAACTGCCACTGTTCGCAAAAGTCAGCGATCACCTTTCACCTTCAGATATTCGCTCGATGCTGAGTTCTGATCAACTTCATATCACATCTTCTGAAGTATACTTCAGCGTCAGAGATGCTGGGATATCAATTGGCGTAATTAGTGAGCGGACGGGGTTTCCGTTGCATCTAAATCCTAATCGCTTTCGCTACACCCTTGGAACAAATCTGGCTCGTGAGGGTCAAGGCGAGTATGTGATTGCAGAGGCGCTCGATCATTCGGATACACAAAATGCCGGAGTGTACGTCCGAAATATTCCCGAAATTGTAGAGCGGATAAATAAGGCCGTCGCAATGCAACTGGCTCCAATTGCCCAGGCGTTCAGAGGAGTTCTGATCTCTTCGGAGAGCGATGCGCTTCGTGGAGGGGATCCATCCAGCCGAATATCGAATGGGAAAACTGGTGTTGGCAGTTGTGGGAGCTATGGGTTCTGCAACGCGCTTGCTCCGCTTGCCTGCTATACCTGCGCCTACTTTCAGCCTTGGCTTGATGGGCCACACGAGGAAGTCTTGGAGGAATTGATAGGGCAGCGTGACCGTGTAAGAGACCTTACGGGTGACCTAAAAGTCGCATCAACCAATGACCGGTTGATTCTTGCGGTTAGCGATGTGATTCATCGGTGCCAAGTGGCGAAAGGAGTGAACGCTCGTGGCTGATATCATATTCTTTGTACCTAAAGCTGAAAGAGATGCCAGGCTGAACCTCGCTGACTTCATTGAAATGTGTCGCGACCGCTTGACAGTATTTGGAGCAGACCTAGATTGGTACTCCAATGCTTGGCCCAAGGTTGGCAACTTTACAGTCAAGGGAGCTCCTTCTCGCGGTTATAGCCAGGAACAGCTGCTCAATGCGGAGATTCTTCCTTTCGCAAAAGCGTACGTTCGCTATCAACAGGGCATTAAACCGTCTCAATTGTTCAACGAGTTTAAGGCGTTGCGCTGCATTGAGCCTGCACTGCTATCTGTGAAAGGCGCTGCCGACATTACTCTAGTGGACACCACGGTGCTCGATGTCGCTGGTGGTATTGCACGGGAATATCAGGCCTCTGGATATCAGGCGGGAAAAGCCCTAGAGAAGCTGGTGAAGTTTCTCAACGAAAGCAAGATCGTTTCTAGTCGCCTGGAGTGGAAAAATCCAATTTCCAAACCGAAGGAAATCGACCGAACCGATCCAGCGACGAAAGCAAAACGTGAGGGGAAGCTCCCCGACGATTTCCAGTTGGGAGCAATGGCAGAGATGTTCGCCAACAACTCTCTACATCCGCGTGATCGTTTCACCACATGTATCTTCGCCTTGCTAATGTCTGCCCCATCAAGAATTACTGAGGTGCAAAAACTCCCATTGAATGTCTTTCATCGTCAAGATGACATTAAGGGCGTTGAGCGGCTTGGACTTCGCTTCTTTGCAGGTAAAGGCTACGGTTGGGATATTAAGTATGTTCCTGAGTTTATCGAAGACATTACCGAGGAAGCTGTCAGGCGGCTGACAGAACTCTCCGAAGAAGGTAGGGCTCTGGCCCGGTGGTATGAAACCAATCCTACGAAGTTTTATCGACACGATGAGTGCCCAGACGTTTCAGAGGATGCACCTCTAACTGACCACCAGGTTTGCCTTGCGCTGGGATTACGTGCTGATAGCAATCGTTCCGCTATCGATGCTTATTTTCAAAAATATTCACCATACAAACAATGGCGAAAGCGCAATGAGCCACTAACGCTTTCGTTTCTCAATGAGTACTGCCATTCGGTATTGCCCAAAGATTTCCCTTTGTTAGACGTCGAACGAAATCTCAAGTACTCGGAGGCGCTGTGCTGCTATCGGGCACATGAGTTTCGACTTGACTTGACCACCAGCAGGGTGAAGCTGTGGGTTCCTGGCAAAAGCACTTTCACAAGTGATTTGAACTTTATTGATGGGCAAGAGAGGAGCATTTGGACTCGTAACGGATATAAAAATCCGGACGGCACCGAAGTAACAATGACTTCCCATCAAATTCGCCATCTGCTGAACACCGCTGCTCAACGCGGTAATCTCGGACAGCTGGATATAGCGCGATGGTCTGGTCGTGCGAACGTGCATCAGAACGTCGTGTACAACCACATGACTGAAGATGAGTACGTCAAGATAAGCGAGAACGCGTTACCTGAAGGGGTACTTGATAAAGTTCACGCTAACGCCCCAGTGACCTTGGCCGATCTGGACGCCATTGGGGATGCCATTGCCCACGTCACAATTTACGGTTACTGCGTCCACGACTACTCGATGATGCCCTGCCAAAAGCACATGGACTGCTTGAATTGTACGGAGCATGCGTGCGTGAAAGGTGACGCGGAAAAGCTGGAGCGATTAAGGATGCAGCGACAGCTCACTCGCGTTCAGCTTGAAAAGGCCAGAGCCGCAGATGCGTCGGGATACTTTGGTGCTGATCGTTGGAGTCAACATCAAATTAAGACCCTAGAGCGGCTTGATCAGCTTATCGAGATCATGGAAAACCCCGACGTTCGCGATGGCAGCGTAATCATGCTCAACAATGACCAGGAATACAGTTTGCTGAAGCGCGAGGTTGCTGCTCGCCAGGGTTCCAAGCAGCTGGCTCAGCCTGTTCCTGAATTACCTCTGCTGGATTTCGCGATGGATATGTTCTGACATGGCCAGGCACTTAACGGAACGTCACATCCAAATACTGGTTGACCTTATCGACGCTTGGCCAGGCAAGCTTACGTGGGAGGGGCTGTGCAACGAAGGGGCGGAAGTACTTGGTTTTCGTCCGACTCGTCAGACTCTCTATGCCCATCGGGCAGTGAAGGCAGCATATGACGCGAGAAAAACGCATCTTAAGACGGGGCTTATGCCTACCAAACGCCCCGAAAGCCTTGCGATTGCCGAGCAGCGAATCCGAAAGCTTGAGAGCGAGGCTGCTCGATTGACCTCTGAGAATGAGCGGCTCATAGAACAGTTCATTCGCTGGCAGTACAACGCCCAAAAACGAGGTGTATCGAAGGCCATGCTGGACGAACACCTTCCTGTAATCGACCGTGACTCTTCGGAGAAGAAGCGCTGATGGCGAATGGGCAACAGAGGGCAGGGGAAAACCTTGTAGCGTTCAGGGCATGGGCCCAATCGAAGTCAGATGATGATTTTCGAGAGTACGTGTATCGAGGTCAGCTTAAGCGCGCTGAGATCTTTGCAGAGTGCGGATTTGGTCGCAGTGCTTTGGCCCAGAATCCGGCGATCAGAGCCGAGCTGGAGGAGTTGGAGGATGCTCTGCGTAAGCGAGGGGTTCTTCCAGCCACTGGCGGAGAGCGCGGAACTGGGGCAGATAAACTAGCCACAAGAGATACCCAATCAAAGCAGCGAAGGCAGGACGGCCAACGTCTCAATAGCCTCGAGCAAGAAAACGCTGCCCTACGAGCCGAACTTGGCAAGGCCAAATCGATGCTGGAGAGCTGCAAGCTAATGGCCGCATTTCTCGACGAGACAGGACGGATGCCGAGATGAATCTACAGCCCCCTTCTTTGCTCAGCATCACTGTGCGGGTAACCCGTATTCGTTCTGCAAATCGTAAGGGCTGCATCGCCTTTGGGCACCGGGTAGATGTTGAGTCAGGCCTCAACGATAGGTCGACAGCCATCGTCATTGCGGTTCCTGCTAGCACGGCCCCAAGCTCGCTTGTCGAGGTTGGGGGAATCTACGAAGTCTACGGTGAAAGCAGTGTTGTGCACCGTGAACACTCCGGCTTCAAAGTCTCGGAAATTCAGGTCGACGCTCAAGACATTCGACTGGTTCGGCCGAGTGGTAGCCAGCTAATCCAATGGCTCGCGGACAATGCACCAGGTGTTGGTGAAGTCAAAGCGACCAAGCTTTGGGATGCCTTCCAGGAAGCTTTGTACGACATCCTGGATAACTCGAACCATGATGCAATCAGCAAGATCATCCCATCTGATAGCGTTCGTACTGACCTGTTTGCTGCCTGGCTCGAGAATGGCGATGCCAAGACACTGCGCTTTGTTCAGGACAAGGGCATTCCCCTTGATCTGGCCCGCAAGGCCATCAAGTTCCACAAGGGCAACACCATCTCCGCTTTGCAAGACGACCCATACCGTTTGCTGAGTTTTTGCGGTAGTTGGGGGGAGGTCGACAGGATCGCGCGCGAGCGTTTCTCCGTTCGACTTGATGACCCTCGACGCTTGAGAGCGGCCATGGAGGAAGCGCTCTATCGTGCTGCCGAGAAGGGGCACACCTGCGCGACCATCTCTGATCTCCATCAGACAGTCAGCAGGCTGCTGGCACCACATCCTGCACCTACTGCTGCATTAGCTAAGGCTTTGCTGCAAGGCAAGTCGACTGGTCAGTTCATCGTCCGTAATACCGCAAGCGGCGATGTGATGCTCCATGCGCCGGGTACGTACATCATGGAGCGATGCTGTGCTGAATTCATCTTGTCGTTACTGCGAGAGCCGGTATTACAGCAGCCCCTGTTCCCGACTGATGTAGCCAGCGTAATCGCTGACTTTGAGCAGTCAGAGCGCGATCATCTGAAGCTCAACACTTTTGCACTGAACGACGCTCAGCGTGTAGCCGTGAATACATCATTCACCAATCGGTTCAGCATCATCACTGGTGGTGCCGGCGTTGGCAAAACAACTGTCCTCAAAGCTCTGTATAAGGCGTTGGATAGACTTGGCAAACCTAGGTTTCAAATGGCTCTGTCGGGGCGTGCGGCTGCTCGTATGACCGAGGCGACACAAGAGTCAGCGACGACCATTGCTGGCTTCCTTCGAAACGCGACAGAAGATGACATGGGCGAGTCCCCGGTCGTCATCATTGACGAAGCTTCGATGCTGGATGTCGTGACGTTCTACAAACTCACGCAGAAGCTACCAAGCGGAACCCACCTAGTGCTCGTTGGTGACCCATTCCAGCTCCCGCCGATTGGTGCGGGCTTGGTCTTCCACGTGCTTTGCCAGCTCGCGGCCATCCCTGTAACTCGCCTGACAGAAGTGAAGCGTCAAGCAAAGGGCTCTGAGATCCCAGCCGCAGCAAGCGCGATCAGAGAGGGAGAGTGGCCTGCCTTCAGTTCTGCAGAGGTGGCGGAGGTGGTGTTCTTACCGTGCCCAGAGACCGAAATCATCTCTGAAACGATGCGTCTCTACGAAATGGACAAAGACAACACCCAGATCTTGGCTGCTACTCGTTCAAGCCCTTATGCGGGGGTCGAGACTATCAACCGGCTGTGCCACCTTCGCTATGTGGCAAGTGCGCGCCCACTCCTGGCGACAAGCGAGGATACGGGCGCACTGGAGCAGACAGGGTTCTGTGAAGGGGACTTGCTCATCTACACGGCAAATGATTGGGGGCGGAATTTGCAAAATGGTCGGCTAGGCCGGCTGTTGACCGTCTTCAATGAGCCGATCAAGGTCAACACAGGTACCGAGGAAAAGCCCGTTTGGCGTTTAGCGCTGGCCCAAGCGGACTTCGAAGGGGCTCGGCATTACCTGTTTGAGTCGGACATAGATCTCATCCAGCACGCGTATGCGATCACTGTTCACAAGAGCCAAGGTTCTCAGTTCCGACGAGTAATCATCCCCGTCGTGAAATCCAAGGTGCTGGATCGCACGTTCGTCTACACCGCGCTGACCAGGGCCCAGGTTCAGGTCATATTCATCGGCGATGCCGAAGCAGTGAGGGAAGCGATTACTCTCCCTCCACGTGCGTTCTCTCGCCAGGTGGGCCTCAAGGCCATGCTTCAAGACGCTCTTGAGACCCTTCCACGGGCCGCCTAACCAAGCGTTGGGCGGATGAGTGCCTACGGCAGTTGAAAGGGGTTAATGTAAGGTTTTGCCCCGCTGATACGTAAAAACCTTACGAAATTCTTTACGTTTCTATCTATCTCTTCATGTTAAATGGCCGTCCAGGCCCCGTCAGTCAGTCGATTCACTCACTCACTCAGTGGCTGGTAACTGAAAAGAGGTCGGCATTACCGTTCTGATCAGAGCGGTAAGGCGTTCAGCAAGACCAGAAACCCAGGGCAGTTGCCCTGGGTTTTTTTATGGGCAGCACCGCGTATCTGGCATCGCTTTCAGTAGAACAACCGCGGCTCCGCCGAATCCAGCAGGCTTGCCAGCTTGGTCAGGGCAAAGCCCAGTGCCTGGCGGCTGGGTGCCATCAGGGCGATGCGCACACCGCTGGTGGGGTGGCTGCGTTCTGGCAGGAACTGGCTGCCGCTGACCACCGTTACGCCGTTATCACGCGCCAGGTTGGCAAACTCGTCGCTGGTCCACGGTTCTGGCAGCTCCAGCCAGATATGGAAGCTGTGAGGCTGGGTGCGGATCTTGTATTGGCCAAGAATCTCCCGGGCCATGTGCTGGCGCGCGGCCGCCTCCTGTTGCTGCATACGCACCAGCTGGTCGGCCTTGCCGCTGTTGATCAGGTTACTGGCCAGTTGCGCCATCAGTGGCGATGGCATCCACACGCTGCTGCGTACCATCGATGATAACCGCGACAGGGTTTGCGGCGGGGCGTACAGGTAGCCGATGCGCAGTGCCGGCAGCACGCTTTTGGACAGGCTGGTGAGGTACACCGAGCGTTCAGGCGCATACGCTGCAAGCGGCTTGTAGCCCGGGTCGGGCTCGAGAAAACCGTAGATATCGTCATCCACGATGAACAGGTCGAACTCACGGGCGATCTCGGCGATAGCCTGGCGCCTTGCTGGGGGCATGATCGAGTTGGTCGGGTTCTGGTGCGTGGTGACGCACACCAGCAGGGAAGGGCGGTGTTCCAGGCAGGCCGCGCGCAATGCCTCCGGGATGAGCCCGTGTTCGTCCATGGCGACGCCGCGCAG
Organism: Pseudomonas sp. BO3-4; assembly: GCF_034044115.1. Lineage (NCBI taxonomy): Bacteria > Pseudomonadati > Pseudomonadota > Gammaproteobacteria > Pseudomonadales > Pseudomonadaceae > Pseudomonas > Pseudomonas sp. BO3-4. Next base: position 531,798 of record NZ_CP139018.1, read on the forward strand.
GCGCCGGCCCAGGCTGTGGGCCAGGGATATGATGCCCGGGTAGCAGAGCGACTCGCACAGCACCACATCGTCACTCTTCGACAGGCTGCTGATGGCCACCAGCAGCCCATGCTGGGCGCCAGCAGTCAGTACCACCTGCTGCCAGCGAGCATCAGGCAGCCAGCGCTGTATCCAGGTCGCACCGGCTTGTTTGTGGGACGTGTGGCCACCTTCTGTCACATAGTCGAGTACCTGCCCCAAGTCCGAGGAGGCGGCCAGTTCGCGGATAGCCGTGCCTAGCCACTCGCTCATGTGAGCGTCGTTGGGCTTGATGATCGAGAGGTCGATCTGGCTACTCTCGCCGGCAACGGGTGTGGGCACCGACGGGGCGGGTAATGGCTGCCGCAGTTGCCTGACAAATGTGCCTCGGCCTACCTCGCCAGCCACCAAACCACGCTTGGCTGCTTCGTCGTAGGCCCTGCCAACCGTGCCGGGGGTTACATTCAGCGCCTCGGCGAGGTCCTTGAGCGTGGGTAAGCGATCGCCTTCTGCAAGCCGACCACGTTCGATGTCCTGTTCAAGGGCATCAGCGATCATCAGGTAAACCGGCTGTGTTTGATGGCTGTATTGGGGGACCCACATGGAGATGGCACCAGGCTCTGCAAGAGCGCGAAAGCCTAGCATGAAAGCTCGGATGCAGGTAATGATGGTAATTGGTTAAATTGAATTGAATTTATTTGAGATTGAATCGATTCAATTTTTGAAATTACAATCATCGCACCGATCAGGCCAGCCGCTCTCAGGCTGCGCCTGGCATAACGCTCCACTGGATGGACTTTGCTATGGACATGTTGGGTTCTTACTGGGCGGAGCACGGGTTGCTGGCAATCCTCATGCTTGGCGCGATCGCTTTTGTTGCGGGCTTCGTTGACAGCATTGCCGGGGGTGGCGGTTTGTTCCTGGTGCCGGGTTTTCTGCTGGTTGGCATGCCGCCCCAGGTGGCACTGGGCCAGGAAAAACTGGTCAGTACCCTCGGCACGCTGGCGGCTATCCGCAACTTCCTGGCCAACAGCAAGATGGTCTGGCAGGTAGCGTTGGTGGGGGTGCCGTTTTCGCTATTAGGCGCCTACCTGGGGGCACACCTGATCGTATCGATCTCGCAGGAAACGGTGGGCAAGATCATCCTGGCACTGATCCCGCTCGGCATTCTCATTTTCCTTACCCCCAAGGATCGTCCGGTCGAGGAGCGCGAGCTGTCTTCGCGAATGCTGTACACCGTAGTGCCGTTGACTTGCCTGGTCATCGGCTTCTATGACGGCTTCTTCGGCCCCGGTACCGGCAGCATGTTCATCATCGCTTTCCATTACCTGCTGCGCATGGACCTGGTCTCCAGTTCAGCCAACTCCAAAACCTTCAACTTCGCTTCCAACATCGGTGCTTTGGTGGCGTTCGTCAGCGCAGGCAAGGTCGTCTACCTGCTGGCATTGCCACTTGTGGCCTGCAACATCCTCGGTAACCACCTGGGCAGTTCCCTGGCCTTGCGTAAAGGCAACGACGTGGTGCGCAAGGCGTTGGTGTTCTCGATGCTCTGTCTGTTCATCAGCCTGGGCGTGAAGTACCTGACCTGACCCATTGATAGGAGATAACCAATGAAAACCGCATTTGTAACCGGTGCTTCCTCAGGCTTTGGCCGCGCCATCTGCTGCACCCTGATCGGCAAAGGCTACCGGGTGATCGGTGGCGCCAGGCGCATGGACAAACTGAAAGCACTTGAGGCCGAACTGGGCGTCAATTTCATTCCGCTGGCGCTGGATGTCACTGACCCCGTATCGCTTGAGAAGGCGGTCGAGCAGCTGCGTGAGGCGTCGCTGCAGATCGATCTGCTGGTCAACAATGCGGGGCTGGCGCTGGGCGTGGACCGTGCCCAAACCAGCAGTGCCGCAAACTGGCAGCAGATGATCGACACCAACATCACCGGCCTGGCCATGGTCACCCACAAGATCCTGCCGCAAATGGTGGAAGCCGATAGCGGCATGATCATCAACATCGGCTCGATCGCCGGCACTTACCCCTACCCGGGCGGTAACGTGTATGGCGCCAGCAAGGCGTTCGTCCGCCAGTTCAGCCTCAACCTGCGTGCCGACCTGGCTGGCACCCGCGTGCGGGTGAGCAATATCGAGCCGGGGCTGTGCTCAGGCACTGACTTCTCGGTGGTGCGCCTCAATGGCGACCTGGACGCCGTGCAGGCCTTGTATCGGGATGTAGAGGCCCTCCTGCCGGAGGACATCGCAGCAACGGTAGCCTGGGTTGCCGAGCAGCCGGCGCACGTGAATATCAATACCATCGAGATCATGCCTGTGGCGCAGAGCAGTGCGGCGCTGAATGTGGTGCGCAACTTGCCACGTGCCTGATCGAGGCCGCACCACTGACCCAGGTCATCGCACCTTCTGGATTCTTGACTAGTCTTATCCTTTGGCGGCCATCAATTGGCCGCCACCGTGACTACCAAGAGGCGCCGGCAATGTTCCGCGCGTCCACCACCTGATCAGGAGTGCACGATGGACCTGAACCGTCGGCAGTTCTTCAAGGTCGCCGCCGTCGGCCTTGGAGGCTCGAGCCTTGCGGCGTTGGGCATGGCCCCAACGCCGGCATTCGCCGAGCAGGTGCGTCACTTCAAGCTGGCGCATACCAAAGAAACCCGTAACACCTGCCCCTACTGTTCGGTCGGCTGCGGCCTGATCCTGTACAGCCAGGGCGATGCGGGGAAAAACGTCAAACAGAATATCATCCATATCGAAGGGGACGCCGACCACCCGGTCAACCGCGGCACACTTTGCCCGAAAGGCGCCGGCTTGCTGGACTTTATCCACAGCCCGAGCCGCCTGCAGTACCCCGAGGTTCGCAAGCCGGGCAGCAAAGAGTGGGTGCGGGTCAGCTGGGACGAGGCGCTGGACCGCGTCGCCGACCTCATGAAGCAGGACCGCGATGCCAACTTCATCGAGAAGAATGCCCAAGGCCAAACGGTCAACCGCTGGCTCACCACCGGTTTTCTTGCCGCTTCCGCTGCTTCCAGCGAGGCTGGCTACCTGACCCACAAGGTCATCCGCGCAACAGGCATGCTGGGGTTCGATAACCAGGCACGTGTTTGACATGGCCCGACGGTGGCAAGTCTTGCCCCGACGTACGGCCGTGGCGCCATGACCAACCACTGGTCCGATATCGCCAACGCGAATCTGGTCCTGGTGATGGGTGGCAACGCAGCAGAAGCGCATCCGTGCGGCTTCAAGTGGGTGACCGAGGCCAAAGCGCACAACAAGGCGCGGCTTATTGTGGTCGACCCGCGGTTTACCCGTACCGCTTCGGTGGCGGACTACTACGCGCCGATCCGTACCGGCACCGATATCGCCTTCATGGGCGGGCTGATCAACTACCTGCTCAGCAACGACAAGATCCAGCACGAGTACGTGCGCAACTACACTGACGTGTCGTTCATCGTCAAAGAGAACTATGGCTTCGAGGATGGCCTGTTCAGCGGTTACGACGAGGCCAAGCGTGTGTACGCCGACAAGTCCGGCTGGGGTTACGAGCTGGGTGAGGACGGCTATGCCAAGGTCGACCCGACACTGCAGCACCCTCGCTGCGTGTTCCAGCTGATGAAGCAGCATTACAGCCGCTATACCCCGGAACTGGCGAGCATGACCTGTGGCATGCCACAGGACGCCATGATGAAGGTCTGGGAAGAGATCGCCTCCTGCTCGGTTCCGGGCAAGACCATGACGATCCTTTATGCGCTAGGTTGGACGCAGCATTCGATCGGTGCGCAGATTATCCGCAGTGCGGCCATGGTCCAGCTGCTGCTCGGCAACGTCGGCATGCCCGGTGGCGGGGTCAATGCCCTGCGCGGGCACTCCAACATCCAGGGCCTGACCGACCTCGGCCTGCTGTCCAATTCGCTGCCGGGCTACCTGACCCTGGCCGGTGACGCCGAGCAGGACTACGCCGCCTACATCGACAAGCGCGCTTCCAAGCCGCTGCGGCCTGGGCAGTTGTCGTACTGGCAGAACTACGGCAAGTTCCACGTCAGCCTGATGAAGGCCTGGTACGGCGCCAACGCCACGGCGGAAAACAACTGGGGTTATGACTGGCTGCCCAAACTCGATGTACCGGCCTACGACGTGCTGCGCATGTTCGAGATGATGGGCCAGGGCAAAGTCAATGGTTATATGTGCCAGGGCTTCAACCCGATCGCCGCGCTGCCGGACAAAAACCGCGTCACTGCGGCACTGGGCAAGCTCAAGTGGCTGGTGATCATGGACCCCTTGGCCACCGAGACCTCGGAATTCTGGCGTAACGTCGGGCCGTTCAACGATGTCGACACGGCCTCTATCCAGACCGAAGTAATCCGCTTGCCCACGACCTGCTTTGCCGAGGAAGACGGCTCGCTGGTCAACAGCAGCCGCTGGCTGCAATGGCACTGGAAGGGCGCAGACGGCCCCGGCGAGACGCGCACCGACGTGCAGATCATGAGCGAGCTGTTCCTGCGCCTGCGCCAACGTTACCAGGCCGAAGGGGGCGCCTACCCTGACGCGATAAGGAATATCAGCTGGCCGTACAAGATCCCTGAAGAGCCCTCCCCGGAGGAGCTGGCCAAGGAGATGAACGGCTGGGCGGTGGCCGATGTCACCGACCCGACTGGCGCGGTGATCAAGGCGGGCCAGCAACTGGCGGGCTTTGGTCAGCTCAAGGACGACGGTAGCACCGCGTCTGGCTGCTGGATCTTTGCCGGTAGCTGGACCGAACAGGGCAACCAGATGGCTCGCCGCGACAACAGCGACCCGTATGGCATGCATCAGGTGCAGAACTGGGCCTGGGCCTGGCCGGCCAACCGCCGCATCCTTTACAACCGTGCCTCCAGCGACCCGCAAGGCAAGCCGTGGGACCCGGAGAAAAAGCGCCTGGTATGGTGGAACGGCAAGGCCTGGACCGGCACCGACGTGCCGGACTTCAAGGTCGACTCGCCGCCCGAAGCGGGGATGAACCCCTTCATCATGAACCCCGAAGGCGTGGCGCGTTTCTTCGCCATCGACAAAATGGCCGAAGGCCCGTTCCCCGAGCACTATGAGCCCTTCGAAACGCCGATCGGCATCAACCCGCTGCACCCGCAGAACAAGAAGGCCACCAGCAACCCGGCGGGGCGCATCTTCGATTCTGTGTGGGACACCCTCGGCACGCACGATGAGTTCCCTTATGCGGCGACCACCTACCGGCTGACCGAGCATTTCCACTTCTGGAGCAAGCATTGCCGGCTCAACGCCATTGCCCAGCCCGAGCAGTTCGTCGAGATAGGCGAGGTGCTGGCCAACGAGAAAGGCATCAAGGCCGGCGACCGGGTACGGGTGTCGAGCAAGCGTGGGCATATCGATGCGGTGGCGGTGGTGACCAAGCGGATTCGCCCGCTGCAGGTCAACAATCAGACCGTGCACCAAATCGGCATTCCGCTGCACTGGGGCTTCACCGGCGCTACCCGGCATGGCTACCTGACCAATACCTTGGTGCCGTTCCTCGGTGACGGCAATACGCAGACGCCAGAGTCCAAGTCGTTCCTCGTGAAAGTGGAGAAACTCTGATGGCCAGCCAAGACATCATCGCCCGCTCGGCCACCACTACCGTGCCGCCCTCGGTGCGTCAGCAGGAGGAGGTCGCCAAGCTGATCGACACTACCAAGTGCATCGGCTGCAAGGCCTGCCAGGTGGCGTGCTCGGAGTGGAATGAACTGCGTGACGAGGTTGGCCACAACCACGGCACCTACGACAACCCCCAGGACCTCACTGCCGAGACCTGGACACTGATGCGCTTTACCGAGCACGAGCGCGACGACGGCAACCTGGAGTGGCTGATTCGCAAGGACGGTTGCATGCACTGTGCCGACCCAGGTTGCCTGAAGGCATGCCCGAGCCCGGGCGCGATCATCAAGCACGCCAACGGTATCGTCGACTTCAACCAGGACCACTGCATCGGCTGCGGCTACTGCATCACCGGCTGCCCGTTCAACATCCCGCGTATCTCGCAGAAAGACCACAAGGCGTACAAGTGCACCCTGTGTTCAGATCGCGTCAGCGTGGGGCTGGAGCCGGCGTGCGTGAAAACCTGCCCGACCGGAGCGATCGTGTTCGGCAGCAAGGACGAGATGAAAGTGCATGCGGCCGAGCGCATCGTCGATCTGAAGTCGCGGGGCTACGACAAGGCCGGGTTGTACGACCCGGATGGCGTCGGTGGTACCCACGTGATGTACGTGCTGCACCATGCCGACACACCGAAGCTGTATGCCGGCCTGCCGGACCAGCCAGTGATCAGCCCGTTGGTGGGGTTGTGGAAGGGCTTCACCAAGCCGCTGGCGCTGTTGGCCATGGGCGCGGCGGTGCTGGCGGGGTTCTTCCACTATGTGCGGATCGGCCCACAGCGTGTCGAGGAGGATGAACACCCGACACCGCCGGACGAAAGCGTGCATCAAGTGGACCCGTCGGTCCATGTCTATGATCCGAAGCAGCCCGGTGGGCAAGGGGAGCAGCGGCCATGAACGACAACAAACCCATCCTGCGCTACAACGCCAACGAGCGTAGCAACCACTGGGTGGTGGCGATCCTGTTCATCCTGGCTGGGCTGTCGGGGCTTGCGCTGTTCCATCCGGCGCTATTCTGGCTCAGCAACCTGTTCGGCGGCGGGCCGTGGACGCGCATTCTGCATCCCTTCATCGGGGTGGCGATGTTCGTGTTTTTCCTCGGGCTGGTATTGCGCTTCTGGCGGGCCAACTTCATCACCGCCAATGACCGCCTGTGGCTGCGCCGGGTGGACCGGGTAATGCGCAACGAGGAGGAGGGCGTACCGCCGATCGGCAAGTACAATGCCGGGCAGAAGCTGCTGTTCTGGACCCTGCTGGTGTGCATGCTGGTGCTGCTGGTCAGTGGCGTGGTGATCTGGCGCGCATACTTCAGCCATTGGTTTGGCATCGATGTCATTCGCTTGTCTGCGCTGCTGCATGCGCTGGCGGCCTTCGTGCTGATTCTCAGCATCATCGTGCACATCTACGCCGGCATCTGGATCAAGGGCTCGATCGGCGCCATGCTGCATGGCTGGGTCAGCCGCGCCTGGGCCCGCAAGCATCATGAGTTGTGGTACCGCGAAGTGACCGGCGACAAGACGCCGGGTGATCACGGACGAAAAGAAGGATGAGCGCTTGAGCATCATACTTGAACCCGGGCAGATCGAAGCGTCGGCAGTCACGCCGCCATTTCTGCACCTGCCTGCCGCCAACCTGTTTGAACTGCGCGCCGCCCGCCTGGAGCAACTGGCTGAGGGCAACGCGCTTGGCGACTACCTGAGGTTGATTGCGCGGTTATGCCGCATCCAGCAGCAGCTTGTGGATAACCCGCCCGGCGGCATGCCGGTGGCCGAGGCGCGTCAGCGCCTGTGCATGGACCATGGTTTGCCGCCGCTGGCGGCTGACAGCCTGGTGCGTGAAGGGCCATGGCTGGTCTGGTTGCAGGCACTGCTAGAGCACCTCAGCGGCGAAACCCGTGGCCCGATGGGTGAGGCCCTGCAGGTGCTACGAGGCAGTGATGACAATCAGCGCAAGGGCTGGGGCATTGCTTTGCTGGCAGGCCAGTACGATGGTGTGCCTGCAGCACTGGTGCCGTTTCTCGGTGCCGCGTTGCAGGCGGCCTGGTCCAGCTGGTTGCTGGCGCTGCCCGCACACCAGCTCAAGCCTGCCGGCAGCCTGGCCCAATGCCCGGCTTGTGGTTCGCCGGCGATGGCCGGGGTGGTGCGCAACCGTGGAAAGCACAACGGCTTGCGTTACCTGGCCTGTTCGTTGTGTGCCTGTGAGTGGCATGTGGTGCGGGTCAAGTGTGTGTACTGCGAGTCGAGCAAGGATTTGCGTTACACCAGCCTTGAGGATGATCGCCATGCGCCAGGCAAAGCGCCGCTGCGCGCGGAATGCTGCCCCGGGTGCGCCAGCTACCTGAAGCAGAACTACCTGGAGAACGATGCGGCGGCCGAGCCGCTGGCCGATGACCTGGCCAGCCTGGCCCTGGATATACGTCTGGACGGGGAGGGCTTCCATCGCCTGGCGCCCAACCTGATGCTCGGGCCCGGTGGCGGGTGAGTGTCTACACTGAAAGATCGACTTGCCTTCTTCGCGGTCAAACCCCTGCCTACAGGTAATTGCGCCAACCCGCTGTACTTGTAGGAGCGGGTTCACCCGTGAATGGGCCAGCACAGACAACGGATCAGTCCAAGGTAGTACCGCATGTCCAACAGCCTTGCCAGCGACACCCCACGCCTGCCGTCCATCGATACCCTCCTTCGCCACCCGGCTTGCCTCCCTCTGATCGATCGCCACGGCCGTGACGCCGTGCTGAATACCCTGCGCCAGTTGCTCGACGACCTGCGCGAGCCCGCCCGTCATGGCGAACTCGGCAGCGCCGAACTGGCTCCGGAAATCCTCCTTGGCCGCAGCGGCGAACGCCTCGCCCTCCAGCAACGCAGCCAGGTTCGCCGCGTGTTCAATCTCACCGGGACCGTGCTGCACACCAACCTGGGCCGCGCCTTGCTACCGGAAGATGCCATCGAGGCCATGCAGACCGCGGCTCGTTACCCGCTCAACCTGGAATTCGACCTGGCCACCGGCAAACGTGGCGACCGTGATGACCTGATCGAAGGCCTGATCCGCGAGCTGACCGGCGCCGAAGCCGTCACTGTGGTCAACAACAATGCCGCCGCCGTGCTGCTAGCGCTCAACAGCCTGGGCGCGCGCAAGGAAGGCATCATCTCTCGCGGTGAACTGATCGAGATCGGTGGTGCCTTCCGCATTCCCGACATCATGGCCCGTGCCGGTGTGAAGCTGCACGAGGTTGGCACCACCAACCGTACTCACGCCCGCGACTACGAGGCCGCCATCGGCCCGCGCACTGGTCTGCTGATGCGGGTGCATTGCAGCAATTACAGCATCCAGGGCTTCACTACCCAGGTGCCTACTGCCGAGCTGGCACGTATCGCCCACCAACATCAACTGCCACTGCTTGAAGACCTGGGCAGCGGCAGCCTGCTCGACCTTACCCGCTGGGGCCTGCCCGCTGAACCCACGGTACGCCAGGCCCTGGCCGATGGTGCCGATATCGTCACCTTCAGTGGCGACAAGCTGCTGGGGGGGCCGCAAGCCGGGATCATTGTCGGCCACAAGGACTTGATCACCAGGATCAAGAAAAATCCGCTCAAGCGTGCCTTGCGCGTCGACAAGATCACCCTCGCTGCACTCGAAGCGGTGCTGGCGCTGTACCGTAACCCCGATCGCCTGGCCGAGCGCCTGCCCAGCCTGCGCCTGCTGACTCGCAGCCAAGCCGAGATCCAGGCCCAGGCCGAGCGCCTGGCGCCTGAGCTCCAGGCGCGCCTCGGCGAGCAATGGGCCATCCGTGTAGAGCCCGCGTTGGGCATGATCGGCAGTGGTAGCCAGCCGGTTGCACGCTTGCCCAGTGCCGCGCTGTGCCTGCGCCCGCAAGTGTCGAAGAAGTTGCGCGGGCGCAGCTTGCATGTGCTGGAGCGAGCCCTGCGTGACCTACCGGTGCCGGTGCTGGGCCGCATTGATGACGATGCCCTGTGGCTGGACCTGCGCCAGCTGGATGACGAAGCCCAGTGGCTGGCCCAGTTGCCAGCCCTGCAGCTGGGGCCGGTGCAGTGATCGTTGGTACCGCTGGCCACATCGACCACGGCAAGACCGCACTGCTGCTGGCGCTGACCGGCCAGGCCGGCGATCAGCGGCAAGAAGAGCGCGCCCGCGGCATGACCATCGACCTTGGCTACCGCTATGCGGCGCTGAGCGAAGGCGCGCCGCTGACCGGCTTCATCGATGTGCCGGGCCACGAGCGTTTTATCCACAACATGCTGGCCGGCGCCCATGGCATCGACCTGGTGCTGTTGGTAGTGGCGGCCGACGACGGGGTCATGCCGCAGACCCGTGAGCACCTGGCGATCATCGAGCTGCTGGGCATTCCCCAGGCCTTGGTGGCGATCAGCAAATGCGACCGGGTCGAGCCGTCGCGTCTGGCCGAGGTGCAGATGCAAGTCAGTGAATTGCTGGCGCCTGGGCCATATGCCGGTGCGCGGCAGTTTCCGCTGTCGAGCATCAGCGGGGAGGGCGTGGACGCGTTGCGCCAGGCCCTGCTGGAGGCCGAAGCAGGTACACGGCAGCGTAGTGTCGTCGGTGGTTTTCGCCTGGCCGTCGACCGTGCCTTTGCGGTTACCGGCGCCGGAGTGGTGGTCACCGGCACGGCACTGGCCGGGCGGGTCAGTGCGGGTGATACGTTGTTGCTGGGCAAGGCCGGCAAGGTGGTACGCGTGCGTGGCCTGCATGCACAGAACCAGGCCGCGTTGGTGGCAGAAGCAGGCCAACGGGTGGCGCTGAACATCGCTGCCGAGCGCCTGGCCGTGGAGCAGGTGCACCGGGGCGACTGGCTGGTGCCCGAATGGTTGCATGCGCCCAGTGTTCGGGTGGATATCGAGCTGAACCTGTTACCTGGCGAGAAGCGTGCTTTCGAACATTTCAGTGCTGTGCATGTGCACCTCGGCACCCAGGATGTAACGGCCCGGGTCGCCTTGCTCGAAGGCGAAAGCCTGGCTGCCGGCCAACGCATGTTTGCCCAGTTGTTGCTCAACGCGCCGTTGCAGGCCGTGCACGGCGACCGCCTGGTGCTGCGCGATCAGCGCGCCCAACGCACACTGGGCGGCGGCAAGGTGCTCGACCCGTTCGCCCCAAGCCGCCAACGCCGCAGCGATGCCCGTCTGCAGCAGTTGCAGGTGCTGCGCGATGCAGCGGATCTGGAGCAGGCACTGCCAGCACTGCTCGCCAGTGCACCGGGCGGCATTAGCCCGCAGCGACTCGAGCGGCAGTTCAACCGCCTGCGGGAAACCTGGCAGTTACCGGATGATGTGCGGGTGGTGGCCACCCGGCAGGGCCAACTGCTGTTCGCCAACGCCCAATGGCAGGCGCTCAAGCAGCAGGTTCTGGAACAGCTGGCGCGCTTTCACGAGCAAGAGCCCGACCAGCTCGGCCCGGACCGCGATCGCCTGCGGCGCTTTGTAGCCTTCCTGGAACGGCCGGCTTTCGTCAGCCTGCTGGATGAACTGCTCGACGACAGCGCCATCGCCAGCAGCGGGCCATGGCTGCATCTGCCCGACCACAAGGTGCAGTTGAGCGAAGCCGACAGTGCATTGTGGGCACGTCTGCAGCCGAAGTTGATCGCAGGGCAATACGACCCACCTTGGGTCAGGACGCTGGCGGGTGAGGAGAACCGTGCCGAAGCCGATGTGCGCCTGTTACTGCGCAAGTTGGCCCGGCTGGGCCTGGTACATCAGGTGGTGCGCGACCTGTTCTATCCAGAGGCTACGCTTCAGCGCATGGCAGCGTTGATGCTGGGGCAGGCCAGCGAAACGCAGATAGTGCAGGTTGCCGCGTTTCGCGATATGTTGGGCATCGGTCGCAAGCGCAGTGTGCAGATTCTGGAATACTTCGACCGCATCGGTCTGACCCGGAGGGTGGCCGACCAGCGTCACATCCGCGCCGACAGCGCCCTGGCCCAACAGCAGGCCAGGCACTGAGTTCAAGGAAGGCAATCGCGCCCGGTGGCGCGGCCGGGCTTCAAACCCGGTTGGGGACGGCAGCCGTTCCCGGGCAGGTTCGACTCCCGCTGCCTTCCGCCATTTTTTCACCCTTTAGGGCCTCTTCGCGGGTGAACCCGCTTCTACACAGGAAACGCAATCGTCGTAGGCGCGGGTTTACCCGCGAAGAGGCCCTCAAAGGCGCTGATCAAGCCCGTTCGCCACACAGGTCCAGGACAAACCAGCGGTCCGCTGCGTCAGCATCCAACCCTGCGCCCAGTAGCGCCACCATCTTGCCCAGCGCTGCTTCACGGGTCATGCCACCGCCACTGACCAGGCCGGCCCCGCGCAAGCGGTTGCCCGCTGCATAGGTGTCGAACACCACCGAGCCTTCCGGGCACTGGCTGATAGCCGCCAGCATCACGCCGCGCTGGCGCGCTGCGCTCAGCACATTCAGCAGCGCCTGGTCATCCGATGGCCCGGTACCGCTGCCGTAGCACTCCAGCAGCAAACCCTGCACACCACTGTCGATCAAGGCCTGCAAATGCCCGGCCTGAAGCCCCGGGAACACCGGCACAACCGCCAGGTTGACCGGTTTGCGCGGTTGCTTGTAGCCCAGCTCGGCAGGGATCGTATCGGCCCGCTCAGCGTCACGGTGGCGTGGCAGCGCAGCAAAGGCATCGAACGCTTCGCTGCGTAGCTTCGACGCCCGACAGCCATGCAGCAGCTGACCGTGGAAGTACAGCTGCACGCCATCTTCCAGGCCGTGTTCGAACTGGCGCAATGCGCCGCACAGGTTGTCCCAGGCATCGCTGTCCGGGGCACCTGCCGGCAGCATCGAGCCGGTCAGCACTACCGGTGCTGGCAGGCCCAGCAACAGGAACGACAACGCAGCAGCGCTGTAGGCCATGCTATCGGTACCGTGCAGCACCAACACGCCATCGTGGCCCGCGACATCCACCGCCGCGACGATGGCATCGCGCATCGCCAGCCAGTTGTGCTGTTGCATATTGGCGCTGTCGAGCAGCGGGTTCAGCTCGTGCAGTGTCCATTGCACCTGGGGTGCATTGGCCATCTGGGCAAAGTGTTCACGCATCCGCGCGTCAAAACCACCGGCCGGTGCCAGGCCTTCGGGGGTTTCGAGCATGCCGATGGTGCCACCGGTATAGAGAACGAGAAGATTCTTTACTGCGCGCATGGAAAGCATCCGTAGCGGTGAGCGGACAAAGAAAAGCCGCCCGCGGAAGGGGCGGCTGGGCAGGGGAGGATATCAGCGCTGCGTCTGAACTTGGCCGACTGCTTTGTCAGTGGCTGTTTCCACCTGCGGATTGGCAGGCCAGGCATTGCGGTCCAGGTCCAGGTCGGCAAACTTGGACGAGTCGAACACAGGCTGCTTTACACCGGCCTTGCGCTGGTCGTCATAGTCGCGCATGACTCGCAGGCCGACCTTGAACAGCAGGGCCAGGGCCACCAGGTTGACGAAGGCCAGGCAGGTCATGGTGATGTCGGCGAAGGCGAACACGGTCGACAGGTCTTGCATCGAACCCCACACGACCAGTGCCAGTACCAGGCCACGGAACACCATCAACACTACGCGGTTACGGCTGAGGAATTGCAGGCTGTTCTCGCCGAGGTAGTAGTTGTAGAGGATGCAGGTGAAGACGAACAGCGACAGCGCCACGCTAACGAACACGCGCCCCCAGTCACCGACTACGGCGGCCAGCGAGTTCTGGGTCAGGACGATGCCGTCACCTTCGAAGCCCGGGGTGTAGAAGCCCGACAGCAGGATCAGCAAGGCGGTGCAGGTGCAGATCACGAAGGTGTCGAGGAACACGCTGAAGGCCTGGACCACGCCCTGCGCGCCCGGGTGTTTCACCGCGGCCACGGCGGCGACGTTCGGCGCACTGCCCAGGCCTGCTTCGTTGGCAAACACGCCACGTTTCACGCCCATGACGATGGCGCTGCCGAGCAGGCCGGCAAACGCCGGGTCGAGGCCGAAGGCGCTCTTGAAGATGGTTTCCAGCATGGCTGGCACGTGTTCGATCTGGGTGCCGATCACGTACAGGGTCACGCCGATGTAGGCCAGGGTCTTGACGGGTACCAGCAGGTCCGACACTGCCGCGATGCGCTTGATGCCGCCGATGAAGGTGATGGCCAGCAGTACGGCCAGCACAATACCGGTGTGGCTTGGGTCGAAGGCAAAGGCATTCTGCAGCGAGTGGGTGACGGTGTACGACTGCAGGCCGATGAAGGCGAAGCCGTAGGTGACCAGCAGCAAGATCGAGAACACGATGGCCATGCTCTTGCGCTTCAGCCCGTGCTGGATGTAGTAGGCCGGGCCGCCACGGTACAGGCCGTCGCCATCAGCGCGCTTGTACACCTGGGCCAGGGTGCACTCGAAGAAGCTGCTGGACATGCCCACCAGTGCGGTAACCCACATCCAGAACACGGCACCAGGGCCACCCAGGGTCACTGCGATACCGACACCGGCGATGTTGCCGGCGCCCACGCGGCCGGCCAGGCTCAGCATCAGGGCCTGGAAGGAGCTCAGCTGGCCTGCCTGGCCACGCAGCGATTCCTTGAACACGCTGAACATATGGGTGAAGTGGCGGAACTGGACGAACCGGGAGCGAATGGTGAAGTAGCTACCCAGCCCGACGATCAGCACGATGAGGAGTTTCCCCGAAAGGAAATCGTTGATTACTTCGAGCATTGGAAAATGACCTCGATTCTTATTCTTCGTGTGGAAAGACCAGCGGACGGCAGGCGCACCGCTATTCGTTGGGGCGCATGGTTGGCTATGACAAGAGTGGTTACAATTTCGCGGATTGCTCTGACTTGATGCGACTTGATGCTACAATGGCGTCATTCGCGTCACCTGGATTCCGCATATGAGCGATCACTTCGCTACAAACCTCAAACTTGCCTGCAGTCACTACCGCTCTATTTCCGAAGTTTGCCGCCAGCTGTCGATCAACCGCGCGCAGTTCAACAAGTACCTGAGCGGGCAAAGCCGTCCGACGGCTTTCAACCTGAAGCGTATCGGCGACTTCTTCGGTGTCGAGGATTACGAACTGAACCTGCCCGCCGAGCAGTTCGCCCGTCTGATCGGTGCGCGGGTATCGCCCCAGGCCCAGCAACCCAGTGACCCGATCAGCGAGTTGTTCCGCCCGTTGCACGAACATGGCGGCAACCTTTCGCGCTATTGCGGTTACTACTTCGAGTACTCCAACTGCATGTCGGTGCCGGGCACGACCCTCGTGTCGCTGGTGCACCTGTGGGAAGAGCGCGGCCGTTTTCTGTTCGAGCGCCAGGAACGGCAGGAGCGCTCCAGCGCCACCGATCAGCATGCCGAGGTACGTTGCCGCTACTTGGGTGCGGCGTTCCAGCTGCAGGACCGGATGTTCCTCATCGATTACGAGTCGCTGACGTTCAACGAAATGAGCCAGACCATCCTCATCCCCAGCTTCAAAAGCCGCATTACCCGGCTGAATGGCCTGAAGGCCGGCGTATCCAGCGGTGACCGGCGCAACCCGGCCTGTACCCGGGTGGTGTGGGAATACCTGGGCGAGGAGATCAATCGCATCAATGCGTATCGGCAGGTGAAACTGTACCGGCCGGATGATCCGCGTATAGATGACGATGTGCGTGAGCGGTTGAGTGTGGCGCCGTTGCGCAACGGTCTGTTCGAGATCGAGTAATGCTCAACGCCTCAAGCATTGTCGAGGATGAACGTTGCTACTGCGTCCGCAACCTGGTCCGCTATTGTTGGAGTACTGCGCAAATGAGCCGCGATGCCATGGTCGCAGTCGGTAAGAAACAGGCATTGCAAACGTGACGCTGAAACTGCTCGCATCAAGGCGAGGGTAACTTCTTCAGGAATCGGGCTATAGCGTTCAGTGCCAGCAAGCCACAGGTTGCCAGCGCTGGTGCCGGGGCCTTTGCCGAATCGCTGGGAGTTGAGCCCGTCGTACTCGCCGATCACCATCAATACTCTTCCTCGAAACTGGTTGAGGAAGGTGTAGCTATCGCTCTCCAGAAAACCGAAAGGCTTGTTGATGGCGGCAGTGAACGCCGGGCCGAACGGCGCCTGGTGGGCATCGTCTGGATAAACAGCAGGGCAGATCAATACGATGCTGTCCACTTGTGGCAACTGTGCTGCAAGCTTAAGCGTAATGGCCGCGCCAAGGCTGTGGCCAATGAGCGTTCGGCATCGAGGCGCGATATGCGCGTGGAAACGCTTTGCTTCATCAAGGTTCGTCGCCAGTGACGGCGCCGTTGCGCCTGGCTCGCTGGCGAGGCTATGACCTGACAGATTGCCAGTGAGTGAACCAATGCCTGCGGTTTGCAGGCGATAAAGCAGAGGGTTGAGCCGGGTAAAGTCGGAACGCGCGCCCCCCAAAACGAATGCGGGGGCTGCGCGCTCGATATCAGGTACCAGCAATCGCGCCTGTTGCTGGTAGTTTTCAAAGACTTCATTGATGAACAGCTCTTTGCCCGGGGCGGGCTCGTCAAACTGCCACTTCACGCGCTGCGGGGAAGCCTTTTGAATGTGCATGGTGCTCTCTAGAAGAACTGGTTGAGCCATTCGCCGAGCGGGTTGCCGGTATCGAGCAGCAGTTTGAGTGCCATGATGCAGCAGACACTGACCAGCAGCGGTTTTATGAGGCGCGAGCCGAAGCGCACTGCGCAGCGAGCCCCCAATTGTGCGCCCAGAAAGGCGGCGAGCGCCATTGCCAGCGCCAGCGGCCAGATGATCGCCCCGCTGAGAGAAAAAACTGACAATGCGCCCAGGTTACAGGCCGCGTTCAAAAGCTTGCTGGTGCATACGGCTTGAATGAGGTGCTGGCCCAAGAGGACCACGCAGGCCAGCATGAAGAACGAGCCGACTCCAGGGCCGAAGATGCCGTCATAAAAGCCAATGATGGGTGCAGCCGTCACGCAGAATAGGCTAGTCGATACCTTTGCCTTGCGCGCTTGTTCATTCGGCTTTGGACTGAAGGCAAAGTAGGCGGCGATCAGGATCAGCAGTGGTGGGACGCACGCCTGCAGAACGCTTTTGGGGACGTAAGTTATCGACAAGGCCCCCAGCGCCCCGCCGATAAACGCCATGACAGCCATGGGACTGCCTCGTCTCCAGTCGATCATGCCTTTGCGGGCGAAGGCGCACGTAGCCGAAACCGTAGCCGAAGCTGCCTGGAACTTGTTAGTGGCAATAGCTGCCAAGGGTTCTACACCGGCAATAAACAACACCGGGAGCGTGATAAGGCCACCGCCGCCGGCGATAGCATCAAAAAAGCCGGCCATCAGTGCAACCAGTGCGAGTAGCAGAACAAACGTCAAGTCGATTTCGATCATGGGGTATTTTCCTGTGCTCAACCACGTACCAGCAGCGGGTCTTCAGCGAGCACCAACGGTACGGCGAAGGGGGAGTATCCGAATTGACGGATAAGCAGGCGCCGGTTGTCCTGGACCTTGTCGCGGCCGTGCAAGGCTCGGCTGTTGTTGATCAACAATGCGCTGTCAGGTTGCAGGGTAAACGTCAGCGGTTGTGCAGTGCTCAGTGCTTTTTGAAAGGCGTTGAAAGCGCGCGCCGCAGCGCTGCAGGCACGTTCATTCAGACTGAAGCGATAGCTGTTGTATCGAACAGAGAAACCACCATTGGGCTCGAACTGCAGCATTGAAACTGCTTTGCCAGCACTGCCCTGTCCCTGAGCGAAGCAGTCACTGCGTGTGAAGTCGAAAGACTTTGAAGTCAGCGCAAGTGTGTCCAGGCTACTCAAGCGTTCGATGATTTCCCGGAGTGGGAAGACATTCGTAGGTTCATTGGCGGGGTTCCAGCGCGCAGTGAGAATCAGTGCTGAGGGCGCAGGGGAGTGAGCGTTGCTGGCGTTTGTTGAGCAGTTGTAAGGTGCTTCAGTGTGTGGCCCTAAGCGCAAGCCCGCATGCGAGCTGGTTTCAACCTCCAGGCAGGGATCTTCGTCGGGTCGCGGGACGCGGCCACCGCCCTTGAAGTTGCCGACCAGGCGGACCTGTTTGCCATTGTTGTCGATATCGAAGGCGAAACTGCGGTGGCGTACGAGCTCCAGCAGGAGTTGATTGCGCGAGGCAAGGTATTGGCAGCGAGGGCTTTGCGCCAGGGCGGTAATGTCGGGTAGGTATTCTGGTATTGACTCGTTGGCACAGTGCATCTGCCTGTACATCAAGGCAGATAGATGGCCTTCACTGAAGCGCTGTAGGAGCGCACGCTGTTCTTCACTCAAGGCTTTTTCGAGTTGATCGGCGAATATACGAGCCTGAAGTGCTACTCCTTTAGCCTCCGGTCCACCCAAATCAGCAAGGGTTTGGCTTGCAAAGGCTATGGCCTGGCTTTGCTCTGGGTAGAAATCCAGATAGGCAGCTTCCGAATGAGGCATCGAACGTTCCTTGTCGTTTTTGTGTGAAACTCCCTGGCTGGCAAGTGGGGAGTCGACTATTCAATGCAGTTATGCCGTGACGTGGTAGTCAGCCCATTCCTCGTGTGTCGTAGGAAATTTCTGTCTGTAGCGGTATTGAGCGGTGAAACTGTGGAATCACGCCCTGTGGCATCGAACGGGGCCGGTGTTGGACTTCCCGGGCAGGAAACCGCAAAATGACTCTTTTTTCTCATCAACCTCTCCGGATCTGCTGACTCTATGCGTATGCGCCTAATGCTGTTGGGTGGTGGCAATGCCCTCGGGCAAGCGCTGATTCGTCTTGGGGCCGAGGAGGACATCGCATTCCTGGCACCGCGCCCGCCCGAGAACGGCTGGGCGCCCTCAAGCCTCACTCAGCTGCTCGATGACCATCGCCCCGACGCGCTGGTCAACCTGGCCTATTACTTCGACTGGTTCCAGGCCGAGTCGGTCAGCGAGCAGCGCCTGGCTCAACAGGAGCGGGCGGTGGAGCGGTTGGCAGAGCTGTGCCAGCACCATCAGATCACCTTGGTGCAGCCCTCCAGCTACCGTGTGTTCGATGGTTCGCGGGCCACGGCCTATAGCGAAAAGGACGAGCCAGTGCCGCTGGGCTTGCGTGGCCAGGCCCTATGGCGCATCGAGCAGAGCGTGCGTGCGGCCTGCCCGCAGCATGTGTTGCTGCGCTTTGGCTGGTTGCTGGACGAGAGCATCGATGGCGCGTTGGGCCGCTTCCTGACCCGTGCCGAGCAACCACAGGAACTGCTGCTGGCCGATGATCGACGTGGCAACCCGACGCCGGTTGATGATGCCGCCCGAGTGATCCTGTCGGTGCTCAAGCAACTGGATTGCAATGCGCCGCTGTGGGGCACCTACCATTACGCCGGCAATGAGGCGACCACGCCGCTGGCGCTGGGCCAGGCGATCCTCGCCGAGGCCGGTCAATACCGCCAGCTGGCCGTTCAGGCCCCCACGCCGCAGGCCCATGCCGCGCGCCCGGATGCCAGCGAAGAGCCACAGCACGCGGTACTGGCCTGCAAGAAAATCCTTCATACCTTCGGTATCAAGCCGCGTGCCTGGCGCGCTGGTTTGCCACCTCTACTGGACCGGTTCTACCGCCATGGCTGACGCCCCCATCCTGATCACCGGCGGTGCCGGCTTCATTGGCTCCCACCTGTGCGATGCGTTGTTGGACAAAGGCTACGCCGTACGCATTCTCGACGACTTCTCCACCGGCCGGCGAAGCAATCTGCAGGTCGACCACCCACGGCTGGAACTGATCGAAGGTGATGTTGCCGATGCAGGGCTGGTCACTCAGGCTGCGGCTGGCTGCCGTGCTGTGGTGCATCTGGCGGCGGTAGCGTCGGTTCAGGCCTCGGTCGAAGACCCGGTGCGTACCCACCAGAGTAACTTCATCGGTACCCTCAACGTTTGCGAAGCCATGCGCGTGCATGGCGTGCGCCGGGTGCTCTTCGCCTCCAGCGCAGCGGTGTACGGCAACAATGGTGAAGGGGAGTCGATTTCCGAAGACACGCCCAAGGCGCCGTTGACCCCTTATGCCGTGGACAAGCTGGCCAGTGAGCAGTACCTGGACTTCTACCGTCGCCAGCATGGTCTGGAGCCGGTGGTGTTTCGCTTCTTCAATATCTTCGGGCCACGGCAGGACCCTTCCTCACCGTATTCCGGGGTGATCAGCATCTTCTGCGAGCGCGCTGTGCAGGGCTTGCCGATTACAGTGTTCGGTGACGGCGAGCAGACCCGTGACTTCCTTTACGTGGGCGACCTGGTGCAGGTGATGGTGCAGGCACTGGAGCAGCCGCAGGTCGAGGAGGGGGCGGTGAATATCGGGCTGAACCAGGCGACCTCACTGAACCAGTTGCTGGCTGCGCTGGAGAAGGTTGTTGGGAGCTTGCCAGCGATCAGCTATGCGGCGGCGCGATCGGGTGATATCCGCCATTCGCGAGCGGATAACCAGCGGTTGTTGGCGCGGTTCAAATTTGCGCAGGTAACGCCGATGGTTGAAGGCCTGACAAAGCTTCTCGGTAAAGGCTGAGCCCCGCGGGGCTGCTCAGCAGCCCTGACATCACCCATGCCGCACCCTTCTGCGCTGGCAATCTTCGGGATGTAAGACCCGCCCATCCTGGCCACGGACCTGCAATATTTCAAGCGCCTGCCCCGTCACGCCGTCCACCAGTTCCGAACGCGCTTCTCCCGCCTCGAACAGAAACCGCTCCCCCCACTGCCTCAAACCAACCACCACTGGAAACACCGACCGCCCTTTGTCGGTCAGCACATATTCTTTATAGGCACTGCCATCCGACGCCGGCTGTGTCATCAGCAACCCACTTTCCACCAACAGCTTTAGCCGCGAGGTGAGGATGTTCTTCGCCAGCCCCAGGTTCTTCTGAAATTCACTGAAACGCCGTAGGCCGTCAAAGGCATCGCGCAGGATCATCAGCGCCCAACGGTCACCCAGCACCTCCAGAGCGCGGGCCACGGGGCACTGCGCATTGTTTTCATCGAGCATGGGGCAAGCCTGTCTTGATTACCTGGTTGCAGATTAAAACCACATTTGCTAAATAGCCAGCATGTGGTTTCAAATTGAAACCAGATTCCAGAGGTTTTGCCCGATGACACCTTCGCTGACACGCTGGATAACCCTGTTGCTTGCCACCACCAGTGCGATGGCTGTGGCGACGGTGTACTTCGCTCAACCGCTGCTTGAGTCGATGGCTGCTGAGTTGGGGGTGGCGCAGCAGCAGATTGGCTGGGTCGTTGGCGCGACCCAGGGGGGTTACGCCCTGGGGCTGCTACTGATTGTGCCGCTCGGGGACTTGGTCGACCGTAAACGTCTGTTGCTTGGCCAGTTGCTGTTCTCGGCGCTTGCGCTGGTCGGCGTTGGCATGGCGCCGAACTGGGCAATATTGCTGCTGGCTCTGGCTATCGCCGGGTTGATGGCAGTCATGGTGCAGGTGATGGTGGCTCATGCCGCGAGCCTGGCCTCACCTGGCCAGCAAGGGCAGGCGGTAGGCACCGTCACCAGTGGTGTGGTGCTGGGTATTCTGCTGGCACGGCTGGCTTCGGGCGGGCTCGCTGACCTGGCCGGTTGGCGAAGTGTGTACCTGGTCGCCGCAGGGCTCTTGATGATGTTGGCGCTGGTGCTGTGGCGCAGTCTGCCCGGCGGGCAGCCGATGAGGAGTCGGCCGGGTTACCGGGCGCTGATCATGGCTCAGTTCAGCCTGTATCGGCACGACCGGTTGCTGCGCCAGCGCGGCGTGTTCGGTGTGTTGATCTTCGCCGCATTCAGCGTGCTGTGGAGTGCCATGGTCATGCCGCTCAGTGCTGCGCCGCTGGCGCTGAGCCATACCGAGATCGGCCTGTTTGGCCTGGCAGGTGTCGCGGGTACGCTGGCGGCTTCGCATGCCGGTCGTCTGGCCGACCTTGGAAGGGGGGAGCGTACGACCGGGGTGTCGTTGGCCCTGCTGACGCTGTCGTGGCTGCCAACAGCGTTCGTCGAGCATTCATTGCTGGCCTTCGTGCTGGGTGTGCTGATGCTGGACTTTGCCGTGCAGGCAGTGCATGTCACCAACCAGAGCCTGTTGCTGGCCGGACGTGGTGCGATGGCTAGCCGATTGATCGGCGCCTACATGTGTTGCTATTCGCTGGGCAGCGGTTTGGGGGCGGTGTTGGCGAGCTGGGTGTTTGCACACTGGGGCTGGGTTGCCGTGTGT
The DNA here is from genome assembly GCF_034044115.1 of Pseudomonas sp. BO3-4. Taxonomy (NCBI): domain Bacteria; kingdom Pseudomonadati; phylum Pseudomonadota; class Gammaproteobacteria; order Pseudomonadales; family Pseudomonadaceae; genus Pseudomonas; species Pseudomonas sp. BO3-4. The sequence continues at coordinate 553,588 of NZ_CP139018.1, forward strand.
GGGCTTGGCGTGGGCATCAGTGCCGTCGCACTGTGCTACTGGCTATGGCTGCAACGCGCGAGGGCGGCCGAGGCCGCCCTGCGATGTTCAGGTCAGAACTTGTAGCCAAGGCCGACCATGTATACCCATGGGTCGACGTCGACGTTGACCTTGGTCTTGCTGTAGCCAAGGGCGGTCGGGCCGTTGACGCTGGCCTTGGTGTCGATGTCGACGTACCAGACCGAGGCGTTTACCAGCAGGTTGTCGGTCAGCAAGTAGTCCATGCCCAGTTGGCCGGCGATACCTACCGAATCCTGCAGCTTGAGGTTGCTGAAGCCTTGTTGCTTGCGTGCGCTGCTCAAGTCTTCGTCAAAGAACAGGGTGTAGTTGATACCGACGCCAGCGTACGGCTGGAAGCGCGAATTCGGTTCCATTGGGTAGTACTGCAGCGACAGCGTCGGTGGCAGTTGCTTGATGTCTGCCAGCTTGCCGTCCAGCCCGCCGCCCAGGCCTTTTACGGCGACGGTGTGCTTGAACGGGGTCGCTGCCAGCAGCTCCAGGCCGATGTGGTCGGTGAGCATGTAGGCAAAGGTCAGGCCCAACTGGGTATCGCTGTCCAGGGTCGCCTTGGTGCCCGACACCTTGTTGCCGTCGAACTTGAGGTCGCCGCTGCTCTCGTTCGGGGCGGTGGTGATGGCGCCTGCGCGCAGGATCATGTCCCCCGCCTGATAGGCGTGGGCGGCAGGGGCGGCGAGCGCAAGGGCCACAAGCGAGGCACCCAGCAAGGACTTGTTCATGGAAGCTCCCAAAGGACGTTATTAATCGAGTGGTCCAATGGTACGGAGCTGGTTAAACGGAAAGTTTGACCCAGCTCAAAGAAGCGTCTTCACGAATTCGAAACAGTTCTCATCTCAGCTCATAAGCGTAGATTTTCTCGGCTTCCATCTGGTAGCCGGCGTCGGCCAACTCGCTGCTGGAAGCTCTAACCTGCATCTTTCCCTCGATCCAGTAGGGCTGGTAGAGGTCTTCGACGCGCACGCCCATCTCGCTGAAAATGTGCACGATCTGGTTCGGCGGTGGCGGCGGCACGTGGATGCACGCGCCATAGTAAGGGACCAGCAGGAATTCGGTGGTGCGGCCTTCTTCGCTGACCTCCAGTGGCACGATGTAGCCGGGTAGTTTGACCTGTTGGCCGTCGAGGCTTTTTACCACTGGCGCGTCGGGCGCCTGTTGGCGCGCAGGTGGGGCGGATTCGGCAGACAGGGCGTTGCTGAGCTGTGACATGTCGTGCAGCGGGGTGAGTTGCGGCGGGATGACCGGGGCGCCTTCGGGGATCAGGGCGGGCCAGTCCAGCTCCTTGGGTTCGGCGGCCCATATAGGCATCGCTACCAGCAACAACAAGGCCAGCAGCATGTGCATTGCCGGCCTCTTCGCGGGCATGCCCGCTCCCACAGGTACTGCACACGCTCCGAAGCCTGCGGGGCTCCCTGTGGGAGCGGGCGTGCCCGCGAAGCAGGCGGTGAGGTGTTTGATCATTACGCGCACTCAGAGGTGTATGGACAGGCCGTCGGCCAGCGATTGCCGGTAAGCCCGCCACGCCGGCACGCTGCCCATCAGCAACGCGGCCCCCAGGATGATAGCCAGCAAGGTCCATTCATGGGTACTCGGCATAGCCAGTGGCAAGTCCAAACCATAGTTGGCCTGCACATAACCCTGCGCCAGGGCGATACCCGCATATAGCAAGCCAAGCCCGGCCACGATCCCGACCGAGGCCAGTGACAGTGCTTCCAGTACCAGCAACCCCGCAATATGCCAAGGCCGGGCCCCGACCGAACGCAGTATCGCCATCTCTCGGCGGCGTTCGTTGAGGCTGGTGAGAATCGCCGTGAGCATGCCGATCAAACCGGTCAGCACCACGAACAGTGACACCACGAACAATGCCTGTTCTGCAGTGCCCATCAGGCTCCACAGCTCCTGCAGGGCGACCCCTGGCAGGATCGCCAGCAGCGGCTCGCTGCGGTACTCGTTGATCTCTCGCTGCAAACTGAAGGTTGCGATCTTGCTGTTAAGGCCAAGCATGAACGCAGTGATGGCGGCAGGTTGCAGGTCCATGGTGCGGGCCTGCTCGGCGCTGATGCGGCCGGCGCCACGGGCGGGTACGCCGTTGTGCCAGTCGATATGGATCGCTTCCATGCCGCCCAGGCTGATATGCAGGGTGCGGTCGACGGGTGTGCCGGTGCGCTTGAGTACGCCGACCACGGTAAACGGCTTGTCGTCGTGCTTGACCAGGCTGATTGCGGCCACACCGTGGGCCAGCACCAGCTTGTCACCCAGCTTGTAGTGCAATGCCTCGGCCACTTCGGCGCCGAGCACCACTTCGAACGGGTCGTTGGCGAACGTACGCCCCTGGCTCAGTTCCAGGTGCTGGCGGCGGCCGTACTGGTAATGGCTGAAGTAATCCGTGGTGGTACCCATCACTCTGTAACCGCGGTGCGAGTCGCCCAGCGAGATCGGGATTGCCCACTTCACCCGTGTGTCCTGCGCATAGTGCTGAAAGCTGTCCCAGCGGATGTTGTTGGTCGCGTTGCCAATGCGGAACACCGAGTACAGCAGCAGGTTCACCGAGCCGGAGCGTGCACCGACAATCAGGTCGGTGCCGCTGATGGTGCTGGCGAAGCTGGCACGGGCTTCGGTACGGACCCGCTCGACAGCCAGCAGCAGGCACACCGACAGGGCAATGGCAAAGGCGGTCAGAAACGCCGTGAAGCGGCGGTTGGCCAGGCTGGCCAAGGCAAGGCGGAGCAGGTACATCAGGCCTCCTGGGGCTTGGCGGCGCGGTTCAGTTCGGCAAGCGACAGGTGGCGGTCGAACAGCGGTGCCAGGCTCTGGTCGTGGCTGACGAACAACAAGCTGGCACCGGCGGCACGGCACTCATCGAACAGCAGGCGGATGAACGCTTCGCGGGTGTCTGCATCCAGTGCCGAGGTCGGTTCGTCGGCAATCACCAGCTCAGGCTGGCCGATCAGTGCGCGGGCGGCGGCGACCCGTTGCTGTTGGCCGATCGACAGGCTGTCGGCGCGGCGGGCGAGCATGGCAGGGTCGCCCAGGCCCAGGTGGGTCAGCAGCGTGCTGGCCGCCTGGTCAACACTGCCATGGCGCTGCTCGGCGCGGGCCTTGCGGCTGCGCGAGAAGCGGCAGGGCAGCTCGACGTTTTCACGTACCGAGAGGAACGGCAGCAGGTTGAACTGCTGGAAGATATACCCGGTGTGATCGACCCGAAAGCGGTCGCGGGCGCCCTGGCTCAGGCTGCCAAGGTCCTGACCGAGCAACTGGATGCGGCCCTGGACCGGCACGTTCACCCCACCCAGCAGGCCCAGCAAGGTCGTCTTGCCACTGCCGCTGGGGCCCTTGAGAAACAGCGCTTCACCAGCGTCCAGGCGTAATGCCGGAATATCCAGCAGCGGCGGGTGACCTGGCCAGGCGAACATCAGGTCATGCAGATCGATCAACGGCTGGTTCATTCAGAAGGCGACCGCTGCCTTGGCCGGCGTGGTTTCCACGCCTTTCTGGCCATTGGGGCCGATCAGTTGCACGTTGATTTTCTGGGTGGCGGGGAAGGCCTTGAACAGCGGCGCCAGGTCCAGCTCTGTCAGTTTGTCGGGGTTGGCGCAAGTCAGCTGATAATGGGCGCCGATGTCGCTGTGCTGATGGCCGTGCTCGTGCTCGTCACCCTCGTCGTCGGCCTTGGAGGCGTCACCGAAGAGAGGGCTTTCCAGTGCCTGCTGGTCTTCCTTGCAGCCTGCGGCGGCGGAAAGGCCGAACAGCTTCAGTGGTTGTTCAAGTTGCTGGCGCACGGCGGCGACTTTGGCTTTGTCGGCATCGCTGCTGGCGGCATGCTCGAAGCCGACCAGGTTCATTGCCGGGCTGTCCAGTTCCAGTTCCAAGGTATTGCCATCGAGTACTGCGTTGAGCTTGGCTACGCCATGCTCGTGGGCGCCGAGGGAGCCGTGGGTGTGGTCATGATCATGGTCATCGTGAGCATGGGCCACGGCCAGTGGCAGCAAAGCGAAGGGCAGGGCGAGCAGCAGGCGACGCATGGACGACTCCGGAGCGGGCTGAAAGATAGAGTTATGTTATAACAGCTTCTTGGCGTGCCGCCAGCCTGTGTGGCGCATGTTTCATGTTGCGGTAGCATGGCTGCATTGATTTGGGCTCAAGGAATGCATCATGAGAATTCGTGGACAGATTGGTGATTGGCCGGTGGACCTGACCATCGAGCTGACGCCTGAAGAGTGGGCGCAACTGGGGCGGCAGACCGAGGTGCCGATGGTAGCCCAGGCGGCCGCGACAGCTGCGGTGGTCGCGCCGCGCCAAGATGACGGTCAGTGGGCTGCGGCGCGTGATGTGTTGCGTCTGGCAGGACAGATGAGCGGGCCGGAATTGCTGGACCGGCTGGAAGGGTTGGCGGGGAGTACGGCGGCGGGTAAACGGTTGCTGGTGCGCTTGCGGCACAGCAGTGAGGTAAAGGTAGAAAGTGGCGTGGATGCGCCGATGTATCACTGGGTGGGGTGAGTGCTGTTTTCGCTGTTGGAGCCAAGCCTGCGCGCTCGCCTGTAGGAGCGGGTTTACACGCGAACACCGGCAGAGCCGGTGCCAGCCACTGCGTTGGCTTCTTCGCGGGCATGCCCGCTCTCAAATTCTGAAAAGCCTGCGCGCTCGCCTGTAGGAGCGGGCTTACCCGCGAACACCGGCAGAGCCGGTGCCTCCACTGCGCTGGTTCCTCGCGGGCATGCCCGCTCTCACAGGTCCAGCGCAGGCTTCAAGGTCACTCAGAACATCGCCGCCGACAGCTTGCGACGATAAACACCAACCAGCGGGTGATCGCCACCCAGCAATTCGAACACCTGCAACAGCGCCTTCTGCGGCAGCCCGTTCTCGTAGCCACGGTTACGCTGGAACAGCTTCAGCAGCCCGTCCAGCGCCGCCTCATACTGCTGGCGCGCCAGTTGCTGAATGCTCAGCTGATAAGCCGCCTCGTCGTCTTGCGGGTTCTGCGCCAGACGGCTTTTAAGGTCTGCCACTTCCGGCAGGCTGGCAGCCTGGCGCAGGAAGGTCAGCTGGGCCTTGGCACCGGCCAGTGCAGCTTTGTGTTCGTCAGTCTTGACCGCATCCAGCACCACTTGCGCTTCGCCCAGCTCGCCACGCTCGGCCAGGCAGCGGGCATACAGGATCAGCGCCTCGACATTGCTGTTGTCCTCACCCAGCAGCGCCTGCAACAGCGCTTCGGTTTCGGCAAAACGGCTTTCGGCAAACAGCGCCTTTGCCTGCTCCAGTGGCGAGGCGGTGGGCGCGGCTGGCAGTTGTACATGCGGCTCGAGCATGGCGCGGATCGCCGACTCCGGTTGCGCCCCGGCAAAACCGTCCACCGGCTGACCGTCCTTGAACAGCACCACTGTCGGCAGGCTACGGATGCCGAACTGGGCAACCACCTGTTGCTCCACGTCGCAGTTGATCTTGGCCAGCAGCAGTTCGCCCTGGTAACCCTCGGCAATCTTTGCCAGCAATGGCATCAGCGCCTTGCACGGCGCGCACCACTCGGCCCAGAAGTCCACCAGCACTGGCTTGTGGAAGGAGTTCTCGATCACCAGTTGCTGGAAGTTGGTATCGGTGGCGTCGAAAATGTAAGGCGTGTCTTGGGTCATCGCGACTCTCGCAAACTCGTGTATGGCACCACTATAAGGTGTCGCGGCTGGCGTGGTACAGGCTGACCCGGCGGAATTCGTGTGGCTCGGCCAGGTCCGGCAGGGTCAGTGCTTCGAGCACGCCCAATTGCTGGTACAACGGGTGGTGAAAGTCACGTACCCGCGAGTCGGCCACCAAGGCCTGTCGACCGCGGCTCAGGAAGGCATCCAGCAGCGGCAGGTTGGCGCGGTCGTACAGCACATCGGCAACCAGGATCAGGTCGAAGCGGTCTTCCTCGGCAAAAAAATCGCTGCTGTAGCGTAATGTCACCCCGTTCAGTGCTGCATTCGCACGGCAGGCATCGAGGGCCAGCGGGTCGAGGTCGCAGGCCACCACTTCCCGTGCACCGGCGCGTGCAGCAGCAATGCCGGCGATACCAGAGCCGGCGCCAAAGTCCAGCACGCGCTTGCCCGCCACCCACTCCGGGCGTTCGGCCAGGTAGCGGGCCATTGCCAGCCCGCTGGCCCAGCAGAAGCTCCAATAGGGAGGTTCTTCAAGAATGCGCCGGGTTTCTTCGCTGCTGAAGGCGCGATCCATGTTCTGGTCGTCGATCAGCCATAGCTTCAGGTCACAGTCGGGCAGTTCGCTGACGATCAGGCGTGCTTCGCCGATCAGGCCGCTGAGGGCCTGTTGCAGGGCCAGCGGCATCACTTAAGGCGCCTTCTCGAAACGCAGCGGGCCGGTGGCCTGGGTTTGTGCTTGGGTAATGCGCACCGGGGGCAGGTGCATGATCAGCTGGCCGGAGTTGCTGGCGCGGCCACGCAGTTCGACCCGGGCACCGGGCGGGAAGGCTTCGGGGTTGAAGCGCAGGTGGTAGGGCAGTGCCTGGCCGGTACCGGTCAGATTACTGCTGGCCAGCAGGCGCTGTGGGCGGTCGCGTTCGTCGATCACCAGCAAGGCCAGTTCCACCTCGGCACCCGCCGGAATTTCCAGCAAGGTGCCGCTCAGCTCGCGCTGGTAGGCCGGCAGCGGGCCCAGCACTTCGGCCTTGGCCGAAGGGGCTGGCGCGGGCACTGGGTTGTCGGTCTTTGGCCTGTCGCTGCCGCAGGCGGCAAGCAGAGCGGCGCAGCACAGCACGACGAGCGCTCGGTAGTGCATGGGGGAGTCCTTCACGGGCATATTTCCCATGGATGTTAACCCCTTTGGCTTGTCTTGCCAGTGCAATGCGCTACCATGGCCCTCCCTTTTTTTGTTGCCTGCCACCATGCACTGTCCCTTTTGCGGTGCCAACGACACCAAGGTCATCGACTCTCGCCTCGTCGCCGAGGGCGAGCAGGTGCGCCGCCGCCGTGAATGCGTGGCCTGCGGCGAGCGCTTCACCACCTTCGAAACCGCCGAGCTGGTGCTGCCCCGGCTGATCAAGCAGGACGGCACGCGCCAGCCCTTCGACGAAGAAAAGCTGCGCGCTGGTATGCAACGGGCCCTGGAAAAGCGTCCGGTCAGCGTCGAGCGCCTGGAAGCTGCGCTGGCGCACATCAAGAGCCGGCTGCGTGCCACAGGCGAGCGCGAAGTCAAATCGCTGGTGGTCGGTGAAATGGTCATGGCCGAGTTGCGCAAACTCGATGAAGTGGCCTATATCCGCTTTGCTTCGGTGTACCGGCGCTTCCAGGACCTCGACGAGTTCCGCGAAGAAATCGACCGCCTGGCCCGTGAGCCAGCTAAAGAGTGAACATGCCCAGCCAAGCTGCCATTCTCGACGCTCACTACATGGCCCGCGCGCTGGAGCTGGCGCGTAAAGGCCTGTACACCACCCACCCGAACCCGCGCGTAGGCTGCGTGATCGTGCGCGATGGCGAAGTGGTCGGTGAAGGCTGGCACGTGCGCGCCGGCGAGCCCCATGCCGAAGTGCATGCTCTGCGCCAGGCCGGTGAACTTGCCCGCGGTGCTTGTGCCTACGTCACCCTGGAACCATGCAGCCACCATGGCCGTACGCCACCGTGTGCCGAAGCACTGGTCAAGGCCGGCGTGGCGCGCGTAGTAGCCGCCATGCAGGACCCTAACCCACAAGTGGCGGGGCAGGGCCTGCGGCGCCTGGCCGAAGCCGGAATCGAAGTGGCCAGCGGAGTGCTCGAAGCCGAGGCCCGCGCCCTCAACCCAGGCTTCCTCAAGCGCATGGAGCACGGCCTGCCGTTCGTTCGCGCCAAGCTGGCCATGAGCCTGGATGGCCGCACTGCCATGGCCAGTGGTGAAAGCCAGTGGATCACCGGGCCGGCCGCGCGCTCAGCCGTGCAGCGCTTGCGCGCCCGCTCCAGCGTGGTGCTGACCAGCGCCGCCAGCGTGCTGACAGACAACGCACGCATGACCGTGCGTGGCGCCGAGCTGGGCCTGGATGCCGAAACAACCGCCCTGGCACTCAGTCGCACACCCTTGCGGGTGCTGGTCGATGGCCGCCTGCGCCTGCCACTGGCGGCGCCGTTCTTCCAGGCGGGCCCAGCGCTGGTGGTGACGGCTGTCGCAGATGACCCGCGCTATGCCGCTGCCGGCCACGAATTGCTCAGCTTGCCGGGCGACAATGGCCAGGTCGACCTGGCGGCGCTGCTTCGCGCCCTGGCTGCCCGCGGCGTCAACGAAATCCTGCTGGAAGCCGGTGCCGGCCTGGTCGGTGCCTTCGCTCGGCAAGGCCTGGTCGACGAGTACCAGCTGTTCGTCGCTGGCACCTTCCTGGGCTCTCAGGCCCGGCCACTGCTGGACTGGCCGATGGACAAGATGAGCGAAGCACCACGGCTGAAAATTACCGAAATGCGCGCAGTGGGCGATGACTGGCGGGTCACGGCCATCCCCCTGCCAGCGCCCGGCGTATAATGCCGGGCTTGCCCCGCGCAAACCGTTTTTGAGGAAGTCCCCATGTTCACCGGCATCATCGAATCCATCGGCACCATCCGCAGCCTGACTCCCAAGGGTGGTGACGTGCGCGTCTACGTAGAAACCGGCAAGCTCGACCTGGGGGACGTCAAGCTCGGCGACAGCATCGCCGTCAACGGTGTATGCCTCACGGCCGTAGAACTGCCGGGCGACGGCTTCTGGGCCGATGTCAGCGTCGAAACCCTCAAGCGCACCGCCTTCATCGACCTCAAGAGCGGCAGCAAGGTCAACCTGGAAAAAGCCCTGACCCCCACCACCCGCCTGGGCGGGCACCTGGTCAGCGGCCACGTCGACGGGGTTGGCGAAATCATTTCGCGCAGCGATAACGCCCGCGCCATCCAGTTCCGTGTGCGTGCACCGAAGGAACTGGCCAAGTACATCGCCCACAAGGGTTCGATCACCGTCGACGGCACCAGCCTGACGGTCAATGAGGTCAATGGCGCCGAGTTCGAGCTGACCATTGTCCCGCACACTCTGTCCGAAACCATCATGGCCGATTACCGTGCAGGGCGTCGGGTAAACCTTGAGGTCGACCTGCTGGCCCGTTACCTGGAGCGCTTGCTGCTGGGTGACAAGGCCGCCGAACCGAGCAAGGGCAGTGGCATTACCGAAAGCTTCCTGGCCGCCAATGGCTTCTTGAAATCCTGATTGAGAAGGGGGTGCCGCGTGGCGCTCAACAGCATCGAAGAACTGGTCGAAGACATCCGCCAGGGCAAAATGGTCATCCTGATGGATGACGAAGACCGCGAGAACGAAGGCGACATCATCATGGCGGCCGAATGCTGCCAGCCGGAGCACATCAACTTCATGGCCAAGCATGCCCGTGGCCTGATCTGCATGCCGATGACCCGCGAGCGTTGCGAAACGCTGAAGCTGCCGTTGATGGCACCGCGCAACGGCTCGGGCTTCGGCACCAAGTTCACCGTGTCGATCGAGGCCGCCGAGGGCGTCACCACCGGTATTTCCGCCGCCGACCGCGCCCGCACTGTGCAGGCTGCTGCTGCCAAGGACGCCAAGGCCGAAGACATTGTCAGCCCTGGTCACATCTTCCCGCTGATGGCCCAGCCAGGCGGTACGCTGGCGCGTGCCGGCCACACCGAAGCCGCCTGTGACCTGGCGCGCATGGCCGGTTTCGAGCCAAGCGGCGTGATCTGCGAAGTGATGAACGACGACGGCACCATGTCGCGCCGCGCCGAACTGGAAGTGTTCGCCGCCGAGCACGGCCTGAAGATCGGCACCATCGCCGACCTGATCCACTACCGCATGATCCACGAGCGCACCGTGCAGCGTGTTTCCGAGCAATCGGTGGAGAGCGAGCTGGGTGAGTTCAACCTGGTCACCTACCGTGACGCGGTCGAAGGCGACGTGCACATGGCCTTGACCCTGGGCAAGATCTGCGCCGAAGAGCCGACCTTGGTACGGGTACACAATATGGACCCACTGCGTGACCTGCTGCTGGTCAAGCAGCCAGGCCGCTGGAGCTTGCGCGCGGCCATGGCCGCAGTGGCCGAAGCCGGCAGTGGCGTGGTGCTGCTGCTGGGGCACCCGCTGGACGGCGACGTGCTGCTGGCGCACATCCGCGAAAGCGCGGGCGATGCACCGGCCAAGGCACCGACTACCTACAGCACCGTGGGGGCCGGTTCGCAGATCCTGCGCGACCTCGGTGTGCGCAAGATGCGCCTGATGAGTTCGCCGATGAAGTTCAACGCGATATCCGGATTCGATCTGGAAGTTGTAGAATACGTGCCCTCCGAGTGACTTGAGGCGGCATTGACGCCCTCTGCTCGAGTCCAGACCCCTGTCGAGGCCGCTTGTATGCGGCCTCGCTCTTGAAGATGAGAATATCGGAATGACCCTGAAGACCATCGAAGGTACCTTCATCGCCCCCAAAGGTCGCTATGCTTTGGTGGTTGGCCGCTTCAACAGCTTCGTTGTCGAAAGCCTGGTAAGCGGTGCCGTTGATGCCCTGGTACGCCACGGTGTCAGCGAAAGCGACATCACCATCATCCGTGCCCCGGGTGCATTCGAGATCCCGCTGGTGGCACAGAAGGTCGCCCAGCAAGGCGCCTACGACGCGATCATCGCCCTGGGCGCCGTGATTCGTGGCGGTACCCCGCACTTCGAATACGTGGCGGGCGAGTGCACCAAGGGCCTGGCCCAGGTGTCCATGGAGTTCGGTGTTCCGGTGGCCTTCGGCGTACTGACCGTCGACTCCATCGAGCAAGCCATCGAGCGTTCTGGCACCAAAGCCGGCAACAAAGGTGCTGAAGCTGCCCTGTCCGCACTGGAAATGGTCAGCCTGCTGGCGCAGTTGGAGGCCAAGTGATTAGCGACGAAAGCGATCGTTTCAACCCGCGCGATCCAAAACCTGCGGATGCCGGCAAGCCCTCCAAGAGCGCCAAGCGCCGCGAAGCCCGCAAGCTCGCGACCCAGGCCCTCTACCAGTGGCACATGGCCCAGCATTCGCTGAACGAGATCGAAGCGCAGTTCCGGGTGGATAACGATTTCACCGATGTCGACGGTGCCTATTTCCGCGAGATCCTGCATGGGGTCCCGGCAATCAAGGGCGAAATCGACAAAGCGCTGGTGCCTTGCATGACCATCGCACTGGAAGAGCTCGACCCGGTCGAGCTGGCCGTGCTGCGTCTGTCCACCTGGGAACTGATCAAACGCGTCGACGTGCCGTACCGCGTCGTGATCAACGAAGGCGTGGAGCTGGCCAAGGTCTTCGGTGCCACTGACGGCCACAAGTTCGTCAACGGCGTGCTCGACAAGCTAGCCCCGGCGCTGCGTGAAGCAGAAGTCAAGGCGAACAAGCGCTGATCCTGGCGCTGCCTGGTCATGGGTGAGTTCGAGCTGATCAACCATTACTTCGCCGCTGCGCCCTGTGCGCAGGGTGGCGAGGGCGTGGCGCTGGGTATCGGCGACGACTGTGCCCTGCTGGACCTTCCCCCCGGTGAGCAACTGGCGGTGTCGACCGACACCCTGGTCGCCGGGGTGCACTTTCCTGCTGTTTGCGATCCGTTGCTGCTTGGCCAGCGATCGTTGGCTGTGGCGGCCAGTGACCTGGCAGCCATGGGCGCGACTGCAATCGGCTTTACCCTCGCACTGACCCTCCCTGACGTTGGCCCTGACTGGCTGGCGGCCTATGCCGACGGCCTTGGTCGCATGGCCCACCGTTGCCGCATGAGCCTGATCGGTGGTGACACGACGCGCGGCCCCTTGAGTATCACTGTCACCGTGTTCGGCCGCGTGCCGGCTGGCCAGGCCTTGCGCCGCAGCGGTGCAAGGCCGGGTGACCTGTTGTGTGTCGGCGGTTCGCTGGGCAAGGCCGCCGGTGCCTTGCCCTTGGTGCTGGGCGAGCGCGAGGCGCCTGCCGCGCAGGCCGAGCCGCTGCTGGCCCATTACTGGTCACCGATGCCGCAGCTCACCCTCGGTGCCCTGCTGCGTGGCCGGGCCACGGCGGCGCTGGACATCTCCGACGGGCTGCTCGCCGACTGTGGGCATATTGCCAAGGCATCCGGTGTCGCGTTGGAGGTGAACCTGGCGCAAGTGCCAGTGTCTCCTGCTCTGGAGGCCTTCCTCGGCCGTGAAGCAGCCGTGCAGGCGGCGCTTACCGGTGGCGACGATTACGTACTGGCCTTCACCTTGCCACCCGAGGCGCTGGCGCCCTTGGCAGCCTTCGATTTTATCGAAGTGCATACCGTCGGTCGTGTGCTCGAAGGGCAAGGCGTGACCTTGCGCGACGCGCAGGGCCAGGACATAACCCCCGTCCAGCGGGGCTATCAACACTTTAGGGAGAGACCGTGACCGATCACCCCAACCAGGTGCCTGCGGAGTTCGTTCCGCCTTCGGTCTGGCGCAACCCGTGGCACTTCATCGCTTTTGGCTTCGGTTCTGGCACCTTGCCCAAGGCGCCAGGTACCTGGGGCTCGCTGGTGGCCATACCGTTTATCCCGCTTTGGCAGATGTTGCCCGACTGGGGATACTGGCTGTTGCTCGGCGTGAGCATGCTGTTTGGCTTCTGGTTGTGCGGCAAAGTTGCCAATGACTTGCGTGTACACGACCATGAAGGCATTGTCTGGGACGAGATTGTCGGCATGTGGATCACCCTCTGGCTGGTGCCGGAGGGCTGGCAGTGGCTGTTGGCAGGGTTCCTGATGTTCCGCTTCTTCGACATCCTCAAGCCGTGGCCGATCCGCTGGATCGATCGTCATGTGCACGGGGGCGTCGGCATCATGCTCGACGATATCCTGGCCGGCGTGTTTGCCTGGCTGGGCATGCAGGTTCTGGTGTGGGCGGTTGCCTGAAACAGGGAGTGCGTGAATGGCCGTAAGGACTGTACTGCTGGCAATGCTGCTGAGTATTGCCCCGTGGGTAACGGCTGCCGAGGGTATCCCGAAACAGATCCATCTGGTTAGCGAGGAGTGGCTCGACTACACCAATGCCGACGGTACCGGGGTGGCCTGGGATGTGCTGCGCAAAGTGTTCGAGCCGGCCGGCGTCGAGGTGGTTACCCAGAGTGCGCCCTACAGCCGGGCGGTTGGCCTGGTCAAGCGCGGCGAGGCTGATGCCTGGGTTGGCTCGTACAAGGAAGAGAACGACGACAACCTGTACCCGCGCTGGCACTTCGACATGGACCACATTTATGCCCTGGGGCTGGCCAGCAAACCTGCGCCTACCCTGGATACCATCGGCAAGTACCGGTTGGCTTGGGTGCGTGGTTATGATTACGGCAGCTACTTGCCCAATGTGCACGAATTCCGCGAAATCCAGCGTCGCGAGGGCATTTTGCCGATGCTCGAGCACGACCGGGTGGACTACTACATCGACGCACTGACCGAGGTCGACTACGTGCTAGGGCAAGCCTCCCAGCCTGAGCGCTTCCGCCGTACCCACGTGGCCGAGTTGCCGTTGTACCTGGCTTTTGCCCGTAACGACCAGGCCAAGGCCCTGTGCGACCTGTTCGACAAGCGCATGAAGGAGCTGGTGCGTAGCGGCGAACTGAAACCGATTTTCGAGCACTGGAAACAGCCCTATCCGTTCAACGCCGGTAGTCACCCGCACTGAGGCTGAATACACCAAGGTACATCGCGGCCCCCTGTGGCAGCGGGCTTGTGATTGAGCGATGGCTTTTTAATAAGTATCGAACTTTTCGATCTTAAGCCACCGTATACAGCCAGCCCACATCCCCCAACCTGCTGATACAATCGGCCCACGAGAAATTTCCTACTTATTCCAGGAGCACAACGTGCCCGTCGTCTTTGTTGCCGCCTCTAAACTCCCGACGCCCTTCGCGACCTTCACCATGCATGGCTTTCTCGACGAAGCCACAGGCCGTGAGCATGTGGTGCTCAGCCTGGGTGATATCGCGGACGGCCAGCCGGTACTGGGGCGCCTGCATTCCGAGTGTCTGACCGGCGATGCACTGTTCAGCCAGCGCTGCGACTGCGGCTCGCAGCTGGAAGCCGCGCTGCAGGCCATCGCCCGCGAAGGCCGTGGGGTGCTGTTGTACCTGCGTCAGGAAGGCCGTGGCATCGGCCTGCTGAACAAGATCCGCGCCTACGAGCTGCAGGATGGTGGCGCCGACACCGTCGAAGCCAACGAACGCCTGGGCTTCGCTGCCGACCAGCGTGACTACGCCATATGCCTGCCGATGCTCGAGCACCTGGGCGTGAAGTCGCTGCGTCTGATGACCAACAATCCGCGCAAGGTCAAAGCCCTGACCGACATGAACATCGTGGTTGCCGAGCGTGTGCCGCTGCACACCGGGCATAATCCGCACAACCGCTACTACCTGGCGACCAAGGCCGGCAAGTTGGGCCACATGCTGGGCAACGAACACCAGGGCGAGGTGCCCCAGGCGTGACTCGCGCCGAGGTCAAGCGGCGCCTGGCGCTGGCCTGGTGGCAGTACCTGGCGGTGGGCCTGGTGCCGCTGCCAGTCATGGCTTGGGCCTTTGGGGGCGGTGATGCACTGATCCCGGTGTTGGCCATGCCACTGTTCATCGCCGGTGCGGCCACCATGTTCCTCAGCCTGCCGCGCTTCGGTGCCTACAAGCGCTCACTTATCGCCACCTCAAAGGTGCTCGGCACGGGCGAAGAAGCCGCTGCCTGGATCGAACTGGCGCGGGTGCGGCGCATGGCCATGCTGTATGCCTGCTTCCCGGCTTGGGTCGCCGCACTGTCGGTGCTGGTCGGTCTGGAGGCAGTGCCGCAGATCCTCCTCGCATTGTCTACCGTTGTAGTGCTGTACCTCTATCGCATACCGCGCCAGCTGGGCTGATGCGACTGCTACCTGGCCTGCTGGCGTTGTTCGCCTGCACTGTACTGGCTGCAGAACCGCTGCGTGTCGTCAGTCTGGCCCCCTCGATGAGCGAGATCATGCTTGAGCTGCAGGCAGACGACCTGCTGGTGGGCGTGCTCGACGGTGGCGAACGGCCGGCTGCGCTGCGCCATTTGCCTTCGGTCGGGCGCCAAGGGCAACTGGACATGGAGCGCCTGCTCAGCCTGCGCCCCGACCTGTTGCTGCTGTGGCCAGGCAGTGTGCCACCGGCCCAGCGCGACCAACTCAAGCGCCTGGGTATGGCCACCTTCAGCGCCGAACCCCACGACATCAGCCAGCTGATCGAGCAGATCGAGGCCATTGCCGGGCGTATCGGGCGTGCCGAGCAAGGCCATTCCTACGCACGAGCCCTGCGTGAGCGGCTGCAGCAGCTGCGCCAGCAGTATCGGCGTGACGAACCCTTGCAGGTGTTTTATCAAGTCTGGGATCGGCCGTTGTACACGCTCGGTGGCCGACAGGTCGTGACCGACGCCCTGGCCGTGTGCGGGGCGCGCAATGTGTTCGCCGACCTTGGCCAGCCGGCGCCACAGGTGAATGTGGAGTCCGTGCTGCTGCGTAATCCGCAGGTCATCCTGGCAGCTGATGAGGCGCAACTGGCCAGCTGGAAGGCTTGGCCGCAGATTCGAGCGGTGGCTGATGGGCGCCTGCTGGTGGTGCCGGACAAAGGGCTGGAGCGCCCCAGCGGACAGATGATCGAAGCCACCGCCCGCTTGTGTGCGTTGCTGGACGCTAAAGCGCCGGTGTCCAGGTGATGCTGAAGAGCACAGTGCGGCCCTCTTCGCGGTAAGGGTGATACGCACCCTCGTAGCTATAAAGGGCGCGGCTGTAGCTGCGGTCCAGCAGGTTATCCAGCTTGGCTTCGAGTTTCAGTTCGTCGCTAGCCGCCCAACTGCCGCGCAAACCTAGCAGGCCATAGCCACCGATGCGGTTACGGTTGGCCTCATCGTCATAACTGCTGCTGACCGCCTGCCAGCTGGCACCCGCGCTGAAACGCCCGAACTCACGGTCCAGGTCCAGGCTCAAGGTGCGGCGGGCGCGGCGGGCGAGGGTGTGGCCAGTGTCGCGGTCGCGTGGGTCGATCAGCGCCAGGCCAAGCTGGCTGTGCCAGGCGCCCCATTGCTGCGCCAGCGCCATTTCCACGCCATTGATTCGTGCCGAGGCGACGTTACGGGGTATCGAGTTCTGGCCAAAGATGATCGCGTCGCGCAGGTCGGTGCGGTATAGCGAAGTCTCCAGCCGGCTCTCTGCAGTCAGCTGGCTGCGCCATTGCAGCTCGTAGCTTCTGGAGTGCTCTGGGTCCAGGTTCGGGTTGCTGAACTGTGGGTAATACAGGTCGTTGAACGTTGGCGCGCGGAAGCCTTCGCTGTAGGACAGCAGCACATCGTTGTGCGCGTTCAGCGGTACGGTCAGGCTGCCGCTCCAGGTGGTCTGGCCACCAAACTGCTGGTTGCGGTCATGGCGCACCCCCAGCTCAGTGGAAATCTGCTCGCCCTGGTAGCGGTGCTGGGCGAACACGGCACGGTTCCAGCGGCTGTCCTCAGTGAAGTCGGTACTGCCGTGTACGCGGTCTTCGTACCAGTCGCCACCGATCAATATGGTGTTCTGTTCGCCGAGGGCCAGGTCGTTCTGCCAGGTGGCCTGATCGCGATAGGTGTTGAACACGAAACGCTCAGCGCTGAGCTTGTCGCGTTTGTCGTCTCGGTTCTCGCCATGGGCCAGTTCAAGGCGTGAATGCCAGGTTTCGGTGACCTGAACGTCAACGTAACTGCCCAGGCTGCTGACGCTGAAGTCGGTGTAGGGTTGTTGACCGAAGCTCTCGAAGGTAACGGGGTCGAAGCCGCCGAACGGGTTGTCGTACTCGCTGCGCCCACGGCTGTCGAGCAGGTTCAGGCCGGCCTCGAAGCGCTCACCGAAGGTGTGGCTCAGGCTCAGGTTCAACGCCTTGTTGCGGTAGGCGTCGTGGTCACCATCGCTGGCGAAGGATGGCCCGGTCGAGTCGATGCCGGCAGTTTCGTCCAGGCTGGCGCCAAGGTTGAAGCGGGTCGTGTCGTTGCCGCCAGAAAGCCCCAGGCTGCGTTGGAATGTCTGGTTGCTGCCGGCGGCCATGCGCAGGCGTGGCTGCAGACCGGGGCCACTGCTGCGTCGGGTGAAGATCTGGATCACCCCGCCAATGGCATCGCTGCCGTACACCGCTGAGCGCGAGCCGCGCAGTACTTCGATGCGCTCGATCTGGTCGATGTCCAGAAACTGCAGGCCGCTGTCGCCCGAGGTGGCATTGGCGATGCGCACGCCATCGACCAGCACCAGGCTTTGCGCGGCCTTGGTGCCACGGATAAAGATGCCCGGCAGGCTACCACGGCCACCGGTAGGTGCCACTTGCACGCCCGGCACGCGGGAGAGCAGGTCGGTAACGCTGGTGGGTTGCAGGCGGTCGATGTCGGTGCGGGTGAAGACCGTGTTGGCAGCGCTGGTGGCGGTACGCGATTCGACCTGGCGGCTGGCGCTGATCAGCACGTCGGGGAGTTTGAGGGCGTCGTCGCGCTCAGCGGCCAGAAGGAATGTAGGGGCACAGAGAATCGTGGTACAGGCTAATTTTTTCATGGGCAGTTCCAAAGGATTTCCACAGCACTGTGCTGTCCCCGTAGGAGCGGGTTTACCCGCGAAAGGGCCGGGCCTGCAGGCCAATTTTCACCCGCCGTTCACCGTTGTTGCCGCTACCGTATTCGCGGGTAAACCCGCTCCTACAGTGATCCAGGGGGGCACACACTGGTAATTGGGCGCAGGCCATCGTAGGAGCGGGTTCACCCGCGAAAGGGCCGGTCCTGCTGGCCAATTTCCACCGCCGTTCAGCGTTGCCGCCGCTACCGTATTCGCGGATAAACCCGCTCCTACGCCCGATCAGGGTTGGACACACATCGGTGATTGGGCACAGGCCATCGTAGGAGCGGGTTTACCCGCGAAAGGGCCGGCCCTGCTGGTCAGTTTCCACCCGCCGTTCAGCGTTGCCGGCGCTACCGTATTCGCGGGTAAACCCGCTCCTACCACGGTGGTGGAAAACGCACCGGTGATTCGGCGCAGGCCGGCGTAGGCGCGGGTTCACCCGCGAAAGCGCCCTAGAGCCCGAGCTTGACCATGCGGGCCTTCACCGAAGCCTCGATCCCGGCCACATCCAGCCCGCACTCAGCCAGCATTTGCGCAGGCTTGGCATGCTCGACATAGATATCCGGCAGCCCCAGGTGCAGAAGCGGCTTGAGCACTGCCTGGCTGGCAAGGAACTCACCCACCGCAGCGCCCGCGCCACCCATGATGGCGTTTTCTTCAATGGTTACCAGCAGTTCATGGCTGCCTGCCAGCTCCAGCACCAGCGCCTCGTCCAGCGGCTTGACGAAGCGCATGTCGACCACCGTGGCGTTGATCTGTTCGGCCACTTGCATGGCCTCGGCCAGTTGTACGCCGAACACCAGCAAGGCCACTTTCTCGCCTTGGCGGCGGACCACACCCTTGCCGATCTCCAGTGGTTGCAGGTCACCGCTGATCGGCGCATTCGGGCCGGTACCACGCGGGTACCGTACAGCGGCCGGACCGTTGTACAGGTGGCCGGTGCTGAGCATCTTGCGCAGTTCGTTCTCGTCGCTGGGGGTCATCACCAGCATGCCCGGGATGCAGCGCAGGTACGACAGGTCGTAGCTGCCGGCGTGGGTCGGGCCGTCCTCGCCGACCAGGCCGGCGCGGTCGATGGCGAACAGCACGTCGAGGTTCTGCACCGCCACGTCGTGGATCAGCTGGTCGTAGGCGCGCTGCAGGAAGGTGGAGTAGATCGCCACCACCGGCTTGCTGCCCTCGCAGGCCATGCCGGCCGCCAGGGTCACGGCATGCTGCTCTGCGATCGCAACGTCGAAGTAGCGCTCAGGGTAGCGCTCGCTGAAGTCGACCAGGTCCGAGCCTTCCTTCATTGCCGGGGTAATGCCCACCAGGCGGTTGTCGGCGGCGGCCATGTCGCACAGCCACTGGCCGAACACTGCGGAGTATTTCGGACCGCTGGCTTTCTTCGGCGCAGCTGGCTTGTCGGCCGGCTCCAGCTTGGTAATGGCGTGATAGCCGATCGGGTCAATCTCGGCAGGGGCGAAGCCTTTGCCCTTCTTGGTCACCACATGCAGGAACTGCGGGCCTTTCAGGTCACGCATGTTGCGCAGGGTGGCGATCATGGTGGGCAGGTCGTGGCCGTCGATCGGGCCGATATAGTTCCAGCCCAGTTCTTCGAACAGTGTGCCTGGCACCAGCATGCCCTTGGCGTATTCCTCGGTGCGACGGGCAATTTCCCAGGCGCCTGGCAGTCGCGACAGCACTTTCTTGCTGCCTTCGCGCATGCTCGCGTAGGTGCGGCTGGAGAGGATCTTGGCCAGGTAGTTGGACAGGCCGCCGACGTTGCGCGAAATCGACATGTCGTTGTCGTTGAGGATCACCAGCATGTCGGCATTGACTTCCTGGGCGTGGTTCAACGCCTCGAACGCCATGCCGGCGGTCAGCGCGCCATCACCGATCACCGCGATCGACTTGCGTGCGCTGTTCTGCAGACGGGCAGCAATGGCCATGCCCAGCGCGGCGCTGATCGAGGTGCTGGAGTGGCCAACGCCAAAGGTGTCGTACTCGCTTTCGCTGCGGCGCGGGAAGGCCGCGATGCCGTCCTTCTGGCGCAGGCTGAGCATGCGGTTACGGCGCCCGGTGAGGATCTTGTGCGGGTAGGCCTGGTGCCCTACGTCCCACACCAGCCGGTCGTCCGGGGTGTCGAACACGTAGTGCAGAGCGATGGTCAGCTCGATCACGCCCAGACCGGCACCAAAGTGCCCACCGGTCTGCCCGACGGTGTAGAGCAGTTCCTGGCGCAGTTCGTCGGCCAGCGTCTCCAGGTCGGCTTCGGCCAACCGGCGCAGGCCGGCAGGCGTGTCAGCGCGGTCGAGCAACGGCGTGACCGGGCGTTCGCGGGGGATCTCTTGAAACGTCGTGGGCATCAGGCGAGTCGTTATAGGTGTGTGAAGACGCGGCAGTTTACCCCATTGTGGGAAAAGTGCCCATTCGACCACAGGTTACGCGGTCCCCTGTGGGGGCGGGTTTACCCGCGAATGCGTCGGCAAATTCAAGATCGCATTCGCGGGTAACCTGCTCCTACAGGGATCGGTGAAGCTGTTTAGTTACGGCGTTCGACGATGTAACGCGCCAAGGCCCGCAGCGGTTCGGCCGTTTCGCCGAACCCTTGCAGTGCAGCCAGCGCCTGGTCGCGCAGTTCGATTGCATAGACTTTGGCGGCTTCCAGGCCCAGCAGGGCCGGGTAGGTCGGTTTGTCACGCGCTATGTCTGCACCTTGGCGTTTGCCCAAGGTAGCAGTGTCGCTTTCCACGTCGAGGATGTCGTCCTGCACCTGGAATGCAAGGCCAATGGCCTGTGCATAAGTCTGCAGGGCATCCAGCTGCGCCTGTTCGGCACGGGCACTGGCCAGGGCGCCGAGGCGTACGCTGGCTTCGATCAGCGCGCCGGTCTTGTGCCTGTGCATGAACTCCAGCGCCTGCTGGTCCAGCTTCTGGCCCACCGAACCGAGATCGATCGCCTGGCCGCCAACCATGCCGGCCGGGCCGGCAGCTTTGGCCAGTACCTGAACCATGGCCAGGCGAATGCTGTCGATCTGAGGGCTCAGGCATGGGTCGAGCAGGGCACTGAAAGCCAGGCTCTGCAAACCGTCGCCCGCGAGGATTGCGCACGCTTCGTCAAACGCCTTGTGGGTGGTCGGCTGGCCGCGACGCAGGTCGTCGTCGTCCATGGCCGGGAGGTCGTCATGCACCAGCGAGTAAGCATGGATCAGCTCTACCGCGCAGGCTGCGCCGTTGGCTTGTTCGGCCGGGGCGCCCAAGGCTTCGCAGGCCGCATAGGCCAACAGCGGGCGCACGCGTTTGCCGCCGTTCATCACGCTGTAGCGCATGGCGGCGTAGAGGCGTTCCAGCTCTTTGCTCGGGGCGATGAACAGCGGTTCGAGGGCTGCGTCGACTCGGGCCTGGCAACTGGCCTGGTAGGTGCCAATCATGCTTCCGGCTCCGCGTCGAAGGGCTGGGCAGCCAGTTCACCGTCGCGCTCCAGCAGAATTTGCACCTTCTGTTCGGCCTGGGCCAGGGCGCCCTGGCAGTCACGGGTCAGGGCGATGCCTTGTTCAAAGGCGGCCAGCGACTCTTCCAGCGACAACTCGCCGTTCTCCAGGCGCTCGACCAGTGCTTGCAGGTCTGCGAGGGATTGCTCGAAATCGAGGGAGGCTTTTTTGCGGGCCATGGCGACTGTCTCGGTGGCATTCAGAACGGCGCGACACTAGCAGAGCGGGGCGGGGGGAGCAAACTTCCGGCAACTGCATCGGCTGATACAGACCGATGGAGGAGCGGCCCTGTGTCGCGAAAGGGCCGCTCTCACAAGGACCGCAAAGCGTCCCGGTTCGGTGGATCAGGCCGGCTCTGCTTCCCGTTCCAGCATCGCCTCACGGTACCGCGCCAGCTCCTCGATGGTCAGCACCGGCAAATTGTACTGCCGTGCATATACCGCCACCTGCTCGCCACGGGCCATGCTGCCATCGGGGTTCATCAGCTCGCACAAGACCGCTGCCGGGCGCAGGCCGGCCAGGCGCGCCAGGTCTACCGAACCTTCGGTGTGCCCACGGCGGGTCAGCACACCGCCATTGCGGGCGCGCAGCGGAAAAACATGCCCCGGGCTGACGATATGGCGCTGTTCGGCGCTGGAGCGCAGTGCTGCGTCAATGGTGGTGATGCGGTCCTGGGCGCTAACCCCGGTGGTGATACCTTCGGCCGCCTCGATGGTGACGGTGAAACCGGTGCCGTGGCGGGCCTGGTTGTTCTGCACCATGGGTGCCAGTTGCAGTTCGTCGACGGTGGCTTCGTCCAGGCACAGGCAGACGATGCCGCTGCAATCGCGAATCATCATGGCCATGGTCTGCAGCGTAATGTTCTCGGCGGCGGCAATGATGTCCGCTTCGTCCTCGCGGTCGTCATCGTCGAGCAACAGTACAGGGCGCCCGGCCTGGAAGGCGGCGATGGCGGCGGAAACAGTGGGAAATTGCGTGTGGTGCTGGGTGAACATGAAACGCTCCTCGTGAATGATCGATGAACGTCTCGGGGCGAACAAAATGCGCGCGCAAGGGCGCCCGGATGGCCCCTGCATGACGCCTTCTTTCATCCGGACTATGACCGTCGGCTCTGGAGTTGCACCAGATCTGCTGACCCCCGACATGGTCGGGGCGCTCGCGGGCTCATCTTTCGATTTACCGCCGGTGGGGACTTACACCCCGCCCTGAAGACCGACCCAGCATACAGCACAGGGCCACCCCAGTGGCAACCCGCGGTTCTACTACCTTCGACGAGACTTGCAGCAGTAACCATCTACCCCTTTGCACTTGCCGCAGCGCTTACCTTCGTGACGGTCACATTGGCAAACCTAGGAAACGAACCGTCATGTCCTCTCTCTATCCTTTTACCGATACCGATCTCCATCTCGCATTCAGAAAGGTCGTCGACACTTTGTTCGACAAGAAGCGCGACTACGTCGACGGCGTGCTCAAGCCCAAAATGCTCATCATTGCCGGTACACAAGGCTCGGGTAAGACGTACTTGCTGGAAAACACGCTGCTGAAGAGCGGGCGCTACGACAATTATGTTCGCCTTTACGAAACCCATTTTCGTGAACTGCACCCTCATTATCGGGCGATGGAAGACAAAGGCGTGCTGCATGTCTATGAACATACCGAGTCGTTCATCTGGCGACTGGGGGCCATGATTTGCACGTATGCGATGGAAAACAAATACAACATCATCATGGAGACCGCGCTCGACAGCCCTCATTTCGCTGATTTTCCACCTGAAGCCGCCCGGCAGGGCTATCAGAGCGAGGTCCATCTGATAGCGTGTCAGAAAGAGTTCAGCCACTGGTCGACCCTGGACCGTGTGGTCAACAGCGTTGGCAATCATGAGATCGAGCGTGTGGTCAGCCTGACGCAGATCGAAGAGGCGCAAATCAATGGCAGGTCCATCATCGATGCTTTCGAAAACGCCTGTATCGAGGTACCGGGTTCCGAAATCGTGATCTATCGACGTGGCCTGGAGACGGAAAAGAACAGCCTGCCGGTCTGTCACAGCACCTGTCCTGAAAAAGGGCTCCTCGTGCCCCAGCAGACCTACCAGGGCAGAGCATTCTTCCGCGGGGCAGACCTGAAGATCAACTTCAAGGTCCAGCGCAGTCCCCAGGCCGATTTCCCCTGTTCCTATATTCAGTATGCGCAGGTGG
The DNA here is from genome assembly GCF_034044115.1 of Pseudomonas sp. BO3-4. Classification (NCBI taxonomy): domain Bacteria; kingdom Pseudomonadati; phylum Pseudomonadota; class Gammaproteobacteria; order Pseudomonadales; family Pseudomonadaceae; genus Pseudomonas; species Pseudomonas sp. BO3-4. The sequence goes on from NZ_CP139018.1 coordinate 576,844, forward strand.
TGCATGCCGGCCTGCTGGGTTCGGAACACCGTCGGGCGATGGCCGAACTCAATTGCAAAACCCTCGGCCAGGCTCAGAGGCTGATGTCGCAGTTGCCTGTCGATGTCTACCGCGAGCTGTGCCTGTACGTGCTCAAGTACGCGCAACGTTGAGCCGGGCAGGCACAGGGCTGGTCACTGGCCAGACAAGCCTTCGATCACCCTGCGCAGGGAGGCGCCCAGCATGGGCCCATGCCCCAGACCCTCGAAGCGCTCAAAGCGCACGTCGAGGCCTTTGATCGCGGCCAGATCTGCCGCCAGTTGGCGCGCAGGCAACTCGTCGTTCTCGTGCGGCGAACCATGCGGGCTGGCGGGCTCCTGCCCGCCGCGCATCAGCAACAGGTGCGGGCGCGCTTCCCCCAGGCGTGAGGAAAGTCCTTGCGCCTCCCGGACAATCACACCATCGCGCCACCACAGTGACGGGCTGGCAGCAGCGTAAAGGCTGAATTCGCCGGGGCAGGTAAACAGTGCGTGAAGCACAGCCAGGCCACCATAGGAGTGCCCCCACAGCGTCTGTCGTTGCGGATCGATCGGCGCCACAGCCGACACCATCGTGCGCATGCGCCCGGTCAGAAGCTTCAGGAACGCATCGACCCCGCCGCTGGGCTGGCCGGTCAGCGGATCACGCTGCTGCACCTGCTCCGGCAGCGCCGGGGTATAGTCCAGCGTGCGGCCGGCCCTGTCGATGCGCAGTTCGGTCCGGTAACCCACCGCCACCAGCAGGGGCGCCTGGCCTGCGGCGAGCCTGTCCAGTTGCTGCTGATCCAGCGTCCCCAGTGCAGCATTCCCATCGAGCATCCACAGCACCGGGTATCCCGATGCTGGCGCTGGACGATTCGGCTTGCCAACCCACAGGCGGTAGTGACGCAGGCCATCGGCCGAGTCCAGATCAAGCTGGCTGAAGTGATAGGCCAGGTCCTGGCGCTGTAACACCGACGTGTCCATCTTCTGGTCATGCTCGGGCTGGGCCAGGACAAGAGGGGCCGCCAGGGCAAGTGCCAAGGCCAGCATCAGGGTCTTCTTGCTCATCGGGCGTCTCGTCAGGGCTTTGCAAGGAGCGCAAGGCTTGAGCGCCCAGATGATAACCAGTCCCGATCGAGCGTAAAGCGCATTAACTTTCTAAACAGTCTCAGGCCGCAGGCAAGGTCATGTGCAGGCACAGGCCCGGGTGCCCATTGCTGGCCCACAACCGCCCGCCTTGCAGTTCGATGGCGCGGCGGGCGATAGCCAGGCCCAGGCCGAAGCCTGCGCCACTGTCGGCCAGGCGCTGGTAGGGCTTGAAAATGCGCTCAAGGTCGGTATCCGGTACGCCTGGCCCTTGGTCGCTCAGGCGCAGGTGCCAGCATGCGCCCTCGCGCCAGCCATCAAGGCTGACCCGGCCTTCGGTCGGCGAGTGGCGAATGGCATTGCGCAACAGGTTTTCCAGGGCCTGGGCCAGACTGTCCAGATGGGCCTGCAGCAGGCAGTCAGTGCCAAGTGAACACGGCAGGCGCGCACGGTCCCAGCCGCTTTCGAAACAGACGTCCTCGCACAAGGCTTCCCACACGGAAAGCACCAATACCGGCTCGGTCGACAGGCTGGGTTGTTCGGTGTCCATCCACGCCAGGTCGAGGGTGTTTTCCAGCAACTTCTGCATGTCGGCCACCTCACGGTCCAGGCGCTCGCGCAACTGCGGCGGTGGCAAGTCGCTGTCATGGGCGATGCGCAGCCGCGCCAGCGGCGTGCGCAGTTCGTGAGACAGCGTGCGCAACAGCAGGCGCTGTTGCTCAAGGCTCTGGCGCAGGCGCCCGGCCATGTGCTCGAAGGCCTGAGCCAGTTCGCCCAGCTCATCACGGCGTTGCTGCAGGGGCAGGGCGGGGCTGTCCAGGTCATCGGCCCGCAGGGCGTCGGCGCGGTCGCGCAGGCGGTTCAGCGGCACGACAAGGTGCCGGTATAGCGCAAGGCCCAGCAGCAGGGCCAGCAGCGCGGGGGCAACGCCATGAGTCACCACATGGGTCCAGGGTGTCAGGCCTGTGGGTAGCAGCCGTTCGGGCAGTTGCAGCACCAGGCGGCCATGCTCGGGGTGTTGCGGAAATTCGATGCTGACGTATGGCAATTCATCCTGCAGGCGCCGGCTCATCGGCCAGTCGAGCTTGCGCATGAATGTCAGGTGGCTGGCTTCCTCGGCGCTCAGCGGGGTGATGCCAAGGCTCTGAAGGTGTGGACCTATCACGGCCACCCAGGTGTCCTCGGCCAGTGCCACCTGCTTGCGCCAGGCTTCGGTGCCGGCTGCGCCGTCCTGCTCCCACGCCTGTTCGGCCTGTTGAGCATAACGCGCCAGGTAGTCCTGGTCGGCCTGGGACAGAAAATAGGTACTGCGTTCCACCGAAAGGCCCCAGGTCCAGATGAGCCAGATCAGCAACAGGCAGAAGCTGACTTGCAGCAAGGCCAGTTTCCACAGCAACGGGTGGCGACGCATCAGGTCTGCTCCGTGTCGACCAGGATGTACCCTTGGCCACGCACGGCCTGGATCTGCAGGTGCTGGGCGTTGATGTCGGCCAGTTTGCGGCGCAGGTTGCACACATGCACATCCAGGCCTCGGTCCAGTCGGGTATAGGCCCTGTGCAGCACGGTCTGGTACAGGAAGGGCTTGCTCAACGCTTCGTCGGGGTGGGCCAGCAGCGTGACCAGCAAGCGGAATTCGGAAGCGGTAAGACCAGCGGCGTTGCCGTTGTGGATAACGTCCTGGCGGTCGTGGTCCAGCATCACCTCCCCCACGTCGGGACGCAGCGCCGTACCACGATCGAATGCCACGCGACGCAGCAAGGCATCTACCCGTGCGTCCAGCTCTGCCAGGCTGAAGGGCTTGGGCAGGTAGTCGTCTGCACCACGGGTGAAGCCGCTGATGCGATCCTGCTCGGCCCCTAGTGCCGACATCAGCATGACCGGCACGGCCTGCTGGCGGCGCAGGGCGTCGAGCAGGCTGAGGCCGTCGATGCCTGGCAGCATGATGTCCAGCAGCACCAGTTCAAACTGCGATTGCTGTATGGCATTCAGGGCCTGGGTGCCGCTGGCGCAGGCGTGCACCTGGAAACCGCGGTTGCGGAAATGACGGTCCAGGTCCTGAAGCAGGCGTGGGTCGTCTTCGGCAAGGAGAAGTGAGGTGGGCACGGCGAGCCTTGATGAGAACTTTTATCAGTTGCGAATCATCCCACTGGCTGCAGGGAAAGGGCAACGCCTTGATGTGTTAAGAAGGTTAATCCTGCTGCACCCTGGTTTTCGCTCCGGTATCGTTCGCAAAAAGCAACTTGTTTCGTTTGCGATTCAATATCATTTGGGCGAAGGGTGTGTCATGACCGGTTTCAAAAGTGTGGGCAGCTTACAGCGGGTTCGGGGATGGCTGGCGCTGGGGTTGCTGGCGCCGTTTTCTTTATCGGCAGTGGCCGAAACGGTAGCGGCCCAGGTGGCGGCCGAAGACAACTCGCTTGATCTGCCTGCATTGACCATCGAAGGCAACCGCCTGTACGACATGCTGCCTTCGGAAGAAACCGGCGGTTACAGCGTCGATGCCGCTACCGTGGGCACCAAGACGCCGGCAGCGCTCAAGGACATCCCGCAGTCGATCACCGTCTACACCCAGGACTACGTCAAGGATCGCCAGTTCGTGCACCTGGATGACCTGGCCAAGTACACCGCTGGCCTGCGCACCCTGACCAATGACAGCGGCCGCTCGTCGATCTACGCCCGTGGCTACGAGTACAGCGAGTTCAATATCGACGGCCTGCCGGCGCCCATGGCCAGCATCTTCGGTACTGTCCCGTCGTTGGCGGCGTTCGACCGCGTCGAAATCATGCGCGGGCCGGCCGGGCTGTTCAGCAGTACCAGCGAGCTGGGTGGCATCGTCAACATGGTGCGCAAGCGCCCGACCGCCGAGTTTCAGGGGCATATCGAAGGCAGCTACGGCACCTGGGACACCAATCATGAGGAAATCGACCTGAGCGGGCCGCTGGACGAGGCCGGTCGCGTGCGCGGGCGCTTCATCGCATCCCGTGACGACACCAATGGTGAAGTGGACTACAACGCCAACACCAGCAACACCTACTACGGTGCGCTGGACATCGACCTGGACGACGCCACCACCCTGTCGTTCGGCCTGATGCATGAAGTGAAGAACATCACCCCGCACAACGGCTACCCGGCCACGTTGTCCGGCGAGGTGCCCGACTTCAGCCATTCGCGTTTCCTGGGCGCCGACTGGAACTACTTCGACGGCAAGACCACCGACTTGGTCGCCGAGCTGACACACCGCTTCGACAATGGCGGTTACGGCCGTGTCGCGGCCCGTGGCTCGCACCGCGACACCAACTATCTGTACGCCTTCACTGCAACCAATGCCACCACAGGCGCCAACTCCGAGCGCGCCAGCGCCCGTGATTTCACGCAAGACACTTATTCGCTGGACGCCAGCTACAGCCAGCCGTTCGAGACCTTCGGGCAGGTAAGCGAGTTTGTGGTCGGGAGTGACTACAAGAACTACGACACCGAGTACCTCAACGGCACCACCAATCTCGGCGCGATCAACGTGAATACTTACTCGCCGAAGCAGTTCGCCAAGCCGTCGCCCAACTACAGCACCGAGACCGGCATGCAGGAAGAGGAGTACGGCCTGTACTCCAAAGTGACCTTCCGCCCGGTGGAACGCCTGGCGCTGATTGCCGGTGGCCGCTTCAGCTGGTATCGCGGTGACTTCTACACCACCACCCTTAGCAGCGGCGCCACCACCAATGACAGCAAACGCGTCGACGGCCACTTCACCCCTTATGGTGGCCTGGTCTATGACCTGACCGACAACCACGCGCTGTACGCCAGCTATTCGCAGGTGTTCAAGCCGCAGTCCGACACTGACAGCAATGGTCGGGTGCTGAAACCGCGTGAAGGCGAGCAGTACGAGTTCGGCCTCAAGAGCAGCTACTTTGGCGGCGACTTGAATACGCGCTTCTCGGTATTCCGCCTGACCGACAAGAACCGCGCTACCACTGTGTACGATGCTGATGGTGTGGCCACCACCGACTCCGTTGCATCCGGCAAGACCCGCGTGAAGGGCGCGGAAGTGGAAGTGAGCGGCAAGCTGACGCCAAACTGGGAACTGCTGGCTGGCTACACGTGGATGGAGACCGAAACCGTCAAGGGGGACGCCGAAACCACGTTCTTCATCATGCCGCGCAACCAGGCTTCGCTTTGGAGCAAGTACACCATCAGCCAAGGGCCGCTGACTGGCTTGGCCGTGGGTGGCGGTATATCGGCGATGAGCAACTTCCATTCCGAGAGTGGCGGCGTGCGTATCGATGCACCGGGCTATGCCACGGTGGATGCGATGCTGTCTTACCCGGTGACTTCGAAGCTGACGGCCACCCTCAACGTCAACAACCTGTTCGACCGGGACTACCTGTCGCGGGTGGGGTCTACCTCGACGTTCAACTTCTACGGGCCATCGCGCAGCATGATGGTTGGGGCGCGGTATGACTTCTGACGAAGTCTGTGGCTGCTAAGTGCGCCATAAAACAAGGCCGCGCCGGCAAAGGGCGCGGCCTTCAGGCTGAATGATGAGAAGCGTGGGAGCGTATCTGCACCCTCGGGTATCAGGGCCATAAAATTGTGAGGCCGCGTGTTAATAAGTAGCGTGCTTTTAATTCAAGAAAATTAAATCTACGCGGGGTGCCATTGATGCTTTATTTCCTGCCATTGGGTGTCTGACAACCACTTGTCTGCCACCGGAAAGAAAATATTCTCCTCGGCATCCATATGGTCATAATATTTCTTGATGAAGTCTTCGATCGTGTCGGCGATTACTCTCGCTTCTTGCGTTGACTGCTCCAACATCTTGAGCTGTCCGGCAATTCGCTTGAAGGCTTTATGATCTTGCTCGATCGCCATGACCCGTTGGTGAATCGGTGCGTCGGTTGCCAGCAAGGCCAGCCGAATAAGCTCTTCATTTTCATGGTGGTGTCGCTCTGCATCACCATGCAAGGCTTCCAGCTGCTTAAACAACAGCTTGCAGTCATCGGCACCCGCGGATCCGTGCCTTATCCTCTCCAGTAACTCTTTGATCTGAGTAATTTTGGTAGCCACCTCATGATGATAGGCGTGCAGCTCTTTCAACATGGCGTTCATGCTAAGTCCTCATCACTACACCAAGCCGTTACAGATTAAATATTATTATTAAGCAATCTCCAAGGATAGCTGCACGTGTCGGCCTACATCTAATCCTTTAATTATAGTCTAGTGCGAAACGCTCACCTTCAAAAAAACCGCCCCCTTGGAAGATTTCGAAATATCAATTTGATGTCTCTATGCATTGCAAGAAGACGCAGACACACCAGGATCGCTTGCGTGCTGTCCTTAACAGCGGGGGGCTGAGCACAACAGGAGGTGCAAGGGGCTGCGTGCTGTGCACGTAGGTCGGGGGTGGATACCCGCGGATTGTGACTGCTGTTTTTAAAGGCTTGTTAAATTAAAAAGCCGGCTTATGGTTGGTTTTTAAAGACTATCCATATGATTAGTATTGGTTTTTAACCTTTTTAAAGCGTTGAAATCCGCCACTTTGGGGTCGTTTTTGACCGGCTTTTTCTGCGACTTATGACGGCTGATTCATGGGCGGATCGTAATCAGCCTTCATGGGTATGCTCCGCACCATCACGGTGAATAGGCTTCTTCTGCGCCGGCTTTGAGTGGTGATCACTGCCGGTTTCGTCATGGCCGTGGTGTTCAGGTGCGGGCTCTGGTGATGGTGATTCGGGATGGTGTGCCTCTGCATGTCCCCTGTCATGATGATCTCTCCCCGAGACTGCCTCTGCAGGGTGATTGGGCACGTTGTCGCCGTGTTGGCCTTCATGGCTGTGCATTTCACTTTCACCTCCACCATGCTGGTGACCGCCACTGATCGCTACCATCGCTTTGTACTGTTGGGCGTTCATCTGGGGTAGTTGATCCAGAAATGCAACGAGTCCCCAGATGTACTCATCGCCCATGCTCTTGCCCCAGGCAGGCATGCCAGAGGCTTTGATGCCGTGCTTGATGGTCCAGAATGCTACGGCGGGTTTACCACCGACCCCAAGCTTGCCAAGGTTGGGAGGAGACGGATAAAGCGCCTGGCTGAGCTCTGTTTTCTCGACGCCAGGGGCAAGATGGCAACCGATGCACATGGCGTTGTAGTTGCCGGCGCCGACACGAATCAGGTTTTCATCCTTGAGGTTCGGTACCTCGATGTTTCTTGCGCGTACCTCAATGGAGCGATCCCGAGCCATGACCAGAAATGCATGCACTGCAGGGAAATGCGGATCGTCAGCGCCGACGTTGACCAGGCCAAGGTAAGCTGCACCCAATACCCCTGCACTGGCCGCGGCACCCGCTACTACGAGCGTTGTAATTGTTCTTTTCATGTAAGGCTCTCAAAACCACATGCGGATACCGGCAACGAAACGCGCTTCATCCACATCCCCACCCTCATCGCGGATGAAGTCTGCGGTCTTGCCGTAGGAGCGGCTCCAGGTGACGCCTATGTAGGGTGCGAACTGACGGACGATTTCATACCGTAGCCGCAGTCCGACTTCGGTATTCGCGAGGCCGGAACCTACGTCGCGCGCGGGATCGTTCTTGCCATAGAAATTGGCTTCAACTGTTGGCTGCAGGACGAGGCGATTAGTCAGGAGAATGTCGTAGTCGCCTTCCAGGCGAGCGGCGGTCTGACCGTTTTCACCGATGAATGCAGTGGCTTCGGCTTCGAAGTCGTAAAGTGCCATACCCTGAATACCGAACGCCGCCCAGGTCTGGGGGGATTCGGGTTTGAAGTCCTGGCGCACCCCGGCAACCACATCCCACCAGGGGCTTATAGAACGGCCATAGAGGACTTGCAACTCGGCATCTTCAGTGACGCCGTTAGTGCGTTCACCTTCGGAGCGGAGCCAGAGCCGGTTGATATCGCCGCCTATCCAGCCAGAAGCGTCCCACGACAGCGCACTGCCGTCGTCTGCGTCCTGATACTCCAGTTGATCCAGCAAGAAGAAGCTGTTGATCGCGCTGTCGTGCATCTGATGCCCGCCCAGTGGGGGGAAGGCCGCTTGGCGGTCCGCGTCCGTTAGTTCGGGAATCGGGGTACGGCTGCTGGTCGCAGGCTCCCCAGAGCCATGGTTCATCGTAGAGTGATCCATCGCCCCATGGTCCATGCCTGGCATCGAGTCATGCGACGGGGCCCTGCCCATTTTCATGGACCCGTGCCCCATTGCCGAATGGTCCATTTCGTCAGCGGCAAAGCTGGGCACAGCGCCTAGCATGCCGGCTGAAAGGGTCAAGGCCAGCAGCGATGGTCGCGCCAGGCTATTGGCCATCTTTCCCTGCCTTAGCTTTGTCGCTGCCATGTGATTCCATCATTTTTTTGTGGTCCATGCCCTTCATCGAGTCATGGTCCATACCCATCATGGATTCATGATCCATGCCCTTCATCGAGTCATGATCCATACCCATCATGGATCCATGATCCATGCCCTGGGAACCTTTGCCTTTCGTAGCATCGGCAGTTTTCTGGGCGTGCTGCTCATGGTCATCGCTGGACCACGACAACGGGGCATAAATAGCAAACAGGCCAGCCATCGCAGCGGAGAGGAAAAACGTGCTTCGTTTCATTGGTTTGCTCATCTCGGATCTCCCGTTCATTCGTCCACACGGACTTCTCGGAACATGCCCGTTTCCATATGGAACATGAGGTGACAGTGATAGGCCCAACGCCCCAAAGCATCCGCAGTTACGCGATAGCTTCGTTTTGAGCCTGGTGGCATGTCGATGGTGTGTTTTCGAACCATGAAGTTGCCGTTCTCATCCTCCAGGTCGCTCCACATGCCATGAAGGTGGATGGGGTGAGTCATCATGGTGTCGTTAATCAAGGTGATACGAAGGCGCTCTCCGTACTTGAGGCGCAGGGGGGCGGCATCGGAAAACTTGATGCCGTCGAAGGACCAGGCGAATTTCTCCATGTGACCCGTCAGGTGCAGCTCGATATTCCGGCTAGGCTCTCGTCCATCTGGGTCGATGAAGGTGCTCCGCAGGTCTGCATAGGTCAGGACGCGGCGGCCGTTGTTACGTAGCCCGATGCCCGGGTCATCCAATTTTGCCGTCGGGGTCATCGTCTGCATGTCGACCAATGGGTTGTTGAGCTCTGAGTCTGGATGACTCTGCATTTCCTTACTCATGCCGGCCATGCTGCCGTGGTCCGTGCCAGCCATCTTGCTGTGATCCATGCCGGCCATGCTGCCGTGGTCCGTGCCAGCCATCTTGCTGTGATCCATGCCGGCCATGCTGCCGTGGTCCGTGCCAGCCATCTTGCTGTGATCCATGCCGGCCATGCTGCCGTGGTCCATGCCAGCCATCTTGCTGTGATCCATGCCAGCCATGCTGCCGTGGTCCGTGCCAGCCATCTTGCTGTGATCCATGCCGGCCATGCTGCCGTGGTCCGTGCCAGCCATTTTGCTGTGATCCATGCCGGCCATGCTGCTGTGGTCCATGCCCATATCATTCATGGAAATGAGGGGGCGTGGGTCAACGGTTGGAACAGCAGCTTGCAAGCCTTCACGGATGGCCAAGGTGCCCCTGGAAAAGCCCGTACGGTCCATGGATTGAGCGAAGATGGTGTATGCCTGTTCGTCTTCTGGCTCAACAATGACATCGTAGGTTTCGGCTACTGCGATACGGAACTCGTCGACCGAGACCGGATGGACATACTGCCCATCCGCTGCAACCACTGTCATTTTCAGGCCAGGAATGCGTACATCGAAATACGTCATGGCGGAGCCGTTGATGAACCGAAGCCGGATTTTCTCGCCAGGCTTGAAAACACCCGTCCAATTTCCATCCGGAGCCTGGCCGTTCATGAGGTAGGTGTAGGTATACCCGCTCACATCCGCGAGATCAGTGGGGCTCATCTTCATCTCGGCCCACATCTTGCGATCGGCCATCGCAGCAGACCAGCCCATTTCGCTTACGTCGTTGACGAAGTCACCCACGGTCCGCTTGTGGAAGTTGTAGTAGTCAGACTGCTTCTTAAGCTTGGATAGAACGTGGGCAGGGTCCTCATCCGTCCAGTCGCTGAGCATAACCACGTAATCCCGGTCATAGGCGAAAGGCTCGGGTTCTTTCGCGTCGATGACCAGTGCGCCATACACCCCGACTTGCTCCTGGAAGCCAGAGTGGCTGTGGTACCAGTAGGTGCCGTTTTGATGGAGTTTGAACTTGTACTCATACATGCCATCTGGTGCGATGCCATGGAAGCTCAGGCCTGGGACACCGTCCATGTTCGCCGGCAGGATGATGCCGTGCCAGTGGATCGAGGTGTCCTGTTTCAAGCGGTTGCGCACACGAAGCGTAACGATATCGCCTTCACGCCACCGAAGCGTTGGGCCAGGTACAGAACCGTTGATTGCCATGGCTGTCCGTTTTGCACCTGTGATATTCACCGGCAGTTCACCGATGTAGAGATCAAAGTCGGTGCCCGTCAGCACATTCGGCTGGCCAGGACTGTTCAACGCCCACACTGGCATGCGCCACATGCCCAACCCGCCGAGTATTCCGGTAGCAGCCAGGCCTTTGACGAAGGAGCGTCTGGTGGTTTTGCTTTGCATGCCGTTGCGTCCACTCATATGGATTGCTGGTGTCCAGGCTGCTGGATGTAGCAACCTACGGTTTCAATAGCGCTCCCATCAGCCTCGACGACGTTCAAAAGAGCACAAGCTTTACGGGGGAAAGAAGCTCGACGCTGCCATCGTTTTGATGCTGGGGTAATTACATTTTTGGAAGCGCGTCTCAGCAACTCGTGTGCCGGTTTGCTTGCCTTCCTAATCAAGCGGACAGGCCTGATGGCGCTATGCTCAAGGACAATCTAGCTACCTGATGCTGTCAGATAACTGAGCCCGACATTACTTTTCTGTCAGCTTCCCGTTGGTTGCGTTACTTGCTGCAAACTGAAAGGGCCAAGAGCAGGGGGCAATTTCTTCATTGCGAGTAATGGGCAGGGCTTCCCCTTGGCGCAACGGGTAAAGAAGACCGAGTAACCTCGTACCAAGGAACAGCACTTCGCTTGCGACTCAATACGCAATCACTCACAAACTACGATGAAATGCTGACGCGATTCCGTCGTGTATCACGCTGCTCGACAGTTCTGAGGTGATCAAGCTATTGAGCCGTCAATGGCTTCGACGATGCTATCCCGAGATTTTCAGTCCAAGTGAGAAATAGCTTGCCTTCACTCTCATGCCGACTTGGCACAGATAGGTGCGGGGGATGTGCTTTGACAGAGCATGGGCTGACCTTGGCCTAGCACAAATTCTCTTTTACTTCAGAGGGTTAGGAATTAAAAAGCCGGCTTGTGGCCGGCTTCTCGGGGACGCTTCCGACTAATTTATGGTAAGCCGCAATCGCCTTAACTGTGTGGCCATCAAGGGCCTGAAAGAGATGGCAGATGCCCGTGTGGGATATCGCCGAGCCCTCTGGAACGCGGCTCGCGCCGGTCGGGGCTTAATGTGCGGCGTAGCATACAAGGGCGGGCGGCGGATGCCCAGCAAAAAATTGCCCAGGGCGCTTCAACTGGGCCGCTGCTGGCGGAAATGTGACCAGTGGAACACCCAGCCAAGAATTTCCAGGCCCTGCGCCTGACGCTGGGCAGCGGTGTAGCGTTCGACCGTGTAGTTGCGCCGGTCATGGCTGTGCAGGTACAGGGTGCCGTGCGGGCCAAGACTGAGGTTGTTTACCCTGAGCATGCCGTTTTGCAGCAGGGCATAGGTTTCGCCCTCGACCACCCGGGTCATGCCCAGATCAATGGCCAGGGTAGCTTCCAGGGGAATCAGCGGGAGCATGTTGCTGGCCGGCATTGCCAGGCAGATTGCGTTGCCGGCTTGCACACCCAAACCCTTCAGGGCTTTTGCCGGCAAGCGCAGGTGCTTGCTGCTCACTGGCGACAGCAAGCCGTTGCTCACTTCGTAGTAGGGCACCTTCAATAACCGGCCACGATGGCTCGACAGCGGGGTAAGCGGGTTGGCGGGCACTGGCCGTGGAAGGCCGTTGCGCAGGAGTGGATTGGGGTGTTTGGGGCCTTCACCGGTGCGCAGCCAGCGTCGGTGCACACAGAACAGATCGGCCAGTTCATCCAGCCGGGCCAAAGGTACACCGCGTTTGAACCAGTTGTTGACGTGCTGTGCTGTGACGCTGCGCTGGGCGGCGAAATCGGAAGGGGTCAGGCCACATTCTTGGAGCAGGGCCCTGAGGCGGTCGCCGGAAGTGTTCATGGCGGCGAGTGTAGCGGCGAATTGCCAGACAGGATATGAACCGGATGTTGACGGGGTTTGTATGAAAAGTGGTTGTTTGTAAGGCTCTGGTGTAGGACGGCGTAGGATTTATTACCAGTAATGTGCGTATTGCCCATTCCTGCATAAAAAAACCCCGCCTAAGCGGGGTTTCTCCTGCAATCGGAATCAGCCCTTGTAGGCAGCGACCGATTTGGTGATCGCGGCACGGGCGGCGTCGGCGCCTTCCCAGCCTTCGATCTTGACCCACTTGCCCTTCTCGAGATCTTTGTAGTTGGCAAAGAAGTGCTCGATCTGCTGGATCAGCAGGGCTGGCAGGTCGGTGTATTCCTTGACGTCAACGTACAGCTGCGACAGCTTGTCGTGAGGAACAGCGATGACCTTGGCGTCGCCGCCACCGTCGTCGGTCATGTTCAGCACGCCAACCGGACGGGCGCGGATAACCGAGCCTGGGGCCACTGGGTAAGGGGTAACCACCAGCACGTCCAGCGGGTCACCGTCGTCAGCCAGGGTGTTCGGGATGAAGCCATAGTTGGCTGGGTAGAACATTGGGGTAGCCATGAAACGGTCGACGAACAGCGTGTCGCTGTCCTTGTCGATTTCGTATTTGATCGGCGCGTGGTTGGCCGGGATCTCGATGGCGACGTAGATGTCGTTCGGCAGGTCTTTGCCCGCCGGAATCTTGCTGTAGCTCATTGGGCAGTGCCCCCGTGTTTGACCAAAAAGTGGCGGCGATTATAGGCACATTCTGCCGGGGCATGCCACGCTTGGCCTGATGTGCGGGCCCGTCAGGCGTGGCTTTCGCGGTACTCGGGGTGTTCCGCCTGCAGCTGGCACAGGCGCGCCAGCGGGTCTTGCCGGTAGAACAGCGACAACTGGCGGTAGACCTGTGGATAAGCCTGATGAAGCAGGTCGGGGGCACTAAAGAAGTACTCGCTGGTAACGGCAAAGAACTCTGCCGGGTTTTCCGCAGCGTAGGGGTCGATGGCGGTTTCGGCGTCGGGGTTGGCGTCCAGTTGCTGGTTGAGGTCGTCGTAGGCCTGCTGCATGGCTGTTGCCCACTCATCAACGGGCATGCTGCTGTGCAGCGGTGGCAGGCCGTTGGCATCGCCATTGAGCATGTCGAGCTTGTGCGCCAGCTCATGGATGACCAGGTTGTAAGCCTCCCAGCCACCACTGGCCTGCACGCCGTTCCAGGCCAGGATGATCGGCCCCTGTTGCCAGGCTTCGCCGCTGTGTTCGCCGTCCCACACATGTTCCACGCCACTGGCATCGCGGTGGCGCTGGGGGCTCTTGAAGTCGTCGGGGTACAGGATGATTTCGTGGAAGCCTTGGTACCAGTTCAGCTCACCCAGGTGAAGCAGGGGTAACTGTGCCTGGGCAGCCAGCAACAGGCGCTGCTCGTCGTCCAGTTCGACACCGGGCAGGCAGGTGAGGTGCTTGTCGAGCAGGAACAGGATGCAGGCTTCGCGCAGCCAGCGGTCTTCAGCGTCGCTGATGCCGTCCAGCATCGGCAGCCGCTCGCGTACGGCCTGCCATTGCTGTGGCGTGATCGGGTAACGCGCCAGAGTACGCTTGCGCCGCCAGGCGCTGAATGACCACATGCCGTTTGTTCTTTACCTGTTCAGTGAGCCTTGGCCGTACGGCCCAGGCGCCCACGCAGCAAGCCGAGAATCATCGGCACCAGCGACAGGATGATGATGCCCACCACCATCAGCGACAGGTGCTGCTTGATGAACGGCACGTTGCCGAAGAAGTAGCCCAAGGTGACCAGGCCGCCGACCCAAAGCAGCGAACCGGCAACGCTGAAGCCGAGGAAGCGTGGATAGTGCATGTGAGCGATGCCCGCGACGAACGGTGCGAAGGTGCGCAAGATGGGCAGGAAGCGCGCCATGGTCACGGTCTTGCCGCCATGGCGTTCATAGAAATCGTGGGTACGCTGCAGGTAGTCGCGGCGGAAGATCTTGGAGTTGGGGTTGTTGAACAAACGCTCGCCGGCTGTTCGGCCGATCACGTAATTGGTGCTGTCGCCCAGGATTGCAGCGGCCATCAGCAGGCCGGCCAGCAGCACCGGGTCCATGCCGCCACCCGCCGCCACGGCGCCGGCGATGAACAGCAGCGAGTCGCCTGGCAGGAATGGCATCACTACCAGGCCGGTTTCGCAGAAGATCACGGTGAACAGGATGGCGTAGATCCAGGGACCGTAATTGGTGACCAGCAGATCGAGGTAGGCATCGAGATGCAGGATAAGGTCCAGCGGGTTGAAATCCATGTACAGCACCTGTGTTCTTGGGCGTAGGCTTGGTTACCGGGGGGAGGGTAAATTTTCACACATGACAGGTGAGCCATTATACGGCTAAGTCAGGAACATGCCCGGAGAGTTTGTAGCGGGGGGTTACGGTAGAGGGGTATTCCTTTGCCAACCGCTTCGCGGGCACGCCCGCTCCCACAAGGATCACTACCTTGCTTGTGGAAGCGGGCGGTGCCAGTCAATCCTGGCTGATTGGCAGGATGTAGCTCTTGAACTCGGTATCCTCACGAAACCCGATGGATTCGTAAGTCTTGTGCGCCACTTCATTGTTCGCGCTGGTTGACACGCGCATGCGCACGGCATTGGTCTCTTTGGCCATTTTCTTCGCTTCGCGAATCAGGTGGTCGGCGACCAGCATGCGCCGGGAGTCCTCGGCTACATAGATATCGTTGAGAATCCATACCCGCTTCAACGACAGCGACGAGTAGCTCGGGTACAGCTGGCAAAAGCCCAGCAGTTTGCCGTCGTCATCATCCGGAAGTGCCAGGTAAATCACCGATTCGTCCCGCTTCAGGCGCTTTTCCAAAAAGCTGCGCGAGCTGTCGGGATAGGGCAGCTGCCCGTAGAACTCACGGTATTTGACGAACAACGGGGTGAGCAGGTCGAGGTGTTCTAGGGTTGCTTTGATGATGCGCATGTGCGGCCCTCAGAGTCCATTTGGGAAACAGCGGAATGCCAGCAGCGTTCAAGGGCATGCTGCCCAATGCACGGCACAAGTGCAATCCGCCTTCCGTGACAGGTTTTTTACTCTTTGCCGAGCAGGAAGTTACCTTTCTGGCTGGCGCTGTCTTCATTCTCCAGGCTATGGACCTCGGCTTCGTCCTTTAGATTCACCCCGGAAAGCTGGCGCCGGCAGGCTTCGCGCATCAGGTACAACAGGCGGTGCGCCGCCATGCCATAGCTCAGCCCCTCCAGGCGGATATTGGAAATGCAGTTGCGGTAGGCATCGGTCAGGCCGACCTTGGGTGCGTAAGTGAAATACAGGCCAAGGCTGTCGGGCGAGCTCAGCCCCGGGCGCTCGCCGATCAGCATCACCGTCATCCGGGCGCCCAGCAGCTCGCCGACCTCGTCGGCCACTGCCACGCGGCCCTGCTGCACCAGTACCACCGGGGCGCTGGTCCAGCCGTCGGCGGCAGCCTGTTCGTCGAAGCGGGTCAGGAACGGTAGCGTGTGGCGATGCACGGCCAGTGCCGAGAGGCCGTCAGCCACCACGATGGCCAGATCGACGCCGCCGGGGTTGGCCTGGGCGTGCTGGCGAAGCGTCGTAATCGAGTCTTCGTTCAGCCGCCGTCCAAGGTCCGGGCGCTGCAGGTACTGGTGGCGGTCGCTGGCAGCGCTGTGCAACACCAGGCTTTCGCGCCCGCGGTCACTCAGCTGGCTGGCCAGGCCGGCGTGGTCGAAAGCCAGGTGCACGGCATCTCGTGCCTGGGCATGGGCGAACTGGAAGTCCAGCTGCGCCCCGGTCGGCAGGCTGGTGCCGGTGCGGCCCAGGGCGATGCGCGCCGGGGTCAGGTTGCGCAGGGCCAGCCAAGGGTTGTCGGGGGTAGGCGTGCGATGGTCCATGGTCGTCCCTATGCAAGCTGTGCCAAGGCCTGGCGGAAAGCCGGCGGCAGGTTGTCACCGAAGCGCACCCGGCCATCGGCCTGGGTGAAGATGCCGGTGCGGGCCAGCCATGCCTCGAATTCCGGGCCGGGCTTCAGGCCCAGGGTCTGGCGCGCGTACAACGCGTCGTGGAACGAGGTGGTCTGGTAGTTGAGCATGATGTCGTCGGAGCCGGGGATGCCCATGATGAAGTTGATGCCGGCCACACCCAGCAGCGTCAGCAAGGTGTCCATGTCGTCCTGATCGGCTTCGGCATGGTTGGTGTAGCAGATATCGCAACCCATCGGCACGCCCAGCAGCTTGCCGCAGAAATGGTCTTCGAGGCCGGCGCGGATGATCTGCTTGCCGTTGTAGAGGTATTCCGGGCCAATGAAACCGACCACGGTGTTGACCAGGAACGGCTTGAAGTGGCGAGCCACGGCATAGGCGCGGGTTTCGCAGGTCTGCTGGTCGACGCCGTGGTGGGCGTTGGCCGAGAGCGCGCTGCCCTGGCCGGTTTCGAAATACATCAGGTTCTGCCCGAGGGTGCCACGTTTCAGCGACAGACCTGCTTCGTAACCTTCCTGCAACACGTTCAGGTTGATGCCGAAGCCGGCGTTGGCCGCCTCTGTGCCGGCGATGGACTGGAACACCAGGTCCAGTGGCACGCCGCGGTTGATTGCTTCAATCGAGGTGGTGACGTGGGTCAGCACGCAGGACTGGGTGGGGATGTCGTAGCGCTGGATGATGGCGTCGAGCATTTCCAGCAGGGCGCAGATCGAAGCGATGCTGTCGGTGGCCGGGTTGATGCCGATCATGGCGTCGCCGTTGCCGTACAGCAAGCCGTCGAGAATGCTGGCGGCAATACCGGCCGGTTCGTCTGTCGGGTGGTTGGGTTGCAGCCGGGTCGACAGGCGCCCGCGCAGGCCCATGGTGCCGCGGAACCGGGTGACCACGCGAATTTTCTGCGCCACCAGCACCAGGTCCTGCACACGCATGATCTTCGAAACGGCAGCGGCCATTTCCGGGGTCAACCCGGGCGCCAGGGCGCGCAGGCTGTCTTCGTTGGCTTCCTCGCTCAGCAGCCAGTCGCGCAGGCCACCCACGGTCAGGTGGCTGACCGGGGCGAAGGCCTGGGCATCGTGGGTGTCGATGATCAGGCGGGTCACTTCATCTGCTTCGTAAGGGATCAGTGCTTCATTGAGAAAGTGCGTCAGCGGAATATTGGCCAACGCCATCTGCGCGGCGACGCGCTCACCGTCGTTGCTGGCCGCGACACCTGCCAGGCAGTCCCCGGAGCGTGCCGGGCTGGCCTTGGCCATCACGTCCTTGAGGCTGTCGAAGCGGTAGACCAGGTGGCCGACCGTGTGTACGAAACTTGCCATACAGAATCTCCAGAGCCGCGGGTTGCCCCGCGGCGGGTGGCGGCGATCAGTGCAGGGCCTCTTCGGCCTTCTGGATCGCGGCGAATTCCTCTTCCGGTGTGCCCGCAACCAGGTGGTGGCGGCTGTAGAAAGCAAAGTAGGCAATTAATACCGCATAGATCACTGCAGCGCCAATGACTACCCGCGGGTCAACCAGGAATCCGGCGACCACGGCGATGCACGCCAGCACCAGCGCCAGGCCGGATGTGAAGATGCCACCCGGGGTGCGGTAGGGGCGCTCCATCTTTGGCCGGCGGATGCGCAGGGTGATGTGCGCAGCCATCATCAGCACGTAAGACAGGGTAGCGCCAAACACTGCCACCAGGATCAGCAAGTCACCCTGGCCCGTCAGCGACAGGGCAAACCCGATGATGCCGGGGATGACCAAGGCCAATACCGGGGCCTTGCTCTTGTTGGTTTCCGACAGTTTGCGCGGCAGGTAACCGGCGCGGGACAGGGCGAAGATCTGCCGGGAATAGGCATAGATGATCGAGAAGAAGCTGGCGATCAGCCCGGCCAGACCGACCAGGTTGACGAAGCCGCCCATCCAGGTGGAGCCGCCGTAGGCCTTCGACAGGGCCTCGACCAGCGGGTTACCGGAGGCCTTCAGCGCCTCGGAGCCTGCGCCGCCCGGGCCGACCACCAGGATCAGCAAGGCGAAGGCCAGCAGTACCAGCATGGCGCCGATCAGGCCGCGTGGCAGGTCACGCTTGGGGTTCTTGGTTTCTTCTGCGGCCAGCGGCACGCCCTCGACGGCAAGGAAGAACCAGATGGCGTAGGGGATGGCTGCCCACACGCCGACATAGCCGAACGGCAGGAAGCTGCTGGCGCCGACGGCGTCCGTTTTGGCGATGTCGAACAGGTTTGCTGCATCAAAATGGGGCACCATGCCGATCAGGAATACGGCCAGGGCAATGGCGGCGATGGCGGTGATGATGAACATCAGCTTCAGTGCCTCACCCACGCCGAAAATGTGGATGCTGATGAACACGATATAGAACGCCAGGTAGATCATCCAGCCGCCGATACCGAACAGCGATTGACAGTAGGCGCCGATGAACACCGCGATGGCGGCAGGGGCGATGGCGTATTCGATCAGGATCGCCGTGCCGGTCAAAAAGCCGCCCCATGGGCCGAAGGCACTGCGGGCAAAGCCATAGCCACCGCCAGCGGTGGGGATCATCGACGACAGCTCGGCCAGCGAGAAGCACATGCACAGGTACATGGTTGCCATCAGCAAGGTGGCCAGGAACATGCCGCCCCAGCCGCCCTGCGCCAGGCCGAAGTTCCAGCCGGCGTAATCGCCGGAAATGACGTACGCCACGCCCAGGCCGACCAGCAGTACCCAACCGGCGGCGCCTTTTTTCAGTTCACGTTGCTGGAAATAGTCAGAGCCGACTTTCTCGAAGTCGACGGAAGAGCCTGCCGGCGATCCGGCGGAATGTTCGCTTGGCATAGATTCACCTGTTTTTTTTCTTGGTGGCCGGAAGGGTTCCGGGCCGATGGTGATGGGTGCTGCAGGAAGCGAGCCAGAGCGGCTGGTGCACGGTTGCCGCCCTGGGTTTAAGGTATGCCGGCCTGGCCGCTTCGCGGGTGAACCCGCTCCTACAGGCATTGCGCAAGATTCAAGACCCGCGCAGGACCTGTAGGAGCGGGTTTACCCGCGAAGAAGGCGACGCGGTCTAGAAGAAGCCCAACGGGTTGATGTCGTAGCTCACCAGCAGGTTCTTGGTCTGCTGATAGTGATCCAGCATCATCTTGTGCGTCTCACGCCCAACCCCCGACTTCTTGTAACCGCCGAACGCGGCATGCGCCGGGTACAGGTGGTAGCAGTTGGTCCACACACGGCCAGCCTTGATGCCGCGGCCCATGCGGTAGGCACGGTTGATGTCGCGGGTCCACACACCGGCGCCCAGGCCGAACTCGGTGTCGTTGGCAATCGCCAGTGCTTCGGCTTCGTCCTTGAAGGTGGTGACGCTGACCACCGGGCCGAAGATTTCTTCCTGGAACACGCGCATCTTGTTGTTGCCCTTGAGCAGGGTCGGCTGGATGTAGTAACCGGTAGCCAGCGAACCTTCCAGCTTCTCGACCTTGCCGCCGGTGAGCAACTCGGCGCCTTCGTCCTGGGCGATCTGCAGGTACGAGAGGATCTTTTCGAACTGCTGCTGCGAGGCCTGGGCGCCGACCATGGTGTCGGTGTCCAGCGGGTCGCCGCGCTTGATCTGCAGCACCTTCTTCATCACCACTTCCATGAACTGCGGATAGATCGACTCTTGCACCAGGGCTCGCGACGGGCAGGTGCACACTTCACCCTGGTTGAAGAACGCCAGCACCATGCCTTCTGCCGCCTTCTCGATGAAGCTTGGCTCGGCCTGCATGATGTCTTCGAAGTACACGTTCGGCGACTTGCCACCCAGTTCGACGGTGGACGGGATGATGTTCTCGGCGGCGCATTTCATGATGTGCGCGCCGACCGGGGTAGAGCCGGTGAAGGCGATCTTGGCGATGCGTTTGCTGGTGGCCAGGGCTTCACCGGCTTCGCGGCCATAGCCTTGCACTACGTTGAGCACGCCAGGTGGCAACAGGTCGCCAATGACTTCGAGCAGCACGGTGATGCCCAGCGGCGTCTGTTCGGCAGGCTTGAGCACCACGCAGTTACCAGCGGCCAGTGCCGGGGCAAGCTTCCAGGCAGCCATCAGGATCGGGAAGTTCCAGGGGATGATCTGCCCGACCACGCCCAGTGGCTCGTGGATGTGGTAGGCCACGGTGCCTTCATTGATTTCGGCAGCGCCGCCTTCCTGGGCGCGGATGCAGCCAGCGAAATAGCGGAAGTGGTCGACCGCCAGCGGAATGTCGGCGTTGAGGGTTTCGCGGATCGGCTTGCCGTTGTCCCAGGTTTCGGTAATGGCCAGCAATTCGAGGTTCTGCTCGATACGGTCGGCGATCTTCAGCAGCACGTTGGAACGATCCTGCACTGAAGTGCGGCCCCAGGCGTCGGCCGCAGCATGGGCGGCATCCAGGGCCTTCTCGATGTCTTCGGCAGTAGAGCGGGGGAATTCAGCGATCAGCTTGCCATTCACCGGGGAGGTATTTTCGAAGTACTGCCCCTTTACCGGAGTAACGAACTCACCACCGATGTAGTTGCCGTAGCGGCTCTTGAAGGAAACCTTCGCGCCTTCGGTACCGGGATGTGCATAACGCATGGTGTGTCTCCTTGGTATTGTGCTTTTTAGGGAGTTGGAAAGCATAGAGCAAGGGTTGGGCCAGTGTTGGCCACGCCAGGCAAATCAATGACTTGAGTCATTTTTACGGGGCTGATCAAGGGCCGCTGTACCGGTGCCGGTACGCCTGGGGTGACATTTTGTGCCGTTTGCGACACATCACAGGCGTGTGCATTGCAAAGCCTACCCGGGTGGAGGATGCTGGGCTGACGCTCTATCTGCGGAGAATTACAACAATGCAGAGCAATCACTTCACGCGCCATGCCCGGCAGGTGCATAGCGTTGCCCATGGTGGGGCCGGGGAGGGCGGCAGTGACCCGTCCATCGCCCGCTCCTGGCTGCGCTGCCTGGAGGATTACCACCTCGACCCGGCGGTGATCGAAGCGCCGGTGGTGCTTGAGCATGGGCGCCTGCTGGAAAGCCGCGAGCGCCTGCATCAGGTGCTGCAAATTGCCGACCATGAGATGAACAGCCTGCACCAGCAGCTTTCCGGCGCAGGCCACGCGGTGCTGTTGACCGACGCCCGTGGGGTGATCCTCAATTGCGTCAGTACCCCCACCGAGCGGCGCAGCTTCGAGCGTGCGGGGCTGTGGTTGGGCGCTGACTGGAGCGAGGCGCGCGAGGGCACCAATGGCATCGGCACCTGCCTGGTCGAGCGCCAGGCGCTGACCATCCATCAGAACGAGCACTTCCGTGGCCGTCACACCGGGCTGACCTGCTCGGCCAGCCCGGTGTTCGACCCGCATGGCGACCTGCTGGCGGTACTCGACGTGTCCTCTGCGCGCCCCGACGTATCGCGGCAAAGCCAGTTCCACACCATGGCGTTGGTCAACCTGTCGGCAAAGATGATCGAAAGCTGCTATTTCCTGCGCCATTTCGAGCAGCAATGGTTATTGCGTTTTCACCTGCAAGCCGAGTCGGTCGGCCTGTTCAGCGAAGGCTTGCTGGCGTTCGACGGCGATGGGCGCATTTGCGCTGCCAACCAAAGCGCACTGAACCTGCTGGGCACGGTACGGGGCGGCGTGCTGGGCAAACCGTTGGCGTGCTTTTTCGCGTGCAGCCATGACGAAATGTTCAGCCGTGCCACGCCCGGCGGCAGTACTGCCTGGCCGCTGCGCACCCTGGACGGTCGCCAGGTGTTCGCCAGCCTGCGGGGGCAGGCCCGGGCGCCGGTGTGGTCGGTGCCGGCCGCCCAGCCGCGGCCCGCAGGTGAAGTGGAGCCGCTGGTCTGTCTGCTGGACCCTGCGTTGCAAAATGATTTCCGCCGCAGCGTGCGGGTGTTCGAGCGCGATGTGCCATTGCTGCTGCGCGGCGAGACCGGCTGTGGCAAGGAGGCCTTCGCCCAGGCTGTGCATCAGGCCAGTGAGCGGCGCGGCAAGCCGTTTGTCGCCATCAACTGCGCGTCTATCCCGGAAAGCCTGATCGAGAGTGAGCTGTTCGGGTACCGCGGCGGCAGTTTTACCGGCGCGCGCAAGGAGGGCATGCGCGGCAAGCTGTTGCAGGCCGACGGCGGCACCTTGCTGCTGGACGAGATCGGCGATATGCCGCTTGCCCTGCAAACCCGACTGCTGCGGGTACTGGAGGAGCGCCAGGTGGTGCCGATCGGGGGAGAGCCACAGGCGGTGGACGTGCGCATCGTCAGCGCTACGCACCGTGACCTGCTGGAACGGGTTGAACAGGGCAGTTTCCGCGAGGACCTGTATTACCGCCTCAATGGCCTGGAGGTCGCGCTGCCGGCGGTGCGCGAACGCAGTGACAAGGCGCAGTTGCTGGACTTTCTGCTACGCCAGGAGACGCAGGGGCAACGCATAGACATCGAGCCCAGGGCGCGGCAGGCGCTGCTCGCATTTAACTGGCCGGGGAACGTGCGGCAGATGCGCAATGTGCTGCGTACCCTGGTGGCGCTTTGCGAAGATGCCCGCATCACCTTTACGGACCTCCCCGCAGTCATTCGCGCCAGCCCACCTCCCGTGGGGGCGGGCGAGCCCGCGAAGATGTCCGACCAGGCAATAGAGGGCGAGGGCGTTGCCCTCGTTCGCGGGCAAGCCCGCCCACACAGGTCCGGCGGTGCCGCTGAGATTGTGGGTGAATCTGGAGGGACCGAGGTTCTGCTCGACGCAGAGCGGCAAGCGCTGAAGGAGGTACTGGAGGCAAAACACTGGCATCTCACCCGTGTCGCCGAGCACTTGGGCATCAGCCGCAATACCTTGTATCGAAAACTGCGCAAACACGGCATTACCAGGGGTGACTGAGCGAAACAGCGGGTGCGATTTGTCGCGCCCTGGGCTACCCTGCCTCGATGTTTTGCGAGGTCGACCATGCATATTCACATTCTCGGTATTTGCGGCACTTTCATGGGTTCGCTGGCGGTGCTGGCCAAGGAACTTGGCCACCGCGTCACTGGCTCCGACGCCAACGTCTATCCCCCAATGAGCACCCAGCTCGAAGCCCAGGGTATCGAACTGACCCAAGGCTATGACCCGGCCCAGCTGGATCCGGCGCCAGACCTGGTGGTTATCGGCAACGCCATGTCGCGTGGCAACCCAGCGGTTGAATACGTGCTGAACAAGGGCCTGCCCTACATCTCCGGCCCGCAGTGGCTGGCCGACCACGTGCTGCAAGGCCGCTGGGTGCTGGCCGTTGCCGGTACTCACGGCAAGACCACCACCAGCAGCATGCTGGCCTGGGTGCTGGAGCACGCCGGCATGAGCCCGGGCTTCCTGATTGGTGGCGTGCCGCAGAACTTCTCGGTGTCGGCCCGCTTGGGCGACACGCCGTTCTTTGTGGTGGAAGCCGACGAGTACGACAGCGCCTTCTTCGACAAGCGCTCGAAGTTCGTCCACTATCACCCGCGTACCGCGATCCTCAACAACCTTGAGTTCGATCACGCGGACATCTTCCCGGACCTGGCCTCGATCGAGCGGCAGTTCCACCACCTGGTGCGGACTATCCCCAGCGAAGGCCTGGTCATCCACCCGACCACCGAGCAAGCGCTGGAGCGTGTGATCGGCATGGGCTGCTGGACCCCTGTGCAAACCACCGGGGAGGGCGGCCAGTGGCAAGCCCGCCTGCTCAGCCCCGATGGCTCGCGCTTTGAAGTCCTGTTCGAGGGCGAAGTGCAGGGTGTGGTGGACTGGGCGCTGACCGGCCAGCACAACGTCGCCAATGCCTTGGCCACCCTGGCAGCAGCGCGTCATGTAGGCGTGGTGCCGGCCATGGGTATCGACGGCCTGAGTGCGTTCAAGAGCGTCAAGCGGCGCATGGAGAAGGTTGCCGAAGTACAAGGTGTGACCATCTACGATGACTTCGCCCACCATCCGACCGCCATTGCCACCACGCTCGACGGCCTGCGCAAGCGGGTGGGGGAGGCGCCTGTGATCGCGGTGATCGAGCCTCGCTCCAACTCGATGAAACTCGGTGCCCATCGTGACGGCCTGCCAGAAAGCGTCAACGACGCCGACCAGGTGATCTGGTATGCACCGGCCAACCTCGGCTGGGACCTGGCCGCCACCGCTGCGCAGTGCAAGGTACCCAGCGTGGTGGCCGACAGCCTCGAAGCGATCATCGAGCGGATCAAAGGCCAGGCTCGCCCAGGCACTCATGTGGTGATCATGAGCAACGGCGGCTTCGGCGGCCTGCACGGCAAGCTGGCCGAGGCGCTGAAGTGAACGGGCCGGAACGCATCACCCTGGCCATGACGGGCGCCTCGGGTGCCCAGTATGGCCTTCGCCTGCTCGATTGCCTGGTACGCGAAGACCGCGAGGTGCACTTCCTGATCTCCAAGGCCGCACAGCTGGTGATGGCCACCGAGACGGATGTTGTGTTGCCGGCCAAGCCCCAGGCGATGCAGGCCTTCCTGACTGAATACACCGGCGCGGCCGATGGGCAGATCCGTGTGTATGGCAAGGAAGACTGGATGTCGCCGGTAGCCTCGGGTTCTGGCGCCCCGGCGGCAATGGTGGTGGTCCCCTGTTCCACTGGCACCTTGTCGGCCATCGCCACTGGCGCCTGCAACAACCTGATCGAGCGGGCTGCCGACGTCACCCTCAAGGAGCGTCGCCAGCTGATCCTGGTGCCACGCGAAGCGCCGTTCTCCACCATCCACCTGGAAAACATGCTCAAGCTGTCGCAAATGGGCGCGGTGATCCTGCCGGCGGCTCCGGGGTTCTATCACCAGCCGCAGACCATCGACGACCTGGTCGACTTTGTCGTGGCGCGTATCCTCAACCTGCTGAACATCCCCCAGGATATGTTGCCGCGTTGGGGCGAGCACCACTTCGGGGTGGATGATTGAAGCGAGCACTGGCGGGATTGCTGGCGCTGGTGATGCTGGGTGGGTGCGCCACGGTGCGCACGCTGGATGCCAACAAGCCCGGCGCACCGGTGGTGTATGCCGGTACCCGGCTGGATTGGTATGTGATCAATGGCGGGTGTTGCCCGCGGGATCATTACGGGGCGGACGCTCCGGCGTATCCGCGCCTGGATCTGCCCGGCAGCATGCTGCTCGATACCCTGCTGCTGCCGTTGTCTTTGCTGACAGCGGCCGGCATAGGCTTCCAGGCTAGCGGCGGTCTGTGATGGCCCTTCGCGCGCACGCCCTCTTCCACAGGATCTCCGTAATCTTCCGGTGACTACTCACCAGTGGGAGCGGGCGTGCCCGCGAAGAGGCCAGCACAAGCGAAGCCTAGATCTTGCCCAACCTGCGCAACTCATCCGACTCCACAACCCGCACGCCGTCTTCTTCCTCCAGCGCCAGCCGCCACAGTGCTCGCGCCAGGGTACAAGCCTCGATTCCCCGATACTTCCCGGGTATCAACCTGGAAAATGGCGCAACAAGCTGTTCAGTGAGCCGTGGCTCCAGCCGCTCGCCCAGCAGGAACGAGGGCCGCACGATGGTCAACTGTGGCCAGTCCTGAGCCTTGAGCGCTTCTTCCATCTCGCCCTTGACCCGGTTATAGAAAATTGACGACTTAGGGTCGGCGCCCACTGCACTGACCACCAGCAGATGCCGTGCGCCCATTTCTCGAGCACGCTTGCTGAAGGCGACCACCATGTCCAGATCCACTGCGCGGAAAGCCGATTCGGAACCCGCCTGCTTCAGTGTGGTGCCCAGGCAGCAGTACGCGATGTCGACCCGCCCGGCCAGTTGCGGAAGGAATACCGCCGGGTCGCCCACCGGGTTTTCCAGGTGCGGGTGCTCGGCCAATGGCCGGCGTGTAGGCGCCAGGACACGGGTGATGGTGGGCTCGTTGAGCAGGCGGTCTAGCAGGTGTTCACCGGTCAGGCCGGTGGCTCCGGCAAGCAGGACATGCTGAGGCGTCAAGTACATGATGTCTCTCCCTTGTTACACACAAGTCTAGTGAGTGCCGGGCATTTTTGCCTGTTCCCTCACGTTGGCCTGTGTGGTGTTACGCAATGCTTCTTCGGCTTGTTGCTGGCGCAGGTGATGCCAGTGCTCAAGCACGGCCGGCGGTGCCCACAGCTGCGGCTCGGAGGCCTCGAAGCCTTCCCTTTGTTCTCTTTCGGCAACGCTGGCACGTGCCAGTTCAAACGCCTGTTTCAGGTCGTCGGTCTGGTTCAGCGCTTCAGCGAACAGGGCATCGCCAAAGTAGGTGAAGTCGGCTTCCTCCGAGCAACCGAAGGAGACGCGGTCGGCCCGGGCAGCGGTCATGATGAGCGTGCGCTCGTCTTTGAGCGGAGCGATATAGCCCCCTGAATAGCAGGCGGAGATGACGATGACCTTGTCGCGATCCTTCAGCGGCGCCAAGGCAGTGGCCAGCTCGTCAGCGGCCAGGTCGGCCAGTTGCAGACGGGGCTGGTCGAGCACCAGCTGGTGGTCCTGGCTGCCATGGCTGGTGAGGTAGATGAACACCAGGTCTTCGGGGCCGCTGCGCTCTGCCAGGGTGGCGGCAGCGCGGGAGAGGTTTTCGCGGGTGGCCATGGGGCGTGTGGCCATGTGGTCGCGGTGGTTGACCAGGGTCACTTGGCCACGGGCGCCAAAGCGCACCTTTAGCAGGTTGCTGACGTAGTCGGCTTCGCGCAGGAATACGCTTTGCTGGCCATCGCCGGCCACGACCAGGCTATACAGCTGGATCGGTGGCGCCGAGCGAGGTACCCGAGCCAGCGCCTCGTCCAGCAGCCGGCCCTGGTTGAGCAACGCCAGGTCCAGTGGGTCTGGCAGCAGCTTGCCATTCTGGTCGCGCACGCGCACGCCGTTGGCCCATGTTCCGCTTTCGACCTTGCCACTGGGCAGAATCAGCCGCCCATGGCCATGGTAGGCATCGTTCAGGAAACCGCCGATGTACTTGCTGCCGTCGGCCAGTTGCAGGCTGCCCTGGCCCGACAGACGCCAGTCGGCGAACTCACCCTTGTAGTGGCTGCCATCGCTGCCCAGCAACTCGCCTTCGCCGATCAGCGAGCCGTCCTTGAATTCACCGATCCACACGTCGCCATCGGCATTTTCGTAGCGGCCTCGGCCCTCCAGGCGGTTGTCCTTGAACTCGCCGATGTACTGCTCGCCATCAACGCTGTCGTAGGTGCCGGCGCCTTGTAGCTGGCCGTTGACGAAGTGGCCGCTGAACTGGTTGCCGCTGGCATCGCTGCGCACCCCGGCGCCGTTGGGCTTGCCCTTGGCGAACAGGCCTTGGTAGCGACTGCCGTCGGCCAGCTCCAGTTGGCCTGCGCCGTCGTACAGGTCGTCCTTGAACTGGCCGCGGTAGGTCTGGTCGGTTTGCTTGAGGG
The DNA here is from genome assembly GCF_034044115.1 of Pseudomonas sp. BO3-4. Taxonomy (NCBI): domain Bacteria; kingdom Pseudomonadati; phylum Pseudomonadota; class Gammaproteobacteria; order Pseudomonadales; family Pseudomonadaceae; genus Pseudomonas; species Pseudomonas sp. BO3-4. The sequence continues at coordinate 604,483 of NZ_CP139018.1, forward strand.
TGCCCTCGCCGTCGCGGCGGCCGTGGCGGAAGGTGCCGCTATAGTGGCTGCCCGGGGTGGTCAGCTCGCCCAAACCCTGAAACAGCCCCTCGGCGAACTGGCCGCGGTAGACCTCGCCGTTCTGGCCATGCCATTCGCCCTGGCCGTGCCACTGGCCGTCCTTGAAGCTGCCGGCGTACCAGCTGCCATTGGGGTAGTCGATCCGGCCCTCACCCTGCAGCAGGCCATCGACCACCTGCCCCCGGTAACGCCCACCGTCAGGCAGCCGTGCGTCCGGCGGGAGCAGCGATTCGCCATCGCCACAGGCGGCGAGCAGCAGGACCAGGGTAATGGGGAGCAATGGACGCATGGCGATGACCGGGCAATAGGTCTGCCGAGTATGACGCAGAATGGGATCCTGAGACAGCGAGCCCCTGTGTCGGCGCACAGGCCTTGTACCCGGCGCGAACCCTGTAGGAGCGGCTTCAGCCGCGAACATCGGCGAAGCCGGTGCCCTCCACCGTGTTGCATTGTTCGCGGGCCCGCCCGCTCCCACAGGTGCCACGTTACCTTCAAGGTGCAATCAGCGCACACCAGGTGAAACGATGATCTTCACGTTCTCCTCTTTGTTGTTCACCAGTTCCTCGAAGCCCAGCTCGACAATCTGCTCCAATCCGATCCGGCCGGTTACCAGCGGGCGAATATCCAGCCGACCATCAGCAATGAAGGCAATCACGTCAGCAAACTCGCCGTTGTACGCCAACGCCCCCAGCACCTGTTTCTCGGTGGACACCAGCTCGAAGAAGTTGAACTCGCTGGGCTCTTCGAAAATACCCACCAGCACGCACTTGCCTGCTTTGCGGATGGTGTCGATGGCCAGCTTGGCCGTATGTTTGTTGCCGATGCACTCAAAACTCACATCGGCGCCCAGCCCTGCAGTCAGTGCGCGGATTTCCGCCAGGGCATCGCACTGGCTGGGGTCCAGCACCACGTTGGCGCCTACCTCTTTGGCCTTGGCTTTGCGTGCTGAGGACATTTCCAGGGCGATAACCTGCGCTGCGCCCGCGGCTTTGGCACACATGATGGTGCAAAGGCCGATGGTGCCGGCCCCCACCACTACAACGGTTTGCCCAAGCAGGCTGCCGGCCTTTTTCACCGCGTGCATACCCACCGCCAGCGGTTCGATCAGTGCCCCGGCTTCGGCAGGGAAGCCCTGCGGCAGCCGGTAGAGCAGGTTGGCGGGCACGTTGACCAGCTCGGCGAAGGCACCGTTGTTCATCAGGCCGGTGAACGCCAGGCGTTCGCAGATGTTGTACAGGCCATGGGTGCAGTAATAGCAGGTACCACAATGCTGGCACGCGTCTGCCGCCACCGGGTCGCCTACGGCATAGCCTTCCACGCCTTCGCCAAGCTTGGCGATGTGGCCGCAGAATTCGTGGCCGAGGATGCACTGGCCCTGAATGCCGGTCAGCGGGTGCGGGGCCTCTACCGGGATGAACACCGGGCCGGCAACATATTCGTGCAGGTCGGAGCCGCAGATGCCGCACCAGTCCACCTTGATCTGCACCCAGCCCGGCGCTGGGTCGGCCGGCAAAGGTACCTGTTCGACACGAATATCGTTGCGGCCATGCCAGACGGCCGCGCGCATGTGGGTGTGGCTCAGGTCATTCATTGTTGTTCTCCAGGCTCACGAAAAGGGCTTAGTGCTTGCGCAGGAATGCGAGCAGTTGCTGGTTGACCTGTTCGGCCGCCTCCATCTGCACCATGTGGCCGGCCTCTGGCAGCACCAGTACTTCGGCCTCCAGGCCCTCGGCGTGGCTGGCCGGGATGATCGCATCCTTGCCACCCCACACCACCAGTGCCGGGTGATTGCCAAGGACCCCGCGCAAGTCGTGGCGCTGCCGGTCGCCGTCGGCGAGCGCCCCTGCCAGCTGCTGCAGGGCCTGGTCCACACCTTCCAGGCGCTTGAACTTGAGCATGTCCTCCAGCATTTGCCGGGTGACCAGCGCCGGGTCGGCAAACAATTGCACCATCTGCGGTTTGAGTGCATTGCGGTTGGCCGCGGTGACGAAACCTTGCAAGTACTGCCCGTTGATCGCTTCGCCCAGACCGGCGCTGGCCACCAGGCTCAGGCTGGCCACCCGCTGCGGGGCCAGGCGCGCCACGTTGAGGCTGACGGCACCGCCCATGGAATGGCCGGCCAGGTGGGCCTTGGCGATGTCCAGGTGGTCGAGCAGGGCGAGCACGGTTTCGCTCAACTCATCCAGGTCGCCCCGCTGCAGGGCCTTGGCCGACTCGCCGTGGCCCGGCAGGTCGAGGGCGATGACCCGCCGCTCGGCAGCCAGCGCCGGGTGGTTGAACAGCCAGTTGTTGAGGTCACCGCCAAACCCGTGCACCAGCACCAGCGGTGTGCCGCCTTCACCCAGCTCGAACCAGCGCAGCAGGCGCCCGCCGACTTCCGCCTTCTGAGGGGCCGGCCCTTGGCTCTGGTCGGCGCCGCCTTCGGCGACGAACTCGGCCTGGAAGCGCTGTACCACGGCATCGATCTCGGCCTCTTCTGCTTCGCCTTCGACCACCACCGCCAGCAGCGCGCCGACGGGCAGGGTTTCATCCGGCTTGGCCACCTGGCGGCGCAGCACGCCGCTGAACGGCGCTTCGACGCTGCTGCTGATCTTGTCGGTCTCGACGTCCAGCACTTCGTCGCCCTTGCTGATTTCGTCACCCTCCTGCTTGAGCCAGGTGTCCACCCGGCCCTCGGTCATCGACAGGCCCCATTTGGGCATGGTCAGGGTATGGATCTGGCTCATGCGGCACTCCTTGCGGCTTCGATCACCTTGCGCACGGCGGCTTCGATCTTCGCCGCGTCAGGGATGTACAGGTCTTCCAGGGCGTCGGAGAACGGCACCGGGGTATGTGGCGCGGTGACCATTTCGATCGGCCCCTTGAGTGCGGCAAAAGCCTTCTGTGCCACCAGCGCGCTGATGTCGGTAGCCATCGAGCAGCGCGGGTTGGCTTCATCGATCACCACCAGGCGGCCAGTCTTCTCCACACTTTCCAGAATGCTGTCCTCGTCCAGCGGGCTGGTAGTGCGCAAGTCCAGTACCTCGCAGTCGATGCCCTGGCGGGCCAGGTTGTTGGCAGCCTCCAGCGCCACATGCACCATGCGCCCGTAGGTAACGAGGGTCACGTCGTCGCCATCGCGCAAGAAGTTGGCTTCGCCGAACGGTACGGTGTACACCTCTTCCGGCACCTCGCCCTGCATGCTGTACAGCAGTTTGTGTTCGCAGAAGATCACCGGGTCGTTGTCGCGGATCGCCTGGATCAACAGGCCCTTGGCATCGTAAGGCGAGGATGGGCACACCACCTTCAGGCCGGGGATGTGCGTCCATAGCGAAGTGAGCATCTGCGAGTGCTGGGCTGCCGCACGCAGGCCGGCGCCATACATGGTGCGCATCACCAGCGGGGTCACGGCCTTGCCGCCGAACATGTAGCGGAACTTGGCGGCCTGGTTGAGGATCTGGTCCAGGCAGCAGCCGGCGAAGTCGACGAACATCAGTTCGCACACCGGGCGCAGGCCCTGGGTGGCGGCACCGACGGCCGCGCCGACGTAGCCGATTTCCGACAGCGGCGCGTCAAGCACGCGGCCGGGGAATTGGTGATACAGGCCTTTGGTCACGCCCAGCACGCCACCCCAGGCGTCATCCTCGCCGGGCGCACCGGCGCCACCGGCGACGTCTTCGCCAATGATGAACACTGTGCTGTCGCGACGCATTTCCTGGGCCAGGGCTTCGTTGATGGCCTGCTGGTAGCTGATCTTTCTTGCCATGGTGGTTCTCCTGTTGTTCTTGTAATCCGCGGCTCAGGGGTAGGCGACGTAGACGTCGGTGAGCAGGTCGGCGGGCTGTGGCTTGGGATCGGATTTGGCGCGGCGTACGGCGTCTTCGATCAGGTCCTCGACGCGGGCGTCGATGGCGTCCAGTTGCTCGGCCGTGAGCAGGCCGGCGCGGGTGGTCTTGTTGCGAAATTGCATGAGGCAGTCGCGGGATTCGCGCAGGTTCTTCACTTCATCAGGGGCGCGGTAGGTTTGCGCATCGCCTTCGAAATGGCCGTAGTAACGGCTGAGCTTGACCTCGATCAGCGACGGCCCTTGCCCGGAGCGGGCGCGCTCGATGGCAGCGCCGGCGGCCTCGTATACGGCAAAGAAGTCAAAGCCGTCGATGGTGACCCCTGGCATGCCGAAGCCGGCAGCGCGGTCGGCAATGTGGTCGCAGGCTACGGACCAGTTGGAGGCCGTGGCCTCGGCGTAGCCGTTGTTCTCGGCCACGAAGATGCAGGGCAGGTTCATGATCGACGCCATGTTCATGGCCTCGAACACGGCGCCCTCGTTGGATGCCCCATCGCCGAAGAAGGCTACCGACACGTCATCGCGGCCCTTGAGCTTGGCCGCCAGCGCCGCCCCGGCCACCAGTGGTGCGCCGGCGCCGACGATACCGTTGGCACCGAGCATGCCCTTCTCCAGGTCGGCAATGTGCATCGAGCCGCCTTTACCACCGCACACGCCGGTCTTCTTGCCGTAGATCTCGGCCATCATGCCGTATACGTCCACGCCTTTGGCGATGCAGTGGCCATGGCCGCGGTGGGTCGAGGCGATGCAGTCGCTGTCGCGCAGGTGGGCCATGACCCCGGCTGCAGAGGCTTCTTCGCCGGCATACAGGTGGACGAAGCCGGGAATTTCGCCGGTGGCGAACTCCACATGCAGGCGTTCTTCGAAGGCGCGGATGGTCCGCATGACTTCATAGGCATGCAGCAGTTGATCAGTACTGAGTTGATTGGACATCTTGTTGTTCTCCGGGGTTGTCTCAACACGGGTTTGCAGGGTGCAACCGGTGGCCGCGCGGGACGGCCAGCAGGTGGTGGCGGGCGGCATGCGCCAGCACGGCCTCGACGTCCACACTGAGTGGGCCTTGGTGGTCGAGGGTGATGGTGGGGGTGTCATGCTCGGCAAATTCGATTTCGCGTTCGCCGTCCAGGGCCAGGGTGCCGCTGGCGAGGCTCAGGCGCTGGGCGACGCCGGGTGTCAGCGGACCGCAGGCAGTGATGCCGCAGGCTTGCAGCAGGCCGGGCGCCAACGGCGCCAACAGTGCCTGTTCGGCGTCGGGGGCCAGGCGTACCCAGGCGCCGTGCGGGTCTTGCCGTGACACCGGGCACCACAGACCGCACAGGGCCGACAGGCCGATGGCGTGGGGTTCGGCGAAGCAGGCGAAGACTTCGCAGAGGTCCTCGCTGCGGCTGAGCGCACGGGCACCGATGAAGCGCTGCGGCGACACGGCCACCTCGACCAAGGCCCATTCGGCCAGCTGTTGTTCAGGCACGTTCACCAGTAAGCGTTTGTTGCGGCGCAAGCCGATGCTGGCCGGTACCCGGCCACTGGCAAGCAGGCCACCGGCCAGGCCCGCGCTGGTGGCTTCACGAAGTTCGGGGAAGGCGTTGTTGGTGCCGGTGGACAGGGTCAGCAGCGGCACGTCAGCGGCCTCGGCGGCGACCGCCTTGTGGGTGCCATCACCGCCCAACACGGCGATCATCGCCACGCCGCGCTCGACCATGCGCCGGGTAGCCAGGCGGGTATCGGCCACGGTCTGGCTCAGTGGCAGGTCGAGGATCTCGATGGCCGGCCAGTGCTGGTCACGGGCCCCTGGGCCCTGGCTGGCCTTGAGCACTGCAGCAGCGATGCCGGTCATGTCGCTGGGCAACAACACCTGGCCAATGCCGGTGGCGCCGAAAGCGGCCAGCAGGCGCTGGATAGCCGAGGCCTTGTCGGTGCTTGAATAGAGCCCGGCATTGGCGGTCAGGCGGCGCAGGTCGCGGCCAGAGGCAGGGTTGGCAATGATCCCGACAATCGGGGCGGGTAGCGGCATGGCGCACCTCGTATTTTTGTTTGCAAGGGCAGGAGCAAGCGGGGTGCCAGCTTTCTTCGCGATGGCTGAAGTGGCCGGGCTAGAGGGTTCTGGTCGTGTTCGGGCAGGTCTTCACGGGTGTGGCGGCGAGATGCCGGGTGTCAGCGCCGGGCCAGCGTTGCCGAGACGCTGAGACGCTGCGTCTCAAGCCAGCCGGTAATCACACAGTGCTTGTCGGGGCATGCCCAGAGGCGCTTAATGGCCGGACAACGATAAAAACAGCAACGAGAACCGGAGGGCCTGAATGCTTGCCGCGAACTCCCGAGCCCATGTGGACTGCGTCAGCAGGGTGTTGAAGAATGCCGACCGCCTGCCGCAGGCGCCGGTACCACCGCTGATCCTCGATTCATGGCGCCGCTCCATGGATGTGTACCGCCTCGACCCCGGTTCCCAGCAGGGGCCGCGGATCCTTTCCCAAAGCCTGCTCAACGAATGCCGCGAACGCGCCGAGCTGTTCCTGCGCATCGCCAGCGATGCCGTGGCGCGCTTGCACGAACGGGTGCGCGGCGCTGACTACTGCGTGCTGCTTACCGATGCCCAGGGGCGCACCATCGATTACCGGGTCGAGTCGGCCATCCGCAACGACTGTCGCAAGGCCGGGCTGTATCTGGGGACCTGCTGGTCGGAGGGCGAGGAGGGCACATGCGGTGTGGCGGCGGTGCTGACCAGCAAGGCCCCGGTCACGGTGCACAAGCGCGATCACTTTCGCGCCGCCTTCATCGGCCTGACCTGCACAGCGGCGCCGGTGTTCGACCCGTTGGGCGAGTTGTTGGGCGTGGTCGATGTGTCGGCCTTGCAGTCGCCGGATGATCGGCGCAGCCAGCACCTGATCCGCCAACTGGTCGAGCAGACCGCCCGCGAAATCGAAAACGCTTTCTTCATGCACAGCGCCCAGGGCCACTGGGTGATGCGCGCGCATGGCACGCCGGGCTATGTGGAGAGCCAACCCGATTACCTGCTGGCCTGGGATGCCGATGGCCGTTTGCAGGCAATCAACAGCCTGGCGCGGCAACGGCTGGTGGAGCGCCTGGGGCGCTTGCCTGAGCATATTGGCGAACTGTTCGACATCGACCAACTGCGCCGGGTGAGCGCGTCGTCCGCCCAGCGCCTGCCTGGTCTGGGCGGTTTGTATGGCCGGGTCAGCGCACCGCAGCAACGCCAGCGTGCGCAGCCTTTGCGCCAGGCCCAGGACACCCGAATCGAGCAACACCTGCGGTTGGCCACGCGGGTCAAGGACTGCAACCTGGCGGTGCTGGTACTGGGTGAGACCGGAGCCGGCAAGGAGGTATTCGCCCGCCAGCTGCACCAGCAAAGCCAGCGCTGTGATGGCCCGTTCGTTACCCTGAACTGCGCGGCCATTCCGGAAACCTTGATCGAGAGCGAGTTGTTCGGCTATGTGGCCGGGGCCTTCACCGGTGCTTCCAGCAAAGGCATGCAAGGGCTGTTGCAGCAGGCCGATGGCGGCACGCTGTTCCTCGACGAGATCGGGGACATGCCGCTGAACCTGCAAACCCGCCTGCTGCGGGTGCTGGCGGAGGGCGAGGTGGCGCCGCTGGGTGCGGCGCGGCGGGAGCGGGTGGATATTCAGGTGATCTGTGCGACCCATCGCGATCTGGCGGCGATGGTGGAGGACGGGCGATTTCGTGAAGACTTGTACTTCCGCCTGGCCAATGCCCGCTTTGAGCTACCCCCCTTGCGTGAGCGTGATGACCGGCTGGGGCTGATTCACCAGTTGCTGGCCGAAGAGGCTGCGGCCTGCGGGGTGGAGGTGGTGTTGGCGGATGACGCGCTGCAGGCGCTGCTGGTTTATCGCTGGCCGGGCAATTTGCGCCAACTGCGGCAGGTGTTGCGGTATGCCTGTGCGGTGAGTGAAGGCGGGCAGGTGCGGCTTCAGGATCTGCCGCAGGAGGTGCGCGGTGAAGCGGTTGGTTCGGCTGAAAGCGGGGTGTCGTGCCCGGCCCGGCAGCTGTTGCTGGACGCGCTGATTCGCCATCGCTGGAAGCCGGCTGATGCGGCGCGGGCTTTGGGTATTTCGCGGGCGACGCTTTATCGGCGAGTGCATGAGCATCGCATCGACATGCCGCGGATGAAGGGGTAGAGCCCAGGGGGCGCGCTGCGCCCTTTTCGCGACGCAAGGCCGCTCCCACAAGGACGGCGTCAGTCCTGAGGCATGCGCGCAACCTGTGGGAGCAACTGTCTTGCTCAATTTCTAAAAGCGGGCGCGATCCCTGTGGGAGCGGCCTTGTGTCGCGATAGGGCCGCAACGCGGCCCCAGCTTCAGGCAGGCAATAAAACAACCTGGCACAGAGCCGGGGTGCCCACAAGGACGGCGTCGGTCCTGAGGCATGCGCGCAACCTGTGGGAGCGGCCTTGTGTCGCGATAGGGCCGCAACGCGGCCCCAGCTTCAGGCAGGCAATAAAACAACCTGGCACAGAGCCGGGGTGCCCACAAGGACGGCGTCGGTCCTGAGGCACGCGCGCAACCTGTGGGAGCGGCCTTGTGTCGCGATAGGGCCGCAACGCGGCCCCAGCTTCAGGCAGGCAATAAAAAACCCCGGCACAGGGCCGGGGTTCTGGTACATCACACTACACGATCACTCCTGGTTGGCCAGTTTGTGCTCGAGGTAGTGAATGTTGACGCCGCCTTTGCAGAAACCTTCATCACGCACCAGGTCGCGGTGCAGCGGGATGTTGGTCTTGATGCCGTCGACGACGATCTCGTCCAGGGCATTGCGCATGCGCGCCATGGCTTCGTCGCGGTCCTTGCCGTAGGTGATCAGCTTGCCGATCAGCGAGTCGTAGTTCGGCGGAACCGAATAACCGCTGTACAGGTGCGAATCGACGCGTACGCCGTTGCCGCCCGGGGCGTGGAAGTGCTTCACCTTGCCTGGGCTCGGGATGAACTTCTTCGGGTCCTCGGCGTTGATCCGGCACTCCAGCGAGTGGCCGCGGATCACCACGTCTTCCTGGCGGAACGACAGCTTGTTGCCAGCGGCGATGCTCAGCATCTCCTTGACGATGTCGATGCCAGTGACCATCTCCGACACCGGGTGCTCAACCTGCACGCGGGTGTTCATCTCGATGAAGTAGAAGCGGCCGTTTTCGTACAGGAACTCGAAAGTACCCGCACCACGGTAGCCGATCTCGATGCACGCATCGACGCAGCGCTTGAACACTTCCTGGCGGGCTTTCTCATCGATGCCCGGGGCTGGTGCTTCTTCCAGGACCTTCTGGTGACGGCGCTGCAGCGAGCAGTCACGGTCGCCCAGGTGAATGGCGTTGCCCTGGCCGTCGGACAGTACCTGCACCTCCACGTGACGTGGGTTGGTCAGGAACTTCTCCAGGTAAACCATCGGGTTGCCGAAGGCAGCACCGGCTTCGGTACGGGTGAGCTTGGCCGAGGAAATCAGGTCCTCTTCCTTGTGCACCACGCGCATGCCGCGACCACCACCGCCACCGGCGGCCTTGATGATCACCGGGTAGCCGACGTCACGGGCAATCGCCAGGGCGACTTCTTCGTCTTCCGGCAGTGGGCCATCGGAGCCCGGTACGGTCGGTACGCCCGACTTGATCATCGCGTCCTTGGCCGAAACCTTGTCGCCCATCAGGCGAATGGTGTCGGCTTTCGGGCCGATGAAGGCGAAACCGGATTTTTCCACCTGCTCGGCGAAATCGGCGTTTTCAGCCAAGAAGCCGTAACCCGGGTGAATCGCGGTGGCGCCAGTCACTTCGGCGGCAGCGATGATCGCCGGGATGTGCAGGTAGGAATCCTTCGACGATGCAGGGCCGATGCAGACCGACTCGTCTGCCAGGCCCAGGTGCATCAGTTCACGGTCGGCAGTGGAGTGCACGGCGACGGTCTTGATGCCCAGCTCTTTGCAGGCACGCAGGATCCGCAGGGCAATTTCCCCGCGGTTGGCGATCAGGACTTTTTCGAGCTTCCCAGACATCGTTGGCTCTCCGCGATTCAAACGATGGTGAACAGCGGCTGGTCGAACTCAACCGGCTGGCCGTCTTCTACCAGGATGGCGTCGATGACACCGCCAACATCGGCTTCGATGTGGTTCATCATCTTCATGGCTTCGACGATGCACAGGGTGTCGCCTTTCTTCACGGACTGGCCAACTTCAGCGAAGTTAGGCGAGGTCGGCGAAGGCTTGCGGTAGAAGGTACCTACCATTGGCGAACGGATCACGGTGCCTTTCAGGGCCGGGGCGGCAGCAGTGGCTTCGGCGGCTGGCGCAGCAGCGGCAACCGGCGCAGCGGCAGGGGCGGCGGCCATAGGCGCCGGTGCGTAGAACTGCTGGGCAGCTGGGGTCTTGCTGTGACGGCTGATACGGACCGACTCTTCGCCTTCCTTGATCTCCAGTTCGTCGATGCCAGACTCTTCCAGCAGCTCGATCAGTTTCTTGACTTTACGGATATCCATTAATCATCAACTCCCAAAGGTTCGGTCAGGGGGCGAAATACAAAAAAACGTATCTGAAACGTTTCTCTCGAACCCCGGCCCACTTAGGCCAGGGTTTTCATCATTTGGGCTGTGCGTTGGCAGCCAGTTGTTCCAGCGCGGACTCCAGGGCCAGGCGATAACCGCTGGCGCCCAGACCGCAGATCACCCCTACGGCAACATCGGAAAAGTAGGAGTGGTGACGGAACGGTTCGCGTTTGTGCACGTTGGACAGGTGCACTTCGATGAATGGGATGCTCACCGCAAGCAATGCGTCACGTAATGCGACGCTTGTGTGGGTGAAAGCAGCCGGATTGATCAGGATGAAGTCCACACCCTCGTTGCGTGCGGCGTGAATGCGGTCGATCAGTTCGTATTCGGCATTGCTCTGCAGGTACTGCAGATGGTGGCCTGCGGCGCGGGCGCGTTGCTCCAGGTCCTGGTTGATCTGAGCCAGGGTCACGGCGCCGTAGTGGCCTGGCTCGCGAGTACCGAGCAGGTTGAGGTTGGGGCCGTGGAGCACCAGTAGCGTTGCCATCTGCGGATTCCTTGGATTTGTAGGGCAATTCGACACAGCGCGGCGAGTGTGCCGTAAAGCAACGGCAAGTGTCCAGTTCCCGGCAATAGCCAGCACGATGTCCGAGGTTCGCGCGAAGTATGTGACCGAATAATTAAATCCGGTCACTCATTTCAGGATTTTTCCCGGCTCGCGGGAAGTTATAGACCGACTTTGCCACGCACGCGCGTCAGAATCTGCGCAAATTCACCGGCATTTATCTCGCCAATCACCCGATCAGCGGTAATTTCGCTGCCGTTCGCAGCAAAAAACAGCAGGGCGGGGGGGCCGAACAGCTGGTAGCGGTCGAGCAGCGTGCGTTGCTCGGCATTACTGTCGGTGATGTCGAAACGTAGCAGTTTGAAGCCGGCCAGCTGTGTTTGCACTTGCGGTGCATTGAGCACCTCATGCTCGATCACTTTGCAGCTGATGCACCAGTCGGCGTACCAGTCCAGCAGCACTGGCTGGCCGGCGGCCTGGGCTTGCGCCAGGGCTGCGTCCAGAGCATCAGGTGTGGTGATGGTCTGCCAGGCATCGGCTTTTGCCGTCGGGAGGCTGCCGCTGGCGGCCAGTGACGCCCCCGGCAGTGGGCGCAGTGGGTCGCCCTGGCCAGTGAGTGCGCCGTACCAGCAAGCCAGCGCGTACACCAGCAAGGCCAGGCCGAGCAGTTGCGCCAGGCGCTGGGCCGCCGTCTTGACGACGAATTCCAGCGCGCCGAGGAACAGTGCCACACCCGCGGCGAGGAAACCGACCAGCAGCAAGGTCACAGGGCCTGGCAGTACACGGCTGAGCAAACCGATGGCCAGCCCCAGTAGCAGTACGCCAATGGCGTTTTTCACCGTGTTCATCCATGGGCCGCTTTTGGGCAGCCAGGCCGCGCCACCGGTGGCCACCAGCAGCAGTGGCGCACCCATGCCCAAACCCAGGGTGAACAGCTTGAGCGCGCCACCTAGGGCATCGCCGCTGGCGCTGATATAGAGCAAGGCACCGGCCAGGGGGGCCGAGACACATGGAGAAACCAGCAAGCTGGAGAGTACACCGAGCACTGCTGCACCTAGCAGCGAGCCGCCGCGGGTGTGGTTGGCGACGTTGTTCAGGCGGTTGCTCAGGGCCTGGGGCAGCCTCAGTTCGAAGAGGCCGAACATGGCCAGGGCGAACACCACGAAAAACAGCGCGAAAGGTACCAGCACCCAGGCCGACTGCAGGCGCGCCTGCAGGTTCAGGCTTGCGCCGAACAGGCCCATCAGTGCGCCGAGCACCGCGAAGCTGGCGGCCATTGGCAGCACGTAGGCCAGCGACAGCGCCAGGCCGCGCACGCCGCCAACCTGGCCGCGCAGCACCACACCGGAAAGGATCGGTAACATTGGCAGGACGCAGGGGGTGAAGGTCAGGCCGACCCCAGCGAGGAAGAACAGCAGCAGCGACTTCCAGTTCCAGCTGTGTTCGCGGGTGGCAGGCGTGTTTGCAGCGCCTTCGCCATCGATATTCAGGCGTGCGGTTTCCGGCGGGTAGCACAAGCCCTTGTCGGCGCAACCCTGGTAGCCCACCAGCAGGGTGAAGGCGCGTGGGTCTTTGCGCGGCAACTCGATATCGAGCACGCCGTGGTACACCTCGACGTCGCCGAAGAATTCATCGTGCTTGGCCTCACCCTTGGGGATGTTCGGCGTGCCCAGGGTGATGTCGGCCGGTTCCGTGTGGAACTGGAAGCGGTGGCGGTAGAGGTAGTAGCCATCGGTGGCGACGAAGCGCAGCTTGATGGTTTGCGCATCGGCCTGGACCAGGTTGAGCTTGAAGGCCTCGTTTACCGGCAGAAAGTCGGCGTTGTTGGCCAGCGAAGCGGCGCCAAGGGTGGCGCTTGGGCGGTTGTCGAGCAGGCCTGCGGCGAAGGCAGGGCTGGCCAGCAGCAGGAACAGCATGAAAAACAGGCGACGCATGGCGGACTCGCGAGGTGGAACGTGCTCGGCATGATAACGGATGCGCAGGAATAATTGGCCCGAAACAAACGTAGGAGCGGGTTTACCCGCGAAGCGCCGCGCGGGCGGCGCTCGATCTCCCAGGCGCAGCACATGTCCCGTCAAACACCACCCAACTGCTACACCTGTCCTGGCGACCACCCCGCTGACTCAGACCCTGAATGCTCGCACGGCCCGGTTCAGCTCACCGCCCAGGCTCAGCAGCTGTTCGCCCTGTTCACGCCCCTCGCCAATGCGCTGCAGATTGTCTTCACCCAACGCGTGAATCCGCTCGCTGTGGTCACGAATCTCGCTCACCGCGCCACTCTGCTGCGCCGTGACATCGGCAATCCGCACCGCCGTATCGGCAATGGTACGAATGGCACAGACAATCTCATCCAGTGCCCCATCCGCCGCCTGGGCTTGGTTGGCCGTGGCCTCGGCATGTTCCAGTTGCGCGCGCATCCCCGCCACCGAACTTCTGGCGGCCTGCTGCAAGCGGTCGATCAACGCCTGGATCTCGCCCGTAGCCCCCGTGGTGCGCTGGGCCAGCGAGCGTACCTCATCGGCGACCACGGCAAAGCCACGGCCCATCTCGCCGGCACGGGCCGCTTCGATCGCGGCATTCAGTGCCAGCAGGTTGGTCTGCTCGGCAATCGCGCGGATCACCGTCAGTACCCCGCCAATGGTGGCCGACTCTTCCGCCAATTGTTCGATCATGCGGGCGTTGCCTTGCACTTCATCGACCAGCTCACGCAAGCCCGACAGGCTTTGGCCGATTACCGCCTGGCCTTGTTCCACCGCACGCCCGGCATCGCGGCTGGCCTCGGCGGCTGCGCTGGCATCACCAGCCACTTGTTGAATGGTCGCTTCCAGCTCGCCCAAGGCATCGCGGATCTGCCCGGTATCGCCGGCCTGTCGCTCGGCGCCGCCGTGCAGCGCAGCGCTCATGCCGGCCAGGGCGTGGCTGCTGCCGGCCACCTGCTCGGCGTTATGGCGGATGGTGCCGACCAGCCCCACCAGGTACTGACGCAGGCGGTTGAGCGACTCCTGGATGTCGTGCAGTTCGCGGTTGGTCTTGCCCAGGGCGATGGCTTGGGCGAAGTCGCCCTCGGCCCAGCGTGACAGGGCCGGGGCCAGTCCGGTCAGGGTACGGGCCAGGCGCCGTTGCAGCGTGTCGATCAGTAGGGCGATCAGCAGGATCAGGCCGATCATGAGGCCTTGGATAATGCGCACCTCGGCAGCGATTTTCGCATGCTGGCCGCGCACTTCGGGTTCCAGCGCGGCGATGGCCTGTTGTACGGCTTCCAGGCGCTGGCCGGTGGTGGTGGCCAGCGCGACGCGGCGCTCGATCTGTTCGCGGGTGCGTTGCAGTTCGGCCGGGTAGCGGTTGAGCAGGCTTTGCAATTCACGCTTAAGGCCCACGGCAATGTCTTCCTGCTGGGCGCTGCTCTGGGATTCCAGGCCCATCATCGCAGCGAAGTCGTCGGCTCCGGATTCGGCCGTGCGGGTTACGCCGAGCAGTGGCAGGCCGTCGACCGTCTGGGCCTGGGCGCGGATCAGTTGCAGCTCGCGCTCCACCTCGTCGGCCAGCTCCGGGCGGCCGCTGCTGACCAGCTTGTCGCGAGCCAATGACAGCCGCCCCAGGTGCAGGGTGGCGTCGAGCAAGGGCAGCAAGTAGCGATTGGCCTCGGCGTTGCCACTGTCGCGGGCGTAGCTGGCCATCTGCTCGAAGTTCGCCCCCAGCTCCCGCTCGGCTTGCAGCAGCAGGGCTTGTGGGTCGCCGGCCAGCTTACCGGCGGCCAGCAGTTCGTTGGCGGTGAAGGCCTGCAGGCTATCCAGGCTGGGGCGCAACTTCTCGGCCAGCTCTACGGGCCAATCCGTCAGTGCGGCCTGCAACTGCTGGGTCGCCTCCATGGCGGCGGCCTGACGCAGGGCATCGCCGCTGCCCAGGTAGGCCTGGATATTGCGCGCCGCCTGGTTCTGGAACTGCTGAGACAGGCCCAGATAGCGCTCCATCAGCTGGTAGGGGCGCTCGAGGGCGCGCTGCGACCACCACAGGGTGGCGCCCAAGGCGATACACACGGTCACCAGCAACAGGGTGTTGAAATTGGTCAGCCACTTCAGGCGCATAGCCGCGAACTTCCTGCGCAGGGGAGAGGTAGGCGCCTGAAGTTATTGCGATTTTGTGACGGGGTGATGACGCCAGGGGCTTGGTGTCAGAAAAAAGTGGCACAGTGCCTCTATTGGTGTGGCCGGCACAGTGAGTGCGAATCTCAGGGCTCTACACGAACGACGCAATTACGCCCCGCATGCTTGGCCCGGTACAGCGCCTCGTCCGCTGCACTGGCCATGGTCAGTGCATCCAACCCCTCGTCCAGTTGCACCACCCCTGCACTGAAGGTGCACTGCAAATCGCGCGGCTGCGCCGGGTAGAGAATTTCGGCAAAGCGCCGGCGAATTTCGTCCAGCACCTTGTGTGCGGCATCCAGCGCGGTATTGGGCATGACGATGGCGAACTCCTCGCCACCGTAGCGGCCAATGAAGTCGGTCTTGCGCAAGCGCTGCTTGAGGAATAGGGCAAGGCTCTTGATCACTCGGTCGCCCATGGGGTGCCCGTGGCGGTCGTTGATCTTCTTGAAGTGGTCGATGTCGAGCATGGCAAAGCTCAACGGCTGCTGCTCACGGCGGGCGCGGAAGCTGCAGTCTTCCAGCAGCTGCAGGATATGGGTGTGGTTGTACAGCCCGGTCAGGCTGTCGCGGACCATGCGTGCCTTCAAATGGCGAGCGCGGGCGGCGCGGTTGCGCACGGTAGTGATCAGGTGGCGTGAGCGAAACGGCTTGGTCAAAAAGTCATCACCGCCTTCGCTCATGGCATCCAGTTGCTTGTCCAGGTCGTCCTCGGCAGACAGGTAGATGATCGGCACGCTCACATAGCGGTCACTGTGGCGGATTACCTTGGCCAGCTCCGGGCCGGTGCAAGCCGGCATGTACAGGTCGAGGATGATCAGGTCAGGCTGGAAGTCGGCAAGCTCGGCCATGGTGCGGATCGGGTCGGTCAGGCTGCGGGTGAGCATGCCGGCGCCGGCCAGTACACGCTCGGTGTACAGGGCCTGGGTGCGCGAATCGTCGATGATCAGCACGCGCAGCGGGTCGTGCGGGGTGGCGTTGGTCAGCAGTTCGACCTTTTCCAGCAAGCTGGAAGCTTCCAGGCTGCCGGTGAGAAAGTCCTGGCCACCGGCGCGTACCGCAGCCAGACGGGTCGGGGTGTCGGCTTCGTGATGGCTGAAGAACAGCAACGGAATGGCGCGTGCCAGGCCCTGCTGCACCCGAGCAGCCAGCAGCAAGCCCAGGCCGGCGCCGGTGAAGTCGACATCCATGATGATGGCCGAAGGCGGGTACTCGCTGATCGAGGCGAGAAACGCCGCAGCGCAGGGCAACGCCTGCACCACCAGACCAAAGAATTCCAGTTGCTGGGCCAGGCGCTGGGCACGCTCGTGGTCCTGCAGCAGGATGTACACCGGTTTGCGCACGGGCAGCAGCAGCGGGTCGAGCGGGTCGTCCTTGCGCAGGCCGTTACGCGTCAGCTGTTGGACGGGGCACTGCGGGCTCGGCTCGACTGCTTGGCTCATGTCCTGGCTACTTATAGGTTGGGATGTGCAGGGGCAATGATGGCTCTATGCTAGCAGCTCTTTTCACGTGCGTGAGTGCCCTGCGTCAACAAAGCGGGCAGAACGAATATTCAGTTGCTGACTGAATGGTCGCTTATGCGTACGGTGGTGTCTGCTTTATAGTGCAGCCATTCGGGCTTCCCGTGGCACGCTAGCGCAGGCCTGTGGTCAAAGCCCCTGAACCGTCGTGACTGATTAAGGACAAAGCCATGCTGGACTGGAAAAACCGCGAGGCCAAAGCCGAGCCCCGTGAGCGTGTCGACGGGCGCGGCGCTGCCGCCCGTAGCTACCTTGGCGGCCTTTGGAGCCGTGCCCTGGGGACCCTGATCGGGTTGTACCTGCTGGTGTGTATCGGCCTGGGCTGGTACTGGAGCCAGGAGCCTGCTCTGTTCCCGGTGCAGCAAAACGCCCAGGCCGCAGCCGAACGTACTGGCCAGCAGATGGTGGTGGGCTATACCACCGTCGAAACCCTCAAGACCGTGGCCGGCACCTTGCTGAACAAGCCGGGCGGCTACATTTCCAACGACCGCTTCCCGCCAGGGCTGTGGATGGACAACATGCCAAGCTGGGAATATGGCGTGCTGGTCCAGGTCCGCGACCTGTCCCGTGCCCTGCGTAAAGACTTCGCCCGTTCGCAGTCGCAGTCCACCGAAGACGCCGACCTGGCCAAGGCCGAGCCGCGCTTCAACTTCGACAACAAGAGCTGGATCCTGCCATCGAGCGAGTCGGAGTTCGAAGAGGGCATCAAGTCGCTGACCCGCTACCAGACCCGTCTGGCTGCCGGCGACAAGGGCGCTATCTTCTATACCCGCGCCGACAACCTGAACAACTGGCTGGGTGACGTGGCCACCCGTCTGGGCTCGCTGTCGCAGCGCCTGTCGGCCAGCGTTGGCCGGGTCAAGCTCAACACCACGCTGAAGACCGAGTCGGTCGTTGCCGGCCAGGCGCCGCAGGTGGATGAGGAGCTGGTGGAAACCCCATGGCTGCAGATCGACAACGTGTTCTATGAAGCCCGTGGCCAAGCCTGGGCGCTGTCGCATCTGCTGCGTGCTATCGAGGTGGACTTCGCCGACGTGCTGGCGAAGAAGAATGCCACCGTCAGCGTGCGTCAGATCATCCGTGAGCTGGAGGCCTCGCAAGAGCCGCTGTGGAGCCCGATGGTGCTCAACGGCAGTGGCTTCGGCATGTGGGCCAACCACTCGTTGGTCATGGCCAACTACATTTCCCGGGCCAACGCTGCGGTTATCGATCTGCGTCAGCTGCTGTCGCAGGGTTGATGATGGCTATCAGCCCAACCGAGGCCGCCCATCGGGCGGCTTCCGACCGCGAGCTGGTCACCTGGGTGGACGAAACCGACCAGGTACTGGGCGCCTTGCCCCGTGCCGAGCTGCGCGAGCGTGGCCTGATTGGCCGCTGCACGTTCATTCTGCTGTTCAACAGTGCCGGTGAATTGTGTGTACACCGGCGTACCCTGAGCAAGGCGCTGTACCCCGGGTATTGGGATGTGGCGGCGGGCGGCATGGTCACGGCCGGGGAAGCGTATGCCGAGTCGGCCGCGCGCGAGCTGGCCGAAGAGCTGGGCATCGAGGGCGCCGAGCTGCGCTTTCACGAGCGGTTCTACTTCGACCAGCCGGATAACCGCTTGTGGTGTGCGGTGTATTCGGCGGTGTCGGATGCACCGTTGCGGTTGCAGCCGGAAGAGGTGATCGAGGCGCGCTTCATCGGTCTGGAACAGGCTGAGCAGGAAAGCCTGAGCAAGCCTTATTGCCCGGACTCGTTGGCGGCGTTGCAGCGCTACAAGGCCACTTTGTAGGCTCGGGTTTGCCCGCGAAATACCGGCCCAGACACCCGTTTCGCAGGGCAAGGGCTTTGCCCTTGTTCGCGGGTAAACCCGCTCCTACACAACCGGCGTATTTATCGTTACACTGCGCGCCCTTTTCGGGCTGCCGCAATTCTTGCAGCAGTAGCGCCGCCCCTGCCAGAGTGGGGCTTCGCGGTCGGCCTCAACCCCAAGGCACGACCAGTTTTTGTCCTCAGCACCGAGGAACAAAAGTGGCCAAGAAAGCTTCTTCTTTTTCCGCCCTTGGCGGTCTCGTGTACTCCACCGACGCCGGTCGGCACTGCCCCGACTGTGGCCAGCCGGTGGACGCCTGCACCTGCAAGCAGCAAATCATCCCCGAAGGCGACGGCATTGCCCGCGTGCGCCGCGAAAGCAAAGGCCGTGGCGGCAAGACCGTGACCACTGTCACCGGCGTGCCGCTGCCGCCCGACCAGCTCAAGGAGCTGGCGACCACGCTCAAGCGCCGCTGCGGTACCGGCGGCGCCCTGAAGGACGGGGTTATCGAGATCCAGGGCGACCATGTCGAGCTGTTGATCGGCGAGCTGACCAAACAGGGTTTCAAGGCGAAAAAGTCCGGCGGCTGAGGCCATCGCACGATTTTTTGCCCAGCGCTTTCTAAACTCGTTCCCGTGGTCAGAGTCTATGCCTGAGCACGGATGAATCGTCATTTTCAGCTTTTACACTCGCCCCGCTGCCTGCGGGCAGTGTCTTCGACTTATCTATAGGGGACTTGAATGTCCGTACGACGCACACGCAAAGACGATGGTAGCCAATGGACCGTGGCCGACAGCCGCAGCGTTTATGGCATCCGCCATTGGGGCGCTGGCTATTTCGCCATCAATGAAGCCGGGCGCGTCGAAGTACGCCCCAACGGCCCTCAAAGCGCTCCGATCGACCTGTTCGAACAGGTCGACGAACTGCGCCAGAGCGGCTTGTCGCTGCCCTTGCTGGTGCGCTTCCCTGACATTCTGCAGGACCGTGTGCGCCAGCTGACCGGTGCCTTCGACGCCAACATCGCGCGCCTGGAATACCAGAGCCAGTACACCGCGCTGTACCCGATCAAGGTCAACCAGCAGGAAGCGGTGGTGGAAAACATCATCGCCACGCAAAACGTTTCCATCGGCCTGGAAGCCGGCTCCAAACCCGAGTTGCTGGCAGTGCTGGCGCTGGCGCCGAAGGGCGGCACCATCGTCTGCAACGGCTACAAGGACCGTGAGTTCATTCGCCTGGCACTGATGGGCCAGAAGCTTGGCCACAATGTGTTCATCGTCATCGAGAAAGAGTCGGAAGTGGCCCTGGTGATCGAAGAGGCCGCCGAGCTCAAGGTGAAACCACAGGTTGGCCTGCGCGTTCGCCTGTCGTCGTTGGCCTCGAGCAAGTGGGCCGACACCGGTGGCGAGAAGTCCAAGTTCGGTTTGTCCGCCGCTCAGTTGCTTTCGGTGGTGCAGCGCTTCCGCGATGCGGGCCTGGATCAGGGCATCCGCCTGCTGCACTTCCACATGGGTTCGCAGATCGCCAACCTGGCTGACTACCAGCACGGTTTCAAGGAAGCCATCCGTTATTACGGCGAACTGCGTGCGCTGGGCCTGCCGGTCGACCACATCGACGTGGGTGGCGGCCTGGGTGTGGACTACGACGGCACTCACTCGCGCAATGCCAGCTCGATCAACTACGACATGGACGACTACGCCGGCGTGGTGGTGGGCATGCTCAAGGAGTTCTGCGACGCACAGGGCCTGCCGCACCCGCACATCTTCTCGGAGAGTGGCCGTTCGCTGACCGCGCACCACGCCATGCTGGTGATCCAGGTCACCGATGTCGAGAAACACAATGACGACGTACCGACCATCGAGAACAAGGAAGCCCTGCCCGAGACCGTGCAGTGGCTGGTCGACCTGCTTGGCCCGACCGACATCGAGATGGTCACCGAGACCTACTGGCGCGCCACCCACTACATGGGTGATGTGGCCGCGCAGTACGCTGATGGCAAGATCAGCCTGGGTGAGAAGGCCTTGGCCGAGCAGTGCTATTTCGCCGTGTGCCGCCGCCTGCACAACTCGCTGAAAGCCCGCCAGCGCTCGCACCGCCAGGTGCTGGACGAGCTGAACGACAAGCTGGCCGACAAGTACATCTGCAACTTCTCGGTGTTCCAGAGCCTGCCAGACACCTGGGCCATCGGCCAGGTCCTGCCGATCATCCCGCTGCACCGCCTGGACGAAGAGCCGATGCGGCGTGCGGTATTGCAGGACCTGACTTGCGATTCCGACGGCAAGATCAACCAGTACGTTGACGAGCAGAGCATCGAAACCAGCATGCCGGTGCATGCGGTGAAGGAAGGCGAAGATTACCTGCTGGGCGTGTTCCTGGTGGGTGCCTACCAGGAAATCCTGGGTGACATGCACAACCTGTTCGGTGACACCGACTCGGTGAACATCTACCAGAATGCCGACGGCAGCGTGTACCACGCCGGTATCGAAACCCACGACACCATCGAAGACATGCTGCGCTACGTGCACCTGTCGCCGGAAGAGTTGATGACGCATTACCGCGACAAGGTCGCCAGCGCCAAGATCACTGCGCGTGAGCGGACCCAGTATCTGGATGCCTTGCGCCTGGGCTTGACCCGGTCTTCGTACCTGTCCTCCTGAAATGCAAAGGGGCCGTTGCGCGGCCCCTTTGACTATCACTCTCGGTGAGCCGTCGCGGTGAGTTCGATTGTAATGGGCAATACTGCGCCACCCTCTTCGAGAAGAGTGGTACTCGAATAGCTATAGACCTGCTCCTCAGTCCGCGCCGTTATTTTCAGGCCCTCCACGTGCAGCACGGCGCCCGATTGGCGAGTGACCAGGAAAGGCGTCAGCCTTTCAAGGCCCTTCAAGACCCGATCATCGTGCTGTTGTTTTTCAGCCACAAAGTACAAGTAGGTCAGCGGCACTGTCGCCCCACCAGCATCGCTGAGCACCTCATAAATGGCACTCTGCTTGCCAATTGGAGTTTCAGAAACAATCTTGGTCAACACAGGCCTTGCATCTCTGGAGAAGATCCATAGGGTTTGACCGAGGATAAGCAGAAGCAGGCAAGCAATCAGCCATCTAATACCCGTATGACTTGGCATATTCGATCCCTTTTTTGATCCATTCCTGATCCTCGGGGTCGTCGCCATAAGGGGAGCTGCCCCACCATGATCCAAATGCTGAATTACTGGTCCCCGCGCGGCTCTGTGCCCATCCCGCCCCCCTCAACAGGAATTCCTCCGAAAGGCCAGCAGCAGTTCCAGTTGCACCATAATTGAAATTACCTAAAGCCTCATATTGCCTTCCCTGTTGCTTGTAATCCCACTCGCCTCGATTACGAACCTTCGAATAGAACCACGACACTAGAAAAGCACTGCCGCCATTTTTAAAGTAGTTACGCTCTTTGCTTGCAGCGTGCATGTTGCTAAGTACTGAGACACCTGATGGCGCGGGTGGAGGGTACATGATGGCTCCTTGCTCATAGGCCGTTGGTGTGAGCCCCCTCCATGGGTTCTGCCTTTATCGGCCTGAGGCTTGGAAGCAGTCAATCGAGCATATTTTTCATATTGTGTTTCCGGGCCCTGTGACCCACTTGCCCTCCAGTTTCAGTTTCCATCCAACCCACCCCAACGTCACCGCCCGCAACCCCATGAACCCAAGAAACGCCATCCACAACCCATGGTTGCCCAACCCGCTCATGGCCAGTGCCACCGGCAGCGCAATCAACACCGAAACCAGCATTGCATTACGCATTTCCCGCGCCCGGGTCGCGCCGATGAACAACCCATCCAGCAAGTAACTCCACACCGCGATCAGCGGCAGCAACGCCAGGTAGGGCAAATACGGATAAGCCGCCGCCCGCACACTGTCGATGTCGGTCTGCAAGTCGATGAACAGGTGTCCACCCAGCAGGAACAGCCCGGCAAACCCCACGCTGGTGATCAGTGACCAACCACAAGCGACCACCAGCGAGCGGCGCAAGGTGTCGCGGTCACGGGCACCAATGGCATGGCCGCACAAGGCCTCCACCGCATGGGCCAGCCCATCCAGCGCATAGGCCGTCAGTAGCAGGCCATTGAGCAACAGGGCGTTGGCCGCCACGGTCGCTTCGCCCAGACGCGCGCCCTGCACGGTAATCAGCAGGAACACCAGTTGCAGCGCCAGGCTGCGCAGGAATATGTCGCGGTTCACCGCCAGCAGTGGCCTCCAGGCCTGCCAGCGCTTGAGCGCTGCCCACACGATCTGCCCCGGGTAAGCCCGCAGGGCCGGGCGGGTCAGGGCCAAACCGAGCAGGGCGGCACTCCATTCGGCAATTACCGACGCCCGCGCCGAGCCCAGTACACCCCAGTCCAGGCCCAGCACGAACCACAGGTTCAAGGCGATGTTCAGCAGGTTGGTGGTCAGCAGGATGGCCAGTGGCGCCCTGGCGTTCTGGGTGCCGAGGAACCAGCCGACCAGCGCGTAACTGGCCAGCGCCGCAGGCAGGCCAAGCAGGCGGGTATGGAAGAAGTCTTCGGTGGATTGCTGCAGGGCTGCGCTGGGTTGCATCGCATGGAGTGCGAGCTGGCTGAAGGGCAGGGCCAGCAGGCCGATCAACAGGGCGAAGCCGACCGCCAGCAGCAGCCCTTGCATCAGTACCTGGCGTAGCGCTGCACCGTCGCCACGGCCGGCGGCCTGGGCAGCGAAGCCGGTGGACCCCATGCGCAGGAAGCCCATCAGGCCGACCATGAAGGTGAACAAGGTGGCGCCCACGGCCACGGCGCCCAGTTGGTGGGCGTGCGGGAGATGACCGATGACCGTGCTGTCGACCAGCGCCACCAGCGGTACCGAGATGTTGGACAGGATCATCGGCGCGGCCAGCGCCCAGACCTTGCGGTGGGTGGGGCGGTGGCGCCAGTCGGCAGCGAGTTGGGGCATGTGCATTCCATGAGATTTTGGGGCCGCTGTGTGCCCCTTCGCGGGCTTGCTCGCTCCCACAGGAAAGTGTTGCTCTTGCGGCCGGCGCCAAACCTGTGGGAGCGGGCAAGCCCGCGAAGGGACGCCATGCGGCCCCTTTAACGAATGGCCACAGTGTAACGACCAGGCAACCATTTAGCGCGACCATGGTCTGACCTGGCGCGCAACGCCGGGTGCTGCACCTGACGTTGCGCTATAGTTGCTGCCCTCACGTACACGCTGCCCAAGAGTTCCTATCTCATGTTCAACAAAGGATTGTTGCTGGCCTGCGCGCTGGCGTTGCTCAGTGCCTGTGACTCTTCCACGTCGGGCAAACCGGCGCCGGTCGAGAAAACCGTGGCGCCCGCGCCCGCCGAAACCCCCGCCCCCAAGCGTGAGGACCCGGCCGTGCTCGCCAAGCGCTACGAGGGCCGCGAACTCACGGTGCTGGACGTGTCGGAAGTGCAGCTCGATGGCGCGGCAACGCTGTCGATCAGCTTCTCAGCACCGCTGGATGCCAAGCAGGACTTCGCTACCAAGGTGCACCTGGTCGACACCGTCAAGGGTAAGCTAGATGGCGCCTGGGAACTCTCCGACAACCAGATGGAGCTGCGCCTGCGCCACCTGGAGCCGCAGCGCAAGCTGGTGCTGACCGTCGACAAGGGGCTGCTGGCAGTCAACGGCAAGCAGCTGGACAGCGAGTCGATCACCCGCCTGGAAACCCGCGACATGCAGCCGACCATCGGCTTTGCCAGCCGCGGCTCGCTGCTGCCTACCCGCCTGGCAGAAGGCCTGCCGGTGATTGCTCTGAACGTCGACAAAGTGGATGTCGAGTTCTTCCGCGTCAAGCCAGACATGCTCTCGACCTTCCTGGCCAACTGGGGACGCAACAGCAGCCTGTACTACTACCAGTCCAAGGAAACCCTGGACATGGCCGAGCTGGTCTACAGCGGCCGCTTCGATCTAAACCCGGCGCGCAACACGCGCGAGACCGTGTTGCTGCCGATTGCCGGCATCAAGCCGTTGCAGGCGCCAGGCGTGTACCTGGCAGTGATGCGCGCCTCGGGTACCTACGATTATTCTCAGCCGGCAACCCTGTTCACCCTCAGCGACATCGGCGTGTCGGCCCACCGCTACCGCGACCGCATTGACGTGTTTGCTCAAGCCCTGGAAGGCGGCAAGGCGCTGAGCGGCGTCAACCTGGAAATCCATGACGAAAAGGGCAAGCTGCTGGCCCAGGCCACCAGCGATGGCAAGGGGCATGCCCAGCTGCCGATCACGCCCAAGGCCGATACCCTGATCGCCACCCAGGGCGTGCATACCACGCTGCTGCGCCTGAACACCGCAGCCCTGGACCTGGCCGAATTCGACATCACCGGGCCTCAGGCCAACCCCCTGCAGTTCTTCATCTTCGGCCCGCGTGACCTGTACCGCCCGGGTGAGACGGTGCTGCTCAACGGCCTGCTGCGCGACCAGGACGGCAAGCCGGTCAAAGCCCAGCCGGTGAGCGTGGAAGTGCGTCGCCCGGATGAACAGGTGAGCCGCAAGTTCGTCTGGGAAGCCGACAGCAATGGCTTGTACCAATACCAGTTGCAACTGGCCACCGAGGCCCCGACTGGCCGTTGGCAACTGCTGCTCGACCTGGGTGGCGGGCGCAAGCAGGTCTATGAATTCCTCGTTGAAGACTTCCTGCCCGAGCGCCTGGCGCTGGAGCTCAAGGGCAGCAACACACCGCTTTCGCCGGATGAAGATGCGCGTATCCAGGTCAATGGCCGTTACCTCTATGGTGCGCCGGCCGCCGGCAACCGCCTGAGCGGTCAGGCCTATGTACGCCCGCTGCGCGAGGCAGTACCGGCGTTGCCTGGCTACCAGTTCGGCTCGGTCACCGAAACCGATCTGAACCAGGACCTGGAACTGGACGAAGTCACCCTTGACCAGGCCGGCAAGGCGGTGGTCGATATCGAAAGCCGTTGGGCCGAAGCCCGCTCTCCGCTGCAACTGACCGTGCAGGCCAGCCTGCAGGAGTCGGGTGGCCGGCCGATCACCCGGCGCCTGGAGCAGCCTATCTGGCCGGCTGAGCGCCTGCCGGGCCTGCGAGGCCTGTTCGAAGGTGAGGAGACCGATAGCGACGGGCCCGTGGAATTCGAATTCCTGGTGGCCGACCGCGACGGTAACAAACTGGCGGCCGACGCGCTCAAGGTGCGCCTTGTTCGCGAACGCCGCGATTACTACTGGAATTACTCGCAAAGCGACGGCTGGAGCTACGCCTACAACGAGAAGTTCCTGACCCAGAACGAAGAGACGATCAGCGTCAAGGCAGGTTCCACCGCCAAACTCAGCTTCCAGGTTGAGTGGGGCCCGTACCGCGTCGAGGTCGAAGACCCGCAGACCGGTCTGGTGTCCAGTGAGCGCTTCTGGGCCGGCTACCGTGCCCAGGACAACGCTGAGGGCGGCGCGGTGCGGCCGGACCAGGTCAAGCTGGCGCTGGACAAACCCTCCTACACCGATGGCGCTACTGCCAAGGTCACCGTCACCCCGCCCGCTGCGGGCAGCGGCTACCTGATGATCGGGTCCAGCGATGGCCCGCTGTGGTGGCAGGAGATCGATGTGCCCGCCGAGGGCAAGACCTTTGACGTGCAACTGGACAAGGCCTGGGCCCGTCACGACCTGTACATCAGCGCGCTGGTTATCCGCCCTGGTGAGCGCAAGGCCAATGCCACGCCCAAGCGCGCCGTGGGCGTGCTGCACCTGCCGCTGGACCGCGCCGAGCGCAAGCTTGCGCTGAGCCTGCAGGCGCCGGAAAAAATGCGCCCGAAACAGCCTTTGACAGTGAAAGTAAAGGCCGCCAACGCCGATGGCAGTGTGCCCAAGCAGGTGCATGTGTTGTTGTCGGCGGTGGACGTGGGCATCCTCAACATCACCGATTTCAAAACCCCCGACCCGTTCGCCAGCCTGTTCGGGCGCAAGGCCTATGGTGCCGATCAACTGGACATCTACGGCCAGTTGATAGAGGCCGGCCAAGGCCGCCTGGCCAGCCTGGCGTTCGGTGGTGACGCAGCGATGGCCAAGGGGGGCAAGCGACCCAACACTACGGTAACCATCGTCGCCCAGCAGAGCCTGCCGGTGACGCTGGACGACAAGGGTGAGGGCCAGGCCACGGTCGACATCCCCGACTTCAACGGTGAACTGCGGCTGATGGCGCAGGCCTGGACCGAAGAGCACTTCGGCATGGCCGAAGGCAAGACCGTGGTCGCCGCGCCGTTGATTGCCGAGCTTTCGGCCCCGCGCTTCCTGGCCGGTGGCGACCGTACCAGCCTGGCACTGGACCTGGCCAACCTGTCCGGCCGCGCCCAGCAACTGAGCGTCGAAATCACCACGGATGGGCAACTGAGCCTGGCGGCCAATGCCGTGCAGAGCGTTAACCTGGCCGAAGGGCAGCGCTCGACGCTGATGATTCCGGTGCAGGCCCAGGGGGGGCTGGGGCAGGGCAAGGTGCATGTCCGGGTGACGGGCCTGCAACTGCCGAACGAGCCGGTCAATGCGTTCGAACGTGAGTGGACGCTGGGCGTGCGCCCGGCCTACCCGGCAATGCTCAAGCACTACCGTGTGGCCTTGAAGGACCAGCCGTGGACTCTGCCCGAAGCAGACCTGGCCGCCTTCGAACCCGCAGGCCTGGAAGCCAGCCTGGCCTTGTCGAGCCGGCCGCCGCTGAACCTTGCCGAGCAGATTCGCGCGCTGCAAGCCTACCCCTACGGCTGCCTCGAACAGACCACCAGCGGCCTGTACCCCTCGCTGTACGCCGATGCCGACAGCCTCAAGCGCCTTGGCATCAAGGGCGAGCCGGCGGATGTGCGCAAACGCAAGATCGAAATGGGCATCGAGCACCTGCTGGGGATGCAGCGCTACAACGGCAGCTTTGGCCTGTGGAGTTCGGACAGCGAGGAAGAGTACTGGCTGACCGCCTATGTGACTGACTTCCTGCTGCGTGCCCGTGACCAAGGGTATGGCGTACCCGCCGAGGCATTGAAGAAGGCCAGTGAGCGCCTGCTGCGTTACCTGCAGGAACGCAACCTGATCGAAGTGGACTACAGCGAAAATGCCGACCACACGCGCTTTGCGGTGCAGGCCTACGCGGCGCTGGTGCTGTCGCGCAGCCAGCAGGCGCCGTTGGGTGCCCTGCGCGGGCTGTTCGAACGTCGCGCTGATGCCCGCTCCGGTCTGCCGCTGGTACAACTGGCAGTGGCGCTGGACAAAATGGGCGACAAACCGCGTGCCGAGCAAGCCTTGCAGGCGGGCCTGGGCATCAGCCGTGGCAAAGGCTGGCTGGCCGATTATGGCAGCGCCCTGCGTGACCAGGCACTGATCCTGGCGCTGCTGCAGGAAAGCAACCTGGCCAGCAGCCAGGTCGATCAGCGCCTGTTCGCCTTGTCGGATGAACTGGCGGCCAACCGTTGGCTGTCGACCCAAGAGCGCAATGCACTGTTCCTCGCTGGCCGTGGCCTGCTGGGCAAGCCGGAAGGCCAGTGGCAGGCACGCCTGGACAGCGCGGGTGAAGTGCGCGAGTTGAACAATGCCGAGGCCGGTATGAAGCTGGAAGGCCCGTTACTGGCCTCGCCTCTGAGCGTGCAGAATGAAGGCAACGAGACGCTGTACCAGCAACTGACCTTGTCCGGCTACCCACGACAGGCACCTGCTGCTGGCGGCAACGGCCTGCAGATTCACAGAGAGTACCTGGGCATGAATGGCCAGCCGCTGGACCTGCACAACCTGCGCAGTGGCGACCTTGTGCTGGTGCACCTGGCGCTCAAAGCTGAGGACCGCGTGCCGGATGCGTTGGTGGTGGACCTGCTGCCGGCCGGCCTGGAGCTGGAAAACCAGAACCTGGCTCAAAGCGCCGCCAGCCTGGACAACGCCAGCAGTGCAGTGAAGGCGTGGCGCGAGTCGATGCAGAATGCCAGCGTGGTGCATCAGGAGTACCGTGATGACCGTTATGTTGCCGCGCTCAAGCTTGACGGCTATGGCACCACCCACCTGCTGTACCTGGCGCGAGCAGTGACCCCGGGCACCTACCGCGTGCCGCCGCCGCAGGTCGAGTCGATGTATCGGCCGAACCTGCAGGCCGTGGGCGATGGGCAAGGGGAGATGACGGTGAAGGCCCGCTAGAGGCCCGCTCTACGCGGACAATGTGGGAGCGGCCTTGCGTCGCGATAGGGCCGCAAAGCGGCCCCGACAATTCAAGCGGCGAAGCTGAAAGCCTGGGGCTGCTGTGCAGCCCTGTCGCGACGCAAGGCCGCTCCCACAAAGACCGCGCAGATCAGTGGATCACCCAGCTCATCACCCACAGCCCCAGCACCAGCCAGATGATTCCGAGGATGATCGAGGCGCGCATGAATGCGCGGATTGCCGAGTACAGCAGCATCAGGCCGATGATCAGGGCCAGGATGCTCAGCAGCGAAGTGTCCATGCCCAAGGTGCGCGCCAGGCCATCGATGAAGTTGCCACCGGCATTGGCCAGCAGGTTGAACAACCCGCTCAATGCGTCGACGATGAAGCGGATCAACGACCCCAGTGCCTGGCCCAGCCACTCGAAAAAACCTTCTACATGCATAGTTGCTTCCTGATGAAAAAATCGGCGAGGTTGTCGTCCCAAAGCCTTTGGCCATTACCTGGCCAGGTCGGTTCCCGATGCCAAGCTTAGCGCGACCACGGTGCCGTGCGGGCAGGTTGTTGCGTGCCACGCTGATCAGTCTGCTGGTGCTCGGCAGCCTGTTCTGGCTGGCTGATCGTATCTGGCCGCTGCCGCTGCCGCTGCCGGGTGATGACCTGGCCCGGGTAGTGCTGGCCGAAGACGGCACACCCTTGTGGCGCTTTGCCGATGCTGATGGCGTGTGGCGCTACCCCGTAAGCCCTGAAGAGGTTTCGCCGCTTTACCTGCAGGCTTTGCTGACTTATGAGGACCGTTGGTTCTACAACCACCCAGGGGTCAACCCGCTGGCATTGGTCCGCGCGGCCTGGCTGAACCTGCGCGGCGGGCGTGTTGTGTCGGGCGGCAGCACATTGTCGATGCAGGTGGCACGCCTGCTCGACCCGCACGACCGTACCCTGGTCGGCAAACTGCGCCAGCTATGGCGCACCTTGCAGCTGGAATGGCACTTGTCCAAGCGCGACATCCTGCAGATCTACCTGAACCGCGCACCTTTCGGCGGCACGCTTCAGGGCGTGGCGGCAGCCAGCTGGGCGTACCTGGGCAAGTCGCCCCTGCACCTGACACCTGCCGAAGCGGCACTGCTGGCCGTGCTGCCCCAGGCACCCAGCCGGCTGCGCCCGGACCGCCACCCCGAGCGTGCCCAGCGTGCCCGGGACAAGGTGCTGCAGCGTCTGGCTGAGTACCAGGTATGGCCGGCCCAGCAAATTCGCGAGGCGGCCGAGGAGCCGCTGGTGTTGGCGCCACGCCAGGAGCCGGCCCTGGCGCCATTGTTGGCCCGGCGCCTGAACAGCGCTGACAGCCCGCCGCTGATCCGTACCACGCTTGACGCTGCGCTTCAGCGGCGCCTCGAAGACTTGCTGCTGGGCTGGCGCGCACGGCTGCCGGAGCGTACCTCGGCCGCCATTCTGGTGGTCGAAGCGCAGAGCATGGCGGTGCGCGCGTACCTGGGCTCGATAGATTTGTCTGATGAGCGCCGCTTTGGCCATGTCGACATGGTGCGCTCGTTACGTTCGCCCGGCTCGACCCTCAAGCCGTTTCTTTACGGTATGGCGCTGGACGATGGCCTGATCCATTCCGAATCGCTGTTGCAGGATGTTCCACGACGCTATGGCGACTATCGCCCTGGCAACTTCTCCATGGGGTTCAGCGGGCCGGTGTCGGCCAGCTCGGCGCTGGCCCTGTCGCTCAACCTGCCCGCCGTGCAATTGCTGGAGGCCTACGGCCCGAAACGCTTTGCCGCACAACTGCGCATGGCGGGCATGCCGTTGATACTGCCACCCCTTGCCGAGCCCAACCTGTCGTTGATCCTGGGCGGTGCCGGCAGCCGGCTGGAGGAACTGGTCGGCGGCTACGCGGCGCTGGCGCGGGGTGGCAACAGTGCGCAGGTGCGCTTGCAGCCACAGGCCCCCTTGGTGGAGCACCGGTTGCTGTCACCGGGGGCGGCGTGGATCATCCGGCGTATCCTCAGTGGCCAGGCGCGCCCGGACCGCGACCCGCACGCCGAACTGGTGCAGCGCCCGCTACTGGCCTGGAAAACCGGCACCAGCTACGGCTTTCGCGATGCCTGGTCGATTGGCGTGGGGCCGCGTTACCTGATCGGCGTATGGATTGGCCGCCCCGACGGTACACCGGTGCCTGGGCAGTTCGGCCTGGCGTCGGCGGCGCCGCTGATGTTGCAGGTGCACGATCTGTTGAGCAATCGCGACAGCCAACGCGGCATCAGCGTCCCGGTAGCGCCGGTACCTGCGAATATCGGCGTTGCGGCGATCTGTTGGCCGCTGGGCCAGCCGATGAGCAAGCAGGACACCAACTGTCGGCGTCAGCGCTTTGCATGGACCCTGGACGGCACCACGCCACCCACCTTGCAGGCAGCCGACCAGCCGCTGGGCCTGGGCTTGCGCGAAAAAGTGTGGGTCAACGAGCAGGGCTTGCGGGTGGATGGTAGCTGCCCGGGCGCCAAGGCGCGTGACATCGCCCTGTGGCCGGCACCGCTGGAGCCTTGGCTACCCCGTGTCGAGCGGCGCATGGCACGTTTGCCGGCCATCGACCCGGCCTGCCCGCCGCAGGCGCCGGCCAGTGCACCACCGCTGTCGATTGTCGGCGTGCGCCCAGGCGACAATCTGCGCCGCCCGGCCACCAGCACTGAGCCGTTGCAATTGCAGGTCTCTGCCTTGGGGGGTGGTGGACGGCGCTGGTGGTTCCTCAACGGCCAGACGTTGGGTGAAACCCAGGGGCAGGACAGCCTGTTGCTGCGTTTGCCACAGGTGGGGCAGGCCGAACTCAGCGCGCTGGACGAAAGCGGTCAGACGGCGCGGGTGGCGTTCCAGGTCAGTGAGTAGGTGTTCGACGACAGCCGGGCCAGCACCTACGCTTGCAAGTGACGGGTGTGACCGGCTGGCGCCCCGCAACCCATGGGAACATGGAGTGCCCTATGCGTCCTCTGGTTGTGCCCCTGATGTTGCTGCTTTGGGCACTTGCTGCCCACGCCGAGCCGTTGCCGGGGTTTCTCGACAGCCATGAGTACGAGCGGCGTCTGCCCAGCGCCAACCTGCCGATGACGGACTACTCCCCTGTGAGCCCCCACATACGGCTGGCCGGGGCGGCTATCGACAACCCCGACTGGGCCCCGGCCAACACCCGGCTGGTACTGCATAAAGTGCGCTTCGAGGGCGGCACGGTGTTCCCCCTGGGCGACCTGCGCGAACACTATCAGCCGCTGATCGGGCGCGAAACCACGGTGGGTGAATTGCAGCAATACACCCAGCGCCTGACCCAACGCTACCGGCAGGAGGGCTACTTGCTGTCGTATGCCTACCTGCCTCCTCAGGATGTGGCCGATGGCAGGGTCAACGTGGTGCTGGTCGAAGGTTACGTACGTGATTACCGCGTGGACGGCGATATTGGGCCGGCCAGCGAGTATTTGCAGCAGCTGCTGGCGCGCATTGAGGCCGAGCGCCCACTGACCCGCGAAACGCTGGAGCGCTATCTGGGCCTGGCTACGCGCATGCCAGGGGTCGTGGTAGAGGCCGAACTGGCAATGGCGCGGGCTGCCGATGGTGTCGCCCAGCTGACCGTGCATGCACGGCGCAAGCCGCTCAGCGCCGCTGTGAGCGTGGCCGACTCCAGCCGTGATGCTGCACAGGCCCTGATCACCGTAGCCAGCAATGCCCAGACCCGCCATGGCGAACGTGTCAGGGCCAGCTGGCTGCTGCCCCCTGGCAATGACCGGGTCTACTACCAGCGTCTCGATTACAGCCAGTACCTGGACGCCGCCGGTAGCCAACTGCTGCTGTCGGCGTCGCGCTACCGCAGCGAGCCCGGCACGCGCATACGTTTGAACGATGGCCGCGATATCACCCGCGAGCACGACAGTGAGCGCTATGCGATCGGCCTGCGTCAGCCGGTGGTTGTCAGGCCGAATGAGTGGCTGGCGGTGCAGGGGCACGTGTACTCGGTCAGTGAGCATGATGAAGACCGGATGGCCGAGCAGCCATCGTCTCGCAAGTACGACACCTATGTGCGGGCGCTGTCATTCGAAGGTGACTGGCGCAAGGTGGAGCAGGGGCGTTTGCGTATCGTCAGTGCCGGGGTCCATCAGGGGCTGGACTACCTGGGGGCGCGCAGCGATGCTGACTACGATCTCGACTTCCTGCGCTTGCGGCTTTCCGGTTTGCAGAGCGACACCCTGTTGGAAAACGGGCAGGGGGTGGTGTCCGGGGCGTTGTACTGGAGTGATGATCGATTGCCCGACAGCGAGCGTGCGGGGTTTGGCGGGCAGCATTTCGGGCGCGGTTACCCGCGCGATCAGGCGGACGGTGACAAGGGCTGGGGTGTGGCTTACGAGCTCAACTACAGCGTGCGCAGTCGCTGGCTTGCGCGGGTTCAGCCCTATGCGGTGGTGGATACCGCTCAGGCCTTGCACAACCGGGGACCGGTGGAGGACGCCCATCTGGCGTCGGTGGCGCTGGGTGTGCGGTTAGGGGGTGGGCATGTGTTCAATGTGGCGCTGGAAGTGGCCAAGCCGTTGGCGGATGTGGCGCTGGATAGCCTGGACCGTGGGCCTCGGCTGTCGTTGAACCTGGCGATCCAGTTGTAGCAGGCAACTATGGGCTTGCAGGAGCAGCCTTTGCAGCACGAAGCCGCTCCAGATGGTAAGCCGAGCCTTCACTCAATGGGTCGTGAACCGCTGGTGCACGGGTGACGAGCTGGGGGTCAGCGCCAGAGCCAGCTGGGTGCGGTTGTGCATATGCGTCAAACGCAATACCTGAGACACATACAGCTTCACGGTGTTTTCGGTAATGCCCAGTTCGCAGGCGATCTGGTAATTGGTCTTGCCCTTGCCTACCAGGCGCGCTACTTCCAGCTGGCGTGGTGACAGTTTCTCGAACGCTGCTGGCAGCTCGCTTTCGCTTTCTTCTGCATCACTGGCACGCCGGTGGGTGCCTTGGCCACGGGCTTTTTCCAGGTCCTGATACAGTTCGTCCACCGACTCGGCCAGTTCCTGCAGGCGCTGGTTCAGCCCACCCAGGTCACGGAGGTTGCGCTGGCGCTCCAGCAAAGCCGCTTCTTGCCGACGGACGCCTGCCAGCAGTTCATCAAGGTCCATCGGCTTCTGGTAGTAATCGGCAAAACCTTCGCGTATCGCCCGGATCAAGTCCTGTTTCTCGGCCCGCCCTGTCAACATGATGGCTTCGAACGTGCGCTGGCTGCCGTTGATTTCCTTCAAGGCGCGCACCAGCTCGATGCCATCCCGATCTGGCATGTGCAGGTCACAGATGAGCAAGCCGATGGTCGGGTCTGCCACATAGTGCTCAATGGCTTCGTCGGTTGAGAGGGCTGTAACGCAGGTATAGCCCTTGGTTTGAAGGAATTCACTCAGCTGTTCGACAATGACCGGTTGGTCATCAACCACCAACACCTTTACTTCACTCACTGATCTGGACACGATCAACTCCCTGTTCTTATACGGCCCTGCTCCCGTGCCAGACGCTCTGGCAGCTTAAAAGTAGTCGCACTCAGCGAATATGTACAAGGCGTGTACAGGTTATCGGACCACTGGAAGGCTTATTGGATCCATACGGCCGTTAGAAGAAAACCTGATAACACATAGGGCACGAACGCCTGCTTGTCGCCCATTTCTTCGGTCAGGGCCTGCAAACGCTTCTTTACCTTGGGGTTGAGCAGCGTCCACAGGCGGCGGCGGGTCAGTAGCCAGACCAGTACAGTGACACCCGCGCCAATGAAGGTGCCGAGCACATATTGCGGGCTGGTGGCCAAGGCCAGGGCGCCCATGAGCTTGACGTCGTCGGCGCCGAAGCGGCCGAGCATGTAGCCTGGCAGGGTCAGCAGCATGACGATGGCCAGCGCCCAACCGGCCTCGCTGGCTTCGGCGCCTATCCAGCTGTGACCGGTGCTGAACAGCCAGGCCAGGGCGCAGCCAGCCGCCCCCAGGGTCAGCACGTTGGAGATCTGGCGTTGACGCACATCCTGTTCGGAGCACAAGGCAAGCCACAGCAGGAGAACAATGCTTTGCATTGGCAGGTCGCCTTTCCCAAATGTTGAACACTTCTACCCGGTCAGTCAGGTTTCCTTAAATGAAGATAGACGGGAACGTGCGGGGGAGTGCGGTTGGCATCGGAAAAAAGGCGTGCGTGGAATGGATTTTGTCGTAGCTGACACAGGCCAGGTCGGTGACGCAGTCGTACTCGGAATCGCCATCTATGTAGGCGTGCGTTCACCCGCGAACATCCGCAAAGCCGGTGCCATGCACCGGGTCAATTGCTTCGCGGGTAAACCCGCTCCCGCAGGGCCACGGTGCATGCAAAGCCGCGGTCCAACGCTATTTTTTGCTGCCCGGTGGGTAGTTGCCCAGCACCTTGGCCACGGTGTTGCGGATTGCGCTGTTACGTTCTTCCGGGCTTGGCGGGTAGTTGTTCATGATCTGCTCGGCACTGCCGCGCCATACCAGCTTGCCGTCACGCCCATCGAACATGTCGACCTGGATGGTGGCGACCTTGTAGTCGACACTGCGGGTTTCGTTGTACATCGGGCCACCCCAGTAGCCGCCCCAGTAGCCACCCCAGCCACCGCCGTAGTTGGTGGTGATCTGTTGTTGGCGCTGCTCCACGATCAGGTATGTGCGTACTGCCAGGTCGGGCCGCGCTCCGCCTTGTACCGGACGCAGGCCGCGCTGGTCGAGTTGGTCTGCCACCGCCTGGCGAATGCGCTGCTCGGTGAGGTCGCTCTTGATCCGCGGGTCATCCGGGCGGTACTGCAGGCCTGGCTCCTGCCATGCCCAGCTGCGGTAGGCGGCAAAATCGCGGCTGGCATCGAAATCCTGCTGGACGTTATTGCTCGAGCAGGCAGCGAGCACTAACGCGAATGACAGTAGAACGAGACGGCGCAACATGATGGTTCTCCGTTAGCTATTAACTGGGAGGATAGCCGCTGAGTGCCTTGTGCACAGAATCGCGCAAGGCACTTTCGCGTTCGCGGGGCGAGTCCTTGTTGCTGCTGCTTTCGGCGCTGGCGCTCCAGACCGGCTGGCCGCTGCGGGCGTCGTACAAGTCGATGCGCACCACCAGGACTTCGACCTCGTAGGTACGCACGATGGGCACGCTGGCATAGCCTCCATAACCGTGGCGGTAGCCGCCATAGCCGACCCCCCCATAGGGATACGGCCCGTAGTAGGGGTCGTAGGTGTCGTAGTCACGCACTTGGCGCAAGCGTTTTTCCAGGCGCATATCGGCGCTCACCAGCAAGTCGCCAGGGCCTGTGAGAGCGGGGCGCAGGCCATGCTGGTCGAGCGCACCGCTGACGGCATCGGCCAGTTGCGCCGGGTCGGCATCGACAGCGCCGCTGGGCAACTGGCCGTTGCGCCAGCTCCAGCTGCGGTAGTGCCCATAATCACGAGCGGGCGCAGGGTATGCACTGGCGTCGAAGGTGGTGGCCGCCTGGGCAGGGGCTGGTGGTAACGGGCGGCTGCTGGCCACATAAGGGTTGCTGCCCTGGCAGCCAGCCAGGGCAATGGGCAGCAGGGCCAGGCACAACAGACGGTACGGCATGTGTTCCTCCTGGCGCGGCGGATTAGCGGGGGCGGCAAACCCAGTGCAGGTAGCGGCCAAGCCCGGCGAAGGTGGGGTGGCGACGGTGGGCCAGTTCCATTTCCAACAGGTCGAGCAGCTCGGCCTTGCTCTGGAATTCCTTGGGCATATAGTCGTGAAACACCCGCACGCCGCTTTCGCTTTCAACCTGCCACATAGGCTCAAGTTGCGCCTTGAGTTCGCGTGGATCAAGCGGTTTCTGTGGGGTCAGGCTCTGCTTTTCACCTTCCAGCCGGTTGCTGCGCAACTTGCGGAAATGGCCCTTGAGCAGGTTGCGATAGACCAGTGCGTCGCGGTTGTAGAAGGCCAGCGATAACCAACCGCCGGGGGCCGTGAACTGGTGCAGCACCGGCAGGATGCTCTCGGGTTCGGCCAGCCATTCGAGCACGGCGTGGCAGAGCACCAGGTCGTAGCGCTCGGTCAGCTGACCGAGCAGGTCTTGCCAGGGCGCCTGGATGAAGGTCGCGGTCTGGCCGGCTTCGGCAAAGCGCGCCCTGGCGCCGTCGAGCATGGGCGCCGCGGGTTCGGCCAGGGTCAGCTGGTGGCCGCGCTCGGCCAGCCACAGGGCCATGTGGCCCAATCCGGCGCCGATGTCGAGGATGCGTAGCGGGCGGTCGGGTAGCGCTTCGGCCAGGTCGGCCTGCAGCACGGCCAGGCGGATCGCACCCTTGGCGCCGCCATAGATCTTTTCGGCAAAGCGAGTGGCCAGCTCATCGAAATGACGGTCGTTCATCGGGCGAAGCGCCTCTCGCTGTCGGCCAGCTTGGCACGCACCACTTGGTCCATGTCCAGACCCAGTTCGCTGCACAGCAGCAACAGGTAGAGCACCACGTCACCGATTTCCTGGCCGGCGTGGGCCAGTTTGTCGGCAGGCAGCTGGCGCGATTCGTCCTCGCTCAGCCACTGGAAGATTTCTACCAGTTCGGCCATTTCGACGCTGGCGGCCATGGCCAGGTTCTTCGGGCTGTGGAAGCCGCGCCAGTCATTGGTATCGCGGATCTGATGCAGGCGTTGGGTGAGTTCTTGCAGGTTCATCGGGGGTCTCCTATTGCTGCATAGCTTCTGCCCAGGCCCGATGCAAAGCAAGCGTATACCGCCAGGACAGGCCCGGCCCTACAGGCACTCCCAACGGCCGACCATATGCAGCACGTCCCCGTGCCCGTCCAGGCGCAGTTGGCCCGAAGGGCCCGCTTCACTGGCACTGAGCACCACCTCTGAAGGCAACCTGACCGGCTTGCGGAAGTCCACCTCAAAGGCAAAGCCACTGTGCGGCAAGTGCCCGCGCAGCGCGGCCAAGGCCATGGCCTTGGTCCACATGCCATGGGCAATGGCCGTTGGAAAGCCAAATAACCGCGCACTGACAGCACTGAGGTGGATAGGGTTGTAATCCCCGCACACCCTGGCATATCGCCGGCCGATATCACTGTCGGCATACCAGCGGGTGGCCTCGGGCAATGAATCAGGCGCCGTGTCGGCGGGCTCACTTGCCTCGCCTTCCAGGGTCAAGCCACGCACCAACATGCGGCTGGTCTCGCGCCAGAGCAGGCCGATGCCATCTTCAGCCTCGGTGACCAGGTCGAAGGTGCCACCTTTGGCATGGCGCTGCAGGTTGTGCGCGTACACCGCAAAACGCAGCCCTTCGACACCACCCAGGGGGCGCAGCACTTCGATGCGGTTGTGCAGGTGTACCAGACCCAGCAGCGGGAAGGGGAAATCATCGGCTGTCATCAGCTGCAATTGCAGGGCAAACGCCATCACATGAGGATAGGTCCCCGGCAGGCGGCCATCATCGGGAAAGTGGCAAAGCCTTCGATAGGCACCCAGATTGCCCGGTTGGACCCGCATGAAACAGCGCAGGCCATCGTCCGGCAGCCGGTCGCCGCTGATGGAGCGTTTGCTGGCTGCGCGCAGGTACAGGCTGGCGCGGGCGGCCGGGTTGTGCAGGTCGTGCCATTGTCGGCTCATGTTCAAGCCCCCATCAGTGCCTGGCCGCACACCCGCAGCACCTGGCCGTTAACCGACCCGGAGCCTGGCTGGCTGAGCCACGCAATGGCTTCGGCGACATCCTGCGGGCGCCCACCCTGGCCCAGCGAACTCAAGCGCCGGCCCGCCTCGCGCAGGCCCATGGGCATGGCTGCAGTCATGTGGGTTTCGATGAAACCGGGGGCGATGGCGTTGATGCTGCCACCGCGCTCGGCAAGCCGTGGCGCCCAGGCCTGGGCCAGGCCGATCAGCCCGGCCTTGCTCGCGGCATAGTTGGCCTGCCCGCGGTTGCCGGCAATGCCGCTGACCGAGGC
Source organism: Pseudomonas sp. BO3-4 (assembly GCF_034044115.1). Classification (NCBI taxonomy): domain Bacteria; kingdom Pseudomonadati; phylum Pseudomonadota; class Gammaproteobacteria; order Pseudomonadales; family Pseudomonadaceae; genus Pseudomonas; species Pseudomonas sp. BO3-4. The sequence goes on from NZ_CP139018.1 coordinate 642,938, forward strand.
CAGCAGGGTGATGCGCGCGTTTTCCCCCAGCGCGCCGTTGTCATACAACGCCTGGGTGAGCACTTGCGGTGCCTTGAGGTTCACGGCCAGCACGGCGTCCCAGTATTCCGGCGTCATGTTGGCCAGTGTCTTGTCGCGGGTGATACCGGCGTTGTGCACCACGATATCGATGCCGTCGGGCAGGGCCGCGAGCAGTTGCGTTGCCGCATCGCTAGCGCATATATCCAGTGGCAGTGCCTTGCCGCCGAGGCGTGCAGCGAGGGCGTCGAGGTCCTGGCTGGCCTGCGGTACATCCAGCAGCAGTACATCGGCGCCGTCCCGTGCCAAGGTTTCCGCAATGGCGGCGCCGATACCGCGCGCAGCCCCCGTGACCAGCGCACGGCGGCCGCCGAGTGGGCGGGTCCAGTCCTCCACCTGGCCGGTGCAGGCTTGCAGGCGCAGTACCTGGCCAGAGATGAAGGCACTCTTCGGCGAGAGGAAGAAGCGCAGGGCGCCTTCCAGCTGATCTTCGGCACCGGGGGTGACATACAACAGCTGGGCAGTGGCGCCGTTGCGCAGTTCCTTGGCCAGTGAGCGGCTGAAGCCCTCAAGGGCACGCTGTGCAACGCTGGCCAGTGGGTCGTCGAGGCTTTCCGGTGCACGGCCCAGCACCAGGACATGGGCGCATGGGGCCAGGCTGCGTAGCAGCGGCTGGAAAAATTCACGCAACTGCTTCAGTGCATCGCTGTCGGACAAGTGACTGGCATCGAATACCACGGCCTTGATTTTCGGCCCCAGGCCGGCCACCCAGGCTTCAGCCTGCAGGTTGTCGGCATTGAAGCTGTATACCTCGTCAGTGAGGCGCGGGGCGATGGCTTCGACCTGCGTCGCCAGTGGCCCGCCACCCAGTACCAGGGCACCTTCCACCGGCCGCAGGCGGCCAGCCTGCCAGCGCTCCAGTGGCGCCGGGCGTGGCAGGCCAAGGGCATCCACGAGGCGGCGGCCGAGATTGGAGTTGGCAAAACCGAGGTAGCGATCGCTCATGAGGGGTCTCCCGAAAGGCAAGCTTGAAAGTGTGGACCAACTTTGCGGCAGGGTCGTTCGAATGCGGTAAAAACACCTAGGCTGTACCGAACAAATTGTTTCAGGAGGAACACGCGCATGCGTTCAACTCGCCGGGTCGCGATCCTGGGCGGCAACCGGATCCCTTTCGCCCGCTCCAATGGCGCCTACGCTACGGCCAGCAACCAGGCGATGCTCACGGCCGCGCTTGAAGGCTTGATCGAACGCTATCGCCTGCACGGGCTGCGGTTGGGCGAGGTGGTGGCCGGTGCCGTGCTCAAGCACTCGCGCGACATGAACCTGACCCGCGAGTGCGTGTTGGGTTCGCGCCTGTCACCGCAGACCCCGGCCTATGACATCCAGCAGGCCTGCGGTACCGGGCTGGAGGCTGCACTGCTGGTGGCCAACAAGATTGCCCTGGGGCAGATCGACTGCGGTATTGCAGGCGGTGTCGACAGCACCTCCGATGCGCCGATCGCCGTCAACGAAGGCTTGCGCCATATATTGCTGCAGGCCAACCGTGGCAAAAGCCTTGGCGAACGGTTAAAGCCCTTCCTCAAGCTGCGGCCTCATCACCTGAAACCCGAGCTACCACGCAATAGCGAGCCGCGTACGGGGTTGTCGATGGGCGAGCATTGCGAGCGCATGGCCCACACTTGGCGCGTTGGCCGCGCCGAGCAGGACGAATTGGCGCTGCTTAGCCACCAGAAGCTGGCCGCTGCCTATGCCGAGGGTTGGCAGGACGACCTGTTGACGCCGTTTCTTTCGCTGGCACGGGACAACAACCTGCGCCCCGACCTGAGCCTTGAGCAGTTGGCCAGGCTCAAGCCAGCCTTTGACCGCAGCGGGCAGGGCACATTGACGGCGGGTAATTCCACGCCGTTGACCGATGGTGCTTCGCTGGTGCTGTTGGGCAGCGAGGCGTGGGCGCAGCAGCAGGGGTTGCAGGTGCTTGCCTATCTGGTCGATGGCGAAACCGCTGCGGTGGATTTTGTCACGGGGCGCGAAGGGTTGTTGATGGCGCCGGTGTATGCCGTGCCGCGCTTGCTGGCACGCAATGGCCTGACGCTGCAGGACTTTGACTACTACGAAATCCACGAAGCCTTTGCTGCCCAGGTGCTGTGCACGCTCAAGGCCTGGGAGGATGCCGATTACTGCCGTGAGCGGTTGGGCCTGGAGGCGCCGCTTGGCGCGATCGACCGCAGCAAACTCAATGTCAAGGGCAGTTCGCTGGCAGCCGGGCACCCGTTTGCGGCAACCGGTGGGCGGATATTGGCCAACCTGGCCAAGCTGTTGGCGACGGCGGGTAAGGGGCGCGGGCTGATTTCGATCTGTGCGGCAGGCGGGCAGGGGGTGACCGTTATCGTCGAGCGCTGAAGCACCTCCAGGGTAACTGCCGAGGCGGCGAGTGCCTCTATCATGATCCAGCTGTTAGGCTTGTCTGGTCAGAACTAAAAGAAAATACCATGCCGATCATCGGACACCCCCGCGCTATCCCCGCGCTGGAACACCTGCCCAGACCGCTCTACGCCCGTGCCGAAAGCCTTGGCGCCGGTTCGTGGACCACTCGCCACCAGCACGACTGGGTACAGTTTTCCTACGCCATCAGCGGCGTACTCGGCGTGTACACACGCGACGGCAGTTACTTTGCCCCACCGCAGTGGGGGGTGTGGATCCCCGCCGATGCCGAGCATGAAGTGGTCACCTCGATGCAAGCCGAGATGCGCAGCCTGTATGTGCGCCGCGATGCCTGCCCATGGGCGCCGGAACAATGCCGAGTGCTGGAAGTCACGCCGCTGGCGCGCGAGCTGATAAAGCAGTTCTGCCTGTTCCCGGCAGATTACCCAGAGGACGACAGCGCCGAGGCGCGTCTGGTGGCAGTGCTGCTCGATCAGTTGCGCACCTTGCCAGAAGTCGGTTTCTCGCTGCCGTTGCCCCGCCACCCTGGTTTGCTGGCACTGTGCAATGGCTTGATCGCTGCACCAGACCAGTCGCAGACCTTGCAGCAGTGGGCGTTGGAGCTGGGGTGTTCGGAGAAGACGCTGATGCGGCTGTTTCAACGGGAGACCGGCTTGAGCTTTCGTAATTGGCGCCAGCGCATGCGGTTGTTATCGTCGCTGGCGTTGCTGGAGGCGGGGGAGAATGTGACCGAGGCGGCGCTGGGGTGTGGGTATGACTCCACCTCGGCCTACATTGCGGCGTTCAAGCAGCTGTTTGGCGCGACACCGGGGGAATTGAAGCTCTGATTTTCGGTTTCCTGTGCCGGCCCTTTCGCGGGGTTATCCGCGAAAGGGCCGGCACAGGCCATGCATCATCAGGTGCGGAACCTGCGCACCAGCGTATCCAGCTCATTGGACAGCCCGGCCAGGCTCTCGGAGTCCTGGCGCGCCGCCTGGGCCAGCTCGGCCACCAACTGCGCATCCCCGTGAATCTGGCTGATGTGCCGGTTGATGTCCTCAGCCACCTGATGCTGTTCTTCGGCTGCCGTGGCGATCTGGGTGTTCATGTCGCGGATCACGTCCACCGACTCACGGATCTGCCCGAAGCTGTCGCGGGCCAGACCAATGCGGCTGACCGACTGCTGCGACACTTCCAGGCTGGCGTGCATCTGCTCGGCCACTTCGGCGGTACGGCTGGCCAGGTTGCCCAGCAAACCGTCGATTTCAGCGGTGGAGTCGGCAGTACGCTTGGCCAGCGCCCGCACTTCGTCGGCCACCACGGCAAAGCCGCGCCCCTGCTCACCGGCACGGGCCGCTTCGATGGCGGCGTTCAGGGCCAGCAGGTTGGTTTGTTCGGCAATCGAACGGATGGTGCCGAGGATCGACTGAATGGCGTTGCTGTCACGCTCCAGCTGTTGAATCGACTGGGCCGATTGCTCGATTTCGTGGCTCAGGCGATCAACGCTGTGTACCGCTGCATCGATCTGTTGCTGCCCTTCGCGGGCCTGCTGCTGGCCGCTGTCGGCCGACTGCGCGGCCTGGCTGCAGGACCGTGCCACTTCATTGGCGGTGGCGACCATTTCGTGGAATGCAGTGGAAACCATATCCACGGCTTCGCGCTGGCGGCCGGCCGCCTCGGCCATGTCGCTGGAGACGCGGGTCGAGCTGCTGGACGTGCTGAGGATCTTGCTGGCGGCAGCACCGATGTGCTGGATCAGGCTGCGAATGGCACCGAGGAACTGGTTGAACCAGCTGGCCAGTTGCGCGGTTTCGTCGCGGCCGCGGATTTCCAGGTTGCGGGTCAGGTCACCCTCACCTTGGGCAATGTCCTCCAGGCCGTTGGTGACGCTGTTGATCGGGCGCACGATCAGTTTGGCGAAGGCCGCACCGACCACCGCGAACAGCGCGGCCAACACCACAGCGATGACACCGATCAGCCAGGTGAGCCGGGTGGTGGTCTGCATCACTTCGCTTTGTTCGATCAGGCCGATGAAGGTCCAGCCCAGCTGCTGATCGGGGTAGACGTTGGCCATGTAGTGCACGCCATCGAGTTCGACCTCGACCAGGCCTTTGCCGGCTTTGGCCAGCTTGGCATAACCGTCGCCAAAGCTTCCCAGCTGCTTGAAATTGTGGGTGGCGTCGCGCGGGTCGACCATCACGTTGCCGTTGCTTTCCACCAGTATCAGGTAGCCGCTTTCGCCCAGTTTGATCTGCTTGACGATCTCGGTCAGGCCCTTGAGCGACACGTCGATGTTGACCACGCCGCCGGGGTTGCCCAGCTGGTTGGCCACGGTGCGCACGGTGCTGACCAGCACCGCATCGTCGGCGGCCCAGTAGTAGGCGCCGGTACGCATCGTCTTGCCAGGGTTGGCCATGGCAAGTTGGTACCAGGGGCGCGTGCGTGGGTCATAATTGACAAACTTCTGGCCGGCCGGCCAGCCAGTGTAGCCGCCGTCATTCACCCCGTAGGACAGGTAGGCGTAGGCGGGGTGTGAGTTGGCCAGGCGAGTCATGAAGTCGAGAATTTTGCTGGCCTGCTCGCCCAGTTCGTAGGACGGGGTTGCGCTCATGTACTTGTTCAGCTCGCTGCCCGTGGCGGCAACCATTGGCTGGGAAGCCATGTACTCGACGTTCTGGTTGATCCCCTGGAAGAAGATGTTCATCGCGTTGCTGACCTGGCGGATTTCCCGGCTGCTGCTGTCGAGGAATCCGTCGCGGGCTTCGCCGCGCAGGTTGATGACCACCAGGGTGGCCACGAGAACGATGGGCAAGCCGGCGATGACCGCGAATGCCCAGGTCAGTTTCTGTTTGATGCTCATCGACGCTCCCGGAATTTTTGTTTTCGACACACGAGGCAGGTAGCAACTGCATCGGCAGCATCCGGGTTTTATGAAGCCAAAACGCCCGTATTTATTGGATAAAGTCGTGGTTGGTGACTATTCGGTCGTGTTTGGACATTTATGGCATGCCAAAGGCGCGTGGCAGCTCAGTGACAGCAGCTGCCCGCAGCGCCATTGGCCAGGTCTTTGAGGATCGGGCAGTCCGGACGGTCGTCACCCTGGCAGTGCGAAACCAGCTCGCCGAGGGTGTCGCGCAGGCTCACCAGCTCCTCGATGCGCCGGTTCAGTTCATCGATGTGGTGCATGGCCAGCGCCTTCACATCGGCGCTGGCACGTTGGCGGTCCTGCCACAAGGTCAGCAACTTGCCGACCTCTTCGAGGGAAAAGCCCAGGTCGCGGGAGCGTTTGATGAAGGCCAGGTTGTGCAAGTCTTGCGCCTGGTACAGGCGGTAGCCGCTGTCGCTGCGAGTGGCGGGTTTGAGCAGGCCGATGGACTCGTAGTAACGGATCATCTTGGTGCTGAGCCCGCTGCGGCGGGCGGCCTGGCCGATATTCATGGCGCCTCCTGGGTGCTGCTGGTGGGTTTCCACGTTTTAAGCCACAGTGCATTGCTGACGACGCTGACACTGGACAGGGCCATGGCAGCTCCTGCCAGTACCGGGTTGAGGTAACCCAGCGCGGCGAGCGGAATGCCGATCAGGTTGTAGATGAAGGCCCAGAACAGGTTCTGGCGGATCTTCGCGTAGGTTTTGCGGCTGATTTCCAGCGCGGCGGGCACCAGACGCGGGTCGCCACGCATCAGGGTGATGCCGGCGGCCTGCATGGCCACGTCGGTACCGCCACCCATGGCAATGCCGATGTCGGCCGCGGCCAACGCCGGTGCATCGTTGATGCCATCGCCAACCATGGCGACCACCCCATCCTGCTTGAGCGCGGCCACGGTCGCGGCCTTGTCGGCCGGTAGCACTTCGGCGTGCACATCGTCGATGCCCAGTGCCTCGGCAACCACTTTGGCGCTGCCACGGTTGTCACCGGTCAGCAGGTGGCTGCTGATGTGTTGGGTGTGCAGGGTTTCGATGGCCTGCGCGGCGCCAGGCTTGAGGCTGTCACCAAAGGCGAACAGGCCCACGACTCTCGGTTGCGCGCCGCGCTCGATCAGCCACGACAGTGTGCGCCCTTCCGCTTCCCAGGCCTGGGCCTGGGCGGCCAAATCGCCGGGCTGCAGACCGCTTTCGTCAAGCAGTCGGCGGTTGCCCAGCGCCAGTTCACGGCCTTCAACGCGCCCGGCAATGCCGCGCCCGGTCAGTGACTGGCTGTCGGCAACGGTTGGCACGTCCAGCCCTTGCTCTGCACAGGCCACCAGTACCGCCTTGGCCAGCGGGTGTTCACTCCCGCGCTGCAGGGCGCCGGCCAGGCGGTGAAGGTCGGCACTGTTGCCGTCCAGCGCCTGACTGTGAACCACCCGCGGGCTGCCGGAGGTGAGGGTACCGGTTTTGTCGAACACTACGCGGTTGACCGCATGGGCACGCTCCAGAGCTTCGGCATCCTTGATCAGGATGCCGTGGCGGGCGGCGACCCCGGTGCCGGCCATGATCGCGGCGGGCGTGGCCAGGCCGAGGGCGCAGGGGCAGGCGATGACCAGCACGGCGACGGCGTTGATCAGCGCGGTTTCCAGCGGTGCCCCAGCCAACCACCAGCCGATCAGGGTGATCAGGGCCAGTACCAGCACGGCCGGGACGAACACCTGGCTGACACGGTCGACCAGCTTCTGGATCGGCGCTTTGGCGGCCTGGGCGTCTTCCACCAGGCGGATGATGCGCGCCAGCACGGTCTCGGTGCCCAGCGCCTGGGTACGCACCAGCAGCCGGCCTTCACCATTGATGGCGCCACCGGTGACGCTGTCGCCGGGCTGCTTGGGCACTGGCAAGCTCTCGCCGCTGATCAGGGCCTCATCGGCATGGCTGCTGCCGTCTTCGACCACGCCGTCGACCGGGAAGCGTTCGCCGGGCTTGACCAGTACCAGGTCGCCCAAGCGCAAGTGGGCGATGGCCACGTCCTCTTCCACGCCGTCGACCACGCGCAGGGCGCGTTCCGGGCGCAGGGCTTCGAGGGCTCGGATGGCACTGGCGGTCTGGCGTTTGGCGCGGCTTTCCAGGTACTTGCCCAGCAATACCAGGGCAATCACCACGGCTGAGGCTTCGAAGTACAGGTGCGGGGCCATACCGGCGGGAGCCTGTGCCCATTGGTACAGGCTCAGGCCATAGCCAGCGCTGGTGCCCAGGGCCACCAGCAGGTCCATGTTGCCGGCACCGGCGCGCACGGCCTTCCAGGCTGCAATGTAGAAGCGGGCACCGAGAATGAACTGCACGGGTGTGGCCAGCAGAAACTGCGCCCAGGCGGGTAGCATCCAGTGCAAGCCGAACGGTTGTACCAGCATGGGTAATACCAGCGGCAGGGCCAACAGCAAGGCTGCACCGACTGCCAGGCGCTCGTTGCGCAGGCGGCGCTGGACAGCGCTTTGGTCGTCCTTGGTCGATTGCGGCAGGCTGGCGCTGTAGCCTGCCTTTTGCACAGCGTCGATCAGCAGGTTGTCATCAAGGGCCGCAAGCACTTCGAGGTGCGCGCGTTCGCTGGCCAAGTTGACGCTGACCCGCTCGACCCCGGCCAATTTGCCCAGGGCGCGCTCTACTCGGCCGACACAACTGGCGCAGGTCATGCCGCCTATCTGCAGTTCGAGGGTGCGGGTTGGTACCCCGTAACCGGCCTCGCGCACGGCTTCGACCAAGGCTGGCAGGCTGGCAGGCGGGGCTACAACCCGGGCTTTTTCAGTGGTGAGGTTTACGCTGACCTGTTCAGCGCCGGTGACCTTGCGCAGGGCGCGCTCGACCCGGCCAGCACAGCTGGCGCAGGTCATGCCGGAGATCGGCAGGTCGTATGTGGTGGATGCGGGCATGGCTCTCCTCCTTGGACAGGCCTCCAGCATCAACCTTGCCACGCAGGCAAGGTCAATAGCCCAGGTCGGCTCGTTTCAACTCCAGCCCATATTGCCCCATGGCGATGCGGTATTTGTTGATCTGGCCCGCCTGCAGATTCAAACGCGTGCTGCGCTGGTCCTCTATACCTGCGGCGCAACCCGGCATTTGCCCAGGCAGCAGGCGCAGGCGCACATCCACCGGGCCAGGCGGCAGGTTGAACGAGGTGGACTGCTCCTGGAAAACGCGCCCGGAAAGCTGGTCGTTGAGGTACACGCCGATTTCGCAACTGGTGGCCACTTCCAGGCGCTCCCGGGAAATGATCAGTACGCTGTAGGCCGAGTTGCCCTCGGCGAATGCCGGTGGCACCACAGCCAGCGCGCCCAAGAGCCCGACGACGCCCAATGCTGCCCTGAACATGAAAAATCTCCTGCTTGCCTGATCGTCAAAGGCGCAGCTTGGCCGACGCGGACGCGGATTTCCACCCCGGGCGTTGCAGGCAGGGCTTGACCTTGCCCTCATGGCAAGCTTGAGACTTGTGAAAAACCTGAAGGAGGTAACCCCCATGCAAGTGTTCAATGTACAAGGCATGACCTGCGGCCATTGCGTGAAAGCCGTGACCCGCGCGGTGCAGGAGCAGGATGCGGCAGCCAGGGTGGAAGTTGATCTGGCAGGTAAACAGGTGCGTGTGCAGAGCGAGTTGGCGCAGGAGCAGATTCTCACTGCGATTCGCGATGAGGGGTATCAGGCCGAAATCGCCTGAAGACCTGATTGCTCCCACCGGGGGTAACAGTGTTGCAAATGTTTTCACATTGACAGGGTCCACAGCAGGTAGAATCAGTCACTTGCTTAGCCTGCTATGGATTCCTGATGAACCTGCGAATGGTGCTCATCCTGGGCGCACTCAGTGCGTTCGGGCCCTTGGCGATCGACTTTTACCTGCCAGCCTTCCCGGCCATGGCGCAAGCGTTCGCCACCGATGAAAAACACGTCCAGGCCACGTTGGCCGCCTACTTCCTGGGCCTGTCTATCGGGCAGTTGGCCTATGGGCCGGTTGCCGACCGCTTTGGCCGACGCAAACCGCTGATGTTCGGCGTTACGCTGTTCACCTTGGCATCACTGGCCTGTGCCTACGCCCCCAACCTCGATACCTTGGTGGTGGCGCGTTTCATCCAGGCACTGGGTGGTTGTGCCGGCATGGTGCTTTCGCGGGCCATCGTCAGCGACAAGTGCGACCCGGTAGCTTCAGCCAAAGTGTTTTCGCAACTGATGCTGGTCATGGGCTTGGCGCCGATCCTGGCACCGATGCTGGGTGGGGTGCTGGTGAACCTGGCCGGCTGGCAGTCGATCTTCCTTGCGCTGAGCCTGTTCAGTGCCGGCTGCCTGCTGGCGGTAAGCCTGGGCCTGCCGGAAAGCCTGCCCGAGCATATACCCCGGCAACCGCTGTCTGGCGCCTTGCGCCAGTACCTGCGGCTGCTGGCTGACCGGGTTTTCCTCGGCCATGCCCTGACCGGCGGTATCGCCATTGCCGGCATGTTTGCCTATATCGCCGGTTCACCTTTCGTGTTCATCAAACTGTATGGCGTGCCCGCTGAGCACTACGGCTGGCTGTTCGGCACCAACGCCGCAGGTTTTATTCTGGTGGCGCAGGTGAACGCCCGCCTGCTGGCCAAACGCGGGCCGGCCTTCCTGCTGGGCCGTGCGGTGTGGCTGTATCTGGTTGCGGGCCTGGTGTTGCTGGGCGTGGCGGCGTTGCGCCCTGCGCAACTGTGGCCGCTACTGGTGCCGCTGTTCATCTGTATCGCCAGCCTTGGTTGCATCATTCCCAATGCTTCGGCCTGCGCCATGAGTGGACAGGGCGCGCGTGCCGGCAGCGCCTCGGCACTGATGGGCTGTGTGCAGTTCAGCGTAGCTGCGGGTGCTGCGGCGCTGGTCGGGCTGCTGCATGATGGCAGTGCGGTGCCCATGGCAATCGTGATCAGCCTGTGCGGGGCGCTGGTGGTCAGTGTTGCGCTGTTGACCCGGCGTTTGCAGGCCAAGGCTCCCGCATGAGCGGGTGAGGTGCCTGCAGCCGGGTTTCCAGCGTGGCGACGAAGGCACGCGCCTCAGCCTCGCTGCGGAAACTGACCACATGCTGATCGAGCTGGACTTGCCAAGGGCAGGCGGGGTTTCGGCTCGACGCACTTACGATAATTTTCATCGCTGCATACCTCCAGGAAGGGGAGCCGCTCAAGTGTAGCGCTGGCCCGCCAGCCTGCCATGACACGGCTTCAGCGTCCTGACTGACGGTAAGTGTGTGCATTTTCCTGGCGGTGTCTCCTACTTTGGGCTCAATGCCTGCAAACCCGCAGAACCTTCGCTTTGTTTCGCACTATTTGTGGAAGGTTGCTGTGGGCCACATCTGAAATGGCTGCAAGTTTGTTTTCATCAAGATGTTTCAGCGCGTTTGTGTGGGCGTACCGGTGCCTTGATTGACTGGGTGCCGGGGCGTTTTCGAAGCCGCCTCGCTGCTTGCCATGGGTAGGCATACCCAGTGGTTTTTCGTCATGAGTACGATGGCACCTGGCCGTCTGAACCGGCGTTTTCTGCGGCTTATACTGGCGAGCCAGGCCAGTGCCAGCGAGAGGCGCTTCCCTGGCAGGGTTGGCCATCGCATCCCCACAGTGAACTTGCAGGGAGTTACAAGGACATGAACGCAGCCAGCAGTATCAGCCAGATCGCCAGCCTGATGGCCGACCCCAAGCGCAGTGCCATGTTGTGGGCATTGATCGATGGCACACCACGGTTGGCCAATGAGCTCGCGATAATGACTGGCCTGACTTCATCGTCAGCCTGCGCGCACCTTTCGCTGCTGTCGTCGGCCGGTTTGCTCAGGCATGAAGCCAGGGGCCGCAAACGTTACTTCTGCCTGGCTACCCCGCAGGTCGGAGCGGCGGTAGAGGCCTTGGCCAGCGTACAGCTGGAAAGCGCCAGGGGAGAGCGTGCCGAAGCGCCGGTATCGTCGCTGCCGCTGTCGATGCGCCGGGCGCGCCGTTGTGGCGATCACCTGGGTGGGGAGTTGGCCAGTGAGCTGTACCATCGCATGGTGGTGGCTGGCTGGTTGGAAGGCAGCGGACGGCACTTGAGGGTCAGTGACGAGGGGCGGGCGCAGTTGGCCTTGGTCGGGGTGTACATCGATGCCCTGGCGCCCCACCAGCAACGAGGTTGCGTGATCTGCCGCTGCACCGAATGGAATGACCAAGGCCCGCATCTGGGGGGCGTACTGGGTCAGGCCTTGTTCAGGTTGTTCCTGCAATCTGGCTGGATGCGCGAGATAGAGGACTCGCGGGCACTGCATATTTCGGCGCTGGGTATCCAGCAGATCAATCGCATAGCCCGCGTGGCGACGTTGCAGGTCGGTTGAGCGCAACGTCGTCATGCTACTCAAACCAACCGTGCGTCCAGGCTGTTCTGCGCCAGGCGACGAGCCTGGTCTTCGGTCATGCCCAAGTGGGTATGCAGAGCGTGGAAGTTCTCCGTGACGTAGCCACCGAAGTAGGCCGGGTCGTCCGAGTTGACCGTGACTTTCACACCACGCTCGAGCATGTCGAGGATGTTGTGCTGGCTCATGTGGTCGAACACGCAGAGCTTGGTGTTGGAGAGCGGGCACACCGTGAGCGGGATCTGCTCGTCGATGATGCGCTGCATCAGGCGCTCGTCCTCGATGGCGCGCACGCCATGGTCGATACGTTTGATCTTCAGCAGGTCGAGGGCTTCCCAGATGTACTCGGGCGGGCCTTCTTCGCCAGCATGGGCAACCGAGACGAAGCCTTCGCTACGGGCGCGGTCGAACACCCGCTGGAACTTGCTTGGCGGGTGGCCCATCTCCGAGCTGTCCAGGCCTACGGCAATGAACGCATCGCGGAACGGCAAGGCCTGATCGAGGGTCTTGTGCGCTTCATCCTCGCTGAGGTGGCGCAGGAAGCTGAGGATCAGGCCGCTGCTGATGCCCAGTTGTTCGCGGCCATCCTTGAGCGCCTGGCTGATGCCGTTGAGCACCACTTCGAAAGCAATGCCGCGGTCGGTGTGGGTCTGCGGGTCGAAGAAGGGTTCGGTGTGGATCACGTTCTGGGCCTTGCAGCGTTGCAGGTAGGCCCAGGTCAGGTCGTAGAAGTCCTGCTCGGTGCGCAGCACATCTGCGCCCTGGTAATACAGGTCGAGGAACTCCTGCAGGTTGTTGAAGGCATAGGCACCGCGCAAGGTCTCCACATCGGCCCAGGGCAAGGCGATCTTGTTGCGCTCGGCCAGGGCGAACAGCAACTCGGGCTCCAGTGAGCCTTCCAGGTGCAGGTGCAGTTCGGCCTTGGGCAGGGCGTTCAACCAGTCATACATAGTGGTCATCTCAATCAGGTACGGTTGCGGCCATTCTACAGGGGCTGGCTGGGCAATGCGCCCAGCCGGGCTGCGACCTGGTGAATCACCAGACCAAGGGTTCGCCCTTGTAGTTGATGAAACGCAGGCCGCCCTTGCCGCTTTGGGCCTTGATCTGTTCGATCATGCCGCGGGTGCTGGTGAGCACATCGATTTCGGCGTTTTCGCCACCCATGTCAGTTTTCACCCAGCCCGGGTGCATGGCCAGCACGCACAGGTCCGGGCGCTGCTGCTCAACGAAGAAGCTGTTGATCATCGAGTTCAGTGCCGCCTTGCTGGCCTTGTACAGGCAGATTTCGCCACCGTCTGGGATGGTGACGCTTCCCAGGATCGAGCTCATGAAAGCCAGCACACCACTGCCTTCGCGTATTTGACCCACCAGGCGGCGAGCCACGCGTATCGGCGCCACAGCGTTGGTCATGAACAGATCGCCAATGTCGCTGTTGTGGACTGCCTCCAGGTCTTGCGGCAGGGGGCCCATGACCCCGGCGTTGACGAATATCAGGTCGAACACCTGGCCTTGCAGGCGTTGCCTCAGGCTGTCGAGCTGAACGGTGTCGTTCATTTCCAGCTGCTCGATATGCACGCCGGGCACGTTCGCCAGGGCGCCGGGCTGCTGCGGGTTCCGGACGGTGGCAGTGATGTGCCAACCGTCTTCGTGCAGGCGTTGTACCAAGCCCAGGCCAAGCCCGCGCGAGGCGCCGATGATGAGGGCAGTTCTTGAATTGGCCATAGGAACATTCCTTTATCGGTGTAGGAGAAAGGAATTGAGCATACGTCACGGCGAATACGCGTGCCTGGTTTGCGTCTGGTTAAAAAATGGTCAGTTTTGTCTGGGCCTTGCGGGGCCGGGCGCTTCGCCTGTTGGCGCACGGGTTATCCACAAGCTGGTCCACAGTTATTGTGTGCAAGGTGAGCAAGCGGGGCGCGGCTTGGATGGGCGGTTCGCTGGGGATAAGTCGCGCACATTCAGCAGTTTACGACTGTCATCAAATAGTGATCAAAATATGATCAAAGCTCTGGGTGCCTCGAAATCACTAGCCTGCAAGAGAGTGCCCCAAGCTTATCCACAGGCAGGCCCACAGTTGTTGTGGGCAATGTTCAGCGTGCTTCGAGCAAAATACGCCCGCGGCTCAGGTCCGCCAGTTGCTGTTGCAATGGCGCCAGGTGGGCGTCACCGAGGGCAATCACCAGGTCCACACCATTGGCGGTGAACTGTTCGTCCAGGACCAGGCCGTCAACCTCGGCCAAACGCAGCTTCACCAGCGCCAGCTCGCTGAAACTGCAACTGCAGCTGAAATGGCTGCGCTGCACCAGTAGGCGCTTGGGCGCCTGTTGCAGGCACTTGTTGGCGCCGCCGCCATAGGCCCTGGCCAGGCCGCCGGTACCCAGCTGGATGCCGCCGTACCAACGGATCACCAGCACCACCACCTGGTCGCAGTCCTGCGCTTCAATGGCCGCCAGTATCGGCCGCCCTGCAGTGCCGCCGGGTTCGCCGTCGTCACTGCTGCGGTACTGCGCGCCGAGTTTCCAGGCCCAGCAGTTGTGGGTAGCGGCCAGGTCGCTGTGGCGTTCGATGAAACTCATCGCTTCGGCGGCGCTGCTGATCGGCCCGGCGAGGGTGATGAAGCGGCTTTTGCGGATTTCCTCGCGGTATTCGCAGAGGTCGAGCAGGGTAGAAGGCATAAAGGACAGTCAGGCAGCCGGCTTGATGCCGCAGCCCTTCAAAATGATGTGGATAAGGTTGTTGCTCGCGTCTTCCATGTCCTGCTTGGTCAGGCGGCTGCGGCCAGTCACCTGGCAGATCTGGGTGGCGAAGTCGGCATAGTGCTGGGTGCTGCCCCAGAGCAGGAAGATCAGGTGCACCGGGTCGACCGGGTCCATTTTGCCTGCTTCGATCCAGGCCTGGAATACCGCAGCACGGCCGCGGAACCATTCGCGGTAATCGGCACTGAAGTATTCGGTCAGGCAGGTGCCACCGCTGATCACTTCCATGGCGAAAATGCGCGAAGCTTGCGGGTTGCGCCGGGAGAACTCCATTTTGGTGCGGATGTACTGGCTCAGGGCTTCACCGGGGTCGTCATCGACGCTCAAGGCGTTGAAGGTGCTGTCCCACAACTCGATGATGTTGCTGAGCACGGCGATGTACAGGCCCAGCTTGTTGGTGAAGTAGTAATGCAGGTTAGCCTTGGGCAACCCCGCCTTGAGGGCGATGGTGTTCATGCTGGTGCCCTTGAAACCATGGCGGGCGAACTCATCTTCGGCGGCCTGGATAATGGCCTGTTCGTTCTTCTGGCGGATACGGCCCGCGGGCTTGCCCGAGGCGGAGAGGCGATGCGCAGGGACTTCTAGGGTCATGGACGATTCCGTACGGGGCAGTGGCTGCGGCTGTGGGACAAGATTACCTGCCTGTGCCGAAGTGACAAGCGTTTGCGGCACAGACTGGCA
Source organism: Pseudomonas sp. BO3-4 (assembly GCF_034044115.1). Taxonomy (NCBI): domain Bacteria; kingdom Pseudomonadati; phylum Pseudomonadota; class Gammaproteobacteria; order Pseudomonadales; family Pseudomonadaceae; genus Pseudomonas; species Pseudomonas sp. BO3-4. The sequence continues at coordinate 658,088 of NZ_CP139018.1, forward strand.
TCAACGTGTCGCAGCCAGGCTTTCGAGGAAGCTTTCCAACACCAGGTTGGGGCGCCGGCCTTTGCGGGTAACCCAGCTCAGGCTCAGGTCATAAAAGCGCTCCTTGGGCTTGAGCGCACGCAAACGGCCTTGCTGTACCCAGAACATGGCGTAGTGGTCGGGCAGATAGCCAATATAACGCCCGGTGAGGATGAGAAACGCCATGCCCTCGCGGTCAGAAGCACTGGCTGTGCAATTCAGCGCCTGGTAGTGCGCCTGGATGTCGGCCGGCAGGCGGAAGGTGGGGGTGATGGCTTCCTGGCTGTTGAGGCGTTCGTCGTCTATCTGCTGGTCGTCGGCGTAGAACAGCGGGTGGCCGACTGCGCAGTACAGCAGCGAGCGTTCGCTGTACAGCGGTTGGTACTCAAGCCCCGATAGCGGGCTGGTCTGTGGGACGACGCCAACGTGCAGGCTGCCGTCGAGCACGCCGTGCTCGACCTGGCTGGGGGCGATCATACGGATCTGGATGCGTACATCAGGGCCGCGGTCCTTGAGTTCCGCCAGGGCATGGGTGATACGCATGTGCGGCAGGGTCACCAGGTTGTCGGTCAGGCCGATGTTCAGCTCGCCGCGCAAATGCTGGTGCAGGCCATTGACCTCGGTGCGGAAGGTTTCCAGCGCGCTGAGCAGTTGCAGGGCTGAATGGTAGACCTCGCGGCCTTCCTCCGTCAGCGAGAAACCGGCGCGGCCGCGCTGACACAGGCGCAGGCCGAGGCGTTGTTCGAGGTCGTTCATCTGCTGGCTGATGGCCGAGCGACCAATGCCCAGTACGTTTTCGGCAGCGGAGAAGCCACCGCACTCGACGACGCTGCGATAGATCTTCAGCAGGCGGATGTCGAAATCGCTGACTTGGGCGAGTGGATCGGGTCTTCGGCTCATCAGTTTAGTCTCGGCCTGCCTGAAGGTTAGAAATGTAGGCTTTTTCAGACTCTATCGCCGTGCCAACTTAGCTGCAACAACATCCATCGTTGCCTAATCGTCTTCCGAGGAACCGCCGATGAACATGCCCGAAACCGCCCCCACGGGTATCGCCAGCCAGCTCAAGCTGGACGCCCACTGGATGCCCTATACCGCCAACCGCAACTTCCAGCGCGACCCACGCCTGATCGTGGCGGCCGAAGGCAACTACCTGGTCGATGACCACGGGCGCAAGATCTTCGACGCCCTGTCTGGCCTGTGGACCTGCGGCGCAGGGCACACTCGCAAGGAAATCGCTGACGCGGTGACCCGCCAACTAAGTACGCTGGACTACTCCCCAGCGTTCCAGTTCGGCCACCCGCTGTCGTTCCAGCTGGCGGAAAAGATCGCCGAGCTGGTTCCGGGCAATCTGAATCACGTCTTCTATACCAACTCCGGTTCCGAGTGCGCCGATACCGCGCTGAAGATGGTGCGTGCCTACTGGCGCCTGAAAGGCCAGGCAACCAAGACCAAGATCATCGGCCGTGCCCGTGGTTACCATGGCGTGAACATCGCCGGTACCAGCCTGGGTGGCGTCAACGGTAACCGCAAGATGTTTGGTCAGCTGCTGGATGTCGACCACCTGCCTCACACCGTGTTGCCAGTGAACGCCTTCTCCAAAGGCATGCCGGAAGAGGGCGGTATCGCGCTGGCTGACGAAATGCTCAAGCTGATCGAGCTGCACGATGCCTCCAACATCGCAGCAGTCATCGTCGAGCCGCTGGCCGGTTCGGCCGGTGTGCTGCCGCCGCCGAAGGGTTACCTGAAGCGTCTGCGTGAAATCTGCACCCAGCACAACATTCTGCTGATCTTCGACGAAGTGATCACAGGCTTCGGCCGCATGGGCGCGATGACCGGCTCGGAAGCCTTCGGCGTTACCCCGGACCTGATGTGCATCGCCAAGCAGGTGACCAACGGCGCCATCCCGATGGGCGCAGTGATTGCCAGCAGCGAGATCTACCAGACCTTCATGAATCAGCCGACCCCGGAATACGCCGTGGAATTCCCACACGGCTACACCTACTCGGCGCACCCGGTAGCCTGTGCCGCCGGTCTCGCCGCGCTGGACCTGCTGCAGAAGGAAAACCTGGTGCAGTCCGCGGCTGAACTGGCGCCGCATTTCGAGAAGCTGCTGCACGGCGTGAAGGGCACCAAGAATATCGTCGATATCCGTAACTACGGCCTGGCCGGAGCCATCCAGATCGCCGCCCGTGACGGTGATGCCATCGTTCGCCCATACGAAGCGGCCATGAAGCTGTGGAAAGCCGGCTTCTATGTACGCTTTGGTGGCGACACCCTGCAGTTCGGCCCAACCTTCAATACCAAGCCGCAGGAACTGGACCGCCTGTTCGATGCTGTAGGCGAAACCCTGAACCTGATCGACTGATCTTTCCGATTTTGATGCCAGGCGCATGCCCGCAGCGCGCGCCTGGCTCTCCTTTGTTTATCTGGAGTTTTGCATGAGCATTGTTCAGCACCTGATTCACGGCGAACTGGTTACCAAGGGTGAGCGCACCGCCGATGTCTTCAACCCGTCCACTGGCCAGGCCGTTCGCAAGGTCGAACTGGCCAGCCGCGCAACCGTGCAGGAAGCGATCGACTCGGCCAAGGCAGCCTTCCCGGCCTGGCGCAACACCCCTCCGGCCAAGCGCGCCCAGGTGATGTTCCGCTTCAAGCAACTGCTGGAGCAGAACGAAGCCAAGATTTCGCAGATGATCAGCGAAGAGCACGGCAAGACCCTGGAAGACGCCGCCGGTGAACTGAAGCGTGGTATCGAGAACGTCGAGTTCGCGTGTGCAGCCCCTGAAGTGCTGAAGGGTGAGTACAGCCGCAACGTCGGTCCGAACATCGACGCCTGGTCCGACTTCCAGCCGCTGGGCGTGGTTGCCGGTATCACCCCATTCAACTTCCCGGCCATGGTGCCGCTGTGGATGTACCCGCTGGCCATCGCCTGCGGCAACGCATTCATCCTCAAGCCTTCCGAGCGTGACCCGAGCTCGACCCTGTTCATTGCCCAGTTGTTGCTGGAAGCCGGCCTGCCGAAGGGCATCCTCAACGTCGTGCACGGTGACAAGGAAGCGGTGGATGCGCTGATCGAAGCGCCGGAAGTCAAAGCACTGAGCTTCGTGGGCTCGACCCCGATCGCCGAGTACATCTATGCCGAAGGCACCAAGCGTGGCAAGCGTGTACAAGCCCTGGGTGGCGCGAAGAACCACGCGGTGCTGATGCCGGATGCCGACCTGGACAACGCAGTCAGTGCACTGATGGGCGCGGCTTACGGTTCGTGTGGCGAGCGTTGCATGGCCATTTCGGTCGCCGTGTGCGTAGGCGACCAAGTGGCCGATGCCCTGATTGCCAAGCTGGAGCCACAGATCAAGGCGCTGAAGATTGGTGCCGGCACCTCGTGCGGCCTGGACATGGGCCCGCTGGTGACTGCGGCAGCGCGTGACAAGGTCGTGGGTTACATCGATGACGGTGTTGCTGCTGGCGCCAAGCTGGTGGTGGATGGTCGTGGTTTCCGAGTGGCGGGTAATGAAGATGGCTACTTTGTGGGTGGCACCCTGTTCGACAAGGTGACCCCTGAGATGCGCATCTATAAAGAGGAGATCTTTGGCCCGGTGCTGTGCGTGGTCCGTGTGAATAGCCTGGAGCAGGCCATGCAGCTGATCAACGATCACGAGTATGGCAACGGCACCTGCATCTTTACGCGTGACGGTGAAGCGGCCCGTCTGTTCTGTGACGAGATCGAAGTGGGTATGGTGGGTGTGAACGTACCGCTGCCGGTGCCGGTGGCCTACCACAGCTTTGGTGGCTGGAAGCGTTCGCTGTTTGGTGATCTGCATGCCTATGGCCCGGATGGTGTGCGCTTCTATACCCGTCGCAAGGCAATTACCCAGCGTTGGCCGCAGCGGGCCAGTCATGAAGCGTCGCAGTTTGCATTCCCTAGCCTTTAAGGGAAGTAGATGAAGCGGGGAGGCCGGCAGGCCTCCCCGCTTTGTTTTTGGGGGTTGGTTGTTGCTGTTGTAGGGGGAGGTGTGGTGGGTATGTCTTGAGGTGGTTTTGGCGGTGAGATGTGTCTGCCATAACCCCTGCAGCGCCTGTGAGATCGAGCGCCGCGCGCGTCCGGCTTGAGACATTCAGCGCCTATGAGATCGAGCGCCGCCCGCGTCCGGCTTGAGACATTCACCGCCTATGAGACCGAGCGCCGCCCGCGCGGCGCTTCGCGGGTAAACCCGCTCCTACGTTTGTTTCGGGCCAGTCCCTCCTGTGCCTGGCGCGCGCGACCGCCTTGTTGGTACGACGCGATATCGAGACAGGCACCAAGGCGTTCGCGTGCGAATCCCACAGGCATAATTGGCCCGAAACAAACGTAGGAGCGGGTTTACCCGCGAAGCGCCGCGCGGGCGGCGCTCGATC
>NZ_CP139018.1:667500-5387500 GCF_034044115.1 Pseudomonas sp. BO3-4
TACTCCGGGGATAACAGGCTGATACCGCCCAAGAGTTCATATCGACGGCGGTGTTTGGCACCTCGATGTCGGCTCATCACATCCTGGGGCTGAAGCCGGTCCCAAGGGTATGGCTGTTCGCCATTTAAAGTGGTACGCGAGCTGGGTTTAGAACGTCGTGAGACAGTTCGGTCCCTATCTGCCGTGGACGTTTGAGATTTGAGAGGGGCTGCTCCTAGTACGAGAGGACCGGAGTGGACGAACCTCTGGTGTTCCGGTTGTCACGCCAGTGGCATTGCCGGGTAGCTATGTTCGGAAGAGATAACCGCTGAAAGCATCTAAGCGGGAAACTTGCCTCAAGATGAGATCTCACTGGGATCTTGAATCCCCTAAAGGGCCGTCGAAGACTACGACGTTGATAGGTTGGGTGTGTAAGCGCTGTGAGGCGTTGAGCTAACCAATACTAATTGCCCGTGAGGCTTGACCATATAACACCCAAGCAATTTGCTGACGCAGATTGTGGTGGTGAAGACGAAAGACCCGAAAATTCGTAAGACCACAAATATCGCATATCCGGATTCGCTGGGCTGTCCATCTGGACATTCTGGCAACAGAATTTCTTGACGACCATAGAGCATTGGAACCACCTGATCCCATCCCGAACTCAGTAGTGAAACGATGCATCGCCGATGGTAGTGTGGGGTTTCCCCATGTGAGAGTAGGTCATCGTCAAGATTCATTTCGCAAAACCCCTATCTGCGCATGCAGGTAGGGGTTTTGTCTTTTTGGGCAAAAAAACTGGACTTGCTCGAGAGCGGAGATGGCACCGGCTTCGCCGGTGTTCGCGGGTAAACCCGCTCCTACGGGGAAGGGGGCAACGCCAGGCAGGGGCGCATACCCTCCAGGCCAATGTCGCCTCCCACAATTCGAGCCAGAACACTAGAATAGCCACCACGCACCTATTCAGAAGCGCCATATGTCCAATTCTGTCGAACCTGAAACCCTGGACCAGCTGCCGTTGGACGAGCTTGTCGCCTGCCATGAATGTGACCTGCTGCTGCGCAAGCCCGTGCTGCAGCATGATGAGAAAGCCCAATGCCCGCGCTGCGGCTACGAGCTCTATGCCCACCGGCACAATGTGGTCAATCGCAGCCTGGCCTTGGTACTGGCGGCCCTTTTGCTGTTCGTGCCGGCCAATTTCCTGCCGATCATGCAGTTGCACCTGCTTGGTCAGACTTCGGACGATACGGTCTGGAGTGGCGTGCTAGGCCTGTACAACTCGGGAATGCGCGGTGTTGCCGTAGTGGTGTTGCTCTGTAGCATGGTCATTCCGCTGGCGAAGCTGCTCTGTCAGCTGGCCGTGCTGTTGAGCATCCGCTTGAACTTCGGGCGTGACTACGGCCTGGTCTTCTACCGCATCTATCACCATCTGCGTGACTGGGGCATGCTCGAGGTCTATTTCATGGGGGTGCTGGTGGCCATCGTCAAGCTGGTGGACCTGGCCGAACTGACCGTGGGCCTTGGGCTGTTCTGTTTCATCAGTCTGTTATTGATCCAGGTGTGGCTCGAGGTGGTGATGTCGCCCCACCAGATCTGGAGTGCGCTATCGGGGGAGGACCTGCATGCGGGCGATTGACGCAGGCATTGTTGTCTGCAATGAGTGTCACGAGCTGAACAGGCAAGAGCCAGACAGCACTTCGCAAACCTGCACACGCTGCGGCGCTATCGTGCATGCACGCCGGCCGAACAGTATCGCGCGCACCTGGGCGTTGCTGATTGCGGCGTCGATCCTCTACATCCCAGCCAACATACTGCCGATCATGACCGTGAGTACCCTCGGTCAGGGCAGCCCGGACACCATCATGTCCGGTGTCATCACCCTGCTCAAGCATGGCATGGTGCCCATTGCGGCTGTGGTGTTCATTGCCAGTATCCTGGTCCCCACGTTCAAGCTGGTGGGCATCGGCTTGCTGTTGTACTCCGTCCAGCGGCGGCAACCGCTTTCGGCCCGGCAGCGGATATTGATGTACCGCTTCATCGAATTCATCGGGCGCTGGTCCATGCTGGATATCTTCGTCATTGCCATCCTGGTGGCAGTGGTGAATTTTGGCCGAATAGCCAGTGTCGAAGCCAACCTGGGCGCTGTCGCCTTCGCAACTGTGGTGATCCTGACAATGCTTGCCGCTTTAACTTTCGATCCCCGACTGATTTGGGATAACACGGAGTCGGATGACGACCATGAGTGACCTGCCAACGGCTAAAACCCGCCCCGCCTCGAACTGGTCGGCCATCTGGATCCTGCCCTTGATTGCGCTAATGATCGGTGGCTGGCTCGCGTGGCAGGCCTACCGCGACGCTGGCGTGGAAATTGAAGTCCGCTTCGAGTCGGGAGAGGGCATCGTCGCCAACAAGACCGAGGTCATCTACAAAGGCATGCCGGTTGGCAAGGTGAAAAGCCTGGTGCTCGATGCCAAGGGCGACACGCAGGGGGTGATCGCTACCATCGAGATGAACAAGGCTGCCGAGCCCCATCTAACCAAAGGCACGCGTTTCTGGCTGGTGAAGCCGAGTGTCAGCCTGGCCGGTATATCTGGCCTTGAAACACTGGTGTCGGGTAACTACATAGCCGTTAGCCCGGGAGAGGGGGAACGTACCAAACGCTTTGTGGCATTGAAGGTGGCGCCACCGCTCTCGGATTCTGAACCCGGCCTGCACCTGACCCTCAAGGCCGACAGGCTGGGCTCGCTCAACCGTGACAGCCCGGTGTTCTACAAGCAGATTCAGGTTGGCCGGGTGAAAAGCTACCGCCTGTCCGAGGACCAGAGCACCGTAGAGGTGAAAGTCTTCATCGAGCCGGCCTACGCCAGCCTGGTGCGCAAGCACACGCGTTTCTGGAACGCCAGCGGTGTCAGCATCGATGCTTCGCTTTCGGGTGTGAAGGTGCGCAGTGAGTCGTTGTCGAGCATTGTGGCGGGTGGTATCGCCTTCGCCACGCCGGAGTACCGCAAGGACAGCCCGCCCACCGATCCAAGCCTGCCGTTCCGCCTGTACGAGGACTTCGATGCAGCCCAGGCGGGTATCCGGGTAAAAGTGAAGCTGAGCGATTATGAAGGCCTGCAGGCGGGCCGCACGCCGGTCATGTACAAGGGCATTCAGGTGGGCTCGCTGAAAGCCCTGAAGATGGAAGACAACCTGGCCAGCGCTTCTGCCGAGCTGACACTCGACCCGCTGACCGAGGACTACCTGGTAGACGGGACGCAGTTCTGGGTAGTCAAACCGTCGATTTCCCTGGCGGGAATCACGGGCCTGGAAGCGCTGGTCAAAGGTAACTACATCGCCATTCGTCCTGGTGAGAAGGGCGCACGGCCAGAGCGTGAGTTCGAGGCGCGTGCCAAGGCGCCGCCGCTCGACCTCAAAGCGCCGGGCCTGCACATGGTGTTGTTCGCCGACACCTTGGGTTCGCTGGAAATCGGCAGCCCGGTGATGTATCGCCAGGTGAAGGTGGGTAGCGTGCAGAGCTATCAGTTCGCCCGTAACAGCAACCGCATCCTGATCGGTGTGCATATCGAGAAGGAGTACGAGAAGCTGGTCAATGGTTCGTCGCGCTTCTGGAACGTCAGTGGGATCACCCTGACCGGCGGCCTGTCGGGCATCAAGATCAAGAGTGAGTCGCTGCAAACACTGATGGCCGGCGGTATTGCGTTCGATACGCCACGGCCCGATGTACCGCTGAAGCGACACATTCCACGCTTCCGCCTGCATGACAGCCAGGAGGCGGTAAACCGTGCGGGTACGTTGATCACCATCCGCGTGGAGCGTGCCGATGGCCTGAAACCGGGCACGGCCATCCGCTTCCGCGGCCTGGATGTGGGCAGCATCGAGAGCGTCGACCTCACCGATGACCTGCAGGCGGTGCTGCTACGGGCGCGCATTACCGAAGCGGCGGATCGTATTGCCCGTGCCGGTACGCAGTTCTGGGTGGTCAAGCCGGCCCTGGGCCTGGTTCGCACTGAAAACCTGGACACCTTGATAGGTGGGCAGTACCTGGAAGTGCAGCCAGCAGCCAAGAACCGTGGGCCACAGCGCGATTTCATCGCCTTGGCCGAAGCACCGCAGGTAGCAGGGCCAGAGGTCGGCCTGCCATTGACGCTCAGTGCGCCACGCCGCGGCTCGATCAAGCCGGGTGTGCCGGTTACCTATCGTGAGGTTACGGTGGGCAAGGTGACAGGCTTCGAGCTGGGCCAGAGCGCTGACCGCGTGCTGATTCATATCCTCATCGAGCCGCGCTATGCCGCCTTGGTGCGCAGCGGTAGCCGCTTCTGGAACAGCAGTGGTTTCGGGTTCGACTGGGGTCTGTTCAAGGGCGCTACAGTGCGTACCGAGTCGGTGGAAACCCTGATCGATGGCGGTATCGCCTTTGCAACGCCAGATGGCGAGCAGATGGGTAACCCGGCACGGCCGCAACAGACCTTTGCCTTGTTCGAAAAGGCCGAGGATGAATGGCTGCAGTGGGCACCGAAGATTCAAATCGCCAAGTGATGTAAAAGTAGGGCCGCCAAACGCGGCCCCGCTTTTTTGTGGGAGCGGCCTTGCGTCGCGACAGGGGTGCGTAGCGGCCCCTCGGCCTCAGCGCAGAAGCTGAGATTGCCGGGGCTGCCCCGCAGCTCTTCCGCGACGCAAGGCCGCTCCCACAGAGATCAAGTACCACATGGAGCTGTGCCCGCAAGCATAAATCGCAGGCAACAAAAAACCGACCCTAGGGTCGGTTTTTCGACTAGCGCGTCGCTTAGGCAGCTGCAGCTTCTTTCAGCGCCTTGATGTGGCCATTCAGACGGCCTTTGTGACGAGCAGCCTTGTTCTTGTGGATGATACCCTTGTCGGCCATACGGTCGATTACAGGTACAGCCAGAACGTAAGCGGCTTGCGCTTTTTCGGCGTCTTTTGCGTCGATTGCTTTAACTACATTCTTGATGTAGGTGCGGACCATGGAACGCAGGCTGGCGTTGTGGCTGCGACGCTTCTCAGCCTGTTTTGCACGTTTCTTGGCGGAAGGTGTGTTGGCCACCGTCGAGCTCCTCGAAAGACTTTAGGTAAATAGCAAACAAAATAGGCCGCGAATCATGCCGATCAGTCGAGCGGATGTCAAGGCCACCTGCAAGGTTCCGCCGAGCGGTGCGCCAACAAGCGGGAAAGATTCCTTTCTGCTGCGCGACCTGTACACTCGGGAATTTTTGGCTCCCCTGCGAAGGCGCGGGAGTATCGCACATTCGGACGCTGTCTGGCAGCGTCCTCTGTCATTGGCGTGAATCTTTTCGATGAACCTGCTCAAATCCCTGGCTGCAGTAAGCTCGATCACCATGATTTCGCGGGTGCTGGGCTTTATTCGCGACACCATCCTGGCCCGCATCTTTGGTGCTGGTGTCGCTACCGATGCCTTCTTCATCGCGTTCAAACTGCCCAACCTGTTGCGGCGCATCTTCGCCGAAGGCGCATTCTCCCAGGCCTTCGTGCCGATTCTGGCCGAGTACAAGACCCAGCAGGGCGAGGAGGCGACGCGCACCTTCATTGCCTATGTCAGCGGCCTTCTGACCCTGGTGCTGGCCCTGGTGACCGCCATCGGCATCCTCGCTGCACCGTGGGTGGTGTGGGCGACGGCCCCGGGTTTTGTCGACAGCACCGAAAAATACGCGCTGACCACCGACCTGTTGCGGGTGACGTTTCCTTATATATTCCTGATCTCGCTGTCTTCCCTGGCCGGAGCGATCCTCAATACCTGGAACCGCTTTTCGGTGCCGGCCTTCACGCCTACCTTGCTGAACGTGGCGATGATCGCCTTCGCCGTGTTGCTGACGCCGTACTTCAACCCGCCAATCATGGCGTTGGCCTGGGGCGTGCTGGCGGGTGGCCTGGCGCAGTTGCTGTACCAGCTGCCAGCGCTGAAGAAGATCGGCATGCTCGTGCTACCGCGTCTGAACCTCAAGGACGCGGGTGTGTGGCGGGTACTGAAGCAGATGCTGCCGGCGATCCTGGGCGTGTCGGTGAGCCAGATCTCGCTGATCATCAACACCATCTTCGCCTCCTTCCTGGTGGCCGGCTCGGTGTCGTGGATGTACTACGCCGACCGCCTCATGGAGCTGCCTTCCGGTGTGTTGGGCGTTGCCCTGGGCACCATCCTGCTGCCGACCCTGGCCAAGACCTACGCCAACAAGGACCGCGAGGAGTACTCACGGATTCTCGACTGGGGCCTGCGCCTGTGCTTCCTGCTGGTGCTGCCCTGCACCCTGGCTTTGGCCATTCTTGCCGAGCCGCTGACCGTTGCGCTGTTTCAATATGGCAAGTTCAGCGCGTTTGATGCGGCCATGACCCAGCGGGCGTTGATCGCCTATTCCGTGGGCTTGCTGGCGATCATTCTGATCAAGGTACTGGCACCTGGCTTCTATGCGCAGCAGAATATTCGCACGCCGGTGAAGATCGCAGTCTTCACCTTGGTCTGCACCCAGCTGTTCAACCTTGCCCTGGTCGGCCCGCTTGCACATGCCGGCCTGGCATTGGCGATCAGCCTCGGTGCCTGCCTGAATGCCGGTTTGCTGTTCTGGAAGCTGCGCAGTCAGCAGCTGTTCGAGCCTCAGCCTGGCTGGGCAGTGTTCCTGCTCAAGCTTGTGTTGGCAGTGACGCTGATGTCGGCAGTACTGCTGGCGGGCATGCACTATATGCCGGCCTGGGAGCAGGGCATCATGCTTGAGCGCTTCCTGCGGCTTGGGGCGCTGATCCTGGCGGGCGTCGTGACGTATTTTGGCTGCCTGTACCTGTGTGGCTTCAGGCCCCGGCATTTCGCTCGCAAGGCCTTGCACTGAGGCTTTTGGCGGGTCAGGCGTCGGTTTTTCGCATTCCACGCCGCCCTTGGGCGCTGCTGCCTGTCACCAGCGCCCGGGTGTGGTTATAATCGGCCACTTTATGAGCAAGAAGCGCGTTATGCAGCTGGTTCGAGGTCTTCACAACCTGCGCCCCGAGCACCGGGGCTGTGTCGCCACCATTGGCAACTTCGACGGGGTTCACCGCGGCCACCAGGCAATCCTGGCGCGCCTGCGCGAGCGCGGTCAGGCCTTGGGCCTGCCGACCTGCGTGGTGATCTTCGAACCGCAACCACGCGAGTACTTCGCACCCGATACCGCGCCAGCGCGCCTGGCCCGGCTGCGCGACAAGATAGAGCTGCTGGCGACCGAAGGTATCGATCGGGTGCTGTGCCTGGCGTTCAACCAGCGTCTGAGCAAGCTCAGTGCCGATGCCTTCGTCAAGGCCATCCTGGTCGACGGCCTGGGCGTGCGTCATCTCGAAGTGGGCGATGACTTCCGCTTCGGCTGCGACCGCGCTGGCGACTTCGCTTTCCTGGTCGAGGCCGGCAACGCGTATGGCTTTACCGTCGAGGCCGCCAACACGGTCATCCAGGATGGCCTGCGGGTCAGCAGCACCGAAGTGCGCAAGGCCTTGTCCGAGGGCAACTTCGAGCTGGCCGAACACCTGCTGGGCCGCCCGTACCGCATTACAGGCCGCGTGCTGCACGGCCAGAAGCTGGCCCGCCAGCTCGGCACACCAACCGCCAACATCCAGCTCAAGCGCCGTCGCGTGCCGCTGTCCGGGGTATACCTGGCCAGCATCGTGATCGACGGCAAAGCTTGGCCGGGTGTCGGCAATATCGGCGTGCGCCCCACCGTTGCCGGTGATGGGCGCCCGCACCTGGAGATTCATCTTCTGGACTTTGCCGGCGATCTTTACGGCCGGCGCCTGACGGTGGAGTTCCACCACAAGCTGCGTGAAGAGCAGCGATTCGCCTCCCTGGAGGCGCTGAAGTCGGCGATCGATGCGGATATCGCCGCCGCACGTGCACATTGGCACGCTCAACCGCTAACGAAGAGCCTGAAATGACCGACTACAAAGCCACGCTTAACCTTCCGGACACCGCCTTCCCCATGAAGGCCGGCCTGCCTCAGCGCGAACCGCAGATCCTGCAGCGCTGGGACAGCATTGGCCTGTACCAGAAGCTGCGCGAAATTGGCAAGGATCGTCCCAAGTTCGTCCTGCACGACGGCCCGCCCTATGCCAACGGCAAGATTCACATCGGTCATGCGCTGAACAAGATCCTCAAGGACATGATCGTCCGCTCCAAGACCCTGGCCGGCTTCGATGCGCCGTACGTGCCAGGCTGGGACTGCCACGGCCTGCCGATCGAGCACAAGGTCGAGGTTACCCACGGCAAGCACCTTTCTGCCGACCGTACCCGCGAGCTCTGCCGCGAGTACGCTGCCGAGCAGATCGAAGGGCAGAAGACCGAGTTCATCCGCCTGGGCGTGCTGGGTGACTGGGACAACCCATACAAGACCATGAACTTTGCCAACGAGGCCGGTGAAATCCGCGCCCTGGCCGAGATGGTCAAGCAAGGCTTCGTGTTCAAGGGCCTGAAGCCGGTGAACTGGTGCTTTGATTGCGGTTCGGCGCTGGCTGAAGCGGAAGTCGAGTACGCCGACAAGAAGTCGCAGACCATCGACGTGGCCTTCCCGGTTGCCGATGAGGCCAAGCTGGCCGCCGCCTTCGGCCTTGCCTCGCTGACCAAGCCGGCCGCCATCGTGATCTGGACCACCACCCCGTGGACCATCCCGGCCAACCAGGCCCTGAACATCCACCCGGAATTCAAGTACGCCCTGGTCGACACCGGCGAGCGCCTGCTGGTGCTGGCTGAAGAGCTGGTCGAGTCGTGCCTGAAGCGCTACAACCTGGAAGGTTCGGTCGTTGCCACCGCCCAAGGTTCGGCGCTGGAACTGGTCAACTTCCGTCACCCGTTCTACGACCGCCTGTCGCCGGTGTACCTGGCTGACTACGTCGAGCTGGGCGCCGGTACCGGCGTGGTGCACTCCGCGCCAGCCTACGGTGAAGACGACTTCGTCACGTGCAAGCGCTACGGCATGGTCAACGACGACATCCTTACCCCGGTGCAGAGCAACGGCGTGTATGTCGAGTCGCTGCCATTCTTCGGCGGCCAGTTCATCTGGAAGGCCAACCCGGCCATCGTCGAGAAGCTGAGCGAAGTCGGTGCGCTGATGCACACCGAAACCATCAGCCACAGCTATATGCACTGCTGGCGCCACAAAACCCCGCTGATCTACCGCGCCACCGCGCAATGGTTCGTGGGCATGGACAAGCAGCCGAGCACCGGCGAGCCGCTGCGTGAGCGTGCGCTGAAAGCCATCGAAGACACCAAGTTCGTCCCGGCCTGGGGCCAGGCGCGCCTGCACGCGATGATCGCCAACCGCCCGGACTGGTGCATCTCGCGTCAGCGCAACTGGGGTGTGCCGATCCCGTTCTTCCTGCACAAGCAGACCGGCGAGCTGCATCCGCGCACTGTCGAACTGATGGAAGAAGTGGCCAAGCGTGTCGAGCAGCAAGGCATCGAGGCCTGGTTCAAGCTGGACGCCGCCGAACTGCTGGGCGCTGAAGCCGACCAGTACGACAAAATCGCTGACACCCTCGACGTGTGGTTCGACTCCGGCACCACCCACTGGCACGTACTGCGTGGCTCGCACGACATCGGCCACGCCACCGGCCCGCGCGCTGACCTGTACCTGGAAGGTTCCGACCAACACCGCGGCTGGTTCCACTCGTCCTTGCTGACCGGTTGCGCCATCGACAACCACGCGCCGTACCGCGAGCTGCTGACCCACGGCTTCACCGTGGACGAGAACGGCCGCAAGATGTCCAAGTCGCTGGGTAACACCATCGAGCCGGAGAAGGTCAACAACACCCTGGGTGCCGATATCCTGCGCCTGTGGGTTTCGGCCACCGACTATTCCGGTGAAATGGCGGTTTCCGAGCAGATCCTGCAGCGCAGCGCCGATGCTTACCGGCGTATCCGTAATACCGCGCGTTTCCTGCTTTCCAACCTGTCCGGCTTCGACCCGGCCCGCGACCTGCTGGCCTCGGAAGACATGCTGGCGCTGGACCGCTGGGCCGTGGACCGTACCCTGCTGCTGCAACGCGAGCTGGAAGAGCACTACAGCGAGTACCGTTTCTGGAACGTCTACTCCAAAGTGCACAACTTCTGCGTACAGGAATTGGGCGGCTTCTACCTCGACATCATCAAGGACCGCCAGTACACCACCGGCGCCAACAGTGTCGCCCGCCGTTCCTGCCAGACCGCGCTGTTCCACATCAGCGAAGCGTTGGTGCGCTGGATCGCGCCGATCCTGGCATTCACCGCCGACGAAATCTGGCAGTACCTGCCGGGCGAGCGCAACGAGTCGGTCATGCTCAACGGCTGGTACCAAGGCTTGAGCGAGCTGCCGGAAGGCACCGAGCTTGGCCGCGCTTACTGGGACCGCGTGATGGCGGTGAAGGCATCGGTGAACAAAGAGCTGGAGAACCAGCGTACCGCCAAGGTTATTGGCGGCAACCTGCAGGCTGAAGTGACCCTGTACGCCGACGAAGGCCTGAGTGCCGACCTGGGCAAGCTGGGCGACGAGCTGCGCTTCGTGCTGATCACCTCGGCCGCTAGCGTGGTGCCGTTCGCACAGGCGCCGGCCGAAGCCGTAGCCACCGAAGTCGAAGGCCTCAAGCTGAAAGTGGTCAAGTCCGGCCACGCCAAGTGCGGCCGTTGCTGGCACTTCCGCGCCGACGTCGGCAGCCACCCGGAGCACCCGGAAATCTGCAGCCGTTGTGTCGACAACCTGAGCGGCCAGGGTGAGGTGCGCCACTATGCCTAACCCTGCAGCGGGGCGCTTCGGGCGCCTTGCATGGCTTTGGCTGAGCTCGCTGGTCCTGGTCATCGACCAGGCCACCAAGCTGTACTTCAACAACGCCCTGACCATGTACCAGCAGATCGTGGTCATTCCTGACTACTTCAGCTGGACCCTGGCTTACAACACCGGTGCCGCGTTCAGCTTCCTGGCTGATGGTGCAGGTTGGCAGCGCTGGTTGTTCGCCCTGATCGCCGTGGTGGTCAGCGCGGTGCTGGTGGTGTGGCTCAAACGCCTGGGGCGCAACGAGACCTGGCTGGCCGTGGCGCTGGCGCTGGTGCTGGGTGGGGCGATTGGCAACCTGTACGACCGCATCGTGCTGGGCCATGTGGTCGACTTCATCCTGGTGCACTGGCAGAACCGTCATTACTTCCCGGCCTTCAACGTGGCCGACAGCGCCATCACCGTTGGTGCGGTGATGCTGGCGCTTGATATGTTCAAGAGCAAGAAGTCCGAGGATCCGGTCCATGACTGACACCCGTATCGGCCAGAACACCGAAGTCACCCTGCACTTCGCGCTGCACCTGGAAAACGGCGACACCGTCGACAGCACGTTCGATAAAGCCCCGGCCACCTTCAAAGTGGGTGATGGCAACCTGCTGCCGGGTTTTGAAAACGCCCTGTTCGGTTTCAAGGCCGGTGACAAGCGCACCGTGGTGGTTGCCCCGGAGAACGCCTTCGGCCAGCCTAACCCGCAGAACGTACAGGTCATGCCGAGGTCCAACTTCGAAGGCATGGAGTTGTCCGAAGGGTTGCTGATCATCTTCAACGACGCCGCCAACACCGAGCTGCCGGGTGTGGTCAAAGCGTTCGATGACGACCAGGTCACCATCGACTTCAATCACCCACTGGCTGGCAAGACCCTGACCTTCGAGGTGGAGATCCTCGAGGTGAAGGCCCTGTAAGCCTGGAGCCGAGCATGCAAATCAAACTCGCCAACCCGCGCGGCTTCTGCGCCGGGGTCGACCGGGCGATCGAGATCGTCAACCGCGCGCTGGAAGTCTTCGGCCCGCCGATCTATGTGCGTCACGAAGTGGTGCACAACAAGTTCGTGGTGGAAGACTTGCGTAACCGCGGCGCCATCTTTGTCGAAGAGCTGGACCAGGTGCCGGACGATGTCATCGTCATCTTCAGTGCCCACGGTGTTTCCCAGGCTGTGCGCCAGGAAGCTGCTGGCCGTGGCCTGAAAGTGTTCGATGCCACCTGCCCGCTGGTGACCAAGGTTCACATCGAAGTGGCCAAGTACAGCCGCGATGGCCGTGAGTGCATTCTCATCGGCCACGAAGGGCACCCGGAAGTCGAAGGCACCATGGGCCAGTACGATGCCAGCAACGGCGGCGCCATCTACCTTGTCGAAGACGAGGAAGATGTTGCCAACCTGCAGGTGCGCGACCCCAACCACCTGGCTTTCGTCACCCAGACAACACTGTCGATGGACGACACCAGCCGCGTCATCGATGCGCTGCGTGCGCGCTTCCCGAACATCGGTGGCCCGCGCAAGGACGACATCTGCTACGCCACCCAGAACCGCCAGGACGCCGTCAAGCAACTGGCCGGCGAGAGCGACGTGGTGCTGGTGGTGGGCAGCCCGAACAGTTCCAACTCCAACCGTTTGCGCGAGCTGGCTGAGCGCATGGGCACCCCGGCCTACCTGATCGACGGTGCCGAGGACATGCAACGCGGCTGGTTTGATCAGACCGCGCGGATCGGCATCACCGCCGGTGCTTCGGCACCCGAAGTGCTGGTGCGTGGTGTGATCGAACAGCTCAAGGCCTGGGGCGCTACCGGCGCAGAAGAGCTGGATGGACGCGAAGAGAACATCACCTTTTCAATGCCCAAAGAGCTGCGGGTTCGCTCGCTGATCTAACGGGCTGCACCGCTGCCAATGCAGGGGCTGCTTTGCAGCCCTTGCGCGACTCAAGACTGTTCCTGCAATGACCGCGCTAGCAGCGGTCATTGCTCCGGTCCTCCGTAAGCAACCTGACTCTGCCGCTTGATGCCAGCGCCACTTGATATCGGCTGCGAGCAGCGGCGCGTTCGCACATTTCCAGTGTTGCGCCCAACCAGCTGTTGCCCGACGTCATTGGCACGCCCAGTGCACTGAATTTGAACTGCTCGCCGCGATTGCTGGTTATTTTCAGCGGCTTTGAAAGGCGCTGTTCGCGTAGCACCTGCCGGTTATGCTCCAGCACTACCCGCCAACCATTCCCCCAATTACCGTCCAGCGCCAGCACCAGCACCGGCTGGCTTTGCAGCATGGCATGGCTGCGTGCACTGCGCAGCGCCTGCGCCAGATCACGGGCAGCCGCCGCCCGGTGCAGGTCATCGCTCATTCGGGCGTAGGCCGGCATGCCCAGTTGGGTCAGCAAGACCGCCACGGCCAAGGCCGACAACATTTGTATCAGTGTTACGCCGCGTTGCTTCACCGTGCATTCCTCCCTGGACGTGCTTGGCTATAGCTTCCTGGCGGTTGGACAAGAGGTCCAGTCGCCCAAGTTGAAAGCAATGACGGGAAAAGTCGCAGGAGGTGCAGGGATGCACGCAAGGCAAGGGGGCATGACGCTTCTGGAAGTGTTGTTGGCGATCGTGATCGTGGCCGCAGGTCTGTTCGCAACGGCTGCGATGCAATTGCAGGCATTGCAGGCTGCGGACAGCGCGCGCCGGGATGGCCAGGCGGCGATGGCGCTGCACAGCGAACATGAGCGCAGGCGGCGATGAGGCGCTGTCAGGCAGGGTTTGGCTTGCTTGAGATGGTGGTGGCGCTGGCGATCGGATTGATGCTGCTGGCGGCGGCCAGCCAGCTTTTTGTCTCTGCGCACCAGACTTGGCGCCTGCAAAGTACGGCAGTGCGCATGCAGGATTCTGCGCGGCTTGCATTGCTGCGCATGGCGCAGGATATCCGCATGGCCGGGATGTTCGGTTGCCTGCGCCTGAGCCCAGACGACTTTCTGGTCTCCGGCGCGGAGCAGGCCTTTGCCCGGCCCTTGGCGAGCGGCCCGTCAAGTTTGAGCCTGGTCGTCGCTGAGTTACCAGGGTATGCCGGCGACCCCGACTGGACCTTGCTGACAAACTGTATCAACACGGTGGAGGTACACAAGGAGCGCGCGCAAGGTAGCGACACGCTTATGGCTGTGCCTGTCAGCCGACATCGCTATGCTCACGTTGGAAGTACGCTTTACTTCGAGCGGCGCGGCCGCAATCAGCCCTTGGTCGATCACGTGCGCGAACTGCGTGTGGTGCAGGTGGCTGGAGAGCGGATCGATCTTCAGCTGACATTGTATGAGCCGACCTTGCAGCTTGAGCAGCACCATGCGCTGAGCGTGGCATTGCGTAACCCGGTGCCGGCTTCATGAACCGCCAGCGGGGTGTTGTCCTGTTGTTGGCGTTGGTGCTCAGCGTCCTGCTGGGCCTGCTTGCCACATCTGCCCTGCGTGACGCGCTGGTGGAAACACGGATGACCGGCTACCTGAGCGATGGCCTGCTGGCGCTGGAAGAGGCTGAGGCCACTTTGCTGGCCGGGGAGCGCGAACTTGAACGGGCGCCCCCTGACGTTTGTAACGCGTGCCTGCCGCCGCCCAGGCCGCACGATCTGGTTGGGCAGTGGCAAGGTACCCAGACCGGCTTTTTCCAGCTGCAGAACCTGGGTGTCAGCAAACGTGCCGCGCACATGCCCGAAGGGCAACCGGTTAGCCTGTTCCGGATTACCGCCGTCAGCAAGCAAAGCCGCTCACGGCATGTACTGGAAGCGGTCTACGCCGTGGCTGGCAATCAAACCCAACGCATCACCTGGCGGCAAAGATTGCGAGGAGACTGACATGCAGCAAGGCTTGAGCCTGATCGAGTTGTTGATTGTGCTGGCCGTGACCGGCATTCTGGCAGCCATTGCCTACCCCAGTTACAGCGACCAGCTTCGGCGAGCCGCGCGCAGTGAAGTGGTTGGCCTGCTGCATGATGCCGCCCTGCGCCTGGAGCGCCACCGCGTGCGCACTGGCCAATACGCCGAGGGCGACCTGGTCTTGCCCGAAGGTACCCGCTACTACAGCCTTCAGGCCCAGCGCGACAGTGACACCTTCACGCTGCGCGCCCGGCGGCTACCGCATGGGCTGATGGCGCAGGATGGCTGTGGCGATTTCCAGCTCGACCAGGCTGGCATGCAGCGCAATCCGGGTGCCGTTGAGCACAGCACGCACTGCTGGGGAAGCTGAAGGTTGAATGATGCCCGGTGCATCGCGGTTTTACTTCAGGTGTTGGATCGACAGATGAGCAAGCAAGTAGTGGTGGTCGGCGGCGGGGTGATCGGCCTGCTGACGGCATTCAACCTGGCAGCCAAGGTCGGCCAGGTGGTGGTGTGCGATCAGGGTGAGGTTGGCCGAGAGTCGTCCTGGGCTGGCGGAGGCATTGTCTCGCCGTTGTACCCGTGGCGCTACAGCGCCGCAGTGACCGCTCTGGCGCATTGGTCGCAGGACTTTTATCCACAGCTGGGCGAGCGTCTGTTCGCCAGCACTGGCGTCGACCCCGAAGTTCACACCACCGGGCTGTACTGGCTCGACCTGGACGACGAGGCTGAAGCGTTGGCCTGGGCCGCGCGCGAGCAGCGGCCGCTGAGTGCCGTGGATATTTCGGCGGCCTACGATGCGGTGCCGGTGCTGGGCCCTGGCTTCAAGCACGCCATCTACATGGCTGGCGTGGCCAATGTGCGCAACCCACGCTTGGTCAAGTCGCTGAAAGCGGCGTTGCTGGCGCTGCCAAACGTGACCTTGCGCGAACACTGCCAGATCACCGGCTTCGTGCAGGAAAAGGGGCGCGTGACCGGTGTACAGACGGCTGATGGCGTACTGGCGGCGGATGAGGTTGTGCTCAGTGCAGGCGCCTGGAGTGGCGACCTGTTGCGTACCCTTGGCCTTGAACTGCCGGTGGAGCCCGTGAAGGGCCAGATGATCCTGTTCAAGTGTGCTGAAGACTTCTTGCCGAGCATGGTGCTGGCCAAGGGACGTTATGCAATCCCGCGACGTGACGGGCACATTCTGGTGGGGAGCACGCTGGAACACGCCGGGTATGACAAGACCCCGACCGGGGATGCGCTGGAAAGCCTGAAGGCATCGGCGGTGGAGTTGTTGCCTGAGCTTGAAGGCGCCACAGTGGTGGCGCACTGGGCGGGGCTGCGGCCGGGGTCGCCAGAAGGCATCCCTTACATTGGGCCTGTGCCAGGGCATGAAGGGTTGTGGCTGAACTGCGGGCATTATCGCAATGGGCTGGTGCTGGCGCCGGCTTCGTGCCAGCTGTTTACCGATTTGCTGACAGGGGCCGAGCCGATTATCGACCCGGCGCCGTATGCGCCAGAAGGGCGTTTGGGCTGAGGGCCTCTTCGCGGGTAAACCCGCTCCCACACGAGCGGGTTCACCCGCGAAAGGGCCGCAGAGGCCAATACAGATTTCAGCCAGTAATCGGTGCGTGTAGGAGCGGGTTCACCCGCGAAAGGGCCGCAGAGGCCAATACAGGTTTCAGCCAGTAATCGGTGCGTGTAGGAGCGGGTTCACCCGCGAAAGGGCCGCAGAGGCCCATACAGATTTCAGCCAGTAATCGGTGCGTGTAGGAGCGGGTTCACCCGCGAAAGGGCCGCAGAAGCCCATACAGATTTCAGCCAGTAATCGGTGCTTGCAAGTGCCGGCTCGGATAATGCTGCTCATACACCTTGCACACCCGCAGCACTTGCTCATCGGCAAAGCGCCCGGCCACCACCTGCAGACCCACCGGCAACCCCTCGCGGGTAAACCCGCAGGGCACCGAGGCTGCCGGCTGTTGGGTCAGGTTGAAGGGATAGCTGAACGGCGTCCACTCCATCCATTGCGCCATCCCCGACCCAGGCGGCACGTTGTGTCCGGCTTCGAACGCCACCAACGGCAGCATCGGCGATACCAGCACGTCATATCGCTGATGAAAGGCATTCATCTTCGCAATCAATTCTGCCCGTGCCTCTAGCGCCTGGGTGTATTCGCCAAGGCTGATCTGTGCGCCTTGTTCGGCAATCCAGCGCAGCCCCGGGTCAAGCAACGCTTTCTGCTCATCGCTCAAGGCACTGGCCAACCGCGCCGCACCGGCAAACCACAGGGTATTGAAGGTTTCCAGCGGGTCGCTGAAGCCCGGGTCCACTTCCTCTACCTGCGCACCCAACCGCACCAGGCGCTGCACCGCTTGCGCCACCAGTGCCTGGATCTGTGGGGCGACCTGCACGTAACCGAAGTTGGCGCTGTAGGCGATGCGTAGCCCACTCAGATCTTGCTGCTGGCTGAGCCAAGGCGCCTGCCGGGGTGCGCCGGCCAAACCGTCGCGGGCATCGGGGCGCGCTACGCAGTCAAGCATCAGCACCGAGTCGTCCACGGTACGCGTCATCGGCCCCAGGTGCGACAGCACGGTCATGGCGCTGGCCGGCCATTGCGGCACATAGCCGAAGGTCGGTTTGATGCCGAAGGTGCCGGTGAAGGCGCAAGGGATGCGAATCGAACCACCGGCATCGCTGCCCTGATGCAGCACCCCCAGGTTCAGCGCGGCGGCTGCCGCAGCACCACCAGACGAACCACCGGCAGTCAGCCTGGTATCCCAAGGGTTGCGGGTAATGCCGTACAGCGGGTTGTCGGTCACGCCTTTCCAGCCGAACTCCGGCGTGGTGGTCTTGCCCACCAGCACAGCACCGGCTTCACGCATGAAGGCGCTGAAGGGCGCATCGATTTCCCACGGGCCGGTACCCGAGGTTGTACGCGAGCCTTTGCGGGTGGGCATGCCGCGGGTCAGGGTCAGGTCCTTGATCGAGGCGGGTACGCCATCCAGTCGGCCACAGGGCTCGCCGCGCTGCCAGCGTTGTTCGCTGGCGCGGGCGGCGGCGCGGGCACCTTCGCCGTCGACATGGCAGTAGGCGTTGACCGCCGGGTTATGCAGGTCGATGCGCGCCAGCACATCGTCGACCACCTCGACGGGTGACAACTGGCGGCGCTGGTACAGTTCGAGCAGTTCGACGGCGGTGAGTTCGCCAATCGCGGTTTTCTGGGTCATTTCAACGGGCTCCTGGGTTGGCGGCCTGGAACATGGCGCGCAACAGGACGTCGCAACCATCGGCCAGGTCCTGGGGCGCGGCATTTTCGATTTCGTTGTGGCTGATGCCGCCTTCGCATGGCACGAAGATCATCCCGGCCGGGCCCAGCTCGGCGAGGAAGATCGCATCGTGACCGGCGCCGCTGACGATATCCATGTGGCTCAGGCCCAGCGCACGCGCCCCTTGGCGCACGGCATCCACGCACTGCTCGGCGAAGTACAGCGGCGGGAAGTCGGCTGTCGGGGTTAGCTGATAGCTCAGGCCATGTTTCGCCGTGCTGTTTTCGATGGCTGCGCGCACTTCGCTGACCATGGCGTCGAGGTGCCCAGGGTCGAGGTGGCGCAGGTCGATGGTCATGTGCACCTGGCCGGGGATGACGTTGCGCGAGCCTGGGTGCAAGGTCAGGCAGCCGACCGTGCCGCAGGCATGTGGCTGGTGCGCGTGAGCGACGCGGTTGACTGCAGCCACCACCTCGGCAGCGCCGACCAATGCGTCCTTGCGCAGGTGCATGGGCGTGGGGCCTGCATGCGCCTCGACGCCGGTAAGGGTCAGGTCGAACCATTTTTGCCCCAGGCAGCCCTGGACCACGCCGATGGTGGTGCGTTGGTCTTCCAGCACCGGGCCTTGCTCGATATGCGCTTCGAAGTAGGCGCCCACGGCATGCCCGGTGGGCACGCGCGGGCCGGCGTAGCCGATGCGCTGCAACTCGGCGCCGACCGACAGACCTTGGTCATCGATCTTTTCCAGGGTTTCCTGCAGGCCGAACTTACCGGCAAACACGCCCGAGCCCATCATGCAGGGCGGGAAGCGCGAACCTTCTTCGTTGGTCCATACCACCACTTCCAGCGGGGCTTCGGTGGTCAGGTGCAGGTCGTTGAGCGTGCGCATCACTTCGAGGCCGGCCATGACGCCGTAGCAGCCATCGAACTTGCCGCCGGTGGGTTGGGTATCGATGTGGCTGCCGGTCATCACCGGCGCCAGGGCAGGGTTGCGGCCGGGGCGGCGGGCGAAGATGTTGCCGATGGCGTCGATGCTGACGGTGCAGCCGGCTTCTTCGCACCAGCGCACGAACAGGTCGCGCGCCTGGCGGTCGAGGTCGGTCAGGGCCAGACGGCATACGCCGCCCTTGGCGGTGGCGCCGAGTTGGGCCAGGTCCATCAATGATTGCCACAGGCGCTCGCGGCTGACCAACGGGCCTTGGCCGAGCAGGTGCTGCGAGGGATCGATGCGGGTGTTCATGGTTCATCTCTCCTGAAATTACTGGGTGGCTTGTACCGGCCTATTCGCGGGTGAACCCGCTCCTACAAAGGCTTCGCAGGGCTGGGGGGGACACCTTTGTAGGCGCGGGTTTGCCCGCGAAAGGGCCGGTACAGGTAAGCACGGTCGGGTCAGGCGCTAAGGGCCAGGTAACGGTTCTTGATGCTCGGGTCCTCGCGGAACTGCGCTGCACTGCCCTGGTAAGCGACGCGGCCCTGCTCCAGCACATAGTGGCGATCAGCAAGGGCATCGCAGACCATCAGGTTCTGCTCTACCAGCAGGATCGACAGCCCTTCGTCCTTGATCCGTCGCAGGATCTTCACCAGTTCATCGACAATCACCGGGGCCAGGCCTTCGGTGGGTTCGTCGAGGATCAGCAGCCTGGGGCCGTTGAGCAGGGCGCGGGCGATGGCGAGCATCTGTTGCTCGCCACCGGACAGGGCAAAACCACCGTTGTGGCGACGCTCCTTTAGGCGCGGGAACATGCTGTACACGTCCTCCAGCTGCCAGCGGCTGGTCTTGCGCACGGCAATCTTCAGGTTCTCCTCGACGCTGAGCTGGCGAAAGATGCCGCGGTGCTCCGGCACCAGGGCAATGCCCTGCCGGGCGATATCGAAAATTTCGCGTCCGACCAGTTGCTGCCCGTTGAAGCTGATCTGCCCCTGTCGTGGGCGGACGATGCCGAGGATGCTGCGCAAGGTGGTGGTCTTGCCTGCGCCGTTGCGCCCCAGCAGCGTTACCAGTTCGCCTGCCTCGACCTTGAGCGAGACACCTTCGAGCACATGGCTCTTGTCGTAGTAGGAATGGATCGAATCGACGTTGAGCATCAGGCGGCCTCTCCAAGGTAGGCGGTGCGTACGCGCTCGTCGTTGCGCACCTGTTCAGGGGTACCCTCGACCAGGATCTGGCCGTGACTCATCACCGTGATGCGCTGGCTGATCGACATGACAATGCTCATGTTGTGCTCGATCAGTAGCACGGTATGGTCGCGGCCAAGGTCGCTGATCAGGTCGGTCATCACCGGGATGTCGTCGATGCCCATGCCCGAAGTGGGTTCGTCGAGCATCAGCAGGGTGGGCTTGGCGCAGATCGACATGCCCACTTCCAGCACCCTTTGCTGGCCGTGCGACAGCTCGCCCGCCAGTGTTTCGGCACGGGCGCTCAGTTTCAGGCGCTCCAGCACCTGGTCGGCGGTGTTCCAGTGGCTGCGCTTGTGCTCGACGCTGCGCCAGAAGTTCAGCGCGCCCAGGCCATCACGGCCTTGGGCGGCCAGGCGCAGGTTCTCGCGCACTGAAAGGTTCTGGAACAGGCTGGTGAGCTGAAACGAACGCGCCATGCCAAGTGCCACCCGCCCGTGGGACGGCTTGCGAATGATGTCCTGGCCATTGAACAGGATCTTGCCGGCCGTGGCCTGACGTTCGCCGGTCAGGCAGTGGAACAGGCTGGTCTTGCCGGCGCCGTTGGGGCCGATAATAGTGTGGATGGTGCCGGCTCGCACTTTGAGGTCAACGCCCGCGACCGCCTTGAACGGCCCGTAGGCCAGCTCCAGCTGGCGGGTTTCCAGGAGGTAGTCGCTCATCACAGGGTCTCCTTGGTCTTGGCCTGGGGTTTGTCATCGGCATTGCGGGTGGCCAGCAGGCGCTTGCCCAGTTCGGTCAGGCCGCCCCACAGGCCGCCACGCATGAACACCACCACCAGAATCAGGATCACCCCCAGCAGCATCAGCCAGCGTGGCCAAAGTTCCGACAGCACGTCACCCAGCAGCACGATGGCGCCGGCCCCCAGCAGCGAGCCGAACAGTGAGCCGGTGCCGCCGACGATGGTCATGATCAGGATGTTCTCGCTCATCATCAGGTCGATGTTCGACAGCGGCGCAAAGTGCAGCAGCATGGCGTACAGCGCCCCGGCGATGCCGGTGATGGCGCCCGACAGCATGAACACCAGAATCTTGAAATGGCGGGTGTCGTAGCCGATGGCGGCGGCGCGGGTCTCGTTCTCACGGATAGCCAGCAGGGTGCTGCCGAATGGCGAACGGATCACCCGCAGGGCTGCGGCGAAGATCAACAGGAACAGCACCGCGACGAACACATAGAAGTGCCGCGGATCGGCCAGGTCGACCAGCACATGGCCGGCGATTTCGATATTCGGCCGTGGCACATCAAGCAGGCCGTTGTCACCGCCGGTCCAGCCGCTGAGGGTATAGGCCAGGAAGTAGGCCATCTGGCTGAAGGCCAGGGTCAGCATGACGAAGTAGATGCCCGTGCGACGGATCGCCAGTGCGCCCACCAGCAGCGCGAGGAAGGCGCCGAACACAGCTGCGCCAAGCAGCGCGGCGAACATGCCCCACTGCAGGTGGATCATCAGCAGCGCTGCGCCATAGGCGCCCACGCCAAAGAAGATGCCCTGGCCGAACGACAGCAGTCCGGTGTAGCCGAGCAGCAGGTTGCAGGCCAGTGCGGCCATGGCAAAGATCAGGATCTCGGTAGCCAGGGTGGCCGAGGGCAGCAACAGCGGCAGCGCCACCAGGCTGGCAACTACCAGCGACAGCAGCGCCGGGGCGCGGCCCTTGGCGACTGGCAATGGGTTTTTCTCGCTCATCTCAGGCTCTCCCGAACAGGCCGTAGGGTCGGACCAGAATCACTGCTGCCATGGCGCCATAGATCATCAGGCTGGCGCCTTGCGGCCAGAGACTGGTCATCATGCTTTGCACCACACCCACCAGCAGGCCGCCAACCAGCGCCCCGCCGAACGACCCCATGCCGCCAATCACCACCACCACGAAGGCAATGCCGAGGATTTCCGGGCCGACGAAGGGCTGGGCGCCCCGTAGCGGCGCAAACAGCACACCCGCCACACCTGCCAGGCCCACGCCCAGGGCGAATGTCAGGGAGAACAGGCGGAAAATGTTGGTGCCCAACAGCGACACGGTCTCGGTGCTTTCGCTACCGGCCCGCACCAGTGCGCCGAAACGGGTGCGTTCCAGCAGCAGCCACAGGCCAATACCGATCAGCGCTGCGAAGCCGATCAGGAACAAGCGGTAGTAGGGGTAGATGAAGTCGCCAAGTATCAGCACCCCGCGCAGTTCAGGTGGCACGGCAATGTTCTTGCCCACCGGGCCCCAGATCAGCACCGACGCTTCCTGGATGATCAGCGCGATGCCGAGGGTGACGAGGATCTGGAAGGTGTGTGGCAGGTGGTAGATGCGTTTGATCAACAGGCGCTCGACCGCCCAGGCCAGCGCGGCCACCACCAGTGGCGCAATCAGCAGCGCCAGCCAGAAGTTGCCGGTGACGGCCACGGCGGTGTAGCACAGGTAGGCGCCCAGCAAGAAAAACGCGCCGTGGGCGAAGTTGACGAAGTTGAGCAGGCCGAAAATGATCGTCAGGCCCACGGCGATGAGGAAGTAGATCATCCCCAGGCCCAGGCCGTTGAGCAGTTGGAACAGGTACAAATCGAGCATGAGCGTGCCCTCGACAGCGCGCCGGGCGGCTGCCTGTACAAGTGTTTGTGACTAACGCCGCAGCTTCAGGCCAGGGCGCAACCGGTGTGATCGACCTCGACGAACGAGCGGCCCGAACTGATGACTTCGGCCAGGTCGTCCTCGTCGCGCATCTGCCCCTGGGGCTTGCCGCGCAGCAGGTAGTAATCCTTGAGCACCTGGTGGTCACCCGGGCGGATCAGTTCTTCGCCGGTCGGGCCCTGGAAGCGCATGCCCTGCAATGCCGCAGACACGGCGGCCCCGTCCAGGCTGCCGGCCTTGACGATGGCCTCGAGCATCACCTTGATGCCGATGTAGTCGGCGGCCAGCGGGTAGTTGGGGTTGATGCCATAGGCCTTGCGGGTGGCGGCGACCAACTGTTTGTTCAGCGGGGTGTCGACCTGGTGCCAGTACTGCGCACCCAGGTACACGCCCTCGAGCACGTCGCTGCCCAGCTCCTGGAACTGGTCGAGGCCGGCAGACCACACCATCAGCACTTTCATGCGGTCCTTGATGCCGAAGTTGACCGCCTGGCGCAGGGCGTTGGAGGCCTGGCTACCGAAGTTGAGCAGCACCAGCACGTCGGGCTTGGCGGCGATGGCGTTGGTCAGGTAGCCGGAAAATTCCTGCTCCTGCAGCGAGTGGTAGCTGTTGCCGATGTGTTCCACGCCGAGCTCGGCGAACACTTTGCGGGCGTTGTCCAGCAGGGCATCGCCGAATACGTATTGCGGGGTGATGGTGTACCAGCGCTTGGCCTGGGGCAGCTGGCGGCTCATCGGCACCAGGGTTTCGCGGATGGCACCATAGGTGGGCACCGACCAGCGGAAGGTTGAGGCATTGCAGTCCTTGCCGGTGATTTCATCGGCGCCCACAGGCGTCATGAACACGCCGCCGGCTTTGTGGATTTCCTTGGACACCGCCAGTGCCGAAGACGACAGGGTGCACCCCTGGAAGAAGCGTGCACCATCCTGGCCGATGGCTTCCTGCACCTTGCGCACCGCCTTGCCGGCGTTGCCTTCGGTGTCGATGACTTTGTACTTGAGCGGGTGGCCGAGCAACTGCGGGTGCTCGGCGATGGCCAGGCGCGAGCCCATGTCGGCGTACTTGCCGTAGCTGGCGAAGGCGCCCGACATGGACTTGAGCCCATAGAAGGTCAGCGGTTGGTCGGCGAATGCCCGGTGTGCCCCCAAGGGGAGGCTACCTAAGGCACCCAGGGCAAGGCCTGCCTTGAGCAGGGTACGTCTTTGCATGAGTAACTCCTTGTTTGTGGTTATTAGGCAGGAGTGGCAATGACAAAGCGGGTACGGCCGGGCCTGTGTGCAGGCCTCTTTACAGGCGCATCAGTGGTGGTGATCGAACTCCAGCAGGAAGTTACGGGCAACCTCGCCTTCCAGCGCGGTCATATGGTGCTCGGCGTCGCACATGTGTTCGTGCATCAGCCGGCGTACGGCGGGTTCGTCGCTGGCGCGCAAGGCGGTCAGCAGTTGCTTGTGGTAGCCGATGTTGGCGGCGGCGAACTGCTGGCGCTTGGGCAGGTAGGCCTTTTTCAGCACCACCAGGTCGCGCAGCAGGTCGTTGAGGAACACCGCCATGAAACGCAGCAACGGGTTTGGGCAGCGGTCGGCCAGCAGGGTGTGGAATTCAAGCTCCGCCAAGCGCTGCTCACGCTGGCCTTCTTCGCTGTCTTCCGGCGCGCTGCAGAAGTCGATGTTGGCCTGCAGCGCGGCATAATCGGCCTCGCTCAGCTTGCCCATCACCGACACCGCCAGTTCTACCTCGATGACTTTGCGCAGCTGGTACACCTGTTCGCCGTCCAGGTGCTGGAAATGCAGGTAGTTGCGCAGCGCGCGGCTGGCTGGCTCGGTGCCCACTTCGTTCAGGTAGGCGCCCCCGGTCGGGCCGGTGCGGGTGCTGACCAGGCCTTCGACTTCGAGCGCCTTGAGCGCTTCGCGGGCGGTGCCCTTGGAACATTCGAAATGCTCCATCAGCTCACGTTCGGTGGGCAGGCGGTCGCCGGGGTGCAGCGCTTCGGTGACGATCGAGCGCTTGACTGATTCGACGATCACATCGGACAGCTTCTGGCGCTTGCGTTTGGGTTTGAGCATTTCGCTATTTTTCATATTTATGCGGATAAATAGGATTTAGCGAATTTTGGCCGGGCGGGTCAATGCTGGTGCTGGGGGAGGGGTCGTAAATGGTGTGAAAGGGTCGGGGAGGGATATGTGGAACACGAAATTGCAGATAAAAACTGTGGGAGCGGGCGTGCCCGCGAACACCGGCGAAGCCGGTGCCATACACCGTGGTGCCTGCTTCGCGGGCAAGCCCGCTCCCACAGATTTCGAATTGGTTTCAGGATTGAACAGACATCGTGTTCAGCCTTGGTGGCCAGGGCCCTGCTGCAGGTGGGCCTGGCTGCAATACCACTCATTACCCTGCTGCAGCGCCCGGTCGTTGGGCAGGTGAACGCCGCAATGGGCACAGCGCACCATCTTCAGCGGCGCATCCAGCTTCGCCTCGGGGTGCGACTGCTGGCTGACTTTGAACTTGCGCCACAGCCAGAACGCGGCGGCGATCAGGGCGATCCAGAAAAGTAGGCGAACCATGGTGTCCAGCTTGTCGATTGAAGAAGCCAACAGTCTAGGACGCGGCCAATAAAAAAGGGAGGCCCAAGGCCTCCCTTTCATTCACCGCTGAAGGTCAGTCGAACAGACCAAAGGTCATGTAGCTGAACCAGGAACGGTCTTTCTCGGCTTCTTTCGGGCCTTCCGGCACGATCGGGTCGCCGTTCTCGTCTTTAGGCAGCAGCTCTCGCGGCATCTCGTCGCGCGCGTCCTGGAACTGCTTGACCACGTCCTGGTTGGCGCGGGTTTCGCCTGGCGGCAGCGGGGTATCGGTTTCGATCAGGCCCAAGGTGGCCTTGGACAGCCAGCCGCGGCCGTCAGACTCGGTCTGCTTGGGCTGGAACTCGCCATCGACCAGGCTCGGGTGGTCCGGGTAGTTGAGCTTGAGGGTTTCCAGGCTCGTGGCGGCCAGTTCGTCCAGGTGCAGCTTCTGGTACGACTCGACCATCACCGCCAGGCCGTCACCGACGGACGGGGTTTCCTGGAAGTTTTCGACCACGTAGCGGCCACGGTTGGCAGCCGCTACATAAGCCTGGCGGCTCAGGTAGTAGTCGGCCACGTGGATTTCGTACGAAGCCAGCAGGTTGCGCAGGTAGATCATGCGCTGCTTGGCGTCTGGCGCGTAGCGGCTGTTGGGGAAACGGCTGGTCAGCTGGGCGAACTCGTTGTACGAGTCGCGGGCGGCACCCGGGTCGCGTTTGGTCATGTCCAGCGGCAGGAAGCGCGCCAGCAGGCCACGGTCCTGGTCGAACGAGGTCAGGCCCTTGAGGTAGTAGGCGTAATCGACGTTCGGGTGCTGCGGGTGCAGGCGGATAAAGCGCTCGGCGGCCGACTTGGCGGCCTCGGGCTCAGAATTCTTGTAGTTGGCGTAGATCAGCTCGAGCTGCGCCTGATCGGCATAGCGGCCGAACGGGTAGCGCGACTCCAGGGCCTTGAGCTTGTTCACGGCGCTGGTGTAGCTGGAGTTGTCCAGATCAGCCTGGGCCTGCTGGTACAGTTCGGCCTCGCTGAGGTTCTCGTCAATGACCTCTTTATTAGAGGAACAGGCCGCGGTAAGCCCGAGGATGGCGATCAGCAGCAGGTGTTTCACTCGCATGGCGGCTTGCGTCCCTTTGACGGCCGCTGTCTTGGGCGGTGCCGTCCTGTTATGATGAGCGCCCCGGCCAACCCCGGGACAAAAGAAGCCGTATTTAACCACAAGCTCGCAGCCGAAACCAAAGGCTGTGCGCCCGCCGAATCGAGCATGTCCGAGATCATTCAACTTAGCGCAGAGGTACCGTCCGAACTGGGCGGCCAACGCCTCGACCAGGTCGCCGCCCAATTGTTCGCCGAGTACTCGCGTTCGCGGCTAACTTCGTGGATCAAAGAGGGCCGCCTGACGGTCGATGGTGCAGTCGTGCGCCCTCGAGACCTTGTTCATGGTGGCTCTCTGCTTGCCCTGGAGGCCGAACAAGAGGCCCAGGGCGAGTGGATCGCAGAAGATATCGAACTGGATATCGTCTACGAAGACGACCACATCCTGGTGATCAACAAGCCTGCCGGGCTGGTTGTGCACCCGGCGGCCGGGCATGCCAGCGGTACCCTGCTCAACGCGCTGCTGCACCATGTGCCAGACATCGTCAACGTGCCGCGCGCCGGTATCGTGCACCGCCTGGACAAGGACACCACCGGCCTGATGGTGGTGGCCAAGACCCTGCAGGCGCAGACCAAGCTGGTCGAGCAGATGCAGGCCCGCAAGGTCAGCCGCATCTACGAGTGCATCGTGATTGGCGTGGTGACTGCCGGTGGCAAGATCGACGCGCCTATCGGCCGTCACGGCGGCATGCGCCAGCGCATGGCTGTAACCGACGGCGGCAAGCCGGCGGTCAGCCACTACCGCGTACTCAAGCGCTTCCGCTCGCACACCCATGTGCGGGTCAAGCTGGAAACCGGCCGTACCCACCAGATTCGCGTGCACATGGCCCACGTGGGTTTCCCGCTGGTTGGCGACCAGACGTACGGCGGGCGCTTCCGTATTCCGCCCGCTGCCAGCCCGACCATGGTCGAGGCGGTCAAGACCTTCCCGCGCCAGGCGCTGCATGCGCGTTTCCTTGCCTTGGCCCACCCGATTACCGGTGAAGTCATGAAGTGGGAATCGCCACTGCCGGATGACTTCGTCTGGTTGCTGTCGCTGCTGAACCAGGACCGCGAGAGCTTCATCGGATGAGTGACCTGACGCAGGCGTTGCTGTTCCCCGACTGGCCGGCCCCGGCCTCGGTGCGCGCCTGTGTCACCACCCGTCAGGGCGGCGTCAGCTTGCCGCCTTACGAAACCTTCAACCTCGGCGACCATGTTGGGGATGACCCTGCCGCGGTCGCCGAGAACCGCCGCCGCCTGAGCGAACAGTTCACCATCCAACCGGCCTGGCTCAAGCAGGTGCATGGGCGGGTGGTGGCGGATGCCGACCCGGCGGTGGTCGCCGAGGCCGATGCCAGCTGGACCCACCAGCCTGGCATTGCCTGCACCGTGATGACCGCCGATTGCCTGCCTGCGCTGTTCTGCGACCGTGCCGGCACCCGCGTGGCGGCGGCACATGCGGGCTGGCGCGGGCTGGCGGGTGGCGTGCTGGAAGCCACGCTGGACCGGCTGGCGCTGCCGCCAGCAGAGGTGCTGGTGTGGTTGGGGCCTGCCATCGGCCCGCAAGCGTTCGAAGTGGGGCTGGAAGTGCGTGATGCCTTTACCGCCGTGCACCCGCAAGCAGCTCGGGCATTCGTCGACGGCGAACGGCCAGGCAAGCTGTTGGCGGATATCTATGAGCTGGCGCGTATTCGCCTGGCTGCCCGTGGCGTGACTGCTGTTTATGGCGGTGGTTTGTGCACGGTCAGTGATGCGCGGTTCTTCTCCTATCGCCGTACCCCGCAGGGTGGGCGTTTTGCATCGTTGGTCTGGCTGGACCCGCGCTAGCCTGTACCGGCCTCTTCGCCGGCACGCCCGCTCCCACAGAGATTCCGCAAACGTTGAAACCGGTGGTGTACCTGTGGGGGCGAGTATGCCCGCGAATGGCCCCCATTAATCCAACAGGTTGACTTTGGTCAACCCCGCTACGCTTGAATCTTCCAGAATCAGCCTTATCTATAAAGGCATCTCAGGCAGGTTTCTTTATAAACAGGCGCTGTCCATCGCTCCGACCTGCCCTTTAAAGGAAGGTACACCATGCGAATAGACCGTTTAACCAGCAAGCTGCAACTTGCAATATCCGATGCCCAGTCTTTGGCCGTTGGCATGGACCACCCTGCCATCGAGCCCGTGCACCTGTTACAGGCGCTGCTCGAACAGCAGGGCGGCTCCATCAAACCGCTGCTGATGCAGGTAGGCTTCGACATCAATGGCCTGCGCCAGGGGCTGGTGAAAGAGCTCGACCAACTGCCAAAAATACAGAACCCTACCGGCGACGTGAACATGTCGCAGGACTTGGCACGCCTGCTTAACCAGGCAGACCGCCTGGCACAGCAGAAGGGCGACCAGTTCATTTCCAGCGAGCTTGTGCTGTTGGCCGCCATGGACGAAAACAGCAAGCTCGGCAAGCTGCTGCTGAGCCAAGGCGTGAGCAAGAAAGCGCTGGAAAATGCCATCAACAACCTGCGTGGCGGCGCGGCAGTGAATGACGCCAACGCCGAGGAATCGCGCCAGGCGCTGGACAAATACACCGTCGACCTGACCAAGCGTGCCGAAGAGGGCAAGCTGGACCCTGTCATTGGCCGTGACGATGAAATCCGCCGTACCGTGCAGGTGCTGCAACGCCGTACCAAGAACAACCCGGTGCTGATCGGTGAGCCTGGCGTGGGTAAAACCGCCATTGCCGAAGGCCTGGCCCAGCGCATCATCAATGGTGAAGTGCCCGACGGCCTCAAAGGCAAGCGGCTGCTGGCGCTGGACATGGGCGCGCTGATTGCCGGTGCCAAGTACCGCGGTGAGTTCGAAGAGCGCTTGAAAAGCCTGCTGAACGAACTGTCCAAGCAGGAAGGCCAGATCATCCTGTTCATCGACGAACTGCACACCATGGTCGGCGCCGGCAAAGGCGAGGGCGCCATGGACGCCGGCAACATGCTCAAGCCGGCCCTGGCCCGCGGCGAGCTGCATTGCGTAGGTGCCACCACGCTGAACGAGTACCGCCAGTTCATCGAAAAGGACGCCGCCCTGGAGCGCCGTTTCCAGAAAGTGCTGGTCGAGGAGCCGAGCGAGGAAGACACCATCGCCATCCTGCGTGGCCTGAAAGAGCGCTATGAAGTGCACCACAAGGTGGCCATCACCGACGGTGCAATCATCGCTGCGGCCAAGCTCAGCCACCGCTACATTACCGACCGCCAGCTGCCGGACAAGGCCATTGACCTGATCGACGAAGCGGCCAGCCGCATCCGCATGGAGATTGACTCCAAGCCGGAAGTGCTCGACCGCCTTGATCGCCGCCTGATCCAGCTGAAGGTGGAGTCGCAGGCGCTGAAGAAAGAAGAAGACGAAGCGGCGAAAAAACGCCTGGAGAAGCTGACCGAAGAAATCGAGCGGCTGGAGCGTGAGTATTCCGACCTGGAAGAAATCTGGGCTTCGGAGAAAGCTGAAGTGCAGGGTTCGGCGCAAATCCAGCAAAAGATCGAGCAAGCTCGCCAGGAGCTGGAAACCGCCCGTCGCAAAGGCGACCTGAGCCGCATGGCCGAACTGCAGTACGGGGTGATCCCGGACCTGGAGCGCAGCCTGCAGATGGTCGACCAGCACGGCAAGACCGAAAACCAGTTGCTGCGCAACAAGGTCACCGAGGAAGAAATTGCCGAAGTGGTGTCGAAGTGGACCGGCATTCCTGTGGCCAAGATGCTCGAAGGCGAGCGTGAGAAGCTGCTGAAGATGGAAGAGCTGCTGCACCAGCGCGTGATTGGCCAGAGCGAGGCGGTAACCGCCGTAGCCAACGCCGTGCGCCGCTCGCGTGCCGGCCTGTCCGACCCGAACCGGCCAAGTGGTTCGTTCCTGTTCCTCGGCCCGACCGGTGTGGGCAAGACCGAACTGTGCAAGGCGCTGGCCGAGTTCCTGTTCGACACCGAAGAGGCGATGGTGCGCATCGACATGTCCGAATTCATGGAGAAGCACTCCGTCGCGCGCCTGATCGGTGCACCGCCAGGCTATGTAGGGTATGAAGAGGGCGGTTACCTGACCGAGGCCGTGCGGCGCAAGCCTTACTCGGTGGTGCTGCTGGACGAGGTGGAAAAAGCCCACCCGGATGTGTTTAACGTGCTGCTGCAGGTGCTGGAAGACGGCCGCCTGACTGACAGCCACGGGCGCACCGTGGACTTCCGCAACACCGTGATCGTGATGACCTCCAACCTGGGCTCGGCGCAGATTCAGGAACTGGTGGGTGACCGCGAGGCACAGCGTGCGGCAGTGATGGATGCGGTGGGGGCGCACTTCCGTCCGGAGTTCATCAACCGCATCGACGAAGTGGTGGTGTTCGAGCCATTGGGCCGCGAGCAGATTGCCGGTATTACCGAAATCCAACTCGGCCGCCTGCGCAGCCGCCTGCTGGAGCGCGAACTGTCGCTGAGCCTGAGCCCAGAGGCGTTGGACAAGCTGATTGCCGTGGGTTACGACCCGGTATACGGCGCACGGCCGCTGAAGCGGGCGATCCAGCGCTGGATCGAGAACCCGCTGGCGCAGCTGATTCTGGCCGGCAAGTTCCTGCCCGGTACGGCGATCACCGCCAAGGTGGAAGGCGACGAAATCGTCTTCGGCTGATTGTGTTGCACCATGAGCCCCGCGTTTGCGGGGCTTTTTTTGCCTGTTGCCAATGCCGGCACAGCCCAGCTATTTCGGGCCTTTGCGCCAATCTTGGATAACCGCCTGAAATTTTTGAAATTTTTGCTTGCATCAAATTTAGAGTGCCCCTAATATACGCCGCGTTGTCAGGCACTAAGCGAATCACCAGCAACATCAGTGATCGCAAAACAACTTACAAATCAGTAAGTTGAATGAAAAAAAGTGGTTGACAAGCAAAACGAAGAATGTAGAATAGCCGGCCTCAGCAGCGACAACGCGAAAGCGAAGAAGCTAAAGAGTCCGAAGCGAACACAGTCTTCGGAGTTGTACCGAAGTTCAGTTCCGCGATAGCTCAGTCGGTAGAGCAAATGACTGTTAATCATTGGGTCCCTGGTTCGAGTCCAGGTCGCGGAGCCAATCTCGGGGTGTAGCGCAGTCCGGTAGCGCGCCTGCTTTGGGAGCAGGATGTCAGGAGTTCGAATCCCCTCACCCCGACCATTTTCCGGGTCGTTAGCTCAGTTGGTAGAGCAGTTGGCTTTTAACCAATTGGTCGTAGGTTCGAATCCTACACGACCCACCATGTAGAAAAGGGCATCTCAAAGAGATGCCCTTTTTTTTGAAACACTCGGGGTGTAGCGCAGTCCGGTAGCGCGCCTGCTTTGGGAGCAGGATGTCAGGAGTTCGAATCCCCTCACCCCGACCATTTTTGGGTCGTTAGCTCAGTTGGTAGAGCAGTTGGCTTTTAACCAATTGGTCGTAGGTTCGAATCCTACACGACCCACCATGAACAAAGGGCATCTCGCATGAGATGCCCTTTTTCTTTTGCCTCGAAAAATGCGCCCATCGGTGCAATCCCACCTGTTTGCCACACCGCCCCTTTGTAGGAGCGGGTTCACCCGCGAATGCGGCAGTGCAACCACCATCGCATTCACAGGTAAACCCGCGCCTACAGGGCATGCGGGCGCCTGTTAGTGCAGCTTCAGGCGCGGCTCGGTACCCCGGCCAATCTTGCTGCCCAGCATCATCAACGCCGTGCGGAAGAACCCGTACAGCGCCATCTGGTGCATGCGGTACAGCGACACATAGAACATCCGCGCCAGCCAGCCTTCCAGCTTCACGCTGCCCATCAGGTTACCCATCAGGTTGCCCACCGCCGAGAAGCGCGACAGCGACACCAGCGAGCCATAGTCCTTGTACTCGTACGTCGGCAGGGCCTTGTTCTCCAGGCGCGCCTTCAGGCTTTGCGCCAGCATCGAAGCCTGCTGGTGCGCCGCCTGTGCGCGCGGCGGCACGTTACGGTCGCTGCCGGGTTGCGGGCAGGCGGCGCAGTCACCGAAGGCGAAGATGTTGTCGTCGCGGGTGGTTTGCAGGGTAGGGCGCACGACCAGCTGGTTGATGCGGTTGGTTTCCAGGCCATCGATGTCCTTGAGGAAACCTGGCGCCCGGATACCGGCTGCCCACACTTTCAGGCTGGCCTGGATCACTTCACCGTCCTTGGTTTTCAGGCCGTCCTCGGTCACTTCACTGACTGCGGCGTTGGTCATCACCTTCACACCGAGTTTTTCCAGGGTTTTGTGAACAGGTACGCTGATGCGCTCCGGCAGCGCCGGCAGAACGCGCGGGCCCGCCTCGATAAGGGTGATGTGCATGTCCTTGGGCTGGATGCGGTCCAGGCCATAGGCCGCCAGCTCGTGGGCAGCGTGGTGCAGCTCGGCCGCCAGCTCTACACCGGTGGCACCGGCGCCGACAATGGCCACGCTGATTTTCTCGCTGGCCACGTCGCCGGCGTGGGCACGCAGGTAGTGGTTCAGCAGTTGCTGGTGGAAACGCTCTGCCTGCTTGCGGGTATCCAGGAACAGGCAGTGCTGCGCTGCGCCCAGGGTGCCGAAGTCGTTGGTGTTGGAGCCCACGGCAATCACCAGGGTGTCGTAGCCCAGGGTGCGCGCAGGCAGCAGCTCGCGGCCCTCTTCGTCGAGGGTGGCAGCCAGTTGAATCTGCTTGCCTTCACGGTCCAGGCCGCTCATGCGCCCCAGCTGGAAATTGAAGTGGTTCCACTTGGCCTGAGCCACGTAGTTCAGTTCGTCTTCCGAGGAGTTCAGCGAGCCGGCGGCCACTTCGTGCAGCAGTGGCTTCCAGATGTGCGTGAGGTTGGTGTCCACCAAGGTGATTTCGGCCTGCTTGCGCTTGCCCAGGCTTTTACCCAGGCGGGTCGCCAGTTCCAGGCCGCCGGCGCCGCCGCCGACAATCACGATGCGATGAGTCATGGGAATATCTCATAAGGTTTACGGAATTCGTGGCCCTGGGGGCCGGCCGCAAACTGCGCGAGGGGAGGGCGAGCGCGAAGCAGCTCATAGCACCAGTCCACTCAGCAGGCGGCTGATGAGACCCAACCCGATGGTCACGGCCAGCACCAGCACAAGGAGCAGCCACGGCCGGAAGGGCCTGCGCTCGACTTGGTGCTGGGGGGCTCGCAGATACTCATCGACACGACGCTGATCTTCCGGGTTCAGGCGGCTGGTCATGGTGGGCCTCGTCAGGTAGACGTTTGTGACTGCGCAAACGCTACAGCGTTCGCGCAGGCGCTTGAAACAAATGATAATGCTTTCTATCCCTGGCGCCGAGTGTACGCCATCGCAAACAGTCGCTGCACTGGATCAAAGACTGATGCCTACGTCGAAGACGATGCTGCGGCCCAGGTTGCCGCGCAGGAAATCCGGCGCATCGGGGTGGGCAAACAGTACCCGGGCAAAGGTTGGCCCGACCAGCGACAGCGAGCGCCAGCCTTGGCGCAGGTATTCGGTAGGCGGCGGGAAGTGGGTGTTGAGGTCGAGCACTTCGCGCTTGAGGCTGGAGAACGCGATGATGTCCAGCTCGTTCAGCTCCAGCCCGCGTTCCCGGTAATTGTGCGCCTTCTTGCGCAAGGTGGGCGCCAGGCGCCCCAGCAGTTCGGTGGCACTGATGCGCCGTGGGCGTGCTTCGCGGCGTACCAGCTGCGCCAGGGAAAACGCACTGCGCCGCCGCTGCAGCTCCTCGCGCCATTCATCGTTCAGCCGGCGGCCCTCGTCGAGCACGAAAAACACCTCGAAGGCGGCGTCGCGGAACAGCACGTCTGGTGGCTCCTGCCCCGCCGGGGTGAAGTCCTCGCTGCGGTAGGGGATGTTCAGCCCCTGCAACAGGCGCTGGCACACCCATCGCTCCCGCTCCCACTTACGGGCGTTGGAGAGAAAGGCATTGGCTTGTTCGGCCTGGATGGTAAGCAGGCGCAGGTAGTCTGAGTCATCCATGCAGACAAGCTTAGCCGCTAATCGATGACGGTAAGATGCTGTTTAAGCGTGAAAATCAGCCCAGCACCGGCCACTGCTGCACCAGCCCGACCAGATGCACCACGCCAAAGCCCAGGCAGATCAGCGAACTGACCACGATAAAACGCTGCGAACGCCCGGTGCCCGCCAGCAATCCTGGCCCCAGCAGGCCGCGTAGCAAGTACACCAGGGTGATCAGGCAAATGACTGGCAGCAGCAAGGGCAGCCGCCCGATCGCCCCGGCAGCCGACAGCGCATAGGCCGACCAGGCCAGCAACACGCAGGCGATGGCGGCGGTGATCAGCGCCGGGTAGCAGTGGCCCTTTTCGGCGGCCACCGCCATGCGCTCACCGGCCCCGAACAAACGGTACCAACGCGGCCCCACGGCGATGATGGCCAGGTGAATTACACCGATGATGGCGTTGAGTGCCGCTGCCAGTAGCAGGGCGGGGTTGGTTCCTTCCAGCATGACCAATGCTTCCTGCATCGAACGGAAGCGTCAGCCTACCGCAGCCGAAGGAATGGGAGAATGGGTGTAGACTCGGTTTTATCCACATGGCCGCAAAGGGTATTGTTCAGGTGATCAGCGCGCAGGTGTTATCCGGCACCACCCTTACCCTTGGCTGGCTGGGTTATGTGCCGTTGTTGATCTGGGCGGTGAGCCGGGTTCGCTGGGTTGAACTGTTTACCGACCGGCGCCGCCAGCATTTGCTGTTTGGCACGGTGTTCTGCCTGTTTGCGCTGTGGCTGGTGCGGCGCGACTTTGATACCGGGGTGTCGTACCACTTTATTGGCATGACGGCGGTTACCCTGTTGCTGGACTGGCCGCTGGCGGTGCTGGGTGGCTTCATGGCCCAGCTTGGCTTGCTGGCGCTTGGGCGACAAGATCTGGCGGCGTTGGGGGTGAACGGCTTGTTGCTGATTGGTTTGCCGGTGCTGATTACCGAGGTGTGCGCGATAGTGGTCGAGCGCGCCCAGCCGCGAAACCTGTTCGTTTATATCTTCTGTTCGGGGTTCTTCCCGGCAGCGCTGACCGTGCTGATTTGCGTCCCCGCAGCGCTAGGGGTGTTGTGGCTGGACGGGCGTTTTGCCCTGCCGGAGTGGCTCAGCGACTTTGTGGGCTACCTGTGGCTGATGATGTTCCCCGAGGCGTTCATCAACGGCATGGTGATCAGTGCGCTGGTGGTGTTTTGCCCCGAGTGGCTGGAAACCTTCAACCGTACGCGGTACCTGCAGGCGCCCTGGAAGGAAGATGAGCGGTGAATGTGTGGTGGCTGTGCCGGCCTCTTCGGGGGTAATCAGTACTCAGAGGTTGCACTCTCACTGTGGGAGCGGGCATGCCCGCGAACACGGGCGAAGCCCGTGCCATCCACTGCGCCGCCTGCTTCGCGGGCTTGCCCGCTCCCACAGGTACCGCGCGGGTTGTGGGCCCGCGTTGCATTTTTGGATCAGCTCAATGCCGCGGCTCCAGGTCCCCCGAATACAGCTCATCTTCGGACCCTTCCGACCCCGCAATCTTGTGCTCCTCGGCTGCCCAGGCGCCCAGGTCGATCAGCTTGCAACGGTCCGAACAAAACGGTCGGAACGCGTTTTTTTCGCTCCATTCCACAGGCGCGCCGCAAGTTGGGCAATCGACGGTCAATGGCTGGCTCATGGCTGGCCTCCTTTCAAAGTCAGGTAAAAGTGGTGCAGGCGGTCAATCTGCTCATGCAGCGCGGCCAGGCCGCCGTCGTTGACCACCACATCATCGGCATGGCGCAGGCGATCCTCACGGGCCAACTGCGCCTGCAAAATGGCCTGCACGTGCTCGGCACTGGTGTTGTCCCGCGCCAGGGTACGGGCTATTTGCAGGTCCTGCGGCGCATCGATCACCAGCACACGTTGGGTCTTGTGATGCTGGCCCGATTCGATCAGCAGCGGCGACACATAGACCGCATAAGGCGACTGCGCCTTGGCCAGATAGCTGAAAATCTCCTGACCGATCAGCGGGTGCAGCAGTTGTTCCAGCCATTTGCGTTGCGCCGGGTCGGCGAATATCAGCTGGCGCAGGGCGGCACGATCGAGCTGGCCGTCGCCCTGCAGCACGCCCGGGCCGAAGCGCTCGACGATGCTGGCCAGGGCCGGGCGACCAGGTTCGACAACCCAGCGCGCCGCCTGGTCGGCATCGACCAGGTGCACGCCAAGCTCGACAAAGCGCTCGGCAGCGGCGCTTTTGCCGCTACCAATGCCGCCGGTCAGGCCGAGAATCCAGGGGGTAAAGGCCGCAGTGGTCATCAGTATCCAAGCAGTTGTATGTATGAGGCGTATATTTCATCACCCCAGAGCACGGCAATCCACCCCGCAATTGCCAGATAAGGGCCAAACGGGATAGCCGTGCCCAAGGCATGCCGGCGAAAACGCAGCAGGCACAGGCCAACAAGCGCCCCCACCACCGACGACAACAGCAGCGTCAACGGCAGCACCTGCCACCCCCCCCACGCCCCGATCAGCGCCATCAGCTTGAAATCGCCATAGCCCATGCCTTCCTTGCCGGTGACCAGCCTGAACACCCAGTACACCGTCCACAGGCAGAGGTACCCGGCCACTGCGCCCCACAGTGCGTCGGCCAGGGGCACATGGATGCCAAAGGCATTGACGATCAGCCCTAGCCACATGGTCGGCAGCACCAGCACATCCGGCAGCAGCTGGTGGTCCGCATCGATCAGGCTCAGCGCCAGCAGGCACCAGGTCAGCGGCAACGCCAGCAACGCCTCTACCGAAGCGCCGAAGCGCCAGGCCACTACCAGCGACAGCAGCGCGCTGGCCACTTCCACTGCCGGGTAACGCAGGCTGATGCGGTTTTTGCAGGACGAACAGCGCCCGCCCAAGGCCAGGTAGCTGATGACCGGAATGTTCTCCCACGCACGAATCCGGTGCGCACAGTCTGGGCACCGGGAGGCGGGCAGGCACAGGTGGAAACGCGGGTGCTGCGTGGTCGGCAGCCCCAATACCTCTTGCGCCTCACGCTGCCATTGGCGCTCCAGCATGATCGGCAGGCGATATACCAGCACGTTGATAAAGCTGCCCACCAGCAGGCCGAGCACCGTGGCAAGGGTGAGGAAATACGCTGGCTGTTCAGCCAGCAAAGCCCATAAAGTCATGTTCAGATCAAACTACCCAACTGGAAGATCGGCAGGTACATCGCCACCACCAGGCCACCCACCAGCAAGCCCAGGATCAGCACGATGGCCGGCTCCAGCAGGCTGGTCAACTGGTCCAGCGCCTGGCTGACCTGTTCCTCGTAATGGCTGGCGGCTTTTTCCAGCATCTGGTCCAGCGTGCCGCTGGATTCACCGATGGCCGTCAACTGCACCAGCAAGGGGGGAAACAGCGGTTCACCGGCCATCGCCTGGTTTAACCCTTGCCCATTGGCCATGCCTTGGCGCAGCCGCAACACCGCCTGCTCGTGCAGGTCGCCACCCGTTACCCGCGCCACCGTACCCAGCGCATCCAGCAACGGCACCCCGGCGCCGTAGGACGTTGCCAGGCTGCGCGCAAACCGCGCCAGCGCGGCCTGCCCCAGCAACTTGCCAAACACGGGCAAGCCCAGCACCCGCCGAGATATCCACAGGCGCGCTGGCGCGTGCTGCCGGTAAAGCTGGCGCACGGCAACACCCAGCATTAAGCCCATCACCAGCAGCAGCGGCGCAAAACGGCTCAGCCCTGTGGACAAGTTGATCACCCATTGGGTAAATGCCGGCAACGCCGCGCCCATGCCCGAGAACATGCTCTCGAATTTAGGAATCACCTCCAGCAACAAGATCGCCGACACCCCCAGCCCGGTCAGCAGCAGCAGCAGCGGGTAGATCATCGCCTTGCGCACCTTCTTGTGTAGCACCCGACGCTGTTCCAGCATGCCGGCCAGCTGCTCCAGCTGCCGGTCGAGCGTACCGGACTGCTCGCCCACCCGTACCAGGTTGCAATACAGCGCATCGAACCATGCCGGGTGACGCTGCAACGCATCCGCCAACCCCAGGCCCGAGGCCACATCCTGTTTCAATCTTTCCAGCAACGCCGCCTGCGCCGCATCGCAACCACTGCGGCCCATCACCTCGAACGCTTGCAGCAGCGGCACGCCGGCCTTGAGCAACGTCGCCAACTGCCGGCTGAACCCCGCCGGGTCTGCCTTTTCGCGCCGCTTTGGCAAGCTGAACGCCAGCCCGCTGGCCGGCCGCAAACTCGCCACCGTGATGCCCTGGCGAATCAGCCCGGCGCGCACATAAGCCGGGCTGCGCCCGGGTGTTTGGCCGCTGACCGGCGCGCCATTGGCGTCGGTGCCGTGCCAGCGGTAGAGAAGTGAAGATGAAGTCATGCAAAGGTCCTTGTTCAGCCCCGGCGACAAGCCTGGAAACAGCTTGCCGCGTCCATGCAAGGGCACGCGTCCGTGATGCTCACTAGAGTAGTTCAGCGAAGATGACGCCCGTGCGGGCAGGGGTGACAAAAGGTGTCTGTTCAGGCCTACTGCGCCGCTGCCGGTTGGGGCGCAACTGACCTCAATGTGTAAGCGAATCAAAAAGGAACTACGTTCATGAAAGGGCAACGCGGTATCACCCTGATCGAACTGATGATCGTCGTCGCGATCATCGGCATTCTGGCGACCATCGCCTTACCGATGTACACCAACCACCAGGCACGCTCCAAGGCCGCGGCCGGGTTGCTGGAGATCAGCGCGCTGAAGACGGCGATGGATCTGCGGCTGAATGATGGAAAGGATGTAGCGGATGTCGCCGCCCTGGGTGGCCAGCCGGCGACGGCGCATTGTGCGATCACGGCCAGCGGCAAGGCCGCAGATGGCAGCGGCAGCATTGTCTGCACCCTGGTGGATGCGCCGGCCAACGCGCTGGGCAAGGCCCTGACCCTGACGCGTTCGGCCAGCGGCTGGGCGTGCACGACCGACATCGAGGAAGACCTGGCGCCCAAAGGGTGCAAGGGGGCTTGAGGGCGGGGCAATAAACCAGCGGAAACAGGGGTTTGCGTTACGGGTGTGAGCAGTGGTACGTTGCGCTACACGCCGGTGTAGCTCAGTCGGTAGAGCAGCGCACTCGTAACGCGAAGGTCGCAGGTTCGATTCCTGTCTCCGGCACCAGAATCAGTTGGCCTATGGCGATTTATCGCTACCTGGCACCAATAGAAGCCCGCCTTGTGCGGGCTTTTTTGTTCCCGTTGTCCCGTTCTCAAACCGCTAGGTCGTGCCTAGTCCTAAATCCGCGTTGCTCGTAGGAATCGTCTCGTTAGCTGCTCGAGGCCTCATTTGCCCCTTCTTAGCTGTTAGGTTCTTTCGCTCTTACAGTTCGCAAGGGACTCTGAAATGCGCGTCAGTCTGGATGGGCTTGGCCAAGCAGTAGACGGTGATGTAACCACCACAGGTGCGACTTGCATCGCCACCGGGGAAGGTTACCTCGACGAGGGACGAATGGTCCTGAGGATGGGGGATCCCACCACACCTTGTCCACTTTGCGGGCTGGAAGGAAAGGTCGTCGAAGGGGTGTGGCACTTCATCTCGGATGGCCAGCCAGTCGCGATGGATGGCGCGTTAGTTGATTGCGGTTGCCCAGAGGGTAGCAACCGGGTGGTGGCGCCTTTAGGGGAAATGCCCCCGCCGCGGCTGCCGGTTGCCGTACGCACTAGCCTCACACCCGCTGGCCCTGGGAGCTCTAGCGCTTTGGCAGGGGCTTCGCCCGCCATGGTTGGCGGGTTGCCTGGGCAGATGCAGCCGGGATTCTATGTGGTGCCCCGGAGCATGTCGTTCCCGCAGATTCTGTTGGAGCTGGCTAGCCATGATTCGACCTTGCCCATTTCGTACCTGCAACGCCTTAACCCGACTTTCGAGCAGGGGTTCAAGGCA
Source organism: Pseudomonas sp. BO3-4 (assembly GCF_034044115.1). Lineage (NCBI taxonomy): Bacteria > Pseudomonadati > Pseudomonadota > Gammaproteobacteria > Pseudomonadales > Pseudomonadaceae > Pseudomonas > Pseudomonas sp. BO3-4. The sequence goes on from NZ_CP139018.1 coordinate 707,671, forward strand.
GGGGAAATCTTCGTCATCGGCGATCCGGATAACGGTTATGCCTGCACCCAGGAGGAGGGCCAGCTAATGGCGGCCGCCGAGCGCGCGCGACGTTCCTTGGCTGTACTCGATTTTGCCGAGTCAGATTTCATGATGGAGTACCAGGCTGAAATTGCCGGACTGCTTAGTGACGCCAGTCTCTCCATGGGGGTGGGTAAGGACATGATGGACCACGGCCTCCGGCAGCTTCGCAGCACACTTGGCAACATCGAGCGTTTGCATCAGCAAGAATTTCTGCGCCATGGCCATCTGAATAGTCCATCGTTCTTCGCCGAACGACGGCTGTTATTGGAGCAGCTAGATGGTCAGCTGAAGGCGACTTTTCTAAATAAACATCTGAATCTAGGGGCCTACGAGCGGCTGAAGAAAAGCTTGAATATCTCGACCAAGAGTCTTGTGCATCATTGGTCGAAAGCCGGTGGGCCAGGGCAGATTCCTGGGTACGCCACATACTTGGACAAAGTGGCGAAGCTTAGTAAGTACCTTCGGTATGGTGGGCATGTCGGAATTGGCTTAGGTGGTACATCTTCCTATCTGAAAGTCCAAGAGGCCTGCCGTGCAGGGGAAACCGAAGCCTGCAAAAAAATTCGTTTGTCTGAGGCAGGTGCTTTCGCTGGGGGGCTGGCGGGAGGGATCGTGGGTGGCAAGATTGCTGGGATCACTGCGCTCGCTGTATGTGGGGTGTTCTCTGCTGGTACCGCGGGTTTCGGGGCGCCGGTATGTGGCATTGCGCTGGTCGGGGGAGGGGCTTTTGCTGGGAGCATCGCCGGTGCGGAGGGCGGTGAGCAAATGGGCGAGCTGATCTACGAATCACATTATGACTGAGTTCGAGAGTTGGCCCGTGTGGCTGAAGTGGATAATGCTGGCGTGTCCGTTCGTGATCGCGTTGGCCGGTTGTGCGGTCAGTGCATTCATCGCGGGTACAAGAAATTTCACTGTTGCAACCTCGGCTATCCAAAGTCATCCCGGCCTGGAGCAAATGAAACTGTTTTTGGGCACGCGGCGCTTTGGCGCTCGGTGGCTGCTGATAACGTTTCTTTGTGGAATACTCATTTGGCCTGGCGTACATATGCGCCGAGGGCATCTGGACATCGAAGAACTAGAAAACTTCCCTGCAAAACTTAAGTTGGCTCTACAGATATCCACGTGGCTGACGGCCTTTGGCTTCGCTTGGATGTGGGTAACCTATGGATTCATCAAGGCGTAGCCGTTCCACCCCCCTGTAGGAGCGGGTTTACCCGCGAACGCGGGCGAAGCCCGTGCCATCCACCACCTACCCAACGCAATTAAACATGGTCCTATAACCCAAAGGTTGAATCACACTTCCTGCCTTCCAGGCGCAGCAACGACCTCTAGCCCGCCCTCCCGCGCGCTGTGAATGCATAATCGGTAGTGTGATGCCGGTTTTATCCGTGCTTAAGCTTTTAATCAGCAAAATATTGCCGATTCCTGCCATGCGCACTATGATAATCAGCATTAAAGTACTGATTAAAGGTGTCCCGATGCCGCTCAGACTCACGATCCAGGCTTTCTCCGATGGTGCATGGCGCGATGCAGCGACACTCACGGTTGAGAACCCCGAGCGTGTTGCTGATGGAAGGTGCCTTGTCGCCTACGACGGCGACTACATCATCGCGAACGTTGATCGCATGGAGGATCGTTGCGAACTCGCCCTAAGCGTTAACCTTCCGTTGAACTGGGACCACCATGACGTCAAAGGATATCCAGCATTCCTCTACGACATCATTCCCTCTGGTGCTGCCAAGGACTCTCTTGAATCCCGCTATGGGCGTCTTAAGCCCGAAGGTGTGGAAATGGGGCTTTACCTTCTGGAGCGCTTCACGCCGGCGCCTATTGGGCACCTGCGCATCAAGGAATCGGTGGAAGGCCTTCAGCCGGATCGGAGCGAGGCTTTCGCGCGTGCTGAGGTCGTGGACAGGACGAACGAATTTCTTGAGTACGCCTATGAAACCGGCGCGGCGTTGGGCGGTGCTACCGGTGCCAACGGGCAAGCCCCCAAGCTGGTCATGACCGAAGCCCACGGCGGTGCTCTGTATGCGGATGCGATGCTCCCCGATGACCAGGCGTGCCGTCACTGGCTGATCAAGTTCGCGCGTAATCGAGGCGGCGAGCGCGACCAGGACATCCTGCGAACAGAGTTTCATTACTACAAGGCGGTTGCTGCCCTCGGCCTTGATACGGTTCCCACTGATGGTTTGGCGCTTGAAGAGGCAGTGAAGCCAAGCCTCTGGATGCCACGATTTGATCGCCGAGTAGTGGATGGCGTGGTGGAGCGGATACCGCTGGAGTCGGTGTACTCGATCTGCGGTATTACCGGCTACGCGCATCCGATGGCGCATGCCGAAGTGGTTCACCGACTGGTAGGCCTATGGATCGATAACGGCCAGCAGGATGAGGTGGACGACCTGGTGTTCGAGTATGTGCGGCGCGATCTGCTGAACCGCATTCTAGGGAACACCGATAACCACGGCCGCAACACTTCCATCATGCGTGTGGGTGGGAGGTTTTGTTTGGCGCCAATCTATGACCTCGCGCCAATGATCCTCGATGAAGAGGGCATCACACGGACGACGAAGTGGGCAGCAGAGCGCAAGGGGTCTTCTAATTGGCGCGACAACTGCGCTGAGCTTGTTGGTTACACTGATCCCGATGTCCTGCTGCAACGGTTGATGAATGCGGCTGAGGCATTCAGGGCGTTGCCCGATCTGCTGACCGATGCGCCCGAATCGATGCGCAATGCAGCCTCTCTACCCGTGAATAACCTGGACAAGCGACTCGTGGAGTGGGGACTGCGATGAAAAAACTACAGCCTGAAGAGCGCGCCCAGCTTGTAGAGGATATCGTCAAGCGCAACGCGGCGGGGCTCGATCCAATTGGGGCATCCATCCGCCGTCTACGGCTCGAAGTCACCGGGCTTGACCAAGAGACCTTCGCGGCCATGTGCAAGATGTCCACGAAAAGCCTGTACGAACTGGAAAGCGGGAAGTCGAATCCGAAGCTCAGCACTTTGGAGGCCGTGCTGCGTCTCTTTGGTGTGCGGATGGGGATGGTGATGACTACCAAAGATAAGCCCACTGCAACGCTCGTCGGCAACACTGTCGGCCAGTTGAAGGTTGGTGGGCCAATCGCTGTGGCCGCGCCGCTGGCCAGTTCCTGCGTGGTGGCCGGACCGAAACGAGGGAAAAGCCCAGCGGCAGCCAAAGCGAAGAAGGCAGTGTCGAGGCCGGCATCGTCACGGGCAAGGAAAAGCAGTCAGGAACAGTGAGATTGATGTGGTATGCAAATAAAGTCTCATACCACTTTTTATCTAACTCATTGGTTGCGGCATTAAGTCTGGTTCAGTTACACCACCTCCCGGGAGGCAATCATAGTGTCAGGCTAAAGTACATAGATTTGGGCCTTTCTCTCGTGGATATCCAGGTTGCCTTCTCAGGCAGGGGAACGTTATGACTGATGAAAAAAAGGATGATCGCCCTGTTTACCAAGCAGCCTGCCATTGCGGGACTGTACGGTTTGAACTGCGTTTGACCGATGGTCTGCGTACCGCGCGCAGGTGCAACTGTTCGCTCTGCCGCATGCGCGGGGCCGTGGCCGTGTCAGCCAATCTAGGCGATATCACTGTGACGCAAGGGGAGGAGGCACTGACCCTTTATCAGTTCCATACACGGGAAGCTAAGCATTACTTCTGCTCGAGGTGCGGTATCTATACCTTCCACCAGCGGCGTTCTGCGCCGGATCAGTATGGTGTGAATGTTGCGTGTATTGAGGGGATGAGTCCGTTTGATTTTGCAGATGTGCCGGTTAGTGAAGGGCGTGTTCATCCTAAGGATCGGGTAGATGGGGGAGTGGGGGTTGCGGGGTGGCTGCGGTATGAAGGTAACCCGGAGTGGGGTCAAGGGTGAGGTCAAGATGAAGGCGGGCTCATCGGTCAGGCAGCTTGCTTCGCTTATGCTTCCCAACTCACGTGTAAGGATCGGAGGTGTGACGGCATGGAAGCAGAAAAATCTTGTCCTGTAGTCCTGCGAGGCCGAGAAACGCTGGAAATTTTAGCGTTCGAGCATCCATTAGCAGGCTTTCAGCTGGTCAAAGGCAGTGTCGAGCCAGGTGAGTCAACCGACCTGGCTGCAGTTCGAGAGCTGAAAGAAGAAGCAGGTATTCAGTCGACAGTTGGGCGACATTTGGGGGAGAGGCGTTCCATCGTAACTGGACACACATGGGCATTTCATGAATGTTATGTTGACCAAGACCTTCCTGATACTTGGGTGCATTTTGCAGAAGATGATGGAGGCCATGAATTCAGATTCTTTTGGCATCCTCTCATGAGCGAGCCCTCTGAAAATTGGTATCAGGTTTTCAAGGATGCTTTGAGCTTTCTTCGGAAAAGGCTCACTGACGCCTAAGTGCGCTTACAGCTTTTCCTGGGTAGTCAGGCCGGCATCGCGCTAGTCAGCGCACCTTTGCAGCAAAGACTGTGAGTGAGGTGTCGCAGATTGTATCTTTGGATTTAGGTATACGTTCGAGAAGATCTAATAACTGATTCGATGGTTTTTTTAGCTTTCAGGTGCCTGATTCGACTCCTGTCTCCCCATTTACGCCGCTACCAACCTTCAACTAGATCTTGATACCAACCCGTTTTAGCCGACGTTTCCTACAACTCCCAGCGTCCATTCACATCCCCCCAAACCTTGCATTGCAGCCCCCACGACGCTACCGTGCTCCAGTCGCGGCCAACTCCGCGACCGGGTTTGGCGACCCGAACGAAAAGGCGCATCGGCGCCCCCGATCACGATTGCAGGCGCTTTTTTTGCGTCCGCAGTTTCGTGTAATGGCGGCTGTGCGTGGGAGACCTTCGGGTCTGCCGAGTTCCTTTTCCTCGGTTCGCCAACCTGCGTACAGCTGCCACCCTAATCGTTTGGCGACGGTCAGCGTGGTGCTTCAATCGAAAAGGACCGCATGCATGCTCATCTCAAGTCCATCCAGGATCCTCGCATCCGTTCTCCTCCGCCGTTCCGCAACGGCCCTGCGCTACTTCACCTTCAGCAAGCCCCGCTTCGTCTCCCCCCAACCGGAGGCCCGCCATGTCTGACCAAGAACGCCTCTCCACCATCCAAAGCTACGCGTGGACCCTGGAACTGCTAGGCGAGGCCCTGGTCCAGCACGACGAAATGCTCGAGTGCGAACACAACCCGCGGCTGAGCTTTCGCAACACGGCCGGTATCCATCAGGCGATCCGGATCATCAGCCGGTTGGCCAGTGAGCAGTGCGGGAAGGTAATGGAACGAAGCGAGCAGGATCTGGAACGTTAGGCCAGATCGTTGCTCGAGGTTGGGGCCAGATTGGGGCTGCTGCGCAGCCCCCGTTGACTCGAGTTCAACCTATGGTGATGGCCGCATTCAACATCAACACCACCATCAGCCCAACCACCGCCACAATGGATTGCACCACCGAGATGGTCTTGGTGGCTTCGCCCATGGTCATGCCAAAGGATTCTTTCACCATCCAGAAGCCCGCATGGTTCGCATAGTTGAAAAACAGCGAACCGCAGCCGATGGACAAGGCCAGCAAAGGCAGGTTAAGGCTTGGGTCTGCACCTGCCAGCGGTGCCAGCAAGCCGGCAGCACCCACGATGCCGACGGTGGCAGAGCCGGTAGACACCGAGAGCAACATCGCGATCAGCCACCCCAGAATCAGGGGAGGGAAGGCAGATTGCTGGGTCAGGTGCACAATGGCATCGCCAACCTTGGCGCTGGTCAGCATTTCCTGAAAGGCACCGCCACCGGCAATGATCATGATGATCGAGGCAATCGGCTTGAGGCTTTTGCCCAGCGCATCGCGCAGCTGTTCGGCGTCGCCGCCGCGCGCAAGCACCAGGCTGGCGCCGGCGAACAGCACGCCCAGCAGCATGGCGATCAGCGGGTTGCCCAGGAAGCTGGCCAGTTCCAGCAGCGCATTGCCTTTGGGCAGCAGCATCTCGGCAACGGCATGCACCAGCATCAGGATGGCCGGCAGCAATGCGGCCAGCATGCCGACCACTACCCCGGGGCGGGGTTGGCTATCGGCTTTTTCAGCCAGTGTGAACTGGTCCAGCAATGCCTGATCGGGCCGCGTGTTCATGCGCGGTGAAATGAACATGCCGTACAGCGGGCCGCCCAGGATCATTGCCGGAATGGCGGCAAGGAAGCCATAGAGCATGGTGGGCCCCACCGAGGTCTTGAGCACGGCGATGGCGGTCAGGGGGCCTGGGTGCGGCGGTACCATGCCGTGCATGGCGGCAAGCGCCGAAATGACCGGCACACCTACATACACATACGCCGAGCCTTTGAAGCGCGCCTTGCTTTCCAGTTTGCGCGCCACGCTGAATATCAGCGGCAGCATGATCACCAGGCCGACTTCGAAAAACATGGGGATGCCAATGACGAAGGCAACCAGCATCATGGCCCAAGGGATCATGCGGTCGGAGGTGCGCTTGAGGATGACATCCGCGACCTGTTCCGTGACGCCAGCGTCAGCCAGGATCTTGCCGAGCATCGCACCCAGCGCGATCACCACCCCCACTGCGCCCAGTGTCTTGCCGGCGCCGGTGAGCAGGTGGGCGACGATGCTGCCTGGCGCCATATGCGTCGCGAAGCCCACGCCAATGGACACCACCAGCAAGGCCAGCAGCGGGTGCATTTTCAGACGCGAAACGATGAGCGCCACCAGCACCAGAACACTGGCCAGTGCCGTCAGTAATAGCTGTATATCTAAGGAGGTCATTCAAGGAGTCTCGGTTGGGCTGGCGCTCGGGCTGCTGCTACGGTTTCGAGGAAGGGGACGCGGCGTTGCGCTAGCTGCCGCTCACAGGCGGGCGCCTGGTAACGGAAGGTGGGCAGCAGGGAGGCGTGGCGCTGAGGCCGGTGGGCGGTGGTGTGGCGACGGGGCGCTTGGGCAGCATGTTCACTGATTGATTCACCTTGTTGTATGGTCATCTATATGAATCTGGCCAAAGTATTCGCGCTGCCATGGAATACTGTCAAGTGAAGGTCGTCGCATCGTCTTGGGTGGCCATTTAGCCCCGGCAGGCAATACTTCTCTCTATACGCAGGCGTGTTCCTGGTGGCGCGCGCCGCTGGGAGGTGTCTGGTGAACAAATTAACGATTGTGGGTGCCGGCCTGGTCGGCGAGGCGGCGGCGCAGATCATCGCCCGGGATGAGTTGTGCCGTGAGCTGGTGTTGATGGACGTGCAGGGTGAACTGGCGCAGGGCAAGGCGCTGGACGTTTGGCAGGCGGCTGTGGATTCAGGTTCCGATACCCATGTTCACGGCGGGGCCAAAGCCGAGATGCTGGAGGGGTCCGAGCTGGTGGTGATCACGGCGGGCGTGCCGCGCAAGCCCGGCCAGTCGCGCCAGGATGTATTGAGTACCAACCTGCCAATCCTCGACAGCATCATGGCGGATATCAAGCACCACGCGCCGACAGCGACGGTGCTGGTGGTGTCCAACCCGGTCGATGTGCTCACCTACCGCGCCTGGAGCGTGAGCGGTCAGGGGCGCGACAAGGTGTTCGGGCAGGCGGGGGTGCTGGATACCGCGCGCATGAAGTGTTTCATCGCCGAGCAAACCGGGTTTTCTGCACGGGATATCACGGCGCTGGTGCTGGGCGGGCATGGCGACAGCATGGTGCCGCTGATGCGCTACTGCCAGATCGGCTCGGTGCCGCTGTCGCACTTTTTGTCCAGCGAGCAGATCGAACAGATTGTCGAGCGCACCCGTAAGGGCGGCGGCGAGATTCTGGGGTTGAAGAAGACGGGGAGCGCCTGCGATGCACCGGGCGTGGCCATTGCGCAGATGGTCGATGCGATCGCCAATGGGCGGAACCGTATTTTGCCGGCGGTGGCGATTCTTGAGGGCGAGTATGGGCGAACGGATATCGCCATGGGTGTGCCCTGTGTATTGGCAGAGAAGGGGCTTGCGCGGGTGATCGAGTTGCCGCTGGATGCGCAGGAACAGGCGATGTTCGACCACTCTGCAGATCAGGTGGCGCGGGATATTGCAGAGATGAAGGCGTTGTAGGGCTTGAAGCGTCATGCATCGGGTGTGGCGGCTCGGGCAGTGGGGGAACACTTTACCTCCGTACCTGTCACACCCGTTCATTGGGGTTCAGACCCACCATTACCAAGGAGAGGTAGGCATGGCTTTCGACGCTTTCATCCAAACCGACGACATCGCTGGCGAAGCGCTGGATGAGCAGTACACCAACTGGATCGAGATCAATGGCCACAACTTCGGCGTCAATCAAAGCATGTCGGCAACCGCAAGCTCTTTCGGCGGTGCAACATAGGGACGTACCACCTTGACTAACTTCTCCTTCACCAAGTTTCTCGACAGCGCGAGTTGCAAGCGGCTGGAAGCCAGCTGCTCGGACCCGCATCTCAAGGAAGTATCGGAGTGAATGAAGTTGAGCCTGGGCTAATTGCGATTCTGATTCTTGCCCCCATGATGCTGGCGATGGTCGTACAGTGTTTCATCGCACATAAATACACTGAGTACTTCGAGTCGTTGCTAACGCGCTGTAGCTTCGTGACCGGCAATAAAATCACGTTTCAACATGCAGGCCTTCTGGGCAAGGTTATGCGTACGGGGTTGATCTCCATGGTGCTGGCTATACCGAGCCTCTTCGTGCGCAGGGGGTTGATTGACTTCGATGAAGTCAAACGTTTCCCCTCAAGCATGAGACGACTGCTGGTGAGTCTGTTGGTCATTCACATCCTGCTGGCTACCGCGCTGATTGTTTTCACTTACGCGTAGCCTGGCCGCTCCTGCATGGGGCGCGGTCAGGCCTGTCGGTTGTGCACGAGCCGTGTAGCCCTCAGCGCTGATAAGCCTTGCCAAAATGCCGTTCCAGGCGCGCCTGCAGCAGCTCCAGCAGTATCGACAGCACCCAGTAGATCACGGCGGCGGTGGTCAGCATTTCCAGGTAGCGATAGCTCGAACGCCCATACGACTGCGCCAGAAACATCACCTCCCAAACCCCCATCACGGAAATCAGCGACGAGTCCTTGAGCATCGAGATGAACTGGTTGGCGGTGGGCGGAATGATCACCCGCATGGCCTGGGGCAGGATGATGTGGCAGAAGATCTGCGGCGTGCGCATGCCCAGCGCCAATGCTGCTTCACGTTGCCCACGGGCCACGCCGAGGATGCCGGCGCGGAAAATCTCGCTCAGGTAGGCCCCGTAGTTCAGCGACAAGGCAATGATGCCGGCGCTGATGGCGCCGGGTACCAGGCCCACCTGCGGCAGCCCCAGGTAGATCAGCAGAATCTGGATCAGCAGCGGCGTGCCACGGAAGAACGAGGTGTAGAAGCTGGCCACACCCACCAGCACCGCGCTGTTGGATAACCGTGCCAGCGCGGCGGCAAAGCCGAGCAGCACGGATACCACCATCGAGCACAGGCACAGGAACAGGGTCAGTGCGGCGCCTTGCAGAAAACCATTGGGCCCCAGCTTGAAACCGGCCAGGTTGGGAAACTTCTCCAGAATGATGGCGAACTTCAGGTCAAAGCTGAGGAAGAAGGCGACAAACAGCCCGAACAGCGCCAGCCAGGTTAGCAGTAACCGGGTGCGAAAGCCGAACAGGCCGGCGCCCGCAGGCTTTGCCACGGGCTTGGGGGAGGGGGGGAAGGTGCTCATTTGCTGATGTCGGCGCCAATCCATTTCTGCGACAGCTTGGCCAGGGTGCCATCAGCCTTCAGCTCGGCGAACACCTGGCGTACCTTGGCATCCCACTCAGGGTCGCCTTTTTCGATGGCCACCGCGTTGGGCTCTTCATACAGCGGCGCGCCGGCCAGCTTGAAGCGCTTGTCTTGCTGCAGGCGCGGCTGCGCGGTCACCAGGTTGGTAATGATGGCGTCCAGGCGCACGCCAGTGCCCAGGCCCAAGTCCTGGAAGGCGACGTTTTCAGTGTCGTAGGGCGCAGCCTGCACGAAGTCGAACGGGTAATCGATCTTCTGGTCTTCCTTGCCTTCAATGACCAGGTTCTTGTTCAGGTAGCTTTCGTAGCTCGATGCACTGATCGAACCTACCTTGCGGCCTTCCAGGTCTTTGGCGCCATGGATGCGCTCATCCGAGGCATTGACCACGATCACGGCGGGCGATGCGTAGTACTCCACGGGGAAATCGAACACCTCGGCGCGCGCCTTGCTCGGGGTCATCGAGCAAATGCAGATGTCGTAGCGCCCGCTCCAGCGGCCAGCGGCAATCACGTCCCAGGACGGTGTTTCCAGGCGCAGCTTGACGCCGAGCTTGTCGGCCACTGCCTTGGCCACGTCCACGTCGTAACCGTCGAGCTGGTTATGGTCATTGAGGAAGGAAAACGGCGGGTAGCTTTCCATCAGCACGTTGACCATTTCCTTGCGCGATTCAACCCGCTCCAACGTGGCGCCAGCAAAGGCTTGGGTGGCAGTTGCGAGCAGTACAAGGCCCGCACCCAGCAGAGAAGAAAATCGCATGTACATACCTGATATGTTGGGCAAATGGGTGATAGGGTATTTAATAGTTATAACCCTAATCCCCATAATGAATTTTATTCATAAGAACCTTCAGAGAAGTTATATGGCAGAGCGAACGATGGTAATTCTGGACGGTGGCATGGGCCGAGAGCTGCAGCGCAGTGGTGCACCGTTTCGCCAGCCCGAGTGGTCGGCGCTGGCGCTGAGCGAGGCGCCGGAGGCGGTCGTGGGCGTGCATGCAGCCTTCATCGATGCGGGTGCGCAGGTCATCACCAGCAACAGCTATGCAGTAGTGCCGTTCCACATCGGTGAAGAACGCTTTGCCGCCGAAGGGCGACAGCTGGCCCATATCGCAGGCCAGCTTGCGCGGCACGCGGCAGATAGCGGCGCGCACCTGGTCAGGGTGGCCGGTTCGCTGCCGCCGCTGTTCGGGTCCTACCGCCCCGACCTGTTCCAGCCCGAGCGTGTGGCAGAGGTGCTGACCCCGTTGCTCCAGGGCCTGGCCCCGCATGTTGACCTGTGGCTGGCCGAAACCCAGAGTTCCGTGGCCGAAGTGCGGGCCATTCATAGCCATTTGCCGGCAGACGGCAGGCCGTTCTGGGTGTCCTTCACCCTGCAGGACGAGGACGTCGACGAGGTTCCGCGCCTGCGCTCCGGTGAACCGGTGGCCGAAGCCATCGAAGCCGCAGTCAGCCTGGGTGTGGCTGCGGTGTTGTTCAACTGTAGCCAGCCTGAGGTGATCGGCGCCGCCATTGATGTCGCGCGCTCGGTCATCGAGCGACACAACGCCGAGATTGCCATCGGTGCCTATGCCAACGCCTTCCCGCCGCAGCCCAAAGAAGCCACTGCCAACGATGGCCTGGACGAACTGCGCGAAGACCTCGATCCGCCGGGTTACCTGACATGGGCCAAGGACTGGCGTGCGCGGGGTGCCAGCATGGTCGGCGGTTGCTGTGGCATCGGCCCGGAGCACATCGCCGAGCTGAAACGCAACCTGGCCTAAGCGCCCACGTGACCGGGCGGCTTTTGCAGCGCCCGGCCCGCAGCCATTAAAAAAAACGCCAGTCAGACCCGGATTCCATCGTTTTTCAGGCCTCCGTCATCTCCCTATAGTCCGCTGAAGGCCGATGCTGCATCGGTGTACACAACTCAGCTGGGCGGGAACCGGATATGAACAACAACGAAAAAATCGAGGGCAATGCTGCGGCCGGTGTGGGGACGCGGGTCGTGTGGAGCGGGGAACAGGTACAGCACCCGTACAACGCCACGCAGACCCCGATCGTGGTCAGCGCCGCTTATGGCTACAACGATATCGATGCCTGGTACGACGTGGCGCAGGGCAAGCAGCCGGGCTTCATCTACAGCCGCATGAGCAACCCAACGGTCGCCACGCTGGAAGCAAAACTGGCCGAACTGGAGCAAGCCGAGTCGGCAGTCGCGTTCAGCAGCGGCATGGCGGCCATCAGTGCCGTGCTGCATACCTTCCTGTCCAACGGCAAACGCGTGGTGTCGACCCGCGACAGCTATGGCGGCACCAACAAGATCTTCGAAGAGTTCCTGCCGCGCATGGGGGTGCAAGTGTGCCTGTGCGATACCTTGGACACTGAAGCGCTGGAGCGCGAGATTGCCGCCGGTTGCGACCTGCTGTACCTGGAAACCCCCACCAACCCGACGCTGAAGGTGCTGGACATTCGTCGGCTGAGCGCCGCTGCGCACAAGGTGGGGGCGCTGGTGGTGGCCGACAACACCTTTGCCACGCCACTGAACCAGAACCCGCTGGCGCTGGGCGTTGATGTGGTGGTGCACAGCGCAACCAAGTTTCTGTCCGGGCATGGTGACGTGCTGGGTGGGGTGGTGTGCGGCGCGGAGTCGTTGATGGCCCAGGTGCGGCACTACCGTGAAATCAACGGTGCGGCGCTGGACCCGTTCTCGGCCTACCTGATCATCCGCGGTATCAAGACCCTGGCAGTGCGCCTGCGCCAGCAGCAAGCCAGTGCCATGGCGTTGGCCCTTTACCTGAGCACCGAGCCGCTGGTTGAAGCGGTGAACTACCCAGGTTTGCCGGCACATGCCGGGCATGCCATTGCCAAGGCGCAAATGCGCGGGTTTGGCGCAATCGTCAGCTTCGTGCTGAAGGGCGGCATGCCGACCGTGGCCCGTTTGCTGCCGCGGCTGAAGTATGCCCACCGGGCCGGCAACCTCGGCGCGGTAGAAACCATCTATGGCCCGGCGCGCACCACCAGCCATGTCGAGAACACTTTGGAAGAGCGCCTGGCGCTGGGCATTTCCGAAGGGCTGGTGCGCATTTCAGTGGGCATCGAGGAAACCGATGACCTGCTGGCGGACCTGGCACAGGCCTGTGCATCGGTGCGTGAGGAACTGGCCGTCGCAAAGGAATTGCACGCTGACGCAGACGCCTGCCAGCGCCCGGTGCAGGCCTGAGGCTGGCGCGTAGCACTCACCCGTGCGGTGGGTGCCACTTCATGAAGTCGAACAAAAACAATATGCAAGGCAACTCGATTCGCTCTGCCAAGACGAGGTCGTTGCTACGTCCTTGCCCGCCAACTTTCATGAGTAACCCACAATGTCCGTGCAGACAACCACAACTAGAAATGCCTCGGCGCATACCTTCAAGCAGGATATGCAAACCCGCCACATCGTCATGCTGGCACTGGGCGGTGTGATAGGCACCGGCCTGTTTCTCACGTCGGGCTACACCGTTAACCAGGCCGGCCCGTTGGGCGCGGTTATCGCCTACATACTCGGCGCAATCATGGTGTACCTGGTCATGATGTGCCTGGGCGAGCTGGCGGTACACATGCCGGAAGTCGGCTCGTTCAGCAGTTACGCCACGCGTTACCTCGGCCCGGGCACCGGTTACATGGTGGCCTGGATGTACTGGCTGACCTGGACGGTGGCCATCGGCTCCGAATTCACCGCCGCGGGCATCCTGATGGTGCGCTGGTTCCCCGACACGCCGGTATGGATGTGGAGTGCGCTGTTCGGCGCCGCGGTGTTCATCAGCAATATCATTTCGGTGCGATCGTTCGCCGAAACCGAATTCTGGTTGTCACTGGTCAAGGTGTTGGCCGTCATCGCCTTTCTGGTGGTGGGCGGCGGGGCCATTCTGGGTGGCTTCGAGATCCAGCAGGCGCACAGTGCAGGGCTGGGCAATTTCACCCGTGAAGGGTTGTTCCCCACCGGTTTCTGGTCAATTGCCATGACCCTGCTGGCAGTGGCCTTCGCGTTCTCGGGTACCGAGCTGATCGGCATCGCTGCCGGCGAAACCAAAGACCCGGAAAAGAACGTCCCCAAGGCCATTCGCACCACGGTCCTGCGCCTGGCGCTGTTCTTCATCGGCACCATCTTTGTACTGGCCACCTTGCTGCCGCGTGAACAGGCCGGGGTTATTGAAAGCCCGTTCGTGATGGTCTTTGCGATGATTGGTATCCCGTATGCGGCCGATATCATGAACTTCGTCATCATCACCGCGCTGCTGTCTGCCGCCAACTCCGGCCTCTACGCCGCTTCGCGCATGCTCTGGACCCTTAGCGACCAAGGCAACATGCCCCGCCGTTACGCCACGCTGTCGCGCCGCGGCACCCCCTTCAATGCAATCGTGCTGAGCATGGCTGGCGGCATGGCTTCGCTGTTGAGCAGTGTGTTTGCCCCCGACACCATCTACCTGGCGCTGGTGTCGATTTCAGGGTTGGCCGTGGTGGTGGTGTGGATCAGCATCGCGGCCAGCCAGATCGCATTCCGCCGTCATTACATCGCCAGCGGCGGCAAGCTCGAGGACCTCAAGTTCCGGGTGCGTGGCTACCCGTTCGTACCACTGGGGGCCATTTTCTGCTGCGTACTGGCCTGCGTCGGCATTGCCTTCGACCCTGCTCAGCGTGTTGCCTTGTACTTCGGCTTGCCCTTCATTGCCTGGTGCTACCTGGCCTATTGGCTGACGTGCAAGTACCGCAGCCGCCGTACGGCCCCGCTGGAAATCGTCGCCCCAGGTTCCGAGGCCGCCTGAGCAGGTGATACTAGGCCACCGGAACCTAGCCACGAGAAGCCGCCGATGACTCAGAAAACCTTGCCCCCCCTGAACTGGCTGAGAGCCTTCGAAGTGTCGGCGCGTTACTTGAACTTCACCCATGCGGCAGAAGAGCTGCACCTTACCCAAGGGGCCGTGAGCCAACAGATTCGTCACCTGGAAAGCCAATTGGGTGTGGCGCTGTTCAAGCGCCTGCCGCGCGGGCTGGGGCTGACCGAAGAAGGGCAGTCCTATCTGCCGGTGGTGCAGGACGCCATCAGCCGCCTTGCGGTCGGCACCAATGAAATCTTCGGGCAACGCCAACGTCGGCCCCTGAAAGTTCGGGGCAGCCTGTCGTTCCTGCACTTCTGGCTGGCCCCCCGGCTGGCCGACTTTCGGCGTTCGCACCCGCAGGTGGACATCCGCTACATCAGCAACCTGTGGGTCAAGGAGCTGGATGCCGAAGATGATCTGGAAATCCGCTGGGGCAGCGGGCAGTGGGCCGGGGTAGAGGCGCAGCGCCTGACCCGCGACATGCTGGTGCCGGTGTGCGCACCCGCGCTGCTGGCCGGTTGCCCGCTGCGCGACCCGCGCGACCTGGCCCGTGTGCCGTTGCTGCATGTGCTGGGTTACGAGGAGGGGTGGGGCTACTGGCTGGAGCGGGTCGGCGCCGATCAGGTCGACTCTTCCAGTGGCCTGCAGTTCGACACGCTGGTGTCGACCCTGCGCATGGCGGAGCTGGGGCTCGGGGTGGCGCTGGCACGCTCGTCGCTGGTCGAGGACCTGCTGCAGGAGGGGCGGCTGGTCGCTCCCTTTGCCCAGCGTATCGAGGCAAGCGAGTCGTTTTTCCTGGTACGCGGCCTGGGTGAAGCGTTGTCCCCCGATGCCCAGGCGTTCAGCCATTGGCTGGTGGCCATGGCGCATCGTTAATTTACGTAGCTATCTGGAGCACCGATGCAGTACACATCCACGCGCGGCAACGAGACACGGGTCGATTTCCGCACGGCATTGCTTTCTGGCCTGGCCGACGATGGCGGGCTTTATGTGCCCACCTCGGTGCCGGTGTTCAGCCCACAGGAAATTGCCAGCTGGTCGTGGTTGCCCTTCGACGAACTGGCCTGGCGGGTAATGGCACCGTTTGTCGGCGATACCCTCGACGAGCCTACGCTCAGGGCGCTGGTCAGCGACAGCTATCGCGGGTTCCGCCACCGCGGCATTGCGCCGTTGCAGCAGCTTGGCCATAACGAATGGATCCTGCAGCTTTTCCATGGCCCTACCCGGTCCTCCAAGGACTTTGCCGCGCAGTTGCAGGCGCGCTTTGTCCGGCACTTTCTGGGGGCGGAGTGCGAGCGGGTCATGCTGGTCGGTGCCAGCAACGGCGATACCGCAGTAGCGGCTATCGAAGCGCTGCGGCATTGCCCTGCAGCAGGCTTGCTGGCGCTATACCCGAGCGCAGGCACGCCCGCCGACCGCGCGGCAGTGATGCGCAGTGCCGCGTCCGACAGCGTGAGCTGCGTGGCCGTGGATGGCAGTTTTGACGATTGCCAGTCGCTGGTGTCGGCGCTGCTGCGTGACTGGCCTTGCCCCGGGCTGATTCCGGTCAGCTTCAACTCCACCAACTGGGTCGGTGTGCTGGCGCAGATCGTGTTCTATTTCCATGCGGCGCTGCAGCTCGGTGGCGGGATACGCCCGGTCGGGTTCAGCATCCCCACGGCCAGTTTTGCCGAGATCTACGCGGGGTTCATTGCCCAGAAAATGGGCCTGCCGATCAACCAGATCATCGTCTCCACCAACCGCAACGATGCCCTGCACCGGTTCATCCACTGCAACCGCTACAGCCGTGGCTCCACCAGCCAGACCTTGTCACCGGTCATGGACTTTTCGCTGTTCTCCAACCTGGAGCGCTTCGTCTGGGAACTGTATGACCGCGATGGCGGGGCAACCCGGGCACTGATGGAGCACTTCGAGGCGTGTGGCGAGCTGAGCATCGGCAACCGCCAGTGGTTGCATGCGCGCATGCTGTTCGACTCCTATGCCGTGGACGACGTGCTGATTCGCGAAGAAATTGTCACCCTGTTCCACGAAACGGGCAGCGCAGTAGACCCTCATGCCGCGACAGGGGTATTCGCCGGGCGCCTGCACCGGCGCAACATCGGTGCGCCCATCGTCACGCTGGGGCAGTTTGCCCCCGAAAAGTCTGCCGGGCTGCTGGCGGAGCTGGGGGCCTGGCACGGTGAGGTGCCCGCCGGTGCGGTCGGCACAGCGGGCGATGGGCCGCTGTTGGCACCTGACGACCTGGCCGGTGTTCATGCCTTGTTGGCCCGGTTGCAGGCTGGGCGATGAAGCGCATCCTCGACCCCCTGGACGAGCGCATTCTCGCCGAGCTCACCGCCAATGCGCGTATTGCCCACGCCGAGTTGGGGTTGAAGGTGAACCTGTCGCGCAATGCGGTACGCCAGCGCATCGAGCGGCTGGAGCGCGACGGCGCCATTCAGGGTTATACCCTGCGCATCGGTGAGGGCAGACGGCCGGCGTCGTTGATCAACGCGGTGATCTTCGTCTACCGCTATGACCGCATGCGCGGTGAGGCGGTACTCGATGCGCTGCGCCAGATCCCCGAGGTAATCCAGTGTGAAGTGCTCAGCGGCGAGTTCGACTTGATGTTGCGCGTCGAGGCCTCCAGCCCGGAGCGGGTGCACCATGTGTGGAAGGAAATCGCTGCCATGCCCGGGGTGGAGAACACGGTGACATCGTTCGTCCTGGCCGCGGTGGTCTGAACTGCGTCTTTGCATTGGCTAGCACAACGCCGCCTGGGTTCGCGCCCAGGCGGCGTTGTGCGTTTTGCCCCGGCGCAGGTGCGCGCTTTGCACTGGCCAGATTGGCCAATAAATACAGCGGATTGCCATATTCAACTGGCAGTGCACGGCTCTTACGCTAGTCCTCATCGACCCACTGCCTGGACAGGACAGCAAACCATGACCGAATACAAAATTGCACTCGTTGGCTTTGGTGGCGTTAACCGCGCGCTTGCCCAACTGATCGCCGAACGCAATGCGCGCTGGCAGCACGAGTTGGGCTTTGGCCTGAAAATCGTTGGTGTCACCGACTTGTTCCTGGGGTCGGTGATCGACCGCGACGGCCTGGATGCCGCCATGCTGGCCGCGCTGCCGGCCCAGAAGGGCGCGCTGGCGCAAATCCCTCAAGGTTCGGCCGAGGCGTTCAATGAGGCGGTGATCAAGCAATCAGGCGCCGACATCATCGCCGAGGCCACATTCACCAACCCCAAGGACGGTGAGCCGGCGGCAACCTTCTGCCGCTGGGCGCTGGAGGCGGGCAAGCACGTGGTCACCACCAACAAGGGGCCGATTGCCTTGCATGCCCAGGCGCTCAAGGCCTTGGCCAAGGCCAACAATGTGTCGTTCGAATACGAAGGCGCCGTGATGAGCGGCACACCGGTGCTGCGCATGGCGCGCCAGACCCTGGCGGGCGCGGGCCTGGTAGGTTTCGAGGGCATTCTCAACGGTACCTCGAACTATGTGCTTACGCGCATGGAGGAAGGCCTTGGCTTCAACGAGGCGGTGGCCCAGGCACAAGCACTTGGCTTTGCCGAGGCTGACCCGACCGCCGATGTGGAAGGCCATGACGTACGCCTGAAGGTGGTGATCCTCGCCAATGAGTTGCTCGGCGCCTGTCTGCAGGTGGGTGATGTGGCCTGCAGCGGTATCAGTGCCATCGACAGCGCGGCTATCGAGCGGGCACAGGCGGCGGGCGAGCGCTGGAAGCTGATCGGCAGCGCCCGCCGTGAAGCTGATGGCTCGGTGCGTGCCAGCGTCGAAGCGAAGCTGTTGCCTGGCCATCACCCCTTGGCGGGTATTTCAGGCGCCACCAATGCGCTGGCGTTCGACACCGAGTTGCTGGGGGCTGTAACCGTGTCCGGCCCGGGTGCGGGGCGCATTGAAACGGCTTTTGCCCTGCTGTCGGACATTGTCGCCATTCACACCGCCGGCCATTCGGCCTGAGGAGCAACGTTCATGAGCCTGACTTCCGTATCGCGGGCGCTTGTTCAGCAACCCGCCTTGATCGATGTGTACAACCCCTTCGATGGCAGCCTGGTTGGCAGCGTCGACAACCTCGGTGCAGAAGCGGTGCCTGCCTTGCTCGCCCGTGCCCGTCAGGGGGGGCGTGAAAGTGCGGCGCTGCCCCGGCACCGCCGGGCCGCTATTCTGGAGCACGCCGCTCAGCTCATTGAACGGGATGCGGCAGACTTTGCCGGCCTGATCGTCGATGAAGCGGGCAAGACCCTGCGCCAGGCCGAAAAAGAGGTCAAACGCTGCATCAACACGCTCAAGCTGTCTGCCGAAGAGGCGCGGCGCAACGCCGGTGAGGTGGTGCCTTTCGATGCCTATGAAGGCTCCGAATCGCGTCAGGGCTGGTTCACCCGCGAGCCGTTGGGGTTGATCCTGGCCATTACCCCGTACAACGACCCGCTCAACCTGGTGGCGCACAAGCTGGGGCCAGCACTTGCAGGGGGCAATGCGGTCATTCTGAAACCCTCGGAGTTGGCCCCTCTTTCTGCCCTGAAACTGGTGCAGTACCTGGTGGAGGCAGGGTTGCCGGAGGCCGTCGTCACCGTAGCCACAGGGGGCGCCGAACTGGGCAAGGCGCTGGTGGCTGTGCGTGAGGTGCGCATGGTTTCCTTTACGGGCGGTTTCGCGACGGGCGAACAGATTGCGCACGGGGCTGGCTTGAAAAAACTTGCCATGGACCTTGGCGGCAACGCCCCGGTGCTGGTGCTCAAGGACTGCGACCTTGAAGCCACGGTCGAGTCGTGTGTGTCGGGCGCGTTCTGGGCCGCCGGGCAGAACTGCATCGGCACCCAGCGCATTCTCGTGGATGCCTCGATCTACGAGGCGTTTCGTGCACGCTTTGTGGCATTGACCCAGGCGATGGTCTGGGGCGATCCGGGCCGGCGCGAAACCGATATGGGGCCGATGATCACCGAAGCGGCTGCACGGCAGATCGAAGCACGCGTCAACCAGGCGCTTGAGGGCGGTGCCCGCCTGCTCTGCGGCCACCAGCGTCAGGGGGCGGTCTATGCGCCGACAGTGCTCGAAAGCGTTGACCCCGTCAGCCGGCTGTGGCTCGAGGAGGTTTTTGCACCGGTGGTGATGCTGGCGCCCTTCGAGACTGTCGAGCAGGCGATAGCGCTGGCCAATGCCCCGGAGTACAGCTTGCATGCCGGTGTGTTCACCCGCGACCTGTCGCTGGCGTTGAGCCTGGCCCGGCGTATCGAGGCCGGCGGTGTAATGATCAACGACTCTTCCGACTACCGCTTCGATGCCATGCCATTTGGTGGTGCCAAGTATGGGAGTCTTGGGCGTGAGGGGGTGCGGTTCGCCTACGAGGACATGACCCAACCCAAAGTCGTCTGCTTCAACCAGATGGGTTGAGGGGGAGGGTACCTCAATGATCACTCGCTACGGATCAAGCGCGCGGATGTCACTGGCGGTCAGTTACAGGGGCCTGTTTGAAACGGCAGGCATCGTGGCGGATGACCTGCAACAGGATGTGCAGGGGCAGTTGCGTCAGGCGCTGAGCGTGATCGACGGCCTGATGGTGCAAGCCAACGTCGGCAAGGCGCAGCTGACGCGGGTTCAGATGTGGCTTGCCGACTACCGCCACTTCGACCTGGTCAACGAAGTGTACGACGCCTGGTTGCAAGGCTGTGCAAAACCGGTGCGGGCCTGCGTGGGCGCCGCCCTGGGGGATGGCTACCTGGTAGAGGTGCAGGTGTTTGCTGTGTGCCCAGAATAGCCCTTTTCTCTATGACGAGTACCACGGGTCAACGCACAAACCGTGGTACCGCCCGTACATAGATCAGTTCGCTCACCAGCTCTACCAGGGTTTGCGTGATCACGGCTGCCGCCGCCAACCCGCGCATCTCTTCTGGCAACGCCAGCGCCAGCGGCAGCACCACCAGCGAGTTACGCGTGGCTGCGCTGAACGTCACCGAGCGTGCCTCGCTGGCCGGCAGGCGCAGCAGGCGCGCACAGATGAAGCCGAGCACCGGCGCCAGCAGCATGAAGCCGATGTATACCGGAATCACCGGCAGCAAACGGTCGAAATCACGCAGTACCACGACAATCTGCGAAGCGATCACCACCGTCAGCACCAAGGCCATCGCCGGCACCGGCAACCACGCCCAGGCGTCGTTCCACGTCGCGACTGCGCGCGAGCGCCGGGCACCGGCGCTGGTGAGCACCGCGAGGGCCATCGGCAACACGATCAACAGCGCGAAGGCTTCCACGAACGGGGTGATGGAAATTGCCACCTGGCTGCTGCCACCCAGCATCAGGGCCAGGTACACCGGCAGCAGCACCAGTTGCGCCAGCAATAACAGGGGGGTTGCGGCCAGTGTCAGGCGTGAGTCGCCTTTGCCAATGTGGGTGAACACCACCACGTAGTCGATGCAGGGCGTAAGCAGCACCAGCAAGGCCCCGACGAGGATCGCCGGGTGTTCCACCAGCCCGCGGGTGATGGCCCAGACAAGCAGCGGAACGAGCATGAAATTGGCCAGTAGCAGGGCCGTGATGAAGCGGCGGTTACCCAGGCCCTGGCGCAGGTCGAGGAAGGGTATTTGCAGGAACATCGCGTACATCAACACGGCGATGGCGGGAGTGATCAGGGCTTCCAGATGCCGTGCGCTGTGGCTGGCCATCAAGCCGAAGGCAACGGCTGCGAGCACGGCAGCGAAGTAGATCGGGATCTGGTGGGTCTCGAGTTGTTCTCTGGTCAAGGTGTGGCCTGTGCGGTGATCAACTGGGGACGCGGTCTTTGTGGGAGCGGCCTTGCGTCGCGATAGGGCCGCAAAGCGGCCCCTGCAATCTATGCATGATGCCGCGATCCTGGGGCCGCTGCGCGGCCCTATCGCGACGCAAGGCCGCTCCCACAGGGATCGCGCCAGCTTTTACAAATTGAGCAAGACAGTTGCTCCTCCAAAGAGCAGCAGTGCGTGTGAAACAAACGAAATCAAACGAAAAAGCCCGGCACTGGGCCGGGCTTTTTCACTTCAGGCAAGCGCCAATCAGTTGCCGTAAACCGGCAGCTTCTTGCAGATGGCCTTGACCTTCTCACGGACAGCGTCGATCACCGCTTCGTTGTTCAGGTCGGCCAGGATGTCGCAGATCCAGCCGGCCAGTTCCTTGCACTCGGCTTCCTTGAAACCACGGGTGGTCACGGCTGGGGTGCCGAAACGCAGGCCCGAGGTGACGAACGGCGAACGCGGGTCGTTCGGTACCGAGTTCTTGTTTACGGTGATGAAAGCTTTGCCCAGTGCGGCGTCAGCATCCTTACCGGAGATTTCCTGCTTGATCAGCGACAGCAGGAACAGGTGGTTCTGGGTGCCACCGGAAACCACGTCGAAACCGCGCTCGATGAACACGCTGGCCATGGCCTGGGCGTTCTTCACGACCTGCTGCTGGTAAGCCTTGAACTCTGGCTGCAGGGCTTCCTTGAAGCAGATGGCCTTGGCCGCGATGACGTGCTCCAGCGGGCCGCCCTGGGCGCCCGGGAAGACGGCGGAGTTCAGCTTCTTCTCGATGTCGGCGTTGGCACGGGCCAGGATCAGGCCGCCGCGCGGGCCGCGCAGGGTCTTGTGGGTGGTGGTGGTGACCACGTCGGCGAACGGAACAGGGTTCGGGTACACGCCAGCGGCAACCAGGCCGGCAACGTGGGCCATGTCGACGAACAGGTAGGCACCGACCTTGTCGGCGATGGCGCGGAAGCGGGCGAAGTCCAGAACCTGCGAGTAGGCCGAGAAGCCGGCAACGATCATCTTGGGCTTGTGCTCGACAGCCAGGCGCTCGACTTCGTCGTAGTCGATCAGGCCGTTGCCGTCGATGCCGTACTGGATGGCGTTGTACAGCTTGCCCGAGGAGCTTACCGAAGCACCGTGGGTCAGGTGGCCACCGTGGGCCAGGCTCATGCCCAGGATGGTGTCACCGGCCGACAGCAGGGCCAGGTAGACGGCAGCGTTGGCCTGGGAGCCAGCGTGCGGCTGTACGTTGGCGTAGTCGGCGCCGAACAGCTCCTTGGCACGGTCGATGGCCAGTTGCTCGACGACGTCGACGTACTCGCAACCGCCGTAGTAGCGCTTGCCTGGGTAGCCTTCGGCGTACTTGTTGGTCAGGACCGAGCCCTGGGCTTCCATGACTGCCGGGCTGGTGTAGTTTTCCGAAGCGATCAGCTCGATATGCTCTTCCTGGCGCAGAGCTTCTTGCTGCATGGCTTCGAAGAGCTCGGCGTCGTACTTGGCAATGGTCAAATCACGGCTGAACATGGCGGTCCTCAAGGATCGGGGTAATTTGGGTGTGCATTCTAACCGATTGATTCGCGGCTGGCATATGAAGTGGCGTCAAGTCGCAGACCAATGGGCTTCATCTTGCATCCCGCGCCGTTTCTGGGCTGGGCGGGGGCGGGAGTTGACCTGGAAGTCCGCTTTTTATGCAGGATTGTGTCGCGACATCGTACTTGTAGGAGCGGGTTTACCCGCGAAGAAGCCGGCGCGGTGGATGGCACCGGCTTTGCCGGTGTTCGCGGGTAAACCCGCTCCTACGGGGGACCTTGTGAACAGGCAGCGTGCGGGTCAATGGAACATGAACAAGGTCTCGTTGGAGAATTGCGCCTCGAACTGATGCGCCGGCATCGGTCGCCCGAACAGATAGCCCTGCACCTCGTCGCAACCATGCTCGCGCAGAAACTCCAGCTGTTCGTGGGTTTCCACGCCCTCGGCGATGACTGCCAGGTTGAGGCTGTGGGCCATGGCGATGATCGCCCGGGCAATCTGCGCGTCCTGCTCGCCTTCGGGCAGGCCGTCGACGAAGGTCCGGTCGATCTTCAGGACGTCGATGGGGAACTGCTTGAGGTAGTTGAGCGACGAGTAGCCGGTGCCGAAGTCGTCTACCGCAATGCTCAGGCCAAGGTTCTTCAGGCCGGCAAGAATCTGCAGCGCCTCGTTCACCTCACGCATCAGGATACTTTCGGTCAACTCCAGTTCCAGGCACGCCGGCGGCAGGCCGCTTTCTTCCAGGATGTTGGCAATCCGCGTGCCCAGTTGGCCGTCGGAGAACTGCCGCGCCGA
Organism: Pseudomonas sp. BO3-4; assembly: GCF_034044115.1. Lineage (NCBI taxonomy): Bacteria > Pseudomonadati > Pseudomonadota > Gammaproteobacteria > Pseudomonadales > Pseudomonadaceae > Pseudomonas > Pseudomonas sp. BO3-4. The sequence continues at coordinate 731,382 of NZ_CP139018.1, forward strand.
AATATTCACCGACACTTTCGGCACCCGCACCTTGGCCTTGTGCCAGGCCTTGAGCTGGCGGCTGGCCTCGCGCAGCACCCAGTCGCCCACGTCCACCACCAGGCCCAGTTCTTCGATCACCGGGATGAAGTCACCCGGCGGCACCAGGCCACGGGTCGGGTGACGCCAGCGCAGCAGCGCTTCGGCGCCCGTCAGGCGCTTGCCGTCGCCGCTGAACTGCGGCTGGTAATAGAGGATGAATTCGTTCTGCTCCATGGCATGGCGCAGGTCGCTTTCCAGCTCCAGGCGCTCCAGGGCGCTGGCGTTCATTTCGGCCTGGTAGAACTGGAAGTTGTTCTTGCCGCGCTCCTTGGCGTGGTACATGGCGGTGTCGGCGTTCTTCATCAGTTGGCTCAGCTCACTGCCATCCTGCGGGCTGAGGGCGATGCCGATGCTGGCGGTGACGAAGAACTCGCGGTTTTCCAGCACGAACGGCCGCACCAGGCTGCCGAGGATGTTCTCGGCCACGTGGATGGCGCGGTTCAGGGCCATTTCGCGGGTGGGGCGCGGTTGCAGCAGCAGGGTGAACTCGTCGCCGCCCATGCGTGCCACCGTGTCGTCGTCATCCACGCAGGCCAGCAGGCGCAGGGCCATGTCCTTGAGCATGCGGTCGCCGGCCGCATGGCCGAGGGAGTCGTTGATCGGTTTGAAGCGGTCGAGGTCGAGGAACATCAGCACCACCCAGGCCTTCTGCCGCTCGGCCTGTTGCAGGGCATTGTACAAACGGTCCTGGAACAGTGTGCGGTTGGGCAGGTGGGTAAGGGCGTCGTAGTAGGCCAGGCGGTGGATGCGCTGTTCGCTGGCCTTGCGTTCGCTGATGTCGGTGAAGAAGCACACGTAGCTGGCCAGGTCGCCTTCGTCGTCCAGTACCGCGGTGATGCCGACCCAGGCCGGGTAATGGTCGCCGTCACGGCGCTTGAGCCACACTTCACCTTCCCAGCTGCCGCGCTGGTGCAGTTGCTTGACCACATAGCGCAGGTGGCCTTCCTGCTGTTCATCGACAGTGAGCATGCCCGGCAATTGGTCGAGCACTTCACTGACGGCGTAACCGCTGACGCGGCTGAACGCCTCGTTGGCCTGAACGATATAGCCGGCCGGGTCGGTGATGAGGATCGCCGACGTGGAATGTTCGAATACGGTCGCGGCCATGCGCAGGTCTTTTTCGGCACGACGTTGCTGGCTGATGTCGCGGCCCACCCCGAGTACGCCTTCGAAGCGCTGGTCATCGTCCCACACCAGCACCAGGCGCAGCTCGATCGGGATCTTGCGGCCATCGGCACGCAGGCAGTCGAACAGGAACAGCTGGGTGGGTAACTGGCTGCACAGTTGCGCCATCTGCGCCGGATCGCCCATGGCCTTGCTGACACGCTCCATCAGGCTGTAGATGCCAGTGAGCTGGGCCGGGTTGGCGACGATCGACTGCCAGCCGTTGGCGAAGATCCAGTCGGCCTGGTAGCCCAGCACGCTCTGTACCGAGGGGCTGACATAATTGAGCTTGAGCTGGTTGTCGGTGGAAAAGATCACGTCGCTGATGCTTTCGGCGAGCATGCGGTAGCGTTGCTCGCTGTCACGTAGCGACTGGCTGGCCTCGATCTGAACGGTCACATCCTTGCCCACACCGATGATGCGCGTCACCAGGCCTTCGGCGTTGCGGGTCAGCACTTGCTCGCGGATGTCGTAGCAGCGCCAGCTTCCGTCGCGGTGGCGGAAGCGCAGCTGGCAGTGCAGCGGTTGGTCATGACCGCTGTCGCGCTGTTGCTGGCGCAGTGCCTGGTAGTGTGCGGCGTCCTCGGGGTGCAGCAGCAGCTCCCAGAAGCGGTCGCCCATCTGTGCCAGCTCGGTGCGGTCGTAGCCCAGGGTCTGGCCGAGGTGGCGGTTGCTGAAGATCATCCGCTGGCTGGGCACATCCTGCACATACAACTGGTCGGGTACGGTGCGTACCACGTCCGACCAGAAGCTTTCGCGTTCCAGTAGCGACAGCTCCACCTGTTTGCGGCTGGTGATATCGCTGATGCTGAGGATCACCGCCTGGTGATCACGACGCTGCAGCGGCAGGCGGGCCATCAGCCAAAGGTGCAGCTCGTCGCCCTGCGGTGTCGGCAAGCGCACTTCCAGCTCCAGCAACGGGCGTTGTTCGATCAGTGCGTCGATCAGTTGCATGCCGACGCTGTCTCGGCTGTCGCCAGTGCCATCGATCAGCCGCTGCCAGGCACCTTCGTGGCAGTCGATGTTCAGCAGCTGGCGCGCCACTTGGTTGACCTCGGTGATCTTCAGCTCCAGCAGCAGCGAGCGGCGCAGGTTCGGGTCCAGCGCCAGGCTGTGCTTGAGGGCGGCCCGGTTACGCAGGTGGTAGCGATCGAGCTGGCCGGGCAGGCTGGACAGGTCGAGCACGCACAGGGCAACGCCGGTGCCTTCAAAAATTTCCTGATAACGCCGGCGGTCTTCCTGCAGCGCCCGCTGGCGGCGACGCATGTTGATCAGCGCCAGCACCGGCAGCAGGGCGCAGAACAGCACCAGCAGGCACTTGCCTAACAGCGCCGGCAATAATTTTTGCTGGGCCAGTTTGGCGTCGAACAGACCGCGTAGCTGCCAGGTGCTGTTTTCGATAAAGGCCAGCATCACGCTTTGCAGCGGCTCGTCGCTGGTGTCGGCTGCGGCATGGCGCTGCAGCACCTCGCCGCTGCGGCTGTTTTCCAGCAGCCACTGCGGGTGGCCACTGCCCTCGAGGTGGAGGGTGAGCTCGCGGTAATAGTCCGGTGACAGGCGCAGTAGCCAGTAGCCGCTACCCTGTGAGGCATCCTGGCGCAGCAACAGGTACAGGATGTGGTTGTCGGCCGAATTGGTGAAGAAGTACGGGCGTCCCTGGCTCAGCACGAGCAACTCGTCAAGCGACTGGCGGTCGGGGCTGCCGGCCAGGCTGTCGGCACGTAGCTGCCCGGTGTTGTCCAGCCAGGCCACGCTCTGCAGGGCGGGGAGGCGCTCGCGCAGGGTACCGAGCAGGCTGGGCACGGCGGCAGGTGTTGGTGCATCAAGGTAGGGTTGCACCACGTTCACGGCCTGTTGCGCCTTGAGCGCCATGTTCAGGCTCAGGTGGTCGGCCAGTTCCGCGGAGGCGTCCAGGCTCTGTTTGCGTAATTCGGCCTGGGTATGATTGAACTGGGCGAACAGCTGCCACAGCAGCAGGCCCAGCAGGATCAGGGCCAGCAGCGCCAGCGCACCCTTGATCGACCCGCGCAGGATAGTTGCGGGTGCTTGTGGGGCGGAACGCAATGACGACGGATGAGTAAGGTTGGTCAAGCGTTGATCCTGCGATTGGGCTGGCGATGGCAGGGAATGATCGTGCACGGAGCGTGCCGGCGCCGGGCTTGCGCACCGCGGTGGCGCACTATAAGGCCGGACACCCGAAACCGGCTAGCATGCCTCGGATTATGGCGAAGTGCCAGCCATGTTGACCGGTGGTGGCTGCCCGGTGGTTCGGCAAGCCCCTGTAACCTGTGCGAGAATAGCGCCCGCTATACATGACAACGCATCGGAGATGTTCGCTTTTGGTTACTCACTTTTCCTCCAATGGCCTCGATTCCGCCTGCGGGCGCAGCAGTCAGACCCTTGTCAGTACTGCCGTGACCGAGGACGTATCCTGCAAGTCTTGCCAGCGTTCGCTGGGCAAACCCGAGGCGGCCGCTGCCGCCAAAAGCAAGGCCCCATCGCTGGCTGAACTGCGCAAGACCGCCAAGGTGGCAGCAGAGCCGGCTGTTGCAGTACCGGCGGTCAAGCCGGCAGCCAAGGTGGTCAGCACTGCGCCTGCACCTGGCAAACCGGCCAAGGCGGCCGAGCAGCACCCTGCCCGCAGCGGCGGCTTCAGCGTGAAGTCCGCCTGGGCCGCACGCCTGGCCGAGCAGGGCGACCGTTGCCGCTTGCCGCGGGGCAAGGCCAAACAGCGTCACGTCTGAGCCTCTTCGGCTGCTGTGCCGGCCCTTTCGCGGGCTCGCCCGCTCCCACAGGAATCGTGGATTCTTCAGACTCTGTGGTGACTCTGTGGGAGCGGGCATGCCCGCGAAGAGGCCGGCACAGGCAATGTATTCATCCCAGGGACCGCACTGATCACACCCCACTATCGGCCCCTCCTATGCAACGCCGCGCGTTGGCGTAGAATGGTCGACTTTGTTCAATGACACCCCGTAAACACATCCCACTGGCCACCGCGTGCCGGGGCGATCGGCGATGTCTTTACCTATCTGATTAGAGGGCTTGGTTTTGGCTCAATACGTCTACACCATGCATCGGCTGAGCAAGGTCGTGCCGCCGAAGCGGGAAATTCTCAAGAATATTTCCCTGTCGTTCTTCCCAGGCGCCAAGATTGGCGTACTTGGCCTGAACGGCGCCGGTAAATCGACCCTGCTGCGGATCATGGCGGGCGTCGACAAGGAATTCGACGGCGAAGCCCGTCCGATGCCCGACATCAACGTGGGTTACCTGCCACAGGAACCGCAACTGGACCCAACCAAGACCGTGCGTGAAGTGGTCGAGGAAGCGGTCAGCGTAATCAAGGACGCCCAGGCCCGCCTGGACGAGGTCTACGCGGCCTACGCCGAGCCGGATGCCGACTTCGACAAGCTGGCCGCCGAGCAGGCCAAGCTGGAAGCCATCCTGCAGGCTGCCGATGGCCACAACCTGGAGCGCCAGCTGGACGTCGCTGCCGACGCCCTGCGCCTGCCCGCCTGGGATGCGCGCATCGAACACCTGTCCGGTGGTGAGAAGCGCCGTGTGGCCCTGTGCCGCCTGCTGCTGTCGGCACCCGACATGCTGCTGCTCGACGAACCCACCAACCACCTGGACGCCGACTCGGTGGCCTGGCTGGAGCGCTTCCTGCACGACTTCCCGGGTACCGTGGTAGCCATTACCCACGACCGTTACTTCCTCGACAACGTCGCCGGCTGGATCCTGGAGTTGGACCGCGGCGCCGGCATCCCGTACGAAGGCAACTACTCGGGCTGGCTGGAAGCCAAGTCGGAGCGTCTGGCGCAGGAATCCAAGCAGCAGAGCGCCCACGAGAAGGCCATGAAAGAGGAACTGGAGTGGGTGCGCAAAGGCGCCAAAGCGCGCCAGTCCAAATCCAAGGCCCGTCTGCAGCGCTTTGAAGAAATGCAGTCGCAGGAATTCCAGAAGCGCAGCGAAACCAACGAAATCTACATCCCGGCCGGCCCGCGCCTGGGTGACAAGGTTATCGAGTTCAAGAACGTCACCAAGGGCTACGGTGACCGTGTGCTGATCGACAACCTGTCGTTCGCCATGCCCAAAGGTGCCATCGTGGGCGTTATCGGTGGTAACGGTGCCGGTAAGTCGACCCTGTTCCGCATGTTGATGGGCAAGGAGCAGCCGGACTCGGGCAGCATCGAGATCGGTGAAACCGTGCAGTTGGCCTGTGTGGACCAGAGCCGTGAGGACCTGGACGGCGCCAAGACCGTGTTCCAGCAGATCTCCGACGGTTCCGACCAGATCCGCATCGGCAACTACGAGATCCCTTCACGTACCTACGTTGGCCGCTTCAACTTCAAAGGTGGCGATCAGCAGAAGTTCGTCAAGGACCTGTCCGGTGGTGAGCGTGGCCGCCTGCACCTGGCCCTGACCCTGAAGGAAGGCGGTAACGTTCTGCTGCTCGACGAACCGTCCAACGACCTCGACGTCGAAACCCTGCGTTCGCTGGAAGAAGCCCTGCTGGACTTCCCGGGCGCCGCGATCGTGATTTCCCACGACCGTTGGTTCCTGGACCGTGTGGCTACTCACATCCTGGCGTACGAAGACGACTCGAATGTGGTGTTCTTCGAAGGTAACTACACCGAGTACGAAGCCGACCGCAAGAAGCGTCTGGGTGATGCTGCAGCCCAGCCGCACCGTGTACGGCACAAGAAACTGGCCCAGTAAGCCGGTTTTCTGATGCACAAGAATGGGGCCCCAAGTGGCCCCATTTTTGTGCCTGGCGGACCGCTATAAATGGCGAGGCGAAGGTGTATTTTGTATACACTTACATAAAACGCACCAAATAATTTCAAAAAAACGACATTTCGCCCTATTCCGGTGCGATTGCTTCTTGGTACATTTCTGAAAAAAACCAATAAGTCCAATCCTCTTGGTGAGATGTCTACCATGATCGAATCTGTCGACAATTTCCTTGCACGCCTAAAGCAGCGTGACCCAGGCCAGCCGGAATTCCACCAGGCGGTGGAAGAGGTGCTGCGCACCCTGTGGCCATTCCTTGAAGCCAACCCCCACTACCTGCAGTCCGGCATCCTCGAGCGCATGGTCGAGCCCGAGCGCGCCGTACTGTTCCGCGTCTCCTGGGTCGACGACCAGGGCAAGGTGCAGGTCAACCGCGGTTACCGCATTCAGATGAGCAGTGCCATTGGCCCGTACAAGGGCGGGCTGCGCTTCCACCCGTCGGTGAACCTCAGCGTGCTGAAGTTCCTGGCGTTCGAACAGGTGTTCAAGAACTCGCTGACCTCGCTGCCCATGGGCGGCGGCAAGGGCGGCTCGGACTTTGACCCGAAAGGCAAGAGCGACGCCGAAGTGATGCGATTCTGCCAGGCGTTCATGAGCGAGCTGTATCGCCACATCGGCGCTGACTGCGACGTACCGGCTGGTGACATCGGCGTGGGTGCCCGCGAAATCGGCTTCATGTTCGGCCAGTACAAGCGCCTGGCCAACCAGTTCACCTCGGTGTTGACCGGTAAGGGCATGACCTATGGCGGCAGCCTGATCCGCCCGGAAGCCACCGGCTATGGCTGCGTTTACTTCGCCGAAGAAATGCTCAAGCGTCAGGACAAGCGTATCGACGGCCGCCGCGTGGCGGTGTCTGGTTCGGGCAACGTCGCCCAGTATGCTGCGCGTAAGGTCATGGACCTGGGCGGCAAGGTGATCTCGCTGTCTGACTCTGAAGGTACCTTGTATGCAGAAGCCGGGCTGACCGACGCCCAGTGGGACGCCTTGATGGAGCTGAAAAACGTCAAGCGCGGACGTATCAGCGAGCTGGCCGGGCAATTCGGCCTTGAGTTCCGCAAGGGCCAGACCCCGTGGAGCCTGCCGTGCGACATCGCCCTGCCATGCGCCACGCAGAACGAGCTGGGCGCCGAAGATGCCCGCACCTTGCTGCGTAACGGCTGTATCTGTGTGGCCGAAGGCGCCAACATGCCGACTACCCTCGAGGCTGTGGATATCTTCCTGGACGCCGGCATTCTGTACGCCCCGGGCAAGGCCTCCAATGCGGGCGGCGTAGCCGTGTCGGGCCTGGAAATGTCGCAGAACGCCATGCGCCTGCTGTGGACGGCCGGTGAAGTGGACAGCAAGCTGCACAACATCATGCAGTCGATTCACCATGCATGCGTGCACTACGGTGAAGAGGCTGATGGCCGTATCAACTACGTCAAGGGTGCGAACATCGCGGGCTTCGTGAAAGTGGCCGATGCGATGCTGGCTCAGGGCGTGGTCTGATCTGAGACCGTAGGGGGCCGCTTTGCGGCCGATCGCGACGCAAGGCCGCTCCCACAGGCTCTCACAGGCTCTCACAGGCTTTCACAGGCTCTCACAGGCTCTCACAGGCTCTCACAGGCTACCAAGGGTTGGATTGGTGTCCAATTTCTCGGTGGCAGTCCAGCTTGTGGGAGCGGCCTTGCGTCGCGATGGGCTGCAAAGCAGCCCCCCGGGCCCTCAACCCTCGCCCAGAATCTCAACCACCTCTATCACCTGTTCCCCCACCGGCCGCCGCCAGACCACCTCATCCCCCGGCCCAGCCCCGAGCAAAGCCCGCCCCAATGGCGAACCCCAGTTGATCAAGCCACGCCCGGCATCCGCCTCATCCTCGCCTACCAGCCGCACCACCTGCTCCTGGTCCTGCGCGTCGACAAATCGCACCCGGCTACCAATCTGTACCTTGCTATGCGAAGTCGCCGCCGGTACCACCTGGGCGCTTTGCACCCGCGCGCTGAAGTAGCGCAGATCCCGCTCGGTATCGGCCAGCCGTTGTTTGTCACCCCGTTCGCCCTGCGTCTGCAGTTCGCTGCGCAAGGCATTCAGCTCGGCCACCCGCGTCTGCAGCTGGCGCAGGCCGCTGGCCGTCACATAGTTGGGCTGTTCGCTGATGCGCCGCTCGACCGGCTGGTCGGCCTGGTCGGCGGCTTGGTCTTCGTTGACGAATGCTCGGCTCATGTAGGGCCTCCTTGTGCATGAGACCATCATGGCAGGCCGCCGGATTAAAGGAATGTCCGTTTGCGACTCAATTGTGGCGATAGGCCTTGGCAGCGCCGCGGTCCTTTTCCTGCTCCCACTCGCGGTCGCGCTGGTCCCAGAAGCGCTCGTGGTACTGGCGCTGTTCTTCGCTGTTCTGCATGGCGTGACACTGGCGGAAGCCATCGTCCCAGCCGGTTTCGTACTGACGCTCGTGCAGGTAGCGCGGTACGTTTTTGCGAAAGTTGCCCACCATCAGCCCGGCCGCCTGGCGGCCACTGCTGCAGCCGTCCTGGAAGCCATCCGCATAGGCGGGCGGGTAACCGTGGTTGACCATCTGCTCGTGGGTGGTTTCGCAACCTGACAGCAACACCGCAATGCACACGCCGAACCAGTACCGCGACATAGCCACAAAGCCCTCCAGTTGATTATGGGAAGTCTAGGTGGCGGTTTGTCGGGTAGGTGTCAAAACAGTGTCAAAGAGTCGGATGGCTCCCACAATTCACGTCAGTAGTGATACCACTTCAGCTCGAGCATCACCTCGTTCTGTGCCGTGGCCAGGTGGCTGAACTCACGCGAGGCGCTCAACCGAAGACCAAGGTTCTGGCTGATCTCCCACTGCTGGTTCAGGCTCACACTGCGTCGCACTTCGCCGTTGGTGAAGTAATCGCCCTTGGCCTCCAGCGTCATGTTGCCCAGCCCGTTGCGCCACAGCAGCCCGCCATTGAAGCCAGCTGCCGGGGCAATGAACTGAGCGAAGTCGTTGTGATGCTCGACCCGCACCGTGCCCAAGGCAAACCCCAGCAAACCGTCGGCCAGCTGCCAGGTGCCGCCAGCGCCGCCATTCACATGGCTCACCAGCACTTCGTCATCATGCTTGCCCGGCACCCGCTCCAGCCCGCCAGCCACTTGCCATGACCAAGGCTTGAGCAGCTCGTTACGGGGTGTCAGTGAACGGATGGTGGCCAGGTCCAGGCGCTGCACCTGCCAATCGTTGCCTTCGTACTGGCGCAGCTTCAATTGCAGGATTTCGATCTGTGCGCCCAGCGGGAAGCCATAGGCGTTGTCATTCAGGTCGTGGTAGGCCATGCGCAGGCCATATTCGGCGTAGGCGCGGTCTTCACGGGTGCCCACGCCCAGTTGCCAGGTGCGCGAGTCATGGCCATCCTCGGGCAGGCCGGGGCGCTCGATCTGCAGGGGCGGCGGCGGGTTGCTGTTGATCGCCCGCAGCAACTCGAAGCTGCGTTTGGCCTGCCCTGGGTCGCGTTCCTGGCCATTGGCCCTATACCGCTCAAGGCGATACGCGGCATCTTGCACCAACGCTTGGCGTTCGCGAGGCAGGGCCTGGAATTCTGGGCTTTGCAATTGCGTAGTGTCGGCGCTTACAGCCAGCACCTGGCGCTTTTCGCCGTGGTCGAGTGGCTCGGCCCTGGCCAGCAATTCACGTTCGCGAGAGGGGCGGTAGGTTTCGCTGGCGACCAGGCCGGACTGCTTCACGGCTTTCACCGTGTCGGTGGGAATGGCGGTCAGCGGGAACTGAGACGTCAGGTCCAGGCTCGGCCGGGCCACTTGCAGCAGCTCCAGCAGGCGATACGAGCAGTTTTCGTCAAAGAAGAAGTAGTCGAACTGGATCTGCTTCAGCTCCCACACATGCTCGACCATACGTCCGGTTTCTTCGGGGGTCAGGTCCAGCTGGTATTCCCACAGGTCGCGGTTTTCCAGGCTGCGGTATTCGGACAGTTTTTCCTGGTAGGGCATCAGCGCGAACAGCCCCGGGTAGCCACCCATCAGGCCTTTCCAGGCGTACAGGATGCTGTTGTCGCTGCCTTCGATATAGGCACCGAAGTTGATGGCGTAGCTCAGCAGTGTGGTGTCGTCGCTGCGGGTGTTGGACTGGTCGATGCGCAGCAGGGTGTGCCCGAACATCGACGATGGGCTGTTCAGGTAGGCTGCCGGGAAGATCAACGCGGCGCTGTGCGGGTCGATCGACTGGTACCAGGTCTTGAATTCCTGGCAGTCCGGTTGTGGCAAGTCTTGCAGATCGAGCTGTTCGCGCAGCCAGCGGGTGCGCGCGGGGAATACGCACTGGGCGTGCTTGTCACCGAGACTGGCCGGGGCATACAGCGCATCGACCGTAGCCTTGAGTTCCTGGTCCGGATGGTGCGCGCCATCTTCGGCGAGGAAGAACGCATCATCATCCACATAGCTGCGCCAGCCGCCGAGCTTGGCGGTTTCGTAATGTCCAATGGCGAGCCAGTAAGGGGTATTGGCCAATTGCTGGAGACGGCCTGGATCCAGCAGGGGGGCGGCATGAACAGGGGCGCAGGCACACAGCGCCAGGGCAGCGAGGCGTTTGAGCATATCGGGCAACTACTTCTTGACGATGCCGAAAAAGGCGAAACCCGCCCCGGGTGGGGCGGGAGCAGCTGTGCTTAGGCCTCGGTAGCGTATTTGGCCAGACGGGGGTCGCTCTTCAGAACGGCCAGGGTGTTGCTGTGGACAGTTTCGGCAGTGACGTCGGCGCTGCTGAAGATCTGGTTGAAGTGCTGGTGGGTGACCGAGTTGAAGTAGCTGCGGTCCTCCGGTGCTACGCCGAGAACGACGGCATAGGTGGTCAGTGCTTCGCCCTGGCCCATGGCCATGTCTTCGGAAAGCTCGTTCATCATGCCGTTCATGGCGAACCAGGACTTGCCGCCGTAGGTCAGCGAAGCCTTGGTCGAGCAGCCGTTGGTGCCGGAGGTCATGCCGAAGGTGGCGTTACCGGAGGTGCCGTTGGTGGTAGAGGCCAGGAAGTGTGCCGGCGTGCCGCGCTGGCCTTCGAACAGCATGTTGCCCCAGCCGCAGTTCGGGCCGCCTGGCGCTTCGGCCATGGCGTTCAGCGAGACCACGGTGAACAGAGTACCCAGAAGAATCCGTTTCATAGCATTTGTTCTCTTTGTCTTAACCAAGGGTCAGGGTTTCTGGCAACTCGGTTGCCAGGTCGGGAAAGCTTTTCACCCACCCGCGCAGCTTGGAGTTTAGGCACGATCTAAAGGTTGCGTTGTTGATTGCGAAAAATTTGCTGTCACAGGACTGCACCGGCTGCGACATAAAGTCCTGTGGAGCCTTGCAAGGCGCGCGCGGGCAGCGCCAGAATGCTGCGTATCTGCCCGCCGAAGTAAGGAAACCCAATGCCCGATCCTGTCGCTGCGCGCCTGCGTCTTGCGCCTGAAGCCCTGACCCGGCGTTTCTCCCCCGAGCAGTTTGCTTTTACCCATACCGACGATCTGGAGCCGTTTCGCGGAGTTCTGGGCCAGGAACGTGCTGTCGAGGCCCTGCAGTTTGGCGTGGCCATGCCGCGTCCTGGTTACAATGTGTATGTGATGGGCGAGCCCGGCACCGGGCGCTTCTCGTTCGTCAAGCGCTACCTCAAGGCCGAGGGCAAGCGCCAGCAGACCCCGGCTGACTGGGTCTACGTCAACCACTTCGACGACACCCGTGAACCACGCGCACTGGAGCTGCCGTCCGGAAGCGCCGCCGAGTTCATCAGCGACATGGGCGGATTGATCGATAACCTGCTGTCGACGTTCCCGGCGGTGTTCGAACACCCGTCCTACCAGCAGAAGAAGGGCGCCATCGACCGCGCTTTCAACCAGCGTTATGACCGTGCTCTGGATGTGATCGAGCGCGCGTCGCTGGAAAAGGACGTGGCCTTGTACCGCGATGCCAGCAACGTCGCCTTCACGCCGATGGCTGATGGCAAGGCGCTGGATGAAGCTGAATTTGCCCAATTGCCGGAGGAGGTGCGCGAGCAGTTCCACGAGGACATTGCCCTGCTTGAGGAGCGCCTCAACGAAGAGCTGGCCAGCCTGCCGCAATGGAAGCGCGAATCGAACAACCAGCTGCGCCAGCTCAACGAAGAAACCATCACGCTGGCGCTGCAGCCGTTGCTGGCGCCGCTGTCGGAAAAGTACGCCGAAAACGCGGCGGTTTGCGCCTACCTGCAATCGGTGCAATTGAACCTGTTGCGTACGTTGGTCGAGCAACTGGTCGATGACAGCAAGTCCGACGCCGTGGCCCGCAAGCTGCTCGAAGAGCAGTACGCGCCCAGCCTGGTGGTGGGCCATCACGCTGATGGTGGTGCGCCGGTGGTGTTCGAGCCGCACCCGACCTACGACAATTTGTTTGGCCGTATCGAATACAGCACCGACCAAGGTGCGCTGTATACCTCCTATCGCCAACTGCGCCCAGGCGCGCTGCACCGGGCCAACGGCGGCTTCCTGATTCTGGAAGCCGAGAAAATGCTGGGCGAGCCGTTCGTATGGGACGCGCTCAAGCGTGCGCTGCAGTCGCGCAAGCTGAAAATGGAGTCGCCGATCGGTGAGCTGGGCCGTGTTGCCACTGTCAGCCTGCAGCCGCAGGTGATTCCGCTGAACGTCAAGCTGGTGATCATCGGCTCGCGCCAGCTGTACTACGCACTGCAGGACCACGACCCGGACTTCCAGGAGATGTTCCGCGTGCTGGTGGACTTCGATGAAGACATGCCGATGGTCGACGAGAACCTGGAGCAGTTCGCCCAGCTGTTGCGCACCCGCACCAACGAAGAGGGCATGGCACCGCTGACCAGTGACGCGGTGGCGCGTCTGGCCACCTACAGTGCGCGTCTGGCCGAAAACCAGTCGCGCCTGTCGGCGCGTATCGGCGACCTGTTCCAGCTGGTCAGCGAGGCTGATTTCATTCGCCAGCTGGCCAGTGACGAAATGACCGACGCAGGCCACATCGAGCGTGCGCTCAAGGCCAAAGCCACCCGTACCGGCCGTGTGTCGCAACGGGTGCTGGACGACATGCTCGCCGGCATCATCCTGATTGACACAGAAGGCGCGGCCATCGGCAAGTGCAACGGGCTGACCGTGCTGGAAGTGGGTGACTCGGCGTTCGGCATGCCCGCGCGTATTTCGGCCACCGTCTACCCCGGCGGCAGCGGTATTGTCGATATCGAGCGTGAGGTCAACCTTGGCCAGCCGATCCACTCCAAAGGGGTGATGATCCTCACCGGTTACCTGGGCAGCCGCTATGCCCAAGAGTTCCCGCTGGCGATCTCCGCGAGCATCGCCCTGGAGCAGTCCTACGGCTACGTGGACGGCGACAGCGCCTCGCTGGGCGAAGCCTGCACGCTGATCTCGGCCTTGTCGCGCACGCCGCTCAAGCAGTGCTTCGCCATCACAGGTTCCATCAACCAGTTCGGTGAAGTGCAGGCGGTGGGTGGGGTGAACGAGAAGATCGAGGGCTTCTTCCGCCTCTGCGAGGCGCGTGGCCTGACCGGCGAGCAGGGGGTGATCATTCCGCGTGCCAACGTCGCCACCCTGATGCTTGACGAGCGCGTGTTGCAGGCGGTGGAGAACGGCATGTTCCACGTCTACGCGGTCAGCCAGGCTGATGAGGCGCTGAGCCTGCTGGTGGGCGAGGAGGCCGGGGTACTCGACGACAAGGGGCTGTTCACCGAGGGCAGCGTCAACGCTCGGGTGGTCGAGCGCCTGCGTGAAATTGCCGAGATGATCAGCGAGGAAGACATCGAGAAGGCAGAAAAGGAACGCCTGGAAGAGGTAATTGCCCAGGCCAAACCGGCCTGAGTCAATAAACTGGCGCTGGCGGCGATGTGCTACCGTTCAGCGCCAGTTTTCCATCTTTCTGTACTGTTCCTCTATGCTGGAACTTAAGGACGGTACAGCGTTCAGGATGGAAACAGCCTGAGGGTTTCGGGCTGAACAAGGCTCATTGGAGGGGACGCGGCCATGCGCAACCTCAGCCTCACACGCCAGTGCCTGGGCCTGGTGACCCGTATCGAATGCAGCATCCGCCCGCTGGCCGGTGACAACGGCATGTGGACGTTGCTGTTCGCCGCCGGCATGGCCGGTGAACAACCCTCCGCGATCAAGGCGCAGGGCCCGTTTCATGGGCCACTGGTGGCCGAATCGGTGCTCAATGCCATTGTCGACAGCCTGACCCTGCATGGGTACCAGGTGGCCGAGGACCCGCAGATCTGGTGTTTGCATTTGCAGGCGCAGTTGCGGCGGATCAATGGTGAGCGGTGTCGCAACCTGGGGGATTACCAGTTTCATCCTGAGACCTGAAGAATGCCGGGGCCGCTTTGCGGCCCATCGCGACACAAGGCCGCTCCCACAGGTACAGCATCGCCTTGCTGTGGGAGTGTGGCCTTGTGTCGCGATCAGGCTGCGGAGCAGCCCCCGGGCTTTTGCTGTAACAGGTGGCTGGCTATACTCGCCGTCGTTTTTCAGTCACCTGACGAGTCTCAAAACCCTCCATGGAACGTATCCTCGAAAATGCGATGTACGCCTCGCGCTGGCTGCTCGCACCGATCTACTTCGGCTTGTCCCTCGGCCTGCTGGCCCTGGCGCTGAAATTCTTCCAGGAAGTGGTCCACGTCCTGCCCAACGTCTTTGCCCTCAGCGAAGCCGACCTGATCCTGGTGATCCTGTCGCTGATCGACATGTCGCTGGTCGGTGGCCTGCTGGTGATGGTGATGATTTCCGGTTACGAAAACTTCGTCTCGCAGCTGGACATTGATGAAAGCAAGGAAAAGCTCAACTGGCTGGGCAAGATGGACTCCTCGTCGCTGAAGATGAAGGTTGCCGCGTCGATCGTGGCGATTTCGTCCATTCACCTGCTGCGGGTGTTCATGGATGCGCAGAACATCTCCACCGATTACCTGATGTGGTACGTGATCATCCACATGACCTTCGTGGTCTCGGCGTTCTGCATGGGCTACCTGGACAAGCTGACCAAGCACTGAGTCCGCTTGCTGCTTACACCGCCCGGCCGTTGCCAAACGGACGGGCGGTGTCGTTTCTGGCTTGTGCTTTTAGCCGGTCTGTACAAAAAATGAGCTCTCATGCGTGGTTCCCATCGCGAGGTGCTCTCATGAACCTGCATCAGCTCAATACCGAGGCCAGGGCTGGCCATGTCGACGAACTGAACCTGATCGCCATCGAAGGCGGTGACTACCTGCTCGAGGCTCGGGTCAAAGGCCATCCTCACCCCCTGTCCGATACCCGCGGTGAACGCTTGCGCGTGCACTCGGTGGAAGATGCGCGCAAGTTGCTGCAAACCATTCCCTTGCTCTCGATGAACCTGGTGCACTGGTCGGTGCAGGACGAAATGTGCGGCATGGGTACGCACCCGGAAGAAGACCTGAAGGTGCCGATTTCCCAGCGTTCGGCCTGGTAGCTGCTCGCAGCGCCCCAGTGTGCTAGGCTGCTCGCCCTTTTTATCAAGGGCGCGGCTGCATTGCGCCCTGCAGTGGAGCACGACAATGTCCGAACTCAACCTGTCTACCGACGAAACGCGCGTCAGCTACGGTATCGGCCGTCAGCTGGGCGGCCAGCTGCGCGACAACCCGCCACCAGGCGTTAGCCTGGAAGCCATCCTGGCCGGCCTGACCGACGCCTTCAACGGTGCCGACAGCCGCGTCAGCGAAGCCGACCTGTCGGCCAGCTTCAAGGTCATCCGTGAGGTGATGCAAGCCGAAGCTGCAGCCAAGGCCGAAGCCGCCGCTGCTGCTGGCAAGGAGTTCCTGGTCGAGAACGCCAAGCGTGAAGGCATCACCACGCTGGCTTCGGGCCTGCAGTTCGAAGTGCTGACCGCTGGCGAAGGCGCCAAGCCGACCCGCGAAGACAACGTGCGTACGCACTACCACGGCACCCTGATCGACGGCACCGTGTTCGACAGCTCCTACGAGCGTGGCCAGCCGGCTGAATTCCCGGTCGGCGGCGTGATCGCTGGCTGGACCGAAGCCCTGCAGCTGATGAACGCTGGCAGCAAATGGCGCCTGTACGTGCCAAGCGAGCTGGCTTACGGCGCCCAAGGCGTTGGCAGCATCCCGCCGCACAGCGTACTGGTGTTCGACGTCGAGCTGCTCGACGTTCTGTAATGCCCTAGAGGCCGGCCCTGCCGGCCTCAATTCCAGTCTGTCCCCCCAGGGCGCAACGCCCGCGCATAGCAGAACAGAAACAGATTCCGTACCAGTTCCTTGAGCACCCCCGGCTCACTCGAATTCAGCCCGCTCATGTCCAGGTCACCCTGGTCACGCAGTTCGTCGAGGGCTTCTTCTTCAAGCACCGCGCACACTTCGCCGGTTTCCCGATGAAGAATGCGCAGGTAGGGGTGAGGGCGTTCCAGCCAGGCGTCGATCAGATAAGTCATGGCTATTCTCCTTGGACAGCAATTCCAATGAGAATAATTCTTATTACGTAAATGGCAAGCGCCAATTGCCGGATTTTTGTGTAATCAAACTTTGCGGACGAACTCGGACTTCAGTTTCATGGCACCGATGCCGTCGATTTTGCAGTCGATGTCGTGGTCGCCGTCGCACAGGCGGATGTTCTTGACCTTGGTGCCAACCTTGACCACCAGGGACGAACCCTTGACCTTGAGGTCCTTGATCACGGTGACGGTGTCACCGTCTTGCAGGATGTTGCCGACCGAATCCTTTTTCACCACCTCGTCACTGGCCGCCTCGGCATCGCCGCCGGCCGACCACTCGTGGGCGCATTCAGGGCAGATCAGCTGAGTGCCATCCTCATAGGTATATTCGGAGTTGCATTTTGGGCAGGGTGGCAGAGTGCTCACTTCGGTTCCTCAAACAAACAGACGGGCGGTTAAAAGCCCACATTGTAAAAGGTAATTTCCCGGAAGTGATTATGTCCGGACAAAAAGCATCGCGGGCAAGCCGGCTCCCACAAATGGTGTAGGAGCGGGCTTGCCCGCGAATGAAGGCGACTCGGTCTGTCAGTGCGTACGCGCGACCGCAAACTCGCTCAGTTCAACCAGCGCATCCCGGTATTCACTGGCAGGCAGCACTTCGAGGCAGGCGATGGCACGCTTCACGTAATCGCGCGCCAGCTCGGCGGTGTACTGCAGCGCGCCCGACTCTTCGACCGCGACGCGAATCTGTTCCAGATCTTCCAGGCCACCCTTCTGGATCGCCTGGCGTACCAGTGCCGCCTGTTCGGCAGTGCCTTCGCGCATGGTGTAGATCAGTGGCAGGGTAGGTTTGCCCTCGGCCAGGTCGTCACCGACGTTCTTGCCCAGGGTCTGCGAGTCACCCTTGTAGTCCAGCAGGTCGTCGACCAGTTGGAAGGCCACGCCCAGATGGTCGCCAAAGGTACGCAGGGCTTCGCGCTGCTCGTCGGTGGCCTGGGCCAGTGCCGCAGCACTGTGGGTAGACGCTTCGAACAGCATCGCCGTCTTGCCGCGAATGACCTCCATGTAGACTTCCTCGGTGGTGCTGGCGTCGCGTACGCGCGACAGTTGCAGCACTTCACCTTCGGCAATCACCCGGGTGGCCTTGGACAGAATCTGCATGACCGGCATCGAGCCCAGTTCGACCATCATTTCGAACGAGCGCGAATAAAGGAAGTCGCCCACCAGCACGCTCGGCGCGTTGCCCCACAGGGCATTGGCAGTAGAGCGGCCACGGCGCATGCCGGACATGTCGACCACGTCGTCGTGCAGCAGGGTGGCGGTGTGCAGGAACTCGATGGTGGCGGCCAGCAGGCGCAGGTCGTCGCCTTCGCGGCCCAGGGCCTTGCCACACAGCAGTACCAGCAGGGGACGCAGGCGCTTGCCACCGGCGGACGTGATATAGTCGCCGATCTTCGATACCAGCGGCACGCGCGAGGTCAGCTGCTTCTTGATGATCTCGTCGACGGCGCTGAAATCATCAGCCACCGCGCGGTAGAAGGTTTGGGGTTGCATCGGCTGCTCCAGTGAGGTTGCGCGGCATGCTAGGTCGCAGGTCCCGGTGTGTCAAGGCGCGGTGCCCGCAGGCCGGGGGCGGCACTTGCAAGCAAAACCGCGGTTGCGTACAATCGCGCACCCTAACTTCCTGGGCAGCACCTGCCTTACGCAATTGCGCCGGGCCGTTCCAGCCCTGTGCAGCCATGCCAGCCAATACTCATCATATAAAGCGCTGGGTGAGCAGGATTATCGGAGAAATACCATGTCTTACGCAGTAATCGTTACCGGCGGCAAGCAGTACAAAGTCGCTGAAGGTGAATTCCTC
The DNA here is from genome assembly GCF_034044115.1 of Pseudomonas sp. BO3-4. Taxonomy (NCBI): domain Bacteria; kingdom Pseudomonadati; phylum Pseudomonadota; class Gammaproteobacteria; order Pseudomonadales; family Pseudomonadaceae; genus Pseudomonas; species Pseudomonas sp. BO3-4. Next base: position 749,698 of record NZ_CP139018.1, read on the forward strand.
AAGATCGAAAAACTGGAAGTCGCCACTGGCGAATCCGTGACCTTCGATCGCGTTCTGCTGGTCGCCAACGGTGAAGAAGTCACCATCGGTGCTCCAGTTGTTGCTGGCGCTAAAGTAGTGGCCGAAGTCGTTTCGCAAGGCCGCCACGACAAGGTTCGCATCATCAAGTTCCGTCGTCGTAAGCACCACATGAAGCGTATGGGCCACCGCCAGTGGTTCACCGAGATCAAAATCACCGGCATCCAGGCTTAATCCCCTAGATCCCCTGAATTTATTTGGAGAATTGAACCATGGCTCACAAGAAGGCTGGTGGTAGTACTCGTAACGGTCGCGACTCAGAATCTAAACGCCTTGGCGTGAAGATGTATGGCGGCCAGGTTATCAAGCCAGGCAACATCATCGTCCGTCAGCGCGGTACCGAATTCCACGCTGGCTACGGCGTTGGCATGGGCAAGGACCACACCTTGTTCGCCAAGATCGAAGGCGTGATCAAGTTCGAGAAGAAAGGCGAGTTCATGCGCCGTTACGTGAGCATCGTCGCCGCTTAATCGCGACGTCGCTCCAGAAGCCCCGTCATGCGACGGGGCTTTTTCGTTTGTGGTGAGCCTCTTGCAAAGCTGTTTGTCTGGGTTGCCGGCGTTGGTTTCTACGGTCGTACGGGGCCGCCGCGCTCATTTTTGCAAGAGCCTCATGTTTTTGAGTCATTCAGCTCGTCTACCGACGAGAGGCGGTTTTAATGAAGTTTGTTGACGAAGTATCCATTCGGGTCAAGGCCGGTGACGGTGGCAACGGTTGCATGAGCTTCCGTCGCGAGAAGTTCATCGAGAACGGCGGCCCTAACGGCGGTGACGGCGGTGACGGTGGCTCGGTGTACATGATTGCCGACGAAAACCTGAACACCCTGGTCGACTACCGCTACACCCGTCACCATGAAGCCCAGCGTGGCTCCAACGGCGGTAGCACCGACTGCACCGGCAAGAAGGGTGAAGACCTGTTCCTGCGCGTGCCGGTCGGCACCACCGTGATCGATGCTTCCACACAGGAAGTGATCGGTGACCTGGTTACCCCCGGCCAGAAGCTGATGGTCGCGCAAGGTGGCTGGCACGGGCTGGGCAACACCCGTTTCAAGTCGAGCACCAACCGTGCACCGCGCCAGACCACCCCAGGCAAACCGGGTGAGCAGCGTGACCTGAAGATGGAAATGAAGGTGTTGGCCGACGTCGGCCTGCTGGGCTTGCCGAACGCTGGCAAGAGTACCTTCATCCGTTCGGTCTCGGCCGCCAAGCCGAAAGTCGCCGACTACCCGTTCACTACCCTGGTGCCAAACCTGGGCGTGGTCAGCGTCGACCGCTGGAAGAGCTTCGTCATCGCCGACATCCCCGGCCTGATCGAAGGCGCCTCTGAAGGTGCCGGTCTGGGTATCCGCTTCCTCAAGCACCTGGCGCGTACGCGCGTGCTGCTGCACCTGGTGGACATCGCGCCACTGGACGAAAGCAGCCCGGCCGATGCCGCCGAAGTCATCGTCAACGAGCTGACCCGCTTCAGCCCGTCGCTGGCCGAGCGTGAGCGCTGGCTGGTGCTGAACAAGGCCGATATGGTCATGGACGACGAGCGCGACGAGCGTGTGCAGGAAGTGATCGATCGTCTGGAGTGGGAAGGCCCGGTCTACGTGATCTCGGCTATTTCCAAGCAGGGCACCGACAAGCTCAGCCACGACCTGATGCGCTACCTTGAAGACCGCGCCGACCGCCTGGCCAACGACCCGGCCTACGCCGAAGAGCTGGCCGACCTCGACCAGCGTATCGAAGACGAAGCCCGTGCCCAGCTGCAGGCCCTGGACGACGCTCGTACCCTGCGCCGTACCGGCGTCAAGAGCGTGCACGACATCGGCGACGATGACGGTTGGGACGATGATTTCGAGGACGACGAAGACGGTCCGGAAATCATTTACGTGCGCGACTGATCGGTTGCAGTACACTAAACGCCGCTCTCTGGAGCGGCGTTTTTGTATCCACGGTATCTACAGATTCGACATAGGTTGGAAGAAGATGCGAAGCAAGGTGACGGGCGCCAAGCGCTGGGTCGTTAAGATTGGCAGTGCTCTGCTGACCGCCGATGGCAAGGGCCTCGACCGCGGTGCAATGGCCGTTTGGGTCGAGCAGATGGTCGCGCTGCGTGAGGCAGGCGTGGAGTTGGTACTGGTCTCCTCCGGGGCCGTGGCTGCCGGCATGAGCCAGCTGGGCTGGACCAAGCGACCGAGTGCGATGAACGAGCTGCAGGCGGCTGCCTCGCTCGGCCAGATGCGCCTGGTGCAGGCCTGGGAGTCGAGCTTCGGGGAGCATGGGAAGCACACCGCGCAGATCCTGCTGACCCATGACGACCTGTCCGACCGCAAGCGTTACCTGAATGCCCGCAGCACCCTGCGCACCTTGGTCGATCTGGGTGTGGTGCCGGTGATCAACGAAAACGACACCGTGGTCACCGACGAGATCCGCTTTGGCGACAACGACACCCTGGCGGCGCTGGTGGCCAACCTGGTCGAGGCCGACCTGCTGGTGATCCTCACCGACCGCGATGGTATGTTCGATGCCGACCCGCGCAACAACCCCGAGGCGCAGTTGATCTACGAAGCCCGTGCCGACGACCCCTCGCTGGATGCCGTGGCCGGTGGTACCGGTGGTGCCCTGGGCCGTGGCGGCATGCAGACCAAGCTGCGTGCGGCGCGCCTGGCTGCCCGTTCCGGTGCCCACACCATCATTATCGGTGGCCGCATCGAGCGTGTGCTGGACCGTCTGAAGGCAGGCGAGCGCCTGGGCACCTTGCTGTCCCCTGAGCGTGGCATGCTCGCTGCGCGCAAGCAGTGGCTGGCCGGTCACCTGCAAACCCGTGGCACCCTAGTGCTGGATGCCGGTGCCGTGCAAGCGCTGCGTCAGGCCAACAAGAGCTTGCTGCCGGTTGGTGTGAAGACAGTGCAGGGTAGCTTCCGTCGTGGCGAGATGGTGGTGTGCGTCGGCCCGGACGGTGTTGAAGTGGCTCGCGGCCTGGCCAACTACAGCGCCCTGGAGGCGCAGAAGATCATTGGTCAGTCGTCCGAAGCCATCGAGTCGATCCTTGGCTATAGCGCCGAGCCGGAACTTGTACACCGCGACAACCTGGTGCTGGTATGAGCCTGCTGAAGAGCGTAATCGTGGTGGCAGCGTGCGTGCTGCCGATGTTGGCTGGCGCCGAAGAGATCGGCCAGGTGTCCACCGTGTTCAAGTTCCTCGGGCCGAACGATCGCATTGTGGTCGAGGCGTTCGATGACCCTAAGGTTGAGGGCGTGACGTGCTACCTGTCACGTGCCAAGACTGGCGGAGTGAAGGGGGGCTTGGGGTTGGCCGAGGACCGGGCGGAGGCATCGATTGCCTGTCGTCAGGTCGGGCCGATCAACTTCAAGGGTGAGCTCAAAGATGGCGAGGAAGTGTTCAAGGAGCGCACCTCGCTGGTGTTCAAGACCATGCAGGTGGTGCGTTTTCTCGACAAGAAGCGCAATACGCTGGTGTACCTGGTGTACAGCGACCGCATGATCGAAGGCAGCCCGCAGAATGCGGTGACTGCCATTCCGATCCTGCCTTGGGCTCATTGATAGCCCGCGCCTACATACGCTCGGTGGTTGGACACAGGCCGTCGTACGCATCGGTGGTTGGGCGCAGGTCGTCGTAGGAGCGGGTTCACCCGCGAAAGGGCCGGACCTGCTGGCCAATTTCCACCCGCCGTTCACCGTTGCCGCCGCCACCGTATTCGCGGGTAAACCCGCTCCTACATACGCATCGGTGGTTGGACACAGGTCGTCGTAGGAGCGGGTTCACCCGCGAAAGGGCCGGACCTGCTGGCCAATTTCCACCCGCCGTTCACCGTTGCCGCCGCCACCGTATTCGCGGGTAAACCCGCGCCTACATACGCTCGGTGGTTGGACACAGGCCGTCGTACGCCTCGGTGATTGGACACAGGCCGCCGTAGGAGCGGGTTTACCTGCGAATGGGCCGCAACGCGGCCCCGGCTATCTCAGGCCAGCTCCTCGGCCTGATCCTCACGCACAACCGCCTTCACTTCATCCAGCCGGCTGATGAACTTCCAGTCCGCCTCGTCGATGTAGATGCCGTTCGGCCCGCTGCCACCTTCCAGGTCGATCGCAACGTGCGCCGAGACCTGTGGTTTCACACTCGCCAGGATCGGTACGAAGCCCAGTTGCTGGCTGGTCTCCAGCAGTGCCGCCTGGTTGCGTTCGTCGATGTCTGCCGCTTCGTCCAGGTAGTACGGCAGGCGAATGCGCCCGGCCAGGTCACGGTCCATCAGGTGCAGCAACAGGTACATGTTGGTCAGCGCCTTGATGGTCATGGTGGTGCCGTTGGACGCCGCACCGTCGATGTCGGCGTGGATGATCGGCTGGCCATTGACCTTGGTGATCTCGAACGCCAGTTCGAACAGGTCCTTCAGGCCCAGCTGGTTGTGGTTGGCCGCCACCAGCCGTGCCAGGTACTCCTTGGCCTCTTCGTTTTTGTTGTCCTGGTCTGCACTCTGGGTCAGGTCGAAGACCGACAGGGTTTCGCCTTCTTCGTACTGGCCGGCACTGTGGATAATCTGGTCGATGTGCTTGAGCGCTTCCTTGTTCGGCGCCAGTACCACGCGGAAGCTTTCCAGGTTGGACACCTGGCGCTTGTTGATCTCGCGGTTGAACAGGGCCAGCTGGTGCTCAAGGCTGTCGTAGTCGCTGCGGATGTTGCGCAGGGTTCGGGCGATGTCGGTGACCGCAGCGCGGCGTGCCTTGGCCAAGGTCAGGGCTTCGTCGGTACGGTGCGCGTAGGCGTTCACCAGCAGTTGCAGGCGGCGTTCCATGTCGTCTTCGCTGTCGAACTTGGCCACGCCTTTGAGGCGCACCTGGGCGTACAGCGCCTCGATCTGGTTGTCCACCCGCTGCAGGCCTTGCCAGCTGTCCTGGTAGTCATTGAGCAGCGGCAGCAGGTTGTCCATCGAGTCGTCGATGGCTTCCATGTATGGCGTGCCGTAGGGCAGGTCGGCCGGCAGCAGCTGGCGACGGCGCAGGGCGTCTTCCAGGGTGCGCTGCTTGGACTCGAGGTCGCCGAGCTGACGGCCGACCAGTTGCAACTTGGCTGACAGCTGCTGGACGCGCTCGGTGAAGGCGTCGCTGGAGCGCTTGAGTTCGTCCTGGGCCGCTTCCAGCTGCGAGAGCTGTTCCAGCTTCTCGGGCTCTTCGGCGGTGAGGGTTTGGCTACGGCGGAAGTCTTCCAGCGCCTTCTGCGCGTCCAGCACTTCCTGGTACAGGGTTTCGGTCTGCGCTTTGGACGCGGAGCGGTCGGCGGCCACGGCCTGCTGGGTCTTGAGCTGCTTGAGTTCTTTTTCCAGGCGCTCTTTCTGGTCGCGCAGGGCGGCACGGTCGGCCAGGGCCTGCAGGGCCGGTGGGTCGATGTGGGTCAGGTCGATGGCCAGGCCTGGGGCCTCGAAGCGCTCGCCCTTGAAGCCGTCCAGCACCGCTTCCAGCGATTTTACCCACAGGTCGCTGTCGTCCAGCTCGATGCCGCGGTCGCCCAGCGGCAGGCTGAACAGCGCACCGTTGAACAGGCGCATCAGGCGGTCGACGTCCTGCTGCGAGAACTCCTCGCGCAGGCGGGCATAGCTGTTGTTGTCAGCGTGATCCAGCTGCTGCTTGACCTGCTTCAGGCGTTTTTCCAGGTCGCGTACGCGCTCGTCGAGGTCTTCGGCACTGAACTGCCGTGACTGGGCCAGCGCGCCGGCCAGCTCGTCGTGGGCGTCTTTGGCTGCCAGCAGTTGCTGCTCCAGCACCTTGACGTCATCGACCAGCGCAAAGCGGTGCTTGAGCACCGACAGCTCGCCTAGCCAGCGCTGGATACCGGTAATTTCACGCTCCAGGCGCATCAGCTCCTGGGTGCCGCCGCGCTGGTCGTTCTGCAGGCGGTCCTGCTCGCCACGGTAGTGCTCGGACTGGATGACCAGCTCTTCCTTGCGCGCCATGGCGTATTCCTGCCAGGTGCCCAGCAGGGTGTCGAGCACAGGCGAAATGCGGTGCAGCTTGCCACGCAGGATGTCGCGCTGGGCCACGCCACCGGCCAGGGCCTCGACCAACGGGCCGGCAGCCACCAGGGCGTTGTAGTCCTGCTCCATGCGGCGTACGTCGCGGAAGGCTTCCTCGCACGCAGCGATGTAGTCGACGCTGCCCGAGCGCAGGCTGTGCTCGAAGGCGTCGAGGAACAGCTGCTTGAGCTTGGCGGCGGTGATCTCACGCATGTGCAGCAGGTTGATGAACAGCGCGCGGAAGGTTTTCAGGCTTTGCTCGCTGGTGGAGCGCAGCGGGATCATGGTCAGGTCCAGCGGCACCGAAGTGTGTCCGCCCACCAGCAGCCGGCGCAGTTCGTCCGGCTTCAGTTCGTAAGCCTTGATCCCCAGGCGTTCAAGGTTGGTGAACAGCTCTTTCTGACGCAGGCAGGTGTCGTTCTTCTGATAGTGGGCCAGGTCCAGTTCGCCCTTGTAGGCGAAGAACTGGTGGCCGAAACCGCCACCCGGGCCGCGCCCGACCACACCGATCACGTGCGGGCCGTGGGGCAGGCTCAGTTCGCAAAGAATGTACGACGTGTCGCTGGCGAAGTAGAAGCGGCGCGATTGCTCAAGGCTGTACTTGCCGAAACTCATGTCCGACATACGTGCCAGGATCGGGAACTGCAGGGCATTGATCGAAGCCGATTTACCCAGGTTGTTGGCGCCGTATACCGACAGCGGGTGCTCCAGCGGGAACAGGCCAAGGCTGTAGCCGGCGGTGTTGAGCAATGCGAAGCGGCGGATGCCGTAGCGTTCCTGGCTCATGCGTCAATCTCCTGTTGCTCTTCGCGGATGGCCCGGGCCAGGGCGTCCTCTTCGCTTTCCTCGCCCTGGAAAGGCGTGAGGTCGAGCGGGTCGTCGGTACGGTTGAGTTCTTCGGCGCTTTCTTCCTCGACCAGTACCGGGGTCGGCAGCGGCAGGGCGCTGTGCAGGGTGGCGGCCAGGTCGCGGTCCTGCTGCACCGAAAGGCACACATCGAGGAAGCGATGCATGGGCGGCAGGAAGCGGTAGATGCCGCCTTCCTCATGGGCGAAGCCGAGTTGGGTCATGCGGCGCAGGATTTTTTCTTCCAGCTCGTCCACGGTCTGCACTTCGGCCTGCAGGAACAGGTCGCGGTACTTGTCCAGCAGCGAGGGCAGTTCGTCGCGACCGATGCTGCCGCCATCGAGCACGGCCATCGGGTCGCGGCCCTGGTCAGCAAGGTGCTCGACCAGGATGAAGGTGAACAGCGACAGGCGCTGCGCGGTCTTGTTGACCTGCGCGGCGGTCATGTCGGGCACGAAGTAATAGAAGCCACGGGTATCGCACACCAGCTCGAAGCCCAGGGCCTTGAACAGGGTGCGGTACTGGTCCTGGAAGTTCGACAGCTGGGCGTACAGCTCAGGGTCGCGCCGGCTGACGTGGAAGCCTTTGAACAGCTCGCGGAAGATCGGCGCGAGCTGGGACAGTTCGGAAAGATCAAGATGCATGGGCTGGGCTCGCGTTGGGTTCGGTAGGCGCGCTAGGGGCGTCTTCGCGGCTGGAGGTCAGGGCGAACGAATGCAGGCTGACCAAATGTTCCTGAGTGGTGTATTCGCGGCGGTCGAGGCGTTCGCGCTTGAAGCGCTTTTCCCGCGACAGGCGCGAGAACCAGTACAGCAGCTCGTCGGTGGCGCCTTCGGGCTCCTGCTCCAGCAGCCAGACCATCAAGTCGGGCAGTGGCAGGGCCTGTTCGCAGCGTTCGGCCATTTCCTTGACCGTGCGCGGGGCACGGGGCAGGGCGCCGGACTGGGTCTTGTGGGCTTTGGGGAAGCGCGCCGGTTTGGGCTCGAAGCGGGCCAGTGCGTAAACGTAGGCCTCGACCTGGCTGGCACTGCCAAGGAAGGTGCTTTGCGGGCGGGTGAACATCGGCATGGCCGCCTGCGGCACGGCATCGATGCCCTTGCGCCGGATCACCGACAGGGCCAGTGCAGCGCCGCGGGTCACGGCGTTGTGGCGGCGGGCTTCTTCGCGCAGCGGCAGCAGCAGTTCGCGGGCGTGGCGCAGGGTCAACTGGGCGCTGGTCTGCATTTCCAGAATGCGCGCGTGGGTGCGCAGCAGCATGTCGTCGTCGACCAGGTGGCCCAGGCGCGCCTGTTCGCCCAGCAGTTTCAGCAGCACGGTCTCGACCTTGCGTACACCCTGCTCGAAGGCGCCGTCGGCGTTGACCAGCTGGATCATCGGCTCGACGTATTCGTCCCAGGTGGCCAGCACTTCGGCATAACGCTGGCGCAGCGGAATCTGGCGGTTGCTGGTCTTGGCCCGTTCGGCCACGGCCACCAGTGCCTGCTCGTCGTTGTCGAGCTTTTTCAGCACATCGCGCACACGCATGTCGAGCAGGCGCAACTGGCGTGCCAGGTCGTCGCTGTCGCGGTTGTCGAAGGCATCCTGGATGTGCCCGGCCAGGCGCTCCAGGTGGCGCAAGTAGGCTTCGATCTCCAGGCACAGGCCCAGCCGGTGTTCGCGGCGCAGGTAGGCGAGGAAGTCGTGGATCTGCGCGTTGAGCTCGAAACGGTTCGGGCTCTTGGCCACCGGGACCAGGATATCCAGGCGGATCCACACGTCGAGTAGCTGGGTGATGTCCTGCGGGGTGCTTTCGAGCTGCTGGCGGGCCACATGCTGGCGCAGTTCGACCAGGCTCAGGGTGCCCTGGTCGAAACGCTCGCACAGCGGCTCGATCAGGGCCCAGTGTTCGGCTAGGGCGCGCAGGACGCGCTTGGGTTCGATCATTGGCTTCGACTCGTTGCCAAGAAAAAGGGGGCGATTGTACTGCATTCGCGGGGGTGGTTTTTACCCCTTGGTCTGTAATGAGAGATAACCTTTGGGTTTGTGGGTGTATGTCGTTGTTCTAGTGGCGCTCGGTCTGATAGGCGCTGCAAAAACCACGGCGTACACGTTAGAATGCCCAATTGCCTTCACCCCCTCGGATATCCGCCCCTTGCTGACCGAACCCCGTCGCCGCGCCTACCTTTCCGCCATGCAAGTGGTGCACTGGCTGCCGCGCGCCGAGCTGCCGTTCGCCGCACCGTCGCGGCCCGAGCTGCTGCTGCCGGTTGTGCCAGTCGAGGACATCGATTTCGAGGTCAGGCCGGCATCGGTAACCAACGAAGCGCCTGTCACCCCCCAGGCCCGCTCCGGCGAGCGGCCGAAAATCGAGATCCCACGCCCGGGCAGTGTGGCAAAACCCGCCGTCAAGCCTGCCGAGGCACAAGAGCAGCCCGCTGCTCCGCGCCCGGCACCGGTGCCGCCACCGCGCTTCTCGCTGCAGTTGTTGCGCGCCGGCAGTTGCCTGCTGCTGGTTGAACTGGCCACCGGTCAGCCCTTCCAGAGCCGCGATCCGTCCTATCTGCTGCTCAAGGACATGCTGCGCGCCGCCGGCCTGCCCGACGCCCCGCAGATCATCGGCGAGCCGGTACGCTGGCCACTGTTGGTGCGCGGCAACATGGACCAGGGGCCGGAGGCTGCGCGCGATTTCGTCCAGGGCTTCGTTCAGGCGCGCCTGGAAGACGCCCCGTGTACCTGTCTGTGGCTGGTCGGCCTGCCGGCACTGCGTTTTGCCGCCAATGTCGACGCCGACGCCTATTACCAAACCCTGACGCTCGACAGCCTGGGCGACGCCTGGGCATTGCCGGGCCTTGAACTGTTGATGGACGAGCCGCAGCGCAAGGCGGACGTCTGGAAAGCCATGCGCCAGCTGATGGCGCGCTGGAAGAGCGTTGAATGAGTGACTCGATCAGCTTCCGCCCGATGACCGAGGCGGATCTGGATGCCGTACTTAAGATCGAATATGCCGCATTCAGTCACCCCTGGACCCGTGGAATCTTTCAGGATGCGCTCAAGTCGTACGAAGTCTGGCTGATGTTCGATGGCCAGCAGCAAGTGGGCCATGGTGTGATCAATGTGATCATCGATGAAGCGCACCTGCTCAACATCACCGTAAAACCGGAAAACCAAGGCTGCGGCCTGGGCCTGCGCCTGCTCGAACACCTGATGGCCCGGGCCTATGAGCTCAATGGCCGCGAATGCTTCCTGGAAGTACGCGCCAGCAACCAGTCGGCCTATCGTTTATACGAACGTTACGGGTTCAACGAAATTGGCCGCCGCCGCGACTATTATCCGGTCGCCGGCGGCCGTGAAGACGCCCTGGTGATGGCCTGTACCCTGTTTGAAGACTGACTTTCCAGCGGCTTACCCCGTCACGCAGGCACCCCTCTGCTTCGGCCACCCGCTGACGCTGCAGTAACGGTTGCGCGTTGAACTAGTATGAGTTCCGGTGGGAGCGCAGGCTTTGTTCTCTGCAGGGACGGATGAAGAATGAGAAAACTGCTTTTGGCAGCGGGCTTGTGTTTAGCGAGCGTTGCCCACGCTGACGAGCGCGACGTGTGGATGTTCGCCCAGTGGGCGGGTGATCATCAAACCCGCCCTTTCCGCGAAATGCTGGTAGATGCCCGGCTTTACGGTGTAGTGCCAATTCACCAGTTGCTGCGCTCGGCTTCGGACTGGAAACTGTGCCACGCATCGCCTTTCGCTGTACCGCCCCCCGGCAATTGGGCGGCTGTACGCTCGACCCTCGCGTTGATCAGGGCACTCGACGATCAAGGCATCCTGCGCCAGTTCGAGGTGGTTTCGGCTTACCGTGAGCCGCGCCTGAACGCCTGTGCGGGCGGGGCAGCCAACAGTGCGCATACCCGCGCGTTCGCCGTCGATATACTGCTGCCGGCCTGGGCCGACCCCAATCCGCTGTGCCGTTTCTGGCAGCAACACGGCCAAGCCTGGAACATGGGCCTGGGCCGCTACCCATCAGGCCGCATTCATGTGGATACCGCCGGCTATCGCACCTGGGGCGGCGATGGCAGTGCGGGGTCGTCGTTCTGCGTCAAACCCAAATGAGCCAGGCAACCCCGGCATTCGTCCATTAGCCACTCTGCGAAGCGCTGGCACTTGCTGCTGTCGGCCAGAGGCTGTGGGCTAAGCAGGTGGTAGGCCGAGCCATCGCGCACAAAACCGTACGGCGCCTGCAACTGCCCGCTGTCGACTTCGTCGCACACCATCAGGGCTGAGGCCATGGCCAGGCCCAGGCCGGCGTTGGCGGCCTGGATCGACAGGTAGAAATGCTCGTAGTCGCTGCGTTCGCAGTGCCGCGCCTGTTGGCCGCTCAGGCGCAGCCAGGTGGGCCAGGCAGCAGGGCGTGTGGTGCTGTGCAGCAGCCGTTGGCCATCGAGTCTGGCGCTGGCGGCGGGGTGGCACACCGGGCCGATCCATTCATCGCAGACCTTCTGGTTGAACAGCTGGTTATTCCAGTGGAAGTCGTCACGGCGGATGGCCATGTCGACCCCACTGCGGGCGAAGTCCAGCGGCCCGCCGGCAGCCACCAGGTGTAACTGCAGGTCGGGATGGGTGGCATGGAAGCGCGGCAGGCGCGGGATCAGCCAGCGCATGGCGATGGTCGGTTCGCAGGACAGCACAAGCACATTGTCGCGGACCTGGTGCTGCAAACGCTGCACGGCGCCTTCCAGCTGCTCGAAGATCGCCTGGGTGGTGCCATGCAGGGCGCGCCCGGCAGGGGTGAGGAAAATGGCCCTGTTGCGCCGTTCGAACAGTTCCACGCCAAGGCTTTCTTCCAGCAGGCGTATTTGGCGGCTGACCGCGCCGTGAGTGACGTGCAAGTGCTCGGCGGCGCGCACGAAGCTCTCGGTCTGGGCGGCAATGTCGAAGTAGCGGAAGGCGTTGAGTGGCGGCAGTTTCATGATTTCCCTGCTCAGCTGTGCCGGCCTCTTCGCGGGTAAACCCGCTGCTACATGGCCACATAGTTCCCTGTAGGAGCGGGTTTAGCCGCGAAGAGGCCAAGGCAGGCTGTACGTATCTGTGAGCAAAACTATCAGATTCATCTCAGCATAAATCGATTTTTCCGCATCTGTAAGCGCTCGATAATCGGCGGTCTGTGCATTTCCATCGCCTATCGAGAGCCCTCAGCATGACCGAACTCATCGCCGTCGCCCTGTTCACCCTGCTCGCCGTCATCAGCCCTGGTGCCGATTTCGCCATGGTCACCCGCAGCAGTTATGCACAGGGGCGCAAGGCCGGGCTGGCTGCCGCCATAGGTATCGCACTGGGGGTGCAGGTGCATGTGTTGTACACGGTGTTGGGCATTGCCGTAATCATCAGCCAGAGCCCGGCGCTGTTCCTCGTCATGAAAGTGCTGGGTGCGGGCTACCTGATCTACCTCGGGTACAAGTCATTGACCAACACCCGACGCATCAGCCTGGACGGGGTTGGCCAGTCTGCTGCCAGCGTACTGCAAGCGCTGCGCACCGGCTTTTTGACCAACGCCCTCAACCCCAAGACCATGTTGTTTGTCATCAGTGCCTTCACCCAGGTGGTACAGCCTGGCAGCCCGCTGACGCTGAACTTCGCCTACGGTGCGTTCATGTCCGTTGCCCATTGGCTATGGTTCAGCCTGGTGGCGGTATTTTTTTCCAGCACGGCATTGCGCAAGGCGATGATCGAACGGCAAGTGCTGGTGGACCGGGCCATTGGTCTGGCATTGATCGGGCTTGGCCTGGCTGTGGCGGTGACCGGAATACGTTGAGGCGACGATAGCAGCGCCGAACCCTGTGGTTCGGCGCCCGGCTGCTGCTGGATGGGTTAGCGCGGGCACCAGCAACTTTTTCGCAGGCAAAGAAAAAGGGCTTACCTTGCGGTAAGCCCTTCGTCTTGTTTGGTGGCTACACAGGGACTTGAACCCCGGACCCCAGCATTATGAATGCTATGCTCTAACCAACTGAGCTATGTAGCCGATGGCGCGCATTATTCTCTTGAACGCCCCCTCTGTCAACACTCATTTCAAAAAAAATTTGCACGCTTTCAAAAACTTAGCGGCCAGCCCCGGTTTCAGCGCACCACAAGCCAGTGCCCGAGCACGCCCAGCAACTGCAACTGCTGGGCTGCAGCCAGGGATTGCAGGCTTTGGTCAGGCCGGTCGAGGTTGAAGTCGCCGCTTACACGGCGATGAGCCACGTGTTCATCCATCATCCACAGACGCTGCCCTTGGTAACCGGCAAGGCGCTCCAGCACCTGCCTCAATGGCATGTCTGTGGCTTTAAGGCGACCGTTGCGCCAACTGTCAGCGGTTTTCAGATCAGCCTTACGCACCGGGGCGATGCGTGTGTCATCGAAGGTTACCCGCTCACCTGCCGAGACCATCCGCTGCTCACCCCCCTGGGTGACCATGGCCTTGCCACTGAATACCACGAGTTCGTCACGCCCCGCATGCCGGGCTATCTGCAAGCGAGTGCCGTATACCTGGATGCGTGCGTTGCCCACTTCCACGTCCATGGCCCGCCCGTCGAGCACGACTTCCATATGCACCTGGCCCTGCACCAGGTGCAGTTGGCGGGTGCGGCCGCGCAGGTCGACGTTCATCGCGCTGGCGCTGTCCAGGTTCAATGTCGTGCCATCCGCCAAGCGTATGCTGCGGCGCTCTCCCACATCGGTGTGCAGCTCGCTGGCCAGACGCTGTATCAGCGGCCAGTACAGGTAAGCAGCAGCGCCTAACCCTAGCAAGAACACAAGCGCCAACCCTTTACCCAGGTGACTGCGACGGACAGTGACATGCCGTGGGCGAGGGCGGGCAGGTGCGGGTTGCAGCTGTTGCCAGAACGTCTCCAGCTCGGCGTAGGCGTGGGCGTTCTCTTGTACCTGGCACCAGGCTGCAAATGCCTGGCGCTGGGTTTCGTCGCAACCGGGCTGGCGCAGCAACGAAAACCACGCCAGCGCTTCCTGTTGTGGGTCGGGCTGCAGCTGCTTGGCGGACATCGGGCTCATGGGGGCGGTCTGCTCACGATAGGGGCCGTTTGGCCTAACGATGACAGGGGTCATTGGCAGAGGATGCTAATTATATTGAGAACCATTTTCAAGTGCGTGGCGACAGGGGGATAAAAAAGGTAGCTATGTATCTATTTGATTCCTGATAATCGGATCCCAAACCAGAGGACGGAGATTCAGGCAAATGGCCACCAGTAGTGCCTCCACCGCATCCACCCCGGCAGCGGCAAGCCAAGCCTCGCCGATGGTGATGCGCATCATCGGTTTCTGCGCCTTGGCGCATTTGATCAACGACCTGATCCAGTCGGTGCTGCCGGCGATCTACCCGATGCTCAAGGCCAACTACGACCTGAGCTTCGCCCAGATCGGCATGATCACGCTCACGTTCCAGATCACCGCCTCGCTGTTGCAGCCTTGGGTCGGCTTCTTCACCGACCGCCGGCCCACGCCAAATCTGTTGCCGCTAGGCACCCTGTGCACGTTGGTGGGGATCGTGATGCTGGCCTTCGTTGGCAGTTTCCCGATGATCCTGCTGGCGTCGGCGCTGGTGGGCATTGGCTCGTCGACCTTCCACCCGGAAACCTCGCGTATTGCACGGCTGGCCTCGGGCGGGCGCTTCGGCCTGGCCCAGTCGACCTTCCAGGTCGGTGGCAACACCGGCTCCGCTCTGGGCCCGCTGCTGGCAGCGGCCATCGTCATTCCGTTCGGCCAGACCCATGTGGCCTGGTTCGGCCTGGCCGGGCTGTTCTTCCTCGGCGTTACCCTGATGCTGCGCGGCTGGTACAAGGAGCACCTCAATCAGGCCAAGGCGCGCAAGACGGTTCAGGCCACCCACGGCATTTCGCGCAATCGGGTAATTGCGGCGCTGATCGTGCTGGGCTTGCTGGTGTTCTCCAAGTACTTCTACATGGCCAGCTTCACCAGCTACTTCACCTTTTACCTGATCGAGAAGTTCGGTGTGTCGGTGGCCAGCTCGCAGCTGCATCTGTTCCTGTTCCTCGGCGCGGTGGCGGCGGGCACCTTCTTTGGCGGGCCGATCGGTGACCGTATCGGGCGCAAGGCTGTGATCTGGTTTTCGATACTGGGCGTGGCGCCGTTCACGCTGGCGCTGCCGTATGCCGACTTGTTCTGGACCACGGTGCTGAGCGTGGTGATCGGCTTTATCCTGGCTTCGGCGTTTTCCGCGATCGTGGTGTATGCGCAGGAGCTGGTGCCGGGCAGCGTGGGCATGATTGCCGGGATCTTCTTTGGCCTGATGTTCGGTTTTGGCGGCATTGGTGCTGCGCTGTTGGGGTACGTAGCGGACCTGCGTGGTATCGAATACGTGTATGGGTTGTGCTCGTTCCTGCCATTGTTCGGGTTGTTGGCGGTGTTTCTGCCAAGTACAGGTAAACGCTGAACGCGCCGGGGGCCTGGCAGAGGCCCCTGGGCAATTGACGAGCCCCCCGGAGGTGGCTAGAGTGCCGCCTCTTTTTTCAATCACCTGCGTAGTAGCCAAAGCAATGCGCCGTACCCAGTCCCTCCCACACGCCCGCCAGCCTGCCTTCCAGGCACTGCGTCGTGCATGGCCGAGTGACACGGTGCTCAAGCGCCGCCGCAGCGTGCTGTTTGCCTTCACCTTCTCACCACACCTCGCCTGAACGGATCTGCGCTTTAGCGTCGCTCGCCGTCTCGGCGTGCGCGCCTGTTTCTGCACGTCTTTTCGGTTTGCCAGGAGTGGTACATGAACATGCGTTTATTGGCGGGCTTGTTGTTCGCCGTTTCTGTCGTGGGTTTCAGTTTGGGGGCCAGCTTGCCGCTGGTGTCGTTGCGCCTGCATGAAGCGGGGGCGAGCACCCTGGAAATCGGCATCATCTCGGCCATCCCTGCCGCCGGCATGATGCTCTCGGCTTTTCTGGTCGACGTCTGCTGCCGCCATCTCACCCGGCGCACTATCTATCTGCTGTGTTTCAGCCTGTGCACGGTCAGCATCGCCTTGCTCGAGTCCGCGTTCGGCTCGTTGTGGCTGCTGGCGTTGCTGCGCCTGGGCCTGGGGCTTGGCATGGGGATCGCCATCATCCTCGGCGAGTCGTGGGTCAACGAACTGTGCCCCGAACATAACCGCGGCAAGATCATGGCCTTGTACGCCACCAGCTTTACGGGCTTTCAGGTGCTGGGCCCGGCCATGCTGGCAGTGTTGGGCGCCGATAGCCCGTGGATCACGGGTGTCGTCACGGCCTGTTATGGGCTGGCGTTGCTGTGCATTGTGCTGACGGTGCCCAACGACCATGTCGAGCACGAAGAGGGCGAAAAAAGCTTCGGCCTGGCCGGGTTCTTCCGTGTGGCACCGGCGTTGTGCATGGCGGTGCTGTTCTTCTCGTTCTTCGATGCTGTGGTGCTGTCGCTGCTGCCGGTGTACGCCACCAGCCATGGCTTTGCCGTTGGCGTGGCGGCGTTGATGGTGACGGTGGTGTTTGCCGGCGACATGCTGTTCCAGCTGCCGCTGGGCTGGCTGGCCGACCGGGTTGAGCGCACAGGGTTGCACCTGGTGTGCGGGCTGGTGGCGATGGTGATCGGCATCGGTTTGCCTCGGCTGCTGAATCTGACCTGGCTGCTGTGGCCGCTGCTGGTGGTGCTGGGCGCGGTGGCGGGGGGCATCTATACCTTGGCGCTGGTGCTGATCGGGCAGCGCTTCAAGGGCCAGGACCTGGTCACTGCCAACGCCAGTGTGGGCTTGCTCTGGGGCGTAGGCAGCCTGGTCGGGCCGCTGGTCAGTGGGGCGGCCATGAATGTCGCGCCCCACGGTTTGCCCATGGCGCTGGCCCTGATGGCCGGGCTGTTCGTGTGCTTTGCCAGGCAGTCATACCGGCGCCGTGGGCGGATGCGGGCTGTGGCGCAGTGATATCCCTTTACGCCGCGCCGATGCTGACCCAATAGCGCGTCCTGTACTCGACCCGCACGGGCAGGCTGCGGGTGAGCAGTTGCAGGATTTGCCCGGTGTCAGCCAACTGATAGGTGCCGGAAACCTTCAAGCCCGCCACTTCTGGAGCGCAGCGCAACAGGCCCGGTCGGTAGCGGCCGAGTTCGCTGACAAACTCGGCAAGCGGCATCTGCTGCACGCTGAGCACACCTTCGGTCCAACCCCAGGGATCGTTGTGCAGTGTTCTGGCCTGAATGCTGCCGTTGGCGCTGACTTGCAAAGTTTCACCGGGCAGCACCTGCCTCGCTGAGGCCGAGGCAGGGAACAGCGTGACTTCACCACGCCGCACCGACAGCAGCAGGCCCTGGCTGTTTTCGCGCAGCAACAGCTGGCCATCGAAGGTGGTCAGCGGGCCGACAGGGGTGGCGACGTGGAATGGGCGGTTGTCGTTGGGGTTGCTGTCCAGGCTGACCTCGCCATGGATCAGTTTCAGCTGGCGTTGTTCCGCACTGTAGTGCAAGTCGATGGCACTGGCAGTGTTGAGCTGGATGCGGCTGCCGTCACTGCCTTGCCATTGGCGCCGTTCACCGGTGGCGGTGCTGGTGTCGGCCAGCAGTTGTGGCAGGCCTAGCGGTTCGCGCGCGGCCCAGCCCAGGCTGCCGCCCACGGCCAACAGCCCCAGTAACTTCAGGTGGTCCCTGCGGCTGGCTTTGGGGTGCTGGCTAGCGTCCAGTGTGCGCCGGCTCAAGTCCTTGGGCAGCCCGGCCAGTTCATCGCCCAGATGACTGACCCGCTGCCAGGCCAGGCGGTTGTGTGGGTGGCTGGCCAGCCAGTGTTGAAACTGCTGCTCGGTGCGCGGGCTGGGGGTGTCGAAACGCAGCTTTACCAGCCAGTCGATGGCCTGATCGACCTGCGCCTGTGCGGGCGTACCATCAGGCATCGGCATAGCGCAACCGGTAGCAGACGCCCAGGGCCTTGGCCAGATCGCGCTCGACGGTGGCCCTGGACACCTCCAGACGTTGGGCAACCTGCACGATGCTCAAACCGTCTAGCTGGGCCAGCAGGAACGCTTGGCGGACGCGCGGTTTCAACTGGTGCAAGGCGCGGTCGAGGCGTTCCAGGCTATCGAGGATGACAAGCTTATCCTCTTCGCTGGGCACTTCTGCTTCGGGCAGGTGAGCCAGGCTCTCCTGGTAGGCCCGCTCCAGCGCGCGGCGGCGGAACTGGTCGATCATCAAACCACGGGCGATGCTGCTGAGGTAGGCGCGCGGTTCTTTGAGCGGCGACACGTGGCGGGCGCGCAACAACCGCACGAAGGTATCCTGGGCCAGGTCTGCGGCATGTTCACTGCAACCGACCCGGCTGCGTAACCAACCACGCAACCAGGCATGGTGAGACTGGTAGAGCAGAGCGACCTCGGTGGGCTTGAGCGTGTCGTTGATCTGCATCGTAGAGAAGGCCCAGTCCAGTGATGTGTGCGATTGTGAATAGTTCTCAATTCTATGCGGGGA
This sequence comes from Pseudomonas sp. BO3-4, assembly GCF_034044115.1. Classification (NCBI taxonomy): domain Bacteria; kingdom Pseudomonadati; phylum Pseudomonadota; class Gammaproteobacteria; order Pseudomonadales; family Pseudomonadaceae; genus Pseudomonas; species Pseudomonas sp. BO3-4. Next base: position 768,061 of record NZ_CP139018.1, read on the forward strand.
AGATGGCGCCGAGCAATGGCATGCCAAAGATTAGCTGCGCAAGAACCGGCGTTTGCCCGATGAACGGCTGCGCTAAGCTGGACCTGCAATCGACTTGATGGAGGTGCCATGATGCTGGCCGACCTTTCGCCTGAGGCCTATCACGAGGCCACGCAACACCTGGCGGCACTTGACCCGGACTGGTCGCGGCATATCGCAGCGATCGGGCCCTGCCTGCACCAGGCTACGCCGGGACGTGAGCCTTATGAGGCATTGGTGCGGGCGATTGCCTACCAGCAACTGCACGCCCGCGCCGCCGAGGCGATCCTGGGGCGTTTGCTGGCACTGTTCCCGGCAGATGATTTTCCGCAGCCAGAGCAGTTGTTGGCGGAAACCCCGGAAACCCTGCGTGCCTGCGGCTTTTCGGCGAGCAAGCTGGTGACGGTCCAGGGCATTGCTCAAGCCACCCTGGAGGGCTTGGTACCGACGCGGGAGCAGGCGTTAACCATGGCTGACGAGGCGTTGATCGAACGCCTGGTGGCGCTGCGTGGGGTAGGGCGATGGACGGTGGAGATGCTGCTGATCTATAGCCTGGGCCGTTCTGACATTCTGCCGGTGGACGATTTTGGCGTGCGCGAGGGGTATCGGCGGCTCAAAGGGCTGGAGACGGCGCCGACACCGGCGCAAATGCGTTCGCTGGGCGGCGCCTGGCGGCCGTTTCGTACCGTGGCGGCCTGGTACCTGTGGCGGGCCTGAGGTTTTTGCATCGCCCGTACAGGCAACAACATATCCGGGAAACAAAGATGAACCTCTACACCACCCCTGACCAACGCTGGCAAGCCGTAGAGAGCCGCGACACTGCCGCCACAGGCCACTTTGTCTACGCCGTACGTACCACTGGCGTCTACTGCCACCCCGGCTGCAAATCACGCCAGGCCAAGCGCGTGAACGTCGAGTTCTACGACACTGCCGCGGCTGCCGAGGCTGCCGGCTACCGTGCTTGCAAACGCTGTATCAGCAAGGCCAGCGCCACCCGCCATAGCCAGCTGGTTACCCACGCCTGCCGCTTGATCGAAACCAGCGACCCCGCGCCAAGCCTCGACCAACTCAGTGCACAGCTGGCCGTCAGCCCCTTCCACCTGCATCGGCTGTTCAAGGCCGAAACTGGGGTCACCCCCAAGGCCTACGCCACAGCCTTCCGGGCCCGGCGCCTGCGTGCGCATCTGGAAGACGGCCAGCACTCTGTCACTGATGCTATTTACAACGCCGGCTACAACTCCAACAGCCGCTTCTACGAAAGCGCCGACCAGCGCTTGGGCATGCGCCCCCGGCAATACCGCGCCGGCGGTGCCGGGGCAAGCATTCACTTCGCCCTTGGGCAGTGCTCGCTGGGTGCAATATTGGTCGCCCAGAGCGACAAGGGTATCTGCGCGATTCTGCTGGGCGACGACCCCGAGGGCTTGTTGCACGAGTTGCAGGATCAGTTCCCCAAGGCCCACCTGATTGGCGGCGACAGCGCCTACGAACAGAGGGTGGCCGAAGTGATCGGTTTCGTCGAAGCGCCCGCCTTGGGCCTGGCCCTGCCGCTGGATGTACAAGGCACCGCGTTTCAGGAGCGGGTGTGGCAGGCGCTGCGTGAGGTGCCGGCCGGCAGCCGGGTCAGCTACACCGACATCGCCGAGCGCATTGGCGCCCCCAAGGCCGTGCGGGCGGTAGCCATGGCCTGCGCGGCCAACCGTATTGCCGTGGCCATCCCTTGCCACCGCGTAGTGCGCCGGGATGGCGACATCAGCGGTTACCGCTGGGGCGTGGAGCGCAAACAGCAATTGCTGAAGCGAGAAACGGCACTCTCCTGACGGCCCGAAGCCGCGTAGAATCCCCCGCCAAATCGAATTGCAAAGAGGAATATTCGATGAGGCGTGTCAGCCTTGCCCGTTATTGCCCAGGTCTGATTGCCCTGCTGGCCCTGATGCTGTTGCTTGTCAGCCCGGCCTGGTCGGCCCCGGCCACGCCATTGTCCAACTTGGCGGCTGCCGAAGCGCCCGCACTGGACGAAAACGCCAGCCTCGAACAGCTGAGTGACCGCTTGGACCTGATCCGCCAAGGCGTCACCAGCGAGGCCAACGACGACGTGCTGTCGCAACTGCGCCTGGGCGCGATGCAGGTTCAGCGTCAAGCTGATGCACTGAGTACACAGCGCACTGCCGATGTGGGAAAACTCGACGACCAGCTGAAGGTCATCGGCCCGGCCCAGCCGGACGAGGCCGCTACCCTGACACAGCAGCGCAAAGCGCTGGAGGCCGAGAAAAAGGCGCTGGTAGCCCAGCAGGATCAGGCCACCAAGCTGACCCAGTCGGCCCGTGACCTGTCCACGCAAATCGTCAACCTGCGCCGCAGCCAGTTCAACTCGCAAATCACCAGCCGCGCAGCCTCGCCGCTGAGCCCGGCGTTCTGGCAGAGCATCATCCGCCCCACCCAGGACGACGTGGCGCGCCTGCGTGACCTGCGCGGCGAGGCGGCCGATGCCATCAGCAGCGCCTTCAGCGCCGAAAACCGCTGGCTGTTCGTTGCCAGCCTGGTGGCGGCGATTCTGGTGTGGACGTTGGTAAGGCGCGTGCTTGAACGCTTGCTGGCCAGTGCCATGATCCGTTGGTTGCCGGAGGGCCGCCTGCGCCGCAGCGCCTTGGCTCTGGGCGTTAGCCTGGCAACCCTGGGCACCATCGCCGGCTCGGTGTCGTTGCTGCGCTGGGGGCTGGAAAGCAATGCACGATTGGGTTCGGATATCGCCAGCCTGACCAATCACATTCTCACCCTGGTGGTGTTCAGTGCCTTCATCACAGGCCTGGGCCGCGCCATGCTGATGCTGCAGCGTCCGTCCTGGCGGTTGCCGGCGATCCACGACGAAGTCGCCAGTGCGCTGGGCTGGTTCCCGAAGGTGCTGGCATTGGCACTGATGGTCATGATGACCATGGAGCGCATGAACAGCGTGATCGGCGCCAGCCTGGCGCTGACGGTGGCCGTCAACGGGCTGACCGCGCTGGTGGTGGCGCTCACCTTTGCAGGCGCGCTGCTGTGTTACCGCCGCACCCTGCGCAAGCATGACCTGGAGCGCCCGACGGGCCTGGCCGGGCTGATCCCGTTCGTGATGGTCATCTGGCTGACGTTGATCCTGCTGGCACTGCTCACCGGCTACCTGACACTCGCCTATTTCCTCACCGCCAAGCTGTTGTGGGTCAGCCTGGTGATCACCTGTGCCTACTTGCTGACCACCTTCTTCGGCGACCTGTGCGAAACCCTGCTGTCGCCCCGCCAGCCCGGAGGCCTGGCACTGGCGTCGACCCTGGGCCTGGCGCCTCGCCACCAGGCGCAGGCCAGCACCATACTGGCCGGCATCGGCCGCACGGTCGTGCTGTTCCTGGCACTGCTGCTGGTGTTGATGCCGTCGGGCACCAGCCCTAGCGAACTGCTGTTGAGTCTGGGCGACTGGGATGGGACCGGCGGCAAGGTGCTCGGCAACCTGAACATCGTGCCGCAGGACATCCTGCTGGCCTTGGCCATCTTCCTCGGTGGCCTGTTCGCCATCCGTGTGGTCAAGCGCTGGCTGAGCGACCGCCTGCTGCCGGAAACCGAGATGGACGCCGGCATGCGGGCCTCGCTGGTAACCCTGGTGGGTTACCTGGGTTTCCTGTTCCTGGCCATGCTGGTGATGTCGACCTTGCGTATCAACCTCACCAGCCTGACCTGGGTGGTCAGTGCCCTGTCGGTCGGTATCGGTTTCGGTTTGCAGCAGATTGTGCAGAACTTCATTTCCGGCCTGATCCTGCTGACCGAGCGCCCGGTGAAGGTCGGCGACTGGGTCAGCCTGGCGGGTGTCGAGGGGGATATCCGCCGTATCAATGTCCGCGCCACCGAGATCCAGATGTCTGACCGTTCCACGGTGATCGTGCCCAACTCGCAGTTCATCTCGCAGAACGTGCGCAACGTGACCATGGGCAACGCGCTGGGCGTGGTCAGCATTACCCTGACACTGCCGCTGGAGACCGATGCCAACCGTGTGCGTGAGCTGCTGCTGGCGGCTTACCATGAGCATGAGGCGATTCTGGATGCGCCAGCTACCTCGGTGTCGTTCAAGGACCTGACGGCCAGCGGTATGGTGATCGGTGTGAGTGGCTATGTGGCTGGGCCGCGGCAGGTATCGGGCACCCGCAGCGACCTGCTGTTCACCATTCTTGGCCGTTTGCGTGATGAAGGCATTCCACTGTCTTCGCCGCAGAGCATGGTGCTGGTGCAGGAAGGTACGCGGCCGGCTGACGAGTCGGTGTAGGCATCGGGGGGCAAGGCCCCCCAACTCAATGCTGTTTGGCCTGCCTGATACGCAGCAGTATCACCAGCAGCACCAGCAGGACTGGCGGCGCCATGGCCATCAAGCCATCGCGCGCCGTCAGTCCCAACCCCAGTACATTCAGCCCGCCATACAAAAGCTTGAACAGATTCAGCAGGTAATAGGTGATGGCGATGATCGACAGCCCCTCCACCGCTCGCTGGATTTTCACCTGGGCATCTGCCCGGGCATTGAGGCTGCGCAAGATCTCGGCGTTCTGCTCCTCCATCTCAACTTGCACCCGCGCCTGCAGCAAGTCGCCCAGGTTGGCCACGTTCTTCGCCAACTGCTCCAGCCGTTGCTCGGTGGCTGCGCAGTAGCGCACGGTCGGCTTGAACCGGCGCTCGATGAATACCCCAAGGCGCTGGCAGTCACCCACATGGCTTTCCCGCAACTCCCCCAGGCGTTCGAACACCAGCTGTGCGTAGGCCTGGGTGGCCCCAAAGCGGTGACGGGTTTTTACCGTGCGGCTTACAACCTGACGTGACAGGTGGGCAATGGCTTCCAAGAGCCCTTTGGAATCATGGCCATCGACCCCGGCACTGCGCTCGGAGAGGCAGACCAGGGTCTTGTCGAAGGCATCCAGTTCCTGGCTCAGTTGCTTGGCCGTGCTCAGGGTCAGCGAAGCCATCATGCGGTACGTCTCGATTTCCAGCAGGCGGCGGATCATGCGGCCCTGGCGGTAGGCATTGAGGCGCCTGTTGATGAACAGGAAGCGGTTGGTGCCATCCTCGGTCAGGCGGAAGTCGCTCCATACCACCGCATCGCCACCACCCACGCACGAGCCGCACGGGTCTTTGAAACCATAGTGGGCCAGGTTCAGGTCCTGTTCGTGACGTACCAGCACCTGCACTGCATTGATCACCTGCCCCGCCTGCGGCGCAATCGCCTCGGCCAGCACCGGCGGCAGGGTTTGCCATGTGGTATCGGCTGTGGTGCATGGCACAACCAGCGTCAACGTGAAGAACTCGGTGTGCCGCTCCCATTTGAACGGGTGGCCATCCATGTCAGTGATGCCTTGTGCGGCACCGGTGTCCGAAACATCAGGGCAGCAGCGTTGTAGCAATGCTGTACAGGCAGCATCGCCGCCGAGCAAGGCCAGGTGGAAGACATGCGCCGGGCCGTCGAAATAGAGTGACGGACGGGCGTGCAGTTCATTGTGCAAGGCGGTGCGTTGAGGGTGCATGGGTGGTCCGGCCTGGTGTTGTGATTATGGGGGTACCAGGAAGTGGGACTTTGCGGGCACTGGAGAAAGTCACGCGGGGGGAATGTTTGTATGGCCTGTACCGGCCTCTTCGCGGGTGAACTGCTCGTGGGCGCTCAACAGTTGAAAAGCCTTCGCGGTCGCCTGTAGGAGCGGGTTCACCCGCGAAAGGGCCGGCCCTGCTGGCCAATTTCCACCCGCCGCTCACCGTCGCAGCCGCCACCGTATTCGCGGGTAAACCCGCTCCTACACACAGCACAGGCCGTTGTAGGAGCGGGTTCACCCGCGAACACCGGCAAAGCCGGTGCCATCCACCGCGTTGGTTTTCTTCGCGGGCATGCCCGCTCCCACAAGATGACCACAGGGCTGAGGTGTTGTGGATTACCTGTGGGGGCTTACCCGCGAGGAGGCCGGAAAACCATAGATTTCGCCTTGCCCCACGGTTTGATGATTAATCACCTCGATTTCAAAGCCTTTCCAGGCATTGCCGCCGTTGAAGCTGCAGGTTGCTGCCTGTCGACTGACACCGGTGAGAAGCTTCAAGGCGGCCCCTTGCGATATCAGCCCAGACAGCGGGTTACATGCTTGACCGACTGATAGGCTGACAACCCCCAAGGCCCCAGCTCACGGCCGATCCCGCTGCCCTTGGTGCCCCCCCAGGACGTTTCGACGAACACCGCCTGCACCGAGTTGATCCACACATGGCCAACCTCCAGCGCATCGGCCACGCGCTCGGCGCGTTCCAGGTCGGCGGAGCACACCGTGGCGACCAGCCCGAAGCGGCTGTCATTGGCTTCGGCAATGGCCTGTTCCTCGGTAGCAAAGCGCCGTGCGCAGAGCACCGGGCCAAAGATTTCCTCGGTCCACAGGCGGCTGTCTTTCGGCACATCGGTATACAGCGTCGGGCTGACGAACCAGCCTTCACGGTCCAGTGCATGGCCGCCAGCCAGGCACTGCAAACCTTCTTCCCGCGCCGTGGCAAAGTAGCTGGCCACCTTCAGCCATTGCGCCTGGCTGGTCAGCGGCCCCATGTCGACCTCTTCGGTCAAAGGATTACCCACCCGCAGGTTTTCCAGTGCCGCCTGCAAGCGCGGCAGCAGTGCATCGGCAATGCCGTCCTGCACCAGCAGCCGCGATGTGGCCGAACACATCTGGCCGGCGTTCCAGCTGATGCCGGCAACAATCCATTCCACCGCCTGGTCGACATCGCAATCATCGAACACCACGATGGCCGACTTGCCGCCCAGTTCCAGCGTCACCGGCCGGCACTGCGCCGACGCGCTGCGCATCACCTGGCTGCCGACGCTGTTGCTACCCGTGAAGGACAACTTGTCCAGGCCGTTGTGGTTGCTCAGTGCGGCGCCGGTCTCGGCCTTGCCGTTGACGATGTTCAGCACCCCGGCGGGCAGGCCCAGAGCGTCGGCGATCTGGCCGTAGGCCTGCTCGATCAGCGGGGTGACCTCTGAAGGCTTGAGCACCACGGTGCAACCGGCGGCCAAGGCCGGAGCAAGTTTCCAGGCGCTGGTCACCAACGGGAAGTTCCACGGCACGATCAGGCCGACCACGCCCACCGGTTCAAGGCGGGTGCGGGCGGTGAAACCCGGCGCAGCCAGCGGCACAGCGCGGTTTTTCGATGGCAGTTGCTCGGCCAGCTCGGCGTAATAGCCAAAGGTGGCGATGGCGTCATCCAGGTCAATTTCCGCTTCGTGACGCGGTTTGCCGTTATTGCGCATCTGCAGGGTGACAAGCGCTTCACGGCGCTGCCCGAGCTGTTCGGCAAAACCACGCAGGAAGGCGGCACGTTCACTGGCGCAGGTGCTTTTCCAGGCGGGCAGGGCGCTGCGGGCAGCGGCGACGGCCTGGTCGACCTGGCTCACGCTGGCGGCCATCAGCTCGGCGAACGGTTGCCCCAGCGCAGGGTCGTTGACGCTGATGCAGTCGCTGCCTTGGCCTTCGACCCAATGGCCGGCGATATAGTGGGAAGTGGTCATGGTCGGTTTCCAGTCAGGCCATTTCGGCGGTGGTCACAGGCGTATGCGCGGTGCTTTTGCAACGCACCCATCGCGGGCCAAGGGGGCCATACACGCCAGCAGGTTCAGGGAACAGGTTGAGCAACAGCAGGTACAGCACGCCAGCCAGCCCCAGCGTGACCGGCAGGCTCAGGTCGATGCCGCCAGCCAGGTCACCCAGTGGGCCGACGAACTGCCCCGGCAGGTTGACGAAGCACAGGCCGACCGCCGCGCTGGGGATCCACGCCCCCATGCCGCGCCAGTTCCAACCGTGCAGGAACCAGTAGTGGCCACCACGCTGGCCGCGGGTGAATACCTGCAGGTCGTCGGCGTGGTAGAAGCCGCGGCGGGTAATCAGGCCAAGGATCATGATCACCATCCACGGGCTGGTGCAGGTAATGATCAGCACGGCAAAGGTCGATACGCTCTGCACGAGGTTGAAGGTGAAGCGGCCAATGAAGATGAAGCCGATCGCCAGCACGCCGATCAGCAGGGTGGCGCCGGCTCGGCTGAGCAAGCGTGGGAACACGCTGGACATGTCCAGGCCGGTGCCATACAGCGCGGTGGTGCCGGTGGACATGCCGCCGATCACCGCAATCAGGCACACCGGCAGGAAGAACCAGCTTGGCGCTACCGCCAGCAGTCCGCCCACATAATTGTTGGCGGCGATGTAGTCTGGAGCCTGGGTGGCGACCAGGGTGGCCGTACACAGGCCGAACAGGAACGGAATCAGCGTCGCCCCCTGTGCCGCGATCACTGCCAGCATGATGCGTGCCTTGGGGGTTTCGCGTGGAATGTAGCGCGACCAGTCACCCAGGAAGGCGCCAAACGACACCGGGTTGCTCATGGCCAGGATCGCCGCGCCGACGAACGCAGCCCAGAAGCCTGCCTGGCCAAGGTTTACGCTGCCTGCGTAGCCGGCATCGAAGGGCCCGGCAAAGGCGACGATGCCCAGCAGGAACAGCAGGCTCGAGGCCCAAACGGCAATCTTGTTGACCCACAGCATGAAGCGGAAGCCAAAGATGCAGACCACCAGGACCAGCACCGCGAACAAACCATAGGCCAGACCGAGGGTCAGGTCGGTCTCTGGCAGGCCGGCCAGGCGCTTGGCACCACCGACCAATGCATCGCCCGAGCTCCACACCGAGAGGGAGAAAAACGCCACCGCCGTGAGCAGCGACAGGAACGAGCCGACGATGCGCCCGTGTACGCCAAAGTGCGCGCCCGATGAAACGGCGTTGTTGGTGCCGTTAAGCGCGCCGAACAGCCCCATCGGTGCAAGGATCAGCGCGCCGATGCCAACGCCAAGCAGAATCGCCCACACACCCGCCTGGAATGACAACCCGAAAAGCACCGGGAAGCTGCCCAATACGGCGGTAGCGAAGGTATTGGCACCGCCGAAGATCAGGCGGAACAGGTCCAGCGGGGAGGCGTCGCGTTGATCGGCGGGGATCTGTTCGACGCCGTTGGTCTCGATACCGGTCGAGTGGCTCATGGTGGTGCTCCAGCGCGGTTGTTGTAGCCAGCGCAGTGCGCGGGCCTTTTTGTGGGTGCGATGGCAGGGCGGCAGCGCCGCGTAAAGGGTGATCAGGCCGGTGTTACGACCGACAGGTGCTCGTGGCAGGCCAGCCACTGGTCACCATGGCGGCGGAAGACAATGGTCTCGCGCTCGCTCAACGGGTGCTCTTCACCGCCGATGCGGATACGCGTGGCCACATCGTGCATGAAAACAGCCACGTCGCCTTGCAGGCTTACATGGGCGTTGCCCGATTCGCAGGCAAGCACGGTAAAGCCCTCGGCCTGCCACTGGGCCCACAGCTCTTCATAGGCGCGACGCGACAGCAGCGGATACGGCAAGGTGTGAAACAGAAAGGTGGCGTCTTCGCTGAAGCAGGCGAAATAGCGGGCGGTGTCGTTGCTGGCGAACGCCGCGACGAGGTCGGCGGCAGCTTGCCGCACTTGGAGTGTCTGGTCCACGGGAGTGGCCTCACGGTTTTTTGTGATTGTGGTGAAGCGATTCTGGTGGCGGTTGGCGAGGGGAAAAATCGCTGGCGGCAAATAATCAGTTCAGGAATTTGTGAAGTGATGGGGCACATGGCAGTACAGGCAAGCCGACTGACGGTCTCTCCCACCCTCCATCCTTGCCTACGCTGATACTCCCAACCCGCTGAAGCAAGGAGATCCACTGTGACCTTCCAATACAAGCGTCTGGACAAGAACAACGCAGCCGTACTGCTGGTCGACCACCAGACCGGCTTGCTCTCGCTGGTAAGGGACATCGACCCCGACCGCTTCAAGAACAACGTCTTGGCCCTGTCTGACCTGGCCAAATACTTCAAGCTGCCGACCATCCTCACCACCAGCTTCGAGACGGGGCCCAACGGCCCGCTGGTGCCGGAGCTGAAAGAGCAGTTCCCTGATGCCCCCTACATTGCACGCCCGGGCAACATCAACGCCTGGGACAACGAAGATTTCGTCAAAGCGGTAAAAGCCACCGGCAAGAAACAGCTGCTGATTGCTGGCGTGGTCACTGAAGTATGCGTGGCTTTCCCGGCCCTGTCGGCGTTGGAGGAGGGCTTCGAGGTATTCGTCGTCACCGACGCCTCTGGCACGTTCAACGAACTGACCCGTGATTCGGCCTGGCGACGCATGGAGGCTGCCGGGGCGCAGCTGATGACCTGGTTCGGCGTGGCCTGCGAACTGCACCGTGACTGGCGCAACGACATCGAAGGGCTGGGTACCCTGTTCTCCAACCATATCCCGGACTACCGCAACCTGATGACCAGTTACAACAAGCTGGCCAAATAGTGCCTCCCGGGGGCTGCACGGCAGCCCCCACATCAATCTGCAAGCGAAGCGGCAAACTGGCATTAATCGACCATACTCACTCTTCATTCGCCTTCAGGAGCGTGTCATGTCGAAGCCGTCCAGGAAGCCCCCCAAAAAACAGCCAGAAAAGCTGGGCGGCAAGGCGTACGAAAAAGCGCTCAAGAACCTGCATGTAGAGTTGGTGAAGCTACAGGAGTGGGTGGTCGCCAAGGGCCTGAAGGTATGCATTGTCTTCGAAGGCCGCGATGGCGCCGGCAAGGGCGGCACCATCAAGGCCATTACCGAGCGTGTCAGCCCGCGGGTGTTTCGTGTGGTGGCGCTGCCCGCACCGACCGAGCGGGAAAAGACCCAGATGTACGTGCAGCGTTACCTGGGCCATCTGCCTGCGGCGGGTGAAGTGGTGATCTTCGATCGCAGCTGGTACAACCGTGCGGGCGTTGAGCGGGTAATGGGCTTTTGCTCTGGCGAGCAAGTGGACAAGTTTCTGACCGGAGTACCCGGGTTCGAAAGGGTCATGGTCGATTCAGGGATCATCCTCATCAAGTACTGGCTTGAAGTCAGCGCCGATGAGCAGACCCGGCGCCTGCAGGATCGCATCAACGACGGCCGCAAGCTGTGGAAGTTGTCGCCGATGGACCTCAAGTCGTATAGCCGCTGGGATGAATACACCCAAGCGCGTGACGAAATGTTCCAGGCGTCGGATACCGCTTGGGCGCCGTGGTTCATGGCCAACTCCAACGACAAACGTCGCGCCCGGCTGAATATCATCAGCCATCTGCTCAGCCGTATTCCCTACAAGGATATAACCCGCGACCAGCACGTGAAGCTGCCCAAACGCGGCAAGATCGGCAAGTACAAGGCGGTCGCCTACCCGTTCAAGTTCGTCGAAGAACGTTTCTGAACCCCTCCCTGCAGGGAGCTGCGAAGGTACGAGCTCATGCCACATGACGGCAGCCTGTTGCAGGCGACGGTGGTATTCCTTTTGGCTGTGGTGCTTCTGGTACCGCTGGCGCAGCGTCTGAAAATGGGCGCAGTACCGGGATACCTCTTGGCGGGTATCTTGATTGGTCCGTCGGTGTTTGGCCTGCTCGGCAACCCGGACAACGTGGCGCGGCTGTCGGAAATGGGCGTGGTCATGCTGTTGTTCGTGATTGGCCTGGAGTTGTCCCCAAGGCGCCTGTGGACCATGCGCCGGGCGCTATTTGGCGTCGGCAGTTTGCAAGTGGGGCTGACCGCCGTGCTGCTTGGGCTACTGGCATTCTGGCTGTTCGACCAATCGAAACCCGCCGCCATCGTGCTGGGGCTGGGCCTGGCGCTGTCGTCCACCGCTTTTGGCTTGCAGGTACTGGCCGAGCGCAAGGACCTGGGCAAACCTCATGGCCGCCTGGCCGTGGCCATCCTGCTGTTCCAGGACATTGCCGCCATTCCCTTGATTGCCGTGGTGCCGCTGCTCGGTGGCGATGTCAGCACTGCTGACGAAGGTGCCTGGCCTTTGTTGGCTGTAGCTGTCGGCATTGGAGTGCTGATTGTTTTTGGCCGTTATCTGCTGACCCCGATATTCAAGTGGACGGTGGGTTCGGGCCTGCCTGAGCTGTCGACCGCCACGGCCTTGCTGGTCGTGCTGGGCACCGCTTGGTTGATGGAGCATGTGGGTGTGTCGATGGCGCTGGGGGCGTTTCTGGCCGGTGTGCTGATGGCCGAGTCGCCGTTCCGCCATGAACTGGAAACCCAGATCGAGCCGATCAAAGGCCTGCTGCTTGGATTGTTCTTCGTTGGCGTAGGTATGAGTGCCGACCTGCGCCTGCTGTTCGGCATGCCGCTGATGGTGCTGGGCCTCACCCTGCTGCTGGTGGTGATCAAGCTGCCCTTGCTGTATGGCCTGGGGCATACGGTCGGTGGGCTCAACCAGGCCCAGGCGTTATGCCTGGGCGTGGTGCTGGCTTCGGGCGGCGAGTTTGCCTTCGTGGTGTTCAAGCTGGCGCTGGAGCACCAGGTACTCACCCAGCAGGTACACGACCTGCTGGTGCTGGCCATCACCTTGTCGATGGCGGTGGTGCCCTTGGTCATGATGGCCCTGGCGCGGCAGCTGCGCGATGACAGCCCTGTACAGGCATCCCCTGAAACGGGCCAGTGAATTGCGCCTTGCTGGCGCATTGGGTATCGGGAGGTGAATCATGCAGTCGAGTTTCAAGCTGGACAGCGCCCTTTCGCGGGGCTTGCTCGATGTGCTCATCAAGGCCGGTCTGGTAGCAGCCTTGGTGATCTTCGCTTTCCAGGTGTTTCAGCCGTTCCTGGAGTTGATGATGTGGGCGGTGATCCTGGCGGTTACGTTGTACCCGTTGCATTGCCGTATCCAGCGCCGCACCGGGCTCAAGCAAGGCTATGTGGCGACGCTGGTGGTGCTACTGGTTCTGGTGCTGCTGCTGGTACCTATCTACCTGGTGATGATGTCCATTGGCGAATCGGTGGACAGCCTGGTGACGCTGCTCAAGAGCGGCGCCTGGAGCGTGCCGGTCCCGCCTGATTCCGTGGCGACCTGGCCACTGATCGGGCCGAAGGTGCATGCGCTGTGGTTGGCGGCCTCCGAAAACATGGCCAGTGTGCTGAATCAGTGGATGCCCCAGATCAAGGGGGCCGGGCTAACGGTGCTGGGCGCTGCGGCCAGCGCCGGTGGGGCTTTCCTTCTGTTCATCGGCGCAATCATCATTTCCGGGGTCATCATGGCCTTCGGTGAACGCGGTGAAATCGCTGCCCAGCGCATCGCCATGCGGGTTTCAGGCGCAGAGCGCGGTAAACCCCTGGCCACGCTGTGTACGGCTACCATTCGCGCGGTGGCACAAGGGGTGATTGGCATTGCCTTCATCCAGATGCTGCTGATCGGTGTTGGTTTTATCGTCAAAGGGGTTCCTGGTGCCGGGATGCTGGCCATCGTCATCCTCATGCTGGGCATTGCACAGGCCCCGGCGACGCTGGTGACCTTGCCGGTGATCATTTATGTGTTCAACGCCGAAGGCTTCACGGTGGCGACCATCATTTTTGCCGTCTACACCTTTGTCGCCGGCCTTGCCGACAACGTGCTCAAGCCGCTGCTGCTGGGGCGCGGGGTCGATGTACCAATGCCGGTGGTACTGATCGGCGCATTGGGCGGGATGGTGGTCAAAGGCATCATCGGCTTGTTCATCGGCCCGGTAATCCTTGGCGTGGCCTACGTGTTGTTCTGGCAATGGGTTGCGCTGCAGGTGCCGGAGCAACCGGCACCACCTGCCGCCTGAGCCATGCCCAACCGCTGCTGTGGCCTGGGGCTGCTGATGGTGCTGGCCGGTTGCACCCAAGTCGGCCCGGATTTTGAAAAGCCCCAAACGCCGTGGTTGGGCAGCTGGAGCACGCCAATGCTGGAGCAGGCCGGGCGCAGCGCGGCGGCGCCCGACCTGCGCCAGTGGTGGGCAGTGTTTGCCGACCCAACGCTGGACGCGCTGATAGCCGAGGCCGACGCCAACAACACCAACCTGCGCGTGGCTGGCCTGCGTATCGCTGAAGCCCGTGCCCAGTTGGCCATCGTGCAGACCGGGCGTTATCCGCAGCTGCAGCAACTGAGTGCGCAAAGCCTGTACCTGAAGCAGGATCAGTCTGGTACGCCTTCGGCCCGTGATTCGGTGTTCTGGCAATCCAGCGTGGGCTTCGACATCGGCTGGGAAATTGACTTCTGGGGCCGCTTCAGTCGCGCCATCGAAAGCGCCGATGCCGTCTACTTCGCCTCCCAGGCCAACTACGCCGATGCCATGCTGCTGCTGCGTGCGCAAGTGGCCGACACCTACTTTGCCCTGCGCACTGCCGAGGCGCGGCAGGCTATTGCACAAGAGAACGCCAAGCGCCAGGCGCGTAGCCTGGAGATCACCGAGCGGTTGTTCCGCCACGGTGAAAATGACGAACTCGACTGGCAGCAGGCGCGTACTCAATACCTGGCGACCCAGGCCACCATTCCCGAGTTCGAGAACCAGCTCAATGCCCTGCGCAATGTGCTGTGTTCGCTGCTCGGCCGCCCGCCTGGGCCGCTGCCGCAGCTGGCGGCCGGCCATGGCCAACTGCCCTTGCCCAACCGGGCAGTGTTGCAGGATGTACCGGCCAGCCTGCTGCAGCGCCGCCCGGACATCCGTGCCGCCGAGCAGGCAGTGGCGGCGCAGTCGGCGCTGGTCGGGGTGGCCGAGGCCGATCTTTATCCACAGCTGAGCTTGCTTGGCAGTATCGGCTGGACCTTTTTATCGGCCAATCATCTGCCCGACACCTTCGACCTGGCGGCTGGCCCAAGCCTGATCTGGAACCCGTTCGACTATGGCCGGCGCAAGAACACCGTACGCGTGGAAGATGCCCGCTTGCAGCAACTGATCGAGTTGTACCACCAGGGCGTGCGCGAAGCCGCCCGTGAGGCCGACGATGCTGCCAGCGGGCTGGTGCGCTCGCTGCAGAGTGCAACCATTCGCGACCAGGCCTCTCAGGCTGCGCAGCGCTCGCTGAATCTGGCCAGCTCGCAATACCGCGAAGGCTTCGCTGATTTTCAACGGGTGCTCGATGCTCAGCAACTGCTGTTGCAGCAACAGGACGGTTACCTGGTCAGCCGTGGCAACGCGGTCAGCAGCCTGGTGACTTTGTACAAGGCCCTGGGTGGTGGTTGGGACGCCAGCCGCGCGCCGATCGACCCGGCGACCCGCCAGCAAATGCAGCAACGCACCGACTGGGGCGAATTGCTCGACGAGCCAGCCCCCTCCGCGCATGCACAAGGTGAAACCGAATGAGCGACGCCACGCCCACGCCGCCCCCGTCAGCCCCGGATCGCGGCATGCGCTGGGTGCTGCTGCTGATTGCCGTCAGCCTGCTCTGGTACTTGCTGGCTGACCGCTATACGCCGTACACCCAGCAAGCTCGCCTGCAGGCTTACGTGGTCCCGGTGGCCGCCGAAGTGGCCGGGCAGATCAAGCGTGTGGCCGTAGGCAACAACCAGGAGGTGCGCCAGGGCGATGTGCTGTTCGAACTCGATCAGGAGCAGTACCGCATTGCCTTGGCCCGTGCCGAAGCCGACCTCGATACCGTGCGCCGGCAGATCGGCGCCAGTACCGCCGGCATCGATTCGGCGCAGGCAGCGCTGGTGGCCGCCCAGGCCAACGAACGCAAGGCGCGGCAGGACGCCGAGCGCCTCAAACGGCTGATTGACGAGGACCCCGGTACGGTGTCGGTGCGCCGCCTGGAAGGCGCCCAGGCCACCCGCGACCAGGCCATCAGCCAAGTGGCGGCAGCCCGCGCAGAGGTAGAGCGCGCCCGTGAGCAGCAGGGCGGGGCACAGGAAGACAACGCCCAGCTGCGCAGTGCTGCGGCCAATGTGGAAAAGGCCCGCCTGGACCTTGCCCGTACCGTCGTGCGTGCCGACGCGAACGGGTTGATCACCGACCTGCGCACAGACGTTGGCCACTATGTCGGGGCAGGCAGCCCGATGATGACCCTGATCAGTATCCATGATGTGTGGATAAGTGCCGACATGACCGAGAACAACCTCGGTCGCTTGCGCCCTGAAACCCCGGTGCTGGTGGTGCTCGATGCGCTGCCGGGCACCGTGTTGAAAGGGCGTATACGCAGCATTGGCTATGGCGTGAGCGTGGGCCAGAGCACGCCGCCGGGTACGCTGCCGACCGTGCAGAATAGCCGCGAGTGGCTGCGTTCGGCGCAGCGCTTTCCGGTGATTGTCCAGCTGGAGCGCGACCAGCTTCAGGACAAGACCGTGCTGCGGGTCGGTGGTCAGGCCGAGGTCATGGCCCTGCCCAGCGAAGGCAACCCACTGAACCTGCTGGGCCGGTTGTTCATGTGGCTGATGAGCTGGCTGTCGTATGCCTATTGAATGGCGCCGCTTGCGGGCGCTGCGCCTGGCCTGGGGTGTGGCGTTGTGCCTGGCGGTGAGCTTTGGTATCGGCTTGCCGGTGCCGATCCTGGCGCCGGTGTTTGCGGTGCTGTTGCTGGCCATGCGCAGTCAGCCATTGCCCCTGCGTGCGGCACCGGCCCTGGCGTTATTGGTGCTGCTCGCTTGCGGCAGCGGGTTGCTGCTGATTCCGCTGTTGCGCCATGCTCCGTTGGCCGGGGTGTTACTGGTCGGGGTGGGTGTTTTCCTGACCTTGCGCTATGCACTGAAGGGCGGCAACGGCCTGCTGGCCAACCTGCTGGTGGTCGGCCTGACCATGATCGCCGCTGCCGGCACCAGTGACTTCACCCTGGCACTGTCGGTGGTCGAAGCGCTGGCCAAAGGCATGCTGCTGGCAGTGCTGGGCACGTCAGTGGCGCACAGGTTGTTCCCCGAACCTGCCAATGCGCCAGCACCGCCGGTGCCGCCGCTGCTGGGCAGCGAGCATGTCAGCTGGGTGGCGCTGCGTGCCACGTTGATCGTGATGCCGGCCTTTCTGCTGGCATTGATCGCTCCTGACCAGTACATGCCGTTGATCATGAAGGCCGTGAGCGTGGGGCAACAAGCAGGCGAAACCCGCGCGCGGCACGCCAGCCGGGAGCTGATCGGTTCAACCTTGCTTGCCGGGGTGTTGGCGATAGCGCTGTGGGTAGCGCTGAGCCTGTTCGTTCACCTGTGGATGTTCTTTTTGTGGGTACTGCTGTTCGCCCTCTGGCAGGCTCGGCGCCTGTACCAGGCGGTGCCGAGCCGGCAGAGCCCGGCGTACTGGGTCAGTTGCCTGACGACCATGTTGATCTTGCTGGGGCAGTCGGTGCAGGACAGTGCAGGTGGGCAGGATGTGTACAAGGCATTTGCGGTGCGTATGGCGCTGTTTCTGGCGGTGTCGGTGTATGCCAGCGCCATGTTGATCTGGATTGACCGGCTTCGGAGGCGGCGCGGGCTTCTTCGCAGTTAAGCCCGCTCCCCCAGGCCATTCAGGGCTGCCAATCAACCCCACTCTCTTCCAGATAGGCATCCACCGCTGCGCCCACCGTTGGATGAAAGGCCTTCTCCCCCATATGCTCGAACAACTCGAACTGCCGCATCTTGTCCTTCACCGGGTCCTTCATTTCGGCGAACTGCAACTCCACCCCCCGCGCCTCCAATGCCCGGTCCAGCTCGGCCAGCATGTCCGCCGAAGTGATATCGATACTGGTCACAGGCTCAGCGGCAATTACCACCCGCTGTACCGGCGTTGGCGACGCGTCTACCGCCGCCATCACTGTGTTCTGGAACTGCTCGGCGTTGGCAAAGAACAACGGCGCGTCCCAGCGCAGCAGCACCAGCCCTGGAATACGCCGGGCCTGTGGATAACGCTGCATGTCATGGTAACCGCGCAGCCCATCCGCCCGGCCAAGCACCGCGTGGTGCGGCCGCCAGCCGTCCCACAGGAACTCGATCACCGACACCACCACGGCAATGCAGATACCGGGAATGGCACCGAACACTGCCACGCCGACAAAACAGGTGAACGACAGCCAGAACTCCCACTGCTGCATGCGGAAGATACGCTTGAGGTCGGCAAACTCGAACAGCCCCAGTGCAGCGGCAATCACCACCGCAGCCAAAGCGCTGTTGGGCAGGTGCTGCATCAGATTGGGCGCTACCAGCAGCAACAGGGTTACCGCCAGGGCGCCGATGATGCCGGTGAGCTGGGTCTGCGAGCCGGCAGCTTCGGCCACTGGGGTGCGCGACGAACTGCTGCTGATCGGTATGCCCTGGAACAGCCCCGAGGCCAGGTTGGCCACGCCCAGGCCGAACATTTCCTGGTTGGGGTTCACCCGCATCTTGAGGCGCGCGGCATAGGAGCGTGACAGCACACTGGTGTCGGCGAACGACACCAGCGCCACTGCAATCCCGCCCAGTAGCACCTCGACCAGGTCAATGTCGCTGACCCAGGGGAAGACGAAGCCGGGCAGGCCCTGGGGCAATTGCCCGAGTACCTTGACGCCCATCTGATCGAGGTTGAACACGCTCACTGCCAGCGTCGCCAGTACCACGGCGATCAGGATGCCCGGCAGGCGCTTGAACGGTTTGAGCAGCAGAATCAGCGCCAGGCTACCGGCACCCACGACAAAGCTTGGCCAGTGCCCTTGGCCGGCGTATAGCGCCTGGCCCAAGGACCAAAGGTCGCGCAAGGGCCCTTCGCTGTCGACTTTGATGCCGAACAGCTTGGGCAACTGGCTGATCAATACGGTCAGGGCGATGCCGTTCATGTACCCATAGCGGATGGGCTTGGACAGCAACTCGGTGATAAAGCCCAGGCGCAGCAGCCCGGCAATCACACAGAACGCCCCTGCGACCAAGGCCATCATGCTGGCGATGGCGATCGCCCGCTGCGGGTCGCTGGCCGCGTATTGCACCACCACCGCCAGGATAGGCGCGGCCAGCGCCGAGTCCGGGCCCAGCACCAGAATACGGCTGGGACCGAACAGGGCATAGGCCAGCAGAGGGATGATGGTGGCGTACAGGCCATAGATGCCGGGGACGCCGGAAGCCTCGGCGTAGGCGATGCCCACAGGCACCAGCATGGTGGTGAGTACCAGGCCGGCGGCGATGTCCTTGGGTAGCCAGGCTGCCTTGTAGTGGAGCAGGGTGACCAGGCCGGGTAACCAGCGTTGCCAGTCGAAACGAGTGGGGTGGGGCATGGTGTCGGCTCTGGGCGAGAAGGGCGCTGAACCTCAGCTTAGATGCTGGGATCGAGTGCCGCTTTGCGGCCCGTTGTCATCAAAGAATCGATCAATGCCCTGCTGGCCCCCGACAGCTGGCGATGTGGCGGATAGATGACCGAGAAGGGCCGTCGGGCCCCCTCGTAATCCTCCAGCAAGCGCACCAACCGGCCCCGCTGCAGGCGTTCTGCGACTATGAACTCGTAGGTCTGGCAGATCCCGACACCTTGCTCGGCCAGTGAGATGCACCCCAGCACATCGTCCGCCACCACCGGATTTCCCTGCGGAACGAAGAGCAGTTCCTCCTCTCCTTGACGGAACTGCCAAACGCCTGGCCTGCCATTGCTGGGCATGATGAAAGGCAGGCAGTTGTGTCCGGCCAGTTCCGCCAGTGATTGCGGCCTGCCGGCACGCGCGAGGTAAGCTGGCGCGGCCACCAGGCATAGTCGAGCCTCCTCTAGCCGACGCGCCACCAGGCTACTGTCCGGCAGGTCGCCAAGGCGAATAGCCAGGTCATACCCTTCGGCCACCAGGTCGACATTACGATTGGTGATGTTCAACTCGACCTGCACTTTCGGATAGCGCAGGGCGAAGGCTGCCAGCATGGCCGGCAACCGGTGATGCCCATAAGTGGTCGGTGCGCTCAGGCGCACACGGCCCTATACTTCGCCATGGCCGCTCAGGGCTTGCTCTGCGCTGGCGATCTGCTGGAACGCAGCGCGCGCCTGCTCGACGTATTCCAGGCCACTGTCGGTGAGGCTCAAGCGACGCGTGGTGCGGCGTAGTAACTGCACCCCCAGGTGCAACTCAAGCCGCGAAATGGCCCGACTAACCACCGACGGGGTGGTCGCCAAGGCCACCGCTGCCGCACTGAGCGAGCCACGTTCGACCACTTCCAGCAGCGCCTCGACATCCCCCAGGTGACCAAACCGTCGCGCCATTTTGTTCTCCAAAGCAAAAATGCTTTTCTACAGGCCCAATTTATCGCTTGTCTGATCGCCAATAAAGTGTCGGTCAGTGCACGGCATCCCGCCTGTGCCTGAATGGAGGGAATGCTATGCGCACTTACCAACGACTGGCCCTGGCTGCTGTCATAGGCAGCGCGAGTCTGGGCGCTCATGCGGCGAACGTCCTTGTGGTACTGTCTGACGAGAGCCACCTGGAGCTTCGCGACGGCAAGGCATTTGCAACCGGTTTCTACCTCAACGAACTGCTGGAGCCGACCAAAACGCTGCTGGACGCAGGCCATCAAGTTACCTTCGCTACTCCCCTCGGTCGCGCGCCGACGTTGGACCGCAGCTCGGCCGCGGCCCAGTACTTCGGCAACGATCCGAAGCAACTGGAGCAATATCAGGCGCTGCTGGATCAGCTGCAGCTTACTTCTGCGAAGCATTCGCCGGTGATCAGCCTGTCCCGCGTGGAGCAGATTGGTTATGGCAACTTCGATGCAGTCTATGTGCCTGGCGGCCACGCCCCGATGCAAGACCTGCTCGCCGACCCGGCGCTGGGGCGTCTGCTTCGCGCTTTCCACGCCGAGGGTAAAACCACCGCGCTGGTTTGCCACGGTCCCATTGCTCTGCTCTCGGCGCTGGAACGGCCGCAGAAGCTGATCCAGGCACTGGAGAGCGGGAACCGGACAGCAACGCCCGAAGACTGGATTTATGCCGGCTATCGCATGACAGTCATCAGCAATCAGGAAGAAGAACAGGCCAAGGGCCTGCTCGGCGGAGGGCAGATGAAGTTCTATCCGCAGACCGCCCTGGAGCGCGCCGGTGGGCAGTATCAGAGCAACTCATCGCCGTGGGCGCCTAATGTTGTCATCGACCGCGAATTGATCACTGGGCAGAACCCGGCGTCAGCGGCCCAGGTGGGCCAAGCCATATTGCATCGTCTGCAAAAACACTAACGGTAGAGACACGCCATGACGCAACGTACTTTTCTTGTTACAGGAGCCAGCAAAGGCATCGGCCGGGCAATCTCCGAGCAACTGGTGGAGGAGGGCCATCAAGTCGTTGGTATCGCCCGCCAGGCTGCGGATGCCAGCTTCCCCGGCGAACTGATCGCCACCGACTTGAGCGACTCAGAGCGTTTGATTGCGACACTGGCCGACTTGACCAAACGCTATGCATTCGACGGCCTGGTAAACAATGTGGGCCTGGTCCGTCCCCAGCCACTGGGCGAAATTGACCTGGCAAGCTTCGACGAAGTAATGCGGGTCAACCTGCATCCCGCGCTGCAGGCGACCCAAGCGCTGCTGCCAGGGATGCGCGAGCGCTGCTGGGGCCGCGTGGTGAATATCTCCAGCCTGACCGTGCTCGGCATTCGTCAGCGCACTTCTTACGCCGCTGCAAAGGCAGCGCTGGTCAGCTTCACTCGCAGTTGGGCGCTGGAACTGGCCCAGACAGGAATCACGGTTAATGCAGTTGCTCCAGGGCCGATCGAGACCGAACTGTTCCGCAGTGGTAACCCGGTAGGCAGTGCTGGCGAAGCCGCCTATATCGACGGCGTGCCGATGGGGCGGCTCGGGCAGCCACACGAGGTCGCTTCGGCAGTCACCTTCCTGCTCGGGGATCGCAGTGCTTTCATTACCGGGCAGACAATCTACGTAGATGGTGGCGCCTCTATCGGTCGCAGCGGTCTTTGATGACTGGGGGCAGGCGGCTACCCATGGGAATACGGTAGAACGAATGTTCCCACCCTGCATCCCAGAAAAACAAAACCCCTGAGGTGCAGACCTCAAGGGTTTGTAGTTACAGCAGGCTAACGCTTAGACGTTGAAGCGGAAGTGCATCACGTCGCCGTCTTTGACGATGTAATCCTTGCCTTCCAGACGCCACTTACCGGCTTCCTTGGCACCGGCTTCACCCTTGAACTGGATGAAGTCGTCATAGGCCACCACTTCAGCGCGGATGAAGCCTTTTTCGAAGTCGGTGTGGATAACGCCGGCTGCCTGCGGGGCAGTGGCTCCGACGCGAACGGTCCAGGCGCGTACTTCCTGCACGCCGGCAGTGAAGTAGGTCTGCAGGTTCAGCAGCTCGTAACCGGCGCGGATCACGCGGTTCAGGCCAGGCTCTTCCAGGCCCAGGGCCTCGAGGAACATGTCCTTCTCTTCACCGTCTTCCAGCTCGGCGATTTCTGCTTCGATCTTGTTGCACACCGGCACCACGACCGCGCCTTCTTCCTCGGCAATGGCCTTGACCACGTCCAGGTGCGGGTTGTTGTCGAAGCCGTCTTCGGCCACGTTGGCGATGTACATCACCGGTTTGCTGGTCAGCAAGTGGAAGCCACGGATGACGGCCTTTTCGTCGTCAGCCATGTGCTTCATCAGGCTGCGCGCAGGCTTGCCTTCGGTAAAGTGCGGGATCAGCTTTTCCAGAATGGCCTTTTGCGCCAAGGCATCCTTGTCGCCGCCCTTGGCGTTGCGGGCTACCTTCTGCAGTTGCTTTTCGCAGCTGTCGAGGTCGGCGAAGATCAGTTCGAGGTCGATGATCTCGATGTCACGCTTGGGGTCGACGCTGTTGGAAACGTGGATCACGTTCTCGTCTTCGAAGCAGCGCACCACGTGGGCAATGGCGTCGGTCTCGCGGATGTTGGCGAGGAACTTGTTGCCCAGGCCTTCGCCTTTCGAGGCACCGGCAACCAGGCCGGCGATGTCGACGAATTCCATGGTGGTCGGCAGGATGCGGTTTGGCTTGACGATTTCAGCCAGCGCAGCCAGGCGAGCGTCGGGCATAGGCACGATGCCGCTGTTCGGCTCGATGGTGCAGAAAGGGAAATTCTCCGCCGCGATGCCAGACTTGGTCAGGGCGTTGAACAGGGTGGACTTGCCGACGTTGGGCAGGCCGACGATGCCGCAATTGAAACCCATGGGTATTCCCCTCTCTAAAGGAAATCAGGCCTTCTGGCTGTGCAGCTCGCGCATCGCCTTGGCGAAATCGCCGGCAAGCACGTCCGGCAGCACGCCGAGGGCAAAATCGATGCTGGCGTCGAGCTTCTCCTGCTCGGCGCGCGGCGCGCGGCCCAGGACGAAGTTGGATACCAGTTTGGCGTCACCCGGGTGGCCAATGCCAAGCCGCAGGCGGTGGAAGTCGTTCTGGTTACCGAGCTGCGCGATGATGTCGCGCAGGCCGTTGTGCCCACCATGGCCGCCGCCGCGCTTGAGCTTGGCAACGCCCGGGGGCAGATCGAGTTCGTCGTGTGCCACCAGTATCGCTTCCGGCTTGATGCGGAAGAAATTGGCCAAGGCCGCTACGGACTGGCCGCTGCGGTTCATGTAGGTGGTGGGGATCAACAAACGAACGTCGTTGCCCTGATGGCTGAATTTAGCCGTCAGGCCGAAATACTTTTTGTCAGCGGTCAGCGAAACACGCTGGGCGCTGGCAAGGCGTTCAACGAAAAGAGCCCCTGCGTTATGCCGGGTCTGTTCGTATTCGGGGCCGGGGTTACCCAGGCCAACGATCAACTGGATGGCGGTCACGTCAGGGGCTCTTCCTTGGAGTTGGTGGGTTACAGTGCGCGCGGCACTGTAACCCGATCAACGCCGGCGTGCGAGTGGATTACTCGGCAGCGCCTTCTGCTTCTGGAGCAACGCGTGGAGCGTGAACGTTGGCAACAGCTTTGTCATCACCGTGGGCCAGAGCAACGAACTCTACGCCTTTCGGAGCTTTCAGGTCCGACAGGTGGATGATGGTGCCGATTTCGGCGTTGCCCAGGTCAACTTCGATGAACTCAGGCAGGTCTTTGGCTTCGCAGGAAACTTCGATCTCGGACTCAACGTGGGAGATCTCGCCGCCTTTCTTGACCGGGGCTTCTTCGTTGATGAAGTGAACCGGAACCTTGGCGGTCAGCTTCTGGCCAGCAACGACGCGAACGAAGTCAGCGTGCATGATGAACTGCTTGGCTGGGTGGCGCTGCATGGCCTTGATGATGACGTTCTGCTTAACACCGTCAACGTTCAGTTCGATAACGTGGCTGAAGGCAGCTTCGTTTTCGAACAGCTTGGTGATTTCCTTGGCCAGGATGGTCAGGGATTGAGCTTCTTTATCACCACCGTAGACAACGGCTGGGATGCTCAGCGAGTGACGCAGGCGGCGGCTCGCACCTTTCCCCAGGTCAGTACGCGCTTGGGCGTTCAGAATAAAATCAGTCATTTTGTTTCTCCAAAATAGCCCCCCGAGGGCGTTTGCGACCAGCGCCAACGGGGATGGCAAAAAAGCCCCGCCCCAACACAGGTTGGGGCGGGGCGCTTCACATCAACACGTGTCCCGCTTAGCGGAACATCGCGCTGATCGATTCTTCGTTGCTGATGCGGCGTACCGCTTCAGCGACAACCGGTGCGATATCCAGCTGGCGGATACGATCACAGGCTTGAGCAGCGGCGGACAGCGGAACGGTGTTGGTCACCACCAGCTCGTCCAGTACCGACTTCTCGATGTTCTCGATGGCGCGGCCCGACAGGACAGGGTGCGTGCAATAGGCGTAAACCTTGGCAGCGCCGTGCTCTTTCAGGGCTTTGGCCGCGTGGCACAGGGTGCCGGCGGTGTCGACCATGTCGTCTACCAGGATGCAGGTGCGCCCTTCGACGTCGCCGATGATGTGCATAACCTCGGAGTGGTTAGCCTTTTCGCGGCGTTTGTCGATGATACCCAGATCGACGCCCAGGGACTTGGCGACAGCGCGTGCGCGCACGACACCACCGATGTCCGGGGAGACGATCATCAGGTTCTCGAAACGCTGGTCTTCGATGTCGTCAACCAGTACGGGCGAGCCGTAGATGTTGTCGACGGGGATATCGAAGAAGCCTTGGATCTGGTCAGCGTGCAGGTCGACGGTGAGTACACGGTCGATACCTACGACAGTGAGCATGTCAGCAACAACTTTGGCGCTGATGGCTACACGTGCCGAACGCGGACGGCGGTCCTGGCGGGCATATCCGAAGTAGGGAATCACGGCGGTGATTCGGGATGCTGAGGAGCGGCGGAAGGCGTCGGCCATCACTACCAGTTCCATCAGGTTATCGTTGGTCGGGGCACAGGTCGGCTGAATAATGAAAACGTCTTTACCGCGAACATTTTCATTGATCTCAGTACTGATCTCGCCGTCGGAGAATTTACCGACAGAGACGTCACCGAGAGGGATATGCAGCTGACGTACGACACGCCGAGCCAGATCGGGGTTAGCGTTCCCCGTAAAGACCATCATCTTGGACACGCGCAGTACCTGAAGGCTGAGGGTATACCTGGATGAGTATAAGGAAAATGGCAGGGGCGGCTGGATTCGAACCAACGCATGGCAGGATCAAAACCTGCTGCCTTACCGCTTGGCGACGCCCCTGTATCTGTTGCTGCGAACGCTCATGCGCTCGACTTCTTGACCAGACTTTGCAGCTTGCGATGCAACATCGAAATATTGCTTCCTTTCGCCACAAACCCTGTTTGGGTCTCTGAAAGAAGGGCCAGAACTTTATCAGCTTCGGCTTTGCTTGGGAAGGCCCCAAACACACAACTTCCAGTGCCGGTTAGTCGAGCCTCAGTGAATTTTCCCAGTGAATTCAACGCTTTGCGAACTTCTGGGTAATTCTGCTCTACCACCGGTTGGCAGTCATTTCGACTGTTTCCCTCGGGAACGGGGCGCATCTTAAGGGGGAGAGAATCACGTGTCAACTGTGGATGTGAAAAAATTTCTACTGTGCTGACAGACACTTGCGGCACCAGCACGACATACCAGGGTTCGATCGGGTCGACCGGGGTCAGTTGTTCGCCTACGCCCTGCGCGAATGCTGCGTGGCCGCGTACGAACACCGGCACATCGGCGCCCAGGCTAAGCCCCAGTGCGGCCAGGCGGTCTTCGTCCCAGTCCAGTTGCCACAGGTGGGCCAGGGCGAGCAGGGTGGTCGCGGCGTCCGAGCTGCCACCGCCGATACCTCCGCCCATGGGCAGTACCTTGGTCAGCCAGATGTCGGCGCCAAGCGTGGTGCCCGATTGTGCTTGCAACATGCGCGCGGCCCGTACGATCAGGTTGCTGTCGTGGGGGACGGCCTCGATCTCGGTGTGCAAGCGGATCACGCCATCGTCACGCAGGGCAAAACTCAGTTCGTCGCCATGGTCTAGAAACTGAAACACCGTTTCCAGTTCGTGGTAACCGTCTGCGCGGCGGCCGATGATGTGCAGCCACAGGTTGAGCTTGGCCGGGGCGGGCAGGGTGAGCTTTTGCATGCGATCAATGCCCCAGCTGGCGCGGCTGCCAGTCCTTGACCACCAGGGTCACGTCCAGGTCTTTGCCGTGCAGCTTCAGGCGCTCGGGCAACCAGTAGCCGTTCTGTTCGGTGTAGCTCAGGTACTGCACCTGCCAGCCATCCTGGTCGAGGCTGGCCAGGCGGCTGTCGCCATCCAGGGTCAGCTTGCTCTTGCTGTCGGGGGCGGGCAGGCCGCGCACCCACCAGACCAGGTGCGAAACCGGCAGTTGCCAGCCCAGTTGCTCTTCCAGCAGCGCTTCTGGGCTGGTGGCTTCGTAGCGGCCCTGGTTGGCCACTTCCAGCACCACGCCACCCGGGCGGCCGGTAAGGCGTGCGGCGCCACGGCCCAGCGGGCCGGCCAGGCGAATGTCGTAATAGTCCTGACGTTGCAGCCAGAACAGCGTGCCGCTGCCGGAATCGCGCGGGGCACGGATACCGACCTTGCCGTTGATCTGCCAGCCATCGAGGCTGCTCAGCTGCGCTTTGTGGGCGCGCCACTGCTGCGGGTCGCCGTGGCCCTGCAGGGCCTCGCGGCTACCGAAGCCGGCACAGCCGGCCAGCAGGGCGATCATGGTAAAGGTGATGCAATGGCGCAGGAACATGGCGTTAAAGAGTCTCGGATCCGGTCAGGCGCAATAGGGTCTTGCGCAGGATAGGGCTGTCGGCCTGGGCCTCGAAGCCCTTGGCCCATACATGGCGAGCTTCGCGGCGCTTGCCGTTGGCCCACAGTACTTCGCCCAGGTGGGCGGCCACTTCGTGGTCGGGGAAGTTGGCAAAGGCCTGGCGCAGGTAGGTTTCAGCGACGTCGAGGTTGCCCAGGCGATAGTTGACCCAACCCAGGCTGTCGAGCACTGCCGGGTCATCGGGGGTCAATTGGTGGGCCTTGTCGATCAGTGCCTTGGCTTCGGCATAGCGGGTGGTGCGGTCGGCCAGGGTGTAGCCCAGGGCGTTCAGGGCCATGGCGTTTTCTGGCTCGCGGGCGATGATGGCGCGCAGGTCTTTTTCCATCTGCGTCAAATCGTTGCGCTTCTCGGCCAGCATGGCGCGGGTGTAAAGCAGGTTGAGGTCGTCCGGGTAGCGCTGGATGGCTTGCTGCAGCACCTGATTGGCCTGGGCGTCCTTGTTGTTGTTGCTGTAGCTTTCCGATTCGATCAGGAATAGCTGGATGGCGTAGTCTGGCTGGGCTTCGCGTGCTTCGGCCAGCAGGCGCGAGGCATCGCTGCCGCGACCGTTGGCGATCAGGATGTCGGCCTGACGCAGCTGTGCCGGCAGGTAGTCTGGGCCTGGGCCGACCAGGGCGTATTCATCCAGAGCGCCAGCAGGGTCGTGGCGCTCCTCGTGGATGCGGCCCAGGTTCAGGTGCGCGGCGTCAACGTAGCTGTCGCGCTCGATCAGCTCCTGCAAGTAGCCTTCGGCTTCATCCCAGTCTTTGTTCTCCAGGCACACCAGCGCCAGCGAGTAGCGCAATTCGTCATCATCGGGGTATTGCTGGACCAGGCTGATGAACTCGCCTTTGGCATCGGCGATACGGTCCTGTTCGACCAGGGTGCGAGCGTAGGTGAGGCGCAGGCGTTTGTCGTCCGGGTTGTCGCGAATCGCCCCGCGCAGCAGTGGCAGGGCCTCTGGACCACGGTCCAGGGCCTGTAGCAGACGGGCGCGCAGCAGGATCGGGGCGACTTCGCCGTTTTGTGCCGGGTGCGACTCAAGCAGTTCCAGGGCTTCTTCGGTCTTGCCGTCCTGGTTCAGCAGCAGGGCCTTGCCGAATATCAGCTGGCCGTTGTCGGGGTATTTCACCAGCAGGCGTTCGAAACTTTGCAGCAGGCCGTCGCGGGTGCTCTGGTCGGTTTCGGCTGCGGACAGGGCGAGGAAGTCGAAGTGGGTGTCGCCCTGGCCCTGCAGTACCTTTTCCATGTAGGCCATGGACTCGTCATAGCGGCCGGCGCGGGCCAGCTGGATGGCGGCGGCGCGCTGGGCGTCGAGGTTCTGCGGATCGTTGCGCGCCCAGACCAGTGCATTCTCCAGTGACGGCTCGTCGGCGCCGAGGTACTCGGCAATGCGGTAGGCGCGCTCGGAAACTGCTGGGTCCTGGGTTTTTGCCGCCTGATCGGTGTAGTTGGCCAGGGCGATGTCGAAACGGTTGCGCTGGCCGGCCAGCTCTGCCACCAACAGGCTATAGAGTGTGTCCTGCTTGAACGAACCATACACCACGGGCTTTTCCGCCTCTGCCTTGCCAGCTTCGGCGACGGGAGGCTCGGCCTTTTGCGGGGCCAGGCTCTGGCAGCCCTGGAGCAGGGCGAAGGCAAGCAGCAATGCGTATGGTTTGTTCATAGAAAGGCTTATTAGGAGGACTCACCGGCGGTCGGAGCATGATGACACAAGCGCGTAGGCAAACCCACCTGCGAAGGTATGAAGCTACGCTTAGCCTATGCAGACCGCACTGCGCGCGCAGGGTTCGCCCCAGGCTGGCCACGATGCCCAGCGTTCGTGCTGTTGTTCTGCTTCTGCTTCTGCTTCTGCTTCTGCTTCTGCTTCTGCTTCTGCTTCTGCTTCTAAGCGCGCGGTAGTTCAGGCGACGCAGATTGCGACTTCAGGAGGCCGAGCGCAGGGCTTGCGGAGGGAGGTGACGGGCATGGATGCCCGTCAAGCGCTGGGTCCCAGGATGGGGCCTGCAGCGCGGTCCTCCCGGGAGCTAGCCCGGAGCGAGGGGACCCCGGAGCGGAGCGTAGGGGCCGGATGATGGGAGCCGACGGTTTTGGTTACTTTGGCCACGACCAAAGTAACCCGCCGGAAGGGCGGAAAGGTGAATAGGCGCCTACATCGTGAATGAATGTCTACTTGATGTGAAAGCGCACAACCCAAAAGCCCAAAAGCTCAAAAGCTCAAAAGCTCAAAAGCTCAAAAGCTCAAAAGCTTAAGCGCTGGTTCTGATCGGGCGTACAGTCCGTTTGCGATGGCGACGCCGACTCACCTTTCCGCCTTTACGGCGGGTCCCTTTTTGTCGTGGCAAAAAGGGACCAAAAACCGTCGGCTCCCATCATCCGGCCCCTACGCTGCGCTCCGGGGTCCCCTCGCTCCGGCCTTGCTCCCGGGAGCACGCGCTGCAGGCCCCATCCATGGGGCCTCAGCGCTTGACGGGCATCCATGCCCGTCATCTCCCTCCGCAATGCCTCCACTCGGCCTCCTGAAGTCGCAATCTGCGTCGCCTGGCCTACCGCGCGCTTAGAAGCAAGATCAAAAGCGAGAAGCGAATTCGGTGATCGGCCGGCACCGCCGATGCATTCGGTGAGGTTCTGCCCAGTCATCTGGATAAGGATACGCCGGCATGGCTGCCCTCGGCCTGGTGTACCTGGAAGAACGTCGTTGCTCTTGCTCTTGCTCTTGCTCTTGCTCTTGCTTTGGCTTTTGCTTCTAAGCGCGCGGTAGTCCGGGCGACGCAGATTGCGACTTCAGGAGGCCGAGCGCAGGGCTTACGGAGGGAGGTGACGGGCATGGATGCCCGTCAAGCGCTGGGCCCCAGGATGGGGCCTGCAGCGCGGTCCTCCCGGGAGCAAGCCCGGAGCGAGGGGACCCCGGAGCGTAGCGTAGGGGCCGGATGATGGGAGCCGACGGCTTTGGTTACTTTGGCCACGACCAAAGTAACCCGCCGTAAGGGCGGAAAGGTGACTACGCGCCACCTTCGCGAATGAATACCTATTTAATGTGGATGCTCACATCCAAGAAGCAAGAAGCAAGAAGCAAGAAGCAAACTCGTCTGTTTTGACTCGGCGAACCGTCCATTTGCGATGGCGACGCTGACTCACCTTTTCGCCGGTATGGCTCACCCACATGGGTTACAAATCAGTTCACGCACATAGGTAACAGTCTTTAACTGGCAAGGACTGCGTTCGGCCTCCTGAAGTCGCGAAGATCAGAAGCAGATCAAAAGCGGGAGTGAAACCTGAAATCAACGTTGATGCTGGCCCGCGAGCGGCGATAGCCGCAGGACTATCAGCACAATAGCGAACGGTGGTTGTCCTGAAACCTGCGAAAGAGGACAATTATCGGCTTCCCGTCACAACCAGCGACCTTGCATGGCCTTTCTTGCACTTGGTATCAACCATAAGACTGCCTCGGTAGACGTACGCGAGCGCGTGGCGTTTACCCCAGAGCAGCTGGTAGACGCCCTGCAGCAGCTCTGCAGACTGACGTCCAGCCGCGAGGCGGCGATCCTGTCGACCTGCAACCGCAGTGAGCTCTATATAGAGCAGGACCACCTGTCCGCCGACGCCGTGCTGCAGTGGCTGGCCGACTATCACCGCCTCAGCCTCGACGAGCTGCGCGCCAGCGCCTACGTGCATGAAGAGCACGAAGCCGTGAAGCACATGATGCGCGTGGCCT
Source organism: Pseudomonas sp. BO3-4 (assembly GCF_034044115.1). Taxonomy (NCBI): domain Bacteria; kingdom Pseudomonadati; phylum Pseudomonadota; class Gammaproteobacteria; order Pseudomonadales; family Pseudomonadaceae; genus Pseudomonas; species Pseudomonas sp. BO3-4. The sequence continues at coordinate 798,723 of NZ_CP139018.1, forward strand.
CGGGCCTGGACTCGCTGGTTCTCGGCGAGCCTCAGATCCTGGGCCAGATGAAGTCCGCCTACGCCGTGGCCCGCGAAGCCGGTACTGTCGGGCCGTTGCTTGGGCGCCTGTTCCAGGCCACCTTCAGCGCCGCCAAGCAGGTGCGTACCGATACGGCCATCGGTGAAAACCCGGTTTCGGTTGCGTTCGCCGCGGTCAGCCTGGCCAAGCAGATTTTCGCCGACCTGGGCCGCAGCCAGGCCCTGCTGATCGGTGCCGGCGAAACCATCACCCTGGTCGCCCGCCACCTGCACGAGCAGGGCGTACGCCGTATCGTGGTGGCCAACCGCACCCTGGAGCGTGCCAGCATCCTGGCCGAGCAGTTCGGTGCGCATGCCGTGCTGCTGGCAGACATCCCCCAGGAACTGGCCAACAGTGACATCGTGATCAGTTCCACCGCCAGCCAGTTGCCGATCCTGGGCAAGGGCGCGGTCGAGAGCGCACTGAAACAGCGCCGACACAAGCCGATCTTCATGGTCGACATCGCTGTACCTCGCGATATCGAAACCGAAGTAGGCGAGCTGGACGATGTCTACCTGTACACCGTCGACGACCTGCACGATGTAGTGGCAGAAAACCTCAAGAGCCGCCAGGGGGCGGCTCAGGCGGCCGAAGAGCTGGTATCCGTGGGCGCCGAGGACTTCATGCTGCGCCTGCGCGAACTGGCGGCAGTGGACGTGCTCAGGGCCTATCGCCAGCAAAGTGAGCGCCTTCGCGACGAAGAACTGCAAAAGGCCCTGCGCCTGCTGGCCAATGGCGGCAACCCCGAAGACGTGCTGGCCCAGCTGGCCCGGGGCCTGACCAACAAACTCCTGCATGCGCCCAGCGTGCAGCTGAAAAAGCTCTCGGCCGAGGGCCGCCTCGATGCGCTGGCCATGGCCCAGGAACTCTTTGCCCTCAATGAGGGCTCCACGGACAAATCCCCGCAATGAAAGCGTCGCTGCTGAACAAACTGGAAATCCTCCAGGACCGTTTCGAAGAACTCACCGCCCTGCTCGGTGACGCCGAGGTTATTTCCGACCAGACGCGTTTTCGCGCCTACTCCCGCGAGTATGCCGAGGTAGAGCCGGTCTACGCTGCTTATAAAGAGTGGCGCAAAGTCCAGGACGACCTCGAAGGTGCCCAGGCGCTGCTCAAGGACAGTGACCCGGACCTGCGTGAAATGGCCGTGGAAGAGGTGCGTGAAGCCAAGGAGCAACTGCTGACGCTGGAGGCGCAGCTGCAGCGCATGCTGCTGCCCAAAGACCCCAACGACGGTCGCAACGTGTTTCTGGAAATCCGCGCCGGTACGGGTGGCGACGAGGCAGCCATCTTCTCTGGTGACCTGTTCCGCATGTATTCGCGCTACGCCGAAAAGCGCGGCTGGCGCCTGGAAATCTTGTCCGAGAACGAAGGCGAGCACGGCGGCTACAAGGAAATCATTGCCCGCGTCGAGGGCGAGAATGTCTACGGCAAGCTCAAGTTCGAGTCCGGTGCACACCGGGTTCAGCGTGTGCCCGAGACCGAGTCCCAAGGCCGTGTCCACACTTCCGCGTGCACGGTGGCGGTGCTCCCCGAGCCGGACGAGCAAGCCGCCATCGAAATCAACCCGGCCGACTTGCGCGTGGACACCTACCGTGCCTCCGGTGCCGGCGGCCAGCACGTCAACAAGACCGATTCGGCGATCCGTATCACCCACTTGCCCACCGGTATCGTGGTCGAATGCCAGGAGGAGCGCTCGCAGCACAAGAACCGTGCTCGCGCCATGTCCTGGCTGTCGGCCAAGCTGAACGATATGCAGACCAGTGCCGCGCAGAACGCCATTGCCAGTGAGCGCAAGCTGCTGGTGGGGTCCGGTGACCGCTCCGAGCGCATCCGCACCTACAATTATCCACAGGGGCGGGTGACCGATCACCGCATCAACCTGACCTTGTATTCGTTGGACGACATCCTCAGCGGTGGCGTAGACGCGGTGATCGAACCGCTGCTGGCCGAATACCAGGCCGATCAACTGGCCGCCTTGGGGGACTGATGACTGTCATCGCCAGCCTGTTGCGCAACGCGCAGTTGCCTGAATCGCCCACTGAGCGCCTGGATGCCGAACTGCTGCTGGCTGCGGCCATCGGTAAATCGCGCAGCTACTTGCATACCTGGCCCGAGCGTATCGTCAGCAGCGAAGATGCCGAGACCTATGCCGGCTACCTGCAGCGCCGCCGTGGCGGCGAGCCAGTGGCCTATATCCTTGGGCTGCAGGGCTTCTGGAAGATCGACCTGGAGGTCGCGCCGCATACCCTGATCCCGCGGCCGGATACCGAACTGCTGGTCGAGACGGCGCTTGAACTGCAACCCGCTTCGCCAGCCAAGGTTCTCGACCTGGGTACGGGTACGGGGGCCATCGCTCTGGCGCTGGCCAGCGAGCGCCCGGCCTGGCAGGTGACAGCGGTTGACCGGGTGGAGGAGGCTGCTGCCCTCGCCGAGCGCAACCGCCAGCGGTTAGGCCTGGCCAACGCTCGGGTACGGGTAAGCCACTGGTTCGACAGCCTGACCGGGGAGCGTTTCGACCTCATTGTCAGCAACCCGCCCTACATCGCCGCTGAAGACCCGCACCTGGTGGCCGGCGACGTGCGCTTCGAACCCAGCAGTGCCCTGGTGGCCGGTGCCGATGGCCTGGACGACCTTCGCGTGATCGCCGCCCAGGCCCCCGCGCACTTGTTGCCAGGTGGTTGGCTGCTGCTGGAACATGGCTACGATCAGGCGGCAGCGGTACGTGCTCTGCTGGCTGAACATGGCTTTATCGAGGTGGCCAGCCGCACGGACCTGGGCGGCCATGAACGCATTACCCTGGGGCGACTGCCATGCTGAGTGATCAGGAACTGCTGCGTTACAGCCGCCAGGTGCTGCTGGCCCAGATCGACATCGATGGCCAGCTGCGGCTCAAACAGAGCAAAGCGCTGATCATCGGGCTGGGTGGCCTGGGCTCGCCAGTCGCCCTGTACCTGGCCGCTGCTGGCGTGGGTGAGCTGCACCTGGCCGACTTCGACACCGTCGACCTGACCAACCTGCAACGCCAGGTTATCCACGACAGTGCCAGCGTCGGCATGAGCAAGGTCGACTCGGCCTTGCAGCGCTTGCAGGCAATCAACCCGGAAGTCAGTCTGGTTGCTCACCGCCAGGCACTGGACGAGGACTCGCTGGCGGCTGCGGTGTCGGCAGTCGACCTGGTATTGGACTGCTCCGACAATTTCTCTACCCGCGAGGCGGTCAACGCTGCCTGTGTCGCCGCCGGCAAGCCGCTGGTCAGCGGAGCGGCAATCCGTCTGGAAGGCCAACTGTCGGTGTTCGACCCGCGGCGCGACTACAGCCCGTGCTACCACTGCCTGTACGGGCATGGTAGCGAAGCCGAACTGACCTGCAGCGAAGCTGGCGTCATTGGCCCGCTGGTGGGGCTGGTGGGTAGCCTGCAGGCGCTGGAGGCGATGAAGTTGCTGGCTGGCTTCGGTGAGCCGTTGGTCGGCCGCTTGCTGTTGATCGATGCCCTCGGCACCCGTATCCGCGAGCTTCGTGTCAAGCGCGACCCGGCTTGCACGGTCTGTGGTAAGCGCGATGGCTGAGCGCTCGGCGCCGATCGGCGTCATGGACTCGGGGGTTGGCGGTTTGTCGGTGCTGGCCGAGATCCAGCGCCTGCTGCCCAACGAAACGTTGCTGTATGTGGGCGATTGCGGGCATATACCCTACGGTGAGAAGTCGCCGGACTATATCCGCGAGCGCTGCCGGCACATTGCCGGGTTCTTCCATGAACAAGGCGCAAAGGCCATGGTGTTGGCCTGCAACACTGCCACGGTGGCGGCAGTGGCTGACCTGCGTGAGTTGTATCCGACCTGGCCGTTGGTGGGCATGGAACCGGCCGTCAAGCCTGCAGCGGCAGCCACCCGCTCGGGCGTGGTCGGTGTGCTGGCCACCACCGGTACCCTGCAGAGTGCCAAGTTCGCAGCCTTGCTCGACCGCTTCGCCAACAACGTACAGGTTATTACCCAGCCTTGCCCGGGGCTGGTCGAGCTGATCGAAGCCGGTGACCTTGTAAGCCCAGCGGTGCGCCAGCTGCTGCAAGGTTATGTGCAGCCGCTACTGGCTGCAGGTTGCGATACGCTGATCCTCGGCTGCACCCATTACCCTTTCCTTCGCCCATTGCTGGCCGGCATGGTCCCGGATGACGTGGCCATCATCGACACCGGCGCGGCCGTGGCGCGTCAGTTGCAACGGCTGCTGGGTGCCAATGATCTATTGGCCGAAGGCCCGGCCGGCGCTGCACGCTTCTGGACAAGCGCTGACCCAGAAGCCTTAAGAAAAATCCTACCTGTGCTGTGGCATAAGTCCGACGATGTGCAAAGCTTTGCGTTGTGAAAAAAACGTGAAAAAAGGCTGAACTATCGTTCCACTTCTGCTTTCTACCGCTTTGCCTGAGATGAGGCGGACACTAACAACAGCATCAGAAAGAAGGATGTTTCTTATGAGGAAACTGCTCGGCTTGGCAGCGACTGCTGCCTTTGTTTTGGGGCAAGCGATGTCGGCACAAGCTGCCGATGTTTCGTTCTCGGTGGGGCAGACTGGCGATTCGACAATGGTCTACCGGCTAGGGCTGCAATCGAATTGGGACGCGAGTTGGTGGCAGACCAGCGTTGGTCGGCTGACCGGCTATTGGGATGGGGCCTACACCTACTGGGATGGCGACGAGACCGCGAGCAATCACAGCCTGTCCTTCGCGCCGGTGTTCGTCTATGAGTTTGCCGGGGAGTCGGTGAAGCCTTACATCGAAGCCGGGATAGGGGTAGCGGCGTTCTCCAGCACCGAGCTGGAAAGCAACGAGCTGGGTTCGGCTTTCCAGTTTGAGGACCGCATCGGCTTTGGTTTGCGCTTTGCCGGCGGGCATGAGATTGGGGTGCGGGCGATTCACTATTCCAACGCGGGCATCAAAGAGCCCAATGATGGTGTAGAAAGCTACAGCCTGCATTACAGAATGGCGCTCTGAGTTCACCTGCATTCGTCACTTCGCGGGCAATTCCCGCTCCTGCCGGCATACCACAGCACTCAAGGTCTGGGTAATTTGCAGGAGCGGGCTTGCCCGCGAAGACGGTAATGCTGATTTCAGGTGTTAACGCGCCAGCGGCCACAGGCTACTGAGGTCCAGCGTCTCCAGGATCAGTTCGGGTTCTCTCTGAGGCCAACGCCGCAGCAACTCCTCTGCGGCACTGCCGGGCGTCCACTCCTCCGGTATCGCCTGTGCCGACGTTAGCGTAACCTTCAACGATTGTGGCCCTACAATGGTCAGTGCTACCCCTTGGTCCTCAAGGGCCTTGCGTTGCTCACGCATCCATTGCGGCAAATTGTTCCAGCCCGCAGTCACCTGTGTCGGTGCAAACAGCTGCAACGCCGAATAGCGGTTGAAAAGCGCCATCACCTGCGGCGACTGACCCTTTTCCAGCAACGGCAGCGCTTTGCTCAGGCAATGCTCTGCGGCCAGCTGGTTGGTAGTGACGATCGCTTCGATCAGCTCACTGTCACTGGCATTGTCTGGCAGGTAATCGGTGGTGCCGGTGTTGAGGATCAGCCCGTCCAGCGAACACCAGGCATGGCAAATTTGTTGGCACGCATGGCTGACGTGTTGTTCTTCATGCAACTGCCACGGCAACCGCAACAATTGGCTGCCGTAGCGTGCCCCCAAAGCATCCAGTGCGTCGCTATTCTTGCCACTCGCGGCAACGCGATGTCCTTCATCGAGCATCCGCTCCACCAAAGCCAAGCCAAGTCCGTTGCTTGCGCCCGTAACCCAAAAACTGCGTGAGTTAATCAAGACGTTATCCCCTAATTCTGCCGGCGTGGCAGCCCTTTGAACGCTTCCAGGGCCCGCTGGCGACTGCTGCTGAGATCTACGATTGGACTTAGGTAAGAAGTATTACCGAAAAGGTCCGTCGATTTAATGGGCTGATGGATGGCTTTTTCATCGAGTGCTTGTAGTTCTGGTACCCAGTGGCGAATGAAATGCCCCTGAGGATCGAAGCGCTGCGACTGCGAAACCGGGTTGAAGATACGGAAATAGGGCACCGCATCGGTGCCGGTGGACGCACTCCACTGCCAACCCCCGTTGTTGGCGGCCAGATCGCCGTCTATCAGGTTTCGCATGAAGTGTCGCTCGCCCTTGCGCCAGTCAATCAGCAGGTTCTTGCTGAGGAACATGGCCACGATCATGCGCAAGCGGTTGTGCATCCACCCGGTGTGCAGCAACTGGCGCATGGCGGCATCGATGATCGGGAAGCCGGTGCGGCCCTGCTCCCAGGCCTCCAGGTCTGCCGGGGCGTCACGCCAGGGCAAGGCTTCGGTTTGGGCGCGGAAGGCGCGGTGGCGCGAGACCTGTGGATAACCGCTCAGGATGTGCTTGTAGAACTCCCGCCAGAGTAGCTCGTTTATCCAGGTCTGCACGCCCATGCTGCCACTGTCGAACTCGCCCCGGTTGCTGGCCAGTGCACCGTGCAAGCATTGGCGGGGCGAAATCACGCCGGCGGCCAGGTAGGGGGAAAGCTGGCTGGTGCCGGGCTTGGCTGGCAAATCACGCAAGTGCTGGTAGTCGTCGATGGTTTCGTCGAGGAAGCGTGACAGACGGGACTGTGCCTCAGCCTCACCTGCTGGCCAGTGGTCGCGCAGTGCGTGCGTGGTTTTTCCGAATCCCTCTACGTGTTGCGGGATCGGGTCGCTGCCGATGTTCAGCGGGGCCTGGCGCTTCACCCGCCGTGCCAGGGCCGGCAGGCTGCGGTGCAGATGCTCCAGGCAGGTTTTCTTGAACTGGCTGAACACCTGGAAGTAATCGCCACTGCGAGTCAGTACGGTGCCCGGACGGAAGAACAGCTGGTCGAGGTAGCTGTGCGCCTGGATGGCCGACTTTTCCAGCAGTGCCCGGGTGGCATCATCCCGGCGCTGCTCATTGATGCCGTACTCCTCGTTCCAGTGCACGCTTTGCACCTGATGTTGGCGACAGACATCGAGCACCGCCTGTGGCGCCTGGTCCCAGGTATCGATTGTGCGGATCAGCAGGGGGATGTTCAGCTTTTCCAGCGATTGGCGCAGGTCATGCAGGTTACGCAGCCAGAAGTCGACTTTGCAGGCGGCATCGTCATGGGCTTGCCATTGTCCGGGGCTGACCAGCCACAGGGCGATGGTCGGGCCGCGCTCGGTGGAGGCGCTGAGTGCAGTGTTGTCATCGATACGCAGGTCGCTGCGCAGCCAGGTCAGGTGCATGGGGCATTTATCTCTACAGGCTGTCGATCATGGGCTTGAAGCACGCGCAATGCCGCCTGCGGGGTGTCGAACAGGAAAAGGTCGGGTAGCTCAAAAGCCTTCAAGCGGGCTTCATGCAGCGCCAGCGTGGCACCACCCAACAGCTTGGGGATTGGTAAGCCTTGCAGGGTGCGCAGCAACGCCTTGTCGTCGATGCGTGGGCCCAAGTGCAGGAGTAAGGCGCGTGGTTTGAGCGCGTTGACGGCGCTTAGCAATTGCGGGCCTGCGACGGGCTGCTCGAGCACCTCGACCGGGAAGCCATTGCTGGTGAGCAGCCAGGCGCACAACCATAAGTCTGGGCTGAAGGTGCGTTCGCTGTCTTCGGCCAGCAGCACGGCGGGCCCTTGCAGCAGCTGGTTGTCGTGGTACACGCGGGCACCGAGCTTGCTGCGCAGCCAGCTGTGGAAAAACACCTGCTCCAGCCGAGCGTTGAAGTAATTGCGCCAGCGCTGGTCGAGCATGTCGAGCAGCGGCAGCAGCAGTTGTTCGCACAGGGTGACTGCCGGGTACAGCGCCATGGCCTGGTTAAGTTGCTGGTCGAGGGCGCGCTGTGAAAGGCCGGCGATGGCTTCGATCAGCTGGAATTGCCTGGCTTGCCAGTCCCCCTTCGGTGGGGTGCTGGCGGGTTTGTCGAGCAACTCGCGGACTTGGCCGACCGACGCGCCACGCTGCAGCCAGGCCAGGACCGCCTCGACGCGTTCGACCTGCTCAAGTGGGTACAGGCGATGCCCCTTGGCGGTGCGCTGTGGCTTGAGCAACCCATACCGGCGCTCCCAGGCGCGCAGGGTGACCGGGTTTACGCCGGTGCGACGGGCAAGTTCGCCGATGGGCAGCAAGTCCTCAGACCGCATTGCGCAAACCCAGGCTCTCGGGGTGCGGCTGCAGGTAGGCTTGTTGCTGCAGGTAGGGGTCTGGGTGCTTGCGCAAATGGTGTTTGAGCAAGGTCATTGGCACTACCAGTGGTACCACGCCTTGTTGGTATTGGCCGATGACTGCCTGCAACTCGGCCTTGTCCTGCTGCGTCAGGGCATCCTTGAAGTAACCGCTCAGGTGCTGCAGCACGTTACTGTGGGTGCCGCGGCTCGCGCAGCGGCGCAGGGCTTGCATCAGCTGGCTGAAATAGCGCGGGCCGATGCTCTGTGGTTCATCAGCCTTGCTCATGCTGCCAAGCAGGCGGCCGAGGGTGCGATAGGCCTGGGGGTTATTGGCCATCAGCAAATACTTGTAGCGCGAATGAAAGCGTACCAGCGCGCCACGGTTCAGGCCCTCGGCCAGCAGGCGCTGCCAGTCGGCGTAGGCGTAAACGCGGCTTATGAAGTTCTCGCGCAGCACGGGGTCATGCAGGCGGCCTTCTTCCTCTACTGGCAGGTCCGGGCGCAATGCACAGAAAGCCTGGGCATAGACGCCGCGCCCGCCATGCACGGCCGGGTGGCCATTGTCCTGATAAACCTTTACCCGTTCCAGGCCGCAAGAAGGTGACTTCTGCATGAAGATGTAGCCGCAGATGTCGTCAAGTTCGTTGGCCATCTGCTCGCCATAGGTGCGCAGCGGGTCGGTCAGGTCCTTGCCGGGGTCGCGGGTGCCGACCACTTCGGGTTGCTCGGGGTTGCCGACCAGGCGAATCGGGTCGCGCGGAACACCCAGGCCGATTGCCACTTCCGGACACACAGGTAGCCAGTCGAAGTGCTGTTCCAGTTGTTTACGGCACAGGTCGGAGGCCTTGTGGCCGCCGTTGTAGCGCACGCTGTGCCCGGTCAGGCAGGCGCTGATGGCGATACGCGGCTTGCGGTGGGCGGAAGGGTCGTGCATGGCTGCCTCCGAAAATAAACCTGTACGTGACTCGAAACTTGTACAGGTTTATTTCAGCACAGCGCTGAAGTTATGCAAACTAGTATTTTTGTATAGTTCGGCATCACTCAAGGTGTTCGAGCAAGCGCCGCGCCGCTTCCTGGCCACTGAGCCATGCGCCCTCGACGCGGCCGGACAGGCACCAGTCCCCACAGGCGTACAAGCCCTGGTCGGCATCGGCCAGTGCGCCCCACTCATGGTTGCTACTGGGGCGGGCATAGAGCCAGCGGTGAGCCAGGGAGAAGGTGGGCGGCGGTACCACGCAGCCGACCAGTTCGGCGAATTCACCCCACAACTGTTCGATCACTTCTTCCTTGGGCAGGTCGATGTGTTGCCGGCTCCAGTCTGAGGTCGCGTGCAGTACCCAGGTGTCCAGGTGCTCGTCGCGGCCGGGCTTGCTGCGATTGCGGGCCAGCCAGTCCAGCGGGTTGTCCTGCACGAAGCAGCCTTGCATTGGCGTATCCAGCGGTGCCTGGAAGGCGAGGGCGACGGCCCAGGTAGGTTCCATTTGCACGCCAGCGGCAACGGCAGCCAGCTTCGGTGTGGCGGCCAGAAGTGGCGTGGCCTGCGGAGCCGGGACGGCGATGACCACACGGCTGTAGGGGCCGTGGCTGCAACCTTCGGTGTCTTGCAGGTGCCAGTACTGCTTGCCGCGAAACACTTCCGCTATGCGGCAGCCGAAGTTGACCGTGACGTCCTTGAGCAAGCCGCGGGTAATGGCGCTCATGCGTGGCACGCCCACCCAGCGCGTCTGCTCGTCAGGGGAAGGGGTGAGTTCGCCGTCACGGTAGTTATACAGTTGAGGCTTCCATTGTTCGGCCCAGCCGGCGGCCACCCATTGCTGCACCTGATCGACAAAGCGTCGGTCACGGGCAGTGAAGTACTGTGCGCCCAGGTCGAGCGCGCCGGCTTCGCTGCGCTTGCTGGCCATGCGCCCGCCACTGCCGTGGCCTTTGTCGAACAAGTGCACGGATTGCCCGGCCTTTTGCAAAGCCTGGGCGGCTGACAAACCGGCGATGCCGGCCCCGATGATGGCGATAGGTATTGTCATGATGGCCTCTTCAAACCTTGCTGTGAGCAGACTACGCTGTCAGGCAAACCTGTACAATGCAAAAATTCTGTATAAGGTTATTCCGTGTTGGCGGGCAGGTTGGCCTATGTTTATCCGAGAGCGTCGGGTCAAAAAAGTGCCTTGCTGTTAAAAATAGACCACCGATGCATTCTGCGAGGACACAGCCATGCATATATTGCTGACAGGTGGCACCGGTTTGATTGGCAAGCATCTGTGCCAATACTGGCTGGGCCAAGGGCATCGGCTTACGGTTTGGAGCAGGCGTCCTGAACAGGTGGCAAAAATCTGTGGTAGCGGGGTGCGTGGTATCGCGCGCCTGGAGCAGCTGGAGGCCGACGATCATCTTGATGCGGTGGTCAACCTTGCTGGTGCGCCGATTGCCGACAGGCCCTGGACGGCCGCCCGGCGCAACGTGCTGTGGGCCAGCCGTGTCACCCTTACCGAGCAATTGCTGGCGTGGTTGGGCACCCGTGAGCAGCGCCCGGAGGTGTTGATCTCCGGCTCTGCGGTAGGTTGGTACGGAGACGGTGGCGAACGCGAACTGACCGAGGCTTCACCCCCGGTGCGTGAAGATTTCGCCAGCCAGTTGTGCATTGCCTGGGAAGAGACCGCCCAGCGTTCACAAGCCCAGGGGATACGCGTGGTACTGGTCCGTACTGGCCTGGTGCTGGCCAGCGATGGCGGCTTTTTGTCGCGCCTGCGCATGCCCTTCAAACTGGGGCTGGGCGGGCCTTTGGGCGACGGGCGGCAGTGGATGCCCTGGGTTCATATAGACGACCAGGTCGCCCTGATTGATTTTCTCTTGCAGCGCAAGGATGCCAGCGGTCCTTATAATGCCTGCGCGCCGGAGCCTGTACGCAACCGTGAGTTTGCCAGGCGACTGGGCCGAGCCCTGCATCGGCCGGCGCTGTTGCCAGTGCCGGCATTGCTGCTCAAGGCCGGGCTTGGCGAGATGTCGACCTTGCTGCTGGGAGGCCAGCGGGCGCGCCCGGTACGCTTGCTGGAAGCAGGCTTCACCTTCCGTTTCAACGATCTGCAATCGGCGCTGGACAACCTGTCCAGTGGCCTCTGACATAGGACGCTGCATGACCGATCACGCCCTGCTGCTGGTCAACCTGGGTTCCCCGGCCTCCACCTCGGTGGCCGATGTGCGCCGTTACCTCAACCAGTTCCTCATGGACCCGTACGTGGTCGACCTGCCGTGGCCGGTGCGGCGCTTGCTGGTGTCGCTGATCCTGATCAAGCGCCCTGAGCAGTCGGCACACGCCTACGCTTCGATCTGGTGGGAGGAGGGCTCGCCTCTGGTTGTGCTGACCCGTCGCCTGCAGGCAGCGATGGTCGAGCACTGGCCCCATGGCCCAGTGGAAATTGCCATGCGCTACGGCCAGCCAGCGTTGCCTGATGTGTTGGAGCGGCTGGCCGCCCAAGGTGTGCGCAAGGTGACTTTGGCGCCGCTTTATCCACAGTTCGCCGACAGCACGGTGACCACGGTGGTCGAGCTGGCAAAACAGACCGTCAGCGAGCGCCAGTTGCCGTTGCAGATGCGTGTGCTGCAGCCGTTCTACGAGCATCCGGCGTACATCGAGGCACTGGCTGCCAGTGCCCGGCCGTACCTTGAGACGGGTTACGACCACCTGCTGTTGAGCTTCCATGGTTTGCCGGAACGGCACCTGAAAAAGCTGTTTCCGAAAGGGGTCAAGCACGACCTGCGTGCTGCCGATTGCTGCCACGGTGCAACCGCCGAAGTACGTTCGGTTTGCTATCGCGGGCAATGCCTGGCCACGGCCAAAGCCTTTGCGCAGAAAATGGGCATACCTGATGGCAAGTGGTCGGTATCGTTCCAGTCGCGGCTGGGCCGGGACAAGTGGATCGAACCCTACACCGAGACGCGGTTGGATGAACTGGCCAAGGCCGGTGTGAAGAAGCTGCTGGTGATGTGCCCGGCATTTGTGGCGGATTGCATCGAGACGCTGGAAGAGATAGGCATGCGTGGCAGCGAGCAGTTTGTCGAGGCGGGTGGCCGGGAGCTGGTGCTGGTGCCGTGCCTGAATGATCACCCGGAGTGGGTGAGGGTGTTGGCTGATATGAGTGAAAAGGCCTGAATCGAAGGGGCCGCCTTGCGGCCCCTACCGACCGTTTATACATCCAGCTTCTTGTGCTTCCAGCTGTCATTACCCGGCAGAATCAGGTTCAGCGCAATAGCCACAATGGCGCACAGGGCGATGCCCTTCAGGCCCCAGTCATCCGGGCCGTCACCGCTGCCGATCAGCACGCCGCCGATACCGAACACCAGTGTCACCGAGACGATCACCAGGTTGCGTGCTTCGCCCAGGTCAATCTTGTGGCGGATCATGGTGTTCATGCCCACCGCTGCAATCGAGCCGAACAGCAGGCACAGAATGCCGCCCATCACCGGCACCGGGATGCTCTGCAGCAGCGCGCCGAACTTGCCGATGAACGCCAGGGTAATGGCGAAGACCGCCGCCCAGGTCATGATCTTCGGGTTGTAGTTCTTGGTCAGCATCACCGCGCCGGTCACTTCGGCATAGGTGGTGTTGGGCGGGCCGCCGAACAGGCCGGCTGCAGTAGTTGCCAGGCCGTCGCCCAGCAACGTCCGGTGCAGGCCAGGCTTCTTCAGGTAGTCACGGCCGGTCACGCTGCCCACTGCAATCACCCCGCCGATATGCTCGATCGCCGGCGCCAGCGCAACCGGGACGATGAACAGAATGGCCTGCCAGTTGAACGCAGGGGCGGTGAAATTGGGGATTTCCAGCCACGGTGCGGCAGCGATCCTGGCGGTGTCGACCACGCCAAAGGCGAACGACAGGGCAAAGCCCACCAGCACGCCGGAGATGATGGGCACCAGGCGGAAAATGCCCTTGCCGAATACGGCAACGATCAAGGTTGTCAGCAGCGCTGGCATCGAGATCAGCATGGCCGTCTTGTATGGCATCAGCGCTGTACCGTCCCCACCTTTGCCCATCGCCATGTTGGCGGCGATCGGTGCCATGGCCAGGCCGATGGAGATGATCACCGGGCCGATCACCACCGGCGGTAGCATGCGGTCGATGAAACCGGTGCCTTTGATTTTTACCATCAGGCCCATGAAGGTGTACACGAAGCCAGCAGCCATTACGCCGCCCATGGTCTCGGCCAGGCCGAACTGGCCTTTGGCGAGGATGATCGGCGTGATGAAGGCAAAGCTCGAGGCCAGGAACACCGGTACCTGACGTCCGGTGACCAGCTGGAATAGCAGGGTGCCGATGCCGGCGGTGAACAGCGCGACGTTCGGGTCGAGGCCGGTGATCAGGGGCATCAGCACCAGCGCGCCGAATGCCACGAAGAGCATCTGCGCGCCCGAAACGACCTGGCGCCAGAGCGGGTCGTTGAAGCCGTCCTGCATGGTCAGGCGTCCTTTTGCTTGGTGCCGAAGATCTTGTCACCGGCATCACCCAGGCCTGGCACGATGTAGCCGTGCTCGTTCAGGCGCTGGTCGATCGAGGCGGTGTAGATCTTCACGTCCGGGTGGGCTTTTTCCACCACCTCGATGCCTTCTGGTGCGGCGACCAGCACCATGGCGCGAATCTCTTTGCAGCCGGCCTTTTTCAGCAGGTCGATGGTGGCAACCATCGAGCCGCCGGTGGCCAGCATCGGGTCGATGATCAGGGCCAGGCGCTGGTTGATGTCCGGCGCGAGCTTTTCCAGGTAGGTGTGGGCTTCGAGGGTTTCTTCGTTTCGGGCAACGCCGACGGCGCTGACCTTGGCACCCGGGATCAGGCTGAGCACGCCGTCGAGCATGCCGATGCCGGCGCGCAGGATCGGTACTACGGTGATCTTCTTGCCGGCGATTTTTTCAACCGAGACCTTGCCACACCAGCCGTCGATCTCGTAGGTTTCGAGGGGCAGGTCCTGGGTGGCTTCATACGTCAGGAGCGCGCCGACTTCCTGGGCGAGTTCGCGAAAATTTTTGGTGCTGATATCGGCACGGCGCATCAGGCCAAGCTTGTGGCGGATCAGCGGATGGCGGATCTCACGAGTGGGCATAGGGGAGGGCTCCGAAAGGCGGGCAAAAAAACCGCGCTAGATTAATCTATTCAGCCTGTGCTGTCGTCTGGTCATTCTGGACGTTAGTCCATAAATGCTTGATCTGTGACGAGCGGATGCGTACCTTTGCCCGCTTTTCCAAAATGCCCCCCGGAGCGCGCCATGTCCGCCGATCTCGAGCATATCCGTCAAGTCATGCGTGAAGCTGACTGCCTGTACACCGAAGCCGAAGTCGAAGCGGCCATCGCCAAAGTCGGCGAGCAGATCTGCAAGGACCTGCACGACAAGAACCCGGTTGTGTTCTGCGTGATGAATGGTGGCCTGATCTTCTCCGGCAAACTGCTGACTCACCTGCAGTTCCCGCTGGAAGCCTCCTACCTGCACGCTACCCGCTACCGCAACCAGACCAGCGGCGGCGAGCTTTTCTGGAAGGCCAAGCCGGAAGTGTCCTTCATCGACCGTGACGTGTTGATCGTTGACGATATCCTCGACGAAGGCCACACCCTCAGCGCCATCATCGAGTTTTGCAAGCATGCCGGCGCCCGCTCGGTGTACACCGCTGTGCTGATCGACAAGGATCACGACCGCAAGGCAAGCCCTGACCTCAAGGCCAACTATGTGGGCCTGCCTTGTGTCGATCGCTATATCTTCGGTTACGGCATGGACTACAAAGGGTACTGGCGCAATGCTAACGGCATCTTCGCCGTAAAGGGGCTGTAACCGTGCGCCAGCCTGCGTTCATCGACCAATCGCTGTTCGCCGGGCTGGCCGAAAAGGCCGCTGCCAACCCGCGCGGGCGGCAGCACCATAACTTTCACGCTATGGAAGAGCCCTGCCACCGCATGGCGGTCGGGCTGCAACCGAGCACCTACATTCCGCCGCATCGCCATGTGAGCGCCGACAAGGCTGAAACCTTGATAGCGCTCAAGGGGTGCTTTGGCCTGCTGATCTTCGATGAGCAAGGCGCGGTGACTGACAAGCGGGTGCTGCAGGCCGGTGGCGACTGTCTGGGTGTGGATCTGGCGCCTGGTACCTACCATGGCTTGGTGGTGCTTGAGCCCGACAGCATCCTGTTCGAGTGCAAGGCTGGGCCATACCGACCAGTGGGCGAGGGCGAGCACGCACACTGGGCGCCGCGCGAGGGTGAAGCCGGCGTGGCCGATTACCAGGCCTGGATGCGCGCGCAGTTCGATTGATATCGGCTGTACACGGCATGCTAGAGTGCTCCTTCATACAAGGAGCCTCACATGCGTGCGATTCTTCCCCTCCTGCTGGCGGTCAGCCTGCCGCTCGCTGCCGCACCGCTGCACAGTCAGTTCCTGCCACCGGATGACCAGTCCCTGCGCCAGGAAGCGCCGACCAGCCAGCAATTGCTGCAAGTGACTGACTATTCGGTGGTCGTAGGGGCCCTGCGCCAGTCCGATCAGCAGCCGATTCCGATCACATCGTCGTTGCAGGTGCGCCTGAAGGGCAAGCCGCTGAGCAAGGGCGCGACCATTGCCCAGGTGCTGCTGACGTTTGATGGTGAAGCGGCCAAAAGCCTGAAAAAGCCTGTGTATGACGCTAAAACCCGCACCTTGAGCCTGAATTACCCGGTCAGCAACTACCGGGTGGTCATGGACCTGCTGCGTAACGAAACCCTGTACGTGCAGTTTCTGACTTATGGCAACGGCCATATCTGGGCCGACCTGCACACCGGGACGGTACGTACGCGTTGAGGCGCGAAGCCTGCGGGGGGTAAACTGCCGGCCTTCGAAATTCCGTGATGGTCCAGTTGGAGTCGGCAATGCGTAAAGACAAGAAACAGGTAATCGGTGACGAAATCAGCGACGACTACATCAAGTCGTTCCTTCAGTTCGAGCCGGCCGATGGTGTGACTTCGCCGTCGCTGCACAAGCTGGTCAAGGCCTACCGCGGCCTGCGCGTGGACGACTTTGAGCGCTTTGTAGGCTTCTTCGTCGAAGCTGGCCTGGACCTGGATGGCAAGGACGAGCACGGCAAGACCTTCGTCGAGCAAATTGCCGACCAGCGCAATGCCCCTGAGTACATCGAGATCATCGATAAAGCCCGCGGCTGATCTGTAGCCAGTGCCGGCCTCTTCGCGGGCGCGCCCGCTCCCACAGGAGTCGCGCCGCACCTGCGGGCATTACCGAACCTGTGGGAGCGGGCATGCCCGCGAAGAGGCCGGTACAGGCTGATCAAGCGCCAGGCACAAAAAAAACGCCCCGAGGGGCGTTTTTGCGTTTCAGGCCGGCTTAGGCGTAATGCTTGGCCGCCGGGCTGCTTTCTGCCAGGTCCAGGGCCGCGTCGTTATCGGCACTGATCTTGTGGTACAGCGCAGCATCGGTTGCCAGGGTCTTCTCGCGAGCCGGGAAGATTTCCTTGAGCTTGGCAGCCCAGGCACCCTTGGCCTGCTCGGGGAAGCAGCGCTCGATCAGTTCCAGCATGATCGACACGGTCACCGAGGCACCCGGCGATGCGCCGAGCAGAGCTGCCAGGCTGCCGTCCTGGGCCGAGACCAGCTCGGTACCGAACTGCAGCACGCCGCCTTTTTTCGGGTCTTTCTTGATGATCTGCACGCGCTGACCCGCCACTTCCAGGCGCCAGTCCTCGGCCTTGGCCTGCGGATAGAAACGACGCAGGGCTTCCAGACGCTGCTCCATCGACTGCATCACTTCGCTGACCAGGTACTTGGTCAGGTCCATGTTGTCGCGGGCCACGGCCAGCATCGGGCCAATGTTGCCCATGCGCACCGACAGCGGCAGGTCCATCAGCGAGCCGTGCTTGAGGAACTTGGTAGTGAAGCCGGCATACGGGCCGAACAGCAGCGAAGTCTTGCCGTCCACGACGCGGGTGTCCAGGTGCGGTACCGACATCGGCGGGGCGCCGACAGCGGCCTGGCTGTAGACCTTGGCCTGGTGCTGCTTGACGATTTCCGGGTTGTCGCAACGCAGCCACTGGCCGCTGACAGGGAAGCCGCCGAAACCTTTGCTTTCCGGGATGCCGGACAACTGCAGCAGCGGCAGGGCCGCGCCGCCGGCGCCGAGGAAGACGAAGCGGGCGTCGACTTCACGGCTGCCGCCGCTGTTGACGTCCTTGATGCTCACGGTCCAGCCGCTGCCGTTACGGCGCAGGCCGACAACCTTCTTGCTGTACTTGACCTGCGCGTCCGGCGAGTCGCCCAGCAGCTTGAGCAGCTTGTTGGTCAGTGCGCCGAAGTTGACGTCGGTGCCTTTGGCCACGCGGGTAGCGGCGATGTGCTGGTCGGCCGGGCGGCCAGGCATCATCAGCGGCATCCAGTCGTTCATCACGGCCTTGTCTTCGGTGTATTCCATCTCGGCGAAGGCGTGGTGCTGCTTGAGCAGCTCGAAGCGCTTCTTGAGGAAGGAAACACCCTTGTCACCCTCGACATAGCTCAGGTGCGGGACAGGGTTGATGAAGGCACGCGCCGAGCCGAAGTTGCCCTTCTTGCTCAGGTAGGCCCAGAACTGGCGCGAAACCTCGAACTGGGTGTTGATGTGCACGGCCTTCTTGATGTCGATGCTGCCATCGGCGGCCTGCGGCGTGTAGTTCAGCTCGCACAGGCCGGCGTGGCCGGTGCCTGCGTTGTTCCAGGGGTTGGAGCTTTCCGCGGCCCCGGAGTCCATCGCCTCGACGACCTCAAGCTTCAGGGTCGGGTCAAGCTCCTTGAGCAGTACGGCCAGGGTGGCACTCATGATGCCCGCGCCTACCAGTACCACATCAACCGATTCGTTCTGCGCCATTTAACGCGTCTCCACAATCTACAGCTACCTAATTGACAGCATAGGACCTGGGTTTGCCAGGGTCGCCATGTCCGACTTTTCGCAGTTCTTGCAACTTCCGCGGACACCGCCAATCAGTCTTCGGGTTCGTGTATTGAACGCCGTTTGCCACAGGTGCGGCAATTCGACTTATGGTCAAGGTGTCGTGCGTGCGTTATGGAACGGTTCAGACACTCATACGGGATGAGCGCATTTGCCGCCTGTTCAGGGCTGTTCGGGACACATCTGCCGCTTTTGCACATGCCAGACTGTTCATTTGCTCGCCACACTCTTGTGAAGTTGTGAAAACCGTTTTTTCACGCTCTTTTGGAGACGTGAACCTCAAAAGGGGACTGCGCGATGGCAACCCGCAGGTTAATGCAGTGTGAAGGGCCAGAAAAAGCAGGCACGACAGCCGATGCAAGACCTGAGTGGAAGGCTCTCTGTGGGCGAGGCGGTGAAGTTGCCGGGGTCAATCGGCGAATGCGGGGCCCGATCAGGAGACGTCCTTATAATCGGGGGGAGATTATAGCGATGTCGCGGGCAGAAATGTCGCCATTCGTGGTTTTTATTGCAGCGTTTGTCAGGCAGCGAGGAGGCGTTGGTGCCAACGGCGCTTTGCACGGGCGCAAACCCGGGCTTCGGCGGGCAGTTCGCGCCCCAGCCAGGCCAGCTGAATTTCGCTGATCTGCACCCAGTCGATGCCCCGTGGTGCCTGGCTGCATTGCTTGAAGGCCAGGCATTTGCCATCAGCGTCAAGGCGGGCATAAGCGTTGTGACGCGGCCGTTTGAAGAGCTGAGTCCAGAGCGAGGTCATGGCGGCGAGTCCTTTGCGTTAGGGCTTGGCGCAAGGATAAGGGTGTGGCGATGAAACGATTGTGACAAGCGGGCCGGGCCGATGACTGGTCTGTGCCTGGCTAGGTATACTGTGGGCCTTTGCCGCATTTTCTGGAGAAACGCGCATGTTGCAACGTCTGTTGTTCGGTTTGATCGCCGTGGCCAGCCTTAGCCTGGTCGGTTGTGCCCACAGCCCGCAACAACTCAACCCGCAACCCACGCTCAAGGCCCAGCTGGCCCCGGTCGGCCATGGCCAGCCGGTGGTGGTCCGGGTAGTTGATGGCCGGCCTTCGCCGTCCCTGGGTACCCGCGGTGGCATGTACCCCGAGACCAGCACCATCAGTGTCAGCGGTAATGACGTGGTGCCCAAGCTGCAGGCTCAGGCTGAAGCTGCTGTGCGCCTGCTCGGCTTCACCCCGACCCCGAACGCCTACAATGCGCCGCAGCTGACCGTCACCCTGGCCGAGCTGAAGTACCAGTCGCCGAAAGACAACCTTTACGTGACCGAGGCCACCATCGGCGCCACCTTCCGCGCTGATGTGACCAATGGCGGCCGCCGTTACAGCGGCCGTTATGGCGCTTCGCTGGACCAGCGTTTCGGCATGGCGCCGAATCAGGACACCAACACCCAGCTGGTGGGCGATGTGCTGAGCGATGCCCTGACCCGCCTGTTCAAGGACCCGAGCATCGGGCAGGTGCTGGGTCAGTAAGCTTCAGGTTGTGTCAGAAAACCCGCTGCCTGAGTGACAGGCAGCGGGTTTTTTGTTGCCTGGACGGCACAGATTTACGCCGCTTCTATGTGGAAATCCAGCAAGCTGAACCCTGTGCCTGCATCCACTTCGGGCAAGTCCTCATGCACATGTCCGCCAAGCGCACAGTAGACCAGCCACTGGCGGTCCTGCACATTGATGGCAAAACCATCGATCAGCGCCTGTTGTTCATCGCTCTGGGCAACGAGGTAGAGGCGGTCCTGGTTTTCGGCGTGCAACATGAAAAAGCTCCGGGTCATCAAAAGGTCGACAGGGTCGCCTGTATTGATGACGAGCGGATGACAGATGAAATTTAACGACAGTTTGTCGCCAAGGCCGGGCGCCACGGTGTGACTTGGGTAGAATGCTGGCCTTTGCCACTGCTCACACCGAGGTTGCGTGATGTCCTTGCAAGTGCTCTGGGGGTTCCTGGCCGCCCATCCCACCAAGCTGATCAACCTGCTGGCGCTGCTGCTGACCTGCCCGGGCGGTTTGCTGCTGCACAGTGCGCGGCGGCGCGAGGCCGAAACCCGCGAGTACATGGCAGTAGACGAGGGGGTAGTGGACGCTTTCGACCTTCGGGTGCCGAAATACTTCTACATCCTGGGCTTTTCGTGCCTGGCGATGGCGCTGCTGCTGTCCTGGTTCAGCACCTGGATCTAAGAACCATCGGGGCCGCGTTGCGGCCCAATCGCGACACAAGGCCGCTCCCACAAGGGTGGACGCAATTCCCTGTGGGAGCGGCCTTGTGTCGCGATTGGGCTGCAAAGCAGCCCCAAATCTGATCAGGCTACAGGTGCCTGCTGCCGGACCTGGTACTGGTTGCGCACCGGCGTCGCATACTGCAACACCAGGTACGGCCGCTGCTCTTGCGGGCAGGCATCCAGACGCCGTTGCCATTCTTCCTTGGCCTTGGCCAGCTCATCAGCCGGGAACACTTTCTCGGCGCTTGGCACCTGCAGGGCTTCGTCCTTGCCTTCCCACATCGCATACGCCAGGTAATGCACCGGGAACAGTCGGTAGCCCCCCAGAATCTGCCGGTCGATCTCTGCCGCCAGCTGTTTTGTGTCTTCGTGGTACTCGGTGACCGGCGGCGCGAAGTTGATGTGGACTCGGCCCTTGTAGCCGGTAATGCCTTTGGCAATGCTGTTGTCATCTTCGCCCGGCGCCTTCTTGTAGGTGCCGGTTGTGGCGCGGATGTACAGCTCGCGGGCCTTGGCCTGGTCGCACGGGTCGTATTCGTAGCTGATCGACACCGGGGTCAGGTTCAGGCTCTGGATAACCGCACCGAACGGCTCGTCCTTGCGGCTCATGTGGAACATCTTGAGGATCGCCGAGTCGGTACGGTCGTCACCGTCCTTGGCCCGACCTTCGGCCTGGGCAATCCAGATCGAGGTGGCATCGTTGCGGATCGAGTGGTTGATGTAGGCCGATAACAGTTGGTAGGCAGCCAGTTTTTCGCGCCGCCCGCTGATCGAACGGTGCACGATGAAGCTCTTGTTCAGGCGCATCATGTCGCTGACAAAGGGCTTTTGCAGCAGGTTGTCGCCAATGGCGATGCGCGGCGTGGGCAGGCCGGCGTGGTACACGGCATAGTTGACGAAGGCCGGGTCCATGACGATATCACGGTGGTTGGCCAGGAACAGATAGGCGGTGCCGGCCTTGAGCTGTTCCACACCCGAATAGGTGACGCCGTCGGTGGCGCGATCGATGGTCTGGTCGACGTAGTACTCGACTTTGTCCTGCAGGGTCGAGACACAGGTAACGCCGGCGAATTCCTTGCGCAGGCGGCGTGCGATCAAGGGCTTGAGCAACCAGCCGAGAGCACCGGCCGCACGCGGAAAGCGGAAGTGAGTGAGGATATCGAGGAATGCCGGGTCGCTGAGCAGGCGTGCCAGAACGGCAGGGACCTCAGCGTCGTCGTACGGTCGGATGGCATCGAATTCGCCCATCATGCTCTCTTGTTGGAAACGGCTAGGGTAATAAGGTAGGGACGGGCTCCGAAAAACGGCTCGGACGCACACAGACCCTGTAAACAGACCGGCAATTATACGCATAAGTCACTGCGGAGGCCGCGATGCTGGAAACCGACTTCTATGATTGCCCTTATTGTGGCGAACGTGTGGAAACTACCGTCGATCTGTCTGCGGGCGACCAGGTTTATACCGAGGATTGTCAGGTGTGCTGCCAGCCTGTGGTGTGCATTCTGCAGGTGCATGGTGACGAATGGATGCTTGAAGTCCGCCGCGAGGACGACGCCTGATGCAGCGCATCTACGAACCGGAAAGCCTGCTCGAGGCGCAAATGCTGGCAGGCATGCTTGCCAGCGAGGGGATCGATGTACACGTGGTCGGCCGTGACCTGCTCGGTGCCGCCGGCGAGCTGCCCTTGCAGGGCCTGTTGGGGCTTATCGTGGCTGATGAGCAGGCCGAATGCGCACGGCAGCTGATCGATGCGTACAATGATGCCCAGCCACTGGTTGGCGACGAGCCGGAGCATGTCCCCGGTACCTTGATCTGCTAGGTTCTGAATTCCCCCATGTGTGGACGTTATGCCCTGTTTCGCTGGCCCCAGGCCCTTGCCAGTCTGCCGGGTTTTCCCGTCGGCCAGCCGGCCCAATGGAATATATCGCCAGGGGCGTCGGTGCTGATCCAGCGCCAGTTTGATGGCCAGCAGCAACTGGCCAAGGCGCGCTGGGGGTTGACCCCGGCCTGGCTCACCGACCTGTCCCGTACCCCCGCCCATGCCCGGGCCGAAACGCTGGCCGAGCAACCGATGTTTCGCGATGCATTTCGCCAGCGTCGCTGCCTGATGCCGGCCAACGGCTTTTACGAATGGCGTGGCAACGTGCGCAAACGCCCGTTCTGGTTGACCCCGGGGGAGGGCGCGTCGCTGTATTTTGCGGCGGTGTGGGAGGCCTACCCGGTGCAGGACCAGGTATGGTTGAGTTGCGCGGTGGTGACCCAGGCGGCCATGAACCAGCGTCGGCCGCTGATACTGGACGAGGCCGGACAGGCGGCCTGGCTCGACCCGGACACGCCGGTTACCCGCTTGCACGAGCTGCTGGCCAGCCCACCTGCGACGTTGCGTGAGCGGGCCTTGGCCAATTTCGTCAATGACCCGAAGCTGGATGCGCCGGAGTGTCTTACCCCGGCTTGATGGGGGGCTGTGCCGGCCCTTTCGCGGGCAAGCCCGCTCCTACAATGATCGTGTTACCCCTGCTGTAGGAGCGGGCAAGCCTGCTCCTGCCCTCGGTCGTGTTACCCCTGTAGGAGCGGGCTTGCCCGCGAAGAGGCCGGTACAGGCGACGAAAATCTTCCCTGCGGCTATGGCAGCCACTGGCGACTCGGCCTAGGATACGCCGCATGTGGATAGGGAGTGTTTTCATGCGTAAGTCTTTTGTCGTCAGCCTACTGAGTGCTGGCATCCTGCTGGCCGGCTGCCAGGCGGTGAATACCACCAGCGGCG
The DNA here is from genome assembly GCF_034044115.1 of Pseudomonas sp. BO3-4. Lineage (NCBI taxonomy): Bacteria > Pseudomonadati > Pseudomonadota > Gammaproteobacteria > Pseudomonadales > Pseudomonadaceae > Pseudomonas > Pseudomonas sp. BO3-4. The sequence goes on from NZ_CP139018.1 coordinate 821,867, forward strand.
GTGCTGTTGGCGTCGAGCGCCAGCAGTACATGTTCAGCATGCTCTCGACCGATGAGGTCAACCAGATGTACGCGCAGTCGTATCAGCAGACCCTGGGTGAAGCGTCGAGCAAGGGTGTGCTCGACAAGTCCAGCGCCGATGCCAAGCGTGTGCAGGCCATTGCCAACCGCCTGATCGCCCAGGCGCCCAAATTCCGCCCGGATGCCGCGCAGTGGGACTGGCAAGTCAACGTGATCAAGAGTGATGAACTGAACGCCAACTGCGGCCCGGGCGGCAAGATCATCGTCTACACCGGGCTGATCGATCAGCTCAAGCTCACCGATGCGGAAATTGCCGCAGTGGTGGGGCACGAGATTGCCCACGCCTTGCGCGAGCATAGCCGCGAGGCCATGTCCAAGGCATACGGTGTGGAAATGGCTCGTCAGGGTGCCGGTGCCATCTTCGGCCTCGGCCAGAGCAGCATGGCCATGGCCGACACGGTGGTGAACTACGCCATGACCTTGCCAAACAGCCGGGCCAACGAGAACGAGGCCGACCTGATTGGCCTGGAGCTGTCGGCCCGTGCCGGCTACGACCCGAATGCCGCGATCACCTTGTGGAACAAGATGAGCAAGGCTTCCGAAGGTGCACCGCCTGAGTTCATGAGTACTCACCCGGCGTCCGCGAGCCGCATTGCTTCGCTGCAGGCGGCGATTCCGAAGGTGATGCCGCTGTATCAGGCTGCCGCCAAGCAGTAAATGCCTGAATCCTGGGGCTGCATGGCAGCCCCCGGTTTTCCCTTTATCCAATCCAGCCACTGGTCTTCATTGCCGAATAGACGGCCACGATCGCCAGCACGAAGAACGCCGTTGCCGCCAGGCGGCGAATCAGCGTCAACGGCAGTTTGTCAGCCGCGAAGTTACCCGCCAGTACCACCGGCACGTTGGCAATCAACATACCCAGGGTAGTGCCGATAATGACCATGATCAGGTGCGGATACTGCGCAGCCAGCATCACGGTGGCGACCTGGGTCTTGTCACCGATTTCGGCCAGGAAGAACGCAATCAGTGTCGTCAGGAACGGCCCGAAACGGCGAGCCGGGTTCTCGTCGTCATCCATCTTGTCCGGTACCAGGGTCCACAGTGCGGTGGCGGTAAAGCTCGCGGCCAGGATCCAGTGCAGTGCCGAATCGCTGAAGAAGCTGCCGACCCAAGCCCCCACGGCACCGGCTGCGGCATGGTTGGCCAAGGTGGCGGCGATGATGCCGGCGATGATCGGCCAGGGTTTGCGGAAGCGGGCAGCGAGAATGAGTGCGAGCAGTTGCGTCTTGTCGCCGATCTCGGCCAGGGCAACGATAGCGGTGGGGACCAACAGTGATTCCAGCATCAGGATTCCTACGGGGGCGGGTCGACACGGCTATGACACGTACAGCCTCCCCGCCCCGGGTAAGGTGTGCGTGTCATAGGTCTTGTCAAACCCTCGATCCGTCTATGCGGATCTCGCCATGCAGGCGTGCATGGTGGGTCGCACGCGCCATGGTCTGTGGACCAAGTATGTTGACGCGTACCGGGCGAGCTGGGTGCTCGCGGGAGACTACTCCCCTAGGACGGTGCGGATTCTGCCTAGGCAAAACGTTTTCGGCAAGCGCTGTTTTTTATCCGCGAGTTGCCTGGTAGATGCGGAAACCGTCGGCCTCGTCACGTACCTGGCAGTTGCCCAACGCCCCTTCGATCAGTGGTTGGTAGCGCAGGAAACTGTTGGCAACCAAACGCATTTCGCCACCTTTTCGCAGATGAAAGGCGGATTTTTTCAGCAAGTTTTCCGAAGCCTGATAGTTGGTATGAACGCCGGTGTGGAATGGCGGGTTGCTCAGGATAAGGCTCAGTTCGGTAGGGGCGGCGTCGATGCCATCGCCACTGATCACTTCGCCTTCCAGGCCGTTGGCAGCCAGCGTCAGGCGGCTGGCGGCCACGGCGAAGGCATCCACGTCCAGCAAGGTCACCCGGCTTTGTGGGTAACGGCGTTTGAGCGTGGCCCCCAGTACCCCGGCACCGCAGCCAAAGTCCAGCATGTGACCACCGGGCAGGCCGTCAAGATGCTTCAGGAGCAGTGCCGTACCTCGGTCGAGTCGGCCATGGCTGAATACCCCAGGCAGGCTGATCACCTGCAGCGGGCCGTCTTCCAGGGCCAGCTCGAAGCGCTCGGCCAGGCTTTCCAGCGGTTTTGCCTGCGGCGCCTGGTCGATGGTCACTTGCCACAGCTGGCAGTGCCGGGCGCTGTCGAGCTTGCGTGGCTTGCCAAAGGCCGCCAACTGCTTGGCCGCGCCCTCGATGCCACCGCGCTTCTCACCGACCAGGTACAGCTCGCGGCCAGCCAGGCGCGACGCCAGGGTGTTGAGCAGATAGGCGGCCAGCTCGCGGGATTTGGGCAGGAACAGCACGGCGCTTTCGAATGCTGCGGCAGGGGCCTCGACGCCGTAATGGCTGCGGCCTGCGAAGCGGCTTTCGAGCATGGCCTGATCGCCGGCATGCCAAGTCCAGGCCTGGGCCTGAGGCAACTGGCCGAGCAGGTCGTCGGCGGGGGCGCCGGCGATCAGCAGCGGCCCCTGAAACAGCTCTGCCTGGCGGAGCAACACTTCACTGCGCGGGTCCATGGACGACGTCTCCTGGAAAAAAGTGGCGCAGTGTAGCAGAGGCAGGCGCCTGGCTCAGCTGACCACGCGGCGTGGCTGCCCGGCGAAGAAGGCCTGGGCGTTCTCACTGAGCTGGCCGACGATGCGCTGGCGCGACTCTACGGCACCCCAGGCGCTGTGCGGGGTGATGATCAGGCGCGGGATGCCGGGCTCCAGCAGCGGGTTGCCGTTGACCGGCGGCTCCACGCTCAGCACGTCGGTCGCCGCGCCGCCCAAGTGACCACCGCGCAGGGCATCGGCCAACGCCTGTTCGTCGATCAGGCCGCCACGGGCGGTGTTGACCACCAGCGCGTTGGGCTTGAGCAGGGCCAGTTCGCGGGCACCGAGCATGTGCCGGGTGTGCTCGTTCAGCGGGCAGTGCAGGGTCAGGGCATCGACTTGCGGCAGCAACTCGTCCAGCGGCAGCCGGTCGGCGCGCTCCGGGCGGCCAGGGATCTGCCCGCTCAGCACACGCATACCGAAGGCTTCGGCCAGCCTCGCCACTGCGCCGCCCAGTTCACCGTGGCCGAGCAGGCCGAGGGTTTTGCCCTCCAGTTCGACGATAGGAAAGTCCAGCAGGCAGAACTGGCTGGCCTTGGCCCACTGGCCATCAACCACCGCCTGGTTGTAGTCGCACAGCCGAGTGGCCAGGGCCAACAGCAGGGCCAGGGTATGCTGGGCGACAGACGGCGTGCCGTAGCCCTGGCAGTTACACACGGTGATGCCCTGGGCGCGGGCGGCGGCCAGGTCGACATTGTTGGTGCCGGTGGCGGCCACCAGGATCAGCTTCAGTTGCGGGTTGGCAGCCAGGGTAGCGGCGTCGAGCATGACTTTGTTGCTGACCACTGCCACGGCGCCCTGCAAGCGTTCCGCGACCTGTTCCGGGCGGGTGGCGGCGAACAGTTCGAACTGGTCGAACTGCTGCTTCAGGGGCGAAAGGTCGAGGTCGCCAAGGTCAAGGGACTGGTGATCGAGAAACACGGCGCGACGCGGGCTGGGCATGAAGATCTCCGGTGGCAGGGAGGGATAAGGGCGTTGTGGCCATTCGCAGGCACGCCCGCGCCCGCAAGGTCACCACAACCCTTGCAGGCGCGGGCTTGCCGGCGAAGAGGCACTCGGCTTCGGCGCAAACCTGAAGCCGCCGCCGCAGTGTCTAGCTCAACCTTGCTGCCCGTCAACGCCCGCCACTCATACCTCTGCCACGCAAATCATTCCTTCGGCTGATTTGGCCGTCACATTGGCGAACTACAGTAAACCCAGACTTGTCCGGCCCGCTTTTCAGAAAAGGGATCCCCATGTTGCAGACACGCATCATCAAGCCCGCCGAGGGCGCCTATGCCTATCCATTGCTGATCAAGCGCCTGCTGATGTCCGGCAGCCGCTATGAAAAGACCCGAGAAATCGTCTACCGCGACCAGATGCGGCTGACGTATCCACAGCTCAACGAGCGCATTGCACGCCTGGCCAATGTGCTGACCGAGGCCGGGGTCAAGGCCGGTGATACCGTGGCAGTGATGGACTGGGACAGCCATCGCTACCTGGAATGCATGTTCGCCATCCCGATGATCGGCGCTGTGGTGCACACCATCAACGTGCGCCTGTCGCCGGAGCAGATCCTCTACACCATGAACCACGCCGAAGACCGCGTGGTGCTGGTCAACAGCGACTTCGTGGGCTTGTACCAGGCCATCGCCGGGCAGCTGACCACTGTCGACAAGACCTTGCTGCTGACCGATGGCCCGGACAAGACTGCCGACCTGCCCGACCTGGTCGGGGAGTATGAGCAGCTGCTGGCGGCGGCCAGCCCCCGCTACGACTTCCCGGACTTCGACGAGAACTCGGTGGCCACTACCTTCTACACCACTGGCACCACCGGTAACCCCAAGGGCGTGTATTTCAGCCACCGCCAGCTGGTGCTGCACACACTGGCCGAGGCCTCGGTCACCGGCAGTATCGACAGCGTGCGCCTGTTGGGCAGCAACGACGTGTACATGCCCATCACCCCGATGTTCCACGTGCATGCCTGGGGCATCCCCTACGCCGCCACCATGCTTGGCATGAAGCAGGTGTACCCGGGCCGCTACGAGCCGGACATGCTGGTCAAGCTGTGGCGTGAAGAGAAGGTCACCTTCTCCCACTGCGTACCGACCATCCTGCAGATGCTGCTCAACTGCCCGAACGCACAGGGGCAGGATTTCGGCGGCTGGAAGATCATCATCGGCGGCAGTTCGCTCAACCGTTCGCTGTACCAGGCCGCCCTGGCGCGTGGCATCCAGCTGACCGCCGCGTATGGCATGTCGGAAACCTGCCCGCTGATCTCCGCGGCACACCTGAACGATGAACTGCAGGCCGGCAGCGAGGATGAGCGCGTCACTTACCGTATCAAGGCCGGTGTGCCGGTGCCGTTGGTCGAAGCGGCCATCGTCGACGGCGAAGGCAACTTCCTGCCCGCTGATGGTGAAACCCAGGGCGAGCTGGTACTGCGTGCGCCGTGGCTGACCATGGGCTACTTCAAGGAACCGGAGAAGAGCGAGGAGCTGTGGCAGGGCGGCTGGCTGCACACCGGTGACGTCGCCACCCTCGACGGCATGGGCTACATCGACATCCGCGACCGCATCAAGGATGTGATCAAGACCGGTGGCGAGTGGGTTTCCTCGCTCGACCTGGAAGACCTGATCAGCCGCCACCCGGCCGTGCGCGAAGTGGCGGTGGTGGGGGTGGCCGACCCGCAGTGGGGTGAGCGTCCGTTTGCCCTGCTGGTGGTACGTGACGGTCACGATATCGACGCCAAGGCGCTGAAGGAACACCTCAAGCCATTCGTCGAGCAAGGTCATATCAACAAGTGGGCGATTCCAAGCCAGATCGCCCTTGTTACTGAAATTCCCAAGACCAGTGTCGGCAAGCTCGACAAGAAACGCATCCGCCAGGACATCGTCCAGTGGCAGGCCAGCAACAGTGCGTTCCTTTCCACGTTGTAACTGTTGTGCGGGTCGCGCACGTCAGAGCGTGACCCGCACGCTAGAGAGCCCGCCGCCTTGCCAAACGACAGAAATGCGCCATCCTTGAGCACTACCAGCCCGCAACCGGAGCAAAACTGCAGCGAGTTGGTGGCATGGAGCGCAAATCACACTTTAGAGGGATCAAGCGCCTGTGCCTGCTGGCTATAGTCGGGGCCAGGGGATTTTCAGGAATGGGGGAGGGCGACATGCGCAAGCTGTGTCGCCGCGGGTGCAAGCCTGCAAACCGGTCGCTCGGGCCGTTCTTGAAAGGACTCACTGCCATAACAAAAAAGTACATGGAGTAGCGTCGATGAAATCTGCAAACCTGTTCTGGCGCCGGGCCAAGCTGCCCTTGGCCGTCAGCCTTGCTTCCACGCTCGCAAGTCCTGCTTTCGCTGTCAGTTTCAACATTGGTGAAATCGAAGGCCAGTTCGACTCGTCGCTCTCCATCGGCGCCAGCTGGTCGACGGCCAACCCCAACAAGAACCTGATAGGGGTGAACAACGGCGGCAAGGGCCTGTCACAGACATCCGACGATGGCCACCTGAACTTCAAGAAGGGCGAAACCTTCTCCAAGATCTTCAAGGGCATTCATGACCTGGAGCTCAAGTACGGCGACACCGGTGTGTTCGTGCGCGGCAAGTACTGGTACGACTTCGAACTGAAGGACGAACACCGCGAGTTCAAGGACATCAGCGACTCCAACCGCAAGGAAGGCGCCAAGTCGTCCGGCGCCGAGCTGCTCGACGCCTTTGTCTACCACAACTACTCCATCGGCGATCAGCCTGGCTCGGTGCGGTTTGGCAAGCAGGTAGTGAGCTGGGGTGAAAGTACCTTCATCGGCGGCGGCATCAACTCGATCAACCCCATCGACGTGTCGGCGTTCCGCCGCCCCGGGGCCGAGATCAAGGAAGGCCTGATTCCCGTCAACATGTTCTACATCTCGCAGAGCCTGACCGACAACCTGTCAGCCGAGGCCTTCTACCAGCTCGAGTGGGACCAGACGGTCGTCGACAACTGCGGTACCTTCTTCTCCCAGCCGGACATCATTGCCGACGGCTGTACCGACAACTTGCGCGTGCTCAATAGCAGCCGCACGGTGCCGGGCGCTGCGCAGCAGTTCCTCGCCACGCGGGGCGTGGACATCAACGAAGAGGGTGTGATGGTGCGCCGTGGTGCCGACCGCGATGCGCGTGACAGCGGCCAGTTCGGTGTGGCCATGCGCTATATGTTCGAGCCGTTGGACACGGAGTTCGGCGCCTACTTCATGAACTACCACAGCCGTGCCCCCATCTTCAGTGCCACAGGGGCCCCGCCGTCCGTGTTCGCCGGGCTGAGCGCCCTGCCTGCACAGCTGCGCGCATTGGCGCCTCTGATCGTGGCGGGTAATTCCGAGTACTTTGTGGAATACCCCGAGGATATCCGCCTTTATGGCTTGAGCTTCTCCACCACGTTACCCACTGGCACCGCCTGGAGCGGCGAAGTCAGCTACCGCCCCAATGCGCCAGTGCAGCTCAATACCACGGATATCCTGTTCGCCGGTGTCCGTCCCATTGGTGGCGCGTTGAGCAACGCATCGTTGCTGACCGGTACGCCGGGGCAAGACCTGCATGGGTATCGCCGTAAGGAGATCACCCAGTTCCAGACCACCCTGACCCATTTCTTCGACCAGGTGATGGGCGCCAGCCGGATGACTGTAGTCGGTGAAGTGGGTGTCACCCATGTCGGCGGCCTGGAGAATGCCCACGATACCCGCTACGGTCGCGACCCGGTGTTCGGCCCAGGTCCATTGCCATCCACCGGTGGCGCCGATACCTGCCAGGCGCTCAATGGCAGCACCATCGCTGGCGCGGGTGCGGGGACATCCACCACCAACCTGAACCGCAAATGCGAGAACGACGGCTACACCACCAGCACTTCCTGGGGTTACCGCACGCGGGTCATCTGGGACTACAACGATGTCTTTGCCGGCGTAAACCTCAAGCCCAGCGTGGCCTGGTCGCATGACGTTTCTGGCTACTCGCCTGGCCCTGGTGCCAACTTCGAGGAAGGCCGCAAGGCAGTCAGCCTGGGCCTGGACGCCGAGTACCAGAACACCTACACGGCGAGCCTGTCGTACACCAACTTCTTCGATGGCAAGTACAGCACCGTGGATGACCGTGACTTCGTCGCGCTCAGCTTCGGCGTGAACTTCTAAGCATACAGATCCAGGACGACACGACATGAACAAGACCAGAAGTCTGCTGCAAGCCGGTGTACTGGGCCTGTCCCTGCTGGCGACCAGCGTCATGGCTGCGGTATCCGCCGACGAGGCGGCCAAGTTGGGCAGTACCCTGACCCCGATGGGGGCTGAAAAGGCCGGCAACGCCGATGGCTCGATCGGCCCTTGGGAGCCGCTGTCGAAGAGTGCGGGCAGCGTCGACGGCAAGGGTTTCCTGGCCGACCCGTATGGCAGTGAAAAGCCGCTGTTCACCATCACTGCGCAAAACGCCGAGCAGTACAAGGACAAGCTTTCGCCGGGCCAGATGGCCATGCTCAAGCGCTACCCGGACACCTTCAAGATCCCTGTATTCAAAACCCATCGCGGCTCCACGGTACCTGCGGACGTGTTCGCCGCCATCAAGAAAAACGCCACCCAGACCACGCTGACGGAAGGCGGCAACGGTTTGAACAACTTCAACACGGCGGTGCCGTTCCCGATCCCGAAAACCGGCCTGGAAGTGATCTGGAATCACATCACCCGTTACCGGGGGGGCAGTGTCAGCCGCCTGGTGATCCAGGCCACGCCGCAGCAGAACGGCTCTTTCAGCCCGGTTTACTTCTCCGACCAGTTCGTCTTCCGCGACAGGATGAAGGATTACGATCCGAACAACCCAGGCAACATCCTGTTCTACTTCAAGCAGGAAGTGACCGCGCCAGCGCGCCTGGCCGGGACTGTGCTGCTGGTGCACGAAACCCTCGACCAGGTGAAGGAGCCGCGCAAGGCGTGGATCTACAACGCCGGCCAGCGTCGCGTGCGCCAGGCGCCGCAAGTGTCGTACGACGGCCCGGGTACCGCCGCCGACGGCCTGCGTACCTCGGACAACCTGGACATGTTCAACGGTGCACCCGATCGTTATGACTGGAAGCTGGAAGGCAAGAAGGAGCTGTACATCGCATCGAACGCCTTCAAACTGGATGATCCGAAGCTCAAGTATGCCGACATCATCAAGGCTGGGCACATCAACCAGGACCTGGCCCGTTACGAGTTGCGCCGCGTCTGGCACGTAGTCGCAACCCTCAAGCCAGGCCAGCGGCACATCTACGCCAAGCGTGATTTCTACATCGATGAGGACACCTGGCAGGCCGCAGTGATCGACCAGTACGACGGCCGTGGCCAACTGTGGCGCGTGTCCGAGGCCCATGCTCAGCCTTATTACAACGTGGAAGTGCCTTGGTACACCCTGGAAACCATCTACGACCTGCAGTCCGGTCGTTACCTGGCCCTGGGCATGAAGAACGAAGAGAAGCGCGCTTACGACTTTGGCTTCAGTGCCAGCAAGGCCGATTTCCAGCCTGCAGCGCTGCGTCAGTCGGGTATTCGCTAAGCTGAAATCACTGAACGCCGTGTGATCCCCAGAACGCCCCGGCTTGCCGGGGCGTTTCTATTTCCTGAACCGGCCTCTTCGCGGGTGAACCCGCTCCTACAGGCTCCGAGCAGCCCTGTAGAAGCGGGTTCACCCACGAAGAGGCCGGACAACGCAATAAGCCGCCTGAATACCTCCCCAAACCCCCGCCCCAGCCCCTGTCCATCAGCCATGTTGCTTTTTGTCGCAGTCTTTTCCATGCCAATTGCGTCCATCATCTTCAAATGCGCAGCGTTAACGGCTAGTCTCGCAAACATCCATACCGCCGTTGTCTTCCAACCAGAACGAGCCGGCCATGACAGATCTGTCCCGTACGCATGGATTCGCGAGTCAGGCCCTTGGCCTGCGGGACGGGCGTTTCTTCCGGCCGCCGCTGCCGGATGGCCATGTGCAGCGCCTGCGTTTGTGCCAGCGGCTGGAAGCCGGTTTGGGCGGGCGGCTGCTGCTGGTCAATGCCCCGGCAGGTTTCGGCAAAAGCTCCCTGGCCATCGAGTTTTGCGAAACACTGCCCGAGCACTGGCGTAGCCTGTGGCTTGGCCTGAGCCAGCGGGACGCCGACCCTGGCCGCTTCCTTGAGCGCTTGCTTGAAGGCCTGCAGCAATACTGCCCGGCACTGGGCGGCCAGGCCATGGGCCTGCTGAAAATGCGCCAGCGCCATCAGCCGTTTGCCTTTGAAGAGTGGCTCGACGGCCTGCTCGATGAGCTGGCGCTGTACCTGCAAGCTGATACGCCGCTGCTGCTGGTACTGGACGACTATCACCTGGCCCAAGGGCCGGTGCTTGACCGTTGCCTGCAGTTCTTCCTCAATCATCTGCCACCCGGCCTGGTGTTGCTGGTGACCAGCCGCCAGCGGCCAGACTGGCACCTGGCGCGGCTGCGCCTGTCCCGGCAGTTGGTCGAGCTTAACGAACAGGACCTGCGCCTCACTGCGGATGAGTCGTTGGCAGTGATCGGTCGCCAGCCTACCGGCCTGCGCGGCCAGGCACTGGACAACCTGATCCAGCGCAGCGACGGCTGGGTCGCCGGGCTGCGTTTCTGGCAGCTGGCGGCCAGCGACAGCGCCGACGAGCAAGCCTTGCCCCAGGCGCTGCATGGTGGCGAGGGACTGATCCGCGACTACCTGCTTGAAGAAGTCATCGATAGGCTACCTGCAGACGTGCAGGCTTTCTTGTACGAAACCGCCTGCCAGGAGCGTTTCTGCGCTCCGCTTTGCGATGCGATGCGTGGCCGCCACGACAGTGCCGCCGTCCTGAGCTTCCTGCAGGCGCATCAGGTGTTCCTTGTGCCGCTGGACGAGCATGGGCACTGGTTCCGCTATCACCATTTGTTCTCCGACCTGCTGCGTAGCCGACAGGCGAGCGAATCGCAGGTCGCTCTGCATTTGCGGGCCTGCCGCTGGTTTGAAGCTCAGGACCTGCTGGACGAGGCGGTGGAGCAGGCTTTGCGTGCCGGCCACCTCGATGTTGCCGCCGACCTGGTGCAAAGTCTGTCCGAGGAGCAACTGCTGGCCGAGCAGAACGTCGGCATGTTGCTGCGTTGGAAGATGGACCTGCCCGACAGTCTGTTGATCAGCACGCCGCGGCTGATCGTGCTGTACAGCTGGGCGTTGGGCCTGGCTTGCCAGCTGGATGCTGCCGAGGAACTGGCCGGTTACCTCAGTCGCTTTCTGCCCGCGCCTTCGGCGACCGCGCAAAAGTCGATGCTGGCCCAATGGCTGGCACTCAGTGGGGTCATTGCCCGTGGCCGTGGCGACCGCGAGCGCACCCTGGCCTATTGCGGCGAAGCGCTGCAGAGCCTGCCGAGCAAGCGCTACGGCCAACGCCTGGTGTGTTTGTCGACGCTGTCCAACCTGGCCATTGCCGATGGCGACTTCTGGCGGGCCCGAGGCTGGAACCGCGAGGCCCTGGAGCTGGCCCAGCGGGTCGGTAACCCCTTGTTCGAGGCGCTGGCGCATTACGACCGGGCGCGGGTGCTGCATGCCCGTGGCGAGGTGCTGCGCGCGCTGGACGAAGTGCGCCAGGGCCTGCAACGTCTGCAAGGGCTTTCGGCGCAGCGGCTGTATGCCGTGCGTGCGCGGTTGACGCTTTACGAAGGTTACCTGCTGGTCTCGCGTCTGCAGCCGGCTCAGGGCCGCGCGCGTTTGCGCGCCGGGCTGGGTGAGGCGCGAGCGTGCCGGGACATCAGTGTGCTCATCGGTCATTGCGTGATTGCCACGCTCGATGGCCGGGAAGGTCACTTTGCCGAGGCCTTTGCCGAACTGGCTGAGGCCGAGCGCTTGATGCACATCTGGGATGTGCCCCCGGTCTACTACCTGGCCATGATTACCCTGGTCAAATGCGAACTGTGGCTGGCCCAGGGGCGTACCGACCTGGCGGAGTCCTGGCTGCAGCGCCTGGGCCAGACCTATGGCGGCGAGCAGCCGGCGGCGGCACCGGAATTCCATCCGCTGCTGCCGTTGCACATTGCGTTGCAGCAGGCATCGCTCGATCGCATCCAGTTGCGTAGCGACGATGCCGTGCAACGCCTGGCATGCCTGGTAAAGCGCGGCCAGGCCAGTGGCGGCATGATGCTCGCCGTCAGCGCCCTGTGCCAATGGCTCTCCCTGCTGTTGGACGAAGGCAAGGAAGGGCAGGCCGCGCAGTTGCTGCCAAGTTTGCTGGAAGCGGCGCATGGCGGTGTGATGCAGCCAATGCAGCCACTGCTGGAAAAACACCCGCAATGGCTTCATGAACAACTGCAGGCAGGTGCCGCTTGCCCGGTTCAGGCGGAACTGCTCAAGCACCTGCCGCCACTGCCAATTGCCAGTACGGGCAACGGCGAAGCGCTGAGTGGCCGCGAAATGGCTGTGCTCGAACTGATTGCCCAAGGCTGTTCCAATCAGCAGATCAGCGAGCAGCTGTTCATTTCCCTGCACACGGTGAAGACCCACGCCAGCCACATCAACAGCAAGTTGGGCGTGGAGCGGCGCACCCAGGCGGTGGCCAAGGCCAAATCCCTGGGGTTGCTGGCGTGATACTGGCCCTGCAGGTCATTGCTCGTTAAAGTGATGGCCTGAAGCCATAGTTTTTGGCCGACAATGCTCTACCCTCATCTTTCCCGACCAGCTGCCGATACAGCGATCGGTGGCATCGCCTCGCGCGATTTTTCAATCATTCCAAGGCAGGTCGTGTTGATGCTGCAGTACGGGCAAAAGAGCTTTCTGATCGTCGACGACTTTACCGACTTTCGTACGTCGACCCGTTCCATGTTGCGCGAGTTGGGCGTGCGCGACGTGGACACCGCTGACAGCGGCGAGCAGGCGCTGCGCATGTGCGCGCAGAAGCGCTATGACTTCATCCTGCAGGACTTCCATCTGGGCGATGGCAAGAAGAACGGGCAGCAGGTGCTTGAAGACCTGATCATCGACAAGCACATCAGCCATGAGTGCGTGTTCATCATGGTCACTGCCGAGAGCAGTCAGGCGATTGTCCTTAGCGCCATCGAGCACGAGCCCGATGCCTACCTGACCAAACCGTTCAACCGGGTTGGCCTGGCCCAGCGCGTCGAGAAACTGTTCCAGCGCAAGACGTTGCTAAAACCGATCCTGCAGGCGCTGGACCGCAACCGTCCGGCCGAAGTACTGGCGGCCTGCGCCGAGCTGTGCAAGAAGGATCCGCGCCTGGCGCCCTTGTGCTTGCGCTACCGGGCCGATGCCCTGCGCAACCTCAACCGTTTCGAGGAACTGGAAAAATTCCTCAAGGCCATCCTGGCCAGCCGTCCGCAGCCGTGGGTATATGCCGCGTTGGGCGCACTGATGCACAAGCGTGGTCAGAATGCCCAGGCCCAGGGTGTATACGAGCAGGCGCTCAAGGCGTTCCCGATCATGCCAGGCCTTTACGATGGCATGGCCGAGGTGCTGGTGGCGCAGGGTGATACCCGGCGCGCGCAGAACTTGCTTGAAGAAGCCGTGCGCCTGTCGCCTTTGTCGGTGCGTCGGCAGTCGACGCTGGGCAAGCTGGCGCTGGAGAACGAAGACTTCGAGAGCGCATCGAAGGCGTTCCGCCATGCGGTGAACCAGGGGCAGAGTTCGCGCTACAAGGATGCCGAAAACAACCTTGGCCTGGTGCAGGCGCTGATGAGCAAGAATGCAGGCTTCGGCCTGGACGCCCGCACCCGGGTCGAGATCAACACCACGCTCAGCGAAGTGGCCAAGGAAAACCCCGAGGACCAAGGCCTGCAGGTACGTGCGCGGATGATGAAGGCTGCCAGCCTGCAGCAGGCCGGCGACCCGGAAACGGCCGGCAAGCTGACAGAACAGGCGATTCAGCGCCTGGACAAGATGAACCAGTTCTTCTCTGTCGATTCGGCCCTGACTGTCGCTGCGCAACTGCAGGCGATGGGGCAGGAAGCCGCCGCCATCGGCGTGCTGAAGAACTGCGTGGAAAGTTATGGCGATGACCCCAAGGTCATGGAGAAAGTGGGCAAGCTGACGGATGACCCCAGCGTGCTCAACGCCATTACCGAAGCGGTCACCCTCAATCGGCAGGGTGTGCGCAGTTACCAGGGAGGGCAGCTTGGCGAGGCGTTGCAACTGTTCCGAAAGGCATTGGGTTTACAGCCGAAGAACATCAGCATCGCCCTCAATACCGCCCAGGCGCTGCTGCGCATCGGCGGTGACAACCCTCAGCCTGCGATCATGCAGGAGTGCCGCGACGCCTTGACCAGCGTGGCCGGTATCCCTGCCAGCGACAATCGCTATGACCGTTACCGCAAACTGCACATCCGAGTGTTCGGCGCATGAATCAAGACAATCAGGGGCTGGATTTTTCCACGGTGATCGCCTCCACCGTGCACGACCTCAAAAGTTCGTTGTCGGCGCTGATCCAGTCCCACAGCCAGTGGGTGGAACGCTTGCCCGAGGAACTGCGCGGCGGTGCCGAACAGGGGATCATGGAGCATGAATTTCGTCACCTCAACGGCATGCTGGTGCAGTTGCTGGGCTTGTACAAACTGGGTGTGAACCAGTTGCCGGTATGCCCGGACTACCATGAGCTGGATGATTTCATCGAAGCCCAGCTGGCGGCGCACGAGGAAGTACTCAAGCACAACGACATTCTCGCCACCTGGCGTATCGACACCGACAATCCGCTGGGTTTCTTCGACCGCGAACTGGTGGCCTCGGTAATCGCCAACGTCATCACCAACGCCACCCGCTTTGCCGGGCACGCCTTGCTGATCACCATCGAAGAGGCCGACAACCAGTTGGCCATTTGCGTCAACGATGACGGCCCGGGTTATCCAAAGCACATGCTCGAGCGCCAGGAGGATTACATCCAGGGCATCGACTCGACCAGCGGCAGTACCGGCCTTGGGTTGTATTTTGCGGCGCGGATCGCAGCGTTGCATGAAAGCGGCGGGGTGCGCGGGCGGATCGAGATCTCCAACGGCGGGGCGCTTGGGGGCGGGTTGTTCAGGTTGTTTTTGCCTTGAGGTATTGGGTGCCTGGGCGATCGAGCGCCGCCCGCGCGGCGCATCGCGAGCAAGCTCGCTCCTACATTTGTTTCGGGTCAGTATTGCCTGCACCCTCGCGCGCGACCGCCTTGTTTGTTCCACGCAATATCGAGGTGGGCACCAAGGTGGCGCGCACCTCCGCCTCAGGAATAACTGGCCCGAAACAAATGTAGGAGCGAGCTTGCTCGCGATGCGCCGCGCGGGCGGCGCTCGAGCTCACAGGCGCCACTTCGCTCAAGACATGAACCTCGTGCACCCACCCCATTTTCCTGTCAGGCTCCCAGCAGAACCCAGCTTCACCTGCGAGAACACCATGACCCAAGCCCCGCCTGCTCTCATCCGCGAAACCTTCCCTGTCGGCCCCTTGCAGTGCAACTGCACGCTGATCGGCGACCCCCTGACCAAGAAAGCCATGGTCGTCGACCCGGGTGGTGATGTGGACAAGATCCTTGCCCGCCTGCAGGTCCACGGCCTGACGCTGGTGAGCATCATCCACACCCATGCGCACTTCGACCACTTCCTCGCGTCAGGCAAGCTCAAGGAGCTGACGGGTGCCACGCTGCACCTGCACAAGGACGACCAGATGCTGTGGGACAACCTTGAGATGCAGTGCCAGATGTTCGGCGTACCTTACACCCCGGTACCGGCACCGGACCGCTGGCTGGGCGATGACGAAGAGCTGACCTGCGGCTGCGGTGTGGCGTTGCATACGCCAGGCCATACCCCGGGCTCGATGAGCTTCTGGTTCGCCGACGCCAAGTTGTTGATTGCCGGTGACACCCTGTTCCGCCGGGGGATTGGCCGCACCGATTTGTGGGGTGGCGACCAGCGGGCAATCGTGCGTTCCATCAAGGAGCGGCTGTACCGGCTGGACGAAGAGGCCATCGTGGTGACCGGCCACGGGCCCGACACCCGTCTGGGCGACGAGATGCGGGAAAATCCATTCGTGCGTGCCTGATGGCACATGAAGGCACTTTCATGGAATTTTTCGTTGCCGATGCGTTCCAAGGCTGGCATAGAACCCTTTGGGATCTGCCGCATTTATGAATTTCAGTAGGAGCTTGTCCATGTTCACCATGCGTCGTCTGATTATCGTCGCAACCGCCGCTGCACTGATGACCGGCTGTGCCGGCCAGAACCCCTACGACAACCAGGGTCAGGCGCAGGGCTCCACAGGGATGAGCAAGACCGCCAAGTACGGCGGCCTGGGGGCGCTGGCCGGTGCCATCGCCGGCGCTGCCATCGACCACAACAACCGTGGCAAGGGTGCACTGATCGGTGCTGCCGCTGTGGGTGCCGCTGCAGCCGGTTATGGCTATTACGCCGACAAGCAGGAAGCCGAGCTGCGCGCGCAAATGGCCAACACAGGTGTGGAAGTGCAGCGTCAGGGTGACCAGATCAAGCTGATCATGCCGGGCAACATCACCTTCGCCACCGACTCGGCCAACATCGCCCCAAGCTTCTACTCGCCGCTGAACAACCTGGCTGGCTCGTTCAAGCAATTCAACCAGAACACCATCGAAGTGGTTGGCTTCACCGACAGCACGGGCAGCCGCCAGCACAACATGGACCTGTCCCAGCGCCGTGCGCAGGCGGTTAGTACCTACCTGACTTCGCAGGGTGTGGATGCCTCGCGTATCTCTGTCCGTGGCATGGGCCCGGACCAGCCGATCGCCAGCAATGCTGACGCCAATGGTCGTGCGCAGAACCGCCGTGTGGAAGTGAACCTGAAGCCGATTCCGGGTCAGCAGTATGAGCAGCAAGGTCAGGTTCAGCAGTATCCCTGATTGACCTTCAGGGCTGCTTTGCGGCTCTGTGGGAGCGGGCAATCCCGCTCCCACAAAGCTTGCAAAGAAGCCTCTGCTTTTAGCGCGCCACGCTGGCCTGAATCGCCGTCAGGGCAATGGTATGCACGATATCGTCAACCTGCGCCCCACGCGGCAAGTCGTTCACCGGTTTGCGCAAACCCTGCAGCATCGGCCCCAGGCTGACCCCGTCGGCACTGCGCTGCACCGCCTTGTGGGTCGTATTGCCGGTATTCAGGTCGGGGAACACGAACACCGTGGCGCGCCCGGCCACCGGGCTAGCCGGCGCCAGCTCTCGGGCGATCGCCGGGTTGGCCGCTGCGTCATACTGCAACGGCCCATCGATCAGTAGCGCCTGGGCCGCGTCCTGTGCCAGGCGTGTCGCTTCGCGCACTTTCTCGACTTCTTCATCGCTGGCCGAATCGCTTGAATAACTGATCATCGCCACCCGTGGCGCGATGCCGAAGGCCTGCGCCGATTCGGCACTCTGTTGGGCAATCTCCGCCAGCTCGGCAGCGCTTGGGTGCGGGTTCATCACGCAGTCGCCGTACACCAGTACCTGCTCGGGGAACAGCATGAAGAACACCGACGAGACCAGGCTCGAGCCGGGTGCGGTCTTGATCAGCTGCAGGGCCGGGCGGATGGTGTTGGCCGTGGAGTGCACCAGGCCCGAGACCAGGCCGTCTACTTCGTCCAGGGCCAGCATCATGGTGCCGATCACCACCGGGTCTTCCAGCTGCTGCTCGGCCATCGGTGCGTTGAGGTTCTTGCTTTTGCGCAGCTCGACCATGGGTTCCACGTAGCGCCCGCGAATCAGTTCGGGGTCGAGAATCTCCAGCCCCGGCGGCAACGTGATGCCCTGGGCGCGGGCCACGGCGTCGACGTCTTCGGGTTTGGCCAGCAGCACGCAGCGGGCGATGCCGCGGGCCTGGCAGATGGCTGCGGCCTGCACCAACAGTGGCTCGGCGCCTTCTGGCAGGACGATGCGCTTGTTGGCCTGCTGCGCACGCTGAATCAGCTGGTAGCGGAACACTGCCGGCGACAGGCGCAGTTCGCGTGGCGTGCCGCAGCGTTGGTGCAGCCAGGCCGCGTCGAGGTGGCTGGCGACGAAGTCGGTGATGAACTCGGCACGCTCGCGGTCGTCCACCGGGATTTCGCGGTTCAGCGAGTTGAGCTGGTTGGCGGTGTCGTACGAGCCGGTGCTGACCGAAAGGATCGGCAGGCCGGCCTGCAGTGCACCGCGGCACAGGCCAAGGATACGCACGTCAGGCTTGCTGTCGCTGGTCAGCAGCAAGCCGGCCAGGGGCACGCCATTGATCGCTGCCAGGCTGACAGCGAGGATGATGTCGTCGCGGTCGCCGGGGGTTACCACCAGGGTACCCGAGGTCAGTAGCGGGACCGTGTTGGCCACCGTGCGTGCACAGATGATGATCTTGCTCATGCGCCGCTGCTCGTAATCGCCGGCATTGAGCACCTGGGCGCCGAGCAGCTCGGCCACATCGCGTGTCCGCGGTGCGTTCAGCTCGGGCTGGTAGGGGATGCAGCCAAGCAGGCGGAAGTCATTGCCACGCAGCAATGGCGAGTGCTCGCGCAGGCGGGTGGCGAAGTCCGCCATGCTCTCGTCGGTACGCACCTTGTTGAGGATCACCCCGAGCACTTTCGGGTCGCGTGGGCCGCCAAACAGTTGGGCCTGCAGTTCGACCCGGCCAGACAGCTCGCTGAGCACTTCGTTTTCCGGGGCCGATACCAGGATTACTTCGGCATCCAGGCTCTTGGCCAGGTGCAGGTTGACCCGTGCTGCGTAGCTGGCGTGGCGTGTGGGCACCATTCCCTCGACCACAACCACGTCATTGCCGACGCAGGCTTGCTGGTAGAGGCGGATGATTTCTTCAAGCAGCTCGTCCAGCTGGCCATCGCCGAGCATGCGCTCGACGTGGGCCAGGCTCAGTGGGACCGGTGGCTTGATGCCGTGGGTGCGGGCGACCAGTTCGGTGGAGCGCTCGGGGCCGGTGTCACCCGGGTGGGGCTGGGCGATAGGCTTGAAGAAGCCGACCTTCAGGCCGGCACGCTCCAAGGTGCGCACCAGGCCCAGGCTGATCGAAGTCAGGCCGACACCAAAGTCGGTCGGCGCAATGAAAAATGTCTGCATGCGTGCTTCTCGAAATAAGCGGTGCAAGAAATTAACGGTCAAGGGTAGCGCTATCGGCCCCTTGTGCGCACCAGCCGCAAGCGAAAGGCTGGCCGATGTGCTGCGCACGTTGTGCCGGGTCGAGCACCCAGGGGCGTGCCTGCCACGGCGGCTGGTGGCGCAGGTGCTGGGTATGGCCGCACGAAAGTTCCGCCACCCAGTGGCCTTCTTCGTCCTGATGAAAGCCGTTGATCCGACTGATGGGCCGTTGCTCGTCTGCACCACGTTCGCAATCGGACGATGGCAAGGTTACACTTGTCCGCTCTACATTCTTTTGCAAAAGGTCTTGCCCCATGCTGATCGCCGCCAACAAGGCTGTCTCCATCGACTATACCCTGACCAACGACGCCGGGGAGACCATCGACAGCTCCGCCGGTGGCGCGCCGCTGGTTTACCTGCACGGTGCCGGCAACATCATCCCGGGCCTGGAAAAAGCCCTGGAAGGCAAGCAGGCTGGTGACGAGCTGAACGTTTCCATTGAACCTGAAGAGGCCTACGGCGAGTACCTGGCCGAACTGGTCAGCACCCTGAACCGTAGCCTGTTCGAAGGTGTCGACGAGCTGGAAGTGGGCATGCAGTTCCACGCTTCGGCGCCGGACGGCCAGATGCAGATCGTCACCATCCGCGACATCGACGGCGACGACGTCACCGTTGATGGCAACCACCCACTGGCCGGTCAGCGCCTGACCTTCCAGGTCAAGGTTGTGAACGTGCGTGACGCCAGCGACGAAGAAATCGCTCACCGTCACATCCACGGTGAAGGTGGCCATCACCACTGATTTTCTGCGCTAAGCTCAGAAAGTCGCCAGGCGCTCGGGCAAGCCGATTTGCCTTCCTACGGGAGGTGAACGGTTTGGACGAGCGCCTTTTTAGTGGGCGAAATTCGCCTGCACGGCAACCGGGAACCTGAGAGGGGATTTCATCATGAGTGCATTTCACGACCTGAAACTGGAAGCGCTGAACGGCGGAGAGCTGCCCCTCGCACCCTTCAAGGGCCAAGTGGTGCTGGTGGTCAACGTCGCCTCCAAATGTGGCCTGACGCCACAATACAAGGCCCTGGAAAACCTCTACCAGATCTACAAGGACAAGGGCTTCAATGTGCTTGGCCTGCCGTGCAACCAGTTTGCCGGGCAGGAGCCGGGTAGCGAAAAGGAAATCCAGGACTTCTGCAGCCTCAACTACGGGGTCAGCTTCCCGCTGGGGGGCAAGCTGGAGGTCAATGGGCCGCAGCGCCATTCGTTGTACCGCCTGCTGGCAGGCGAGGGGGCCGAGTTCCCCGGTGACATTACCTGGAATTTCGAGAAGTTTCTGGTAGGCAAGGATGGCCGGGTGCTGGCGCGTTTCTCACCCCGCACGGCGCCGGATGACCCAGCAGTGGTGCAGGCCATTGAAAAAGCACTGGTCTGAATAGTGCCGGGCGCGATCATTGTGGCACCTGCGAAGCCGAGCGCCGCCTGCGCGGCGCTCGCTTTCACAGGCGCTGCACATACTGCGTCGAACGCCCAGCCGCAGCACTGACATTGCGACAAGCGCTATCCAGATACCCCTCGAACTGCTCGACAATCGCCGGCCAGCCTTGGCGGCTGGCATGCTGTCGCGCATTCAGGCGCACCCTGCGCAACGTCTCCACTTCTTCCAGCAACCAGCACGCTGCATCGACAAACGCCGCCTGGTCCCCCGGCATGGCCAGCGCGCCACTGTGGCCATGGCGAATATGCTGCGCTGCGGCCGCCTCGTCATAAGCAACCACCGCCAACCCTGAGGCCATGGCCTCGAGCACCACATTGCCGAAGGTTTCGGTCAGGCTCGGGAACAGGAACAGGTCGCCGCTGGCATAGTGCTCGGCCAGTCGTTCACCGCGCTGGGCGCCGCAAAACACGGCGTCCGGTATCTCTTGTTCAAGCCTGGCGCGCTGAGGCCCGTCGCCGACCATGATCAGGCGCAGGCGCTTCTGTGGATAGGTCGTGCGTAATGCCTCAAAGCAAGGCCTTAGGAGGCCTAGGTTCTTTTCCGCCGCCAGTCGCCCGACATGCAGTACGGCGATATCCTCCGGGCCTAGCCCCCAGCTTTCGCGCAGGGCCTGGCTGCGCCGGGCTGGATTGAACAGGCAGGCATCGACCCCTCGGGCCAGCAGCTCCAGGCGTTCGAAGCCGCGACGCTCCAGCTCCAGGCGCTGGCTGGCACTCGGCACCAAGGTGATTGCCGTGCGCCGATGGAACCAGCGCAAGTAGTGAGTGAGCAGGCGCGCCAGCAGGCCAAGGCCGTACTGGCCGGAATACTGCGGGAAGTTGGTGTGAAAGCCACTGACCACTGCCACCCCCAGGCGTCGGGCCGCGCGTAGGGCGCTGAGCCCCAGCGGCCCCTCGGTGGCGATGTACAGTACATCCGGGCGCTGCCTGCGCCAGCGGCGCAACAGCTTGTGCATCGACACCTCGCCCCACTGCAAACCCGGGTAGCCAGGCAGCGCCCAGCCACGGCACAGCATCAGGTGCGGGTCGTTGTGCGCGTGCCCTTCGCCGGCCTGGCGCGGGCGCACCACCTCGACCTCATGGCCGCGTTGGCGCAACCCATCACTGAGGCGGCCAAGGGTGTTGGCCACGCCATTGATCTCGGGTGGGAAGGTTTCGCTGACCAAGGTAATGCGTAGGGCGGGTGTATTCATGACAAAAAGTTTCCGCCTGCCGGGTTGCGCTAATGTGACCGCCTTGTGACGTAAAGATGACGCCTGACCGCTGGCACGTTTGCCTTCATGAATATTTCCTCGCACAGCACTCAAGAAGGTGTCCCCGGCAGCCGATGAAGATGCATTCGACTACGTGATGCGCTCCAGGAGAGCGGTGATGTTCAACAACAAGCTCAAGCAAGAAATCCGGCAACTGCGCGAAGACCTGATGTCCATCGAACAGGTCAAGAGTAGTCTCGACAGCGAGATGCTGGTGCTGCAGCTCGATCCTCAGGGACGGATCGAGATGGTCAACGGCAACTTCGAGAGCGAGATGCTCTACCGTGCCGAACAATTGCTTGGACGCAATATCGAGGACATCGTCCCTGCCCACGTAAAGTCGCTGGACTTCTACCAGCGCATGAAAAGTGCGATCAGCCGTGGCGAACACCTGAACGGCGCGTTCCGTCTTCTGCGGGGCAATGGTCAGGAAGCCTGGCTGCGCTCGATCCTGCAGCCGGTGAAGAACAGCGAGGGGCGCATCAAGTACTTCACCCTGCATTCCAGCGACCTGACCCGAACCATCGAGACCTCACGCGAGCACGAAAGCCTGATCAAGGCCCTGATGCGCTCTACTGCGGTGATCGAGTTCGACCTCGACGGCATCATTCTCACTGCCAACGAACGTTTCCTGGCCACCGTCGGCTATCGCCTGGAACAGATTCGCGGTAAGCACCATCGCATGTTTTGCGAACCGCAGGAGGTCAACTCGGCTGGCTACCAAGCGTTCTGGGACCGGCTGCGCCGTGGCGAATATGTTGCCGAGCGCTTCAAGCGCATCGATGCCCATGGCCGGGTGATCTGGCTGGAGGCCTCGTACAACCCGATCTTCGATGCCCACGATGTGCTGTACAAGGTGGTCAAGTTCGCCACCGTGATCACCGACCAGGTCAACCAGGAGCTGGCAGTGGCCGAGGCGGCAGATGTCGCCTACAACACCTCGCTGGGTACCGATGTCAGTGCTCGCAAGGCCACCGAAGTGGTCACCCAGACTGTCACCGTGATGCGTGGACTGGAGGCTTCGATGCAAGAGGCCGCCGACGGCATCCAGGCGCTGGATACCCAGTCGCGGGTGATCGGTTCGATCATCAAGACCATCAGCGACATTGCTGGGCAGACCAACCTGCTGGCCCTTAACGCGGCCATCGAAGCCGCCCGCGCGGGCGAGCAAGGGCGGGGCTTTGCCGTCGTTGCCGACGAAGTGCGCCAACTGGCCTCCCGCACCAGCACCGCCACCGAAGAAATCGCCCGGGTGGTACAGCAGAACGAACAACTGGCGCAGGCGGCAGTGTCGATCATCGACACCAGCAAGCGCCAGGCCGAACAGGGGCTGGCGCTGGCGGATGAGACGGGCAGCGTAATTGTCGAGATCCAGGACGGGGCGAAGCGGGTGGTGGATGTGGTGGGGCAGTTTTCCAGCCGGTTGAGTCTTTGATATGGCTTGGGGTTTGTAATGGCCATGGGATCGAGCTTCGCCTGCGCGGCGCTCGATCTCAAGAACGATAAAAATTTCCAGCCTTACCCACGGTAACAACTGAGCAGCTGAACTTCGCCGAGCATGCCGGAAACGAAGTCGCATTTTCCTACAACTGACTCAGAAACCTCCGATCCGAATCCATGATGGGATTTCCCCCTGCACACGTTGTCAGGGAGACACCTCATGTACCTGGATTACCTCGTGCCCTCCTGGCACGAGATCGAGTCACGTGTCATCGCCATGGTGGGCTACCCAAGCGGTGGCCAGTTCCGCACCAGCCTCAATGAAGAGGTCGCCTCACTGGGCCTCAACCTGCGCCGGATCGAAGCTGTCCGCACAGCCTTCTACCACGCCGAATGGCAGGCGGCGCACCTGCTACGCCAGCGCTTCGCCGACCTCGACATCAACAGCATCGTCGACGAACTGCTGAGGGTCGTGCAGCAGATGGCGATGATCGTCGTCGGCAGCACCGTTACCGGTGGCCTGCTTGGCGCAGGGGTCGGCGCATTCGCCGGCGGCGCCGGAACCATACCGTTCGCTGGCGCAGGCGCGGCCATGGGCCTCAAGGTCAGCGGCTGGATCCTCGGTGCGCTGGGGCTGGCCTCCATCGCCGAGTTCTTCATCGACGGCTTGCCGCGTATCGGCGAGTACTACGTCGATGGCATCCGCTTCGCCTGGGAAGGCACCTGCGGCAATGAAGGCACCGGCCCGTTCTGCCGGGACGACCCTTATGCGATATCTCGGGCCACGCATCAGATTGCCCAAGGCCATGTGGAAGTCGTGGTGCTGTTGTTGGGGGCGATCGTGTCATACCTCACCCGCGGACGCGGCGATGCCCGAGTGCTGGCCCAGGAGATGGCGGCCAGCCGCAAAGGCGCGCGGCTGGGGCAATGGATGCTCAAGCATGAGGAAGGGTTGAAGAAACGGCCGGATCTGCAAGTGCCGGAGCGGCGCAAGGGGGCGATGGATGATCCGCAGCCCGTTAGCCCGAATCAGCCCAGGAAAGCACCAACGAAGCCCCATCCGGGCACGATGGCATTGCATAACGTTGAATGTTTCAAAGCTGATAAAGTACCGGAATACAAAATAGGCGAATTCAAACGACAGTTGAATGGCCAGGAAGACGGGCTCAACTGGATGACCGTTGAAGAATTTTTGGAAAAAGTTGAAAACCCAAATCAGCGCAATAAAGGGCTCGCCCAGAGAGCGAGAAAAAAGGAGCAAGAATTTATCAAGGAAAAAATTGAAAAAGAGCTCAGGAAAACCATGGGCCCATTTGAAGCGCAACGGGTTGCAATAGAAAAAGCCAGAAACCGGATGTCAATTACAGCAGCACTGCACAATCCGGATCTCGTCGCCGGAGGTAGAGACGTCATATCGGATTTTGGGGACCGCCAGGTAAACTCAGTGATAGGCGCCCAATGGAAAACCAGGATACCCAACTTAAAGAAAGCGGCCGAAAGGGTATCCCTGGAGTCCAGAGGCTCAATCCGCATGAATGTCAAATTACATAAGTGCTAAGGTGAGAAGGTTGAAATGGATAAAGTATTTGCCAGTTTGATTGAGAATTTCGGTCCGCCGATTGACCGCCGGGAAGTACCTGGCTCCACAATCGAAAGATACAGAGACAAGCTTCCTCCCAAGCTTTTGGAATATTGGTCCGAGCATGGGTGGGGGGGCTACGGTGAGGGCATATTCTGGCTAGTCAATCCGCAAGAATATGACGCCGTAGTTTCCTGCTGGATTGCAGGCACGGCACTTGCTTCGCACGACAGCTATCATTTGGTTGCAAGAAGTGCCTTCGGAGACTTGTACCTTTGGGGAGAAAAAACTGGATTTTCATTGGAAATAACAAGCGTTGGGTCTCAGTACATATTTTATCGAACTGAATTCACAAAGGAACAACTAAATACTGAGCTTCAAGGCTTTATTTTGTCAAGAGAAGTGGAGTCAATGGATTTCAATGGTCTCTTCAATCCCGCCAAGGAAAAACTGGGTAGACTTAAACATGACGAGATGTACGGCTTTTTCCCCGCGCTCATGCTGGGCGGGGCTGATTCCCTACAACATCTTAAAAAAGTCAGCGCTGTTGAACACTTGATCTTTCTGGCGCAATTGACAGATCTTCAACCTTACTCCTTTTCCGAGCAGCCAGATTAATGCCGCAGTCAACCAGCACCGCCACCGAGGAAATCGCCCGGGTGATGGATGTGGTGGAACAGTTTTCCAGTCGGTTGAGTCTTTGATAATTTGTAATGGCCATGGGATCGAGTTTCGCCTGCGAGGCGCTCGATCTAAAGAACGATAAAAATCTCCAGCCTTACCCACGGTAACAACTGAGCAGCTGAGCTTCTAAGTTGCAGGAGAAAATTCAGAGAGATCTTATGATAACTATGAATGCCATTGAAGCTAGAAAGCTCTCGGTGAAGCAGGCAAAGGAAACCCTGTCATCTCTAGCAGCTTTGCACAATCCATGAATGCTAGTCGCTTGAGGTTTTCGCCGTGGATGAGGTTTTTTCCCTGTTTGTAGAGCAAGTTGGTGAGCCGTTTTCTCGACAGAAGGTTCCTCCCTCAAGTCTGGATCGATACAGAGGGATCTTGCCGAACAAATTGTTAGCGTATTGGAGTGAGCACGGTTGGTGCGGGTATGGTGACGGGATATTTTGGACTGTCAATCCCCAGGAATATGAAGGGGTAACTGCCTCGCTTATCGAAGGCACAATATTGGAGAAGCGGGATAGATACCACCTGATCGCTCGCGGCGCATTTGGTGACCTGTATCTCTTTGGAGAGCAAACGGGTTTCTCAGTAAAGATTTTGGCTCATATTTCACGATACAGGGGCAGTGAATATGAGTTGACGGCGGCGGATATGGACAGGGAAGTGCAAGGTTTCTTCCTTGGCAAAGAGAAGGCGTCTGTTGACTTTGATGGTATGTTCGAGCCCGCAAAGAAGAAATTGGGCATGCTAAAGCATGATGAAATGTATGGGTTCGTTCCAGCCTTGGCGTTCGGCGGGTCAAGCGACCTTGCTAACCTCGAGAAGGTTAAGGCAGTGGAACATCTAATACTGCTTTCTCAGATTGCCACCCTCGAACCCTACAGTTTCTCCGACTTCTAAAAAGCAATCCGCAAAAAGGGGCTGCCCTGCAGCCCCTCGCTCCTTCAGCTCCGCTCCCGCACCCAGAACAACGTAGCCCCGGCCACTGCCGCCGGCATCATCAGCACGTTCACCCCTGGAATCATCAATGCCAGGTAGGTGATGCCGCCAAAGCCCAGGCTCTGCCAGCGCTTCTGCCGCAGCCAGGCGAGCATGTCCTGCCAGCTCATCTTGTTGTTGTCCGCCGGGTAGTCGATGTACTGGATGGCCATCATCCACACGCCGAAGATCAGCCACAGCGGCGCAGCCACCACGTTGACCACCGGGATCAGCGACAGGACGAACAGGCCGATGGCGCGTGGCAGGAAGTAGCCCAGCTTGCGCATTTCGCGGCTGAAGGTGCGCGGTACCATGGCTGCCAGCTCGCCCCAGCTGAAGGCAGGGAAGGTGTCTTCGCCACGCACTACCACCTCGACCTTTTCCGCCAGAAAGCCGTTGAACGGCGCGGCAATGATATTGGCCACCAGGGTGAAGGTGAAGAACACCATCAGCACCAGCAAGGCAACGAACAGCGGCCAGAGGATGTAGCTGAGGAAGCTCAGCCAGTCAGGCAGCGTGGGCATCAGGGCATCGAGCCACAGGCCGAACTGGTGGCCGGCGAAGTAGATCAGGCCACCGAACAGCAACAGGTTGACTGCCAGTGGCAGCAGCACGAACAGCCGCAGGTTCGGGCTCAGCACCAGTTTCAGGCCTTCGCGCAGGTATTGGGGGCCAGAGAGGACAGGGGCTTGCATCTAGATACTCCGCAGAGAAGGAAAACGCGCTGACCTTACCGAGTTTGCCGCGCCGACGAAAGGCACGCCGTGGGCGGGAAACGGGATGTAACAAAAGCGCCCGGGGCTTGTTTATCGATGAAATCGCAGCATAGGCGATGCCTATGAGGTGGATTGTCTAAGGATATTTCCTTAATCTTTGCGACCTCGCTACAGTGCGCTCAACTTTTCGCTTTGCGGGCCTGCGCGTTTTAGCCTTCCCCAAGTGCTGCGTGGGTCCTTTTTAATTTCTTGGCTGGCGCAGCCGGTACACCGATGCCGGCCCTGCGGCCCGCTCGACAGGAGTTCGACATGTCTGAAGTACGTCATTCGCGCGTCATCATTCTCGGTTCCGGCCCTGCCGGTTACAGCGCTGCGGTGTATGCCGCCCGTGCCAACCTCAAGCCGCTGCTGATCACCGGCATGCAGGCGGGTGGCCAGCTGACCACCACCACCGAAGTCGACAACTGGCCGGGCGACCCCCACGGCCTGACCGGCCCGGCTCTGATGCAGCGTATGCAAGAGCACGCCGAGCGTTTTGAAACCGAAATCGTCTTCGACCACATCAACGCTGTCGACCTGGCCAACAAGCCGTTCACCCTGCAGGGTGACAGCGGCAAGTACACCTGTGATGCGCTGATCATCGCCACTGGCGCCAGCGCTCGCTACCTGGGCCTGCCGTCGGAAGAAACCTTCATGGGCAAGGGTGTTTCGGCCTGTGCCACCTGTGACGGTTTCTTCTACCGCAACAAGCCGGTCGCCGTGGTCGGTGGTGGTAACACTGCCGTGGAAGAGGCACTGTACCTGGCCAACATCGCCAGCAAAGTGACCCTGGTACACCGTCGCGAAACCTTCCGCGCCGAGAAGATCCTGGTCGACAAGCTGAACGCCCGTGTGGCCGAAGGCAAGATCGAGCTCAAGCTCAACGCCACCCTGGACGAAGTGCTGGGTGACAACATGGGTGTAACCGGTGCGCGCCTGAAGAACAACGACGGCAGCAGCGACGAAATCAAGGTCGACGGCGTGTTCATCGCCATTGGCCACACCCCGAACACTTCGCTGTTCGAAGGCCAGCTGACCCTGAAAGACGGCTACCTGGTAGTCAACGGCGGCCGCGAAGGCAACGCCACCGCGACCAACGTAGAGGGTGTGTTTGCCGCTGGCGACGTGGCTGACCACGTTTACCGCCAGGCCATCACGTCGGCCGGTGCGGGCTGCATGGCAGCGCTGGATGTCGAGCGCTACCTGGACGGTTTGGCCAACGCCTCGTCCTGATCTGAGAAAAAGGGGTGCAAAGCGCCCCCAATAAAAAACCGGCCAAGCGCCGGTTTTTTATTGTCTGCAATCAGCTCACAGGCTCAGTCGCATCGACAGGTCCACCGCTTTCACATCCTTGGTCATGGCGCCAATCGAGATGTAGTCCACCCCCGTCTCGGCAATCACCCGCAGGGTCGTTTCGTTGACCCCGCCGCTGGCTTCAAGTTTGGCTTTGCCAGCGGTAATGCGCACGGCTTCGCGCATTTCGTCCAGGCTCAGCTCGTCGAGCATGATGATGTCCGCGCCAGCGGCCAGCGCCTGGCGCAGTTCGTCCAGGCTTTCGACCTCGATTTCCACCGGCTTGCCCGGCGCAATGCGGTGTGCTGCGGCCACCGCCTCGGCTACGCCGCCGCTGGCGGCGATGTGGTTTTCCTTGATCAGGAAGGCGTCGTACAGGCCTATGCGGTGGTTGTCGCACCCACCGCAGGTCACTGCGTATTTTTGCGCCAGGCGAAGCCCCGGCAGGGTTTTGCGGGTGTCCAGCAGGCGCACCTGAGTGCCGGCTACCAGGTCGGCGAGGAAGCGCGCACGGGTGGCGACCCCCGACAGCAGCTGCAGGAAGTTCAGTGCGCTGCGCTCCCCACTGAGCAGCGAACGGGCCGGGCCTTCCAGGTGGAACAACGGCTGATTGGCAGTGGCCTGCTCACCGTCGGCCACCTGCCAGTGCACTGCAACGCGCGGGTCGAGCTGGCGGAATACGGCATCGACCCAGGCGGTACCGGCGACCACGCAGTTTTCACGGGTGATGATGGTCGCCTTGGCCAGGCGCTCGGCCGGGATCAGTTGCGCGGTGATATCGCCACTGCCGATGTCCTCCAACAGCGCGCGGCGCACGTTGGCTTCAATTTCAGCGGTCAGGTCGGCAAGGCGTAGGTTCGGCATGGTCGGCTCCACAAGCTAGGTGCCCGCGATTATAGGGCAGGGGGCCGGTGTGTACAGCCGCCTTGGCGCTGACCTTTGGTCGGACGTCGTGAGTAATCGGAGCCGATCAGGGTCATTAGCCAGCCAGCGAAACGGCGCTGGTAGCTATGCGATTTTTTACCGATAATGGTGACTGGTATTTGGCGCCATGGCTTTGACGATTTTCCAGCCCTTTCGGGCAAGACACCCTGCAAGGAGTCCAGGATGCAAAAAGAAGGCAAGGTGGTGCCCTTGGCGGCAGCCATCGACCGAGGGGGGCGTACGCCTCATCCTTGCCTTCCGGTCGTGTTGCTGCAGGTGCGCGACAAGGCCGCGTTGCAGTTGCGTCAGGGCCTGCAGGACTTGTTCGACAATGCCGATGACACGCTCTTCGAAATGGCCGACAAGGCCTTTGACCGCAGTGACCAGAACCTGTACTTCGAAGCCATGCGTGACCTGCGCCTGAAGCGCAAGAGCATCGAGCGTGGTTTTCTGGATACGTTCCATGATGCTTTCCTCCGAGCCGGCCAGGTCGACTTGCTGGCAAACCTGGTCGAGCCGGGCAACCCGCGCAGCAAGGCTCAAATGGAGCGGGCCGCCGCCATCGAGGGCATGGTGGCGCGGGTGCTGTCACGCGATGGCATCGCCCTGCAGCAACTGGGTCTGCGCCTGCAGGCATTGCTCGACCGCCCCCTGTACGAGCAGTACAACCCATTGGGGCCAGCCGCGCTGTGTCGTTACTTTCTCGATGCCGGGCGTAATCTGGGCGTTGGCCTGCGGGTCAAGCTGGTGCTGCTGAAGCTGTTCGAGCGTTATGTACTGCGCGATGTCGATGTGATCTATGGCGAAGCCAACCAGTTGCTGGCCGCTGCCGGCGTGCTGCCCGAGCTGCAACCGGCGCCGCGCCGGCGTGCCGAAGACCGGCGCATGCGTGCGCGACCCGGGCCGGCGAACCTTGGCCAGGAGGAGGGGGCGGACGCCGCAGGGCAGGCGTTGTTTGCCTCGTTGCAGGCACTGCTGGCGCCGGTGCGCGGGCAGTTCGCTCCGCGCTTGCACGCGGTGGCTGCCGCCCAGCCGATCAGTACCGCTGACCTGCTCCGGCTACTTTCGCATTTGCAGCGCTATGTGCCCGCCACGTACGAGGCCGATGACTTCGAGCTCGGCCAGCAGCTTGAGCAACTGCTGTTGCGGGTGAGTGTGCGCAGCGGCACGCGTCGGCGTCTTCACGTGGCTGACGAAGACATGATCAACCTGGTTGGCCTGCTGTTCGCGTTCATCCACAACGACGACAACCTGCCGGCCAGCCTGCGGGCGCTGATTACGCGCCTTCATATTCCCCTGCTCAAGGTGGCACTATTGGACAAGGGGCTGTTCAGCCGGAGTAGCCACCCGGCGCGCCGTTTGCTCAACGAAATCGCCGGCGCCGCGATTGGCTGGGAGTGCGGCAGCGAGTGCCAGCGTGACAGCTTGCACGTGCGGGTAGAGCGTATCGTCCAGCGCCTGCTCAATGATTTTGCCGACGATGCAAGCCTGTTCGCCGAGTTGCTCGACGGCTTCCTGGCATTCAATCAGGACGAACGGCGACGTAACGAGTTGCTGGAGCAACGCACTCGCGACGCCGAAGAAGGCCGTGCCCGGGCAATGCAAGCCAGGCAGCAGGTGCAGCACGTGCTCAACCAGCGCCTGCGTGGCCGGGTACTGCCGCAGGTGGTGGTGCAAATGTTGGTGCAGGCCTGGAGCCAGGTACTGCTGCTGGCTTGGCTGAAACAGGGCGAGGCCTCACAGGCCTGGCACGACGCAGTGCAGACGATGGACATGCTGCTGGCCAGCATCACGCCGCCACATGAGCCACAAGCCTTGCTGCAGCAGGTGCCAGGCCTGCTCAAGGCGCTGCGCGATGGCCTGGCCAGCGTAGCCCTGGACGCGGTGGCGACCCGCGAGTTTTTCCTGCAACTGGAACAGTTGCACCTGCGGGCCTGCGCAGGTAATGAGGCGCTGCCGGGGGGGGAGGGCCAATCCTTGGGCGACGTGCGGGTGGCTGAAGAGATTGTGCTGACGATTGCCGAAGAGCCCGCCTGCGTGCCCCTGCACGCTGCCGACGGGCAGGCTGCAGCGCTGCGCCAGGCGCAACGCCTGCGCATCGGCACCTGGGTCGAGGTGCTCGACGAGGATGAACCACTGCGCTGCAAGCTGGTCGCGCGCATTGACAGCAGTGACAGGCTGGTGTTTGCCAACCGCACCGGCATGAAAGTGCGCGAGTGGAGCAGCGCCAGCCTGGCCCAGGCACTGCAGCGGCACGAAGTGCGCGTACTGGATGACCGTCTGTTATTCGAACGGGCGCTGGAGGCGGTACTTGAGAGCTTGCGGCAAGGGCAGACGCAATAGGCAGACTCATTACAATCATTCACATGCACACGGTGTTGGCCGCAGGGCATACTGTGGGCATGTTCACGGCGTTTTTCAGGATCTGCCCATGCAATTGGACCGTGCCACTGGCTGGTTCCACGGAATCGGAATCACCCACTGCCCCTCGCCGAACTTCAATGCGCGCCCCGAAGGCGAATCGATTTCCCTGCTGGTGATCCACAACATCAGCCTGCCCCCGGCCTGTTTCGGCACGGGCAAGGTGCAGCAATTCTTCCAGAACCGCCTGGCCCCTGATGAACACCCGTATTTTGCCAGCATCAACCACTTGACTGTGTCGGCGCACCTGTTCGTCGAGCGTGACGGCGCGGTGACGCAGTTCGTGTCGTTGCATGACCGTGCCTGGCATGCGGGTGTGTCGAGCTTTGACGGGCGCGAAGGCTGTAACGACTTTTCCATCGGCATCGAGCTGGAAGGCACCGACGACCTGCCCTATACCGATGCCCAGTATGCGGTGCTGGAGCAACTCACCCGGCACATCCGCAGTGCCTGGCCGGCCATCGACCTGAACCGCATTCAGGGCCACAGCGACATTGCCCCGCAGCGCAAGACCGACCCCGGCCCGGCCTTCGACTGGCCGCGCTACCGCCAGGCGCTGCAGCACAACGAGGACAAGGCATGAGTTTTCTGGTGTTGGTGCTGGCGCTGTGGGTCGAGAAGTTTTCGGCGCTGCGCCATAAGGTGCAGCGTGACGGGTTCTTTCTTGGTGAACTGGTGCGCCTGGAGCGCAGTGGCAA
The DNA here is from genome assembly GCF_034044115.1 of Pseudomonas sp. BO3-4. Classification (NCBI taxonomy): domain Bacteria; kingdom Pseudomonadati; phylum Pseudomonadota; class Gammaproteobacteria; order Pseudomonadales; family Pseudomonadaceae; genus Pseudomonas; species Pseudomonas sp. BO3-4. The sequence continues at coordinate 854,113 of NZ_CP139018.1, forward strand.
GGTGCACCCGTGGTGGACGTTGGCCATCCTGGTGTTGGCGCCGGTAGCGCTGCTGGTGTTGCTGCTGCATGTGCTGGAGCCGGTGGCGTATGGTTTGCTGGCGTTGCCGGTGCACCTGCTGGTGCTGATCTACAGCCTGGGCCGCGGCGATGCCAAGGCATCGTTGGGGGCGTTTCGTGATGCCTGGCGGCGGGGGGACGATCAGGCGGCGCTGCACGTAGCCGAGCGTGACCTGGGCCTGGTGGCCGATGAACCCCACAGCTTGCTGGTACGGGTGCAGGGTAACTTGCTGTGGCAGGTGTACCAGGGCTTTTTTGCGGTGATCTTCTGGTATTTCGTACTGGGCCCTGGCGCTGCGCTGGCTTATCGATTGTTGGCGCTGTGTAGTGAGCACAGCAAGCAGCCGGCTTTGAAGGCGCGTGCCGAGCAGTTGCGGCACATCATGGACTGGTTGCCGGTGCGGGCGCTGGCGTTGAGCTTTGCCCTGGTGGGCAACTTCCTCGCGGTGACACGGGTGATGCTGCACGAGGTACTCAACTGGCACATCAGCGCCGGGCACCTGGTGGCTCGGGTGGGGCGGATTGCCGATGACATTCCCGAAGAAGAGGACAGCCAGCGCGGTTTGGGGCGGCTGGACAGTCTGTGGGAACTGCTGTTGCGCTGTGCAGTGCTGTGGTATGCCGGGTTCGCGCTGTGGACCGTGCTGGTCTGATTCGGGGCCAATCGCATCCCACGCGAATCCCGGTCACCCGAGTTTCACCAGCCGAACAACGTGCAAGCATTGCGGGTGCTGGCCTGTGCCAGCACCTCGACATCCAGCTCCATCACGTGCGCCAGCGCCGTGGCAATTTCCGGCAGATGCTCCGGGCTGTTGCGTACCCCCGGGTACATCGCCGGTGCCATGTCCGGTGCATCAGTCTCCAGCACCACACTGTCCAGTGGCAGCCGCGCCAGAGTCTTGCGCAGCCGCAGCGCCTGCGGCCAGGTACCCGCACCGCCCAACCCCAGCAGGAAGCCCAGCTTGATGTACTCGCGGGCCTCTTCGTAGCTGCCGGCAAACGCATGAATCACCCCCGCCCGCGCTGGCTTGTAGCGCTTGAGTGTGGCAATCACCTGGGCATGGCTGCGGCGCACGTGCAGCAGGGCCGGTAGTTCGAAGTCGCAAGCCATCTGCAGTTGCGCTTCGAACAGCGCCTGCTGGCGGGTCTTGTCAAGGTCTGCGAGGTAATAGTCCAGGCCAAACTCACCTACGGCACATAGCCGCGGGTTGTCGCGCAGGCGCTCCAGCCACTCGCGCAACTGCACCAGGTGCTCAGGGCGATGCTGGTCGAGGTAGACCGGGTGCAGGCCAAGCGCGGCGAACAGGCGCGGCTCGGCGCAGGCCAGCTCCCACACGCGCTGGAAATTCGCCTGGTACACCCCCAGCACCACCATCCGCTCCAGCCCACGGGCCGCCGCGTTGGCCAGCAGGCGCGGACGGTCGGCGTCGAAGTCGGGGAAGTCCAGGTGGGTGTGGGTGTCGATCAGGCGCATGTTCAGGCCGCTGAGATGCGTTGCTTGAAGGTGCGGCCAACGGCGTGCACGCCGGGTTCATAGCGTTTTTCCTCGATGGCGGCCAGTGCCAGTTCAAGCGCAGTGGCGGCAATCTGGCCATGCTGCTGGGCCATGGCATTGACCGGCAGCGGCAGGAAGTCGAGCAACTGGTTGTCGCCAAAGGTACCCAGCTGCAGTTGGCGCGAGTCGACCGGGCGCGCCTGGAGGGTGTCGAACACGCCCTGCAACAGCACGTACGAAGTGGTCACCAGAGCATCCGGCAGGCCCCCCAGGTCGTCGATCAGTTGCTGCATCAGGCGTTGGCCGCACTCACGGCTGAACGCTTCGCCCTGATAGCGGCGCACTTCGCCGGTATAGCCTTGCAGGGCTTCGTCGAATCCGCCGGCACGCGCCTGGCTAACCGACAGCTCGGGGCGCGCGCCTATCAGGGCGATGCTGCGTGGGGCCGAGCTGAGCAGGCTGGCGGCCAGCTGGCGGCTGGCATCGCGGTCGTCGCTGATCACCGAGCAGAAGTGTGCGGGGTCCAGGCGGCGGTCGATGGCAATCACCGGCAGGCCTTTGTCCTGCAGCTCGCGGTAGCTGTCATCTTCTGGCGGCAGGCAACTGGCAACGAACAGCGCATCGCATCGGCGCGCACGGAACAGTTGCTGCAGTTGGCGCTCGCTGTCTGGCTGGTCGTCGCTGCTGGCGATCAGCAGCTGGTAGCCGCGGGCGCGGGCGCCTTGCTCCAGTTGCTTGGCAATGCGGGCGTAGCTGGGGTTCTCCAGATCCGGGAGAATGAAGCCCAGGGTGCGGGTATGCCGGCTGCGCAGCCCAGCAGCCTGCGGGTTGGGGGTGAAGCCGTGGGCTTCGACCACCGCGCGTACCCGCTCGACAGTACTGTTACTGATGCGCTGCTGTTCAGCCTTGCCATTGATGACGTAGCTGGCAGTGGTCACGGACACACCGGCCAGACGGGCGATATCGCTGAGTTTCACCGAATTTTCCTTGTTATTACCGGGGCTGGCTGTAAGGCCGGTCCGGGTAGTTTGACCCGGTACAGGCATCACGCGCAGACGACCATTGTCGCAATTGTCCGACAGGATGGGGCTTTTTACTGGGCAGATTATCGAGTAACGTGGCCGTCTGGTCAGATTAAACGTTTCAGCTGCCGAATTTTCTGCCTCGGCTGCCACCTGCGCAAGGCTGCTGAACTGGCCCTTTATGTGAATTTCACAACAATACTCCAGTACCCGAACGGGAACTGCAAAAGGAGAAGGTCATGCTCGAGCTCGCCAATGAGCAGATAGCCATGGGCCAGAAGGCCGCCGACAAGGCCGAGGCATTGCGCCTTTTGGCGGATCGGCTGGTTGCGGACGGCCTGGTCGCCGACGGTTACCTGCAAGGGCTGCAGGCCCGGGAGGCACAAGGCTCCACGTTTCTTGGCCAGGGCATCGCCATTCCCCATGGTACGCCGCAAACACGTGACCTGGTGTATGCCACCGGCGTACGCCTGCTGCAGTTCCCCGAGGGAGTAGACTGGGGTGACGGGCAAATGGTCTACCTGGCCATTGGTATTGCCGCCCGCTCCGACGAACACCTGCGCCTGCTGCAGCTGTTGACCCGGGCGCTGGGCGAGACCGATCTGGCCGAAGCCTTGCGCCGTGCCAGCTCTGCCGAAGCGCTGCTCAAGCTGCTGCAGGGCGCGCCTCAGGCGCTGGCGCTGGATGCGCAGCTGGTCGGCCTGAACGTGCCGGCAGAAGACTTCGACGAACTGGCCTGGCGCGGTGCCCGCCTGCTGCAACGTGCCGACTGTGTCGACAGTGGCTTTGCCGCCGTGCTGCAGCAGGCCGAGCCGCTGCCGCTGGGAGAGGGCCTGTGGTGGCTGCACAGCGAGCGCCAGGTTCGTCAACCGGGCCTCGCCTTCATCACCCCGCAGCAGCCGCTGCGTTACCGCGACCAGCCGCTCAACGGTCTGTTCTGCCTGGCCAGCCTTGGGGCCGCTCACGAGGCCCTGCTCGAGCGTCTGTGCGAAGTGTTGATCGAAGGCCGCGGGCAGATGCTCTACCAGGCCACCAGCAGCCGTGCGGTACTGGAAGTGTTGGGCGGTGAAGCGCCGGCGGACTGGCCTAGCGCACGTGTCGTGCTGGCCAATCCACATGGCTTGCATGCGCGACCGGCCAAGGTGCTTGCACAACTGGCCAAAGGCTTTGAAGGGGAAATCCGTGTGCGCCTGGTCGATAGCGCGCAGCCAGCCGTATCGGTGAAGAGCCTGAGCAAGCTGCTCAGCCTCGGCGCACGCCGTGGTCAGGCACTGGAACTGGTCGCCGAACCGAGCATCGCTGCCGATGCCTTGCCGGTGCTGCTGGCGGCTATCGAGCAAGGCTTGGGTGAAGAGGTAGAACCGCTACCGCAGAGCGTCGCGCCCATTGCCGATGACGTACCCGAAGTCCTGCAAGCGCCAGCGGCCGGCAGCCGTATCCAGGGTGTGGGCGCCGCCCCCGGCATTGCCAGCGGCCCGGCGCATGTCTGTGTCGAGCGTGAGTTCGACTATCCCTTGCGGGGGGAATCGTGCGCCCTGGAGCGGCAGAAACTGCGCGAAGCCTTGGCTACCGTCAACGGCGAACTGCAGGCTTTGGTCCTGCGCAGCGACAAGGCCATTGGCGAAATTTTCGTCACCCACCAGGAAATGCTTGCCGACCCGGCCCTGACCGATGATGTCGAACAGCGCCTGGCCCAGGGCGAAAGCGCTGCGGCCGCGTGGATGGCCGTGATCGAAGCTGCGGCCCGTCAGCAAGAGGCGTTGCACGATGCGCTGCTCGCCGAGCGCGCCGCCGACCTGCGCGATATTGGCCGCCGCGTGCTGGCGCAGTTGTGTGGTGTGCAGGCGCAGGCTGAACCCGAGCAACCCTATGTGCTGGTGATGACCGAAGTCGGTCCATCCGATGTCGCCCGCCTGGACCCCAACCGGGTTGCCGGCATTGTCACCGCCCAGGGCGGGGCCACGGCCCACAGTGCCATCGTCGCACGGGCGTTGGGCATACCAGCAGTGGTCGGCGCGGGTGCATCGATACTGCTGTTGGAGAGTGGTACGCCGCTGCTGCTCGATGGGCAGCGTGGTATGGTCAGCGTCGCACCGCCAGCGGATGAGCTGCAGCGGGCGCTGGCCGAGCGTGACCTGCGCGAGCAACGCCTGCAGGCCGCTTGGGCCAACCGCTTCGAGCCGGCTATCACCCGTGATGGGCATGCCGTCGAGGTGTTTGCCAACATCGGCGATAGCAACGGCATCGCCAAGGTGGTGGAGCAGGGCGCCGAAGGTGTCGGCCTGCTGCGCACCGAACTGATTTTCATGGCCCACCCTCAAGCGCCGGATGTGGCTACCCAGGAAGCCGAGTACCGCCGCGTGCTCGATGGCCTCGATGGGCGCCCGCTGGTGGTGCGCACCCTGGATGTTGGCGGCGACAAACCGTTGCCTTACTGGCCGATTGCTGCCGAGGAAAATCCCTTCCTCGGCGTGCGCGGCGTGCGCTTGACCCTGCAGCGCCCGCAAGTGATGGAAGACCAGTTGCGCGCGTTGTTGCGGGCTGCCGACCAGCGCCCGTTGCGTATCATGTTCCCCATGGTTGGCCAGGTGCACGAATGGCGTGAGGCTCGGGCCATGGTAGAGCGCCTGCGTGCAGAAATCCCGGTAGCCGACCTGCAACTGGGCATTATGGTCGAGGTGCCTTCAGCGGCCCTGCTGGCAGCGCAATTGGCGCGCGAGGTGGACTTCTTCAGCATCGGCACCAACGACCTGACTCAATACACCTTGGCCATCGACCGTGGCCACCCCAGCCTCTCGGCACAGGCCGATGGCCTGCACCCGGCGGTATTGAGCCTGATCGACATGACCGTGCGCGCCGCCCATGCCCACGGCAAGTGGGTGGGCGTGTGTGGCGAGCTGGCAGCCGACCCGCAGGCGGTGGCCGTGCTGCTGGGGCTGGACGTGGACGAACTCAGCGTCTCCGCGCGCAGCATCGCCGAAGTCAAGGCACTGGTTCGCCAGGCCGATCATCAGACAGCCCGCGCCCTGGCGCGCGAGGCCCTGCAACAGGACAGCGCCGCAGCAGTTCGCGCGCTGGTGGAGCGTTACTGAATGGCCAAGATCCTCACTCTCACCCTGAACCCTGCGCTGGATATCACCATCGGCCTGGACACTCTGCGCCCAGGGCAGGTCAACCGTAGCCAGGCGCAGCACAGTCACGCCGCGGGCAAGGGGCTGAACGTTGCCCAGGTACTGGCCGACCTGGGGCACAGCGTAACCGTGGGCGGTTTCCTCGGGCGCGACAATCTGCAGCCCTTCGAGGCGCTGATCGACGGCCGCGGTTTTACCGACTGCTTTGTCCGTGTGCCGGGCGAAACCCGCAGCAATATCAAGCTGGTCGAGGCCGATGGCCGCGTGACCGACATCAACGGGCAGGGCCCGGAGGTCGACGAGGCGGCACGCAGTGCCTTGCTGCACAGGCTGGAACAGATTGCCCCCGGTCACGATGCCGTGGTGGTGGCCGGTAGCCTGCCGCGTGGAATCAGTGCCGACTGGTTCCGCCAGTTGCTCGAACGGTTGAAGGCCCAAGGCCTCAAGGTAGTCCTGGACAGCAGTGGTGAAGCCCTGCGTGTCGGCTTGCAAAGCGCGCCCTGGTTGGTCAAGCCCAATACCGAAGAACTGGGCGAAGTGCTAGGCCTGGCTGTGGATAACCTGGCGCAACAGCGCGCCGCCGCCAAGCGCCTGCTGGACAGTGGCGTTGAACACGTGGTGGTGTCTGCGGGCGAGCAGGGCGTCACTTGGTTCAGTCGCGATCTGGCCCTGCAGGCCCGCCCACCCAAGGTGCGGGTGGCCAGCACGGTGGGGGCGGGGGATTCGCTGGTGGCCGGCATGGTCCACGGCCTGCTGCTGGCCGAGGCGCCTGCACAGACGTTGACCCGGGCCACTGCCATCGCCGCCCAGGCCGTTACCCAGGTTGGCTTCGGCATCCATGACCGCGAGCACCTGGCGCAGTTGGAAGCGGCCGTGCAACTGACAGAACAACAAGAGGGTTGCCGATGAACATTGCCATAGTCACCGCCTGCCCCAACGGCCAGGTATCGAGTGTACTGAGCGCACGCTTGCTGTCCGCCGCTGCCCAGCGGCGCGGCTGGAGCACCAGCGTCGAAGTGCAGAATACTGAACACCCCGAGCGGCAACTGAGCGCTGCACAGATCGCCGAGGCTGACTGGGTGCTTGTGGTCAGCACCGGGCCGGTGGACCTGGCCCGCTTCGTCGGCAAGCGCCTGTACCAAAGCACGCCGTCCCAGGCGCTGGCTGATCGCGAAGGCTTTCTCGACGAAGCGGCGGCCAACGCCGAACTGCTGGCCGCGGTGACAGGCACCCCCGCCGCAGTTGGCAGTGCTGGCGCCCGCATCGTTGCCGTCACGGCATGCCCGACCGGCGTAGCCCATACCTTCATGGCCGCTGAAGCCTTGCAGCAAGCCGCACAACAACTGGGCTACCAGCTTACCGTCGAGACCCAGGGCTCGGTCGGTGCGCGCAACCCCTTGTCCGCTGACGCCATCGCAGCGGCCGACGTGGTGCTGCTGGCCGCCGACATTGAAGTACCCACTGCACGTTTCGCCGGTAAACGTATTTACCGTTGTGGTACCGGCATTGCCCTCAAGCAGGCCCGCGCTACCCTGGACAAAGCCTTGGCGCAGGCCACGGTGGAAAACGCTGCCGACGCTGCAGCGGCGACCACGCCGGCCAAGGGCGAGAAAACCGGCGTGTACAAGCACTTGCTGACCGGTGTGTCGTTCATGCTGCCGATGGTGGTGGCCGGCGGTCTGCTGATTGCCCTGTCGTTCGTGTTCGGTATCGAGGCCTACAAAGAGGCGGGCACCTTGCCGGCGGCGTTGATGCAGATTGGCGGTGAAGCCGCCTTCAAACTGATGGTTCCGCTACTGGCAGGCTATATCGCCTGGTCCATCGCCGACCGCCCCGGGCTGGCCCCGGGCATGATTGGCGGCCTGTTGGCCAGCACCTTGGGGGCCGGCTTTATCGGTGGCATCGTCGCCGGTTTCCTCGCCGGTTACAGTGCCAAGGCCATTGCCCGATGGGCGCGCTTGCCCAGCAGCCTGGAGGCGCTCAAGCCGATCCTTATCATTCCATTGCTGGCCAGTCTGTTCACCGGGCTGGTGATGATCTACGTGGTCGGCCAGCCGGTAGCGGCGATGCTCGAAGGCCTGACGCACTTCCTCGACAGCATGGGCACCACCAATGCCATCCTGCTGGGGCTGTTGCTGGGCGGCATGATGTGCGTCGACCTTGGCGGGCCGATCAACAAGGCCGCCTATGCGTTCTCGGTGGGGCTGCTTGCCTCGTCGAGCTACGCGCCAATGGCGGCGACCATGGCCGCCGGCATGGTGCCGCCGATTGGCTTGGGTATTGCCACCTTCCTGGCCAGGCGCAAGTTCGCCCAGAGCGAGCGCGAGGCGGGCAAGGCGGCGCTGGCGCTGGGACTGTGCTTCATCTCCGAGGGGGCGATTCCGTTTGCCGCCAAGGACCCGTTACGGGTGATTCCGGCCAGTATCGCCGGTGGTGCGTTGACCGGGGCATTGTCGATGTATTTTGGCTGCAAGCTGATGGCGCCGCATGGCGGCTTGTTCGTGTTGTTGATCCCCAACGCGATCAACCATGCGTTGCTGTATTTGCTGGCGATTGTGGCGGGTAGCCTGGTGACAGCGGTGGTGTATGCGGTTATCAAGAAGAGCGAGGGTGTGGAGTTGGCCGTTGCGCCTGCTAAAAGTGTATGAGCAGACCTCGTTCTGTGGGAGCGGCCTTGTGTCGCGAAAGGGCCGCAAAGCGGCCCCGGCAATCTAAGTTGCGAAGCTGAAAATCTGGGGCTGCTTCGCAGCCCTTTCGCGACACAAGGCCGCTCTCACAAGGACTGCGCCAGGCTTTAGATGTGTACGGCGACCTTCAGGGCTTCCAGCGCCGGCTAGGCCTTGATGCCCAGCGCTGCACCCAGCTCCATTACCCAGGGTTGATGGGCGGTTTTGCGGTGATGAGGTTTCTCGATACCGCGCTGGGCTGAGGCTGAACACCGGCCTGTGGGAGCGGCCTTGTGTCGCGAAAGGGCCGCGAAGCGGCCCCGGCATTATATGCATCGACGCTGAAATCCCGGGGCTGCTGTGCAGCCCTTTCGCGACGCAAGGCCGCTCCCACACGGATCGCGCCAGCTTTCAGAAATTGAGCAAGACAGTTGCTCCCACAGAGCCCGCGTTGGCCTTTCAACGGCGATGCTTCTGCCGCAACGGCACCAGTAGATCACCCAGCCCGTTGTGATCGATCTCATGCATCAATGCCAGCAACCCGCCCAGTTCCCCTGCCGGGAAGCCCTTGCGCGCAAACCACGCCAGGTAGTCACCGGGCAGGTCGGCAATGATCCTTCCCTGGTACTTGCCGAACGGCATGCTGCGGGTCACCAGTAGTTCGAGAGTTTCCGGCTTCATCTTCGCGCACCTGGCTGTGGAAAGGCGCCGACCATACTGCAATCTGCACGAAGCCCCAAGCGGCAATCATGCAGAACGCCGTAAACAGTAGTCTCCCATCAAGCTATAAGTTATTGAATAATAAGGGGTTTGAGTTTTTTAAAAGCGTGGCACGAACACTGCAATTCTCTAGAGGACTATCACCTGCCAAGGAGTTCGACCATGAGCAACCCCAACAAAGACGTGATCGACGTACTCAACGACCTGATCGAGTACAGCAAGGATGGCGAGAAAGGTTTCAAGGCCTCGGCCGATGATGTAAAGAACCCCGAACTGAAAGCGTTCTTCGTCCAGCGTGCGGGCGAGTGCGCCAACGCTGCCAGTGAATTGCAGGGCGAAGTGCGCCGCCTGGGCGGCGATCCGGAAACCTCTACCAGCATCAGTGGCGACCTTCACCGCGGCTGGGTCAACCTCAAGTCGATGGTCACCGGCAAGGACGAAGAAGCCGTGCTGAACGAGGTGGAGCGTGGCGAGGACCACGCCCTCAAGGCCTACAAGGAAGCCCGCGAAAAGCTGGTGAAACTGGGCCGCACTGCCAGCGACATGACCTACAGCCTGGTGGAAAAGCAGCTGCAAGGCGTGCAGCGCAACCATGACCAGGTCAAGGCCCTGCGCAACGCTGCCCGCGCCCGCTCCTAATCGAGCGGGCCCTCTACCCGATTTCGGCCATTGGCCTTGGCGCGGTAGAGCGCTTCGTCCGCAGCACCCAGCACCCTGCCAAGGTCGTGCTGGGTGCCGGACAGACCGATACCGATGCTCACGGTCACTGCGTGGGCATCATCCGCAAACGGCGCCAGCGCCTCGACGCTGGCGCGGATGCGTTCAGCCAGTAGCTGGGCCCCGGCCAGATCGGTTTCCGGCAGCACTACCTGAAACTCCTCCCCACCATAGCGCGCAGCCAGGTCTGCCGGGCGACGAATGCAGGCTTCGATGGCCTTCGCCACTTCGCGCAAGGCATGGTCGCCACCGGCATGGCCATGGCGCTGGTTGAATGCCTTGAAGTGGTCCACGTCCACCATCAGTATCGCCAACGGCTTACGGCTGCGTTGTGCGCGGGCCCATTCCTGGCGCAGCACATGGTCCAGCCTGCGGCGGTTGGCCAGGCCAGTCAGGCTATCGGTGGAAGCGAGCATGGCCAGGTTTTCTTCGGCTTCGTGGCGGCGGCGCAGTTCGCGGCCAAGCAGCAACGTCAGCCACAGAATGCCCACGCACAGACCGCCGGTGGCGACGCTGACCAGAATGGCGGTGCGGCGCCAGGACTGAAACACCTCGTCGGCCGAATGCACCACCAGTACGATCAGGGGCAATTGCGCGACCCGGGCGAAGGTGAATATGCGCGGCTTGCCGCTGCTGTGGGAGCGGGCGGTGAAGCTACCGCTCTGTTCACTGAGGATGCGCTTGAAATTGGGCCGTTCGGTGTAGTAAGTGCCAATCAGCGGGTCTTGCGCGGGGGAGGGCTGGCGGACGAGCAACTGCCCGTCGGTATTGAACAGGTTGATGCTGCTGTCGTGGCCAATGTCCAGGCGCTGGAACAACTCATTGAAGTACGACAGGCGCAGCGCACCCGCTGCCAACCCGGCGAACTCGCCATTGGGGCCCGAGATGCGTCGGCTGAAACTGATACACCAGTCCAGGTCGCCAAGCTTGGCCTTGAACGGGGGGCCCACCAGCAAGCCGAGGTTGGCATTGTGCTGGTGGGCCTTGAACACCCCGGTGTCGCCGAAGTTGGCCTTGCGTGGCACGTTGCTGGTGGAGTCGCCGACGACATTGCCTTGCTTGTCCAGCCACAGCACGTCACCGCGCTTGCGGTCGACAAAGGCTTCATTGAACAGCAGGCGCTGGCGTATCGGGCCGGGGACTTCCGGCAGTTCCTTGCGCCCGACGGCCCAGATCAGGCCTTGCAGTGATTGGTCGTAGAGTTCGACGTTGCGCAGAATGTCGCTTTCGATCAGCTGGACGATGTTGTTCGACGAGCGCACCGCCGACTGCTCGACACTCTCGCGCTCGCGGGCAAGCAGGTAGCTGACGATGGCCACGATGGCGAGCACGGCAAGGCAACTGCCCAGATTGAGGATCAGCTCGGGGTGCGACCTGTAGATTGCGAAACGCGGGGATTGGGTGGGCATGCTCGCTACTGCGTGGGCAGGGCCATTCGCGGCGGCGGTATTCTAGGGAAGCAGGGATTGTCGGACAAGATTTGTCCGACGGAAGCACGGTGTACTGTTCTTTTCGAGTTGCCGTGTGCCCCTGTAGGAGCGGATTTACCCGCGAACATCGGCGAAGCCTTCTTCGCGGGTGAACCCGCTCCTACACTGGCAGCAAAAGATCAGAACACGTTCAGTGGGTAGTCGACGATGACCCGCACTTCATCGTTGTCGCTGTTGCTGTCGATCGACGCATAACCCTGGCTGCCGCGGTGGGTGGCATAACGCACCAGCACCGACAGGTCCTTGAGGTCACCTTCCTGGAACACGTATTTCACGTCCAGGTCGCGTTCCCAGTGCATGGCGTTCTTGCCATCTTCACGGTAGTAGTCGTAGTGAGTAGTGTCCTGAGTGGCCTTGGTCAGGTCAGCCTCGCCGCGCGAGTAGGACAGCGAGGTAGACAAACCAGGCACGCCGACACCGGCGAAGTCATAGCCGTACTGCAGTTTCCACGAACGCTCGTTCGGCGCGTTGAAGTCCGAGTACATGCGCGAGTTGTCCAGGTACACGCTGTCGCCCAGGTTGATGTAGTCGAATGGCGTGTTGCCGTTCACTCGCTGGTAGGCGGCGGTGACGCTGTGGAAGCCTGCGTTGACGGTGAAGTGCACGCTGTAGGTGTTGTTGTCGATCTTGCCTAGCAGGGCCTGGCCGGTGTCCTGGGTGTGATAGAAGTGCACGCCCGGGTTCAGGCTGACCAGGTCATTGACCACATAGGTGTAGTCGAAGTCCGCGTAGTACTGGTTCCAGATGTCCTTCAGTTCGGCGGCGTACAGGTTGGCGGTGATGTGCTCGGTACCGCTCCACGACGCGCCGGCCCAGTTCAGGTGCTTGCTCTTGTCGTGCTCGTCCAGTGACCCGTAGTAGGTGTCGATGCGGCGGTGGCCGCTCTGGTTGTACGGGTGGGTGAAGCTGACCTGGCCGCCTTCGAGCAACAGGCCATCAATGCTGGTGTTGGTCAGGCTTACACCGCGGAAAGTTTGCGGCAGCATGCGCGTTTCACCGCCGGCGATCACCGGGTTGGTGAGGAACAGGTCACCGGCTTTCAGTTCGGTGTCGAAGGCCTTGAGCTTGACCGCAGCACCGGCAGTGGAGAACGAATGCGGGGCAGCGCCCAGTTCGCCGTCGTCCTTGATGTGTTCGGGCAGGATGCTGGTGCCGGCATGGCCGCCACCGCCGTCGAGCTTCAGGCCCAGCATGGCATGAGCATCCAGGCCAAAGCCGACCACACCTGGGGTGTAGCCCGACTCGAAACGCGCTACCGCGCCTTGGCCCCACTCGCGGGTGTCGCGCACGCCGGCGTTGTGGTTGTCGCGGTTGAAGTAGGCATTACGAAAATGCAGGTTGAAGGACGAACCTTCGATGAAGCCATCAGCCTTGTCTTCATCTGCCTGGGCGGCGAAAGGGATCGTTGCAGTCAACGCAATGAAAAGCGGGGTAAAACGAAACGCGGAAGGCACCGGTACTAGCTCCTTTGGTCTGACGGTGGGGCAGTTTTTATATTTGAATGTGCGTCTTTTTTATAGGTACACGTTACAGCCGGGCTGAGTGTTAAAGCACATAAAAAAAGCCGCTGATCGGCAGCGGCTTTAAAAGGCTAACATATCGGCACCGGAGGTGCCCATGGCGTAGCCAAGGGAAAGAAGGAACAGCGACAGCGTTTGATCAGCTGTCGGCATTGGCATCGACGTTCACTTTGGAAGCTGTCTGTTTCGCGTCTTTTGCGGTATCTGCCTTGTTTGCGGCAACAGCCTCACGGGCCTCTTGATGGACCGCCGCGAACGCTGCATTACGGGTAACGAAAGCCGGGGATTCTTCGGCCATGGCCAGGGGCGACAACAACAGGGAAGACAGGACGAAGACGCTGGCAATACCCATACTGTTGGACATTTGAAACTACCTTCTTGCGGTGCAAGTGCTAATGAGGACAGGGGTAAAGTTAGTCCTTTCAGTGCACTCGAAACAGAGCGAAGTGCGATAAGCACTGTTGCGCAAAAGGTAACGATCCTTGCGAAAATCAATAGGACTTTCGGCGAAAGTCCCGTGCTAGAGCACCTGCACAGGGTGCCGCCTTGGGCAAAATGGTCAGGCTAGAAACCGATAAAGGCGTAATAAACCGGGGTTTCATGGGTTGTGCGCAAACCCAGTGCCTGCAAGCTTGCCGTCAGCGCTTCATCCTGCACATGCAAGGTCCACTGTGCCGCTTCATTCCCCTGTACCTGCGCCAGTGCCGCAGCAAAGGCCCCCATATCCGGCAAGTAGGCGGTAAAACCGTTACCCTTGAGCGCACTGGTCGTCATGCCCAATGCCTGGCACACCGCCACCTTGGCGGCAATGTCATCGCGGTCGGCCTGGCGCGAAGCCTGTACCAGTGCCTGCAGTTCCACATCGACCAGTTGCGCGCCATGAATCAGCTCCGGCCCCTGTTGCCAAGCCTCAGGCGGGCAGTCTTTGCTGTCTGGCCGCAGCGGGATATGCGGGTTGATTTCTACCGGATAGATGCGACACACCAGCGGGCGCTGCTCATAGATGGTGCAGAGGTCGTTGGCGTCGAGGTTACGGCAACGTCCGGGGTTGAATGCAGCAAAGGTCACCGAGACGCGTGCCTCGCCCTCGCCACAATGCACTGGATGGGAGCGTCGCAGCACATGGTCACGCTGCTCCAGCGGCATGCCGGGGCCGTCCACGACGAAGGCCTCGATCAGTACCACCACCTGGCCGGCATCGTCCGCCCAGCGACGCGCTTCGGCCAGCGTCAGTGGCACATGGTGGCCGGTGCAGCATTTGCCGCAGCCGGTACAGCCGAAACGTAAGCGGTCGGTCACTTGGCCTCCGGGCTCCATTCACTGACGAAAGCACGCTGGTGCTGGCGGTCGTACAGGCACAGTTCGGTGCCGGTGCGCTGCTGCATGTGCTTCTGTGGGTAGACGCCTTCGATCAGCAGGGCACTCATGCCGACCTGGTCATCAAACTCGGCGGGCTTGCCGCGGGCATGGGCGTCCTTGAACTGGCTGGCGGTCAGGCAAGCCTTGAGCATCTGCTGGCGTTGCTCGTTCCAGGCCTGGCTACTGGAGGCCTGGGCAATACCGCTGAAGAGGGCGCAGCTGATCAAGATAGAGCTGAGAAGCTTCATACGCGATTCCGGCAATTTTCTTGCGAGGGGCGCGAATTATGCCCGAGTCACCCCCGGCGGCAAGCCGGGGAGTTTGTCGCTGAATATATCAGTGCTCGGCGAACACCACGGTACGCGCAGCCACCACCAGACAATCGGTCAGCTCTGGCGAGGAGAACTTGGTAAGGATGGCATTGGCCCCGGCCTGGGTCGCCTTTTCACTGCTCATGGCACTGTCCAGCGAGGTGTGCAGCAGCACGTACAGGTGCTGGAAGTCGGGGGTTTCACGCAGCGTGCGGGTGAAGGCGTAGCCGTCCATTTCGCTCATTTCGATGTCGGAGACGATGATGTTGATCTCCTGCGCGGTGCCTTGCAGCTCCAGCAGCACGTTGATGGCGTCTTTGGCGCTGCGCGCGGTGTGGCATTCGATACCGAGGTTGCGCAGGGTGTGCACCGACTGCTGCAGGGCCACCTGGCTGTCGTCCACCACCAGGATGTTGGCGGCGGCCAGCAGGCTGGCGTCTTCTTCGTTCAAGGTGCCGTGCGCTGGCTCGGCGACGGGCGGGGCGATGGCGTGTATGACTTTTTCGATGTCCAGCACCTGCACCAGGGTGTTGTCCACGCGCGTCACACCGGTAATGAACGAGCGGGTGCCCGAGGCGTAGGGCGGCGGTTTGATGTCGGTGCTCAGGCAATGCACGATGCGGCTGACCGCCTGTACATGCAGGCCTTGGCGCGAGCGGCTGATCTCTGTAACGATCAGGCAGCCACCCTGCGGGTCGACCAGTGGTTGTTCGCCAATGGCGCGGGACAAGTCGATGACCGACAGCGAGTGGCCCCGCAGGGTTGCCACACCTTTTACGTGGGGGTGTGACTCGGGCAGCTTGGTCAGCGGCGGGCAGGGGATGATCTCGCTGACCTTGAGCAGGTTGATTGCCATCAGCTTGCCGCTGCGCAGGGTGAACAGCAGCAGGGATAGCGAATCCGCGCGGGCATTTTGCGTGGCCATGGTGACCTTCGGTGAGGAGCAGGGGATAACCGGTTATCGGCCTGTTTGGGTCGGGCTTTAGGCATTTTGCACAGAACCCAGGAATGCCTGGATCAGCGTTCACGCAGGGCCTCCTTGGCTCGGTTCAGCGGCTTGATCAGGTAATCGAGGATGGTTTTCTCGCCCGTTCGGATATCCACCGTGGCAATCATCCCTGGCACGATCGCAAAACGCTTGCCGGCCTTGTTTTGCAAGCTGTCCTGTTCGGTGCGGATGAACACGCGGTAGTAGTAGATTTCCGGTTTGACCTCGTCCTGCAGGGTGTCCGGCGAAATGCCCACCACCTTGCCGTCCAGCCCGCCGTACACCGAGTAGTCATAGGCACTGATCTTGACCTTGGCCGCCTGGTCGGGGTGAATGAAGGCGATGTCCCGTGGCGCGATGCGGGTTTCGATCAGCAGGCGTTCGTCCATCGGCACGATCTTCATTACCTGGCCACCGGGCTGCACCACGCCACCCAGGGTGTTGACCTCGATGTCCTTCACGATGCCGCGCACCGGCGAGCGCAGGGTCAGGCGGGTGAGCGAGTCGCTGCGCCCACGGATCACTTCCGACAGGGCGTCCGCTTCGGCGCTGGCCTTGGCCAGTTCTTCCCGGGCGCGCACCAGATAGTCTGAGCGCGCCTCGTTGGCTTTGAGTTCCAGCTCGGAACGCTGGCGGTTCAGGCGGATCACTTCAACCCGGCTGGAGGCACCCATCTTTGCCAGGTTCTCGGTGATTTTCAGCTCGCTGCGCACCAGCTGCAACGAGTCCTGAATGCCCGCCAGGGTCTGTTCCAGGCCGCGGCGGCGGGTCTGGTACAACGCGGTTTCGGCATCGATCAGGTCGGGAGAGTCGCGCAGGCTCGCCGGGAAGGTCAGGGGCTTGCCGGTCACCTCTGCCTGCAGGCGAGCCTGACTGGCTTTGGCAGCCCGGTACTTGGCCTCGCTTTCACCCACGCTGGAAGCCGTCTTGGTCGGGTCGAGCTGGGCCAGCACTTGGCCGCGCTCGACCAGGTCGCCTTCGGCCACGCTCATCTGCGCGACGATACCGCCCTCGAACGACTGAATGACCTGCTCTCGCGAACTTGGGATGACCTTGCCTGTGCCGGTGGACACCTCGGTCACCTCGAACCAGGCCGCCCAGGCCAGGAACGCCGCCAGCATCAGCGCGCAGAGGGTGATGATGCGGCCGGCGCGGAACACCGCCTGGTCGTCCTGCCCGTCCAGGTAGGAAGCCGGGAGTTCATGGTTGCTCATGCCTGGGCTCCCTGCAGTTTGGCCAGCGCGGCATCGCGCGCGTCATCGATGACGATGCGCCCGGCGTCCAGCACCAGGATGCGGTCGACCCGCTGCAGAACACTCAGGCGATGGGTTGCGATCACCAGTGTACGGCCCTCACAGAAGCGCTCCAGGTTATCCAGCAGCTTGCGCTCGGTCATGTCGTCCAGCGACGCGGTCGGCTCGTCCAGCAGCAGCACCTGCGGCTGGCGTACCAGCAGGCGCGACAGCACCAGGGCTTGGCGCTGGCCGCCAGACAAGCCCAGGCCTCCTTCGAGGATCAAGTGGTCCATGCCCTTGGGCAGGCGGCGGACGAAGTCCAGTGCGCCAGTGGCGGCCAGCGCGGCCACCAGTTCCTGGTCGCTGGCCTGGCCGGCGCCGAGGGTGAGGTTTTCCCGCAGGGTGCCGTGGAACAGCCTCGCGTACTGCGGCAGCAGGCCGACGTCACGGCGCAGGTCAGCAGGGTCGAGGTGGGCCATGGCGATGCCGTCCAGGCTGATCTCGCCCTGCACCAGGTCCATGGCCCCACCCAGCGCCTGCAGCAAGGTTGATTTGCCGGCGCCGTTGCGGCCCAGCACGGCAATGCGCTCGCCCGGCTGGATGTCCAGCCGGCCAATGTTCAGCACTGGCGGGTAGTCTTCGCTGTAGCGGAAGTTGGCCTGGCGCAGGCGGTACTCGCCGTGAATGGCTGGCAGGTGCACGCGGGCTTCGCCTTCGGGGTGGTCGACTGGTGACTGCATCAGCTTGTCCAGGCCTTGCAGCGCGACCTTGGCCTGCTGCCAGCGGGTCAGCACATGGGTCAGCTGGGCGAGCGGTGCCATCATCCGCGACGAAAGCATGGATGCCGCCACCAGGCTACCCGTGGTGAGGTCGCCGGCGATGACCATGGGTGCGCCGATCACGATGACCACGGCAAACACGGCACCCTGCACGTTCTGCGTCCAGGTCACCAGGCCGTTGGTGAGGGTGCGCAGGCGCAGGTTGGTGTGCGCGCAGGCCGCGTTGTACTGGTTCCACTGCCGTTCGAAGCGAGCCTCCGCCTGCAGTGCCTTGATCTCGTCCAGGCCTTGGATACTTTCCACCAGCATGGCGTTGCGCAGCGCCGACTCACGCATCGAGGCATTGGCCAACCGTGCCAGGCGCCGTTGTGCAAGCAACCCGGGCAACACCATGGCCAGCAGCGCGACCAGCGGGATGAACACCAGTACGCCGCCGATCAGCCAGAACACGAACAGGAACAGCAGGAAGAACGGCAGGTCGGCCAGCACCGTGGCGGTGCTGGACGTGATCAGGTCGCGGATCGACTCCAGCTCGCGCAACTGCGAGATGAACGAGCCGGTGGACTTCGGCCGCACCGAGTTGCGCAGGCGCAGGGCATGGCCGTAGACCAGGTCGCTCACCCGCAGGTCGGCGCGCTTGCCGAGCAGGTCGGTCACCTTTAGCCGCAGCAGGCGCATGCTGAAGTCGAACACCAGTGCCAACACCACACCGCCAAACAGGACGTAGAGGGTGGGCAGGGATTCGGCCGGTATCACTCGGTCGTACACCTGCATCGAGAACAGCACGCCGGCCAGCGCCAGCACGTTGGCCACCAGTGAAGCGACCATCACCTGCCCATAAGGGCGCAGGTCACGCAGTACGATGCGGGCGAACCAGTGGCGGTCGTAAGGCGCGGTGTAGTCGTCGGTGCGCACATCGCGCAGTGGCCGGGCCGGGCGCAGCAGGGCCACGCGGTTGATACGGCCTTTCAGGGTGTCGCGGGGCAGACGCGAAGTCAGGCCCTGGTCACCGGCGAACACCACTGCCAGGTCGTCCTCTTCGGTCACCGACTCGACCACCGCCAGCTGCCCATCGTCCAGCTCCAGCACCAGCGGCGTGCGCCATTGCCGCAGGCCCTTGGCATCGAAGTGCACGAAGCGCAATGCCAGACCCGCCTGACGTGCCATGTGGCGGAGGATTTCATTCAACGGGCGGGCATCCTCCGCAGCGGCCAGGCGAATACGCTGGGGTGATACGTCCAGGCGGTAGTGGTGTGCCACCTGCAACATCACCTCAAGCCAGGGGCCAAGGTCTGGCCGGTGGGCGGCGGCCTGCTCCGGCGCGGGCGCCTGGTTGGGCAGGGTCACATCGATCGAATCACTCATGGCTGGATCTCCACACCTTGCAGGTTGCGCCCCTCAAGGCCAAAGGCCGTGCGCAGGGCGCCGGTGTTGTACAGGCAGTCGACATCCAGGCGCAGCAGATCGGAGCGGGTGCCGGCAAGTTCGAAGCGTGACTGGTAGATCTCCTGCTCGGCGTTGAGCAGGTCGAGCAGTGGCCGTGTGCCCAGGTCCAGGTACTGACGCCCGTAGAGCATGCGTGCCTCCTGGATGCTGACCTGGCGGGCTTCCAGCGAGGTCAGCCGGCGGCCCAGCCCGGAGGTTTGCGCCTTGGCCTCGGCCAGGCCTCGACGCGCTTGCAGGCGTGCGGCGTCTTCGGCGGAGTCGGCGGCGGTCAGCGCGTGGCCGGCAGCGCGGGTACGGGCGCTGATGGAGCCCCCTTGGTAGATGGGGACTTCGACGTTCAGGTAGATGCCCGCCTGGGTGCGGTCCAACCGTGCGTTATCGCGGTTGTAGTCGTCGTCCAGGTAATGATTGACCTGCGGTTGCAACGACAGGGTAGGGTAGGCCTCCGCCTTGGCCTGGGCCAGCTCGGCCTGGCCCTGTGCGCGCTGGGCCAGGGCCATCAGCACGGCGGGCAGGCGGTCATCACCCTGTGCAGGGCGCTTGCAGGCCTGGTTCAGCTCGGCGGGTGAGCCTTCGGCCAGTGCCGGTGGGGTAACGCGGCCCATCAGCGCCGCCAGGGTCGAGCGCCAGCGCTCGTACTGCGACTGGTACTCTTCCAGGGTGGCACGGGCGCTTTCCACGCGGGACTCGGCCTGCACCACGTCGGAACGGGTACTGGCGCCCATGTCGCTGCGCTGGCGCGCCATGCCGGCAATGTCGCCCACGCCGCGAATCTGGTCGCGGGCAATCGTCATCAGTTGCTCGTAGCGGCGGGTTTCGATCCAGGCATAGGCTGTGTCGCGGGCCAGGTCGTCGACCACCAGCAGGATATTGGCCTGGGCGCGGGCGGCGGCAGCCTGGGCCGCGTTGACGGCGCTGTCGACCTTGCCGAAGTCATAGAGCATTTGCTTGAGCGACAGGTTCAGGGCCTGGCTATTGCGGTCGCCGCCATAGCCGGTGTCATAACCGGTGCGCAGGCCACCGGAAATCTGTGGGTAATACCCCGCACGGGCGACGTTGATGCCTTCGCCCTGCTTGTAAAGGTTGCCGATGGCCTCAGCGATGCTCGGGTGCCATTGCGCTGCCTGCAGCACCGCGTCGGTAAGGCTCAGCCGTTCGCCACTGGCGACCGGGGCCATGCCGATGGGGGGCCGGGCGGGCACCGCTTCGGGCGCATCGCGTAGCAGCGACGGCCCGATCTGGCGCAGGTGGGGGTCTATATCATCGGCTGCCTGGGCAACCGGGTGGAAGTTCAGGGCCAGGAGCCCGAAGGCTCCCAGCAACAGCGGTGACAGCGGACTGCTTCGCTTCACATAGTTCCCTTACTGCTGGTCGTCCATGCCGCCGGGTATTCACCCGACGGGTTTACAGCGGCCTCAAACCACATGGATACCGTTCTGTACCCACAGGTGATGGCTTGGATCCTCCTGGGCCGTGTACTGGTTATAGTCGATGCCGTCGGCAGTTTGGTTCCCGACCAGCGTCCAGTTGTCCGTCATGTGAACCGAGTCTTTGTCGTCCCCCTTGATGATCAGTGTGTCGGTACCGGTTTCGGTGATCGCCACCACATCCGCCAGGTTGAGGGTGAGCGCCACCGAACTGGTGTCGTTGAGGTCGAGGATTTCGATGTCGTGTACGCGCCCGGCCAGGTTGCCCAGGTCAATGCTGGCATCGCCGCCGCCCCACAGCAGGGTGTCGGTTCCCGAGCCACCGTCGACGCTGGCGAAGTTCTGGTCGACCACCACCAGTGTGTCGTCACCCGCACCACCCTGCAGGGTGATGTGGCCACCCTGGCTGCCATCGAGGTGGTCGTTGCCGTCAGTGCCGGCGATCACATCGGTGGCCGCTGCCAGGCTGGCGAGTGCCGCGGACTCGTCGCCGGTATCGGCCAGCAGCGATGTGGTGGCGGTGAGGCCGGCGGCGCTGTCCACGTTGATGGTGAGGGTTGCGGTGTCGGTAGTGCCGTTCGGGTGGCTTAGCTGGTAGGTGAAGGTGTCGTGCTGGCCCACCACCGCCGAGGTGAGCCCTGCGTTCAGGGTGTAGGTGTAGCTGCCGTCGGCATGCACCAGCAACGTGCCGTAGGTGCCGGCCACGCTTACCCCGTTGTAGCCCGGGATGGTGTAGGTGTTGGCCGCTGTCAGCACGCTCAGCACGGTCAAGGCCGAACCGACATTGTCGTCAGCCAGCAGGTTGCCGGTGGCGGCTGTCGCGCCACTGACCACGAACTCGGTCAGGTACGTTGTAGTGGTGTTCAGGCTGGTGGTGATGGAGCTGAGCAAGCCGATCCCGCCGGCGGTGACACGTACGTGGTAGGTACCGGCGCCCTGGTTCTCGAAGGTATACCCGGCGCCGCCGCCCAGTATGCTGACCAGCGAACCACCTGGCACCGACTGCACCAGCACGTACTGGCCGGTGGCCGGGTTGAGCTTGAGCAGCTCGATGGTGGTGCCGTTGAGCAGGCTCAACAGGTTGGTGGAGTTGACCACCACCTGCAGGTCGGCCGTGGTATTGGCGGCAACCGTGGTGGTGTAGGTGGCCTGGCGGGTACCGATCACTGGCAGGTTCAGCGAGCCCAGCGTACTGCTGCTGGAGTCCACGCGGTTGTCCAGGGTGACCTGGCTGGTACCAACGTCGTTGACTGCGTCGACCACCGTCGCCGGTGCACCGTAGTTGGTGTCGCTCCAGACCTCCGTGGCTTGCGGGCTGTCGATGCGCACGTACAGGTTGGCGGCATCGGACAGGCCGTTAGGGTGCACCAGTTGGTAGCTGAACACATCCACCTTGCCGACACTGTTCGGGCTGCCGTTCGGCGTGTAGGTGTAGCTGCCGTCCGCACGGATCACCAGGGTGCCGTACTGGCCCTGAACCGTCGTGGCGGTCCCGGCCGAGACGTAGCTGCCGTCTTTGAGCACTTGCAGCACGGCGGCGCTGTCCGGGCCACGAGCATCCACTGCGCCATCGGTACCCACGTCGGTAATGACGTTGCCAGAGGTGGCAATGCCGGTGCCGGTGAATTGGGTCAGGCTGGTGGAGACGATGTCCAGCGTGGTGCTCACTTCGGTGATCAGGCCGATGCCGCCACTGCCCACGGTCAGTCGGTAATCACCGGCTTGCAGCACGCCGATGTCCACCTGCAAGCCGATTGGCAACACGATCAGGTCGAGCAGGCCCTGAGTGTTACCGGTGGCGATGGTCACCCAGGTGCCGCTGGCGTCTTTCACCTGCAGGGTGAAGCTGGTGTTGTTGAGCAATGCCAGCACGCTGTTGGTGGTCAGTGTGAGGGTAGGGTCAGCCGTGGTGCCTGCTGCCACCGTCCAGGTGTAGGTCTTGGAGAACCCCGACAGTAGCGTGGTGAAGCTGTCGGTGTAGGTCTTCGTGGCGCTGACCGCTGCCAGGTTGACCGTGGCCGTGGCCAGGTTTTCGCTGGCGATGACCGGCGCGTTGGCATCCACATCCGGTGCAGTGACGTTGACGTTGCCCGACACGTTGCCGCGCGGGTCGCTGAGGGTCACCGAAAGGATCTGGCCGTTGTCCTGAGGCGGGCTCAGGGTCACGGTGAAGGTGCCGTCCGCCTGCACCGTCGCGGTCTGCAGCACGGTACCGCCGGCGCTGCGTACGGTGACGGTGGCACCCACTTCGCCAGTACCGGTGAGGGTACTGCCGTCGGCACTGAACAGCAGGTTGCCGGCAGCCGCAGGCGGGGTCAGGTCCGGTGCGGTCAGTGCAGTGCCTGTGGACACGTTACCGGCGCTGTCGGTGAGGGTGACGCTGAGCGCCTGGTTGTCGATCTGCGCCGCAGTCAGGCTGACCACGAACAGGCCGTTGCTGCCCACCGTTGCGGTACCCAGTACGGTACCGGCGCTGTTGCGCACGGTGACCGTGCTGCCGACCTGGCCAGCACCACTGACCGAGGTGCCGTTGGCGTTGATGGTGGCCAGCGGGGCGGCTGGCGGGGTGGTGTCCGGCGCAGTCAGGCTGGTGCTGGCGGACAGGTTGCCGGCAGCATCGGCCTGGCGTACCACCAGCAGTTGCCCGTCGTTCTGTGGCGAGGTCAAGGTAATGCTGAAGGTGCCGTTGGCTTGTACCACACCGGTACCCACCTGGCCGTTCGGGCCTTGGACGGTAATGGTAGCGCCCGCCTCACCGCTACCGGTAAGCACGGTACCGGTGCCGTTGATGGCGACGTTGGTGGGGGCAGCAGGTGGCTGCAGGTCTGCGGCGGTGTAGCTTGTGCTGCCGGACACATTGCCTGCAGTGTCAGCCTGGCTCACGCCCAGTACCTGGCCGTTGAGCTGCGCGGCGTTCAGGTTGACGGTGAACACGCCACCGCCATTCACCACCGCCGTGCCGAGCACGTTGTTGCCGGCATCGCGCACTGTCACCGTGGCACCGGCTTCACCCGTGCCGGTCAGCACCAGGCCATTGACAGACAGGCTGGTCACTACCGGGTTGGTCGGTGGCGTGATGTCGGCCGCTTGCAGGAAGGTCGGCTGCGATTCGCCGCCTATCAGCGCCACCGCTGTCACCGAAATGTGTTCGCCATTGAGCTGGGCTGCGTCCAGCGTCAGGGTGAAGGAGCCGTTCAGGCTTGCGACCCCTGTACCGATCAGGTTGCCTGCAGCGTCGTACACGCGAATGCCCACACCGCTGGGTGCACTGCCTGTCAGGGTCAGGCCGTCGCTGCCCAAGGTCACGTCGGTGGGCGGCACGGGTGGTGCGATCAAGGGTGTGAGGTAGGTCGCGACCGCAGACGTATTGATGCCGTCGGACTGTGTCACTTCCAGGGTTGCGAGCGAGCCCGCCGCCGGCACCAGCGTTATCTGGAAGTTGCCAGCGGCATCTACCACGCCGGTACCGATCACGTCTCCGTCGAGGCTGACGGTAACCGTGGCATTGGCTTCGCCCTTGCCGGTCAGCACGTTGAAGGTGTTGTTGATCGCCAGGTTGGTCACCAGGTCGGGTGGCGAGGTGTCGTTGGTCTGGTAAGGGACAGCCACCGAAGCGTTGCCGGCATCATCGGTGGACACCACCGTCAGCAACTGGCCGTTGTTCTGTGCCGGGCTGATCGGCACAGTGAACTGGCCGTTCTCACCCACTTCCACCGTGCCCACGATGTTGTTGCCCGGGCCGCGCACCGTGATGGTGCTGCCGGCTTCTGCCGTACCCGTCATCGACGTACCGGCTGCGTTGAGCAGCAGGTCGGTCGGCTGCACCGGTGGCGTCAGGTCTGGCGCAGTCACTGCCAGCGGTACCGACGGGTTGCCAGTGGCGTCCTGAGCGATGATGGTCAGCGTTTCGCCGTTGATTTGCGGGCGGTTCAGGTCAAGGACGAAGGTGCCGTCCGGCTCCACCGTTACCTGGCCCAGCAGGTCGCCGTTGTTGTTGACCACCGTGACGCGGGTGCCGGCTTCGGCAGTACCGATCACCTGGGTACCGCTGTCGTTGATGATGGCGACCACGGCGGCCGGTGGTGTGGTGTCCACCGCCGTGACCGAACTGATTGGCGAGATGTTGCCAGCTGCATCGGTCAGGGTGACCTGCAGCACCTGGCCATCGAGCTGCGCTGCATCCAGCTCGACGATGAAGGTCCCGTCGGCGCCCACTGTGCCGGTACCCACCTGCGTGATACCGACGTACACGCGCACGGTGGCGCCCACTTCGCCGACACCGCCCAGCTCGTCACCTGCCGCATTGAGCCGCAGCTCGGTTGCTGCCGCTGGCGGCGTGAGGTCCGGCGCTTGCACGTTGACCGGCAGGCTGACGTTGCCGGGGGGATCGGCCTGCAGTACCGACAGTGTCTGGTTGTTGATTTGTGCGGGTGACAGTTCGACGCTGAAGCTGCCATCAGCCAATACGATACCCGTGCCCAGTACGGTACCGGCCGCGTTACTGACGATTACCGTGGCGCCGGCCTCGCCCAGGCCGCTGACCACACTGCCGTCGGCGTTGATCACCACTTGGGTGAGCGGGTCGGGCGGGGTGAAGTCGGGGGTTTGCAGGGTTGCCACTGCCGACACGTTGCCGGCCGCATCGGCCTGGGTGAAGCTGAGCAGCTCGGCGTTGCCCAGTGCCGGGCTCAGCGTGATGGTGAAGTGGCCACTGGCATCGACGGTGGCGCTGCCAATTTCCTCGCCTGCCGGGTTGGTCACGGTCACCCGCGCGCCCACTTCGCCGCGGCCGGTGAGGGTGACACCATCACCGGAAACGGCCAGTTCGCCGGGTGCCGTTGGCGGTGTGGTATCGGGTGCGGTGATGGCGCTGGCAGCAGACTGGTTGCCGGCCGCATCGGTCAGTACCACCTGCACCTGTTGGCCGTTGGCCTGGGGCGATGCGAGGCTGACCTGGAAAGTCCCGTCGGCGCGCACCGTGGCGCTGCCCAGCACCGAACCATCGGCGGCGAGCACACGCACGGCGGCACCCGCTTCGCCGGTACCGTTCAACAAGCTGCCACCCCCGGCGAAGGCCAGGTTGCCGGCAGCATCCGGCGCGACGCGGTCAGGGGCTGTCAGGCTGACGCTGTTGGACTCGTTGCCGGCCACATCGGACTGGCTGGCGCTGAGCTGTTCGCCGTTAATCTGCGCGGTGTTCAGGTTGACGTTGAAGTTGCCATTGGCATCGACTACGGCAGTGCCCAGGTCGACACCGCCTTCGCCAATCACGGTAACGGTGGCACCTGCTTCACCGCGGCCACTGAGTACCAGGCCGTCGTTGGACAACGCCAGGTCGGTGAGGGGTTGCGGTGCCGTGGTGTCCGGGGCCTGTAGGGTAGCGGGCAGCGATACGCTGCCATCGGGGCCCGTTGCGCTGACCTGCAGCACTTCGCCATTGGCCTGCGCACTGCCGAGATTGACAGTGAACGTGCCGTCGTTGGCGACCGGGCTGCTGCCCAGCAATACGCCGTTGGGGCCGTACACCTTGATTGTGCTGCCCGCCTCGGCGGTGCCGGTCACTGACAGGCCGTCGGCGGCCAGTATCAGGTTGTCCGGTGTGGCCGGTGCCAGCGCACCCGGCGCCGTCACGCTCTGTGCAGGGGAGACGTTCTGTGCGGCATCGGCCTGAACCACGCTCAGGCTTTCACCTGTGATCGCTGCCGGCGACAGGGATACGCTGAAGTGACCGTCGGCGGCCACTGTAGCGTTGCCCAGCACGGTACCGTCCGGCGCCCGTACGATCACGGTTGCGCCTGCTTCGCCATCGCCTGTCAGGGTGGCGCCATTGGCGGAGACAGCCAGGTTGGTCACGGCGGCCGGCGGCGTGGTGTCGGCTGCAGTGTAAGGTGCGGCCGGCGACACGTTGCCGGCTGCGTCGGTGGCGGTCACCTGCAGCATCTGGCCATTGGTCTGGGCACTGTTCAAGGTGACCTGGAAGGTGCCGTTGCTGCCGGCTACCGCTGTGCCCAGCACGTTGCCGCTGGCATCGCGCACGGTCACGGTGCTGCCGGCTTCGGCGTTACCGGTCAGTTGCAGCCCGGTACCGGACAGCACGAGTGCTGTCGGTGCCGTAGGCGGGGTGAAGTCTGGCGCGGTGACCGCCACGGCGGTGGAGGTATTGTTGCCCGCGTCGGTCTGCGTAACGCTCAGGTGCTGGGCGTTGAGCTGGGCGCTGTTCAGGGTGAGGGTAAAGCTGCCATTGGCCGCTACCAGGCCGGTGCCGATGATGGTGCCGTCCTGGCCGTGAACGGTGACCGTGGCACCGGCTTCGCCCAGGCCGGTCAGGGTCAGGCCGTTGTTGTTCAGCACCACGTTGGTCAGCGGCGCGGGTGGGGTCAGGTCCGGGGTTGTCACATTGATTGCCGGCGAGGTGTTGCTGGCGGCATCCACTTGCGTCACGCCGATGACCTGGCCGTTGGTTTGCGGCGTGTCGAATGTCACCGTGAAGCGACCGTCAGCGCCCACCGTGGCGGAGCCGAGCAAGGCACCGGCGGCGTTGCGTACCTGTACCGTGGCGCCCGCTTCACCGCTGCCGGAAAGCTGCCGGCCGTCTTGGCTCAACACCGGGTTACTGATGGCCGCTGGCGGCGTGTGGTCTGGCGTGGCCAGGCTGGCCGGGCCGGACACATTGCCCGCGGCATCACTGAGGGTGACCTGTAGCGGGCTACCGGTCACCTGCGCGCTGGGCAGGGTGATCTGGAACAGGCCGCTCTGGTTGACGGTGCCGGTGGCCAGGATGGCGCCGCTGGCGTCGCGCACGGTGACGCTGGCACCGGCTTCGCCCTGGCCGCTGAGCACGGTGGCTGCGCTATTGAGGCTGAGGTTAGTGGCCGCCAGCGGTGCCTGCAGGTCAGGCGCTTGCAGGGTGGCCGCGAGCGAAACGTTACCTGCAGCATCAGCCTGGGTGACGATCAGGTTCTGCCCATTGGCCACGGCCGGCGAGAAGCTGACGCTGAACAGGCCATTGCTCGCGACGGTTGCAGTCCCCAGCAAGGTGCCTTGTAGGTCTGTCACGCGCACGGTTGCGCCCACCTCGCCTTGGCCGGTCAGCGTACTGCCGGTGGCGTTGAGGTTTACCTGCGTCGGCGCGTCCGGTGCCGTGGTGTCATTGGCCACGATAATGGCCGGCACCGAAGGCTGGCCATCGACGGTAGCCTTGGCACTGACCTGCAAGATCTGGGCGTTGAGCTGGGCGTTCTGGAGGAACACACGGAAGGTACCGTCGCTGCCGACCGTGGCGCTGCCCAGCGTGGTGCCCCCGGAGGTTACGGTAATCAGCGAGCCGACCGTACCCTGGCCGGTCAGCAGGAAACCGTCGGCGCTGATGGCAAGGGCTGAAGGCGTGGCCACTTCGGTACCGGTCGGGCCAGCCAGTGGTATTTCAGGCGATTCGTTACCGGCAGGGTCGATCACCACCACATCGACTGTTTCACCTGATGCCAGCGGTGGGGCGACCGGGATCACGAAGGTGCCGTCCGGCCCTGCAGTTACAGTGCCGCGCACGGTGTCATCCGGGTTGCGGACTTCCACTGTGCTGCCAGGCTCGGCTGTGCCGCCGACCGTGCTGCCATCCGGGCTTACGGTAAGCCCGGTCGCCGGTTCTGGGTTGGTCGTGTCCGGCGCGGTGACAGAGACCGGCGCCGAGTCGTTGCCGGCTGCGTCGGTCACTACCACGGTTACGGTCTGGCCGTTGTTCTGCGGTGTATCCAGCGGCACGCTGAAACTGCCATCCGGGTTGACCGCAACAGTGATCACATTGCCGGCCCCATCGCTCACGGTCACCGAACTGGCGCCAGGTGCGTTACCGGTCACAGCCGTGCCATCGCTGCTGACTGCAACGTCGGTGGGCAGTGCCGGTGGCGTGATGTCAGGCGCAAGGATCTGGCTGGGCTGCGAAATGTTGCCGGCCGCATCGGTCAGCGTCACATCCAGGGCCTGGCCGTCCAACTGGGCGGGCGATAGTGGGACCGTGAAGCTGCCGCCTGCGGGCACGACGACGGTGCCTACCAACGTGCCGTCGGCAAGCTTCACTTCCACCGTGGAGCCAGCTTCACCGGTACCCTGGATGGCACTGCCGCCCGGGGTGATCGTGAGGCCGGCAGGCGCAGCTGGCGCGGTACTGTCGTCAGCGGTGAACGTGGCCGACGGCGAGGCATTGCCGCCGCCATCGATCAGCACCACCGACAGCACTTCACCGTTGGTCTGGGCCGGGGAGAGTGCCACTTCGAACGTACCGTCTGCATTCACCGGGATGGTGCCTAGCAGGTTGCCTGCGGCATCACGTACCTCTACGGTGCTGCCTGCCTCGCCCTGCCCGCTGAGCAGTGTGCCGGTAGGATCAAGGCCCAGCCCTTGCGCCGGCAGCGGTGCCTCGAAGTCAGGTGCGGTCACGGTGCCAGCGGGCGAGCCGTTGCCGCTGTTGTCCGCCTGAGTGACAGACAGCGTCTGGCCATTGAGCTGTGGCGGGTCGATGGCCACCTGGAAGGAGCCATCGGGCTGGACCGTTGCGGTGCCCAGTACTGTGCCGCCAGTGCCGGTCACGGTCACCTGCGCACCCGGCTCGCCGCTGCCGCTCAGGCTGCTGCCGTCGCCAGCCAGGACCAGACCGGTGGGGCTATCGGGTGCCTGGGTATCCGGTGCCGACACGTCGACTGCCGCCGACAGGTTGCCGGCCGCGTCGCGTTGCTCCACGGTCAGTGCCTGGCCGTTGGTTTGCGGCGTGTCGAGGGTGATTTCGAAAGCGCCACCCGCGCCAACCACCGTGCTGCCCAGCACGCTGCCATCCGGCCCGCGCACGGTCACGGTGGCGCCCGGTTCGCCGTTGCCGGTGATCGTGGTACCGGTGCCGTCGATGGCCGGGTTGGTGACCACTTGCGGCGGGGTAGAGTCGGGGGCGGTGAAGTCCACCGGCCCTGCGCTATTGCCCAGGTTGTCGGTCGCTTCGACGGTCAGGCTTTCGCCATTGCGCTGTGGCGCGTTGAGGGTGACGTCGAAACGGCCGTCGCCGCCCACGGTGGCAGTGCCCAGCACATTGCCGTCGGCGTCACGCACGGTGACGATGGAGCCGCTTTGACCCTGGCCGGTAAGGTGAATGCCAGCAGTATCGATGGCCAGCCCGGAGGGTTGCAGCGGGCCGTCGGTATCGGGCGCGACGATGTTGGCGGTCGAGGTGTTGCCAGCGGGGTCGCGCAGGACCACGTCCAGTTCCTGGCCGTCGGTCTGCGCTGGGTTCAGGACCACGCTGATCACACCGTCGGCACCGACCTGGGCGTTGCCCAGCACAGTGCCGTCGGCGCTGATGACCTGCACGGTGGTGCCCGGTTCGCCGCGACCGGTGAGCAGGCCGCCATCGGCACTCAGTTGCAGTTCACTGGCTTCATTGGGCGGGGTGATATCGGGCGCGGTGATCTGGGTCGGCAGCGAACTGTTGCCAGCTTCGTCGACCGCGACGACATCCAGTGCTTCCCCGTTGGCCTGTGCCGGGGTCAGGCCGATGGTGAAGCTGCCATCCGGGCCGGCCTGGGTGCTGCCCAGGACATTGCCCTGCGCGTCACGCACTTGCACCTGCGTATCTGCCGGTGCGGTACCGGAAACACTGGAGCCGTCACCGGCCACCACCACGCCGCTCGGGCTTTCGGGCAGCGGTGTATCGGCAACGGTCACGCTGACCCCTGCCGAGGTATTGCCAGCGGCATCGGTCTGCACCAGCACGAGGTTCTCACCTGCGGCCAGCGGTGCCTCCAGGTCAATCACGAAGGTGCCATTTGGCGCCACGGTGCCAGTACCGATGACTGCGCCTTGGGCATCACGCACTTCGACTGTGGCCCCTGGCTCACCACGGCCAGACACGGCCAGGCTGCCATCGCCTGCCAGCACGTCAGTGACGATCGCCGGTGCGGTAATGTCCGGGGCCACGTAACTCAGCGGCACCGAGGTATTGCCTGCCGCATCGGTCACGGTGATGGACAAGGTTTCGCCATTGGCCTGGGGCGGGTCGAGGGTCAGGCTGAAGCTGCCATCCGGCTCGGCAATGACGCTACCGATCAGGTTGCCCGAGGCATCTTTGACCTCAATCCGTGCGCCCCCTTCTGCAGTACCGACCAGGCTGTCACCATTACTCAGCACCAGGTCGGTGGGTTGCAGCGGTGCTACCTGGTCGGGCGCCGTCAGCGGGCTAGGTGTAGAGACGTTGCCGGCGGCATCGGTCAGGGTCACTTGCAGGGACGAGCCATCCACCACCGGGGTTGGCAGTTGCACATTGAAGCTGCCATCGGGCTGAACGGTGCCGCTCACCAGCACTTGCCCCTGATCGTTGCGCACCTCCACGGTGGCGCCCGCTTCGCCGCGCCCGGAGACTGTGCGGCCATCGTTACTGATGGCCAGCTCGGTAGCGGGCTCCGGCGGTGTGGTATCGCCGCCGTTGTCCACGATCGGTGCGGTGACGCTGCCGGCCGTGGAGGCGTTGCCTGCGACATCAGTGGCCGTCACCTGCAACTGCTCGCCTGCCACTTGTGGCGGGGTGAGGCCGATGCTGAAGGCACCGCTGGCCCCCACCACGACACTGCCCAGTACAGTGGTGCCATCGGCGGCCAGCACACGGACGGTGCTGCCTGCTTCGGCGCGGCCGCTGACAACGGTACCGTCGCCACTGATTGCCAGATCGCTTGGCGCCACAGGCGCGGTGATGTCTGGTGCGGCGACCTGCACCGGCAACG
The DNA here is from genome assembly GCF_034044115.1 of Pseudomonas sp. BO3-4. Taxonomy (NCBI): domain Bacteria; kingdom Pseudomonadati; phylum Pseudomonadota; class Gammaproteobacteria; order Pseudomonadales; family Pseudomonadaceae; genus Pseudomonas; species Pseudomonas sp. BO3-4. The sequence continues at coordinate 885,235 of NZ_CP139018.1, forward strand.
ACGAGGTGCCGTTGTTGTCGATCGCCACCACGTCCAGTAATTCGCCATTGGCCTGGGCCGGTGTGAGCACCACGGTGAAGGTGCCCTCGGCACCCACCACGATGCTACCGACCAGCGTGCCGTTGGCATCATGCACTTCCACGCGGCTACCAGCAGGAGCAGAACCGCTGATGCTGCTGCCATCGGCGGCGACGACCAGTTCGCTCGGGCTGGTCGGGGTGACCACCAGTGGCACGTCGTAGGTCAGCGCTTCAGAGGCGTTGCCGCTCGGGTCGGTCTGTACCAGGCTCAGGCGTTCACCCGGCAGTGCAGCCGGATCGAGGTCGATCAGGAAAGTACCGTTCGCGGTCACTGTGCCGGTACCGATCAGCGTGCCATTGGCATCGCGCACCTCGACGGTAGCACCGGCTTCGCCGCGACCGCCCAAGGTCAGGCCGTCGGCGCCGACGACAATGTTGCTGACTACGGCAGGCACGGTGACGTCCGGGGCCTCGAACTGCAGGGGTGAAGAGACATTGCCGGCGGCATCGATCAGACGGATGTCGAGGATTTCGCCATTGGCCTGGGCCGGCGACAGGGTGATGCTGAAACTGCCGGTTTCAGTGACCAGGCCAGTGCCGAGCAAGTTGCCCAAGGCATCGCGTACCTGCACGGTCGCGCCTGGCTCGCCGTTGCCGCTCAGGGTCACGCCGTCGGCCAAGGCCACGCCGCTCGGTTGGGCCGGGGCCTGCAAGTCCGGGGTAACCACCGACGCCGGGGCAGAAGCATTGCCGCTGGCATCGGTCAGCACCACTTGCAGGTTGCTGCCATCTTTCACCGGTGGGTCAAGGGTGATCTGGAAGGTGCCGTCCGGGTTGACCGAGCCGTTGGCCAGTACATTGCCCTGGGCATCGCGCACCTGCACGCTGGCCCCGGCTTCGCCGCGGCCATTGAGCTGGGCGCCGGCCAGGCCGACTACCAAGTTGGTTGCGGCATCCGGTGGTGTGGTGTCGCCACCGTCGATGTCCGGCGCGGTGATGTCGCCGGCCGTGGAGGTGTTGCCGGCGGCGTCGGTGGCGGTGACTTGTAGTACCTCTCCACTCACTTGCGGCGGGTCGAGGGTGATGCTGAAACTGCCAGTGGCGTCGACCACCACACTACCCAGCACGGTGGTGCCATCGGCGGCCAGCACACGCACGGTGCTGCCCACTTCGGCGCGGCCGGTGACCTCGCTGCCGTTGGCACTGATCGCCAGCTCGCTCGGGGTGACCGGCGGGGTGATGTCTGGCGCAGCGATTTGCACCGGCAGGGACGAAGCGCCGGTGCCATCGATGGCCACCACGTCCAGCAGTTCGCCGTTGGCCTGGGCCGGGTTGAGGATGACGGTGAAGGTGCCACCGGCACCTACCACCACACTGCCGACCAGTGTGCCGTTGGCATCGTGTACTTCCACACGGCTGCCCGTCGGGGCTGTACCAGTGATGCTGGCGCCGTTCGCAGCCACCACCAGGTCGCTTGGGCTGGCTGGGGTCGTGGTTGCCGGGACTTCATATTGCAGGGCTTCAGAGGCGTTGCCGCTCGCATCGGTCTGCACCAGGCTCAATTGCTCGCCCGGTTGCGCGGCTGGGGTGAGGTCGACCAAGAAGGTTCCGTTGGCGCCGACTGTGGCGGTGCCTATGACAGAGCCGTTGGCATCACGTACCTGTACGGTAGCACCGGCCTCGCCACGGCCACTGAGCACCAGGCCATCGGCGCCCACCACGACGTTGCTGACGGCAGCTGGCGGCGTGACGTCCGGTGCAGTGAACGCCAGCGGCGTTGAACTGTTGCCGGCGGCGTCTACCACGCGAATGTCCAGGGCCTCACCATTGGCCTGGGCGGGGAACAGCGTGACGCTGAAGGTGCCGTCTACGTTGACCAAGCCAGTGCCGATCAGGCTGCCGGTGGCATTGCGCACCTGTACGGTGGCACCGGGCTCGCCGCGGCCGGTAAAGGTCACGCCATCAACCAAGGCCAGCTCGGTTGGCTGCGCTGGGGCCAGCAGGTCTGGCGCGGCGACCGAACCGGGTTGCGAGACATTGCCGGCAGTGTCGGTCAGGGTCACTTGCAGGGTACTGCCATCGGTGATGGCCGGGTTCAAGGTGATGGCGAAGGTACCATCGGGATTGACTGTGCCCGTGGCAACCACGGTGCCTGCGTCATCGCGCACCTGAACGCTGGTACCGGCTTCGCCACGACCGCTGAGTTGGCTGCCGGCAGCACTGATCACCAGGTTGGTCGGGGTCTGCGGTGGCGTTGTGTCGCCGCCATCGATGTCCGGCGCGGTAAGGTTACTGGCGGTGGAGGCGTTGCCTGCCGCATCGGTGGCCGTCACTTGCAGCACTTCGCCGTCTACCTGTGGCGGGTCGAGGGTGATGCTGAAGCTACCGGTAGCGCCAACTACCACGCTACCCAGCACAGTGGTGCCGTCGGCGGCCAGCACGCGTACGGTGCTGCCCGGTTCGGCACGGCCGGTGACCACGCTGCCGTCGGCATTGATCACCAGTTCGGTCAGTGCGGCAGGGGCGGTGATATCCGGTGCGGTGATTTGGGCGGGCAGCGAGGAAACGCCGCTGTCATCAATGGCGACCACGTCCAGCAGTTCGCCGTTGGCCTGGGCCGGGTCGAGGGTGACGGTGAAGCTACCGTCGGGGCCCGCCACCACAGTGCCAATCAGCGTGCCGTTGGCGTCATGCACTTCCACACGGGTGCCGGCAGGTGCGGTACCGGTGAGGGTGGTGCCATCAGCATCGATGGCCAGATTGCTCGGGCTGTCGGGCGCGGTGGTCAGTGGTACGTCGTACTCGGTAGCCACCGAAGCATTGCCGCTTGGGTCGGTCTGTACCAGGCTCAACTGCTCGCCCGGCTGTGCGGCTGGGGCAAGGTCGATCAGGAAGGTGCCGTTGGCACCCACGACACCCGTGCCGATCACAGTGCCATTGGCATCGCGCACTTCGACAGTGGCACCTGGTTCGCCGCGACCGCTTAGGGCTAGGCCGTCAGCACCAACTGTAATATTGGTTACTGCGTCAGGCGGTGTGATGTCCGGCGCATCGAATTGCAATGGGGCAGAGCTGTTGCCGGCGGCATCCACCAGACGCACGTCGAGTGCTTCACCATTGGTCTGGGCAGGCGACAGGGTGAGGCTGAACAGGCCGTCGGCACCGACGACGCCGGTGCCAATTAGGTTGCCGGCAGCATCGCGCACTTGCACGGTAGCGCCGGGCTCGCCGCGACCGGTGAAGGTGACGCCATCGGCCAAGGCCAGGTCAGTCGGTTGTGCGGGCGGCAGCAAGTCAGCCGAGGTGACCGAGCCCGGCTGGGATACGTTGCCGGCGACATCGGTGAGGGTGACTTGCAAGGTGCTGCCGTCGTTCACGGCAGGATCCAGGGTGACGGTGAAGGTGCCATCCGCGGCGACGGTGCCGGTCGCGAGGATGTTGCCTGCCGCGTCACGCACCTGCACGGCAGTGCCGGCTTCGCCTCGACCGCTGAGCTGGCTACCGGCAACGCCGATCACCAGATTGGTCGGTGTTTCAGGCGGGGTGGTATCGCCGCCATCAATGTCCGGCGCGGTGACCGAGTTGGCAACGGAAGTGTTGCCAGCCGCATCGGTTGCGGTGGCCTGCAGCACTTCGCCGTCAACTTGTGGCGGATTGAGGTTGAGGCTGAACACGCCGGTCGGGCCGACCACGGCAGTGCCCAGTTCGGTGCCGTCGGCAGCCACGATGCGCACGGTGCTGCCCGGTTCGGCACGGCCGGTGATAACGCTGCCGTCCGCGCTCACGGCCAGTTCGGTTGGTGCGGCAGGGGCGGTGATGTCGGGTGCGGTGATCTGTGCGGGCAGCGAGGAAACGCCGCTGTCATCAATGGCGACCACGTCCAGCAGTTCGCCGTTGGCCTGGGCCGGGTCGAGGGTGACGGTGAAGCTACCGTCGGGGCCCGCCACCACAGTGCCAATCAGCGTGCCGTTGGCGTCATGCACTTCCACACGGGTGCCGGCAGGTGCGGTACCGGTGAGGGTGGTGCCATCAGCATCGATGGCCAGATTGCTCGGGCTGTCGGGCGCGGTGGTCAGTGGTACGTCGTACTCGGTAGCCACCGAAGCATTGCCGCTTGGGTCGGTCTGTACCAGGCTCAACTGCTCGCCCGGCTGTGCGGCTGGGGCAAGGTCGATCAGGAAGGTGCCGTTGGCACCCACGACACCCGTGCCGATCACGGTGTCACTGGCATCACGCACTTCCACAGTAGCACCGGGTTCGCCGCGACCGCTCAGGGCCAGGCCGTCAGCACCAACTGTAATATTGGTTACTGCCTCAGGTGGGGTGATGTCCGGCGCATCGAATTGCAGTGGCGCCGAGACGTTGCCGGCGGCATCCACCAAGCGCACGTCGAGTGCTTCGCCGTTGGCTTGGGCCGGCGACAGGGTGAGGCTGAACAGGCCGTCGGCACCTACGACACCAGTACCGATGACAGTACCGCCGGCATCGCGCACCTGCACGGTGGCACCGGGCTCGCCGCGACCAGTGAAGGTGACGCCATCGGCCAAGGCCAGGTCAGTTGGTTGTGCGGGCGGCACCAAGTCAGCCGAGGTGACCGAGCCCGGTTGGGATACGTTGCCAGCGGCGTCGGTGAGGGTGACTTGCAAGGTGCTGCCGTCGTTCACGGCAGGGTCCAGGGTGACGGTGAAGGTGCCATCTGCAGCGACGGTGCCGGTCGCGAGGATGTTGCCGGCCGCGTCACGCACCTGCACGGTGGTGCCCACTTCGCCTCGACCACTGAGCTGGCTGCCGGCAAGGCCGATCACCAGATTGGTCGGGGCTTCAGGCGGGGTGGTGTCGCCGCCATCGATGTCTGGGGCGGTGACCGAGCTGGCAACGGAAGTATTGCCAGCGGCATCGGTCGCCGTGGCCTGCAGCACTTCGCCGTCAACTTGTGGCGGATTGAGGTTGAGGCTGAACACGCCGGTCGGGCCGACCAAGGCAGTGCCCAGTTCGCTACCGTCGGCAGCCACGATGCGCACGGTGCTGCCCGGTTCGGCACGGCCGGTGACAACGCTGCCGTCCGCGCTCACGGCCAGTTCGGTCGGTGCGGCAGGGGCGGTGATGTCGGGCGCGGTTATCTGTGCGGGCAGCGAGGAAACGCCGCCGTCATCGATGGCGACCACGTCCAGCAGTTCGCCATTGGCCTGGGGCGGGTCGAGGGTGACGGTGAAGCTGCCGTCGGGGCCCGCCACCACAGTGCCAATCAGCGTGCCGTTGGCGTCATGCACTTCCACACGGGTGCCGGCAGGTGCGATACCGCTGATGCTGCTGCCGTCTTCGGCGAATACCAGGTCGCTGGGGCTGGCAGGCGCAGTGGTGACCGGGACTTCGAATTGCAGTGCCGAGGAAGCGTTGCCGCTTGGGTCGGTCTGCACCAGGGTCAACTGCTCGCCCGGCTGCGCGGCTGGGGCGAGGTCGATCAGGAAGGTGCCGTTGGCACCGACCACACTCGTGCCGATCACGGTGCCATTGGCATCACGCACTTCGACAGTGGCACCCGGTTCGCCGCGACCGCTCAGGGCCGTGCCACCTGGGCCGACCAGAATGTCGGTGACCGCCTCGGGCGGTGTGATATCCGGGGCTGTGAACTCCAGCGGTATCGAACTGTTGCCGGCGGCATCCACCAGACGTACGTCGAGTGCTTCACCATTTGTCTGGGCAGGCGACAGGGTGAGGCTGAACAGGCCGTCGGCACCGACGACACCGGTGCCAATCAGGTTGCCGGCAGCATCGCGCACTTGCACGGTAGCGCCGGGCTCGCCGCGACCGGTGAAGGTGACGCCATCGGCCAAGGCCAGGTCAGTCGGTTGTGCAGGCGGCAGCAAGTCGGCCGAGGTGACCGAGCCCGGTTGGGATACGTTGCCGGCGGCATCGGTGAGGGTGACTTGCAAGGTGCTGCCGTCGTTCACGGCAGGGTCCAGGGTGACGGTGAAGGTGCCATCTGCAGCGACAGTGCCGGTCGCGAGGATGTTGCCTGCCGCGTCACGTACCTGCACGGTGGAGCCGGCTTCGCCTCGACCGCTGAGCTGGCTACCGGCAAGACCGATTACCAAGTCAGTCGGGGCTGCGGGTGGCGTGGTATCGATCCCGTCGATATCCGGTGCGGTGACTGCGCTGCTTGGCGATGTGTTGCCAGCGGCATCGGTCGCGGTGGCCTGCAGCACTTCGCCGTCAACTTGTGGCGGGTTGAGGTTGAGGCTGAACACGCCGGTCGGGCCGACCACGGCAGTGCCCAGTTCGGTGCCGTCGGCAGCCACGATGCGCACGGTGCTGCCCGGCTCGGCGCGGCCGGTGATAACGCTGCCGTCCGCGCTCACGGCCAGTTCGGTCGGTGCGGCAGGGGCGGTGACATCCGGTGCGGTGATCTGTGCGGGCAGCGAGGAAACGCCGCCGTCATCGATGGCCACCACGTCCAGCAGTTCGCCGTTGGCTTGTGCGGGATTCAGTTCGATGCTGAAGCTGCCATCGGCGCTGGCAATGGCACTGCCAATCAACGTGCCGTTGGCATCATGCACTTCCACACGGGTGCCGGCAGGTGCGGTACCGGTGAGGGTGGTGCCATCAGCATTGATGGCCAGATTGCTCGGGCTGTCGGGCGCGGTGGTCAGTGGTACGTCGTACTCGGTAGCCACCGAAGCATTACCGCTTGGGTCGGTCTGCACCAGGCTCAACTGCTCGCCTGGCTGAGCGGCCGGATTCAGGTCAATCAGGAAGGTGCCGTTGGCACCCACGACACCCGTGCCGATCACGGTGCCATTGGCATCACGCACTTCGACAGTGGCACCCGGTTCGCCGCGACCGCTCAGGGCCGTGCCACCTGGGCCGACCAGAATGTCGGTGACCGCCTCGGGCGGTGTGATATCCGGGGCTGTGAACTCCAGCGGTATCGAACTGTTGCCGGCGGCATCCACCAGACGCACGTCGAGTGCTTCACCATTTGTCTGGGCAGGCGACAGGGTGAGGCTGAACAGGCCGTCGGCACCGACGACACCGGTGCCAATCAGGTTGCCGGCAGCATCGCGCACTTGCACGGTAGCGCCGGGCTCGCCGCGACCGGTGAAGGTGACGCCATCGGCCAAGGCCAGGTCAGTCGGTTGCGCGGGCGGCAGCAAGTCGGCCGAGGTGACCGAGCCCGGTTGGGATACGTTGCCGGCAGCGTCGGTGAGGGTGACTTGCAAGGTGCTGCCGTCGTTCACGGCAGGGTCCAGGGCGATGACGAAGGTGCCATCTGCAGCGACGGTGCCAGTCGCGAGGATGTTGCCTGCCGCGTCACGTACCTGCACGGTAGAGCCGGCTTCGCCTCGACCGCTGAGCTGGCTACCGGCAAGACCGATTACCAAGTCAGTCGGGGCTGCGGGTGGCGTGGTATCGATCCCGTCGATATCCGGTGCGGTGACTGCGCTGCTTGGCGATGTGTTGCCAGCGGCATCGGTCGCGGTGGCCTGCAGCACTTCGCCGTCAACTTGTGGCGGGTTGAGGTTGAGGCTGAACACGCCGGTCGGGCCGACCACGGCAGTGCCCAGTTCGGTGCCGTCGGCAGCCACGATGCGCACGGTGCTGCCCGGCTCGGCGCGGCCGGTGATAACGCTGCCGTCCGCGCTCACGGCCAGTTCGGTCGGTGCGGCAGGGGCGGTGACATCCGGTGCGGTGATCTGTGCGGGCAGCGAGGAAACGCCGCCGTCATCGATGGCCACCACGTCCAGCAGTTCGCCGTTGGCTTGTGCGGGATTCAGTTCGATGCTGAAGCTGCCATCGGCGCTGGCAATGGCACTGCCAATCAACGTGCCGTTGGCATCATGCACTTCCACACGGGTGCCGGCAGGTGCGGTACCGGTGAGGGTGGTGCCATCAGCATTGATGGCCAGATTGCTCGGGCTGTCGGGCGCGGTGGTCAGTGGTACGTCGTACTCGGTAGCCACCGAAGCATTACCGCTTGGGTCGGTCTGCACCAGGCTCAACTGCTCGCCCGGCTGCGCGGCTGGGGCGAGGTCGATCAGGAAGGTGCCGTTGGCACCGACCACACCCGTGCCGATCACGGTGCCATTGGCATCGCGCACTTCGACAGTGGCACCCGGTTCGCCGCGACCGCTCAGTGCCGTGCCACCTGGGCCGACCAGGATGTCGGTGACCGCCTCGGGCGGTGTGATATCCGGGGCTGTGAACTCCAGCGGTATCGAACTGTTGCCGGCGGCATCCACCAGACGCACGTCGAGTGCTTCACCATTTGTCTGGGCAGGCGACAGGGTGAGGCTGAACAGGCCGTCGGCACCGACGACACCGGTGCCAATCAGGTTGCCGGCAGCATCGCGCACTTGCACGGTAGCGCCGGGCTCGCCGCGACCGGTGAAGGTGACGCCATCGGCCAAGGCTAGGTCAGTCGGTTGCGCGGGCGGCAGCAAGTCGGCCGAGGTGACCGAGCCCGGTTGGGATACGTTGCCGGCTGCGTCGGTGAGGGTGACTTGCAAGGTGCTGCCGTCGTTCACGGCAGGGTCCAGGGCGATGACGAAGGTGCCATCTGCAGCGACGGTGCCAGTCGCGAGGATGTTGCCTGCCGCGTCACGTACCTGCACGGTAGAGCCGGCTTCGCCTCGACCGCTGAGCTGGCTACCGGCAAGACCGATTACCAAGTCAGTCGGGGCTGCGGGTGGCGTGGTATCGATCCCGTCGATATCCGGTGCGGTGACTGCGCTGCTTGGCGATGTGTTGCCAGCGGCATCGGTCGCGGTGGCCTGCAGCACTTCGCCGTCAACTTGTGGCGGGTTGAGGTTGAGGCTGAACACGCCGGTCGGGCCGACCACGGCAGTGCCCAGTTCGGTGCCGTCGGCAGCCACGATGCGCACGGTGCTGCCCGGCTCGGCGCGGCCGGTGATAACGCTGCCGTCCGCGCTCACGGCCAGTTCGGTCGGTGCGGCAGGGGCGGTGACATCCGGTGCGGTGATCTGTGCGGGCAGCGAGGAAACGCCGCCGTCATCGATGGCCACCACGTCCAGCAGTTCGCCGTTGGCTTGTGCGGGATTCAGTTCGATGCTGAAGCTGCCATCGGCGCTGGCAATGGCACTGCCAATCAACGTGCCGTTGGCATCATGCACTTCCACACGGGTGCCGGCAGGTGCGGTACCGGTGAGGGTGGTGCCATCAGCATTGATGGCCAGATTGCTCGGGCTGTCGGGCGCGGTGGTCAGTGGTACATCGTACTCGGTAGCCACTGAAGCATTACCGCTTGGGTCGGTCTGCACCAGGCTCAACTGCTCGCCCGGCTGTGCGGCTGGGGCGAGGTCGATCAGGAAGGTGCCGTTGGCACCCACGACACCCGTGCCGATCACAGTGCCATTGGCATCGCGCACTTCGACAGTGGCACCTGGCTCGCCGCGACCGCTCAGGGCCAGGCCGTCAGCACCAACTGTAATATTGGTTACTGCGTCAGGCGGTGTGATGTCCGGCGCATCGAATTGCAATGGGGCAGAGCTGTTGCCGGCGGCATCCACCAGACGCACGTCGAGTGCTTCACCATTGGTCTGGGCAGGCGACAGGGTGAGGCTGAACAGGCCATCGGCACCGACGACACCGGTGCCAATCAGGTTGCCGGCAGCATCGCGCACCTGCACGGTAGCACCAGGCTCACCGCGTCCGGTGAAAGTGACGCCATCGGCCAAGGCCAGGTCGGTCGGTTGTTCAGGGGCTGTGGTATCTGGGGTGTCGACGTCCGGCGCCGTGATGCTGGCAACTGGCGAGATATTGCCAGCCGCGTCTGCGGCGCTGATCTCCAGGGCCTGGCCGTCGATTTGTGGCGGTTGCAGAGTGATGCTGAACTGGCCGTCCGCACCGGCCACCGCAGTGCCCAGCAATACGCCACCAGCGCCTCGCACGGAAACCGTCGAGCCGGGCTCGGCACGACCGGTGAGGGTGTTACCCTGCTCATCGATAGCCAGGTCGGTCGGCGCCAGTGGTGCAGTTGCGTCCGGCGCAGTGACAGTGCCAGGCGCCGAGACATTGCCGGCGGCGTCGGTCAGGGTGACATCAAGGTTTTCGCTGTTGATCTGCGGTGCATTCAACGTCACGTTGAAGTTGCCGTCGGCACCCACTGTGCCGCTGCCGATCAGGTTGCCGGCGGCGTCGCGGATGTTCACCGTGGTGCCTGCTTCGCCACGGCCGGTCAGACGCAAGCCATCCGGCGAAACCAGCAGGTCGATCGGTGTGGCCGGTGCGCTGGTGTCGGGGTCGGAACCGCCGCTGCTGCCCCCGCCTCCATTGTCCGCCGCTGCTGCTGCGCCGCCCACGCCCAGCAGGCTGAGCCCGGCAATCGCCCAAGTTGGCATGGCACTGCCTGCAGTACCGATGCCTGCGACCAGTTCGTCCAGCGAGGCCACTTCTTCGAAGGTGAAACCGGTGAACGCTGCCGCATCGTACTGGGCATGCCACAGGGTGCCGTCTTCGCCGACGAAGACCATATCGCTGCCGACCCCGGCCTGGTCCACGGCGAAGAAGTTACCGATGGTGATCTTTTCCCCCGATTTCAGGGTGACGATCAGGTCCTGCCCGCGCTGGGTGACCGTGGCCACTTTGTCTGGAGAAACCGGTACCTGCACGACGCTTGGTGCGTTTAGATTGATATTGCCCCAGGCGCTCTGAGTGGCGACTTCGGATTGCTTATCGGCGACGACGATGTTGTCCATGGATGCTCCCTGCTGATATCCGGATCCCCCGGCCCGAGTGTTCGGGCCACAACCGACGTAACAGAGCCCTTTCAGGGGTCTTACGCACAGCCTCGACCAGGCAGTCGACAAACGGGTGGTTAGGGAGATATAGCAGCCGGTGGGGAAGCAACCAGATGGCTTTCTGGGTTAATCCTTTGGTAGAAAAGCCTCAGCGAAGCCCTAGCCTGCGGGCCAAACGGCTCAGGTTTGCGCGGTCCAGACCGAGTTCGCGGGCCGCTGCTGCCCAGTTGTCCTGATGCCGCTGCAGGCAGGCTTCGATCACCTGTCGCTGGTAAATATCGACGGCTTCACGCAAGCCGCCTTCAGGCGTGGTGACCACTTGCAGCGGTGCAGCAGGGGAGGGCAGCGTGCCTGGCGTGGTTGCCGACACACGCAGGTCCAGGTCGATGGCTTCGAGGGTGAGGATACGTGGCCGATCAGGGTGCTGGCCCAGCGCCTTGAGTGCCGAGCGGCCGATCAGGTGTTCCAGTTCGCGCACGTTGCCTGGCCAGTCGTAGGCGATCAACGCGGCTTGGGCCTCATGGCTCAGGCGCAGGCTGTTCAGGCCCAGCCGTGAACGGTTCTGTTCGAGGAAGTAGCCCGCCAATAGCAGCACGTCTCGCCCACGTTCGCGCAAAGGTGGCACGTGCAGCGGGTAAACGCTGAGGCGGTGATAGAAGTCGGCGCGAAAGTTGCCCGTACGCACCTCGGCAGCGAGGTCGCGGTTGGTAGCGGCGATCAGGCGCACGTCCACCCGGTGCTCGCGGTCCGAACCCAGGCGCTGCAACTGGCCGCTTTGCAGCACGCGTAGCAGTTTCGCCTGCACCGTCAGCGGCAGTTCACCCACTTCGTCGAGGAACAGCGTGCCGCCGTTGGCCAGTTCGAACTTGCCGCGGCGCTCGCCATGCGCGCCGGTGAAGGCGCCGCGCACATGACCGAACAGTTCGCTTTCCACCAAGGTGTCGGGCAGGGCGGCGCAGTTGAGGCTGACCAGCGGCTTGTCGGCGCGGTTACTGGCCTGGTGCAGGGCCTGGGCCACCAGCTCCTTGCCAACCCCGGTTTCGCCGGTGATCAGCACGGTCAGGTCGCTGCTGCCGACCAGACGAATTTCCTCCACCAGGCGTTTGTGCGCGGGGCTCTGGCCAATCAGCTCTCTATCCTGGCCGCTGGCCTGACGGTAGAGCTCGGCGCGATGGTGTTCGTCTTCGGCGCGCAGGGCCAGGTGCTCGATACGCTCGGCCACGGTAACGGTGGCGGCAGCCAGGCTGGCAAAGGCCTGCAGGGCATCCAGCTCCAGGCTCTGGAACTGCCCGGGGGTGAGGGCGTCGAGGGTGACCAGGCCCCATGGGCGCTCATCGACCATCAACGGGCAGCCCATGCAGTCGTGCACTTCAAGGTCGGCATCGGGGGCATTGACCAAACCATCGTAGGGGTCGGGCAGTTCGGAATCGCTGGCGAATCGGGTGGGTTCCGGGCGGCTGAGCAGTATCTGGAAACGCGGGTGCTCGCTGACCCGAAAGCGCCGGCCGAGGGTGTCGGGGCTAAGGCCATCCACTGCCAGCGGCACCAGCCATTCACCATCCAGTCGCAGCAGTGCTGCAGCATCGCACGGCAGCAGGCCACGCATGGCTTGCAACAGGCGGCGGTAGCGTTCCTGGTCGGGCAAATCGCGGGACAGGTCGCTGACCAGGGGCAGGAGGGTGGTGAGCAGTGGCTGTGTAGTCATATGGACTCCTATGGGTCGATATGACTATACGCAGAGGTGGGTCGTTTTGACATGACCTGCATCAAACCCCTGATTTTACTGGCGATAAAAGTTGGCACGATTGCTGTAATGGCAGGGGCAGTCATTTGAAGCCACAGGCTCAGGAGTTGTTGCAATGCTCAATGCCGAACAACGTGCAATCATCAAGGCCACTGTACCTCTGCTGGAAAGCGGCGGCGAAGCGCTGACCACCCACTTCTACAAGATGATGCTCAGCGAATACCCCGAGGTACGGCCGCTGTTCAACCAGGCCCACCAGGCCAGTGGCGATCAGCCGCGTGCGCTGGCTAACGGCGTGTTGATGTATGCCCGCCATATCGACCAGCTGGAGCAACTGGGCGGCCTGGTCGGGCAGATCATCAACAAGCATGTTGCCCTGCAGATTCTGCCGGAGCACTACCCGATTGTCGGAAGCTGCCTGCTGCGCGCCATCGAGGAAGTGCTGGGCAAGGACATTGCCACCCCTGCGGTGATCGACGCGTGGGGCGCGGCCTATGGCCAGCTGGCCGACATTCTGATTGGCGCTGAAGAAAACCTCTATAAAGAGAAGGAAGAGGCCGAGGGTGGCTGGCGCGGTACCCGTGAATTCCGCCTGGTACGCCGCGAGCAGGAAAGCAGCGAGATCGTTTCGTTCTACTTCGCCCCGGTGGATGGCATGCCGGTGCTCAAGGCAGAGCCTGGCCAGTACATCGGTCTGAAACTTGACATTGACGGTGCCGAGCAGCGCCGCAACTATTCCCTGTCGGCGCTGTGCGACGGCAAGGAATACCGCATTAGCGTCAAGCGCGAGGCGGGCGGCAAGGTCTCCAACTACCTGCACGATGAGCTGGTGGTGGGCGATACCCTGAAACTGTTCCCGCCTGCGGGTGACTTCACCCTGGCAGCCAGCGACAAGCCGCTGGTGCTGATCAGCGGAGGGGTGGGCATTACCCCGACCCTGGCGATGCTGCAGGCAGCACTGCAAACCCGGCGCGAGGTGCATTTCATCCACTGTGCGCGTAATGGCGCGGTGCATGCCTTCCGGGACTGGATCGATGGCCTGGCGGCGCGCCATCCACAGCTCAAGCGCTTTTACTGCTATGCCGAGCCGGAAGGTGGCGCAGCGGCCGACGCCGTGGGCTTGCTCAGTGAAGACCTGCTTGCCGAGTGGCTGCCGCAGGAGCGTGACGTGGACGCCTACTTCCTCGGGCCCAAGGGCTTCATGGCGGCGGTCAAACGCCAGCTGAAGGGCCTGGGGGTGCCGGAGCAGCAGAGCCGCTACGAGTTCTTCGGGCCGGCGGCAGCGCTGGAGTGATATAGCGCCTGTGCCGGCCTCTTCGCGGGCACGCCCGCTCCCACAGGTATTGCACCGGTCTTGAATGTGGTGCCGTCTCTGTAGGAGCGGGTTTACCCGCGAAGGGGCCGGTACAGGCTTATAAAGTACTCGTCCCCCCGCTGCAGCACACCGTTCTGCCTATATATAAAGGAAAGATGAAACCGGGCGCTGCGCTTTCATCCTTAATCATCCTTTAATCACGGTATCCTTCACTCCCGGGTGTCGAGGGGCTTGCCCCTGCGCGGCACCTGGGCAGCCGTTTTTTTGCCGCCCGGCGTTGAACCGACGTCGTTGCGGCCGGTCTCAGTCACACTGGATAGCCCTGCGCAGTGCTTCCGCGACGCTCCCTCGGCATGCTCACAGGCCATGCCCAGCGTGTAGACTTGCGCCCAGGCAGGCGGACCACGCTGCCACTATCCATCGAAGGAACCGGCAATGAACGAACAAACATCGCGCCTGAATCGGGAACGGCGCTTTCTGGTGCTGTTGGGGCTGATCTGCCTTTCACTGATCGGCGGCGCCCTCTACATGCAGGTGGTGCTAGGCGAGGCACCTTGCCCGTTGTGCATCCTGCAGCGTTATGCGTTGCTGTTCATTGCCGTGTTTGCCTTCATCGCTGCGGCGATGCCTGGGCGCCGCAGCCTGACCTTCTTCGAGGCATTGGTGGTGCTCAGTGCAATTGGCGGAATCGTTGCGGCTGGCAACCATGTGTATATACTCGCCAACCCCATGGTCAGTTGCGGTATCGATACCCTGCAGCCGATCGTGGATGACCTGCCACTGGCAAAGCTGTGGCCACTGGCGTTTCAGGTCGACGGCTTCTGCAGCACGCCGTATCCGCCGATCCTCGGCCTGTCGCTGGCGCAATGGGCACTTGTGGCGTTCGTGCTGACCGCCGTCCTCGTCCCGCTCGGTATCTACCGCAATCGACGCCAGGCTTAGACAAAAGTCCCGAATTGCATGGGGTCTTTTGCACCGAATGAGAAGAGGGAAAAGTTGCGCACCGCTTGATCCAGATCAACCCACAGGCCTTGCAGAATGCGGCTTTGAGGCCTAGCAAGCGGGGTGCGACAAACTGTCGCGAAGTTGAATTATTGAGCAGCATTGTTACGGATTCTGTAAAAGACTGTTGCTCAATAAGTCATAGTCAAGGGTTGGCGACCTATCTACAATCGCCCCCAATTTCCGTTCGGCACTGCTTGCGAGTCGCAGGATTGAAGGAAGCCCCAGCGCTCCTTTTTGCTGACTTCGTCAAGTTTCGCCCAACGGCGATACCGGGCGGACACCCCTCCGCGTTTTCCCGCACCAAATGGACTTGGTCTGAAGTACAGGCCTGTTGCCTACGAAACCATAAGCACCGCTAACCCGCTTGAAGCCAAGGTCCTGCAGTCGGACCCCAGGCAGGAGCGAGTACGGGCGCGAAATGCCTCACTTGGCAGGACGAAGTGTTGGCTACCAAAACACAAATTGCATTGAAGCAAGCTGATCTAGAGGTCGTGAGATGAGTAAAAAGCGTTACCCCAGACTGTTTGGCATATTGCCCTTTTTAGGCATGCTTTTACTCAGTGGGTGCAACTGGACCCTGCTCGACCCGAAGGGCCAGGTCGGCATTGAGCAAAAGAACCTGATCCTGATCGCTACCGGCCTGATGCTGCTGGTGGTAATCCCTGTGATCATCATGACCCTGGCGTTCGCCTGGAAGTACCGTGCTTCCAACAAGGCAGCCACTTACACCCCTGACTGGTCGCACTCGACCAAGATCGAGGCCGCGGTATGGATCATCCCGATCCTGATCATCATCGCCCTGGGTTACGTCACCTACCACTCCACCCACAAGCTGGACCCTTATCGTCCGCTGGATTCGGACGTTAAGCCGATTCAGATCGACGTGGTCGCGCTGGACTGGAAGTGGCTGTTCATCTACCCGGAGCAGGGCATTGCCACGGTCAACAAGATCGTCTTCCCGGCTAACACTCCGGTCAACTTCCGCGTCACTTCCGACGCCGTGATGAACTCGTTCTTCATCCCGGGCCTGGGCGGCCAGATCTACGCCATGGCCGGCATGACCACCAAGCTGCACCTGATCGCCAACGAAAATGGCGAGTTCGACGGTATCAGCGCCAACTACAGCGGTGCTGGCTTCACCGGCATGAAATTCAAGGCTACTGCCACCTCTCAGGAAGACTTCGACAAGTGGGTCGCTGAGGTCAAGCAGTCGCCGAAGAAGCTGGACAAGGCCGAATACGACGCCTTGGCCAAACCAAGCGAAAACAACCCGGTCGCGCTGTATAGCGAGGCTTCGCCTGAGCAGTTCCAGCTGATCGTCGACAAGTACGAAGGCATGAACCGCGGTCGTAGCCACGAAGAAGCAGGCAGCAAAGATCTGGCCACAACCAAGGGTGTGGAATCGAGTATGCAACCAGCTGCCGGTGCAGAGGAGTAAGAGATGTTCGGTAAATTAAGCCTGGAGGCGATACCCTATCACGAGCCGATAGTCATGGTGACGCTTGCCATGATCGCGCTCGGCGGTATCGCTGTCGTCGGTCTTATCACCTATTTCCGCAAGTGGACCTACTTGTGGAGCGAGTGGCTGACTACTGTCGACCACAAAAAGATCGGCGTGATGTACATCATCGTCGCGATGGTCATGCTGCTGCGTGGCTTTGCCGACGCCATCATGATGCGTACCCAGCTGGCTGCCGCAACCGGCGGCTCCGAAGGCTATCTGCCGCCTGAACACTATGACCAGATCTTCACCGCTCACGGTGTGATCATGATCATCTTCATGGCGATGCCGTTCTTCACCGGCCTGATGAACCTGGCGGTTCCTCTGCAGATCGGTGCACGTGACGTTGCCTTCCCGTTCCTGAACTCCCTGAGCTTCTACCTGCTGCTGGCAGGCGTGCTGCTGGTCAACATCTCGCTGGGCGTTGGTGAATTCGCCAAGACCGGCTGGGTTGCCTATCCGCCGCTCGCGGGCATTCAGTACAGCCCTGGGGTGGGTGTCGACTACTACATCTGGGCGCTACAGCTATCCGGATTGGGTACGACGCTTACCGGCGTGAACTTCCTCGTCACCGTGATGAAGATGCGCGCACCTGGCATGAAACTGATGGACATGCCGATCTTCACCTGGACCTGCACCTGGGCCAACGTACTGATCGTCGCTTCGTTCCCGATCCTGACTGCTGCACTCGCTCTGCTGACTGTTGACCGTTATCTGGACTTCCACATCTTCACCAACGAGCTTGGTGGGAACCCGATGATGTACGTCAACCTGTTCTGGGCGTGGGGTCACCCTGAGGTTTACATCCTGATCCTGCCGGCCTTCGGCGTGTTCTCGGAAGTCACTTCGACGTTCTCTGGCAAACGCCTGTTCGGCCACCACTCGATGATTTACGCATCGGGCGCGATCGCCATCCTCGGCTTTGCTGTATGGCTGCACCACTTCTTCACCATGGGTGCCGGCGCCAGCGTCAACACCTTCTTCGGCCTGGCGACGATGCTGATCTCCATTCCGACCGGTGTGAAGCTGTTCAACTGGCTGTTCACCATGTACCAAGGCCGTGTGCGCTTCACCGCACCGATGCTCTGGACCCTGGGCTTCATGGTCACCTTCTCCATCGGTGGCATGACCGGCGTACTGCTGGCCGTTCCGGGTGCTGACTTCGTCCTGCACAACAGCCTGTTCGTAATTGCGCACTTCCACAACGTGATCATCGGTGGCGCGGTATTCGGCTACATCGCCGGTTTCGCCTTCTGGTTCCCGAAAGCCTTCGGCTTCACCCTGAACGAGAAGTGGGGCAAAGCTGCCTTCTGGTTCTGGCTGTCGGGCTTCTACGTTGCGTTCATGCCGTTGTACGCCCTGGGCTTCATGGGCATGACCCGTCGTCTGAACCACTCCGACAACCCACTGTGGGAACCCTACCTGTACGTAGCCGTTGTCGGCGCCGTGCTGATCCTGTTCGGTATCGCTTGCCAGCTGATCCAGATCGTCGTTTCGGTCCGCGACCGCAACCAGAACCTGGACGTGACCGGCGACCCATGGGGCGGCCGTACCCTGGAATGGTCGACTTCTTCGCCACCTCCGTTCTACAACTTCGCTCACATGCCTGAGAAAGTTGGCCTGGACTGCTGGCACGAAGCCAAGGAAGCGGGCGTTGCGTACAAGGCCCCGGCCAAGTACGAAGCCATCCACATGCCGAGCAACACTGCTACCGGTCTGTTCATGGGCCTGTTCCTGACCGTCTTCGGCTTCGCCTTCATCTGGCACATCTGGTGGCTGGTGGGCGCGAGCCTGGTTGCAACCATCGCTGTCTTCGTTCGCCACGCTGCACGTGACGACCAGGGCTACATGGTTCCGGCCGAAGAAGTGGCGCGCATCGAAGGCGAGCGTATGAAAGCGCTGGCCAAAGCAGGTGCTCTGCCTGCCGGCGCACGTGTCGAATCGTTTGAGCGGGTGTAATCAATGTCCAGTCAAGTAATGCACGGCGGCGCTGCTCATGGTCACGACCATGGGCATGACGACCACCACCACGACTCGGGCCAGATGACCGTACTGGGCTTCTGGCTGTACCTGATGACCGACTGCATCCTGTTTGCGTCGCTCTTCGCCACCTACGCGGTGCTGTCCGGCAGTTTTGCCGGCGGCCCGTCGGGTCACGACATCTTCCAGCTCGATTTCGTAGCTGTTGAAACGCTGTTCCTGCTGCTGTCCTCGATCACCTTCGGCTTCGCCATGCTGAAGATGTTCGATGGCAAGAAAGCGGGCGTACTGGGCTGGTTGGCTGTGACCTTCCTGTTCGGTGCAGGCTTCATCGCGATGGAAATCTATGAGTTCCATCACCTGATCAGCGAGGGCTTCGGCCCGCAGCGCAGTGGCTTCCTGTCGGGCTTCTTCGCCCTGGTAGGCACTCACGGTCTGCACGTGACTGCTGGTCTGATCTGGATGGCAATCATGATGTACCAGATCAACAAGCACGGCATCACGCCGACCGCCAAGACCCGCATGAGCTGCCTGAGCCTGTTCTGGCACTTCCTGGACGTGGTCTGGATCTGCGTATTCACCGTCGTTTACCTGCTGGGGGTTCTGTAATGGCTAACGCACACGACACTCATCACGAAGGTAATCACGGCAGCGTCAAGTCGTACATGATCGGTTTTGTACTGTCGATCATCCTGACTGCGATCCCGTTCGGCCTGGCCATGACCGCCAGCCTGCCGAAGAACCTGACCGTTCTGATCATTGTTGCCATGGCCGTGATCCAGGTAGTTGTTCACCTGGTTTACTTCCTGCACATGGACCGCTCGAAAGAGCAACGCAACAACGTTTCGACGTTCCTGTTCACCACCCTGGTGATCGCTCTGCTTGTCGGCCTGTCGCTGTGGATCATGTTCAGCATCCACTTCGAAATGTTGGCCAAGTGAGGTAAGACTGCATGTCCGTTAAGCACTTTATCCAAATCACCAAACCGGGGATCATTTTCGGTAACGTGCTTTCCGTGGCAGGCGGTTTCTTCCTTGCCTCGAAGGGCCATGTGGATTTCGCCCTGTTCCTGGCGGTGGTGATCGGTACTTCGCTGGTGGTTGCGTCCGGATGCGTGTTCAACAACTGCATCGACCGTGACATCGACCACAAGATGGAGCGCACCAAGAACCGCGTCATGGTCCAGGGCGGCATGTCGCTGCCCCTCGCGCTGATCTACGCCACCCTGCTCGGGGTGGCGGGTTTCAGCCTGCTGTATGTCCAGGCCAACCCGCTGTCTGCGTTCTGCGCACTGATTGGCTTTGTCGTCTATGTCGGTTTCTACAGCCTGTGGCTGAAGCGTAAATCGGTGCACGGCACCTTGGTCGGCAGCCTGTCCGGTGCCATGCCTCCGGTGATCGGCTACTGCGCCGTGAGCAACAGCTTCGACCTGGCTGCGGTAACCCTGCTGGTGATGTTCAGCCTTTGGCAAATGCCGCACAGCTTTGCCATCGCGATCTTCCGCTTCAAGGATTACAGCGCTGCCAACATTCCGGTCCTGCCGGTGGCACGTGGCGTCCTGGCGGCGAAGAAGCAGATTGTGCTGTACGTGCTGGCCTTTGTGCTCGCCACCTTGATGCTCACCCTCGGCGGTTACGCCGGCCTCGGCTACCTGGCCGTGGCAGCAGCCATGGGCCTGTACTGGCTGTACATGGCCTGGGGTGGTTACAAGGCCGAGGACGACAGCAAGTGGGCCCGCAAGGTGTTCGGCTTCTCCATCCTTACCGTCACTGCCCTGAGCGTGATGATGGGGGTGGACAGCCAGACCGCTGCGGATGTGCTGATGACCTACGCACGCTGAAACTGCTGCCTGTTTCACGAAAACCCCGGCCACTGTGCCGGGGTTTTTTTTGGGTATTTTTCCTGTGCCGGCCTCTTCGCGGGTAAACCCGCTCCTACAAGGTTCCTGTAGGAGCGGGTTTACCCGCGAAGAGGCCAGCACAGGAAAATATAAATCTCTGATTTTCAAACAATAGATCTGAAAAGTTCTAACAAAACAGGAAATTATCCTTTACAAGTATCCTGTTTCGGCACTATCTTCTGATTCAGGCCGCCACATCGGCCAGCGTCGCTCGGACGGTTCCGGGCGCTTACGTCCTCAGAGGAAGCCATGGCCAACCCAGGTTCGCCGCGCCGCTTTGCGCGCATCGATCGTCTCCCCCCTTACGTCTTCAACATCACTGCCGAGCTCAAGATGGCCGCCCGCCGCCGTGGCGAGGACATCATCGACCTGAGCATGGGCAACCCCGATGGCGCCACCCCGCCGCACATCGTCGAGAAGCTGGTACAGGTCGCCCAGCGTGAAGACACCCACGGCTACTCCACCTCGCGCGGCATCCCGCGCCTGCGTCGGGCCATCTCCAACTGGTACAAGGACCGCTACGAGGTCGACATCGACCCGGAAAGCGAAGCCATCGTTACCATCGGCTCGAAAGAGGGCCTGGCCCACCTGATGCTGGCCACCCTCGACCAGGGCGATACGGTGCTGGTGCCCAACCCCAGCTACCCGATCCACATCTACGGCGCAGTGATCGCCGGTGCCCAGGTGCGTTCGGTGCCGCTGGTGCCGGGTGTGGACTTCTTCAACGAGCTTGAGCGGGCCATTCGCGAGTCCATCCCCAAGCCGAAGATGATGATCCTGGGCTTCCCGTCCAACCCGACCGCCCAGTGCGTGGAGCTGGACTTCTTCGAGCGCGTGGTGGCCCTGGCCAAGCAGTACAACGTACTGGTGGTGCATGACCTGGCCTATGCCGATATCGTCTACGACGGCTGGAAAGCCCCGTCGATCATGCAGGTGCCGGGTGCCAAGGACATTGCGGTGGAGTTCTTCACCCTGTCCAAGAGCTACAACATGGCCGGCTGGCGCATCGGCTTCATGGTCGGCAACCCCGAGCTGGTCAACGCCCTTGCGCGGATCAAGAGCTACCACGACTATGGCACCTTCACCCCGCTACAGGTCGCAGCCATTGCCGCGCTGGAAGGCGACCAACAGTGCGTGCGCGACATTGCCGAGCAGTATCGCCAGCGTCGCAACCTGCTGGTCAAAGGGCTGCACGAACTGGGCTGGATGGTCGAGAACCCCAAGGCGTCGATGTACGTGTGGGCGAAGATCCCGCCGGAGTATGCGCACCTGGGTTCGCTGGAGTTCTCCAAGAAGCTGCTGGCCGAGGCCAAGGTCTGCGTGTCGCCGGGGATCGGCTTTGGTGACTATGGGGACGACCATGTGCGCTTTGCGTTGATCGAGAACCAGGACCGTATTCGCCAGGCCATCCGCGGAATCCGGCAAATGTTCCGGGCTGATGGTTTGGCTCGCAAGTAAGCCCATTGGGGCTGCGAAGCAGCCCCAACTGCCTCTTGGGTGAGCTTTCCGCCTGCCTTCTGATTACCCGTACGCCTACCGTCAGCACTCATTTCTCACCAAAGAGATCCCCCCATGAGTGTCTTCACCGCCTACTTCTGCGGCACTGGCTCGCACCGTTTCGACGACGCCAATCCCAACTTCTGGAATGGCGAGCTGGTCTCGACCCTGGCCAGTAATGACCAGAGCCGGGAATTCGCCCACTGGATCGCCGTTGACGGCCCAGGCAGCGGCAACCTTCAGGATGACAACCTGTTCGTCGAACCCGGCGGCTATTTCAACTGGACCGGCCAGCTGTTTGGTCGCGGCTGGGAGGAGAACGTCAACCATGTCCTGCAGGTCATCAAAGGCGAAAGCAGTTGGCGGCGCACCAAACTCAGTGAGCAAGAATACGAGCGGCTGAAAGCTGCCGGCGTGCCCATTCCGGACGTGTCTTCCTCCGCTTCATGGTTCTGGCGAACCTACGACTATGGCGATCGCCACCCGACCCCGCAGGAACTGCAGGAGCGCATCATCAGCATGTTCCGCAAACCGCGCCTGCCAACCCAGGTCAACCTGGTGGGCTGGAGCAGGGGAGGGATCAGCTGCCACATGCTGGCCAATGCCATGGCGCAAGACCCGGTATTGCGGGGCATACCGGTGAACATATTTGCCATCGACCCGGTGCCTGGCGTCGGTAACGTACAGGCCGAGCGCGTAACCTTGGCGGATAATGTCAAAGAGTACGTAGGCTTCTACTCAAGGGATGAGCGCTCCAAAGGTTTTGCCTGCGTGATCCCTTCGGTCGCCAAAGGGACACGGATATGCGTTTACCCGATGCCGGGCCGCCATGCCACGCTGGTGGGCAACGCCTCGGCTGATGGCGCAGGCGATGGCAAGGTGCTGGCCGAACCTGGGCTGATCGTTCGCCACTTTGCCGAGGTTTGCCTGACCCGCTGGGGCGTGCACCTGGACAAACGTCTGGCCTTGAGCAGCAGCCAGTTGATGAAGTATCACCAGGTCATGGCGGCTGCCGACAGGCAGTATCAGGCCATGCGCAGTGAGTCCTACACGGTACTCACCGAGGGCGATAAAAATGATCGTCTGGTGCATTGTGGTGAGGTGCATACGCAGTTCAGCAAGGTACAGGGAGGCAGCTACAAGCCGAGCGCAGGCCTGGGTTTAAAATGCTGGGACGCTGAAGCCTACCAGCCCATCTGCTAGCTGAAAGGGGGCGGCCGGTGAATGCACTGGTCGCCCTTGTTCAGTGGCCGGATCAGCGGCAACTTTTTTTGCATTCCCCCTCTATCCAGCGGCCCCTGGTTGGATTAAAAATGGCGCCGCGGGCCAGCCCCGATAACAACCACCTTCCCTCCGTGACATCATGTCTGAATATAACCCTTGCCTTGACTGCGGCGCCTGCTGCGGGTACTTCCGTGTGTCCTTCTTCTGGGGCGAATGCCAGTCTGCCGGGGGCGTAGTGCCGGACGACCTGGTGGTACAGATCAACCCCACGCGCGTTGCCATGATCGGCACCGATGCCAAGCCCTGCCGCTGTGTCAGCCTTCAGGGCGAGATCGGTAAAGAGGTGGCTTGTACGATTTACGCCAACCGTTCCAGCCCGTGCCGCGAGTTTGATGCGTCGTGGGAGGGTGGGGTGCATAACCCGAGCTGTGATGATGCGCGGGCAGCGTATGGCCTGCCACCCTTGACTCCGCCAGAGGCCAACGAGCCGCATTGGCCGGATGATGGGGCTGAGGTGGCCTGAAGTATCAATCAGCCTGACGCGGTCGATGTGGAGCCTTGCGTCGCGAAAGGGCCGCACAGCGGCCCCAGGCATCAGCGGCACCGCGAGAATTGCCAGGGCTGCTTTGCAGCCCCTTCGCGACGCAAGGCCGCTCCCACAGGTAGCGTGCAAGGCTCCTGGCCTGTGGTGAACCTGCCGGCGACGGGCTG
Organism: Pseudomonas sp. BO3-4; assembly: GCF_034044115.1. Classification (NCBI taxonomy): domain Bacteria; kingdom Pseudomonadati; phylum Pseudomonadota; class Gammaproteobacteria; order Pseudomonadales; family Pseudomonadaceae; genus Pseudomonas; species Pseudomonas sp. BO3-4. The sequence continues at coordinate 908,889 of NZ_CP139018.1, forward strand.
CAAAGCAGCCCGAGATGCCTGAACCCTGCACTTGACGTTAAACTGTCATCTCCCCAGCAATGGACAGGAGATCCGGCGTGACCCCACCCCGCAGTTTCCCCAGTGACCTCTGCCTCGACAGCCCACGCCTGCAACTGCGCCCCATGCGCCATGCCGATGCCGCGCAGTGGCTGGCGATCATGGCCGACCCCGAGGTCATGCGCTATTGGCACCATGCACCCTGGCAAGACCTGGCCGAGGCCGAAAGCGCTCTGGCCGCCGACCGCGAAGCCTATGCCAATGGCGACCAACTCAAGCTCGGCATGTACCGCCGCGACAACGGCGAACTGATCGGCATGGTCCAGCTGTTCAACATCGACGACATTTCCCGCCGTGGCGAAATCGGCTACTGCCTGGCTAGCGCCGTGCAGGGCAGGGGCTACATGGACGAAGCACTAACCTGCTTCATCGACTACCTCGCCCACACCCTGCACATGCGCCGCCTGGAAGGCGAAATCGATCCGCGCAACCAAGGCTCGGCACGCACCCTGGAGCGCCAGGGTTTTGTGCTGGAAGGCACCTTGCGGGCCCGCTGGTGCGTGGCGGGTGAGCTGTCCGACTCTGGCATCTACGGCTTGTTGCTCGAACCACCTGTTGCATAGTCTTACGGCGAATAGCTACTATTCGGGAACAATTCTCACTTGTGTCCCGGTGCCCCATGCCCGTAGCCGACTCACCGAGCCCGTACCCGCTTGAACAGCTGTACAGCGAGCACCATGGCTGGCTTTTCAGCTGGCTACGTCGCAAGCTGCGTTGTTCGCACAGCGCAGCCGATCTGGCCCAGGACACCTTCGTGCGCATTCTGGCCTCGCGTGATGCCTTGCTGGGCATGCGCGAGCCACGCGCCTACCTCAGTACCACTGCACGCCGTCTGTTGATCGACCGGGTGCGCCGACAGCAAATCGAAGAGGCCTACCTCAGCGAACTTGCCTTGGCTGCCGAGGTGCTGGAGGGGCACCAGTCTCCCGAAAGCATCCTCATCACCCTCGAAGCGCTGGAGCAGATCGCTTTTCTGCTGGAAGGCCTGCACGTGAATGCCCGCGAGGCCTTCGTCGGTTACTACCTGGACGACCTGACCCAGCCTCAGATTGCCAAACGCCTGCAGATTTCCCCACGCATGGTGCGCAAGTACCTGGCTCAGGCCCTGATCCATTGCCACCGCACGCTGGACATTGCCGAACCGTGAATCCCTCGCGTATCGAACAGGAAGCTGCCGAATGGGCCCTGTGCCTGGGCGAGGGTGAACTGGATGCCGACGAGGCGCGTGAGTTCGACGCCTGGCTGCAGGCCGACCCACGCCACGGCGCCACCTTGCGCCGCATGCAAGGGGTGATCAGCCAGGTGCAGGCACTGCGCAAGCAACGCGGGCCGGTGGGCGCGGGGCTGCGCGCCGGCGTACAGGTTTCGGCTCCAGGCTCGGGCGCACGGCGCACTTTGCTCGGTTTGGCCCTGGCAATCTCCTTGCTGGGCACACTGAGCCTTTCCGGTGGAACGCCGCGCGACTGGCTGGCCGACTTGCATACCGCGCCGGCGGAGTGGCGCAGCCAAACCCTGGCAGATGGCTCGCAGCTGACCTTGGCCGGCAACTCTGCAGTAGATGTCGAGTTCAGCACTGGCGAGCGGCGCATCCGCCTGCTGCATGGCCAGGTGCTGGTGGATGTCAGCCATGACCCAACGCGACCCTTCGTGATACAGACCGACGAAGGCAGCTTCAAGGCCCTGGGTACGCGCTTCGTGGTCAGCCAAGGCCACGCTCGCAGCGAGCTGACCATGCTTGAGTCCCGGGTCGAGGCGCGCACTGCCGTGTCCGGCGATCAGTTGGTCGTGGGCCCGGGCGAGCGGGCATGGGTGGCGCGTGACGGGCTTGGCCCGTTGCCGGCCATCGACCCGGCGCGGGTCGATCGGGCCTGGCAGCATCACCAGTTGGTGGCCGACGGCGCACCGCTCGACCAGGTGCTCGATGCCTTGGCCGAGCAACGCCGTGGCGTGCTGCGCTTCGACCGCCAGGCAATGCAGGCGATCAAGGTGTCGGCGGTACTGCCGCTGGATGACAGCGAAAGAGCCCTGCGCCTGCTGGCCGAGGCGCTGCCGATTCGTATCGGCGGCGTTGGCCGCTGGTGGACCACGGTCGAGCCCGTCTCACGAGAAAATTGATCCAGGTGGTTCCGCTTCTGCGCAGTGGCCCGTCAGAGAAGAGGCCAACCGATCAAGAACAAGGAGCCGATCCACCATGCACCGATTCCCTGGCCACCCCGTCCTCAGCCCGCTAGCCCTGGCCTTGCGCCTGTCCTGTGCCGGGCTGGCCCTATCCGTTGCGACCCTGCCGGCCGTCGCCGAGGAGGCCGCCCGCCGTAGCTTCGACGTGCCTGCCGGCAACCTCGCCCAGGCGCTTGGCAGCTATGCCCAGCAAGCCGCCGTGTCGCTGGCCTTCACCCCTGAAGCACTGGCCGGCCTGCAAAGCAACGGCCTGCATGGCCTGTATTCGGTGGACAGCGGTTTTGCCGTGTTGCTGGCCGGCAGTGGCTACCGGGTAGAGCGTAGCGATAACGGCTACCGGCTGGTGGCCGAGCCGCAAGCGGCGGTGAGCAGTGAGGCGATGGAACTTGGCGTGACCACCGTAGCCGGGCAGGGCATGGGCCAGAGTACCGAGAACACCGGCTCCTACGCACCGGGCCTGATCAGCGTTGGCTCCAAGACCCCGACCAGCCTGCGCCAGACGCCGCAATCGGTGTCGACCGTGACCCGCCAGCTGATTGAAGACCAGCAACTGACCGACATCAACCAGGCGATGAAAGTGACGCCGGGGATCGTCACCCAGAGCACCACCTTCCGCACCCAGGACTTCATCTCGCGTGGTTTCAGTATCCAGAACCTGCAGATCGACGGCGCTGCACCGCAGGCGCTGGGCACCGCCATGGGTTCGTTCTATTCGTCGAACATCTTCGAACTGGCCGAGTTCGACCACATCGAGGTACTGCGCGGTACTGCTGCGTTGTATGGTGGCTCGGGTGACCCGGGTGGCATCATCAACATGGTGCGCAAGCGGCCGACTTCCTTTAACCAGCTGAAGCTGACCCTGTCGGCCGGTAGCTGGGACAACTATCGCCAGGAGTTCGACCTGTCCGGCCCGCTGGGCTGGGATGGCCGCGTGCGCGGTCGCCTGGTGATGTCCAACACCGATCGCCAGTATTTCACCGACAACCGCGCCACCGAGCGGCCGTTGGTGTATGGCGTGCTGGAGGCGGACGTTACGGACGACACCATGCTCACCTTCGGCGCTCGCTACAACAAATCCCACGAAACTGGCAGCAACAGTGCGGTGCCGCGCTACAGCAATGGTGCTGACCTGAACCTGCCACGGCATACCGGCCTGACCAAGAATTGGGCCTACCTCGACGCCACCGCGCGCGAGTACTTCGCCAAGGTGGACCACCGATTCAACGACGACTGGAAGCTCAACCTCAGCTACACCAACACGTGGGACCTTGGGCTGTTCAAGACGGCGACCACCCTGAATGCAGTAGACCCGGTGACCAATCGCGGGGCGACCTGGTACGGCACCTCGACCCGTCAGGAGAACGAGCAGCACCTGTATGACGGTAACGTCTCTGGCCACTTCCAGGCCTTTGGTCTGGACCATGAAGTGGTCTTCGGCGCCGACTACCAGAAGATCGACAGCCGGTGGCTGGGCACTGCGCCTTATGCCGCCTCGGGCGCGCCGGCCAACGTGTTCGACCCCGACAGCTCGGCATTCGACGACCCCGGCAACGGGCGTGACTACAAGCGCGACTACAGCCCCAACTCGCAACGTCAGTACGGCCTGTACGGCAGCCTGCGTTTGCAGCTGGCCGAGCCCCTGCACCTGATTGTCGGTGCGCGTGCACAGCGTTTCCACTTTTGGCAGACCTACACCAACAACCTGACCTCGCCAGCAAGTATCTCCAGCCCGGAGCAGCGTATAGGCACGAAGGTCACCCCGTTCGGTGGCCTGGTCTACGACCTTGACGATCAATGGTCGACATACGTCAGCTATTCGGAAATCTACAAACCGCAGTCCAGCCGAATCAGCGGCCCTGCGCAAAGCGGTTCGCCGCTTGAGCCCATGACCGGCAAAACCTACGAAACCGGCCTCAAGGGTGAGTTGTTCAACGGCGCACTCAACGCCAGCGTGGCGCTGTACTACAGCACCCGCGAAAACGAAGCGGTGCAAGACCCGAACTTCCTGGCCACCAACGCCGGCTTCTCGGGCAGCTGCTGCTATGTGTCCAACGGTAAGGTGGTGAGCAAGGGCATCGACATGGAGCTGTCTGGCGAGCTGCTGCCGGACTGGATGCTGGTGGGGGGCTACACCTTCAACCTGAACCGCAACCGCAGCGCCGATGCACCGCTGAGCACGGTGATGCCAAAGCACCTGTTCAAGCTGTACAGCACCTACCGGCTGCCGGGTATCCTCAGCGACTTCAAGGTCGGCGGCGGCGTGCAGGTGCAAAGCGCCACGTACATGAGCGGTACAGTGAATCGCTACGACAGCAGCGGCGCGCTGGTTGAGCGAAACGTACCGTTCGACTTCGACCAGAGCGGCTATGCGATCTGGAACGCGTTGGTCGAATACCGTGTCGATGATCACTGGAACGTCACGCTCAACGGCAACAACCTGTTCGACAAGAAGTACTACGAAACTGTGGGTACTTCGACCTATGGCAACTACTATGGTGAACCACGCAACTTCATGGTGACCCTGCGCGGCACCTATTGAGGGTTTGGAAGCGGGGCAGGGCCTGGGTTAAGGTCGTAGGCTGTCCCGTTTCTCTCAGGAATCCCCTTTGCCCGCTTTCTACCTGAGTATCAGCCTGCTGCTGTATTTGCTCGCCCTGTTCTTCGATGGCGCGCTGATGAGCGGCGAGCGTCATATGCCGGCCCTGCAGATGCTGCTGTACGGGCCATGGGGCATGCCGTTCGGCTTGTACCAATGGTTTGCCAATCCGCTGCTGGCCTTGGCCATCCTGGCTCATCGGCGGTTTCGCCGGTTGGCCTTGCTGGCCGGGCTTGGGGCGGCGTATCTGGCTGCCAGCAGTTTTGGCATCGACCGCTTGCCGGATAACAGCAGCTATGAATTTCATGACCTTACCGGCTTTGGTGCTGGCTTCTACCTGTGGCTGGTAGCGATGGTGGTGTTTTGCCTGGGGCAAGCCTGGTTTTGCTGGAAGGCGCGAAGGGCTGACGACGTGCCAGGCTGGAACTGGCTTGATGTCGCCTTGATTGCCGCCCTGGGGGTAACGTTGTATGCAGCGACGCAAATGCCCTCGCTGCGCTTCGAGCCAGGCAAGGTGCTGATGCCTCCGGAGCAGCCGCAGACGCTTTGATACCCACAAGGAGGGTTAGCATGATCAAGCATTACCTGGCAGGCCTGGCACTGGCCTGCGTGCTACCGGTAGCGATGGCGGACGATTACACGGCGGCCTACGGGCAGTGCATGGACAAGGCCTCCAGCACCGTGGCCATGAGCGCGTGCATTGGGGCCGAAACGCAAGTGCAGGACCAGCGCTTGAACCGGGTGTACAAGCAGCTGATGGGCAAGCTGGATGCCGGGCAACAGAAGAGCCTGCGGGATGTGCAGCGCAAGTGGCTGGCCTACCGTGATGGCAATTGCCAGTTCCATGTACAGGCCAGTGGTGGAACCCTGGCGCAGCTGGAAGGTGGCAGCTGCATCATGGACATGACCCGCGACCGCGCTGCGGAGCTGGAGCGGGTGCTTAGCCCTGGGCAGTAGCGCCTGTTCAGGCATGATTGGCCCACATTTGCAGGCGCGGGTTCAGCCGCGAACACCGGCTTTGCGGGTGTCATGCTCCGCGTTGCCTTCTTCGCGGGTGAACCCGCTCCTACAGGGCACTGCAGGGTGCTGGTTCTATTTACGCGGTTGGCGCAGCGCCCGGGCCTTGAGGTACTCGCGCACCTCCACGGCATCCCCGGCAAACTCGATGCGCTCGGCCTTGGCTGCGCGCTGGTAGGCATACATCGGGTCGTAGTACTCGTTCAGCAAGCCTTCGATCCAGCCCCGGTGCAGGTCTACTGCGCCGCTGCGCTGCTGCTCTTCCAAGGCTTCGCGCAGCATCTCGGACAAGCGCTGATGGCGCTCTCCACCTAAACGCTTGTAGATGTTGGCCATGCTCTGCAGCATGCGCTCGGCAAACAGCCGGGGGCCGTCTTCTTCGCCATGCACGGCCTTGAACTCGGCGCTCAGGTTGACCACGTAGTCGCGCAGGATGCGCTCCACGCGGTTGGTGAAACTGTCTTCAAGCCACACCAGCGGGTAATGCTGCATGCCTTGGTACAACTCCAGCGGCACCGTGCAGCTGCCAACAATGCGGCCTTCATCTTCCAGCACAAACTGCCCGATACCGCGGGCGCGCTTTTTCAGCACGTCGATTGCCAGCTGGTTTTCAAAGTCGATCTGCGCCGGTTGCGCCGTGGCGCGCTTGCCGAAACTGGAGCCGCGATGGTTGGCGTGGCCTTCAAGGTCCAGCACGTTGTCCAACTGGTGCAGCACATCGGTCTTGCCGGTACCGGTCAGTCCACCGACCAGTACGAAATCACATTGCTCCACCGCTTGCTGGGTAGTCTCCAGCAGGAAGGTACGCATGGCCTTGTAGCCGCCTTTGACACGCGGGTACTGAATACCCGCCTCATCGCGCAGCCAGCCCTGCACGATCTGCGAACGCAGGCCGCCACGGAAGCAGTACAGGTAACCGTCAGGGTGCGCCTTGGCAAACGCTGCCCAGGCCTCCAGACGGGCTTGCTTGGTGGTGCCACTGACCAGCTGGTGGCCCAGGGCGATGGCGGCGGCCTGGCCCTGCTGTTTGTAGCAGGTGCCGACCTTCTGCCGCTCCTGGTCGTTCATCAGCGGCAGGTTTACCACGCCAGGGAAGGCGCCTTTGGCGAATTCGACGGGGGCGCGCATGTCCATCATCGGCACGTCGTCGAGGAACAGCTGACGGAAGTCGGTGCAGTCGGGGCGCATCAGATCACCTCGACCGCATGGCTCTGTCGCTCGACCAGCTTGCCGATCGGAGACAGTTTCAGGCCCAGGCCGGCAGCCACGGCGAGGAACTCGGCTTCACCCTCCGGGGCAACAGCAACCAGCAAGCCACCGCTGGTCTGCGGATCGCACAGCAGGTGCTTCTGGTCGTCGCTGAGGGCGCCGATCTTGTGCCCGTAGCTGTCGTAGTTGCGCAGGGTTCCACCGGGGATGCAGCCTTCGGCCAGGTAGTGGTCGACGCTAGGCAGGCGTGGCACGGCGGCGTAGTTCAGGTGCGCGGTGAGGCCGCTGCCTTCGGCCAGCTCGACCAGGTGGCCGAGCAGGCCGAAGCCGGTGACGTCGGTCATGGCCTTGACCCCGTCCAGCTTGCCGAAGCGGCTGCCGGGCGTGTTGAGGGTGCACATCCAGTCGCGAGCCAGGCCTTGGTCTTGCACACGCAGCTTGGCCTTCTTTTCGGCAGTGGTGAGGATGCCGATGCCCAGGGGCTTGGTCAGGTACAGCTGGCAGCCCGCGCTGGCAGTGTCGTTGCGTTTGAGGTGGCGTTTATTGACCACGCCGGTGACGGCCAGGCCAAAGATCGGCTCAGGCGCGTCGATCGAGTGGCCGCCGGCCAGCGGGATACCCGCTTCGGCACACACTGCGCGGCCGCCGCGGATGACTTCGCGGGCGACTTCCGGCGGCAGCACGTTGACCGGCCAGCCGAGGATGGCAATGGCCATCAGCGGGTCGCCGCCCATGGCATAGATGTCGCTGATGGCGTTGGTGGCGGCAATGCGGCCGAAGTCGTAAGGGTCATCGACGATCGGCATGAAAAAGTCGGTGGTCGAAACCACGCCGCGCTCGTCGTCCAGCGCGTACACTGCTGCATCGTCGCGCGAGGCATTGCCGACCCACAGTTTCGGGTCCAGGGCCTGGGTGCCGCTTTCGGCGAGGATCACGTCCAGCACCTTGGGGGAGATCTTGCAGCCACAGCCGGCGCCATGGCTGTACTGGGTCAGGCGAATCGGCTCGCTCATATGCACCTCTGCAGGTCAAATTGTTGCGCGATTGTAGCAAAGCTGGCCTTTAGGCCCTTGCCTCTTATAATTCCCGGTGTCGGCAAATGTGTCGGCACTTCCCCGCTATTGAACCGGAGAACACCCATGCTCAACCGCCCCCTGGCGCTTGCCGCCGGCCTCGTGCTGTCTTGCTGTGCCGCTGTCGTTCAGGCCGCCGAAACCCTGCGTGTCAGCGCCATCCCCGACGAAGCGCCGACCGAGCTGCAGCGCAAGTTCAAGCCTTTGGGTGAATACCTGGCCAAGCAACTGGGCATGGAGGTGAAGTTCGTACCCGTGGCCGACTACCCAGCGGTGGTCGAGTCGCTGGCCGCAGACCGCCTCGATCTGGCCTGGCTGGGGGGCTTCACGTTCGTTCAGGTGCACCTGAAGGACCCGACCGCCACGCCACTGGTACAGCGTGAGCAGGACGCACAGTTCACGTCCAAGTTCATCACCGCCAACCCCGACGTGAAAAGCCTGAGCGATCTGAAGGGCAAGTCGTTTGCCTTCGGTTCCATTTCGTCTACTTCGGGCAGCCTGATGCCGCGTTACTTCATGCTCAAGCAGGACAATATCAAGCCTGAAGAGTACTTCAGCCGCGTGGCCTATTCTGGCGCCCATGATGCCACCGTGGCCTGGGTACAGGCTGGCAAGGTCGAGGGTGGCGTGCTGAACGCCAGCGTGTGGCAAAAGCTGGTGGATGCCGGCAAGGTCGACACCACCAAGGTGAAGGTGTTCGCCACCACCCCGACCTACTTCGACTACAACTGGACCGTGCGCGGCAACATGGACCCGGCGTTGAAACAGAAAATCAAGAAAGCCTTCCTGGACCTTGACCCGAGCAACCCGGAGCACAAGGCGATCCTGGACCTGCAGGCCGCCAGCCGCTTCATCGAGACCAAGCCTGAGAACTACAAGGGCACCGAACAAGCTGCACGCGAGGCCGGCCTGCTCAAGTGACAGCTTCGAATGCGGCAATCCATCTTCACGGTGCCAGCCTGCGCCATGGCCAGGTACGCGCGCTTGACGCGGTGAGCCTGCGGATCGCGCAGGGCGAGCGTGTCGCCATCATCGGGCCGTCGGGGGCGGGCAAGTCCAGTTTGCTGCACCTGATGGCCACGGCCGTTCAGCCCACCAGTGGGCGCCTGGAGTTGCTTGGCGAGCAGCCTTGGGCGCTGTCGGCAAGGGCACGCCAGCGACTGCGCGCGCAGGTTGGCCTGGTGCATCAGGCGCCGCCTTTGCCACCGCGTCAGCGGGTAGTGACCGCAGTGCTGGCGGGTCGCCTGGGGCAGTGGGGTACGCTGCGCGGCTTGCTCAACCTGCTGTACCCCAGCGATGTACCGGGGGCGCGCCAGGCCTTGGCCGAACTGGGCCTGGCCGACAAGCTGTTCGTGCAGTGTGGGCAGTTGTCCGGTGGCCAGTTGCAGCGGGTGGGCATTGCTCGGGCGTTGTACCAGCGCCCGCAGGTGCTGCTGACCGACGAACCGGTGTCGGCCATGGACCCGGTGTTGGCCGACCACAGCCTGGCCTTGCTCAATCGCCATGCCCAAGCGACTGGCGTGACGTTGGTGGCGAGCCTGCACGCCGTAGAGCTCGCGCTGGCGCATTTTCCGCGGGTGATTGGCATTCGGGAAGGGCAGGTTGTGTTCGACTGCCTGGCCGAAGCGGTCACCGAGCAACTGCTGGACGCGCTATACGCCAACGAACAACTGGCTCCGCCGCCCACCCAGGGGCCGACCCTGACCGTGCAGATTCCGCGATGCTGAAGGCCGACGCCCGCGACCCGGCGCTGCTGCCGCGGTTGCTGCTGGCCCTGTTGGCGGTGGCAGTACTGTGGCCGGCTATCCAGACAAGCGAACTGAACCCCGGGGTGCTGTTGCAGGCGGACAACCGTCAGCAGATTGCCAGCTTTACCAGCGCCTTCTGGCCGCCGGCACATGATGCCGATTTTCTTGCACTGCTGTATGAAGCCACCTTGCAGACCCTGGCCGTGGCGACTGCCGGCATGGCGCTGGCGTTGTTGTTGGCGATCCCGGCTGGCTTGCTGGCCAGCCGTGCCTTGTCCTTGCGTGCTGCTTCACGCGGCGGGCGGGCCGGGTTGTGGTCGCGACTGTTGCGCCTGCCGGTGCGTGGGCTGCTGATTTTCCTGCGTAGCGTGCCGGAGATCGTCTGGGCGTTGCTGTTCGTGCGCGCCGTGGGGCTGGGGCCGACGGCGGGCGTACTGGCTATCGCCATCACCTACAGTGGCATGCTCGGCAAGGTTTATGCCGAAATCTTCGAGTCGGTCGACCAGCGCCCGGCGCATGCCTTGTTGCAGGCGGGCAGTGGCCGGCTGGCGGCGTTTTTCTACGGCATCCTGCCCAATGCTGCCTCCGAAGTGGTGTCGTACACCGTGTACCGCTGGGAGTGCGCGGTGCGGGCTTCGGTGGTGATGGGCTTTGTCGGTGCTGGCGGGCTGGGCCAGCAGATCGACCTGTCGATGCGCATGTTTGCGGGTGCGCAAGTGGCGAGCATGCTGTTGACGTTCTTGCTGCTGGTGATCCTGGCCGACCTGCTCAGCCGCCTGCTGCGCTGGAGGCTGGCATGAACCGGGTGATCAATTGGGTGTTGCTGGGCGCCATGGTGGCAGCGGCGGTGGCCTCGTTCGCATACCTGGAGCTGGACTTGCACGCACTGGTCGGCAATGGCGGGCTGGGGCAGATGGGCGAGTACGCCGGGCGCTTCCTGCAGCCGGATCTGTCTGCGGGGCACCTCAAGGCGGTGTGGCGCGGGGCGCTGGAAACCCTGGCCATGTCTGGCATGGGCACCTTGTTGGCAATGGTATTGGGGATGTTGCTGGCACTGCCGGCGGCGGGCCGCTTCGGTTGGCCGTTGCAAGGGGCCGCGCGTTTGCTGCTCAATGCCTTGCGTGCCATTCCTGAACTGGTGTGGGCAGCGCTGACTGTGCTGGCGGCTGGGCTGGGGCCGAATGCCGGTACCCTGGCTTTGGCGTTGCACACCGCTGGCGTGCTGGGGCGGTTGTTTGCCGAGGCGCTTGAGAACGCCCCGCCCGAGCCGGCGGCGGCGATCCGTTTGCAGGGGGGCAGCCAGGTGGCGGCGTTCTGCTTTGGTACCCTGCCCAACCTGTGGCCGCAGTTGCTGGCCTACAGCTTGTACCGCTGGGAGAACAACATCCGCATGGCAAGTGTGCTCGGGTTCGTCGGGGCGGGCGGGTTGGGGCAGATGCTGTACACCACCTTGAGCCTGTTCCAGGAGGCCCAGGCCAGCACGGTGATCATCGGTATGCTGGTGTTGGTGTTGCTGGTGGATGTGTCGAGTGATGTGTTGCGTCAGCGCTATGTGCGTGCCTGACGGAAAGCCCGGGCTGCAAAGCAGCCCCGACATCTCTCAGGCGTCTACAGCCTCGGCACACTGCGCCTCCCGCTGCATCGACTCCAGGTTACGCTCGATCGTCTCGCATATGGTATCCATCTGGATCTGATGCTCGCTGAACCTGAACGGGCTCTGCAAGTCCGTGCCGATCCGCTCGATGGCCAGCAACATGAACCCTACCACCGTCGACGCCAGCGGCGTGAACCAGCCCAGCGATTCCACCAGCCCCACCGGCACGATCAGGCAGAACAGGGTGATGAACAGCCGTGGGAAATACACATAGGGGTAGGGCAATGGCGTATTGGCAATCCGCTCCATGCCGCCCTGGGCGTTAGACAGGTCTACCAGCGTCGACTCCAGCCGCGCCAGACGAATGCTGTCCAGCCGCCCGGCCTGGTATTCCCGCGCCAGCAAGGCTGCCGAGCCGCCGAGAATGTCATTGGCGAAATTGTTCGAGCGGTTGCGCCGTTCGAACTCCGCCGGGGGGATGAAGGCCATCAACTCCTCCGGGCAGCTTTCGCCTTTCAAGTGCGCCGCCAGGCAGTTCACATAGGCGATATGCCGGCGCAGCAGGGTGGCCTTGACCGGGTTCAGGCCGTCATCCGGGTCATCGATCAGCGTCAGCGTCTGCCGGGCGAAGCTGCGCGAACTGTTCACCAGCGCGCCCCACAGGGTGCGAGCCTCCCACCAGCGGTTGTAGGCGCTGCTGTTGCGAAAACTTACCAGTACCACCAAGGCTGAGCCCAGCAGGGTCAGCGGGATCAGTGGCAGGGTGAACTTGCTGTTCAAGAACAGCATGAAATCGATGGTGACCAGCACATCCCAGATCAGCAGCCAGAACAGCGACCAACCGATATAGCCGATGGTCTTCACCACCAGGCGGTACTTGCGGGCGATGACGTCTTTCACGCGGGGGTACCTCGAAACGCGGGGGATGCAGGATGGGACGCCGAGGCTCGTCGAAGGTTCGAGGGTTGAATGTTGCAAGGGATTTTGTAGCTGAAACGAAGGGAAAACTCCGACCAGCCTATCAGACGTGCCTGAATTCCTGATTCAGCTCAAAAACGACAGAGTGGGTCGCTTCAATCCTTGAATGGGTGTATCCATAAGGATACGATTGGGTGACCACTTGATGTTTCTCGTTGAACAGACGGAAAGCTTTGCCGCTTGGCTATCGAGCTTGAGAGATTTGAGGGCCAGGCTGGCGATAGGTCGTAGGCTGGAGCGAGCAGCGGCGGGCAATCTTGGTGACTTCAAGTGGCTTGGAGGCGGTATTGGTGAGCTTCGCATCGACGTAGCTGCCGGTTATCGCGTCTATTTCACGCAAAAGGGGCAGAGGTTGGTTTTACTGCTGGTCGGCGGCGACAAGTCCACCTAAGCCGCCGACATCCTCAAAGCCAGAAAGCTGCTGAAGGAGATGAAATGAGCGAAAAATTGATCCCGTTTGATATGGCAGCCTTGTTGAGCAGCGATGAGGCAATCAGTGAATACCTTAGTCAGGTGCTATCAAATGGCGATACCGAGGAAATCATTCGAGCACTTGGCCATATCGCTCGTGCACGGGGCATGACACATATTGCTATGGAGAGTGGGCTGGGTAGAGAAAGCCTGTACAAGGCGCTGAGCCCTGGCGCGAAGCCTCGTTTTGACACTGTATTGAGGGTCATTCGTGCTCTGGGGGTGGACCTTCTCGTTCAGCCACATGCAATGACCCGCTGATCCAGCTCGGTTAAGTCAGTATTTGCTTCATCTGCACCAACGCTACCCGCGTGCCGTCCCACGCCTGCCGCTCCTCGATGCCGAACGGTGTGAAGCCCAGCTGTGGATAAAGCAGCAAGCCTGCGGTGTTGTGATTGAAGCATGACACCCAGACCTCCCGGGCGCTGTACTGCTGGCGGGCGAGGTCGATCATTGCCGTTACCAGATAACGCGCTACACCAAGGCCGCGGGCGCTGGGGGCCACCACTACGTTGCCCAGGGCACATAGGCCGCCATGTTCGGCTTTGTAGAAATTGGCGAAGGCCAGGACAGCGCCGTTACCTTCCACTACCGTGGAGCCGCTGCGTTGGGCTATGGCGTCGCTCAGCTGGTTGGGGGTGAGGGGGTAGGTGGCTTTGGGGAACATGTAGAACAGTTCGTCCGGGCTCTGCGGGAAGCTGCAGATAACGGGGATGTCTTCTGGCCGGATGGGGCGGTGGGTCAGGTGCATGGCAGGTCCTTCTCGCGTTGGCTGGCAGGGCCTCTTCGCGGGTTTACCCGCGAAGAGGCCATCAGCCTCACATCATAGGCCGCTTTTCATCCAACACCGCGCCCCGATTCACGGCTTGGCGGCCACCGCCACGTAGCCTTTGACCGCAGCCGGTGCCTGGGGCTTGGCCTTGTGCGCCAGCAGGTACTGATAGCGTCGCCATTCCTTGTCGATTTCGCTGAACGACATGAACACGCTGATACGGTCCTTGCCGACCAGGTCCGGGCGCTTGCCCGCATCGATCTCGTTGGTGGGAATGATGGCCACGTTGATGCCCACCACCGTGCCGTCATCGGCAAACACCGGCCCACCCGACATGCCTTTGGTGATCGGGCCGTCATGCACCGAGTAGAAAACACTGCCAGGCGTACCTTCAAGCCGTACCAGCGACGACAGGGCATGGCCCTTGCCCTGCATCGGCATCATGAAACTGTTGAAGCCCACCGCCGTCACGGCTTCCCCTGGCACGTACTGGCGCCAGTGCGGCACGCTGCTGGCTTTGTGCTTGAAGAACACTACGTCACCGAGGCCCTCGTGGACCACGTTGCGCAGGAAGGGGGTGTGTTTGGCGGTCACAGCGTAATCCTCGTTCCACTGGATGGCGCTGGCCATCAGCAACATCGGCAGAGGGGCACCAGAAGTGACCACGAAAGCCTGACTGTAGACGGGATCTGAAACGTACGACGTTGGCACTCCATTGCACCCACTGAGCAGCATCATTGCCGCCATGCAGGGCGCGATTGTTTTCATGTGTCACACAGGGCGTGGAAAAATGGGAACGCAACTATGGCCAAGTGCCATTACTCTAGCAATGCTTTCGGCATATATCCGACGAATGACAGCTTAAGTGTTAGTCATGACGGCGGCCAATAGAATGCAGGTATGGCTACAGGTCCCAGAGCCATTGGGGCGGCGTCAAAGTGAAGGGATTTTTTTTCGGGCGAATCTGAGGGGTGTGGACTGCATTGAGCTGCATTGGGCGACCACACTGACAAGCTACCTTTTTCACGGCGACCTGTTCATAGTTGCCAGTCGACTTACCCTGAAAGGAATCAGAACATTGTTTAAGCTAAGGATGGTCTGAAAAAGACTTCCCGAATCTGGTGAAATACGCCGATCCCGTTGCCCGAGTTTCCCGATGAAGCAAATGACCTTCGCCGACGCCGAGTACGCCGGCAAGCGCAAGCAGACCCGCAAAGAGTTGTTCCTGATCGAGATGGATCAGGTGGTGCCGTGGAAGGGTTTGATTGCCCTGATCGAGCCGCACTACCCCAAGGGTGAAGGTGGTCGTCCGGCGTATCAGCTGATGGCGATGCTGCGCGTACATTTGATGCAGAACTGGTTCGGCTACAGCGATCCGGCGATGGAGGAGGCGCTGTACGAGACCACAATCTTGCGCCAGTTTGCCGGGCTGAACCTAGAGCGTATTCCCGACGAAACCACCATCCTCAATTTCCGTCGCCTGCTGGAGAAGCACGAGTTGGCGGCCGGGATTCTGGCGGTGATCAATGGTTACCTGGGCGATCGGGGCCTGTCGCTGCGCCAGGGCACCATCGTCGATGCCACGCTGATCCATGCGCCGAGTTCGACCAAGAACAAGGACGGTAAGCGTGACCCGCAAATGCACCAGACCAAGAAGGGCAATCAGTATTACTTCGGGATGAAGGCCCACATCGGCGCGGATGCTGAGTCTGGCCTGGTGCACAGCGTGGTGGGGACGGCAGCCAACGTTGCTGACGTTACCCAGGTCGACAAACTGCTGCATGGAAAGGAAAACATGGTCGGCGCCGACGCGGGTTACACCGGCGTAGAGAAACGCCCGGAACATGAAGGCCGGGAGGTGATCTGGCAGATTGCGGCCCGCCGCAGTACGTACAAGAAGCTGAGTAAGCGCAGTGCGCTGTACAAAGCCAAGCGCAAGATCGAGAAATCCAAGGCCCAGGTGCGCGCCAAAGTCGAGCACCCGTTCCGGGTGATCAAGCGCCAATTCGGCTACGTGAAGACACGCTTCCGTGGCCTGGCGAAGAACACCGCGCAGTTGGTGACACTGTTCGCGCTGTCGAACCTGTGGATGGCGCGCCGACATTTGCTGACGAATGCAGGAGAGGTGCGTCTGTAATGCGGGAAATGGCCGGCGCGAGGTGCTCGCGCCGGCTATAAATCCGGAAAGAGGGGATGATTTGATCGTTTTTTAGCCGAATCACCGTTTTGAAATCGGCAAGGGCTGGAGTCAGCCAGAAATACCTGACTACTTCAGATCATCCCTAAATCCCCTGGTGCCGGAGCTGATTGTTTCTGATCTACCTCGCAGCCTGGCATTTTACTGCGGCGTACTCGGCTTCAAGATTGAATACGACCGGCCAGAAGAGCATTTTGCCTTTCTGTCTTTTGGCGGCAGCCAGCTGATGCTGGAGCAGGACTGGCAGAGTGAGTCACCCTGGCGGGTCGGCCCGCTGGAGCCGCCGTATGGTCGAGGCATCAACCTGTCGATCGAATGCGCTGATGCACTGGCCTTGGTCGCGTCGCTGGGGGTTGCGGGGCATAGCATCAGAAAGCCGATTGAAGAGTGTTGGTACCGCCAGGGCGGCATGCTGGTCGGCCAGCGCAATTTCCTGGTGCAGGATCCGGACGGCTACTTGCTTCGGTTTGCTGAAGATCTTGGCGTGAAGAGCGCCTGAGCCACGGGCGGACACACGAAAAATTGACCCCAGGTTGCGCTCGATGGTCTCGCAACGGGTATCCATCTGGATCTGGTGCTCACTGAACCTGAACAGGCTCTGCTAATCCGTGCCGATCCGCCCCATGCCACCCTGTGTATTGGACAGATCTACCACCGTCGGATGCTGTTGCTTTTGTCCACGCTGAATATGTGGCAATGAAGTGTTGCCACATAACGCTATGCACCCACACAGTTACTGAATCCGCAGCGCTTATTGCCCCCCGCGCACTTTCGGAACTAAGCCAGCATCTTCGCCTGAACTAACTTCCCTCTTTCGAGTGTTGAGTGTCGCCATATCAATTATTTATGTCCCTTGCACGATAGTTTCAAAATGGCTGAACTAAGTATTTGCCCACAGCGCTTTTTCCCGAAGCGGGTCATCAACAAAATAGCCGCCCTTCAATTTTAAACATCAGCCTGACGCGGTGGCCGAAGGTTGACCGCAGCGGCTGGCGGCCGGGTAGGTGGCTCGCCGCCTGAGCTGATGAACCCACACCGATTACCAGTAAAGGAAAGTGTCATGGGAATGACGAGGCGTAAATTTTTGATCGGCGGCGGCGTCGTGGCTATTGCAGGTGGCGCAGGCATTCTGACCCCCTTGCTGACCCGCGAAGGCAGGTTGATCCCCGGCAAACCGCGGTTTGGCTTTGTAGAAGGTAGCGAAGGTGCGCTTCCCAAACAGGCAGACGTCGTCGTTGTTGGCGCTGGTATTCTGGGGCTCATGACCGCAATCAATCTTGTCGAGCGTGGCCTCTCGGTAGTCGTCGTTGAAAAAGGTGATATTGCCGGCGAGCAGTCATGCAGGTTCTATGGTCAGGTCATGACCTACAAGATGCCTGATGCGACGTTCCAGTTGCACCATCTTGCCAAACAACGGTGGCGCGAGATGAATGCCAAAGTGGGTGCAGATACTAGCTATCGCACACAGGGCCGGGTCGAAGTTCCTTTCGATGAAGAAGACCTGGAAAACGTCAGAAAGTGGATCGATGTCAAAAGCCGGGAAGTAGCAGCGGACAACCCCTTCAAGACTCGGATCATTCAGGGGAATGAACTCGAACAGCGGCTGCGCGGTGCATCCTCGAGCTGGAAAATTGCAGGTTTCGAGGAAGACTCCGGTAGCCTGGACGCCGAGCGCGCATCGTTTGTCATGGCGGAGTACGCCAAGAAAGTGGGTGTGCGCATCTACACCCACTGCGCCGCAAGGGGCCTGGAAACCCAGGCGGGCGTCATCTCCGATGTGGTGACCGAGAAGGGCGCCATCAGGACTTCTCGCGTGGTCGTGGCAGGCGGCGCCTGGTCCAGGCTGTTCATGCAGAACCTGGGCGTCGATGTGCCTACCTTGCCGGCCTACCAGTCCCAGCAAATCATCAGCGCGGCACCCCGTGCACCGGGGGGCAACGTTGCATTGCCAGGGAATATCTACTTCCGCGAGCAGGCCGACGGTACATACGCCACCTCGCCGCGCGTCGTCGTTGCCCCGGTGGTCAAAGAATCGTTCATGTATGGTTATAAATACCTGCCATTGCTGGCCATCCCCGACTTCCCGGTGCACATCTCACTCAACAAGCAACTGATCGATTCGTTCACTCAGCCCACCCAGTGGAGGCTGGACGAGGTATCGCCCTTCGAGAAAAACAGGCTGATGACGGCAGCCCCGGATATTCCAGAGCTGGATGCATCTCTGGAAAAGCTCAAAGTCGAGTTCCCTGCCTTCAAAGATGCGAAGTTGATCGATCAGTGGAGCGGTGCCATGGCCATCGCCCCGGATGAGAACCCGATCATTTCGCAGGTCAACGAGTACCCAGGCCTGGTCATCAACACCGCGACCGGTTGGGGTATGACGGAAAGCCCGGTGTCGTCCGAGCTGACGGCAGACCTGCTGCTTGGAAAGGCGCCGGTGCTGGACCCGAAACCCTTCAGTTTGTATCGATTCTAAGTACGCATACCGCAATGGAATGACCCGTACACGCATAAACGGTGCGTGTACATTCTTGTGTAACCATCAGGAGAGAAATATGAAATTCGCTTTCAAGACCGTTGCTGCATTGGCGTTGGGAATAGCCGGTGTTGGCAGCGTTCATGCACAAGATATCGTGCGCCATGGCGCAGGTAGTTTCCCTATCTCGTCGGCTGTAGAGATTCCTGCCGGGAAGTCAGTCGTCTATCTGAGCGGTTCCGTCCCGTCGGTGATCCATCCTGATGCGCCCAAGGATTCGCTGGAAGCCTACGGTGATACCAAGGCACAAACCATCAATGTGCTTGAAAGCATCCAGCAGCAGCTGAAAACGCTGGGTCTTGGCCTGACTGACGTGGTGAAGATGCAGGTATTCCTGGTGGGTGGGCCGGAGAACGGCGGCAAGATGGATTTCGAAGGTTTCATGGCTGGCTACACCCAGTTCTTCGGGCCAGCCGCCAAGCAGCCGGTGCTACCTGCGCGCTCGGCGTTCCAGATTGCAGGCCTGGCGCACCCTGCCTGGCGGGTTGAGATCGAAGTGACAGCGGTTCGTCCCTGAGAGGACCTTGGCCCAGCCCGACAAAATCGTCGGGCACAAAAAAACCGACCGTAAGGTCGGTTTTTTCCGGATTTGGTGCCCCGAGGGAGACTCGAACTACACCTTTAAATTAATCTACCCCAATAAAGCTGGTATCTGCTGAGTTAGACGCTTGTTTTGGGTAGAAATTTTGGGTAGAAATGGGGTGTGAATTTTCTTCGTGGATCTCCCATATGTCCGATTTTTTGGTCCTCAAAGGCGGCACGTACCATGTGCGGCTAGACATCCCAGCAGATGCGAGAGAAGCGTTTGGTGATCGAAGGGTTCTCACAAAGAGTCTCAAGACCGGGAACCGATCAGAGGCTCACGTTCTAAAGCTTCGATGGCTACAGCAGTGGAAGATCGAGATCGAAAAAGCTCGGAAACACGAGATTCCTGATTTCCGTGAAGAGGTTGCATTAATCGTCGAAAAATATCGGGATAAGATCGAGGCCGAGAAAAGAAACCCGTTACCTTGGCCGATTGGACAGCAAGTAGCTTCTTCAGCCACTACAGATCGAACAACAGAAATAAGTCAGGTCATAAAGGCCCATAAACTAAGACCCAAGCAGGTTGGAGAGGCCATTGATATAATTATGGGTATAAGCGATTACTCGCCTAAAACTCCTTTTTTTAAAAGCCGTTTAGATGCATTTCATTCATATGAGAAAGAAGTGAGGAAAGTTGAGTTATCTACTGTTGACCGTCACGTAAAAAGACTTAAGGTGCTTGATGCTTTCCTCAAGGAAAGTGATTTGCCTTTGAATCACGATACCATATCGACGTTTTTAGCATCCCTCAAAATTGAAGCAAAGACGAAAAAGCAGTACCTGTTTTCATTCAATGCCTTTTGGAATTTTGCTATCAAGAAAGATGCAGCGTTCAAATCAGTCTATGCTAGCACTCCCAATCCATTTAAGGAGCATGAGCTAAATCAAGAAAAGCGTGGTATATACAAAGAAGCCTCTCGACGGGCGTTTACCACTGGTGAGATCGAGTTGTTGTATGAATCTGCATTGGCTGAGTCTAATCAAAAATTAGCCGATCTCATCGAAATTGGTGCGTATACGGGGGCGAGGATTGAAGAAATTTGCCAGCTTCGCACTGACTCGATTGTCATTGAAGATGATATTGAGTGCTTCCATATACGTGAAGGTAAGACAGATGGCGCAGTAAGGCATGTTCCAATCCATCCTAAGCTAAAGAACACTATCAAACGTCTCGTAGAGTCTTCAAAGGACGGATACCTATTGCAGACGGGGAAGGGCGGAAAGTACGGCGTAAAATCCAAGGATTTAGGGAATGATTTCTCTCAGTTTAAAACCCGACATGGGTTCGACAAAAAATGTGTTTTTCATAGTGTCCGTAAAACTGTAATCACATTATTAGAGCGTGCAGACGTAAAAAATCTTGTTGTCATGTCTCTTGTTGGTCATGAGCCTGGAGGATCGTTAAATATTACATTTGACCGATACTCAGAAGGCCCAACACCGAAAGCAAAATTAGAAGCCATCAAAAATATCACTTACCGACTTTTGCCTAACGATCAAGCGTTATGAATTACCGCGTTTAAAAGTCTAACCATCAAACGATTAGAGGCTGTCATTTTTGATGATGGCCTTTCTTGTACGTCCATGTTTTGCACGTCCAATTTGCACGCCCAATAATTTGACAACATGATAATATGTGGTACTTATATTTATATGGGTATGCTTATTTTACAAGCAAGGCCCTTGGACGTACAACCCTGACGGTTTGTATGTCCACCCTTCGGGACGGGCCGCTTGAAAATTACGCACTTCGTTTGAATTTTTAAAATCAAGAGCAGAAAAAAGGAGGTCTAAACAAATCAACTATATGGAGTCGAATATGATTAAAGATGCAGAAGACAGATGTAGAGAAATCTTGTCAAAACCAAGGAGTTACTCAGATGAAGACATAATAGAATTTATTTATGAATTCAGTTGTAAAACCGGACTTTGTTTTCGATATGGATTGACAGAGGAATTACCAGCTAAACCAATCAAGGAGAAAATTTACTTTTTTGCTTCAATGCTAATATATTTGAACAGGCATGGTGGTAACGGAGAAAGCAATAAAGAAATCAACGTAAGCGATGAGGATATGAAAGATTTATCAATTCACATTGCTTTCATAATTAGCGAATTATCGAAAGACATAAAATAATAAATTGGGCATCCGCCCATTTACACCAAATTTACATCGACCAAGGAAAATATGAATGACAGAAGAAATAGAGATCAACGCTTCAATTTAAGAGTTACACAGGCAGAAAAACAGTTAATCGAAGCAGCAAGAGAGATTACCGGCTCACATTCCATAGCCGATCTAATAATAAATTTACTCGAAAACTCAAGCGTGTTACTCGTAAGTGAAGTTGAGAGTTACAGCGAGGTTTTTGCAAAGTCTGGTAATCTCGGCAAAAACATTATTAAGGGCTTAAATCTCATCCAAGCCCAACCAGACCGTTATCAAGCGTTTATAAACTATCTTGAAAAAGACGACAAAAAGAACTTTGCCGCCCTGATGGCGTTTGCAAGTAATTTGGAGAAAGCAACAAATACATATTGTCTTTATGAGGACAATATTAAGGCATCCGCAGATTTCACCCTAAAAGAATTCATCAAGATAAAAAATAAAGGGGTGAAAAAATGATCAATAGAATTAGAAGCAGAACAGGTGGCTATAAAAACGGAGTGGCCAACACTGTTAAATATCAGCTCAAAACAAACCCAACAGATGAGAACGACTCTTTCGAGTCATCGGTCCCAAGAATTGAAGGTGAGAGCGATTGGGAGTATGCAAAACGTGTAGAGCGTGCTTTTGAAGCCGCAAGGGTTCACAATCAAAAGCAGCTATATCAACACAACACATTAAGTTTTCACCCAGAGGAAAGCAAGAGATTAAGCAATAAACAGATAATGGAGATTGCAAAGGAATTTTACTTAAAAGAAGGGTTAGGAGATAAAAACCGCCATTATGTTTTTGTCGTTGAGCGTGATACAAAACACGCACACGTTCACGCAGCAATTCATTTAACAGACTTGGAGAGCAAAAGGGTTAATAACAAGATGGTGAATTACAAACCAATTGCCAACCGTTTAGAAAAGAAATATGGACTTTATCAGGTAGATCGAAGCCCTAATCCGTTCAATGACAATGAGCCTAAAAAAGATAAAAAGAAAGAAATTAAAGACGACCTAAAATCTTTGATGACAAACACCTCCACCGCTTCCGATTTTCTTGTTGCAGCAAATGCTGCAGGTTATGAAATCCTACATAACGGAAATTCTGCCTATTCGCTCGAAAAGGATGGTGAAACCTTCAAGGCTTCGGACGTGGGGGCGTCCTACAAGTCATTAAAAGCCCGCTTTGGCGAGGATTCCGAGTTTGCGAGTACCCTTGCCAGCCTGGGCAGGAAGACAGAACCTAAACGCCAAATGGGAAGCCTTACCGGCCCACAGTTCGCATCTGCTGATGACGAAGTGACCAAGGAAGAGAAGGTCAAGAAATCCAAAAAAACTTTATACACTCGTTTTGATAGTGATGATGGGAAATTCTTCTTTTTCAAGGACAGCCCACGCGAAGCATTTCGCTATGAGCGAGGTTCTGTGACGTTCAACTGCATGAGTCCTACTGCAATCAAGGCCGGTCTACAAAAAATGGTCGAAGAATGCGAGAAGAAGAATGACAAGGAAATTTTCGTTACGAGTGACATTCGAAGCTTTAAACGTGAAACGTGGATTCAATTTCAGATGATGGGGTTGGACAAAAAAGGCTATAAACTCAATGGTTTTGAACCTAGCCAGCTTGACCATATTGAGCTTCGAAAAAGAAAATCCGAATTTGAAAGTAAGTTTTCTACGGGCAATTCATCTATTACCAATGTGTCTACTGTCAAAAACCCTTTCGATAAGCTCAATGAGTCTGCACAGAAAATGAAAGAAATTGAAGAAATGAAGAAAGAGAACGAAGAGAAGCGAAAGCACGTCAGCAATACGAGACGAAATATTATGAAACCAAGACTGTAAAAAAACGCCCATCAAGGCGTTTTATTCGGTCCAAAAATCTACTTTGAAGGTTGTTTTTATGGGTGTGCTTTGCGGTAACAAATCACCACCGCATTCAAATGCGATATAGTCTCTATCGCCATCGTTCGCCATGAATGACCCTGTAATCGGACATTTGTAAGAACCTGTACGCATCACCTTTGCATTGTCTAAACCTTTCTCATATGGCACGGTCGCAACCATAGAATGATACTTCTGTATGAATTGGAGATAACCATAGGTGTTACCGTTATAGAGTTCACTACCTGAGTTATATTCTACAACGTAAGATTGAGAAGTTAGTAGTTTAGCAGTAGATGGCACTCCTGGCTCTGTCGGGTTTGAAGTCTCGCCGCCATTTTCACTACCTATATTTCCTAAACCACCATCACTGATAATTATTGAGTTATTCGGAAGGCGACCACCCGCACTTAATTCTAACGGAATTTTTACCGTGTAGTCAGCGTTAGCTGCTGACACTGTGAATATTGCTGACAAAGCGATTATCATTTTTGAGGTTCTCATTTTCCACCTTCCTTTGTTGTTATTGTTGATTTGATAAACACTTTGTCATATACGAGATATGCGAACAGCGTGAGCATCACGCATATCGAAAATAAATCAGGGCAAATAAAGGCCATTGCAGCTATTAAGCTGCTAAAAGCAAAGATAAAAATATGATGATTCATAAGAGATAAAAAGTTACTTAATATTATTATTACATAATAATATTAAAAATCAATAGCACTTGTATCTTGCTCGATGTTCTTCTGTAAAAGTAATACCTTCTTTCGAAAACATATCTCGATATTTTCTGCACTCCCATTTGTAAGCTGGGTTTGATTTATCAAGCTCTAATCTTTTCTGAGCATGTTCATCATTACTCGCTTTGAGTCTACTGTACATTTCTCGACTGACGCTATCAGTGAAATCGTTAGTAAAAACAATGTCTTCATAATCTCTGGAAATCTCAAGGTTCTTTAAGAACACCCTGCAATCTTCACGCTGATAGTGTTCGAGTTGTCCAAGTCCTGCTGTCGCATTGATGCTTTCGCAACCTTCTTCATCTCGCACGACAACAAGGCATTCAGCACCGACAATCTCGACATTCGAGCCTATGATAGTGGCAGAGTTTTCAGACCCTGTAATAGACTCAACTTCGTCTTTGAACTCATTGTAATTCTCTAATCGACAAAGACAGCTTTGATAATTCTTGTCGATGTAGTCTTTCATTTTTTCATATGTTCCGGCTTTGCGAGTCACATTTTCACTTTGTTGACGAACATCTTTACAGGTATCTGCATAAGCAACATCAAAAGCACCTGATGATAAAAGAGCGGTTAAAAGCATTGCTGATATTTTCATTTTTTCTCCTTAAAAGTTAATTCCTATCTGATGTAGCGTGTCGATAAACATCGTCGCGGTATGTGGAATATCCACAATCAACGCAGACGCTGTCATCGTGATTATGGGTTTGCCATACCCGTGCTGGGCCGACCCATTTGCTACCTGGGTGAGGCCATACGCACCTGTCAAAAAGTAAATGAACCCAATTACTTGAAAAATACCGATGATAATTTCTATGTTCTGCATGAATGCTTGAGCGGTTGAGTCACTTGATAATCTGGTGATACGTTCTTTTAAAGGCCCAGTAAGGCCCGAGATTTCGTCTTTAAAGCAGCTTGATGATACAGATTGACTCTCATCTATCATCGTGCAGAAATCGACCTTAAAATACGTATTAGTAATCACGCTGAGTGAAGGTGAAACGTTCATCATGACGACGCCAGCAAGAATGTAAATTGCTGGGGCACCCCACCCAAATTTTGAGCCTTGGTTGCCGATCTGTATAAGCTTATAGCCGCCTGCGATGGTCACGGCTAAGCCAATTAAAAATCCTGTGATGATGATGAGCTTGTTAAATTCTGCGATAAGTTCAACACGATTAGACGTTGCGTCTTCAACGGAAGCCCCTAATGCGAACGCAGGGACTAAAAGCAAAGCCACTGTTATCAGTTTGCCAAAATTCTTAACATTCATTTTTTCCTTGTGTGGTTTAATTTGGTTGAGTGCAGGCTATTGCCTTACACTCGTTATTTAGGTTTTTGGTCTATCTTGTTCGACCTTTTCTGAACGCCTGCCTTTATCTGGTCAACAGTACGATTCAAATCTGCAATTGCTTTCTCTGCATCGAATTCACTCAAAAACTCCTTCGATAGAGGGTCAAAAAATAGACCTTCACCTTCTACTTTAGAACTTATCAGTTCTTCGTCGCATTGAGCAGCTAACGCGATGATGAGCAGTGATTTCAAAGCACTGAGGTTGTTCTCATCAAGTGCTTTTGACGCAGCAGCTTTGAGCTTTTGAGCTAAACCCTGATTTTTGAATGTCAGTACTATCTCTGATATTCGCTGCATCATGTCTTGTGCAGTCATCATGTTGATTGTTTGTTTCTTTTTCGTCATTCTGTTTCTCCTTTATTAGATTGAACTATCGTCGAAATATTCATCTTCAACGAATTTTGGTTGCGTAGGCTCTTCTTCGAAAGTAGGCTTTACGTCAAATTTCTTGCCGTCATTAAACGCTGATAAATCTTTCTTTTTCATATACAAGCTGCTGTGTGAGTAGTCTATTTTGAAAGCGACTGTTTTTCTCCCACCATTTTTTTCTTCTGTGAAACCTGAAATAAGATTTAGCTTTTTCAACTCTTCATTTGCTTTGCGAATTTTGAAGACAAATTTTTTGTCTTCTGTAGTGCCTACTAAAAATCTTTGCTTTAGCATCTCTACAGAAAACACATTGATTTTGTTCATTCGATTGCAAACATACAGCACATACAAAATTCTTTGATACTCGTTTTTTAGCTTTGCAAGCACTCTGAAATCAATTTCGTATAATTCGCGTAGGTCGTTAAAGAACGCTACGAAATGCTCAGAGAACTCGAAGCGAGATGACTTTCTATCTACGGTGTATGAAGTGAAGAAAGAGAAGCCCTTTCTTTTCTTGTCTTGCTCGTACTGAAATATCATCGTTGACATTTTTTCGATTGAGTCGAAATAGTCGTTGAAATACATGGTTCTATGATTTTTAGCTACATGAAGTTCATCGAGCATTTCATTGTTTTCAAACTCAACAATCCTTGAGCGACTTTTAATCATCTTCTTATAGATAAATAAAAAATATTCGAAGTCATTAAATATTGACATATTCAATGCTTTAAGCTTGATGTTCTTCAAGTCTTGGAATTTGCTGATTCTAATATCATTGAACTGGTCTGCTGCTCTTTTAGTGTTGAAGAATGGCAAAGCCAAAAACACTTTTGGAACTGAGATAAAATCACTGCGAGAGTAAATATTTCTTTCTTTAGCTATAATATCGTATTGCATCGGTTCCCTTTTCTCTTATTTATGTAAATATTGAACCACATATTTATCAATAATCAAGAGATAACAGGAAAAATAAAACAAAAACTTGGCACCGTATTATAGTGCTCTCTCAAAATAACCATTAAATAAAAGAAATAAATTTGAAATAACAACAATCGGGAACCGAAACGCCACTAAAAAACAACAATCGGGAACCGGCATTTTTGATATTATCCCGATTTCAAGCCATTAACAGCCTGTTTCAAAGGGGTAAAATAGATTTACTACGTAAATGTTATTAAAATACATTCACAGCAAAAGCCATTCTGATATACAGCTTTTAGAGATAAGGCCCTTTCTTTTGACATTGTATAACTCGATAGTTATGATTTGTTCGTGTGGTTTTTCTCAACGACAATAGATAGGCTCGACATATGATATTCGACAGAAACGAATATGAAGAATTTTACGAAGATTATTCTCAATGCGACAGAGAATCGCTCGGTCTTGAAATAGATAACATAGACTTTGACAATGTGTCGCAAGTCGCAGCAGCAAGTGCAGTGATTCTATATGTCTTAACTGACTGTAAGCATGACGTTACGGTCGTAGAAGACGACGATGACCTTTATTTTCACGTTGCTGATGTAAAAATTTCGTATGAAGCGGCAAAGCGAAATTTAGAAGAGCGTCGAGGTGTAGGCTACGTTTTCGATTGTTACGTGGCTGAAAGGTCGTTAGAAACAGCTTTGAAGTGGTAGATCGATAGGATATTAAAGCCTCTTGAGCGAGGCTTTTTTGTGCCCATTGTGGTTATGGCCCTTTGATTGGAAAGTATTTTTCTTGAAAAATCACAATGTTTTTTCGCAGAAATCTCAAGAATTTTTGAGTTATCGAATTTTCCACATCTTAATTTATGGCTTGTTTACGCCAATAAAACGTGTCAATAGCAAATCGAAAATATATTTAAGGTTGGACATTAACTTTACGATAGGGTTAGACCTTATCAAAAAACATGAAAATAGTTAGGCCCTTTAATTTGACAATCTCTTTTTATATGTTCTAATAATAGTAACAGAACAGAAAAGGAGACTTATGAACAAACAAATTAAATTCAATGCGGCAGAAATTGCAAATGATGTATTTATCAGCGTTTCAAATGCTTTAAGTGATACTTACTTTTT
Organism: Pseudomonas sp. BO3-4; assembly: GCF_034044115.1. Classification (NCBI taxonomy): domain Bacteria; kingdom Pseudomonadati; phylum Pseudomonadota; class Gammaproteobacteria; order Pseudomonadales; family Pseudomonadaceae; genus Pseudomonas; species Pseudomonas sp. BO3-4. The sequence goes on from NZ_CP139018.1 coordinate 936,490, forward strand.
CAGCCCGTCATATTCAGGTCATTTGCTCATTACTAACAATAAAGCATCATATGACGATGCTTATTATATATTGAGTGACTACTTTCACTCAGAGCAATATCAAGAAGCGACACAGAAAAAGATTCACTTGATTGACCTTGATGAGTTTGACCATGATGCTGTGTCTATCAAGCTCACTAAAACGCACAAATTTAAGCCTGTGTCGTCTGTTTCAAAGTGTCATAGGTTGACTCAGCATATCGCAAAAGCAGACCAGCCAATTAACAACGTTGTTGCTGATAAATTTGTGATGATGGCTTTTGATGAGATGTTGCAGCCAGACGACTTCTTCAAATTTCACGAAGTGCGAACAGAATACAGAGTTTCTATATCACTTGTGAAAAATAGAAAGGTTTTCAAAACCATCAAAGTAAACATGGGCTATCTGACGTTGATAGCAACATCAAAGCAGTTTGATTATCAAGAGTGTGAAAGTCAGGAAAAGAAGGCCACAAGACCATCACTTTTTAACCCTGTTTATCGTGTCGATAACATAGAGTTCATGGCAACATTTAATGACAGCAAGAGCTATTATCGTGATGTAGTCGATATGCTCAAAATATAAAGAGTCTCGAAAGAGGCTTTTTTCTTGTGTCAATTTTCCGTTTTCTGTTGAGAAGATTTAAAGTCATGAGAGTTAGGCCCTTTTTTTGGCCTTTGCTTTTACATGCGAAGCATACCCCCAGATTGGCGAGCCACCGCACGCCCGCTTTTCCGCTATTTATTGGTGCTTGTCCGCACCGATGCGAAGCCTCGGCACGATCAACCACCCCGATCCAGATCCAGCTAACCGAAGAGTTGAGGGTTATGGTTGGCGAAGCTTTCCGCCCCTTCATTCCACAACGATATGAATAGGTCCCAACCCATTTTATGGTTTGGCTGGATTATTTTGATGCTCATTCCAGGTACTGGATCATATAGATTATCGTAGACGAGCTTAACGTATTCTCGATGATGATCGCTTTTTACCGCTGCTGGATATTTTGCTTGCCAATAAATTATATGCGAATAAATGTCTAAAATCGCCGCTTCGTCCTTAGTGGCATCAATCCCAGCCTGAACTCTTAGGTCGTTTAGGCGGTGTATGTTTTTAGGTAGCTGCTTTTTGGAAACGATGACGGCTTTATAGATAAGCTCCAGCGACAGGCCGCATAACATATCGAATACTGAGTCGTCCGCACCGCCACTAATATTGCAATTTGACTTGAGCCACTGTGAAACCTCAGTGGCATTTGAGATCGTGTACCACATTGCTGCGGCAGAATTACGCATCTCTGTAGATTTGTTGAACCAATACATAGGCTCCATTCTACGTCTTTCAAAATCGCTTTCGTAATAGTCCATGATTCACCGAAAGGAGCGGTTGCGGGTGGGTAGGGAGTAGGTGCACTGTTTAGTTGCTTATGCTGCCTTGTCTGATGGCGAGAAAAAATAAGATAGCAAGCCAGAGATAAGAATTATCGGACCTAATACATAGGTTACCTGAACCCCTATGTAGGAAACCGTGCACCATATAAGGATGTATAAGAGCAGTGAGGCTACAAATACTACGGTGGACTTCTCGTAAATCCATTTCTTCATGGCCTTTCCTTTGGGAAATCATATGTGTTGCACGATGTGGCCTTTCAGCCGAGATTGAACCAGCGTTCAATGTTTTCATCCGTCAGATGAATTTTTGCCATCTCATTCCATTTTTTGCAGCTGCTGACCCATTGAGCACCTTCGAATTGTTTTCGCTCTGCCATTTCAGCAAAGGTAGGATTGTTGTTTTCAGCTGAAAGGCTTTCGAGAATTGCCTTCGTTTTCTTCCAACCCTCTGGATCGCTTCGGCGGGAAATAATGAAGTTCTCAATAAGAGTTCTAAGGCACAAAATGAGAGCTTGCTCCCTAACCTTCCCAGATCTAAGTTCTTCAATTTGATCAAGAAAAACGGATGTCATGGTATCGGTGCTTGGATCAGCGTTCAGCCCTGGCATCGCCGATACGAGAAATACAACATCCATTTGTTGTACAGGGGCGAGATTTTTAACCCATGCCAAAATTTCGTCGAGAGGTGAGATCATGATTGCCTCAGCTGCAGGCAGCGATAAGTTGAGTAGCTGCAGGTATGTAGTTAGTAAGGACACCACCTGCAGCACCTTCAAGAATGTTCCGTGCGGAAGATAGGCATTCTCGGAGAATCGATTTCTTTGGAGAGGATGAGCCGAGCTGAGCTTTGATTGTGTCAAGGTCAGCTTTCAAGGACTGTTTAGCTTCTTGGTCATCATCAAGTTTGTGTAGATCTTTTCTCAACTCATCGATGAATGACTCCAGATCATTTCGGAAATCCGTCGTGCCGTAGTTTTGATTTGAGTTATCGCTATCTTGTTGGATCTGAGAGTTGTGCATGCTCCCAATAGTTATGGTGTTATACGTTACAGACGCTGCTGCAGCTTTTTCTTCCTTCGAAAAGCTCATGCCTTCACCATGGATGCCTTGTAGTTCAAGTTCTAATGCGAATTGCAAAACCTTATCGCGGATACCATAAATAATGTTATTAAGGGTGCTTGAATCAATTTGCAGACCCGGCTCCATTTTGAACCGCATGCCGTTCTGCAGCATCTCGGAGAGTCTTGCGGGAAAAGCAAGCACAATGCTGTTGTTATTCGCTGCATGCTCGCAAAGCTTACCGATAGGTTGTGAAATTTTTCGACTCGTGACCGTCTCACGAATGCTTGGGTTATCTATTGATAGAGGGATGTGACCGTTAATGGGGTTGTAGCAGACGAGTGTCCCTCTTACATGACGATAATCAGGAATATCATCGTTGGATCTGTAGCCTTGCAGTTCATTTTCAATCCACGCAGAAATAGAAGGAGCGTTTAGCTTGATAGAAACGGCTTTCGCTTTTCTCAGCAAGGCCATGATGTGGATTGACTCGTTGAGTGCATCTGCTTGCAGTTCTGCTACTAACCCTGCCATGGGACACCTTACGCCATTAAATGGCCATACTGTGCCCTGCGGAAGCGATGTACTGCAAGAAGCTCATGCAAGGCAAGGGGGCTGCCTTACGGAAGGATCGTGGTGCGTGGCTTTCTACAGACGAGGCTAGGGGTAGGTGGTCCTGCCCATGGGGCCGCATCAGAGAAACGCATCGTTGGCCGGAAGGAAACGACCGGGCCAACCCACCCGCCACAGCGGATATGATTTTGGTTTTTTGTAGGAAAAATGAGAAAATCAGAGGAAAAAAGGTAGATTTTTTGGATAGAAAAAGGGGTAGAAATTTCTTTCTACCCCTTCTCTAAGTCCTTGATTTACAAGGAAAATGATGGTGCCCCGAGGGAGACTCGAACTCCCACTCCTTTCGAAAACGGATTTTGAATCCGCCGCGTCTACCAATTCCGCCATCAGGGCGTGGCGCGCAGTATAAAGAGGTGCCGCTGGTCGGTCAATCGGCTTTCATGGTCAATTTTCACACATTGGGCTAAACTTCCCGGCCCTGCCGAACCGAACATCATCATGCGCGTCGCCGATTTTTCCTTCGAACTCCCTGATTCCCTGATCGCCCGCCACCCGTTGGCCGAGCGCCATGGCAGCCGTCTGCTGGTGCTCGATGGGCCTACCGGCGCGCTGGCGCACCGGCAATTCCCCGACTTGCTCGACTATCTGCGCCCCGGCGACTTGATGGTGTTCAACAACACCCGGGTGATCCCGGCGCGGTTGTTTGGCCAGAAAGCCTCCGGCGGCAAGCTGGAGGTACTGGTCGAGCGCGTGCTCGACAGCCACCGGGTGCTGGCCCATGTGCGCGCCAGCAAGGCGCCCAAGGTTGGCGCGGTCATCCTCATCGATGGCGGTGGCGAGGCCGAAATGGTCGCGCGCCATGACACGCTGTTCGAGCTTCGCTTCACCGAAGAGGTGCTGCCGTTGCTCGACCGTGTCGGCCATATGCCGTTGCCGCCCTATATCGACCGCCCGGACGAGGGCGCCGACCGCGAGCGCTACCAGACCGTGTACGCCCAGCGCGCCGGCGCGGTTGCCGCGCCTACCGCAGGCCTGCACTTCGACGAGGCGCTGCTGGAAAAGATCGCCGACAAGGGCGTCGAGCGCGCCTTCGTCACCCTGCATGTGGGCGCCGGCACCTTCCAGCCGGTGCGGGTCGACAAGATCGAAGACCACCACATGCATAAAGAGTGGCTCGAAGTGGGCCAGGATGTGGTCGATGCCATCGAGGCCTGCCGGGCCCGTGGTGGTCGGGTGATCGCGGTTGGCACCACCAGTGTGCGTTCGCTGGAAAGCGCCGCGCGTGATGGCGTGCTCAAGGCCTTCAGTGGCGACACCGACATCTTCATCTACCCGGGCCGGCCGTTCCATGTGGTCGATGCCCTGGTCACCAACTTCCATCTGCCGGAGTCCACGCTGCTGATGCTGGTCTCGGCTTTCGCCGGCTACCCCGAGACCATGGCTGCCTACGCAGCGGCGGTCGAGCATGGGTACCGCTTCTTCAGTTACGGTGATGCCATGTTCATCACCCGCAATCCGGCGCCACGCGGGCCCGAGGATCAAGCATGAGTCGCACCTGTCGAATGTCCTTCGAACTGCTGGCCACCGACGGCAAGGCCCGTCGGGGTCGCATCACCTTCCCACGTGGCACCGTGGAAACCCCGGCATTCATGCCAGTGGGGACGTATGGCACGGTCAAGGGCATGCTGCCACGCGACATCGAGGCCATCGGCGCCGAGATGATCCTCGGCAACACCTTCCACCTGTGGCTGCGTCCGGGCACCGAGGTGATCAAGAAGCACAACGGCCTGCACGATTTCATGCAGTGGAAAGGCCCGATCCTCACCGACTCCGGTGGTTTCCAGGTATTCAGCCTGGGTGCCATGCGCAAGATCAAGGAAGAGGGCGTGACCTTCGCTTCGCCGGTCGATGGTTCCAAGGTGTTCATGGGCCCGGAAGAGTCGATGCAGGTTCAGCGTGACCTGGGCTCGGACGTGGTAATGATCTTCGACGAGTGCACCCCGTACCCGGCCGAGCACGATGTGGCACGCACTTCCATGGAGCTGTCGCTGCGCTGGGCCCAGCGCTCGAAGAACGCCCATGCCGACAACACCGCAGCGCTGTTCGGCATTGTCCAGGGCGGCATGTACCAGGACCTGCGCATGCGCTCGCTGGAAGGCCTGGAAAACATCGGTTTCGACGGCCTGGCCATTGGCGGCCTGTCGGTGGGCGAGCCCAAGCACGAAATGATCAAGGTGCTGGATTATCTGCCGGACCAGATGCCTGCTGACAAACCTCGTTACCTTATGGGGGTAGGCAAACCGGAAGATCTCGTTGAGGGTGTGCGCCGCGGCGTCGACATGTTCGACTGCGTGATGCCGACGCGTAACGCGCGCAACGGTCATCTGTTCGTTGATACAGGGGTGATCAAGATCCGCAATGCGTTCCATCGTCACGATGAATCGCCGCTGGATCCGACCTGTGACTGCTATACCTGCACCAACTTCTCGCGCGCCTATCTCCATCATCTGGACAAATGCGGCGAAATGCTGAGCAGCATGCTGAATACCATCCACAACTTGCGCCATTATCAGCGCTTGATGGCCGGTTTACGCGAGGCTATTCAACAGGGTAAATTGGCCGCCTTTGTCGACGCCTTCTACGCCAAGCGCGGGCTTCCTGTACCGCCCTTGGACTGACTGTCCGCATCCATTATTAGAAAATTACATTAGGAGTGCCCAATGAGCTTCTTCATCCCCGCCGCATACGCGGACGCTGCAGCACCTGCCGCTGGCCCAGCCGGTACCGGCTTCGAGTGGATTTTCCTGGTCGGTTTCCTGGTCATCTTCTACCTGATGATCTGGCGCCCACAGGCCAAGCGCGCGAAAGAGCAGAAGAACCTGCTGAGCAACTTGCAGAAAGGTGACGAAGTTGTCACCAACGGCGGCATCGCCGGCAAGATCGTCAAGGTTTCCGATGACTTCGTGGTGCTGGAAGTGTCCGACACTGTCGAGCTGAAGTTCCAGAAGGGTGCCATTGCTGCGACCCTGCCAAAAGGTACGCTCAAGGCTATCTGAGTTACCGGTTTTATTTTCCAGTCGGGGCGCGCAACGCGCCCCGCGTCTTGAACGGGCGGCGTGATGCTGAACAAATATCCTCTGTGGAAATATGCACTGATCGTGCTGGTACTGGTGGTCGGTTTCATTTATTCCGCTCCCAACCTCTACCCGGATGACCCGGCGGTACAGATCAGCGGTGCCAGCTCGGCGCTGCAGGTGAATCAGGCCGATCTTGATCGCGTCAGCAAGGCGCTGGTCGATGCCAAGATCGCTGTCAAGGGCGCAAGCCTGGGTGAAAAGGGCAGCGGGCTGATCCGCCTGACCAATCAGGAAGACCAGCTGCCAGCCAAGGATGTAGTGCGCAAGGCACTGGGCGATGATTACGTCGTGGCCCTGAACCTGGCCCAGACTACCCCGCAATGGCTGCGCAACCTGGGCGCAAGCCCGATGAAACTGGGCCTGGACCTGTCTGGTGGTGTGCACTTCCTGCTGGAAGTGGACATGGACAAGGCCATGACTGCCCGCATGAAAGTCTACGAAGGCGAGGTCAAGACCTTGCTGCGCAAAGAGCGCGTCCGCTACCGCAGCCTGCCTCAGCAGGATGGCGGCATCATGCTGGGCTTCGCTGACGATGCCACCCGCGAACAGGCACGTGCCCTGATCCGCAAGAATTTCAATGATTTCGACCTGACCACCACCGACCGCAACGAGCTTGCGGTGCTGCGTCTGGCGCTGACCCAGGCGAAAGTCGCCGAGATCCGCGAATACTCGATCAAGCAGAACCTCACCACCGTGCGCAACCGCGTGAACGAGCTGGGTGTGGCAGAGCCTCTGGTACAGCGCCAGGGCGCCAACCGTATCGTGGTCGAGCTGCCAGGCGTGCAGGACACCGCCGAAGCCAAGCGTATCCTTGGTAAAACGGCCAACCTGGAGTTCCGCTTCGGTGCCGAACCGGGTGCATCCAAGGCCACTACCGAGGTGTTCGAGTTCCGTGAGGGCGGCCGCTCCGCCGCAGTCGAGCGGGGCCTGATCATCACGGGTGACCAGGTTACCGACGCCCAGGCCAGCTTCGACGAGCATGGCCGCCCGCAGGTGAACATTCGCCTGGATGGCCACGGTGGCGAGCTGATGAGCCGTGCTACCCGTAGCAACGTCGGCCGTAGCATGGCGGTGATCTTCATCGAGCAGAAGCCGGTTACCCGCTACGTCAAGCAAACCGTCGGCGGCGTCGAGAAGGACGTTGCCGTACAAAGCTTCGTCGAAGAGAAAAAAATCATCAGCCTGGCGACCATCCAGTCGCCGCTTGGCAGCCAGTTCCGCATCACCGGTCTGAACGGCCAGGGCGAATCGTCCGAGCTGGCCCTGCTGCTGCGTGCCGGTGGTCTGGCTGCGCCGATGTACTTCGCTGAAGAACGTACCATTGGCCCAAGCCTGGGGGCTGACAACATCACCAAGGGTATCGATGCGTCGCTGTGGGGCATGCTGTTCGTCTCGCTGTTCATCATCGCCATCTACCGCGGCTTCGGCGTGATCGCCACCATCGCCCTGGCGGGCAACATGGTCCTGCTGCTGGCGTTGATGTCGCTGCTGGGCGCTACCCTGACGCTGCCGGGTATTGCCGGTATCGTGCTGACCATGGGTATGGCGGTGGACGCCAACGTGCTGATCTTCTCGCGTATCCGCGAGGAGCTGAAAGCCGGCATGTCGGTGCAGCGTGCCATCCACGAAGGCTTCAATCGTGCGTACACCGCGATCATCGACGCCAACCTGACCAGCCTGCTGGTCGGCGGTATCCTGTTCGCCATGGGTACCGGCCCGGTCAAAGGCTTTGCGGTTACCATGTCCCTCGGGATTTTCACCTCGATGTTCACCGCCGTCATGGTGACCCGCGCAATGGTCAACCTGACCTGCGGCGGGCGTGACATCAAGAAGCTGTGGGTTTGAGGGAGCTGCGATGAAAACCATCAACTTCATGGGCGTGCGCAATGTCGCGTTCGCCATTACCGTGCTCCTCACCGTGCTGGCGCTGTTCAGCTGGTGGCAGAAGGGCCTTAACTTCGGCCTGGACTTCACCGGTGGTACGCTGATCGAGCTGACTTACGAGCGCCCGGCCGACCTCAAGGCAGTGCGTGCCGAGTTGGTCGACTCCGGTTTCCACGAGGCGGTAGTGCAGAGCTTTGGCGCTACCACTGACTTGCTGGTGCGTATGCCAGGCGATGACCCGCAGCTGGGCAACAAGGTCGCTGCTGCGCTGCAAAAGGCCGGGGGTGACAACCCGGCCACGGTCAAGCGTGTCGAGTTCGTCGGCCCGCAGGTCGGTGAAGAGCTGCGCGACCAGGGTGGCATGGGCATGCTCTTGGCCCTGGGCGGTATCCTCATCTACCTGGCCTTCCGTTTTCAGTGGAAGTTCGCCGTGGGGGCGATCGTTTCGCTGATCCATGACGTGGTGGTGACCCTGGGTATCCTGTCGTTCTTCCAGATCACCTTCGATCTGACGGTGTTGGCAGCGGTGCTGGCGATCATCGGCTACTCGCTGAACGACACCATCGTCGTGTTCGACCGGGTACGTGAAAACTTCCGCGTCATGCGCAAGGCATCGCTGATCGAAAACATCAACGTTTCCACCACCCAGACCTTGCTGCGCACCATCGCTACTTCGGTTTCGACCTTGCTGGCCATTGCCGCGCTGCTGTTCTTCGGGGGTGACAACCTGTTCGGTTTCTCGCTCGCCCTGTTCATTGGTGTCATGGCCGGTACCTACTCGTCGATCTATATCGCCAACGTGGTGCTGATCTGGCTGAACCTGAACAGCGAAGACCTGATCCCGCCGACCAAGGCCGAGGGTGTGGATGATCGTCCGTAAGGGCTAGTCCATCACCGCCTGGCGGTGTAAAAGGCGCGAGTATTGAACTCGCGCCTTTTTTTTTGCTCCAAGGCTGGGAGAAGCGCGGGTTGATACCCGCTGGTACGATCAGGAGGTCCACGTGAACAAATCAATGCTGGTGGGTGCGGTGCTGGGTGCTGTCGGTGTGACTGCCGGAGGTGCTGTCGCGACCTACAGCTTGGTCAACAAGGGGCCTGAGTATGCCCAGGTCACCGACGTGCAGCCGATCAAGCAACAGGTGAAAACCCCGCGCGAAGTGTGCAAGGACGTTACCGTTACGCGCCAGGCGCCGGTCAAGGACCAGCATCAGATCGCCGGCACCGTCGTGGGTGCGCTGGCCGGTGGCTTGCTGGGTAACCAGATTGGTGGTGGCACCGGCAAGAAGATTGCCACGGTGGCCGGTGCGGTCGGTGGTGGTTATGCCGGTAACAAGGTGCAGGAAGGCATGCAGGAGCGTGATACCTACACAACCACGCAAACTCGCTGCAACACGGTCAACGACATCAGCGAGAAGGTGGTGGGCTACAACGTGACCTATTCCATCGGTGATCAGGTAGGCAAGGTGAAGATGGATCGCGAGCCGGGATCGACCATTCCGCTGGACAAGAATGGCAAGTTGATCCTGAGCGAAGCGGGTCAGTAATTTGCGTGGCCTGTGTCGGCCTCTTCGCGGGTAAACCCGCTCCTACATGGAACGCATTGTCCCTGTAGGAGCGGGTTTACCCGCGAAGAGGCCGGCACAGGCCGCGCAAAACCACCAGGCACAAAAAAAGCACCTCGAGAGGTGCTTTTTGTTTGCCAGCAATCTGCGCTTAGCGCTTCATGCTTTCTGGCAGGTGCGGTTGGATGGCAGTCAGTACTGCCTTGAAGCACTTGATGTTGCCTGCAACGATGTGACCTTTGTCGAGGAAGTCGTGGCCACCGTTGAAGTCGCTCACCAAGCCACCGGCTTCCTGGATTAGCAGTACGCCAGCTGCCATGTCCCATTCGGACAGGCCCGACTCCCAGAAGGCGTCGAAGCGGCCAGCAGCCACGTAGGCCAGGTCCAGGCTGGCGGAGCCGGCGCGGCGGATGCCGGCGGTCTGGCCGGTCAAGGCGCGGAACATGCCCAGGTAGTTGTCCATGTCCGCCATCTGGCCGTCACGGAACGGGAAGCCGGTGCCCAGCAGGGCGCCTTCCAGGCTTGTGCGCGAGCTGACGCGCAGGCGGCGGCCATTGAGTTGGGCGCCACGGCCACGGCTGGCGGTGAATTCTTCCTGGCGAACCGGGTCGACGATCACGGCGTGCTCAAGGCGGCCGCGGTATTTGCAGGCGATGCTGACGGCGAAGTGCGGGATGCCGCGCAGGAAGTTGGTGGTGCCGTCCAGCGGGTCGATGATCCACAGGTAATCTTTGCCTTCTTCGCCGCTACCCGCGTGCAGGCCGGTTTCCTCGCCCTGGATGGAGTGGTTCGGGTAGGCCTTGCGCAGGGCGTTGACGATGCTCTGCTCGGCGGCGCGATCGACTTCGGAAACGTAGTCCTTGGCCTCTTTCTCATCGACCTTGATGCTATCCAGGCGTTCGATGGAGCGGAAAATCAGTTCACTGGCGCTGCGAGCGGCGCGCAGGGCGATATTCAGCATAGGCTGCATGGGCGGGTCACCTGGAGATGTTAAAGAAGAAAGCCGATCATTCTAGCAGAAAACTTTGGCGGCAGAAGTGTCACATTTGCTTTCATGGCGTTACGTCTGTCGGTTCTGTAAGATCGAAGGCCCTGATTCCTGCATCTGTGAGCACAACACCTTGCTGCAAAATATTCGTGTTGTTCTGGTCAATACCAGCCACCCCGGCAACATCGGCGGCGCTGCGCGTGCCATGAAAAACATGGGCTTGTCGCGTCTGGTGCTGGTGCAGCCGAAAGAATTCCCCGCCGTGGATGCCAGTGCCCGTGCTTCGGGCGCCGACGATGTGCTGGATAACGCCCAGGTGGTCGACAGCCTCGAACAGGCGCTGGTCGGCTGCAACCTGGTGATGGGCACCAGCGCCCGCGAGCGCAGCATTCCCTGGCCGTTGATCGGCCCGCGTGAATGCGGTGCCAAGGCGGTGGAGCATGCCAAAGGCGGCGAGGAAATCGCCCTGGTGTTCGGGCGCGAGCACGCCGGCCTGACCAACGAAGAACTGCAGCGATGTCACTTCCACGTGCACATTCCCTCCAACCCCGACTTCAGCTCGCTGAACCTGGCGGCTGCCGTGCAGGTGCTCTCCTACGAGGTGCGCATGGCCTGGCTGGCTGCCGGTGAAGCACCGGGCAAAGTCGAGAAGGTTGACGCCGCTGAGCTGGCGACCATGGATGAAATGGAGCTGTTCTACGACCACCTGGAGAAAACCCTGGTGGGCATCGGCTTCCTCGACCCCGAAAAGCCCAAGCACCTGATGCCGCGCCTGCGCCGGCTGTATGGGCGGGTGGCGGTCGAGCGTTCGGAAATGAGCATTTTGCGCGGCATCCTCACCGAGACCCAGAAGGTGGTCCGGGGCGAGCCGCATAAACGGAAGGACTGACAGATGTTCGAACGTCTGCGTGAAGATATTCAAAGCGTATTCCACCGTGACCCGGCTGCACGCAATGCCTTCGAGGTGCTCACTTGCTACCCCGGCATGCATGCCATCTGGCTGCACCGCCTGGGCAATGCGCTGTGGAGGCGTGATTTCAAATGGTTGGCCCGGCTGGTGTCGAACTTCGGTCGCTGGCTGACCGGTATCGAAATCCACCCTGGCGCCACCATTGGCCGGCGCTTTTTCATCGACCACGGTATGGGTATCGTCATTGGCGAAACCGCCGAGATCGGTGATGACGTCACCCTGTACCAGGGGGTGACGCTCGGTGGCACCAGCTGGAACAAGGGCAAGCGCCACCCCACCTTGGAAAACGGCGTGGTGGTAGGGGCGGGTGCCAAGGTGTTGGGGCCTTTCACGGTCGGCGCCGGGGCCAAGATCGGTTCCAATGCGGTGGTCACCAAGGCGGTGCCGGCCGGGGCTACGGCGGTGGGCATTCCGGGGCGGATCATCGTCAAGAGCGAGGACACCGAAGTCGAAGCCAAGCGTAAGGCAATGGCCGAGAAGATCGGCTTTGACGCCTATGGTGTGAGTGGCGACATGCCCGACCCGGTGGCGCGGGCCATCGGCCAGATGCTCGATCATCTGCAGGCCGTCGACGAACGGTTGGAGGGTATGTGTGGCGCGCTGACCAAGATGGGCAGTGACTATTGCGCCAAGGAACTGCCGGCCTTGCCGGAGGACGACTTCACCGAGGTTACCCAGGTGGCCCAGCGCGACACTCAGCCGCATTGATCGCGCCGCACTGAAGTCACGGTGGCATGTGGGGCGTGTGCTCGCGCCCCTCGTCTGCTACAATCGCGCCCGCCTCCCTGATGCAAACCCGACTAAAGCAGTAGGTCTAATAGTTGACTTAAATGCTCGGGAATCGCATACTCGCACACATCCTGAAACTCCCGTGGTACCCAATAGCCATGCGACTGACTACCAAAGGCCGATACGCCGTGACCGCCATGCTCGACCTGGCGTTGCACGCGAAGCATGGGCCGGTGTCTTTGGCCGATATTTCCGAGCGCCAGGGCATTTCCCTCTCTTATCTGGAGCAGCTGTTCGCCAAGCTGCGTCGCAGCAGCCTGGTTTCCAGTGTGCGCGGTCCAGGCGGTGGCTACCAGCTGTCGCGGGGCATGGAAACCATCCAGGTGGCCCAGGTTATCGACGCGGTCAACGAATCGGTCGATGCCACCCGCTGCCAGGGGCTCGGGGACTGCCATGCCGGTGATACCTGCCTGACCCACCACCTGTGGTGCGACCTCAGCCAGCAGATCCATGAATTCCTCAGCGGCATAAGCCTGGCCGACCTCGTCAAGCGCCGTGATGTGCAGGAAGTCGCCCAGCGCCAGGACCTGCGCCGTGTCGCAGGACGAACCGCCCAGCTGGACAAGATTGAGACGTCTGCCGTCGATTGATCCCCTGGGACGACGAGCGACGCCACCGCCTGATAGGAGAGACAAATGAAGTTGCCGATCTACCTTGATTACTCTGCGACCACTCCGGTCGACCCACGCGTGGCCCAGAAGATGGCCGACTGCCTGCTGGTCGACGGGAACTTCGGTAACCCGGCCTCGCGCTCCCACGTCTTTGGCTGGAAAGCCGAGGAAGCGGTGGAGAACGGTCGCCGCCAGGTTGCCGAGCTGATCAACGCCGATCCGCGCGAAATCGTCTGGACCAGCGGTGCCACCGAGTCCGACAACCTCGCGCTCAAAGGTGTTGCGCACTTCTATCAGACCAAGGGCAAGCACATCATTACCTCCAAGATCGAGCACAAGGCGGTCCTGGATACCGCTCGCCAGCTGGAGCGCGAAGGTTTTGAAGTCACTTACCTGGAGCCAGGCGAAGACGGCATCGTCACCCCGGCCATGGTAGAAGCGGTGCTGCGCGACGACACCATCCTGGTCTCGCTGATGCATGTGAACAACGAAGTCGGCTCGATCAACGACATTGCTGCCATCGGTGAACTGACCCGTTCGCGCGGCGTATTGTTCCATGTCGACGCCGCCCAATCGGCCGGCAAGGTCGAAATCGACCTGCAAAAGCTGAAAGTCGACCTGATGTCGTTCTCGGCGCACAAGGTCTATGGCCCGAAAGGCATCGGCGCGCTGTACGTCAGCCGCAAGCCACGTGTACGTCTTGAAGCCATCATTCACGGCGGCGGTCATGAGCGCGGCATGCGTTCGGGCACCCTGCCGACCCACCAGATCGTCGGCATGGGCGAAGCCTTCGCCATTGCCAAACAGGAAATGGTTGCAGAAAACGCACGCATCAAGGCCCTGAGCGACCGCTTCTTCAAGCAGGTCTCAAACCTTGAAGAGCTGTACGTCAATGGCAGCCAGACAGCACGTGTACCGCACAACCTGAACCTGAGCTTCAACTACGTCGAAGGCGAATCGCTGCTGATGTCGCTGAAAGACATCGCCGTATCGTCCGGTTCGGCCTGTACCTCCGCGTCGCTCGAGCCGTCCTACGTACTGCGTGCTCTGGGCCGCAACGACGAGCTGGCGCACAGCTCGATCCGCTTCTCCTTCGGCCGTTTCACCACCGAAGAAGAAGTCGACTACGCCGCGCAGAAAGTCTGCGAGGCCGTCAACAAACTGCGTGAGCTGTCGCCGCTGTGGGATATGTACAAAGACGGCGTTGACATCTCCAAGATCGAGTGGGCCGCCCACTAAGCAGTCGCCGGCAAGAGCGGCTCCCTGATGAGGAAGGAATTGCACCATGGCATACAGTGAAAAGGTCATCGACCACTACGAAAACCCGCGCAACGTCGGCAAGATGAATGCCGAAGACCCGGATGTCGGCACCGGCATGGTCGGCGCCCCGGCCTGCGGTGACGTGATGCGCCTGCAGATCAAGGTCAACGAGCAGGGCGTTATCGAAGACGCCAAGTTCAAGACCTACGGCTGCGGTTCGGCCATCGCGTCCAGTTCCCTCGCCACCGAGTGGATGAAGGGCAAGACCCTGGACGAGGCCGAAACCATCAAGAATACCCAACTGGCCGAAGAGCTGGCGTTGCCGCCGGTCAAGATTCACTGCTCGGTACTCGCCGAAGATGCCATCAAGGCAGCCGTACGCGACTACAAGCAGAAGAAAGGCTTGATCTAAGTCGCCTGTTGCAAGGTAAGGAGTTCTGATGGCTATCAGCATGACAGAAGCCGCCGCCAACCACATTCGCCGCTCCCTCGACGGGCGCGGCAAAGGTGAGGGCATTCGCCTGGGCGTGCGCACCACCGGTTGCTCGGGTCTGGCCTACGTGCTGGAATTCGTCGACGAACTGGCGGACGAAGACCAGGTGTTCGAAAACCATGGCGTCAAGGTGATCATCGATCCCAAGAGCCTGGTCTACCTCGATGGCACCGAACTGGATTTCGTCAAGGAAGGGTTGAACGAAGGCTTCAAGTTCAACAACCCCAACGTGCGCGGTGAGTGTGGCTGCGGCGAAAGCTTCAACGTTTGAGGCTGGCTGTGGGTACTCCTTGTCATTACGCATTGTTTGACCTCCAGCCAAGCTTCCGTCTGGATCTCGACAAGCTGGCCACTCGCTATCGCGAGCTGGCCCGCGAAGTCCATCCCGACCGCTTTGCCGACGCCTCCGAGCGTGAGCAGCGGGTAGCGCTGGAAAAGTCCGCAGCACTCAACGACGCCTACCAGACCCTGCGCAGTGCGCCGCGGCGCGCCCGCTATCTGCTGGCCATCAGCGGCCATGAAGTGCCTCAGGAAGTCACGGTCCACGACCCTGACTTCCTGTTGCAGCAGATGCAGTGGCGTGAAGAGCTCGAGGATTTGCAGGACGAAGCCGACCTTGATGGTGTCGGCGTGTTCAAGAAGCGCCTCAAGGCTGCCCAGGACACGCTGAACGAGGACTTTGCCGCCTGCTGGGATGCCCCAGGCGAGCGCGACAAGGCCGAGCGCCTGATGCGCCGCATGCAGTTCCTCGACAAGCTCGCCCAAGAAGTGCGCCAACTGGAAGAGCGCCTCGACGATTAACCCGGTGTTGCCCGTGATGACACCTAAGGTATTCAGATAAGCATGGCCCTACTGCAGATTGCCGAACCCGGTCAAAGCCCTCAGCCTCACCAGCGTCGCCTGGCGGTGGGGATCGACCTGGGTACCACCAACTCTCTGGTCGCTGCACTGCGTAGCGGCCGCAGCGAGCCCCTGCCCGACGCGCAGGGCAACGTCATTCTGCCGTCCGCGGTGCGCTACCTCGACGGGCGTATCGAAGTGGGGCAGGCTGCGCGTGACGCCGCCTCCAGCGACCCGCTGAACACTGTGCTGTCGGTCAAGCGCCTGATGGGGCGCGGCCTGGCCGACGTCAAGCAACTGGGCGAGCAATTGCCGTACCGCTTCGTTGGCGGTGAGTCGCACATGCCGTTCATCGACACCGTGCAGGGTCCGAAAAGCCCGGTGGAAGTGTCTGCCGACATCCTGAAGGTGTTGCGCGAACGTGCCGAAGCTACCTTGGGTGGCGAGCTGGTAGGCGCGGTGATCACCGTGCCGGCCTATTTCGATGACGCCCAGCGTCAGGCTACCAAAGATGCTGCGCGTCTGGCCGGCCTGAACGTGCTGCGCCTGCTCAACGAACCGACTGCGGCCGCCGTAGCCTACGGCCTGGACCAGAACGCCGAAGGCGTGGTGGCCATCTATGATCTGGGCGGCGGTACTTTCGATATTTCCATCCTGCGCCTGACCGCTGGCGTATTCGAAGTGCTGGCCACCGGGGGTGATACCGCCCTTGGGGGGGATGACTTCGACCACACTATTGCCGGCTGGATCATCGAACAGGCGGGTTTGTCGTCTGACCTCGACCCGGCTACCCAGCGCGCGCTGCTGCAAACCGCTTGCGCCGCCAAGGAGGCCCTGACCGACGCTGACGTGGTCAACGTCAGCCACGGTGCCTGGCACGGTGAGCTGACCCGCAGCGCCTTCGAAGCCATGATCGAACCATTGGTTGCCCGTAGCCTGAAGGCTTGCCGCCGTGCGGTGCGCGACAGTGGTGTTGAGCTGGAAGAGGTCAGCGCCGTAGTCATGGTCGGTGGTTCTACCCGCGTGCCGCGTGTGCGTGAGGCCGTCGGTGCACTGTTCGGGCGCACCCCGCTGACCTCGATCGACCCAGACCAGGTGGTGGCCATCGGTGCCGCCATCCAGGCTGACACCTTGGCCGGCAACCGCCGCGAAGGTGGCGAGCTGCTGCTGCTCGATGTCATCCCGCTGTCGCTTGGTCTTGAGACCATGGGCGGGCTGATGGAGAAAGTGATCCCGCGTAACACCACCATTCCGGTGGCGCGTGCTCAGGAATTCACCACGTACAAAGACGGCCAGTCGGCCATGATGATCCACGTCCTGCAGGGCGAGCGCGAGCTGATCAGTGACTGCCGTTCGCTGGCCCGTTTCGAGCTGCGCGGTATTCCGGCCATGGTTGCCGGTGCTGCGAAAATCCGCGTCACCTTCCAGGTGGATGCCGATGGCCTGCTCAGCGTCGCTGCCCGCGAGCTGGGTTCGGGCGTGGAAGCCAGCATTCAGGTCAAGCCGTCCTACGGCCTGACCGACGGCGAAATCGCCCGCATGCTCAAGGACTCCTTCGAAAACGCCGGTTCCGACAAGCACGCCCGCCAGTTGCGTGAGCATCAGGTAGATGGCGAGCGGCTGCTCGAGGCGGTACAGGGCGCCCTGGACGCCGACGGCGAGCGCCTGCTCAGCAGTGACGAGCGCGACGCCATCGAATTCCAGATGCAAGAACTACGTGATTTGCTGACCGGCACCGATGGCGCAGCCATCGAGCAACAGACCAAGCGTCTGTCGCAGGTGACCGATGCATTTGCCGCCCGTCGCCTTGATTCGACGGTCAAAGCCGCACTGGCCGGGCGCAACCTGAATGAGATCGAGGAGTAATCGATGCCGCTGGTGACATTCCTGCCGCATGAGAAGTTCTGCCCCGAGGGGCTGACCGTGGAGGTCAAGCCCGGGACCAACATCCTGGAGCTGGCCCACGACCATCACATCGAGATGGAAAGTGCCTGCGGCGGCGTCAAGGCCTGTACCACTTGCCACTGCATCGTGCGCAAGGGCTTCGATTCGCTCGAAGAGGCTGACGAGCTGGAAGAGGACATGCTGGACAAAGCCTGGGGCCTGGAAGCGCAATCGCGCCTTGGTTGTCAGGTTTTCGTCGCTGACGAAGACCTGACCATCGAGATCCCCAAGTATTCGCTCAACCATGCTGCTGAAGCACCGCACTGAGGGCCTGTACATGAGTCTGAAATGGGTTGATGTACTTGAGATCGCAATCCAGCTTGCAGAAAGCAAGCCTGAGGTCGATCCTCGTTATGTGAATTTCGTGGACCTGCACCGCTGGGTGCTGGCATTGCCAGAGTTCAGCGACGATCCGTCACGCGGCGGTGAGAAAGTGCTCGAGGCAATCCAGGCCGCCTGGATCGACGAAGCCGACTAAGCGTCACTTGCAGGTTAGGCAATCCCCCGGAACCCGCGTATAATTCGCGGGTTTAATTTTTCGTAACACTCATATTCTGGAGTTTTCCATGGCTGTTCAACGTACTTTCTCCATCATCAAGCCTGACGCAGTTGCCAAAAACGTCATCGGCAAGATCACCACTCGCTTCGAAGAAGCCGGCCTGAAAATCGTTGCCTCGAAAATGAAGCAACTGTCCAAAGCCGAAGCCGAAGGCTTCTACGCTGAGCACAGCGAGCGCGGCTTCTTCGGTGACCTGGTTGCCTTCATGACTTCCGGTCCGGTCGTTGTCCAGGTTCTGGAAGGCGAGAACGCCATTGCCAAGAACCGTGAGCTGATGGGTGCTACCAACCCTAAAGAAGCTGCTGCCGGCACCATCCGCGCTGACTTCGCCGAGTCGATCGACGCCAACGCCGTTCACGGTTCGGACTCCGAAGCTGCTGCTGCTCGCGAAATCGCTTACTTCTTCGCTGCTACCGAGGTAACCACTCGCTAAGCGAAAGCTTACGGGTGAGGGTGAATCCATGACGACATCTACTGGCAAAATCAACCTGTTGGGTCTGACCCAGCCGGAAATGGAACAATTCTTCGACTCTATCGGGGAGAAGCGCTTCCGTGCCGGCCAGGTGATGAAATGGATTCACCATTTTGGCGTGTCCGACTTTGCGGCCATGACCAACGTAGGCAAGGTCTTGCGCGAAAAGCTCGAGGCCGTTGCCGAAATTCGCCCACCGGAAGTGGTCAGTGAAGACATTTCCGCCGACGGCACCCGTAAATGGGTGATCCGCGTTGCCTCCGGCAGCTGCGTCGAGACCGTCTATATTCCAACCGACGACCGCGGCACCCTGTGCGTATCGTCGCAAGCCGGCTGTGCCCTGGACTGCAGCTTCTGCTCCACCGGCAAGCAAGGCTTCAACAGCAACCTCACTGCCGCCGAAGTGATCGGCCAGGTGTGGCTTGCCAACAAATCCTTCGGGACCGTTCCTGCCAAAGTCGACCGCGCGATTACCAACGTGGTCATGATGGGCATGGGCGAGCCCTTGCTGAACTTCGACAACGTCATTGCCGCCATGAAAATCATGATGGATGACCTTGGCTATGGCATTTCCAAGCGCCGTGTCACCTTGTCCACCTCGGGCGTGGTGCCGATGATTGACGAACTCGCCAAGCACATCGACGTGTCGCTGGCCCTGTCGCTGCATGCGCCGAACGACGAACTGCGTAACAAGCTGGTACCGATCAACAAGAAGTACCCGCTGAAGATGCTGCTGGAATCGTGCATGGGCTACATGTCCACCTTGGGCGGCAAGCGCGTGCTCACCGTCGAGTACACCCTGCTCAAGGACGTCAACGACCAGCCCGAGCATGCCGCGCAGATGATCGAACTGTTGCGCGATGTACCCTGCAAGATCAACCTGATCCCGTTCAACCCGTTCCCGCATTCGGGCTACGAGCGACCGAGCAACAACGCTATTCGTCGCTTCCAGGACCTGCTGCACCACGGTGGCTTCAACGTCACCACCCGTACCACGCGCGGCGACGACATCGACGCTGCCTGTGGCCAGCTGGTCGGCCAGGTCAATGACCGCACTCGCCGCAGTGAGCGCTACATCGCTGTTCGCCAGCTTTCTGCGGACGTCGAACTGCCAGACAGCGCCGCCAGCCACTGACAGGTACCTTGCCCATGAGCCTGCGCGCCGCGCTGTCGATCCTTGCGCTTTCGCTGCTGGCCGGCTGCGTGTCGGGCGGCGCGAGCGACCCCTTGGCCAGCCGCCAGGGCAGGGTGGAGGCGGGGCGGGCTTATGTGCAGCTTGGCTTGGGTTATTTGCAACAAGGTTTGACTGAACAGGCCAAGGCGCCGCTGGGAAAGGCCCTGGCGCTGAATGACCAGGATGTCGATGCGCACGCCGCCCTGGCGGTAGTGTTTCAAGCCGAAGGCGAGCCGGCGCTGGCCGAAGCACACTTTCGCAAGGCCTTGCTGATAAGCCGCGGTGACACGCGAATTCGCAACAATTACGGCAGTTTCCTTTATGCTCAGGGGCGATTTGCCGAGGCCAAGCAGATGTTTCGCCTGGCCAGTGCCGATACCCTGTATCCTGAGCGCTCACGCGTGTACGAGAATCTGGGCCTGACCGCCCTGAAGCTCGAACGCCGCGATCAGGCGCACGCGTATCTGTTGAAAGCGTTACAACTCAACCAGCGGCAACCAAAAGCGTTGCTGGAAATGGCTGAGTTGTCCTACGAAAACAGGCATTATGTGCCGGCCCGGGACTACTACGATCGTTTCAGCCAGTTGAGCGACCACGACGCCCGTAGCCTGCTGCTGGGCAGCCGCCTTGCCAGGGTGTTCGACGAGCAGGGCGCACTGGCCGAACTGGGTCAGCAATTACAACGACTTTATCCCGGTACGCCGGAATATCAGCAATACCTGTCGGAGCAACGATGAACGCCGCGCACCCCGAAGTAGCAGTAGCGCCTGGCCAGAACCCCGGTGAGCTTTTGCGCCTGGCCCGTGAGAAACGGGACTGGTCTCAAGCCGAGGTGGCCCGCAAGCTCAACCTCACTGTCAGTTCGTTGAACCACGTGGAAACCGGCGCCTTCGACAAGCTGCCCGGGCATACTTTCGCTCGTGGCTACATTCGCGCCTACGCCAAGCTGATGGACCTCGACCAGGCCGCCCTGGTAGACGCCTTCGACCGTTACACCGGTACCCACGCCAAAGGCAGCGACGTGCATTCGCTGGGCCGTATCGAAGAGCCTGTGCGTCTGTCGCACAACATCCTGCGCGGCGTCAGCCTGCTGTTGCTGGTGGCTGTGGTCGGTGGTGGCTTTTTCTGGTGGCAGGACCAGGGCAGCCTGCGGGGCAAGGACCTGGCCAAGATTGCCCTGGAGCATGTCGAGGTCGAAAGCGCCGACGGCACCACACAGATTCACCCGCTCGATGAGCCTGAAGACCAGGCCGTTTCCGCTGGCCAGCAAGCTGAAAGTGCGCCGCTGGCGCTGGAGCAGGGCGCTGCCGAGCAGCCTGCTGCCGCTGAACAAGCACCGGTAAGCTCTGAGGCCGCCATTGCCGCAGCGCCTGCTCCAGCACAGCAAGCGCCGGTGCAACCCGCACCTGCTGCTTCGCCTGCACCGGTTACGCCTCCGGTACAGGCCACTGCTGCACCTGCACCGGCCGTGGCGGCCGCCGAGCCTGCCGCGGTGCCAGCTGGCAGCGCCAAGGTCGCCATCCAGTTCACCGCCGATTGCTGGACCCAGGTCAGCGACGGCAACGGCAAGGTGCTGTTCAGCGCCATCAAGCGCAAGGGGGACAACCTCGAGCTGACCGGCAAGCCGCCATTCGCGGTACGCCTGGGCTTTGCCCGGGGCGCCCAGGTCAGCTACAACGGCCAGGCCGTCGATGTTGCCCCATTCACCAGTGGCGAGACTGCTCGCCTGAAGTTGGGACAGTAAGTCATGCACGGCGAATCTCCGATCAAACGTCGCGAATCCCGCAAAATCTGGGTTGGCAATGTGCCGGTGGGTGGTGATGCGCCCATCGCGGTGCAGAGCATGACCAACACCGACACCAACGATGTCGCTGCTACCGTGGCGCAAATCCAGCGACTGGTCGATGCCGGCGTGGACATCGTGCGTGTCTCGGTGCCGGACATGGACGCCGCCGAAGCGTTTGGCAAGATCAAGCAACGGGTCAGCGTGCCGCTGGTCGCCGACATCCATTTCGACTACAAGATTGCCCTGCGCGTTGCCGAACTGGGCGTTGATTGCCTGCGGATCAACCCGGGCAACATCGGCCGTGAAGACCGTGTGCGCGCTGTGGTCGATGCCGCCCGCGATCGCGGCATTCCGATTCGTATCGGGGTCAACGCCGGTTCGCTGGAAAAAGACCTGCAGAAGAAGTATGGCGAACCGACCCCGGCCGCACTGGTCGAGTCGGCCCTGCGCCACGTCGAGCATCTCGACCGCCTGGATTTCCAGGACTTCAAGGTCAGCGTCAAGGCCTCAGACGTGTTCATGGCTGTCGAAGCCTACCGTCTGCTGGCCAAGCAGATCGTACAACCGCTGCACCTGGGCATCACTGAAGCCGGTGGCCTGCGTTCGGGGACGGTGAAGTCCGCCGTCGGCCTCGGTATGCTGCTGGCCGAGGGTATTGGCGATACCATTCGCATCTCGCTGGCGGCCGACCCGGTCGAAGAAGTGAAAGTCGGCTACGACATCCTCAAGTCGCTGCATCTGCGTTCGCGTGGCATCAACTTCATCGCCTGCCCGAGCTGCTCGCGGCAGAACTTCGATGTGGTCAAGACCATGAACGAGCTGGAAGGGCGTCTGGAAGACCTGCTGGTGCCGCTGGATGTGGCGGTGATCGGTTGCGTGGTCAACGGCCCGGGTGAAGCCAAGGAGGCCCATGTCGGCTTGACCGGCGGCACGCCGAACCTGATCTACATCGACGGCAAGCCGGCGCAGAAACTGACCAATGACAACCTGGTCGATGAGCTGGAAAAGCTCATCCGCCAGAAAGCGGCCGAAAAGGCCGAAGCTGACGCGGCGCTGATCGTCCGTGGCTGACACACCGAATTCGTAAGGACTTTTCGTGAGCAAATCGCTGCAAGCCATCCGTGGCATGAACGACATCCTGCCAGAACAGTCGCCGCTGTGGCGCTACTTCGAAGGCACCGTGGCCGGGCTGCTGGACACCTACGGGTACAGCCAGATCCGCACGCCGATCGTCGAGTTCACCGAGCTGTTCAAACGCTCGATCGGTGAAGTGACCGACATCGTCGAAAAAGAGATGTACACCTTCGAGGACCGCAACGGTGATTCGCTGACCCTGCGCCCTGAAGGCACCGCGGCCTGCGTGCGAGCGGTGCTCGAGCACGGCATCACCGGCAACGGTCAGGTGCAGAAGCTGTGGTACATCGGCCAGATGTTCCGCCACGAGCGCCCACAGAAGGGCCGCTACCGTCAGTTCCACCAGATTGGCGTGGAAGTGTTCAACCTGGACGGCCCGGACATCGATGCCGAGCTGATCATGCTGACCTGGCGCCTGTGGGGCCTGCTGGGCATCCAGGACGCGGTCAAGCTGGAGCTCAACAGCCTGGGCACCAGTGAAGCCCGCGCACGCTACCGTGACGCGCTGGTCGAGTTCCTCTCGGCGCGCCTGGAGCAACTGGACGAAGACAGCCAGCGCCGCCTGAAGAGCAACCCGCTGCGCATCCTCGACAGCAAAGACCAGAACACCCAGGCGGTGTTGGTCGGGGCGCCGAAGCTGGAAGACTACCTAGACGAAGAGTCGCGCGTGCACTTCGAAGGCCTCAAGGCCCGCCTGGACGCAGCCGGTATTCCGTTCGTGATCAACACCAAGCTGGTACGTGGCCTGGACTATTACAGCAAGACCGTGTTCGAGTGGGTAACCGACAAGCTCGGCGCCCAGGGCACGGTGTGCGCGGGTGGCCGTTACGACGGCCTGGTCGAACAGATGGGTGGCAAGCCGACCACTGGCGTTGGTTTCGCCATGGGCATCGAGCGCCTGATCCTGCTGTTGGAAACCTTGGGCAAGGTGCCGGAGTCCATCAGCCGCCAGATCGACGTTTACCTGTGCGCCTTTGGCGAGCAGGCGGAGCTGGCAGGCCTGCGCCTGTCCGAAGGCTTGCGCGACCGCTTGCCGGGCCTGCGCCTGGCTGTCAACGCCGGGGGTGGCAGCTTCAAGAGCCAGTTCAAGAAGGCCGACAAGAGCGGTGCACTGTTCGCCCTGATCCTCGGCGACGACGAGCTGGCCAAGCAAGAGATCGGCTTGAAGCCCCTGCGTGGCCAGGGCGAACAACAGAACATTGCCTGGGATGCTCTTGCAGAGCACCTGGAAACCGCGATCGCGCAGGCGTAACGCGGTTCAACAAGCGAATAGGCGAAAAGGAGTATTGGGGTGTCGAGTACCGATGATGATGACCTGGCAGGGGTCAAGGACTGGTGGAACCGCAACGGCAAGCCGCTGCTGACCGGTGCATTGCTGGCTGGCGTGGTGGTGTTGGGCTGGAATACCTGGCACAAGTACCAGACCAACCAGTCGCAAGGTGCCTCGCAGTTGTATCAGGCGCTGATTGAAACCAGCCTGACACCGACCGGCCAGCCGGACGCCACCAAGGTCGCGGAACTGGCCGGCAAGCTCAAGAGCGAGTTTGGCGGCACCGCTTACGCCCAGTACGGCAGCCTGTTCGTGGCCAAGGTCGCGGTCGACAGCGGCAAGCTCGATGACGCCGCAGCCGAGCTGAAAAGCGTGCTGGACAAACCGGCCGACGTTACCTTGGGCGAGATTTCGCGTCAGCGTCTGGCGCGCGTACTGGCAGCCCAGAACAAGGCCGAGGATGCCCTCAAGTTGCTCGACGGCGACGCCGACAAAGCCTTCCTGGCCAGCCGTGAAGAGTTGAAGGGTGACCTGCTGGTGCAGCTGGGTCGCGCCGACGACGCACACAGCGCTTACGAAAAAGCCAAGGCTGCGCTGTCCGATGACGCGGCGGTCGGTGGCCTGCAATTGAAGCTGGATGACCTGGCTAAAGGGGACGCGTAAGTGATCGGTTGGAAACATGCAGCAGTGCTGACCCTGGCCGTACTGGCCGCAGGTTGCAGCAGCAACAGCAAGAAGGAACTGCCCCCGGCCGAGCTGACCAAGTTCACCGAGGAAGTGGTGCTGAAGAAGCAGTGGAGCCGTTCGATCGGTGACGGCCAGGGTGAAACCTACAACACCCTGGTACCGGCCATCGAGAACGACCGTATCTACGCTTCCGACGTCAACGGCGAAGTCTTCGCCCTCGATCGCATCACGGGTGACGTGGTGTGGAAGAAGGACCTGGAGCTGCAGGTTTCCGGTGCAGTTGGCGTAGGCTATGGCCTGGTCATGCTCGGTACCCTCAAGGGTGAAGTCATTGCTCTGGACTCCAGCACCGGTGAGGAGCGTTGGCGCTCGCGCGTGACCAGCGAAGTGCTGGCCCCACCTGCCAACAACGGTGACGTGGTGGTGGTGCAGACCCAGGACGACCGCCTGATCGGCCTGGATGCCGCCACTGGCGACCGCCGTTGGATCTACGAAAACTCGCCGGCCGTGCTGACGCTGCGTGGCACCGGTGCGCCGATCGCCACCAACCGCCTGGCGGTTGCCGGCCTGTCCACCGGCAAAGTGGTCGCGGTTGACATCAACAACGGTGTGCCGGTGTGGGAAAGCCGCGTGGCCATCCCGAAGGGCCGTTCCGAGCTGGACCGTGTGGTTGATATCGACGGCGGCTTGCTGCTGTCTGGTGGTACCCTGTACGTCAGCACCTACCAGGGCCGTGTAGCGGGCCTGGACCTGGAAAGCGGCCGTGAGCTGTGGCAGCGCGATGCTTCCAGCTATGTGGGTGTCGCCCAGGGCTTCGGTAACGTCTACGTCAGCGAAGCCTCGGGTACCGTGGAAAGTGTGGATGAGCGCTCTTCCAGTGCCCTGTGGAGCAACGACAGCATGGCTCGCCGCCAGTTGACCGCCCCTGAAGTGTTCAGCAGCTACGTGGCTGTGGGTGACTTTGAAGGTTACCTGCACCTGCTGAGCCAGGTGGATGGCCGCTTCGTCGGCCGTGAGCGTATCGACAGCGATGGCTTGCGCGCCCGCCCACTTGTGGTCGGCGACACCATCTATGTCTTCGGCAACAGCGGCAAGCTCGAGGCACTGACCATCCGCTGAAGCTATGCTTGAAGCCTTGGCGGGCTTCAAGCCGCGGCGTAGGACACGCCGCCCAAACTCCGGCCGCTGCCTTGCAGCGGCCTTTGCATTTTCAAGAATTCGAGAGTGGAGAGCCGATGGTTCCCGTAATTGCCCTGGTGGGCCGCCCGAACGTCGGCAAATCCACCATGTTCAACCGCCTGACCAAGACCCGCGATGCCATCGTCGGTGACCTGTCGGGCCTGACCCGTGACCGCCAGTATGGTGATGCCAGCTGGCAGGGTCGTTCCTTCATCCTGATTGACACCGGTGGTATCACCGGTGACGAAGTGGGCATGGACGAAAAAATGGCCGAGCAGTCGCTCATGGCCATCGAAGAAGCCGACTACGTGCTATTCCTGGTTGATGCCCGAGCGGGCATGACCGCAGCAGACCAGATGATCGCCGAGCACCTGCGCAAGCGGAACAAGGCCGCGATCCTGGTTGCCAACAAGATCGACAACATCGACCCCGACGTTGCCCGCGCCGAATTCTCGCCAATGGGCATGGGCAACGCCATTCCGGTGGCAGGCTCCCAGGGCCGGGGTATCAGCGCCTTGATGGAGGCCGTGCTCGGTCACCTGCCGCGTGATGCCGAAGACGAAGCCCTCGAACAGGACGTTGCTGAAGGTGAGGAAGCTGTGCGCATTCCTGGCCCAAGCGAGAAGGATGGCATCAAGATCGCCATCATCGGCCGCCCGAACGTTGGCAAGTCGACGCTGGTCAACCGCATGCTCGGCGAAGAGCGTGTGGTGGTCTACGACGAGCCGGGTACTACCCGTGACAGTATCTACATCCCGTTTGAGCGTGATGGTGACAAGTACACCTTCATCGACACCGCCGGTGTGCGCAAGCGTGGCAAGATCCACGAGGAAGTCGAGAAGTTCTCGGTGGTGAAGACGCTGCAGGCGATCAAGGACGCCAACGTCGTCATCTTCGTCATGGATGCCCGCGAAGGTGTGGTCGACCATGACCTGAACCTGCTGGGCTTTGCCCTTGAAGCCGGTCGCGCCATCGTCATTGCCCTGAACAAGTGGGATGGCATGGAGCCGGGTGAGCGCGCCTACGTGAAGACCGAGCTGGAGCGCCGGCTGTTCTTCGTCGATTTTGCTGACATCCACTTCATTTCTGCGCTGCATGGCACGGGCGTGGGCAACTTGTACAAGTCGGTGCAGGCTGCGTTCCAGTCCGCGGTCACCCGCTGGCCGACCAGCCGCCTGACGCAGATCCTCGAAGATGCCGTGAGCGAGCACCAGCCGCCGATGGTCAATGGTCGCCGCATCAAGCTGCGCTATGCCCACCTCGGCGGTGCCAACCCGCCGCTCATCGTGATCCACGGCAACCAGACCGACAGCATTCCCAAGTCGTACTCGCGTTACCTGGAAAACACCTATCGCCGGGTGCTCAAACTGGTTGGTACACCGATTCGTATTGAGTACAAGGGCGGCGAGAACCCTTACGAGGGTAAGAAGAACACCCTTACCGATCGCCAGGTCAACAAGAAACGCCGCCTGATGTCGCACCACAAGAAGGCCGAGAAGAAGCGTCGCGACAAACGCTAAGCAGCGCCATGTGGGGGCGGGCAAGGCTGCCCCCACAGACGCCCTTTGATCCAGAGCAATCCCCCTATTGTTTCAACCTTTTTCCTGACCGCTCGATCCGCTATGCTCGGACTCCACCCCGTGCCGGATATACCCCAGGAAAGAGGGCTCCATGATCCGCAGCAAACTGCCGAATGTCGGCACGACCATCTTCACCACCATGTCCCAGCTCGCCGTGCAGACTGGCGCGCTCAACCTGTCCCAGGGCTTTCCTGACTTCAATGGCCCGCAGGCCCTGCTCGATGCAGTGGGCCGGCACGTGGCTGCCGGGCATAACCAGTATTCGCCGATGACCGGCCTGCCGGCCTTGCGCCAGCAGGTGGCGGCCAAGGTCGAGCGGCTGTATGGGGCCAGGGTGGATGCCGATCAGGAAGTGACTATCACCCCCGGCGCCACCGAGGCTATTTTCTGTGCCATCCAGGCGGTGGTGCATGCCGGTGACGAAGTGATCGTCTTCGACCCCTGCTACGACAGTTACGAGCCGTCCGTGGAGCTGGCCGGTGGTCGCTGTGTACATGTGCAGTTGAGCGACGGCGATTTCCGTATCGACTGGCAGAAATTCAGCGATGCATTGAGCCCGCGCACGCGCATGGTCATCCTCAACTCGCCACACAACCCCAGCGGCGCGTTGATCACCCGCGAAGACCTCGACCAGTTGGCCGCACTTATTGCCGACCGCGATATCTACCTGGTCAGCGATGAAGTGTACGAGCACCTGGTCTACGACGGTGTACGCCACGCCAGTGTGCTGGCCCATGAGCAGTTGTACTCGCGTGCCTTCGTGGTCAGTTCCTTCGGCAAGACGTACCACGTTACCGGCTGGAAGACCGGTTACGTGATCGCACCGCCAGCCTTGAGCGCCGAGCTGCGCAAAGTGCACCAGTACGTCAACTTCTGTGGCGTGACGCCGCTGCAGTGTGCCTTGGCCGACTTCATGGCCGGGCACCCCGAGCATATTGATGAGTTGCCGGCCTTCTACCAGGCCAAGCGCGACCTGTTCTGCGGTTTGCTGGACGGTTCGCGTTTCAACTTTACCCGCACGACGGGCACTTATTTCCAGCTGGTGGACTATTCGCAAATCCGTCCGGACCTGAACGATGTCGACATGTCGCTGTGGCTGACGCGTGAGCACGGCGTGGCGACCATCCCGGTATCGGTGTTCTACCAGCACCCCATCCCCGAGCAACGCCTGGTGCGCCTGTGCTTTGCCAAACGAGAGGAGACGCTGCGTCAGGCAGCGGAAAGACTATGCGCGATCTGAGTACACTGCCGAACCTGAAAGTCGCCCTGGTGCAAACCACCTTGGCCTGGCACGACCGCGAGGCCAACTATGCGCACTTCGAGGTGCTGCTGGAGCAGGTGGGTGAGGTTGACCTGGTGATCCTGCCGGAAATGTTTACCACCGGTTTTTCGATGCAATCGGAAAGCCTGTGCGAGCCGGAGAACGGTCCGACCTACAAATGGCTGAAGGCACAGGCCAAGAAGCACAACGCGGTGATTACCGGCAGTGTGATCATCCAGGCCGCCGATGGCAGCCACCGCAACCGCCTGTTGTGGGCGCGGCCGGACGGCGAGATTCTGCACTACGACAAGCGCCACCTGTTCCGCATGGCCGGTGAGCACAAACATTACACCCCTGGCGAGCGGCAGGTGCAGTTCGAGGTCAAGGGCTGGCGGATTCGCCCGCTGATCTGCTACGACCTGCGCTTCCCTGTGTGGAGCCGTGACGCCCAGGACACCGACCTGCTGCTGTACACCGCCAACTGGCCGGCCGCGCGTCGCCAGCACTGGAACCGCCTGCTGCCGGCGCGGGGGATCGAGAACCTGTGCTATGTGGCGGCGGTGAACCGGGTGGGCACGGACGGTAAAGGCTTTGCTTACTCTGGTGACAGCCAGGTGCTGGATTTCCAGGGCGAGAGCCTGCTCAGTGCCGGGGAGGCGGACGGGGTGTTCACTGCAGTACTGAGCGCGGCGGAACTGGCGGCGTACCGGGCCAAGTTCCCGGCCAACCTGGATGCCGATACCTTCGAGTTGCACTGACAGCAGGGCCGGCTTCTTCGCGGGTAAACCCGCTCCTACACGGTGTGGACTCACACACCGTAGGTTGGACACAGGCCACCGTAGGAGCGGGTTCACCCGCGAAAGGGCCGGCCCTGCTGGCCAATTTCCACCTGTCGTTCACCATTGCCGCCGCCACCGTATTCGCGGGTAAACCCGCGCCTACACACGTATCGGTGGTTGGTCAAAGGCCGTTGTGTAGGAGCGGGTTCACCCGCGAAAGGGCCGGCCCTGCTGGCCAATTTTCATGCGACGTTCACCGTTGCCGCCGCCACCGTATTCGCGGGTAAACCCGCTCCTACACACCGATCAATACACATCCCGCCGATACCGCCCATCCTCGATCAACTGCTGTACAGCAGCTTCACCCAGCATGCCTTTGAGCGCCGCATCCACCCCCGCCGCCATGCCTTGCAGGCTGCCGCAGACATACACGCAAGCCCCGTCGGCCACCCAGCGCTTGAAGTCCTCGGCCTGCTCCAGCATCACGTCCTGCACATACACCTTCTCAGTCTGATCGCGCGAGAACGCCAGGTCCAGCCGTGCCAGGTCACCGTTGTCCAGCCAAGCGTGCAGCTCATCGCCACACAGCAAGTCATGCGCCCGATTACGTTCGCCGAACAACAGCCAGTTGCGCTGCTCACCGGCATTGACCCGGGCGCGCAACAGGCTGCGAAGGCCCGCCAGGCCAGTGCCGTTGCCGATCAGGATCATCGGCGCAGCAGCCTCAGGCAGATGGAAGCCACTGTTACGCCGCAGGCGCAGGCTCAGGGTGCCATTCATTGGCAGGTATTCGGTCAGCCAGCCAGAGCCCAAGCCAAGGCTGCCGTCGGGGTGGCGTTCCTGGCGCACGATCAGCTCCAGCACACCATCGCTGGCGATCGAGGCGATGGAGTATTCGCGGCTGCCGATTGGCGCCAGTGCATCGACCAGCGCTTGTGGCTGCAAGCCGATCAGGTGGTCGCGGCGCGTCGGCAGTTGGCGGCCAGCGAGTGCCTGGGCAAGGGTTTCGCTCAGGCCATTCACCTGCACCTGGCTGCTGGCGTCCAGTGCCATGCCCTTGAGGAACGCGTCGATCCGTGGCTGCCCATTCAGCGGCAGTATCTCTACCAGGTCGCCGGCTTCCCAGCTCGCAGGTTCTGCAGCCTGCAGGCCAAGCAGGTACACCGGTTGGCCTTGGCTGCCGGGGTTGAGCAGTTTGCGGCGCACCAGCGACCAGTTGGCAAAGGTTGGCGGCTGCCAGGCGGCCACCGGCTGGACGCCCGTCAGTTGCGCCAGTTCCTGCTGCCATTGCTGCAGGGCGGCCTGGTCGGCGTTGTCCACTTCCACCGGGCTGAATGCACTGCTGGCACCGCGCTCCCCCAGCCACGCCTGGAGACGACGAGCGAAACCGCAGAAGTGCGGGTACTGACGATCACCGAGGGCGAGCAGGGCATAGTTGAGGTTGTTCAGTGCCCAAGGCTGGCCGAGCACCTTGCGCTCGAAGGCGCGAGCGCTGTCGGGCGCTTCGCCGTCGCCGAATGTACTCACCACGAAGAGCGCGCGATGGGCTTGGCGCAGGTCGTTTTCACCCAGCTCGGCAAGGGCGCGCACCTGAACGGGCTGGCCAGCTGCCTGCAGCTGCTCGGCACTCTGCCAGGCCAACTGTTCGGCAAAGCCACTCTGGCTGGCGAAGCCGATCAGCCAGCCGTCGCCAGTGCCGCTGTTGGCGACGTTGCCACGGGCTGCGCGCACCTGACGTTTCTTGCGGCGGCGGTCGAGGTACAGCAGCCAGCCGGTGACGAAGAACAACGGCATGGTGAGGCTGGCGATGGTGACGATGATGCGCCCCGGCAAGCCGAAGTATTCGCCGACGTGCAAGGCGTAAACACTCTGCAGCAACTGCGCCTTGAATGACTTGTCGGTGTAGCGATCGTGTTTCTTAACTTGGCCGGTGGCCGGGTCAAGGACCAGGGTATTGAAGGCACGTGGGTGCGCGGCGTTGTCGAGCAGGTAGAACAGGTTGGCCGGCTGACCGCCAGCAGGTGGCAGGCGCAGGTTGTAGGTGGACAGGCCTGGGCCTGCGGCCTCCTGGAGGTTGGCCCAGATGGCGTCGTAGTCCACCACCAGCGGTGGCGCATTCTTGTCGACTGTTTGCGGCCCGTGCCGGCCACGGCCTTCACCTCGTTTTTGCTGCTGGCCTGCGGCTGGCGCGTCGGCCAGCAGCTTGTTCAGGCCTTCACGGTACCACTCATAGGACCAGAACAGCCCGGTCAGGGCGAACAGAAGATAGAACAGCAGGCACCAGGTGCCGGCAACGGCGTGCAGGTCCCAGTTGAAGGCGCGGCCTTTCTTGGCCCAGTCGAAGGTCAGCCAGGTGCGCCAGTCCAGCGCTTTACGCGGCCAGCGCAGGTAAAGGCCGGACAGGCAGAAGAACACCAGCATCAGGGTGCAGGCCCCGGTGATTTGCCGGCCAGTATCGCCCATGGCGAGGAAGCGGTGCAGCTTGAGCATGAGGTTGAAGAAGCCTTGCCCGGCCGCTTCGCCCTTGAGTTCGCCGGTGTACGGGTCGGCATAGCGCAGCTCGCCACGGCGTTCGCCCGGTGCGGGCATGAAGAAGATCCGTGCAGCGTTGCCTTCGCGCACGTCGACCCACAGCATCGAGACTTTGTCGTGTTGCTGGGCTTCGACCCGCTTAACCAGCTCGGCCGGCGGTAGCACGCCTTCGGTGCGTACTTCTACCTTGAGTACATCGGCATTGAATGCGCGCAGCAGTTCTTCCTGGAACGAGTACAGCGCCCCGGTAATGCCCATCAAGGCCAGCACCAGGCCAGCGGTGATGCCAAAGAACCAGTGCAATTGGAACAGCGTCTTCTTCACCACGTCTTTCACCTTGAGTTGCTGCCGCGACCCGCGCGGCGTGCATTATGCCTTGATACGCAAAAGCCCCGCTCACGGGAATGAACGGGGCCAGGTGGGCTGCTTTTCGTGTTGTCTGTGCGGGCCTCTTCGCGGCTAAGGCCGCTCCTGCACCGGCAACGCAGGAGCGGCTTTGGCCGCGAAAGGGCCGGCACAGGCGCAGCCCTTCAACAGATCAACCCAACCCAGACATCAGAAGTGCACGCTGGTGGTCAGCAGTGCCGTCCGCCCGGCCGCCTGGTTGGCGAAGTGGGTGGAGAAGGCCTTGTCGTAGTACACCTCGTTGGTCAGGTTCTGCACGTTCAGTTGCAGGTCGACGTTCTTGGTCAGCTTGTAGGCGGCCATGGCGTCGTAGCGTACGTAGCTGTCGACCATGGTGGTGTTGGCCACGCTGCCGTACACGTCATCCACGTAGAACGCACCACCGCCAACGGTCAGCTTTGGCGTGATCGAGTAGGTGGTCCACAGGCTGGCGCTGTTGTTTGGCGTGTTCGGCAGCTGGTTGCCGTCGTTGGCCTTGCCCACCGGGCCGCCGTCGATCTGGCGAGCCTGCATGTAGGTGTAGCCGGCGAACACCTGCCACTTGTCGGTCAGCTTGCCGCTGGCCGACAGTTCGATACCCTGCACGCGAGTTTCGCCGACGTTCTCGTAGGTAGTGGTGTCCACCTGAACGCGGGCGTTTTCCTTCTCAGTGCGGAAAAGCGCCGCTGCCAGCGACAAGCGTTCGTCCAGTAAGTCCCACTTGGTACCGATTTCGTAGTTGGTGGTTTCTTCTGGTTCCAGGTCGCTGCCCAGAATATTGCCGCTGCGGTCGGTTGTACCTGGCAGTGAGTTGGTCTCGGTACCTTCGCCGAGCATTGCGCCTGGCGGTGTCGCCGAGGTGGCGTAGGAAATATAGATGCTACCGTTCTCGGCTGGCTTCCACACCAGACCCAGCTGGCCCGTGAAGAATTCGCTTTTGTCGCGACCTTTGGTGGGTACGCCGTTCTTGTTCAAGACGGTTGCGCCGCTGGCGTCGTAGGTGCGGAACTTGGTATCGAAATGGTCGTAACGCAGGCCCATGTTCAGCAGCCATTGGGGTGTGAGCTCCAATGTGTCGAAGACATAGATCGCTCGGGTCTTGCCGCTGGTCTTGGTGCCGGCGTAGTTGCGCGAGACAGTGCCGTCCCAAGTGTCGTCCGGGTTAGGGTCGCTCAGTGAGGTGCAGCTACCACCATTGCCAGGCCCGGTGCAGGTGAGCTTGCTGTTTGGCGTGACGGTGTAGCTCTGGCGGTCGGATTCTTCCTTGGTGAGTTCGATACCGGTCGAGAAGTTGTTTTTGAAACCGCCGACGAAGAACTCGCCGAACAGGTCGGTCTGGTTGGTGGTGGTGGCGGTGTTACCCACGCGGGTGTTGGCACGACGCCATACACCGTTGTTGTTCACGTTGCCGGCACTGTCATCCGGCTGGGTCAGCACGTAGTCTTGCATGCTGTTGCCGTGACGCAGGGTGTTCTTGATGGTCAGCGAGTCGGTCAGGTCGTGCTCGATGGCGAAAGTGGCGATGTCCACGCGGCTCTTGCGGAAGTCGCGACCGGTTAAGCCGTAGAAGTTGTCGCTGTCACCGCCATCGATCGGCTTGCTCGGGTGCGCCGAAGTACGGGCAGCGCTGCCAGTAACGGGGATGCTGTAAGGAATACCCGAATCCGGCAGGTCGTCGCTTTCCAGGTGGTAGTAATCAAGGTTGACGCGGGTCGGCGTGCCCAGGCCAAAGGCCAGCGACGGGGCGATACCCCAGCGGTCGTAGTTGACCTTGTCGCGGCCGGCGACGTTGCTTTCGTGGGTCATCAGGTTCAGGCGACCGGCAACGGTATCGCTGAACTGGTAGTTGCCATCGAAGGTGTAGCGCTGGGTCTGGTCGCTGCCCCAGGTCCAGGCGCCGTCCAGCGAGTTGCCCAGATGCGCGCGCTTGCTTACCAGGTTGATGGTACCGCCGGCCGCGCCGCGGCCACCGATGGCCGAGTTCGGCCCCTTGGCCACTTCAACAGATTCGATGGCGAAGATTTCGCGGGTTTGGGCGCCAGTGTCACGTACGCCGTCCAGGTAGGTATCGCCCTGGGCGTCGAAGCCACGAATGAACGGGCGGTCGCCTTGCGGGTTGCCACCTTCGCCGGCACCGAAGGTAATGCCGGGTACGGTGCGCAGGGCATCCTGCAGGGTCAGGGCGTTGGTGTCCTTGATCACTTGCTGCGGGATCACGGTTATCGAGCGCGGGGTGTCTACCAGCGGCGCGGTGTACTTCTGCGAGGCGGCCTTGTCCACCTTGTAATCGGTGCTGGCTTGTTCAGCCTTGCCGTTGACGCTGGTGGCATCGAGGGTGATGGCGCTGCTGGCGGCCGGATCGGCGGCATAGACCGACGAGGCACTCAGGGCGACACCGATGGCAGACACGATCAGGCGTGGCGAACTCACAGCAGATGGTACGTACTGGCGCATTGCAAAGAACCTTCCCCAAGGTATTGAGGCGGTGGATCTTAATGTAAGCAATTTTGACTAACAATTGAGACTCGTTACCATTCGTGAAGAATTTACAATCTTTACAATTTGTCTTTACGGTTTCATGCCGCTGAAACGTCTTAAGTGGCGAATGGGGCTTGTGTAGCGCAAAAGGGAATCAATATCATTGCGCCTTTACATTTCCTAACGGTGCCGTTGCCATGCTGCTTCACATCCCAGGCCTGTTCGACGCTGATGAACTGGCCCGTATCTGCGAGGCGCTGGAGCGGGCCGACTGGGCCGATGGCAAGGTTACGGCGGGTTATCAG
Source organism: Pseudomonas sp. BO3-4 (assembly GCF_034044115.1). Taxonomy (NCBI): domain Bacteria; kingdom Pseudomonadati; phylum Pseudomonadota; class Gammaproteobacteria; order Pseudomonadales; family Pseudomonadaceae; genus Pseudomonas; species Pseudomonas sp. BO3-4. Next base: position 971,587 of record NZ_CP139018.1, read on the forward strand.
TCGGCCAAGGCCAAGCACAACCTGCAGTTGCCGGAAGGTCATGCGCTGGCCAAGGAAATCGGCAGTGCGCTGATCGACCGCCTGTGGAAAACCCCACGCTTCATGTCGGCAGCCTTGCCGCACAAGGTGTTCCCGCCGTTGATCAACTGCTACCGCGAAGGCGGCAACTTCGGTTTCCACATCGACAACGCCCTGCGCCAGCCCAAGGGCAGCCCGGAGCGGGTGCGTACCGACCTGTCTTCCACGCTGTTCCTCAGTGACCCGGAAAGCTACGACGGCGGTGAGCTGGTGATCCAGGACACCTATGGCGTGCAGCAGGTCAAGCTGGCCGCCGGTGACATGGTGCTGTACCCCGGCACAAGCCTGCACAAGGTCAACCCAGTGACCCGTGGCCAACGCTATGCCGCGTTCTTCTGGACCCAGAGCCTGGTGCGCGATGACAGCCAGCGGACGCTGCTGTTCGAGATGGACAACGCCATCCAGCAACTGACCGCCGATGTGCCGGACCATCCTTCGCTGTTGCAGCTGACGGGCACCTACCATAACTTGCTGCGCCGCTGGGCTGAGGTCTGAGCCGTGTCCTACCTGCTGCGACGTGAGGAAGTAGTGGATGTGGCCGGCTTGCAGGCCATGCTCGAGGAAACCCCTGGCAAGGCCGCCCAGGCGATTCTGGCGGCAGCGGGGCAGGGCGCGGTCGAGGCGCAGTTGCTGCTGGGGCAGATCCTGCTGGATGGGCGTGGCATCCAGCAGGATGCCACGGTTGCCCGGCGTTGGTTCGGTATCGCTGCACAGGGTGGCAGTGCCATGGCGCACAACATGCTCGGGCGTTGCCTGGAGCATGGCTGGGGCGGCGAGGTGAGTTTGGTGCAGGCGGCCGTTCACTACGCCCGTGCGGCCGATTCGGGTTTGGACTGGGGCCTGTATAACCTGGGCAACCTTCTGGCGACCGGGCGTGGGGTGCCGGCCAATCAGGCGCAGGCACTGATGTGCTACGAGAAGGCTGCGCAGCTGGGGCATGCCAAATCGATGAACCTGTATGGGCGTTACCTGGAGCAGGGCATTGCCACGGCGCCCAGCCCGGCGCGGGCGGTGCGCTGGTATCGGCGATCGGCCGAGGCGGGGGATTTTCGTGGGATGTTCAGCCTGGCGCTGGTGCTGGTCGAACGTGGCCAGGTGGCGGAGGCCGCGCCTTGGCTGGAGCGGGCGCGGATCGAGGGCAACATGAACTTCCTGCGCGCGGCGCTGGTGACCTTGCAGGAGGCGGGGCCGGTGCTCATGGCCTTTGCCGGGCGCTATGCCGAGGAGATCGAACGGCGTGGTGAGTGAGGTTGACTGTGCTGGCCAATTTCTACTGGCCGTTCACCGTTGCCGCCGCCGCCGTATTCGCGGGTAAACCCGCGCCTACACACGTATCGGTGGTTGGGCGCAGGCCGTTGTACGGTTTATCCACAAAGAGGCCAGCACCGACAGCACGCACATGAAAACGGGGCCTTTCGGCCCCGTTGTGCATTACAGGTAGTAAGCCTTCAGCGGCGGGAAGCCGTTGAATTCCACTGCGCTGTAGCTGGTGGTGTAGGCGCCGGTCGACAGCCAGTACAGGCGGTCACCGATGGCCAGGTTCAGCGGCAGCCCGTACTTGTAGTTCTCGTACATGATGTCGGCGCTGTCGCAGGTCGGGCCGGCGATGACCACTTCCTCGGCTTCGCCTTTCTTCTCGGTCCAGATCGGGAACTTGATGGCTTCGTCCATGGTTTCGATCAGGCCGGAGAACTTGCCCACGTCGGTGTAGATCCAGCGCTCGACGGCGGTACGCGACTTACGTGCGACCAGCACCACTTCGCTGACCAGGATACCGGCGTTGGCGATCAGCGAACGGCCGGGCTCGAGGATGATTTCCGGCAGTTCGTCACCGAAGTCTTCCTTGAGGAAGCGGATGATTTCTTCGGCGTAGGTTTCCAGGCTGTTGGTACGGGTGATGTAGTTGGCCGGGAAGCCACCACCCATGTTGATCAGCTTCAGTTCGATGCCGTCTTCTTCTTTCAGGCGTTCGAAGATTACCTTGACCTTAGCGATGGCGGCGTCCCACACGCTGATGTCGCGTTGCTGCGAGCCCACGTGGAAGGAGATGCCATAAGGCACCAGGCCCAGGTCGCGGGCGAGGATCAGCAGGTCCATGGCCATGTCGGTCTGGCAGCCGAACTTGCGGGACAGCGGCCAGTCGGCAGTGGTGGAGCCTTCAGTCAGAATACGCACATACACTTTCGAGCCCGGTGCGGCCTTGGCGATGTTGCGCAGGTCGGCTTCCGAGTCGGTGGCGTACAGGCGCACGCCCTTCTCGTAGAAGTAGCGGATATCCTTGGACTTCTTGATGGTGTTGCCGTAGCTGATGCGGTCGGCGCTGACACCGCGGCCCATCACTTTGTCCAGCTCGTAGATCGAGGCGATGTCGAAGCTCGAACCTTTCTCTTTGAGCAGGTCGATGATTTCCACGGCCGGGTTGGCCTTGACTGCGTAGTAGACCTTGGCAAATTCGAAACCGGCGCGCAGGTCGTCGTACGCCTGGCTGATCATCTGGGTGTCGATGAGTACGAACGGGGTTTCCTGCTTGTCAGCGAACGCCTTCATTTTCTGGAAGGTTTCACGCGCGAAATAGTCTTCGACCTGGATCGACATGCTCAGGGACTCCATGGGCAAACTGAAAGATTAAGTGGCTGCAAACTGAACGTCCTCCGTATCCCCACTTTGGTTCGCCTACTCAGTACTTGAGCCGGATGGATCGTTTCCAGCATGGACGTTCGGCGCGCACTTTAGGGCGTGAAGAATGCAGAATCAACAGGCAATCCGGGCGTGATCGACGTGGATCGACGACCAGCCATTTGAATAACCGACTCGTGTGACCGGCTGATGTTCCCTGCGATCTTTCAAGCGTAAAAAATTGTGGAATGGAGCGTGTTGGGCCCTTCGCGGGCAAGCCCGCTCCTACAGGGGATACGCGTTCCATGTGGGGGCGGGCTTGCCCGCGAAAGGGCCGGAGGTGTTCATATTTATGGCCACATTTTCCTGGTACCCCCGTACAGGAAATCGCCCATAAATTTTTTGTTACCGACTGGCGGATTTGCTGCTTTTGATGCGAAACATTACTATTCGCACCCTTATCTGCCTCCCTGATGGCCCCGACCGTGTCCGGACACAAAGGCTTCCTCGACCATTACCATGAGCTGATCGGCACCTGGACGCGCAAGCTGCGCAGTCGTCAGCAGGCCGAGGACCTCACCCACGATGCCTTTGTCCGGGTACTGGAAACCCCGCGCGAGCAGGTTGAGCAGCCACGCGCCTACCTGCATCAGGCTGCGCGCAACATCGCCGTGGATGGCTTCCGTCGCGAAGACCGCCGCCAGGCACTGGAGCGGGAAGCCTTCGACGAAGGCGCAACCGGCAGTGGCGACCCGGAAGCCTACGTGCATGCCCTGGAGCTGGCCGACAGCGTCGAGCGGGCGCTTGCCAAGCTGCCACTCAACTGCCGGCAGGTGTTCATCTGGCAGAAGCTCGAAGGCCTGACCCAGGCCGAGATTGCCGAGCGCATGGGGTTGAGCAAGAACATGGTCGAAAAGTATATGATCCGCACGCTTCGGCACCTGCGTGAGCACCTGGATGTGTCGGCATGAAGAGTCAGGAGGCCTTTTCGATGAAACAGCACGGTACCGATGCCGTCCGCGAGCAGGCGGCCGCATGGTTCGCCCGCGTGCAGGATGCGCCTCGGGATGCCGGGCTGCACAAGCAGTTGCATGCCTGGTTGGCGAGCGACGAGCACCACCGGGAAGAATATGAGCATCTCTGCCGCGTGTGGCAGGCCGCCGGCTTCATTCCACGTCAGCACCTGGAGGCGCTGTGCCAGCCAGACCCGGTGCAGCAGCTGCCACGACGGCGTTTCATGCGCCAGGCGTTGGCCGCCAGTGTCGCGGTAGTGGCGCTGGGCCTGGGCTGGGGCGGCTGGCACCACCTGCAACTGAACCATCAAGGCAGCCTGCAGACGGCCTTCAATGAGCGCCGTCAGGTCGAACTGCCGGATGGCTCGCATCTGGAGCTCAATGGCAACACGCAGTTGCAGGTCGAGTTCAGCGCCGGCCAGCGGCACGTGCGCCTGAACGCCGGTGAAGTGATGTTCAGCGTCGCCCATGACAGTAGCCGGCCGTTTGTGGTCGACACTGCCCAGGGCAGTGTGATCGTCACAGGTACCCGCTTTGACGTCCGCCTGGACCCAGCCAGCACCCGTGTGGCGGTGGAACAGGGGTCGGTGCGGGTGCAGGGCAAGGGCGCCTCGCTGGCGCAACTGACGGCCGGGCAGGGGTCGCATATAGATGCACAGGGCCTGGTCGCCGCACCCTATGCGGTCAACACCGGCGCCATGACCGCATGGCGACAGGGCAAGCTGGTGTTCGACAACGCAACCCTCGCCGAAGTAGTGGCCGAAACCTCGCGCTACCGTCGCCAGCCATTGCGGGTCGCCCCTGGGAAAGTCGCCCGGCTGCGCCTGTCCGGTACCTTCAGTACCAACGATACAGACGCTCTGCTGCGGGCCTTGCCGAGCATCCTCCCGGTGGCCATCAAAGCCCATGAAGACGGCTCCAGCGAAATAATCGCCAACTAGATTCAGGTTTTTTTTCACTCGTTCGTCTTCCTCGCCAGCTGCAACTGCCAAGCATTTCCATTTGCACGCGGTTGGCGTTTATTCCGCACTCCAGGATGTTTCGACGACGTGAACAACAACAAACCTCTCCCACGCTTTCGCGCCCTGGCGCTGGCCCTGGCGGTCAGTACTGTGGCCGTTGGCAGCCAGGCCGCAGAGGCCGCTAATGCCCTCCACATCCAGGCCCAGCCATTGGGTTCGGCGCTGAACCAGCTCGGCCAGCAAACCAGCCTGCAGCTGTTTTTCAGCCCCGAGCTGGTCGCCGGCAAACAGGCCCCGGCGGTATCGGGCAACCTGGCGCCGGTGCAGGCGCTGCAACAGCTGTTGCAAGGCAGCGGGCTCACCTTCGAGATGTCCGGGGACACCGTTGTGGTGAAGCCACTGCCGACTACCCTTGACCTGGGCAGCGGCAGCCTGGAGCTGGCACCCACCGACATCAAGGTGGTCGGTGACTGGCTGGGTGATGCCCAGCAGAGCGTGGTACAGAACCACCCTGGGGCACGCACCGTGGTACGCCGCGAGGCAATGGTGGAGAAGGGCGCAATGAACGTGCGCGACGTGCTGCGCGGCATCCCCGGCGTGCAAGTGCAGGACTCCAACGGGACCGGTGGCAGCGACCTGTCGCTGAACGTGGGCGTACGCGGCCTTACTTCGCGCCTGTCGCCGCGCTCCACGGTACTGATCGATGGCATCCCGGCCGCCTTCGCGCCGTATGGCCAGCCACAGCTGTCGATGGCACCGATTTCCTCTGGCAACCTCGACAGCATCGACGTCGTGCGCGGTGCCGGCTCGGTGCGCTATGGCCCGCAGAACGTGGGCGGCGTGATCAACTTTGTAACCCGGGCGATTCCGGAAAAGGCCTCGGCAGAGCTGTCCACCACCCTGGAGACCTCCCAGCACGGTGGCTGGAAACATACCGAGTCAGCCTTCGTCGGTGGCACGGCCGACAATGGCATGGGCGTGGCGCTGTTGTACACCGGGGTGAATGGCAACGGTTACCGTGAAAGCAACAACGGCAACGACATCGATGACGTAATCCTCAAGACGCATTGGGCGCCAACCGATGTCGATGAGTTCTGGCTCAACTTCCATTATTACGATGGCCGTGCCGACATGCCGGGTGGCCTGACCCAGGCCCAATACGACAGCAACCCGTACCAGTCGCTGCGCGATTACGACTACTTCGCGGGCCGGCGCAAGGATGTGTCGTTCAAATGGCAGCGGCAGCTCGACGATGCCACCCAGTTCGAAGTGCTGACCTACTACACCGACAGCTTCCGCGGCAGCACCATCGCCTCGCGGGACATGAAGACGTTGTCGTCGTACCCGCGCAACTACCACACCTTTGCCATCGAACCCCGTGTGTCGCGCATCTTCTTTGCCGGCCCAACCACCCAGGAAGTCAGTGTCGGTTACCGTTACCTGAAGGAAGCGATGCGCGAACAATCGACTCGCCTGGCGCTGATCGACAACGTGCCGACGGTGACCCCGACTTCCGACGGCCACGTGTTCCAGGACCGCAGTGGCGGCACCGAGGCCAGCGCCTACTACATCGACGACAAGATCGACGTGGGCAACTGGACCATCACCCCTGGCGTGCGCTTCGAGCACATCAATACCGACTGGCGCGACCGCCCGGTGCTGGACGCCAACAACCGCCCGGTAGCCGAGAAGAAGCGCAGCATCACCAGCAACGAGCCTTTGCCGGCACTGAGCGTGATGTACCACGTTTCCGATGCCTGGAAGGTGTTCGCCAACTACGAGACTTCGTTCGGTAGCCTGCAGTACTTCCAGCTGGGCCAGGGCGGTTCTGGCAACAGTACGGCCAATGGCCTGGAGCCGGAAAAAGCCAAGACCTACGAAATCGGTACCCGTTATGACAATGGCGGCTTTGCCGGTGAGCTGACGGCGTTCTACATCGACTTCGATGATGAGCTGCAGTACATCAGCAACGACGTGGGCTGGACCAACCTCGGTGCGACCAAGCACCAGGGCATCGAGGCTTCGGTGCGTTATGACCTGGCCGGGCTGGACCTGCGCCTGGACGGGCTGTCGGTGAGCGGTGGCTACACCTATACCCGCGCGACCTATGAAGGGGATATCCCAGGGTTCAAGGGCCGAGACCTGCCGTTCTATTCACGCCAGGTGGCCACTGCCGGGGTGCGTTACGCAGTTAACCGCTGGACCTGGAACCTGGACGCCTATGCCCAATCGAAGCAGCGTGCGCCGGGAACCGGGATCAATGCCGATGGCAGTTTCAATGGCGACTACATCACCGAGCCGAGTGCTGACGGGCAGTATGGCGATATTCCGGGTTATGTGACCTGGCATGCCCGCGGTGGGTATGAATTCGGGCCTGAACTGTCCAACCTGAAGCTGGCGGCGGGGGTGAAGAACCTGTTCGACAAGCAGTACTTCACCCGCTCCAGTGACAACAATGCCGGCCTTTACGTGGGTGAGCCGCGAACCTTCTACGTGCAGGCCAGTGTTGGGTTTTGATCGAGATTGCCGGGGCCGCTTTGCGGCCCTTCGCTCGCTCTTGTAGGAGCGGGTTTACCCGCGAAAGGGCCGGGCCTGCTGGCCAATTTTCACCAGTCGTTCACCGTTGCCGCCACCACCGTATTCGCGGGTAAACCCGCTCCTACACATGATTGAGCTGCGCCCCAGATGTTGGACATCTGTCCATCATCTGGGGTTTTTATGAGCAAGTACTCAACACAATTCAAGCAGTCAGCCATCCAGGCTTTCCTCAAGCGTGGCCGAGGCTTTCGCCACATCGCGGCGCTGTTTCAAATCGATCCGACTTTGCTGCGCCGTTGGGTCATGTCCTATCAGTTACATGGTGAGGCCAGCTTCGAGAAGCCTGGCGGTCATTACAGCAGTGAGTTCAAGCTTTCTGTGCTCTACCGTATGTGGCGCGAGAAGCTGTCGCTCCGGGCCACCGCAGCGTTGTTCAACCTGGGTAACTCATCTCAGGTGCGGCGCTGGGAGGAACAGTATTACAGTGGCGGCTTCCAGGCCCTGTCCTCAAGCAAAAAGATATTGGTCACCCCTATGCCTAAAGCCCCGCGCAAGCCCGAAGAGACCGCTCCCAAACCTATCGAGGAGCTTACCCATGCGGAGCTGCTCAAGAGACTTCGCCAGCTTGAAGCGGAGAACGCCTACCTAAAAAAGCTCGAGGAGCTCGACGAGGAGAAGGCGAGGCTGAAGAAAGCCAGGAAAAAACCCGGCTAGTAAGGGCTTTGCGCGAACACTACCCGTTTGCCGATCTGCTCAAGGCTGCCGGCCTGCCACGCAGTACTTACTATTACCAGCTAGGGCTGCTTGAGGCCGGGGATAAGTGTGCCTCTCTCAAAATCTCGATCCAGGAGATCTGCGACCGACATCGCGGTCGTTATGGTTATCGGCGGGTTACCTCTGCGCTGCGCAGTTCTGGGCAGTTGGTTAACAGTAAAAAGGTGCGCCGGCTGATGGCTGCTCTAGACCTCAAGTGCACGGTCCGCCCGAAGAAGTACAAGGCGTATCGGGGCCTGATGGGAGAAGCCGCGCCTAACATTCTCAAGCGTAATTTCCAGGCTGATCAGCCTAACCAGAAGTGGGTTACCGATGTCACTGAGTTCAAAGTGGCGGGTGAAAAGCTGTACCTCTCGCCTGTAATGGATCTGTACAACGGCGAAATCGTGACGTATCGCACCGACACCAGACCGCGCTTCACCTTGGTCGGCGAAATGCTGGAGCGCGCGATTCAACTGCTTCCGGCGGGCAACAAACCACTGCTGCACTCGGACCAAGGATGGCACTACCGATACCCTGATTACTGTGCACGTGTGAAGGAAGCAGGGCTTGAGCAAAGCATGTCACGCAAAGGTAACTGCCTGGACAACGCCGCGATGGAGAGTTTTTTCGGCACGCTGAAGTCGGAATACTTCTACCGTGAGCGCTTCAAAAGCGTCGCAGAGCTACAGGCGGGACTGGATGAGTACATCCACTACTACAACCATGACCGCATTAAAATGAAACTCAACGGCCTGAGTCCTGTGGCTTACAGAACTCAAGCTGAGGTAGCCTAGCACCGACCGTCCAACATCTGGGGCGCAGCTCAGATCGGTGGTGGACATACATCGGGGATTGAACACAGGCCGTTGTAGGAGCGGGTTTACCCGCGAAGGGGCGCAAAGCGCCCCCGACGATTACGAAACCACCGCCTCGGCCGGCGAAACGATACTGCTCTTCGCCCCCCGCGATCTCCCCGAGCTCAGGTACGCGGCAATCGACTCCTGCGTCACCTCGCCCAAGAACACCTGCTCGGCATCCAACACTGGCAACCACGCGCGGTTGAACTCGTACATGCGCGACAGCAGGATGCGCAAGTGCTCATCGTACGAGGCCGTGGCATTGAACGGCCGCAGGAAATCACCGCAAGTGCCTTGCTGGCGGTGCATGTCGCGCCGGCGCACATAGCCCAAGGCCTTGTTTTGCGCATCGGTCACCACCACGTAGCGGCGGTCGTGCTCATCCAGCAGCTCCAGCGCGTCGCCCACCGGTGTTTCCGGGCTCACCGACGGCGCGTTGTCCGCTGCATCCTCGGCACGCACCAGCAACAGGCGTTTGAGGGTGCTGTCCTGGCCCACAAAGTTGCTGACGAAATCATCCGCCGGGTGCGCCAGCAGGGTATCCGGGTGATCCAGCTGCAACAGCTTGCCGGCACGGAAGATGGCAATCTTGTCGCCCAGCTTGATCGCTTCGTCGATGTCGTGGCTGACCATGATCACGGTCTTGTTCAGCGCCCGCTGCATTTCGAAGAATTCGTTCTGGATCATCTCGCGGTTGATCGGGTCGACCGCGCCAAATGGCTCGTCCATCAACAGCACGGGTGCATCTGCTGCCAGGGCGCGAATCACGCCGATACGCTGTTGCTGGCCGCCAGACAGCTCGCGCGGGTAGCGTTGCAGGTACTGCTTGGGTTCGAGCTTGATCATGTGCATCAGCTCGCGAGCCCGCTCGTGGCATTTCTGCTTGTCCCAGCCAAGCAGGCGCGGGACCACGGTAATGTTCTCCTCGATGGTCATGTTGGGGAACAGACCGATCTGCTGAATCACATAGCCGATGTGCCGGCGCAGGGTAACTTCGTCCAGGCCGGTGGTGTCTTCGCCGTTGATGAACACCTGGCCCGAGGTGGGCGTGATCAGGCGGTTGATCATTTTCAGCGTGGTGCTCTTGCCGCAGCCCGACGGGCCGAGGAACACGCAGATTTCCCCTTCATTGACGGTGAGGCTTACCGAGTCGACGGCTTTGACGTCCTTGCCGTTGACGTTGAAGGTTTTGCTGAGGTTCTTCAGTTCGATCATGAGCGCAGTCCTTCTGGAGTCAGGGCACGTTGCAGGGTTTGCAGCAGCAGGTCGGCGATGATCGCCAGCAGGCTGACCAGTACGGCGCCGACCAGCAGCATCGACATGTCGCTGCGGCTGATGGAAGTCAGGATCAGCACGCCGAGGCCGCCGGCGCCGATGGTGGCGGCAATGGTCATCACACCGATGTTCATCACCACGGCGGTGCGCACACCGGCGAGGATCACCGGTACGGCGATGGGCAGCTCGACCATGCGCAGGCGCTGGCCGAAGGTCATGCCGATGCCACGCGCGGCTTCACGGATACCGGGCTCGACATTGGTCAGGGCCAGGTAGGTGTTGCGCATGATTGGCAGCAGCGAATAAAGAAACACGGCAGTGATCGCCGGCAAGGGGCCCAGCCCCTGGCCGAACTTGGAGTAGAACGGCAGCAGCAGGCCGAACAACGCAATCGAGGGGATGGTCAGCAGCACTGTGGCGCTGGCCTGCAGCGGGCCGGCCACCGCCGGGAAGCGGGTCATCAGGATGCCCAGCGGCACGCCAACGAGGATCGCCAGGCCGACGGCGATGCCGACCAGCATGATGTGCTGCCAGGTCAGTTGCAGCACCTGGGCCCAGTCGAGGTGGGCGAACGTGTCGAGCAGGCTCATGGCTGTACCTCCTTGAGGGGATGCTCTCGCAGGAATGCGGCGGCCACAGCGGTCGGGTTCTGGTGGTCTACGTCAACCTTGGCATTGAGCTGGCGCATGGTCTCGTCATCGAGCTGCTCGGCCAGTGGCTTGAGCAGGGCGACCAGTTGCGGGTTGGCGTCGAGCACGGCCTTGCGCACCACCGGGGCGGCGGTGTAGTCGGGGAAGTAGTGCTTGTCGTCTTCGAGCAGCTTGAGGTTGAACGCGCTCAGGCGACCGTCGGTGGTGTAGACCAGGCCTGCGAACACCTGGTTGTTGTGCATGGCCGTGTAGACCAGGCCCGCGTCCATCTGGCGGATGTTGGCGCGGCCGACCTGCAGGTCGTACATTTCCTTGAGCCCGACCAGGCCGTCGGGGCGGTTGGCGAACTCGGTGTCCAGAGCCACCAGGTGATTACGCTTGCGCTCGTCGCGCAGCACCTGGTTGAGGTCGCTGATCGAGTTGATCTGCGGGTAGGCCTCGGCGACCTGCTTCGGCAAGCCGAGGGCATAGGTGTTGCTGAATTTCGACGGGGTCAGCCAGATCAGGTCTTTTTTGGCATCCAGCTCCTTGACCTTGGCGTAGGTGGCCTCGGCGCTGGGCATACGCTCATCAATATGGTTGTAGGACACCAGCGACACCCCGGTGTATTCCCACATCAGGTCGAGCTGGCCGGTTTCCTGGGCCTGGCGAGCGATGCTGCTGCCAAGGCCGGTGGTGACGCGTACGTCAAAGCCGTTCGCGCGCAGGTACTGCGCGGTGATTTCGGCGAGCACGGTCTGTTCGGTGAACACCCGCGCGCCGATGCGCACCAGGGGTTTTTCCGCTGCCTGGGCAACTCCTGCGAACAGCAGGGCCGCGCCCAGCAGCAAGGCGATTCTCTTCTTCATACGTTTCCTATCCTTATTGGGCCAGGCCACGTTCCAGCCAGCGCCTGCTGGAGAAACTCACCGCCGCGTCCAGCACCAGAGCCAGCAGCGCGGTGCAGGCGGCACCCAGCAGCAGCTGCGGCTGGTTGTTCAGGGCGATGCCGGGGAAAATCAGGCTGCCCAGGCTGTTGGCGCCGATCAGGAATGCCAGCGGTGCGGTGCCCACGTTCAACGCCAGGGCCACGCGTACGCCGCCGACGATGATCGGCACGGCGTTGGGCAGTTCCACCTGCCAGAGTTGCTGGCGCGGGGTCATGCCAATGCCGGTAGCGGCTTCCTTGAGCGATGCGGGGACGTTTTTCAGGCCTTCGTAGGTGTTGCGCACGATGGGCAGGAGGGACGCGAGGAACAGTGCGAAGATCGCAGGCCCGGCGCCGATGCCCAGGATACTCAGGGCGATGGCCAGAACGGCCAGAGGGGGGATGGTGTTGCCAACGTTGAAGAACTGCATGAAACGCTCGGCTTTGTCGACCCGGTGCGGTCGACTTAACGCAATGCCGGCGGGGATGCCCACGGCCAGCGCCGCCACCATCGAAGCCAGCACCAATACCAGGTGCGCTTGCAGGTAGAACCCAAGATCGTCGCGATAACGCGCGATCGTGTCGATGCCGATCCAGTGGACCAGCAGGGCCAGGATGACGAGCACGGCGGCCCATCCCAACAGCCCCTTTCCGTAGCGTTTAGCCACAGGCGGACTCCTTGTGTTGTCGGCGAGCACACTTCTTGGAAGCCGGCCAATCCTGGCGGCGGGTGGTGTGTTCGCGAGTAGCAGCGAGATGCAAGCCGAAGGCTGCGATCAGGCCATGAGCCGAACCCCGTCGGGCCCGAAAATGCTGATGAAACCAGTCCCCAACCGAAGCGGGTTGCAGGGGAGTGGACGTCTCCGTGGGCGTAAAGGTTCCCATCTGAGACAGCATTTGGCCAGCGTTAATCGCTGGGTGGGGGATTTTTGGCGAGAAAAAACAGCGACTTGATGTGCTGCAGGCGTTGAAATAACTGCGTTTTGGTTATTTGTCGTGATAAAGCGATTGCCTGTTGGGTTTGTTTTGTCTGTGCTGGCGTCTTCGCGGGTAAACCCGCTCCTACGAAGACTGCACCGCATCCGAACCCTGTGTCGTACCTGTAGGCGCGGGTTTACCCGCGAAGAGGCCGGCACAGGCGCCATTCATTCGGCAGATTTTGGTCCAGGCCCAACTTCAGGTATGATACTGCCCCTTTCAAATCCCCCAGTCAGGCGATTTCCCATGACCAACCAGGCCGCCGAAGTCGCGAAGCGCCGCACTTTCGCAATCATTTCCCACCCCGACGCCGGTAAAACCACCATCACCGAGAAGCTGCTGCTGATGGGCAAGGCCATTGCCGTCGCCGGTACCGTGAAGTCGCGCAAGTCCGACCGCCATGCCACCTCCGACTGGATGGAAATGGAGAAGCAGCGCGGCATCTCCATCACCACCTCGGTGATGCAGTTCCCGTACCGCGAGCACATGATCAACCTGCTCGACACCCCCGGCCACGAAGACTTCTCGGAAGACACCTACCGCACCCTGACCGCGGTGGACTCGGCGCTGATGGTGCTCGACGGCGGTAAAGGTGTAGAGCCGCGTACCATCGCCCTGATGGACGTGTGCCGCCTGCGCGACACGCCCATCGTCAGCTTCATCAACAAACTCGACCGAGACATCCGCGACCCGATCGAACTGCTCGACGAAATCGAAGCCGTTTTGAAGATCAAGGCCGCGCCAATCACCTGGCCGATCGGTTGCTACCGCGACTTCAAGGGCGTGTACCACCTGACCGGTGACTACATCGTGGTGTACACCCCGGGCCACGGCCACGAGCGCACCGAAGCCAAGATTATCCAGAAGCTGGACTCGGACGAAGCCCGCGCGCACCTGGGCGACCAGTACGATTCGTTCGTCGAGCAACTGGAGCTGGTGCAGGGCGCTTGCCACGAGTTCAACCAGGAAGAGTTCATCAACGGTCAGCTGACCCCGGTGTTCTTCGGTACTGCGCTGGGCAACTTCGGTGTCGACCACGTGCTCGACGCCGTGGTCGACTGGGCGCCGCGCCCGCTTGGCCGTGTGGCCCACGAGCGCACCGTGGAGCCTGTGGAAGAGAAGTTCACCGGCTTCGTGTTCAAGATCCAGGCGAACATGGACCCGAAACACCGCGACCGTATCGCCTTCATGCGCATCTGCTCGGGCAAGTACGAGAAGGGCATGAAAATGCGCCACGTGCGCTTGAACAAAGACCTGCGTATCGGCGATGCGCTGACGTTCTTCTCCTCCGAGCGTGAGCAGCTGGAAGAAGCCTTTGCCGGTGACATCATCGGCCTGCACAACCACGGCACCATCCAGATCGGCGACACCTTCACCGAAGGCGAGGCGCTGGGCTTCACCGGTATCCCGCACTTCGCGCCGGAGCTGTTTCGCCGCGTCCGCCTGAAAGACCCGCTCAAATCCAAGCAACTGCGTCAAGGCCTGCAGCAGCTGGCCGAAGAAGGTGCTACTCAGGTGTTCTTCCCTGAGCGCAGCAACGACATCATCTTGGGTGCGGTCGGTGTGCTGCAGTTCGACGTGGTCGCCAGCCGCCTGAAGGAAGAGTACAAGGTCGAGTGCGCCTACGAGCCTATCACCGTCTGGTCGGCGCGCTGGATCAGCTGCGATGACAAGAAGAAGCTCGAGGAATTCCAGACCAAGGCCATGGAAAACCTGGCCATCGACGGCGGCGGTCACCTGACCTACCTGGCGCCGACCCGGGTCAACCTGGCGCTGATGGAAGAGCGCTGGCCGGACATCAAGTTCCGCGCTACCCGCGAGCACCACTGATCTCAGTTGCCTGCTCCTGACCCTGTGTAGGAGCGGGTTTACCCGCGAATGCGGCGTCAAGTCTACCGACGCATTCGCGGGTAAACCCGCTCCTACCAGTGATCGCGCAGCGGGTGAAATCAGTTCCCTGCTTTGATACTGGTCCAGATTCGCGTACGAATACGGTCGATCTTCGCCGGCATCGCCTCCAGCGCATACAGCTTGCCCATCACCTCGTCGCTCGGGTAAATCATCGTATTACCCTTCATCGCCGGGTCCACCAGCCCGTCCGCCTTGAGGTTGCCGTTGGCGTACTGGACGTGGTTGCTGATGTTGGCCATCACCTCCGGCTGCAGCAGGTAGTTCATGTAGGCATATCCGGCCTTTTCATCCGGCGCATCGACGGGCATGGCGACCATGTCGAACCACATCGGCGCGCCCTCCTTGGGTATCGAATAGCCCACCTTCACGCCATTGTTCGCCTCATCGGCGCGGTTCTTCGCCTGCAGCACATCCCCCGAGAACCCCACTATCACGCAGATATCGCCGTTGGCCAGGTCGCCCGTGTACTTGGACGAGTGGAAATAGCTGATGTAAGGCCGCACTTTCATCAGCAGGTCCTTGGCCTTCTCGTAGTCCTTGGGGTCTTGGCTGTGATGGGGCAAGCCCAGGTAGTGCAGGGCGATCGGCAGCAGTTCGGGGCCATTGTCCAGCACCGCGACGCCACAGCTTTTCAGCTTGCTCATGTACTCGGGTTTGAAGATCAGGTCCCAGGAGTCCACGGGCGCGTTGTCGCCGAGCACCGCCTTGACCTTGTCGATGTTGTAGCCAATACCGGTACTGCCCCACAGGTAAGGGAAGCCGTACTGGTTGCCCGGGTCGTTCACCTCCAGCGCCTTGAGCAGCACCGGGTTGAGGTTGTGCCAGTTAGGCAGCTGGGATTTGTCCAGGCGCTTCAAGGCCTTGCCCTGGATCTGCCGGGCCATGAAATGGTTGGAGGGGAACACCACGTCGTAGCCGGAATTGCCGGTCATCAACTTGCCATCGAGGGTTTCATTGCTGTCGTACACGTCATAGGTCGGCACGATGCCGCTGGCTTGCTGGAAGTTCTTCAACGTATCGGGGGCCACGTAGCTGGACCAGTTGTAGATCTTCACCGTTTCAGCGGCGCTGGCCACGTTGGCGGCCAGCATCAGGGGTGCGAGGAGGAAGGTGCGCATGTCGGGTTTACCTTGCTTTGTCTGTTGTTATCGAAGGCAGGCGATCAGCGGATCAGAAAATAAGCACGTAGGTCTTGCGCACGGTCTCCAGGATGTCCCAGGTGCCGGTGCTGTTGGCCGGTAGCATCAATGCGTCTCCGGCTTCTATGACCAGGGGCTCGCCACCGTCGGGGGTGAACGTGCAGCGGCCCTTGATGAAATGGCAGAACTCCTGTTGCACGATCTGCCGCCGCCAGCGCCCTGGGGTGCATTCCCAGATGCCGGTTTCAACGCCATCGCTGCGCTCCACGCAGGTGACTGACGTGACTGCCACGGGTTCGCCGAGCGGTACCGCGACCGGGTTGGAGCTGTCGAGCACGGCAAATTCGGTGTTCTTGAACTGGGTGATGCTCATGACCGGTGGATCCTGTACGAGTGATAAGGGAAGTCAGTGCATGAAGCCTTCCATGAAGTCCGCAACCGAGATGGCCAGGCGCCTCCTCCACGGCGCGCTGGCGGGGTTGGCGAGGGTCCGGTCCTCGTGGACGAAGCTCTGGATGATCGCGTTGTAGCCCAGCCAGCGGCAGGGCTCGGGAGGCCAGCTGGCCAGGCTCGATAGCGGACGGTTGTCGAGCACCCAGGGTTGCGCCGTCAGTTCGTTGCGCTGGTTGAGGATCAGCGCCGCTAGGGTGCGTCCACCCAGGTTGGTAGCCCCCACGCCTTCGCCGCCGTAGCCGCCGGCAAGGGCGATGCCGCGCTGGCGGTCGCAGAGCATGTGTGGGCGGAAGCGCCGCGCCATGCCCAGGTTGCCGCCCCAGGTATGAGTGATGCGTACCTGTTTGAGCTGCGGGAACAGTTCGCCGAACAGGTAGCGGCGCAGTTCGACTTCGTGTTCGTCGAGGTTGAAGTTTTCGCGCAGACGCCCACCGAAGCGGTAGCCACCGCGAGCACCGAAGACCAGGCGGTTGTCGGCAGTGCGCTGGCCGTAGGTGACCTGGCGGCTGCTTTCACTGAAGGCTTGGCCCTTGCTCAGGCCAATCTGCTCCCAGGTGGCCTCCGGCAGCGGCTCGGTGGCCACCAGCAGGCTCTGTACCGGCAATTGGTGTTTGCCCAGTGGCGGCAGGCTGGCGGCGTAACCCTCCACGGCAGGTACCATCCACTGGCAGCGAATCTGTGCCAGCGGGGTACGCACCTCGCTCGGCTGCCAGTCGATGGCCGGGGTGTTTTCGTAGATCGTTACGCCCAGCGCTTCCACTGCCCGGGCAAGGCCGCGCACCAGCTTGGCTGGCTGGATGGTCGCCGTGTGCGGGCTGTAGATGGCTCCAAACGCATTGCTGACCCGCAGCTGGCTCCCCAGCTGCTCGGGGCTCAGCCAGCGGTAGTCGTCCTCGGTCATGCCTTGACGATACAAGTCGTCGAGGTAGGTGCGCAGGCTGCGTTCCTGCTCCGGGTAGCGCGCCGCGCAATAAAGGACGCCGCCTTTGCGGTAGTCACAGTCGATGCCTTCGCTTTGCAGCACGCGATGCACTTCATCCGGGATGCCGTGCAGCAGGTCGATGCTGGCGCGGCGCTGTTGCGGCGAGAGGGTGCCGAGCAGGCGGTCTTCGCCGAGCAGGTTGCCCATCAGCCAGCCCCCATTACGGCCGGAGGCGCCGAAGCCAGCGATTTGGGCTTCGATCACCGCGATGTTCAGCTGGGGTGCCTGGCGCTTGAGGTAGTACGCGGTCCAAAGGCCGGTATAGCCGGCACCGATGATGCACACGTCAACGTCGAGGTCATTGCGCAGTGCCGGGCGCGCGCACAGCGGCTCGTCGAGCTGGTCCATCCACAGGCTGAGCGTGCGCAGGGGTTGCATCGGGTTCGGCTCCACATCCGTCAAGGTCTGTGGGCGATCGTAGTGGTGTCAGCGGGCAGCTGTCTTACGTGCGTGCACGCAGGGAAATTTGCTTCAGGTAGGCCTTGGGCGTGAGCCCGGTGTGCTCACGGAAGCACTTGTAGAACGCCGACAGCGAGTTGAAGCCGGCACTGAAGGCCAGCTCGTCGATCGTCGCCTCGACGCTGTCATCGCCGAGGCTGGCCATCAGGTGCTGCAGGCGTGCCTGGTTGACGTAGCGGTAGAAGCTTTGCCCCAGCACCTGGTTGAGCAGGTAGGAAATCTGGTTGCGGCTGTAGCCGCTGGCGTCGGCGACCTGTTGCAGGTCGAGCTCCGGGTCGAGGTAGGGGCGTTGACGCTGGAAGTAGTGCTCCAGGTCCTGGGCCATGGTCGACAACTGCCGGGGCGACAGGCCCAGGCGGCTGGTGGCAGGGCGCGGACCGCTGTTGGCGTGGCCTGTGCCGTTCCGGCGGACCAGCGTGGCGTATTCGTTGACCCGCCAGATCAGCCCGTCCCTGACGGTGATCGCCTCGCTGGACTGGAACGCAACCAGGCCGTCGCCGCCCTGGACCGTGACCTGATACTGGATGAATGCGGTGCAGCCATCGACGCGGATGCGGTCGCTGTGGACGATGTCCTCGCCGGCTTCATGGGGCAGACAGGCGCGTACGTAGTCGCGCAGTTCCTGATGGCCGAGCACGCGGTTCTGAAAGAAGTCGTGGTACTGGATATCGGGGTGGTAGAGCGCCATGACACCGTCGAGGTCGCGATGCTTCCAGCAGAGGTGGTAGCGCAGCACGATTTCGGCGGTAAGCGGCGTTTGCTCGGGGCCGTCGGGGAGGGTGGTGGCGATCATGGGTGGATAGTGCATTGCAGAACACCCAGGTGCAAGGGCGTGGATCCTGCATATTGCACGGTTTGCTCAGACGGCTTGGAGGGTAAGCCTTTGATTCTTATGAATGTAGTTTTTTGATACAACTGGCATGGCGGCTGCACCTTTCTTGTCACCATCGAACAAGGAGAAAGGCCATGCGCTCGATACTGCTTTGGATGATTGGGGTGCCGATTCCGGTGATCATTCTGATCTGGTTCTTTATGCATTGAGATTTTGGGGGCCGCTTTGCGGCCCTTTTGCTACAACTCTTCGCTACAAAAGGCATGTGCAAGGCAGGGCCCGGATGTCGGGCTTGAGATCAATAAATCCAATTTGGTGTTCTGATGAACACCAAAGGTCTCGTTGAATTAGTAATATTTAGTGTAGTAAGTGCAGGTGGAGTGTTGTCTGAAAGTTCCTACAGTATTCTCTTGGCACTTGCCGCTATCTCTACAGTACTAACTAACTCGTTAATGATGTTGCTAGGCTGGTGGACGTGCCGAAATACGTTAGTCTGTAGATTCTTGTCAAAATAGGTGTTTGATTTCTGCTGTTTTCCCGATTACTGTCTGAGGAGGTTCAGGAATAATTCATAATTAAGGACCATTGCTATGGACGTATTCATGGGGTTGCTGGCTGCGGTGTTCTGGGGGTGCACCGACTTCTTGGTCGGCGTGAACGCAAGAGCGGTTGGAGTAAAACGGGCGGTATTTTTCGGTCAGTTGCTAGGGCTTTTCTTGATGGCAATCATTATTGCCATTTCAGCCGATCAGTGGCAGAAATTTACTTCTGCGCCCTGGCTCACGATAGGGTTAGGAATTGTCGCCTCTCTATGCACCGTAGTAGGAGCGCTGGCGCTTTCAAAAGCTTTCGCTATTGGCAAGACAGCCATCGTGGCGCCCCTGGTCACTTCGTATGGTGTTTTTACAACGCTGTTGGCATGGCTGGGTGGTGATGCCCTTTCCGCTTGGCAGGTGGTCGGTATCCTTGTCTGCTTTTTCGGCGTGCTGTTGGCCTGCCGCAGCGATAATGGTGGTTTCGATCGTAAGGTCACCAGCGTAATGTCTGTGTGGTTTGCTTTGTTGGCGGCCATGCTTTACGGCATCAGCTTCTGGATTCAGGGGAAATTCACCTTGCCGGCGCTGGGACCGGTGAACATGCTGGCGCTAGGGTATGCGGTGGGGGTCATTTTTTTGATCCATGAAGCCGTCAGGTTTCTGCGGGACCATACGACAATAATGCTGAAGACCTATGGCTCACTGTGCGGGGCAAGTCTTTTCAACTTGGGAGGGTTTTCTGCGTTTTCTTGGGGGGCTCTAAATGGCTCGGTGTCCGTTGTCACCGTCATCAGCACGTTGTCGGGTGGTATTGCCGCGATCCTGGGGTACTTCTTTTTTCGCGAGCGGCTGTCAGTCATCCAGATCGGTGGTGTTAGCCTAGTGTTGTCAGGGGCTTTGCTTCTGCACCTGTATGGGTGACATTTTCTTCGGTATAGAAATTGTAGATTTTGTGGGTGTGCCAATGGCGTATTTCTTCGCTGTGGGCCTGTAGATATGAGTGCTGATAGTAATGGACTATCAAATCTATCTTGCGAAAGTCATGTTGATATGTTGCCTTGCATGGCAGTATTTGCGGTAGTGGTTGAAACTGGAAGTTTTGTAGACGCATCTGCCCGATTAGGCTTGACGGCGTCTGCAGTCAGCAAGCAGGTATCAAAGCATTGAAAATGCCTTGTCCCGTACACAAAAAACTGACACTTCCCTGATGGTCGAATCCCGGTATCCGTCCGGCCAACACATCTTCCTGACGGAACCGGCGAAGGCCATGGTGTCCACCTAAAAGTGGACACCATTTCTGACCCATCAAGCGCATTTTCCAGGCCTCAGCGCCGTACCTACAATAAACCTTTCAAAGCCCAGAGTG
Organism: Pseudomonas sp. BO3-4; assembly: GCF_034044115.1. Lineage (NCBI taxonomy): Bacteria > Pseudomonadati > Pseudomonadota > Gammaproteobacteria > Pseudomonadales > Pseudomonadaceae > Pseudomonas > Pseudomonas sp. BO3-4. Next base: position 991,895 of record NZ_CP139018.1, read on the forward strand.
CGACGAGCCCGGCGCCTCCATCGCAAACATCGCCTTGGACTACAGCCTCAATGGCAACCTCGTCCACAAATGGATTCAGCTCCACAATCAAAAAGCCTTGGTACTTCAGCTGGGCAGCGCAGCAAACTGCTGTTTTTCGCATTGAGGGCTGCCCAGTTTTCTAACAGTTAAAGAAACTGCTCCGCATAGTGGCAGGCAACCTGCCGCGTACTCACCTGCCTCAGTGCCGGCACCTCCTTGGCACACCGCTCGGTCGCATACGGGCAGCGTTTGTGAAACGCACACCCATCCGGCGGGTTCAGCGGGTTGGGGAGCTCCCCGACGATACGAATTTTCGGCTTCAACGGGTCTGGATGAATCGCCGGTGTCGCCGACAGCAGCGCCTGGGTATAGGGATGCAGCGGCTTGTTGTAGATGTCCTCCTTCGGCCCCATTTCTGCCGGCCGCCCCAGGTACATCACCAGTACCTGATCCGCCACATGCCGCACCACCGCCAGGTTGTGCGAGATGAACACGTAGGCGGTGTTGAACTCCTTCTGCAGATCCATGAACAGGTTCAGCACCTGCGCCTGAATCGACACGTCCAGCGCGGAGGTCGGTTCGTCGGCCACCAGCACCTTGGGTTGCAGCATCATCGCCCGGGCCAGGGCGATACGCTGGCGCTGGCCGCCAGAGAACATGTGAGGGTAGCGCTGGTAGTGCTCGGGGCGCAGGCCGACCTGCTCCATCATCTTCTGCACTTTGTCGCGGCGCTCGGCCTTGCTCAGCGAGGTGTTGATCAGCAGCGGTTCGGCCAGTTGGTCGCCGATCTTCTGCCGTGGGTTGAGCGAGGCGTAGGGGCTCTGGAACACCATCTGCACATCGCGGCGCAGTTGTTTGCGCTCTGCCTTGCTGGCGCCCTTCACCTCGGTGCCGGCAATTTGCAGCGAGCCGGACGACGGCTCTTCGATCAGGGTCAGGGCGCGGGCCAGGGTCGACTTGCCGCAGCCCGACTCGCCGACCACGGCCAGGGTCTTGCCGGCCTCCAGTTCGAACGACACGCCATTGAGCGCGCGCACCAGCGCATGGCCCTTGAACAGCCCGCGGGAGACTTCGTAGTGCCGGGTCAGCTCCCGGGCAGATAGAACGACGGCCATCACGCCACCTCCTGGTTCAGCGGGTAGAAGCAACGCACCAGGCTGTGGGCCTGTGGGTCGAGGGGCGGGCGCTGGCGCCGGCAATTGTCCTGTACATAGGGGCAGCGCGGTGACAGCAGGCAGCCGACCGGGCGGTCGTAGCGGCCGGGGACGATGCCAGGCAGTGTGGCCAGGCGCTCGGCGCCAATGCTGTGCTCGGGGATCGCGGCGAGCAGGGCTTCGCTGTAAGGGTGGGCGGGCACATCGAACAGTTCTGGCACCTGGCCCACTTCCACGGCTTGGCCGGCGTACATCACGCACACCCGCCTGGCGGTTTCGGCGACCACGGCGAGGTCGTGGGTGATCAGGATGAGCGCCATGTTGCGCTCCTTCTGCAGGTTGACCAGCAGTTCCATGATCTGTGCCTGGATGGTCACGTCGAGGGCCGTGGTCGGTTCGTCGGCGATCAGCAGCTTGGGCTCGCCGGCAATGGCCATGGCGATCGCCACACGTTGGCTCATGCCGCCTGACAGCTGGTGCGGGTAAGCGTCCAGGCGGCTTTCGGCGGCCGGAATCTCGACCTTCTTCAAGAGCTCCAGAGCACGCTGGCGGGCAGCCTTGCCCTTGAGGCCCAAGTGCTGGCGCAGCACTTCCTCTATCTGGAAGCCCACGGTGTAGCTGGGGTTGAGCGCGGTCATCGGGTCCTGGAAGACCATGGCGATGTCCTTGCCCACCACCTTGCGCCGCTGACGGCCGCTGAGCTTGAGCATGTCGGTGCCGTCGAAGGTGAGGGCGTCGGCGGTGATGCGCCCGGGGGCATCGATCAGGCCCATCAGGGCCATCATGGTGACCGACTTGCCCGAGCCAGACTCGCCGACGATGGCCAGGATTTCGCCGGCATCCACCGCCAGGTCCAGGCCATCGACCACCGGTACCGCGTTGGCGTCGCCGAAGCGCACATTCAGGTTGTTGATCTGCAACAGTGACATGGCGTTCTCCTCAGGCGGCGTTCTTGAGTTTCGGGTCCAGCGCATCGCGCAGGCCGTCGCCCATCAGGTTGATTGCCAGCACACTGAGCAGAATGGTCAGGCCAGGCAGGCTCACTACCCACCAGGCGCGCTCGATGTAATCCCGGGCCGAAGCCAGCATGGTGCCCCACTCGGGGGTTGGCGGCTGTACGCCGAGGCCAAGGAAGCCCAGTGCGGCGGCGTCAAGGATGGCCGAGGAGAAGCTGAGCGTGGCCTGCACGATCAGCGGTGCCATGCAGTTGGGCAGCACGGTGACGAACATCAGTCGGGGCAAGCCGGCGCCGGCCAGGCGGGCAGCGGTGACGTAGTCGCGGTTCAGTTCGCCCATCACCGCGGCGCGGGTCAGGCGCACGTAGGACGGCAGGGAAACGATGGCGATGGCGATCACGGTGTTGATCAGGCCAGGGCCGAGGATGGCGACGATGGCCACGGCCAGCAACAGTGACGGCAGCGCCAGCATCACGTCCATCAGGCGCATGATCGACGGGCCGAGCAACTGCGGGAAAAAGCCGGCCAGCAGGCCAAGGAGAATGCCCGGGATCAGTGACATCACCACTGACGACAGGCCGATCAGCAGCGACAGCCGTGCACCTTGAATCAGCCGCGAAAGCAGATCACGGCCCAGTTCGTCGGTGCCCAGGATGAACTGCCAGGTGCCGCCTTCCAGCCACACCGGCGGGGTCAGCAGGAAGTCGCGGTACTGCTCGCTCGGGTCATGCGGGGCGACCCAAGGCGCGAACAGCGCGCAGAACACCACCAGGCACATGAAGGCCAGGCCCATCACCGCGCCCTTGTTGCGCGCGAAGGCTTGCCAGAATTCTTTGTACGGGGAGGGGTAGAGCAGGCTCTGGTCCACCGGGCTGGCCGGTGACACGGATTTTGTAATCGGGCTAGTCATGGCAAGGGCCTCAGCGCTGATGACGGATGCGTGGGTTGGCCAGGCCGTAGAGGATGTCCACGACGAAGTTGACCAGAATCACCAGGCAGGCGATCAACAGGATGCCGTTCTGGACCACGGGGTAGTCACGGGCACCGATGGCTTCGATCAGCCATTTGCCGATGCCCGGCCAGGAAAAGATGGTTTCGGTCAGCACCGCACCGGCCAGCAGCGTGCCGACCTGCAGGCCGAACACGGTCAGTACCGGGATCAAGGCATTGCGCAGGCCATGGACGAACACCACACGGGCCGGCGACAGGCCTTTGGCGCGGGCGGTGCGGATGTAGTCTTCGCGCAGTACTTCAAGCATCGACGAGCGGGTCATGCGGGCGATCACTGCCAGCGGGATGGTGCCGAGCACGATGGCCGGCAGGATCAGGTGCATCACAGCGTCCTTGAACGCGCCTTCTTCATCGCTGAGCAGGGTGTCGATAAGCATGAAGCCGGTCTTCGGCTCGATGTCGTAGAGCAGGTCGATGCGCCCGGACACCGGGGTCCAGCCCAGGCTCACGGAGAAGAACATGATCAGGATCAGGCCCCACCAGAAAATCGGCATCGAGTAGCCGGCCAGTGATATGCCCATGACCCCGTGGTCGAACAGCGAACCGCGCTTGAGTGCGGCGATTACACCGGCCAGCAGGCCGACGACGCCGGCGAACAGCAGGGCGGCGAAGGCCAGTTCCAGGGTGGCCGGGAACAGGGTGAGGAACTCGCGCCACACGCTTTCGCGGGTGCGCAGCGATTCGCCAAGGTCACCCTGGGCAAGTTTGCCGACGTAGTCCAGGTACTGGACCGGCAGTGGCTTGTTCAGGCCCAGGCGTTCCATGGCCTGGGCATGCATTTCGGGGTCGACCCTGCGCTCGCCCATCATCACTTCCACCGGGTCGCCGGGGATCAGGCGTATGAGCGCGAAGGTCAGCAAGGTGATGCCGAAAAAGGTCGGTATCAGCAGGCCAAGGCGCCGGGCAATAAAACTCAACATTGTCGGGGTTACCTCATCAGGCCGTGGGGCGATCAGCCCGGTACGGCAGTGCCGCCGGTCCCCGTGTGGGTCGCCGGCGGTCGTTGTTGTTCTACTTCACCTTGGTGGTGGCGAAGTTATTGTTGGTCAGAGGGCTGATCACGTAGCCCTCCACGTTGTCACGCATGGCCGTGAACACCTTGGGGTGGGCCATGCTGATCCAGGGTTGGTCGTCATCGTACACCTTCAATGCCTCGCTATAGAGCCTTGCGCGCTCGTCGTTGTCGATCACCTCGCGGGCACGGGTGATCAGCTCCTGGAATTTCGAGTTGCACCAGCGCGCGTAGTTCTCACCGTTTTTGGCGGCCTCGCAACTGAGCAGCGGGCCAAGGAAATTGTCCGGGTCGCCGTTGTCGCCTGCCCAGCCGGTGGACACCAGGTCGGCTTCGCCCTGCTTGGCGCGGCGCAGCATCTCGGCCCATTCCATCACGCGAATATCCAGCTTCAGGCCGATCTGCTTGAGGTCGGCTTGCAGCATTTCGGCGGACAGGCGCGGGTTAGGGTTGGTCATGCCGCCGCCGTTGCGGGTGAACAGGGTGATTACCGTGCCCTCGGGTACACCGGCCTGCCTGAGCAGGGCGCGGGCTTTGTCGAGGTCGCGCGGTGGGTTCTGGTTGTGGGTGTTGTAGCCGATCATGGTGGGTGGGTAGGGGTTTACACCCACCAGTGCGTTGCCTTTGCCAAACAGTTGGTTGACATGGGTCTGGCGGTCGAAGGCCATGTTGATGGCTTTACGCACGCGCACGTCGTTGAGGTATTTGTGCTGGGTATTCATGGCGATGTAGCCGGTGACCAACGCTTCGGTCTCTGCGACCTTGAGCCTGGCGTCGGCCTTTATCGACGGCACATCCTCGGGTTTGGGGTACAACGCCACCTGGCACTCGTTGGCGCGCAGTTTCTGCAGGCGCACGTTGCTATCGGTAGCGATGGCGAATATCAGGGCGTCGGCTGGCGGCTTGCCGCGAAAGTAATCCGGGTTAGGTTTGAAGCGGACCTGCGCATCCTTGTTGTAGCGCTGGAAGATGAACGGGCCGGTGCCGATCGGCTTGCTGTTCAGCGCTGCGGTCTTGCCGGCCTTGAGCAACTGGTCGCCGTATTCGGCAGAGTAGATCGAGGTGAACCCCATCGCCATGTCCCGCAGGAACGGCGCTTCCGGGCGGGTGAGGGTGATCACCACCGTGTGGTCGTCGGTTTTGTCCACCGACTTGAGCAGTTGCTTGAAGGCCATGCTTTCGAAGTACGGGTAGCCGACGCTGGTCTTGTCGTGCCATGGATGGGCGGGGTCGAGCTGGCGGCGCAGGCTCCACAGCACATCGTCGGCGTTGAATTCACGGGTTGGGGTGAAGTACTCGGTGCTGTGGAACTTCACCCCCTGGCGCAGGTGAAACGTGTAGGTCAGGCCGTCGGCTGAAATGTCCCAACGCTCGGCCAGGGCCGGCTGGATATCGGTGGTGCCGGGCTTGAAGTCGACCAGGCGGTTGAACAGGGTTTCGGACGCGGCATCGAAAGTGACCCCAGTGGTGTACTGAACCACGTCGAACCCTTCCGGGCTGGCTTCGGTACACACCACCAGCGGCTTGGCGGCCAGATGCGTGGCGCTGCCCAGTATCAGCGCTGCCAGGGTAAGGCGCAGCACTGGCGTTTTCCTGAAAGCTATCTGCATAGGTTGAAGTCTCCCTGCGTGCATTGATTCCAGCGTAGCTGCCACGGCCCGCAGCGAAACAGGCCGTGGCGCCCGCGCTCAGAGAATGTTGAACGGAATGGTGGTGACCACGCGGAACTCATCCAGGCTGCCATCGCCCTGGGCCTTGCTGGCGCGATGGGTGGTGTAGGTGGCGCGTATGCTGGTGTCTTTCAGCGGCCCGCTCTGCAGCGCGTAGCTGGTGCCGATACCCCACTCATAGTGGGTTTCGCCATCCAGGCCATTCACGTCGTAGGCAGTGCCGCGGTAGTGAGTGCCGTCGATACCCCAGCCGCGGGCGTTGTACAGGTTGAACTTCAGGCCAGGCACGCCATAGGGCGCCATGTTCAGCACATAGGAAATCTGCAGCGATTTCTCGTTGGGGCCGTTGAAGTCCGACAGCAGCGAGTTGGCCAGGAAGATGCCGTTGGTTTCGTGCAGGTAGTCGAAGTACTCATTGCCGTTGACCTGCTGCCAGGAGGCGCTGAGGGTGTGGGCCTGATGGGTCAGGCCCAGTGACAGGCTGTAGGTGTCGTTGTCGATCTTGCCCATTTTCTGGCTGCCGGCGTCGACGGTCTTGTAGTAGTTCAGGCCGGTGCTCAGGCTGAGCACTGCGCTGTCGCCGAGCACATGGTTGGCGCCGAAGTAGTACTGGTTCCAGAAGTCGTCGACCTTGGTGGCGTACAGGCTGGTACTCAGGCTCTTGAACGGCTGGTAGTTGATGCCGGCGGTGCTGGCACGGTCGGTTTCCACGCCGGTGGCGCTGTACTCGCTGCGGAACTTGCTGAGGCTCTGTTCGGTACGTGGCGAGACGCGGTCGAAGGTGCCCAGGTCGAGGCTGAGGTTGTCGAATTCAGCGCTGTGCAGGAACGCGCCCTGGAAGCTCGAGGGCAGGGCGCGGTTGCCGATGTAGGCGATCATCGGCGTATCCACCGATTGGCGGCCAAGGGTAAGGGTGGTGTTGGACACGCGCGCCTTGATATTGCCCAGGCCCAGTTTGCTCCACTGGCCGACGGGGTCGCCATCGCTGTGGGTGAGGGTGCGGTTGTTGGGGCCGGCGATGGCTTCGCGGCTCTGCTGCAGGGCGATGGCGTTGTAGCCGGCAGCCTCGACGGCGAAGCCCACGGTGCCCTGGGTGAAGCCGGAGCTGTAATTGAGGATGGTGCCCTGGACCCAGTTTTCACGGCTGTGGGTGTCGTGGCGGGTGCCGTCGTTCTTGTAGTACTTCCACAGTGGCGCGCGTGCGGCACGTTCACGGGCGTACCAGTTGCGGGTGCTGCCGGACAGGCTTTGGCCGTCGATGAAGCCGCTGGCTTGCGCTTGCTCGCTGCTGCTTTTGAGGGTGAGCGGGAGGTAGTCCTGGCTCTGCGGATCTGCCTGGGCCACCGTGGAAAAGGCACCGATGGATAACGCCAGTGCGGTCAAGGTGAATACTTTCAAGGTTAAAGCTCCCTTTCTTTTCTAGTTATGGCCGGCCTTGTGGGCCGGGTGATTGCTGCGGTGTTGCCAGGGGTGCCGCGGGATCGCCGGGCAGAATCGGGGCGTTGTGTTGGCCGTTCTGGCCTCGTCGCGGGCAAGCTCGCTCCCACAGGTAGGGCGCAGTGTCCGAACCTGTCGAGATCCTGTGGGAGCGGGCTTGCCCGCGAAGAGGCCGGTACTGGCTAACGCTTAATCAACACTCACACCGGAAAAATCATTGCGCCCAAACGGGCTGACCTTGAACTGGGAAACCTTGACGCTAAGCGGCTGGCTCACGGTGGAATGCGCCACCGGCGTAATCGGTACCTGCTGCTTTAGCCGCTGCTGGGCCTGCTGGTACAGGGCGGTGCGTTGCGTACGGTCGGTCACTTGCTTGGCCTGCTTGACCAGGCTGTCGTACTGCGGGTCGCACCACTGCGAGTAGTTGTTGCTGCCGATGGCATCGCAGCTGTAGAGGGTGCCCAGCCAGTTGTCCGGGTCGCCGTTGTCACCGGTCCAGCCGATCAGGGCGATGTCGTGCTCACCGTTTTTCATGCGCTTGAGGTATTCGCCCCATTCGTAGCTGACGATGCGCACCTTGAAACCGAGTTTGCTCCAGTCGGCCTGGAGCATTTCGGCCATCAGCTTGGCATTGGGGTTGTACGGGCGTTGCACCGGCATGGCCCACAGGGTGACCTCGGTGCCAGGTTTGACACCGGCCTGCTGGAGCAGCTGTCTGGCCTTTTCGGGCGCGTACGGGGCGTCCTTGATGCTGTCGTCATAGGACCACTGGGTTGGTGGCATGGCGTTGACCGCCCGTTGGCCGGCGTCCTGATACACCGCCTGGAGGATGGCTTTCTTGTTGACCGCCATGTCCATTGCCTGGCGCACTTCCAGGCGGTCGAAAGGTGGGTGCTGGGTGTTGTAGGCGATGTAGCCGAGGTTGAAGCCTGGTTGCTGGAGCACCTGCAGTGTGCTGTCGGCCTTGAGCGCCGGCAGGTCAGCCGGGCGGGGGTGCAGGGTGACCTGGCATTCGTTGCGGCGCAGCTTCTGGATGCGCACCGACGGGTCGGTATTGATCGAGAACACCAGGTTGTCGATCTTCACCTCGTTCGCTGCCCAATAGTCCTTGTTGCCCTTGTAGCGGATCTGCGAATCCTTCTGGTAGCGCTGGAACACGAACGGCCCGGTACCGATAGGCTGCTGATTGATGTCGCTGGGGCGTCCACTGGCCAGTAGCTGCTCGGCGTATTCAGCGGAGAGGATGGAGGCAAAACTCATGGCCAGGTTCTGGACGAACGCGGCATCGACGGTGTTCAGGGTGAACACCACGGTCAATGGGTCGGTCTTCTCGACGCGGGCGATGTTCTTGTCCAGGCCCATGCCGTTGAAATAGGGAAACTCGGTAGGGTAGGCCTGACGGAACCGATGACCCTTGTCGAGCATGCGGTTGAAGGTGAACAGCACATCGTCGGCGTTGAACGTGCGGCTCGGGCTGAAGGCCTTGTTGCTGTGGAACTTGACCCCTTCACGCAGGTGGAAGGTGTAGCGCAGGCCGTCGTCGGACACCTCCCAGTGCGTCGCCAGGGCCGGGTGCACGGCGGTGCCGCCACGTTCGAACTCGACCAGGCGGTTGTAGATGGGTTCGGCGGCGTCGTTGTCGGTGGCGCTGGTGTACTGGGCGGTGTCGAAGCCGGCGGGGCTGCCTTCAGAGCAGAACACCAGGTTGTTGGCCAGCAGGACCGGGGATTGGCTGACCAGGCCCAGAGCCAGCAGCGCGGAAAGGCGGGTAACGTGGCGCATGGCAAATCCTTTTTCATCTGTTCGCGCCGCCTCCGGGTACGAATGGCGGCAACAGTTCGCCGTCCCCGCAGCGTATGGCCGCAGGACGACATGAAGAGGTGGCGGGGGTGAAGGGCACCCGCGATTCAGCGGGTGCCTCAGTCAGCCTATTTGTCCACGCTGACGCCGTAGAAGGAATTCAGCGCGAACGGGCTGATCTTGAAGTCCTTCACCTTGGCGCTCATGGGCTGGTAGACAGTGGAGTGGGCGATCGGGGTGATCGGTACCTGCTCCTTGAGGATATGCTGCGCCTTTTGGTACAGCTCGGTGCGCTTGGCCTGGTCGGACGTGGCCTTGGCCTGCTTGATCAGGTCATCGTAGGGCTTGTAGCACCACTTGGAGAAGTTGTTGCCATCGACGGCATCGCAACCGTAGAGGGTCCCCAGCCAGTTGTCCGGGTCACCGTTGTCACCGCTCCAGCCAATCAGCATGGCACCCTGTTCGCCGCCTTTGGAGCGCTTGATGTACTCGCCCCATTCATAACTGACGATCTTCGCCTTGATACCGATCTTGGCCCAGTCGGACTGGAGCATTTCGGCCATTAGTTTGGCATTGGGGTTGTACGGGCGTTGCACGGGCATGGCCCACAGGGTGATTTCGGTGCCTTCCTTGATGCCGGCTTCCTTGAGCAGTTGCTTGGCTTTCTCGGGGTCGAAGGCGGCGTCCTTGATGCTGTCGTCATAAGACCACTGCGTGGGCGGCATGGCGTTGACCGCCAGCTGGCCGGCGCCCTGGTACACCGACTCGATGATTTTTTTCTTGTCCACGGCCATGTCCAGCGCCTGTCGGACTTTCAGCTGGTCCATGGGGTTGGCCTCGTTGCTGCCCTTGATCTTGTCCATCACGTTGTAGGCGATATAGCCGAGGTTGAAGCCGGCCTGCTGCGGCATTTGCAGGTTCTTGTCGGCTTTTAGCGGCTCGATGTCGGCCGGGCGTGGGAACAGGGTGACCTGGCACTCGTTCTTTTTAAGCTTCTGCATGCGCACCGAGGCGTCGGTGGTGATGGCAAAGATCAGGTTGTCGATCTTCACGTCCTCGGGCTTCCAGTAGTCCTTGTTGCCCTTGAAGCGGATCTGCGCGTCCTTCTGGTACTTGCTGAACACGAACGGGCCGGTGCCGATCGGCTTCTGGTTGATGTCGGCGGCCTTGCCATTCTTGATCAACTGGTCGGCGTATTCGGCGGACTGGATCGAGGCAAAGCTCATGGCCAGGTTCTGGATGAACGCGGCGTCCACCTCGTTGAGGGTGAACTTCACCGTGTGCTCGTCAAGCTTCTCCACCTTGGCAATGTTCTTGTCCATGCCCATGTCGGTGAAGTATGGAAACTCGGTGGGGTACGCCTTGCGGAACGGGTTGTCCTTGTCGAGCATGCGGTTGAAGGTGAACAGCACGTCGTCGGCGTTGAACGGGCGACTGGGCTTGAAGTAGTCGGTGGTGTGGAACTTGACCCCTTCACGCAGGTGGAAGGTGTAGGTCTTGCCGTCGTCGGACACTTCCCATTTGGTCGCCAGGCCCGGGATGACCGCAGTGCCGCCGCGCTCGAACTGGGTCAGGCGGTTGAACACGGTCTCTGCCGAGGCATCGAAGTCGGTCCCGGTGGTGTACTGCCCCGGATCGAAGCCGGCTGGGCTGCCTTCGGAGCAGAACACCAGGTTGGATGCGGCAACGGCCGACGGTGCGCCGCTGAGCAAGCCTGCACCCAGCAGGAACGGAATGACTGCGTGTTTGAGCATGGTGGCCTCATTGTTGTCATTTTTTGGATGAGGTGGCCTCGTGAGCCGACCTGCGGATACTTATGCAGGGGGCGTTCCCAATGCAACAGGTACAAGGATAGTTGACGCCGGGAAAGTGGCACGAACGTACATGGATGTCGCATCGGTATAACTTTTGGCGAAGTTAAACGTTTGCGTAGGCAAAATGATGGCGTTTTGCGCGATGTTTCTAGGAAGGGGAAAGCGTAGGACGCACCCTGTTGGTGCGTAAGAAATGTCTGAAAATCGTGAAAATGACGCAGTCACCCGTAGGAGCGGGTTTACCCGCGAACACGGGCGAAGCCCGTGCCATCCACCGCCGTGTCTTGCTCGCGGGCTCCCACAGATGATGCGTGGACGCCTTATGGCATCTGCACTTCGATCAGGCCATCGGCATTCATGCTCACTTCACTGGTGCCCGCCTCGATATCTGGCGCCGGTGCTGCTTCATCAGCCCCCATGGCCTTCATCGCCATCGGCGCGCTACGCAAGTACGGGCGCGGGTAGCCGCTGCTGTTGAGGTTCAGGCTCACCACTTTGTAGCCTTTGCCACCCAGCGCTTCGGTCGCCAGTTGCGCGCGTGCCTTGAAGGCATCGACCGCATCCTTGAGCAGAGCATCCTCGCTGGCCTTGCGCGTGGCCGGGGCGATGGAAAAATCCATGCCAGCCATTTTCAGCTCTTGCAACAAATCGGCGGTAAGCTGGGACAAGGCCGGGAAGTTGGCGCTTTCAAGGCGCAGTTCGGCGCGCTCGCGCCAGCCGGTAATTTTCTGGCCCTTGCTGTCATACACCGGGTAGCTGTTGCGGCTGCCTTGGCTGATCTTCACGTCCTTGACCTGGCGCGACTGCTGCACGGCCTTGTTCATGGTTTCAGTAATCTGCTTGGCGAGCTTGCCCGGGTCGCTGTTCTGCGCTTCGCTGTACAGGGTCACGACCATCAGGTCGCGCGCCACTTCCTTGCTGACTTCGGCACGCAGCGATACCTGGTTGAAACGCGGTTCATCGGCAGCCAGTGCCGGCAGGCTGGCGAGCAGGCCGCAAGACATGATCAGGGCGGCGCCGCGACGTGGGATTTGCATGTGGTACTCCTTGGCATTTAAAGGCGTGGGGGCTGGTCATCCATTCCACGCATGGCCCATAGGACCGGCAACAGTGTAGTGGGTTCAAAAGTGCCATCATGAACCTGTGACAAAGTGTGGCGCTTTGCCGCATCGCTGCAGCGAGGCGCCCGGCTTCGGTATACTCCAGCCGATTTTTCTGGAGCACTCATCAGGAGAGCTCATGCTCGCCGCCGTACAACCGTTGTCCGCTACCCGCCAGAACCTCTGGCGCCTGACCGTCATTCGGGTCCTGGTCCTGGCTGCCCAGGCCGGCTCGGTGGGCGTTGCCTACTGGACCGAACTGCTGCCGTTGCCCTGGCTGTCGCTGGCCGGCACCTTGGCCTTGTCTTCGTTGCTGTGTGCCTTCACGGCCCTGCGCCTGCGGCTGTCGCTGCCCGTCACCGAAATGGAGTACGCCCTGCAGCTGGCCTGTGACCTGCTGATCCACAGTGCCTTGCTGTATTACTCCGGCGGCTCGACCAACCCGTTCGTGTCGTATTACCTGGTGCCGCTGGCGATTGCCGCGGTGACCTTGCCGTGGCTGTATTCGCTGATCCTGTCGGGCATTGCGCTGACGGCCTACAGCTTGCTGCTGGTGCAGTTCTACCCGCTCGAAGGGCTGCCGATGGCGCGGGACAAGATGCAGGTCTACGGCATGTGGCTGAGCATTGCCCTGGCGGCGGCTGTGATCACCTTCTTTGCCGCGCGCATGGCCGAAGAGCTGCGCCGCCAGGAGCAGCTGCGTTCAGAGCGGCGTGAAGAAAGCCTGCGCGACGAGCAACTGCTGGCTGTGGCTACCCAGGCCGCCGGTGCCGCCCATGAACTGGGTACGCCGCTGGCGACCATGAGCGTGCTGATCAACGAAATGCGCCAGGACCACACCGACCCGCTGTTGCAGGAGGACCTGCAGATCCTCCAGGACCAGGTAAAGCTGTGCAAAGAGACCTTGCAACAGCTGGTGCGCGCAGCCGAAGCCAACCGGCGCCTGGCCATCGTGGAGCAGGATGTGACTGCCTGGCTGGACGAGGCGCTCAACCGCTGGCACCTGATGCGCCCGGAAGCCAGCTACCGCTTCCAGCGCCTGCGCGACGGCAAGGTGCCGCGTCTGGCGCCGCCGCCAGACCTGACCCAGGCGTTACTGAATCTGTTGAACAATGCCGCCGATGCCTGCCCTGATGATCTGGAGGTTCGCCTGGACTGGGACGCCCAGGACATCGTCATCAGTATCCACGACCATGGTCCTGGTGTACCGCCAGCCATTGCCGAAGCCATTGGCAAACCTTTTATTACCACCAAGGGCAAAGGCTTCGGCCTGGGCCTGTTCTTGAGCAAGGCCAGCGTGACCCGTGCGGGCGGCTCGGTGAAACTCTATAGTCATGAACAGGGTGGCACCCTGACCGAACTGCGCCTGCCCTATGGCAAGCGAGGAGATGAATGATGAGCGAAGAAAACCAGGTCGAAAGCGAAGAGCTGCCGCACCTGCTGCTGGTGGATGACGATGCCACCTTCACCCGGGTCATGGCCCGGGCCATGAGCCGTCGCGGTTTCCGTGTGAGCACTGCCAGTTCTGCCGAAGAAGGCTTGATTCTGGCCCAGCAGGACCTGCCGGACTACGCCACGCTGGACCTGAAGATGGATGGCGACTCCGGCCTGGTGCTGCTGCCCAAGCTGCTGGAACTGGACCCGGAAATGCGCGTGGTGATCCTGACCGGGTACTCGAGCATTGCCACCGCAGTGGAGGCGGTCAAGCGCGGTGCCTGCAACTACCTGTGCAAGCCGGCTGACGCCGATGATGTGTTGGCAGCACTGCTGTCGGAGCACACCGACCTGGATACCCTGGTGCCGGAAAACCCGATGTCGGTCGATCGCCTGCAGTGGGAACACATCCAGCGCGTGCTGAACGAGCATGAAGGTAATATCTCGGCCACCGCGCGGGCGTTGGGCATGCACCGACGGACGTTGCAGCGCAAGCTGCAGAAGCGGCCGGTTCGGCGCTGATTCTGTATTGATGATGTTGGCCTGTTCGCGGGGGAATCCGCTCCTGCAACTGTGAGCGCGGGCTTGCCCGCGAAGGGCTGCAAAGCAGCCCCCATCAAGGCGAGCACGATGAAGGTACTGTTGGTCATCCTTGCGCTGGTTGCAGGTAGCGCCAAGGCGGAGGACTGGCCTGACCCGCAGTGGCAGAACGACCCCGCCACCCTCGACTGGCAGGCCGTCGACGCTTACGCCTTTCCTGCACGCTCCCCCTCGGAGCGCAGCGGCATCCGCACGGACGCTCTGCTGATCATCCGCGACGGGCGTATCCTCCACGAGCGCTACACCGCGCCCACCCGTGCCGCCACCGCGCACCTGACCTGGTCAGTAAGCAAGAGCGTACTGGCCACGATAATGGGCGTGGCCCAGGGCGAAGGCCGCTTCCAGCTGCAAGACCCGGTCAGCCGCTTCTATCCACCCATGCGCGCCCACCCAGGCGTGCGCGTGGCCGACCTGCTGCACTGGGCCAGTGGCCTCGAGTGGCAGGAAGACTACGAATACGCGCCGCTGAAGTCCTCGGTGGTGGCCATGCTGTATACCCGTGGCCGCGCAGACATGGCTGCCTACGCGGCGGCGCGGGGTGCCACCGCCAGCCCCGGTCAGCGGTTCCTCTACTCCAGCGGCGACAGCAACCTGCTGGCCGCCGCGCTGCGCGGCATGCTCGATGCCGGGCAGTACCCCGACTACCCCTGGCACGCACTGTTCACCCCGTTGGGTATCGGCAGTGCGGTGTGGGAGCGTGACCGGGCAGGCACCTACGTAGGCTCCTCCTATCTCTACCTCAGTGCCCGTGATTTGGCCCGTATTGGCCTGCTGATGCAGCGCGACGGGCGCTGGCAGGGCCGACAATTGCTACCCAAGGCCTGGGTCTCCTTCAACCGCACCCCGTTTGCCCAGGCCCAAGCGCTGCCTGGTGAGGCCGTCCCTGGTGGCCATTGGTGGCTCAACCAGCCGCTGGCTGGCGCCGAGCGGCCTTGGCCCAGTGCACCGGCAGACACCTTCGCCGCCCTTGGCCACTGGGGGCAGGCGTTATATGTGCTGCCTGAGCAAAAGCTGGTGATCGTGCGCTACGCCGATGACCGCGACGGCAGCTATCGACACGACGAACTGCTCAAGCGGGTGCTGGCGGTACTGGCCGGGGAGGGGGCATGAAGCGGCTATTGCTGCTGGCGCTGGCAGGGCTCCTGTTCTGGGCCTGGCAGGAACGCCAGGCGCTGGCGGACTTCCCCGGCATACTCTCGGCCTACTCGGCCAAGGAATACTGTTCCTGCCGCTTTGTCATGGGCTTCGACAAGGTGTACTGCCAAGGGTACGTGAAGCAGTGGCTGCCACTGAGCCTGCTGGAGGAAAACAGCCAGCAGCGGCGAGTCACCGCTGAAGGCCTGGGGCGACGCAGCCAGGCGGCCTGGCAAGGCGCGCGTGAGGGCTGCCGCTTGCTGCCATGAATGCAGGCGGGTAAGGTTGGCGGCCTGGTTTCACGAGATCTGTCATGTTCAAGTTGCCCCGTCTGCTGCCTGCCTTATTGCTGGCTTTGTGCCTGCCCGCTCATGCCAATTGGCACCTGGATGGCGAATCTTCACGGCTGTCATTCATCACCGGCAAGAACGGCGACACCGCCGAAGTGCATCGCTTTCTGGTGTTGCATGGCACGGTCGATCGCAAGGGTATGGCCGGGTTGAGGATCGAGATGGACTCGGTGAGCAGTGGTATTCCGCTGCGTGACGAGCAAATGCGCGACAACCTGTTCGAGGTCGAGCGCTTCGCCGAGGCCACCGTGAAGGCACAGATTGACCTGCAGCCTATCAATGACCTGGCCGACGGTGCACAGATCGAATTGCGCCTGCCGCTGACGGTCACCCTGCATGGCCAGTCGCACAGTTACAGTGTTCTGTTGCTGGCTACCCGCCTGGATGCGCGGCGCTTCCAGGTGGTGACCCTTGAGCCTCTGGTGCTGCGCGCCGAAGATTTTGGCTTGCTGCCGGGGCTGGAAAGCCTGCGCAAGTTCGCCAGGTTGAAGTCCATCAACCCGTCGGTACCGGTTAGCGCGGTGCTGATCTTCACTGCGCGCTGACATGGCGGGGCCGGTCTTCCCCTGGCGTGATGGCAATCAGTTCGAACTGCTTATCGACGGCCCTGTGTTTTTTCCGCGCATGCTCCAGGCGATCATGCGTGCCGAGTTCCAGGTTGACCTGGAGCTGTACCTGGTCGAGGCCGGGGCCTGTGCCGATGCAGTGGTCGACGCGCTGGAGCAGGCTGCCCGGCGTGGCGTACGGGTGCGGTGCCTGTTTGATGACTACGGTTCATTGGCCTTCAACAGCGCGTTGCGTCAGCGCCTGCTGGACGCTGGCGTGTACTTGCGCTGGTATAACCGCCTGCGCTGGAAGCGTGGCCTGCGTAACCTCTACCGTGATCATCGCAAATTGCTGCTGGTTGATGAACGTTGGGCCGTGGTGGGGGGGACGGGCGTTACCGACGAGTTCTGGACGCCGGGTGAGGCGACCAGCGAATGGCACGAAGTGATGGTGCAGATGCAGGGGCCGGTGGTGAGCGACTGGCAGTTGCTGTTTGACCGTCAGTGGCAAGCCAACAACCGCCGCACCGCCTGGCGCCCTGCTGAAGGCTTTGGTCTGCCGCGTCTGCCCAAGGTGCCTGCGCAGGGGCAGGGCATGGGCCGGGTCGCTTATGCCGACGCCCGCCAGCACCAGGACATCCTGCACGCGCTGGTACGGGCGCTGAACAGCGGCAAGAAACGGGTGTGGCTGGCCACGCCGTACTTCCTGCCGACCTGGAGCGTGCGCCGTTCATTGCGTCGGGCCGCCAGCAAGGGCCTGGACGTGCGTCTGTTGTTGACCGGTCCGCGCACCGATCACCCCTCGGTACGCTACGCCGGGCATCGGTACTACCCGCGTCTGTTGCGTGCGGGCGTGCGGATTTTCGAGTACCAGCCGTGCTTCCTGCACCTGAAGATGGCTGTGGTAGACGACTGGGTCAGCGTCGGTTCGTGCAACTTCGACCACTGGAACTTGCGCTTCAACCTTGAAGCCAACATCGAAGCGCTGGACCCGCCGTTGACTGCGGCGGTGGTGGCCAGCTTCGAGCGCGACTTCGCCCAGAGCGAGGAAGTCGACCTCGCCCACTGGCATGCGCGCCCTTTGTGGCGCAGGGTGAAGCAACGGATCTGGGGCTGGCTCGATCGGTTGGTGGTCAACTTCCTCGACCGCCGTGACTGACAGCGGCTATCGTGCAGTGACTATTCACAGTTAACCGAAGGAGTGGGCGAGATGACGGCGAAGAAAATTCTCATGCTGGTGGGCGACTACGTCGAAGATTACGAAGCGATGGTGCCGTTCCAGGCCTTGAGCATGGTGGGCCACACGGTGCATGCGGTGTGCCCGGAAAAGCTGGCGGGGCAGACCGTGCGTACCGCGATTCATGACTTCGAGGGTGAACAGACCTACAGCGAAAAGCCAGGGCACAATTTTGCCCTGAATTATGATTTCGTGCGGGTGCGGCCCGAGAGTTATGACGCGCTGCTGATCCCAGGTGGCCGCGCGCCGGAGTACCTGCGCCTGAATGAAAAGGTGTTGGACCTGGTGCGGGCGTTCGACCAGGCCGGCAAGCCGATTGCGGCGGTGTGCCATGGGGCCCAGCTGCTGGCAGCGGCAGGGGTGCTGGAGGGGCGTGAGTGCAGCGCGTACCCGGCATGTGCGCCAGAAGTGCGCCTGGCGGGTGGCACGTTCATCGACATCGCGGTGGACCAGGCGCATGTGGATGGCAACCTGGTGACCGCACCGGCATGGCCCGCGCACCCGGCCTGGCTGGCGGCGTTCCTTCAAGTGCTGGGCACGCGTATTGTCTGACAGGTTTGATTGAATTGGCAGCGGGTTGCTTCAGGCAACCTGCTCCACCCAGTCATTGAGGTTGTAGTAGTTGGTCACCCGGGCAATCTTGCCACAGTGAATATAGAAGAACGCCCCCGCCGGCAGCACATAGGTTTGGCCGTTTGCCGTCGGCAGCCCTTCGTCATCGGCCAGGTATTGGCCATGCACGGTGAACTCCGCCGCCGCGCGGCTGCCATCGGCGTTCTGCATCACCACGATGTCGGCCAGGCGCTCGCGGTAGCAGCGGTTCATCTTGTCCATGAACGCGGCGAACCTGGCCTTGCCCATCTGACGCTCGCCCTGGTTGATGTCGTGGATCACGTCTTCGCTGAGCAGCGCCAGAAAGCCCGGCATGTCACCCGCGTTGAAGGCGGCGTAGTAAGCATTTACCAGTTCGGTTGCGGTCATGGAACATTTCCTGTCGTGTAGGGAAAAGGCGGGTCGTTACCTCGGATGATAGGGTTTCCCCTCAAGCCCGGCTTAGCCGAGCGCGTCATCCACATCGACAAAACGACCGCCAAACATGGAAATACGCCTGTTGCACGGTGCCGCTATCGCGCCTTACATCGATGACCTCGCTCGCCTGCGCCTTACTGTGTTCCGCGAGTTCCCCTACCTGTACGACGGCACCCCGGAGTACGAGGCCGACTACCTGGCCAACTATGCCCGCTCCGGGCGCAGCCTGGTTGTGCTGGCGCTGGACGACGGCAAGGTGGTCGGCGCCTCTACCGGCCTGCCGTTGGTGGATGTCGCGCCCGAATTTCAGCAGCCATTCCTGGCCCAGGGGCGCGACCCGGCCAGTGTGTACTACTTCGGGGAGTCGCTGGTGTTGCCGGCATACCGCGGTCAGGGCCTGGGGGTTCGCTTCTTCATCGAGCGCGAGTCCTACGCACACAAACTGGCCGAGTTCGATTACTGCGCGTTCTGCGCGGTCGAGCGACCCGGTGCGCACCCGCGCCGGCCAGCCGAATACAAACCCCTGCACGGCTTCTGGCGCAACCGCGGCTTCCTGCACGACCCATCGCTGCGTACCACCTACGCCTGGCGCGACCTGGACGAGCAGGAAAGCTCCGACAAGCTGATGTCGTTCTGGCTCAAGGCACTGCCGATATGATCCGCCTGGCAGCCTGCCAGTACGCCATCGAGCTGCACGAAACCTGGGACGCCTACGCCGACCACCTGCAAGGCCTGTGCGCCGAAGCGGTGGAGGCGGGGGCACGCTTGCTGCTGTTGCCGGAATACGCCGGGCTGGTGCTGAGCGGCCAGCTGAATGCCGGGCAGCGGGAAGACCTGAAGGCTTCGATTGCCGGCATCCAGCCGCTGATCGAACCTTGGAAAGCGTTGTGCGAGAGCCTTGCCCGACGCTGGGGGATCTACCTGCAACCGGGCAGTGTGCCGGTGCTGGACAGCGATGGGCGCTACCGCAACCGTGCCTGGCTGTTCGGCCCCCAAGGTGTGCTGGGTTATCAGGACAAACTGATGATGACCCGCTTCGAGCGCGAGCAGTGGGACATCGCTGCAGGCCAGGGGCTGCAAGTTTTTGAAACCGAACTGGGGCGCTTGGGCATTCTGATCTGCTACGACAACGAGTTCCCGATGCTGGCCCGCCGCCTGGCCGAGTGTGGTGCCGATCTGATCCTGGCGCCAAGTTGTACCGATACCGAAGCCGGTTATCACCGGGTGCGTATCGGCGCCCAGGCGCGTGCCCTGGAGAACCAGATTGCCGTGTTGCAGAGCCCTACGGTGGGGGTGGCGCCCTGGTCGCCGGCATTGGACGAGAATATCGGCCGGGCAGGCTTGTTCGTGCCGCCGGATCACGGGATGCCGGGGGATGGGGTGGTGGCGTTGAGCGAGCAGTTGAACCCGGACTGCAGCCAGTGGCTGGTGTGTGAGGTAGATCTGCAGGAAGTGCGTCGGGTGAGGCGGGAAGGGCAGGTGTTTACCTGGCGGGACTGGCCGGAGCAGTTCGAGAGAGTCCTGTGATGACAGTGCGGCCTCTTCGCGGCCAAGGCCGCCCCCACAGGTAACGCGTAGCCTTCTGGCTTGCGCTGTACGTGTGGGAGCGGGCTTGCCCGCGAAGCCGCCGCCCCAGTTACATCAGGTTACTTCACTTCGACGGCCAGGCTTTCGGCAATCTTGCTCTGCCACAGGGCAGGGCCAGTGATGTGTACCGACTCGCCGTTGCTGTCCACAGCGACGGTCACCGGCATGTCCTTGACCTCGAACTCGTAGATCGCTTCCATGCCCAGCTCGGCGAAGGCCAGTACCTTCGACTTGCGGATGGCCTGGGCGACCAGGTAGGCAGCGCCGCCAACAGCCATCAGGTACACGGCCTTGTTGTCCTTGATCGCCTCGATGGCGGTCGGGCCACGCTCGGACTTGCCGATCATGCCCAGCAGGCCAGTCTGCTCAAGGATCTGGCGGGTGAACTTGTCCATACGGGTAGCAGTGGTCGGGCCGGCTGGGCCTACCACTTCGTCACCCACCGGGTCGACCGGGCCGACGTAGTAGATGAAGCGGCCTTTCAGGTCTACCGGCAGCTCTTCGCCACGGTTGAGCATTTCAACCATGCGCTTGTGCGCGGCATCGCGGCCGGTCAGCATCTTGCCGTTGAGCAGGATGGTTTCGCCCGGCTTCCAGCTGGCCACTTCTTCCGGAGTAATGTCGTCGAGGTTGACGCGACGGGCGCTTGGGCCGGCTTCCCAGACGATTTCCGGGTAGGCGTCCAGCGACGGCGCTTCCAGTTCTGCCGGGCCGGTGCCATCAAGCACGAAGTGGGCGTGGCGGGTAGCGGCGCAGTTGGGGATCATGCACACCGGCAAGGATGCCGCGTGGGTCGGGTAATCCATGATCTTGACGTCGAGCACGGTGGTCAGGCCACCCAGGCCCTGGGCGCCGATGCCCAGCTGGTTGACCTTGTCGAACAGCTCCAGGCGGATTTCTTCCAGGCGGTTCTGTGGGCCACGGGCTTTCAGTTCGTGAATGTCGATGGACTCCATCAACACTTCCTTGGCCATGACCGCGGCCTTCTCGGCGGTACCGCCGATGCCGATGCCGAGCATGCCAGGCGGGCACCAGCCAGCACCCATGGTCGGCACGGTTTTCAGTACCCAGTCGACGATCGAGTCGGACGGGTTGAGCATGGCCATCTTCGACTTGTTTTCCGAGCCACCGCCCTTGGCTGCGACATCGACTTCCACCTTGTCGCCGGGGACGATGGAGTAGTGGATCACTGCCGGGGTGTTGTCCTTGGTGTTCTTGCGGGCACCGGCCGGGTCGGCCAGGATCGAAGCGCGCAGGACGTTTTCAGGCAGGTTGTAGGCGCGACGCACACCTTCGTTGATCATGTCGTCGACGCTCATGGTGGCGCCGTCCCAGCGCACGTCCATGCCCACGCGGATGAACACGGTGACGATACCGGTGTCCTGGCAGATTGGACGATGGCCGGTGGCGCACATGCGCGAGTTGATCAGGATCTGGGCGATGGAATCGCGTGCAGCAGGCGATTCCTCACGCAGATAGGCCTCGTGCATGGCCTGGATGAAATCGACGGGGTGGTAGTACGAGATGAATTGCAGGGCGTCGGCGACGCTCTGAATCAGGTCGTCTTGCTTGATCACGGTCATGCAGCGCGCTCCTCTTAAAGACGGGAACATTCAAAAAGACGCTCGACATAGCCGACCAGCACGTCGAAGCGCCTTGCAAGGCGCCGGCAGGTCAGGCCGACGGAAAAAGGCGCGGCAGTATAGCGCGCATCCGTGCCCGGCACACCTGCGGCCGGTCTGGACCATGGTCGGCAGCGTGTAGGCATCTATTTTGCTGGTGTGCGCTGCTTGGCTTACAGTGAGCCTTGGATAGCAGGAGATGTACCGAACATGCCCGAAATTTGCGTGGGCGAGCGGCGCTGGGTGGTGCCCATTGGCAGCAACCTGCTCGATGCCCTCAACGAGGCGGGGCTTAATGTGCCTTACAGTTGCCGCGCCGGCAGTTGCCACGCCTGCCTGGTGCATTGCCTGGACGGGCAACCGGCAGACGCTTTGCCCGAGGCATTGGCGTTGGAGAAGCACGCCCAGGGCTGGCGCCTGGCTTGCCAGTGCCGGGTGGTCGAGGACCTGCGTGTGGCGCTTTACGACCCCTTGCTGGGTGGTGTACCGGCACAGGTCTGTGCGTTGGACTGGTTTGGCGATGTATTGCGCCTGCGGTTGCGCCCCGATCGGGTGGTGCGTTACCAGGCGGGGCAGCACGTGGTGCTGTGGCTAGGCGCGGTTGCTCGGCCTTATTCCTTGGCCAGTCTGCCGGGTGAGGACGATTTTCTCGAGTTTCATATCGATTGTCAGCGGCCTGGTGCCTTTTGCGACAAGGCGCGTGGTCTGCAGGTCGGCGATCAGATGCGTTTGGGGGAGTTCAGAGGCGGAGCCCTTCATTACGACCCTGATTGGCAGGAGCGGCCGCTGTGGTTGCTGGCTGCGGGAACCGGGCTGGCGCCGCTCTGGGGTATCTTGCGCGAAGCGTTGCGCCGGGGGCATCGGGGCGAAATCCGGGTGGTGCATGTGGCGCGGGATCCGGCTGGGCACTATCTGGCGGAGAAGCTGCTGAAGCTGCCCGGGGTGAGTGTCGAGCTGGTGCTGGTGGAGCATGTGGATGAAGCGTTGGCCGGGATGCGGCTGTTGTCGCGCCAGACGGTGGCGCTGCTGTGTGGGGCACCGGGGAGTGTCGAGCGGTTTGCCCGGCGGATGTTCATGGCAGGGGTACCGCGGGGGCAGGTGTTTGCTGATGTGTTCGTCGAGCATGCCTGAGGGTCGCCTTGAAGTGCGAAGGGCCGCAAAGCGGCCCCTCTTTCATGCGGCGCTGCGCTCGGCGACGGGTACCTCGGCCTGCCCCCGCCGATAGAGAACCAGGTAATACGACCCCAATCCGATCAACCAGCAGAACACTGCCGTCCACACATTGTGCGACAGGAAGTGCGCCCCCTGCATCATCCTGCCCACCGACAGTACCGACCCTGCTATCAAGGCCACTGCAAATGCCACCCGCGCCAGGCGCGGCTTGCGATCACGCAGCATGAAGAACAAGGCGAACAGGCAGAAACCGGTCGCTGCATGCCCGCCCGGCCAGCACAGCCCAGGCTTGTCGGTAGGCGGCCGTGGTTCCAGCAGCTTGCTGTAGGTTTCGGTGCCGCCAAACTGGGTCAGGCTCCAAGGGCACTGCACCTGGGTGACTTTTTTCAGCGGCGTGACAAACGCCGTGGACAAGCCCAGTGCCAGCGCCAGGCAGCCCAGTTCACGGCGCCAGCCAAACAGGCGCTTCCAGAAAAAGCTCGCGGCAAAGGTCAGCAGCGATATCACCCCCAACAGGATCACCACTTGCTTGACCCGGTCATGCAGGATGTTTTCCAACAGGTAACTGTGGCGGCCAATGAACTGCCCGGCAGCGGGGTCGAAGAACAGGTTGGCGACATCCATGTCGACTGAAGTCAGCTCCAGCAGGATCAAGGCCAGCGCAGTCGCCAGGGGAATTCCCAGGTACAGCCAATAGTTGATCGGGCGAGGGCGGGTGCGTTGCTGCATGACGGCTCCAGGGCGCGAAAAAGATCGGCTATTGTCGGCCGCCCGCTATCCTGTGTCCGTGAAGGATCAGTGAAAAAACCGTCAAGTGCGGTGAATTTTCCCCAGGGCTGGCACCGTGCAGGCATAGGCCTTAAGCTGCGCCTGCCGCGCACCACAGCGAAGAGCGCCGCACAGGAGAAACCGATGCGCATTCTTTTGGTTGAAGACAACCGCGATATCCTGGCCAACCTGGCCGATTACCTGGGCATGAAAGGCTACACCGTCGACTGTGCCCAGGATGGCCTGTCCGGGCTGCATCTGGCTGCCACCGAACATTACGACCTGATCGTACTCGACATCATGCTGCCAGGCATCGATGGCTACACCCTGTGCAAGCGCCTGCGCGAAGATGCCCGCCGTGACACGCCGGTGATCATGCTCACTGCCCGTGACCAGCTGGACGACCGCCTGCAGGGCTTCCGCTCTGGGGCTGACGACTACCTGCTCAAGCCATTTGCCCTGTCGGAGCTGGCGGCGCGCATCGAAGCGGTGCTGCGCCGTGCCCAGGGCGGTGGGCGCCGCACCCTGCAGGTGGCTGACCTGAGCTACGACCTCGATACCCTCGAGGTAACCCGCCAGGGTCGCCTGCTGAAGCTTAACCCGGTCGGCCTCAAGCTGCTGGCGGTACTGATGCAGAAAAGCCCGCACGTACTGCGCCGCGAGGTGCTGGAAGAAGCCTTGTGGGGCGACGACTGCCCCGATAGCGACAGCCTGCGCAGCCATGTGCATCAGCTGCGCCAGGTGATCGACAAACCGTTTGAAAAACCGTTGCTGCATACCGTCCATGGCGTCGGCTATCGCCTCGCCGAGGGCCGCGATGGAGTTTAAGCAAAGCCTTGCCCAGCGCATCATCATCGCCTTTGCCCTGATGAGCGCGCTGGTGGCCGGAGCCTTCGCATTCGGTATCGTCGGCACGGTGCACCTGGTCGAAGAGCGACTGATTTCCTCGGTACTGGGCGGTGATCTGCAGCGCCTGTTGCGTATGGACAGCGTCAGTGACTGGAGTCATCGGCCTCGCCCAGACCAGCTGTTCTATTTCAGCGGCGGGCGTGATGACTTCGAGCTGCCCAAGGACCTGCGGCACCTCGACCGCGGTTTCCACGAGGTGTTCCGAGACCAGCTGTCCTACCACGCCATGGTCGAAATCGTCGATGGTCGCCGTTATGTACTGCTGCAGGACCAGAGCGACTTCGAGGAGCGCGAGCGCGTACTGTTTGCCGTGGTTGTGGTGGGCTTCGTGCTCAGCCTGGTGTTGGCGGTCATCCTTGGCTGGCTGGTTGCACGTCGGGTAATGGCACCGGTCATCCGCCTGGCGCGTCAGGTGCGCCACCGCGATCAACTACTGGGCCTGGCCCCGCCGCTGGCTCCGGATTATGCGGCAGACGAAGTCGGCCAGCTTGCAGTGGCTTTCGACGACACCCTGGGCCGCCTGCGTGATGCGCTGACCCGCGAGCGGCTGTTCACCAGCGACGTCAGCCACGAGCTGCGCACGCCGTTGATGGTGTTGGCTACGTCGTGTGAGCTTCTGATGGAAAACCCCGGCCTCGATGCCCGTGCGCGTAGCCAGGTGGAGCGCGTGGCGCGGGCCACCGAAGAAATGCGCGAGCTGGTCAAGACCTTCCTCATGTTGGCCCGCGCGCAGCGTGATGAGGGGGCAGTGGCGTCACGGGCGACCCTGCGCGAAGTGGCCGACGAGCTCATCGGGGTGTGGCGCGACACCATCGAACAGAAAGGCCTCACCCTGTATTTCGATGGCCGCGTGAGCGCTAGCCCTGTGCTGTACAACGCCACCTTCCTGCAGTCGGTGATGGGCAACCTGCTGCGCAATGCGGCGCACTACACCGACAGTGGGTATATCCGCCTGAGCCTGGAAGCCAACGGTTTCAGCGTAGAGGACAGCGGCGTGGGTATCCCCGAAGAGCAGCGTGAGGCCATGTTCAGGCCGTTCGTGCGCGGCGATGAACGGCGTGGCGAGGGCCTGGGGCTAGGGCTTTCGCTGGTGCAGCGGATCTGTGACGACCAGGGTTGGCGTGTCACCCTGACATCCACCTTGCCGCATGGCTGCCGCTTCCAGGTGGACCTGAGCAACACCGTGGCCAAAGGCGACCCGGACGCCCTGGCCGAGTAATTTCTTGTATCAGGTCAAATGGTGTTCAACGTTTTTTTCACATTGGCATGACCTGATTCCAACGCTTGCATACCTAATGTGGGCGCAATGGAGTCAGGAGATGTCCAATGCGTAGCCCCATCAAGCTTGAATTTTCCGAGAAGTACGACAAAGACCATGCGCGCGAGTACTTTCTCAAGCACCAGGACGGCCTGGCGCGACGCCTTTCCCACAAGCGAGATGAGCAGTTGGCGCGCCGCGCCTTGGCCTTGGCGGGCGAGCCTGGTTTGGTACTGGACCTGCCATGCGGAGCGGGCCGTTTCTGGCCGCTGTTGGCGGAAAAGCCCAATCGGGTAATCATCGGTGCCGACAACTCCGAGGCCATGATCGAGACCGCCTGTGCGGCGCAACCGCCAGAAGTGGTGGCACGGGTACGGCCTTTGCAGACTTCGGCATTTGCCATCGACCTGCCAGATAACGCCGTGGACAGCATTTTCTGCATGCGCCTGTTCCATCACATTGGCGAGGCAGCGCACAGAAAGACCATTCTTTCGGAATTTCAACGGGTTAGCCGTGATAGCGTGATCCTGTGTCTGTGGGTGGATGGCAACTTCAAGGCCTGGCGCCGGAAAAAGCTGGAGCAGCGCCGTAGCGCCAAGGCCGAACAGGATAATTACCAGAACCGTTTCGTGTTACCTGCCGAAACGGTCGAAGAAGAATTCAGGGCCGCCGGCTTCAGAATCCAGGAACGCCTGGACTTCCTGCCGTTCTATGCCATGTGGCGGGTCTATGTATTGCGTAAGGGGTAGTGTTTGATGGCTGTAGCCCATAAAGGGGAAGCACAGTTCGATTTTTACTGGCGCCAGCAAGGCGAGTGGGTCGAGGAGCCTAACCAGCGCCGCGGCGGCGAGAGTGGCGTGCAACGCCTTAACGATGCCGATGGCAAGCTGTTGTATGCCAAACGCCAGGTCGGGCATATCTACCGCAGCCTGTTGCACCCTTTTGGTCGGCCGACCGTGTTGCGTGAACTCGATGCGCTGAACAGTTTCGAGCAGTTGGGCGTGCGTGTACCGCGCATCGTCTTCTGTGGCGCGCAGCGCGATGCCGAGCACCAGTGGCGCGCGCTGCTGGTCAGCGAAGCGCTGGACGGTTTTGTCGAACTCGACACCTGGCATGCCGAAGGTGCCCGCGAGCGTTACCCGCAGGTGGTGCATGAGCGCATGCTCAAGGACCTGGCGGACAACCTGGCGCGGATGCACCTAGGGCACTGGCAGCATGGCTGCCTGTACGGCAAGCACGTATTCATCAAGGTAATCGGCGAGGGCGAGCAGGCTCGCGTCGAAGTGGCGCTGCTGGACCTGGAAAAGTGCAGGCGGCGTATCAGCTGCCAGCGTGCGGCCGGCAATGACTTGCGTCAGCTACGCCGCCATTCGTCGCTCAATGACGCGGAATGGCAGACACTGCTCTACTTTTACAAGATGGCGTTTGGCAGCGCTGTCAAAGGGTTAGAGTAATGAAACTAGAAATTGCTCGAGCTTTGTTCCTGGTAGCTGGCCTGGCGGTGACCACCGTGGCGGTGGCTGCCTGGGAAGAGCCGAGGCCAACGGTGTTCAGCAAGGCTGAGATGGCAGACCAGTGCGCGTTGCCGCGGGATGCAAAACCGCAGCAGCAGGCACGAAGCGAGCCGGACCAGGACCTTTTGCTGTTCCTGTTTGGCTTGCGTCAAGGGTTGCGGCCACCGGGATGAACCCTGCGTTAGCTGGAAAAGCCAGAGGCCTCGCGATTGCGGGGCCTTTGGCTTTTTGCATCTGCGTTGCCGGCCTCTTCGCGGGCAAGCCCGCCCCCACAGGTCGGTTCAAGCGATTGCAGGTGCCTTGGCGCTCGCCTTGTGCGCCAGCAGGGTGTAGACGCACGGCAACACAAACAAGGTAAACAGCGTGCCAATCGACATCCCGGTGGCAATCACCATACCGATGTCAAATCGGCTGACCGCTCCCGCCCCGGTTGCCAGAATCAGCGGCACCATGCCGAACACCATAGCCGCAGTGGTCATCAGCACCGGCCGCAGGCGAATGGCCGCTGCTTCCTCGATCGCTTCGCGCACACTCAGGCCACGCTCATCGCGTAGCTGATTGGCGAACTCGACGATCAGGATTCCGTGCTTGCTGATAAGCCCGATCAATGTCACCAGCCCGACCTGGGTGTAGATATTCATGCTCGACACACCCAGGAACAGCGGCAAAAGCGCGCCACAGATCGACAACGGCACGGTCACCAGAATCACCAACGGGTCGCGGAAGCTTTCGAACTGTGCAGCCAGCACGAGGAAAATGATCGCCAGCGCCAGGCCGAAGGTGACCCACAATGCGCTGCCTTCCTGCACATACTGGCGGGCCACGCCGGCGTAGTCGAAGGCAAAGCCCTCTGGGGCCTCTTCGCGAGCGATGTCCTGCACGGTCTTCAGTGCCTCGCCCAGGCTGACCATGGGGACGCCCTGGATGATCGCAGCGTTCAGTTGCTGGAACTGGTTGAGCTGGCGTGGGCGAGCGCGGTCGGTGAGGGTGATCAGGGTCGACAGCGGCAACAACTGGCCCTGCTCGTTCTTCACGTAGTAATTGTTCAGCCAGCCGGGGTTGTCGCGGTAAGGCCGTTCAACCTGGGCGATCACCTTGTAACTGCGGCCTTCAAGGGTGAAGCGGTTGATTTCCGCCTCGCCCAGCAGGGTCGCCAGGGTGCCGCCGAGGGTGTCCATCGACACCCCCATCTGCGCCGCCTTTGCCCGGTCGATGTCCACCACCACTTCGGGCTTGTCGAAGGCAAGATCGATATCGAGGAAGGCGAACTTGCCCGATGCCTGAGCGCGTGTCTTGATGCGCTGGGCCACGTCCAGCAGTGCCGGGTAGTCGCCAGCGGTATTGATCACAAACTGGAATGGCAAGCCCTCGCCAGTGCCGGGCAACGACGGCAGGTTGAAGCCGAAGATCTGCAGCCCGCTGATTTCCTCGAGTTTGGCCTGTACCAGCGGCAGTAGCTCCATCTGTGTGCGTTCGCGCTCGTTCCAGGGCTTGAGCAAAAAACCACCGATACCGGTCTGCACGCCGTTGAAGCCGTTGATCTGAAACGACGAGTAATACTCGGGGAAGGCCTTGAACAGCGGTGTGAACTGGTCGGTGTAGGCGTTGAGGTAGTCGAGGTTGGCCGGTTGAGGCGAGCTGCTCATCATGAAAATCACCCCCTGGTCCTCATTGGGCGCCAGTTCGTTCTGGGTGAATTTGAGCAGCACCGGGATCAGGCACAGGATGATCACGGCAAACACCAGCACCACCGGCCGGCTGTCGAGGGTGGCGTGCAGCACACGCTGGTAGCGCCCTTTCAGGCGTTCGAACAGCTGGTCGAGGCGGTGGGCCAGGCCGCTCGGATTCTGCTCCCGGCGCAGCAGCAGGGCGCACATCATCGGTGACAGGGTCAGGGCAACGATACCGGAAATGACCACCGCCCCGGCCAGCGTCAGGGCAAACTCCTTGAACAGCGCGCCGGTGAGCCCGGTGAGAAAGCCGATCGGTGCATACACGGCGGCAAGGGTGATGGTCATGGACACCACTGGCATGGCAATTTCGCGCGCGCCTTCCAGGGCTGCGTCGAACGGCAACTTGCCTTCTTCCATGTGCCGGTGAATGTTTTCCACCACCACAATGGCATCGTCCACCACCAGGCCGATGGCCAGCACCATGGCGAGCAAGGTCAGCAGGTTGAGCGAGTAGTCCATCATCTGCATGAAGAACAGTACACCGATCATCGACAGCGGTATGGTCACCACCGGAATCAGTACCGAGCGCAGGGCACCGAGGAACAGGAACACCACCACGATGACGATCAGCACCGCTTCGCCCAGGGTCTTGATCACTTCGTCGATCGAGGCCTGGATGAACCGCGTGGCGTCGTAGGCAATCGACACTTTCAATGCCGACGGCAGCTGGCTTTCCAGCTCAGGCATGATGCGCCGCACTTCCTTGATGACATCCAGTGGGTTGGCGGCCGGGGTGGCCTTGATGCCGATATAGACCGACGGGGTGCCGTCGAACGAGCTGACCGTGTCGTAGTTTTCTGCGCCCATCTCGACCCGCGCCACATCGCCCAGCAGCACGCGGCTGTCACCGCTGGTCTTGAGCGGCAGGGCGGCGAACGCCTCGGCCGACTTCAGTTCGGTGCTGGCGTTGACGCTGGTGACCACGTATTCGCCTTTCACCTCGCCAGCGGCGGAAAGGAAGTTGTAGCGGCGTACGGCATTGGTCACGTCGGTAGCCGAAAGGCCGAAGCCGGCCAGCTTCACGGGGTCCAGCCAAAGGCGCATGGCGAACACCTGGTTGCCGAGGATCTCCGCCTCGGCCATGCCCGGCAAAGTGGCCAGCTTGGGCTGGATCACACGTGACAGGTAGTCGGTGATCTGCGGGTTGCTCATTTCCTTGCTGTAGAAGCTGACGTACATCAGCGCCGAGGCGTCGGCAGCTTCCTTGCTCAGTACCGGGTCTTCTGAGTCCTGGGGAAGCTTGTTACGCACCTCATTGGCCTTGGCCAGCAGTTCGGTGAACAGCCGGTCGCTGTCGGCGCCAACGCGCGCGTAAATGGAAATGATCGAGAAGTTCTGCCGGCTCACCGAGGTCATGTAGTCAATGCCTTCGGCGCTGGCCAGGCTTTGCTGCAATGGCTGGGTGATATAGCCCTGGATGGTTTCGGCGTTGGCCCCGGGGTAGGCGGTGGTGACCGTGATCAGGGCGTTTTCCATTTGCGGGTACTGGCGGATCTGCAGCTTGTTCCAGGCCTGGAAGCCGAGCAGCAGAATCAGCAGGCTGACCACGCTGGCCAGCACCGGGCGGCGGATGAACGGGTCGGTGAACGCCATGCCAGCCTCCTGTCAGTCCTTGGCCGCTGCGCCCGGTTCGGGCTTGAGGGCGTTGTCCTGGCCAATGCGTATTGCGGCACCGGGTGTGAGTTTCAGCTGCCCGGCGGTGACCACCTGTTCCCCGGCCTGCAGGCCTTCGCTGACTACAACCACGCCGTCTCGGCGCTCGCCAGTCTTTACCGTGCGCTGTTCGGCGACCAGCTGGGGTTGGCCCTTGTCGTCGTATTCCGGCTTGCCGTCCTTGTCCTTTTTCGGTGAGGCGACATATACCGAGTTGCCATACAGGGTGTAGGTAATGGCGCTTTCCGGCACCACCACTTGCGGTTGCGGGTTGGGCAGCAGGATCAACAGGCTGGCGAACATGCCTGGCAGCAGTTTGCCGTCGGGGTTGGCCAGGGTGGCGCGTATCAGCAGGTTGCGCGTGGTTTCCTCGACCTTGGGGTTGATGGCGCTGAGGCTGCCGGGGAAGCGCTGACCCGGGTAGGCGGCCACTTGCACCAGCACCTGCTGGCCCAGGCGTAGTTGTGGCAGGGCCTGTTCCGGCACGTTGAAGTCTACGTACAGGCTGGACGTGTCTTGCAGGGTGGCGATCACAGTGCCGGCGGCCAGGTACTGGCCGATGTCCACCTGGCGGATGCCGATGGTGCCGCTGAAAGGTGCATTGATGCGTTTCTTGATCTTCTGCGCCTTAAGCTGCTCGACCACTGCCTGGTTGCGCCGGTACTGGGAGGAAAGGCGGTCGAACTCGCCGCGGGAGATGGCCGAATCGCCCACCAGCTGGCTGCCACGGCCGAAGTCGACCTTGGCCAGGCCCAGGTCGGCCAGGGCGGTACCGAGCAGGGCTGTTTCCTGATCGTCGTTGAGCTGCAAGAGCAGTTGCCCGGCCTTGACCTGCTGGCCTGAGTCGAAGTGCAGGGATTTGACGATGCCTTCCACCTCCAGGCTCAGATCCACGCCCTGCAGCGCCTTGAGGCTGCCGACAGCGGGCAGGCGCTCTTGCCACGGGCGCTGTTCAGCCATGGCAGCCGCCACGGTGATAGGGGGCTTGGGGGCAGTGAACATCTGGATCTGCTGGTAGATCGAGAAGGCTTTGTAACCCCCCAGGGCCAGCACGATCAGCAGAACCACGGCCAACATGATGAGCATGCGGCGGCGCAGCATAGGTCCGGTTCCTTGGATGCAATTGTTATTCGCTTCTACACGACAACGGGCGATCCTGCCCACGTGTGGATGGGGGAAGTATTGACTGTTTTTCCGGAGGTGGGGGGGTGAAATGCCTGTGCCGGCCTTTTCGCGGCTAAAGCCGCTCCTACAGGGACTGTGTAGAACCCTGTGGGATCGGCTTTAACCGCGAGAAGGCCAGTGAATGCAACGGAACAATCAGACGAGATGCAGGTGGTTGTCCCAGAAGCCGGACGGCAGGTTCATCGGTTGCCCGACCAGTTCGGCCTTGCGGCAATCGTAGAACCGGCAGCGGCCCTGCCCGGAGGTGACGACAAAGCCGTCCTTCACCGCGCCAACGCCTGCGCAGTCGGGCATCGGGGCATCCAGCCGCACCGCGCCGCTGTCCAGGTCCCAGACGAACAGGCGGTTGGCCCGCGGTGCCGTCAGCGCCACCAGCCGCAGCTCGCTGTGGATGGCAACGCTTGCGGTGTATTGGGCCATGGCTTGCAGTTGCCGCTCTGGCACCGGGAAGGCCTTGAATGGCTCGCCCGGGCGCTTGATCGCCAGCAGCTCGGCAGTTTCATCGGCATCGCCCATGAACTGCTGGCAGGCGGCGATGGTGCCATCGCTGGCCACTGCCAGGTGTCGCACGCTGTTCATCTGCTGGGTCAGGGTTTCCTTGCTCAGCAGGGTGCCGTTGCGCTGCATCAGCACCAGGCTCGGTTGCATGGCGTCGAGGTTCATCTCGACACGGCTTTCGGCTTCGGTACGGATACCGCCGTTGGCCACGACCAGCGTTTCACCGTCAGGCAGCCAGGCAACCTCGTGCGGGCCGATACCGTGGGTCGGGATCTCACCGGTGTGCACCAGGCGTTCGCCTTCGAAACGGTACACGCCAAGCACACCGCGCCCGGGGTCGGTGGTGTCGTTCTCGGTGGCATACAGCCATTCGCCGCCTTTGTGCACGACGGCGTGGCCATAGAAGTGCCGGTTCGGCTGCGAGGTTACTGTTTGCAGCAGGCGCCCGTCACGCAGGTCGATCAGGTAGCTTTCGGTGCCTGGGCGGCGGGCGACGAACAGGGCGATGGGCAGCTCGGGGTGGTGGATGATGGCATGGCAACGCTGAGCGACCTGGGTGCTGAACACCTGTGTGCCGTCCAGGCGAAAACCTACGGCAAAGTGCTGGCCGTTGCCGTTGTCACGCGCCGAGAGCAGCAAGGGTTCGCTGCCTTTGTTGCGGAACAGGCTCCAGCCGCCCAAGGTGAGGGCACTGAGCAATACGCTACCGAGTTTGAGTGCCTGGCGTCGCAGCATGATCAGTCACCGTCGTTGGCATTGAAGCCCAGCTGGATGTTCAGCGCCTTGGCCAGATCGCCTTCGTGCAGGCGGTGGACGACGTTCAAGCTGTCGTAGATCTGGTTGAGGGTTTGTTGACCGGCGTCGTCGGCCAGCAGCTCACCCAGCGTTTTCTGGTTATCGGCCAGCAACTTGAGCGAGGTTGCGTAGGCAGCGTCGATCTTGTCCGCCAGCGCTTTCTGATCGCTGGGCAGCAGGCCGCGCAGGCCCTGGTTGTCTACCCCGACCCAGACGGCTTCGGCGGCCTTGAGGCTGGCCTGCAGGCTGTTCATCGAGTTGTGGCTGCGCCAGGCCTCGGCCTGCAGCGGCTGCGGGATGCCCTTGCTCTGACGGCCCATCGGTGCGCCGAGCTTCTTCTTCAGGGTGTCCAGGGCGGTCACCTGGGCGCGCAGCAGATCGGCGATAGCCTCGTGGGAGTCGGCGTAGCGCTGGTTGGGGAACTTGGTCATCTGCGAAAGCATGCCGTCGGTGCTGTTCCAGCCTTTGAGAATCTCCTCTGCCAGGGCTTTCTGGTGTGCGCCGATGGCCACCAGCAGCGGGCAGTAGCGGGCTTTCTGTTCGGCAGTGGCGATGTCCGGCTTGCTGTCGAACAGGATGTACTCATAGGCCGACAAGCCACGTACCACTACGCTGGACTTGCCCAAAGCCTCAGCATCAACCGGCTTGTCGCCGTTGACCAACTGCTCGACCTGACGGCCGACCAGGTTTTTCTTGTCAGGCCAGAATTGGACCTGCCAGGCGCGGTTGCCTTCAGCCAACGGGCCGACCAGTAGCGGTTGCAGCTCGGCCCAGGCTTTTTGTGCATTGAGGAAGTCGGCGCGGGCTTTGTCCAGGCTTTCCTTGCCTTCGCAATAGGCCAGGGCACTGGCAGCCAGCGTACGGTCGGCTTCGACCCAGCGGCTGTAGGTAGGCAGGATCACCTGGTTGGCGATGGCGGCGGAGGTCACTGCTTGCGGGTCTTGTGGCGAGCAGGCACCGAGGGCGAGTGCGGCGAGGCTGGTGAACAACAGTTTGGGTCGGAACATGCCCGGCTCCTTTGCGCGTTTAAAGTGAGTTCAGGAACGCGAGCAACGCAGCGCGCTGCTCGGCATCGAAAGTGAGTACGAAATTGCGTGCCGCCTCGGCTTCGCCACCGTGCCACAGCACGGCCTCAAGCAGGTTGCGGGCGCGGCCGTCATGCAGGAACTGGCTATGGCCGCTGACCGTTTCGCTCAGGCCGATGCCCCACAGTGGCGGCGTACGCCAGTCCTGGCCGTTGGCGGCGAATTCGGTGCGCTCGTCGGCCAGCCCCGGGCCCATGTCATGCAGCAGCAGGTCGCTGTAGGGGCGGATGACCTGGTTGGCCAATGCGGGTTCGGTGGCATCGGCGGCGGTGGTGAACTGCGGTGTGTGGCAACCTTGGCAACCCGCCTGGTAGAACAGGTTCTTGCCCGCCAGCACCTGTGGCGAGCCGACGTCGCGGCGGGCCGGCACCGCCAGGTTGCGGGTGTAGAACGTGACCAGGCGCAGGATGTTGTCGCTGACTTCTTTCTCGCCATCGGCACCGTCGCCGTTGGGCGCAGCCAGGCAGTCGGTTTGTGCCGGAGTGCAATCGTCGTTGGGCAGCAGGGTGCTGGTCAGGCCCATGTCGCCAGCAAAGGCGTGCACGTTCTGCTGGTTGACGTTGGGCTGCCCGGCTTTCCAGCCGAAGCGGCCGATCACTGTTTTGCCCTGGGCGTCGTCCCATACACGGTTGGCCCGCCCGCGGATGCCATTGCGGTTACGGTCGTCCGGGTCTTCGTTGGCCAGCAGGTCGGCTTCGGGGATCGCTTCAAGCAGGCCCAGGCCGATCATCGGTGGTGCCACCCGCGCAGAAAAACGCGTGTCGGGGTGCATCACTCCATAGCCGAGCTGGGTGATCTGCAGGGCTGGCTTGCGCAGCTCGACCTGGTGGCCGTCCTTGAATGACACGGTTTCGTGGGTGTAGCTCACCCGCACCTTGCCTTCGGGCGCCACGCCGGGGATGGCCATGTCCTGCAACTGGGTACCGTAGACAGGTTCTGGCACCACGCCGAGGCGCTCGATCACTTTGGCCAGGTAGGGTTGGTCGGGGATCGACAGGCGTACCAGCATACCCACCGCGTTGCTGTCGCCCGGCTCTGGCGGGTGGCCACGGCCATCGCGCACGTGGCAGTTCTGACAGGCGTTGGTATTGAACAGCGGGCCCAGACCATCACGCGCGGTGGTGGTTGACGGCGCGATCACCCAGGGGTTGCGAAAGAAGCTGTTGCCAACGGCGAAGTCCAGGCGCAGCGCTGGCGAGAGGTTGGCCGAGGGCAGGGAATAGGCATTGCGGTCGCTGCGCTGCACGGTCGCCTGGCCACCCGACAACGCTTCGCCGGGCTCGGCGTGAGTGAAACGCGGGGCGTCGTCACAGGCGGCCAAGGCCAAGGCCAGCAGCAAGGGAAGGAGTCGGGACAGCGACAAGGACATCGAGAATCCTGGGCGTGAGCGAAAAACCGGCGTGCAGCTTAGCAGGCCCAGGATCATTGAATAAGAGCAATTTGCGTTTGCTTGATGAAATCGCTGCGAGCGCGGTTGGTCAGGCCATATAGAGCATGAAGTGTCGGTTGACCAGGTTGACGATCAGGTTCTTGTTGCCGCCACCGCGATTATCGCCGGTGACTTCGATGACTTCTTCGCTGGTGTATTCCATGGAGGAGGCGGTAATGCACTTGACCGCGTCCATGTGCGCAGGTTGCCAGTAATCCTGGAATAACCAGATGCTGGTGTCGGCAGACGGGCCGAGGATCAGGCGCAAGGCCTTGTGGTTCTCAGTCGATCTGCCGATCCACGGGATGGCCAGCGAGCCATTCCAGACGTGCTGGGCACCGACTGCCAGGCTGTTGCTGCGGTTTTCACCGTCGATCAGGGTCAGGGTATAAGGCGTGTTATTGGCGATGGAGCGCAAGTAGGTGACGTTGGCCATGTAGTGTTTCCTTTCAATGTTCAGTTTTCGGGCGTGGCAAC
Organism: Pseudomonas sp. BO3-4; assembly: GCF_034044115.1. Classification (NCBI taxonomy): domain Bacteria; kingdom Pseudomonadati; phylum Pseudomonadota; class Gammaproteobacteria; order Pseudomonadales; family Pseudomonadaceae; genus Pseudomonas; species Pseudomonas sp. BO3-4. Next base: position 1,027,885 of record NZ_CP139018.1, read on the forward strand.
GGGCTGGTCGGGGCGCGATAGACATAGGCCGCGAGCAAGGTGATTTCGTTGAACGGAGGGTCGAGCTCGGCGGGATGAAAGCGTCCGAGCAGCTGCATCCCTTGGTCAATGGCGACTGCCTCGAACATACGGCGGTCAGTTTCGTTGGGGTCGTACAGGTAGATCTTGCCGGGGCGGGCAACTACCCGGCACATTTCCTCGGCCACATGCCGGGTGATCGGAGCGCCCATCAGCGTCACGTGAGGGACTGCATGGTCGTCGAGGGGAAAGTCCGGAGCATCGTATTCGTATACGACAATGAGGTTGGGAATGTGCCCACCAGCGAACGGCCCGTTGGAGATGAGCTGGCCAGCCTTGTTCAGGTTGTACGCATCGTTGAATCCGGTGATGAGGTCTTCCCCATTCATGCGCTGGACGATTCGGCCTTCGCCCCAGACATCAAGAATCTGCAGCACTGTGCCTCCTGTTAGCTTTGATCGAAGGCCTACAGGATGAGCATCTGCGTGCACGCCAGGCAGCGGGAAGCGTTTTACCCGGCAGCAAACGAAAACGCCCGGCACAAGGCCGGGCGTTTTCGATGAAGCGCTACAGCAGGATCAGAACTCGTGATCCGCAGTGTCCGGGTTCAGGTTGGCAATGCCCAGCTTGCCCGCGGCCTGCTCGATCGAGCCGGTCTGCTTGACCAGGGCGGCGATGGCGTCACGCACGATCTGGTTGCCGGCAGCATTGTCGGCGGCGATCAGCTGGTCGTAGTGCTCGCCTTTGAGGGCGTGGTCGACGATCACCTGAAGCTTGGCCTCGGTGGCTTCCAGATCGGCCTTGAGGGCTGCATCGGCGGCCGGGTCAACCTTGGCGACCAGCGACGACAGGCTAGGGCCGGTCAGCTTGGTGCCGTCCGGGCGGGTGTACTCGCCCAGGTAGACGTTGCGGATGCCCTTGGCGTCGTAGAAGTGCGAATAGTGAGTGTTGTCGCTGAAGCAGTCTTGCTCGTCTTCCGGCGAGTTGGCTTCCAGCGAAACTTTCATGCGCTCGCCAGCCAGTTCGCCCAGCGACAGGCTGCCCATGCCGAACAGCATCTTGCGCAGGCCGTCGTTGACAGGCTCGGCTTCCAGCTTGGCGCGGTAGTTGTCGGCGACGTTCGGTGCCCAGTTGCCGACCATCTCTTCGAGGTCGGTGACCAGCAGGTCGGTAACCGCTTTGAGGTAGGCGCGGCGGCGGTCGTTGTGGCCGCCGGTAGCGCCCTGGCCTTCCAGGTAGTCGGATGCCGGGCGGTTGCCAGCGCCAGGGCCGGTGCCGTTCAGGTCCTGGCCCCAGAGCAGGAATTCGATGGCGTGATAGCCCGTGGCAACGTTGGCCTCGGAGCCAGCCAGCTCGTTCAGGCTAGCCAGTTTTTCGGGGGTGATGTCCTTGACGTCGACCTTCTCTTCGCCCACCTGGATCTCGGTGTTGGCGATGATGTTGGCGCTGGCCCCCGGGTTGCCCAAGGCGTGCTCGTAGCTCTTGTCGACGTAGTCGATCAGGCCTTCGTCCAGGGGCCAGGCGTTCACCTGACCTTCCCAGTCGTCGATGATGGTGTTGCCAAAGCGGAAGGTTTCGCTCTGCAGGTACGGTACGCGCGCGGCGAACCAGGCTTCCTTGGCGGCTTTCAGGGTTTCGTCGTTGGGCTTGGCCAGGAACGCGTCGACTGCGCTCTGCAGCGTCTTGGCAGTGCTCAGCGAGTCGCTGTACACGGCGTAGACCATGTCGGTGTAATGCTTGACCACGGCTTTGCCGGCTGCTTCGTCGACAGCCCCTGGCGCAACAGCGGTGGTGGCGGCAGCAGGTGCCTGGGCTTGCGGCGCGGCGGCTTTTTCGTCCTTGCCTTCACCGCAACCGGCGAGGGCGATGGCAATGGCCAGCAGACTGGCGGAGGCCAGAGGCATTCGAATCATTATTGGTTTTCCTGCATCGTGTGGTTGGACCAGAGGGGTGGACCGTGCGCCGTGGCACGCAAAACTACAACATCATGCGAAAGATTTGCATTTGCTGTAAAGAGGCGGGCGCGCAATTCATGTAAATCAGGGGCACGGCCTGTAACCGGGCAGGTGGCCTCAGGACACCGAAACCCGGTTGCGTTGCGCTTGTTTGAGGAAGTGGGTCAGTTCACGGGCCGAAAGAGGCTTGCTGTAGTGGTAGCCCTGGCCCTCGTGGCAACCCTGGGCAATGATGTAGGTTTCCTGCTCGGCCGTTTCCACGCCCTCGGCGATCACCTGCATCCCCAGGCTCTTGCCCAGCTGGATGATGGCGCGAACGATGGTGGCGTCGTCATCATCGTCGAGCAGGTCCTGAACGAAACTCTTGTCGATCTTGATCTTGTCCAGGGGCAGCGACTTCAGGTAGCTGAGGGACGAGTAGCCGGTGCCGAAGTCGTCGATGGCAATCAGCGCCCCGGAGCGGCGCAGGCTCAACAGGTGCTGGGCGGCGGTGCTGATGTCTTCCATCAGGCCGGTTTCGGTGACTTCCAGTTCCAGGCTGCGCGGTGGTAGGCGATAGGCTTGCAGCAGGTTGTTGACCACCCGTGGCAGCTCGCTGTGGTGCAGTTGCACGGTAGACAGGTTGACCGCCATGCGCAGGTCGCTGAAGCCTTGGTCGTGCCATTCGCGCAGTTGCCGGCAGGCCTGGTCAAGCACCCATTCGCCGATGCTGATGATGCTGCCGTTCTGCTCGGCCAGGGGGATGAACTGGTCGGGTGGCACCATGCCCAGTTCCGGGTGCTGCCAGCGCAGCAGGGCCTCTACGCCAACCACCCGGTGGTCGCGGTAGCTGATCTGTGGCTGATACACCAGGTAAAGCTGGTTGCGGGGCAGGGCTTCACGCAGGTCCTTTTCCAGTTCGCGACGGCGACGCATCTCGCTGTCGACGCTGGCGATATAGAACTGGTAGCGGTTGCGCGAGCGGGCCTTGGCCAGGGTCATGGTCTGTTCGGCTTTCTGCAGCAGTTTTTCGGTGCTGTCACCGTCTTCGGGGAACAGGGTGATGCCGATGGTCGCGCGCAGGCGGATTTGCTCGTGGTCGAGGTCGAACGGTACTTCCAGGTCATCAAGGATGCTTTGCGCCAGTTCGGCAGCCTCGTAGGGCTGCTCGATATTGGCCTGTACCAGGGCGAACTGGTCGCCGCCCAGCCGCGCCAGAGCGCCCAGGCGGCCGCTGTGGGCGCGTAGTCGATCGGCCAGGGCCAGCAGCAACTGGTCACCGACCTGGTAGCTGAATTGTTCGTTGATACCCTTGAAGTCGTCCAGGCCAACGCACAGCACAGCCACTCGGTGCTGCAGGCGGCCGCCGTCGACGAGGATCTTGTCCAGTTGCTGCTGCAGTTGCTGGCGGTTGGGCAGGCCGGTGAGGAAGTCGTACTGGGCCATGCGCTGCAGGCTGTTTTCCGCCTCGTGGCGCAGATGGGTGTTGCGCTCGATCGAGGCCAGCAACTGGTTGGCGGTGTTCACCCACAGGCCCAGCTCGTTTTTCTCGTGGCCCTTGAGCAGCGGTATCTGGTGCTGGCTGGGGCGGTCAGGGTTGATCTGGGTGAGGTGCTCGATGATCTTCGACAGCGGTTTGGTCAGCAGCCAGTGGTAGACCAGGTAAAGCACCAGGCCCATGGCCATGGCCCGCAGCACGCCGGATATGAAGATGATCACCGCGTTGATCAGGAAATCTTTGCCGTAGGAGGAGGTATCGAGGGTAATGCTGAGGTCGCCGTAGTATTCGCTGTAAGGGCCACGGCCGACCAGTTGTGTGGTGTAGGTGCGCTCCTGGCCGAGGATGAGGTCGGTGAGCCAGCGCATGGACATGTCCTGCAGCGGGCGGGACTTTTCTGCCAGCATGGTTTCGTTGGGGTGGCCAATGGAGGCCATGCGCACTGATTCGTCCTGGAACAGGCCTTCCATGACCTGCATGCCCATTTCACGGTCAAGGCTGTAAACCGCCTGGGTCGAGGGATCGCGGAACATGTCGAGGATGCGCTGGGCATCGTTGTTCACGGCTTGGCGGGTCTTGTAGGTGTCATAGACGATTTGCGCACAGCTGAGCACGACGCCAACCGCCAACGCCGACAGCAGCACGACCCTGAGCAACTTGACCGACAAGCTGTTCCGCAATTCCAGCTTCAATGGGGTTTCCTTAATCCATGCGCATGGCATCATTTTGCCATCAACGATGACGATACACTACCGGCCGATCATGAGCAGTGTATCGGTTGCCTGACCCCGCAACTTGAATGCGCTGTATCAATCTTCCAGAGGTTTGATGTTAGCGCGCTATGCGGGCTGAGCAAGCAAAACCGTGCCAGCCTGTTTGCGGCAACACAGGCACAAAAAAACCCGGCACATGGCCGGGTTTCTCGTTCAAGGCCGAATGACTCAGGCCTTGAAGGTCTTGCCTTCGAACTGCTCGGCAACGAAGGCCCAGTTGACCAGGTTCCAGAACGCCTCGACGTACTTCGGACGCAGGTTGCGGTAGTCGATGTAGTAGGCGTGTTCCCAGACGTCGCAGGTCAGCAGCGGGGTGTCGCCGCTGGTCAGTGGGCAGCCGGCGCCGATGGTGCTGGCCAGGGCCAGGGAACCGTCAGCTTTCTTCACCAGCCAGCCCCAGCCGGAACCGAAGGTGCCAACCGAAGTCTTGGTGAACTCTTCCTTGAACTTGTCGAAGGAACCGAAAGCGGCGTTGATGGCGTCAGCCAGTGCACCGGTAGGCTGGCCGCCGCCGTTTGGCGACAGGCAGTTCCAGTAGAAGGTGTGGTTCCAGACTTGAGCGGCGTTGTTGAAGATGCCGCCCGAAGAGCTCTTGACGATCTCTTCCAGGGTCTTGCCTTCGAATTCGGTGCCTGGGACCAGGTTGTTCAGGTTCACGACATAGGTGTTGTGGTGCTTGTCGTGGTGATACTCCAGGGTTTCCTTGGAGATGTGCGGCTGCAGGGCATCATGGGCGTACGGCAGCGGCGGCAATTCAAAAGCCATGGTGGATCTCCTGATTCAGGTCTGTTTGCGGTTTGCGCAAGGCCGATCACGGGCGGCCCGATAAGCGTCGGCGAGTCTGTACTCTTTGCGACGCAAGGGCTGGATCATAGCACCGGGCCCGGCGCATAACCACGCAACAAACATAGGGAATAGAGGTTCCGGAGGGGTTGGGCTGTACCGACCAGTGGCTCGCCGTTGCGTTGGTGTTGCCAGTGAGGGCGAGCGTCGCTCGATCTGGCAGGCGATGAATATGCCGCACCAAGCCCCGAGGTCAGTTGAAGATCAATTGTGCCGCCACCGCGAACATCATCACCGCCACCATCAGGTCGAGCATGCGCCAGGTCGCAGGCCGCGCCAGCCACGGTGCCAGCCACGCCGCGCCAATGGCCAGGGTCGAGAACCACAGCAGCGAAGCGCTGGCCGCACCGGCCACGTAGGCGCCAGGGGCGGACTGTTGGGCGCCCAGCGAGCCGATCAGCAACACCGTATCGAGGTACACGTGCGGGTTCAGCAGGGTCACCGCCAGGGCGCTGAGCAGTACGGCGCGACGTGAGCGAACGCCCTGGCCTTGCTGGTGCTGCAGGCTCTGCTTGGAGCAGGCACTGCGCAGCGCCTTGGCGCCGTACCAGATCAGGAACACTGCGCCGCCCCAGCGGGCGATTGCCAGCAAGGTCGGGTTGTGTGCCAGCACGGTGGCCAGGCCGAATACCCCGGCGGCCACGAGGATGGCGTCACAGACGATGCACAGCGCTGCCACCGGCAGGTGATGCTCACGGCGCAGGCTCTGGGCGAGGACGAAGGCGTTCTGGGCGCCGATGGCCATGATCAGGCCGAAGGCCACCAGCATGCCATTGAGATAGCTTTGCCACATGGCAGGGCTCTCCAAAAAGGGTCACGGAAGATGCTGGCCATTGTGATGTTCGGCGCTGTATAAGAAAAACAAATAAAGCTGATCACCCATTAGGAAAATCGATGTTCGACTACAAACTGCTGGCTGCCCTCGCGGCAGTGATCGAACAAGGCGGTTTCGAGCGTGCGGCGCAGGTGCTGGGCTTGTCGCAATCGGCCATTTCCCAGCGCATCAAGTTGCTTGAGGCGCGGGTCGGCCAGCCGGTGCTGGTACGTGCCTCGCCGCCCGGCACGACCGAAGTCGGTCGGCAGCTACTCAACCATGTGCAGCAGGTGCGCCTGCTTGAACGCGACCTGCAGCGCCAGGTACCGGCGCTGGATGAAGAGGGCATGCCGGAGCGCCTGCGTATCGCCCTCAACGCCGATAGCCTGGCCACCTGGTGGGCCGGCGCGGTGGGCAACTTCTGCGCACAACAGAACGTGCTGACCGACCTGGTGGTTGAGGACCAGGAAGTGGGCCTGAAACGCATGCGTGCCGGCGAAGTGGCGGCCTGCCTGTGTGGGAGCGAGCGGCCGGTAGCCGGCGCACGCAGTTTGCTACTGGGGGCCATGCGCTACCGGGCATTGGCCAGTCCCGTGTTCATGGCGCGGCACTTCCCCCAAGGTTTTGTCGCCAGCCGCCTGGCCCGTACGCCAGCGATCGTGTACGGCCCGGACGATTTCCTGCAGCATCGCTACCTGGCATCGCTGGGCATAGAGGGTGGTTTCCTGCACCATCTGTGCCCTTCATCCGAAGGCTTCCTGCGCATGACCGAGGCCGGGTTGGGATGGGGCCTGGTGCCCGAACTGCAGGCCCGGGAGCAACTGGCCAGTGGGCAATTGGTGGAAATCTGCCGCGATACCCCTATCGATGTGCCGCTGTACTGGCATCATTGGCGCAATGGCGGGCAATTGCTCGCGCAACTGACCGACCACCTGCGGCACACCGCACAGCATTGGCTGGTGCCCTTGTAGCCGTGGCTGGCGTCAGTTGCATCTGAAATCTGGCAAGACGGAGTGTTACATGCGAATTCTGGTCACCGGCGCGAGTGGCTTCATTGGCGGGCGTTTTGCGCGTTTCGCCCTGGAGCAAGGCCTGGACGTGCGCGTCAGCGGCCGCCGTGCCGAAGGGGTCGAGCATCTGGTCAAGCGTGGCGCACAGTTCATCCCGGGTGATCTGGGTGACGCCGAGCTGGCCCGGCGTTTGTGCCAGGGTGTCGAAGCCGTGGTGCATTGCGCTGGCGCGGTCGGTAACTGGGGGCGCTATCAGGATTTCTACCAAGGCAACGTGGTGGTGACCGAGAACGTGGTCGAGGGCTGCCTGAAAGAGCACGTACGGCGCCTGGTGCATCTGTCTTCGCCGTCGATTTACTTCAATGGCCGTTCGCGTCTGGACGTCCGTGAAGACCAGGTACCGCGTCGCTTCCACGATCACTATGGGCAAACCAAGTACCTGGCCGAGCAGAAAGTGTTCGGTGCCCAGGAGTTCGGCCTGGAAGTGCTGGCGCTGCGTCCGCGCTTCGTTACCGGTGCGGGCGATGCCAGTATCTTCCCGCGGCTGATGCAGATGCAGCGCAAAGGGCGTGTGGCGATCATCGGCAACGGCCTGAACAAGGTCGATTTCACCAGTGTGCACAACCTCAACGAGGCGCTGCTAAGTGCATTGTTCGCTGATGACCGGGCGCTGGGCCAGGCCTACAACATAAGCAACGGCCAGCCACTGCCGCTGTGGGACGTGGTCAACTACGTGATGCGCCAGATGCAGCTTCCCCAGGTGACCCGCTACCGTTCCTATGGTCTTGCCTATAGCCTGGCCGCGCTCAACGAGGCGGCCTGCATGTTATGGCCAGGGCGCCCGCAACCGACCTTGTCGCGCCTGGGGATGCAGGTGATGAGCCGTGATTTCACCCTGGATATCAGCCGTGCCCGGCAGTACCTGGACTACCAACCCAAGGTCAGCCTGTGGACGGCGCTGGATGAATTCTGCGGCTGGTGGAAGCATTTGCCGCCCGGCTGACAATGGTCATCAATGCGCCGCGCTGGCGGTTTATACTCGTGCCTCTTTGTGACTACCGCGGTTGAATGTATCCATGCGTAACCATGCTCACGATGACTTTGATGACGTGCCTGCCTTGCGGGCGGGCACCGTTGATGATGACGAACTGATGCCGGCGCATGTGATGCGCAGCCGCCAGAAAGCCGCCCGCGGGGCTAGTACGGCGCCGTTGTGGGCATTGATCGGTGCCTCCTTCATCGCCTTGGCGGGGCTGGGCTGGTGGAGCTTCCAGCAGATCTCGCTGATGGAGCAGCAACTGGTGGCGACCCAGGAAAGCTTTGCCCGCATCAGTGAAGAGGCGGCTGGCCGCCTTCAGGCGATCAGTGGCAAGGTGGCGGCCAGTGAGTCTGGCGCCACTACCAGCAGTGAGGCATTGAAGCTACAACTGCGCCAGTTGCAGCAGGGTGTTGCCGGGCAGACCGGCGACCTGGGCAAGCGTCTGGAGCAGGTGCTGGCCGATACCCGAGAACAGCAGAAGGCTGTGACCGAGTTGCAAGGCCAGTTGCAGGCGCAACTGAAGCTGGTGAATGGCGAGTTGGCGGCGCTGCGTTCGGGCCAGGTCGATGGTGGCAAGCTGGATGCCCAGTTCAAGAGCCTGAGCGAGCAGGTTGCCGCGCTGAAAGCCTCACAGGTGGATGGCGGCCAGCTGGACGGCCAGCTCAAGAGTTTGGGTAGCGAGGTGGCGGCCTTGAAGAAACAGGGCAACCCGAGCGCTGAGATTCAGAGCCTGCAGCAGGACATGCTGGTGTTGAAGAGCCAGGTCGACAACCGCCCGGCCGCGGCGTCATCCAGTGGTGCTTCGGTGCAGGAGTTCGATGCCTTCCGTGCGCAGATGACGCGTAACCTGAATACGCTGCAGAGCCAGATTCAGAACCTGCAGCAACAGATCAACGCTCGGCCGTGACGCCGCAGGGGAGGGCGTTGCCCTCCTATCGCGACACAAGGCCCACTATGTACGGTGAACGCCGATTGAGCTGCGCCCCGGCAATCTTGATTACAACCGCGGGTAATCGATGTACCCCACCGGCCCCTTGCCATAGAAGGTTTCGGGATGTGCCTCGTTCAACGGCGCATCCGCTGCCAGCCGTGCCGGCAGGTCGGGGTTGGCGATGAATGGCACACCAAACGCCACGGCATCCGCTTTGCCACTGGCCAGGGCCGCATTGGCACTGGCCTTGTCGAACCGCTCGTTGACGATGTACGGGCCACCGAATGCCTCTTTGATCAGCGGCCCGATGCTGTCGTCGGCCTCCCGCTCCCGCGAGCAGATGAAGGCGATGCCGCGCTTGCCCAGCGCTCGGGCCACATAGGTGAAGGTCTCGGCGCGGTCGGCGTCGCCCATGTCATGGGCGTCGGCTCGCGGTGCCAGGTGCACACCTACGCGCTGCGCGCCCCACACTTCAATGGCCGCATCGGTCACCTCCAGCAGCAGGCGCGCGCGGTTTTCCAGCGAGCCACCGTAACGGTCGGTGCGCTGGTTGGTGCTACTTTGCAGGAATTGGTCGAGCAGGTAACCGTTGGCGCCATGGATCTCCACACCATCGAAACCGGCAGCCTTGGCATTTTCGGCACCACTGCGGTAGGCCTCGACGATGTCGTTGATTTCTTCGGTTTCCAGCGCCCGCGGGGTAGGGTAGTCACTCAGCGGGCGCACCAGGCTCACATGGCCCTTGGGCTGGATCGCGCTGGGGGCCACAGGCAGTTCGCCATTCAGATAGCTGGGGTGGGAGATACGACCCACGTGCCACAGCTGCAGGAAGATGCGACCGCCCGCGGCATGTACGGCCTTTGTCACATTGTTCCAGCCACGTACCTGTTCATCGTTCCAGATGCCGGGGGTATCTGGGTAGCCGACGCCCATCGGGCTGACCGAAGTGGCCTCGCTGAGGATCAGCCCGGCGCTGGCACGTTGTACGTAGTATTCGGCCATCAGCGCATTGGGCACACGGCCCTCATCGGCACGGCAGCGGGTGAGCGGGGCCATGATGATACGGTTGGGCAGTTGCAGGTCGCCCAGTTTGATCGGATCGAAAAGCGTGGTCATTGTGGTTACCTGCCTTGTCAAAGTGCTTGGCGCAGTTGTTCGAGGAACGCCTGGATGGTGGCTTCGTCGCGTTTGAAGAAGTGCCATTGGCCAATCTTCTGGCTGCTGATCAGCCCGGCGCGCTGCAACGTGGCCAGGTGGGCAGAGACGGTCGACTGCGACAGGCCGCAGCGTTGGTCGATTTGCCCCGCACACACACCGTTTTCGGTGCTGTGGTACTGGTCCGGAAACTGGGTTGCCGGGTCTTTCAGCCAGCTGAGAATTTCTCGCCTGACCGGGTGGGCCAGTGCTTTTATGATTTCGTCGAGATCGAGTGGCATGGTTTGAGGCTCGTTGTAGCGGTATATCGCGATAGGCCGAAATATAATTCGCTGAATTCCGATATACAAATACGAAGGCGTTCTGAGCTGAGCACGAATCGATATATCGCGTTATAACGATATGCTGGGTGGCGATGCTAGACTGCGCTCATGAACTACCTCGCACACTTGCACCTGGGCGGCCCGGCGCCGCAACAACTGCTTGGCAGCCTGTATGGCGACTTTGTCAAAGGCTCCTTGGAAGGGCGCTTTCCGCCTGCGCTGGAGGCGGCCATCCGGCTGCACCGGCATATCGACAGTTACACTGACCAGCATCCGTTGGTGCTGGCGGCTCTGGCACGTTTTCCGCGCGAGCGGCGGCGCTTTGCCGGCATCGTCCTGGATGTGTTTTTCGACCATTGCCTGGCACGGCACTGGGGCAACTACGCCGATCAGCCGCTGGAGCAGTTCACTGGCGCGTTTTATCGGGTATTGCTGGCAGAGCCCGAGCTGCCTGGGCGGCTGGCGCGGATTGCGCCGTTCATGGCAGCGGATGACTGGCTAGGGGCGTATGGCGATTTCGACACGCTGGAGCAGGTGTTCAACGGCATTGCCCGGCGCTTGTCACGGCCTGAGGGGATGGCCGGGGTGATGGTGGAACTGGAGCGACTGTATGAGCCGCTGCTGGCGGATTTTCGCGAGTTCTACCCGCAGCTGCAGGCGTTTGCGGCGGTAGGGCGGATGTCTGACAGTTAGAGGTGTGTGGGTGATACTGGCCCCTTCGCGGGTAATGCGCTCGGTGTAGGAGCGGGTTCACCCGCGAAAGGGCCAGAACAGGCAGTACACGCATTCAGGCAGCCCGCGCCTGTCGACGTGGCGCCATCTCCACGTCTTCAACCCCAAACAGCGCCAGGTGAATCGCCTGTTGCGCCTGCAATGCCAGCACCGCACGTTCCTTGCCCACGCTACCTATTGGCTGCAGGAGGTGGATGCACACCTCGCCCCGCGGCAGGGCGAACAGGCGCATCAGGTGCGACACCAGGTCGTCCTCACCAATGAACGGCGCTACCGTGTCGATCTGGCCATCACGCAGGTACTGGATAGCGACTGGCTGCACTGCCACGCCACGGTCGATGGCACCTGCCAGCAGGCGGCCATGAAAGGTGCGCAACGTGCGGCCGCTGGTAGTGGTGCCTTCGGGGAATATCAGCAGCGGGCGGGCCAGCCCCAGTTGCCCGGCGATCTGTTCGCGCAGGCGCTGACTGTCGCCACCACCACGGCGAATGAACAGCGTGCCGGCCTTTTCCGCCAGCCAGCCGGCCACCGGCCAGTGGCGCACTTCGGCCTTGGACAGGAAAGACAGCGGCGTGAGCATGCCAAGCAGGGGGATGTCGGTCCAGGAAACATGGTTGCTGACCCATAGCATCGGTCGCTGTGGAAGTTCGCCAACGACCTTCACGTCGAAGGGCAGGGCGGCGACCAGGCGCTTCATGAACAGGCAGGTCCAGCGCTGGCGCCGTTCGATCGGCGCCTTGAAGCCCAAGCGTTCGCCCAAGGCGATAATGCTGGCCATCAGCATGCCTTGCGCCAGCACCAGCAGCAGTCGGATGAGGCGGGCCAGTACCCGCAACTTCGGCATCAGACCGCCGCCTTGAAGTGGCGGGCGTAGCGTGGGCACAGCTCGTCGCGTTTGAGCAGGATGAACACGTCTGCCACCTGGAAATCCTCGTCCCAGCATGGCTCGCCGCAAATCTTCGCGCCCAGGCGCATATAGGCCTTGAGCAGCGGGGGCATTTCGGCAATGACGTTATTGGGCAGGGCCAGTTTCGGCAGCGGGTTCTTCGGCTCGGCACGCAAGTGTTCGGTGCACAGGTAACGTTCACGCAGTCGCTGCATCACTGCATGGGCCTGCACGCCGCCGTCCTGCATGGGGATACTGGCGCAGCCCATCAGATAGCTGTAGCGGCCCTCGTTGAGCACCTCGGCCAGTTCGCCCCAGAGCACGGCGATGGTACCGCCGTTGCGGTAGTCGGGGGCGACGCAGGTACGGCCCAGTTCGAGGATTGGGCCTTGCAACTGCAACAGGCCGTGCAGGCTGAATTCTTCTTCGCTGTAGAAACGGCCCAGGCTACTGGCGGCCTGGTGATCGAGCAGGCGGGTGGTGGCAACCAGTTCGCCGGTGCTCAGGTCGCGTACACCAATGTGGCGGCAGTGCACGTCGTAGTCGTCCATGTCCAGGCCCTGCTCGGCACCTTTGAGCTTGGCCTTGAATTCTGCGCTGAATACGGTGTAGCGCAGAGCCTGGGCTTCCTGCAGCGCCGCGGCGCCAACCAGGCGTTCGGCTTGCAGACGGCGTTCGGTGCTGTAGTCGCCAGCGGTAGCGATCCGAGTCATTACGAGTCTCCATAAGCCAGCCAAGAAAGGTTGCGGCCGGTCGGCTTTGTTGTGCAAAGTCAGCCTAGGTAGACCCAGTGTCACCCCTGTGAATGTTTGGTGATGCTTGCGTGACACACCCTGAGCCTTAACTGAAAGCCCTCCAGCAAGGAGCTGTTCCATGGCCTGGTTGCAACGACTCAACGATCCGCTTCGCCTCGCGCCGACCGGCACCCTGGGCGAAACCTACGCCGCGCTGCTTGAGCGCCTCGGCTCGGTTGCCCCGTTCGAATTGGCGGTACTGGGTGGACGTGCAATGGCCACCCCGGGCCTGGCCTTCCTGGTGGGTTACCAGGCTGCCCTTCGCGTGCTGTGGCCCAGTGCGCCGCACAGCCTTGGCGCCTTGTGTGCCACCGAGCGGCGCAGCGTGCGGCCGGCAGACATGCACACACGGCTGGACGCTCTGCGGCTGTCGGGCTGCAAAGACTTCGTTACCGCAGGCCTGGAGGCGGAGTGGTTGCTGGTGGCGGCGCGTAGCGAAGCGGCTGGCGCGGCGCCGCAACTGAGCCTGGCGGTGGTTTACCCCGGGGAGCCTGGCGTGACACTGGAGCCATTGCCGACCCTGCCGCTGATGCCGGAAGTCGGGCACGGCCGACTGCTGCTGGAGCAGGCATCGTGCGAGTTGCTGGCCGGTGACGGCTGGGAGGCCTACGTGAAGCCGTTCCGTTCGCTGGAGGATTTGTATGTGCTCACGGCGCTGACTGCCTGGTTGTATGGCGTTGGGCAGGAGTGCGCCTGGCCGCAGGGGCTTCGCCTGCAGTTGCTTGGGCTGTTGGCCGGCTGCGCCGAGGGTAGCCGGCAGTGTGCCGATAGCATGGGTTGTCACTTGTTGCTGGGCGGGTTGTTTGCACAGTTCCAGGCATTGCGGGGGGAGATCGATGCGGCGTTGGCGACAGGGCCGGGGCATTGGGCGCACATCTGGCAGCGTGACCAAGGGGTGATGGCGCTGGCGGCGTCGGCACGGGAGAAGCGGCTGAACAAGGCGTGGGTTGCTGCGGGTTTGTCATGAATGGCTGACAGGTTTGTGTGAACCGATGAGCCGCGGCGTGGTACCTGTGGGGGCGGGGTTAGGTGCAAAGCGGCCGGTACTGGCAGCAGAAAACCTGAAAGACATTTCCTTTTATCGCGCTTGATCCCCGCAAATCCCAGCCGTTGACGTATCATTGGCCGCCTGACGGCAACCCCTCCAGGATCGCTTGCGCATGCTCGCCCTTCTTATCCAGACCCTGAACATCACGGCACCGGTTTTCGCCATGCTGTTCATGGGCGTCCTGCTCAAACGCATTCACTTGATCGACGATAACTTCAACCGCGTCGCCTCGCAGTTGGTATTCAACGTCTGCATGCCGGCGCTGCTCTTCCTCGGCATCTACCACGCCGACCTGGCCGCAGCGGTCAAGCCCGGTGTCATCCTGTATTTCATCGTCGCCACCCTGGCCGGTTTCGCCCTTGCCTGGGGCATGGCCATCTGGCGCAGCCCGATGGCCGACCGAGGCATCTATACCCAGGGCGCCTTCCGCGGCAACAACGGTGTGATCGGCCTGGCCCTGGCCGCCAGCCTGTACGGTGACTATGGCATTTCCCTGGGGGCGGTGCTCGCAGGCCTGGTCATCCTCATGTACAACTCGCTGTCAGCGGTGGTTCTGGCGGTGTACAGCCCGGACCTCAAGTCCGACCCGTGGAGCATCTGCAAGAGCATTTTCAGCAACCCGCTGATCATCAGCGTGCTGGTGGCTGCGCCGATGGCTTACGGCCAGGTGCCATTGCCCAACTGGCTGCTGACCTCAGGCGACTACCTGGCACAGATGACCCTGCCGCTGGCGCTGATCTGTATCGGTGGCACGCTGTCGCTGGCAGCGCTGCGTAACTGTGGCCGGCTGGCCATCGATGCCAGCCTCGTGAAAATGCTCTGGCTGCCGCTGCTCGGCACCCTTGGGGCCTGGTTGTGCGGGTTTCGCGGGGCGGAGCTGGGCATCCTGTTCCTGTACATAGGCAGCCCGACCGCTGCGGCCAGCTACGTGATGGCGCGGGCGGCCAACGGCAATCATGAACTGGCCGCGTCGATCATCGTGATTACCACGCTAATGGCGGCGATCACCACCAACATTGGTATTTTCATCTTGCAGTGGGGCGGATGGATCTAGATCCTTGACTGCAAATAACAGCAACAACACTGCCTCACTGAGCTAAAGGACACTTCATGCAAGACCAGAGCACGCCCGAGCGGTTACAGCGCGGGCTGAAGAATCGCCATATCCAGCTGATCGCGCTGGGCGGGGCCATCGGTACCGGGTTGTTCCTGGGCATTGCCCAGACCATCCAGTTGGCCGGCCCCTCCGTGTTGCTGGGCTACGCCATCGCCGGCCTGATGGCCTTCCTGATCATGCGCCAGCTGGGTGAAATGGTGGTGGAAGAGCCGGTCGCCGGCAGCTTCAGCCACTTCGCCCACCAATACTGGAGCGAGTTCGCCGGCTTTGTCTCTGGCTGGAACTACTGGGTGGTGTACGTGCTGGTCGGCATGGCCGAGCTGACGGCGGTCGGTATCTACGTGCAGTACTGGTGGCCGGACTTCCCCACCTGGGCCACGGCGGCGATCTTCTTCGTGGTGATCAACCTGATCAACCTGACCCAGGTAAAGGTCTATGGCGAGATGGAGTTCTGGTTCGCCCTGGTCAAGGTAGTAGCCATCGTCAGCATGATTGGCTTTGGTGCCTGGTTGCTGGGCAGCGGTCATGGTGGCCCGGATGCCAGCGTGGCCAACCTGTGGCAGTACGGCGGCTTCTTCCCTAACGGCGTCACGGGTCTGGTAATGGCCCTGGCGGTGATCATGTTCTCGTTCGGTGGCCTGGAGTTGGTCGGCATCACGGCTGCCGAGGCTGACAACCCG
Organism: Pseudomonas sp. BO3-4; assembly: GCF_034044115.1. Classification (NCBI taxonomy): domain Bacteria; kingdom Pseudomonadati; phylum Pseudomonadota; class Gammaproteobacteria; order Pseudomonadales; family Pseudomonadaceae; genus Pseudomonas; species Pseudomonas sp. BO3-4. The sequence continues at coordinate 1,043,480 of NZ_CP139018.1, forward strand.
CGCGAGAGCATCCCCAAGGCCACCAACCAGGTGGTGTACCGCATCCTGATTTTCTACATCGGTGCCTTGGCAGTGCTGTTGTCGCTGTACCCGTGGCAGAAGGTGGTGCAGGGCGGCAGCCCGTTCGTGATGATCTTCCACGAACTGGACAGCGACCTGGTGGCGACCATCCTCAATATCGTGGTGCTGACGGCTGCGCTCTCGGTGTACAACAGCTGTGTGTACGCCAATAGCCGTATGCTGTTCGGCCTGGCCAGCCAGGGCGATGCGCCGCGTCAGTTGCTGAAGGTGAGCCGTAGCGGCGTGCCGCTGACCGCGCTGGCCGTGTCGGCCTTTGCGACCGGCCTGTGCGTGCTGATCAATTACCTGATGCCGGGCGGGGCCTTTGGCTTGCTGATGGCGTTGGCAGTGTCCGCGTTGGTGATCAACTGGGCGAGCATCAGCATTACCCACCTCAAATTCCGCAAGGCCAAGCTGGCCGCCGGGATCACCCCCTTCTACAAAAGCCTGGGGCACCCACTGACCAACTACCTGTGCCTGGCGTTCATCGTGCTGATCCTGGTGGTGATGTACCTGACGCCGCCGATTCGAATCTCGGTAATGCTGATCCCGGCATGGATCGCTGTGCTGTGGGTGGCCTTCAAGCTGAAGAAGGCTCGCCAGGCCAAGGGCTGATCGGGTTTGTTCGTAAGGGGCATGCCGTTAGGTTTTCGGCGCCTGTGAGATCGAGCGCCGCCCGCGCGGCGCTCGATCTCACAGGCGATGAAAGCCTAAAGGCATGCGTCTGGCGGCCCTGACGCGTGCCCCTTCCATGCCCCTCAATGCTGCCTCCGCCAGGCACGCACAGTGGTGTACAGCAACACCGCAGCGAGCACCGGCAGTACATAGAACAGCAACAATCGCTCCAGGCGGCCAGCCAGCGGCATACCCATGGTAAAAGCCGCCACATGAAGGCCGTAGGCCAGGTACAGGCAAAGAAACACCAGGCCTTCGGCGCGAGTGATGCGGTAACCGGAATAGAACACTGGCAGGCTCAGGACAGCAACGCCGAGCATTACAGGCAGATCGAAAGACAGCGCGTTAGGCGAGATCGACAGGGGTTCCGGGGTGATCAGTGCGGTCAGGCCCAGTACGGCCAGCAGGTTGAACAGGTTGCTGCCGATCACCGTGCCCACGGCGATCTCCCGTTCGCCACGCAAGGCGGCGATCAGCGCAGCGGCCAGTTCCGGCATGGAGGTGCAGATGGCGACGACCGTCAGGCCGATAATACGCTCGGACAGGCCCAGGTCGGTGGCCATCTCGATGGCAGCTTCCAGTAGCAAGTGGCCCGCCAGGCTCAGCAGGCCAAGGCCGACCAGTATCTGCAGCAGCGTACCTGACCAGAAGCGCCCGGCCCCGGACCTGGCGGCGTCCGGGGCCGGGTAGATGCGTGCGTAATGGCGCGACTGATGCCAGAGCATTGCCAGGTAACCGGCCAGCCCCAGCAATAGCAGTGCCCCTTCAACCCTGCCCAGGTGGGCATTGGCGGACAGTGCATACACCAGCCCGCTGGCGACGATCATCAGGGGAATGTCCAGGCGCACCAGCTGGCGTGACACCCGTAGCGGGATGATCAGCGCGGCCAGGCCGAGAATGACCAGCACGTTGAAGATGTTGCTGCCGATCACGCTGCCTACTGCCACATCCGGCGCGCCCTGGTAGGCGGCCTGCAGGCTTACGGTCAATTGTGGCGCGGTACTGCCGAAGGCCACCAGGCTCAGGCCTATGATCAGCGGGCGAACGTGCAGGCGTTGCGCCAGGCGCAAGGCGGAGCGCACCAATAGCTCGGCGCCACCGATCAGCAACAACAGGGCAACGCCCATTTGCAGCAGGCTAAAAGTGGGGAGGGTGGCCAGGTCGAAAATGGTCGGACTCCTGTCGCGTCAGTCGCTAAGCCCTTGTACGCGCACGCGCGCTGTTCCGCTACGGAGCATACCGATTTTTTCTGCTGCTGCGCGAGACAGGTCGATCAGGCGGCCGCGGGTGTGCGGGCCACGGTCGTTGATGCGTACCACCACACTGCGCTGGTTGGCCATGTTGGTCACCCGTACACGTGTGCCGAACGGCAGGCTGCGGTGCGCGGCGGTGAGGCCGTGCTGGTTGAACGGTTCGCCACTGGCGGTGCGTTTGCCATGGTGGCGCGAGCCGTAGTAGGAAGCGGTGCCCGTCTGGTCGTAGCCGCGCGGGTCGATGTCATGGCTGGCGCAGCCGGCCAGGAAAGAAAACAGGGCGAGGGTGCCGAGGGAACGTTTTAGCAAGTCAGGTGCTCTCCGGTGCGACCATTCGCGGGTAAACCCGCTCCTACAGGGAAAACGCTGGCTTGTGTAGGAGCGGCTTCAGCCGCGAACGAGGGCGAAGCCCTCGCAGCATTACAGGGGTAAAACCATCACCCTTCGAGCTTGGCCTTGAGCAATTGGTTCACCTGCCCCGGGTTGGCCTTGCCTTTGGAGGCTTTCATGGCCTGACCGACGAAGAAGCCGAACATCTTGCCGCGCTTGGCCTCATCGGCTGCGCGATATTGTTCGACCTGCTCGGCATTGGCTGCCAGCATTTCGTCGAGCATCTTGTCGATCGCACCCGTGTCGGTAACCTGTTTCAGGCCTTTGCTCTCGATGATGCTGTCGGCATCGCCTTCACCGGCGGCCATGGCCTCGAACACGGTCTTGGCAATCTTGCCGCTGATGGTGTTGTCACGAATGCGCAGCAGCATGCCGCCCAGTTGCGCAGCGCTGACCGGCGCCTGATCGATTTCGACACCCAGCTTGTTCAGCAGGCTACCCAGTTCGACCATGACCCAGTTGGCCGCCAGCTTGGCATCACCACCGATCTTCACCACTTCTTCGAAGTAGTCAGCCTGTTCGCGGCTGGAAGCCAACACGTTGGCGTCGTAGGCCGACAGACCGTACTGAGTCTGGAAGCGCTCGACCTTCTGTGGCGGCAGCTCCGGCAGGCCGGCGCGAATGGTTTCGAGGAAGCTGTCCTCGATGACCACCGGCAGCAGGTCGGGGTCGGGGAAGTAACGGTAGTCGTTAGCTTCCTCTTTGCTGCGCATGGAGCGGGTTTCGTCCTTGTTCGGGTCGTACAGGCGTGTTTCCTGTACGACTTTGCCACCGTCTTCGATCAGGTCGATCTGGCGCTGGATTTCGCTGTTGATCGCGCGCTCGATAAAACGGAACGAGTTGACGTTCTTGATTTCGCAGCGAGTGCCGAACTCGGTCTGGCCTTTCGGGCGGATCGATACGTTGCAGTCGCAGCGCAGCGAACCTTCGGCCATGTTGCCGTCGCAGATGCCCAGGTAGCGCACCAGCGCGTGGATTGCCTTGACGTAAGCCACGGCTTCCTTGGCGCTGCGCATGTCAGGCTCGGAGACGATTTCCAGCAGCGGGGTGCCGGCACGGTTCAGGTCGATGCCGGTGGAGCCGCTGAAGTCTTCGTGCAGGCTCTTGCCGGCGTCTTCTTCCAGGTGCGCGCGGGTTACGCCGATGCGCTTGATGGTGCCGTCTTCCAGCGCGATGTCCAGGTGGCCCTTGCCGACGATCGGCAGGTCCATCTGGCTGATCTGGTAGCCCTTGGGCAGGTCGGGGTAGAAGTAGTTCTTGCGTGCGAACACGTTGCGCTTGCCGATTTCGGCATCGATGGCCAGGCCGAACATGCACGCCATGCGCACGGCCTCCTCGTTCAGTACCGGCAGTACGCCGGGCATGCCCAGGTCAACCAGGCTGGCCTGAGTATTCGGCTCGGAGCCAAAGGTGGTAGCGCTGCCGGAGAAGATCTTCGACTGGGTGGCGAGCTGAGTGTGGATTTCCAGCCCGATCACAACTTCCCATTGCATGTGTGAATTCCTCAGAAGCCGTTGGGGGCGCGGGTATGCCAGTCGGTCACCTGTTGGTAGCGGTGCGCGACGTTGAGCAGGCGGCCTTCCTGGAAGTACGGCGCCAGCAGTTGCACGCCGACCGGCAGGCCGTCGACGAAGCCTGCTGGCATCGACAGGCCAGGCAGGCCCGCCAGGTTGGCGGTGATGGTGTAGACGTCTTCGAGATAGGCGGCAACCGGGTCGCTGCTCTTGGCGCCAAGCTTCCAGGCCGGGTTTGGCGTGGTCGGGCCGAGAATCAGGTCGACATCGTTGAAGGCGGCCATGAAGTCGTTCTTGATCAGGCGGCGGATTTGCTGCGCCTTCACGTAATAGGCGTCGTAGTAGCCGGCCGACAGGGCGTAGGTACCGACCATGATGCGGCGCTGTACTTCAACGCCGAACCCTTCGCCGCGGGAGCGCTTGTACAGGTCGGTGAGGTCTTTCGGCTCTTCACAGCGGTAGCCGAAGCGTACGCCGTCGAAACGCGACAGGTTGGAAGAGGCTTCAGCCGGAGCGATCACGTAGTAGGCCGGAATGGCATGCTGCATGTTCGGCAGGCTGATTTCCTTGATCACTGCGCCGAGCTTTTCCAGCTCTTTGACGCTGGCCTGGACCAGGTCGGCGATGCGTGGGTCTAGACCGGCACCGAAGTACTCTTTCGGCAGGCCGATGCGCAGGCCCTGCAGCGAAGCGTTCAGGCTGGCGCTGTAGTCCGGCACCGGTTCTTCGATGCTGGTGGAGTCCTTGGCGTCGAAACCGGCCATACCTTGCAGCAGCAGCGCGCAGTCCTCGGCGGTGCGGGCCAGTGGGCCGCCCTGGTCGAGGCTGGAGGCGTAGGCGATCATGCCCCAGCGCGACACACGACCGTACGTCGGCTTGAGGCCGGTGAGGTTGGTCAGTGCCGCTGGCTGGCGGATCGAGCCGCCGGTGTCGGTGCCCGTGGTGGCGGGCAGCAGGCGCGCGGCCACGGCAGCGGCCGAACCACCGGACGACCCGCCCGGAACGTGCTCGAGGTTCCACGGGTTCTTCACCGCGCCGTAATGGCTGGATTCGTTGGCCGAACCCATGGCGAACTCGTCCATGTTGGTCTTGCCCAGGGTGACCATGCCGGCTTCGGCCAGCTTGGCGACCACGGTGGCGTCATAGGGCGCCTTGAAGTTGTCGAGCATCTTCGAGCCGCAGCTGGTGCGTACGCCGTTGGTGCAGAACAGGTCTTTGTGGGCGATCGGTGCACCCAGCAGCACGCCGGTTTCGCCAGCGGCGCGACGGGCATCGGCGGCACGCGCCTGAGCCAGGGCCAGGTCGTCGGTGATGCTGATGAAGCTGTTGATCTGCGGGTCGAGCTGTTTGATGCGCGCCAGCAGGGCGCCGGTCAGCTCTTCGGAAGAAAACGATTTGTCGGCGAGTCCGCGGGCGATCTCGGCCAGGGTCAATTGATGCATGGCAGGCTCTATCCCTTACTCGATGACTTTGGGAACCAGGTACAGACCGCTTTCGGTCGACGGCGCGATGGCCTGGTAGGCATCGCGCTGGTTGCTTTCGGTGACTTGGTCAGGACGCAGGCGCTGGCTGGCCTCCAGCGGGTGGGCCAGGGGCTCGATGCCAGTGGTATCGACCGCTTGCATCTGGTCGACCAGGCCGAGAATGCTGTTCAGGGCGTCGGTAATGCGTGGCAGTTCGCCATCATTCAGGCCCAGGCGGGCCAGATGGGCGATCTTTTCCACGTCGCAGCGTTCAAGCGCCATGAGGATCTCCAAGGGAAACAAAGAACGGAATTTGGGTCCGCGGTGAGGAACATGTCAGCTTTCTGGCGGTCTAACGGCCGCGAAATTCTGCTGGCGTGCTCGGAAAAACAGCCAATTTAACATATTGGCTCCTTGCCCAAAATCCCTGCCATTGTTAGAGTTTGCCGCACTTTTTTACCCACGCTTTCCCCAGGGTCACTTTCCCATGTTCAAGAAACTGCGTGGCATGTTTTCCAGCGATCTTTCTATCGACCTGGGTACTGCCAACACCCTTATTTACGTGCGTGAGCGCGGTATCGTCCTGAATGAGCCCTCGGTTGTTGCCATCCGTACCCATGGCAACCAGAAAAGCGTTGTCGCCGTCGGTACCGAAGCCAAACGCATGCTGGGCCGTACGCCTGGCAACATTGCAGCCATTCGTCCGATGAAGGACGGCGTCATTGCCGACTTCAGCGTCTGCGAAAAAATGTTGCAATATTTTATCAACAAGGTTCACGAGAACAGCTTCCTGCAGCCGAGCCCGCGCGTGCTGATCTGCGTGCCGTGCAAGTCGACCCAGGTCGAGCGCCGCGCCATCCGCGAGTCGGCCCTCGGTGCGGGTGCCCGTGAAGTGTTCCTGATCGAAGAGCCAATGGCCGCTGCCATCGGTGCCGGCCTGCCGGTTGAAGAGGCCCGCGGTTCGATGGTCGTCGATATCGGTGGCGGTACCACTGAAATCGCCCTGATCTCGCTGAACGGCGTGGTCTATGCCGAGTCCGTCCGCGTTGGCGGTGACCGCTTCGACGAAGCCATCGTGACCTACGTGCGCCGCAACTACGGCAGCTTGATCGGCGAATCCACCGCCGAACGTATCAAGCAGGAAATCGGTACTGCCTACCCAGGTGGCGAAGTACGTGAAGTCGACGTGCGTGGTCGTAACCTGGCCGAAGGTGTACCGCGTGCCTTCACCCTGAACTCCAACGAAGTGCTCGAAGCGCTGCAGGAATCGCTGGCGACCATCGTCCAGGCGGTCAAGAGCGCCCTCGAGCAATCGCCGCCGGAGCTTGCCTCGGACATCGCCGAGCGCGGCCTGGTGCTGACCGGTGGTGGTGCGCTGCTGCGTGACCTCGACAAACTGCTGGCCCAGGAAACCGGCCTGCCGGTGATCGTCGCCGAGGACCCGCTGACCTGCGTCGCCCGTGGCGGCGGTCGCGCCCTGGAGATGATGGACAAGCACGCGATGGACCTGCTCTCCAGCGAGTGATCCCGCTCGCTGTTCACGAGCGCCCGGTTTACAGGTAGTACGTACAGTGCTACCTGTATGCGCTGGGCTGGCGCCCGTTTGGGCGCCGTATCCGTCAACCCGCAACCAGGCTGGTGCGTTGTTCCATGTCCAATGACCTCCTGAGTCGTCCACGAGGAACGGCCCATTAAACCGCTTTTCTCCAAGGGCCCTTCGCTGGGCGTTCGCCTGCTCGTTCTGGTGGTGATGTCGGTCGCGTTGATGGTTGTCGACGCGCGCTTCGACGTGCTCAAACCCGTGCGCAGCCAGATGGGCCTGGTGCTGATGGAGTCGTACTGGATCACCGATTTGCCACAGCGTGCCTGGCAAGGTGTGGCCGGCCAGTTCGGTAGCCGCACCGAGCTGATTGCCGAAAACGAGAAGCTCAAGACCGAAGCCCTGCTGCTGCAGGGGCGCCTGCAGAAGCTGGCGGCCCTGACCGAGCAGAACGTGCGGCTGCGCGAGCTGCTCAATTCTTCGGCGCTGGTCAACGAAAAGGTTGAAGTGGCCGAGCTGATCGGTGTCGACCCCAACCCGTTTACCCACCGCATTCTGATCAACAAGGGTGAGCGTGATGGTGTGTTCCTGGGCCAACCGGTGCTCGATGCCCGCGGCCTGATGGGCCAGGTCGTAGAGTTGATGCCCTACACCGCGCGGGTGCTGTTGCTGACCGATACTACCCACAGCATTCCGGTGCAGGTCAACCGCAACGGTCTGCGAGCCATCGCCAGCGGCACTGGCAACCCGGAGCGCCTGGAGTTGCGGCATGTGGCCGACACGGCCGACATCAAGGAAGGCGACCTGCTGGTCAGTTCCGGCATGGGGCAGCGCTTTCCTGCCGGCTACCCGGTGGCCACGGTCAACGAAGTGATCCACGATTCCGGCCAACCCTTTGCCATCGTCCGTGCCATCCCCACCGCCGCGCTTAACCGCAGCCGCTACATGTTGCTGGTGTTCAGTGACCGGCGTAGCCCGGAGCAGCGTGCCACCGATGCCGCCATTGCCCAGGAAGAGGCTGACCGAAAGGGGGCTGCACCCGCTGGCCAGCCGGCCGCTACCCGTGATCAGGTCGCACCCGCCGCTGGCACGCCTGCCGCGTCGGTCACACCGGCAGCACCGGCAGCACCGGCCACTCCGGTCGCGCAGCCAGCAGCCCCGTCTGCTGCACCTGCCATGCCGGCCGCACCCGCTCAACCCCGGAGGCAATGATGGCTGCATCACGCCGCAATAACGGCTGGGTCATCTGGCTTACGTTCGCCATCGGCCTGCTGCTCAGTGTTTCCCCCATGCCGCAGTTCATGGAAGTATTCCGGCCCATGTGGCTGGCCTTGCTGGTGTCGTTCTGGACCCTTGCCGTGCCGAACAAGGTCGGCATGACCACGGCATTCGTGCTGGGCCTTGCCGAGGACGTGCTGTATGGCACGCTGCTGGGGCAGAATGCGCTGGTCCTTACCCTCATCACCTTCTTGGTGCTGTCCCTGCAGCAGCGTCTGCGCATGTTCCCCATGTGGCAGCAAAGCCTGGTCATTTTGGTGATCTTTGGTATCGCCCAGTTGATCCAGCTGTGGCTCAGTGCACTGACCGGCAACCGCCTGCCCACCCTGGCGCTGGTCTGGTCGGCGGTGATCAGCGCCTTGCTCTGGCCGTGGATCAGCTTTGCCTTGCGCGACCTGCGTCGACGCTTGCACATCAACTGACGGCAACGCGCCACTGACAGGGAGATGTCTGCATGACCCCGCTATACCTGGCTTCAGGCTCGCCCCGTCGTCGTGAACTGCTGACGCAGATCGGCGTGCCGTTCATTGTCATCAGTGCCCCCATCGATGAATCTCCGCTACCCAGCGAAAGCGCCCCTGCCTACGTCGAACGCCTGGCCCGGGCAAAGGCCGCCGCCGGCCTGGCCCGTGTCGACGGCCCGGCTGTAGTGCTCGGCGCAGACACTGCCGTGGTGCTCGATGGTCGTATTCTCGGCAAACCGGAAAACCGTGAAGATGCCTTGGCCATGCTGGCTGACCTGTCAGGCCGCGAGCATCAGGTGCTGACCGCTGTCGCCCTGGACGATGGCCAGCGTGTGCACAGTTTTTGCGTGACCAGCACAGTGCGCTTTCGCGCCATCAGCACCGATGAAGCGCAACGCTATTGGGCCAGCGGTGAGCCAGCTGACAAGGCTGGCGGCTATGCCGTCCAGGGGCTGGGTGCGGTCTTCGTCACCGGTCTTTCCGGCAGCTATTCGGCGGTGGTCGGCTTGCCGCTCTGTGAAACGGCCGATTTGCTTGGCCAGTTCGGCATCGCCTGCTGGCAATCGCTCGCGCATACGCCAGAGGTAACAAACCCGCAGTAGCCAGCAGTGCATACGCCATCCATCATTAGAAAGAACCTTTGACGAGAGCCTGCCATGAGTGAAGAGATCCTGATCAACATCACCCCGATGGAGTCACGTGTGGCGGTGGTTGAAAACGGGGTGCTGCAGGAAGTGCATGTCGAGCGCACCCAGCGCCGTGGCATCGTCGGCAATATCTACAAGGGCAAGGTGGTGCGTGTGCTGCCAGGCATGCAGGCGGCCTTCGTCGACATCGGCCTCGAGCGCGCAGCGTTTATCCATGCCTCGGAAATCTCCCAGCGCGAAGGCTCGGCGGTAGAGAACATCACCGCACTGGTACATGAAGGCCAGGCCCTGGTGGTGCAGGTGACCAAGGACCCGATCGGCACCAAGGGGGCGCGCCTGACCACCCAGCTATCGATCCCGTCGCGCTACCTGGTGTACATGCCACGCAGCAGTCATGTTGGTATTTCGCTGAAAATCGAGGACGAGGCCGAGCGTGAGCGCCTCAAGCAAGTGGTCAGCGACTGCATGGACAGCGAGAACATCAAGGATGCCGGCGGCTTCATCTTGCGCACCGCCGCCGAAGGCGCGCGTGCCGAGGAGATCTTGCAGGACATCCGTTACCTGCGCCGCCTGTGGGAGCAGATCGGCACCCAGATCAAGACCTGCGGCGCGCCAACGGTCATTTACGAAGACCTTGGCCTGGCCCTGCGTACCCTGCGCGACCTGGTCAATCCGAAGATCGAGAAGATCCGCATCGACTCGCGGGAAACCTTCCAGAAGACCACGCAGTTCGTTGGCGAGTTGATGCCGGAAATTGCCGACCGCCTCGAACATTACCCCGGCGAGCGCCCAATCTTTGACCTGTACGGTGTCGAAGACGAGATCCAGCGGGCTCTGGAGCGCAAGGTGCCGTTGAAGTCCGGCGGTTACCTGGTGGTCGACCCGGCCGAAGCGATGACCACCATCGACGTCAACACCGGGGCTTTCGTCGGTCATCGCAACCTCGAAGAAACCATCTTCAAGACCAACCTCGAGGCCGCTACCGCCATCGCCCGGCAACTGCGCCTGCGCAACATTGGCGGCATCATCATCATCGACTTCATCGACATGGAAGACGAAGATCACCAGCGTCAGGTACTGCGTACCCTGGAAAAACAGCTGGAGCGCGATCACGCCAAGACCAACATCATCGGCATCACCGAGTTGGGCCTGGTGCAGATGACCCGCAAGCGTACGCGGGAAAGCCTGGAACAGGTGCTTTGCGAGCCGTGTCTGGCCTGTCAGGGCCGCGGCAAGCTGAAAACACCCGAGACCATCTGTTACGAAATATTCCGCGAGATCCTGCGTGAGGCCCGTGCCTATCAGGCTGAAGGCTACCGTGTGCTGGCCAACCAGAAGGTGGTCGACCGCCTGCTGGATGAAGAGTCAGGCAACGTGGCGGAACTGGAAGCCTTCATCGGTCGAACCATTCGCTTCCAGGTCGAGTCGATGTATTCGCAGGAACAATACGACGTGGTGCTGCTCTGAGGCCTTCTGAAACACGCCACTGCATCGTCGTGCTGGCAAAACCGGCACGACGGGCCATCATGGATAAACGACTTGGAGGGCCATGGCCATGGGACGTCTGAACCGCGTTCTTGTTGCTCTGACCCGCTGGGGGTTGGGCATATGTGCCCTGTTGGCAGTATTGGTGGCGCTGTATGTCAGCCTTGGTCGTGAACTGGTGCCGCTGGTAGCCGAGTACCGTGCTGACGTAGAAAGCAAGGCCGAGCAGGCGCTGGGCCTGCCCGTGCATGTCGGTGCCCTGGAAGGGCACTGGAGCGGACTGGCCCCTGTGCTGCGGGTACGTGACCTGCAACTGGGCGAAGGCACCAAGGCGCTCCGACTGGACGACGTCATGGTGGTGCCCGACATCTGGGCCAGCCTCACCGCCCGCGAAGTGCGCCTGGCGCGCATCCAGCTGGGCGGGCTGCAACTGATCCTTCGCGAAAACGAGCAGGGCGCCTGGAGCCTGGAAGGCCTGCCGAAGAAGGACGACGCGCCGCTGGACCCTGCCGACTTGCTGCAGCGCCTGCGCCAGCTGGGGCGCATCGATGTGTTCGACAGTCTGGTCACTCTGCACCCCTGGCAGCGCGACCCGCTGACCCTGACTTATGTGAGTGCCGGCCTGCAGGCCGGTGCCACCCGTCAGGCCTTGGATTTGCGTGCGACCCTGCCTGACGGCCAACCCCTGGCGTTGAGCCTGAACAGCCGTATGTCGGCCGACGCTTGGCGTGATGGCGAGGTAGAAGCCTATGTCAGCCTGCCGCAAAGTGACTGGGCACATTGGTTGCCGCCCAGGGTGTTGGGGCAGTGGCATGCTGACACCCTGCGGGCGGGCGGTGAGTTCTGGATCGGCTGGGGCAAGGGGCAGTTGCAACGGGCCGTCGTAAGGCTCAATGCACCCAGGCTGGAGGGGGCCTATGCCGGGCGCAAGGCTGCCAACCTGAATAATCTGGCTTTGGGCGCCTGGTTCCAGCGCCGGGAGCAAGGCTTCGATGTGGTCGTCGACTCGTTGGCCATGGACCTCGGCAAGGCCCGCTGGGAGTCTCACCTGCAGTTGCAGCATCGCCCTGGCCAGAATGCAGCCGATGAAAGCTGGCAGTTACAGGCCGACCGCCTCGACCTCACCCCGCTGACTCCGCTGATCGATGCCCTGGCCCCCCTGCCGGACAAGGTCAAGGATGTGGTCGATGGCTTGAAGGTGACCGGTGCGTTGCGCAATGTGCGCCTCGAGGCCAGGCCCAAGGCCGAGGGTGACCAGCGCCTGCAGTTCGCAGCCAACCTGGAGAAGGTAGGCTTCGATGCTTATCACAACGCCCCGGCGGCCGGTAACGTCAGTGGCAGCATCAGTGGTGACCTGGGCCACGGCGAGCTGCGCCTGGATACCGATGCGTTCATGCTGCATCTGTACCCGATCTTCGCCAAGCCCTGGCATTACCAGAAGGCGAATGCGCGCTTGACCTGGACCTTGGACAAAGACGGTTTCACCCTGATTGCGCCCTACCTCAAGGTGCTGGGCGAGGAGGGCAAGATCGCCGGTGACTTCCTGATTCGCCTGTTGTTCGAGGAAGGCCGCGAGGACTACATGGACCTGCGCGTCGGCCTGACCGAAGGCGATGGCCGCTATACTGCCAAGTATCTGCCCGAGGTGCTCAGCCCGGCCCTCGACGAGTGGCTGCGCAGCGCGATCGTCAAAGGCGCTGTGGATGAAGGCTACTTCCAGTATCAGGGCTCGCTGAACCATGGCGCAGCGCCGCAAGCGCGCAGCATCAGCCTGTTCTTCAAGGTGCATGACGCCGCGCTGGACTTCCAGCCCGGTTGGCCACAGGTGCAGCACGTCGATGGTGATGTGTTCATCGAGGACAGTGGCGTGCGCATCAAGGCCCAGCAGGGCGTGCTGCTCGACACCAAGGTCAGCGATGTGAATGTCGATATCCCGCATGTCGAGGGTGGCCAGCACAGCCACCTCTACCTGGATGGCGACTTCGACGGTAGCTTGGGTGATGGCCTGAAGATTCTCAAGGAAGCGCCAATCGGCACCGGGGAGATTTTCGCCGGCTGGGAAGGTGAGGGGCCGCTGAAGGGCAAGGTCAAGCTCGATATCCCGCTGGCCCATGGGCAGCGCCCAAAGGTGCAGGTGGACTTCGCCACCCACGATGCGCGCCTGAAAGTGGCCCCGCCAAGCCTGGAGTTGAACCGCCTGAAGGGCGACTTCAGCTTCGACTTCGACAAGGGCCTGAGTGGCAAAGGCATCAGCCTGCAGGCCTTCGGCAAGCCGGTAACGGCGCAAATAACCGCTGAAGGTCAGGCTGGGCAGATGCAGACCCGCATCAATGCCAATGGCCAGGTATCGCTCAAGACACTGACTGACTGGCTGCAGTTCAAGCAGGCCTTGCCGGCCTCCGGTGAACTGCCCTATCAGTTGCAGCTCAGTCTGGGGAGCCGGGACAACCGCCTGAGTGTCACTTCCAGCCTCAAGGGACTGGCCATCGACCTGCCGGCTCCGTTCGGCAAAGCGGCAGCAGATACCCGTGACAGCCGTTTCAACATGAGCCTTCAGGGCCCGGAGCGGCAATTCAACGCTGCCTACGCCGACCTTGCCCGCTTTGCCTATGCTGCACCGGCTGAAACGTTGACTCAGGGCCGTGGCGAGCTAGTGCTGGGCACAGGCGACGCCCGGGTACCTTCCAGCCAGGGGCTGAGGGTGCGCGGGCGCCTGGAGACCCTGGACCTGGCCCCTTGGCAAGAGCAGGCAGGCCGGCTGGCTGGGGACGACCCCGGTGGCAGCGCGCGGCAGAACCTGCAAAGCGTCGACCTGAGCATCGGCCAGTTGAAAGCCTTTGGCATGGACCTGAACCAGGCCGTGGTACGCCTGGCCCGGGGCGGCCCGGCCTGGGATTTGCGCCTCGACAGCAAGGAAGTCATCGGTAATGCGCGCGTACCGGATGCCAAGGGCGCGCCCATGGTCGTGCGCATGCAGACCTTGCGGCTGCCTGCCGCCAGCGCCGCTGAACAGCAGGCTGAAGACGGCCCCGACCCGCTTGCCTCGTTCGATCCGCGCAAAGTCCCGGCACTGGACCTGAGCATCGACAAGCTCTATCGCGGTGACGATCTTTACGGTAGCGCCGCGATCAAGCTGCGGCCGACCCCACGTGGCGTCACAGCCAGTGATATCGACCTCGACCTCAAGGGGTTGCGCATCGATGGCGGTGGTGGCTGGGAGGGCGAAACGGGCAAAACCAGCAGTTGGTACAAAGGGCGCCTTGACGGCAAGAACCTGGCGGATGTGCTCAGCGCCTGGGGCTTTGCCCCGACGGTGACCAGCCGCGACTTCCGCCTGGATGTGGATGGCCGCTGGCCGGGTTCGCCGGCCGCGGTGGGCCTGAAACGCTTCTCGGGCAGCATGGATGCAGCACTGCGCACCGGCCAGTTCGTCGAGGTCGAAGGCAGCGCACAGGCGCTGCGGGTGTTCGGCCTGCTCAACTTCAACTCGATTGGCCGGCGCCTGCGTCTGGACTTTTCCGACCTGTTTGACAAGGGCCTGGCCTATGACCGGGTCAAGGGCTTGCTGGTGGCCAGCAGTGGCGTGTACGTGACCCGCGAACCGATTACCGTGACCGGCCCGTCGAGCAACTTCGAGCTCGACGGCACGCTGGACATGGTCAGCGACCGGGTCGATGCTGACTTGCAGGTGAGCCTGCCGGTGACCAACAACCTGCCGCTGGCGGCGTTGATCGTCGGCGCGCCGGCGGTGGGCGGTGCGCTGTTCCTGGTCGATCGGCTGATCGGTGACCGCGTGTCACGCTTTGCCAGCGTGCACTACCGTGTCGAAGGGCCGTGGAAAGAGCCTAGAATCACCTTTGTGAAACCTTTCGAGAAATCCCGCTAGGAGTACCCATGAAGGCAGCGGTAATCCAGATGGTCAGCCAGGACGACGTGCAGACCAACCTGCAGCGTGCCGGTGCCCTGTTGGAGCAGGCCGCATTGGGCGGCGCACGGTTGGCGGTGCTGCCGGAAAACTTTGCCGCCATGGGGCGCAAGGACGCTGCTGCCATCGGCCGTGCCGAAGCCTTGGGGGAAGGGCCCATTCTGCCGTGGTTGAAACGCACCGCCCGCGACCTCAAGTTATGGATTGTTGCCGGTACTTTGCCCTTGCCACCGTTCGGCCAGCCCGATGCCAAGGCCCATGCGTGCTCGCTGCTGGTCGATGAACACGGCGAGGTGGCGGCAAGGTATGACAAGCTGCACTTGTTTGATGTGGATGTGGCCGACAACCGGGGCCGTTACCGCGAGTCGGATGACTACGCGCAGGGTGCTCAGGTGGTGGTGGCTGATACGCCGGTCGGGCGGCTGGGGCTGAGCGTGTGTTACGACCTGCGCTTTCCCGAACTGTACAGCGCGCTGCGCGCTGCCGGCGCGGAGCTGATCACCGCGCCAGCAGCTTTTACCGCAGTGACCGGCGCAGCACATTGGGAGGTGCTGGTGCGTGCCCGGGCCATCGAAACCCAGTGTTACCTGCTGGCTGCGGCACAGGGCGGCGCCCATCCTGGCCCACGGGAAACCCATGGCCATGCGGCGATCGTCGACCCTTGGGGGCGCATTCTCGCAGAACAGGCGCAAGGTGAAGCGGTACTGCTTGCCGAGCGCGACATTGAAGAACAAGCGTCCATTCGGGCGCGCATGCCGGTGGTATCGCACCGGCGCTTTTTTTCGCAGGGCGCGTTGCGACCTGCGCATACCTCGGAGTGACTATGAGCCAGATGTTATCCACCGTCAGTGAGCAGCTCCTGGCCCCAGGCGGCTTGACCCTGGACAGCCTGCAGAGCGTGCTGGGTGAGTTGGCTGGCCCCGGCATCGACGCCGCCGACCTGTATTTCCAGGGCCAGATCTCGGAAACCTGGGCGCTGGAGGACGGTATCGTCAAAGAGGGCAGCTTCAATCTCGACCAGGGCGTGGGCGTGCGTGCCCAGTCAGGCGAAAAAACCGGCTTCGCCTACAGCAACGCGATCAACCTTGAAGCGCTGACCTCGGCAGCCCGTGCCGCCCGTTCGATTTCCCGTGCCGGGCAAAACGGCACGGTGCAAGCCTTCCGCAGCCAGGAGGTGGCCGCCCTGTATACCGCGGACAACCCGCTGGACGTGCTCAGCCGTGCCGAAAAGGTCGAGCTGCTTAAGCGTGTCGATGCCGCCACCCGTGCCCTGGACCCGCGCATTCAGCAAGTCAGCGTGAGCATGGCCGGGGTCTGGGAACGCATTCTGATTGCTGCGGCCGATGGCAGCCTGGCTGCCGACGTACGCCCGCTGGTGCGCTTCAATGTCAGCGTCATCGTCGAGCAGAACGGCCGTCGTGAACGCGGTGGGCAGGGCGGTGGCGGGCGTACCGATTACCGCTACTTCACCGAAGAGCGGGTGATGGGCTATGCCCGCGAGGCCTTGCGCCAGGCCCTGGTGAATCTGGAAGCGATCCCGGCACCGGCCGGTACCTTGCCGGTAGTGTTGGGCTCGGGCTGGTCGGGCGTGCTGTTGCACGAGGCCGTCGGCCATGGCCTGGAAGGCGACTTCAACCGCAAGGGCAGTTCGGCGTTCAGTGGCCGCATTGGCGAGAAAGTGGCGTCGAGCCTGTGCACCATCGTCGACGATGGCACCCTTGAAGGCCGCCGTGGTTCTCTGAGCGTGGATGACGAAGGCACCCCGACCGAATGCACCACGCTGATCGAGAATGGCGTGCTCAAGGGGTACATGCAGGACAAGCTGAACGCGCGCCTGATGGGCATGGCTGTGACCGGCAACGGCCGCCGTGAATCCTACGCGCACCTGCCGATGCCACGCATGACCAACACCTACATGCGAGCCGGCGAAAGCGACCCACAGGAGATTATTGCGTCGGTGAAGAAGGGTATCTACTGCGCCAACCTCGGTGGTGGGCAGGTGGATATCACCAGCGGCAAGTTCGTGTTCTCCACCAGTGAGGCCTACCTGATCGAAGACGGCAAGATTACCGCGCCAGTGAAGGGCGCAACCCTGATCGGCAATGGTCCCGAGGCGATGAGCCGGGTTTCGATGGTCGGTAACGACCTGGCACTGGACAGCGGAGTAGGGACGTGCGGCAAGGACGGGCAGTCGGTGCCGGTTGGGGTGGGGCAGCCTACCTTGAAACTGGATGCGATTACCGTGGGCGGTACCGGGGCTTGATGGCTTCGGGAGCCATTGTAGGAGCGGGCACGCCCGCTCCCACAAGGCCCCAGTCCGTCAGCGCAACCCGCGCTGCAACTCGTCGAGGTCGCGGATGTACTTGAACACCTTGCGCGCGGCGGCAGGCGGCTTGTTCCGCGCCTTCTCGTGCTGGGCATGGCGCACCAGCGAGCGCAGCTGCTGGCGGTCGGTGTCGGGGTACTCGTTGACGAAGCGCTCGAGGTCTTCGTCGTTACCGTCGATCAACCGGTCACGCCAGCGCTCCAGGCTGTGGAAACGTTCGTTGTACTGGCGAGTCGAGCTGTCCATCTGTTCGAGCAAGGCGTGGATGGCATCGAGGTCTTGCACGCGCATGAGCTTGCCGACGAACGACATGTGGCGTTTACGGGCGCCATGAGCAGTGTGCTTGCTGGCCTCGGCCAGTGCCTTGCGCAGCTCGTCGGTCAAAGGCAGGCGCGCCAAGGTATCGGCCTTGAGGGTGGTAAGCCGCTCGCCGAGTTCGACCAGCGCATGCAGTTCGCGCTTGATCTGGGTTTTGCTTTTTTCGCCGTCGAAGGCGTCGTCGTTTGAATCAACCATGGTGGCAGTCCGCTAGAAATCGCCGCCATGATAACCAGTCGGGGGCCGCTTGTCCGGCCCGGTCGTAGAATGACCCCAAGCCGTACGCAGAATTTGAGTGGAGAGAACCATGAGTGCAGTCCAGAGCGTAGGTCCGAAAGACCTGCCAGCATTGCAGGAACAGGTCGAGGCGATCATCGCCGAGGCGCGTCGGCAGGGGGCCAGTGCCTGCGAAGTGGCGGTGTCGCTGGAGCAAGGGCTGTCCACCACCGTGCGCCAGCGTGAGGTCGAAACGGTCGAGTTCAACCGCGACCAAGGCTTTGGTATCACCCTTTATGTTGGCCAGCGCAAAGGTTCGGCCAGCACCTCGGCCAGTGGTCCGGAGGCGATTCGCGAGACCGTCGCCGCAGCGTTGGCAATTGCCAGGCATACCTCCGAGGATGAATGCTCGGGCTTGGCCGACGCAGCGCTGATGGCGCGTGAAATCCCGGATCTGGACCTGTACCACGACTGGGATATCGAGCCCGAGAAGGCCATCGAAATGGCCCTGGCCTGCGAGGCGGCGGCGTTCGACGCCGACCCGCGCATCCTCAACGCCGATGGCACCACCCTCAATACCCATCAAGGCTGCCGCGTGTATGGCAACAGCCATGGATTCATCGGTGGTTACGCCTCGACCCGGCACAGCCTGAGCTGCGTGATGATTGCCGAAGGCGACGGGCAGATGCAGCGTGACTACTGGTACGACGTGAACCGCCAGGGCAACCTGCTGGCCGACCCGAGCAGCATCGGCGTGCGCGCTGCCCAGCGTGCCGCTAGCCGCCTTGGCGCCCGACCGGTGCCGACTTGCGAGGTACCGGTGCTGTTCTCGGCCGAATTGGCCGGTGGCCTGTTCGGCAGCTTCCTGTCGGCCATTTCCGGCGGCAACCTGTACCGTAAGTCGTCGTTCCTGGAGGGTACCATTGGCCAGCGCCTGTTCCCTTCCTGGCTGACCCTCGACGAACGCCCGCATATTCCGCGCGCGTTGGGCAGCGCCGCCTTCGACGGTGATGGCCTGGCCACCTATGCCAAACCGTTTGTCGACAAAGGCGAGCTGGTGTCGTACTTGCTGGGTACCTATTCGGGGCGCAAGCTGGGTTTGCCGAGTACGGCCAATTCTGGTGGTGTGCACAACCTGTTCGTCAGCCACGGTGTCGAAGATCAGGCCGCGCTGATTCGCCGCATGGGGCGCGGGCTGCTGGTGACCGAACTGATGGGGCATGGCTTGAACATGGTGACGGGGGACTATTCCCGTGGTGCGGCGGGGTTCTGGGTCGAGAATGGCGAGATTCAGCATGCCGTACAGGAAGTTACCATCGCCGGAAACATGAAGGACATGTTCCAACAGATTGTCGCGATTGGCAGCGATCTTGAAACCCGTAGCAACATTCATACGGGCTCGGTGCTGATCGAGCGGATGACCGTTGCTGGTAGCTGATCTTTAGCCTGCGCCGGCCCTTTCGCGGGTAAACCCGCTCCTACACGGTAGTGGACGCACATCGGGGTTGGACACCGGCCGCTGTAGGAGCGGGTTTACCCGCGAAGAGGCCTACACAGCACTACACCTTTCTCTGCAAATCCGAAGACCCGGCCCCCGCGCCGGGTTTTTATTTCATCACCTTTTTCTTGAAGTGATTCTATTTATCACTTAATAATGAATATCATTATCCAGTAACCCGGCGATGATGTTCATGAAATCCGTCCTCCGCGAACTGCCCTACCTGGAAAACTGGCGCTGGCTCAGCCGGCGCATTCGCTGTGCGCTCGACCCCGACGAGCCGCGCCTGATCGAGCATTACCTGGCCGAAGGCCGCTATCTGGTGTGCTGCACCGAAACCTCGCCATGGACGGTGGCGCTGACAGCGTTTCGCCTGCTGCTGGATACCGCCTGCGATCGCATGCTCCCCTGGCATTGGCGTTGTCTGTGCCTGGACCAGGCCTGGCGTCCTCTGTTGGACCTGCGCAACCTCGACCGCCAGGAACAGAACCAACGCTGGCAACCCTACGCCCTGCAGCTGGCCAATTGCCGTCTGCTGCCTTCGATTTCTCCCGATGAACTGATGCAAGGATTTGATGATGAGTGATACCCGTATCGAGCGTGACAGCATGGGTGAGCTGCAGGTGCCAGCCCAGGCCCTCTATGGCGCCCAGACCCAGCGCGCGGTCGACAACTTCCCGATCAGCGGCCAGCGTATGCCGGCCCAGTTCATTCGTGCCTTGTTGCTGGCCAAGGCCGCTGCGGCCAAGGCCAACGTCGAACTGGAGCAACTGTCTGCCGGGCGGGGCCAGGCTATCGTCAAGGCTGTTGAGCAATTGCTGGCCGAGGACTTCATCCAGCACTTCCCGGTGGATGTGTTCCAGACAGGCTCTGGCACCAGTTCGAACATGAACGCCAATGAGGTGATCGCCACCTTGGCTACCCATGTACTGGGTGAGGCGGTCAACGCCAATGACCACGTCAACTGTGGCCAGAGCAGCAATGACATCATTCCGACCACCATCCACGTCAGCGCCGCGCTGGCCCTGCACGAGCAGTTGCTGCCAGCCCTGGCGTACCTGGTACAGGTGATCGAGGTCAAGTCGGCACAAGTACATCAATTCGTGAAGACCGGTCGTACTCACCTGATGGACGCGATGCCCGTGCGCATGAGTCAGGTGCTGGATGGCTGGGCTGCGCAGATCAATGCTGCCAAGGCGCACATCGAAGGTGTGCTGCCGCACTTGCAGGCGCTGGCCCAGGGCGGAACCGCCGTGGGTACCGGCATCAACGCCCATCCGCAGTTCGCTGTCGGTTTCGCTCGCCAGCTCAGCGGCCTAACCAAGGTCGAGTTCACGCCCGGCCAGAACCTGTTCGCACTGATCGGCTCGCAGGACACTGCCGTGGCTTTGTCTGGCCAGCTCAAGACCACTGCGGTGGCGTTGATGAAAATCGCCAACGATCTGCGCTGGATGAACTCCGGCCCGCTGGCCGGTCTGGGCGAAATCGAGCTGCAAGCTCTGCAGCCGGGCTCTTCGATCATGCCAGGCAAGGTCAACCCGGTGATCCCGGAGGCCACTGCCATGGTCGCCGCCCAAGTGATTGGCAACGACGCGACCATCGCCGTCGCAGGCCAAGCCGGTAACTTCGAGCTGAACGTGATGCTGCCGGTAATCGCCCGCAACCTGCTGGAAAGCATCGAGCTGATGGCCAATGTCAGCCGCTTGCTGGCCGACAAAGCCATCGCCAGCTTCAAGGTCAACGAAGACAAACTCAAGGAAGCGCTCGCGCGCAACCCGATTCTGGTCACGGCGTTGAATCCGATCATCGGCTACCTCAAGGCCGCCGAAATCGCCAAGACCGCCTACAAGCAGGGTCGTCCAATCATCGATGTGGCGCTGGAGCACACCGACCTGTCCCGCGACCAGCTTGAAGCGCTGCTGGACCCGGAAAAACTCACCGCCGGCGGTATCTGACACTGCGTCACCGCCCAGGAGACAACCATGCAGCACTGGAAACGCACCACGGAAACCGCCAACCGCCTATTCGAACAAGGCGAACTGGTGGACGCCCGGGAACACTACCTGCAAGCCTTGGCGTTGGCCCAGGTGCTGTTCGAGCGCTGGCATGACGTGGATGAAGCGGTGGCTGCATTCGTCATCGCCCACCACAACCTGGCTGACCTGCACCTGCGCCTTGACCAGCCGCATGAAAGCGCCGACTACCTGTGCGCTGCTCATCAGCGACTGCTGCAGGCCTGCCAGGAAGCGCGCCTGCCTCAGGCACTGCGTGATGCCGCCTTGCGCCACAGTGCGCGCACTTACACCGAGCTGCTGAGTTTCATTGCCGAGTATGGCCAGTACCCGCGTACCGAGCGCTTGCTCAACCGCCACAGCGCTGGTGCCAGCGAGCTCGCTGCCCAGCCGGATGTGGCACCCAGAACCCATGCCTACGGAATTCACTGACATGCCCCATACCTTGCCTGCATTGCCATACGCCTACGATGCGCTGGAACCCCACATTGATGCCCAGACAATGGAAATCCACCACACCAAGCATCACCAGACCTACGTGAACGGCCTCAATGCCGCCCTCGAAGGTACCGAGTGGGCCGAATGGCCGGTGGAAAAACTGGTCGCTGCCGTCAAGCAACTGCCGGAGAACCTGCGTGGCGCTGTGACCAACCACGGTGGCGGTCACGCCAACCACAGCCTGTTCTGGACTGTCATGTCACCTCAGGGCGGTGGCGAGCCTGTGGGCCAGCTGGCGCAAGCCGTCACAGCACAACTTGGCGGCTTCGAGGCTTTCAAGGAGGCTTTCACCAAAGCCGCGTTGACCCGCTTCGGCAGCGGTTGGGCCTGGCTCAGCGTCACGCCGCAAAAAACGTTGGTGGTGGAGAGTAGCGGCAACCAGGACAGCCCGCTGATGCACGGCAATGCGCCGATCCTGGGCCTGGACGTGTGGGAGCACGCTTACTACCTCAAGTACCAGAACCGTCGTCCGGAATACATCGGTGCCTTCTACAACGTCATTGACTGGGTGGAAGTTGAACGTCGTTACCTTGAAGCCCTGAAGTGAGTCGGACCGGTATGCGCTCTGAGGTGATGTCTGTCAGCAGTGTGCGCCTGTTCCGCCTGGCGCTTGGGACTTTGCTTTTGCTGGCTGGCGCCGCGTTACTGGTGGCTCGGGGTCTCGCCTGGCTAGACCTCGATCCGCGCATACTGCGCGCCCTGGAGGGCGGTGCTTTATGCGCGCTGGGTACGGCACTGGGCGCAGTACCGGTACTGGTCATTCGCAATATGCCTGTGGCGCTGGCGGATACGCTGTTGGGCTTCGGTGCTGGCGTGATGCTGGCGGCCACCGCGTTTTCCCTGATCATGCCGGGCCTGGCGGCGGCTCAGTCTATTGGCTTCAGCCCTTGGGGGGCAGGTGGCCTGGTCAGTTTTGGCCTGATGTTTGGGGCGTTGTGCCTGTTCCTGGTCGACCTCAAGGTATCCTGGGCTTCGCCTGAAGCGTTGGTGGGCACAGCAAACCAGCCGGTGATTGCAGCGCGCATCTGGCTGTTCGTGATTGCCATCATTGCCCACAACATCCCCGAAGGTATGGCCATTGGTGTGTCGGCCGGGGGAGGTATGGCTGACGCCGACAGCCTGGCCATGGGCATTGCCTTGCAGGATGTGCCTGAGGGGCTGGTGATCGCGCTGGTGCTGGCAGGGGCGGGCATGCCGCGCTTCAAGGCCTTCCTGATCGGCGCAGCCTCAGGCTTGGTCGAGCCGGTGGCGGCGTTGATCTGTGCCTGGCTGGTGAATGTTGCCGAACTGCTGCTGCCGCTGGGGCTGGCCTGTGCAGCAGGGGCGATGTTGCTGGTGGTCACCCAGGAAATCATCCCCGAATCGCGCAGCAACGGCCATCATCGTCTGGCCAGTCTTGGGCTGTGTACAGGCTTCTGTCTGATGATGGTGATGGATACCGCGATGTCCTGATCTTGTGCAAGCGCAGGTTTGCGAGGCCTATTCGCCTTCGTCAAAGAAATTGTTGATCAGTTCGACCAGTGCATCCATGGCGTCGTTGTCCTGCTCACCCTCGGTATGCAGGTGCACCTGGGTGCCTTTGCCTGCGGCCAGCATCATCACCGCCATGATGCTCTTGCCATCCACCAGCTTGTCCGGGGCGCGACCCACCCGTACCTGGCAGGGGAAGCGGCCGGCCACACCGACGAACTTGGCTGCTGCCCGGGCATGCAGACCCAGCTTGTTGATGATGGTGATTTCGCGGGCGGGCATCAGGGGTGGATCCTTGGGCTAGAGGTCGCGATGACGGACCTGGACGTTTTTCAGGGTTTGCTGCAGCTGTTGACCAAGGCGCTCGGTGATGTACACCGAACGGTGATGGCCGCCAGTGCAGCCGATGGCAATGGTTACGTAGGCGCGGTTGCTGGCAGCGAAGCGGGGCAACCATTTGAGCAGGTAGCTGGAGATGTCGTTGTACATGTCTTCGACATCCGGTTGTGCGGCCAGGTAGTCGATCACGGGTTGATCGAGACCTGAGTGCTCACGCAGTTCTGGTTTCCAGTAGGGGTTGGGCAGGCAGCGCACGTCAAAAACCAGGTCGGCGTCGACCGGCATGCCCCGTTTGAACCCGAACGACTCGACCAGAAACGCTGTGCCAGGCTCGGGTTGGTTGAGCAGGCGCAGTTTGATCGAGTCACGCAACTGGTACAGGTTCAGGTTGGTGGTGTCGATCTTCAGGTCGGCCAGGTCGGCAATGGGGCCCAACAAATCGCTTTCCACGCGGATCGCTTCCGCGAGCGAGCGGTTGGCGTTGGTCAGGGGGTGCCGCCTGCGGGTTTCCGAGAAACGCTTGAGAAGGACCTCTTCATCGGCATCCAGGTACAACACGTCGCACTGGATGTGCCGTGCGCGGGCTTCTTCAAGCAGCTCGGGAAAACGCATCAGGTGGCTGGGCAGGTTGCGTGCGTCGATCGAAACCGCCACCTTGGGCTGCAGCAATTCGGTGTTGATCAGTGCATTTTCCGCCAACTGCGGCAATAGCCCGGCTGGCAGATTGTCGATGCAATAGAAACCGCTGTCTTCCAGGACATCGAGGGCGGTGCTCTTGCCGGAGCCGGACCGGCCGCTGACGATGATCAGGCGCATGTTCAGTGCTCGTTCTGTACGTCCAGGACAACCTGGAACAGGGCCTCGTTGCTGGTGGCCGCACGCAGTCGATCACGGACCTCCTTGCGATCGAGCATGCTGGCGATCTGACGCAGAAGTTCAAGGTGGGCATCGGTGGCCGCTTCGGGCACCAGCAGCACAAACAGCAGGTCCACCGGCGCGCCATCGATGGCGTCGTAATCGATAGGCGCTTCCAGGTGCAGCAGGGCGCTGACTGGCGCAGAGCATCCTTCAAGCCGGCAGTGCGGGATGGCGATGCCATTGCCAAAACCGGTAGAACCGAGCTTTTCCCGGGCTACCAGTTTTTCGAAGACGTCCTGCATCTCCAGTTCTGGCACTTGGTCGGCGATGACAGTGGCGACCTTTTCCAGGGCGCGCTTCTTGCTGCCGCCCGGCACGTTCACGAGGGAACGGCCGGGGGTCAGGATGGTTTCAAGTCGGATCATGGATGAGGGGGATCAGCGGGCAGCTGCACCTTGCAGCAGGCTTTGCTGTTTTTCCTTGTGTTTTTTCAGTTGGCGGTCGAGCTTGTCGGCCAAGGCGTCGATCGCTGCATACATGTCTTCGTGTTCGGCGTTGGCTACCACTTCGCCGCCGGGAATCTGCAGGGTCGCCTCGACCTTCTGCTGAAGCTTCTCGACTTTCATGATTACCTGCACGTTGGTGATCTTGTCGAAGTGACTCTCCACGCGGGCGAGCTTTTCAAGCACGTAATCGCGCAGTGGCTGGGTGACTTCTACATGCTGTCCACTGATATTGACTTGCATACAGCTTCTCCTTTGTTGCCCGTGCATAAAGAGGCAGGTCTTGCACCTGCCACGAAAACGCTGTGGCACATCTCAGGGGCTACATCAGTCGCTTGCGTTCGCTCGACGGTGCGATGCCGAGAGACTCGCGGTACTTGGCGACGGTGCGACGGGCTACCTGGATGCCTTGTGCCTCCAGTAAACCAGCGATCTTGCTGTCACTCAATGGCTTTTTCTGATTTTCCGCCGCAACCAGTTTCTTGATGATCGCGCGGATCGCCGTGGACGAGCATTCTCCGCCTTCGGAGGTGCTGACATGGCTGGAGAAAAAGTATTTCAGTTCGTAGATGCCACGCGGGGTGTGCATGTATTTCTGCGTGGTAACCCGCGAGATGGTCGATTCGTGCATGCCTACGGCTTCGGCAATGTCATGCAGTACCAACGGCTTCATCGCTTCGTCGCCGTGGTCGAGGAAGCCGCGTTGGTGCTCGACGATCTGCGTGGCAACCTTCATCAGGGTTTCGTTACGGCTTTGCAGGCTCTTGATGAACCAGCGCGCTTCCTGCAACTGGTTGCGCATGAAGGTGTTGTCGGCGCTGGTGTCGGCACGGCGCACGAAGCCGGCGTATTGTGGGTTGACGCGCAGGCGTGGGATGGCTTCCTGGTTCAGTTCTACCAGCCAACGGTCGCTGTCCTTGCGCACGATGACGTCGGGCACCACGTACTCGGGCTCGCTGGACTCGATCTGCGAACCAGGGCGCGGGTTAAGGCTTTGCACCAGTTCGATGACCTGGCGCAGCTCGTCTTCCTTGATTTTCATCCGCCGCATCAGCTGGCTGTAGTCACGGCTGCCGAGCAGGTCGATGAAATCGGTGACCAGGCGCTTGGCTTCGGTCATCCACGGGGTTGTAGCGGGCAGTTGGCGCAGTTGCAGCAACAGGCATTCGCCCAGATTGCGGGCGCCGACGCCAGCCGGCTCGAACTGCTGGATGCGGTGCAGTACTGCTTCGACCTCGTCCAGCTCGATATCCAGCTCCGGGTCGAACCCTGCGCAGATTTCTTCGAGTGTGTCTTCCAGGTAGCCCTGGCCGTTGATGCTGTCGATCAGGGTCACGGCAATCAAGCGGTCGGTGTCGGACATCGGCGCCAGGTTCAACTGCCACAGCAGGTGGCTTTGCAGGCTTTCGCCGGCCGATGTGCGCGTGGTGAAGTCCCATTCGTCATCATCGTTGCTCGGCAGGCTGCTGGCGCTGGTCTGGTAGATGTCTTCCCAGGCCGTATCGACCGGGAGCTCGTTGGGGATGCGCTCGCTCCACTCACCGTCTTCCAGGTTGTCGGCGCTGACGGTGCTTTCCTGGAAGCTGTTGTCCTGAACTTCGGCGGCCGGCTTGTTCTCGGCGTTGTCGGCCATCGGGTCGCTGTTGTCGAAGTCCTCGCCGTCTTCCTGACGTTCGAGCATCGGGTTCGACTCCAGCGCTTCCTGGATTTCCTGTTGGAGGTCCAGGGTAGAGAGCTGGAGCAGGCGGATGGCCTGTTGCAACTGAGGTGTCATCGTCAGTTGCTGGCCCATTTTTAGGACGAGCGATGGTTTCATGGCAGGGGCTTAATACCTTGTTCGCCGGCGCGCATGCGCCATCCACTACACGAGGGCGCCGAAGCGCCAGATCAAGCAAGTTTTATGCCTTAAATTGTAGCGTTTGCCTAGAGTACCGTAACAACTTTACCCGCAGTCTCAGGGCTGTTTGCCAGTACTTCAGGCGCGTGCCGGGTCAGAGGCGGAACTCGTGGCCCAGGTAAACTTCTTTGACCAAGTCGTTTGCCAGGATGGTTTCAGCGTCGCCTTCGGCGATCAATCGGCCATCGTTGACGATATAAGCGGTTTCGCAGATATCCAGGGTTTCACGCACGTTGTGGTCGGTAATCAGTACGCCGATACCTTTGGCCTTGAGGTGATGGATGATCTGCTTGATGTCGCCGACCGAAATCGGGTCGACACCGGCGAACGGTTCGTCCAGCAGGATGAACTTGGGTGCGGTCGCCAGGGCGCGCGCAATTTCGACGCGGCGGCGTTCACCACCGGACAGGCTCATGCCGAGGTTGTCCCGGATGTGGCTGATGTGGAACTCCTGCAGCAGGCTTTCCAGCTCTTTGCGGCGGCCGTCCCGGTCGAGGTCCTTGCGGGTCTCGAGGATGGCCATGATGTTGTCGGCGACCGACAGCTTGCGGAAGATCGAGGCTTCCTGCGGCAGGTAGCCGATACCGGCGCGAGCGCGGCCGTGCATGGGCTGGTGGCTGACATCGAGGTTGTCGATCAGTACGCGGCCCTGTTCGGCCTGGACCAGCCCGACAATCATGTAGAAGCAGGTGGTCTTGCCGGCGCCGTTGGGGCCGAGCAGGCCGACGATCTGGCCGCTGTCGATAGACAGGCTGACATCACGTACTACCTGCCGCCCCTTGTAGCTCTTTGCCAGGTGCTGGGCTTTGAGGGTTGCCATTTACTCGGCCTTCTTCTTGGGCTGGATCACCATGTCGATGCGCTGACGGGGTGTTGTCACATTGCCACCACGGCCGGCGGTCGCCACCTGGGTCTGAGTGTTGTAGACGATCTTTTCGCCTTCGGTGGTATTGCCTTCGCTCTCGACCTTGGCGCGGTCGGTGAGAATGACCAAGTCCTTCTGCGACTGGTACTGGATGGTTACGCCCCAGCCTTTCATCTTGTCCGGCTTGGCTGCGCTCTGCTGCTGCTCGAAGTAGGCCAGGTTGCCCACCGAGGTCACTACGTCGATATCGCCAGAGGCGGAGCGGGTAATGGTCACGGTGTTGCCTTTGATCATCATCGAACCCTGAGTGATGATCACGTCGCCGGTGTAAGTGGCCACGCCTTGTTTGTCATCCAGGTGAGCGTTGTCGGCCTGGATGCGGATAGGCTGGTCACGGTCGTTCGGCAGGGCGAGGGCGCTCGCGCTTCCCAGTGCTGCGCTCAGGCTGAGCAAAAGGGGGAGGGTTTTAACGAGCCTCATACTGTCCTCTTACGTTAGAGAGCAAGTCCATCTTGCCTTCTTTCAAATACGCTTTCATGCCTTTGCCCGTAGTGGTGCCTCCGGCGCCGTCGATTCTAACGGCTTGCTCGGTCTGCGCATATTGCTTCTGCGGGAACACGGTCATGCGTGAGCTGGTAATGATGGTTTCACGCTGCCTTTCATCGGTGCGGGCAATCCGTACCTTGTCGATCAGTTCGACCTCGGTACCGTCAGGATTGACCTCGGCGCGCGTGCTCTGCACATGCCACGGGTACTCGGTGCCGCGGTACAGGTGCAGGTCCGGTGTGGTCACCTGGGTGACTTCGCTGGTCTTGAGGTGTTCGATTCTGTCGGCGGTCATTTCGTATTGCAGCTTGCCGTCGGGCAGGAACTGCACGCTGTGGGCGTTGATCGCGTAGTAATCGATGGCGCTTTCGTCGACTTGGGCCACGGGCTTGTCGAGGAAGCTTTCCGGGCTGACATTCCAGTAGCCAATGGCTACCAACAGGGCGGCTATCGCCCCCAGCAGCACAATGTTTCGGGCTTTCTTGCTGAGCATGGGCAGCCTTACAGGTAGTTGGCGTTGGCAGCGTCCAGGGTGCCCTGGGCCTGCATGATCAATTCGCAGAATTCACGGGCCGCGCCTTCGCCGCCACGTGCCTGGGTCACGCCGTGGGCGTGCTGGCGTACGAACGGTGCGGCGTTGGCTACGGCCATGCCCAGAGCCACTCGGCGAATCACCGGCAGGTCGGGCAGGTCGTCGCCCAGGTAAGCCACTTGATCATAGCTTAGGCCCAGTTCGGCGAGCAGGCCGTCAAGCACCACCAATTTGTCCTCCCGGCCTTGGTAGAGGTGCGGGATACCGAGGTTACTGGCCCGGCGTTCGACCACGGGGGTCTTGCGCCCGCTGATGATCGCGGTGGTCACGCCCGAGGCCATTAGCATCTTGATGCCCTGGCCGTCGAGGGTATTGAACGTCTTGAATTCGCTGCCATCCTCGAGGAAGTACAGGCGCCCGTCGGTGAGCACGCCGTCCACGTCGAAGACTGCCAGCTTGATGCCTTTGCCGCGTTGCATGAGGTCCTGGTTCATTCCATCGCTCCTTTACATTACGCCGGCGCGCAGCAGGTCATGCATGTTCAGGGCGCCGGTCGGGCGGTCTTCACGGTCCACCACCACCAGGGCGTTGATCTTGTGGTCTTCCATTATCTTCAGGGCTTCGGCGGCGAGCATGTCGGCACGCGCAGTCTTGCCATGAACGGTCATGACCTGGTCGATCAGGGTGGTGTGCACATCGATATTGCGGTCCAGGCTGCGGCGCAGGTCACCGTCGGTGAAGATCCCGGCCAGTTTGCCATCGGCATCGACGATCACGGTCATGCCCAAACCTTTGTGGGACATTTCCAGCAGCGCGTCCTTGAGCAGGGTGCCGCGTGATACTTGAGGCAGATCGTCGCCGGCGTGCATCACGTTCTCGACCTTCAGCAGCAGGCGGCGGCCCAGCGCGCCTCCCGGGTGCGAGAAGGCGAAGTCCTCGGCGGTGAAGCCGCGGGCTTCGAGCAAGGCGATGGCCAAGGCGTCGCCCAGTACCAGCGCTGCCGTGGTGGAGGAGGTGGGGGCCAGGTTCAGCGGGCAGGCCTCTTGTGCGACACGTGCGTCAAGGTTGACCTCGGCGGCCTGGGCCAGCGGCGAGTCCGGGTTGCCGGTCAGGCTGATCAGCTTGATGCCAAGGCGTTTGATGAACGGCAGCAGGGTGACGATTTCGGCGGTGCTGCCGGAGTTCGACAGCGCAAGGATGACATCATCACGGGTGATCATGCCCATGTCGCCATGGCTGGCTTCGGCCGGATGCACGAAAAACGCCGGTGTGCCGGTGCTGGCCAGGGTCGCGGCGATCTTGTTGCCGATGTGCCCGGACTTGCCCATGCCGACCACGACGACCCGGCCCTTGCTGGTCAGAATCAGTTCGCAGGCTTTGACGAAATTGTCGTCGATGCGCGCCAAAAGGGCCTCTACGGCCTCGAGTTCCAGGCGCAGAGTGCGTTGGGCGGATTGGATCAGCTCGCTGGATTGGCTCATGTCGAAAAAGCAATGCCTGATGAAAGGGCGACGATTATACGCGCAATGATGAAAACCCTCACCTCCTCGATTGTTGCAGTGAATACCACCAAAGCCTGTCCCTGGGCTGAACGACTGCTTGCCCGGCCTTGGGGCGGGGCTGTCAGCGGTGCTATAGTTCGCCGCTATTCGGCCTGTCAGGGGTGCGTGTGCCTTCCAGATGGAGGCCGGCGTCCATTAGGACGAGGCTGCATTAGCAAGGAGTCTAGATGAGTGTGGATAGCGCCTACGCGGTCGAGTTGAAGGGTGTAACCTTCAAACGTGGTTCGCGCAGCATTTTCAGCAACGTGGACATCAGCATCCCGCGCGGCAAGGTCACCGGCATCATGGGGCCATCGGGGTGCGGCAAGACCACGTTGCTCCGCCTGATGGGCGCACAGTTGCGTCCCGCGAGCGGTGAGGTATGGGTTGCCGGGCAGAACCTGCCGACGCTGTCGCGCAGCGACCTGTTCGACGCCCGCAAGCAGATGGGCGTGCTGTTCCAGAGCGGCGCGTTGTTCACCGACCTCGATGTGTTCGAGAACGTCGCGTTCCCGCTGCGCGTGCATACTCAGCTGTCGGACGAAATGATCCGTGACATCGTGTTGATGAAGCTGCAGGCCGTGGGCCTGCGCGGTGCCATCGACCTGATGCCCGACGAGCTGTCCGGTGGCATGAAGCGCCGTGTGGCACTGGCCCGGGCGATTGCCCTGGACCCGCAGATCCTCATGTACGACGAACCGTTCGTCGGCCAGGACCCGATCGCCATGGGGGTACTGGTGCGCCTGATTCGCCTGCTCAACGATGCCCTGGGCATCACCAGCATCGTGGTTTCCCATGACCTGGCAGAAACCGCCAGCATCGCCGACTACATTTACGTGGTAGGTGACGGCCAAGTGCTGGGCCAGGGGACGCCTGATGAGCTGATGGGTTCGGACAATCCACGGATCCGCCAATTCATGAAAGGCGACCCGGATGGCCCGGTTCCCTTCCACTTTCCCGCGCCTGACTACCGCGCCGACCTGCTGGGGGCGCGTTGATGCGCAGAAAATCCTTACTCGAACGTGTCCGCCTGCTGGGCCGCTCGGCAATCGACGTGCTGGCCGTGCTCGGGCGTTCGTGCCTGTTCCTGTTCCATGCGCTGGTCGGTCGCGGTGGTATTGGCGGCGGCTTCCAGCTGCTGACCAAGCAGTTGTACTCGGTGGGTGTGCTGTCGCTGGCGATCGTCGTCGTGTCCGGTGTGTTCATCGGCATGGTGCTGGCGCTGCAGGGCTACAGCATCCTGACCAAGTACGGCTCGGAGCAGGCGGTAGGGCAGATGGTCGCCCTGACCCTGCTGCGTGAACTTGGCCCGGTGGTAACGGCGTTGCTGTTTGCCGGGCGTGCCGGTTCCGCGCTGACCGCCGAAATCGGCAACATGAAGTCTACCGAGCAGTTGTCGAGCCTGGAAATGATCGGTGTCGACCCGCTCAAGTACATCGTTGCGCCACGCCTGTGGGCCGGTTTCATCTCGCTGCCGCTGTTGGCGCTGATCTTCAGCGTGGTCGGTATCTGGGGTGGCTCGTGGGTGGCGGTGGACTGGCTGGGTGTCTACGAGGGCTCGTTCTGGGCCAACATGCAGAACAGTGTTTCTTTCACTGACGACGTGCTCAACGGGCTGGTCAAGAGCCTGGTGTTTGCTTTCGTCTCGACCTGGATCGCCGTATTCCAGGGGTACGACTGTGAGCCCACCTCAGAAGGGATCAGTCGTGCAACCACCAAGACCGTGGTCTATGCCTCGTTGGCAGTGCTGGGTCTGGACTTTATTCTGACCGCCTTGATGTTTGGAGATTTCTGATGCAAAACCGCACCCTGGAAATCGGTGTCGGCCTGTTCCTCCTGGCCGGGATCCTGGCGCTGCTGCTGCTGGCCCTGCGTGTCAGCGGGCTGTCGGCCAGCCCGAGCAGCGATACCTATAAAGTTTATGCTTACTTCGACAATATCGCCGGTTTGACGGTCAGAGCTAAAGTGACCATGGCCGGTGTGACCATCGGCAAGGTTACCGCCATCGATCTGGACCGTGATTCCTACACCGGTCGGGTGACGTTGCAGCTGGACAAGTCGGTCGATAACCTGCCGACCGACTCCACTGCCTCGATCCTGACCGCCGGTTTGCTTGGTGAGAAGTACATCGGCATCAGCGTTGGCGGTGAAGACGACGTTCTCAAGGATGGTGCAACCATCCATGACACTCAGTCGGCACTGGTGCTGGAGGATCTGATTGGCAAGTTCCTGCTCAACTCTGTTGGCAAGGAACCGAAAGAAGCGCAACCGGCTAATTAAGGAGTACCCATGATTTCGATCTTGCGACGTGGCTTGCTGGTGCTGCTGGCGGCCTTCCCCCTGCTGGCCCTGGCTGTGCAGACACCGCACGAAGTGGTTCAAAGCACCACCAATGAACTGCTCGGCGACCTCAAGGCCAACAAGGAGCAGTACAAGTCCAACCCCAACGCCTTCTATGACTCGCTCAACCGCATTCTCGGCCCGGTGGTGGATGCTGACGGTATCTCGCGCAGCATCATGACCGTGAAATACTCGCGCAAGGCGACCCCGGAGCAGATGCAGCGCTTCCAGGAAAACTTCAAGCGCAGCCTGATGCAGTTCTATGGCAATGCCTTGCTCGAGTACAACAACCAGGGCATCACTGTCGACCCGGCTAAAGCCGATGACGGCAAGCGCGCCAGTGTCGGCATGAAGGTTACCGGCAACAACGGTGCCGTGTACCCCGTGCAGTACACCCTGGAGAACATTGGCGGCGAGTGGAAGGTGCGTAACGTGATCGTCAACGGCATCAACATCGGCAAGCTGTTCCGTGACCAGTTCGCCGATGCCATGCAGCGCAACGGCAATGACCTGGACAAGACCATCGACGGCTGGGCTGGCGAAGTGGCCAAGGCCAAGCAGGCTGCCGACAACTCGCCAGAGAAGACCGTCAAATGAGCGAGGCCGCTGTAAGCATGGCAGAGCCGGGCGTGCTGCGTCTGGCTGGCGTGCTGGATTACCGCAGCGGCCCGGCCTTGCGCAAGCAAGGCAAGGTGCTGATCGATGGCTCGCGCGAGCCGCGACTGGTGCTTGATTGCTCGGCTGTCGAGAAGTCGTCGAGTGTCGGCTTGTCGTTATTGCTTGCGTACATGCGTGATGCTCAGGCCACTGGCAAGGCGTGCGAAGTGCGTGGCATGCCTGACGACATGCGGGAAATTGCCGAGGTCTATGATCTCGATGAAGTGCTGGCAAGCTAGTGGCCCGGCCCGGATGATGGCCCCTCGGTCAGCGAAGCCTTCGTTGGGCTTCGCAGGCGAGGGGCTTTTTTGTATGATGGCCGACCCGTGCGCATCGGGCGCCGATTGAGGTTGAGCATGCAGGCCGTAGAAGTTAAAAGCTTCCTTGAAGAGAAATTGCCGGGTTCCCGGGTCGAAGTTGAAGGCGAAGGCTGCAACTTCCAGTTGAACGTGATCAGCGACGAGTTGGCTGGCCTGAGTCCGGTCAAACGCCAGCAGGCGATCTATGCTCACCTGAATCCGTGGATCGCCAATGGCAGCATCCATGCGGTAACCATGAAATTTTTCAGCAGCGCAGCCTGGGCTGAGCGCACCTGAGCCAACTTGGCGGCGAGACTCCAATGGACAAACTGATTATTACTGGCGGCGCTCGCCTTGACGGCGAGATCCGCATTTCGGGCGCGAAAAACGCAGCCCTGCCGATTCTGGCAGCGACCCTGCTGGCCGATGGCCCGGTCACCGTGGGCAACCTGCCGCACCTGCACGACATCACCACCATGATCGAGCTGTTCGGGCGCATGGGCATCGAGCCTGTGATCGACGAAAAGCTGTCGGTGGAGATCGATCCACGCACCATCAAGACCCTGGTCGCGCCGTACGAGCTGGTCAAGACCATGCGCGCCTCGATCCTGGTGCTGGGCCCGATGGTTGCCCGTTTCGGCGAAGCCGAAGTGGCCCTGCCTGGCGGTTGCGCCATTGGCTCGCGCCCGGTCGATCTGCACATCCGTGGCCTTGAGGCCATGGGGGCGAAGATCGAAGTGGAGGGCGGCTACATCAAGGCCAAGGCGCCTGAAGGTGGCCTGCGTGGCGCGCACTTCTTCTTCGACACCGTCAGCGTGACCGGTACCGAGAACATCATGATGGCCGCTGCCTTGGCCAAGGGCCGCAGCGTGTTGCAGAACGCCGCGCGTGAGCCTGAAGTGGTCGATCTGGCCAACTTCATCAACGCGATGGGCGGGAACATTCAGGGCGCAGGTACCGACACCATCACCATCGATGGTGTCGAACGACTGGATTCGGCCAACTACCGCGTCATGCCGGACCGCATCGAGACCGGTACCTACCTGGTTGCCGCTGCCGTGACCGGTGGCCGCGTCAAGGTCAAGGACACCGACCCTACCATCCTTGAAGCCGTGCTTGAAAAACTCAAGGAAGCGGGTGCCGACATCAACACCGGCGAGGACTGGATCGAGCTGGACATGCATGGCAAGCGGCCGAAAGCCGTGAACCTGCGTACTGCCCCGTATCCGGCGTTCCCGACCGACATGCAGGCGCAGTTCATCTCGCTGAACGCCATTGCCGAAGGCACTGGCGCGGTAATCGAGACCATCTTCGAAAACCGCTTCATGCATGTTTACGAAATGCACCGCATGGGCGCGCAGATCCAGGTCGAAGGCAACACCGCCATCGTTACTGGCGTCAAGGCGCTGAAGGGTGCCCCGGTCATGGCCACCGACCTGCGTGCTTCCGCCAGCCTGGTGCTGTCGGCGCTGGTTGCCGAAGGCGATACCCTGATCGATCGCATCTACCACATCGACCGTGGTTACGAGTGCATCGAGGAAAAACTGCAGATGCTCGGCGCGAAAATCCGCCGCGTACCGGGCTAGTACCCCGCGGGTGCAAGGACGCACCTTTTGAATTGAATGCGGCCAGGTCGATGACCTGGCCGGCAGCAGCCGCTTAAGGACCGACGTTCCAATGTTGACCATCGCGCTTTCCAAAGGCCGTATTCTCGACGATACCTTGCCGTTGCTCGCCGAGGCCGGCATCGTGCCGACCGAAAACCCGGACAAGAGCCGCAAACTGATCATTCCTACCACGCAGGACGATGTGCGCCTGCTGATCGTGCGTGCCACCGACGTGCCGACCTATGTCGAGCATGGTGCTGCCGACCTGGGTGTGGCCGGCAAGGACGTGCTGATGGAGTACGGCGGC
The DNA here is from genome assembly GCF_034044115.1 of Pseudomonas sp. BO3-4. Lineage (NCBI taxonomy): Bacteria > Pseudomonadati > Pseudomonadota > Gammaproteobacteria > Pseudomonadales > Pseudomonadaceae > Pseudomonas > Pseudomonas sp. BO3-4. The sequence continues at coordinate 1,078,803 of NZ_CP139018.1, forward strand.
CAGGGCCTGTATGAGCCCCTGGACCTGCAGATTGCTCAATGCAAGCTGATGACCGCGGGCGTAGTCGGCGCAGCCGAGCCCAAGGGCCGCCTGCGTGTGGCCACCAAGTTCGTCAACGTAGCCAAGCGTTACTATGCCGAACAAGGTCGCCAGGTCGACATCATCAAGCTGTATGGCTCGATGGAGCTGGCGCCGCTGATCAACCTTGCCGACAAGATCATCGACGTGGTCGACACCGGCAACACCCTGCGTGCCAACGGCCTGGAACCCCAGGAACTGATCGCCACGATCAGCTCGCGCCTGGTGGTCAACAAAGCCTCCATGAAAATGCAGCACGCCCGTATCCAGAGCCTGATCGACACGCTGCGTCAAGCGGTCGAATCGCGACACCGCGGTTGACTCCTGCGCGCGACCTTCGCTGTCGCGCCCGTCTATCCGCGTCATAGCCATTTTTCTCGGGTGCCCGCGCGGATGGACTGGTAGCTTGGGATTGTGCGAAAAGTCGCCGAGCGGCGATCATGCAAGAACGAAAACAGGCGAGGAACGGCCGGGGTCGCGCCCGACTTTGCTGGTTGCAAATGAGCATTCCAAGCCTGTTTTTAACGTAGCATGATCGTCGCGCAGGCACTTTTCGCACAATCCCCTAGGGCGCCTGAGCATTCGCTAATATTACGAGGCCCTCGCCATGACCGTGTCCACTGCAATTGCCCGTCTCAACGCCGCTGATCCGGATTTCGCTCGACATCTGGATCATCTGCTGAGCTGGGAAAGTGTGTCCGATGACGCGGTCAATCAGCGCGTGCTCGACATCATCAAGGCCGTGCGTGAACGCGGTGATGCGGCGCTGGTGGAATTCACCCAGCGCTTCGATGGTGTTGACGCCAAGTCGATTGACGACCTGATCCTCAATCGCGCGCGCCTGGAACTGGCGCTGACCCGTATTACACCGGTCCAGCGCGAGGCCCTGGAAAAGGCCGCCAACCGTGTGCGCATTTATCACGAGCGGCAGAAGCAGGATTCCTGGCAGTACACCGAGGCCGACGGCACCGTGCTCGGCCAGAAGGTCACCCCGCTGGACCGTGCTGGCCTGTATGTGCCGGGCGGCAAGGCGTCGTACCCGTCGTCGGTGCTGATGAACGCCATCCCGGCCAAGGTCGCGGGCGTGGCTGAGGTGGTGATGGTGGTACCGACCCCGCGTGGTGAGGTCAACGAGCTGGTGCTGGCGGCTGCCTGCATCGCCGGTGTCGACCGGGTGTTCACCGTCGGTGGTGCCCAGGCCGTGGCTGCGCTGGCCTACGGCACTGAAAGCGTGCCGCAGGTGGACAAGATCGTCGGCCCGGGCAACATCTACGTTGCCACCGCCAAACGCCACGTGTTCGGCCAGGTAGGCATTGACATGATCGCCGGCCCCTCGGAAATTCTCGTGGTGTGCGACGGTCAGACCGACCCGGACTGGATTGCCATGGACCTGTTCTCCCAGGCCGAGCACGACGAAGACGCCCAGGCCATCCTGGTCAGCCCGGATGCCGCCTTCCTCGATCGTGTGGCTGCCAGCATCGACAAGCTGATGCCGACCATGGAACGTGCCGATATCATCGAGAAGTCGATCAATGGCCGTGGTGCGCTGATCCAGGTGCGTGACATGCAGCAGGCCATGGACGTGGCCAACCGCATTGCACCGGAGCACCTGGAGCTGTCCGTGGCCGACCCGCAAGCCTGGCTGCCACACATTCGCCACGCTGGCGCGATCTTCATGGGCCGCCACACCAGCGAAGCGCTGGGCGATTACTGCGCTGGCCCTAACCACGTGCTGCCCACTTCAGGTACCGCGCGTTTTTCGTCGCCGCTGGGGGTGTATGACTTCCAGAAGCGTTCGTCGATCATCTTCTGCTCCGAACAGGGCGCTTCCGAACTGGGCCACACTGCCTCGGTCCTGGCCCGTGGCGAGTCGCTGACCGCCCACGCCCGCAGCGCTGAATACCGTATCCTGACCCAAGAGAAGGGGAACTGAGCATGAGTCGATTCTGGAGCCCCTTCGTCAAGGACCTGGTGCCTTACGTGCCGGGCGAGCAACCCAAGCTGGCCCGCCTGGTCAAGCTGAACACCAACGAAAACCCCTATGGCCCGTCGCCCAAGGCGCTGGAGGCCATGCGCGGCGAGCTGAACGATAACCTGCGCCTGTACCCGGACCCGAACGGTGACCGTCTCAAGCAAGCGGTGGCCGAGTACTACGGCGTGACCCCGGCGCAAGTGTTTGTCGGCAACGGCTCGGACGAGGTGCTGGCGCACATCTTCCACGGCCTGTTCCAGCACGATGCGCCCCTGCTGTTCCCGGACATCAGCTACAGCTTCTACCCGGTGTACTGCGGCCTGTACGGCATTGCCTTCGAACAGGTGGCGCTGGATGAGCAGTTCCAGATCCGTATTGAGGACTACAAAAAGCCCAACGCTGGCATCATCTTCCCCAACCCCAACGCGCCGACCGGTTGCCTGATGCCGTTGCAGGTGGTGGAGCAGCTGCTGCAGGCTAACCGTGATTCGGTGGTGGTAGTGGATGAGGCCTACATCGATTTCGGTGGTGAAACGGCGATCAGCCTGGTGGACCGCTACGATAACCTGCTGGTTACCCAGACGCTGTCGAAGTCGCGCTCGCTGGCGGGGCTGCGAGTGGGCCTGGCGGTGGGGCACCCGGACCTGATCGAGGCCTTGGAGCGGATCAAGAACAGCTTCAACTCCTATCCGCTGGACCGTGCAGCTATCGTCGGTGCGGCGGTGGCGTTCGAAGACCGTGAGTACTTCGAGGACACCTGCCGCAAGGTGATAGACAGCCGCGAGGTGTTGGTCGGTCAGCTGCAGGCCAAGGGCTTTGAGGTGCTGCCGTCGGCTGCCAACTTCATCTTCGCCCGCCACCCGCAGCAGGATGCCGGCGAGCTGGCGGCACGCTTGCGCGAGCAGGGCGTGATCGTGCGTCACTTCAAGCAGCCGCGTATTGCTCAGTTCCTGCGGATCACCATCGGTACGCCGGAAATGAACCAGGCACTGCTGGATGCGTTGAGCTGACGTGTAGGAGCGGGTTTACCCGCGAATACGGTAGCGGCGGCAACGGTGAACGGCGGGTGGAAACTGGCCAGCAGGCCCGGCCCATTCGCGGGTGAACCCGCTCCTACAACAGCCTGTGCGCGTCCAATGTAGGAGCGGGTTTACCCGCGAATACGGTAGCGGCGGCAGCGGCGAACGGTCGGTGGAAATTGGCCGGCAGGCCCGGCCCATTCGCGGGTGAACCCGCTCCTACAACAGCCTGTGCGCGTCCAATGTAGGAGCGGGTTTACCCGCGAATACGGTAGCGGCGGCAACGGTGAACGGCGGGTGGAAACTGGCCAGCAGGCCCGGCCCATTCGCGGGTGAACCCGCTCCTACAACAGCCTGTGCGCGTCCATCGTAGGAGCGGGTTTACCCGCGAATACGGTAGCGGCGGCAGCGGCGAACGGTCGGTGGAAATTGGCCAGCAGGCCCGGCCCATTCGCGGGTGAACCCGCTCCTACAACAGCCTGTGCGCGTCCAATGTAGGAGCGGGTTTACCCGCGAATACGGTAGCGGCGGCAACGGTGAACGGCGGGTGGAAACTGGCCAGCAGGCCCGGCCCTTTCGCGGGTGAACCCGCTCCTACGGGGATCGCGCCAGCCCTTGAGGAACGACAGAACTGTTGCTTCTCAAGGGCTTAATAGCGGCGGTCTTCGATCACAAATGGCTTGGCTGCCGGCCTGTTGCGCACCGCCGCCGGTGTACCATCCAGCACCAGTACATAATCGTTCTGCTTGTCCATCCCCTCCGGATCGATCCATTGATCGTCTCTGGCCGCAACCTGGGCAACCACATGGCCGTTCTTGATAATGGTCAGATAACCCTTGGCGTTACTGTTCCAGCGTAGCCGTCCTTTGTTTTCATCGGCCCGCGCCTTGCGCACACCGGTATCACCCAGTAAAGGCGTGCCGTCCAAAAGCCACTGCGGCTGCAGCTTGAGGCCCATGTGGCGCAGCACCGTGGGCGCTACCGAGGTCTGCGCAGGAAGCCCGTACAGGCCGCCGGGCCCAGGCATCTCCACAGGAAGGCTCAGCTCGGTCAGTTCCTGATTCAACGGCTTGTTGCTGGCGATGAAGATACTCTTTTCCTGCTCCGAAGCGCCGCCATGGCCTTTCCCCCAATAGTCCCGGCCATGGTTGGTGCTGACGAGTACCAGCCAGTCTTCCTGTGGGAACATGCGACGCCGCTGGTCTACCTTGTCCAATAGCCGCCCGATCTCGCTGTCGGCCTTGCGCAACGCCTGCGCGTAGTGCTCACCATAACCCCTTTGATGGCCGATCTGGTCAGGTTCGTCCAGTTGAATGAACGTGAAGTCAGCGGGTGTGTCACCCAGGATCTGCAACGTACGCGCAATCACCTGTTCATCTGGCAAACCACTTTCGCGTACATCGGCGTCATGGGCGTCCTCCAGCAGAAATGCCGTGTTGATGGGTGACCAGTTGACGATGCTGGAGAGGTAGGCATTGGGGTAGGCCAGGCGTAGCCGCTTGAACAGGCTGGGAAACGCCGGGTTGACCCGTTGCGAGTCGTCGTCCGATTCAACGCCATGCTTGTTGCTCCACACGCCGGTCAGCAAAGTGATCCAGCCAGGGCCGCTCAACGTGAGCTGCTCGCTGGCTTTACCATTGATACCCCCGGCGTAAGCCTTGCCGTAGTAAAGCCGCTGCTCCAGGTTGGTTGCATCGCCCAGTTGCAAATACTGCTGCAGTTGCACGCCATCAAGGCCGATGAGCAAGGTCTTGGGGCGGCTCGGGTGCCGGGCCGGGTCACAGCCTGGCTGCAGGGCCAGGAACAGCAGTAACAGCAAACTCGCCATTCGCATGTGGGCGCATCCTTGAAAGCACGCAACGAGCGTTGCAACAAAGGGGCATGCCCACAACTGGCAGAAATACCAGGTGGTTTACGTCTTCGCCTGCAATCCAGTAAGCTGCGGCAATTCATCGGATGATTGGTTGAGTGACATGAATACAGAGCTGACCAAGCGTTCCCTGGTGGAGTTGGCGGTAGAGCGCATGCGCGAATGCATCGTGCTGGGCGATTGGCAGGTCGGTCAGCGCCTGCCTACCGAGCCCGAGCTTGCCTTGCAACTGGGCATTAGCCGTAACACGGTGCGTGAGGCCATGCGCGTGCTGGCGTTCAGTGGCCTGGTGGAAATTCGCCAGGGAGACGGAAGCTACCTGCGCACTGCCCAGGACCCGCTGCAGGCGGTGCACGCGATGTCCCGGTGTACGCCCGAGCAGGCCCGTGAAACCCGCCATATCCTCGAGGCGGAGGCCGTCGGGCTGGCGGCCTTGCGCCGTACCGATACCGACCTGCAAGCGCTACGGGATGCCCTGGAAGGCAGTGCCGGGCATTTTCACGGCGATGTCGATGCCTATGTGGCCTGCGACCTGGTGTTCCACCAGCGGCTGGTCGATGCCGCCCACAACCCGGCATTAAGCGAACTGTACCGTTACTTTTCCGGGGTCGTGGCTGCCGCTCTGCAACACAATATGGCCACCGTTCCGCGCTGCCAGGCCACGTTCGACTTGCATGGGCAGATCCTCGACGCCATCGAGCAACGGGACGCTGAACGGGCCAAGCGCCTGAGCCGTACCCTCATTGAATCCTGACACCGAGAAGGCCATGGCTGAATCCATCACCCGTAATACCCCATCGAACGAGCGGGATCTCGATGAGCTGCTGATCGACGCTGAAGCTGACGACGAACAGGTCCAGCAACAGGCTGTGGTGTTGCGGCGGCCCTGGCTGTTGCTGCTGGGCCTGGTGCTGGTGGCCTTGAACCTGCGCCCGGCATTGTCGAGCATGGCGCCGGTGCTGGGCCAAGTATCTGAAGGCTTGGGGCTGAATGCTTCGCAGGCGGGCTTGCTGACCACCTTGCCGGTGCTCTGCCTGGGCCTGTTTGCTCCCTTGGCGCCAGTGCTGGCGCGGCGCTTTGGCAGCGAGCGGGTGATTCTTGGCATCCTCGTCACCCTGGCGCTTGGCCTCGTGGTACGAAGTACCTTTGGGGCTGTCGGGGTGTTCCTCGGCAGCCTGATGGCAGGGGCCAGCATCGGCATTATCGGCGTATTGTTGCCAGGTATCGTCAAGCGCGACTTTCCGCAACACGCTGGCACGCTGACCGGTGTATACACCATGGCATTATGCCTGGGCGCGGCCATGGCCGCGGGTGCCACCGTGCCGTTGGCCCAGCATTTCGACGGCAGCTGGGCACTAGGGTTGGGCTTCTGGGTGCTGCCGGCTTTGCTGGCTATGCTGGTGTGGCTGCCACAGGCCCGTCAGGGGCATGGGCTGCACAGGGTGGCCTATCGCGTGCGAGGCTTGTGGCGTGACCCACTGGCCTGGCAGGTGACCCTGTATATGGGCCTGCAGTCATCACTGGCCTACATCGTGTTCGGTTGGTTGCCATCGATCCTGATCGGTCGCGGCCTCAGCCCTACCGAGGCAGGGCTGGTGCTGTCGGGGTCGGTAATCGTGCAGTTGATCAGCTCGCTCAGTGCCCCCTGGCTGGCCACCCGCGGCAAGGACCAGCGGCTGGCAATCGTGCTGGTCATGTCAGGTACGCTGGCGGGGCTGTTCGGTTGCCTGTATGCGCCACTTTCCGGGTTGTGGGGGTGGGCCATTGTGCTGGGCCTGGGGCAGGGCGGTACCTTTGCCCTGGCGCTGACCTTGATCGTGCTGCGCTCGAAAGATGCCCACGTGGCGGCGAACTTGTCGAGCATGGCCCAAGGGGTGGGTTATACCCTGGCCTCGCTGGGGCCTTTCGCGGTGGGCCTGGTGCATGACCTGACCGGCGGCTGGGCGGCATTGGGTTGGATTTTTGCGGTACTGGGCGTTGGCGCCGTCGTGTTCGGGCTGGGTGCCGGGCGGGCACTGCAGGTGCAGGTGACCTGCGAAAAAGTCTGAGGCCTGTTTTTGCAGTACCGTCCTCTTGCCTGCCAAGAGGAGGGTACTGGCATAAGCCATCGGGGCAGATTATCGTGCAGTTTTCGAACCTAGGACGGACAAGCCCACAATGAGCGATGCCAACCGCGCCCTGATTACCCGTTTCTACCAGGCTTTCCAGCGCCTGGATGCCGACGCCATGCTGGCCTGCTACAGCAGCGATATCGTTTTCAGCGACCCGGTGTTCGGCACCCTGCGCGGCAAGGACGCAGGCGATATGTGGCGGATGCTCACCACCCGCGCCAAGAACTTCACCCTGACATTCGACAGCATACGTGCAGATGAGCACAGTGGCAGCGCGCACTGGGTGGCTACCTACCTGTTCAGCCAGACCGGCCGTGTTGTGGTCAACGATATCCAGGCACGCTTTGTCATGCGTGATGGGCTGATTTGCCAGCATGACGATACCTTTGACCTGTGGCGCTGGTCGCGGCAAGCGTTGGGTGTTCCTGGAATGCTGCTGGGGTGGTCGCCGCTGATGCAGAACAAGGTCCGCCTGCAGGCATTCAAGGGGTTGCGCGCATTCCAGCAGGCCCAGGGTGAGTGAAGTCGTCGAACCTGCCGTTGGTAAGCCCTGGTTTGTCTATCTGGTAAGGGCAGCCAATGGCTCGTTGTATTGCGGCATCAGCGATGACCCGCAGCGTCGGTTCGCCGCGCATCAGAAAGGGCAGGGCGCCCGCTATTTCAAGACCAGCCCGGCCCAGGCGCTGGTGTACGTGGAGCAGTGGCCGGACAAGGGCGCGGCGCTGCGCCAGGAGCGGTTGGTGAAGCGGCTGCGCAAGTCAGCGAAGGAGGCACTGGTGGCCTCCTTTGGGGGCTTGGGGGAAATCAGTCCTTGCGGCGCTTCAGCTGATCCACCAAGGTTGTCGGCAGCCCCTTGATGATCAAGGTCCCCGCCGCTTCGTCATACTCCACCTTGTCCCCCAGCAAATGTGCCTCGAAGCTGATCGACAGCCCCTCGGCACGCCCGGTGAAACGGCGGAACTGGTTGAGGGTGCGCTTGTCAGCAGGGATTTCCGGCGACAGGCCGTAGTCCTTGTTGCGGATGTGGTCGTAGAACGCTTTGGGGCGGTCTTCGTCGATCAGGCTGGACAGCTCTTCGAGCGTCACCGGCTCGCCCAGCTTGGTCTGGGTGGTGGCGTACTCGACCAGGGTCTGGGTCTTTTCGCGGGCGGATTCTTCCGGCAGGTCTTCGCTTTCGACGAAATCGCTGAAGGCCTTGAGCAGGGTACGCGTTTCGCCCGGGCCGTCGACGCCTTCCTGGCAGCCGATGAAGTCGCGGAAGTAATCCGACACCTTCTTGCCGTTCTTGCCCTTGATGAACGAAATATACTGCCTGGAGTTCTGGTTGTTCTTCCACTCCGACAGGTTGATGCGTGCTGCCAGGTGCAGCTGGCCAAGGTCGAGATGACGGGAAGGGGTCACGTCGAGCTCGGCATTCACCGCCACGCCTTCGCTATGGTGCAGCAGGGCGATCGCCAGGTACTCGGTCATGCCTTGCTGATAGTGGGCAAACAGGATGTGGCCGCCGGTGGACAGGTTGGACTCTTCCATCAGCTTCTGCAGATGCTCGACAGCCACGCGGCTGAAGGCGGTGAAGTCCTTTTCCCCCTCCAGGTACTGCTTCAGCCAGCCGCTCAGCGGGTAGGCGCCCGATTCGCCATGGAAAAAACCCCAGGCCTTGCCTTGCTTGGCGTTGTAGCTGTCATTGAGGTCGGCCAGGAGGTTTTCGATGGCATCGGAGGCAGCCAGTTCGGAGTCGCGAGCATGCAGCACGGCGGGGCTGCCATCGGGCTTTTTGTCGATCAGGTGAACGATGCAATGACGGATTGGCATGGAATTCTCGGCGAGCTGCAAAAGTTGCCAAGTTTAACCTAGACCTGAGGTGATGCAGTGGCCGTATGTTGGCAGATATGTCGGTTGTTCGTTTTTTGTTCAATTTTGTGTGTTTTCAGCTGAAACCCCCGAAAAACCTGCATTTAATCAAAGTGCGAAGCGGATATTTATCCATTCCTGTGGTAGTTTTGCGCGGTCTTGCGCCCCTCGTGTGCGCATTGCTGGCAGCATGCTGTCGTCGTGTCGAACCAAACGCCGATTTTCGTATCTACATACGCAATTGGCGCGGCCCTCCATTTCAAGGGGCTGGCCCGATAACGTCGTAGTCCGCTGCATAACCATCGAATTTGATAGGGAAGGAACACCACCATGGCATTGACCAAAGACCAACTGATTGCCGACATCGCCGAATCGATCGCCGCGCCAAAAGCCACCGCCAAGAACGCTCTGGAGCAACTGGGCCAGATCGTTGCCGACCAGCTGGAAAACGGCGCTGAAATCACTCTGCCAGGCATCGGCAAGCTGAAAGTCTCCGAGCGTCCTGCCCGTACCGGCCGCAACCCTTCGACTGGCGCTGCCATCGAAATCGCTGCCAAGAAAGTCGTCAAGTTCGTTCCAGCCAAAGTGCTGACCGACGCTATCAACAAGTAATTGTTGTTTTGACGAAACCGCGCCCGGCTTGCCCGGGCGCGGTTTTTTCATGCCTGTGATTTACGCTGGGCGTGCCAGGCCTGGCGTGCGGCGTCATCATGGAAGCTCCAGGCGACCATGCGGCTCTGTTTCTGCCCCTGGCCCATCTCGATGATGCGCACGGCCTTGGCGCCGGACTTCTTCAACGCGGCCTCGATGCCCGGCAGGTTGCTGGCCTTGGACACCAGGCTGGTGAACCACAGCACCCGTTCGGCGTACTGCACGCTTTCGCCAATCAACTGGGTGACAAAGCGGATTTCGCCACCTTCGCACCACAGTTCATTGTTCTGGCCACCGAAGTTCAGCACCGGCAGCTTGCGTTTGGGGTCCTGCTTGCCGAGGTTCTTCCATTTGCGCTGGCTGCCGCGGGTGGCTTCGTCGCGTGAGGCATGGAAGGGCGGGTTGCACAGGGTCAGGTCAAAGCGTTCGCCCTCCTGCAGCAGGCCGCTGAGGATGTGCGCTCGGTTGGCCTGCTGGCGCAGGGTAATGGCTTTGCCCAGGCCATTGGCCTGGACGATAGCCTTGGCCGAGGCCAGAGCCACGGGGTCGATGTCTGAACCGAGGAAGCGCCAGCGGTAGTCGCTGTGGCCCAGCAGTGGATAGATGCAGTTGGCCCCCACGCCGACGTCCAGCGCACGCACTTGGGCGCCCCTTGGGACGTCGCCAGCATTGTCATCGGCCAACAGGTCGGCGGCTACGTGGATGTAGTCGGCACGGCCAGGAATGGGCGGGCACAGGTAATCGGCTGGGATGTCCCAGTGCTGGATGCCGTACTGGGCCTTGAGCAGTGCACGGTTGAACACGCGGACGGCTTCGGGGTTGGCAAAGTCGATGCTGGGCTTGCCGTGGGGATTGGTGATGGTGAAACGGGCCAGGTCAGGGTGGGCCTTGATCAGGCTGGGGAAGTCGTAGCGACCCTGGTGGCGGTTGCGCGGGTGCAGGGTGGGTTTGTTCGGGGTCATGGCAGTGTCCAGCCCTATACGAGCGGTGGCTTGAAGAACCTGGGGCTGCTACGCAGCCCTTTCGCGACACAAGGCCGCTCCCACAGGGTGGTGGCGCCTTGAAGGTTGGCGCCGTCCTGTGGGAGCGGCCTTGTGTCGCGAAAGGGCCGTGCAGCGGCCCCAACGGTCTCTCTAGTGATTACAGCGCTGCAATCCGCGCATGCTGCTCGGTGAAGTTGGCCAGGGCCTGTTCGGACTCGGCCAGCTTGGCGCGTTCCTTCTCGATCACCGCAGGCGGGGCCTTGTCGACGAAGGCTGCGTTGGACAGCTTGCCGCCAACACGTTGCACTTCACCTTGCAGGCGCTGGATTTCCTTGTTCAGGCGCGCCAGCTCGGCATCCTTGTCGATCAGCCCGGCCATTGGCACCAGCACTTGCAGGTCACCGACCAGGGCGGTAGCGGACAGCGGCGCTTCGTCGGCATCACCCAGTACGGTGAACGACTCGACCTTGGCCAGCTTCTTGAGCAGCGCTTCGTTTTCCTGCAGGCGGCGCTGGTCGTCGGCGTTGGCGTTCTTCAGGAACAGCGGCAGCGGCTTGCCGGGGCCGATGTTCATTTCGGCGCGGATATTACGCAGGCCGACCATCAACTCTTTCAGCCACTCGATGTCGCCTTCGGCGGCGGCGTCAATGCGCGTTTCGTTGGCCACTGGCCATGGCTGCAGCATGATGGTCTTGCCGTCGATGCCGGCCAGCGGCGCGATGCGCTGCCAGATTTCTTCGGTGATGAACGGCATGAACGGATGCGCAAGACGCAGTGCCACCTCCAGCACGCGCACCAAGGTGCGGCGGGTGCCACGGGCGCGCTCTACCGGGGCGTTTTCGTCCCACAGTACCGGTTTGGACAGCTCCAGGTACCAGTCGCAGTACTGGTTCCAGATAAACTCGTACAGCGCCTGGCTGGCCAGGTCGAAGCGGAACTGCTCCAGCTGGCGGGTTACTTCGGCTTCGGTACGCTGAAGTTGCGAGATGATCCAGCGGTCTGCCAGCGACAGCTCGTAGGCTTCGCCGTTCTGGCCGCAGTCTTCACCCTTGTCCAGCACGTAGCGGGCTGCGTTCCAGATCTTGTTGCAGAAGTTGCGGTAGCCTTCGACGCGGCCCATGTCGAACTTGATGTCGCGGCCGGTCGAGGCCAGCGAGCAGAAGGTGAAGCGCAGGGCGTCGGTGCCGTAGCTGGCAATACCTTCGGGGAACTCGGCCTTGGTCTGCTTGGCGATCTTCTCGGCAAGCTTGGGCTGCATCATGCCGCTGGTGCGTTTTTCCAGCAGGGCGTCGAGGGTAATACCGTCGACGATGTCCAGCGGGTCCAGCACGTTGCCCTTGGACTTGGACATCTTCTGGCCTTGGCCGTCTCGTACCAGGCCGTGTACGTACACGGTCTTGAACGGTACCTGCGGGGTGCCGTCTTCGTTCTTGATCAGGTGCATGGTCAGCATGATCATGCGCGCAACCCAGAAGAAGATGATGTCGAAGCCAGTCACCAGCACGTCGGTGGAGTGGAACTTCTTGAGGAATTCGGTCTGTTCCGGCCAGCCCAGGGTGGAGAATGTCCACAGGCCCGAGCTGAACCAGGTGTCGAGTACGTCGTCATCCTGACGCAGGACCACATCGGCGCCCAGCTTGTGCTTGGCGCGCACTTCTTCCTCGTTGCGGCCAACGTAGACCTGGCCGGCCTCGTCGTACCACGCAGGAATGCGATGGCCCCACCACAGTTGGCGGCTGATGCACCAGTCCTGGATATCGCGCATCCAGGAGAAGTACATGTTCTCGTATTGCTTGGGCACGAACTGGATGCGGCCATCTTCCACGGCGGCGATGGCAGGCTCTGCCAGCGGCTTGGTGGAAACGTACCACTGGTCGGTCAGCCACGGCTCGATGACCGTGCCGGAACGGTCGCCTTTCGGCACTTTCAGGGCGTGGTCGTCGATGCTGACCAGCAGGCCCTGGGCGTCCAGGTCGGCGACGATCTGCTTGCGCGCGACAAAGCGGTCAAGGTTGGCGTACTGGGCCGGCAATTGGGTGTCGACCTGCTCGTTAACGCTGCCGTCGAGGTTGAAGGCCTGGGCGCTGGCCAGCACGAAGGCGTTCTTGTCGAAGATGTTCAGCAGTGGCAGGTTGTGACGCTTGCCGACTTCGTAGTCGTTGAAGTCGTGGGCCGGGGTGATCTTCACGCAACCGGTACCGAACTCGGGGTCGCAGTAGTCATCGGCGATGATCGGGATGCGGCGGCCGACCAATGGCAGTTCGACGAATTTGCCGATCAGTGCCTGGTAGCGTTCGTCGTTCGGGTTGACTGCTACGGCAGCGTCACCCAGCAGGGTTTCCGGACGCGTGGTGGCAACTACCAGGTAGTCCTGGCCTTCGGCGGTCTTGGCGCCGTCGGCCAGCGGGTAGCGCAGGTTCCACAGGTGGCCTTTCTCGTCGTGGTTTTCCACTTCGAGGTCGGAGATGGCCGTGTGCAGCTTGGTGTCCCAGTTGACCAGGCGCTTGCCGCGGTAGATAAGGCCGTCTTCATGCAGGCGCACGAACGCTTCTTTAACCGCTTCGGAGAGGCCGTCGTCCATGGTGAAGCGCTCGCGGCTCCAGTCTACCGATGAGCCCAGGCGGCGAATCTGGCGGCTGATGTTGCCGCCGGACTGATCCTTCCATTCCCAGACTTTTTCCAGGAACTTTTCGCGGCCCAGGTCATGACGGTTCTGGCCTTTGGCTTCAAGTTGGCGCTCGACCAGCATCTGCGTGGCGATACCCGCGTGATCGGTACCCGGCTGCCACAGGGTGTCGCGGCCTTGCATGCGGCGGAAACGGATCAGGGCGTCCATGATCGCGTTGTTGAACCCGTGGCCCATGTGCAGGCTGCCGGTTACGTTCGGCGGCGGGATCATGATGGTGTAGGACTCGCCTGCACCTTGTGGAGCGAAATAGTTCTCGGACTCCCAGGTGTTGTACCAGGAAGTTTCGATTGCGTGCGGCTGGTAGGTCTTATCCATGCGCGGCGGGACCCTGTGCATTTATTCGGGAAAGCCGGGAAGTATAACCAAGCTGGGGGCCGCAGGCGACAAGCTGCTGACAACTGTCGGAACAGAGTCGCCTGCTTCGCGGGCAAGTCCGCTCTTACGGGCAAAGCGCAGGCTCAGAACCTGTGGGAGTGGGCGCGCCCGCGAAGCAGGCGACACCGTTGCCCGGGTCTACTCGGAACGCTTGATCAGCCGCTCGATCCGCGCATCCAGCCGGCGCTTGATTTCGTTCTCGATATGCGGGGTAAAGTCGTTGATCACGTCCTGCATGATCATCTGCGCTGCGGCGCGCAGCTCGCTTTCCAGGTGCAGCAGGGTGTCCTGGCGGCGGGTCTGCGGGTCGTCCTCGGGTTCGGCAGCTACAGGTTCGGCGGGCGCCGCGGGGTCGCTGGCGGCTTCGTCCAGCAGCAACGGAATCTGCTCTACCGTCTCGGTGAGCAGCGGCGGTTGCAGGTCGGCGTCGCCAAGCAGCTGACGGATCGACTCGAGGTCATCGAGCAGATGGGCGGAATCGGGCAAAGGGGAGGGCTTGTCCATCGTCGTCAAAGTCGCTGTAAGCGGTGGTCTTGCAGAGCATAGCCCTGTTCACGGTAGAAACGGAATCGCTCACGGGCTGATTGGCGGATAGCCGGCTCTTCAACAACGATTTCGGCCACCCGCTCGAACTGCCCGACAAAGCCCGGCACGCTGGCGCCGAGGTTGATCAGCAGGCCGTGGTGCTCGCCGGCGTTGTCAGCCAGGCCCAGAACCACGTCAGCATCGGCATGCACCTCGGCGAGGTCGTGGGGCACGAAGGCCTCGCCCTTGAAGCGCCACAAGCGTTGGTCCAGTTCACTGCGCTGTTCTGCATCCTGGCAGTGCAAATAGACCTGGTGGCCAAGGCGCCAGGCCTTCTCGCACAGCTTGCAGGCGAAATCGAGCCGCGCCGACAGCGAGTCGGTGGGCAGAATGTAGAAGTCGACTTTGCTCATGGTGGGAATCGCCGGCCGGTGGCGCGCCAGGCACCACCGGCTTCACGGCTTCAGGCGCCAGCGCGGTCCAGCAGGTACTGGGTCAACAGAGGTACCGGGCGGCCAGTGGCGCCCTTGTCCTTGCCGCCACTGACCCAGGCGGTGCCGGCGATGTCCATGTGCGCCCAGTTGTAGGCTTTGGCGAAGCGCGACAGGAAGCAACCCGCGGTGATCGTACCGGCCTTCGGCCCACCGATGTTGCCCATGTCGGCGAACGGGCTGTCCAGCTGCTCCTGGTATTCATCGAACAGCGGCAGCTGCCAGGCACGGTCGTCGGCGCGCTTGCCGGCATCGAGCAACTGCCCGACCAGGTCGTCGTTATTGCCCATCAGGCCGGAGGTGTGGCTGCCCAGGGCGACGATGCAGGCGCCGGTCAGGGTGGCGATGTCGATCACCGCCTGCGGCTTGAAGCGCTCGGCGTAGGTCAGGGTGTCGCACAGCACCAGGCGGCCTTCAGCGTCGGTGTTGAGGATTTCCACCGTCTGACCGCTCATGGTGGTGACGATGTCACCTGGGCGGGTGGCGCCGCCGCTTGGCATGTTCTCGGCGCAGGCCAGCAGGCACACCAGGTTGATCGGCAGCTGCAGCTCGAGCACTGCACGCAGGGTGCCGAACACGCTGGCGGCGCCGCACATGTCGTACTTCATTTCATCCATGCCGGCGCCTGGCTTGAGGCTGATGCCGCCGGTGTCGAAGGTAATGCCTTTACCCACCAGCACGAATGGCTTGTCGGCCTTTTTGCCGCCCTGGTAATTGAGCACGATCAGGCGTGGCGGCTGGTCGCTGCCCTGGCCCACGGCGTAGAACGCGCCCATGCCCAGGTCCTTGATCTTTTTCTCGTCCAGCACTTCAACCTTGAGGGCCTTGTGCGCCTTGCCCAGTTCCTTGGCCTGTTCGGCCAGGAAGCTTGGGTGGCAAAGGTTGGGTGGCAGGTTGCCGAGGTCACGGGTGAAGGCCATGCCGCTGGCGATGGCGCTGGCATGCTTGACCGCACGCTCGACTTCGGCCTGGCCGGCTTTGTCGGCCAGCAGGGTGACCTTTTTCAGCGCACGCGGCTCGGCTTTCTGGCTTTTGAAACGGTCGAACACATATTCGCCGTCCAGCAGGGTTTCGGCCAGCAGGCGATATTTGCCGTAATGGGCGTCGCGGTTGCTGACCGCGATATCGTCCAGGGCCAGTACTGCGTCAGCGCCGTTCAGGCCCTTGAGCACGCCAGCGACACTGGCCACCAGTTTGCGCCAGGCGCGGTCGCCCAAGGCTTCTTCCTTGCCGCTACCCACCAGCAGCACGCGCTCGGCCTTCAGGCCCGGGAGGTTCTGTAGCAGCAGGGTCTGGCCCGGCTTGCCGGCCAGGTCGCCGCGCTTGAGCACGGCGCTGATGGCGCCTTCGCTGGCCTGGTCGACAGCCTTGGCAACAGCGCCGAGCTTGCGGTTTTCACCTACCGGAAGGACCAGTGTGGCGGTTTTTACGGATGCAGCAGCTACGCTTTTTACAACCAGTTCCATGTCAGGATCCCCGAATGATCGATACGAATGGCGCTGTGTGTTCCAGCGCTCTGGACGGGCCTGGCCGCGTCGTCGCGCACCAGCGGAAAAGCTGCCAGTTTGAGCCTGTGGCAAGCGTGCTGACAACCCCGTTGTGCACCTTCGTACGCGGCCAAGTGACAGGGGCGGTCAATCACAGGATAATGCGCGCACTTTACATGGAGGTTCGCCTTTGGCGAACCGGCATTGGTCTTGGATGTACTAAGTCATTGTTTGGCGCCATTGCATGGCAGTCCGCCCTGACAACCCAGGAGTGTCTGGTTTGATCGTCTTTCGTTATCTGTCCCGCGAGGTCCTGGTCACCTTGAGCGCCGTCAGCGCTGTGCTGTTGGTGATCATCATGAGCGGGCGCTTCATCAAGTACCTGGCCCAGGCTGCCCAGGGCGTGCTCGACCCTGGCGTGTTGTTCCTGATCATGGGCTTCCGCTTGCCAGGCTTCCTGCAACTGATCCTGCCTCTGGGGCTGTTCCTCGGCATCCTCCTGGCTTACGGGCGCCTGTACCTGGAAAGTGAGATGACCGTGCTGTCGGCCACTGGCATGAGCCAGCAGCGCCTGCTGGGCATGACCATGGCGCCGGCTGCCCTGGTTGCCCTGCTGGTGGCCTGGCTGAGCCTGAGCCTGGCCCCGCTGGGCGTGGCCCAGGTGCAGCAGATCATCAGCCAGCAGGATGCCCTGACCGAGTTCGACACCTTGGTGCCGGGCCGCTTCCAGACATTGCGTGATGGCTCGCGGGTAACCTATACCGAGCAACTGTCGGATGACCGCATCAACCTGGGCGGGGTGTTCATCTCCGAGAAGCGCTTCAACCAGGACAAGACCAAGGACCGCGCCCCCTCGGTGCTGGTCGCCGAGAAGGGCCACCAGGAAATCCAGGCCGACGGCAACCGCTACCTGGTGCTGGAAAACGGTTACCGCTACGACGGCAACCCGGGCCAGGCCGACTACCGCGCCATCAAGTACGACACCTACGGTGTGCTGCTGCCCAAGCCGGAAGTCGCCGAGGAAGTGACCGAGCGCGAAGCGCTTCCCACCTCCGAACTGATCGGCAAGGAGGGCCTGCGTGAGCGCGCCGAGCTGCAATGGCGGCTGTCGCTGCCAATCCTGGTGTTCGTCGTCACCCTGCTGGCGGTGCCACTGTCGCGGGTCAACCCGCGTCAGGGCCGCTTCCTCAAGCTGCTGCCGGCAATTCTTCTGTACATGGCCTACCTGACAATGCTGATTTCCGTACGCGGCGCCCTCGAGAAGGGCAAACTGCCGATCGCCCTGGGCATGTGGTGGGTCCACGGCCTGTTCCTGCTGATCGGCCTTGGCCTGATGTACTGGGAACCGCTGCGCCTCAAACGTGCCGCCCGCCGTGCGGAGGTGGCTCATGGCTAAGCTCGATCGCTACATTGGCCAGAGCGTGCTGCTGGCCATCCTGGCCGTGCTGGGGATCATCCTCGGCCTGGCTTCGCTTTTCGCCTTCATCGATGAGATGGGCGACCTGAGTGACACCTACACGGTGATGGACGCGGGCAACTTTGTCCTGCTTACCGCACCTCGGCGGCTGTATGAAATGCTGCCAATGGCCGCCCTGATCGGTTGCCTGATCGGCCTGGGCAGTCTGGCCAGCAGCAGCGAGCTGACCATCATGCGTGCGGCCGGCGTGTCCATCGGCCGTATCGTCTGGGCGGTGATGAAACCCATGCTGGTGCTGATGCTGGTGGGGCTGCTGATTGGCGAATATGTGGCACCGGTGACCGAGAACAAGGCCCAGGCCGACCGTTCCCTGGCCCAGGGTGGTGGTGAAGCACAAAGCTCAAAACGTGGCATGTGGCACCGCCAGGGCGAGGAGTACGTGCACATCAACGCCGTACAGCCCGATGGCCTGCTGCTGGGCGTGACCCGCTACCGCTTCGACAGCGAGCGCAAGATTGTCACCTCGAGCTTTGCCCGCCGTGCGCAGTACCAGAACGACCACTGGCTGCTCGCTGATGTGCGTACCACCTATTTCCGTGGCGACCACACCGAGGTGGTCAACGCGCCGGAGGAGCGCTGGGATGTTTCGCTCACCCCAGAGCTGCTCAATACCGTGATCCTTGCGCCGGAGTCGCTTTCGATTACCGGCTTGTGGGACTACATCCATTACCTGTCTGACCAGGGCCTGAACAACTCCCGATACTGGCTGGCATTCTGGACCAAGGTGCTGCAGCCGATGGTAACGGCGGCCCTGGTGCTGATGGCGATTTCGTTCATCTTTGGCCCGCTGCGTTCGGTTACCCTTGGTCAGCGCGTGTTCACGGGTGTGCTGGTGGGCTTCGTGTTTCGCATTGGTCAGGACCTGCTCGGGCCTTCGAGCCAGGTATTCGGCTTCCCGCCGCTGCTGGCGGTGGTGATACCGGCGGGTATCTGTGCCTTGGCCGGTGTGTGGTTGTTGCGCCGGGCAGGGTAATAGCCTGAGCTGCACAAGAAAGCCGACCTCAGGGTCGGCTTTTTCATGGGTGTTAATCTGGCCCGGCCTCTTGGCGGGTAAACCCGCGCCTACAGGTATCGCGCAGGCATGAGGAAAGGGCCCGAACCGGCAACGCCAATCCTCTGGCTCATTTCTTCTGTTTAGGCACCCGCACCAGCTGGCTTTCCGAATAGATGTCATGCCAACCACGCTTGCGCTTGTCGATCAGCACCCAGAAAAAACCCAGCCCCAGGCACAGCCACGAGGCAATCGACACGACGAACCGCAAGAGCGCCTGCCACAGGCTGATGGCCGAGCCATCGGCATTCTGCACCCGAACGCCCCATACCTGCATACCCAGCGTCTGCCCACCGTGGGTCCAGAACTTGGCAAAAAAGCCGAACAGGGCAAACAGCAGTACCGTAGACAGCAATGGGTCGCCATCCAGTGCACCGGCCTCGGTCAGCTCGCGCATACGTGCTTCGCCGATGATCGACATCTGAATCATCTTGTAGGCGCCGGCGGTCACGATCAGCAGCGCGGTGCACAGTAGAAAGTCATAGAACATCGCTGCCAGGCGCCGGCCCAGGCCGACCGGCGGAAAATCACCCTGGGGTGTGAGCAGAGGCTTGGACATGCAGGACAGCTCCAGAAGACGAGCCTGCTATTCTACGGGCAAAAAAAAGGTTCTTCACGGAATCCCGGGAAAGACAGAAACAAGAACGCCGGTTTGATGGATGATGTTCGTGCGAGCAAACACATCAACAAACCGGCGTTCTTGTGCACGATATTAATACGTTTCTGCCCTTTTGGGAGGGCTTTTCTGTCATTGCCATCAGGCCTGACGGCGACGATCTGCTGATCGACCTGATTCCGCAGCCCACCAGGTTCCCCACCTGCAGCGGCTGCCATCAGCCCAGCACCGCCATCCACGAATACTGTCAGCGCTCGATCCGTGATCTCCCCATTCTTGGCCATGCGGTACGGTTGAATGTGGAACTGCGGCGCGTTGGGTGTCGCGCATGCGGCAAGCGGATGGAGTCAGTCAGCTGGCTTGATCGCTATTCGCGTATGACCCAGCGCTTGGCCGAGGCCGTGATCCAGGCTTGCCAGCGGCTGCCTACCCTGCACGTCGCCGAGCTGTTTGACTTGCATTGGGACAGTGTGCGCTTGCTGGAACGACGAGCTCTACAAGCCGCTCTAGAGAAGCTACCAAAGGCCCAGCCCAGGCGCCTGGTGATGGACGAGTTCGCCCTGTTCAAAGGCCATCGCTACGCCAGCGTGGTGCTGGACGCCGATACCCGCCGGGTGCTGTGGATTGGTGAAGGACGTAGCAGAACGGCTATCAGGCCCTTCTTTGAAGAGCTGGGGCCAGAAGGCTGTGTGCGGATCGAAGCAGTGGCGATGGACATGAACACCGCATTTGACCTAGAGGTACGCCAACACTGCCCTCAGGCACGCGTGGTCTACGACCTGTTTCATGTAGTCGCCAAGTATGGGCGCGAGGTGATTGACCGGGTACGGGTCGACGAAGCCAACCGTCTGCGCCATGACAAACCCGCGCGCAGGGTGATCAAGCAAGCACGCTGGCTACTGCTGCGTAATCCGGAAAATCTCAAGCGAGAAGATCAACAGGTGCACCTGAGGGATCTGCTGTCGGCTAACCAATCGCTGATGACGGTTTATCTGATGAAAGCAGAGTTAAAAGCGCTGTGGTCGCCCACCACCGCCTGGGGTTGGCGATCAGCCTGGAAGCAGTGGCTGCGTCTGGCTGATGAAAGCGCGATACCGGCACTGAAGCAGTTTGCTAAACGCCTGAAGGGATACTGGCGCGGCATCTTGAGCAGGGTGCGATGGCCAATGCATACGGGCCAGCTGGAAGGCATCAACAACCGGATCAAGGTGATCAAGCGGATGGCTTACGGCTACCGGGACAGCGAATTCTTTTTCATGAAGATCAAGAATGACTTTCCCGGCAATCCGTGAAGAACCAAAAAAAAACCCCTGCACTTGGCAGGGGCTTTTCAAAGTCTGGCGCTGGATCAGACAGGTTGAACCTTGTCAGCCTGCATGCCTTTCTGGCCCTGAACTGCTTCAAAGGTAACCTTCTGGCCTTCTTTCAGGCTTTTGAAGCCGCTACCTTCGATAGCGCGGAAGTGCACGAACAGATCCGGACCGCTTTCTGGGGTGATGAAGCCGTAACCTTTTTCGTCATTGAACCACTTGACGGTACCGTTCTGACGCTCAGCCATTGTCTTATTTCCTATGAAGCTTAAATTTTGATGACAGTTTCTTTCGCACTTTTTTGTAAGCGAAAGATTACTGGGCTGGGTTGCAGGAAGTAAGAGACGTCGAACGGGTTGTAGCAAATCTCGGCTACTGGCCCAGGTCACGAACTGTTGCGACCCATGCAAACACAGTGCAGTGACTCTACGCCAACTCCCGAGCGAAAAACAAGCCCTTGGTCGTATGGAAAACTGGCCGCTTGCCGATAACCGACCGATTTGTCGGAAACGGCATGGCGCCTGGCCTGGCGCCATGTTCAAAAGTTATTGGGCAGGTTCGAAAACGAATATGTCGACGCTGCCCAAAACCTTCACAAAGCTGTTTCAGCCACGGTAGTAACGTGGTGTCACGAAAGGCATTTTGCTGACTTTCAAGGCCACCTTCTTTCCACGCACCACGGCAAACAGCTCGGTGTCGAGTGCAGCATGTTCACTATCGATATAACCCATTGCGACAGGTGCGGCGAGTGTCGGGCCAAAGCCCCCGCTGCACACTTTACCTACCGCTTTATCGTTTGCGTCGACAATGTCCGCACCTTCACGAACAGGCGTACGCTCCTGCGGCAACAGGCCGACACGTTTGCGCGCAACACCATCGCGCACGTGGGCGAAGATCGTCTCGGCACCCGGGAAGCCGGCAGCCCGTGCACCCTCGGCACGGCGCACCTTGGAAATTGCCCACAGCAGGCTGGCTTCGATCGGCGTAGTCTCGCTGTTCATGTCGTGGCCATACAGGCACAGGCCAGCTTCCAGGCGCAGCGAGTCGCGTGCGCCCAAGCCGATCGGCTGTACTTCCGGCTCGGCCAGCAGGCGGCGAGCCAGGGCGTCGGCAGCGTTGACCGGTACCGAGATCTCGTAGCCGTCTTCGCCGGTGTAGCCCGAGCGGCTGACGAAGCAGTCCACACCCAGCAGTGTTACTCGGCGGAACTGCATGAAGGTCATGCCGGCCACTTCTGGAGCCAGGCGTTCCAGCACCTTGACTGCAGCCGGGCCTTGCAGGGCGAGCAGGGCACGCTCCTCGAACAGCGGCTGCACCTCGCAACGGTTGCCAATGTGGGATTGCAGGTGAGCCAGGTCCTGCTCCTTGCAGGCAGCGTTGACTACCAGGAACAGGGTGTCCTCGCCCAGGTTGGCCACCATCAGGTCGTCGAGAATGCCGCCTTGCTCATTGGTGAACATGGCATAACGCTGCATGCCCACCGGCAGGTCGATGATGTCCACCGGTACCAGGCTTTCCAGCGCCTTGGCGGCGTCAGCGCCATGCAGAACGATCTGGCCCATGTGCGAGACGTCGAACAGGCCGGCCTGCTCGCGGGTGTGCAGGTGTTCCTTGAGCACGCCCAGCGGGTACTGCACCGGCATGTCGTAGCCGGCGAACGGCACCATGCGTGCACCCAGTTCCAGGTGCAAGGCATGCAGTGGGGTCTTGAGCAGTGTTTCGGACATCGATGACTCCTTGCTGTCATTGTTGGGTCAACATTCGATGATGTTGACGGCCAGGCCGCCACGGGCGGTCTCTTTGTATTTGCTTTTCATGTCGGCGCCGGTCTGGCGCATGGTGCGGATGACCTTGTCCAGCGACACGTAGTGCTGCCCGTCGCCGCGCAGGGCCATGCGTACCGCGTTGATGGCCTTCACCGAGCCCATGGCATTGCGCTCGATACAGGGCACCTGTACGAGGCCGCCTATCGGGTCGCAGGTCAGGCCCAGGTTGTGTTCCATGCCTATTTCGGCTGCGTTCTCCACCTGCTGCACGCTACCGCCCATCACTTCGCACAGCGCACCGGCGGCCATCGAACAGGCAACGCCGACCTCGCCCTGACAGCCCACTTCGGCCCCGGAGATGGAGGCGTTTTCCTTGTACAGGATGCCGATGGCTGCGGCGGTGAGCAGAAAGCGCACCACCCCGTCCTCGCTGGCACCGGGGACGAAGCGCATGTAGTAGTGAAGGACTGCCGGGACGATGCCCGCTGCACCATTGGTAGGGGCGGTGACCACACGACCGCCGTAGGCGTTTTCCTCGTTCACCGCCAAGGCGTAGAGGTTGACCCAGTCGAGCACTGACAGGGCATCACGCAGGCTGGCTTCCGGGTGGCCGCTCAGTTGGCGGTACAGGGCCGGTGCGCGGCGTTTGACCTTGAGCCCTCCCGGTAATATGCCCTCATGCTGGCAACCTGCCGCGACGCAATCTTGCATCACCTGCCAGATGCGCAGCAGCCCGGCTCGGGTTTCTGCTTCAGGGCGCCAGGCGGTCTCGTTGGCCAGCATGACCTGGCTCACCGACAGGTCATGCGCGGTGCAGTGGCCGAGGAGCGCCTTGGCGGTCTTGAACGGATAGGCCAGCACCGTGGTGTCTTCGACGATGCGGTCATGGCCGGCAGCGTCCTCGTCGACCACGAAACCACCGCCTACCGAGTAATACTCGCGGCTTCGGATTTGCAGGCCTGCGTCGTCGAAGGCGCGAAATATCATGCCGTTGGGGTGGTAGTCCAACGGCTTGCGGATCATCGCCAGGTGCTGCTTTTCGATGAACGCAATGCTGTGTTCGCCCAGCAGGTTGATGCGTCCGCTGTCGCGGATGACCTGCAGGCGGGCGGGAATGCTGTCGGTGTCGATAATGTCCGGGTGTTCGCCTTCAAGGCCCAGCAGCACGGCTTTGTCACTGCCGTGGCCTTTGCCTGTTGCGCCCAGTGAGCCATACAGCTCGGCTTTGACGCTGGCGGTGCGGGCCAGCAGGCCGTCACGGCGCAGCCCTTCGGCAAACCGCGCAGCGGCGCGCATTGGTCCGACCGTGTGGGAGCTGGAGGGGCCGATGCCGATCTTGAACAGGTCGAAGACGCTCAGTGACATGGTGACCTCCTGCCAGATTGTTGGGCGGACGTTGAGCCCTGTAGGCGCGGGTTTATCCGCGAATGCGGTGGTATTGCCACCCTCGCATTCGCGGGTAGACCCGCGCCTACACAGCGCCCGCCACCCAAGCCAGGTGGCGGGGAGGGGCTATCAGGCGTCCTGATAGCTCTCGATCGACGGGCAGGCGCACACCAGGTTGCGGTCGCCGAACACGTTGTCGACCCGGCCGACCGGCGGCCAGTACTTGCCTTCCACCAGGCTCGCCAGGGGGTATACCGCCTGCTCGCGGCTGTAGCCATGGGTCCATTCGCCAACCAGCTCAGCCGCAGTGTGCGGTGCGTTTTTCAGCGGGTTGTCGTCCTTGTCCAGGCTACCGTTCTCCACCGCGCGGATTTCTTCGCGGATCTGGATCATTGCGTTGCAGAAGCGGTCCAGTTCTTCTTTGGACTCGCTTTCGGTCGGTTCGATCATCAGCGTGCCAGCCACCGGGAAGGACATGGTCGGGGCGTGGAAGCCAAAGTCGATCAACCGCTTGGCCACGTCGTCGACACTGATGCCGCTGGTGTCCTTCAGTGGGCGCAGGTCGAGAATGCACTCGTGAGCCACCAGGCCGTTACCGCCGGTATACAGAACAGGATAGTGCTCTTCCAGGCGGCGGGCGATGTAGTTGGCGTTGAGGATTGCCATCTGCGAGGCACGTTTGAGGCCGGCACCGCCCATCATGCGGATATACATCCATGTGATGGGCAGGATGCTGGCGCTACCGAACGGCGCAGCGCATACCGCGCCTTGGGTGTTTTCCAGCTGTGCATGGCCTGGCAGGAACGGCGCCAGGTGCGACTTGACGCCAATCGGGCCTACGCCCGGGCCACCACCACCGTGCGGGATGCAGAAGGTCTTGTGCAGGTTCAGGTGGGAAACGTCGCCGCCGAACTTGCCGGGTGCGCACAGTCCGACCATGGCGTTCATGTTGGCGCCGTCGATGTACACCTGGCCACCGTTGTCGTGGATGATCGCGCAGATTTCGCCGATCGCTTCCTCGAACACGCCGTGGGTCGACGGGTAGGTGATCATGATTGCGGCCAGGCGCTCGCGGTGCTCGATGGCTTTGGCGCGCAGGTCCTCGACATCGACGTTGCCACGGGCGTCACAGGCGGTAACCACGACACGCATGCCAGCCATGTGTGCGGTGGCCGGGTTGGTGCCATGGGCCGACGACGGGATCAGGCAGATATCGCGGTGGCCTTCACCCCGGCTGCGGTGGTAGGCGCGGATCGCCAACAGCCCGGCGTATTCGCCCTGCGAGCCGGCGTTGGGCTGCAGCGACACGGCATCATAGCCAGTGGCCGCGCACAGCATGGCCTCCAGTTCGGTGGTCATCTGCAGGTAGCCCTGGCTCTGCTCGGCCGGGGCGAATGGGTGCAGGTTGCCGAACTCGGCCCAGGTGACCGGGATCATCTCGCTGGCGGCGTTCAGCTTCATGGTGCACGAGCCCAGCGGAATCATGCTGCGGTCCAGCGCCAGGTCCTTGTCGGCCAGGCGGCGCAGGTAGCGCATCAGCTCGGTTTCGCTGTGGTAGCGGTTGAACACCGGGTGTTCGAGGATGGCCGACTGGCGCAGCAGGGCGGCAGGCAGCAGGGAACCGGTGCTGGCGGCCAGTGCGGTGAAATCAGGCTGTGCCTGCTCGCCACCCAACAGCTGCCACAGCGATTCGACGTCAGCCTGAGTGCTGGTTTCGTCCAGAGACAGGCCCACATGGGCGGCATCGATCTGGCGCAGGTTGATGCCCTGGGCGCGTGCCTTGTCATGCAGGCTGGCGGTGGCAGTGCCGGTGGCCAGGGTCAGGGTATCGAAGGCGCTGGCGCCCACCACTTGTACGCCCAGCGCCTTCAGGCCGGCGGCGAGGATCGCGGTCAGGGCATGGGTGCGCTCGGCAATGCGCTTGAGGCCGGCAGGGCCGTGGTACACGGCGAACATGCTGGCGATGTTGGCCAGCAGCACCTGGGCGGTGCAGATGTTGCTGGTGGCCTTTTCGCGGCGGATGTGCTGCTCGCGGGTCTGCATGGCCAGACGCAGGGCGGTTTTGCCGAAGCGGTCGATCGACACGCCGACCAAGCGGCCAGGCATGTCGCGCTTGAACGCGTCGCGGGTGGCGAAGTAAGCCGCGTGCGGGCCACCGAAGCCCAGTGGCACGCCGAAGCGCTGGGCACTGCCGATGGCCACGTCGGCGTCGAACTCGCCCGGTGGGGTCAGCAGGGTCAGGGCCAGCAGGTCTGCCGCTACGGCGACCAGGGCGTTGGCCGCGTGGAAGCGCTGCACGACCTCGTGGTAGTCGAACACTTCACCGTTGCTGGCCGGGTATTGCAGCAGGGCCCCGAAGAAGGCGCTGACATCGCCCAGCTCGCGTTCGTCGCCAACCACAACCTCGATACCCAACGGCTCGGCACGGGTGCGCAGCACGTCGAGGGTTTGCGGGTGACAGTGCACGGAGGCGAAGAAGGCATGGCTGGATTTGTTCTTCGACAGGCGCTTGCAGAAGGTCATGGCCTCGGCCGCAGCCGTGGCTTCGTCGAGCAAGGAGGCGTTGGCGATCGGCAGGCCGGTGAGGTCGCTGATCAGGGTCTGGAAGTTCAGCAGCGCTTCCAGGCGGCCTTGGGAAATTTCTGGCTGATACGGGGTGTAGGCGGTGTACCAGGCCGGGTTTTCCAGCAGGTTGCGCAGGATCGGTGCCGGGGTGTGGGTGTTGTAGTAGCCCTGGCCGATGTAGCTTTTGAACAGCTGGTTCTTGCCGGCGATGGCCTTGAGTGCGGCGAGTGCGTCGGCCTCGCTCTGGCCGTCGTGCGAGCCAAGCACGCTGGTGCCTTTGATGCTGTCGGGGATGACCGCAGCGGTCATGGCGTCCAGCGAGTCGAAGCCCAGTGCAGTGAGCATGGCCTGTTCGTCAGCGGCGCGCGGGCCTATGTGACGGGCGATGAATTCGTTGGCGGTGCCGAGGTTGATGGTCATGGCGGGATTCCTCAGGCGTCGTCGTTGGCTTTGAGCAGGCGGTCGTAGGCGTCCTGGTCGAGCAGAGCGGTGACGGCTTCTGCATTGGCAGGGATGAAGCGGAAGAACCAGCCTTCGCCCATCGGGTCTTCGTTGACCAGTTCCGGGCTGTCTTCAAGCTGGCCGTTGACCTCGACCACTTCACCTGTCAGTGGCATGTACACGCCGCTGGCGGCCTTGACCGATTCAACGGTGGACGCTTCGCTGCCTTTCTCATACTGCTGCAACTCTGGCAGTTGCACGAAAACCACGTCGCCCAGGGCATTCTGGGCGTAGGCGGTGATGCCCACGGTGACGCTGCCATCGGCTTCGACGCGCAGCCATTCGTGATCTTCAGTGAAACGCAACTCGCTCATGGGGAATCCTCGGGAAGCAGGGCGTTGGGGGCGCGGTGGCGCCGCGCTCTTAGGGTAGGATTCCCTTAGCAATAATGCGGCCAACCTATAAAACTTCTTATTTATCAATAGATTACGTAAATAGGCGGAGAAGCCGTATTTTTCGTATGGAATGATATCGTTACAGGTGCTCATGGGAGGAAAAGGGTTTGAGCATCAAACCCTTGTGCACCCACGTCGAGGAGGGTGTGTATCGTTTTCGCTACGACGTAGTGAAAACGATACACGTGGTGCCTGGACAGGCGAGGTGCCAATGGCCTTCGGTCATCTCACTTTCAGCAGATGATCCAGCGAAAACGCGCCGGCGCCTCGGGCAACCAGGAGCAGCAAGAGCCCTGCCCAAGTCAGGTGGGTGGGCCACGCATCGGGGTAGACGAACACTTCGATCACCAACGTCATGCCCAGCAGTGCCAGCGCCGATAGCCGGGTCATCAGCCCGAGCACCAGCAATAGCGGGAACAAGTGCTCAGCGTAGGCGGCCAGGTGCGCTGCAAGCCAGGGCGAGAGTAGCGGCAGCGCGTACTCGGTGCGGAACAGCTCATAGGTGCCGGGTGTAAGGGTGAGGAAACCCTCCACTTTGGTGCGTCCGGAAAGAAAGAATACCGAGGCGATCCCGAACCGGGCGACCAGGCACAACAGGTCATCGCTCAAACGGCGCTCGAGGCTCTGTGCAACGTGGTTCCAGGCGCGCCGCAGGCTGCTGGCCGGAGGTGTGAAATCGGCACTAGCCATGGTGGTGTTCTCCTGTGAAGGCGAGTGGGCGAAAAGCCTGGGCTGTCATCAGGCGCCCGAGCATCTCGGTGAAATCCAGGTCGGTTTCAGCGTGTCGCGCCAGTTCCGAGGCCTGCATCAGCGACTGTCCGGCCGCACAGGCCTTGAGAAACGCATGGCCACCTTTTCCCAGTGGCTGGTGGCATACGCCATCAGCGGTGCCGACAAACAGCACCCCTTCGCCCACCCATGGCTGGTCATGGGGCCAGGCAACCTGCTCGCGGGCGCAGCGCCACAGGGTGTACACAGGATGCGTTTCGCACCAGTACCAGCGAGCACTGGCACGGGGGGGCAAGCAACCGTGATCAAGATCGCTGGGGGTCATGCCTGCCAGTTCGACAAGGTTCAGGCACGTTTCGTACGGCGCGCTGAAGGCTTCTGTCCAATGCAGGTCCAGGCGGGCGACATCCGCCAGATACGGCACAGCGTGCTGTGACTGAATGTCTTCGAGGAAATCCGGGAAGGTTGCGCCATAGCAGATCAGCCGGGGATCGCTGGGGGGGAATTGCCGCGCGTAAACTGCCGCGGTCTCATCCATCCAGGCACGCCCGACGAGTGTGCACACGCTCGGAAAGTTGGCGCGCAGCGCATCCACGCAGCCGGCCAACACCGTGTTGCGATAAACCGCGAACGCCGCCTGTTCGGTCACTCCCGAAAGCTGGGGAGCAGGACGGGAATAGAGTGCCTCGATGAACGCGTGCTGGAACTGACCAAGGGAAAGGTTCATGGCAATACACCCGGGCAAGTCATGATCGACTGTGCGATGGACCGTTCAGCAAGCAGCTCGGTGAACGGGGGAAGCTTGTCGTCACGTTCAATGAGTGTCGGGCGCGGGCCGACACGGGAAACCAGTTGGCGGTACAGCGCCCACACAGGCTCGGCCACCAGCGCATCATGAGAGTCGATCAACAGGCTGCCTTGGTCATCATCGCTGTGCCCGGCCAGATGAACTTCTGTGATGGCTTGCGCTGGAAAGCGGTCCAGGTAGGCAGTTGCCGAAAACCCCAGATTGTGAGCACTCACATAGACGTTGTTGATGTCCAGCAGCAGGCCGCAACCGGTGCGACGTGTCAGTTCGTCAAGAAAGTCGATCTCGTCCCAGTCATGGCCCTGCAGCTGCAAGTAATGACTGGGGTTTTCGATGGATATACGCCGGCCCAATACCTCCTGGCATCGCTGGATGTTTTCAGCGATGCGCTGCAGGGCTTCGTTGCTGCGGGGAAATGGCAGCAGGTCTGGATGGTAGTGACCCTGCCAGGTGGACCAGGCCAGGTGCTCTGATACAAGTACCGGTTCGATCTGATCGCACAGTGCGCGCAGACGCTGCAAATGGTCCTGATCGGGGGGCGCGTCAGCCGCAAGCGAAAGTGCTACACCATGCAATGAGACCGGGTGAAGTGCTGCGATTCGGTTCAGCCAGGCAAGGCGAGGGCCGCCGACCATGTAGTTCTCCGGGTGAACCTCAAACCAGAGCCCTTCGAGATTGCACGCCAGCGCCTGGTCGTAGTACTCGGCCTTCAGGCTGATTCCGGCGCCCATTCGTGCGTCTGCGTTCATGGTCGGTTTCCCCTGATCAAGACTTTTGAGGTGTCAGCGAGCCCATGCCGGCAGGTGTCTTGATCGATGTGCAGGTGCCGGCGGGGACGTTTTTCCAGTGCATGCCGTCGTAGTCCTTCTTCGCACTGCCGGCGCAACTGGTGCCGGCGCCGGCCTTGCAATCGTTCTTTCCTGCCATGGCGACGCCGTAGCATTTCTCCATGGCAGCGCCACTGCCTGCGGGTTGCGTGCTGTCGGCCGCCATGGCAACGCCTGCAAGCGAGGCGAGAGCGAGTGCTGCAGTGGTGAGGGCGAGGGTTTTCATGGGTCAATCTCCTGAGAGTGTGGCCGTGGTCTTTACCGGCGGCTCATGGAGTAGTTCGTGCCTTGCGTAAAACGGGTTACAGCCTTGGAAGAAATTTTTTCAGGGCGTGTCTTCACAACCTGATGTTGAAGCCAAGGGCATGGCATATTTGCAGCACCTGCGTGCCACACGCCGGGAGCGGATGAATCAAGTCAATTGTATTCAGGGTGTAACCCAGGCGACCCATGCAGCGAACTAACTCACAGGATGAGCTCGAGGCTCGCGAGGCCCGGTTGAAAGCACTGTTGCTTCGTGGGCTGACAGGCGACCAGCTGGCCTATCAGGATTTTCTTGGCACGCTTGCGCTGCATGTACGTGCGTTTCTGCGCAGCCGTCTGAGCAGGCGCCCGGCCGAGATAGAGGACATGGTGCAGGATGTGCTGCTGGCGGTGCATAACGCGCGCCACACGTACCAGCCGCAGCAGCCGTTGACCGCCTGGGTGCAGGCGATCGCCCGTTACAAGCTGGCGGATCATCTGCGAAGTGTTTCACGTCGCGACGCCCGGCATGATGTGCTGGACGATGATGCGCAACTTTTTGCCGTCTCGGAGGTTGAATCAGCCGAGGCCAGCCGAGACCTGACCAAGCTGCTCAAGCAACTGCCAGAGCGGCAACGACTGCCGATTGTTCATGTCAAGCTGGAGGGGTTGTCCGTCGAGGAGACGGCACAACTTACCGGGCTTTCCAGTTCAGCGGTAAAGGTGGGGATACATCGAGGTCTGAAAGCGCTATCCAGGCTAATTGGAGGAGCCAACAACCATGAAGACTGACGATTTGATCGCCTTGCTGGCTGCAGGCGAAGGGCCAGTACCGCGCCACGCCGTTTGCATTCGGATGGCAGTGGCTGTGCTGGGCGGGCTGACCGCCGCACTGCTGCTGACAATTACCCTTTACGGTGTACGCAGTGATATCACAGAGGTCGCACAAACCCCGTTGTTCTGGGGCAAAGTCGCCTTTCCAACCAGCTTGGCGTTGATCGGGCTGTGGTTGACGAGCCGCTTGGCCAGGCCAGGAGGGAAGGGCGCTGCAGGCTGGAAGATGCTTGGCTTGCCACTGCTGCTGGTCTGGTGCGGGGCGGCGGTCAGCATCGCCGGGGCGCCTGTGGAGGCGCGCGCCGACCTGTTGTTCGGGCGCACATGGCGTACCTGCGCACTGAATATCACGTTGCTGTCGGTGCCGGCCTTTGTCACCGTGTTCTGGGCGCTGAAAGGTCTGGCGCCCACCCGGTTACGGCAAGCGGGCGCTGCCGGTGGCCTGCTGGCGGGCTCGACCGCAACGGTTGCCTACTGCCTGCATTGTCCGGAAATGGGCGTACCGTTCTGGGGTGTGTGGTATGTCCTAGGCATGCTCGTGCCGACGGTATTCGGTGCCTGGTGGGGCCCCCGCATGCTGCGTTGGTAGGCTGTACCGGCAGGCCCCACGCCACTCAGAACGATGTCATTCAAGGGGAGCGTGAGATCGCTTAACCCGCAACAAACCAGGGCAATGCCAGGTACAGCTTGATCACGATGACATTGATGATGTCGATGAAGAACGCCCCCACCATCGGCACCACCAGGAAGGCGAGGTGCGAGGCACCATAGCGTTGTGTCACCGCCTGCATGTTGGCGATGGCTGTCGGTGTAGCACCCAGGCCGAAGCCACAGTGGCCGGCAGCCAGGACTGCTGCATCGTAGTTGCGCCCCATTACCTTGAACGTCACGAAGATTGCGAACAGCGCCATGACCAGTGTCTGCGCGGCCAACAAGGTAAAGAAGGGTAACGCCAGGGCTGCCAGGTCCCACAACTTGAGCGACATCAAGGCAATGGCCAGGAACAGGGACAAACTCACATTGCCCAGTACCGACACTTCCCGTTCGAATACTTTGTAAACGCCTAAAGCCCGAAGCCCATTGCGCAACACTACACCGACGAAGAGTACGCAAACGAAGGTCGGCAGTTCGAATGCTGTGCCTTTCAACAAGCCATTAAGTAATGTGCCCGTCAGTAAGCTGACCGCAATAAGTGCCAAGGTTTCTATAAATGAAAACGATGTGATCAGGCGCTCTTTGTCGGGTTGTTCAAAGCCCTTGGGTAACTGCGGTGCTTCTTCTTGCACGCCAGGTGTTTCGACCCGTTTGATCAGCAACCGGGCGACTGGCCCACCGATCAAACCGCCCAACACCAGGCCGAAAGTGGCAGAGGCCATTGCCAGTTCCGAAGCCGAAGCCAGGCCGAACCGCTCAGTGAAGGTCGCGCCCCAGGCAGCGCCTGTACCGTGGCCACCCGACAAGCTGATCGAACCGGCCAGCAGGCCCATCAGCGGGTCGAGCCCCAGTGCTGTTGCCAGGCCGATGCCCATGGCGTTCTGAACCATTAGCAAACCCGTCACCACCAAAAGGAATACGGCGACCACGCGTCCACCCTTCTTCAGGCTTGCGAAGTCTGCACTCAAGCCGATGGTAGCGAAGAATGCCAGCATCAACGGTGTTTGCAACGAGGTATCGAATTGGACGTGTACATCGAAACTGCGCAATGCCAGGAGTAACAGGGCAACGACCAGGCCGCCTGCAACAGGCTCCGGGATATTGTATGCGCGCAGGAAACCAATGCGTGCAACCAGGCCGCGTCCCAGTAGCAGTACCAACGAGGCGGCTACCAGTGTCCCGTAAAAATCGAGTTCGAACATCAGGGTACTCTTCGTTCAGGGTGACAAGCAAAATTGCAATGTCGCCATTCTACGGGGAGCACTCCAGTCACATGTGGCTGAGCGGCTAGGAAAAGTCCGATTCAATTATGGGTTTTGACCACAGCCGTCATGGTTTCCCGGGTATTCCATATTTACGCAGCCTCTGCGCGATAGCCGTGTGCGAAGTTTGCAAGCGCCCGGCCAGTTGCCGTGTTGACGGGTAGCTGGCATACAAGCGCTGTAACAGCTCGCGCTCGAAATCACCTACAGCCTGTTCCAGGCTGGCCACTTCGCCATCTTGCCCGCGTGCCACCGAGGTGCCGGCGATGTCCAGGTCGCCGATATCCACCAGGTTGCCCTCGCAGATAGCCGCGGCGCGGAAGATCACGTTCTGCAATTGGCGCACATTGCCCGGCCAAGGGTTGGCCAGCAGTGCCGAATGGGTGGAGGGGGTCAGCCGACAGGCTGGGCGCTGGATCTGTGTGCACGCCTGCTGCATGAAGAAGTGCGCCAGCATCAGGATGTCCTGGCCACGGTCGCGAAGCGGCGGTACCTCCAGGTTAAGCACGTTCAGGCGGTAGAACAGGTCTTCGCGAAAGCTGCCTTCGGCGACCATGCGCTCCAGATCGCGGTGGGTGGCGCTGATGATGCGCACATCCACCTTCACTTCACGGTCGCCACCCACCCGGCGGAAGCTGCCATCGCTGAGAAAACGCAGCAGCTTGGCCTGCAGGTAGGGCGACATTTCACCAATTTCATCGAGAAACACGGTGCCCTGGTTGGCCAGTTCCATCAGCCCAGGCTTGCCACCTCGTTGCGCGCCGGTAAAGGCCCCGGGCGCGTAGCCGAACAGCTCGCTTTCGGCCAGGCTCTCGGGCAGCGCGGCGCAGTTCAGCGCCAGGAACGGGGCCGCATGGCGGCTGCTGACGGCATGGCAGGCGCGGGCGACCAGTTCTTTGCCGGTGCCGGTCTCGCCATGCACCAGCAGCGGCGCATCGAGCGCCGCCACGCGTAAGGCGCGGGCCTTGAGGGTGCGGATGGCCGGCGACTCGCCAAGCAAGGCATCGAAGCCTTCGGCGTGGTCGTGGTGCAAGGCCGACAGGCGTTCGCCCATGCGCGAGGGGGGGTACAGCGTCAGCAGGCCACCGGCGTTGGTAATCGGCATGGCGTCCAGCAGCAGGCTATGGCCGTTCAGCTGCATTTCGCGCATGGGCAGGTGGAAGTTGTTGTCCAGCAGCGCTTGCAGCAGCGCGGGATCGCCAAACAGCTCACCCACCGAGCGCCCGGCAGATTCGCGGCCGCACAGTTCGATCAGCGCCGGGTTGGCCAACAGCACCAGGCCTGCGCTGTCCACCGCCAGCACCGGGTCGCTCATGGCGGCCAGCAGGGCATCGAGCTGCAGGTGGCGGCGCTGGCCGGGGAGGATGTCGACCACGTCCACCGATTGCACGCCGTGTACTTCGAACAGCGCGTCGTGCAGTTCTTCAAGTACGGCGGGGCTGAGGGTGGGGGCGTCGATGTAGACGTTCGGCGGGACCATCTCCACGGCGTCCAGGTTGAGGTTGCGGGCACCGAGCAGGGCGAGGACTTCCTGGGTGATGCCGACGCGGTCGATGAAGCTGACGTGGATGCGCATGGGGTTCGAACAGTTGGCAACGGAGGCCGCCAGTATGCCCTGAGACGGGGTTCAGGCCCAAGGTCGGCGGTGGCGCATTCGCGGGCGTGCCCGCTCCCGCAGGGTTGCTGCTGTAGGGGCGGGCTTGCTCGCGAAAAGGGTCACTCCAGATGTTCAGGTTTGATCGGGTCGCCCGATTTCACATCGAGCTTTTCGCGAATGTCCGCAAACATATGGTCATAGAGCTTGTGCGGCGAACTCAGGGTCTCGAATTTCTTCGGCGGCGCCAGATACGACTGCGCCTTGCGGGTCAGTAACATGAGGAAGCTGGGCAAGGCCTGGTCCTTGGCCAGGAAGAACTTTTCTTCCACCGTCTTGCCTTCGATGCTGCCATGCATGTGGAACTGAATGCCTCTGCCTTCCTTGGGGTCCGACACAGCCTCGTACTCGATGTTCAGGTCATAGCTGTGGTCGGCGTTGTTCAGCGCAGAGCGCTCGATGTGTACATGACCAGGCTGATACTGGGCCATGGCTATCTCCTTTGGAAGGTCGAAAATGGCGGGCCGCGTAAGCCCGCCGACTGCATTCAACGGTAGCTGATCCCCGGCTTCTCGGTGGAAACCCGAGTGCCGGCTTTGCCTTTGACGATGCCTTCGATGTTCTCCAGCGAACTGATCACCGCCACCTTGCCGGTGTTGCGGGCAAAGTCGCAGGCAGCCTGCACCTTCGGCCCCATGGAGCCGGCGGCAAACCCCAGCGTTTCCAACGCGTCCGGGTGGGCCTGGGCGATGGCCTTCTGCGTCGGCTTGCCCCAGTCAATGTAGGCTGCA
Source organism: Pseudomonas sp. BO3-4 (assembly GCF_034044115.1). Classification (NCBI taxonomy): domain Bacteria; kingdom Pseudomonadati; phylum Pseudomonadota; class Gammaproteobacteria; order Pseudomonadales; family Pseudomonadaceae; genus Pseudomonas; species Pseudomonas sp. BO3-4. Next base: position 1,113,714 of record NZ_CP139018.1, read on the forward strand.
TCGACGTCGGTGGCGATAATCAGAAGGTCGGCTTCCAATTGCTCGGCCAGCAGCGCCGAGCACAGGTCTTTGTCGATCACCGCCTCGATGCCTTTGAGCTTGCGGTTTTCATCGTACAGGGTGGGGATGCCGCCACCGCCTGCGCAAATCACGATGCTGCTTTTTTCCAGCAGCCACTTGATCGGGCGAATTTCGAAGATGCGCTTGGGTTTCGGGCTGGCTACCACGCGGCGGTACTTGTCGCCGTCGGCCTTGACCACCCAGCCCTTTTCCTTGGCCAGACGCTCGGCCTCTTCCTTGCTGTAGACCGGGCCGATGAACTTGGTCGGGTCCTTGAAGGCCGGGTCGTTGGCATCCACTTCCACTTGGGTGAGCAAGGTGGCGAATGGCACCTCGAAGGCCAGCAGGTTGCCCAGTTCCTGTTCGATCATGTAACCGATCATGCCCTCGGTCTCGGCACCCAGCACGTCCAGCGGGTAGGCCTCGTCTGGCTTGTACGACAGGGCCTGAAGCGACAGCAGACCCACTTGCGGGCCGTTGCCGTGGGCGATGACCAGCTCGTTGCCAGGGTGAATCTTGGCGATCTGTTCGGTGGCGGTGCGGATATTGGCGCGCTGGTTGTCAGCGGTCATGGGCTCGCCGCGACGAAGCAGGGCGTTGCCGCCCAATGCAACAACGATACGCATGGTAATGTCCTTTAGCGAAAGAATGAATGGACTGTCGCTGCACGGAGGCTGCGGAGTTCGCTGTGGGAGCGGGCATGCCCGCGAAGAGGCCAGACCTGACATCATCGATGATGCGGCTGACGCCTTCGCGGGCACGCCCGCTCCCACAGGGACTGCGGGCTACTTATAGATCAGCCAGGGTCGATACCAGGATCGCCTTGATCGTGTGCATGCGGTTTTCCGCCTGCTCGAAGGCGATGCACGCTGGCGATTCGAACACGTCATCGGTCACTTCGATGCCGTTGGCCAGGTCCGGGTATTGTTCGGCGATCTGCTTGCCTACCTTGGTGTCGGAGTTGTGGAATGCCGGCAGGCAGTGCATGAACTTGGTCCGCGGGTTGCCGGTGGACTTCATCAGTTCGGCATTCACCTGATAAGGCTTGAGCTGCTTGATGCGCTCACCCCAGGCTTCGATCGGCTCGCCCATCGATACCCACACGTCGGTATGCACAAAGTCGACACCCTTGACCGCGGCTTTCGGGTCTTCGGTGAGGGTAATGCGTGCGCCGCTTTCTTCAGCGTACTGCTTGCAGCGCTCGACCAGGTCGTCGTGCGGCCACAGTGCCTTGGGCGCGGCGATGCGCACATCCATGCCCAGCTTGGCGCCGATCAGCAGCAGCGAGTTGCCCATGTTGTTGCGGGCATCGCCCAGGTAGGCGTAGCTGATGTCGTGCAGCGGCTTGTCGCTGTGCTCACGCATGGTCAGCACGTCGGCGATCATCTGGGTGGGGTGATATTCGTCGGTCAGGCCGTTGAACACCGGCACGCCGGCGAACTTGGCCAGCTCTTCGACGATTTCCTGCTTGAAGCCACGGTACTCGATGGCGTCATACATGCGCCCGAGCACTCGGGCGGTGTCCTTCATGCTTTCCTTGTGGCCGATCTGCGAGGAGTTGGGGTCGATGTAGGTGACGTTGGCGCCTTGGTCATAGGCTGCGACTTCGAATGCACAACGGGTACGGGTGGAGGTTTTTTCGAAGATCAGGGCGATGTTGTTGCCCTTCAGGTGCTGCTGCTCGGTGCCCGTGTACTTGGCGCGCTTGAGGTCGCGGGACAGGTCCAGCAGGTAGCGCAACTCGCGGGTGGTGTGGTGTTCCAGGCTGAGCAAGTTGCGGTTGTGAATGTTGAACGCCATGACAGTTTCTCCTTGAGTTCGGTGATGTCCCGGCCGCCACTTCATGGGTGCGGCCGGGCGTAATGGTCGTTAGTAGTCGATCGGGTCGCGCACGATAGGGCAGGTCATGCAGTGGCCGCCGCCACGGCCCCGGCCCAGTTCGCCGGCGCTGATGGTGATGACCTCGATGCCGGCCTTGCGCAGCAGGGTGTTGGTGTAGGTGTTGCGGTCGTAGCCAATGACCACGCCCGGCTCGATGGCCACCACGTTGTTACCGTCATCCCACTGTTCGCGCTCGGCGGCGAAGCTGTTGCCGCCGGTCTCGACCACGCGCAGCTTGACACCCAGTTGCTCGCCCACCACTTCGATGAACGACTTGTTGATGCGGCGTACATCCATGCCGTAAGGCTTGCTTTCGTCCGGGCGGATGATGAATGGCACAATCTCTTTCACCACTTCCGGGAAGACCGTGACCAGGTCGCGGTCGCAGAAGCTGAAGACAGTGTCCAGGTGCATGGCGGCGCGGGACTTTGGCAGGCCGGCGACGATCACTTCCTTGACGGCGCCCTTGGCGAACAGGTTTTGCGCGAGCTGGCCGATGGCCTGGCGCGAGGTGCGCTCGCCCATGCCGATGAGCACGATGCCATTGCCGATCGGCATCACATCACCGCCTTCGAGCGTGGCGTTGCCATGGTCCTTGTCCGGGTCGCCATACCACACCTGGAAGTCGGCCTCGGTGAACGCCTTGTGGAACTTGTAGATGGCGGTGGTCAACAGGGTTTCCTGGCGACGCGCCGGCCAGTACATCGGGTTCAGCGTCACGCCGCCGTAGATCCAGCAGGTGGTGTCGCGGGTGAACTGGGTGTTGGGCAGGGGTGGCAGGATGAAGCTGGAGTGGCCCAGGTAGTCGTTGTACATCTTCACGACTTCGGCGCCTTCGCTCTGCGGCAGGTCCTGGCCTGCCACGCCGCCGATCAGGAATTCGGCCAGGTGGCGTGGCTCCAGGCCTTCGAGCCAGCTGCGCACTTCGTTGGTCAGGCCTACGCCGACGGTGTCAGGGGTGATCTTGCGGTCGAGGATCCACTTGAGGGCCTCTTTGTTCTGCACGATATCGGTCAGCAGGTTGTGCATCTCCAGCACATCCACACCACGCTCGCGCATCTTGGTGACGAAGTCGAAATGGTCACGCTTGGCCTGGTCGACCCAGATCACATCGTCGAACAGCAGTTCATCACAGTTGCTCGGCGTCAGGCGCTTGTGCGCCAGGCCCGGTGCGCAAACCATCACTTTGCGCAGTTTGCCGGCTTCGGAGTGGACACCGTACTTCTGTTTTTCAGCGGACATGGTTTCATTCCTCCAATTGAGCGAAGACGTGGGTCAAAGGGTCAGGAAGCCGTCATACAGGCCAAAGGCTGCCACCAGGGCGCCAATGACCACGGCTGCGAAGATCAGTTTTTCCACGTTGGTGAAGACCGGTTTGCCCACCTCACGCTTGGCCTTGGCGAACAGGATGGCGCCAGGTGCGTAGAGCAGGGCAGAGAGCAGCAGGTATTTCACGCCGCCGGCGTACAGCAGCCAGATGGCGTACAACAGGGCGATGCCACCGATGATCAGGTCCTTCTTGCGTTCGGCCAGGGCCTGTTCGTAGGTTTCGCTGCGCAGTGCCAGCAAGAACGCATAGGCTGCCGACCACAGGTAGGGCACCAGGATCATCGAGGTGGCGAGGTAGATCAGAGACAGGTAGGTGCTGCTTGAGAACAGCGTGATGACCAGAAAGATCTGCACCATGGCGTTGGTCAGCCACAGGGCGTTGGCCGGTACCTGTTTGGCGTTCTCGCGGCGCAGGAACTCCGGCATGGTGTGGTCCTTGGCTGCGGCGAACATGATCTCGGCGCACAACAGCACCCACGACAGCAGCGCCCCGAGCAGCGAGATGACCAGGCCGACGCTGATCAGCACCGCCCCCCAGTGGCCGACCACATGCTCCAGCACGGCAGCCATCGATGGGTTCTGCAGCTTGGCCAGTTCCGGTTGAGTCATGATGCCCAGCGACAGCACGTTGACCAACACCAGGAACAGCAGCACGGTCACGAAGCCGATCACCGTTGCCTTGCCCACGTCGGTGCGTTTTTCCGCCCGCGCCGAGAAGATGCTCGCGCCCTCGATGCCAATGAACACCCACACGGTAACCAGCATCATGTTGCGCACTTGGTTCATGACGCTGCCAAGCTCTGGCGTGCCTACGGCCCAGATATCGGCGGTGAAGATGTCGAGCCTGAAGGCGAACAGGCAGATCAGGGCGAACAGCACCAGCGGCACCACTTTGGCCACAGTGGTGACCAGGTTGATGAAGGCTGCCTCCTTGATGCCGCGCAGTACCAGAAAGTGCACCGCCCACAACAGGATCGACGCGCCAATGATGGCGGCTGGGGTGTTGCCTTCACCGAAGATCGGGAAGAAGTAACCCAGGGTGCTGAACAGCAGTACGAAGTAGCCGACGTTGCCCAGCCAGGCACTGATCCAGTAGCCCCAGGCCGAGGAAAAGCCCATGTAGTCGCCGAAGCCGGCCTTGGCATAGGCATACACCCCGCCATCCAGGTCAGGCTTGCGGTTGGCCAGGGTCTGGAACACGAAAGCCAGGGTCAGCATGCCGACCGCGGTGATCCCCCAACCGATCAACACGGCCCCAACCCCTGCGCTGGCGGCCATGTTTTGCGGCAGCGAGAAGATCCCGCCGCCAATCATCGAACCGACGACAAGTGCAACTAATGCGCCGAGCTTTAGTTTTCCGGATGAATCAGACATTTAACAACTCCTGCCAGGAGAAAGTTGACGACAGAATAGATCCGACGCCGTTGCCTTGACCTGACTTACGTCAGTTTAAGGCGACGTGAAGGTAGGAAATTTCCTTCACGGGTGCTCCTGGAGAGTGCCGACAGCTTGAGCTGCAGGCCTTGTGTGCTGGCACCTCCATGTCCTTCTAGAGCAAACGCTCTGTTCAGCCTGCGAAGCTTGAAACTAGCCGCTTTTGCCGCTTTAGCAAATTTTTCACAAGAATTTCGAGTTTTATCCGTTTCTTTTCTAGTTGCTGGACTGCTGCTAGTTTTGAGGGAGCAGGTACATAGACAAAGCAGTTATTAGTGATATAGGTTGGGCGCACGGCTTCAGTATAAGTAACGGTATTTATATAGCCCGCAAGGCTGTTTCAAACGCATGACAGGCTGGAAGAAAGGGAGGCTCATGAGCGAACCGGGACAGAAGCTACGCCTGGGCGCGCTGATCGCGCTGGTGGTCGGGTCGATGATTGGCGGCGGGATCTTCTCGCTACCGCAGAACATGGCCGCGCGTGCTGATGTGGGCGCAGTGCTGATCGGCTGGGGGATCACCGCAGTCGGCATGTTGGCCCTGGCCTTCGTGTTCCAGACCCTGGCCAACCGCAAGCCGGAACTGGACTCAGGGGTATATGCCTACGCCAAGGCCGGCTTTGGCGAGTACATGGGCTTTTCCTCGGCCTGGGGCTACTGGATCAGCGCCTGGCTGGGCAATGTCGGCTACTTCGTACTGCTGTTCAGCACCCTGGGTTTCTACTTCCCGGTGTTCGGCGAAGGCAACACACCCATCGCCATCGGTTGTGCCTCGCTGCTGCTGTGGTCGGTGCACTTCCTGGTACTGCGCGGCATCAAGGAGGCGGCCTTCATCAACCAGGTCACCACCGTCGCCAAAGTGGTGCCTTTGCTGATTTTCGTGGTGATCGCGGCATTCGCCTTCCGCGCCGATATCTTCACCCGGGATATCTGGGGCTTGAGCAACCCACAATTCGGCAGCGTGCTGGAGCAGGTGCGCAACATGATGCTGGTGACCGTATTCGTGTTCATCGGCATAGAGGGTGCCAGCGTGTATTCCGGGCGCGCCCAGCGTCGGTCAGACGTGGGCAAGGCCACGGTCATCGGTTTTCTGGGTGTGCTGGCGCTGCTGGTGCTGGTCAACGTGTTGTCGCTGGGCATCATGACCCAACCGGAACTGGCCGGGCTGCAGAACCCCTCGCTGGCCTCGGTGCTGGAGCATATCGTCGGCCCCTGGGGCGCCTTGCTGATCAGCCTCGGCCTGGCGGTCTCGCTGCTTGGCGCCTTGCTTTCATGGGCGCTGCTGTGTGCCGAAATCCTTTACGCCACGGCGCGGGACAAGACCATGCCGCGCTTTCTGGCCAAGGAAAACGCCAACCATGTGCCGGCTAACGCCCTGTGGCTGACCAACTGCATGATTCAGGGTTTCCTGCTGATTACGCTGTTCTCCGCCGGTACGTACACCAGTCTGATCTACCTGGCCTCGTCGATGATCCTGGTGCCCTACCTGTGGTCTGCGGCGTATGCCGTGTTGCTGGCGATGCGCGCAGAAACCTATGCCGGGCAGCCGAGGTTGCGGCGCAAGGACTTGCTGGTGGCGCTGGTTGCCCTGCTGTATGCCGTGTGGCTGCTGTATGCCGGCGGGCTCAAGTACCTGCTGCTTTCGGCGCTGCTGTACGCCCCCGGCGTCATCTTGTTCGCGAGGGCCAAGCATGAGCAGGGGCAGACGTTGTTCACGGCCTGGGAAAAGCTGATTTTCGCCGCCGTGCTGGTGGGTGCCGCGCTGGCGGCCTACGCCTTGTATTCAGGGCTGCTGAGCTTGTGACGGGGCAGGGCAGGCGTGTTCCGGGCGTGACCAGATCCACAGGTTGCCCAGGGTCATGCCGGCGATTGCCAGGAATACTGGCCAGTGGTGTTCCAGAAAGGTCAGCATCAGGCCCGCGCACAGCAGCATGCTGATGGTTGCGCTGACCTTGGCCCGGCGCTGGATCACCTTGCCGTTGCGCCAGTTATGCAGAATTGGCCCGAACAGCCGGTGGTTCTCCAGCCATGCCGACAGGCGCGGTGAGCTGCGCGTGGCGGCCCAGGCGGCCAGCAGGATGAACTCGGTGGTCGGCAAGCCAGGAATCACAATGGCGACCAGGCCCACCCCGAGGCTCACGTAGGCCAGGATTCCATACAACAGGCGGGCGAGTTTCGAGCGGGCTGGTCGGGTCATGTTCTCACTGCATAAAACGGTTCGGCCACCGGAGGGGTGGCCGGCTTCGGCGTATCAGACCAGCGCGGCATCCGCAGCGTAGGCGTGCTTGAGCAGCTCGGTGAAGCGCTCGAAAGCGGCCACTGCACCGCGCTCGGCAGCCGCTTCCTCTTCCGGCGAGAGCGCCAGGCCATCGAGGATGCGGGTGAACTGCTTCCAGCCTTCGGCACGGCCACCGGCGGGCTCCCCCAGGTGACGGGCACCGAAGCTGTCGGACAGTTCCAGGGCCACGGCACGCTTGATCAGAAACGCAGCGCCCAGTTTGGAGCCTTCGGAGACGAAGATCCAGCCCATTGCCTCGCCCAGGCTCAGCTTGCCCACGGCACCCGGTACGGCGGCCGGTACTTCGGTGTCGAGGTCGGCAAGGTCCAGGCGGGCCTGGTCGGCACGGCAGCGCTCAGCCAGATCAGGGACGATGGCGATCAGCTGAGGGTCGTTGTACAGGGCCTGCAGCTCGGACTGGAACAGGTACTGCGCGACGACGAAGCGGGCGAAGCTTTCGCGGCTGTCGAAAGGCGCGTGGGATTTGACCAGGGCATCCAGTTCGGCGTGCGGGGCGTGGGTGATCTGGTTCAGGCGTTGGGAGCGCAGGGATGGGCGTTCGGTCATGGGGCAGTCCTTGGAAAGAGGGCGTCTAGATACAAGACGAAACAGCGGGAGCGGGACAGTAAAAAAAGCCGGTATTTGTGTTGCCAGTACCGGCCTCTTCGCGGGTTTACCCGCAAAGAGGCCGGTACAGACGTAACGCCTCAGATATCCCAAACCACATTGATACCGAAGTTGCGCCCCGGCATGGTCAGGCGGTCGATGTTGGCTGGCTGGGTCACAGCCGCCTCACCCTGGCCGTCGTAGCTGCGCACCGAATCCCACTGCCAGTACTTCTTGTCGGTAAGGTTGTACAGCCCGGCGTTGATGGTGACGTCGTCGGTGACCTTGTAGTAGCCGGTCAGGTCCAGCACACCGTAGCCCGGGGTGCGGAACTTCGAGGTAGAACCGTCAGGCGAATAAAAGGTGCTGTCGTCGACACGGGTCTTGCGCTTGACCAGCGTCCAGCTCAGCAAGCCACCGTAGTTCTGCTGCTCGTAGCCCAGGCCGAATACGCCTTTGAGCGGGTTGACACTGTTCAGCGGTTGACCGGTGTCATCGTTACGACCATAGGTGTAGGCAATCGAGGTTTGAGTATAGAGGCCCTGCGGTGCGCCGAAGTGGTCGAGGTTCAGGCGGCCCTTGAATTCGGCACCCTTGATGGTGGCGTGCTTGATGTTGTTGGCCTGGAAGGTCTGTTCCAGGTTGGCGCTTTGCACGGCATCTTCGTCGATGAAATCACGGTACTTGTTGTAGAACACTGCCACGTCGAAGTTGCCGGCGTCGAAGTTGCCACGCAGGCCGGTTTCGTAGCTTTTGCTCTTTTCAGGCTCAAGGTTCGGGTTGCCCTCCACGCGGTAGCCTTGGTCCAGGTTCTGGAAGCGGCCATACATGGCTTTGGCGGTCGGCGTGCGGAAGCCCTCTGCATATTGGCCGTACCAGGTGTAATTGTCGTTGAAGGCGTAGGTCAGGCCGAACTTGGGCGAGACGCGGTGCCACTTCTTGTCCGAATCGTCCTGGGAGGTAGGCGCCGTACCGCTGGACTCCAGACCGCGCAGGAATGCCTCGGTGAATTTGGGCTCCATACGGGTGTAGTCGTAGCGCGCGCCGGGCATGAAGGTCCAGTTGTTCCAGCGGATTTCATCCTGCGCGAACAGGCTGTAGGTATTCACGGTCGGGTCCGGGAAGTCGCTGACCAAGGCCTGGCCGTCACGCGCGCTGTCCTGTCCGATGGCTGTACAGGTACCCCCGATGTTCAGGCAAGTGCCGGTGCCGCTACGTGAACCCGTTACTTTCTCCTGTTTGAATGTGGTGCCGTAGGTAAACAGGTGGTCGGTTTGGCCAATGCTGAAGGCCTTGTCCAATTGGGCGTCGAATACCCACTGGCGATCCTTGTAGGTAGTCTGCCGGTCCCGAAGCACTTGGCGTCCCGAGGCGACATACAGCTCATCGGTACGTTGGTCGGTCTTCGCGATCTGGTAGTTGAGGCTCCATTTGACGTGATCTGCGACCACGCTATCGAGGTCGAATTCATGATTGAGGCCGAAGCGTTCACGGGTGATCGTGTCGTTGCCTTGGCGCATGCGGTACGAGTTCATGCCACCAAAGCCGGGGATGAACGGCCCACCCACCGCGCTGAGGATGTTCTGGTCGCGGTCATCTTTGTAGCGCTCGTAGGTGAACCCCAGGCGCGCGTCGTCGGCGTAGTTCCAGCCCAGCTTGGCCAGCACGTTGGTGGTGCGCACGTCCATCGGGTTGGCTTCGGTGCGCGACAGGCCGTCGCCACTGTGGCTGCCGTGGGTTTCGGTCTCGTGGCCGTTGCGCTGGCTCAGGTGCAGCAGGCCGTCGAAATCACCCTGGCGGCCGGCGACGGTGGCGGAGGTCAGCCAGCTTTCGTCGGCCGAGCTGTAGCCGGTTTTCAGGCGTGCCCCCACGTCTTTACCGGGCTTGATGATGTCGTCCGGGTCGAGGGTGAAGTAGCTCACCGCACCGCCGATGGCGTTGCTGCCATACAACACCGAGGCCGGGCCGCGGAGGATTTCCACACGCTTGACGATTTCCGGGTCGACGTAGTTGCGCTGGGTTTGGGCGTAGGGGCCGTAGAAGAAGCTGTCGGGGATCGACACGCCGTCGACTTGGGTGAGGATCCGCTCGCCGTCGATACCACGGATGTTGTAGCCGTTCAGCCCGCTGCGTTGGCCGGTTCCGGATACCGACACACCCGGCTCGTAGCGCACCAGATCCTGGATATTGTTCACGTTCTGCCGGTCCAGTTGCTCACGGGTCTGCACGCTGACAGTGCTCGGCACCTGGCTGACGTCCTGTGCGCTGCGGGTGGCGCTGACGGTCACCTGCTGCAGTGCAATCACGTTGCTTGCGGCTTGGCGCTCCAGTACCACATTGCCGTTGCTGATCTTGCGAAAACTCAGCCCGGTACCCCGCAACAGGCGCTTGAGGGCAGCATCTGGCGGCAGCGAACCTTGTACGCCTGGCGAAGCCACGCCGTCGGCCAGCTCGGCGCTGAAGCCGACCTGCCAGCCGGTGACCTGGCTGAAGGCGTTGATCGCCGACACCAGCGGCTGCTGGCCGATGCTGAAGCGGTAGTCGCCCATGCGCGGGCTGCTGGCCTGGGCCGGCTCGGCGGCCAGCGCCGGCAGGCTGCAGGCGCCGCTGGCGAGCAGAGCAAGGGTCAACAGGGACAGTTGTCCTGTACGGCGGGGAAGGTTGGACGAGCGGGTAGGACCAGTGGACATCGGAAGCGCTCCCAGACGCGCGGGCTGTTATAGGTGATGGCTGTTCTTGCTTTAAACAAGAATCAGTTGCATTGGCTATAACGAGACGGGCGGGCGAGTGCGATCGCGTAAAAATAATTCAGGGGTCAGTTCAGGATGACCAGCGCCGGGTACTCATGCAGTTGTGCCGAGGTGATGTGGGCCAGTGCGCGCAGGGTTTCCAGCGGCTGGTCGAGGCGATAGTTACCGGTGACGGCAACGTTCTCCAGCTGCGCATTGCGGTTGATGATCCAGCCCGGGTAGTAGCGCTGCACTTCGGCCAGTACCTGGCTCAACGGGCAGTTCTCGAACACCAGACGGCCGTCGATCCAGGCCAGGTCCTTGTGCATGTCGGGGCGCTGGCGCTGGCCAAAGCCCTGGGGGCCGACGCTGATGCTGTCGCCGGCAGTCAAGCGGATGCGCTGGTCACGATCCCCCTGCAGGTCGACATCACCGCGTTGCACCCGTACCTGGGCCTCGCCGTCAAGGTAGCGCACGGCAAAGTCGGTGTCGCGCACCTGTGCGCGCAACGGCCCGGCTTCAACCTCCAGCGGCAACTGAGCGCCCTCGGGGACCTGGAAGTAAGCCTCGCCCTGTAGCAGGCGGGCGACCTGGCGGCCGTCCTGGCGTTCGCTGGCGAATGCCGAATTGGTGTTGAGCAGCACTTTTGCGCCGTCTTCCAGTTGCAGGCGCTGGCGCTCGCCGACCACCGTAAGGTGGTCGGCCTGCAGGCGCATGGGCAGGTTACCGACGGTGAACAGCCCGACCAGCAGCATCGCCGCGGTGGCCAGGGGTTTCCAGTGACTGCGCAGGCGCCCGCGTAATGAGCGGCGTTGCCGCTGGTGCATGTGCGTGGCCACCTGATGCAACGGCGCACCGTTCCACAGTGCCTCAGCCTCGACATAGGCCTCGGCGTTTTCTGGCGCGGCGCTCAGCCAGGCTTCAAAGGCCTGGGTGTCCTCGGCATCTGCGCATTGCAGGCGCACCAGCCAGTCAAGCGCCTCGTCCATGGCACGAGCACGGGCAATAGGCCTGGCAGGTGACGGGCGAGGAGCAGGGCTGTCGGTCACGGTGAATCCTTGAATGGTTTTTTGCGAATGATCAAGACTAAGGCGGGGTGTGGCAAGGGCTTTGCGTTGCCGTTCGCCTGCGGTCAGCTTACTTGAGTCGTTCGGCAACACCCATGCAGATTGCCATGATCAGTTTCAGTTCCTTTTGTACCGTGCTGGGCGAAACACTCAGTTGTTCGGCGATTTCCAGATAGGTGGCGCCATGCAGGCGGCTTAGGATGAAAATGCGTTGTTGGCGCTCGCTCAGTTGATTGAGGCTGACGCTGAGGTGCTTGAGCAACTGCTCGGCGTGCGCGGCATCCTCGCTGCTGGTGGCGGGCGCGGCGACACTGTGCAGCACTTCGTCGGGCACGTCGTCGACCAGCATGCGTGCCTGCACCCGGCGTGCACGCAGGTGGTCCAACGCCAGGTTGCGCGCGGTCTGAAACACAAACGGCTCGATGTGCTCGATGGGCCGCTCGCCCAGCGCGCGGGACACCCGCAGGTAGGTTTCCTGCAGCAGGTCTTCGGCCGTGCTGGGGTTACCGACCATGCGCTGCAGGGTACGCAGCAGGGTGAGGCGCTGAACGAGGAAGACGGAATTGAACCGGGACTGACTCACGGGGGGACCTGGCCGACGAAAGGTTAATGATAATGCTTATCATCCTTGCTGCAGGTCAAGTGTGGAATTATCAGGAAAAGGTAAAGATTGTAGTCGCGGGATGCCGTGTGCTTTTTGTGGGAGCGGCCTGCAACCTTGAGCCTGCCCTAACCATTCATCGGTCACGGTGCGTTATACCTTGGTCGACGACCACGTTTGCCACGAGGCCTGAGCAACCCTTGTGGGAGCGGCCTTGTGTCGCGATAGGGCCGCAAAGCGGCCCCAGCAATCTATGCATGATGCGGAGATCCTGGGGCCGCTGCACGGCCCTTTCGCGACGCAAGGCCGCTCCCACAGGGATCGCGCCAGCTTTTAGAAATTGAGCAAGACAGTTGCCCCCACACGGGTCGCGTCAGCCAGCCCGGTGCAGCGCCAGGCAGTTATCCAGCATCCGGTTGCTGAACCCCCACTCGTTGTCATACCAGGCCAGCACCTTGAGCATCCGCCCGTTGGCCCGGGTATGGTTGGCATCGAAGATCGACGACAGCGGGTTGTGGTTGAAATCGCAGGAAACCAGTGGCAGGGCGTTGTAGCCCAATACCTTGGAATGCTTGCTGGCCTCGAGGAACAGCTGGTTGACCTGCTCGGCCGTGGCCTCGCGCTTGAGGTTGACGGTGAGGTCCACCAACGACACGTTGATGACGGGCACCCGCACCGCCATGCCGGTCAGCTTGCCGGCCAGCTCCGGCAGCACCAGGCCCACGGCCTCGGCGGCACCGGTCTTGCTCGGGATCATCGACTGGGTGGCTGAACGCGCACGGTACGGGTCGCTGTGGTAAACGTCAGTCAGCACCTGGTCGTTGGTGTAGGCGTGGATGGTGGTCATCAGGCCTTGCTCGATGCCGAACTCCCGGTGCAGCACCTGGGCGATCGGCGCCAGGCAGTTGGTGGTGCAGGAGGCATTGGAAATGACCTGGTGCGAGGCACGCAGGATGTCGTGGTTGACCCCGTATACCACGGTGGCATCGGCACCCTTGGCCGGTGCCGAGACAATCACCTTGCCCGCCCCGGCGGCCAGGTGCGCAGCGGCTTTGGCGCGGTCTGTGAACAGCCCGGTGCACTCGAACACCACGTCGATCGCCTCGGCCTTCCAGGGCAGTTCGGCCGGATTGCGAATGGCACTGACCGCGATACGGTCACCGTTGACCGTCAGGCTTTCGTGGTCGGCCTCGACGGTCGCGTCGAAGGTGCCGTGGACACTGTCGTACTTGAGCAGGTGGGCGTTCATGGTGCTGTCGCCCAGGTCGTTGATGGCGACGACCTGCAGGTCCTGGCGGTAGCCTTGGGTATACAGTGCGCGCAGGACATTGCGCCCGATTCGGCCGAATCCATTGATGGCGATGCGAAGGGTCATGGCAGTACCTCTGGCAGTTCGAGTGAAACCTATGGCACAAAGGAGCTTCACTGAAACGGTTTTGTTGTTGGAATTACAAGATTATTCACTGGCTGATAGAAAACAAGCCTTTTTAGTGGCAGTATTTTGTTTAAATATACAACGAGTGGTTGGGCAACGTGCCTCCACCGATGCAGCGGGCTCCTAACCATGAGCCTAGGCCGCAATCGTTTGGAGGGGAAATGCCCGGTAAACCGCCCTTACAATTAGCCTGGAGTCCAGTACATGCATCCGCGCATCCTTGAGGTCACCCAGCGGCTGGTCGAACGCAGCCGCGCCACCCGCGAACGCTACCTGCAACTGATTCGCGGTGCGGCCAGTGAAGGCCCCATGCGTGCCAGCCTGCAGTGCGCCAACTTCGCCCACGGCGTGGCCGGTTGCGGCAGCGAAGACAAGCAGACTCTGCGCCTGATGAACGCGGCCAACGTGGCCATCGTCTCGGCCTACAACGACATGTTGTCTGCCCACCAGCCTTACTTGCACTTCCCCGAGCAGATCAAGCAGGCCCTGCGCGAGGTCGGCTCGGTCGGCCAGTTCGCCGGTGGCGTGCCGGCCATGTGCGACGGGGTGACCCAGGGCGAGCCGGGCATGGAGCTGGCGATCGCCAGCCGTGAAGTGATCGCGATGTCCACGGCGGTAGCGCTGTCGCACAACATGTTCGACGCAGCACTCATGCTGGGCATCTGCGACAAGATCGTCCCCGGGCTGATGATGGGCGCGCTGCGCTTTGGCCACCTGCCGACCATCTTCGTCCCGGGTGGGCCTATGGTTTCCGGCATCTCCAACAAGCAGAAGGCCGATGTGCGCCAGCGCTATGCCGAAGGCAAGGCCAGCCGCGAAGAGCTGTTGGAGTCCGAGATGAATTCCTACCACAGCCCCGGCACCTGCACCTTCTACGGCACCGCCAACACCAACCAGCTGGTGATGGAAGTGATGGGGCTGCACCTGCCGGGCGCCTCGTTCGTCAACCCGTACACGCCGCTGCGTGACGCACTCACCGCCGAGGCTGCGCAGCAGGTGACGCGCATGACCAAGGCCAGCGGCAGCTTCATGCCGCTGGGCGAAATCGTCGACGAGAAGGCGCTGGTCAATTCCATCGTCGCGCTGCACGCTACTGGCGGCTCGACCAACCACACCCTGCACATCCCGGCGATTGCCCAGGCTGCCGGTATCCAGCTGACCTGGCAGGACATGGCCGACCTCTCCGAAGTGGTGCCGACCCTGTCGCACGTGTACCCCAACGGCAAGGCCGACATCAACCACTTCCAGGCTGCCGGCGGCATGGCCTTCCTGATTCGTGAACTGCTCGATGCCGGCCTGCTGCACGAAGATGTCAACACCGTGGCCGGCCATGGCCTGCGCCGCTACACCCAGGAACCCTTCCTCGACAATGGCAAGCTGGTGTGGCGCGAAGGGCCGCAACACAGCCTGGACGAAAGCATCCTGCGCCCGGTGTCGCGACCATTCTCGGCCGAAGGCGGCCTGCGGGTGATGGAGGGCAACCTGGGCCGTGGCGTGATGAAAGTGTCTGCCGTTGCCCCCGAGCACCAGGTGGTCGAGGCCCCGGCGCGGGTGTTCCAGGACCAGCAGTCGCTGGCCGACGCGTTCAAGGCCGGTGAGCTGGAGCGTGACTTTGTCGCGGTGGTGCGCTTCCAGGGCCCGCGTTGCAATGGCATGCCGGAACTGCACAAGCTCACCCCGTTCCTCGGTGTATTGCAGGACCGTGGCTACAAGGTGGCGCTGGTTACCGACGGGCGTATGTCCGGTGCCTCGGGCAAGATCCCCGCGGCCATCCACGTTTGCCCGGAGGCTTACGACGGCGGCCCGCTGGCGCGGGTGCGCGATGGTGATATCGTGCGGGTCGACGGAGTCGAAGGCACGTTGCGGATCATGGTGTCGGCCGAAGAACTGGCCAGCCGTGAGCTGCCGCCGGCCCCCCAGGGTAACGACCTGGGGTGTGGGCGCGAGCTGTTCGGCTTCATGCGCATGGCGTTCAGCCCGGCAGAGCAGGGCGCCAGTGCCTTTACCTCGGCCCTGGAGCACCTCAAATGAAGCACCTGCTGGTTGGTGATATTGGCGGCACCAATGCCCGTTTTGCGTTGTGGCGTGACAACCAGCTGCATGAAGTAAATGTTTTCGCCACCGCGGACTACACCAACCCCGAGCAGGCCATCGAGGCCTACCTGGAAAGCCAAGGCATCGCCCGCGGTGGCCTGGCGGCGGTGTGCCTGGCGGTGGCCGGCCCGGTCGATGGCGATGAATTTCGCTTCACCAACAACCACTGGCGCCTGAGCCGCACGGCATTTTGCAAGACCTTGCAGGTCGAGCGACTGTTGCTGATCAATGATTTCACCGCTATGGCGCTGGGCATGACGCGTCTGCGCGAAGGCGAGTTCCGCGAGGTGTGCCCCGGCCAGGCCGACCCCTCGAGGCCGGCACTGGTGATCGGGCCAGGTACTGGCCTGGGTGTGGGCTCGCTGCTGCGTCTGGGCGAACAGCACTGGAAGGCCCTGCCGGGTGAAGGCGGGCATGTTGACCTGCCGGTAGGCAATGCTCGCGAAGCGGCAATCCACCAGCAGATCCACAGTCAGATCGGCCATGTCAGCGCCGAGGCCGTGCTCAGTGGGGGGGGGCTGGTGCGGCTGTACCAGGCGATCTGTGCGCTGGACGGCGACACGCCCAGGCACAAGACCCCGGCGCATATCACCGATGCCGCACTGGGCGGTGAGCCACGGGCGCTGGCGGTGGTCGAGCAGTTCTGTCGTTTCCTTGGGCGAGTGGCGGGTAACAATGTGCTGACGCTGGGCGCGCGAGGCGGGGTCTATATTGTGGGCGGCGTGATTCCGCGTTTTGCCGAGCTGTTCTTGCGTAGCGGGTTTGCCGCGAGTTTTGCCGACAAGGGGTGTATGAGTGGCTATTTCACCGGGGTGCCGGTGTGGCTGGTGACGGCGGAATTTTCCGGATTGGAGGGGGCAGGGGTAGCGTTGCAGCAGGCGTTGGATCACTGATGGAGCCGCTTTGCGGCGCCAATGGCACTACCCGACAGCAGGCAAAAAGACCTGCAATCAACAAGAGGAAGGACCACCTTGAGCACTGCCGGCAAATCGATCCTGATGGTCGACGACGACCAGGAAATCCGTGAACTGCTGCAAACCTACCTGAGCCGCTCCGGCTTCCAGGTACATGCCGAGGCTGACGGCAAGGGCTTTCGCCACGCGCTGGAAACCACGCCCTGCGACCTGGTCATTCTTGACGTCATGTTGCCCGACGAAGACGGCTTCAGCTTGTGCCGCTGGGTACGCCAGCACCCACGCCAGGCGCGCGTACCTATCATCATGCTCACCGCCAGCTCCGACGAGGCCGACCGGGTCATCGGCCTGGAGCTGGGCGCTGACGACTATCTGGGCAAGCCGTTCAGCCCCCGCGAATTGCAAGCGCGAATCAAGGCTTTGTTGCGCCGCTCCGAGTTCGGCCAGGCGGCGCCGGGCAGTGCCGTATTGGCCTTCGACGACTGGCGCCTGGACACGGTCAGCCACCGCCTGTTCCACCGTGATGGAGAGGAGGTGATCCTCTCTGGCGCCGACTTTGCCCTGCTCAAACTGTTCCTCGATCACCCGCAGCAAATCCTCGACCGCGACACCATCGGCAACGCCACCCGTGGCCGCGAACCGATGCCGCTGGACCGTATCGTCGACATGGCGGTCAGCCGTCTGCGCCAGCGCCTGCGCGATACCGACAAACCTCCCCGGCTGATCCGCACCGTGCGTGGCAGTGGCTACTTGTTGGCGGCGCATGTCTGCTGTGCGCCCTGAGCGGCGCTGGCGCCTGCTGCCGCGCTCCTTGCTGGGGCGCATGCTGCTGCTGACCTTGCTGGTTGTCCTGCTGGCCCAGGGGTTGTCCAGCATTATCTGGGTTTCCCAGCTGCGGGCCAGCCAGCTTCAGGGGCTGCGTGCCAGCGCCAGCAGCCTGGCCCATTCCATGAGTGCCAGCGTCAGTTACTTCCGCTCGCTGCCGGTGGCCTATCGGCCGCTGGTGCTCGACCAATTGCGCAGCATGGGTGGCACGCGTTTCTTCGTGTCGCTCAACGCCACGCCGCTGGACATGCAGGCACTGCCCGTCACCCCTCGCAAGCAGGCGGTGATCGATGAATTCCAGCAGGTGCTGCACGAGCGCCTGGGTTCGCAGATGGAAATTTCCGTGGAGTTTGTCGGGCCTGACGACCTGCGCATCTTCAACAGCGGCCTCAAACTCGACGAACTGCCGCGCTCATGGGCCCATTATTCGCTGACCCTGGAGCCGCTGAAACCCCCGGTACTGGTCACGCAGATCCGCTTGGGCGAGGGCGAATGGTTGTACATCGCCTCACTGTTGCCCGAACCGTACACGGGGCTGGAAGCCGAACGCCTGCCGCGCCAGCAGATCGGCTTCATCGTGCTGACCACGGCCTTGCTGTTGCTGTTCATCGGCTTGCTGGTGCATTGGCAAAGCTGGCCATTGAAGCGCCTGGCGCGGGCCGCCCGAGAGATGTCGCTGGGTGCCGATGTGGCGCCAGTGGCTGAAGCGGGCGGCAGCGAAGTGGTCGAGGTGAGCCGGGCATTCAACAGCATGCGCGAGCGTATCAGCCGTTACCTGACCGAACGCAGCCAGCTGTTCAGCGCCATTTCCCACGACCTGCGCACGCCGATCACGCGCCTGCGCCTGCGCGTCGAACTGCTGGAAGACGAGCGATTGCAGGCCAAGTTCAGCCAGGACCTGGACGAGCTGGAGTTGCTGGTCAAAGGCGCCTTGCAGTGCGTGAAGGACACCGACATCCACGAAAACATCGAGCCGGTCGACCTTAACCAGGTGCTGGAGATTCTGGCCGAGCCTTACCTGGGCGATGGTCGCATCACCGTCGAGGGCCAGGCGCTGGCGCCTTACCCGGGCAAGCCGCTGGCGTTGCGTCGCTGCATCGGAAACCTGATCGACAACGCCATCAAGTACGGCGAACGGGCGCGGCTACGTATCATCGACGGGGCAGAGGGCTTTGTGCTGCAGGTGGATGACCAGGGGCCCGGGGTGCCGCAACAGCAGCTGGAACAGGTGTTCGAGCCGCATTTCCGTCTGGCCGGGCAGCAGCAGGGCTATGGGCTGGGGTTGGGGATTGCACGGAACATCGCCCACAGCCATGGGGGCGAGGTGAGCTTGCTGAACCTGCGTGAGGGCGGGTTGCGGGTGACTCTGTATTTGCCGCGTGGCGTGGACTGAGTCTTGCGTTGGTAGCACTGGGCACACCAATGTCACCGCCCGGTGACAATTCCGTTTTCCTTCGTGACATCCCGCGCACGCCCGCTGGCTAGAATTCGCAAAAGCCTGGCAAGGATCAAGCTGGCCCATGAACACCCTCAACCTGCCGCCCACCAGCTGGCTCAACGCCCCGGCCCATACCGCCTGGCGCCTGGCCGAAGCACAGCGCCTGCTGGCATTCGCCAAAGCTGCGAAACTGCCCGACGGCTTCGGCAACCTGGATGCCAAAGGCCAGCTCACGCCCGGCGCCTGCGCCGAAACCATGAATACTGCGCGAATGACCCACTGCTTCGCCCTGGCCCATCTGCAGGGCATTCCCGGCAGCCTGGCCTATGCCGAACACGGTGTGGCTGCCCTGCGTGGGGCCATGCAGGACGCCAGCTACGGTGGCTGGTTCGCCCACCCCGGCGGCCAGGAAGACAGCGGCAAGTCCGCCTACCTGCATGCCTTCGTCGCCCTTGCCGCCAGCTCTGCAGTGGTGGCCGGTGCAGCCGATGCCCAGCTGTTGCTGGCCGATGCAACCGAGGTGATCGAAACGCACTTCTGGAGCGAAGCCAAGGGTGCCCTTCGAGAGACCTTCTCTCGCGCATGGCAACTGCCTGAGCCATACCGTGGCGCCAACAGCAACATGCACGCGACCGAGGCATTCCTGGCCCTGGCCGATGCCACCGGCAACAGCCTTTGGCTGCAACGCGCCTTGCGCATTGCTGAGCGCATTATCCATACCCATGCCGCCGCCAACGGTTATCGGGTCATCGAACATTTTGACGCCCATTGGCAGCCGCTGCCGGATTACAACCGCGAGCACCCCGCCGACCACTTCCGGCCCTATGGCACTACGCCCGGGCATGCCATGGAGTGGGCACGGCTACTGTTGCACCTGGAGGCCAGCCTGCAACGGGCCGGGCTGCTCGCCCCGCAGTGGCTTCCAGACAGTGCCTGCAGATTGTTCGATGCCGCCTGCCAGCATGCCTGGAACGTCGATGGCGCTGCAGGTTTCGTCTACACCCTGGACTGGGCCAATCGCCCGGTGGTGCATGCACGCCTGCACTGGGTGCACGCCGAAGCTTGTGCCGCCGCAGCAGCCTTGTTGCAGCGCACCGGCGAAGCCCAGTACGAGCAGTGGTACCGCAACTGCTGGGGCTTTATCGCCAACCATTTCATCGACCCTGTCGCTGGCAGCTGGCACCACGAACTCGATGCCCGCAACCGGCCAGCGGGGACCCTCTGGCCGGGCAAGCCCGACCTCTACCACGCCTACCAGGCGCTGCTGCTGCCAGGCTTGCCGCTGGCACCCAGCCTGGCCAGCAACCTGGCCAGCTCCAGCTATGTAACCAGATGATGACATTCACGCATCGCTTCGTTACCTGACGAGGCGGGCACGCTGTTTAGACTTCATGCTACGCAAGCGATCGACTTGCACGGCATAACAACAAGAAAGGTGCTCCGATGAATTCCACGCTCCGTCTCGCTGCCGCAATCTCTCTGGCTTCTTTACTTCCTTTGGGGGCTTCGGCTGCCGAATCCAAAGGCAGTGTCGAGGTCGTGCACTGGTGGACCTCTGGCGGTGAAAAGGCGGCGGTCGATGTGCTCAAGGCGCAGGTCGAGAAAGACGGCTTCACCTGGAAGGACGGCGCTGTTGCCGGTGGTGGTGGTGCCACGGCCATGACCGTGCTGAAAAGCCGCGCCGTCGCAGGCAACCCGCCCGGTGTCGCGCAGATCAAAGGCCCCGACATCCAGGACTGGGCGGCCACCGGCTTGCTCGACGCCGATGTGCTCAAGGATGTGGCCAAGGCCGAAAAGTGGGACTCGCTGCTCGACAAGAAAGTGGCCGACACCGTGAAGTACGACGGTGACTACGTTGCCGTACCGGTGAACATCCACCGCATCAACTGGTTGTGGATCAACCCCGAGGTGTTCAAAAAAGCCGGCATCGACAAGGCGCCTACCACCCTCGACGAATTCTACGCCGCCGCCGACAAGCTCAAGGCGGCCGGCTTCATCCCGCTGGCTCATGGTGGCCAGCCGTGGCAGGACAGCACCGTGTTCGAAAGCGTGGTGCTGGCGGTGATGGGCGCCGATGGCTACAAGAAGGCCTTGGTCGACCTCGACAGCGCAACGCTGACCGGGCCGCAGATGGTCAAGGCGCTGACCGAGCTGAAGAAAGTCGCCACCTACATGGACCCGGACGGCAAGGGCCAGGACTGGAACCTGGAAGCCGCCAAGGTCATCAACGGCAAGGCCGGCATGCAGATCATGGGCGACTGGGCCAAGAGCGAATGGACCCTGGCGAAGAAAACCGCCGGCAAGGATTACCAGTGCGTGCCGTTCCCCGGTACCGACAAGGCGTTCCTGTACAACATCGATTCGCTGGTGGTGTTCAAGCAGAACAACGCTGGCACCTCTGCTGGCCAGCAGGACATTGCCCGCAAGGTGCTGGGTGAGGATTTCCAGAAGGTCTTCAGCATCAACAAGGGTTCGATCCCGGTACGCAACGACATGCTCGCCGACATGGGCAAGTATGGTTTCGATGCCTGTGCTCAAACCTCCGCCAAGGACTTCCTTGCCGATGCTAAGACCGGCGGCCTGCAACCGAGCATGGCGCACAACATGGCCACCACGCTGGCCGTGCAGGGCGCGTTCTTCGATGTGGTGACCAACTACATCAACGACCCCAAGGCCGACCCGGCCGATGCGGCGAAGAAGCTGGCGGCGGCGATCAAGGCTGCCCAGTAACGGCTGTTCGCGGGCACGCCCGCTCCCAGATGGGCCCTGCTCACCACTGTTCCTGGTCATGACGCCGGACCTGTGGGAGCGGGCTTGCCCGCGAAGCGGTGCGTAGCACCGCCACTACCTCGGGATCCAAGACATGACTACGACCACCGCCCAACTGCGGGCCTCACCCCTGGACGCGCTTCAGCGCTGGCTGCCCAAGCTGGTGCTGGCACCCAGCATGTTCATCGTCCTGGTGGGCTTCTACGGCTACATCCTCTGGACCTTCGTGCTGTCCTTCACCACCTCGACCTTTCTGCCTACCTACAAGTGGGCGGGCCTTGCGCAATACGCCCGTCTGTTCGACAACGACCGCTGGTGGGTGGCGAGCAAGAACCTGCTTCTGTTCGGCGGCCTGTTCATTGCCATCAGCCTGGCCATCGGTGTGTTGCTGGCAGTGTTGCTCGACCAGCGCATCCGTCGCGAGGGCTTCATCCGCACTATCTACCTGTACCCCATGGCACTGTCGATGATCGTCACCGGCACGGCCTGGAAGTGGCTGCTCAACCCCGGCATGGGCCTGGACAAGCTGCTGCGCGACTGGGGCTGGGAGGGTTTTCGCCTGGACTGGCTGATCGATCCCGACCGGGTGGTGTATTGCCTGGTGATCGCGGCCGTGTGGCAGGCTTCGGGCTTCATCATGGCAATGTTCCTTGCCGGCTTGCGTGGCGTTGACCCGTCGATCATCCGCGCTGCGCAGATGGATGGTGCCAGCCTGCCGCGTATCTACTGGACCGTGGTGCTGCCCAGCCTGCGCCCGGTGTTCTTCAGCGCGCTGATGATCCTCTCGCACATTGCCATCAAGAGCTTCGACCTGGTGGCGGCAATGACGGCCGGCGGCCCGGGTTACTCCTCCGACCTGCCGGCAATGTTCATGTACTCGTTCACCTTCAGCCGCGGCCAGATGGGCATGGGCTCGGCCAGCGCCATCCTGATGCTCGGGGCAATCCTGGCGATCCTCGTGCCTTACCTGTACTCGGAGCTGCGGAGCAAACGCCATGCATAGTCCTGTCGACAAGCCGGTGCTCAGCCTCAGCCGCATGGCCATCCATGCCGTGTTGCTGATCGCTGTGCTGCTGTATCTGGTGCCGCTGGTGGTGATGCTGCTGACCAGCTTCAAGACCCCCGAAGACATCAGCACCGGCAACCTGCTGAGCTGGCCTGCAGTGATTACCGGCATAGGCTGGGTCAAGGCCTGGGGAGCGGTCAGCGGTTACTTCTGGAACTCGATCATGATCACCGTGCCCGCGGTGCTGATCTCCACCGCGATTGGTGCACTGAACGGCTATGTGCTGTCGATGTGGCGCTTCCGAGGTTCGCAACTGTTCTTCGGCCTGCTGCTGTTCGGCTGTTTCCTGCCGTTCCAGACTGTGCTGCTGCCGGCCTCGTTCACCCTCGGCAAGCTTGGCCTGGCCAGCACCACCGGTGGCCTGGTGCTGGTGCATGTGGTCTACGGCCTGGCCTTCACCACGCTGTTCTTCCGCAACTTCTACGTGAGCATCCCCGACGCATTGGTCAAGGCCGCACGGTTGGACGGCGCCGGGTTCTTCACCATCTTCCGCCGCATCATCCTGCCGATGTCCACGCCGATCATCATGGTCTGCCTGATCTGGCAGTTCACCCAGATTTGGAACGACTTCCTGTTCGGCGTGGTGTTCTCCAGCGGCGACTCGCAACCGATTACCGTAGCCCTGAACAATCTGGTCAATACCAGCACCGGGGCCAAGGAATACAACGTCGATATGGCGGCAGCGATGATCGCTGGCCTGCCAACCCTGCTGGTCTACGTGGTGGCAGGCAAATATTTCGTGCGCGGGCTGACGGCCGGCGCGGTCAAGGGGTAAGCCATGGCAACGCTCGAACTTCGCAATGTGAACAAGACCTACGGCAGCGGCCTGCCGGATACCCTCAAGGACATCCAGCTGTCGATCAAGGATGGCGAGTTCCTGATCCTGGTGGGCCCGTCGGGCTGCGGCAAGTCGACCCTGATGAACTGTATCGCCGGCCTGGAGCAGATCACCGGCGGCGCCATCCTCATTGACGAGCAGGACGTCAGTGGCATGAGCCCCAAGGACCGCGATATCGCCATGGTGTTCCAGTCCTATGCGCTGTACCCCACCATGAGCGTGCGCGAGAACATCGAATTCGGCCTGAAGATCCGCAAGCTGCCCCAGGCCGCCATCGATGAGGAAGTGGCGCGGGTGGCCAAGTTGCTGCAGATCGAACACTTGCTGGCGCGCAAGCCGGCGCAGCTGTCCGGCGGCCAGCAGCAGCGCGTGGCCATGGGCCGGGCACTGGCGCGGCGACCCAAGATTTACCTGTTCGATGAACCCCTGTCCAACCTCGATGCCAAGCTGCGGGTCGAAATGCGCACCGAAATGAAGTTGATGCACCAGCGCCTGAAGACCACCACGGTGTACGTCACCCATGACCAGATCGAGGCCATGACCCTGGGCGACAAGGTGGCGGTGATGAAGGACGGCATCATCCAGCAGTTCGGCACCCCGCAGCAGATCTACAACGACCCGGCCAACCAGTTCGTGGCCAGCTTTATCGGTTCGCCGCCAATGAACTTCATTCCGGTGCGTCTGGCCAGGCAGGATGGCCGCTTGCTGGCGTTGCTCGACAGCGGCCAGGCGCGCTGCGAGCTGCCTTTGGGGCTGGCTGCTGACGCGCTGGAGGGGCGCGAGATCATCCTCGGCATCCGCCCTGAGCAGATTGCCCTGGGCGCTGCTGACGGCAATGGTTTGCCGGCTATCCGCGCCGAGGTGCAGGTCACAGAGCCCACCGGGCCGGACCTACTGGTGTTCGTCACGCTCAACCAGACCAAGGTGTGCTGCCGCCTGGCGCCAGATGTGGCGTGCCGGGTGGGTGACACCCTCAACCTGCAATTCGACCCAGCCCGGGTGCTGCTGTTCGACGCTGCCAATGGCGAGCGCCTGCACCTGGCCGGCACTGGCGCAACCGCAAAGGACAACGTGGCTCACTTCAAAGGCCGTTGAATCGTCTACACCATCAATAAGAAAAAGAGGACGCAAAGGGATGGAACAGCGCAAACGCATCAAGACACTGGGATCGCTGGCCCTGCTTGCACTTGTAGGCAGCAGCGGTACACAGGCTGCCGAGGCTTTTTCCAGCGAATCCAAATGGATGACCGGCGACTGGGGCGGCACCCGGACCGAGCTGCTGGACAAGGGCTATGACTTCACCCTCGATTATGTGGGTGAGGTGGCTGGCAACCTGCATGGCGGCTACAACGACGACAAGACCGCACGCTACAGCGACCAGTTCGCCCTCGGCGCGCATCTGGACTTGCAGAAGATACTGGGCTGGCATGATGCCGAGTTCAAGCTGGCGATCACCGAGCGAAGCGGTCGCAACCTGTCCAACGACCGCATCAGCGACCCGCGCGCCGGGCAGTTCAGCTCGGTGCAGGAGGTGTGGGGCCGTGGCCAGACCTGGCGCCTGACCCAGATGTGGATCAAGCAGAAGTACTTTGACGGCGCGCTTGACGTGAAATTTGGCCGTTTTGGCGAGGGGGAGGACTTCAACAGCTTCCCTTGCGACTTCCAGAACCTGGCCTTCTGCGGCTCGCAGGTGGGCAACTGGGTGGGCGGTATCTGGTACAACTGGCCGGTCAGCCAGTGGGCGCTGCGGGTGAAGTACAACATCACCCCGGCGTTCTTCGTGCAGGTCGGGGCCTTCGAGCAGAACCCCTCCAACCTGGAAACCGGCAACGGCTTCAAGCTGAGCGGTAGCGGTACCAAGGGTGCGATCCTGCCGGTGGAAGCGGTGTGGTCGCCCAAGGTCAATGGTCTGCCGGGCGAGTACCGCCTGGGTTACTACTACAGCACGGCCAAGGCTGACGATGTGTACGACGACGTCAACGGCAACCCGCAGGCGCTGACCGGTGAAGCCTTCAAGTCGCATTCCAGCAAGCACGGATGGTGGGTGGTGGCGCAGCAGCAGGTCACTGCCCATGGCGGCGACGTCAACCGTGGCCTTAGCCTGTTCGCCAACTTCACCGTGCACGACAAGGCCACCAACGTGGTCGACAACTACCAGCAGGTGGGGCTGGTCTACAAAGGCGCTTTCGACGCTCGGCCCAAGGATGATATCGGCTTCGGCGTGGCGCGAATTCATGTGAATGACGACGTGAAGAAGCGCGCCGAACTGCTCAACGCACAGAGCGGCATCAACGATTACGACAACCCTGGTTTCGTACCGCTGCAGCGTACCGAATACAACGCAGAGCTCTACTACGGCTTCCACGTCACCAACTGGCTGACCGTGAGGCCCAACCTGCAGTACATCAAGAGCCCTGGCGGGGTGGACGAGGTGGATAACGCGCTGGTCGCTGGCTTGAAGATTCAGTCGTCATTCTAAGGCAACTTGTTGTAAATTTACGCCAATCCATTTTCGGTTCCCGGCACCCACTGGCCTGCAGTGGGTGTTGGGGATAGGCCGAGACAGCGCTATCTCAAACAACAAGAGCTCTGAACCATGCCCGAACATCCGCTCCATCGCTTCTTTTCCTCGCAGCGGCCCCGGCCGACATTCGAGTGGGAGCGTTATCAGCAGCGCGATGTCCTGATCATCGATCACCCCCGTTGCCAGGCGGTGTTCAGCCGCCAGGGCGCGCAGTTGTTGCACTTTCAACCAGCGGGTGAACGGCCGTGGCTGTGGTGCGCCGAACAGTGGCCGCAGGTTGGGGCGATCCGGGGTGGTGTGCCGGTGTGCTGGCCCTGGTATGGCCGTCATCCCAGCGAAGACCTGTGGCCGGCCCACGGTTGGGCGCGGCTGCTGGACTGGAAGCTGGTGGACAGCCGTGAGGACGAGGAGGGCGTGACCCTGAAATGGCGGCTGGACCTGTGCGACTGGCAGGTCGACCTGCACGCCCGGCTGGGTAGCCGCATGGAACTGAGCCTGAGCACCGAGCATCAGGACAGCGAACCCTGCCAGTTGAGCCATGCGCTGCTGGCGTACTGGCGCATCAGCGACGTGTCCGAGATAGCGCTGTCTGGGTTGGAAGATATTGAGGGCTACGACCGCCTCAACCGCCAGGCTTGCCGTGAAGATGGCGCGCTGAAGCTCAAGGGCGGCTGCCAGAAGGTCTACCCCGGCACGCCACGGGTGCAATTGCAGGACCCGGCCTGGCAGCGCGAGCTGTGCATCGATACCGGTGACAGCGACGACACCGTGGTCTGGCACCCTGGCAATCGCCCGCTGATGGGGGTGACTGGCCGCGAGTCGCAGCGTTTTGTCTGCGTCGAGGCGACCAGCGGCAGTGGTGAAGGCCTGAGCCTGGCGCCTGGGCAGCGTGCGCACCTGCGTTTGCAGGCGCACCGGCTCAGTTGAGTTCGTCGTCCTCGATCGGGTAGCGGCTGGCGTTGAGGCTTTCCTTGATCTTGCGCAGGTGCGGCTGGAAGTCCACGCCGCGGCGCAGGGTCATGCCGGTGGCCAGTACATCGAGGACGGTCAGCTGGATGATCCGCGAGGTCATTGGCATGTAGATGTCGGTATCTTCCGGCAGCGGGATGTGCAGGCTCAGGCTGCAGGCATTGGCCAGTGGCGAGCCCGCGGCGGTCAGGCCCAGCACCGAAGCGCCGTTTTCACGTGCCAGGCGCGCCACTTCGACCAGTTCGCGGGTGCGCCCGGTGTAGGAAATGATCACGAACAGGTCGCCGGTGTGGGCGACCGAGGCCAGCATGCGCTGCATCAGCACATCGGCGTGGGCCGACACGGCCAGGTTGAAGCGGAAGAACTTGTGCTGCGCATCCAGGGCCACCGGGGCCGAGGCACCGAGGCCGAAGAAGTGGATCTGCCGGGCCTGGATCATCATGTCCACAGCGCGGCTGACCTGTTGCGGGTCCAGTTGCTGGCAGGCGCTGTCAAGCGAGGCGATGGCGCTGGCGAAGATCTTCTGGGTATAGGCGGCCGGGTCATCGTCGGCCTCCACTGCGCGGCTGACATACGCAGCACCACTGGCCAGGCTCTGCGCCAGTTGCAGCTTGAGCTCGGGGTAGCCGCTGACGCCGAACGAGCGGCAGAAGCGGTTGACGGTCGGTTCGCTGACCTTGGCCGCCTGGGCCAGCGCAGCGATGCTGAAACGGGTGGCTTGTTGCGGGTTGAGCAGGATGACTTCGGCGACTTTGCGTTCGGCCTTGTTCAGCTCGTCGAGGCGGCCCTGGATCTGTTCCAGGAGGTTTCGCACGCGGTCCATGGGTGTGTCCTTGGGTCGGGAAGACAGCCGGCTGTGGGAGCAGCAGGCTTTTTGCACGGTCGTCTATCGTACTGTCGGTGCGGTTGGCGCACCACTTGTCTGTAACACTTGTGTGTAATGTTGTGGTTTTTACTACATTATCCCTTGAAAACCGTGTGTGAAAGCGGTATTCCTAGACCAACTTTAGGAAAGAACCAACATCATGGCTGCAATCAGTGTCGAACCTTGCACCTTTGCCCTGTTTGGCGCCCTCGGCGACCTGGCATTGCGCAAGCTGTTTCCTGCGCTCTACCAGCTCGACCGGGCCAACCTGTTGCACCCGGACACTCGCCTGCTGGCCCTCGCCCGTGAGGTCGGCAGTGCGCAGGAGCACCTGGACAGCATCGAAGCCCACCTGCGTCGGCACGTGCCCGATGCAGATATCGAGCCTGCCGCGCTGGGTCGCTTCCTCGCCCGCCTGAATTACCAGCATCTGGACTTCCTTCAGCCCGAGGGCTATCAGGCCCTGGCCGAGCAACTGCCGGGCGAGCTGCCGCTGATTGCCTACTTCGCCACGGCGGCGGCGGTGTATGGGGCCATCTGCGAAAACCTCGACAAGGTCGGGCTGGCTGCGCGCACCCGGGTAGTGCTCGAGAAACCGATTGGCCACGACCTGGAGTCGTCGCGCCGGGTCAACGATGCCGTTGCGCGGTTTTTCCCTGAAAGCCGGGTTTACCGCATTGACCACTACCTGGGCAAAGAGACGGTGCAGAACCTGATTGCCCTGCGCTTCGCCAATAGCCTGTTCGAAACCCAGTGGAACCAGAACTCCATCTCCCATGTGGAGATTACCGTCGCGGAAAAGGTCGGTATCGAGGGCCGTTGGGGTTATTTCGACAAGGCCGGCCAACTGCGCGACATGATCCAGAACCACCTGCTGCAGTTGCTGTGCCTGATCGCCATGGACCCGCCCAGCGAACTGTCCGCCGATGCCATCCGCGACGAGAAGGTGAAAGTGCTCAAGGCCCTGGCACCGATCACTGGTGACGGTTTGAGCACCAGTGTGGTGCGCGGCCAGTACATTGCCGGCTACAGCGAAGGCAAGCCGGTACCTGGTTACCTGGAAGAAGACAACGCCAACGCCCAGAGCGACACCGAAACCTTCGTCGCCCTGCGCGCCGACATCCGCAACTGGCGCTGGTCGGGCGTGCCGTTCTACCTGCGAACCGGCAAGCGCATGCCGCAAAAACTGTCGCAGATCGTCATTCACTTCAAGGAAACGCCGCACTACATCTTCGCCCCGGAACAGCGTTTGCAGATCGGTAACAAGCTGATCATCCGCCTGCAACCGGACGAAGGCATTTCTTTACGGGTGATGACCAAGGAGCAGGGCCTGGACAAGGGCATGCAACTGCGCAGTGGCCCATTGCAGCTGAATTTTTCCGATGCCTGGCGCAGTGCACGAATTCCGGATGCCTACGAGCGGCTGTTGCTCGAAGTGATGCGCGGCAACCAGAACCTGTTCGTGCGCAAGGACGAAATCGAGTATGCCTGGAAGTGGTGCGACCAGTTGATCGCCGGCTGGCGTAATGCGGGCGATGCGCCCAAGCCATACGCGGCGGGCTCCTGGGGGCCGATGAGCTCGATTGCACTGATCACACGCGATGGGAGGGCGTGGTATGGGGATATCTGAATTGAAACTGCCAGCGGCCGTGAAGGCTCATGAACTGGCGGATGCCAAGGCACTGTCCGTGTCCTTGGCTCATGATGTGGCTGAGCGCCTGCGCGCCGCGATTGCCGCCAAGGGGCAGGCCTGTGTGGTGTTGTCTGGCGGCCGCAGCCCGGTGCCGTTCCTGGAGAAGCTGGCCAGCGAGCAGCTGGACTGGGCCAAGGTCATCGTCAGCCTGGCTGATGAGCGCTGGGTGCCAGTGGAGCACGCTGACAGCAATGCCGGCCTGCTGGCCCGCCACCTGTTGAAGGGCGCAGCGGCCAAGGCCCGCTTCGTTGGCCTGTACCAGCAGGCGGAGAACCTTGATGCAGCTGCGCTCAAATCTGACCAGGCCTTGGCCGAGCTACCGCCGATCGACGTGCTGGTGCTGGGTATGGGCGACGATGGCCATACCGCCTCGCTGTTCCCCGCCAGTCCCAACCTGGAAGCAGGCCTGGACCCGGCCGGCCCACGCCGCTGCCTGCCATTGCTGGCGCCGAGCGTGCCGCACCAGCGCCTGTCGATGACCCGTTCGCTGCTGGCCAGCGCGGCCTTCATCGCGCTGTCTGTGCAAGGCCAGGGCAAACTCGCTACCCTGCGCGCCGCGCTGGCGGGCAATGACCTTACTGAAATGCCGATTCGCGCTTTTCTTCACGACCCCCTGGACATCTACTGGTGCCCATGAGCCAAGGATCCACAGTCATGACCACCCTTGAACGCCCACAGCCCAAGCTCTCGATGGCTGATAAAGCCGCGCGGATCGACGCCATTTGCAAAAAGGCGCGCATCCTGCCGGTAATCACCATTGCTCGTGAGGAAGACATCCTGCCGCTGGCTGACGCCCTGGCCGCTGGCGGTATCCGTACCCTGGAAGTGACCCTGCGCTCACAGCATGGCCTCAAGGCCATTCAAGTGCTGCGTGAGCAGCGCCCGGAGCTGTGTGTCGGCGCCGGTACCGTGCTCGACCGCAGCATGTTCGCGGCGGTTGAAGCTGCGGGCGCGCAGTTCGTCGTTACCCCAGGCATTACCCAGGACATTCTCGAGGCTGGCGTGGACAGTGAAATCCCGCTGTTGCCGGGCATCAGCACGCCGTCCGAAATCATGATGGGCTATGCCCTGGGCTACCGCCGGTTCAAGTTGTTCCCGGCGGAAATCAGCGGCGGCGTAGCGGCGATCAAGGCCTTTGGTGGCCCGTTCGGCGATATTCGTTTTTGTCCTACCGGTGGTGTAAACCCGGCCAACGTGCGCAACTACATGGCACTGCCAAACGTGATGTGCGTGGGGGGAACCTGGATGCTCGACAGCAGCTGGATCAAGAACGGTGACTGGGCGCGGATCGAAGCGTGCAGTGCCGAGGCGATGGCACTGCTGGACGCCAACTGAAAACTGTTGTGTGCTTTACGGCTTGTGGGGCGCTTGGTCGGCGCCCCTTTTTTTGCCTGGGGTATTTGCAGTGGTTGTGCTGGCCCTTTCGCGGGTAAACCCGCTCCTACCGCACCGATCTGCGGTGGACGCACACCGGGGGTCCGTATTCGCGGGTAAACCCGCTCCTACACCTGATCGGTGGTAGACACACATTGGTGATTGGACACAGGCCGTTGTAGGAGCGGGTTTACCCGCGAAAGGGCCAGTGCAGGCCAACAAAAAAGCCCGCATCAAACGATGCGGGCTTTCTCATCCCTCATTCCAGGCTTCAGGCCGCCTTGGCTTCCTGCTGGCTCAGCGAGCGGTTCAGCGCGCTGAACAGGGCCTTGAAGCTGGCCGTGGTGATGTTCTCATCGATACCCACGCCATGCACCGGACGGCCACCGGCTACACGCAGTTCAATGTAGGCCGCGGCCTTGGCATTGGTGCCAGCGCCAATGGCGTGCTCGTTGTAGTCCATGATCTCCACGGCAATCGGCAGGCCGGCCACCAGTGCTTCCAGGGCGCCGTTGCCCTTGCCGCGCCAGTGCAGGGTGGTTTCGCCTTCACCGGCAACTTCCACTTCCACGGCGCTGTGGCCGTTTTCTTCCTGCAGGCGATGGCTGACCAGTGCGTATGGCGCGTTGGCCTGGAGGTATTCCTTGTGCAGCAGGCTGTAGATCTGCTGGGCGGTCATTTCCAGGCCCAGGCGGTCAGTCTCACCCTGCACCACCTGGCTGAATTCGATCTGCATGCGACGCGGCAGGCTGATGCCATATTCCTGCTCGAGCAGGTAGGTGATACCGCCTTTGCCCGACTGGCTGTTGACGCGGATTACCGCTTCGTAGCTGCGGCCGATGTCGGCCGGGTCGATCGGCAGGTAAGGCACCTCCCACAGTTCCCCATCCTGCTGCTTGGCGAACCCCTTGCGGATGGCGTCCTGGTGCGAGCCGGAGAACGCGGTATGGACCAGGTCGCCCACATACGGGTGACGTGGGTGCACCGGCAACTGGTTGCACTCTTCGACCACCTTGCGCACACCGTCGATGTCGGAGAAGTCCAGCAACGGGTCGATGCCCTGGGTGTAGAGGTTCAGTGCCAAGGTCACCAGGTCGACGTTACCGGTACGCTCGCCGTTGCCGAACAGGCAGCCTTCGGCACGGTCGGCGCCGGCCATGAGGCCCAGTTCGGTGGCAGCGATGCCGGTGCCGCGGTCGTTGTGGCAGTGCAGGCTGATGATCACGCTGTCGCGGCGGCTGACGTTGCGGCAGAACCACTCGATCTGGTCGGCGTAGATATTTGGCGTGGACACTTCCACGGTGGCCGGCAGGTTGAGGATGATCTTGTGTTCAGGGGTCGGGTTCCACACCTCGATGACCGCGTCGCAGACTTCCTTGGCGAACTCCATTTCAGTGGCGCTGAAGGTTTCTGGCGAGTACTGGAAGGTCCACTGGGTTTCCGGCTGCTGGGCGGCGTACTTGACGAACAGCTTGGCCGCGTTCACCGCGATGTCCTTCACGCCTTGCTTGTCCTGATTGAAGACGATGCGGCGGAACGACGGGCTGGTGGCGTTGTACAGGTGGACGATGGCCTTCTTCGCACCGCGCAGCGATTCGAAGGTGCGGGCAATCAGGTCTTCACGTGCCTGGGTGAGCACCTGGATGGTGGTGTCATCCGGGATGTGGCCGTCCTGGATCAGGGTGCGCACGAAGTCGAAATCGGTTTGCGAGGCAGACGGGAACGAGGCTTCGATCTCCTTCACGCCAACCTGCACCAAGGTCTTCCAGAAGCGCAGTTTCTTCTCCGAGTCCATCGGCTCTATCAGCGACTGGTTGCCGTCACGCAGGTCGGAACTGCACCAGATAGGTGCCTGGGTGATGGTCTTCGACGGCCAGGTACGGTCAGGCAGGTCGATGGTCGGGAAAGCGCGGTATTTCTTCGAAGGGTCTTTGAGCATGGTCATGGAAGCAATCCTTTTGTGTGCGGCCGAGATCGGGCCTGCCGAGCGATAACGATATGAAGAGGCGAGGCGACGCGATTCAGCCTGGTAGTCGGGCGCTGACCAGGCAGAGGCTGCGATGTTGTCGGAGCAGGATGAGGGTGCTGAAGGTTTTCATGCCTTCAAACTTAACCAGTGGGGTGGGGGATGGCAAGCGTTCGGGAAAAATTGAGAGGAATGCTTAAAAAAAGTAATTAGGCGAGATTTTATGGCTTGATTGGGCTGAGTGCTTCGTTGCTTTTGCGCGGTATTTTTCGATGGCGCAACACAATGGAAGAAATGCCAGCGGTGCTGGCCCATTCGTGGGTAACCCCGCGCCTACAGGTACGCCGCCCCTTGTAGGAGCGGGTTTACCCGCGAATGGGCCGGCCCAGGCAGCGCACCGTTCAGGGCTGGAACGCCCCAATGAAAATCGCCGGGTCCACCCGCGCATCGTTCAGGCTGACGTTCCAGTGCATGTGCGGCCCGGTAGCCCGCCCGGTCGAGCCCACGCGCCCGACCACCTCGCCACGACGCAGTTGCTGGCCCACCTGCACATCGATTTTCGACATGTGGCAGAACATGCTGATAAAGCCCTGCCCATGGTCGACGAACACCGTGCGGCCGTTGAAGAAATAGTCCCCCACCAGAATCACTTTGCCATTGGCGGGTGTCTTGATCGGCGTGCCTGCCGGCACCGCAAAATCCAGCCCCGCATGCGGGTTGCGTTCTTCGCCGTTGAAGAAGCGGCGCACGCCGAACTTGCTCGACAGCGGGCCGTTGACCGGCTTGTCGAGAACCAGGTTGCTCGGCAGGTTAGGGCTGAAGCTGCGGTAGGCCTTGATCTGCTCGGCCAGTTCGCGGTCGATGCGCTTGAGGTCGGCCGGGTTCGGGTTGACCTGGCGCGTGTTCTTCAGGGTGATGCGCTGCTCAGGGTACTTCTTGCTGCCTACGCTGAAAGGCAGGGTGCGCCCGCCCTGGTTCAGCACTGCGGTGCCGGGCTTCTGGGTCAGCGGGATGCCGACGATGGCCAGCCAGTTGTCCTGCTCCTTCACCACCAGCACCGGTTTGCCGTCGAAACGGGCGCTGGGTGCGTTGGCGGCGGGGCCCAGGTCGACGACTGCCACCCCGCCAGGTACCGGTTTGTTCAGTGTGCGGGTGATGTAGCTGGCCTGGGCGCCGCCGGCCAGCAGCAGCAGGGAAAGGGCAAGCAGGGGCGCGAGCACGCGGGGCATGTGTCAGTCCAGTAGTGAGAGGGTGACCGGGGTCAGGTGGTTGTCTTCGACCCGCACCAGCAGCTCGCCTTCGTTCAGGCGGGCGGTCAGGCGTTGGCCGTTGCGGGTCTGTTCCGCGCTGCGAATGGCCTGGCCTTGTTCATCCAGCAAAATGCTGTATCCGCGGGCCAGGGTGGCCAGCGGACTGACCACCTGCAGTGTCTGCAACTGGGCCCGGAACCGCTGGCGACGGTCCTTGAGCACCTCACGCATGGCCCGTGGCAGGCGCTCGGCCAGGCTGTCCAGGCGCTGGTTCAGCAGTTTCAGGTTACGCCCCGGATGCTGCGCGGCCAGGCGGGCGTCCAGGCGTGCCAGGCGTTCGCGGCGCTGGTTGAGGTTGAGCATGAACGCGCGACGCAGGCGCATGTCCAGGTCGTCCAGGCGTTGAGCCTGCTGGCGCAAACGCTCGCCTGGGTGACGCAGGCGGCGGGTGAGTGACTCCAGGCGCAGGCGGTCGTGGGTCAGGCGGTTCTGCATGCGCAGCAGCAGGCGCCGTTGCAGGCCATCCAGGCGTTGCCGAAGGCCGCTGTTGTCAGGGGCCAGCAGCTCGGCGGCAGCCGACGGGGTGGGCGCGCGCACGTCAGCCACGAAGTCGCTGATCGACACGTCGGTTTCATGGCCCACGGCGCTGACAATTGGCGTGACGCAGGCGGCCACGGCACGCGCCACGGCTTCCTCGTTGAAACACCACAGGTCTTCCAGCGAACCACCACCACGCGCCAGAATCAGCGCATCGAAGCCGAGGCTGTCGGCCAGGCGGATGGCGCGTACGATCTGCGCGATGGCTTCGCGGCCCTGTACAGCCGTAGGGATCAGGTTCAGCTCCACCTGCGGGGCACGGCGGCCGAACACACTGATGATGTCGCGGATCACCGCGCCAGTGGGCGAGGTGATGATGCCGATGCGCTGCGGGTGAGCCGGCAGTGGCTTCTTTCGTTCGGTGCTGAACAGTCCCTCGGCACCGAGCTTATCCTTCAGGGCCTCGAAAGCCAGGCGCAGCGCGCCATCACCGGCTGGCTCGACGGTGTCGAGAATCAGCTGGTAGTCGCCACGTCCCTCGAACAGCGAAACCTTGCCGCGCACCCGCACCGCCAGGCCGTCTCGCAGCGCCTGGCGTACCCGCGTGGCGTTCTGCCGGAACAACGCGCAACGCACCTGGGCGCCGCTGTCCTTGAGGGTGAAGTACATGTGGCCGGACGCCGGGCGGGCGAGGTTGGAGATTTCGCCTTCCACCCACACGCTGCGGAAAAC
The DNA here is from genome assembly GCF_034044115.1 of Pseudomonas sp. BO3-4. NCBI lineage: Bacteria > Pseudomonadati > Pseudomonadota > Gammaproteobacteria > Pseudomonadales > Pseudomonadaceae > Pseudomonas > Pseudomonas sp. BO3-4. The sequence goes on from NZ_CP139018.1 coordinate 1,148,987, forward strand.
GTCTTCCAGCAGCACGCGGGCGCGGCCGTTGAGTTGGCTGACGGTAAGGACCTCGCGGTCCAGCCCGAGTCGTTCGAAAGGGTCTTTGATCATGGCAGGCATCATAAATGACATCGGCCCCGGTTGTCTGTCTTGCCCCTACTGTCAGCCTTGACCCCATCCTTGTGGGAGCGGCCTTGCGTCGCGAAAGGGCCGCAACGCGGCCCCGGCACTTCATGCGGCGAAGCTGAAAACCTGGGGCCGCATCGCAGCCCTTTCGCGACGCAAGGCCGCTCCCACAAGACCGCAACCGGTGCCTTCAGCCCTGCATCGTCGCCACGAACTGCCGCACCAGTTGCCCCGCATCACGGCGACAGGCCAGTGCCACCGTGCTCTGGCAATCACCCTCCAGCGCTACGAAGCTGACTGAAGCCGGGGCAATCTCGCACATGCACCGCGGCAACAACGCCACCCCAAACCCCGCCTGTATCAGCTGCAACTGCGTAGTCTTGCGCGACAGTACCTGCGCCGCCTGCGGGAAGAACCCTGCCCCCATGCACAACGAGGCCGACAGGTAGCTCAAGCCACCGCGATCCCGGTGCGGGATGGAAATGAAGCGTTCTTCCTTCAATTGCTCCAGTTGCACGTGCCGAGTACCCGCCAAGGGGTGCCCAGCGGCGACCGCCAGCAACAAGGGTTCGTCGAACAGTTCATGCAGCACCACGCCTTCATGCTGGCGCAGCACCGGCAAGCGCAACAGGCCGATATCCAGCCGTCCGGCAGCAATGTCTTCCAGTTGTGCCTCCGACGACTGCTGCGCAATCTCCAGCGAAACCCCTGGGTTGTGCTTCAGGTAGTTCCCCAGGCGAGCCAGAAGCCCGCCGGTCAGCGGCACGGTGCTGGAATGGTTCAGGCGCAAGCTGCCTTGCAACCCTTGGCCAATGTCACGGGTAACCCGCTCTGCCTGTGCCAGGTCAGCCAGCAAGCGTCGCGCCCGTTCAAGAAAGGCCTGACCGGCAAGCGTCAGGCGAGGCAGGCGCGCCGTGCGTTCGAACAGCGGCGTGCCCAGTTGCTGCTCCAGCTCCTTGATCTGCCGGCTAAGGGCCGACTGGGCAACGTACAGTCGCTCGGCTGCACTGCTGAAACTGCCACACTCGGCGATCTCCACGAAGTAACGCAACTGTCGGATTGACGTCATGTCATGCCTTTTCGAGATGGCTTTTGGGATAAAGGCATATTAGTCGGCATGGCTCATGGCTGGCTAACCTTTGCCTGTCTTCCCAGGAACTGCTGCCATGCTTGCCCAACTGTCGTTTTCCGGCCTTGACTGGCTGCCGATCCTGTTCGCCATTGCCGCGGCCTACATCGTCTTCGGCATCGCCGGTTTTGGTACTGCACTGGTGGCGGGGCCGGTGCTGATTCACTTCATGCCGTTGTCACGCATCATCCCGTTGCTGGTGCTGCTGGATTTCGTGGCCGCGTTCGGCAATCTGCTGCCGTCGCGCCGGGATGTGGTACGCAGTGAATTGCTGCGGCTGCTGCCCTTCATGGCCTTGGGTTGTACGTTGGGCGTGGTGTTCCTGCTGCAACTGAAGTCCGACCTGTTGCTGCTGTTGATGGGGGTATTCGTGACTGCCTATGCACTTTACGGGCTGGCAGTGAAAGTGAGGCCAGCCAGCCTGTCCGGCTTCTGGGCGGTGCCGATGGGCACGGCAGGCGGGTTGTTCGGGGCTTTGTTCGGCAGCGGCGGGTTTCTTTATGCCCTTTACCTGAGCGCACGGCTGGAGGTGAAGGAACAGGTACGCGCCACCCAGAGCGCGCTGATCAGCTGCAGTACGATAGTGCGTCTGTCGCTGTTCCTGATCGCCGGTGTCTATGCCGACCAACGCCTGCTGCTGCTCGCCGCCTGCCTGCTGCCTGTCATGTTCATTGGTCTGTGGGTAGGGCGTCGGTTGACCCACCGGTTATCCCGCGAAGCGTTCGTACGGCTGGTGACCTGGCTGGTGCTGGCCAGTGGGCTGGCGTTGATTGGTCGCTACCTGAGCGCCTGAGCGGTAGAATTGCGTCATTACCGACGTTTCTCAGGCTTGTCCCGTTCATGAACACCCAGAGCATCATCGTTCCAAAGCTGTCTACCGTCCCGGTGCATGAAGCCCGTGCCCGCGCCATCCTGCGCTGGCTGGTGCGCGAAAAGGTCGTCGAGGAGCAGCTGACCACCTGTGGCCGCACCGGTAACCGCATGGGCCATGCCCTGGCGGCAGGGGCGCGCAAAGTGGCCCTGCACCCGGAAAAACTGCCCTTCGGCGAACCGGTCAACGGCCTGGAAGTGATGCTCAAGCGCTGCATCTATACCCCCACCGAAGGCTTCCTCGAAGAAGCCGGTTGCCCGGAGTGCCGGCGCGAGGTAGGCGAACCGTTGTTCGAAAGCCTGGAAGAGTGGATGCCGGCAGTGAGCGACAACTTTACCTGCCCACTGTGCGGCTTCGAAGATGACATCAATGGCTTCATTTACCTGCAGCCATGTGCCTTTTCCAACCTGGGGTTCATCTTCAACAACTGGGGCGAGGCCGGGTTCACCCAGGCCTTTCTCGACAGCTTCGCCGACTGGCTCGACCAGCCGGTGGCCGTGGTGCAGGTAAAACTGCCACAAGCCTGACCGAAGGCCCTTATTTTGCATTGAGCGGCGCGCCATGCATGAGTATAATGGCGCGCTTCCATTTTTCCCGCCCGGGAGCCCCCGCGATGCTGCGTATCAGCCAAGAAGCCCTGACCTTCGACGATATCCTCCTTGTACCTGGCTATTCCGAGGTACTGCCCAATGAAGTCAGTCTCAAGACCCGTTTGACCCGTGGCATCGAGCTGAACATTCCGCTGGTTTCCGCTGCCATGGATACCGTGACCGAAGCGCGTCTGGCCATTGCCATGGCTCAGGAAGGCGGTATCGGCATCATCCACAAGAACATGACCATCGAACAACAGGCCGGCGAAGTGCGCAAGGTCAAGAAGTTCGAGGCTGGCGTGGTCAAGGACCCGATCACCATCGACGCCGATGCCACTGTGCGCGACCTGTTCGAGCTGACCCGCCTGAACAACATCTCCGGCGTGCCGGTACTGGCGAACGGCGACCTGGTCGGCATCGTCACCTCCCGTGACGTGCGTTTCGAAAATCGCCTGGACGCCAAGGTTCGCGACGTGATGACGCCGAAAGAGCGCCTGGTCACCGTCCGCGAAGGCGCCGATAAAAACGAAGTTCGCGAGCTGCTGCACAAGCATCGCCTGGAAAAAGTCCTGATCGTTGACGACAAGTTCAACCTCAAGGGCATGATGACCGTCAAGGACATCGAAAAAGCCAAGGCTTACCCGCTGGCCAGCAAGGACGACCAAGGTCGCCTGCGCGTCGGCGCCGCCGTCGGCACCGGCAAGGACACCGGCGAGCGCGTTGCTGCGCTGGTGGCAGCTGGCGTTGATGTCGTCGTCGTCGACACTGCCCACGGCCACTCCAAAGGTGTGATCGACCGCGTACGCTGGGTGAAAGAAACCTACCCGCAAGTGCAGGTGATCGGCGGCAACATCGCCACCGGCGCTGCCGCCAAGGCCTTGGCCGAAGCGGGTGCCGACGCGGTCAAGGTCGGTATCGGCCCTGGCTCTATCTGCACCACCCGTATCGTTGCTGGTGTCGGCGTGCCGCAAATCAGCGCCATCGCCAACGTTGCCGCAGCACTGGAAGGCACTGGCGTGCCACTGATCGCTGACGGCGGTATCCGCTTCTCCGGTGACCTGTCCAAGGCCATCGTTGCCGGTGCGTCCTGCGTGATGATGGGTTCGATGTTCGCCGGTACCGAAGAGGCCCCGGGTGAGGTCGAGCTGTTCCAGGGCCGTTCCTACAAGGCCTACCGCGGCATGGGCTCGCTGGGTGCCATGGCACAGGCGCAAGGCTCGTCCGACCGTTACTTCCAGGACTCCTCGGCCGGCGCCGAGAAGCTGGTACCGGAAGGCATCGAAGGCCGCGTTCCTTACAAAGGCGCCCTGGCCGCGATCATCCACCAGCTGATGGGCGGCCTGCGTTCGTCCATGGGCTACACCGGCAGCGCAACCATCGAAGAAATGCGCACCAAGCCGGAGTTCGTGCGCATCACCGGTGCCGGCATGGCCGAATCCCACGTGCACGACGTGCAAATCACCAAAGAAGCCCCTAACTACCGCGTAGGCTGAGGCTTCCAGCTACAACATAAAGCGGGGCTGTCATGACAGCCCCGCGTCGTTTCCGATTTCCACTGACGAGATTGAGTCATGGCCCTCGACATTCACGCTCACCGCATCCTGATCCTCGATTTCGGTTCCCAGTACACCCAGCTGATCGCCCGCCGCGTGCGCGAAATCGGCGTGTACTGCGAACTGCACCCGTTCGACATGGACGATGAAGCGATCCGCGAATTCAACCCGCGCGGCATCATCCTTGCCGGCGGCCCCGAGTCGGTCCACGAAGCCAACAGCCCGCGCGCTCCGCAAGCCGTGTTTGACCTGAATGTGCCTGTGCTGGGTATTTGCTACGGCATGCAGACCATGGCCGAGCAGATGGGCGGCAAGGTAGAAGGTTCCGACCTGCGTGAGTTCGGTTATGCCCGCGTGGACGTTGTCGGCAAGAGCCGCCTGCTCGACGGCATCGAAGACCACGTTGACGACGACGGCGTGCTGGGCCTGGACGTGTGGATGAGCCACGGTGACAAGGTCACCCAGATGCCTGGCAACTTCAACATTCTGGCCAGCACCCCAAGCTGCCCGATCGCTGGCATGTACGACGACGTCCGCGGCTACTACGGCGTGCAGTTCCACCCTGAAGTGACCCACACCAAGCAAGGGGGTCGCATCCTGTCCCGCTTCGTGCAGGACATCTGCGGCTGTGAAGCCCTGTGGACGGCGTCCAACATCGTCGAAGACGCCATCGCCCAGGTGCGTGCGCAAGTCGGTTCGGCCAACGTCCTGCTGGGCCTGTCCGGCGGCGTTGACAGCTCGGTGGTTGCCGCGCTGCTGCACCGCGCCATCGGCGACCAGTTGACCTGCGTATTCGTCGACAACGGCCTGCTGCGCCTGCACGAAGGTGACCAGGTGATGGCCATGTTCAAAGAGAACATGGGCGTCAAGGTGATCCGCGCCGACGCTGAAAAGCAGTTCCTGGACAACCTGGCCGGCGAAGCCGACCCTGAGAAGAAGCGCAAGATCATCGGCCGCACCTTCATCGACGTGTTCGATGCCGAAGCCAGCAAGCTGGAGAACATCCAGTTCCTCGCCCAGGGCACCATCTACCCGGACGTGATCGAGTCGGCTGGCGCCAAGAGCGGCAAGGCTCACGTGATCAAGTCACACCACAACGTTGGTGGCCTGCCGGAGGAGATGAACCTCAAGCTGGTCGAGCCGCTGCGTGAGCTGTTCAAGGACGAAGTGCGCAAGATCGGCCTGGAGCTGGGCCTGCCGTACGACATGGTCTACCGCCACCCGTTCCCGGGCCCGGGCCTGGGCGTGCGTATCCTTGGTGAAGTGAAGAAGGAATACGCCGACATCCTGCGTCGCGCCGACCACATCTTCATCGAAGAGCTGCGCAAGGCCGACTGGTACCACAAGACCAGCCAGGCGTTCGTGGTGTTCCAGCCGGTCAAGTCGGTCGGCGTCGTCGGCGACGGCCGTCGCTACGCCTGGGTCGTGGCCCTGCGTGCTGTCGAGACCGTGGACTTCATGACCGCGCGTTGGGCACACCTGCCGTACGAGCTGCTGGAAACTGTCAGCGGTCGTATCATCAACGAAATCGACGGTATCTCGCGCGTTACCTACGATGTGTCGAGCAAGCCGCCTGCCACTATCGAGTGGGAATAAGCTGAACCCCAAGGGCGCCGCAAGGCGCCCTTGTCGTATCTGCGCCTTGCCTGGCTCAAGGGGCGATGTGATGCATGCCGCGTAATCTCAATTGGGCATGAAGCTCGCCCAGGTTTTGAAAGCGACGTTCATGGATGGTTGGCCAATCGGGGCGCTCCAGGTAGTAAAAGCGCCCATCGCGCTGGATCAGCGTGCGTCGCAAGGTCGAGTCCCGGCTGCGGTTGATCAGGTATTCCTCGCCCTGGGTGCGTTCGATCGCGTAATCGCCAGGCCTCACCAGCAGGCTGTCAAAGTCTGGTGATGGCGGGCGGGTGGTCAATACGGCGGCGCGTAGCCGCAGGTCACTTTGCACATGCCTTACGGTGCCACCTTCGTCCAAGGCATCCACACCAGGGTCTGCGCTGTAAGCGTCAGGTTCGCCGATCGGGCGGTCTTCGACACGCAGTCCAATCGCGCCTTCGGTTTCGGCCAGCCCGGTTACGCCATGGAAGGTGTTGGCGTGGGTACTGCCGACCAGCGCAATCCATTTTCCCGAGCCGCGCGCGGCCTGGTCTGCCTCGATGATCAAGTGTGCATGGAAGTTCATCATGCGCTGGCGTGTCACATCGGAAACGGGATTTGCCCACGCCTGGCGGTAACTGGCCATGCAGTCGATGGACTGTATGCGTACGCCGTTTTTCTGTGCGCTGACCAGTACCTGCCGAAAGGTGTAGCGGCCCTCGGGGTCGGTGCGGTGGCCGACATCCTGGCTTTCCACGTAGCGATCCAGCTCCTGCGGCATCACGCCGGTGCGGTTGAAGGTATCCAGGTCTGCTTGCTGGAAGTCGGTGGTGAAGTGCTCCATGTACAGTGTCTTTACCTTCAGTTTGCGTAGCTGGCGCATGTTGTCGATCAGCAATCGCTTGCTGCCAAGGCCACTGTGCGCTTCGCCAATGACCAAGCCGTTACTGTTGTTGTAGAGACTTTTCAAAATGTATTTGGAAGAAGCGTTGGCGGGTAAATCTGGTATATGCGGCCGTGCCGGTGTTTGCACTGTGGTCATGAACGTTTGGGCATCGGCGGCCAGTTGATCACGTAGTTGGCGAAATCGGGCGATGGCGGCCTGTCGATCAGGGGCATCGAGGAACGCTCGCGCACCGGTAATCTCATCGTCAGAAACATCCTTCAGTGAGGCGCGCAAATCGGCTGGCACTGCGTAAGGTGTTTCAGCCAAGGGTGGCACGCTTGCTCTTGCTGACGGCCGGCCCCAGATTTTCAGGCTCGACAGCATGCCTCCGTTGAGGCCAAGGCGTTCCACTGGGTGCCACTGGCCTGCACCATCCAGGCGGATGGGCAAGCTTTTGTAAAATGAGAAAGGGTTTTCAGGATCGACGATGGTCCAGGATTTCAGTTCGGGTACAAAACGTACTTGATAAGGCATCTCATCGATCAATGCGTAAAACTGCCCATCTTGCAGATGGATACCTTCAAGAAACCCTGTACCAGGTTTGCCGCCAAGCACTACATTCGTTTCGAAAGGGCGCAGTGCAGCCCACCTTTCGCTTGGCTGGAAGGGCTGAGGTACCCAGGTTTCAATCGCCTCTGCCACCTCTGAAGCACTTTCATCAGTGGGTTCCCCGCTGTGTTCATGCGCTGATTCTTCCGCCGGTATCGGGGCTTCCCCTTCCTCAGTCGCAGCGCCTGCTTCAGCCACCTCTGCGAACTGGTCAAGGGGTTTGCCTGGTGCGCTGAGCAGAAAGGTCGCGTTGAACAGTGTCTCGATGGCGGCGAAAATGGCGCCGGTTGTACCTGCCTTGCGTTCACGCGTTGTGTGCCCGTGTACCGCCTGGTAGATGTTCAAACCCATTTCAGCAATGCCTGCCCCCACCAGCGCCAACGCTACCGGCCAACTCACTGCCGCCATGGGGCCGAACACCTGCAGGCCCGCCTTCAGATAACCGATCCACAATTGTCTGCGCAGGTCGGCGTTGGAGCGCAAAGAGAAATGCGCATCATCGATCATCCGCTTGCGAGCCTTGTTGCGCAGCCAGTCGAAGGCATCCTCTTCAATGGTCAGGTCGAGGGTATTGAGGCCGCTGTAATCATGGTTGCCCCAGCCGTGAAAGAGCAGATCGATCAGATGATTCAACCCGACTTTACCGTCAGCCTCTTCACGATCGTCGAGGGAAAAATGTGCCAGAAAGCGGGTTCGGTTTTCGACATAGGTGCAGTTTGTGAGCACCCACCAGAACAGTGCCTGGTCGTTCTGGAAGTAATGTAAGCCGTCGACATCGCCCGGCATGTAAATCAGCTGGCTGCCATTGGCCAATTGCAGGCGAAGGATGTCCGTCGCCACATACCCGCCAATGTCCAACGCGCATACGCGCGTTGCGCCACCCGGCAAGGCCCTTCGTTGCAGTGCCTCCAGCGATGGCGGCCAGGTTGTCTCGCCCACCAGGGCATGAGCGATATCCTGGCCGTGACGGGCTAGCGCGGAGGAGGGCTCTTGCGCGCAGGCTTCCAGTAATTTGCTCATGAAGTTGGCTTTGGCCAGCGTGCGGAAGTGCTCTGAATGTTTTGCCCAGAACGAGGTCATCCGCGTCTTGAAACCCGAGGCAAAATCAATGCGCCAGAAATACTCCAGCACGTCCTTGGGGTCGAGTCGAACTTCATTGCGCTCGTCATACACGTCTTTGCCTGGTCCATCGCTGTAAAAGCCAGCGAGGTAACTGAGCACGTCAGCGTTGTCCCGGGCTTGGGCATCGAAGCGGTGCATCACCAGTTGTGGCAGGGTCAGGGATTCAAAGGGCTGATCCAGGTGCTGCCAGCCGTTGAAGGTTCGAGGGCTGCTGACGGCGGTGTGGAAACGGTGCAGGTAGACATTGTCGGGCTCGAGTGCTTTCAGGTCATGACGCGCAAGGAGCTGTTGTGCGACTTCGCGCGCCATCTCGCGCATGTCAGGGCAGTCTTCAGTGAGTTGTCCGGCGAGGGTCATCAGCATTTGCTGGTCGCTGGGGAGGGTGTCGGCAAGCATCACGGTTGTCCAATAGAGGTGAAAGGCTGCCAGTTTTGAACGGTCGTGAGCCAGGGCGGTGGTGCTTATTGCTTGTCCGGTCGCTTCGTGACGCCGGGTTTTCACTTAATATTTCCCGTTTGCAGGTGTATCGTATTCGCCTTTATCGTCAGTCCTGCTGGCAGTTTGATTGCACCGAAGCGAGGTACCCGCACCGATGTCCTTCACCCGTCGACAAATGCTCAAAGGCCTCACTGGCCTGGTTGTAGTAGGCCTGGGGGCCGGAGGCGCGGCGCGATACTGGTTGGGCAAGGTCGAGGACGAGAACGCCGGGCACGACTACGAGCTGATTGCCGCCCCACTGGAAGTGGAGCTGGTGCCGGGTTTCAAGACCGAAGCCTGGGCCTTCGGCCCATCGGCACCTGGCACCGAACTGCGGGTACGCCAAGGCACCTGGTTGCGGGTGCGTTTCATCAATCGCCTGCCGGTCGAAACCACTATCCACTGGCACGGCATCCGCCTGCCGCTGGAGATGGATGGTGTGCCATACGTTTCGCAACTGCCGGTCAAGCCTGGTGAGTACTTCGATTACAAATTCCGCGTGCCGGACGCCGGCAGCTATTGGTATCACCCCCATGTCAGCAGTTCCGAGGAGCTGGGCCGCGGTCTGGTCGGGCCGCTGATCGTCGAGGAACGTGAACCCACCGGGTTCCAGCATGAGCGTACGCTGAGCCTGAAGAACTGGCATGTGGACGAGCAGGGCGCATGGCTGCCTTTCAGCATTCCGCGCGAGGCCGCGCGCAACGGCACTGCCGGGCGGTTGATCACCATCAACGGCCAGGCCGACTCGATCACCGAGCTGCCGGCCGGCCAGGTGGTGCGGGTGCGCGTGCTGAACCTGGACAATACCTGGACCTACCGCCTCAACCTCAAGGGCAACTGCGAGGCGAGAATCTATGCCCTCGACGGCAACCCGGTGACCCCGCGTGCGCTGGACGAATACTGGCTAGGCCCTGGCATGCGTATCTGCCTGGCCATCCGCATTCCCGAGGCGGGTGAGGAAATCTCCCTGCGTGACGGTTTCGTGCGCCTGGGCACCCTGCGTTCGGTGGCCAGCAACGACGCGCCGAGTGACTGGCCGCCCGCGCTGCCGCCCAATCCGATCGCCGAGCCGGACCTGGAGAATGCCGAAAAGCTGAACTTCAATTTCGAGTGGGCGGCCAGCGTCTCTGTCACCCCTGATCCGGCCAAACCGTCGAGCATGTGGCAGATCAACGGCCAGGCCTGGGATATTACCGACAAGACCTGTGCCGACCGCCCCATCGCCACGTTGCAGAAGGGCAAGAGCTACATCTTCGAGCTTAAGAACATGACCCAGTACCAGCACCCGATCCACTTGCATGGCATGAGCTTCAAGGTGATCGCCTCCAACCGTCACGACATCAAGGAACCGTGGTTCACCGACACCTACTTGCTGGGCAAGAACGAGCGCGCCCAGGTAGCACTGGTGGCGGATAACCCTGGGACCTGGATGTTTCACTGCCACGTCATCGACCACATGGAAACCGGCCTGATGGCCGCGATTGCGGTGGTCTGATGCGCCCGCAGATCATCGATCGCAGTCGCGATCAGGAGTTCATGCGCCTGGCGCTGGCCTTGGCCGCCGAAGGCGCGGTGCTGGGCGAGGTGCCGGTGGGGGCGGTGCTGGTACAGCATGGGCAGGTGATCGGCCAGGGTTTCAATCGGCCGATCATCGACAGCGACCCCAGCGCGCATGCCGAGATGGTGGCGATCAGGGCGGCAGCCAGGTCGGCCAGCAACTACCGGCTACCCGGCAGCACCCTGTATGTGACCCTGGAACCGTGCAGCATGTGTGCGGGGCTGATCGTGCATTCGCGGGTGATGCGCGTGGTGTTTGGCGCGCTGGAGCCCAAGGCGGGGATCGTGCAGAGCCAGGGGCAGTTCTTTGGCCAAGGCTTTCTCAATCACCGGGTGATGGTGGAGGGCGGGGTGCTGGCGCAAGAGTGCGGGCAGATCCTCAGCGACTTCTTCAAGGCCCGCCGGGCCAAGGCTTGAGCTGCACCGGCCTCTTCGCGGGCAAGCCCGCCCCTACAGGTTCTGCGCAAATCTTGTAGGCGCGGGTTTGCCCGCGAAGAGGCCTACTGGCTTACATCGGCGACGACTTATCCGCTGGCTTGTCCTTGTTGACCCCGGGCACATGCAGGTTGCCCTCGGCCACCTGGCCTTCGAGCTGCGGCTGGGTCACCCAGGTGAGGATGTCGTAGTAACGACGGATGTTGGCCACGAAATGCACCGGTTCGCCCCCACGGGCATAGCCGTACTTGGTCTGCCGGTACCACTGCTTCTGAGCCAGCCGCGGCAGCATCTTCTTCACGTCCAGCCACTTGTTCGGGTTGAGCTTCTCGCGCTTGGCCAGGGTGCGGGCGTCTTCCAGGTGGCCGCTGCCGACGTTGTAGGCCGCCAGGGCAAACCAGGTGCGATCCGGTTCCTGAATGCTGTCGTCAAGCTCTTCCTTGATCTTCATGAAGTACTTGGCGCCGCCCTGGATGCTCTGCCTCGGGTCCAGGCGGTTGGACACGCCCATGGCCTGGGCGGTGCGCTGGGTCAGCATCATCAGGCCGCGCACGCCGGTCTTGGAGGTGACTTCCGGCTGCCACATCGATTCCTGGTAGCCGATGGCGGCCAGCAGGCGCCAGTCGACCTGCTCGACCTTGGCGTAGCTCTTGAAGTGCTTCTCGTACTTGGGCAGGCGCTGCTGCAGGTGCTGGGCGAAGGTGTAGGCGCCGACATAGCCAAGCACGTCGACATGGCCGTAGTAGCGGTCCTTCAAGCGTTGAAGGGTGCCGTTTTTCTGTGCCTTGTCGAGAAATTCGTTGATTTCGTTGAGCAGGCTGTTGTCTTCGCCTGCTGCCACTGCCCAGCGCTGGTCGCGGGTGTCGCCCAAATCGAAGGCGACCCGCACGTTGGGGAAATACACCTGGTTCATCGCCAGTTCGTTGGAGTCCACCAGGGTCAAGTCGATCTGACCTTCGTCCACCATGCGCAGCAGGTCCACCACTTCGACGGCGTCGGATTCCTCATATTGCAAGGCAGGGTACTGCTTTTTCAGCTCAGCCAACTGGTCAGCATGGCTGCTGCCCTTGAGCACCATGATCTTCTTGCCGACCAAACCCTGGGCGCCGGTGGGGCGCGGGCGGCCGTTGCGGTAGATGACCTGCGGGGTCACCTCCAGGTAGGGATGGGAGTATTTCACCTGGGTTTTGCGCCGTTCACTGCTGACCAGGCCGGCGGCAGCCAGTACCGGGCCGGAGGGCTTGCCGAGGGAGTCGTAGAGCTCGTCCAGGTTGTCGGCGGTCTCGATCTGCAGCTTTACGCCGAGATCGTCGGCGAAATGCTGGACCAGTTCGTACTCGAAGCCGGTTTCGCCGTTACGGTCCTGGAAGTAGGTTGCAGGGCTGTTGCGTGTGATCACGCGCAGCACGCCATCCTCCTTCACGCGCTCGAGGGTGCTGGGTTTTTCAACGCAGGCACCTAGCAGCAGAAAGAGTCCGGTTGCGAGAAGCCATTTGGCGCAACGCTGGCGCAAAGCAGTGTGGGCGAACATAGGTTGCAGTATACGCAAAGGACTGGCCCAACCATATCTCGACAACGGTTAGCTTGTCTGGTAGCGGGTTGTGTGGTTGGGGGAGGGGGATTGCATGAGGGCTACCAGGTGTCCGGTTTGAGACATTTAGCGCCTGGGAGATCGAGCGCCGCCAGGTGTCCGCCTTAAGACATTCTGCGCCTGTGAGATCGAGCGCCGCAGGTGTCCGCCTTAAAATATTCAGCGCCTATGAGATCGAGCGCCGCCCGCGCGGCGCTTCGCGGGTAAACCCGCTCCTACGTTTGTTTCGGGCCAATTATGCCTGTGGGATTCGCGCGCGAACGCCTTGGTGCCTATCTCAATATCGCGTCGTACCAACAAGGCGGTCGCGCGCGCCAGGCACAGGATGGACTGGCCCGAAACAAACGTAGGAGCGGGTTTACCCGCGAAGCGCCGCGCGGGCGGCGCTCGATCTCATAGGCGCTGAATGTGTCGAACCGGACACCTGGCGGCGCTCGATCTCATAGGCGCTGAATGTGTCGAGCCGGACACCTGCGGCGCTCGATCTCCCAGGCGCAGAATGTCTTGAGGCGGACACCTGCGGCGCTCGATCTCCCTGGCGCTGAATGTGTCGAACCGGACACCCGGCGCCGCTCGATCTCGTCTCAAGCCGGACACCGCTGAAAACTGACCCCGAAGTCCGGTTCCGCCGCCCGGCAGGCGTGGCTTAGAGCAGGTGCCGAAAGCCATCGAATTAGGCTAGAATGCACGGCCTCTAAGCACACCCCTTCCTGAGGCTGTCCCGACGATGTTGATCCTGCGCGGCGCTCCTGCCCTTTCTGCCTTTCGCCACGGTAAATTACTCGAGCAACTGAGCCAGAAAGTCCCCGCTGTTACTGGTTTGTATGCCGAATTTGCCCACTTCGCCGATGTTGACGGCGAGCTGACCGCCGACCAGCAGCAGGTGCTGGGCCGTCTGCTCAAGTACGGCCCGAGCGTGCCGGTACAGGAGCCGACGGGTCGTCTGTTCCTGGTGGTACCGCGCCTGGGCACCATTTCGCCATGGGCCAGCAAGGCCAGCGACATCGCCCACAACTGCGGCCTGCAGTCGATCCAGCGCCTGGAGCGCGGCATCGCCTACTACGTGGCCGGCACCCTGAGCGACGCTGACGCCGCCCTGATCGCCGCCGAACTGCACGACCGCATGACCCAGCGTGTGCTCAGCCAGCTGGAGCAGGCCGCTGACCTGTTCAGCCACGCCCAGCCCAAGCCAATGACCTCGGTCGACATCCTGGCAGGCGGCCGTGACGCCCTGGCCAAGGCCAACATCGACCTGGGCCTGGCCCTGGCCGAAGACGAGATCGACTACCTGGTCAATGCCTTCCAGGGCCTCAAGCGCAACCCGAACGACATCGAACTGATGATGTTCGCCCAGGCCAACTCCGAGCACTGCCGCCACAAGATCTTCAACGCCAGTTGGGATATCGACGGCCAGGCCCAGGAAAAAAGCCTGTTCGGCATGATCAAAAACACCTACCAGATGCACAACGAAGGTGTGCTGTCGGCGTACAAGGACAACGCCTCGGTGATCGTCGGCAACGTTGCCGGCCGCTTCTTCCCGAACCCTGAAACCCGCCAGTACGGCGCGGTGCAGGAGCCGGTGCACATCCTGATGAAGGTGGAAACGCACAACCACCCGACCGCCATCGCCCCGTTCTCCGGCGCCTCCACCGGCTCCGGTGGCGAAATCCGCGACGAAGGTGCGACCGGCCGTGGCGCCAAGCCCAAGGCCGGCCTGACCGGCTTCACCGTGTCCAACCTGCGTATCCCGGGCTTCGAGCAGCCGTGGGAGCAGGCTTATGGCAAGCCCGAGCGTATCGTCGACGCCCTCGACATCATGATCGAAGGCCCTCTTGGCGGCGCTGCGTTCAACAACGAATTCGGCCGCCCGGCCCTGACCGGTTACTTCCGTACCTTCGAGCAAGCCATCAACACCCCGCACGGTGAAGAAGTGCGCGGCTACCACAAGCCGATCATGCTCGCCGGCGGTATGGGCAACATCCGTGAAGACCACGTGCAGAAGGGCGAAATCACTGTCGGCGCCAAGCTGATCGTGCTCGGTGGCCCGGCCATGCTGATCGGCCTGGGCGGCGGCGCTGCTTCGTCGGTGGCTACCGGTGCCAGCTCGGCTGACCTGGATTTCGCTTCGGTACAGCGCGAAAACCCGGAAATGGAGCGCCGTTGCCAGGAGGTCATCGACCGTTGCTGGCAGCTGGGCGACAACAACCCGATCGCCTTCATCCACGACGTGGGCGCTGGCGGTATTTCCAACGCCTTCCCTGAGCTGGTCAACGACGGTGGCCGCGGTGGCCGCTTCGAGCTGCGCAACGTGCCCAACGACGAGCCGGGCATGGCCCCGCACGAAATCTGGAGCAACGAATCGCAAGAGCGTTACGTGCTGGCCGTCAGCGCGGTCGACTTCGAGCGCTTCAAGGCCATCTGCGAGCGCGAGCGTTGCCCGTTTGCCGTGGTCGGTGAAGCCACTGAAGAACCGCACCTGACCGTCAGCGACAGCCACTTCGGCAACACCCCGGTGGACATGCCGCTGGACGTGCTGCTGGGCAAGCCGCCGCGCATGCACCGTTCGGTTACCCGCGAAGCCGAGCTGGGCGATGACTTCGACCCGAGCGAGCTGGACCTGGACAGCGCCGTCCAGCGCGTGCTGAACCACCCGGCCGTGGCCAGCAAGAGCTTCCTGATCACCATTGGCGACCGCACCATCACCGGCCTGGTTGCCCGCGACCAGATGGTCGGCCCGTGGCAGGTTCCGGTGGCTGACTGCGCCGTTACCGCCACCAGCTTCGACGTCTACACCGGTGAAGCCATGGCCATGGGCGAGCGTACGCCGCTGGCGCTGCTGGATGCCCCGGCGTCCGGCCGCATGGCCATCGGCGAAACCCTGACCAACCTGGCGGCTTCGCGCATCGAAAAGCTGTCCGACATCAAACTGTCGGCCAACTGGATGTCCGCTGCTGGTCACCCAGGTGAAGACGCACGTCTGTACGACACCGTGAAGGCTGTCGGCATGGAGCTGTGCCCGGAGTTGGGCATCACCATTCCGGTCGGCAAAGACTCGATGTCGATGAAGACCAAGTGGAGCGACGAGGGCGTCGAGAAGAGCGTCACCTCGCCGATGTCGCTGATCATCACCGGCTTCGCCCCGGTCACCGACATCCGTAAGACCCTGACCCCGCAACTGCGCATGGACAAGGGCGAGACCGACCTGATCCTGATCGACCTGGGCCGCGGCAAGAACCGCATGGGCGCCTCGATCCTGGCCCAGACCTACGGCAAGATCGCTGCCCAGGCACCGGACGTCGACGACGCCGAAGACCTCAAGGCCTTCTTCGCCGTGATCCAGGGCCTGAACGCCGACGGCCACCTGCTGGCCTACCACGACCGTTCCGACGGCGGCCTGGTTACCACCGTGCTGGAAATGGCCTTCGCCGGCCACTGCGGCCTCGACCTACAACTCGACCCGCTGACCGACAGCAAGGGCGAAGTGCCGGCCATCCTCTTCAACGAAGAGCTGGGTGCGGTGATCCAGGTTCGCCAGGATGCTACCCCGGACGTGCTGGCTCAGTTCAGCGCTGCTGGCCTGGGTGAAGAGTGCGTCGCGGTGATCGGCAAGCCAGTCAACAACGCTGAAGTGACCATCAGCCTGAACGGCGAAGTGCTGTTCGACGATGACCGTCGCATGCTGCAGCGCCAGTGGGCTGAAACCAGCTACCAGATCCAGCGCCTGCGCGACAACGCCGACTGCGCTGACCAGGAGTTCGACCTGCTGCTCGAGGAAGACAACCCGGGTCTGTCGGTGAAGCTGGGCTTCGACGTCAACGACGACATCGCGGCGCCTTACATCAAGAAAGGCGTGCGCCCGCAAGTGGCCATCCTGCGCGAGCAGGGTGTCAACGGCCAGGTCGAGATGGCTGCTGCCTTCGACCGCGCCGGCTTCGCCGCCATCGACGTGCACATGAGCGATATTCTCGCTGGCCGTGTCGACTTCGAAGCCTTCAAGGGCCTGGTCGCCTGTGGCGGCTTCTCGTACGGTGACGTGCTGGGCGCTGGCGAAGGCTGGGCCAAGTCGGCGCTGTTCAACGCCCGTGCCCGTGACGCCTTCCAGGCCTTCTTCGAGCGTACCGACAGCTTCGCCCTGGGCGTGTGCAACGGTTGCCAGATGATGTCCAACCTGCACGAGCTGATCCCGGGCACCGAGTACTGGCCGCACTTCGTGCGCAACCGCTCGGAGCAGTTCGAGGCACGCGTGGCCATGGTCGAAGTGCAGAAGTCCAACTCGATCTTCCTGCAGGGCATGGCCGGTTCGCGCATGCCGATCGCCATCGCCCACGGCGAAGGCCATGCCGAGTTCGCCAGCGAAGAAGCACTGCTGGCCGCTGACGTATCCGGTTGCGTGGCCCTGCGCTACGTCGACAACCACGGCAAGGTCACCGAAGCCTACCCGGCCAACCCGAACGGCTCGCCGCGTGGTATCACCGGCCTGACCAGCCGCGACGGCCGCGTGACCATCATGATGCCGCACCCGGAGCGTGTGTTCCGCGCTGTGCAAAACTCCTGGCGCCCGGACGAGTGGCAGGAAGATGCCGCGCTGATGCGTATGTTCCGCAACGCGCGGGTGTGGGTGAACTAAGGCGTGTACAAGCTCGCCTTCTTCGTCCCCGCCAGCCATGTCGAAGTGGTCAAGGCCGCTGTGTTCGCTGCTGGCGGCGGGCGCATCGGTGACTATGAGCACTGCGCCTGGCAAACCCTTGGCCAGGGCCAGTTCCGCCCGTTGGACGGCAGCCAGCCGTTCCTCGGGCAAGCGGGCCAGGTCGAGGCGGTGGAAGAGTGGAAGGTGGAGCTGGTGGTGGCTGACGAACTGATTGTGCAGGTCGTCGCTGCGCTCAAGCAGAGCCACCCGTACGAGACGCCAGCCTATGAAGTCTGGCGGCTCGCCGAGTTCTAGAACGCATCACGGCTATTCGCGGGCACGCCCGCTCCCACAGGGATATCACAATCTTCAGAACCTGTGATATCCCTGTGGGAGCGGGCGTGCCCGCGAAAGGGCCCTACAATCCAGCCACAATCTCCTTGCCTGGCTCCGGCCGCTTCAACATTCCACAAGCCAGCAACCCCACCTCGAACAGCACCCACATCGGCACTGCCAGCATCGTCTGCGAAAACACATCCGGCGGTGTCAGGATCATCCCCACCACAAAGCACCCGACGACCACGTAGGGCCTGCTGCGCCGCAATGTGGCCACATCGGCCAACCCTGCCCAGACCACGATGAACGTCGCCACCGGGATCTCGAACGCCAGCCCGAACGCCAGAAACAGCGCCAGGATAAAGTCCAGGTACTGGCTGATATCGGTCATCATCGCCACGCCGTCCGGCGTCACGCTGGCAAAGAAACCGAACATCATCGGGAACACCAGAAAGAACGCGAACGCCATGCCGGCATAGAACAAAACGATGCTCGATACCAGCAGCGGCAGGGCAATGCGCCGTTCACGGCGGTACAGCCCCGGCGCCAGAAAGCCCCAGGCCTGATGCAACAGCAGCGGCATGGCCAGGAACAGGGCGCACATCGCGGTCAGCTTGAACGGTGCCAGAAAGGGCGAGGTGACGCTGGTGGCGATCATGCTCGCGCCTTCCGGCAAAAAGCGCCGTAGCGGCTCGGATATGAGCGTGTACAGCGTCTGGGCAAAGGGGAACAGGCCGGCGAACACCAATGCCACCAGCGCCAGGCAACGCACCAGGCGTTTGCGCAGGTCGCGCAGGTGTTCGGTCAGGGGCATGCTCGCGGCAGGGTCCATGGCAATACTCATGAAGCATTTTCCTTGGGCAGCACGGCCGTGGCCGCATCATTGGCCGGTTCCGCGTTCAGGCTGATGCCCTGGCGGATCTCCTGTTCCAGGCGTTGCAGAGGTGCCTGGTCGAGGTTGGGCATCTCGATTTCGCGCTCCACCTGCGTGCGCAAGGCGTGCATGGCCCGGCGCGCCTGGCCCAGGCCGCGGCCGAGGGTGCGGGCTGCCACCGGCAGGCGTTCGGGGCCCAGCACCAACAGCGCGACGACGCCGATCAGCAGCAACTCGCTGAAGCCTACCTCGAACATCAGGCCTGGCGGTCCGCTTGAGATTGCTGGGCAACTTGGCCGTTCAGCGGGCACTGTTGCTGCACGTGCGCCTGGTCAGCGGCGCTGGCGTCATTGTCACCACCCATGGACTTGCGAAAACCCTGGATCGCCTCGCCCACATCGCTACCCAGCCCCTTCAGGCGCTTGGTACCAAACAGCAAGAACACGATCAGCAGTACGATCACCAGTTGCCAGATTCCAATGCCACCCATAGCGACCACTCCTGTAAGGTCATGAAAAGGAAGGGCAATCCTGCCTTGCCTAGATGACGAGCACATGACGAACGGGCACTGCCATCTACCTGAAACACCCCGCGTGTTGACTGGCGTTTTTATTCCGCGAGCGAGGCACGCACCGATGGGTGGAAGGCAACAGCAGGGTGCGGCCCTGTTGATGGTAATGGTGGTGCTGGCAATGCTGGCGGCGGGCATGGCCTGGCTGGTGGAAGATGGCCGGCGTCAGGTCGACGAAGTGCGCCTGCTGCACCAGCGAGTGCAGGTGCGGGCCATGGAGCAGGCCGGCCTGGCCTATGCCGGGCAGGCCCTGCGGGACCCTGCCTGGCGGCTCAGTCCGCTGTTCTGGCAAGCCTTGCGCGGGCAGCCGCTTAACTACGATTTTGGCGCTGGCCAGGCGCAGCTGCGGGTACGCGACCAGCACACCTGCTTCAACGTCAATGCGTTGCTGGGGGCCGATGGCGAACGCGCCGAGCGCCAGTTGCGTTATTTGCTGGGCAATGACATGGCGGCCGAACGCCTGGTCGATGCCCTGGCCGACTGGCTCGATGCCGACAGTGATGCCCGCCTGCAGGGCGCCGAGAGCGCCCAGTACCTGCGTCAGCAACCGCCACGGCTGGCGGCTGACCAGCCGATGCTCGACACCAGCGAGCTGAACCTGTTGCTGGAGCCGGACGCCAGCCGCCAGGCGCGTTACCCGATGCTGTGCGCCTTGCCCCAGACCACGGGTTGGCGGCTCAACGCCAATGCGCTGGGGTTGGAGCATCTGCCCCTGCTGGAGGCGCTGTATGAAGGGCGTTACTCGCGTTCGTTGCTCAGCCGCATTGTCAGCGGCAGGCCGGCGTCGGGGTATGTGGACGCGGCTGCACTGCGTCAAGCGCTTGGGGCGGTGGATGACGAAACGTTCGAACGGTTGAGCGAAGGGCTGCTGCTCAACAGCGGGCATTTTCTGTTGCAGCTGTCGTTCGAGGAAGAGGGGCGGGTGATGCGCAGCGAGTTCCAGGTGGAGGCGCTGGGGGTGGTGCAATGGCATGCCCGGGTGCCCGCGCAGCAAGTGCGGGTGCGTAGCCGGGAGCCAATAGCCTGGTAACGTTCACTGACCTCTAAGCGGGCAAGCCCGCCCCTACGCTGGTTCTGAAACCAGTGAGCCCCCTGTAGGAGCGGGCTTGCCCGCGAAGAGGCCGGTACAGCCAGCAAACGCTGGCTGACCGGCACGGGATCAAACGGTCCCGATCTCCCCACCATCAATACGCTGGATCACCACCGTCGAAGCCCGCGGCCGCACGGTAGCCCCAGCCGGCGTCGCATCGGTCGCCTTGTCGGTATACGGCCAGTTGTCCGGGTGTTGAATGTTGACGAACAGCGTCTTGTTATCCGGGGTAAAGGTAATACCGGTCACCTCGCAACCATTTGGCCCGACAAAGAAGCGCCGCAGGTCCACCTGGTTCTGTGCGTTCACCGGCACCTGCTTGCCGCTGGCATCCACCAGGTCGGTAGGGATCACCGCCAGCAACTGGTCGTTGGTGTAGTCGGTCAAGGTGGTTTCGCCGTTGTCGGTCTCAAACCACAGCACGCCGCGGCTATCGAAGCTCATGCCGTCGGGGCTGGCGAACTGGTTCAGTTCGGTCAGGCCGGAGCGGTTGATGTCGGCGGTGCCGGCAGCGTTGGCGCCGAACACGAAGATGTCCCAGGTAAAGCTCAGTTGGTCGTCGCTGTCGTGCCAGCGAATGATGTGGCCGTGGCGGTTCGGGCCACGTGGGTTCGCTGCATCGACCTTGTCCGGGGTGCGTGCACTGTTGTTGGTCAGGGTCAGGTACACGTCGCCGTTCAGCGGGTTGACCGTGGTCCACTCCGGGCGGTCCATCGGCGTTGCGCCCACGGCGTCGCCAGCACCACGGGTGTTGAGGATGATGCCCGGCAGGTCACCATACAGCGCGCCCAGGGTGCTGCCGCCGGTGGTGGCGGTGGCCACGTCCAGCAGCAGCCATACGCCGGTGCCGTCGGCATTGAAGCGGGCCACGTAGAGTTTGCCTTGGTCGAGGTACTTGGCGCCGGTGGCCAGGCGGTCGGCCGGGTTGGCATCAGCGGCGTCCCACACGGCGGTGGACACCCACTTGTACAGGTACTCGTTGTTCGAGTCGTCACCCATGTACCACACCAGCGGCTTGCCGGCGACGGGCAGGCCGGGGGCGCAGCCCTCGTGGCGGAAGCGGCCCAGCGCAGTGCGTTTGGTGGCCAGGGTGCTGTTGTTGTACGGATCGATCTCGACGATGTAGCCGTAGGTGCTTGCTTCGTTGCGGTAGTCGTCGGTGGCGCTGGCGCCTTTGACGGTAACGTCGAAGCGGGCGAATTCGTCG
Organism: Pseudomonas sp. BO3-4; assembly: GCF_034044115.1. Taxonomy (NCBI): domain Bacteria; kingdom Pseudomonadati; phylum Pseudomonadota; class Gammaproteobacteria; order Pseudomonadales; family Pseudomonadaceae; genus Pseudomonas; species Pseudomonas sp. BO3-4. The sequence goes on from NZ_CP139018.1 coordinate 1,170,216, forward strand.
TCCACTTCGCTGGCGTCACCGGCAGCGGTTTCCCACTTGTACTGGCCGCTGGAGGTGCCCACGCCAATGCGGCGCTGGTCCTCGGGGCGGGTGCCCTTGTTGACGAAGATGCCCGGCCAGTTCTCTTCGCAGGTCAGGTAGGTGCCCCACGGGGTGTAGCCGTTGCCGCAGTTGTTGTTGGTGCCACGGCAGTGGGTGCCAGCAGTGGAGTATTTGGTCTTGACGTGGTCGGTGCCACGCAGCGGGCCGGTGATTTCCATGCGTGAAGCCGTGGTGAAGCGACGGTTCAGCGGGTCGTTGTCGACCACTTGCCAACGGCCGTTGATCTTCTGCAGGCGTACAACGCCAGCACCGTGAGCGTTGATTTCCTTGCGCACTTCTTCAACCGGGCGCTTGCCGTTGACATCGGTAGTGGGGCCGGCCGGGTGCAGGGCGGCAGTGTCGATGTACTCGAAATTGATTGCCAGCAGGCCGTCTTCCGAGCTGCCGTTGATGGGGAAGAAGTGCATGCCGTCGTGGTGCATGCCCATGGCGTTGGCCTGGTCGGTCGAGGTGTTGCTGCCGTCGGACTTCCACGGGTTGCCGTTGCTGTTCAGTGGCGTCCCCCAGGGCGCCAGCACGTAGGCGCTGTAGCCGGCGGCGACTACACAGGCGTCGGTGCGCGAGCCTGGGATGGACTGAAAGCCCAGTGCCAGTTTCGGCACTTCCGGCTCGGTGACTGGCGGTTCGGTCACCGGGGGCTCGGTGACCGGATCATCGTGATCGGAACCACCACCGTCGAAGCAGCCTGTCAGGCCGGTACCGGCGATCATGGCGATGGCGGCGCCCAGGCTGCCGCGCATGACGCTACGGCGGCTCAGGTAGGCGTCCATGACGTTGGCCATCGGCAGGTTGCCGCTTTGGTTCCGGTCCAGGTTGTCGCCGGTATCTCGACTCATCAGGGTGTCCTTGTGTTGGCTGAGTTGGAGGAAACCGCGACTTTAAGGCGCAAGTGTGATGATTCCTTGGCAGAAATGTTAACGAGCTTTTAAAACTGCCAGTTCTTAGATTTGTGGTCTACAGATCAAATTGGAATTGCTGTCGGATTTCTGCCATCAAACTGTAATGCCAACGCCGCAACATCCGGGTCCCTGAATAGATGTGGATAAGGATGGCGGATGCGATGGCGAGCAGTGTGCACAGGCGCGAAGTGATCGGCTGGATGGGTATCGGTGCCTTGGCACCGCTGCTCGGCGCCTGCACAGCCTTCCCAGGGCAGCAGGGCGGCAACGCCCAGCTCGACTTGCTGTACGTGGCCGATACCCTCGATGCCCGCCAGCCTGGCCAGGCGGTGGTACCGGCTACCCGGTTGGGGCCGGTCAGCCATTTGGGCCGCGCGCCCTGGATGACTGGCCGCAGTGCCAGTATCGCCTACCCGCAACTGGCGCCGCTGCTGGATGCCAGCCAGGCAACGACAGCGCAACTGGGCGGTTATGCGGTGCTCGCGGCGTTGCTGGAACAACTGCGTGGCGAGGCCGGTGCGAGCAACAGCCTGACCCTGGAGAACGGCCAGGGCTGGAATGGCAGTGGCCTGGCGTACCTGACCCAGGGCGAAAGTGGTGTGCAAGGCAGCCAACTGCTGGGCATCGAAGCGCGGGTCAGCAGCGATGAGCGTGTGCTGTGGCCACAACGCAGCACGGGCCTGTATCGCCAGGCCAGCGCCATTACCCTCGGCGCCGGGCTGGCTGACGCACAACGCCAGGCACTGGGTGTGCAAGCCCTGCACGTTTTTGAGCGCGGCGGTGCCCGTATCGCAGTGGTCGGCGTGACCGACCCGTACGCCCAGGATCAGAAAGCCTCACTTAAACAGTGGTACCAGTCTCTGCTGCCGGTATTCGAACAAGCCCGGCACGAGGCTGACCTGGTGGTGGCCATGGCCGATGCAGGCACGGGCCCCGGCCTGTGGCTGGCTGAACGGGTGCCGCAAATCGACGTGCTGTTGTGCGCCCGTGGTCAGGACCTGTGGCCCGCGCCGGTCGAGGTCACCCAGGCCAGCGGTCGCCGCGTACCGGTGCTGTTTGCCGGCTGCCGGGGCAGCGGTGCCTTCCGCCTGCGCTGCCAGCGTGTGGCCGGCCAGTGGCAGTTCGACGGGCGTTTTTTCCCGGCCTTTGAACAGCAACTGGCGCCTGCCGCGCAGCTGCGTGTCGCGCCACTGCAGGCGCAACTGCACCAGCAACGGGCCGGCCACGCGGCCTGGCTCGACCAGCCGCTGGCCCGCGCGCCCCAGGCCTTGTGGCGCCGCGATACCCGTGGCGGCAGCTGGGACCGCCTGCTGCATCAAGCCTTGGCCGACGATAGCAGCATGCCCGTGTTGTTGCCGGGCCTGCGTTATGACTACCCGCTGGCAGCAGGGGCGCCCATTACCCGCGAACACCTGATCAGCCTTACCGGTGGCTACCCGGCGCCAGTGGTCGAGGCACCGGCCAGGCAGGTCGAACAAGTGCTGGAAAACGCCGCTGAACAATTGTTCGGTGACCCGCTGCTGCTGGACAACAGCCAGGACCTGCCGCGCTGGCTGGGCCAGGCCTGGAGCGTCAGCTACAGCCCACAAGGCAAGCGCATCACGGGGCTGGAGCCGGTGCAGGGCCTTTGCCGCACCTTTGGCCTGCAATTCGAAAGCCAGGCCGGCGAGCCACTGTGGCAGCGGGTTGAAGCCTGGCTGGCCCGCCAGCCTGACAATTGGCAACTGGCGCCGCTGCAACTGCCCGAAGTGCGTTACGTGCAGGGGCACCCAGGCTGGCACCCACGGCAGTTGGCCTCGTGATGCTCACCTCGCGCCTGCTCACCGGCGCTGGCCTGACCCTGGCCGGCTGGTTGTCTGCGCAGTGTGTGCTGCAGTTGAGCCGGCAGCCACACCCGGCCACGGCGTCTGCGGTGGCCGACAGCCTGCTGCCCGGGCTGATGGTCGGTCACTGGCAGGCGCCGCCCGACGACGGCGCCATCACCATTACCCGTCTGCCGCTGCAATACCTCGGCGGCCTCAAGGCCCAGCCATTGGCCGCCAGTGTGGTGGTGCTGCGCTACGGCGAGCAAGTGCGCACCCTGGCCCGCGGTCAGCGCCTGGCGCCAGGGATCGTGCTGCAGGACATCGACAGCGATGGCCTGATTTTCAACAACCAGGGGCGGCGTGAGCGCCTGCCCTGGCCGCCACGCCCCGCCGTGACCGGCTTCAAGCGGCAAGGATGAACGATGCCTGTTAGATACTGCATGGCGGCTGCGCTGAGCCTGGCCTTGTCCATGGCCTATGCCCAAGAGCCGGTGTTCGATGACAACGGTACGCCGATGTACGAAGTGAATTTCGTCGATACCGAACTCGGCGAGTTCATCGACAGCGTGTCGCGTATCACCGGCACCACCTTCATCGTCGACCCCCGGGTCAAGGGCAAGGTCACCGTGCGCACTGTCGACCTGCACGACGCCGACGCTATCTACGACATCTTCCTGGCCCAACTGCGCGCCCAGGGCTATGCCACCGTCGACCTGCCCAACGGCAGCGTGAAAATCGTGCCCGACCAGGCCGCGCGCCTGGAGCCGGTGCCGGTAGAGGCGGGCGGGCAGCAGGGCGAGGGCAGCGACAGCGTGGCCACCCGCGTATTCAGCGTGCGCAACGCCGCCAGCGAACAGGTACTGGGCATCCTCAAACCGCTGATCGACCCGCGGGTTGGGGTGATTACACCGTACCCGGCGGCGCACCAGTTGGTGGTGACTGACTGGCGCAGCAACCTCGAACGCATCGCCAGCCTGCTGCGCCAGCTCGACCGCCCTCAAGAGGCACCGGGCAGCGGCAGCACCCAGGTGATCTACCTGCGCCATGCCAATGCTGGTGAAGTGGTCAAGGTGCTGCGAGGGCTCAGCCAGGAAGGGGCGGTGCCGGCTGAAGGCGCGGGCGAGGCAGAGGGCAAGGACCGGCCGGTGATGCCAGCCTCCGGTGGCCCGGGTATCCGCCTGGAATACGAAGAAGGGACCAATGCCGTGGTCATGGTCGGCCCCGACAGCGAGCTGGCAGCGTACCGGGCCATTGTCGAGCAACTGGACATTCGCCGTGCCCAGGTGGTGGTCGAAGCGATCATCGCCGAGGTGTCCGACAGCAGCGCCCAGGAGCTGGGCGTTCAGTGGCTGTTCGCCGACGAGAAGTTCGGCGCCGGTATCGTCAACTTCGGCAGTAACGGGGTGAATATCGCCAGCATTGCCGGGGCCGCCGCCAGTGGCGACAACGAGGCCCTGGGCGACCTGTTGTCCACCACCACCGGTGCCACGGCGGGCATCGGCCATTTCGGCGGGGGCTTCAACTTCGCCATGCTGATCAACGCGCTGAAAGGCAAGAGCGGCTTCAACCTGCTGTCCACGCCCACCTTGCTGACCCTGGACAACGCCGAGGCATCGATCCTGGTTGGCCAGGAAGTGCCCTTCGTCACCGGCTCCGTGACGCAGAACAACGCCAACCCGTACCAGACCATCGAGCGCAAGGAAGTCGGGGTGAAGCTGCGCATCAAGCCGCAGATCAATGTCGACAACAGCGTGCGCCTGGACATCGTTCAGGAGGTGTCGTCGATTGCCGACACCAGCTCGGCCAGCGACGTGATCACCAACAAGCGCGAGATCAAGACCAAGGTCATGGTCGAGGACAACGGCCTGGTGATACTTGGCGGCCTGATCAGCGACGAGTTGAGTACCAGCAACCAGCGTGTGCCGCTGCTCGGCGACATTCCTTATCTTGGCCGGTTGTTCCGCTCCGATGCCACCAGGAACGCCAAGCAGAACCTGATGGTGTTCATCCGCCCGCGCATTCTGCGCGACGGCCCGAGCCTGGCGGGCCTCAGTGAAGACAAGTACCGCACCCTGCAGCAGACCACACCGCTGCAATTGCCGGACCTTGCAGAGGGCGCGCGGCTGTTGCAGGTATTCCCCGCCAGCCGCGCACGCCTGGAAGGCGGTGACTGGTGATGCTGCCCTATCGCCAGGCACGGCAGAGCGGAGTGGCCATGGCCCCGGCAGAGCAGGGCTGGCAGCTATGGCTGCGGCCCGACGCCGACAATGCCCAGTTGCAGGAGTTGCTGCGTGTGCATGGCCAGCCAAGCCTGCTCGAATACCTGGAACCTTCGCTGTTCGACGAGCGCCTTGGCCAGCTGTACCAGGCTGGCGATGCCGCCACCGAAGCGCTGATCGAAGGCATTGGCGACCAGGTCGACCTGGATAGCCTGATGAGCGAGATGCCGCGCATCGAAGACCTGCTTGAAAGCGACGACGAAGCCCCGGTGATCCGCCTGATCAACGGCCTGTTCGGCCAGGCGCTGCGGCTGCGCGCCTCGGACATCCATATCGAGACCTTCGAGCAGAGCCTGGTGGTGCGTTTGCGGGTCGATGGCCACCTGCGTGAGGTGCTGCGCCCTCCACGTGCGTTGTCGGCCATGCTGGTATCACGGATCAAGGTCATGGCCCGCCTGGACATTGCTGAAAAGCGTCAGCCCCAGGACGGCCGCATCACCTTGCGCGCGGCGGGGCGCGAAGTGGACGTACGGGTCTCGACCTTGCCCGGCATCCACGGCGAGCGGGTGGTGATGCGCGTGCTCGACAAGCAGGCCAACCTGCTGGCGCTGGATAACCTGGGCATGCCGACAGCGGTATTGCAGGGCCTGCGCAGTTGCCTGGCGCGGCCCAACGGCATCGTGTTGTCCACCGGCCCGACCGGTTCGGGCAAGACCACGACCCTGTACGCCAGCCTGAACAGCCTCAACGACGGCAGCCGCAACATCCTCACCGTCGAGGACCCGGTGGAGTACGCCATCGCCGGCATTGGCCAAACCGCCATCAACCCGCGTGCCGGGCTGACGTTTGCCAGTGGCCTGCGCGCCATCCTGCGTCAGGACCCTGACGTGATCATGCTCGGCGAAATCCGCGATCAGGAGACTGCACAGATCGCCGTGCAGGCCAGCCTCACCGGCCACCTGGTGCTGTCGACCTTGCACACCAACAGCGCGGTAGGCGCAGTGACCCGCCTGCGCGACATGGGCATCGAGCCCTTCCTGATCGCCTCGTGCCTGCGCGGCGTCCTGGCCCAGCGCCTGGTGCGGCGTTTGTGCGGCTGTGCGGTGGCGCAGCCGCTACAGGCCGCCGAGCGCGAGCTGTGGCCCGAGCTGGCGGCACTGGACAGCACTTATCACGCCGTGGGCTGCGAGCAGTGCCAGGGCAGCGGTTATATCGGGCGACTGGGGCTGTACGAATTTATCGAACTGGACGCTGGGCTCATCGGCTTGTTGTACGACGGCGCCAGTGAGCTGGCCATGCAGGATTACCTGGCTGATCGGCGCCAGAGCCTGGTGGCGATGGCCAGCGATTGCCTGGCCCGCGGTGAAACCAGCCTGGCTGAAGTGCTGCGCGTGGTGCAGGGCTAAGGCATGCCGACCTATCGCTACCAGGCCGTTGACCTCGCCGGCAAATCGCACAAGGCCAGCCTGCAGGCTGACAGTGAACGCCACGCCCGCCAGCTGCTGCGCGAGCAGGGCCTGTTCGCCCGCCAGTTGCAGCGCCATGAAGCCGGCAGCCGACAACCCCGACGCCAGCGCCTGAGCCGCGCCCAGTTGTGTGAGCTGACCCGTCAGCTGGCCACCTTGACCGGGGCCGGCATTCCCTTGGTCGATGCCCTTGCCACCCTTGAACGGCAACTGCGTCAACCCGCCTTGCACAGTGTGCTGGTGGCCTTGCGCGGCTCACTGGCCGAAGGCCTGGGCCTGGCCCGCAGCCTGGCCCGGCAGGGTGCACCGTTCACTGGCCTTTACTGCGCGCTGGTCGAGGCCGGCGAACGTTCCGGGCACCTGGCCCAGGTGCTGACCCGCTTGGCCGACCACCTGGAGCAGGTGCAACGCCAGCAACACAAGGCCCGCACAGCGCTGATCTACCCCGCTGTGCTGATGGGGGTATCGCTGGCCGTGGTGATTGGCCTGATGACGTTCGTCGTGCCCAAACTCACCGAGCAATTCGCCCATGCCGGGCAAAGCCTGCCGCTGATCACCTCGTTGCTGATCGGCCTGAGCCAGGGGCTGGTGCACGCCGGGCCCTGGTTGTTAGGGGTGGCGCTGTTGCTCGGGGGGCTGGCTGGCTGGCTGCTGCGCAAACCGCACTGGTGCCTGCGTCGCGACCAGCTGCTGCTGCGCCTGCCGCGTATTGGCAGCCTGCTGCAGGTGCTGGAGAGCGCGCGCCTGGCGCGCAGCCTGGCGATTCTCTGTGGCAGTGGCGTGGCCCTGCTCGAAGCCTTGCAAGTGGCCACCGAAACCATCGGCAACCGGCGTATCCGCCTGGCCATGGAGCAGGTGCGCCAACACGTGCAGGGCGGCACCAGCCTGCACCGTGCGCTGGATGCCAGCCAGCAATTCCCGCCGCTGCTGGTGAACATGGTCGGCAGCGGCGAGGCCAGCGGCACCCTCGCGGACATGCTCGAGCGCGTGGCCGACGACCAGGAGCGCGGCTTTGCCCGCCAGGTCGATACCGCCATGGCGCTGTTCGAACCCCTGATGATCCTGGTGATGGGCGCCGTGGTGCTGTTCATCGTGCTGGCGGTGCTGCTGCCGATCATGCAACTCAACCAGGGCCTGCAATTGTGACGACAAGGAGTATTGCCATGCAGCATCGACGTAACCGCCAACGCGGCTTCACCCTCATGGAGATCATGGTGGTGATCTTCATCATCGGCCTGTTGATCGCCGTGGTGGCGCCCAGCGTGCTGGGCAACCAGGACAAGGCCATGAAGCAGAAGGTGATGGCCGACCTGGCCACCCTGGAGCAGGCGCTGGACATGTACCGGCTGGACAACCTGCGCTTCCCCAGCAGCGAACAGGGCCTGGCCGCGCTGGTGAAAAAGCCGGCTCAGGAGCCAGTGCCTCGGGCCTGGCGCAGTGATGGCTACGTGCGTCGCCTGCCGGAGGACCCGTGGGGCACCCCGTACCAGTACCGCATGCCCGGCGAACATGGCCGGGTCGATGTGTACTCGCTGGGTGCCGATGGCCTGCCGGGTGGCGAAGGCCAGGATGCCGACCTGGGGAACTGGGCGCTGTAACGGTGCGTCATCAGCGCGGCTTCAGCCTGATCGAACTGTTGGTGGTACTGGCCATTGCCGGGCTGATGACCGGGCTGGCGGTGGCCGGCCTTGGCAACGGCCAGGCCAGTGTCGAGCAGGCCCTGCAACGGCTGGCGGTCGAGGTCCGCGGCCAGGCCGCGCTGGCCCGGCATGCGGGGCAACTGCGCGGGTTGCGCTGGAATGGCCAGCGCCCGGAGTTCGTCCGCCGCGAGGGCAATGCCTGGGTGGTCGAAGCGGTCCCGCTCGGCGACTGGCCCAAGGGCCTGCACCCGGACTGGCCGGCCAGCCCGCAACCGCGCGTGCTGTTCACGCCGCATGGCTGGGCGCAGGCGGGTAGTGTGCGCTGGCGCTGGGCCGATGGCAGTCAGCAATGGGCCTGGAGCCGCACCGATGGCATGTGGGTCGTGCCATGAAGCAAGCACAGCGTGGTTTCACTCTGCTGGAGGTGACCGTAGCCCTGGCAATCGCTGCCGTGCTGGCGGTGATCACCAGCGAGGTGCTGCGCCAGCGGCTGGCCGTTCAGGACAACCTGCAACAGCACCGCCTTGGCCTGCTGTGCGCGCGTGAGCTGCAAGCCCGCTTTGCCGTCGAGCAGTACTGGCCTGCCGAAAACCAGGTAGCCGGCGAGCTCGGCCAAGGTGGCCAACGGTGTCACTGGCAACTGCAACTGCGCCGTACCGGCGTGCGAGACCTGCGCCGTGGCGAACTGCAATTGTTCGCCGACCGCGATCAGCGCCTGCCACTGGGCCAGTACACCGTGTTTCTGGAGCGCCCATGAAACACCGCCAGGCAGGTTTGACCCTGATCGAACTGATGGTCGCGCTGGCCCTGACGGCCGTGCTCGGCATCATGCTGGCCGCCCTGGTCAACGGCTGGCTGAAGGTGCGCGAACGCTTGCAGGACACCATTCGGCAAACCTCGGTGCTGGACTTTTGCCTGGCCCTGGAGCGGCGCTTCGACAGCCCGGTGCTGCGCCGTGTCTACGACCAGCGTCTGCCGCTGGCCAGCCGTTGGCTGGACTGGCAGCCCGCCAGCAACCAGTTGCTGTGGGTCGCCAGCACCGGCCTGCCGGCAGCCGAAGGTGGCTCGCGCCTGCAACGCCAGCGCCTGCGGTTCGAGGCCCGCGAGCAACGCCTGCTGCTGGAAAGCTCGGCGGACTTGTACGCCGCTGTCGCCCCGCGCTGGGTACAGCGCGAACGACTCGACCAGGTCAGCGCCATGAACGTTCTGTACTACCAGGGCGGCCGCTGGCTGGCCTGGCCCTCTGACCAACCGGTGCACCCAGGCCGTGGTGTGCGTCTGGAACTGCTGCGTGATGGAGCCCCCTATGTCTGCACCTTCGCCCTTCCATGGGGGCGCTCATGAAATTTGAATGGCGGCGGCGTATGCCGGCCCAGGCGTGGCTGCTGGTGCGCCCGGGTACTGCCTGGCATTGGGCGCTGGTCCAGGACGGTATTTTGCAAAGCCAGGGGCAGGGCGAGCCACCGGCCAACCCGCAGGCCCATGTTGCGCTGGTCCTGCCGGCCGAGGCGTGCAGCCATTTTCGCGTGCCGGCCCCGCCCGGGCTCAAGCGCGAAGAGTGGCCTTTGCTGCTTGAGGATCGCTTGCTGCAGGCCCCGCATGAGGTGGCCTGTGCTTGCCTGGCCCGTGAACCGGGGTACCTTCGTCTGTTGGTAGTGGCGCGTCAGCAGCTGGATGACTGGCGTGGCCAATGCGCCGAATGGGGCTTGCAGACGGTACGTTGCTGGGCGGAGCTGCAGCTGCTGCCTTCGCCCGAGCCAGGATGCGCCTGGCAATGGCAACGCACCCCCGGGCTGTCCTTCTACAAAGGCTTGGCCGAAGACGGACAGGAGCACTGGCTGGCATGGCCTGATGCCTTGGGTGGCGTGCCGCAGCCACCGTGGGCAGGGCTGCACAAGACGTCGCTGAGCGGCAATTGGCCAACCGTATTTGCGCCGCTCGACACATTGCCTGGCCTGTTCGACCGCGCCCGCAAGGTGCGTTCGTTGCCGGCGGCCTCCCGCCAGCAGCAGCGGCTGCTGGCAGCTTGCCTGGTGCTGGCCACCGTTTGGGGTGGCTTGTGGGTGAGCCAGCAATGGCGTCAGGCGCAACTCTGGCGCAACCAGGTCGTTGCCGTGACCGGCGAGCAGGCCAGCCCTCGGCACGCGGCACAGGCCCTCAAGCGCCTGCGCGAGAGCGTACTGCAGCAGCAACTGCGTACACGTCAGCTAGACGACCTGCAGGCTCGCTTGCAGACCTGGCTGCGTGCCAACCCCGGCTTGCGCCTGCAAGCGGTGCGCTTCGATGGTCAGCGTTGGCACCTGCGCCTGGAGGGCGAGGGCAGTGCGCCGCCATGGCGTGATATGGCGGCTGCCGCTGGCGCCACAGTGCAGGTTCAAGAAGGCCAAGTGATCTTCGACCTGGGAGCAGCCTCATGAACCGGGACTGGCTACAGCGTCATCGCTTCACGTTCGCCTGGGGACTGATCGCCCTGCTGCTGGCCTTCCTGGCCCTGCGCGAAGGCGTTGCGCAATGGCGCGTGCTTGGCCAGTGGCGTGTGCTGGCCGAACAGGCGGCCAGCCTGCAAGGCGGGCCCGGTTTGAACCTGGAGCGGCTACGTCAGTCGGCCCAGGCCCGTGGGGTTGAACTGACCGAAGTCGATACGCAAGGCAAGGCCTGGCAACTGCGCGGGCAGGTGGCCGATGAGCGCATGCTGCAAGGCTGGGTGCAGAGCCTGCGTGCAGAAGGCGCACTGCCGTTGCAATGGGGGCTGGAGCAGCAGGGCAAGGCTTTGCGATTTGATCTGGTGGTGCAGCCATGAGCCGCAGTGCAGCAATGGCCTGGGTGTTACTGGTATTCGTGCTCACGCTGTTTATCGAGCTTCCGGCCAATTGGGTGGTGCGTGCGTTCGGCCTGCCGGTACGCGATGTCGGTGGAAGCCTCTGGCAAGGGCAGGCACAACAATGGGGGCCGGTCGGGCCTTTGCGCTGGACGCTGCAGCCCTGGCGCTTGCAGGCGAACGCGCAAGTGGGGTTCCAGGGGCAGGCCTGGCAGTTGCGTGCAGAAGGCTGGCCCTGGCGTTGGCGGCTGGAGGCATCAGCCAAGGGGCCTTTGGCGACGGTCTCGACGGATTACCGCCTGGCCGGCCAGTGGCAGGGTGTGTTGAGGATGCAGGGGACAGGGCGCCAATGCCAGGCCAGTGAAGGCCGCGTGATCGTAACCGACCTTGCCCTGAGCGACCCTTGGTCCCTAGGCCTTGGGCACGGCTGGCTGGAAATGGATTGCCGCAGTGGCTGGCACCTGCGCGGGCAGTTGGCGCAGCAAGGGCAACATCAACTGGCCGTGGATGCCGACCTGCCAGGACGCCAGGCGCAGGTGGTGTTCCAGCTGCAGCCTGAAGCGCAGTTGACGCCATTGTTGCGTGGGGCCCAATGGCTTGGGCCGCAGGCCTTGGCGGGGCAGCGAGACCTTCGTTGGTAAGCAACAACGTGGCGCGGCCTCCTGTAGATACGCTGCGAGCGGTCGAGCTTTTCTGAGGTGCTCGAGGCTGAAGCGCTTGGTCGTATCGATGGTGCATACCCGCGAAGCAGGCGGCGCGTTGCGTGGCACCGGCTGCGCCGGTGTTCGCGGGTGAACCCGCTCCTACAACGGCCTGTGCCCAACCACCGATTTGTGCCCAACCGCCGAGTTGTGTTCATCCCCGATCGATGTAGGAGCGGGCTTGCCCGCGAAGACGGCAGATCAGACAAGCACGATCACTCGTCGTCGGCAGTCCCGTTGGCCCGCCAGTAGGCTGCAGCCTTTAGCGCATCTTCCTTTACCCCTTTCTCCAGCAACAACGCCTTGGCCTGGCGAGTCAGGGCTTTTTCCAGCGCCACCCAGGCATACAGCCGGCCTTGCGGCAAGCTCAGGTTCCGCACCAGCTCCAACAAGTCTTCCCCTTGGCGACGTACCCAGATCACTTCCACCTGCGCCTTGCTTGGCAGCGGCTGGCGCTCGTGCTCGTCTTCGATCTGGATCACTGCCAGCACCTGGCGGCCCGCCGGCAACTCCTCCAGCCGACGGCCAATGGCCGGGATGGCAGTTTCATCTCCGATCAGCAGGTAGCTGTCGAAAATATCCGGCACCACCAGCGAGGCCCGCGGCCCTGCGATGTCCAGGGTTTGCCCGGGCGCGGCTTGCGCGGCCCAGGTAGAGGCAGGGCCGTCGCCGTGCAGCACGAAGTCGATGTCCAGCTCATGTGCCACCAGGTCGATGCGCCGTGGTGTGTACTCGCGCATGGTGGGCCGCGCGCCACCGTCCTTGCCCAGGTTACGGGCCTCGATGGCCTGTTGTTGCTCCGGCGTTTCGGCGAACAGCAGCTTGATATGGTCGTCGCTGCCCATGCTGGTAAAGCCTTGCAGCTCGGCACCCCCCAGGGTGATGCGGCGCATGCGCGGGGTCAGCTCGGTGACCCGCAGCACCTGCAGACGGCGCTGGCGGATCTCGTGGTTTACGCGGTGAATGGTGTCACTCATGGGGCGTCTCCCTGAAAGGTTCGGTGGGCCCGGAGGCGATGGCCTTGGCGGTATGGTTGAGCAGGTCACGGACCCGTTCGATTTCTTCCTCTGTCCAGCGGCCGCTGTGCATGTGCAGTGCATGGCGCAGGTTGCCGACCGCTTCATGAATCTCTGGCGGGCGGTCGTGGCCGCGCAGGGCGCGTTTGCTGACCTCGATGCGCATGCGCACGCCATCCAGGGCTACTGCCTGATCCACCAAGGCGCTGCGGCCTGCATCGGTGATGGCGTAGAGGCGTTTGCTGCCTTGTACCTGGCCGCTGATCAGTTCGGCCTCTTCGAGGAAGTTCAGCGTGGGGTAGATCACCCCAGGGCTTGGGCTGTAGCTGCCGTCGAACAGATTTTCGATCTGGCGGATCAGGTCGTAACCGTGGCCGGGCTGCTCGGCCAGCAAGTCCAGCATCAGCAGCTTGAGGTCACCCGGGGCGAAGACACGCGGGCCGCGCTCGCCACGGGCGGGGCGCCGCTCGAAGGGATCATGAGGGGGATGTTCGCGCATAAGGATAGGGCTCCGTCGTTTGCGATATATCTTAAGATATTACTCAAGATATATCTAAAGACAAGCCCTTAAATGCTGATGATTATCATCTACTGCGTCGATGCGTTCCCTGCCGGTGGCGGTGTGTGCAGGGCAACCTGTGGCGGCTTGCACTCATTCGGATTGCCAGGCTGCAGGTATGGCATGAGGATCGGTGCCATGCCCTTGAGCACCTGCACTGGCAGCGCCGAAGTAAATTTGAACGCTTCTGCCGTGCGACCCGGCACGAAGGCGGTCAGCGTGCCGAAATGGTTGTCGCCGAGGAAGAACACGAAGGTGGCGGTGCGGTTTAGCGAGCGCGAGCCGATCAGCCGGCCGCCGGCGCCAAAGCTCTCGATTCGGTTGTCGCCGGTACCGGTCTTGCCGCCCATCACCAGTGGGGTGCCGTCCTGCAGCTTGAAACTGCCGGAAATACGCCGCGCGGTACCTGCATCGACCACTTGCGACATGGCGCCTTTGAGTGCACGCGCCACTTCGACTGGCAGAATTCGCACGCCCCGGTCAGGGTCTGTGATCAACTTGGTCTCATAGGGTGTGTTGGCTGCGAAATGCAGGGTGTCGATGCGCAGGGTCGGCAGGCGAACACCGTCGTTCTGGATGATCCCGACCAGTTCGGAGAGGGCAGCGGGGCGGTCGCCGGAGCTGCCGATGGCGGTGGCCAATGAGGGCACCAGGTGGTCGAATGGATAGCCCACGCGTTTCCAGCGTTGGTGGATATCGAGGAAGGCTTCGATTTCGACCATGGTGCGGATGCGGCTGTCACGGGCGCCCTGGTGGCGGCTCTTGAACAGCCAGCCGTATACCTCCTGGCGTTCGAAACGACTGGCGTTGATCATCTCGGTCAGTGTCGAGCTTGGGTTCTTCAGCAGGTAGCCAAGCAGCCAAAGGTCCAGTGGGTGGACCTTGGCGATGTAACCCTGGTCGGGCAGGTCGTACTTGCCGGGGCCGTAAGCTGCGTACATCTCGGACAGACGGCCATCGGTCAGTTTGCCCAGCACGGCCTTGTCGCCCTTGAGGTGGGCACGCACGAACGCGTTGAAGGTTTCCTGGCCTGCCTCGGGGAACAGGTAGCGGTGTACCGCCGCCAACCGCTGTGGGGTCACGCGCATGCTGTCGAGGAAGGTGTCCAGGCGTTGTTGCGAGGTTTTACGCTGGTACTTCTTCCAGAAGCGCATCAGGTAGTTGGTGCCTTCCTTGTCGGCAAAGCGCGCAAGGTATTCCTGGCGGCGCGGGTCGGCATCGTCCTTGAGCAGCGGCACGCGGTTGTACGGCTGCTGGTAAGTCACGTAGCGCACCAGGTCGCGCATCAGGCGGATGAACGGCAGGTTGATCGACTCGCGCAGTGCATCCTTGAGTGTCGGGTTGCGGTTGTTGTCTTCCTTGCGGAAGTTGTTGAACACATGCATCCCGCCACCGGTGAAAAACGCTTCACCGGTGTTGGCCGAGTACTTGCGCTCGAGCGCGGCGTCGAGCATGGCGTCAAGGCTCTGGTTCTTGCTGTTCTGCGCCAGCCATTCCAGCGACCATTGCGTGATGCGGTCGAGTTCGGCCACTTCGACCTTCTTCAGCTCGGCGGCAGGTTTGCCGGCGTACTTGTCGTGCAGCTCGGCGATAATTTCAAGGTAGGTGGTCAGTACCCGCAGCTTGGCGGTTGAGCCCAGCTCCAGCTTGCTGCCTTCGTTGATGTCGAAGGGCTGGTTGGTGCTGTCGGTCTGCACCCGGACCCGCGAGCCATCGGCGGTGCGTTCGAACAAGGTGAAGCTGTAGCTCACCTGGTCGGTGGTCTTGGCAGTGAGCAGCCGCTCGCCGATCAGGCCGATCTGTGCGGCAAACGCCGGGTCGGCAAGGTTTTTCAGGTACTGGCTGATCTGCAACTGCAGGTCGGCCTGCAAGGTACTGGTGGCTGACAGGTCGAGGCGGTCGAGGTCGTACAGCGGGCGATTGAGCATGGCCGACAGGCGGTTGCGCGCCAGGCTGATGCCCTTGTTGGTAATGATCGGTACGATGGTCGGCTGCGCGACCCAGTCGCGGTACACCGCCTTGCTGGCCAGCGCGGCATCGGCCAGCGGCTGATCGATGACCTTGTTGGCGGCAAGCAGGCGAATGTGCGAATCGGTGAGTTCGGCCAGCTCGACCCGGCCTTTGGACAAGTAATGCGAGGGGCGGCGCTGGGCAATCATCAGCGACAGCACCTGGCGCAGGGCCAGGCCGCGTGCGGCCATGCTCTCGGGGTCGGTGGCGGTGGCGTTCAGGGCCTGGTTGACCTGGTCGAAGTCGGCGCCGTACCACACCCGCAGGCCCTCGGCCATGCCATGTACCTCACCATGCCCAGGTACAGCCGACAGCGGTACGCTGTTGAGGTAGTCACGCACGATGCGCTGGCGTGCCTCGGTGGTGTCGGGACCGCCCTGGTAGGCACGCACGCTGGCAGAAATCATCTGCCGGATTTTCTCCGCGCCCGACACCGTCAGGCCGTCGGGTGAGTGGCGATATTTCTCCAGCTGCGTGGCCAGGGTGCTGCCGCCGGCAGACTGGCCGGGCAGGGCCAGGTACTTGGCGACCTGGCTGTAGGCGGCCTTGGCAAAGCGTGGCCAGTCCACTGCCGGGTTGTTACGTGGGTCCTGGGTATCCAGCAGGTCGCGGTTTTCGATGAACAGCAAGCTGTTGACCATCACGGGAGGGATCGCTGCAAAGTCCGGGTACAGGTGCTGGGGGTAGTTGTACTGGTACAGCGTGTCGCCGCGGCAGTCGGTGATCGACAGGCCGGCCTGGATTTTCTCGATATAGGGCGCGAACAGCCCATGATCGACGTAGTTCATCAATGCGGGTGAGAACTTCACCTGTTCACTGATGAGGTAGTCGCGCTTGAGCAGGCGTGGCAGGAATTCACCCAGGGCGCTATAGCCCAGGCGTTTGTCGAACGGCCCGTCACCGGGGTAGATGATGGCATCGCTGGGACCGGCTTGCAGCGAATAGGTCAGTGTACCGGCCAGTTTGCTGAACTCGCGCGATTGCAGTTCGGAGGTACGGAATTCGTCATACGCGGCAACACCTATGGCTACCAGTGCCACCAGCAGGATGAGGATGATCAGCCGCCACCATAGCCGACGCTGACGGGGGGACTTGGGTTGTGGCGTCTCGGCCGGAGGTATCTCGGGTGCTTCCGTTCTGCTTGGTTCCGATTGCCACAGTGCGCCCATAGTCTTCTATCCGGCCAAGTATTTTCGTCTTGCTTGTCTGAAGCTTAGACGTTGAGTGGATAGGGTGAAAAATTTGTAGAAGAAGGAAAGTGGTGAGGGGCTATGCGGCTTTGGTGTGGGTTCCTTCAACGGCCGATGTTGCTATGGTGCCCCGGCGATTTTTGGGGCGGGTAGCGGCCCCAGAGTTCTAGCCAAATTTCTGCATATATACAGTGAAAACTCCTACAACGGTCTTCCTATACTGCTCGCCCCCTTCGCCTTGCCGGGCGCTCTACTCCGGCACACGGGCCGGTCCACAAGACCAGCCTGGCAAGCCAATGCCACGCCTATCGGCTTGGTCGCGGCGGCACGAAGGTCAAATCCAATAACAAAATGAGGTTGTATTGCTATGCCAGTCGGCAACCACTCTGCCCACGGCCAGGCCACAGAAGGCGGCCCGCTCAAGCGTGAACTGGGCGAACGGCACATCCGCCTGATGGCGCTGGGCGCCTGTATCGGTGTCGGTCTTTTCCTCGGTTCGGCCAAGGCGATCGAAATGGCCGGTCCGGCCATCATGTTGTCCTACATCATCGGCGGCCTGGCCATCCTGGTGATCATGCGCGCCCTTGGTGAAATGGCCGTGCACAACCCCGTCGCCGGCTCGTTCAGCCGTTATGCCCAGGATTACCTCGGCCCATTGGCAGGCTTCCTGACCGGCTGGAACTACTGGTTCCTGTGGCTGGTGACCTGTGTTGCCGAAATCACGGCAGTGGCCATCTACATGGGCATCTGGTTCCCCGACGTTCCGCGCTGGATCTGGGCCCTGGCGGCGCTGGGCAGCATGGGCGCGGTCAACCTGGTGGCGGTGAAGGCTTTTGGTGAGTTCGAGTTCTGGTTCGCGCTGATCAAGATCGTCACCATCATCGCCATGGTGCTTGGCGGCATCGGCATCATTGCCTTCGGCTTTGGCAATGACGGTGTGGCAGTGGGGATCTCCAACCTGTGGAGCAACGGCGGCTTCATGCCCAATGGCGTGACCGGCGTGCTGATGTCGCTGCAGATGGTGATGTTCGCCTATCTGGGCGTGGAAATGATCGGTCTCACCGCCGGTGAAGCACGCAACCCGCAAAAGACCATTCCCCAGGCCATCGGCTCGGTGTTCTGGCGCATCCTGCTGTTCTACGTCGGCGCGTTGTTCGTGATCCTGTCGATTTACCCGTGGAACGAAATCGGCAGCCAGGGCAGCCCGTTCGTCATGACCTTCGAGCGCCTCGGCATCAAGACCGCTGCCGGCATCATCAATTTCGTGGTCATCACGGCGGCGCTTTCGTCGTGCAACGGCGGCATCTTCAGCACCGGGCGCATGCTTTATAGCCTGGCGCAGAACGGCCAGGCGCCGGCGGCCTTTGCCCGCACCTCGAAGAACGGCGTGCCACGCAATGCGCTGCTGCTGTCGATCGGCGCGTTGCTGCTGGGCGTGCTGGCCAACTACCTGGTGCCAGAAAAGGTCTTCGTCTGGGTGACCTCGATCGCCACCTTCGGTGCGATCTGGACCTGGGTGATGATCTTGCTGGCGCAGCTGAAGTTCCGTGCCGGTCTTACCACGGCCGAGCGCAAGGCACTGAAGTACCGCATGTGGCTGTGGCCGCTGAGCTCGTATCTGGCACTGGCCTTCCTGGTGCTGGTGGTCGGGCTGATGGCGTACTTCGAGGATACGCGTGTGGCCCTGTACATCGGCCCGGCGTTCCTGGTGCTGCTGACGGTGCTGTATTACACGTTCCGCCTGGCGCCGAAAGACGCACAAGGTGTGACGAGTACCGCCTCCTGACCTGACGTGGGGCCGCTTTGCGGCCCCAGCGTTCTCTCAGGCCGCCACTTCGCTGTGCGGCTCGAAACTGTCCGCCCGGGCCAGTTGCCACATCCGCGAATAGAACTGCCCGTTCACCTCGCCGGTCAGCAGCTCACCTGGCTTCAAAAACACATGCATCTGCGAGAACAGCTTGATCTCGGTGGCTGAAATGCGCCGCACCAGGTGCTTGGCCTCCAGTTGTGCCGGATGCTCCAGGCCGGCCGCCGCCAGCATTTCTGCCAAGGCACGCAACGTGTTGTGGTGGAAGTTCAGCACCCGCTGGGCTTTGTCGGGCACCACCAGCGCACGCTGGCGTAGCGGATCTTGCGTGGCCACACCGGTCGGGCACTTGTTGGTGTGGCAGCTTTGCGACTGGATGCAGCCGATGGCGAACATGAAGCCGCGTGCCGAGTTGGCCCAGTCGGCGCCAATGGCCAGCACGCTGGCGATGTCGAAGGCGCTGACAATCTTGCCGCTGGCGCCCAGCTTGATCTTGTCGCGCAGGTTCAGGCCGACCAGGGTGTTGTGCACGAACAGCAGGCCTTCACGCAGTGGCACGCCGATATGGTCGGTGAACTCCACGGGTGCTGCGCCGGTGCCGCCTTCCTTGCCATCGACGACGATGAAGTCGGGCAGGATGCCGGTTTCCAGCATGGCCTTGGCGATGCCCATGAATTCCCACGGGTGGCCCAGGCAGAACTTGAACCCCACTGGCTTGCCACCGGACAGCTCACGCAACTGGGCGATGAACTGCATCATTTCGATCGGTGTCGAGAAGGCGCTGTGGCGCGACGGTGAGATGCAATCCTCGCCCATCAGCACGCCACGGGTTTCGGCAATTTCCTGGGTGACCTTGTGTTTGGGCAGTATGCCGCCATGGCCAGGCTTGGCACCCTGGCTCATCTTGATCTCGATCATGCGCACCTGAGGGCTGCGCGCCTGGGCGGCGAAACGTTCGGGATCGAAGCGCCCATCTGGCGTGCGGCACCCGAAGTAGCCGCTGCCCAGTTCCCACACCAGGTCACCACCGTGCTCGCGATGGTAGGGACTGATGCTGCCCTCGCCGGTGTCATGGTGGAAATTGCCCAGTTTGGCGCCCTGGTTGAGCGCACGGATGGCATTGGCGCTGAGTGAGCCGAAACTCATGGCCGAAATGTTGAAGATCGACGCTGAATACGGCTGGCTGCACTGCGGCCCACCGACGATGACGCGGAAGCTGGCCGGGTCGGCCAGCGGTGCCGGGCGCATGGAGTGGCCGATGAACTCGAAACCGGATTCATATACGTCGATCAGGGTGCCGAAAGGTTTGTCCGAGGCTTCGTTCTTCGCCCGGGCATACACCAGCGAGCGCTGGGCGCGAGAGAAGGGCAGGGCATCGCTGTCGGACTCCAGCAGGTATTGGCGGATTTCCGGGCGAATGGCCTCGACCAGATAGCGGATGTTGCCAAGAACCGGGTAGTTGCGGCGGACGGCGTGGCGCTGCTGCAGCAGGTCGAACAGGCCGATCAGGCTGAGAATGCCTGTGGTCAGGGTGAACGGCCACAACCATTCGTGGTGGCTGAAGGGGAGGCTCGCCAGGGTGAACAGCACACAGGCGGCGAAGAAGGCATAACGACTGAGAAGTGACAGGCTCATACAGGGTCCTTGCGATGGCGCGGTCAGGCTCAGGGCCTGGGGGCAAACCCCGACCATAGCCAAGTTGCCGGGCACTGCAAAATAAAATCGGGGTAGCGAAAATCATTCTCGACCCGAGCCAAATTGCCTGGTAGAAACGCAGATCGGTGGTGGACACACATTGATGATTGGGCGCAGGCCGTCGTAGGCGCGGGTTTACCCGCGAAGGGGCCGGGCCTGCTGGTCAATTTCTACCCGCCGGTCAGCGTTGCCGCCGCTACCGTATTCGCGGGTAAACCCGCTCCTACAGGGTGTCGCGCAGCAGTTTTTGCCGCCAGCTTTCCTGCTCCTGTGCGGACGCCTCGACCAGATACGCGTAACGCCCGGCCATCCGCACCGCCACCGGTATCCCGTCGCGATACAGAAGCCGGTTGCCAATCACTGCCGGCACTTTCGCCCCGGGCAGCAACGAGCCGATCAGGTTCAGCGGGTCACCGGCGCTCACCACCTGCAGCGTTCCGTCCGGTTCACGTCGTCTCACTTGCCGCAGCAACACTACCGCCTCAGGCAAGGCGAACTGTTCACCGGCCAGCCCGGCAATGAAGCGCCCGCCCCGGATCTCGCCACGCGCTTCCAATCGGTGATAGCAGCGCAGCAGCTCACGCCAGGGCGGCAGTACATCACTCTCGCGCGCCAACAGCCGCCAGCAGATCACGCCATAGCGGCGCAGCAGCGTGTGGGCAATGTGCTCCAGGCGCTGGTCGTGGTCCGGTGGCGCATCGCTGCGGCGCAGCAGGGCCCAACGTCCGGCATGCGCCATGCTGCTGGAAAGCGGCGGGTGGCCTCGGCGGCTGTTACGTGAGCTGCGCTTGGTTGCAGGCGTGATCAGGCTGCGCAAGCCAGTGAAACTGTCCGCCCCGGCCAGGCCCGAGCCCACCAGCTCCTGCAGTGCAGTTTCCAGTTCACTGGGCAGCAGGTGTGCCTCATGTGCCAGTTCATCGAAGAACAGCGCACCCTGGGTTTTCAGCGCTTCGTGCACACGTTGCGCACGTAGGCCAAGGGCGTCGACAGCAGGTGCGGGCGCCAGGCTGCGCCACGTGTTCAACTGGTCCCGCGGCAGCAACACCAGTGGGGTACTGGTCAACGTGCTGCTCGCCACTGTTGCCGCCAGCCGGCTCCAGGCAAACTGGCCGCTTCGGCAGGCTTCGTCGAGCCAGTGCGGACTGTAGTCTTTGATACGCGCCGGCAGCAGTTCCGCCTCCCAGGCCGCTGCGGCGCTGGGGAACCCTTGTAACTGGCCCAGCACTTCGGCCACCGCCTGCGGACCACGCAGGCGCTCGTCAGGCGCCAGGTGCTGCCAATCGAACAGAAAGCGCATGAAGTCTTGCAGGCTGACCGGTTCGATCTCGCGGCGCAGGCGTTTGACCGTGTAGCGGTGGATGCGCGCCAGCAAGTGGCGTTCGCACCATTGCAAGTCAGTTGCACCTGGGCTGAAATGCCCGCGCAGCACATAGCCTTCGGCTTCCAGGCGGGCCAGCGCCTGTTCGATATCGGTTACCGGTTTGCCCAATGGCGCAGCGATTTGCGCCAGGGTCTGTGGGCCATGGCCGCTCAGGCGGGCGCGCAGCAGTTCGCTCAGTGCGTTGTCGGGCTCGATGGGCTGGTCGAAGCCAGCGAGCCGTTCGAGCGCTGGCTCCCTGTGCGCTGTGGGGTACAGTGCCAGCAGCAGGTTCAGGCGTTCGCGGGCCAACCAGAGCTTGTCATCGGGCAGGCGCAAGGCACGCCCGGCCTTGGCCAGCTGCCTTAGCAGCACATCCCAGCAGGGGTTGGCATCTACCTCGACCTGACCGATGGCACCCAGGCCCATCAATGCTTCGTGCATTTCGTCGGGATTGGCCGGCTGTGGCCAGGCCTCAGCCACGACGGCAGCAATGGCATCAGCGTCCAGCGCGCCCAGGTCGTCGCTACTGTGCACGTCGTTCCAGCGCCGGTTGAGTACCGCCTGGGTACGTCGTTCTTCCAGTGGCGCATCGTCCAGAAAGGCATAAGGCCGGGCATTGAGAATTGCTGAAGCCAGCGGCGAGGGGGCGGGCAAATCCCTGCACAGCAAGCGCACTGCACCGCTTTCCATGCGCCGCAGCAGGGCCAGCCAGCCTTCGCTGTCCATTGCCTCGTGCAGGCAATCGTCAAGGGTTTGCTCGACCAGCGGATGGTCGGGAATCTGCCGCTCGCCGACGATGTTCTCCAGGCAGGCGATCTGGTCGGGGAACACGGCGGCAACCAGGTCCTCACTCTTCATGCGCTGGATTTGTGGCGCCACCTTGCGTCCGCCCACAAAGCGCGGCAGTGCCATGGCCACGCCTGCATTCCAGCGCCAGCGCACGCCAAACAGCGGTGCATCGAGCAGGGCCTGGATGAGAATCGGCTCGGCGCTGCGGCTGTTCAGGTAACGCCACACTTCGTCCAGCTCGAAACTGTGGCTGGTCGACAGTGACAGCACGATGGCGTCCTCGCTGGCGGCAGCCTGCAGTTCGAAGTTGAAGGTGCGGCAGAAGCGCTTGCGCAGGGCCAGGCCCCAGGCGCGGTTGATGCGGCTACCGTAGGGTGAATGAATGATCAGTTGGGTCCCGCCGGACTCATCGAAAAAACGTTCCATCACCAGCGTATCCTGCGAGGGCAGGGCGCCAAGCACTTCACGGGTGCGGGCCAGGTAGTCGAGCAACTGGCCCGCACAAGCTTCGTCCAGTTCGAAGGTCGCCTGCAACCAGGCCAGTACCTCCACCGTGTCGCCGCCTGCCAGCGCCAGTTGCTGGTCGATTCGCGCCTGCAGCCGGGCCACGGCGGCAGACAGCTCGTCACTGCGCCCCGGCGCTTCACCCAGCCAGAACGGAATGGTCGGTGGCAGGCCATGAGCATCCTCTACCCGCACCCGGCCCGGCTCGACGCGCAGAATGCGATAGGAGGCGTTGCCCAGCTGGAAAATATCGCCCGCAATGCTTTCCACGGCAAAGTCTTCATTGACGCTGCCGATGTTCAGCGCCTGCGGTTCCAGCAACACGGCGTAGTCGGCGTTGTCGGGGATGGTGCCGCCGCTGGTCAGCGCGGTCAGTTGGCTGCCACGTCGGCCACGCAGCGTGCCGCTCACTGCGTCACGGTGCAAGTAGGCACTGCGCACACCCTGGCGGCCGTTGTAGCCCTCGGCGAGCATGCGCAGCAGGGCCTGGTAGTGGTGCTGGTCAAGCTCGGCGTAAGGTGTGGCCTGGCGCAGGCAATCCAGCAGATCCTGTTCGTGCCAGGCCTGGTTGCTGGCTTCTGCGACGATCTGCTGGGCCAGCACATCCAGCGGTGCCCGGGGGATGTGCAGTGCGTCCAGTTCGCCCTGTCGAACGCAGTCAAGCAAGGCAACGCATTCGATCAGGTCATCGCGTGAGGTGGGGAACAGGCGCCCCTTCGGCACACCATCGACCTGGTGTCCAGCGCGGCCAACCCGTTGCAGGAAGCCGGCAATCGAGCCCGGCGAGGCGATCTGGCAGACCAGGTCGATATCGCCGATATCAATGCCAAGCTCCAGCGATGCGGTCGCGACCAGCACCTGGAGCTGGCCGCTCTTGAGCCGCTGCTCTGCATCCAGGCGCAGCGCTTTGGACAGGCTGCCATGGTGTGCGGCAACCGCCTCCTTGCCCAGCCGGTCGCTGAGGTGGCGTGTGATACGTTCGGCCAGGCGCCGGGTATTGACGAATACCAGCGTGGTGCGGTGTTCACGGGCAAGGGTGGCCAAGCGGTCATACACCAGGCCCCAGACATCAGTGGCCATCACCGCCCCCAACGGTACCGGCGGCACTTCGATGGCCAGGTCACGCTTGCGGGCATGGCCGATATCGACAATGGCGCAGGGGCGCCCGCTACCCACCAGAAACTGTGCCACCCGTTCAACCGGGCGTTGGGTAGCGGACAGGCCGATCCGCCGCAGTGGCTTTTTGCACAAGGCTTGCAGGCGCTCCAAGGTCAGGGCCAGATGGGCGCCACGCTTGTTACCGGCCAAGGCATGGATTTCGTCGACGATTACCGTGTGCACATGGGCCAGGCCTTCACGGCCAGAAGCCGAGCCCATCAGCACGTAAAGCGATTCGGGGGTCGTCACCAGAATGTGCGGGGCCAGCTTGCGCATGGCGGCGCGTTCCTTCTGCGGAGTATCGCCGGTGCGTACCGCCGTGGTGATGCGTGGGGCGTTCAGGCCTTGCTCTGCAATGGCTTGGCTGATGCCTTCGAGCGGGGCCTGCAGGTTCAGACGAATGTCATTGGACAGGGCCTTCAGAGGTGAAACGTAGATCACCAGTGTCTGTGCGGGCAGTTCGCCCTGGTGCTTCATGCCTTCACGCAGCAGCTCATCTAGCACGGCCAGAAAAGCGCTCAGGGTCTTGCCTGAGCCGGTCGGCGCGGCCAGCAGCATGGATTGCCCGGCGTGGATCAACGGCCAGGCCTGTGCCTGGGCATCGGTGACCGTGGCGAAGCGGCGGCGGAACCAGGTGCTGACGGCAGGGTGGAACAGCTCGAGCACCGGGTGGTGTTTGGCGGGCAGGTTCATGTGTTGTTTATGGAGGGTGTGCAACAGGTTGGCAAGGGGCCGCTCGTCTGCCAGGCCGACACAGGAATGACCGGCCTTGTCAGGCCAATGACCCCATGGGATCCTCGCGGGTCATTTTATTCAGCGAGCCCACTTCATGCCCAACATCATCCGCATCGCCGCCGCCCTGCTGATCGACCCTCAGGGCCGCACGCTGCTGGTGCGCAAGCGTGGCACCGAGGCTTTCATGCAGCCAGGCGGCAAGATCGATGCCGGTGAAACGCCGGTACAGGCGCTGGTGCGCGAGTTGCAGGAGGAACTGGGCCTGCGCATCGACCCGGCTCAGGCCATGCACCTGGGCCAGTTCAGTGCCCCCGCCGCCAACGAACCAGGCTTCGAAGTGCAAGCTGAACTGTTCCGTGTCGACAGCGCCGCTGCCGTGGTGCCGGCCGCAGAGATCGAGGAGGTGGTCTGGCTGGCTGCAGATCAGGCGCCCGTCATGCCACTGGCTCCCCTGACCCGCGACTTGATCCTGCCGCTGTATCGCCAGGCGCTCAACGCACCGCGCTGACGCCGTCGAGGGTAGCGAACGAGGTGTCCTTGGCCGTCAGCAAAAAGTCGCGCATGTACGGGGCATCGAGCATGTCGGTGCGTACGGCGGCATAAAGCGTGGCAAACAGGCCTTTCTCGCCGAGGCGTTTGCCCTTCACATAGCCGCGCGAGCTGTACTCGTGCAGCGCCCAATGCGGCATGCCGCATACGCCACGGCCGCTGGCCACCAGTTGCATCATCATCACCGTCAGCTCCGAGGTACGCACGGCGGCTGGCTCGATATCGGCCGGCTCCAGGAAGCGCGTGAAGATGTCCAGGCGATCGCGCTCCACCGGGTAGGTGATCAGCGTCTGGTCGAGCAAGTCTTGCGGCACGATGTAAGGCTTGCTGGCCAGCGGGTGCTGGTTGGCCACTGCCAGCATCGCCTCGTAGGTGAACAGCGGCACGTAAGTGATGCCTGCCAGGTCCACCGGGTCGGAGGTCACCACCAGGTCAAGGTCGCCGCGGGCCAGGGCCGGTAGCGGGGCGAAGGCAAAGCCCGAGGCCAGGTCCAGTTCCACTTCCGGCCAGGCATCACGGAACTGGTCGATGGTCGGCATCAGCCACTGGAAGCAGCTGTGGCATTCGATAGCCATGTGCAGGCGTCCGGCAGTGCCTCCGGCCAGGCGTGCGATGTCACGTTCGGCACTGCGCAGCAACGGCAGGGTGGCATCAGCCAGTTGCAGCAGACGCAGCCCGGCGCTGGTGAAGCGGATTGGCTTGGTCTTGCGCACGAAAATCGGGAGGCCCAGGCGCTCTTCCAGCTCCTTGAACTGGTGCGACAACGCCGACTGGGTCAGGTGCAGGCGTTCGGCGGCCTCCACCAGGCTGTCGGCTTCGCGCAGGGCATGAAGGGTTTTCAGGTGACGGATCTCCAGCACAGATGACTCCGGGGTGTGGAATTGAAGAAACAGGGAATGAATTGAGTTTCTCTCATGATGCGGCATCTGTCGACTGGGCGATCGTCGCACCGCCTGGCGGGAGTCATGAAACTGTCACCGAACTGTGGCAGCGCGCCCGAACAGAATTCATCAGACTCGCGCTCTACTGGGGATCTGCATTCTGGTGTTTCTTTCATGCGGGCTTTTTGGCTTTTTCTTTTCTTCCTGTTCAGCGTTCCGGCGAGTTTCGCCGAACAGCGCTGTGACGCCCAGGTGCCGGTGCAGCGTGCCGAACTCGGTGCCGTCAGCCTGGTGTACCAGAGCGTCGGTGCGCCACGCGACCCGGCCTTGCTGCTGGTCATGGGCTTGGGCGGGCAGCTGATTCATTGGCCAGATGATGTGGTCGAGGCATTGTGCCGCCAAGGTTTTCGGGTGATCCGCTATGACAACCGCGATGTCGGCCTGTCCCGCTGGAACCAGGTACCACCGCACGCCAACCTGACGCTCGAACTGTTGCGTTACAAGCTGGGCCTGCCCGTGTCGGCGCCCTACACGCTGACTGATATGGCCGATGACGGCTTGCGCCTGATGGACGCGTTGGGCGTGCGCCAGTTTCATGTACTGGGGGTGAGCATGGGCGGCATGATTGCCCAGCACCTGGCGGCGATGGCGCCCGAGCGTGTGCGCAGCCTGACGCTGGTCATGTCCAGTTCAGGGGCGGCGGGGCTGCCGGCGCCGGCCCCGGCGTTGGTGCAGTTGCTGGCCCGGCGCAGCGCGCCGAACCGTGAAGTGGCTATCGAGCAGCAGGCCGACCTGCTGGCGGCCTTGGGCAGCCCTGAGGTACGAGACGACCGCGAAGTGCTGCTGCAGCAGGCGGCGCAGGCCTACGACCGGGCGTTCAACCCTGACGGGGCCAAGCGCCAGATCATGGCGATACTGGCCGAGCCGAGCCGCGTCGAGTTGCTCAACCAGTTGCGAGTGCCGACCCTGGTGGTACACGGCACGGCTGATCCGTTATTGCCGGTGATGCATGGCGTGCACCTGGCGGCGCATATCCAGGGCAGCCAGTTACGCTTGATCCCGGGGTTGGCGCACCGTTTTCAGGAGCCGTTCAAGGCGCCGTTACTGGGGGCGGTGTTGCCTTATTTGCAGGCGCACAGGCAAGCGGTCACGCACATCGCAGGGCTCTGAATCTGCGCTGGCTGCTTTCGATCAGTGCATCCGCACCCACACAGTCACCAGCACAGTCGCGGCGATCAGCCAGGCCAGCGTGGCCAGCGCCATCGATGCCTCGAGGCGCAAGCGGTCGACCAGTACATACAGGGTTGCCAGGTACACGAAATACGGAATGATCGACCACATGCCAAACAGGATGGTGGTCTTGAGGTCGGCAATGCTGCGCCCCTTGCCGACGATGTAGTGGGCAATCAGGGCAAAGGTGGGGAACAGCGGCACCAGCCCCGCGATGTAGTAGTTGCGCGTTTTCGACAGCACCGCCAGCAACAGCACCACGCCTGCGCCCAGGGCCGCTTTGAATACCAGGTCCACGTTGTTTTCCAGTTTGGGTTCAGTCAGGCGAGGCCGTATTTTTTCACTTTGTCGAACAGCGTGGTCTTGGCCATGCCCAGCTCCTGGCTGGCCTGGCTCAGGTTGCCGCCCGTGCGTTGCAGGGCATCAGTGAGCAGGTTGCGTTCGAATGCTTCCACCGCCTCGGCAAAAAGCAGGCCTTGGTTGGCACCTCCGCTGGGGCCTTTCTTGAAGGCTGGCAGGCCGAGGGCATAGCGTTCGGCCACGTTGCGCAACTCGCGCACGTTACCCGGCCAGTCATGGGCCATCAGGCGCGACAGGGTCTGGCTGTCCAGTGTCGGTGTTTCGCGGTCGAAGCGCAGGGCCGACTGCTGCAGGAAATGTTCGAACAACTGCAGGATGTCTTCACGGCGCTCACGCAGCGGCGGCAGCTCCAGGGTGACCACGTTCAGCCGGTAATACAGGTCGCTGCGGAACTGGCCGCTCTGGCCCAAGGCATCGAGGTCGGCCTTCGTCGCGGCGATCACCCGGCAATCCACCGGGATGCTCTGGTTCGAGCCCAATCGCTCCAGGGTGCGCTCCTGCAGCACGCGCAGCAGCTTGATCTGCAGGTTGATCGGCATGCTCTCCACTTCATCGAGGAACAGCGTGCCGCCATTGGCGTGTTCGATTTTGCCGATGCGGCGTTTGCCGGCTCCGGTGAAGGCGTTGGCCTCGTGGCCGAATATCTCGCTTTCAAACAGGTTTTCCGGCAGGCCGCCACAGTTCAGTGCCACGAACGGGTGGCTCTGGCGACGGCTGAAGTCGTGCAGGCAGCGCGCGACCAGCTCTTTGCCGGTGCCGGTCTCACCTTCGATCAGCACGTTGGCTGAGGTGTCGGCGACGTTGGCGATCAGTTCGCGTAAGTGCTCCATGGCCGGTGAGCGACCAATGATGCGTCCCTCCAGACTGCTCTGCTCGGCCAGTTGGCGGCGCAGGGCCACCACTTCGCGTGACAGCCCGCGCTGTTCCAGCGCGCGGCGTACCACATCGACCAGGCGCTCGGGGGAGAACGGTTTTTCCATGAAGTCGTAGGCGCCGTTACGCATGGCGCCGACGGCCATGTCGATATCGCCATGGCCAGTGATCAGCACCACCGGCAGGCTGCGGTCACGGGCCTTGAGGCGATTGAGCAGCTCCAGGCCATCAATACCCGGCAAGCGGATATCGCTGACGACAATGCCGGCGAAATCGTCGCCAATGCGCTCCAGCGCCTGTTCGGCGCTGCCCACGCCCTCGCAGGCGATATCCTCCAGGGCCAGCGCCTGCTGGCAGCCGAGCAGCACATGCGGGTCGTCTTCGACGATCAGGACGGTAAGAGGCGCTTGGTTCATGGATGCTCTGCCGATTCGCTAGGGGGGGAAACCAGGGGCAAGGCCAGGACGAAGGCTGTGCCGCCGGTGGCGGGATGCTCGACGTTGAGGCTTCCCTTGGCGGCGGCGGCAAGGGAAGCCGACAAGGTCAGGCCCAGGCCCAGGCCATGCTCGCCCGGTTTGGTGGTAAAGAAGGGTTCGAACAGGTGCTTGCGCGCTTCGGCGTCAATGCCGTGGCCGTTGTCGCGCACCTGCAAACGGTACTTGTCGCCCTGCAACTCGCCTTCCAGCCACAGCTCAGGCTGCGGTTGCGCGGCCATCGCGTCAAGGGCGTTGCCGATCAGGTTGACCAGAATCTGCTCCAGGCGGGTCTGGTCGATGGCCAGTTGCTGGTCCTCGAACTGGTGGTGCAATTGCAAGTGACAGGCACTGACGCGGTTGGCCAGCACCTGCAGGGTGGCCTCTACCGCCTTGGCCAGTGAAGCCTGGCCGCTGTCATCGCCGCGCCGGGCGAACGAGCGCAGGCTGGCGGTGATGCGGCCCATGCGGTCGATCAGGTCATTCATGGTGCGCAGGTTGGTGCTGGCGGTTTCCAGCGCCCCGCGCTCAAGGAAGCGCACCGTATTGCCAGACAAGGTGCGCAGCGCAGCCAAGGGTTGGTTCAGCTCGTGGGCAATGCTGGTAGACATTTGCCCGATGGCGGCCAGCTTACCTGCTTGCACCAGCTCATCCTGGGCGTGGCGCAAGGTCTGTTCGGCATGCCGGCGCTCGCGAATCTGGCCCTTGAGGCGTTCGTTGCTGGCGCGCAGGTCGGCGGTGCGTTCGGCAATCCGCCGCTCCAGCTGGCTGTTGGCCTCTTCAAGGGCTTCGCGGGCCGCCAGGCGTGTGGCGATCACTTTGCGCCGCTCGTTCCAGGCAATGCCGAGGATCGCCAGCAAGGCAAAGGCCACGCCCACCAGAATGCCCTGCACCATGGATTCGCGACGCAGGTCCTGCAGTGGGGTCAGCAGGGTGAAATGCCAGGGCGTGTCGACCAGGCGCCTGGTTTGCGCCAGGTAGGCCACTTCGTGCGGTTTGCCATGAGCGGTTTCGGTGTTGGCCGGGAAGGTCAGCTTTTCCACACCATCGGCCAGGGTTTCCCGGGCCAGAGGCTGCAATTCGTTCAGCGGCCACCAGTAGTACTGCAGGCTTCGCGCCAGGCGCTCCTTGATTTGCGGGGTCAGCGGGCGCACCGACTTAAGACGCCGGGCCGGGTCGCTGGAGAGAATGATGATGCCATTCTCGTCGCTGACGAACGCCTCCAGGCGGGCACGCTGCCAGCGCTCCTCGAGGGTGTCCAGGCGCACCTTGATCACCGCAACGCCTATGATCTTGCCGTGCTCCTCCAGTCCATGGGCCAGGTAATAGCCAGCCTCGCCAGTGGTACTGCCGATGCCGTAGAACCGTCCTGGCTCGCCGCGCACGGCAGTCTGGAAGTAGGCGCGGAACGACAGGTCTTCACCCAGGAACGAGTCGGCATCGCGCCAGTTGCTGGTGGCCTGTACCCGGCCATTGGTGTCGAGGACGAAGATGGCCCGACTGCGACTGCGACGGTTCAGGCCTTCAAGGTATTCGTTGACCGTCTGGCGTGAGGCGCCGTCCGGGTCGGTGAGCAGGTGCGAGACGCTGTCTTCCAGCTCCAGCAGGCTCGGCAAGTAGGTGTACTTGCTGATTTCGCTTTCGACCGTGCGTGCGTGCAGCTCCAGCTGGCGTTCGCCGTTTTCGCTGAGGGTGCGGATACCATTGCTCTCGCTGATCAGGTAGCCAGCCATTCCCAGGCCGACCATCAGCAGGATGATCAGTGGTGGTAACAGCAATTGACGGATCAGGCGGGAATTCACGGCAGGCTTGGCAGGGCGAAGTAGCGAGGGATCGCATTTCATCACAGTGGCCTTGTTACGACCAGCTTCCGCTGCCTGGTGGGTCCGTGGCAGCGGAAGCTGTGGCCGGGTCAGTGCTGCAGGATCTTGCTGAGGAAGTGCTGGGTGCGCTGGTCGCGGGCGCTCTGGTCACCGAAGAACGCTTCCTTGGTGCAGTCTTCGATGATACTGCCCTTGTCCATGAAAATGACCCGGTTGGCGACTTTGCGGGCAAAGCCCATCTCGTGGGTTACGCACATCATGGTCATGCCTTCTTGGGCCAGTCGAACCATCACGTCCAGTACCTCGCTGACCATTTCCGGGTCCAGTGCCGAGGTGGGTTCGTCGAACAGCATGACGATCGGGTCCATCGCCAGGGCGCGGGCGATGGCCACGCGCTGCTGCTGGCCACCGGAGAGCTGGCCGGGGTGTTTCTTGGCATGGGCACTGAGGCCTACACGCTCGAGCAGCGCCAGGCCCTTCTTGGTGGCTTCCGCCTCGCTGCGGCCCAGCACCTTGCGCTGGGCAATGGTCAGGTTCTCGGTGATGGTCAGGTGCGGGAACAGCTCGAAGTGCTGGAACACCATGCCCACGCGCGAGCGCAGCTTGGGCAGGTTGGTCTTCGGGTCGGCAATCGAAGTGCCATCGACCACGATGTCGCCCTTTTGGAACGGCTCCAGCGCGTTGACGCACTTGATCAGGGTGGACTTGCCCGAGCCCGACGGGCCACAGACCACCACCACCTCACCTTTCTTGACCTCGGTGCTGCAGTCGGTCAGTACCTGGAAGTCGCCGTACCACTTGTTGACGTTCTTGATGGAAATCATACGGTGATCCTTTTTTGCAGGCGCTTGACCAGCCACGAAGCGGAGAAGCTGATGAGGAAGTAGACGACGCCGGCGAAGATCAGGAACTCATGGGAGCGCCCGATGATGTCGCCGTTGGAGCGTGCCGAGTTGAGGAAGTCGACCAGGCCCACGGTGTATACCAGCGAGGTGTCCTGGAACAGGATGATGCTCTGCTGCAGCAGCAGCGGGGTCATCTTGCGGAAGGCCTGGGGCAGGATGATCAGGCGCATGGTCTGCGCGTAGTTCATGCCCAGCGCTTGTGCGGCGCCCATCTGGCCCTTGGAGATCGACTGCACACCGGCGCGGACGATTTCGCAGAAATACGCGGCCTCGAACATCATGAAGGCGACCACGCAGGAGGTGAAGGCACCCACCGGGGTATCTTCGCCGGTGATCCAGCGGAGCACGAACGGCACCGCCAGGTAGAACCAGGTGATCACCAGCAGCAGCGGGATCGAGCGGAAGTAGTTGACGTAGGCACCGGCCAGGTTCGACAGCAGTTTGCTTGACGACAGGCGCATCAGGGCCAGGATGGTGCCCAGCACGATACCGCCGATGACACCCATGACCATCAGTTTGAGGGTCATGACCATGCCCTCCCAGAGGGCAGGCAGGGCAGGGATGATTTCGCTGAAATCCATTTCCATTTACTTGCCCCCCACGGAAATCAGGCCAGGCACGGCGACTTTCTTCTCGACCATGCGCATGAGCAGCATCAGGCCCATGTTCAGGGTGAAGTAGATCAGCGTGGCCAAAGTGAACGCCTCGAACAGGTTGGCGGAAAACTCTGCGGTCTGTTTGGTCTGCGCCAGCAGCTCCATCAGGCCGATCAGCGACGCCACCGAGGAGTTCTTGAACACGTTGAGGAACTCGGAGGTGAGCGGCGGAATGATGATCCGGTAGGCCTGCGGCAGCAGCACATTGTTGTAGATCTGCGGAAGGCTGAAGCCCATGGCGCGGGCGGCAGCTTCCTGGCCTTTGGGCAGCGCCTGGATACCGGTACGCACTTGCTCACAGACGCGCGCGGCGGTGAACAGGCCCAGGCAGACGACCACACTGATCAGCGCTGAAGTGGTCGGGTTGAGGTCCTGCTTGAACCATTCCTGCAAGCCTTCTGGCAACAGGTCCGGCACCAGGAAGTACCAGATGAACAGTTGCACCAGCAGGGGCACGTTGCGGAACAGTTCCACGTAGGCGGTGGCGATACCCGATACCAGGCGGTTCGGTACGGTGCGCATGACACCGAGGACTGACCCCAGCAGCAGCGCGATGATCCAGGCGGTGATGGCGATGGCGATGGTCCAGCCCAGGCCGGTGATGTACCAGTCCAGATAGGTTTCGCTGCCCACGCCGGTGGACTTGAAGAACACGCCCCAGTCCCAGTTGTAATTCATCGGGATTTCCCCTCAGACGGTTGTTTCACGGGCACCTTCGAGCATCCGGGGGCGCAAGGCGCCCTCGGATGAAAGGTTAGACACTAATGAGTGGCCTGCAGAATTGATTCGTGCTCGTGAGCACCAGGCCACTATTTACTGAGGATCAGGACTTCTTCTCGTCCGCAGCCTTGTCGGTCGGCTCGGCGATCAGTTTTTTCAGCTCGTCGCTCATCGGGAACTGGAGGTTCAGGCCCTTTGGTGGAATCGGCTGCTGGAACCACTTGTCGTAGCTTTTGTTGACTTCGCCCGACTTGAAGTAGGCCACGATGGCGTCGTCGACCGCTTTCTTGAACGCAGCGTCTTCCTTGCGCACCATGCAGCCGTAGATTTCGTACGACTGTGGCGTACCGGTGATGACCCAGTCCGCTGGCTTGCGCGCCTTGGCCATTTCACCGGCGAGCAGGGCGTCGTCCATCATGAAGGCCACAGCGCGGCCGCTTTCGAGCATGTTGAAGGCTTCACCGTGGTCCTTGGCGGAAATCACGTTCATCTTCATCTGCTTGTCGGCGTTCATCGCCTTGAGGATGCGCTCGGAGGTGGTACCGGCGGTGGTCACCACGTTCTTGCCGGCCAGGTCCGGGAAGTCTTTGTATGCCGGCTGACCGTCCTTGACCTTGGTCAACAGGCGGGTACCGACTTCGAAGATGCCGACCGAGAAGCCGACTTGCTGCTGGCGCTCGACGTTGTTGGTGGTGGAGCCGCACTCCAGGTCGACGGTGCCGTTCTGCACCAGCGGAATACGGGTTTGCGAGGTGACCAGGTTGTAACGGACCTTGATGTCCGTGCCCAGTTGCTTTTTCAGCGCGTCGACGACGGCCAGCTGGATGTCATGCGAGTAACCGACGGGCTCGGGTTTGCCGGCCAGGTAGGAAAATGGAATGGAGGAGTCGCGGTGCCCCAGTGTGATGGTGCCCGATTCCTTGATCTTCTTCAGGGTGCCGGTGAGCTCCTCGGCCATGGCCGGCGAAGCGATGACTGCAGCCGCGATGGCTGCGCCCAGCAATTGACGAACGATACGCATCAAATTTTCCTCGACGTGTTTGTTTTTTTTATGGAGCCGTTGGCGGACTCTTCGTTCAACGAATACAGCAAGAAGCGGGTGCATTCGGCTACCAAGTGTAGAGCATGACTCGTGCCAAGCCTTGCTGTCGACCTTAAACCGCTTGTATTGCTCGCGCTTGACAGTCTCGACATCCCTCCGGGGTTCGCCAGGCCGAATAAATAGCGTTTGCTCGTTCGGTTATCCGAACGCATGGGTTGCCGCACATCCAGATATCGCGTGTGGTAACTATGCAGTGCGCGGCAAGGGCGCAGACGTAGTGTGCTCTGCTCTTTGCCTGGAGAGCTCCACAGATGTCACCGCACCGGCCCCCGAACGATTCCATCGATAGCCTGATTGCCCAAAACTTGCCTGGATGGCTAGTCGACCACGCGCAACCGGAAAGGCTCGATGCGTTACGAAACGCCCTGCGGCGGCAGGCGAACTGCAATGCGCGGCTTGGCCCGATCCTCCAGGCCATCCCTTCTTTGCAGGCCTACGCAGCAGCGTTGCTCAAAACGAAACTGCGCAAGAGCGGCTTCAGCAACCCGGACGTGACGGGCTGGAGGGTAAGGGTCTCGCAGCGGCTGTTGCTGCCCAGCGCTTCGCCTGTGCTGCTGCGGCCCACCTATGTTCGTCGTTCCAGGCGGTCATTGCTGGAGGCGGCGCTGCATAACTATCATCGCAGGGAGACACGCCCCGGGCTCACGCTCAAAGGTGAACTGGTCGATGGCAACGGTAACCGCCTGCCGATGAGCTTCCACGCGTTTGCCTCCGCATGTCGCGAGGTTGACGCAGGGGGCAAGTACCAGGCGTTGCTCACCCACCATCTACAGCCTGAAGATGGCCCGGAGGATGAGCCGGGCCAGGCCGTTTCCCGCTTGCACGGGCTGTTCGAAGCGAGTTTCAAGGCCCATTTCGAGGTGGCGATGCGGGTCGCTGCGTTGAAACAGGACATTGACGAGCGCACGTATTTTTTTCTGTTGCCGCTTATTGCCGAAAAGCCGGTGGTGCCTGCGCTGGTTGGCACTGTGGTTCCCCGACAGTTGTACCTGCTGGGCCGCCCGGTTCAAGGCGTGCTGACACTGGAAGTGCATCCGTCAGCTGAGGGCGCAGTGGAGTCGGTGGTGCTCTGGGTACCCGATGACCCTCATCAGCCCGTCTCCCGTCATGCCAGCTGGGATGCACTCGACAAGTACCTCGGTAAGCGCTTCCGTGCGCCGGCCTATCGGCGCTTTTTCGCGCGCTTCATTACCGAGCGTGAGCGCATCAATTTCTATCGGGTATTGAACGAACGGGTTGCGCAGGCATCGGCAGCCGGGGTGGAACTCGACGCCCGTTCTGCACCGATCACTGACGCACCGTTCGTACACCTGCGCCGGCAACACCTTGCCAAGATCAGGGATGACGCCAAGGTGCTCGCCGTGCCCACCGATGTCGAAGATGACGAAGACCGCGAAGCGCGCATGCAGGGCTACAAAGAGCTGGGTATGAACTTGCTGAATGTGGCGGGGGCCTTCGTGCCTGTGCTTGGCGAAGTGCTGCTGGTGGCAAATGCGGTTCAGATTGCTGACGAAGTGTATGAAGGGTATGAAGATTGGCGCATGGGTGATCGCGAAGGGGCGTTGAACCACCTGTTCAACGTTGCCGAGAATGTCGTGCTCGGCGGGATGATCGCAGCCGGCAGCCAAGTGGCCGTGCGTGCCCTTGAGCGTCTGGCCTTCGTGGATGACTTGGCACCGGTGTGCACCTCCGCAGGCAAGGTCAGGCTCATGGCCACGGATCTGCCCGGTTACGATGCCCAACCATTGCGTGGTGCTGGCGCACAGGAATGGTTATGGCACCTCGATGAGGGGCGTTATCGGGTGATGGAGGATCCGCAGGATGGTCGCTCCAGGATCCTGCACCCTGGTCGTCCCAGGGCCTACCGGCCGGCGATAGAGCAGAATGGCGCCGGTGGCTGGCGCCATGAACTCGAAACTCCACAGTACTGGGAAGGGCGGGCCAACCTGGTGCGCCGCCTGAGTACGCCCCTGGCAGAGCTACCGGAACCGACATGCGACTACCTGCTCCAGGTGACAGGGCTGAGTGAAGCGCAGATTCGCCGTTTACACGTTGAGCACATGGGCGCACCTGCACGGTTGCTCGATGCCCTGGAGCTTTATCAGGCACATGAATTACACCCGGACTTCAGCGCGCCGCGACTGGCGCAGTACGTTGCTGATCGGCAAGTGCAGCCCAATGGCATCGAGCGGATATTGCGGCGCACTTTCCCCGGCCTGTCGGCTCGCTGTACTCGTGAGCTGCTTCAGCAATGCAGTGGTGCGCAGCTCGATACACTCAGCACCGCGCAGCGGATCCCTTTGGCAGTGGCCGAGCGTGCACGATGGTCGCTGCGCGAAAGCCGTCTGGACAGGGCCTGTGCCGGTTTGCGCCTGCCGCGTTGCGTCAATCCGGACACCGAACGCCTGGCTTTGGGCTTGCTCGAGCGTCAGCTGAAATGGCCGGACACCCTGCGCATCGAACTGCGCGAAGGTAGCCCGAGTGGCCGGTATCTGGCCGGTATCGGCGCAGAGTCTGCGCAGGATGTACGGTGTATCGTGCGCCGCGGCGACGGCTATCGCTACGCCGGTCAAGGTACATCCGGCCCCTACCTGGCGGCACTGTTGGCTGCGCTGGACGAGACGCAGACAGCCGATCTCGGCGATGCCGCTGTCAGTCCAGGCGCCCTGGGCTCGTTGCTGATCGAGGCCGCTGCCGGGGATCGCACCCAAGCGGCTGAGCTCTGTGGCATGCCACGTCTGGGTGTTGGCCTGCGACCCCCGACCCGTTTTGGAGATGGGCGTATCGGGTATGCCTTGAGTGGGCGAGGCGAGAGCAGTCGGCGTGCCATAGGGCGTGGTATTCACCAAGTGTTTCCGACGATGACAGACGGGGAGCTACAAGCCTATCTGCTTGACCTCATGGAGCGGCGAGTAGGGTTGTGGGAGCACTACAGCCAGCTCACGGGGCAGTTGGCGCGCCTGCGTCAGAGCCTGCGCCAGTGGCGCAGGGATGCCAGTAACCCACTGGACGCGCTACGCCGCCGTCGGGTCGCTACTGCCGTACGGCGAAGCTGGCGGCGCAAGATAACCGACGAGGCCGGGGACTACGCGCTGATCATCAGCGGAGAGCGTATCGGGAGTCTGCCCGAATTACCGGAGGGGGTGAGCTTTGATCATGTGCGACGGCTGATCCTCAGTGACCTGGGCCTTGGTGAAATCAATGCGGACTTTCTTCGCCGTTTTCCCAACCTGATTGAACTCGACCTGTCCGGCAATCGCCTGACTGCGATCCCTCACGGCATTGAACATTTGCCCCGCCTGCGGCAGCTAAACCTGCGTCGCAACAGCGTGATAATGGATGAGGCCGGTGAATTGCGTCTTGCCGGGATGAGTGCGCTGCGGTACCTGGACCTCAGCCACAACCCGTTGGGAAGGGCGCCGGTACTGACGCGCCTGGGCAATTTGCGTGAAGTCAACTTGCGCTCTGCCGGCCTGGAGGCGTTGCCTGAGCAGATTTCATTTCGTGCCCATGTGGACGTGCGTAACAACAACATTCGCACGCTGCGCCGAGAGTTGCAGCAGCTGCGCCTGCAGGTGCACCAGTTGTCCTTGCACGATAATCCACTTGGCGAAGCTGACGCATTACTGCTTGATGAGGCACGAGGTGTAACCCCAGGGCAGTGGGGGTCAGCGTCCGCACGCCATCGCGCCATTGACAGTGACCTGTTCAATACCTGGGCCAACAGCACAGCCGACGCTGAACGTGATCGCCAGCAGGCCATATGGACAGCGCTGCTTGAGGAACCGCATTCAGATGGAATGTTCCGCTTTCTGGCAGACTTCGTCCACGGCGAGGACTTTGAACAGCACCCTGGGCATTACCGCAGCCGAATCTGGCGGATTCTGGAAACGTGTGAGCAGCACGAGCAGTTGCGTCATCAATTGTTTCTCGAGGCATCTGGCCGGCGCAGTTGTGAGGACCGCCTGCTGCTGTTGCTGGAGCAGATGGAAATTGGGGTTCTGGTGCTGCGCGCCGTCGAAGATGCTCATGGCAGCCGGATGGAAGCTCGTTTGCTGAGCCTGGCGCGTGGTTTGTTTCGCCTGGACGAGGTCGACCGCCACGCGACGTTGCACGTGCAACGCATGCATGCCGAGCACGCCCCACATATCGATGAAATCGAGACAAGGCTTTTTTACCGACAGCGGCTTGCGCGTCCGTTGGGCTTGCCGATCGAGCTCGACGAAATGCACTACCCAAGTTTTGCAAACGTTACCACCAGCGACCTGCTGCGGGTCCAGGACGCGGTTCTGCAAAATG
Organism: Pseudomonas sp. BO3-4; assembly: GCF_034044115.1. NCBI lineage: Bacteria > Pseudomonadati > Pseudomonadota > Gammaproteobacteria > Pseudomonadales > Pseudomonadaceae > Pseudomonas > Pseudomonas sp. BO3-4. The sequence continues at coordinate 1,208,560 of NZ_CP139018.1, forward strand.
AGTCGACGGATGCCCTGATTGCCTCGTTGGCACAGCGGCCTTTCTGGGAGCAATACGCGCGCGAGTTTCATGCGCAGCGATTTGAAGACCTGGTACAGCCACTGCACCAGCGGATGGAGGCCCTGCAGGCTCAGGTAGATGAGCAAGTGATCAGCGAAAACGAGTTTCTGCAACGCTGTGAAGCACTGAAGGCTGATTTCGATCGCAGCGAGCGGGCATTGCTGGCGCGGTTGGCGCGTGAAGCCTACGAGCGTTGGGCGAATACGCCCCCTTGACGGATCAAGAGGGCTTCACCGTCGGTATCAGGCTGCGCGGCTATTCGCGCGCACCTTGCGGGCTTGCTGCAGATACGCCTCCAGGGCCATCTGCTCCTGTGCAGTCAGCGACAGGCCCAGCTTGGTGCGACGCCAGATAATGTCAGCGGTTTGCTCTGCCCATTCCTCTTCCAGCAGGTAGTCCACCTCGCGGGTGAACAGCCCGGCCCCGATAGCCTGCCCGAGGTCTTCGGGGCCGTGAACGCCATCGAGCAGTCGCCACACACGGCTGCCATAGGTGAGCACCCAGCGTTTGGCCAGGTCTACAGGCAACCAGCCGCACCGTGCCAGTACGGCATCGATCAGCGCCTGTACCGTTGTCATGCCCTCTGCGCCCGGCAGTGGCGCACTGGCGGTCCAGGGGCCGCGCATCTGGGTGAAGAAGGGCTTGAGTTCAGCCATGGCCGATTCGGCCAGCTTGCGGTAGGTGGTGAGCTTGCCACCGAACACTGACAGCAGCGGTGCCTGGCCAGCTTCTGCCGAAAGGGCGAGTGTGTAGTCCCGGGTCACTGCCGAAGGGTTGTCCGACTCATCGTTGCACAACGGCCGAACGCCGGAGTAGGTATGCAGGATGTCGGCTTGGCTCAGTTGGTGGTTGAAGTGCTCATTGACGACCTTCAACAGGTAATGTGTTTCCTGCTCGGTAATGGCGACCGCGGCCGGGTCGCCGCTGTATTCCCGGTCAGTGGTGCCGATCAGGGTAAAGCGGTCCAGGTACGGGATGCAGAAGACGATGCGCTGGTCTTCATTCTGCAGAATGTAGGCATGTTCACCTTCATACAGGCGCGGCACGATAATGTGGCTGCCCTGGATCAGGCGGATGCCGTAAGGCGCATCGAGCTTGAGGTCGTCCTTGATGAAGCTGGCCACCCACGGGCCGGCGGCGTTGACCAGCGCGCGGGTATGGATCGTCTGGAGGCTACCGTCGGCGTGCTGCAGTTCTACCTGCCACAAGCCCTCTACACGTTCGGCGCGCAAGCAGCGGGTGCGGGTGTGGATGTGTGCGCCCAGCTCACGGGCCGCCATGGCGTTGAGTACTACCAGGCGGGCGTCATCGACAGCGCAGTCGGCGTATTCGAAGCCGCGGGTGATTGCCGGCTTCAGCGGGTAGCCCGGGCCGAAGCGCAGGCTACGCGAGGCGCCCAGGCGCTTGCGCTTGCCCAGGTGGTCGTAGAGGAACAGGCCGGCGCGGATCATCCATGCAGGGCGCAGGTGCGGGCGGTGCGGAAGCACGAAGCGCATAGGTTTGACGATGTGCGGGGCCTTGGCCAGCAGCACTTCGCGTTCAGCCAAGGCCTCGCGTACGAGGCGAAACTCGTAGTGCTCCAGGTAGCGCAGGCCACCGTGAATCAGTTTGCTGCTGGCTGACGACGTGTGTTGGGCCAGGTCGTCTTTTTCGCAAAGGAAGACCTTCAAGCCGCGACCAGCGGCGTCGGCAGCGATGCCCACGCCATTGATGCCACCGCCGATCACGACAAGGTCATAGCAGTCGGCTGTTGGGGGCTGGGACGAAACTGGCTGGGACACGGGCAAGGCCTCCTGGGGCTGTTCACATCGAATATGAACATTGATGTTCGTTTGCGAAAATATTAGCGCAACAGAAAGCCGGTCGCCAGTCAGTCTCTATAGAAAAAACTGATCAAATGACAACGAAGTGAACATTTCCGAAAATTTAGGGGGTGGCTTTGGCTATGGGGGGGGCTGTCTCAGGCATAACTGGCCCGAAACCGATGCAGGCGCGAGCCACGCTCGCGATGCGCCGCGCGGGCCGCACTTGATCTCACGGCCGCCACACATCTGGCGGCATGCACCCACCAGCCCTCAAACCACCTCAAGCCTGATCTTGTTCTGGTTCAACAATTGGGTAAGGGTGGGGGTTGGTGTCTGGTCGGTCACCAGGCAGTCGACCAGGTCGATCGAGCCCAGACGCACCATGGCATTGCGCCCGAACTTGCTGGAATCGGCCGCGAGGATCACTTGCCGCGCATTGGCGATGATGGCTTGCGACACCCGCACTTCCTGATAGTCGAAATCGAGCAGGCTGCCATCCTCGTCGATACCGCTGATGCCCACCAGGGCGAAGTCGACCTTGAACTGGTTAATGAAATCGACACTGGCCTGGCCGACTACACCACCATCACGGCGTACCGTGCCACCCGCGACCAGCACTTCGAAATCGTCCTTGGCGGCCAGGATCGCCGCCACGTGCAAGTTGTTGGTGATGACTTTCAGGTGGTTGTGGTTGAGCAGCGCCCGTGCGATCGATTCGGTGGTGGTGCCGATGTTGATGAACAGCGACGCATGGTCGGGAATCTGCCGGGCTACGGCGTCGGCAATGCGCTGCTTTTCGTCGCGCATCTGGTCGGCACGCATGGCGTAGGCGGTGTTCTCGATGCTCGAATCGTAAGCCGCGCCGCCGTGATAACGACGCAACAGGTTGAGCTCGGCAAGCTGGTTGATGTCGCGTCGGATGGTCTGGGGAGTGACAACGAACAGCTGCGCCATTTCCTCGATACTGACATAGCCGCGTTCGCGTACCAGTTCGAGGATTTGTTGTTGGCGAGGGGGCAGATTCATGGGCGGTCCTTTGGGGCTGCCGGACAAATTCTGCAATGATGCCGTAGGAAGGGGATGACGGCCAGTGGACGATTGGGGCCGCATGGCGGCCCCAACAGCTATCATGCCTCGTGATCTTCCCAGTCACGGGTACGCTCGACCGCCTTCTTCCAGCCGGCATACAGCTTTTCTTTCTGCGTTTCGTCCAACTGCGGGCTGAACTCACGCTCGATGATCGCCTTGTCGCGCAGCTCGTCCAGGCCACTCCAGAAGCCACAGGCCAGGCCTGCCAGATAGGCGGCGCCCAGCGCCGTGGTTTCGCGCATCTGCGGCCGCTCGACGCAGGTGCCGAGGATGTCGGCCTGGAACTGCATGAGGAAGTTGTTGGCCACTGCACCACCGTCCACGCGCAGCTCGGACAAGCGCTGGCCACAGTCTTGCTGCATGGCGTCGAGGACATCGCGGGTCTGGTAGGCGATGGACTCCAGTGCGGCGCGAATAATGTGGTCCACCTTGACACCACGTGTCAGGCCGAACAACGCACCACGGGCATACGGGTCCCAGTACGGGGCACCCAGGCCGGTAAAGGCGGGCACCAGGTACACGCCGTTGCTGTCCTTGACCTTGCTGGCGAAATACTCGGTATCCAGGGCGTCGTTGACGATCTTCAGTTCGTCACGCAGCCATTGCACGGTAGAGCCACCATTGAATACCGCGCCTTCCAGTGCATAGGCCACCTCACCACGCGGGCCGCAGGCAATGGTAGTGAGCAGGCCGTGGGACGACTTCACCGCTTGGTCGCCCGTGTTCATCAACAGGAAGCAGCCGGTGCCGTAGGTATTCTTGGCTTGGCCCGGCTCAACGCACATCTGGCCGAACAGTGCCGACTGCTGGTCGCCGGCGATACCAGCAATGGCAATGCCGCTCTTGGTGTGGCCGTACACTTCCGAAGATGGGCGCACCTCAGGCAGCATTTGCCGCGGGATGCCCAGGATCTGCAGCAGCTTGTCGTCCCACTGCAGGCTGTGGATGTTGAACATCAGCGTGCGCGAGGCGTTGGTGTAGTCGGTGACGTGAACCTTGCCACCCGTAAACTTCCAGATCAGCCAGGTGTCGATGGTGCCGAACAGCAGTTCGCCACGCTCGGCGCGTTCACGGGCGCCGTCGACATTGTCGAGGATCCACTTCAGCTTGGTGCCGGAGAAATACGGGTCGGTGACCAGGCCGGTGGTTTCACGAATGTAGCCTTCGTGGCCGTCGCGCTTGAGCTGGGCACAAATCTCGGTGCTGCGGCGGCACTGCCAGACAATGGCGTTGTACACCGGGCGTCCGGTTTCCTTGTCCCACACCACCGTGGTTTCGCGTTGGTTGGTGATGCCCAGCGCAGCGACCTGGGCGTGGCTGATACCCGCCTGGGCAAGGGCCTCGACCATGGTGGCGCTTTGTGTGGCGAAAATCTCCATCGGGTCATGCTCGACCCAGCCCGCCTGCGGGTAATGCTGTGCGAACTCGCGTTGGGAGGTACCTACAACATTGGCGTCACCGTCGAAAATGATCGCCCGTGAGCTGGTGGTACCCTGGTCCAGGGCGATGATGTAGTTCTTATCCTGGGTGTCTGTCATGGTCGTAGGCCTTGCAAGAATAGGGGGTCAGGGCTGTGCGTGATGGCGGCATCAATTGGCTTGAGTATCGCCCTGGCGAATGTCATTTGTCTCAGGGGTCGCGGCAGGCGCCATTGGCAGGTTGCGTGCAATCAGGCCGCGATAGCTCGCTGCACCCAAGCAGGCGCCAAGGATCGGTGCAAATACCGGAACCAGGAAATAGGGAATATCCCGCCCGCCAGTGAAGGCGATTTCGCCCCAACCGGCCAGGAAGGTCATGAGTTTTGGCCCGAAATCGCGGGCCGGGTTCATCGCAAAGCCAGTCAATGGGCCCATGGCGCTGCCAATCACTGCAATCAGCAGGCCGATCAGCAGCGGGGCCATGGCGCCGCGCGGCAGGCCGTTGTTGTCGTCGGTCAGGGCCATGATCACGGCCATCAGAATGGCAGTGATCACCACTTCGACCAGAAACGCCTGGCTGGTGGACAGCGACGGGTGCGGGTAGGTGGAGAACACCGAGGCCAGCTCCAGGCTGCCTTCGCTACCGCGCAGCATGGCGTGGGCTTGTTCGAAATCGAAGAACAGGTTGCTGTACAGCGTGTAGACCAGTGCTGCGCCACAGAATGCGCCGCATACCTGGGCCAGCATGTAGAAGGGCAGCTTGCGCTTGTCGAACCCTGCGAACAGTGTGAGGGCGATACTCACGGCTGGGTTCAGGTGCGCACCGGAAATACCGGCGGTGAGGTAGATGGCCATGCTGACGCCCACACCCCAGATGATACTGATTTCCCAAAGCCCGAAGCTGGCGCCGGCAACCTTGAGCGCGGCAACGCAGCCGGTGCCGAAGAAGATAAGCAGGGCGGTGCCGAGAAACTCGGCCAGGCATTGGCTGGACAGTGTGGGTTGGCGCAGAGCAGTCGTCATGTATGACCTCGTTTTTTTTGTTGTGAGGCGCGTGGCGCTCGACAGCAAAACCCGGTGTCTATCCCCATTGACCCCGGGTGATGTAGGAAATGCACCTTAAAAGGGCATCGTTTATTCAGAAACGAAAAAATATAGACAAGAAACGCTGATGTCAAAGGTCGAAAGTGAACGGTCAGTCACGATATGGTCGCTAGAATCAGCTGCTGATCCCTGTACTAGACGCGCGCGATTGCGGTGCGGTGGCTGGGATGTGGGAATTGTCCTAAAGTAGCCGCCGAGTCGTCCCTGACTGGAGCCCTTGCATGACCCCCGCCCTAGACTTGTTGAAGAAGCACCGTGCCGAGCATCGTGTGCACAGTTATGAACATGACCCGAAGTCGGCGTCGTATGGCCTGGAGGCGGCAGAAAAGCTCGGGCTCGACCCGCAACAGGTGTTCAAGACGTTGCTGGCAAGCAGCGAGAAAGGGGAATTGCTGGTAGCGGTTGTGCCTGTGGTGGGTACCCTGGACCTCAAGGCCCTGGCCCATGCTGCCGGCGTGAAGAAGTGCGAGATGGCCGACCCGGCGGCGGCGCAGCGGGCGACCGGTTACCTGGTGGGCGGCATCAGCCCGCTGGGGCAGAAGAAGCGCCTGCGGACCTTTATTGATGACTCGGCGCAGAATTTTGCAACTATCCATGTCAGCGCCGGCAGGCGTGGCCTGGAAGTGGAGTTGGCAGCGGCGGTGCTGGCGGAGTATACGCAGGGCACGTTTGCCGGGATTGGTCGAGGCTGAGAACAGGGGGCCGCCAAGCGGCCCCCTGGCGCTGAAGTCACGTCGCCGAACTGTATCGACGCACGCCATTCTCCTGGCGTGGCAACTGTGCTGCAACGCTACCCGGTACCGGGAATAGCACCAGGTGATCGGCCTTCACTGCAATCTCCACATTCTCACCGACCTCGTGGTCGTTATGGCTAGGGAAGATCGCTTCGAGCTGGCTGCCGGTGGGTAACTGCAGGCGGTAGAGCGTGGATGCCCCAAGGAAACTCTTGCCCACGATGTTTGCCAGGAGCGCGCTGCCAGGTGCATGCACGATATCATCCGGGCGCAGCAGTACATCCACCGAACTGCCCGGCGCCATGATGTAGGCGCGGTTACCGCGCAGCTCACCCACTTCGGTATTGACTGCCTCGTGGCTGCTCATTTGCCCACGGATGAAGTATCCCTGGCCGATGAAACTCGCCACGAATGGCGTCTGCGGTTCGTGGTAAAGGTTATAGGGCGTATCCCACTGTTCCAGGCGGCCTTCCTTGAAGACGCCAACCTGGTCGCTGACGGCAAAGGCTTCTTCCTGGTCATGGGTGACCAGAATGGCGCTGGTGCCGCGGCTTTTGAGAATATCGCGAACCTCATGGCTCAGGCGCCGGCGCAGCTCCACGTCGAGGTTGGAGAATGGCTCGTCAAGCAGCAACAGTTGCGGCTCGGGCGCCAGCGCCCGGGCCAGGGCGACACGTTGCTGCTGGCCGCCAGACAGCTCATGCGGGTAACGCCCGCCCAGCCCGCCGAGTTTGACCAGCTCCAGCATCTCTTCGATGACGGCGGCCTGGCGTGGGTGTTTGGCGATACCAAAGGCAATGTTCTGCGCCACGGTCAGGTGCGGGAACAGCGCGTAGTCCTGAAATACCATGCCGATGCGGCGCTTTTCCGGAGCCAGGGTGAAGCCAGCCCGGGAAATGACCTCACCGGCCAGGTGGATTTCACCTTCGTGCACCGGCTCGAAACCGGCGATGGCGCGCAGGGTGGTGGTCTTGCCACAACCGGATGAACCCAGCAGGCAACCGATGTCGCCTGCGTTCAGGTGCAGGTTGAGGTTCTGGACGATGCGCTGGTCGCCATAGCCGCAGGCGAGGTTGCGCAGGTTGAGCAGTAGGGGTTGACTCATGCGTGGTGGTAAGCCGGTTCTACAAGGAATTCGAGAAGCGCCTTCTGTGCATGCAGGCGGTTTTCAGCCTCGTCCCAGGCGACCGAACGTGGGTCGTCGAGCAGGTCCTGGCTGATTTCCTCGCCACGGTGGGCGGGCAGGCAGTGCATGAAGAGGACATCGGGTGCAGCCAGGTCGAGCAGTTCGCGGGTGACCTGGTAAGGCGCGAAATGCGCCAGGCGCCGTGCAGTTTCCTCCTCCTGACCCATGGAAGTCCAGACATCGGTGACCACCAGGTGTGCATCACGCACAGCTTCCTTGGCATCCCGGATGATCTGCACGCGGTCACCGCCCAGTGCCATGAAGCGTTGATCCGGCTCATAGCCTTCGGGGCAGGCGATGCGCAGCTGGAAATCGAACTGCCTGGCGGCTTCGATATAGGAGTTGCACATGTTGAAGCCATCGCCGATCCAGGTCACGGTCTTGCCCTGAATCGAGCCGCGGTGTTCAACGAAGGTCTGCATGTCGGCCAGCAGTTGGCACGGGTGCGATTCGTCGGACAGGCCGTTGATCACGGGCACACGCGACTTGGCGGCGAACTCGGTCAGGGTGCTGTGGGCGTGGGTACGGATCATCACCACATCAACCATGCTCGACAGCACGATGGCGCTGTCACCAATCGGCTCGCCGCGGCCCAGCTGGGTGTCGCGGGGCGACAGGAAGATGGCCTGGCCGCCGAGCTGGATCATGCCGGCCTCGAACGACACACGGGTACGGGTCGAGGACTTTTCGAAGATCATGCCCAGCACACGGTTCTTCAGCGGTTCGAACAGCACGCCTCGCTTGCGCAGGTCCTTCAGCTCGATGCCGCGGCGGATCACCCCGAGCAATTCGTCGGTGGTGAAGTCCAGCAGGGAGAGAAAGTGCCTAGCGCTCATGAGTGACTACCTTATCTGCAACGGTATGCAGGTCGACCGTATGGTTTTTTTGACAACGGGGGTGACCTGCGGCGTAAGCCGCACGGGGCGGACGAAATAGGGAAAGGCGCAATACTATAAGTAAATGTCGCCTGAAGCCAAGGGGGGAAAAGCGGGGGTGATCGCAAAGGGTATTGCAAAGGGTGTCTTTACCCGTTGGCCCGTGCTGTTCTTTATTTGCTACAGACGGTTGTACACGGCTTGCTGGCAATTTGGCAAATGGCTGTCGTAAATCGTGCGCCTGATGTCGGTGGATTCACGCGGCGAAGCGCACTGGCCGCAGGGCGGGGGCGGGCGCATAGTCACTGTTCGACAACAACAAGGCAGAGGCGGCCATGACCAAGACCCTGCATCACCGTGCCTGTCACCTGTGCGAAGCGATCTGCGGGCTCAACATCGAAGTCAGCCATGAGGAAGACGGGCGGGCCCTGATCAGCTCGATCAAGGGCGACCCCATGGACCCGTTCAGCCGTGGCCATGTCTGCCCCAAGGCCGTGGCGTTGCAGGACATTCAGAACGACCCGGATCGCCTGCGCCAGCCCCACAAGCGGGTCGGCGAGCATTGGCAGGCCATTGGCTGGGATGAGGCTTTCGCACTGGCAGCCGAAAAATTGTGGGCGGTCCAGCAAGCCCATGGGCGCAATGCCGTGGCGGTCTACCAAGGCAACCCGAGCGTGCACAATTACGGCTTGATGACCCACAGCAACTACTTCCTGGGCCTGCTCAAGACCCGTAACCGTTTCTCAGCCACTTCAGTGGACCAGTTGCCCCAACACCTGGTCAGCCACTTGATGTATGGGCATGGGCTGCTGCTGCCGATTCCGGACATCGACCACACGGGGTTCATGCTGATTCTTGGCGGCAACCCGCTGGCCTCCAATGGCAGCATCATGACTGTTCCGGATGTGGAGAAGCGCCTGAAGGCCCTGCGGGCGCGTGGTGGGCGCCTGGTGGTGGTTGACCCGCGGCGTAGCGAAACGGCGGCAATGGCTGACAGCCATTTGTTCATACGCCCCGGTGGTGATGCAGCCCTGTTGTGCGGCTTGCTCAACACATTGTTCGAAGAAGGCCTGGCACGGGGCTCGCACTTGCCGGTCAACGGCCTGCAGCAGGTGCGCGAGGCCATTGCGCCGTTCAGTGCCGAGGCCGTGAGCGCTCACTGTGGTATTGCTGCAGCGGATATTCGCCAGCTGGCACGCGACTTCGCTGCTGCCGGGCAGGCCGTGTGCTACGGCCGCATGGGCGTCTCGACCCAAGCATTCGGTACCCTTTGCCACTGGCTGGTGCAACTTGTGAACCTGGTGACCGGCAACCTCGACCGCACAGGCGGCGCGTTGTGCACGGAGCCTGCCGTCGACCTGGTGGCAACCACCTCGGGCGGCCATTTCAACGCCTGGCAGAGCCGTGTGTCGGGTTTGCCCGAGTACGGCGGCGAGCTGCCGGTGGCTGCCCTGGCCGAGGAAATGCAAACACCGGGCGAAGGGCAGGTGCGCGCCCTGGTGACCGTTGCCGGTAACCCTGTGTTGTCCACGCCTAACGGCCGCCAGCTGGATACGGCGCTGGAGGGTCTGGAGTTCATGCTCAGTATCGATCTCTACATCAACGAAACCACCCGCCATGCCGACTTGATCCTGCCCTCCACCTCAGCGCTGGAGAACGACCATTACGACAGCACCTTCAACTTGCTGGCAGTGCGCAATGTCACGCGCTTCAACCGGGCGATCCTGGCCAAGCCGGAGGGGGCACTGCATGACTGGGAGATCTTCGTCGGCCTGGCCCAGGCGTTTGCCAAGCGTGCCGAGTTGGCGTTGAAGCCGACCTGGTCGCCTGCGCAGATGATTGATCAAGCCCTGCGCAAAGGGCGCTATGGTGAAGCAACGCCTTGGCAGCTCTCCCTGGCAACACTGGACGATCACCCGCACGGGCTTGACCTGGGGCCTTTACGCAGCAACCTCGCTGGGCGCTTGACGACCGTCAGCAAGGCTGTCGAAGCAGCCCCTCAGGTCTTGCTGGACGACTTGCACCGCCTGGCGCAAATGACGCCCCCAGTGCCGGGCGAGCTGCTGCTGATCGGGCGCCGCCATGTGCGCAGCAACAACTCGTGGATGCACAACTTCCATCGCCTGGTGAAAGGCAAGCCACGGCATCAGTTGTTGATGCACCCGCAAGATTTGCAGCAGCGGCAACTGCAGGATGGCCAGCGCGTGCGCATCCGTTCGCGTACTGGCTCACTGGAGGTCGAGGTGCAGGCCTGCGAGGACATGATGCCCGGTGTGGTCAGCTTGCCCCATGGTTATGGTCATGGTCGTCAGGGCGTGCACCTGCAGATCGCCCAGGCGCAACCCGGCGTGAGTGCCAATGACCTGACCGATGAGCGCTTTCGGGACCAGGTTTCCGGAAACGCTGCGCTCAATGGCGTACCCGTGCAGGTCGAGGCCGCTTGAGGAACGGCAAGGCCGAGCACGGCGCTCGGCTTTCCGATACAATGCGACACCGTGCCGACGACTGTGTCGGATAGTTCAGCCGAGGTGCTACATGGATATCATCGAAACGATCAAAGAGCAGATTGCCAACAACACCATTCTGCTTTACATGAAAGGCTCGCCGAATGCCCCGCAGTGCGGCTTCTCTGCGCGTGCATCGCAGGCCGTGATGGGTTGTGGCGAAAAGTTCGCCTACGTCGACATCCTGCAGAACCCGGAAATTCGCGCCAACCTGCCAAAATACGCCAACTGGCCGACCTTCCCGCAACTGTGGGTAGCCGGTGAGCTGGTTGGCGGCAGCGACATCATGCTGGAAATGTTCGAGAAGGGTGAGCTGCAAACCCTGATCAAGGAAGCGGCTGCCAAGGCCAAGGCTTCTGAAGCCTGATCTTCCGGCAAGCATAAAAAAACCCGCGATCAGCGGGTTTTTTTATGGGGCGAATAGCTACTCTTCGCCCATCTGCGACTGCAGGTAGTTCTCGATACCGATCTTGTCGATCAGCCCCAGTTGGGTTTCCAGCCAGTCGATGTGTTCTTCCTCGGACTCGAGGATATCTTCGAGCACGTCACGCGAGCCGAAGTCGCCAGCGGTTTCACAATGGGCGATGGCGGCCTTCAGGTCGACCAGGCCTTGCTGTTCAATCTTCAGGTCACACTCGAGCATTTCCTTGGTGTGCTCGCCGATCAGCAGTTTGCCCAGGTCCTGAACGTTAGGAATACCTTCGAGGAACAAAATACGCTTGATCAGTTTGTCAGCGTGCTTCATTTCATCGATGGATTCTTTGTACTCGTGCTTGCCGAGTTTGTTCAGCCCCCAATCTTCGTACATGCGTGCGTGCAGGAAGTACTGGTTGATCGCGACCAGCTCGTTTCCGAGGATCTTGTTGAGATGCTGGATGACGCTTACGTCGCCTTTCATGTCGGGTTCCTGCCCTGTAGAAGTGTGTCAATCCACTGAAGTTTGAGCCCGATACTTAGGTGTGTCAAACCTAAGTTCTTGAATACTAAGTGAAAATTAATAGGAATAAGAATGTTTGTGAACCGCGTTGCAACGCTAACTTGTTGAATTGCGGGCATAAAAAAACCGGACACCAGGTCCGGTTCTTGAAATTCTGCGTTCAGGCAGCGGTAAATTCGACGGGGTAGGGCAAGGCCGCCTGGCTGACCTGAAGCTCGGTCAGGGTCTCGCGGACCACCTGCTTGGCCACGCAGGCGCATTTCCCACACTGGCTGGCGACATTGGTGGCGGCTCGCACTTCCTTGTAACTGCAGCATCCTTCATAGATCGCATCGCGGATCTGTCCGTCGGTAACGCCGACACAAAGACACACATACATAAGGGCTGACCATCGCTGGTTGGGTCGATGGGTTGGAGCTTAATGTTAATGAGAATGCTTGTCAAAGATCTTTCTGAGGGTGCTGTGCTTGAGCGACCGGTGGTCGCTTTGTCGACGGAGTCGGCCTGTCATGAGAAGCCGTGTATGATGGTCGGCCTTTGTTGGATGTCGGGCAAGCCCGTCTGGCCCGGCAAACGGTTTTTCACCCTCATCAGGAGATTACAATGAGCGTACTCGTTGGTAAGAAAGCCCCCGATTTCACCGTTCCGGCCGTGCTGGGCAATGGCGAGATCGTCGATAGCTTCAACCTGGCCTCGGCCATCAAGGGCAAGTACGGCCTGGTGTTCTTCTACCCGCTGGACTTCACCTTCGTCTGCCCGTCCGAGCTGATCGCCCTGGACAACCGCATCCCTGACTTCCAGGCGCGCAACGTGGAAGTGATCGGCGTGTCGATCGACTCGCACTTCACCCACAACGCCTGGCGTAACACCCCGGTCAACAACGGCGGCATCGGTCAGGTGAAGTACACCCTGGCTGCCGACATGACCCACGAAATCTGCAAAGCCTACGACGTCGAGTCCGAAGGCGGCGTGGCCTTCCGTGGTGCCTTCCTGATCGATACCAACGGTGTTGTCCGTTCGCAGATCGTCAACGACCTGCCACTGGGCCGTAACATGGACGAGCTGCTGCGTCTGGTCGACGCTCTGCAGTTCCACGAAGAGCACGGCGAAGTGTGCCCTGCCAACTGGAAAAAAGGCGACAAGGGCATGAACGCTTCGCCTGAAGGCGTTGCTGCCTACCTGAGCGAGAACGCTGGCAAGCTGTAATTGCTGCGTGCATAAAAAAACCGGCCTTCGTGGCCGGTTTTTTTATGCCTTCCTGTGCCGGCCTCTTCGCGGGCGCGCCCGCTCCCACCGATTCTCTGCATGCCTGAAGGCAAAGGTGAACCTGTGGGAGCGGGCGTGCCCGCGAATGCCTTTGGCAGATCAATCGTTGAAATCGCGCCAGCCGCCCATTTCTTTCCAGCGGTTGACGATGCCGCAGAACAGCTCAGCCGTTTTCTCGGTGTCATAACGTGCCGAGTGCGCCTCACGCCCGTCGAAATCGATGTCAGCGCTCTGGCAGGCTCGTGCCAGCACGGTCTGGCCATACGCCAGGCCCGCCAGGGTGGCGGTGTCGAAGCTGGAGAACGGGTGGAACGGGTTGCGCTTCAGGTCATTGCGCGCCACTGCTGCATTGAGGAAACCCAGGTCGAAGCTGCTGTTGTGGCCGACCAGAATTGCCCGCTTGCAGCCGTTGGCCTTGAGTGCCTTGCGCACGCCACGGAAGATGTCGGTCATCGCGCTTTCCTCGCTGACCGCCATGCGCAGCGGGTGGTCCAGCTTGATCCCGGTGAACTCAAGTGCGGCCGGCTCGATGTTGGCGCCCTCGAACGGCTCCACGCGGTGGAAGTAGGTGTGTTCGGGGAACAGGAAGCCTTTCTCGTCCATGCCGATGGTGACGGCGGCAATTTCCAGCAATGCATCGGTAGCGCTGTTGAAACCACCGGTTTCAACATCCACCACGACCGGCAGATAGCCGCGGAAGCGCTCGGCCATCGGGTGGCGAGGACCGCTGCTGCCTTGGGTGTCCAGGTCGTCTTCGTAAAGGTCTTCGCTCACGCGTTTTTCTCCAGCAGGCGCCAGCGCAGTTTTTCGCCAGCGCGCAGCGGGACTACGGTTTGCTCGCCAAATGGCAGGCTTTCCGGAGCGGTCCATTCTTCGCGGACCAGGGTAATGGTGTCGGTGTTCGCCGGCAGGCCATAGAAGGCCGGGCCGTGCAGGCTGGCGAAGCCTTCCAGCTTGTCCAGCGCGTTACGCTGCTCGAACGCTTCGGCGTACATCTCGATGGCCGCATAGGCGGTGTAGCAACCCGCGCAACCGCAGGCTGCTTCCTTGGCGTGACGGGCATGAGGTGCCGAGTCGGTGCCGAGGAAGAACTTCGGATTGCCGCTGGTGGCTGCGTCCAGCAAGGCCACCTGGTGGGTGTTGCGCTTGAGGATCGGCAGGCAGTAGAAGTGCGGGCGAATGCCGCCGACCAGCATGTGGTTGCGGTTGTACAGCAGGTGCTGGGCGGTGATGGTCGCACCCACGTTGGCCGGGGCCTCGGTGACGAACTGCGCGGCATCGCTGGTGGTGATGTGTTCGAACACCACTTTCAGCGTCGGGAAGCGCTCGACCACACGGCGCATGTGCTCGTCGATGAAGCGCTTCTCGCGGTCGAACACGTCGATCTCGCTGCGGGTCACTTCGCCATGCACCAGCAGCGGCATGCCCACTTCCGCCATTGCCTCTATGGCCGGGAAGATGTTGTCGATGCTGGTCACGCCGGAATCGGAGTTGGTGGTGGCGCCGGCCGGGTACAACTTGGCGGCGTACACGAAACCGCTGGCCTTGGCCGCGCGGATGTCCTCGGGGCTGATGTTGTCGGTGAGGTACAGCACCATCAGCGGCTCGAAGCGGCTGCCGGCCGGGCGGGCAGCCAGAATGCGCTCACGGTAGGCGCCGGCCTCGGTGGCATTGCGCACCGGCGGCACGAGGTTGGGCATGATGATGGCACGGGCGAAGGTACGCGCCACGTCGCCAACGGTGTGGGGCAGGACGGCACCATCGCGCAGATGGATGTGCCAGTCGTCGGGGCGCAGGAGGGTCAGGCGATCGGACATTGGGGATTCCAGGCGGGTCGAACTCAAGCCCCAATCCTACCGGAAAACCCCGGGGCGAGCACGGCTATCAAGTTTTCCGGACAGCGTCCGATAGCCTGCAGGTAAGCCGTCAGAATTTGTGGAGCCGCCCGTGCGCCAGCGTTACCTAGCCCTGTTGACCCTGTTCGCCAGCCTGCCGGCCGGCGCACTGACTTTCCAGACGCGCATGGAGAACATTGCCTGGAAGGTCGAGGGTGACCAGTTCGAGTGCCGTCTGAGCCAGCCGATCGAAGGTTTCGGCAGCGGTACGTTCGTGCGTCGGGCAGGCGAGCAGCCGGTGTTCCAGCTGCGGTCGGACAGCAACGCACTGGGTGCCGGCACCGCCAGCCTGCTGGCTGCGGCAGCGCCGTGGCAACCTGGGCGTGGCGATATCAACCTGGGCAATGTGCGTATGGCCCGCAGTGGCGTGCTGTTCAGCTCCTCCCAAGGGCAGGCCAGCCGCCT
The DNA here is from genome assembly GCF_034044115.1 of Pseudomonas sp. BO3-4. Taxonomy (NCBI): domain Bacteria; kingdom Pseudomonadati; phylum Pseudomonadota; class Gammaproteobacteria; order Pseudomonadales; family Pseudomonadaceae; genus Pseudomonas; species Pseudomonas sp. BO3-4. The sequence goes on from NZ_CP139018.1 coordinate 1,223,838, forward strand.
GATCAACGGCTTGCTCGACGGGCGTAGCACCGTCGTGCGCAACTACACCGGTGAGGCGGGCAGGCCGATGGAGGTGCGTGTGCTGCCGGTCAGCTTCGCCAAAGCCTACAATGACTATCAGGTCTGTGCTGGCAAGCTGTTGCCGATGAACTACGACCAGGTGCGCCAGACCCAGGTGGGTTTCCCCGGGGGCGGTATCGAGCTGGATGCAGCAGCCAAGGCGCGGCTGGACGTGATCCTCGATTACATGAAAGCCGACCCGACGGTGAATCATGTCGAGCTCAATGGGCATTCCGACAACAGTGGCAACCGCCTGGCCAACCGCGACCTGTCACGCCGCCGCGCATTGGCCGTTGCCGATTACTTCAAGGCTAACGGTGTGCCGGAGGAGCAGATCACTGTGCGCTTCCATGGCGAACGTTATCCGCTCGCGAAGAACAACAGTGCGTCGAATCGGGCGCGTAATCGGCGGGTGAATATCGAGCTGGATCGGGTGGCGGTGGTTGAGAAACCGGTGGAAAAGCCGGTTGAGCAAGTGGCGCCGGTTGTTGCACCTGCCTCGGGCGTCCCGGGGGCGAAGGCGCCCTGAGATCTGGTCGGTGCATGTCATGGGCTCGCATCAAGGCCGCCAGGGGTTCGTCACAACATTTTCAGCGCCTGTGAGATCGAGCGCCGCCAGGTGTCCGCCTCGACACATTCAGCGCCTGTGAGATCGAGCGCCGCCCGCGCGGCGCTTCGCGGGTAAACCCGCTCCTACGTTTGTTTCGGGCCAGTCCATCCTGTGCCTGGCGTGCGCGACCGCCTTGTTGGTACGACGCGATATCGAGATAGGCACCAAGGCGTTCGCGCGCGAATCCCACAGGCATAATTGGCCCGAAACAAACGTAGGAGCGGGTTTACCCGCGAAGCGCCGCGCGGGCGGCGCTCGATCTCACAGGCGCAGAATGTGTCGAGGCGGACACCTGGCGGCGCTCGGTCTCGCAGGCGCAGAATGTGTCGAGGCGGACACCTGGCGGCGCTCGGTCTCGCAGGCGCAGAATGTGTCGAGGCGGACACCTGGCGGCGCTCGGTCTCACAGGCGCAGAATGTGTCGAGGCGGACACCTGGCGGCGCTCGATCTCACAGGCGCTGAACTCCTCAAGGCATGCACGCTGCGGCTCGACGCCCCTCCATGGTCCTCATGCCACATCCCGCAACCGACCTCCCGTCGCCCCTACGAAAGTTCCTGTCGCTTTGTCGTCAGAAGCTGTCGCCCCACTGTAAATTTATCCGCAACGCCGGTAGAATCGGTCCCTTTCCGTACAACCCCGTGGAGTGATGGCATGGCGGACGTAAAAAAGGTCGTACTGGCGTATTCCGGCGGCCTTGATACTTCGGTGATTCTCAAGTGGCTGCAGGATACCTACAACTGCGAAGTGGTGACCTTCACCGCTGACCTGGGGCAGGGCGAAGAGGTCGAACCGGCCCGTGCCAAGGCCCAGGCAATGGGCGTTAAAGAGATCTACATCGACGACCTGCGCGAAGAATTCGTGCGTGATTTCGTGTTCCCGATGTTCCGCGCCAACACCGTCTACGAAGGCGAGTACCTGCTGGGTACTTCCATCGCCCGTCCGCTGATCGCCAAGCGTCTGATCGAAATCGCCAACGAAACCGGCGCTGACGCCATTTCCCATGGCGCCACCGGCAAGGGTAACGACCAGGTGCGCTTCGAGCTGGGTGCCTATGCCCTGAAGCCAGGCGTCAAGGTCATCGCCCCATGGCGTGAGTGGGACCTGCTGTCCCGCGAAAAGCTGATGGACTACGCCGAGAAGCACGGCATCCCGATCGAGCGCCACGGCAAGAAGAAGTCGCCGTACTCGATGGACGCCAACCTGCTGCACATCTCCTACGAAGGCGGTGTCCTGGAAGATACCTGGACCGAGCACGAAGAAGACATGTGGCGCTGGAGTGTCTCGCCTGAGAACGCCCCGGACCAGGCTACCTACATCGAGCTGACCTACCGCAATGGTGACATCGTTGCCATCGACGGCGTCGAGAAATCCCCGGCCACCGTCCTGGCAGACCTGAACCGTATCGGTGGTGCCAACGGCATCGGCCGTCTGGACATCGTCGAAAACCGTTACGTCGGCATGAAGTCGCGCGGTTGCTACGAAACGCCTGGCGGTACCATCATGCTCAAGGCACACCGTGCCATCGAGTCGATCACCCTGGACCGCGAAGTCGCTCACCTGAAAGATGAGCTGATGCCAAAGTATGCCAGCCTGATCTACACCGGCTACTGGTGGAGCCCGGAGCGTCTGATGCTGCAGCAGATGATCGATGCTTCGCAGGTCAACGTGAATGGTGTAGTGCGCCTGAAACTGTACAAGGGCAATGTGACCGTGGTTGGCCGCAAGTCGGACGATTCGCTGTTCGATGCCAACATCGCCACCTTTGAAGAAGATGGTGGTGCCTACAACCAGGCAGATGCTGCTGGCTTCATCAAGCTCAATGCACTGCGTATGCGCATTGCCGCCAACAAGGGCCGTTCGCTGCTCTGATTGCTGGCGTGTGCGAAAACCCCGGCTCAGTCCGGGGTTTTTTTATGCCCGCGCAAAGGTGGGTCGTTCAACTTCGATGGCTCACATCATCGCCCTCAAGTGCGCTGATCGAAAGCTGCGCACATTGACGTCTGTCCAGATTGCAAAAGCGCCAGACTCGCGTTGGCTCGGGCGGTTGGGCAAGTGCGTGCAAGAGTTGCTGCTCCATCATGCGATAGGCGTCGGGGCCGGAGAACATGAACGTGACAGGCTCGCCCTGTACCGCCTCACGGGCATCATTGGAAATCGCGGGTGTGGCCACACTGTTCAGTGCTGGCGTGTTGGGCTGTGCTGTGCTGTCGGGTAGCGGGTTGTAGAACGACTTGTAATTGAAGTTGAGCGTCAGAAAGAACAGTGCCGTCAGAAAGAATGGAAAGCCTACCAGGAACCAGGTGTAGAGCTTTTGGCTGGACTCGCCGAGAAATGGCAGTGTGGCAAGGGCGGAGGCTTCGATGATCCCCGCGAAGATGGCAATGATCGTCAGCGGGGCGACAGGTTGTGCTTGGGTCATATGGGCCGTCTCCAGCGGTTTTGTCCATCTTTACCTTACTGCTGTACTCAACTAAAGGCTGGATTGTTTCCCGGGGGAGGAATGATCGTCAGAGAACCTCGTTGTATGGCTTTTTCAACGTGTTTGAATCGGAAGTTTTCCTCTGCTCAAGATCAGTATTCAACTGGTACGTTTATGTCTGTGGGTGGTACCGTTTCTTTCGGTAATAAGTAATTTGTTTGTTACAACCCTAGTCATTATGTGTAGGAAGTTTCTGTAAGTTCTGTAGGCTTTTTCTGTCCATCGCTTTCGCTGGTAAATCGCCGCGCCAGCAAGCGTCCTGTCGGTTATCGTGGCGTGCCAAAGCAACAACAATGTATGGATATCGCATGAATAAAGTGCTTATCGTGGATGATCATCCGGTCATACGCCTGGCCGTACGCATGCTGATGGAGCGGCATGGGTATGACGTTGTGGCGGAGACTGACAATGGGGTAGCTGCGCTGCAGCTGACGCGGCAACACCTGCCGGATATTGTGGTGCTGGATATCGGTATCCCGAAGCTGGATGGCCTGGAGGTGATCGCCCGCATGGCGACATTCAGCCCGGGTAGCAAGGTACTGGTGCTGACGTCGCAGGCCCCCGGCAACTTTTCGATGCGCTGCATGCAGGCAGGGGCGGCGGGTTACGTGTGCAAGCAGCAGGAGCTTACCGAACTGCTCAGCGCTATCAAGGCTGTGTTGTCGGGTTACAGCTACTTCCCCAACCAGGCCTTGCATGCGTCACGTGGCAGGGGGGCGGGCAGCGAGACGGATATGGTGAATCGCCTGTCTGCGCGAGAAATGACGGTGCTGCAACAACTGGCGCGAGGGCGTTCGAACAAGGAGATTGCCGACAGCATGTACCTCAGTAACAAGACGGTCAGTACCTACAAGTCACGGCTGCTGCTCAAGCTCAATGCACGGTCATTGGTTGACCTGATCGAGCTGGCGCAACGGCAAGGTCTGAACTGATCGCCAAGCCTTGAAGCCTCCAGCCAGGAGGCTTTGCCAAGGCTATCGGTCCTTGACTACGGGACCCGCACTACAGGTCGTAATCGAAATCGGCCAACTGCTTTTGCAGGCGCCGTTCTTCCAGCATGTTGTCGATGGTGCGGCGTTTGCTCAGGTTGGTTTTTGCTGTTTCAACCTGTGGCTCCGCGTCATCGTCTGCGGCAACAAAATCATCATCGATCGACAGGTCGTCTTTATCGGTACTCATGAGTCGCTCCAAGCCAAGGGGCCATTGGCCGTCCTTATAACCAGAAAGCAGACGCTGGTAAAAAAGATTTTTTCAATCGACGTGAGTGGTTTTTGGCTATCGGCTCAATCGTCGGAGGTTTTGTGCTTGTACTCGCACAAATCTTCGATCCTGCAGCTGCCGCACCTTGGCTTGCGCGCCTGGCATACGTAGCGCCCGTGCAGGATCAGCCAGTGGTGGGCGTCGAGCAGGTAGTCCTTGGGTACAAACTTGACCAGTTTCTTTTCCACTTCCAGCACCGTTTTGCCTGGCGCGATGCCCGTGCGGTTACTCACCCGGAAAATATGAGTATCCACGGCCATGGCCGGTTGGCGAAACGCCGTGTTAAGCACCACATTGGCGGTTTTGCGGCCGACGCCGGGTAGCGCCTCCAACGCTTCGCGGGTTTGCGGTACCTGGCTGTCGTGGCGCTCGATCAGCAGCCGGCACGCTTCTATGACATTCTTGGCCTTGCTGTTGTAAAGCCCGATGGTCTTGATGTATTCGCTGAGGCCTTCAACGCCCAGGGCATAGATGGCCTCGGGGGTGTTGGCGACGGGGAACAGGCGGGCAGTGGCCTTGTTGACGCCGACGTCGGTGGATTGCGCGGACAGTGTCACGGCGACCAGCAGTTCAAACGGGGTCGTGTAGGCCAGTTCGGTCTTGGGGTCGGGGTTGTCTTCGTGCAGCCTGCGAAAAATCTCCAGGCGTTTGGCGGCATTCATGAAATCAGGGCTTTCCTTGACGATGTGGGTGGGCAGGGCCCGGAAGCAGGCGATTGTACAAGGCCAACAGCAGTCCCAGCAGCAGTAGCGCACCGGGGGCTAGGCTGGCCAGGTGCAGCTCGGCATGGTCAGCCAGCCATTGGCGGCTGGCGCCCAGCAGCAGGCAACTGGCAAAGACAGCGCCGAGGTGCGTTGCGAGCAGGCGCCAGCGGTGTTGGTCAGGCAGCAGGTGGTCACTGGCCAGGCATTGCAGGCACAACAATGCGGGATAGTGGCCCAGGGCAATGGCCAGCGGTAGCAGCCAGGCCCGCATGGCCAACTGCAGGCAACTGGCCAAGGCTGCCAGCAGCAGCAGGCTAGCCAGTACATATGCCCAGCTGGCCTTGTGTTTACGCAGTGGCGCCAGCAACAGTTGGTGCAGGCACCCCATCACTACTGCGCACAGGCCGATGGCCGCGCCTTCAGCCAGCGTTCGGGTGGCACCCAGCAGTGGCGCCAGGCTCATGGCCAGCAGGCAGAACCTATTCATGCGCGGCGCCCTCCAGCAATACACTACGCTGCTCGTCGAAATAGCTCAGCGTGTCCTGCAATGCGGCGATCACCGCTCGCGAGGTCACGGTTGCGCCGGCCAATTGGTCAAAGTCACCCTGGTCCCGCTTCAGTGCCCAGTGATCGCCCTGATCGCGGTTGTTGAACTGACTCAGCCAGTGCAATCGCGGATCTCCCAGGCGGTCGCCCAGCCCGGGGCTTTCCTGTTGTTCGACAACCTGGCTGCCGATCAGCCGGCCGTCCGTGGTGATGGCGACGCTCAGTACGATCGGCCCGGCATACCCCTGGGTCTGTGTGATCAGGATAATGGCGCTTGGCTTACCTGCCAAAGTGGCACGGTAAGCCGCCAGGATACGGCTGTTGGGCCGCTGTGCGGCGGGCCTTGGCAGCGGGCTTTCCAGCGGCTGGTTGTCATAGCTACCGTCGGGCAGCACGGCCAGCCGCTGGCGGCTTTGCAGCTGCTTTTCAGCGCCGGCGATGGCCGGACCGGTCCACTGCCGCCAGGCCAGGGTGGCAGACACTGCCAATACTCCAGTCAGCAGCAGCAGGCCCACATCCCGAACCCCGCGCTTCATCGGGCTGCCTGCTGACGCTGCACAGCCATACGATCGAGCGCCGGTGCCAAAAGGTTCATCAGCAGGACGGCGAACGCGGTGCCATCCGGGTAGCTGCCCCATGTACGAATCAGGTAGATGAGCACCCCTGTCCCCACGCCGAAGCACAGCTTGGCCCAGTCGTCTCTGGGGCCCGACACTGGCTCGGTCGCAATGAAGAAGGCTGCCAGCATGGTCGAGCCGGAAAACAGGTGCAGCAAAGGCGAGCCATTGGAGTCCGACCCCGAACCGTTCCAGCCCAACAGGCTGAATACCACTAGCCCTGCCAGCAAACCTGCCGGCGCATGCCAACTGATCACCTTGCGTTGCATCAAGAACAGGCCGCCAAGCAGGAATGCCAGGTTGACCCATTCGCTGCCTGCCCCGCCAATGTTGCCAAAGCCTGGATGGCTGGCGAACAGCTCGTCGATGGTCAGGCTGCGGTTGTGGCGCAAGCCGTCGAGCAATGTCGGACGGGCCCAGGCATCGATCTGTTCGCCCCCAGCGAACACCTGCTGCACGCTGTCGAGCAGGCCTGGGGCCTGCCCAGGCCAATGGTTCATCTGCAACGGGAAGCTGAGCAGCACGAAGGCATAACCCACCATGGCCGGATTGAACAGATTTCGCCCGACCCCACCGTAGGCCTGCTTGCCGATACCGATCGCGACACTTGCCGCGATGACCGGCAGCCACCATGGCGCCAAGGTAGGCAGGGCGGCCGCCAGCAGCACGGCGGTCACCAGTGCGCTGCCGTCGTTTAGCGTCTGGCTCAGTGATTGGCTGCGCAGTGCCAGCAGCAATGCCTCGCACAGCAGCGCGGCGCTGGCGCACAGCAACAGGTTCAGCATCATGCCCCAGCCATGCAGCCAAAACAGCGCCAGCAGTCCAGGCGTGCAGGCGAGCAAGACCAGGCGCATGCTGGTGCGTAGGCGCGGATCGGGACTGCTCATTGGCCAAACATTCCGTTGAAACCGGAAAACGCCATGGCCATTACCCCGGCGCCGATCAATTCGATGGGCAGGCCGCGCAGCGCGTTGGGGATATCGGCGTGGGCGCTGCGCTGGCGCAGGTCGGCGAACACCATCAGCGCCAGCCAGAAGCCGCCCCCGGTCAGCAAGCCTTGGAGCAGCATGGTTGGCCAGGTGCCGTCGTCGCTTGTCTGTTGCAGGGCCAGCCCAAGCACTGCTGCATTGCTCAACAGCAACGCTGGCAACCCCACTACAGGCCAGGCCGGGCGCCACTTGGCCAATAGCCAGGGCAGGCCCCAGGCGAGCAAAGCCAGCCAGGGCAATAGCAGAAACAGGGCAAGATCGTGGATGTGTAACGGGGCAAGTACCGCGTGCACCAGCAACTGCGCGCCGATTACGCCCAGGGCGATGCACAGGGCGCAGGCCAGGCCGTGCACCTGCAGTTGCAGCCCGGAGAGTGGCTGTCGGAGCAGGCACAGGTGATTGATCAGTGCGGCGCTGATCAGGACCAGGATGTAGTCATTCATGAGATGACGATAGCCGGGAATCGGGCCGATTGTCCGGGTTTGGCATGAAGGGGCCTGCGTAATTGTGGGGGCGGGCAGGCCGCTCCCACAATGGCCCGCAGGGCGGTTACTTGATGCGCTGGCCTGGCTTGGCGCCGCTGTCCGGGCTCAGCAGGTAGATTTCTTCACCGCCAGGGCCGGCAGCCATGACCATGCCTTCGGACACGCCAAAGCGCATCTTCCGGGGTTTGAGGTTGGCTACCATCATGGTCAGGCGGCCTTCCAGCTTGGACGGGTCTGGGTAGGCCGACTTGATGCCGGAGAACACGTTGCGGCGCTCGTCACCAATGTCCAGGGTCAGCTGCAGCAACTTGTCGGCACCCGCCACGGCTTCAGCCTTGACGATCAGCGCCACACGCAGGTCGACGGCAGCGAAGGTATCGAACTCGATCTCTGCCGACAGCGGGTCCTTGGCCAGCTCGCCATTGCCCGCCGGGGCCTTGGCTTCGGCTGCCAGCAGGTCTTCCTTGCTGGCAGCGACCATGGCTTCGACCTTGGCCGGCTCGATACGGCTCATCAGGGCCTTGAACGGGTTAAGTGTGTGGTTTTCCAGGCGTGTCAGGTGGTCGTTCCAGGTCAGCGGGGCCACGTTGAGGAAAGCCTCGGCGTCAGCGGCCAGCACCGGCAGTACCGGTTTGAGGAAGATCACCAGCTGGCGGAACAGGTTGATGCCTTGGGCGCAAATGGCCTGGACTTCATCCTGTTTGCCTTCCTGCTTGGCCAGTGACCACGGTGCCTTGTCGGCGATCCAGGCGTTGGCGCGGTCGGCCAGTGCCATGATTTCGCGCATGGCGCGGCCAAAATCACGGGCCTCATAGGCTTCGGCGATGGAAGGTGCGGCAGCCAGGAAGGCTTCGGTCAGCTCAGGCGCGGCATCACCGCTTACCATCACGCCTTCGTTGCCCTTGTGGATGAAGCCGGCGCAGCGGCTGGCAATGTTGACGACCTTACCGACCAGGTCGGAGTTGACCTTCTGCACGAAGTCTTCCAGGTTCAGGTCCAGGTCGTCGACGCCACGGCCCAGCTTGGCCGCATAGTAGTAACGCAGGTACTCCGGCTGCAGGTGATCCAGGTAGGTGCGGGCCTTGATGAAGGTACCGCGCGACTTGGACATCTTGGCGCCGTTGACCGTCAGGTAGCCGTGCACGTTGACCGCGGTCGGCTTGCGGAAGCCGGCGCCTTCGAGCATGGCTGGCCAGAACAGGGCGTGGAAGTTGACGATGTCCTTGCCGATGAAGTGGTACAGCTCGGCCTTGGAGCCTTCGTTCCAGAAGGCGTCGAAGTCCAGCTCCGGGCGGCGTGCGCAGAGATTCTTGAAGCTGGCCATGTAGCCGATTGGTGCATCCAGCCATACGTAGAAGTATTTGCCAGGCTCACCCGGGATCTCGAAGCCGAAGTACGGCGCGTCGCGGGAGATATCCCACTCCTGCAGGCCGGAGTCCAGCCATTCCGCCAGCTTGTTGGCTACCGCGTCCTGCAGGGTGCCGCTTCGGGTCCACTGCTGCAGCATGGCCTGGAAGTCTGGCAGCTTGAAGAAGAAATGCTGGGAATCACGCAGTACCGGGGTGGCACCGGAGATCGCTGACTTGGGGTTCTTCAGCTCGGTGGGTGCGTAGGTGGCGCCGCATTTTTCGCAGTTGTCGCCGTACTGGTCTTCGGCCGCGCACTTCGGGCAGGTGCCCTTGATGAAGCGGTCGGCAAGGAACATGCCTTTTTCCGGGTCGAAGTACTGGGTCACCGAACGGGTGGCGATGTGCCCGGCTTCACGCAGGCGCGAGTAGATCAGGCTCGACAGCTCGCGGTTCTCTTCGCTGTGGGTGGAGTGGAAGTTGTCGAAGTCCACCAGGAAGTCGGCGAAATCGCTGCTGTGCTCGGCCTGGACGTTGGCGATCAGCTGTTCCGGGGTGATGCCTTCCTTTTCGGCGCGCAGCATGATGGCCGAACCGTGGGCGTCGTCGGCGCAGACATAGATGCACTGGTTGCCGCGCAGCTTCTGGAAGCGCACCCACATGTCCGTCTGGATGTACTCCAGCATATGGCCGAGATGGATCGATCCATTGGCATAGGGCAGGGCGCTGGTGACGAGAATCTGGCGTGGCTCGGACATGGTGGCTCGGCTACTTATCTGGCTACGGGGTAAAAATGAGGGTGATCGGCCACTATAAAGGGCTGGCGAAGATATTTCACCCCGCAAGCGCATCTGCTGACGATTGACGGGTTAGGATAGGCGGCTGTTTTACATTCAGTTTGCCAATGGGAGTCTCCATGAGTGCCGTCACCCGTGCCGCCGTTGAAGGCGTGCTTCGCCAGTACACCGACCCCTACCTGAACCAGGACCCGGTCAGCGCCGGCTGCGTGCGCGCCATCGATATCCAGGGCGGGCAGGTCAGCGTGCAGTTGCAGTTGGGTTATGCCGCAGGGCTGTTCAAGAACGGCTGGGCCCAGGTGCTGCAGACCGCCATTGGCAGCCTCGAGGGGGTCACTGGCGCCCAGGTTTCGATCGATTGCGTGGTGGCTGCGCACAAGGCCCAGGCCCAGGTACCAGCCATGGCCAACGTCAAGAACATCATCGCCGTGGCCTCGGGCAAGGGCGGTGTGGGCAAGTCGACCACCGCTGCCAACCTGGCCTTGGCCCTCGCACGCGAAGGCGCACGGGTAGGTATTCTCGATGCCGATATCTACGGCCCCAGTCAGGGGGTGATGTTCGGCATCGCCGAGGGTACCCGTCCACAGATTCGTGAGCAGAAGTGGTTCGTGCCGATCAAGGCCCATGGCGTGGAAGTCATGTCCATGGCCTTCCTCACCGACGACAACACGCCGATGGTATGGCGTGGCCCGATGGTGTCTGGCGCGCTGCTGCAACTGGTCACCCAGACCGCCTGGGATGACCTGGATTACCTGGTGATCGATATGCCGCCGGGTACCGGTGACATCCAGCTGACCCTGGCACAAAAGGTGCCGGTGGTCGGCTCGGTGATCGTCACCACGCCACAGGACCTGGCGCTGCTGGATGCCAAGAAGGGCGTGGAAATGTTCCGCAAGGTCAACATTCCGGTGCTGGGTGTGGTCGAGAACATGGCCGTGCATATCTGCTCGAATTGCGGCCATGCCGAACACCTGTTCGGTGAAGGTGGTGGCGAGAAGCTGGCCAGCCAGTATGGCGTCGATCTGCTGGCGTCGCTGCCGTTGTCGATGCTGATACGTGAGCAGGCCGACAGCGGCAAGCCGACGGCGATCGCCGAGCCGGAAAGCCAGATTGCCATGGTTTACCAGGAACTGGCCCGCCAGGTGGGCGCGCGGATCGTGCTGCAGGAAGCTGCGGCGCCGGCAATGCCCAGCATTACCATCAGCGAAGACTGACGCATTCCCTGTGGGGCAACTGTCTTGCTCAATTTCTAAAAGCTGGCGCGATCCCTGTGGGAGCGGCCTGGCGTCGCGAAAGGGCCGCGCAGCGGCCCCAGGATCTCGGCATAATGCTTAGATTGCTGGGGCCGCTTTGCGGCCCTTTCGCGACACAAGGCTCCACACACTTGCAATGCATGGCCTTCAGACAGGCATAAAAAAACCCGCCAGAAGGCGGGTTTTTTTGAAAGCTAGGAAGCTAGATCGACTTAGGCGATCTGAACTTCTTCAGCCTGCATGCCTTTCTGGCCGCGGGTAGCGACGAAAGTAACAGCCTGGCCTTCTTTCAGGGTTTTGAAGCCGTCAGCTTGGATGGCTTTGAAGTGCACGAACAGGTCATCGCCCGACTGAGGGGTGATGAAGCCGTAGCCTTTCTCATCGTTGAACCACTTAACAACACCGGATTGACGGTTGGACATTTTTCTGTCTCCTTGGACAATTTGATAACGGTCAGGAAAAACCCTGCCCGGGACTGAGCGCAAAGAGAGCAGAAAATTCAGCGATGGGCCGATCAGGATCGTGCATCAAACTAGAGATTCTCGGTGTCACGTGCAGCACAGTGGCAACACCTTACCCCACTTTCCGCAACCTGCCAATGGTCAGAAGACGCTTTAGGCAAATTCGGATCGGCGGCGGCTGCAGCCCCCACCCGGCGCGGGATGTGGGATGGAACTTTAACCTGGGCGCCGGGACCGGTAATATGCGCGTCACGATTTTCACCTCGCAACTCTTCAGGACACCCCGCCATGAGCATCAAATCGGACAAGTGGATTCGCCGCATGGCGCAGGAACACGGCATGATCGAGCCGTTCGTCGAGCGCCAGGTGCGCGGCGAGCAGGACAACCGCGTGATCTCCTTCGGCGTCTCCAGCTACGGATACGACGTACGCTGCGCCGACGAATTCAAGGTGTTCACCAACATCAACTCGGCCACCGTCGACCCGAAAAATTTCGATGCTGGCAGCTTCGTCGATATCAAGAGCGACGTGTGCATCATCCCGCCAAACTCTTTCGCCCTGGCGCGTACTGTCGAATATTTCCGCATTCCCCGTGACGTGCTGACCATTTGCCTGGGCAAGAGCACCTACGCCCGGTGTGGCATCATCGTCAACGTCACGCCGCTCGAGCCCGAGTGGGAAGGCCACGTGACGTTGGAGTTCTCCAACACCACCACGCTGCCGGCGAAGATCTACGCCAACGAAGGCGTGGCGCAGATGCTGTTCTTGCAGTCCGACGAAGAGTGCGAAGTGTCGTACAAGGACCGTGGCGGCAAATACCAGGGCCAGCGCGGCGTCACGCTGCCGCGTACCTGAGCCGACAAGCGCGGGGAATTACCCGCGCCTTTGGCACTCCAACGAAGTAACGCCGGTGTGCATGATGTACATCGGCTTTCGTCAGGAGCAGCCAATGAAACTCCATCCCGCAATCAGTGCCAAGCTGGCAGGCCTGCAGCCCAATCACGTAGGGTTGTTGCCCTGGTCACTGCTGGCGCACCCGCTGCCCATGCAAGCGGGGGGCGTGCCCCATCAACCTGACCCCGATACCCCGCAACCGCCGGAACCCGGTGAGACGCCTCCCATGGAGCCGGGTGAACCGACCTTGCCGGACGAGCCGCCTCCCGCCCCTGTCGCCTGAGCGTCGCTAAAGCGGCCAGACGCGGTCAGCGCCAACCAGGTACAGCCGGCTGGCGCTGGCGGGGGTGATTTCCCATCCTCCGGTGAACTCACCGAATGCAGGTAGCAGGCTGACTTGCTCATCGATCACGAAGCAAGGCAGGCGCAAGCGCTGACGGGCCTTGCCGCGCAGGACGAAGACGGGGTGTACGTGGCCCGCCAGTACCGGGTGTGTGTGGTGGGGCTGCGGCTCGTGCTGCAGGGCAAAGGGCTCCAGAACCCAAGGCTCGTCCACGACCTGAATATCGAGCGAGGCGGGTGGATCGCCGGCGTTGCGGTCATGATTGCCGCGTATCAGCACTATTTTCAGTTCATTGTGCCGCTTGCGCCAATCATCCACTTTGGCCAGCGTTGCCGGTGCACGGGCCGCGCGGGCATGCAGAAAGTCGCCCAGGATGATCAGTTGTTCACAGTCCTGTGCGGCCAGCAGGCGATCGAGCCTGGCGAGTGTCGCCTCAGTCGTTCCACGTGGCACCGGTTGATGCAGGGCGCGGTAGCTGGCGGCCTTTCCGATGTGCACGTCAGCCACCAGCAAGGCGCGGCGGGCGGGCCAGTAGATGGCTTTGTCGGCAAGCAGCCAGAGCGCCTGCCCCCAGTGTTCGATGGGTTGGTAATTCATCCCGCGTCCGCCGCTTGTTCCAGTTCCGCCACCATCCGCGCAATGCGGTCTGCCAGCTTCTCGGTGCTCAATGTCTCGCGCATGCCTTCCACCAACAAGGCAAACGCCAGTGGCCCTGGCCGCTCCAACGCCCGCAGGTCCAGTTGCAACTCACTCATTTTTAGCAGTTGCCGATGCAGCCGTTCGATTTCCAGCTCTTCGCTCAAGACTTCATCCCGCGCCTGGCCAAGCAGCAAATTCCCCGCGTCGTGCTTGCGAAACACCTCATAGAACAGCCCGCTGGAGGCCTGGATTTGCCGCGTGCTCTTCTGCGCGGCGGGATAACCACCAAACACCAGGCCGGCAATCTGGGCAATTTCACGAAAACGCCGCAGTGCCATTTCCCCGGCATTCAGGCTGGCCAGCACATCTTCCAGCAGGTCCGTGGTGCCGAGCGCGTGTGGCAAGTGCCTGGCCCAGTCCACCTGGGCAGGGCTGAGGAGTTCGAATCCGTAGTCATTGACGGCAATCGATACCGACAGTGGTTGTGCGCGGCTAACCCGCCAGGCAATCAGATTGGCCAAGCCCAGGTTGGCCATGCGCCCGGCAAAGGGATACAGGAACAGGTGCCAGCCCTGGCGTGACTTGAAGGTTTCGGCCAGCAGCGTGCCTGTGGTGGGTAAGGCTGACCACTGCGCCTGAAGCGCAAGCAGCGGGCGTACTGCCCGCATTTCCGGCCCGTCAAAGCGTTCATGGGCGGCAGCATCGAGTTGCTCGACCAGCGCCTCGGCCAGTTCGCTCGAGAGCGGCATGCGCCCGCCGTTCCAGCGCGCTACCGCAGCCTTTCGCGCCGTGCTGCGACGCACATAGGCCGTCATGTTTTCCACACGCACCAGCTCCAGTACCCGCCCGGCAAATACCAGCGTATCGCCGGGGCGCAGGCGGGCGATGAACGCTTCTTCAACACTGCCCAGCGTTTTCCCGCCGCCGCCCTTGCTCCAGTATTTCAGTTGCAGGTTGGCATCGCTGACGATAGTGCCGATGCCCATGCGGTGGCGCCGCGCCAAGCGTTCGCTGGTAACCCGATAAACACCGTCGGCCTGGCGCTCGACGCGCTGGTAGTCCGGGTAGGCGGTCAGTGAGCTGCCGCCGTGGCAGACGAAGTCCAGCGCCCATTGCCATTGGCTGTCGCGCAACTGGCGAAAGGCCCAGGTGCTGCGCACTTCGGCGAGCAGTTGCTCCGGGCGAAAGCCGCTGCCCAAGGCCATGCTGACCAGATGCTGTACCAGCACGTCCATGCACAGGCGCGGTGAAAAGCGGGATTCGATGTGGCCGGCTATCAGCGCCTGCCGGGCCGCCGCCGCTTCCACCAGTTCCAGGCTATGGGTGGGCACCAGGGTGACCTTGGAGCGCCGCCCAGGCGCGTGTCCTGAGCGACCCGCCCGCTGCATCAGGCGGGCGATGCCCTTGGCCGAGCCGATTTGCAGCACCCGCTCCACGGGCAGAAAGTCCACGCCCAGGTCCAGGCTGGACGTGCAGATCACGGCCTTCAGGCTGCCTTGCTTGAGGCTGCGCTCGACCCAGTCGCGGGTATCACGGGCCAGCGAGGCGTGGTGCAGGGCGATCAGCCCGGCCCAGTCCGGGCGGGCCTCAAGCAGGGCCTGATACCAGATTTCTGCCTGGGCGCGGGTGTTGGTGAACACCAGGCTACTGGCACTGGCATCGATCTCGTGACAGACCTGGTCGAGCATCTTCAGGCCCATGTGTCCAGCCCAAGGGAAGCGCTCGATCGCTGCTGGCAGCAGGGTGTCGACTTGCAGCGCCTTGTCTTGCCGGCCTTGCACCAGCAGGCCGCCCTGGGGCAGCAAGACATCCCGTGCGTGTTGCAGATTGCCGAGCGTTGCCGACAAGCCCCAGGTCGGTAGGCCTGGGTGCCAATGCCGCAGGCGCGCCAAGGCCAGCTGCAGTTGTACCCCGCGCTTGTTGCCAAGCAGCTCGTGCCATTCATCCACTACCACCAGTTGCAGCGTGGCGAAATCCTCATGTGCCTGTGCCCGGGTCAGCAGCAGGGTCAGGCTTTCGGGGGTGGTGATCAGCACACTGGGTAGCCGCCGGGCCTGTCGGGCGCGCTCGGCACTGTTGGTGTCGCCGCTGCGCACCCCTACGCTCCAAGGCAGCTGGAGCTCATCAAGCGGCGCTTGCAACGCACGTGCGGTGTCGGCGGCCAGGGCACGCATGGGCGTCACCCACACCACCTGTATGGGGGCCAACTGGCGGCTTTGGGGCCTGGGCTTGAACGCACGTAGTGCAGCGAGCCAGACCGCATAGGTCTTGCCGGCACCGGTACTGGCATGCAGCAAACCGGACTCGCCCCGTTCGACGGCAGCCCATACGCGCCGTTGGAAAGCGAAGGGCTTCCAGCCGCGCTTGGCAAACCAGGCATTGGCGAGGTCGGTAGCAGCAGGCATGAGGCAGGTGGCCCTCCGAAGGCTGTGCTTCTACAGACCACTTGCCGGCTGCAATGGTTTTACCGGATCAATTGGCCAACAGGTAGCCGCTGCGGCATACCTGTTCGCCGGCCACATGGGCGATGACCATGCCAGCCGTGGCCATGCGCCGTACGCTACGCGCATACAGCAGGCCTGGCTGGCTGTTGCGCAGGGCGGTGACTCGGTCACTGAGCGGGTCGATGACTTCGGCAATCAGTTGGCCGGCCTCCAGGTGCTGGCCCGGTTTGGCGTGGTAAACCAGCAACCCACCCAGTGGCGTTGCCACGGGTTCCACCGCGGCCAACGGCGTGGCGTGGCGTAACAGCGCGGGCAGAGCGGCGCTGGTGCCTTCGATGACACCTGCATGGGTCAGGAAGTCGAGGATCGCCTGGCAGTCCTTGCTGGCCAGATCATGGCTGACATCCGCCTGGCCACGCAGCTCGACGGTGACCGAGCAGCAGCCCAGCGGAATCGGGAAGCGTTTGCCGAAACGTTGCTGCAATTGCCACCAGACCAGGCTGAAACATTCATCGAACGACTGCCCGCCCGAGTCCGTTGCCAGCAGGCTGGCCTGGGCGCCCAGGTAACGGGCCAAGGGTTCGATCTGGGGCCAGGCATCGGGTGTGGTGTACAGGTGCTCGACTGCTTCGAAGTCGCAGTGCAGGTCCAGCACCATATCGGCATCGCAGGCCAGGCGCTGCAGTATCAGGCGCTGGGCCTGCAGGGGTGTGCGGGCCGGGTGTGCGTCCAGGCCGCGGCGCAGGTATTCGCGGATCAGTGCAAGGTTGTGCGTCGGGTCCTGGGTGAGGTGTTCTTCGATCAGGTCGCCGATGCTGTCCGACAGGTCGACGAAGTTGCGATTGAAGTTCTCGCCGCTTTGCAGTTCAAAACGCCCCAATGGCGCATCCAGCAGCACTTGCTCCAGGCCCACCGGGTTGGCCACCGGCACCAGAATGATCTCGCGCTGCAGTCGGCCTTGCTGTTCCAGCTCGACCAGACGGCGCTTGAGGTGCCAGGCTACCAGCATGCCCGGTAGCTCGTCGGCGTGCAGTGAGGCCTGTATATAGACTTTGCCACCACTGCGAGGGCCGAAGTGGAAACTGTGCAGTTGGCGGGTGATGCCCGGTACGGGGGAGAGCAGGTCATGGGTTGAATGGTGCATGTTGGTCCTGGCTGCGTGGCGAAAACGGTCTGCGACACGGGTCGGCTCAAAAATAGAAGCATAGTTTCAGCGAATGCGCCTCATCCTGCAGCAGTCGGGCATCGCAAACTTTTTCAGGCCAGTAGCGCCTGCAAGGTGGCCAGGTCATCTGCCTCCTCCACCGGCTTGTCCAGCCGCCAGCGCAGCATGCGCGGAAAGCGCACGGCGATACCGCTTTTGTGGCGCCGGGACAGGGCGATGCCTTCGAAGCCCAGCTCGAACACCAACGTTGGGGTCACACTGCGCACCGGCCCGAACGTTTCCACCGTGGTCTTGCGGATGATGGCGTCGACCTTGCGCATTTCTTCGTCACTGAGCCCTGAATAGGCCTTGGCAAAGGGCACCAACGCCCGACCAGGGGTACCTGCCGGTGCATCCCATACGGCAAAGGTGTAGTCGCTGTACAGACTGGCCCTGCGGCCGTGGCCGCGTTGGGCATAGATCAGCACCGCATCGACGCTGAACGGGTCGATCTTCCACTTCCACCAAATGCCCATGTCCTTGGTGCGCCCCACGCCGTACAGGGCCTCGCGCTGCTTCAGCATCAGCCCTTCCACGCCCAGGCTGCGTGACTGTTCGCGCTGGCGGGCAAGGTCGGCCCAGTCCGGGCCTTGCAGCAAAGGCGACAACAGCACGGGGGCAAGTGGGTGTTCATCCACCAGGCGTTCCAGCTGGCTTCGGCGTTCGTGCTGCGGTCGGCTGCGCCAGTCATCGCCCTGCCACTCCAACAGGTCGTAGGCCTGCAACACCACCGGCGCATCGTTCAGCAGCTTTTTGCCCAGCGTTTTGCGACCGATGCGCTGTTGCAGCAAGGCGAAAGGCTGCACGGCCAGTTCCGTCTCGGTTTCACCGGGTTTCCAGACCAGGATCTCGCCATCGAGCACCACGCCATCAGGCAACGTCTGTGCCAGGCCATGCAGTTCGGGGAAACGCTCGGTAACCAGTTCTTCGCCGCGTGACCACACCCACAGCTGGCCATCGCGCTTCACCACTTGCGCCCGAATGCCGTCCCACTTCCATTCGATTTGCCAATCGCTTGGTGGCCCGAGCAGGGTATCGAATTGATCGCTGGACACTTGCAGCGGATGGGCCAGGAAGAAGGGGTAGGGCTGGCCGCCACGCTGGTTGTGTTCATCGGCGGACTCCGGGGCGATCAGCCTCTGGTAACTGGCTGCAGTGGGGCGATGGCCTATATCGGTGTAGCCGACCAGGCGCTGGGCCACGCGTTTGGCGTCCAGCCCGGCCAGTTGCGCCAGGGCGCGGGTGACCAACAGCTTTGACACGCCCACGCGAAAGCTGCCAGTGATCAGCTTCAGGCATAGCATCAGGCTGGCGCGGTCCAACCGTGCCCAGAGCGGCGGCAGGCGCTGGCGGACTTGCTCAGGCGCTAGCCCGCGCAGGGGCAGCAAGTGCTGTTCCACCCAGGTGGCCAGGCCTTCATCGTTGCCATCGGCGTGCAGCGGCAGCAGCAGCGAAATGGTCTCGGCCAGGTCGCCCACGGCCTGATAGCTTTCTTCGAAAAGCCAGTCGGGCAGGCCAGCCAGTGCCGTTGCCAGTTCGCGTAGAAGGCGGGTGGGCACCAGTTGGCGTGGGCGCCCGCCGGCCAGGAAATACACCGCCCAGGCAGCATCGTCGGCGGGCGCCATGTCAAAGTAGTCGCGCAGTGCCTCGAGCTTGGCATTGCTGGAGGTGGTCGCGTCCAGGCGCAGGAACAGCGTAGCGAAGGCTTTCATGGCGAGGGGGCGGTGTTGGGCACATCGTCTTCGTCGCCATACTCGGTGACAAAGGCGCGGGCATCCAGGCCTTGTTCGGTGAGGTAGCGCACCAGTACCTCGACCGAGCCGTGAGTGACCATCACCCGTTGGGCACCGGTCTGGCCAATGGCCCAGAGCAGGCCGGGCCAGTCGGCGTGGTCGGACAGCACAAAGCCCCGGTCCACGCCGCGCCGTCGGCGGGCGCCGCGTAGCAGCATCCAGCCGCTGGCGAAGGCATCACTGTAATCGCCAAAACGGCGCATCCAGCTACTCCCGCCGGCTGATGGGGGCGCCAGGACCAGTGCCTGGCGCAGCAGAGGATCGTTGCGCGGTATATCGCCTGCGTAGCGGGTTTCCGGCAGGCGGATACCGGCATCCCGATACACCCGGTTGAGCGGCTCCATGGCGCCATGCACGAGGATCGGGCCGATGCTGGCATCCAGCCCATGCAGAATCCGCTGGGCCTTTCCGAAGGCATAGCAGAACAGCACGCTGGCCTTGCCCTGTTCACGGTTGGCCCGCCACCAGGCATTGATGCTGGCGAAGATCTCACTTTGGCTTGGCCAGCGGTAGATCGGCAGGCCGAAGGTCGACTCGGTGATGAAGGTGTGGCACGCCACCGGCTCGAAGGGCGTACAGGTGCCATCGGGTTCTACCTTGTAGTCACCGGATGCAACCCAGACTTCACCTCGATACTCCAGGCGCACCTGTGCCGAACCCAGCACGTGCCCGGCCGGGTGCAGGCTCAACGTCACGCCTTGGTGCAGCAGGCGCTCACCGTAGGGCAGGGTCTGCAAATGGATGTCCTGGCCCAGGCGGCTGCGCAGAATGCCGGCACCGGGGCTGGCGGTCAGATAATGGCCATTGCCGCTGCGTGCGTGGTCGCCGTGGCCGTGGGTAATGACAGCCCGGTCCACGGGCCGCCAGGGGTCGATGTAGAAATCTCCGGGCGGGCAGTACAGGCCTTCGGGGCGGGCGATGACAAGGTCCATGGCACGGGCACTGGTTCTGGGGTTACCCGTTAAGAGGCATGGTGCCAGACGTTAGTTCGGATGGATTTGGGAGGGCGCTGCTGAAAAACTTCATCAAGCCCCCTCATGCACCCCTGAAGAATGCCGTTACCGCCCCGGTACCAATGTAAGCCGCTGGTTGCCATACGCCCTGCCGAAGTTCTGCTGTTGCAGTGGCAGGCTCATGAAGCGCCCTTTGAACCAGGCATCCAGCCCGTCGCGGTAATGCGCGCTGGCCGGGTTGCCGGACTGGCCGCTGCTGGTCAGTATCTGCAACGGTTCGGCCTGGCCGAAGTCGACGATCATCCGTGCCGAGGCTGGCAGATGCGTGTCGAAGTCGCTGCCCCAGGCGAATGGTGTGAGGGCCAGGGTAGTGAAGTCGCCGCCTGCGGCAAGCGGCGCACGGCTGATCGCATCCCCCAGGCCATGGTAGGCCGGTGCCGGCCAGCGGTACTGGTGCAGCTGGCCCCACTGCCAGGTGCGTCGGTCGGCACCCAGCTGCGCGATCCCGGCCTCCATTGCGCCCGCCAGGCTGCGGGCGAGGATGGCGGGCTTGTCTTCTTTTTGCGGCGTGTTGCGGTCATCCCAGAAGGGGCTGTCATCGCGGCCCAGCAGATGATCGGCCTGCGCCGAGAACGACAAACGTGCATTGCTGACGAATGCCTGCCACGCCGGGCCGGCCTCCGGGCCCAGGTCATCGAGGAAGGTCTGGCGAGCGACCTCCTGCAAGAACAACTCGTACAGCGCGGCATCGGCCGACACCGGGCTCAGGCGGCCATCGAAGGCCTTGAGCCGGGCCAGCGTGTCGCGGGCCTTGTCGCGCTGCCCGGCGGGGAGGGCGTCGATCGCCTGCTTCAGTGGCTGGGCCATGCCGGGTGCGTCGAACATCTGCTTGAGCTTGTTGGCCAGCAGGGTCACTTGGTCGTTCTGCAGGGCCATCAGGCTGCGACTGTCGTGGCGACCGTTGCCGGCCAGCTGTGCCAGACGTTCGGCACGTTCGGGGTAGTACCAGGTGCTGGACAGCTGCATGCCATAGCCGCGCGGCAGGCTGCGCTGGTTGGCGTGGCCGATCCAGCCTGCGGGCGGGTCCTGGTCGTACGGGTGCAGCATCGGGTCGGCATAGCCGTCCCAGTCGTAACGCCCGTCCCAGCCCGGCGAGGGCAGCAGGCCCTGGCCTTCGCGGCGATTGGGGTAGCGGCCACTGACTTGCCAGCCGATGTGCTCAGGCTCGGCGAAAACAAAGTTGACGGCAGCAGCCGTCACTTCACGTGTGCTGTCGAAGGCCCGCTCCACGTTCTTGGCCCGCGTCAGGTCGAACAGAGCATCCAGGCTGCGATCACCTTTGAATTGGGGCAGGTTCAGCGCCAGGCCCAGGCTGGCGTTTTCTGGCTGGGCCAGCAGGGTGCCGTGGCGGGTGTCGTACATCACTTCGCGCACGGGTCGCTGGCCACGTACAAAGTAGGTTTCGCTGCGGGCGCGGGCCGGCAGCCATTTACCATCGGCCAGGTAGCTCAGCTGATTGCCTTGGCGGCGCAGCTGCTCGAGGAACAGGTCCTGATTGTCGGCCATGACCGCGCTGCTGCTCCAGGCCAGCTTGCCATTGTAGCCGGCCAGCACAATTGGCAGGCCCGGCAAGGACAGGCCGGCAACCTGGTACTTGCTGGTATTGATTTGTACCGGGCTCAAGGCCCAGGCGGCGCGGCTGTCGCTGGCCAGCAGGCTCTTGCCGCTGCGGCTGCGCTGCGGGCCCAGGGCCAGGTTGGCCGACCCCGGGCTACCGAGCAGGTCGAGGTCGGCGAGCTTCTGGCTGGCAGCTGCCAGGGCTGGCAGCCCCGGCAACTGGCTGGCCAGGTTCAGGCCCTTGAGCTTGTCCACTTCCATTTCGGCCAGCGGCTCGTCCGGGGCCCCGGGCAGCAACCAGGCCAGCTTGTCGCTACCGGCTTTCTGCGCCAGGGTCAGGGCGCTGAGTTCCTCTTGCAGGTTGACCGACTGGCTGAACGCGTACAGGCAGAAGATCAGCGCCGAGTCTTCAGGCTTCCAGTATTCGGGGCGATAGCCACTACTGGCCAGGCCTGCTGGCAGCTTGTCGCGGTAGCGGAACAGGTAGGCGTTGACCCCGCGCGCGTACACTTCGAAGAAGCGCTTGAGCCGTGGCGATGCGTCGGCGTATTGCTGGGCGGCACTTTGCTTGAGGTTGGCGGCGCGCATGAGGCGGTCGATATCCAGCGCCTCGCTGCCGGCCAGTTCGGCCAGACGGCCTTGGGCGAGCAGGCGCATGGCGACCATCTGTTCGATGCGGTCGCCGGCGTGCACATAGCCCAGGCTGAACAGCGCATCATGGAAGCTGCTGCTTTCGATCAGCGGCGCGCCCATGGCATTGCGCCGTACCGAAACATTCTGTGCCAGGCCTTTGAGCGGCTGCACGCCGCTGGTCGGTGGCACGCTATCCTGGTAGCCGCCCGTCTGGCAGCCGGCCAGCCCGAGCATGCCGAGCAGGGTGGCAGCGGTTGCGAACCGCAGGCGGAAGGGAGGAAAGGCGGGGGCGGCCATGGCAAGGGCTCCTGCAAGGCGAGGCTGGTTTGGAAAGGCGCTAAGGTAGTAAGCGCGCAGGCGCCATGCAAGGTCCCAGGTCGGTTTATTTGATCGCGCCGGGTCAAACCTCGAAGTGCTCGGCCAAGGCGTCGGAAAAATGCGTGCAATTGATGCGCGTGTAGCGTTGGTAGTCACGGCTCACCGCGAATGCAGAGCCCGGCATCAGCAGGATCTTGTGTTGCTCCAGTTTACGCATGAAAGGTTGCAGGTCGGGCAGGTCCGGGTGGTAGACCCAAAGGAACATACCCCCTTGCGGCGCTATATCGAACTGCCAGCCGCGCTCGAGCAGCAAGCGTTGGGTTTGCACTTGCTGGCGGATCAGGCGCTGCTGCACGTCTTTCATGTGCCGGGCATACGTGCCATCCGACAATATGGTGTTGACGAAGCGTTCGCAAAACGCAGGGACGGCGACGCAGGTCAGCAGTTTAAGGCGTGTGAGCGGTTCGATCAGGTCTTGCGAGCAGGCAATGAACCCCACGCGCAGCGATGCCGACAGGCATTTGGAGAAGCTGCCGATGTAGATAACCCGGTCAAGGTTGTCCAGCTCGGCAAAGGTCTGGCGCACAGCAGGGCTGAAGTCCCCATAGACATCGTCCTCGACCACGAAGAACTCGTGCTCCACCGCCAGGCGCAGGACGCTGAAGGCGTTGTGCGGGCTGATGTTGCTGCCGGTCGGGTTGTGGAAGGTGCTGTTGCAGAAAAACGCCTTGACCTTGTGCCTGGCCAGGTGGCTTCTCATTTCTTCCACATCTGGCCCGTCCTGGGTCCGCCGAATGCCGACGACGTGCCCGCCAGCCAGTTGGATCAGCTTGATCAGGTTGCCGTTGCCCGGCTCGTCGACGAAAACGTGGTCGCCCGGTTTGATCAGCAACCGTGCAACCAGGTCCAGGCCTTGCGTGGCACCCAGTGTGGTCAGCAACTGGTTGGGCCGTGCTTCGACACGGGTCAGCCGTTTCATGTGCACGCACAGCTGTTTGCGCATGGGCAGGTACCCCTGGATGTCGCCGTACTCTGCCAGCGAGCTTTGCTCCAGCCGCGCCGTGCGACGAATTGCCTTGGCCAGCAGTTCGGTGTCGCGCCACGCGGGGGGCAGCCAGCCGCTGCCCAGCTTGGTGAAGTGCTGGCCGCCCTGCAGCAGCCGGAACAGGGGGTCGCCGGCCATGCATTCGGGTTCGTGGATCACGCTGGTCTGCCTGGCGCGGTTTGCCACGAAGTAGCCTCGCCCAGGTGATGCCGTCAATACCCCTTCGCTGACCAGCTGGGCATAGGCCGACACGACGTCGTGGTAACTGAAGTCCACTGCAGCGGTCAGCTTGCGGATGGAGGGCATGCGTTGCCCGGGCAACCACTCGCCTGCATCCAGGCGTTGTTTCAAAAGGTGATGAAGGCTGCAGGGGATCATGGCAGGTCCGAAACCGTTAGAAAAAAAAGCCTAACAGTTAACGGAAATGCTTGTCGACTGTTCGTTTGCAAATGGCCAGCACATGCCAATATCCCCGTGTCGGAACTATCGGCTGCCAACAAAGGCGGCACTTTTAGCGTCTGTGCAGACCAGACAACTGGATATCAAGCCCATGCACCCTATGGACATGCAATCAGCCGTCATTGCCAGGCTTCCTGTCCCTGACGAACTGGAGTCATTCAAAGTTGTAAAGAATCTTGTGACCTCGGCGTTATTGGAGTGTTGTTCAATCGTCGAGTTCGAAGCACTGAAAGAAACACCGGTCATTGAACGTGTGACTGAACAGGCACATGCCGATTTACAGGCATTTGCCATGAAAGATCCGGCTGCCGGCCGCGACCTGGTCTTCATTGCAAAAACCTACACCTCTTATTCTGCGGTTTTGCATTATCGGCTGGCCCATTGGATCTACAACAATAGCGCCGCGACCTACGGCGCCGGCGGTCAATGCCTGGCCGCCATGATCTCCAGGCGCGGAAAAATGCTTTCGGGGGCGGAGATCCATTTCCGCAGCCGCATTGGTGCGCGCTTCATCATCGATCACGGCATGGGCACCGTCATTGGTGAAACGTCGACCATTGGTGACGATTGCTACGTGCTTGGCGGCGTAACCCTGGGCGCCCGCGGTATCAGTGACAACCCCTCGAGCCCCAGGCACCCGACGTTGGGTAACCGGGTGCAGATCGGCGCTTTCGCCAGTGTGCTGGGCGCAATTCATGTCGGTGACGGTGCGTTTATCGGGCCGGGCTGCATTGTGACCAAAGACGTCCCGGCCGCTGCCCGGGTACAGGTTAAAACATCATTGCAGGTGGTATTGGAATCATGAACGCTCTGAACTATGAAGTTTTAAGAAATACCGAAAAACTGTATTACAAAGACCAGTACCTGGCGGGCGCGAATACGCAAGTAGCGCGGGTGCACAGTGACGGCATCGAGTTGCTGAGTACGGTGGCCTATCCAGAAGGGGGCGGCCAGGAAGCGGACTTCGGCACCATTGAATTACCGGTGGGTACCGTGCGATTCGTCTGGGTTAAAAAACTCTACGGTAGCCCTATTCGCCTGGACGGTTTCAAAGGCGGAAAACTGGGCGGCATTATTATTCACAGCCTGCACCCGGATGATTTACACCTGTTGGATGAAGTCACCGTGGGCATGCCGGCCCGCGTCACTATCGATATTGAACGGCGCGAACGGCTGACGTTGTCTCACAGTGCCAGCCACTTCCTGTATGCCGCCGCCATCGGGCTGCGTGAAGAACTGAAGCAATGGACGATCGGCTGCCATATCAAGGAGGACACGGCCCGTTTCGACTTCCTGGTCGAGGACGCTTTCACGGCTGAAGACGTACTTGAAATAGAACGACGGGCGAATGAACTGATTGGCTGCGATGCGCCGATCGAGCACTACGCGGTTCAAGGCCTGGAAGACGCGCGTTTGTGGACCTACGACGGCATCGAAATCCCGTGCGGTGGTACGCACCTCGATTCGCCTCGGCGCATCGGGCGCCTTAGCGTCAAGCGCAAACGCCTGGGTAAAGGCAAGGAACGGCTGATCTGCGTGTTCCCCGAGGCCGAAATCGACTTGTCCACTTATCACGAGCACGCACTATGAACAGCACGTTACCGCGGCGCACGTACCTGTACTTCACCGCACAGTCGATCAACCTGACGACTGCCGTGATGTCGGTGACGATGGCCGCCATTGTCGGGGCTGCGCTGGCGCCTGATGCCGCATGGTCCACGGTGCCGTACGGGTTCCAGTTTCTATGCCTGATGCTGGCAACTTATCCGGTCTCCAGGCTGATGAGCCGTATCGGCCGTAAAAAGGCGTTCATGCTGGGCGCGATTCCCCTGGCGCTGTCTGGCGTCAGCGGCTTTCTGGCGGTGGAGCACCAGCATTTTCCAACGCTGGTCCTCAGCCACTCTGCATTGGGTGTGTACATCGCGTTCGCCAACTTCAACCGGTTCGCGGCAACCGACAATCTTTCCCAGGCCTTGAAGCCCAAGGCGCTTTCGCTGGTCGTGGCGGGCGGGGTCATCGCGGCTGTCGTCGGGCCGACGCTTACCGAGTGGCTGCGTGACGTGGGTGGCTACCCACTGTTTTCGCTGTGTTATGCCGCGTTTGTCGGCCTGGCGTTGCTTTCATTGTTGATTGCGCTGTGCCTGCCCAACGATGCCGGTAAGGCCAGCGCGGTCAACAGCGCAGCAAAGCCGGCCAGTGTCCGTGCCGAGCCGGCAGGCCCGAGCGTGGTTGTGGCAATGGCTGTCGCTGCGCTGGGCTACGGGATCATGAACCTGCTGATGATCCAGGCCTCGATGCACATGAAACACATGCACGAGGACTTCACTGACGTCCGCCTGGCGATCCAGTGGCATGTGATTGCCATGTTTGCCCCGTCGTTCTTCACCGGCGCCATCATCCAGCGGCTGGGTATCAAGACCACCATTTGCGCGGGCCTGGCCCTGTTGATCGGTTGCTCGGCGATGAATATCTGGTCGCACAGCTACGCCATGATGACCTTGGCACTGATTGCCCTCGGGCTGGGCTGGAACCTCACTTACGTAGGCGGAGGTGCCTTGCTGGCCCAGTCACTGCAAAACAGCCCGGCAGCGATGCAGATGCAGGGCAAGAACGACCTGGCGATTGCCATTTTTGCCACCCTCGGCGCATTCAGCCCCTCGTTGTTGCTGAGCTCGGTTGGCTGGGACGGTACCAACGCCATCTGCATGGTCCTCTGCCTGGGGCTGCTGGTTGCCACCGCCAGCCTGCTGCAGAACAAGGCCTGCCTGCAAACGTCAATGGAAGGTAGCCGCAAATGAGCGAGCTCATCAGTGTCAGCGATCGTATCTACACCAAGCTGGAAATGAACAACCCGGGCGGTAGCCACAAATACCGGGCGGCGCGGCGGATCATCGAACATGCCGTGCGCAAGGGGGACATCATTCCCGGGGTGACGACCGTCATCGAGAAAACCGGTGGCAGCTTCGGCTTTGGCTTGCTGGCGGCCTGCCACAAGTACCAGGTCGCCGTAGAGCTGGCGGTCGGGCTGAGCTTCAGCCAGACCAAGCGGGATCTGCTGGAGTGTTTCGGTGCCCGACTGATCGGCAAGGAAATGCTGATGGCCGGTGCCACACCCAAGGACGTGGTGATGCATCACCTGGATAACCAGGCCGCGCTGGGCAAGTCATACTTCTACACCGACCAGTTCAACAACCCGGTAGGCATCGAGGCCCATCGTTATCAGACTGCCAGTGAACTGGCCGTGCAACTGACCAACGCCGGGGCAGGGCGGCAGATCCTGTTCGTGGGCTGTGCGGGTACTGGCGCCAGTTTCACGGGTATCACCCTGGGGCTGAAAGACCATGGCTTCGACGTGTCGACGGTGCTGGTCGACCCCAATGGCTGTGATTCGAGGGCTGGCGTGTTCACCGATCATCGTTTTGAAGGCATGGCCGTGGGCGTTTGCCCGCCGTTCATGGACTGGTCGCTGGTGGACGAGCGGGCCCAGGTGCAACATGCAGAAATGCTGGCCGCACAGCGCTGGTTCTACATGCAGAGTGGCATTTTCGTCGGTAATACAGCCGCTGCCTGCCTGGCGGTTGCCCAGCGCATGGCCCAGCACCCGCGGTATGTCGAGACCACCCTGGTGACCATCGCCTATGATGCCGGCCTCTGGTACCAGGATCTGCTGGGGGCTAACCGGCGAAAGGCCGCGTAGCCTCCTGTGTCAGGCTCATGATCCAGAGGCTGGCACGCTACCTGGGGGAGTGGGCAAGCACGCGAAGCATGCGACGCGGTGTATGGCACGGGCTTCGCCCGTGTTCGCGGGCGCGCCCGCTCCCACAGTGTTCGAGCCATCTCTCAGATTTTTATGGCGTCAGTCGATCAGGCGCCGTGGCACTTCTTGTACTTCTTCTCGCTACCGCACGGGCACGGGTCGTTACGGCCAACGTCCTTCAGGGCGTTGCGTACCGGCTCCTGGTGGCCGTGGTTGCAGTGCGGGCCGTGTACATGGCCGTGGTCGTGGTGGTGATCATGGTCATGGTCATGGTTGCAGTCAGGGCCATGAACGTGGGGTTGTTGGGACATTGCAGGGTTACTCCGGTATGTAATCGTCGGGGATTATCTCACCACTGCGCGAGATGTGCAGGTCCCGATGGATGAGCAACCCGGTCGCCAGTTCGCCCTGCAGGGTGTAATGCAGCGGCTGCTTGCTTCTGAGCAGCTTGGCCAGTGGCTTCAGGTGCTGCCACAGGTTGGTTCGTGCGGTGATCTTGAAAGTGCGCCCTGCATGCCCGCCCACGCTGCGCCATATGCTGGCTTCATCCTGCACCAGTAGCAGGTCATTGAGGCGTATTGCATACGACACGTTACGAATGAACAGGCGGCTGTCATTGGGGTTGTCGACCCGCAGGTGCAACACGAACTCCTGTTCCAGCAACCTGGCCTTGACCGTTTCGACCTCGACCAGATGCACTTCGGGCTCGCGCCAGTCCTCACCCCAACTGGCACAGCCCGTCAGCCATGCCAGTAGCGCACCGAGCAGTAGCAGACGGGTGCGCTTGATCATGTTCAGTTCCCTACGTAGCTGGCGCAGCATTTCTTGAATTTGTGCCCGCTGGCGCAGGGGCAGGGGTCGTTGCGCCCGGCCTTCAACCCGACCGTTGGGTCGATGAAGTACCAGCGGCCGGCATGCTGGACGAACGCCGAGCGTTCGCGGTGCTGATGATCGCCGTCTTGGTCGTGCCAGCGTGCGGTGAAGGTGACGAAGCTGTGCTCGGGTTGGCCGCCCAGCACTTCTGCGCTTTCCACCTCCAGGCCCAGCCAGGTGCTCTGTGCACTCCAGTCGGCCATGGCAGCACGGTCCAGGCCGGCTTGCTGGGCCGGTAGGGTGGTGGCTACCAGGTAGTCGACCAGGCCCAGCACGTAGGCACTGTAGCGTGAGCGCATCAGGGCCTGGGCATCCGGTGCCGGGGTACCGGCATGGTAATGCCCGCAGCAGGCGTCAAGCAGGTTGCCACTGCCACAAGGGCAGACCGAGACACTCATCATCACCACCAGTACTTGCCGAAGTTTTCAGGGTTGGCCCAGAACCTGGCATTGAGCCAGTCCGGGACCTGCTTATAGTCATGTAGATCATAGGTGAACAGGTTCAAAACCTGTTGCTCACGGCAGAATTTCTCGCTGGCCGACATGGCCAGGGCGAAAAAGTCGGTGTCCTGCCAGCCGCAGGCAGCCAGGTCGGCCAGCACTGCAACCCGGCTGGCATTGAGGTTGCGAATGCCGCCGAGCAGCTCCAGGCCGGTGCGCTTGGGCAAGTGCTCCAGGCAGTCCACCAGTACCGCCAGGTCAAAGCGCTTGGCGGCCAGTTCGGCCGGCAGCGGCCCGGGGGCGGCGGTGTCGATGGTTACCTGGGGGTGTGCCTGGGCGAAAGCGTCCAGCGCTGGGAAGCGCGTACCCACCAGCAGCAGCCGTTGTGGAGTGAAGCGCTCGAGCAGGGCTGCCAGGGCCTGTTGCGGGGTGCGTTTGGAGAAACCTTCGGTCATTGCCATTCCTCGTTCAAGTCATCCAAGACTAGCGGGCTGCGGCGTGCGGGCAAAGGGGCATGTGACCGTGTCGTAGCTTATTGCTGGCAGGGTTGGAATGCGCGGTCTTTACTCCCAGAGATCGGCCTTATGCCGATTCCCCCTAGGAGAAGCAATGAAATGAGCATAGTACGCACAGCGTTACCCCTGGTACTGCTCACCAGTGTGTTGACTGGTTGTGCAGGTTTGCAAAAAACCGACTGGCCGAAATGTGCCGCCGTCGGGGGTGTAGGCGGCGCCGCCCTGGGCGCCATCGAAAGCTCCAGCTGGGCTGGCTGGGGCGCGTTGCTGGGCGGTGGCCTGGCGGCGGGCTATTGCTGGGCCCATGGCGATGGCGACGAGGATGGCGACGGCGTGCCAGACAGCCGTGACAAGTGCCCTGGCACCCCGCGTGGTGTGCAGGTCGATGCCAACGGATGCCCGCCTGAGCCGGTTGCGGTGGTCGAAGAAGTGGTGGTGCAGAAGGAAGAAGTCATTGTCATCCGCGATGTGCACTTCGAGTTCGATTCTGCGCGCCTGACGGCCAGTGACAAAGAGCGCCTCAATACCATTGCCACGCGCCTGAAACAGGAAGCGCCCTCTGCCCGCCTTAGCGTCAGCGGCCATACCGACAGCGTCGGTTCCGACAGCTACAACCAGAAACTGTCCGAGCGACGTGCCCATTCGGTGACCGACTACCTGGTCGAGAGCGGTGTACCGCGCAGCAGCTTCGTTTCGGTGGTCGGCGCGGGTGAAACCCAGCCGGTGGCAGACAACGCCACGGCCGAAGGGCGTGCCATGAACCGTCGTACCGAGATCAAGATCCAGCGGTAAGACGGCGGGCGCCCGTGCCTCGAGCAGTGGCACGGGCGCGTCTTCATGCCGGCCAGCCGTTTGTGGCCAATGACACAGGAGCATTCAGCATGAGTGTGACGTCGAAGGCGGCTTTGCCGCTGTTGGTGGCTGCCAGCCTGCTCACGGGCTGCGCTACGCACAGCGATGGCAGCGCGCCCCTCAATCAAAGGACCTGGCCCATCTGCAGCCTGCTGGGCGGCTTGGTCGGTGGTGGCCTTGGTGCCATCGAGAGTTCTTCCTGGGCTGCCGGTGGTGGCGCCTTGGGCGCCATCGCCGGCGGGCTGATTTGTTACGCCCAGGACGGTGACGAAGATGGTGACGGCATTTTCGACCGGCGCGATCACTGCCCCGAGACCCCGGCCAACACGGCGGTCGATCACATGGGCTGCCCACTGAAGCAGTACCCGGCCGCGCCACCTGCCAGTGCACCCGAACCCTCGCCAGAGGTGATCACCCTCGATGACAACGGCGCGGTGATGTTCGCCTTCGACTCCGCCGAACTGACGCCGGCGGCCCAGCAACGCCTGCAAGGCCTGGTGGAGAAGCTCAATTCACCGACGGTGGCCAAGGTTCGTGTGATCGGGCACACCGACGGTGTGGGCTCCGACAGCTACAACCAGGCACTTTCCGAACGCCGCGCCAGTAGCGTTGCCGAGTACCTGATCGGCCAGGGCTTGGAGATGGGCAAGGTCACCAGCCAGGGCCGTGGGGAAAGCGAACCGGTTACCGACAACGAAACCGAGGAGGGCCGCGCGCGCAACCGACGGGTGGAGCTGCACCTCAACTGAGTGGTGCTGGTGCCTGTCTTGGCCTTGCCGTTAATGTTGTTCGCACGGTTTGCTCGATCAGGCCACCTCGACATGACAACTCTCTATAGGGGCGTGGTATGAAGTTCATCCTGGGCCTGGGCAAGGTCCTGACGGTCGCTTTCTGGGGGGTAGTGCTGTTCAATCAGCTGATGCCACAACCCTTGCCCTTCAATCTGCTGATCAATGCCGCAGGCATCGTCTTGTTTGGCCTGCACCTGCTTGAAGTGCTGTTTTTCAATCGCAGCCTGCGCGGGCGCAGTCACCGTTGGTTTGACCGTTTGCAAATCCTGTTGACGGGAATCTTCCATGTCATGTCCATTCCCCGTCCGCGGGAGGCGCCGCGGGTGAACTGATCTTGCAGCGCCTCTGATGCTCACTGCGACCCCTTGCCGGAGCGGGCTTGCCCACGAACACCGGCAACGCCGGCGCCATGCACCGTGGCACCGGCTTCGCTGCAGGTTGCACGCAGCGCCTGTCAGATGACCAGTCGTGAACTGGCCACCGCAACCACTGCCAGCCCCAGCAGCAGATTGATCCCCACCATCCTCCGAATGCGCCCCAGTACCGCCGCACCCGTCGGCCAGTCCTCGGCCTGCACCGCTGCCTTCAATTCCGGCAGCAGCAACGCCTGAATGCGCATGAACAAGGCAAACATGGCGATCCCGCCACCGATCATCACGTGCACGTACCGGGGCGCCGTCTCGAAACCGCTGAAGCGCATGTGCAACATGCCGATACCACTTATCGCCAAAATCGCCACCGCCAGCCAGACCCAGCCGAAGAAGCGTCGGAAAACTTCCACCCACAAGCGCAGGCGGGCAGGCCCTTCAAGGGCTGCAACCGTTGCCGGGCGCAGCACCAGCCAGGCGAAGAACATGCCGCCGACCCATACGAGTGCGGCCAGAACATGCAGGGTGTAGGGCAGGGCAAAGGCGAGCATCCGGATCTCCATGCGGCAGAAAGGGCAATAGCGGGGTATGATAGCCGCCCCATGCGAAACACTGAAAATATATCCAGCCCTCCGGGCGCCTGCAGACCATGATCAGCAACGAACTCAAAGCCACTATCCAGGGCGCCTATTCGCGTTTTCTCGAAGCCAAGAGCCTCAAGCCGCGCTATGGGCAGCGCCTGATGATCGCCGAAGTGGCCAAAGTGCTTGGCGACATTGCCTGCGACGATGAAGGCCGCCGCGCTGGCGAGCCTGCCGTGGTGGCCGTGGAAGCGGGCACCGGTACCGGCAAGACGGTAGCCTACAGCCTGGCGGCCATCCCGGCTGCCAAGGCCGCCGGCAAACGCCTGGTGATCGCCACGGCCACCGTGGCCCTGCAGGAACAGATCGTCTTCAAGGACCTGCCCGACCTGATGCGCAGCAGCGGCCTCAACTTCAGTTTCGCCCTGGCCAAGGGCCGTGGCCGCTATCTGTGCCTGTCCAAGCTCGACATCCTGTTGCAGGAAGGCCACGCCCAGTCAGCCACGGCTCAGTTGTTCGAGGAAGAAGGCTTCCGCATCGAAGTCGACGAGCGCAGCCAGAAGCTGTTCAACAGCATGATCGAAAAGCTTGCCGGCAACCGCTGGGACGGTGACCGTGACAGCTGGCCAGAGGCCCTGGAAGACCAGGACTGGGCACGGCTGACCACCGACCACAGCCAGTGCACCGGCCGCCACTGCCCCAACTTCCAGCAGTGCGTGTTCTACAAGGCCCGCGAAGGCATGGGCAAGGTCGATGTGATCGTCACCAACCACGACATGGTCCTGGCCGACCTGGCCCTGGGTGGCGGTGCAGTGTTACCCGACCCACGCGATACCATGTACGTGTTCGACGAAGGCCATCATCTGCCAGACAAGGCCATCGGCCATTTCGCCCATTATTCGCGGCTGCGTTCCACCGCCGACTGGCTGGAACAGACCGCCAAGAACCTGACCAAATTGCTGGCCCAGCATCCGCTGCCCGGCGACCTGGGCAAGTACATCGAGCAGGTGCCGGAGCTGGCGCGAGAAGTACGCACCCAGCAGCAGTTCATGTTCACCCTTTGTGAACAGGTGGCTGACTTCCGTCCCAGCGAGGACACCGAAGGCCGTGAGCGTCCGCGTTACCGTTTCGAGGGTGGGGTGGTGCCGGAGCAGATTCGCGAAGTGGGCATCGAACTGAAAAAGGGTTTTGCCCGCCTCAACGATCTGTTCACCCGCCTGGCGGACCTGCTCAAGGAAGGCATGGACGGCGAGGTCAATATCGGCATTGCCAGCCACCAGGCCGAAGAGTGGTATCCGCTGTTTGGCAGCCTGGTCACCCGTGCCCAGGGTAACTGGGAGCTGTGGACGGCCTTCACCGCCGAAGACCCGGAAGACAGCCCGCCCATGGCGCGCTGGCTGACCTTGGCCGAAAGTGGCGCGCTGTTCGACATCGAAGTCAATGCCAGCCCCATCCTCGCCGCCGACATGCTGCGGCGCAGCCTGTGGAGCGTGGCCCACGGCGCGCTGGTGACCTCGGCGACATTGACCGCGCTGGGCAAGTTCGACCGTTTCCGCATGCGCTCGGGGTTGCCGCGCGACGCAGTCACCTGCGTGGTGCCCAGCCCGTTCGTGCATGGCGATGCCGGCCTGTTGCGGGTCCCCGACCTGCAGGCCGACCCACGCGATGCAGCAGCGCACACCGCGGCGATCATCCGCGAACTGCCGAACATCGTCGAAGATGCCCGTGGCGCGCTGGTGTTGTTCTCGTCACGCAAGCAGATGCAGGATGTGTTTGACGGTCTGGACCGTGACTGGCGCAAGCTGGTGCTCATCCAGGGCAACCTTTCAAAGCAGGAAACACTGAACAAGCACAAGGCGCGGGTCGACGATGGCCAGCACAGCGTGCTGTTCGGCCTTGCCAGCTTTGCCGAGGGTGTCGACCTGCCGGGCGCGTATTGCGAGCACGTGGTCATCGCCAAGATTCCCTTTGCTGTGCCCGACGACCCGGTCGAAGCTGCGCTGGCCGAGTGGATCGAGGCACGTGGCGGCAACCCGTTCATGGAAATTGCCGTGCCTGACGCCTCGTTGAAGCTGATCCAGGCCTGCGGCCGCCTTCTGCGTACCGAGCAGGATCGCGGCGTTATCACCTTGCTTGACCGGCGCTTGGTCACGCAGCGCTACGGCAAGGCTATTCTCAATGCGCTGCCGCCGTTCCGGCGGGAAATTTCCTGACCGCCGGAGCACTTGCGCCGGCGCATTGTCCATTACTCGTCTTGGGCCCATCAGGGTCCTGAAGGAGAGCCCCAGCCTTATGATCCGCCGCACCCTGCCCGCCGTATTCGCCTTATTGTGCAGTTCGCCCTTGCTGGCCGGGCAGCAGACGCTGTTCAGCTTCGTGCGCCCGGCTTCGGTGGTCAATGTGGCGACGGTGGATGCCGGCATGCCGCAGTACAACGCGGAACAAACGGCCGAGGGCGAGGTGTTGCGGCGTGTGGTGTTCAACTCGGCCCAGCAGCCGACCCTACGCCTGAGCCCGCAGAGTGGGGTGTGGGACTGGTCCGCTGGGCAGTTCCTGACCTTGCGCCTGCAAAGTGCCATGGATTGGGCATTGACCGTGGATGTCACCGTGCAAGGCAGCGATGGCCGCACCTTGACCAGCCGTATCGACCTGCCCGCGGGGCCCGCGCAAACCGTGCTGGTGCCCCTGACGGCCAGTTCGCCGTTGGACCAGGGCATGCGCGCCGGCCCGCCGATGCCCTGGAACCATGGTGGTCAGCGCCTCCTTTTGACCAGCAGTGCCGGTGCAATCGACCTCAAGCAGGTGACCTCGGTCAGCCTGAGCATCCCCAGCCCCAAGGTGGCGCAGAGCCTGCTGATCGAGCGTGTCGGTATCCAGGATGACGACCAGGCGTACAGGGCGGCCTACCACGAACTGATTGATGCTTATGGCCAGTCGACTCGCGGTAATTGGCCCGAGAAGGTATCCAGTGACGAGCAGCTCAAGGCGGCCGATACCCGTGAACAGCAACAGCTCAAGGGCTGGTTGGCAGAGCGTGGCAAGCAGCAATTGGACGCTTACGGGGGCCTGGTGGGCGGCCCGGCCTTTGCAGCCAAGGGCTTCTTTCGCACCGAAAAGCGTGATGGCCGCTGGTACCTGGTAACGCCGGATGGGCACCCGTTTTATTCCCTGGGGGTGAACGCCGTGGCGGCAGACGGCGGGCGTACGTATGTCGCCGGGCGCGAAGGCATGTTCAAGGCCTTGCCCGCTGAGGGCGATGCATTGGCGGCGTTCTATGGCGAAAGCAATAACGACGATGGCAATGCCTCGTCGCAAGGGCGCAATTTCAAGCAGGGGCGCTGGTTCGACTTCTACGCCGCCAACCTGCAGCGTACCTATGGCAAACCCTGTCCGCCCGCAGTGGAGGGCCAGCCAGCCGATTGCGCGCCGCCGGTGCTGGATGCCGACCGCTGGCAGGCGCATGCGCTTGATCGCCTTCAGGCCTGGGGGTTCAACACTGTTGGCAACTGGAGCGAGCCGACGCTTGGCCAAGCCAGACGCATGCCGTATACCTTGCCGCTGTCGATCGTAGGCGACTACGCCAGCATCAGCACTGGCATGGACTGGTGGGGCCGCATGCCCGACCCGTTCGACCCGCGTTTTGCCATGGCCACCGAACGTGCCGTGGCCATCGCCGCGCGTGATCACCGTGACGACCCTTGGCTCATCGGCTACTTCGCCGATAACGAACTGGCCTGGGCCGCTCCTGGAAGCGACCCCAAGAGCCGTTATGGCCTGGCCTACGGCACCTTGCGCCTGACCACCGACGTGCCAGCCAAACGCGCATTCCTCAAGCAGTTGCGCGACAAGTATCGCAACCAGGAAGGGTTGTCCAAGGCCTGGGGCATCGAACTGACCGCCTGGGAACTCATGGAAGATCCTGGCTTCGAGGCGCCGTTGCCTGACCCGGAGCACCCGGAAATCGAACGTGACTACCAGCACTTCCAGCGGGTATTTGCCGAGACCTACTTCAAGACCATTTCCGATTCGTTGAAGTGGCATGCGCCCAATCACATGCTCCTGGGGGGCCGCTATGCGGTCAGCACACCGGAGGCGGTCAAGGCCTGCGCCGAGTTCTGCGATGTTCTGAGCTTCAACTTCTATACCCTCAAGCCGCAGGACGGCTACGACTTTGCCCGCCTGGCGGAGCTGGACAAGCCAGTGCTGGTGTCCGAGTTCCAGTTCGGCTCGCGTGATCGCGGGCCGTTCTGGCCGGGGCCATTGGAGCTGGCGCGGGAAGAGGATCGCGGCCCGGCCTACGCAAACTTCCTCAAGGCGGCCCTGGCGCAGCCGATGATCGTTGGTGCGCACTGGTTCCAGTACCTCGACCAACCGGCCAGCGGTCGCCTGCTCGATGGTGAGAACGGCCACCTTGGGCTGGTGGCGATTACCGATATGCCCTATCCAGGGTTTGTCGATGCCGTGCGCAAAAGCAATCTGCAAACCATGAACCAACTGCGTGCCGAGCTGGAAAAACCGGCCCCTTGAGATCAGGCAGATGCAGTCAACCCAGGTGAGAGCGGCCTTGTGTCGCGACCACTTGGCCCAAGCCTGTTTGCAAAACACCCAACTACTGAAACAATGCACACCTTTTTGGATAATGGTCGTACGGAGAGCAGCGGGTGCAGATCCAGGGTCACTATGAGCTGAAGTTCGAAGCTGTGCGCGAAGCTTTTGCCGCGCTGTTCGATGATCCCCAGGAGCGTGGCGCCGCGCTGTGCATCCAGGTGGGTGGCGAAACCGTCGTTGACCTGTGGGCTGGCAGTGCCGACAAGGACGGCCAGCAGGCCTGGCACAGCGATACCATCGCCAACCTGTTCTCCTGCACCAAGACTTTCGCGGCTGTTACCGCCCTGCAGCTGGTCGGCGAGGGCAAGCTGGCCCTCGATGCTCCGGTTGCCAACTACTGGCCCGAGTTTGCCCAGGCGGGTAAGCAGTCGATCACCTTGCGTCAGCTACTCAGCCACCGTGCCGGCTTACCGGCCATACGCAAGCTGTTGCCGGCTGAAGCCTTGTATGACTGGCAGTTCATGGTCGATGCCCTGGCAGCCGAGACACCGTGGTGGACGCCAGGCACAGAACACGGCTATGCCGCCATCACCTATGGCTGGCTGATCGGCGAGCTGATTCGCCGTGCCGACGGCCGTGGCCCTGGCGACTCGATCGTGGCCCGCACCGCCCGCCCATTGGGGCTGGATTTCCATGTTGGCCTGGCCGACGAAGAGTTCCACCGCGTGGCGCATATCGCCCGTGGCAAGGGCAATGCTGGAGACAGTGCAGCGCAACGCTTGCTGCAGGTGACCATGCGCGAGCCTGAGGCACTGTCGACCCGTGCCTTTACCAATCCGCCCGCGATACTGACCAGCACCAACAAACCGGAATGGCGGCGCATGCAGCAGCCAGCGGCCAATGGCCATGGCAACGCACGCAGCCTGGCAGGGTTCTATGCCGGGCTGCTGGACGGCAGCCTGCTTGAATCCGAACTGCTCGATGAGCTGACCCGCGAGCATAGCCTTGGCCAGGACCGTACCTTGCTCACCCAGACCCGTTTCGGCCTGGGCTGCATGCTCGACCAGCCCGATGTGGCCAATGCCACCTTTGGTCTCGGCGCCCGCGCCTTTGGCCACCCCGGTGCCGGTGGTTCGGTCGGTTTTGCCGACCCGGAGTACGATGTGGCCTTCGGTTTTGTGGTCAATACCCTCGGCCCTTACGTGCTGATGGACCCACGCGCCCAGAAACTGGTACGCGTCCTTGCCAGTTGCCTTTGATCGGGTAATGCGGGTATTGCCACACCCCTTTGACTATTCTCAATGCCAACGCCTGAAGTTCGTAGGCAAAATATCTTTCTATTTCATGGTGTATCGCTGATGTCTTCACATAAAACCTTAGCACTCGCCCTGTGCCTGACCGCCGTTACCGGCTGCGCCAGCCACTCCCCGGACGGCTCCAAGGAAGGTGGCTCCAGCTGGTGGCCTTTCGGTTCGGACAAGGTTGCCGAGCAGGAAGTGAAGTCAGCCGTCACTGAAAACGTGGCCAAAGCCGATGCCAAATCCGAAAGCTCCAGCCGCTGGTGGTGGCCGTTTGGCGGTGACGACAAGCAAGCCAAGGGGCCGGTGGTGCCAAAGATCGATCAGAAGGCCACGCAGGCCTGGCTGGACGAATACGAGCCCAAGCTGCGCGAAGCGATCAAGGACAGCAAGCTGGAGCTGGAGCGTCGTGACAATGTGCTGGCGGTAACCCTGCCGGTGGACAGCTCGTACAATCCCGATCGCCCGAACATGTTGCTGCCCATGTCCCTGGGCCCGATCACCCGCGTCGCCAAGACTGTCGAAGGCGACCCCAAGACTGCCGTGCTGGTACTGGGCCATGCCGACAGCAGCGGTGCCGCCGTTGCCAACCAGAAGCTCAGCCTGGAGCGCGCCGCTTCGGTATCGGCCATCTTCCGCCTCAGCGGCCTGCAGCGTGACCGCCTGACCCTCAAGGGTATGGGTTCGGTGATGCCGCGCGCTGCCAACGACAGCGCCGAGGGGCGCGCCCTGAACCGCCGCGTGGAAATGTTGCTGACCCCGCAAAACACCATGGTCGCGCTGCTGGCCAAATACCAGCAGGCCGCCCCGGCACCCGCCCCGGCCTCGATGGTGGCGGTGCAGGATGCCAAGGCACCCGCCGCCAAGGCCGCTGGCAGCAAACCGGCCGTCAAGGCTGCGGTGAAGAAACCTGTAGCCAAGGCCAAAACGCCTGCGAAGACTGCAGCCAAGAAAAAAGCTGCGCCGGCCAAGCCTGCCGCCAAGAAAGCTGCCGTTGACAAGAAAGTAGCTGCCAACAGCCCTGCGAAGACCAACTGATCGTCAAGGAACCGCAGTAATGACCCAATCCCTGGCCGATATGCGCCGCGACTACACCCGTGATGGCCTGGCCGAAGCCCAGGCACCAGGGGAGCCGTTCGCCCTGTTCCACCAGTGGTTCGCCGATGCGGTGAAAACCGAGCAGGTACCGGTAGAAGCCAACGCCATGACCTTGGCCACGGTGGACGGCGAAGGTCGCCCGCATTGCCGTGTTTTGCTGTTGAAGGGGCTCGACGAGCAGGGTTTCACCTTCTTCACCAACTATGACAGCGCCAAGGGCCAGCAACTGCAAGCCAACCCCTTTGCGGCAATGACCTTCTTCTGGCCGGCCCTGGAACGTCAGGTGCGCATTGAGGGCCGGGTGCAGAAGGTCACGGCGCAGGAGTCGGATGCCTACTACCAGGTACGCCCGCTGGGCAGTCGCCTAGGGGCTTGGGCTTCGCCACAGAGCCGCGTGATTGCCGGGCGTGAAGAGCTGGAGGGCCTGGTTAAGGCCACCGAAGCGCGTTTCTCCGACACCCAGCCGCACTGCCCTGAGCATTGGGGGGGATACCGTTTGTTGCCCGAGCGCATCGAGTTCTGGCAGGGGCGGGCAAGCCGCCTGCATGATCGTTTGAACTATCGGCTGGTGGATGGGCAGTGGCTGCGAGAGCGGCTGGCGCCCTGAGCAACTGGGGCCGCCAAGCGGCCCCAGCCATTGATCAAGCTACCCCGGATAACCTGCCGCCTCGCGCTCCAACCACCCCGCCAGTTGCTTACGCCCCACCTTCTCCTGGCGCGCCTGCGCCAACCTTTCCAGCATGAACGCGCGTTTTTCAGGATCGGCCCCTGCCAGCGACAACGCCAGGTCGCGGTCCATCCAGCGGCGCATGCGCACATACAACCACCAGTGGAAATACAGTCCCGCAACGGTGGTGACCACGACGATGAAGTAATCCATGGCTATTCTTGGTCTCACTTGAAAGGCCTTCGACACAGCCCGGCAGGCTGTACCCCGGCTGAATGAAAACAATTTTATTACGTTTGTACCGTGACAGCCGTCAATGTGCAGCGTCTAATGAGCACCTGACTTATGGAGACTTTACCCATGCGTAAATCCGCTTTGCTGGTGGCGACCTTTACCACCATGTCGCTGCTGCTGGGGGGCTGTGCCTCGAGCCTGACCGGTGACAGCTACTCTCGTGACGAAGCCCGCCGCGTGCAAACCGTGCGTATGGGTACCATCGAATCCCTGCGTCCGGTCAAGATCGAGGGCACCAAGACCCCGATTGGCGGCGGTGCCGGTGCCATCGTGGGTGGTGTAGCCGGCAGCGCCGTGGGCGGTGGCCGTGGCAGCATCGTGGCTGCCGTGATCGGTGCCGTGGCCGGTGGCTTGGCGGGTTCCGCAGCAGAAGAAGGCCTGACCCGTACCCAAGGTGTCGAAATTACCGTTCGTGAAGATGATGGCAGCATGCGCGCCTATGTACAGGCCGTGCAGGAGAACGAAGTCTTCCGCGTTGGCGAGCGCGTGCGCATCATGACAGTTGACGGTACCAGCCGCGTTTCGCACTGACCGTAGCGCAGTAAAACAAAACCCCGACATGGCTGCTGCCAGTCGGGGTTTTTTCATGCTTCAGCCAAGTCAGGCAACGCTGGTTTTGCGGCTGGCCATTGCGGTGACGGCGTAGCCGATCACCGCGGCAAAGAACGAACCAGTAAGAATACCCATGCGGTCCATGCCGGCATACTCACTGCTACCCGGGGCGAAGGCGAGCGAGCCTACGAACAGGCTCATGGTGAAGCCAATGCCGCAGAGTATCGCCACCCCCAGAATTTGCCCCCAACCCGCACCCGCAGGCAGCGCGGCCAGGCGCAGCTTGACCGCCACCCAGGTCAGGCCGAAAACCCCCACGGTCTTGCCCAGCAACAGGCCGACCGTGATGCCCATCGGCACGGGGTGGATGAAGCTGTCTACGGTCATGCCTGCCAGCGAAACGCCGGCATTGGCGAAGGCGAAAATGGGCAGGATGGCATAGGCCACCCAAGGGTGCAGGGCGTGTTCCAGCGCCAAAAGAGGTGACGATTCAGCATTGCGTGTACGCAGGGGGATGCACAGGGCCAGGGCGACACCGGCCAGAGTGGCGTGCACGCCACTTTTGAGCACGCAGACCCACAGGATCAGGCCAACGATCATGTAGGGCCCGAGCTTGACGACGCCAAGCCGGTTCATCGCCACCAGCACCACCAGACAGGCCGCAGCCAGCAGCAGCGACACACTCGACAGGGTGCCGGAGTAGAACAGGGCGATGACAATGATCGCACCCAGGTCGTCGATGATCGCCAGGGTCATCAGGAACAACTTCAGTGACACCGGTACGCGCTTGCCGAGCAGGGCCAGGACGCCGAGGGCGAAGGCGATGTCGGTGGCGGTAGGGATCGCCCAGCCTGCCACAGCTGCAGGGTTGTCACGGTTGATGAACCAGTAGATCAGCGCTGGCACCACCATGCCGCCCACGGCTGCGGTGGCAGGCAGAATCACTTGTGAGGGCTTGGACAGGTGACCGTCGACCACCTCGCGTTTGACCTCCAGGCCGATGAGCAGGAAGAAC
This sequence comes from Pseudomonas sp. BO3-4, assembly GCF_034044115.1. Classification (NCBI taxonomy): domain Bacteria; kingdom Pseudomonadati; phylum Pseudomonadota; class Gammaproteobacteria; order Pseudomonadales; family Pseudomonadaceae; genus Pseudomonas; species Pseudomonas sp. BO3-4. Next base: position 1,265,437 of record NZ_CP139018.1, read on the forward strand.
AGGGCCATCAGGCCGTCGTTGATCCACAGTAGCAATGGCTTGGCGATGTTCAGCGCGCCGACCTGGACGGCGACGGGTACGTCGAGCAAGCCGCCGTACAGGTAGGACAGTGGCGAGTTGTTGATGATCAGGGCCAGAACGGCGGCGGCGATCAGCAGCAGGCCGCTGGCAGCTTCGAGCTGGAAGAAACGGGTAAACAGGCTACGCACGGGCTGTAGGCCCTCCATGAGCAGTTTACGAAGGGTGCGGGCGTACACCCTAGCCTGTAGAGATATGCTTTCAAACAAAAGACATATTCGTTTTTGTTATATGTTGTTGCTGACAGGCCTGGGGCAAGCCTAGATGGATTTGGGGAAGGATGGGGGAGGGGAAGTCTGGAGTAGGTGCTGGAATAGTCTGGTGCCGGACCGGGCCCTTTCGCGGGTAAACCCGCTCCTACAGGGGGCCATTGTTCCGTGTAGGAGCGGGTTTACCCGCGAAGAGGCCCTGTCAGTCGCTAAAGAGTCAGAGGCCGAGCATATCCCGCGCCACCGCCTCTGCGATGCGAATGCCATCCACACCAGCTGACAGGATCCCGCCCGCGTACCCGGCCCCTTCACCCGCCGGGAACAGCCCTTTGAGGTTCAGGCTCTGGTAGTCCTCACCCCGGGTAATCCGCAGTGGCGACGAGGTACGCGTCTCGATCCCGGTCAACACCGCATCATGCAGGTTATAGCCCTTGATCTGCCGGTCGAACGCCGGCAGTGCCTCACGGATCGCCTCGATGGCGAAGTCCGGCAGGCTCGGCGCCAGGTCACCCAAGGTCACGCCCGGCTTGTAGGACGGCTCGACACTGCCCAGTGCGGTCGAGGGCCGGCCGGCGACAAAATCACCCACCAGCTGCGCCGGGGCCTGGTAGTTGCTGCCGCCCATTACATAGGCGTGCGCCTCCAGGCGCTCCTGTAGTTCGATACCGGCCAACGGGCCACCCGGGTAGTCGCGCTCGGGGTCGATGCCGACGACGATGCCGGAGTTGGCGTTGCGCTCGTTACGCGAATACTGGCTCATGCCGTTGGTGACGACTCGCCCAGGCTCGCTGGTGGCCGCGACCACGGTGCCACCCGGACACATGCAGAAACTGTATACCGAGCGGCCATTCTTGGCGTGGTAAACCAGCTTGTAGTCGGCGGCACCCAGTTTCGGGTGGCCGGCGTACTTGCCCAGACGTGCCTTGTCTATCAGCGTTTGCGGGTGCTCGATACGGAAGCCCACCGAGAACGGCTTGGCTTCCATGTAGACACCTTTGGCGTGCAGCATGCGGAAGGTGTCGCGGGCGCTGTGGCCCAGAGCCAATACCACATGGCGAGAGTGCAACTGCTCGCCGCTTTCAAGCACTACACCGGTCAGTTGGCCATCTTCGATCAACAGGTCGGTGACCTTCTCCTGGAAGCGCACGTCGGCCCCCAGGGCGATCATGTCCTGGCGCATCTGTTCGACCATGCCGGTGAGGCGGAAGGTGCCGATGTGCGGCTTGTTGATGTACAGGATTTCGTCTGGCGCACCGGCCTTGACGAATTCTTCCAGCACTTTGCGGCCGTGGTGTTGCGGGTCCTTGATCTGGCTGTACAGCTTGCCGTCCGAGAAGGTACCGGCGCCGCCTTCACCGAACTGCACGTTGGACTCAGGGTTGAGCACGCTTTTACGCCACAGGCCCCAGGTGTCCTTGGTGCGCTGGCGCACTTCCTTGCCGCGTTCGAGGATGATCGGCTTGAAGCCCATTTGTGCCAGCAACAGGCCGGCAAAGATGCCGCACGGGCCGAAACCGACCACGATCGGGCGCTCCTGCAGGCCTGCCGGGGCCTGGCCAACAAACTTATAGGTGACGTCGGGGGCTGGGCCGATGTTGCGATCATCGGCGAACTTGCTGAGCAGCTCGGCTTCGTTGCTGGCTTCCAGGTCGATGGTGTAGATGAACAGCAGTTCGCTGTTCTTCTTGCGCGCATCGTAGCTGCGCTTGAACAGGTTGAAGCTGAGCAGTTGCTCGTCGCGGATGCCCAGGCGCTGGACGATGGCTTCGCGCAACGCTTCGTCGGGATGGTCCAGGGGCAGCTTCAGTTCGGTGATTCGTAGCATGGCAGGGTCCAGTATCCCGGCCATGGGCGGCCGGCGGCTTTACACAAACCGCCAAGTATAAGCTGTTAGACGCCCTGACTGGCAGGATAAAAGCGCCCGGCGATCAGTTGTCGCGCGCACCTCCGTAGTAACCGCAGCCGCGCAGGGTCTGGCCGTCGATGCGCAGTTCGGCGCGCAGGTGGTGGATGGCGCCGGTGGCGCTGTCGACGCAGCGTTGCGGGGCGACCCACAGTTCCACGTGCTGGCCGTTGGCTTCGCTGGTCAGGGTCAGGCCGCCGCCGGGCACTTCTTCTTCGAGAAATGGCAGTGGCAGCGGGTCTTTGCCGATGCGGTTGAGCACCATGCCCTTGCCGCTGGCCTTGATGTCCCAGTCCGGTTCATGGCCTTTGGCGCGCAGGGTCAGCTGCTTGAAGTTGGGGTCGTCGCAAGCGCGGGTGGAGGGTTCCAGGCGGTACAGGCGGCTGACTTCCAGCTGGCCGTCGTTGTCGGCCTGCTTGGCGCCCGTGAGGCGACCGCGCACGTCGGCGAACAACTTGGCATTGGCGTCCTTGGCCAGGTTGGCGGACTCCTGCAGGATGCCGGTGCCGGCGACGTCGTTGATCACGAAGCGGCGTGCTTCGCTGCAGGGCTTGAACAACAGGCGGCCGCCGTTGGCGCTCAGTTCGCCCTGCATGCGTGTGGTGCCGATGTTCGGGTCACGGGGCTGCTCGGCCAGTAGCTGGCAGCCAGCGAACAGCGGCAGCAGGGCACTGAGCAGCAGGGTAGGGGTGAGGCGCATGGGGCGGGCTCCGGGGAATCTTTGCCAAAGAGCTGGCCACGATACACGTCCTGCGGGCAGAAAAAAGGGCCCGAAGGCCCTTTTTCATTCAACCCCCCAGGTAGGCATCGCGCACCTTCGGGTCGGTCAGCAGTGCCTCACCGGTGCCCTGCATCACCACCCGACCGTTCTCCAGCACATACGCCCGGTCAGCGATCTTCAGCGCCTGGTTGGCGTTCTGCTCCACCAGGAACACCGTCACGCCATCGCGGCGCAGCTGTTCGATGATGTCGAAGATCTGCTGGATGATGATCGGCGCCAGGCCCAGCGAAGGCTCGTCGAGCAGCAGCAGCTTGGGCTTGCTCATCAGCGCCCGGCCGATGGCCAGCATCTGCTGCTCGCCACCGGACATGGTGCCGCCGCGCTGGATGTAACGCTCTTTCAGGCGCGGGAACAGTTGCAGGACCTTGTCCAGTTGCTCCTGATAGTCGCCCTTGTCGGTGAAGAAACCGCCCATGGCCAGGTTTTCCTCGACCGTCAGGCGAGCGAACACGCGACGGCCTTCCGGCACTACCGCGATGCTTTTGCGCATGATGTGCGAGGAGGGCTGGCCGACCAGCTCTTCACCCAGGTACTTGATGCTGCCGCTGTGCGCCTGCGGCGAGCCGCACAGGGTCATCAGCAAGGTCGACTTGCCGGCACCGTTGGCGCCGATCAGGGTGACGATCTCGCCCTGGTTGATCTCCACGTTGACGCTGTGCAGCGCCTGGATCTTGCCGTAGAAAGTGGAAACGTTTTCGAACTTCAGCATTTACGCTTCCCCCAGGTAGGCTTTGATCACGTCAGGGTTGTCGCGGATCTCCTCCGGCGTGCCATGGGCCAGGGGGGTACCCTGGTTGATCACCACGATATGGTCGGAAATGCTCATCACCAGCTTCATGTCGTGCTCGATCAGCAGCACGGTGACGTTGTGCGACTCACGCAGGTAGGCGATCAGAGCCTTGAGGTCTTCGGTTTCCTTCGGGTTCAGGCCGGCTGCCGGTTCATCGAGCATGATGATGCGTGGCTGGGTCATCATGCAGCGGGCGATTTCGAGGCGGCGTTGCTGCCCGTAGGCGAGGGTGCCGGCCGTACGGTTGGCGAACTCGGTCAGGTTGACCTTCTCCAGCCAGTACTGCGCGCGTTCCATGGCCTCCTTCTCGCTGCGGCGGAAGCTCGGTGTCTTGAACAGGCCGGCGAAGAAGTTGGTGTTGAGGTGGCGGTGCTGGGCGATCAGCAGGTTTTCCAGTGCGGTCATTTCCTTGAACAGCCGCACGTTCTGGAAGGTCCGCACCACGCCCTTGCGGGCGATCTGGTGGCCGGCCAGGCCCTGAATCGGCTGGCCATCGAGCAGGATGGTACCGCCGCTGGGCTTGTAGAAGCCGGTCAGGCAGTTGAACACGGTGGTCTTGCCGGCGCCGTTCGGGCCGATCAACGCCACCACCTGTTTTTCCTTGACGGTCAGGGCCACGCCGTTGACCGCCAACAAGCCGCCGAAGCGCATGCTCAGGCCGCTGACTTGCAGAATTTCGCGGCTCATCGACGCAGCTCCATGTGTGGACGTTGCATAGGCAGCAGGCCTTGCGGACGCCAGATCATCATCAACACCATCAGCGCACCGAACATCAGCATGCGGTATTCGCTGAACTCACGCATCAGCTCAGGCAGCAGGATCATCACGATGGCCGCGAGAATCACGCCCAGTTGTGAACCCATGCCACCCAGCACGACGATGGCGAGGATGATCGCCGACTCGATGAAGGTGAACGACTCCGGCGTCACCAGGCCTTGGCGCGCGGCGAAGAAGCTGCCGGCGAAACCGGCGAAGCAGGCACCCAGGGTGAATGCCGAGAGCTTGATCACGGTCGGGTTCAGGCCCAGTGCACGGCAGGCGATCTCGTCTTCACGCAGGGCTTCCCAGGCGCGGCCGATCGGCATGCGCAGCAGGCGGTTGATCACGAACAACGCCAGCAGGGCCAGCAGCAGGGCCACCAGGTACAGGAAGATGACCTTGTTGATCGAGTTGTATTGCAGCCCGAAGAACTCGTGGAAGGTCTGCATGCCCTCGGCCGCACGGCGTTCGAAGGTCAGGCCGAAGAACTCCGGCTTGGGGATGTTGCTGATGCCGTTGGGGCCGCCGGTCCAATCGGTGAGGTTACGCAGGAACAGGCGGATGATCTCACCGAAACCGAGGGTCACGATCGCCAGGTAGTCACCACGCAGGCGCAGCACCGGGAAGCCGAGCAGGAAGCCGAAGGTGGCAGCCATCAGGCCGGCAATCGGCAGGCACACCCAGAAGCTCCAGCCCAGGTAATGCGAGAGCATGGCGTAGCTGTAGGCACCGACGGCATAGAAGCCTACGTAGCCGAGGTCGAGCAGGCCCGCCAGGCCGACCACGATGTTCAGGCCCAGGCCCAGCAACACGTAGATCAGGATCAGCGTGGCGATGTCGACCGCACCGCGAGAGCCGAAGAACGGCCATACCAGTGCCATCACGATCAACCCGATGATGACGTAGCGCTGGGTCTTGGGCAGGGTGAGGTAGTTGCTGACTGCCGGGGGGATCAGCTTGCGATCCGATCGGCGGCCCATCACCGAACTCCACTGCTTGTCGAACAGCACGCGCAGGAACATCAGCACCGAACACACGGCGATGATGCTGATGGTGAACGAGCCCTGACTGTGCACGACCAGGCTGATGCCGTCGATGCTCAGTTTCAGGCCCAGTACCGGGAAGGCCACGGCCCACACCAGCAAGGCGCTGAAGAACGCCTGTTTGAGATTTCTGTTCATACTTTTTCAACCTCCGGGCGGCCCAGGATGCCGGTCGGCCGGAATAGCAGGACAAGAACCAACAAGCCGAATGCCACCACGTCCTTGTACTGGTCGCCGAAGATATCGGCACCGAACGCTTCGGCCACGCCCAGCACCAGCCCGCCGAGCATGGCGCCCGGGATGCTGCCGATGCCACCCAGTACCGCCGCGGTGAAAGCCTTCAGGCCCACCAGGAAACCGGCGTTGGGGTTGATCACCCCGTACTGCATGCTCAGCAGCACGGCCGCCACGGCAGCCAGGGCGGCACCGATGACGAAGGTGAGGGCGATGATGTTGTTGGTGTTGATGCCCAGCAGGTTGGCCATCTTGATGTCCTCGGCACAGGCGCGGCAGGCGCGGCCCAGGCGGGAACGAGAGATGAACAGGGTGAGCAGGGTCATGGCCACCAGGGTGACAACGAACACCAGGACTTGCATGTAGCTGATCAGTACTTCTTCAGCACCGCCTGGTCCGAAGGAGAAACTCCCGGGGATCAGGTTGGGGATGGACTTGTCCTTGGAGTCCTGCGAAAGCAAGACCGTGTTCTGCAGGAAAATCGACATGCCGATGGCGGAAATCAGCGGGATCAGACGGTTGCTGTTGCGCAGGGGGCGGTAGGCAACCCGTTCGATGCTGTAGCCATAGGCACTGGTGACGAAGATCGTCGCGACGAAGGCGACGGTCATCAGGATCGGCAGCGAATGGATACCCATCATGGCCAGGCCCGCCAGGGCAATGAAGGCCACGTAGGAACCGATCATGTACACCTCGCCGTGGGCGAAGTTGATCATGCCAATGATGCCGTACACCATCGTGTAGCCGATGGCGATCAAGGCATAGGTGCTGCCGATGGTCAATCCATTAACCAGTTGTTGGAAGAAATGGTAGATCTCAGGCATTACAGCGCTCCTAAAAACCTGATTTGCATTTCACTGGCAGGGGTACGGCCAGGAAACCGCGGGTGACGGTTTTAAGATTTTCAGGTGAGCCTGCCCCCGGATCGCGGGGATCGGGCCCATGAACCTCATAAAACGAAGCCCACTGCTCGCACAGTGGGCTCGTAGGTCAGCTATTAGTCACGCAGTTACTGAGGGGAGACTTCGGTCTTCGGCTTGCCGAAGTGCCATTCGTAGACCACGAACTTGAAGTCTTTCAGGTCGCCTTTGTCGTCGAACGACAGTTCGCCGGTCGGGGTCTTGAAGGTGCCTTTGTGGATGGCCTCGGCCACCTTGTCGGTATCATCGGAACCGGCTTTCTTGATGCCTTGAGCGATCAGCTCGACAGCCGAGTAGGCAGGGAATACGAACGGGCCACTTGGGTCCTTGCCGTCAGCCTTGATGGCGTCGACGATCTTCTTGTTCGCCGGGTCTGCGTCGAACGATTTCGGCAGGGTGACCAGCAGGCCTTCGGAAGCGTTCTGGGCGATCTGCGAAATGGAGTCGTTGCCCACGCCTTCCGGACCCATGAACTTGGCTTTCAGGCCTTTTTCCTGAGCCTGGCGCAGGATCAGGCCCAGCTCTGGGTGATAGCCGCCGTAGTAGACGAAGTCGACGTTGTTCTGCTTGAGCTTCTGGATGATCGAGGAGAAGTCCTTGTCACCGGCATTCAGGCCTTCAAAGACGGCAACCTTGGTGCCTTTCTTCTCAAGGGTTTGCTTGACGGCGGTGGCGATGCCTTCACCGTACTGCTGCTTGTCGTGCAGGACGGCAACGACCTTCGGCTTGACGTGGTCGGCGATGTAGTTGCCGGCGGCCGGGCCCTGGGCGCTGTCCAGGCCGATGGTGCGGAAGATCAGCTTGTAGCCACGGGCGGTGATTTCCGGCGAAGTGGCGGCCGGGGTGATCATGATCACGCCTTCGTCTTCGTAGATGTCGGACGCAGGCTGGGTGGAGCTGGAGCACAGGTGGCCGACCACGAACTTGACGCCGTCGTTGACCACTTTGTTGGCGACTGCCACGGCCTGTTTAGGGTCGCAGGCGTCGTCGTATTCCTTGGCTTCGAGCATCTTGCCATCCACGCCGCCCGCGGCGTTGATATCCTTGATGGCTTGCTTGGCGCCGATGAACTGCATGTCGCCGTACTGGGTCACAGGACCCGTCTTGGGACCGGCGATGCCGATCTTGATGGTATCGGCGGCAAACGAATGGCTGGCTACCCCGGCCAGTACCATTGCGGCGAACAGCTTGGAAATCTTGATCATAGTGCTCCACTCATTCTGTTGTAATTCTTATAGTCCTGGCGGCCAGGGCTACAGACCGGGCGGGATTTGCGGCGTGGCCATGCCAACGCGCTAGCCCACCTTCCCCCGGAACATGTCCCGGAACTGTACCGGTACAGTGTAGAGCGCTGTTCGAGCGCTTGAAAAGCGGTCGAAAAGTGCGTCTTTCCTGCGTTGTCGCTTGATCGACAGAAAGATACAGAAAGGCGCCATCAAACTGCCTGCATCTGCGATCCCGCCCCACAACTTCGGGGTCAATCGACCAAATTACATATTTGAAACCGGGTTTTTCTGCAAAAATGCCGGCCTTTTTTATTGACCGATTTTTTGCGGATACCACCCATGACTGATCAAACAAGCACCCTCTATGCCAAATTGCTTGGCGAGACGGCAATCATCGAGTGGAAAGCGCTGGAGCGTTTTTGGGCCAAGGGTGACCTGATTTGGGTCGACCCCTGCCTTGACCTGATCGCCGTTGCTGAGGCGATGGCCGAGAATCGCAGCGAGATCTTCGCCAAGTGGCGTAGTGATGGCACTGTTGGGCCGGTATCGGCCGAGCAGGCATTGGACCTGCAAAGCCGCGACCCAGAGATCTGGGCGGTGGTGGTTTCGCCGTTCATCGTGATACAGGTGAAGGGCCAGGAAGAAGCGTGATCTTTTTTGGTGCGCAAAAATACGCATCAGCTCCGTTTTGGTGCTTGAAAGCGATCAAGGCGGGTAGAGGGAAGTAACAATTCGGCGTGGCGGTAACAGTTTACGGGATGCGTAATGTGGCCGCCGTTCTGGCAGGCGCCAACGGAATCGTAGCCCGCCTGGGAAATGTTCGAATCAGTCAGGAGTTTATCGATGAGCACTGCACTACCTTCGCTTGGATTCGCCGGCATCGGCCTGATGGGCCTGCCCATGTGCCGCCGCCTGCTGGCAGCGGGCTATCCGCTGACGGTATGGAACCGCAGCCCGGACAAGTGCGCCGCACTGGTCGCTGCTGGCGCGCGCCTGGCCAGCAGCCCGGCCGAATTGTGCCGTGACAGCGACATGGTATTACTGTGCCTGGCCGACACGGCGGTGGTGCGTGAGGTGGTGTTTGGCGAGCAAGGCATTGCCCAGGGCGGGCGCAGCGGCCAGTTGCTGATCGATTTCTCTAGCCTGGAACCCACCGCCACCCGTGAAATGGCTGCCGAACTGGCAGCACTGTGCGGCATGGCCTGGCTGGATGCACCTGTCTCTGGCGGTACGCCCGGTGCCGAAGCGGGCACGCTGGCGATCATGGTGGGCGGTGAAGCGGCCGATCTGCAGCGTGCACGCCCGGTGCTGGAGGTGCTTGGTCAGCGCGTGACGCATATGGGCGCGGTAGGCACGGGACAGGTGACCAAGGCGTGCAACCAGATGATCGTCGCGTGCAATGCCCTGGTAATTGCAGAAGTGGTGGCACTGGCCGAACAGTCGGGCGTGGACGCGACGCTGATCGCTGAGGCGCTGGCGGGTGGCTTTGCCGATTCCAAGCCATTGCAGATTCTTGCGCCGCAAATGGCCGAGAGCCGCTTCGAGCCAATCAAGTGGCACGTACGCACGCTGCTCAAGGACCTCGATGGCGCGGTCAAGTTTTCCCGCGAGCAAGGCTCGGCGACGCCGCTCAGTGGCCTTGCCGCGCAACTGATGCGCTTGCACGGTAGCCAGGGTTACCTGCAAAAAGATCCGGCGACCCTGGTAGAGCTGTATCGCAACAAGGTGTGATCCGGCCGTTCTGGCGCTGCAACCGCTCCAGCAGTGGGCGCAACTCGGCCAGCGGTACGGGGCGCCCCAACAGGTAGCCCTGCAGGTAGTCGCAGCCATGGCTTTCGAGGAACGCCTGCTGTTCGGCGGTTTCCACGCCCTCGCTGACTACCCGCAGGTGCAGGGTATGCGCCATGGCGATGATCGCCTGGACAATTTCCCGGTCTTTCTGGCTGCCCGGTACATCCTGCAGGAAGGTGCGGTCGATCTTCAGCACATCCAGCGGCAGGCGCTTGAGGTAAGCCAGTGACGAGTAGCCGGTACCAAAATCATCGATCGAAAGTGCCACCCCCAAAGCCCTGACGCGTTTGAGCAGGCTGACCGTGCGCTGGATATCGCCCACCAGGGCGTTCTCGGTCACCTCCAGCTCCAGGTGGCGCGGCGCAAGGGCGGCGTGGAACAGCGCCTTTTCTACTTCCTTAGGCAGTTCGTCGTGGCTGAGGGTGACTGCCGAGCAATTGACCGTGACCTGGACCTCGCCGTAGCCGTGGCGCTGCAAGTGGGCCAGGTCGGCACAGGCATGGCGCAGCACCCACAGGTCAAGGTCGATGATCAGGCCGTTGGCTTCGGCAATGCCGACAAAACGGTCGGGCCCGAGCAGGCCGTGTTGAGGATGCTGCCAGCGTACCAGCGCTTCCAGTTTGGCCACTTGCCCGCTGCGCAGGTCGAAGATCGGCTGGTAGTGCACACACAGCCCGCGCTCTTCGAGCAGCGCCAGGCGCAGCTCTTCTTCCAGTTGCAAGGCGATCGACGCGCGAGCCTTCAGGCTGTCATTGAAGAAATTCAGGCTGTTGCGCCCGTTGTCCTTGGATTGGTAGAGGGCCAGGTCGGCATGCTTGAGCAACTCTTCGGCTGTGCCGCCATCGTCCGGGAAGATACTTATACCAATGCTGGTGGTCATGACCATGCGCCGCCCGCCCAGGTCGATGGGGTCTTTCATCCGTTGCATGATGCGCTGGGCCAGGTGGCGGGCTTCGTCGCGGCTGTTCAGGCTGGTGACCACACAGAACTCGTCGCCACCAAAACGCGCAACCAGGTCGTGGCTGCGGGTAGCGGCCTTGATGTGGTGGGCGATTACCTTGAGCAGCTCGTCACCGGCGTCGTGGCCGAGGCTGTCGTTGATGCGCTTGAAATGGTCGATGTCGAGAAACATCACGGCCAGGCGGTTTTCGCTGGCCTGAGTTTCGACCAGGCGCTCGGCGAACACCTGGTTGAATCCGCGGCGGTTGAGCAGGTTGGTCAGGGCATCATAGTGCGCCGCCTGCTGCAGCGAAGCGCGGGCCTGGTCCAGTTGGCTGAGCAGTACGCTGACCCGGCGCAGGTCGTGCTCCTTGCTTTGCAGCTTCTTGTCGGCCAGTGCGGCGCTGATGCTGGCGCCACTGATCAGCAGGGTGATGAAGCCGATGCCCAGTCCCAGCTGCAGGCTGTTGTCGCCAGACGGCAGGCGCAGTGCGGTATCGGCAGGGATGATCAAGGTCATGGCCGACATCGCGGTGAAATGAGTGGCGACGATGCCGCCCGCCATCAGCAGGCTGGCGCCGTACTTCATGGCCTGGTACAGGGTGCCGCTGCCATTGCGCAAGTAGCGGGCCAGGTACAGCGAGGTCAGGGCGGTGAGCAGGGCAATGGCGGCAGAGGCAAGTAGCAAGCCGGTTTGGTAGTACTGGCGGGCACCCGTTTCCATCGCGGCCATGCCGACAAAATGCATGAGGATGATGCCCAGGCCGATCAGCCCTGCGCTCAGCACGAAGTGGTGCGCGCGCATCTTGCTGCGTTCGAGGCTGTGCATGGCCAGCCAGGCCACGCCCAGTGCGATGAGCAGCGAAAGAATGGTCAGGGATACGTCGTAGTGCACGTCCACCGGGGCCCGAAAGGCCAGCATGCTGATGAAGTGCATGGCCCATATGCCGCCTGCCAGGCAGCAAGCTCCAAGCATGTTCCATTGCCGGTGGGCGGTGGGGTCGTCGCTGTGGGACTGGCGCTCGGCCATGTCGAGGGTGGCGAAACAGGCCGCGCAAGCAACGCAATAGGCGAGCAGAACCAAGAGCGGTTCATGACGGCAGTCGATGACGATGCGCCCGGTTGCGGGAAGATCGGCGAACAGTTGCAGCCCCAGCCATTCCATGGAATGCCTCTTGATCGAGTTTTCACTCGTCTGCGCTACAACCCTGTGCAGACTGTCCAGAGGCAGTATAGGAAGGAGTGCTTAAGCCTTCCTGACTAATGGCACAATGATTTCTACGATTTGGTTATAACTCCAATCGCAGTGAGGAATAAATTTGGGGCCCTGATGCCTTCCTGTGGGAGCGGGCGAGCCCGCGAAGCATCCACTGCGATGGATGCCACCGGCTTCGCCGGTGTTCGCGGGCGTGCCCGCTCCCACAAGGGCGCGGGGCCTGCGTTAGCCAGCCACCAGCACGCGAATGGCTTCCAGGCGCAGGGCGGCCTTCTCCAGCATTGCCAGGCCATCTTCGCGCCGCTTGCGCAGGGCGTCGATTTCGCTGTCACGCACACTTGGGTTGACCGCTTGCAATGCCACCAGGCGCGCCAGCTCTTCGTCGGCCTCGGCTGTCAGGCGGCGCTGGGCTTCGGCCACGCGCTCGTTGTGGGCCGGCAGGATCTTCTCCTCGCCGCCACTGATACGCTTGGCCAGCACATCGCGCTGGGCCTGGACGAACTTGTTGGCGCTGGCGCGCGGTACGCTCTCGAGCTGGTCGTTGAGGGTTTCGAAGGCCACGCGTGACGCCAGGTCGTTGCCATTGGCGTCGAGCAGGCAGCGCAGTGCCGCCGGCGGCAGGTAGCGGCCCAGTTGCAGGCTGCGGGGTGCCACCACCTCGCTGACGAACAGCAGTTCAAGCAGTACGGTGCCTGGTTTGAGCGCTTTGTTCTTGATCAACGCCACGGCGGTGTTGCCCATCGAGCCTGACAGCACCAGATCCATGCCACCCTGCACCATCGGGTGCTCCCAGGTGAGGAACTGCATGTCCTCGCGTGACAGCGCCTGGCCACGGTCATAGGTGATGGTCACGCCTTCATCGTCGCCCAGCGGGAAGCTGGCATCGAGCATCTTCTCGCTCGGCTTGAGGATCAGTGCGTTCTCGGAATGGTCTTCGCTGTCGATGCCGAAAGCGTCGAACAGGGTTTCCATGTAGATCGGCAGGGCGAACTGGTCGTCCTGTTCGAGAATGGCCTCGACCAGCGCCTGACCTTCGCCGGCGCCGCCGGAATTGAGCTCCAGCAGGCGGTCACGGCCAGTGTGCAGTTCGGCTTCCAGGCGCTCGCGCTCGCTGCGGGCGTCGGCCACCAGGGTATCCCAGGCCTTGTGATCGCCGCCTTCCAACAGCGGCAGCAGGCGTGGGCCGAACTGGTGCTGCAGGGCATTGCCGGTGGGGCAGGTGTTGAGGAAGGCGTTGAGCCCTTCGTGGTACCACTGGAACAGGCGCTCTTGCGGGCTGTCTTGCAGGTACGGGATGTGCAACTGGATAGTGTGCTTCTGACCAATCCGGTCAAGGCGGCCGATGCGCTGTTCGAGCAGGTCGGGGTGCGCTGGCAGGTCGAACATCACCAGGTGATGAGCGAACTGGAAGTTGCGGCCTTCGCTGCCGATTTCCGAGCAGATCAGCACCTGGGCGCCAAACTCTTCATCGGCAAAGTAGGCAGCTGCACGGTCGCGCTCGAGGATGCTCATGCCTTCATGGAACACCGAGGCCGGGATGCCGGAGCGCACGCGCAGGGCGTCCTCCAGGTCCATGGCGGTTTCGGCGTGGGCGCAGATCACCAGCACTTTGGTGCGCTTGAGCATCTTCAGGGTGTCGATCAGCCAGTCGACGCGTGGGTCGAAACGCCACCAGCGCTCGTCATCGGCCACTTCACCCTGGGCCTGGAAGGCAACTTCCGGGTACAGCTCGGCGTGCTCGCCGGCTGGCAGGTCGCGGTATTGCTCGGGCGTGGGCAGCGGGTAGGGGTGCAACTGGCGCTCGGGGAAGCCCTGGATCGCCGCACGGGTGTTACGGAACAGCACGCGGCCGGTGCCGTGGCGATCCAGCAGCTCGCGAATCAGCCGCGCGCTGGCCTGGGTGTCGCCGTCGCTGACTGCAGCCAGCAGGGCTTCGCCTTCGGCACCCAGGAAGCCCAGGATGGTGGCGTGGGCCTTGGGTGACAGACGGCCCTCGTCGAGCAGTTCCTGCACCGCCTCGGCTACCGGGCGGTAGTGTTCGCTCTCGGCGCGGAAAGCGGCCAAGTCATGAAAACGGTTGGGGTCGAGCAGGCGCAGGCGGGCGAAGTGGCTGTCCTGGCCAAGCTGCTCGGGGGTGGCGGTGAGCAGCAGTACGCCCGGAATCACTTGGGCCAGTTGCTCGACCAGGCCGTATTCAGCGCTGACCTGGTCTTCGTGCCAGACCAGGTGGTGGGCTTCGTCGACGACCATCAGGTCCCAGCCAGCGGCAAACAGTGCGTCCTGGGCCTTTTCGTCGTCGACCAGCCACTCCAGGGCAACCAACGCCAGTTGGGCATCCTCGAACGGGTTGCTGGCGTCGCTTTCGATGAAGCGCTCGGCGTCGAACAGCGCCACTTGCAGATTGAAGCGCCGGCGCATTTCCACCAGCCACTGGTGCTGGAGGTTTTCCGGCACCAGGATCAGTACGCGGCTGGCGCGACCCGACAGCAGCTGGCGGTGAATGACCAGGCCGGCTTCGATGGTTTTGCCCAGGCCCACTTCGTCGGCCAGCAGAACGCGTGGGGCGCTGCGGTCGGCGACTTCGCGGGCAATGTGCAGTTGGTGGGCGATGGGCTGTGCGCGGCAGCCGCCCAACCCCCACAGTGCCGACTGCATCTGCTTGCTGGTGTGCTGCAGGGTGTTGTAGCGCAGGCTGAACCACGACAGTGGGTCTATCTGCCCGGCGAACAGGCGGTCGCTGGCCAGGCGGAACTGAATGAAGTTCGACAACTGGGTTTCGGGCAGGGTGCGAGGCTGGTTCTGCCCGTCCAGGCCGTGGTAGACCATCAGCCCGTCGATGTCCTCGACTTCGCGTACGGTCAGCTTCCAGCCTTCGAAGTGGGTGATCTGGTCACCTGGCGAGAAGCGCACGCGGGTCAGCGGCGCATTGCGCAGGGAATACTGGCGGGTGTCGCCAGTGGCCGGGTAGAGCACGGTCAACAGGCGGCCATCCTGCGCCAGGATGGTACCCAGGCCGAGCTCTGCTTCGCTGTCGCTGATCCAGCGTTGCCCCGGTTGATACTGCTGCGCCATACTGCCTGAACTCCCGCGATGAAAAAGCCGATTATGTTAACGGATCGGCCGGTCAGACCAAAGTGCCGAGAGCACCGAAAGGTATCGAAAGGCACAGTCTAGTCGTTTCATCGCCCTGCACAGCGCCGCCGATGAGGGCCCCGGATCAACATGTCTGCCAAGCACCGCTGGATCAGCGCTTCGATGGCCGTGGGCAGCCTGGTGCTGCTGAGCGCCTGCGAGCAGAAAAACTTTGAGACATTGCCCCCCATTCCGATGGAGCAGCTTGAGGTACTGGGCGTGCAGACGCCGATAAAGAGCGTGCACTTTCGTGACAGTGACGGCGAAGGGCTGTTGGTCCTGAGCCGCAGCGATGGCCAGGCCAGCGACCTGGAAAGCGAACAGGAAGTGGACAAGGTGGTGCTCAAGGCCACCTTGTACGGGCGCACGGCCGAGAACGACACCTTCAAGGCGCGTTGGCAGGTCGAGCAGGAAACGACCTGCCCGGGGCTGGACCTGGACGTGGACTTCTATAATGACGTCAGTGATGTGAGCGACCTGAACAAGAATGGGGTGGCCGAGATAACGGTGGCCAGCCATGCGTTCTGCGGCGGCGGTATCGACCCGCATGACATCGCCATCGAGATGCGTGAAGGGCAGGCCAGTTACACCATTACCGGCCAGTCGCTGATCACCCCGGCGGGCGAGGAACCGATCGGTGGTGAGCGCGAGGACAGCGCTTCGCTGAAAGCCGCGCCGAAGGTGTTACGCGATCATATGGATGCGGTTTGGCAACAGGTGTACAAGCGGCCCTGGAGCGAGGCCAGTCCGCCAGTCGACGACGAGCCGGGTGACGAAGCCGAGTAAATGTTGTCCATGACATCAAGGTAAAGCTGCGCCTGCCGATACAGGGGGCATAGGAGAACGTCCATGCTGCCGCCGATCATTCCGCTCAGTGCCGCCCCGGTCACCTCGCAACAGGACCCGGTCAAGCCAACCCCCGATATCAAGCCGGTGGTGCCGACGCAGCCTGCGTCCGGCGAAAGTGCCATTGACCTCAAGCGCCAGCGCGACCCGCAGGAGCAGGTATTGTTGCTGCGCGATGAACAGCGCCGCCAGCAGCAACGCCGCGATAAGGGCGAGCAGGAACGCTACGATGCCGTCCCGGGTGACGAGGTCAATGCCGACAATACCGTGCCGGTAGCGCCATTGATGGGCGAGCATGTACGCCAAGGACTGCTGGTGGACATCGAAGTCTGATACGGGGCTGGTCAGCGCCTGCGCCTGGCTTCATCATGCATTTCTCTGTTGATCGTCGAGCCCACCCATGAGCCAAGACAACCTCATCGATTTCGATGCCGAACGTGCCAAGCGCGTCCACGACCTCAAGGAAAAGCGGCTGAACGAAATGCGCAATGCTTTCGAGCAGGCCCTGCCTTTGAGTACCAGCAAGAAAAAGAAGCCCAAGGGCAAACCTAAGAAGCGTTGAAACTTGACGCAGGTCAACCCTGCGCCCCCCTCGCGTGCCCGGCCTCGGGCACCATTGACACTGATCAATTTTCCCCGCCGCCACATTGGTTAACGTGTACCCATCGGACAACGGCAAACGAATGGGGAGGCCAGCATGTTCTTCGACAACGTGGTTATCGCCGGTGTGGTAACGGTCGGGCTGATGGTCGCCTTCTTTGCCGGTCTGGGCATTTTCATCTGGAAGGACTCGAACAAGCGCAAGCCGCGCTGACCTTCCGGGTACACGAGCACGCAAGGCATTTAGGGCGACTTCGGTCGCCCATTTTTTTTGCCTGCATTTTTTATTGCCTGAGCTGTCGCTCTCGGTACAGGCCAATCGCATATACATGATTAGCTAGCTAATTAATCGTTTCCGCTTTATTCTGCTCATCATTGTCTATCTTTTCAGCAAGACTTTTCCCCGCAAGGTCCGCCTCGTGCCCATCACCTTTCAGGCCCTGTTCGCGCCCAGCAGCCTCGCCCTCAAGTTTGCCATCAAGACCCTGCTCGGTGGCGGCCTGGCGTTGTGGCTGGCGATGCGCTGGGGGCTGGAGCAACCCTCCTGGGCATTGATGACTGCTTTCATCGTCGCCCAGCCGCTATCGGGCATGGTGGTGCAGAAAGGCTTGGCGCGGTTAGCCGGCACGTTGGTCGGCACAGTCATGTCAGTGCTGTTCATCGGCCTGTTCGCCCAGACCCCCGGGCTGTTCCTGCTTGCCTTGGCGCTGTGGCTGGCCCTGTGTACCGCCGCGTCCACCCAGTTGCGCAGCGCCTGGGCCTATGCTTTCGTGCTGGCCGGCTACACCGCAGCGATCATTGCCTTGCCGGCCATTGACCACCCCCTGCAGGTATTCGACCAGGCCGTGGCGCGCTGTACCGAGATCTGCCTGGGTATTTTCTGTGCAACAGCCAGCAGTGCCTTGCTCTGGCCCATGCGGGTCGAGCAGCAACTGGGCGGGCAGGCACGGCAGGCCTGGCAGAACGGCCTGCAGGCCGCCAGAGCCATGCTGGGCGGAGAGGACGAGGCGCGCAAGGGCCTGCTGGAAAGCCTGGGACGCATCGTTGCCATCGACAGCCAACGTGAACATGCCTGGTTCGAGGGCAATCGCGGGCGCCAACGTGCCCGTGCCATTCGTGGCCTTAGCCAGAAACTGCTGGTGTTGTTGCGTATTTCCCGTTCGGTGCGCCGCCAGTGGCGGCAACTGGATGAGTGTGAGGTCGAGCACCTGACGCCCTGGTTGCAGGAAGTGCGTACGCTGCTCGACCAACCCGACCAGCCCAGCCTGTTGTTGTTGCGTCAGCGTATCTGGGATGCCGCACACGACGAGCAGATCAGTTCGGCGGAGCACTTCTGCCTGGCGCGCATGGCCCTGCTATTGGACTATGCCATGGCCGCCAGCCAGGCACTTGAGGATGTGGAGGCGGGCAGGGCGCCCAAGGACGTGTCCCAGGGGCTGGCCGTGCACCGAGACTGGTCGCTGGCCTTGCTGTTCGGCTCGCGCAGTGCGCTGGCCTTCCTGGTAATGAGTGGTTTCTGGCTGGCCACGGCCTGGCCTTCGGCACCGGGTGGCCTGGTGCTGACCTGCGTGGTCTGCAGCCTGTTCGCCAGTCGCGAAAACGGCGCACAGATCGGCCTGAGTTTTCTGCGCGGGATATTCCTGGCGATACCGGCGGCGTTTCTGGTCGGGCAGATCATGCTGCCGCAATGGAGCAGTTTCGCCATGCTCTGCCTGGGCATGGGCGTGCCACTGTTTCTTGGTGCACTGGGCATGGCCCATCCGCGTACCGGGGCTACGGCCACTTCCTATTGCCTGCACTTCATTGTGCTGGTGTCGCCGCTCAACGCCATGCAGTTCGGCGTGGCGACCATGTTGAACAGTGCCTTGGCCATGCTGGTGGGGGTGTCGGCAGCGGTCATGGCCTTCCGCTTGCTGGTGTTCCGCCACCCGGCCTGGCTGGGCCGGCGCTTGCGTGCTGCAACGCAGAACGACTTGGTGCGCCTGACCCGGCGCGACCTGCGCGGGGCTGACAGCTGGTTTGGCGGGCGCATGGCCGACCGGCTGATGCAACTGGCGCGGCATGCCAGTGAATTACCGGAAGGCGAACGCAAACGCTGGGATGACGGCCTGCACGGGCTGGATATCGGCGACGAACTGGTGCACCTGCGCATGTGCCTGGCGGTCGCCCAGGCCCCTTTGGGGCGGGCCGAGCGCGAGTACCTGCAACACGTGGAGGCAGTGCTGGCCAAAGGGCCGGCTGCCGGGCGTGGGCAGCGGCTGGATGCTGCCAGTGAGCAGTTCATTGCAGCCTTGCGTCGGCTGCCAGCCAGCGACCCGCTTCGCCTGGCCGAAGGGGCGGTACTGCAATTGCAGAAAAGCTGGGGCAAATGGTGCCGCTGGCAGGAGGACACCCATGGGTTTGCGTGAGTGGGAAGTGGGCGGTGTGCTGCTCAGCCCGTTTCTGCTTTATGTGTTGTTGGCGCTGCTGCTCACCGGCCTGCTGCGCCTGGTGGTGCAGGCCACACCGTTGGGGCGCTGGATCTGGCATGAAGCGCTGTTCGACGCAGCGCTGTTCGTCTGTGTGTTGTTCCTGGTGGTACGCCTGCTGGGAACTTTATAAAGGAGTGTTTCGATGCGTGCGGCCGTACGTATTCTGGTGACCCTGTGTGTGGTGGCCCTGGCCGTGTTGGCCGGCTACCAGCTGTGGCAGTACTACATGCTCACCCCATGGACGCGCGATGCCCGTGTGCGCGCCGATGTGGTGGTGATTGCGCCTGACGTGTCTGGCTGGGTTCGCGAACTCAAGGTTCATGACAACCAGCAGGTCAAGGCTGGCGACCTGTTGATGAGCATTGACCGCGAGCGCTTCCAGGCCGCGTTCGATCAGGCCAGCGCGGTGACCGAGACCCGCGCCCAGCAATTGCGCTTGCGCGAGCGTGAAGCAGCCCGGCGTACTGCCTTGGGGCCAGAGGCGATCAGTGCCGAGTTGCGTGAAAACGCCCAGATCAATGCCGCCATCGCGCGTGGCGAGTTGCATGAGGCCGAGGCGCAGTTGCAGGTGGCCAGGATCAACCTGGCGCGCAGTGAGGTGCGGGCACCGCGCAGCGGGCATATCACCAATCTGCGTCTGGCCGAAGGCAATTATGTGAACACCGGGGAATCGGTGATGGCGCTGGTGGATGATTCGACGTTCTACATCCAGGCCTATTTCGAGGAAACCAAGCTGCCGCGCATTCGCGTTGGGGACACTGTGAAGGTGTGGCTGATGGGCACGGGTGAACCGATGCAGGGGCACGTGGAGAGCATCAGCCGCGGCATCACCGACCGCAACAGCAACCCGGACAGCCAGTTGCTGCCGGAGGTAGAGCCGACCTTCAACTGGGTACGACTGGCCCAGCGCATACCCGTGAGGATTCGCCTGGATCAGGTGCCGGAAGGGCTGACCTTGAGTGCGGGTATGACGGCGAGTGTGCAAGTGCATGAGGACCGCGACCCGCAGTGATGGTGCTGCCCAATAGACAGAGATGTAACGGTCGAAGCGGTACAGCCGGGGCGTGTGGTGAAGGCAGTACAGCTTGAGTTCGTCGACGACGTTGGGCAGGCACGAAAAAATTTGGCGAACGGCCCGCCAGTTGCGTTAGGCTGCCGCTGTGAGTTGCCCGACAGAGGCAACCCTTCTTCCGCCAGGCGTGCGTATCTTCCGATTTCATTGCGAGGTTACGTCATGGCCATCACTTCCCAGGATATCTGCAACGCCGCCGATCAGCTAAAGGGCTTTGTCGGTTTTCACGGCAAGCGCGGTGTTCATATCGTGCGTTTCTCCGAGGACGCGTTCGGCATGGACGTGGCCGACGCCAGTATCACCCCCTGCAGCGAGTTTGTCTGGCGGCCCGAGCAAGGGCAGCGCATGGCGTTGTGCCGCGAACGGCTGTCGCTGTTGCTGGATCAGCATGTGGATGACCGCTTGAACATTGGTGAACCGCTGCGCGCCTACCTGCGCCGCTGTGATCTGCCCGAAATCGTGGCGCAGCGCAGCCTGCAGCAGCACACCCAGTCTGTTTAGGAGCAAGGCCGCGTCTACAAGGGTTGTGCAGTGCTTTGGGAGGTTTGGTGCAACAACGCCGCCAATCCGGCGCTGTCCAGGGGCATGCTCAGGTAATAGCCTTGCACTTCATGGCAGCGATCGTTTTCCAGCGCCTTGAGTTGATGTTCGCTTTCCACGCCTTCGGCTGTCACTGTCAGCCCCATCGCCTCACCCAGGTTGATGATGGCCTGGACCACAGCGCGGTCGCTGCCGCCGTTGTTGTTCAGGCCGCTGATGAAGCGTTTGTCGATCTTGATGCTGTCGAACGGGTAAGTACGCAGGTAGCCCAACGACGAATAGCCGGTGCCGAAATCATCCATGTTCAGGCGCACCCCTAGCTCCTTGAGCGACAGCATGGTGCCTAGCGCGCCCTCGATGTCGTTGAGCATCACGTTCTCGGTAATCTCCAGTTCCAACCGCTGGGCGGGGAAGGCCGTGTCGAGCAAAATTTCGCGCACGTCGGCTACCACATCGCTGCGCAAGAACTGCGCAGGCGACAGGTTGACCGAAACCAGCACGTCGGCTGGCCAGTCATGGGCAGTGCGGCAAGCTTCGCGAAGCACCCAGCGGCCCAGCGCAACAATGATGTCGCTCTGCTCGGCCAACGGAATGAAGGTGTCCGGCCCCAGTAACCCTTCCTGTGGATGCCGCCAGCGCACCAAGGCCTCGACCGCGACGATACGCAGGTCGTCGAGGCGGTAGCGCGGCTGGTAATGCAACTCGAACTCCTCATTGCGCAGGGCCCGGCGCAGGTCGTTCTCCAGCTGGCGGCGGTACTGGATCTGCTGGTTCATTTCGGCAACGAAGTAGCGCCATGTGTTCTTTCCATCGGCCTTGGCCTGGTACAGGGCGATGTCGGCGCAGCGGATCAGCTCACCTGCATCGAAGCCCTGGTTACGCGTCTGGGCAACGCCAATGCTGGCACCGATGTGCAGCGGCTGGCTTTCGAAGACGATGGGTTGCTGCAGCAGGCCGATCAGGCGCGCACAGAAGCGGTCGATCTCGCTGCTGTTGTCCATACCGCTGAGTACCAGGATGAACTCGTCGCCGCCCAGACGCGCGACCAGGTCGCCATCGCGGGTGGTGTCGCGCAGGCGCGTTGCCACTTCTTGCAGCACGGCATCTCCGGCGGCATGACCGAGCGAGTCGTTGATCGGCTTGAAGTTGTCCAGGTCCAGCAGCAACAAGGTCAGCGGCGGCGAGTCACTGCCGCGCAACAAGGCCTGCTCCAAGTGCCGGGCGAGTTTGTTGCGGTTGGCCAGCCCGGTCAGTGGGTCGTGCAGCGAAAGATGCTGGATGCGCGCGTGGGCGTCGACTTCGTCGGTGATATCGCTGGCGGTACCCCGAAAACCGATGGCCTTGCCATCGCGCCAGATAGCGCGGGCGGATATCCGGCAGTAGCGGTTTTGGCCATTCTGGTCGCGGTAAGTGCAGCGCAGGTTGGCCAATTGCTGCGGGTCGGCGGTAGCCAGGGCGTCGAGCCAAGGTGACAACGGCGTGGTGTCGCAGGCCAGCAACTGGTTGAGCGGGTGGCCCAGCCAGCCGTCTACCGGGTAGCCGGTGACGTTGGCGAAGCGTTGCGACAGGTAGGTCAGGCGTTGATGCCGGTCGGTTTCCCAGATCCAGTCGGATGCCGATTCGGCCACCGCGCGGAAACGCTGCTCGCTGGCCTCCAGGGCCTGGTTGCTTTGTTGCAGATGCACGAGCGTGAGGCCGATTGCCCGGGAGCTGCGCAAGGCATGGCGGAACAGGTACAGCATCACCAGGCCAAGTATCAGTAGTGCGCACAACAGTGCTGGCAACACTGCCCGCAGCATCTGACGCCCCGGCAGTGGGCTGTTCCAGGTCAGATGGTAGCCGGTGTCGCCCAGGTCGATGCGCAGGTGGCTGTGATCCTGCATATCCTCCTTTTCCACGTGCATGCCCGTCAGGCCGGCGCCGTTGCCCAACTGCGCCAGTTTGCTTTCGGTGAGCTGGTCAATGAACAGCATCACCGGCGCCTGACTCACCTCGCTGTCGGTAACCTCCCGGTCCGGGCGCACGGCTGCTGCACTGAGTGCGGCCGGCCAGCCATTGAACAGCACGAAATGGGTGATTTGCTCGCGTGAAACTGCTGCCGCGCGGGCTTGTTCGATGATCGGCTGCAGCGGTGTGTCTATGTAGGTGTTGGCACCTGCCTGGCTGGGCTGGCCTTTGAACAAGGCATAGGTGGTGCGGTCGTTTTCCACTACGAACACCCCTTCGTAGCCGCTGGCGCTGTACAGCGACTCACCTATGTTTTTTTCCTCGTAGGCCCATTGCCAGTCGGCTTGGCCCGACAAGTGCTCGAAGGCTGCATCCCATACGGCATAGCTGGACAGAAACTGGCGCGAGGCGAGCAGCCGTTGTTCCAGCGCCTGGTTCGCATGGAAGGCGCTACGCTGGCGCTCCTGTTGGTCGAGTGTGCTGGCGATATTGAACAGAGCGCCGAGAATGACCAGGCAAGCCAGGCCGAACACTGCGCTGAAACCGGCAATGAGGTGGCGCACCTGAAAGCGCGGTGTGGGGCTAGCGGGTAGAAGCTTGGCGGTCCTGGCCATGCGCGAGCGGCTCCTTCAGGCAACCTCCCGCCAGGCAGACAGGAAGGAGGTTCAATCAGGATAGGCCAGCCTGAGCGCGGCAGCTTCACCGCGGGCAAAATTGACCTGATCGCGGCCAGCGTGCTTGGCGATGTACAGCGCCTTGTCCGCCTGTTCGAGCCAGTGCTCGGGGGACTCGAGGTTGGCCTCGAAGGGTGACAGGCCGATACTCAGGCTGATGCGCAGGTGCGGTAACTGTGGGTTGCGGTAGCTGGAAACCCGCTCGCGCAGACGCTCCATGACTTGGCAGGCCTGGGCTTCACTGGTTTCGGGCAGGATCACGCAGAATTCGTCGCCGCCGTAACGCCCGGCCTGGTCGCCCTCGCGCAAACTGCGCCGCAGCTCAGCGCTGAGCTGGCGCAGTACACAGTCGCCGACCACATGGCCAAAGGTGTCGTTGATGGTCTTGAAGTGATCGATGTCGATCAGGGCAATCACCGCGTGCTCCTGTCGCTGCTTGCACGCCTGGAACTTGAGCTGCAGCAGGTCCTTCCAGGCGCCGTGGTTGAACAGCCCGGTCAGGCTGTCGGTGAGGCTCAGGTCGCTCAGCCGGCGCTTGTGGTCGCCCAGCTTGATCGCAAGCTGGTAGCACACCCAGCCCAAGGCCAGTGGGTACAGCGCCAGCATTGGCAGGCACGCATAGACCTGCAGGGGCGTGGCGATCAATTGCAAGCCAGGGCCAAGCAGCAGGATGGCGGCGAGCATGCCAGCCAGTTGCGCCAGCGCTCCGCGAAAGACCATGCGCTTGCCGCCGGCGGCGACGTTGTTCATCGTCATCATCGACAGCACGGTCACGCTGGGTAGCGGGTTGAAGTGCATGGCGGCAGTCCAGAACCCGCCCATCAGCGAGTCCAGCAGAAGGTTGCGCTGTTCCGCCTGGTAAGGCGTTGCCGAGCGGGCAGCCCACTGGTAGGCCACGTGCGGCCACAGCAAACCATTGAACAGTACTAGCAGCCATGTCCAGGAGGGGGGCGACAGCGGCGCAATCGCCGCCATGACAGTGAACAGGCCGATTCCCAGGCCAATGACCCGCGGCAGGTAGATGCGCTTGACGAATGAAAGCCCTTTGCCGATGCGATTGTCCATAATGCTGATCTTCTTCTGCCGGTGTACCGTTCATCGCATAATTCGGATGAATATTGTTGAACAGTGTTACATCGGCGAGAAATGACCTTACAAGCCAATTCACGGTTGATTCGATCACTGTGGTGGGCCGTCGATAACCAGGCTCAGGTGCGACTGGGCGCGCCGCGGACGGGAGCGGGGTAACCTGGAGTCACCGCATGGCGGGCAGAACGGATGTGTAGCCCTGGCCCATGAGTAAGCAGGGCCAGGGGCATGAGCTCACCGTAGCGGCACGCTGATTATCATTTTGGCTCATGTCTGCTGCGCGCGGACTGGGGCTGGTCGTCGTTCAGAAGCCGCGAGGGTGGTTTGCCACTGTCACTGCGCACTTGCGCATGGCTGATCAAGGCGAAGATGAAACTGCCACCGATGATGTTGCCCGCCAGCGTCGGCAGTGCAAATTCCAGCCAGAAACGGCTCCAGGTTTCGTCGCCAGCCCACACCAGGTAGGACACTTCGACTGACCCCACCACTATATGAGTGAAATCGCCAAGGGCCATCAGGTAGGTGATCATCAGAATGATCCAGATCTTGGCGTGCTCCATTGAAGGGATCATCCAGACCATGGTGGCAATCATCCAGCCTGAGACTATGCCCTTGGCGAACATCTGGCTGATGTCGTTCTTCATTACCTTGCGACCGACCTCCAGGAATGCCACATCGGTCTTGCTGTCGAAGATCGGCAGTTCCAGCATCACCCAGGCTACCAGCAGGGTGCCTGCCAGGTTGCCAAACAACACCACGCCCCAGAGGCGTAGCAGTCGTCCGAAGTTGGCCAGCGTAGGGGCGGTCATGACGGGCAGCACGGCGGTGAGCGTATTTTCGGTGAACAGTTGCTGGCGTGCCAGGATCACGGCAAGAAAGCCCGCACTGTAGCCGATGCTGGCGACCACCTGGGCACCATCGCCTTCCGGCAGGCGGGCGTAGAATAGCCCCATGGCCATCAACGACAGCCCCATGGACAGGCCGGCGGCAAGTGCCGACCACCACAACGCGGCAAGTGTACGTTCCAGTTCCTGGTCGCCCTGGTAGCGAATGATTTCGTGCAGCACAGCCGCCCGCGGCGGTTGGCTGTGGCTGACCTCCTGCTCTTCATCTGCAGAGAGGCCGGGGGTTTTCTCGCTTTGCCCATTGCTCATGGCCGCTACGCTCCGTGGTGTGTTTCTTTACAGATCCACGGCGCTTTCATTAGTTGCCGGTTAGCGGCAAAACGTTGATGGAAAAGTTTTTCAGAACAAGGTGTTGACTCTGATTTCAAAGCGCGTATTATTCGCCTCCTCGCAGCGATGAACGCTTCGGGGCAAGCGGTAAGTTGTTGAAGTTGTTAGCTTTCGAAAGAAAGCGGTGGTAAAAAACTTCAAAATAAACGCTTGACAGGCTCTGAGGAAAGCGTAGAATGCGCGCCTCGGTTGAGACGAAAAGCTCTTAACCAAACGCTCTTTAACAAATTGAATCAAGCAATTCGTGTGGGTGCTTGTGAGTACGGACTGATAGTCAAAAAGATTATCAGCATCACAAGTGACCATGCGAGAAATCACATAGTCATTTGAGATTGCTGAGCCAAGTTTAGGGTTTCTTAAAAACCCAAGCAGTATTGAACTGAAGAGTTTGATCATGGCTCAGATTGAACGCTGGCGGCAGGCCTAACACATGCAAGTCGAGCGGATGACGGGAGCTTGCTCCTTGATTCAGCGGCGGACGGGTGAGTAATGCCTAGGAATCTGCCTGGTAGTGGGGGACAACGTTTCGAAAGGAACGCTAATACCGCATACGTCCTACGGGAGAAAGCAGGGGACCTTCGGGCCTTGCGCTATCAGATGAGCCTAGGTCGGATTAGCTAGTTGGTGGGGTAATGGCTCACCAAGGCGACGATCCGTAACTGGTCTGAGAGGATGATCAGTCACACTGGAACTGAGACACGGTCCAGACTCCTACGGGAGGCAGCAGTGGGGAATATTGGACAATGGGCGAAAGCCTGATCCAGCCATGCCGCGTGTGTGAAGAAGGTCTTCGGATTGTAAAGCACTTTAAGTTGGGAGGAAGGGCAGTAAGTTAATACCTTGCTGTTTTGACGTTACCGACAGAATAAGCACCGGCTAACTCTGTGCCAGCAGCCGCGGTAATACAGAGGGTGCAAGCGTTAATCGGAATTACTGGGCGTAAAGCGCGCGTAGGTGGTTTGTTAAGTTGGATGTGAAAGCCCCGGGCTCAACCTGGGAACTGCATCCAAAACTGGCAAGCTAGAGTACGGTAGAGGGTGGTGGAATTTCCTGTGTAGCGGTGAAATGCGTAGATATAGGAAGGAACACCAGTGGCGAAGGCGACCACCTGGACTGATACTGACACTGAGGTGCGAAAGCGTGGGGAGCAAACAGGATTAGATACCCTGGTAGTCCACGCCGTAAACGATGTCAACTAGCCGTTGGAATCCTTGAGATTTTAGTGGCGCAGCTAACGCATTAAGTTGACCGCCTGGGGAGTACGGCCGCAAGGTTAAAACTCAAATGAATTGACGGGGGCCCGCACAAGCGGTGGAGCATGTGGTTTAATTCGAAGCAACGCGAAGAACCTTACCAGGCCTTGACATGCAGAGAACTTTCCAGAGATGGATTGGTGCCTTCGGGAACTCTGACACAGGTGCTGCATGGCTGTCGTCAGCTCGTGTCGTGAGATGTTGGGTTAAGTCCCGTAACGAGCGCAACCCTTGTCCTTAGTTACCAGCACGTTATGGTGGGCACTCTAAGGAGACTGCCGGTGACAAACCGGAGGAAGGTGGGGATGACGTCAAGTCATCATGGCCCTTACGGCCTGGGCTACACACGTGCTACAATGGTCGGTACAGAGGGTTGCCAAGCCGCGAGGTGGAGCTAATCTCACAAAACCGATCGTAGTCCGGATCGCAGTCTGCAACTCGACTGCGTGAAGTCGGAATCGCTAGTAATCGCGAATCAGAATGTCGCGGTGAATACGTTCCCGGGCCTTGTACACACCGCCCGTCACACCATGGGAGTGGGTTGCACCAGAAGTAGCTAGTCTAACCTTCGGGAGGACGGTTACCACGGTGTGATTCATGACTGGGGTGAAGTCGTAACAAGGTAGCCGTAGGGGAACCTGCGGCTGGATCACCTCCTTAATCGACGACATCAGCCTGCTGATGAGCTCCCACACGAATTGCTTGATTCATTGTCGAAGACGATCAAGACCCTATATAGGTCTGTAGCTCAGTTGGTTAGAGCGCACCCCTGATAAGGGTGAGGTCGGCAGTTCAAATCTGCCCAGACCTACCAATATGCGGGGCCATAGCTCAGCTGGGAGAGCGCCTGCCTTGCACGCAGGAGGTCAGCGGTTCGATCCCGCTTGGCTCCACCACTTGCTGTACCTTGATCAAACTCAGAAATGAGCATTCGTGTCGAATGTTGATTTCTGGCTTTTGTCAGATCGTTCTTTAAAAATTCGGATATGTGATAGATATAGACTGAACACCAGTTTCACTGCTGGTGGATCAGGCTAAGGTAAAATTTGTGAGTTCTGCTCGAAAGAGCAACGTACGAATTTTCGGCGAATGTCGTCTTCACAGTATAACCAGATTGCTTGGGGTTATATGGTCAAGTGAAGAAGCGCATACGGTGGATGCCTTGGCAGTCAGAGGCGATGAAAGACGTGGTAGCCTGCGATAAGCTTTGGGGAGTCGGCAAACAGACTGTGATCCAGAGATCTCTGAATGGGGGAACCCAGCCAGCATAAGCTGGTTATCTTGTACTGAATACATAGGTGCAAGAGGCGAACCAGGGGAACTGAAACATCTAAGTACCCTGAGGAAAAGAAATCAACCGAGATTCCCTTAGTAGTGGCGAGCGAACGGGGACCAGCCCTTAAGTTGGTTTGAGATTAGTGGAACGCTCTGGAAAGTGCGGCCATAGTGGGTGATAGCCCCGTACACGAAAATCTCTTATCAATGAAATCGAGTAGGACGGAGCACGAGAAACTTTGTCTGAATATGGGGGGACCATCCTCCAAGGCTAAATACTACTGACTGACCGATAGTGAACCAGTACCGTGAGGGAAAGGCGAAAAGAACCCCGGAGAGGGGAGTGAAATAGAACCTGAAACCGTATGCGTACAAGCAGTGGGAGCCTACTTTGTTAGGTGACTGCGTACCTTTTGTATAATGGGTCAGCGACTTATATTCAGTGGCGAGCTTAACCGAATAGGGGAGGCGTAGCGAAAGCGAGTCTTAATAGGGCGTTTAGTCGCTGGGTATAGACCCGAAACCGGGCGATCTATCCATGGGCAGGTTGAAGGTTAGGTAACACTGACTGGAGGACCGAACCGACTACCGTTGAAAAGTTAGCGGATGACCTGTGGATCGGAGTGAAAGGCTAATCAAGCTCGGAGATAGCTGGTTCTCCTCGAAAGCTATTTAGGTAGCGCCTCATGTATCACTGTAGGGGGTAGAGCACTGTTTCGGCTAGGGGGTCATCCCGACTTACCAAACCGATGCAAACTCCGAATACCTACAAGTGCCGAGCATGGGAGACACACGGCGGGTGCTAACGTCCGTCGTGAAAAGGGAAACAACCCAGACCGTCAGCTAAGGTCCCAAAGTCATGGTTAAGTGGGAAACGATGTGGGAAGGCTTAGACAGCTAGGAGGTTGGCTTAGAAGCAGCCACCCTTTAAAGAAAGCGTAATAGCTCACTAGTCGAGTCGGCCTGCGCGGAAGATGTAACGGGGCTCAAACCATGCACCGAAGCTACGGGTATCATCGTATGATGATGCGGTAGAGGAGCGTTCTGTAAGCCTGTGAAGGTGAGTTGAGAAGCTTGCTGGAGGTATCAGAAGTGCGAATGCTGACATGAGTAACGACAATGCGAGTGAAAAACTCGCACGCCGAAAGACCAAGGTTTCCTGCGCAACGTTAATCGACGCAGGGTTAGTCGGTCCCTAAGGCGAGGCTGAAAAGCGTAGTCGATGGAAAACAGGTTAATATTCCTGTACT
Source organism: Pseudomonas sp. BO3-4 (assembly GCF_034044115.1). Taxonomy (NCBI): domain Bacteria; kingdom Pseudomonadati; phylum Pseudomonadota; class Gammaproteobacteria; order Pseudomonadales; family Pseudomonadaceae; genus Pseudomonas; species Pseudomonas sp. BO3-4. Next base: position 1,294,710 of record NZ_CP139018.1, read on the forward strand.
TCCAGTTATTGCGATGGAGGGACGGAGAAGGTTAGGCCAGCCTGGCGTTGGTTGTCCAGGTTTAAGGTGGTAGGCTGAAATCTTAGGCAAATCCGGGATTTCAAGGCCGAGAGCTGATGACGAGTTGCCTTTAGGCGACGAAGTGGTTGATACCATGCTTCCAAGAAAAGCTCCTAAGCTTCAGATAACTGGGAACCGTACCCCAAACCGACACAGGTGGTTAGGTAGAGAATACCAAGGCGCTTGAGAGAACTCGGGTGAAGGAACTAGGCAAAATGGCACCGTAACTTCGGGAGAAGGTGCGCCGGCGAGGGTTAAGGACTTGCTCCGTAAGCCCATGCCGGTCGAAGATACCAGGCCGCTGCGACTGTTTATTAAAAACACAGCACTCTGCAAACACGAAAGTGGACGTATAGGGTGTGACGCCTGCCCGGTGCCGGAAGGTTAATTGATGGGGTTAGCGCAAGCGAAGCTCTTGATCGAAGCCCCGGTAAACGGCGGCCGTAACTATAACGGTCCTAAGGTAGCGAAATTCCTTGTCGGGTAAGTTCCGACCTGCACGAATGGCGTAACGATGGCGGCGCTGTCTCCACCCGAGACTCAGTGAAATTGAAATCGCTGTGAAGATGCAGTGTATCCGCGGCTAGACGGAAAGACCCCGTGAACCTTTACTATAGCTTTGCACTGGACTTTGAATTTGCTTGTGTAGGATAGGTGGGAGGCTTTGAAGTGGGGACGCCAGTTCTCATGGAGCCATCCTTGAAATACCACCCTGGCAACTTTGAGGTTCTAACTCAGGTCCGTTATCCGGATCGAGGACAGTGTATGGTGGGTAGTTTGACTGGGGCGGTCTCCTCCCAAAGAGTAACGGAGGAGTACGAAGGTGCGCTCAGACCGGTCGGAAATCGGTCGTAGAGTATAAAGGCAAAAGCGCGCTTGACTGCGAGACAAACACGTCGAGCAGGTACGAAAGTAGGTCTTAGTGATCCGGTGGTTCTGTATGGAAGGGCCATCGCTCAACGGATAAAAGGTACTCCGGGGATAACAGGCTGATACCGCCCAAGAGTTCATATCGACGGCGGTGTTTGGCACCTCGATGTCGGCTCATCACATCCTGGGGCTGAAGCCGGTCCCAAGGGTATGGCTGTTCGCCATTTAAAGTGGTACGCGAGCTGGGTTTAGAACGTCGTGAGACAGTTCGGTCCCTATCTGCCGTGGACGTTTGAGATTTGAGAGGGGCTGCTCCTAGTACGAGAGGACCGGAGTGGACGAACCTCTGGTGTTCCGGTTGTCACGCCAGTGGCATTGCCGGGTAGCTATGTTCGGAAGAGATAACCGCTGAAAGCATCTAAGCGGGAAACTTGCCTCAAGATGAGATCTCACTGGGATCTTGAATCCCCTGAAGGGCCGTCGAAGACTACGACGTTGATAGGTTGGGTGTGTAAGCGCTGTGAGGCGTTGAGCTAACCAATACTAATTGCCCGTGAGGCTTGACCATATAACACCCAAGCAATTTGCTGACGCAGATTGCGGTGGTGAAGACGAAAGACCCGAAAATTCGTAAGACCACAAATATCGCATATCCGAATTCGCTGGGCTGTCCATCTGGACATTCTGGCAACAGAATTTCTTGACGACCATAGAGCATTGGAACCACCTGATCCCATCCCGAACTCAGTAGTGAAACGATGCATCGCCGATGGTAGTGTGGGGTTTCCCCATGTGAGAGTAGGTCATCGTCAAGATTCATTTCGCAAAACCCCTATCTGCGCATGCAGGTAGGGGTTTTGTCTTTGTGGGCAAAAAAACTGGACCTGCTCGAATCACTGTGGGAACAGGCAGCTCGGTGGAGGGCACCGGCTTCGCCGGTGTTCGCGGGTAAACCCGCTCCTACAATGGCCTGTGTCCCCCCCCCGATGTGTGTCCACCACCAAACTGTGTAGGAGCGGGTTTACCCGCGAATACGGTGGCGGCGGCAACGGTGAACGGCGGGTGGAAATTGGCCAGCAGGGCCGGCCTCTTCGCGGGTAAGCCCGCTCCTACGACGGCCTGTGTCCACCCCCCGATGTGTGTCCACCACCAATCTGTGTAGGAGCGGGTTTACCCGCGAATACGGTGGTGGCGGCAACGGTGAACGGCGGGTGGAAATTGGCCAGCAGGGCCGGCCTCTTCGCGGGTGAACCCGCTCCTACGACGGCCTGTGTCCCCCCCCGATGTGTGTCCACCACCAATCTGTGTAGGAGCGGGTTTACCCGCGAATACGGTGGCGGCGGCAACGGTGAACGGCGGGTGGAAATTGGCCAGCAGGGCCGGCCTCTTCGCGGGTAAACCCGCTCCTACGACGGCCTGTGTCCACCCCCCGATGTGTGTCCACCACCAAACTGTGTAGGAGCGGGTTTACCCGCGAATACGGTGGCGGCGGCAATGGTGAACGGCAAGTGGAAATTGGCCAGCAGGGCCGGCCTCTTCGCGGGTAAACCCGCTCCTACAGAGGATGGTGCGACGCCAGGCTAGAATGGCCTCCACGCATCATTAACGTGACTTTCCCGCCCCCCCCCTACGTCAAGACTTTGGTTCGGGGCACTTCTGCTCTGGACCTGGCGATGCCAGCGTACCGTGCTGCGCATTTCTGGACTTCCCCGTCCCATCACTTGAGGTAGCAAGCAAGATGGCCAAGGCCGCCGATGTCGTTGTGCAATGCCTGGAAAACGAAGGTGTCGAGTATGTATTCGGCATTCCCGGTGAGGAAAACCTCGACCTGCTCGAATCCCTGCGCAAGTCGAAGATCAAGCTGGTACTGACCCGTCACGAGCAGTCTGCAGGTTTCATGGCTGCCACCTACGGTCGTCTGACCGGCAAGACCGGCGTCAGCCTGTCGACCCTCGGCCCTGGTGCCACCAACCTGGTGACCGCCAGCGCCTACGCCTACCTGGGCGGCATGCCGATGATGATGATCACCGGGCAGAAGCCGATCAAGAAGTCCAAGCAGGGTCGCTTCCAGATCATTGACGTGTGCGGCATGATGGACCCCATCACCAAGTACACCCACCAGTTCGCCTCGGCCGACAACATCCCGGCCCGCATGCGCGAAGCCTTCCGCCTGGCCGAAGAAGAAAAGCCGGGTGCGGTGCACCTGGAGCTGCCGGAAGACATCGCCGCCGAGCAGACCGACGCGCTGCCGATCCCGCGCAGCCTGCACCGCCGCCCGCTGGCCGAGCACGTGGCCATTGAAGCTGCCGTCGAGAAACTGCAGAACGCGCGTAACCCGATCCTGGTGATCGGTGCCGGTGCCAACCGCAAGATGACCGCCAAGGTCCTCAAGCAACTGATCGACAAGACCGGCATCCCGTTCATCACCACCCAGATGGGTAAAGGCGTGGTCGACGAGCGCCACCCGCGCTTCCTCGGCAACGCTGCGCTGTCGTCGGGCGACTTCGTTCACCGCGCCGTCGAAGCCGCCGACCTGATCATCAACATCGGCCACGATGTGATCGAGAAGCCGCCGTTCTTCATGGTCCGTGGCGGCACCGAAGTCATCCACATCAACTTCCGCTCTGCCGAAGTCGATGCTGTGTACTTCCCGCAAGTAGAAGTGATCGGCGACATCGCCAACGCCGTGTGGCAGATCAGTGAAGCACTGAACGACACGTCGCACTGGGACTTCACCCGCCTGATGGCCATCCGTGAAGCCAACGAAGCACAGATCGCCGAAGGCGCCGACGACGACCGCTTCCCGGTCTACCCACAGCGCATGGTGGCTGACATCCGTCGTGTACTGCCGTCCGAAGGCATCGTCGCCCTGGACAACGGCATCTACAAGATCTGGTTCGCCCGCAACTACAAAGCGCACAAGCCAAACACCGTGCTGCTGGACAACGCCCTGGCGACCATGGGCGCCGGCCTGCCATCGGCAATGGCTGCGCATCTGGTGCACCCGGACCGCCCGGTAATCTCGGTGTGTGGTGACGGCGGCTTCATGATGAACAGCCAGGAATTGGAGACTGCAGTACGTCTGGGCATGCACATCACCGTGGTGATCCTGCGTGACGACGGCTACGGCATGATCCGCTGGAAGCAGGCCAACATGGGCTTCACCGATTTCGGCCTGGACTACGGCAACCCGGACTTCGTCAAGTATGCCGAAGCCTACGGCGCCAACGGCCACCGCGTGGAAAGCGCCGAAGGCCTGCTGCCGCTGCTGGAGCACTGCATCAAGACCCCAGGTGTGCACGTGATCGACTGCCCGGTCGATTACAGCGAGAACGACCGCATCCTCAACAGCGAGCTGCGTGAGCGCGCGCTGGCGGTGTAAGCCCTGACGACCTTATCGCTGTAAGCCGGCACCCACAGGTATCTCAGATCCTGTAGGTGCCGGCGGGTGGTAGTTAGCAACCACTTCACGCCTGTTGCAATTGATCATTCTCAGGTTCTCTACTCATGGAGAACCCGAGAACATGACTATTGGTTCAACACACAACCATCCTGCCGATCTGGCCATCGACCCATCACGGCCTATGCAGCCATGGGCCGCACGTTTCCCTAATCCCCCGGATCTCTGCTTCGACTACCGCCGGCTTCTCGAACAAGAGGGCGGCGTCGCACGTGCCACACAACCCGATCACCGCATTTGCATCGTCGGTGCCGGAGTTACCGGGCTGACTGCTGCCCGCGAGTTATTGCGCTGTGGTTTCAACCGTATCACCTTGATTGAGCAGTCCCGGCGTGTAGGCGGGCGACACCTGACGGTCGTGAACAGCTCAGCAAGCCACAAGCAACCTGCAACCCCTTTTGAAATGGGGGCGATGCGCATGCCGTTCTTCAATAGGACTGGAGAGTCGCCTAAAGAGGGTCGCTCGCTCATGGCCTATTACGCAAAGCTGTTCGAGCTGCGGATTTCTGACTTCCCTAACCCAGGTACACCTTGGGTGAATGCTACGGGAATTTATCTTCGCGAAGGTCAATTAGAAGGGGAAGGTGACCCGGGTCTTTTGATCTGGCGTAATCCGTCAGGCGAAACCCCACCCCCTACGGCAGCCTTGCAGCAGGTCTACGAGAAATGGCGCAATTTTGCTCAGCAATTTGCTGAACATGTTGCCGCGGTTTATGGCACGTCAAGCTGGGAGTCGATATGGCGGGAAATCGTCGAACGCTATCATCGACTGTCGTTCAGGGATCTGGTGCATTTGCCCGCCCTTGCTGCCTGGGATCCTGAAAACCCGGGTGACTTTGGCGGTTTGGGCATGAGCAGTGACGAGTCAGCCATTTTCTATGCAATCGGTATTGGCGATGGCAGCTGGGGAGCATTTTATGATGTTTGCTGCCTGTACCCGCTACGTACGGCAATCTTTGGCTTCAGCAGTCACTTGCAGTTGGTGCATGGCCGTGTGGATTCAGGAGGGGTGCCTTACACTGCGCCGCATCTTGAAGCAAACAATATCCCTGATAGCAGGGGATTGCCGTTTCAAGGGCCAGCTTATCTCGGACTTGCGGCCCTCGACGAAAGCCTTTTGCACCTAGACGTCGGCATGGGTGGGATCTCGCTATATGAACATCTTCTGAAAACAAGTGATGGGCTACTGACTGATACGTCCGTGTGTGCGGTGCAGAAGCTGGAAAGTGGCCGTATTCGGGTCGGATACCGTTGGCGATGCAGTGATCCGTTACACGAGAGCACCGAATATGAAGACTTCGACAGCGTAATCATGACCACTCCGTCATGGCTGATCGAAACCAACATCAGCCTCAGCGGCTTCACCCGCCAGATGTTGCCGCAGCCGATTATCGATGCCTGGAAGCATGCCCATTGGGAGACCAGTTGCAAGGTCTATGCACCGTTGAAGAAAAGTTTCCTCGACCACAAGCCGATGCCGCAAATTCTGATTACCGATAGCTTTGTGCACGATGTCTATGCCTATCGGTACAACGATAGCTATCCAGATGACTGCATTCTCCTCAGTTATACCTGGGAGGATGACGCTACCAAATTGGCAGCCTTCTCTGATGCGGAGTTGGCGAGTAAATGTCTGAAGGAGCTCGATCGGATCCTTCTACGCTGCACCAATGTGGGGGAGGCTATTTCACCTTACGTCGATACTCGAAATATTTGCATACAGCGTTGGATCACAGATCGAAATGCGCTCGGGTGCGCGAAGTTGTATAGGGCAGGTACCTACTTTGATGCTGTAAACCTGATGAAATACAACCGAGACCTGAGTGCGCGCTCAGGGCTGTATCTGGCTGGCGAGTCCTTCTCAGTTGACGCTGGATGGACCGAGCCGTGTTTGCGCACGGCAATCGATACGGTCATCAACCTCTGCAACAACACGTCAGCCGAGTTCAATGGTGGCTTTACCCTCGAGTACTACCCCCACTATCAGGTTGGGAAATAACGGCGTACGGGTCATTTTGTAGGGGGAGTCCTACTGCCATTGTGTGATTTTCCTTTGGTTCCATAGGACTCTCCTGACTGTCGCTCCCTGACCCAACATCGCTTTACTGGCGTCCTTCCAAAACAACCACAAGAAGGAAGCCGCCATGTCTGAATCCTGTTCCCCCGTCAGCCCCGTACGTATCGCTGTCATCCAGTACGACCCTCAGGTCGGTCTTGAGCACTGTGAGAGCAACGTGAGCAGAGGCCTGGCATTGGCCCGGCGCGCAGCACGCGAAGGTGCCAACCTGATCGTACTGCCTGAACTGGCCAACACGGGCTACACCTTCAACTCCCGTGCCGATGCCTATTCCCATGCGCAGGTGCTGCAGGACGGCCCTTGCCTGAAAACCTGGGCCGACTTCGCCAAGCAGTACCAGGTATACCTGGCTGCGGGGTTTGCCGAACGTGACGGGCTGAAGCTATACGACAGTGCTGTACTGTTTGGCCCCGAAGGCCTGCTCGGGCACTACCGCAAAGCGCATCTGTGGAACCAGGAAAAGCTTTGGTTCACCCCTGGTGACCTGGGGTTCCCGGTGTTCGAGACGCCTATCGGCCGTATCGGCCTGCTGATCTGCTGGGACATCTGGTTCCCGGAAGTGCCACGGGTGATGGCCGCGCAAGGTGCCGACATCATCTGCAGCCTCAACAACTGGGTATGGACCCCGCCGCCGTTGTTCGATGATGCAGGGCGCTGCATGGCCTCGTACCTGACCATGACGGCAGCGCATGTCACCAACGTTTATATCGCCGCCGCGAACCGCGTCGGCAGTGAGCGGGGCGGGCGCTTCCTGGGCTGCTCGCTGATCGCCGGTACTCATGGCTGGCCGATCGGCGAGGTGGGCAGTGCAGAAGCCGAGGAGATTATCTATGCCGATGTCGATTTGAGCAGTGCACGGTCGGCACCGATCTGGAACAGCCTCAACGACCTGCCAAGAGACCGGCGAACCGACCTCTACGATGCCACCCTTGGCTATCGCTTGCATGCACCTATGCCACGTTGAGGAGTTGCGAATGAACACGCACTTCTTCTCACGACAGCAGCATTGGCTTGTGTTGATGTTCGGCTGCCTGCTGGTGTTTCTCGCTGCAAGCCTTGCCCATGGCCAATGGCTGGATTATGCACAGAGGGTGGCGACGCTCGATGAGCCGCTCAGCCGCTTGCGCTGGATTGTTGGTGATATCAGTGAAGTGGCTTTCTACAAGCACGAACTGCCCGCGCTGGGCTTGCTGCTGGGCGCGTGCCTGGCGCACTGGGCGCAGGTGCGAGGGTACCGCTGGCAGGGCTTTGCCATTTGCTATGGCAGCGGATTATGGCCATGGGTGTTTACCAGCTCGCTCTTGGGCTTGCTGCTCAGCCATGCGTTGTGGGGATGGACCTTGGCCAGTGGCATCTGGCAACCAACGTTCGTTGCCTTCGTGTCATTGCCGGCAGCCATGGTCTTGCTTTTTGGTGCGGGCTGGCGGGTGACGATCACGGGGGCGCTACTGGGGGCACTACTGGTAACACCGGCCAGCCTGCTGATGGTCAATTACCTGTGTTATCCCCTGCAGTTGCCCGTGGTAGTGGGCAATGTGAGTGGCATGGCTGTGGCAAGCGTCGTGGCCTTCATCCTGTGCAAGCGCTTTCCTTCATGGGTACGCCAATGCGGTGAACCCACCGTCGTGGCGCCGGTTGTCAATCAGCCTGACTACGGTGTGGTCTGGACTTTGCGGCGCGTTCTGGCCGACTTCAGCGAAGCCCCATTCTTTGGTAATGAATTGGCCAGCCTCGGGCTACTGCTGGGTGTGTTGCTGGCTTACCTGTTGAGCCCGGCTGCACTGTCCTACGGTTCTATGCTGGTGATGCAAATAGTGGCCGGGCAGGCCCTGGCATCCCTGGTCGGGGTTGTATGCTGGCGTGGACAGTGGAAAGCCCGTGGGTGGTACCCTACCTACATTCCGATCGTGTCGATCGTCCCGGCCGCGGTGTTGACACATGGCGGCAGCTGGCAAGTGGTGGTGGCCAGTGCAGTGCTGGGTGCCCTGGTGGCTCCGCCGCTGGCAGTGGCGATCACTCAGCGGTTGCCGGCCTATGTGCATGGCTACATCGGCAATGTGGTGTCGATGGCCATCTGCACGCTTGGCATTGTGCCGATAGTCGGGTTGATTGTGGGGGGAGAAGCATGAGCGAACATTCGAGCCTGCCCAGGCTGTCGATCGCCACTCTGGGCGGCACGGTCAGTATGCGGCTGGGTACTGTCGGGGATGGTGTGACGCCAAGCCTGGATTGTGAGCGGCAACTGCTTCAGGTTCCACAGTTGCGCGAGATGGCGCAGTTGAACGTTGCTTCATTGTGCCTGCTCCCCAGTGCATCGCTGGGCTTCGCGACGTTGCTGGAGGTGCTGGCATGGGCCCGGGGCGAGGTGGAGCGCGGAGCCCAGGCTTTGGTATTGAGCCAAGGGACCGACAGCCTTGAGGAAACGGCCTATTTCCTGGATCTGCTCTGGCCATTCGATGCGCCATTGGTGATGACCGGTGCCATGCGCTCGGCGAGTCAGCCGGGCAATGATGGGCCGGCCAATTTGTTGGCTGCGGCTCAGGTTGCATTGGCACAAGACAGCCGTGGGCGAGGTGTGCTTGTGGTCATGAATGATCAGGTCCACTGCGCGGCAAGGGTTCGCAAGACGGCCAGCCTGGCGATGGCGGCATTCGAGTCGCCCGGATGTGGCCCGTTGGGCGACGTTGTGGAGGGTGTTGTGTTGTATCGCCATCCGCCCGGGCGACGGGAAGTGTTGCCGTTACCGTATCGCACCGACCAGCGCGTTGCCCTGCTGGAAGCCTGCCTGGACGCAGACACGGCGCTGCTGCAGGCTGTGGCCGCATTGGGTTACGAGGGGGTGGTCATCGCCGGTTTCGGTGCTGGTCATGTTTCTGCCAGTTGGTCCGAAGTGCTGGAACACCTGGCGCCCACCTTGCCGGTATTGGTTGCTACACGCACTGGGAGAGGGCCTACAGCCCGGGCAACCTACGGGTTTGCTGGCGCAGAAATCGACTTGCAGAAAAAAGGCGTCTACATGGCTGGGCCACTCTGCCCGCGCAAATGCCGCATCTTGCTGTGGCTGCTGATAGGCACCGACCGGCAACATGAGCTGCAGGCCTGGTTGCAGCCCTGAACCATCTGCCCGCGCGGGCGTTCGCGCGGGCAGCCCTTCCGGCGTTGCTGTGCTAGGGTGCACACACTTTTGCTTCCCAGGATTCTTACCCATGCTCCCCGTACTCAGCGAAAAAGAACTCGACCGCCTCGAAGACCTGCTGATCACCTATGGCAATGACTACTCGGTGCTGGACCTGGCCGAGCTCAATGGCTTTTTCGTCGCACTCGCCAGTTCGCCGATCACTGTCCTGCCGGAACAATGGCTGCCGGCGGTAGCGGGTGGCAAGGTACCGAAGTTCAAGAAGCCCGCCCATGAGGAGGCCTACACGGCATTGATGCTGCGTTATGCCAGCCAGGTGGCAGAAGAACTGAGCAATGAGGTCGACCAGTTCGAACCGCTATTCGAGGAACGCGAATGCGAGCAGGGCACTGTGATCGTGATGGAGGAGTGGTGTTTCGGCTACATGCGCGGTACCCAGGTGGCCGGTTGGGGCGAGTTGCCACCGGAGCAGGCCCCGCTCCTCAAGGCCATTTCGCTACATGGGTTGGAAGATAACTTCGAGCTGCTGGACCAGATGAGCGATGAGGATATCCAGGCCTGTGTGCCGCAGGTGGTCGAGGCTGCGCGTGGGCTGTACCGACATTTCAAAAAACTGCACTGATCGGATCGTAGGCTAGCGCTCACCTGCAGGCGCCAGCGCAAGTGTTTGGAAACCATTATTCCGCCCTGCGAAATTATGGTTTCCCCTGCGCACTGATTCTGCTACCAGCCGATCCAGTGCAGCATGTGCTCCATCAGCCCCATCCCGGCGCTGACCAGGAGCCAAGCCCATGTCGAACCCGATCAAGCTCTACAACTTCCCCAAGTCTGGCCATGCTCATCGCATCGAGTTGATGCTCTCGCTACTGAACCTGCCCACCGAGCTGGTGTTCGTCGACCTGGCCAAAGGCGCGCACAAGCAGCCGGACTTCCTCGCCCTCAACCCGTTCGGCCAGGTTCCGGTCATTGATGACAACGGCACGGTGATTGCCGACTCCAACGCCATCCTCGTCTACCTGGCCAAAAAGTATGACAACGGCGCCTGGCTGCCCGAAGAACCTGCCGCCGCCGCCCGTGTGCAACGCTGGTTATCAGTCGCTGCCGGCCCGCTGGCCTTTGGCCCGGCCGCCGCCCGCCTGGTCACGGTGTTCGGGGCTTCATTCAATGCCGACGAAGTGATTTCCCGTGCCCACACCTTGCTCAAGGTGATCGATGCCGAGTTGGCGAAGACGCCATTCCTGGCGGGTAGCACACCCACGATTGCGGACATTGCCAACTACTCCTACATCGCTCACGCCCCTGAAGGCAACGTGTCGCTGGAGCCCTATGCCAATGTGCGCAACTGGCTGGCGCGGATCGAGGCGCTGCCGCGTTTCGTCCCCATGCCGCGCACCGTGATCGGGCTGCAAACCCACGCCTGAAACCCCGCCATCGCGAGGAGCGCCGCCATGCAACAATCTCCTGATCACCGCCCCTCGCCCTGGCATACGGGTGAAAAGACCCTGCAGGAAAAGGTCGGTGTAGCAGAACGCATGGAGGCGTTCGGGCAAAAGGTCATTCGTGACCACATGCCCGACCAGCACCGAACGTTCTATCACCAGTTACCCTTCATGGTCGCCGCCAGTGTGGATGCCCAGGGTCGGCCTTGGGCCACGCTGCTGGAGGGGCCAGAAGGGTTCGTAAGCTCGCCCGACCCTCGTATGCTGACGATCCACACCACGCTGCCAGCAGATGACCCCGCCACCCCCGGGTTGGCAGCCGGGCAGGCGGTCGGCCTGCTGGGGATCGAACTGCACACCCGTCGGCGCAATCGCATCAACGGGCAGATCCGCCACGCTGCCCAAGGGCAACTGCAAGTGGCCGTAGAGCAGGCGTTTGGCAACTGCCCGCAGTACATCCAGTTGCGTGACTACACCCGCGTCACCGAACCCGCCCTCGGGCGCATCGATGCGACAACACTGGATACCTCAACCGTCAGCATGATCCAGGCGGCCGATACCTTCTTCGTCGCCAGCTATGTCGAGCATGCTGACGGCCAGCGCTCGGTAGATGTCTCTCACCGTGGTGGCCGGCCAGGGTTCATCAAGGTCGAAGGCAATCGGCTGACGATTCCCGACTATGCTGGCAATCTGCATTTCAACACCTTGGGTAATCTGGTGGTCAACCCGCGGGCCGGCTTGCTGTTCATCGACTTCAATAATGGCAATGTGTTGCAACTGTACGGGCGTGCCGAGGTGCTGCTGGACAGCCCGGCCATCCAGGCCTTTGAAGGGGCTGAGCGGTTATGGACACTGCAGGTCGAGCAGGTGGTGTGGCGTCCGGCAGCCGTTGCCCTGCGCTGGGCTTTCAAGGAATACGCGCCGACCAGTCTGATGACCGGTACCTGGGCCGAGGCCGATGCGCGCCTGGAGCAGCGGCGACAACAGCGCCAATGGCTGGCCTGGCGGGTGCTGCGGGTGGAGCAGGAAAGCCGCGACATCCGCTCGTTCTATCTCGAACCACCGGCAGGCTGCCGTGTGGCCTTTGCCCCTGGCCAGCATCTGCCTGTGCAGGTGACGCGTGATGGCGAGCCGGCGCTGATCCGCACCTACAGCCTTTCAAGTGCCCCCGACGATGGATTCTTGCGCATCAGCGTCAAAGCCCAGGGCCCGGCTTCGCGGTATTTGCATGAGCACGTTGTGGCCGGCGAGGTGTTGAATGTGCGGCCGCCGATGGGCAGCTTCACGCTTGATCAGCAAAGCACGCGCCCGTTGGTGCTGATCGGCGCGGGCGTGGGCATCACGCCGTTGCTGGCCATGCTGCGTCAGCAGTTGAGGACGGGGCAGGCCCGGCGCATTCATCTGTTCCATGGCGCACGCAGCCTGGCCGACTTGCCGTTCCAGCAGGAACTGGCGACCTTGCAGCAACAGGCTGGCGAACTACTGCATATACACCGCGCCCTGAGCCAGCCTGAAGGGCACGCGCAGGTCGGTCGTGATTACGAGTTTGCCGGCCGGTTGGGTATCGAACAGGTCAAGGCAACGCTGGCGTTGGACGACTACGATTTCTACCTGTGTGGGCCGGGCAGCTTCACCCAGCAGCTTTACGAAGGGCTGCGTGGGGTGCATGTGCCGGATGCGCGGATTCACGCCGAAGCGTTTGGCCCGTCGACGCTGCGGCGGCACACCGACGCAGATCAGCCAATCTTGCAACAGCCGCCTGCCGCCGACGAACCGGTGCCGGTGTATTTTGCTGCGTCGGCCAAGGAGGCTCGCTGGGTGCCCGGTAGCGGCACCTTGCTGGAACTGGCCGAGGCGCGTGGGCTGGCACCGGAGTTCAGTTGCCGGGGTGGTTCGTGTGGTACCTGCAAGACCCGGCTGGTGAGCGGCCAGGTGCATTATCCGAATCCGCCGGCAGAGTTGCCGGAGGCAGGGTCGGTGCTGATCTGTTGTGCTGTGCCAGCGAAGGGGGAGGAGGGGATGCAGGCGTTGGTGCTGGATGTCTGATTCAAGCCAGTCGTAGGAGCGGGCTTGCCCGCGAAGAGGCCGGCACAGCTAACACCACGCATCCAGATGAACGATAATCCGCACGCCCCATTACCCTCAGGAGCCCGCATGGACCAGATCCACCTGATGAAGGTATTCGTCGCCGTCGGCGAGCTGGAAAGCTTCGCCGCGGCTGCCCGCCGTCTGGACATTTCTGCGGCCGCCGTCACCCGCGCCGTCAGCGCCCTGGAAGAGCAGCTCGGGGTCAAACTGTTGCTGCGCACAACACGCAGCGTGCGTCTGACCGAGGCCGGCGGTCGCTATCTGGAAGACACCCGGCACATTCTCGCCAGTATTCACGAGGCCAATGAAGCCGCTGCCGGCATCAACGCGACGCCCAGGGGCGACCTGGCGGTGACCGCGCCGATTTTGTTCGGCAAGAAGTTCGTCATGCCGTGCATCGTCCGTTACCTGCAGCAGTACCCGGAAGTCGACGTTTCCGCGTTTTTTCTCGACCGCGTGGTGAACATGGTCGAGGAGGGCATGGACGTGGCCGTGCGCATCGGGCCGTTGCCCGACTCCGGGTTGAAGGCGTTGCGGGTGGGCAGGGTGCGGCGCATGTTGTGTGCCTCGCCCGACTACCTGGCGCGCCATGGTGTGCCGAAGCACCCGTCGGACCTGGCCGGGCATGCGATAATCGGCACCACCAACCTGTCGCCGCGGGCGGGTTGGCGCTTCGGAGTGACCGACGAGCCGACCTTGGTGCGCATGAAGCCACGGCTGACGGTAACCAGCAATGACGGGGCAATCGCAGCTGCCAGCGGCGGGCTGGGGATTGCCCGGCTGCTGTCGTACCAGGTGGCAGACGAACTGGTCAGCGGGCAGTTACAGGTGCTGCTGGCCGAGTACGAAGAGGCGCCCTGGCCCATTCATGTGCTGCACCGCGAAAGCAAGTACGGCTCGGCCAAGGTCAGGGCCTTTATCGACATGCTGGCGCAAGACTTGCGCGATCAGCAGCTGGATTGAGGTCGTTCAGCGCGTCGAGAAATGGCGCCAGACAATGTTCGCTATCGTGACGGCCCTTTTTCAGGCAGCCCGCTCACAACGCCCGATACTGCATCCTGAACCCCAGGGTCATTGCCTCCCCCCGGTTCAGCAACCGCAACCCCGGTCGCCCTGGCAGGTGATGCGCATTGATTGGGTGGCTAACAGGTTCAAAGCAGAAAAAACCTTGTCCCTGCGGGCAATACAGCAAGAAGTGTTCGGCCCCATTGGCACTGCACGCCAGTCGATAACCCGCGCTGGGCTGTTCGATCACGCACTCGCCTGGCCAGCCACTGAAGGCGTGATCAACCACTGTCTCGGGTAAACGCCCCAGGGCATTGAAGCGCCATTGTTCGGGCACCTCGGCCTGGTACGACGGCAACCGCCCATCCTCGGCCAGCCACACGTTGCGTGCCGATGCGTACAACTTGGTATCGGGATACCGCGGAAAGTAAGGGTGCAACCCCAACCCGTACCAGTTGGCCGACTCATCCAGATGGGTTACATGCAGGTCCAGGTTCAGGCACCCCTCATGCAGATGCACATCCAGCGTGACCCGGTAAGCAAACGGCACAGCACTGTCTAGCGTCAGCCGTGCTCGCTGTTCACTGTGGTGCTCCACCTGCCAGGCCTGCTGCCAGGCACTGCCATGGATCGGGTAAGGGTCATGCCCGGTATTGGGTGCCAGTGCCTGCCACCCCTCGGGTCGGGCAAAGCCACCCTCGCCAATGCGGTTGGACCAAGGCGCCAGTGGGTAGCAGGCGAGGCGTCGTGGCGTACCACTTTCCAGTGCGGCCAGGTCGGAATGGCGCAGCAGCGCTTGCCCGGTCGCTTTCACTTCCCAGTTGACCAGGCTGGCGCCCAACTCCGGAGCCAGGCTCAGGCGGGTCAGGCGGTCCTGCAGGTGCAGTTCGGTCGCAGGCATTCAAGGCTCCATTTAAATGAACGATCAATTGGCCCGACGGTAGGTGAGCAGCACGATGCCGCACACCACCACCGCGCCGCCGAGTAATTGCAGGGTGCCGAGTTGCTGGTCGAGCAAGGCCCAGCCCAGCAGTAGCGTGGCGATGGGTTCGACGTTCATCACGGGTGCGTTTTGCGCCATGTTCAGCCTTGGCACACAAACGAACAGCAAGGTGAAGGCCAAGCCATACAGCACTACCAGGCTGGCCAAGGCCGCCCAGCCACTGCTGCTGCCTGGCAGTGACAAACCGGACGGCATCACGCCGCTTGCGCCTGCAACCAGCATGCTGGAGAACACGATCAGCAAAGTCAGCAGGCTGCGCACGGGGCCGCGCACGCTGGCCAGTTTATGGTCGGTGATCCACAAGGCGCAGGCAAAGGCACAGGCGGCGCCGAAGGCCAGGCTGACCCCTGGCACCCAGTGCGGGTTGGCCGCAGCACTGTCGGCCAGGCGTGCCGGGACATCCAGCGCCAGCACCAGGCCGCACAGGATCAGGCCCATGAACAGTACGGTGCGGCCCGTGGGGCGTGCGCCGCCCAGCGCCCAGGTGAGCAGCGCCAGCAGCATCGGGAAGGTGTTGCCCACCAGCAGCGCCAAAGCCACTGGAATACGCGCCACCGCCGAGTACAGGCACAGGCTCTGGGTGGCAATCAGCAGGCCGAGCAGCAGCTGCCACCGGCGCGCACCAGCGGGCAGGGCCAGGGCCTGGCGTTGCCACAGCAGCAGCCCGGCCAGTACCAGGAAGGTGATGCCAGAGCGGCAGAGGATGGCCAGCAGCACGCCGGTGCCGTCATCGAAGGCGATGCGCGCGGCGATGTGGTTGCCGGCGAATGAACAGGCCAGCAGGGCGAGCAAGGCGATGGCCAGTTTGCGGGGGAAAAGCGGTACAGCCGAGGAGGGGACAGCCATGTGCAGGATCCATTTGCAAGAGCCCAGGGGCCGCCAAGCGGCCCCCGGTCAAAATTACAGCACCACGCTAGGCAGCCACAGCGAGATCGCTGGAATGTAAGTCACTGCCATCAGCACCAGGAACAGCGCCAGGTAAAACGGCAGCAGCGCCTTCACCGTCGACTCGATGCTCACCTTGCCAATGGCCGAGCCCACGAACAGCACCGCGCCCACCGGTGGCGTTATCAGGCCGATCCCCAGGTTTACCAGCATGATCATGCCAAAGTGCACCGGGTCCACGCCGATGCCGGTAATCACCGGCAGCAGGATCGGGGTAAGAATCAGGATCAGCGGCGCCATGTCCATCACTGTGCCCAGCAGCAACAACATGAAGTTGATGCACATCAGGATCACGTAGCGGTTGTCCGACAGGGTCAGGAACGCGGTGGTGATCTTCGACGGGATCTGCATCAGCGTCATTACGTAGCCGAAGCTGGCGGCAAAGCCGATCAGGATCATCACGATGGAGATGGTCCGTACTGTGCGGTGCATCAGCTTGGGCAGGTCGCGCCACTTGTAGTCGCGGTAGATGAACATGGTCACGAAGAACGACCACACCACCGCCACGGCTGCCGATTCGGTGGCGGTGAACACCCCCGACAGGATACCGCCGAGGATGATGACCATGGCCATCAGGCCCCACAGCGCCTCACCGGCAATTTTCAGCGCCTGGCGCAGCGGGATCACTTCGCCCTTGGGGTAGTTGCGCTTCTTGGCGAACAACAGGCACAGGCCCATCATCACCGCGCTCAGCAGCAGGCCGGGCATCACCCCTGCCATGAACAGCGAGGCGATCGACACCGTGCCGCCCGCCGCCAGCGAGTACAGCACCGAGTTGTGGCTGGGCGGGGTCAGCAACGCCTGCACCGAACCGCTGACGGTCACGGCGGTGGAAAATTCACGCGGGTAGCCTTTGCGCTCCATCTCCGGGATCAGCACCGAGCCCACCGAGGCGGTATCGGCTACCGACGAGCCGGAAATCGCACCGAAGAAGGTCGAGGCCATGATGTTGACCAGCGACAGCCCGCCACGCACGAAGCCCACCAGCACCCCGGCAAAGGCCACCAGCCGGCGCGACATGCCGCCTTCGGCCATGATCGCGCCGGCCAGCACGAAGAACGGAATCGCCAGCAGCGAGAACTTGTTAACCCCACTGGCCACCTGGATCATCATCGCCTGCAGCGGGATGTCGATCCACCAGGCGCCGATCAGTGCCGACAGGCCCAGGGCGTAGGCTACCGGCATGCCGATCAGAATCAGCACGATGAAACTGCCCAACAGAATGAACGCTTCCATTTACGCAGCTCCTTCGTTTTCTTCGACCAGATCAAAGCGCACGACCTTGCGGTTGCTCTGATCGCCCAGCAGGAGTTTTTCCAGCACGAACACCAGCGTCAGCACGCCGCCGACCGGGATCGGCGCGTAAGTCATGCCGACCCGCACACCGGGCAGCGAGGCCAGCGACTGGTTCCAGGTGGTGATGCACAGCCGGGTGCCGTAATAGGTCATGAACACGCACACCACGATCATCAGCAGTTGTACCAGCAGGGCGACCAGCTGGCGCTGCAGCGGCGGCAACCGGTCGGTAATCATCCCCACCGCCATATGCGCCCCGGCGCGATAGCTGGCGGCGGCACCAACGAAGGTGAATACCACCATCAGCAGGATAGAGACTGGCTCTGGCCAGCTGGAGCCGGTGCCCAGCACGTAGCGGGCGAAGATGCCCCACGGGATGATCAGCGTCATGGCCAGGATCGACAGGCCCGCGATCCAGATGCAACTGCGGTACAGCGTGTCGTTCACGCTCAGGAAAAGCGATTTCATAGGCATCACCAAAGCGGCAGGGCGGCGGCGGCCGCACTGCCGAGGTCGTCTTGGAAGGGGCTGGTATTACTGGACGGCGTCGATACGCTTCATCAGGTCGGCGTACGGCGCGCCGTACTTCTCGCGTACCGATGCGGTGGCTTCGAAGAACGGTTTCTTATCGACAGTGATGAACTCGACACCGGCGGCCTTGAGCTTCTCTTCGCTGGCGGCAGACTTGGCGTCCCACAGCGCACGCTCTTCCATCTGTGCTTCGCGCGCGACCTTTTTCACCAGCACCTGCTGCTCCGGAGTGAGCTTGTTCCAGGTGGTCTTGGACATCACCACCGGCTCCGGCAGGATCAGGTGGCCGGTCAGGGTGTAGTACTTGGCGCTCTGGAAATGGTTGTGCTCAAGCAAGGTCGGCGGGTTGTTCTCGGCGCCGTCGATCACCCCGGTTTGCAGGGCACTGAAGATTTCCCCGGTGTCCATGGCGATGCCGTTGCCGCCCATGGCGTTCATCATGTCGATGAACAGCGGGTTGCCCTGTACGCGAATCTTCATGCCTTTGAGGTCTTCCAGGCTGCGCACCGGCTTTTTGGTGTAGATGCTGCGCGAGCCGCCGTCCATCCAGGCCAAGGCCACCAGGTTGAAGTCGGAGTTGGTGATCTTGTCGAGGATCTCCTGGCCGATCTCGCCATCGATGATCTTGCGCATGTGCTCATGGTCGCGGAACACGAACGGCATGTTGAACACGTTCACATCCGGCACTACCGGGCCGACGATCCCCAGGCTGACGCGGGTCATCTGCACGGCGCCGATCTGAGCCTGTTCGATCACTTCCTTTTCCGATCCCAGCACGCCGCCGGCGAACATCTTGAAGGTAATGTCGCCATTGCTGGCCTGTTCCAGCTTTTTACCCATGTTCTGCTCGGCGACCACGGTCGGGTAGCCGGCCGGGTGGATTTCGGCGAACTTGATGTCCAGCGCCGAGGCGGGCATGGCCACGCTGAAGGCGAACGGGAGTACGGCAAGAAGCAGCTTGCGTTTGAACGTCATGATGAAACTCCGTGGTTTTTATTATCCGGTTTCGGGCGTGCAAGTGTGGGTGTGGCAGTGGGGCTCAGCCCCGGTAGGCAGGTTCCTCCAGGCCCTTGGTGCCAGGGTTGAGGGCAAATACCCCGCCAGCCAGTGGCTGGTCGCCGAGGTCGATGCCCGCGGGGCGGATCGAGGTGACGTACAGGGTGTCGAGGTTGGCGCCACCAAAGGCGCACATGGCCGGCTTTTTCACCGGCACGCTGAGCGAGCGGTCGAGGCGCCCGTCAGGGGTGAAGCGGTGAACTTGCCCGGCGTCGTTGCCGCAGATCCAGTAGCAGCCATCCTGGTCGATCGCGGCGCCGTCGGGGCGCCCTGGGTAGCCGCGCATGTCGACGAACAGCCGCTTGTTGTGCGGCGTGCCGTTGTCGGTGTCGTAGTCGAAGGCCCACACCTTCTGCACGTTGGGGTGTGAGTCGGACAGGTACATGCGCTTGCCGTCGGGGCTGAACGCCAGGCCGTTGGGCACGATCATGCCGTCCTGCTGCAGGTGCAGGTGGCCTTCGCCGTCATGCCGGTACAGCGCACCCACATGGGCGCCTTGCTGCATGTCCAGCAGCATGGTCCCGGCCCAGAAGCGGCCCTGACGGTCGCAGCGGCCATCGTTGAAGCGCATGCCGGCCTGGGCGTGCTGCACGTTGCTGAGCAGCCGGCTGTCCAGGCTGCCGTCCGCCCTGGCCTGGAGCTGAAAGATGCCGCTTTCCATACCCGCAACCCAGCCCTGACCGCTGCGGGCGATGCAGGCCAGCATCTCGTCGCCTTGCCAGAACTGGTGTTTGCCATCGGCCGCTTGCCAGCGATGCAATTGGCGAGCGGGAATGTCTACCCAGTACAAGGCCTGTTCACCGGGGTGCCACACAGGGCTTTCGCCGGTACCGTTACGGGCGTCGACGATCAGTTCGCAGTTCATGGCCGTGCCTCCTGGCGTGGGGTCAGTTGAACGGGCCGGCCACGGCGAAAGCGCCGCCCTGGTAGACCATGCTCGGGTCATCGTCGGCGGGTGCCGGTTGGGCCTCCACGGCTGCGCGGAAGGCTTCCGAGCTGTCCTTGGGCACATAGCCCAGGTGCGCGGCATGGCGGTTGTCCCACCACACGGTGCGATTGTCGGAGGCGCCGTAGACGATGGTATGGCCAACGTCGGGCGTCGATAGCCCACGTTCGATCAGTTGCACCAAGTCGTCATAGCTCAGCCAGGTGCAGAGCATGCGCGGGTTCTGTGGCTGCGGGAACGAAGAGCCGATGCGAATGCTGACGGTCTCGATGCCGTAGCGGTCAAAGTAGAAGCTGGCCACATCTTCGCCGTAGCACTTGGACAGCCCGTAATAGCTGTCGGGACGGCGCGGCGCGTGAGCGTCGATGCGCTCATCCTGGCGATAGAAACCGATGGTGTGGTTGGAGCTGGCGAAGATGATGCGCTTGACCCCGTGCTTGCGCGCCGCCTCGTACACGTGGAACACGCCGCAGATATTGGGGCCGAGAATCTCTTCGAAGGCGTGTTCGGTAGAAACCCCGCCAAAGTGGATGATGGCGTCTACGCCCTCGACCAGGGCATGTACCGCAGCCTTGTCGGCCAGGTCACAGGTAATGACTTCTTCATGCGGGCCCGCGGCCGGGGCCATGGGGCTGATGTCAGACAGGCGCAGGACCTCGGCGTAGCCTTTCAGGCGTTCGCGAAGGACCTTGCCCAGGCCGCCTGCGGCTCCGGTGAGCAGCAGGCGATTGAAGGGGGTAGTGGTCATGGCCGGCTCTTGTTGTTAGTTGTTGTAGGTTGTCGTATGACTTGGGTGATTATTGGCGGTGGTTCTGTGTGTTGTCAATGAGGCTTGGGCGGCTTTTGCCGGCCTTTTCGCGGGTAAGAAAGGGCGAAAGGCCTGCGCGGTCGCCCGTAGGAGCGGGTTTACCCGCGAAAGGGCCGGCCCTGCTGGCCAATCTCCACCCGCCGTTCACCGTTGTCGCCGCCACCGTATTCGCGGGTAAACCCGCTCCTACACCTGATCAATGGTGGACACAGGTCGGTGGTTGGGCGCAGGCCGTCGTGTAGGAGCGGGTTTACCCGCGAAGAGGCCGGCCCTGCTGGCCAATCTCCACCCGCCGCTCACTGTTGCCGCGACCACCGTATTCGCGGGTAAACCCGCTCCTACACCTGATCGAGGGTGGACACAGGTCGGTGGTTGGGCGCAGGCCGCTGTGTAGGAGCGGGTTTACCCGCGAAAGGGCCGGCCCTGCTGGCCAGTTTTCACCCGCCGTTCGCCGTTGCCGCCGCTACCGTATTCGCGGGTAAACCCGCTCCTACACCTGATCGGGTGTGGACACAGGTCGGTGGTTGGGCGCAGGCCGTTGTAGGAGCGGGTTCACCCGCGAAAGGGCCGGCCCTGCTGGCCAATCTCCACCCGTCGTTCACCGTCGCAGCCACCACCGTATTCGCGGGTAAACCCGCAGGTCTTGATCAGAGCAACGACAGCGGATAGTTGAAGATCAACCGGTTCTCATCGAACTCGTTATTGCTGTAATCCCGGCGAATCGACGAGTTACGCCATTTCACGCTCAAATCCTTGAACGCCCCGCTCTGGATCACATACGCAAGCTCCGTTTCACGCACCCACTCCTTGCCATCGGTCACGCCCCCGCTGTGCACATCGCGCCCGCTGATGTAGCGGTTCATCAGGGTCAACCCCGGTACCCCGACGGTGACGAAGTTGAAGTCATGGCGTACCTGCCACGAACGCTCGTTGGCATTGTCGAAGCTGGAGTTGTAACTGTCGTTGGCCAAGGTCCCGCCACTGGTGCCGTTCACCCGCATCCAGGTATCACCATCGACTTTCTGCAGCCCCACCCAGAAGGTGCTGCCACCGTACTTGGCCGAGAACATCCCCGAGTAGGTCTTGTTGTCCAGCTGCCCGGCGCGTTCGGAGCCGTCCTCGTCGCCATGGAAGTAGCCCAGGTTCGCACCCAGGGTCCAGTCACCCACCGGCTGGCTGTGGCTCAGTTGCAGGTATTGCTGCTGGTACACGTCCTTCAGCACCGCATTCCAAAGCCCCACCAGCGTGCGGTCCTGGTTGAACTTGTACTCGCCGCCGACGAAGTTGAAACGGTCCGACACGCCGCCGCCGTAGCTCATGTCTTCCATGCTCGCGTCGTTACGCGGGCTGTTGCCGCGGAACTGGCCGCCGTACAGGGTCAGCCCTGCGATTTCGTTGGAGGTAACCTGCCCGCCACGGAACGTCTGTGGCAACGAACGCCCGTCGTCCGAACGCAGAATCGGCAGTACCGGCATCCATTCACCGATCTTCAGTTCGGTCTTGGAAATACGCGCCTTGCCCGCCACTGCCAGGCGCCCGTAGTCGTCTGCCGGCTTGCCATCGTCATGGCGTGGCAGCAACGCCGTGCCATAGGTACCGCCACCGCCGTCGAGTTTGACCGACCACAGCCCCAGCACATCCACGCCGAAGCCGATTGGCCCTTCGGTGAACCCCGAGCGGGCATCGAGGATGAAGCTTTGCGTCCACTCCTCGGCCTTGCTCTGTGGGTTGCTGGGGTTGGTGAAGTTGCGGTTGATGTAGAAGTTGCGCAGCCCGAGGGTGGCCTTGCTGTCCTCGACAAATCCCGCTGCCAGGCTGGTGCCCGGCAGGCCGGCGATAACCCCGGCGCCAAGCAGGGCGAAGGGTAGGGTGTGGCAGATTTTCATTATTGTTGTGCTCCCTAAGGGTGTGGCAGCCCGTCCACCGGGCACGCGCAAGCGGCCTGCGGCAGGGGCGGGTAGATAACGGGCCGGTCAGGGCCAGGGGTGAATGCGCGGTAACCGGGCGCTACGTACTGGCAGGTTTACGCGAGCTGGCCGGGGGAAGAGGGGTATGCAACAGACGTAGGTGTAGCGGGATGGATGTCGACATGAGTTCGTCCACTGATTGTTGTTTTTGTTATGCGTTGTCGTACAACTGTGGGCGATTATTAGCAAGGGGGAGGAGGGCTGTCAACGGCTGATCGCAGAGCAAATAGGGTACTAGACGCCAAAAACTGAGCGGCAGAGGCTCTACCCTGAACGCGCTGCAGACATACTACAACTGCCATGCACCATGCCACGCACGTACACGATCTACTGGTAGGAGCGGGCTTGCCCGCGAACACGGGTAAAGCCCGTGCCATCCACCCCATTGGCCGCCTCGCACCGCAAACCGGGGGCAGGGTTAAAAATCAAATCGTAACTGCGGTGGCCCCATCCCCGAGCCTGCGCTATCTTCAGATCTGGCCTCGCCCTTGACCACGTAGACTGGCATGTCCAGTCCCGGCATCCTTGCTGGTGCCGTACCCCTCCTGTCGGCAGGGGCGAGGCCTCTTCATTTGAAGTGTCCCGTCCTGAATAAGGTTTACACCTCCCATCCCGAATTTCCGGAGAGTCTGATGGAGCAAGGTGTAAAGCGCACACAGCGTGATTACTCACTGTCTTTTAAATTGGCGGTGGTTGATCAGATAGAAAAAGGCGAACTGACCTACAAGCAGGCCCAGGTGCGGTATGGCATCCAGGGTCGCTCGACGGTTCTGGTATGGTTGCGTAAGCACGGTCGGCAGGATTGGAGCCAGGGGGCCTCGATCCGCGACGAGAGGAGCTGCGCGATGTCTGACCCAAAAACGCTCACTCCAGAGCAGCGGATCAAAGAGCTTGAGCAGCAGCTTGAGCTGATGAGCCAGAAGGCCCAATTCTTTGAGACGGTCGTTGATGTTCTGAAAAATGACTATGGTGTCTCGGTCGTAAAAAAGCGATCCGGCAAGTCCTCACGCAAGGTCAAGTCGCAGGACTGAGCATTGCCAGGGCTTGTCAGTTTCTAGGCATCAGTCGACAGGCTTACTACAAACGCAATCGAGTTGCTGATGGCAAAGAACGCCAGGCAGACCGGGTGGTTGAGTTTGTACAGCAGATCCGGATACGCCAGCCTCGTCTGGGCACACGCAAGCTGCACTATCTGCTGCATTGCCAACCTGACAGACGATTCCAGGTCGGCCGAGATAGGCTGTTCCAGGTCTTGGGAGAGCGCCGTTTGCTAGTGCTGCCTAAGCGGGCCTATCACAAGACAACACAAAGCTTTCATCGCTTCTACCGCCATCCCAATTTACTCAAACCCGGCCCAAGTCAGATCGTTCCGACAAGGCCGGAGCACGTCTGGGTTGCCGACATTACTTACCTGCCGGCACGCAAGGGCCCGCTGTACCTGAGCCTGGTAACGGATGCGTACTCCAGGAAGATTGTTGGCCACCACGTCCATGAAAGCCTGCATGCCGAGTCAGTGGCGCAAGCCTTCAAGCAGGCATTACGCAAGCGCCGTCGTCGCCAGCCATTAGTCCACCATTCGGATCGAGGAATCCAATATTGCTCGGCGCTATACCAGTCACTACATCAACGGCACGGCGTTCAGTGCTCCATGACTGATGGGTATGACTGCTACCAGAACGCGCTGGCCGAGCGAATCAACGGAATCCTCAAGATGGAGCTGCTGTTGAGTAGCCCTGAAGATCTGGAACAAGCGAGGCAGATGGTTGACGAGGCAGTGCAGATTTACAATACAGAACGGCCTCATATGGCCCTGAAAAACAAAACGCCCGATGCGGTGCATCGGGCGTTTTGAGGCATGTCGGCCTACCTGAACAGGTGTAAACCTATTTCAGGACTAGACAAAGGGAATGGCGCTGTGGTCACTTCCGGCAGACAAACTGCCATTGCAGAGTCCCCACGATCAGTGCAGTGTAATGACAATCGTCTTTACATGAGGGCTATGTCATGGCTTCTATCAATATCCGCGTCGACGATGATCTCAAAGCCCGCGCCTACAAAGAGCTCAATCGCCTCGGTGTCACCCCCTCCGAACTCATGCGCCAGGCCCTGCAATATGTAGCTGAGCGGGGCAAGCTACCCTTCCGGCCGGTCCTGATGACCGAGGAAGATGAAGATCTCATTGCTACCGTACAAGAGCGGCTTGCTTCTCCGCAGCGCGTGAGGGTAAAGCTGGATGACCTATAGCCTCGACTTCGATGCCCGCGCATTGAAAGAGTGGAAGAAGCTGGGCGATACCGTGCGTCAGCAGTTCAAGAAGAAACTGGCAGAGGTCCTGCTGAAACCTCGAATCGAGGCAAACCGCCTTCACTCGCTGCTAGATTGCTACAAGATATAGCTTCGCAGCAGCGGGTATAGGCTGGTTTATCAGGTCATTGACCAAGAGATCGTGGTTTTTGTCGTCGCTGTCGATCGCCGTGAAAGAGACCAAGCTTACAAAAAGGCTGCTGAGCGCCTTGAGTAGGCTTCAAGGATTTGGCGGTCCCAGGTCGCAATCTCAAGGTAAATCACCGCCTCAAAGCCAGAGCTCTGCTCCGGTGGGAGCGGGCATGCCCGCGAAGAATCCGACTCGGTGTATGGCACCGGCTGCGCCGGTGTTCGCGGGGGTTCAACGCCTCGATGAACCCGCACAGGTCCCCCATCAGCCCATAGGGCTCATTGCCAAGTCAGGCAGACCAGCTTGCCAGGTAACCCCGGCAAACTGCGATCCCTGTAGGAGCGGGTTCACCCGCGAAGAGGCCAGCACAGGCAATAAATGGTCCCCTGTTCACATGGGCCTTCGCAGGGGCGGTCTTTTATAGGATTAAGAAATCAATCTTCGTAACTGACGTCAGGACTCTCGGGGAAAATCATAAAAAAAGGCTGCCAATCGGCAGCCTTCTCGATGCTCAGCCCGGACGATCAGTCCCAGCTCAACGCCCCACCAGTCTGATACTCAATCACACGCGTCTCAAAGAAGTTCTTCTCTTTCTTCAAGTCCATGATCTCGCTCATCCATGGGAACGGGTTGGTAGTCCCTGGATATTCTTCTTTCAAGCCAATCTGAGTCAGACGACGGTTGGCGATGAACTTGAGGTAGTCCTCCATCATCGCCGCGTTCATACCCAGTACACCGCGTGGCATGGTGTCACGGGCGTATTCGATCTCCAGCTGAGTTCCTTGCAGGATCATCTGGGTCGCTTCTTCCTTCATCGCCGCATCCCACAGGTGCGGGTTCTCGATCTTGATCTGGTTGATCACGTCGATACCGAAGTTCAGGTGCATCGACTCGTCACGCAGGATGTACTGGAACTGCTCGGCCACGCCGGTCATCTTGTTGCGGCGGCCCATGGACAGGATCTGGGTGAAGCCGCAGTAGAAGAAGATGCCTTCCAGGACGCAGTAGTAGGCGATCAGGTTGCGCAGCAGCTCTTTGTCGGTTTCGACGGTGCCGGTGTTGAATTCCGGGTCGGAGATGGCGCGGGTGTACTTCAGGCCCCATGCGGCTTTTTTAGCGACCGACGGGATCTCGTGGTACATGTTGAAGATCTCGCCTTCATCCATGCCCAGCGACTCGATGCAGTACTGGTAGGCGTGGGTGTGGATCGCCTCTTCGAAGGCCTGGCGCAGGATGTACTGGCGGCACTCCGGGTTGGTGATCAGGCGGTACACGGCCAGGGCCAGGTTGTTGGCAACCAGCGAGTCGGCGGTGGAGAAGAAGCCGAGGTTGCGCATGACGATGCGGCGCTCGTCTTCGGTCAGGCCGTCCTGGCTCTTCCACAGGGCGATGTCGGCGGTCATGTTGACCTCTTGCGGCATCCAGTGGTTAGCGCAGCCGTCCAGGTACTTCTGCCAGGCCCAGTCGTACTTGAACGGTACCAGCTGGTTGAGGTCGGCGCGGCAGTTGATCATGCGCTTTTCATCTACTGCAACGCGGGCCGAGGAGCCTTCCAGCTCGGCCAGGCCTTCGGCAACGTCGAGGGCGTCGAGGGCAGCCTTGGCACGTTTGACGGCTTCGGAGTCAGAAGCGGTGGCCGCACGGGCCTCCAGGGCGGCGGCACCACCGGCGCTGTCGAGCTTGTCGAGGGTGGCGGCGGCAGCGGCCTGCGCAGGGGTGTTGCCTTTGGCGGCTACTTCGCCGTCTTCTTTGTCGAATTCGTCCCAGCTCAGCATGGTTTGGCTCCTGCTTGAGGGTCGCCCAGAGGCAACCGGTTGGATTTTAAGAATGTGATGCCTGACGCAAGGCCGTAACGGCGAATGGGCAGCTCGAGAGGCTGACTCTCGTTTACATCTGAATGTGTTCTGGCTTGTACCTGGCCAGGCCTCTGGGAGGGGCCAGGACAATTGAATAGGTGCTCTTTTCAGAGGGCGCAAAGTATACCGGAATTCACCTTCGATCGGGGCGCGTGTCTTGCCGGCGAGGGTAACTTTTTTGACCGGTTTGGCGTGCGTCCGTTCACGAAGCGGGTGGCTTCTTCTACGGGGGGAGAGTGTAGCGCCAACCTATATGTTGTGCCAGTTTAAATTTTAAGGCACATCATATGGTGTTTCTGAGGGCTGTATTGGCGGAATCGGCCTCACCGCGGGCTTGCCGGAGATGAGGCCAGCTACCCCTAGCTACGGTGGGTATACAGCGTTTCGACAATGTGTGTCTTGGGGTGCTTGCGTGCCTGTTCCACTGAGGTGAAACGGCCGGTTTCTGCGTTGCGACCAATCTTGCGAGATGCCAGTTTTTTCCGCGCCATGGGCTTACATCCTTTTTTGAGAGGTCCTGTTCTTTTACCGAGCTGCGTGAACAGTGGGCAAAGGGCAAGGTTTCTCTGAGGCGCGGATACAAAAATGCCGCGCGGGGCACCCGTAGGCACCCCGCACGGCATTCAGGCCTTACTGGCAGGCTTCGCAGTCAGGCTCGTCGATCGCGCAGGCCTTCGGCACTGGCGCTGGGCCGGCTGCCTGGACCGGGGCGCTGTCGCCACCGCTGGAAACGGCGTTGAGCTTGCCGGTGTTGATGGTCGACTTCTCGGTGCTGGTCGCGGCCAGGGCACGGAGGTAGTAGGTGGTTTTCAGGCCACGGTACCAGGCCATGCGGTAGGTCACGTCCAGCTTCTTGCCCGATGCACCCGCGATGTACAGGTTCAGCGACTGCGCCTGGTCGATCCACTTCTGGCGACGGGAAGCAGCGTCGACAATCCACTTGGTCTCGACTTCGAACGCAGTGGCGTACAGGTCTTTCAGCTCTTGCGGGATACGCTCGATCTGCTGTACCGAACCGTCGTAGTACTTCAGGTCGTTGATCATGACCGAGTCCCACAGGTCGCGGGCCTTGAGGTCGCGAACCAGGTACGGGTTGATCACGGTGAATTCGCCCGACAGGTTCGATTTCACGTACAGGTTCTGGTAGGTAGGCTCGATCGACTGCGACACGCCAGTGATGTTGGCGATGGTCGCGGTTGGCGCGATGGCCATGATGTTCGAGTTACGAATACCTTTCTGCACGCGGGCACGTACCGGCGCCCAGTCCAGGGTTTCTTCCAGGTTGACGTCGATGTACTTCTGGCCACGGGCCTCGATCAGGATCTGTTGCGAATCCAGCGGCAGGATGCCCTTGGACCACAGCGAACCCTGGAAGGTCTCGTAGGCGCCGCGTTCATCGGCCAGGTCGCAAGAAGCCTGGATGGCGTAGTAGCTGACCGCTTCCATCGACTTGTCGGCAAACTCGACGGCAGCATCGGAGCCGTAAGGAATGTGCTGCAGGTACAGCGCATCCTGGAAGCCCATGATGCCCAGGCCGACCGGACGGTGCTTGAAGTTCGAGTTACGCGCTTGCGGCACCGAGTAGTAGTTGATGTCGATCACGTTGTCGAGCATGCGCACAGCGGTGTTCACGGTGCGTTGCAGCTTGGTGGTGTCCAGCTTGCCATCGACGATGTGGTTCGGCAGGTTGATCGAGCCCAGGTTGCAGACTGCGATCTCGTCCTTGTTGGTGTTCAGGGTGATCTCGGTGCACAGGTTCGAGCTGTGGACCACGCCCACGTGCTGCTGCGGCGAACGCAGGTTGCACGGGTCCTTGAAGGTCAGCCATGGGTGGCCGGTCTCGAACAGCATCGACAGCATCTTGCGCCACAGGTCTTTGGCCTGGATGGTCTTGAACACCTTGATCTTGTTGTACTCGGTCAGGGCTTCGTAGTACTCGTAGCGCTCTTCGAAGGCCTTGCCGGTCAGGTCGTGCAGGTCTGGCACTTCCGAAGGCGAGAACAGGGTCCACTTGCCGTCATCGAAGACACGCTTCATGAACAGGTCAGGAATCCAGTTGGCGGTGTTCATGTCGTGGGTACGACGGCGGTCATCACCGGTGTTCTTGCGCAGCTCGATGAATTCTTCGATGTCCAGGTGCCAGGTTTCCAGGTAGGCACATACAGCGCCTTTGCGCTTGCCACCCTGGTTGACCGCAACGGCGGTGTCGTTGACCACTTTCAGGAACGGGACGACGCCCTGGGATTTACCGTTGGTGCCCTTGATGTACGAGCCCAGTGCACGGACCGGGGTCCAGTCGTTGCCCAGGCCGCCGGCGAATTTCGACAGCATGGCGTTGTCGTGGATCGCGTGGTAGATGCCCGACAGGTCGTCCGGCACGGTGGTCAGGTAGCAGCTGGACAGCTGCGGGCGCAGGGTACCGGCGTTGAACAGGGTCGGGGTCGAGGCCATGTAGTCGAACGACGACAACAGGTTGTAGAACTCGATCGCACGGGCTTCCTTGTCTTTCTCTTCCAGCGCCAGGCCCATGGCCACACGCATGAAGAACACCTGCGGCAGCTCGAAGCGCACGCCATCCTTGTGGATGAAGTAGCGGTCGTACAGGGTCTGCAGGCCCAGGTAGGTGAACTGCTGGTCGCGCTCGTGGTTGATCGCCTTGCCCAGTTTTTCCAGGTCGAAGTCGGCCAGGGCCGGGTTCAGCAGCTCGAACTCGATACCTTTGGCGACGTAGGCCGGCAGGGCCTTGGCGTACAGGTCAGCCATTTCGTGGTGGGTGGCGCTGTCGGCTACATTCAGGAAGCCCAGGCCTTCGGCGCGCAGGGTGTCCATCAGCAGGCGGGCGGTAACGAACGAGTAGTTCGGCTCGCGCTCCACCAGGGTACGGGCGGTCATCACCAGGGCGGTGTTGACGTCCTTGATGGCCACGCCGTCGTACAGGTTCTTCAGGGTTTCGCGCTGGATCAGGTCGCCATCGACTTCGGCCAGGCCTTCGCAGGCTTCGCTGATGATGGTGTTCAGGCGGGCCATGTCGAGCGGCGCCAGGCTGCCGTCGGCCAGGGTGATGCGGATGCTCGGGTGCGGCTCGACCACGGCGTCGGTGTTGGCGCGGGTGGCACGCTCCTTGGCGCGCTGGTCACGGTAGATCACGTAGTCGCGGGCGACTTTCTGCTCGCCGGCGCGCATCAGGGCCAGTTCGACCTGGTCCTGGATTTCTTCGATGTGGATGGTGCCACCCGATGGCATGCGACGCTTGAACGTGGCGGTAACCTGTTCGGTCAGGCGCGCGACGGTGTCGTGGATGCGCGACGAAGCGGCGGCGGTGCCGCCTTCAACTGCGAGGAACGCCTTGGTGATGGCGACGGTGATCTTGTCGTCGGTGTAAGGGACGACAGTGCCGTTACGCTTGATCACGCGCAGTTGGCCAGGGGCGGTGGCAGCCAGATCCTGGTTGGAATCGGCGGCCTGCGGCACCTTGGCCTGCGGGTTCTCGCGAGTTGTGTCGGTTTGCATGGGTGGGTGTCTCCACAATTTCTATATTGTTCAGGCGCCCTATGGGCGCCCACCGTTCCGTCCACTTGCTCGATGGCCCTGCGGGGATGCACAAAGCATGCGCATCCGCCCGCACGGGCGTACCGACTTCGGGACAGACTCAGGAATTAGGGGCAATGGCTTGCCGCTCCCTGGCCGAAGTCAAAGGTTTTGGGCGGGGCCCAAAATCTGTTGCTGATGGATGCCAGGGCTGGCCTGCAACACCCATGCCCGAACAAGGCCCTGGAAGGGCTTGCCTCGGTCGCCTCCGCAGGAGCGGTTTGGCTGCTGAAATCACCTGAAGTTCCACCCGGAAAATCGCTTGATCTTGCGGGTTGACTTTTGTGTGTGATTTTGCACGAACCCCTATATCTAGTGGTTCGCTACGATCGGGATACAAGATAATGCGGTATTGGGGGCTTTGCAAGGCGAGCGCCTGTGGATAAGTTGTGTGTACTTTGTGAGTGAATGGTGGGTATTCGCTGTAGGCCTTGTGCCAAGTGGTTTGCAGTATTTTTCTGCACCGTGACGCCCTTGGGCAGTTTTTTTTGGGCGCGAAGCCTGTCACAAAAAACGGTTCAGTCGAGGGGGCGGTAGGGCGTGTCTGAAGATCTGGGGTGCCTGGGAGATCGAGCACCGTCCGCGGGGCGCTCGGTCTCGCAGGGCCCCCCATCTACATTCATACTCTCAGCTGCCCTGACACGATCCCAAGAACAACAAGGCCAAAGCCATGGACCACCCCATACCCCGCATCCTAATCGTCGAAGACGACCAGCGCCTCGCCGAGCTCACCGCCGAATACCTGCAGGCCAATGGTTTCGAGGTCGCGGTGGAGGCCGATGGCGCCCGCGCCGCGAGGCGCATCATCGACAGCCAGCCCGACCTGGTGATCCTCGACCTGATGCTCCCCGGCGAGGACGGCCTGAGCATCTGCCGTCGGGTGCGCAGCCAGTACCAGGGGCCGATCCTCATGCTCACCGCGCGCAGCGATGAACTCGACCAGGTTCAGGGCCTGGACCTGGGTGCCGACGACTACGTCTGCAAACCCGTGCGCCCACGCTTGCTGCTGGCGCGTATCCAGGCCCTGCTGCGCCGCAGCGAAACCGTGGACAGCAAGCGCCAGGACCTGGCCTTCGGTGCGCTGCGTATCGACAACCGCCTGCGCGAGGCGCACCTGGGCGAGCAGTTGATCGAACTGACCGGCGCCGAATTCGATCTGCTCTGGCTGTTGGCCAGCAACGCTGGCCGGGTGCTGACCCGTGAACAGATCTTCACCGCACTGCGTGGCGTGGGCTACGACGGCCAGGACCGCTCCATCGATATCCGCATCTCGAAAATCCGCCCCAAGATCGGCGACGACCCGCTTCAGCCGCGGTTGATCAAGACCCTGCGCAGCAAAGGCTACCTGTTCGTGGGCGAGGCACCATGAACAATTCGATCTTCCTGCGCATCTACGGCGGCATGCTGGCCGTGCTGGTGCTGGTGGCCCTGCTTGGCGTGCTCAGCCTGCACCTGGTCAACGAAGTGCGCGCTGCCCAGCATCGCGAGGGCCTGGCCCAGGGCACCTTCAGCCTGATGGCCGACAACCTGGCAATGCAGAATGAAACCCAACGCAAGCGTTCGCTGCTGATCTGGGAACGCCTGCTTGGCGTGCCGTTGGCGCTGCAACCGATGAGCGCACGCAGCCTTGACGGTGGCCAGCGGGCGCGCCTGTACCGTGGCCTGGTGGTGGTCGAGAAGATTGGCCCGCATGCGGCGCAAGTGCTACGCAAGGTGGGCCAGGAAGACCTGATGCTGGTCGCGCAGATCAAACAGATCAGCGAGCAGTTGGCGCGGGCCACCCTCTATCTATTGGCCGACGAACTGGTGCGCTACCCGGTAACCGAACAGCAGCAGCGCCTGGCACAGATCAAGCAGGAAAAGGGCTTCGGCTTTGGCGTTGCCTTGCAACGTATCGAGCGGGTCAGCCTGGACGATGACCAGCGGCGCCGCGTGGAGGAGGGCGACACGGTGATGGCGCTGGGCAAGGATGGTGACTCGATCCGGGTGTTCGCCGGGCTGACGGGCTCGCCATGGGTACTGGAAATCGGCCCGCTGTACCAGCTCAACCCTTACCCGCCGCAGTTGCTGATTCTGATTGCCTTCCTGGGGCTGTGCCTGATCGGCCTGGTGGTCTACCTGCTGGTGCGTCAGCTGGAACGTCGTGTGTCCGGCCTGGAGATTGCTGCCACGCGCATCGCCCAAGGCAGCCTGGATACCCGCGTGCCGGCCGGCGACGCCGACTCGGTAGGGCGCCTGGCGGCTGCCTTCAATGGCATGGCCGAGCACCTGCAGCGCTCGCTGACCATGCAGCGCGAGCTGGTGCGAGCGGTGTCCCACGAGCTTCGCACGCCGGTGGCGCGCCTGCGCTTTGGCCTGGAGATGATCGAAAGCGCCACGACTGAACAGGTGCGGGCAAAGCATCTGGCGGGCATGGACGGGGATATCCAGGACCTCGACAAGCTGGTCGACGAGATGCTGACCTACGCCCGCCTGGAGCAGGGCGCACCGGCCTTGAAGTTCCAGCGGGTCGATCTGGATGCCTTGCTCGATCGGGTGATCGAAGAGCTGGCACCTTTGCGTGCCGAGGTGCGGGTGGTGCGCGGCGACTGTCAGGGCGCGGATGCCGAAGGCGCCTGGGTCGAGGCCGAGCCGCGCTACTTGCACCGGGCCCTGCAGAACCTTGTCGGCAATGCCATGCGCCATGCCGAGGGCGAAGTGCGCCTGAGCTATCAGCTGGGCCAGCAACGTTGCCGTATCGATGTGGAGGATGACGGCCCAGGGATCCCCGAGGGCTTCTGGGACCGCATTTTCACGCCCTTCACCCGCCTCGATGACAGCCGCACCCGTGCCTCGGGCGGGCATGGCCTGGGCCTGTCGATCGTACGGCGGATCATCTACTGGCACGCGGGCCGGGCCACGGTGGGCCGCAGCGAGGCGTTGGGCGGTGCCTGCTTCAGCCTGAACTGGCCAAGGCAGCAGGCACCGCTGTGAAGGTCAGACGCTGACCAGGCTCAGCAGGTGGCCGTCCTGCAGGCAGAACTGACCTTGCAGCTCTGCGCCTTGCTGCCACTGCGGTGACAGGTCGGTGAGCAGGCGCAAGCGCGCCAGCCCTTCTGCGGACCAGTCGAGCACTTCTGCGTGTTCGAAGTAGAAGCGTTGGCGAGTCAGTGGGTACAGGGTCTTGAACAAGCTTTCCTTCAGCGAGAACGTCAGGGTGACCGTAAGCCCAAGCTGGCGGCGGTCCAGGCGCTCCAGCTCTGCCGGGGTAAGGATTTCGCCCATCAGCCGCTCGGCGCGCTCGTCATCCAGCAAGGCTTCCTGATCCAGGCCCAGACCTTGGCAGCTGTTTTCGCCGGCGACCACCGCGGCGGCCCAGCCCTTGCCGTGTGTGATCGAGCCATGAATACCGGCGGGCCAGATGGGCGAGCGGTCTTCGTGGGTGCCGGGCACGTAGTCGCGGCCGTCCAGGTGCTGGAGCGCGGCGCGGGCACATACGCGGCCGGCCAGGTACTCGGCCTGGCGCTTGGCCACCGAGCGCAGCAGGCTGGCGCTGGGCAGTACGCCAGCGCGCTGGAAGTCGTCGGCGGCCAAGTGGGCAGGGTCGAAGGCGCAACTGACCAGCACCGCGCCGGGCAATGGGCGGGGCAGGGGCCAGTGGTGCTGGAGCGGGGCGCAACAGGCAGGAAGTGTGTTCATGGCGGCTATTGTGCCAGCTGTGCAGGCGCTGAGGGAGGTGGCGTGGCAGGATGACTTACCGCAGCCATGAAAACATGGCGCAGATCACAGCGTGATCCGTGTGGGAGCGGGTTTACCCGCGAAGCATACACCGCGGTGGATGGCACGGGCTTCGCCCGTGTTCGCGGGCAAGCCCGCTCCCACAGGGATCGCGCCAGCTTTTAGAAATTGAGCAAGACAGTTGCTCCTACAACGATTGCACAATCTTTTATTTGAACACCTTCTTGAAGAACGCCTGCATATCCGCCCAGGAACGCTCGTCCGCGGCCTTGTTATAGCCAATGTCCGGCCCCCCATGTTCACCGTGGCTGAGCCGATCGGCATCGGGGTTGGTGAACCCGTGCTTGGCCCCTTCAATACTGACGAACTGGTAGTTGACCTTGGCCGCATCCATCTCGGCCTTGAACGCCTCCACCTGCTGTGGGGTGACCATGCTGTCCGCCGCACCATGCTCGACCAGGATATCGGCCCGCACCACGCCAGGTTTTGCCGGGGTCTGGGTGGCCAGTGCGCCATGGAAGCTCACCACGCCATCGAGCTTTTCTCCCCGGCGTGCGGCATCGAGCACCACCTTGCCGCCAAAACAGTAGCCGACAGCGCCCAGTTGATGCTTGTTCACATTCGGCTGCTTTTTCAACAACTCCAGGCCCGCGTCGAAGCGCGCTGCTGCTGCGGCCGGGTTCTTCATCGCTGCAGCCATGAATGCCTGGGCATCCTGCGGATGCTCGGTGTGCTTGCCATCGCCGTACATGTCGATGGCCAGTGCCTTGTAGCCCAGGGCGGCAAGATCTCTCGCACGACGCTTGGCATAGTCGTTCAGGCCCCACCATTCATGCACCACAACAATGCCTGGGCGTTTGCCGTCCAGCGCGTCATCGTAGGCGTAGTAGCCGACGAGGCGGTTGCCATCGTCGTCCTGATAAGGAATTTCACGGGTCACTACCGCCGCTTGGGCGAGGGCGGCGCTGCACATCAGGGTCAGGGCCAGCAGGGCTCGCATGTTCACAACTCCTTGTTTTGCTATCGGTTCGTTCAGCCGGGGTTCAGCCAGGGTTCAGTCGCGGTTCAGGGTGCCCTGATTACTCTAGCTTCCAGACCGAAACAGCGCACCCAACTGGAGTACCCAGCCATGAAAACCTTCAATACCCTGCTTGCCGCCATGGCCGTCTGTGCCGCTGGCATCACCACCGCCCAAGCTGCGGACGACAACTTCGCCAGCCTCACCTACGGCCAGACCAGCGACAAAGTCCGCAAGTCCGGCCTGCTGCAACGCAACACCGACCACCTCAACGCCGACGGTATCATCGGCAAGGACGATACCTGGGGTGTGCGTCTGGGCAAGATCAACGACCAGGGCCGCTACTACATGACCTATGACAACGTCTCTGGCGACCACAGTGGCCTGAAGTTGCGCCAGGAAAACCTGCTTGGCAGCTACGACTTGTTCCTGCCGGTGGGCGATACCACCAAGCTGTTCGGTGGTGGCAGCCTGGGTGTGACCAAGCTGACCCAGGACTCGCCAGGCGCCAGCCGGGACACTGACTACGGTTATGCCTACGGCTTGCAGGCCGGTGTGATCCAGGACATCACCGACAAGGCCTCGGTCGAACTGGGCTACAGTTACCTGCGCACCAATGCCGCGACCGAGGTGGGCGCGCATGGCGGGCCGAAGGATGGCACCCTGCGCCTGACCAGCAGCGCGCAGACCTACCTGGCAGCAAGTTACAAGTTCTGACGAACGAGCCGCGTTATCCTGTAGCGGCCTTCGCGGGTACGCCCGCTCCCACAGGTACTGCACAAACCGCTGAAACTGTGCAGTACCTTTGGCTTGTGCGGGTGCTGCACACGTTTCAGAGACTGTGCGATTGCTGTGGGAGCAGGCATACCCGCGAATAGGCCGGTACAGGCAATACACATAAGGAGCTGCACATGAAACTGCTGGTGGTCGAGGACGAAGCCCTGCTTCGCCATCACCTCTACACCCGCCTGGGCGAAAGCGGCCATGTGGTCGAGGCGGTCGCTGATGCCGAAGAGGCGCTGTACCAGGCCGAGCAGTACCATTTCGACCTTGCCATCATCGATCTGGGCCTGCCCGGTATCAGCGGCCTGGAGCTGATCACGCGGCTGCGCAGCCAGGACAAGACCTTCCCCATTCTCATCCTCACAGCCCGTGGCAACTGGCAAGACAAGGTCGAGGGCCTGGCCGCCGGTGCCGACGACTATCTGGTCAAGCCGTTCCAGTTCGAGGAGCTTGAAGCACGGCTCAATGCCCTGTTACGCCGCTCCAGTGGTTTCATCCAGTCGACCATCACCGCTGGCCCCTTGGTACTTGACCTCAACCGCAAGCAGGCCACCCTCGACGAACACGCCTTGGCCCTGACTGCCTACGAATACCGCATCCTCGAATACCTCATGCGCCATCACCAGCAGGTGGTGGCCAAGGATCGCCTGATGGAACAGTTGTACCCAGGTGACGAGGAGCGCGACCCCAATGTCATCGAAGTGCTGGTTGGCCGCCTGCGCCGCAAGCTTGAAGGCGAGCGCGGCTTCAAACCCATCGACACGGTGCGCGGCCTGGGCTACCTGTTCACCGAGCGCTGCCGATGATCCGCTCGCTGCGGGTGCGCCTGATGCTGGCCGCCGCAGTGTTGGCGCTGCTGTTCATGCTGGCGCTGCTGCCGGCCTTGCAGAAGGCCTTCAGCCTGGCTCTGCAGGAATCGATCGAGCAGCGTCTGGCCTCTGATGTGACCACGCTGATTTCCGCTGCGCGTATCGAGCATGGCCAGCTGCAGATGCCGACACTGCTGCCGGACGAGCGCTACAACCTGCCCTACACAGGCCTGCTCGGCTATATCTTTGACCGCGACGGCAAGCTGGTCTGGCAGTCGCGTGCCACCGCCGACCGGCACATCAACTACCAGCCGCGCTATGACGGGCGCGGCAACGAGTTCGACCGCATTCACCAGTCCGATGGCGAAGAGTTCTTCGTGTACGACGTCGAGATCAAGCTGTTGGGTGGGCAGAGTGCCGCCTACAGCATTGTCGCTCTGCAGCCCGTGAGCGAGTACAAGGCCACCCTCAATGGCCTGCGCGAAAAGCTCTACCTGGGGTTCGGCGCTGCATTGCTGGCGCTCATGGTGTTGTTGTGGGCAGGCCTGACCTGGGGGCTGCGCTCGTTGCGACGCCTCAGCCACGAACTGGATGAAGTGGAATCAGGTGCACGTGACGGTCTGAGCGGTGAGCACCCACGCGAGTTGCTGCGCCTGACCCGCTCGCTCAACCGTCTGTTGCGCAGTGAGCGTGAGCAGCGCACGCGCTACCGTGATTCGCTGGACGACCTGGCCCACAGCCTGAAGACGCCGCTGGCGGTGTTGCAGGGTGTGGGTGAAAGCTTGCAGCAGCGCAGCGGCGAGCGCGAGCAGGCGCGGGTGCTGCAAAGCCAGATCGAGCGCATGAGCCAGCAGATCGACTACCAGCTGCAACGCGCCAGCCTGCGCAAGAGTGGCCTGGTCCGCCACAGCGTATTGCTGCGGCCGTTGCTCGACAGCCTGTGCAGCACCTTGGCCAAGGTTTACCGGGAAAAACGTGTGAACGTGCTGCTGGAGTTGCCGGACGCGGCGCAGGTGCCGATGGAGCAGGGCGCGTTGCTGGAAATGCTCGGCAACCTGCTGGAGAACGCCTACCGGCTGAGCCTGGGCCAAGTGCGGGTGAGCCTGGTGAAGGCGCCGGGGTATCTGACCTTGTGCATCGAGGACGACGGGCCGGGCGTGCCCGCCGACCAGCGTGAACGCATTCTGGAGCGTGGGGAGCGGCTGGACAGCCAGCACCCGGGGCAGGGCATAGGCTTGGCCGTGGTCAAGGATATCGTCGACAGCTATGACGCCGAACTGAGCCTTGGCGATTCGCCGCTGGGGGGCGCTGCGTTCAGGATCACCTTCAACCTGGATTGATCCCTAGCCTGTGCCGGCCCATTCGCAGGTCAACCCGCGAATGGGGGCACAGGCAATCCACAAAGGGCGGATTTCCGCCATTCCTCCTTGTACAAATTCCGCCATCGGGCGGAAATCCGCCAATCCGTCTCGGGAATATCGCCCTGTCGTTGGGCATTTATTCCTAGCAAATACGGGCTTTGCACCCTTCATGGGCATTTTGGCACCACCCTTGCTATTGATCCTCGCAGAGGCCTGCCCAGGCAGCTCGAACACAACGACAAATCCCTCCAAGTGCAGGAGGGTTAGCGATTCAGGTGCCCCCATCACCCTGGGAAGGGTGAACCGGCACACTTGAGGAAAATTAGCCATGACGACACGTCAGCCGCTGTACAAATCCCTGTATGTCCAGGTGTTGGTCGCCATCACCATCGGCATCCTGCTCGGCCACTACTACCCGGAAACGGGCGTTGCCCTCAAACCCCTGGGTGACGGCTTCGTCAAACTGATCAAGATGGTCATCGCCCCGATCATCTTCTGTACCGTGGTCAGCGGCATTGCCGGCATGCAGAGCATGAAGTCGGTCGGCAAAACCGGCGGCTACGCGTTGCTGTACTTCGAAATCGTCTCCACCATCGCCCTGATCATCGGCCTCGTCGTCGTCAACGTGGTCAAGCCAGGCGCTGGCATGCACATCGACGTCAGCACCCTGAACGCCAGCAGCGTGGCTGCCTACGCCGCCGCCGGCGCGCAGCAGACGACCGTCGGCTTCCTGCTTAACGTCATCCCCAATACGGTCGTCGGCGCCTTCGCCAACGGCGACATCCTGCAAGTGCTGATGTTCTCGGTACTGTTCGGCTTCGCCCTGCACCGCCTGGGCAGCTACGGCAAGCCGGTACTGGACATGATCGACCGCTTCGCCCACGTCATGTTCAACATCATCAACATGATCATGAAGCTGGCCCCGATCGGCGCTTTCGGCGCCATGGCCTTCACCATCGGCCAGTACGGTGTTGGCTCGCTGGTGCAGCTGGGCTACCTGATGGCCTGCTTCTACATCACCTGCCTGCTGTTCGTGCTGGTGGTGCTGGGCGGTATCTGCCGTGCCCACGGCTTCAGCGTGATCAAGCTGATCCGCTACATCCGTGAAGAACTGCTGATCGTGCTGGGTACTTCGTCCTCGGAGTCGGCCCTGCCACGCATGCTGGCCAAGATGGAGCGCCTGGGTGCCAAGAAATCGGTAGTAGGCCTGGTTATCCCGACTGGCTACTCGTTCAACCTGGACGGTACCTCGATCTACCTGACCATGGCTGCGGTGTTCATCGCTCAGGCCACTGACACCACCATGGACATCACTCACCAGATCACCCTGCTGCTGGTGCTGCTGGTGGCTTCCAAGGGTGCTGCCGGCGTTACCGGTTCGGGCTTCATCGTGCTGGCCGCGACCCTGTCGGCTGTTGGCCACCTGCCGGTTGCCGGCCTGGCGCTGATCCTTGGCATCGACCGCTTCATGTCCGAAGCCCGCGCCCTGACCAACCTGGTGGGCAACGCCGTTGCCACCGTGGTAGTGGCCAAGTGGGTCAAGGAAATGGACAACGACAAGCTGGCTTCGGAATTGGCCTCCGGTGGTGCGCCGCTGATCGATACCCGCCCGACGGACGACCTGGGCGTGGCTGAAGGCCCGGCTCGTTGATAGCCGGTTGAAATGAGAAAGGCGACCCAAGGTCGCCTTTTTCGTGTCTGCGCGGTCCCTGTGGGAGCGGCCTTGCGTCGCGAGTGGGCTGCGCAGCAGCCCCGGCGACCTTGCAGGATGGCTGAATTCTTGGGGCCGCTGCGCAGCCCTTTCGCGACGCAAGGCCGCTCCCACACAGGGCGATGCGGCGGCCCTCAGCCCAGTACCACCTCCAACACCCGGATCTCCTCCGGCTGTGGGTAATGCCACCTTACTTGCACATCCCAGAACTTCACCCCGTACACCCGCTCGGACGGTGGTATCTGGTAGGCCGGCCGTGGGTCCTGCGCCAGGCATTGCTCGATCAGTTGCACCAGCGGCTCATTCAAACGCAGCGCATGCTCGCGGGCCTGGATCAGGGCGTTGTCCGCCCACTGCACGGCAATTGCCACAGGCGCTGCATTGGCCATCTGGTTGCTGGCGCCAGCGACGCTGTCGGCATAGGGCACATACGGCTTGATGTCCAGCACCGGCGTGCCGTCGAGCAGGTCGATCCCGGACAGCAGCAGGCGCCCGGGCTCCACGCCCTCCAGGCGTACCACCGACTGGCCGATGCCGTTGGGCCGGTGGGTGGCGCGGGTGGCGAACACCCCCATGCTCTTGTTGCCGCCCAGACGCGGAGGCCGCACTTTCAGGCGCGGCTTTTCTTCCAGGGCCTGGTGGAACAGGAACAGCAGCCAGATATGGCTGACCTGCTCCAGGCCTTCGACCGCGTCACCTTGATTGAACGGCGGCAACAGTTCGAGCACGCCACGGGCGGCAGGCGCCAGCTGCGGCTGGCGCGGAATGGCGAACTTTTCCTTGAAACAGGAGTGGACGATGCCGACCGGGACAACCGTATGCTGCATGGCCACTCAGCCGCGCACGCGCAGGGTCAGGCCCTTGAGGAAGTTGCGCATCAACTGGTCGCCACACGGGCGGTAGTTGTCGTGGCCAGCCTTGCGGAACAGCGCGCTGAGCTCAGGTTTGCTGACCGGGAAGTTGACCGACTTGAGAATCGCGTGCAGGTCGTCTTCCTTGAGCTCAAAGGCCACACGCAGCTTCTTGAGGATCAGGTTGTTGGTTACCGGCAGCTCGATCGGCTGCTGCGGGCGGCTATCGTCTTTGCCTCGGCGGTAGATCACCAGGCCGTCAAGGAAGTGCGCCATCACCCGTTCCGGGCAGCGCACGAAGCCTTCCTCTTCTTCTTTTTTCAGGTAGGTGGCCAGCACCAGAGGATGCACTTCGAGGCCAGAGAGCCCGATGATCTCGGCCATCTTGGCGTCGTTCACCTTGAGCATGTAGCGCAGGCTGCGCAGGACGTCGTTGTGGTTCATTGCAGCAGAATCCTGTTCAGGTGCCGCGCGTTCCGGCGCGGCGTATTGCTTAGAAACGTTCGGAGGTAGCCAGGTAACGCCATTGGCCCAAGGGCAGCTTGCCCATCGACACACCACCCAGGCGAATGCGTCGCATGCCTAAAAGCTCCAGGCGCAGGTAGGCGCATAGCTCGGAAATCTGCCCTGGTTGTGGGTTTTTCAACACCATGCGCAGGTGTGTCTCGTTCTGCCAGCTGGCCTTGGCCTTGGGCAACTCGCGGTCATTGCGCATGGCCCCACGCGCCAGGCGTTCCAGCGCCTGGGGGGTGGTTTCGCCGCGCACTTCAATGATGAACTCTTGCTCCAGGCGACGCAGGTCGGCCTCGATCTTGCGGGATACCCGCCAGTCCTGGGTAAACACCTGCAGGCCGCTGGCGCCACGCTCCAGCGGTGCCACGCAGGCCTGCCGGGCAAAATGCCCGTGCAGGGCGCGCACGCCTTCGCGGTGGGCCTCGCTAAGGCTGCCCATGTTCATGCTGGCGCGGGCGTCCTCACTGTCCATGCCGGCTGGCTGGTTCAGCAGCAGGGTCACTGGCTCCAGGGTTTCGGCACGGGCGCCCGGCAGCAGTTCGACGCGCTGCTGCTCAACCTTGAACTGCGGCTGCTCGACCACCACGCCATCGACCGTTACCCAGCCTCCTTCAATGTACTGCTCGGCCTCGCGGCGGGAGCAGCCGAGCTGCTCGATGAGGCGTTTGGACAGGCGGAC
The DNA here is from genome assembly GCF_034044115.1 of Pseudomonas sp. BO3-4. NCBI lineage: Bacteria > Pseudomonadati > Pseudomonadota > Gammaproteobacteria > Pseudomonadales > Pseudomonadaceae > Pseudomonas > Pseudomonas sp. BO3-4. The sequence goes on from NZ_CP139018.1 coordinate 1,336,717, forward strand.
GGGTTCGGACATGGGGCAATTCGCAAGGCAGGGAAAGGCCTCCATTGTACCTGCCTGCAAGCGGTAGATGATGGGAATCTGTGTCAGATGCGCCATTTTGGACACATAGCGCGGCACATTCAGGCGCCGCCTCAAGGCACTGTGCGCATTAGCCTCATGTGCAGCAGAGGATAGGGCTGGCCCAGGCCGTCGGTTTCCGAACGGCCGATGACCTCGAAACCCTCATGCAGGTAGAAGCCCAGCGCTTTCGGGTTCTGTTCGTTGACGTCAAGGTACTCGGCATTCAGCTCATTGATGGCATAGCGCAGCAGGCGCTTGCCTACCCCTTGGCCGCGGTAGCCAGGTGCGACGAACAGCATGTCCACCCGCCCGTTGGCGACACCGGCGAAACCACAGATGCGCTGGCGGTCCTTGCAGCAGATCAGCATCACTGCGTCGAGGTAGCGGCGCAGCACATGTTCGCGCAGTAGCAGGATATAGCCCTCTGGCAGAAAGTCGTGGGTGGCGCGTACTGAATCCTCCCACACCTGTACCAGCTCGCTGTAGTCGCACAAGCGCGGGGTTTGCAGCGTCAGTAGCGCAGCCATGCCGGTGTTCCTCTGGGACGATAGGGAAAACATAGCAGGCCAACCACCGGTCGGCTTGTTCGCTTGGCGCTTGAGACCTGGGGAGTGACGGTCTATTAATTAAGCGTGGGAAAAAATCCCACGCAAATATAAGTTCAATCTGAAGCAAGATTACTGACCGATTTGGCGTTCTCGTGGCGAAGACCTGGAGACGGACTATGCAAATCCACCTGCTGTTCAAGAAGGCTTTACTCGCGGCTGCTGTAGCTGGCGTGTTGTCGATGTCCATTGCCTTGATCCCTGACTCGATTTCTCATGGCTCCAGTGCCTACGCTAAAGATGGCGGTGGCGGTGGCGGTGGCGGTGGCCACGGTGGCGGTGGAAGTGGCGGCGGCGGTGGCCACGGTGGCGGTGGAAGTGGCGGTGGCGGTGGCCACGGTGGCGGTGGAAGTGGCGGTGGCGGTGGCCACGGTGGCGGTGGAAGTGGCGGTGGCGGTGGCCACGGTGGTGGTGGAAGTGGCGGTGGCGGTGGCCACGGTGGTGGTGGAAGTGGTGGCGGCGGTGGCCATGGTGGCGGAAGCGGAAGTGGTGGCCACGGCAGCGGCGGTGACGGTGGTGGCCATGCCGGCAACAGCGGCAGTGGCCACGAGGGTAATTCAAACGCTGGGCGCAGCAGCAACCATGCTGAAGCGGGTGACGATCATGGCAATCACGCGGGTGGGGAACCCGGGGATGATCATGGTAATCATGTCGGCGGTGAGCCTGGCGATGATCACGGCAATCATGTTGGTGGTGAACCTGGTGACGATCACGGCAACCATGTGGGTGGCGAACCCGGTGATGACCACGGTGTTCATGCCGGCGGCGAGGCCGGGGATGACAACAGCAGAAGCTGATTGGCGCTGACCCGAAGTGGCCCATACAAAACCCAGCGGACGGGTTTTGTATGAGCAGGTTCTGGCCTGTCTTGCCTTTATCACGTCATTTCCAATGAGCGCTGACAGCTTTTTCCTCGTCCATGCCGGGATATGATTGCGGTTTGCGTGGGATTAATTCCCGCGTCTTATACTGGGTGCCTCTGTCAAGGAATGCCCTCGATGCAATCGCCTGTCTTACCCCCGTCGATGCTGAGTGCGCTGCGGCGTGTGATGCGCCCGCTGGTGCGCCTGATGCTGCGCAAAGGGGTTACCTACACGATGTTCACCGACCTGCTCAAGGAGGTGTTCGTCGATGTGGCCCATCGCGAGTTTCGCCTGAACGACACCGCGCCAACCGATAGCCGCATCAGCCTGCTTACCGGCGTACATCGTAAAGATGTCCGGCGGCTGCGTAATGAGGGTGACACTGCAATTGCGGCCCTGCCGGATAACATCACGCTAGGTGCACAATTGGTCAATGTATGGACCAACACCCCACCATTCTGCTCGGCACCCGGCCAGGCGAGGGCGCTTGCGCGGCTAGCCAGTGTGGGTGGCGATTGCTCATTCGACGCCCTGGTCGCCAAGGTCAGCACCGATATCCGCGGCCGGGTGGTGCTGGACGAATGGTTGCGCCTGGGCGTCGTGCGGCTCGATGAGCAGGATTGCGTGCACTTGGAAGCCCATGCATTCGTGCCACAGAAGGGTTTTGATGAAAAGGCTGCGTACTTCGGCCACAACCTGCATGACCATGCCTGTGCGGCGGTGCACAACCTCAGCGGCGAAGGTCCGCCATTTTTTGAGCGTAGCGTGCACTACGATGCCTTGAGCCCGGCCAGCGTCGAGCATTTGCGAGATGTGGTAGCCAAGGATGGCATGCAGACACTACTTGCCTTCAGCCGGCTTGCAGCAGCGTTGGAGAGTGCTGATGAGCCCGGTATCGAACAACGTCAGCGCATCACTGTCGGGCTTTATTTCTACACTGAAGCTACCGATTCCGACCCGTCGAAGACACCCGGCCCATGACTCTTCCTGTGCGCTACCTCAGTGCTGTCATGTTTGCCCTGGTTTTCGGGGGGAACCTGATGGCCCCGGCCGAGGTGGCCGCAGCGCCGGTGTGTGTCAGCCGTGACGAGATGGGTATGGCCGGTGCCGCAGGCCTGCAGTTCCCCGGTGGCATGGGCGGCACCGGTGTGCGCAATGAAAATGGCGGCGTCGGTGGCACCGGTGCCCCAGTCCAGCAACGCCCGGGTGGTACAGGCGGCACAGGCGCGGTGGCGGAGGGTGTGGACGGCACCTACTTTGATCAGCGCCACGGTGATGTAGGTGGTACCGGTACGCCGATCCTGCGCCCGGGTGGTACTGGGGGTACAGGCATCGTCGGTACCATCACCGGCTTCGCCTCGATCTGCGTCAATGGCATGGAAGTGCACTATGGCAAGGACGTACCGGTGAGTGAGAACGGTGCGCCTGCCAGCAGTGGTCACCTGGCGATCGGGCAGGTGGTGGCGGTGGAGGCATTCGCCACCCAGCGCGGCCTGCAAGCGGGGCGCATTTCGATCCTCAACGTCTTCGAAGGGCCGTTGACGGCGCTGCCCAATGCCTCGGCCCCACTGCGGGTCATGGGGCAACCCGTGCGGCTGGCCGCTGGCGCGCGGGTAGCTGAAGGGTTGCGCCCGGGTGAGCCCGTGAGGGTCAGCGGCCTGCGCGATGCCCGGGGAGAAGTCGTGGCGACCCGTATCGAACGGGCACCGGGGTTGAGGGAGGCCAGCGCCATCGGCGCGGTTGATCGCACTGGCAGCCTTCAAGGGTTGAAGTTGGGTACCCGTGTGGCGCCTGCACGTGAGGTGCTGGTGCGCGGCCAGTGGACCGGGCGCCAGCTTGAAGTGGCACAAACCCGTCCAGACCCGAGCCTGCCTTTTGCTGGTCGTGTCCAGCAGGCGGTGGTTGAAGGGCTGGTACAGCGCACACAAGCTCGGCAGTTGGTGGTTGCAGGTCTCAATGTGACATTGGGGCAGGGCACCGTAATTGTCGGTCGGCAGCCAGCGGCGTTGGCGCTTGATCAACGTGTGCGGGTGAGCGGGGTGCTCAATGGAACTCACGAGCTGCGGGCAACCCGCGTGGAATTCCAGGACGGCCGTGTCGACAATCCTGACAGAAGCCAGTCGGGGCACGGTGGTGAGCATGACGGAAGCAGCTCCGGCGGCTCCAGCAGCGGTCATGGCGCAAGCGATGGGGCCAACGATCGTGATGAAAACAGCGATGATCACAGTGGGCGCAGTGCCGTTGACGGCCCCAGTGACCATGGCAGTGGTGACAAGTCGGGAGAGTCGGTACACCTCGACGCATCGGAGCAATCGACGCGTAGCAACAGTGGAAGCTCCGATCGGGTTGAGAAGGTCGAAGTCGAAAACACCGGAAAGGTCGAAAAAGTAGACAAGGTCGAGAAGCCCGAGAAAGTCGAGAAGGTCGAGAAGGTCGAGAAGGTCGAGAAGGTCGAGAAGGTCGAGAAGGTCGAGAAAGTCGAGAAAGTCGAGAGGGTCGAGAAAGTCGAGAAAGTCGAGAAGGTCGAGAAGGTCGAGAAGGTCGAGAAAGTCGAGAAGGTCGAGAAAGTCGAGAAAGTCGAGAAAGTCGAGAAGCCCGAGAAAGTAGAAAAAGTAGAAAAGCCTGAACGGGTCGAAAAGGTGGAGTTACCAGAGAAAGTTGAAAAGGTGGAGAGGCCGGAAAAGGCAGAGACGGTGGAAAAAGTCGAGCATCCAGAGCGATCCGGGCGTTAGCCAACTAGGCTGGGTAAGTCTGGCCATGCTTCCCGAAAGAGTACTGAGTTGCAAATGAGACCCACGCTCCCTCTGTTCGCCTGTTTGCTCTCGTGCACCTGCGTGTCGGCGCTGGCCGATACCTTCAGTGCCGCCATTGGCATGGATTATTCAAGTGGCGACTATGGTACCGGCACCACTTCGGAAATCTGGTATGTGCCGGTGGTCGGCAAGTATGAGAGCGGCCCCATGACCTACAAGGTTACCGTGCCTTGGTTGCGTATCACCAACCCCGAAGTCGGCCCCAATGGTGACCCCTTGCCCGGTGGTTGCCGAGACGTGGAAAGCGGGTTGGGTGACACGGTTGCCAGCGCCGCCTATGCACTGCTCGATGGTCGTGACGGCGGCCTGATGCTGGACCTGATCGGCAAGGTCAAATTCCCTACCGCTGATGAAGACCAGTGCCTGGGCACCGGCCAGTACGATTACACCACCCAGGTCGACATAGCCAAGGGCTTTGGCCCGGTCACCGGTTTCGCGACGCTGGGTTGGAAGAAGTTCGGTGACCCGCCCGATAGCGACTTCGATGACCCGGTATTTGCCAGTCTCGGCTTTGCCCTTCCGGTGGCGGTCGGTACTTCGGCCGGCGCCTCCTACGATTGGCGGCAGAAAGTGGTCTCGACCGGGGCGCAGATCAAGGAGCTTACCCTGTTCCTCACCCACAAGCTCAACCAGCAGTGGAAAGTCCAACTCTATGCAGTCAAAGGCTTCTCGGATGCCAGCCCGGATGCCGAGGGCGGCCTGATGCTGTTTCACACGTTCTGACAAAAAAGCCCCTGCGCCGGTCATTCCCTATGGAGAACGCCGGGGCAGGGGCTTTGCAGGCTTCAGCCGTTTTAGATGGGTTCAGCCCACATGTCGTACTCGTCGGCATCCACCACACGGCAACGCACTTTGTCGCCTGGCTTGAAACCATGGTCGCCATCGATGAACACGCTGCCATCGATTTCCGGTGCATCGAAGAAGCTGCGGCCAACCGAACCTTGTTCCTCGACTTCGTCGATCAGCACGTCGATTTCCTTGCCGATGCGCAATTGCAGGCGGGCAGCACTGATGGCCTGCTGGTGGGCCATGAAGCGGTCCCAGCGCTCTTGCTTGACGTCGTCCGGTACTTCGGCCAGGCCCAGGTCGTTGGCCGGGGCGCCTTCCACCGGCGAGTACTGGAAGCAGCCCACGCGGTCGAGCTGGGCTTCGGTCAGCCAGTCCAGCAGGTACTGGAAGTCTTCCTCGGTCTCGCCCGGGAAGCCGACGATGAAGGTGGAGCGGATCACCAGCTCAGGGCACTGCTCGCGCCAGTTCTTGATGCGCGCCAGGGTGCGGTCTTCGAAGGCCGGGCGCTTCATCGACTTGAGCACTTTCGGGCTGGCGTGCTGGAACGGGATGTCCAGGTACGGCAGGATCTTGCCGGCAGCCATCAGCGGGATCACGTCGTCAACGTTCGGGTAAGGGTACACATAGTGCAGGCGTACCCAGGCGCCCAGGCTGCTCAGTGCTTCGCACAGCTCGAGCATGCGGGTCTTCACCGGGCGGCCGTTCCAGAAGTCGGTCTTGTACTTGACGTCGACGCCGTAGGCGCTGGTGTCCTGGGAAATCACCAGGATTTCCTTCACCCCGGCCTTGACCAGGCGCTCGGCCTCGCTCAGCACTTCACCCACCGGGCGGCTGACCAGCTTGCCGCGCATCGACGGGATGATGCAGAAGCTGCAGCTGTGGTTGCAGCCTTCGGAGATCTTCAGGTAGGCATAGTGGCGCGGGGTCAGCTTGACGCCCTGTGGCGGCACCAGGTCGATCAGCGGGTTGTGGTCCTGACGCGGCGGCACCACTTCGTGAACGGCGTTGACTACCTGCTCGTACTGCTGCGGGCCAGTGACCGACAGCACGCTTGGGTGCACGTCACGGATGCTGCCTTCTTCGACGCCCATGCAGCCGGTGACGATCACCTTGCCGTTTTCCTTGATGGCTTCGCCGATCACTTCCAGCGATTCGGCCTTGGCGCTGTCGATGAAGCCGCAGGTGTTGACCACCACCACGTCGGCGTCCTCGTAGGTGGGTACGACTTCATAGCCTTCCATGCGCAGCTGGGTCAGGATGCGCTCGGAGTCGACCAGGGCTTTTGGGCAACCCAGGCTTACGAAACCTACCTTGGGGGTGGCGGGCGTGGTGGACATGACTAACCTCGGTATTGAATACAGGTCGCCCGGCCGGAATCGGGGGCGAACTTGACGGGCGCTTTTGGCGCCTCTGATCAAAAAGTGCGCAATTCTAGCGAGCGCAAGGGCGCTTGACCAGCAGAAATACGACGAACGCTGCGCTATGCTTCGCGCCGTTGCGCCGGGGTACCTTCCAGGGCCTGGTGGCAGATTGATTACCAAGGGCCGTGAAGGCCGTTTGCGGGAGTGGTCGATGGTTCAGGCAAGCAGTCACGCTGAGGGCGGGCACGAGGGGAAGCAGGGTGCGTCACGGTCGGTGGGCCTGCTCGTGGCGGCGGTCGGGGTAGTTTATGGCGATATCGGCACCAGCCCGTTGTATACCCTCAAGGAAGTCTTTACCGGCGGCTACGGGGTGTCGGTCAACCATGATGGCGTGCTGGGGATCCTGTCGCTGATCCTTTGGTCGTTGTTGTGGGTGGTGTCATTCAAGTATGTGATGTTCATCTTGCGTGCCGATAACCAGGGGGAGGGCGGCACCATGGCGTTGACCGCTCTGGCGCGGCGGGCCACGGCGGCGTACCCGCGGCTGCGCACGCTGATGGTGATCTGTGGCTTGATCGGCGCTTCGCTGTTCTATGGCGACAGCATGATCACCCCGGCGGTGTCGGTGCTGTCGGCGGTGGAGGGCATGGGCCTGGCCTTCGATGGCATCGACCACTGGGTGGTGCCAATTTCGCTGGTGGTGCTGGTGGCGCTGTTCCTGGTGCAGCAACATGGCACTGAGAAGATCGGCAAGCTGTTTGGTCCGATCATGGTGACCTGGTTCGTGGCGCTGGGCGCGCTGGGTGTGCATGGCATCTCGCAGAGCCCGGAAGTACTCAAGGCGTTCAACCCGGGCTGGGCAGTCAACTTCTTCGTGGTGCACCCCGGTATTGGCGTGGCCATTCTGGGTGCGGTAGTGCTGGCGCTGACCGGTGCCGAGGCGCTGTACGCCGACATGGGGCACTTTGGCCGCAAGCCGATTGCCCGGGCCTGGTTCATCCTGGTGCTCCCGGCGCTGGTGCTCAATTATTTTGGCCAGGGTGCACTGCTGCTGCAAAACCCGGAGGCCGCGCGCAACCCGTTCTACCTGCTGGCGCCGGGCTGGGCGCTGCTGCCGTTGGTCGGGCTGGCCACCATGGCCACGGTTATCGCTTCGCAGGCGGTGATTTCCGGGGCCTTCTCCCTGACCCGTCAGGCCATTCAGCTGGGCTACATCCCACGTATGCAGATTCAGCACACCTCAAGCGACGAGCAGGGGCAGATCTACATTGGTGCAGTGAACTGGACGCTGATGGTGGGTGTGGTGCTGCTGGTCATCGGCTTCGGGTCCTCGGGCGCTCTGGCGGCAGCCTACGGGGTTGCGGTCACCGGTACCATGCTGATGACCACCATCCTGGTGTCCGCGGTGATGCTGCTGCTGTGGAAGTGGCCGCCGCTGCTTGCAGTGCCGATTCTGGTCGGCTTCCTGTTTGTCGACGGGCTGTTCTTCGCCGCCAATGTGCCGAAAATCGTCCAGGGTGGTGCCTTCCCCGTGTTGGCCGGTGGTGTGCTCTACCTGCTGATGAGCACCTGGAAGCGCGGCAAGCAGATTCTGGTCGAGCGCATCGATGAAGGTGCCCTGCCATTGCCATTGTTCATCAGCAGCATCCGCATTCAGCCACCGCATCGGGTCGAGGGGACTGCAGTGTTTCTGACGGCACGCTCCGATGCCGTGCCGCATGCGCTGTTGCACAACATGTTGCACAACCAGGTGTTGCACAGCCAGGTGGTGCTGCTGACTGTGGTCAGCGAAGACCGGCCGCGGGTACCGGAACATGAGCGTTTCGAGGTGGAAGCCTATGGCGACGGATTCTTCCGTGTGTTGCTGCACTTTGGGTTCATGGATGAGCCGGACGTGCCTGCCGCGTTGAAGCTGTGTCATCTGGATGACCTGGACTTCACGCCAATGCGCACTACCTACTTCCTCAGCCGCGAGACGGTGATCGCGTCACGGCTGGAGGGGATGTCGCGCTGGCGGGGCAACCTGTTCGCGTTCCTGCTGAAAAATGCCAACGGCAACTTGCGCTTCTTCAACCTGCCGTTGAACCGGGTGATCGAACTGGGGACGCAGGTCGAGATCTGAATGGGTTTGCACAGAAAGGGTCAGGGCCGCAGAGCGGCCCTGACCCTTGTCAGTTCTGTTCAGCTACGCTGGTCTTGCCCTGGCGCGTCTCGATCTCGCCAATCAAGCGCTTGGCGAGTGCCGGGTAGTTCTCGTCGAAGTGGTGACCACCAGGCAGTTTCAGGCGCTCACCCACTGCCGTCTTTTCCGTGCAACCGCTCTCGTCGGTTTCCTCGACGCCATATACGCACACGACCTTGGACGCTGGCAGCTTGGCCATTTCCGGCCCGGTTGGCGCTTCCTGGCCTTCCTTGCCCAGCCAACCCTCGACCTCGATCTCGAAGCTGCCACTGCGCGCAAAGGCTAGCAGCACCACCGCGTCGATACGCTGCTGGTCCTCGACGGGCAGGCGGTTGTAGATTGCCGGCAGCACGTCGGCGCCGAACGAATAGCCGGTCAATACGAAGCGCTTGGTACCCCACTTCTGCCGGTAGTGATGCATCAGCTCGGAAAGGTCGGCGGCGCTTTGTTCCGGGGTCTTGTGCTGCCAGTAGTAGCGCAGCGTGTCGATGCCCACCACCGGGTAACCCAGCTTGGCCATTTCCCCGGCCACGTCGCGGTCCAGGTCGCGCCAGCCGCCATCACCAGAGAGGAACAAGGTAACCGTGTCTGTGGTTTGCCCGGCCGGCACTTCGACCACCGGGATGGCCAGTGCGTTACCGTCGCGGCCGACCAGGGCTTGGGTCAGTTGCGCCTTGAGCACTTGTGGCAAGTGGATGTCGTAGTCGCTGATGCTGGTTTCGGCGTTGGCCTGGTCGCGCACGAAGGCGGCGCTGGCGTCATCCGGGTTGTCGTTCCAGGCGACGTTCCAGTGGCCATGGGCAGCCGATTTGGGCAGCGGTGCCTGGCAGTCAGGCTGTTCGAGGGTGAAGCCCACGGAAATGGCCCGCGCCTTGTCATCGTTCTGGCTGGCCAGCCAGCGCCAGGCCTGGGTGGCACCGGGGCCGATGCCGGCGACCAAGGTCGGTTTTTCCTGCAGTTGGGTCAGCGCCTGGTCCATGGCCTGTTGCTGCTTGCTGCAGTCGCCAGGCGGCAGAATCACCTGTACCAGCTGGGCTTCACCGGCCTGGCTCAGGTCGAGCAGTTGCTTGCCCGTCAGTGCCTGGTCTTGTGGCACGCCGATGGCCACCCGGGCCTTGGGGTGCACGCCAGGGGTAACACGGGTGATGCTGGTGTCATTGATGCTCATTTGCTCCAGGCGCGCCTCGGGGGCCGGGCGCGTCCACAGCCAGAAGGCCAGCGCACCACCCAGGGCGGCCAGCAGCAGGGGAACCAGCAGGTACAACCAAAAGCGTCGGGTCATCAGCGTTTCACCAATCCAGTCAGGCCGCCTGCAATCAGGGCGGCGGTGTCGGCCAGTGCCACCAGCGGGTCAAGCCCGGCTGGCACGGCCATGTAGCGGGGTTCCCAGTCCGGCTGGAACTTGTCCTTGAAGCGTCGAAGCCCCTGGAAGTTGTAAAGCTGTTCACCACGGCGGAACACCAGCGAACCCAAGCGCTGGGTCAAGGGGGCGCCGCGCCTGGGTTGCAGGCCGGACAGCGGTACCATGCCCAGGCTGAAACGCCCGTAGTCATGGCTTTTGTAGTGCAGGATCAAGCCGATCATCATGAACTCCATGGTCAGCTTTGGCGCTTCGGGGTGCGCACGCATCAGGTCGAGGCTGGCCAGCTCGTTTCCATGGGTTTCCAGCAAGTTGGCGAAGGCTACCGGGCGGCCCTGGAAGCGAATCAGGGCTATGCGGAAGTGTTGCAGGTAGTCTGGGCTGAAGCGCCCCAGCGAGAAGCCTTTCTCGCGCACGTTTTTACCGCCGAGCCAGGCGTCGGAAATTTCCTTCAGCTCAGTCAACGGGGCGTGGCCGGGCTCATGGATCTCCAGGCTCAGGCCATCGCGTCCGCCGCGGTTCCAGGTGTAGCGCAGGTCTTTCATCTCCTTGCCTTTGGCTTCAAGGTCAAAGCGGCGCAAGTCGACCCGGGCTTCTTCACCGAGCTTCAATGCGGTCAGGCCGATGTCCATGTAGAACGGCAGGTTCTCCGCACGTACCTGGTAGAACACGGGGCGTGCGTGGTGCAGGTCGCACAGGTCGCGGAACTGCCAGATCATCTCGGCGCGTTCCTGGGCCGGGCCTATCGGGTCGTACAGCGCCACCAGGCTGCGGCCGCGCCGGGCGTACATGAGGAACGCGTTACCACGCGGGTGGAACAGCAACGCCTTGTCGCCAGTCAGCGCCAAGCCGCCGTCGGGTTGGTCGGAGGCCTGCAGGATGCGGTTGGCGCGTTGCAGCTCTTCTTCATCGGGCAGGTGGATCACGGGCGGCGCTGTGCGCAGCAGCCACGTCAGTGCCACGGCAGCCAGCAGCAAGGCACTGCCCATGGCGGCGCGCAGGCCGCGTGGCGCGTCGGCATCGAGGGTGAACTGCCACCACAGCTGATGGCTGTAAGGCACATCCTGGTAGGCGAACAGCAGAAGCCACACTGATGCGCCCACCGTACAGGCGCTGGCCACCAGGAAAACCGGTGAGAAGGGCAGCTCCAGCAGTCGGCTGGGGCGATAGAACGAGCGGCGGAACAGTGCGAGCAGGGCGGCGGTAAAGGTCAGCAGGCAAGCCTCTTCCCAGTCAAAGCCCTTCAACAGCGACAGCAGGGCGCCGACCAGCAACAGCACGGTGGTCAGTAGCCAGGCGGCGGACAGGCGCCGGCGTAGGCCTTGGGCCAGCAGCAGGCATAGCACACCGATCAGGCTGGCGCCGAAATGAGAGGCGTCGATCAGCCGGTGTGGCACCAGGAAACCCATATGCTCCAGGCGCGTATCTATCTCGGGCGTGGCACCGGAAAAAAGCAGCACCACGCCGGACAGGAACACCAGAATCGACAGGATCGGTGCGGCCAGACCTGAAGCGGCCTTGATGGCCTGTTGCGCAAACAGCAGGCGTCGGGCTTCATTGGCCAGCAGCAACACGCAGGCCAGCAGCAGTGGCAGCACCACATAGATCAGCCGGTACAGCAGCAAGGCAGCCGCCAGCGGTGCGGCACCGAGCTGGTCGGCAAAGGCCGCCAGCAGGATCGCTTCGAACACCCCGACGCCGCCCGGTACGTGGCTGAGCACGCCCGCGGCCAAGGCCAGCAGGTACACCAGCACGAACGCGCCGAAAGGAGGGGCTTCGGGCAGCAACAGGTAGAGCACGGTGGCCGCCGCCGCCACATCCAGCGCGGTTATCAGCAATTGCAGGGCCGCCAGGCGTGCATCCGGCAGGCGAAGTGTGCGCCGCCCCAGTTGAACGAGCAGGTTATTGGCCGCCGGTTGCTCGGCCAGGCGTCGGCGGTACAAGCCAATTACCAGTAAGGCAGACACCACCAGCACGGCGCTGGCAACAGCTGCCAGCAGGCCGGGCGCCAACCCGAGCGCTGTCGAGGCCGCCGGCAGGTTGCTCAATGTCGCCAAGGCGGCCAGGGGCGGCAGCGCGCAGCCCAGTGACAGGCTGGCAAACACGGTCATGCGTGCGACTTCGCCAGCACCAAGCCCTTGCCGTGCGTACAGGCGATAGCGAACCGAGCCGCCAGAGAGCATCGACAGGCCGATGGCGTTGCCGATGGCAAAGGCGCTGAAGCCGCCCAGTGCCAGGCTGCGTGCTGGCAGTTTCACGCCCGCATAGCGGCTGGCCGACCACTCGTAGCCCAGCAGGATCACAAAGCCGATCACCGTTGCCAGCAAGGCGCCCAGCAATGACTGGGTGGGCACGCTGAGCATGGCATCGTGCAAGGCATAGATGTCCAGCTCGCTCAGCAGGTGGCGGCAGGCAATCAAGGCCATCGTGAACAGTAACAGGGTCACCATCAGGCCTATGGGCTGGCGGTAGCGACTCAGGCGTTCGAGTAGGGGCAGGCGCTGCACAGCACCGGGTAGCGCCGTAGCGAGTGGCACCGGAGGTTCGGGATTGTGCGAAGTCATGAGTTGCCCCGGGCATGCAGCGCGAGGTGAAGGAAAGGTGCGGCCAAGTGAAAGTCCCTTAGGAAAACGTATCCAATGTTACTCCGGCCTCAGGCGTTTGCAGCGGCTTGGCAGGGTTAAAGATAGTTCATCCTGGGCACGACATCTCAAGCCTGCGGGTTGGCATGAGGGGAGGGAAAATCGAGGCGACGAAAGTCAGGGAGGTATAAAGCAACAAACCCCGCGCTGCTTTTACACAGGCGGGGTTTGTTCTGACGAATATGGTTGCGGGAGCCGGATTTGAACCGACGACCTTCGGGTTATGAGCCCGACGAGCTACCAGGCTGCTCCATCCCGCGTCAGTGGGGCGGATTCTACAGCGTGTGGTTTGTATGTCAAGCGCTAGGCTTTGATTTTTCGACGTTTTTTCGCAAATGCTTATCAGCAGGCAAAGAAAAAGGCCACTGTGTTAACAGTGGCCTTTTCTTGAATCTGGTTGCGGGAGCCGGATTTGAACCGACGACCTTCGGGTTATGAGCCCGACGAGCTACCAGGCTGCTCCATCCCGCGTCAGTGGGGCGGATTCTACAGCGTGTAGTTTATATGTCAAGCGCTAGGCTTTGATTTTTCGAGGCTTTTTCGGAAAAGCTTTTTAACGGGCAAAGAAAAAGGCCACTGCGTTAACAGTGGCCTTTTCTCGAATCTGGTTGCGGGAGCCGGATTTGAACCGACGACCTTCGGGTTATGAGCCCGACGAGCTACCAGGCTGCTCCATCCCGCGCCTGTGAGATCGAATTCTACGGATTTACGCTCCGATGTCAAGCAATTGTTTTGGAAAAACCTTTTTTGTTCAAACCCTTAGCGCTTCATATCCGTGTACAGCTCAGTCACGGCGGGGCTTTCAGGCCGATTATCGTGTAGCAAAGCAGGTGAGCTGTTTCAGAGGAGGGCGCATGCGATACTATCTGTATGAATTTACAGTGCTGACGGTCGTCCATGTCCTTGCGCAAGATCATCCACGTCGACTGCGATTGTTTCTACGCTGCGATCGAGATGCGTGATGACCCGCGCCTGGCCGGTCGCCCCATGGCGGTGGGGGGCTCGCCCGACCATCGCGGGGTAATCGCCACCTGCAACTATGAAGCGCGTGCCTATGGCGTGCGCTCGGCCATGTCATCGCGGCATGCGCTGAAGCTCTGCCCCGATCTGTTGATCGTCAAGCCGCGCTTCGAGGCCTACCGTGAGGCCTCGCGGGAAATCCACACGATCTTTCGCGACTACACAGAGCTCATCGAGCCTTTGTCCCTGGACGAAGCCTATCTGGATGTCAGCGACAGCCAGTGGTATTCGGGCAGCGCAACGCGCATTGCCGAGGATATACGCCGGCGTGTTGCCCGCACCCTGCATATCACCGTGTCGGCTGGCGTGGCGCCTAACAAGTTTCTGGCCAAGATCGCCAGTGACTGGCGCAAACCCAACGGGCTGTTCGTGATTACCCCAAATGAAGTGGAAACGTTCGTTGCAGCCTTGCCGGTGGCCAGGTTGCATGGGGTGGGTAAGGTGACGGCCGACAAACTGACGCGGCTGGGCATCGAAACCTGCCTGCAGTTGCGTGATTGGTCGCGGCTGGCATTGGTGCGCGAGTTCGGCAGTTTTGGCGAGCGGTTGTGGGGGTTGGCGCGGGGGATCGATGAGCGTGCAGTGCATAACGACAGCCGACGCCAGTCGGTGAGTGTGGAAAATACCTACGACACCGACCTGCCAGACCTGGCCAGTTGCTTGGCGCGGCTGCCAGATCTGCTGGCTAGCCTGAACGAACGCATCGCTCGAATGGACAGCAGTTACCGGCCAGACAAGCCGTTCGTCAAGGTCAAGTTCCATGACTTCAGCCAGACCACCATGGAGCAAGCCGGGGCCGGCCGGGACCTGGAGAGTTATCGGCAATTGCTGGGGCAGGCGTTCGCCCGTGGCGGCAAGCCGGTACGCTTGCTAGGGGTAGGGGTGAGGTTGCGTGACTTGCGGGGCGCACATGAACAGCTGGAGCTGTTCCCGCCTAAATGAAAGGGGCTGCAATGCAGCCCCTTCTATTAATGCACGCCTGGATCCGCCACCAACCGGCCAGTGGCCTTGGTCAGCGACTGCAGGAACTCCTGTTGCAGCTCCGGATCGTTGCGGGTCAGCTCGATCAGGCTCTGTTCCATTTCACTGGCTTCCTCTTCAAGGCCCAGTTCGGACAGGCGCTTGACCCGGTGCACCCACTGGCCGACATCATCATCTTCGAGGTCATCGAAGATCAGCTCATGGGCTTCGAGCAGCTTATTGCGCAGGGTAGCGCTGACCAACAGGCTGGCATCGCCTCGTACCGCATTGTCCTCGTCAAGTACTTGCAGGTGCAGGGTGCCGACGTGGTTGAGGTTTTGCTCGGAGAACGGGCTGTCGAGCAGGTTCAGGCGCAGCACGCCGTTGCGGTCCGTGGTCAGCTCGTGGGTCATCTTGCCGGCCTTGACCTCGACCAGGCGCTCGCTCCAGGGCAGGCTGGTGGATTCCTCTCGCTGGCCTTTCTGCACTTCGCTGATCCCGGCCAGGTTCTGCTGGGCGCGGCCGTTGGATGGCACGTTCATGAACGGATTGAGCCCATCCACGCCATAGCTGAGCCAGTCGTGGGTGATACTTTGCGGCAGGTTGCCCAAGGCGAAGACGTTGACCACATTGGCGCCGACACCCGCCACCACGGCCACTGCACCCAGCGGGATCTCGTAGATCTCCCGCCAGGGTTGGTAAGGCGTGTAGCGGTCATAGCGACGGGTCACTTCGAATTCGGTCACTTCGAAGCGCTTTTGCTCATGCACGCGCACACGTCGCTGCGGAAGCTCCATCACCTTCGGCTCGCCGACATCGATCTGCAGGGTGTGCTCGAGCAGTTTGCGCTCGACGCGCTCCTCATGGTCGCTGCGCTGGGACATCTGGTTGGCGCAGCCGCTGACGAGCAGGGCGCCGCACAGTGCGGCGCCCCCAAGGGTAAAGGTACTTCGCTTGTACATGATCACTCGTGCATTGGTTATCAGCGGCGAACGCGGGCCTGCAGGAAGGTCAGCACTTCATTGAGCGGCAACGCCTGGGCGTCCTGCTCGGTGCGGTGCTTGTACTCCAGGTTGCCTTCGGCCAGGCCGCGATCGCTGACGACGATGCGGTGTGGGATGCCAATCAGCTCCATGTCGGCAAACTTGATGCCTGGGCTGGTCTTCTTGTCGCGGTCGTCCAGCAGCACTTCGAAGCCGGCAGCAGTCAGTTCGGCGTACAGCTTGTCGGTTGCCTCACGGACCACCTCGGTTTCATAGCGCAGCGGCACCAGAGCGATCTGGAACGGGGCCAGGGCGTCGTTCCAGATGATGCCCTTGTCGTCATAGCTCTGCTCGATGGCCGCGGCGACCACGCGGGAAACGCCGATGCCGTAGCAGCCCATCGACAGAACCACCGGCTTACCGTTCTCGCCCAGTACCTGGCATTTCAATGCCTCGCTGTACTTGGTACCCAGCTGGAAGATGTGGCCCACTTCGATGCCGCGCTTGATCACCAGGGTGCCCTGGCCGTCCGGGCTTGGGTCGCCTTCGACCACGTTACGCAGGTCGGCAACCTGTGGCACCGGCAGGTCGCGTTCCCAGTTGACGCCGAAGTAGTGCTTGTCGTCGATGTTGGCGCCAATGCCGAAGTCGCTCATCAGGGCAACCGAGCGGTCGATGATGATTTCCAGTGGCAGGTTGAGCGGGCCGAGCGAGCCGGCGCCGGCGCCAATGGCGTCGCGCAGTTCGGCTTCGGTGGCCATGACCAGCGGGTCGGCAACCTGTTCCAGCTTGGTGGCCTTGATTTCGTTCAGTTCGTGGTCGCCACGGACGATCAGGGCAATCAGCTTGCCCTCTTCGGCACCGCGTACGATCAGGGTCTTGACGGTCTTTTCGATCGGCAGGCCGTGGTTTTCCACCAACTGGGCGATGGTCTTGGCGTTCGGGGTGTCGACCAGGCGTAGCTCCTCGGTAGGGGCAGGGCGCACGGTTTCACGCGGGATAGCCTCGGCTTTCTCGATGTTGGCGGCGTAGTCGGAGCTGTCGCTGAAGATCACGTCGTCTTCGCCGGACTCGGCCAGCACGTGGAACTCGTGCGAGTAGCTGCCACCGATCGAGCCGGTGTCGGCCTGCACAGGGCGGAAGTCCAGGCCCAGGCGGGTGAACACATTGCTGTACGCCTGGTGCATGCGGTCGTAGGTTTCCTGCAGGGAAGCCTGGTCGGCATGGAACGAGTAGGCGTCCTTCATGATGAACTCGCGGCCACGCATCAGGCCGAAGCGCGGGCGGATTTCGTCACGGAACTTGGTCTGGATCTGGTACAGGTTGAGCGGCAGCTGTTTATAGCTGGACAGCTCGTTACGGGCCAGGTCGGTGATCACTTCTTCGTGGGTAGGGCCGACGCAGAAGTCACGCTGGTGGCGGTCTTTCAGGCGCAGCAGCTCAGGGCCGTATTGCTCCCAGCGACCGGATTCCTGCCACAGCTCGGCGGGCTGGATGCTCGGCATCAGCACCTCCAGGGCGCCGGCGGCGTTCATTTCCTCACGCACCACGGCTTCGACCTTGCGCATTACCCGCAAGCCCATCGGCAGCCAGGTGTACAGGCCGGAGGCCAGTTTGCGGATCATGCCGGCACGCAGCATGAGCTGATGGCTGATGACCACTGCGTCGGCAGGGGTTTCTTTCTGGGTGGCGAGCAAATATTGACTGGTGCGCATGGTTAGCCGTGTCGATTGCCTAAGACGTTGAAATAGCCCCGCATTGTACGGGGGGGAAACGAAGGCGTACAGGATGCCCCAGGGCGTGACACTTGTCAGCCAAGAAAAAGCCCGGCGTGATTGCCGGGCTTTTTCAGGTGCGGGGCACTGCAAGCCAGGCTTACAGGATGCTCAGCGGGTACTCCACGATCAGGCGCAGTTCGTCGATCGATGGGGAATCGTAGTAGACACCATCGGAAGAACGGTAGGTGGCTTGACGCACGCGGAAGCTCAGGTCTTTCGCCGGGCCTTCCTGCAGCACGTACTTGATGTCGACGTCGCGTTCCCATTCTTTGCCGTTGGTGGTGCCGGCGACGTTGGCGTCGGAACCGCGTACATAACGGGTCATGAAGGTCAGGCCTGGAATGCCGTATTCGGCAAAGTTCAGGTCGTAGCGAGCCTGCCAGGATTTCTCGTCTTCGGCGTTGAAGTCGGAGCGGGCCACGGAGTTGGCCAGGAAGATGGTGCCGCCACCGTCGATACCATAACCATAGTCGCCGTCACCGGTGACTTTCTGGTAGGCCAGGGTGAAGGTGTGAGCGCCGATGTTGTAGGCGCCGGACAGGCTGAACGCGCGGTTGTCCAGCTTCTCGCCATCGAATGCGCGGTACTCGGCAGAGCCTTCGCTCTTGGTGTCATAGATGTTGAAGTCGAACACCAGGCCTTGATTGTCGGAGATTGGCAGCGCCCAGTTGACGTTGGCGTAGTATTTGCGCCAGTAGTCTTCAACCTTCGAGTAGTACAGGCTGGTGCTGAGGTTGTCGGTGAAGGCGTAGGTGCCGCCGACCACGTTGGCTTCCTTCAGGCCGAAGCTGTCGCGGTTGGTTTGTTCCTGGGCAGTCAGGCTGGTGAAGTGACCAGCGTGCAGGGTCAGCCCTTCGATCTCGTTGCTGGTGATCAGGGTGCCCTGGGCGATTTCTGGCAGCAGGCGGCTGTCATCGGTGGCGAAGACCGGCAGCGCGGTGAACTGGTCACCCACTTTCAGCACGGTGTCGGAGATGCGGAATTTGACCGCGCCGCCGCCCTTGGAGTAGTCATCCTGCGAACGGCCGTCGGAACCGGTCGGGAACAGGCCGGTACCGGCACGGCCCTTGCCGCTGTCCAGTTTCAGGCCGAGCATGCCGATGGCGTCGACACCTACACCCACGGTGCCTTGGGTGAAGCCGGACTCGAAGGTGCCGACGAAGCCCAGGCCGGTTTCTTCGCGACGGCTCTGACCGCCTTCGTTGTTGCGGAAGTCACGGCTGAAATACAGCATGCGGGTCTTGACGCTCAGCTTGCTGTCTTCGATGAAACCTTTGGACTCGTCCTGTGCCGAGGCCATTGCCAACTGCGAGGTCCCTGCCGAAACGGCCAGGGCGATCATGCTCCACTTCATCACGCGCATCGTGATTTGCTCCTTTGGTTTTTAGGAAGAGTACCGCTGCGTCCAAGTCTTTTAGTTATATGGGGCAGCTCTTTCTTGTTATGTCGGCGAAAATGTATAGCACGCAGACTGTTGTTGGCGATATGGCTATAAGCACTCTTTGCGGAACTTTTTCACCGTGTCGCTTTTAAGTATTTCCATGTCGCAAATCACGCCCCGGTGCAGGGGCCGTATAACCTCAGCGCTGTTCCTGTCACCGTAATGAATCGGTAATTGCCGATTCCGGTTGAGGAAACTCCCTGGTCACCCATGTCGCTATTGTTATTTGTCGCGTACAGCTGCCACTGCAGATGTCGTGCCGACTTGGCGTGAAGGGAATGCAACAAGCGTGCTCAAAATTCGCAACAGTTCATGAAATTTTCACAAAACCTGCTACCGAGGGTCGGGAAGTCCCGTAAACGCGGGGCGAAGGCTGCTTGTGTGATTTGTGCGATCGAGAATCATTAGAAATTAAAAAGTTGCCTTTAGAGTCAAAGTGTTACCGCAACTTGTTCATCCAGCGTCGTTTGTGGGGTGGTCAGTGTGGGAGGGGCGGGCAGGTGGCCTCATTTTGGTGCGAAAAGTAGCGCTGTGTTACCGGGAGTGTGCAAGGTATCCTTGCTGGCCTGTTTTCCGCCTGAAGCGGGATGGTATTGCCTGAAGGAGATATGCCGTGTTCGTCCTCGATTCGCGTTTGCAGCAGGATTCGCTGGTGTTGGGAGAGTTTTCGCTGTGCCAGTTGCTGCTGAGCAAGGATGCCAATTACCCATGGTTCATTCTGGTGCCCAAGCGCGCTGGTGTCAGTGAGCTGTTCGAGCTGGATGCGGCAGAGCAACAGCAGTTGTGGCAGGAAACCACCTTGTTGGCAGAAGCGCTGAAGGCCAGCTATGGGGCCGACAAGATGAACGTGGCTACCTTGGGCAACGTGGTCAGCCAGTTGCACATGCATGTGATCGTGCGCCAGCGCGACGACGCCGCGTGGCCGGCACCGGTATGGGGCAAGTGTGCGCCTGTGGGCTACACCGATGATCAACTGCAAGCCGTTCGCCAGCGCCTGCGTGGGCTACAACTTGCTGGTTACCAAGAGGCCTGAGATGACACTGGAAATGCGGATGGTCGAACTGGAAACCCGTCAGGCGTTTCAGGATGACGCTATCCAGGCGCTGAATGACGTGGTGGTGGAGCAAGCGCGTGTGATCGAGCGGCTGCAATTGCAGATGGCCGAGCTGATCAGGCGCCATGAAGAGATGGTTGGCCAGTATGGCAGCGAAGGGGAAGAGGCCCCGCCTCCTCATTATTGAGTTGTTCCCGGCTGCTATCGCCGGCAAGCCAGCCCCCACAGGTATGATGCTGCCTTCAGGTGCAGCACGGCCCTTGTGGGCGTTGGCTTGCCGTCGATAGCGTCGGCCGGTCAGCCGTTGGTCAGCGGCGGGTTACTGCAACCACGTCTTCGGCCTGCAGGCCCTTGTCGCGGTGCATCACCGAAAACTCCACGCGCTGGCCTTCGACCAGAATGCGGTGGCCCTCGCCGCGGATGGCCCGAAAGTGCACGAAAATGTCATCACCCGAGTCTCGGGAGATAAAACCAAAGCCTTTCGATGTGTTGAACCATTTGACGGTGCCGGTATCACGGTTGCCGGCATCTTGTGCCACGTGTTGACTGCCGCGTGCCTTGCGCGGGCTGCGGGCAAAGCCCACGGCCAGATGCAGGGCCACGGCCAGCGCCGCACACACCAGGGCTGCCAGGTTGCCCATTTCCGGGCGGGCCAGTAGCGTCAGGGTCTGCAGCACGACGGCGACCACCAGCAGGGCGCAGGCCAGGTGCTGCAGTTGTTGCCGCGCGCCGCGATGATACAGCGGCACGACCGGGGCCAGCACCAGATTGAGCAGGCCGAGCAGGGCCAGGTAGACCGCGTCGGGTTGTTGCAGGAAGGGTGTCGCATCGGTTTTAAGGCTGGGTATGAGCGATAGCAGCAAAGCTGCGACGCCCGTCACCAGATGGACGATCTTGAACATGGGGTTGGCTCACTGTTGATAAGGCCGATCACAGGAAGAGCTGGCAGCACGGTGCGCATGAGGTATAGAGCGCGAACACGTGGCGGGCCAGCCTATGCACCCGGCAATGACAGTCCGCACGGGTGGCACGGTGCCTATTTAACAGTAAAGCCGCAGCCTACTCAAACCGCGGGCCGCCCAGTGGCGATGTATTGCGCCATGTCACATGCGGGATGCGACAAGTGTTGCTACAGTGGTCGGCGCCCGCTTGAGTCTCAAGCCTTATGGAAAGGGGAGCTTCATGGCAATCGATATCGGTATCAGTGAAGAAGATCGCAAGTCCATCGTCGATGGGCTGTCCCGCCTGTTGTCGGATACCTACGTGCTGTATCTGAAAACCCATAACTTTCACTGGAACGTCACCGGCCCGTCGTTCCGCACCCTGCACCTGATGTTCGAAGAGCAGTACAACGAACTGGCGCTGGCAGTCGATTCGATCGCCGAGCGCATCCGTGCCTTGGGCTTCCCGGCACCGGGTTCGTATGCATTTTATGCACGGCACTCGTCGATCAAGGAGGAGGAAGGCGTCCCCCCGGCAGACGAGATGATCCGCCAGTTGGTTCAGGGGCAGGAGGCCGTGGTACGCACTGCGCGCAGCATTTTCCCTGTGGTGGACAAGGTCAGTGACGAGCCGACCGCCGACCTGCTGACACAGCGCATGCAGGTACACGAGAAAACCGCCTGGATGCTGCGGGTACTGCTCGACGGCAAGTAACCGTTGCTCAAGGCGGAAAGCTTGCGCAACCGCTGTGGGAGCGGGCACGCCCGCGAACACCGGCGCAGCCGGTGCCCAACCATTCATCGGCAGCCGCCTGCCAGGTGCAGTGCGTTACACCTTGGTCGACGGGCACCTCTGCCACGAGGCCTGAGTAACCCCTGTGGGAGCGGCCTTGTGTCGCGATAGGGCCGCAAAGCGGCCCCAGCAATCTATGCATGATGCCGAGATCCTGGGGCCGCTGCGCGGCCCTATCGCGACGCAAGGCCGCTCCCACAGGCTCCGCCTGGCAATCCGGTATTTGCGAAGGAACATTTTGCCGCTGCTTTAAGCTCGCCCGTCAGCGCTTCATAGGCCACCTGGTACCTGTGACGAGGAAGTGTGGCGCATGATGCAAGCGAGCAAACGTATGGCTGGCCAGGGCAGCTGGCCAGGAAAACAGTGCATCGACCCGTTCAAGGCGGACTTCGACATGTTGCAGACGCAGCCGGTGTCACGTTCCGTGCGGCTCAACGGCTTTTCTACCTGTCTGCGCCTGGAGGCTGTCTACTGGGGTATCCTTGAGCGCATCGCCGCCGCCAACCGTTGTTCGGTCAGTGCCGTGTTGTCCTACGTGGACCGTGAGGTGCACCTGCGCCAGGGCGGAGTGCGCAACTTCAGCGGGCTGATCCGGGTAATCTGCGTGGCGTGGCTGCAGGACCCGCCAAGTGTGCGCTGATCGCCAGGCGGGCTGCGCAGTGCTTGCTAACCATATATAATCCCGCTTTTTGCTGCCCCCCGGCAGCCAGCGTTATGGTTGACGAGAGACACCCATGCCCCTTTATGACTATCAATGTGCGTCCTGCGAGCACCGCATGGAAGTGCTGCAGAAGATCAGCGCCGCGCCGCTGACCGATTGCCCGGCCTGTCAGGCGCCGGCACTGAAAAAGCTGCTGTCGGTGCCAGGCTTTCGCCTGAGCGGTAACGGTTGGTACGAAACCGACTTCAAGACCGGGGCGAAAAAGAATCTGGCAGGCGGCGACAAGGCCGACTGAGTTGAATGCTGTGACCGGGTCTTGCAGTATTAGCCCTCCGGGCGGCCAAGGCCTCCACCGAATACACGAATCACGAGAAGCGAAACCACCATCATGATGCGCAGCCATTATTGCGGCCAACTGAACGAGAGCCTGGACGGCCAGGAAGTCACCCTTTGCGGCTGGGTCCATCGTCGCCGCGACCACGGCGGGGTGATCTTCCTCGACATCCGTGACCGCGAAGGCATGGCCCAGGTCGTGTTCGACCCGGATCGCGCCGAAACCTTCGCTGCTGCCGACCGTGTGCGCAGCGAATACGTCGTGCAGATCACCGGCAAGGTCCGCAAGCGTCCTGAAGGTGCAGTGAATGCCAACATGGCCTCCGGTGCCATCGAGATCCTCGGCTACCAGCTGACCGTGCTCAACGAGGCGGAAACCCCGCCGTTCCCGCTGAACGAGTACTCCGACGTCGGTGAGGAAACCCGCCTGCGTTACCGCTTCATCGACCTGCGTCGCCCGGAAATGGCTGAAAAGCTGCGCCTGCGTTCGCGCATCACCAGCAGCATCCGTCGCTTCATGGATGACAACGGCTTCCTCGACGTCGAAACCCCGATCCTCACCCGCGCCACCCCGGAAGGCGCGCGCGACTACCTGGTGCCAAGCCGTACCCACGCCGGTAGCTTCTTCGCCCTGCCGCAATCGCCACAGCTGTTCAAGCAGCTGCTGATGGTCGCTGGCTTCGACCGTTACTACCAGATCGCCAAGTGCTTCCGTGACGAAGACCTGCGTGCCGACCGTCAGCCGGAATTCACCCAGATCGACATCGAGACCAGTTTCCTCGATGAAAGCGAGATCATGGGCCTGACCGAAAGCATGATCCGCAAGCTGTTCAAGGAAGTGCTCGACCTGGAATTCGGCGAATTCCCGCACATGACCTTCGAAGAGGCCATGCGCCGCTACGGCTCCGACAAGCCAGACCTGCGTATTCCGCTGGAGCTGGTTGACGTTGCCGACCAGCTGAAGGATGTCGACTTCAAGGTGTTCGCCGGCCCGGCCAACGATCCGAAGTGCCGCGTTACCGCCCTGCGTCTGCCAGGTGGTGCCAGCATGCCGCGCAGCAAAATCGACGAGTACACCAAGTTCGTCGGTATCTACGGTGCCAAGGGGCTGGCCTACATCAAGGTCAACGAGCGCGCCAAGGGCGTCGAAGGCCTGCAGTCGCCGATCGTCAAGAACATCCCTGAGGCCAACCTCAACAACATCCTCGATCGCGTTGGCGCCGTAGACGGTGACATCGTGTTCTTCGGTGCCGACAAGTTCAAGGTGGTCAGCGAAGCCCTGGGTGCGCTGCGTATTCGTCTGGGTCACGACTTCGAGCTGCTGACCTGCGAGTGGGCGCCGATGTGGGTCGTCGACTTCCCAATGTTCGAAGAGAACGAAGACGGCAGCTTCACTGCATTGCACCACCCGTTCACCGCGCCGAAGTGCACCCCGGAGGAGCTCGAGGCCAACCCGGCCACTGCCCTGTCCCGTGCCTACGACATGGTGCTTAACGGTACCGAGCTGGGTGGCGGTTCGATCCGTATCCACCGTAAAGAGATGCAACAGGCGGTATTCCGTCTGTTGGGTATCGAGGCAGAAGAACAGGAAGAGAAGTTTGGCTTCCTGCTCGACGCTCTGAAGTTCGGGGCACCGCCTCACGGTGGCCTGGCGTTCGGTCTGGACCGTCTGGTCATGCTGATGACCGGCGCTCAGTCGATCCGTGAAGTGATCGCGTTCCCGAAAACCCAGAGCGCCGCATGCGTCATGACCCAGGCCCCTGGCATGGTCGACGCCAAGGCCCTGCGCGAGCTGCACATCCGACTGCGCGAACAGACCAAGGTCGAGTAAGCAGTCCCCGGGCGCATCCACATGGATGCGCCTTTGCGTTTCGACGCAGGTATTTTCCCGTCCCGCCCCGTCATGGGGCGGGGCTGTTTGTGATTCAAAGGATTCGGAGTCGTTATGGCTGGTCATTCCAAGTGGGCGAACATCAAGCACCGCAAAGAGCGCCAGGATGCCAAGAGGGGCAAGGTCTTCACCAAGTGGATCCGCGAACTGACGGTCGCTGCCAAGCAGGGTGGCCCTGATCCGGCATCCAACCCGCGCCTTCGCCTGGCGCTGGACAAGGCGTTGGGCGCCAACATGAGCCGCGACATCATCGATCGTGCCGTGGCCCGTGGTGCTGGCACCAATGAAAGCGACAATGTCGAAGAGCTTAGCTACGAAGGTTACGGCCCGGGTGGCGTGGCGATCATGGTCGAAGCCATGACCGACAACCGCAACCGTACCGCCGCGGCCGTGCGCCATGCCTTCACCAAGTGTGGCGGCAACCTGGGTACTGACGGTTCTGTGGCCTACCTGTTCGAACGCAAAGGCCAGATCAGCTTTGCTCCGGGCGTGGAAGAGGACGCGTTGATGGAAGCGGCAATGGAAGCCGATGCCGACGACGTGGTTGCCAACGACGACGGCTCCTTCGACGTGTTCACCTCGTTCAACAGCTTCTATGCCGTGCGTAATGCCTTGGAAGAGGCTGGCTTCAAGGCCGCTGACGCGGAAATCGTCATGCAGCCGACCACCAGCGCCGAACTCGACCAGGACGGTGCCGAAAAGGTGCTCAAGCTGATCGACATGCTCGAAGACCTGGATGACGTGCAGAACGTTTACTCCAACGCCCAGATTTCCGATGAGATCATGGAAAACCTCGGCTAAGGTGATTTGGCATTTTGTGCCAACTCTGAGCGTTTGATAGCGCCTGTGCCGGCCCTTTCGCGGGTAAACCCGCTCCTACAGGTATTACGCCCATTTCAAATGTGGTGCAGTACCTGTAGGAGCGGGTTTACCCGCGAAAGGGCCGGCGCAGTTTGTAGAGATGCATCATTTTTTCGACGGGCTTTATGACTCTGATTCTAGGTATCGACCCCGGCTCGCGCATCACCGGCTATGGCGTGGTACGCCAGACCGCCCGTGGTTGCGAGTACGTGGCGTCGGGCTGCATCCGCACCGGCAGCGGTGAGCTGCACGAGCGGCTGCAGATTGTTTTTCGTGGTGTCAGTGAAATCATTGCTCAGCACGGCCCGGTGACCATGGGCATCGAACGGGTGTTCATGGCCCGCAACGCCGATTCGGCGCTCAAGCTTGGCCAGGCACGTGGCGCGGCTATCGTCGCCGCCGCCGAGGCTGGCCTGGAGATCGCCGAGTACAGCGCCACCCAGGTCAAGCAGGCCGTGGCCGGCACGGGTGGGGCCAACAAGGAGCAGGTGATGATGATGGTCATGCACCTGCTGAAATTGACGCAAAAACCGCAGATCGACGCTTCCGATGCCCTGGCCATCGCCCTGTGCCACGCCCACACCCGCTCCAGCCTGGTGCCGCATGGCTTGAGCACAGCGCGGCGACGCGGCGGGCGCTTGCGTCTGTAAGCGCTTCATGCGCTGATACACATTTTGTTCGGGTGATGCATTCACCCGCTGCATTTGCTGATAGGGTTGAGCGGTCTTTGACCGGCTCCCCGAGAGGAAGGATCGGAACGTGATTGGACGTTTGCGCGGCACCCTGGCGGAAAAACAACCGCCTCACCTGATTATCGACGTCAACGGCGTGGGTTACGAACTGGAAGTTCCCATGACCAC
Organism: Pseudomonas sp. BO3-4; assembly: GCF_034044115.1. Lineage (NCBI taxonomy): Bacteria > Pseudomonadati > Pseudomonadota > Gammaproteobacteria > Pseudomonadales > Pseudomonadaceae > Pseudomonas > Pseudomonas sp. BO3-4. The sequence goes on from NZ_CP139018.1 coordinate 1,362,968, forward strand.
GCTGTACCGTCTGCCCAAAGTGGGTGAAACCGTCACGGTGCATACCCACCTGGTCGTGCGCGAAGATGCCCACTTGCTCTACGGCTTTGCCGAAAAACGTGAGCGCGAGTTGTTCCGCGAGCTGATCCGTCTGAACGGCGTAGGGCCTAAGCTGGCCCTGGCGCTGATGTCCGGGTTGGAAGTGGATGAACTGGTGCGCTGCGTGCAGGCCCAGGACACCTCAGCCCTGGTGCGCGTGCCGGGCGTCGGCAAGAAAACCGCCGAGCGCTTGCTGGTCGAGCTCAAGGACCGTTTCAAGGCCTGGGAAACCTCGCCGGCCATGTTCACCCTGGTGTCCGATGGGCCTTTACCGGTTGCCAGCGAGTCCAGTGCCGAGGCCGATGCAGTCAGTGCCTTGGTCTCGCTGGGCTACAAGCCGCAGGAAGCCAGCAAGGCAATTGCCGCGATCAAGGACAAGGCCGGCCTGAGCAGTGAAGAGCTGATCCGCCGCAGCCTGAAAGGGATGATTTCCAAGTGATCGAAGCCGACCGCCTGATCGCCGCCAGTGGCCGCGACCGCGAAGAAGTCCAGGACCGTGCGATTCGTCCGCTGAGCCTGGACGAGTACATTGGCCAGCCGGTGGTGCGCGAGCAGATGGCGCTGTTCATCCAGGCCGCCCGCGGCCGCGGCGAGTCGCTTGACCACACGCTGATCTTCGGCCCGCCCGGCCTGGGCAAGACCACCCTGGCCAACATCATCGCCCATGAAATGGGCGTGTCGGTGAAGAGCACTTCGGGGCCGATTCTCGAGCGCCCCGGTGACCTGGCAGCCATGCTGACCAACCTCGAGCCGCACGACGTGCTGTTCATCGACGAAATCCACCGGCTGTCGCCTGTGGTCGAAGAAGTGCTTTACCCGGCCATGGAGGACTTCCAGCTCGACATCATGATCGGCGAAGGCCCGGCAGCCCGTTCTATCAAGCTCGATCTGCCACCCTTCACCCTGGTGGGGGCTACTACCCGTGCCGGCATGCTGACCAACCCGCTGCGTGACCGCTTCGGTATCGTCCAGCGCCTGGAGTTCTACAACGACAAGGATCTGAGCACCATTGTCAGCCGCTCGGCCAACATCCTTGGCCTGGCCATCGAAGACCAGGGGGCCTACGAGATCGCCCGCCGTGCCCGTGGCACGCCGCGCATCGCCAACCGCCTGCTGCGCCGCGTGCGTGACTATGCCGAGGTACGCGGCAAGGGCCAGATCACCAAGGCCGTGGCTGACATGGCGCTGAACCTGCTGGATGTCGACGAGCGTGGTTTCGACCATTCGGACCGTCGCCTGCTGCTGACCATGATCGAGAAGTTCGACGGCGGCCCGGTGGGCGTGGACAACCTGGCTGCAGCCATCAGCGAAGAGCGTCATACCATCGAAGATGTGCTTGAGCCGTACCTGATTCAGCAGGGCTACATCATGCGCACGCCACGCGGCCGCGTGGTCACCCGGCATGCCTACCTGCACTTTGGGCTGAATATTCCCGGGCGCTTGGGGGAGGGGGGCGATTTTTCCGAGCCAGGCGATGAATGACAGATCAAAAGCGACTTTTCGTGGTCCTACCGCTGGCATGCCCTGGGTGCGCTGGCAATAAGACATTAATGAAGAAAAAACAGTTGCCACAGCGGATTGGCAAGCTGAGGAGTAAGCACTAGAGTATGCGCGCGCAAAATCAGCTCGAACCGTTCGCACACCGGTGTCGCGTCTATTACGAAGATACCGATGCGGGCGGCGTGGTGTATTACGTCAACTACCTGAAATTCATGGAGCGCGCGCGCACCGAACGCCTGCGGCACCTGGGCTTTTCCCAGTCGCAGCTGGCTGAAGACAACCTGCTGTTCGTGGTCCATTCCAGCGAAGCGCGCTATCACGCGCCGGCGCGGCTGGATGACGAATTGCGGGTGACCGCGCAAGTACTTGAACTCAATCGCGCCAGCTTGCGTTTCGTACAGCAGGTCTGGCGGGAAAAGGATGAAACGCTGCTTTGCGAAGGGCAGTTCCTGGTGGCTGCCGTGCGCGCCGACACTTTCAAACCCCGAGCCCTACCCCCCCAGCTGCGCGACGCCTTTGCGGCGGACGGCTCGGGTAATCAATCGAATGCAGGAGAATAAGCGTGGAAGCTAACGTCGTCGACCATACCTCCATGTGGAGTCTGGTCAGCAATGCCAGCGTGGTGGTACAGCTGGTAATGCTGACCCTGGTGGCCGCCTCGGTCACCTCATGGATCATGATCTTCCAGCGCAGCACCATGCTGCGCGCCGGTCGTCGTGCGCTGGATGCCTTCGAAGAGCGTTTCTGGTCAGGCATCGACCTGTCCAAGCTGTACCGCCAGGCAGGCAGCAACCCTGACCCGGACTCCGGCGTGGAGCAGGTGTTCCGTGCCGGTTTCAAGGAGTTCTCGCGCCTGCGCCAGCAGCCGGGTGTTGATCCGGACGCTGTCATGGAAGGTGTTGGCCGTGCCATGCGTGTGGCCATCTCGCGCGAGGAAGAAAAACTCGAGCAGAGCTTGCCGTTCCTGGCCACCGTTGGTTCGACCAGCCCGTACATCGGCCTGTTCGGCACCGTATGGGGCATCATGAACTCCTTCCGCGGCCTGGCCAGCGCCCAGCAGGCCACCCTGGCCACCGTTGCTCCGGGCATCGCCGAAGCACTGATCGCTACCGCCATCGGCCTGTTCGCGGCAATCCCGGCTGTCATTGCCTACAACCGTTTCGCCGCGCGCAGTGAAGTACTGATCGGCCGTTACTACACCTTCGCCGACGAGTTCCAGGCGATCCTGCACCGCAAAGTGCACACCAGCGAAGAGTAATCAGGTAGAAGCCCATGGCCCGAGTTCGCCACAAACGCAAGCCCGTCGCCGAGATGAACGTGGTGCCCTACATCGACGTGATGCTGGTGCTGCTGGTCATCTTCATGGTGACGGCGCCCATGCTCAATCAGGGCGTGAAGGTCGACCTGCCCAAGGTTTCCAGCGAAGCCTTGCCGCAGGACAACAACGTCCAGATCCTCACCATCTCCATCAAGGCCGATAAAACCTATTACTGGAACCTCGGCAGTGAAGTCGATACCGACAAGCAGATGGACAAGGCCATGACCTTGCCGGCCATGACCGACGCCGTTACCAAGATCATTGCTGCCGGCCGTGACCAGGGCAAGCAGACCCAGGTGTTCATTCGTGGCGACAAGGCTGTCGACTATGGCGCGGTCATGGGTGCCATGGGCGGGTTGCAGAAGGCCGGTGTCGGTAACGTTGGCCTGATTACCGAGGCGCCCTGATGCAACAGCGAGAGCCATCCGCCTCGGAAAGCTACTTCTGGCCCAGTGTCTGGGCCATCGGCCTGCATGTGCTGGTGTTTGCCCTGCTGTTCGTCAGTTTTGCCATGACGCCTGAGCTGCCGCCTTCCAAGCCGATCGTTCAGGCTACCCTGTACCAGCTCAAGTCCAAGAGCCAGGCAACCACCCAGACCAATCAGAAGATTGCCGGGGAGGCGAAGAAAACCGCTTCGCGCCAGACCGAAGTCGAGCAGCTGGAACAGAAGAAGGTCGAGCAGGAGGCCGTGAAGGCCGCGGAACAAAAGAAAGCTGACGCCGCTCAAAAGGCCGAAGAGGCCCGCGAAGCCGCCGAGGCGAAAAAAGCCGAGGATGCTGCCAAGGCCGCCGAAGCTGCCAAGGCTGCCGAGGCCAAGAAAGCCGCCGAAGCCAAGAAAGCCGACGAGGCGAAGAAAGCCGCCGAGAAACAGCAGGCCGACATCGCCAAGAAAAAGGCTGAGGACGAAGCCAAGAAAAAAGCCGAAGAAGAGGCCAAGAAAGAGGCCGCTGAAGAGGCGAAGAAGCAAGCCGCCGAGGAAGCCAAGAAAAAGGCAGCCGAAGAGGCCAAGAAGAAAGCAGCCGAGGACGCCAAGAAGAAAGCGGCGGCCGAGGACGCGAAGAAGAAGGCAGCTGAAGAGGCCAAGAAAAAGGCCGCTGCAGATGCCCAGAAGAAGAAGGCACAGGAAGCGGCCCGCAAGGCGGCAGAAGACAAGAAAGCCCAGGCACTGGCCGAGCTGTTGTCCGATACCACCGAGCGGCAGCAAGCGCTGGCCGACGAGCAGGGTGACCAGGTGGCCGGCGACTTCGACGACCTGATCCGTATGCGCGCGGCCGAGGGCTGGGCACGTCCGCCTTCCGCGCGCAAGGGCATGACGGTGGTCCTGCAGATCAACATGTTGCCGGACGGTACCATCACCAGTGTCAGCGTGGCCCGTTCCAGTGGTGACGGCCCGTATGACAGTTCGGCGGTGGCTGCGGTGAAGAACATTGGTCGTTTGACCGAGATGCAGGGTATGAAGCCGAGCGATTTCAACCAATATCGTTCGTTCAAGATGACATTTACACCTGAGGATCTAGCGTTGTGATTAAACGTCTGAGAGGACTGCTGGTCATGCTCTGCTGCGTGGCAGGCATGGCGGTGGCAGAAGAAAAGAACATCCTGGTTACCAGCGGCAGTGATCGGGCCACGCCCATCGCGGTAGTGCCGTTCGGTCTGCAGGGCGGCAGCGTGCTGCCCGAAGACATCGCCGACATCATCGGCAATGACCTGCGCAACTCTGGCTACTACTCGCCAATTCCGCGGCAGAACATGATCAGCCAGCCGTCGCAGGCCAGCGAAGTGATCTTCCGTGACTGGAAAGCGCTGGGTGCACAATACGTGATGGTCGGCAGCATCGTGCCGTCGGGCGGTCGCCTGCAGGTGCAGTACGCGCTGTTCAACGTCGCCACCGAGCAGCAAGTGCTGACCGGCAGCGTGGCGGGCAGCACCGACCAGCTGCGCGACATGGCGCACTACATTGCCGACCAGTCGTTCGAGAAGCTGACCGGCATCAAGGGCGCGTTCTCTACGCGCATGCTGTACGTGACGGCTGAGCGTTTTTCCACCAACAACACCCGCTACACCCTCCAGCGTTCGGACTACGACGGTGCGCGTGCGGTGACCCTGCTGCAATCGCGTGAGCCGATCCTGTCGCCGCGCTTTGCGCCAGATGGCAAACGGATCGCCTACGTTTCGTTCGAGCAGAAGCGCCCACGTATCTTCGTGCAGAACATCGATACTGGCCGCCGCGAGCAGGTGACCAACTTCGAAGGCCTGAACGGTGCGCCAGCCTGGTCGCCAGACGGTTCGCGCCTGGCGTTCGTGCTGTCCAAGGACGGCAACCCGGACATCTACGTGATGAATGTGGCCTCGCGCCAGATCAGCCGTGTTACTGCAGGCCCGGGTATCAATACCGAGCCGTTCTGGGGTAAAGATGGCAACACCCTTTACTTCACTTCCGACCGTGGCGGCAAACCGCAGATCTATAAACAGTCGGTCAGTGGTGGTGGTGCCGAGCGCGTAACGTTCGTGGGTAACTACAACGCCAACCCGAAACTTTCGGCGGACGAAAAGACCCTGGTAATGATCCATCGCCAACAGGGCTTTACCAACTTCAAAGTGGCGGCACAGGACTTGCAGCGCGGAAGTGTAAAGATTCTGTCTGAAACAAGTCTTGATGAGTCTCCCACTGTTGCGCCAAACGGCACCATGCTAATCTACGCCACCCGCCAGCAGGGCCGGGGAGTCTTGATGCTCGTGTCGCTTAATGGCCGCGTGAGGCTCCCACTTCCTACCGCTCAAGGCGAAGTCAGAGAACCGTCCTGGTCCCCTTACCTGAACTGATTGCGGCGTAATACATTTTGCTTAACACACTGGGGTTTCATTAGGAGTTTCACGATGGAAATGCTGAAGTTTGGTAAATTTGCTGCGCTGGCCCTGGCCATGGCCGTAGCTGTAGGTTGCTCCTCGAAGGGCGGTGATAACGCAGGCGAAGGCGCTGCTGTAGATCCTAACGCTGGCTACGGTGCCAACACTGGCGCTGTTGACGGCTCCCTGAGCGAAGAAGCCGCCCTGCGCGCAATCACCACCTTCTACTTCGAATACGACAGCTCGGACCTGAAGCCAGAAGCCATGCGCGCTCTGGACGTTCACGCCAAGGACCTGAAAGCCAACGGCAACCGTGTTGTTCTGGAAGGTAACACCGACGAGCGCGGCACCCGCGAGTACAACATGGCTCTGGGTGAGCGTCGTGCGAAAGCCGTTCAGCGCTACCTGGTTCTGCAGGGCGTTTCCCCTGCTCAGCTGGAACTGGTTTCCTACGGCGAAGAGCGTCCAGTTGCTACCGGCAACGACGAGCAGTCCTGGGCTCAGAACCGTCGCGTAGAACTGCGTAAGTAAGTTCTTATGCGTATGTGCCGCCGTGTAGTAACCGTCCTCGCACTCAGCCTGCCGCTTGCGGCCTGGGCTGAGGTCCCTGTAGTAGATGACAACGCAGGCAGCTATCCGCCTGCGGGTTATGGCACGAGCGGCGCCTATGCCGGGTCAGGGGCTTCGGCCCCTGCCTCTGCACAGGGCCAGCTGTTCATGCAGCTGCAACAGATGCAGGATCAGCTTTCCCGCCAGCAAGGCATCATCGAAGAGCTGCAAAACGATGTGTCGCGCATGAAGCAGGAAAACCTGGAGCGTTACCAGGACCTGGACCGTCGCATCAACAGTGGCGCTGCGCCTGCCGCAACCCCTGACAATTCCTCCGGTGGTGGTGCGTCCAATGCCGCCCCCGATGCCGCAGCAGGTGCTGCTGCGCAACAACCGGCCGGCAGTAGCCAGCCCGGTGATCCGGCGAAAGAGAAGCTCTATTACGACGCAGCTTTCGACCTGATCAAACAGAAAGACTTCGACAAGGCCAGCCAGGCGTTCAACGCCTTCCTGCGCAAGTACCCCAACAGCCAGTACGCCGGTAATGCCCAGTACTGGTTGGGTGAAGTGAACCTGGCCAAGGGTGACCTGCAAGGCGCCAGCCAGGCCTTTGCCCAGGTCAGCCAAAAGTACCCGAAGCACAGCAAGGTGCCAGATTCGCTGTACAAACTGGCTGATGTCGAGCGCCGTATGGGCCATACCGACAAGGTAAAAGGCATCCTCCAGCAGGTCGTCACCCAGTACCCCGGCACCTCTGCCGCTCAACTGGCCCAGCGTGACCTGCAGAAGCTCTAGGCGTTGTCGCTGTACCGCTCGAAAGAAACCCGCGCCAGTCGCGGGTTTTTTCGTTAGAATCACTGCCCTTTTTTCGTAAACACGCTGCTGCGGATAACGCGATGTCGAGTCCGCGACAGTGCCTGACGGAGGCGGACAGCCTGTTTAGCTGTCACGCCCGTGGCGAGCATGCAAGACACATTACGCATCACCGAAGTCTTTTACTCTTTGCAGGGTGAGACGCGAACGGCCGGGCTGCCTACGGTATTTGTGCGCCTCACCGGTTGCCCCCTGCGTTGCCAGTACTGCGACAGTGCCTATGCCTTCAGTGGCGGTACCGTTCGCACCCTTGATTCGATCCTTGAGCAAGTGGCCGGCTTCAAGCCGCGCTACGTCTGTGTCACCGGTGGCGAACCGCTGGCCCAGCCCAACGCCTTGCCATTGCTGCAGCGGCTGTGTGACGCGGGTTACGAGGTGTCGCTGGAGACCAGCGGCGCGCTGGATATTGCCGGCACCGACACCCGCGTCAGCCGTGTGGTCGACCTGAAAACCCCAGGCTCCGAAGAGTCGCACCGTAACCGCTACGAGAACATCGAGCAGCTGACGCGCAACGACCAGGTCAAGTTCGTCATTTGTTCCCGTGAGGATTATGACTGGGCGGTATCCAAGCTGATCCAGTACAACCTGGCAGAGCGTGCCGGTGAGGTGTTGTTCTCACCCAGCCATCATCAGGTGAACGCCAGTGACCTGGCTGACTGGATCGTTGCTGACAACCTGCCCGTACGCTTCCAACTTCAGCTGCACAAGCTGCTGTGGAACGACGAGCCCGGACGTTGATTGAGGAGCACGTACACATGACAGAAAAACGCGCAGTAATCCTGTTGTCCGGCGGCCTGGACTCGGCCACCGTGGTTGCCATGGCCAAGGCCGAAGGCTACAGCTGCTACACCATGAGCTTTGACTACGGCCAGCGTCATCGCGCCGAGCTGAACGCCGCTGCCCGCGTGGCCCGCGACCTGGGTGTGGTCGAGCACAAGGTGATTGGGCTGAACCTCGACGGCATCGGCGGTTCGGCATTGACCGACAGCAGCATCGACGTGCCGGAAGCCCCGGGTGAAGGCATTCCGGTCACTTATGTGCCGGCGCGCAACACCGTGTTCCTTTCGCTGGCGCTGGGTTGGGCTGAAGTGCTGGAAGCGCGCGACATCTTCATTGGCGTCAACGCCGTCGATTACTCTGGCTACCCGGATTGCCGTCCCGAGTTCGTCGAGGCCTTCGAGCGCATGGCCAACCTGGCGACCAAGGCTGGCGTAGAAGGGCAGGGTTTCCGCATCCAGGCGCCGCTGCAGAACATGAGCAAGGCGCAGATCGTGCAGGCCGGTATGGCCCGTGGTGTGGACTACAGCCTGACCGTTTCCTGCTACCAGGCTGACGATGACGGCCGCGCCTGTGGCAAATGCGACAGCTGCCGCCTGCGCGCCGACGGTTTCAAGGCCGCCGGTATCGAAGACCCGACTCGGTATTTTTGAAAAAATCGTGATGGGGTGTTGAATTCTCGTTAGAAATCAGTATTATACGCGCCATCAAATGGGTCGTTAGCTCAGTTGGTAGAGCAGTTGGCTTTTAACCAATTGGTCGTAGGTTCGAATCCTACACGACCCACCATACGCAGTCCGTGAAAGCCCGCTACCAGAAATGGTCGCGGGCTTTTTCGTTTGCGCTACGGGTTTCGGAAAAAGGGCGCAGAGCGCCCACACATTACTCGGCCCATTCCGGGTCGCCAGTGAACACCACTGTCAGCCAGCGGTCCGGCCCTTCGCCGCCTACCGCGTCGCCAATCTCGTTGCGCCAGGCATCCCATTCATCGATGGTCTTCGCCGCCATGGTTTTGGGCACGATGAAATACAGTTCGATCTCCCGCGAACGCCCGACCTTGGCGACATAGGCGCGGTAAGACTGCAGGCCGTGGCGAGCGACGAAGGCCTTGGCCACCTCATCTACGTGCAGCTTGAGGTCGCCAGGGGTGACCAGGAAGATTTCAGACAGCGCCTGACGCACCACCGACATCGGCAACGGCACGATCACCAGGCACACCAGCGCCAGCACCGCCGGGTCAATATAGGGTGATACCCATTCCAGCGCAGTGCCTTGCACGGCATAGCCAAAGCAGAAGGCGATCAGCAGTGCGGCAGTGATGCTGGCCGACATCACCCAGCCCTTGACGTCCATGCGCACGAAGTCTGACTTTAGTTTGCGGTTGGCGCGGGCCTCGATGACGGCGATGGTCACGCAGGTGATCACCGTCAGCGCCGCGTAGACCATGGCAATGCCGAACTCCAGGTGGCGCCCGCCTTGCAGCAGGCTGCTGACGGCATTGATCAGCGCGTAGATGGCCACGCCGCCGAGCAGAATGCCGTTGAGCGCCAGTACCATGGGTTCCAGGTGCCAGAAACCCATGGTGAAGCGCTCGCGCAGCTTGCGTGACATCTGCACGCTGGTGGTGTGCGAAGTGATCAGCTTGACCACCACCAGCGACAGCCCGCTCATGCTGGCGTCGACCAGCGAGTACACACCGTCGAAGACGATGGAGAACGAGCCGGAGGCAAGGCCGAAGGCGATGCCGATGGTGGCGATGAACAGGGTGGCGGCGATCGAGGTGCGTAAAAGTCCTTGTTCGCTGGTGATGTCGAAGAAGGTGGATCGGGTTGGATTAGGCATAAGTTGTGCTCAAGAATAACAATGGTGCGGTGCCTGTCAGGGCCTCTTCGCGGGCACGCCCGCTCCCACAGGAACTGCACAGCCCCTTAGGGTTACGCCGAACCTGTGGGAGCGGGCGTGCCCGCGAAGAGGCCCTGACAGGCTAAACGCGAAACTGCTCCATCAGCGCTTGCTGCTGGTTGGCCAGCCGGTTCAGGGCCTGACTGATGCGTGCCGATTCATCGGCCTGTCCGGCCAACGATTCTGTCACGTCTCGAATGCCGGCCACGTTACGGTTCACTTCCTCGGCCACCGCACTCTGCTCTTCCGCCGCCGAGGCAATCTGCAGGTTCATTTCGCTGATCACCGCCACGGCCTCGCCAATACGCTGCAGTGCCGGTAATGCCTGCTCCATGCGTGCGGCGCTGTCCTGGGCCTGGCGTTGGCCTGCATGCATGGCCCCCACCACGTCCTGGGTGCCTTGCTGAAGGCCTTCGATGACCTGGCGAATTTCCTCTACCGAAACCTGCGTGCGCTGGGCCAGGCCGCGCACCTCATCGGCAACCACGGCGAAGCCACGCCCGGCTTCGCCTGCGCGGGCCGCTTCGATGGCGGCATTCAGTGCCAGCAGGTTGGTTTGCTCGGCAATGGTGCGGATCACTTCAAGCACCGAGCCGATTTGCCCGCTGCGGTCTTCCAGTGCACGGGCCTCGTCCATGGCAGTGTTCATGCCTGCGGCCAGGCGGTCGATGCCCTGGCGCGTGCTGTCCACCAGTTGCAAGCCTTCCTGGCTGGCCTGATCCGCGGCGCGTGCGGCCTGGGCCGCCTGCGAGGCGTTGTGGGCGACATCCAGAGCGGTGGCGCTCATTTCATTGGCCGCTGTGGCCACCTGTTCGATTTCGCGATGCTGCTGCTGCATGCCGTTGCTGGTCTGGCTGGCGATGGCAGCCGATTGGTCGGCGGTGTCGCGGGCCTCCTGCAGCGACCCTTTGACCTGAGCAATGACCGGTTGCAATTTGTCGAGGAAGCGGTTGAACCAGCCGGTGAGCAGGCCCAGTTCATCCTGGCGGGCGTAGTCCAGGCGACGGGTAAGGTCGCCTTCGCCACTGGCAATGTCTTCCAGGCGTGCCGCCACGGCCAGGATTGGCCGGCTAACGCCGCGAGCGGTCAGCCACACCAGCAGCAACCCCACGATTGCCGTGCCAAGGCCTATCAGCAGGCTGGTGAGGTTGGCATTCTGGTTATGGGCATCAAGGCGCTGGTTGAGGGTTACGGCAGGGGCCTGCAGCACGCTTTCCGGTACTTCCAGCCATACCTGCCACGGGGCTGTGTCAGGGATTGGCGTGAAGGGGTGGGCCACGCGTAGCAGGCCGTCGGCTGCCGCATTTGCCATGGGCTTGCCGAGCGTGCTGTCGTCGCGGCTGTTGCCCGCCAGCAGGCCGGCGGCGGTGGCGATACTCACCTGGCCCTGGCCGTCGAACAGGTCGCGGCGGCCGTCCACACTCAGTTGCTGCAGGTTGGCCAGGCCGATGTCCAGGCCGACCACGCCGACTACCTTGCCGTGTTCCAGCAGTGGCAGAGCGATGCTGGTCATCAGCACCTGACGGCCGTTGACCTCGTCGAGGTACGGTTCGAGCATGCAGGTCCTGGCGGTGTCCTGCGGGCAGGTCAGCCAGCGGTTCTTCGCCGCGCCGTTGCTGCCGATGCTGGTGTCACCGAGCATCGTTTCCGGCATGGCTTCAAGTTCCAGGGTGCCGGGGCTTGGTTGGGACCAGTACAGCGAGAAACGCCCGCTCTCATTGCTGCCCAGGGCGTCCTGCCCGAGGTAGTGGCTGTCCTGCTGGTCCAGGGCATTGGGCTGGAACACCAGGTACAGGCCAATCACATCCGGGTTGCCGGCCAGGCTGGCACGCGCCTGGCGGGTCAGTTCGGCGCGCAGGTCGCTACCACCACGGTCCTTCAGCACCTGTACCAGGCGGGCAAAGCCATTGCCGTACTGGTAGGCGTCCATGAAGTAGCGCTGGATACGCAAGGCCTGGGTTTCGGCGTGGGCCTGCAGGCGCTGGCGGGCGCTGTCTTCGAGCATGGCAGTGTTGGCCTGGTTGACCAGGGCGGCGCTGCGATGGGCCTGGGTCAGCGAGGTGGCTACCAGCAAGGCGACAATGGCCAGCAGGCACAGGCCGGCGAGGAGTGTGATCTTCCACTGGATGGAGAGGCGACGCAGCGGCATGAGGGCTTTCCTTTTCAAACAAATGCAACGCCCGCGATCAGGCGCGGGCGTTGTTGGCAGCGTGGGTCATTCGGCGACGTAGTTGGGCGGTGCCGCGCGGAAGGCTTTGGTCAGCCAGCCCAGGTAGACCAGCCCGAGCGCAGCCCAGATGCCGCCAAACATCAGCGAATGTGCGTTCAGGTCCAGCCACAGCGAGACGATGATGCAGAAGCCGATGGTAGGCAGAACCAGGTACTTAAACTGGTTGCTCAGGCCTTTGCGATTGCCTTCACGCAGGTAGCAGTGGTTGATGACCGACAGGTTGACGAAGCTGAACGCGACCAGGGCGCCGAAGTTGATGATGGAAGTGGCGGTAACCAGGTCGAAGAAGATCGCCGATAGCGAAATCAGCCCTACGACTGCAATGTTCAGCACTGGCGTCTTGTAGCGCGAATGCAGGCGGGCGAAGACGCTGGCCGGGATCACGTTGTCGCGGCCCATTACATACAGCAGGCGTGACACGCTGGTTTGCGAGGCCAGGCCCGAGGCGATGGTGTTGATCACGGTGCAGGCAATGAAGATCGACTGGAAGAGCTTGCCGCCAACGTACAGGGCAATTTCCGGCAGGGCTGCTTCATGGTCGTGGAAGCGGGCCATGGTCGGGAAGTAGGCCTGGATGAAGTACGACACGGTGATGAACACCACGCCGCCAATCAGTGCGGTGAGGAAGATTGCCCGGGGAATGGTCTTGGCCGGATCGCGGGTTTCCTCGGACAGGCAGGTGACCGCATCAAAGCCCAGGAACGAGAAGCACAGGATGGTTGCACCGGCGGCCAGGGCACTGAACTGGGTCTGGCTGTCGGCGAACGGTATCAGGCTCCAGGTGGTACCCAGCCCTTCACCCTGGTCCAGGCCGCGCACGCACAGGTAGATGAACACGGCGATGATCGCCACCTGTACACCCACGAACAGCAGGTTGAAGTGGGCCACCAGGTTTACGCTGCGCATGTTGATCAGGCTGATCAGGGTGACGAAGCCGGCGACCCACATCCACTCAGGTACTTCCGGGAACATGGCCGAAAGGTACAGCTTGGCCAGTAGCGCGTTGACCATCGGCAGCAGCAGGTAGTCCAGCAGTGAAGACCAGCCCACCAGGAAGCCCACGTGCGGGTTGATCGCGCGCTGGGTGTAGGTGTAGGCCGAGCCCGACTGCGGGAAGCGTTTTACCAGGGTGCCATAGCTCACCGCGGTGAACAGGATGCCGGCCAGTGCCAGGATGTAGGCGCTGGGTACATGGCCAGCGGTGATCCCGCTGACGATGCCGAAGGTGTCGAACACGGTCATCGGGGTCAGGTAGGCCAGGCCGATGATGATCACGTGCCAGAGGCGCAGGGTTTTGCGAAGTTGGCCGTTGCCGGAAGCGCTGTGGTCAGGCTGCATGCTGGCATGGCTCCTGCTGCTGGGCGTAAACGACGGGCACGGTGTATTGCGCATGCGGCAAGGGCGAGCGGGTGGGCTCCATATTGTTCACCTTTTATGTTGGAGCGGCGGAAGGCGCGGTGGGGCGCGCAAAGTGGTGAAAATAAAAAACGATGGGTAGGTTGGTGTCAAGTTAAACATGACAAGATGTTGCAAAATTGAAATATTTATCGATTAAATACGGGATTTGTTCGGTTGTTGCGCGTTTTTTTGCGATTCTGATCAATTTGAGTGTTCGTAAAAATTAACGAATCCTTTGCTTGTTTCACCTGGCTGTCGGATGTGTCCGAAAAATGGCATTTCTCGAGCTGGGCCAGCACTCGGCCCAATCGGGGGTGGTACTCTTCGATTTCTGCGTGGCCTCTGGCCGCCTTCGAAGCCCTTACGGACAGCAATCGGTTCTATTCATGAAGAAATCAGTTGGCATCCTTTCCGGCCTGGCTATCGCCATTGCCGTCGCAACCACCGCAGGCGCCTGGTACACCGGCAAGCAGCTGCCGGCAGAGCTGGACAACGCCCTTGCACGCAGCAACGCCGAACTCAAAAAGGCCCTGGTCAGTACCGGTGGTAGCATGAGCATCGAGCGTGTGTCGCTGGAGCAGCATCTCTTCAGCAGCACTGCCCAGTACCGGCTCAAGGCTCGCGACATCAACGTGGGGCAGGGCGAGGTGATCAATTTTGACGTGGGCGTGACCGACCAGATCGAGCACGGCCCGTTTCCCTGGTCGAGGGTCAGGGCACTGAAGCTGATGCCGGTAATGGCGGTCAGCAACAGCACGCTGCAGAAGGATGAAGCCGTCGCGCCATTGTTCGCCGCTGCGGGTGAAAAGGCCCCGATCAGCGCACAGACCAGCCTGGGTTACGGCGGCAGTGTGGTCAGCCAGGTTCAGCTGGCGCCGCTCAAGTTTGACGAAGCGGATGGCAACACCTTCGACTTTTCGGGCATGCAGTTCGAAGTCAGTGGGGACAAGGAGGGCAAGGCCTCCAAGTTCCGCGGCCAGGCCGACAGGCTGGTGATGAAGCGTGTGCATGACGACCAGCCGCCGGCCACGTTCGAGCTCAACGGGCTGACGTTTGGCGGTAACCTCGCAGCCACCGCGCACGATGCCATCTATGTCGGCAACGTCGATCTGGCGTTGGCTGAAGCCAAGGTCACACTTGGGCCGAAACAGCAGGTGCTGTTGATCAAGGGCCTGGAACAGAACGCCTTGCAAACCCTCGACGGCACGGACACCGTAGGTGGCCGCGCGGCGTACAAGGTCGGCGACATCAGCTGGGATGGCCGCGCGGTAGGCAAGGCGCAGATGGCGGTGAGCGTGACTTCGGTAAACGCCCCGGCGCTGCAGGCCTTGTCGAAGTGGTACCAGTCGCACTTGCCGGAGTTCGAGGCCGCCAGTGCGGCTGGCCAGCCGGTGCCGCAGATCCAGATGGACGACGCCGAAAAGGCCCGCTTCCAGGGTGACTTGCAGAAATTGCTGGCCGCCAAGCCCAAGCTGGCGGTGGAAAACCTGTCGTTCAAGACCGCCAATGGCGAGAGCCGCTTCAACCTGTCGATGGACCTCGCCGCACCGGCCAGCTTCGACCTGCCGCCGGACCAGCTGAGCAAGCAGATCATCACGGAGGTGAAAGGCAAGCTGTCGCTGTCCAAGCCGATGATCGGTGACCTGGCGACCTTGCAGGCCTTGCTGGATGGCCAGACCGATGCGCAAGCGATTGCCATGCAGTCGAGCCAGGCGGGGGAGATGGTCGGCATGATGGCGCTGCAGAGCGGCATGGCCACCGTACAGGGCGATGATGTGGTCAGCAGCCTGCACTATGCCGATGGCATGGTCGATTTCAATGGCCGAAAAATGACCGTGGAAGAATTTGCCATGTTCATGGCGGCGCATCTGGCGGCCCTGTCGCCGCAGGGGTGATGGTTTCTCCTGTTGCGGCCTCTTCGCGGGTGAACCCGCTCCTACCAGGATTTCACCGTGTAGGAGCGGGTTTACCCGCGAAGAGGCCAGCACAGGCAACACAAAAACCCCTTTAGTAATCGCTGGATTGTCTGTAGCCTTCGGCCTCCGATAATAATCCGCGCCCGCAGAGGGCCGTGGCGGTCACCATGCCGTCCGGCACCCTTAGCCGATCTGCCAGGGCCGGGTGATACACTCGATTTGACGCGCAAGCGCGCCTGCAGGTCCAGCGATCATGACCCAGATTTCCGAACGCCTTTTGGTTCAGGCCCACCTCGACGCCAAGCAGCCCAACCCGCTGACAGCCGAGCAGGAGGCCGAATACCGTGCGGCCATCGCTGCCGAGCTCAAAGCCCAGAATGCCGTGCTGGTTGCCCATTACTACTGCGACCCGGTCATCCAGGCGCTGGCTGAAGAAACCGGCGGCTGCGTGTCCGACTCGTTGGAAATGGCCCGTTTCGGCAAGAACCACCCGGCCGAAACAGTCATCGTGGCCGGTGTGCGCTTCATGGGCGAGACGGCAAAAATCCTCACCCCGGAAAAGCGCGTGCTAATGCCGACACTGGAGGCCACTTGCTCGCTCGACCTGGGCTGCCCGGTAGAAGAGTTCTCGGCCTTCTGCGACCAGCACCCTGAACGCACCGTGGTGGTCTACGCCAACACGTCCGCAGCGGTGAAGGCACGCGCCGATTGGGTGGTGACTTCGAGCTGTGCCCTGGAAATTGTCGAAAGCCTGATGGACAACGGCGAAACCATCATCTGGGGCCCGGACCAGCACCTGGGCCGTTACATCCAGAAGCAGACCGGTGCCGACATGCTGCTGTGGGACGGTGCCTGCATCGTTCACGAAGAGTTCAAGTCGCGCCAGTTGGCTGACATGAAGGCGCTGTACCCGGATGCTGCGATCCTGGTGCACCCCGAGTCGCCGGAAGCGGTGATCGAGTTGGCCGACGCGGTGGGTTCCACCAGCCAGCTGATCAAGGCTGCCCAGACCCTGCCGAACAAAACCTTCATCGTCGCCACCGACCGCGGCATCTTTTACAAGATGCAGCAGCTGTGCCCGGACAAGGAATTCGTCGAAGCCCCCACCGCCGGCAACGGCGCGGCATGCCGCAGCTGTGCGCATTGCCCGTGGATGGCGATGAACACCCTGGAGCGGGTGCTGGATTGCCTGCGTAACGGCACCAACGAAATTTTCGTTGACCCGGCGCTGGTGCCCAAGGCGATCAAGCCGCTAAACCGTATGCTGGACTTTACCCAGGCGGCGCGGCTGAAGCTTTCCGGTAACGCTTGAGGTTGCCGGGGCCGCTTTGCGGCCCTATCGCGACACAAGGCCGCTCCCACAGGGATCGCGCCAGCTTTTAGAAATTGAGCAAGACAGCTGCTCCCACATGGCCCTGCAGACGCCTGTGGGAGCGGCCTTTTCCGGTAACGCTTGAGGTTGCCGGGGCCGCGTTGCGGCCCTATCGCGACACAAGGCCGCTCCCACAGGGATCGCGCCAGCTTTTAGAAATTGAGCAAGACAGTTGCTCCCACATGGCCCTGCAGACGCCTGCAGACGCCTGTGGGAGCGGCCTTGTGTCGCGATTGGGGCGCAAAGCGCCCCCAAAATCCTCAGCGCCCCATCATTTCCTGAACCATGCGCCGTTGCTCCATGATCTCGCGCTGGCGCTGGTCAATCTGTGAGGCCAGCGGGAAATTCCCACCCGCCCGGCGCTTGGCGTAATCCAGCTGCTGGATTGCCTGATCAAAGTCGCCGACCAGCGTGAAGTACTCGGCACGCGCCCGGTGCAAGCCAATGGTATTGCCCGACAAGCCACGCACCTCGGCCATGTCGTACCACACATCCGGGTCATCCGGCCGACTCTTCACCAGCTCGTTCAACACCTTCTCGGCCTCAGCCGGCTTGTTCTGTTTCACCAGCAGGTCGGCACGCACCTGTTTCAACGGGTAGTTGCCCGGGTACAGCCCCTGCATCCGTTCGGCGCGCTGCTGGGCGTCGGCAAGACGGTTGTTGGTGATGTCCAGGTCGATTTGCGCCAGGTTGTAGGTGATGTCGTTGGGCGCCTTGGCCAGCAGCGGCTTGAGCATTTCACGGGCCTCGTTCAATTGCCCGCCCTTGATCTGTGCCAAGGCCAGGCCATAACGTGCGGCATCCAGTTTTGGGTCTTCGTCCAGCTGGGCGCGGAAGCGCTTGGCGGCAAGCCCCGGCGTGCCTTCGTAGGTCAGTGCTACCCGGGCGCGGATCAGCTGGTAGCGCATGCTGTCTTCAATACCACCCTGGGGCGCCTGGTCGGCGCGGTTACGGGTGTCGGCAATACGTGATTCGGTCACCGGGTGGGTCAGCAGGAACTCCGGCGGTTTTGCGTCATAGCGATACTGGCGTGCCAGGCGCTCGAACATGGTCGGCATGTTGCGCGGATCGTAGCCGGCCTTTTCCAGGTTCTGGATACCGATGCGGTCAGCTTCCTGTTCATTCTGGCGCGAGAAGCGCCGTTGCTCCTGAATGGCCGCCGCCTGGGTGCCGGCAATCATGCCGATGCCCGCATCGCCGGCACCACCTGCGGCCAGCACGATGCCGGCCAGCAGCGCTGCCATCATCGGCAACTGCATACGCTGCTGGGCCTCGACACCCCGTGCGAAGTGGCGTTGCGACAAGTGCGCCAGTTCGTGGGCCAGTACCGAGGCATATTCACCCTCGGTCTGGGCGTTGAGGAACAGCCCGCCGTTGACCCCGACAATGCCACCCGGGGCGGCAAAGGCGTTCAGCTCGCGGCTGTCGATCAGGATGAACTCCAGGCGCCGGTCCTGCAGCTGGCTGGTTTCGGCCAGCTTGTACACGCTGGTTTCGACGTAGTCCTTGAGCTGTGGGTCGTTGAGCTGATTGACCTGGCCGCGCAGCAGGCTGAGCCAGGCACGGCCCAGTTGGTGCTCCTGTTGCGGCGAGACGATCGCAGAACTGGCATCACCCAGTGATGGCAGGTCGTCAGCATGGCCGGGAAGGGCCATCAGGCAGGCCAGCGTCAGCAGGGTAGGGCGCAGTAGATTCATGCATGAAGCTCGCGTCGGATCAAAGATACCTACTGTAGCGGGCTCACACGTTGGCGACCAGTGGCGCTATCCTAGCCAGCCATGCCAAGAAGCACCCTGGCGATGCCTTTGGAGACCCTGCGATGAGTAACACCCTGACCTGCGACGCCGAACTGGACGCCAGCGGGCTGAATTGCCCTTTGCCACTGCTCAAGGCCAAGATGGAGCTCAATCGCCTGGCCAGTGGCGCGGTGCTCAAGGTTATCGCCACGGACGCAGGCTCCCAGCGCGACTTCCGCACTTTCGCCCAGTTGGCCGGTCATACCCTGCTGCAAGAAACGGCCGAGGCCGGTACCTATACTTACTGGCTGCGCAAGGCCTGAGTCTTTTCCAAGGATCGTCAATGTTCAAAGTGCTTCGCGACTGGGTGCAGCGCTACTTCTCCGATGAGGAAGCGGTGGTGCTGGCGGTCCTGTTGTTCCTGGCTTTTACCGCCGTGCTCACCCTGGGCGGCATGCTCGCGCCGGTGCTGGCGGGCATGGTGCTGGCGTTTCTGATGCAGGGGCTGGTCAACGCCCTGGAGCGCGTGCGCGTACCGACACGCCTGGCGGTGATGCTGGTGTTCGCCTTGTTCATGGGCGCACTGGCGGTGTTCATGCTGGTGCTGGTACCGCTGCTGTGGCATCAGCTGATCACGCTGTTCAACGAGCTGCCGGGCATGCTCGGCAAGTGGCAGTCGTTGTTGCTGCTGCTGCCGGAGCGCTATCCGCACCTGGTGTCGGACGAGCAGGTATTGCATGCCATCGAATCGGTGCGCGGTGAAATTGGCAAGTTTGGTCAATGGGCGCTGACCTTCTCGTTGTCCAGCCTGCCACTGCTGGTCAATGCCATGATCTATCTGGTGCTGGTGCCGATTCTGGTGTTCTTCTTCCTGAAGGATCGCGAACTCATTGGCCGCTGGGTCAGTGGCTACCTGCCGCGCCAGCGCACCTTGCTGAACCGGGTGGGCAGCGAGATGAACCGGCAGATCGCCAACTACATCCGCGGTAAGGGTATCGAGATTCTGATCTGCGGCATTGCCACTTACATCGCCTTCATCAGCCTGGGGCTCAATTACGCAGCGCTATTGGCGTTGCTGGTGGGGCTGTCGGTGGTGGTGCCTTACGTGGGCGCGGTGGTCGTGACCGTGCCGGTGACCCTGATTGCGCTGTTCCAGTGGGGCTGGGGCGACCAGTTCATCTACCTGATGACGGTGTACGCGATCATCCAGGCGCTGGATGGCAATGTGCTGGTACCGCTGCTGTTCTCCGAAGCGGTGAGCCTGCACCCGGTGGCGATTATCTGCGCGGTGCTGCTGTTTGGCGGGCTATGGGGGTTTTGGGGGATATTCTTCGCCATCCCCCTGGCGACGCTGATCAAGGCCGTGCTGGATGCGTGGCCCAAGCAGGAGCCTAGCGTTTCACCGATGCTTTGAATGTCATTGGGGCCGCTCTGCGGCCCTTCGCGGGCACGCCCGCTCCCACTGGGCCCTGCACAATTCCTGTGGGAGCGGGCGTGCCCGCGAAGGGCTGCAAGGCAGCCCCATTCAATTTCAAGCCTTGTTCAAGGTCTGAGCAGCAGCCAGAACTGCATCCACATGCCCGGGCACTTTCACGCCACGCCATTCCTGGCGCAGCACCCCGTCCTTGTCGATCAGGAAAGTGCTGCGGTCAACGCCCATGTACTCCTTGCCATACAGCTTCTTCAGCTTGATCACGTCGAACAGCTGGCACAGGGCCTCGTCCTTGTCGCTGATCAGCTCGAACGGGAAACCTTGCTTGGCCTTGAAGTTCTCGTGCGACTTGATGCCATCACGCGACACACCGAATACCACGGTGTTGGCCGCGGCGAAGGCGTCATGCTGGTCGCGGAAGCCCTGGCCCTCGGTGGTGCAGCCTGGGGTGCTGTCCTTGGGGTAGAAGTACACCACCACCTGCTGGCCCTTGAGTTCGGCAAGGCTGACGGTTTGCCCGCTGGTGGCCTGGGCCTGGAAGTCGGCGACAGGTTGGTCGAGTGCTACAGCCATGATCGGTTTCCTTACATTGGGTTCTGGGGACGCCATGGCTCGATCAGAGCGTCGAGGTTCAGGGCATCGGCAAAGTCCAGGAACTGGTCGCGTAGCCAGCTGATCTGCGTGCCGGCCGGCAGAATTACGGTGAACTGGGCGTTGAGCATGCTGCTACCGGTTTGCGGCGCCAGGTAGGTGTCGCAGGTCATGGCTTCCAGCTCGACGCGGTGGTCAAGGAAGAACTGGCACAGCTCGTTGATGATGTCCGGGCGGTAGGCAGCACTGACGTAGGCTACATACGGAAGGGCCTGCGGGCGCACTTCCTGGTCCGCGCTGCGGACCACGTCGAGGGTCAGGCCGTGCTTCTTGCCCAAGCCTGGCAGGGTGGATTCGAGACGTGCCAGGGCGTCCCAGCTGCCGCCCACCTGCAGCACCAGGGCGCTGGTCTCGCCGTGGCGGCTCAGGCGCGAGGTGACCACCGCGCAGCGGTTTTCGAAGGCAGCGCGGCTGAGGACGTTGGCCAGCTCCATGGGGTTCGGGCCCAGGGCACTGATGACAAGGAATTGTTCGCGGACGGTGGGGGTGGACATGCAGCATTCCTAAAGCGATGAGCGGTCGGCACAGGACGGGCAAATGCCTCCTGTCGGCAGGGCCCGGGGCTCGCATGCGAGGTCTTGGACGCTGGCGGGGAGCAAGGTCGACGGCCCGGCGGGCCGCGCTGCACCGATCAAAGGGCCAAGGGTAGCGAAATAAGCCGCCGAGGGGAATGCTCCACCCGCCTGCTTCGCTTGTGCAAGGTCGATGCCCCCAGTACCATTACCGCTCTCTTTTTCCGGCAGGAGCAGTTACATGATTGCGGGCAGTATGGTGGCATTGGTCACACCCATGGATGCACAAGGGCGTGTTGACTGGGGCAGCCTCGACAAACTTGTAGACTTCCACCTGGAAAACGGCACCCATGCGATCGTCGCTGTCGGCACCACCGGTGAGTCGGCCACGCTGGATGTCGAAGAACACATCCTGGTCATCAAGCACGTGGTCGAGCGCGTCAAACGCAGCGCCAAACCGATTCCGGTCATCGCCGGCACCGGTGCCAACTCCACCGCCGAAGCCGTGCACCTGACCCAGAACGCCAAGAATGCTGGCGCCGACGCCTGCCTGCTGGTTGTGCCGTACTACAACAAGCCGACGCAAGAAGGCCTGTACCAGCACTTCAAGCACATTGCCGAAGCCGTCGACATCCCGCAGATCCTCTACAACGTTCCCGGCCGTACCTCCTGCGACATGCAGGCCGAGACCGTGATCCGCCTGTCGACCGTGCCGAACATCATCGGCATCAAGGAAGCCACGGGCGACCTGGCCCGCGCCAAGGCCATTCTCGATGGCGTCAGCAAGGACTTCATCGTCATGTCCGGCGACGACCCGACTGCCGTCGAGCTGATCCTGATGGGCGGCAAGGGCAACATCTCCGTCACCGCCAACGTCGCTCCGCGCGAAATGGCGGACCTGTGCGAGGCCGCCCTTGAGGGCAATGCCGAGAAGGCCCGCGCAATCAACGAAAAACTCATGCCGCTGCACAAAGACCTGTTCTGCGAGTCCAACCCGATCCCGGTGAAATGGGCGCTCGTCGAAATGGGCCTGATGCAAAAAGGTATTCGCCTGCCACTGACCTGGCTGAGCGAAGGCTGCCACGAAAAAGTCCGTACTGCCTTGCGCCAGTCCGGCGTACTGGTTTAAGAGGAAGTACACCGCATGAAGCGACTGGCTGGTCTTTCCGCCCTTGCCCTGATTATCTCCACCACCAGTGGGTGTGGCTGGCTGTGGGGCGAGGATGGCTATTTCCGCGACCGCGGCAGTGACTACCTGCAGGCGCACCCGACCGCGCCGATGCAGCTGCCGCCGGACGCCAGCAACGTCAAACGCCTTGACCCGCTGCTGCCGATTCCGCGTAACGTCGCTGACGATACCGTCAAGGGTGAGTTTGAAGTGCCTCGCCCGCAACCGTTGACGGGCGGTGCCGCCCAGGTCACCGACTACAGCCTGCAGCGCAGCGGCAGCAGCCGTTGGGTGCTGGCCCAGCATTCGCCAGCCGAAGTGTGGCCGGTAGCCCGGCAGTTCTTCGAGGATAACGGCTTCCGCATTGCTGAAGAGCGCCCGCAGACGGGTGAGTTCAACACCACCTGGCAGCGTTTCGACGAACTGTCGGCATCGCTTGGCCAGCGTCTGGCCAGCACTGCCAGCAGCGGCGACAGCGAGGTGCGTGTCCGTGTGCGCATGGAGCCTGGCGTGCAGCGCAACACCTCCGAAGTGTATGTGGTCAGCGTCGAGCGCCCGGCCGGCAGCACTGCCGAGCCTGCGTTCCCGTCCAGCTCCAGCAATACCGGCACCGATGCCCTGCTGGTCGACGAAATGCTTGCCAGCATGAACCGCAGCGCCGAGAAGGGCGGTTCGGTGTCGCTGCTGGCCGCGCGCGATTTCGACGCCCCAAGCCGCGTCAGCCTGAGCGAAGACGGCAGCGGCAACCCGGTGCTGTACCTGGGCTCCGACCTGGACCGCGCCTGGTCTGGCGTGGGCCGTGCGCTGGAGCAGGGTGGCGAATGGCGTGTTGAAGACATCAACCGCAGCCTGGGCCTGTACTACATCAACCTGTCCGAAAAGCCTGACGACAAGCAGAACCAGCCTGGCTTCTTCAGCCGCCTGTTCGGCAGCGAGCCGACCAAGGAAGAGCGTGAAGCCCGTGCCGAGCGTTACCAGGTTCGCCTGAGCAAGGTGGGTGAGAGCGTGCAGGTCACGGTCGAGAAAAACATCAACACCGTGGCTCCGGCCGATGTCGCCCGCCGTGTGCTGAGCGCCATTCAGGACCACCTGGGCTAAGTGCGCTTCGCGGTACTCGGAAGCGGCAGCCAAGGGAACGGCACGCTGATCGCCAGTGGTGACACGTTCATCCTGGTCGATTGCGGTTTTTCCCTGCGTGAAACCGAGCGGCGCCTGGCGCTGCTCGGGGTTTCTGCCGCTCAGCTCAGTGCAGTGCTGGTCACCCACGAACATGCCGACCACGTGCATGGGGTCGGCTTGCTGTCACGGCGCTACAATGTACCGGTCTACCTCAGCCAAGGGACTTTGCGCGGCATGCGCAAGCCGGTGGAGGTGGCCGGTTTTCTCGCGTGTGGCCAAAGCCTGCGTATCGGCAGCCTGGAAGTAACCGCAGCGCGGGTCGAGCACGACGCCTACGAGCCGTTGCAGTACGTGGTCAGCGACGGCAAGCGGCGCTTTGGCATGCTGACCGACCTGGGCTCTTACGACGCGCTGTTGCTGGAGCGTTACCAGGGCCTGGATGCACTGCTGATCGAGGCCAACCACTGTCGCGACCTGCTGGCACGTGGTCACTACCCGGCTTTTCTGAAGCAGCGGGTGGGTGGCATGCAAGGGCATTTGAACAACCACCAGGCTGCGCGCCTGGTGCACGAGTTGGGCTGGAACAACCTGCAACACCTGGTGCTGGCCCACCTCAGCAGCAAGAACAACCTGCCACACTTGGCCCGCCAGTGCTTTGTCGATACCCTCGGGTGTGACCCGGACTGGCTCCAGGTGGCGAATCAGGAACACGGGCTCGACTGGCGCGAAATCGCCTAGCCCAACACCTCAAGCAAGCGGAGCCCAATCATGGAAAAACGCGAAGAACTTTACCGCGGCAAGGCCAAATCGGTTTACAAGACCGATGACGCCGACCGCTTGATCCTGCTGTTCCGTAACGACACTTCGGCGTTCGACGGCAAGCGTATCGAACAACTCGACCGCAAAGGCATGGTGAACAACAAGTTCAACGCCTTCATCATGCAGAAACTGGAAGAAGCCGGCGTGCCGACCCAGTTCGACAAGCTGCTGGGCGACAACGAGTGCCTGGTGAAGAAGCTGGACATGATTCCGGTCGAGTGCGTGGTGCGTAACTACGCTGCCGGCAGCCTGGTCAAGCGCCTGGGCGTGGAGGAGGGCATCAAGCTGGAGCCGTCCACCTTCGAGCTGTTCCTGAAGAACGACGAGAAGGGCGACCCCTTCATCAACGAATCCCACGTTGTCGCGTTCGGCTGGGGCACCGCCGAGCAACTGGTGGAAATGAAGAAGCTGTCGTTGAAGGTCAACGAAGTGCTGAGCAAGCTGTTCGATGACGCCGGCCTGCTGCTGGTCGACTTCAAGCTGGAGTTCGGCGTATTCCACGGCCAGATCGTGCTGGGCGACGAGTTCAGCCCGGACGGCTGCCGCCTGTGGGACAAGGAAACCCGCAAGAAGATGGACAAGGACCGCTTCCGTCAGGGCCTGGGCGACGTGATCGAAGCCTACGAAGAAGTTGCCAAGCGCCTGGGCGTGCCGCTGTAAGCGACGCGTTCACGCAAGCGCCTGATACCACGTGGTTTTTTTGAAAAAAAGATTTGCGTTTTAAAAGAACGCTGGTATGATGCGCGGCATTGGAGAGATGCCGGAGTGGTCGAACGGGACGGATTCGAAATCCGTTGTACTGGCAACAGTACCTAGGGTTCAAATCCCTATCTCTCCGCCATACGTGAAGTAGTCGAAGCCCCCGAAAACGTTGATGTTTTCGGGGGCTTCGTCGTTTAGGCGCCTTAGGTTAGGGCAAATTTAGGGCAGAATTTGACAATGCCAAACCGCATTAGGCCGGTTCTGGCCCCGCGATTATCCAGGCTTTAGAGAGCTTGCTTGTGGGTCCTGCGCAGCGAGACGGCTTTTCAGTATCATACGGTCGATGCTGCTGGCATGATCCGCTGGACAGCACGCTCGCAGGAGACTCGTTGTGGAAGGAAAGCCAAGAGTATTCATCGCTTCATCTGCTGAAGCGATCCGGGTTGCGGAAGCTGTAAACATTAGGCTGGAGCATGATGCCCAGGTTACACCGTGGGATAACGCTTTTGAATTGTCGTCGGTAACGATTACTTCGCTTATTCAAAGAGCAAACAGCACTGATTACGCAGTGTTCGTTTTTCATCGTGATGATGAGCTAATCATGCGCGGTGAAAATTACAGTGTTGTACGGGATAACGTACTCTTCGAGTTAGGTCTATTTGTTGGTGCTCTCGGTATCGAAAAGTGTTTCATTCTCGTGCCTCGATCAAAGGCGGGTGAATTTCGCTTGCCTAGTGACTTAGCTGGCGTGACCTTTACTTCGTATGATGATTCAGTAGACGATTATGTTAATGGAGTAACGACCAGCTGCGCAAAAATCAAAAACTCTATTCGTACCCAAGAAGCTAACAAAAAAGGCACTGAACAAGATCACACTACTGCGGTTGTCCAGCAGCAACTCATGGATGTTCAGGGACAAATGTGGCGAGTTAAGCACGAGATAGAGCGCGCTCAGGAGCAAGCAACCAAGCATTTTGAAGATATTCGGCAGTTCTTTTACTCTATTGCTAAACCCGCCACAGCCCTTGAGATAGCTGCGTGGGAAGCAGGAAGTAAACAGGCTCACGGAGTAGATATTAAAATCGTTGGGATGGAGGTCCTCTACGTTGACCAGGATGTAATCATTCCATCAATGTATGGTGCGAGCCTTCTTTGCATTATTGTAGCCAAAGGCGTACGTCTGTACGGAGTTGATAGGTGGAGTCACAACCACATCTATTACATGGATGGGTTCCGGTGCATAGGACCGGGAGCACGTGTGGGAGCGTGAAAAGAGGCAGCACCTGATACTGCCTCAATGAAGCGTTAAAAACCCATCATTTTGGTAACGATGTCCGCCATGCTTTTGGTGTCCTTCGAGATCCAACGACCGTAGTGTTTGCGCACCATGGTCGTGTCGCTGTGCCCCAGTTGGCGGGCGACCCATTCAATCGGGACGTAGCTCGATAATGCTTGGCTCGCGAACGTGTGGCGTGCCTGGTTGGCGCCCCGATGGCGAATTCCCGCTTTCTCAAGGTGGGCGGTGAACCAGTTGCTTACGGTCTTGCCGTTCCACAAGAGGCCACTGGTGGAGCTGCGGAACAGGAAGCGGACCCGCTCATGCTTTTTCGTGATGTTGTCTCGCTGCACCACGGTGATGTGCGTAGGTTCGGCATCCTTGGCATCGGTCACGATCATGGTCAGCAGCTCCAGGGCCGGCGCGATCAGTTCCACCGTTCGGATGCGTGAGCGTTCCTTCGGTACCTTGAACTCCCCTGCGACTAAAGCGCGCCGGATGGTCAGAGTGCCTGCCACCAGGTCGACGTCCTCGACGCCGACCGCGATCAGTTCGGACAGGGACAGCCCGGCCCAGCAATTGAAGACGATCATCCGGCTGTCAGTAATTCGCTCCGGATCGGCGGCGGCTATCCGCTCAATCTCGTTTCGGGTGAATGGATCGGCGAATTCACTGTCGCTGTCAGACTGGATGTTCTCGATGCGCTCCAGCGGGTTGAGTTTGATGATTTCATCGCTGAACGCGTCCCCCCACACCCCCCGTATAATCGTGAAGATGTCATTCACAGTTTTTGGTTTGAGGCCATTAGTGAGAAGCTCGGCTTGGAATAATTCAAGCTCGCTCTTTGGGATACTTGCGATCGTTCTACCTGTGAATTTTTTTCTGACGTGTTCTGACTTGCTCTTGTAATTGATAAATGTACTGTGGGCCTTTTTGACCTTGGCAACTTCAAGCCACTGGACTATCCCCTCGTCTACAGTCCTTTTGGCTGGCTCATTGGGAAGTTCTTGTCGAGCTTTGAGCCAAACCGAATCGGGGAAGTGTGCCGCGTAGTCAAAGCGGCTTTCCTTGATCTCCGCAAGTATCGTTCTGCGTTTATTGTCTGCATAGGCGATGGCGGCCTTGTTGATCTTGGCAACATTGCGTAGAGGCTCCCGGCGGCGTTCGCCTTCGTACATGAAGGCGATCCGCAGGTGGTTGCCGTTGATGTCGACGCCCGGGGGGAGGGCGTCAACACCAGCTGGAAGTTTCAAGGTCATGGACGGCCGGCCATCCAGTTTTCAATCTCTACACGGTTGTAAACAATCACGTTGGCTGGGTCGGTGCGCCATTGCTTCTCTTCCAGCCAAATACCCCGGTCGCGATATTTGCGCACTGCCTCGGTGCTCAGTCCGAAGACGGGGAACAACAGTTCTTTTCGAATCCATACTGCGGGCGTGATCAGAAGTTGTACTTTTTCGGCAGTCGAGTTGTTTGCTTCGTGGATGGGTTTAACTTGCTGCTTAGCCATAAAATATTCTCCGACTTACCGAAGTGGTCGCAGGCGCTGAGGCTGCTGACGTTTTTTCGCGGCCACATTGGCCATGTACGATTCCCATTTGCCGCTCTCGCGCTGTTGCCGGATTCGGCTGCACCGCTTGTGTCGCCGCGTCGACCTGCCTTTACCGCACACATCGCAGATAGCAGGAAGGTCGAGGCTGTGTGAGGCCATGGGGGGCCTGATGCGATCAGTCATAACTCACTGCCTCGCTGCCATTGTTGATAGCGTCCAGTGCGGCTTGGTCAAGCAAACGGTGCATCTGGTTGGTACCTTGCTCGTCCTCACGCTGCAGTTCGTGGATGATTTCCTGTATCAATAACGTGCCGTTCTGGATGCTGATCGGAGCGCCTCTGTAGTCGACCGGCCATTCCGGCGCGCAAGTTACTGCATGCAAGAGGCACTCGGTGGTGATGCGGATAACCAATTGGTGGCCTTCGACTGCCACCGTTGGCAGCACGTCGATTAGCTCGGCTGATTTCGCAGTTGTTGGAGTTAGGAGGCGATCCAACTCGTCAGCTACGTCCTGCATACCAACAGCTGCTGCTGCGTCAAGGGCTTGCACCAGCAATTCACAGGGCACACTGACCATTCGATTGGTATCGTTCATGGCTGCACCTCACGTGCCTTTTGGCGATCCAGACGTTCGATCTCAGCCAGGATCAGAGCACCAGCTTTAATGAGCAT
Source organism: Pseudomonas sp. BO3-4 (assembly GCF_034044115.1). Lineage (NCBI taxonomy): Bacteria > Pseudomonadati > Pseudomonadota > Gammaproteobacteria > Pseudomonadales > Pseudomonadaceae > Pseudomonas > Pseudomonas sp. BO3-4. The sequence continues at coordinate 1,391,367 of NZ_CP139018.1, forward strand.
CTGCCGCTGAGCCTGGGGCTTCCACGTTCCTGGAGCCCATGGCCACATCGTTGGGGCATGCGTGCATTGGGCGTACGGTAGGTTCCAAGAGCGAGCCCACCAGGCGTAGGTGCTGGCAGCATCTGCAAGTTGTCCTGATGTGTATTGGTCGTCCCGTTCAGGTGTGTAGCTTTCGGCTTCGACCTGGCGCACCCGCTCCGCCAGAACCTCACAAGCTGCCAACTGAGTCGCGATAGGCGTGCCGCACAGCTTGGCAGGTTGAGTGTTGAGGTCGGGCTTGCAGCCCTCCTCTTTGTCGAGGCTGGAGCAAGGCGCTACGTCGGCGCAGGGGAGGCCGGTGAGCAGGATGTTGCTGTCGGGCTTACAGCCCTCTGCGGTCATCTGGCGGTGGCGCTCGATCTCGGCGATCAAGCCCAGCACCGTCGCGGGCGGTACTGCAGTGCCGTAGTCATTCAGGGCTACGGCGTCATACTGGTTCGCGGCCGCAGCAGTGGCGAGTGCCTTCAGTTTGATGATGTCGATGGTCATGCTGTAGCCCTTCGGATGATGTGGAAACCTGCAGCCTGGCGGGTCTTGGAGCACTGGTCGTGATTGCCCTTTACGCGAGCCTTGCCACAGATGTCGCAAATGAACGACATGGCGGGGCGAAGCATGGGTTGCATGCCTTTGCGGGTGCGGGTGGTCGGGGTATAGGTCGATGTGTCGATCACAGCGAATACCTCTCGTGGACACGGCGAGCGTTGGGGCTCAAGGCCAGATGCTCAAGGTCTGTGGCGCTGTTTACGGTCGTTAGCGTGCCTGTCGCGGGCTGCCTGGTAGTGCTGACGCGCTCCAGCTGGGCCAGTGCAGCGATCAGCGCCACGGCGAGCGTGAGGCTGATCAGCTGCCAGGTGCGTGTTGATTTACCCACGTTGGCGTCCCTCGTTGAGCTGGCTGAGAACCTGTTTGCTGGCCAGCTCGAACAGTTCGGCGGCGGAAACCGGCGTGACGGACTGCTCGCGGTTGCGCACGGCGTCAAACCGAGTGCGGTACAGCCCGGCCTGGCCGAGCCAAGCGGCTGCGTTGAGTTGGACGTCAGGTGCTGGGTGCTCGTATTGATGGACGGTCTGCATGGCCTGGTCGAAGGTCATCACACGGCATTTGAAGTACCAGGCGGGATTGTCAGCGTTGGTCAGTACCAAAGTGTCCAGCAACGGCACGGGGGCGCCTGCATCCCAGTTGTCGAGGATCTGGCTCAGGCCGAGCGCTTTGGCGATGGCCGGGGCGTTAGTGGTCTTGCCGCATCCAGCTGGCCCATGGACGAGGCAGCTGCGAGGGGTATGAATCGTCATGCTGGAGCTCCCGCAGTTGCGGCGCTCGGGTTGCTGCGGAGTTGGGCGTGGATCCGCTTGGCTAGCTCGTCAATGACGTCAGCCTGCGCGCCTGCTCGGGCTGCCTCGGCTTCGGTTTTCAGAGCTTTGAAGGTGCGCTGTGCTAGGCGCATCGTGGACGAGGCGCTAACCAGCCTGTCGTAGTCCGCCTTGGTCACCGCGAGGCCGGTGTACGCCATGATTCGCGCCTCAAGCTCGCTGATACTTGCCTTGAGTGCGGCAATGCTGGCTTGGCGTGCGGCGAGCTGCACATTGCAGGTTTGTTGAGTGCGTTGCAGTTCTGTTCGCAGCTTGTCCAAGTCCTGCATCGCTTCCCTGAACTGCTGGGTCAAGCTCCGGTCGTGGAAGGCCTTGCCTTCGTCGAAGCCTCGGGCATAGGCAAGGCGGCGTGCTTTGGCGATCAGGAAAGGAAGGATGATCAGGGTGACCATCCAGCCGATGCCAGCGGCGAGTGCGTACTGATGAGGTTGCATGTGCTGTGCTCCTTCGTGGCCCGCCACCTTGCGGGGTGAGAGTCGGTGGCGGGCAGGGTGCCCCTGTTGGCCGGGGCCGCCTGGTTCAAGCGGATTGATTAGTGCGCTCTGCCTGGCGATCCAGATATGCGGCCAAGTTCTGCAGGTAAACCACGTGCTGGGCCTTCGCCGAGTTGTGTAACTTGCTCAGCTGCAGATCGATCTGGCCTTTGTTGATGAGCTCCCTCAGCCGTCGGTCTGTACCGATGTGAGCGAAATAGCGCTCCCTCACGGCGGACAGCGTCGGGCAAGGGGTGGCGAACTCACTGCGCAGTTGTTCCAGCGTGCTCATGCGCATTTCCCGAGGTCTTCGGGGCCGGGCTGAAGCTTTCCGCGCACTGCTGCAGCGAGGTGTTCTTTGCAGGCACCCGTGACGGCGACACAAACATCCCCTTGCTCGTTGGTCACTACGGCGCCAAGGGGCAGTTCGCGGTTGACGGTGGCGATGACATAGGCGGTTTGGCCGGTTTGGAGCACTTCTTCCACACTGACCTGCGCCTCCAAGAGTGCGAGTGCTTCTTCCGACTGGGCGCCAGAGTCAGCTCGGCCATTGGCCAGGTCCTGCAGAAAGTCTCGCAATGATTGGCACTTGGTCGAAAGTGCGCGAGGAAGGCTCAGGCTGCTGAGGAGCGGCCCAAGGGTCACCTTGATGCGGTGGTGAGTAGTGTCGTTCTCGATCTCAAGCTGAGCGTCAAGCGACACTTCCGGGCGCTGCAGTTTGCAGGTCGCTGAGCCGCCTTTGTCCAGGGTGCTCTGCAGCAGCATGATCTGGCGGAGAGGTATCTGGAACTCGCTCATGCTGCACCTCCGGTGGCCGCTACTGCATGGGCCTTACCATCCTGGGTGACGACCAACTGCAAGCCGGTGCTGCGCTGGAATGCCTGAATCTTTGCAAGGCTGCTGCAGGCGGTGGGGTGGATCAGGATCGCGACCGATCCTTTGTGCTGTGCTGATTTCATTCTTCCGTGTCCTTGATGTGAGAGAGGGGCACGGGGGTGAAATTAGCAAAGGCTAATTAATTGAGCAATAGCAAATGCTAAATTATCGGAGTGTGGCTACGCCCCAGCAAATGCCGGTAGGGCGCAGCTCGGGATTTCGTTAGAGCTTCTTCGCGTTCCAGGCCAGCAGGACGCGGGCTTGGATGTGCATGCGCTCGATCATCGATTCATCGATGGTAATCGGTGGGTAGATGGGGTTGTCGGAGATCATTCGCAGCTGGCCTCCGGTAAGGCGCTGCAGGCGTTTGATGTAGAGATCGCCCTCAAGGGTGAAGACATATATCGCGTCTGTTTTCACCTCGGAAATCCCACGATCCACAAGCAGAGCGTCGCCGTCGGCGAACGTACCAGACATGCTGTCGCCATCTCCTGTGATGATGGCCAAGTTGTCTACATTCGAGAAGCTCAGGCCCTGCATCCTGAGCCAGTCGAGGTGAACCGTCATGTCGCGAATGACTTCAATGTGCATACCTGGGGCTGCCTTGCCATGCCCCATAGACGCCGCGATATCGAGGTGCGGAATCAGCACGAAGTTCTTGTCCTTTTCCGCCCTGGTGGGCAGGCGAACCACGTTGTCTGGGGCTGCGGTGGATGACTCCTCGGAGGGAGGAGATGTCAGCGTCCCTGCTGCGAGCCCAATCTTGAGCTCCAGATTTAGCGCAGCCTTTTCCCCCAGCTTGCGATGGCCGTTGAGCAGTTGTGACAGGTACGACGCGTCTAGGTCGTGAGCCTCAGCGAATTCCTTCTGGCTCAGTGCACCCATGATCGTACGGAGGGAGGCGATACGCCTTTCGTTGATATCCATGTGTCGATGATTGCTTTCCGTTAGCAAACAGTAAATTACTACTTGCTATTGCCTTGCGAATTAGCAATTGCTAATCTCGCCGGCAATGGAGGTGTCTATGACGCTTAGCGAGTACTTGAAGACGATGGACAAGGAAGGGCTTGAGGCTTTCGCGAAACGTTGCGGAACGTCTGTTGGGCAGTTGAAACAAGTCGCCTACGGCAACCGCCGCGCTAGTGCGGGATTGGCTGTTTGCCTGGATCGAGAAACGGAAGGGGCGATTCGTTGTGAAGCGCTGCGACCGGACATTGATTGGGCGTATTTGAGGCAAGCAAAGGAATAAGGTGCTGGACCAGGGACTCTCACCTCCCTGGCCCAGCGACGACGACGCACAGCACAGTACGGTCGTAGCTGTAGGATAGGTCCTACCTCATTCTCTGGCTACACCGTAAACCGAGGATTTACGGTTATGAGTCGCATTGATCTACTGCCGGATGCAGGTCCGGTTCTCGCCTTGCGGCAGGCGCTCTACCGCGCCGGTCGCGACTATCACGGCGGTATCACAAAGCTGGCCTTCGATATGGTCATGGACGTGGATGCCCTGCAGAAGAAACTTCACCCTACCGAAGAGCGCCGCTGGCCAAGCCCGGACGAGATCGAAGAAATCGTCCGCTGGACCGCTGACCCGCGTTTGCTTGATGCCTTGGTCCGTCCGGCCGGTGCCGTCTGGTATCGCCCGGAGCCGGTCCCAGCGACTAATGAAGCGCTGCAGGCAGTAGCCAAGCTCCTTGAAGAGTCCAGTGAGTTCGTCGGTAGCCTGCACGAAGGCGCTGCCGACAATGTCTGGACGGCTGGTGAAGTGGTCGACCTCGAGCAGCGCGGGATGGATGTTATCCGTCAAGTGCTAGCGATCATGGCGGGTGCCCGCCAAGCCATGGAGGATGAAGCTCATGGCTGATGTGATCGATGTGGCCAACGATCAAGCCGACTATCACCTGCAGGTAGCCCTTCAGCGCCGTATTCGCCCAGTGACGAAGCCGAGTGCGCAGTTTTGTGAAGACTGCGATGAACCAATCCCGGAGGTGCGTCAGCTGCTGGTGGCGGGGTGCGAGACTTGCATCAGCTGCCAGGAGCTGCGGGAGCGTCGGAGATGAGTGATCGCCCATCCTCTACCACAGCTGATTGGGCGCGGCGCTACATTGATGCCTTTGATCTTGCCCTGGTTCCCATTGAACCAGGTGAGAAGGGTCCGAAGGATGCCGGCTGGAACAAGCCTGGTGGCTATTTCACGGATGCCTCGAAGGCTGAAGCGTTCTGGACTGCGAGCCCGAATCACAACCTTGGTGTTGTGCTCGGGCCGAGTCGTGTCTGCTCGCTCGACGTTGATGACGTTGAGCTGACCCGGCAGGTCTTGCAGCAGATCCTTGGGCTCGACGTTGACGCGCTCGCTGATGCGTTTCCCACCTCAGTAGGCAACCCTGAACGATTCCGCGTGATGTTCCGTGTTCCTGAGGGTGTTGACCTGACTCGCCACGCCTTGGTGTGGCCGAACAAAAACGACCCCGATGGCACCATCTACAAGGGGCTCATGGCGCAAGTGAAGGCCGCGCAGGACGAAGGCGATGCTGCCCGCGAGGCGGCTTTTCGCATGGCGGCTGAGCCCTTCAAGAAAGTGACGGTTTTCGAGCTGCGGGGCGGGCTGGTGCAGGACGTCTTGCCGCCATCCATTCACCCAGGCACTCGTAAACCCTACACGTGGCGTACACCTCCGACTGCTGAGGGGCTGCCCGAGTTGCCGGCTGACCTGCTGGGCATCTGGCAGGGTTGGGACGAGTTTAAACCGAAGGGGGAGGCTGTTTGCCCTTGGAAGCCGAAGGCGGCAGCAGCTGCGGCTGCAGCTCGTCCCGTGGCCAGGCCATCACCAGCTGCTGCACGATCTGGTGATCGGCTCCCCGAAGTCATTCCCGAATTCAACCGCGTCCATGACATCGCCACGATGATTGAGGCGCACGGTTACAAGCGCATCGATGGGAAATGGTTGAGCCCGCACAGTAGCTCCGGGATGCCCGGCGTCACTATCACTGAGGGCAAGCTGTATTCGCACCATACCTCGGACCCGCTGGCGAATGGGCACAAGAACGATGCGTTCGATGTGTTCTGCATCCTGATGCACGACGGCGATCAGAAGGCTGCGACCAGGGCGGCTGCTCAAATCCTTGGCATTGACGCAAAATCGCGCCCGCCGATACCGCCGCCATTGGGTGAACGTCCCCGTACCCCATTGGTGGTTGAGCAGACCGACCAGCCTACAGTCATCGACAACGGCGCTGTAGACCCTCCCCAACCCCCATCGGACGATAAAGCCACCAGCCCGGCCGGCTCCTCGGCTACCGGGGGGGCAGGGGGTGGCGCCCTGGATATTGACGGCGCGATGCGTCGCTTCGCCCTGGTCGAAGGCACCACCAGCGTGTGGGACTTAGACAAGGGTCGGTCGATGAAGCGGACAGGCTTCGAGGCCTTGATCGGCAAGCCACTTGCGAAGGAGTGGATGGGGCGGACTGACAAGAAGCTCATCGCCACAGAGCAGGCTCAGGAGCTTGATCAGGCCAGGCGTTTGTCGACCAAGAAAGGCGGCGCGTTGAAGCTCGACCCCATCGAGCGGTACGTGTACATCGACGGCACCAAGGACGTGTGGGACAGGGAGAAGAAGCGTCGTGTCGCTGAGGGGGCCGTGAAAATGGCCATGGGGGAAGAGTACAAGTGGTGGCTCAACAGCCAAGATCGTCGCGTCGTGGATGTTGACCACATCGTATTCGACCCCACTATGACCAAGGATCCCAACCTCTACATCAACACTTTCGAGGGGCTTCCTTTGGAGCCTGTCCGTGATGACGCCGCGTGCGAAAACTTGCGCTGGTTGATTTCGTTTCTCTGCAACCATGACGAGGAAGCCTTGAGCTGGCTGACGAAGTGGTTGGCATACCCGCTGCAGAACATGGGGGCCAAGATGGATACGGCGGTCCTTATGCATTCCATCATGGAGGGCTCAGGCAAGAGCTTGTTGTTCGCGGACATTTTCGGCCAGTTGTATGGCCAGTACGCCGCGACCGTTGGCCAGACCCAGCTGGAGGGTAGCTTCAACGCCTGGCAAAGCCGGAAGTTGTGGGCTGTGTTCGAGGAGGTCGTGAGCCGGGATCAGCGCTACAACCAGGTTGGCAAAATCAAGCACATGATCACCGGCAAAACCGTACGGATGGAATCGAAGTTCATCAACGGTTGGGAAGAGGCCAACCATATGAATGCGGTCTTTCTGAGCAACGAAATCATGCCGTGGCCTATCAGCGAAGATGATCGCCGGATGCTTGTGATGTGGCCCTTGCAAACATTGCCAGTAGATCGCCAGAAGGCTATCGGTCGGGAGCTGAGCAACGGTGGAGTGGCGGCACTCTACGGTTGGCTGCTCGAGGTCGAACTCGGAGACTTCAACCAGCGGACACGTCCTCCTAAGACCGAGGCCCGACAACGTTTGGTCGCGCTCAGCCGTACGGCATGGCAAACTTTCCTTCACCTCTGGCAAACTGGAGAGCTTGGGCGAGGTCTATGGGGGTGCTGTCTCGCAACCGACTTGTACGCGCTTTTCATCGAGTGGTGCTCGCGTAACAAGGAGCACGCCATGAGTCAGACGAAGTTCTCACTCATGCTTAGTGCTACGGTCGATAAAACGCGCTCAATTCCATGGACGGAGGGGAATAACCGCCGATTCGCGGCGTTCTTTTTCCCTGATGATCCCGAGGCTTCCCTGCCCCCATCGTTCAATGCGGCCGAGCTGGGGCAAGCTGTTATCACCTGGCGCAGCAAGGCGAAACTTGCAGGGTGGAACGTCGACGCTTGGGAACACGTGAAGGGGGTCGCTGCATGAAACCAAGAACCCCTGTGTTGGGTGTGTTGGGTTTGTGTTGGGTCTGTTTGAGCAACCCAACACGCGTAGAACCCCCTAAATTCAAGGCTTCCCGAGCCCTTGTGTTGAGTGTGTTGGGTTTGCGCGCACGCGCGCGTGCGGGCGACTTATTTCTCATGCTTCGGCGGGCCAACAAAAAAACCTATGCGAGAACTCAAAAACCCAACAAACCCAACACACTCAACACACCTACTGATAAAGCATTGAATTTATTAGTTTTTATCTGTGTTGGGTTTGTGTTGGGTTGGCTGATTGTGTGTTGGGTATGGAATTTGGAGGAGTGGCGATGACGGTGCAAGCGGGATTGCGCATTCAGCTCCTGGTGCAGATGGCCCAGCACCAGACGGAAATGGCGGAATTGATAGATCCAGCCGAGCGCCTGCGTCTGGTTGGCGCTCTGATGCAGCATTGGGGCGAGCAGCGGCGTCAGCTTGGTTTGGGAGCCAGCCTTGGCAGCCAAATGGGGACGATCATGGAGTGGAAGGGATCAGCGCCTCGCACTGGCTCTTCTGGTGCGCGGATTCTGATGGCGGGTGCTGGTCTGGATCACGCCGCCTCCGAAGTAGATGCAGCTGTTGCTGAATTGGCTCGCGGGAACGACCGGGCGGCAACGCTGGCCAAGTTGGCCGCACTGCGTTACGTCCACCAAGTCACGATCAGGGAGCAGATGCGCGAGGTCGGGCTTGCCGAGCATGCTGATCGCACCTACCGGAACTGGGTCAAGTCACTGCACCTGCAGGTGTTTGCCGTGCTGGCTGCCCGCTCCGGCCGTGTTCGGCAACAGACCGTTCGTCGGGTAGGAATGCGACTTGCGTGCAACATCGATGCTACATAGGCGCCACATTGCGGAGTACCGAAAATCACCCCTTTTCGGTTTTTCCGGTGGCATGTAAAAAGGCCCCACGATATCAAAAGTGCGCTTAGGCGCTTCCCCCACAAGCACCGTGCTGCGCTACCCGCTCCGACCTGTCGGCGCACCGAGAACCCTGCCACCTGGCGGGGTTTTCTGTTTCTGGCGCCGTGCTTTGCCAATGAGGCTTACATGAACAGCGAGCAACAAGCGTTAGCCGAACTGCCGATTTGGATGGTGATCGTGCTGTCCCTGGTCGGCGGCGTATCGGGAGAGATGTGGCGAGCAGACAAGGCGGGTGCTCGCGGTTGGGGGCTGATTCGTCGGCTGGCCCTGCGCTCGGGTGCCTGCGTCACCTGCGGTTTGTCCACCAACATGCTGCTGTACGCGCTGGGCGTTTCGGTCTGGGCGTCTGCTGCCGTAGGTTGCCTTACCGCCATGGCCGGTGCCGATGTCGCGATCAACCTGTATGAGCGCTGGGCTGCGAAGCGTCTGGGCTTGGAGCAAGCCCCACCGGCAAACGGCGAGGTAGGGCAGTGACCCGGCCTGGGGTGGGGGTGGGGGCCTGTCGGCATTTGCCGATTTTTGGGTCCTCCCCCAGGGCCGCCCCCTACACGGGTGCGCAGACTCGCGGTTTCCCTGCAGCTGAAATTCCTGCAGGGATGTCCGTCTTTTCAAGGACTTAGTGATGGGCAAGACAGTCAGCAAGCTCGAACTGGGCGAGATCATCGGCCGTGATGAGCGGACCCTGAGCCGTTGGCAGAAGGACGGCATGCCAGTGATCGAGTTCGGCGTTGGCCGTGGCAACGAAAACCAGTACGACACCCAGGTGGTGATCGAGTGGCTGATGCGACAGGCCGCCTTGAACGGCAAGAAGGAATCGACGCGCGACCGCCTTGATCGGCTGCGCGGTGATCGCGAAGAAATCGCGTTGGCCCGCGAGCTGGGTGAGGTCGTGATCGAGGCCGAAATGGTTGAGCGCTTTGAGGCGGTGATCACTGCCGCGAAGATCGAACTGCTCAATACCTTCCCTGATGAGCTGGCGGCGACCTTGTCGGCCAAGTACGGCGTGCAGGTCGATGACCAGCTGATCCGCGAGCCCATCGAATCAATACTGAGGAGGTTGTCCGCGTATGACGAGGATGACGATCTCGCTGGGGATTCTGACGAGTCGGACGACGAGGAGGGCTCTGAAGAAGACGGCGAGTAAAGCCATGGGGCGGGTCTGCCGTAAGTGGGCGCCCCCACCAAGAATGAGTATTGCCGAGTGGGCCGACAGATTCCGCTGGCTCGCCCCCGAAGAGTCAGCTGCACCAGGTAAGTACCGCTTCGACATGACCCCGCACCTGATCTGGCCGGGTGGACCGCTCGAAGCGTTGGACGATCCGAACGTATTCGAGATCGTGGGGCGCAAATCAGCCCAGGTAGCCTGGACGTCGGGTGTGCTGGGTAATGCCATCGGCAAGTGGATTGATCTCGACCCTTCGCCCATCTTGATCCTGTTCCCCAAGGCTGAAGCGGCCAAGCAGTACGTCGCGGAAAAGCTGGAGCCGATGATCGAAGCTACCAAGCGGCTGCGGAAGAAGGTCGACCTGCGCAGTCGCAAGTTGCAGCAGCGCCAGGACTTCAAACGGTTCCCCGGGGGCTTCCTGAAAATGGTGGGCTCGAACAGCCCGGCCAGCGTGAAGTCCACGCCAGTTCCACGGGTCGCCATCGAAGAGCCTGATGACTGCAACTTGAACCTGCGGGGGCAGGGGGACAGCATCAAGCTGGCCAAAGAGCGTCTCAAGACCTTCCGGCGTTCAAAGATCATCATCGGTGGCACGCCCACTATCAAGGGCCTGTCGGCCATCGATGCGGAACTTGAGCTGTCGGACAAGCGTGTCGGCCTGGTGCCGTGCCATGGCTGTGGTCAGTCGCACGCGCTGAGCTTCGATCATCTGCACTGCGACGAAGACGAACACTACTTCCACGAGGTGTACGGCAAGCGTCGTCCGGAAACGGCGTACTACGCGTGCCCGCACTGCGGCGAGATCTGGGATGACCACCAGAAGAACGCCAACCTTGCGCATGGTCGCTGGGAAGCGACGGCTGAGTTCCGTGGTATCGCCGGCTACATCCTCAACGAGCTGTATGCCAAGTTCCACGGTTCCCGTTTTGAGGTGTTGATCGAAAAGAAGCTGCAGGCGGAATATGCCACGCGGCAGGGCAACATCGGTCCGATGATTGCCTTCACGAACAGTTCCATGGGGGAAAGCTACGAGTATAAAAGCGATGCGCCCAAGACCGACGAGTTGGAGAAACGTGCCGAGCCTTATGCCGAGCTGACTGCCCCGAAAGGCACGCTGCTGGTCACAGTTGGCGTCGACGTCCAAGGGGACCGCCTTGCCCTGGTCATGGTTGGTTGGGGGAGAGGCGAGGAGTCCTGGCGATTGTACTGGGGTGAGCTGCCAGGCAACCCCATCGATCCGCACGACCCTGTATGGACTGAGCTGGACAAGATCATCGCGACGCCCATACCCACCGAAAGCGGCGCGCAGCTTGCCGTTTCGGCAGTCAGCATCGACAGCTCAGACGGTAATACCAGCGACGCGGTGTACACCTACGTTCGAGATCGGCAGCGGTTCAACATCATGGCGATCAAGGGAGCGTCCATCGACAGCCGGGACCGCGAGATCTTCACCAAGCCTGCCCAATCTGCGGACACCAGCCAGGACAACACAAAAGCGTCGAAGTACGGCCTGCGCGTGTTCATCGTCGGCACTCACAAGGCCAAGACGCTGATCGATGGCCGGATGAAGCTCAAGGGCGGCGGGCCGGGGCGAATGCATTGGTACAGCGAGATCCGCTCGGACTACTACGAGCAGGTGACCAACGAGGTGCTGGCGCCGCATCCGCGAAACCCCAGCAAGATGGTCTGGCAGAAGAAAGCAGGCCGGCGCAATGAAGCCCTGGACTGCGAGGTGTATGCCTTGCACGCGGCTCGTAGCCTGAAAACGCACCTGCTGCGCGATCACGAGTGGGACCAGCTGGAGCAGCAACTGCTTCAGCCCACCCTCTTCACAACTGAGCAGGCGGTGGCGCCGGTTCCTCGCCGTGCGGTTGCGCGGGGCAGGGGTACCCGGAGCCGCGTCAGCTAACCGAGGTTCACCATGACAGATGCACAACAACGCCTTGATGAGGTCCGGGCGGCGATCTCTCGCGTCCTGAAGAACGGGCAACACTTGCGCCGGCAGGATCGGGAGATCCAGCTTGCCGAGCTCAACAGCTTACGTTTGCTGGAGAAGCAGTACGCCGGCGAAGTCGCCGCAGAGACGGCAGCCCGGCAGGGCCGTGGTCGCAACCGCGTTTCCTACGTGGGGATCTGACCATGTGGCCGTTCCGAAAGCGGGATTCGGCTGCTGAGCAGCTGATGAATGAAGCAATCCGCGTGGCCAGGGCATCGGTTGATGGACAGCAAATCGTCGCCCAAGGCGGCGGCGGCGGTGTCGAAACTCGCTGGCGTGGTGCCTCTAGGATGCTGCGCAGCGTTGCCAGCTGGATACCTGGTCTGGGTAGCCCCCGGCGCGACTTCAACCACAGCGAGCGCCGTATGCTGGTGGCCCGATCCCGCGATGCCATGCGCAACCATCTGATCGCCCGTGCGGCGATCACCAGGTTGCGCACCAACGTCGTTGGTACCGGGCTGGTTTGCCGGGCCCAAGTCGATCATGACGCACTGGGGCTTACCGAGGAGGAAGCCGAGCAGTTGAACGGCCAGCTGGACCGGCTGTGGTCCCTGTACGCCGATGATCCACGCGAGTGTGATGCCGAAGCATCTCTCAACCACTACCAGCTCCAGGCCTTGGTGCTGGTCTCTTCGATGGTGGCCGGGGACGTGTTTGTTGCTAGCCCCGATCAGGAACGCCCCGGCTGCATCTTCAGCACGCGCTTGCAGCTGATCGAGTCTGACCGTGTCGGCAACCCGAACGGAGGCATGGACCGGGCGAACTTGGTAGAAGGCGTCGAGTTCGACGGACTAGGGGCGCCGGTGGCGTATCACGTGTGCACTGGCTATCCCGGTGAGCATCTGCTGGGCAAGTCGCTGCAGTGGGAACGCTTGGCGGTGTTCGGTGCTGAAACCGGGCGCCGCCGGGTGCTGCATGTCATGGCCGACAAAGAGCGACCAGGGCAGAAGCGCGGCGCGCCTTATCTGTCGCCGGTGCTGGAGCCACTCCAGAAGTTGGAGCGGTACAGCAGCGCCGAGCTGATGGCAGCAGTTATCTCAGCAATGTTCACCGTATTCATCAAGAAGGGCGACGGCTTCAACGCTAACAACCTGCCGATGTCCGCACTGACGGAAGAGCAGCCAGGCGGTGATGACACTTCCGACGGTGCAATCGCGCTGGGTGAAGGGGCCATCGTTGACCTGGGCGTGGGTGAGGAACCGATGATTGCCAACCCCAGCCGGCCCAACGCGCAGTTCGACCCGTTCTTCACCGCTGTGGTGAAGGAAATCGGTGCCGCGCTGGAGCTGCCGCTGGAGGAGCTGCTGTTGCACTACAGCAGCAGTTACAGCGCCGCGCGCGCAGCCATGCTCCAAGCCTGGCGGTTTTACAGCCTGCGTCGTTGGTGGTTGGCCTGTGATTTCTGCCAGCCAAGCCGCGAGCTGGTCATCGATGAGGCTGTAGCTCGCGGCTTGGTCGATTTGCCGGGCTATAACGACCCGGCTAAGCGCAAGGCTTATTGCCAAGCAATCTGGATCGGGCCGGCGCGTGGCGCGATTGATGAGCTCAAAGAAGCCAACGCGGCTGGCAAGCGCATCGAGATCGGCGTGAGCAACGAGACGCTGGAAACGGCGGCCATGACTGGTGAGCCCTGGCAGCAAGTCATCCGTCAGCGCACTCGCGAAGTTACCTACCGGCGCGAGCACAACATGCAGGCCTTGCCCAAGGGTGGACTTGAGTCCCCGCCTGACCCCAACCCCAAAGAGGAATAAACATGCCTCGAGCACTTGAGCTGGCTGCCTCGCAGCCCTGGCTGATGATGCCCGACGCCTTGGACAACCTGCTAACCATCTCCGACCGCATGGGCGATCCGGTGGCGCTGGCGACCAAGCGCGGCGAGCGTCTGGATGAAACCCGACGCATCACCATGCGCGGCAACGTGGCGGTGGTGCCAATCACTGGCCCGATCTTCCGGTACGCCAACCTGTTCACCGAGATCAGTGGTGCCACCAGCACGCAGATCCTGGCCACCGACATCCAGCGTGCGCTGGATGATCCGAAGGTCAAGTCCATCGTGCTGAACATCGACAGCCCAGGTGGTGTGGCATCTGGCATCAACGAACTGGCCGAGATGATCTACGCCGGCCGGGATCGCAAGCGGATCGTCGCGTACATCGGCGGCATCGGAGCCAGCGCGGCCTACTGGATCGCCTCGGCGGCCGGCGAGATCGTCATCGATGAGGCCAGCCTGGCCGGCTCCATCGGCGTTGTGGTCGAGGCTGTGATCGAGGACGACAAAAAGGCAGGGCGAGCCCGCTACCAGATCGTTAGCCGCAACGCCCCGAACAAGCGGCCCGATCTCGGAACTGAGGAGGGCCGCGCCAAGATGGGCGAGACCATCGACGCGATGGCCCAAGTCTTTGAGGGCAAGGTTGCCCGCAACCTCGGCGTGGATGCGGCAAAGGTGCCCGAGATGGGCGACCACGGCGGCATCCGAGTCGGCGCTGACGCCGTCAAGCACGGCCTGGCCCACCGCGTGGGCTCGTTGGAGTCCCTGATCACCGAACTGGCCAAGCCGGCCATCAACTCTACAAGGATACACACCATGACCACTGTCAAAACCACGGCAGAACTGCGCTCGGCCATTGCAGCTGGCACCGACCCCAACACCATCGAGATTGCTGCGGCCGAGCAGCCTGATACCGCAACAATCCGTACCGAAGCCGCAACTGCAGAGCGTGACCGTATCAAGGGCATCAATGCCTTGGCCGTCAAAGGGTTCGAGAAGGAAATCGAGGCTGCCATCGATGGTGGCAGCTCGGTAGAAGCCACTGCCTTGGTGCTGTTCAAGGCTTCGCAGGATCGCGGCATCTCGCTCTCTGGCATCAAAGGTGATGCGCAAGGCGTAGCTGGCAGTACCCCGCTGGAAGGCGGCCAGGCCGCCGAGCGCAAGACGGCGGTCAGCGCAATCGTATCTGGCGCCTCGCGCCGTTAACCAGGAGCTCCTCATGCCAAACCCCCATACCCACACCTTTACGCCTTCCCAGCTCGAGGCCGGCGACTTCCCCATCGTGATGGACTCCGGCGTCATCGCCACCGGCCAACAGCTTGCGCGCGGCGCCGTGCTGGGCCAGGTCACCGCCTCTGGCGAGTATCTGCTGAGTAAAGCCGCTGCCGAGGACGGCTCGCAGGTGCCCAGGGCGATCCTTGACCGGGCTGTTGATACCACTGATGGCGTGCAAAGCGCTCCGATTCGCCTTACCGGCCAAGTGCTGGGCAGCCAGCTCACCCTCGGTGAAGGCCTGACGTTGTCGGCTGCGAAAGCGGCTCTGCGTCCCCTCTGCCTCTTCATTCGTTAACTGGAGCACCTATGGATCTCTTCGACACCCTGACCATGCTGGAAGCCGTTGAGCAGTTGGCAACGCCACGCCGCTTCCTCATGAACACCTTCTTCAACGCCGCAGCCCCTGAAACCTTCCCCACCGAGACGGTGACCATCGACATCGTGAAAGGACAGCGCAAGATGGCGCCGTTCGTTCACCCGACCCTGCCTGGCAGCGTGTCGCAGCGTACTGGTTTCGCTTCGTCGACCTATCAGCCGCCATACATCCAGCCCAAGCGGGTCACCCGTGCCGAGCAGATCCTGAAGCGCGGTGCTGGTGAAAACCCGTTCTCGACGCGTACGGCTCTGGAGCGTGCGGGCGAACGACTCGGCCGTGATCTGGTGGAGCTGGAGAACGAGATCATTCGCCGCGAAGAGTGGATGTGTGCTCAGGCGCTCACAACTGGCCGCATTCGGGTTCAAGGTGATGGTGTGGATGACACCATCGACTTCCTCATGGAAGACACCCACAAGGTTGTACTGGCTACGGGGCGCTGGAACACTTCCGACTCCGACCCAATCGCCAACCTGCGCCAGTGGCGCCGCCTGATTGCCAAGGACTCTGGCCGTTCCGCTAACGTCGCGGTGCTGAGTGCTGAAGCGCAGGATGCTTTCCAAAGCAACGAAGCGGTGCTCAAGCAGTTGAACACCCGCCGGGTCGATATGGGTCTGATCAAGCCGGAAGAGCTTCCTGACGGTGTGACCTACCTCGGTTACCTCAATGACCCAGGGGTGGACCTCTATGCGTACGACGAGTGGTATCTGGATGATGAGGACGGGGAAAAGCCACTGATCCCGGCGGGCGGCCTGGTCCTTGGCTCTACTGTCACCCGAAACGCGATGCTGTATGCCGCGATCCAAGATCTGGCGGCCATCGAGAGCGGTCTGGTCGAAGCGGCGCGCTTCCCCAAGAGCTGGGTTACCGATGAGCCCAGCCAGCGCTGGCTGAAGGTCCAGGCAGCGCCGCTGCCTGGGCTGCTGGAACCGAACGCTTTCCTCTCCGCGAAGGTGGTGTGACATGGCTGCCAAGATTGAATACGTGGTGGTCGATGGCTGCATCCAGGACGGCTCGAAGGTCGTGCGCAAGGGGGAGGTGTACGTTCCCCCATCCGCCGAGCTGCGAGACGTTCTGCTCGAGGAGGGGATCATCTCTCGTCGCGGCAAGTTGGATTCCGAAACCGAGTCGGGTGACTGACCGTGGCCTGGCGCGATCAGGTAGCGGACATGGACTCATCCCTGCTGGCTGATCTGGGCGATGAGGTCGAGATCGAAGGTTTCGACAATCCCGTGAGCGGGTTCATGTCCGTTCCATGGCAGCAGCCGAAGGTCGGCACGATTAACACCGGCCTTCGTCAGCCTGTGTTCTCTGTACGTGTGAGTGACGCGGCAGGCATTAAGGAAGGCCTGCACCTGGTCTGTGACCTTGCTCCAGCAGACGGCGGTGGCCGTTACATCATCGCCAGGCGTGACCCGGATGGCGCGGGCTGGATCAACTTCGCTCTACGGGAGGTGCGATGAGTGTTGGTAGCTATCAAAAGGAGTCATCCAGGTCAGGCCTGATCACCTTGCAGGCGAACCCTCGGCAGCTTAAGGGATTCGAGCAATTCGCTGCTCTGGTACCCAAGGCTATCAGTGCTGCACGGCGACGAGCCGTCAACAAGACATTGCGCTGGCTTCGTACCCACATTGCCCGGTCAGTAGGTCAGCAGGAGCGCATCGCAATCGCTGCGGTGCGTCAACGACTGCTTGCATATCCAATGGACAGCAACGGGCAAGGCAAGCTCTGGTTTGGCATCAGTCCCATCGAAGCCAGTCGAGCGGGGCGAGCCAGACAGACTCGTTCGGGGGTTTCCGTTGCGGGCAGGCGGTACCAAGGCGCTTTCTATCGAAAAGTGTGCGGCAATGGACCAGACATCTGGATCCGTGCCGGCAGCAAGCACTTCACCGCGGAAGACTACCCAGACAGTACGGTTACTACCCGTAAAAAGGGGCGGTCGGGGTGGATTGCTGAATCAACCAGTATCGGGCGCTTCCCTCTGGCCAAGGCAAAAATCTCCCTTGAGGAGGTCAGACCTCACTTCGAGTCATGGACGCAAAAGGCTCACCAGCGGCTGCTGGAGGTAATGGAGCAAGAGCTCAACTTCGAACTGCACAAACTCTCACGGAGAACCAGTAATGGGTGACGATCCGATCCCCCTTGCGGGGATTTACGCTGCAATGGAGGAAACCATTGCCCGCACAATCCCAGGGCTTAACTACGTTGGCACCATGCCTGGGATGCTGGAAACGGTCGCGGTGCCAGCTGTTGTGCTGGAATTCGCCGGTTTCGAGCCT
This sequence comes from Pseudomonas sp. BO3-4, assembly GCF_034044115.1. NCBI lineage: Bacteria > Pseudomonadati > Pseudomonadota > Gammaproteobacteria > Pseudomonadales > Pseudomonadaceae > Pseudomonas > Pseudomonas sp. BO3-4. The sequence continues at coordinate 1,408,761 of NZ_CP139018.1, forward strand.
GCAGAGCATGACCCTGGCACAGGCGAGGTGGCGATTGACGCGCGTTTTGAGGCTCGGGCAATTGTGGGTACCGAGCGCGACGACCACCTGCATGTGGTGGCATTCATAGCTGCGCAACTAGCGGTGTTGTTGCGGATGCAGTACTGGGGCTTGGCAGTTGAGCCAGCACAACTGGTACGCGCAGAGCCAGACTGGAGCCGGCCAGAATTGGATGGTCTGGCCGCTTGGGTAGTGGAGTGGACGCAAGTCATCTACCTGGGCGAGGAAGAGTGGCCGTGGCCCCGAGAGCCCGGCCCGGTGCTGTTCGCCTTCGACCCGGACAGCGGGGAGGGGAAGGAACAGCACTACCAGCATCCGGAGGCCATGGAATGAGCTATCCGACCGCGCAGCATGACCGGATGATTTCCGACCAGGTGATCAAGGGGTATGTGGTGGCCGTGGACTTGGTGGCCGGCAGGCTGCGCATGTCGGACGGTAGCGACTGGGTCAGTGCCTGGGTGAAGTGGCATGCACTGGCCGCCGGCAAGGCCCGCCATTGGCGGTCGCCCAGCTTGGGCGAGCAGGGCGCTCTGATCAGCCCGAGCGGTGACCCTGCCCAAGGCACGTTCGTGCCGGGGCTGTACGGCAACGCCGGCCCCCAGCCTGACAACCGCGACCATGTCGAGGTGTGGCGTTTCGATGATGGCGGCTCGCTGGTCTACGACTGGGAAGCCAATAGCTACACCATCAAGCTGCCCACGGGCACGGTCACCATTGAGGTCGGCGGCAGTAAGGCGGTCATCACCGACGACACGATCAACGCCAAAACCACGACGATGACGGCCGAGGCGCAGGCCGCCACGGTCAAGGCGCCGTCGATCACCCTGGAGGGTAACGTGCTGATCAAGGGCGCGTTACGCGTAACGGGCGATATCAACGGCGGCGGGAAGATCATCGACACCGCCGGCAACACGGCAAATCACAAGCACTGACAGCCCGCATTCGCGGGCTTTGTCTTATCTGGAGGACGCCTTATGGCTGTAAAGAAAACTGTTTCAACTGACGAGGCAATCGCCTCGGACACTACCGACGCCGCCGTTGCATCCGCACCGGAGGCGGGCGAAGCCGTGGCACAAGTCACTTTCGCCGACACCGTCTACACCTCGCGCTCGCTGTACCTGGCCAAGGGCGAGGACCTGCGCGAGTTCAAGGTGGTGGCCAAGCGCGTCAGCGTGCCGGCCGACGACGCCGAGGCGGTGGCCTTCCTGGCTGATCACCCTGAGCTCCAGCGCCTGGACGGCTGACCATGATTGGCCTGGATCGCCGCACCGGCGAATCAATCTCGGGCCTTGATCACCTGCGCCAATCCATCGAAGACATTTTGACCACGCCACTCGGCAGCCGCCGCATGCGGCCGGAGTACGGCAGCAAGCTGCGGCGTTACGTCGACATGCCGGTCAACGATGGGTGGAAAAGCGCGGTACAGGCCGAGGTGGCCCGCGCCTTGGGCCGCTGGGAACCGCGCTTGAGGCTGGAGCGGGTGGTGGTCACCTCGGTGCTTGACGGGCAGATCGGCATGACGCTGACCGGCGAGTACCTGGGCAGTGCTGCCGTCATGGAGGTAACCGCATGATCGACCTTTCCCTGCTGCCTCCGCCCGATGTGGTGGAAAGCGTGGATTTCGAGGAGTTGTATCAGGACGTACTGGGCATTTTCCGCGAGTTCATGAAGGACCAATGGACGGCGGCGCTGGAGTCCGACCCGGTGGTCAAGCTGATGGAGGTCATGGCCTACCGGGAAATGTTGGTACGAGCGCGGGTCAACGCTGCGGCCAAGGCAAGCCTGTTGGCCTTCGCGCGCGGTAAGGATCTGGACAACCGAGCAGCAGACTATGGCGTGACGCGCTTGACGCTACGCGCCGAGGATCTGGATGCAGTGCCCCCGGTCGAAGCGGTGATGGAGGACGACGATGCACTGCTGTACCGCACTCGGCTCTCGCTTGAAGCTCTGTCGGTTGCCGGTAGTAGCGGGGCATATGAGTATCACGGGCTCAGTTCTTCGGCGGAGGTCGCCCAGGTGTCGGTCGACTCGCCGAGATTCTCCGGGGTCGAAGTGGCGCCGGCCCTAAGGGCTCAGTTGCCACCGGGTGCCATCGTCCTTGTCTGCGACTATGACGCCGGCCTAGCCAACCCGCTGCCGGGCGACGTCTCGCTGGCTGTATTGCCTACGCTGGCCAGTACGACACCGCCTGAGCAGCTGGTGGCGGGTGTGCTTAAAAAGCTGTCGTCCGAGGACGTTCGTCCCATCACTGATCGGCCGCGTGCGCAGCTTGGTGTGCCCGCTGACACGAGCGTGGAGGCGGTGCTGTGGGTGGAAGATGGCCCCGATCCTGACGTAGTCGCCAAAGCAGCCCGTAAAAGCTTGGATCTTGCGATTGCCGGGGCACGCCGGCTCTCGGGCCAACTCTCTTTGTCGTCGGTCTACGCGGCGTTACACGTAACGGGCATTACCCGCGTAGACCTGCTTAAGCCTGTGGAGGGGTTGGTGTGTGACAAGCGGCATTACCCCAACTGCACGTCGGTCACGCTGACGACGAAGGTGGTGGCATGAGCCTGTTACCGCACAACGCCACCCAGCTGGAGCGCGCCCTGGAGGCGGCTGCCGACCTTGGCCTGGACCCGGACATTATCCGGGGCGTGGCCGACTCGGCGCGCTGTCCGCCCAACTTCCTGCCTTGGCTGGCTTGGTCGTGGAAGGTCGAGGGCTGGGAGTCGGCATATACCGACGAGCAGCGCCGCGCGCTGATCCGCGAGGCGATTCCCGTCCACAAGACCAAGGGCACGGTCGGCGCAATCCGGCGCGTGCTCAAGGCGGTTCGGGTTAACGCGGATTACAAGGAATGGCGCGAGATCCCCAACGCTGCGCCGTACACGTTCCAAATCACGGCATGGGCCAACGATAACCGGCCCGGTGAGGGCTCGATCATTTCGCCGCAGCTGGAGGAGCGTCTGCGCGCACTGGTCGACGCGACGAAGAACGAGCGCAGCCACTACACCTTCCGCCTCGGTGCGCGCTTCGATGACGGCCTGGTGGCGGCCAATGCCTCGCACCTGCGTCAGCGCACGCGCCGCTCGGCCGAAGCGCAGCCGATCCCCATGCCGCCCTCTGAGCAAGGCCTGGGTCTGGTCAACGCTTCGCGTCTGCGGCTGGTCCAGCGGCGCCCGGCGGATGCCCAGGCAGTGCCCATGCCCTTGTCCGAGCAGGCCCTGCAGGCGGCCAACGCAACCCACATACGCTGTGTCTCTCGGTGGCCCGCCAAGACGCAAAGCGTACCGATCCACAACGAAACGGTGCTGTTGGCGGCTAATGGCGTCAGCAACCGTACTGTCGTGCGCGTCACGATGGAGGCAGTCCTATGAGTACCGCTTTGCAACCCCAGATAACCAAGGCCGGGCTGGCCGCGATCTGGAACGCCACCAGCACCGGCCTGTCGGCCGAGATTTCCCACATCGGCCTGGGCTCTGCGGGCTACACGCCCAGCGCTGACCAGAAGACCTTGCGCGCCCAGGTGGTCAAGTACCCCATTTCGGGCGGCGAGAAGCTGAGCAGCACGCTGATTCACTTGACTGCGGTCGCCGACGACGCAGCCGCGTTCTGGGTGCGGGAAGTCGGCTTTTACTTGAGCAACGGCACATTGCTCGCAGTCTGGTCGCATGCCACTGAGGCGCTGACCTACAAGTCGGCCAACACCGAGCTGCTGCTGGCCTACGACCTGTCGTTGGAAGCGCTACCGGCCGACAGCGTGACCATCAACACCACCTCGGCCGGGCTCAACCTAACCATGGCCGAGCCGATGGCAGCGATGGCCACGGCCATGATCGCGGAGCAGTTGCGCAACCTGCAACAAGGTGATCGCCTGACGGAGGAGGAGCGCCGGCAGACGGTGGCAGGCAACCAGATTGCCCTGCTGATGGGGCGCATGTCTTCGGCGGAGCAGGCCCACACCGAGGCGCGGGATGGGCTATTGAGCGCGGCCGTGGCCAGCGCAATTGCTACCACCTCCCTCCAAACCATTGTCATGAAGCACATTCACGGAGCATAACCCCCTATGAGTCTCGAATCTCAAATCGCCGAGTTGGTAAGCGTCAATAGCAAGCTCGTTACCGTATTCGACGGCAAAATCGCTGCCATCAATGCCGCTGTGTCGGCGGCGGTAGCTGCCGCTCCAGCCATCTTCCGCGAATTCTATGTGGACCCTGAACTGGGTCTGGACACCAACTTGGGTACCAAGGCGAGCCCGTTCCGCACCATCCAGCGCGCGGTCGACTCCACGCCCAAGGGTGGTCGTTGCGAGGCCTGGTTGATGAGCCACTACGTTCTCGACTCCCATGTTCGCCATGAGGGTCGCGAGGTCGCTGTGCGCGGGGAAATCGGCGCCGGCACCCGCCTGGTCATCAATGAGTTCCTGCGTGATGGCGACCCGCTGCCGCGCATGGGCTCGTTCTGGCAGAGCTATGGCTCGTCGCTGGACCTCAGTAACTTGACCCTGAGCTTGCCGGCATCCGCTGCCGGTGACCTCAGTGCCTATAACGCACTGACGTTCTCCAGTGGTTCCACCGCGCCGAACATTCTGCAACTGCGCTTGCACAACATCGCGTTCGAGCTGCGCGGCACGTTCCGAGGCCGCATTCTCGGCCCGGATTCGCCAATGGTTGCCCTGGGCCTGACCGGTACCACTCTGCCATCGGCGTTGGCGGGCCGCATCGTCACCAACGTGGCCGCCGGCACCGAAAGCAAGACCCTGCCGCACGTCATCACCAACGTTCCTACCCTCTGAGGTCAGCATGCAAAAGAGTTCTCTGAACGTCGTCTTTGGCGACAACAACTACATCGGTTTCGAGTTCGGCAACCTCCCGGTCGGCGCGGCCTTGCTGGTAGCCGCCCAGCAGATCGAGCAAGCGGCCGACCAGGCGCGTGCGGCGGTGCTGGGCGATCCCCTGCGTGCGGTGGAGTACCAGATGGCCGAAGCCGACGCCAAGGCGTTCATGGTGGCCGGTTTCGACGGCGAAGTGCCGGCGACCGTACAGGCGGTGGTGGATGCCTCGGAGGTGACGCCTCAGGCTGCAACCGAGCTGATCCTGTCCGAGTCGGCGGCCTGGCGGGGCGCCCTGTGCGAGATTCGCGCGGCGCGCCTCATGGGCAAGCAGGCCATGCTCAAGGCCACGACTCACGCCGAGGCCGAAGGCTACGCCGACACTGCAATCGACGCGATTCGTGCGATCTCCAAGGCTTACAACCCCGCCTGACCCCTCCCAGGCAACACCGTTACCCCCGAGGCCGCTAAGCGGCTTTTTTTGTGTCCGGGCCGCGCACTGTCGCGGCCTGGTGCTTTCTGGAGCATTCCCCATGGCTGGATTCTTTCACGGCGTTACCGTAACGCTCGTTGACACCGGTGCGCGCAATATCGCGCTGCCGTCCTCCTCGATCATTGGCTTGGTCGACACCTTTACCGAAGGCGCAGGCGCCACGGCGAAGTACAACGACCTGGTGCTGATCACCAACGAGCGTGAGGCGGTCGCCGCGTTCGGTGAAACCTCGGCCATCACCAAGGCCTGCCGGGCTATTTACACCCGTGCCAAGGCGGTGATCGTCTGCTGCGGTGTGGCAAAGGCGGTCGACGCGGCGGCACAAACGTCCTCGATCATTGGCGGCGTGCTGGCCAACGGCAAGCGTACCGGCCTGCAGGCTCTGCTGGATGGCAAGAGCCGTTTCAACGCCCAGCCGCGGCTGATCGTAGCGCCTAAGCACAGCGCGACCCAGGCGGTGGCCACTGCCATGGATGCCTTGGCAGCCAAGCTGCGTGCCATTGCCATCGTTGACGGTCCCGGCACCACTGATGAGGCCGCCATGCTCTACGCCAAGAACTTCGGTTCTAAGCGCATCTTCATGGTCGACCCCGGCGTGCAGCAGTGGGACACCACCAGCAACGGCACCGTCGATATGCCGGCTTCGGCCTGGACGGCTGGCCTGTTTGCCTGGACCGATACCGAATACGGCTTCTGGGCCTCGCCGTCCAACAAGGAATTCGTCGGCATCACTGGCACCACCCGTTCGGTGGAATTCTTGGACGGCGACGACACCTGTCGGGCCAACCTGCTGAACAACGCCAATATCGCGACCATCATTCGCGACGACGGCTTCCGCCTGTGGGGCAACCGCACACTGTCGAGTGATGCGAAGTGGGCCTTTGTCACCCGCGTTCGAACGCTCGACATTGTGATGGACGCGATCATGTACGGGCATAAGTGGGCAGTCGATCGCTCGATTACCGCGACCTACGTCAAGGACGTGACGGAGGGGCTGCAGGCGTTCATGCGCGACCTCAAGAATCAGGGCGCCATTGTCAACTTCGAAGTGTATGCCGACCCGGTGCTCAACACTGCCAGCCAGCTGGAGCAGGGCAAGGTGTACTGGAACATCCGTCTCACCGATGTGCCGCCAGCCGAAAACCCCAATTTCCGTTTCGATGTCACCAACCAATGGCTGACCGAAGTCCTCAACGCTGCCGCCTAAGGAGCCCCCGACATGGCATTCATTCCTCAAATTCTCGCCAACACCAACCTGTTTGTGGATGGCAAAAGCTTCCAAGGCGATGTACCCAGCCTGACCCTGCCCAAGCTCGCCCTCAAGATGGAGGAGTACCGCCCAGGCGGCATGGATATGCCGATTGAGATGGACGTGGGCATGGAGAAGATGGAAGCCAACTTCACCACCACCGGCGTGCGCAAGGATTCGCTCAGGTTCTTCGGCCTGGCTGACGGTAACGCCTTCAACGGCGTTTTCCGTGGCTCGTTCAAGATCCAGAAGGGCGAAACCCTCGCGGTCGTGGTCACCCTGCGCGGCACCCTGAAAGAGCTGGACATGGGCGACTGGAAGGCCGGCGACAAGGCCGAGCTCAAGCACGGCATTGCCGTCACCTACTACAAGCTCGAAGTCGGCGGCGAGGTCATCTACGAGATTGATCCAGTCGGCATGAAGCGTGTCATCAACGGCACCGACCAACTGGCGAGCCAGCGCGCCGACCTCGGCGTGTAATCCCCATTCCTCTCGCAACCCTTTCCGAATCAAGGACACCCTTTTATGAGCAAGCCAGCCCCTAAGTTCCTGACCCTGACCGCTGAAAACGTCACCGTTCGCCTGTCCAAGCCCACCACCCTCAATGGCATTGATCAGGCCACCATCACCCTGCGCGCGCCGACCGTAAAGGACATCCGCGCCGCTGGGCAGACCTCTGACGGCGACGATGCGCAGCGCGAAATGAACCTGTTCGCGTCCCTGGCCGAGGTCGGCGTCAAGGACCTGGAAGGCCTCACCTACAAGGACTACAACCGCGTCGCCACCGGTTACAACTTTCTGGTGCAAGACGACGAACTGTAATCCCCAGTCGCTCAAGCACGCCGCCAAGCGTCTCGCGGCCGAGCTGCATTTCTCGGCCGCTGAAATCATGACCATGTCGTATGCCGACATGGTTTGGTGGCTTACCGATTGAGCTTGCACAGGGGGTAACCGATGGCAAGCAAGGTAGCGTTATCGCTGGTGATCGGCGGCGCCGTCGCGTCGTCACTCGGTGCTGCGTTCAAGACCGCCGAAAACGGCATCCAGAAGCTGGAAGCCAAGGGCAACAAGGCCAAGGTGCTGAAAAGCACCATTGGCGAAACCATCAAGCTGCGCGAGGAATGGAAGCGGGCGCATGACAGCGGCGCGGCCGGTGCCGACAAGCTGCTGCGCAAGCTGGACGGCAACCTGGATGCGTTGCGCAAGCAGGGGATCGAGGTCGGCAAGCTCGGCCGCGAGTACCAGCGCCTGGGGCGCGAGGCGAAGGCCGCCGATCTGCAGCTCAAGGGCCACCAGCAGCTGCAGTCGGGCAAGGAATCGCTCAAGTCGAATATCGGTAGGGCGGTGGTGGCCACGGGCGCCGCCGCTGTGCCGACGATGATCAGCGCGAACTATCAAGCGGTCATCCGTGACATTGCGATCAAGGCCGATATCGCCAATAAGCCCGAGGAGCAGCAGCTTAGCCGGACGGTGATCGACACGGCCAAAGACACCGGCATGTCACGCAATGACGTGGCCGACCTGGTCAACCAGCTGGTCGGCGCCGGCATGGAGCTGGACAAGGCGCTGTCGTATGCGCCGGTCGCGGCCAAGTTCGCGGTGGGTCAAGGCGCCTCGGGCGTCGACACCGCGTCGATGATCCAGGCGCTGGAGCAAAACGCCAAGATCAGCGACCCCAAGGTCATGCAGCAGGCGCTGGAGGCTATCGCCTACCAAGGCCAGGCGGGCAGCTTCGAGGCCAGCGACATGGCCAAGTGGTTCCCGCAACTGCTGGCCGGCATGGAGAAAAACGGCATCACCGGGCTGGATGCGGTGACCTCGTTGGGCTCCATGCTGCAGGTCCAGATGAAGACCGCCGGCAGTTCCGACGAAGCGGCGAACAACTTCAAGAACTGGATGGAGAAGATCGGCGCCGGCGATATCAAGAAGGCCTACAGCGATGTGGGCATTGATTATCAGGCGTCACTGAATACCGGCCTGCAGAAGGGCATGAACGTCATTGAGGCGTCCATGGCCCTGGCCATGCGCTATGTCGAGAAGACCGACCCGGCCAAGGCCAAGCAGATCAAGGACGCCCAGGCCAAGATCGACAAGGAGGTCGACCCGGAGAAAGCCAAAGCGGCGCTGGAAGCCCTGGAGAAAACCCTGCGCACCGGCGATATCTTCGCCGACATGCAGGTCAAGGCCGCGCTCACCGCCTACGGGCAGAATCGGGGGCTTTACGAAGAACTCAAGGCCGACTCCAAGAAGGCCTCGGGCATCCTCGACAAGAACCTGGCTGAGCGCCGCGAGACCTCGGCGCAGCAGTGGGCCGAGCTGGGGCAGGCGGTGGACGACTCCATGCGCAGCATTGGCGATGCCATCCGCCCGGCCACCGACCTGGCCGCGCAGGGGCTGACCAAGGTTGCCCGTGGCATCACCTCGCTGTCGGATCAGTTCCCGTCGATAGCGATGGGGATTGGCGGGATCACGGCGGCGGTGATTGCATTCCTGAGTGCACGTAGCGCCCTGCGGATCGGCCGTGGGGTGTTCAATATCGCGCGCGGCCGAGGCCTGGAAAGGATGGCGGGGCGCGTGGGGCGCGCTGATCGCGCACCTGTTGAGCTGCCTAAGACAGGAAACAAGGTGGTCGACACCGGCCTAGGGTTGCTGGGCAAGGTGTTTTCGGCGGGCTCGAAAGTGCCTGGCCAAGCCGATGAGCCGGGAGCAGTCGCCAACGACACCCAGCGCGTGTTTGTGGTCAACGCCGATGCCTTCGGCGGGATCGGCGGCAGCGTTGCAAGTAGCGGCCGTGCAGGGCCTGCTAGGGGGAGTCGCAGAAGTCGGCGCCGGGAGCGTCGGCGCGCTGCCCGGCAGGGTGTCCCGGCGCGGCCGGCGCCGGCTGTCGAGGCCCCCAAAGCGCCTAAGGCCGCAGTGGGCAAGGCTCGGACGCTGCCTGCAGCGTTGTCGGCCCTCACCGCCGCCGATGACTTGGGCAAGGTGGCACGCTCGGTGCGCGGTGTCTCGCGTCTGGCAAAGAATCTGCCAGGTGGCAACATTATCGATGCCGGTGCGGCTGCGATCGATGTCGCGCTGAACGCTGAGACCAAGGACGAAAAGGCCGAGGGTTATGGTGGCGCCGCCGGCAGCCTGGCGGGCACTCTCGCCGGAGCAGCAGCCGGGGCCGCCATAGGCTCAGTGGTGCCGGTGATCGGTACCGCTGTGGGTGGTGCTGTCGGCGCCGTCCTGGGCGGCATGGGGGGAGAGTCGTTTGGTGGCTGGCTGGGCAAGCGCTGGTTCGGTGATGAGCCGGGCGACGGCCAAACCGAGCCGGAATCACCACCGGCACTGGGTGAAGCGTTCCGTGTATCGATTCTGCCGGCCAAGGAAGTCGATCCCGAGCCCGTTACGGCTCCGGCCAACCCTGAGCCGCTGTCGGCGACGAAGGCACAATCCGAGCCTGCGATGCCCAAACTGGGCGACACGGTGAGGGAAGTGGCCACCCCGGCGCCGATGGAGCCAGCGGTTTCGTACGACCCTCGCGACCCCGAGTCGAAAGATCCGTTCCTGCTGCCGGCGTTGACGGCTGGCAAGGTGCGGTTCCCCGGCGCTGGTCTGGTGCGGCCGCAGCCTCAATCAGAGCCCCCAGCAGTTCCCGAGGCGCTACCCGAAGCACCTGCTCCGAAGTTGGGCGGCACGGTACGGGAGGCGGTTACCCCGGCGCCGGCGGAACCGACGGTGTCGTATGACCCGCACGACCCCGCGTCGAAAGACCCGTTCCTGTTGCCGGCGTTGACGGCCAACAAGGTGCGGGTCCCTGGTGCTGGCCTGGTGCGGCCGCAGGCTGAACCAGAGCCAGAGCGCGGGCCACCGGCGCCCAAACTCGGGGCTGCGGTGCGGCAAGCAGCACCGGCACCCGTCCCGGTACCGGCCAAGCCCGAGGTGTCGTATGACCCGCGCGACCCGGCATCGAAGGACCCGTTCCTGGTACCGGCCCTGGCGGCCAACAAGGTGCGGTTCCCCGGTGCCGATCTTGTGCGGCCGCAACCTCAAGCCCAGCCGCCGGCCGGGCTTGGCGATGTGGTGCGCGAAATGGCCAAGGCGGCGCCGCCGGCGCCCAAGCTGCCGGAGGTGGTTCAACCTACCAAGACGGCAGGGCCGCCACCGGCGCCGAAGGTGGATCAGGAGTTTTCATTCTCGCCAACCATCAAGGTCGACGTGCAAGGCGATGTGAAAGATCCGGCCCAGCTGGTGCGTGAAATGGAAGCGCCTTTGCGCAGTATGTTCGAGACGTTCCAGCGCGAAGTCGCTGCGCGCATGTCCTCGGCGCAGCTGTTCGATCAACCCCACTTTTAAGGAGGGCCTATGCCCTACATGGAGCAGCTGGAATCTTCCCTGTCCAGCCTGGTGGCAGCGGGGGAGGCTGGCCGGAAAAGCGCCGACGGCATGCTGGTCCCGCTCAACGGCGCTATCAGCAGCATTACTGGTGCCGCGTCTGAACTGGAGAGCATCCCGTTTCTGCCGCCCGAGCTGGGCGCCAAGGCGGGCCGGCTGGTGCGCAGTATCGGTGTGGCGCAGGCGCGGGTGGGACAGATAACGTCGGCCTATAGCCGGGCGGTATCGGGCGTTAGCCAAGTGCAGGAGCGTCTCGGTACGTTCAAGCAGATGGCCAGCAAGGTGTCGTCGGAGGTCAGCCGAGTGGCTGGCAAGCTCAGCCCCTCACTGTCCAACATCCTGCCCAGTGGCGGGCTGCTGGGCTCGGCTACGCCGACGCCGGAGGCTGTGGCGCCGTTCCCGCATCTGCTGATCATCCAGCCGCATGAGCCCAACGCCCAGCCGTATTACTTCAACCTCGGTACGGCTGCGTTTGACGAGCTGCGCCGGCAGGTGTCGTTTCGTTGGGCGGGTCAAGAGCGTTTGCGCCGCAGCGTGGCGCAGCAGGCCGTGGGCCTGGGTGAGGAAAAGATCACGCTCAAGGGTGCGATCTTCCCGAACCACAAAGCCGGGCTCAAGCAGCTCAACACCCTGCGCTCCATAGGCCGCAACCTGCGGGCATTGAACCTGGTGACGGGCTACGGCGAGGTGCTGGGCGACTGGTGCCTGGTCAGCATCGAGGAGGAACAAAGCCACCTGCTGGCCGGCGGTATCCCCCGAAAACAAGGCTTCACCCTGGAGTTTGTGAGCTATGGCAACGACCTGCAGAACATCTGACGGTGATCTGCTCGATGTGATCTGTCAGCACCATTACGGGCACCTCAACGGCACGGTCGAGGCCGTGCTCGATGCCAACCCGGATCTGGCCAGGCAGGCGCAGCCGTACCGCGCCGGTCTGCTTATCCAGCTGCCGGACCTTCCGGCCCCGGCCGTCGAGCTGCTGCAGCTGTTCGGCTAATCCGCGTTACGCGTAACGAACCCCGCCCTGTGCGGGGTTTTTCGTTCCTGGAGCAAGCATGAAACCCACGTATCAAATCGTCGCGGATGGCAACGACATCACCGCGCTGATCAATGACCGCCTGTTGCTGCTGCGCACCTCGGACAAACCCGGCATGGAGTCGGACGAGTTCGAGCTGCGCATTGACGACCGCGACCAGGCCGTTGCGCTGCCGGCGCGCGGTAGCAACGTGGTGGTCATGATGGGCTATGAGGGCCAAGGATTGACCCGCCTGGGGGCCTACACCGTCGACGAGGTGGAGCTGAGCGGCCCGCCCGACACCATCGTCATTCGCGGCAAGGCCAGCGACATGCGCGGCAGCGGCAAGACCGTGCGCAGCGGCAGCTGGGAGAACGTGCCGCTGTCGCAGATCGTCGGCGAAATTGCCAAGCGAAATGGCTGGGAGGTGTCTTGCCCGGTCGACACCAAGGTCGAGCGCATCGACCAGCGCAACGAGTCGGATTACAACTTTGTCACCCGCCTGGCCAAGCAGTACGACTGCACCGCCAAGGTAGCCGAGAGCAAGCTTCTGGTGATGCCTCGGCAAGGCGGGCAGAGCACTACCGGCAAGGCGCTGTCGATCATCACCATCAACAAGACGGACGTTTCCCGCTACCAGTTCCGCCTCGGCGACCGCAACTCGCAGAAGGCCGTGAAGACCCAGCACCAAGACCCCAAGACCGGCAAGTTGCAGGTGGTCGAGCTGGCCAACGACGAGTCGCCGGACGGCCTGCCGCCGGTGCACACAGACCGTCACGTCTACCCCAACAAAACCGCCGCCCAACAGGCCGCCAAGGCGCGTCTGGCTGCGTTCAACCGCAGCACGGCCGGCGTGCGCCTGGAAATGGCCGGTCGCACCGACCTGTTCGCAGAGCGCTCGATCAACGCCCAGGGCTTCAAGCCGGGTCTCGATGGCGAGTACCTGGTGGATGGGGTAGAGCAGGTCTTCACCCAATCCGGCTGGACCACGACTGTCGAGTGCAATGGCGGCAAGAAGGGCAAGGCCAAGGCCTCTGGCAAGAAAAAGAAAGACAGCAAGCCGCTCAAGGTCGAGCAGCTGTAACCCCTCGGCCGCACACGGTCATCATTACTGGAGAAATCAATGGCTATCTCGGTTCAACAACTTCAGAAGATCTACCCGAACGCCGGCTCTAAAGCCGGCGTTTTTGTTCCCGGCCTCAACGCAACAATGGGCAAGTACTCGATCATCACCCCTCGGCGTATGGCCGCGTTCCTTGCACAAGTGGGCCATGAGTCGGGCCAGCTTGTGTATGTGCGAGAGCTTGGTAACGATGCCTACCTGGCCAAGTACGACACCGGGCGGCTGGCGGAACGACTCGGCAACACCCCGGCGGCTGATGGCGATGGTCAGCGGTACCGTGGCCGTGGGCTCATTCAGGTCACCGGCCGCGACAACTATGAGGCCTGCAGCGAAGCGCTGTTCGGTGACAGTCGCTTGCTCAACACCCCCGACCTGCTCGAGCAGCCTGTCTACGCGTCGCTGTCGGCCGGTTGGTACTGGCAGCGGGCAGGACTCAATAGCCTCGCGGACAAGGTGCTGCAGGCCGATGACTCGGTGTTCGAGTCGATCACCCGCCGCATCAATGGTGGCCTGAATGGGTTGAAAGATCGCCAGGCGCTCTATAAGCGAGCGCTTGAGGTGCTGCAGTAATGTCGCTGAATTGGCGTATCGCCTTGCTGGCCGCTGCGGTCGGGCTCTATGCCGGCGGCCGGGGCGTCTGGGTTTGGCAGGCCAGCGAGTACGGCAGGCAACTTGCTGATCAGGCTGCAGATTATGTCCAGCAGCTGGCGGATAAGGATCGGGCTTACGGTCGTGAGCGTGAGGAAGCTGCAACTGCTGCCCTGGAGCAGTTGGCTGAACAGAAAAGTCAGCGCAAAGACCTGGAGGATCGCCTGCAGGAGCAGGGCAAAACACATTGGCAGGAGATGAACGATGCACAACAGATTCAAGATCGCCTGCGTGACCGGCTGGCTACTGCTGACTTGCGGCTGTCAGTCCTTGTCGACGCCGGAGCCTTTGCCGCCCCGGGTGGTGACGGTGGGGTGCGAGAAGCCGCCGGCGCCGGAAGCGTGGTTCATGGCGCCGTACGCGCCCGACTTGACCCAGCGCATGCTCAACGAATTATCGGCATCACCGACACCGGTGATCGGGGACTGATCGCACTGCAGGCCTGCCAGGCCTACGTCCGCGAAGTCACCAAATGAAAAGAGGCGAGCCGGGTAGATGCGCCAACATCCAGCCCGGCCCGCCGAACCCGCAGACCCTTCCTGCAAGTCCAGCCGTAGCCTCTGCCTTGTGCACAAAGCGCGGCGAGCCTAACACCTGTTTATCCATACAGTAAAGACTTGCATATATATGACCTCTCCTATCATTCCCTGGATGGGTGGCAAACGCCGCCTGGCCGACCGCCTAATCCCACTCTTTCCCCCTCATGAATGCTATGTCGAAGTCTTCGCCGGCGGTGCCGCATTATTCTTCATGCGTCCCCAGCCCGCTCCGGTGGAGGTGCTGAACGATCTCAACGGTGACTTGGTCACCCTCTACCGTGTTGTGCAGAACCACCTGGAGGAGTTCGTGCGCCAGTTCAAGTGGGCGCTCAGCTCCCGGCAGATCTTCGAGTGGCAGAAGATGACCCGCCCCGAGACCCTGACCGATATCCAGCGCGCCGCCCGATTCTTCTACCTGCAGCAGCACGCGTTCGGCGGCAAGGTCACCGGGCAGACGTTCGGCACCGCCACCACTGGGCCGGCCATCAACCTGCTGCGCATCGAGGAGAACCTGTCCGCCGCCTGGCAGCGTCTCGCCGGCACTTACGTCGAAAATCTGTCCTGGCTCGCCTGCGCCGAGCGCTACGATCGAGCGCACACATTCTTCTACATGGACCCACCGTACTGGCAGACCGCAGGCTATGGCGTGGATTTCCCATTCGAGGAGTATGAGCGCATGGCCGAGTTCATGCATGGGTGCAAAGGCAAGGTGATGGTCAGCATCAATGACCACCCGGAAATCAGGCGCGCCTTCGACGGCTTTCACTTCGAGTACTTGGATATCCGCTATAGCAACACGAACCAGCGGCAGTGCAAGGCGGAGGTGACCAACGAGCTGGTGATCATGAACTGGCAGCCTTCCTCGCTGGGTGGCTTGTTCTGAGGCTCTGCAGCAGCCTAGATTAGCCGGATAGGTTAGAGCTGTGCGTCGCCGGCTTGCTCGGCCAATCGCTGGCAGGCGACGTTGTCGACCAGGATATCCATGCGGTCGATGGCGGAGTGAAGGCGGTGTCCCATTTCTAGGCCTATGAAGACACCCTCGGCGGTCGCGTGCGCGATCAGGCAATTGACAGGGCTGGTGGCGGCCTCAATCTATTCGAGAACCTGGCGGAGTCGCTTCTGGGCTTCAGCAGGTAACACCAAGCCGGGGGCAATTGGGGTGTGCTCGGGTATGCTTAGGACGCTTGGGGTTGGGGGCGACCTAACAGACAGATTGTCATCGTCAGTTTACGAGGATCGGAAGAAGTCATGATGCAGCATCCTTTGAGAGAGTGTGTGATCAAGAAGTTCATAGATAGCTGGTCGCGTGCTCGCCCCTCAACAGGAGCTGACGCAGTAGAGAAATTGACAGATCTTTACGACAGATTCAAAGAGGCAGGACTTGCCGATGGGCATTTCGAAACCCAACTTTGCAGAGGGCCAGCCGCCGCGTACTCTCAGCGAGTCGGCGAAATGCTGCTTGCTGATTACTTGTGGCGAGATGGATTTAAGTTGCGCAGCAAAGCAATAGGCCCTGATTTTTTTGCAGAAAAAGACGGCGAGTCAATCTGGATTGAGTTGCATACGCCAGAGCCTGCAAGGGTGCCTAGTGAGTATTTCGACTTCCTTCCTGGGAGGGTCTTTAATGTACCTCATACGGAGTTGAGTTTGCGGTGGACATCGGCGTTTGCTCAAAAGAAAAGGCAGTTTGATAAGTATATTGCTGATGGGGTTGTGGGTATCTCCGATAAGTGTGTGATTGCCATTAATTCCAGTTTGCTAAATCGGAGAGGATTTCCAGATTTCACTGGGATCAGCACGCTGCCCGTACCGGTTGAGATTTTGTTTGGAGTAGGGGCGAAGCAATTTGTAATTGATAGGTATACTGGTGATGTTGTTGGTCAGGATTTTGAGTGTCGTCCATCTATTTTGAATCACTCCGGGGCGTCTGTTCCTGCTAATAGTTTTTTTGCTAAAGAGAATAAAAGCATAAGTGCAGTTTTGGGTGTTGTTCTCACCGAGCAGAGCATTCTAGCAGGCGAGTATACGTCAGCAATGATATACAATCCATTTGCGGATGTTCCCATAGCATTAAGAATCCTAAGTGCAATGGAGCACTGGGTGTGTAGGGGGGCAGAACAAGATTTTGTGATAGAGATCGCTCAGTAAATATTTAATGCGTAATCGGAAGACTGTTCGCTAATTGGGCCGATTATTTAACCTGTACGATGATAAAGGATAGATTTTTAAATGGATGCGCTGAGAAGGGCTTTGAAACCTACACTGCTTGATGTGCTTTCAATATTTATTGCTTCGATTCTAGGCGCTGTGATTGTATTGGTTACCTTTAAGTATGAGTTTTTTGCGGGGTTTATTGCATACTTAGCAGCTGCGGCTTCCGTTGTGTTTGGGATCTATCTCTCGAAAAGGCTTCGAAGTGATGCGGTGGCGCATGCAGTAAATATTTTTGTTGTGTCTCTGGTGTGCATAAGTGTGACCTTTAACACGACTCAAATTCTGGCGGGTTTTATGATTCGCCACATGAGTGGCTTTATGAGCAAGGATGTCGAAGATTTTACAAATAAATATGCGCTACCAGGTTCCGAGGTTGAGCTATTGGTGTGGACAGTGCTCACTACTTTTGCCCTCGTCCTTGCTAATCGTTGGGGGAGCGAGTTTTTCAAGGGTGAGCGGAGTCGCAGAAAAGATGCAGATGTATTAGAGAAGTTTTGCTTGTTCATCTTGTGGTTGACCTCGTTTCCAGTAAATGTGGTGTTGGTGCTGTTGCTGCTGGTCGCCTCTTTCATACTCATGTTTCTTAAGAACGACATTGCGTTGTTTGCAGCGGCAGGAGGCCCGATTACGATTATTGGATTGCTATCGACTGTAAAGTTCACAACTATCGAGAAATATCTTAAGCGAGAAGAATTAATTGTAAACAGCACTGGAATGACTGGCCCTCCAGTTTCTCAGGCGGATTCCGAAATTATCGCGGCGCGGAGTCAGGAGGCAACTCGTCAGCGTCTGGCACTTGAGTTGAGGTCAGAATTGACCGGTATAGGGCTGACCGTGTTTGGTACCATTCTTTGGGCTTATGGAGCATATTTGCCGATCTTGTAGTGGCTAAATACTACTTCTCGACTCGCTAGCTAACAGTGTCAGCCCTAGCTTCCAGAAAGCTCACCGACAGCTAGCTTCATCAAACCCTCAGAGCCTGTGTAAATCAATCTGTAGTGCTGTCCCGCAGCAGGGTCTGGCCCCGCCTCTAGTAGCATAGGAGGCAGTGGGCAGATTTGATTCAAGCGCGTGGACGCTCGATCCCGATGGAGATTACTTCCGTGTGATTGTCCAGCGTCATCTGGACCGCCATGACATTGTCGTGGATGTGGATCAAGCGGCGTTGACTTAGCCAGAGGAACAGCTCCTCCAGTGCTGCTCTGATGGCAAAGTAGGGTTGAGCGGTCATAGCCCGCCCTGTCTCGCCCCGTGGGCACCGCGCTCACGGCCGAGATTACCATTCATATTCTGCGAAATGCGGCAGCCTGATTATAAAGGGATAGACTCGTCCATGAAGGTTCCTGACTCTATTGTCATTCCTTTGAATTCTTTCCATTTCTTCAGCTGCCGGGCATAGTATTCGGATCCGGGAGATAGTGTTGAGCCCATAGAATTAAGCTCCAAGTCCCTTATGTTGACGGTCCGAGATGAAGCGCAAATGTCAACTTCTTGGAAGAGGAAGTCAAAAACATAAGTTTTTTTATCAGGTGCGCCAAAATTTGCGAAGCGATTTTTAAGTTTTAGGTTTACGATTTCTCGTATTGTTTCCTTTTCGTGCTCAGACATTCTTGCGCCAAAAATTATGCCTACAATTTGACTAAAATCATAATAAAAAAGCCTTTGTAAGTTGCTGTAGGTTGATTCTCCGGATATGTATTTGCTTGGTTGGGGGAGCAAGAGTCTGCACTCTTTTTCATATTCCCAGCATTTGTTCTTTGTTAAGAGTTGGTTTTGAATGGTTGAGTGGTACTGAAGTCGGTCCGGCTCTGGCAAATGGGGATAGCCAGTAAAGTGGCAGGGGAGTAAACTAAATGCATCAATTGCGTCCAGTTGATCCCTATAGTGCACTTCATTTACTTTGAAGCGATGTCCAATATGTGCACTGTGCGCATTTGAGATTTGAAGTGATTGTTTTGTTCTGTTGGGGCATTGATGGAGATAGCCATCTATGGGGCGGTAGACAATGCAGTAGCCTTGATGGCTGCTTGCATAGTGTGACCACATAAGCATGTCGCTAGGGTTTTTTGATAACGAGACGGAATAGCCAGATCCGGGAGAGTAAAGTGACAAGGTTGACTCTAGAGTATCGAGTTTATTTCGAAACTCAAGAAGCTCTTTGAATGTTGTGGTTTTGTCTTTGAAGGTTGTGGTTATGATTATTTGTTTGTGTTTTTCGAAGTCTTGTAGCAGTTGTTCATATGATATGGGGCACAGGTTTGCAATATAGGTTGCTATAATTTGAGCTTCATTCGCATCTTCCCAAATTTTCGTTGATATCAAATTCCAAGTTTCAAGAGAGTTTCCATGGAATTCGAATTTTGATTGCATCTCTATAGGGTCATTTAGCTCTTCGCGCGATGCAAAGTACCATTCGTCATATAGCAGCCCTTTTTGTGATAGGAGGCCAGAAGGTCTATATCGATATATAAGCATTTTTTGAGTTCCTCCTCATGGAGCTAGGGCTTAGATGTTAAAGCACGCTGGGTGCGTATTGTTGGTATGAATATTTAATGCGTTAACTAAGTGTGTGCTCATGTGAGAGCAGTGGGTCATTATCTACGGTGTGCGGCCATTATATGCATCGAGCGCACTTTACTTTCGATAGATTCAGAAACTATCAGAAAGGACGTAGCGCGACTAGAAGTTTAGCGCTTGGGAGGCGTCCGAGTAGTGTTCGTTTAATGTCAGGCATAGCATATACGCGCTGGCACCGGATTGGTACAAAAATGGTACAGGCTTGGGTTGCTTCGCTGCGTTGTGTCTACTGGGTTGCGGGGAGACCATGCCCGATCCATCATCGGCATAAGAGAGCAGTCGTTTCTGACCCAAGGCTCGACTCGTCGAGGCGAGGCCCTCGTTGTCATTGCGCCAGCACCTTCGGAGTTTACACCCTGCCGAAGACGCGACGATTGCGCTAGCATCGACTTCGAACCCACGCATGGAAGCCCTCAATGAAAGCTGGTCACGAGAAACCAATTGACGCGGTAGCGGCACGGGTTGTCGCAAAAGGTGAGCAGTTTGAATACCAGGCAAACGCTACCAGTCTGGATTCCGATCTGCCCCTGGCTATCAAATCAGTCCCGGATGCTGCTAGAGCCAACCCGTCTTTCAGAAATTACACCGGGGACCGATTTGGACGTTTCACGGTCATGGGACTTTCGGCCGACAAAAAAGGGCGTTGGGTATGTCGGTGTGTCTGTGGTCGTTACTCCATGCGGAGCAGCTCGGCCATAGTCAGTTCTGCCGAGGATGCATGTTGCGATCAGTGCTACTTACAGGCAGTTTCAAAGCGTCAGGAGCATTTGCGTCGGTCAACGAAAGACCGTCCAACCAAGGATTTTCTGGCTTGAGCGCTACAGACGAATCTTAGTCTCTGCTGCGACAGCTTAGGGCAATTTTAGGGCAAATCTGGGGCCGCCTAGGGGCGCTTAAGGTCATTTTGCTCTATGTGTCCTCCAGTAAAATAGGGTCTGGTGCGGCCTAGCGGGCGTTGCGGGCGGGTTCAAATCCCTATCTCTCCGCCATACAAGATCAAGCCCCTGGAAGCGAAAGCTTCCGGGGGCTTTTTCGTTGCGTCTTACTTTTTCATCATCCCCAACTCAGCATCATCCAGCAGCGCCTTGGCCATCGCGCTCAGGTAATGCGAGGCCCAGATCAGTTTCTGGTCGCCGTCCATCAGGCCGGTGATGATCAGGTCGCGCACGTAACCCATCAGTTCGGAGGCCTGTTCGCGGGCGTCCTGGCAGGGGATGCCGGGTTCGATGCGGAACAGCGGGTGGGTGTTGTTTTCGCCTTGGTAGAAGCAGGTCTTGCCGACTGTGGTGGGTTCTGTTGTGTTGTCGGTGGGCATTGTTTTGTTTCCCTGGATTCTGGGTTGCCTGGGCTGGCCTCTTCGCGGGCACGCCCGCTCCCACAGGTACTGTGCAGTGCGTGACGGCTGTGGTGACCTGTGGGAGCGGGCGTGCCCGCGAAGAGGCCTGACCTGCTAATGCAAGGTGTGAGGCTCTGTGGGTAAATGCGGCCGCATCTGCAACTGCATCAACGCCGACTCGACCAGCCCCTGTACCGCTTCCATTTCATGGATCACGGCCTGCATCACGATCGAGCTGTGGGCGGTGGGTTTGAGTTGCACGGATTGGCGGGCCACGGACAGGGCGCAGAGTACGTACTCTGAGGACTGGACCAGGGTGTCTTGCAGGATCTGGGTGGAATGGGGGGAGTAGGGTGGATCGGGGACTGTCTTGCGCATGTAAGCTCCTTGGGTAGTGGAGCCGCCTGGCAACGCTGTCAAACGAATGGAGGCAGCTATACATGGGTTGACAGACCGGTACCCAAGGACCCGGCGCACACGAATGTGCCCCATGCACAGCTGCCATTAAGCGCTGCAACGGAAACTTGAGTAGTCGGCCTGTCAAAGCCGGTCGCTGATTTCACAACGACGAGCCGAGACTAGAGCGCGACCGAATCCGTCGCAACCGTTTGAGCGGGTTGGCAGTATGTTTGGGAAACGCCCTACAAGGAAGGGGATAATTCTGAGTAGAAGTTGTAGGACGGATTTCTACTAATCAATCAGACAGGCTTCCTGCAACATTTTGTCTTGAACTGACAATGGCACCTTGGGCTACAATGCGGCGCTCTGATACGCCACTCACGCCCAGGCCACACGCCGTAATGATTACGCGCGCTGGGCGATGAACTCTTCCTGACATGGATTCGTTGGATGCTTTGCGCCGTACTGGTCTCCCCCTGCGCCCCTCGCTGGACGGCTGAATTGTCGTCTGCGGCCAGTGCTGCACACTTTCTGAAAACCCCGCACAAACTCGAATGCTGCCGCCAACCATTGGCTGCGGTACGCGGCTGTGCGCCCCACCGAAAATGGAGTGCTCCACTTGCGTAAGAAATTCGTCGCGTCCCTTCTGGCGGTCGCCATCGCCTCTACCACGGCCTGTGCACAGCTCGGGATCAGCAAAGAGCAAGCGGGCACCGTGATCGGTGGCCTGGCCGGTGTGGCCATCGGCTCGACCATGGGCAGTGGCAACGGCAAGATCGCCGCCGCGCTGATCGCAGGTGGCATTGGCGCCTACGTGGGCAACCGCATCGGCCACATGCTCGATGAAAAGGACCAGCAAGCCCTGGCGCTGCGTACGCAGGAAGTGCTGAGCCAGCAGCAAACCACTGCCAGTGCCCAGCCAGTGACCTGGAAGTCCGACCACTCCGGCGCCACCGCGCAGATCGTGCCGGGCAAGGAATACACCAAGACCAAGCAGGTCGAGGTCAAGCGCGCGCCGAAGATCCAGGCGGTGCCGTCGATGAAGCTGATCAACGAGCCGTATGTGACCATCAGCGACAACCTCAACGTGCGCGCCGCGCCTAACCAGGCTGGCGAGAAAGTCGGCAGCCTGAAGAACCACACCGAATTCACCGCCGTGGGCTCCACCGGTGACTGGATTCTGGTCGGCCGCAAGGGTGTGACCGTGGGCTATGTGCACAAGAACTACGTCGAGCCCAAGGCGCAAGCGGTTGCCAAGCGTGTAACGCCAGCCGTCAACCTGGACGAGCTGGACGTTGCCGCCAGCAAGGAAACCCAAGGCTTCGACCTGGACTCGGTGCAGTCGCTGCCAACCCAGACAGTTGCCGCCGAAGCGGCCTGCCGCCCGGTCACCGTCAGCCTGAAATCGCAAAGCGGCCAGACCGAACAAGAGCAGAACACCTTCTGCAAACAAGCCAACGGCACCTGGGAACTGATCTGAGGAACTCCATGAAAAAGCACGCGCTCGCGCTGGCTGTGATCGGCGCTTGTGGTCTGGTACCGCAGGCGTTCGCCCACGAGCTGGCCTTTTCCAAGAAAGACAACATCAAGGTCGAAGTGCCCGGGGATGCCACCACCTGGTGCAAACCCCAGGTCGACCTGACCATTACCCGCCCGGCCTGGGATAACCAGGAACTGCTGTCAGGCCTGCTGACCAAGCTGCCGTTCGTGTTCGCCAAGGACTGCTCGACCGCCAAGGTGAGCTGGAAGGCGGTCGATGCCAAGGGCAACCTGTACGCCAGCGGCTCGGGCAATGCCAGCAACCTCGGGCTGGTGACACTGGCTGCTGCGCCTGCGCCTGCGCCTGCGCCTGCACCTGCACCTGCCGCTGCCGCCCCGGCGCCGGCTGCAGCAGCTGCCCCCGCTCCGGCACCTGCGCAGCCAGAAGCACCGGCTGCTGCTGCACCGACACCGACACCGGCACCTGCTCCGGCCCCAGCCCCAGCCCCTGCTGCTGCAGCGGCCCCGGCAGTGGTCGAAGCCGCACCTGCGCAGGCAAAACCCGCTCCGGCCCCCGCGCCCGCGCCAGCCGTAGCTGCAGAGCCAGCCCCAACCCCCGAAGCCCCGGCAGCAGCCCCTGTTGTGCCGCCCGCTCCGGCACCTGCCACAGCAGTCGCCGCAGCCCCCACTTCGGACTTCGGTCGCTCGGTGGTCCTGGAAAACCGCAACCTGATGCAGGTAACGGACGGCACCGGCTGCAAATGGGTGCTCAGTACCTCGATCATCGGCGATGGCGACACCCTGTCGTTCGGCACCACCCCGGCCATGCCGTGCCCGGCGTCCGGCTTTGGTGAAGGCAGCTTCGACAAAATCAGCTGGAAGGCTGTGGGTACCTACCGGGGTGATAACTGGACCCGCGTCTATGCTCACCCGAGTGGTTTGATCTTCAACAAGCACCTTGAGCCTGCGGTAAAGGACAAGGCCGTTTCTTATCTCACGCCGCAAGCTGACCAGGCCGCGTTCCTGGTCGGTGAGATCCCCGGCCGGCAGATGAAGGTGTACCTGACGTTCACCCGCTCCAGCTACGGGGTGCTCCGCCCGTTCGGCAGCGACCCTTACTACGTCGCGGTCACCCCGGACGAGTCGTTTGCCCTGGACGCGACCAAGTACAAGGAAGCTGCGCTGGAAATCTTCGACCTGATCAAGACCACCTCGCCGACCACCACCGATGTGGCCAACCTGTTCATCGTCAAAGACCTGTCGGCGATCTCGAACAACATCTGGGGCAACGACGCGCAGAAAATCACCCGCAACCGCATCGGCATCAACCGCCAAGGCCTGTTCTTCGATGTGCGCGACGGTGCCAACTGGGCGGTACAGCGCGAGCAGCAGCGTGTGCGTGAGCAGCGTCAGCGCCAACAGGAGCTGGCCCGCGTGCACACCCGTGTGCTGGAACGTTACCAGCAGTTGCAGGACGGCATGAGCGACTTCAAGGGGCGCGAAACCGAGGCGTTGGCGCAGATGGCCGGTATCAAGGTGCGCTTCGCTTCGCCACTGGAGCAGCAAAACCCTGCGACCTCGGCCAGCGTAGTGCCGATGATGGTGCACGTTACCGGCAAGAAAGGTGACTTCTACAGCATCGACTTCCCGAGCAACGGCCGCCTGGTTGCGGACGAGGAATACAGCGAAGGCTGGTACGTGACCCAGGTGGCCAACGCCACGCCGTACTACCCGCTGGACGACGGCCGCGCCGTGCCTACCTACCGTGCCTACAGCGCCGGTGAACCCGAGGCCTGCAAACAGGACCACTGTGCCGACCGCGTGTCGTTCGGCGCCGTGCTGGCCAAGGAATTCCCCAACGCCGGTATCGATTTCAGCTGGACCCCCGAGGTCTCCCAACAGTACGTGAACGACTGGAACAACGCTTCCGCCATGGTCCAGTGAGGCAAACACCATGATCAAACAGATGAACAAGAAGCAGCTGCTGATTGGCGGTGTGGCCGCAGCGGTGCTGGTGCTCGGTGGTGGCTATGCGATGGTCGCCAGCTCGGGCAAGAAGGCTGCGCTGGCCTACTACGACGACTTCAAGGAGCGCTATTTCCTTGAGGATGTGCTGTCGGAGGGGGACATTTCCTACTCGGCGTTTTCCGGCAACCTGACGGTAGCCGACCCGGAGATCCGCGTGGCGGCGGCGCAGACCAATGGCGCCCAGCAGTTCATGCGCGGCCTGTCGGGCTTGATGGAGTCCGTACAGGGTGGTTCGGCTGAGGAAGGCCTGGCGGGCTGGGCCAAGTACCAGCTCAATGTCAGCCGCAATGTGGCCGGGGTGTACCTGAAGGCTGATGCGCTGAAGCTGGCCCATGACGGAGACAGCAAGGATGGCAGCATTCATATCCAGTTGCTGGGCATGCAGATGGCCAACCCTTACGTTGCCAGCAAGGGGGCTGAAGTCGTGCTGGTGGCGGATGTCAGCGACGAAGTCCAGCCACGTGCCGAGCTGGCCGCCAATGGTCGGGCCGCCCCGTCGAACTTCACCTGGGGCGCCAACATGGCGGTGCGCCAGCCAGTAACCGGCGCGTTTCTGGTCAGCAGCACCGGTGACTTTGGTACCACGGTCGACCTGGACTTCACCATCAAGCGCTCCAGCGATGGCGAAGGCTCGATGGCGTTCGTGGTCACCCACCGCAACGACGGCTCCAAGGTGGGGGAGATCGTGCGCAAGGCCGACTTCCAGTCGCTGCCGGAACTGGACGATGTCGAAACCCAGCTCAAGAGTGCCCTGAGCGCGATGCTGATTGGCGCGTACAGCCCGTACACCGGCCAGGCGGTGTTGGCTGAAGCGGTCAGCGGCTTTGCCCGCAAGGCCAAGGTCGAGAACTACTCGGTGAGCTACAGTGGCTTCAAATCGCTGAAAGAGGCTTTCAGCGATTACCAGCAGCAAGTCCCCAAGGCAAAGTTCGCAGCCTTCTGCCAGGAGGTTGGGCTGTCGTCGTGGAGCAGTGACTTTGGCGCCAAGGCCAAGAACCACAGCGATTCGGAATGCGCCATCGGGCAGAAGCTGGTCGAAGACGGCAGTTTCGAAGAGCAGTACACCTTCAAGGAAGGCAAGAGCCTGTTTGCGGCGTTGTTCGTGAGCAAGGCGTATCAGCTGGAAACCAATTGACTGGGTAATGGCTGAGTGAACAAGCCCCCGGGAACCCTGAGTTGCCGGGGGCTTTTTTTGCTGTCAGGTGTGCCCGGACCCTGTCGGGCTTGGGATCAGCGCATCGCCGCCAGTTTGATGCCGAATCCCACCAGGCAAGCCCCCGCCAGCCGCTCGAACATATTGGCAATTCGCGGGTTGGCGCGCATGCGCTCGGCCAGTTGATGGGTCAGCACCACGGCAATCAGCCCATACAGGAAGGTCACCACTGCCACTGTTGCCGCCATGAAACCGAACGTCACCAGCCCTTGGTGCTTCACCGGGTCGACGAACAGTGGGAAAAACGCCATGTAGAACATGATCGCCTTGGGGTTGAGCAGGGTGATCATCATGGTCTGGCGCAGGTACTGGCCGTTGTCCATGCGGCAGGTGTGTGCTGCACCACCGGGTTTGCTCAGCAGCATGCGCAGGCCCAGGTAGGCCAGGTATGCAGCCCCCGCCCACTGCACCATATGAAAGGCGGCAGGGTAGGTGGCCAGCAGGGTGGCGACGCCGGCTACCGCCAGCCACAGCAGCACCTGGTCACCCACGATAACGCCACAGGTCGCGGCCAGGCCTGCCTTGATACCGCCCTTGCCGGTGGCGGTGATCAGGGCGAAATTGCCCGGGCCGGGGATGGCCAGAAGAATGAGGAAGGCGATGACGAATGCGCCGTAGTCGGTGACGCCAAGCATGGTGAGTTCCTGTTGGGCATTGCGAAGGCAGTGCGCTGAACTATCGTCGCCAACGGCGCGCTTTTCAACCTGTTGTTGCACAGTTGCAAAGAACCTGTGCCAAGTGCGGCTTGGATCCAATGCCTGGAGTCTGTATGATTCCGCGGCCATCAGACGATGGTCGAAGATGATTCATTTAAAGGACTGAGTAATGAAAAAGCTGTTCAAGGCCACCGTTGCCGTTGCTGTCGTTTCGGGTGTTGCCCTGCTGTCGGGTTGCACTGGCCAAGTTTACAACCAACCAAAAAACTGCACCTACGACTACCTGTTCCACCCTTCGGTTTCCATCTCCAAGATCATCGGTGGCTGCGGCCCGATCGATAAACTGCCTCAGCAGCAGTAATCTTGGCGGTACCCTGATCGCGACGCTTGCGGCGTGATCCAAGGCCCCCGGTCATGCACATGGCCGGGGGTTTTTGTTTTTGACGTGACAAACTGCCGCTGGGGCAACCGGTCGCCTTGACGCGTCTGCCTGCAATTTGTTTGTGCTGGCATTTCAGATACAATCGGAAAAACGATTCAGCCTTGTCGGTCAATTCGACCAAAGGCCGAGCCGTTTTCTGGTTCTCTGGCTGCTGAACAATGATCAACAAAAAGCCTGCGCTGAAGAACACGCTTTACCGGGGCCAGCCACAGGCCCTCCCTCTGTTCTCCTGACTGGAATTGATCAATGTTCAAGAAAGCTGGCAAGACCTTGCTGGGTCTGGCGGTCGCTGCAAGCGTCATGCAAGCGCACGCTGCAGAAACCAAGAAAGTAGACGTGCTGCTGGTCGGCGGCGGCATCATGAGCTCCACCCTGGCCGTGTGGCTGCACGAGTTGGAGCCAAGCTGGTCGATGGAAATGGTCGAGCGCCTGGATGGCGTGGCCGAAGAAAGCTCCAACGGCTGGAACAACGCCGGTACCGGCCACTCCGCGCTGGCCGAGCTGAACTACACCCCGGAAGACAAGGACGGCAACGTCAACATCTCCAAGGCCATCGAAATCAACGAAGCCTTCCAGATTTCCCGCCAGTTCTGGTCGTGGCAGGTACGCCAGGGCGTGCTGAAGAACCCGCACTCGTTCATCAACACCACCCCGCACATGAGCTTCGTGTGGGGCGATGACAACATCAAGTTCCTCAAGAAGCGTTACGACGCGCTGCAGGCCAGCCCGCTGTTCCGTCCGATGCAGTACTCCGAGGACCACGCGCAGATCGCCAAGTGGGTCCCGCTGATGATGGAAGGCCGCGACCCGAACCAGAAGCTGGCCGTGACCTGGACGCCGATCGGCACCGACGTCAACTTTGGCGAGATCACCCGCCAGTTCGTTGGCCACCTGCAGACCCAGAAAGGCTTCGAGCTGAAGCTGTCCAGCGAAGTGCAGGACATCACCCGCAACAAGGACGGCTCCTGGCACGTCGAGTACAAGAACCTGAAGGACGGTACCGAGTCGGCCACCGACGCCAAGTTCCTGTTCATCGGTGCCGGCGGCGGCGCGCTGAAGCTGCTGCAGAAGTCGGGCATCCCGGAAGCCAAGGAATACGCAGGCTTCCCGGTGGGTGGCTCGTTCCTGGTGACCGAGAACCCGACCGTGGCCATGCAGCACATGGCCAAGGCCTATGGCATTGCCTCGACCGGTGCGCCACCCATGTCGGTCCCGCACCTGGACACCCGCGTGCTGGACGGCAAGCGCGTCATCCTGTTTGGCCCGTTCGCTACCTTCTCGACCAAGTTCCTGAAGAACGGTTCTTACCTGGACCTGCTGAGCAGCACCACCACCCACAACGTGTGGCCGATGACCAAGGTGGGTATCGACCAGTATCCGCTGGTCGAGTACCTCGCTGGCCAGCTGATGCTGTCTGACGATGACCGCTTCGAAGCCCTGCGCACCTACTTCCCGAATGCCAAGAAGGAAGACTGGCGCCTGTGGCAGGCCGGCCAGCGTGTGCAGATCATCAAGCGTGATGCCGACAAGGGCGGCGTGCTGAAGCTGGGTACCGAAGTGGTGGCTTCCGAAGACCGCACCATCGCGGGTCTGCTGGGTGCCTCGCCAGGTGCTTCGACCGCTGCGCCGATCATGCTGAACGTGCTGGAAACCGTGTTCAAGGACAAGGTCGCTACCCCGGAGTGGCAGGCCAAGATCAAGGAAATCGTGCCGAGCTACGGCACCAAGCTGAACGATTCGGCAGCGGCCACCCAGAAAGAGTGGAACTACACCGCTGAAGTGCTGCAACTGGGTAAACCGCCTGTGATCGACGCCAGCGTTGAATTCGGTGGCGCGGCAAGCAAGCCGGTTGAGAGCAAGCCTGAGAACGACATGGCGCTGTAACCGGCCATTGTTGTGAAAGAAAGCCACGGGGGAGACCTCGTGGCTTTTTTGTTGCCAAGCCCAGCGCAACCCTCAGGCTTATCGCCATCCCTGGTAGGAGCGGGTTCACCCGCGAAGAGGCCTGCACAGGTATCACTGCTGGCGCAGGATGCACTCCAGCAGCCCGGGAAACCGCTCGCCCAGCATCTCGCTACGCAGCGAATTCATATGGGTAGTCCCCACATTGCGGGTTTGCACCAGCCCTGCATCACGCAACACACGGAAGTGGTGGGACATGCTCGACTTCGGCCGACCTCCATCCAGCTCGCCACAGCTGGCCTCGGCCACGCCGGCCAGGTGGCGGACGATTTCCAGGCGCACGGGGTCGCTGAGCGCATAGAGCAGGCGTTCAAGGATGAGGTCGTCGGGGTTGGGATGTTTATAGGCTCGCATGGTTGACATGATAACGGGGGTTTCATTAATTGCCATAGTTCGATTATGATCGAACAACAGTATTCAATTGAACCCGGAGTTTCCCATGTCCGCACTGTTCGAACCCTACACCCTCAAAGACGTCACCCTGCGTAACCGTATCGCCATTCCGCCGATGTGCCAGTACATGGCCGAAGACGGCATGATCAACGACTGGCACCACGTTCACCTGGCCGGCTTGGCCCGTGGTGGTGCCGGTTTGCTGGTGGTCGAGGCCACTGCTGTGGCGCCGGAAGGGCGTATCACCCCGGGTTGCGCCGGTATCTGGAGCGATGCCCACGCTCAGGCGTTCGTACCGGTGGTGCAGGCCATCAAGGCTGCCGGCTCCGTGCCGGGTATCCAGATCGCCCACGCCGGGCGCAAGGCCAGCGCCAACCGCCCGTGGGAGGGTGATGACCACATTGCCGCCGACGACGCGCGCGGCTGGGAGACCATTGCCCCGTCTGCCATTGCCTTTGGCGCGCACCTGCCGAAAGTGCCACGCGAAATGACGCTGGACGATATCGCCCGGGTCAAGCAGGACTTCGTCGATGCCGCCCGCCGTGCGCGTGATGCCGGCTTCGAGTGGATAGAACTGCACTTTGCCCATGGCTACCTGGGCCAGAGCTTCTTCTCCGAGCACTCCAACAAGCGCACCGATGCCTACGGTGGCAGCTTCGAAAATCGCAGCCGCTTCCTGCTGGAAACACTGGCCGCCGTGCGCGAAGTGTGGCCGGAGAACCTGCCGCTGACCGCGCGCTTTGGTGTGTTGGAATACGATGGCCGCGATGAGCAGACCCTGGAAGAGTCGATCGAACTGGCCCGTCGCTTCAAGGCCGGTGGGCTCGACCTGCTGAGCGTGAGTGTCGGCTTCACCATTCCCGACACCCACATCCCCTGGGGGCCAGCGTTCATGGGGCCGATTGCCGAGCGCGTGCGCCGCGAAGCGAAGCTGCCCGTGACGTCGGCGTGGGGCTTTGGTACGCCGCAGTTGGCGGAGGCCGCATTGCAGGCCAACCAGCTGGATCTGGTTTCGGTAGGGCGCGCGCACCTGGCCGACCCGCACTGGGCTTACTTCGCGGCCAAGGAGCTGGGGGTGGAAAAAGCGTCCTGGACCTTGCCAGCGCCTTATGCGCACTGGCTCGAGCGTTACCGCTGAGCCTTGGAGGGGCTGCTTTGCAGCCCATTCGCGGGCAAGCCCGCACCCACAGAGACACCGCAGGTTTCAGATACTGCACCCTCCCTGTGGGAGTGGGCTTGCCCGCGAATGGGCCGGTAGAGGCTAAAACCGGTCCAGTCGGTATGCGCCCATCTCAGGCCCATCAGCCTGCTCAGCCAACCGCCCCACCCATTCCGCCGTCACCGCCGCCTGGGTCAACCCCAGGTGCTGATGCCCAAACGCCAACAGCACCCGCCCATCGCACACCCTGTCGATCACGGGCAATGAGTCCGGCAACGAAGGCCTGAAACCCATCCACGGCGTTGCCCCTTCGACGCTCAAGTCGTGCCGGAACAACCCCTTGCTCAACCGGTGCAACTGCCACGCCCGCTGCATGCTCGGCGGTGCCTGCAGCCCGGCAAACTCCACTGTGCCCGCCAGGCGCAAGCCTTCGGCCATGGGCGTCATGATGAATTTGCGTTCAAGCGAGGTGACTGCAAACGGCAGGCGCTGGTGCTCACCCGGCAACATCAGGTGGTAGCCGCGTTCGGTATCCAGCGGCACCCGCGTGCCTGTCAGCGCGGCAGTCAGTTTTGCAGAATGGGCGCCACAGCTGACAAGCACCTGGCGGGCATTGAGCATGCCTTGGTCGCTGGCAAGGCTCACGCCGGCACTGTGCAACTGCCCGCCATCGACCTGCGCCTGGACAAAGCGCACCCCACTGGCCTTGGCCGCTTCGAACAATTCGCACACCACCCGATAAGGGTCGATGAAGTGCCCGGTGCGCGGGAAGAACAGCCCGCCCAACAGTGACGGGCTGAGTTGCGGCGCCGCTTCGCGCACGGTTTCGGCCGACCAGAAGTCCACCGGCACCGCCTGCTGTTGCATGCGTGTGCACAACGCCTCCAACGCCTGGCGTGACTCAGGCTTCTCGAACACCAGCAACGAACCATCCTCTTGAAACAACTCGCTGCGCCCGATCGAGCCCAACAGCCGTTGCCAGGCGCCCAGGCTGCCTTCGTTCAACGTGCGGATGCCCGCCACGCTGCGCTGGAACGGCGCCGGGCGCAGGTTGAGCAGCAGCCGGGTGAACCACGGCATGGCTTTGGGCAGGTATTTCCAGTCCAGGCGCAGCGGGCCCATCGGGTCGAGCAGCATGCGAGGCAGGCGCTTGAGGATCGACAGGTCGGCAATCGGGAACACTTGCTCGGTTGCCAGGTGCCCGGCATTGCCGAAGGACGCGCCAAGGCCGGGTGCCTGGCGGTCGACCAGGGTTACCCGACGGCCCTGGCGGGCCAGTTGCAAGGCACA
This sequence comes from Pseudomonas sp. BO3-4, assembly GCF_034044115.1. Taxonomy (NCBI): domain Bacteria; kingdom Pseudomonadati; phylum Pseudomonadota; class Gammaproteobacteria; order Pseudomonadales; family Pseudomonadaceae; genus Pseudomonas; species Pseudomonas sp. BO3-4. The sequence continues at coordinate 1,440,202 of NZ_CP139018.1, forward strand.
GGCGACGCCGACGATGCCTGCGCCGACCACGGCAATATCGGTTTCAGCGGTTTCGAGCATGCTCAGCCTTCCCGTTTGCCATCTAGCAGGCGCCGCAGTTGCAGCGGGTTGCCGTGTTTCAATGCCTGCGGCAGCAGCGCATCGGGGAAGTCCTGATAGCAAACCGGGCGCAGGAAACGCAGGATCGCCGCGGTGCCCACCGAGGTGGTGCGGGCATCGGAAGTGGCCGGGAACGGCCCGCCGTGGACCATGGCATCGCACACCTCGACGCCCGTCGGCCAGCCATTGACCAGAATGCGCCCGGCCTTGCGCTCAAGGGTGGGGAGCAGGGCGCGAGCGCTGTCGATGTCGGCCTCGTCCAGTTGCAGGGTAGCGGTCAGCTGACCTTCCAGGTGTTCGGCTACCTGGCGGACCTGCTCATCGTCGGTGCAGGCAACGACCAGCGACGCTGCACCGAACACTTCAGCCTGCAACGCCGGGTCGGCGAGAAACGCTTCGGCCTGGGTCACGAACAACTGTGCCTGGCACTGGTTGGGGCCCTGATCGGTTTGGCCACTGGCGATGGTTTGGGCATGGGGGTTGTCTGCCAGGGCTGCGATACCGGCCTGGTAGGCACTGAAAATGCCAGGGGTGAGCATGGTTTGGGCGGCGGCCTGCTGCACGTAACCGGCGGCTGCAGTGATGAACCGCTGCAGGGCCGGCCCCTGCCGGGCGATTACCAGGCCAGGGTTGGTGCAGAACTGGCCGGCGCCCTGGGTCAGCGAGGCGACGAAACCTTGTGCCAGTGCTTCGGCACGGGCTTGCAGGGCGGCGTCGAACAGGAACACCGGGTTGATCGAACTCATTTCTGCATACACCGGGATGGGCTCCGGGCGCGCCTGGGCGGCTTGGCACAGCGCCATGCCACCGCTGCGCGAGCCGGTGAAACCAACGGCCTTGATACGCGGGTCGCTGACCAGGGCAATGCCCACTTCACGGCCCGAGCCATAAAGCAGCGAGAACACACCGTTCGGTAACGCGCACTGCTTCACTGCTTGCGCCACTGCCTGGCCGACCAGCTCACTGGTGCCGGGGTGGGCACTGTGGGCCTTGACCACCACGGGGCAGCCAGCGGCCAATGCCGACGCGGTGTCACCACCGGCCACCGAGAAGGCCAGCGGGAAATTGCTGGCGCCGAACACGGCGACTGGCCCCAGGGCCACCTGGCGCTGGCGCAAATCAGCGCGGGGAAGGGGCTGGCGCTCAGGCAGGGCGCTGTCGACCCGCACGTCCAGCCATTCGCCGGCCCGCACTACACGGGCAAAGGTGCGTAGCTGGGTGCAGGTACGACCACGCTCGCCCTGAATGCGCGCCTTGGGCAGGCCGGTTTCGGCCACGGCGCGGTCGATCAGGGCATCGCCGAGGGCCTCGATCTGTGTGGCGATGGCTTCAAGGAAGTCTGCTCGTTGTTCGAGCGAGGTTTCGCGGTAGGCGTCGAATGCCGCCCAGGCCAGCGCGCAGGCCTGGGCCACGTGTTCGCCTGTGCCGCCGAGGTAGGCCGGCTCCAACGTCTGACCGGTGGTTGGGTCGATGGCACGGATGGCGTCGCGGCTGCCGGTTACCGGCCTCTGGCCGATCAGCAGGTTGCCTGTGAGGGGCATGTAGCCTCCTTGGAAATCTAATGCAGATGCATGGGGGGATTACGACCTCTGTAGGAGCGGGTTCACCCGCGAACACCGGCGAAGCCGGTGCCATGCACGGGGTCGCCTGATTCGCGGGCACGCCCGCTCCCACAGGGAGAGCAGTGGCTGCTCAGGCGATGTTCTGCTCAGCCGACCAGCTGGCATACCAGCTGCGGAACAGCGCGTACTGCTGTTTGGCATAGTTGCGCTGAGCGTCGGTCAGTACGTCGGTCTCGTTGAAGTGCAGGCTGTACTCGGTGTCGCCGTTGAGCACCATCAAGTGCTTGTAATACAACACCAGGTCGCAGCCCTCGTCGAACGACGACAGTACCGCCAGCGCCGCTTCCAGCTCGCGCGCCAGGCGCCGGGCCCGGGCGTCGCCTTTGGCAGCCTGTTTGCTCAGGCTCACCAGTTGCAGCACTTCGCGCGGCAGCGCATTGCCGATGCCGGTGATGGCGCCGGTGGCGTTGCAGTTGACGAAGCCATGCACCACCTGGGTGTCGACACCGACCATCAGGGTGACATCGTCATCCTTGGAGGTGATGTGCTCGGCGGCATAGCGCAGGTCGGCGCCACCGCCGAACTCCTTGAAACCGATCAGGTTGGGGAACGCGCTACGCAGTTCGAAGAACAGGTCGGCGCGGGTGGCAAAGCCGTAGTAGGGGCTGTTGTAGATCACCGCCGGCAGCTTCGGCGCGGCAGCCAGAATGGCCGAGAAGTGATGCTTCTGGGCGATCAGCGAGGCGCCGCGGCTGAGCACGCGAGGGATGACCATCAGGCCGGCGGCACCGACCTTGGCGGCGTGGGCGGCATGCGACACTGCCTCACGGGTGTTGACTGCGCCCGTGCCGACGATGGTCGGGATACCGGCCGCCACCAGGCGCGCCACGCCTTCCTGGCGCTCGGCCTCGGTCAGCAGCGGCCAGTCACCCATCGAGCCGCAGTACACCACCGCGCTCATGCCGGCTTCGATCAGTTCGCGGCCCTTGCGCACCAAGGCGTCGAAGTCCGGCTTGCGCTCGGCGGTGCATGGGGTCATCAGGGCGGGCATGGTGCCGGTGAAAATGTTGTTGGTCATTGTTGTTACTCCTGGCGAAATTGGGTTTGGTCAAAAGGCCTGGGGCTCAGATGCCCCAGGCGAACGGGTCCTGTTCGTCGATCAGCAGGGTGCTGTCGGCGGTCATGTGGGCACGGCCGGTGATGAACGGTCGAATACGCTCGCCGTCGCGCTCGTAACGGCCGTGAAACTGGCTGCCGGTGATGCTGGCCTGCACCCAGGTCTGGCCTTCGGCAAGCGTGCCGTCGGCGGCCAGGCAGGCCAGCTTGGCGCTGGTGCCTGTGCCGCATGGGGAGCGGTCGTAGGCCTTGCCGGGGCACATCACGAAGTTGCGGCTGTCGGCGTTGGCGTCGTCGGCGAACAGCTCGACATGGTCGATGGGCGCGCCGTTTTCGCCGGTGATGCCTTGGGCTTCGAGCGCCTTGAGCATGGCCCAGGTGTACTCGGTCAACACCTCGCGGTTATCCAGCTCGATGCGCTGGCCGTGTTCGGCAACGAGGAAGAACCAGTTGCCGCCCCAGGCGATGTCGCCGTGCACCACGCCATGGCCGGGCACATTCACCGCCACATGCTGGCGGTAGCGGTAGGAGGGCACGTTGGCGACGGTGATGGCGCCGTCTTCATGCAGGGTGGCGCTGACCTGGCCGACCGGGGTGTCGATCTTGTGCACACCCGGTGCGATCAGGCCCAGGTGCTGTAGCGAGGCGACCAGGCCGATGGTGCCGTGACCGCACATGTTCAGGTAGCCGGCGTTGTTGAAGAAGATCACCCCGCAGGTGGCGTCGGCCGACACTGGCGGGCAGTACAGTGCGCCAACCAGCACATCGTTGCCGCGTGGCTCCAGCAGGCAGGCGCGGCGCCACCGGTCGTGCAGCTCGCGCAGTTCGTCGCGCTGTTCGGCCATGCTGCGGCCGTGCAGTTGCGGAAAGCCCTTCATCACCAGGCGGGTTGGTTCGCCGCCAGTGTGGGAGTCGATGACGTGAATCTGTTTCATGGGCTTGTCCCTTGCGTAAAAGATCAGGAAGCGACGGCAGCAGGGCGGCCGGTATAGGTTTCAGCGCAGGCTTCGCTTTCGTCCTCGCCTTCCAGGCGCACCAGGTGGGCAGGCACGCCAGTGGCCGCGCCCCAGTAGTAGATACCCAGCGCGCAGGCAGCCACGGCCACGGTGTCGAGCGGGTGGCCGATTACCCCCAGGCCGCCGAAGCTGCCCAGCCACGACAGCAGGATGGTCAGCGCATAGAACCCGATCAGCCACGCCGACGAGCGAACTTGCTGGGCCAGCGAAAGGTGCTGGGTGGGCACGAAGCGGCTGCACAGCAGGTACAGCACGAACATCACGATCTGCAGGGCCAGCAGCCACGACACGGTGTTCCAGCCCGACCAGTACACGATCAGCGCGGCGATGATGAACGACAGCGGGCCGAGCACAGCCATGCCCTTGACCCGGAACGGGCGCGGCATGTGTGGTGCATTGCGGCGCAGGGCGGCGACGCTGACCGGGGCCACGGCGTAGCTCAGTACCAGAGCGGCGGATACCACGTTGATCAGCGCTTCCCACGACGGGAAGGGCAGGGTCCAGAACACCGACAGGCCAAATGTCAGCCACAGGGCCGGGCGCGGGATGCCGGACTCTGCATCGATGCGGGTGAAGTACTTGAAGAAGGTGCCGGTCTGCGCCCAGCCATAGATCACGCGCGGGGTGGCGTTCATGTAGATGTTGCCGCAGCCGCTTGGCGAGATCACTGCGTCGGCCACCACCAGGTAGGCCAGCCAGCCCACACCCAGCGCCAGGGCGATGTCACGGTAGGGCAGGGCCAGTTCCTTGGTCACGCTGGCCCAGCCGTTGGCCAACATTTCGGTCGGCACGCTGCCGAGGAAGGCCAGTTGCAGCAAAGCGTAGATCGCGGTGGACAGCAACACCGAAAGAATCAGCGCAATCGGGATGGTGCGCTGCGGGTTCTTGACCTCGCTGGCCACCGAAATGATCGGCGTCAGGCCCAGGTAGGCGAAGATGATGCCGCCGGCGGATACGGCCATTTCCACCCCGGACAGGCCGAACGGGGCAAAGCCCTGGACCTCGAAGTTTTCTGGCTTGAAGAAGGTGAACAGCACGCCGATCACCAGCAGCGGCACGATGAACTTGAACACGCTGACCAGGTTGTTGGCCTTGGCGAAGGTTTTCACGCTGCGGTAGTTGAGGAAGAAGAACAGCCCCAACAGGGCGAACTGCACCAGCCAGCCGAGCACGGTTGGGTCGCTGGAGCCGGCCTTGGTCAGCCCGGGGAACCAGGCGGCGGCGTATTGGCGTGAGGCGACCACTTCGATGGCGATCAGGCTGGAAAAGGCGATCAGGGTGATGAAACCCATCAGGTAGCCGAGCAGTGGGCCGTGCGAGTAAACCGGGTAGCGCACCACGCCGCCGGCACGTGGCAGCGCGGCGCCCAGCTCGCAGTAGACGATACCCAGCAGCAGTACGGCGAACCCGCCGAGAAACCAGGAGAGGATGCCGGCCGGGCCGGCGATGGCCGACACGTGGCTGGCGGCGAACAGCCAGCCGGAGCCGAAAATGGCCCCTAGGCCGATGAAGGTGAGGTCCAGCAGTGATAACTGTTTTTTGAATTTGCCTGACATGGGTTCGCCTTTTTGTTGGTTATTGGATAGGCAGGTCTGATGTCACGAGATGCGGCTTTTTGGGCCGCGCTCTTGTAGGACTTGGGCGGCTTGCGTGGGGCATAGAGTGAACCGGTCGGGGCGGCGGTTCTTGATGGTTTTCTGCAAGGGGGATGACGAAATCGGCACAGTTGCAGAAAAACAGTGGTAAGGCGCAAAGCGGGAGGATAGGCTCAAAGCCATACCGGATAAGGGTTTGAGAGATGCAGTGCTAGTGCCGGCCCTTTCGCGGGTGAACCCGCTCCTACAGGTACGGCGCAGAATTCAAAATCTGTGGGGGCCCTGTAGGAGCGGGTTCACCCGCGAAGAGGCCGGCCCAGCCAGCAGAGAACCGACAGATGACCGACGCCCCCCTGGCAACCCTCTACCAGTCCCTCGACCAGCACCGCCCCGCCACCCTCGAGGCCCTGCTCGCCGGTGTATCGCTGTTGCTGCCGATGCTCGACGCCATCCCCAACGCCGCAATCTTCATCAAGGACCCGGCCGCCCGCTACGTGCTGGCCAACAACACCTTGGTCCAGCGCTGCGGCCTCAAGCGCTTGCAACCGCTGCTGGGCAAGACCAGCGCCGAAGTGTTCCCGGCACAGCTGGGCCCCGGGTACACCGAGCAGGACCGCCGGGTGCTCAAGGAAGGGATGGTGCTGGAGGACCAACTGGAGCTGCACCTGTACGGCAGCCGTGAACCCGGCTGGTGCCTGACCCACAAGCGCCCGCTGTACAACCAGGCGGGCGAGATCATCGGCCTGGTTGGTATTTCGGTCGACCTGCAGTCAGCCGCCGACAGCCACCCCGCTTACCAGCGCCTGGCTGCGGTGGACGAGCACATTCGCCAGCATTTTCACCAGCCGATCAGCATGGGCGAGCTGACCCGCATCGCCGGTATTTCCGTGGCCCAGCTGGAGCGCTATTGCAAGCGGGTGTTCCACCTCACGCCCCGGCAGATGATCCACAAGGCGCGCCTGGAGCATGCCCATCGCCTGCTGCATTCGGAGCTGCCGATCACTGAAGTGGCGATGCGCTGCGGCTACACTGACCACAGCGCTTTCAGCCGCCAGTTCAAGCAACTGACCGGCTTTACGCCACGCCAGTACCGCCAGGCTACGGCGCTGTAGGCGAAGACGCCGCGGGTGTGGTGATGTTTGCCTGCCAGCGTTTGTAGAGCTTTTGCGCGCGCTCCATGCGCGACAGTTTGAGCACGACCAGCACCAGGCCGACGAACATTATCGCGGCCAAACCTGTCAGAAGCCCACGCTGACCCTTCAGGCCTTTTTCAACTTGCGCTGCGTAGTCGGGGTCCATGAAGAACGAGCAGATGGTGTCAAGCTTTTCTTCGGGCAGGTAGCGGGTAAAGGGTGCCAGGCTATTAGAAGACCGGCACTTGTCCAGTGTCAGCTTTTCATCCGGAAACCACATTTCAAACTTGATGTCCTGCTGCGACAGGTAGAAAGCCGGTGATTTTGGGTCATTTTTCAGCCATACCATCATGTATTCCGACTGGTTTGCCATCGACAGGGGAAACATCAGCGCACCCAATACGGCCAAGAGGGCGAATAATCTCTTGAAGCGATTCTGGGAGAGCCGTGCGGTAGCGAACCTCGGGGCGCTGAAATCGCTCCAGTCGATGTAGGCGCGGCTACGGCTCAGATCGCCGGGCGTAAAGCCATTGTCGACGATCCAGCGGTGGGCCAGGCTGGCTTCATGCAGGTTCTTGGCGGGGATATTGAATTCATAGCGAAAATACTCGATTTCCCGCAGTTCCTTGCGCAGTTTGTTCAACTGCGAGTGGGTGTGGAACTCGGTGGTGCCACCAAAGATGCGCCAGATAAGGTCGCGAAGAAAGTACAGCGAACCGGCACGTCTGTAGATGAACCACACCAGCAGCAACAGCAGTATTGGCCCGCCGATGCCGGCCAATGGGACGAACGTTTCTACGCTCCAGAATGTTGAGGCCAGATTGTTGGCAGTGGTCATGTCAGCTCCATTAACGATGTAAGCGGGCCTTTTACTTGTGCTGTAGCCCGGCGGTTCCGATAAGGCGACGATGATAAAAGCGCTTAAGATGACCTGTCGTTAGAGAAAGTTCTGAGTCTTCTGTAGGAGATTTCGTGATTATCAGTGCCGCACTCAAGAATGGGCGAACAGTGCACGGGCCTCGGCAAAGCATTGCTCGGCAATTGCCGAGCGCGGCTCGCTGCGGCGCAGCAGCAGGCCGACCGGGCTGTGGATGGCGGCGTCGGCCACCGGTACGATGCGCAGGTGCTCGCTGAGGTCTTCCAGGCCGCAGTCCAGTGGCATGATCGCGCAACATATGCCGGTGTTGATGGCCTGGATAAGCTGGAAGCTCGAGTCGCTCTCAAGCACCGCATTGGGCTCCAGGCCACGGCTGCGGAAGCTCAGGTCCAGCGACTGGCGGTAGTGCATGCCTTTGCTCAGCAGCCCCAGCGGAATATCGCCAAGCTCGTCCCAGCGCAGCCGGTCGCTGGCGAACTGGAAGTGCCGTGTATCGTGCAGCAGGCCCATGGTGGTGGTGCCGAGTTCGATCACTTCGAAGAAGCTGGTGTTGACCTGGTCCAGGTAGCAGATACCCAGGTCGAGCTGGTTGCGGCTGAGGCCGTCGATGACCTGTTCCGAACTCAGCGAGCTGAGCTGAAAGTGCAGTTCGGGGTATTTTTCGCGCAGGGGCAGCAGCAGGTGCATGGGGTTGAAACTGGCCAGCGGCACCGTGCCCAGGCGCAGGCTGCCGACCACCTGGCCACGGCAACTGGCAGCCTCGGCCTGCAGGCCGTCATGGGCGGCGAGCAGGGTACGGGCCCAGGCCAGGATGCGCTCGCCGGCCTCGGTGAAACCTTCGAAGCGCTGGCCCCGCTTGACCAGCACCAGGTCCAGTTCGTCTTCCAGGTTGCGCAGGCGCATGGACAGCGTCGGTTGGGTGATATGGCACAGCGCCGCCGCCTGGCCGAAGTGGCGGGTCTGGTCGAGGGCGATGAGGAACTTGAGCTGCTTGATGTCCATGGAAGTGCCTGGCGTCTGGTTATGCAGACCTTAACCCACGTCTGCGATAGATGTCATTGATCGGCCGGTACGTCATATCGATTGGACGCCTTTGGGTGTATGCCTCTAGCGTGGTGAAAATGCCCTTCAAGGAGCTTCACCGTGCGCGTCCAACTTGATGCGGTCTTCGTACCGCTGAACATCGCCGTGCTGACTGTCAGCGACACCCGTACCTACGACAACGATACTTCCGGCGCGCTGCTGGCCAACCGCTCGGTCGAGGTCGGTCACCGGCTGGTGGCGCGAGTGCTGCTCAAGGATGACCTGTACAAGATCCGCGCTCAGGTGGCCAGCTGGATTGCCGATGAACAGGTGCAGGTGGTGCTGATCACCGGCGGTACCGGCTTTACCGGGCGCGACAGCACACCCGAAGCGGTCGAGTGCCTGCTGGACAAGCGTATCGATGGGTTTGGCGAGTTGTTCCGGGCATTGTCCATTCTCGATATTGGCAGCTCGACCGTGCAGAGCCGGGCGTTGGCCGGGTTGTCCAACCGCACGTTGGTGTGCTGCCTGCCGGGCTCGACCGGAGCCTGCCGCACCGCCTGGGAAGGGATTCTGGTCGAGCAGCTGGATGCACGGCACCGGCCCTGCAACTTCGTCAAACACCTGTTGCCGATGTAGGAGCGGGTTTACCCGCGAAGAGGCCAGAACAGGCAACCACCCACGGTCAGCTCAACACATACCCCACCGGCAACAAGGCGGGAGGTAGCTGCTGCTCCCCCAGCCCGGCCAGCACATCGCGCTCCACAGTCCGCACCATGGCATCGGTCGGCAGATCGTTCTCATCGCGCCCGAACGGGTCTTCCAGCTCGTTGCCGATCGCATCCAGCCCGAAGAACGTGTACCCCACGATGGTGGTGAACAGCGGTGCCAGCCAGCCCAGTGGCTCGGCCAGGGCAAACGGCAGCAGCAGGCAGAAAATGTAGATAGTACGGTGCAGCAGCAGCGTGTAGGGGAACGGCAAGGGTGTGCCCTTGATCCGCTCACAGGTGGCCTGCACTTCGGTCAGGCCCACCAGGCGCTGCTCCAGCAGGTTGTAGCGCCATTCGCTGATCTGTTGCTGTGCGGCCAACCGTGAACAGTGTTCGCCGATTTCACGCAGGATGCCGTCGCACACATTGTGCGGGCTGATCGCATCGGCCCTGGCCAGCCACGGCCTGGCAGCTGCCCGTTCGTCCTCGTTACGCAGCCGGGCATTGAGTGCATGGGCGAAACCACACAGGTTGCGCAGCAGTTCGGCGCGCAGTGTTTCGTCGGTAATCGCCACGCTTTCCCGCACGAACGAGCGGGTTTCGATAATCAGTTTGCCCCAGGCCTTGCGCCCCTCCCACCAACGGTCGTAGCACGCATTGTTTCGAAAGCTCATGAAGATCGACAGCGACAGGCCCAGCAAGGTGAACGGCGTGGCGCTGACCGGGTAGAAATACGCCGGATAATGCCGCTCGACCAGCACGATCAGCGCGGCCAGCAGTGTCACCATCAGGCAACGCAGGGCAATGCGTTTGACGATCGACCCCTTGAGGGTGAACAACACGCGCAACACATCGGTGGAGGGTGGGACGATCATGGAAGTCCAGAGACGGCTGCTCAGCCGCCGGTCATATTCATGAAGCGCAGGATCTGCACATCGCCACCGACTTCGAAATGATGGCGATAGGGCTTGAGGTGCAGCGAGTCGCGAATGGCCTTTTCCAGGCGTTCGGGGTTGCCAGGGTGGGCGCGCAGCACGTGCTTGAGGTCTACCGAGTGTTCGTTGCCCAGGCACAGCAGCAGGCGGCCTTCGACGGTAAGGCGCACGCGGTTGCAGGTGGCGCAGAAGTTGTGGCTGTGCGGGGAAATGAAGCCGACCCGGGTGTTCGCGGCTTCGGCCAGGCGCCAGTAGCGGGCCGGCCCCATGGACGACTCGGTCGATTCGACCAGCGTGAACTGCTCGGCCAGGCGTGCCCGTACTTCATCGCTGGAGCAGAACGATTCGCCACGTTCATGCTCGCTTATCACCCCCAGCGGCATTTCCTCGATGAAGGTGATGTCCAGCTCGCGTTCGATGGCAAAGCGCACCAGATCGACCAGTTCATGGTCGTTGCGGCCTTTGAGTACCACGCAGTTGAGCTTGGTGCGTTTGAAACCGGCCTGGCGTGCGGCGTCGATGCCGGCGATTACCTGGGCTAGGTCGCCGGTGCGGGTCAGCTGCTTGAAACGGTCGGCATCCAGGCTATCCAGGCTGATGTTCAGGCGTGTCACCCCGGCGTCGAACAGCGGCTGAGCCAGGCGCCCGAGTTGCGAGCCGTTGCTGGTCAGGCACAGCTCGCGCAGGCCGGGCAGGGCGGCGATGCGCCCGCACAGGTCGACGATGCCCTGGCGTACCAGTGGCTCGCCACCCGTCAGGCGGATCTTTCGGGTGCCCAGCGCGACGAAGCGTTCGGCCACCTGGAACAGTTCTTCGAGGCTGAGGATTTGCTGGCGCGGCAGAAACTGCATGTCTTCGGCCATGCAGTACACGCAACGGAAGTCACAGCGGTCGGTGACCGACATCCGCAGGTAGTCGATTTTCCGGTTGAAGCCGTCGATCAGGGCCCGGCTGTTCTGTTCCACGTTCGCACTCGAATGGGTTGGGACATGACTCCAAGCTATAACCTGGCCGCAAGGCCGTCAAATTGCTTTGCCTGACCGGTTGATCGATGGCCTCTATCGCTTGGTATGGCATCTGGCCGGTCATGATCGAAACCGCTTATCACGCCGTAAGATCTTTCGATTGGACGCCCCTTCCCACGCTCCATAGGCTGGAAAAAAGCATCGAAGCGTGAGGATTCATCGCATGAGCCAGGACGAACACATCAGGGACTACAAGGGCGCCGCTGCCGGCTGGGGGGCGCTCAAAAGCGTGACCAAGAGCTGGCTGGGCAGCGACAACGCCTTCAAGAACCTGCGGGCCATGCTCAAGACCAACCAGAACGGCGGTTTCGACTGCCCCGGCTGTGCCTGGGGCGAGTCGCCGGAAAGCGACATGGTCAAGTTCTGCGAAAACGGCGCCAAGGCGGTCAACTGGGAAGCCACCGGCCGCTCGGTCGACCCGGCTTTCTTCGCCAAATACAGCGTCAGCGCGCTGAAGGAGCAGACCGACTACTGGCTTGAATACCAGGGCCGCCTCACCCACCCGATGCGCTACGACGCCGCCACCGACCACTATGTCGAAACCACCTGGCAGGAGGCCTTCGAGCTGGTCGCCAGGCACCTGCGTGCGCTGCAGTCGCCGGATGAAGCCGAATTCTACACCTCGGGCCGGGCCAGCAACGAAGCGGCGTTCCTTTACCAGCTGTTCGTGCGTGCCTACGGCACCAACAACTTCCCGGATTGCTCGAACATGTGCCACGAAGCCAGCGGCGCGGGCATGTCGGAAACCCTCGGGGTGGGCAAGGGCACCGTGGTGTTCCACGATCTGGAGCTGGCCGACGCGATATTCGTCATCGGGCAGAACCCCGGCACCAACCACCCGCGCATGCTCGAACCCCTGCGCGAAGCGGTCAAGCGTGGCGCCCAGGTCGTCTGCTTCAACCCGCTGAAAGAGCGTGGCCTTGAGCGCTTCCAGCACCCGCAGCACCCGTTCGAAATGCTCAGCAACGGCTCCGAGCCGACCTCCAGCGCCTACTTCCGCCCGGCCTTGGGTGGGGACATGGCGGCAATGCGCGGTATTGCCAAGTACTTGTTGCAATGGGAGCGCGAGGCGCAGGCCAAGGGCGAGCCGGCGGTGTTCGACCATGCCTTCATCGCCGAGCACACCAGCGGCGTCGACGATTACCTGGCGGCGGTGGACGCCACGTCCTGGGAGCACATCGTCAAACAGTCCGGCTTGACCCTGGCCGAGATCGAGCTGGCCGCCCGCATGTACCGCAAGGCCGAGCGGGTCATCATGTGCTGGGCCATGGGCGTCACCCAGCACCGCCATTCGGTGCCGACCGTGCAGGAAATCGTCAACCTGCAGCTGCTGCGTGGCAACGTCGGCAAGCCCGGCGCAGGCCTGTCGCCGGTGCGTGGCCACAGTAACGTGCAGGGTGACCGTACCATGGGCATTGACGAGAAACCCTCGGCGGCGCTACTCGATGCCATCGAACAACGTTTCCAGTTCAGTGTGCCGCGTACCCATGGGCACAACGCAGTGTTGGCGATCAAGGCTATGGAAGAGGGGCGGGCCAAGGTGTTCATCGGCCTGGGCGGCAACTTTGCCCAAGCCACCCCGGACACCGCGCGCACCCACGCGGCGCTGCAGAACTGCGCGTTGACCGTGCAGATTTCCACCAAGCTCAACCGCTCGCACCTGGTCACCGGCCGCGATGCGCTGATCCTGCCGTGCCTGGGCCGTACCGAAATCGACCTGCAGGCCGAAGGGCCGCAAGGCGTGACCGTGGAGGACACCTTCAGCATGGTGCACATCTCCCACGGCCAGTTGCGCCCGCGCTCGCCGCATATGCGCTCGGAACCGTGGATCATTGCCGGCATGGCCAAGGCCACGCTGGGCAACCAGCCGATCGACTGGGAGCACGCGGTGGCCGATTACAACCGCATTCGCGACATGATCGCTGACGTGATTCCGGGCTTTACCGGTTTCAATGAACGCTTGAACAGCCCCGGCGGGTTCCACCTTGGCAACAATGCCGCCGATCGCAACTTCCGCACGGCCACGGGCAAAGCCCGCTTCATGCCCCACGCGCTGCCCGAGGAACTGGTCAACGCCAAGGTACTGGCCCGTGGTGACAAGCCCGACCTGATTTTGCAGACCCTGCGTTCGCACGACCAGTACAACACCACCCTGTATGGCCTGGACGACCGTTACCGTGGGGTGTTCGGCCTGCGTGAAGTGGTGTTCGTCAATGAGGCGGACATCCGTCGCCTGGGCTTCGAACCGGGTGAGCAGGTAGACCTTGTGTCGTTGTGGGAGGATGGCGTGGAGCGGCGGGTGTCCGGGTTCCGCCTGGTGGCGTATGACGTGCCCGAGGGGCAGGCGGCGGCGTATTACCCGGAAACCAACCCGTTGGTACCGCTGGAAAGTTATGGTGAGGGGACCTATACCCCGACCTCGAAATTCGTGGCGATCAAGGTCGTGAAAGCCAAGGCGGGGAACCGCATTGCGGCGGTGCTGGCCTCGGATTGATGGGGTGCCTGTGCTGGCCTCTTCGCGGGTGAACCCGCTCCTACGGGACCCCACAGCGCTTGAGGTTGAGGTGATCCTGTGAGGTTGCCCGCGAAGAATCCAGCACCGGTCAGGCGCGATGCACCGGGTAAGCCGTGGTGTACTTCATCTGCTCCATGGCAAAACTGGAGGTGATGTTCGATAGGCCATCGGTACGGGTAATCAGCTTTTTGTAGAACCGGTCATACGCTGCAATATCACCCACCACCACCCGCAGCATGTAGTCCCAGTCCCCGGACATGCGGTAGCACTCCATCACTTCCTCGAACCCGGTCACCGTCGCAGCAAACTGCTCCAGCCATGCGCTGTCATGGCGCTGGGTCTTGAGCTGGACGAACACGGTAAGCCCCAACCCCAGCCGTTCGGGGTCCAGCAGGGCGACGCGGCCGAGGATGTAGCCGTCTTCCTCCAGGCGCTTGACCCGCTTCCAGCACGGTGTGGTGGACAGGTTGACGGCCTCGGCCAGGTCCTTCAGCGAGATTGAGGCATCACGCTGTAGCAGGGTAAGAATGTGCTGGTCGAAACTGTCCATATCGCGCGCTGGCCGTGCAGAAAAATATTTCACAGATTACCCCAAGGCCAGATGATTTGGGTTGTGCGATAGTTGCAGCTTTCACTCTGCCAATGGGCCTGACCATGTCCGACAAGCCGCGCAATTTCGCCACCCGTACCATTCACGCCGGCGAGCAGTTCAGCGTTGCCGATAACGCCATTTTTCCGGCCATCGTCACCGCCAGTTCGTTCACCAAGCGCAGCCTGGACGATAAACCGGAATATTCCTACAGCCGCGTCGGCAACCCCACCCGGCATGCCTACGAAACCTGTGTCGCTGCCCTGGAAGAAGGCGTGGGCGCTGTGGCCTGCGCCTCGGGGGTCAATGCCACCGCAACCGTGCTTGAGCTGCTGCCCAAGGATGCCCACGTGGTGGTGATGAACGGCGTGTACGGTGGCACGTTCCGCATCATGGAAGATTACCGCAGCCGCACCTCCGGGCTGACCACCACCTATGTCGATCTCAACGACATTGAAGCCGTAGCGGCTGCGATCACGCCGCAAACCCAGCTGATCTGGATCGAGTCGCCGACCAACCCGTTGCTGCACCTGGTCGACATCAAGGCGGTGTGCGACCTGGCCAAGGCCAAGGGCATCCTCACCTGCATCGACAACACCTTCTGCTCGCCGTGGAACCAGCGTCCGATCACCCTGGGTGTGGACCTGGTGATGCACTCGGCCAGCAAGTACATCGGTGGCCACTCCGACCTCACCGGCGGTGTGGTGGTGGCGGCCAATGATGCGTTGCTGGCGCGCCTGCGCCGTATCAGCATGGCGATAGGGGCGGTGCAGGGGCCGTTCGACTGCTACCTGGCCCTGCGCGGTCTGAAGACCCTGGATGTGCGCATGGAGCGCCAGTGTGCCAATGCCCTGCAGGTGGCGCGCTTCCTGGAAGGTCACGCGCAGGTCGAGCAGGTGTATTACCCAGGGCTGGAAAGCCACCCTCAGTATGAGCTGTGCAAACGCCAGATGCGCAGTGGCGGGGCGGTGGTGGCGATGAAAGTGAAAGGCGACCGCGCCGCGCTCAACCGCCTGGTGGAGGCGCTGCAGATCTTTGTCCTGGCCGACTCGCTGGGTGGGGTGGAAAGCATGATCAACCATTCCTGGAGCATGTCGCACTGCTCGCTGAGCCCAGAGCAGAAAGGGGTGATGGGGATCAGCGAGAACCTGTTGCGGTTGTCGGTAGGTATCGAGGATTACCGTGACCTGGTCGAGGACCTGGATGGGGCGTTGAAAGCGCTGGTTGCTGTGTAGGGCTGCCGGCCTCTTCGCGGGCTCGCCCGCTCCTGCAGGTGGTAGGAGCGGGTTTACCCGCGAATACGGAGGCGACGGCAACGGTGAACGGCCAGGGGCATTGGCCAGCAGGCCCGGCCCTTTCGCGGGTGAACCCGCTCCTACGACGGTCTGCACATCGGTGTAGGAGCGGGCTTGCCCGCGAAGAGGCCGGTGGATTCAATAAATGCCTGTCAGGATTTGGGCGGATGAATGATCCGTTCGATCTTGTCCTTGATCAGCAACCTTTCCTTGCGCAGGCGGTTGACGGCCTCGTCGTTGGTGCCGTTGCCTTCGGCGGCTACCACCTCCTTGTCCTTGGCGTTGTACTCCTTGTGCAGTTTGTGCAGGTCCTGATCCTTCTCTATGAGTGCCTGGAATGCATCAGCGGTAACGTGCAGGTCAGCGAGCAGATCGTGCGGAACTGGCATTTCTTCACCTCTGTCAGGGTTGTCGGTAAGGTCCTGACCATTGAGGATAGCTGTCTTTGCGCAGGCTTGTGACGGCGGTTCAGGCTGAATGGCAGCTGAATGGTTTTGAGATAATTGGTAAAAGACGCACCCTCACGAAATTGTTACCGACTTTTTCACAAAAAATTGATGACGTGCTTTCTAGAGTTCGCCCAACTTTCCCACAGTGCCATCTGGCCTGGGGGTGATAATCACTCTTGATTGCGAACGCTAATGCTCAACTTCAAATCCCTGCGGACTGAATGGGTCACGCTGCTGGCCAGTCTTTACCTGCTGATCGGCTTCAACATGTTCCTCTGGGAGCATCTGCAAGCGGCGGTTCCTGCCGGCCTGTCGGGGTTGTGGCTGAGTCTGGCGTTTGCTGTGCTGATGCTGTTCGCCTTCAATCTCATACTCACGTTACTTGCCTTCCGGTATGTATTGAAGCCGGTACTTATTGTGTTGTTCATCAGTGGCGCGGGCGTGGCTTACTTCATGAACCAGTACGGCGTACTTATTGACGCCGCGATGTTCCGCAATATGGCCGAGACCAATGTTGCGGAAGTGCGCGACTTGATGTCGTTCAAGTTTGTCGCGTATATCCTGCTGCTGGGCGTGCTGCCATCGGTGCTGCTGTGGAAGGCGCAGATCGCCTACCGCCCCTGGCACCGCGAGTTGCTGGGCAAGTTGGTGGTCAGTGGTGCCTGTGTGGTGACCATTGGCTCGGTCGCGTTGGTCAATTATCAAGGGCTGTCGTCGCTGTTCCGCAATCACCATGAATTGCGCCTGATGCTCACCCCCAGCAATATCGTCGGGGCCTCCATTGGTTATGTCGGCGAGCGTGTCGGTACGGCCTCGCGCCCGTTCCAGCATTATGGCGAAGATGCCAAGCGTGATGCGGCCTGGCAAAAACATGAGCGCAAGTCGCTGACCGTGCTGGTGGTCGGGGAAAGTGCCCGGGCAGACCATTTCGGCGTGCTGGGCTATGACCGCGATACCACGCCCAATCTTGCCAAGGAGCAGGGCCTGCTGGCGTTTTCCGACGTGCACTCGTGTGGTACGGAAACGGCGGTTTCGGTGCCTTGCATGTTCTCGGGCATGAAGCGCAGGGACTACGATGCCCGCGTAGCGAAGAACCGTGAAGGGCTGTTGGACATCCTGCAGCGTGCCGGTCTGGCCGTGCAGTGGCGTGACAACCAGTCGGGCTGCAAAGGCACCTGCGATCGCGTGCAGTTCATCGACGTCAGCAACCTCAAGGACACGCAGCTGTGCGCCGATGGCGAATGCCATGACCAGATCCTGCTGCAAGGCCTGGACGCGTTGATCGACAACCTCGACAAGGACACCGTGCTGGTGCTGCACCAGATGGGCAGCCACGGCCCCGAGTACTTCAAGCGCTACCCCAGTGATGGCGAGCGCTTCACACCGGTGTGCCAGAGCAACGCGTTGAACCAGTGCAGCAAGGAGCAAATCATCAACGGATACGACAACACCCTGGCCTATACCGACAAGGTGCTGGCCTCGCTGATCGATACCCTGCGCAGCAAGCAAGACAAGGTCGACACGGCGATGATCTACCTGTCCGACCACGGCGAGTCGCTGGGCGAGTACAACCTGTTCCTGCACGGCACGCCCTACGCCATCGCTCCCGAGCCGCAGAAGCACGTGCCGCTGCTGACCTGGTTCTCCGACAGCTACAAGGAGGACTTCGGCGTCGATACCGACTGCCTGGCACGGCTCAGCGATGCCCCGCTGTCCCAGGACAACCTGTTCCACTCGATGCTTGGCCTGTTGCAGGTGCATACCGAGCTCTACCAACAGTCGCTGGACATGTTCGCCAGTTGCCGGCCCTGGCTGGCGGCCAAGCGCTGAAGCCAGTCGCGTTTCATGCAAGCTTGGGCGATCCCTGTGGGAGCGGGCAAGCCCGGGCCATACACCGTGTTGCCTTCATTCGCGGGTGCGCCCGCTCCCACAGGGTGGACTGCCCCCGAAAAGCGGGACAGTTTCACCCGCAGTGCCCGCGCCGTATATACTGCGCGCCAATGTTAGTGGGAGAGCCTTGTGGCCATCGAAATTCACTGGATCCGTGACGACCAGAGCCTGGCCGAACACTGCCGCGACTGGCACCTGCTGCCCTTCGTCGCCGTCGACACCGAATTCATGCGGGTCGACACCTTCTACCCGAAAGCCGGGCTGATTCAGATCGGCGACGGCCAACGCGCCTTTCTGATCGACCCGCTGCTGATCGGCAACTGGCAACCCTTGGCCGACCTGCTGGAAGACAGCGGTGTGGTCAAGGTGCTGCACGCCTGCAGCGAAGACCTTGAAGTGCTGCTGCGCCTGACCGGCAAGCTGCCTCAGCCGCTGTTCGACACTCAGCTGGCCGCCGGTTACCTGAACCTGGGCTTCTCCATGGGCTATTCGCGGCTGGTGCAGGAAGTGCTGGGCATCGAATTGCCCAAAGGCGAAACCCGCTCCGACTGGCTGCAACGCCCGCTCTCGGAAACCCAGGTCAGCTACGCTGCCGAAGATGCCGTGCACCTGGCCGAGCTGTTCACCGTGCTGCGCCCGCGGCTGAGTGACGACAAGTATGCCTGGGTGCTGGAAGACGGCGCCGAGTTGGTGGCTGCGTTGCGCCGTGAAGTCGAGCCTGAAAGCCTGTACCGCGACGTCAAGCTGGCCTGGAAGCTGGCGCCTCAACAACTGGCAGTGCTACGTGAGCTGTGCGCCTGGCGCGAGCGCGAAGCGCGCAACCGCGATGTGCCGCGTAATCGTATCCTCAAGGAGCACTCGCTCTGGCCCATGGCCAAAAGCCAGCCGAACAACCTGTCGGCCCTGGCCAAGATCGACGAGATGCACCCACGCACCATTCGTCAGGACGGCGAGTGCCTCATCCAGCTGATCAAGCGCGCCGCCAGCCTGCCTGCCGAGCAATGGCCGGCGCCCTTGCCCGAGCCGCTGCCGATCGAGGCTGCGGGCCTTCTCAAGCAGCTGCGTGCCATCGGCCAGGCCGAAGGCGAGCGCCTGGGGATTGCGCCCGAGTTGATGCTGCGCAAGAAAGCCCTGGAGGCGCTGCTCAAGAGCGGATACCCCAATGGCCCTTATCAACTGCCCGATTCGCTGCGCGGCTGGCGCCGTGAGCGCATGGGCCAGGCCCTGCTGGACAACCTGGCAGGTGCCGGAGAAACCCGATGAAACGTATTTGCTCGATCTACAAGAGCCCACGCAAGAACGAAATGTACCTGTACGTACTCAAGGCTGACGGCCTGGAGCGCGTGCCTGAAGGCCTGCTGCCGTTCTTCGGCACCCCCGTGCACGCTTTTGACCTGGTGCTCAGCCCTGAGCGCAAGCTGGCCCGCGAGGACATCACCAAGGTGCTGGAGAACCTCGAAAGCCAAGGCTACCACCTGCAGA
Source organism: Pseudomonas sp. BO3-4 (assembly GCF_034044115.1). NCBI lineage: Bacteria > Pseudomonadati > Pseudomonadota > Gammaproteobacteria > Pseudomonadales > Pseudomonadaceae > Pseudomonas > Pseudomonas sp. BO3-4. The sequence goes on from NZ_CP139018.1 coordinate 1,459,513, forward strand.
TGCCGCCGCTGGAAGATGAGTACATCGAGCACCTGCCCGAAGAGCTGCTGCGCCGAAACGACCCCGTCTGACCATGCGTGTACTGATCGCTGAGCATGACCATGCTCGATACGCCGGGCTTTTGCGCGCCGCCGCGCCAGAAGTGGAAGTGTTGACCAGCGGCGACTCTGCCGAACTGGCCCGCCAGGCACCGCAGTGCCCGGTGTGGCTGGGCCAGCCGGACTTGCTGGCCAGTCTGCTGCGCCAAGGCCACAAGCCTGGCTGGATACAGTCGACATGGGCGGGTATCACGCCGTTGCTGGCCGACGGCCTGCCGCGTGATTACCGCCTGAGCCGCGCAGTAGGCATCTTCGGGCAGGTGATGGCCGAGTACATGCTCACCTATATGCTAGGCCATGAGCGTGAGGTGCTGTCGCGCCTGGTCAGCCAGGTCGAGCGGCGGTGGGATGACCGCCCGGGGCGCAGCCTGGAAGGGCGCAAGGTCCTCATTGTGGGTGTAGGCGACATTGGTCAGCGTGTGGCCGAGTTCCTGCAGCCGTTTGGTGTGGCGCTGTACGGCGTTGCCAGCAGCGCCCGTGAGCAGGCGCCGTTCGTCGAGGTGGCGGCGCTGGCCGACCTGCCGCGCTTGGTTGGCCAGGTCGACTACGTGCTGAACCTGCTGCCGGATACCCCGGCGACTCATGACCTGTATGACGCAGCGCTGTTCAAGTGCTTCCAGCCCTCGGCCTTGTTCATCAATGCCGGACGTGGTGTGGCGGTGGTTGATGCCGACCTGGTCGAGGCGTTGAAGGAGGGCCATCTGGCCGGTGCGGTGATCGATGTGTGCCGCCAGGAGCCGCTGCCCAAGCAACACCCGTTCTGGACCGCCTGGGGCTTGCTGCTGACCGGGCACAGCTCGGCGCCCACCTCGCCGGCGGCGATGGTGCGCTTGTTTGCGGAGAATGTGCGAGCGTATGCGGCGGGGCAGGGGTTGCGTGGCGAAGTCGATTTCGCCCGGGGCTACTGATTGCTGTGGCCTGTACCGGCCTCTTCGCGGGTAAACCCCTCCAGCACAGGGTGGTGATATCCCCGTAGGAGCGGGCTTGCCCGCGAAGAGGCCAGCACGGCCAACACAAACCTTACAGGCTGAAATCGCCTTCAGCAGCCAGCTCGCTCAGCGGCTTGCGCGGGCTTGGCACTTCACGCGCCTGCAGGGCTTCATCCAGGCTGGCCTTGTCCCCCAGCTTGCCGATCGCCACCATGGCATGCAGTGCGTAACCTTCGGGAATCTTCAGTTCCTGACGTGCCAGGTCCTGATCGAAGCCGGCCATGCCATGGGTATGCCAGCCGCTGATGCTGGCCTGCAGGGCCAGGTGCCCCCAGGCAGAGCCCGTGTCGAAGGTGTGCCACAGGGCCGGTTTTTCTTCCGTAGCGCCCGGGGCCGCGAAGGTAGTCTTCGAAATGACCAGCACCAGCGCCGACGCTTGTTGCGCCCAGCTGCGATTGAATGGCACCAGCAGGCTCAGGTAACGCTCCCAGTTCGGCGTGTCGCGGCGGGCATAAAGGAAGCGCCAAGGCTGCGAATTATAGGCCGACGGTGCCCAGCGGGCGGCCTCGAGGAAGCTCAGCAGGGTTTCTTCGCTGATCGGCTCGGCGGTGAAGGCGCGTGGCGACCAGCGGTTGATGAACTGCTCGTTGATGGCGTAATCGGCAATGCGGGGGTTGGCGCTCATGGCGGCTCCTGCAAACGGACGGGAAAAGCGCACGCTACTGCGTGCCGTCGCGACTGACAAGCGGTCTGGCTTTGCCGAAGGCCAGGCTCTAGACTGGCGCCGCCGCGCGCCGTGGCCCCCAAGATGAAGGCAGGAACCCTGTGTGATGATCGCTGAAAACGCGCCGTTCTGGCGGCGCAAGACCCTCGAAGAGCTCAGCCAGCAAGAGTGGGAGTCGCTGTGCGATGGCTGCGGCCTGTGCTGCCTGCAAAAGCTCGAGGACGAAGACGACAACAGCGTCTATTACACGCGCATCGCCTGCAAATTGCTGGACCTGGATACGTGCCAGTGCAGCGACTACCCCAACCGCTTCGCCCACGTGCCAGACTGCATCCAGCTGACCCCGGGCAAGGCCGACCAGTTCAAGTGGCTGCCGAGTACCTGCGGTTACCGTCTGGTCAGTGAGGGCAAGGACTTGCCGGCTTGGCATCACCTGGTCTGTGGCGACCGGCAACAGGTTCATGAACAGCGCATTTCCCAGTCGGGGCGTATGCTCAGTGAACACGATGTGCACGAAGACGACTGGGAAGACCACCTGATCTTTCGCGCCAGCTGACCGGCGCGGCCCGCTGCCTCGGGGAAACAAGGAGTTTCTGTATGCGTTGCCAGCTGTTGTTGCTGTTGGGCCTGATGGCCAGTTCGCCGGCCTGGGCGAAGAAGGTCGACCTCCACTACCAGGTGCGCTTGCTGCCTGCCAGCGGCCAGGCCGAGGTCCGCGTGACATTGGCCGAAGGCAGCGCCGTGCGCAGCCTGGACTTCGACTTGGGCAAGGCTGGGGCCTACAGCGGCTTCCAGGCCGATGGGCAATGGCAGCTGAAGGGGCAGCGTGGTATCTGGCAGCCAGCGGCCGGCAAGACCAGCCTCAGCTACCGTGTGCAGCTGGACCAGAAGCTGGCCAGCGGCGCCTATTCATCACGCATCACCCCGCACTGGGCGCTGTTCCTCGGCGACCAGCTGATACCCCCTGCGCGCCTCGACCAGCAGGATGGTACCGAGCTGGTGGCGCGCCTGGCTTTCGACCTGCCCGAGGGCTGGAAGAGCATCGAAACGTCCTGGCCGCGTATCGGCAAGGGGAAGTTTCGCATCGACAACGTGTCGCGCCTGTTCGATCGCCCGACCGGCTGGATGCTTGCCGGCGACCTGGGCAGCCGCCGCGCTCGCCTGGGCGAGACCGAAGTGACCGTGGCCGCGCCGGTGGGGCAGGGTATGCGGCGCATGGACAGCCTGACCTTGCTCACATTCGTCTGGCCACAACTACAAGCTGTGTTCCCGCGTAACCCGCCCAAGCTGCTGTTGGTCGGGGCGCGTGACGGCATGTGGCGAGGGGCTATGGCTGCGCAGGGCTCGTTGTACCTGAACAGTGCCCGGCCCATGGTCAGCGAAAACGGCAATAGCCCGTTGCTGCGCGAATTGGTGCAACTGTTCGCGCAGATTCACGGGCGTGACGGCAGTGACTGGCTGGTAGAGAGCCTGACCGATTATTACGCCAACGAGTTGCTACGCCGCTCGGGCGGGATGAGTGATGACCGTTACCAGGTCTGGCAGGCGCGTCTGAGCAAGCAGGGCGCCAAGGTCAACCGGCTCAAGGGTGAACGCGCAAGCCCGGCCCAGGTGGCCCGCGGCGTGATGCTGTTGCAGGCGCTGGACAAGGAAATCCGCATTCACACCCAGGCCAAACGTTCGTTGGACGATGTGGTGCGGGGGCTGATGCGCCTGCCCAGCGTCAGTACCGAAGACTTTGTGCAGATCAGCGAGAACGTGCTGGGGCGGCGTTCCGATGTGCTGCAGAGCAAGGTGCTGCACTAGGCATCCCTGCGCCTGACAATCGGCAGGACGGCATCGTCTGCAAGTCGCATTTCAAGCGTATCAAGTCGTACCTGGAATACACCGTCGAGCAGAAACTCAGCATTGTTCACGGGGCGAAACCGAGGTTGGGGAGCGTGCAGCCAACCATCGTCGGCAGCGTTGATCGCGACAACCCATGGTTTGTCGAGGCAATGTTCGGCCCGGTTTCGGTGCTGTTCTGACGGAGCTCAGCACTCGGTCGCCCTGTGTTGGCAGGTCTGTCCTGCCGCCGCAGTGGCGGCCTTTTTATTTGAACTTGGGCCCCGAGCGGGTATTCAGCCCCTTGGCCAAGCGGTCGTACAGCACCACATTCACCGTTGCCGCCAGGTTCATGCAGCCCTCGGTCGGGATGTAGATAGTCTCTTCACACCATCCCCGCACCTCTTCGCTCAACGAGCCATCCTCTGGCCCGAAGATGTAAATGGCCCGGTCCGGATGGGTGTAATCCGGCAATGGCCGCGCACCCTCCACCAGTTCTACCGCCACTGGCGTGCAGCCCAGCGGGATAATGCGCTGCAGGTCGTCGATGCCGATCAGCGGGATGTCGTAGTGCACGCGCTTGGTGTCAGTGACGAAGTCACGTGCGCGTTCATAGCGTTTGCCTGTGTAGAACACCGAATTGACGCCATAGCAGCCCGCTGCGCGCATCACAGAGCCGACGTTTTCTGCCGATTTGGGGTTGAACAGGCCGATGCAGCTGTATCGTTTGTTTGCCACGTACCGGGGCCCTTCGCGAAAAAAGCGCGATTATACGGGCTGCCCGGTAGCAGCGGGGGGCGAATCGATGGTCAGTCTTTCTTCAGCATGCCCGCCAGCCCGGCAAACGGGTTGTGCGTAGCCTTGGCAATGCTCGGGGTGCTGGTGGAGCCTTCGCTGAAGTACTGCTGGTCGGTGTAGCGCGAGTGCTCGTTGTCGTGGCAGTACAGGCACAGCAGCTCCCAGTTGGAGCCGTCCTGAGGATTGTTGTCGTGGTTGTGGTCACGGTGATGCACGGTCAGCTCGCTCAGGCGCTTGCCGGCGAACTCGCGGGCGCAGCGGCCGCACACGTGCGGGTACATTCTCAGGGCCTTGTCGCGGTAGCCCATTTCCTTGTCGCGCTTGGCATCGGCCAGGATGCGGTCGAGGCGCGCGGTGGCGGCGGCAGAAGAGGTGGAGCTCATGGTGTTTCCTTTGTTCTGATCAGGCAAGTGACGGTTATGCCATTGAGTCTAGCGCGCTTGCAGGTCAGGCGGACAGGCGAAAGCGTTGAATTAGGCGTAGCCTGTAGAAAGGTTCCCGACAGGAGGTTGCTGATGTTTCACGCGATCCTCGCCGCGCTGTTGATGGCTGGCCTGCCCTTGGCAGAAGCTGCCAGTACGCCACCCAGGCTCACGCCGCCAGTACCCGGCGCGCCCGGTACGCCGACGCCTACGCCATACCCGCAGATTACCCCGAGTACGCCGCCCAAGGCTTATGACAGCCAGCCGGGGGCGCCCTTGTTGCCGCCGATGCCAGTGCCCGGCCCGCCGAAGGATCAGCCATTGCCCGGGTTGCGACAGGACCCGCCAAAGCCGGTTGTGGAGGATGATTGACGGGCGGGAGCTGAGGGCGTCTGGGGCTGCTTTGCAGCCCATCGCGACACAAGGCCGCTCCCACACGGATCGCGCCAGCTTTTGGAAATTGAGCAAGACAGTTGCTCCCACAGGTTGGACTGGATTCCGCGCTGTGGACTGCACCTCAGAAGATGGACAGATGTCCAACATCTGGGGTGCAGTCCACTGTCCTGTGGGAGCGGCCTTGTGTCGCGAAAGGGGCGCAACGCGCCCCCCGCTCTCTCAAAGGATACCCAGCTCGCCAAACACGAACGCATACTCCAGGGCCACATCCTTCAACCCTTGGTACCGCCCGCTCATCCCGCCATGCCCAGCCCCCATCTCGGTCTTGAGCAGCAGCAGGTTGCTGTCGGTCTTGAGTGTGCGCAACTTCGCCACCCATTTGGCCGCCTCCCAATACTGCACGCGGCTGTCGTTGTAGCCCGCCACCACCAGCATCGCCGGGTAGGCCTGCGCTTTCAGGTTCTCGTACGGCGCATAAGCCTTGATCCGTTCATACACCTCCGGCTCCTCAGGGTTGCCCCATTCATCGTACTCGGTCACGGTCAGCGGCAGCTCCGGGTCGAGCATGGTGTTGAGCACGTCGACGAAGGGCACTTCGGCAATGGCGCAGCGGAACAGCTCAGGGCGCAGGTTGAGCACCGCGCCGATCAGCAGGCCGCCAGCGCTGCCACCACTGATGGCCAGGCGCTCGGCGGCCGTCACGCCCTGGCTGATCAGGTGCTCGGCGCAGGCGATGAAGTCGCTGAACGTGTTGTGCTTGTACTCCTGCTTGCCGGCACGGTACCAGGCTTCCCCCAGTTCACCACCACCTCGCACATGGGCGATGGCAAAGGCCACGCCGCGCTCCAGCAGGCTCAGGCGCGCATGTGAGAACCAGGGGTCGAGGCTTTCGCCATAGGCACCATAGCCGTACAGGTACAGTGGCACGGTCTTGCCCAGGTCCTGGCGGCGGCGTACCAGGCTGATCGGCACCTGGGTGCCGTCCGCTGCGGTTGCCCACAGGCGCTCACTGACATAGTCATCGGCATCGAATGCACCGAGCACCGGGGTTTGCTTGAGCACCACCTGGGCGCCCGTGGACAACGCCAGCTGGCGCACCTGGGCCGGGCGGTTGAGTGCTTCGTAGCGCAAGCGTATGCGAGTGCTGGCAAATTCCAGGCTGTCCTGCACGTACAGGCTGTAGGCGGCGTCTGGCAGTTCGACGCGGTAGGCCGGCAGGCCCTGTGGGCGTACTTCGATGATCGGCAGGCCGCCTTCGCGCAGGCTCAGGGTGAGGGCACCGGCGTTCAGGCTGAGGCCTTCGAGCATGACCGCGTCGCGGTGCGCCACCAGCACCTGCCACTGTTCGCGGCTTGGCACTGGTGCGACTGGCGCGTGGTACAGGGCGAAGTTGATGCCATCCTGGTTGGTGCGGATGAACCAGCGCCACTGGCCGTCGAGTTGGCCGTGGTCGGGGAAGTATTCGTGGCCTTCGACGCGCGGCGCCAGGCAGGTGAACGGCGCCTGCGGGGTTTCGGCGTCCAGCACCCAGGCCTCGCTGGTGGTCTTGCTGTTCAGCAGCAGCACCAGCTGGCGCTCGGAGCTGGTGCGGTAGCAGTGCAGGAAGAAACGCCCGTCTGGCTCTTCGAACACGGTGTGCGCGGCGTCGGTGCCCAAGGTGTGGCGACGCAGGCGCCATGGGCGGTGGGTGTCGTCCAGCTCAGCGAAGAATAGCGTCTGGCTGTCGTTGGCCCAGGTCAGGCTACCGTCGCAGTTGTCGAAGGGCAGGGCAGTGACACGGCCACTGGCCAGGTCTTTGACGTACAGGGTATAGATTTCGTCGCCGCTGGTGTCGAGGCTGTAGGCCAGCAGACGGTGGTCGGGGCTGATGTTGAACGCGCCGAGGGAGAGGAAACCGCCGTTGGCCAGGACGTTGGGGTCGAGCAGCAGTTGCTCCTGGCTTTCATCGACGGTGTTCGAGTCGTCGGTCGGGCGTGGGCAGCGGTAGTGACGCGGGTATTCGTCGCCGGCGGTGGTGCGGGTGTAGTACAGGTAGGGGCCCCAGGGCGCCGGCAACGAGAGGTCGGTCTCCAGGATGCGGCCTTTGATCTCTTCGAACAGTTGCTCACGCAACGGTGCCTGGTCGGCCAGGCAGGCTTCCTGGTAGGCGTTTTCAGCGTGCAGGTAAGCGAGTACCTCGGGGGTATCGCGCTGTTGCAACCAGGCATACGGGTCGGTGGCCTGGTCGGCTTGGGCAATCGGGGGTTGGGGCTTGGCTGGCATTGAAGATCTCTTGATTGGGGTTGCCTGTGCCGGCCTCTTCGCGGGTAAACCCGCTCCTACAGGGATCGCACCGAGGTCGGAGCGGGTTTACCCGCGAAGAGGCCGGCACAGGCAAACACTGTCTGCGCCCGGAAAAGTGTTTATCATAGGCATCTCTTTGCCTGGCTTGCACGAACACCATGACCGAGAACGACTACACCTTCGCCTGGGGCTTGTACGCAGTAGCCGCCTTAGGGTGCCTGCTGGTGGGCTTCAAGCTCACCGGCTGGATGTGGCGCTGGCTGCGCGAACCGCTACGGGTGGTGCTGGCGGTGCTGCTGCTGACCCCGACCATCGTCGACCCGGTCAAGGACAGCTTCGCCCCTGCAATCGCCATCACTGCGCTGGATGTCGCTTTCAAGGTCGGTAACAACGCCTGGCGCGCTGTGTCCGACTTCGCCATGTATGGCATGATCGCCTTCGGCCTGTACTTCCTCTTCGTGCTGCTGCGCTGGCCGCTGGAAAAGCGCGCGCACGCACGCCGTGAGCAGGCCGAAGCCGCCGCCAGGCGTCAGCGGGCCGAGGATGACCAGCTCGGCACCCAGGCGCCGCTGGCTGCCGAGCGCAGCGACCGTTACCGTGACGACTTGCCGCCAGCCGCTACGCGTGGCGCAGGCCGGGTCGAGCCTCGTCTGTAAACGGAGACACGCCTATGTGCGAACTGCTGGGCATGAGTGCCAACGTCCCTACCGACATTGTTTTCAGCTTCACCGGCCTGATGCAGCGGGGCGGGCGTACCGGCCCGCACCGTGACGGCTGGGGGATAGGCTTTTACGAAGGCCGCGGCCTGCGCCTGTTCCAGGACCCGGCCGCGAGCAGCGAGTCGGAAGTGGCCAACCTCGTGCAGCGCTACCCGATCAAAAGTGAAGTGGTGATCGGTCATATCCGTCAGGCCAACGTCGGCAGGGTGTGCCTGTCCAACACCCACCCGTTCGTACGGGAAATGTGGGGCCGCAACTGGTGCTTCGCGCACAACGGCCAGCTGGGTGACTTCAAGGGCCTGGCCAGTTTCTACCGGCCAGTGGGCGACACCGACAGCGAAGCGGCCTTCTGCGACCTGCTCAACCGCATCCGCAGCGCTTTCCCCGAACCGGTGCCGGTGGAGCAGCTGCTGCCAGTGTTGGTCGAAGCCTGTGCCGGCTACCGTGGTCAGGGCGTGTTCAACTGCATGCTCAGCGACGGCGACTGGTTGTTCTGCTTTTGCTCGACCAAGCTGGTGCACATTACCCGCCGTGCGCCATTTGGTGCCGCACGGTTGAAGGATGTCGACCTGATCGTCGATTTTCATACCGAAACCACCCCCAACGACGTGGTCACGGTGATTGCCACCGAGGCCCTGACCGAGAACGAGACCTGGCACCGCTACGCGCCGGGTCAGTGGGCCCTGTGGCGGCACGGCGAGTGCGTGGCGCACGGCCAGAGCTAAGGACGCTGCATGTTCAGAAGTTACCTGCGATTGCTGTTGTTCACCTTCGGCCTGCTGGCCGGTATCCAGGTCCCGGGGCTGGTCAAGGACTATAGCCAGCGGGTCGAGGCGCACCTGTTCGAATCGCGCGAGGCACTCGATGGGTTCCGGCAAACGGCCGAGCGCTTTTTCAAGGGCGACTTGCAGGCACTGCTGCAGCACTACCGCAGCAGCGACGACCCGGTATTCAACAGTGATGCCAACAGCATCGAAAGCCTGATGATCCGCAACGAACTGCTGGAAAACGAATGGCAGGTGCTGCAAGGGTCATGGGCTGAGCGTACCTGGCATGTGCTGGTACAGGCCGACCCGCAGTTGCGTGAAGAAACCCTCAATGGCTACAGCTACCAGATTCTGCTGGTGCCCGAGGCGATTGGCTGGGGTGTGGGTGCCGGTTTTGTGCTGGCCTTTGTGGTCGAAAGCCTGTTGCTGGGGATTGGCTGGCTGATCCTGGGCGGGCGGCGCAGGGTAGTGAAAGAGAGCTGGCGCTAAGTTCTGCTGTACCTGTACCGGCCCTTTCGCGGGCAAGCCCGCTCCCACAGGATCATCACAGGCCTGGCGGGCCAGGTTGTACCTGTGGGAGCGGGCGAGCCCGCGAAAGGGCCGGTACAGGCAGAGACTGTTGTTCAGACCAGTACGATCCGCTGCCCCCCCACATCCCGGGCATACCGCTCCAACACCTGCCGGCAAACCCCAACCACCTCATCGACCAACGCCACCCCGGTCTGCCACGCCACCACCAGCTCAAGGCTCGGCGGCGGCTGCAACCCTTCCAGCAGCACCAGCTCGCCCCGGCCCAACTCGGCATCCACCAGCGCCGGCGGTAGCGCGCCAATGCCAAAACCGTCGCGCAACAGCCGGGTAATCGCCGCCACCGAGTTCACACAATTCAACCGAGGCGCCTCTGCCCCCGCAGCCTGCAGCAAGCTCAGCACCTCTTGGTGCGGCCGTGAATTCTTCGAGAAGGTGATGATGCGCTCGCGCCCAAGTTCGGCCAGCGACGCATAGTCCCGGTGCTGGTGGGCGCCTGCGGCCACCACCCAGCCCATTGGGTAGCGCGCCAGGTCGAGGCTGCGGATCGATTGCTCGCGCAGCAAGTCGGTCTGCAAGATCACGTCAAGAAAGCCCTTCTGCAGCTGCTCGCGCAAGTTCAGCGCGGTGTCGGCCACCAGTTCGATTTCCACCTGCGGGTAGCGCTCGGTCAGCTCCGCCACCAGTGCGCTCATCCAGGTGTGGATCACCGTGTCCATTACCCCGATGCGAATGCGCCCGACCTTGGCCCGGTCGCTGTCCAGCGACTGCTTCATGGCCTTGGCGGTTTCCAGCATGCGTTCGGCGTATTCCAGTACCTTGCCGCCCTCCGGGGTCAGGCTGACGCCGCGGGAGTCGCGCAGCAGCAGCTTCACGCCCAGGTCAGCCTCCAGTGCGGCAATACGGCTGGATACCGAAGCCTGGGTGGTGAACAGCTTTTCTGCCGTCAGGCGGAAGCTCTTGAGCCGGGCGACCCAGACGAAGGTTTCGAGGAAGCGAAGGTTCATGATCAGTTTTTCTTGTTCCAGACCGGCGGTTTTTTTCGTTGGACGCAGGCGAGGCGGCCTCTGAACAATGACGCCCAGGCCGCGACGCTTCATGTCGCCCATAAAACAATACCAACAAGCCGAGGCATCCATGAACCCCACCGGCGTGCAGCAGCAGGTCAGTACCCTCCCTTCGTCCGGGCCTTTCGCCTGGTACCGTGACATCGACAAACAGCAACGACGTACCTTCTGGAGCTGCAAGATTGGCTATGGCCTGGACGGCATGGACACACAGATGCTCAGTTTCGTCATCCCTACGCTGATCATGCTGTGGGGTATCACCACCACCGAAGCCGGTTTGATCCACACCAGCACGCTGATCGCCTCGGCTGTAGGAGGCTGGGTGGCCGGTATCCTCTCCGACCGCATCGGCCGGGTGCGTACCCTGCAACTGACGGTGTTGTGGTTCGCCTTCTTCACCTTCCTGTGCGGCTTCGCTCAGAACTACGAGCAATTGCTGATTGCCCGAACCCTGATGGGCTTTGGCTTCGGTGGCGAGTGGACCGCCGGCGCGGTGTTGATCGGCGAGGTGATCCGCGCCCAGGACCGCGGCAAGGCGGTGGGCATGGTGCAGTCCGGCTGGGCAATCGGCTGGGGCCTCACAGCCATCCTCTATGCGCTGCTGTTCTCTTGGCTGCCGGCAGAGCAGGCCTGGCGTGCGTTGTTCCTGCTGGGGCTGGTACCGGCAATCTTCGTTATCTTCGTTCGCCGCCTGGTCAAGGACCCTGAGGTCTATCGTAAGGCCAAGGCAGTGGAAAACGCCGAGGCACCCTCGCGCTTCTACGAAATCTTCGCGCCGGGGATGCTCTGGACCACCGTGCGGGCATCCCTGCTGACCACCGGCGCGCTCGGCGGTTACTACGCCATCACCTCGTGGCTGCCAACCTTCCTGAAGAACGAACGCGGCCTGAGTGTGCTGGGCACGGGGGGCTATCTGGCCATGGTGATCGTCGGCTCGTACATGGGTTATGTGGTCAGTGCTTATCTGTCCGATCTGCTGGGGCGCAAGAAGAACTTCATCCTGTTCGCCGTGGGCTCTTTCGTCATTGTGCTGTTGTACACGCAGATGCCGGTCAGCGATGGCGTGATGCTGTGGCTGGGCCTCCCGTTGGGCTTCTTCGCCTCGGGTATCTTCAGCGGCATGGGGGCGTTTCTGACCGAACTGTTCCCCACGCGCATTCGGGGTTCGGGGCAGGGCTTCTGTTACAACATCGGCAAGGTCATTGCCGCGCTGTTTCCGTTGATGATCGGCATGCTCGGCCAGAATGTTCCGCTGGGCCTGGGTATCGGCGTGTTTTCTGCGGTGTCCTACGGCATTGTGATCGTGGCGGCCTTGAGCTTGCCTGAAACCCGCGGCAAACAGCTGCAGGCGCGGTAAGGTAGGCCTATGCACAACGACAAGGGAGACCGCGTGGTGGAACGCCTGCTACTCAATTGCGACATGGGTGAGAGTTTCGGCAGCTGGCGCATGGGCCTGGACGCCGAGGTCATGCCTTACATCGATTGCGCCAATATCGCCTGCGGCTACCACGCTGGCGACCCCGGTATCATGCGTCGCACGGTGACGTTGGCGCTGGAGCACGGGGTGATTATCGGCGCGCATCCGGCCTACCCGGACCTGGTCGGCTTCGGCCGCCGTTCCATGGCCTGCAGCCCGGAAGAAATCCGCGACCTGCTGCATTACCAGATCGGTGCGCTGGATGGCATCTGCAAAGTGCTGGGTGGTCGTGTGGCCTATGTGAAGCCCCATGGCGCGCTGTACAACGACATGATGGCCGACCCGCTCAAGCTGCGTACCGTGCTGGAGGCCGTAGCGGCCTATGACAGCAACCTGCCATTGATGCTGATGGCCACCGCCGACAACCGTGCCGCCCAGGCACTGGGCGATGAAATCGGCGTGCCGCTGTGGTTCGAGGCGTTCGCAGACCGCGCCTACACCGCCAGCGGCCATCTGCTGTCGCGGCGCCTGCCGGGCGCGGTGTATCACGACCCGGCGCGGGTGGTGGAGCAGGCGGTGCGTCTGGCCCGAGGCGAAACGCTGTTGGCTGACGATGGCAGTGCCTTGCAGCTTGCCGCCCGCACCCTCTGCGTGCATGGCGACAACGACAGTTCGGTGGCGGCGGTGCGGCAGATTCGCCAGGCCCTCGATGGGCTGGAGGCGTGATGAAACCGCGAATTGAAGTGGTCGCCATCGATAGCCTGATGGTACGCCTGTTCGACCGTATCGATGAGGCCAACATGCCATGGATGCTCGCCGCCAGCCGGCGCTTGAGCGCGGCGTTCGGCGAGCACCTGCTGGACCTGGTGCCGTCCTACACCACGCTGATGGTGCAGTCTGCCCTGCCGCCGGGCGAGGCCAGGGCGCGAATCGCTCAGGCGCTGGACGGCTTGCAGCCTGACACCGGCAGTGGCGGCCGCCGACACGAGATCCCGGTGTGGTACGACGCCAGTGTCGGCCCCGAGCTGCCTGTGCTGGCGGCCCGCAGCGGCTTGAGTGAAGCGGAGATTGTTCGGTTGCACGGCGAACGTGATTACCCGGTGTTTGCCCTGGGCTTCGCGCCTGGTTTCGGCTTTATGGGCCTGGTCGACGAGCGCCTGGCCAGCCCTCGTCTGAGTACCCCGCGCAAGCGCGTGGCGGCGGGCAGCGTGGGTATTGCCGAGCGCCAGACGGCGGCCTACCCGGCAGTATCGCCGGGTGGCTGGAACCTGATCGGGCGCACCCCGGTGCGGTTGTTCGACCGTGAGCGTGAGGGTTACAGCCTTTTGCAACCCGGTGACCGGGTGCGCTTCGTGCCGGTTTCGCGCAGCGAATTCCTGGCCATGGGTGGTGATGTGGAGGCGCAGGGATGAAGCAGTTGATGATTGAGGCCAGTACGCCGTTGTGCCAGTTACAGGATGCCGGGCGCTTCGGCGTGCGCCACCTTGGCGTGACCCAGGGCGGGGCGCTGGACTGGGTGGCGATGCACTGGGCCAACTGGTTGTTGGGCAACCCGTTGGGGGCGCCGGTGGTCGAGGTGGCGCTGGGTGGTTTTTGCGTGGTGGCTGAACAGGATTGCGTGTTGGCCCTGGCCGGTGCCGACCTGGATGCGTGTGTCGATGATCAGCCGCTGGCGCCATGGCGCAGCTTTGCCCTGGCCAAGGGGCAGCGCTTGACCCTGAAGCAGCCCAAAGTGGGTGTGCGGGCGTATCTGGCGGCACCGGGTGGGCTCCTGGGTGAGGAGGTGCTGGGCAGTTGTGCCACCGTGGTACGTGAAGCACTGGGTGGCATCGATGGCCAGGGGGGGGCGCTGGCTAAACACCAGGCATTGGCTTTTACCGGTAGCAGTGCACCCCTGCGCGAAGTGCCGCACGCGTTGTGCCCACAGTTCGCCCCAAAGCCGGTGCTCGACCTGGTGATGGGCGCGCAGATCGGTGAATTCAGCGGTACCAGCCTGTTCGAGGCATTCAACCGGGAATGGACGCTGGACAGCCGGGCCGACCGCATGGGCATCCGGTTGTTGGGGCCGCAGCTGGTGTACCAAGGGGCGCCGATGATCTCCGAAGGGATCCCGCTGGGAGCGGTACAGGTGCCGCCGGACGGGCAGCCGATCGTGTTGCTCAATGACCGGCAGACCATTGGTGGTTACCCGCGGCTGGGCGCGCTGACGCCGCTGGCGCTGGCGCAACTGGCGCAGTGCATGCCGGGGGCGGTGGTACGGTTCAGGGCGGTGGTGCAGGACGAGGCCTGGCGGGAGCAGCAGCTTTACCTGGGGCGTTGGTCGTAAGGCTGCTGGCCCTTTCGCGGGCTTGCCCGCTCCCACAGGGATAGCACTGCATTTGAAGGTTGTGAATGTGGGGCTGTGGGAGCGGGCGAGCCCGCGAAAGGGCCGGTGCAGGCAACCTCACTTGGACAGGTAGCGCATCCCGTCCTCCAACCCTTGCAGGGTCAGCGGATACATCTTGTCCTCGATCAGGTCGCGCACCAGATGGGTCGAGGCGGTGTACTCCCAGGCCTGCTTGGGGTACGGGTTGATCCAGATGACCTTCCTGAATTTTTCCATGAAACGCTGGATCCACACATACCCGGCTTCTTCGTTCCAGTGCTCTACACTGCCACCCGGCTGGGTGATCTCGTAGGGCGCCATGGCCGCGTCACCGACGAACACCACCTTGTAGTCATCGCCGTACTTGTGCAGCAGGTCGAAGGTGGAAAAACGTTCGGACGTGCGGCGCAGGTTGTTCTTCCACACCGACTCATAAACGCAATTGTGGAAGTAGTAATACTCCAAGTGCTTGAACTCGGTCTTGCAGGCCGAGAACAGCTCTTCGCAGACTTTGACGTGGGCATCCATCGAACCGCCAATGTCGAGCAGCAACAGCAGCTTCACGGTGTTGCGCCGCTCGGGGCGCATCTGGATATTCAGCAACCCGGCATCACGCGCGGTGTGGTCGATGGTGCCGTCGATGTCGAGCTCTTCGGCGGCGCCTTCGCGGGCGAACTTGCGTAGCCGGCGCAGGGCCAGCTTGATGTTGCGGGTGCCAAGCTCGACCTGGTCGTCGAGGTTTTTGTACTCGCGTTGGTCCCAGACTTTTACCGCTTTGCCCTGGCGCTTGCCGGCGTCACCGACGCGGATGCCCTCGGGGTTGAAGCCACCCGAGCCGAATGGGCTGGTGCCGCCGGTGCCAATCCACTTGTTGCCGCCAGCGTGGCGTTCCTTCTGCTCTTCGAGGCGCTGCTTGAAGGCCTCGATAAGCTTGTCCAGGCCGCCCAGCGACTGGATCTGCGCGCGTTCTTCATCGGTCAGCGAGCGCTCGAATTCCTTGCGCAGCCAGTCTTCGGGGATCAGCGCCTCGATGTGCCGGTCGAGGTTTTCCAGGCCCTTGAAGTAGGCTGCGAAGGCACGGTCGAACTTGTCGAAGTGGCGTTCGTCCTTCACCAGGATGGCGCGGGCGAGGTAGTAAAACTCGTCCATGTCGGCGAACACCACGCGCTTTTGCAAGGCCTGGTGCAGGTCGAGCAGTTCACGCACCGAAACCGGCACCTTGGCCGCACGCATCTCATTGAACAGATTGAGCAGCATGGCCCTGCTCCTGTCAGCGGTTGCCGCGCCGGCTCATGAAGGCCAGGCGCTCGAGCAGTTGTACATCCTGCTCGTTTTTTACCAGCGCACCGGCCAGCGGCGGGATGGCCTTGGTCGGGTCGCGTTCGCGCAACACCGCTTCACCGATGTTGTCGGCCATCAGCAGCTTGAGCCAGTCGACCAGCTCGGAGGTGGACGGCTTTTTCTTCAGGCCCGGCACCTTGCGTACGTCGAAGAACACGTCCAGCGCCTCGCTGACCAACGACTGGCTGATGTTCGGGTAGTGCACGTCGACAATCTGCTGCAGGGTCGTGCGGTCGGGGAAGGCGATGTAGTGGAAGAAGCAGCGGCGCAGGAAGGCGTCCGGCAGCTCTTTTTCGTTGTTCGAGGTAATGATGATGATCGGACGCTGTTTGGCCTTGATGGTCTCGTCGATTTCGTAGACGTAGAACTCCATCTTGTCGAGTTCTTGCAGCAGGTCGTTGGGGAATTCGATATCGGCCTTGTCGATTTCGTCGATCAGCAGGATGACCCGCTCGTCGGCCTCGAAGGCCTCCCAGAGCTTGCCCTTTTTCAGGTAGTTGCGCACATCGTGCACCTTGTCCACGCCCAGCTGCGAGTCGCGCAGGCGGCTGACCGCGTCGTACTCGTAGAGGCCTTGGTGGGCCTTGGTGGTGGATTTGATGTGCCAGGTGATCAGGCGCGCCCCGAACGAGGCCGCCAACTGCTCGGCGAGCATGGTTTTGCCGGTGCCCGGTTCGCCCTTGACCAACAGCGGGCGTTCGAGGGTAATGGCCGCGTTTACCGCCAGTTTCAGGTCGTCTGTGGCGACGTAGTCGCGGGTGCCTTCGAACTTCATGGGGGGTTGTCCTCTGTTTAGGGCTGTGCGGGCCTTTTCGCGGTACAGGGTTGAAGGTGCGGGTTTACCCGCGAAGCGGCCCGAACAGGCAGCACATAATCCGGATTTGTTTCCGACTATAACGCGGGGCCAGGCGGCTGCAAACGCAGACCGGGTATTCAGTCCCTGAATGCCCCGTCACGCTGTCTCAGTCAGACTTCGGCGCTGGTTGCTCATAGCGCGCATTGAATGCCTGGACAAACCCGTTGCGCAGGATCTGCAGGAACGCCTCGAAGGCACTGACATCCTGCTTGCGCACACTGCCGCTGAGTTCCACCCGGGTAGCGAACTGGTTTTTCGGCTGGTTCTTCAGCACCGTCTCGGTCGCCCCCACCAAGGCCTCCCACACCGAGCGGAAGAAACCCTTGTCCTTTTCCTCGACGTCCTGTTGCCAGTCGAACACGTCGACATCACGCAGCAGCGGTTTTATATAGCCGTTCAGCCGGCCGTTTTCTGCCTGGGCCTCGATGACCACGTCACCGTGCCCGGCATTGAAGTCGAATTTGCCGTAGGCGCTGGCAAAGTCATTCAGTTTGCGCAGCTCGATGCCGGTGGCGCGAAGCCTGAATTCGAAGTCGTCGAAATCACTGAAAGGGTCGAAGGTGGCACGGCTTTCTACGTTCGCATCCCCCGCGATGAGCGCCGTGCCTTCGAAACTTGCGTCGCGACGGCCTTTCTGGTCGCGCACGTTGGTCAGGTTGCGGATGCTGGCGTTCAACCGGGTGGCCTTGAGGTCGACTGGTGGCTTGGAATTGAAGTTGCGGAACGTCAGCACGCCATTGTCGATACGCACTTCGTTGAGGGTGATGGGCAGGAGTTTTTCCAGCTGCTGGCGCCAGTCGGTACCTTGGCCGGTCTGCGACGCCTGTTTGCTACCACCGTCGACAAAGTTCAGCTCGGGATGCACGAAGGTCACCTCCGCCACCACTGCCTTGTCGTACCACAACGCATGCCAGCTCACCGAGAGGTCGATCAGTGGGGCGTCGAGAAACGGTACGGGCACCTTGCCGGTGGTCTTGACGATTTTCAGCCCGTTTATCTGATAGGCACCGCGCCACCAGGCCAGGTCCACATCGGCTACCTGGCCGCGGTAGTCACCCATGTCGGCCAGCTTGTCGTTGAGGTAGTCGCGCACCAGGTAGGGCAGGGCCAGGTGCAGCGCCACCAGCAGCACGATCAGGCTGGCCAGGCCGACCAGCGGCCAGCGATAGCGGGCTTTCATGAGGCTGTCTCCAAGGCGGGATGTGCGGTTGACCGCAACGTGCCGGGCTGAGTTCGAACAGGCTTTACGGGCCACCGCAGCAGGCTTACCCTTGAGGCATTTCCCTGCTTTTTCATGCCAAGGACCCCTGCCATGAGCCGTATCTTTGCAGACAACGCCCACTCCATCGGTAACACGCCGCTGGTGCAGATCAACCGCATCGCCCCGCGCGGCGTGACCATCCTGGCCAAGATCGAAGGGCGCAACCCCGGGTACTCGGTCAAATGCCGCATCGGCGCGAACATGGTCTGGGACGCCGAGAGCAGCGGCAAGCTCAAACCGGGCATGACCATCGTCGAGCCCACCTCGGGCAACACCGGTATCGGCCTGGCCTTCGTCGCCGCCGCCCGCGGCTACAAGCTGATGCTGACCATGCCCGCCTCGATGAGCCTGGAGCGCCGCAAGGTGCTGAAGGCACTGGGCGCCGAGCTGGTATTGACCGATCCGGCCAAGGGCATGAAGGGCGCCATCGAGAAGGCCAACGAAATCGTCGCCTCCGACCCGGAGCAGTACTTCCTGCCGGGCCAGTTCGAAAACCCGGCCAACCCGGCCATTCACGAGAAAACCACCGGCCCTGAGATCTGGAACGACACGGACGGCGCCATCGACGTGCTGGTGGCAGGCGTGGGCACTGGCGGCACCATCACCGGCGTGTCGCGTTACATCAAACATACCCAGGGTAAGGCCATCCTGTCGGTGGCAGTGGAGCCCGTGGCATCGCCGCTGATCAGCCAGACCCTGGCCGGCGAAGAACTGAAGCCAAGCCCGCACAAAATCCAGGGCATCGGCGCCGGCTTCGTGCCGAAAAACCTCGACCTGTCGATCGTCGACCAAGTGGTGACGGTGACCGACGAAGAGTCCAAGGCCATGGCGATTCGTCTGATGCAGGAAGAGGGCATCCTTTGTGGTATTTCCTGCGGTGCGGCAATGGCGGCAGCGGTGCGCCTGGCCGAAAAACCGGAAATGCAGGGTAAGACCATCGTCGTAATCCTGCCCGATTCGGGCGAGCGATATTTGTCGAGCATGCTGTTCAGCGACATGTTCAGCGAGCAGGAAAACCAGCAGTAATCGGCCTTCCCGCTGATCCGGCGCAACGATCGGCGGCCTGGTTTATTGCAAAATCTTCATGAATGCGATCCCGCCCGGGTTGTTTTTACCGCGGCGGGATCGGTTTATGATGGCAGGATGATTTTCTGGAGAGCAGGCAGCGCAGCCCTGACTCTTCCTCAAGGAGTGAAAGCATGACCTTTTCCTTTGCAGCCAAGGCGGGTGTCTTGCTGGTGTTTTTCGGCAGCGTGCTGTTCGTGCACTTGCGCGGCAAGGCCCGCCTGCCGGTGTTGCGCCAGTTCGTCAACCATTCGGCGCTGTTCGCCCCCTACAACGCGTTGATGTACCTGTTTTCCGGCGTGCCGTCCAAGCCCTACCTGGATCGCCAGCGCTTCCCCGAGCTGGACGTGTTGAAGGACAACTGGCAGGAAATCCGCGAAGAGGCCATGCGCCTGTTCGACGAAGGCTATATCCGTGCCGCTGAGAAAGATAACGACGCCGGCTTCGGTTCGTTCTTCAAGAAAGGCTGGAAGCGCTTTTACCTGAAGTGGTACGACAAACCCCTGCCTTCGGCGCAAACCCTGTGCCCGCGCACTGTCGAGCTGGTCAGCCGCATCCCCAATGTCAAAGGCGCAATGTTTGCCCTGCTGCCCGGCGGCAGCCACCTGAACCCGCACCGCGACCCGTTCGCAGGCTCGCTGCGTTATCACCTGGGGCTGTCCACGCCCAACTCCGACGCATGCCGCATCTACGTGGACGGTGAGCAGTACGCCTGGCGTGATGGCGAAGACGTGATGTTCGACGAAACCTACGTGCACTGGGTCAAGAACGAAACCGACGTTACCCGCGTGATCCTGTTCTGTGACATCGAGCGCCCGCTGAGTAGCCCGCTGATGACGCGCATCAACCGTAAGGTCAGTGCCTTCCTCGGCCGCGCCACCGCGCCGCAGAACACCGACGACGAGCGCGTGGGCGGGATCAACCAGGCGTACGCCTGGAGCAAGCGCTTCAGCAACAGGATCAGCAACCACGTCAAGCAGTTCAAGCGCGCCAACCCCAAGGCTTACCGCGTGCTGCGGCCGGTACTGGCGGTGGTGGTGGCGTATCTGTTGTATCGCTGGTTGTTCTGATTTTTTCTGCGCTAACCGGCCCCTTTGCGGGGCAAGCCCGCTGCCACCGGTGCGCCTCATCCTTCAAGGACGAGGGTGCGCTTGTGGCAGCGGGGTTGTGCCGCGAAGAATCACTCGCTATATTCCAGAACATTCACTTTCTCAAAGACCGCGTTCATGCCAGCCATCCCTTCCACCACACGCTTTGCCATCGCGCCAGTCGCGGGCTTGGTCGTGCGTGGTAGCCAGCAGCCGGTCATGATCTGTCACTCCCCACCACCTGTCAGTGGCGTCGTAGGCGGCGTAGCTCCGCCTCATTGCGTGGTTGTGCTGGGCTGATCGGCTTCGTGCCGCAACCCTTCGCACGCGCAACGTACTGAACACGGTCGGCTACTGCTCACGTTGAAGCGCACGCCGTCCGTTTGGCTTATCTGCCTACTATCAGGTGGCAATTCATGTCTGTCTTTACCAAAACGTCCGTGGCCTCGGCGGCCACTACCTGCCTGTTCGTCCTGCTGTGGAGCAGCGGGGCGATCGTCTCCAAGCTCGGCCTGGCGCATGCCAGCCCGTTTGCCTTTCTGCTGTTGCGCTCGGCGCTGGCCCTGGCCGGCCTGTTGCTGATCGGCCCGTTGCTAGGGCTGCGCTGGCCGCGTACTCGCGGGAGCATTCTGCGCGCCCTGGGTACCGGTTGTGTGCTGCTCGGTGCCTATCAGATTTTCTATCTGTTGGCACTTGATACCCATGTCACCCCCGGCGTCATGGCCACGGTGATGGGGGTACAACCGATCCTCACCGTGGTGCTGATGGAACGCCAGCGTTCCTGGAGCCGTTTGTTCGGCCTGAGTTTGGGGTTGGGTGGCTTGATCATGGTGGTCTACCAGGGCATCAACCTGGGCGGGGTATCGCTGGCGGGCATGCTGTTCGCCCTGCTGGCGTTGGTCAGCATGACCTTTGGTTCGATCCTGCAGAAGCGCATTACCGACAACCCCATGGGCACACTGCCGCTGCAGTACCTGGCCGGCTTTGCCATGTGCGCGCTGTTCGCACCTCTGCAACCGCTTCATGTCGAGTGGACCGGCAGCTTCGTCGGTGCGCTGCTGTGGATGGGCCTGGTGGTCTCGCTGCTGGCAACCTTGCTGCTGTACCGGCTGATCGCCAAGGGCAACCTGGTCAATGTCACCAGCCTGTTCTACCTGGTGCCGGCAGTGACTGCGGTAATGGACTTGCTGATCTTCGGTAACCGCCTGGCACCGCTCAGCCTGTTGGGCATGGGGCTGATCGTGGTAGGGCTGCTGTTCGTGTTTCGCAAGCCTGCCGCGCGCCTGGCCGAGGCGTAGGCCCTAGCGGAATTCTTCGGGGATGGCGTGGCGCAACACGCCTTCCTCGAAGTCCAGCAGGCCGGCTTCGCGCTGGGTGAGCAGGTAGTAGAGCAGGGTATCGAGCGAGCGTTGCGGTGGGACCTCGACCGCCAACATCTTCACTGCTTGCTCGGTTTCACAGGCGCAGCCGAAATCCAGCAATGCTGCGCGCACCTGGTCGAGGGTTTCCGGTGGTTTGACGACCACCCGGAACACCGAGCTGCCGCTGCTGTGGCGCAGCGCTGCGAACCAGGTTTCGCCTGCTTCCTCGCGGGTGTCGATCACGTCGCCTGGGGCGATGCCATAGACATGGAAGGGGATGTTGTCGATGGCATAGCCGCCTTCCACGGCCTTGGCCCACAGGCCCTCGACCGAGGCTGGTGGGTAGCCGTTCTCGTCCTGTTCCAGGCGGAACAGGACCTTCTTGTACGCGCTGTTCATGCCGTACTCCGCTTCAGCTGCGCGCCGGGCGCAGCACCAGCCACAAGGCCAGGCCAATCAGCAGGCCGCCGTATAGGTGCGCCATCGACAACGGCTCATTCAGCAGCCATGCCCCCCACAATACGCCGAATACCGGGATCAGGAAGGTCACGGTGCTGGCTTTTACCGGGCCGATTTCCTCGAGCAGGCGGAAGTACAGGATGTAGGCAAAGGCGGTGCACAGCAAACCCAGCCCCAGCAACGACAACCACACCTCCCAGCCCCCCCAGCTGGCGGGCGGTTGGGTAAGTGCGCTCCAGCCGAACAGCGGGGTCAGCATGAGCGTTGCGCCGAGCATGCTGCCCAGCGCGGAAAGACGGCTGTCCAGGCCACTGATCCAGCGGCGGGCGAGGAACCCGGCAAAGCCGTAGCAGGTGGTGGCCGCCAGGCAGGCGAGGGCGCCTTGCAGCAGGGCCATGTCCAGTGCCACCGGGCCGGCGCCGCTGAGGATGCCGACGCCGAACAGGCCAAGGAAGATGCCGCAGAGTTTGGCCAGGGTCATTGGCTCGCGGAAGAACAGTACGCCGACCAGCACACCCATCAGCGGGGTGGTGGCGTTGAAGATCGCCGAATAGCCGGCCGGCAGCACCTGGGCCGCCACCGAGTAGAAGGTGGCGGGGATGCCGGAGTTGATCATGCCCAGCACCAGGCACGCACCGAGCTTGCCCTGGAAGTCCCAGCGCACGCGGGCGGCGGCCAGAAGCACGATCAGGCCCAGGCAGGCGATGGAAACCCGGAAGAACGCGGTCAGCACCGTGCCCAGTTCGGGGGCGATGATGCGCATGAACAGGAAACTCGCTCCCCAGACGGCGGCAAGGGTCAGCAGGCGGGCTAGGGCGATGGGGCTCACAACGGTCTCCGGAGGTAAGGCAGGGGCGCGAGTGTACGCCACGGGGCGGGGGGATTCTTGTGCTTTCTTGCTGTGTAATTCCTCTTGGGCTGCGGGGCTCTGGGCAAGGCAGCTGCAACTACAGCTCGGGCCTTCAATGGCAGTAACCCATGAAGCCAAGGGCGGCTAAGCTCTGTACTCAATCCCAGTTCCGAGGCCCCACGCATGTCCCAGCCCTGGCCCGCTGTCGAAATCGCCCGGATGATCCTCGCCGGCTTCGACGACTACCGCGATCATTTCCAGCGCATCACCCTGGGTGCTCGCCAGCGCTTCGAGCAGGCGCGCTGGCAGGATATTCAGCAGGCCGCCGCCGCCCGCATCAATCTCTACGAAGAGAAAGTCGCCGAAGTCAATGGCTGGCTGCGCCAGGCCTTTGCCGCAGAGGTGTTGCTGGACGTGGAACAGTGGCCGCTGGTGAAAAACGCCTATATCCACCTGATTGACCCCCGCCTGGACGACGAGCTGGCAGAGACCTGGTACAACTCGCTGTTTTGCAGCCTGTTCAGCCATGACCTGATCAGCGACGGCTGCATGTTCATCCACACGACCCGGCCTTCCATGCGCGGCCGCGAGCGCGCCGCGCAAACCCGTACCTATCGGCTTGATGGCAGTCTCAGGAACTTGCTGCGCGCGGTGTTCGCCGATTACCCGTTCGACATGCCCTATGGCGACCTGGAAGGCGACCTGGCGCGGCTGGAAGAACAACTGCGCGAATGCCTGCCCGACTGGGTGTGCAAGGACCCGGCGCTGGCCGTGGAGCTGTTTGTACCCGTGCTTTACCGCAACAAGGGGGCCTATCTGGTCGGCCGCCTGTACAACAGCGATGAGCAGTGGCCGTTGGTGATTCCCTTGTTGCACCGCGAGGGCCACGGTATCGAGGCCGATGCACTGATCACCGACGAGGCCGAGGTGTCGATCATCTTTTCGTTTACCCGCTCTTACTTCATGGCCGATGTCCCGGTGCCCGCCGAGTTCGTCAATTTCCTCAAGCGCATCCTGCCGGGCAAGCACATTGCCGAGCTATACACCTCGATCGGGTTCTACAAGCAGGGCAAGTCGGAGTTCTACCGCGCGCTGATCAACCACCTGGCCAGCAGTGATGACCGCTTTGTCATGGCGCCAGGGGTACGGGGCATGGTCATGAGCGTGTTCACCTTGCCCGGCTTCAATACGGTGTTCAAGATCATCAAGGACCGCTTCTCGCCATCGAAAACCGTGGACCGCGCCACGGTGATCGACAAGTACCGGCTGGTGAAGAGCGTCGACCGGGTGGGGCGTATGGCCGACACCCAGGAGTTTGCCGATTTTCGCTTTCCGCGCAGCAAGTTCGAGCCGGATTGCCTGGCCGAGTTGCTGGAGGTGGCACCGTCGACGGTGGCGCTGGAGGGCGACACGGTGCTGATCCGCCACTGTTGGACCGAGCGGCGCATGACGCCGTTGAACCTGTACCTGGAGCATGCCACCGAGGGCCAGGTGCTGGAGGCACTGGAGGACTACGGCCTGGCCATCAAGCAGTTGGCGGCGGCGAACATCTTCCCCGGCGACATGTTGCTGAAGAACTTCGGCGTGACCCGCCATGGCCGGGTAGTGTTCTACGACTATGACGAAATCAGCTTCCTGACCGAGGTGAATTTCCGCCACATTCCGCCACCGCGTTACCCGGAGGACGAAATGTCGGGCGAGCCGTGGTACTCGATCGGGCCGCATGATGTGTTCCCCGAAGAGTTTCCGCCGTTTCTGTTTGCCGATATGGGCCAGCGGCGGTTGTTCAGCCGCTTGCATGGGGAACTGTATGACGCGGATTACTGGAAGGGGCTGCAGGCGGCGATACGTGAGGGGAAAGTGATCGATGTGTTTCCGTATCGGCGCAAGGCCCGGTGAATCAGGTCGAACAGACCTGTCACGCCTTCAAACACTTCATCTCGCTCAAATGGGTACGCACCTTGCTCAGCCGTTCCTGCAGGAACCGCCGCTGTTGCGGGGTGCTTTGCCGCACCAGGTCCACCAGCAGGCTGCGCGCCTGTCGCTCGGTATTCTGATACGCCGCCCGGTACTCGGGTGTCCACAAACTCTCCTTGCGCTGCAACAAGGTCGCCAGGCGCGGCTCGAAGCTGGAGTCGTTGCGCTGGTTCATCGCCAACAGCAGTTGCTGTTGCCAGTGGGCACGGTTGGCGATCCATTCACGGTTCTGGTCACCCAGCGCTTGAGACCAGGTCTGGATGCGTTGCTTCTGTACCGCCGTCAACTCGCCAAACCATGGCGTCAGGCGTTTTTCCATGCGCTCGCTACGGCGGGCCATCTGCTTCGGCAATGGCGTATCCACATACTGCTTTTGCCGCTCACTGATGTCATCGCGGAAGGCTTCACGCATCTGCGCTACCTGGTCGTCGCTCATGCCGCGCAGCAGTTCGGTGGCCGAAGGGGTGATTTCCTCGGCCACCCGACCAATTGCCTCACGGACCTCCCGGGTGCTTTGCTGCAGGGCCTGGTCGGTGACCTGGTCGTCGGCGACCATGTCACGTAGCCGGTCGAGCCAGTCGAGGTAGCCGGGCAGTTGAGTCTTGCAATGCCAGGCCAGGTGCTCGCGCAACCGATCGTCCAGCAGCGCCCTTTGCTCGCGGTTCATGTCCAGGTAGTCGCTCAGCGACCACGGCACCAGGCGGTCGAGGTTGCGATAGGCCAGGTCGATGCGGCTGCAGGCGGCCAAGGCCAGGGCGAAGCCGATGGCGATAAGCAGGGCTTTGGGCAGGCGTAGCGGCATGTGCTGTTCCTTCCTCAGGCTGGCCAGAAGGTAGATGCAAGTGCGGCCTGGCGGTTCCACTGCATGAGTGGTCGGGCCATGTGGTGGCTTCAGGTGTAGAATAGCCGCCTTGTCTTGAGGATCATCGGAAATGGCTCTGCTTGGGCGTTACAACAGTTTGCAAATCGTGAAACACGTGGACTTCGGTCTGTACCTGGACGGCGGCGCCGATGGCGAAATCCTGCTGCCCGGGCGCTACATCCCGAAAAACGCCGAGACCGAGGTCGATGACTGGTTGAACGTGTTCATCTACCTGGACAGCGAAGACCAGCTGATCGCCACTACCGAGAAGCCCAAGGTGCAGGTTGGCGAGTTCGCCAGCCTGAAGGTCAAGGACATCAACGGTGCCGGTATCTTCCTGGACTGGGGCCTGTCCAAGGACTTGCTGATGCCGTACTCGGAAGAGGCTCGGCCGCTGAAGATCGGTGATTACTGCGTGGTGCACGTGTACCTCGACAAGCGCACCCGCCGGATCACTGCCACGTCGCGCCTGGACCGCTACCTCGATGTCACCCCGGCCGACTACAAGGTTGGCCAGCCGGTCGAGCTGCTGGTGGCCGGCGAAACGCCGATGGGTTTCAAGGCCATCATCAACAACCGCCACTGGGGCCTGATCCACAAGAACGAGGTGTTCAAGTTCTTGCGCTCGGGCATGCACGAGAAGGGTTTCATCAAGGAAGTGCGCCAGGACGGCAAGCTTTCACTGAGCCTGCAGCCGGTAGGCGCCGCCCTGTCGGACACCCTGCAAGAGCAGATCATGGCGCGCCTGGAAGCCGAAGGCGGGGTGTTGGGGGTGTGCGACAAGAGTGACCCTGCGTTGATCAGCAAGCTATTCAACGTCAGCAAGGGCAACTTCAAGAAGGCCATTGGCGGGTTGTTCAAGCAGGGCCTGATCGTCATCCATGACGATCGCATCGAGAAAGCCTGACGGCCTTACGCCTGTACGAAGTTGCGGAAGTCCAGCTGCTCGCCACCCGGACGGGTGTCGCGCAGCAGCGAGTCACGGTCGGCGCTGAGGGCCAGGCTGATGGTGGAGCGGCGCTTGCCAGGCTTGCGCACTTCCATTTGCTCCAGGTGAGCCTTGAGGAAATTGGTGGGCACCTTCAGGTGCTGCAGTTCATCGCTTTCTGGCGTGTGCAGCAGCAGGTTGACCCAGTCGGCCTGGCCCTTGCCCAGCAGTGCCACTGGCACTTCGAACCACCACAGGTTGCGTTTGTTGTCCAGGATGGCGAACAGGGTATTGCTGCTGGTCAGCACCGGCCGGGCCAGTGCTTCGTTGCGCCGGGCGATGGCGGCGGGTTTGTCGAGTTTCATGCAGGTTCCTGCGAGTTGACGCTATGAAGGCCTGCATTGTGAGGGGTGGCACGGGGCGGGGCAAGGTTTGTGACTTGCGGTGCCTGTGCCGGCCTCTTCGCGGGCTTGGGCGGTATTCGCCTGCCGTTTTACCGTTCGGCTTCTGGCCGGAAAATCCGTTGAAACTCCTGGCCCAGGCGTTGGGTCAACCTACTGTCGACACGGTTCACGTGTCTCCATTTGCAGGAGTTTTGCCATGAGCGGTACTAAAGACAAAGCGAAAGGCTTGGCCAACGAAGCGATCGGCAACGTGAAACAGGGTGTTGGCAAGGTGACCGACAACGACAAGCTGCGGGCCGAAGGCAAGGCGCAGGAGCTTAAAGGCGAGGCGCAACAGGTCAAGGGCAATGTGAAGGATGCGGTGAAGAAGCCTTGACTTGAGGCGGCCTGTGCCGGCCTCTGGCGGGTAATGCCGCGAAGAGGCCGGCACTCTACGTAAGCAAATTCTTCAATCACGGCCGGGAGCAGCACAGCACGGGCACGGTCTATTAGACTTGCCTGTGTAACGATCAAGCGGCGAAAGGAGACGCTATGATTTTCCCCGACCTGCGCGGCTTGCCCCTGCACCGCGTGCTGGTTCGCACCGTCAAGGAATTCCTCGACGACGAGATGTCCACCTATGCCTCAGCGCTGGCCTACCAGGCGCTGTTCTCGCTATTCCCCTTCCTGTTGTTCCTGATTGCCCTGATCGGTTTCCTGCATTTGCCGGACTTTTTCTCCTGGCTGCGTCTGCAATCGGAACTGGTGTTGCCGCCCCAGGCGCTGGAGCAGGTGAACCCGGTGATCGACCAGCTGCAACAATCCAAGGGCGGGCTGCTGTCGGTGGGTATCGTGATCGCCCTGTGGACCGCCTCCGCCGGCGTGCGCCTGATGATGAGCGCCATGAACGCCGCTTACGATGTGCCCGAAGGGCGCCCGGTGTGGAAGCGTATCCCGCTTTCCATTTTCTACACCGTGGGCCTGGCTGGCATGCTGCTGGCGGCCGCAGCGCTGATGGTGCTGGGCCCGCAGGTGATGGAATGGATAGCCGCCCAGATCGGCATGCAGGAGTTCATCGTCACACTGTGGACCATCCTGCGCTGGCCGGTGATCATCATTCTGCTGATGGTGGCAGTGGCCCTGATCTATTACGTGATGCCTGATGTGAAACAGCAGTTTCGCTTCATCACCCCGGGTTCGGTGCTGGCGGTTGTGGTGTGGATCGTGGCCTCACTGGGCTTTGCCTACTACGTGAAGACCTTTGCCGACTACAACGCCATGTACGGCAGCATTGGTGCAATCATCGTGCTGTTGCTGTATTTCTATATTTCGGCTGCCGTGCTGCTGCTCGGCGCCGAAATGAATGCGGTGATCGAGCACATGTCAGCCGAAGGCAAGAACCCGGGCGAGAAGGACTTCGACGGGGAAAAGCCCAAGGAAACCTTGACTGTACTGGGTCACGAGCACCCGAACCCGAGCAAGCCTCATAGCGTCGAGCCGAACCCCTGATGATCCGTGACATTCTCAAGATGGGCGACGAACGCCTGCTGCGCATCGCTCCGCCAGTGCCCGAGCACATGCTTGGCAGTGCCGAACTGCAGCAACTGATCGACGACATGTTCGAAACCATGCGTCACGTAGGCGGTGTGGGCCTGGCCGCCCCGCAGATCGGCATCGACCTGCAGTTGGTGATCTTCGGCTTCGAGCGCAGCGAGCGATACCCCGATGCCGAGGCGGTGCCGCAGACCATTCTGCTGAATCCGGTCATCACCCCGACCTCAAGCGAGATCGAGGACGGCTGGGAAGGTTGTCTGTCGGTGCCTGGCTTGCGCGGCGTGGTGCCGCGCTTCAAGCATATCGGCTACCAGGGCATCGACCCCCAGGGCAACCCGATCAACCGCTTTGCCGATGGCTTCCATGCGCGGGTGGTGCAGCACGAGTGCGACCACCTGATCGGCCGGCTATACCCCTCGCGCATCCAGGACTTTGCCAGGTTCGGCTACACCGAGGTGCTGTTCCCTGGGCTTGAGGTCAGCGACGACTGACCTCGCTGCAGGGCTACCAGGCGTTTGTTGCGCTGATAGCGAAGCAGGCGGCTGGCCAGGGCTTCTGGCAGCTGTTGGGCCAGGTCGAAACCCAGGCGCTGGTAGAAGGGCGTCAGGTCGGGATGACAGAACAGCCAGACGGGCCCGTCAACCTGCGACAGTGCTGCCTCCATCAACTGCGCGGCCACCCCTTGGTTGCGTCGCTGCGGGGCGACGAACAGGCCCGTCAGCCAGAATCCCTCACCCACCGCACTCAGGCTCAGCCCGGCGATGATGCCAGGGTCCCGCGCTACCCACAGTTCGGCGTCGCTTGCAGCGCGCATGCGTGAGCTGTGCTGGCGGTAGAAGTGGTCCAGCAAACGGCGTTCTGTGTCCGAAAGCGTCGAACAGGACAATTTTTCAGAAATGGTGAGTCCTACCCTGAAACGTGGCCAGAGGCTCTGGCCTGATGATTTGCGGCCACTTTGTCGCAGATTGTTGCAAAACCGGCAAGGGTGAATATCCGACTCCGGGGTTCAACTATTACTGGCCGGGAGTAGAATTTTCTTCATCCCCCCTGGCAGTACGAAGCGGGATCGGTACTTCGTGCCATCTAGACCCTAGATGACAACTTCTCCGCGCCGGATACGGCAATAGAAGTCAATCGATCAGCTTGAACGCTCTAAAGGCAAAACCACATGAAACCATTACTGATTCTTGCATTGGTCGGTATGTCCTCGTTCGCCCTCGCCGATGAGGCCAAACCCGTCTCCAGCGAGCCTGTGGCTCAGCAGTACGACTACTCGATGAACCTGGACATCAAGCGGGTGATCAACCTGTCGACCATCCCCAATGTCTGCGAAGTGGTACCTGCGACCATGACCTATGAAGACCATCAGGGCCAGGTGCACACCATCCAGTACCGTGCCATGGGAGAAGGTTGCCAGCAGGGTTGACTGGCGGTGCCCGCCACAGGGGCTGAAAACGCTGTGGCGGGCACTTGCTGGCCCTGATGCGATCACCCAGGTGCTCCGCCAATACAGAATAATGTCCTCGCCTGTCGAATCCTCCGCTTCCCGTTCGACCATAGCTGAAGGCACGCGTCACACACCGTGCCCCCTATGATCTGTCGGAGGTACCCCCGATGAGCACCGCAGCCGAATCCGAAATCCGCCAATTGATCGAGCGCTGGATGCAAGCCGTGCGCGATCGCGACATCCCGGGCATCATCGCCCCCTATGCCGACGATATCGTCGCCTTCGATGCCATCCAGGCCCTGCAATTCAAAGGCAAGTCCGCCTACACGGCGCACTGGGAAATGTGCATGGGCATGTGCACCGGCCCCATGGTGTTCGAACTTGCCCAACTTACCGTGTACGCCGCTGGCGATCTGGCCCTGGCCCATTGGCTGAACCGCTGCGGCCCGGGCGACGACGAAAGCCAGTGCGGCTTCATGCGCGCCACGGTGGGCTATCGTCGTAAAGGCGGCCAGTGGCAGGTCATCCACGAACACTGGTCGGCGCCTTTCGACATGGAAACGCAAAAGGCCCTGTTCGATCTCAAGCCCTGAGCCTTTATCGCCAAACGCACTTTGCCAATGCCTTGGAGGCGACCATGAAATACCTGTGCCTGGTCTATTGTGACGAGGGGCTGTTGCACAGCCTGCCCGACAGCCCGGCAGACGCTGAATGCATGGCCTACGCCGAAGCCATTCACGGTTCCGGGCGCATGCTGGCGGCCGAGGCGCTGAAGTCGGTGCAGACGGCCACCACGGTGCGTATGCGTAACGGGCGCATGAGCCTGACCGACGGCCCGTTCGCCGAAACCAAGGAGCAACTGGCGGGCTTTTACCTGGTGGAGGCCCGCGACCTCAACGAAGCGCTGAATATCGCCAAGGGCATCCCTGCTGCGCGGGTCGGCAGTGTCGAGGTGCGACCGGTGCGCGAGCTGCAACCCTGACAGCCAAGGAGAACAATTAGCATGAGCCTTGCCCCCATTGCCCAGGCGCAACACGAGTTGTCCATCAACCGCCTGATCGACGCCCCACCGGCCAAGGTATTTCGCGCCTGGACCGAACCCCAGTGGCTGATGCAGTGGTGGGGGCCGCGCGGCATGACCACCCCGGAGTGTGAGATGCAGTTGTGGGCCGGTGGCCTGTTTCGCACCCTGATGCGCGCGCCGGATGGCAGCGAGTACCCGAACCAGGGCGTTTTCCTGGAAATTGCCGCGCCACGCCGGCTGGTGTTCACCGATGCCTTCGGCCCCGGTTGGGTGCCGTCGGACAAGGCCTTCATGACCGCCGTGATCAGCTTTGACGAGGAACAGGGCAAAACCCGCTACACCGCCCGTGCCTGGCACTGGAATGCCACCGACTGCCGTGCCCATGAAGAAATGGGCTTCCACCAAGGCTGGGGAGAAAGCCTGGACCGCCTGGTGGAGGTGGTGACCCAGCGGATGCCCGACTGATGGCAGCACTGGCCCAGGTGAGCGCCGAAGTCGAGGCCGTGTACCGGCAGGAGTCGCGGCGCATACTGGCGACACTGATCCGCTTGCTGGGTGATTTCGACCTGGCCGAGGAGGCCATGCATGACGCCTTCTTCATTGCCGTCGAGCGCTGGCAACGCGACGGTATACCCGCCAACCCGCGAGCGTGGCTGGTCTCTGTCGGGCGCTTCAAGGCCATCGACGCGCTGCGCCGGCGCGTCCGCTTCGACCGCTCCCAGGCGGACTTGAGCATGCTGCTGGATGGTCAGGCGCAGGACCCCAGTGAAGAAGAACTGCTGGCGGATGACCGCCTGCGGCTGATCTTCACCTGTTGCCATCCGGCCCTGTCGGCCGACGCTCAGGTGCCATTGACGCTTCGCGAAGTCTGCGACCTGACCACCGAGCAGATCGCCCGCGCCTTTCTGCAAAGCCCGACAACCATCGCCCAGCGGATCGTGCGTGCCAAGGCCAAGATCCGTGACGCGGGCATACCGTACCAGGTACCCGAGCTCAATGAGCTGCCCGAGCGCCTGGAAAGCGTGTTGCGGGTGATCTACCTGGTGTTCAATGAGGGCTATTCGGCGTCATCGGGCGAAACACTGCTGCAGCAGGAACTGAGCGATGAAGCCATTCGCCTGGCGCGGTTGCTGGTGCAGTTGCTGCCCGACCCGGAGGCGGTCGGCCTGCTGGCGTTGATGCTGCTGCAGGCGTCCCGGCAGCGGGCGCGCATCGATGGCCAAGGCGATTTGGTGGTTCTGGAGCAGCAGGATCGTAGCCTGTGGGACCGGCAGTTCATTGCCGAAGGCTGTGAACTGGTGCGCCTGGCCCTGCAGAGCCGTGCGTTCGGTGCCTATACCGTCCAGGCGGCGATTGCTGCCGTGCATGCCGAAGCGGCGACGGCTGAAGAAACGGACTGGGGAGAGATCGTCGGCCTGTATGACGTGTTGCAGCGGTATTGGCCATCAGCGGTGGTGGCGCTGAACCGCGCGGTGGCACTGGCGAAGCGGGATGGGCCGGAGGTTGGCTTGCGGGAAGTCGAAGGGATCCTGGCGCGGGGGGAGTTGCTGGACTATCACCTGGCACATGCGGCGCGCGCCGAGTTGCATTGCCAACTGGGGCAGGTAGAAGAGGCGCGAGCGGCCTGGCAGCAGGCGCTGGCCTTGACCCGGCAGGCGCCTGAGCGGCGGCATATCGAGCGGCGTTTGCAGGCTATCGAATGATGTGGGGTGTGCCGGCTCTTTGCGGGCCAGCCCATATCCCACAGGCTGCCCGCTAAATCAACGAATTAGCGGGTTACCCAGGACAGCAGCCTTGAAGTAGGTGCTGGCGGCATCACACTTCAGCTCGCCACAAAATTCGGCGGCGACACCAGCTCGACGGTCTGCTGCTTGCGCGGCGCCAGGATCTCGGCTTCACCCGCGACCACCAGCTCGTCGTTCTGGTTGTAGACGTTGGTGGCGATGCGCACCTTGAACTTGGGCAGCTTCTCGAGGATCTCCAGGCGCACGGTCAGGGTGTCGCCAATTTTCACCGGCTTCTGGAAGCTCATCTGTTGGCCCAGGTAGATGGTGCCAGGGCCAGGCAGTGTGCAGGCCACTGCAGCACTGATCAGCGCGCCGCTGAACATGCCATGGGCAATACGTTCGCGGAACATGCTCTTGGCGGCGAATTCGGCATCCAGGTGAACCGGGTTGTGGTCACCGGACATCGCAGCGAACAGCTGGATGTCGCGTTCTTCAACGGACTTCTTGTACTCGGCCGTCTGGCCGACTTCGAGGGCTTCGTAAGGCGTGTTGGTGACCTGGGACATCGATGCTTCCTTAAGCGTTGGGCGAGGGCGGCTATCATTCACTGCGCGCAGGGCGGCCAAGGGCCAGCGCCTGCTCAAGCCAGCAGAGAATATCGGCGATGACCTCGCCACGGTTGATTTCGTTGAGTACTTCATGCCGCGCCTCCGGGTAGACGCGCAGCTGTACATGTCGGTTGCCGGTCGCGCGCAGGGCGTCGGCCAGATGGGTGAGACGCTTGCCGGCACTGACCGGATCACATTCACCGCCAATCACCAGCATCGGCAGGTTGGGATCGATCTGCGCGAGGTTACCCGGCTGACTGATCTGCGCCAAGCCTTGCAGCAGGTCGAGCCACAACTGGTTGGTGCAGCGAAAGCCGCACAACGGGTCGTTCACGTACTGATCGACCTCGCCCGGGTCGCGGCTGAGCCAGTCGAAGGCTGTGCGATTGGGCTTGAAGGCGCTGTTGAACGAACCGAAGGACAACCATTCGATCAGTGCACTCTTGCCCAGTGGCCCCTGGCGCCAGGATTCCAGCCGGGCAATCAGCCGCGCAAAGCGGTACAGCACGGCCGGTTGGTAGTTGGAACCGCTGAGGATCGCCCCGTGCAGGCTGCCACTGTGATGCAGCAGGTACGCCTGGGCGATATAGCTTCCCATGCTGTGGCCGAACAGGAACAGCGGCGTGCACGGGTACTGCTGGCCGATATGCTGGGCCACACATCCCAGGTCGTTGACCACGGCATTCCAGCCATGATGGCGGGCGAACAGGCCGAGGTTGCCCAGTTCGGCAGTGCGCCCGTGGCCACGCTGATCGGCAGCGAACAGGGCAAAGCCGGCCTCGCTCAGGGCCTGGCCCAGGCGCTGGTAGCGCCCGGCATGCTCGGCCATGCCATGGGCCAGCAGCACCACGGCCTTTACCGGTGTGGCCGGCAGCCATTGGTGTACGTACAGGCTGCAGTGCTCACTGGCGGGCAGCCAGAAGGCGTCGTGAGGCATGGCGGGTCCTTGTGCGCGCGGTTACCCGAACAGTGTATGCACAACCGGCCGGATTGCAGGAGGGGCACAAATAAGATTCACAATGTTAATGGCGGCACTTGGCGTATATGCCACCTTGGGTTTACCTGCTAACGTCGAATCAACGCCTTTTCGCCGGCAGGCGGTCAGGTAAAGGACTAAAGGACGCAGTGCAGGTCCAGGCAGAGGAACAATAATAAATGCAAGCCGACTTCTGGAATGACAAGCGCCCGGCAGGCGTGCCTTCCACCATCGACATCAATGCCTACGCCTCGGTGGTCGAGGTGTTCGAGCGCTCCTGCAAGCGTTTTGCCGACCGCCCGGCGTTCAGCAACCTGGGCGTGACCCTCAGCTACGCGGAACTGGAGCGCCATTCGGCAGCCTTCGCTGCCTGGTTGCAGCAGCACACTGACCTCAAACCGGGTGAGCGCATCGCCGTGCAGATGCCCAATGTGCTGCAGTACCCCATCGCCGTATTCGGTGCCATGCGCGCCGGGCTGATCGTGGTCAATACCAACCCGCTGTACACCGAGCGCGAGATGCGCCACCAGTTCAAGGACAGTGGCGCGCGTGCGCTGGTGTACCTGAACATGTTCGGCAAGCGCGTGCAGGAGGTGCTGCCCGATACCGGTATCGAGTACCTGATCGAGGCAAAGATGGGCGACCTGCTGCCGGCCGCCAAGGGCTGGCTGGTCAACACCGTGGTCGACAAGTTGAAGAAGATGGTGCCGGCCTACCGGTTGCCCCAGGCGGTGCCGTTCAAGCAGGTGCTGCGCGAGGGCCGCGGGCTGTCGCCCAAACCGGTGTCGCTGAACCTCGATGACATCGCGGTGCTGCAGTACACCGGCGGCACCACCGGCCTGGCCAAGGGCGCCATGCTCACCCATGGCAACCTGGTGGCCAACATGCTGCAGGTGCTGGCCTGCTTCTCGCAGCACGGCCCCGATGGGCAGAAGCTGCTGAAGGACGGCCAGGAGGTGATGATCGCGCCGCTGCCGCTGTACCACATCTATGCCTTCACCGCGAACTGCATGTGCATGATGGTCACCGGCAACCATAACGTGCTGATTACCAACCCGCGGGATATTCCCGGCTTCAT
The DNA here is from genome assembly GCF_034044115.1 of Pseudomonas sp. BO3-4. Taxonomy (NCBI): domain Bacteria; kingdom Pseudomonadati; phylum Pseudomonadota; class Gammaproteobacteria; order Pseudomonadales; family Pseudomonadaceae; genus Pseudomonas; species Pseudomonas sp. BO3-4. Next base: position 1,494,695 of record NZ_CP139018.1, read on the forward strand.
CAAGGAGCTGGGCAAGTGGCGTTTCTCTGCCTTGCTGGGCCTCAATACCTTGTTTGTCGCACTGATGGACCACCCGGGCTTCCGTCAGCTGGACTTCTCGGCGCTGAAGGTCACCAACTCTGGTGGCACAGCGCTGGTCAAGGCCACCGCCGAGCGCTGGGAAGACCTTACCGGGTGCCGCATCGTAGAAGGCTATGGCCTGACAGAGACCTCGCCGGTGGCCAGCACCAACCCCTACGGCCAGCTGGCGCGTCTGGGTACGGTGGGCATCCCCGTGGCGGGTACTGCGTTCAAGGTCATCGATGATGATGGCAACGAACTGCCGCTGGGCGAGCGGGGCGAGCTTTGCATCAAAGGCCCGCAGGTCATGAAGGGTTACTGGCAGCAGCCCGAGGCAACGGCCCAGGCACTGGATGCAGAAGGCTGGTTCAAGACCGGTGATATCGCGGTGATCGACCCGGACGGCTTCACCCGCATCGTCGACCGCAAGAAGGACATGATCATCGTCTCGGGCTTTAACGTATACCCCAACGAAATCGAGGATGTGGTGATGGGGCACCCCAAGGTCGCCAACTGTGCGGCTATCGGCGTGCCGGACGAGCGTTCCGGCGAGGCGGTCAAGCTGTTCGTGGTGCCGCGCGAGGGGGGGCTGAGCGTTGATGAGCTGAAGGCCTACTGCAAGGCCAACTTCACCGGCTACAAAGTACCCAAGCACATCGTGCTGCGCGAATCGTTGCCCATGACGCCGGTGGGCAAGATTTTGCGGCGGGAGTTGCGCGATATAGCGTGATACCGGGATGGCTTCTTCGCGGGTAAACCCGCTCCTACACCGCCAATGTAGGAGCGGGTTTACCCGCGAATGCCTCTAAACCGCTCTAAAAGGCCATATACAGCCTTATCTGCGACATTTTGGATAATTACTCTAAAAATGACCTGTATTGTTCATTGAGTCATTTTTGTGACCGCAAGGCCTGTTTTGGCCTCTAGGCGACCCCAGACAAAGCTGTTACTCTCGGCCCGCTTCCAGATGATCCGGTTTGCAACGAACCGTCATCTCATATCAATAATAAGCGCATCGACGCGTGAATCGAACTTCGCTGTTGCTGAAGGAGTGGGCTTCCATGATCGAAAATTTTTGGAAGGATAAGTACCCAGCCGGGATTACGGCGGAAATCAATCCTGACGAATTCCCCAATATCCAGGCGGTACTCAAGCAATCCTGCCAACGCTTTGCCGACAAACCGGCCTTTAGCAACCTGGGCAAGACTATCACTTATGGCGAGTTGTATGCGTTGTCGGGGGCGTTTGCCGCCTGGCTGCAGCAGCATACCGACCTCAAGCCGGGTGACCGCATTGCCGTGCAACTGCCCAATGTCCTGCAATACCCGGTCGCGGTCTTCGGTGCCATGCGTGCCGGGCTGATCGTGGTCAACACCAACCCGCTGTACACCGCGCGGGAGATGGAACACCAGTTCAACGACTCGGGTGCCAAGGCCCTGGTGTGCCTGGCCAACATGGCCCACCTGGCCGAAAAAGTGGTGCCCAAAACCCAGGTCAGGCACGTTATCGTCACCGAAGTGGCCGACCTGCTGCCGCCACTCAAGCGCCTGCTGATCAACAGCGTGATCAAGTACGTGAAGAAGATGGTGCCGGCCTACAACCTGCCGCAGGCCGTGCGTTTCAATGACGCCCTGGCGCTGGGCAAGGGCCAGCCAGTGACCGAGGCCAACCCGCAGGCCAACGACGTGGCGGTGCTGCAATACACCGGCGGTACCACCGGCGTGGCCAAAGGCGCCATGCTGACCCATCGCAACCTGGTGGCCAACATGCTGCAGTGCCGGGCACTGATGGGCGCCAACCTGCACGAAGGCTGCGAAATCCTCATCACTCCGCTGCCGCTTTACCACATCTATGCGTTTACCTTCCATTGCATGGCGATGATGCTGATCGGCAACCACAACGTGCTGATCAGCAACCCGCGAGACTTGCCGGCGATGGTCAAGGAACTGGGCAAGTGGAAGTTCAGCGGCTTTGTGGGCCTTAACACCCTGTTCGTCGCCTTGTGCAATAACGAGGCGTTCCGAGCCCTGGATTTCTCGGCGCTGAAAATCACCCTGTCGGGCGGCATGGCCTTGCAGCTAAGCGTGGCCGAGCGCTGGAAGGCCGTTACCGGTTGCGCCATCTGCGAAGGCTACGGCATGACCGAAACCAGCCCGGTGGCGGCGGTGAACCCGTCGGAAGCGAACCAGGTGGGCACCATCGGTATTCCGGTGCCGTCGACCTTGTGCAAGGTCATCGACGACGCCGGCAATGAGCTGCCGCTTGGCGAAGTGGGCGAGCTGTGTGTCAAGGGCCCGCAGGTGATGAAGGGCTACTGGCAGCGTGAAGATGCCACGGCCGAGATTCTCGACAGCGAAGGCTGGCTGAAGACCGGTGACATCGCCGTGATCCAGGCGGACGGCTACATGCGCATCGTCGACCGCAAGAAAGACATGATCCTGGTCTCGGGCTTCAACGTGTACCCCAACGAGCTGGAAGACGTGTTGGCGGCCTTGCCGGGCGTGCTGCAGTGCGCTGCCATCGGTGTGCCGGACGAGAAGTCGGGTGAAGTGATCAAGGTCTTCATCGTGGTCAAGCCGGGCATGACCGTGACCAAGGAGCAGGTGATGGAGCACATGCGTGCCAACGTCACCGGTTACAAGGTACCGCGCCACATCGAGTTCCGCGATTCGCTGCCTACCACCAACGTGGGCAAGATCCTGCGCCGCGAACTGCGTGATGAAGAGCTCAAGAAGCAAGGCTTGAAGAAGATCGCCTGACCATAAGCCTGCACGCTCAGTGTGGGAGCGGCCTGGTGTCGCGAAAGGGCCGCGAAGCGGCCCTGGGGTTTCGGCGGCGATGCAACAATGGCTGGGGGCGCTCTGCGCCCCTTTCGCGACACAAGGCCCCACAATAAGATGCGGCGCCGTCTTCAGACACTGTGAGCCCCTGTAGGAGCGGGTTTACCCGCGAATGCGGTAGTGGCGACAACGGTGAACGGCGGGTGGAGAAGGGTCAGCAGGGCCGGCCCTTTCGCGGTAAACCCGCGCCTACATCCGCGCAACTCAGCGCAGCTTCTCGAGCATCTGGTAGTACCACATCCCCGCCGCCAGCAGCGGGTTCCCCAGCAAGTCCCCCATCGGCACTCGCACATGCTTGCACTGGGCAAAGGTGTCGAACTTCTCCAGCGTGCCGGTCAGCGCTTCGGCCATGATCTCGCCCATGATGTGGCTGGTGGCAATGCCGTGCCCCGAGTAACCCTGGCAGTACCACACGTTGTCCGACAGCTTGCCCAGCTGCGGGATGCGGTTGACCACGATGCCCATGGCGCAGCTCCACTGGAACTCGATCGGCACCCCCTTCAATGCCGGGAAGGTGCGTTCGATGCAGGGGCGCAATTCGCCTTCGATGTCGCGTGAATCCTTGCCTGAGTAGTTGGCGCCGCCGCCGAACAGCAGGCGCTTGTCGGCCGTCAGGCGGTAGTAGTCGAGGACGAAGCGGCAGTCGTACACCGCCAGGTCCTGCGGGTTGATCTGCTCGGCCAGTTCACCCAGCGGCGCGGTGGTGACGATACCGCCCATGGCCGGGAAGATCTTGCCCTTGAGCTGGCGCTTTTCCAGCTTGTGATACACATCGCCGGCCAACATCACCTGGCGTGCCTCCACCCGGCCGTGGGCGGTAACCACCGCCGGGCGCGGGCCATGGACGATGTCCAGCACTTCGGAATTTTCGAATATCAGTGCACCCAGGCCATGTGCGGCACGGGCTTCACCCAGGCACAGGTTGAGTGGGTGCAGGTGCAGGTTGCGCAGGTTCTTCAACGCACCCAGATAAAGCGGGCTTTGCAGATGCTCCGCCACTGCAGCGCGGTCGAGCAGTTGCACCTGCTCGCCCATGCCGCGGCGCTGTGCTTCGGCCTCGAATGCACGCAGTTCGTTCATGTGCGAAGGTTTCATCGCGGCATGCAAATGGCCACGCTTGAGGTCGCAATCGATGCCATAGCGCGCCACGCGCTGTTCGATCACCTGGTGCCCGCGCCAGCGCAAGTGCCAGATGAAATCGTCCACTTCGGCGCCCAGGTGGTTGCGCATCTGCGAGCGCATGGCCTCGTCGCCCGACAGGCTGCCGGTGACCTGGCCGCCGTTGCGACCGCTGGCGCCCCAGCCGATACGGTTGGTTTCGACGATGGCGACCTTCAGGCCGCGCTCGGCCAGTTCAACCGCTGTGGCCACGCCCGTAAAGCCACCGCCGATGATTGCCACATCCACCTGCACCGTGCCTTTGAGTTGCGGGTACTCGCTGTGGTCGTTGAGGGTGGCGCTGTAATAGGACGGCGCGCGCTGCGCCGGGCCGTTGTTCAATGCTGCGTTCATGGGTGTTCCTTGTTTTGTAGGGGCTCAGGCCTGGTGCAGGTACCAGCGCCAGTCCTGTTCGCTGACTTCAGCCATGAACTGGCGGTACTCGGCGCGCTTGACCTTCAGGTACACGCCAAGGAAGTCTTCGCCCAGTGCTTCACGGGCCCATTCGGAATGTTGCAGGGCGTCGAGGGTGGTCAGCCAGTCGGTGGGCAGGTGTTCGGTGGCCTGAGCGTAACCGTTGCCTTCAACGGGGGCACCTGGGTCAAGCTGTTCGCGGATGCCGCGGTGGCTGGCAGCAAGGATCGCCGCTGCAGCCAGGTAAGGGTTGGCATCCGCGCCACAGATGCGGTGCTCCACATGGCGACTGTTGGCAGGGCCTCCTGGCACACGCAGGCTCACGGTGCGGTTGTCCACGCCCCAGGTTGGCGCCAGGGGCGCATAGCTGTTGGCCTGGAAACGTCGGTACGAGTTGGCGTTGGGGCAGAACAGCAGCAGCGAGTCGCGCAGGTGGCGCAGCATGCCGGCCACGGCCTGGCGCAGCAGCGGGGTGCCGGCCTTGTCTTCGCTGGCGAACAGGTTGCTGCCGGCGCTGTCGGCCAGGCTCAGGTGCATGTGCATGCCGGTGCCGGCCAGTTGGGCAAATGGCTTGGCCATGAAGCAGGCCTGCATGCCGTGGGCATGGGCCACACCTTTTACCAGGCGCTTGTAGCGCACCGCCTGGTCCATCGCCTGCAGCGCATCGCCGTGCTCCAGGGTGATTTCCACCTGGCCGGGGGCGTACTCGGAAATGGCCGTGCGCGCCGGGATGCCTTGGGCCTTGCAGGCAGCGTACAGGTCGGCGAGGAACGGTTCGATCTGCTCCAGTTCGCGCAGGCCATAGACCTGGGTGCTGCGTGGGCGACCGCCATCGTTGTCCAGTGCCGGTTGTGGGCGGCCCTGGGCATCACGCTGCTGGTCAAGCAGGTAGAACTCCAGCTCGCAGGCCATCACCGGGTGGTAACCATCGGCCTTCAACGCTTCGATGGTGCGCAGCAGCACATGGCGTGGGTCAGCGATGCTGGCCGGCAGCCCCTCGCTGGGGTGCATGCTTACCTGCACTGCAGCGGTTGGCACCCGGCGCCAGGGCAGCCGCACCAGGCTGCCGTCCAGCGGGTAGGCACGGCAGTCGATATCGCCTACGTCCCACACCAGGCCGGAGTTTTCCACGTCGTCGCCATTGAGGGTCAGGCCAAGGATGGTGCTGGGCAGTGGCCGGCCTGTCTGGTACACGGCCAGCAGTTCCTCGCGGTGCAACAGCTTGCCGCGTGGCACACCGTTGGCGTCAAGGATGAACAGTTCGAACAGCTCGATATCGGGGTTGTCGGCCAGAAAACGGGTAGCCTGCTCTACAGGGGCAAAGTGCATGATCAATTCGCTCATAGGCGCGCAGGGCCACCGCGCAAGCAGGTGGCCCAGTTGAGTCAAACGGCCAGACGGTGGCCGGGTTTGGTCACAATGGCGTGAGCGAGGTGTCCGGTGGGCGCGCGTGACGGCAGTGCCACAAGGCCCAGAAGGCGAGGATGATATGGACCAGCGGATTTTCCCCGGCACGGCTCCGGGCCTTCGGTAGCGAAGGGCGGGACGACGGTGGGGCGATAGGCTGGGCGGGAGTCATGCCTTTGATACTCACATGCGGCGTAAGGTTGATTAAAGCAGTGAATGGCAACCTTTACATCGCACTTGGCTAAACATTCGTGGTGAAAGCACCACGGTCAATGTGGAGTGGCCTTGCGTCGCGAAAGGGCTGCGTAGCGGGCCCCGGCCATCAGCGATCACGCAGAAATTGCTGGGCCGCTTTGCGGCCCTATCGCGACACAAGGCCGCTCCCACAGGGAGCGTGCAGGCAGCAGAGAATCCGCAAATCTGCGACAATCGCCCGACTTTCCGAATGCCGATCATGAAAAAGCAGGCTCACCTGCATCACTAAAAAGCCCCATGACTGACCACGCCATCGACAAACTGCTGCAAAACCTCGACCACGCCATGATTGCCGACCGCCATCGCCTGCGCCGGCAACTGCACGAACTGCGCAAGCGCCCCGATGAGGCGAAGCTGGCGCAGTGGGTGGAGAAGGTCCAGGCCTCCTGCGCTCAGGTCACCGCGCGTCAGCAGAGCGTGCCGACCGTACGCTACGACGACAACCTGCCCATCGCCGCCAAGCGTGACGAAATCAAGAAGGCCCTGGCCGAAAACCAGGTGTTGGTGATCGCCGGCGAGACCGGCTCTGGCAAGACGACCCAGTTGCCGAAAATCTGCCTGGAACTTGGCCGTGGCAGCCATGGGTTGATCGCCCATACCCAGCCACGCAGGATCGCAGCGCGTAGCGTGGCCGCGCGAGTCGCCGAAGAGCTGGGCACGCCCTTGGGCGCGCTGGTCGGCTACCAGGTGCGTTTCGAAGACCAGAGCGATTCCAATACCTTGGTCAAGCTGATGACCGACGGCATCCTCCTGGCCGAAACCCAGCACGACCGTTTCCTTGAACGCTACGACACGATCATCGTCGACGAAGCGCACGAGCGCAGCCTGAACATCGACTTCCTGCTCGGCTACCTGAAAACGTTGCTGCATCGTCGACCGGACCTGAAGCTGATCATCACCTCGGCCACCATCGACCTGGAGCGCTTCTCCAGGCACTTCGACGGTGCGCCGATCATCGAGGTGTCCGGGCGCACCTTCCCGGTGGACACCTGGTACCGCCCGCTGACCAGCGAACAGGACGAGGAAGGCAACCAGATCGAGGATGACCTCACCGTCGATCAGGCCATCCTTGCCACCCTCGACGAGCTGGCGCAGCACGAGCGTAGCGAGGGCAAGGGGCCGGGCGATGTGCTGATCTTCCTGCCGGGCGAGCGGGAAATCCGTGATGCCGCCGAGATCCTGCGCAAGGCGCAACTGCGCCATACCGAGATTTTGCCGCTGTACGCGCGCCTGTCGCCGGCCGAGCAGCAGCGTATCTTCCAACCGCACACCGGGCGCCGCGTGGTGCTGGCCACCAACGTCGCCGAAACCTCGCTGACCGTGCCTGGCATCCGCTATGTGATCGACACCGGTACCGCTCGCATCAGCCGCTACAGCTACCGCGCCAAGGTCCAGCGCCTGCCGATCGAGGCGGTGTCACAGGCCAGTGCCAACCAGCGTAAAGGCCGTTGCGGCCGGGTCGAGCCGGGCATTTGCGTGCGTCTCTACAGCGAAGAGGACTTCAACAGCCGGCCAGCGTTTACCGACCCGGAGATTCTGCGCACCAACCTGGCGGCGGTGATCCTGCAGATGTTGCACCTGCGCCTGGGCGCAATCGATGCCTTCCCGTTCATCGAGCCGCCGGATGGCAAAGCCATCAGCGACGGCTTCAACCTGTTGCAGGAGCTTTCGGCGGTTAACCGCGAGAACCAGCTGACGCCAATTGGCCGCCAGCTGGCGCGCTTGCCGATCGACCCGCGGCTGGGCCGCATGCTGCTTGAAGGCGCGCGCCTGGGCAGCCTGCAGGAAGTGCTGATTGTCACCAGTGCGCTGTCGGTGCAGGACCCGCGTGAACGCCCTCCAGAACGCCAGCAGGCCGCCGACCAGGCGCACGCACAGTGGAAGGACGTGGACTCGGACTTCGCTGCGCTGGTCAACCTGTGGCGCGGCTTCGAGGAACAACGCCAGGCGCTGACTGCCAACCCGCTGCGCAACTGGTGCCGCAAGCAGTTCCTGAACTACTTGCGGCTGCGCGAGTGGCGCGATGCTCATCGTCAGTTGGCGCTGATTTGCCGTGACCTGCAGCTGACGGTGAACAAGGAACCGACTGATTACCAGAAGATGCACAAGGCAATCCTCAGCGGGCTGCTCAGCCAGATTGGCCAGAAGACCGAAGAGGGCGACTACCAGGGCGCCCGCCAGCGGCGCTTCTGGGTGCATCCATCGTCGGGCCTGGGACGCAAGCGCCCGCAGTGGGTCATGGCTGCCGAGCTGGTCGAAACCACCAAGCTGTATGCGCGCATGGTGGCCAAGATCGAGCCGGACTGGATCGAGCCGCTGGCCGGTCACCTGATCAAGAAAAACCATTTCGAGCCGCACTGGGAGAAGAAGCGCGGGCAGGTGGTGGCCTACGAGCAGATCACGCTCTACGGGCTGATCCTGGTCGGCCGTCGGCCGGTGCACTACGGCCCGATCGACCCGGCGACCTCGCGCGAGCTGTTTATCCGTGAAGGCCTGGTGGGTGGCGAAATCCAGTCGCGGGCCAAGTGCCTGGCGGCCAACAAACGCCTGCTTGAAGCGCTGGACGAGCTGGAAGCCAAGGCTCGCCGGCGTGACATTCTGGCTGACGAAGAAACGCTGTACGCTTTCTACGAAGCGCGCCTGCCGGCGGAAATCCACCAGACGGCGACCTTCGACAGTTGGTACCGCATGGGCAGCCAGAAGGACGCCAACCTGCTGATCATGCGCGAGGAGGACGTGCTGGCCCGCGAGGCCAGCGAAGTGACCGCCGCACAGTACCCCGACAGTATGCAGGTGGGCGATTTGCGCCTGCCGCTGAGCTACCACTTCGAGCCCGGCCACCCCCGCGATGGTGTGACGGTGCGGGTGCCGGCGCCGCTGTTGCCGAGCCTGCCGGGCGAGCGCCTGGAGTGGCTGGTGCCGGGCCTGCTGGAGGCCAAGTGCGTGGCGCTGGTGCGCAACCTGCCCAAGGTCCTGCGCAAGAACTTTGTCCCGGTACCTGACTTCGTCAAGGCTTCGCTGGCGCGCATGACCTTCGGCCAAGGGGCGCTCCCGCAGGCCCTGGGCCAGGAGCTGCTGCGCATGACCGGTGCACGTGTGTCGGATGAGGCCTGGGACGAGTCGGTCAACCAGGTCGAAGGCCACCTGCGCATGAACATCGAAGTGGTCGATGGCCAGGGCAAGTTCCTTGGCGAAGGCCGCGACCTGGCGGAACTGACCGCGCGCTTTGCTGCCGCCAGCCAGGCTGCCCTGGCCGTGCCGCGTGACGCCAAGGGTGAGCAGCCGGTGCAGGCCAAGGCCTTCAGCGAAGTGAAGCAGACCGCCCAGCAGAAGATCGCCGGCCTGTCGATGACCGTGTACCCGGCGCTGGTGGAAGACAACGGCACTGTGCGTGAGGGGCGTTTCTCGACCCAGGCCGAAGCCGAGTTTCAGCACCGCCGCGCCTTGCAACGGCTGTTGCTGCAGCAACTGGCCGAGCCGGCCAAGTTCCTGCGCGGCAAGCTGCCGGGGCTGACCGAGCTGGGCCTGCTGTACCGCGAAATGGGGCGGGTCGAGGCGCTGGTCGAAGACATTCTGCTGGCCAGCCTGGACAGTTGCATCCTTGAAGGCGAACAACCGTTGCCACGTGATGGCGCGGCCTTGGCCGCGCTGGCTGAACGCAAGCGCGGCAGCTGGGCCGAGCATGCCGAGCGCCTGGCAAGGCAGACCCTGGAAGTGCTGAAGCTGTGGCATGGGCTGCAGAAGCGCTTCAAGGGCAAGATCGACCTGAGCCAAGCGGTGGCGCTGAACGACATCAAGCAGCAGCTGGGCAACCTGGTGTACCCGGGCTTCGTGCGCGAAACGCCTGGGGTGTGGTTCAAGGAGTTGCCGCGTTACCTCAAGGCGGTTGAGTTGCGCCTCGAGAAACTCGGCTCGCAAGTACAGAAGGACCGGGTGTGGAGCGGCGAGCTGGCCAATTTGTGGGCGCAGTACAAGGCCCGTGCCGACAAGCATGCCCAGGAAGGCAAGCGCGATGAGCAACTGACTGTGTACCGTTGGTGGCTGGAAGAATATCGCGTGTCGCTGTTCGCCCAGCAGTTGGGGACCAAGGTGCCGATTTCTGACAAGCGATTGAGCAAACAATGGAGTCAGGTGGAAGGCTAACCTCTATTATTTGTGGCAAACTTTGGGGCGTTTGGGGCCGCTTTGCGGCCCTTGGCGGGTGAGCCCGCCTTGCGGGGGTAAACGTAGGCCCCTGAATTGGCACTAAAGTGCCATTAACCTGTCATGTTTCCAGCCAGCGCCCTGTGGCGGTGGCCTTTGACCAGAGGAACGACCGTGCATAACGTCGTGATCAGCGGCACCGGCCTGTACACCCCGGCCCAGAGCATTTCCAACGAAGAGCTGGTGGCTTCCTTCAACGCCTGGTCGCAGCAGTTCAACCAGGACAACGCTGCCGCCATCGAGCGCGGTGAAGTCGAGGCGGCGCCGCTCTCCGACGCGGCGTTTATCGAAAAGGCTTCGGGCATCAAGAGCCGCTTTGTCATGGACAAGGCCGGTATCCTCGACCCGCAGCGCATGAAGCCGCGCTTGCCCGAGCGCAGCAACGATGAACCGTCGATGCTGTGTGAAATGGCCGTGGCCGCTGCCCGCCAGGCCCTGGAGCGCGCAGGCCGAACGGCGGCCGATGTCGACGGGGTGATCGTCGCCTGCTCCAACTTGCAGCGCCCGTACCCGGCCATCGCCATCGAAGTGCAACAGGCACTGGGTGTCCAGGGCTTTGCCTTCGACATGAACGTGGCCTGCTCGTCGGCCACCTTCGGTATCCAGACCGCCGCCAACAGCGTAGCGCTGGGCCAGGCGCGGGCGGTGCTGATGGTCAACCCCGAAGTGTGCACCGGCCACCTCAACTTCCGTGACCGCGACAGCCATTTCATTTTTGGCGATGCCGCCACCGCCGTGTTGCTGGAGCGTGCCGACCAGGCCACTTCGGCGCACCAGTTCGACATCGTCAGCAGCAAGCTCTGGACTGAGTTCTCCAACAACATCCGCAACAACTTCGGCTTCCTCAACCGTGCGGCGGAAGAGGGTGAAGGCGCTGCGGACAAGCTGTTCATCCAGGAAGGCCGCAAGGTGTTCCGCGAGGTGTGCCCGAAGGTGGCCGAGCTGATCGGGGAACACCTGCAGGAGAATGGGCTGCAACCGGGCGACGTGAAGCGCTTCTGGCTGCACCAGGCCAACCTCAGCATGAACCAGTTGATCGTCAAGAAACTGTTGGGGCGTGAAGTGGCCGAGGAAGAGGCACCGGTGATTCTGGACCGTTACGCCAATACCAGCTCGGCGGGGTCGGTGATTGCCTTCCACCTGTACCAGGATGACCTGGCCAAAGGCTCGTTGGGCGTGTTGAGCTCGTTTGGTGCGGGGTATTCGATTGGTAGTGTGATTCTGCGCAAGCGCTGATTCATCAGGCGCCTGTTACGGCCTCTTCGCGGGCTTGCCCGCTCCCACAGGTACAGCACAGTTCTCAAGGTCTGTGGTGATTCTGTGGGAGCGGGCAAGCCCGCGAAGGGGCCGGCGCATTTCACACAGGCAAAAAGAAGCGGGAAACGCCGGATGGGGTCGGCGTTTCCCGCTTCAAGTGAAGCAGAGCAGGGTGTTGCTTAGAACTTGGCTTCCAGGTCTACCTGCAGGGTGTCGACGTCAGCATTGCTGTTCGGCAGCTGCGACAGGTCGGTCTTGGCCATCAGGTAGGCAGCACCCAGGGAGAAGTTCTTGTCGATTTCGTAACCGACCTTGAACTTGTGACCGCGCGAACCGGTGTAGCCGTTGCCGAAGTCCGAATCGGTGAACAGGCTGACTACCGCGTTACGCTGCACATCGCGGTAGTTGTAGTCCAGGCTCCAGGCACCCATTTTGGTTTTCAGGCCAGCCAGCCAGGCCTGATCTTCGCCGTCGGTGCTGTCGGTGTTCTTCACGTACTGGCCATAGGCCGACAACGGAATGGCCAAGCCAGTGAAGTCGATCTGGCCAAAGCCTTCCACCAGATTGAACTCGTTAGTGGTGTTGCCGAACGACTGCAGGATGGCGGCTTCCTTGTCGTTGTCGTAACCATAGATGCTGGCACCCACGGTGAGCTTGAGCACGTCGGCCGGCGCGAACTTGGCGCCCAACTGGCCGTGGTAGACCTGTGCATCGTGCTTGTACTGGACGCCGTCACCATCGACGTTGTCCTTCAAGGTGTACTGACCGGCGCTGGCAAACACTTCGGCCCCGCCCAGGTCAGCCTTGTAGGTGGCCGCTACACCTTCCGGGTTGATGTCGCTATCCCAGATGATGTCGCCCATGCTCACCCAAGGCTGTTGCATCTTGCCGCCAATCAGGTGCAGGTTAGGGACTGCAGTCGGGTGCCAGTCGAGGTAGGCCAGGTCGACCCACAGCGACTTCTTGTCGAAGTAGTTGTCGAAGCTCTGGTTGGTCGAACGTCGGTCAGCGCTGCTGCCAGTGGCGATACGAACCCCAGCGTCAACCTGCGGGTTGATCTCGCTGTAGAAGCCGACACGGGCACGTACTCGCTGGCGGTCCTGGTTGCCGCTGCTGCTGTTCGGATCGTCGACGTTGACGTCTTCGTAACGCAGGCGCACGTCACCCTTGATCTGGGTCTTGGCGGCCCATGCCACTTTTTGTTCAAAGGAGCTCATACGTTCGGACTGAGCTTTCTGGTCGGCCTTTTCCTTGGTTTCTTTTGCCAGGTCGCCCTGCAGTTCGTTGTACTGCGCCTGGTTGATCGAGCCATTGGCGCGGAGCATTTCGAGCAGCTTGGCGTCGACAGCAGCACTGGCCGGGGCACTCAGGGCCAGCATCATGCCGGTGAGGCTTACTCCGGTAAGTGTGGAAACAAGACGCATAAGGTTCTCCCTACTGAAAAAAATGGGGGAGGCTCAAGCGCCTGCCCCTGCGTTGGCATGTCTTCGGAAAGGGCCTGAATAGACAGGTTCTAGGGTTCCGGAAAACAGGCGCAAGTATTGCGGGGGCCAATGACAGATTAATGTCTGATTAGTGGCACTGTTGTTAAGTAATTGAGAATTAAAGGGCCCACCCGGCGTTCGTCATTTGAGCGACGGGCCTTCCTTGGGGATACTGACGGTCTTCAGAGAGCGAGCCGAAAACGTGACCAGCCTGTACAGCCTTGCCCACCTGCGTGATCTGCCGACGGCCACCTGGGATGCCCTTGTGCCAGCCGGCCAGCCCTTCCTGCGCCATGCTTTTCTCAGTGCAATGGAGGACAGCGGCAGCGTGGCGCGCAACACTGGCTGGGCCGCCGAGCACCTGGTGCTGGAGCGAGGCGGGCAGGTGCGGGCGCTGTTGCCCGCGTACCGCAAATGGCACTCGTTTGGCGAGTATGTGTTCGATCATGGTTGGGCCGATGCGTGTGAGCGGGCCGGTATCGCCTACTACCCAAAACTGCTTGGCGCTGTGCCGTTCAGTCCGGTCAGCGGCCCACGGCTGCTGGCGGCCGATCCGGCTGACGGCTTGTTGATGCTGCAGGCCCTGCCGGAGTATCTGGGCAAGGGTGGGCTGTCCGGAGCGCACATCAACTTCACCGACCCGGCGCTGGACGCGCAGTTGGCGGGCCTGCCTGGGTGGATGGAACGCCTGGGTTGCCAGTTTCACTGGCAAAACCGGGGGTATCGCGACTTCCAGGACTTTCTCGACAGCCTCAGCTCGCGCAAGCGCAAGCAGATGCGCAAGGAGCGCGAGCAGGTGGCGGGGCAGGGTATCGACTTCCGCTGGTACCGCGGTGATGAACTGGACGAGGCACAGTGGGATTTCGTCTTTCTGTGCTATGCCAACACCTATGCGGTGCGCCGTCGTGCCCCCTACCTGACGCGCGAATTTTTCAGTCTGCTGGCCGAGCGGATGCCCGAGGCGGTGCGCGTGGTGATGGCCCGCCAGGGTGGGCGTGATGTGGCCATGGCCTTGAGCCTGGTGGGCGGCGACAGCCTGTTTGGCCGCTACTGGGGCTGCCTGGATGAGTTCGACCGGCTGCATTTCGAGACGTGTTTCTACCAGGGCATGGACTTTGCCATTGCCGAGGGTTACCAGCGTTTCGATGCCGGGGCACAGGGCGAGCACAAATTGATACGCGGGTTCGAGCCGGTGTTGACGCGGTCGTGGCATTACCTGCTGCACCCGGGGTTGCGGCGGGCGGTGGAGGATTTTCTGCTGCAGGAACGGGAAGGGGTCAAGGGGTATGCCGAGGAGGCGCGGGGGATGTTGCCCTACCGCCGGGACTGAGAGATCTGTGTTGCCTGTGCCGGCCTTTTCGCGGGTAAACCCGCTCCTACAACGATAGCGAACCTGTGTAGGAGCGGGTTTACCCGCGAAAAGGCCGCACAGGTGTCAATCGACCCCGACAAAACCTCCGGTCTGGTGGTGCCACAACCGGGCATACAGCCCTTGCTGCTCCAGCAACTCACTGTGGCTGCCACTCTCCACAATTCGCCCCTTGTCCAGCACCACCAGCCGGTCCATACGGGCAATGGTGGAAAGCCGGTGGGCAATGGCGATTACCGTCTTGCCCTGCATCAGCGTCTCCAGGCTTTCCTGGATCGCCGCTTCTACTTCCGAATCCAGCGCCGAGGTGGCCTCGTCCATGATCAGGATCGGCGCGTTCTTCAGCAGCACCCGTGCAATGGCGATACGCTGGCGCTGGCCACCCGACAGCTTGACCCCGCGTTCGCCCACATGGGCATCGAAACCGGTGCGGCCCTGGGCATCCGAAAGCTGTGGGATGAACTCGTCAGCCCGCGCGCGGCGCACAGCTTCGTGCAGTTCTGCATCGCTGGCACCGGGCCGGCCGTACAGCAGGTTTTCGCGGATCGAACGGTGCAGCAGCGACGTATCCTGGGTGATCATGCCGATCTGTGCACGCAGGCTGGCCTGGCTCACCTTGGCAATGTCCTGGCCGTCGATGAGGATGCGCCCACCCTGCACGTCGTACAGGCGCAACAGCAGGTTGACCAGGGTCGACTTGCCTGCCCCGGACGGGCCGATCAAACCGATTTTCTCGCCCGGGCGGATGTCCAGGTTGAGCCCTTCTATGACATTGGTGGCCTTGCCGTAATGGAAGTCGACCTCATCGAAACGCACCGCGCCGCGGCTGACCTTCAGTGCCGGCGCATTGGGCAGGTCGGTGACGGTGACTGGCTGGGCTATGGTCTGCAGGCCGTCCTGCACCATGCCGATGTTCTCGAAAATGCCGTTGACCACCCACATGATCCAGCCCGACATGTTGACGATGCGGATCACCAGGCCAGTGGCCAGGGCGATGGCGCCCACGGTGATCAGCGATTGACTCCACAGCCACAGGGCAAGGCCGGTGGTGGCGACCACCAGCAAGCCATTGAGGGTGGTGATGACCACGTCCATGCTGGTGATCACCCGGGAGGCCAGCTGAGTTTTCTCGGTCTGCTCGCGGATTGCCTCACGCGCATACTGCTGTTCGTAGTCGGTATGGGCAAACAGCTTCAGCGTTGCGATGTTGGTGTAGCCGTCGACGATACGCCCCATCAGCTTGGAACGTGCGTCCGAAGACACCACCGAGCGCTCCTTGACCCGTGGCACGAAGTAGAACAGCGCTGCAATGTAGCTGACGATCCACGCCAGCAGCGGCAGCATCAGGCGCCAGTCGGCCTCGGCGAACAACACCAGCGAGGTGATGGCGTAGATCAGCACATGCCATAGCGCGTCCACCGCCTGCACGGCGGAATCGCGCAGCGAGTTGCCGGTCTGCATGATGCGCTGGGCAATACGCCCGGCGAAGTCGCTCTGAAAGAAGTTCAGGCTCTGCTTGAGCACATAGGTATGGTTTTGCCAGCGGATCAGGCTGGTCATGCCGGGGTTGATGGTCTGGTGCACCAGCAGGTCGTGCAGGCCGAAGAACAATGGCCGCAGCAGCAGAATCACCACCAGCATCCAGATCAGCTCGCCGCTGTGCTCGCTGAAGAAGTTGGCATTGGGCGTACCTTGGGCCAGGTCGATGATCCGGCTGAGGTAGCTGAACATCGCCACCTCGATCAGCGAGGCGACCAGGCCGACCACCAGCAGGGCCACGAAGCTGGGCCACACCTGGCGCAGGTAATACAGGTAGAACGGCCACACCGTGCTCGGGGGGGCTTCGCTCGGTGCCTCGCGGAAAATATCGATCAGTCTTTCGAAACGGCGGTACAGCATGGGCGACAACACTCCTGTTCGTCCGACCTTCAGGCGGTTTCACATCCTTGTGAAGCCTGCGGTCAGTCGATACGTTTGGCGGACTTGATATAGACCGGATCGGCCGGTACGTCGCGCATGCCTTTTTTGATGGTGGTCGGCGAGTTGACGATCTGATCGACCACTTCCATGCCTTTGGTCACCTTGCCGAACACGGCATAACCGGCGTCGCGGCCTGGGTTGAGGAAGTCGTTGTCGGCGACGTTGATGAAGAACTGGCTGGTGGCCGAGTTCGGGTTGGACGTGCGCGCCATCGACAGGGTGCCGCGGGTGTTCTGCAGGCCGTTGCTGGCCTCGTTCTTGATCGGGGCCTTGGTATCTTTTTGCACCATCTGGTCAGTGAACCCACCGCCCTGGACCATGAACCCCGGGATCACGCGGTGGAAGATGGTGTTGTTGTAGAAGCCGCTGTCGACGTACTCCAGGAAGTTCTTGGTACTGAGCGGTGCCTTCTCGGCGTTCAGCTCGATTTCGACCTGGCCGAAGCTGGTGTCCAGCAGGACGTGCGGGGTCTTGTCGGACGCCATGACACTGGTGGCAAAGGCGACCGAGCAGGCGGTGAGCAGGAGTTTTTTCAGCATGGGCTCAAAGATCCTTGAGAGGTGGAAGCGGCTGCGAGGAACTGCAGCAGGGTCTGGTTGAAGACCTCGGGTTGATCGAGGGGTGTAGCGTGCCGGGAATCGTCGACGACGACCAGCCTGGCGTTGGGTATGAGGGCGACATAGCGCTGTTTCAGTTGTATCGGCGTGTAATCGTGGTCGGCGGCGATCACCAGGGTAGGACAGTGAATCTGCCCGATGCGTTCCTGCACGCCCCAGTCGACGATGGCGTCGAAGCTTTTCAGGTAGGCGCGCTTGTCGTTGCGCGCCCAGCGCTGGGCCATCTTCTGTCGCAGGTCTGCTTGTTGTGGTTTGGGGAACAGCCGCTCGGCCAGCCCCTTGCCGACGGTTTCGACACTGAGGATGCGCGCCAGGCTCCAGCGCTTGAGCCACCACGCCCAGTCACTGCGGGTGCGGCGCTTGACCTCAGGGGCGCTGTTGACGATGCACAGGCTGCGCAACCATTGAGGGTGGTCGACGGCAAACTGGAAGCCGACCATGCCGCCCATGGACAGGCCGACGAAGTGCACCGGGCCTGTGTGCAAGTGTTCGAGCAGGGCCAGCAGGTCGGCACTGAAGGTGGCGATCTGGTAACCGTCAGCGGGTTTGTCGGAGCGACCGTGGCCGCGGATGTCCATGAGTATCACCCGGTAGTGGCGGCTGAACAGCGGCACCTGCAACTCCCAATCCTGGCAGCTGGAGCCCAGGCCGTGCAGCAACACCAGGGGTTCGCCCTGGCCATATTCCTCGTAATGCAGCGTGCATCCTTCGTGTTCGAAATAGGCCATGGGCGCGGTCCTCTCAGGCTTGTGGGGGGGCTGCGAAGGGCACGTCCAGTGGCGCGGTGTCGAAATTGCGCAGCAGGTCGATGAGAATCTGCGTGGCCGGGCCCAGGGTCTTCTCTTTGCTCGAGTAAAGGTAGAACAGTGGGTGGCGGCTGCCACCCTGATCCAGCGGCAATGGCCTGAGCACGCCTTCGCGCAGTTCGCGCTCGATCATGTGACGGGGCAGCCAGGCAAAACCCAGGCCGCTGCTGACGAAGGTGGCGGCGGTGCCCAGGCTGCCGACGGTCCAGCGCTGCTCTGCGCCCAGCCAGCCGACGTCGCGCGGTTGGGCGCGGCCGGAGTCGCGGATCACCACCTGCAGCTGGCTTTCCAGGTCCTGGAAGGTCAGTTCGCGTCCCAGGCGGTGCAGGCTGTGCTCGGGGTGAGCGACGGCGATGAATTCCACTGCGCTCAATTCGGCGCCCAGGTAGCCGCCGATGCTGTAGCTGCTGATGGCCAGGTCGGCGATGCCTTCGTGCATCACTTCCTCCACGCCAGACAGCACTTCTTCACGCAGGCGCACCCGGCAGCCGCGGCTTTGTGGCATGAATGCAGCCAGCGCGCGTACCAGACGGGCGCTGGGGTAGGCGGCATCGACCACCAGGCGCACCTCGGCTTCCCAGCCTTGTTCCATGTGGTGGGCCAGGTCTTCGAGCTGGCTGGCCTGCTTGACCAGGTGGCGCGAGCGGCGCAGCAGCACATTGCCGGCCTCGGTCAGCACCGCCTTGCGGCCATCGATGCGCAACAGCGGGACGCCCAGCTGCTCCTGCATGCGGGCCACGGTGTAGCTGACCGATGACTGCGAGCGGTGCAAGGCCTCGGCGGCCTGGGCAAACCCGCCGTGATCGACCACTGCTTGCAGGGTTCGCCACTGGTCAAGGGTTACGCGCGGCGCTTTCATCTTTCGCTCCTGTTGTCCTAAGCTGCGCTCTTTCAAGGAGAGCGGCCCATGAAGAAATGTTGTGCGGCAATACTGATGTGCCTGCCCCTCGGGGCCATGGCTTATCCCATCGATGTGGAGAAGGAGCTGACCGGGGTCAAGCTCGACTACACCGCCTATGACACGGCCTATGACATTGGCGCCATCACCCTCAACAACTATGGGCAGGTCCCGGCTGCATGCAAGGTGACCTTCCGCAATGGCCCGGAGGCACCGCGGGTGCGCCGTGTGAACGTACCGGCAGGTAAAAGCGTCGATGTCACTGCCAAATTCAATCGGCAAATCATCAAACTGCGGATCGCCTTGAACTGCAGTGCGGAATAAACTGATTAATCGATAGATTGGACCCACTTTTTACGCTTTTTTATCGATAGGTCAAGCCTTAATCTCACCTCCATCGAATCGCACCCTTTTTTGCCGATGGAGGCACCCCATGTCCCGCGTACTGATCATCGAAAGCAGCGCCCGCCAGCAGGATTCCGTTTCCCGTCAGCTGACCAAGGACTTCATCCAGCAATGGCAGGCTGCCCACCCGGCCGATCAGATCACTGTGCGCGACCTGGCAGTAAGCCCGGTACCCCACCTGGACGCGAACCTGCTGGGCGGCTGGATGAAACCCGAAGAACAGCGCAGCGCCGCCGAACTGGAGGCCTTGGCCCGTTCCAACGAACTGACGGATGAGTTGTTGGCTGCCGACGTGCTGGTGATGGCTGCGCCCATGTACAACTTCACCATCCCCAGCACCCTGAAAGCCTGGCTGGACCATGTGCTGCGTGCCGGCATCACCTTCAAATACACCCCGACCGGCCCGCAAGGCCTGCTGACCGGCAAGCGCGCCATCGTCCTGACTGCCCGCGGCGGCATCCATGCGGGTGCCAGCAGTGACCATCAGGAACCGTACCTGCGCCAGGTCATGGCTTTCATCGGCATCCACGATGTCGACTTCATCCATGCCGAAGGCCTGAACATGAGCGGCGAGTTCCACGAGAAGGGCGTCAACCAGGCCAAGGCCAAGTTGGCAGCGGTGGCCTGAGGCTTCACGAATTCCCAAACCTGACACCTGTTTTTGCTCCTTTGGGTGTACCTGCCCGGCTTGTATGGCCGGGCTTTTTTATGGTTCTTCACGGAATCCCGGGAAAGACAGAAACAAGAACGCCGGTTTGATGGATGATGTTCGTGCGAGCAAACACATCAACAAACCGGCGTTCTTGTGCACGATATTAATACGTTTCTGCCCTTTTGGGAGGGCTTTTCTGTCATTGCCATCAGGCCTGACGGCGACGATCTGCTGATCGACCTGATTCCGCAGCCCACTAGGTTCCCCACCTGCAGCGGCTGCCATCAGCCCAGCACCGCCATCCACGAATACTGCCAGCGCTCGATCCGTGATCTCCCCATTCTTGGCCATGCGGTACGGTTGAATGTGGAACTGCGGCGCGTTGGGTGTCGCGCATGCGGCAAGCGGATGGAGTCAGTCAGCTGGCTTGATCGCTATTCGCGTATGACCCAGCGCTTGGCCGAGGCCGTGATCCAGGCTTGCCAGCGGCTGCCTACCCTGCACGTCGCCGAGCTGTTTGACTTGCATTGGGACAGTGTGCGCTTGCTGGAACGACGAGCTCTACAAGCCGCTCTAGAGAAGCTACCAAAGGCCCAGCCCAGGCGCCTGGTGATGGACGAGTTCGCCCTGTTCAAAGGCCATCGCTACGCCAGCGTGGTGCTGGACGCCGATACCCGCCGGGTGCTGTGGATTGGTGAAGGACGTAGCAGAACGGCTATCAGGCCCTTCTTTGAAGAGCTGGGGCCAGAAGGCTGTGTGCGGATCGAAGCAGTGGCGATGGACATGAACACCGCATTTGACCTAGAGGTACGCCAACACTGCCCTCAGGCACGCGTGGTCTACGACCTGTTTCATGTAGTCGCCAAGTATGGGCGCGAGGTGATTGACCGGGTACGGGTCGACGAAGCCAACCGTCTGCGCCATGACAAACCCGCGCGCAGGGTGATCAAGCAAGCACGCTGGCTACTGCTGCGTAATCCGGAAAATCTCAAGCGAGAAGATCAACAGGTGCACCTGAGGGATCTGCTGTCGGCTAACCAATCGCTGATGACGGTTTATCTGATGAAAGCAGAGTTAAAAGCGCTGTGGTCGCCCACCACCGCCTGGGGTTGGCGATCAGCCTGGAAGCAGTGGCTGCGTCTGGCTGATGAAAGCGCGATACCGGCACTGAAGCAGTTTGCTAAACGCCTGAAGGGATACTGGCGCGGCATCTTGAGCAGGGTGCGATGGCCAATGCATACGGGCCAGCTGGAAGGCATCAACAACCGGATCAAGGTGATCAAGCGGATGGCTTACGGCTACCGGGGCAGCGAATTCTTTTTCATGAAGATCAAGAATGACTTTCCCGGCAATCCGTGAAGAACCTTTTTTATGCCTGGGGTTTTTAGGTGGTCAGTGCCGGCCTCTTCGCGGGTAAACCCGCTCCTACAAAGGCCATTGCAGATAACTGCGCGCAGGCGAGCCGCGAAGAGGCCGGTACAGCCCCTACATTCCTCATGGTTGAACTCATTCGCTGCAACCCGCTAAGGTCGCGGCCTTGATTCACGAGAGGCAACCATGGGCTACCTGATAATCGTCGCGCTGATCCAGGCGTTTTCCTTCAGCTTGATCGGCGAGTACCTGGCCGGGCACGTCGACAGCTATTTCGCAGTGCTCGCCAGGGTGCTGCTGGCCGGCCTGGTGTTCCTGCCGCTGACCCGCTGGCGCCAGGTCGAGCCACGCTTCATGCGTTCCATGCTGCTGATTGGCGCGCTGCAGTACGGCATCACCTATGTCTGCCTGTACCTGAGCTTCCGCGTGCTTACCGTACCGGAGGTGCTGCTGTTCACGATCCTCACGCCGCTACACGTGACCTTGATCGAAGATGCCCTGAACCGGCGCTTCAACGCTTGGGCGCTAGTGGCTGCGCTGGTCGCCGTGGCCGGTGCTGCGGTGATCCGTTTCGACAGCATCAGCGGCGAGTTTTTCATCGGCTTCCTGCTGCTGCAACTGGCCAACTTCACCTACGCTGCCGGCCAGGTGCTGTATCGTCACCTGGTCGCTCGCTATCCCAGCGACCTGCCACACTACGCGCGCTTTGGGTACTTTTACCTCGGCGCGTTGCTGGTGGTGCTTCCGGCCTTCCTGCTGTTCGGCAACACTCAGCACCTGCCGAGCACTGATGTGCAATGGCTGGTGCTGTTGTTCCTGGGGCTGTGTCCGACGGCGCTGGGGCTGTACTGGTGGAACAAAGGTGCATGCCTGGTTTCTGGCGGTACGCTGGCGGTGATGAACAACCTGCATGTGCCGGTAGGGCTGCTGCTGAACCTGCTGATCTGGAACCAGCACGAGCCGCTAGGGCGGCTGTTCATCGGCGGGGGGATCATCCTGGCGTCGGTGTGGCTGAGCCGCCTGGGTGGTCGCGCGCAAGCACCGCTGGCCGGCAAGGCCTGACGCGCCCGTTGATCCGGGGCTGCAGGGCAGCCCCGGCAATCTCAAGCCTCGCTCATATCTTCAATGCGACGCGGCATCGGCTCTGTCGCTGTAAGCCCCGCCAACCCCACCCGCATATCATTGCCACTAGGCTGCTGATACAGGCTCAAGCCGAACTCCGGCAACACCGCCAGCAGGTGGTCGAAGATATCCCCCTGGATCCGTTCGTAATCCGCCCACACCGTGGTGGTGGTGAAGCAGTAGAAACATCGCTGTGAACACGCTGAAAAAAGGGTGCTGGCTTTACACATTTGTTTTTGGATGCAATCTCCATGGGAGCTGAAGTTTAGCGTCTATGCCTGGCCTCAATAACCACAATATTCTTTGCCGCCGAATCCAGAATAGCATTGAAGCGGCTAATGTTATCTAAATCTAAGTTGGCATCCCATTCGTCTAGCATTACGATTGGCGGTGGTGCGGACAAAACTTTCTCAATTTGTAACAGCCTTCGCTCACCCGTGGAAAGATTGTTTTCCAGCTTAACAAATTGCGCCTCGGGCGTCATCAGGAGAGCGTCATGTACAGCAGCTTTAATTCGTTTAAGGTAGGAGGATTTTCCTGATCCGTTATTTCCGCTAAGTAGATAGCGACCCACTGTTGTTGAACCGTTTTTTAGTTGGTCTAACAGTTCGGAAGGCGTGATGCTCTGAGAGGAGTTGCATTCTTCAATCTTGATGTTGCTCAAGTTCATGGAAGAAAGGTTTTCATGCTTTTCAAGTTCGGAAGCGAAACGGTAAAGATTTCTCATTTTAGTACGAACCAAGAGGAGTTGACTAAAATAAATGCTCAAGGAGTGAATGTTCCCGAATACCTGCAAGCTTCTTGGTAGCATTGCCACCAAAGCGCCTATGTTTGCGGCAGTGATGATGTTTGGAGTCTGAATGGTCGCGGCTACAATAATGGTTGCAAGAGCAATAGGCAAACATGCAATGAACTGTTCTAGTAAAACGTATCTATTTACTTCGCCAAAATACGAACGCGCTTTTTTTTCTAAAGACTCAAAGCTATCTGCTTTCATTTTTCGGCTGCCTAAGGTCGCTGAGTCCCAAGTGAGCTCAATGGACAATAGCGCATCAAGTCGCTTTCGCTGCATGTTTCCGGCAGTATGCTTGATTCTGTTCTTTAAGATGCTCACTAATGCGGCAGATATTAAAAGTGAGATCGAAATGGCTATTGTAATCTCTAAACCGGTCGTGAAATAAAACACAGCTAGCGTCATGATCACATTCAGGCATGTCGATATTAATCCAACGTAAAAACCACAAGCATGTGTAATAGTAGAAGACGCCTCCCCGCTGATCCACTGCGCTAGACTTTTTTTGTTTTTATCTGATGCGTATCGCATGTCACTAGAGGCTTCACGTAGCACAGACTTCGTGTAGTTAAGCCATATGGCGTTTGCCGCTTTAGTAACATATATTGAAGACATGGAGCTCACCATATACGCAGCAAGCGCAAATCCAAAAAAAAGAGAAATGTAGCGTAAAATCAGCATTAAATTACCATCGGCTAGCGTAGTCCCGGCCTTGGCAATGAAGTACGTGGAAAATGCAAGTAGGGTTTGCTGTGCAACAGCAAAAAAAATAGCAAGAACAAAGCTTCTGTCTTTCATGCTCAATTAATTCCTGATGCGAGCAAGGTACATAAAGCAATCGAGGCGCTCATATGACTAAGGCTACAGTGTTTTTCATTCTGGTTTTTGCGTAAGCGTTCCTCAAAGCTTTTGCTTGAGCGAGCTGCTTGCCTGTGAAGCCCTTGCCATCATAGGGGCTGAATTTATTTATGAACGAGTCCCAAAACCCTATTTGTTTGATGTTGTAGTGATCAGGATTGAGAAATAATAAGTCTTGGGACGTGAGATCGCTAAGCATCAACGTGGGGGTGGTAGTTCTAAGGGGGAAATAGCTATTAGAATGCAAGCTTGGAGCTGGGCTGTCTTTGCATAGTGCGCCTATCATCAATTCGCTTTTATACAAAAGACAAGGGATTTGAATAGTCGATTTTCATAAACACTCCATGTAAATGATAAGTAAGTGCATCACGTAATGATGCGTATTCAGTATAAGGGTGTTCAGTCTGGTTTTTGGATCTTAAATTTAGATGGTTTCACGATGTTAATGGTTTAAAACATCAAAAAAATCGATACGTATTTGTATGAGAGGTGTTTTCTTGAAGCAAGCACGTTATGAATAGTTGTAAGAATGCAGATGGATGAGCATCAACACGGATTGCAATCAAGACGAATACGCCAATGACGTCACGTTCGTTCCCGGCACTCAATTTCGGGGCAAGCGCTTGCTGAGAATGGCTGCGCGGGAGGAACTTTTGACCACTGGTGGGCTTGAAGCTGGTGGGGCAGCCGGCGCTGACCTGGGTGCTGGCATACAAGGTATTCAGCCTGCCGACCGGCACCGGGCCGTTCATGCTGGCGGAGTATTCCAACCTTGAGGCGGGGTTGATTTCGCGGACGATCCTGTTGTCCCCCATGGCCTCGCTGGTGACCTTGACGGGGTTGTTGTACCTGCTGGGTTATGCGGAGTAGCTGCCGGCCCATTCGCGGGTCAACCCGCTCCCACAGGATGGCAGCACGGCTGGTGCTGTGAGGTCCCTGTAGGAGCGGGTTGACCCGCGAATGGGCTGCAGGGCAGCCCCGGCAATCTCAAGCCTCGCTCATTTCTTCCAGGCGACGAGGCAATGGCTCTTGGGCTGAACGCCCCGCCAAACCCACGCGCATATCATTGCCACTCGGCTGCTGATACAGGCTCAAGCCGAACTCCGGCAACACCGCCAGCAGGTAGTCGAAGATATCCCCCTGGATGCGCTCGTAATCCGCCCACACCGTGGTGGTGGTGAAGCAGTAGATCTCCAGCGGCACGCCTTCGGCGGTGGCCTGCATCTGCCGCACCATGCAGGTCATGTTCGGGTGCACGTTGGGGTGGTTCTTCAGATAGGCCAGGGCAAACGCGCGGAAGGTGCCGATGTTGGTCAGCTTGCGGCGGTTGGCCGACAGGTCCGCCACCGGCCCCAGCGCCTCGTTCCAGTTTTGCAGTTCCTGGCGCTTGCCTGCCAGGTAGTCACTCAGTAGCTGCACCTGGCTCAGGCGCTGTTCTTCTTCGCGGGTGAGGAAGCGCACGCCGGCGGCGTCGATGAACAGGCTGCGCTTGATGCGCCGGCCACCGGACTGCTGCATGCCGCGGTAATTGCGGAATGACTCGCTCATCAGGCGCCAGGTGGGGATGGAAACGAGGGTCTTGTCGAAGTTCTGCACTTTCACCGTGTGCAAGGTGATGTCCACCACGTCGCCATCGGCGCCCACCTGCGGCATTTCGATCCAGTCCCCGACATGCAGCATGTCGTTGCTGGTCAGTTGCACGCTGGCGACGAATGACAGCAGGGTGTCCTTGTACACCAACAGCAATACCGCCGACATCGCACCCAGGCCGGACAGCAGCAACAGCGGCGAGCGGTCGATCAGGGTGGCGACGATGATGATCGAGGCGAAGATCCACAACATCATCTTGGCCAGTTGCACGTAGCCCTTGATCGAGCGGGTGCGGGCGTGTTCGGTGCGGGCATAGATGTCGAGCAGGGCATCCAGCAGGCATGACAGCGCCATGGTCATGAACAACAGGGTGAAGGCCAGGGCGACATTGCCAAGGAAGTGCTGAGCGGTGTCGGACAGCTCAGGCACCAGCTTCAGGCCGAACTGCAGCACCAGGGACGGGGTCGTTTGTGCCAGGCGGTGGAACACCTTGTTGTGGCGCAGGTCGTCCAGCCACTTCAGTGCAGGCTGGCGGGCCAGCAGGCGCGCGCCGTGCAGTATCAGGAAGCGCGCCAGGCGGCCGACTGCCAGGGAGATGAGCAGCAGTACTGCCAGACCGATGGCAGCGTGCAGCATGGGATGTTGGTCGAGGGTGCCCCACAGGTCGAGGGAGTCACGCCAGATTCGTTGGATATCCATGGGCTTGCATACAGTCTTGTTGCGAAACGAAGCCGTATTAGAGCGCGGATAGCGACAAAGTTGCCAAAAGAAATTCGGCTAAGGCTGCAGAAAACGTTACCCTATGCAACTGAATTTCCCGCACTTGTCTGAGGTTACCTCCGTGTTCTCCCAATTCGCCCTGCATGAACGCCTGCTTAAAGCCGTGGCCGAGCTTAAATTTGTCGAGCCAACCCCGGTGCAGGCCGCGGCCATCCCCCTGGCCCTGCAAGGGCGGGATCTGCGTGTGACTGCGCAGACCGGCAGCGGCAAGACGGCGGCCTTCGTACTGCCACTGCTCAACCGTCTGGTCGACCTCAGCGGTCCGCGTGTCGAGATTCGCGCGTTGATCCTGCTGCCGACCCGTGAGCTGGCCCAGCAAACCCTCAAGCAGGTGCAGCTGTTCTCGCAGTTCACCTACATCAAGTCGGGCCTGGTGACTGGCGGCGAAGACTTCAAGGAACAGGCCGCCATGCTGCGCAAGGTGCCCGACGTGCTGATCGGCACCCCGGGTCGCCTGCTCGAGCAGCTCAATGCCGGCAACCTCGACCTGTCCCACGTGCAGGTCCTGATCCTGGACGAAGCCGACCGCATGCTCGACATGGGCTTTGCCGAAGACATGGAGCGCCTGTGCAAAGAGTGCGAGAACCGCGAGCAGACCTTGCTGTTCTCGGCTACCACCGGTGGCGCGGCCCTGCGCGACATCATCGGCAAGGTGCTGAAAGACCCTGAGCACCTGATGCTCAACAGTGTCTCGCAACTGGCTGAAGGCACCCGCCAGCAGATCATCACCGCCGACCACGACCAGCATAAAGAGCAGATCGCGCAGTGGTTGCTGGCCAACGAAACCTTCGACAAGGCGATCATCTTCACCAACACCCGCGCCATGGCCGACCGCATCTACGGTCACCTGGTGGCCAAGGACGTGAAGGCTTTCGTGCTGCATGGCGAAAAGGACCAGAAGGACCGCAAGCTGGCCATCGAGCGCTTCAAGCAGGGCAGCTCCAAAGTGCTGGTGGCGACCGACGTGGCAGCCCGTGGCCTGGATATCGACGGCCTGGACCTGGTGATCAACTTCGACATGCCACGCAGCGGTGACGAGTACGTCCACCGTGTGGGCCGTACCGGCCGTGCCGGTGGCGAAGGTCTGGCGATCTCGCTGATCACCCACAACGACTGGAACCTGATGTCGAGCATCGAGCGCTACCTCAAGCAGCAGTTCGAGCGCCGGGTCATCAAGGAAGTGAAGGGCACCTACAACGGGCCGAAGAAGGTCAAGGCCTCGGGCAAGGCGGCCGGCAGCAAGAAGAAAAAGGTCGAGAAGAAGACCGGCGACAAGAAAGCTGCCGCCAAGCGCAAGCCTACTGCCAAGCCGAAGGCCAACGCGCCTCTGGCCAGTGCAGATGGCCTGGCGCCACTGAAGAAGCGCAAGCCTGCTGCTGAATAAGACTCACGCAGGCCCTTTGCAGAAGCGACACAAGCTTGCTTCTGCGAAGGGCGTGCGCAGGCGACGAACCATCACTCCGCCTTTTTCTCTGCCTGCTTCAACTCCTTGATCCGCTGGTCGATCAGCTGACACTTGTCGGGCAAGTCCTTGCTCGCCGTCCCCAGATCCATCCCCTGAAGCTCATCATTGATCTCCTTGGCCTTTTGCGGGTTCTGCTCGGTCAACTGAGTAACCAGCCCGGCCAGCTCCTCACGTTTCTGCGTTGCTTCTTCAGGTGTGCAGGCCCAAGCGGGCAGGGCGCAGAGCAGGGCAGCGGCACAGGCTATGGGCAGTAGCGGTTTCATCCTTCCAACCTCCGGCGGTGGTGATGCCCGGTGGAGGGCTGCGGGGGCAGGGAAGTTCAGGGCTTGCGACCGATGGAAGATTTCTTTGGTGGTGGTAGTCCGTTTCTGAAACGCTCCCGTATCCCTCCAGCGCCGTTGAGCAGCACGCTACATCGCTCTAGTCTCGAAGGAAAAGAGGGGGTATTGTATGTACAGCTGTAAATACAGGTCGTCCCATGTTCTTTGAATGGGACGAAGGGAAAAACCAGAGCAATATCCGCAAGCACGGCATCGACTTTGCCGACGTTCCTGACATGTTCAACCATCCCATGCTGATCCGGCGTGATGAGGATGTGGAATGTGCTGAAGAACGTTGGGTCAGCCTAGGATGGCTAAAGGCGCTGATAGGTGTCGTCGTGTACACGGAGAGGCGGGGTGAGGTGATACGCATCATTTCTGCAAGAAAAGCCACCAAACGGGAGGCCAGGTACTATGACCAAATCATCGAGAACTGACTGGAGCCGCCTGGCCCGGCAGGACGACAAGGATATCGACACATCAGATATCCCTGAACTGGACCAGGACTTTTTCCGCCAGGCCGAGCTGCGCGTTCCCGCCAAGCAGACGGTGACCATTCGACTGGACTCAGATGTCCTCGCCTGGTTCAAGGAGCAGGGCAGCGGCTACCAGACCCGCATCAATCAGTTGCTGCGCCAATACATGCAAGCGCAACAACGCCAGCGCTAAGCGCTTCGGAACGCTTGGCAACCTTGGCGGGTCCCAACCTGTGTACCCCTTTCGTCCACAGCAGGAGCCCGTAGCCATGAGCATCGCCTACGACTGGGACCTGATCGAACGCTTGCTGCACGAAGTGCAGAATGGCGCCGGTCACAGCTTCACACCCCGCCCTTATGCCGAACAGCATGCTGCTGCACTGGCCGCCAAGGGTGAGCCGGTGGGTGACGTGGATCACCTGAAAACCCGTGCATGCGAGTATGAAAAGCTGCTATTTGAGCGCGGATTCATTGAATGCCGGCCTGAAGAGGACGGCGGCAATGGCGAAAACTTCGTCCTGACCGAACGCGGCTCGCGCTTGATGAGCCTGATCGACAGCAGCATCCCCGGCTTCGAGCACCCGCGCCAGGTGCTGGATGAGCAGGAGGATGCGCTGGACGAAACGACGTTCGAACAGGTATCTGCGAAGGCTCAGATTGCTTGAGGTCGTTTTAAGGCTGGCAAGTGCAGCGTTCAAAACCCGATAATCGGTAGCTTCTGAACGCTGCCGAGCCTTGCCCATGCCTACGATCACCCCAGAGGCCCGCTTATGAGCGCGGTCCGCAAGAACCCTGACGCCTTTGCCTTCCAGGTAATGCTGGGCCTTTGCCTGATCTGGGGCTGCCAGCAGGTACTGATCAAGACCGCCGCCGTCGACATCGCCCCGGTGATGCAGGCAGCACTGCGCAATGGCATTGCCGCTGTGCTGGTAGGCCTGATGCTGTGCTGGCGGGGTGGCTGGGAGCAGGTCGGCAGCACCTGGCGCGCAGGGTTGGTGGCGGGCGGGCTGTTCGGGGTGGAGTTTCTGTTCATTGCCGAAGGGCTGAAACTGACCTCGGCGGCGCACATGTCGGTGTTCCTCTATACCGCGCCGGTATTTACCGCCTTGGGCCTGCATTTTCGTCTACCCAGTGAACGCTTGCGGCTGCTGCAGTGGCTGGGCATTCTGCTGGCCTTCGGCGGCATTGCCATGGCCTTTGCCGGTGGCACTTCGTTCGAGCACATGGACAGCCGCACCTTGCTGGGAGATGCCTTTGGCGTGATCGCCGGGCTGGCCTGGGGCGCGACCACGGTGGTGGTGCGTTGTTCACGGCTATCGGAGGCGCCGGCGACCTTGACCCTGTTCTATCAGCTGGCGGTCGGTTTTGCCGGGCTGCTGCTGATCGCCCTGCTCAGCGGGCAGATCGGCGCGGTGTCGCTGACGCCGCTGGCGATGGGCAGTGTATTGTTCCAGGGGATTGTGGTGTCGTTTATCAGCTACCTCACCTGGTTCTGGTTGCTGCGCAAATACCTGGCGTCGAACCTCGCGGTGTTTTCCTTCATTACTCCGTTGTTTGGGGTGACCTTTGGCGTTTTGCTGCTGGATGAGCCGCTCAGTGCGAATTTCGTGGTGGGGGCGTTGATGGTGTTGTTGGGTGTGATCCTGGTCAGTGCCGAGCCTTGGGTGAAACAACAATTGCGGCGGTTGGTAGGGTGATGGATAGCCTGTACCGGCCCCTTCGCGGGCGGCCGGAACAGGCTACATCGACTCAGGATGCAGCCTTGGCCTGACAGGCGCTTCCCTGCTGTGCGTTACCCGGCAACTGGACCAGTACGCCCGCCACCGCCAACCCGCCCGCCGCCAGCATCAATGCCGGTTGCAGCCCGCCACTGTAATGGCTGCTGAGCGCCGCCAGCAGCGGCCCACTCAACTGCCCCAAGGCAAAGCACGCGGTCAGCAGCCCGGCATTGCGCTGTGTGGCCTGTGGCGCCAACTCGCGCGAGCGCTGCATGACCAGTTGCATGCAGGCCAGGAACGGCCCGCCACACAGCGCAACACCCAGCACCAGCCCGATACCCCCACCCATCAGGCAGGCCAGCACACCCAGCCCTTGCAACCACAGGGTGGTGGTCAACCAGGTCGAGGTGCGGCCACCACGGCGCACGCTCACCAGCAAAACACCCAGCGCCGCCGCCAGGCCAAACGCCGGCCAGAACAGGTCAGCCAGCCACTGCCCGCGAAACTGCTGATTGGCCATCTGTGACAGAAAGGTGGCTGGCAGGATGTAGCCCATGCCATACAAGCCATACACCAACCCCAGGCGGCCAGTGCCGACACTGCGCGTCGGGCCTTGTCGCACTGGCGGCTGAGCCGGTGCCGCTTGCAGTGCCCGTGGCAACCACGGCCGCACGGCCAGCAGCATCACCAAGGCAGCCACGGCATAGATCAGCCACAGTGCAGCCGAGCCCAACCCCTGCACATGCGCGGCCAGTGCCAGTAGCCCGGTCACGGCAATACCCAGGCCGGGTCCGGCGAAAACCAGCGCTCCCAGGCGCTGGCGGTTGTGGGCAGTGGCTACTTGCTGGCTGAGGCTGGTGATCATCACCAGCACCCAGGCGCTGGCTACGCCTGTGCCGAAGCGCAGCAGCAGGTGGCCCCAAAAGCCGTTGGCAGCCCAGGAGGCCAGGGTCAGCAGCACACACAGCCACAGCCCCCCGTGCAGGCGCAGCCGTACCTGGCCTGGCGAGCGGGCGAACATGGCGTCCACCGCACCCACGAAATAGCCCAGGTAATTGGCCGCCGCGACCAGCCCGGCGACTGTCAGGTCGAACTGGCCTTCGGCAATCAGTTGTGGCAGTTGCGGGGTGAGGGCGAAACGACCGATGCCCATGGCCATCATCAGCGCCACGGCGCTGGCGAGCAGTTGAATGAGTGGCGACATGACAGGTCTCCTGCGCGGATGTAAGTGATGGCTGGCAGGTTAGGGTGCTTTTATTTTCAATAAAATTGAATAATGATGATCAAGTTGTTCTGTTTTGGAGAATGCCGTGGAATTCAGCCAACTGCGTATCTTTCAGGCCGTGGCCGAGGAAGGCTCGGTTACCCGCGCCGCAGAGCGCCTGCACCGGGTGCCATCAAACCTCTCCACGCGCCTGCGCCAACTCGAGGAGCAACTGGGCGTCGAACTGTTCCTGCGCGAACGTCAGCGCCTGCAACTGTCGCCAGCAGGCAAGGTGCTGCTGGACTATGCCAACCGTATGTCCGCCTTGCGCGACGAAGCGCTGGGCGCCGTGCGTGGCGGTCAGCCGGCTGGGGACTTCGTGCTGGGGACCATGTACAGCACGGCGGCGACCCACTTGCCGACGTTGCTGGCGCGCTATCACCAGGCTTACCCGCAGGTGAACCTGCAAGTGCGTGCAGCACCCAGCGGCGAGTTGCTTGAAGGGCTGTTGAACCACTCCCTGGATGCTGCTCTTGTGGACGGGCCACCGAGCCTTGCCGGGTTGGATGGCGTGCCGCTGTGCGATGAGCAACTGGTACTGATCACCAGCCCCGAGCACCCGGCGGTCCTCACCGCCAAGGACGTGGCGGGCAAGGCGGTGTTCACCTTCCGCCAGGGCTGCTCGTACCGCATGCGCCTGGAGGCCTGGTATGCCCATGCCCATACGCCGATGGGGCGGGTGATGGAGATCGAGTCGTACCAGAGCATGCTGGCCTGTGTGATCGCGGGTGCGGGTGTGGCGATGATGGCCCAGTCGATGCTCGACAGCCTGCCTGGACGTGATCGGGTGAGGGTGCACCCGCTGCAGGCACCTTTCGATCAGGCGGTCACCTGGCTGATGTGGCGCCAGGGTATGCGCGGGGCTAATCTGCAGGCATGGATCGACCTGCAACAAAGCGAAACGATTAACCAGTCGTCGGAATGCGCCGCCACGGCTTGATCCGAGTCAAAATCGCCCTTATCTGTAGGAACAGAGGCATGCGTAATACAGGACATAGGGCTATGATCTGTATGAAACATTGCAGGATTGATTTGCCGT
This sequence comes from Pseudomonas sp. BO3-4, assembly GCF_034044115.1. Taxonomy (NCBI): domain Bacteria; kingdom Pseudomonadati; phylum Pseudomonadota; class Gammaproteobacteria; order Pseudomonadales; family Pseudomonadaceae; genus Pseudomonas; species Pseudomonas sp. BO3-4. Next base: position 1,527,296 of record NZ_CP139018.1, read on the forward strand.
GAGGCTGACCCGTCAAGGGGGCATTATGAATAAACCACTGTCAAACTGGCTCCACGACCTGGCCGTCGCCTTGGGGCTGATTCCACCACCCTTGCAGCCGGTGCCGATCCCGACTGATGAAGAGCAGCGCAAACGTCAACCGCGTCGGCGCTGATTAACGACAAAGGCCGCTTCACCCAGGTGGGTGCAGCGGCCTTTTTGTGTCTGCTGATTGTCTATTGCGTGTACTGGCCCTTTCGCGCGTGCAAGCCTGCTACAAACGAAAGGGCCGGTACAGCAGTCAGGCCAGCTTCACCGCCGCCACCGACTTGCGCGACACCAGGCTCACGCCCACAAAGCTCACCAGCCCTACTGCCAGGCTGTAGTAGATCGGCGTATTAGCCTCCAGCCCGTCCAGGAACATGAACAGCAGGGCGGTGGCAAAGCCCAGCGACATGCTGGCAATCGCGCCTGCGGTGGTCGCACGTTTCCAGAAGATCGCCCCGATCAGCGGGATCAGCATGCCGCCGACCAGCAGGTTGTAAGCCAGGGTCAGGGCGTTGATCACATCATTCACCATCAGCGCGATGCCCAGCACCACCAGGCCGGTGAGCAGGGTGAACAGGCGGCTGGTACCCAGGCTCGACTGCTTGCCGCCACGCAGCTTGGGCAGCAGGTCTTCGGTCACGGTGGTCGAGGCAGCCAGCAGACCGGCGCTGGCGGTGGACATCATGGCCGCCAGGGCCGCGGCCATCAGCAGGCCACGGATGCCATCGGGCAGGGTGGTCTTGATCATCTCGGCAAAGGCGTTGTTCGGGTTGGCCAGGTCGGGCATCAGCACATGCGCAGCCATGCCGATCGCCGCACAGGCCAGGCCATACAGCACGCAATACACACCGGCGGTGGTGCCGGCTCGCTGACAGACCTTTTCGTCACGGGCGGTGAACACTCGCTGCCAGATGTCCTGGCCGATGAGGATGCCGAAGAAGTAGATCAGGAAGTAAGTGATGATGGTGTCCCAGCCAATGGTAGTCAGCTGGAAGCTGGCCGCTGGCAGTTTGGCCACCAGGGTGTCCCAACCACCGGCCTTGTACAGGCACACTGGCAGCAGGATGAACATCAGGCCGACGGTCTTGATCACGAACTGGACGATATCGGTCAGGGTCAGCGACCACATGCCGCCGATGGTCGAGTACAGCACTACCACGCCGCCGCCGAGCATCAGCGAAGCCCAGAACGGCAGGTCCAGCAGCACCTGGAGGACGGTGGCCATGGCCAGGGTCGAGGTGACCCCGATCATCAGCGCGTAAGCCAGCATGATGACGGCGCTGGCCTGGCGTGCGGTCGGGTTGTAGCGCTGTTCCAGTACCTGGGTCACGGTGAAGATGCGCAGGCGCAGCAGCGGTTTGGCGAGGAACAGGTTGATGGCGATGATGCCCAGGCCCAGGGCTGCGCACAGCCAGAAGCCGGAAATGCCGTGGACGTAGCCCAGGCGTACGGTGCCGACCGTGGAAGCGCCACCGAGTACGGTGGTGGCCATGGTGCCCATGTACAGCACCGGGCCGAGGTTGCGCCCGGCTACCAGGTAGTCTTCATGGGTTTTTGCGCGGCGCATGCCATACCAGCCAAGCCCGAGCATGCCGGCGGTGTAGATCATTACAACAATGATGTCCAAGGCCATTGGGGGTCTCCCGATTATCTTTATTATGGCGAGATCGACCGCGCGGGCGTTTGCACGGCGCCCGGCGGTCTTTTCTTGTGTTGGCGGGCCTCAGTGGCCCTCCCTCATGGCTCCTGCCGGGGTAGAGCGGTATTAGCGACGCACCACGCCCGGTAGCACGCAGAGCATCTCGAACAGCAGGTTGGCACCGAGCAGCGAGGTGTTGCCGGTGGTGTCGTAAGGCGGGGAGACTTCGACAAGGTCACAGCCGATCAGGTCCAGGCCGTGGCAGCCGCGAATGATCTCCATCGCCTGGATGGTGGTCAAGCCGCCGATCTCCGGGGTTCCGGTACCGGGCGCCCAGGCCGGGTCGATGCCATCGATGTCGAAAGACAGGTAAACCGGGCCACCGCCGACTTTTTCCCGCACTTCGGCCATCAGTGGCTCCAGTGACTTGTGCCAGCACTCTTCGGCCTGGACCACGCGGAAGCCCTGGCGACGGCTCCAGTTGAAGTCATCGGCGGTGTAGCCCTGGGCGCGCAGGCCGATCTGCACCACGCGGTCACAGTCGAGCAGGCCTTCTTCCACGGCACGGCGGAAGGTGGTGCCGTGGGCGATCTTCTCGCCGAACATGTGGTCGTTGACGTCGGCGTGGGCATCGATGTGTACCAGGCCGATCTTGCCGTGTTTCTTGTGCAGCGCACGCAGGATCGGCAGGGTGATGGTGTGATCGCCCCCCAGGGTCATGGGGATGACGTTGTGCTCGACGATCTCGTCATACGCTTCTTCGATGATGCGCACGGCGTCCAGCAGATTGAAGGTGTTGATTGCCACATCGCCGATATCGGCGACCGACAGCGAGTCGAACGGGGCGGCACCGGTCGCCATGTTGTACGGGCGGATCATCACCGATTCGGCGCGGATCTGCCGCGGGCCGAAGCGGGTGCCGGAGCGTAGCGAGGTACCGATATCCAGCGGTACGCCAATGAAGGCAGCATCCAGGCCTTCGGCGCTTTGCAGGTGGGGGAGGCGGAGCATGGTGGCGATGCCGCCGAAACGCGGCATTTCGTTGCCGCCCAGTGGTTGGTGGAGAGTCTTGTCCACGGTGGGCCTCATCAGTCGGTCGATTGTTGTGTTTGTTCGAACCTGTGCCGCCGCGCGCCATTCACGTTTGGTTTGCCGGCGGGCAGGGACATTTCGGCCAAGTCTGCTCAAGGGAGTACCGGGGAAGAATCGCTACCGACAAATACTTAGTTCAGGATTTTCTGAACTAAAGGCGGGTAGAGCAGTTAGACTGCGCGCACATACCCTTGTGGAACCGTTGCACCATGGCCTCGACCTTGCCCGACCTGAAACTGCTGCGCATCTTCATCAGCGTGGTGCGCCACCAGGGCTTTGCCAACGCCCAGCGCGAGCTGAACCTGTCGACCTCGGCCATCAGTACCTACATGAGCCAGCTGGAGGGCGCCTTGGGTATCGTGCTGTGCCACCGGGGTCGGGGTGGCTTCAGCCTGACCAGCAAGGGCGAGCTGTTCCATCAGGAAACCCTGCGCCTGCTGGCCGAGCTGGACGGTTTCGAGCAGTATGCCGCCGCCCTCAAGGGCGAACTGCGTGGCACCCTCAACCTTGGCGTGATCGACTCCACGGTCGGTGACCGCGCCTTGCCGCTGGCCGAAGCCATCGGTGCCTACAGCCAGGAGCACCCGGCGGTGCACCTGCACCTGTCGGTGTCCAGCCCCTACGAGCTGCAATTAGGTGTGCAGGACAACCGCCTGGACCTGGCCATCGGTGCGTTTTCTTCGCGGATGAGCGGCCTGCTCTACCAGCCGTTGTACCGCGAACAGCACTGGCTGTACTGCAGCAGCCGCCACCCGTTGTATGCCGAGCGGCGCATTCCCGAGCAGGTGGTGACCCAGCAGCGCATGGTCGGCCGTGGTTATTGGAGCCAGGCCGAACTGGCCCGGCATGGCTTCAAGCACAGTGCGGCGACGGTTGAAAGCATGGAGGCGCAGCTGATCCTGATCCTTTCCGGGGCCTATATCGGCTACTTGCCTGAACACTACGCCCAGGCCTGGGTCGACAAAGGTGACTTGCGTGTACTGTCGCCGTCGACCTTTGGTTACCAGGCCCCGTTCTCGCTGATCATTCGCCGCGGGCGCAGCCGCGAACCGCTGATCCAGACCTTCCGTGACCTGCTGAAAAGCCAGCTCAACGTGGGCTGAGATGCGACGCATTCATGCATTCCGTCGGGAGCGGGTTAAATTCCGCTAAACGCTGGCCGCTAACCTGATAGCGCTCTGCTACATATCAACTTGCGCTGATGATTTCCCCTTATTTCATCCTGCAAGGATCGCCCAAGATGCGCATGAATTTGCCCGTCACTGAGCACGAAAGAACCTTCCCCGGCGATCAACGCCTTATTTCCACGACTGACCTCGGCAGCCGAATCACCTACTGCAACGACGCCTTTGTGGCAATCAGCGGCTTTACCTATGACGAGCTGGTCGGCCAACCGCACAACCTGGTGCGCCACCCGGACATGCCGCCTGCGGTGTTTGGCCACATGTGGGAGACCATCAAGCAGGGCAAACCTTGGATGGGCATCGTCAAGAACCGGGCGAAGAACGGCGATTACTATTGGGTAAGCGCCTATGTCACGGCGATATACGAACAAGGCCGGATCAGTGGCTACGAGTCGGTGCGCTCGGTGCCCACGCGCGAGCAGATCCGCCGTGCCGAGGCACTGTATGCGCGTTTGCGTGATGGTCGCGGCCCAGTGCCGTGGGCTGCTCGCCTGGGGCACGGCCTGGGCCATGGCTGGCCACTGATCGGCGCAGGCCTGCTGTCGGCGGCGGGTTACCTTTGGCTGCCCCCCTATGCGGCGCTCGCGGTGCTGATGGCAAGTCTGCTGCTGGCTTGGTACTGGGTCGAGCACCGGCAGAACCAGGCCATTCGCCGCACGTTGGCTGAGCATCCCAAGGCCTTTACCAGTCCGTTGGTGGCGCTGACCTACAGCGACAACCCAGGCCTGAAGGGCCAGCTCGACCTGGCCATCATCAGCGAAGAAGCCCGCCTGCAAACGGCCCTGACCCGCCTGGTGGATGCCGGGGTCGGGGTAAAGTCGCGGGCGGCGCAATCTTCCGACTTGTCCGATGCCCAGGCGCAGATGCTCGACCGGCAGCGCAGCGAGACTGACCAGTCCGCCACGGCGATCGCGCAGATGGCGGCAACCATCCAGCAGGTCACCCACAACGTGCAGAGCACGGCACACGCGGCAGGTGATGCCGACCAACTGGCGCAGCAGGGCAGCGAGCTGGCCCTGAAGAGCCTGCAAGCCATGGGCAGCATGAGCGACGCGGTCAATGACATTGGTCAGGCGGTCAACGCCTTGGCCGAGCAGACCCAGTCGATTGGCAGCGTGGTCGACGTGATCACTTCGATTGCCGAGCAGACCAACCTGCTGGCGCTTAACGCCGCCATTGAAGCGGCGCGCGCCGGTGAGCAAGGGCGGGGGTTCGCCGTGGTGGCTGATGAGGTGCGGTCATTGGCGCAGCGTACCCGCGCGTCGACCGAAGAGATCCACCATATCATTGCCTCGTTGAGGGCCGGGGCGGAGCGAGCGGTGAGCACTGCCAGCCGGGGCGAGCAGATTTCCCGGGACAGTGTGCACAGTGTCGAGGCGGTGCAGGCGGCACTGAGCGGGATTGCCCTGGCGGTCAGCCGCATCACTGGCATGAGCCAGCAGATGGCCACGGCATCGGAGCAACAGAGCCATGTGGCTGAAGACATCAACCAGCAGATCGTGAGAATTGCCCAGCTGTGCGACCAGAGTGCCGGGCAAGCCAGGCAAGGCGCGGAAATCAGCCAGGACCTCGAGCGCATGGCGGAGTACCTGCATAGCCTGGCTGAAAGGTTCAACCGCTGAAATCGCGGGGCCCGCAAAGCGGGCCCCGGTTATGTGGCAAACTGTCCCCGCCAAGGAGACCGCCATGCCCAGACCCCGCTGCGAGCGCTGCCAGCGCCCGCTCGACCATTGCCTATGCCCACTGATCCCCGCGCTCGACAGCCGCACCCGTGTGATCCTGCTGCAGCACCCCAGTGAAACTGCCCATGCCCTGAACACCGCGCGCCTGGCTGCCCTTGGCCTGAACAATGCCGAGTTGCGGATTGGAGAGGTGTTCGATGACCTGCATGACCTGCTCGCCACCCCCGGATACCACCCGGTGCTGCTGTTCCCGGGTGATGACGCCCAGGTGCTCACAGCTTATGGCGAGGCGGGCGACAAACCTTTGCTGCTCATCGTACCCGACGGTACCTGGCGCAAGGCGCGCAAGCTGCTGTACCTGAACCCGTTGCTGGGGGGGCTGCCACGGGTGACGCTGGGGCAGGTGGCCGCTTCACGCTATCGGTTGCGCAAAGCGCCGGAGGCGGGTGCATTGTCGACGATCGAGGCGGTGGTCGGGGCATTGAACACGCTGGAGCAACCGGCCTGCTTCGATGCACTGCTGGCGCCGTTCGAGGCGTTGATCGAGGGGCAGATCAGGGCCATGGGCGTAGAGACTTTTCAGCGTAATCATGGCCGCGAATGAGGGTTGGGGGCTGCTTTGCAGCCCATTCGCAGCACAAAGCAGCCCCGCTACCTAAAACCCGCTCAACGCATCTCAGGCAGACGCGCCTCGGTGCGGACTTCGGTGGTCGCCAGCGCCTCTGGTGGCAACGAAATATGCTGTTTGCTCAGCAATTCACCCATGGTCGCCAGTACGCGGTAGCGCGAGAACTCTTCGGTATAACGCACCTCGGTGTAGCGGCGGTCTGCGTTGTACAGCTCGTTCTCACTGTCGAGGACGTCCAGCAGGGTGCGCTGGCCCAGGCCGAACTGGTCCTGGTAGGCCGCGCGCACACGTTTGGTGGTCTCGGCGTATTCACGCGCGGTCGGCAGCTGCTTGCTGGCGTTGTTCATGGCGTTCCACGCCAGGCTCAGGTTCTCGGTCAACTCACGCAGGGCGTTGTTGCGAATGTCCAGTGCCTGGTTGATCTTGTGCGCGTCGGACTGCAGGCGAGCCTTGTCGCTGCCACCGCGGAACAGGTTGTAGTTCATCTCCACGCCAGCTTGCCAGTCGTTGTTGTTGTGGCCTTTCTCGCCGCCGGTGTTGTTGTTGGCACCGGTTGCCAGAATGGCGTCGAAGCGCGGGTAGAAGGTCGACTTGCCCACTTCGTACTGCTGCTCGGCGGCGTTGACGTCAGCCTGGGCAGACTTGATGTACGGGTTATTCTGGCGCATGCCGTCGCGGGCTTCGTCGAGGGTGCCTGGCACCTCGCCCTTGATGCTCTGCGGGCTTTCCAGCTCGTCCGGGGCGCGACCGATCACGCTGAAGAAATTGGCCTCGGCATCGGCCAGGTCGACTTCGGCGGTGTCCAGGTTGTTTTCCGCCAGGGCGCGACGTGCGCGGGACTGGTCGAGGTCGGCGGTGCTGCCGACGCCGCGCTCGTTGCGCAGGCCAATCTGGTCGTTGACGCGCAGGTGAGCTTGCAGGTTGTTCTTGGCCAGCGTCACCAGTTCACGGCGTTTGAGCACTTCCAGGTAGACCTCGACTGCACGCAGGGCGACATCCTGGGCAACGGCCTGGGTGTAATAGGCGCGCGAGGTAGAGACCGCCTCGGTGCGGCCTACTTCATTCGCGGTGTTGAAGCCGTCGAAGATCATCTGCCGCAGGCGCAGTTCGGACTGGGTGTAGTTGAGGGTTTCCTTGTTGTGGTTACCCTCGGCACGGGTCGTGGTGTTGTCCGAGCGCTGGCGGCCGTAACCGGCAACCAGGTCCACGGAAGGGTAGTAGCCACCACGCGCGAACTTCACGTCTTCATCGGCCGACAGCTTGCTGTTACGGTTGGAGCTGACTTGTGGGTGGTAGTCCACGGCGCTTTGGACAGCCTCGGTAATCGACATCGCCTGTACGTTGGCACTCGCCAGGGCCAACAGTAAAGCACTGGTGATGGGGTTCAAAACGCGCATGGTACATCTCCCTGATCCTGGAATTGATCCTGCTGTTCGCCAAAAAAATGACGATAAACGTATCGCGTATAGTGTTGCAGGTTTTTAACAACACAGCTAAGTACATTCAACGCGATAGATAAGAAGATTTATTCATATCAAATTGCCATATAAGATCTTTATTGTCTAATAAGTGTGCATTCAAGGGCACGGAATGAACGGGAAGAATGCCTTGAAAACCAATGGATACAAGGTCTATACGCAGTTCCAGAACTAATTCGGATAAAGAGGGTATCGATTAGGCGAAAGCGATATTTGGCGACAAAATATTGTCACCTTGGCTTGTGCAGGGTTTTCAGGCTGAGAATGTACAAGGTGACCAATACGGCACTGGTCAACATGAAGGTGCGCGCCCAGAATAGCGGCACCAGATAGCACGACAGGCCAATGCTGGCCCACATCAGGCCGATGGCGTAGACCTTGCCCTTGAGGGGGATGCCTTCACCACTGAGGTAGTCACGGATCCATGGTCCCAGCTTGGGATGATGGACCAGCCAGTGGTGAAAGCGCGGCGAGCTGCGGGCAAAGCAGGCCGCCGCCAAAAGCAGGAATGGGGTGGTGGGCAAGACCGGCAGGAATATCCCCAGCACCCCCAGCGCGACGCTGAGCCAGCCAGTGGCCAGCAGCAGGTAGCGCACAGGTTGCTCAGTGGTGGCGTGGCTTGAGCAGCGCCGGTTTTTCGTCAGGGGCGTGCAGCAGCAGGAACAGTGCGCTCAGTGCCTCGGGGATCTGCACGATCATGTCATCCTGCAGGTTGGCGTTGCTGGCGATATCGGCGAACTCTGGCTGTTCGTCAAACAACCCCGAACCCACCATGATCGGCAGCAGCATTTCGCTGACTTCTTCCTCGGCGTTTTCGAACCACGCCTCTTCCCGCAGGAACACGCCTTCCATGAAGCCGATGCACCAGCCGCGCAGGTCGGAATCGTCCGGCTCATCGGTCAGGTCGAGCTCGCAGGGCAGGTCGAATTCTTCGTCGCTGGCCAGCTGGCGGGCAATGTGCGCCTTGAGCGCCACCAGGGTGGCCTCGATCTCGGTGCGCTGGGCTTCGCTGGCGTAGTGCGGCTCCTCGGCGAACAGGGCGTCGATCCACTCGCGCTCGGGCACGTCCTCGGCGTTGATCGAAAGAGCGGTGAGGTAGCCGTGTGCGGCGACATAGTCCAGCGCTTCTTCGTGCAGCTCGTCGGCGTCGAGGAAGGCTTGCAGGCGGGTCAGTTGCTCGGCGAAGGACATTACAGGGCTACCTTGGGGAATAAACGATAACGAATTCTAGCACCTTGCAGCGGCAGCGGGGCAAAGGGAACGTCTATCGCCGCGGTGCATGTGCAGCGCGGTGCTGCGGTATACTCCGCGATTTTTCATCCAGGGGCAGGTTTTAACGGCTGCCTGGCAAAAACCGCTTACGCATTTGGCGTGTGCGGGGCGGGTTTTTCGTCCAGCCTTTATCCAGGATGGTACGGCGATTTGGAGTTGCACATGCTCGAACAGGCTCAGCGCGTTCTCAAGGACATCTTCGGCTACGACAGTTTCCGTGGGCGCCAGGCAGCGATCATCGAATGCGTGGCCAATGGCGGCGATGCCTTGGTACTGATGCCCACCGGTGGCGGCAAATCGCTGTGTTTCCAGGTGCCGGGGCTGCTGCGCCCGGGCTTGACGGTGGTGGTATCGCCACTGATCGCGCTGATGGACGACCAGGTCGCCACCCTTGACGAGCTGGGTGTGTCTGCGGCCGCCCTGAACTCTACCCTGACGGCGGAGCAGCAGCGTGAACTGGCCGGGCGCCTGCGCCGTGGTGAAGTCAAGATGCTGTACCTGGCGCCGGAACGCCTGGTGCAGCCGCGCATGCTCGACTTCCTGCGCGATCTGGACATCTCGCTGTTCGCCATTGACGAGGCCCACTGCGTTTCGCAATGGGGTCACGATTTCCGCCCCGAGTACCTGCAGCTGGGTCAGCTGGCCGAACTGTTTCCGCATGTGCCGCGCATTGCGCTTACCGCTACGGCCGACATGCGAACCCGCGAGGAGATCGTTCAGCGCCTGCACCTGCAGGGCGCCGAGCGCTTCCTGTCGAGTTTCGACCGGCCCAACATCTTCTACCGCATCGTGCCCAAGGAGGCACCGCGCAAGCAGTTGATGGCCTTTCTCGGCTTGCGTCGTGGCAACGCTGGCATCGTCTACTGTCTGTCGCGCAAGAAGGTCGACGAAACCGCCGCCTTCCTCTGCAGTCAGGGGTTCCCTGCGCTGCCGTATCACGCCGGCCTGGCCGCCGAGACACGTGCGGCCAACCAGCACCGCTTTCTCAACGAGGAAGGGCTGATCATGGTCGCTACCATTGCTTTCGGCATGGGTATCGACAAGCCCAACGTGCGCTTCGTTGCTCACCTCGACCTGCCCAAATCGCTTGAGGCCTACTACCAGGAAACCGGCCGGGCCGGCCGTGACGGCCTGCCCTCCGATGCCTGGATGGCCTACGGGCTGCAGGACATGGTGATGCTCAAGCAGATGCTGCAGAACTCTGAAGGCGACGAGCGCCACAAGCGCATCGAGCAGCACAAGCTGGACGCCATGCTGGCGCTGTGCGAAGAAACGCGCTGCCGCCGCCAGTCGCTGCTGGCCTACTTCGACGAAACCCTCGAACAACCGTGCGGGCACTGCGACAACTGTGTCGACAACATCCAGACCTGGGACGCCACCGAGCCGGCCCGCCAGGCGCTGTCGGCGGTGTTCCGCACCGGCCAGCGCTATGGTGTTGGCCACCTGGTCGATGTGCTGTTGGGCAAGGACACCGAGAAGGTGCGCAATTTCGGCCACGAGAAGCTGTCGGTATTCGGCGTTGGCAAAGGCTTGGCCGAGGTCGAGTGGCGTTCACTGTTCCGTCAGCTGGTGGCGCGCGGCCTGGTCGATATCGACCTGGAAGGCTACGGCGGTCTGCGCTTGTCCGACAGCTGTCGGCCGCTGCTGCGCGGCGAGGTGACCTTGCAACTGCGCCGTGATCTCAAACCGCAGACCACGGCCAAAACCTCGTCGTCCAGCGGCGGCAGCCCGGCCAGCCAGCTGGTGCGTGCCGAAGAGCGCGATCTGTGGGAAGCGCTGCGTACCCTGCGCCGCAAGCTGGCCGAAGAACACAGTGTGCCACCCTACGTCATCTTCCCCGACTCGACACTGCTGGAGATGCTGCGCAGCCAGCCGGTCAGCCTCAGCGACATGGCCCAGGTCAGCGGTGTGGGGGCGCGCAAGCTGGAGCGCTACGGCCAGGCGTTCCTCGAAGTGCTGAACAGCAGCGGTGGCACCGACGAGGCACCGAAAGTGGTGCTCGACCTGCGCCACGAACTGGTCAGCCTGGCCCGTGCCGGCATGACCCCGGCGCAGATCGCCGGGCAGCTCAACTGCAGCGAGAAGAATGTGTATAGCCTGCTGGCCGAGGCGCTGGGCCGCCAGGAGCTGAGTCTGGACCAGGCCATCGACTTGCCGGAAGACCTGATGATGGAGGTGCAGGACGCCTTTCTTGATGGCGAGGGTGAGCTGCCACCGGTGTCGGCCATTGCCCCGCAGTTCGGGGCGCGGGTGCCGGAGGGCGTACTTTATTGCGTGCGCGCAGCGCTGGCGGCGGAATTCGAATTGTAAACGCATGCAGGATCGAAGGCAGAAGCGCCATCTGCTGACCTTTGTCATGCTTTTTGACGATTATCGAACGCGTAACCATGGCCGAGCCTTGCCTCGTGGGGCAGGGCATGGTTAGCTGCCTAATAATTAGATCTACTCCAATGAGTTCCTTATGCCCCTGAACGACAACCAACACCGCTTTGGCATGCAACTGGCCCAGATGTCCCGAGGTTGGCGTGCCGAGCTGGACCGCCGCTTGGCCGGGCTCAACCTGTCCCAGGCGCGCTGGCTGGTGTTGCTGCACCTGGCGCGCTTCGAAGACGCCCCGACCCAGCGTGAGCTGGCCCAGAGCGTAGGTGTCGAGGGCCCGACCCTGGCGCGTCTGCTCGACAGCCTGGAAGCGCAAGGGCTGGTGCGCCGGCAGGCGGTGCTGGAGGATCGGCGGGCGAAGAAGATTGTCCTGTGCCCGCCGGCCAAGCCGTTGATCGATCAGATCGAGACCATCGCCAACCAACTGCGGGTAGAGCTGTTTACCGGCGTGGACGAGGCGGACTTGCAGGTCTGCATGCGCGTGCATGCCAAGATCCTGGCCAACCTCGAAAAGTCCTGAGCTCCCCCCATCGTTGCAGGTGCAGTGCAAGCCTCAGAAGGTGTGCCCAAGGTTCAGGTACACCGCCTGCTCATGCGCACTGTTGGCGCCGTAGCTGAAGTTCAGCGGCCCTAGAGGCGTCTCCAGCCCCAGGAAGATGCTCGCCGCATTGATGTACCCACTGTCGAATTCGTTGTCATTGTTCCACGCCCGCCCTCGCTCCAGCGAGCCGCCGATGTACAGCGGGAAGTCCAGCGGCACATAGGCCCGTGGCGTCAGCCGGCGGTAATAGACCATGCGCAGCAGGCTCACGTTCTGCCCCGATACCGAGTCCTGGCGGAAGCCTGACAGCTCTCGCGCCCCGCCCATCACAAAGCTCGACGTCACTACTTCGGTGTCGTCCAGCGTGCGCCCGTAGCGCCCACCCAGTACGAACGTGTTCGGCCCGCTGCTGATGGCCTTGTCCAGGGTGAACAGCCACTGCCGGTAATCCTGGTCGGAGTCCAGCGACTTGTCGTATTTGCGCAAAGTCAGGCCGATGTCCTCGCCATGGTGCGGGAAGTACACGTTATCGAGGGTGTCGAACGAGTACTTCAGCTCGTAGAAACCTTCGTTGAAACTGACTTTGGGCAGGTCCTGGTCGCCGATGCGCACCTCGGCTTCGCCCCAGTCCTTGCCCACGCCCAGGCGCACTTCACCGCTGTTGCCGATCTGCCGGCCTACGTTCAGGCCAAAGCCATAGCGTTCCAGGCGATACTCGGCGACCGGGTCGTTGTCCAGGGTGGCTTCGATGTTCTGCGAGCCCAGGTCCAGGTACGGCGCGATGAAGTAGCGTGAGCCCACATCCAGGGGTTGGTAGAACTCGCTGTACAGCGCTTGCTGGTCACCGATCTGGCCGCGGGTCAGCCATTCGGCGCCAAGGCTGTTGATGCCGTTGACCCGGTAGCTGGCGCCCAGGTTGAAAGCGCTGTCGCCGCGCAGGTCATCGGACAGGTTCAGGCCCAGGCGCAGGTAGTCCGTGCCGCCGCGTCGGCCCCGGGCGTTGATCACCAGGGTATTGTCGTTGCCCTTGTGCACCACGCGGTACTGCACCCTGTCGAAGTAGTCCAGGCCATACAGCGTACCCATGTCGGTCTGCAGGCGGCCCAGTTCCAGCGGCGCGTCGATTGGCTGGCGGATGTACGAGCGGATTACATCATCGCTGACCTTGGAGTCGTTTTCGATCCGGATTGCGGTGATTACCGGCGTGCGCTGGCGCGGCGAGCGGGCCACGGCCAGGCTGGCGTCGCCCTCGAGCTGGCGCAGGGTGGCCAGGCGTGGGTCAAGCAGGCGAGTGGCGCGGTAACCGGCGTCGATCATGTCGCGGGCACGGCCGAAGTCAGTCACGCCGAAGGCGGTCAGCGATGGCTGGATGAGGATGTCGTCGCGGTGCAGACTGGCCAGTTGTTCTTCGGAGTTGCGTCGGGTCATCAAAGTGATCGACTGATTCAGCACGTCGACCACCGTCAGTAATTGCTTGCGATCGCGCAGCGGGGTGCCGATGTCGACCACGATGGCCAGGTCCACGCCCATTTCGCGGGCCACATCCACCGGAATGTTGTCGACCATCCCGCCGTCCACCAGCAGGCGGCCGTCCAGTTCGACCGGGGCGAACACGGCGGGGATCGACATGCTGGCGCGGATTACCTGGGGCAGGTGACCCCGGCGGAACACGACTTTTTCGCCACTGGCGATGTCGGTAGCCACGGCGCGGAAAGGAATGGGCAGCTTATCGAAGTCGCGGGTGTCGGCGGTATGCGCCAGTTTGCTTTCCAGTAGCAGTGACAAGTTCTGGCCCTGAATCACACCCAGCGGCAGGCCCATGCTGCCGTCGTCGCGAAAGCTGAGCTTCTGCTTGACCAGGAAGTCACGGTCATCCTGCTTGCGCCGGAACGGCACATCCTTGCGCGGCGGGGCATCGGAGAGCGCCTGTTGCCAGTCAAGGGTGGTCGCGAGTTTTTCCAGCTCTTCGACACTGTAGCCCGAGGCGTACAGGCCGCCGACCACCGCGCCCATGCTGGTGCCGGCGATGGCGTCGATGCGCACACCCTGTTCCTCCAGTGCTTTGAGCACGCCGATGTGGGCCAGGCCACGGGCAGCACCGCCAGACAACACCAGGCCGACCTTGGGCCTGGCGGGTTCCGCAGCGATTGCCGTAAGCGAGGTGAGTGCGAGCAGAAAACAGAACAGCAGACGGCGCATCGTGACTCTCAAACCGTGGGCTAAAGACCGCTAGTATAAGCGGCCCCTTACCTGGAGATGTTTCACCATGGCTGACAACAAGCCGGAAATCGTCATCACCTATTGCACCCAGTGCCAGTGGCTGCTGCGTGCGGCCTGGCTGGCTCAGGAACTGCTCAGCACCTTTGCCGACGACCTAGGCCGGGTTGCGCTGGAGCCGGGCACCGGGGGTGTCTTCCGCATCACCTGCAATGGCGTGCAGATCTGGGAGCGCAAGGCCGACGGCGGTTTCCCCGAGGCGAAGGCACTGAAGCAGCGGGTGCGCGACCTGGTTGACCCGCAGCGTGACCTTGGTCACAACGACCGCTGATCAGGCGCCCTCGGTCAGTGGCCGCTGCCTGGGCGGCTGCTCGGCAGCCAGGCGGCTGGACAGCACGATGGCGAAGATGATCAGCGCGCCGCCCAGCAGCATGCGCACGGTAGGGGTTTCGGCGAACACTGCCCAGGCCACGGCAATGCCGTAGACCGGCTCCATGCCGAACACGACCGCAGCGGTGCGCGCCTTGATCACTGCCAGGCTGGCGACGAACAGGCTGTGCGCCACCCCCGTGCAGAAAATGCCGAGCAGGGCGATCCATAGCCAGTCCAGGGCCGCAACGTCGGCCAGGCCGGGCGCCGCGAACGGTAGCAGGCACAGGCCCACCACCAGGTTTTGCCACAGTGCGGCCTGCACTGCAGGCAAACGTCCGGAGCCGGCCCGGTTGGTCAGTGACAGCAGCGAGAACAGCAGGCCCGAGAGCAGTGCCCAGAGCAGGCCGCCGGTGGCTTCGCTGGCCAGGTCGAATGCCGGTGTGACCAGTATCAGGCCAATGCTGACCAGCACGACCAAGACGGCTTCGTTACGGTGGATACGCTCGCGGAACAGCAGGCTTTCGAGGATCACCGTAAAGGCCGGGAAGCTGGCGAACCCGAGGGTGGCGATGGCTACGCCGCCCACTTTGACGGCGATGAAGAAGCTGACCCAGTGGCCGGCCAGCAGCACACCACCGAGCAGCAGGCGGCGCGTATCCTGGCGGCTCAGGCGTTGCCAGCCCGGGCCGGCCAGGCTGGCGAACAGGGCCAGGGCGAGTACGGCGAAGGCGGCGCGACCGAAGACAATGATCGCCGGGCTGGCGCTGGCGGCCAGTTTGCCGAAGACGCCGGTAAGGCCGAAGAACAGCGCGCCAATGTGCAGTGCGCCGAGGGCGGTGCGGTGGTTCATGATGGGTCCTTGATGAAGATCTCTACAGGCAGTGCCGGCCCTTTCGCGGGTAAACCCGCTCCCACAGGTTGTGCCGGCCCTTTTGCGGGTAAACCCGCTCCTACAGGTTTTGCACAACCTTCAGGCGGGGGCATCCTGTAGGAGCGGGTTTACCCGCGAAAGGGCCGGTAAAGGCAAAGTCTAAAGCCTCAGGCGAACACGTTCTGTCGCAAGACTGCTGTCAGTTATCGCCAGACTCTCGCCGCAAAGCCAAAGGTGTACACCCGAACGCCCGTAGCATCGCCGCTGAAAAGGCACTTTGCGAGCTATACCCCACCTGCGCCGCAATTTCGCCCATCGGCAGCACGGTCTGCACGATTAGCCGCCGCGCCTTGAGCAAACGCCGCTGGCGAATGTAGTCCATCGGAGTCATCCCGCACTCAGTGGTAAAGCGCGCATGCAGCCGGGCACTGGACAGCCCGGCGATGCGCGCCAGGTCAGCTACCTGCAGCGGGTAAGCCGCATGCTGCTCGATATGCGCATCGAAGGCGCTGTAGGGCAGGCGCTGGCTGGCGTGCACGCTGGCTGCCGCCGTGGCGTTGAGGCTGGCCAGCAGCAGTGCCGCGCCTTGACGGGCAATCAGCGGGTCGTGCACGGGGCTGCTCGCCAGCCAGTCCACCAGTTGCTGCTGGCGCTCATCCAGGCTTACGGCGGCGGGGCGGTCGAGCAGGCGGCGGCTGGCATCGGCATGCTCGCCCAGGTGCTCGCGCAGCCAAGGTTCCCCTGGCACATCAAGCACCAGGCAATCACTGCCGGCATCGCTGGCGCACGTGTGATGAGCACCCGCCGGGACCACGATCAGCCCCTGACGATCGATGCCGGCGCCATGCCCCTGGACCTCGAACTCCAGGCGGCCGCGCAGGCCGAACACCAGTTGCGGGTGTTCGTGGCTGTGGGCGATCAGGCTGTCGCGGTAATGGCGCAGCGAGAGGATCGGGCCGGCGGTCATGGGGGCTTCCTCGCAGGGCAGGCGCCCATTGTGCCTCAATCCCTGCACGCCATCACTCGTCACTGTTTTGCCATGGCGCTGTCATGCACGCCTGCCAGTCTCCAGCAAACTGCGCCGGAGCCTGCCCATGAGCCATGCCGAACTGTCCCGCCCCTCGCGCAAGCAACGCGTGCGTACCCTGTGGATCTCCGACGTGCACCTGGGTACCCGCGACTGCCAGGCCGAACACCTGTCGCAATTCCTCAAGGGCTACCAGGCTGACCGCGTCTACCTGGTGGGCGATATCATCGATGGCTGGAAACTGCGCGGCGGGATCTATTGGCCGCAAGCTCACACCAACGTGATCCGCCGGCTGCTGACCATGAGCAAGCGCGGTACCGAGGTGATCTACGTCACCGGCAACCATGACGAATTCCTGCGCCGCTACTCAAAGTTGATTCTGGGCAACATTCAGCTGGTAGACGAGGCCGAGCACCTGACAGCCGATGGCCGCCGACTGCTGGTGGTCCATGGCGATCAGTTCGATGTGATTACCCGTTACCACCGCTGGCTGGCGTTTCTGGGTGATCGCGCCTACGAATTCACCTTGGTGCTCAACCGCTGGCTCAACCACTGGCGAGCGCGGTATGGCTATGGTTACTGGTCGCTGTCGGCGTACCTCAAGCACAAGGTGAAAGGCGCGGTGAACTTCATCAGCGACTTCGAGAATGCCATTGCCCATGAATGCACCCGTCGTGGGTTTCATGGAGTGGTGTGCGGGCATATCCATCATGCCGAGATCCGCAAGGTGGGTGAGGTGGACTACCTCAATTGCGGGGACTGGGTGGAGTCGTGCACGGCCCTGATCGAGCATTGGGACGGCAGCGTCGAACTGTATCGGCTGGCCGAAGCGCAGGCCGTGGCGGCGTTGCGCGAGCCGGCTTAGGGGCCGAGGGCAGAGTGCCGCCAAGCGGCCTCGGACGCTTACAGCCTGAGCTTGCCCAGCAGGATATCCCGGAACATCACGAAATCCCCGGCCAGGCTGTACAGCGGATAGGTAAAGGTCGCTGGCCGATTCTTCTCGAAAAAAAAGTGCCCAACCCAGGCAAAGCCATAGCCGAACACCGGCACGGCCAGCAGCAGCAACCATTTGCCACTGCCAATGGTGTAGGCCAGCAGCGCTATCACCAGGCTGGTGCCGACGAAGTGCAGGCGGCGGCAGGTGGGGTTGCTGTGCTCCCCCAGATAGTACGGATAGAACTCGGCAAAACTGCGAAACTGCGCTGTGCTGTTCATGGCAGTGCTCCGGGATTAATACTTCTGGACAAGATACACGGCGTGGAGCCTGATTCGAGTCTAGAGTGACTGACGGGGCCTACCAGTGACAATAGGCGCCAAATGAGTATCCTTGGGGTTCACCGCAGGAGCGGTTGGTAAAAGAAGCCTGTCATGAGCGAAAGAACAACGTCAGCCAGTTGGGCATCAGGGATCGTGAAGGCACTTGAACTGGAAGGGCTGGATTGCAGAGCCATGTTCAAGCAATTGGGGTTGGACTTTGCCGCCCTCGACGACCCCGATGCACGTTTTCCGCAAGACTCCATGACCCGCCTCTGGCAGCTGGCGGTGGAGCTGTCGGGCAATGAGGCCATCGGCCTGAACATGGCACGGGTGGTCCGCCCGGCGTCGTTCCATGTGGTGGGCTATGCGTTGATGTCCAGCCGCACCCTGGCCGAGGGCTTCGAGCGCCTGGTGCGCTACCAGCGCATCATCGCCGAAAGCTCCGACCTCAGTTTCGTCCTCGGTCCCGAGGGTTATTCGCTGATTCTGACCGTGCACGGTGACCACCTGCCGCCAACCCGGCACAGCGCCGAAGCGTCGCTGGCCTGTGCGTTGGCGCTGTGCAAATGGCTCAGTGGCCGGCCGGTCCAGCCGCGGCGGGTACTGGTGCAGGGGCCGCAGCCGAAGAATGTCGAGCCTTACAAGGTGGCGTTCCATTCGCCGCTGGTGTTCGGCGCCCCACATGATGCACTGGTGTTCGAGCGGGCCGACATGGAGGCGCCGCTGCCGACCGCGAACGAGGCCATGGCGGTGCTGCACGACCGGTTTGCCGGCGAGTACCTGGCACGCTTCTCCGAAAGCCGGGTTAGCCACCGCGTACGCCAGGTGTTGTGCCGCATCCTGCCGCAGGGTGAGCCCAAGCGCGAAACCCTGGCCCAGGCCCTGCACCTGTCGCAGCGCACCTTGCAACGGCGGCTGCAGGAGGAAGGCACCAGCTTCCAGACCTTGCTTGACGACACCCGCCGCGAACTGGCCGAACAATACCTGGCCCAGCCGGGCATGACCTTGCTGGAAACCGCCTACCTGCTGGGCTTTGCCGACCCCAGCAACTTCTATCGGGCGTTCCGCCGCTGGTTCGATGCCACGCCCAGCGAGTACCGCGCCCGCCTGGGCGCGGAAGGCGAAGTGCTCAGTGACGCCAGAACGCCGGCATGCACAACACCAACACCGTGATGATTTCCAGGCGACCCAGCAGCATGCCGGCCGCCAGAATCCATTTGGCCGCGTCAGGCAGCGTGGCGTAGTTGCCCGACGGGCCGATCACTTCACCCAGGCCTGGGCCTACACCCGAAACCGTGCCGGCGGCACCGGTCAGCGCAGTCATCCAGTCCACGCCCAGCAGCGACAGCAGCAGCGCCAAGACACAAATGGTGATGGCGAAGAAGAACGAGAACGTCAGGATCGAACGCACGATGTCTTCATCGAGGCGATGACCGTTGTATTTTTGCTTGATCACCGCGCGCGGGTGAATCAGCTGGTTGAGGCTGGCCTTCAGCAGGATGTAGGCCACCTGGAAGCGGAAAATCTTGATACCGCCGGCGGTCGAGCCAGAGCAGCCGCCAACGAAGCCCAGGTAGAAGAACAGCATCAGCGAGAAGTTGCCCCACAGGCTGTAGTCCCCCAGGGCGAAACCGGTGGTGGTGACCACAGAGGTCACATTCAGCGCCACATGGCGCAGGGCGTCGAGCCAGTGCAGGTTGGTGCTGTACCAGTACCAGGTGCCCAGTACCAGCCAGGTGACCACCAGCATGCCCAGCAAGCCTTGTACCTGCTGGTCACGAATCAGCGCCTTGCGGTTGCCGCGCAGGGTGGCTACGTAAAGGGTGAACGGCAGGCTGCCCATGATCATCACCACCACCGCCACCCAGTGCACGGCCGGGATATCCCATTTTGCCAACGACTGGTCGGAGGTGGAGAACCCACCCGTAGAGATAGCCGACATGGCGTGGTTGATCGCATCGAACGGGCTCATGCCTGCCCACCAGAAGGCCAACGCACCAAGGATGGAGAAACCGACGTAAACCGCCACGATCGACTTGGCGACCATGTGCGAGCGCGGCATGACTTTTTCCGAGCGGTCGGACGATTCGGTCTGGAACAGGCGCATGCCGCCGATGCGCAGCAGCGGCAGGATCGCCACCGCCATGGCGATGAAACCGATACCGCCGAGCCAGTGCAGCATCGAGCGCCACATGAGGATGCCCGGTGACATGTTATCGAGCCCGCTGAGTACGGTAGCGCCAGTGGCGGTGATGCCTGACATGCTTTCGAAGAAGGCGTCGGTGTAGCTGATGTGCTGGGTCAGCAGGAACGGTAGCGCGGCGAATACGCACACCACCAGCCAGCTGCTGACGGTCAGCAGGTACATGTCGCGTGGGCGCAGGTGTACATGCTCCGGGCGCCCCTGCACCACCAGGGCCAGGCCGGCGATGAAGGTGATCAGGCTCGACCAGAGAAACGACGGCATGTCACCGGTGCGCTCGAAGATCACCAGGGTCGCCATGGGCACGGCCATGCCGACGGCCAGGGTAATCAGGAAGATGCCGATGATGAAACCAATGATCCTTAAGGTCGGCAACGCCATGTGATCTGCTCAGACTCGAAACGGAAGGGCGCCATTCTACCTATGGGTCTGGTGATGTAAACGCTAGAATGGCCGCACATTCAACTGCCAGGAGGGTAGCCGATGGAGGCTCTCGACGCATTGCTCAACCGTGTTTCCGTGCCACGCCTGACCGACCCGGCGCCCAATGCCGCCCAGCGCGAGGCGCTGTTCCAGGCTGCCCTGCGCGCCCCGGATCACGGCCAGCTGCGGCCGTGGCGTTTTCTTACCATCGAAGGCCAGGGCCGCGAGAAGCTGGGTGAGCTGTTCGCCGAAGCCGTGCAGCACAAGGGCGATGCCAGCCAGGCTGCACTGGACAAGGCCCGTGCGATGCCGCTGCGGGCGCCGTTGCTGATCGTGGTGGTGGCCAGGTTGCAGGACCACTTCAAGGTGCCCAAGTCCGAGCAGCGCCTGGCGGCGGGCTGTGCGGCGCACGGTATTCTGATTGCTGCGCACGCGCAGGGGATCGGCGCGGTGTGGCGTACCGGTGACATGGCCTTCGATGCCCATGTGCACAAGGGGTTGGGGTTGGCCGAGAACGAGGAGCTGATCGGCTACCTGTACGTCGGCACGCCGCTGACCGAGCCGCGGACAGCGCCGGTGCTGGAAACGGCTGATTTCGTCAGTGGCTGGGGTGAGTAACCTGGCCTTGGGCTGATTCAGGTATCAAGGCTTCCGGCCTCTTCGCGGGTGAAGCCGCTCCTACAACGGCATCCACATCCCCTGTAGGAGCGGGTTTACCCGCGAAGAGGCCAGGTACCTTTACACCCCATCAACTGCCTGTCGCTTCAGCCAGGGGCAACTCCAGCCTGGCCACAAACCCACCCTGTGGATGATTCTCCAGCACCAGGCTACCGCCATGGCGCTCCGCGGCCTTGCGCGCAATCGCCAGCCCCAGGCCATGCCCCGGTGCTTCTTGCCCCGGCGCGCGGAAGAACGGCTCACCCAGTTGCGCCAGGTGCTCCGCTGCCGCCCCAGGCCCATGGTCACGCACGCTGATCACGATGCGGTCCTGCTCGCGTGCGGCGCTGACCTCGACCGGCTGGCCCGCCGGGTTGAAGCGCAGGGCATTGCGCAGCAGGTTGTCCACGGCACGCTCGATCAGCGTTGGCCAACCCTGCAAGCTCAACCCCGGCTGCGCCTCCAGGCGCACTTCCTGCTCCGGCGCGCTCAGCAGGGCGTCCTTGCGTACGCTGCCGAGCAAGGCATTGATGTCGACGGGTTCGGCATGAGCCTGTTCGGCATCCACTCGGGCCAGGGCGAGGATTTCGCTGATCAGGTCTTCCAGGCGGTCGCACTCGCGGGTCAGGCGTGGCCACAGCGCTTGCCGCTGCTCAGGCTCGGCGCGTTCGGCCAGGGCCAGGGCAATACGCAGCCTGGCCAGCGGCGAGCGCAGTTCGTGGGACACATCGCGTAGCAGCTGGCGCTGGCTGCCAATGGTGCTTTGCAGGCGCGCGCCCATCTTGTTGAAGTCCTTGGCCAGCACGCCAAACTCGTCGCGCCGCGCTGCCAGCCGTGCCAGGCTGTTCTGCTGATAGGTGGTCTGGCCCAGATCGTGTACGGCGCTGCGCAGGCGGCTTAACGGGCGGGTGATGGACAGCGTCACCAGCAGGCTGAACAGGGTCAGCACGACCAAGGCAATGCCCAGGGCGCTGAGTGGCCACAGCAGGCTTTCACGGTGCCAGGCATCCAGCGCCGGGTGGGGGATGCGGTAGATCAGCAAGTAGGTTTCGCCGGTGTCGGGGCTGGTGTATTCCTCGGTCAGCCGGCGCCATGGCAAGCGCCGCTGGTCGTTGTGCTGGCGCGCTTCGAAGGCTGCCGCACGGCGTGGAAAGGTACCGGGCACCACGGCCTCACCGCTATCGTCGAGCACCTGCACGTCGATCTTGTAGCGGTCCTTGCGTCGTTCCAGAAAGTGCTGGGCCGCCTCCAGGCCTTCCTGCTCATAGTGCTTGGCCCACTTGCTGGCCAGGGTATTCAGGCCCGGGTGGCGGCTGAGGATCCAGGCGTCCTGGTTGAGCATGTGCCCCAGCAGGATCGACAGGCCTGCGACCAGGGTGATGGCCAGCCAGAAACTGGCCAGGATGCGCCAGAACAGTGAACGCAAGTGCACCTCCTAAACGGGAAAAGCCCGGCCCGCAGTGATGCGGGCCGGGCACGGGGCGGACAGCTTACTGGGCCTTGGCGCCTTTTTCAGCTTTCCAGGCCTGGAACTCCTGCCACTCGGCTTTCTTGGCGGCGCGTTCTTTTTGCAGTTCGTCAAACTTCTTCTGCTGGTCAGCCGTGAGCAACTTGCGCACTGCGCTGTCGGTCTTGTCGCGGTTGGCTTGCAGTTCATCCTTCATGGCTTTCTGGTCGGCGGCCGGCAGCTTGGACAGGTAGCGCTCGGTAATGTCGCGGCGCTGCTGCATTTGCTCGCCCATCAGCTTGCCGATCTGCTGGCGCTGATCGCGGCTCAGGTCCAGTTGGTGGAAAGGCGCATCACCGCGATGATGCGGGCCGTCGTGGCGCGGGCCGCCGTCAGGCATGGCCATGGCTACGGTCGGCAAAGCGGCAGCGAACATCAGGGCGATAAGGGTCTTGCGCATGGTGTCTCTCCTTTCATAGGCCGGTGATTACCGGATGAGCACAGTCTAGGGAGATCACCGTCAAGCGCAGTCAGGGGATGGTAAAGGCAAAGTAAAGATGATTGGCCCGTGCAGGCCCCGCCTTGTGCCGCCAATGGGGCGCGCAGCGGCCCCGGCGTTTTTACAGGCAGTAGTAATAGCCACGGCTACGCAACGCCACAATGCGTGGCCGGCCATCGGCGTGGGGGCCGATCTTCTTGCGCAGGTTGCTGACATGCATGTCCAGGCTGCGGTCGTACAGGGTCAGCTTGCGGCCCAGGCCGATCTGCGCCAGTTCCTGTTTGTCCAGCGGCTCGCCGGGCTGGCGCAGCAGCGCTTCAAGAATACGGCTTTCGGACAGGGTCAGGGTCATTTCGCGGCCATCGATGCTGGCCACGCCCCGCGCAGGGCTGTAGACCAGGTCACCCAGCTCCATCTGGCTGGTTGTGGCGGTGGGGTGGCTGCGGCGCAGCACCGCGCGCAGGCGGGCAGTGAGCTCGCGCGGGTCGCAGGGTTTGGCCAGGTAGTCGTCGGCACCCAGTTCCAGGCCGAGAATGCGGTCCAGCGGCTCGCCGCGGGCTGACAGCATCAGCACCGGTAGCTCGGCATGCTCGCTGCGCAGCTGCTTGAGAAGCTCCAGGCCACTGCCGTCGGGCAACATCACATCCAGTACCACGGCAGCAGGGGCATGCTCGGCCAGGGCCAGGCGTGCGCTCTGCCCATCGTGGCAGGCACGCACGGAAAACCCTTCCTGGGTCAGCCAGCTGCCGAGCAGCTCGCACAGTTCCTGGTCATCATCAATCAGTAACAGCTCGCTCATGACTCACTCAATTCAACCATTGACGGCGGTTATTCGGCCCGCCAGTGGCAAAGATACCGCAGACTGATGGCCTGAGTATAACTGCTGGTACCGCGTGGCCCTCTTCGCGGGTAAACCCGCTCCTACAGCGGGCTGTGTCCGACCACCGACGTGTGTCCACCACCAAATCTGTGTAGGAGCGGGTTTACCCGCGAATACGGTAGCGGCGGCAACGGTGAACGGCGGGTGGAGATTGGCCGGCAGGCCCGGCCTCTTCGCGGGTGAACCCGCTCCTACGGGCGATGGCACAGATCCGAAGGTTTGAGTAGCGAAGAAGGCCGTGCCGTCTCAGGTCAAGGCAGCACTTGCTTGAACGGCTTGACCACAACCTTGTCGTACACGCCGGCTGCGATGTACGGGTCGGCATCGGCCCAGGTCTGCGCCGCCGCCAGCGATTCGAATTCGGCAACGATCAGGCTACCGCTGAAACCCGCTTCGCCCGGGTCGTTGCTGTCGATGGCCGGGTGTGGGCCCGCCAGCACCACGCGGCCTTCGGCCTTGAGCTGCTGCAGGCGTTCGATGTGCGCCGGGCGGGCAGCCAGGCGCTTTTCCAGGGAGTTTGCGACGTCGCTGGCGATAATGGCGTAGAGCATGTCAATCCTTGGGTTTGGAGGTAGAAGGGTCATCGTGCAGGTGGCGCGACAGGTACACGCCTTGCGCCACCAGGAAGATCACGGTCATGCCCAGGCTGCCGAACACCTTGAAGTCCACCCAGAAGTCCTGGAAGGTAAAGGCGACGAACAGGTTGGCCGCGCCGCAGAACAGGAAGAAAGCGATCCAGGCCAGGTTCAGGCGCGTCCAGATGGCATCAGGCAGGGTCAGGGCGTGGCCCATGATGCGCTTGATCAGCACCCGATCGCCGATGAAGTGGCTGCCGGCAAAACCCAGGGCGAACAGCCAGTTCACGACAGGAGCCTTCCACTTGAGAAAGGTCTCGCTGTGAAAGGTCAGGGTCAGGCCACCGAACACCAGGCAGGCGATCAGCGTCAGCCACTGGCCCTTTTCCAGCTTGCGCTGGCGCAGGAACAATACGCCGTACACGACCAGCGAGCTGATGATCAGCATGGCTGTGGCGCTGTAGATGCCGCCAAATTCGAAGTGATGGCCGGCGACTTCCATGGGGCGCGGGTCGAGCTTGTAGACGATGAAGAACAGCAGCAGCGGGATGAAATCGATGAATTGTTTCACAATGGCAGCCAGAATCGGGATGTGACGGCATAATAACAAACATCGATTCCAGCGAAAGCGCTCCTCCATGAATGTTGATCTGCACTGTCACAGCACGGCCTCCGACGGCGCCCTGTCGCCTTCGGTACTGGTTGCCCGGGCCCATGAACACGGGGTGCAAGCGCTGGCGCTGACCGACCATGACACCCTCGAAGGCCTGCCCGAAGCGCGCCAGGCCTGCGTTGACCTGGGTATGCGCTGGGTCAGCGGTGTGGAGCTGTCTTGCACGTGGGGCGGCGCGACCATCCACGTGCTGGGCTATGACTTCCCGCTCGACGCACCGCCATTGCTGGCGGCGATTCAAGCGTTGCACCGCGGCCGCTGGCTGCGTGCCGAAGAAATCGACAAACGGCTGGCGGCCAAGGGCATGCCCGGCACGCTTGAAGGCGCGCGCGCCGTGCAGCACGAGCTGGGTGACAGCGGCAACGCCCCGGCGCGCCCGCATTTTGCCGAATATCTGGTGCGTGCCGGGCACGTCAAGGACCGTGGTGAAGCGTTTCGCAAGTGGCTGGGCGCCGGCAAGCTGGGCGACGTCAAGCAGCACTGGCCGACGCTCGACGAAACCGTTGCCACGCTGAGGCAGTCCAACGCCTGGGTGAGCCTGGCGCATCCCATGCACTACGACCTGACCCGCAGCAAGCGCAGGCGGCTGATTGCCGACTATATTCAGGCAGGAGGGCAGGCGCTTGAAGTGGTCAACGGGATGATGCCTGCCGAGCAAGTGGGCACTATGTCCATTCTTGCCCGTGAGTTCGGCCTGCTGGCAAGCGCTGGCAGTGACTTCCACGGCCCCGGCACCTGGGGCGAGATCGGTGCCTATCGGCCTTTGCCCGAGGATCTGCCACCTTTGTGGCGTCGATTCAGCCATGAACAGCCTTTGGCGCTATGAACAGGACGATTACGTGAGCCAATTTTTCCAGATTCATCCGGAGAACCCACAGGCGCGCCTGATAAAACAGGCCGTCGAGATCATCCGCAAGGGGGGCGTGGTGGTGTATCCGACGGACTCGGCCTATGCGCTGGGTTGCCAGATAGGCGACAAGTCGGCAATCGAGCGGGTGCGGCGCCTGCGCGGGCTGGACAAGACGCACAACTTCACCCTGATGTGCTGCGACATGTCGCAACTGGGGTTGTATGCCAAGGTCGACACCGGCACCTTCCGCATGCTGAAGGCGCATGTACCGGGGCCTTACACCTTCATTCTAAACGGCACGCGTGAAGTGCCGCGTCTGCTGTTGCACGATAAGCGTCGCACCATCGGGCTGCGTGTACCGGACCACGCCATCACCCTGGCCTTGCTGGCCGAGTTGGGCGAGCCACTGATGAGCGTCAGCCTGATCCTGCCGGGCGACAGCGAGCCGATGACCGACCCTTACGAGATCCGTGAACGGCTGGAGCACCATGTTGACCTGGTGATCGATGGCGGGTTCGGCGACCTCAAGGCGTCGACCATCATCGACCTGTCCGGCGACGAGCCGGAACTGATCCGCGAAGGTTGTGGCGACCCCACGCCGTTCCTGGTCAACGCGTGAGCCAGCTGGAAGCGCCTGAGGCGCCGGCCGAACGGGTCGAAGCGCCTCGGCAACTGCAGTTGGCGCTGGTCTATGGCGAAGCCCTGACCGAGCTGCCGCTGGACCTGTACATCCCGCCGGACGCCCTTGAAGTCATCCTCGAAGCGTTCGAAGGCCCGCTGGACCTGTTGCTGTACCTGATCCGCAAGCAGAATATCGACATCCTCGACATCCCTGTGGCCGAGATCACCCGGCAGTACATGGGCTATGTGGAGCTGATGAAAAGCGTGCGCCTTGAACTGGCTGCCGAATACCTGGTGATGGCTGCCATGCTGGCCGAGATCAAGTCACGCATGCTGCTGCCGCGTTCCGCCGACGTCGAGGAGGAGGAGGGTGACCCTCGCGCCGAGCTCATCCGCCGCCTGCAGGAGTACGAGCGCTTCAAGGCCGCCGCTGAGGGCATCGACGAATTGCCACGGGTCGGGCGCGAGGTGGTGGTGCCGCGCCTGGAAGCGCCGCAGGCCAAGGTGCGCAAGCTGTTGCCTCAGGTCAGCCTGGAAGAGCTGCTGATGTCCATGGCCGAGGTGATGCGCCGCAACGACCTGTTCGAAAGCCATCAGATCACCCGTGAGACCTTGTCCACCCGCGAGCGCATGAGCCAGGTGCTGGAGCGTCTCAAGGGCGGTGCCTTTGTGCCGTTCATCGCGTTGTTTGCTGCCGAGGAGGGCAAGCTGGGCGTGGTGGTGACCTTCATGGCCATTCTCGAACTGGTGAAAGAATCGCTGATCGAACTTGTGCAGAATGAACCTTTCGCCGCCATTCACGTGCGGCTTCGCCCGGCGCCAGTTGAAGAACCCGATGAACCTGAATGAACCCCGCGACCTGGCGTCGCTGATCGAAGCCTTCTTGCTCGCTTCGGGCAAGCCGCAATCCCTTGAGCGCCTGTACGAGCTGTTCGAGGAAGCCGAGCGCCCCGAGCCCAAGGTGTTCAGGCAGGCCCTGGAGGTGCTGGGCAAGTCGTGCGATGGGCGTGCGTTCGAGCTCAAGGAGGTGGCCAGCGGCTATCGCCTGCAGATTCGCGAGGATTATGCCCCGTGGGTCGGGCGCCTCTGGGAAGAGCGCCCGCAGCGCTATTCGCGAGCGCTGCTTGAGACACTGGCCCTGATTGCCTACCGCCAGCCGATCACCCGTGGTGAAATCGAGGACGTGCGGGGCGTTGCGGTGAACAGCAATATCATCAAGACCATGATGGAGCGCGAGTGGATTCGCGTGGTCGGCTACCGCGAAGTGCCCGGGCGGCCGGCGATGTTCGCCACCACCAAGGCGTTTCTCGATCATTTCAACCTCAAGAGCCTTGAGGACCTGCCGGCCTTGGCCGAGCTGCGCGAAATGGAACCAGCGCCGCAACTTGACCCGGATGATGCGCCGGTGCCTGCGCACCTGCAGGCGTTGGCGGATGCCAGCCTTGGGGAAGAGGAGGTTGGTGAGCCGAGAGAGGAGACCAGTTTCCGTAGCCTGTTGGTGGAGCTGGATGCCATGGAAGACGGTTTGAAAACCGATTTTGATGATTTGCGGGGAGAAGAGCCTGAGCCTCCGGTGGAGGAAGAGAACAAGGCGCAGCCCTGATTGATCTGCTGCCTGTGCTGCCCGCGAAGCGGCCAGCACAAAGCCCATTGGGCAGAAAATCATGCCCAGCCCCACAAAACCCTCTACCCTCCAGTGCGTTCCCCTGATGAACCGCGTATGATGCGCGGCCTTTTGGCGCGTTCGTCGCCAGAAACCTGTTTTCATTCCTACACCGGGAGGTGCCCAGATGAGTGAGCAAGACCTGAAAGAAACCGAAATCACCCCGCCATCCGGCGAAAAGCTGCAGAAAGTGCTGGCGCGCATTGGCGTGGGCTCGCGGCGTGATGTCGAGGCCTGGATCAGCCAGGGTCGCATCAAGGTCAACGGCGTCGAGGCCACCCTTGGCCAGCGCGTCGACCTGCACGACGCCATCGCCGTCGACGGCAAGCTGATCAAGCGCGAGGAGGCCGCCGAGGCCACCCGCCGGGTGATCATGTACAACAAGCCCGACGGCGAAATCTGCACCCGTGACGACCCGGAAGGGCGCCCGACCGTGTTTGACCGTTTGCCACGGCCAAAAGAAGGCCGTTGGATCAACATCGGCCGCCTCGACATCAACACCACTGGCTTGCTGCTGTTCACCACCGACGGTGAGCTGGCCAACCGCCTGATGCACCCGTCCTACGAGATGGACCGCGAGTACGCGGTACGTGTGCGCGGTGAAGTCGACGACGAGATGATCGAGCGCCTGAAAGCCGGCGTAATGCTGGAAGACGGCCCGGCCAAGTTCACCGATATCCAGAAGGCACCGGGTGGCGAAGGCTTCAACCACTGGTACCACTGCGTGGTGATGGAAGGTCGTAACCGTGAGGTGCGTCGCCTGTGGGAATCCCAGGGCATGGTGGTCAGCCGCCTGAAGCGTGTGCGTTTCGGCCCGGTGTTCCTCAATTCGGACCTGCCGATGGGCCGCTGGCGCGAAATGACCCAGGGCGAAATCGACATCCTCGCCGCCGAAGTGGGCCTGCAGCCGGTCGCGCTGCCAGCCATGAAGCTCAAGGCCAAGGACAAGATGGAGCGCCTGCAGCGCAAGTCGACCCGCCCGCTGGGCCGTGGCGAGCGCGTGCGCAACCTGCGCCCGGCCCACGAAGGTGCCGCTACTGGCGAACGCCCTGCGCGTCAGCCGCGTGAAGAAGCGCCGCGTAAACCCACCCGTGGCAGCACGGTGGCTGAGCGCCCGAGCGAGATGCGCAAGCGTCCGGGCAAGCCTGATGGCGACAAGCCGGCAGGCCGTGGTCGCGGCAAGCCGCGTGGCTGATAAGCCAGTGTGGTCATCAAGGAACCAGCCTTCGGGCTGGTTTTTTTATGCCTGCGCGAATGTGGACCAAGCCCAAGATATTGAACAAAAAGAATTTTTCGGACGACTGGCAAGTTCTTGAACCGCCTTGTAAAGAAATCTGTACGAATGTGGCCGTTTTCAGTCCGCATTTCAGATCAAGCCCGATCGTGTAAACAAACCTTGCCGGCGCCCCTGTGCCAAAGCCGTCGCCATGGCGCCAGCCACCCTTGCCCAAACCCCCGTCCCCACGGTGTTATAGCCGCCATTGCCTTGTGCAGGAGCCCGTCCAAAGAGCCGGGCTGACAAAACAACAAATGGAGGCGCCATGTACGCCGATCACTTCGCCTTTGAAGGCCTGAACCACAGGAACGCTGCTTTTTTTCCCGAGGAAACGATGCAACGCGTTGACGCCTGCGCGTTTGCAGGGGTATACAGTGCGCCGCGTTTTACCTGTGACCCTCTTGCGTACCGCGCACTCTTGATCACGCCTGGTTGACCTGCTCCGGCGGCACCTGAGGTCAAGAAACCCAAGGTAACCACCTTGCCCATTCCGCTGCGCCACGAGCGCGGTGGGTCCGATTCCGTCACAGATAAAAACAATGCAGGTGACTTCGTTCATGAGTGGACAAAACATGCATTCAGGCGAGCTAAAGCGGGGCCTGAAGAACCGCCATATCCAGTTGATCGCCCTCGGCGGTGCGATTGGTACCGGCCTGTTCCTCGGCTCGGCTGGCGTGATGAAATCCGCCGGCCCGTCGATGATTCTTGGCTACGCCATCTGCGGCTTCATCGCCTTCATGATCATGCGCCAGCTGGGTGAAATGATCGTCGAAGAGCCGGTGGCCGGCTCGTTCAGCCATTTCGCCCACACCTACTGGGGTGGTTTCGCCGGCTTCCTGTCGGGCTGGAACTGCTGGGTGCTGTATATCCTGGTGGGTATGTCGGAGCTTTCGGCGGTCGGCAAGTATGTTCACTACTGGTGGCCGGAGATCCCCACCTGGGTCACCGCGGCAGCCTTCTTCGTGCTGATCAACGCCATCAACCTGATGAACGTGAAGTTCTTCGGTGAAGCCGAATTCTGGTTCGCCATCATCAAAGTGGTCGCCATCGTCAGCATGATCGGCCTGGGTGCCTACCTGCTGACCAGCGGCAGCGGCGGCCCTGAAGCCACCGTGGCCAACCTGTGGTCACATGGCGGTTTCTTCCCCAACGGCGTCAGCGGGCTGGTAATGGCCTTGGCTTTCATCATGTTTTCCTTTGGTGGCCTGGAAATGCTCGGCTTCACCGCCGCCGAGGCCGACAAGCCAAAGACCGTGATCCCCAAAGCGATCAACCAGGTCATCTACCGCATCCTGATCTTCTATGTCGGTGCCCTGGTGGTGCTGCTGTCGCTGACCCCGTGGGACAACCTGGTCGCCAGCATCGACGCCTCGGGTGGCAGCTACGGCAGCAGCCCGTTCGTGCAAGTGTTCTCGCTGCTGGGCAGTGACGTGGCTGCCAACCTGCTGAACTTCGTGGTGCTGACTGCGGCGCTGTCGGTGTACAACAGTGGCACCTACTGCAACGCCCGCATGCTGCTGGGTATGGCCGAGCAGGGCGATGCCCCGGCGTCGCTGGCCAAGGTCGACAAGCGGGGCGTGCCAGTGCGTTCGATCCTGGTGTCGGCTGCCGTGACCTTCGTCGCCGTGCTGCTGAACTACCTGATGCCGCAAAACGCGCTGGAACTGCTGATGTCGCTGGTCGTGGCCACCCTGGTGATCAACTGGGCGATGATCAGCTACTCGCACCTGAAGTTCCGTCAGCACCTCGACCGTACCGGCCAGAAGCCGCTGTTCAAGGCGCTGTGGTACCCGTACGGCAACTATGTGGTGCTGGCTTTCGTGGTGCTGATTCTGGGCATCATGCTGATGATCCCGGGCATCCAGGTGTCGGTGTATGCGATCCCGGTGTGGCTGCTTGCGATGTTGGCGGTGTACATGGTCAAGTCGCGTCGCCAGGTGAATGCGGGCGGTGCCGTTGAGACTGTGGCCAAGTAAGGCGCCATAAGCGGTATGCGAAAACCCGGAGTCAGGTGGCTGGCTTCGGGTTTTTTGTTGCCTGTGCGGGCCTCTTCGCGGGTGAACCCGCTCCTACAGGTACAGCGTTGCCCTCAGGTCAGGTGATCCCGCCAACAATCAGATCTGCTCCAGCAACCACCCCCTGAATGCCCGCAGCGACGGCAGTGCCTCATTCCTCGGCGGGTAGATCAGGTAATAACTACGCTGGCTGGCAAACGCCACACCCGGGCTGTACAGCTCGCCCTTGGCCAGTTCCTCCTCCACCAATATGCGCGGCACCAGCCCGATCCCGATCCCGGCACGTACCGCCTGGATCAGGTGCGAGGTCAGCTCGAAACTCGGCCCCAGCCGCATCGCCCGATGCGGCAAGCCATGATGGGAAAACCACTCGCCCCACGCATGCGGGTTGTTGGCCACATTCAGCAGCACCTCTTCACTGATCCGCGCCGGGCTCCAGCCTTGGCTGCCGACGTCGGCCTCCGGCGGCAAGATCACCACCAGCTCCTCGGCATGCAGGCGATGGCAGACAAGCCCCGGCAAGTCGTGGCTGGCCACGCCGATGGCGGCATCGATTTCGCTGGTGTCGAAGTTGATGGTTTCAATGCGTGAATGAATGTGCACCAGCATGCCTGGGTGAGCGCTGTAGAACGCATGCAGCCTCGGCAACAGCCATTTCGAGCCGAAGGTTGGCAGGGTAGCCAGGCGCAAGGTGCCTACCCCCGACTGATAGGCCAGTGCCTGCAAGGTGGCGCTGCGGATGCGCCCCAGTGCCTCGCTCAGCTCGCGCTGGTACAGGCGGCCGACATCGGTCAGCTGCACCTGGCGCCCCTCGCGGCGGAACAGGGTCAGGCCCAACTGCTGCTCCAGGGCTTGCACCTGGCGGCTGACCGCGCTTTGGGTCAGCGACAGTTCGGCGGCGGCGCGGGTGTAGCTTTCATGCCGGGCGGCGGCCTCGAAAGCCAGCAGCAGTGACATGGATGGGGTCAGGTGGCGGTAATTCATTCATAAAAGTCATTGATAGCGGCAGGATTATCCGTTTGCCCCTGACGCGAAACTACAGGAACATTGGCCTATACGTCATCCCTGCATGCCTCAACCCATGCCGGGGCGACAGGGATCCCGTGATTTAGCCAATATCAAGAGGCCATCCTTCGATGATCGCCCAGCTGTCCACCGTTGCACCGAGCGCCAATTACCCCGAATTCCTCGAAGCCCTGCGCAACAGCGGCTTCCGTGGCCAGATCAGTGCCGACTACGCAACCCGCACGGTACTGGCCACCGACAACTCGATCTACCAGCGCTTGCCGCAGGCGGCGGTGTTCCCGCTGGATGCCGACGATGTGGCGCGGGTCGCCACGCTAATGGGTGAACCGCGCTTCCAGCAGGTCAAGCTGACCCCCCGCGGTGGTGGCACCGGCACCAACGGCCAGTCGCTGACCGACGGTATCGTCGTCGACCTGTCGCGGCACATGAACAACATTCTCGAAATCAACGTGCAAGAGCGCTGGGTGCGGGTACAGGCCGGCACGGTCAAGGACCAGCTCAATGCTGCGCTCAAGCCGCACGGGCTGTTCTTCGCCCCTGAGCTGTCCACCTCCAACCGCGCCACGGTCGGCGGCATGATCAACACGGATGCCAGTGGCCAGGGCAGTTGCACCTACGGCAAAACCCGCGACCATGTGCTGGAGCTGCACAGCGTGCTGCTCGGTGGCGAACGCCTGCACAGCCTGCCGATCGACGATGCTGCGCTGGAGCAGGCCTGCGCCGCGCCGGGCCGGGTCGGCGAGGTGTACCGCATGGCCCGGGAAATTCAGGAAACCCAGGCCGAACTGATTGAAACCACCTTTCCCAAGCTCAACCGTTGCCTGACCGGCTACGACCTGGCGCACCTGCGCGACGAGCAGGGCCGCTTCAACCTCAACAGCGTGCTGTGCGGCGCCGAGGGCTCGCTGGGCTACGTGGTCGAAGCCAAGCTCAACGTGCTGCCGATTCCCAAATATGCGGTGCTGGTCAACGTACGCTACACCAGC
Source organism: Pseudomonas sp. BO3-4 (assembly GCF_034044115.1). Classification (NCBI taxonomy): domain Bacteria; kingdom Pseudomonadati; phylum Pseudomonadota; class Gammaproteobacteria; order Pseudomonadales; family Pseudomonadaceae; genus Pseudomonas; species Pseudomonas sp. BO3-4. Next base: position 1,560,756 of record NZ_CP139018.1, read on the forward strand.
TTCATGGATGCGCTGCGTGATGCCAACGCGCTGATGGCGCACAAGCCGCTGTCGATCGAGACCGTCGACTCCAAGGTGCTGATGCTGGCGATGAAAGACATCGTTTGGCACAGCGTTGCCGAGTATTTCCCGGCGGACCCCGAGCGCCCCACGCTGGGCATCAACCTGGTGGAGTTCTGCGGCGACGAGCCGGCCGAGGTCAACGCCAAGGTGCAGGCGTTCATCCAGCACCTGCAAAGCGACACCAGCGTCGAGCGCCTGGGCCACACCTTGGCCGAAGGCGCCGAGGCAGTCACCCGCGTCTATACCATGCGCAAGCGTTCGGTGGGCCTGCTGGGCAACGTCGAAGGCGAAGTGCGCCCGCAGCCGTTCGTGGAGGACACCGCGGTACCGCCAGAGCAGTTGGCCGACTACATCGCCGATTTCCGTGCACTGCTCGATGGCTACGGCCTGGCCTACGGCATGTTTGGCCACGTCGATGCCGGCGTGCTGCACGTGCGCCCGGCACTGGACATGAAAGACCCGGCGCAGGCCGCGCTGGTCAAGCCGATTTCCGACGCTGTTGCCGCGCTGACCAAGCGTTATGGCGGCCTGCTGTGGGGTGAGCACGGCAAGGGCCTGCGCTCGGAATACGTGCCTGAGTACTTCGGCGAGCTGTACCCGGCGTTGCAGCGCCTGAAGGGCGCCTTTGACCCGCACAACCAGCTCAACCCGGGCAAGATCTGCACGCCACTGGGCAGCGCCGAGGGCCTGACCCCGGTCGATGGCGTGACCCTGCGCGGCGACCTTGACCGTACCATTGACGAGCGCGTATGGCAGGACTTCCCCAACGCCGTGCACTGCAACGGCAATGGCGCCTGTTACAACTATGACCCCAACGACGCCATGTGCCCGTCGTGGAAGGCTACCCGCGAACGCCAGCATTCGCCCAAGGGCCGCGCCTCGCTGATGCGCGAGTGGCTGCGCCTGCAGGGCGAGGCGAATATCGATGTGCTGGCTGCGGCGCGCAACAAGGTGTCGTGGCTCAAGGGCCTGCCGGCGCGTCTGCGCAACAACCGCGCGCGCAACCAGGGCCAGGAGGACTTCTCCCATGAAGTGTATGACGCCATGGCCGGCTGCCTGGCGTGCAAGTCGTGCGCCGGGCAGTGCCCGATCAAGGTCAATGTGCCGGACTTCCGCTCGCGCTTCCTCGAGCTGTACCACGGTCGCTACCAGCGCCCGCTGCGTGACTACCTGATCGGCTCGCTCGAGTTCACCATCCCCTACCTGGCGCACGCACCGGGGCTGTACAACGCGGTGATGGGTTCGAAGTGGGTGAGCCAACTGCTGGCCGACAAGGTGGGCATGGTCGACAGCCCGCTGATCAGCCGCTTCAACTTCCAGGCTACCCTGACCCGTTGCCGCGTTGGCATGGCCACGGTGCCGGCCCTGCGCGAGCTGACCCCGGCCCAGCGCGAGCGCAGCATCGTGCTGGTGCAGGACGCCTTCACCCGCTACTTCGAAACACCGCTGCTGTCGGCCTTCATCGACCTTGCCCACCGCCTGGGTCACCGGGTATTTCTGGCGCCGTACAGCGCCAACGGCAAGCCGTTGCACGTACAGGGTTTCCTTGGCGCGTTTGCCAAGGCAGCGATCCGCAACGCCACGCAGCTCAAGGCCCTGGCCGATTGCGGTGTGCCGCTGGTGGGGCTGGACCCGGCGATGACGCTGGTGTATCGCCAGGAGTACCAGAAGGTGCCAGGCCTGGAGGGTTGTCCGCAGGTGTTGCTGCCGCAGGAATGGTTGATGGATGTACTGCCCGAGCAGGCGCCTACCGCACCGGGCAGCTTCCGCCTGATGGCGCACTGCACCGAGAAGACCAACGTGCCGGCCAGCACCCGGCAGTGGGAGCAGGTGTTCGCCCGTCTGGGGCTGAAGCTGGTGACCGAGGCCACGGGTTGCTGCGGTATGTCCGGTACCTATGGGCACGAAGCCCGCAACCAGGAAACCTCGCGGGCCATATTCGAGCAGAGCTGGGCGACCAAGCTGGACAAGGAAGGGGAGCCGCTGGCGACCGGTTACTCGTGCCGTAGCCAGGTCAAGCGCATGACCGAGCGGAAGATGCGCCACCCGCTTGAGGTGGTGTTGCAGTACGCTCAGCGCTAAGTTTGAGGCCTTTTGGGGCTGCTTTGCAGCCCTTCGCGGGTGAACCCGCTCCTACGGGGGGATCGTGCACGCCAGGCTGGCGCGTCAACCCTGCAGGGGCGGGGTGGGCCGCGAAGAGGCCGGCACCGGCTTTCAGGCTGCTGTTGTACGGTCCCTGTCCCGACGCCCCTGGCGGTACAAATAGAGGCTCAATACCAACCCACACGCTGCCGCAGCCGCCGCGAACAGAAACATCGAAGCGAAGCCGAACCCCGCCGCCACCGCACCGACCAATGGCCCGGTCACCCCCAGTGACAAGTCGATGAACAGCGAATACGCTCCCACCGCTGCCCCACGGTTAGCTGCCGACACCTGGTTCACCGCCTCCACGCCCAATGCCGGAAACACCAGCGAGAAACCAAACCCGCTCAATGCAGCCCCCGCCAAGGCCAGTTCGGCGTTGGGTGCCAGCCACAGCATCAACAGCCCGAGCGTTTCCACCGACAGGCAGGCGATCGCCACCCTGAAGCCACCGATGCGATTGATCAGGTTGCCAAAGAGCAGCCGTGCGCTGATGAAACTGGCGCCGAACAGGCTCAGGGTCAGCGCCGCATTGGCCCAGCCACGGCTTGCGTAGTAAAGGGTGATGAAGGTGGCGATGGTGCCAAAGCCGATCGAGCCCAGGGCAAGCCCCGAGCCATGGGGGAATACCTTGCCCAGCACCCGCAGGAACGGCAGGCGTACACCGCTGACGATGGGGGCGGCTTGCTTGGGCCACGCCAGTAGCAAACCGAGTATGCACAGCAGGATGATGCTCACACCCATGCTCCACAGCCCGAGGCCTTTGACCATCAGCACGCCCAGTGGGGCGCCGATGGCCAGCGCACCATAGCTGGCGATGCCGTTCCAGGAGATGACCTTGGCCGTGTTTGCGGCACCCACCCGGCCAATGCCCCAGCCGATCGCACCCGAGCCTACCAGGCTTTCGGCGCTGCCCAGCACCAGGCGACCGACCAGCAGGCAAGCCAGGCTCAACCAAGGTAGGTGAGTGAGGAAGGCACAGGCCAGCATGAATACCCCGCTGAGCCCGCAGCCAGCCAGTCCGTACATGACCGCCTTCTTGCTGCCGTGGTTGTCGATGATGCGGCTGGCGCCAGGGCGGCTGAGCAGCGTCGCGAGGTACTGCACGCTGATCACCAGGCCGGCGACCACGGCACTGAAACCCAGGTCGTTGTGCACATAGCCGGGCAACACGGCCAAGGGGATGCCGATGTTCAGGTAGCCGATGAAGGTGAACAGGACGATGGAGACGACTTGCCCAGTGACGGCAAGGGATGTGGGACTGCGTGCTGGCATTGGGGATCCGTTGCTGCGGTAAGGATGGCAGTGTGTGCCGCCATCTTAACCACAGCAAGGGTGTTTGCGGGCGAAGCTGTCAGGCTGTAGTCAGTTGGTGTAATCGAGCATCCAGGTCACACTGAACTCGGCTTTCGGGTAATCCAGCCGCAAGCGCGGCAGGACGAAGCCGCCACAGGAGCGACAGGAGTCGAGCAGTGTGAAGACATCGATGCGCTCGACCTCGGTGTGGCGGTGAAGCAGTCTGCGGTTCAGCGCGCTGGCGATGTGTCGTTCGGCATCGAGATGTCGCTTATGGACGCGCGTCCACAGGAAATCTGCGCGCCGCAGGATTGGCAGCTCGGTAAACCGCGGGTCTGGTGGGAAAAACTGGTTAACCTGGCGTGCATCGACGTAGTCCACTGCCGGTGTGAGGCGGGGCGTCGGGATGATATGCAATGCGCGCCGGCCAGGGCTGCCTGACAGGGCGAAGAACACCACGCGGCTATGGTCCCTTAGCGTGACACTGGCAAAGGCCAGGTTGACTGGATACAGGTGCTGACGCAAGGCGGCCATCGCGTTGTCGTCCAGCGACTGTGCACCTGCTGTCGGTGTGTAAGGGTGAGTGGCGCCGCGCGCGGGTAGCAGATCGTCCAGTATGCCTAGCATGTGTTGGCGGTCTGCGGCGCTGGTGCCGTGGAATTGCCTCCAGATCGGGATTATCTCCCGGTTCAATGCTGCGATGCCGCGACTGGCGGGGCCCGCCAAAGCGTCCTGGGCCGCGCTCTGCGTGAGGATGTTGCGCGCGTATTCCGGGAGCAGGCGCGACTCCATGGCTTCGATGAACTGCAGGAATCGCGAGGGGTGGCGGAGTTGCCATGTTCGCCCTTGTTCTATCCAGTCGCGCAGCAATCTGACCACGTTATCGACATCGCGCTGCAGGTTGGGGCGTTCGGCGACGATGCGGTAGGTTTCGCTGATTTCCAGGTACCGCTCGATGGCCTCGTGGTCGGTGATTCTCTCGAACCTGCGACGCAGCCCTCTGGGCGGATGTGGCAGCGAAGCTGGCAGTGCCGGGGCATCCAGCAGCCTTGTCTGCCATGCCCAGGGCTGATGGGGGGCGCCATAAAAAATCCCCAGATCGGCCTCGACGATCAACCACTGCTCACCGCGCCAGTCGATCAATGCGCCGCGCAGGGTGCGGCGGTCGGGGATGGTCCGTGCCAGCCCGCCCAGGCGCACGGGAGGGCAGTAGTCGGTAATCTGCCTGACTTGCTCGATCGGCATGTCCGCAGGCAAGCCAAAGCGTAGTTCAGGCGATGGGTCGACCACGATGCGCCTGTGGTACACGGGAGGCGAGATGACGCCAAGGCGTAACTGGGTTTCTTCGACGGGCAAGGCTTTCAATCGCCTGGGGTGATTAGGGGCGTGTACGACGACCTTGCCCTCGCGCACCATGACCTGCGCCCAGATGTCGAAGCGTGTGTGCTGGGGGCGATAACGAATCGGTACCGGCTCGATCCGCACGGTTTGGAAGGCGTGACTGACGTGTTGTCCGAATACGGGTGTGCCGGCGTCATTGGGCAAGGGCGAGAAGTTCAGGGCCATTTGCGCTTCGCCGCCGGTGTAAGGCGGCGGCACCTCGGTGGGTGGCTGGCCGAGTAGCGGCTCATGCGCAACCCGACGTAGCAGCCCCGAGGTGTTCGGTGTTTGAAGGCGATAGGCGGCGCCATGAATGATTGCATCGACCGTGGCATTGTCGCGGGGGATCAGTGTGGCTGTTTCGGGTAGCTCGCGTGGCACCGGACCATGGCTGTCGGGTATCTGGTCAAGTAGCACGGCATCGGGCGTCTGGCCCGGCAGTACCCTTCGCTGCGTCATGAGTTCCCGGGATTCGGGGGCGACCGTCGTCAGTTCGGGCGCGCTGCGCCAGCGCTTGGGCGGGGTAAGGCGCTCGCTGAAGTCGGGCGTGACGGGGATGCTGCTCCAGCGTCGGGCGGCGCGCGCGGCGTTCAGGCGTGCGGTGTTGGCGCTTTGGCCCAGCACGCCGGGAAGCTTGGCCAATGGTTTGAAGGCCCGTCCACCAAGCGTGACTGCCGCGCCTTTCAGCGCGGCGATGTCCAGGACACAAGCCAGTGCATCGCTGCCATCCTCTGGGTTCAGGCAACTCAAGCCCGGTATCAGGTTGGAAAACAACCGTTGCAAGTAGCGCCCAGTGCTCACGGACTGGCGCCTGGCCAGGAATTGTTCATGCGGGGTAGCGCCTTTGCCCAGTGCATGCAAAGCATCCCGATTGCCCAAGGCGATATCGCTGGCGTAATGCCTGGCCAGTGAGTCGAGGCGATCTTGCGTGGGGGCGATGAGCACTTGTCGCAAGGCGGGAAAGTCGGCAGCGATCCACGGCAGTTGTGATTGGTTGTATTCGCTGTAGAGCAGCGTCAATTGCTCGGCCAGGCGCGTCGGCGCTGTGTGGGCAATGAAGTGCGCTTGCCAGTGCAGCCGTTCGGGGAACAGCTCGTAAAGCCAATCGCCCTCTGTGCCCGGGGCATGTACGACGAAACCCTGGGTGGCCGTCTGCATGTGCCAGTCCGCTCTGGGGCTGGAGCCGTACTCAGGTCGGTTATCGGGGCCCACGTAGATCGGCCAGGTCACGGCATAGGCGGTCCAGGGGCCATCACGCAGGCGGTCCTTGATATCTTCCGGCAGGTGGCTCAAGCAGCGGTGCAGGATAGCTTGATAGACGTTGGTGGCACGCTGTTCCCAAGCGCCGAAGGCCACTTCATACCAGGCGGTCACGTCCGGCAGGCGGGGATTGCTTCGGTAGCCTGCGCCATGGTCAAGGTACATCAGCAGGTGCACTTGGCCATCCGCGTTGCGCGACTCGGGCGCTATCCGGCTCTGGAGCAACTGACGACGCGCCTCCTCGAAGCGGTCCGGGAGATCATTGAGGCTTTCAACGTCCCTGACCGCCAGGTAGCGATGCAACGCCAATTGCCATTGCTGGTGCGACCAGGGCGGGGGGAGTTCGAATGATCCGCGCAAGGGGGCCCACACCGCCAGCGTCTGGCGCAGTGCTTCTTCGGGAGCGGGGTCATCCTCGTGCAGGGCCTGGCGCATGACCTGTTCTGCGTTGTCGAAGGTCATCGGTTGCTGGCGGGCGCTGAGTATCAGGGCTCCCTGGCGGATGCTGGCCCAGCGCAGGTCGGGCTCGAAGCTGAAATCGGCCGGGTAGCCACTGAGCAGTAGTTCGGGCGCGAAGCGGCGCATCAGCAGTTCACCGGCCAGTTGCGCAATCGCCGGGGTGCAGGCGAGACGGATTTGCACACTGTTGATCAGGTCAAGGCGGATTTCCTCGACGGGGAGCGTGGCATTGTCCGGGCTGAACAGCTCGAAAGCCATGATCTGCCCCGGCTGGCGGTCATCGGGTGGGTACAACACGTCGATCAAGGTTTGTTCGGCCAAGGCCAAGTGATCGGAGCTGGCATCCCATTCTGCCGAGGCGGCCAGTTCGCCGGCCCATCGGGTGAACATGGACGAATGCAGCACGGCGTCGAGCGCTTGAGCGGCTGGCACATTCAATGCCGGGCCTGGGAGAAACGCCTTTCCATGCTGATCAGGTGTTACACCCGACGCTCGTTCGCGGGCAGTGGGCGGGCGGTAACGCCTGCCTTGTGCATAGACTGTCGCACCGAGGGCGTTGAACAGGTGGACGGCAAGGTGAACACCGGCTGGAGGCTTCAGCAGGTGTCTGGCCAGTGTGGGGAGGTCCAGGTAGTTGTCCAGCACCAGTGGACGGGAGGCCGATCGTGGGGGCCGGGGGGTAGTTGGCAAACTGGGGTACAGCAGCAGGGCGGCCGCTACGAAGCAGTCACGCTGGGTCAGGCACACCCGCCGAGCCCAGAGTGCCTGGGCAAGGCTGCAACTGGCATAGGGCCATGGATTGGGCAGGCCTTCGTTCAACCCGGCGATCAGTGAGGCATCGGTTGCCGTGATCACGATATGGGCCAGTTTTGTCTGCAAGGTCGCCACCAGGTTCGCCTCTACTTGGCTGCCGGCGGGGCGTCGCAGGGTGCGGTTGAAGTGCTCACGCGCCGGTTCACGGGCGAAAGCTTCGGTCAGCTGCTGGTGCAGGTCATGATCGCTCAGGTCGACGGGGAACAGGTCTGTGAAGCCCAGTGCCTGGTTGAAATGTTCGCGCAGCGATGTGGCCAGGTCCATTGGACCGGACAGGTCGCTGTGCAGGCGCACGCTTTCGGCGTCCAGGGTGTCTATCCGGGCGAGTAGGTCGGCGGCGTCAGTGATAGATGACATGGCTCTGCCTCTTTGCGGTTGGAGGCACGAGTCTGTGTAGGGCAGGGGCGGGGCAGGTGGTAGTGGGTTGTTACAACGTTGATTTTAGACGGTGTGAAAACGTGATGACGGGGGTAGCCCGCAGGTCAGCCGTTTTCACACAGTCGGGGATGCGCAGTTATTCCTGGTCAGCGCTGGATTGATCGTCACCATCCTGCTCGGCGGCAGCTGCCGGTTCGGCGTGAACGGTCACGGATGGCTCTTCTGGGTTCAGGCTTGGGAAGGGAAGATTCGGGATTTCATGCATCTCGTCGTTCCTCGCAAGTGTGAGTGAAAAGTCTGCGCCAGGCGCGTTTGTGGCTTCAAAAAGCTCGGGCAGGATACACAAGTCTGGATGACAGTTTGGTTTTTTTCCCGGTCGTTTGTCGGTTTTGCGGGCGAACAGCGCACATATGCCCCATGAAAAAAGGGGCCTCTGGCCCCTTCGTTCTGGTGATTACTTCCGGCCTTCAGCCGTTTCCGCCACCTTGTCAGTGCGTGCGCACATGATGAAGTCGTTGCGGTGCAGGCCTTTGATCGAGTGGCTCCACCAGGTCACGGTGACCTTGCCCCATTCAGTCAGCAGCCCTGGGTGGTGGCCTTCGGCCTCGGCGATTTCGCCCACGGCATTGGTGAATGCCAGGGCGTGCTTGAAGTTCTTGAACAGGAACACGCGCTCCAGCTCCATGTGGCCGTCACGTACTTCGATGTTCCAGTCCGGGATTTCGCGGATCAGCTCAGCCAGCTCTTCGTCGGTGACTTTCGGTGCGTCGGCGCGGCAGGCTTCGCAATGGGCTTGGTTCAAGGCATTCATGAGGTGTTTTCCGGTTCGAGTTGTTATCGGCAAGGTCGCTCAGGCAGCGACCTTGGGTGGAAATTTCGGTGCGTGCAGACCCAGCTGCATGGCTTTATGGACCATGCCCATGATGTCCTCGTGGGCCAGGTCGAACAGGCGCTTCATGTTCGGCAGCACGAAATACACCGGTTGCAGAATGTCGATGCGGTAGGGCGTACGCATGGCCTCGATCGGGTCGAAGGCTTGGTGCTCAGGCTCGTCAGACAGACTGTAGACGGTCTCTTTCGGCGACGAGAGGATGCCGCCACCATAGATTTTGCGGCCTTGCGCGGTTTCCATCAGGCCAAACTCGATGGTCATCCAGTACAAGCGCGCCAGGTACACACGTTGTTCCTTGGTCGCGGCGAGGCCGAGCTTGCCGTAGGTGTGGGTGAACTCGGCGAACCAGGGATTGGTCAGCAGCGGGCAGTGGCCGAAGATCTCGTGGAAGATATCCGGCTCTTGCAGGTAGTCCAGCTCTTCCGGGGTGCGGATGAAAGTGGCGACCGGAAAGCGCTTACTGGCCAGCAATTCGAAGAAGGTCTGGAAGGGGATCAGCGCCGGTACCCGGGCAACCTGCCAGCCGGTGGTGGCACCCAGCACCTTGTTGATCTCGCCCAATTGCGGAATGCGGTCATGCGGCAATTTCAGCTGGTCGATGCCGTCCAGGTATTCCTGGCACGCACGGCCTTCGATCACTTTCAGCTGGCGGGTGATCAGGGTGTTCCACACCGCATGCTCTTGCTGCGGGTAATCGATAAAACCATGCGCATCGGGCTCGCGTGCCACGTATTGCGTCTGTTTCATGAGGCTCTCCTGGTGAGGGCTTTTCTTGTTATGTGCAGGACATGCCTAAAGGAATATCCCTTCGCCAGCGGTTTTGCACGGGGGTGGGCCTCGGCCGCGAAGGGTGCTGACGTGGGTTTTCGTAACGATAATTTTACAAAACGCGGCAAGTGTCGGAAAATTCGAGGCATCTGGTTGATAGAAACCCGGTTTTTGTCAGCTTATCTTTACGACTTTTCCGCGCGGTGTTGAAAAACATCAGCGCTTCGAGAGCCCTCATGCGTATCAAAGTCCATTGCCAGAACCGCATTGGCATCCTGCGCGACATCCTCAACCTGCTGGTGGAGTACGGCATCAACGTGCTGCGCGGTGAGGTTGGCGGTGACCATGGCAACGCCATCTACCTGCACTGCCCGAACCTGATCAACCTGCAATTTCAGGCCCTGCGGCCGAAGTTCGAGGCGATTGCCGGGGTGTTCGGCGTAAAGCGTGTGGGCCTGATGCCCAGCGAACGCCGGCACATGGAGCTGAATGCGTTGCTGGGGGCGCTGGACTTCCCGGTGCTGTCGATCGACATGGGCGGCAGCATCGTTGCGGCCAACCGTGCCGCCGCGCAGTTGCTTGGCGTGCGGGTTGATGAGGTGCCGGGCATGCCGCTGGCGCGCTACGTAGAAGACTTCGATCTACCGGAGCTGGTGCGGGCCAACAAGTCACGCATCAACGGCTTGCGCATCAAAGTCAAAGGCGATGTGTTCCTGGCCGATATCGCACCGCTGCAGTCCGAGCACGATGACAGCGAGGCGCTGGCCGGCGCGGTGCTTACCCTGCACCGCGCCGACCGAATCGGCGAGCGTATCTACAATGTGCGCAAGCAAGAGCTGCGTGGCTTCGACAGCATCTTCCAGAGCTCGCGGGTGATGGCTGCCGTGGTGCGTGAAGCGCGGCGCATGGCGCCGCTGGATGCACCGTTGCTGATCGAGGGCGAAACCGGTACCGGCAAGGAGTTGCTGGCGCGTGCCTGCCACCTGGCCAGCCCGCGTGGACAGTCGCCGCTGATGGCGCTCAACTGCGCCGGGTTGCCCGAGTCGATGGCCGAGACCGAGCTGTTCGGTTACGGCCCTGGGGCATTCGAAGGGGCACGGGCCGAAGGCAAGCTGGGGCTGCTGGAGTTGACTGCAGGCGGCACGCTGTTCCTTGACGGGGTAGGGGAGATGAGCCCGCGCCTGCAGGTAAAGCTGCTGCGCTTTCTGCAGGACGGCTGCTTCCGTCGGGTGGGTAGCGATGAAGAGGTCTACCTGGATGTGCGGGTGATTTGTGCAACCCAGGTGGATTTGTCCGAGTTGTGTGCCCGTGGCGAGTTTCGCCAGGACCTGTATCACCGGCTCAATGTACTGTCGCTGCACATTCCGCCTTTGCGCGAATGCATGGATGGTCTGGAGGGGTTGGTGCAGCATTTTCTCGATCAGGCCAGTCGACAGATTGGCTGCGCCATGCCGCGCCTGGCACCGGCGGCAATGGACAAACTTGGGCAGTACCACTGGCCAGGTAATGTAAGGCAGTTGGAAAACGTGTTGTTCCAAGCGGTTTCGTTATGTGACGGCGGCGTGGTTAAAAGCGAGCATATCCGCTTGCCGGATTATGGCGTGCGGCAACCGTTGGGCGAGTTTTCGCTGGAAGGGGATCTTTCGCAGATAGTAGGGCGCTTTGAAAAGGCGGTGCTGGAAAGTTTGATGGGGGAGTTTTCGAGTAGTCGGGCTTTGGGGAAAAGATTGGGTGTTTCGCACACGACAATTGCCAACAAGTTGAGGGATTACTCGCTTAACAAGTCGGCGGATTAGTTGTTGGGCAAAGAACCTGGGACTGCGTTGCAGTCCTTTCGCGACACAAGGCCGCTCCCACAGGTAATACGCTGTGCTCTGGCTGGGCGCATTACCTGTGGGAGCGGCCTTGTGTCGCGATAGGGGCCCGCAGGGCCCCCGATTCCAGGGTATCAGCCGTTAGAGCAGCCGTTCCCCATCACGCGGTATTCGAGAATGTGCTTCTGGCCCTGGGAGTCCTCGTAGGTCATGCGGGCGGGCACGACTTCGCACACATTGGGCACTTCGCTCATGGAAATGACGCGAGCAATGTCCAGGTGCTGCGAGTAACTGTACTGTTCAACCGGAATCTGCTCGGCATCTTTGGCTTCGCCGGCCATTGCCGCGCCGCAAAGACTGCCAAGTACCAATACCAGTAAAGCTTTCATTTTCTATTTACCTGTCTAAGGTCGTGAGGGGGCACGCGGCGCTTATGGCGCCGCGAGTACAGCGAGTGTTAACTATCGGGATTAGAGGGGGATTAACGTTTGCCTTCGTGGGGGCTGTTACCAGTTGTTAATCGCCTTGCCGTTGCTGGCGAGGTGAATTTTATGGCGGTGGCCAATGCTGAAACAGTGGGTGTTTTGATAAAGTGTTTTGACAGAATCTGTAACAATCCTGTGGCAAACCCCTCGTTTTTTCGTCGGCAAGGCTGTAATGCCCGCGCCAGAGCGTTTTGCCGGAACGGGTGTGCCAAATTACTACCAACGTCGAATGGCTTTTGTCGCTCTGGTACAGTTACAAACGGTTCCATACAAAAACAACTATTACACCGAGGTAACACAGATGAGTGCGGCTCCACTGTATCCCGTTCGTCCCGAGGTTGCGGCCACTACCCTGACCGACGAGGCCACCTACAAGGCCATGTACCAGCAATCGGTGATCAACCCGGACGGCTTCTGGCGCGAGCAGGCCCAGCGTATCGACTGGATCAAGCCGTTCACCAAGGTCAAGCAGACCTCCTTCGACGACCACCATGTCGATATCAAATGGTTCGCCGACGGCACTCTGAACGTTTCCTCCAACTGCCTGGACCGCCACCTTGAAGAGCGCGGTGACCAGTTGGCCATCATCTGGGAAGGTGACGACCCTTCCGAGCACCGCAACATCACTTACCGCGAGTTGCACGAGCAGGTCTGCAAGTTCGCCAACGCCCTGCGTGGCCAGGATGTGCACCGCGGTGACGTGGTCACCATCTATATGCCGATGATCCCCGAAGCGGTGGTCGCCATGCTGGCCTGTGCACGCATTGGTGCGATTCACTCGGTGGTGTTCGGCGGCTTCTCGCCCGAGGCGCTGGCTGGCCGTATCATCGACTGCAAGTCCAAGGTGGTGATCACGGCCGACGAAGGCGTGCGTGGTGGCCGCCGCACACCGCTCAAGGCCAACGTCGACCTGGCGCTGACCAACCCTGAAACCAGCAGCGTGCAGAAAATCATCGTGTGCAAGCGCACCGGTGGCGACATTGCCTGGCACCAGCACCGCGACATCTGGTACGAAGACCTGATGAAAGTCGCCTCCAGCCACTGCGCACCCAAGGAAATGGGCGCTGAAGAGGCGCTGTTCATCCTTTATACCTCCGGCTCCACCGGCAAGCCGAAGGGCGTGCTGCACACCACGGGCGGTTACCTGGTTTACGCCGCGCTGACCCATGAACGCGTATTCGATTACCGCCCGGGCGAGGTGTACTGGTGCACCGCCGACGTCGGTTGGGTCACAGGCCACAGCTATATCGTCTACGGCCCGCTGGCCAACGGCGCTACCACCTTGCTGTTCGAGGGCGTGCCGAACTACCCGGACATTACCCGCGTATCGAAGATCGTCGACAAGCACAAGGTCAACATCCTCTACACAGCGCCAACTGCCATTCGCGCCATGATGGCTGAAGGGCAGGCAGCTGTTGAGGGCGCCGACGGTTCCAGCCTGCGTCTGCTGGGGTCGGTGGGTGAGCCGATCAACCCTGAGGCCTGGAACTGGTACTACAAGACCGTCGGCAAGGAGCGTTGCCCGATCGTCGACACCTGGTGGCAGACCGAGACCGGCGGCATCCTGATCAGCCCGCTGCCTGGCGCCACCGGCCTCAAGCCGGGTTCGGCAACCCGTCCGTTCTTCGGTGTGGTGCCTGCCCTGGTCGATAACCTGGGCAACCTGATCGACGGTGCTGCCGAAGGCAACCTGGTAATCCTCGATTCCTGGCCGGGTCAGTCGCGTTCGTTGTACGGCGACCATGACCGCTTCGTCGACACCTACTTCAAGACCTTCCGTGGCATGTATTTCACCGGCGACGGTGCGCGCCGCGACGAGGACGGCTACTACTGGATCACCGGCCGTGTGGATGACGTGCTCAACGTGTCCGGCCACCGCATGGGTACTGCCGAGATCGAAAGCGCCATGGTTGCGCATTCGAAGGTTGCCGAGGCCGCAGTGGTTGGCGTGCCGCATGACATCAAAGGGCAGGGCATTTATGTGTATGTCACCCTCAATGCCGGCATCGAGGCCAGCGAGCAATTGCGCCTGGAGCTGAAGAACTGGGTACGCAAGGAGATTGGCCCGATTGCCTCGCCGGATGTGATCCAGTGGGCGCCAGGGCTGCCGAAGACCCGCTCGGGCAAGATCATGCGCCGCATCCTGCGCAAGATTGCGACCGGTGAATACGACGCCCTGGGCGATATCTCGACCTTGGCCGACCCAGGTGTGGTGCAGCACCTGATCGATACCCACAAGGCGATGAACCTGGCTTCGGCCTAATTCCCTCCCCGGCAATACCCCCTGTAGGAGCGGGCTTGCCCGCGAATGCGTCAGTTCAGGCTAAGCTGTCTCCTGACCTCATGCATTCGCGGGCAAGCCCGCTCTTGCATTGTTACCCGACAATCATCGGTTACTGTTCTGTCACCGGCCCCGCACAGGTTCGGGGCGCCAGGAAACAATTCCGGCCCGTTTCGGTGCATCGGGGACAGCATTTTGTGTATCAAGGCACGCTGCACTTGCCGTCGTACAAGGGTTTGCCAATAATAGGCCCAGGAATTGCTAGGTCTATAGGTTCTATTTCTTGCGCCATTGCATATTCTGCACTGGCTGTCAACATCGCCCGCGGCGGTTTCAAGCGCTTCTATAAGTAGTTGTCGCTTTGAAGAAATATCGACTACCGGGCTGTCGTTAAAATGCCACTCACTCGCTCGTGGTATGCGGCCTTGGTCGAACCCTGCGCGGCTCGCGTTGTACTCATTCGCATATCGGGCAGCCGTTACCTGCCTTGTATTGCCCCGTACCGATGGAGTTACCTGATGAAGAAGCTCGCACTGCTTGGCGCCCTGGCGCTGTCTGTGTTTTCCCTGGTGTCGCAGGCTGCTGAAAAACCGCTGAAAATCGGCATCGAAGCGGCCTACCCACCCTTCGCCTTCAAGCAACCTGACGGCAGCATTGCCGGCTTTGACTACGATATCGGCAACGCGCTGTGCGAAGAGATGAAAACCAAGTGTACCTGGGTCGAGCAGGAGTTCGACGGCCTGATCCCGGCGCTGAAAGTGCGCAAGATCGACGCCATCCTGTCGTCCATGTCGATCACCGATGACCGCAAGAAGTCGGTCGACTTCACCAAACGCTACTACCTGACTCCGGCGCGCCTGGTCATGAAGGACGGCACCACCGTCAGCGACAGCCTGGACGAACTGAAAGGCAAGAAGATCGGCGTGCAGCGCGGCTCCATTCACGACCGCTTCGCCAAGGAAGTGCTGGGCGCCAAAGGTGCCACCGTGGTGCCTTACGGCACCCAGAACGAAATCTACCTGGACGTCGCAGCTGGCCGCCTCGACGGCACCGTGGCTGACGCCACCCTGCTGGAAGACGGCTTCCTCAAGACTGACGCCGGCAAGGGCTTCGCGTTCGTAGGCCCGGCCTTCACCGACGCCAAGTACTTCGGTGACGGTATCGGTATTGCCGTACGCAAGGGTGACAAGGCCAATGTCGACCGCATCAACGCGGCGATCGACGCCATCCGTGCCAACGGCAAGTACAAAGAAATCGAAAGTAAGTACTTCAATTTCGACATCTACGGTCCAGACTCGAAGTAAGACGTCGGGTTTCACCTGTGCAATGGTGCAAACAGCAGAGGCTCTGAGGTTTGCACCATTTTTCATTCTCTAGGTCGAGGACCTCATCATGTTGAAAGGCTACGGGGCAGTCATCCTCGACGGGGCGTGGCTGACGCTACAGCTCGCCCTGTCGTCGATGGCCCTGGCCATCGTGCTCGGCCTGATCGGTGTGGCGCTGCGTTTGTCGCCAGTGCGCTGGCTGGCCTGGCTGGGCGATCTGTATTCCACGGTGATCCGTGGTATTCCGGACCTGGTCCTGATCCTGCTGATCTTCTACGGCGGGCAAGACATCATCAACCGGGTGGCGCCGCTGCTCGGCTATGAAGACTATATCGATCTGAATCCGCTGGTTGCGGGTATCGGTACCCTGGGCTTCATCTTTGGCGCCTACCTCTCGGAAACCTTCCGTGGGGCCTTCTTGGGCATTCCCAAAGGCCAGGCTGAGGCGGGCGTGGCGTATGGCATGAGCCCCCGCCAAGTGTTCTTCCGCATCCAGGTGCCGCAAATGATTCGCCTGGCCATTCCGGGCTTCACCAACAACTGGCTGGTGCTGACCAAGGCTACTGCGCTGATTTCGGTCGTCGGCCTGCAGGACATGATGTTCAAGGCCAAGCAGGCGGCTGACGCCACCCGCGAACCCTTCACCTTCTTCCTGGCAGTGGCGGCGCTGTACCTGGTGCTGACCAGTGTTTCGCTGCTGGCCCTGAAGTATCTGGAGCGCCGCTACTCGGTGGGCGTCAAGGTGGCTGAACTATGATCTTCGACTACAACGTCGTCTGGGAAGCGCTGCCGATGTACTTCGGCGGCCTGCTGACCACCCTGAAACTTCTGGCGATTTCGCTTTTCTTCGGCCTGTTGGCAGCCATTCCGCTGGGCCTGATGCGGGTATCCAGGCAGCCGGTGGTCAACCTTGCTGCATGGCTGTACACCTACGTCATCCGTGGCACGCCGATGCTGGTGCAGCTGTTCCTGATCTACTACGGCCTGGCCCAGTTCGAGGCGGTGCGCGAGAGTATCTTCTGGCCGCTGCTGTCCAGCGCTACCTTCTGCGCCTGCCTGGCGTTCGGCATCAATACCAGTGCCTATACCGCCGAAATCATTGCCGGCAGCCTCAAGGCGACGCCGCATGGCGAGATCGAAGCTGCCAAGGCCATGGGGATGTCGCGCATGAAAATGTACCGCCGCATCCTGCTGCCTTCGGCACTGCGTCGGGCACTGCCGCAGTACAGCAATGAAGTGATCATGATGCTGCAGACCACCAGCCTGGCGTCGATCGTCACCCTGATCGACATCACCGGTGCTGCGCGCACGGTCAATGCCCAGTACTACCTGCCTTTCGAGGCCTATATCACGGCGGGCGTGTTCTACCTGTGCCTGACCTTCATCCTGGTGCGCCTGTTCAAGATGGCCGAACGCCGCTGGCTCGGCTACCTGGCGCCGCGCAAGCACTGACCGCTTTGTGAGAATCGACAGCATGTACAAACTCGAAGTCCAAGACCTGCACAAGCGCTACGGCAGCCACGAAGTGCTCAAGGGCGTGTCACTGGCGGCCAAGGCCGGCGACGTCATCAGCATCATCGGCTCCAGCGGTTCGGGCAAGTCGACCTTCCTGCGCTGCATCAACCTGCTGGAGCAGCCGCACGCCGGCAAGATCCTGCTCAACAACGAAGAGCTGAAGCTGGTGGCCGGCAAGGATGGTGCGTTGAAGGCCGCCGACCCGCGTCAATTGCAGCGTATGCGCTCACGCCTGTCGATGGTGTTCCAGCACTTCAACCTGTGGTCGCACATGACTGCGCTTGAGAACATCATCGAAGCGCCAGTGCACGTGCTGGGCGTGAACAAGAAGGAAGCCCTGGAAAAGGCCGAGCACTACCTGGCCAAGGTGGGGGTTGCCCATCGCAAGGATGCCTTCCCCGGGCATATGTCGGGAGGTGAGCAACAACGTGTGGCAATTGCCCGGGCATTGGCCATGGAGCCGGAGGTCATGCTGTTCGACGAGCCGACCTCGGCGCTTGACCCTGAGCTGGTGGGTGATGTGCTGAAGGTGATGCAGGCGCTGGCCCAGGAAGGTCGGACCATGGTGGTGGTGACCCACGAAATGGGCTTTGCCCGCGAGGTGTCCAACCAGCTGGTGTTTCTGCACAAAGGCCTGGTGGAAGAAACCGGCTGCCCGCGTGAAGTGCTGGCCAATCCGCAGTCGGAGCGCCTGCAGCAGTTCCTCTCCGGCAGCCTGAAGTAAAAGCTGCATTTTTGCACCAGAATAGGGCATGCTGCGCGGCGAGCGCAGCCTGACCCGGCGCACAGACTCGAACGACCTCAGGTTTCGGACCGTACCCTATGACCACCCAGCGAATCGGTTTTCTCATCTGGCCCAGCACCAGGCCTTTGACCCTGGCGTTGGCCGAGGAAGTGTTGCTGGTGGCGCAGCGTGTGCATCCGGATGTGGTCTACGAGTTGGTCTTCCTGCAGGCCGAGCCTGCGCAGGACGGCGCCTGGCGGCTGCCGGGCGAGCCGTGGACCGGCCGCCTGGAGGGCTGCCACAAGCTCTTTCTGCTGGCCGACGAGCCGCCTGCGGCGATGGGGGCTGCCTTTTCAGCGGCGCTCAAGCAACTGGCGCGCAGTGGTTGCCTGATCGGTGGCTTGTCGGCCGGTGTGTATCCGCTGGCCATGCTGGGCCTGCTCGATGGGTACCGGGCAGCCGTGCACTGGCGCTGGCAGGATGACTTTGCCGAACGCTTCCCCAAGGTGATTGCCACCAGCCACCTGTTCGACTGGGATCGCGACCGACTGACCGCCTGCGGCGGTATGGCCGTGACCGACCTGCTGCTGGCGGTGCTGGCGCGCGATCACGGGGCGGAGCTGGCCGGGGCGGTATCGGAAGAGCTGGTGGTAGAACGCATCCGCGAGGGTGGCGAGCGCCAGCGTATTCCGCTGCAGAACCGCCTGGGCTCGAGTCACCCCAAGCTGACTCAGGCCGTGTTGCTGATGGAAGCCAACATCGAAGAGCCGCTGACCACCGACGAAATCGCTCAGCATGTGTGCGTGTCACGTCGGCAGTTGGAGCGTATCTTCAAGCAGTACCTGAACCGTGTGCCCAGCCAGTACTACCTGGAGTTGCGGTTGAACAAGGCGCGGCAGATGCTGATGCAGACCAGCAAGTCGATCATCCAGATCGGGCTGTCCTGTGGCTTCTCCTCGGGGCCGCATTTTTCCAGTGCCTACCGTAACTTCTTTGGTGCAACGCCGCGGGAAGACCGGAACCAGCGTCGCAGCAGCAGCCCGTTTGAATTGAGCTCGGCGCCGGCTGAAAAGGGCTGAGATTTCGGTTGGGTTCGGGGTGTATGCCTTGGGGTTGATGTTGGAGTGCAAATCGAGCGCGGCCCACGCGGCGCTTCGCGGGTAAACCCGCTCCTACGTTTGTTTCGGGCCAGTTATGCCTGTGGCATTTGCGCGCGAACGCCTTGGCGCACACCTCGATATCCCGTCGAACAAACAAGGCGGTCGCGCGCGCCAGGCACAGGAGGGACTGGCCCGAAACAAACGTAGGAGCGGGTTTACCCGCGAAGCGCCGCGCGGGCGGCGCTCGATCTCCCCGCCAACACCTCAACATCGCCGTACATCCTGCCCCCTCACAAACCTATGTGAACACCCGTTCACCCTGCCCCCTCTCTCCCGTACACTGCGCGATTGCGACAGTGTTTGTCGCATTGCCGAAAGCCTTGTCAAAACTGGGTTTTGCGCTGTAACAAGTTGTCGCTTGGCCGCAAGGACAGGCGCGGATCAGTCCTTACAATCCCCCCATCGCTCGCCACTTCCAGGCCAGCGTTCCTCTTCAGGAGACTCAGATGTCCGTTGAGCAAGCCCCGGTGCAACGTGCCGATTTCGACCAGGTGATGGTCCCCAACTATTCTCCGGCGGCCTTCATTCCTGTGCGAGGCGAGGGTTCCCGCGTCTGGGACCAGTCGGGTCGCGAGTTGATCGACTTTGCCGGCGGCATCGCGGTCAATGCCCTGGGCCACTGCCACCCGGCACTGGTCAAGGCCCTGACTGAACAGGCCAACACCCTCTGGCACGTCTCCAACGTGTTCACCAACGAGCCGGCCCTGCGCCTGGCCCACAAGCTGGTGGACGCCACCTTTGCCGACCGCGCGTTCTTCTGCAACTCCGGCGCCGAGTCCAACGAGGCCGCTTTCAAGCTGGCCCGTCGTGTGGCTCATGACCGCTTCGGTCCGCAAAAGCACGAAATCATCGCCACCGTGAACAGCTTCCACGGTCGCACCCTGTTTACCGTCAGCGTGGGTGGCCAGCCGAAGTACTCCGATGGCTTTGGCCCGAAGATCACCGGTATCAGCCATGTGCCGTACAACGACCTGGAAGCGTTGAAGGCACAGATTTCCGACAAGACCTGCGCCGTGGTGATCGAGCCGATCCAGGGCGAGAGCGGCGTGGTGCCAGCCGACAAGGCCTACCTGGAAGGCGCGCGCAAGCTGTGTGACGAGCACAATGCGCTGCTGATCTTCGACGAAGTGCAGACTGGCGTGGGCCGTACCGGCTCGCTGTATGCCTACCAGCACTACGGCGTGACCCCGGACATTCTGACCAGTGCCAAGAGCCTGGGCGGCGGCTTCCCGATTGGCGCCATGCTGACCACCACCGAGCTGGCCAAGCACCTGGCCGTTGGCACCCACGGCACCACCTATGGCGGCAACCCGCTGGGCTGCGCCGTTGCCTGCGCGGTGCTGGATGTGGTCAATACCCCGGAAACCCTGGCCGGTATCAAGGCTAAGCACGAGCGCTTCAAAACCCGCCTGGAACAGATCGGCCAGCAGTACAACCTGTTCAGCCAGGTGCGTGGCGTCGGCTTGCTGCTGGGCTGTGTCTTGACCGAGGCCTGGCAAGGCAAGGCCAAGGACGTGCTCAATGCTGCCGAGAAAGAAGGCGTGATGGTGCTGCAGGCCGGCCCGGACGTGGTCCGCTTCGCGCCAAGCCTGGTGGTTGAAGACGCTGACATCGACGAAGGCCTGGACCGCTTCGAACGCGCTGTGGCCACACTGACCAAAGGCTGATCCGCCAGCGGTCCTTTCGCCGGTCCCGGCGCAGCCTCAACCCGAGGCTACGCCGGGCCGGCGATACCCGATTCCAGTGCAGGTGCCTGGGTGCCTGCCGTTTTTCCGTGCCGACGTGAATGGCCCGTATTCCAAAGGAGTGACACCATGCTGGTGATGCGCCCCGCGCAAATGGCTGATCTGAACGACGTGCAGCGCATGGCTGCAGACAGCCCCATTGGTGTCACCTCGCTGCCGGACGACACTGCTCGTCTGGGCGACAAGATTGCCGCCTCTGAGACATCCTTCGCCGCCGAGGTCAGCTTCAACGGTGAAGAGAGTTACTTTTTCGTGCTCGAAGACAGTGAAACAGGCAAGTTGGCCGGCTGCTCGGCCATCGTCGCTTCGGCCGGGTACTCCGAGCCGTTCTACAGTTTTCGTAACGAAACATTCGTGCACGCCTCACGCGAGCTGAAGATACACAACAAGATCCATGTGCTGTCGCTGTGCCACGATCTGACCGGCAACAGCCTGCTGACCAGCTTCTATGTGGCGCCGGAGTTGGTGAACAGTGGCTGGGCCGAGCTCAACTCGCGCGGCCGACTGCTGTTCATGGCGGCGCACCCGGAGCGCTTTGCCGATTCGGTGGTGACCGAAATCGTCGGCTTCAGCGACGAGCAGGGTGAATCGCCGTTCTGGGATGCCATCGGCCGCAACTTCTTCGACCTCAACTATGCCGACGCCGAGCGCCTGTGCGGCCTGAAGAGCCGTACCTTTCTCGCCGAGCTGATGCCCCACTACCCGATCTACGTGCCGTTGTTGCCAGACCTGGCGCAGGAAGCCATGGGCCAGGTACATCCGCGGGCGCAGATCACCTTCGACATACTCATGCGCGAAGGCTTCGAGACCGAGCACTACATCGACATCTTCGACGGCGGCCCGACCCTGCATGCGCGCACCTCTGGCATCCGCTCGATCGCCCAGAGCCGGGTGGTGCCGGTGAAGATCGAAGAGGCCCCGGCCAAAGGCGGTCGCCCGTACCTGGTGTGCAACGGCCTGTTGCAGGACTACCGCGCGGTGTTGCTGGACCTGGACTGGGTGCCTGGCAAGCCGGTCAGCCTGAGCGTGGCAGCAGCCGACGCGCTGGGCGTGGGCGAGGGCGCCAGCGTGCGCCTGGTCGCGGTTTGAGGTCTGGCAACAGACGTTTCGGGATTGATGCGTTAGCAGAGTTTCGCGCCGGCCGATGCCGCCGCACAAGGAGATAGCATGATCGTTCGTCCTGTACGCAGCAGCGATTTGCCTGCGTTGATCGAATTGGCACGCAGCACCGGCACCACCGGGCTGACCACGCTGCCGGCCAACGAAGAGCGCCTGGGGCATCGCGTTGGTTGGGCGGAAAAAAGCTTTCGTGGCGAAGCCGAGCGTGGCGACACCGATTACCTGTTCGTGCTGGAAAACGACGAAGGTCTGGTGGTGGGTATCAGTGCCATCGCCGGCGCCGTCGGCCTGCGTGAGCCTTGGTACAACTACCGGGTCGGCCTGACTGTCAGCGCCTCGCAGGAGCTGAAGATCTACCGCGAAATCCCGACGCTGTTCCTGGCCAACGACCTGACCGGCAACTCCGAGCTGTGCTCGCTGTTCCTGCGTAGCGACTACCGCTCGGGCCTCAATGGCCGCCTGCTGTCGCGTGCGCGCATGCTGTTCATTGCCGAGTTCCCCGAGCTGTTCGGCAAGAAGATCATTGCCGAAATGCGCGGCATGTCTGACGAGCAGGGCCGTTCGCCGTTCTGGGAAAGCCTGGGCCGGCATTTTTTCAAGATGGAGTTCAGCCAGGCCGATTACCTCACCGGCGTGGGCAACAAGTCGTTCATCGCCGAACTGATGCCCAAGTTCCCGCTGTACACCTGCTTCCTGTCCGAAGCGGCGCGCAGTGTGATCGGCCGTGTGCACAAAGACACCGAGCCGGCGCTGGCCATGCTCAAGCAGGAAGGCTTCAACTACCAGGGCTACGTCGACATCTTCGATGCCGGCCCGGCCATCGAGTGTGACACTGCCAAGATCCGCGCCGTGCGCGAGAGCCAGACCCTGGTGCTGGCGGTAGGTACGCCAGGCGATGACGCGACCCCTTTCATCATCCACAACCGCAAGCGCGACGATTGCCGCATCACTGCTGCACCTGCACGGTTGGCCGCCGGCACCCTGGTGGTCGACCCGTTGACCGCCAAGCGCCTGCGCATGGGCGTCGGCGACAATGTCCGCGCGGTGCCGCTGTCGGCCAGCCGGGAGGCCCAGTAAATGACCACGCATTACATCGCAGGCAATTGGCAGGCCGGCCAGGGCGAAACCCTGCAGTCGCTCAACCCGGTGACCCAGGCCGTGATCTGGCAAGGGCAGGGCGCTGACGCCAGCCAGGTCGACGCTGCCGTGCAGGCCGCGCGGCAGGCCTTTCCGGCCTGGGCGCAATTGAGCCTGGAGGCACGTATCGATGTGCTGGAGAAGTTTGCCGCGCAGCTGAAAGTGCATGCCGAAGCCATGGCCCAGTGCATTGGCGAGGAAACTGGGAAGCCGCTGTGGGAATCTGCGACTGAAGTCACCAGTATGATCAACAAGGTGGCGATTTCAGTACAGAGCTACCGCGAGCGCACCGGCGAAAAGAGTGGTCCGCTGGCCGATGCCACGGCTGTTCTGCGGCACAAGCCTCACGGCGTCGTGGCGGTGTTCGGCCCTTACAACTTCCCCGGGCACCTGCCCAATGGCCATATCGTGCCGGCGCTGCTGGCAGGCAACTGCGTGGTGTTCAAGCCCAGCGAGCTCACCCCCAAGGTCGCTGAGCTTACCGTCAACTGCTGGATTGCTGCCGGCCTGCCGGCGGGTGTGCTGAACCTGGTGCAGGGCGCACGTGAAACCGGTGTGGCGCTGGCCGCCAACCCAGGTATCGATGGCCTGTTCTTCACCGGCTCCAGCCGCACCGGCAACCTGCTGCATCAACAGTTCGCAGGCCGCCCAGACAAGATCCTGGCCCTGGAAATGGGGGGTAACAACCCGCTGGTGGTGGACGAGGTCAAGGACCTCGATGCGGCGGTGTATACCATTGTCCAGTCGGCGTTCATTTCCGCCGGCCAGCGTTGCACCTGCGCGCGGCGCCTGCTGGTGCCGCAAGGCGCCTGGGGTGATGCGCTGATCGCGCGCCTGGTCGAAGTGTGCAAAACCATCACGGTGGGGGCGTTCGATGAACAGCCGGCGCCTTTCATGGGGTCGGTGATTTCGCTGCAGGCGGCTCGGGCGCTGCTTGCCGCCCAGGTTGAACTGGCCGCCAAAGGTGGCGTGAAACTGCTGGAAATGACTCAGCCGCAGGCCGATGCCGCACTGCTGACCCCGGGCATTGTCGATGTCACCGCCGTGGCTGACCGCCCGGACGAAGAGTTTTTCGGCCCGCTGTTGCAGGTGATCCGCTACGCCGACTTCGATGCTGCCATCGATGAAGCCAATAACACCCAGTATGGCCTGGCCGCCGGCTTACTGTCTGATTCGCGGGCCCGCTACCAGTACTTCTGGTTGCGCAGTCGCGCTGGCATCGTCAACTGGAACAAGCAGCTGACGGGGGCTGCCAGCAGCGCGCCGTTCGGTGGTGTGGGTGCCAGTGGCAACCATCGCGCCAGCGCCTATTACGCGGCCGACTACTGCGCTTACCCCGTGGCTTCGCTGGAGACCGCCAGCCTTGCCTTGCCGGCGACCCTGACGCCGGGCGTCACCCTATAACAACAGGTCACGGAGCCTAGCCGATGAAATCCTATGAAGTGAATTTTGATGGCCTGGTGGGGCCTACCCACAACTATGGCGGCCTGTCTTACGGTAACGTGGCTTCGCAGAGCAACAGCCAGCAGGCGTCCAACCCGCGTGAGGCCGCGCGCCAGGGCCTGGCGAAGATGAAAGCGCTGGCCGACATGGGCTTCAAGCAGGGTGTTCTGGCGCCACAAGAGCGCCCGGACGTGGCGGCGCTGCGCCGCCTGGGGTTCAGTGGTAGCGATGCCGACGTTATCCAGCGCGCCGCCCGCGAGGCCATGCCGTTGCTGGTGGCCAGTTGCTCGGCCTCGAGCATGTGGGTGGCCAACGCCGCGACAGTCAGCCCGAGTGCCGACACTGCTGACGGTCGCGTGCACTTCACTGCCGCCAACCTCAACTGCAAATATCACCGTAGCATCGAACACCCGACCACCAGCCGCGTGCTGGGCGCCATGTTCAACAACGAGAAACACTTTGCCCACCACGCTGCGCTGCCTGCCGTGGCACAGTTCGGTGACGAGGGCGCGGCCAACCACACGCGCTTCTGCCGCGCCTATGGCGAGGCTGGCGTGGAATTTTTTGTCTACGGCCGCAGTGCCTTCGACAGCCGTTACCCCGCGCCACAGAAGTACCCGGCCCGACAAACCCTGGAGGCCTCGCAAGCTGTGGCCCGGCTGCACGGCCTGAGCGATGACGGTGTGGTCTACGCTCAACAGAACCCGGCGGTGATCGACCAGGGTGTGTTCCACAATGATGTGATTTCGGTCGGTAACGGCGAGGTGCTGTTCTACCACGAGGACGCGTTTCTCGAGACCGACGCGGTACTTGGGCAACTGCGAGCTAAACTGGCCAGCAAGGGTGGCAACTTCCAGGCCATCTGCGTGCCCAGGGCCGCGGTGGCGGTGGAGGACGCGGTGCGTTCCTACCTGTTCAACAGCCAGCTGCTCAGCCGCGACGATGGTTCCATGCTGCTGGTCGTGCCGGAAGAGTGCCGCAACAACGAGCGGGTCTGGGCCTATCTGGGCCAGCTGACCAGCCAGGGAGGCCCGGTGAAGGAGGTCAAGGTATTCGACCTCAAGCAAAGCATGCAAAACGGCGGCGGCCCCGCCTGCCTGCGTTTGCGCGTGGCTTTGAAAGAAGCGGAACTGGCAGCCGTCAACCAAGGCGTTATCATGACGGCCCCGCTGTATGACACGCTGCTGCAGTGGGTCGACAGGCACTACCGCGATCGCCTTGGCGAAGCAGACCTGGCTGACCCGCAACTGCTGGTGGAATGCCGTACGGCACTGGACGAATTGACCCAGATCCTGAAGTTGGGCTCGGTGTATCCGTTCCAACGCCAACCTTGAAGAGAGACTCTGTAATGACCGACGCCTTGCGCCTGATCCTCGAAGATGAAGACGGCACCCAGCTGGAAACTTCCTGCACCCGCTTTGCTGTGGTCTGGCAAGGCAAGGAAGTGTGGATTCAGCAGGATGGCCGTGGCCAGTTGCTGATCGGCGTGGATGTCGAGGAAGACGACACCGAGTATGCCAACTTGCTGCTGCGCCCGATGGCCACCAATCTGGTCAGCCTGCAGCTGGAAATGGAACCGGCAGAACTTGGCGAAGACGACGATCACGTTCATGGCCCTGACTGCGGTCACCACCACTAAGGAAGCACCTATGCTCGCCCTTGGCAAATTGCTTGAGCTGACCCTCACCGCTCACGAACCGGCTGAGAAGACCCAAGTGACACCCGGGGGCGCGCGTTTGCGATGGCTGGGGGAGGGCGCGCTCGAAGTGCGTCCGGCCGAAAGCGAAGATTGCGGGCTGGACTTGCTGTTGTCCGCCGGCATTCATGGCAACGAAACAGCGCCGATCGAATTGCTCGAACGGCTGCTGCACGGCGTGGCCAACGGCAAGATCAAACCCAGGGCACGGGTGCTGTTCCTGTTCGGCAACCCGGCGGCGATCCGCAAGGGCGAGCGCTTTATCGAACAGGACATCAACCGCTTGTTCAATGGTCGCCATGAGCTGTCCAGCGGGTTCGAAGCACTGCGTGCTGCCGAGCTTGAACAGTTCGCCCGGGTGTTCTTCAGCAAGCCGGGGCGCAACCGCCTGCATTACGACCTGCATACTGCCATCCGCGGTTCGAAGATCGAGCAATTCGCCTTGTACCCTTATAAAGAGGGGCGCAAGCACTCCCGTCGTGAGCTGGCGCGCCTGGCGGCGGCAGGTATGGAGGCGGTGCTGCTGCAAAGCAAGTCGTCCATCACCTTCAGTGCTTTCACCTACGAACAGCTTGAGGCTGAAGCTTTCACCCTGGAGTTGGGCAAGGCCCGCCCGTTCGGCCAGAACGAGCAGGTGAACCTCGACAAGCTCGAAGAGCGGCTGATCCGCATCATCGAGGCTACCGAGCCCGAAAACGAAAGTTCGCTGGATGGCCTGCAGCTGTTCAGTGTTTCCCGCGAAATCATCAAGCACAGCGACAGCTTCCACCTGCACCTGCCGGCGGACATCGAAAACTTCTCCGAGCTGAGCAAGGGTTACCTGCTGGCTGAAGACCTGGCCGAGATGCGCTGGGTGGTTGAGGAGGAGGGTGCGCGCATCATCTTCCCCAATCCCAAGGTCAGGAACGGCCTGCGCGCCGGCATTCTGATCGTGCCGGATTCGGGGCAGCGGCTGGGGTGAGAGCGGTGTCGCCTGTTTCGCGGGTGAACCCGCTCCTACGGGCACGGCGCCACATTAAGGCCTTGCACATACCTTGTAGGAGCGGGTTTACCCGCGAACCAGGCGACACAGTTTCGGATCCTATCCATGATGAAAACCTTTTAATTCACCGCCTGTTCCCTTTTCCCCTCCCTTAAGCGGTAATTGGCTTGCCAGTGGCGAAACACAGGATTTAGCATCCGGTCATGTCGTTTTCGTTTGCATAGCCCGAAAAACCGTCCAAACGATGGCTTCTATCGTATAAACACACTGCATCAAGACTGCAGGACCGATATAATGCGGCCCTTTGCCGTCGTTTCGTCGACGCGTTTGCCCAACAGGGCCGCCGTTTCCGTGGAAGAACCTATGAAAAGCGCAGAAATCCGTGAAGCCTTCCTTCGCTTCTTCGAAGAGCAGGGACATACCCGAGTCGCCTCCAGTTCGCTGATCCCGAACAACGACCCGACCCTGCTGTTCACCAACGCAGGCATGAACCAGTTCAAGGACTGCTTCCTCGGTGCGGAGAAGCGCGCCTACACGCGTGCTGTCAGCAGCCAGAAGTGCGTGCGTGCCGGTGGCAAGCACAACGACCTGGAAAACGTCGGTTACACCGCGCGTCACCATACCTTCTTCGAAATGCTGGGCAACTTCAGCTTCGGCGACTATTTCAAGCGCGACGCCATTACCTTTGCCTGGACCTTCCTGACGTCTGAGCAGTGGCTGAACCTGCCCAAGGAAAAGCTCTGGGTCACCGTCTACGCCACCGACGACGAAGCCTACGACATCTGGACCAAGGAAGTCGGCGTGCCGGCCGAGCGCATGGTGCGCATCGGCGATAACAAGGGCGCCCCGTACGCCTCCGACAACTTCTGGACCATGGGCGATACCGGCCCGTGCGGCCCATGCACCGAGATTTTCTACGATCACGGCCCGGATATCTGGGGTGGCCCACCTGGCTCGCCAGAAGAAGACGGTGACCGTTACATCGAGATCTGGAACAACGTCTTCATGCAGTTCAACCGCACAGCCGACGGTGTGTTGCACCCGCTGCCAGCGCCGTCGGTGGACACCGGCATGGGCCTGGAGCGCGTCAGCGCCGTGCTGCAGCACGTGCATTCGAACTACGAGATCGACCTGTTCCAGAACCTGCTGGCTGCCGCAGCCCAGGCCATCGGTTGCAGCAATGACGGCCAGGCCTCGCTGAAAGTGGTCGCCGACCACATCCGTTCGTGCGGCTTCCTGATTGCCGACGGCGTGCTGCCGTCCAACGAAGGCCGTGGCTACGTGCTGCGCCGCATCATTCGCCGCGCTTGCCGTCACGGCAACAAGCTGGGCGCCAAGGGCAGCTTCTTCTACCAGATCGTTGCCGCACTGGCCGCTGAAATGGGCGAAGCCTTCCCGGAGCTGAAGAGCCAGCAAGCGCACATCGAGCGCGTGCTCAAGGCCGAAGAAGAGCAGTTCGCCAAGACCCTGGAGCAGGGCCTGCGCATCCTCGAGCAAGACCTGGCCCAGCTGAAAGGCGACGTGGTACCGGGCGACGTGGTGTTCAAGCTGTATGACACCTATGGCTTCCCGATGGACCTGACTGCCGACATCGCCCGTGAGCGTGAACTGACTATCGACGAAGCCGGCTTCGAGCGTGAAATGGACGCCCAGCGTGAGCGTGCCCGTTCCGCCAGCGCCTTCGGCATGGATTACAACAGCCTGGTCAAGGTCGACAGCGCCACCGAGTTCCTCGGTTACGACACCACCGAGGGCCAGGGCAAGATCATCGCCCTGTACAAGGACGGCCAATCCGTTGACCAGCTGGGTGAAGGCGAGCAGGGCGTTGTGGTGCTCGACCGCACGCCGTTCTACGCCGAGTCCGGTGGCCAGGTCGGTGACAGCGGCTTCCTGCAGGCGGGTGCTGCACGCTTCGACGTGCGTGATACCACCAAGACCGGCGGCGCCTTCCTGCACCACGGCGTGGTGGCCAGCGGTGCGCTGCTGATCGGTTCGCCCGTCGAGGCCAAGGTCGATGCCGACGTACAGCACGCCACCTCGTTGAATCACTCCGCCACCCACCTGCTGCACGAAGCATTGCGCCAGGTACTGGGCGAGCATGTACAGCAGAAGGGCTCGCTGGTCGACAGCCAGCGCCTGCGTTTCGACTTCAGCCACTTCGAAGCGGTGAAGCCGGAGCAGATCAAGCAGCTGGAAGACATCGTCAACCGCGAGATTCGCAAGAACACCCCGGTTGAAACCGAACTGACCGACATCGAAACTGCCAAGGCCAAAGGCGCAATGGCGCTGTTCGGCGAGAAATACGGCGACACCGTGCGTGTGCTGAGCATGGGCGGTGATTTTTCGGTGGAATTGTGCGGCGGTATCCACGCCAAGCGCACCGGTGACATCAGCCTGTTCAAGATCATCAGCGAAGGCGGCGTAGCCTCTGGCGTGCGCCGTATCGAAGCCGTAACCGGTGCCGCTGCGCTGGCTTACCTGAACGCTGCCGAAGAGCAGGTCAAGGAAGCCGCACAACTGGTCAAGGGTAACCGCGACAACCTGATCGACAAGCTGTCGGCTGTGCTCGAGCGCAACCGCCAGCTGGAGAAGCAGCTGGAGCAGCTGCAGGCCAAGGCCGCCAGCGCCGCCGGGGACGATCTCTCCAACGCGGCCGTTGAGGTCAAGGGTGCCAAGGTCCTCGCCGCCCGCCTGGATGGGCAGGATGGCAAGGCCCTGCTGGCCCTGGTCGATCAGCTGAAGAACAAGCTCGGCCACGCAGTGATCCTGCTGGGCAGCGAGCATGAGGGCAAGGTTGTGCTGGTGGCCGGCGTGACCAAGGACCTCTCCAGCCAACTCAAGGCTGGCGATCTGATGAAACAAGCCGCTGCGGCGGTGGGTGGCAAGGGCGGCGGCCGTCCGGACATGGCCCAGGGTGGTGGCGTCGACGTCGCTGCCCTGGACCAGGCCCTGGCGCTGGCCGTGCCATTCGCAGAGCAGGGACTTTGAGATGAGGGGGTGGAGGGTCTAGTGGCCACACAGGCCACTCCCGTCCACCCCTTCATGTTGGATTGTTTTTTGGGGCCCTGTATGGGCTGAGGCACCATTGAAATGGCGTTGATCGTACAGAAATTTGGCGGCACCTCTGTCGGTTCCATCGAGCGGATCGAGCAGGTAGCCGAAAAGGTCAAGAAACACCGTGAAGCGGGCGACGACCTGGTGGTTGTGCTGTCGGCCATGAGCGGTGAAACCAATCGCCTGATCGACTTGGCCAAGCAGATCACCGATCAGCCGGTTCCTCGTGAACTGGACGTGATCGTGTCGACGGGTGAGCAGGTCACCATTGCCCTGCTGACCATGGCCTTGATCAAGCGTGGTGTGCCAGCGGTGTCCTACACCGGCAACCAGGTGCGTATTCTCACCGACAGCTCGCACAACAAGGCGCGCATTCTGCAAATCGACGACCAGAAGATTCGTGCCGACCTCAAGGAAGGTCGCGTGGTCGTGGTTGCAGGCTTCCAGGGTGTCGACGAGCACGGCAGCATCACTACCCTGGGTCGTGGTGGCTCTGATACCACCGGCGTGGCCCTGGCGGCAGCGCTGAAGGCTGATGAGTGCCAGATCTACACTGATGTTGATGGCGTCTACACCACCGACCCGCGCGTCGTGCCACAGGCTCGTCGCCTGGAGAAGATCACCTTCGAAGAGATGCTGGAAATGGCCAGCCTCGGTTCCAAGGTGCTGCAGATCCGTTCGGTGGAGTTCGCCGGCAAGTACAACGTTCCGCTGCGCGTGCTGCACAGCTTCAAGGAGGGTCCGGGTACCCTCATTACCATTGATGAAGAGGAACCCATGGAACAGCCGATCATTTCCGGTATCGCCTTCAACCGTGATGAAGCAAAGCTGACCATTCGCGGCGTGCCGGATACCCCGGGCGTGGCCTTCAAGATCCTCGGCCCGATCAGCGCTTCGAACATCGAAGTCGACATGATCGTGCAGAACGTTGCTCACGATAACACCACCGACTTCACCTTCACCGTGCACCGCAATGAGTACGAGAAGGCGCAGAGCGTGCTGGAAAACACTGCGCGCGAAATCGGTGCCCGTGAAGTGATCGGCGACACCAAGATCGCCAAGGTCTCGATCGTTGGCGTCGGCATGCGTTCGCACGCCGGTGTTGCCAGCTGCATGTTCGAAGCCCTGGCCAAGGAGAGCATCAACATCCAGATGATCTCCACTTCCGAGATCAAGGTTTCGGTGGTGCTCGAAGAGAAGTACCTGGAGCTGGCCGTGCGCGCGCTGCATACCGCGTTCGATCTGGATGCTCCTGCCCGACAGGGCGAGTAAGGCGCTGCCTGGAAGGGCGCGGCTTGCCGCGCCCTTCGCGTTTCTGCTCGCCGCGCAGGCCCTGTCCTGCCCTGTGCGGCGAGTAACCGGGGCCATGGTCGTCGTCCGCGACCCGGCCCGATATCCAAGACTGTTACCCCTGAATGTTTTGCGTAAGGAGAAAGCTATGTTGATTCTGACTCGTCGGTGCGCCGAGAGCCTGATCATTGGAGACGGCGAGATCACCGTGACGGTGCTTGGCGTCAAAGGCAACCAGGTGCGTATTGGCGTGAGCGCCCCGAAAGAAGTGGCAGTTCACCGCGAGGAAATCTACCTGCGGATCAAGAAGGAGAAGGATGAAGAGCCAAGCCTTTAATTTTTTTGAAGTTTTTTTCAAAAAAAGGGTTGCAAAGGTGAAAGAGGTTCTTTAATATTCGCCTCGTGTTGCGGTGAGGTGGCCGAGTGGCCGAAGGCGCTCCCCTGCTAAGGGAGTATACCTCATAAGGGTATCGGGGGTTCGAATCCCCCCTTCACCGCCATTATTTGCGTAGGGCGCTGTAAACGGTAGGAACGCTAAGTAGTTGTTTTATAACGAAAAGCTTCTTGCAAAAAAGTTTCAGCGACCTATAATGCGCGGCAAGATACGGACTCATAGCTCAGCTGGATAGAGTACTCGGCTACGAACCGAGCGGTCGCAGGTTCGAATCCTGCTGAGTCCGCCACTTTTGAAGTGGCTTTGTTTGCAAGGCTGCTTCAATCAACCAGCGGTATCTGGTCTAAAACTGCCAATCGCGGACTCATAGCTCAGCTGGATAGAGTACTCGGCTACGAACCGAGCGGTCGCAGGTTCGAATCCTGCTGAGTCCGCCACTTTCTTGAAGTGGTTCTGCTTGCAAAGCCATTTCAGTCAACCAGCGGTAATCTGGTTTAAAACTGCCAATCGCGGACTCATAGCTCAGCTGGATAGAGTACTCGGCTACGAACCGAGCGGTCGCAGGTTCGAATCCTGCTGAGTCCGCCACTTTCTCGAAGTGGTTCTGCTTGCAAAGCCATTTCAGTCAACCAGTGGTAACCTGGTCTAAAACTACCATCACGGACTCATAGCTCAGCTGGATAGAGTACTCGGCTACGAACCGAGCGGTCGCAGGTTCGAATCCTGCTGAGTCCGCCATACCCCATCAAAAAGCCCGCTCAATAGAGCGGGCTTTTTGTTTGTGCGCCAATGAATTCTTGAGCCTGTCGATCTACGCTCTTCTGTAATGATTGCGGTGTAGTCTTGAGCCGCTGAGCGGCCTCAAAAATCAAATGTGCTTTCTCATCCACAACAACCGTCGCACTGATAGCTTCGAGCGTTGTCCCAGCTTTATCACGCAAACGATTGTTCTGGCCAAAAATTTAAGCGATCTGACAGCTTTAGCAGTGTATGATTGCGCCCGTCAGCCCCGCCGGGGCTTGTGGAAAACCACCATGGACTTACCCAGTAGTTACTCGCTAACACGATTCATACAGAAAGATCTGACCGATTGATTCCCTCGGCGTGCTCCGCTGCTGGGAGTGGAGTTCGCCTATGACCGAAGTAGAAGTTAAAAAAGCGCAAGAAAGCCTGCAGGATCGCCTGGCCCAGGTGGTCGAACTGCTGCAGCGTCAGCGCATGGTCGAAGACCTGACCCATCGCCAGGAAGGCGCGCACAATGACCTGGTGGAAAACCTGGTCCACCGCCAGAACCTCGTCGAGCTGCAGCGCAAGCTCGATGACCTGCACCCCGCCGACATCGCCTACATCCTCGAAGCCTTGCCCCTGGAAGATCGCCTGACGGTCTGGCAGCTGGTGCGCTCGGAGCGCGATGGCGACATCCTGCTGGAAGTTTCCGATTCGGTTCGCCAATCGCTGATCGCCGACATGGACGATCACGAGCTGCTGGCTGCCGCCAAGGAGATGGACGCCGACGAACTGGCCGACCTCGCCCCAGAGCTGCCGCGTGACGTTGTTCACGAGCTGATGGAAACCCTCGATGCCCAGCAACGCGAGCGGGTGCGTTCGGCGCTGAGCTATGACGAGGAGCAGGTCGGTGCGCTGATGGACTTCGAGATGGTCACCATCCGCGAAGACGTCAGCCTGGAAGTGGTGCTGCGCTACCTGCGCCGCCTGAAAGAATTGCCGAACCACACCGACAAATTGTTCGTGGTCGATTACGACGGCATCCTCAAGGGGGTATTGCCGATCAAGCGCCTGCTGGTCAACGACCCGGAGAAGAAGGTGGCGGAGGTCATGGCGACCGACCCTGTCTCCTTCCAGCCCGAGGAAGATGCCTACGATGCAGCGCAGGCTTTCGAGCGTTATGACCTGGTATCCGCCCCGGTGGTGGACAAGAGCGAACGCCTGATCGGCCGTCTGACCATCGACGAAATGGTTGACCTGATCCGTGAGGAAAGCGAGAGCGAAGTCCTCAACATGGCGGGTCTGCGTGAAGAGGAAGATATTTTCGCCTCGGTCTGGCGTTCGTTCCGCAACCGTTGGGCGTGGCTGGCCATCAACCTGATTACCGCGTTCGTTGCTTCGCGAGTGATCGGGTTGTTCGAAGGTTCGATTGAAAAGCTGGTGGCGTTGGCTGCGCTGATGCCGATCGTTGCGGGTATTGGTGGCAACTCTGGTAACCAGACCATCACCATGATCGTCCGCGCCATGGCCCTGGACCAAGTGTCGCCAGGCAATACCAGCCGCTTGATGCGCAAGGAATTGGCGGTGTCGCTGATCAACGGCCTGGTTTGGGGCGGAGTGATTGGTGCGGTGGCTTTCTGGCTGTATGGCAGCTGGTCGCTGGGGGTGGTGATGACTGCAGCGATGACCTTGAACTTGTTGTTGGCAGCGCTGATGGGCGTGCTGATCCCGATGACATTGGCCCGCCTGGGGCGCGACCCTGCGATGGGGGCGAGCGTGATGATCACTGCTGTGACCGACAGCGGTGGTTTCTTCATCTTCCTGGGGCTGGCGACGCTGTTCCTGTTGTAAGCCGATCCTCCCTGTGGGAGCGTCCCGCAGGGAAATGCCTTTGCTGCCAATCAGTCATCCACAAAAAAGCCAGCTTACGCTGGCTTTTTTGTGTTCGCTGCAGGCCTCAGGAAGCGTCTGCGGCCATTTCCACATCGTGAGCGATGAGGGCGACCAGGGCGTTTTGCTGGCGGTGGGACAGTTGGCGGAAACGCTGCAGCAACTCGCGCTCATGCAGGGACAGCTCGGGGCTGTCCAGGCGCATGCTCAGTTCATCACCCAGCGCACCTTCCTGGATAAGGCTCTGCTCCAGGCGTGCAATGATCTCGGAGTTCATGCTGCGGTGGTGGTTGCGCGCTACCTCGGCAATGCGCTCACGCATTCCGTCTGGCAGGCGGACGACGAACTTGTCAGCGGTGCGGCTCGAATAAATAGCCTGTTTCATTGGGCGCATATAAATTGACCAGAGTTTGGTTCAGGGGAAGCGGTTCTCAAATTGGCCGCACGGGATGGAAGTACGACCGTGGCGACGACAAAATGTTCAACCGCCAGTGAAAAATGGATGCTCATCTTGCCTCATGGTCGCCGTTTGCTTGGCGTCAATTATGTGACAAATAGTGAGCCGGATAAAGGCTTTATGCCAGTACCAATTATCAGAAATGAGCACTGGTTTGAAAAGTTTTACATGCTCTGGCTAGCCTGGCCGTCAGTCTTTTGCCGTCAATAATCGGTAAAACGCAGAAAAATGCCCAGAAAAGCCCTAGAATGCGCCGGTTCTCTCCATAGAGCATAGTGGCTATGCAACATGACGCAAGCGACCGCCGATCAGGGACGGGCCGGTTGATATTTCTGGTTGGGCCGTCGGGTTCCGGGAAAGACTCCCTGATCGACGCTTCGCGTGAGCAACTGGCCCTCGCCGGGGTAGAAATTGCCCGCCGGGTCATCACCCGTTCGGCCGAAGCCAAAGGCGAAGCTGCCCAAGGGGTCACGCCTGAGCAGTTTGATACCTTGCGTGCGCAGGGTGCGTTTGCCATGCACTGGCGGGCCAATGGCCTGGACTATGGCATACCCCGGCAGGTGGACCAGTGGTTGGCGGCGGGGAGGGCAGTGCTGGTGAATGGCTCGCGGGCTTATCTGCCAGAAGCCCGTCAGCGCTACCCGGATTTGTTGGCCGTGTTGGTCGAGGTCAAGCCTGAGGTGCTGCGCCAGCGCTTGCTGGCCCGGGGCCGGGAAACTGCAGAAGAAGTGGAGCAGCGCCTGGCGCGCAGCGCACGCTTGCAAGCTGCAGCCGACCCGTCGGTGCATGTGCTGGATAATTCTTCCACACTGGAGGCGGCGGTCGCCGCATTCGTTTCGCTGCTTCGCCATCAGGGCGTCCTACCACGGGGATAGCAGCGGCAGAAAAGGATTACGCGAAAAAGCCCAGTTGAGGCATGACAAACGCCAGCATGCTGGTTAACATGCTGGCCATCCCGCTGTGCAGCGCTCGCTGCCGGTCGTAGCGTCTCAGTAGCTCAATTGGATAGAGCATCCCCCTCCTAAGGGGAAGGTTGCAGGTTCTTATCTGTGGTACGTCGTAGGTGCGGTTAACCCCCTCTGCGCACAGAAATACCCAACTGATGATGTTCAGTCCTCTTAGCTCAAGGGATAGAGCACCCGCCTTCTAAGCGGATGATGCTGGTTCGAATCCAGCAGGGGACGCCAATTTTGTTTGCTCGTTGGTGCGTAAGTGATGCTCACAGCTTGCTAACGAGAAGAGTGAAAGCGGAGCTTGTAAGCTCCTGATAAGCCAGAAAATGCTTGATCGACTAGATCGAAGATAGCAAGATGTCACCCCGCCTCTGCTCCTTGAGTTCAATGGATAGAACGGGTCCCAAGGGTCAAATACTGGGTCGTATCTGGTTCGAGGGATGGGCGTGTAATGAAGGTAGAGACAAGCTTCTCCCGGGGTGCTATAGCCAAGCCCTTGATTCTGAGAAGGAAACGTTAGAAAATTGCTATCGATGCTTCCTTAGTTTAATGGATAGAACAAGCCCCTCCTAAGGGTTAGATGCTGGTTCGACTCCAGCAGGAAGCGAATCCCCTCCAGTTTTTTTGTGTTTCAGCAACAGGCTTGATGCGTGGCTTAGTCGACTTCTGTAAAGCTATTCATCCCCTTCAAGGCTGCCCTGTCCTGGTGCGGCTATGTTGGTTAGCGCTACCCTGCACTGATCAACTTCCACTCTGTCTCCGTACGTACAACAGATCTTCCGAGACCTCGGCCAATGCAGGTCCACCTGATTCATGCCGACGCTAATTTCCGGTCTGTCAGCATGGTTTCTCTGTAAGCAGCCAGCAAACACAACTTCAAATCCCAGCATCAAGGGCGATGGTGTCCACCTCAAAATACGTGGATACCATCGCCCTTATCGCAAGGTTCACCATACGTCAGCGCACCTGTTATCCAAAACCCTTCAGAACTCAAGTCGTTCGGGAATGCCTGCAACCTGAGGTGTCGATTGCCAGCATCGCGCTGTGTTCGCGCTTCGCTTACGTCCGGCGAACCCACCTACCAAACATAAGGAAATTACCTCACCTGCTGCCGCAGTGACAGGTGGCGCTAGAAATTCTGGAGTCGTGTACTTGGCTATAAGGATAGGCATTGAGAGCCGTCCCAAAGCACACTCCATCATGGAAGGAGTAATGAGATGTCGACCTTATCCTTGGCAGGATGTACTCATGCAATCAGCAGGTCGGACTTTGAACAGAATCAGCAGTGGCCGGACACTCCCCAGAATCGCCATTTGCTAGCCGCATACGGAGCTGCTTGTGAAAGATCATCCAAATGCGCTGTTGCCGCACTGAGCGCAGAGCGAGGCGGCTGGACTGACGTTGAGCAGTACAAGGCTAAAGCTGCGCATTGGGAGACGGTGGCTAACACTCTGGGAGCTGTGTTGAGCATGGAAATTGATGGAGGAAGAGAGGAGATCCTGCTCCCAGATCCCTGGATATAGCGAGGTCTGATATCGATACCGGGGCCGCCGCCTGGAACGCAATTGGCGCATGGAAATCCTGGCGATAAGGGCGAGCGCGTCCGCTTGAAAATACGCGGACACCATCGCCCTAAAGCTGAAGTTCGGAAGGTGAATTCGCCGGACGCTTACTTCCGGTCCAGCAGCATGGCTGTATCCTGAAGCCCTGACTG
Source organism: Pseudomonas sp. BO3-4 (assembly GCF_034044115.1). Lineage (NCBI taxonomy): Bacteria > Pseudomonadati > Pseudomonadota > Gammaproteobacteria > Pseudomonadales > Pseudomonadaceae > Pseudomonas > Pseudomonas sp. BO3-4. The sequence continues at coordinate 1,598,111 of NZ_CP139018.1, forward strand.
GGCGCTAGCAAGGTCGTTTAGGGGGGGCGTGATGAATGTTGTGGTCAAGGTCGAGATTCAGGGCGTCACCGACGTTTTGCGATACCTGTCAACTTACCACTCGCATGTCGAGCGGCGGGCTTCAGTTTGGGACACTACAAGCCCACTGGTGGGATGGCAGCAAGCATGACGGAGCGCTACGAGTTCCATCTCTGTGAAGGCTTCTTCTTCAGGCGGTTACAAATCTAAAGCAGGAGCGACGTACGCAGAGCCTCCTCACTGACGACGGGCGCATAGCCACAGAGGTCGGACACGATTTTGTCTCATTACTAAATTCTTCAGCCAAGCTCCGAAGAGCTAGTAGGTGCCCACGCCTGCTGGATCGACTGCGGTTGGCCCCCCTCCTAGCGCTAACAAGCGTTCGGGACATTCTTTAAGCGAGAGCTGGATTAGGTTATGACCCGACCAGCCAAGCGCCATGTGGCGAAACTCTGTACCTCCTCCTCTACGCGCTTAAGGATTCCCTCCAAATCGCATAACTCATCCTGAGACAGTGCGGTAAGGACAAGCACACTGCTCAGCTCGACCCCCAGGTGAGCGCATATTCCTCGCAGTACCGCCAATGATGGGCTCCTCTTCCCGAACTCTATGTCGCTGAGATATTGGGGTGATACCACTCCATCAAAATGCGCCTGCGTCCAGCCTCGCTGTAGCCGCATTTCCCTCAAGACCGCGCCCAGCGCCGCTTCGAACCCCATGCTGATGCCTGCTGTAGAAAACAGCTGGCATTAGACGAAGCATAGCGTTAGATTGGAATCAACGATAGGCGATGCTACGATATATCTTAAACTGTTACGTTATGGATCGCGCGTTGGTAGCAGACCCTCAGCCACTCAGTACCCAAGAATTTGGAGCGTAAATGTGAATGACGCCGCAGAGCGAGATCTGGTTATTAAGTATCCGCTGTTGTTCGGTACTGAGGGCCGTCGTCGGTTTTCAGAGGTTTGGGGTATTGAATGCGATGATGGGTGGGCAGAGATCCTGAACACGCTGTGCTCTGAGATTCAATCATATGTTGATGAACAGAATGTTGAGCAGGTTAGGTTTTCTTACATAAAAGAAAAATTTGGGGAGCTGAGGGTTTCCTGTATTTGTGCGGATGAATATGTTTCTGCACTAGTAAGCAAGGCTTTGCAAATATCAATTAAGACATGCGAGTGGTGTGGTCAGCCAGGTTCTAGAAAAAGGTTGCAGTCCGACTGGGTTAAGACCTTATGTGAGCCTTGCGAAGCGCAGGCTCTAAAACGGATTTCATAATGTATCTATAGGTAAGGCAATGTTCGAAACCCATGCAGAAGCCATCTCAGTTTCTTCTGAACTACCAAATGAGCAGCTGCTCGTAATTGATTACGTGTCGCAACGACTTCAGACAGCTTGGTTTTATATTACACAGCACTACATGAAATCTGGCAGTGGTGATGTGTCAAAAGGTGAAGTCATGATTGATGATGTGGATAAGTTGAAGAGGTTTTTTTCTAAAAAATTTACTGGCTCATACACCTATAAAATTGCATTGGTCATTCCCCCGGTTATGAGCGGGACTGATGACTGGTCAATGGCTCCATTAATCGAAATCAATGAAGTGGTCTCTGCCGCATTGGCTGAAAAGCGGCATTACATTTACACGGTTGATAACGAGGAGGGGCTTTATTATTCGGAAAAACCGGATGGGACTTGGGAGCGAGGTCCTCAGGTATTAATTTATAAGCGAAATGCATAGCGCGAGGGGGCAGTATGCTGAATTTGCTTGTCTCTACTAAGATGGTAATGGCTAACTCTTCAAATTCTGTTGCGCTCGCAAAGCAGCTCTTTTCACTGTACGAAGACGGACAAAGTGTTCCAGTTCATGAGCTGAAATCTCTGATTTCCTCTCCAAGGCTTTTCGATGTCTACCTGAAGGATTTTCTAGGTAGTGAGTCGATTTTGGCGGGAGACTCATTCCTGGATCTTCATACAAATCTCGCTGACTCACTCCAGAAAACATATGCAATCACAATGAGCGATTGGGAAGTGGTGCGTGAGCTATATGTGGAGGTCGACTCTTTCCATTTCAGAGATTCGAGTGTAAGTAAAGTCCAAATCTGGCCATACGATCCTCGTAGTTTATCATCCGAACAGATGAGGCTTGCTGTTGCGGTTAGCTACACCGACTCAGAGTTGCTGGAGGAGCCCCGTTTGTGCGGAGCACTAAGAAATTTGCTCTCAGAATATAGAGTTGAATTTTTCTGGGAACGAAGAGTTTATGACTCCTGATTGATCAGACGACCCGCCCCACAAAGTTATGTACCTGAGGTATTAGTCTCAAGCCCTAGACTGTCGGATGACTACGTCCGCAAGCTCGATTTGAGCGGCCTGGTTTTTGTAGCTCAGAGCACAGCATGCTCGGTAATCACGCGCAGCGCAGCTACGGCGTTTCGCAGGAGGCTTGCGCGGAGATGAGGGACAAGGTTGAATTGGTCGATGAGTTCCACTTTACGAACGCCACCATGAGCCGAATCCAAGTCGGGCCTTTCGATCCGTCTTCGTTGGATCTATAAGCCATGGAAATTGCCGTCTCCAAGGAAAGCGCATAGCAAGCACAGTGGGTGTGTCAATCTGAGGTTAGTGCAGCGTGCCGTAGTGACCAGCCATCGAGCGCTGGTAGTAGTCAGAAACGGCTTGGAAAAGCTGTTCAGCTTGATTTTTGTACTGCTGTATTAGATCCGCCGGCGCGCCTGCATCTACCGCTTCGTGATAAGTCCTTAGCGCATCCAAAGCTTGCTTCATCAGTGGGTCGTCCGGGGGAAGCGGGGCAATAAAAATTTTCACCTTTGACGCCTCGGGACGTGCCTTGTGCTATGCGCTAAGGCCAGGGTTGGCGAGTGCGCTCATTCGCTCACCCTAGCCTAATCGGTCACAGAAGTCAGACGACCTTTCGTCATGTCATTTGGCGGTATCGTCCATAAGCGTGGAGTACATTTGTTCTCCTCTACCACAAGTCAGCGGTGGTGCCTGTCTCTGGAGGGCGCGCTGTGAGGAGACTGTGTGGGATATGGAAAGCTGTGATGGCACATTGATTGCGCTGGTAATTGTGTTCCCGTTATCTCAAGCGGTATATTTCCTGAATGAGGAATGCAGGAATCAATAATGGACCTTTACGGTGTCAAACCACTAGTCGATCGGGCTAAAGAGTTATTCCAAAAAGATGATGAGTGCCAGTTGAGGTATGCGTGCTTGGAGCTTCGTTTTTGCTTCGAGCTTATAGCATATCGGCAATTGCAGCAGTATGGAGAAAAAATTCCTGGTTCAGTCGTCGGGCAGTGGAAGCCCGATCAAATTATCAGGCTCCTTGCTTCTTTCGATCCTGCAAGCGAGCAAGGCGGAATACTGAGTGTAGGGCTGCAAAACTCACCTGATGAAATTCCCACGGCTTGGGCTACCGTCGGTGAATCCAAGGCCATTCCCTGGAGAACCTTTAGACGGCATTATCAAACTCTGGGATCTTATCTGCATGCTCCGATGCCTAAAGCTGACGGCAGTGCGCCAAAGCCGATAAATAGAGAAAAACTCCGTGTAATGATTGCCGACATCGAAGATGTTATGTCAGCAACTATTATTCTCGCAATGCATAAAACTATCAATGCAACCTGTGACTGCGGCCAAGAAATTTTCATAGGTGAAAACGAATATGAGGACGGCGAGCTTGCGCGATGCTCAAATAAGAACTGTGGCCGCTATTGGCATAAAGCTACCCTAGCTGATGGCGATAAGGTGTTGCAGGCAGCTAAAACCATTTTTTTCAAATGTCAGTGCGATGCCCTCATGCCTGTGCCAGTTGAAGACGTGTGGAAGCGGTTCTCATGCAGAAACTGCATGAGCACATACCGAGTTAACCTGGGCTATTCAGAAGTCAAAAAATTGATCTAAGCGATTGTTCAGGCTGGTCGTAGGGCTAGCCTGAATCGATGCCTAGGCAAAAGCTTGGCCTGAGACAAAGGGAGTATGGATTGCCACAAGTGTGCATGCAGGCTGGCACAGTTTATAAGGCTTTATAGGAAATTATAGAGTGATTATAGAGCGTGACCAGAATCCATGCGGTGGTCGTTTATTGACCATTCTTATGGTTGGCGCCTTGCCTCAAGCGAGGTCCACTCCGGTAGTGACACCTAGCTTCCATTGGCAAAGAAGAGTAGGCAACATCTGCCTTCAGCCACTTCAGGAGCAGGTATGGACATCTGGGAAGCCAATAAGCTGATATTTTTCATCGCGTTCGTGGTTCCAGGTTTTATCAGTCTGAAGACCTACGCGCTGCTCCAGCCGACCCAGGTTCGGGATAGCTCTCAGCAAGTGATCGATGCTGTGGCGTACAGCTCAGTGAATTACGCATTGCTGCTGGTGCCCATGTACCTGGTCGAATCGTACGGCGTGAGGGCTGGCCATCCCGTTCTCTACGTCTTTTTCTACACGTTCGTGCTTCTTATAGCTCCAGTGCTTTGGGCTTGCGGCTTTTTGTGGTTACGGAAAACAGAGATTTTACAGCGCTCAATCGCACATCCGACCGGCAAACCTTGGGACTTTGTATTCAGCAAACGAGTGTGCTATTGGATCGTGGTGACCCTGAATGACGGGCGGCAGATCGGCGGTTACTATGGGAGGCACTCATTTGCTTCCAGCAATCCGTCACCTGAGCAGATATATCTAGAGAAGTGCTGGGTTATAGGAGAGGGTGGTGGCTTTGACCGCGAGAGATCGAACACGGCGGGAGTCATCATTCTCGCAAAGGATATTGTTACCCTAGAGCTGTACCATGTTGACTTCCCAGAAGAGGATGAAAATTGTGAGCAAGCGAAGTGACTCGTCCGAGAAATATGGCTACCAACCCAGCAAGAGTGATTCCAGCCCTGTTAAAGGAGGCTACGCGCCGACCCCTACGAGTGAAAGGGCTCCCGTGCCGCCACCTAAAAATCCTTGACCATCGTCAAAATACGTCCCTAAGAGGATTTCAGAATGTCTGAGGAGCAAAAGCGCGAGCCGAAGCTGCAAACCAATGGCTATCAGCCTTCAGCAAAGCCTGTTTTGGCTCAAGATACGGTTAAGCCTGCCGCTCAGAGCCAGCCGAAACCGCCACCTCGAAACCCATGAACGAAGGCGGTTGAGGCTTTGATTTCGCATCAGAAGCGCACGTGAAACTCCTGTCGTGTGTGCGCTTCTGAGGAAGTGGCCACTTAGCATCACAAAGGTGTTGCTTCAGATCCGAAATGGTGTATTTTGGCTTTGCGTGAGCGTACCGCTCACTTGCTGCAATCGAAACGAAACATCCGCTGGTTAGCTCAGTAATGAGCATTCAATACGTTTCAGTATTGAACTGATGAGGAGGCCTCGGCAGTCTCCGACCCCGCGTCCCGCTGGAGTGCTTCACGGTGGGCCTACCATGAGAAAGATGGTGGTTTTCAGCGGATGGTTTCGATGAATGCAACATCTTTCTCTATACCCTATGTCATGGGTTGGTGTGGCCCACATTTATTTCCTATGGATGGGTGCGATGCTTTCGAATCCCCAGAAGGTGTCTAAAAATTCTATCTCTAACCGAGAAAGCTTATGCAAGCTTCTTCGCGTTTCTGATGAGTTCCTAACCTCGGTCTTAGCTCTTAGCCAAGATGAGCGATATTCTAGAAAGAATAGCGTCATGAAAGCTGGTGGGGTGGAACGGCCAATTTATAATCCACACCGTTTTTTGCGAAAGCTGCAAAAGCGTATTAATGTCGCGATATTTTCTAATAGATACGTCGTGAAGTGGCCGCACTATATTTATGGGTCCATCCCAAATCAGAAAAATAACGACGGGTATGACAGTAAGGATTACGTCTCTTGCGCTGGAAGGCATTGTGGTGCCAAGAGTTTGTTGAAGATTGATGTTTCTAGTTTTTTTGACAATGTCCATCAAGACATTGTTTACGCTATATTTAAAGACTTTCTTAGCTATAGCGAAGAAGTATCAATTATTCTTGCGGACATATGCTGTCACAATGGCCACTTGGTGCAAGGTGGCCTCACCTCAAGCTACATTGCGTCCCTTTGTCTTTACGATGTAGAGGGGCGAGTAGTTGAGCGGTTGAATAGGAAGGGGTTGACGTATACAAGGTTGGTAGATGATATAACAATCTCATCTAAAACTTTAGGCACAGATTTTACATATGCATTGAAAGTGGTTGGCGACATGTTGGTCGATAAAGACCTGCCAATCAATGAGGGGAAGACGCGAGTTTTCAGAACTTCAACTGAGCCTTTGACTGTACATGGACTTAGGGTGAGTTTTGACAGTCCAAGGTTGCCTTCGGATGAAGTGAGAAGAATACGAGCTGCCGTTAAGAATTTAGAGTCCCTTGCGGCTGAGCCTGGCTATAGAACGACCCACGACTATAGACATGATTACAATAGGTGTATGGGGCGCGTTAATAAGCTCCATCGGGTAAAGCACAAGCAGCATATACCACTTTTGAAACGCTTAAATGAAATCAGGCCCCTTCCTTCCCGTCGAGACGTTAACAGGGCTAAGGACATGGTAGCTCGGTTAGAGAGGGATTTTACCTCAAAGAGATCAACCTATTGGTATAGATCTAGATATTATCGTGTTATGGAGAGGCTAACTGTGCTGGGCCGAATCTATGATAAGGCGACTGACCAGTTGAGGATGAAGCTGCGGGCATTGAGACCTGGATTTGAGGATTAAGGTGAACGCGATTTTTCAAAGGTGCGAGCGGTGTGAGGTTTTACGAGATAAATTTTCGCGTGTGCATCCGTATTTTAAGTATTTGATCTATCTTCTCGCACTTATAGCTGGGGTTGGATTCTTAGTGTCTGCTGTGATTGCAGGCTCTATAGTTTTTGCGGATGAAATTTATAAACTGTCTATCTGCTTTTCCAATAAATGTTTTCTGCGATTCTATGAGTATTTTAGCTCTGCTTTCACTGTTGCCAAATCTACACTTGACTTGATAGGTGTTGTGGCGACTGTAGGTGCGATTTTTGTCGGTTTGTTAAGTTATTTGTCCGCCTTGCGGTCATCGCATTTCACAAACCATGTGTCACATTTGACATTGTTCCAGGGGTTCTTTGTGGAAGAAATCCGCAAGCGTGACTTGCTGGCTTTATCTTCTTTCGATGTTCACAAGATTTACGGACTTATCTACGGAGGTTCGCGAAGTGGCGATATGTCTGTTTCGGGTGCCTATTTTTCTTTTATCGGTTCAGTGAATGCGGTCATAGGTGAGTCGAACTTTAGGTCATTCAAAGCTAGCAAAGGTCCATTTATATATAAAGACCATCAGTCGCGGATGATTGAGGTGCTAGCTTTGATAGGCTTTGATCTGCAATTTATGCCAAAAAAAGATTTTTATGAGATCGAATTGCAAGTGTTCTCTCTGATTGATGCGATTTCAAATTCATTTTGTGGTGGTGATGCTCAGGCTAAACTTGATGCTCGTATGTATAGGTGACGGCAGCTGAGTGGTTAGGCTCCATTTCTATTTGTAGTGCATGACTATCAAAGTCTTTCATGAGGGATAGCCTTCAAAGTCATTGCTTCGTGTCATCCACCTCCTTGCTAGCCCTATATTAGTTCTACCCAGTGCAGACATCAGAGCAAGAATCGAACCTTGGAAGGCATGGCTAAAGCTGACGAACCTCTGCTACGAGAAGCCCTTGAAGCGATAAGGGCACATCGAAGCGCTCAGGATCGAGGGACATTTTCTGAGGAGGTAGGACGCCTCAGACTACTGACGGACTCCCTGTACCACGCAGTGGTGGATTACCGCTTTCAACTGGTCAGATCGGGTGCAAGGGATTGATCAGGTGAATGCAACGCGTAGCCATGTGATTGCAATTACGCGACGACATAGCACGCAGTGAATTTATGGAATCTGATGCCACCCATATTCCGTCGACAGCCACACAAGACGAGATGGCAAGACGTCTATGAACCACCTATGCGGCAGTCCAGCACCCATGGACCTATGTGTTTCTGTCGCTGCCACCGCGATCTGCATGCTACCCAGAGCCCATTGATGACAAAATGGGCATCAATCACTTAGACCGTTTAGTGTGCTTAAGCGAATTATTTAGATCTCTATGATCGGTGATTGAAGTTTCTACGAAACTAGATGTTTATCTGGTTGACGCCTAGTAACCTAATATTATGCAAAAAATTAAGCCTAGGCGATTTGAATCCCGTCGTATTCATGGGGCGATAATGCAATTACAAAAATAATGTAAGTCACGTTTACATGTGGCGTCATTATGTTCAAGTGTTTTGTGTCATGTTTTTTGATTTAATATATTTCGCTTTGGCTTATCTTTCGGATGGAGGGTTAATTGACTTTGAGTTGAGTGTTGATATAGAACGGCAGTTCGCAACTGTGGGCGTCGTTATGAGAAAGGACAGCTTGATTCGCTACTCAATGTTTAAGTCCGTCTACCTTGGTCAAGAGATCTATGTTCTTGTCGAGAAGGCCACGGGGAGCGAGTGCATTGCGTTTCGATCATTTATGCAAGCGTTGGTTAAAAATGGATATAAATTCAACACGATAAAATCCTATGCCTATCCAGTCGCCCAGTTTTTAGATTATTTGCTCGTTGGGTTTTCTGTTCTAGGGGAGGTTTCAGCAGTCAAGGCCGAAGCTTTGCTGCGAGCTTATTACAGCTATTTGTTTAGTGGTAATGAGTCCAGTAGTGGCTATGTGAGAAACATACTTGAATTGAAGCCCCGTAAAACCATACAGGCGGTATCAGCAAAAATTTATCATCTGGCAATTAATAAATTTATTCTAAGTGTTAGATATCATCAAATTGAGGATGACCTCTTCGAAAGTAAGGGTATATCAGTTGCTAGAAGAGTAGAGCCTTTCATAGCCGAGAATTTAGGGTTTGTATCTGAGATTGCAGCTAAGTCGTCTATTGAACTGGAGGGGCTCCAATCAGGAAGCTATCTGCGGCGGAAGCCCAGGGTCAATTACTTAGGGCATGTTCCAACTATTGATAACAGCGACAAGCCTATTGAGCGAGATAGTTTTTTCCCTCTTCAACATATCTCGTCACTGATTCGGTCGGCGACAAATTATCGAAATGCAGCATTGTGGTCATTGATGGCCGCTACTTCGTTAAGAGTCTCCGAGGCCTTGCAAATACTGCTAGAAGACATCGATTTCAAAAATCGAAAGGTTTACGCTGTCGACCCAAAAACTAGAAGGCGATCATCCTCCTATCGGGGGATTGATGAGGTGAGTCTCAATAAACTCTCATGGAAGGGACGTACCACTAAGCATACACTGCTCCTTGAACCATATGGCTCAATGTTTTTTGAGTATATGGACCTATACAGAAAGCATGAGTATCAAGCTTCATATCATAATTTTCTTTTCCAGACTGCTGATGGTGATCCTCTATGCTTCTCGGATTACAGTAGTGTGATTTATGTGCCCTTCAGAGTTGGCGCTAATAAAGTGCTCTCAGAGACTGAGTACTCTGATATTAGCTACTCACCGCACTCGTTACGGCATAGCTTCTGCGTGTTTTTTAAGAATTTTGTAGAGCATACCGAAGGTGTGGGTCTTCGTAATAGCGAAATAAAGGCGCTTACTGGGCAGAAAACGGATAAAGCGGTAGAGCGATACGCGTTAATGAAAAGATGGCTGGTCGAGCTGAAAGTAGCTTTCGCCTTTGTTGACGCAGATTACCACTCCCAGAAAAGTTTCAATGAGCACAAACTAGGTTTTCTGAAAAGAGAGTATCAAGCCACATTGGATGCTGTTGCAAAAGAGAAGGACGAGAATAAAAAGCCAAGCACCCAGTCTGGGATGAATATTGATGATTAATACTGGCAATAAAATAGTGCTGCGCAAAGATACCCAAGGTGTCTTCCAAGATATGCTGAAGTCGCTCAAGGCTACGCTGCGTGCAGTGCCTGCTACCGCGACTCGTGGTCGCAAGCATCCATTTCTCAAATATTTCAATGGACTGATCATTAGGTCGGATAAAACAGAGCTTTTTTTGAATACCCTATTAGCTTTTTCTCTAGATGGTCGTTCATCTGATAGCGGAGCAATAGCATTATTCAATTTTATGGGTGTAAAGAAGCCTTCTAGGGAGACGTTGAAGTCCTTGCTTCCAGCGATCAAGTACTGGTTATGCTTCATGCATAAGCTTGGGGCAGTGCTTTTACCATATGACTTCTCCAGATCTCAAGCTACCTGGGTCAACGACCTAGAGGATGATCTCAGTTGCTATTCTGAGGTGGTGAAGATTTTCCGTGATCTCGATAATACTCCGTGGACGGGCTTGAGTACCTCTAATACGTACTCGCCTGCGGAAAAAAGCAATAGGCTTTTATTTAGCCTTGGGACAAAACTGGCCCTTGCTTCTAGTTGGGTCAGCGCTGAGGATCTTACCGCAGAAGATCTCTTAGCTTGGCGCGACCTTCAAGAGGTCGTTGACCGAGACGGGAAGATGCACCGTACAAGTCCAGTACCGTTGGGTGCAATTCTTGAACTTTTTGAGACCGCTTTCGCTACACGTTTAGGATTCAATATTGAAAGACTAAGGTTGGAAATCAACACTAGTCTTCGCGCTGTACCCTACTCAGTCGATCAGTTCCTGCCAAGAATATTGGAGGAGAACTATATGCCTTTAGACGTTATTGATGAATTGCTAGGGGCGCCGTTGCGAGGAATATCTTCTTTTTCCGCTAATAAAATTGATGACTATCAAATACCACAAGCTCTTGCGAAAATAGGTATTGATGTAGGCAGTGCCTACGCATGCTGGCTAGAGTCTCAAAAATTATTCATGATCCACCAGAAATATGTGAGTGAGAAAGCATGGGGTACTTTATTTGGTCGAATGAATATATATATTCTAATTTATCTGCCGCTTTGGTTTAAGCATCATCCCGATTCTCAGTTGTGTTATCCCGATGTTCCGTCAAAATTTATTGGCCCTTTATTCTATGCTACGGAATTACCCCTTTCACCTTCAAAGCCACTAACCCTGGTGGAGTTCTTCGAGTACTGTGATTTTATTTACAGTTACTCTATGGCGACTAATATCGAAACATATTTCGATTATCTGAAACGTATGCAGTCATTCATTGGTGACGGCTTACCAATACTTCAGCCTGTTGGCTCAAAACCTCCAAGTGAAAAAAGAGATAAAACTACAAAGCGCGCGATGCCACGCAACCTTGAACAGCTATTTTGTAAGTACTTACTCGCGAAGCAGTCCCTGGAAATCATAATCCAGGATAATGCAGAGGACATCTGGAGCCACATCCAGCGTGTGCGCTATGGGAAAGGGCGACATGTGCATGATATCGAATTGGCTCAATATGGCGGGCATGGAGTTATCGAGCACGGCGGCCTTTTATACAGTGTTTCTAAATTCGATATTCGTTCGCTGCTTTTCACGGTTTTCAATAAGCAAGTATATTTTAATCCGGCCACTTACGTCTTCCCTTTCTGTCTGATCAGGGCCGGATTTCGAGGTCAAAATATTCAGTGGCTTGACGCCAATACGTATAGCCGTCTATCAGACTCAGAGACGAGACACACTCGGGAGTTTGATTGGTGCTGGGTCAATACTGATAAAATCCAACCCCAGGCGTTCAGCGCTTATGTACGACCCGCAGTCATGGACATGCTAGACATTCAATGCAAATGGCGTCAAAAGCTAATAGATCTCGGCTGTAATGGCTTTGCGAAAAACTTTGACTATGACAATAAGCGTGGGACAAAGTGGGGCAAAATTTTTTGTTTGTTTGCAAATGATGTAGATACTGGCGCCCCAATCAGCGATCAGGTCTATAGTCGGTTATGGTCTTATACGCTATTGGATTTTCAAAGATGGCTGGTGGAAAACAATTTGTCTGAAGACACGTTGGTTGCATTCATGCCAATTAAAATTGGAAATAATAAATTCCATAACTCGTTCGGTTGGGACGACTGGGAGCGTAAAGATTTTCCCCCGGAAAGTGTAAAGACCGAGGTGAAAGTTTACGAATCTGGGGCGGCATCTTATTGCCCTATACGTCTCAGGTCAATGTATACACCCCATGCTGGGCGTGCGACACATTTGACTCTACTACGACAGAAGGCGGACGGTGAAACTGTGTGCCTGACAACAGGGCAAGCCTCAGCTACCACTGAGTACTATGATCGTGGCGAGGTAGAGGTAGCCAAAAAATTGAGCAATGTGCTCAATTCGCTAGACTCAGGTTGGCAGTTAACTGGTCCCACGATGCCACGTGATACTGCGAAGAGCATCGCAACCGCTATTTCTGAGGCACAGACTAGCTGTTCAGTGAATCAATTGGTGGAGGGATATTCTTTATTCTCGCTCCCCCATCCGGAGCCTTCCAAGACTGGGATGGAAGGTGTGTCGATCATTGCACGAGAGCGCTCATCAAATCTGGGAATAGCTAACACTCACCTGTGCGCACTAGGTATGCAGTGCAGCCCTGATGTCGTAAAAAATCTTGGTGGTAAATTCCGATGCTCTTGGTGCCCGTATGCTATTTTTTCACTGCATCTAATCTTCGAAGTTTCAGCTCATCGCCATTTCCTTGCAGAGGAATTGAGCAGAGTCATGCGCAAACTGGAAAGCTACAAGAGCGATAATCGTGTAAGCGATGATGAGATAAATAACTTGAGATTACAAACCAAGGTAATGGCGGAAGATGTCTTGGGGTGGTACATCGTTGAAAAAACGTTGGACATGTTGCTAAAAAACAAGAAGTCCGATATGACATCGCCAAGCTATGTTGCCAAAAATAAAGATCTATTCTTTTCGCAGGTAAAACTCCATTCCGTTCAAAAAGGTAGTGCAGAAGCTTTTGTTTATCGATTAGAGCAAGTTTGTAATAATCCTTTGACCATGTCTGAAGACTTTCGAGATAAAGTCAATAGGGCCGTTCGATACTTGCTAATGGAGCGTGGAAATGCCTATGCAGCTGTTACTGCTAAATCTACCGTCTCTCCGGAAATACACTTGGCTGCTTTGGTTCGAGAAAAAGCGAACTTTAACAATGTAGACCTAGATAAGCTTATTACATTTGTGAACCTGTCTGATTTTGAATGGAGTCAAGTCGTAACTGAGCAGCGGTCTCAAGACTCAATTGATGAAGCTTTTGCTGCGGATTTGCTTGGATATGAGTAGGAATTACAGAGCTAGAAAGGAGTCGGTTGCTAAGCGGGCAGTGCTAGTCTCTGCTGCGTTGCAGCAGGCTACAGACCTTCGCATGAATTTTGAATACTTCAGCGATCTTGCAAAATTTGTTGCATCAATGGTGACGGATCGTGAGTTCGCAGGTTCAAGAGCTTTGAGTGAGCTAGCCAACTTGCCAAATATCACCGTGCGTAGTAAGTCTGTATGCTATCAGACATTCCTGCGGAAAGATGGGCCTTATCGTCGAATGCTTGATGAGTGGTGGTCTGGTAATTCTTCGAGTGCTTCTATTAATCAAGCTGAGCATGAGTATTTTTTAAAGTACGCTGATGCATGTACTACTATTCATCAACTCAAAGATCGCTTAAATTTTGCTGAGGCGCAGTTCAAAGAATTCGCAAGCCTAAAAAAAACCGCGTCAGGCAGAGATTTAGCAGTGCAAACTTCTGATGCTTATGTGTTCGTAGAAAATCTTTTAAAAGAATTTCAGGATTTTTTGCGAGTAGAAGGAGGAGAGTTAGTTACAAATGACTCAATGAGAAAAGTTATTGCTACACGAGAAATGCTCGGCCGGTACCAAGCATGGCGCCATGATTTACTAGGTGCCAAATGACATTGGCTCAACGGAGTAGCTATTCTTCGATGTCAAGGATCACGCCCTTGCCAATCGCCTTGTACATTTGCCTCATGATGTCTACATGTTGCTTGTATTCAGGGCTATCTATGTCCTCTAAGTCTGGCTGAAATTCTTTATTTTTGATCATTTCATACTCGGCTTTTAGAAGCATTTCATCGAACATATTAAGGTTTATATTCAGCCAATTGATTAGTTCGATAAAGCTCTCAACTGTTTTTTCGCCTGCTCTAACCTTGAGCAAGGACTGTACACTCATTGGATAATTATTATGTTTTGCCTTCTCAATTGTCGCGAATATAAATCCTATGAATAACTGGCCGCTGAACCGCAACTCCATGTTCTCTATGTCATCCCTCAAACCATATTTTATCCGAAGGCGCTTGGGATGAGAGAAGTATCTGATTGCGAGCTGGTCTGCCCGTTTCTCATAGGCGTTGAGCATCTCCGCTTGAACGAGTTTTCGTGTTCGGTGCTTAAGGTCTTCGAATGTCAATAATTCAATATTGCTTTTAGTAGCTGACTCTATAGCTCCGCTTTGGAATCCCTTGTGAGAAATCAAAAAGCCTTTGTCGGCTCCTACGTCTTCAACAATAGTTCTCAGTGCAAAGACCTTTTCTTTAGGTACTTTGCTGTTCCAGGCTTTTGCTTCTACAATCCATTTTATATCACTGCCTAGAAATTTAGTAAGGACTAGTACGTCTACCTCATGCTTCGTTCGAACTCCTTCGATTGTCACGTTTGTGGACGCAACTGCTCCAAGACTTCTAAAGTGCTCTGCAATCGCCTCTTGAAAAACATACCAGTCAGTAGATTTCTCCATTTGAGCCTTTAGCTCCTCTGTTAAGATGATAGAATCCGCAGTTGTCATAAGTGGTAGGTTTAGCAATTAAATCGCACATGCTATTATTTTTAACCGGAGTTAAAGATTTTCATTTGTAATTTTTCTAATTAGTGATATGGCCGCGCTTATGCCAGTTTGCGAGAGGCTATAATGAATCTTCTCGTTTTTGACGTGAGCCTCAAAGTGCGGGCTGAATCTTTGGTTGAAAAATCTACTTACATTGTTCTTATCTATAGGTATATTTTTATCGCCTTTCTGGCGGAGCTTTGGGATGTTCGTCTCAGCGTTCCTGGCGATTTGAGTAGTCGTTAATGGCAGCACACCGTTTTTATGATCAATGAGCATCGAAATCAGTAGAGCTTGCTCAAGTGGCAAGAAATCTACTATATCTGAAATCTCGCAGATGAATGGTATGGCATGCGCATCATTTGTTAATGTCTTCAATGTCGTTCTGATGTAGCTGCAAAGTGATGCTTCATTACTGATATTTTTCGCGGATTCTCTAATTTCAGATAATCCCATTGAGTTCTGGGTGTCATTTTTCTTTTCAAATGCGGCAAAGCTTATCGGAGCATCTGATCTATTTCTGCTCTTGTTTCTTTCGAATCGTACTGGCAGGCTGCTCTCTATGTACAGTGTCTCCAGTTCCACACCGCTAAGTTCTTCTTGCAGGATGCTTATTTCTTGAGGTGATCTAAAGCCTGTTATTACTATGCCTTTTTCTGAGGTGCTTCGGATATAGTCGGAAATCTGTCTGGCAACAATTCCGGGGTCTTTTTTGAGCGCATCTTTTGCGAAGTCTTGAATAACTACTTGGCTTGAATATCCATGGCGAGTATAGAGTGCGCATCGCATGAAGTCACTGGCTTCAATGTGTCTATAGGCATGAAGCCTGGTTAGTGCGGACGCAAGCACTGTTTTGCCGGCGCATGTTGCACCGCATATGATAAAGTTTTTCCTAGGGAATAATTCTCCTTGTTTTGGTGTCTCTAAGATGTGCTTTGTCTCTAGTAGATCCTTGGATTTCAGGAATCTAATCAGTTTTTGAAGTGCTTTGTTTCTGAAGTCATACTTCAAGGCTGAGTTTATAGGTAATTGACTAATTGGCTTTTTGGCGCCCTTCGGCACAAACCACTTATTGAAGGTTCGATTGTCAAGCCAAGGGTAAATTTTGTTGGTTTCAAACGAAGCCTCCTCGTCAACTATGGTCCCCTCTGTTTCTCCTACAAATACCTTATATGTTTCTTCGGTGGACTTCCTGAGGTCCGGTGGGAGATACAGAACGATGTCGGAGCGGACGGTTACTTTTCTGTTATTTCCTAACTCTTTAAGGCGTTTATCAAGATCAGCAAAATTAGTCTCTCTCATCCAATATTTTACATTGACGCCAGGAAATTCTTTTTCTTTGCTAAGTGCCTCGATAGCAATGGATGTATCTTCTATAAAAAATATCTTATGCTGATGTTTAGAGGCGTAACCTGCTAGTAGCGCAGTATTTTGGTAATCGCTGTTGTTAAAAAATGGTTTTTGAAGTTCGTTACTGCCAATGCTTTTTGCAAGCTTTAGATTTGCACTTTGAATGCTTTTCTTTAAAAGTTCATCTCTATCCTCGATTCGCGGCTCATGATATGG
The DNA here is from genome assembly GCF_034044115.1 of Pseudomonas sp. BO3-4. NCBI lineage: Bacteria > Pseudomonadati > Pseudomonadota > Gammaproteobacteria > Pseudomonadales > Pseudomonadaceae > Pseudomonas > Pseudomonas sp. BO3-4. The sequence continues at coordinate 1,614,451 of NZ_CP139018.1, forward strand.
TTTTCCATAGTTCGGAGGGGGGAGCAAAAGAATGGGTTGCTCCCTTAACAAAAATTCGAAGTGCGAGATTTTTGTGAGGTTGGACGATAGAAATACTAGCTTAATCAATTTCTAGTGTTCTCCCGCTATTATTCGGGGATGCTACTGATGCTGATAGTTCTGGTGAGGGTCCTAAGGCTTTAATTTGTTCTTCTATATTGTTTGCCATAAAATAAATGGTAGAGCCTAAACTGGAAAGCCCAACACACTCGACTCCTCGACTTTGGATTTCGCTTCTTAAAGCATTAATATTATTAGATTGTGCCATCCATTCGGCTTTTTTCCACTCCGATTCCTGGGTTGCTGCAATCGATGCTGCAAATGTGAGGTAGTCATTTTCGATCGCAGCGCATGCCATACCTGAAACTGCATGGTATATCGACTCGTGTACCGAGGAGGGTTGGATCGGACAGGTTCTGTTAAAAAAGGCTATTTCTTCGGCAGCCGATATTTTGTTTTCATTTGGAGACAGTACGATTCCAAATCTCCATTCCGTTGGCAGGTCAAAGTGTAATATTTGAAGGGGAGTGCTTTTGGGTCGTTGCCGGGCTGAAGACGGGGCGAACATTAGTCCTTGGGACTTTATTCCAAGATCGATACTCATTCCGCCTTTGAAATATGTGTTTATCCCGACGCCAGATGTTCCTCCGCGGCCAGATGATTTGACCAAGTTCATGGCGTCGGTAGCTGCATCATTAATTAAGCTTGCAGCCTCTGCGCAGGCTAACTTCGTTATAGTCCCTGTTCCAAAGCCGCTGTGTGGCGGTGGGCCAGATAAAATTTTTATGATAAATTTTGTACGATAGCCGTTATCATGAAAAAGTTTATTAAGGAAGTCTAATAAAGACGCTTGTTCGGAGAGCGAGTACCCAACCTGGCGTTGATCAATGACTTTCAGCTGATCAGAAGGTTCGAATTCAAATATTGTATCGAAGCTATTAATGCTGAATCCTACACCTCCGTTCTGCCTGTACCCAGTTTCGCTCATATCAAATAAATTGACATGAATTCGCCCTGGTGCAGATATCCGTATCGTTTTATTCATGGCTAGTTGATGACTCATCTATAATTTCGGAAAGATAGTCAAGGTATGGTTTTGTAAATAATCCTGATCTGTCAAGGTTGATTGCTGGCGTGTCTTTGCTTTTTTTATTTTTAAATATAGGTCCGACTAAGCAGGTGTTGCCCGCCAAAAATATGCTGTGCGATGGTTCGAAGTCGTAATAACGTAATTTAAATTTATCTTTATGGCTTTTGAGGATTTCCTCAGACTTTGGTAACGTCTTGTTAATAAAGTCAGATTTATCTTCTTTATTCAAATATTTCGATTTTGGTAGCAGTAATGTGACTTCCACTCCACGTGCCATAGCTTCAATCAGATCTTGAGAGTTAGAAACCTTTGGGTTCGCGAAGTCGTCTAGCAACCTGTTGCAGGTTACTCCTACTACCACGATTTTATCGCCTACTTGAGTGTTCTTGATTAGGGACCGGTAGTAGTCAGGGTTTTTCCTATTTGGAAGAAACTCAACCAATCCGTGCTTCTTGTACTCAGCTAATGCTTTTTGCTCTAAGTATTGAGTGAGAAACTGAAAAGAAGCAATTGCTAAACCTGAAACGAAGCCGCTTAAAACACTAATCCATCTAGCATCGGAATTAGGGTCCGTTAAATATAAGCTAACTGCTAATATTATAGCTATTGCAATTAAGGCTGCTAAGTATAGTCGTGGAGCCTGAATAACAATATTTTGCTTAAGCATGTTCATCTTGGTCTTCCTATGATTAGAACTTCCTTTTTTGGTTTTTTGCTAAGCGCATGCGGCATTTCGTGTTCCAAAACGACAGTGTCTTTAAATCTTGTTGAGAAGAATCTACTTATTTCGTCAATTGACGGGAACGCATCATGGACATAAGAGAGGCAGACAATAGACTTATGATGTCTGTCGATTAGATCAAACAAGTTATCTTTGAATGTTTTTTTGTCGGTCCACCTTAGCATGCAGTCAGGGGTAGGGATGGGTTGATTTAACCTTGAGCGATCAATCCTGCCTCCCCAAGTGTCAGGAGTGCATAGGCCCTCAAGAAAATGATATCTATCCATGTAAGAAATATCTCTTTTCTTTTCCGGCACATATGGCGGGTCTAGATAGACAAGGTCATATCCATCCTGAATGTCACCGGCGTCGGTGCATGGAAGTATTATTGGCTCGTGTTCGGAGCACCATCTTGTTTTATGGATCTCTGAGAGCGCGCGATTCATCAGTAGTGAAAACGGCTTCTCCCAGGTTGCCCAATTTCCAAACTTAGTGTCTTTTTTGTTGTTTTCGCGTAGGTGAAGATTTTTTCTGTGGAAAAGGTTAAATGGTCGTTTTTGTAAGCATGCTTGCATTAAGCAATAGAGGATTTCAGATTTTTTCTGATTGTCTCTAATGCTCGCAAGCGATTGGATCGCACCATCCAGCCAGCAGTTTTCAACGTTGGTGTAGTAAATCCCTTGATATTGATGGTGTATGAAACCCTCTACAGGATTTACGTTTTCCATGAATTCAGCCAGCTCTGAAGGTGTTAACTTGCTTGGTTGATTCGGGAGAAGAGCAGTGGCGATAGTTCTATTTGACTCAAGGATGTCGTTGTAGGTGACTTTCTTTCCAAGATGCTTCAATGCCAATGAAATAGTTGACGTTCCTCCAAAAACGTCTAAAGCTGTATTGAATTTATATTTGTCGAGTTCTCTGATGATCCAGTGAGTAAGTCGCCGTTTACTTCCGTAGTAGCGGGTTTGTGGAAGGTAAACATTTTCTCTAGCACGGTTGCAGATTATGGAATTAGTTTGCTGGCAGCCATTATCGGAGCTGGGCATGTCTCCAAACGGTGCGTAGATAGATCTGTGATGAGAGTTGGGCTCCAGTCCATCGTGGATTTCTGATGCAGTCAGTTTTAACAATTGGCGCTCCGGTCGTGCCCAAATTCAAATTTCGCGAGTGCCAAAACAGTTAGCTCTTCTGCGGTGCGCTTAAGCTCAGCCCATTGGGGCATCGGAGGATTGGATTGAGGCAGGGGCCCGGAAGCTTGGTGCTGTGCCCAATAGGACTTCTCCCTAGTATTTTGGTATCCATCCAGCCTTGCCTCATCTTGATCCATGCTCAGGTCTCTCCTCCATGGCAGCTAGATCGCAGCAGCCCAGCCATTTTTTGGCATTCGGACGTGCGAACACACTCGACACCACGTAGCGTTAAGCCTGACATGGTTGAGCTTTAGCCCGCGAAGATCGTTCTGTCGCTGGATTCCTGCTCCGGTGGAGAAATTAGGTTAACAAAAATGCTCTCCATTTTGACTGAAGCAGAAAAGCACAAACAAGCCCCACAGCATGGATCGTGGAGCCTCAGGGTATCGGTCAGCTTGGATCATGTTGATGCTCAACACCCGTGCGTGAGGCACCTGTGGGGCAAGATAAGACGCGTGGCGCGGGCATGTCGAGCCAGGAACTCCGCGTTGATTTCTAGGGCTGAGCGGTCAGCTTCGATTAACTTTTCTTAGAAAAAATGCACCCTGGGGGCGCCACCGCTTTCTGAGGAAGGACGCGTGCTCTCAGACAGATGAGCTGGCACAGGGTCAGCCCATTGCCTTATTCGCACCCAGGTGCGGATAACCAAATCTAAATTTGTCCAATGAAAACAATTTGTTACTGAGTTTGTTGGCGGATTTTTATTGCTTGACCACAGATAAAGGTTCAATTCCTGCCTGGGACGCCATTCTCGTCATTCCCATTATTGTCTCCGTTGCCTTTGTCGCCGTCGTGCTGCTGTTGACAGCACCTGCGCTTGGCCAGCGCTGTCATGCATCACGTTCGTGGCATAACGCCGCGCTTGGGGCCAGCCGCTGGCGCATCAGGAAGTACCCCGCCACCACCAGCAGTACCGTCAGCACCGTGAACCAGAATTGGAAACGCGATGCCGGGTCGAACGCCTGGGTGCCGATGACTGCCAGCAAGGCGAACAGCGCAATGATATTGGTGTAGGGGAACAGCCAGGCACGGAAGGCGTTTGGGGCGACCGCTTCGTGGCGGGTTTTCCTGCGCATGGCCACGTGGGCGATGATGATGAAGATCCATACGACCATGACCAGGCTGCCGGTACTCTTGGCCAAGGTCATGAACAGGTCGCCGCCACTGACAAAGTGCACGGTCAGGATCATCGTGCAGATCGACAGGCTCAGCAGCAGTGCATTGATCGGTACGCCCTTGGCACTGGTGCGTGAGAACAGCTTGGGCGCGTGACCGCGCTGGCTCAGCGAGAACAGCATGCGCGAGTTGGAGAACATGAACGAGTTCATCACCGACATGAACGAGACGAACAGCACCAGTTTCATGGCCACTGCAGCACCACCGAACCCGGCCAGGCTGAACAGCGAAACATAGGGCGAGGCCAGGTTGGCCTTGTCGGTCCAGGGCAGGCAAAGGATCAGGATCGACACAGAGCCTACGTAGAACAGCATCACCCGCAGGATCACGCTCTTGATCGCACGGATCACGTTCTGTCGCGGGTTCTCTGACTCACCCGCGGCCACAGCGGCAATTTCGCTGCCGCCCAGGGAGAAAATCACCACGATAACGCCGGCCATCACCGGTGACAGGCCGTTGGGCATGAAGCCGTCATGGGCGGTGAGGTTGATCAGGCCGGGGGCGGGAATCTCACTGTGCAGGCCGAGCAGGATCGAGACGCCCAGCAGCATGAAGATGAGGATGGTGGCGACCTTCATCGCGGCCAGCCAATACTCGACTTCGGCAAACGAACGCACCGAGTAGGCGTTGCTGGCCATGAGTGTCACCAGCATCAGGAAGGCACCTGCCCAGATCGGTAGCCAGGGCAGGAAGTCATGCAGGATGGCGCCCAGCAGTACCGCTTCCAGGGTGATGGTCATCATCGACTTGAACCAGTACAGCCAGCCGACCGCAAACCCTGCCCAGTCACCGAGGTAGGTGTTGGCGTAGGTCGAGAACGACCCTGCATCCGGGTTGCGGCAGGCCATTTCGCCCAGCATGAACATGACCAGGGTGACCACCAGGCCACCAATGAAATACGACAGTATGGCCGCGGGCCCTGCCGATGCGATCAGTGAGCCCGAGCCCATGAACAGCCCTGCACCGATCACCCCACCCAGCGCGATCATGGTGATATGCCGCTGCTTGAGGCTTTGCTTCAAACCGTGTGATTGCATTTCCTTGTCCTCTCTTATTTTAGGAGGGATCCGACATCGTCCCCCTACGCAGGCATCGTCATGCGCCTGCGTCCACGCGTGGCAAATAGCTACCAGCCTGCCACCCTGGACAATAAGGCCAAGGACCTCAAACGAATTCTCTGCACAACATCCTGCCGATTTTTCCTGAGACCGGTGATGGCCCCGTTAGCGTTGCAGTTGACGAAGCCATGCACCACCTGAACATCGACGCCACTGCACGCCTTCAAACCGCTCAGGCTGGGGCGCCTTGGACGAACCGCGGCGCTCTCCTTACCGGCCGCTGGCATTCCCTCACACCGGGCTTGCCGCTTGTTGCTCTTCATCCACGCCGCCGTCCACCTTGGCGACCTGCTCTTGCGCTTTCTCCTCGATCTTGCGCTTGATGTCTTCTTTCATGCGCTGGGCGATCAACTCGTCGACCTTTGCTTTCATTTCGGGCGGCAGGGCGTCGTACTCTTCTTCGGTCAAGCCTATTTCACGCAGCAGTTTTTCCTTGATCATCTCGCCGGGCGACTTGGACATGAAGTCGTGAAATTCCTGCCGGGCAGTCTTGGACGGCAGGGGTTCTCCGATGACCGGCTCGGTGGTCGCAGAACTCAGGTTTTGCAGCATCACCTTGAATTTGGCAAAGGCTTCTGCACGAGCATCCTCTGCGTTTTGCTGAGCGGTGCTGCCTCCATTCTGCTGTTGGCTCGCCGTGTTGGCGGTGGATATTGGCGTGCGGACCGGTGCAATCTGGGCCACTGCCTGCTCATCGCTGGTGGACCGAGGCTGATGGAGCGTGGGCTGCCAGCTGACGCCGTTAGGGGCGATTATCATGTTTCCTCCTTGGAAATCTCGTTGGCAGGTACCAAGCGCAAAAGCCATGCCAGCGCTGTGCCGGTCGAAATCAGGGCGTTGGCACTATTTCGGTTGCACGCGGGTGGGCATATGCTTGCCCGTGATAGGCATCATCTTGCCGCTCGCGGCAATCAACACCACTGTCGGCAGCCCCTTGATCGGAGCGCAGTTGCTGGGCATCAGGGAGAGCGTCCATGAGTCAAGACACCAGGCCGGTACCTGCCGGCTTCAGTGAACAGCAGTTGCACACCTTGTTCGATTTGATCAGCGATGGCATCTGGGACTGGAATGCCAATACCGGCTACGTTTATCGCAACCCGGGCTGGTACAACATGCTGGGTTATGCCAGCCACTCCATGGCCAACTCGGTATTTACCTGGGAAAGCGTGATCCATCCCGAAGACTACCCCCGGGTAATGGCCCATTTCGAGGCCTATATCAATCAGCGCAACGAGCGCTACCGCATTGAATACCGTTGCCGTTGTCAGGACGGCAGCTACATCTGGATCGAAGACAGCGGCTACGTCATCGCGCATAACGAGGACGGTTCCGTGGCACGCATGCTGGGTGCGCATCGCAATATCGACGCTGGCAAGCGCTTGGTGACGCAACTGGAACAGAAGAACCAGTCGCTGGAATTTCAGGTGGCCGAGCGCACCCGTGAGTTGTCCTGGGTGAACCAGCAGTTGCAGCGGCAACTGGACGAAAACCGTGAGTTGGCCGAACGCGATGCGTTGACCCGTGTTGCCAACCGTTACCGGCTGGAGAGCGCGTTGCAGCGGGAGTGCCAGCGCGCCCAGCGCTTCCGCCAGCCGTTGTCGCTGATCGCCATGGACATGGATGATTTCAAACCGATCAATGACCGCTACGGTCACGCCCGTGGCGATGCGGCGCTGGTCCGGGTGGCCGAAAGCCTGCGCACCTGCTTGCGCGAACTGGACCTGCTGGCGCGCTGGGGCGGCGACGAGTTCGTCATCGTGCTGCCGCAGACCGCGCTGGGGGAGGCGCTGGATGTGGCGGCGCGCTTGCGTCAGGTGCTGGAGCAGGTGGAGCCGGTGGGTGATTGCCGGCTGACCATGAGCTATGGCGTGGTGCAATGGCTGGAAGGGGAGGACCAGCACGCGCTGCTGGCGCGTGCCGACAAGGCACTCTACAGGGCCAAGGGGACAGGCAAGAACGCAATTGCCGAGTAGCTAGTGTGGTGTTTCACAAATAACGACCATAATTCGCGGCGCTTTTTGCGCTCAGGCAAGGCGTCGCGACGAGTCGTAGCCCAGCTACGGCGAGGAGCGACAACGCCGCATGAGCGCAAAAAGCGCCGCGAATTATTGGCCGTATTTGCAAAACACCACACTAGCCCCTCAAAGAGCGCGCTGTTTTCTGGAGGCTTGGATGGCCTGAATGAAAAAAGACCCGCAGCGCCTCTCGGCGCAGCGGGCCAAATCGGCCTCGGCCGCTTCAGTGTCAGATATGCAAGGCGTGGCCCAACGCGCGCAGGGCGGCTTCTTGCACCGCTTCACCCAACGTGGGGTGGGCATGAATGGTGCCGGCCACATCTTCCAGGCACGCGCCCATCTCCAGCGATTGGGCAAACGCGGTGGATAGCTCGGAGACCGCCACGCCAACCGCCTGCCAACCCACGATCAGGTGGTTGTCACGGCGCGCCACCACCCGCACGAAACCGCTTTTCGACTCCAGGCTCATGGCCCGGCCATTGGCGGCAAACGGGAACTGCGCGACGATGCAGTCCAGGCCCTGCTGGCTGGCTTGTTCCGGGGTTTTGCCGACCACCACCACTTCCGGGTCGGTAAAGCACACGGCGGCAATCGCTGCCGGCTCGAAGCGTCGGGCCTTGCCGGCGATGATTTCGGCGACCATCTCGCCCTGGGCCATGGCCCGGTGCGCCAGCATTGGTTCGCCAGCGACGTCGCCGATGGCCCAGACGTTGTGCATGCTGGTATGACAGCGCTCGTCGATGGCAATGGCGGCGCCGTTCATCTTCAGGTCCAGGCATTCCAGGTTGAAGCCCTTGGTGCGTGGCCGGCGGCCAACGGCCACCAGTACCTGGTCGGCCTCCAGGCGCAGTTGCCCACCCTTGCCGTCGCTGGCCAGCAGGCAGCCATTTTCGTAGCCCTCGACGCTGTGGCCCAGGTGCAACGCGATGCCCAGTTTCTTCAGCGACTCGGCCACCGGGGCGGTCAATTCGCTGTCGTAGGTCGGCAGGATGCGCTCACGTGCTTCCACCACACTCACCTGTGCACCCAGCTTGCGATAGGCAATGCCCAGCTCCAGGCCGATATAGCCACCGCCAACCACTACCAGGTGTTGCGGCAGGGCTTTCGGCGCCAGAGCTTCGGTCGAGGAAATCACCGGGCCACCCAGCGGCAGCATCGGCAGTTCGACACTGCTGGAACCGGTCGCCAGCAACAGATGCTCGCACTGGATACGCTGGCCATCGACCTCGACCTGCTTGCCGTCCAGTACCTTGGCCCAGCCATGCATCACTTTTACCCCGTGCTTTTTCAGCAAGGCGGCAACACCGGTGGTCAGACGGTCGACAATGCCGTCCTTCCAGGTGACGCTCTGGCCGATGTCCAGGCGCGGCGAAGCCACGCTGATGCCCAGCGGCGAGGGTTCGGTAAAGCGCGAGGCCTGGTGAAACTGCTCGGCCACGTGGATCAGCGCCTTGGACGGGATGCAGCCGATGTTCAGGCAGGTGCCGCCCAGTGCCTGGCCTTCCACCAGTACGGTAGGAATGCCCAGTTGCCCGGCGCGGATGGCTGCTACATAGCCGCCAGGGCCGCCGCCGATGATCAACAGGGTAGTCTGGATAATCTGTTGCATGCTCACTCCACGAACAGGCAGGCGGGTTGTTCGAGCAGGCCACGCACGGCCTGGATGAACAGGGCGGCGTCCATGCCATCGACCACGCGATGGTCGAACGAGCTGGACAGGTTCATCATCTTGCGCACGACGATCTGGCCGTCGATCACCACTGGCCGTTCGACCATGCGGTTGACCCCGACGATTGCCACTTCCGGGGTGTTGACCACCGGCGTGCTGACAATGCCACCCAAGGCGCCGAGGCTGGTCAGGGTGATGGTCGAACCGGACAGCTCCTCGCGGCTGGCCTTGTTGTTACGTGCAGCGTTGGCCAGGCGCGAAATCTCGCCGGCATTGGCCCACAGGCTGCCCGCTTCGGCGTGGCGCAACACGGGCACCATCAGGCCGTTGTCACCTTGGGTGGCAATGCCCACATGCACCGCGCCATGGCGGGTGATGATCTGCGCTTCGTCGTCGTAGGTCGCGTTGATCTGCGGGAAGTCACGCAGCGCCACGACGAGGGCGCGCACCAGGAATGGCAGCAAGGTCAGCTTGCCACGGCTGTCGCCGTGCTTGCTGTTGAGTTGCTGGCGCAGGGCCTCCAGGGCGGTGACGTCGATTTCCTCGACATAACTGAAGTGCGCGACCCGGCGTTTGGCGTCCTGCATGCGCTGGGCGATCTTGCGGCGCAGGCCGATCACCGGCACCTGCTCGCTGTCGGTGCGCTTGGCATAACCATCAGGTGCTTGCCCGGCATTGCTTTGCGGCTTGCTCATGAAGGCGTCGAGGTCTTCGTGCAGAATGCGCCCGGCCGGGCCGCTACCATGCACATAACGCAGTTCGATACCGGCGTCCAGTGCGCGTTTGCGCACGGCCGGCGAGGCCAGCGGCTTGTCGCCCGGCTGGCGCGGCACGATGGGCGCAGCTTCGTGGTTGGCGGGCGCCTGGTACACGGCGGGTTTTACGTCTTTCTGCGGTTCCGGCTTGGCTGCAATCGGGGCGGCCGGGGCCTCTACCGGTTTTGGCTGAGGCACGTCCACATGGTTGCCGCTGCCTTCCACTTCGATGCGGATCAGTTCGCTACCGACCGCCATCACTTCCCCGGGCTGGCCACCCAGGGCCAACACCTTGCCGCTGACCGGCGAGGGGATTTCCACAGTGGCCTTGTCGGTCATGACGTCGGCCACCACCTGGTCCTCGGCGATGATGTCGCCGACCTTGACGAACCATTCCACCAACTCGACCTGCGCGATGCCTTCGCCAATGTCCGGCATCTTGATGACATGCGTGCCCATTCAGACCTCCATGACCTTTTTCAGTGCCGCACCTACCCGCGAAGGGCCGGGGAAGTAAGCCCATTCCTGTGCGTGAGGGTAGGGGGTGTCCCAGCCGGTGACGCGCTCGATCGGCGCCTCCAGGTGGTGGAAGCAGTGCTCCTGCACCAGCGCCACCAGCTCGGCACCGAAGCCGCAGGTGCGGGTGGCCTCGTGCACCACCACGCAACGGCCGGTCTTTTTCACCGACTCGACGATGGTGTCCAGGTCCAGCGGCCACAGGCTGCGCAGGTCGATCACTTCGGCATCGACGCCGCTTTCTTCGGCGGCCACCTGGGCCACGTACACCGTGGTGCCGTAAGTCAGTACGGTCACGTCATTGCCAGGGCGGGTAATGGCGGCCTTGTCCAGCGGTACGGTGTAATAGCCGTCGGGCACGGCGCTGTGCGGGTGCTTCGACCACGGGGTTACAGGGCGGTCGTGGTGGCCATCGAACGGGCCGTTGTACAGGCGTTTGGGCTCCAGGAAGATTACCGGGTCGTCGCATTCGATCGAGGCAATCAGCAGGCCTTTGGCGTCATAAGGGTTGGACGGCATCACGGTGCGCAGGCCGCAGACCTGGGTGAACATCGCTTCCGGGCTCTGGCTGTGAGTCTGGCCGCCATAGATGCCGCCGCCGCAAGGCATGCGCAGGGTCAGCGGGGCAATGAACTCGCCGGCCGACCGGTAACGCAGGCGGGCCAGCTCGGAGACGATCTGGTCGGAGGCCGGGTAGAAGTAGTCGGCGAACTGGATCTCCACCACCGGGCGCAGGCCATAGGCACCCATGCCCACGGCGGTACCGACGATGCCGCTCTCGGAGATGGGCGCGTCGAACACGCGCGATTTGCCGTACTTGTTCTGCAGGCCTTCGGTGCAGCGGAACACGCCGCCGAAGTAACCGACGTCCTGGCCGTACACCACCACATTGTCGTCGCGCTCAAGCATGACATCCATGGCCGAGCGCAGGGCCTGGATCATGGTCATGGTAGTGGTGGCCATGGCGGTTTCCGGGTTGATGCTGTTGTTGTGGTCGTTCATCTCAAACCCCCAGTTCCTGGCGTTGACGGCGCAGGTGTTCGGGCATCTCCTTGTACACATCCTCGAACATCGAGGCGGCGCTCGGGATGTGCCCGTTAGCCAGGGTGCCGTACTGCTCGGCTTCTTTCTGTGCGGCAATCACCGCAGCTTCGAGCTCGGCCGTGACGGCCTGGTGTTCTTCTTCGGACCAGTGGCCGATCTTGATCAGGTGCTGCTTCAGGCGGGCGATCGGGTCACCCAGCGGGAAGTGGCTCCAGTCATCGGCAGGGCGGTACTTGGAGGGGTCGTCCGACGTCGAGTGCGGGCCGGCACGGTAGGTGACCCACTCGATCAGGCTTGGGCCCAGGCCGCGGCGGGCGCGCTCGGCAGCCCAGCGCGAGGCGGCGTACACGGCGACGAAGTCGTTGCCGTCAACCCGCAGCGAAGCAATACCGCAACCCACGCCACGGCCGGCAAAGGTGGTCGACTCGCCACCGGCGATGGCCTGGAAGGTGGAAATGGCCCACTGGTTGTTGACCACGTTGAGGATGACCGGGGCGCGGTATACGTGGGCAAAGGTAAGGGCGGTGTGGAAGTCTGACTCGGCAGTAGCGCCGTCACCGATCCACGCCGAGGCGATCTTGGTATCGCCCTTGATCGCCGATGCCATGGCCCAGCCGACCGCCTGCACGAACTGGGTCGCCAGGTTGCCGCTGATGGTGAAGAAGCCGGCTTCGCGCACCGAGTACATGATCGGCAACTGGCGGCCCTTGAGGGGGTCGCGCTCGTTGGACAGCAGTTGGCAGATCATCTCGACCAGCGACACGTCGCGGGCCATCAGGATGCTTTGCTGGCGGTAGGTCGGGAAGCACATGTCGGTGCGGTTCAGCGCCAGCGCCTGGCCGCTGCCGATGGCTTCTTCGCCCAGGCTTTGCATGTAGAAGGACATCTTCTTCTGGCGCTGGGCAACCACCATGCGGCTGTCGAAGATCCGCGTCTTGAGCATGGCGCGCATGCCTTGACGAAGGATCTGCGGGTCAATGTCTTCGGCCCAGGGGCCTTGCGCGTCGCCTTGCTCGTCGAGCACGCGGACCAGGCTGTAGGACAGGTCGGCAGTGTCGGCAGCATCGACATCGATCGCGGGTTTACGGGCTTGACCTGCATCGTTGAGGCGCAGGTAGGAAAAATCGGTCTGGCAGCCTGGCCGGCCGGTGGGCTCGGGCACATGCAAACGCAGGGGGGCGTACTCGTTCATGCTTTTTACGCTCGCTCGGGTATTTGTTTTTGTGAGCTCTGAAGCGGCCGCCGCTGAGTACCGGCTTGTGACTGGTAAGTCAGCGTCACCTACATCTTAGTGGCCCGGCAGGAGAATTTTTCTCTCAAGTTGATTGCCTTTGCTGAGCGGGGCAGATAAACATTCCGCATAAACACAAAAAACCGGTGATTTTGTCTTATGCGCAAACTCGATCGTACTGATATCGGCATTCTCAACAGCCTGCAAGAGAACGCCCGCATCACCAATGCCGAGCTGGCACGCTCGGTGAACCTGTCGCCCACGCCTTGTTTCAACCGGGTGCGGGCCATGGAAGAGCTGGGGGTGATCCGCCAGCAGGTGACCTTGCTGTCGCCTGAGGTGCTGGGGCTGGATGTGAATGTGTTTATCCATGTCAGCCTGGAAAAACAGGTGGAGCAGTCGTTGCATCGGTTTGAAGAAGAGATCGCCGAGCGGCCCGAGGTGATGGAGTGCTACCTGATGACCGGGGACCCGGATTACCTGTTGCGGGTGCTGCTGCCGAGCATCCAGGCGCTGGAGCGGTTTCTCGATTACCTGACGCGCTTGCCGGGGGTGGCCAATATTCGTTCGAGTTTTGCCCTGAAGCAGGTGCGCTACAAGACGGCGTTGCCGTTGCCGGCCAATGGCATGACCTTGCGGGAGTAGGGGGCTGTGCCGGCCTCTTCGCGGGTGAACCCGCTCCTACACGGGGCGCACCCACCTGTAGGCGCGGGGTCACCCGCGAAGAGGCCGACACAGGCACCTATATAGGCTGCTTGATATTTTAAACACCCGCAGCCTATGTTGTTGTCAGCCTACAACAACAAGGACAAGCGTCATGAGCACCGCTCAGCTCCAGGGCATCGATGAAATCGAATGCGTCACCCCCGACCTCAACGGCGTCCCGCGCGGCAAGGTGATGACCGCCGACGGCTTCCTCGAAGGCCGTCGCCTGCAGATGGCCCGGGGTGTGCTGCTGCAGTGCATCATGGGTGGCTACCCAGCGGCGAAGTTCTACGGCAGTGATGACGGCGACCTGGCACTGGTGGCCGAACCCAGTCAGGTCCACCGCCTGCCCTGGAGCAACGACGGCCGTGCCTTGGCCATCTGCGATGCCAACGAGCTGGATGGCCGGCCCTCGGCACTGTCCACCCGGGGCCAGCTAAAAGCCGTGATAGCCCGCTATGCGGCACTGGGCTTGGCGCCGGTAGTGGCAACCGAGCTGGAGTTCTTCGTCTTCGCCCCCAACACCGACCCGCAGCAACCGTTCCTGCCGCCTGTAGGCAGCGATGGCCGCCGCGAGCTGGGCCATTCGGCGTTCAGTGTCAGTTCCAACAACGGCCTGCGCCCGTTCTTCAAGGAGGTGTACCACTGCATGGCCGCGCTCGGCCTGCCACGTGACACCTTCATGCACGAAATGGGTGTCAGCCAGTTCGAGATCAACCTGCTGCACGGCGACCCGCTGCTGTTGGCCGACCAGACCTTCCTGTTCAAGCACCTGCTCAAGGAAGTGGCGCTCAAGCACGGGCTGACGGTGGTCTGCATGGCCAAGCCGCTGGCGCATACGCCCGGCAGTTCCATGCACATTCACCAGAGCCTGGTCGAGGCCGGCAGCGGGCGTAACGTGTTCAGTGACGAGCAGGGCCTGCCGACAGACACCTTCCACCACTTCATCGGTGGGTTACAGGCGTGCATGGCCGACTTCACCGCCCTGTTCGCGCCCAACGTCAATTCCTACCAGCGCCTGTGCCACCCCTATGCCTCGCCGAACAATGCGTGCTGGTCCGAGGACAATCGCGCTGCTGGCTTGCGCATTCCGGCCAGTGCACCGGTCGCCCGACGGGTGGAGAACCGCCTGCCAGGCGCCGATGCCAACCCGTACCTGGCCATTGCTGCCAGCCTGGCCGCCGGGCTGCATGGCATCGAGCAGCGCTTGCAACCATCGCCGGCCATCCAGGGCGAATTCGAAGTGCCCGAGCACCTGAGCCTGCCGTGCACGCTGCACGCGGCCCTTGAAAGGCTCAAGCGCAGCGCGCTGGCGCGGGAACTGTTCGGCAGCGAGTTCATCGAAGGCTACATTGCCAGCAAGACGCTTGAGCTGAGCGATTTCTTCGACGAGATCACGCCGTGGGAGCGCCGGGTCCTGGCGGCACAGGCCTGAGCGCGACACAACCTGCACCGGGCACGCCCCCGCAATGCCAAATAGCTGTCGGGGGGCCTGCGCCAGGCGGTTTTTGCCTTTATGCTGCTAGCACCCAAAACTGCCACCTGACCAGGGAGCTCCACGGGACGTATGCGAAATGTATGGAAGCCGTTTCAGTCGTTGTATTTCGCCGCGCTGATGATGTTGATCGGCTCGGGCCTGCTCAGCACCTACCTGGCCCTGCGCCTGGCTGCCGACCACGTCGACAGCCTGTGGGTGGGTGCGTTGATGGCGGCCAACTACTTTGGTCTGGCGGTTGGCGGCAAGGTTGGCCACCGGCTGATCGGACGGGTAGGGCACATACGCGCCTATGCCACCTGTGCCGGTATCGTCGGCGCTGCGGTGCTCGGGCATGGCCTGACCAGCTGGCTGCCGGCCTGGGTCGGGCTGCGCGTGATCGTCGGCCTGGGGATGATGTGCCAATACATGGTCATCGAGAGCTGGCTCAATGAGCAGGCCGATGTGAAACACCGGGGCGCGGTGTTCAGCGGCTACATGATTGCCTCGTACCTGGGGCTGGTGCTTGGCCAGTTGATTCTGGTGGTGCACCCGCAGCTCGGCCCTGAGCTGCTGATGCTGGTGGCGATGTGCTTTGCCCTGTGCCTGGTGCCCGTGGCGATGACCCGGCGTATTCACCCGGCGCCCTTGCGCCCGGCACCGATGGAGCCGAAGTTTTTCATCAAGCGCGTGCCGCAGTCGCTCAGTACGGTTTTGGGCTCGGGGCTGATTGTCGGCTCGTTCTACGGTCTGGCGCCTTTATATGCGTCAAGCCAGGGGATGAGTACCGAGCAGATCGGTCTGTTCATGGGTAGCTGCATTTTTGCCGGCCTGCTGGTGCAGTGGCCGCTGGGCTGGTTGTCTGACCGTTATGACCGGGCGGTGCTGATTCGGAGTGTGGCAGTGGGGCTGGCGCTGGCTGCTGCGCCATTGGCAATACTGCCCAGTGTGCCGCTGGAGTTGCTGTTCGGTATCGGCTTCCTGATCTCGCTGCTGCAGTTCTGCCTGTACCCGCTGGCGGTTGCGTTTTCCAATGACCACGTGGAAAGCGAGCGCCGGGTATCGCTGACGGCGATGCTGTTGGTGACCTACGGTGTGGGTGCATGCGTCGGCCCGCTGGCGGCAGGCGTTCTGATGAAAGTGCTGGGCGCGCAGATGCTGTATGCCTTCTTCGTGTTCTTTGCCCTGGTGCTGGTCTGGCGCATTCGGCCGAAAGCGGTTACCGGCCTGCATCAGGTGCAGGACGCACCGCTGGGCCACGTGGCGATGCCGGCGGCCGGTTCGCCATTGTCGGCGGCGCTGGACCCGCGAGTGGATGAGCAGACGGTGCAGGACGTGATGCAGGCGCCGGTGGCGGCTGAAGACACCGAGGATGAAGAGAAGGGCGCGCAGCAACAGGCGCCTGAAGAGGTCAGCAAGTCGGTGTAGGAGCGGGTTTACCCGCGAAGAGGCCAGCCCAGCAGAAACACAAATGAAAACGCCACCTCAGCAGGTGGCGTTTTCTGTTTTACCGACCGACGATCAATAATCGTCCTTGTCGAACCGCCGCGCCTCACGCTGCAGCTGGTACACGAAACTCTCGATCTTGCGTTGAGCCTGCCCGCTCAGGTTGTGGAAGCGCACGCCGGCAAAGGTGGTGTTGATGCGCTCTTCATAGTGCAGATGACGCAGCTCGACCATGGTGTCCACCAGGCCCAGTGGGTTGCCTGCCTTGAAACGCTCATACACCTGGCCCAGTTGCAAGCGGTCTTCGACATTGCCTTCGAAGCGCAGTTTGCAGCCGGTGGCCGAGATATCCAGCAGCTTGCCTCGCATGGCGCCGTTGCCTTTGAGGTGAGCACCGTCGAGGATGATATCGACCAGTTGCGATAGCTTCAGTGCGGCGCGGAAGGCGTTGCGGCGCTGGTGATAGGTCATCTCTTGCGGCAGGGCGCCGCTGTAGCAACGGTGGCCGTCGACTTCGCTGATTTTCAGTGCGTGATCGCATTCCCAGGCGATGCGTACACCATCGTGGAAGCCTTCGACACGGAAGTGCTCGCCGTTCTCGATGAATTTCTCGCCGTCACGGGGGATCATCTCATCCAGTGCCAGGGTGTTGCTTTCGCGGTCCACGTGTACCACATAGCTCTGGAAGCGCTGGCTGCGGTCGTGGAAGGTGATGATCAGGGGGTCGTGGCTTTCCTGCAGCTGCCGCAAGTTGGCCGCAATCTCCAAGGGGGTGCTCAACACCTTGGGTGGTTGCGGGGCATCGGATTCATTGAACACAGCTTATCGTTCTCCAGGCAAAAGCGACACACGCAAGTAACGGCATTTTGCCACTATGTTCTGTGCCTTGATAGAAAAATCACACTTGGCTGAGCGCGCGCGGCTTGGCCAGAGGCGAGGTGCTGCCACGGCTGTCGTAGAGCGAAGGCGAGTCGCCGCCCATGAGGATCCGGATCTGGTTGTTGGTGACGTGTTGCTGCACCTGGATGATCCGGCCATTGGTTTCGTTAAGCTGTTGGCAGGCTTGCATCAACTGGCTGATCACGTCCAGTTGTTGCAGGATCAATTCACCGTTAGGCGATTGGGCCGCCACAGCCTCCACGCCGGCGCGATCCGCGCTCAGGCCAAGGCTGGTGAGCAGGTTGTTGCGCCGCAGGCCTTGCTGCTCCAGCAACACGATCAAAGACTGCTTGCGGGCCAGGATATTTTCCAGTGGCGCCATATCGCGGCCATGCAGGGCTACCGACTCCTTCTGCAGAAGGTCGAGCAGTTCCTGCATCGGGGCAATGTCATCTTCGATCAGTTGCAGCAAGGTGGTGTCGTGCATGGCTAACTCTTGGCTTTTCAGGCGTCCGTGAAGTCAGCGCGCCGTACGGTCAGCGCTGGGCTTCGAAATCGAGCAGTTTGCTGGCGACCCGGCCGGCATCGACCTGGTAGCTGCCGTCGGCGATTGCCTGCTTCAACTGGGCCACACGGGCGCTGTTGACCACGGGCTCGTCGCGCAGCTTGTCGCTGATCTTCTGCAACTGCTGTGCCTCTTGGCTGAGGTGTACCGCCTCTCCGCTGGCGCTGGTGTCTTTCACCGCTTCCTGGCTGGCTGCCGGTTTTTCGGCGCTGCCGGACGCGGTGTTGCCGCGCACGCCGCCCGTGACGGACGGAGAGTTATTTAAACGACTGAAGTCGATGACCATGATCAGAAACCTCTGGGTATTTGGACGCTTGCCTTGTTTTCGGCCAACCCGATATAAACTTTAGGCACAAATGCATTGCCGCCTGTCGGCAAGCCCGCGAACCCGTGTTCTGACACAGTTTAGGAAAAGCGGTTCCTCACTGCCAGCGCAATCTGGTGGTCAGCCTACATACTGACCTCGACCTGGCCCGGGCCGGTCACCCTGGCCTTGACCACGCGTTTTGAATTGAGGTTGCGTACCCGGATCTGCTCGCTCAGGCCGCCCTTGCTCAGGGCTTCGCCCGGCATGCGCACACTCAGGCTGCCACTGCGGGCAATGATCACCACCTGGTCACCCTTGCGCACCACCTCGGCCTGTTCCAGGTGTTGCGGGGTGAGCACTTGGTCGATCACCGTGGGGCGCAGCATCTTCATGCCCACCGCCTGGTCCAGCTCGGTCAGAAAGCCCTGGCCCAGGGTGCCGACATCGCGCTCGCGCAGGGCCACGTCACCTTCGCCGACCGTGTTGTCGCGCTTGAGCGGGCGGGTCACCACCACCACGTCGCGGAAAAGTCGCACGGTGGCCGGCACAAATACCGTCCACGGTGCTGCGCCGTTGCAACGTACCCGTACCGTCACCCGGCCCAGCGGCTGGGCCGGGCTTTCCAGTGAGGCGTCCAGCTGCTGGCTGCACAACGGCATGCGCAGGCGTGGGTCCAGCGGGTTGACCTGGATTTCATAGCGGCCGGCAGTCTGGGTGGTGGACAGATAATCTTCAACGGTGAATTCAAGAAACCCTTGGGTGACACCGATAAGCTGTTCAGGCAAGGTGAACGCGTTCGCCACCGTGCGAACGCCGGGCATCAGCAGGCACAGCGTGGCCAGCGGGCCAGTCAGCAGGCGTGTCAATCGTCGGGAAAATGTCGTTTTCGTGTGCATGACACTCAAAAAAGCAAAGCCCGTGCCGACTCGCTACCTGAGTTGCAACGAAAGGCTGAAACGTTAAGGAGTCTGGCATGGCGGGTGTTATGGATTCGGTCAACCAGCGCACGCAGCTGGTGGGGCAGAATCGCCTGGAATTGCTGCTGTTCCGCCTCAATGGCGAACAGCTTTACGGCATCAATGTGTTCAAGGTCAGGGAAGTACTGCAATGCCCTGCGCTGACCCTGCTGCCCAAGGCGCACCCTGTGGTGCGTGGCGTTGCCAATATTCGCGGGGCGACCATCCCGATCCTCGACTTGTCGATGGCCACCGGGTTGCGGCCGCTGCAGGAAGACACACGCAACAGCTTCGTGATCATCACCGAGTACAACACCAAGACCCAAGGCTTCCTGGTGCATTCGGTGGAGCGCATCGTCAACATGAACTGGGAAGAGATCCATCCGCCACCCAAGGGTACCGGCCGTGATCACTACCTCACCGCGGTCACCCGGGTGGACAACCGCATGGTCGAGATCATTGACGTGGAGAAGGTGCTGGCCGAAGTATCGCCGTCGTCCGAGTCGGTATCGGCCGGTGTGATCGATGCCGAAGTGCAGGACAAGGCGGTGTTGATGCGGGTGCTGACCGTCGACGACTCGTCAGTGGCGCGCAAGCAGGTCAGCCGTTGCCTGCAGACCGTTGGGGTCGAGGTGGTGGCGCTCAATGATGGCCGTCAGGCGCTGAACTACCTGCGTCAGCTGGTGGATGAGGGCAAAAAGCCGGAAGAAGAGTTCCTGATGATGATCTCGGACATTGAAATGCCGGAAATGGACGGATATACGCTAACCGCGGAGATTCGCAGCGATCCGCGCATGCAAAAATTGCACATCTGCCTGCATACTTCGCTTTCCGGGGTGTTCAACCAGGCAATGGTCAAGAAGGTCGGCGCCGATGACTTCCTGGCCAAGTTCAAGCCGGACGACTTGGCCCAACGGGTGGTCGACCGGATCAAGGCAGCGCATTGAAGCAGCCGGGGGCATGCCCCCGGCACCAGTGATTGAAAAGAGGCGGCAGTAGTGTCTACGGGTAATTTGGATTTCGAACAGTTCCGGGTCTTCCTGGAGAAAGCCTGTGGCATCCTGCTGGGCGAGAATAAGCAGTATCTGGTTTCCAGCCGTCTCAACAAGCTGATGGAACAACAGGGCATCAAGAGCCTGGGTGAGCTGGTGCAGCGCATTCAGGCCCAGCCGCGCGGCGGTTTGCGCGAGCAGGTGGTCGATGCCATGACCACCAACGAGACCCTGTGGTTTCGCGACACCTACCCCTTTGAGGTGTTGAAGAACAAGGTGATCCCCGAGTTCATTCGCAACAACCCCGGCCAGCGCCTGCGCATGTGGTCGGCGGCCTGTTCGTCGGGGCAGGAGCCGTATTCCATCTCGATGGCGATCGACGAGTTCGAGCGCAGCAACCTCGGCCAGTTGAAGATGGGGGCGCAGATCGTCGCCACCGACCTCTCCGGCACCATGCTGACCAACTGCAAGACCGGCGAATACGATAGCCTGGCGATTGCCCGCGGCCTGTCCCAGGAGCGCCTGCAGCGCTACTTCGACCCCAAGGGGCCGGGGCGTTGGGCGGTCAAGCCAGCGATTCGCAGCCGTGTCGAGTTTCGCTCGTTCAACCTGCTCGACAGCTATGCCAGTCTGGGCAAGTTCGACATCGTGTTCTGCCGCAATGTGCTGATCTATTTCTCGGCGCAGGTGAAGAAGGACATCCTGCTGCGCATTCACAGTACCCTCAAGCCAGGTGGCTACCTGTTCCTCGGCGCCTCGGAAGCGCTGAACGGCTTGCCGGACCATTACCAGATGGTGCAGTGCAGCCCGGGGATCATCTACCAGGCCAAGTAAGCACGAAGGCCGGTATCGAGAGATGCCGGTCTTTTTATTTGCCTATCCGCTGTTCCTGCCGAGCTCCCCGTAGGAGCGGGTTTACCCGCGAAGAGGCCGGCCCTGCTGGCCAATTTCCACCCGCCGTTCAGCGTTGTCGCCGCCACCGTATTCGCGGGTAAACCCGCTCCTACACAGGTCGGTGGTGAACACACATCGGGTGTTGGGCACAGGCCGCTGTAGGAGCGGGTTTACCCGCGAAGAGGCCCGCTCAGGAAAACACTGACGTCAATTTTTTGTTTTGCCGCTTTTGCCGCCCATCAATTGCCGCTTTTGTCACCTCAGGCGGAAGGCCTTTGCCGCTTTTCTGGCATCAGTCTGACAGTACGATTCCGCCAAGCCCCATGAACATGGGCTTCTTCGTGGTTGGCACAGCCCTTGCTAAACCAAGCTCAACGAAATTCCGGTCAACCTCTGAAGGTTTCCCCGACATGAGCATCAGTTTCGACAAGGCGCTTGGTATCCACGAAAAGGCCCTGGGCTTCCGCGCTCAGCGCGCCGAGGTGCTGGCCAACAATATCGCCAACGCCGACACGCCCAATTACAAGGCGCGTGACATGGACTTTTCTTCGGTGCTCGCCGCCGAGACCAGCAAGCAGCAAGGCGGCCGCTTCGCCATGGACCGTACCAACAGCCGGCACATCGAAGCCGAAGGCCTCGCCATCGCGGCTGACGATACCCTCAAGTACCGTACACCGCTGCAGCCGTCGATCGACCAGAACACCGTGGACGCGCAGATCGAGCAATCGAACTACACCGAAAACGCGATTGGCTTCCAGGCAAGCTTCACCTTGCTCAACAGTAAATTCAAAGGGCTGGTTTCCGCCCTGCGGGGAGAATGACCATGTCCCTTTCCAGTGTCTTCAACATTGCCGGTAGCGGCATGAGCGCACAGAACACGCGTCTGAACACCGTGGCGTCCAACATCGCCAACGCCGAGACCGTGTCTTCGAGCATCGACCAGACGTACCGCGCCCGTCACCCGGTGTTCGCCACCACTTTCCAGAATGCACAGGCCGGCAGCAGCCAGTCGCTGTTCGAAGACCAGGGCGAGGCAGGGCAGGGCGTGCAGGTAAAAGGCATCGTCGAAGACCAGAGCACGCTGGAAGCACGCTACGAGCCGAACCACCCGGCGGCGAACAAGGACGGCTACGTCTACTACCCGAACGTCAATGTGGTCGAGGAGATGGCTGACATGATCTCCGCCAGTCGCGCGTTTCAGACCAACGCCGAACTGATGAATACGGCCAAGAGCATGATGCAGAAAGTGCTGACCCTGGGGCAGTGATAAGGAATTCAGACCATGGCAATCGATACTAACGGTGTAAACCTCAATGACGTGCTGTCGGCGTCGGGCGTGGGCACCAGCACCAAAAAGACCACGGACACTGCATCCAAGACCGGCAACGATTCGCTTGGCAAAGATGCCTTTCTGCAGCTGCTGGTCACCCAGATGCAACACCAGAACCCGCTGGACCCGCAGGATAACAGCGAGTTCGTTGCCCAGTTGGCGCAGTTCAGCAGCCTGGAAGGTATTACCTCGCTGAACGATTCTGTCAGCTCCATCACCAGTGCAATGGCCTCGTCCCAGGCGCTTCAGGCGTCGTCGCTGGTAGGGCGGTCGGTGGTGGTTCAGAACGACAAGGCTGTGGTTGATACCGCTGAAAGCTTCAATGCCCAGTTCGTTGTGCCCCAAGCCATCAGTGAAGCGAAGATCACTATCAAGGACAAGGATGGCAACACAGTCAAGACCATCGAGTTGGGTGAGCAGAAAGCCGGTTACGCCGACTTCATCTGGGACGGTACCAACAACAGTGGCGAGAAAGTCGACCCGGGCACTTACACCTTCACCGCTAGCACCACAGTCGATGGCGAGGCGGTGCAAATGAGCACGCTGTTGCCGGCCAAGGTAACCAGCGTCAGCTTCAGTGCCTCAGGAGAAATGGTGCTCAACCTTGCCGGTGTAGGCAAGGTCTCCCTCTCCGACGTGCAAACCATCGGTATCTAAGGCCCGCTAGCGCGGCAAAAGGAGCGAATTCATGTCTTTCAATATCGGCCTTAGCGGTCTGTACGCAGCCAACAAACAACTGGATGTCACCGGCAACAACATCGCCAACGTCAATACCACGGGGTTCAAGGCCTCGCGTGCCGAGTTCGCGGATGTTTACGCGGGCGCCAACCGTCTGGGTGTGGGCAAGAACCAGGTGGGCAATGGTGTGCGGCTGGCAGCCATTTCCCAGCAATTCACCCAGGGTGATGTAAACACCACGGGCAACGCGCTGGACATGGGTATCCAGGGTCAGGGCTTCTTCGTGCTGTCTGACAACGGCTCGAAGGTTTACACGCGGGCGGGTTCTTTCCAGCCCAGCAAGGACAACTTCGTCGAGACCTCCGATGGCCTGCGCCTGCAAGGTTACATGGCGGATGCCACCGGCAAGATCCAGAAAAGCGGCCTGACCGACCTGAAAATCGACACATCGGCATTGCAGCCCAAGCCGACCTCGTTGATCGATCAGGGTATCAACCTGAACTCCTCGGCGGCCTCGATTCCTTTCCAGGTGTATGACAACACCAAGCCGCCAGCCATGGCTGCATTCGACCCTGCGGACCCAAGCACTTATCAGCGCTCTAGCACCAGTACCGTGCTGGATGCTGACGGCGTAGAGCACGAAGTGCAGCAGTACTACCGCAAGACCGATACCAATGAATGGACCATGTACACGCTGGTCGATGGTCGAAACCCGTTCGATCCAGCCAGTACCACCCCGCTGGCCGGCACCATCAACTACAACAGTGATGGCACCATCAGCTCCATGCTGGCCGACACCACGGGTGTGCCAAGTGGGGCGTCGTTCACTGTCAGCAATGGTGCATTTGCCATGACCGGCTGGGTGCCGGCCGCTCAGGATGCGAATGGCGACTGGGTTGCCAGTGGCGCGGCAGGTACTGACCAGGCGCTGGGTGTTACCTCGCCTGCCTTGGTGGCGAACAAGCCGTTCGACCCTTCTGACGATTCGACCTATACCCGCTCGTTCCCGACCAAGGTGTATGACAGCCAGGGCAACGAACACACCATGGAGCAGTTCTACCGTAAGACGGGCACCAACGAGTGGACCATGTACACGCTCGTTGATGGGCGCAACCCGTTCAATCCGGGGAGTACGGAGCCACTGGTGGGCACGATCGCATTCAACAGTGATGGTTCGGTCAACTCGATGACAGCCGACAATACGGGGCATCCGGTGGGCACCTCGTTCACGGTCGTCAACAATACCTTCAGCATGATTGGCTGGGTGCCGGCAGCCGAAGATGCTTCAGGTAACTGGAGTGCCAATGGCGCGGTGGGCGATGCTGCCGGCATGAAAATGTCGATGGCCAGCACCACCTCCTACAACACTGAAACTGCGCGCATGTCCCAGTCTCAGGACGGTTATGCCACGGGCATCCTGTCCAACCTGAGCATCGACGCGACAGGTGTATTGTTCGCCTCCTTCAGCAATGGCCAGTCGCGCGCCATTGGCCAGGTAGCGCTGGCGAGTTTTGCCAACGAGCAGGGGCTGCAGCAAATCGGCAGTACCCGTTGGACCGAGACCTACAACTCTGGCATTCCGGGTATCGATTCGCCGAAAACCGGTACTTTGGGTGCGATCGAGTCCAACTCCCTGGAAGGTTCCAACGTCAACCTGACGCAGGAACTGGTTGATCTGATCAAGGCGCAAAGCTACTACCAGGCGAATGCCAAGACCATTTCGACCGAAAGCACCGTGATGCAGACCATCATTCAGATGACTTGATCGTCATCGTTCGAGTGAGTGCAGGCGAACCCCTTTCTCGTGAAGGGGTTCGTTGTTTTTGCAGGAGGGGTGATGAAAAGGCTGTTTGTCGGAATGCTGCTCGCCTGCTGTCTTGGGCAGGTGCAGGCGGCGCCAGCGCCATACTGGCGATGGGAAAGCCTGGTAGATGGGCGTCTGGTGTGTTCGCAGTGGTCGCCAGGTGAAGGCTGGAGACGCTTTGCCGGGCCCTACAACAATGCGCGTTGCCGTGACCTGCCGTAGGCACAGGTTTGCCTGCAAATGAAGCCTTTTTGCCGCCAGCGGCAAAACAGCGCCGGATAACCGGCGGCCGTCGCTGCGCGGGCTTTCTCAACTGCCCATATTCATGGGCTTTTTCCTGCTTTTGGCAAGTTGGTTCGGAACTTGCTTTAGCCCCTGTAGAGCAACGGCGAACGGCAAACGGCCGCCAGTGCAATGGAGGATGATTGTGGACAAGATGCTTTATGTGGCCATGACCGGGGCCAGCCAGAACGCGCTGGCGCAGAAGGCTCATGCCAACAACCTGGCCAACATTTCGACCAATGGTTTTCAGCGTGACCTGGAGCAGGCGCGCTCGATGCCGGTGTTCGGTGACAGCTTTCCGGCGCGTGCCTTTGCCATGACCGAGCGCCCAGGCACCGACTTCAGTGAAGGCCCGATGGTGGAAACCGGCCGTGACCTGGATGTGACTGTGAGCGGTAACGGTTTTATCGCCGTGCAGGCACCAGATGGCAGCGAAGCGTATGTGCGTACCGGTAGTCTGAACATCGATGCTCTCGGGGTATTGCGTACCGGCAACGGTATGCCTGTGCTTGGCAACGGCGGCCCGATTGCCATCCCGCCCGAGCAGAAGGTCGAAGTCGGCTCCGATGGCACCATCAGCATCCGTTCCATGGGTGAAGACCCGCGCGTGATGGCGGAAGTCGACCGCATCAAGCTGGTCAACCCCGACACCAAAGGCCTGACCAAGGGCCAGGACGGGCTGATTCACACCTCGTCCGGCCAACCCGCGGATGCCGACGTCAACGTGCGGGTGGTTTCAGGTTTTCTGCAGGGCAGCAACGTCAATGCTGTCGAGGAAATGACCTCTGTACTGGCGCTGTCCCGCCAGTTCGAACTGCACGTCAAGATGATGAACGCAGCCAAGGAAGGCGACGAAGCCATGGCGCGTGTTTTGCAACTCGGCTAACCACATTTGAACGGGTGCCGTAATTCAGGCGCACGAGGAGAACACTAAATGCTTCCGGCTCTCTGGGTCGCTAAAACCGGCCTGTCCGCACAGGACACCAACCTGACGGTCATCTCCAACAACCTGGCCAACGTCTCGACCACCGGCTTCAAGCGTGATCGTGCCGAGTTCCAGGACCTGCTGTACCAGATCAAGCGTCAGCCAGGCGCGCAGTCTACCCAGGACAGCGAACTGCCGTCGGGCCTGCAGGTCGGTACCGGTGTGCGCATTGTCGGCACGCAGAAAAACTTCCAGACCGGTAGCTTGCAGACCACGGAAAACCCGCTGGATATGGCTGTCAATGGCCGTGGTTTCTTCCAGATCCTGCAGCCTGACGGCACCGTCTCCTACACCCGCGACGGTACGTTCCACCTGAACTCCGATGGCCAGATCGTCAACGCCGATGGCTTGGCGCTCGAGCCTGCCATCGTGGTCCCGAACGACGCCCAGACCTTCACCGTCGGGCAGGACGGCACCGTGTCGATCACCACCGCCGGCAACCCGGCTGCGCAGGTTATCGGCAACATTCAGACCGCCGACTTCATCAACCCGGCTGGCCTGCAGGCGATGGGTAACAACCTGTTCCTGGAAACCGCTGCCAGTGGTGCACCGCAGGTCGGCACTCCGGGCCTCAATGGCTTCGGCACTACCCTTCAGCAGACGCTGGAAAACTCCAACGTCAGCACGGTGGAAGAGCTGGTGAACATGATCACCACCCAGCGCGCCTACGAGATGAACTCCAAGGTCATCTCCACCGCCGACCAGATGCTGTCGTTCGTTACTCAGCAGCTCTAAGCCCTGTCGCTTTGTTACACCCGTGAGGTTTGCATCATGAATCGTCTGTTGTCCGTGTTCGCCCTGGGGGGGGCGGTGTTGCTGGCAGGTTGCGTCGCACCGACGCCCAAGCCCAACGACCCGTACTATGCGCCGGTGTTGCCGCGCACCCCGTTGCCGGCAGCGGCCAACAACGGTTCTATCTACCAGGCCGGTTTCGAGCAGAACCTGTACAGCGACCGCAAGGCGTTCCGGGTGGGTGACATCATCACCATCACGCTCAATGAGCGCACGTCCGCCAGCAAGAACGCGGGCTCGCAGATCGCCAAGACCAGCAAGACCGACATCGGCCTGACTTCGCTGTTTGGTACCACGCCCAACACCAATAATCCGTTCGGTGGCGGCGACCTTTCGCTGGAGGCCGGTTACAGCGGCGATCGCGCCACCAAGGGCGACAGCAAGGCCACCCAAGGCAACACGCTGACCGGTTCGATCACCGTCACCGTGGCCGAGGTGCTGCCCAACGGCATTATCGCCGTGCGCGGCGAGAAGTGGCTGACCCTGAACACCGGCGAAGAGCTGGTGCGCATTGCCGGCATGATCCGCGCTGACGATATCGCCACCGACAACACCGTGCCGTCCACCCGTGTGGCCGACGCGCGCATCACCTACTCCGGCACCGGTTCGTTCGCCGATGCCAGCCAGCCCGGGTGGCTGGACCGCTTCTTCATCAGCCCGCTTTGGCCTTTCTGAGTACGGATGACCATGTTCAACGTAAGGCAGCTGATTGCCACAACCCTGCTTTTGTCCTGCGCCTTCGCTGCCCAGGCCGAGCGTCTGAAGGACATTGCCAGCATCTCTGGCGTACGTTCCAACCAGTTGATTGGTTACGGCCTGGTGGTGGGCCTCAATGGCACGGGTGACCAGACCACCCAGACGCCGTTCACCCTGCAAACCTTCAACAACATGCTGTCGCAATTCGGCATCAAGGTGCCGGCCGGTTCCGGCAACGTACAGCTGAAGAACGTTGCCGCAGTGTCGGTGCATGCCGACCTGCCACCGTTCGCCAAGCCGGGCCAGGTGGTGGACATCACCGTGTCGTCGATCGGTAACTCGAAAAGCCTGCGCGGCGGCAGCCTGTTGATGACCCCGCTCAAGGGTATCGACGGCAATGTCTACGCCATTGCCCAAGGCAACCTGGTCGTGGGCGGCTTTGATGCCGAAGGTCGTGACGGCTCGAAGATCACTGTCAATGTTCCGTCGGCCGGTCGTATTCCGGGTGGTGCCAGTGTCGAGCGTGCGGTGCCGAGTGGCTTCAACCAGGGCAATACCCTGACCCTGAACCTCAATCGCCCCGACTTCACGACCGCCAAGCGCATCGTGGACAAGGTCAACGACCTGCTCGGCCCCGGCGTGGCCCAGGCCGTGGATGGTGGTTCGGTGCGAGTCAGTGCGCCGATGGACCCAAGCCAGCGCGTGGATTATCTGTCGATCCTCGAAAACCTCGAAATCGACCCGGGCCAGGCGGTGGCCAAGGTCATCATCAACTCGCGTACCGGTACCATTGTCATCGGCCAGAACGTCAAGGTGTCGCCGGCGGCGGTAACCCACGGCAGCCTGACCGTGACCATCACCGAAGACCCGATCGTCAGCCAGCCGGGGGCCTTCTCCAATGGCCAGACTGCCGTGGTGCCACGCTCGCGGGTCAATGCCGAGCAGGAAGCCAAGCCGATGTTCAAGTTCGGCCCAGGCACCACGCTGGATGAAATCGTCCGCGCGGTGAACCAGGTGGGCGCAGCGCCCGGCGACCTGATGGCGATCCTCGAAGCCTTGAAGCAGGCCGGCGCCTTGCAGGCCGACCTGATCGTGATCTGAGGACGGCGCGGATGAACAGCAAAAGCCTGGTTTCCGGCAGTGCCGACAGCGGTGCCTACACCGATCTCAATCGCCTGAGTTCGCTCAAGCATGGCGACCGCGACAGCGATGCCAACGTGCGCAAGGTAGCCCAGGAGTTCGAGTCGCTGTTCATCAGCGAAATGCTCAAGGCCTCGCGCAAGGCAAGCGACGTACTGGCCGACGACAACCCGATGAACACCGAAACGGTCAAGCAGTACCGTGACATGTATGACCAGCAACTGGCTGTGAGCATGTCACGCGAAGGTGGTGGTATCGGGCTGCAGGATGTGCTGGTGCGCCAGCTGTCGAAGAACAAGGCCAGCCAGGCCAGCACCAGCCCGTTTCCACGTACCGAGGGCAACGCCCCGGCGCTGTGGGGCAACAAGGTGGCCGAGCCCGTGCATGCCACCCAGTCGACCGCCACCCGCAACGACGTCGCTGCACTCAACGCGCGTCGTCTGGCGCTGCCGAGCAAACTCACCGATCGCCTGCTGGCCGGCATCGTGCCATCGGCGGCCACTGCAAATACCGCCACTGTGCCTGCCCGTGACGGCCAGCAAGTGGCCAAGGCCTTCGCCGTGCCGGACAACGGCCTGCGCATTGTCGGCCGCGCCGTGGCCCAGCCGCCGCTTGCACCGAACAAGGCCTTTGGCGACAGCGATGAATTCGTCGCCACCATGCTGCCGATGGCCGAACAGGCGGCCAAGCGCATTGGTATCGATCCACGCTACCTGGTGGCCCAGGCTGCACTGGAAACCGGGTGGGGCAAGTCGGTCATGCGCAACACCGATGGCAGCAGCAGCCACAACCTGTTCGGCATCAAAGCCACTGGCAACTGGGACGGCGGTGAGGCGAGGGCGATTACCAGCGAGTACCGTGATGGCCAGTTCGTCAAGGAGACGGCGGCGTTCCGTTCGTACGATTCCTACCAGGACAGCTTCCACGACCTGGTGAGCCTGTTGCAGAACAATTCGCGCTATCAAGATGCGGTGAAGGCCGCCGATAAACCAGAGCAGTTCGTGCAAGAGTTGCAAAAGGCCGGGTACGCTACCGACCCGAATTACGCCAGCAAGATCTCGCAGATCGCAAGACAGATGAAGTCGTACGAGCACTACGCAATGCTCGGTACTGCAACGAAACTTTAAGGGCATGGAACCATGGCGAGTCTGATCAACATTGGTATGTCGGGGCTGGGTGCCGCGCAATCGGGGATGTACACCCTCGGTAACAACATCGCCAACGCCGATGTCGAAAGCTACTCGCGCCAGCAGAACGTGCAGAAGACCAAGGGCGGCCAGCAGGTCGGCCAGGTTTTCATCGGCAGTGGCACCACCCTGGCGGACGTGCGCCGGGTGTACAACGCGTTCATCGAGAACCAGCTGCGCACGACCACCTCGCTGAGCAGTGAGGCGTCCTCGTACCTGGATCAGATCACGCCGCTGGATACCTCGCTGTCCAGTAGCGATACCGGTATTACCGCCGCGCTGAAAACATTCTTCACTGCCATGCAGGATGCGGCGGCCAAGCCGGCGGAAGACTCTTCGCGCCAATTGCTGTTGTCCAGCGCACAGTCCCTGGCCAAGCGTTTCAACACCTTGTCGTCACAGCTCAATCAGCAGTTGAGCAACGTAAACAGCAACATGGCTGGGATTGCCGATCAGGTCAACAACCTGACCAAGACCATCGCAGAACTGAACACTCAGATCACGCGGGTCAGTGCTACTGCCGGCCAGCCCAACGATCTGCTTGACCAGCGAGATGGTGCGGTGCGTGAGCTTAACAAGCTGATTGGCACCGACGTGGTCGAGCGTGAAGGCAACTACGATGTTTACCTGAAGAACGGGCAGGCGCTGGTACTGGGTAAGGCCACCCAGACCTTGGGCGTGGAGCCGAGCGCGGCCGACCCGACCCGTTCGAACCTGATCCTCAACCGCGGCTCGACCAAGATGGACATTACCAGTAGCGCCACGGGTGGCGAGCTGGGGGGCTTGATCCGCTACCGTACCGATACCCTCGACCCGGCCCTCAATGAGCTGGGGCGCGTGGCGCTGGCAGTGGCCGATGCCATCAACAGTCAGCTGGCCCAGGGTGTCGACAAGAACGGCAACTTCGGCGCCACGTTGTTCGGTGATATCAACAGTGCCAAGGCCATTAGTGAGCGCAGCATCGCCAAGTCGACCAACAGCGCTGGCTCCGGCAACCTGGACGTCACCATCAAAGACCCCGGCAAGCTGTCTACCAGCGATTACCAGGTAACCTTCACAAGTGCCACGGGCTACAGCGTGCGTAAGCTGCCGGAAGGTACCGAGATGGGCCGCTATGACCTCAGTGATGACCCCGCACCTGTGATCGACGGTTTCACCTTGTCGCTCAACGGTGGCGGCTTGGCTGCCGGCGACAGCTTCAAGATTACCCCGACTCGCAATGCCGCTGCAGACATCGAAACTGTCCTTACCGACCCCAAAGGCTTGGCGCTGTCGTCACCGCTTACCGCCACCAGTGGCTCGGGCAACAAAGGCACCGGCGTGATCTCCCAGCCCACGCTGACATCGAAACTTGACATCTATGATGCTGCCCAGCGTTCGCAGCTGCAGACGGGGCTGACCTATTCGACTCCGGTCAAGCTGGTGTTCGGTGACAACACCACTTCGCCCCAGGCTTACAAGATGTACGACGCCAAGGGCACTGAGATCGGCAGCGGCACCATCGTGCCGGGCCAGGAGAACAAGCTGCAATTGTCGGTGCCGATGGTGGATGGCAATGGCAACTCGCTGGGCGGCAACTTCACCTTTGAAATGAGCGTTTCCGGCGCGCCACAGAACGGCGACAGCTATACCGTGGGCCTGACCGGCGCAGGCTCGTCAGACAACCGCAATGCTCAGGCGATCATTGACCTGCAGACCAAGTCCACGATCGAAGTGGGTGCCAATGGCAAGGGCATCAGCTTCACCGATGCCTACGCCAAGCTGGTGTCCAACGTCGGTGGCAAGGCCGGCCAGGCGCAAATGGACAGTGATGCCACCAACGCATTGCACACCTCGGCGCTGGACAGCCGCAACGGCCTGTCGGGCGTGTCGGTGGACGAAGAGGTCGGCAATCTGGTCAAGTTCCAGCAGTACTACACCGCGTCGTCGCAGATCATCAAGGCGGCCCAGGAAACCTTCGCCACCCTGATCAACAGTCTTTAAGGAGCCGTAGATCGTGAGCGTACGCATTTCTACTTCGCAGTTTTACAACACCAGCAGTGCCAACTATCAGCGCACCTTCGCCAATAGCGTGAAGAGCCAGCAGGAGGCCAGCGATGGCATTCGTGTGCGCTCCGGCAAGGACGACCCGGTGGGCGCCGCACGTTTGTTGCAGCTGGAGCAGCAGCAGAGCATGTTGAGCCAGTATTCGACCAATACCGTCAATGTGCGTAACGCGCTGGGGACTGCGGAAAGTACCCTGACTTCGATTGGTAACGTACTGCAGCGTGTGAATGAGTTGGCCATTAGCTCCGGTAACGGTGCGTTCACAGATGCTGATCGAAAGGCCAATGCTGATGAACTGGCTTCGTTGGAAGATCAGCTGTTCAACCTGATGAATAGCCGGGATGAAAGTGGCAAGTACATCTTCTCGGGCTCCAAGGGGGATACGCCGCCTTACGTTCGCAATGCGGACGGCACCTACAGCTACCAAGGCGATCAAGGCAAGTTGAACCTGCAAGTGGGCGACATGCTCAGCCTGGCTGCCAACGAAACTGGTTATGATGCTTTCGAACAGGCGCTCAATACTAGTCGGACCCAGACTCAGCTGACTGCGCCGGCGGTCGATGATGGGCGTATCAACCTGTCCAATGGTCAGGTTGCTGGTAGCTCTACCTACAATGATCGGTTCCGTAGCGGCGAGCCGTACACGATCGAGTTTCTCAGCAGCACCGAATACAAAATCACCGACGCCGACGGCAATGACGTGACGCTCGAGGCCAGCCAAGGTGGCAAGTTCGACCCCAATGGCGATAACACCACTATTAGCTTCCGCGGTGTCGACCTGCGCTTGGATGTCACCTTCAAGGACAGCGACAAGGGCAATGAAGATGCTGCTATCGCAGGGCATACGTTCAATCTGAGCTCCAAAGCCGATGAAGTCTCTGGCTCCCGCAGCCCGGGCAATACCTCCTCCGAGCAGGTGACAGGTGCGACCATCACCGACCAGGATGCCTACAAGGCAGCCTTCCCGGCGGGCGGTGCAGTGCTCAAGTTCACCAGCAGTTCGACGTTCGAGCTATACGCGTCGCCTGTTACTGACGATAGCCGACCGGTGGCCAAGGGCTCGCTAGGTGGCCCAAACGGTACGACTGCAACAGCCGCGGGCGTGAGTTTCGAGCTCTCGGGGGCGCCGAGCGCGGGTGACTCGTTTGGGGTGAAGGTGAATACCCACCAGACTCAGAATATGCTCGATACCATCAGCAAGTTGCGTACGGCGCTGACGACGCCGATGGACAGTGATCCGGTTGCCCGGCAGAACTTCCTGGCATCGTTGGATTCAGCCGTTGGTAATGTGGCCAGTGCCATCAGCCAGGTCTCCTCGTCGGTCAGCGCTATCGGTGGTCGTGGGCA
Organism: Pseudomonas sp. BO3-4; assembly: GCF_034044115.1. Lineage (NCBI taxonomy): Bacteria > Pseudomonadati > Pseudomonadota > Gammaproteobacteria > Pseudomonadales > Pseudomonadaceae > Pseudomonas > Pseudomonas sp. BO3-4. Next base: position 1,647,520 of record NZ_CP139018.1, read on the forward strand.
GGCGTTGGATGTGCAGGCCGAAACCAACGAAGCGCTGGGCATCGAGAATTCCAAGACTCAGAGTTCTATCCGGGAAAGCGATCCGGCTGAAGTCATGTTGCGCTTGCAGATGCAGACCAACATGTTGCAGGCGTCCCTGCAGTCGTATGCCAAAATCGCGGGGCTGTCGTTGGTCAACTACATCTGATCTAACCGCAAATTTCTGTTTTTGAGAGGGGTGAGCCTTTAGCCGAGCGGTCACCCCGCTAAGTGAGCGCGCGTGAAGGCACATCCTCTCGTCACTATCGCCATCCCGGCATTCAGCAGTGAGTTTTTCCACGGAGCTCTTGCCAGTGCTCTTGCCCAAGACTACCCGAACCTGGAAATCGTCATCTGTGACGATAGCGCCAAGGGCGATATTGAGGTGATCTGCGAGGCACTTGCCGATACCACAGCGGTGCCCCTGCGTTATATACGTAACCCTCGGACCCTGGGGTTCGCCAACAACCTGCTGGCGTGCCTGGCGCATGCTCGTGGCGAACTGATCAAATTTCTTTGCGATGACGATAGTCTGCTCGCCACCTGCATCACGCAACAGTCCCAAGTCCTGATTGAGCACGATTCGGTCAGCGTGGTGAGCAACCAGCGGTTGCTATGCGATGCGGATGGCGTGCTTCTGCCCTCGCGTATGCTCAACTGGCTGATTTCCTCCAGCAGCGCGGTGCTCCACGGAACCGATTTGCTCGATTGCGTGAGCGACAATGCAATCAATCTGTTTGGTGGCATCAGTCATGCCCTGTTTCGCCGGGCTCAGGTAGAAACGTATTTGACGCCTCTGGTGCAGGAGGGAAGTTTCTGCGCTCGTGTGGACATGGCGCTGTATGTATGTCTGTTGCGACGAGGACATCTGTGCAGCCTGGCCCAGATATTGAGCTTGGAACGGGTACATCCGGGGCGCTTGAGCCATCACATTTCCATGACCGAGGCCGCCAAGGCGGAAAGCACCTGGTTGCTGCAAATGCTGCAAGCGCGTACTGGCGAGGTAGCACCGGCCAAAGGCTGGGTGAGGTATCTGCCGTTGCAGGGCTATGGCCCTGGGCCTGAGTGCCTCTGGGAAGAAATGAACCTGCGCAGCGCCTTCGCCGAGCAGATGGATGACTTCAAGCTGCAGGTCGGTACCGACAGCCTAAGCTTCGCTGAACTCTATTCGGAATGGCTTGAGTGCCGGACCCTGTCTCAAGGGCAGGCAGGGTTGCTAGACAGGCGGATCGAGCAGTGGCCATACCGGCCACGTATCCTGGTGGTAGTGCTCGGGGAGGGCGGTGGTGAGCTCGCCTTGGCCACCACTCTGGATAGCCTGGCGACCCAGTCCTTTGCTGCTGGCCGTATTTGCGTAGTGGGTGCTACCTCAGTGGGGGCGCCACTGCCTGGCGTCGAGTACCTGAGCTCGCAGGACCAGGGCGTCGCGGTGCTCAATGAGTTGGTGACCGATGAGGAGCGCTCCGACTGGATCTTCCTCTTGCGGGCGGGCGATCGACTGCATCCACAGGCTTTGTTGCTCATGGCTGAGCGTATGGCGTTGCGTGCGGATAGCCTCTGTATCTATACCGATGAAGGGGCTTACGACGGGCGTGTCTCTACCGATCCGGTGTTCAAACCAGATTTCAACCTCGACCTGATGCGCAGCCAGCCCTATGTCGGGCGTCTCTTGGCGTTCAAGTGCGACCCAGTGCGTCGGCTGGGCGGTTTCGACGAGCGGTTCGTGCGCCTTGCTCCTCATGACCTGCTGTGGCGCATGGTCGAGGTTTATGGCGTACACGTGGTGGAGCATGTCGCCGAGTTGCTGGTGCAGTGCCAGTACACCTATCGCGACTGGCTGGCGGATCCGCAAGGCCAGGCCGAGGCCTCTGTAGTGGTGGAGGCGCACCTGCAACGGTTGGGGATGGCCGCCCGGGTGGAGGCCATTCCCGGTGGGATGATGTCGCGCGTGCACTATGAAAATGTGCACCCGGCGGGTGTGTCGATTCTGATTTGTGCGGGTGCTGACATATTGGCGTTGCAACATTGCGTGGAGTCACTGTTTGAACACACGCGCTACGATGCCTACGAGGTCCTGCTGATTGCCACTGGCAACGAGCCGGCCGAGGTACAAGAATGGCTACACAAGATAGGTGCATTAGGTGGCACTTCGCTACGGCTAGTGGAAGTGCAGGCTCAGGGGCGGGCGGAGGCTCTGAATCAGGCCAGCAAGTACGCCCGTGGCGAGTACCTGTTACTGCTTGATGTCGGCTGCGTAGCATTCGACGGCCCGTGGCTGCACGAACTCATGCTTCATGCGCAGCGTCCTGAGGTTGGGATGGTCGGGCCAAAGCTGTTTGGGCAGGATGGGAGTATCGCCGCTGGTGCCTTGGTTCTCGGCTTCCATGGGCCGGCTGGCAACCCCTTTCAGTGGGGCGCGGCGGCTTCGAGCAATGATTTGAACCGGTTGCACCAAGTGCAGAATTTCAGCGCCTTGAGCCTTGATTGTCTGCTGGTAAGGCGTGAGCTGTTTGAGGTGCTGAACGGCCTGGAAGCACAAGCCATGCCCCATGCCTGGAGTGATGCCGACCTGTGCCTTCGGGCGCGTGAACAGGGCTACCTGGTGGTCTGGACGCCCTACGCCAAACTTGCAAGTGTCCCGCCCCGCACTCCGGCTGAGGTGGACGAGGACGCGCAGGCGCTGGACCAGCAAGCGTTCTACCAGCGATGGCTGAGCAAGGCGGCCAACGATCCGGCCTATAACCATAACCTGAGCCTGAATCTGATTGGTTTCAACCTGGAGCCGGGTGTACGCGGTGGGTGGGACCCGTTCATTGCCAAAGCAGCGCACTCGGTGATGGCGGTGGCGCGCAATACCTCGGGTGTAGGTCATTATCGGGTTATACAGCCGTTCAGCGAACTTGAGCGCGCCAGTTATGTCCAGGGGCGCCTGACGTTCAAGCTGCCGAGTCCGGTCGAGTTGGCGCGGGAAAAAGCGGATACCTTGATCGTGCAGTACCGCTATTCGCCAAGTGACATCAAGCGCATGGCAGAGCTCAAGCAGTTGTGTGACACGCGCTTGATCTTCGAGCTGGATGACTATGCGATCGACCCACCGAAGAAAAACGACCATGCGCGCAACCAGCCCGGCAATGTGCGTGAATTGCTCGGTCAGGCTATTGGATTGTGCGATCGGCTGGTCGTATCTACCGAGCCTTTGGCTGATGCGTTATCGAGTTTCCATCCCGATATTCGTGTGGTGCCCAACATGCTGGCCGCCTCTTTGTGGGAGGGGCTGTGCAGTGCCCGCCAGACGAGTGCAAGGCCGCGAGTAGGCTGGGCGGGAGGCACCAGCCATCGGGGCGATCTGGAACTGATGCTGGGGGTTGTCCAGGCCTTGGCCGGCCAGGTTGACTGGGTGTTCTTCGGTATGTGCCCGTCGGTGTTGCGGCCCTACATCAAAGAGTTCTACCCCAACGTGCCAATGGTGGAGTATCCGCAGCAGTTGGCCAGTCTCAATTTGGATCTGGCGCTGGCACCGCTGGAGCAGAACCTGTTCAACGAATGTAAAAGTAACTTGCGCCTTCTGGAGTATGGCGTGTGTGGTTATCCGGTGATCTGCACGGATATCAAGGCGTATGCAGGGTACTTACCTTGCACCCGGGTTAAGGACAACACCACCGAGCAATGGCTGGCGGCGATCCGCATGCATCTGGCCGACCCGCAGGCGAGTTATCGCCAGGGCGATGCCCTGCGTGAGGCGGTGCTGCGTGACTATGTCCTGACGCCGCACCATGTGCAGCACTGGGCCAATGCCTGGTTGGCAGACTGAACCTTCGCGTATGGCGGAGTTGGCGCTGACCCCCTTATTTGATGCAGGTGTTAAATGAACATAACCGCCAACAGCTACAGCAGTGATGTAACGGTCATCTTGCTCGGTCATGAGCAGGCCGATCATCGTGAGCGGGCGCAATATTATTACCAGCGGGCCGGTGTTCCTTGCGTGGCACTGGCACCGTTACAGGCCGATAGCAGCGCTTCGCTTTGTTGCGAGCGCTTGGCCCAGGCATTGCAGCGTGTGGAAACCCCTTTTGTGGTTCTAGCCTTGGACGCTGACTTCATACTGCCTTGCGCCCTGGGTAATGCTGCTGTTCACCTGCTGGGGGATTCCCAAGTGCTGGGTGCCCAAGGCTATGCGCTGGGCTATGCCATTGGTGATGCGAAGGTGGCATATCACAAGCTGGGTTCGGCATTGACGCCGCAAGTAGAGGATAGCGCCCAGGCCCGTGTGCGACAGTATGGCGCGGCGTCTCAACAGGCCTGGCGTGCCGTGTTGCGTGTGCCTGTTTTGCAGGCTGTATTGTCGCTGCTGCCCGATACGCTGGCACTGGACTTTGCCGGGTGGCGGGTGGCGCTCTCCTATGCGCTGTTGGCGCAAGGGAGGATCGCACGCCTTGAGCAAACCGACGTGGTATGCGAGTACCCAGCCTGCATGACGTCTGTCGTTCGTTGCGAAGAACAGCTGGCCCATACGGTGCGTGTGCTGCGTCAGTGGGATGCGGCAGGGACGAACCTGTGTAGCGATGACTTCAGCTTGCTCAATGATTTTGTCCGCAACACCTATGAAGTGGTCGAGCAGCCACTGCTGTTCACTTCGCTTTGGGCGAGTGTCCTCGATCAACCCAGGCGCGTGTTCGGGCCGCATCAGTTCGTCGAGCTGCCGTACTACAATGCGGCGGTTTTCAATAAGCTGTCGGCGCTGGAGTTCCTCTGTCATGCCTGGCCGACTGGCGAGCGGCAGTTTCGGGCACTGGAGGGGAATTGGGTGCGTCAGCGCGCGCTGTTGCAGGCCTGCCCGAACGATACGCGGGACAGTGCACTGCAGCGGTACTGGCAAGCCCTGGGGTTGGGGCTGTTCAACCGTGAGGTGTGTCAGTGCCTGGTGGGTGCGCTCGACCCAGTCATTGATGCGGACGCAGTACGGGAACTGACGGACTGGCTGTTGCGTTTGGCTGAGGTGCCGGCTGTGGGGCTGGAGCAGGGGTTGGCGTCCACTGCATCTGGCCAGGTGCTGGCGATGCTCGAAGCGATAACTCTACCCTCGGCGGCTCACCAGCAGGTGTTGGAACATCTGGAGAGCGTAGGAGTACCCCAGATCGCGTTCGTCGTGCTCGACCTGGTGGGCGATGATCTGGCCCTGCAGGCTACCTTTGACAGCTTGCTGGCCAGTGGCATACGTCATTTCAAGCTGCTCGTACTGAAGGTTGGCAAACCACCGATAATCACTACTGCGCGTGACACCTTGCATTTTATCCCAGTGACAGCTGACAACTGGGTTGCCCACCTGAACCAGGCCGTGCGTCAGCTTCCTAGTGAATGGTTGATGTTGTTGCAGGCTGGTGAGCAACTGCTCACCGGAGGGCTGTTGCACCTCTCGACGGAGCTGGGCCAGGCGTCTGGCTGCCAAGCCATTTGTGCCAATGAAGTGCAGCGTGATGAGCAAGGATGCTTGCACTCGGTGGTACGCCCAGGTGCTGATTTGGATCTGCTCCGTGCCCGGCCTGGGATGATGTCGCGACACTGGCTGTTACGTCGCCAGGCTGTGCTCGATTTGGGGGGGTATGGCGAAAGCTGTCCGCACGCGCTGGAGTTCGACCTATTGCTACGCTTGGTCGAGGCGCAAGGTATGAGTTGCCTGGGCCACTTGGACGATTTTCTGATATTGGGTGAGCAAGCCACCGAGGCCCTGACCGCACAAGCGGTCAGGGCGCTCGAACGGCATTTGGGGCAACTGGGCTATCAGGCTCAGGTCAGTGACCGGGGTGATGCCGGTTTGCATGTGGACTACCGACATACCACCACGCCCTTGGTCAGCATCCTGCTGGTCAGCGACAATGCCTCTTCCGTCCAGGCCTGCCTGGCTAGCGTCTTGCAACGCACTCGTTATCCCCGTTACGAAGTCCTGCTGGTTTGTGCCGGGCAAAAGCAAGGAGATGACAGTGGTGTCGGGCAGCGCTTGAGCAACCGAGTACGGCTACTGACCTGTGAACCAGGTGCATCACGCAATGCGATGTTGAACCTGGCGGCCAGCCAGGCCCAAGGTGAATACCTGGTGCTGCTCTCTGAACGGTGCGAAGTGATTACACCCGCATGGCTTGAAAGCTTGCTCAACGAGGCTCAGCGCCCAGAGGTCGGGGTTGTGGGGGCCGGACTGTACGCCGCAGATGCAACAGTGACGCATGCCGGTTTTCAACTGCTCAAAGGGGCGCAGGTTTATTCTGCCTGGCTGGGTGTTGGGGGGCGATGGCAGCATGCTGTACATGGCTGCACCGCAGTGTCGGGCGCTTGCATGATGGTGAGTAAAGCGCTCTTTGAGCAATGTGAGGGGATGCAGGCAGTGTCGGGGGCGGATATAGAGTTGTGTTTGCGTGTGCGTCGAGCGGGGTTGTCAGTGGTTTGGGCGCCGTTAGCACATTTGCATGGGATGCCGCTTACCGATGTCGACGCGGGCCAATCGTTGACTGAGCGTTGGCCGCAGGCTTTCAGTGAGCGAGCCTATGACGAGCCGTTGGATGGGAAGGCAGGATTAGCATGGTTGAGCACCCTGTGATGCCTTCCCGTGCCCGGCCTAGCGCCTCGACCCTTTAATTTTCCTGGCAGTTAGAGTGCCTTTATGAAGCCGATTCGAATCGTTTGTGGAACCCGTCTTTCCAAGCAGGATTTCGCAACGCAAAGCGCGTTAGGGCGTTCGCTTGTGTCCAACTACGACGCTTGCCCTGTCGAGATCCGTTTATTTGCCGAGAACACGCAGGGGCTTTCGACGATTTATAACCAAGCCCTTGAGGAGGTCCGGGATGACCCTGCCATCCTCGTGTTCGTTCACGACGATGTACATCTGTGCGACTTCTTCTGGCCTGATCGTTTGCGCGAAGGGCTGAATACCTTCGACATCATCGGTTTGGCGGGTAATGTTCGGCGTGTGATGGGGCAGGTGGCCTGGTTGTTCGTCGATGATCGTTTCACCTGGGATGAGCGGAGCAACCTCACTGGCCGTGTTGGGCATGGCAAGGGTTTTCCTTGTGCGATCTCGAACTTCGGGCCTGCGCCTCTATCGTGCAAGTTGCTCGATGGAGTGTTTCTGGCGGCGGACAGTGAGCGCCTGTTGCAAGCCGGTGTGCGTTTCGATGAGCAGTTTCCGTTCCACTTTTATGATATGGATTTTTGTCGGCAGGCCGAACGCAGCGGCCTTAGCATGGGTACTTGGCCACTGAGTGTGGTTCATGAAAGCGGGGGGGCGTTCGGTTCACCGGCCTGGCGTGAAAGCCTGCACCGTTACCGGCTCAAATACGGTGAAGTTTAAGGTCAAAGAACCATAAGTTCCGGTGCCCACCTGATTTTAGTGGGTACCGTGTACTTGTAGTTTCTCCTTAAAGCTCGAGCCGCTCAGGTATTCGAGAGCCCGGATGAGCTATCTTGGTTATGAGCAGAAAAACTAAGCTAGCCTCAAGCTAGTATTTTAGTATGGCTGCAGAGTAACTGGGCGATCCGCTGAGGTTCGTTCCACATCATTACATCCACAATCGACAAGCCAGGCTCGAATGTATAAGGGTTTGTATCGTACTCGAAGCCTGAAAATTGCATGAATTGAAGTTGGATACCCAGCCGCGAAAAATCCTGAGCATCAAATAGCGCTCGCCCGCCAACTGGATTGAGGTAAGACTTTGCGCCCAGTTGTCGACAGATTTCTGGCGCCCATCCGCCAGGTGTGTTGACGGTGCGTAAGTCCAGATCCAGCGCCGAGCACACACGGTAGTTAAATGGTAATCCGAGATACTCACACACCGATACCAGACCCGCAATGTTGAGGTGCACCAATGAATTACTCGTGGTACGTGAAAATGTCTGTGAAACCAGATCAATGACAGTCTCGTAATAGGGCGCCTTGCGACGATAGTGACTGAGTTTTCCTAAAACGCTGCGTTGGGTGGCCTTGAGGTCGTTAACTTGAGCTTCATGTGTCAGCAACGTGGTCGATGACTGGATCAATGGTGCACTGATGTAGTTCCAGCCTGTTTGTGGATGCAGTACCCTGTTACGATTCATCCACGAGCGTGGTGTGTACTGTGTGACATCGAACACAATCCACTGGTCGGTATGGGCGATCAGTGCAAAATGCCCCAGATAAGGGAAAAAATAGGGCTGCATGATACCCAGCCTCACGCTGACTTCCTCAAAAGTTCGGCCAGTTTCTGAGCATGTCGATGGGCTTGGGAAATCACTTCAACCAAGCGTTCAGCACCGTCCACGTCCAAGGGTTGCCCAATAGGCAATTGCAGGGTCCGCTCGCACAGAGCATCGGTTACCGGTAAGTCAGGTTGCAAGGTAGAGTCTACATAGGGAGGGCAATTGTGCACGCCCGGCGAGAAGTAGCGTCTGGCCAACACGTTCTCGGCATGCAGTACGCTTTTCAGTTCGTTCCGCGTCAATCCAAACGTGGCAGTATCCACCTCACAAACCACATATTGGTAGTTGGTGCGGCTGACCCGTTGAGGTTGTAGCAAACGAATACCCGGTACGTCAGCCAATCCTCGTCGATAGACCTCGAACAACTGTTGGTTACGCTGAAGAATTTGCGGAAAATTTTTCAGGCTCAATAGGGCGATGGCAGCCTGGGCCTCGGACATGCGTCCATTGGCTGTGCGATCGACAGGCACTGGGCGCCCTGCCCCGTAACTACTGCGAATGTTACGCAAGCGTACTGCCAGTTCGTCGTTGTTGGTACAAATACAGCCACCCTCGGCGGCACTGAATACTTTCGTGGCATGGAAAGAGAAGACCTCCAACTCACCTGATCCTCCCACTGGCACGCCCTGGATCTCGCAGCCAAAAGCATGAGCCGAATCGAAGTACAACCCGATACCTCGCTGCTTGCATAGCTCAAGCAGAGCCTGCTGATCACAGACATCCCCCCAGAGGTTTACGGCTAGCACTGCGCTCACCTGCTCATCTTCAATCAGGCGCTCAACATGAAGCGGATCAAGCTGATGGGTTAGAGGGTCGACGTCACAAAACAGTGGCTCCGCGCCAGACCAAGTTAGCGATTGTGCAGTTGCAATAAAGGTATAGGCAGGAGTGATGACCTTCCCTTTAAGTGCCAGTGCGTCGGCTGCCATCATCAAGCCGATGGTGGCATTGGCCACGCAGATGGCATGACGAACGCCTAGGCGCTGTTGCAGTTCAGCCTCCAGTTGCTGTACCAGTGGCCCCTGGTTGGTATAGTACTGTCGCTCAAAAATCCCACGCATGGCCTCCACATAGTCGTCCCAGCCGGGGAAGTAAAGTTGCCCCACCGGCAGAGGCGTTGAAAATGCAGGTTCACCTCCCAGTAGGGTAAGCTTGTGATTGCTCATACAGTCGGCATCTCTTGAATGGCCTTGGCCTGCTCAAATATGAAGCGCATCAAGCGACACACTTCGATAATGTCATCTTCGTTCACGAAATGCCCGCATGGCAGTAGAAGATAGCGCTCAGCGAGATATTCGGTTTGTGGCAACGGTCCTGCCAGGGCAGTATAGCCAGCGGTTTTCATGTGCAGCGGAGGGGAGTAATAGGCCCTTGCCAGTACCTGTTCGGCGTTTAGCAAACGCATAGTCAGCTCACGGGGTAGAGGCCAGTCGTCCAGCAGCTCGATCAGAATATTTTTGAATCCGCAGTGCTCATTTTCCTCAAAGGCCACCAAGCGTATGCCAACAAGCCCTTCCAGTTCTCTTTGATAGATCCTGTAGCGCTGTCGATTATCCGCGACTTGCTGTTCCAGGTTGTCGAGCCCTGCCAGGGCCATTGCGGCGTGTACCTCATTGAGTTTGGCATTCATGCCGAGCTCGACGACATTGTCGGGGGTATAGAATCCAAACCCCCGCATGGCCAGCAAGCGTTTTGCCAGCGCGGCATCGTTGGTTGTGATGTACCCGCCCTCAAAACCGTTCAGCAGTTTGCTTGCGTGCAAAGAGAAACATTCCGCTACGCCGAAGCCTCCAACTTTTCTTCCATTAAAAGTCTCATAAACAGACTCGACAGCATCTATGAACAACGGTATGCCGCTGTCTTCGGAAAGTTGTTCAAGGGATATCACGTCACAGCAGTTTACTATCGGGTGTACCCCCAGTATTAGCGCCGTATCATCATTGATATGTGCGCGCGCCGCCTGCGCACTGATGGCCAGGGTGTCGGCATCTACATCGCAAAAGCGTGGCGTCAAACCAGCCCACGCAGCGACATCAGCCATACGGCGGTAAGTTAAAGAGGGCATCAGCAGTTCTTTTCGCCCAGGCAGTGCTAGAGCACGGATGGTCAAAACCAAGGCCCAAAAACCACTGCAGAAAGTAACGCAATAGCGGGTTCGATGAAACTCGGCCAAGCGCCGCTCAAGCATCTGCACGACCGGTCCATTGTTAGTGTATTGATGCGCCTCGTAGAAAATTCGAGAATAGCTCAGAAAGCGATCGAAGTCGGGAGCTACCAGGCTTGAAGTTGAGCGTGGTGTGTCGAATAGTGGGCTCGCCCCAAAAATGGCAAGGTCCGTGATGGTGTGCTTGGTTTTTTTCAATTGTCGTGCCCTATACATCACGCGCCAGCAGAACATCATAGCGATAATGACCTGCATAAAAATCGCTGGGCATCCTTTGAATCGTGGAATGCCAGCCGCACTCCTCGGCCAAGGCCTTGAACTCAGAAGGACTGCGCCATATACCAATCAAGGAGTCAGCCTTCTTCAGTTCGTGATCATGGGTCCTGCCGTCGGTATAGAAAGCCTCGTGGAGATCCAGGTCAGGGAGGTTGCCAATGAAAATACGGTCAACATTGGTAAAGTCTTCACTCAGGCGAGTCAGCACCCTGCGTGCCGTATGCTCCGGAAAATAGGAAAAACTGCCGTAGCACAAAACTTTGGTAAAACGCTGAGGATTGGGCTCTGATAAAATGTATTCTCCCACATCCGCTAGCACAAACTGGCGCTTTGGTTGTTCGAAATAACGCTTGGCGACGTCAATCAGAATCTCGGAAACATCCACGCCCAAGAAATTTTCGCACTCATCGAAAAAGTACTGTGACAGCGCTCCGTTACCACATGCCAAGTCAAGTAATTGGTCTTCAGGAGAAAACGCCAGGGCATCGCGGATGGCGGAGACAATCATGGAAATCTGCTCATCCGATACGGGCTCGCCGTTGACGGTGCGCTTTATTTGGCGCCAGAAGTCTCCAGGCGCCATAGCGCTCGGGTACTGTTTATAAATGGAATCCATTGTCGCCCCTCATAGATTATGGCTTGGCAACGGCCACCGACCGCTTTGTTCGCTCAAGGTTGGATACCTCGCGCACCCTGGTGTACTCCCCCCATCGATCAGCGCTCTGGAATGATGTACTTGACAACGTCACGGGGTGACCGTGCTCGATCGAGAGCGGGATGATGCTTGGCGGTGCGATGTCGGGTTTCGCCTTGTTGACGTGAGCCTCGCCTCATTTGCCGAAGTGTCAGCTGGCCGCTAGCCGGTTTTCTGACACTTCGAACGCTTTAGTGAAGCGTGAGCAAAAAGCCGGCCAGAAAACCTGGTTCCAAGGTTTTCTGGCCCGCTGGCCTCCATGCGCGAATAGGGTTTGCACCTGCACTGGTGCCAACACTCTCGGTAGCCGTTCGCAGTGCTGGCATTTTCAGAAGTCGACAGTTGATCGATGGTGTTGGCCTGGATATTGCTTTCGGTGTTGTTTTGCCATTAGCGACAGGATCATGACCCTGGTCGTATGCCAAAGACAAATCCGTATTGGATTCATGGGAAGTCGCTTCAGGCCCACTCATTCGCGATGAAATCCCGCAGTCGGTGAGTGACCATGGGCTTGAAGCCTTTTCAGCCTAACGCCAACGTTATATGCGAGGGCGGCTGTGTACTCCTTTGACAGCCGCTTTCTGATTGGGAGCGCACCACGTGAGTCTCACACCGCTGGTTACGATTGCTATTCCGACTTACAAGCCGCGGCATTTTGAAAGTGCCTTGCTCAGTGCCATGGCGCAAAGCTATGCACACCTGGAAATCCTGATCAGTGATGATTGCCCGACGGATGCGATCCAGCGAATTCTGAGGCGCTATGTGTCTCGAGGTCGTCGTGAAATTCGGGTAATTCACAATCGCCCAGGGTTAGGCGGGTTGATGAATTACACCCAGTGTGTAGTCGAGGCGCGTGGTGAGTTCGTCAAGATTTTGAATGACGACGATATTTTGATGGTGGATTGTATCGAGCGTATGGTCGAGGTGTTCCAGGCCAACCCCGATATCAGCTTGGTCACAAGTCGACGTGTGCTGATCGATACCTTAGGGGTGCCGACAGCCGATATTCTTGCCACCTGCAGCCCCTTTACCGAAGACGCTGTTATTCAAGGGGCGGACCTGACCGCCTATTTGGTCGATGAACCAATCAACTTCATTGGCGAGCCCAGTACCGTCTTGTTCCGCCGTGCGCACCTGGCGGACATCAAACCAAACATTTCATGCCTGAACGGCCATACGGTACGTGCGATCAACGACCTGGCCATGTACGTCAACATTTTGCGTCATGGCCACTTGGCGTATCTGTGCGAGCCGCTGTCCTGCTTCCGCCGGCACGACGAGCAGCGTCAACAACAGTCCGATATACAGGATCTGTATCGCCAGTACATACACGTGTTCACATCGCAGATCCGTGAAATGGGGCTATATCGCCCGCAGCCGGATGGACAGGTGCGCTGCCGTCCGTTGGCTGGGTGCCCGGACGATTGGCACTTGTTCCCGCTTCGCCAACGTTTCAGGGAGGAGGGAGTACGGCTTGCGCATGAGCAGCAGCAAGCGATCATGGCGCTCAATACCGCAGGCACGGCTGTAGGCTCGAGTGATGCTCATGTCTACCAGATCTTCTATTCCGCAGAAACCCGCGCCATGCTGGAGCCAGGCTTCATCCCGCTCGACAACAGTGGTCAGCGGCCCGACTGGGCGGAGTATTGGCCAATTCGCAACCTCTTGTTGAACAAAGACCTGGACGAGAATGCTTTTTACGGCGTGCTTTCCCCTCGCTTCAAACAAAAGACTGGCCTCGACTCAGGGCAGGTGCTGGATTTTGTAAAGTCGGCCCCGGGCGATGTCGATGTTTTGCTGTTCCCCATGTTCTTCGACGAACTTGCGTTTTATGAGAACACGTTCATTCAGGGGTTGGTATGCCACCCCAATATTTGGCCTGCGTTTGTCGAAATGGCGCGCCAGCTCAGTCCAGGCGTGAATCTTGAAACCTTGGTTATGGATGCGCGTCGTTCACAGTTTTGTAATTTCTTCATGGCCAAACCGCGCTTTTGGCGGCATTGGTTTAGTAAAGCGGAAACGATTTTTCAGGCGGCGGAACAAGCCCGTGCTGCGGAGCGGCCAACGTCCTATGGTGCCGCGCTGAACGAAGCCACCCTGCACCGTGGCGAAAAGGGGTATGAGTGCAAGGTTTTCGTGATGGAGCGGTTGCTGTCCTTGATACTGGCCACCGAGTCACAGTGGCGCGTACAGGCGTACGACTCTTTGAAACTGGCAGCGCTGAACAGGCCTGTCAACGAAGACTGCATTCAGCTTAACCACTTGAAAACCCGGTTGTGCGAAAGGGACAGGCATGAAGATCGCGTGGCATATGAGGCTCTGAGAGAAAAAATCTTCCGCACCACCTACGCTAAACAAATTGCAGAGCTCGGGGGGAACGTTCGGCCTGTTGCAGAGCAAATCAAGGCCGCTTTGCATAATGTCCGGGCGCAGGCATTGTCAACGGATGTTGCCGAATGGCTTGCGCAGCGTATTCCAAGTGAAGCGCAGCATCGCATGATTACCGAGCGTCTTTCTACCCGGGCGGCACCTACCTTTGGGGTCTTGGTGCTGGACCGTGAAGGGCGTTCCGACCACTTGATGGCAACGCTGCAAAGCCTGAGTCAGGATCGCAACCTCTACTCCGGCATTAACGTCGTCGCGTTGACACCGCGAATACTGCCGGGTATGAGCGGACCGCAAGGTCCACTGCGCTTCGTGCGTATCGAGGGTGGTAACCCCTTGCCGGGTATCGAGCAAGCGGTGCGCGAGGGTAGTTTCGATTGGTTCATGCTGGTGGAGGCGGGGAGTGTTTTCACGGTCAGTGGCCTGTTGATCGCTGCCTTGGATTTACTCGGTGCAGCGGGCTTGCGCGCGGTTTATGGGGACGAAGCCGTTGGTTCAGAGGGTAACCCGCTGGAACTGGTACTGCGTCCGGATCTGAACCTGGACATGTTGCTCAGCCTGCCCGGCAAAATGGCCAGCCATTGGTTGTTCAACCGTGATGTTTGGTTGGCGTTAGGTGGCTTTCGCAGTGAGGCAGGGCGCGCATTCGAGTTGGACTTCATTCTACGCCTGATCGAGGACAAGGGTTTGGAGGGCTTGGGCCACATCAGCGAGCCACTGTTGATTCGGGCGCCGGCGTTATTGCGCGATTGCCCGGATGAACGCCATGCCATCCTTCGTCATATGCAGGCGCGCGGGTTCCAGAGCGCGACTGTGGAGAGCTCCCTGCCAGGTCACTACGAGCTCGACTATGGCGCAGGTGATGGTGCGCTGGTGAGTATTCTGGTTTCTACCTTGGGTGGGTTGGCCCGAGCTCATCGCTGCATGGAAACCATCCTCGAAAAGACGGCCTACCGAGCCTACGAGGTATTATTGCTGGATCAGTGCGATGATGACCCTGCTCTTCAGACGTGGTTGGAAGGCCTTGAGCAATTGGGTTCGGAGTCCTTGCGCGTGGTTCGATTCCCAGCCCATTGGTCGCAGGCGCAAGTACGCAACCAGGCCGCGCAGCAAGCGCGTGGCGAGTTGCTGTTGTGGCTGGATGTGGGTGTTGCGGTGCTGGAGCCTGACTGGTTGCACCAACTGGTCAACCATGCCTGCCGTCAGGAAGTGGGCGCGGTAGGTGCCAAACTGCTGGCGGGCGACTGCACCGTGCGTCATGGAGGTTTGGTCCTAGGGCTCAATGGTCCGGTTGGGCGGGTTTTCGCTGGTCAGGCCATGGGAGCAGCCGGCTATCTGCACCGGTTGCTGGTGGACCAGAACCATGCTGCGATCAGTGGCAAGTGCCTCATGGTCAAGGCTTCAGTGTTTCGTGAGGCGGGAGGCTTCGATGAAAGTCAGGAGCTGGTGCCGTGGGCCGATGTTGACTTGTGCCTGCGCCTGCACAGTGCGGGTTATCTTAATGTCTGGACGCCGAGAGCCTCGCTGCTGATTAATGAAGTGCCCGAGCCGACTGTCACGGCTGAGCAGGCTGATGCCCTGTATGCTCGCTGGCTCCCATTGCTGGCTCATGATCCGACATACAACCCGAGCTTCTCGTTGGGCTCCGGAGATGAGTTCTGCATCAGCCCAAGCAAGCTGAGCTGGAAACCGCTGTCGTCCTGGCAGCCCGTCCCTTCTGTGCTGGCTCATGCTGCGCTACAGCGGGGGAGTGGGCAATATCGGGTTATCCAGCCGTTGGAGCAACTCAACAGTGCGGGGCTGGTCGATGGCACGCTGATTAATACGCAATTGTCGCTGGTCGAACTGGTGCGTTTTGCACCGGACAGCATTGTTTTGCAGTGCGAGGTCAGTGAGGCGCAGCTTGAGCGTATGCGCCGTATGCAGGAGTTCTCCCGTGTATTCAAGGTGTTTGACCTGGATGGGAGCCTATCGGCTGTATCGGGAGGGAGTTCCTCTCGGCCTTTGATGATCGAGGACGTGTCTCGTCATTTTGGCGGGGCACTGACCTATGCGGATCGCCTTGTAGTCTCTACCGAAGCAATGGCAGAGATACTGGTGGGGGGGCACGACCAGATTCGTGTAGTACCCAGCCGGCTTGATCCTCGCTGGTGGGCTGGCCTGTCAAGCCGTCGTCGTCGTTCTGTCAAGCCGCGGGTAGGTTGGGTTGGAGGCCTCGGTCATGCCAGCGATCCACAGGTCGTGGTGGAGGTCGTCAAAGCACTGAGCAGTGAGGTGGAGTGGGTCTATTTCGGCATTTGCCCGGATGCGTTGCGACCCTACATCGACGAATATCACCCGGTCGTAGCGATTGACGACTATGCGGCGAATCTGGCACGACTCGACCTTGACCTGGCTCTGGCGCCTATGGAGCAGACCTTGATCAACGAGTGCAAGAGCAATTTGCGTTTGTTGGAATACGGAGCTTGTGGCTTCCCGGTGATTTGTAGCGACTTGGCCTGCCATCGGGGCGACTTGCCCGTGACGCGTGTGCAAAATAACCTTGGGGATTGGCTGGCTGCGATTCGGATGCACCTGAGCGATCTGGACGCGACGGCGTGCCTGGGAGACGAACTGCAGGCGCGAGTGATGCGTGACTGGATGCTTGATGGTGACCACCTGTTGCGCTGGCGCGAGGCTTGGCTGGCGAATTGACACAGCCCCGGAAAGCCATGTGACATACCTTCGGGGAATGGCCCGTGCCCTGCGTTTCGACGCGGTCACGGGCTGTTGTGTCGCAAAGGCGGTCGCGTATTTGTTGCAACAGTGACTTGGCAGTCGAAACGTGCATCTTTAATCTATTGACTTCGCGGGCAGCCACATCGATGTGACCTGCAAGGCGTGTGGCTTCGGCCCCTGTGCCCGCGATTTTTCGCCATTTCCATCGGGAAGCCACAATGATTGGCATCAAAAGCATCGCCAGTTACGTACCTGTCGAAGGCGTTGACAACTACGCCCAAGGTGCGAAATTCGGTAAGGATCAAGATTTTATCTTCGGCAAGATCGGTTCAACCTTCTTGCCGCGCAAGGAGGCCGCTCAGGAAACCTCCGACCTGTGCGTCGAAGCGGTCAGGGTATTGTTCGCGAGTAACCCATCGCTGGATCCGGCGTCCATCGACGCCGTAATTGTCGTGACGCAGAATGGTGACGCCGAAGGGCTGCCGCACACGGCCGCTATAGTCCAGCACAAACTGGGTTTGTCGACCCATGTCGCTGCCTTCGATGTTTCGTTGGGATGTTCGGGCTATGTTTATGGCTTGTATGCGATGAAGGGCTTCATGGAGGCGGCGGG
Organism: Pseudomonas sp. BO3-4; assembly: GCF_034044115.1. Lineage (NCBI taxonomy): Bacteria > Pseudomonadati > Pseudomonadota > Gammaproteobacteria > Pseudomonadales > Pseudomonadaceae > Pseudomonas > Pseudomonas sp. BO3-4. The sequence goes on from NZ_CP139018.1 coordinate 1,664,611, forward strand.
CTTGAAAAACGGCCTGCTGATCACTGCTGATCCCTATTCGAAGATCGTCGACCCTGAGGATCGTAACACCACCATGTTGTTTGGTGATGCGGCAACTGTCACCTGGATGGGTGAAGGCGCAGACTGGCAGTTGGGTAAGTCGTTGTTTGGCAGCGACGGGTCCGGTGCCGAACATTTGCGCACGACCGACGGCAAGTTTTTCATGAATGGGCGCCAAGTCTACAATTTTGCGCTAGTCAAGGTGCCAGCACACCTGAAGCAGCTGCTCGAAGCCAGCCATTTGCAGCCTGAAGACATCGATCTGTATTGCCTGCATCAGGGGAGTGCGGCGATCGTCGATGCAGTCTCTCAGCGTTTTGACGAGGGTGAACATCGGGCCAGGTTCGTCAAAGACATGCTTGAGACCGGTAACACTGTGTCGTCGAGCATCCCACTGTTGCTGGAAAAGCACGTACTCGGCTCGCAGTGCAAACGTGTTGCCATTAGTGGCTTTGGTGTGGGGTTGTCTTGGGGCTCGGCAATCATCGAGCGCCACAACTGAGAACTCATGTGCTCTAGTAAAGAACGCCGCCATTTTCTGGCGGCGTTTCAATTTTTGCCATTGATTTTGATGTGGCGGAGTGCTGGGGCGAATTGAGTGTGGGCATGCCTGCTCGCAGGGACAGGTGCCAGTCGATCTCGACCTCCAAATTACATTCAGGGTTGAGAGGACGACTCTTCAGGAAATCAAGGAATTCATCGGCTCGCCAGAGCTGAATCAAAGTAAGGCTCAGGTCTGGGAGCTGATTGGGCGCTATTTCGAGGTCGGCCCGGCGGTTGATCTGCTCAGCGCTGGCGGCTACTTCAAGGGGGTCAACGTGATCGCTACGCTACCTGGGTTTGAGAACAGCTACGTGTTGCAGCGTCTCTGAGTTCAATGGCATACGGGTTGCCCGGCTTTGAAGAGGCGGTATGGGTGCTGTGTTGGTGGTGCTCGAGCGGTTGCTCGGGCCGTTCCAGGATGGCGCCCATGCTAGCCCGGGTTGGGGTTTGCGTGGCGACGGAAATTCCATCCTGCGTGCCATCTGATGAGGGTGTGAGAGCAGGAATGATCGCGCCTGGTTTTTGGCGTCAAGTTGTTGATTTGATTGGGCTGGCAGGATGCCAGCAATTTTTTCGAAAAAAGAACTAAAGCAACGAGCCCTGATGACGATAACTATTACGAAGGTTCTCTGTGCCACCCCCGGGCGAATGCCAAGGCCGGAAGCCGTAGTACCCAATCAACGAGGAATTCGTCATGGCTTTGACTGTAAACACCAATACTACCTCCCTGGGCGTTCAGAAGAACCTGAACCGTGCGTCCGATGCACTGGCCACCTCGATGAGCCGTCTGTCCTCCGGTCTGAAAATCAACAGCGCCAAAGACGACGCCGCTGGCCTGCAGATCGCTACCAAAATGACCTCGCAGATTCGTGGTCAGACCATGGCTATCAAAAACGCCAACGACGGTATTTCCATCGCCCAGACCGCTGAAGGTGCGATGCAAGAGCAGGCCAACATCCTGCAGCGTATGCGTGAGCTGGCCCTGCAGTCGCGTAACGACTCCAACAGCCCTGAGAACCGGGATGCACTGGACGGCGAATTCCAGAAAATGCTGCTGGAAATCGACCGTATCGCCAACAGCACCCAGCTGAACGGTAAGAACCTGCTGGACGGCTCCGCTGGTGCGATGGTCTTCCAGGTGGGGTCCGAGGCCAATGGCAACAACCAGATCACCGTCACCCTGAGCTCCGCAATGAGCACCGGTGGTGGCCTGTCTGCTCTGGCTGGCAAGACCATCGTTGGTGCTAGCAGCTCTGCTGCCGAGGCCAACTTCGCAAACGCCATGTCGGCTATCGACAGCGCTCTGGCAACTATCGGTACCACTCGTGCCGACCTGGGTGCCGCTCAGAACCGTCTGACCAGCACCATCAACAACCTGCAAAACATCAACGAGAACGCCGAAGCTGCTCGTGGTCGCGTGCAGGACACTGACTTCGCTGCTGAAACTGCCCAGCTGACCAAGCAGCAGACCCTGCAGCAAGCTTCGACTTCTGTTTTGGCCCAGGCCAACCAGCTGCCGTCTGCGGTTCTGAAGCTGCTGGGCTAATCTGTCTGACAGTTGCCGGCGGGGGAGTGCATGTATGGCGCTTCCCCGCTTTTTCATTGTGAGGTGGTGAATATGGACATGAGCATCAAGCTGAACCTGTCCTATCAGGCTGCGCGCCAATCCGAGCAGGTTGCTGAAAAATCGATTGTCGAGTCGAGAGGTTTTTCCGATGACGCGAAGAAGGACGACTCGGTAAGCCCGCAAGAGGTTGACGATGTGAAGAGTGCCGTCGTGGAAATCGAGAAGTTCTTGAAGGAAACCCGGCGCAACCTGGAGTTTTTTACGGACGAAGAATCCGGCAAAATCGTGGTGAAAGTCATTGCCAGTGACAGTGGTGAGCTGATTCGTCAGATCCCTTCGGAAGAAGCCCTGCGAATCGCCCACAGCTTGAGCGATGTCAAGAGTGTTCTGTTCGACGCCAAGGTTTGATTGGCGGCGAGCTTACCAGATGTGAATCATGTTGATCTTGCAGGAGTGGGATCGACGCGTTGATCGAGAGGGATAACAGCATGGCAAGCCCGATTACGTCCAGCGTAGGTCTGGGTTCTGGTCTCGACATTGGTGCGATGGTCAAGGTACTCGTTGGTGCCGATACTGCCGCCAAGCAGGCCCAAATCACCCGTCAGACCAGCAACAATAGCGCGATGATTTCAGGTATTGGCTCGCTGCGCAGTGCACTCACGGCGTTCCAGGACGCCATGAAAAAGCTCAACGACAGCAATGCACCCTCCTTCAATGCCTTCGCCGCCAAATCGGCGAATGAGTCGGTGGTCAAGGTTACTTCCGGCAACAGCGCGGTGGCCGGTAGCTACGACATTGTGGTGAGCCAGCTTGCCACTGCCTCCAAGGTCGCCAGTGCTCGGCAGGCGGGCGGTGCTACTACACCGATCACCGCGGGCCAGATGGTTATCAGTCAAGGTGCTGGCGGCAAAACCTACAAAGTCGATATTGCCGACGGCGCCACGCTACAAAGTGTTCGCGATCAGATTAACAAGGAGTTGGGTGCGAATGGCATCACCGCCAACATCATTAACGAGGACGGTGGTGGTTCCAGGTTGGTCTTGAGCTCTTCAACCACTGGCGCGGGTACCGACATTTCCGTTTCCGGCATTCCCGAACTCGTCATCGATGGCGGTATTAAGATGTCGGGCGATGGCGCGGGCTTCATCACGGCCAAGGCTCAGGATGCAGCGCTGACCATCGACGGTTTGACTGTGACGAGCGCGTCCAACAAAGTCGAGGGGGCCATCAGTGGCTTGACCTTGGAGCTTGCGGGCGTAAGTGCCAAAGATGCCAGCAACAATGCTTTGCCAACGGCGCTGACGGTCACTGCTGCCAATGATGGCCTGAAAAAATCGGTCCAGAGTTTTGTCGATGCCTACAACACCATGCAGAAGGCAATCTCTAGTCTGACCGCGCCGACCAAGAACAGCGACGGTACAGTGGAGTCGCTAGGTCCGCTGACCAACGATCCGACCACTCGTTCTTTACTGGCGGATATACGCAAGGTGCTGGCCGAGGTGGGGGCGGGCGACAAACTGACCACTTTGGGTCAGTTGGGGGTCAACACGATGCAGGATGGCACGCTCGAGTTCAACAGCGTCAAGTTCAGTGCGGCGATGGACGACAAGAAGCTGGGTGCCGAAATGCAGGAGTTGTTCACGGGTACCAATGGTATCTTCGAGCGAATGAACAAAGCCATCGATCCCTATAACAACACTGACGGCAGCTTGGCTACGCGTAAGGCCAATCTCGACAAGGCCGCCAAGAATCTGTCCGACCAGCAGGCTGCCTTGGATCGCCGCACTGAGTCTCTGACCGAGTCACTGACCAAGAAGTTCGTCGCGCTGGACACCGCTCTGGGCAAGATGAAGGCCCAGGCGGAGCAAATTACTTCGATCTTCGATGCCATCAATGCCCAGGCCAAGAAATCTTGATTAGCTGAGCTTGCCAAAAGCCCGGGGCATCCGTGAGGTGCCCCGGGCTTTCTGCTTTTTCCTTAAAGTTTTTTGACGTAAAGGCGATACAGTAGGTACAAGCTACTTTTTACCGCAGCAACGAGGCAGATCCATGAACCCGATGTTGGCCCTTCGTCAGTACCAGAAAGTCAACGGCGCGGCGCAGACGTCCGAAGCCAGCCCACACCGCCTGGTACAGATGCTCATGCAGGGCGGTCTTGACCGCATGGCTCAGGCCAAAGGTGCCATCGCGCGCAATGACATCGCGCAGCGAGGTATCTTGATCGGCAAGGCCATTGACATCATTGGTGGTCTGCGCGAAGGCCTTGATCTGGAGAATCACGCCGATAGCCTGGGCGAACTGGACAGTCTGTACACCTACATGAGTCGCCGCCTTGTCGAAGCCAACGTCAGCGCAGACCCGACCATCATCGACGAGGTCGCGCGCCTGCTGATCACTGTAAAGGAAGGCTGGGACGCAATCGGCGATCAGTCGTCGGCCTCCTGATAAAGGAGCATGACATGAGCGAAGTAATCACCCGAATCGAACAGACCCGCGACATGCTGTTGGCGGCGCTGGCTGATCGTGACTGGGAGGCGGTGGGGGAGTTGGACCTGGAATGCCGTTTGCGCATCGGTGACATGGTGTCCGAAGCCAAAGGAAATGAGGCGGACGTGAGTGCCAGTCTCGAGGAATTGCTGGTCGTGTACCGTCAACTAATCGAGGTTGCAAGTGGCGAGCGTCAATCGTTGGTCAATGAAATGACGAAAATCCGTCAGGCGAAGAACGCCGCAAAGGTATACCATTTGTTCACCTGACCACCGATGTTGCAAAAAGCCGTGCGCCATTAATTTGACTGATCGGTGTTTTTTGACTTTACTAGTGGCTGTTTTCGAATTTCAGACGTCCGAACACTGACCATTCAGTCGGAATGATGTCGAGCACGCCCCTGCAGGGCGCCGATATGACTAGGGAAGTTGCTATTGCATGTGGCGTGAAACCAAGATTCTGCTGATCGATGACGACAGCGCGCGCCGCCGCGACCTTGCGGTGGTGCTGAACTTCCTCGGCGAAGAAAACCTCGCATGTGCCAGCCATGACTGGCAGCAGGCGGTCGAGCCATTGTCCTCGAGCCGCGAAGTGCTGTGCGTGCTCATCGGCACCGTGAATGCTCCGGGCAATCTGCTTGGGCTGCTTAAGACAGTGGCTACCTGGGATGAGTTCCTTCCGGTTCTGCTTTTAGGTGAAATTTCTTCTGCCGAGCTGCCGGAAGACCTTCGCCGCCGGGTGCTGTCCAACCTGGAAATGCCGCCAAGCTACAGCCAGCTGCTGGATTCGCTGCACCGTGCTCAGGTTTACCGCGAAATGTATGACCAGGCGCGCGAGCGCGGTCGCCAGCGCGAGCCCAATCTGTTCCGTAGCCTGGTCGGCACCAGTCGTGCCATTCAGCACGTGCGGCAAATGATGCAGCAAGTGGCGGATACCGACGCCAGCGTGCTGATCCTGGGTGAGTCAGGCACCGGCAAGGAAGTGGTGGCGCGCAACCTGCACTACCATTCCAAGCGGCGTGAAGCGCCGTTCGTGCCGGTCAACTGTGGCGCGATCCCGGCCGAGCTGCTGGAGAGCGAACTGTTCGGCCACGAGAAGGGCGCCTTTACCGGGGCCATCACCAGCCGTGCCGGGCGTTTCGAGCTGGCCAACGGCGGTACCCTGTTCCTCGACGAAATCGGCGACATGCCGTTGCCGATGCAGGTCAAGCTGCTGCGTGTGCTGCAGGAGCGTACCTTCGAGCGCGTGGGCAGCAACAAGACCCAGAGCATCGACGTGCGGATCATCGCTGCGACGCACAAGAACCTCGAAACCATGATCGAGGACGGCACCTTCCGCGAAGACCTGTACTACCGCCTGAACGTGTTCCCTATCGAAATGGCGCCGTTGCGTGAGCGGGTGGAAGACATCCCGTTGCTGATGAACGAGCTGATCTCGCGCATGGAGCACGAGAAGCGCGGTTCCATTCGCTTCAATTCCGCCTCGATCATGTCGCTGTGCCGTCACGGCTGGCCGGGCAACGTGCGCGAGCTGGCCAACCTGGTCGAGCGCATGGCGATCATGCACCCGTACGGGGTCATTGGCGTGTCGGAACTGCCGAAGAAATTCCGCTATGTCGATGACGAAGACGAGCAGATGGTCGACAGCCTGCGCAGTGACCTGGAAGAGCGCGTGGCGATCAATGGCCACACACCCAACTTCAGCAACCACGCCATGCTGCCGCCCGAAGGCCTGGACCTCAAGGACTACCTGGGTAGTCTGGAGCAGGGGCTGATCCAGCAGGCGCTGGACGATGCCAACGGTATCGTTGCGCGCGCGGCTGAACGTTTGCGTATTCGCCGTACCACCCTGGTCGAGAAAATGCGCAAGTACGGCATGAGCCGCCAAGGTGGCGAGGAACAGGCGGAAGATTGAAGCCTGGCGGTTGCCTATGATGGCTTCTTCGCGGGCACGCCCGCTCCCACAGGATCGATACACATCTTCAATTCAGTGATATCCCTGTGGGAGCGGGCGTGCCCGCGAAGAGGCCGGCACAAATCCCTATCTCCGGCACGGCTATTGCTACACCGCTGGCAACACACCGTTTTTATGACGGTCAGCCACGCGAGAGAGCACGATGCCCCAGGCCGCCCACGTATCCCGAGCCCCCGATCAGCAGGGGCAAACCCCGGTCGCGCAGGACAGCGGCCAGGGTATCGCGCAAGCCTTTGCCCTGTTCAATCAGGTGTCCAGCCAGCTGAGCCAGTCCTACAGCCTGCTTGAAGCCCGGGTCAGTGAACTCAAAGGTGAGCTGGCCGTGGTCAGCGCCCAGCGCATCGACGAACTGAGTGAAAAGGAACGCCTGGCCAACCGCCTGCAGAACCTGCTCGACTTGCTGCCTGGCGGGGTGATCGTGATCGATGGCCAGGGCCTTGTGCGCGAAGCCAACCCGGCTGCCTGCGAGTTGCTCGGCGAGCCTCTGATCGGCCAATTGTGGCGCCAGGTGATCGCCCGTAGCTTTGCCCCGCGCAAGGACGACGGCCACGAAGTCTCGCTGCGCGACGGTCGCCGCCTGTCGATCGCCACCCGCTCACTGGATGCCGAGCCTGGCCAGTTGGTGCTGCTCAACGACCTGACTGAAACCCGTCGCCTCCAGGACCAGCTGGCTCGCCACGAGCGGCTGTCGTCGTTGGGGCGCATGGTTGCCTCGCTGGCCCACCAGATCCGCACGCCACTGTCGGCAGCCATGCTGTATGCCGGCCACCTGGCCGACAACGAGCAAGCGCTGAGCGCGCAAACCCGTCAGCGCTTCGCCGCGACCTTGAAGGAGCGCCTGCACGAACTGGAACACCAGGTGCGCGACATGCTGGTGTTTGCCCGTGGCGAGTTGCCACTGGGGGACCGGGTGACCCCGAAAGCGCTGTTCCAGGCCCTGCAACAGGCGGCCCAGGCGCATGTGCAGGGGCACGCCGTGCGCTGGCAGTGCGACAGTCATCTGGGTGAGCTGCTGTGCAACCGCGACACCCTGGTCGGTGCCTTGCTCAACCTGATTGAAAATGCCCTGCAGGCCAGCGATGGCCCGGCACGGCTGAAGGTGCACCTGTACCGCCGCGAACGTAGCTTGCACCTGTGCGTCAGCGATGCCGGCAGTGGCATCGATGCAGGCTTGCTCGGCCGTTTGGGCGAGCCGTTCCTCACCACCAAGGCCACCGGCACCGGCCTGGGCCTGGCCGTGGTCAAGGCGGTGGTGCGTGCGCACCAGGGCACGATCAACCTGCGCTCGAAGGTCGGCCGTGGTACCTGCGTGCGGGTAGAGCTGCCATTGATCGACGGGCAATTGGCGGAGGGGGTGTAATGGCAATCAAGGTGCTGCTGGTCGAGGATGACCGCGTATTGCGCCAGGCGCTGGGCGATACCCTGGAAATCGGCGGTTTCGCCTACCAGGCCGTGGGCAGTGCCGAAGAAGCGCTGGAGGCCGTACTGGATGACGCGTTCAGCCTGGTGGTCAGTGACGTCAACATGCCCGGTATGGACGGGCACCAGTTGCTGAGCCAGCTGCGCCGCCAGCAGCCACAGTTGCCGGTACTGTTGATGACGGCGCACGCTGCCGTCGAGCGTGCGGTCGAGGCCATGCGCCAAGGCGCCGTCGACTACCTGGTCAAACCGTTCGAGCCCAAGGCGCTGCTCAGCCTCGTGGAGCGGCATGCCGCCGGGCGTGTGACCGGCGAAGAGGGGCCGGTGGCCTGCGAGCCGGCCAGCCGCCAATTGCTGGAACTGGCGGCCCGTGTGGCGCGCAGTGACTCGACCGTGCTGATTTCCGGCGAGTCCGGTACTGGCAAGGAAGTGCTGGCGCGCTACATTCACCAGCAGTCGCCGCGCGCGGCGCAGCCCTTCGTGGCGATCAACTGCGCGGCGATCCCCGACAACATGCTCGAGGCCACCCTTTTCGGCCACGAGAAGGGTGCCTTCACCGGCGCTATTGCGGCTCAGGCGGGCAAGTTCGAGCAGGCCGAAGGCGGCACCCTGCTGCTCGACGAAATCTCGGAAATGCCCATGGCCTTGCAGGCCAAGCTGCTGCGTGTGCTGCAGGAGCGCGAGGTGGAGCGGGTAGGCGGGCGCAAGCCGATCAGCCTGGACATTCGGGTGCTGGCCACCACCAACCGCGACCTGGCCGGCGAAGTGGCAGCCGGGCGCTTCCGCGAAGACCTGTACTACCGCCTGTCAGTGTTTCCGCTGGCCTGGCGCCCGCTGCGTGAGCGGCCGGGCGATATCCTGCAGCTGGCTGAGCGCTTGCTGGCGCGCCATGTGGCCAAGATGAAGCACGCCCCGGTGCGCCTCTCGCCAGCGGCGCGGGCCTGCCTGCAAGCCTATGCCTGGCCGGGCAACGTGCGCGAGCTGGACAACGCCCTGCAGCGGGCGTTGATTCTGCAGCAGGGTGGCGTGATCGAGTCGGCGGATTTTTGTCTGGCAGGCGCCATTCCATTGTCAGCTGGCACCGAGCCATCTCTCGAGGTGTTTGCTGATGCCGGCGGCCTGGGGGATGACATGCGTCGCCACGAGTACCAGATGATCATCGACACCCTGCGCGCCGAGCGCGGCCGCCGCAAAGAGGCGGCCGAACGCCTGGGGATCAGTCCGCGGACGTTACGCTACAAGCTGGCGCAGATGCGCGATGCCGGGTTTGACGTCGAGGCCAGCCTGTTCGGCTGACAGGCCAATCATCTGCAACTGGCGCGGACCTCTGTGGGAGCGGCCTTGCGTCGCGATAGGGCCGCAAAGCGGCCCCGGTGATCTTTGCGGCGGAGCTGAAGTCCTGGGGCCGCTTCGCGCCCCTATCGCGACGCAAGGCCGCTCCCACAGGAATTGTGTGAGCCCTGGGAAATGAGTCGCGAAGGCTGGCACCTTTGTTGCTTTAGGTAGGTCATTCGCCGCATGAGTGTCAAAAAAATGCGGCCGCAGGAGAGAGAAGGGTCATGAGCCAAGGTGTTGAATTCAATCGTCTGATGTTGGACATGCGGGCCATGCAGGCCGATGCCATGTCGCTGCCCAAGGTAACTGCCGCCCCCGAGCTGGCGCCGGGGCAAAGCACCTTCGCCGACATGCTCGGCCAGGCCATCGGCAAGGTGCATGAGACGCAGCAGGCCTCGACCCAACTGGCCAACGCGTTCGAAATCGGCAAGAGCGGCGTCGACCTGACTGACGTGATGATCGCTTCGCAAAAGGCCAGCGTGTCGATGCAAGCCATGACCCAGGTACGCAACAAGCTGGTCCAGGCGTACCAGGACATCATGCAGATGCCGGTTTGAGGACGGATGTAACCCATGGCTGAAGCAGTCGTCGAAAACGCCCCCGCCAAAGCTGGCTCGCCAGCGGCCAAGCCGCCGCTGTTTGGCATGGCGTTTCTGGAAAACATCTCGCAGATGCCCATGCTGCGCCAGATCGGCCTCATGGTCGGCCTGGCGGCCAGCGTGGCCATCGGCTTTGCCGTGGTGCTGTGGTCGCAACAACCCGATTACCGTCCGTTGTACGGCAGCCTGTCGGGCATGGACACCAAGCAGGTCATGGACACCCTGGCTGCTGCTGACATCCCCTATAACGTGGAGCCCAACTCGGGCGCCCTGCTGGTCAAGGCCGACGACCTCTCCCGTGCGCGCCTGAAACTGGCAGCCGCCGGCGTGGCGCCGAGTGACGGCAATGTCGGCTTCGAGCTGCTCGACAAGGAGCAGGGCCTGGGCACCAGCCAGTTCATGGAAGCCACCCGCTACCGCCGCAGCCTGGAAGGCGAACTGGCCCGTACCGTTTCCAGCCTCAATAACGTCAAGGCCGCGCGCGTGCACCTGGCCATCCCGAAAAGTTCGGTGTTCGTGCGTGATGAACGCAAGCCCAGCGCCTCGGTACTGGTCGAGCTATACCCAGGCCGTGCACTGGAAGCCGGGCAGGTGATGGCCATCGTCAACCTGGTCGCCACCAGCGTGCCGGAACTGGACAAATCCCAGGTCACCGTCGTCGACCAGAAAGGCAACCTGCTGTCCGAACAGATTCAGGATTCCGCGCTGACCCAGGCCGGCAAGCAGTTCGACTACAGCCGCCGGGTGGAAGGCATGCTCACCCAGCGTGTGCACAACATTCTACAGCCGGTGTTGGGCAATGACCGCTACAAGGCCGAAGTGTCCGCCGACCTCGACTTCAGCGCGGTCGAGTCCACCTCCGAACAGTTCAACCCCGACCAGCCGGCGTTGCGCAGCGAGCAGTCGGTCGACGAACAACGTGCCAGCAGCCAAGGCCCGCAAGGCGTGCCTGGCGCGCTGAGCAACCAGCCGCCCGGCGCCGCTTCGGCACCGCAGACCACTGGTGGCGCGGCTACCCCGGCTGCTGCCATTCAGCCTGGCCAACCGCTGGTGGATGCCAATGGTCAGCAGATCATGGACCCGGCCACCGGTCAGCCGATGCTCGCGCCGTACCCGTCAGACAAACGTCAGCAAAGCACCAAGAACTTCGAGCTGGACCGTTCCATCAGCCACACCCGCCAGCAGCAGGGGCGCATGACCCGCCTGTCGGTAGCGGTGGTGGTGGACGACCAGGTCAAGATCGACCCGGCCACTGGCGATACCACGCGGGCGCCATGGGGTGCCGAGGACCTGGCGCGCTTTACCCGCCTGGTGCAGGACGCAGTCGGCTTCGATGCCAGCCGTGGCGACAGCGTGACGGTGATCAACGTGCCGTTCGCCGCCGACCGTGGCGAGGAAATCGCCGATATCGCCTTCTACCAGCAGCCGTGGTTCTGGGATATCGTCAAACAGGTGCTGGGCGTGGTGTTCATCCTGGTGCTGGTGTTCGGCGTGCTGCGGCCAGTGCTGAACAACATTACCGGGGGCGGCAAGCAGGCTGCCCCGGACAGCGACATGGAGCTGGGCGGCATGATGGGTCTGGATGGCGAACTGGCCAACGACCGCGTCAGCCTAGGTGGCCCGACAAGCATTCTGCTGCCTAGCCCGAGCGAGGGTTACGAGGCACAGCTCAACGCAATCAAAGGCCTGGTGGCCGAAGACCCGGGCCGTGTGGCTCAGGTCGTGAAAGACTGGATCAACGCCGATGAGTGATAACCGAGCCGTTACCGCCAAGCTGAGCCGCGTCGACAAGGCGGCGATCCTCCTGCTCTCGCTGGGTGAGACCGATGCGGCCCAGGTGCTGCGGCACATGGGCCCGAAGGAAGTGCAGCGGGTGGGGGTGGCCATGGCGCAGATGGGCAATGTGCACCGTGACCAGGTCGAACAGGTGATGAGCGAGTTCGTCGACATCGTCGGCGACCAGACCAGCCTGGGCGTCGGTTCTGATGCGTACATCCGCAAGATGCTCAACCAGGCCCTGGGCGAGGACAAGGCCAACGGCCTGGTCGACCGCATCCTGCTCGGCGGCAATACCAGCGGCCTGGACAGCCTCAAGTGGATGGAGCCGCGTGCCGTGGCCGACGTGATCCGCTATGAGCACCCACAGATCCAGGCCATCGTGGTCGCCTACCTCGATCCGGACCAGGCCGGTGAAGTGCTGAGCAACTTCGACCACAAGGTGCGCCTGGACATCGTCCTGCGCGTGTCATCGCTGAACACCGTGCAACCCGCGGCGCTGAAGGAGTTGAACCAGATTCTCGAGAAGCAGTTCTCGGGCAACTCCAACGCCGCGCGTACCACCCTGGGGGGCATCAAGCGGGCGGCCGACATCATGAACTTCCTCGACAGCTCGGTGGAAGGCGCACTGATGGACGCGATCCGCGAAATCGACAGCGACCTGTCGGAGCAGATCGAAGACCTGATGTTCGTCTTCAACAACCTGGCCGACGTCGACGACCGGGGCATCCAGGCGCTGTTGCGCGAAGTGTCCTCCGACGTGTTGGTGGTGTCGCTCAAGGGCGCTGACGAGCGGGTCAAGGACAAGATCTTCAAGAACATGTCCAAACGTGCTTCGGAGTTGCTGCGCGACGATCTGGAGGCCAAAGGGCCGGTACGGGTCAGCGACGTGGAAACCGCGCAGAAAGAAATCCTCACCATTGCCCGGCGTATGGCCGAGGCCGGCGAGATCGTGCTTGGCGGCAAGGGCGCCGAGGAAATGATCTAAGGTATTCGCGATCCCATGGCCGACGCCGCCTTTTGTAGGCGCGGGTTTACCCGCGAAGGCGTCGGCCCTGGCAATCGAGGTTGTCGCTGCCGACGCATTCGCGGGTGAACCCGCTCCTACAAGGGACCGTGTCGGCCGAACATGGTTTGAGAACATGACAGCATGCCCACCAAAGAACACCACCCCAGCGACCTGATCCGCGCCCGCGACCTCGAGGGCGTGGACGTGTGGACGCTGCCCAGCTTCGACCCGGAACCGGAGCCTGCGCCCGAGCCAGAGCCGGAACCCGAGGTCATCGCGGAAGAAGTCGAGGAAGTGCCGCTGGAAGAAGTCCAGCCACTGACCCTGGAAGAGCTCGAAGCCATCCGTCAGGAGGCCTACAACGAGGGCTTCGCCACCGGGGAACGCGAGGGCTTCCACAGCACTCAGCTCAAAGTCCGCCAGGAGGCCGAAGAGGCCCTGAAGGCCAAGCTGGAAAGCCTCGAGCGGCTGATGGCCAACCTGATGGAGCCGATCGCCGAGCAGGACACGCAGATCGAGAAAAGCCTGGTGCACCTGATCGCGCACATGAGCCGTCAGGTGATTGGCCGCGAGCTGCGCAACGATTCCAGCCAGATCACTCAGGTGCTGCGCGAAGCGCTCAAGCTGCTGCCCATGGGCGCGGACAATATCCGCATCCACCTCAACCCGCAGGATTTCGAGCTGGCCAAGGCCCTGCGCGAACGCCATGAGGAGAACTGGCGGCTGTTGGAAGACAGTGCGCTGCTACCGGGTGGTTGCCGCATCGAGACGGCCCACAGCCGTATCGATGCCACCATGGAAACGCGTATCGAAAAAGCGGTGGCGCAGCTGTTCGACCAGTTGCACGACCATTCCCTGCACCCGGCGGCGCCAGACATGACGATAGACCTGGACGCGCCGGCCGAGCGTGCCGTGGACAGCCCAGATGCACCTTGAACGCACCAGTTTCGGCAAGCGCCTCGGCTCTTACGCTGAGGCCATCGCGCTGCCGGCCCAGCCCATCGTCGAAGGCCGCTTGCTGCGTATGGTTGGCCTCACCCTGGAAGCCGAAGGCCTGCGCGCAGCAGTCGGCAGCCGCTGCCTGGTGATCAACGATGACAGTTATCACCCGGTGCAGGTCGAAGCCGAAGTCATGGGCTTTGCCGGGCCCAAGGTGTTTCTGATGCCGGTGGGCAGTATCGTCGGCATCGCGCCGGGGGCCCGGGTAGTGCCGCTGGATGACGGCGGCCGCCTGCCCATGGGCATGAGCATGCTGGGCCGGGTGCTCGACGGCGCCGGCCGTGCGCTGGATGGCAAGGGCGGGATGAAGGCCGAGGACTGGGTGCCGATGGACGGCCCGGTGATCAACCCGCTCAACCGCGACCCTATCAGCAAGCCGTTGGATGTGGGCATTCGCAGTATCAACGGCCTGCTTACCGTCGGCCGTGGCCAGCGGCTAGGCCTGTTTGCCGGTACCGGGGTGGGTAAATCGGTGCTGCTGGGCATGATGACCCGCTTCACCGAAGCCGAAATCATCGTGGTCGGCCTGATCGGCGAGCGGGGGCGCGAGGTGAAGGAGTTCATCGAGCACATCCTCGGTGAAGAGGGGCTCAAGCGCTCGGTGGTGGTGGCGTCGCCGGCCGACGATGCACCGCTGATGCGCCTGCGCGCCGCCATGTATTGCACACGCATTGCCGAATACTTCCGCGACAAAGGCAAGAATGTGCTGCTGCTGATGGACTCGTTGACCCGTTTCGCCCAGGCCCAGCGGGAAATTGCCCTGGCCATCGGCGAGCCACCGGCCACCCGGGGTTACCCGCCATCGGTGTTCGCCAAGCTGCCCAAGCTGGTGGAGCGGGCAGGCAATGGCGAACCTGGCGGTGGTTCGATCACTGCGTTCTATACCGTGCTGTCTGAAGGCGACGATCAGCAAGACCCGATCGCCGACTCGGCGCGGGGCGTGCTAGACGGCCACTTTGTGCTGTCGCGTCGGCTGGCTGAGGAGGGCCATTACCCGGCCATCGACATCGAAGCGTCGATCAGCCGGGTCATGCCCCAAGTGGTCGATGCCGACCACTTGCGCCAGGCGCAGAAGTTCAAGCAACTGTGGTCGCGTCTGTCGCAAAGCCGCGACCTGATCAGCGTGGGGGCTTATGTGGCCGGCGGTGATCCGGAGACCGACCTGGCCATTGCCTTGCAATCGAAGCTGGTTGAGTTCCTGCGCCAAGGCCTGGGCGAGAATGTGGGCATGGCGCAGAGCCGCGAACAGCTGGGGGCGATTTTCACGCCCCCGGCAGGTTGATGAGCCATGGCGCTGCCCGGACGTGCCGCGCGCCTGGCGCCGGTGGTGGACATGGCCGAAGAGGCCGAGCGCAAGGCGGCTCAGCGCCTTGGTCATTTCCAGCAGCAGGTGGCCACGGCCCAGGCCAAGCTGGCCGAGCTGGAGCGCTTTCGCGAGGATTACCAGCTGCAGTGGATCAACCGCGGCGGGCAAGGGGTCAATGGCAGCTGGCTGGTCAATTATCAGCGTTTTCTGGGGCAGCTGGAAACGGCCATGACCCAGCAGCGGCAAAGCCTGGTCTGGCACCAGAACAACCTCAATAACGCCCGGGGTACCTGGCAGCAGGCCTATGCCCGGGTGGAAGGTTTGCGCAAGCTGGTACAGCGCTACCAGGACGAGGCCCGGCGCGCTGAAGACAAGCGTGAGCAGCGCTTGCTGGATGAGCTGTCGCAGCGCCTACCGCGGCAAAACCATCTATAGGTGTTCGCCGCAGGCCTTGCAGCGGAATAATTGGCCCGAAACAAATGCGAGGTCTTGCCCGCGAATGCGGTGGCGGCTGCGACGGTGTATGACCGGGTATGTTGGCTGGCAGGTCCGGCCTATTCGCGGGTGAACCCTCTCCTACCACGGTATTGGGCGACACCACCGATTGATTGTAGGAGCGGGTTCACCCGCGAAGAGGCCGGTACAGGCCATCAAAGCCATGAGCCTGCATCCGCTTGCCTCCCCCACCATCGCCTGCTAAACCTTAAAGCAGTTGGATCCGCCATCATCGAAGGAATCGCTAGCATGGCAGTCGAGACTGATTTTTCGCAGGACGGGAAAAAGCTGACCATCAAGATCAAGGGGCGCTTCGATTTCGGCAAGCATCAGGAGTTTCGCGACGCCTACGAACGCCAGCCCAGGCGGCCGGATTCGGTGGTCGTCGACCTGAAGGACACCACCTACCTCGACAGCTCCGCGCTCGGCATGCTGCTGTTGCTGCGCGACCACGCCGGCGGCGACGAGTCGGATGTGCGGGTAGTGCATGCCAGCTCCGACGTGCGCAAGATCCTCGCCATCTCCAATTTCGAAAAACTCTTCGATATCAGTAGTTGAGCGCCGACATGCCGGCCGAACAGGCGTTAACCGTGCTGGTCGCCGAAGACAGTGCTGTCGATCGCCTTCTGCTTGCGCAGATCGTGCGCCGCCAGGGGCATCAGGTATTCACTGCGGAGAACGGCGAGCAGGCGGTAGCGCTGTACCTCGAGCGGCGCCCGCAACTGGTGCTGCTGGACGCCCTGATGCCGGTCATGGATGGCTTCGAGGCGGCGCGGCAGATCAAGGCATTGGCTGGCGAGGCGCTGGTGCCGATCATTTTCCTGACGTCGCTGAATGAAGAAGAAGGCCTGGTGCGTTGCCTGGAGGCGGGGGGCGATGATTTCATGGCCAAGCCCTACAGTGCGGTGATCCTCGCTGCCAAGATTCGCGCCATGGACCGTCTGCGTCGCTTGCAGGCAACGGTACTGGAACAGCGTGACCAGATCACCCGGCATCACCATCACCTGCTTAACGAGCAGCGGGTCGCCAAGGCGGTGTTCGACAAGGTGGCCCACTCGGGTTGCCTTTCTGCACCCAACATTCGCTACCTGCAATCGCCTTACGCGCTGTTCAATGGCGACCTGATGCTGGCGGCATTTACCCCGGCCGGCGACATGCGTGTGCTGCTTGGCGATTTCACCGGTCACGGCCTGCCGGCGGCGGTCGGCGCCATGCCGATGGCTGAGGTGTTCTACGGCATGACCGCCAAGGGCTACGGCATGGCGCAGATCCTGCGCGAGATGAATGCCAAGCTCAAGCGCATCCTGCCGGTGGACATGTTCTGCTGTGCGCTGCTGCTCAACCTCAGCATGCAGCGCGGCTCGGTGGAGGTGTGGAATGGCGGTATGCCTGATGGCTATCGCCTGTCGGTGGATGGCCAGGTGCTGTCGGCACTGAGTTCGCGGCACCTGCCGCTGGGCATTCTGGCCGCTGAGCGCTTCGATGACAGCACAGAGGTGTTGCCGCTGGCACCGGGCGAGCGCCTGTTGCTGCTGTCAGACGGTGTGCTCGATACCGCCGACGACCAGGAGCGCCTGTTTGGCGTACAGCGCCTGCGAGCGGTGCTGGCCGACAACCGCGACCCTGTGCAGTTGTTCGATGAGCTGATGCTGGCCCTGGAGCGTTTTGGTGGGCAGCCACGCGATGACATCAGCTTGTGCGACATTCGCATGTTCACTGCCGAGGAGCGGGTGCCGGCACCGATGATCTACTCTGATAGTGGCCGCTCCAGCCCGCTGGACTGGTCGCTGAGCTTCGAAGTGCGGGGCGAAAGCCTCAAGCGCTTCAACCCTGTGCCTTACCTGGTGCAGTTGTTGCAAGAAATTCATGGCCTGCGCGCGCGTACCGGCAACTTGCACAGTGTGCTTAGCGAGTTGTATGCCAATGCGCTTGAGCATGGTGTGCTGGGCCTGGACTCACAGCTCAAGCGCGATGTGCAAGGCTTTACCGACTATTACCAGGAGCGCGCCCGGCGCCTGGGCTCGCTGACCGAAGGCTTTGTAAGCATCGATTTCAAGGTTGAACCGCATGGCGGCGGTGGGCGTCTGATGATCGAGGTGCGCGACAGCGGTGCCGGCTTCGACGTGCAGCAAGTGCTTGCGCGGCCTTCGCTGGATCAGGGGCTGAGCGGTCGCGGTCTGAATCTGGTGCGGCAGTTGGCCAGTGACGCGCGCTGGAGTGAAGGCGGGCGTTGCGCGCATGTGGAGTTCGTATGGTGAGCCACGGGTTGGCTCGGGCATAATCTGGCTTGATCAAGGAGTGAACAAGTGACTGACATGCATATTGACCACAAGGTACTCAGTGACCTGCGTGAGGTCATGGAAGATGGCTACCTGCAGTTGGTGCAGACTTTTCTGGACGACTCGGAGCGGCGTCTTGGGCAGTTGCACGCGGCCAAAAGCGCCGAGGAGCTTGGCGCGGCAGCCCACAGTTTCAAGGGCAGCAGCAGCAACATGGGCGCGGTGGCCTTGGCCAGCCTGTGTCAGCAGCTCGAAGAGCGCGCGCGGCGGCCCCCGTTGTACGGTATTGAAGACTTGATCAGCCGCATCGACATGGAGTTCGTCGTGGTGCAGCACTTTTACCGTGGTGAGCAGCAACGTATTTCCGCAGGCTGATACGTGAGTTGGCGCGAGTCTTGCCTGTCTCTGCCCTGATGATTTTTGTTTCTGGCGCGGAGACCGCTCGATGCCTGTCGCACCCAACCCTTTGTTGCAAGCCAATGCCATTGCCAAAACCTCGCGTTCGGCCACCGTGCAGGCGGACAAGCCGCTGCAGGCGCTGGGCGACAAGGGCGATGCCTTTGGCCAGGTGATGGCCAAGCAGGGCCGCGACAAGGTTACCGGGCAGGACGACAAGGTCGCTCAAGCCAAGCCCAAGGACAAACCTGATGCGGCAGCCGGCGGCAAGAAAGACCCGGCTGGCAAAGCTGCAGTTGCCGATGACGGCAACAAGTTGCCAGAAGAGGATTCGGCCCAGGCCGATACGGGTGTGCGTGATGCCAGCCTGGTGGCCGGTCAGGTCACTGATGCCCAGCCCGGCGCGCAACTGATCCAGGCTCAGGCCGAGGCGGTGGCGCCGGTGCTGCAGGCGGCCACGGCGCAAACCCAGGTCGCCGCGGCACTGCCTGAAGAGCCGTCCGCCGAGGAGGCCTTCGATCCGGATGCTGACCCCCTGGCCAACCTGCCAACCCTGCGCTTCGCGCTGGAGCACAGTGCCCAGGCCAAGGGTGGCACCTCGGCACATGCCCTCGATGCTGCCCAGGCTCAGGGCGAGGAAGGGCAGGCGGCCGTCAATACCTTGGCGAATTTGGTCGAGAATACCGATGGCGAAAGCGCCGAATCCGGTGACAAGGCCTTTGGCAGCTTGCTTGAGGACGGCCTGAAAGACACCAAGAGTGCCAGCAGCGACACCCGCATCGATGATTTTGCCAACCGCCTGGCCAGCCTGACCCAGGCGGCCACGGCCAAGACCGCCAATGCCGTGCCGGCCAATGCGAACCCGCTGCATCAGCCATTGCCAATGAACCAGAACGCTTGGGCAGAAGGCCTGGTCAACCGGGTCATGTACCTGTCCAGCCAGAACCTCAAGTCGGCTGATATCCAACTGGAGCCAGCAGAACTCGGTCGCCTCGACATTCGCGTCAATGTTGCGGCGGACCAGGCCACCCAGGTCACCTTCATCAGCGGCCACGCCGGCGTACGTGATGCCCTCGACAGCCAGGTGCATCGCCTGCGCGAACTGTTTGCCCAGCAGGGGTTGGCGCAGCCGGATGTCAACGTGGCTGACCAGTCGCGCGGGCAGCAACAACAGCAGGGGCAGGCGCAGGGCAGCAACCTTTCCGGGGTGGCGGCGCGCCGGGCCGAGCAGGGTGGGGGCGAGGCGGTCGATGGCGTCCGGCCTTTGGAGCAGCAGGTGGTTGTCGGCGACAGTGCGGTCGATTACTACGCCTGATAACGGTTGGCCTGGGCTGGCTCCTTCGCGGGCGTGCCCGCGAAGGAGCCAGCACCGCAAAACCTGCTGGAATCCATCCCCTGCAAAATCTGGCATAACACTTGCTCAAGCCAAGCCATCCTCCCTTGAACCCCCCGATGGACGACGGATTATTGGCATGGCGAAGAGCGAAGCAGTCAAAGACCCCGCCACTAAAGGCAAACTCAAGCTGATCCTGCTGGCCGTCGTCGGCCTGCTGCTGGCGATCGGCCTTTCGGTGGGCGCTACCTGGTTCATCATGCACAAGAGCGAGCCCGCTCCGGCCGCCGAGGCCGCGGCCAGCAACGTCAAGCCAGCGGCGATCTACGAGGCGCTGACCCCGGCCTTCGTGGTCAACTTCAACCAGAACGGCCGCCAGCGCTACATGCAGCTGAGCATCACCCTGCAGGCGCGTAACCAGGCCGACCTGGATGCCCTCAAGGTGCACATGCCGGTGATCCGCAACAACCTGGTGATGATGTTCTCCGGGCAAGGGTTCGACACCCTCGCCAGCAGCCCGGTAGGGCAGGAGATGCTGCGTCAGAAGGCCACTGCGGTGGTCCAGGAAGTGGCGCAGAAGGAAGTCGGCAAGCCGGTCATCGACCAGTTGCTGTTCACCAATTTCGTATTGCAGTAGGAGTCCGCAATGGCCGTACAGGACCTGCTGTCCCAGGATGAAATCGATGCCCTGTTGCACGGTGTCGACGACGGGCTGGTGCAGACCGAGAGTGCATCCGAGCCTGGCAGTATCAAAAGCTACGACCTGACCAGTCAGGACCGTATCGTGCGGGGTCGCATGCCGACCCTGGAAATGATCAACGAGCGCTTCGCCCGCTATACCCGTATCAGCATGTTCAACCTGCTGCGCCGCTCCGCAGACGTGGCCGTGGGTGGCGTGCAGGTCATGAAGTTCGGCGAATACGTGCACTCGCTGTACGTGCCCACCAGCCTCAACCTGGTCAAGATCAAGCCGCTGCGCGGCACTTCGCTGTTCATCCTCGACGCCAAGCTGGTGTTCAAGCTGGTGGACAACTTTTTTGGCGGCGATGGCCGCCACGCCAAGATCGAAGGGCGTGAGTTCACCCCGACCGAACTGCGTGTGGTGCGCATGGTGCTGGACCAGTGTTTCGTCGACCTCAAGGAAGCCTGGCAGGCGATCATGCCGGTCAGCTTCGAGTACATGAACTCCGAGGTCAACCCGGCCATGGCCAACATTGTCGGCCCCAGCGAGGCGGTGGTGGTGTCCACCTTCCACATCGAACTGGACGGTGGCGGCGGCGATCTGCACGTGACCATGCCGTACTCGATGATCGAGCCGGTGCGGGAAATGCTCGACGCCGGTTTCCAGTCGGACCTGGACGACCAGGACGAGCGCTGGGTCAAGGCCCTGCGCGAGGACGTGCTGGACGTGGCCGTGCCAATGACCGCCACGGTCGCCCGACGCCAGCTGAAGCTGCGCGACATCCTGCACATGCAGCCGGGTGACGTGATCCCGGTGGAGCTGCCGGAGCACCTGGTGCTGCGCGCTAACGGGGTACCAGCGTTCAAGGCGCGGCTGGGCTCGCACAAGGGCAACCTGGCCCTGCAGATCATTGACCCGATCGAACGCCGCTGACGGTGTGCCGGTCGCTTACAACGAATTGAATGCCTGTCGAGGAAATCATGGCTAACGAAAACGAGATCACCTCCCCAGAGGACCAGGCACTGGCCGATGAGTGGGCCGCAGCGTTGGAAGAAACCGGTTCTGCCGGCCAGGCCGACATCGATGCACTGCTGGGCGGGGACACCGGCAGCAGCGGCCCGGGCCGCCTGCCGATGGAAGAATTCGCCAGCTCGCCGAAGCCGAACGAAAATGTCAGCCTCGAAGGCCCGAACCTGGACGTGATCCTGGACATCCCGGTGAACATTTCCATGGAGGTGGGCAGCACCGAGATCAACATCCGCAACCTGCTGCAGCTCAACCAGGGCTCGGTGATCGAGCTCGACCGCCTGGCCGGGGAGCCGCTCGACGTGCTGGTCAACGGTACGCTGATCGCCCATGGCGAAGTGGTCGTGGTCAACGAAAAGTTCGGCATCCGCCTGACCGACGTGATCAGCCCCAGCGAACGTATCAAGAAGCTGCGCTGAGTGAAGGGCACGATGCGCGCTATCGCCGTGGCAGCGGTGCTGTTCGCCAGCCACGCCTGCCTGGCTGCGGCCACGCCAGCGGCCACCCCGGCGGCTCAACCTGGCAGTCTCGGCGGGCAGCTGGCGCAGATGGTCTTGGGCCTGCTGCTGGTGGTGGGCCTGATCTTCTTCCTGGCCTGGCTGCTGCGGCGCCTGCAGAGCACTGCTGTGAAGGGTGGGCAGGTGATCGAGATTGTCGGCAGCCGTGCCATCGGCCCGCGTGACCGCCTGCTGCTGGTGCAGGTGGGCAAGGAGCAGATCCTGATAGGCCATACCCCCGGCACCATCGAGGCCCTGCACGTACTGGCCGAACCCGTGGAAGTGCCGGCAAGCGTCCGTCAGGCGACGCCGGAGTTTGCCCAGCGGCTGATGGAGCTGATGGGCAAGGACCCTAAGGACAACAAGTGATGAGCGGCGCGCTGCGTACGTTGTTGACTCTGGCGCTGCTGCTGGCTGCGCCGCTGGCCCTGGCCGCCGACCCGCTGTCGATCCCGGCCATCACCCTGTCCAACACCCCGGACGGGCAACAGGAATATTCGGTCAGCTTGCAAATCCTGCTGATCATGACCGCGCTGAGCTTCATCCCGGCGTTCGTCATTCTGATGACCAGCTTTACCCGCATCATCATCGTGTTTTCGATTTTGCGCCAGGCCCTGGGCCTGCAGCAGACGCCGTCGAACCAGCTGTTGACCGGCATGGCGCTGTTTCTGACCATGTTCATCATGGCGCCGGTGTTCGATCGGGTGAACCAGGACGCGCTGCAGCCGTACCTGAAGGAGCAGATGACTGCCCAGCAGGCGATCGACAAGGCCCAGGGCCCGCTCAAGGACTTCATGCTGGCGCAAACCCGGCAGAGCGACCTTGACTTGTTCATGCGCCTGTCCAAGCGCACCGACATCGCCGGCCCCGACCAGGTGCCGCTGACGATCCTGGTGCCGGCATTCGTCACGTCGGAGCTCAAGACCGCGTTCCAGATCGGGTTCATGATCTTCATCCCGTTCCTGATCATCGACATGGTCGTGGCCAGTGTGCTGATGGCCATGGGTATGATGATGCTGTCGCCGCTGATCATCTCGCTGCCGTTCAAGATCATGCTGTTCGTGCTGGTGGATGGCTGGGCGCTGATCATGGGTACCCTGGCCAGCAGTTTTGGTGGAGTGTGAAGCCGTGAAGGAGAGCTGTACATGACCCCCGAAGTTGCCGTCGACCTGTTTCGCAGCGCGCTGTGGCTGACAACCCTGATGGTGGCGGTGCTGGTGGTACCAAGTCTGTTGGTGGGGTTGCTGGTGGCGATTTTCCAAGCCGCAACGCAGATCAACGAACAGACCCTGAGCTTCTTGCCGCGCTTGCTGGTGATGCTGATTACCTTGATTGTTGGCGGGCCTTGGTTGGTGCAGAAGTTCATGGAGTACATGACAGGACTCTACTCCAGCATCCCGCACTTGATCGGTTGAGGCGCCCATGCTGGAGTTGACTGACGCACAGATCGGCACCTGGGTCGCCACGTTCATGCTGCCGCTGTTCAGGGTGGTTGCGATGATGATGGTCATGCCGATTCTTGGCACTCGGATGCTGCCATCTCGGGTTCGCCTGTACGCGGCGGTAGCGATAACCGTTGTAATCGTGCCAGGCTTGCCGCCCTTGCCGGAGTTCGACCCACTGAGCGTGCAGGGCCTGTTGTTGTGCGCCGAGCAGATCATTGTTGGCACGTTGTTCGGGTTGTCGCTGCAGTTGCTGTTCCAGGTATTTGTGCTGGCCGGGCAAATCGTGGCGATACAAATGGGTATGGCGTTCGCGTCGATGGTCGACCCTGCCAACGGCGTAAACGTCGCCGTGATCAGTCAGTTCATGAGCATGCTGGTCAGTGTGCTGTTCCTGCTGATGAATGGGCATCTGGTGATGTTCGAGGTTCTTACGGAGAGCTTCACCACATTGCCGGTGGGCAATGCCCTGATGATCAATCATTTCTGGGAGATCGCTGGGCGGTTGAGCTGGGTATTCGGTGCCGGCTTGTTATTGATTTTGC
Organism: Pseudomonas sp. BO3-4; assembly: GCF_034044115.1. Lineage (NCBI taxonomy): Bacteria > Pseudomonadati > Pseudomonadota > Gammaproteobacteria > Pseudomonadales > Pseudomonadaceae > Pseudomonas > Pseudomonas sp. BO3-4. Next base: position 1,688,359 of record NZ_CP139018.1, read on the forward strand.
CGGCTATCGCCGCGCTGCTGGTGGTGAACGTTGCCTTTGGCGTAATGACGCGCGCTGCGCCACAACTGAACATTTTTTCCATTGGCTTCCCGTTGACCTTGGTCATGGGCATGCTGATCTTCTGGATTGGCTTGGCCGATATCCTTTCACATTACCAGGCATTGGCCAGCGAGGCGCTGCAGTGGCTGCGTGAGCTGGCAAGGGCGCGCTAAGCATGGCAGAAAGCGAGAGCGGTCAGGACAAGACAGAAGACCCCACCGACAAACGCAAGCGCGATGCGCGTGAAAAAGGAGAGATTGCCCGTTCAAAAGAGCTGAACACCGTCGTATTGACCCTGGGGGGGGCAGGTGCATTGTTGACATTCGGCGGGCATCTGGCCGAGACCTTGCTGACATTGATGCGCATGAATTTTAGCCTCACCCGGGATGTGATCGTCGACGAGCGGGCAATGGGCGCTTTCTTGCTGGCGTCTGGCAAGATGGCGATTTGGGCGGTGCAGCCGGTGCTGGGGCTGCTGTTCGTGCTTGCACTCATCGGTCCCGTGGCCTTGGGTGGGTTTCTGTTCTCGGGCAGTCTGCTGCAACCCAAGTTTAGCCGCATGAGCCCGTTGTCTGGCATCAAGCGGATGTTTTCGCTTAATTCAGTGACTGAACTGCTAAAAGCGGTTGCCAAATTTTTCGTGATTTTGGTCGTGGCGCTGGTGGTATTGAGCCATGATCGGCAGGCGTTGCTGGCGATCGCCAACGAGCCTTTGGAGCAAGCGATCATCCATGCTGTACAGGTGGTGGGTTGGAGTGCCTTGTGGATGGCGGCAGGGCTATTGCTGATTGCGGCAGTAGACGTGCCGTTTCAGCTGTGGCAGACCCAGCAAAAACTCAAGATGACCAAGCAGGAAGTGCGTGACGAGTACAAGGACAGCGAAGGCAAGCCCGAGGTCAAACAGCGTATTCGCCAGCTGCAGCGCGAGGCTTCGCAGCGGCGCATGATGGCGGCGGTGCCTGATGCAGACGTGATCATCACCAACCCGACGCATTATGCGGTGGCCTTGCAATACGACCCGGAGAAGGGTGGGGTGGCGCCTCTGTTGCTGGCCAAGGGCACCGACTTCATTGCCTTGAAGATCCGCGAGATTGGCGTGGAGCACAAGGTCCAGATTCTCGAGTCGCCAGCGCTGGCGCGGGCGATCTATTACTCCACCGAAATTGAGCAGGAAATCCCTGCTGGCCTGTACCTGGCGGTGGCCCAGGTGTTGGCGTATGTGTTCCAGATTCGCCAATACCGATCCGGCAAAGGCAAGCGCCCAGAGCCGCTGAAAGACGACCTGCCGATCCCGCCGGACCTGCGCCGCGACAGTTGACCTTGTATCACGGCTTCTTGCCCTTTCGCGGGTAAACCCGCTCCTACCACGGTGTTGGACACATCTCGGCGGTTGGGCACAGCCCGTCGTAGGAGCGGGTTTACCCGCGAAGAGGCCGGACCTGCTGGCCAATCTCCACCCGCCGTTCACCGTTGCCGCGGCTACCGTATTCGCGGGTAAACCCGCTCCTACCACGGTGGTGAACACCTGTCGGTGGTTGGGCGCAGGCCGTCGTGTAGGAGCGGGTTCACCCGCGAAAGGGCCGGGCCTGCTGGCCAATCCCCACCCGCCGTTCACCGTTGTTGCCGCTACCGTATTCGCGGGTAAACCCGCTCCTACACAGATTGGTGGTGGACACCTGTCGGTGGTTGGGCACAGGCCGTCGTGTAGGAGCGGGTTCACCCGCGAAAGGGCCGGCACCAGCAACATAAATCTCCCGTCGAGCAAAGTTGGAAGGCTTCTTGCAAAGCCACGCCCAGGCGCCCCCTGGGCGTCAAAGTTTTGCATCAAGAGGACTCGCGGTGGATCGCACTCAGTTAATCAGCAACGCCCGCAACAACCTGGCCGGGCTCGGCCGGGGCAACCTGGGTGTGCCGCTGTTACTGCTGGTGATGTTGGCAATGATGATGTTGCCGATACCGCCGTTCCTGCTCGACGTGTTCTTCACCTTCAACATCGCCCTGTCGATCGTGGTGCTGCTGGTCTGTGTATACGCCCTGCGTCCGCTCGACTTTGCGGCGTTCCCGACCATTCTGCTTTCCGATTCCGCCGGATTTGCGGCGTGACAGTTGAAAGTTTCTTGACCGTTTCTGGGATTGCTCAAGATCGAGCGCCGTTTGAGCGGCGCTTAATCTCAATTGGGTGATCAATAAATTACCATCCGAAAAACACCAACGACATCCAATAGCCTGATGGTACGAATTATACTTGTTGTTCGGTCAGCAGTATTGGCTAGGATCCAAGTTGTTTAAGATAAGTACCAGTTTGTCAAATTCGATACCATGTTGCTGGCATGCTTTCGGAAAAAGACTATGGCTTGTAAGCCCGGGAAGGGTGTTAAGCTCAATAAGGTACGGCTCTGTGTTGTGGACGATGAAGTCTGCTCTAAAGTAATCAAGCTCAAGTGCCTCAGCGATAGCAGAGCAGTAGTTGGTGACTAGTTGATGGGTGCTCCTGTCTAGGATGGTGAGGGTGGCATTCGTCTTGGTGGATATGAATTTCGCATCATAAGAGAAGAAATCACTCTCAAATTCAACTGTATAGATGGGTAGCGTGGATTTGTTTAAATAGCATACGGATAACTCGGGCCCACTTATAAATTCTTCTATTAGAATTCCAGTGTGAAATTTTGCTGCTGCGTTTATAGCAGGCTGGAGGTCAGCTTTGAGGTCGCGGACCAGAGACACACCGAAGCTACATCCTTCACGGTTAGGTTTGACGATGCAGGGTGTTCCTAGACGTTCACTGATTTCTTCAAAACAAACGTCATCACCGTTTTTCGAGTAAAGATAGTTTGCGACATTTATTCCAAGTCCTCTTGCAATATGCTTCGTTAGAAGCTTGTCCATGCAGATTGCGCTGGCCTGAGGAGAAGGGCCATTATATGGGATCCCTAGTCCTTCTAAATATGCTTGTGCCATCCCGTTTTCAGCGAAACCGCCATGAAGCGCCAAAAAGACTCTGGTGAATTTAGCGAGGTCCAGACTAAGCAGTTCTCTATAGTCCGAAATGGTGAAAATCTCATGGCTGATTTGGAGGGTTTTCAACGATTGTGAGACAGCTTCGGAAGTTTGAAGGGAGACCTCCCGCTCCGAGGAGTTTCCACCCGTTATAATTGCAATATTTTCAATCATTTCATTTGCCCCCTATGATTTAAGTGGATAAGCTGAAGCACCTTTTGTGAAAGCGATTCTGCACCTGCTCGAACGGTTTTGATGTCCATGTCGCTGGTAAAGGATAAGCGGATCGCACTGTTGGCCCTCATTGCGCTGTGCCCAATCCCGGTGATGACGTAAGAGGGGGAAAGATTGTTAGAGTTGCAGGCTGATCCGGAAGAGATGCAGACGTTTCTCAAGCAACTAATCAAGGTTTCTGAGCGCATCCCAAGAATGGAAATATTCAAGATGTGAGGTGTCGAAACAGCGTCTGGAGAATTAATTAGGAACGCGATGTCATGCTTGTTTAGTGTTTCAAGTATTGCATTCCTCAGTTGTTTCGCAGCGGACCATGAGGCAGGGTAATCCTTGTTCTTTAGTCGACGTGCCGCAGCGCCGAATCCGGCGATCAGTTGAGTGGGAAGTGTGCCGCTACGGAGTGAAGATTGACCGCCGCCAAATGTGAGAGGACGCAAACGAGAAAAGCTGGAGGAAGAAACATAGAGGGCGCCGATGCCCTTTGGCCCTTCGATTTTATGGGCTGAAATCGAAGCGCAATCTACGCCAAGTTCTTTGACGTTGATAGGTAGCTTGCCCAACGCTTGAGCGGCATCGATATGGAAAAGTGCATTTGAGTTTTCTAATGCCTTTTTGATTTCTAGAAGGTTTTGAAATGTGCCTATTTCGGAATTCACATAAGAAATAGAGAGCAGTGATGTGTTTTCATCCAGTAGGCTGTTTAGATGCGTTAGATTGACTCGTCCGTCTGAATCGATTTTCATTCGTCGAATCTCTATGTTGCGTTTTTCTAATTCTTCTGCGGCTAAAAGACTGGATTTGTGGTCGATAGGGTATATAATTATATTGCTTCTTGCGGTGGTGGCGCTTCCAAGAATCGCAATGTTATTGCTTTCCGTGGCGCCAGATGTGAAAACTATTTCAGCCGGTGTGCAGCCTAGTAGCTCAGAAATATGTGAAGCACTTTCAAAGACAGCACTCCGTGCAAGACGGCCTAGAATGTGCGCAGATGAGGGGTTTCCGTAGTTGATGTTGTCATATTTCGCCATTTCCTTTATGACGTCATCAGCGCACGGAGTAGTGGCTGCAGCATCTAGATAGATTACCGAGTCTGGTTGCATGGCTGGCCTCTCAAGTTCTATAGGTGACGATATGGATGCCTTTGCTGTATATTTCTTCGGTCGTGAGCTCCCCGCTCCCTCCCAGATCTGCCACCAATATGCTTACAGGATCGAACTCGTAAAGTGAGAGGGCGATCTCAACTCCCTTTCTAATTGGAGCATGGCATTCATTTGGGGCGAGGAGAATCAAAAGCCGAGCGCCTGCTCTGTAGGCTTCGGAAATCATTTCTGTTATTTCACCTGCGCAACCGGTCATGCCGCAACTGACCAGTGGTAAAGGTGTGCCCGAAGAGTCAGTGAATGAAATCTCGGACATTTCTGGTTGATCTGGAATACATCGTTTCTCGAGTTTTCCTTGCTTCACCAGTCGAGAAGCCTCATTTTGAAAGCGATTTTTCAACCATGTCTCGGGGAAACAAAGTGTATGTTTGCGACTGGGTGTGATATTTTTTGTAGTGACGATTGAGGATGAGTTAAGGTGCGTGAGGTAGCTTGTTGGAAGTTGCTTGAAGTGGTTGTAAAATTCGGCCCTATAGTCTTGAGTGATTTTGTCGCTTGGGACGTATTGCCAATCGTTGATCAAAAGGAGTAGGTTTCCGCTTTGGTTATTCTTGACTATATGGTGCTCTGCGAATTCTATAGCTAACTTCCAAGAATAGGTGGGAAATATGCCCACTCGCTCCTTGATTTGTGCTTTTAATGTAGGGTCTTGTATGTCCTCAAAGACTCCTGGTGCCAGTCGATCGCTCTGTTTGTCATAAAATAGCATGAGGTGGCCGGCCATGATGTGAGCGGCATTCAAGGGTTCGGCATCCATGAAGTTGAAAATGCGACTTTTTAGCTCGGCTTCTGTAAATGCAAAGCTTTCATGTGTTGTTATTTTTTTCATAATTTATCCTTGCGGGTAGTTTTGGGGTGAGGGTTATTGAGTAAATGCATTGGTAAGATCGCGAGTTAATTCGTCTGGGTCTTCAAGTCCGAGATATATCCTTGCGCACTCACTGTTAATGCCTAGTCTTTTTGCTGAGGGCATGTCGCGAGTATCAATAAGATTGACGAGGCTTGTCGTGCCGCCCCATCCATAGCCGATCTTTATTAGGTTTAGTCGGTTCAGGCGAGATATCAGTTCGTTGCGAGAGCATGAAAATTCAGCGGTGAAAAGGCTGTTGAATCCATAGATCATCGAGTTTTGTAGGTGGAGCTCAGTGTTTTGGAGAATGGGATGTATTGCCTGTTTTAAAAGAGGCAGTGGCTTGAGGCTTCTAAGTACCTTGCGAGTCGTACTCATTTGAAATGATAGGCGAGCGCCGAGCGTGCTGATTGATCGAATTGCTGCTGAGCAGGCGTGTGAGCTCACATGGTTGCCCGTTAATGCGGAGGTGGTTTTAAGGTTTACATACAGATCTTTTCGCTTGGTTATTAGTGCTCCGAGAGAGATGCCCTCTACAGCCCCGTGGTATTTGCTCATTGAAATCAAGCTGATGTCCGCGCCGAGTGATAAGGGGTGGTGAAATAGTGATGCTGCCCATGTGTTGTCGGCCACAATCAGCGCTGGGTGGTCGTGTCTTGATTCGACGATCGCACTAATATTCATGACCTCGTACGTGAATGCGCCTGGGTTTTCAAATATGATTAATTTTGTCTTTAGAGTTAGTTTATTTTTTAGAGTCGCGGCTTCGCTAGGTGTGAAGTATTCAATTTTTACACCAATATTTTCAAAGTGATTCAGCAGCCATCGTGTGGAGTAAACGATGGTGTCTCCAGCAAGTACGTGATCACCTGGTTTCACGAATGTTGTCAGCAACAGGTTGAAGGCGGACTGCCCGGAAGGTGTTAAGACTGCGAACTTGCCCTTCTCGAGGTCGGCTACCCGCTGAGAAAGTTGTCGAGTCGTTGGTGTGTCAACGCCGCCATAGTACAGACCACTGAAAAGATCATTGTCTATGTCTGCTAGGCTTTCTTCATTGATGGGTGGCAGCTGATCAAAGGTGTCGACTAAATAGCTGGTGCACTCCATGGCTGGCGTTTGTGTGGATTGGATTCCTCCTGTGGGGAAGAGGCCAACCTGGGCCAGTTTACTACGTGTCATCTCAGGCATCGCTTGCCTCGAACTCATTGAGAAGAAGGATTATTTCTTTAACTTCGCCAACCTGAGGTGCACAGACATTGGGTAAGGGATATTCGAGGGAGGCTTCACCGAATCTATGGAAATACTCCAGCAGTTCACCTTCGGGAGTGCCCCAGCGCAGGTAATTTTCATTCTCGCTTTCGCGGCTACTCCGCAGTGGGTGCTGGACCGCCCAGTTTGCACTTAAGGTAATAGGCTGTCCTGTCTCCTGCTTAAGCTTTATGAGTCCATTAAGCAAGTTTCGGCGACTGATATGTGCTTCACCCAAGCCAAAAAGTAATGCGCACCCGCAATCGATATGATTTGCAGCCATAAAGTCCAGAGCTTGTAAGAATCGGTCTTTCCACGTTTGTTTATTGCCATCAACGTCTTTGCTCATGCCCCCAATTTCTTGTGGTTCAAGCGTTTCGAGTCCGATGAATATATACCTAAGGCCACATTTGGCTAGCCTTTGAATAACGTCCTTTTTTCTAAGAATCTGATCGATCGTGAATTGGCCTCCGAAAATGACTTCTAAAGGGGCTTTCTCAAGTAATTGACACAACTGTGTGATTGCGACTGGGCTACCGCTAAGGAATATCGAATCTTCGACGAATGCGCTTGCCCCCTTGCTGGGGTGATCTTGCATTACTGCGCTAACTGTCTCGTTGAGTTGATTGTAGAGTCGTCGTGGGGCGCCTTGTATGTCCTGGATGTTTCCGGCAATGCTGCGGCGTTCACTGCAAAAATTACAATCATAGATACACCCAGGCCCAGTATCGCTGAATATATGTGAGGTCATGCGCCCCTCGAAAACATCAAATGAAGCGGTGACCCCAAATGTACCGACCGCTGAGGGTAATTCGTCGCGCTTCAGAGGTACGCCATCACTTACAAGTGTGTTATCGATGCGTGGGAAGTCAGCGATCCATCGCCCTTCAGTTTTCATATCCAGGTTTTCTGCAATGAACGTCGCTGGGCTTTGATTGCAGCGACTAAAAAGCTCGCCAATCTCTGCAATCAATTTTTCCGCCTCTCCGGAAATTATGACGTCAAATAGTGGAGGGATTTCACACTCTCTGATAAGGCGCCCCGGCGAGGCTCTATGGTGTTTGACGAGGGAGGGTAGCCTCTTTCTTTCGTCAGCAAGGTATATCGTTTCATTAACGTGCCGCCCACCCAGTACGATGAGTAATCTATCGCCGAACATTTTTCTAGCGACTTTTGCACATTCCACTGCGCCAGGCATGCAGAGCGTCATGGCGCCAATGAATAGAATGTTGGGTCGAGATGCTTGTATTAAATTTTCATAGCGATGCATGTCATCCAGTGAGTACATGAGCAAAAAATGCTCTCTCAACTTTTTGTCGAGTCGCCCCCAGTTGCTGTTTCCCCAAGCACCTTTCCTATGTTTAGCGAGGCTTGCCGCATAGCGGCATGCGTTAAAGAGGCTGACAGGGTCAGTGCTGTTCAAAGCCCTGCCTGATTTGTGGCCGCTGATGCATTCCGGCGCCGAGACCGCGATCGCTCGAATCTGTAGATGAGGCGTGACGATTTTGGGGGCGGACGACCGCTCGCCCAGGGTCGCCCCCTTAGTGATTTGCAAAGGCATGCTCTTCCATTCCTGAATATCGGCAAATGCCGTTGTTATTTTTTTTGGATATTGGATACAGTAGCCAAAATCTCCTGACTGAGGCCTGTCGAAATGAAACAAAATGTGATCGCACTGGTTTTTGGGGGGCGGAGCTCAGAGCATTCAGTGGCGCTACGCTCCGCCGCTACAATCCACGCGGCGCTGATGGCTCTCGGTCACAGGGTGCACTGTGTAGGGATAGATCGTGAGGGCAACTGGAGGTATCAAGGAGAGCCGTGCCAGTTCCCTGGTGCGGTTGATCGGTCGGCTCCGTTGATTTCAATTCGTCCAGGCCATCGCTCGCTCTCATACACAACTCAAGAGAGCGGCACGGTGGAGATTGGGATCGATTTGCTTTTCCCGGCACTGCATGGTCGGTGGGGGGAGGATGGAACAATTCAAGGATTGGCAGCGATGTGCGGTTTGCCGTGTGTGGGCTCCGGGGTGCTAGGTTCGGCAATGGCCATGGATAAAGATGTCACAAAGAGAATGGTCCAGTCTGCCGGGCTTGTTGTGGGGCCTTGGCTGGCCATGAACTCCATGCGTCCTTGGGAGGAACTGGTTGAGTGCCTGGGTAGCAGCACGCTCTTCGTAAAGCCCGCTACTTCGGGCTCATCGATTGGTGTGTCTAGGGTCTCCAACGCCTTGGAATATGCTGCGGCATTTGCTATTGCAGCACGAGAAGACACAAAGGTGCTGGTGGAGGCTGCTGTCTGTGGAAGAGAGATAGAGTGTGGTGTGCTCGAGCTTGAGGAGGGTTTGATGGCCTCGGTGGTGGGTGAAATAATCAAAAAGGAAGGGCACGCCTATTACGATTATCAGGCGAAATACGATTCCAACAGTGTGACAGGTCTTCGTGTGCCAAGCTTGTTGCCACCTGACATTGTCGCGCGCATCCAGGCTTTATCTGTCCAGGCGTTTAGATGCCTTGAACTGAAGGGGTACGCCAGGGTGGATTTTTTCTTGACAGAAGAGGGTGAGATTATTCTCAATGAGATCAATACCTTACCCGGATTTACGAGTGCCAGTATGTACCCGAAGATGTTTGAGTGCTCCGGTTACCCTCCGCCGAAGTTGGTAGGAGCGCTAGTCGAATATGGGCTCTCATCAGCATCTAAAGAACGTTTATGACACGTCCTGCCGACGCCGCTTCTCAAGAAACGTAACGATTGCATCTCGTCCCTCGGCAAGGTGCTCGGCTAAAAATTGCTTGGCGGCTTCGCGATCACCCTTGGCGCAAGCGCTCAAAATGCTTTTATGATCCTGTTGCGATTTCTTGTGATAGTCGAGATTTGTCAACAAAAAACGAAGATGGCGATCCACCGAGTCATGAAGGGACTTAATTAATGCAAGTAACCTGGGGCGCTTTGCTTTTGAATAAAGAAAGTGATGGAATTTTTCATTGAGTTCGCTAAGGTGGTGCGGGTCGGTGGCATGCTCCATGGCAGATATGAGTTCGTACATCTGCGCCAGATCATTTTCTACGATGTTGTCAAAACCAAAGTCCAAGGCGGTGCATTCTGCCATGATCCGCATATCATAGATCTCGACAATGTCTTCAATCGTCATGATCGCTACAGAGGCCCCTTTATGGACTTCGTAGGTAACAAGCCCTTCGGCCTCCAACTGCCTTATGGCGTCCCTTATCGGCATTCGACTCAAACCGAATTTTGAGGCTAGCTCTTCTTGGCGCAAAGCCGTACCTTCGGCTATTGCGCCAGAAAGTATGCCTTCGCGTAGCGACTCGACTACATAATCCATCGCGGTTTTATGGCGATGTTTGTCAGGAACGATAAAGCTATCGAGAGAGTTTGCCACCATGTTCTCCGGGTCAAGCGATGTAGTCAAAAGCGCTGGCGAAGGTATCACAGACTCACTAGAGCTACCAATCGAGTAATTGGCATGATGTTCATGCCTTTGAGCAGTCATTGGCTCCCTACATCCGCATAGAAACCATGAGCTTTTGCATGATCAAGTCGCTCAGAATTTTTTTGCAGTGGGCCTCCCTCTCTTTGGCTTTTCAAGAGGTTCAGCCTTGGGCCTTTGCCGTTGAGGCGAGTGGGGCGGGAGGTCTCGTTTCTCTCGGTGATTGCCTGCTGATGAGCCATCAGCCAACGCGATGGAGTTCGCCCGGTTCATCTTTTCGTGTGGGTGTCAGCCAAAGTTGGAAAGCTTCTTGCAGAGCCACGCCCAGGCGCCCCCTGGGCGTCAAAGTTTTGCATCAAGAGGACTCGCGGTGGATCGCACTCAGTTAATCAGCAACGCCCGCAACAACCTGGCCGGGCTCGGCCGGGGCAACCTGGGGGTGCCGCTGTTGCTGCTGGTGATGTTGGCAATGATGATGTTGCCAATACCGCCGTTCCTGCTCGACGTGTTCTTCACGTTCAACATCGCCCTGTCGATCGTGGTGCTGCTGGTCTGTGTATACGCCTTGCGCCCGCTCGACTTTGCCGCGTTCCCCACCATCCTGCTGGTGGCCACGTTGTTGCGCCTGGCCCTGAACGTGGCGTCCACCCGTGTGGTCATGCTGCATGGCCAGGAGGGCCACGGCGCTGCCGGTAAAGTGATCCAGGCCTTCGGTGAGGTGGTGATCGGCGGTAACTACGTGGTCGGTGCCGTGGTGTTCGCCATCCTCATGATCATCAACTTCGTGGTGGTGACCAAGGGTGCCGGGCGTATCTCGGAAGTGAGTGCGCGTTTCACCCTCGACGCCATGCCCGGCAAGCAGATGGCCATCGACGCCGACCTCAATGCCGGCCTGATCGACCAGGCTCAGGCCAAGCACCGCCGTGCCGAGGTGGCGCAGGAGGCCGAGTTCTACGGTTCGATGGACGGTGCCAGCAAGTTCGTGCGCGGCGACGCCATCGCCGGCTTGCTGATCCTGTTCATCAACCTGATCGGTGGCATGCTCATCGGCATGCTGCAGCACAATATGTCGTTCAGCGAGGCCGGCAAGGTCTATGCCCTGCTGACCATTGGTGACGGTTTGGTGGCGCAATTGCCATCACTGCTGCTGTCCACCGCCGCCGCGATCATGGTCACCCGTGCTTCAGGCTCTGAAGACATGGGCAAGCTGATCAATCGGCAGATGTTCGATTCGCCCAAGGCGCTGGCGGTGTCGGCGGGGCTGATGATCGTCATGGGCCTGGTGCCGGGCATGCCGCACATTGCCTTCCTCAGCCTCGGCCTGATGGCGGCCGGCGGCGCCTACCTGGTGTGGAAGAAACAGCAACAGGCCAAGGTCAAAGCCCAGCAAGAGGCGCAGCGTCAGCAGGACCTGCTGCCCTCGCCACAGCGCGCGCTGGAAACCAAGGAGCTGGGTTGGGACGACGTCACCCCCATCGACATGATCGGCCTGGAGGTCGGCTATCGGCTGATCCCGCTGGTCGATCGCAACCAGGGCGGCCAGTTGCTGGCGCGGATCAAGGGCGTGCGCAAGAAGCTGTCGCAGGACCTGGGCTTCCTGATGCCCACCGTGCACATTCGTGACAACCTCGACCTGCAGCCCAGCGCCTATCGCCTGACCCTGATGGGGGTGATTCTGGCCGAGGCGGAGATCTACCCGGACCGCGAACTGGCGATCAACCCTGGGCAGGTGTTTGGCACCCTCAACGGTATTGCCGCGCGCGACCCGGCGTTTGGCCTGGAAGCGGTGTGGATCGACGTCGGCCAGCGCTCACAGGCGCAGTCGCTGGGTTACACCGTGGTCGATGCCAGCACCGTGGTGGCCACCCACCTCAACCAGATCCTGCAGAAACATTGCCACGAGCTGATCGGCCACGAAGAGGTTCAGCAACTGCTGCAGGTGCTTGCCAAGGCATCGCCTAAACTTGCAGAAGAGCTGGTGCCGGGTGTCATTTCCTTGTCGGGGCTGCTCAAGGTGCTGCAAGCCCTGTTGTCGGAACAGGTGCCAGTGCGCGATATTCGCAGTATTGCCGAGGCTATCGCGAACAACGCCGGCAAGAGTCAAGATACCGCCGCACTGGTGGCGGTGGTGCGCGTCGGATTGTGTCGCGCCATCGTGCAAAGCATTGTCGGCGTTGAGTCGGAGCTTCCAGTGATTACCCTGGAGCCAAGGTTGGAACAGATTTTGCTGAATAGTCTGCAAAGGGCCGGGCAGGGTCAGGAAGATGGTGTTCTTCTGGAGCCTAGCATGGCCGAGAAGCTGCAACGTTCGCTGATCGAGGCGGCCCAGCGCCAGGAAATGCAGGGTCAGCCGGCCATCCTGCTGGTCGCCGGCCCGATCCGCGCCATGTTGTCGCGTTTCGGTCGCCTGGCTGTACCGAATTTGCATGTTCTGGCGTATCAGGAAATACCGGACAACAAGCAAGTCACCATCGTTGCCACCGTGGGCCCTAACGGCTGAGGTAGGGGATAATGCAAGTTAAGCGATTTTTCGCCGCCGATATGCGTCAGGCCATGAAACTGGTCCGTGACGAGCTGGGCGCCGATGCCGCAATCATTGGCAACCGCCGCATTGCCGGTGGTGTCGAGCTGACGGCCGCGCTGGACTACAAGCTGTCCGCCCTGGCCCCGCGTGTGCCCAACGCCGAGCTGGAAGAAGAGCTGCGCAAGACCCACACGCGCATTGCCACTGCCCAGGCCGAGCTGGACCAGCGTCAGGACAGCAGCGACAACAACCGCCAATTGTTCGCCGGGCAATCTTTGACCGCTGCCGAACCGTTGATCGAGCCGCACGTCGATGCCCCTGAGGCCGCCGCCGTACCGGCTGCTGCGCCGGTTGACCCGCGCCTGTTCGATGCCATGCGCTCGGAGCTGTCGGGCCTGCGCGAGCTGCTGGAAGTGCAACTCGGCTCGCTGGCCTGGAATCAGCTGCAGGGCAGCAAGCCGCAGCAGGCCAACCTTTGGCGCCGCCTGCAGCGCATCGGCCTGTCCGGGCCGATCGCCCGCGAGCTGCTGGACCTGACCGCCGAGATCGAGGAACCGCGCCAGGCCTGGCGCATGCTGCTGGCTCACTTGGCGCGGATGATCGAAGTACCTGAAATCGAGCCGATCGAAGAGGGCGGGGTGATCGCCATGGTCGGCCCGGCGGGCATGGGCAAGACCACCACCCTGGCCAAGCTGGCCGCGCGCTACGTGCTCAAGTACGGCGCGCAGAACCTGGCGCTGGTGAGCATGGACAGCTTCCGTATCGGCGCCCAGGAGCAGCTCAAGACCCTGGGCCGCATCCTCAACGTGCCGGTGACTTACGTCGACCCGGGCCAGTCGCTGGCAGCAGCGCTGGAGCCACTGCTGCGCAAGCGCGTGGTGCTGATCGATACTGCCGGCCTGCAGGCCAGCGACCCTGCGCTGCGCATGCAGCTGGAAACCTTGGCCGGGCGTGGCATTGCCGCGAAGAACTACCTGGTGCTGGCCACCACCAGCCAGAAGCAGGTGCTGACCGCCGCCTACCACAGCTACAAGCGCTGTGGCCTGGCCGGCTGCATCCTGACCAAACTCGATGAAACGGCAAGCCTTGGCGATGTGTTGAGCCTTGCCATCAGTCATGAACTGCCAGTGGCCTATCTTACCGATGGCCCACGCATTCCTGACGACCTGCACCTGCCAAGGGGCCACCAGTTGGTCACGCGGGCGGTGAATGTGCAGCAGCAGGACGAGCCCAGCGAAGAGGCCATGGCCGACATGTTCGCTGATCTCTATCACAACCCACGGCGAGCGGGTTGACCATGAAGCGTGTGCAAAGTCGCTATGCCAAGGGGCACGCAGAATTGCCCTACGTGTGGCCTGAGTCCCAGCGAGACAAGGTAAAGAACAGACATGGGTAGCATGCATCCCGTACAGGTGATCGCCGTGACCGGTGGCAAAGGTGGCGTCGGCAAGACTAACGTTTCAGTGAACTTGTCCCTGGCGCTGGCCGAGCTTGGCCGCAGGGTCATGCTGCTGGACGCCGACCTGGGCCTGGCCAATGTCGACGTGTTGCTGGGCCTTACCCCCAAACGTACCCTCGCCGATGTGATTGAAGGGCGTTGCGAGCTGCGTGACGTGATGCTGCAGGGCCCCGGCGGTGTGCGCATCGTACCGGCAGCCTCGGGCACCCAGAGCATGGTGCATCTGGCCCCGGCCCAGCATGCCGGGCTGATCCAGGCGTTCAGCGAGATCGGCGACAACCTCGATGTGTTGGTGATCGATACCGCTGCGGGTATCGGTGACTCGGTGGTCAGCTTCGTTCGCGCCGCCCAGGAAGTGCTGCTGGTGGTGTGTGATGAACCTACCTCGATTACCGACGCCTACGCGTTGATCAAGCTGCTCAATCGCGACTATGGCATGAACCGTTTCCGTGTGTTGGCCAACATGGCGCAGAGCCCGCAGGAAGGGCGCAACCTGTTTGCCAAGCTGACCAAGGTCACCGACCGCTTCCTTGACGTGGCCCTGCAGTACGTGGGTGCCGTGCCGTACGACGAGTGCGTGCGCAAGGCGGTGCAGAAGCAGCGTGCCGTCTACGAAGCCTTCCCTCGCTCCAAGTGTGCGCTGGCCTTCAAGGCGATTGCCCAGAAGGTCGACAGCTGGCCGCTGCCGGCCAATCCGCGCGGCCATCTGGAGTTCTTTGTCGAGCGCTTGGTGCAACCCACCAGCGCGGGACCCGTACTATGAACGCCAGCGGCTTCAAGATGTACAGCCGGGCGGCGAAGGACGCCCAGTACGAGCTGATCGAACGCTACGCCCCGCTGGTCAAGCGCATCGCGTACCACCTGTTGGCGCGGTTGCCGGCCAACGTGCAAGTCGAGGACCTGATCCAGGCCGGCATGATCGGCCTGCTGGAAGTGGCCAACAAATACGACGCCAGCAAGGGCGCCAGCTTTGAGACCTACGCCGGCATCCGCATCCGCGGGGCCATGCTGGACGAAGTGCGCAAAGGCGATTGGGCACCGCGTTCGGTACACCGCAACACCCGTATGGTCAGTGATGCCATGCGTGCAGTTGAGGCCAGAACAGGCCGTGACGCTAAAGATCATGAAGTTGCTGCCGAACTCCAATTGAGTCTCGATGATTACTACGGGATCTTGAACGATACCCTGGGCAGCCGCCTGTTCAGCTTCGACGACCTGTTGCAGGACGGCGAGCACGAAGGGCTGCATGAGGATGGCGCCAGTGGCCAGGTCGAACCTGCGCGCGGCCTGGAGGAGGAGCGCTTCCAGGCTGCCCTGACCGAGGCTATCGCCAACCTGCCGGAGCGTGAGCGCCTGGTGCTGGCGCTGTACTACGACGAAGAGCTGAACCTCAAGGAAATCGGTGAGGTGCTGGGTGTCAGCGAGTCGCGGGTCAGCCAGTTGCACAGCCAATGTGCCGCGCGCCTGCGCAGCCGCCTGGGGGAATGGCGGGCGCGTTGAGCCCACTGTCGTTGCAGTCGTTTTCCACGTTGTACCGAATTGAATGAGTGCGTGCTCGGTAGGCCGAGCGCGTTTGAGACTGCTTGGAGGTCTAATTGGACAAGAACATGAAAATCCTCATCGTTGACGACTTTTCGACGATGCGGCGGATCATCAAGAACCTGTTGCGTGACCTGGGTTTCACCAACACCGACGAAGCCGATGACGGCACCACGGCGTTGCCGATGCTGGAAAACGGTCACTACGACTTCCTGGTGACCGACTGGAACATGCCGGGCATGTCCGGCATCGACCTGCTGCGTAAAGTGCGTGCCAGCGACAAGCTGAAAAGCATGCCGGTCTTGATGGTGACCGCTGAAGCCAAGCGCGACCAGATCATTGAAGCGGCACAGGCCGGCGTCAATGGTTACGTGGTCAAGCCGTTCACCGCTCAGGTGCTCAAAGAGAAGATCGAGAAGATCTTCGAACGCGTCAACGGCTGAGTCACGTCAGGGGGGGGCGCGTCATGGATTCATCACAAACGTCTTTGGGCGAGTTCGAGTCGACCCTGAAGAAGCATGCTCAGGAGTTGGTCGAAAGCCTGGAGCGGGGCCGTTTCGGCGAGGCGGTGCAGTTGATTCACGAACTGAACCAGACCCGCGACCGCGGCCTGTACCAGGAAGTCGGCAAGCTGACTCGCGAGCTGCACAGTGCCATCGTCAGTTTCCAGATCGACCCCACCATGCCGCAGGCAGAAGAGGTGTCGCAAATTACCGACGCCACCGAGCGCCTGTCATATGTGGTCAAGCTGACCGAGGGCGCGGCCAACCGCACCATGGACCTGGTCGAGGAAAGCACACCGGTGCTCAATGAGCTGGCCAGCGAGGCCAAGGCCCTGAGTACCGACTGGCAGCGCTTCATGCGCCGCGAAGTGGCTGCGCCGGAATTCCGTGATCTGGTCAAGCGAGTCGACAGTTTCCTGACGCACAGCGCCGAGGGTAACCGCAAGGTTTCCGGGCACCTCAATGACATTTTGCTGGCCCAGGACTATCAGGACCTGACCGGCCAGGTGATCAAGCGCGTCACCGCACTGGTGACCGAGGTGGAAAGCAACCTGCTCAAGCTGGTGCTGATGGCCAGCCAGGTCGACCGCTTTGCCGGTATAAAACATGACCACGATCAATTGCGTGCAGAAAAAGATCGAGAAAAACATCCGACTCGGGGTGAAGGTCCGCAGATTCATGCCGATAAGCGTGAAGACGTCGTGTCCGGTCAGGACGATGTCGATGATCTGCTGTCCAGCCTTGGTTTTTAAGGAGCACGTTTGATGAGCTTCGGCGCCGATGAAGAAATCCTCCAGGATTTCCTGGTAGAAGCCGGCGAAATTCTTGAGCAATTGTCCGAGCAACTGGTCGAGCTGGAAAGCCGACCTGACGATGCCGACCTGCTCAATGCGATCTTTCGCGGTTTCCACACTGTAAAAGGGGGCGCCGGCTTCCTCCAGCTGAACGAGCTGGTGGAGTGCTGCCATATCGCCGAGAACGTGTTCGACGTCCTGCGCAAAGGTGAGCGCCGGGTCGATGCGGAACTGATGGATGTGGTGCTCGAGGCACTGGATACGGTCAACAGCATGTTTGGCCAGGTGCGCGAGCGTGCCGAAGTGACACCGGCCACCCCCGCACTGCTGGCAGCGTTGTCGCGCCTGGCCGAACCTGGCGCAGCCGAAACTGTTGCAGCGCCTGCACCGGCGCCGGTTGCCGACGTGTCGGTTGCCGCGCCGGCCGAGGCCGAGGAGCAACACCAGGACATCACTGACAGTGAATTCGAGCAGTTGCTCGATTCGCTCGATGCGATCAAGGCGCAAGCGGCGGCCGACGAGCAGATGCAGGGCGAGACTGTCAGCGGTGCGGGTGATGAAATCACCGACGCCGAGTTCGAATCGCTGCTCGACCAGTTGCACGGCAAGGGCCAGTTCAATGCCGAGGTTGCCGCGCCGCCGGTGGCCGTCAGCAGCGAAGCGGTCAGTGATGAGATCACCGACGCCGAATTCGAATCGCTGCTCGACCAGCTGCATGGCAAGGGCACCTTCCAGGCTGGCGCCTTGCCAGCCGCCCAGGCACCAGCGCCTGCCGCACCCGACAACAGTGCCGCCAGCGATGAAATCAGCGAGCACGAGTTCGAAGCCCTGCTGGACCAGTTGCACGGCAAGGGCAAGTTCGGTGGCGATGTTGCCGCTGTAGAGGCCCCGGCTGCTGTCCAGGCGCAAGCGCCGGCTGCCGCCAAGGCCGAAAGCCCGCCAGTGACCAAGCCCGCTGCCGCGCCAGCGCCAGCGCCTTCGCCGGCCAGCAAACCTGCCGCGGCGCCTCGCGCGCCGGCCCCGGCCGCTGAAAAGCATGCCGCCAGCGAAGCGGAAACCACGGTACGCGTCGATACCGCGCGCCTGGACGAGATCATGAACATGGTCGGCGAACTGGTGCTGGTGCGTAACCGTCTGGTGCGCCTGGGCCTGAACAGCGGCGACGAGGCCATGTCCAAGGCCGTGTCCAACCTTGACGTGGTCACCGCCGACCTGCAGACCGCGGTGATGAAAACCCGTATGCAGCCGATCAAGAAAGTCTTCGGCCGCTTCCCGCGCCTGGTCCGCGACCTGGCGCGCCAGTTGAAGAAAGAGATCAATCTGGAGCTGGTCGGCGAAGAGACCGACCTTGACAAGAACCTCGTAGAAGCCTTGGCCGACCCGCTGGTGCACTTGGTGCGCAATGCGGTCGACCACGGTATCGAGATGCCCGAGGAGCGTGAAACGTCTGGCAAGGCACGTACCGGCCGCGTAGTGCTGTCGGCCGAACAGGAAGGCGACCACATCCTGCTGTCGATCTCGGACGATGGCAAGGGCATGGACCCGAACATCCTGCGCGCCAAGGCCGTGGAAAAGGGCCTGATGGACAAGGACGCCGCCGAGCGCCTGAGCGAGTCGGACTGCTACAACCTGATCTTCGCACCTGGCTTCTCGACCAAGACCGAGATTTCCGATGTGTCCGGGCGTGGCGTGGGCATGGATGTGGTGAAAACCAAGATCTCCCAGCTCAACGGCTCGATCAACATTTTCTCGGCCAAGGGCCAAGGCTCCAAGATCGTCATCAAGGTGCCGCTGACCCTGGCGATCATGCCCACCCTGATGGTGATGTTGGGCAACCAGGCGTTCGCCTTCCCGCTGGTAAACGTCAACGAGATCTTCCACCTCGACCTGTCGCGCACCAACGTGGTGGACGGCCAGGAAGTGGTGATCGTGCGCGACAAGGCGCTGCCGCTGTTCTACCTCAAGCGCTGGCTGGTCCAGGGCCAGGTGCACGAAGAGCAGCACGAGGGCCACGTGGTCATTCTGTCGGTCGGCACCCAGCGCATCGGTTTTGTCGTTGACCAGCTGGTGGGCCAGGAAGAAGTGGTCATCAAGCCGCTGGGCAAGATGCTGCAAGGCACCCCGGGCATGTCCGGGGCCACCATTACCGGCGACGGTCGCATCGCGTTGATTCTCGACGTCCCGAGCATGCTCAAGCGTTACGCCGCGCGGCGTATTTGATTTCGGTGGCGCGCCCTGGCGGGTTGCGCCGCCTAATGGAGTGTTTATGGCAGTCAAGGTCCTGGTGGTGGATGATTCTGGTTTCTTCCGCCGCCGTGTCTCGGAAATCCTCTCGGCGGATCCAACGATCCAGGTAGTGGGTACCGCGACCAACGGCAAGGAAGCAATCGACCAGGCGCTGGCGCTCAAGCCCGATGTGATCACCATGGACTACGAAATGCCCATGATGGATGGCATTACCGCCGTGCGGCACATCATGCAGCGCTGCCCGACGCCCGTATTGATGTTCTCGTCGCTGACCCATGAAGGCGCCCGCGTCACCCTCGACGCGCTGGATGCCGGCGCAGTGGACTACCTGCCGAAAAACTTCGAGGACATCTCGCGCAACCCTGACAAGGTCAAGCAGTTGCTGTGCGAGAAGGTGCACACCATTTCGCGCAGCAACCGCAGGATCGGCAGCTATGCCAGAACGGCGCCGGTCGCCGCGCCAGCGCCCGCCAGCACTTTCGCCAGCCAGGCGCAGACGCGCCCGGCAGCGCCTGCCCGTGCAGCGGCCCCGACACCGGCAGCCTCGCAGTCGCCGGCACCCAAGCGCAAACCCTACAAACTGGTGGCCATCGGTACCTCCACGGGGGGGCCGGTGGCGCTGCAGCGGGTACTGACCCAGCTGCCGGCCAATTTCCCGGCGCCGATCGTGTTGATCCAGCACATGCCGGCGGCGTTCACCAAAGCGTTTGCCGAACGCCTGGACAAGCTGTGCCGCATCAGCGTCAAGGAAGCCGAAGACGGCGACATGCTGCGCCCGGGCCTTGCCCTGCTGGCCCCCGGTGGCAAGCAGATGATGATCGATGGCCGTGGCACAGTGAAGATCCTGCCCGGCGACGAGCGCCTGAACTACAAGCCGTGCGTGGACATCACCTTCGGTTCGGCGGCCAAGTCGTACGGTGACAAGGTGTTGTCGGTGGTGCTCACCGGCATGGGCGCCGATGGCCGCGAGGGCGCGCGCCTGCTCAAGCAGGGGGGCAGCACGGTGTGGGCCCAGGATGAAGCCAGCTGCGTGATTTATGGCATGCCCATGGCGATCGTCAAGGCCAACCTGGCGGATGCCGTGTA
This sequence comes from Pseudomonas sp. BO3-4, assembly GCF_034044115.1. Taxonomy (NCBI): domain Bacteria; kingdom Pseudomonadati; phylum Pseudomonadota; class Gammaproteobacteria; order Pseudomonadales; family Pseudomonadaceae; genus Pseudomonas; species Pseudomonas sp. BO3-4. Next base: position 1,708,487 of record NZ_CP139018.1, read on the forward strand.
CAGCCTTGACGAAATCGGCAAGCACCTGGTGGAGGCGTGCGTCTGATGGACGTCCTTAGCCTGATCGGTCTGATCCTGGCTTTCGTTGCCATCGTCGGTGGCAACTTCCTTGAAGGCGGTCATGTCGGTGCTCTGGTCAATGGCCCGGCGGCTCTGATCGTGCTGGGAGGCACCCTGGCGGCGGCGTTGTTGCAGTCGCCGCTGTCGTCGTTCAAGCGCGCCTTGCAGATTTTGCGTTGGATCCTGTTTCCTCCGCGGGTTGACCTGGCGGGCGGCATCGACCGCGTGGTGAACTGGAGCCTGACCGCTCGCAAAGAAGGCCTGCTGGGCCTGGAAGGGGTAGCGGACAGCGAGCCCGACCCCTATGCGCGCAAGGGCCTGCAACTGCTGGTGGACGGCGCCGAGCCTGAAGCGATCCGCAGCATCCTTGAGGTCGACTTCCTTACCCAGGAAGGCCGTGACATCCAGGCAGCCAAGGTATTCGAAAGCATGGGCGGCTATGCGCCGACCATCGGCATCATCGGGGCGGTCATGGGCCTTATCCATGTGATGGGCAATCTGGCCGACCCGTCGCAACTGGGCAATGGCATTGCCGTGGCCTTTGTCGCCACCATTTACGGTGTGGCCAGTGCCAACCTTGTGCTATTGCCGGTCGCCAGCAAGCTCAAGGCCATCGTCATGCGCCAGTCGCGCTACCGTGAAATGCTGCTCGAAGGCCTGCTGTCGATTGCCGAAGGTGAAAACCCGCGCTCGATCGAGCTGAAGCTGCAAGGCTTCATGGAGTAACCCATGCGTCGCCGTCGTCATACCGAGGAACACGAAAACCACGAGCGCTGGCTGGTGTCGTACGCCGACTTCATCACGTTGCTGTTCGCCTTTTTCGTGGTGATGTATTCGATTTCCTCGATCAACGAGGGCAAGTACAAGGTTATTTCCCAGGCCTTGCTCGGGGTATTCAACGACCCCGAGCGCAGCATGAAGCCGATCCCGATTGGCGATGAGCAGCCGCTGAGCGTGCGCCCGGCCGAACCGCTGGTCAAAGACAGCGAGCAGACCGAAGCGGGCCTGGCGGCGACCAATGTCGACCCGTTGAAAACCATCAGCGATGACGTGCGCGATGCCTTCGGCGACCTGATCAACAGCGACCAGATGACCGTGCGCGGCAACGAGCTGTGGATCGAGATCGAGCTCAACTCGTCGCTGCTGTTTGGCAGTGGTGACGCGATGCCCAGTGACAAGGCGTTTGCGATCATCGAGAAGGTGGCCAACATCCTCAAGCCGTTTGCCAACCCGGTGCACGTCGAAGGCTTCACCGACAACCTGCCGATCCGCACCGCGCAGTACCCCACCAACTGGGAGTTGTCCTCGGCGCGCGCGGCCAGCATCGTGCGGCTGCTGGCCATGGAGGGCGTCAACCCGGCACGCATGGCTTCGGTGGGCTACGGCGAGTACCAGCCGGTGGCCAGCAACGATACCGCCGAAGGGCGCGCACGCAACCGCCGGGTGGTGCTGGTGATTTCCCGTAACCTGGAAGTGCGCCGCAGCCTGACAGGCTCGGGCAGCGCCAATGCCACACCGGATGCCGCATTGCGCCGTGCTGGCACACAAAGTGCACCGGCAATACAAGCAACGGTAGCGAGGCCGTGATACGTCAATTCCCCGTCGCTGATACGAACACGATTTTGAATGTGCCGCCGCCCCCTGTGGCAGCGGGCATGCCCGCGAAGCCAGCGACTCGGTGAATGGCACCGGCTACGCCGGTGTTCGCGGGCTTGCCCGCTCCCACAGAGGGGCGTGCGAGCTTTGAAGTTTTGCGCATGACGGTTGTTTCTACAGTGTCCCTGCCAAATCAATAGATAGAGTTTGCTTGATGAGAGTCTGGGCAGTAGCCAATCAAAAAGGTGGTGTCGGCAAGACCACCACTACCATTGCCCTGGCCGGCCTGCTGGCCGAGGCCGGCAAGCGCGTGGTTGTCGTCGACCTCGACCCGCACGGCTCGATGACCAGCTACTTCGGGCACAACCCGGATGCCCTGGAACACAGCTGCTACGACCTGTTCCTGCACAAGGGCACGGTGCCCGAAGGCTTGCCCGGGCAACTGCTGCTGCCCACCAGCGATGAGCGCATTTCGCTGCTGCCGTCGAGTACCGCCCTGGCAGTGCTGGAGCGCCAGTCGCCAGGGCAGAATGGCCTGGGCCTGGTAATCGCCAAGAGTCTGGCGCAGCTGTGGCAGGATTTCGACTATGCCCTGATCGACAGCCCACCCTTGCTGGGTGTGCTGATGGTCAATGCCCTGGCCGCCAGCCAGCAGCTGGTGATCCCGGTACAAACCGAGTTCCTCGCCGTGAAGGGCCTGGAGCGCATGGTCGGCACCTTGGCCATGGTCAACCGTTCGCGCAAGCAGGCGCTGCCGTACCAGATCGTACCGACCCTGTTCGACCGTCGTACCCAGGCGTCGCTGGGCACCCTCAAGTTGCTGCGTGACACCTACGGGCAGCATGTGTGGCAGGGCTACATTCCGGTGGATACGCGCCTGCGTGATGCCAGTCGCAAGGGCGTCACGCCTTCGCAGTTCGACAGCAAGAGCCGTGGGTTGATCGCCTACCGGGCGCTGCTCAAGCACCTGCTCACCTACAAGACCGCAGTGCAGGTGGCCTGATGACTCAAACCCGGCAAACCAGCACCCGGCCCCAGATGGCCCTGCAATCGTACCTGGACGGCCTGCTGCAGGAGGCCACCGAGGCCGAAGACCTGAGCGAGCAGCCGGCAGTGGCGGATGAGTTCGCCGAGGCGGTGCGCGAGGAGCAGGCACGCGATGCCCGGCAGCCAGCCCGGCCTGAGCCCGCCGAAGCCGCCGCCGCCAGCTTTGCCCCGCGGCCGTTCGCCGAACCCCGTGTGGCGGTACTGCCCAGCGTGATGCCGGTGGAAGCCCCGGTGGTGACGGTGGTCGAGCAGGAGGTCGTGGCCGAAGCCAGCATCCCGGTACTGGTCGAAGAACAAACCGTGGAACCGGCTGTGCCACTGGTCGATGTGCATCTGCCGGCACCCAACCTGCCCGTGCCCCCGGCCACTGTCGACGGTCGTCCGGTGTGGGCGGCCGAGCCGTTCGAATGCCTGCTGTTCGACGTTGCCGGCCTGACCCTGGCGGTGCCGTTGGTGTGCCTGGGCTCGATCTACACCCTGGCTGGCCAGGAGCTGACGCCACTGTTCGGCCAGCCCGACTGGTTCCTCGGCATCCTGACCTGCCAGGCCGGCAACCTGAAGGTGCTGGACACTGCGCGTTGGGTAATGCCCGACCGCTACCGCGATGATTTTCGCCAGGGCCTGCAATACGTGATTTCGGTGCAGGGCTACGAATGGGGGCTGGCGGTGCATCAGGTCAGCCGCTCGCTGCGCCTGGACCCGTCGGAGATCAAGTGGCGCAGCCAGCGTGGCCAGCGCCCGTGGCTGGCCGGCACCGTAATCGAACACATGTGCGCACTGCTCGACGTCGCCGCACTGGCCGAGCTGATCGCCAGCGGTGCGGTCAAGCAGATGCACGCCAAACAGAAATGACACAGAACATACCGCCAACGGCGGATTTTGAGGGTAGGGGAATGAAAAAGTCGTCTGCACAAGGTTCCGAAGATCCGATCCTGCAGTGGGTTACCTTCCGTCTGGACAACGAGTCCTACGGCATCAATGTGATGCAGGTGCAGGAAGTCCTGCGCTACACCGAGATTGCCCCGGTGCCGGGTGCGCCGAGCTACGTGCTGGGCATCATCAACTTGCGCGGTAACGTGGTGACGGTGATCGACACGCGTCAGCGTTTTGGCCTGATGCCGACCGAAGTGACCGACAACACCCGTATCGTCATCATCGAAGCCGACAAGCAAGTGGTCGGCATTCTGGTCGACAGCGTGGCCGAAGTGGTTTACCTGCGCCAGTCCGAAATCGAGACTGCGCCGAACGTGGGTAACGAAGAGTCGGCCAAGTTCATTCAGGGCGTGTGCAACAAGAATGGCGAACTGCTGATCCTGGTCGAACTGGACAAGATGATGACCGAGGAAGAGTGGTCCGAGCTGGAGAACATCTGAGTTGATCCTAGAGGTTGCTGTCATCTTCCTGGCGCTGGCCTGGGCGCTGAGCCTGTGGTTTTTCCTCAACTACAGCAAGCGCCAGCGCGAGCTGGCAGCGCAGCAGGCCGAGGGCGATGCGCTGCGTGACCAGCGCATCAAGGACTTGGCCAAGCGTCTGGATGACTACCAGAACGGCACTGTGCGCATGGGTGAGGCCATCCATGAGCTGCGTGCGACGGTGGCTACCCTGCCAGACCGGCTGGAGCGCCTCGAGCAGCGCGACCCCAGCAACGTTACCTTTAGCCAGGCGGCCAAGCTGGTGGGGATGGGGGCGAGTGTCGATGAGTTGACCCAGAGCTGCGGCCTGACCCAGGCCGAGGCGGAGTTGATGAGCAAGGTGCATCGGGCTCCTTGACGGGGGCTGGCAGGTAGCCTCGTTAGCAGGCTCGTCACCTGGGACATCGAGCGGCGCCCATGCGTCGCTCGATCTGAAGGGCGCCGCCAGGCCCGTTCAGTTCCCCATGCATTTCAGTTGCGAACCCAGGAGTGATTGCCGCCGACGCCGGCAAAACGGTTCAGGGGCAGCAATTGCTTCAGGGCAGCATTGGCCTGTGAGGCGTCGATGAATGGGTAGGTGTTGACGCGTGGCATGATGTGCAAGTTGATGATCTGGCGCAGGGTCCGCAGCCCGGGTAGATGGCGATCGACCATCTCGGTGAGCAGCGCCGGGCCGGTGAGGTAGCTGAGCTTGTTGGCATAGCGGTAGAAATTGCCAGGGTCCTGTTCCAGGCTCGGTCGGCTGTCGTAAAAGTTTGCATGGGTCTGGTAGCGTGCGAGCATTTCATCGGAGATCGCATCCAGCACCGGGTTGCCTGGGTGGCTACCTATGAGGCTGGTGTTGTACAGGCAATTCATGCTCATTTTTTCGTTGCACATCGGCGGTGGCAGCAGCAGCCCATCGGGCGGGGTGTGCAGCTCGACCTGGTCGATCGTTTCGCCCTTGCCGTCCGGCAGCAGGAAATCGTCTACGTCCATGTACAGCCCACCCTCATGGTGCAGCATTCGGTAGCGCAGCACATCCGTCGCCGACGCGTAATTGGTGGCGATGCCACCGTTGCCATCCAGTGCTGCATCGTACTGTGCGTAATAGCGGCTCTGGCGGAAGGCCCGGAAGAAACCTTGCTCTTCAAGCGGCAATACCTGAAGCCCTGGCGCCCGGGCTGCCAATAGCCTTGCGTTCTGTTCGTAGGCGGTAGGCGAAGCCTTCGACAGAAACAGGCGCATGCTGTATTCACTGTCGCTCAGGCGCGCTGCGTTGGCGGCAAGGTTGGCCAGCAATGGCTCGCCAAGGACGTTGTTGCCGACCCAGAGGCTGGATATGAGTGTTGGGATAGGTGCGCTGTCCGGCGCCCGTGTCGGTATTTGCACCGGCAGGGGCAGGTCGACACCCAAGGCGCGCAAAGTGCGCGTGCGCATGGCGTCGGTTACCGGCCGAGGCATGTCGAGCGCCACCAGGTCACGGCTGCCGGGGACTGCCACGTAGGCTTGCGGATCGACCTCGTTGACGTCGTCCTTGAGGATGAACGCATTCCGCTCCATGTCATAGACCACCCGCGCGTTGTAGGTTTCGATGCTGCATTCCAGGTCGTCCAGTTCGCCATCGTAGTGGGGCAACCGTATCACCGCGCCGGCAACCTCCGGGTCGCCGTCATCAAGGGGGGCAATGGGCTCGTGGTTGTGGAAGTACTCCGCGCCTTCTGGCTCTGGAAGCCGCGGTGGGCTGGTCGGGCTCAACGGATAGCCGAGCTGCCCGTTGACCTCGCGCGGCATGACAAAACCATCGCTTTTGAACTCGAACAGGGCCTTGATGCCTGCTGTGCCCTCCGTTGCCAGCGGTACGGCGTTGAACAGCCCCCAGGCGATGTCGTCCACCCCATCCTGTTTGGCTTTCAGGCTGTGGCCGTTGATCACCTGATCCAGGCCCAGACCCAACTGGGCAATGCCACCGAGCGCCAGCAGTGGCGCCAGCCCCGGCACCACCAGGCACAATGGCGCTAGCAGGTTGAGCGTATTGGTGAGGTAGCCTCGCCATTTGGCTTTGGTAACCTGGCTATCGGTGGTGATGACAAAATCGGCATCGTCGTAGCTGCGCTGGCGCTGGCGCTCGGTCAGGGCTGCGAACATATCCCCGGTCAGTTTGGGGTTGTACTTGCCAGGTTTGTAGTTCACGTAGGTTCTGGGGGGCCAGACGCCATCATCGTTGAAATAACCATGTTCAGGCGGCAGCCGGTGCCGAACCGGATAGTCGCCAAGGCCCTCGAGCGCGGTGTCCAGGCCGCTGAAATCGAGGCCCTGAGGGCGGTCGGCAAGCCTGAAGTGTTGTTTGAGTGCCTCGCGTCGGGCGGGGTCCTTGCACTGATCGCCCACCCAGTCCTTGAGCAGGTTCTCGCTGGCGAATTCGAGCAAGGGCGAGCTGTTACCTGGCATGTACAGCAGGGTCAGATCGCTGTGGGGGGCATTGATGTACAGCAGGTCGGTGGCCGCATAGCCATAGATGCTCAGCGTGCTCACCCGTATCTTGAAACGCTGCGGCATCATGCCGGCGGCTTGCCATGCCAGCTCCCTGGCGGCATCACTCAGGCGCCCCTGGCTGACCTGGGCGTTGCAGGCGGCGATGAAATTGAGCTTGCTGGCCAGGCGGTGACTGTCCTGATGCTCCTGCCAGTACGTGTCGAGCATGGCTTTGAACGGCCTGTGAAAATCCAGCGCGTCTATGAAACGCTGGAAAGCTTCAGCCGGTACCTGAACGTGGGTCGAGGCATCGTAACGGGCAGGGGACGATCGCTGGAACAGGCCGTTGTACACTTCGAAGGCTGCGCCCTGATGGCCAAAGCCCAGCGCTGGCAGGCGATCGACCAGCCTCACCGGCCCTTGGGGGAAGGTGCCTGCCCAAGGGTTGGCGAACAGCGCGCCGATGAGGTTGTTATCGGACTCCCCTTGCCAGTTGCCCAGCAGCGCCTGGGTCATGCTCTGGGTCTGCTGGACCGCTGCCACATACCCTTGGTCATCCGGCCGGTAGTGCAGGGTGACCACATCGACGCGATCGGGGTCGATATGCACACCTTGCCCGGCAAGCCACTGCCGGATCAAGCGATTGGCTTCGCGGTCCGGGCGTGGGATGTTGGCCAGATGGTCTACTACGAACTGCACGCCCTTGGCGTTGATTCTGCTGTCGATCATGACGGTCACCTTGTACGTGGGAGGCCGACAAGGTTGGGCGCATGGTGGGGGAGGGGGTGGTAGATAGTTACTGGCCAGTGCCGGGCAGCGGGGGCAATGGTGGGGTGATATCGCGTTCTGTCGGGCGCGGATCATCGAAGCCGGCGGGTACCTTGCCGCGCAGTTGCCAGGCGAAGGCGATGATTTCGGCAATGGTCAGGTACAGCGCTTCGGGTATTTGATCGCCCAGCTCCAGCCGCGCCAGCAGGCGCACCAGCTCGGCGTTTTCGTAGATCGGCACTTCGTGTTCGCGGGCGAGCGCAAGGATGGCCTCGGCCAGGTCCTCGTCGCCCTTGGCGGTGAGGGTCGGTGCCTGATGGCCGTCGTAGTTCAGCGCTATGGCTTGGCGTGGTGTCGTATCGTTCATGCGGTTTCGTCCACCCAGCGTTGTTCCATCCGTGTGCGTGGCCCCTGCGGCGGGATGCCCGGGTGGCACTCCAGGTCGCCGACTTCCAGGCCCCGGGCCACCAGGCGCGCGCGCAGCGCGCCAAGCTGGGCGTCGATCAACCGCGCGGTCTGCTCGCGCTCCGCCCATAGCTGCCCGCTCAGGCGGCCCTCGCTCAGTTGCGCCTGCACTTGCAGGGGGCCGAGCGGGGACAAGTCGAAGGCCAGCTCGATGCGCCACAGGGCTTGCCGAGGGTTTTGGGCTTCATGTTGGCGGTCGGCCTGTTGTTGTGGGGTTTCTTCGCGCTGCAGTTTGACTTGCAGCGGGATGAAGTCCTGGCCGTGACGGATGGGCACTTCGGTTTGCCAGGTGGTCTGCAGGTTGCCGTTTTCCAGCGTGCCGGTTTGTTGCAGGCTGCTCATGGCGTGGCTCTGCAAACGTGAAATGGCAGCGGCAGCCAGGCGCAGCAGCTGTTGCAGGTCGCCTTCCTCTTCCAGGGCCTTGAGCAGGCGCGACGGTAATGGGAACGCGCCCGGCTGCGGCTTGGGGCTGACCCGCTCGAGCATGCCCAGCGCGCTGCGCGCCAGTATCGGCATGGTCAGGGCCAGGCTGGCGGGGCTCAGAGTGGTGGCCCCTGCCGGGAGGGCAGGGGCCTGGGCCATCAGCCGCAGTAAATGTGCTTTGAGGTCGGTGTCGACGCTGGCGGTGGACCCATTCAGCAGCTTCGCTTCGAGAAAGCTGCCGCTGTTGTTCAGGGCCTGGGCCACTGCCTTGGCGTCGCCCAGTTGTCGGGCGTCCGGCAGGCCGGCCAGCAGGCGTTCGGCGCTGGCGCGCAGCTCGCCATCGACGCCTGAGTCGCGGGTGAGCTGTTGCAGGGTGTTGAGCAGGCCGGGCAGCGAGGCTTGACGGTTTTGCTGTGTCAGCAGCTGTTGGGCAATGCTGAGTTGGTCCTGCCTGCCGCTGAGCGGCACGAAGCGCAATGACTGATCACCCTGCACCAGGGCGCTGAGCAGGCTGCCAATGGCCAGCGGGCGCGGGCTGTCGATGCTCAGCGTGGCACCGGCCTGGGTGCTGTTGAGCAAGCTGACCAGCGCCCGGTACACGGCCGGTTGGCCGGGTGCCTGGGCCAGCGGCTGGTTGGTCAGGACCTTGCCTTGCAGCAAGGTGCCGACCGGCACCTTGCTGGTGTCCAGCTGGGTGAGGGTGGCGACCTGGCTGGCGCTGGCCTGTTGCAACATGATCGCCAGGCGATTGCTTTCGGTCTGGCTGACGGTGATCTGGCTGCCTTGGGGCAGCGGCTGGCTGGCGTTGGCCTGTAATTGGGTCTGCACGCCGTTGGCCTGCATCAGCCTTAGCACCAGCTGAAAGTCCTGGCCCGCCTGGCGCAACGATAAAACCTCGGCTTGCGCGGTTTCGCCGGGGGCCAGCAGCCCGGGCTGCGCCTGGATAAGGCGCAGCAGTTCGCCGGTCGTGCCCGCCTTCATGGCTTGGCTGTTGATCGCGGTTTGTGCGCCGAGACTATTGATTTCAGTCATGATTGTATACAACCTGTCGAGCCCGGCCTCTTGGCAGCGCGGCGGCGCGTGTAATAATGCCGAGCGCCCGTGGTTGCCAGTATAACGGCAGCGCGCGGGGCGACTTGAGACACAAGGGTTCTGGAGCGGTGTTGGCTGCTTCAAAGCCCTACTGAAGATAAGGCGAAACCGTGACCCTTCACCTCCAAGCCGCGGGCCTGGCCTGCGAGCGCGACTGGCGCCTGCTGTTCGAACAGCTCGATTTCGAGCTGGGCGCCGGTGACATGCTGCAGATCAGTGGCCCCAACGGCAGTGGCAAGACCAGCCTGTTGCGCCTGTTGGCCGGGCTGATGCAGCCGACGGCCGGGCAGATTCTGCTGGGTGGCAAGCCACTGGCAGAGCAGCGTCATGCCCTGGCCAGCGCCCTGCTGTGGATTGGCCACGCCGCCGGCATCAAGGACTTGCTCACTGCCGAGGAGAATCTCACCTGGCTGTGCGCCTTGCACCATCCGGCCAGCCGCGAGGCGATCTGGGCGGCGCTGGAGGCTGTCGGCCTGCGCGGTTTCGAAGACGTCCCCTGCCATACCCTGTCGGCCGGCCAGCAGCGCCGCGTGGCGCTGGCTCGGTTGCACCTGGCTTGCCCGCCGCTATGGATTCTCGACGAGCCGTTCACCGCGCTCGACAAGCAAGGCGTGGCGCAGCTTGAAGCGCACCTGGCAGCCCACTGCGAGCAGGGCGGCACGGTGGTGCTGACGACTCACCACACACTGGAACGCAAGCCCTCCGGTTACCGAGAACTGAACCTGGGGCAATGGGCTGCATGAGCGTATTCATTTTGTTACTGCGCCGCGAAGCGCGCCTGCTGTTCCGTCGCCCGGCCGAACTGGCCAACCCGTTGGTGTTCTTCGCCATTGTCGTGGCCATGTTCCCGCTGGCGGTCGGCCCGGAAAGCCAATTGTTGCAAACCTTGTCGCCGGGCCTGGTCTGGGTGGCAGCGTTGCTGGCCGTGTTGTTGTCGCTGGACGGCCTGTTCCGCAGCGATTTCGAAGACGGCTCGCTGGAGCAATGGGTGCTGTCGCCGCACCCACTGGCACTGCTGGTGCTGGCCAAGGTGCTGGCGCACTGGATCTTTTCCGGGCTGGCGCTGGTATTGTTGGCGCCACTGCTGGCACTGATGCTGGGGCTGCCAAGCCATTGCCTGCCGGTGCTGCTCGGTTCGCTGCTGCTGGGTACGCCGGTATTGAGCTTGCTGGGCGCGGTAGGTGCGGCACTGACAGTCGGCCTTAAACGCGGAGGTTTGTTACTGGCGTTGCTGATTCTGCCGTTGTATATCCCTGTATTGATCCTGGGCAGTGGTGCGTTGCAAGCGGCGTTGCAAAATATGCCGGCAACCGGCCATCTGCTCTGGCTCGCCAGCCTGACGGCCCTGGCCGTTACCCTGGCACCCTTTGCGATAGCGGCCGGCCTGAAGATCAGCGTCGGCGAATAACGAGTCCCGGGCTCTCAAGCCCGGCAAATACCCTGGATGTACCCTGATGAAAATAAGCTGGACGTGGTTCCACAAGCTGGGCTCCCCGAAATGGTTCTATGCCATCAGCGGCCGCATGCTGCCGTGGCTGGCCGGTGCTGCCGTGCTCCTGCTGCTGGTCGGCATCACCTGGGGCCTGGCCTTCGCCCCCCAGGACTACCAGCAGGGCAACAGCTTCCGCATCATCTATATCCATGTGCCGGCGGCGATGCTGGCGCAGTCCTGCTATGTGTTGCTGGCGGTGGCCGGGGTGGTGGGGCTGGTGTGGAAGATGAAACTGGCCGACGTCGCCCTGCAATGTGCCGCGCCCATTGGCGCCTGGATGACCGCCGTGGCCCTGGTTACCGGCGCCATCTGGGGCAAGCCGACCTGGGGCAGCTGGTGGGTGTGGGATGCCCGCCTTACGTCCATGCTCATCCTGCTGTTCCTGTACTTCGGCATTATTGCGCTGGGCCAGGCGATCAGTAATCGTGACAGTGCAGCCAAGGCCTGTGCGGTGCTTGCGATTGTCGGTGTGGTGAATATCCCGATCATCAAGTATTCAGTGGAGTGGTGGAACACCCTGCACCAGGGCGCCACCTTCACCCTTACCGAAAAGCCGGCGATGCCGGCCGAAATGTGGCTGCCGCTGTTGTGCACGGCGCTGGGTTTCTACTGTTTCTTCGGCGCCGTACTGCTGCTGCGTATGCGCCTTGAAGTGCTCAAGCGCGAAGCACGCGCCAGTTGGGTCAGGGACGAAGTATTGAACAGCCTGGGGCGGAGGGCCACACAATGAGCTTTGCCACCTTCGGTGACTTTCTCGCCATGGGCCACCATGGCCTGTACGTGTGGTCGGCCTATGGCATCTGCCTGGCGGTGCTGGCGCTGAATGTCGGTGCGCCACTGCTGGCTCGTCGTCGCTATTTGCAAGAAGAGGCGCGCCGTTTGCGCCGGGAGAACAACCAGTGAATCCGCAGCGCAAGAAACGCCTGTTGCTCATCGTCGGCCTGCTGGTCGGCGTCGGGGTTGCCGTCGGCTTTGCCTTGAGCGCATTGCAGCAGAACATCAACCTGTTCTATACGCCGACCCAGATCGCCAACGGCGAAGCCCCGCTGGACACGCGCATCCGCGCCGGCGGCATGGTGGAGAAAGGCTCGGTGCAGCGCTCGGCCGACTCGCTGGACGTGCGTTTCGTGGTAACCGACTTCAACAAGTCGGTACCCATCACCTACCGCGGCATCCTCCCCGACCTGTTCCGCGAAGGGCAGGGCATCGTCGCCCTTGGCAAGCTCAATGCCGACGGTGTGGTGGTGGCCGATGAAGTGCTGGCCAAGCACGACGAGAAATACATGCCGCCCGAAGTCACCAAGGCCCTGAAGGAAAGCGGCCAGGCCGCTGCCGGCGGGGAGACGAAGCCATGAACGCAGCACTGGTAGTCCCCGAACTGGGCCAGTTGGCGATGATTCTGGCCATCTGCTTTGCCGTCGTGCAGGCCAGTGTGCCGTTGCTTGGCGCGTGGCGTGGCGACAGCCTGTGGATGAGCCTGGCGCGGCCGGCAGCGTGGGGGCAGTTCGCCTTCCTGGCGTTTGCCTTTGCCTGCCTGACCCATGCCTTCATGACAGACAATTTCTCGGTCGCCTATGTGGCCAGCAACTCCAACAGCGCCTTGCCCTGGTACTACAAGTTCAGTGCGGTGTGGGGCGCCCATGAGGGTTCGTTGCTGCTTTGGGCGCTGATCCTCGGCGGCTGGACCTTTGCCGTGTCGGTGTTCTCCCGGCAGTTGCCGCAGGTGATGCTGGCCCGCGTGCTGGCGGTAATGGGCATGATCAGCGTGGGCTTCCTGAGCTTCCTGATCATTACTTCCAACCCGTTCCAGCGCCTGCTGCCGCAGGTGCCGACCGATGGCCGTGACCTCAACCCGCTGCTGCAGGACTTTGGCCTGATCGTTCACCCACCCATGCTCTACATGGGCTATGTGGGCTTCTCAGTGGCCTTCGCGTTCGCCATTGCCGCCTTGCTCGGCGGCCGGCTGGACGCTGCCTGGGCGCGCTGGTCGCGGCCGTGGACCATCGTCGCCTGGGCTTTCCTGGGTGTTGGCATCACCTTGGGGTCATGGTGGGCCTACTACGAACTGGGCTGGGGTGGCTGGTGGTTCTGGGACCCGGTGGAAAACGCCTCGTTCATGCCTTGGCTGGTGGGCACCGCACTGATCCACTCGCTGGCGGTGACCGAGAAACGCGGGGTATTCAAGAGCTGGACGGTGCTGCTGGCAATTGCCGCATTCTCGCTGAGCCTGCTGGGTACCTTCCTGGTGCGTTCCGGGGTGCTGACCTCGGTGCACGCGTTTGCCGCCGACCCGTCGCGGGGTATTTTCATCCTGTTTTTCCTGCTGTTCGTGGTCGGCGGGTCGCTCACCCTGTTCGCCCTGCGCGCACCGGTGGTCAAGAGCCAGGTCGGTTTCGCCCTGTGGTCGCGTGAAACGCTGCTGCTGGCCAACAACCTGGTGCTGGTGGTCGCGGCGTCGATGATTCTGCTCGGTACCCTGTACCCATTGGTGCTCGATGCCCTGACCGGGGCCAAGCTGTCGGTCGGTCCGCCCTATTTCGACGCCTTGTTCCTGCCACTGATGGCGCTGCTGATGGTGGTGCTGAGCGTGGGCGTGGTGGTGCGCTGGAAGGACACCCCGGGCAAATGGTTGGTCAGCATGATGACCCCGGTATTGATCGGCAGTGCCATCCTTGCCCCGGTTGCCGGCTTTATCGTCGACGACTTCGACTGGCCGACGCTGACGGCCTTCGCCCTGGCCGCCTGGGTAGTGCTTGGCGGGCTGCGTGACATTTTCGACAAGACCCGCCACAAGGGCCTGGTCAAAGGCCTGCCGGGCCTGGGCCGCAGCTACTGGGGCATGCAACTGGCGCACCTGGGCCTGGCGGTGTGTGCGCTGGGCGTGGTGCTGTCCAGCAACAACAGCGCCGAGCGCGACCTGCGCATGGCGCCGGGCGAAAGCGTGGAGCTGGGTGGCTATCACTTCCTGTTCCAGGGCGCCAAGCACTTCGAGGGGCCGAACTTCATCTCTGACAAGGGCACCATCGTGGTCAGCCGCGATGGCCGTGAAGTGACCACACTGTACCCGGAGAAGCGCCTGTACACCGTGCAACAGTCGATGATGACCGAAGCGGGCATCGACGCCGGCTTTACCCGCGACCTGTACGTCGCGCTTGGCGAGCCACTGGAGAATGGCGCCTGGGCTGTGCGCGTACATATTAAGCCTTACGTCCGCTGGATCTGGCTGGGCGGTCTGCTGACCGGCCTGGGCGGGTTGCTGGCGGCCCTCGACCGGCGCTACCGCGTCAAGGTCAAGACCCGGGTGCGTGATGTCCTGGGCGTGTCTGGAGCAGCTGCATGAAGCGTTGGATCATGGTAGTGCCCCTTGCAGTGTTCCTGCTGGTGGCGGTCTTCCTCTACAAGGGGCTTTTCCTCAAGCCCGACGAGCTGCCTTCGGCAATGATCGGCAAACCGTTCCCGGTATTTTCCCTGGCGTCGACACAGGGGGACCGCACCCTGACTCAGGCCGACTTGCAGGGGCGCCCGGCACTGGTCAACGTGTGGGCCACCTGGTGCCCGTCGTGCAAGGTCGAGCACCCGTACCTGAACCAGCTGGCACAGCAGGGGGTGGTGATCCATGGGGTCAACTACAAGGATGACAACGCCGCCGCGCAGAAGTGGTTGGCCGAGTTCCACAACCCCTATCAGCTGGATATTCGTGACGAACAGGGCAGCCTGGGCCTGGACCTTGGGGTGTATGGGGCGCCGGAAACCTTCCTGATCGATGCCAAGGGCATCATCCGCTACAAGCACGTCGGCATCGTCGATGCCACGGTCTGGCGTGAACAGCTGGCGCCGTTGTACCAGGGCCTGATTGACGAGGCCAAGCCATGAGGCGTTGGCTGGCAGCTGCGGTGCTGGGCATGAGCCTGGCCGGTGTGGCCAAGGCGGCTATCGACACCTACCAGTTTCGCGACGAGGCAGAGCGCGAGCGTTACCAAGAGTTGACCAAGGAACTGCGCTGCCCCAAGTGTCAGAACCAGGATATTGCCGACTCCAACGCGCCGATTGCTGCCGACCTGCGCCGAGAAATCTTCCGCATGCTTGGCGAAGGCCAGAGCAACCAGCAGATCATCGACTTCATGGTCGACCGCTATGGCGACTTCGTGCGCTACAAGCCGGCGCTCAGCGGGCGTACCTGGCTGCTGTGGTTTGGCCCGGGGATCTTGCTGGCCGGTGGCTTCGTGGTGCTGGCGGTGATCGTACGCCGGCGCCGTGCTACGGCCGTGCAGGGCGCCGATGAGTTGTCTGCCGAAGAACGCGAGCGTCTCGCCAAACTGCTGGAAAAAGAACAGACCCATGATTGAATTCTGGCTTAGCGCGGGCCTTCTGCTGCTCGCTGCCCTCAGCTTTTTGCTGCTCCCGATCCTGCGTGGCCGCCGTCGCCAGCAGGAAGAAGACCGCACGGCCTTGAACGTGGCCCTTTACCAGGAACGTGTCGCCGAACTGGCGGCCCAACAAGCCGCCGGTGTGCTCGATGAGGCGCAGATGGCCAAGGGCCGGGACGAGGCTGCCCGCGAGCTGCTGGCCGATACCGAAGGCGCCGAGGCCCCGCGCCAGGGGCATTTGGGCAAGGCCCTGCCGCTGCTGGCTGCGGTACTGGTACCGCTGATGGCGCTGGGGCTGTACCTGCATTTTGGGGCGGCCGACAAGGTGGCGCTGACCCAGGAGTTTGCCGAGGCTCCCAAGTCGATGGAAGAAATGACCACGCGCCTTGAACGCGTGGTGCAGGCCCAGCCGGATTCGGCCGAGGCCATGTATTTCCTTGGCCGGGCCTACATGGCCGAGCAGCGCCCGGCCGATGCCGCGCGTACGTTCGAACGGGCCGTGGCCTTGGCTGGTCGTCAGCCCGAGCTGCTGGGGCAGTGGGCGCAGTCGCTGTACTTTGCCGCCAACAAGCAGTGGAGCCCGCAATTGCAGGCGCTGACTGACGAAGCGCTGAAGGCGGACCCCAACGAGGTGACCAGCCTGGGCCTGCGCGGTATTGCCGCGTTTGAAGGCGAGCGCTATCAGGAAGCCATCGACTACTGGAAGCGCTTGCTGGCGCAGTTGCCAGAAGGTGATGCATCGCGAGGGGCCCTGCAGGGGGGGATCGACCGCGCCGCCGAGCGCTTGGGTGGCGCGCCAGTGCAGGCTACCGAGCCTGCACCTGTGGCGGCTCGCCTGAAAGTGCGGGTGGAACTGGCGGCTGCCTTGAAGGACAAGGTTCAGCCGGACGACACGGTGTTTATCTTCGCTCGCGCCAGCAATGGCCCGCCGATGCCGCTGGCGGCCAAGCGGGTGACCGTGGCGCAGTTGCCGATCGAGGTGGAGTTGTCTGATGCAGATGCGATGATGCCGCAGATGAAACTGTCGCAGTATGCCGAAGTCCAACTGGTTGCACGTGTTTCACGCGCGGGTCAGCCTACCCAGGGTGAGTGGATTGGCCAGGGGGCGCCGTTGTCTAGCGCCACCCAGGCTACCCAGCGCCTGACCATCGACACTCCAGACCAGTAAGAGAGCAATGCCATGCACAGCACCGTCCGCCTGACCCTGATTACCTTGGCCCTGGGTTTGTCTGCGTGTACGGTGCATGAGCCGTACGAGCAGCCCGCGCCACCGATCGAGCGTGTGCCGCCTTCGGGGCCGGTGGTCAAGCCCTTGCCGGGCAGGCAGCCTTCCACTCAGCCGAGCAAGCCGGCGGCGATACCCAAGCCCATGCCGCGCACCTCGGCCAGCTTTGCGCCACCGCCTGGCGGGGCAAGTCACTGGGATCCCAAGCTGGGTGTATATGTGTTGGAGAAGCAGCCCAATACCTTCTACCGGCAGCGTACCTACTATCGGTTTGATAACGGCTGGAGCTGGTCGTTGAGCCCGAATGGGCCTTGGCAGGAAACTGACAGCAGTGGTGTACCCGGTGGGTTAGGGCGCGCGTTCGCGCAGTAACGCTGTTTCTGTATCTGCTTATTCTGCTTCTGCTTTTGCTTGTAAGCGCGCGGTAGTTCAGGCGACGCAGATTGCGACTTCAGGAGGCCGAGCGCAGGGCTTGCGAAGGGAGGTGACGGGCATGGATGCCCGTCAAGCGCTGAGGCCCCATGGATGGGGCCTGCAGCGCGTACTCCCGGGAGCAAGACCGTAGCGAGGGAACCCCGGAGCGTAGCGCAGGGGCCGGATGATAGGAGCCAGCGTTTTTTGGTTACTTTTTGTCGCGTTTGACAAAAAGTGACCCGCCGTAAGGGCGGAAAGGTGACTGTGCGCCACCTGCGCGAATGAATACCTACTCGATGTGAATGCCCACATCCAAGAAGCAAGAAGCAAGAAGCAAGAAGCAAGAAGCAAATTCGTCTGTTTTGACTCAGCGAACAGTCCATTCGCGATGGCGACGCTGACTCACCTTTTCGCCCTTACGGCGAGTCACTTTTTGTCAAACGCGACAAAAAGTAACCAAAAAACGCTGCGCTCCCATCATCCGGCCCCTGCGCTGCGCTCCGGGGTCCCCTCTCTCCGGCCTCGCTCCCGGGAGGACCGCGCTGCAGGCCCCATCCTGGGGCCCAGCGCTTGACGGGCATCCATGCCCGT
This sequence comes from Pseudomonas sp. BO3-4, assembly GCF_034044115.1. Lineage (NCBI taxonomy): Bacteria > Pseudomonadati > Pseudomonadota > Gammaproteobacteria > Pseudomonadales > Pseudomonadaceae > Pseudomonas > Pseudomonas sp. BO3-4. The sequence continues at coordinate 1,725,893 of NZ_CP139018.1, forward strand.
CACCTCCCTCCGCAAGGCCTGCGTTCGGCCTCCTGAAGTCGCGAAGATCAAGATCAAGATCAAGATCAAGATCAAGATCAACAGCAACAGCAACAGCAACAGCAACAGCAACAGCAACAGCACAGTACAGTTTTGCCTTGTTATTTCCATTGACTGTACCGGCCGGTGACTCCGCATAATGACGCCTCGAATTCACCCGGAGGTGGCATGAGCAAGACAGTCCTGGTACTGGTGGAAACCGTCGACGATTACCTGCCCATGCTGGAGCAGGCCGGTTACCACCTGATCCGTGCCCCTTCGCCGCAACTGCGCGCCGATGCCATTCATCGCCACGCCGAAGAAATCGATGCGGTACTCACCCGTGGGCCGCTGGGGCTATCCGCCACCGAAATTGATGCATTACCCAGATTGCAGATCATCTGCGTGATCGGCGCCGGCTACGAGCAGGTCGACCTGGCCGCCGCCGCCGCACGCGGCATAACCGTCACCAATGGCGCCGGGGCCAATGCCGCAGCCGTCGCCGACCACACCCTGGCCCTGCTGCTGGCGCTGCTGCGCGACATTCCTCGTGCCGATGCCAGCACGCGGCGCGGTGAATGGAACCGGGTGATCAGCCCCTCCGTGAGTGGCAAACGCCTGGGCATTCTCGGCCTCGGCGCAGTGGGGCTGGCGATCGCCAAGCGGGCCCACTTGGGCTTCGACATGCCCGTCAGCTACCACAGCCGCACACCACGCCAGGATGTGCCCTATGCCTGGTACGACAGCCCTCGGCACTTGGCTGAAGCCGTCGACATCCTGGTGGTGGCCACCCCCGGTGGCGCCAACACCCGGCATCTGGTCGATGCCCACGTCCTTCAGGCCCTGGGCGCTGAAGGCTATCTGGTGAACATCGCCCGTGCCAGCGTGGTCGACACGCAGGCCCTGATTGCCGTATTGCAGCGTGGCCAGCTGGCTGGCGCCGCGCTGGATGTTTTCGATGACGAGCCAGCAGTGCCCGATGCACTCAAGGCCTTGCCCAACACTGTGCTCACACCCCACGTGGCTGGCCAATCGCCAGAAGCCGCGCGCGACACGGTGGCCTTGGTGCTGCGCAACCTGCAGGCGTTCTTTGCCGGTGAGCCAGTTTTGACCCCGGTACGCCCGTAGCCCTTTTCCAGATATCTGCCTGGCAGCGCCCAGGTAACAAGGAGTGTGTGCATGCAACTCGAAATCTTCCAGGTCGATGCCTTTTCAACTGAACCGTTCGGTGGCAACCCGGCCGCAGTGATCCCGCTGGACAGCTGGCTGCCGGACGATGTGCTGCAGCGCATCGCTGAAGAAAACAACCTGTCAGAAACAGCCTACTTCGTGCGCAAAGGCGAAACGTTCGACCTGCGTTGGTTCACCCCCACCGTGGAAGTCGACCTGTGCGGCCATGCTACCTTGGCCTCGGCTTACGTGCTGTTCGAGCAACTGGGTGAGCAGGCGCAAGTACTGCGCTTCAACACCCGCAGTGGCGAGCTGCGTGTCAGCCGCAGCACTGATGGCCTGCTGGCCATGGACTTCCCGGCCAAACAACCCGTAGCGGTGGACACGCCGGCGGGCCTGCTGCAGGCGCTGGGCTTGAGCCAGGCGAAGGCGGTGTACCGTAGCGACGATTATGTGGTGGTGATCGATGACGCCATGCTGCTCGAAACGTTGAAACCCGACTTTGTTGCGCTGTCGGCCTTCGACGTCCGTGGCATTGCCGTGACCGCGGCAGGGCGTGGCTTTGACGTCGTCACCCGCTGGTTCGGCCCGCGGGTTGGTGTGAATGAAGACCCGGTAACCGGCTCGGCGCACACTTCGCTGGCACCGGTATGGGCCCAGAGGCTGGGCAAGAACGTGCTGAGCTGCGAGCAGGGCGGGGCACGCAAAGGGCAGTTGCAGTGCGAAGTGCCGGGCAATGGCCGCGTAATCATCAGTGGGCGGGCGGCGTTGTACCTGCGTGGTACTGCGTACATCTAGCCGTGAGTGCGATGCCCTGTAGCAGACAGCCAGCCCTTTTGGGCTGCGCTGTCTCGCAGAGTACAAAAGCAGCAAGCAAGCGGCTTTCGCGGCGGGCTTCTATAATTGCAGGCCCATCTTTGCATTCGAGGAGCCACCCATGGCCCTGGAAAAACAAGGCACCTGCCTGTGCGGCGACACGCGGCTGACGGTCACCGTCGACAATACCCATATCAGCGCTTGTCATTGCAGCATGTGCCGCAAGTGGACCGGCGGCCCGCTGCTGGTGGTGCACTGCAGCAAGCCTCCGCTGATCGAAGGGCGTGCGCCCAGCGTCTATGATTCGTCCGACTGGGCCCAGCGTGCTTTCTGTGGCCGCTGTGGTACGCACCTGTACTACCGGCTCAAGGCCAACGACTTCCATGCCGTGCCGGTCGGCCTGCTCGATGGCGACCAAGCCTGGGATTTCGACCTGCAGATCTTCGTCGAAGAGAAACCCGCGTGGTACTGCTTCGCCAATCAGACCAAGGAGCTGTCCGGCCAAGAGGTGTTCGAGCAGAACAGCTGATTCAACGTCATGTCTGTACGGAGGCATTCCGTCGGCGAATGCCTCCGGACATTTCTGCGTGAACTTGCCAAACCGGTGCATTCCTGAGAAAAGGGCGGTTTTGTTTTTCAGCGTTTGGAGTGTACCCGTGAGCCAAGAACTGCAGATCATCGACCTGGTCGAGGGTGACGGCAAAGCCGCCGTCAAAGGTGCCCTGATCACCACCCAGTACACCGGCTGGCTGGCCGATGGCAGCGAGTTCGACTCGTCCTGGTCGCGCGGTAAGCCGTTCCAGTGCGTGATCGGTACCGGCAGGGTAATCAAAGGCTGGGAGCAGCTATTTCATATGTAGGTTTATAAATGGGCAAGGTTTCCCGCACTTACCGACCGTTCATCCAATAGCCAGATAAAATAGTTGCATTACTGACTGAATTATGCTTGACAATTTCGACGGTCCGTGGTAAGGTAATGATCTTCAGTGGAAGACCCCACTCGATCCTTTCGCTATAACCCCCCATACCCCCCTGCTAATACGACGACCGGAACGGAAAGGCCGTGTCTGCGTATTCTCTTGCCTGTTACCGATCCAGGGCAGCATGATCGGGACGAATTGCATAGGGTCGCAATAGTTGTACCGGATGGTTAAGTGCGCTTCAGGAGCCTTAACTTAGAGGTATTCTCCGGCCAGGAGAGCAACGCAACTGGCCACTCTTTTATAGACTCGCCCCGCAACGGGGTAAATCGCACATCAGAGTGCACCCGCAACACCCAACTACCGTTCAGCGTAACTTACCCCCCAGCCTCTAACGGGCGACGGGTTCCTTTTGCCCGCTGTTCACAACCAATTCATAAGGTAAACAATATGAAACAACGACCGCTACGCCGTCACAAGTGTGAAGGTTGCTCCCGCACCTTCTACTCTCGCAGTCCACTAAGTCGATTCTGCAACTCAACTTGCCAGTCACGTACATGGAAGAAGAACAACACCGCTAGCCAAGAGCAACTAGAGCAAGAGTACCTTGCCCAGGAAGCAGAGAAGGCAGCCCAGCAAGATACGGAAGCCGCTTAATGACCAGTAATAATATCTGGCTCGAAGTTCGCAAGGACAACGGAGCCATCTTGTCGTACTTCCTGGAGAAGCCTGAAGCACCATCTGCAATAGTGGATTATGTCCAGGCAACTAAGGACGAACTGCTATACCTCAATGCTTTGGAAGACTTTATATTCTCGGCGGGAATGGTAGCCACTCTAGATGACCTTGTGGGCCATAGAGAGCGTCTACAAGCGGCGAAGAAGAAAGTCGCAATCCTACCCACAGGGTCGAATAAGAAGCCCTCACAGAAGCCTGCGGAGAGTGCTACAAAGTCCAGTGGCAATAAGCAGAAGATAACCAAGAAGCTCACCAAGTCAGAATTTATGGCGGGCTTTAAACAGATTAACCGATCACATAAATAAGGAAAGCAATAATGACGGACGCTACACATGCCTACGGCGATAAGGTCGTAGAATTCTTCAAGCACGACGACACAGAACTACAGCAACTACTTGACCAGCGAGTTGCCCGGTACAACAGCAACTCAGAGGGGCTGGGCTACAAGGGGCTAGCAGGCAATGTTGACTTTGTGCGCCACAAGCCACTTGAGATGTCCATGATCGAAATGCAAGATGAGATAGTGCAGGGCTACAGGATCGTTAAGCTCAATGTCGAAGCACTATTCTTAAAGGCCATTCTCCGGAAGCCAGAGAAGACGATTAAAGCAGACCTGCGAAAGTTAGAAGAGCTGGTGCGTGCCGAATACGACCAGAGTCGCTATGAGCGTAATGTCGTCGAGACTGCCCGCCAAGTAGAAATCACCATCTCAATGCAGCGTCGTAAAGCAGAAGCCAAGGCGGCAGCAGAGCAAGCAGCAGTACTGGCCGCACAGCAAGCAAGTGAAGAAGCAGCCGCCCTGGCCGACCTTCGCCGCGCCTACGCGGAGCCTGCCGAGGTGGCCTAACTGGCCCCTTGCGTAAGTACTTGAAGGCGGCAGGTAGTATAGATTCTGTCCGCCTTAATCGTTCAAACCTGCATGGCACTAGGACTCCAGCCCAATCAGCTATGCACAATTCCAGTAGGAACCTACATGCGAATCTCAGTATACCGGCCTGAACATCAAGCGAAGTTGCTTCGCTTAATGGAGTACACAGGCGTCATTAACCCAACCCGACTAATTGAGCAATTGATTGTTGAAGCTGCCATGCGGCTTGATTCCCTAGAGAGTGGAACGAATGTCACCAAGCAAGACCAAGAAGAACAACACCCGTAACTACAGTTACACCTGCGTTACCTGCAGCAGCCCGTACACAGGACGCCGAGAGCAGGCGGACAAGACCAAGCGCTTCTGCAAAGATAGCTGTAGAAAGGCCAAGTCTAGGGGCGCTGATAAAGCAACAAAGCGGCAGTCTCGCATAGAAGAACAGTTCACCCGGTTCTGTAAGAACAGCTTCGGGCAGTGGATTGTCAGGGAGTGCATCAAGGCAAACACCGTCTGTATCATGACGGGCCACACCACTGCTTCGCTATTCGAGCTAGAGCAGTTCCATAACCGGTACTACAAGTGCTATGGCTTCAACCCTGATGAGCGGAAGTCTGTGTACCACCGCTGCCACATCCAAGCCCGTATTGGCGTAGATGGATCAGTAGGTGCGTTACACCCACTTAACCTGTTCATCGGTCTATCGCTGCTTAACCAGCAAGCCGGTAACAAGTTCATTTCAGCAGATACGGGGCTGAGCATTCCTGCCCACAAGCTGCTAAAGAAGTGGCAAGTAGGCGTAGGCGATACCAACAAGCAGGTAGCGAAGAAGGTACGTGCGTTGCTGGGCGAAGAGTTCGTTGAATATCTGGCCCAGTCCGGTGCTTTGAAGCTGGACACGCTGCACACCCTTGCCCGGCAAATCTACAACCGGCAGCAGAAGGGCACAGCCGTGCGGGAATTGGAAGACCGCTATACGCTTGGCCAGCTTGAACAGCTACCGCTTGAGCAGCTAGAGCTGATGGATGCCTACCAGCGTGGCAAAGGTTCGTACACTAGGTTTAAGTCCGATAAGCACACCCGTGCTTCCCTGTGTGTGTATGCAGATGAGTTAGAGCGGATGGCAGCGGTATCACCATCACAGCGCCACCGCGATAACTGCACTTTTATGCTTGGTCTGGTACGGGTGCTTGGCATCTACATCGCACAGGGCGAAAGTCGGGTGGACAGTGACCACAGAAGCTTCCTACCGCAGGATGCTTTCAGATGGCAGCCGCTAACTTACCTGAACTGGCAACAGCCGTGGGGCAAGCCCAACCAGCAGCTTATAGACGCTGACCACAGCCTGCTGATCGAGAGCATCACCGACCACTGCTACCACGCACTATCAGGTGCAGACATTCCCAAGGGTTTGCTACGTGCTCGCCTGCTGAAGCGGCTGGATGTGGCCACACTGGTGCCAACAGTGCTTGCGCCAACTGGATGGCAATACGCAGAGGTTGGCTCCTGGGAGAAGTTCATCGATGGTTTATATGCGAATGCAGAGTCCGTGTGGCAGTCACTGCTAACCCTGGACCTTTGCACACCCGAGCAGATTGACGAAGCACGTACAGGGCTGCTCTGGAGCCTGCAAGAGTCGATTGAAGATGCACGTTACCATTACCGGAACCAGTACCAGTACACAGTGCGATGGCACTGGAAGGGCTACCCTGCGCATCTGGAATACCCGCCGATCTTTGTTGACTTGTTGCAGGCGGGCGGTTGTGAGATGGTCGAACCGCTGGTGGCATAGGTGGATCAGCTATGAGCCATCTCCCGTAACTAATCGCAGAACTATCCACTATCCACTATCTTACGGGCACCAACGCCAGTGCTGGCATACCCTCACACCCGTGGGAGCCCCCATTTACGGGGCCTCCATTACAGGCAGTCTAAGCCGATGACGCCACACGGCCTTATCTCTCGCAATTCCGTGGAGTTCTCGCGCCAGCGTGCCTGGGCTTCCCCCACTGGGGGAGTAGTAAGCCTTTGCAACGCAATACCTTGGATTCTGCTTACCGTTGCTCGCTCCAAACTTGGGTTCAGTGCCGACAACCGATAGGGGCCAGTATTTGGGCTTCTAAGCCATTATTCCGGCCTTGCCATTGGTAGGGCTATGTCATTCAGCCCGCCTCTGTGCGGGCTTTCTTGTTAGCGGTGGAAAGCAGCCGGTGGGGCGGGAGGGGAGCAGGCAGAGCGGCCCTACCCGTATTCAATGAGGTAAACGCCAGCGGCTACAAGTTGGTGAATACAAAACCCTTCAGAATTCCGTATTCATTAGGCTTGCTTTTGATATTGAATACACCTATACTCTCTGCATCTAGAGGTAAATGAATACAGAGGGCGGGGAAATGGCAAAGGTCGGATACATTCGCGTTAGCTCCGTTGACCAGAACACCGAACGTCAACTTGATTGTCATTTTCAGAAGACGACTGCACCAATTGACGGGGCGTAACGCCAGATGTGCAGGCGACTCCTGACAACGCAATATCAGAAGTCATCTGCACCAATCTCGACTATGCTCAATACTCGTGTGCACCAAAGCGAGGTGTGAGCATGGCGTCAGACACATCATTGATTGCCGAGCAAGGCGTGGCCACCCTGCCCGATGCGGCTTGGGCGCAGGCCCGGCAACGGGCGGAAATCATCGGGCCGCTGGCAGCGCTTGATGTGGTCGGGCATGAAGCCGCCGATGCCGCTGCTCACGCGCTTGGCCTGTCCAGGCGGCAGGTGTATGTCCTAATCCGCCGTGCCCGGCAAGGTGCTGGGCTTGTGACGGACCTGGCTCGCAGCCGATCCGGCGGCGGAAAAGGCAAGGGACGCTTGCCGGAATCAGTTGAGCGCATCATCCGCGAGTTGCTGCAAAAGCGCTTCCTGACCAAGCAGAAGCGTAGCCTGGCAGCGTTCCACCGCGAGGTCGCGCAGGCTTGCAAAGCGCAAAAGCTGCGGGCGCCGGCGCGCAACACCGTGGCTCTGCGGATCGCCGGCCTCGATCCGCTCAAGGCCACTCGCCGCCGGGAAGGTCAGGATGCGTCCCGCAGCCTGCAAGGTGTCGGTGGTGAGCCTCCCGCCGTGACCGCGCCACTGGAACAAGTGCAGATTGATCACACGGTCATCGACCTGATCGTGGTGGACGAGCGCGACCGGCAACCGATTGGCCGTCCGTATCTGACCATCGCCATCGACGTGTTTACCCGCTGCGTGCTCGGCATGGTCGTCACGCTGGAAGCGCCGTCATCTGTTTCGGTCGGCCTGTGCCTTGTGCATGTCGCCTGCGACAAGCGTCCCTGGCTGGAGGGTCTGAACATAGAAATGGAGTGGCCGATGAGCGGCAAGCCCAGGCTGCTCTACCTGGACAACGCGGCCGAGTTCAAGAGCGAAGCGCTACGCCGAGGCTGCGAGCAGCATGGCATCCGGCTTGACTATCGCCCGCTCGGGCAGCCGCACTACGGCGGCATCGTGGAACGGATCATCGGCACGGCGATGCAGATGATCCACGACGAATTGCCAGGGACGACCTTCTCCAACCCTGACCAGCGCGGCGACTACGATTCCGAAAACAAGGCCGCCCTGACGCTGCGTGAGCTGGAGCGCTGGCTCACATTGGCGGTCGGCACCTACCACGGCTCCGTGCACAACGGCCTGCTCCAGCCGCCGGCAGCGCGCTGGGCCGAAGCTATCGCGCGGACCGGCGTGCCAACCGTCATCACTCGCACCACGGCTTTTCTGGTCGATTTTCTGCCCATCATCCGCCGCACGCTGACCCGCACCGGCTTCGTCATCGACCACATCCATTACTACGCCGATGCGCTCAAGCCGTGGATAGCTCGGCGCGACCGCTTGCCTGCGTTCCTGATCCGGCGCGACCCGCGCGACATCAGCCGCATTTGGGTGCTGGAGCCGGAGGGGCAGCACTATCTGGAAATTCCATACCGCACCTTGTCGCACCCGGCTGTCACCCTCTGGGAACAACGACAGGCGCTGGCGAAATTGCGGCAGCAAGGGCGCGAACAGGTGGATGAGTCGGCGCTGTTTCGCATGATCGGCCAGATGCGCGAAATCGTGTCCACCGCGCAGAAAGCTACGCGCAAGGCGCGGCGCGACGCGGATCGACGCCAGCATCTCAAGGCAACGGCAGTTCTTTTCAAAACCACGCCACCACCGGACGCGGACATGGCTGACCCGCAGGCAGACAACCAGCCACCTGCCAAACCGTTCGACCAGATTGAGGAGTGGTAGCCGTGGAAGAATATCCCATCATCGACTTGTCCCACCTGATGCCGGTGGCCCAGGGCTTGGCCCGTCTTCCGGCGGACGAACGCATCCATCGCCTTCGCGCTGACCGCTGGATCGGCTATCCGCGAGCAGTCGAGGCGCTGAATCGGCTGGAAGCCCTGTATGCGTGGCCGAACAAACAACGCATGCCCAACCTGCTGTTGGTCGGTCCAACCAACAACGGCAAGTCGATGATCGTCGAGAAATTCCGCCGCACCCACCCGGCCAGCTCCGACGCCGACCAGGAGCACATTCCGGTACTGGTCGTGCAGATGCCATCCGAACCGTCGGTAATCCGCTTCTACGTCGCGCTACTTGCCGCGATGGGCGCGCCATTGCGCCCGCGCCCACGGCTGCCGGAAATGGAGCAATTGGCGCTGGCACTGCTACGCAAGGTCGGCGTGCGCATGCTGGTGATCGACGAATTGCACAACGTCCTGGCCGGCAACAGCGTCAACCGCCGGGAATTCCTCAACCTGCTGCGTTTCCTCGGCAACGAGCTGCGCATCCCGCTGGTCGGGGTCGGCACACGCGATGCCTACTTGGCGATCCGCTCGGACGACCAGTTGGAAAACCGCTTCGAGCCGATGATGCTGCCGGTGTGGGAGGCCAACGACGATTGCTGCTCACTGCTGGCCAGCTTCGCGGCTTCGCTCCCGCTGCGGCGACCCTCGTCGATTGCCACGCTGGATATGGCCCGCTACCTGCTCACGCGCAGCGAGGGCACCATCGGCGAGCTGGCGCACCTGTTGATGGCGGCGGCCGTCGCTGCCGTGGAGAGCGGTGAGGAAGCGATCAACCATCGCACGCTCAGCATGGCCGATTACACCGGTCCCAGCGAGCGGCGGCGGCAATTCGAGCGGGAACTGATGTGAAGCCAGCGCCACACTGGCCACTGCATCCGGCTCCCAGGGAAGGCGAAGCCTTGTCTTCGTGGCTCAACCGCGTGGCCCTTTGCTATCACATGGAGGTGTCCGAGCTGCTGGAGCACGATCTTGGTCACGGCCAGGTTGATGACCTGGACACCGCGCCACCACTGGCGCTGCTGGCGATGCTCTCCCAGCGGAGCGGCATCGAGCCGGACCGGCTGCGTTGCATGAGTTTCGCCGGCTGGGTGCCTTGGCTACTGGACAGCCTTGATGATCAGATTCCAGATGCATTGGAAACCTATGCGTTCCAGCTCTCGGTGCTGCTGCCGAAACTCCGCCGTAGGACGCGATCCATCACGAGCTGGCGTGCCTGGCTGCCCAGCCAGCCGATACATCGCGCCTGCCCGCTCTGTCTGAACGATCCGGAGAACCAAGCCGTACTGCTCGCGTGGAAGCTGCCCCTGATGCTGAGCTGCCCACTGCATGGCTGCTGGCTGGAATCCTATTGGGGCGTGCCAGGGCGGTTTCTCGGCTGGGAGAACGCCGACGCCGAACCGCGCACTGCCAGCGACGCGATTGCGGCGATGGACCAGCGTACCTGGCAGGCACTGACGACCGGCCACGTGGAGTTGCCGCGCCGACGCATCCACGCCGGATTGTGGTTTAGGCTGCTACGCACGCTGCTCGATGAGCTGAACACCCCGCTTTCGACGTGCGGCACCTACGCGGGGTATCTCCGCCAAATCTGGGAATGCTGCGGGCATCCGCTGCGTGCTGGGCAAAGTCTGTGGCGACCGTATGAAACCCTGAACCCGGCAGTACGGTTGCAGATGCTGGAGGCGGCGGCAACGGCAATCAGCTTGATTGAGGTGAGGGATATAAGCCCGCCAGGCGAGCACGCAAAGCTATTCTGGTCCGAGCCCCAAACCGGGTTCACCAGTGGCCTGCCGGCGAAAGCGCCGAAGCCCGAACCCGTCGATCACTGGCAGCGTGCAATCCAGGCCATTGATGAGGCCATCATTGAAGCACGACACAACCCCGAGACGGCACGCTCGCTGTTCGCGTTGGCTTCCTATGGTCGGCGCGACCCCGCTTCCTTGGAACAGTTGCGCGCCACCTTCGCGAAGGAAGGCATCCCCCCGGAATTTCTGTCACATTATGAGCCTAGCCTACCCTTTGCATGCCTTAGACAGAATGACGGGTTAAGTGACAAATTTTGACGTGCAGAGCTTCCCGATGCAAACTGTCACATAATCGAACGTATATGTGACAGGTACAAGATGCTGATTGGCTACATGCGAGTATCGAAGGCGGATGGCTCCCAGGCGACGGACTTGCAGCGCGATGCGCTGGTCGCGGCCGGTGTTGATCCGGCGCATCTCTATGAAGACCAAGCGTCCGGAAAACGCGAGGATCGTCCCGGTCTGGCGAGCTGTCTGAAGGCACTACGGCCAGGCGACACGTTGGTCGTTTGGAAACTGGATCGGCTCGGGCGCGACCTGCGCCATCTGATCAATACCGTCCATGACCTGACCGGACGCGGCATCGGCCTCAAGGTGCTGACCGGGCACGGCGCGGCCATTGACACCACGACCGCCGCCGGCAAGCTGGTCTTCGGTATCTTCGCCGCGCTGGCCGAGTTCGAGCGCGAGTTGATCGCCGAGCGCACCGTGGCGGGCCTGGCCTCAGCACGGGCACGCGGCCGGAAAGGCGGCCGGCCGTTCAAGATGACCGCCGCCAAGCTGCGGCTGGCGATGGCGGCAATGGGGCAGTCAGAGACCAAGGTCGGCGACCTGTGCCAGGAACTTGGCATCACGCGGCAGACCCTGTATCGGCATATTTCACCCAAGGGCGAGCTACGTCCAGATGGCGAGAAGCTACTCAGCCGAATTTGATGCCGACATGAGGCGACGTAGCGAAAGCGTGGTTTGTCTCAATTTGACGGCGGCGAACCGCAAGCGTTCGGTTCGCCGCTCGTTTCGGTCGCAGTGCTGGCCCGCGCCTGGAAACGTTGATAACACTCCAGCCCGCAGAAGTGCTCGACGTACTCCGCGCCTTCCGGTGTGAAGGCGGCATCGAGCGGAATTTCCTTGCAGCACACGCAGCAACTGGTGGCGGTCGGATCATTTGCATTCATGGTGGCACCCCTCCATTGACTGACGAAGACGGCGAATGCCGCCGCCGGCATCGGCTTTGCGAACAGAAAGCCTTGCCCGCGCTCGAACGCTTGGGCCCTCCGCCGTAGTCCATCCATCCGGCCGGGAAGCGCTCATGATCTTTCCCTGAATGCCCGCAACGCCCGCGCCAGTGACAGAAGAAACAGGCCGGTCAAACCGAGCGCCGTGATGACCCAATACTCGACAAGGAATGCACCGGCGGTTGTGCCGGCCAGCACGGCAGCGAGGATGGACAGGTGGCAGGGGCAAGTCAGCACGGCCAGCGTGCCCCACAGGTAGCCGGTGAACGGTTTGTGCGTCTCGGCCGGCATGCGCTCGGGGCTGTTCATGGCAAACTCTCCGCATGCTGTGCCGGCGCGGTCGGCATGGCGGCCAACTGCACTTCCAGATTGGCCAACGCTTCGCGCCGGCGTTCGACGAACTGACGCAGCACAGCAAGCTGCGCGGCAGTTTCATCGCAGTTCGCCGCATCCAGCGCCCGGCACAGCCGCGCCAATGCGCCGAGGCCGATGCCCGCCTCGAAGGCGGCCCGCACGAAGCACAGTCGCTGCAAGGCGGCGTCATCGAACAGGCCGTAGCCACCCGTGGTGCAGGCGACTGGCCGCAGCAATCCGCGCAGCAGGTAGTCGCGCACGATATGCACGCTCACCCCGGCATCAAGGGCCAGCCGGGACACCGTGTAGGCGTTCATCGAACACCTCCTTTTGGTCGGTTCACGGCAATGCATATACCGTTTCGCCGAGTTCAATCCGCGCGCTGCGAATCCGATGCCGGTGCCGTAGAACATTGGGTCGATATCCGATCACGGTGTCCTAGATGACATGGTCTGCAACAGATGTCGATTAAACTCCTGGCCCAAGCCGAAAGCCTCGTGGACACTGACGATCGCCAATCCTTCCAATCCTTGATGCTTGGAGGCCCAGTCTTCCGCCGTCGGGACAGATGCAAAGAAATGTACATGGCAACAGAAGGACTGACGAACGTCGGCTGCTTCCTGCGGCAATACCAAGGACACCGCCATGCCGGCAGGTTCGACAGCCTGTATCTCGCTGGGTGAAACCGTAAGCGAAACGGGTGCTCCAGTTGCAGCGCAATGCGACGAGACGCGAGCTGTACGGCCGATTAACGCCGGGAGCATCAGGGTGTCCAGCGCGCACCAGGCATACAGCCGGCGGTTGTCAATTTCCAAGACATGCGACGTCTCGCGCAAGGTGAGGACATAGCCGATGATGTTCCCATCGTTGTCGTATTCGGTACTGGTGGCTTGTTCGAGCACAGCCGCCACTTGCTCAGCGGGCCAGCCAAGAGTCCTGGCAAGCGTAGTTCGCGAAATCGGGCGTCCCTTGGCAAGTTCACCCAGTAGCGCGACCAAGAACTCCGCAAAACCTTTGGGCCGGTTGGTCGGGGTGAGACGTTCTAAAATATATGGGGCGAGCTTCATGGTTCCATCTCCTATTTGAATTGGATAGCGTAACCTTACTTCCGTACTCATGTACGGAGTCAAGCGGTATGGAAAATAATTTGGAGAACCTGACCATTGGCGTTTTTGCCAAGGCAGCCGGCGTCAACGTGGAGACCATCCGGTTCTATCAGCGCAAGGGCTTGTTGCCCGAGCCGGACAAGCCCTATGGCAGCATTCGCCGCTATGGCGCGGCGGACGTGACACGGGTGCGATTCGTGAAATCGGCCCAGCGGTTGGGCTTCAGCCTGGATGAAATCGCCGAGTTGCTGCGGCTCGACGATGGCACCCACTGCGAGGAGGCCAGCAGCCTGGCCGAGCACAAGCTCCAAGACGTGCGCGAGAAGATGGCCGATTTGGCGCGCATGGAGGCTGTGCTGTCTGACCTGGTGTGCGCCTGCCATTCGCGGCAGGGGAATGTTTCGTGTCCGCTGATTGCGTCGTTGCAAGGTGGAACGAGCTTGGCAGGGGCTTCCACAGCTTAGCGTGCTTTATTTTCCGTTTTCTGAGGTGCCCCCTACCAGCAACGCACCGCCGAAGACCGGCAGCAGGAGCGCGAGCAATTCCAGATGGTTAACCGGGGCCTGAAAGACCAGATTCAAGACCTGCAAAACCGGCTCATCCAAGCCGAGTCAAGAGCGTCCGAGCTGATAGACACTAATGCGCAATTACAACGACAAACGCATGAGCTCGAACAGGCCAATGCGATGCACAAAAGCACCTTGGATAGGCAAGTGGCCGATATCCAGAACTTGGAGCATCAACTTAACGACGCCTCGGCAAAAAACCGGGAGCGGAAGCATGAAAGCAAACAATTGGCGGATAATATTGCCGCACTCGCAAGCCAGAAAGCAGATGCCGATAAGCAGGTGGCCGTACTATCCCAAGCATTAGAGGTCACCAAAACGGATCTGAAAGCCTCTCAGAATAGAGCGGAAGTTCTGTCCGATGAGAACAAGTTGATTCTTCAGGAAAAAGCGGTGATTCAGGGGCAGTTTAAGCAGCTTCAGGAGTCACTGTCGCGATAAAGGCTTTAGTCAAACATTCATCGAAAAAGCTATATTAATCAATATATTATATACGAAGTGGCTAATTCCAACGCTTTTACCGGCCGGACCTCAAGTAGCTGCACCGGCCGCCATTTCATTCAAAGAGGCCTCGACGACAGTCAAAACTGTTCGACGCACGTCGATCTTCCATCGCACGCGCTCGACGCATCGGTCCAGGCTTTCGCTATCGTCTGCGTCCAATGCTTTGCAAAGTCGCGCCAGTTCGTCGAGCCCAATTCCGGACTCGAAGGCTGCGCGGAGAAACCGCAGCCTTCCGAGTGTTTTGTCATCGAAAATGTTCTAGCCACTTTCGGTTCGCCGAGCAGGGTGCAACAAGCCGCGTATCATGTAGTCGCGCACGACATGCACGCTGACGCAAGCATCATCAGCCAGCTTCGATATCGAGTACGCATTCATACTGGGCTTTCCTCGCAGTCCTCTAGCAGCTTAAGCGCGACATCATGACCAAGGTCGAACGCACTCTCGACAGGCACGACCTCAATCCCTTGGTGGGTCGAAGCCCACGAATTTGCAATAGACGGAGACGCAAAGAAATGCACATGACAGCAAAACGAACAACGAATGTCGGGCGAAGTATCCGGAGTTCGCAGTGAAACCATTGCTTCTGCCGGTTCGACATGAAGCACTGCTTCTGGTGCAACGGTGAGAGTGATCGGCCTACCGGTGGCGGCGCAGCGGGAAGTGACACGGGCAATCTTGCCGGTCAAGGCGGGAAACATCAAGGTGTCCAGCGCACACCATGTGTACAAATGACGGCCATCCACCTCAAAAACGTGAGAGGTTTCACGTAGTGTCAGCCCCAGTCCAATGATATTGGCCTCGTCGTCATATTCCGTACCAGGTGCCTGCTCAAGTACCGTTGCAACTCTCGCTCCAGACCATCCGAGTGCGCCGGCGAGCTTTTCGCGTGATACAGGTCCCCCCATCGCTAGCTGTCGGAGCAGCGCGACAAAGAGCGTTGCGAACTCTTTAGGATGATTGCCAGATGAAAGGCTTTCGGCAATCTTTTTGGAATAAATAGTCTTGTCCATTTTCCACCTGTTATATCGGGCAGCGATCAACCGGGATAAACCTTACTCGGCGGTTACGTCCTGCGCTTAACAAAGACGAATTACTTTGTGCCTTGCCGGCGTTGCCATTCCTCGGCCAGCAGCTGGGCTTGCTGTAACTGTTCGGGCTTCATTTGAGCTGCATAGTCTGCAACGACTTTTGCTGCTGTCGGTTCTCCCGACGCTGCGGCCAGACTCATCCACTGGTATGCCTGCACCTGGTCGGGCGCGATGTCGGTAAGACCCTTTGCAAACAGCTGGGCCAGCCTGACTTGAGCCTGCGTGTGTCCCTGCTCGGCAGCGAGGCGGTACCACTTGAAAGCCTCTGCATCGTTGGCAGGAGCCGCACGCCCATTCTTATACATACCGTCGACTTCACTTCCGTAGAGGCGCCCGAGGTTGAACTGTGCATCGGCTTCACCCTGCTCGGCCGCCCTGCGGAACCACTGGATCGATGCCGCGTGGTTTTGCTTTACGCCCATACCGCATTTGTACGCAAGACCCATGATGTTCTGAGCCATGGCATCGCCAGCCCTGGCCTTCTTTTCCCAATCACTGACGGTCTCTGGCGACAATGTTTCAATCGCGGCGCCGAGCTTAGAAAAATCATAAGCCGCCAACGCTTGGTTTGGCATGCCTAACGTTGCGGTACTTGCCAGTACGATCGTCAAGCACGCGCGTACACGGCGTAATTTAAGTCTGATGTCACAAAACATAAAAACTCCTCTGTCCCTGTTTTGGTGCCCAAGGTTTAGCCGGCACAGCACGATAGCTGTGTCACATCCTTCGAAAAAGTCTGTGCCACCAGTTTGAGACCTTCAACCATGGTGAGGTAAGGGAAAAGCTGGTTAGCCAGATCCTGGACGGTCATGCGGGCCCGGATGGCAATCGCGGCAGTCTGGATGATTTCGCCTGCTTCCGGTGTCACAGCCTGGACTCCGAGAATGCGTCCGGACCCTGCCTCAGCAACAAGCTTGATAAAGCCGCGGGTGTCGAAGTTGGCGAGTGCACGCGGCACATTGTCGAGCGTGAGCGTACGGCTTTCGGTTTGCAGACCAATGCGCTGGGCCTCTGCTTCACTGTAGCCTACCGTGGCAACTTGCGGATCGGTGAACACGACTGCCGGCATGGCGTCGAGATCGAGCTTTACGTCGCCGCCGGTCATATTAATGCCAGCCCGGGTACCAGCCGCGGCTGCAACGTAGACGTACTGAGGCTGGTCAGTGCAGTCGCCAGCTGCGTAAATGTTCGAAGCACTCGTGCGCATGCCTTGATCGATCAGGATGCGATGTTGCGAGTCAAACGTCACACCTGCGCGCTCGAGATTCAGGCTTGCGGTATTTGGCGTGCGGCCGGTGGCAACAAGCAATTGATCCACCTTTAACTCGCCCTGCGCGGTCGTCAGGATGAATTGGCGGTCGCAATAGGTCACGGCACTCGCCTGCGTCTGTGTCAGCACCGTGATGCCTTCCGCACGGAAAGCTGCAGTCACGGCCTCGCCAATGGCAGGGTCGTCACTGGCAAACAAGGTGCGCCGGGCCAGGACCGTCACCTCGCTGCCCAAGCGCGCAAACGCTTGTGCCAGTTCCAGTGCTACGACCGAGGCGCCAATTACTGCCAGCCGTTTAGGAATGGCTTCGCTAACCAGGGCTTCGGTGGACGTCCAATATGGCGTTCCTGCAAGACCAGGCAACGGCGGGATGGCAGCGCTTGCACCAGTGGCAATGAGACAGCGATCGAAGGCCACTTCGCGAGTGTCACCTTCTGCCGCTTCCACGATAAGCGTTTGGCCATCCTTGAATCGGGCGCTGCCTCGCACCAGATTGATCGACGGATTGCTTTCGAGGATGCTTTCATATTTAGCATGACGCAGCTCGTCCACACGGGCCTGCTGTTGCGCCAGCAGACGGTCACGCAGGACAACTGGGGGCGTTGCCGACAGTCCCACGTCAAAAGGACTTTCGCGTCGCAGATGAGCGATATGCGCTGCCCGAATCATGATCTTAGAAGGGACGCAGCCCACGTTGACGCAGGTGCCGCCGATAGTTCCCCGCTCGATCAGGGTGACACGGGCACCGTTTTCAGCTGCCTTCAGCGCTGCTGCCACAGCGGCGCCGCCAGTACCGATGATCGCCACATGCAGCTGACCTGCCGGTTTCTCCACCGCGCGCTCGCCGCTCAGCCACTGGGCGGCTTTGCCAAGGAGTCCTGGCTGTTCAACACTGCGCTCTTTGCTTTCAAATTCGTCTGTAGGCGTAGCACCGTAACCAAGGGCGCCCACTGCTGCTACGAGCGCGGACACGTCAAGCCTATTGCCTGTGACTTGCGCCTTGTTCGATGGATAATCGACAGCCGCTCGCGTTACGCCGGGGACCGCCAGCAGCGCGTCCTCAACGTGCCTTGTACAACTTGGGCAAGTCATTCCCGCCACGCTCAAACCAACTTCGTTTAACTCTTGCATTCCGCTCTCTCTTTTATCCGTTGTGCCCAAGCCAACTAGTACGACGCCTCGGTCACTGAATCGGTTGTGCGCTTCAGGGAACAGGCTCCGTGGGTCGTTTACAGGCTGCTCACGCGATGACGACCGGCAGAATCGCCTGAGCGGCATCTCTGCCGTGGTTCTAGCGATGCTGCCGTTATTTGTTGCCTTACTTCTTCAGCTCAGATGGGTAGCCTACATCCGTCGTCGCCTTGCTAAGCGCCTGGACGTTGGTCTTCGCATCGTCAAACGTTACGACGGCAAGCTTGGTTGAGAAGTCGACCTCGGTCTTGCTAACACCGTCGACCTTGCTCAAGGCCTTTTTAATGGTGATAGGACAAGTCGCGCAGGTCATGCCAGGAACGGCCAAGGTGACCGTCTGCGTGGCGGCCCACACCGGGGCAACAGCGGCGGCGAGGGCAAGGGAGGCAAACAGTTTCTTCATGATGAACTCCTGGTTAATAGAAAAATGGAACGACATAGGGAAATCCAAGCGCGACCAGGACCAGCACGGCCACGATCCAGAAAATCAGCTTGTAGGTGGCGCGCACCTGCGGAATCGCGCAGACCTCACCTGGCTTGCATGCCTGCACGGGCCGGTAAATCCGCTTCCAGGCGAAGAACAGCGCCACTAGCGCCGCGCCGATGAACAACGGTCGATAGGGTTCCAGCACCGTCAGGTTGCCGATCCAAGCACCGGAGAAGCCCAGGGCGACCAGTACTAGCGGCCCCAGGCAGCAGGTCGATGCAAGAATGGCGGCCAGCCCGCCGGCGAAGAGCGCACCGCGCCCGTTTTGTGGTTCAGACATACGTTGGCCCTTTTGAATTTGGATTGGATAGCGTAACCTTACTTCCGTACTCATGTACGGAGTCAAGCGATATGGAAAATAATTTGGAAAACCTGACCATTGGCGTTTTTGCCAAGGCGGCCGGGGTCAACGTGGAGACAATCCGCTTCTATCAGCGCAAGGGCCTGTTGCCGGAACCGGACAAGCCTTACGGCAGCATCCGCCGCTATGGGGAGGCGGACGTGGTTCGGGTGAAATTCGTGAAATCGGCACAGCGGCTGGGGTTCAGTCTGGACGAGATTGCCGAGCTGTTGCGGCTCGACGATGGCACCCACTGCGAGGAGGCCAGCAGCCTGGCCGAGCACAAGCTCCAAGACGTGCGCGAGAAGATGGCCGATTTGGCGCGCATGGAGGCTGTGCTGTCTGACCTGGTGTGCGCCTGCCATTCGCGGCAGGGGAATGTTTCGTGTCCGCTGATTGCGTCGTTGCAAGGTGGAACGAGCTTGGCAGGGGCTTCCACAGCTTAGCGTGCTTTATTTTCCGTTTTCTGAGACGACCACAGATCAGAAAAGACTGTGCAGCCGACTCTTGATATTCCGTGCAGTCACCTTCTGAAAATGACATTGATGGCATCGCCCTGGACAAGGTTTTCACCGAGAAGGTAAGCGGTGCCACGACTGACCGCCCCCAGCTCCAGGCGATGCTTGAATACGTGCGAGAGGGTGACACGATTGTTGTCCACTCGATTGACCGCCTTGCCCGTTCCCTGGCCGACCTGCTCAAGTTGGTGGAAGACCTGACCAAGCGGGGCGTCCATATCCGCTTCAACAAGGAACAACTTGAGTTCACTGGCGAGGACAACCCGACCCAGCACCTTATGCTCTCGATGATGGGGGCAGTGGCCCAGTTTGAGCGTGCGATGATTAAGGAACGTCAACGGGAAGGCATCGCCAAGGCCAAGCAGAAAGGCGTTTACAAGGGCCGTACTAAGACCGTGGATGACGCTGCTATCCGTGCCGCAATCGTTGGTGACGGGGTAACTAAGGGCTTGTCATTCCGTCAGGCTGCTGAGAGCCTTGGCGTAAGCCTGAGTACCGTGCAGCGTGCAATGAAGGCCAGTGCATAGTCTGGCTTTGCCCAGGTAATAGTGGTCACTAGGAGGCTAGGTGTATGGACGACGATAAGGCCGATGCTATGGCGAACGCCCTTGAAGCCCTGCATATGAACCAGACTGCCTTGAGGGCAGCGGTTGAAGAGGTCAGTACATGGATAAGGCAGCGGGGGTCAGTCAATGTCCACGATAACGTGATGACCACGCTGGAGGCGCTAGACCTCCAGGCAAGCAGCATCGCCTCTGCAATAGAACGCCTACGCTCATAGCCGCCTTCGGGGCGGCTTTTTAGTACCTGCTCATATTTCTACGAAATCCTGCCGGGTGGCCCTTCCTGTAGCTAAGGGCGTTAGGCACCGACCCACCCTTAGCCGACTCTGGCCGGTTGCCCAGTGCCCCGCTGCATATTTGCGCCCCATCAGAGCCAATGCCGCTTACGAAAGGCAGAGGTCGCGTTTGAAAATTCAGGGGCGCCAGGGTGGCAAGACTTTGCCTCAAAAGTGAGGCAGGCCCGGCCCTGGGGAATGGTCCCGAGTTGGACCATTCTGGCGTCACGGTTGATGCTTATTCTTCCTTCTAAGGAACGGAAGCAGGGGGCTAATCTCCAACCCATCGTCTATAGGTGTCACGACCTTCGGCACAAGGTGAGGTTTCGGGAAGACTCGTATCATCTCGTCCATGGGCTTGATTTGCAGTCCGGTTACTTTGTCGTAGGTCTCAGGCATAGCTCCAGTGTCATAGTTTCGGAGCAGGTAGTGTCCCGTTGACCGATCAACTCCTTTATATGCCCATTCGAGTCCTTCCTCGTCCGGCCAGTCTACCGTCATCCGTCCATCGACAAACACGTTGATCGCGTAGCCTACCCCTTTAAGCAGGGCGGCTAGTTTTACTGAATCGTTCTCTAGCAGGTCATCTTCCACCTTGACGGCGCCGAGGGTATCCACCGGGCTCTCGGTTCGCTCCATCAATATCAGTTCGGCATTCAGTGCTTCCCGCTCGGCTTTCAAGACTTTGAGCTGAGCCGTGATTTCGTCCAAGTCTCCCGCAGCATCGGCCAGCTTTACCAGTGTGGTGATCTTCTGTCCAACGGCATCCAGTTCTCCTTGGATGGCGAGTATTCGTTTCTGATTTACGGTCAGTTGCTGACGCTGGAACGCGGCTTCGACCGCTGCTAGCGATGTGTTGACGCGGATGTGATCAAGAACCGGTTTCGGGATGGTACGTGTGTTGTCGCACCCTGCATCTTTCAGCCGCTGCCGGTTAAGGCACCGCATGCTATGGGGTCGCCCTTCCTTGTTCTGCATAATGTAGTTACCGCCGCAGTGACCGCATTTGACTAGCCCGACGAGGAAGTGTTTCGCAGTCTTTGCGGGGCGCTTGGTCTTTGCGTCTTTACCGCGTTGTTGCGCGAGTATGAAAAGCTCCGGCTCAATGATCGGAGGGTAAGCGTTCGGGATATCGTTCCAGTATCCAATGGCAGTTTTGTTCCTGAGCCAACCCTCCACGGTTGGGCCGGAACAAGTCGCCAACTCAGGTTCTCCAGTCTCCCGCATCCTCACGCCAATAGTGGCCTTGCCCACCCCTGCGGTGTACAGCTCAAATGCGGCTTTAACGTGCTTGGCGATACGTTCAATAACAGCCCCATCTGTAGTAAGCCAGACAGGTGTCCACCGCTTCACTTGTTCACCCGACTTTGCTCTTTCCTCACGTATGCGATAAGACGCCTTGGTTCGGCGGGATAGGTTCTCAGAATACTGATTAGCAGCTTGGATCTGTGCCACCAGCATATAGATGTGAGAGCCGTTGACGCTGGTGCGGTTGTAAACGTTGCCATCGTTAAGGGTGATGATGGATACGCCCGCTTGAAGAATCGGGGTAAGGATGCCGAGCATATCCACTGTGTCCATTCGACCTGTCCGGTCAATGGCTTCGACCAGGACAACATCGCCTTCTTTAATGGCGCCAGCTTTGACCGCTGCAAGTAGCTTTGCGAAGCCACCCCCTTCTTTGATGTGGTCGCCGTGGTAGCCGGACTTCGCTAGGTCCTGGAATTTCAGGCTGCTCAACCAGAAGGTGGGGTTGTTCTTTAGCCAGTCGGCAATCATGGCTGTTTGGCGTTCAACTGAGGTTCCGCCATGTTGGCGGACGCTGGAGAACCGGACGTACGAGATAGCCTGTGGCATGTGCCCTCCTTGATGGTGGGCAGCATAGCATTCTTAGGGTCACATTCAAAGAATGTGGGATCAAGGCCTGATGGGCATGCGCGTAGGTGGCAAGCGCAAGCTGCTGGTACCGGCGCACCTGGGGTATGGCGAACGCAGCGTGGGGGCGATCCCGCCGAATTCGGACCTGACCTTCGAGATTGAACTGCTGGAAGTGCTCACGCGGGATGATTGAGTGTTCGCGTTGCAACCCGAGGTTCTTGCACCTTACACAATTGCGCAACACCCAGCCCCTAATCTAGGCCTTGCCTAGGGAACGGCATCCACCTCCAGGGAGGAACCAAACGGGTTCAGGGCACTCTGACCCTCACTCGTGCCAAGGATGGCATTCACTACTAGGACGCCCTCTAACGGGTGGCGATGTGGCGGGTAAACCCGATTTTCTCTGCCACACGAGCCTGCCTTGATGAAGTTGCCAACATTCTTTCGCCGTCGCCGTCACTTGCTGCTGAGCCTGGTGCTCACTGCCATCGCCGCGCCGTTGGCGCTGGAGGCTGTCGAAAGCCGGGCGCAACCGGTGGATGGCACCCAGACCCTGGTGTTTCTGCGTCATGGCGAGAAGCCGGGCGAGGGGCTCGGGCAGTTGAATTGCCAGGGCCTCAACCGTGCGCTGGACCTGGCCACTGTACTGCCCGAGCGCTTCGGCAAGGCCGACTATGTGTTTGCCGCCAACCCCACGCGGCATGTCGAGGAAGGCAGCCGGGATGAAAGCTACAGCTACATCCGCCCATTGATGACCATCACCCCCAGTGCCATCCGCCTCGGCTTACCGGTGAATATCGACTACGGCGCCAACGACACCGCTGAACTGGCCGATGAGTTGCTGAGCGACAAATACCGCAATGCGACCATCTATACCGCCTGGTCCCACGGCTACCTGCCGGAACTGATCAACACGGTGGCCGGCAAGGCCTTGGGGGAGGAGCGGGTGATCACCGAGGACTGGAGCGGCGAAGACTTCGACACCCTCTACGTACTGACCCTGACCTGGCACGATGGCAAGGCCAGTCTGCTGAGCCGCAATGTGCGCCAGGGCCTGAATGACGGTGCGCATAGCTGCCCGACCTGATCCGCTGGTACTGTTTGGCAAGGAAGCCGGAACAGGGATGAGCGATGAAGCAGCGGGTAACGGTGATCGGTGGCGGAGTGGTGGGCCTGGCGACGGCCTACGCGCTGGTTCGGGAAGGGTGGTCGGTTGATCTGATCGAGGCCCGCGACAGCCTGGCGTCGGCCACCAGCTTTGCCAATGGCGGGCAATTGTCCTATCGCTATGTGGCGCCGCTGGCTGATGCCGGGGTGCCGTGGCAGGCGCTGGGCTGGCTGTTGCAGGGCGAGTCGCCATTGCGCTTGCGCTTGCGCATGGACCCGGCCCAGTGGCGCTGGCTGCTGGCATTCACCCTGGCTTGCAGGCGTAGCGTCAATCGCCGTAATGCCGGGCACTTGCTTGAGCTGGCGCTGTACAGCCAGGCCGTTTTGGCGCAGTGGCGCGAACACCAGAACCTGGGGGATTTCGCCTGGCGGCGCAATGGCAAGCTGGTGGCTTTTCGCAGTGAACGGGCCTTTGCCCAAGGCCGGGAACAGTTGACGGACCCGGCTAGTCAGCAGGTGCTGGCGGCTGCCGAGCTGCGCGGGCTGGAGCCTGCCCTGGATGGCGCACCGTTTGTGGGGGGCGTGTTCACGGCGGGCGAAGAGGTTGGCGATTGCCACGTGTTTTGCTTGCGGCTGGAGGCGCTGTTGCGCGCGTCGGGCCAGTGCCGTTTCCTGCTTGGCCGGCCAGTGACGCAATTGGTTCAGCGCCAGGGCCAGGTCGTGGCACTGCAATTGGGCGATCTGCAGCTGGACGTGGAGCAGTTGGTGCTGTGTGCCGGGCATCGCGGCCCAGGCTTGGCATTACCGGGGGTGCAGATACCGGTTTACCCGCTGAAGGGCTACAGCCTGACCGCACCGATCAGCGCCGGGCACCTGCCCCCGGAGGTGAGCCTTACCGACTATGAGCGCAAAATTGTCTATGCACGCCTGGGGCAGCAGCTGCGGGTAGCGGCGATGGTGGACATTGTCGGCTTCGACGAGTCGGTGGACATGCGCCGTTTGCAGAGCATGCGGCGGCTGGCGCTGGAGACGCTGCCGAGGGCGGCGGATTATGGCCAGGCGGTGGAGTGGGCGGGGATGCGACCAGCGACACCTACCGGGGTGCCGATCATAGGTGGGACGGTGTACCGCAACCTGTGGCTGAACCTGGGGCATGGGGCGTTGGGGTTCACCTTGGCCTGTGGCAGTGCGCAGCGTTTGGCCAGGATGATGTGTTAAGCGGGCCGGCCTCTTCGCGGCTAAAGCCGCTCCTACGAGGACCCCACGGTATTCAGGCTTGCGCTGGACCGGTAGGAGCGGCTTTAGCCGCGAAGAGGCCGGTACAGGCGAAGGATGTCTAGCGGCCGAAGCGCATCGGCCAGCCCACCACTTTCTTCGCCCGTGGCGTCGCATAGGTGCGCACTTTGGACGTGCTCAAACCCATGCGCACCAGCGATTCGGCAATGGTCACCGCTGCACTCACACCATCCACCACCGGCACGCCGGTGCGTTGGCGAATCTGCTCGTCCAGCCCGGCCATGCCGCCACAACCCAGGCAAATCACCTCGGCCTTGTCGTCACGCACGGCGCGTTCGGCCTGCTCGACAATCGCCTCCACGGCCCGCAGCGGGTCGGCTTCCAGTTCCAGCACCGCCAGCCCGCTGGCTCGCACCGAGGCGCAGCGGTCATACAGGCCCGAGAGCTTCAGGCGGTCCTCGATCAATGGCACGGTGCGGTCAAGCGTGGTTACTACGGAATAGGCGTGGCCCAGGTACATTGCCGTGCTGGCGGCGGCATCAGTAATGTCCACCACAGGCACGTTGAGCAGTTCCTGCAGGCCTTCGCGGCCATGTTCGCCATAACCGGCCTGGATCACGGCATCGTAGGGCCCTTCAAAGGCCAGGACCCGGTCCATCACCGCGATGGCCGCCAGGTAGCTTTCGAAGTTGCCCTCCACCGATTCGGCGCCGAACCAGGGTGTGAGGCCGACGATTTCGGTACCGGGTGCGGCCACCGCACGGGCCTGTTCGGCAATGGCGTGGGTGATGGCTTCGGTGGTGTTGACGTTGGCGATCAGAATGCGCATGGGCAGTCCTCCCTGACTAATGGCTGCTGTGATCGACGGCGATGCACTCGCCGCTGACGTCGTGGTAATGGCGGTTACGTGGCGCGATCAGCAGGTACAGGGCGGCGGCGATGCCGGCACCGATCAGCCAGGAGAACGGCGCGATACCCTGGAAGTTGGGCACCAGGGCCAGCACGATGGCCAGCAGTGCGGCCGGCACGAAGGCGGCCACGGCGCGCAGGTTGATGCCCTTGCTGTAGTGATAGGCGCCGGCCGGGTGCTCGGTATACAGCTCTGGCACGTTGATGCAGCCTTTGCGCAGCAACCAGTAGTCGGACATGATCACGCCGTACAGCGGGCCGAGCAGGGCGCCCAGGCCCGACAGGAAGTACACGATCACCAGCGGGCTGTTGTACAGGTTCCACGGCAGGATCAGCACCGCCAGGGTGGCACTGATCAGCCCGGCACGGCGGAAGTTCAGGTGGCGCGGTGCCAGGTTGCTGAGTACGAAGGCCGGGGCGACGAAGTTGGCCATGATGTTCACCGCCACGGTGACGATCAGGAAGGCCAGGCAGCCGAGCACCAGGAATGGCGTGCTGGGTATGGCGGCGACGATCTGCGTAGGGCTGTCGATGATGTGGCCGTTGATCTGGAATTGCGCGCCGCACAGCACCACGGTGATCACGGCGAATACCAGGATGTTTACCGGCAGGCCCCAGAAGTTGCCGACGCGGATGGTCTTGCGGCAAGGCGAGGAGCGGGCGAAGTCACAGAAGTTCAGCACCAGGGTGCCGTAGATCGCCAGCCACAGTGCGCCGCCGGCGAAGATGTTGCGCCACATCTCGTAGCCGGTCAGCGGGGTAGCCACCGACCAGGCAATGCGCGCGTCGGCCTTGAAGTACATGAACACCGCCAGGGCGGCGACGGTCAGCAGGATCACTGGGCCGGCAAAGGCCTCGTAACGGCGCACCATCTCCATGCCGTAGGCCAGGATCACCAGCTGCACCAGCCAGATCGACACGAAACACACCCAGCCCAGGCTCGACAGGCCGAGGATGCTGTCGTGGTCGTAGGCTGCCATTTGCGGCCACACGGCGGTGAGCAGCACCCGAAGCACCACCGATGCCAGGTAGGTCTGGATGCCGAACCAGGCGATGGCGATGACGGCACGGATCAGCGCCGGGATCTGCGCGCCGTGGATGCCGAAGGCAATGCGGCTGATGACCGGGAACGGTACCCCGGTTTTCTGGCCCATGTAACCCGACAGGTTCATGAAGAAGTACACCAGGACCGCGCCGATGGCCAGCGACAACAGAATTTGCCAGCCGCCCAGGCCGAGGGCGAACAAGCCCATGGCGAACGAATAGTTGGCGATATTGTGCACATCGTTGGTCCACAGCGCGAAGATGCTGTAGCCGCCCCAGCGACGGCCTTCCATACGCGTGGGCGCCAGGTCGCGGTTATGCAGGCGCGGGCTGAGAACAAGGTCCGGCTGGTGGCCGGCAAGCGTGGACGCGGGGTGTGTGCTGGCGACGGATAGTTCAGGGGCAAGGTCGAGGCTGCTACCCATTCCGGCGGGCTCCTGATGCACATGGACTGCGATGAGCGGGCATGCGCACGGGCTCGCCATCTCGTCGGTGCAGCGTTGGCATCACAGGGTTGTGGGCGCGGCGGCCGACATTGGGTCGGCGTCGCGGATTCTTGTGTATCTATGTTTTGTTTAAGTTGTATACAAAACACGAACACACAAAAGCGAGTTCCATGCCAAGGGAAGAGCAGGTTTCATCAGGCGATCATTTCGAACTTATCTTGTTAAAAGGTAAGTTAATGAAATACAGAGAATATAAGTTGACCAAATGAACAAGTTATATTTTTTGAAAGATTGATTAGTTGATCATTTGGTCAAAATAACGGGTGGAAAGTGTGTAACGAATTGGGGCGCCACTGAAGAAAGTGCACACAAAAATGGCACCTATGGTTACGTTTTTGTGTACAAAAAATAGTCAGCTTTTCCTGTGCTGGCCTCTTCGCGGGCACGCCTGCGAAGAGGCCAGCACATGGAGCCAATCAATCCATTGGCGGCAACCGCCGCTTGACCGGGGTCTTCTTGATGATCGCGGTATTGGTCTCGGCCAGCACATTCATGAGGTCGAGCAGGGTGTCCAGCTGCTCCATCGAGCGCACATGCAGTCGGGCGACGAAGCAGTCTTCGCCAATGACCTTGTCGCATTCGGTGAACTCAGGGATGGCAATGATCTGGCGCTCCACCTCCTGCAGCTTCCCCGGTAGCGGACGGATGCGTACGATCGCCTGCAACTGGTAGCCAAAGGCGCGCGGGTCGACCTCCACGGTGTAGCCGCGCAGCACGCCACGCTCCTCCAGCCGGCGCAGGCGCTCGCTGACGCTAGGTGCGGACAGCCCGCTGACCTGCGCCAGCGCCTTGAGCGAGCGGCGCGAGTCCTCCATCAGTGCGTTGATCAATAATTGGTCAATGGCATCGGTCATGCTCACCTCATCAGGTAATTCGTGTTATCTGCCTTGATAGTAAAGGCAGGTTGGCGAAAATGCCTTGGTTATCCGCTGGATGGCCAGCCTGCAGCCTTTGCATACTGTTGCCATTATCAAAAGGAGGTTTGAGATGGACAGTTCATTGCGCCGTGGCTCGCTGGAAATGGTCACCGCCATGCTGATTTCCGGGACCATTGGCTGGTTCGTGCTGGTGTCCGGCCAGCCGGTGCTGGATGTGGTGTTCTGGCGCTGCGTGTTCGGTGCCGTGACCTTGCTGGCGATTTGCGCCGCGTTTGGCTTTCTGCGACCGGGCGTGATCAGCCGCACGGCATTTTTGCTGGCGATTGCCAGCGGGGTGGCCATTGTCGGCAACTGGCTGCTGTTGTTCGCTTCATACGCACGGGCGTCGATTGCCATCGGCACGGCGGTGTACAACGTGCAGCCGTTCATGCTGGTGGGGCTGGCGGCGCTGTTTCTGGGCGAAAAGATCACCTTGGCCAAGGTGACCTGGCTGAGTGTGGCGTTCCTCGGCATGCTGGCCATCGTCAGTGCCCATGGCGCTGGGCAAAGTAATGGCGAGGACTATCTGCTGGGGATTGCCCTGGCGCTGGGGGCGGCGTTTCTGTATGCGATCGCGGCCTTGATCATCAAGCGCCTGAGTGGCACGCCCCCGCACCTGATTGCGTTGATTCAGGTAACCACGGGTGTGTTGCTGCTAGCGCCATGGGTCACGCTTGGCGGGTTGCCGGTTGAAGTGCCGGCGTTGGCCAGCTTGTTGACACTGGGCATGGTGCACACCGGCCTGATGTATGTGCTGTTGTACAGCGCCATCCAGCGTTTGCCCACGGCCTTGACCGGTGCGCTGTCGTTCATTTACCCGATTGCGGCAATTCTTGTGGACTGGGTGGCGTTCGGGCACCGCCTGGCGCCGCTGCAGTGGCTGGGGGTGGGGTTGATCCTGTTGGCGGCGGCGGGGATGCAGCAGGGGTGGTGGTTCCGCTCGGCGCGGCATCCTGTAGGCGCGGGTTTACCCGCGAAGAGGCCCGCAAGGTAGAATGCCGCTTTTTGCCAGCCTGCGATCCGCCATGACCTCGCCCATCGACACCCTTGAGCAACACCTGCTTGCCGCCCTCGACCCTGCCCCACAGGAAACCCGCCGCCTGTTTCACGGCCGTGGCCGCTGCTGGCAGGGCCTGGAGCAGGTCACCGTCGACTGGCTGCAGGGCGTGCTGTCGGTCGCCTTGTTCCGTGAGCCGCCCGAAGGCCAGCTCGCCGAACTGGAAGCCATGCTGCGCAGCTTGGCCGCGCGTCCGCAGTGGACGGGGCAGGCGGTCATCATCCAGCACCGCTACCTGCCCGACAGCCCGGGCCAGTGGCTGCTGGGTGAGCCGTGCCAGCAACGCGAAGTGATCGAGGACGGCCTGACCTACCTGCTGGACTTGGGCGTGCGGCAAAACAATGGCCTGTTCCTCGACATGCGCTATGGCCGCCGTTGGGTGCGCGAGCAGGCGGCGGGCAAGCGCGTGCTGAACCTGTTCGCTTATACCTGCGGCTTTTCCGTGGCAGCGATTGCCGGTGGCGCTGAGCAGGTGGTGAACCTGGACATGGCCAAGTCGGCCCTGTCGCGGGGCCGGGACAACCATCGCCTCAATGGCCACGATGCATCACGGGTGGCGTACCTGGGGCATGAACTGTTCAAGTCGTGGGGCAAGGTGCGCAAGTACGGGCCTTATGACCTGATCATCATCGACCCGCCAACCTTCCAGCGTGGCAGCTTTGTGCTGACCCAGGATTACGCAAAGATCCTGCGGCGTTTGCCTGAGTTGTTGAGCGAAGGCGGGACGGTGCTGGCGTGTGTCAACGACCCGGGGATCGGGCCTGAGTTTCTGATTGAAGGCATGGCAGAGCAGGCGCCTTCGTTGGCTTATGTCGAACGCCTGGAAAACCCGCCGGAGTTTCCGGACGTTGACCCGGCGGGGGGGCTGAAGGCCTTGGTGTTCCGCCGGGTTTGATGTTGCTTGTGCGTTACTGACCGGTATAGATCTGGTCAAACACCCCACCGTCATTGAAGTGGGTCTTCTGCACGGTACGCCAGTCACCGAAGGTTTTCTCCACCGACAGGAAGTCCACTTTCGGGAAGCGGTCGGTGTACTTGGCCAGTACCGTCGCATCACGCGGGCGCAGGTAGTTGTTGGCGGCGATCTCCTGGGCTGCGGGTGACCACAGGTACTTCAGGTATTCCTCGGCCACGGCCTGGGTGCCTTTCCTGTCCACTACCTTGTCGACCACCGTCACCGGTGGCTCGGCTTCGGCCGATACGCTTGGGTAGACCACTTCGAACTGGTCGCGGCCGAACTCGCGGGCGATCATCTCGGCTTCGTTCTCGAAGGTGACCAGCACGTCACCGATCTGGTTGGTCATGAACGTGGTGGTGGCGGCACGGCCACCGGTGTCCAGCACGGGTGCCTGTTTGAACAGCTTGCCGACGAAGTCGCGGGCTTTGCTTTCATCGCCGCCTTGCTTGAGTACGTAGCCCCAGGCCGACAGGTAGGTATAGCGGCCATTACCCGAGGTTTTCGGGTTGGGCACGATCACCTGGACACCGTCCTTGAGCAGGTCGGGCCAGTCTTTCAGGGCTTTCGGGTTGCCCTTGCGCACGATGAACACAGTGGCCGAGGTGAACGGCGCGCTGTTGTTCGGCAGGCGGGTTACCCAGTTGTCGGGCACCAGCTTGCCGTTGTCTGCCAGGGCGTTGATGTCGGTGGCCATGTTCATGGTGATGACATCGGCCGGCAGGCCATCGATCACCGCACGGGCCTGCTTGCTCGAACCGCCGAAGGACATCTGCACGTTGACCTTCTCGTTGTGCTCGGCTTCCCAGTGCTTCTGGAAGGCCGGGTTGTAGTCCTTGTAGAAGTCGCGCATCACGTCGTAGGAAACGTTGAGCAGGGTGGGGGCGGCCTGGGCGAGGTTGCCCAGGGCCAGGCCTGCGGCGAGCAGCGAGGCGGTGAAGAGTTTTTTCACGTTGCTTCCTTGTTCTTGAAGGGTGTTGGGGCAGATTGCCTGCGACTATAGCGGGTGGGTTTATACGGGTTAAAGAACAAAAAATGCTTTGGTTATGCTTCTGCCTGTGCCGGCCTCTTCGCGGGTAAACCCGCTCCTACGGGGACCGCGCACGGTCCGGGCCTGTTGTAGGGGCGGGTTTACCCGCGAAGAGGCCGGCGCAGGCGCTGTCACGCTTTGGGAAACAACCCATTCCCACAGCGAGAACAGAACGCTGCCCCATGCTCGTGGGTCTTCTTGTGGCAGGTCGGGCAATCATGCTGCAGCTGCTCCCCACGCATGGCATTGGCCAGCTCGGCGGTAAAGATGCCGGTCGGCACGGCAATGATCGAGTAACCGGTAATCATCACCAGCGACGACAGCACCTGCCCCAGCGGCGTCTTCGGCACGATGTCGCCAAAGCCCACGGTGGTCAGGGTAACGATAGCCCAGTAGATGCCTTTGGGGATGCTGGTAAAACCATGCTCAGGCCCTTCGATCACGTACATCAGCGTGCCGAACACGGTCACCAGCGTCGATACCGTCACCAGGAACACGATGATCTTCTGCTTGCTGCCGCGTAGCGCCTCCATCAGGTAATGGGCCTGCTTGAGGTACGGGCTGAGCTTGAGTACACGGAAGATCCGCAGCATCCGGATGACCCGGATGATGAGCAGGTACTGGGCGTCGCTGTAGTACAGCGCGAGGATCCCCGGCACGATCGCCAGTAAATCGACCAGGCCGTAGAAACTGAAGGCATAGCGCAGTGGCTTGGGCGAGCAGTACAGGCGGGTGATGTATTCGGCCAGGAAGATCGCGGTAAAGCCCCACTCGATACCGGCCAGCAGGCCCGCGTAGCCCTGGTGCACCTCATCGATGCTGTCGAGGATCACCGTGACCAGACTGGCCAGGATGATCAGCAACAGGATCTTGTCGAAGCGGCGACCGGCTACGGTGTCGGTCTGGAAGACGATGACGAAGAGCCGCTCGCGTATTGATTGCGGGGTTTGCATGGCTTGTGATCCGGATGCGTAAGCAACAAGCCTAAAAGGTCAGTGTCCGGGCCTGCAACAGGCTGAACTGGCAAAAATGCCAGTTCTAGGTATCTGAGTGGTGGGCGCAGAATAGCGTCAGGCACGGGAAAGTGTGTGAGATGGTCATGAAAAGGGTAACTGAACCACGGGGCTTGGCTGGGCGAACACTGTCATATAACGCTTACGGCTTTTTGCAGAAGGGGTCGGGCACTGCGTTGGGGTTCAATGGCGAGAGGAAGGAAGAGGTGCTGCAAGGCTATGCTCTGGGCAACGGGTATCGGTTCTATTGCCCTGCACTTATGCGCTTTTTCAGCCCTGACGTGTTGAGTCCGTTCGGTAAGGGTGGGGTCAACACGTATTCCTATTGCCAAGGTGATCCGGTCAATCGCTTGGACCCGACTGGTGGAACAGGCATTTTGAAACGTTTGCCGGGGCGGGCAAGGCGAGTGGCCGTGGTCAGTCCTGTAAAAGCGATAGATGATCGAGTTTCACCGGCGTTCAAAAATGGTCCCGGCAAGTATCAGCTTGCGCGCACTGTTTCGAGTGAAGTCGTTGATTTTAGCGGCTCTGGCACCACCGAAGATTTCAGTGGCGCGCCTGTGAAGATACGTCCCGTAGCGACAGTAGCAGGCGTTCCGTCACAAGGGCCAACTATCGATGAGCTTGGAGCGCCTTGGCATAACCATTGGCACTGGGAACACAGGCCGGGCACTCAGCCAATGAGTCTGGACCAGATGATTCCCAATCATCAGCGGGCCCAGAACACTCAGATTGCCGATATCGAGCACTCCATGGCGTTTATCAGGGAGCAGGGCGCACGCCAGGTATTGGATATCCAGGCGCTGGCATCCTTTGGTCATGGGTAAGTGGCACAGCGTGGCTGACAGAGTCCTGCACATCCGATGTGTTTTGGCCTTCAGTTATGTAGACGCCATATATTCCGACGCAGCAGAAGCTGCCAGAAGTGGTTGCCCGAATGCATCAGCCAGCAGGCCAGTACGAACGGCGCTGTCAGCCCTGCAATGGGCATCAAGTTGAGCAGCGGTTGTAGCAACAGCGCCAGGGCAATGGCCAGCACCGTCACCCAGGGCTTTTCACCTTGCCTGCTGAAGGCCAGTGCCGCCAGTGCGCCATTGAAGCCGTACAGGCCTAACCAGGCGGCCTGCGCCTGGTCGGCGAGCAACGCCACGCCGCCACCAATGGCCGAGCCGATCACCGCCCACAGCGCCGCATAGGGGTTGGCGATGAACATGCCGACGATGATCAGCAACCCGGCCAAGGGCTGGTCGAGCAGGAAGATCTGGCCCACGCCGCGGGCCAACGCGTACAGCGGGTCAGCTTCGACGAAGCCGCTGGGTGAGGGGCTGACGACTAGCAGTGTGCCCCAGCCCAGCAGCACGAATGGCGCGGTGTAGGCGACCAGCAACTTGCCGCCGCGCTTGCGCCACTGGTGGGTGATGATGCTGGACAGGCCGCCGGCGGCGATGATCAGGGGGGGCAATATGACCGACCAGGGCAGCACGGCGCTGATCAGGATGCCGATCAGCACGCCGTTGTAGCAGTACAGCCCGGCCTGGCGGTCGGCACGGTCATAGCCGCGTGCCTGGGCGGTGAGCAGGCCGGCCAGGGCGCCAAGCAGCGCGCCGCCGACCAGGTTGGGCGCCGTCAGCAGGATGGCAAGCAGGCAGCACAGGCCGCACAGGGGGTTGCGCAGCAGCAGCACCTGGCTGAAACCGTTGAGTAACGCCGTGGCCCAGTCGGGGCACGGGTTGACGAAATTTTTGGTGTACATGGGGCAGTCAGTGAGGTTGATGGGGGAGCGGTGGGCCTCTTTGGGCCTCGGTTTTCCGCGGTCGGGTAGAGCGGTATTCGGGGAGGGCTTTGCCCTCCAATCGCGACACGAGGCCGCTCCCACAGGGATCGCATTCCCTTGTGCCAGCGTGGCCCTGTGGGAGCGGCCTTGTGTCGCGAAAGGGGCGCAACGCGCCCCCGGCAATCTCAGATCAAAGTCTCGATCCGCAGTGTGTTAGTCGTACCCGGCTTGCCGAAAGGCACGCCAGCGGTGATCAGCAGCGTGTCGCCACGGCTGGCCATGCCTTGCGCCTGGGCAATCTCCAGGGCGGTGGAAACCACCTCGTCGACCTGACGCAGGCGGTCGTTGACCACCGAATGCACACCCCAAGCCACGCTCAGGCGGCGTGCGGTGTTCAGGTTCGGCGTCAGGTTGAGGATCGGTGCCCGTGGCCGCTCGCGTGCCGCGCGCAGGGTCGAGGCACCCGACTCGCTGTAGTTGACCAGCACCGCCACCGGCAGGATGCCGCTGATGCGGCGGATGGCGCAGCTGATGGCATCCGACACGGTCGCTTCGGCCTTTGGCCGGCCGACGTCGAGCTGGGCCTGGTAGTCCGGGCCGTTCTCCACCTGGCGGATGATCTTGCTCATCATCTGCACGGCTTCGAGCGGGTAATCACCCGAGGCGGTTTCGGCCGACAGCATCACTGCATCGGCACCTTCGGCCACCGCGTTGGCCACGTCGGTGACTTCGGCACGGGTTGGCGCTGGCGAGAAACGCATCGACTCGAGCATCTGCGTGGCCACCACCACGGGTTTGCCCAGCTGGCGGCAGGTGCCGATGATGCGCTTCTGGATCTGCGGCACGCTCTCGGCCGGTACTTCCACGCCCAGGTCACCACGGGCCACCATGATCGCGTCTGCCAGCTCGGCGATGGCTTGCAGTTGCTCGACGGCCGATGGTTTCTCGATCTTGGCCATCAGGTAGGCGCGGTCGCCAATCAGCTGGCGCGCTTCGACGATGTCCTCAGGGCGCTGCACGAACGACAGGGCGACCCAGTCCACACCCAGCTCCAGGCCAAAGGCCAGGTCGCGGCGGTCTTTTTCGGTGAGTGGGGAGAGGTCGAGCACCGCTTGCGGTACGTTGACGCCCTTACGGTCGGAAAGCTCGCCACCGTTCAGCACCTCGGTGTCAATCGCGTCGCTGTGCTTGGCGGTCACGCGCAGGCGCAGTTTGCCGTCGTCCAGCAGCAGGTCCATGCCGGGCTCGAGGGCGGCGATGATTTCGGGGTGCGGCAGGTTGACCCGGCGGCTGTCGCCCGGGGTTTTGTCCAGGTCCAGGCGCAGGGCCTGCCCGCGTTGCAACTGCACTTTGCCTTCGGCGAAGCGGCCAACGCGCAGCTTCGGCCCTTGCAGGTCCATGAGGATGCCCAGCGGGTAGTTCAGTTGCTGCTCGACTTCGCGGATCCACTGGTAGCGCAGGGCGTGGTCGGCATGCTCGCCATGGCTGAAGTTGAGGCGAAAGATGTTCACCCCGGCTTCGACCAGCTGGCGGATATCGTCGATGCCGTTGATCGCAGGGCCAAGGGTGGCGAGGATCTTAACTTTTTTATCAGGCGTCATGATTGGGCAGTCTCGAGGATCAGGATGGCGCGGAAGTCGTTGACGTTGGTGCGGGTCGGTTCGGTGACGATCAGCGCATCCAGCGCGGCGAAGTAGCCGTAGCCGTTGTTGTTGTCCAGCTCGTCGCTGGCCGAAAGGCCCAATGCTTCGGCGCGGTCGTAGCTGGTTGGGGTCATCAAGGCGCCGGCGTTTTCTTCCGAGCCATCAATGCCGTCGGTGTCACCGGCCAGGGCGTACACGCCCGGCAGGCCTTTGAGGCTTTCGGTGAGGCTGAGCAGGAACTCGGCGTTACGCCCGCCACGGCCATTGCCGCGCACGGTCACGGTGGTTTCGCCACCCGACAGGATCACGCAGGGCGCTTTGAGCGGCTGGCCGTGCTGAACGATTTGCCGGGCGATACCGGCATGCACCTTGGCCACTTCGCGCGATTCACCTTCCAGGTCGCCGAGGATCAGCGGGCTGAAACCGGCCTGACGGGCTTTGACCGCGGCGGCCTCGAGCGACTGCTGGGGTTTGGCGATCAACTGGAAGTGGCTGCGGGCCAGGGCCGGGTCATCGGCCTTGACGGTTTCCGAGGCCGGGTTGTTCAGCCAGTCGATGACCGCTTTGGGCGCTTCGATGTTGTAGCGTTTGAGGATGGCCAGGGCGTCGGCCGAGGTGCTAGGGTCGGCCACGGTGGGGCCGGAAGCGATGACCGTGGCGAGGTCGCCCGGTACATCGGAAATGGCATAGGTGTAGACCGTGGCCGGCCAGCAGGCCTTGGCCAGGCGCCCGCCCTTGATCGCCGAGAGGTGCTTGCGCACGCAGTTCATCTCGCCGATGGTGGCGCCGGATTTCAGCAGCGCCTTGTTGATCTGCTGCTTGTCGGCCAGGGTCAGGCCTTCGGCAGGCAGGGCCAGCAGCGCCGAGCCACCGCCAGACAGCAGGAAGATGACGCGGTCTTCTTCGTTGAGGTTGCTGACCAGTTCCAGCACGCGCTTGGCCACCGCCAGGCCGGCAGCGTCCGGGACCGGGTGGGCGGCTTCGACCACCTCGATCTTCTGGCAGTTGGCGCCGTGGCCGTAACGGGTCACGACCAGGCCGGAGACTTCGCCCTGCCAGCTTTTCTCGACCACTTCGGCCATGGCAGCTGCGGCCTTGCCGGCGCCGATGACGATAACCCGGCCGCTGCGATCGGCGGGCAGGTAGGGTTCGAGGACTTGACGGGGGTGGGCGGCGGCGATGGCTGTGTCGAACAGTTCGCGGAGAAGTTTTTGCGGATCGACCGACATGGCAGGCTCCCAATTATTGTTGTTCTGCAGAATCAAAAACGCCCCTGGAACTGCCTCCGTGCAGGCCGAACCAGGGGCGGGTGTTGCTCGATGCCACCATTGGGCCTGTGGTCGCAGGTTCAACGGCGTTGGCTTCTTCGCGGACAAGCCCCGCTCCTACATGCACAGCTCTGAGCGATTGTGCGGTCTTTGGTAGGAGCGGGTTTACCCGCGAAGAGGCCAGTGAAGGCTAAAAACGACTTATTTGTCGTCGCGGATCGAGAAGTTGGCCATGTGCTCCAGGCCTTTGATCAGCGCCGAGTGGTCCCAGTTGCCGCCGCCCAGTGCCTGGCAGGTGTTGAACACTTGCTGGGCATTGGAGGTGTTGGGCAGGTTGATGCCCAGTTCCTTGGCGCCTTGCAGGGCCAGGTTCAGGTCCTTCTGGTGCAGGTTGATGCGGAAGCCTGGGTCGAAGGTGCCCTTGATCATGCGCTCGGCGTGCACTTCGAGGATTTTCGACGAAGCAAAGCCGCCCATCAGTGCTTCACGCACCTTGGCAGGGTCGGCGCCGTTCTTGGCGGCGAACAGCAGGGCTTCGGCCACAGCCTGGATGTTCAGGGCGACAATGATCTGGTTGGCGACCTTGGCGGTCTGGCCGTCACCGTTGCCACCGACCCGGGTAATGTTCTTGCCCATGGCTTCGAACAGCGGCAGGGTGCGCTCGAAGGCTTTCGGGCAGCCACCGACCATGATGCTCAGGGTCGCGGCCTTGGCGCCGACTTCACCACCGGACACTGGGGCGTCCAGGTAGGCGGCACCGGTAGCCTTGATTTTTTCGGCGAAGGCTTTGGTAGCGGTAGGGGAGATCGAGCTCATGTCGATCACCACCTTGTTCGGGCCAACGCCTTCGGCCACGCCGTTTTCACCGAACAGGACGCTTTCGACCTGCGGGGTGTCGGGAACCATGACGATGATGAATTCGGCTTCCTGGGCAACTTCTTTCGGGTTGGCCAGGGCCACGGCACCGGCGGCGATCAGGTCGGCTGGCGCGGCGTCGTGGTGGGTGGAAACGAAGATGCTGTGACCTGCTTTTTGCAGGTTCTGGGCCATGGGCTTGCCCATGATGCCGGTGCCGATGAAACCGATTTTAGCCATGAGAGATTACCTCTTTGTAATTGTGATATCTCAAGCAAGCTTTGGCCCCCTGTGGGAGCGGGCTCGCCCGCGAAGCAGACAACTCGGTGGATGGCACCGGCTTTGCCGGTGTTCGCGGGCGAGCCCGCTCCCACAGGGTCCCGAGTTGTTCCTCAGATTGCGTTGTGGGTTTTTAGCCAGCCCAGGCCTGCTTCGGTGGTGGTCTTGGGCTTGTACTCCGCGCCCACCCAGCCCTGGTAGCCAATGCGGTCCAGGTGTTCGAACAGGAAGCGGTAGTTGATCTCGCCGGTGCCTGGTTCATTGCGGCCGGGGTTGTCGGCCAGCTGGATGTGGTTGATCAGTTTCAGGTTGGCTTCCATGGTGCGAGCCAGGTCACCTTCCATGATCTGCATGTGGTAGATGTCGTATTGCAGGAACAGGTTGTCGCTGCCCACCTCGGCCTGGATTTCCAGGGCCTGCTGGGTGGTGTTCAGGTAGAAGCCTGGGATGTCGCGGGTGTTGATCATTTCCATGACCAGGCGAATACCGGCGCCCTTGAGCTTGTCAGCGGCGTAGCGCAGGTTCTCGACGAAGGTCTTGCGCACAGTGGCGCAGTCCGGGCCTTGTGGGCGAATGCCGGCCAGGGCGTTGACCTGGGTGTTGCCCAGCACCTTGGCGTATTCGATGGCCTTGTCGACACCCGCGCGGAATTCCTCGACGCGGTCAGGGTGGCAGGTGATACCGCGCTCACCTTTGGCCCAGTCGCCGGCAGGCAGGTTGAACAGCACCTGGGTCAGGCCGTTGGCTTCCAGCTGCTGCTTGATGTCGGCAGCGCTGAAGTCGTACGGGAACAGGTATTCGACGCCGCTGAAACCAGCATCGGCGGCAGCCTTGAAGCGGGCCAGGAAGTCCTGTTCGGTGAACAGCATGGACAGGTTGGCAGCGAAGCGAGGCATGAGTTGTCTCCTTGCGATGAAGGCCCCCAGGGCGTGCCTGGGGGCGTCAGGCGATCAGTCCAGCAGCGAGATGGCGGTTGGCGCGTCGTTGCCGACCAGGGCCAGGTCTTCGAATTCGTTGACCGCGTTGATCTCGGTGCCCATGGAAATGTTGGTCACACGCTCGAGAATCACTTCAACCACCACCGGCACGCGGAACTCTTCGGCCATCTTCTGTGCCTTGATCAGGGCAGGGGCGATTTCTGCTGGCTCGAACACACGGATGGCCTTGCAACCCAGGCCTTCGACCACGGCGACGTGGTCGACACCGTAGGTGGCAGCGTCGGTCGAGTTGATGTTCTCGAACGCCAGTTGTACGCAGTAATCCATGTCGAAGCCACGCTGCGCCTGACGGATCAGGCCCAGGTAGGCGTTGTTGACCAGCACGTGCACGTACGGCAGGTTGAACTGCGCACCCACCGCCAGTTCTTCGATCATGAACTGGAAGTCGTAGTCACCGGACAGCGCCACAACCTTGCGCTTCGGATCGGCTTTGACCACGCCCAGCGCAGCAGGGATGGTCCAGCCCAGCGGGCCGGCCTGGCCGCAGTTGATCCAGTGGCGAGGCTTGTACACATGCAGGAACTGCGCGCCGGCAATCTGCGACAGGCCGATGGTGCTGACGTAGCAGGTGTCTTTGCCGAATACCTGGTTCATTTCTTCGTAGACGCGCTGCGGCTTGACCGGCACGTTGTCGAAGTGGGTCTTGCGCTGCAGGCTCGACTTGCGCTCCTGGCACTCTTCCAGCCAGGCCTTGCGGCACTTGAGCTTGCCGGCGGCTTTCCACTCGCGGGCCACTTCCAGGAACACGTCCAGTGCCTTGCCAGCATCGGAAACGATGCCCAGGTCCGGGGTGAACACGCGGCCGATCTGGGTCGGTTCGATGTCGACATGCACGAACTTGCGGCCTTCGGTGTAGACATCGACGGAACCGGTGTGGCGGTTGGCCCAGCGGTTACCGATACCGAATACCAGGTCGGACTTCAGCAGGGTTGCGTTGCCATAGCGGTGCGAGGTCTGCAGGCCGACCATGCCGACCATCTGGGCGTGGTCGTCCGGGATGGTGCCCCAGCCCATCAGGGTCGGGATCACGGGTACGCCGGTCAGTTCGGCGAATTCGACCAGCTTGTCGCTGGCATCGGCGTTGATGATGCCGCCACCGGCTACCAGCAGTGGGCGCTCGGCGTCATTGAGCAGGGCCAGGGCTTTCTCGGCCTGTACGCGGGTGGCGGATGGCTTGTTGACTGCCAGTGGTTCGTAGGCATCGATGTCGAATTCGATTTCGGCCATCTGCACGTCGAACGGCAGGTCGATCAGCACCGGGCCTGGGCGGCCGGTACGCATTTCATAGAAGGCCTTCTGGAAGGCGTAAGGCACCTGGCCTGGCTCCAGAACGGTGGTCGCCCACTTGGTCACTGGCTTGACGATGTTGGTGATGTCGACAGCCTGGAAGTCTTCCTTGTGCAGGCGGGCACGTGGCGCCTGGCCAGTGATGCACAGAATCGGGATGGAGTCGGCCGAGGCGCTGTACAGGCCGGTGACCATGTCGGTGCCGGCAGGGCCGGAAGTGCCGATGCACACACCGATGTTGCCCGGGTTGGCGCGGGTGTAGCCCTCGGCCATGTGCGAGGCACCTTCGACGTGACGAGCGAGGACGTGATCGATGCCACCGACTTTCTTCAGGGCCGAATACAACGGGTTGATGGCAGCCCCCGGGATGCCGAACGCGGTATCTACACCTTCACGGCGCATGACCAGAACGGCTGCATCGATTGCTCTCATTTTGCTCATGGTTTGTGCCTCATCGATTTTGTAATTGTATACAACTTGCTTTGCG
This sequence comes from Pseudomonas sp. BO3-4, assembly GCF_034044115.1. Classification (NCBI taxonomy): domain Bacteria; kingdom Pseudomonadati; phylum Pseudomonadota; class Gammaproteobacteria; order Pseudomonadales; family Pseudomonadaceae; genus Pseudomonas; species Pseudomonas sp. BO3-4. The sequence continues at coordinate 1,766,306 of NZ_CP139018.1, forward strand.
ACAGAGTGTATTCACGCCTGATGGTTTAGGTCAATGGGTTTTCATCGGGTAAGTTGGCTTTCGTCAGAGCGCCCGTGAAAACGAGGGTTTGCGCCATCGCATACGATCTTTTCAAAATATTGTATACAAAAATATCTCTCGTTGTGTTCTATTTGTCCAATCGGTTTTCAACTGCCCTTAGGGCTTCTCACAACAAGAAGAGGACCTTTCCATGAACGTTCTTAACCTGAAAGTCGCCGTCAGCCTGGTGAATGCCGCGCTGGTGGCGGGCCGCAAGATCAATGCCGCGCCGCTGACCGTGGCGGTGCTGGATGCCGGCGGGCACCTGCTGGCGCTGCAGCGCGAGGATGGCGCGAGCCTGATTCGCCCTGAAGTGGCCACTGGCAAAGCCTGGGGTGCGATTGCCCTGGGCAAGGGGTCGCGCTTGCTGGCGCTGGATGCGCAGCAGCGGCCGGCTTTTTTTGCCGCGTTGAACGGGATGGGTGAGCGGCCGGTGGTGCCGGCGCCAGGTGGGGTGCTGATTCGTGATCAGGACGGCAAGGTGCTGGGTGCCGTGGGGATCAGCGGCGATACGTCGGATATCGACGAGCAGTGTGCGATCAGTGCGATCGAGGAGGTGGGGTTGCGGGCAGATGCCGGGGTAGCGGCGTAAGGCTCAAGTCAGCTGGGGCCGCTTTGCGGCCCATTCGCGACACAAGGCCCCACAAGGACTGCGCCAGGCTTTAGATGTGTACGGCGACTTTCAGGGCTTCCAGCGCCGGCTCGACCTTGATGCCCAGCGCTGCACCCAGCTCCATTACCCAGGGTTGATGGGCGGGTTTGCGGTGATGATGTTTCTCGACACTGCGCTGGGCTGAGGCTGAACACCGGCCTGTGGGAGCGGCCTTGTGTCGCGAAAGGGCCGCGAAGCGGCCCCGGCATTATTTGCATCGACGCTGAAACCCCGGGGCTGCTGTGCAGCCCTTTCGCGACGCAAGGCCGCTCCCACACGGATCGCGCCAGCTTTCAGAAATTGAGCAAGACAGTTGCTCCCACAGGGGCGTGCGACCCCAGTGGAATGCGGTCCCCATTGGCCATGTCAGGCCACCTCTGGCTCACAACCCTTGAGCACCATGCGGATAATGGTCTCGGCCGCCGCGTCATAATCACTGTCGGCCAGCTTGGCCTTGCCGGTCACCGCAGAAATCTGCCAGTCGAAGTCCGCATAGGTCTGGGTCGCCGCCCAGATGCTGAACATCAGGTGGTGCGCGTCCACATGGGCGATCTGCCCGCGGTCGATCCAGCGCTGGATGCACTCGATGTTGTGCCGGGCCTGCTCGTTCAACTGCTCGACCTGGTTCGGTGACAGGTGCGGCGCGCCATGCATGATCTCGCTGGCGAACACCTTGGACGCATGGGGCAGGTCACGCGAAATGCGAATTTTCGAACGAATGTACGCACTCAGCACTTCCTTCGGGTCGCCGTCTGCATTGAACGGCGTGGATGCCTGCATGATCGGCGCGATGATGCTTTCCAGGACCTCGCGGTAAAGGTTGTCCTTGGACTTGAAGTAGTAGTACACGTTCGGCTTGGGCAGGCCGGCCTTGGCCGCGATATCGCTGGTCTTGGTGGCGGCGAAGCCCTTGTCGGCGAATTCCTCGCTGGCCGCGCGCAGGATCAATTCCTTGTTGCGCTCGCGAATGGTGCTCATGGTCAGGGATCTTCCTCGTGTCTGGCCACCTCTAAGGGGGATCGGGCATGGTAGCACCGGCCTCGACGGGCGCTCAAGGCAGCGGCTTTGGGCTAGAATCCGGCACATTGACTTATTTGGATACAAGCAAACATGGCAGGAAGCAGTCTACTGGTACTGATCGACGACATCGCCACGTTGCTGGATGACGTCTCGCTAATGACTAAAGTCGCGGCGAAAAAGACTGCGGGTGTGCTGGGTGACGACCTGGCGCTGAATGCTCAGCAGGTCACCGGCGTGCGCGCCGATCGTGAACTTCCGGTCGTCTGGGCGGTGGCCAAGGGGTCGTTCGTCAACAAGGCGATCCTGGTACCGGCCGCGCTGCTGATCAGTGCGTTCATACCGTGGGCGGTTACGCCGTTGTTGATGCTGGGTGGCGCGTTCCTGTGCTTCGAGGGTTTCGAGAAGCTGGCGCACAAGTTCTTGCACAGCAAGGATGAGGATGAGGCACAGCACGCGGCGCGCAAGGAGGCTGTTGCCGATGCCAGTGTTGACCTGGTGGCTTTTGAAAAAGCCAAGATCAAGGGGGCGGTGCGTACCGACTTCATCCTGTCGGCGGAAATCATCGCCATTACCTTGGGTATCGTGGCTGACTCGCCGCTGACCCAGCAGATCATCGTGCTGTCGGGCATTGCGGTGGTCATGACCATTGGTGTGTATGGGTTGGTAGGCGGGATCGTCAAGCTTGACGACCTTGGGCTGTGGATGGCCCGCAAAACCTCCAGGCTGACTCAGGCAGTGGGTAACGGCATCCTGCGGGCGGCGCCGTACATGATGAAAAGCCTGTCGGTGATTGGTACTGCGGCGATGTTTCTGGTGGGCGGTGGGATCCTGGTGCATGGCATCGAGCCGCTGCATCATGCCATCGAGGCGTTCAGCGAAGGGCGTGGCGGGGCGTTGACCGGCGCGTTGCTCAACGGCGGGGTCGGAGTCCTCGCAGGTGCTGTGGTGCTGGCGGTGGTAAGCGTTGCGGGGAAATTGTGGCGGGCGGTTCGGCCGGCCAATTGAGGCGCTTTGCCGGGGCTTTGCCCCGGTTCGCGGGTGAACCCGCTCCTACCAGGTACCGCGTTTGCCTTGAACCCGGCGCGTCCCCTGTAGGAGCGGGTTTACCCGCGAATGGGCCGCAAAGCGGCCCCGCTAACTCAGGTCAGAAGTGAACCTTGACCAAGAAGCTCATGGTGTTCTGGTCGGTAGTGAAAGCATCGCTGTCCTTGATGCCGTACTTGTTCTTCCAGTAATCGTACTCCACACCCACATACAACTGCTTCTCGCCCAGGTGCAGCGCCTTGCCCAGGTCATACTTGATCTGCGGGTTGAAGTGCAGGTTGGCCTGGTAGGTGCCGCGGCGGTTCTCGTCGTTGTCCACCACCCAGTCCATGAAGCCGTCGATCAGCACGTCGGAATCACCGACCGGAATGGTGTACGACCACACCGGGGTGATCTGCCACACGTTGTCGCCAGCGCGGCTGCCGTCGGTGGTGCGGTTGTAGAAGTTCAGCTGGAAGTAGTCGAAGCCCGGGATGGCCAGGTCGAAGCCCGGACCGATCAGGTAAGACTCGGTGTCACCCTCGCCAAACTCGTAGGTCATCGCCAGCAGCACGTCCTTGACCGGGCCAAACTCGATCTTCTGGTCGAAAATCTTGCCGAACGACAGGCGTGGGCTGATCTCACCGTAGTAGGTGTTCGGGCCGTTGCCGGCGTCTTTCTGGCCCTGGTAGAAGATCTTGTCGACGAAAATGAAGTTGTCGCCGTACTTCCAGCCATCGGCGTGCTCGAAGGTGACGGTTTGCTGAATCGCCGGGTTTACCTTGAAGTTCTTGCCCCACAGGTAGGTCAGGCTGTTGTTCTGCCATTGCAGCAGGTCGCCGCCGAAGGTGGTGCCGCAGGCCAGCAGGCCGCCGGCGAGGATCAGGCTCTTGATAGTACGCATTGCGAGTGTCGCTCCCTTGATTGATCTGTTGTCAGCGCTCGGTGTCGGCGCTTTTTTTGTCTTTTGAGTCAGCTTTTTTCGATAGGCCACAGCTGTTTGGCAAGGGTCGAGCCAACTTTTCCGGGTTGGCAAAACCTTCCTGCTCGACTTCGTTCTGAACGGATGAAAAGGGTCTTTCAGGCTGGCAACACGTTGGCCAACCGCCCGTATTCATTGACTGAGCGGTCAGTAAACGCAGGCAGAATCCGTTCTGCCCTGATCGAGGGGGCGCGCAGATTACTGGCTTGCGCGCCGCGCCTCAAGTGCTCCGTCCTGGAGCGGGGTGATTCAAACTTGTGCGTTTGGTCAACTTCCTAGAAGTGCACCTTGATCAGCGCACTGGCCACGCTCTGGTTGCTGTCCAGGTTGCCGCGGCTGTCAATGCCGTACTTGTCTTTCCAGTAGCTGTATTCAAAGCCGACGTAGAGCTGCTTGGCACCCAGGTTCAGCGCCTTGCCCAGGTCGTATTTGACCTGCGGGTTGAAGTGCAGGTTGGCGTGATAGGTGCCACGGCGGGTCTGGTCATTGTCGGTAACCCAGTCCATGTAACCGTCGATCAGAATATCTGACCGGCCGACAGGGAGGGTGTACGACCAGCCGGGGGTAATCTGCCAGACATTGTCACCGGGGCGGCTGCCTTCGGTGTTACGCACGTAGAAATTGAGGGTGAAATAGTTGAAGCCGGGGATGTTCAAGTCAAAGCCTGGGCCGATCAGGTAGGCCTCGTTGTCGCCTTCACCGCGCTCGTAGGTCATGGCCAGCAGCACGTCCTTGATCGGACCGAAGGCAAGCTTGCGGTCGAAGATCTTGCCCAATGACAGGCGTGGGCTGAACTCGCCGTAGTAGGTGGTCACACCTTTGCCGGGGTCGGCCTTGCCGTTGTAGAAGATCTTGTCGACGAACATGAAGGTGTCGCCGTACTTCCATTTGTTGGCGTGCTCGAAGGTGATGGTCTGCTGGATATCAGGGTTGACCTTGAAGTCCTTGCCGTACAGGTAGGTCAGGCTTTCGCCGTGCCATTGCAGCCATTCGCCTGCGTGCGAGGGTAGGGTGGCCAGCAGGCTGCTGCCCAACAACAGGGACGTGGTGATGCGCTTCATGTTGTGATTCCCGGACTTATTGTTTTTGTTGGCGGTTTTTTTGGCGCGCAGGCGCCCCGGGCGACCCATTCCGGCGGGTCGACGGCGTAGCGGTTACTGCAGAGGTGATGAGGGGCGGTCATGCACCGCCCCTTTTGGCTCAATGCTGGTGACAGACGTCGTTGTGCATTGCGCGGTCGGCACCGCCAAGGATGTTGAACAGAACGTTCAACACCAGGGCACAGACCGTGGCCATGGCGATACCGCTGTGGGTGATGGGTTCCATCCACTGTGGCATCTGGGCAAAGAACTCCGGACGCACCACGGGGATCAACCCGAAGCCGACGCTCACGGCAACCAACAGCTGGTTGCGGCGGTCGCCGATGTCCGCCTCCTGAAGAATCTTGATCCCGGTGGCAGTGACCATGCCGAACATGGCGATGGACGCGCCGCCCAGTACTGCGGGCGGGATCGAGGCAATCAGGAAGGCCGCCTTGGGCAGCAGGCTGAGCAGGATCAGCAGTGCACCGGCCACGATGGTGACATAGCGGCAGCGCACCCCAGTCATCTGCACCAGGCCGATGTTTTGGGCGAACGAGGAGTGGGTGAAGGTGTTGAAGAAGCCCGCAATGAACGACGCACCGGCATCGCACAGCAGGCCGCGACGCAACATGCCAGGGGTGACTTCGCGATCGGTCACCTTGCCCAAGGCCAGGAACATGCCGGTGGACTCGACGAAGATGATCACCACTACCAGGCACATGGACAGGATCGGCGCCAGGCTGAAGGTCGGCATGCCGAAGTGCAGCGGGGTGACCACCTGCAACCACGGTGCTTCATTCAGGCCCGACAGGTCGACCATGCCGATGGAGCCGGCCAGGATGTAGCCAAGGCCCATGCCCACCAGTACCGACACGTTGACCCAGAAACCGCGCATGAAGCGGTTGATCAGCAGGATAACGGCCAGTACCAGGCCGGCCACCAGCAGGTAGATCGGCGAGCCGAACGTTTGAGCGTCTTGGCCGCCACCGGCCCAGTTGACGGCCACCGGGAACAGCGACAGGCCAATCGAGGTGATCACCGTACCGGTGACCAGTGGGGGAAAGAAGCGGACAACCTTGGACATGAACGGCGCGATCAGCATGCCGAAGAACCCGGCAGCGATGGTCGCGCCGAAGATCCCCTGCAGGCCCACGCCGGGCATGCCGGCCATGGCCACCATGCTGCCGACGGCAGCGAAACTGGCACCCATCATCACCGGCATGCGGATGCCCACCGGGCCGATACCGAACGACTGGATGATGGTAGCGACGCCAGCGACCAGCAGGTCGGCGTTGATCAGGAAAGCGACTTCTTCACGGGACAACCCGGCGGCCTGGCCGATGATCAACGGCACGGCGATCGCGCCACCGTACATCAGCAGAACGTGTTGCAGGCCAACCAGGAACAGTTGGAACAGGGGCAAGGGTTCTCGCGGCGGCGCAATGGGGATATACGCCTTGCGTGACTCGGACATGCAGCACCTCGAGTTTTGTTTTTATTCTCGGATCCAAGCGGCAGGCCTCATGCCTGCGCGCTCGATGCTTGCTTGTTGCGTTACACATGAAGCCTGAGGCCGGGGCTACCGGCCTCTTCGCGGGCAAGCCCGCTCCTACAGGGGACGGTGATTCCCTTGGGGGGCGGGTTGCCTGGCGAGGTGCTGTCAGTTGACCTGGGCGCCTTTGGCGATCCAGTCGCCGACGAGCTTGCGCTCTTCGGTGGTCATCTGGGTGATGTTGCCCAGCGGCATGATCTGGCTGGCAACCGCTTGCGCCTGAATGCGCGCGGCCTGGGCCTGGATCTGCTGCGGAGTGTCGAACATCACGCCGGCAGGAGCGGCGCTGAACAGTGGGCTGGTCGGCTTGGACGAGTGGCACACGGTGCAGCGTTCCTGGATGACATTGTGGATCTTGTCGAAGTCGCCACCACCGGCCTGGGCAGCGGCCTGGGCCGGTGCCTGCGCAGGTGCGGCGGGTGCTTCGGCAGCCTTGGCGGCGTCCTCGGCACGCTGCTCGGCAGCGGTCTTGCCGCCTACGGCAGTTGCCGGCAGCGGTTGGTACTCGATCTTCGCTGCGGCTTGCTCAGGGCTTACGGCTATCGGTTTCGGGCCGGTAACGTAGGCCAGGCAGATCATCGCCAAGGCGCCGACGGGCAGGGTCCAGGCGTACTTGTTGCTGTCGTGGCGGGTGTTGAAGTAGTGGCGGATCAGAACCGCGGCTACTGCGATACCGGCCAGGATCAGCCAGTTGTACTGGCTACCGTAGGTGCTCGGGAAATGGTTGCTGATCATGATGAACAGCACCGGCAGGGTGAAGTAGTTGTTGTGACGCGAGCGCAACAGGCCCTTGGCCGGCAGTACCGGGTCGGGCGTCTGGTTGTTCTCGATCGCCGCCACCAGCTGGCGTTGGGCCGGCATGATGATGCGGAACACGTTACCGACCATGATGGTGCCGATGATCGCGCCGGTGTGCAGGTAGGCACCACGGCCGCTGAACACCAGGCTGAAGCCCCAGCAGGCAGCGATGATCAGCACGAACAGCACACCACCGAGCAGCGCTGGCTTCTTGCCCAAGGGCGAGTCGCACAGGAAATCGTAGATGAACCAGCCAGCGATCAGCGAACCGATACCGATAGCCACGCCTTCGGCACCGCTCAGGGTGCTGCCAGGCGCCAGCAGGTACAGCGCCGGGTTCCAGTAGAACACCACGCACAGCAGGGCGATACCGGACATCCAGGTAAAGTAGGCTTCCCATTTGAACCAGTGCAGGTTCTCGGGCATTTTCGGGGGGGCGAGCTTGTATTTCTCCAGGTGGTAGATACCACCGCCGTGAATCGCCCAGAGATCACCTGACAACCCATCGCGCGGGTTGCTTCGGTTCAGGTGGTTCTCCAGCCAGACGAAGTAGAACGATGCACCGATCCAGGCGACGCCGGTGATCATGTGAACCCAGCGAATGCTCAGGTTCAGCCATTCGTGAAGGTGTGCTTCCACAGTATGTACCTCTGCCAGTCACCGAGAAGATGACTGACCTTTTCTTATTGGTGGGGATTGAGGATCAGCATCTGTTCCTCGGTGAAGTAATGCTCATCGCAGTTGTTGCCAGAACCACTGCGATCAACCACCAGGAAATCATCCCGCTTTTCGATCGTCAGCACCGGGTGGTGCCAGACGCCGCGATGGTAATTAACGCCCTGCCTGCCATTACTGCGGAAGGCTCGGACCAAGCCTGATACAGGTGCATCGCCAACGGGCGCGACCACGATCAGAAAGGGGTTGCCGAGCAGCGGGATAAAAGCCTGGCTGCCCAGCGGATGGCGTTCCAGCATGCGCACGGTCAGCGGCATGTCCTGCGCGTCGGCGCGGAAGATGCTGATGATCGCCTTGTCTTCAGGCTCGGCGGTTTCGACCGTGGCGAGCTTGTGAAAGCGCATGGTCGAGCCGTTGTTGATCATGAAGTGGTCGCTGCCGTCGGTTTCGATCACGTCTCCGAACTGGGCGAAGGCTTCTTTGGTCAAGGGCTCGATCATCAGGGTGCGCATGCGGTTATCTCTTCTATTGTTCGTTTTCTGAATAAGGTTCGGCTGTTGCTTACAGCTGCAGCAGGCGGAACAGGGCGATCAGGTTGATCTGCGCCAGGGCTTCCTTGAATTCGGCATCGGCATCGTTGTGGATGCGTTTTTCAAAGGCGGCGAGAATCTGGTGCCGGTTACTGCCCTTCACCGCCATGATGAACGGGAACTGGAACTTGGCCTTGTAGGCATCGTTCAGTTCGGTGAACCGGGCGAACTCTTCGGCGGTGCACTGGTGGATACCGGCACCGGCCTGTTCGTTGGTGCTCGATTCGGTCAGTTCGCCCTGGATGGCGGCCTTGCCTGCCAGGTCCGGGTGAGCATTGATCAGCGCGAGCTGGTCAGCGTGGTTGGCGCTGAGCAGGATGTCGCTCATGCGCTGGTGCAGCGCCTCGATCTCGTCCAGCTCGCCCAGTTGGCCCAGGTCATAGGCTTTTTCGGCAACCCACGGCGAGTGCTCGTAGATGTCGGCGAAGGCCTTGACGAAGGCGTCGCGGTCGAGGGCGGATGGTTTGAGGGTATTGAAGGCGGTCATCAGGCGTTCTCTTTCTTGTACGGGTGGGTGGTGTGCCAGTGGCGGGCGATATCCACGCGACGGGCGAACCAGACCTGGTCATGACTTTTTGCGTAATCGACGAAGCGCTTGAGTGCAGCCAGGCGTGCCGGGCGGCCGACCAGGCGGCAGTGCAGGCCGATGGAAAGCATTTTCGGTGCTTCGGCGCCTTCGGCGTACAGCACATCAAAGGCGTCTTTCAGGTACTGGAAGAACTGCTCGCCGCAGTTGAAGCCCTGTACCTGGGTGAAGCGCATGTCGTTGGTGTCCAGGGTGTAGGGGATCACCAGGTGCGGCTTGCCGGTGGGGTTGTTCGGCTCCCAGTAGGGCAGGTCGTCGTCGTAGGTGTCGCTGTCATAGAGGAAACCACCTTCCTCCATCACCAGGCGGCGGGTGTTCGGGCCGGTACGGCCGGTGTACCAGCCCAGCGGGCGCTCGCCGGTGAGTTCGGTGAGGATACGGATGGCTTCGAGCATGTGCTCGCGCTCCTGGGCCTCGTCCATGTTCTGGTAGTCGATCCAGCGGTAGCCGTGGCTGCAGATCTCGTGGCCGGCTTCGACCATGGCGCGGATCACGTCGGGGTGGCGCTGGGCGGCCATGGCCACGGCGAAGACGGTGAGTGGCACGCCGCTGTCCTTGAACAGCTTCAGCAGGCGCCATACACCGGCACGGCTGCCGTATTCATACAGCGACTCCATGCTCATGTTGCGCTGGCCCTGCAGGGGTTGGGCAGCGACCATCTCGGACAGGAAGGCTTCGGATTCCTTGTCACCGTGCAGGATGTTGCGTTCGCCACCTTCCTCGTAATTGAGGACGAAAGACAGCGCGATGCGGGCGTTGCCCGGCCATTGCGGGTGAGGAGGGTTGTTGCCGTAACCGATCAGGTCGCGAGGGTAATCAGCGCTCACTGCAGTCTTCCTTCTTGTGCGTTAGTGCGGGGGGTGGGCGGGCCGCGTCGGTATGTCGCACCACCGGATGGGCTGATTGTATACAACTTCTGAAATCTTTTGTAAGCCTGTTTTTCCGCATTTCTTCCCTTTTGTCGCCTGACAGCGACCTGGAAATACAGTGCAAGAAACCTGCCTGTTTGGTCAGCTAATGAGGTTGGCATCGTTATGGTGCGTGTATTTGCGACCGATGGGTCGTTTATGGGCAGCAAAGGGAGGGTGTGACAGAGGGGATCAAAAAATTGTGTACAATCCTTGGCTGGAATGTCTTAATAACGTCATTCCCGCCTGCCGCAGGCGCTAAGCTGGTGCGATGGCTGAGTATTTTTTGCCCACAGATTGAACAAGAGGCGACACGCAATGGGACGTTTGACCACACACGTACTGGATGCCGCGCATGGCTGCCCGGGTAGCTCGATCAAGGTCGAGCTGTACCGCGTCGAAGGCCAGCAGCTGGAGCTGGTGAACACCGCCCTGACCAACAGCGATGGCCGCGTCGACGCGCCGCTGTTGCAGGGGGACGATTACCGCACTGGCGTTTACCAGTTGCAGTTCAGCGCTGGGGATTACTACCGCGCCCGTGGCGTGCAATTGCCGGCCCAGGCGTTTCTGGATGTTGTCGTGCTGCGCTTTGGCATCGACGAGTCGCAGGAGCACTACCATGTGCCGCTGCTGATTTCGCCGTACAGCTATTCGACCTATCGTGGAAGCTAGTTGGTCGCTAGAAGAATCTTCGTAGGTCCTTTGGCCCGCTCTCACACTGGCGGGCTTTTTTTCGTCTGCTGTTTTTGTGTGGCCTGTGCCGGCCTCTTCGCGGGTGAACCCGTTCCTACGACGGCCTGCGCCCAATCACCGATGTGTGTCCACCCCCGATCAGGTGTAGGGGCGGGTTTACCCGCGAATACGGTAGCGGCGGCAACGGTGAACGGCGGGTGGAGATTGGCCAGCAGGCCCGGCCCTTTCGCGGGTGAACCCGCTCCTACGGGCGACCGCGCAGGCCTTTCAAATGTTGAGCAAGGGCGCCATATCGTGGCGTCCCAACAAGGCGTTCGCGCGTCCCTCGCAGGCATTAATGGGCCGGAACAAGCGTAGGAGCGACCTTGCTCGCGATGCGCCGCGCGTGCGGCGCTCGATTTCGAGAACACTGGAAATCTAAAGCCAAGCGCCCTTGCTCAGAGGAACACGAACTTGGCAATGAAGATTGCGCACAGTACCCACAGGCTGGCCGAGATTTCCTTGTACTTGCCGGTACCTGCCTTCAACGCGACGTAGGTGATGAAACCCAGCGCGATACCATCGGCAACGGAGAAGGTCAGCGGCATCATGATGACCGTGACAATCGCCGGAATGCTGTCGGTGGCTTCGTCCCAATGGATGTGCGCCATGCTGCCCATCATCAGCATTGCCACGTAGATCAGTGCGCCTGCTGTCGCGTAGGCCGGGATCATCCCCGCCAGCGGGGCGAAGAACATCGCTGCGACGAACAGCAAGCCGACCACCACGGCCGTCAAACCGGTACGGCCACCTGCGGCGACACCTGCGGCACTCTCCACATAACTGGTCACTGGGGGCACGCCGACCACAGCACCGAATACGCTGGAAGCACTGTCGGCCTTCAAGGCGCGTGACAGGCCTTCGATACGCCCGTCCGGCGCTACCAGGTTCGCTCGCTGGGCAACCCCCATCAGCGTGCCGGCAGTGTCGAACATGTGCACGAACAGGAACGCCAGCACCACGCTGATCATGCTGACATTGAACACGCCAGCCACGTCCATGGCCATCCAGGTCGGTGCCAGGCTTGGGGGCATCGACATCACCCCGCCAAACTTGACCAGGCCCAGGCCCCAGCCCGCCAGGGTGACACCAATGATGCTGATCAGGATCGCGCCGAATACCCGCTTGTAGCTGAGGATGGCGATCAGCAGAAAGCACACGGCCGCCAGCAGCGGCCCCGGCTCATGCAACGAGCCCAGCTTGATCAGGGTGGCGGGGCTGTCGACGATGATGCCTGCGGTCTTCAGGCCGATCAGCCCGAGAAACAATCCGACGCCGGCCCCCATGGCATGGCGCAGGCTGACCGGGATGCTGTTGAGCAGCCATTCGCGCACTTTCGACAAGGTCAGGAACATGAACAACACGCCGGAGACGAATACCGCCCCGAGCGCCGTTTCCCAGTTGTAGCCCATGGTGCCGACCACGGTGTAGGTAAAGAAAGCATTGAGCCCCATGCCCGGCGCCAGGCCCACCGGCCAGTTGGCGTACAGGCCCATCAGCAGGCAGCCCAGCGCGGCGGCGATGCAGGTGGCGACAAAAGCGGCACCATGGTCGATGCCGGCGTCGGCCATGATGTTGGGGTTGACGAAGATGATGTAGGCCATGGTGATGAAGGTGGTCACCCCAGCGATCATTTCGGTTTTGACAGTGCTGCCGTGTTGCTTGAGTTTGAAAATCCGCTCCAGCCAGCTCGTTTCGAGCGGCGGGGCGAGATCCAGCGTAGGGGCTTCGGATTTGCGGCTTTCCACAGCGGGTACTCCTCAAGTCTTTCTTGTTGTTATGGAGCCAGTTTCCTGCGCAATGCACTTGGCGGCTCCGCGAGGGAAGGCAGACGTCTGACCTTTTTTGTTGACTCAAGGGTCAAGAAGTTGCTCGGTGGATTATGCTTTTGTGTACAAATAAAGCAAATAATGTTTTATGTTTTGTATGCGCAATGCGTCGTACAACGGCTATATAGGTAAAACGCCCCCTGCGGAATCGCCTCAGCCTGTGTACAATGGCGCCATACTTTCTCTTCGTGCCTCGAGAGCCCATGAACGAACAGCTGCAACCTCTGAAAAAACCTGCACGAGTCGGCAAGGCCGGCCGCAGCGGTACCCAGGACGACATCGTCTACGCGCATATTTTCGAGGCGATCCTCGAGCAGCGTCTGGCTCCGGGCACCAAGTTGAGTGAGGAAGCGCTGGGCGAGATCTTTGGCGTCAGCCGCACCATCATCCGCCGCGCCTTGTCGCGCCTGGCCCACGAAAGCGTGGTGCTGCTGCGGCCGAACCGCGGCGCGGTGGTGGCCAGCCCGACTGTAGAAGAGGCGCGCCAGGTGTTCTTCTCGCGGCGCATGGTCGAACGCGCCATCACCGAGCTGGCGGTGCAGCATGCCACCCCCGATCAGCTTAACGAGCTGCGGCAGATGGTGCGTGAGGAGCGCGACAGCTTTTCGCGCGGTGACCGGGGTGCCGGCATTCGCCTGTCCGGTGAGTTCCACCTCAAGCTGGCCGAAGCGGCGGGCAATGCACCGCTGGTAAGTTTCCAGCGCAGCCTGGTATCGCAGACTTCGCTGATCATTGCCCAGTACGAAAGCGGCAACCGCTCGCACTGCTCTTACGATGAGCACATGCAGCTCATCGATGCCATCGAGGCGCGCGATGCCGAGCAGGCCGTGAGCCTGATGATGCATCACATGGACCACATCGACAGCAAGCTGAACCTGGACGAGGAGAGCGCCTCCGACGATTTGCATGCGGTGTTCTCGCATTTGCTGAAAAAGCCCAAGGTTTCCGTCAAGGGTTGAACGTTTGCCGGTGTGATCGAGGGGCTGCAAATCAGCCCCTAGCCACTACTGGCCATAACCCAAAGGTCTGCTAAATTCTTGTGAGCAAACCTTCATCAAGCAGTTGGGCTTGCGCATTCGTTGCGTTCAACTTCTTGAGGAATGGATTCATGAGCATGTCCCTCGGTAAACGCATGGGTGCCGAACTGATCGGCACCTTCTGGCTGGTCCTTGGTGGCTGTGGCAGTGCGGTACTCGCAGCCAGTTCCCCTCTCGGCATCGGTGTGCTCGGTGTCGCCTTCGCCTTCGGCCTCACCGTACTGACCATGGCCTTTGCCATCGGCCATATCTCGGGTTGCCATCTAAACCCTGCCGTGTCGTTCGGGCTGGTGGTTGGCGGGCGCTTCCCGGCCAAAGAGCTGCTGCCTTATGTGATCGCCCAGGTGATCGGTGCCATCCTGGCGGCCGGGGTGATCTACCTCATCGCCAGCGGCAAGGCCGGGTTCGAGCTGTCTTCGGGGTTGGCTTCAAACGGCTACGCCGACCATTCGCCCGGTGGCTATACGCTGGGTGCGGGTTTTGTCAGTGAAGTGGTGATGACGGCGATGTTCCTGGTGGTCATCATGGGGGCGACCGACGCCCGCGCACCGGCAGGTTTTGCACCGATCGCCATCGGCCTGGCCCTAACCCTGATCCACCTGATCTCGATCCCGGTGACTAATACCTCGGTCAACCCCGCGCGTAGCACGGGGCCGGCCTTGTTCGTCGGTGGCTGGGCCCTGCAGCAGCTGTGGCTGTTCTGGGTGGCGCCGCTGATCGGTGCTGCAATCGGCGGCGCGCTGTATCGGGGCCTGGCGAAAGAACCTTAGCGCTGGTGCACGCAGCGCCCGGCGGCGTAGGTTTCACGCACGGTACGGTCATCGCCCAGGGTGGTGAGCACGAACAAGGTTTCTTCGATGCTGTTGGACTGCTGGATGCGATAGTCCAGCAGTGGCGTGGCCTTGTAGTCCAGCACCACGAAGTCGGCATCGTTACCCGGGCGCAGGCTGCCGATACGGTCGTCCAGACGTAGCGCGCGAGCGCCGCCGAGGGTGGCCAGGTACAGCGATTTGTACGGGTGCAGGCGCGCGCCTTGCAGCTGCATCACCTTGTATGCCTCGTTCAGCGTGTTCAGCAGAGAGAAGCTGGTGCCGGCGCCCACGTCGGTACCCAGGCCCACGTTGACCTTGAACCGCTCGGCCTGGGGCAGGTTGAACAGGCCGCTGCCGAGGAACAGGTTGGAGGTGGGGCAGAAGGCCACGGCCGAGCCGGTTTCGGCCAGGCGCTGGCACTCGTCGTCGCACAGGTGCACGCCGTGGGCGAACACCGAGCGCTCGCCCAACAGCTCGAAGTGGTCGTAGACGTCCAGGTAACCCTTCTGCTCGGGGAACAGCGACTTGACCCAGTCGATTTCCTTGAGGTTTTCCGACAGGTGCGTGTGCATGTATACGCCCGGGTGCTCCTTGAGCAGTTGGCCGGCCAGGGTCAACTGTTGCGGCGTGCTGGTCGGGGCGAAGCGCGGGGTGACTGCATAGTGCAGGCGGCCTTTGCCGTGCCAGCGCTCGATCAGTGCCTTGCTTTCGGCATAGCCGGACTCGGCGGTGTCGGTCAGGTAGTCTGGGGCATTGCGGTCCATCATCACTTTGCCGGCGATCAGGCGTAGGTCCAGGCGCTCGGCCTCTTCGAACAGGGCGTTGACCGATTCCGGGTGCACGCTGCCGAATACCAGCGCAGTGGTGGTGCCGTTGCGCAGCAGTTCCTTGAGGAAGATCTTCGCCACCTGGTCGGCGTGGCCTTTGTCGGCGAACTGCTTTTCGCACGGGAAGGTGTAGGTGTTCAGCCAGTCCAGCAACTGCTCGCCGTACGAACCGATCATGCCGGTCTGCGGGAAGTGGATGTGGGTATCGATGAAGCCCGGGGTGATCAGCGCGTCCTGGTAGTGCTCGACCGGGATGCCGGCATCCAGCGTCGGCAGCAGTTCACTGGCGTGCCCAACGGCGCTGATGCGGCCATCGTCGACCACCAGCAGGCCGTCTTCGTAGTATTCATGGGAAGCCTCCAGGCCCACCTCGGCCGGGTCGGCAATGCTGTGCAGGATGGCGGCACGGTAGGCTTTGCGGGTAACGGTCATAACACACTCGTCAAATGGCTTGGCTGCGGCGGGAGGGCGGCAGCAATTGGGCAATGGGGCCGGCATTGGCGGCAGCGTCGTGCTGGCCGAAGCAGGCGTTGTAAGTGGCAATGATTTCACCGGCGATAGACACGGCGATCTCGATGGGCAGCTTGCCCTTGACCTCGGCCAGGCCCATCGGGCAGCGCATGCGTGCCATGACGGCCTCGTCGAAGCCTCGCTCGCGCAGGCGGTGCTCGAACTTGACCCGTTTGGTCTTCGAGCCGATCAGGCCGAACCAGGTGAAATCGTTGCGCTTGAGAATGGCGGCGGTCAGTTCCAGGTCGAGCTGGTGGTTGTGGGTCATGACGATGCAGTAGCTGCCGGGCGGCAGGTCTGCGACTTCGTCGACCGGCTCTTCACTGACCACCTTGGTCACCCCGTTGGGGATGAGCTCGGGGAATTCCTGTTCACGCGAGTCGATCCAGCGCACCCGGCAGGGGAGCGCCGCGAGCAAGGGTACCAGAGCCCTGCCGACATGGCCCGCGCCGAACACGGCGATCTGAGCCTGCACGGCGGCCATGGGTTCGAACAGCAGCACGGTCACGCCGCCGCAGCACTGGCCCAGGCTGGCGCCGAGGCTGAAGCGCTCAAGGTGCGGCGTGGTGCGCTGCGCTTCGAGCATTTGCCGGGCGATGTGCAGCGCCTTGTATTCCAGGTGGCCGCCGCCGATGGTGTCGAACAGACCGCTGGCGCTGACCACCATCTTCGAGCCGGCATTGCGCGGTGTCGAGCCGCGTTCCTCGATGATGGTCACCAGCACGCAGGCTTCGCCACGGGACTGGTGGTCGGCGAGGGCGTTGATCCATTGGTGCATGATGCAGATCCTCTTCAGGTCAACGCGGTCCGCTTCTTTGTGGGAGCGGCCTTGTGTCGCGATAGGGGCGCGAAGCGGCCCCAGAATATTTAAAGCAACATACATATTTGGGGCTGCTGCGCAGCCCTTTCGCGACACAAGGCCGCTCCCACAGAAAAAGCGGAGCGCGGCGTTACTGGGTGACGGTTTCCAGCTCCGGTTCTGCGGACTGAGTGGCAGCCACCGCCTTGCGCATCTGCTCACAGCCCCACAGCACCCGCTCCGGTGTTGCCGGCGCGTCCACCTGTGGCTGCACGCGGTAGTTGGCGAGGCTGGCCACGGCATCCTTGATCGCGCACCAGGCGGCAATGCCGAGCATGAACGGCGGCTCGCCCACGGCCTTGGAGTGGAACACGGTGTCCTCCGGGTTCTTGCGGTTTTCCACCAGCTTCACCCGCAAGTCCAGTGGCATGTCGGCCACGGCCGGGATCTTGTAGCTGGCCGGGCCGTTGGTCATCAGCTTGCCTTTGGCGTTCCACACCAGTTCTTCGGTGGTCAGCCAGCCCATGCCCTGGATGAAACCGCCTTCCACTTGGCCGATGTCGATCGCAGGGTTCAGCGAATCGCCCACGTCGTGCAGGATGTCGGCGCGCAACATCTTGTATTCGCCGGTCAGCGTATCGACGATCACTTCCACGCAGGCAGCGCCAAAGGCGAAGTAGTAGAACGGCCGGCCGCGGGCCTGGCTGCGGTCGTAGAAGATCTTCGGTGTGCGGTAGAACCCGGTGCTGGACAGCGACACCTGAGCGAAGTAAGCCTGCTGCACCAGTTGCTCAAAGCTGACGATCTGGTCGCGCACCCGCACATGGCCGTTACGGAATTCGACGTCTTCCTCGGTCACCTGATAGTGCCGTGCGGCAAACTCGGTCAGGCGCCGCTTGAGGATTTCGGCCGCGTTCTGCGCCGCCTTGCCGTTCAGGTCGGCACCACTCGACGCTGCGGTTGGCGAGGTGTTGGGTACCTTGTCGGTGTTGGTGGCGGTGATCTGGATGCGGCTGAAGTCCACCTGGAAGATCTGCGCCACCACCTGGGCCACCTTGGTGTTCAGGCCCTGGCCCATTTCGGTGCCGCCGTGGTTCAGGTGAATGCTGCCGTCGGTGTAGATATGGATCAGTGCACCGGCCTGGTTGAGGAAGGTGGCGGTGAACGAAATGCCGAACTTGACCGGTGTCAGTGCCAGGCCTTTCTTCAGGATCGGGCTGTTGGCGTTGAAGCGGCGGATCGACTCGCGGCGTTCGGCGTAGTCGCTGCTGGCTTCCAGTTCGGCGGTCATCTCCTCGAGCATGTTGTGCTCGACGGTCTGGTAGTAGTGGGTGACGTTGCGTTCGGTCTTGCCGTAATAGTTGGCCTTGCGCACGGCCAGTGGGTCACAGCCCAGATGACGGGCGATATGGTCCATCACCTGCTCGATGGCGACCATACCCTGTGGGCCGCCAAAGCCGCGGTAGGCGGTGTTGGAGGCGGTATTGGTCTTGCAGCGGTGCCCGTGGACGGTGGCATCGCCCAAGTAGTAAGCGTTGTCGGAGTGGAACATGGCGCGGTCGACGATCGAACCGGACAGGTCGGGCGAATAGCCGCAGTTGCCGGCCAGGTCGAAATTGATACCGTGCAGCCGGCCGTTGTCGTCGAAGCCCACGTCATACTCGACGTAGAACGGGTGGCGCTTGCCGGTCATGGTCATGTCTTCGACCCGCGGCAGGCGCATCTTGGTTGGCTGGCCGGTCAGGCGCGCGACTACCGCGCACAGGCATGCCGGGCTGGCGGCCTGGGTTTCCTTGCCGCCAAAACCGCCACCCATGCGGCGCATGTCCAGCACCACTTTGTTCATCGGCACGTCGAGCACTTCGGCGACCAGTTTCTGCACTTCGGTGGGGTTCTGCGTGGAGCAGTAGACGATCATGCCGCCGTCTTCGGTGGGCATGACCGAGGAAATCTGCGTTTCGAGGTAGAAGTGCTCCTGGCCGCCGATGTGCAGGGTGCCCTGAATGCGGTGCGGGGCGCTGGCCAGGGCGGCAGCCGAATCGCCGCGCTGGTGGGTGTGGCTGTCGAGCACGAAGTGCTTCTTGCGCAGTGCATCGACCACGTCCAGCACCGGCTCCAGGTCTTCGTACTCGACGATGGCGGCCATGGCCGCTTTACGTGCGGTTTCAAGATCGCGGGCAGCGACAGCGAGCACCGGCTGGCCGAAGAACTCGACCTTGTCGATGGCCAGCAATGGGTCGCCGGCCACCACCGGGCCGATGTCCTTCAGGCCGGGGATGTCTTCGTGGGTGATGGCAATGCGCACACCCTCGAAGGCATAGCACGGCGTGGTGTCGATGCGCAGGATGCGCGCATGGGCGCGGTCGGCGGTGCGGGCGTAGACGTGCAACTGGTTGGGGAATTCCAGGCGGTCGTCGATGTACACAGCCTCGCCGGATACATGCTTGTCGGCGCTGTCGTGCTTGACGCTGCGGCCGACCCCGGTGGTCAGGTCCTGGCTGAACAGTTCGGCCATCTCGGCCTGGCTCTTGGCTACGTGATGGTTAGACATAAGCGGTCACCCGGGTTTCGATGTGCGGCGTTTGCTGTTCGATGAAGTACTTGCGCAGCAGGTTCTGCGCGGTCAGCAGGCGGTATTCCTTGCTGGCGCGGAAGTCGCTGAGCGGGGTGAAGTCCTCGGCCAGGGCCTGGCAGGCGCGCTCGATGGCGGCCTGGTTCCACGGCTTGCCGCGCAACGCTGCCTCGCAGGCACGGGCGCGCTTGGGTATCGCCGCCATGCCGCCGAAGGCGATCCGCACACCGCTGACCACACCGTCTTCGATGCTCAGGTTGAAGGCTGCGCACACGGCGGAGATGTCGTCGTCCAGGCGTTTGGACACTTTATAGGCGCGGAACGCCCAGTCACTGGAGGCGCGCGGTACGATGATCTTCTCGATGAACTCGCTGTCCTGGCGAGCCGTGATGCGGTAGTCGATGAAGTAGTCTTCCAGTGGCATCACCCGTTGGCGTTCACCCTGGCGCAGCACCACCTGCGCGTCCAGGGCGATCAGCAGGGGTGGCGAGTCGCCGATTGGCGAGGCGTTGCCGATGTTGCCGCCGAGGGTGCCCTGGTTGCGTATCTGCAGTGAGGCAAAGCGGTGCAGCAGGGCGCCGAAGTCGGGATACTCCTCGTTAAGCGCGCCATAGCAGTCGGTGAGCGGGGTGGCGGCGCCGATTTCCAGGTGGCTGGCGGTTTTCTCGATGCGCTTGAGCTCGGCCACGTGGCCGACGTAGATCATCACGGGCAAGGTCTTGTGGAACTGGGTGACTTCCAGCGCCAGGTCGGTACCACCGGCCAGCAGCCGCGCTTCGGGGTGCGAGCTGTACAGGTCGGCCAGATCCGCCACGGTCAGCGGCACCAGGCAGCGCTTGTCGCCGCTGTTCAGCTCGCCGGTCTGGGTCGGGGCAATGGCCTTGAGGCGGCTGATGGTTTGCGCCTGCTGGGCATCGAACTGGTCGCGGCAGGGCTGGCGGCAGCTCTGCTCGGCGGCGTCGAGGATCGGCCGGTAACCGGTGCAGCGGCACAGGTTGCCAGCCAGGGCTTCCTGGGCCTGGTGCAGGTCAGGGCCGCTGCTGTTCTTTTGCAGGGCGAACAACGACATGACAAAGCCGGGGGTGCAGAAGCCGCACTGCGATCCATGGCAATCGGCCATGGCCTGTTGCACGCTGTGCAGTTGGCCTTGGTGCTTGAGCCCCTCGACGCTGATCAGTTGCTTGCCGTGCAGCGACGACACAAAGGTGAGGCACGAATTGAGGCTGCGGTAGCGCAGGCTGTCGTTGCCTTGGTCGTCCTGGCTCAGTTCGCCGACCACCACGGTGCACGCACCGCAGTCACCACTGGCGCAGCCCTCCTTTGTGCCGGGTTTGCCCAGGTGCTCGCGCAGGTACTGCAGCACTGTCATGTTAGGGTCCAGGGCGTGCTCACTACGCAGCTCCTGGTTGACGAGAAACTGGATCACGGGGATGGCCTCGCAATGGTTTTATTGTTGTTGGGCGGACTCTAAGCAAGACCTGTCTGGCAGGTCAATATTTTTCTGACTCAAAGGTCAAGAAAATGCACGTATCCATGCCCAGCTGCACACACTGCCTCTATTCCAAGCATAGATCGCGCCGAGCGCGTGGCTGTCTGACAGGTCAAATAAACCACCTGGCCCCTCTGCGCGATTACCGCCCAAGTACGCTACAATTCGCCCCTTGTGCCCAGTTCAATGATTTTGAAGGAAAACCATGACGTTCAAGGCCCCGGACAGCCTCTCCGAGCAGATTGCCGATTACCTGGCCGAACGCATCATCCGCGGCGAGCTGGCGCCGGGCGAACGTATCCAGGAGCAGAAGGTTACCCAGGCGCTCAACGTCAGCCGCGGCTCGGTGCGCGAAGCACTGCTGATCCTCGAACGCCGCCATCTGGTGGCGATCCTGCCGCGACGTGGTGCCCATGTCACCGAACTGGACGAACGCAGCGTTCGTAGCCTGTGCTCGCTGATGGGCGAGTTCTACATCCTGCTGGGCAATGCGGTTGCGCAAAAATGGCGCACCGAAGCCGACCTGCGCCCGTTTCTGGAGATCCAGCAGCGGCTGCAGCGTGCCCATGACCAGCTCGACATCAAGACCTTCGTCGCCGACAGTTTTGCGGTCATGCGTGCGGCCTATCCGTTCGCCGACAACCCGTTCCTGCAGGAAACCGTGGAAAACCTGCAACCGGCCATGAGCCGTGCCTATTACCTGTCGCTGGACCAGCGCCAGGCCAACATGATCGACTATCTCGACCTGTTCGCCCGCCTGCTCGAAGCCGTGGTCTCCCGCGACCTGCCGCGCATTCGCGAGGTGCTCACCGCCTATGGCCAGCGCAGCTGCGAACTGGTGCTGGCGGCACTGGCCAGAGGCTGACCGATGCGCCTGAAGTGCATTCGCCTGGCCGGGTTCAAGTCGTTCGTCGACCCGACCACGGTCAACTTCCCCAGCAACATGGCGGCCGTGGTCGGCCCAAACGGCTGCGGCAAGTCCAATATCATCGACGCGGTGCGTTGGGTGATGGGCGAAAGTTCGGCGAAAAACCTGCGCGGCGAGTCGATGACCGACGTCATCTTCAACGGCTCCAGTGGCCGCAAGCCGGTCAGCCAGGCCAGTATCGAACTGGTGTTCGACAACAGCGAAACCACCCTGGTCGGCGAGTATGCCGCCTACGCCGAGATTTCGATCCGCCGCAAGGTTACCCGCGACGGGCAGAACAGCTATTACCTCAACGGCACCAAGTGCCGCCGGCGTGACATCACCGATATCTTCCTCGGGACGGGTCTGGGGCCGCGCAGCTACTCGATCATCGAGCAGGGCATGATCTCCAAGCTGATCGAGGCCAAGCCCGAGGAGCTGCGCAACTTCATCGAGGAAGCGGCGGGCATTTCCAAATACAAGGAGCGCCGCCGCGAAACCGAGAACCGCATCCGCCGCACCCAGGAAAACCTGGCGCGCCTGACCGACCTGCGCGAAGAGCTCGAGCGCCAGCTGGAGCGTCTGCATCGCCAGGCCCGGGCCGCCGAGAAGTACCGTGAGTACAAGGCTCAGGAGCGGCAGATGAAAGCGCGCCTGTCTGCCTTGCGCTGGCGAGGCCTGGACGAACAAGTCCGCCAGCGCGAGTCGGTGATCGGCGACCAGGGCGTTTCTCATGAGGCACTGGTGGCCGAGCAGCGCAATGCCGATGCCAGTATCGAACGCCTGCGCGACGGTCATCACGAACTGTCCGAACGCTTCAACCAGGTGCAGGGCCGTTTCTATTCGGTGGCCGGTGACATCGCCCGGGTCGAGCAGAGCATTCAGCATGGCCAGCAGCGCCTGCGGCAGTTGCAGGACGACTTCAAGGAAGCCGAGCGCACACGCCTGGAAACCGAATCGCACCTGGGGCACGACCGTACTTTGCTGGCAACCCTGGGCGAAGAGCTGGTCATGCTCGAACCCGAGCAGGAAATGACCCTGGCGGCTGCCGAGGAAGCCGCTGCCGCGCTTGAAGAGGCCGAGCTGGGCATGCACGGCTGGCAGGAGCAGTGGGACAGCTTCAACAGCCGCTCCGCCGAACCGCGCCGCCAGGCCGAAGTGCAGCAAGCGCGCCTGCAGCAGCTGGAAACCAGCCTTGAGCGCCAGGCCGAGCGCCAGCGCAAGTTGGTCGAGGAGCGCGAGCAACTGGGCAGCGACCCGCAGGATGCCGCCATGTTCGAACTGGCCGAGCAATTGGCCAGCAGCGAAATGCTGCTGGAAGAACTGCAGCTCTGCGAAGAGCAGGTGATCGAGCGCCTGGAAAGCGCGCGCGAGCAACTGCAGCAGGCCACCCGGACGCAACAGCAGGCACAGGGCGACCTGCAGCGCCTGGGCGGGCGCCTGGCCTCGCTTGAAGCCTTGCAGCAGGCCGCCCTGGAGCCGGGCGCAGGTGCTGCGCAATGGCTGCACGGCCAAGGGCTGGAGCAACAGCCGCGGCTGGCCGAAGGCTTGCGGGTGGAGCCGGGTTGGGAGCTGGCGGTAGAGACGGTGCTTGGCGCCGATCTGCAGGCTGTGCTGGTGGACGATTTCAACGACCTCGATTTTGCGGGCCTGGAACAGGGTGAGCTGCGTTTGCTGCTGGCCGTCGGCGCGGGGGCGACGTTGCCCGGCAGCTTGCTGGAGAAGGTTGAGGGCCGTATCGACCTGGCGCCCTGGCTGGGCCAGGTCAGGCCTGTGGAAGACCTGGCTCAGGCACTGGAGCAGCGCGCGTCGCTCGGCGAAGGGCAGAGCCTGGTCAGTCGTGATGGCTACTGGGTCGGCCGGCACTTCCTGCGGGTACGCCGAGGTGGCGAGGCCGAAGGCGGCGTGCTGGCGCGCGGCCAGGAAATCGAACGCCTGAGCCAGGAACAACTGGAGCAGGAAGCGGCGCTGGAACAGCTCGATCAACAGTTGCAGGCCCTGCGCGAGCAGCAACTGGACCTGGAGGAGCAGCGCGAACAGTTGCGCCGCCGCACACAGGATGAAAACCGCCTGCACGGCGAGCTGAAGGCCAGTCTTTCGGCCAGCCGCGCGCGCGCCGAGCAGGTCGAGCTGCGCCGCCGCCGCCTGCACGAAGAGCTGGGCGAGCTGGAAGAGCAGCGCGCCCTGGAACACGAGCAACTGGGCGAAGCACGCCTGCTGCTGCAAGAGGCTCTGGAGCTCATGGCCCAGGACACCGAGCAGCGCGAACAGTTGATGGCCCGCCGCGACACCCTGCGCGAAAGCCTTGACCGGGTGCGTCAGGAGGCCCGCCAGCACAAGGACCACGCTCACCAGCTGGCGGTGCGCCTGGGGTCGTTGCGTGCCCAGCACGACTCTACCCGCCAGGCGCTGGAGCGCCTGGAACTGCAAGCTGCGCGCCTGACCGAGCGCCAGGAACAACTAAGCCTGAACCTGGAGGAGGGTGAAGCCCCGCAGGAAGAACTGCGCCTGAAGCTGGAGGAGCTGCTGGAGCGGCGCATGAGCGTCGACGAGGAAATGCGCCTGGCTCGCCTGCACATGGACGAAGCTGACCGCGAACTGCGCGATGCCGAAAAACGCCGCACCCAGGCCGAGCAGCAGGCCCAGCTGCTGCGTGGTCAACTGGAGCAGCTGCGCCTGGAGTGCCAGGGCCTGGATGTGCGGCGCAAGACCCTGCAAGAGCAGTTGCTGGCCGACGGCTATGACCTGCAAGGCGTGCTCGCCACCCTGGAAACCGAGGCCAGCGAGCAGGGTACCGAACAGGAACTGGAGCAGCTTGAAGCGCGCATCCAGCGCCTGGGGGCGATCAACCTGGCGGCCATCGAAGAATACGAGCAGCAGTCCGAGCGCAAACGATACCTGGACGCTCAGGACGCCGACCTGGTCGAAGCGCTGGAGACCCTCGAAAACGTCATCCGCAAAATCGACAAGGAAACCCGCAACCGCTTCAAGGATACCTTTGATCAGATAAATGCCGGATTACAGGCACTTTTCCCAAAAGTTTTCGGTGGTGGCAGCGCTTATCTGGAACTGACGGGCGAAGATCTACTCGATACAGGGGTAACGATCATGGCGCGACCGCCGGGCAAGAAGAACAGCACCATCCATCTGCTGTCCGGCGGCGAGAAGGCACTGACCGCCTTGGCGCTGGTGTTTGCCATCTTCAAGTTGAACCCCGCACCGTTCTGCATGCTCGACGAGGTCGATGCACCGCTGGACGATGCCAACGTCGGGCGCTACGCGCGTCTGGTCAAGGAAATGAGTGAAAGCGTGCAGTTCATCTACATCACCCATAACAAGATTGCCATGGAGATGGCGGACCAATTGATGGGGGTAACCATGCATGAGCCGGGTTGTTCACGCCTTGTTGCAGTTGATGTGGAGGCGGCCATGGCCATGGTCGACGCTTGATGCACGACGATAGGGGCACATTCTGCAGCGAAATGCCCCCGCCGTGTGCGACAGACGGTGTAAAGTTGTCTTTGGTCGTGCTAGCTTAATGTCACTCGTTTTTTGCGTGGGTAAAACGCCTGTCAGAACATAGAGTTGGCGCCACGTGTTAAAGGGCTTTGAACCCTTTGTTTTCAAGCATATTTTTATAGAGGCACGGGATTACATGGAAATCGGTCTGCGCGAGTGGCTGATCCTCATCGGCATCATTGTTATCGCCGGGATTCTTTTCGACGGCTGGCGCCGCATGCGCGGCGGGAAAGGCAAGTTGAAATTCCGTCTGGATCGCAGTTATTCCAACCTGCCGGACGAAGAGGGTGGCAGTGCCGAAGTGCTCGGCCCGTCGCGCGTGCTCGATACCCACAAGGAGCCTGAGCTGGACGAAAGCGACCTGCCGTCGCTCAGCGCATCTGCGCGTGATCGCGAGCGTGAGCCCAAGCCGGTCAAGGCCAGCAAGCGCGGCAAGCGTGCCAGTGCGGCTGCCGATGTGCAGCAGGGTGACCTGAACCTGAGCGCCGAGCAGCGCGAGCCCGACCTGTTTGCCGACAGCGATGACGACTTTGCCGCCGACAACAACCGTAGCAGCGGCGCAGCGCCTGCCAGCAGCAGCGTCAAGGAGTTGCCACCCGCCGAAGAGGTGCTGGTCATCAGCGTGATCTCTCGCGACGAGGGTGGCTTCAAGGGCCCGGCGCTGCTGCAGAACATCCTGGAAAGCGGCTTGCGCTTCGGCGAAATGGACATCTTCCACCGCCACGAGAGCATGGCCGGTCACGGCGAGGTGCTGTTCTCGATGGCCAACGCAGTCAAGCCTGGCGTGTTCGACCTGGACGACATCGATCACTTCAGCACTCGCGCTGTGAGCTTCTTCCTCGGCTTGCCGGGCCCGCGTCATCCGAAGCAGGCTTTCGACGTGATGGTTGCCGCGGCACGCAAGCTGGCCCACGAACTGAACGGTGAGCTCAAGGATGACCAGCGCAGCGTGCTAACTGCCCAGACCATCGAGCACTACCGCCAGCGTATCGTCGAGTTCGAGCGCCGTGCGCTGACCCAGAAACGCTGACAGATCCAGACGAAAGAGCAGCCTGAGGGCGTGCTGGCCGGTTCGGGTATCGTCGTTGCCTGTGCCGGCCTCTTCGCGGGTAAACCCGCTCCTACAAAGGCATGTGATGCCCTCGTAGGAGCGGGTTTACCCGCGAAGAGGCCGGCACAGTCAATAGACACCTAAAACTCCACGCACACCCCAAGCTGCTCTTTTGCTTTGCAAGAGAAGACAAATCCCATGACCGCCGAAACCCGTATCCTCGAACTGCGTGCCGAGCTCGATCAGCATAACTATCGCTACTACGTGCTCGACGAGCCCAGCGTGCCTGATGCCGAATACGACCGCCTGTTCAACGAGCTCAAGGCGCTGGAAGCCGAACACCCGCACCTGGTAACCCCCGACTCGCCCACCCAGCGCGTTGGCGGCGCTGCCTTGGCTGCGTTCAGCCAGGTGCGCCACGAAGTGCCCATGCTCAGCCTGGGCAACGCCTTCGAAGAAGCCGATTTGCGTGAGTTCGGTCGCCGCGTGGTAGAAGGCCTCGATCAGCCGGGTGCGGTCGACTACAGCTGCGAACCCAAGCTCGATGGCCTGGCCGTGAGCCTGCTGTACCGCGACGGACAGCTGGTGCAGGGCGCCACCCGGGGCGACGGCACCACTGGCGAAGACATCAGCGCCAACGTACGCACCGTGCGCAACATCCCGCTCAAGTTGCAGGGTAAGGGCTGGCCGGCAGTGCTGGAGGTGCGCGGCGAGGTGTACATGAGCAAGGCCGGTTTCGACCGGCTCAATGCCGCCCAGGCCGAGGCCGGTGGCAAGACCTTCGCCAACCCGCGCAATGCCGCCGCTGGCAGCTTGCGCCAGCTGGACTCGAAAATCACCGCCAGCCGCCCGCTGGAGTTCTGCTGCTATGGCGTCGGCCAGTTGTCCGAAAGCATCGGCGACAGCCACATCGGCATACTCGAGCAACTCAAGGCCTGGGGCCTGCCGATCAGCCGCGAGCTCAAGCATGCGGCGGGCATCGAAGAATGCCTGGCCTACTACCGCGACATTGGCGAGCGGCGTAACAGCCTGCCGTATGAGATCGACGGTGTAGTGTTCAAGGTCAACAGCCTGGCCGCCCAGCGCGAGCTGGGCTTCCGCGCCCGAGAGCCGCGCTGGGCGATTGCCCACAAGTTCCCGGCCATGGAAGAGCTGACCGAGGTGCTGGACGTTGAGTTCCAGGTTGGCCGTACGGGTGCCGTAACGCCTGTAGCGCGGCTGAAACCGGTCAAGGTGGCCGGTGTGACCGTGTCCAACGCCACCTTGCACAACATGGACGAAATCGCCCGCCTGGGCCTGCGCATCGGCGACACGGTGATCATTCGCAGGGCCGGCGACGTGATTCCGCAGGTGATGCAGGTGGTGCTGGAGCGTCGTCCGCAAGACGCCCGCCCGGTAGAGGTGCCAAGCGAGTGCCCGGTGTGTGGTTCGCAGGTCGAGCGCACCCAGCTGGTCAAACGCAGCAAAGGCAAGGAAACCACCAGCGAAGGGGCGGTGTACCGCTGCGTCGGCCGCCTGGCCTGTGGCGCGCAGCTCAAGCAGGCGATCATTCATTATGTGTCGCGCCGTGCCATGGACATCGACGGCCTGGGTGAGAAGAGTGTCGAGCAGTTGGTGGATGAGGGCCTGATCGGCTCGCCGGCTGACCTGTACAAGCTGCAGTTCGAGCAGGTCGTCGGCCTTGAAGGCTTTGCCGAGGTGTCGACCCAGAAGCTGCTGGATGCCATCGAAGCCAGCAAGCGCCCGAGCCTGGCGCGCTTCATCTACGCGCTGGGCATCCCGGATGTCGGCGAGGAGACTGCCAAGGTGCTGGCCCGCTCGCTGGGCAGCCTGGCGCGCGTGCAGCAGGCATTGCCGCAGGTGCTGACCTATTTGCCGGACATTGGTCTCGAAGTGGCCTACGAGATCCACAATTTCTTTGAAGACGAGCACAACCAGAAGGTTATCCAGCAGCTGCTCGACAGCGGTATGCAGTTGCAGGACGAAGGTGAGCTGGCTGCCGAATTTGCCGCCAGCACCACCTTGGCCGGGATGATCGCCAAGCTCGACATTGCCTCCGTCGGCCCGACCGGTGCCGAGAAGTTGGTGGCCAAGCTCGACAGCCTGGACAAGATCATCGCCGCCGACGGCATTGACCTGCGCCAAGCCCTGGCGGCCAAGCAGGCCGACGCAGTGCGTGAGTTCTTCAAGGATGAAGCAAACCAGAAACTGGCCCGGGACATCGAAGCGCAGTTGCTGGCGTTCGGCATGCACTGGAGCAGCGAGAAGAAGGTGGCCGAAGGCTTGCCGCTGGCCGGCCAGACCTGGGTGCTGACCGGTACGCTGGAGCGCATGAGCCGGGACATTGCCAAGGAAAAGCTGGAAAGCCTGGGGGCCAAGGTTGCCGGTTCCGTTTCCGGCAAGACCCACTGCGTGGTGGCAGGGCCGGGGGCAGGTTCCAAGCTGGCCAAGGCTGCTGAGCTGGGTGTGAAGGTACTGGACGAAGATGCCTTCGTCACATTCCTGGCCGAACAGGGCATAGCGGTCTAGGCATCCGTGCCCCCCTGTGGGGGGCAACTGTCTTGCTCAATACTTGAAAAGCCTGCGCGGTCGCCCGTAGGAGCGGGTTTACCCGCGAAGAGGCCCGTCCAGGCCGTCTCGACCCTGACAAGTCATTGAGAAATGATGACTTTTTCTGTCGCAGTGGTTGTATCTGCCCCAAAGACCGGTACAATGGCGCCACTCGCTGCTCAGCGAGGCATGTAGTGGTGGCCCCATCGGTCCCCCCGCATTGATTACCCGTTAACCTGGTCAGGCCCGGAAGGGAGCAGCCATAGCGGGAACATCGAGTGCCGGGGTGTGGCTGGTGGGGCCGCCTCCATTACGTAAGTCCTTGATTTTAAAGGACTTTTCTCGCTGAAAATCTCGAAGTGGAACAGTGCTTAGGTACACCGGAGTGGTGCACAATAGTCCTATGTTATCTTCGGCGCCTTCTGACTCCAAGCCCCTTGCCATTAGGGCTGCGCAACGTAGCCAGCTCATCATGCGTAAGCAGGAATGCTGAGCATTTTTTGGTAAGATACGCTGCCCCGGCGGCCTTGCGGTTGCATCAGGGGTTACAGTCGAGCTAGCAAATGCTCCGTACGAATTAGCCCACGTGATTCAGGATGATTAAGTGATTACCAACCTTCTTCTCCCCAAACGCTATGAAAGCTTGCAGGATGCCGCCGTCGAGAAAGAGGCTGACCTCACTCAAATCGTTCGGAAAGTGCCTGATGCTACGGCTCGAATCGAGCAGCTTCTTCGGCAAGTGTCTAATGGCGGGCTTGGCCGATTTGAGCTATTTGTCGGGCCCTCAGGCTCCGGCAAAACAACATTTTTGAGTACTCTGCCTCGGTTCTATGCAGGTGCACATGTAACACCCATTTCAGACAAGTTCTCTCTTGCTGAGGCAGCTGCCGAAATTCGTAGTCTTGGCAGTTCACCCGTTTCTGGCCAAGTTTTTGTAATGCTGGAGCGTGATAATCCAAACCTGGTAGAGTCGGAGCTTCGTAGCTTCTTCGAGGAGCTACGTCGTACTTTCAGGACTCGTGAAGGGCGTGTGCTTGTAATTTGGCCAATAACGGATGAAACTTCAGCGGAATTGATCCAGTCAACTGCTTGGGCTGTCGGCAGTGACAGTATTGTTGACTTTGCGTCTCGTGGGCGTTACGAATTTACAGGCTTGCCCAAGTCTGCCTATTTTGAGGTAGCTGATATTACAGCTCGCTCATTGAACTCTGGGCAGGGGCTCGAGGCTTTCGGGCTTGGTGTTGAGGTTGTTCAGCCCATGCTGCAGAGAAGTGCCACCATTAGTCAGTTTTACAGCTTGTTGGAAGCTAAATCGCAAGAGCTTAATAACCAGTTCGGGGACACTCTTAAAGAGCGTCGGCTGCCAAGTGTCTGGATTCTCGTGGGTGGGGATGATACCCGTGAATTGAGCCTCACGGTTGCTAACCTTACCCAGGGGACGGAAAAGAGAATTGATATTGACCGCATGATTGCTGTACTTGATGCGGGTGATTCGACTACTGGCTATCTGGGTGAGTGGCGAAAGAAACGTCATCAAGTGGCATTTTTGCTGCGGCATTTGGATGTGAGGCTTTTCGAGCTAACTCCTAACGTAGCTGTCAGTGCCATTCGTGCATTTGGTGATGCTGCTATCACTGATAAGCTGAATAAGAAAAAGGAATCCGCAGCTAACGCTAGTTCTGCTATTCAAGTTGCCAGGTTCTTTCAGTTGTTGACTGGTGCTCAGTCATCGAATGCTGCAACGATTAGGGCAGCATCTGTTGAAACCGCGGATGAATATAAGCGCGTGCAACAGCTAGCGTCCAAGTCAGACAAGGCCATGAATAAAGCTCTTGCCGCATGTATTGCGCGAGGCCTTGAAGATGTCGGTATTGGGGGTGTGGTAACTGCGGAGCAGCGGAAGCTTGATCCTAAAAGTAATCTCCAGCCGGATATTATGATTGATCTTGCCGATGGTAGGTTGGTTTGTATTGAGCCTACCTGGCGTACCACTGGCGTAGGTATAGTTGGAGAAATCCCCGAGCAGCAAAGCTCTATGACTGTCGGCCACATTCAGCAATATTTGCTTTCGAAAGTTTTGGAGTATGTAAACGATTTGGGTGCATAGTCAAGTTTCCGCTGGCTAACCGCACAGACTAGAACTGGATGTTTCAGTTGGCTGGTTGTCGTAATCGTTTAATGCATGAGCCATGCACCCTTAGGCCCCGCAGATTCTAATCTGCGGGGCCTTATCATTTTTTCTTCTGCTGATTACCATTGCGCCCTTTGAAAGAGCCGTATAACAGGCGGTCGAGGTTAAGAGCCATTCCCGTACCAACTCACTGGCATCGGTTATTTATCCAAAATATCTGAGGCGAAGAAAACCCCGCCGTTACGGGGTTAGCTACGAAGGCGTTCTATCGCTGTGGCGATGGCATCGGCGTTGTCATCAAGGGCCTGGAGGCGGGTCATTGTGCTGTCGTGTACATTCACGGAACCTCGCTGCCTAACCCATGTACTGACTTCCTCTATCGCTGCCCGTAAGGCAGTGTGGTTCATATGCAGCAACTCCAACGTGTTTGCTATTGTTGCGTCCCGGTCTTCCATGGTGTGCTCACTCTGGGGCTGATACCGCAGCGTAGGGGTTTACAGCACCCTGTTCCAGTTGTGTTTGAATGTACCCCCCTTACTCCTGGGGTACTTGGCCGGCCTTCTCCAGCGCCTCTTTCTTGTCCATCCAGGATTGGTAATCCGCCTCAGTGAGATCACGGCCGTTGGGCATGTGGGATTGCTCAATCTTCTCATCGAGGATTGCGTATTCCTTTCTGAACGCTTCGTGTGCTGCGTCCAGGGCGTTCAACTGGCGAACCTTCTGTACCGTCGTGGTACTGCACTTCAACAGCTCGGCCACCTTCCGGATGCTCTTTCCGTCTGCCAGTAGTTCACTAACCCGCTTGTGCAGATCAAGGTTAGCTGGGCGGCCTTTGTACGCACCCTCTGCCTTGGCTGTAGCGATGCCCTGGGCCTGACGACGGCGACGGTCTTCGTAATCTTTGCGTGCTACTACGGCTAGTATGTCCAGCAACATGCCGTTCACAGCTGCAATCATCCCCTTCGTGAAGTCGTCCATTCCATCGGCGGGCTTCAAGACCGCGTGACTGGTGCTTAGGTCGAGGGACACTACAGTTACCTTCTTGGCCGCTATTCTGGCCTTCAAAAGTGCCCAATCATCCTGACTCAGCCTGGATAACCGATCTACCCCTTCGATCAACAGCACGTCACCTTCGTGGCTGTCATCCAGAAGGCGGAACAACTGTGGGCGTTCAAGTTTGGCGCCGCTAGCGTTCTCGATGTAGAAGGCTGCGATCTTATGACCTTGTTCAGCAGCGAAATCGATCAATGATTGCTTTGCCCGTGTCGCGTCCTGTTCGGAAGTCGATGCCCGAAGATAAGCACGGATGAACATAGTAGGTTGCTCTGTGACAGTTTGGGTGTGTCACATACTACTGTGTCACATAAGGTCGGTAAAGGTATTTAATGACACAATTTCAAGGATGCTTTGAGCGGGTTTCCAGCCACTTCGCTTGTGGTGCATGAAGCACACCCTAAACCACACAGTGAACAGTAGGTCGTGGATGTGCTAGAACGCATCAACCTGGCAATAGGAAAGGAAGCATTCTCATGAATGTGCATAAAGCACTTCTAGCTGTTGCCATCGCTCTACCAGGCTATGTCCACGCGGGTGGATTCAGCTCTGATCAACTCTGCAAGGCAGCGATAGCGATGGAGATGGGCCGACCAGCAGACACCATGAAAACTATGCGACGGGGTGATATGCCCGAAATAAGCTATAGTCGCCCTGATGGTGATCGTTTTCGTTACAGATGCAAGGTAGTCGGGGATCGGATCATCTGGTCAGCCTTCTTTACTGACACTGCCAGTTGGGGGCGTTGGCGTGAAGGTGAGTGGGATGCTGCGCTAACGTTTCAGGTGGCGGGTGAAACCCTCTATGTAACTTCGTCTGAAACAGGCCTTACTCAAACCTTTACCAAGACTGACTTCTGAAAGCAGCGGGCAGAGTAGCAAGTAAGTACCGCATAACCATGTTTTTTCTGTGGTTAAAGGCTAGCGGGGGGGGGGTATGGCTAAACCCAATCCTCCGCAATGCCAATGAATTCAGGGCGTGCGATGAAAATTGCTGGTCGTAGGGGCGCATGCTGCCAGTACCGACGGTAGTTAACTGGTAGTTACCGAATTAGTTTTTGACCGAATCACAGGCCTTCAAAAAGGGCTGAAATACTCACGCCCAGGGCGTCAGCTAACACCTTGATGGCATTGATGGATGGGTTGGCACCACCCGTTTCGATGCGAGACATGTAGGTTCGGGCGAAGCCGCACCGATCTGCGAACGCTTCCTGGCTCATGCCCATAGCCATGCGGAGCACCCTGACTCGGGTGCCGAATTGCTTCTGGAGCGCTGGTGAAGGGGGAGGTGCAGGCATTCCCCAATGGTCAGCGAGTGTGCTTTAATCGTGAACACACTAATCGTGACATGCAGGTCAGTTAGGCATCCAAAGCGGTGCCCCACACGGACCCTCTAAGTCAGTCCACGGTGTACGGCGTCGATGCCCAGTCAAAGGCAGTCGTCGGGTAAGTCAGCGAGTCCAGTTAGTCGGCAAGTCCAGCGAGTTGAGCAAGTCCCGCAAGACCTAAAACCATGCTTATTCAACAAGCTGCTTAGCAGAGGACGACTCATGACTGATCAAAATGTAGCCAATGACCAAACGGTTTGTGTTCCACGATACGCATTTGAGGCATTGGCGGCGTACAGCGCCCTGAACGAGGATAAGGTGGCAGTGATGCTCCTTCTCCTTATGCGTATGGACAGTAGCCGTGCGGTGAGTGTCGACACCACGCTGCTACCTGATTTTCTTACGTTCAGGGAGGAGCGGGTGCACCGTGCAATCTCAAGCCTCATCGAGTACGGCTGGGTGGAGTCGGTTGATGAAAAAGCACTGCGGCTTGGATTTCTCAAATGCGTAGTCCAT
Organism: Pseudomonas sp. BO3-4; assembly: GCF_034044115.1. NCBI lineage: Bacteria > Pseudomonadati > Pseudomonadota > Gammaproteobacteria > Pseudomonadales > Pseudomonadaceae > Pseudomonas > Pseudomonas sp. BO3-4. The sequence goes on from NZ_CP139018.1 coordinate 1,799,895, forward strand.
TCGGCATTCACTGACTCGGATTTCCAGACTTTGAAAATGGTTCTAGCCAACCACCGATTTTTGTTCGGGGTTTGATAAGTGCACCCTGACTTGCCTCGGCAATATGGGGTAGTCAGATAAGCAGTATCCAGCAGTGGCTATGACGTCTCCGCAATGGAGTATTGCCAAAGCCATTGCTGGCTTAATTCCCATCCCGTGCTCACGACGAAACCGTTCCATTCGTGCCTTACGGTACGGCAGGAACGAGCGTTGGCGAGCCTTCGACAATACACAGGAAGTAAACGATGAGAGTGACGTTCCAAAGCGTGTTTGTGGTTGGTGCACTGCTGCTGTCAGGTTGTGATGATTCAACCTCCAAGGCGCGTATTGCGTTGGAGGCGCAGATGACTGACCCCCAGTCCGCTCAATACCGGAACGAGCAGGTGAAGCCATGGGGTGTTGTATGCGGTGAGGCAAACGTAAAAAACTACGCTGGTGGTTACATTGGATTTACTCCGTATATTGCGTTTCCAATGGATGGGGATGATTGGGAGGCGGTGGTTATGGATGATAAGAATTTTGATTACGTTAGTCCCCTATGTGCAAAGTCACCGATTGAGTTGTACAGGGCAGAAGTCTTGCCAGAGTCGGAGAAGGGGTGGTATGTCATGCTGCTTCCATCACCAGATGACCATGGCGTCCTGAACCTCGAGGATGTAACTAAGCTGAATAAGCTAGGCTACAAGGTCATAGTTTCGAAGGCAGGTAAGGGATACCTAGGCCCGTTCAAGAATAAGAAGTCTACTCAAGTTGTAGGTTACTCAATGGCAGTGGTGGCTGGTATAAGTTGGTTTTCCTCCCAGTGGATGTTCTAGTAGAGGATGCAGTGTAAAGTCTAAGTTGAATGGTAGGGGTGGTTGGGGCACGTCCGCCCACCCTGATTGAATTGCAACGTACCGTTGCGGGTACACATTAAGTATTAAATTAACTTTGTGTTGGAGGGTGTGGGGCAGGAGCCAAAGCCCCACCATCTTTCTGGATTGCAAATCTGAGTATGTTAATTGTGACGCAGTGCGTCACGGATCAATTTGTTTAAGTGGGTTAATCTTGAGGTGGAGGAGGGGGTATCACCCTCCTTCCCCTGCTTAATGTAACGTTACGCGATGTGCCTGCGGCACAGGTTAACTTCGTCGTGACGTGCGTTACGGTTAATACGTTAAATTGATTTTATTTTAAGGTGAGGGAGGGGTGCTGCCCTCCGTCCCCTGCTGGATATAAAGTTGTTCAACGTGCCTTCGGCACGGGTTTGTTTTATTTTGGCATGCGTGTTACATATGGTTAAATAAAACTCGTAAGTTTCAAGGGTGAAGGGGGCACCCTCCATGCTCTGTATGACCATGTGCTGAGATGGGGGCTATAAAAATTGGATAGTGCTTGGGGTGTAACCTTTCCTAAGAAGTCTTTTAGGATATGTTACAGGTCACGCTGCTTCGAGGGCGGTTTTTATTAGAGCAATTTTTGCCCTGGAAACACCAGTTGCTTTGTTGATTGCTACGGCGCTTTCATTTAGTTCCAGACGCCTCTGAACCTCTGCTTCTTTTTTCTTGCAGAGTGTTCTCCCGTCACTTTGCATGGGTATCGAGTCTGCTAGGGACCATTCAACAGTGGCTCCTGGAAAGTAAGTGGACTTAAAGTATTCTGCAACTCGGTAATCAGGGACGTAAAAGGTGATCTCATCGGTGTTGCTCGGAATGCGTACAGCTGAGCGAGCCGCTGCTTGTAAAGCTGGCTCCAGCAGTCTGGTAGTGATAAATGCACTTTCGAACTCAATTCCGTATTTGGTTTCCAGGTATGCTATTCCTTTGCTGTCCGATGGGCTTGGATTGCCTCCGAACATGATGATTGCTTCTGTGGCATGTGTATACTGGTTCAGGCCTCTGCAATCTTTGGGCAGGTAGCAGACATCGGGTGTGTGTTCTAGTTTGGCCCATTTATTTGCTAAGAGTAATGGGGTGGACTTGACGTGTTTCATGATTAGTTTGAGTGCAATGTTTATTTTCGTCTCATCATTGTGGGGGTGAAGCATTTTGGCTTTGCTGAAAATTTCTCCCTTACGCATAATGGGGTAGATTTTAATCCTGCATTTGTAGGGCAAATGGTCGGGTGTGAGGGGCGAATCTGCAAATTCAAAGTTATTGGCCTTGGCAAGCACATGGAACTCAGTCTTCAATACATTGGCGGCAAGAATGTGACTCTCTCTAGCTGATGTGAAAATCCTCCACCAGGACTTAATTTCCTCCACTGCCCTTACATGTCGCTTTTTATTGTGCTGCATCTCATCAATGAAAACTTCAACACCCATTAGTAATAGGCGGAATACTTGTGCTCCTGAGTTTCCAAGTGTCGAGCAGTCTGTGCCATTAGCGTCTGACCTGTTTGTCGCTAATTGCTTTTCCACCTTCTCTTTCTCGCCCTCTTTGATAAATAATTGTCCGCCTTTTTCGTAAAGGTAATCAAATAGGCGTTTAAGCTCTAAAGGGTCCAAGGGGTAGTCGTGGTACTCGACGACCTTTGGAAGTTCGTCAATGATAACCGTCCAGCAAGCTAGTAACTTTGGGTTCGCCTTTTTTAATGATTCTTGTGTGCATATGATAAGGTAATCGTTCTTTTCCCATAGTGCCTGCTCTAGGCAATCAACTACGCGAGTATCGCAACCATGGTAAATGGCTTGGTATGACAGCCCGGCGTCAGATGCTCGAAATGCTACTTCCTTGATTAAAGCGATGGTAGGTAGTGCGAGGACTAGCAGCTTTCCGTCTAGGGTTAGTTTGGGGATGTTGTCGAGAAGTTTTTGCGTTTTGCCTGAGCCTGGTGCTGCGATAGCGGTGTAAATGATTTTTTTGACTTGCATATTGTATGGGTGCGTCTGATTTCGTGTGGTTCTGTAATATGTTTTACGTGTTCTTTAGGTGAAGTCTTTCCGCAATGCCTGGTGGGCATGGGGTGAATAATGAATCTAAGTGTGGGGCGGGACTTAAGTGCGGTAGTCCTGTTGGCGCTGATGATACGGGTTTGGTTTTGGGCGTCAACAAGAATCTAATGGTGTAGTTGCGGCCTGAATGTGAACATGTAAAGTTATTACTTTAGTCTGGCTTTAATGTTTATATTGGTTTTCTGACGGCTGATTAGCTGCATTGGTTGTGTCATGTGATTAGATTTCTGGTGTTGTCATGGGGTGGTTTATCTCTGTCTGGTTGGGACCGGCAGCGCCGCTGTGGGCAGCCAGAAAAGCCGACGTTCTTGGTATCGGCGCCAGCGGTTTCCCATCATTTACCTAGCGGGATTCGCAGCTAGGAAGCCGCCACCGCTATGTCATACGCCAGTGAGCGTTACAAGCTGATATGCGACAACGCTTCCAGCATCGCCCTGATGGGGTTACGGCTCCCATAGACGCTGAACGTCACCGCTGCATCTTCGTGTCCAGCGATACGTTTGATTAGAGAATCCTGCACCCCGGCATCCCGTAGGTCATCGATAAGGGTATGGCGGAAGCTGTGGAACGTCTTGCGACCATCGGTGACGCCCTGTTTGGTCTTGTAACGACCAAACCACTTTGATGGGGCATGGCCCAGCTTGCCTCGAACGGCTTCCAGTTCAGGAAACACCCGATCAGCACCGGTAGCCTTGACCGATTCAATGTGCTGGAGCAGGCCCATATCTAGCAGGCTAGGGTGTAAAGGAATCACGCGACGACTGCTGGCGTTTTTGAGGTTTTGGCCCGCACCGTTGTCATCAATGCGGATGCACTGGATTCCCTGTTGTTCGATAAAGTCATCGACTCGCAATTGGCAGAGTTCTTCCAATCGCGCCCCCGTGGCTCTCCCCAGCAACGGAAGCCAGTAGCGCCAGGGATTCTTGCGGGCTTCTTTTCGCAATGCCTCATGATCCAGTAGGGCTACCAGGTCGTGGCGGTCAAATGACAGGCGTGCTTCCTTTGCCGATCCCGTCATGACCTTCATGCCAGCCAGAGGGTTGTCAGTAACGTACCCGTTCGCTTTGCACCAGTTCACAAAGGCGGTGAGCTTGCGTAGTCGGTTGTTCACCGTGACGGCGGTGATGGTCTTGTAACTGCTACCCGATTCGACCACTTCTCGCAGAGTCTTCCCCTTGAACTCGGGGCGTAGCCCGAAGTATTGGGGGCACTGGCTCAGCCGCTCTTTTAGTAGGCGAGCTTGTTGTGGATCGAAGGCTGCCGCAGGCATGTCACCCATCAGCTCGAACAGGTCGGCTAGTGCACGTTCCACATCGTCGATACTGCCTTGCCGCCATGTACCACCGCGTTTGCCTTCCTCTATATAAAGCTTGGAAAGGGTTGCCAGGGTAGGACCGCTACTTGCTGGCTTCGCTGTGGGCGCCACAGCTTGCTTTGATGCAGTGCAGGGTAATGGCCTGGGGGATGAGTCGCGCCATTGCACGCAAAGCACACGCAGCGTTTCAGGAGGCGTTAGGGGGTGCTCGTTCAAGTGGCTGCTCACTCGCTGAGCCAGTGAGGTTGCAAGGTACAAGGCTGCCTGCCGCTCTCGCACTCGCAGGGAAATACGCAGGGTGTGCCGGTTGGGGAATAGGTGCTTTGGCAGTCGAAGGTTGAGGTAGTAAACGGACTGGCGGCGGACGATGTAGGCCATGAGGGAACACCAGAGTGGACCAGTAAAGTGGACCAATTGAGTGGAACAATTCTGGTCACACCCCGAGTCTTGAGCGAGCGTACTTGGTGTTTGCATGGGTAGATGGCGATCTACCTCATCAGCCTGAAACCCTTGCCCCATAAGGCTCGCATTGATTCCCGAGCATGCTTGCATGCGTACCTGGTCAGGCCCGGAAGGGAGCAGCCATAGCGGGAACATCGAGTGCCGGGGTGTGGCTGGTGGGGCTGCCTCCATTTCTGGGGTCGGAAAACCTCAATCTGTAACGAACGTCTTCGTTCTTTTCTGCTTTTCGCCCAATGCTCCTGCCGCCGACAGCTTCATCAGCTGCTGGAATTTCGGGCATGCCAGATGATCTTTCTCAGGACACTGTGCGGCATGCCGCAACCCCTTGCTCATCGCCCGCAACCGCTTGATCCGCGCATCCAGCTCGTCCGCCTTGGCCATCAGCATCTGCCGGTCGACCTGCAGGTCCACCAGCATCGCCCCCACTTCATCCAGCGAAAACCCCGCAGCCTGCCCCAGGGCGATCAGCGCTAGCCTGTCCGCCACGTCGGCTGCAAACTGTCGACGCTGACCGTGCCCGGCAAGCGACTTGAGCAAGCCTTTCTTCTCGTAGTAACGCAGTGTCGATGCGGGTACGCCTGTGCGTTTGGCGACGTCGGCAATGTCCATTTCGGGCCCTTGACTTGAAGTTGACTTCAACTTCTATGCTGCGCGGCATGGTAATGACCGTCAACCTTCGAGGGCTTGTTCAAATGACGTTTACTGCGATGTTTTTAGCTGCATTGCCGATTGGCATAGCTGCCACTGTAGTGATGGACCTGTGGGGGCTGCTGCTGAGGCGGTTGGGTGTGGCAACGCTGAACTTTGCCATGGTCGGGCGTTGGGCGGGGCACTTGCTAGGGAATCTCCGAACAAGCCTTCAGTTATGCGAGAATCCCCGCAACACCTGATCCGAGCCGCCCATGAGCCAGATGAGCTTTTCCGACTTTGAGTACGCCGGCAAGCGCAAGCAAACCCGCCGAGAGCGCTTCCTCGCCGAAATGGATCAGGTGGTGCCCTGGGCAGGCCTGCTGGAGCTGATCGAACCGTTCTACCCCAAGGCCGGCGGCGGTAGAAAACCCTATCCTCTGGAAACCATGCTGCGCATCCATCTGTTGCAGAACTGGTTCTCCCTGAGCGACCCGGCCATGGAGGAAGCGCTCTACGAAATCACGCCCATGCGCCAGTTCGCACGCCTGACGCTGAGCGCGCCAATCCCCGAAGACACCACGATCATGAACTTCCGGCACTTGCTGGAGAAGCATCAGCTCGCACCGGCAATCCTTGCGGTCATCAATGGTTATCTGCAGGAAAAAGGCCTGTCGCTGCGCCAAGGCACCATCGTCGATGCCACCATTATTCATGCCCCCAGCTCGACCAAAAATAAAGAAGGCAAGCGTGATCCCGAGATGCACCAGACCAAGAAAGGCGGTCAGTATTTCTTCGGGATGAAGGCGCACATCGGTGCCGATGTCGAGTCCGGCCTGGTGCATCACGTCCATGGCACCGCTGCCAATGTGGCCGATGTCACGCAGGTGGCTGAACTGCTGCATGGCGAAGAAAACGCCGTGTATGCAGATGCCGGTTACACCGGTGTCGAAAGGCGCGAAGAGCATGAAAATCGGGGGGTGATCTGGCAGATTGCAGCGCGTCGCAGCACCTATTCCAAGCTGAACCAGCGCAGCGTACTGTACAAAGCCAAGCGCAAGATCGAGTTCTGCAAGGCTCAGACACGGGCCAAGGTCGAGCATCCGTTTCGCGTGATCAAGCGGCAGTTTGGTTACGTGAAAATACGTTTTCGTGGGCTGATGAAAAACACGGCTCAGTTGACCACGCTGTTCGCCCTGGCAAACCTGTGGAGGGTTCGAAAACAGCTCATGGGTATGGGTGAGGTTCGCGTTTAACACGGAGAACCGGTCGAAAAAGCTCTCCGTACATGATTTTTCGGTCACTTTTCGTCCAATGACGCTGTAGGTGCCTGGAAAATTGCAACTTGCCGCGGCTGCACGACAAGTTGATCGGAGCATCCCTAGGTGGGCGTGTTTCGCACCAAGCGATTTCCAAAGCGGAACCGGTGCGAAATGAGTTGGCGTGGGGATGGGTGATTCACTACGCCACCGGCGTGCTTTTCGCGATGCTGCTGCTTGTGATCGTAGGGGAGGGCTGGTTGCGATCGCCAACTCTTTTACCTGCGGTAGTTGTGGGTGTGGGTACAGTCGTGGCGCCGCTGTGCTTCATGCAGCCGGCGATGGGGGCAGGGTTCTTTGCGTCCAGAACGCCGACACCTGCGCGGAACTGTCTGAAGAGCCTGGCCACGCATTTTGTGTTTGGTGTGGGGTTATTCTTGAGTGCGTATTTACGGGCTTTGGTGTGAAGACAGGGATCCCGATAACAGTAAGCACATGATCAGAGTGCCCACTTTAAGATAGGTCTGATAACAGTCTAGGAAAGCCCCTACACGTCAGGCAGGCATAGCGAATTATCCTACGTGTTCCGTCGACTCCCGTCTGATTGTCCCGGTCAACCTCGCCCACTAGGCTTTCGCGGTCGCTGTCAGTTCAGCGATCGGGTGTGGAAGCCTGGGTGGTTTGGCGGCTGTCGATATGACAGTTGTGCGTGGGAGGCCTTCGGGCCTGCCGGGTTTGCCATACCCCTGGTCTTCCACCCCGCGTACAACTGTCACCCTAAGTGTGGAAGCAAAAGGGTGCTCTCAGCCCGGTATGGTGAGCTCATGAAAAAATTGGTCCCCGATCCGCCCCACGTCTTTGATCTTCCCCAAGGCAAATCCCTTTCCCGCGCGATCAGCGAAGGCATCGTCCCGATGGAGTTCGCGTTGATGAATGTTTCCCACTACCTGATGTTCGCCTACAGCGATATCCGGCGGGCGCTTGAGCGCATTCAGGACGAAGAAACCAGGCAGTTGTTGGAGCATGGGTTGCGGGCCATGCAGATTGCCTGGGGGCAGGCGGATGCTGTCAGCTTGGCGTTTGAACGTAAAGGCCGGTGACATTGAGTTTGTGATAGCGATTGTGAGTGTGCCGCACAACGCTGTGGGAGCGGGCATGCCCGCGAAGAATATAGCGCGGTGGATGGCACGGGCTTCGCCCGTGTTCGCGGGCAAGCCCGCTCCCACAGGGATCGCTTTTAGAAATTGAGCAAGACAGTTGCTCCCACAGTGTTTGCGCAAGCGTTCGCGAAATGAGCAGGGCGTTAGTTGCGCTGGCTGTGTGCCGGCATTTTGCTGGGTATTTCGGGCCGGGCCACAGACATACTGTCCGGGTCGCCCGTCCCTCCATACCGCTGCAAAATCCGCTCGATCTCCCCCGACTGCTTCATTCTTACCAACGCCCGCAACAGCCCTTGTGTCGGTATCGCCGGATCGTTGCGCACCATGCACCCCAAATCCTGTTCCTCCAGCACTGTCAGCGCCTGCAATTGCTGCTCCGCTGGCAACCCTTGGTTAAACCACTGCAACGACAACTGGTTGCTCACCGCATGGCGATACCGGCCTGCCTGCAGCTTTTGCAGCACCAGCAACTGGCTGCGGCTGTCCTCACGGTGCAGCTGGCCGTGGTCCAGCAGCGGTTGAAGGGTTGAATAGGTGTAGCCCAGCACCGTGCCGATCGCCTGAGGTGGCAGTTGCTCGGGGGGTATCGGGGTGCTGTCACCGGCGCGGCCGACCAGTACGTCACGCTGATGAATCAGCGGGATACTCCACACAAAATCCCTTGGGCGGTCGTTGAGCCATTGGGTACTGACGTAGCAACGGACATCAATGTCGCCGTTGCTCATGGCCTCCTCCAGGCGCAGGCGGGCCATGACGTGGAACTCGGGGCGAGCGCCCACTTGCCTGGCAACGGCTTGCATCAGGTCGTAAAGCAATCCCTCCACTGGCTGATCGCCTTCGATGCGTACCAGCGGCATGCTCCAGCTCTCGGCTACGGAAAAGCGCAGCACCGGCTGGTCAGCCAGGCTGTTTGTAGACCACAGCAGTAACAGGGCCAGCAGTCTTCGCAAAGGCAATCCTCCCTGGACAATGCGCCATTCCAAGCTTAGACGAGTTGCGCAGGGTGCAATTTTGCCCCCGCTCCGCTAGCATTAGCGATCTTCCGCTCGATCAGGCTACGATGGTTTTTCGATGAGTTATCAGGTTCTTGCACGAAAATGGCGTCCGCGCTCGTTCCGCGAAATGGTCGGCCAGACCCATGTGCTCAAGGCCTTGATCAATGCCTTGGACAACCAGCGCCTGCACCATGCCTACCTGTTCACCGGTACCCGCGGCGTGGGCAAGACGACCATCGCCCGTATTATCGCCAAGTGCCTGAACTGTGAAACCGGCATCACCTCCACGCCCTGTGGCACCTGTTCGGTGTGCCGGGAAATCGACGAAGGCCGTTTTGTCGACCTGATCGAGATCGACGCCGCCAGCCGTACCAAGGTCGAGGACACCCGCGAACTGCTCGATAACGTGCAGTACGCCCCTAGCCGTGGGCGCTTCAAGGTCTACCTGATCGACGAAGTGCACATGCTCTCGACCCACTCGTTCAACGCCTTGCTCAAGACGCTGGAAGAGCCACCGCCCTACGTCAAGTTCATCCTCGCCACCACCGACCCGCAGAAGCTGCCGGCCACTATCCTGTCGCGCTGCCTGCAATTCTCGTTGAAGAACATGAGCCCGGAGCGGGTGGTGGAGCACCTCAGCCACGTACTGGCCGCCGAAAATGTACCGTTCGAGGAAGATGCCCTGTGGCTGCTGGGCCGTGCGGCCGATGGTTCCATGCGTGATGCCATGAGCCTGACCGACCAAGCCATCGCCTTTGGTGAAGGCAAGGTACTGGCTGCCGATGTACGTGCCATGTTGGGTAGCCTCGACCATGGCCAGGTGTATGGAGTCTTGCAGGCACTGCTCGAAGGCGATGCCAGAGCTTTGCTGGAGGCCGTGCGTAATCTGGCCGAGCAAGGGCCGGACTGGTCGGGCGTTCTGGCCGAAATGCTCAATGTGCTGCACCGTGTAGCCATTGCCCAGGCGCTGCCCGAAGCGGTAGACAACGGCCAGGGTGATCGCGAGCGGGTATTGGCGCTGGCTTCGGCGCTGCCGGCCGAGGATGTGCAGTTCTATTATCAGATGGGCCTGATAGGCCGCCGTGACCTGCCCCTTGCGCCGGACCCGCGCGGTGGCTTCGAGATGGTGCTGTTGCGCATGCTGGCGTTCCGCCCGGCAGACACGGACGACGCACCGAAGCCGGTGCTAAAGCCAGCGGGGATCAGCCAGGCCACAGCTGATCCTGCAGGGCAGGTGGCAGCCGCGGCGCCGGTCGAGCCTTCATCACCTGTCGCGGCTGTGCCGGCGGAGCCTGTAGCGCAAGCCCCGCAACTGGAGGTGCCTGTACCCGCGACGGCTGATCATGAGCCGGAGGCCGAGGCAGATGTTGAGCTGAAGGCCGAAGCCGAGGCCGAGGCCATCTCCGTACCTGAGCCTGTTGCCGAAGTGGTCGACTTGCCGTGGGAAGAGCCTGCCGTTGCGCCCGCGCCGTTAGCGGCTGAACTCGCGCCCGAACCGGCACCCGCGCCCGAGCCCGAGCCTGTTGCCCCGGTGGCGCCCCCACAGGCCACCCCGGCACACGACGAGCCGCCTTTCGACCCGTCTGCCTACGCTGCCGTGGGGATGGAGCGCGACGATGAGCCGCCGCTTGACGAAGACTATTACGGCGGCGAAAGCGATCCGGCAGGCTTCAGCTACCTGGACGAGCTGGCCGAACATGTTCAGGAAGACGTGTCCAAACCGGCGGCCGAACCGTTGCCGGCAGCCAAACCGGCCACCGGTCTGGCCCTGCAATGGCTGGAATTATTCCCACAGTTGCCTGTGTCCGGGATGACAGGCAACATCGCGGCAAACTGTACGCTGATTGCCGCCGATGGCGACGACTGGTTGCTGCATCTGGACCCGGGCCAGGGTGCGTTGTTCAACGCCACCCAGCAGCGGCGCCTGAACGAAGCGCTCAACCAGCACTTGGGGCGCACGCTGAACCTGCGCATCGAGCTGATCCTGCCCGAGCAGGAAACCCCGGCTCAGGCCGCAGCGCGCAAGCGTGCCGAGCGCCAGCAGGACGCCGTCGCGTCGATCGAGCAGGATCCGTTGATCCAGCAGATGATCAAGTTGTTCGGCGCCAAGGTGCGGCAGGATACTATTGAGCCTGTAGAAGCCCTGGCCAGTCAGGGCCAGTAACGGATAACCATGCGGCCGGCCCGGTGCCGGGCCGCATCACATGACCCAATCGAGGTATACCCCATGATGAAAGGTGGCATGGCCGGCCTGATGAAGCAGGCCCAGCAGATGCAGGAAAAAATGCAGAAGATGCAGGAAGAACTGGCCAACGCCGAAGTCACCGGTCAGTCCGGTGGCGGTCTGGTGAGCGTGGTGATGACCGGTCGTCACGACGTCAAGCGCGTCAGCATCGACCAGAGCCTGATGTCGACTGATGAAGACGACAAGGAAGTTCTGGAGGACCTCATTGCCGCTGCGCTGAACGACGCCGTGCGCAAGGTTGAGCAAAGCAGCCAGGAAAAGATGGGCGGCATGACCGCCGGCATGCAACTGCCGCCAGGCTTCAAGATGCCGTTCTAAGGCATTGAGGTACTCAAAAACGCCGCTGATATCAGCGGCGTTTTTTTTTGCGTAGATTTCACCCGGCTGCGGTCTGCTCCTTATGTGGAGGCGGCCTTGTGTCGCGAAAGGGGCGCGAAGCGGCCCCCGGATTCCAGCTTTGCAGCATAGAGTGCCGGGGCTGCTTAGCAGCCCTTTCGCGACACAAGGCCGCTCCCACAAAAAAGCAGACCTTGCAGGCTTTGGGCGAGGTGATTTGACGCCACCGCCCCCGCTGGGTATAAACCGCCTCTTATTGAATTGTCAGGCCTTTCCCATGAGCTTCAGCCCTCTCATCCGCCAACTGATCGACGGCCTGCGCATCTTGCCAGGCGTTGGCCAGAAAACCGCCCAGCGCATGGCCCTGCAACTGCTCGAGCGCGACCGCAGTGGCGGGCTGCGCCTGGCTCAGGCCTTGACCCAGGCCATGGAAGGGGTAGGGCATTGCCGCCAGTGTCGCACCCTCACCGAGCAGGAACTGTGCCCGCAGTGCGCCGACCCGCGCCGTGACGACACCCAGCTGTGCGTGGTCGAGGGGCCGACCGATGTGTATGCGGTGGAGCAGACGGGCTACCGTGGCCGTTACTTCGTGCTCAAGGGGCACCTGTCGCCGCTGGATGGCCTGGGGCCTGAGGCGATCGGTATTCCGCAGCTGATGGCGCGGATCGAAGAGCAGGGCACCTTTACCGAGGTGATCCTGGCGACCAACCCGACGGTGGAGGGGGAGGCGACGGCGCATTACATTGCCCAGTTGCTGAGCGAGAAAGGCTTGGTGGCGTCTCGCATTGCCCATGGTGTGCCGCTGGGCGGTGAGCTGGAGATGGTGGACGGTGGTACCTTGGCCCATGCCTTTGCAGGGCGCCGGCCCATTTCGCTCTGATTCATTGGGGCCGCTTGGCGGCCCATTCGCGGGTAAACCCGCGGCTACAAAAAATGCGCGGCCTTTGTAGGCGCGGGTTTACCCGCTGATGGGCTGCAAAGCAGCCCCAACAGCCCGCTCAGTACTCGCTGAGGGAAAACTCGGTCAGGCAGAAGGTAGGCACCCCGGCCGCCTGCAACCGGCGCGACCCGTCCAGTTCCGGCAGGTCGATGATCGCTGCCGCCTCGAACACCTGCGCCCCAGTACGACGCACCAGGTTGGCCGCCGCCAGCAGCGTACCGCCAGTAGCAATCAGGTCATCGAAGATCAGCACCGAGTCGCCTTCACACAGGCTGTCGGCATGCACTTCCAGGAAGGCCTCGCCGTACTCGGTCTGGTAACCCTCGCTCAACACGTCGGCCGGCAGCTTGCCCTGCTTGCGGAACAGGATCAGCGGCTTGTTCAGCTGGTGGGCGATGATCGAGCCGATCAGGAAACCCCGCGCGTCCATGGCGCCGATGTGGCTGAATTCAGCCTCGACATAGCGCTCGATGAACTGGTCGGCCACATAGCGCAGCCCGCGTGGCGACTGGAACAACGGGGTAATGTCGCGGAAGATCACACCCGGTTTGGGGAAGTCCACTACCGGGCGGATCAGGGCTTTGAGGTCGAAGGCTTCGCTGTGCATTGTTGCGGGTATCCTGGGAAAACGAATGCCCAAGTATACCCGCTAAAGACCAGCGTCAGGCCTCGATTGCACCACCGGCCAGCGCGCACAGCTGGATCGGGTCGAGGATGTGCACTTCCTTGCCCTCGGCGCGCAGCAGGCCGTTCTGCTGGAAGCGGGTGAACACCCGCGACACGGTTTCTACCGCCAGGCCAAGGTAATTGCCGATTTCGTTGCGCGACATGCTCAGGCGGAACTGATTGGCCGAATAGCCGCGGGCGCGGAAGCGCGCCGACAGGTTGACCAGGAAGGTGGCAATGCGCTCGTCGGCGGTCTTTTTCGACAGCAGCAGCATCATTTGCTGGTCGTCGCGGATTTCACGGCTCATTACCCGCATCAGCTGGCGGCGTAGCTGTGGCAGTTGTACCGATAGCTCGTCCAGCCGCTCGAAGGGGATTTCACACACCGAAGTGGTTTCCTGGGCCTGGGCCGATACCGGGTAGGCTTCGGTATCCATGCCTGACAGGCCGACCAATTCGCTGGGCAGGTGGAAGCCTGTGATCTGCTCTTCGCCGCTGTCGCTGAGGCTGAAGGTTTTCAGGGCCCCGGACCGTACTGCGTAGACCGAGCCAAAACTGTCACCCTGGCGGAACAGAAACTCGCCTTTCTTGAGCGGCCGCCCGCGTTTGACGATTTCATCCAGCGCGTCCATGTCTTCCAGGTTCAGCGAAAGAGGCAGGCACAGAGGGGCCAGGCTGCAATCCTTGCAATGGGCCTGGTTGTGTGGGCGCAGTTTGACTGGCTCGGACATTTGAATCGATCCTTGTGGGAAAGCACACATAAGTCGTAAGGGTAACTCACGACACAGGGTGTAGGCCAGTGTGCGCGGTGATGGTGCGCGCTGGCGAAACCCCGGCAGGTGGCCTGCCGGGAGTCCTTGTGTGCTCATAGTGTGCCTGACAAGGAAGCTTGTCCATGCGGTTGAACGCCTTGTTTTTCAGATCACTCGCGAGAAGCGCTGGCGGTTGTGCATCGCCAGATAGGCGTCGAACACCATGCATACCGAGCGCGCCAGCAGCCGGCCGGCGGGCAGGATGCGAATGCCCTTGTCGTCCAGGCTGATCAGGCCGTCGCGCTGCAAGGTCAGCAGCTCGGGCCAGAGGTCGTTGAAGTAACCGCGAAAATCCAGAGTGAAAGCCTGTTCGATGGGTTCGAAATCCAGCTCGAAATGGCAGATCAGTTGCTGGATCACTGCCCGGCGTATGCGGTCGTCGTGGTTGCACAGCAAGCCGCGCTGGGTGGCCAGCTGGGCGTTGGACAGGCTGTCCTGGTAGGTGTTGAGGTCACTGCTGTTCTGGCAGTACAGGTCGCCGATCTGGCTGATCGCCGACACGCCCAGGCCAATCAGGTCGCAGTGCCCGTGGGTGGTGTAGCCCTGGAAGTTGCGCTGCAAGGTGCCTTCTTCCTGGGCAATGGCCAGTTCGTCGTCGGGCAGGGCGAAGTGGTCCATGCCGATGTAGCGGTAACCGGCGGCGGTCAGTTGGTCGATGGTGGCGTGCAGCATCTCCAGCTTGGCGGCCGCGCTGGGCAGATCGTTGCTGTCAATGCGCCGTTGCGGCATGAAGCGTTCGGGAAGGTGAGCGTAGTTGAACACCGACAGGCGGTCGGGCTGCAGGCGGATCACCTCTTCGACGGTGCGGGCAAAGCCTTCCGGGGTTTGCTTGGGCAGGCCGTAGATCAAGTCGAGGTTGACCGAGCGAAACTGCAGCGTGCGCGCAGCCTCGATCAAGGTGCGGGTCTGTTCCAGGCTCTGCAGGCGGTTGATCGCGCGCTGCACGGCCGGGTCGAGGTCCTGTACACCCAGGCTGACGCGGTTGAAGCCCAGTTCGCGAAGCAGGCCCATGGTCGACCAGTCGGCTTCGCGAGGGTCGATCTCGATGCCGTAGTCGCCGGAATCGTCGTCCAGCAGGTGGAAGTGCTGGCGCAGGGTGGCCATCAGCTGGCGCAGTTCCACATGGCTGAGGAAGGTCGGTGTGCCGCCGCCAAAATGCAGCTGTTCAACACGTTGTTTAGGGTCCAGGTGGCAGGCGATCAGCTGGATTTCCTGCTCCAGGCGCTGCAGGTAGGGCGCAGCGCGCGCACGGTCTTTGGTGATGACCTTGTTGCAGGCGCAGTAGTAGCAGATGTTGGCGCAGAACGGCACATGCACGTACAGCGACAGCGGGCGCACGGCCCGTCGGCTCTCGCGCAGGGCGTTGAGCAGGTCGAACGAACCCACCTCGCTGTGCAGTTGCACGGCGGTTGGGTAAGAGGTGTAGCGTGGCCCGGCGAGATCGTAGCGGCGGATCAGGTCGGTATCCCAACGGAGGTCGTCGAGCATGAGGGTAGTCCCCGGAAAGAGCAGCAGTGCACCGGAGTCTATGGCCGTCTGTAGGAAACTGTGTTGATTTGTATCAAGGGCATTGGGGCTGCTTTGCAGCCCCCGTCAATGCCCCATCAGCCAGTGCTGGTGTGGGCCCGGCAGGGTCCAGACACCGAATAGCATCACCAGCACACCGCCCGCCACGCGCACGCTGCGTCGCCGCAACAGGGCGTTTACCCGTTCGGCAGCCAGCCCGGTTGCCAGCAACACCGGCCAGGTGCCCACCCCGAACGCCAGCATCAACCCGGCGCTGTAGCCGGCATTGCCCTGGCTGGCCGCCCACAGCAGGGTGCTGTACACCAGCCCGCACGGCAGCCAGCCCCAAAGGGCGCCCAGCAGCAATGCCCGAGGGAGGCTGGACACTGGCAGCAATCGCGACGCCACTGGCTGGATATGCCGCCACAACCCGCGGCCCAGCGCCTCGATACGGGTCAGCCCGCTCCACCAGCCGGCCAGGTACAGGCCCATGGCAATCAGCAGCAGCGCTGCAGCCACCCGCAGCGCCAGCGCTGCCGGGCTGCTGGCCACGGCCCAGCCGGCCAGGCCCAGCAACAGGCCGGCGCAGGCATAGCTGAAAATGCGCCCCAGGTTGTACGCCAGCAACAGGCGCAGGCGCTTGCCGCGTTGTTCGGGGGGGATGGCCAAGGTCAGTGCGCCCATCAGGCCGCCGCACATGCCCAGGCAGTGACCGCCCCCTAGCAGGCCAAGGACCAGTGCCGAGCCCAGCAGCGCAAGCAGGTCAGGCACGGGGTGGTGGTTCCTTGTCGGTGTCGGCTGCGGCATCGTCAGGCTTCACTGCCGCCTGGTGGCGCGGGTCCTGATCGTCGAACAGTATGCTGTGGGCGGGGCCTTCAAGGTCATCGTACTGACCGCTGTCGACCGCCCAGAAGAAGATGTACACGGCCACGCCGACCAGCAGCAGCGCTGCCGGGATCATGACATAGAGGGCGGGCATGGCGACTTCCTCCCGGGTAAAGGGGCTTCGTGGGGCAGCGGGCCCGAGGCCACGGGCATCCGGGTCAGGCGCAGGGCATTGAGCACCACGATCAGCGAGCTGACCGACATGCCGATGGCGGCCCACACCGGCGTGATCCAGCCGAGCGCGGCGAACGGCAACATCAGGCCATTATACAGGGTCGCCCACAGCAGGTTCTCGAGGATGTTGCGGCGGGTGCGGCGGGCCAGCTCGAACGCCTGCACCAGCGCTTGCAGGCGGTTGGACAGCAAGACGGCGTCGGCACTGGTCTTGGCCAGGTCGGTGGCGCTGCCCATGGCGATGCTGATATCGGCGGCGGCCAGTACCGGTACATCGTTGACCCCGTCGCCGAGCATCAGCACCTTGCGCCCGTCAGCCTGCAGGGCTTTCAGGCGGTCCAGTTTGTCATCCGGGCGCAGGCCGCCTATGGCCTGCTCGATACCCAGCTGCGCGGCCACTTCGGCAACCATCGGCGAGCTGTCGCCCGACAGCAGCAGGGTGTGCCAGCCCCGCGCCTTGCAGGCAGCGAGCAGGGCCGGGGCATCGTCGCGCAGGCGGTCATCCAGGCCGAACCAGGCCATGGGGCCCTGGCGGTCGCCCAGCAGCAGCCACTGGCCGCGAGGCTCGGGCACAGCGGGGATTTCCGCACCACTCAAGGCGCAGACGAAGGTAGCCTGACCAATGCGCAGGCGCTGGCCGTCGACCAGCCCCTCCAGGCCCAGGCCGGGTACGCTCTGTACGTCATCGGCAGGCGTGGCGGTACGACCAAAGGCGCGAGCGATGGGGTGTTCGGAGCGGTTTTCCAGCGCCGCGGCCAGGGCCAGGCAGCGGTCGGCGGCCTGGCTGCCGAGCGGGCGGATGCTGCGCAAGGTCAGGCGGCCCTCGGTCAGTGTGCCGGTCTTGTCGAAGATCACCGTGTCGATCTGATTCAGGCCCTCCAGCACATGGCCGCGGGTCACCAGCAGGCCAAGCTTGTGCAGGGTTCCGGTGGCGGCGGTCAGTGCGGTTGGCGTAGCCAAAGACAGGGCACAAGGGCAGGTGGCCACGAGCATGGCCAGCACGATCCAGAACGCCCTTGTCGGGTCCAGGTGCCACCACCACAGGCCGATGGCAACGGCGGCCAGCAGCGAGAACAGCAGGAACCACTGCGAGGCGCGATCGGCAATTTCCGCCAGGCGCGGTTTTTCAGTCTGGGCGCGTTCCAGCAGGCGGACGATGGCCGACAAGCGTGAGTCATGGCCGAGGGCTTCCACTTCCACATTCAGCGCGCTTTCAACGTTCAGCGTACCGCCAGTGACCCGCTCACCCACCCGGCGTGGTTGCGGCAGATACTCGCCGGTCAGCAGCGATTCGTCGACGCTGGAGCGGCCCTCGACGATGCGCCCGTCGGCAGGGATGACCGCGCCGGGCAGCACCTGCACGGTGTCGCCGCACTGTAACTCGCTGAGCAGGATGCGTTCGCTGCGCCCGATGGCGTCCAGGCGCAGGCATGAGGCGGGCAGCAGGTTGACCAGCTGCGCAGTGGCCGCCGCTGTGCGCTCGCGGGCGCGGCGCTCCAGGTAGCGGCCGGTCAGCAGGAACAGGGCGAACATGCCCACCGTGTCGAAATAAAGCTCGCCGCTGCCAGTGATGGCTGTCCAGATGCCGGCGCCGAACGCCAGGCCAATGGCCAGCGACACCGAAACGTCCATGGTCAGGTGGCGCGTTCGCAAGTCGCGCGCCGCGCCCTTGAAGAAGGGCGCGCAGCTGTAGAACACGATGGGAATGGTCAGGAACAGCGCCACCCAGCGCAGGATGGTGTGTAACTCGGGTGTCAGGTCGATGTTGAATTCCGGCCAAGTGGCCATGGTCGCCATCATCGCCTGGAACCACAGCAGCCCGGCCACGCCCAGGCGGCGTAGGGCGCTGCGGTTTTCCCGGGCCAATTGCTCGGCGGCCTGGTCAGGCTGGTAGGGGTGGGCGGCGTAGCCGATCTGGCGAAGTTCGGCGAGCAGGCGCGACAGCGGCAGTTGCTTGTCGTCCCAGTTCAGCGCCAGGCGGTGGTTGGACAGGTTCAAACGGGCTTCGGCGACACCGGGCAGGTTGCGCAAGTGCTTTTCGATCAGCCAGCCGCAGGCGGCGCAGCTGATGCCCTCGACAAGCAAGGTGGTTTCGGCCAGCTCGCCCTGGTGGCGGACGAAGGTTTGCTGCACGTCACTGCGGTCGTACAGGGCCAGTTCGTCCTGCAGTTGCTTGGGCAGGGCTTCGGGGTTGGCGCTGTTGTCGCTGCGGTGCTGGTAGTAATGTTCCAGGCCACCCGCGACGATCGACTCAGCCACCGCCTGGCAACCGGGGCAGCAGAACTGCCGCGGCTGGCCGAGGACCACGGCGGTGAAGCGGCTGCCAGTGGGGACGGGCAGGGCGCAGTGGTAGCAGGGGGTCGGTTGGGTCATAGGGCAGACACTGCTCAGGCAGATAGGAAACCCTGTGGGAGCGGGCGCGCCCGCGAATGCGTCAGACCTGAAAATACCTTTGCCTGAGCTATCGCATTCGCGGGCGTGCCCGCTCCCACAGGGATTTGCGGTGTTGCTACTGTTGGTGTTCGGCGCCTTGCAGGGCTTCGTCACCCAACTGCAAGGTCACACCATGCGCCACTTTTTCCTCTTCGAACAGGCGCCACACCTGGCCCCCTTCGCTGCCCAGCAGTTCCACAAAGCGCCGCCCGTCGACCTTGTCCTCCAGTTGTCCCACATAGCGTCCTGCTTCGACACGGCTCAGCAGCACCTTGCGGTCCTTCTCTGGCTGGGTTGGCGAAATCAGGTTCAGCTCCAGGTTTTGCGGGCCACTGCTACCGGTCAGGCGCAGGTCCACTTCGCCGGTCAGTTCGTCCAGATGCACGCTGGCTTTCAGGCCAAGCTGCTGCGCCAGCAGCTCGCGGTCCAGCGAGCGGTTGATGCCCTTGCCGGCCTCGTAGTAGTTGTCATTCACCAGGTTGTCCGGGTTGTGCACAGCGATGCTGACCATGGTCAGGCTCAGGCACACCGAGGTGGTGAGAATGCCGATGATGATCCAGGGCCAGAGGTGCTTGTACCAGGGGCTGGCGGCGGTGGCGGCAGGCATTGTGCGTTATCTCTCTTAGCGGATCTGTGGGCCGATGAAACGGCTCTTGGCTTCAACCTGGGCGTCGCTGTCGTCGGCGCTCTTGAGGATGAAGGTGATTTCGTTGGTGGTCGATGGCAGCTTCTCGGGGGCAACCGACAGCTGCACGGGAAGGCTGACGATGTCACCGGCGGCCACGCGGATCTCGCGCTGGCCTTCAAGCTTGAGGTCCGGCAGGCCGGCGGCGTCCAGCACGTAGACGTGATCGCGCTGATCCTTGTTCATTACCTTCAGGCTGTACACGTTCTCGATCCGGCCCTGGGCGTTTTCGCGGTACAGCACGCGGTCTTTGCTGACGTCGAAACCGACCAGCGAACGGGTGGCGAAGGCCGTCGCCAGCCCGATCATCATCACCAGCAGTACCACGGCATAGCCGATCAGACGCGGGCGCAGCAGGTGGGTCTTCTGCCCGGACAGGTTGTGTTCGGTGGTGTAGCTGATCAGGCCTTTGGGGTAGTTCATCTTGTCCATGATGCTGTCGCAGGCGTCGATACAGGCGGCGCAGCCGATGCACTCGATCTGCAGGCCGTCACGGATGTCGATGCCGGTCGGGCAGACCTGCACGCACATGGTGCAGTCGATGCAGTCACCCAGGCCCTGGGCTTTGTAGTCGGTATCTTTCTTGCGCGGGCCGCGGGTTTCGCCACGGCGTGGGTCGTAGGACACGATCAGCGTGTCCTTGTCGAACATCACGCTCTGGAAGCGGGCATAGGGGCACATGTACACGCACACCTGTTCGCGTAGCCAGCCGGCGTTGCCGTAGGTGGCGAGGGTGAAGAAACCGACCCAGAAGTAGGCCCAGCCATCGGCCTGGCCCGTGAAGAATTCGACCACCAGCTCACGGATCGGCGAAAAGTAGCCGACAAAGGTCATGCCGGTGACAAAGCCGATCAGCAGCCACAGGCTGTGCTTGGTGAATTTGCGCAGGAACTTGTTGCCGCTCATGGGGGCTTTGTCGAGCTTCATGCGCTGGTTGCGGTCACCCTCGGTGACCTTTTCGCACCACATGAAAATCCAGGTCCACACGCTTTGCGGGCAGGTGTAGCCACACCACACCCGGCCGGCGAACACAGTGATGAAGAACAGGCCGAAGGCGGCGACGATGAGAATGCCCGAGAGCAGGATGAAGTCTTGCGGCCAGATGGTGGCGCCGAAGATGTAGAACTTGCGTTCGGGCAGGTTCCACCACACGGCCTGGTGCCCTCCCCAGTTCAGCCACACGGTGCCGAAGTACAGCAGGAACAGTGCGGCACCCCCGACCATGCGCAGACGACGGAACAGGCCGGTGAAGGCGCGGGTGTAGATCTTTTCCCGGGAAGCGTAGAGGTCGACGGAATCCTTCCCTTTGCTGGCAGGCGGGGTGACATCATGTACCGGAATTTGCTTGCTCATCATCAAGTCCCACGGCAGTGGAGAAACGCCGCGGCCTGTGCGTGCGGGCCGCAGTCTCGCGCAATCTGCTAGCGCTCTGCGGTCCATGATACGCCGCTGAGGGCAGCATGGGATCGCACTGCGACCTTTAGTCGCGTTGGGTTCGTGGTATGAAACGTGTTATGGCGGGTGTCAATTGATCCAGGTCATCAGCCTGCGAGAAATGCTGTGCCAGTACCGGCCTCTTCGCGGGTAAACCCGCTCCTACAAGGATCCTGTGTAGGAGCGGGTTTACCCGCGAACAGGCCAGGCCTGCCTTACTCAGCCTTGGCCGGCTCAGCCTGGTGCGACAGGCTGTACACATAAGCTGCCAGCAAGTGCACCTTGTCGTTGCCCTGCAGCTGTTCCTGGGCCGGCATCTGCCCCTGGCGGCCATAACGGATAGTCTGCTGCAACTGGGCAAAGCTCGAGCCGTAGATGAACGCCTGCGGGTGGGTCAGGTTCGGTGCGCCCATGGCGGGCGTGCCTTTGCCTTCCGGCCCGTGGCAGGCCACGCAGTTGGCTGCGAAGATCTTCTGCCCGTTCTCCACATCGGCCTTAGCCCCCTCAGGCAATGTGCGGCCATCGAGTTTGCTGACCACGAACGCAGCCACGTCGGCCACGCCCTGGTCACCGATCACTTCGGCCCAGGCCGGCATCACGCCATGACGACCGCCCATGATGGTGGTCTTGATGGTGTCCGGTTCGCCGCCCCAGCGCCAGTCGTTGTCGGTCAGGTTGGGGAAGCCGAAGGCGCCCTTGGCGTCGGAGCCGTGGCACACCGAACAGTTGGAGGCGAACAGCCGCGCACCCATTTTCAATGCCTGTGGGTCCTTGGCCACTTCTTCGATCGGCATGGCCGCGAACTTGGCGAAGATCGGCCCGAAGCGGGCGTCGGCCTTGGCCATTTCCTTTTCCCATTCGTGCACGCCGGTCCAGCCCGGCTGGCCGTTGGAAAACTCGGTCTGCTTGTCGTTATCCAGGTACGAATAGCCCGGCAGGACGCCTTTCCAGTTGCCCAGGCCCGGGTATAGCACCAGGTAGCCGAGGGCAAAGATGATGGTGCCGACGAACAGCCAGAACCACCATTTCGGCAGCGGGTTGTCGTATTCCTCGATGCCATCGAAGGCATGCCCGACGGTTTCGTCGGTAACCTCTTCGCGCTGGCCCTTGCGGGTCGACAGCAGCAGCCAGGTCAACGAGAAGATGGTGCCCAGGGTCAGGACGGTAACGTACAGACTCCAGAAGGTTGTCATTGTTGTTTGCTCCTAGAAGCTTTTGCTTGCTCGACGTGCCGAGTGGCCTCGGGGTCATCCGCGAAGGGCAGTTGGGTCGCTTCGTCGAAGTCCTTTTTACGCCGTGGGTTGAATACCCACAGCGCCAGGCCCACGAAGGCCACCATCACCACGACGGTGCCCAGGCCGCGAATCATCCCGATATCCATCAGCGTCACCGTTTGCTCTTGATGATGGTGCCAAGACCCTGCAGGTACGCGACGATGGCGTCCATTTCGGTCTTGCCCTTGACCGCGTCACGTGCGCCGGCAATGTCGGCGTCGGTGTACGGGGTGCCGAGTGTGCGCAGCACTTCCATCTTCTTCGCGGTGTCTTTGCCGTCGAGCTTGTTCTCGACCAGCCACGGGTAGGACGGCATCTTCGATTCCGGTACCACGTTGCGCGGGTTGTACAGGTGCGCACGGTGCCAGTCATCGGAGTAGCGGCCGCCGACGCGGGCCAAGTCCGGCCCGGTACGCTTGGAGCCCCACAGGAACGGGTGATCCCACACGCTTTCACCGGCTACCGAGTAATGGCCGTACCGCTCGGTTTCGGCACGGAACGGGCGGATCATCTGCGAGTGACAGCCTACGCAGCCTTCGCGGATGTAGATATCGCGGCCTTCCAGCTCCAGCGCGGTGCGCGGCTTCATGCCCTCGACCGGCTTGTTGGTGACGTCCTGGAAAAACAGCGGGACGATCTGGGTCAGGCCACCGACGCTCACGGCGATGACCATGAAGAAGGCCAGCAGGCCTATGTTCTTCTCGACGGCTTCATGCTTCATCAGTGCGCTCCCACAACGACGATCTTGGCGGCCTCTTCAGCCTGTGCCGGGTTGGCGGCACGTACGGTACGGAACACGTTGTAGGCCATCAGCAGCATGCCGCTGGCGAAGAACGCACCGCCCAGGGCGCGGACGATGTAGCCGGGGTGGCTGGCCTGCAGGGCTTCGACGAAGGAGTAGGTGAGGGTGCCGTCATCGTTGATGGCGCGCCACATCAGGCCCTGGGTGATGCCGTTGACCCACATCGAGGCGATGTACAGTACGGTGCCGATGGTGGCCAGCCAGAAGTGCGCGTTGATCAGGCCGATGCTGTGCATCTGCTCGCGGCCGTAGAGTTTCGGGATCATGTGGTACACGGCGCCGATCGAAATCATTGCCACCCAGCCGAGAGCGCCGGCGTGGACGTGGCCGATGGTCCAGTCGGTGTAGTGCGACAGTGAGTTCACGGTCTTGATGGCCATCATCGGGCCTTCGAAGGTGGACATGCCGTAGAACGCCAGCGACACCACCAGGAAGCGCAGGATCGGGTCGGTGCGCAGTTTGTGCCAGGCGCCCGACAGGGTCATCATGCCGTTGATCATGCCGCCCCAGCTTGGCGCCAGCAGGATGATCGACATCACCATGCCCAACGACTGCGCCCAGTCAGGCAGGGCGGTGTAGTGCAGGTGGTGCGGGCCGGCCCAGATGTACAGGGTGATCAGCGCCCAGAAGTGCACGATCGACAAGCGATACGAGTAGATCGGCCGCTCGGCCTGCTTGGGCACGAAGTAGTACATCATCCCCAGGAAACCGGTGGTGAGGAAGAAGCCCACGGCGTTGTGGCCGTACCACCACTGGATCATCGCGTCGGTGGCGCCGGAGTAGGCCGAGTACGACTTGAACAGGCTCACCGGCAGCGAGATGTGGTTGACGATGTGCAGCATCGCGGTGACCACGATGAACGCACCGTAGAACCAGTTGCCGACATAGATGTGCTTGGTCTTGCGCTTGACGATGGTGCCGAAGAACACCAGGCCGTAGGTAACCCAGACGATCGCCAGCAGGATCGCCAGCGGCCACTCGAGCTCGGCGTATTCCTTGGTGGTGGTGTAGCCCATCGGCAGGGTGATCAGCGCGCCGACGATCACGGCTTGCCAACCCCAGAAGGTGAAGGCGGCCATGCTGTCGGAGATCAGCCGGGTCTGGCAGGTGCGCTGCACCACGTAGTAGCTGGTGCCGAACAGCGCACAGCCCCCGAAGGCGAAGATCACCAGGTTGGTGTGCAGCGGGCGCAGGCGGCCGAAGCTGGTCCAGGGAAGGTCCAGGTTCAGCTGCGGCCACACCAGCTGCGAGGCGATGAAGACGCCGAGGCCCATGCCAAGGATCCCCCAGACCACCGTCATGATGGCGAACTGGCGGACGACCTTATAGTTATAAGCAGTCGGACTGATTGCTGTGCTCATTCTAAGGTTCCACGGTTTTGATGTTCTTGTTGGTCGAAAAATCGGCGCCAGTATTGATAACCAGCAAGGTTACCGCAACGCAACTTTGGTACGCCGACCCGTGTCCAGGTCCGATCACTGATGTCCCGCAGGGATCGGGTCTGGGCGATTGTACACAAATAAATATTTGTAATGTGTACCGTTTTTCATATTTTTCTGATCGATCGGTCAAGCTTTTTCGGGGCGGCGTCAGGCTACGCGCCGTGTCTGCATCGGTCCTTTCGGAGCGAAGCCCACTGAGGCAACAAGCTTAGTTCTGTTCGGTGGGGGTGCAAGGGAAGGGGGGCGGCGGTGGGGGCATGGTTTGAGGGGGATGGTGGGGCGGGGGTGTAAGGTTTGATGGTTATGGTGGGGCGGATATCGAGCGCCGCCCGCGCGGCGCTCGATCTCACAGGCGGCAAATCCCTTTCGGCAAACTCACTTGGCCGTCACGGTCTCAGCCGAACCATCCTGCGACAGGCTATACACATAAGCCGCCAGCAGGTGCACCTTGTCATTCCCTTGGATCTCGGCCTGCGCCGGCATTTGCCCTTGGCGACCATAACGAATGGTCTGCTGCAGCTGGGCAAAGCTCGAGCCGTAGATGAACGCCTGCGGGTGGGTCAGGTTCGGTGCGCCCATGGCGGGCGTGCCTTTGCCTTCCGGCCCGTGGCAGGCCACGCAGTTGGCTGCGAAGATCTTCTGCCCGTTCTCCACATCGGCCTTTGCCCCCTCAGGCAGTGTGCGGCCGTCGAGTTTGCTGACCACGAACGCAGCCACGTCGGCCACGCCCTGGTCACCGATCACTTCGGCCCAGGCCGGCATCACGCCATGGCGACCGCTCATGATGGTGGTCTTGATGGTGTCCGGATCGCCGCCCCAGCGCCAGTCATTGTCGGTGAGGTTGGGGAAGCCGAAGGCGCCCTTGGCGTCGGAACCGTGGCACACCGAGCAGTTGGAGGCGAACAGGCGGCTGCCCATTTTCAGCGCCTGCGGGTCCTTCGCCACTTCTTCTACGGGCATGGCGGCGTATTTGGCGAAGATCGGACCGAACCTGGCATCGGCCTTGTCCATTTCCTTCTGCCATTCGTTGGCGCCAGTCCAGCCATTTTCATAGCCCGGCAGGATGCCTTTCCAGTTGCCCAGGCCCGGGTAGAGGATCAGGTAGCCGACCGAGAACGCCAAGGTGCCCACGAACAGCCAGAACCACCACTTGGGCAGCGGGTTGTCGTACTCCTCGATGCCGTCGAAGCTGTGGCCCATGGTTTCGTCGGTGGTGTTGTTGCTCTGGCCCTTGCGTGTGGCGAGCAGTAGCCAGGTCAGGCCAATCAGGCTACCGATGGTCAGTACGCTGATGTACGTACTCCAGAAGGTGGTCATTGCCCGTTACTCCTTTTTGCAGCAGGCTCCTGCCCGGCAGGGGGCAGGCGGTCGTCGACGAAGGGCAGCAGGCGCGCTTCGGCGAAATCACGGTCGCGGCGGCGGTTGAAGACCCACAGGGTGAGGCCGATAAAGGCAATCATCACCACCAGGGTGCCCACACCGCGGATCATGCCGATGTCCATTTCCATCGCACTCACCTCTTGTTCTTGATCGCGGTGCCGAGCACCTGCAGGTAGGCGACCAGAGCGTCCATCTCGGTTTTGCCTTTGACCGCTTCACGGGCGCCGGCAATGTCGTCGTCGGTGTACGGCACGCCCAGGGTGCGCAGGGTGCGCATCTTGACGTCGGTGTGGCTGTTGTCGACCTGCTGGGCAACCAGCCACGGGTAGGACGGCATCTTCGACTCCGGTACCACGTTGCGCGGGTTGTACAGGTGCGCACGGTGCCAGTCGTCCGAGTAGCGGCCACCGACCCGGGCCAGGTCCGGCCCGGTGCGCTTGGAGCCCCACAGGAACGGGTGGTCCCACACGCTTTCACCGGCCACCGAGTAGTGGCCGTACCGCTCGGTTTCGGCACGGAACGGGCGGATCATCTGCGAGTGGCAGCCCACGCAACCTTCGCGGATGTAGACATCGCGGCCTTCCAGTTGCAGCGCGGTATAGGGCTTCATGCCTTCGACCGGTTTGTTGGTGACGTCCTGGAAGAACAGTGGGACGATCTGGGTCAGGCCGCCGATGCTGACGGCAAATACCATCAGCAGGGCCATCAGGCCGACGTTTTTCTCGATGACTTCATGTTTCATCAGGCGTTTCTCCTCAAGCCAACTGGGCGTTCGCAGGGGCGACGTCAAGCGCTGGCGAACGCACGGTGCGCCAGGTGTTCCAGGCCATCAGGAACATGCCGCTGAGGAAGATCGCGCCGCCGACGAAGCGCACGACGAAGCCTGGGTGGCTGGCCACCAAGGTTTCCACGAACGAGTAGGTGAGCGTGCCGTCGCTGTTGACCGCGCGCCACATCAGGCCCTGGGCGATGCCGTTGACCCACATCGAGGCGATGTACAGTACGGTACCAATGGTGGCCAGCCAGAAGTGCGCATTGATCAGGCCGAGGCTGTACATGCGTTCTTTGCCGAACACTTTGGGGATGGTGTGGTACAGCGCGCCGATCGAGATCATCGCTACCCAGCCGAGGGCGCCGGCGTGGACGTGGCCGATGGTCCAGTCGGTGTAGTGGGACAGGGCGTTGACCGTCTTGATGGCCATCATTGGCCCTTCGAAGGTGGACATGCCGTAGAACGCCAGCGACACCACCAGGAAGCGCAGGATCGGGTCGCTGCGCAGTTTGTGCCAGGCGCCCGACAGGGTCATCATGCCGTTGATCATGCCGCCCCAGCTTGGCGCCAGCAGGATCAGCGACATCACCATGCCCAGCGACTGCGCCCAATCGGGCAGGGCGGTGTAGTGCAGGTGGTGCGGGCCGGCCCAGATGTACAGGGTGATCAGCGCCCAGAAGTGCACGATCGACAAGCGATACGAATACACCGGCCGTTCGGCCTGCTTGGGCACGTAGTAGTACATCATCCCCAGGAAGCCTGCGGTCAGGAAGAAGCCCACCGCGTTATGGCCGTACCACCACTGCACCATGGCATCGGTGGCGCCTGCGTAGACCGAATAGGATTTGGTCAGGCTGACCGGCAGCTCCAGGTTGTTGACGATGTGCAGCAGCGCCACGGTCAGGATGAAGGCGCCGAAGAACCAGTTGCCGACGTAGATGTGTTTGGTGTTGCGCTTCATCAGCGTGCCAAAGAACACGATGGCGTAGCCCACCCAGACGATGGTGATCAGAATGTCGATCGGCCATTCCAGTTCGGCGTATTCCTTGGAGCTGGTGTAGCCCAGCGGCAGGCTGATGGCCGCCAGCAGGATAACCAGTTGCCAGCCCCAGAACGTGAACGCGGCCAGGCCCGGTGCGAACAGGGTGGTCTGGCAGGTGCGTTGCACCGAATAATAGGAGGTGGCGAACAGTGCGCAGCCGCCGAACGCGAAGATCACCGCATTGGTATGCAGGGGGCGCAGGCGGCCGAAACTGGTCCAGGGGAGGTCGAAGTTGAGGGACGGCCAGGCGAGCTGGGCGGCGATGAAGACGCCGAGCCCCATCCCGACGATTCCCCACACCACCGTCATGATGGCGAATTGGCGGACCACCTTGTAGTTATAGGCGGTACTGCTGGTTGTGTTCATGTATGGGTTCCCATCCACGGTTATTTGGCAGGCTTTACAGCGAGGCAAGCATGATTAATGGGCAAAGTGCCGGTATTGACGGGGATCAATGGGCGAAGGTCGCAAATGTCCCAGGCTTGCGCTGCGATCCTCCGCGGGTTGCAGGTCAGGATGACTACAAGGGGTGCCTGATTCTGGCCCATGGCGCGGGTGCGCCGATGGACAGCGGGTTCATGGACGAAATGGCGCAAAGGCTTGCGGCGCTTGGGGTAGCGGTAGTGCGCTTCGAGTTCCCGTACATGGCCGAGCGCAGGGTTACCGGTGGCAAGCGGCCGCCGAACCCGCAGAAGGTGTTGCTTGAATGCTGGCGCGAGGTGTACCGGCAAGTGCGACCTTTGGTCGCGGGCAAGCTGGCCGTCGGGGGCAAGTCCATGGGCGGGCGCATGGCGAGCCTGCTGGCCGACGAACTGGGCGCGGATGCGCTGGTGTGCCTGGGCTATCCGTTCTACGCGGTGGGTAAACCCGAGAAGCCACGGGTAGAGCACCTGGCCGAGTTGAAAACACCGACGTTGATCGTGCAGGGCGAGCGGGATGCGCTGGGTAACCGCGAGGCGGTGGCGGGGTATGCGTTGTCGCCGGCGATCGAGGTGAGCTGGTTAGTGGCGGGGGACCATGACCTGAAGCCGTTGAAGGCTTCGGGGTTCAGCCATGAGCAGCATTTGCAGGCGGCGGCTGAACGTGTTGCTGATTTCCTGAAGGATTAGTGGTGGATTCTTCGCGGGTAAACCTGCACCTACAAGGACCGCACACCATCGAAGGTCGGCTCAGCACCCTGTAGGATCAGTTTACCCGCGAAGAGGCCGGAACAGGCCGGCGCTTAGTCGCGGTATTCGCACAGGTAAGCGGTATCCACCTTCACCTGCAGCTGGAACTTGCTGTCAGCCGGCACGTTGAACTTGTCACCGGCGTTGAAGGTTTCCCAGTTGTCGCTACCTGGCAGTTTCACGGTCAGCGCGCCCGATACCACATGCATGATCTCACGCTTGGCAGTGCCGAATTCGTATTCGCCCGGAGCCATGACGCCGACAGTGGCCGGGCCTTCTTCGCCCGAGAATGCGATCGACTTGACGGTGCCGTTGAAGTACTCGTTGACCTGGAACATGGGCGACTCCTGAAAAGAGGTGCTGAAAAAGGGCTGGCCAGTATGCCCAAGGCCACAGGCCTCGTCATCTGCTTTCAGGGGCTGTGGGCGGGCAGGGTCAACGGTAATAGCCGCGCCGTGTTGCGCGCATCTTCCAGGGCCCTGTGCTGTTGCCCGCAAAAGTGCATGCCGGCCAGTTGCAGGGCGCCGTTCAGGCCGGTGGGGCGCTGCAGGTGGCGGGCCTTGGCAAAGCGTTGCTTGAGGTTGATGTGCGGCAATGTGCGCAGCAGGCTGTCGAGGCCGTGCTGCTGCCACTCCTGGTGCAATTGCTGGCGGTCGTAGTCGCCCCAGCTGACCCAGGCCTGAAGCTGCCCGCGGTGGTGCCCCAGCCAGCGCTCGAAGCTTGCCCACACCTCGCGAAACGGCGCGGCGTTGTCCACGTCGGCCTGGCTGATGTGGGTCAGCTCACGGCAGAACGGGGTCAGCTGCGGCCGCCGCCGTGGCTTTACAAAACGCTGGAAATGGTCGACCTCGCGGCCTTCGCGGGTCACCAGGCTTGCGCCGATTTCAATGATTTCCATCTCTGTGACCGGCCACCCACCATCGTCGGTGGTGGCTTCCAGGTCGATCACCAACCAATGGCCCATACCAGGCTCCCATGCAGATCCTGCTAGAGCGTAGCCAATGTACGGGCATACGGCATCCTATGGCATTTTGCCGCCTGCTTTGGCACAAAGAGCAGACGCCAGTAGTTGTGCCGCCCCTGGAAAACGCCTAGCTTAAGCGCATACAGGCATAAACCGTGATGAGTGTCCGTCTTGACTCCAGCGCCCGGCCTCAAGGCCTTGTCCACCCTGATGCTGCTGGCCGTGTTCTGGTTGGCGGCACCGGTATGGGCTGGCGAAGCGGTTGAAGTGAAGATTGGCGCAGCCCATTTCCCGCCTTACACAGTGCGCCCCGAGCAAGGTGCCGATACCGGTTTGCTGCCGCAGTTGGTCGATGCACTCAACCGGGCGCAGCAGCACTATCACTTCGTTCTGGTACCTACGTCTATCCAGCGGCGCTTCGGTGACTTCCAGCAGGGCCGCACCGACATGGCCATTTTCGAGAACCCACAATGGGGCTGGGAGCAGATTGCCCATCAGACCGTAGACATGGGCCTGGAAGATGCCGAAGTGTTCGTCTCCCGCAAGGCAAACGGCAGTGATCCGCGTTACTTCGACGACCTGCGCGGCAAACGCCTGGCCTTGTTCAACGGCTACCACTATGCGTTCGCCAGCTTCAACGCTGACCCCGATTACCTGCGCAAGACATACAACGCGACCCTGACCTATTCCCACGACAGCAACCTGCTGATGGTGCAGGCCGGCCGCGCCGATATCGCCCTGGTCACGCGTTCCTACCTCAGCGATTTCCTGGCACGCAACCCGGCGAGCAGGGCGCAGCTGGTGCCTTCGCAACGCATTGACCAGGTCTATCACCACTACGCCTTGCTGCGCCCGGGGGCGCCTATCGGCGAGCAGACGTTCGCTGCACTGCTGCGTGGCCTGCGTGACAGCGGTGAACTGGCACGGATTTTCGAGCCCTACCGCATCACAGTCAGCACGCGCAGGCCTTGATTCCCGCCCGACGGCCTCGCCAATGTTCTCGAAGAATGACTCAGACCTGC
The DNA here is from genome assembly GCF_034044115.1 of Pseudomonas sp. BO3-4. NCBI lineage: Bacteria > Pseudomonadati > Pseudomonadota > Gammaproteobacteria > Pseudomonadales > Pseudomonadaceae > Pseudomonas > Pseudomonas sp. BO3-4. The sequence continues at coordinate 1,830,667 of NZ_CP139018.1, forward strand.
CGGTTGGCGGTCTTGCGGCAATGCACCAGTGCATCGCGGATCATGAAGTTGACCAAAGTCGGCGACACCCCCAGTTCCTTGGCAATGTCCTTTTGCGGTACCCCATGCAGGCGGTACATCTCGAACGCATAGCGGGTACGTTGCGGCAGCTCGTTCAGCGCTTCGGCAATGTCGTCCAGCGCGGCAAGGTTGATATGGGTGGCTTCGGGCGAGGCGTTCTGGATAACCACATTCAGGCCTTCCTCCTCGCTGCCGGAGTACTTCAGCTCCATCGTCTGCTTGCGGTAGTGGTCGATCGCAAGGTTGCGCACGATCTGGAACAGGTAGCTTAGTTGCGCCTTGAACGACGAAGTGATCTGCGGGGCAGCGCCGAGCCGGAAGAAGGCGTCTTGCACCACATCCTCGGCGCGGGAGCGGCAGCCAGTGATGCGGGCAGCAATCTTGACCAGGATGCTGCGGTTGTCGACGAAGGCCTGCAGTAATGGTGAATCGCACTTACTTGTGGATAGTTGTTCCGCCATGGAAATCACCTTGTCACAGAGGGGAAAGGAGGCGCCCAGGGGTGGGTCGCTTCCTACGACGTGCGACAAGCTATTCAGAATGATAATGATTGTCAAATGCGAAACTAAATTATTATTGGGTGTTTCTGTTCTAAGGGGGCATACCTCAAGGTATGCCCCCAACCTTGACGCAGCGCAAAACCCTCACCCCCGCTAATTTCTGCCCCCATCCATCCGTTCCCCTGTGTACATCCCCGGTCGCCGCTCGCTGCCCGCCCATGTTCGCGGCGTAGCCGGCACGCCCTAACAGACACTGGCAGGAACACCCCATGACGGACGCCTTCGAACTCCCGCTCTCGCTGGTCCAGGCCCTGGCGCAACGCGCCGCGCAGACCCCGGACAGGATTGCCCTGCGCTTTCTCGCCGACACCCCCGGCGAGCAGGCCGTGCTCAGCTACCGGGACCTCGACCAGCGTGCACGCACCATCGCCGCTGCCTTGCAGGCGCGCGCCAGCTTCGGTGACCGTGCCGTGTTGCTGTTCCCTAGCGGGCCAGACTACGTGGCGGCGTTTTTTGGCTGCCTGTATGCGGGCGTGATCGCAGTGCCGGCTTACCCGCCGGAGTCCGCGCGGCAGCATCACCAGGCGCGTTTGCTGTCGATCATCGCCGATGCCGAGCCGCGCCTGCTGCTGACCGTGGCGGCACTGCACGACAACCTGAACGGCCTGGAGGCACTGGCGGCAGATAACGCGCCCGAGCTGCTTGCCGTGGATGGCCTGGACCCGTTGCTGGCCTCGAGCTGGCACGCGCCCGAGCTCCAACGCGATGACATCGCCTTCCTGCAGTACACCTCCGGCTCCACCGCGCTGCCCAAGGGGGTGCAGGTCAGCCATGGCAACCTGGTGGCCAACGAGCAGCTGATCCGCCAAGGCTTTGGCATCGACCTCAACCCCGACGACGTGATCGTCAGCTGGCTACCGCTGTACCATGACATGGGCCTGATCGGCGGCCTGCTGCAGCCAATCTTCAGTGGCGTGCCTTGCGTGCTGATGTCGCCGGGGTACTTCCTGGCCCGGCCATTGCGCTGGTTGCAGGCCATCAGCGAATACGGTGGCACCATCAGCGGTGGTCCCGACTTCGCTTATCGCCTGTGCAGCGAGCGGGTCAGCGAGGCTTCGCTGGCCGGGCTCGACCTGAGCCGCTGGCGCGTCGCCTATTCCGGCTCCGAGCCGATCCGCCAGGACAGCCTGGCCACCTTTGCCGACAAGTTCCAGGCCTGCGGCTTCGACCCGCAGAGCTTCTTTGCCAGTTATGGCCTGGCCGAAGCCACCCTGTTCGTCAGCGGCAGCCGTCGTGGCCAGGGCATCGCTGCACTGGAGCTGGACGCCGAAGCCTTCGCTGGCAACCGCGCCGAGCCAGGCAAAGGCAGCGTGCTGATGAGCTGTGGCTACCCGCAGCCCGGGCATGCGGTACGCATTGTCGAGCCGCAGCACTTGCAGGTGCTGGGCGACAACCAGATCGGCGAAATCTGGGCCGGTGGCCCGAGCATCGCGCTGGGTTACTGGCGCAACCCTGAAGCCAGCGCCCGTACGTTCGTCGAAATGGACGGCCAGACCTGGCTGCGTACCGGCGACCTGGGTTTCATGCGTGAGGGCGAGGTGTTCGTTACCGGGCGCCTGAAAGACATGCTGATCGTGCGCGGACAGAACCTGTACCCGCAGGACCTGGAAAAAAACCTCGAGCGCGAAGTTCAGGTGCTGCGTAAAGGCCGTGTGGCGGTGTTCGCCGTCGAGCACCAAGGCGAGGAGGGCATCGGTGTCGCGGTGGAGATCAGCCGCAACGTGCAAAAGGCACTCAAGCCCCAGGACCTGATCAAGACCCTGCGCCAGGTCATTGCCGACGCCTGCCGACAGGCCCCGGCCGTGGTCCTGCTGCTGAACCCCGGCGCGCTGCCGAAGACCTCCAGCGGCAAGTTGCAGCGCTCTGCCTGCCGCCTGCGCATGGACGATGGCAGCCTGGACTGCTATGCCCGTTTCCCTGAGGTGAGCGAAGCCGGTACCCGTGCAACCGCTGGCGATGACCTGCAAGCACGCATCGCCGCTGTGTGGCGCGACATCCTCAAGGTAGAGGCGGTGGCCGCGGACGACCACTTCCTGCTGCTGGGCGGTAACTCCATCGCCGCCACCCAGGCCACAGCGCGCCTGGCCGATGAGTTGGGTATCGACCTGAGCCTGCGTACCCTGTTCGAGGCGCCGGTACTGGCCGACTACAGCAAGGCTGTGGCACAGATCATCGCCGATGGCGCTGCAGCCACAACGGCCATCACCACGCTGGATCGCGCCCAGGCGTTGCCTCAGTCGCTGGCGCAAAGCCGCTTGTGGCTGCTGTGGCAGCTGGAACCGCAATCAGCGGCCTACAACATTCCTGCCGGCTTGCACCTGCATGGCGAGCTGGATATCAACGCTCTGCAAGTCGCCTTCCAGGCGCTGGTGGCGCGCCACGAGTCGCTGCGTACCGTGTTCAGTGAAGAGCGCGGTCAGGCGCTGCAGCGTATCCTGCCGCAGCAGCCATTCAGCCTGCACCGCCTGGACCTTGAAGGGCACTCGCCCGAGCAGGTTGCCGCGCAGCGTGAAACCGAGGCCCGCCAGCCGTTCGACCTCACCCAGGGGCCGCTGTTGCGGGTAACCCTGGTGCGCCTGGGCGACGAAGAGCATCAGCTGTGGGTGACCCTGCACCACATCGTTGCCGACGGCTGGTCGCTGAACATCCTGCTCGAAGAGTTCGCCAAGCTGTATGCCGCTCGCTGCCAAGGCCTGGAGGCCAACCTGGCGCCGCTGCCCCTGGGTTACGCCGACTACGGCAGCTGGCAGCGGCAATGGCTGGCTGACGGTGAAGCCGAACGCCAGTTGCAGTACTGGAAGGCACACCTTGGTGGTGAGCTGCCGGCGCTCGACCTGTGCACTGACCATCCGCGCACCAGCCAGCGCGAGCACAGCGCTGCGCGCTTCAACCTCAAGGTGCCGACCAGGCTTGGCGAAGCGCTCAAGGGCCTTGCCCACCAGCAGCAGGCCAGCCTGTTCATGGTCCTGCTGGCAGGTTGGCAGGCGCTGCTGCAGCGCTACAGCGGCCAGGCCGATATCCGCGTCGGCGTGCCCAACGCCAACCGCCCGCGCCTGGAAACCCAAGGCATGGTCGGTTTCTTCATCAATTCGCAGGTGCTGCGCGCGCAATTCGATGGCCGTCACTCGTTTACCCAGTTGCTGACCCAGGTACGACAGGCCACGTTGCAAGCCCAGGCTAATCAGGACCTGCCCTTCGAACAGCTTGTCGAAGCCCTGCCCGATGCGCGCGAGCAGGGCCTGTTCCAGGTCATGTTCAACCACCAGCAACGCGACCTGTCAGCCCTGCGGCGTCTGCCGGGGCTGTTGGCCGAAGAGCTGGCGTGGCACAGCCGCGAAGCCAAGTTCGACTTGCAGTTGCACAGTGAGGAGGACCATCTGGGCCGCCTGAGCCTGGCCTTCGACTACGCCACGGAGCTGTTCGAAGCCAGCACCGTCGAACGTCTGGCCCATCACCTGCTGGCGCTGCTGGAACAGGTGTGTGCCGCGCCGCAGCAGGCGCTGGGCGACGTGCAACTGCTGGATGAGCCCGGCCGTGCGCAACTGCTGGGTTGGGGCCAGGCACCGGCCGCCGCAGCGCAGCACCTGTTGGTCGAACAACTCAATGAGCAGGCACGCCTGATGCCGCAACGCACCGCCCTGGTTTGGGACGGAGGCAGCCTGGATTACGCCGGGCTGCACCAGCAAGCCAACCGCCTGGCCCACTACCTGCGTGACAAAGGCGTCGGCCCCGATACCTGTGTGGCCATTGCCATCGAGCGCTCACCGCAATTGCTGGTCGGCCTGCTAGCCATTCTCAAGGCTGGCGGTGCCTACGTGCCGCTGGATGTCGATTACCCTGCCGAACGCCTGGCCTACATGCTGGCCGACTGCGACGCCCGTTTGCTATTGAGCCACAGCAGCCTGCTGGGCAAGCTGCCGCAGGTCGACGGTGTCAGCGCCATTGCCCTCGACCAGTTGCACCTGGACAGCTGGCCCAGCCATGCCCCCGGCCTGCACCTGCACGGCGACAACCTGGCCTACGTTATCTATACCTCCGGCTCCACCGGGCAGCCCAAGGGCGTAGGCAATACCCATGCGGCGCTGGCCGAGCGCCTGCAGTGGATGCAGACGACCTATGCGCTGAATGACAGCGACGTGCTGATGCAGAAGGCGCCGATCAGTTTCGATGTCTCGGTGTGGGAATGCTTCTGGCCGTTGGTCACCGGCTGCAAGCTGGTGCTCGCCGGCCCCGGTGAACACCGCGACCCACAGCGTATCGCTGCCCTGGTGCAGGCTTATGGGGTGACTACGTTGCACTTTGTACCGCCGCTGTTGCAGGTGTTCGTCCAGGAGCCGCAGGCAGGTGCCTGCAGTAGCTTGCGCCGGGTGTTCTCGGGTGGTGAAGCGTTGTCCGCCGCGCTGCGTGACCGCTTGCTGCAGGTGCTGCCGCAGGTGCAACTGCACAACCGGTACGGCCCGACCGAAACCGCCATCAACGTCACCCACTGGCACTGCCAGGTGGCGGACGGCGAGCGCTCGCCCATCGGCCGCCCGCTGGGCAATGTGCTGTGCCGCGTGCTGGACGATGAGCTGGAACTGAGCGCCCCCGGTGTGCCGGGCGAGCTGTACCTCGGTGGCGCGGGCCTGGCCCGTGGTTACCTGGGCCGCCCCGGCCTCACTGCCGAGCGCTTCGTACCCCAGGCCGACGGCAACGGTCAGCGTCTGTACCGCAGTGGCGATCGCGCGCGCTGGCAGGTTCAGCTGGAGGCCCTGGAATACCTTGGCCGCCTCGACCAGCAGGTAAAGGTGCGTGGTTTCCGCGTCGAGCCCGAGGAAGTGCAGGCCTGCCTGCTGGCACAGGCGGGTGTGGAACAGGCGCTGGTGCTGATACACAAGGACGTCGTTGGCGCGCAACTGGTCGGCTATTACAGTGGCAGCGCTCAGCCTGCCGAGGTGCTGGCCGTGCTGGCTGAGCAATTGCCAGCCTACATGGTGCCGGCGCAACTCATCCCTTTGGCACAGATGCCACTGGGCCCCAGCGGCAAGGTCGACCGCAAGGCACTGCCTGCCCCAGTGTGGCAGCAGCGTGAGCATGTCGAGCCACGAACCGAGCTGCAACAACAGGTCGCAGCCATCTGGCGCGACGTGTTGAATCTGCCGCGCATTGGCCTGCAGGACGACTTCTTCGCCCTCGGTGGCCACTCGTTGCTGGCGACTCAGATCGTTTCGCGCACCCGTCAGGCCTGCGATGTCGAGCTGCCGCTCAAGGCCCTGTTCGAAACCAGCGAGCTGGGCGCCTTCTGTGCCGAGATCGCCCGCCTGCGCGCGGCCGGCGAGCGCAATCTGCAAGGTGCAATCGCCCGTGTCGACCGCCGTCAGGCGGTGCCGCTGTCGTACTCGCAGCAGCGAATGTGGTTCCTCTGGCAGATGGAGCCGGACAGCCCGGCGTACAACGTCGGCGGCATGGCACGCCTGCGCGGCACCCTGCATGTGGACGCCTTCGAGCGTGCGCTGCAGGCGCTGATCGTGCGCCACGAAACCTTGCGCACCACGTTCCCCAGCATCGACGGCGTGCCGTACCAGTGCGTGGCCGAAGACAGCGGCCTGCATCTGGACTGGCAAGACTTCAGCGCTTTGTCAGACGATGCCTGCCAGCAACGTTTGCAACAACTGGCCGACGACCAGGCGCACCAGCCCTTCGACCTGGAGCGGGGGCCGCTGCTGCGCGCCTGCCTGGTCAAGGCAAACGAGCGCGAGCACTTCTTCGTGCTGACGCTGCACCACATCGTCACCGAAGGCTGGGCCATGGACATCTTCGCCCGCGAGCTGGGCGAGCTGTACGAAGCCTTTGTCGATGACCGCGAATCGCCACTGGCGCCGCTGCCGGTGCAGTACCTGGACTACAGCGTGTGGCAACGGCAATGGCTGGAAAGCGGCGAGGGCGCTCGTCAACTGGCCTACTGGAAGCACCGCCTGGGCGACGAGCACCCGGTGCTGGCGTTGCCTGCCGACCGCCCGCGTCCGGCAGTCCAGAGCCACCGTGGCGCGCTGTACCGCTTCGAACTCGATCCGGCACTGGTGGCCCGCGTGCATGCTTTCAATAGCCAGCGCGGCCTGACCCTGTTCATGACCATGACCGCCACCCTGGCCGCCTTGCTGCACCGTTACAGTGGCCAGCGCGACCTGCGTATCGGCGCGCCGGTGGCCAATCGCATCCGCCCGGAAAGCGAAGGCCTGATCGGCGCTTTCCTCAACACCCAGGTGCTGCGCTGCGAGCTGGACGGCCAGATGACCGCCAGCGCGCTGCTGGAGCAGATTCGCCAGGCTGCCATCGAAGGCCAATCGCACCAGGACCTGCCATTCGACCAACTGGTAGAGGCCCTGCAGCCCCCACGCAGCAGTGCCTACAACCCGCTGTTCCAGGTGATGTGCAACGTGCAGCGCTGGGCCTTCCAGCAAAGCCGCACGCTGGCCGGCATGCAGGTGGACTATCTGGTCAACGATGCCAGCGCCACCAAGTTCGACCTGTACCTGGAGGTGACCGACCTGGACGGCCGGCTGGGCTGCTGCCTGACCTACAGCCGCGACCTGTTCGACGCGCCGCGTATCGCGCGCATGGCCGAGCATTGGCAACAACTGCTGGTCGGTTTGCTCGACAACCCGCAACACCGCCTGTGCGAACTGCCGATGCTGAGCAGTGCCGAGCAACAAGTGCTTACAGGCCAATTGCAGGGCGAACACGATTTCGTCCTTGGCCAGACCCTCCACGGTCTGTTCGCCGCCCAGGCCGCGCGCACGCCACAGGCTGGCGCGCTGACCTTCGCCGGCCAGCACTTGACCTACGCCGAGCTCGACCAGCAGGCCAACCGCCTGGCGCGTGCCCTGCGCGAACGAGGTGTCGGCCCGCAGGTGCGGGTGGGCCTGGCGCTGGAGCGCTCGCTGGAAATGGTCGTCGGCCTGCTGGCCATCCTCAAGGCCGGCGGCGCCTATGTACCGCTCGACCCCGAGTACCCGCTCGACCGCCTGCGCTACATGATCGAAGACAGCCGCATCGGCTTGCTGCTCAGCCAGCGTGCGCTGCTGCGCACCCTGGGCGAGCTGCCTGAAGGCGTGGCCAGCTGGAGCCTGGAAGACGATGCCGCCAGCCTGGCGGCCTACAGCGATGCGCCGCTGGACAACCTCAGCCTGCCGCAGCACCAGGCTTACCTGATCTACACCTCAGGCTCTACCGGCAAACCCAAGGGCGTGGTGGTCAGCCATGGCGAGTTCGCCATGCACTGCCAGGCGGTGATCGCTGCATTCGGCATGCGCAGCGATGACTGCGAGCTGCACTTCTATTCCATCAACTTCGACGCTGCCAGCGAGCGCCTATGGGTGCCGCTGTTGTGTGGCGCGCGCGTGGTGTTGCGCGCCCAGGGGCAGTGGGGCGCCGAGGACATCTGCCAGTTGGTGCGCGAGCAGCAGGTGAGCATTCTGGGCTTTACCCCCAGCTACGGCAGCCAGTTGGCGCAGTACCTGGGCGGGCGGGGCGAACAATTGCCGGTACGCCTGGTGATTACCGGGGGCGAGGCGCTGACCGGCGAGCACCTGCAACGTATTCGCCAGGCCTTTGCGCCGCAGCAGTGCTTCAATGCCTACGGCCCGACCGAAACCGTGGTCATGCCGCTGGCGTGCCTGGCCCCAGAGGCCTTGCCAGCAGACCTTGGCAGCGTACCGATCGGCCGCGTCATCGGTAGCCGTACGGCCTACATCCTCGACGAGGATCTGGCCTTGTTGCCGCAAGGCGGTATTGGCGAACTGTACGTCGGCGGTGCCGGCCTGGCCCAGGGTTACCACGACCGGCCAGGCCTCACTGCCGAGCGCTTTGTCGCCGACCCGTTCAGTGCCGAAGGCGGGCGCCTGTACCGTACCGGCGACCTGGTACGTCTGGGTACCGATGGCCTGGTGGAGTATGTCGGCCGTGCCGACCAGCAGGTGAAGATCCGCGGCTTCCGCATCGAACTGGGCGAAATCGAGAGCCGCCTGCAAGCGCACGAGGCTGTCGACGAGGCCGTCGTGCTGGCGCTGGACTTGCCGGGCGGCAAGCAACTGGTGGGCTATCTGGTGTGCAGGCAGGCCACCGCCGGTAACGACGTGCAACAACTGCTGCGCGAAGCGGTGAAAGCCGATGCCCGCCAGCACCTGCCCGACTACATGGTGCCTGCGCACCTGGTGCTGCTCGATAGCCTGCCGCTGATGGGCAACGGCAAGCTCGACCGCCGTGCGCTGCCGCTGCCGGACCTTGAGCAGGCGCGCCAGCAATACCAGTCCCCTGGCAATGAGGTGGAAGCACAGTTGGCGCAGATCTGGCGCGATGTGCTCAACGTTGCCCGGGTCGGCGTGCAGGACAACTTCTTCGAGCTGGGGGGCGACTCGATCCTGTCGATTCAGGTGGTCAGCCGCGCCCGGCAGGCCGGCTTGCAATTCACCCCACGCGACCTGTTCCAGCATCAGACCATCCAGACCCTGGCAACTGTGGTTCAGCTCAGCGAAGCCGCGAGCACCGTCGAGCAAGGCCTGCGCCAGGGCCAGGCCGGGCTGACGCCGATCCAGCACTGGTTCTTCGACAGTGACCTGCCACAGCCGCAACACTGGAACCAGGCTGTGCTGCTGGAGGTGCGCCAACCCTTGGTTGAGGCCACCCTTGAACAGGCATTGGCTGCGCTGGTGCAGCACCATGACAGCCTGCGCCTGCGCTTCAGCGACGCCCAGGGCCGCTGGCAGGCACAGTACGCGCAGCCTGGCGCCGAGCAACTGCTGTGGAGCGCCACTGTCGCCGATTTCAATGATTGTCAGGCCCTCTACACTGACGTGCAGCGCAGCCTGGACCTGCAACAGGGGCCGCTGCTGCGCGCCTTGCTGGTGCGTGACGGGCAGGGCACCCAGCGGTTGCTGCTGGCGATTCATCACCTGGTGGTTGATGGCGTGTCCTGGCGGGTGCTGCTGGAAGACCTGCAGGCGCTGTACCGTGGCCAGCCTCTGCCGGCCAAGACCCACGCCGTCGGCGACTGGGCGGCGCGCCTGGCCAGCTACGCCGGCAGCGATTCGCTGCGTGACGAACTGGCCTGGTGGCAAGGCCAGCTGGGCGGTGTGCGTCGCGAATTGCCGTGCGACCATCCGCAGGGCGGCAATTTGCATCGCCACGCTCAAACCCTGGCCATCGGCCTGGACGTGGAGCAAACCCGGCAGCTGTTGCAACTGGCCCCGGCGGCTTACCACACCCAGGTCAACGACCTGCTGTTGACTGCACTGGCACGGGCCTTGTGCCGCTGGAGTGGCGATGAAGAAGTGCTGGTGCAGCTCGAAGGCCATGGCCGTGACGGGTTGTTCGAAGACATGGACCTGACCCGCAGCGTCGGCTGGTTTACCAATGCCTACCCACTGAGCCTGCGTCCGCTGCCAGGTGAAGACGACGCGGCGCGGGCCGGTTCGATCAAGCGCATCAAGGAACAACTGCGCCATGTACCGCACAAGGGCCTGGGCTACGGCGTACTGCGCTACCTGGCGGATGCCGCCGGGCGCGAGCAGATGGCGGCTTTGCCGCAGGCGCGCATCACCTTCAACTACCTGGGCCAGTTCGACCAGCAGTTCGACAGTGCGGCCTTGTTCCAGCCCCTGGAAGCCCCGGCCGGGTTGGCGCATGATCTCGATGCGCCGTTGCCCAACTGGTTGAGCGTCGATGGCCAGGTGTATGGCGGTGCTCTGCAACTGCGCTGGACCTTCAGCGCCGAGCGCTACGACCAGCAGACCATCGCGCGTCTGGCTGAGGGCTATCGTCAGGAGCTGCTGGCGCTGGTCGCGCATTGCCTGGCCGATGGCAATGGCAGCTTCACCCCATCGGACTTCCCGCTGGCGCACCTGACTCAGGAGCAGATCGACGCATTGCCGGTCCCGGCCGCGCAGATCGAGGACGTTTACCCGCTGACGCCGATGCAGGAAGGCATGCTGCTGCACACCCTGCTGGAGCCGGGCACTGGCCTGTACTACATGCAGGACCGCTACCGCATCAACAGCGCCCTCGACCCCGAGCGTTTCGCCCAGGCCTGGCAGGCCGTGGTGGCGCGCCACGAAGCGTTGCGCGCCTCGTTCAGCTGGAACAGCGGCGAGGCGATGCTGCAAATCATCCACAAGCCGGGCAACCTGGCGGTGGACTACCAGGACTGGCGCGGCCTGGCCGACGATGCCCAGGAGCAGCGCCTGCAGGCCCTGCACAAGCAGGAGCGCGAGGCCGGCTTTGCCTTGCTCAGCGAGGCACCGTTCCACCTGCGCCTGGTGCGCGTGGCCGATGAACGCTACTGGTTCATGATGAGCAACCACCACATCCTTATCGATGCCTGGTGCCGCTCGCTGTTGATGAACGATTTCTTCGAGGTCTACCAGGCCCTTGGCGAAGGCCGTCAGGCCCAACTGCCGGTGCCACCGCGTTACCGCGATTACATCGGTTGGCTGCAACGCCAGGGTCTGGACGACGCACGCGCCTGGTGGCAGGCCAACCTGGCCGGCTTCGAACGTGCCACAGCCATCCCGAGCGACCGCCCGCTGCGCCATGACCACGCCGGTAGCGGCATGGTCGTCGGCGATTGTTATACCCGCCTTGAGGTGAATGATGGCGTGCGTCTGCGCGAACTGGCCCAGGCCCATCAGCTCACCGTCAACACTTTCGCCCAGGCGGCCTGGGCCCTGGTGCTGTCGCGCTACAGCGGCGACCGCGACGTGGCCTTTGGCGTAACCGTGGCCGGGCGCCCGGTGAGCATGCCGCAGATGCAGCGCACCGTCGGCCTGTTCATCAACAGCGTGGCCCTGCGCGTGCAGTTGCCCGCGGCGGGTGAGCGCTGCAGTGTGCGCCAGTGGCTGCAAGGCCTGCTGCAAAGCAACATGGAGCTGCGCGAGTACGAATACCTGCCGCTGGTGGCGATCCAGGCGTGCAGCGAGCTGCCCAAGGGCCAGCCGCTGTTCGACAGCCTGTTCGTGTTCGAGAATGCGCCGGTTGAAACCGCCGTGCTCGATCACGCCCAGCACCTGAACGCCAGCTCCGACTCGGGCCGTACCCACACCAACTTCCCGCTGACGGCGGTGTGTTACCCGGGTGATGACCTGGGCCTGCACCTGTCGTTTGACCAGCGTTACTTCGATTACCCGACCGTCGAGCGCCTGCTGGCCGAGTTCAAGCGCCTGCTGCTGGCGCTGGTACAAGGTTTTGAAGGGGAGGTGAGCGAGCTAGCGCTGCTGAGCGCCCAGGAGCAAGGCTTCCTGCTGGAGGACTGCAACCGGACCGAGCGGGTTTATCCGCTGGAACAGAGCTACATCGCGCAGTTCGAAGCGCAGGTCGTGGCGCATCCACAGCGTACCGTGGCCCGCTGCCTGGAGGCATCCTATGATTACGCCGGGCTGAACCTGGCGGCCAACCGCCTGGGCCATGCGCTGGTGGCTGCCGGCGTCTGCGTGGACCAGCCAGTGGCACTGCTTGCCGAGCGTGGGTTGCCGCTGCTGGGCATGATTGTCGGCAGCTTCAAGGCCGGCGCCGGCTACCTGCCGCTGGACCCGGGCCTGCCGGCGGCGCGCCTGCAAAGCATCATCCAGCTCAGCCGCACGCCAGTGTTGGTGTGCAGCGCGGCCTGCGCCGAGCAGGGGCGGCAGTTGCTCGGTGAGCTGGAGACTGCACTGCGGCCGCGACTGCTGGTCTGGGAAGACGTCCAGGCCAACCCGATCGCAAGCCACAACCCGGGTATCCACAGTGGCCCGGACAACCTCGCCTACGTGATCTACACCTCAGGCTCGACCGGTCTGCCGAAAGGGGTGATGGTCGAGCAGCGCGGCATGCTCAACAACCAGCTGAGCAAGGTGCCTTACCTGGCGCTGAGCGAGCAGGACGTGATTGCCCAGACCGCCTCGCAAAGCTTCGACATCTCGGTCTGGCAGTTCCTGGCTGCGCCGCTGTTCGGCGCCAAGGTTGAGATCGTGCCTAACGCCATCGCCCACGACCCGCAAGGCCTGCTGGCGCACGTGCAGGCCACCGGCATCACCGTGCTGGAGAGCGTGCCGTCCCTGATCCAGGGCATGCTGGCCAGCGACCACCAGGCCCTCGACGGCCTGCGCTGGATGCTGCCGACCGGCGAGGCCATGCCACCGGAGCTGGCGGCGCAGTGGCTGCAGCGCTACCCGCAGATCGGCCTGGTCAATGCCTATGGCCCGGCGGAGTGCTCGGATGACGTGGCGTTCTTCCGCGTCGATGCCGCCTCGACCCAAGGCAGCTACCTGCCAATCGGCACGCCAACCGATAACAACCGGCTGTACCTGTTCGGTGAGGACCAGGCGCTGGTGCCGCTGGGTGCGGTGGGCGAGCTGTGCGTGGCGGGTACGGGTGTAGGCCGTGGCTACGTCGGTGACCCGGTGCGCACGGCGCTGGCGTTCATCCCTCACCCTTACGGGGCGCCGGGCGAACGCCTGTACCGTACCGGTGACCTGGCGCGGCAACGCCCGGACGGCGTGCTGGAATATGTCGGTCGCATCGACCACCAGGTGAAGATTCGCGGCTATCGCATCGAACTGGGCGAAATCGAGGCCCGGCTGCATGAGCAGGCGGAAATTCGCGATGCTGCCGTGGCGGTGCAGGAGGGTGTGAACGGCAAGCATCTGGTTGGCTACCTGGTGGCGCACCAAGGCGTCAGTGCCGATGCCGCGTTGCTGGAGCAGGTCAAGCAACGACTGCGTGCCGAGTTGCCGGAGTACATGGTGCCCTTGCACTGGGGCTGGTTCGACAGCTTGCCGCACAACGCCAACGGCAAGCTCGACCGCAAGGCCCTGCCAGCCATCGACATCGGCGTGCAGCATAGCCAGGCCTATCAGGCGCCACGTAACGACCTGGAGGACCTGTTGGCGGGCATCTGGGCCGATGTGCTCAAAGCCGAGCGGGTGGGGGTGCACGACAACTTCTTCGAGCTGGGCGGGCATTCGCTGCTGGCCACGCAGATCGCTTCGCGGGTGCAGAAGCAGCTACAGCTGAACGTGCCGCTGCGGGCGATGTTCGAGTGCAGCACGGTGGAGGCGTTGGCCGAGTATGTTCAGGGGCTGCAGGGCAGTGCGCTGGATGATGACAAGGTCGACCGGCTCAGTGACCTGATGGCGGAACTGGAGGGGTTGTGATGGGCAGGGGCGCTTGGCGCCCCCTCTCGATGGCCACGGTACTTAGACCGAAGCATTGATAAAGGCTTCATCCAGCGATTTGGCACGGTGGCGTTCCATGAACTGTCCACCACTGTCAAATGCTTCCAGTCGTTTGTTTGCGAGCATATAAAAGCGCTGGCAGTTTTTCGTGATTTCCTCTGTGTAATGAGAAGATATCAGCACGCTCGCACCTTCCGCGCACGCGCTTTTTATACCGAGCCATATATAATGTCGAAATTCAGGGTCTACGCCAGCCGTTGGCTCGTCAAGAATGATCAAGTCACTGTTTAAAAGCAGCAAGGTCAGCGTGAAGTAGCTGCGAATTTCACCGTAGCTGCAATTGGCGGCCTTTTTCTTGGCGATTTCCGCATATCGCTTGGACAGTGATGGGGACCATTTGGCTAGTTTCGAGAGAATCTCTGTGTGATCTGGGGAAGCGTTGGGGGTTAGGCTGGTGATAAGCTTGCCCGCTTCGTTCATACGCAGTAATGGGGGCGGTGTAAGGATTTGGGTCAAATAGGCCTGACGCCTGGATAAATTGGAAATGGCACCTTTTGCCGGTTTTTTTATTTTGCAGATGAGGTCGAAAAGGGTTGTCTTTCCGGCCCCGTTGTTGCCCAGAATGCCGACCAGTCCCCCCGCTTTTATAGTGAGTTCAATGTCGTTCAGCAGCGGGTTTCCGCTGTATCCGAAGTGAAGGTTGTTTATAGTTAAAATGTCCATCAGTATCGGCTCCATATGGGTTGGATTCTGAAATACCTTCCGGTCAGGTATGTCGAGGCTGCAGAGGCCGAAAGTGCAATCAGGAAACTGTTGAGAAGGGGCATTTCGCCATGGAAGATCTGCGCGCTTAGAAAGAGCGGGTTGATCAGCGTTAGCGTATGCGAAGCATCGTGCCCCAGCGTGGCACCGGTGTATCCGGAGACCAGCATGAGAAATGACATGAGTGAGAAAAGTGTGCTGGCTGTGCTGAATTTTATCGGCAGCGCAGCGATCCCCAGGCCGATACAGGTGAACATGAGGTAGCTGGTGTAAAAGCATGCCATCAGATAGAGGTATTCAGGAAGTGAGTAGTGACCTCGTAAGGGTTTGGTCAAGAGGTAGAATAGTGTGGCGTAAAGCGAGCTCAATAAAAAATAACTGAGTGTGTGGGCAGTCAGGAATAGCTTGATTGCGCTGTGTTGGTAGATGAAGGACCGCGTGAAGCCACTTTCCCTCCTGCCGATGAGGTAGAAACTGAATCCAAAGAACGCGAGGGTGGCAGAGATGTATGAGTAGAACCAGGCGGCTGAAGCGGTATAGGTCGAGGCTGCATACGTTGGCTGGGTGATGACGAAGAGTATGCAAGGGGCCAGCGCTGACCAAAGAAGCGATGTGGGCTCCCTCAAGTGCTCAGTGGTCAAGATTTTTGTGATTGTCGTGATTTTTTTTGCGCTACGGATACAGTGGTTTGGATTCATGAGTAGACCATTTTGGTGTCATGGTTGCGTGTTATTTGATTTCGCAGTGAGTGTCGAAGCCAATGCCATGAGGCTAATGCCATATTGATTTTTCATGAGTGTCTCCTGGTTTTTGGCGTGGTCTGAAATGTATGGGTATGGAGGTTTAGGCGTTCGGCTGTTTCAAGTCAATCTTTCGGTGGGGATGGCGTGGTTGGACGTGATATTGGAGTGTTCGGTTTAAAGCTATTTTTGTGGGAAAATTCTTCAGAAGGGTCTTACTTAAACCTGATAATGTTTTTTGGGGCTTATTTTTTCTTCTAATTGTGTAAGAAGTTTCTGTTTTTGATGCTCGAACGCTCTGTTGTGAGCGCCCGAGTGTTCTTTGTTGTGCGTGTGTGTGGGATTTGAGTAAGGGAAGCAAGCAGACGATGTTTAACGACAGGGGGTGCCGAATAATTGTTGCTAGATTTGTTGAGTGGCAGATTGAAATCTGCGCGGGGTAGATTTGCCGGGCCGGGAGATTTACTGCTTGCGAAAGAACGGCCTGCGTCCAATCACCAATGTGTCTCCACCCCCGATCAGCGTAGGAGCGGGTTTACCCGCGAATACAGTGGCGGCGGCAACGGTGAACGGCTGGTGGAAATTGGCCAGCAGGTCCGGCCCTTTCGCGGGTAAACCCGCTCCTACGCCCGACCGCGCAGGCCTTGCGATCACGAGCCTGGCGCAAAACCCAGCCGTTAGCGCGAGCCCCGTAGGAGCGGGTTCACCCGCGAACACCGGCGTAGCCGGTGCCATGCCCCGCGTCACCTGCTTCGCGGCGCTCGATCTGTGCCCCACCACATGCACTAGCGCTTGCCCAGAATCTTCCCAAGCATCTCCGGCCGTGGTGCCCCTTGCTGGCTTTGCAGGTTGCCTTGCTCATCCTGGTAGAAAATGGCCGGGGTCGCCTGCAACCCCATCTCTTCCATCAACGCCATGTTCGCCGCCAGCTTCTGTTGCACAGCCTCTGGCACCTGTTCCAGCGCCTTCAGGGTACTGGCCTTGCCGGCCTTTTCATGCTGTTGCAGTGCCTTGACCGGGTCTTTCGCTGCCAGCAGTGCCGCCGATTTGCCCGGGCTGTCTTCGCGGATGATGCCGACCATGATATGGCGTAACTGCACCTTGCCCGACTCCACCCATGGCCGCGCCTGTTCCCAGAACATGTTGCAGTAGGGGCAGTTCGGGTCGCTGAACAGGTACACCTTGCGCGGCGCGTCGGCCTTGCCATCGGCGATCCACGCGGTCTTTTCCATTTTCGCCCAGATTTCCTTGCTCATCGGCGCGTATACCAGCTTTTGCAGCGGCTCGGCGCTCAGGTCCTTGCCCTGCTCGTCGAACAGGCTGCCGACCAGCACGTGCTTGCCGTCGGGGGTCAGGTACAGGGCCAGGGCGTTGTTCTGGTACTCGGCGGCATAACCGCGCAGGCCGTTGGGCGCATCGAAGCTGCCCTTGATCACGGCCCCTTTGGCTTGCAGTTGCTGAACCGCCTTGGGCAGTTCTTCGGCCTGCAGGGCAGGGGCGGCCAGCAGGGCCAGGGACAGGGGCAGCAGTGCAGTCAATCGCATGTCAGTTTCCTTGTGCGGCAGGGGCGGGCGCAATGGCCCGGTCGAAAGGTTCCAGGGCGTGGCGCAGGCTGGCCCGGGACAGCTCGCCCAGGTGGCTGCCAACCAGCCGCCCGTTGGCGTCGTAGAACAGGGTGGTGGGCAAGGCCATGGAACCGACGCGCTGGGCCAGCAGGCCGGTGCCGTCGAACAGCACGTGGGTCAGGCTCAGGCCGGTGGTGGCGAGGAAGGTGCTGACGTTTTCCGGGGTCTCGCCCTGGTTGACGAACAGGAAGGTCACGTGCGGGTAATCGCTTTGTGCCTGTTGCAGCACTGGCATCTCACGCCGACACGGCGGGCACCAGGTGGCCCAGATGTTGATGACCAGCGGCTTGCCGCGGTAGCTGTGCAATGCCACGGCCTGGCCGCCGGCGCTGCGCAGGCTCAGTTCGGGCAGCTCGGTGCCTTTGCTGTACAGGTGGCCGCCGAGGCTGGCCAGGCCCCAGAACAGCGCGCCGCTGAACAGAGCCCAGCCTAGCGGGCGGCGCAGGCCGGGGTGGCGCCAGCCCTGCCACAGGGCTCCGAGCACGATGCCGGCAAGGCCCGACCAGAACAGGAAGCCGCCGTCACGGATGTCGATGATTTGCAGCGGGTCGTCCTGATACATCGGCCAGTAGGCCAGCACGAAGCCGGCGCGGGCACACAGCAGGCCGATCAGGAACAGGTTGAACAGCGCCGATTCCGGGCTCTCGCCGCCACGTCGGGCGACCCACCAGCCGACCACGCTGGCGATCACCAGGGCGGTGAGCATCAGCAGATGGTTGAGGGCCATGGTCAGTGGCCCGAGTGTTACGGTCAGCATCAGCCTTGGCTCCTGGTCTGGCCCCAGTGTTGCTGGAACGCTGCTGCGTCCACCTCACCGGTGATGCGCCGCGCGCGGCGTTCTTCACCTTCCGGGCCGATCCAGATGATGCTGGGCGGGCCGGGTACCTGGTAGCGCTGCAGCAGGGCTTTGCTGGCCGGGCTGTCGGCGGTCACGTCCAGGCGCAGCAGGTGCACGCCGGCCAGGCCGGTCTGCACGTCGCTGCGGGCGAACACCTGTTTTTCCATGACTTTGCACGACACGCACCAGTCGGCATAGTAGTCGAGCATCACCCACTGGCCGCGGGCTTTGGCCGCATCCAGCTCACGTTGCAGGTCTTCGGGGCGGCTGACGGTGACGAAGCGGTCTTCGGCGTGTTGGCTTGGGGCTGTCGCGGCGACGCCACCGGCGAACGGGCTTAGTGGCTGCCAGAGGTCGTCGCCGCCTGCTGCCGCACCGACCAGCAACAGGCCGCCCCACAGCGCGCCGAGCAACGGCACTGCACGCAATGCCGGCAGCCGCTGCAGGGCCGGCCAGGCAGCCCAGGCCAGGGCGATCAGCCAGGCGCCGCTCAGTGCCAGCAGCAAGGTCGCAGGCAGCAGGCTGCGCACGGTGTACAGCGCCATGGCCAGGAACACGAAACCGAACACACCCTTGACCCGGTTCATCCACGCACCCGGGCGCGGCAGATAACGGTTGCCCAGGGTTACCAGCAACAGCAGCGGCACGCCCATGCCCAGGCCGAGGCTGAACAGCACCAGCGCGCCTTGCAGCACGTCGCCGCTCTGCGCGATGTACAGCAGCGCACCGGCCAACGGCGCAGTCATGCACGGGCCGAGCAACAGGCCGGACAACGCCCCGAGCAATGCCGCGCCATACAGGTTGCCGCCACGGGTACCTTGCCCGGCGCGGTCCAGGCGGTCGCGCAGGGCGGCAGGCAGTTGCAGTTCGAAGGCGCCGAACATCGGCAGTGCCAGCAGCACGAACAGCCCCGCCAGGCTGCCCAGCAGCCAGGGTTGCTGCAGCCAGGCTTGTAGGCTGGCACCCAGCAGGGCAGCAACCACCCCGAGCCCGGCGTACACCAGGGCCATGCTCAGCACATAGACCCCGGCCAGCAGCCAGCCGCGCCGGGCACTGGCGCCATTACCCAGCACCAGCCCGGCAAGGATCGGCAGCATCGGCAGCGAGCAGGGGGTGAAGGCCAGCAGCAGGCCAAGGCCGAAGAACGCCAGCAGGCTCCAGGCCAGGTGGCCTTGCTGAAGGCCGCTGGCCAGGGCCTGGTCGCTGGCTTGCTCGGCAGCGGGCGTTACGCTGCCACCCAAGTCGATCGAGGTGGTCTGCGGCGGGTAGCACAGGCCGGCGTCGGCGCAGCCCTGCCAGCCCAGGCGCAACTGACCCTGGGCGTTGGCAGGCAATAGCAGTTCAAGCTGGTCGCGGTATACCGCGCTGTCGCCGAAGAACTCGTCGTGATGGTTGAGTGCCGGTGGCAGTTGCGGGTGTTGCTCGGTGGGCAGGCCATCGAACTTCAGGCGCTTCTGGTACAGGTAGTAGCCCGGCTTGATCTGGAAGTACAGGCGCATCTGGCCGTCGGCCTGGCGGTCGTGGGTGAGCACGAAGGCTTGGTCAACCGGCAGGAAGTCTGGTTTCACATCGAACGGGTTGGCTTGCAACGGGCCGGCCAGTAGGAGTGTGAGGAAGAGCAGGAGAACGCGCATGTCTTCGCCTTGGCAGATCTGGGAATGGGGCCATGCTGGCTGGGGTTGATTAAATGAAGGTTAACGCGGGTGTTGGGGGTGGGGGTGGGGTTGGGGGGGTGGATCAGGAGTAGTAAGAGTTTGTTCTGGATTTACAGGGTCTTCGTTGTTGGATTTTCGAGGGGGCGGCGTTGGAATTTCGAGGTGTTTGCCGGGAGATTTTCAGCGCCTGTGAGATCGAGCGCCGCCCGCGCGGCGCTTCGCGGGTAAACCCGCTCCTACGTTTGTTTCGGGCCAGTCCCTCCTGCACCAGTCGCGCGCGACCGCCTTGTTTGTACGACGCGATATCGAGACATGCGCCAAGGCGGTCGCGCGCAAATCTCACAGGAATAATTGGCCCGAAACAAACGTAGGAGCGGGTTTACCCGCGAAGCGCCGCGCGGGCGGCGCTCGATCTCACAGGCGCTGAAACTCTCCCGGCGAACACCTACCGGGCGCTGAAACTCTCCCGGCGAACACCTACCGGGCGCTGAAACTCTCGCGGCGAACACCTACCAGGCGCTGAAACTCTCGCGGCGAACACCTACCAGGCGCTGAAACTCTCCCGCCAAACACCTACCCGCCAAAGCGCGAATTCCGCCTCTTGCCCTATACACACCGCGACACATTGTCGGCTTGACTTTGCCTATATCCACCCAATTGCTGTAAAATTGACGCCAAGGTCAGCTTTTATCAAGCCAGGCCAAGAATCAAAAGAAAGGGCAGGCCCCAACTGCCCAGAGGATCAAGCATGTCCAACCGTGATATTTCCCGGCGCGCCTTCCTGCAAGGCGGCCTGATCGCTGGTGTCGGCGTGACCATGGCGCCACTTGGCAGCCAGGCCTTCGCCGCGTTGATGGAGGAGCGCGTTACCACTTCGCCGCAGAAGTGGATGAACCACGACGGCAAGGCGCGTTTCCGTAACGATGCCTTGTCCAAGGTCTGCGGCGACAAAGTGTTCGCCCGCGACATCCGCGCCAAGGACATGCCCGGGTGGCCCGCGCAGCAGGGCCATGCGCTGCTGCTCAAGGCCACCACGGTTGATCGTATCTATGCCGGGCATGACCTCAGCCTGCTCGGCACCGACCTGCAGCCGGACCGCATCGTCACCGCCGCCGACCTCGAACAGGACGGCATTGCCTGGCCCGAGGCCCATTCGCCCGACCCGCTGCTGCCGCCCGGCAAGGTGCCGATGTTCATCGGCCACCCGGTGGCGATCCTGATCTGGCACGACTTCGAGCGCTTCCGCCAGGCCAAGCGCAAGCTGCAGTTCAATCAGCAGGCGATCCGTTACGGTGCCCAGGCGCCGCTGTACCAGCGCGACCCTTATGGCAGCTTCCGCTTCGTGCGGGTGGGCGGCGCCACGCCGTTCGACGACGATGAGTTCTCCAGCCTGAAGAACGCCATGCTGTTCCCCACCATTCTCAACCGCAAGCCGGTGTGGTCGAAGCAGCCCAACCAGCACGGCGACCTGACCGAGCAGGGGTTGTTCTACGCCAAGCGTATGGCCGAGCAGCTGGACAACCCGCCCGAGGACTGGCTGGTGTTCGACGAGCGCTACAAGACGCCGTCCATCGAACCTGCCGCGCTGGAGCCGGACAACGGTAACGGCTGGTATGACCCGGCCACGGGCACGCTGCACTTCGTGGTCGCCACCCAGTGCCCGTTCGAAGTGGCGCAGGAATGCGTGCACATGATCAAGCCGTCGCGCTTTGCCCTGAACACGCTGAACATGCACCCGGGCTATACCGTGGGCTATGGCTCAAAAGACAACAACATCTTCGTCTTCTATGCCGCGGTGGCTGCGCTTTACGGCGCCGGCGTGCCGATCCGCCTGGCCAACGACCGTTACGAGCAGTTCCAGAGCGGTATCAAGCGCCATGCCTTCGATATCCGCTACCAGCTGGCGGTGGACAAGAAGGACAACAGCTTCAAGATCTTCCGCGCCGACATGAGCTGCGACGGCGGCGGGCGCATCAACTACAGCCCGTCGGTGGCAGCCGTGGGCGCCACGGCAGCGCAGTCGATCTACTACATGCCACAGAACGACCTGTCGGTGACCGCCTACTATTCCCGTGGCGTCGAGGCCGGCTCCATGCGCGGTTACGGCACCCTGCAGAGCATGGCGGCCACCGAGATGATGGTGGATGAGATCGCCGGCCGCCTGGGCGTCGATGCCATCGACCTGCGCCGCGCCAACGCGCTGAAGTCGGGCATGAAGAACACCCAGGGTGCGGTCCCGGCCGGCGCCCTGCGCCTGTACGAGATCCTCGACAAGGCCGCTGTGCACGAGTGGTGGCGCAACCGCGATGCGCGCAAGCAACAGATGGACGCCAAGGACCCGGACCACTGGTACGGCGTCGGCTTCGCCATCTGCCAGAAGGACTTCGGCACAGGTTCCGAGGCGCCGATGGCCAGTGTCGAGTTCAGCGCCGATGGCCGCATCAGCCTGCGCCATATCGGCACCGAGCTGGGCACCGGCATGTCCACCTCCCAGGCTTTGGTGGTCAGCGATTTCCTCGGCCGTTCGGCCGACGAGGTGAAGACTGCAGTCACCGAATGGCCAGAGCTGCAATTGAGCACCAGCGGAAACCCGTACCTGATCAGCCAGCCGGAGCAGGACGCCGCGCTGCGCAACCCGCGCTGGGTCGGCAAGCTGGCGTCGCCATCGTCGGCGACCAACTCGGCGTTCTACTTCAGCCATGCCACCCGCGAAGCGGCGCGTGTGCTGTTCAATCATGGGTTGTGGCCGGCGGCCATGGCGATCTGGAGCCAAGGCCCGCACGGCGGCCAGGCCAACCCGCTGGTGGTGCGCCGTGAAAATGCGGTGTGGGTCAACGGTGAGCTGACCGGCAACGGCCTGGCGCCGATTCCGTTTGCCCAGCTGGCGCAGAAGGCCCACGACATGGGGCTGGTTACCGGCGTGAGCGTGCACGGCTTCAACCGCTGGAGCTGGGCCGAGGCCGACTTTGTCATCGATGGCGTGCGCGAGCGCTTCCCGCTCGATGCCATGGCGGTGAAGTACGGCGATGGTGCGGTGAATGCCAAGAAGGCGCAGATGGGCAGCCATGGCTATCACCTGCTCGACCGGCAGAATGCGGCCTACCCCGACACCCAGCTGAACAACGCCATGGTCACCTACTACAGCCCGGTGGCGACCATCGTCGAGGTCAAGGTCAACAAAGGCACCTTGGAGACGCAGGTGCTCAACCACCACAGTTGGGTCGAGTGTGGCCGGGTGCTGGTGCCGGAACTGGTCAAGGGCCAGCTCGAAGGCGGTATCGCCATGGGCATTGGCCATGCACTGACCGAAGAAATGCCGTTGTACGAGGGTGGGCCCGGGGAGGGCGACTGGAACTTCAACCGCTACCGCCTGCCGCATGCGCGCGATGTGGCGGTGTGGCAGCAGACCAGCGAAATCCTCCCGCCGCTGTCACCGACCGACCCCTCCAAGGGCATCGCCGAAGTGGTGATGATCCCGGTCGTCGGTGCCATCGGCAATGCCGTCGCGCATGCCATCGGCAAGCGCGTGCGCGATCTCCCCATCACCCCAGCCCGTATCAAGGAGGCCCTCAATGGCTAACCGTCCACTGCAACTGACGCTCAACGGTCAACCGGTCGGGCCGGTCGAGGTCCCCGCGGACCTGGCGATGATCGACTACCTGCACGAACACCAGAACCTCACCGGCTCGCGCCTGGGTTGCGGCCAGGGCATCTGCCACGCCTGCGTGGTGATCGTCGACAACCCCGACGGCACCAGCGAAGAAGTGCGCACCTGCATCACCGGTGCGCATTACTTCGAAGGCAAGAAGGTTCGCACCATCGAAGGCCATGCCAAGAAAGACGAGGCCGGCAACCTGACGCTCAACCCGATCCAGCAGAAGTTCGTCGACCTGTTCGCCTTCCAGTGCAGCTACTGCGCACCAGGCTTCGTCAACGCCGCTACCGTGCTGGTGGAAACGGCCCAGCGCCAGCCGCTGAAGAAGAGCGAAGTGGAAGACCGCATCGAGGCCAGCCTCGGTCACCACATCTGCCGCTGCACAGGCTATGTGCGTTACTACGATGCCACCCGCAAGGTGCTCAACGATCTCGGCCTGGTCAAGGAGGGTTGAACATGGGCTTCGTACGTAGCGCCTCGGCGTTGGCCCTCGGGCTGGCTGTCAGTTCGTTTGCCTTGGCGGCCGACGATGCGCAGGTCAAGCGCGGTGAATACCTGGCCCGCGCGGCCGACTGCATGGCCTGCCACACCGCCGAAGGCGGCGCGCCGTATGCGGGCGGCCTGCCGATCCATTCGCCGTTCGGCACCATTTATGGCAGCAATATCACCCCGGACAAACAGTATGGCATCGGCAACTACAGCGCCGACGAGTTCTTCGCCGCAGTCACCGAGGGCAAGCGCAAGGACGGCGCCAACCTTTATCCTGCGATGCCTTACACCTCGTACCACCTGATCAAGCGTGAAGATTCGGACGCGATCCTCGCCTACCTGATGACCATACCGCCGATCAACCGCCCGGCACCGCAGACCGCGCTGCGCTTCCCGTTCAATGTGCGCATGGGGCTCAGCGGCTGGAACATGCTGTATGGCAAGAGCGTGCAACTGCAGCCGACCGAGGGCAAAAGCCCGGCCTGGCAGCGCGGCCAGTACATGGTCGAGGTCATGGGCCATTGTGGCGAATGCCATACCCCGCGCAACCCGATCGGTGCGCTGCAGCAGGACCAACGCCTGAGCGGCGGCCTGCTGGGTGGCTACCTGGCGCCAAGCCTGCTGGCCCAGGACCTGGCGGAGCGCGGCTGGACCCAGCCGGACCTGACCACCTTCCTCAAGCACGGCATCAGCGCCCAAGGCAGCATGTTCAACGAGATGTTCCCGGTGGTGCACCACAGCACCCAGCACCTTGAAGATGCAGACCTTGCGGCAATGGCCACCTACCTGCTGGGCGACCAGCCGCCGCCGGCCAAGGCTATCGATGCCGTTGCCCTGGAGCGGATGAGCGACAGTGCCAAGCGGGGCCACCAGCAGTACCTGAACGTCTGCGCCGGCTGCCATGGGGTGGACGGCGAGGGCAAGCCGCACATCGCCGTAGCCATGCGCGGCAACACCGTGCTGCGTCAGGCCGACTCGCGCAATCTGGTCAAGGTGGTCCTCGAGGGCATCCGTGAACAGCAGTTCACCGGCTTCGAGCGCATGCAGCCGATGCCGGGCTTTGCCGACAAGCTTGATGACCAACAGGTGATAGATATGGTCAACTACTTGCGCCAGGCCTGGGGTGGATTGCCCGGCGACCTGAACCTACAGCAGCTCGCCGAGCTGAAGGCGGAGTAAAGCGTGCAGCATCTCGATCTCCAGGTGGTCCGTCAGGCTTTGCAGTGGTCCTGCAACGGCCAGCGGGTATGGTTGTGCACGGTGCTCGCCACCTACGGCTCGGCGCCGCGTGCGCCGGGTTCGCTGCTGGCGGTGAACGCCAGCGGCCAGTGGCTGGGCTCGCTGTCCGGTGGCTGTGTCGAAGACGACTTTCTCGAACGCGTGGCCCTCGGGGAATTCCCGGAGCCGGTTGCCATCGTGCGTTATGGCGACGGCAGCGACCCGCGTTCGCGCGTTCGCCTGCCGTGTGGCGGTGTGCTGGAAGTGCTGGTGGAGAACCTGCCGGTTGAATGCGAGGTGCAGGCGCATCTGCGTGAGTTGGAACGTGCGCTGCTGGGCCAGCGCCGGGTACTGCGTGAGGTGAGCCTGCCAACGGGTACCCGCCAGCTGCTCGATGACCATAGTCAGGGGCCACGGGTCGAACGGGAAAATGCCCGGGTGCGCTTGCGTGTCGGCGCCGCCCAACGGCTGCTGCTGGCCGGCTATTCCAGCGTGGCGCATTTTTGCGCCGAATTCGGCAGGGGGCTGGGTTTTGAGGTCATCCTTTGCGAGCCGCGTGACGAAGTACTCGACGGCGTAGTGCTGAATGGCATAGAGGTGCGCCGCGAGCTGCCGTCGGAATTCATCGCCAATGGCGGTTGCCATGCCGATACGGCAGTGGTTGCATTGACCCATGATCCAAAAATCGATGACCTGGCCATGCTTGAAGCCGTGCGGACCGAAGCGTTCTACATCGGCGTGATGGGCTCCAAGGCCACCTCCGACAAGCGTCGCGAACGCTTGCAGCGAATTGGTGGCCTGGGTTGCGACGAGCTGGCGCGCATCCATGCGCCGATTGGCCTGAACCTGGGCAGCAAGACCCCGGCCGAGATCGCCCTGGCGGTACTGGCCGATATCCTTCGTGCGCGCAATGGCATCGAGCGGGCGACGCTGTGAGCGTGGTTGCGTTGGTATTGGCGGCAGGCAGCAGTGTGCGTTTCGGCGCTGACAAGCGCCGTTCGCTGCTGGCTGACGGTCGAAGCTTGCTGGTACACAGCGTAGAGAGCGCCTGCGCAGTGTTCGATGATGTGCGGGTGGTGTTGCGTGAAGGGGAGCGAGGCGTGGACCTGGGGTTGCCTGCGCGGTGCAGGGTGGTCTCCAGTCCGGATTTCACATTGGGCATGGGCCATAGCCTGGCGGCCGGTGCCGCTTCGCTGGCTGACAGCGAGGCGCAGGCAGTAGCGATTCTGTTGGGTGATATGCCCTGGGTGGCGTCCGCGACCCTGGATTTGCTTGCGCGCGAGGCCAGTGGGTCAACGATAATCCTGCCTTGTCATGCTGGACGACAGGGCCATCCGGTGTTGTTCGGGCGCGATTTCTGGCCGGCGCTTGCCCGGTTGAAGGGTGATGAAGGGGCGCGTTCGGTGCTGAAGGCCCATGCGGACCGTTGCGTCCGGCTGGATGTCGAGGATGCCGGTGTGCTGCGGGATGTCGATTCGCCCGATGCGCTGCGCCAGTGAGCGTTGTAAGCGCGTGCTAATCATCTTCCTTTTCATCGAGTTCGTAGGGTCCCAGTTCGCCCGTCTACGCTAGCAGAATCAGATGCACGTCGACCTTCAGCCGCTGAAGATTGGCCAGGCTGGCAGACACGCCCAGCATCAGCGCCGGGACGAAGCCGTGCATCTCATCCGCCGCTTTTCACGGCCAATACTGTGTTTAGAAGTCAGAAAAGCTATAGGGCTCGAGGGTGGAGATCTGTGCAAGTAGTATTAAGTGCTCGACAGCTTTGACTTTTTTTAGGTGAGCAAGATCGCAGGGGCCACCGAATGCCAAGGCTGGAACGAAACCATACATCTCATCATGATTGAGTTTGCCTAATTTGTTATATGCAGGCTCGAATAAATCGCCAAAGTCGTTGGACTCCCGTTCGATCAATAGAAAGAAATCTTGCACCTCCTTGTCCATGTTGCCTGCATCAAGTTCATTCACTCTGCCGGAGTATTGTGAAGTGTGGGCTACGATGTCTAATGAAAACCCGGAATTTTCTCCGTACAGATAGAGATCACCAAAGGCGCCCCGAGCGATGACATGATAGGTATCTCGCCCTTCGAGCGCAGTGCCTTCTATGAAGGAGGCGGCTACGCCCTCGTAGTCTTGCGGATTGACCGTCCAGAATATTCCATCACCATATCCGCACCATCCGTGCTCGGCCCAGTATTCCAACAGTTTCTTCGGCAATTTACCGCTGTAGCGCTCGATGCTAGAAGGTGGCACCTCCTGCCTGAAAATCGGCTCGCCCATTTCTTCTATGAAGAGGGAGAAAAATTCGTCCATTGTCGCGCTCCTTATCTTGTTAGCATTTGTGCAGTCTGATATTTAAAAAGCCTGATGCGCGGCCATCTTTGGCTTGCTCTTCGACTGATCTTGTCAGCTCTCCTACCCTGCTTCTCCATTGGGGACCTATAGTGGAATTTACTTGCCTATCCCCGAAGTCAGAGATGACATCCTTGCCGCCGGCGATTAGATCTGGATTGTGCAGCGCAGCAAGAGAGGACATCGTTTCCTTAGCCTGCATCGTTGAAATTTTTCTTGCTTCAACTGGGTTCATGTCCTTGGGCAGTTTTCTATAAGCTCTTTTCCTTAGGTCGTCATACAGTTTTTGTCTTGCTTTTCTCGCGGTTTTCGGATCTCGCTTTATGGGATTTGCAATATTTTCCAGGAACTCTTCAACCGTCAGCCGATTGAGTCCATCTTGTTGTTCCTTTAACTGCCGCTCAAACTCGCCATGCTTCGACGCTGGCAATTTATCCGCCTTGAAACACGCCACCGTATGCAACGGCATCCTACCGGGCTTAGCTGTCGAGGGTCCTTGTCTTTTCCCGCCTGCCGATTCGGCTGAACTGGCTGCGGATCATCCATCGTCCCTTTGCGCCGCTCCGGCACTTGCAGATCCGGCCGTTTCTTCAACCCCTCTTCATGCTTGAGCATCCATTGCCCCAGCCGCGCGCCTTTGCGGCTGGCCGCCATCTCCTGGGCCAGCACTCGGGCATCGCCGCGTCCGCGGGTGAGGTATGACACGATCGCCCCCAACAACAGCACCACGACTTCCACATGGCCTTGGGCAATCTGATGCGCGGCCCGAGATATCGCATAGGGGTCGTCCCGGCAGAACGGGCCGGTGCCTTCATTGCCGCAGGTGCCTTCCCAGGCGAAGCGGATGCCATCGACGTAGTACTCGCCGATCCGCGGCAAGCCGTCGATGAAGAACTCGGCGATGGAGGCCAGCCCCAGCGCACCGAGGATCCAGCCGCTGACCTTGAGGCCTATGGCCGCGCCTGCGCCAGCGAACGGAATGGTTCCGGCGCCGCCGGCGAATGCGCCTACCCCCGCGCCAAGCAAACCACCGGTAATGGTGCTGCCGGCGACGATCATCGCCATCTGCTGCACGACCCTCAGCAGTTCGTCGACGATGCTGTTGATGTCGAGGTCGGCGAAGCGCTGGCGTAGCAGGTGCGCCGCCTGCCATTCGGCGTGGTAGAAGGCTGTGCGGACAGCTTCGATCCGGCGCAGGTTGAGGCCCAGCGAGGCGACCTCTTCCTTGAGGCCGGTGCGGAACTGGCCACCGCTTGGGTAGCCCACCATGGCGATGACACGTGACTCGATCTCGTGCCAGGAGGGCACGAGGTAATCCAGGTACATGAGGTGTCTCCCTGACAACGTGTGCAGGGGGAAATCCCATCATGGATTCGGATCAGAGGTTTCTGGGTTAGTTGTAGGAAAAGGCGACTTCGTTTCTGTAGTGTTCGAGAAGCTCGGGAATTGGGGTTGAGGCTGCGAGGGGCAGGGTGGCGACCCGCGCGGTGCTCGATCTCCCCCCAACCCACCCCAAAAGGTCCATAATCCCCCCTTAATCCGCCCAAGGTGCAATACCAGCCACACCACTCCGGGAGCCCCACCATGCACGTTCTGCTCTGCGAGGACGACGACCTGATCGCCGCCGGCATCTGCGCCGGCCTCACCGCTCAGGGCTTGACCGTGGACCGGGTTGGCAACGCCGCCGCTGCGCGGGCGATGCTGCAGGCCGCGCAGTTCGACGTGATGATCCTCGACCTCGGCCTGCCCGACGAAGATGGCCTCAAGCTGCTGCGCCGCCTGCGCGAAAAAGGCGAGACCCTGCCGGTACTGGTGCTCACCGCCCGCGATGCCGTCACTGATCGTGTCGATGGCCTGCAGGCCGGTGCCGACGATTACCTGCTCAAGCCCTTCGATCTGCGCGAGCTGGCCGCACGCCTGCATACCTTGCTGCGGCGGGTGGCCGGGCGGGCGGTGAACGTGATCGAGCACGGCCCGCTGCGCTATGACCCGAGTAGCTGCGAGGCGACCCTGGCCGGCCAGCATGTCGACCTGTCCCGCCGTGAGCAGGCCCTGCTCCAGGCGCTGCTGCAGAACCCCGGGCGCGTGCTGTCCAGCGAGCAACTGAAGGACTGCGTATACGGTTTCAGCGACGAGGTCGAGAGCAACGCCCTGAATGTGCACATCCACCACCTGCGTCGCAAGCTGGGTAACGGCATTGTCGAGACCGTGCGTGGCCTGGGCTACCGGCTGGGCCCGGCGCAGGCACCGCAAGAGGCCGCATCATGAGCCTTCGGGTGCGCCTGAGCCTGATCCTCGGCAGCGCCTTCGTGATCATCTGGGCGCTGGCCGCGGCGTGGATGCTGCGTGACCTGCGCCAGCAGATGATGTTTTCCCTCGACCAGCGCCTGGTGGCGTCGGCGCGTATGGTCGCCGGGTTGATCGACCAGTTGCCGCAGCCGCTGACTGCCAAGGGCGGGGAGGCGCATTTTTCCGCCGACCAGTTCAGCGTACCGGACGGCATGGCCTGCCAGGTCAGCTCGCTGCGTGGCGAGATCCTCGCCAGCAACCACAAGCACGATGGCGCCATGGACGACGAGCGCAGCGGGTTCCGTGACCAGACCATCGACGATGCGCTTTGGCGCACCTTTACCTACAACCACGGCGATGTGCGCATCACCACGGCCGACCGGCACATGGAGCGCGAGGCGCTGAACCAGTCGATTCTGCTGGCGGCATCGGCGCCGGTATTGATGGCCCTGCTTGGCAGCCTGGGGCTGTTGTGGATCGGCCTTGGCAAGGGCCTGGAGCCGCTCAACCGCATGCGTGATGCCTTGCGCCGCAGGCGTGCGGACAGTGTCGAGCCGCTGCAGGTGGCGGGCATGCCCAGCGAGTTACAGCCGTTGCTGGAGACCCAGAACCAGCTGTTCCTGCGCATTGCTCAGACCCTCGAGCGTGAGCGGCGCCTGACCGACGATGCCGCGCATGAACTGCGCAGCCCGTTGACCGCGATCAAGACCCACCTGCAGGTGGCGCGCATGACCGACGGTGCAGTGCGCGAGCAGGCGCTGGAACATGCCGAGCAGGGCACCGACCGCATGCACCGCACGCTTGAGCAGTTGCTGATGCTGGCGCGGGTAGAAGGCAGCCTGTCGTTCGAGGATGGCGTGCAGTGCAGCGCCGAGCAGGTGGCGCGGCAGGCGATGCAGGATGCGGGCGGCGGCGACAACCGGCGTATCGTGCTGCGCCTGCCTGAGGAGGCTACGCAAATCTACCTGGGCATGCCGGCACCGTTGGCGGTGGCAGCACTGCGCAACCTGCTGGACAACGCCTTGCGTCATGGCGGTGATGAAGCTGTAGAGCTGGACGTGCAGATGGCAGACGGCCAAGTGGGCTTCATGGTGCGTGACCATGGGCCAGGGATTGCCGAAGCGGACCTGGAGCACCTGACCGAGCGCTTCTGGCGTAATGGGCAGAGTGGTGGTTGCGGATTGGGGCTGGCGATAGTGCAGGCAATCGTGCAGCGGTGTGCCGGTAGCCTGCGCTTTGACAGCCGTAGTGACGGCTTGCGGGTCTTGTTGCGGGTACCGGCGCGTCCGGTGCATTGATGTTTATTGCCTGTGCTGGCCTCTTCGCGGGTGAACCCGCTCCTACGGGGGTGCGGTCTGTGGGGCGGGTTTGCCTGTGCTGGCCTCTTCGCGGGTGAACCCGCTCCTACGGGGGGTGCGGTCTGTGGGGCGGGTTTGCCTGTGCTGGCCTCTTCGCGGGTGAACCCGCTCTTACGGGCGGTGCGGTCCTTGTAGGAGCGGGTTTACCCGCGAAAGGGCCGGCACAGACAAAAATAAAATCCAGTAACAACCGCTAAATCCTCCCCCCACTCAAGCGTTTCCAAAGCGATAACCGCCCATCCGCTTGCTTGCGAGGATTCACCCATGTCCACCGCTTCCAGCCTTGCCCAGGTTGCACCGGCCAGCTTGCCGCAACCCTTGTACGAATTCACCGATTCGCCTTTGCTGCAACGCCAGCAACAGCAAGAGTCCAACGCCCGCAGCTACCCGCGGCGCATCCCGCTGGCGCTCAAGCGCGCCCGGGGCATCCATGTCGAAGACGTCGAAGGCCGCCAGTTCATCGACTGCCTGGCCGGCGCTGGCACCTTGGCGCTGGGTCATAATCACCCGGTCGTAGTCGAGGCAATCCAGCGCGTGCTGGCTGACGAACTGCCGCTGCATACACTCGACCTGACCACACCGGTCAAGGACCGTTTCGTCCAGGACCTGTTCGGCATCCTGCCCGAGGCGCTGCGTCGCGAGGCAAAGGTGCAGTTCTGCGGCCCAACCGGTACCGACGCCGTTGAAGCGGCGCTCAAACTGGTGCGTGGTGCAACCGGGCGCAGCACCGTGCTGGCCTTCCACGGCGCCTACCATGGCATGAGCCAGGGCGCGTTGAGTCTGATGGGTAGCCTTGGCCCCAAGCAGCCACTGGGTGCGTTGCTGAGCAGCGGCGTGCAGTTCATGCCGTACCCCTACGACTACCGCTGCCCGTTCGGCCTGGGTGGTGAGGCCGGGGTCAAGGCCAACCTGCATTACCTGGAAAACCTGCTGCTCGATCCGGAAAGCGGCGTGCCGCTGCCCGCCGCCGTGATCCTCGAAGTGGTACAGGGTGAGGGCGGGGTAATTCCGGCCGACATCGAATGGCTCAAGGGCGTGCGGCGCATTACCGAGCAGGCGGGCGTGGCGTTGATCGTCGATGAGATCCAGAGCGGCTTCGCCCGTACCGGGCGCATGTTCGCCTTCGAGCACGCCGGCATCGTGCCCGATGTGGTCACCTTGTCCAAAGCCATCGGTGGCAGCCTGCCGCTGGCGGTAGTCGTCTATCGCGACTGGCTGGACACCTGGAAGCCGGGCGCCCATGCCGGTACCTTCCGTGGCAACCAGATGGCCATGGCGGCGGGTTCGGCGGTGATCCACTACCTGGTCGAGCATCGCCTGGCCGAGCATGCCGAGGCCATGGGGCTGCGACTGCGTCAGCACTTGCAGCAATTGCAACGTGACTATCCGCAATTGGGTGATGTACGCGGGCGTGGCTTGATGCTTGGGGTCGAACTGGTGGAGCCGCAGGGCGAGCGTGATGCCTTGGGGTATCCACAGGCCAACCGAGAGCTGGCGGCCAAGGTGCAGCGCGAGTGCCTCAAGCGCGGGTTGATCCTGGAACTGGGCGGGCGGCATGGCGCGGTGGTGCGCTTCCTGCCGCCGTTGATCATCAGCGCTGAGCAGATCGATGACGTGGCGCAGCGCTTTGCAGAGGCGTTGATCGCGGCAGTCTGAACCTTTGTCAGGGCCGCGTTGCGGCCCATCGCCTGCGCCAATGGCCCATCAAGATCAGGTTGCCGTCACGCCGGTTACCAGCCGCGTCCGGAGTCTACCCAGAAGTTCACGGACAGCGACGTGGACACTGACTCTACCTGGTGGAACCAGCCCTCGGGCAGGAACAGCAAGTCGCCGGCCTGCAATACCACACGCAGGAAGGGCACCTTAAGGGCTTCGGGGAAGCGCTCGTAGTCGGGGGCATCGGGGTTGAAATCGCAGCCGTCCAGGCCGCCCTTCGGGCTGGTTGACCAGGTGCCCAGTGCGGCGCGATGGTGCGGTGCTGCCAGAATGAACGATTTCTGCCCCCAGACCTGGGCGAACAGGTTGTCGGTGTCATCCCGGTGCAGGGGTGTAAGGGTGCCTTTGGGACCGATCCAGATGCGCGGTGGAATGAAGCGCTGGCGATCGAAGTAGTCCGGGTAGCGGATCAGAGCCTGCAGCTTTTCCGGCACGATATTGTTGCCCATGTAGGCGGGCGGCTCGCCGGGCTTGGCCGGCTTGTCGAGCGAAGCGATGAAGTCGGCCATGGAGGTGGCGCGGAAGTCGCGGTCGGTAGAGAAGGTCTTCTTCACGTAGTCACCATGCCGGGTGATGCCCTGCAGCTCGGCAAAGTGGGCCAGCGAAGCGTCACGGCCCATGGTGAACAGCGGCCAGTCGCCAAGGGCATCGCTCAGCACCACCGGCACGCCCGTTGAAAGGTGTTCATGGTGAAACCGCGACGGCGGCATTTCGGCCCGTGACAGGCGTTGTACCTCATACAGCACGGGTTGGGCTGCCGAGACCTCCTCGCTGTAGCGTCCTGGCGTGGGGTAGCGCTGGTTCATTGCTGCCTTGCTGGTGGTCGCGCCTTGCCGCGCGCTGCTGATAACCTGCGGCAGCAGGGTCGCCAGGCCCATGTTGCCGGTTATTTTCAGGCGTCCACTGGCGAAAAGCTCCTCTACGTCGACAGCGCCCGCCATGATGCCGAGGAAGTCATCTTGAGCCACTTCGATCGTGACGTCCGGAGCCTCATGCCGGCCACCCCCCGTGCAGGGGTTGTCGCATACCTCGGACCAGTAGGCGAGTCCCTGGCCGAAGTCGAACTGGAACACGCCTTCGATGCCGACGGCATGGGCATTGACGAACAGTTTTTCGAGTATGCGCTGAAGGTCCACGGTAAGCCTCGTCGGTTGTCGTTGTTCGGGGTTGGCATGGGCGCGTGTGGTCGGGCCCGGGTTGTCAGGCGCGCGGGCGCTGGCGCAGTACGTCGACCAAGCGGTCGATTTCCGCTTCGGTATTCAGCAAACCCGGCGCAGTGCGCACCACTGGCCCGGCATCGCGCGAGACGGCGTCGACGATGATGCGTTGGCTAGTCAGGTACCTGGCCAGCGCGTCGGCATCCTGGCCTTTGCCGCGAAAGAAGGTGAAGCCCGCCGAATGGGTGCTGCTGCGCGGCGTCACCAGTTCGATGGCAGGCAGGCTTTCCAGCTGTTGCTTCAGGTAGTCGTTGAGGGCGTGGATGCGTGCCTGCACGGCAGCCTTGCCGGTTTGCAGGTGCAGTTCGAACGCCTTGCCCAGGGCCCAGCGGTGCTCGAAGGCGTGGTAACCACCCGGGCTCATGATGGTGGCGAAGTCTTCGTTTTCCGAGAAGGTGGCGATGCTCGGTTGCAGCTGCCCCAGTGCCGAGGATGCGGCGCAGATGATGCCTGTCCCGCGGGGGCCGAACATCCACTTGTGGGTCCCGGATATGAAGTAGTCGCAGTTCAGGTCGGCGAAGCGCATGTCCTCGACGCCAAAACCGTGAACCCCGTCGATGACATACAGGATATGGTCGCGTTCGTCCCTGTTCTGATTGACCTCGCGTACGAGCGCACCGATTTCGCCAACCGGCAGTTTCACCCCGCTGCCCGAATGTACCCAGGTCATGCCCAGCACGCGCGTTTGTGGGGAAATGGCGGCCCGCACGGTACCCAGCACCTGGTCGGTGCTCACCTGCCAGGGTTGCTCGAACAGGCGTAGCCTGCGTACCGGGTTGCCATCGCGGGCGCTGCGGTAGTTCATGGTCTGCCGTGCGGCGGAATGCTCGTGCACCGTGGTCAGGATTTCCTGGCCGGGCGCCAGCTTGATGCCGCCATAAATCAAACCCAGGCCCTCGGTAGTGCTGCCCGTCAGGGCAATCTGGCGTGGCGCCACCTCCAGGTAGCGTGCCGCCCATTGGCGTACCTCAGCCTCGTGCTTCCACTCCGACTGGGCATCCCAGTCGACCATCAGCGCCGGGTGACGGTCGAAACGTGCACGCAGGGCCTCGATGGCTTCGCGTACCGGCCTTGGATGAGAGGTGATCAGAAAGTTGGCGAAGTGCGCATAGTTTGAGTCGAGTTCGAACAGGCGGCGAAAATCGGCCCATCGTTGGTTGCCGGCGCTCGGTATCGGCGTGGCGGCCTCGGCAACGGGTAGCAGATGGCTGGCGAGGGGCAGGCCGGCGGCGAGGATGCCGGCCCTTTTGAGAAAATTGCGGCGGTCGTTCATAAAGGTGCCCAATGGCTTAGCGCAGAGAAGTGTCGGTACCGCGGGCGGCGCTCTGTACCTGTGCCCAGACGCGCAGGAAGTTGCCACCCCAAAGCTTGGCGATGTCGGCTTCGGAGTAGCCGCGGGTAATGAGTTCGGCCGTTACGTTGCGTGCTTGGCTGGCGTCGTGCCAGCCGTCGATGCCGCCGCCTTCGTTGAAGTCCGAGCTGATGCCTACGTGGTCTATGCCGAGCTTGCGCACGGTGTAATCGATGGCATCACCGTAGTCCTTCAGGGTCGCTGGCGGCTCCTGTTCGAGGATTGCATAGAGTTCGTTGGCATATTGCCCGACCTTCTGCTCGGGCCAGCCGGCTATGACCGGGTCGCCAGGCATCAGCGCGTAGTTCAGGTCAGCCAGTGGCGGCAGCGCGTAGCGGGCACGCAAGGCATTGAGCTTTTCCTGGGTCTGCGCGCTGAGCGGCTTGAGGTAGCTGGAGAACGCGACCAGTTGCACGACCCCGCCGCTTTCCTTGATCAACTGCATTTCCTTGTCGGACAGGTTGCGGTTGATATCGACCATTGCCCGTGGTGCCGAGTGCGACGCCACCACCGGAGTACGGCTGAGCTGAATGACCTGGTTCAGCGCCTTGCTGGACATCTGCGAGACATCGATGATCACACCCAGGTCATTGAGCCGTTGTACGGCGCGCTTGCCGATGGGGGACAGACCCTCGAGCGCATCGACAGTGTCATTGAAGAACGGTAAGGGGCGAGACGAGTCGGCCCAGCTGTTGTTGCCGACGTAGCTGAAGCCGAACATGCGCACCCCGCGTGCCGCCCAGCGGTCGAGCTGGTCGATATCGTCCCCCAGCGCATACGCATTGAGCATGCTCAGGAACACCGCGAACTTGCCTTCGCCGTGCAGGCGCCGCATGTCCTGTGGGGTGTAGGCGATGGCGACGCGTTCGGGGAAGTCGCGCACCATTGCGGTGATGGCGTTGTAGCGCACTTCCTGGGTGTGGCGGGCGGCCTCGACGAAACCTGGCGTGGGGCGATGCGGGCTGTTTGCGCCCGTCCAGGATTCGGGCCAGGCAAAGATGGTCAGCGCCGCGCCAGACAACCGCCCTTGGGCAGCCTTGGCCAGGTCGAAGCGGCCCGGTCCGTCCTTGTCGGCCTCGCTGCCTTCGTTGCCGAAGTCCAGCGGCAAGGTGACATGGCTGTCGAACGAGATGATGCGTTCCTGCAAGTCGTTGGCTTGACGAACGACTTCCCGGGAGTAGCCGCCAGGGGCCGCGAAATGGTACCAGGCAGCCAGACCGGCACCCGCGGCGACTGCCGCAGCCAGGCTGATGTACAGGGCTTTTTTCCAGCGTGGTGTCGTCATCTTGGTCTCGGTAGGTTCGCCGTCGAGGGAGGGCACAGAGGCCGTCGCTACCTGGGGTGAACGAGTCGACACGGAGGAAATTTAGCCGCCCCGGCCGCGGCGTTAAATTTCAGTGCAGGTACAACGTTCTAGCCTTGGACGGGCCGTGCTCCATGGCCGCAATGAAGGCGCAGGTAGTTGCAATGACGATTTCTCGACGCGGGTTCATCGCTGCTGTGGCATTGACGGGCGTAGCGGTACCCGGAGCGCTGTATATACAGCGCCAGCGGGATGCCGAGGCGTTTCCGGAAACGCCTGGCGAGGCTGTTGTCGAGTTGGCCGATACCCGCCTGCAGCAGCTGGGTGACATCCTGCGGGGCATCTGGCGCTGGACTGCACAGGGCAAGGATGCCCAACTGCTGGGTTTGCCCGACGGGGAGCTGGAATTGTTTCTGGATGTCGCCAGCAATGGCCGGGGGCTGCGAGGTTACCTGGACACCGCCGAACGCCTGCGCAGTGAGCAGGAACCCCGTTATCGGGTCATGGGTGACTTGCTGACGGACAAGCCCGGGATGTTGCGCTGGCGGCTGTTTTCAACCGAGCCCGGTGCAGGGCAGGCGCGCTATGAATGCCATGTGGTGCTCGATGAGGTCTGGGGCGCCTATGGCAATGCCGGGCCGGCAACGCTCAATGGTCGTATCTCGGCCCTGGACCGCGCCCTGTCTCTGCCTGTTCTGGACAATGGCTTCCTGGCCTTGAAGCGGCCTTTCCCGGAGGCTCGCGAACGTACGCCGCTGTCGCCACAGCTGCTGGCTTGGCTCATTTCGCCGGAGCATCGGCTGTTCCACCAGCTATGGCACGCATCGCGGGACAAGTGGCACAAGCTGGAAGAGGACAAGCAATCCGCCCTGCGTGGCTTGGGCTGGCAACCCGGGCCGCGTGGCCAGGAGCGTGATGCGCGTGGCCGGCACAAGGATCGCAACGGTTCCGGAGAGGACTTCCTGTTCATGCACCGGCACATGCTCGGCAGTGCCAGGGCCCTGCAGGACCTGCCTTCGTGGACGCGGTTCCCGTTGCCTCAGCCGGAGCTCGAGCGTGACCGCATCGGTTTTGCCCGTTACTTCGACAACCACGACGGCAATGCCTTGCCACCGACCTGGCTGGCCCATGACGACCAGGAGTACACCCAGTGGGTACGCGACATCAAAAGCCCGGATACCTTCCACGGCAACTTTCAGGTCTGGGAGTCGCGCTACAGTGATCCGCAATATCTGAGCAAGCTGACCTTGGGGCAGTTCGGCTCAGAACTGGAGCTGGGCCTGCATGACTGGTTGCACATGCGTTGGGCGGCGGTGCCGCGCGACCCGTCCAACGGTATGCCGGTGCCTGCTGCACGTACCCCGGGTGATTTCGCTGAGCGCTGGTTCGAAGCACGCAACGATTTTCTCGGCGACCCGTTCTCGTCACATGTAAACCCGGTGTTCTGGCATTTTCATGGCTGGATCGACGACCGAGTCGACGATTGGTTCCGAGCCCATGAGCGGGTCCACCCGGGTGAGATCCGCCGCTTGCAGGTGAACGGCGTGCCCTGGTTCGCACCCGGGCGTTGGGTGGCGGTGGCTGACCCGTGGCTGGGTCCCGATACCCATGGCTGTTCGACGGTGCCGGGCTTGCGGCCCGGTCGAAGCGTCGAAATGGACCCGGAAACCATGAAGCTGGCGTTGCGCATCATTTATGGCAACGAAGACCTCTTTGCCCGGCTGCAACCACGGGTGCCGCAGCGCCCCTGGTATGCCCGCAATCTCAAGGTTGTACGGGCGTCGGGTTGACGGTAAGCACAGCGCAGGTGTGCGTTGCTGAGAATCATTATATTTTGTAAGATCGCACGCTGATATCACTCAGTTCTGCATCTGCCCCAGCGTGGGTGTGCAGACGATTCCAGGTGTGTTTGTGGAACGTTACTATCGTGAGTTGGTGAGTTTCCTGTCCGCGCGCTTGGGTAACCGTCAGGCGGCAGAGGATGTTGCCCACGATGCCTACCTGCGGGTACTGGAGCGAACGGACAACGGGCAGATCGAGCATCCGCGCGCATTCCTGTACCGTATCGCCCTGAACCTGGTGATCGACCGTCATCGTCGCCATCGGGTGCGTCAGGCCGAACCGCTTGAGATACTCGACAGTGATGAGGGCGGGCATGTGCCGGCGCTGGCGCAGGAACTGCAGCTCAACCAACGCCTGGCCCTCATGCAGCGGGCGCTTGACGAACTGACCGGCCCCTGCCGCGAATGCTTCCTGCTGCGCAAGATCGAAGGCCTTTCACATCTGCAGATCGCCGAGCGGCTGGGCATCTCCCGCAGCCTGGTGGAAAAGCACATCGTCAATGCCATGAAGCACTGCCGGGTGCGCATGCGGCAATGGGAATCCTGATTGCCAGGTTAAAGGCAAATGCAAATTCCGTCAGTCAATCACTTGATTTATGCGGCTTTCCCGACTTCTATCAAAGAAGACCGTTGCCGGGCATGGCCTTGGCATTAGCCGTTACCGGCGCAGTAGGGTCATGGAGCGTGCCCATTACCCAATGGCCTAGGTCCGACCATGGTAAACAAGACCCTGCGCATTCTCATCGCCGATACACACCCGTGCCAGCGCCTGCAGCTGGAGCGGTTGCTCAATGGTTTGGGCTATTACCGGATAGCCCCAGTGGCCAGCTTCGAGGAGCTGCAGCGCCTGGTGCAGTGCGCCTTGCAGCCCTTTCACCTGTTGCTGGGCAATATTGAGCTGGCCAGCCATTGTGGCGTCGATCTGGAGCGCTTCTGCCGTGTCAGCACACAGATCCAGCATGCCCTGCTTTACCATTCGAGCCAGTTGAAAGTGCCAGCAGTGCCGCAGGCCGAGCGCCAGGCGGTCAGCCTGAGCCTGCCTCAGGCGCCCGATAACGAGGCGCTGGAGACGTTCATGGCAATCATCGACGCACCGATGGTGGTCGGCAGGCTACCGCTGCCGGGCACCCTGCCGGCCAGTACAGCGCGGCCACGGCCGCGAGCCAACTTCGCGCATACGGTGTTCAACCGCTAGCGGTGCCGCCGGCGGGGCAATCGGGCAGCTATTTGATATGCTCTTGCCCTTTGCCGATCTGCGGACCCTGCCATGACTGCCATCGATACCGCTCGCCCGCCCCGGTTCAGCCGCGGCGACCATCGGACCCTGGGCCTGGCGGCGCTGGGTGGCGCGCTGGAAATCTACGACTTCATCATTTTCGTGTTCTTCGCGCTGACCCTCAGCCAGCTGTTCTTCCCGCCCGAGATGCCCGAATGGCTGCGCTTGCTGCAAAGCTTCGGAATCTTCGTCACCGGCTATCTGGCGCGGCCGCTGGGCGGCATCCTGATGGCGCACTTCGCCGACCACCTGGGGCGCAAGCGGGTATTCAGCCTGAGCATCCTGATGATGGCCCTGCCGTGTCTGCTGATCGGGGTGATGCCGACCTATGCCGACATCGGCTATGCCGCCCCGCTGATCCTGTTGGCCTTGCGCATCCTCCAGGGGGCTGCCGTAGGCGGTGAAGTGCCAAGCGCCTGGACGTTCGTTGCCGAGCACGCGCCCAACGGGCGGCGCGGTTATGCCCTGGGCTTTCTGCAGGCCGGGCTGACTTTCGGCTACCTGCTGGGGGCGCTGACCGCAACCTTGGTGGCGCAACTGTTCACCCCGCAGGAAATCCTCGATTACGCCTGGCGCTACCCGTTCCTGTTGGGTGGGGTGTTCGGTGTGGTGGGTGTGTGGCTGCGCCGCTGGCTCAGTGAAACACCGGTGTTCCTCGCCCTGCGCGCGCGCCAGGAGCAACCTGTGAGTTTTCCGCTGCGGCGAGTGCTGGGTGAACACCGCCGGGCATTGATCCCTGCCGCGTTGCTGACCTGTGTGCTGACCTCGGCGGTGGTGGTGCTGGTGGTGATCACGCCGACGGTGATGCAGCAGCGCTTCGGCATGACTGCCGGGCATACCTTCGCCCTCAGCAGTGTGGGCATCGTCTTCCTCAACATGGGCTGCGTGCTGGCCGGGCTGCTGGTCGACCGTGTGGGTGCCTGGCGCGCGCTGATGCTGTATAGCCTGTTGCTGCCGCTGGGTATCGGCGCGTTGTACGCCAGCCTGGTGGGGCAGTGGGGCATGACCTGGCTGGCCTATGCGCTGGCGGGGTTGAGCTGCGGCGTGGTGGGGGTGGTGCCCTCGGTGATGGTGGGGCTGTTCCCGGCGCAGATCCGCGTATCGGGCATTTCCTTCACCTACAACGTGGCCTACGCACTGTGGGCCAGTACCACGCCGCTGGCACTGATTGCGCTGATGCCGTGGAGCCCATGGGTGTGTGTCGGGTTTTGTCTGATCATGGGCGCGGTGGGGCTGCTGACGGCCCTGTATTTCGGGCGTCGTGAGCCATTGGTGTTTGCGGCGGAGCCGATACCGGTCATGTGCGGCGACAAATGAGCCGGTAACGGCTGCGGGGCATTGGGGCAGACTTCCAGGTGGGGGCTATTGGAATAACCTATTAGCCAAATTTAACCTGGAAGGTTAATTTCTCATGGAAAAGAGAATGCCTCATTGCCCGCTGGAGCGGGTAAAAGCCCTGGCTGCGGCAAGGCGAATCCGCCCTACGGGTGCTGCATTGAAAGGCGCCAAGGCGCTGGGAATGGATTTTCCGGGCATGCTTGAGGTGATCACCAGCTTGAAGCGCACTGATTTCTACAAGAGCATGACCAGCCATATTGACCACCGGGTTTGGCAGGATGTGTATCGCCCGCTTACAGCAATTGGGTACGTTTATTTGAATTGTCCGTGGTAGACGACGTGCTCATCGTGTCTTTCAAGGAGTTGTAACCATGAGATGTCCAATATGCGGCGGCTCGGAGCTTGCACCTGACATTCAGGGCATGCCCTATAGCTACAAAGGCGAGATGACAGTGATCCCTGAGGTAAGTGGCGATTACTGCTCCGCATGTGGTGAATGTGTACTGAGTCATGATGAAGCCATGCGCGTCAGTCACTTGATGACGGCATTCGAGCGCCAGGTCAACGCAAATGTTGTGGATCCTTCCTTTATTGCCTCCATACGCAGAAAGTTCGACCTCGACCAGCGTGAAGCGGGGGAAATTTTCGGTGGTGGGGTCAATGCGTTCTCCCGCTATGAAAACGGCAAGACCACACCGCCAGTGGCGTTGGTGAAACTGCTCAAGCTGCTGGATCGCCATCCAGAACTCTTTGAGGAAGTGCGTACTGCCTGATAATGGCAGCCAACAAAAAGCCCCCGGCCCATAAGGACCGGGGGCTTTTTGTTGCCGCAAGGGCAGGGGCCTTACATGTTCGGGTAGTTCGGCCCGCCAGCGCCTTCAGGGGTGACCCAGGTGATGTTCTGGGCCGGGTCCTTGATGTCGCAGGTCTTGCAGTGTACGCAGTTCTGCGCGTTGATCTGGAAACGCTTGTTGCCGTCTTCCTGGGTGACCACTTCGTACACGCCGGCCGGGCAGTAGCGCTGGGCTGGCTCGTCGTACAGCGGCAGGTTGCTGGCGATCGGCACGCTCGGATCGGTCAGCTTCAGGTGGCAGGGTTGTTCCTCTTCGTGGTTGGTGCTGGAGAGGAATACCGAGCTGAGCTTGTCGAAGCTGAGCTTGCCGTCCGGTTTCGGGTAGTCGATCTTTTTCGAGTCGGCGGCCAGCTTGAGGCAGGCATAGTCCGGCTTGGTGTCGTGCAGGGTGAACGGCAGCTTGCCACCGAACCAGTTCTGGTCGACATAGTTGAACGCCGCGCCCAGCAGCGGGCCGAACTTGTGCATGGCCGGGCCGAAGTTGCGGCTGGCGAACAGTTCTTCGTACAGCCAGCTGGCCTTGAAGGCGCTGACATAGCTGTTCAATTGATCGCCGCCTTCGCTACCGGCGATCAATGCGTCGGCCACTGCTTCGGCAGCAAGCATGCCGGACTTCATCGCGGTGTGGCTGCCCTTGATCTTGGCCACGTTCATGGTGCCCAGGTCGCAACCGATCAGCGCGCCACCATTGAAGACCATTTTCGGCAGCGAGTTGATGCCGCCCTTGGCCAAGGCGCGGGCGCCGTAGCTGATGCGCTTGCCGCCTTCGAGGTACTGGCTGATCACCGGGTGGTGCTTGAGGCGCTGGAATTCGTCGAACGGCGACAGGTAGGGGTTGGCGTAGGACAGGTCGACGATGAGGCCGACCACCACCTGGTTGTTTTCCAGGTGATAGAGGAACGAGCCACCGGTGTTTTCCTTGGCCACCACGTCCAGCGGCCAGCCGGCGGTGTGCACCACCAGGCCCTGTTCGTGCTTGGCCGGGTCGATTTCCCAGATTTCCTTCAGACCGATGCCGTAGTGCTGGACGTCGGACTCGCTGTCGAGGTTGAAGCGCTTGATCAGTTGCTTGCCAATATGGCCACGGCAGCCTTCGGCGAACAGGGTGTACTTGGCGCGCAGCTCCATGCCCGGGGTGTACAGGCCGTCCTTGGGGTTGCCTTCACGGTCGACACCGAGGTCGCCGGTGACGATGCCGCGGACCACGCCGTTGTCGTCGAACAGCGCTTCCTGAGCGGCGAAGCCCGGGTAGATCTCTACACCAAGGTTTTCGGCCTGCTGGGCCAGCCAGCGGCACAGGTTGCCCAGCGAGATGATGTAGT
Organism: Pseudomonas sp. BO3-4; assembly: GCF_034044115.1. NCBI lineage: Bacteria > Pseudomonadati > Pseudomonadota > Gammaproteobacteria > Pseudomonadales > Pseudomonadaceae > Pseudomonas > Pseudomonas sp. BO3-4. The sequence continues at coordinate 1,873,669 of NZ_CP139018.1, forward strand.
TGCCATGGTTGTGCATGGTCTTGGGCACGAACAGGTCAGGCACCTTGGTCGCGCTGCCGGCATCCTTGAGCACGTAAATGTCGTCGCGCTTCACTTCGGTGTTCAGCGGTGCACCGAGTGCTTTCCAGTCGGGGAACAGCTCGTTCAGGGCGCGGGGCTCGAACACTGCGCCAGAGAGGATGTGGGCGCCGACTTCAGAGCCTTTCTCCACCACGCAGACGCTGATTTCGCTACCGGCTTCGGCGGCCTTCTGCTTCAGGCGGCAGGCGGCGGACAGGCCCGCCGGGCCGGCGCCGACGATGACCACGTCGAATTCCATGTATTCGCGTTCCACTGGTTCTCTCCTACTCATCAAGGCTCGTGCTGTTGCTTTGTCTTATGGGTGCGGGGCATTCGCAGCGGTTCTACGCAACGGCGGAACTGTAGCTGGGCAAATGACGGACTACACCGTTTTGTCTTGGCCGCGCATTATATCTACACCACTTGGCGGGTCCAATACAAACGTTTGTTTGAATTTGCCGCAGGCCAGTAAAATCACAGGAACGCGGCTGGAGGGTGACCGATTTGCCGTATTGACCGGAATGGGTGTTACGGTCAAGATACGAGCGGTTTTACGTTCGCCGTAGGCTTGCAGCCGGGCGCAGGTACACCTCTAAAGACCAGGTGTGGAGCAGGGTTTTGCGGGCTTAGGCCGGTTTGTAGTGGAGTTTACACGCCACGACAGGAAATGACCCGTGAGGATTTGTCGCAAGAGTCCGAACAAGACTGTTTGGTCACTGTGAAGTTGCTGCCTCCCGATACGTCTTTAGAGGTGCCCTTGTACCCACGCGCATCGCTGGGCTCTGCCCCAGGCGACTATCTATTCACCGGAGAGTAACGAGGAATCCATGAAGGTTCTTGTAGCTGTCAAACGAGTGGTCGACTACAACGTCAAGGTTCGCGTCAAAGCGGACAACTCCGGCGTCGACCTTGCTAACGTCAAGATGTCCATGAACCCCTTCTGCGAAATCGCCGTGGAAGAAGCCGTACGCCTGAAGGAAAAAGGCGTTGCGACCGAGATCGTCGTGGTTTCCGTCGGCCCGACCACCGCCCAGGAGCAACTGCGTACTGCCCTGGCCCTGGGTGCCGACCGTGCCATCCTGGTAGAAGCCGCTGACGAACTGAACTCCCTGGCCGTGGCCAAGGCGCTGAAGGCCGTTGTCGACAAGGAGCAGCCGCAGCTGGTCATTCTCGGCAAGCAGGCCATCGACAGTGACAACAACCAGACCGGCCAGATGCTGGCCGCCCTGACTGGCTTCGCCCAGGGTACCTTTGCGTCCAAGGTCGAAGTCGCTGGCGACAAGCTGAATGTCACCCGTGAAATCGATGGCGGCCTGCAGACCGTTGCACTGAACCTGCCCGCGATCGTCACCACCGACCTGCGCCTGAACGAGCCACGCTATGCGTCGCTGCCGAACATCATGAAGGCCAAGAAGAAGCCGCTGGAGACTGTTACTCCAGACGCACTGGGCGTTTCCCTCGCCTCCACCAACAAGACCGTGAAGGTTGAAGCCCCGGCTGCCCGCAGCGCTGGCATCAAGGTCAAATCGGTGGCCGAACTGGTCGAGAAGCTGAAGAACGAAGCGAAGGTAATCTGATATGACTATCCTGGTTGTCGCTGACCTTCTACAAGGTCCGGAGAACGGTGCCGTAGCCCCGGCCACCCTGAACACTGTCGCCGCAGCCGCCAAGATCGGTGGTGATGTGCACGTGCTGGTCGCAGGCCAGAACGTCGGTGGCGTTGCTGAAGCCGCTGCCAAAATCTCTGGTGTTGCCAAGGTGCTGGTGGCTGATAACGCCGCCTACGCCCACGTCCTGCCGGAAAACGTCGCGCCGCTGATCGTCGAGCTGGCCAAGGGTTACAGCCACGTGCTGGCCCCGGCTACCACCAATGGCAAGAACATCCTGCCGCGCGTTGCCGCGCTGCTGGACGTGGACCAGATCTCCGAGATCATCTCGGTCGAGTCCGCCGACACCTTCAAGCGCCCGATCTACGCGGGTAACGCCATTGCCACCGTGCAATCGAGCGCGGCCATCAAGGTGATCACCGTGCGTACCACCGGCTTCGACGCCGTGGCCGCCGAAGGTGGTTCGGCTGCCGTCGAGGCTGTTGGCGCTGCGCACAACGCCGGTATTTCGGCTTTCGTTGGCGAAGAGCTGGCCAAGTCCGACCGCCCAGAGCTGACCGCAGCCAAGATCGTCGTTTCCGGCGGCCGTGGCATGGGCAACGGTGACAACTTCAAACACCTGTACAGCCTGGCCGACAAGCTCGGCGCCGCCGTCGGTGCTTCGCGCGCCGCGGTCGACGCAGGCTTTGTGCCGAACGACATGCAGGTCGGCCAGACCGGCAAGATCGTTGCGCCACAGCTGTACATCGCCGTCGGTATCTCCGGCGCGATCCAGCACCTGGCCGGCATGAAAGACTCCAAAGTGATCGTGGCGATCAACAAGGACGAAGAAGCGCCGATCTTCCAGGTGGCCGACTACGGCCTGGTCGCTGACCTGTTCGAAGCGGTTCCGGAGCTGGAAAAGCTGGTCTGATCCGCCTGCTTCACTTATAAAGAACCCGGCCCTCGTTTTGAGGGTCGGGTTTTTTTATGGCTTGAGGGGTGAGGGATGACGTTGCGCGGAACGGGCAGGGTGCTGGCATGTGTGGCGCTGTTGGTGTCACCACTGGCCATGGCCGCAGGCAAGTGCGAGCGCTTGGTGGCGACCGGCAGCCCTGATGCGCCGCCCTATTTGTGGCAAGACCCGAAAGATCCGAAGCACCTGATCGGCGCCAACGTTGACCTGTTGCGCCAGGTGGCAGGAGAGCTGGGTGTGAAGGTCGAGGTGCTGAGTGCCGGTCGCCGTGATCAGGCGCTGGAAGAGGTGCGCAGTGGGCGCATGGACCTGCTGCTCGACACCCCCATGCAGGTGGAGCAACTGACCGCGCTGGACTACATCCATCCGCCGTTGCAGCTCAATGAGTACCTGGTGTGGACCCGCCATGATGCAGCGGTGACCTTTGATGGCCCGGCCGACCTGGCCAGGTACCAGGGCAGTTTGTCCGAGCGTGCGCGCCTGACCCCGGCCTTTACTGCGTTCGCCAAGGCCCAGCTCAAGCTGGTGCCGGCGCAGAACCTGACCCAGGCGTTCCAGAAACTGTTACTCGGCCAGGTGGATTATGTGCTGGCTGGCCGTTACTCCGGTATGGCCATGGCCCAGAGCCTGGGCATGAGCAATGACCTGATAGCCCGCGGCTTGCCGGTGGACAGGCCGGGCCTGTACCTGGCGCTGTCGCACAACTCGGCGTGCAATGACAGCTGGTTGCGTGGGCAATTGGCAAAAAAACTGACAGAATTGCCGATCTCTGGTGCATCCGAAGCTGTGCTGCAACGTAATGTCGAGCGCTGGAAAGCGCAGATGCAGGTACCGGCGGACGCCCCCAAACACTAGGAAGATTGCGTGAGAACCCAACCACTAATCCTTGCCCTGGCCGTGCTCGGCCTGGCTGGCTGCGCCAATGACCCGGCCCCTGAAGAGCAGATGCGCATTTCCGAACAGGCACTGGACCAGGCCAAGGCCGTCGGCGCCACTGAGCAGGTCGAAACGCTGAAACTGGCTGAAGACAAGCTGGCCCGCGCCAAGGCCAACATGCTTACCCAGGACTACCGCGATGCGCGCATGCGCGCTGAGCAAGCCGAGCTGGATGCGCGCCTGGCCGAGGCCCAGGTGCTGAACCAGAAGAGCGAAGAGCAGCTGCAGGTGCTGCAGTCGCGGGTCAAGCGCTTGCGCAAGCAACTGGAGGTGCAGCCATGATCCGTCGTACGCCTTTGGCTGCACTGGCATTGTTGGCGCTGACGGCAGGTTTGCAAGGTTGTGCCAGCCAGCGCAGCAGTGCCGCGCTGGATGAGGCCACCGTCGCCTTCCAGGGGGTCAAAGATGATTCCGATGTGCTGCGCAGCGCGCCGCGTGACGTGATTCGGGCGGGTGAGTCGCTGGCTCGCGCCGAGCGCTTGTCCAGTTACATCGGCACCGGTTCTGATGTGCGGCATTATGCTTACCTCAGCCAGCGCTACAGCGAGATTGCCCGCGAGCATGCCAAGCTGGCGCTGAACCAGGAGCGCCAGGCCAAGCTCGACCTGGAGCGCCAGCGCCTGCAGTTGGCCTTGCGTGAGGCCAAGCTGGCCAGCGTGCAGCAGCAGGGCAAGTGGGTCGAGTCGCAGATTGCCGCGTTGGCTTCGGAGCAGACCGACCGTGGCTTGGTGATGACCTTGGGCGATGTGCTGTTCGATACCGGCAGTGCCGACCTGAAGAACTCGGCCAGTCGGACTGTGCTCAAGCTGGTGCAGTTCCTGCAGCTCAACCCGCGCCGGGTAGTGCGTATCGAGGGCTATACCGACAGTACTGGCGCGGGCGAGGAGAATCTCAAGCTGTCGCGCGACCGGGCGCAGTCCGTGGCCGACATGCTTGTGGACCTGGGCATCGATGAAAAGCGCCTGCAGGTCGAGGGCTATGGCGACCAGTACCCGATCGAGGCCAATGCTTCGGAGCGGGGCAGGGCGCAAAACCGACGAGTGGAGATCGTATTCTCCGATGACAAGGGTCGGCTCGCGCCAGCGCGCTGAGTCTTGTCGAAACGGGCCGCTTTGCGGCCCGTTTTATGTCGGTTTAATCGTTTCGATAGCGGTCACGCTGTTGTATTGTCGACTATGTTGCAATCTGTCCCAGTACACTTTGCAACTGTTACGGTATTCTCTACCGTCAGTGACCCGTACAAGAATAACGAGCATGTCGACATGACCAACCTGCTGCTGTACCAGCGTATCGCCCAGCAACTGGCCGATGATATCCGTCGCGGTGTCTACCAGCCAGGCGAGCGGGTACCTTCCGTGCGCAAGATGAGCGCCCAGCTCAACGTCAGCCATGCCACGGTGTTGCAGGCCTATGCCAATCTTGAGGACCAAGGGCTTATCCGGGCGCGGCCGCAGTCTGGCTATTACGTGCACCAGACCCCTGCCTTGACCGCGCAAACCCCGGACATCGCCCGGGTGGAACGCCCCGGCCTGGTCACGCGCGCCAGCATCATCCAGCAGGTGCTGACTGAGGCGCGCCGCGATGGTGTGTTCCCGTTTGGCGCTGCAGTGCCGCATGTCGACTACCTGCCAGTGCGCGCCCTGCATCAGCAAATCGCCAAGGTGACGCGCTTCCACAGCCCGCGCGCCTTCAGCTACATGTTCAGCCCCGGTTTCGAGCCGCTGCGCCGACAGATTGCCATACGCATGCGCGATGCCGGCGTGCTGGTCGACCCGCGCGAAGTGATCGTGACCCATGGGTGTGTCGATGCCCTGCAGATGTCTCTGCGGGTGCTCACCCGCCCAGGTGACCTGATCGCCGCCGAGTCACCGACCTATTACGGCTTGCTGCAGCTGGCTGACCTGCTGGGTTTGAAAGTGATCGAAATCCCCAGTGACCCGTCCACCGGTATCAGCCTCGAAGCCTTGCAACTGGCGGCTAACCAATGGTCGATCAAGGCGCTGGTGCTCACTGCGCGCTTGAGCAACCCGCTGGGCGGCACCGTTCCCGAAGAGCGGCAAAAGCAATTGCTGCGCCTGGCCTCCGACTTCGATATCCAGATCATCGAGGATGACATCTACGGTGAGCTGATGTTCGAGCAGGGCAAGACCAAGGCGCTGAAGGCGTTCGACCGGCTGGACCGGGTAATCTACTGTTCGAGCTTCTCCAAGACCCTGTCCCCTGGCGTGCGGGTGGGCTGGATGATCGCCGGGCGTTACCAGGACGAGATTCAGCGCCTGCAGACGTTTACCACCCACTCGGCCTGTAGCGTGACGCAGATGGGCGTGGCAGCCTACCTGGAGAATGGCGGCTACGACCGGCATCTGCGCTACATACGCCAGGAATATCGCAAGAACCTCAGTGCCTATCAGTTGGCAGTGCAGCAGCACTTCCCCGAGGGTACCCAGATGACCCGGCCGACAGGCGGCTTCATTCTCTGGGTGAGCCTGCCGGGTCGGGTCAATACCCAGGAGCTGCATGTGCGTGCGCTGGAGCAGGGCATCAGCATTGCGCCAGGACTTATATTCAGTAACACAGAGCAGTTCAACCACTGTGTCCGACTCAACTGCGGCATACCTTGGAATAAGGAGGCCGAGCGGGCTGTGATTACGCTCGGTTTGCTGGCGCAGCAGTTGTGCAGGGAGACTGCGGTTACGCTTTTGTAAGGCTTGCAAGCTGCCTATGGAACAGGGAGCATACGCATTTTTCCTGCCAGTCTGTCCATTTGCCATGAACGTTTTGCGCTGCTTTGTTCTGATCGTGTGCCTTTTGCCGTTTTGCTGCCCGGTCGCCCCTGCCTTGGCTGCGCAACCGGCAAACGAGGTTCAGGCGGCTCAGGGTAAGCACGTGCCAAAAAAGGCGACAGCCAAGCCCGCGCACAAGCCGGTCAGCAAAGCGGTTGCCAAGCCATTGCCCAAGACAGGGCTGGACCTTAGCTTGCCCGTCGAGATGGTCAACAACCTTGAGCCGAATGTGGGCACGCTTTCCCCAATCCAGCGGCGCAAAGCTTTGTTGCCGCCCATGTTCACAGAAAAGCCAGAGACCAATGACAGCCCGTTCCAGCTCAATGGCCGGCTGATCAACAACGAAATGCAGCTGCAACTGCGCAATGATAGCCGTCGTGAGGTGGAGGGCGCTGCCATCGATTTCGAGTATCGCCAATAGGCGAGAACTGACTGCTGGGTCACAGCAGATTTCATCGTGCCAGCAATTTCAAACGACTGTTTGAGCGGTTACTATCCAGGGACGTTCGTCCCGTTTTGTTCCAGGGAGTCCTGATTTTGGTGAATAGCCATGAAATGCCGTGAGGGCTGTGGTGCCTGCTGCATCGCCCCGTCCATCACTTCTGCGATGCCGCGAATGCCCAATGGCAAGCCGGCGGGTGAGCGCTGCCTGCACCTGACTGCGGCCAACCTTTGCGACCTGTTCGGCAAGCCCGAGCGGCCGGCGGTGTGCGGTGGCTTCAAGGCGGATGCCGAGGTGTGCGGCAGTGATCGTGACGAGGCAATCAGGATTCTTGGCTGGTGGGAGCAGATGACGGCGGCGTGACAGGCTGGATCTTCGACAACAAGGATAAACATGATGAGATCGTTCAAGCGTATTGCACTGCTGTGTGGCGTGGGTGTTCTGCTGTCGCCTGTGGCCTGGGCTGAAAACTGGCAAGTGGCCAAGAACGAGGACGGGATCAAGGTATCCCTCAGCGAAGTGGCGGGTTCCAAGTACAAGGCCTATCAGGGCGTTACCGTGATCAAGGCGCCGCTGGCCAAGGTGCAGGCGTTGCAGGAAGATGTGGTGGGTGCCTGCGCATGGATTCATGAGTGCAAGTTGCAGAAATTGCTCAAGCAAGAAGGTGGCCAGACCTGGACCTACACCCAGTTCAATACACCCTGGCCGGTGACGCCGCGTGATTCGGTTTTGCATGTGACCACGGTCAAGGAGACGGACGGCAGCCTGGTGCGTAACCTGAAGGAAGAGCCGACCTATTTGCCGGAAGAGAAGGGCTTTGTGCGGGTGGCCAAGGTTGAGGGCTTCTGGAAGCTGGTGCCCAAGGGCGACAGCACGGAGGTGACCTACCAGGTGCACACCGAGCCGGGCGGCAGCGTGCCGGCAATGGTGGCCAACAAGTTCGTGGTGGATGCGCCGTTCAATACCCTGAAAGGGCTGCGCGAGCGGGCGGAGAAAAACTGAGGTTTTGTGGTGTCTGTGCCGGCCTCTTCGCGGGCTTGCCCGCTCCCACAGGTACAGCGCAGCCCTCGAGATCTGTGCAGTACCTGTGGGAGCGGGCAAGCCCGCGAAGAGGCCGGTACGGGACAAATAAAAAAGGCTGCCCGAGGGCAGCCTTCTTGCGTTCGGCTACTGCAGCTTACTTGCGGTCTTTCAGAGCAACGATGTCGCGCTTCTGCTCGCCGGTGTACAGCTGGCGCGGACGGCCGATCTTGTACGGGCTGGAGAGCATTTCTTTCCAGTGCGAGATCCAGCCCACGGTACGTGCCAGGGCGAAGATCACGGTGAACATGCTGGTCGGAATGCCGATCGCCTTGAGGATGATCCCCGAGTAGAAGTCGACGTTCGGGTACAGCGAGCGCTCGATGAAGTAAGGATCGGTCAGGGCGATCTCTTCCAGGCGCATGGCCAGTTCCAGCTGCGGGTCGTTCTTGATGCCCAGCTCGCGCAGGACTTCGTCGCAGGTCTGCTTCATCACGGTGGCGCGCGGGTCGCGGTTCTTGTACACGCGGTGACCGAAGCCCATCAGCTTGAACGGGTCGTTCTTGTCCTTGGCCTTGGCGATGAATTTGTCGATGTTCGAAACATCGCCGATTTCATCCAGCATGGTCAGTACGGCTTCGTTCGCACCGCCGTGGGCCGGGCCCCACAGTGCAGCGATACCGGCGGCGATACAGGCGAACGGGTTGGCACCCGACGAGCCGGCCAGACGAACGGTGGAGGTGGAGGCGTTCTGCTCGTGGTCGGCGTGGAGGATGAAGATCCGGTCCATTGCCTTGGCCAGCACCGGGCTGATCGGTTTGATCTCGCACGGGGTGTTGAACATCATGTGCAGGAAGTTTTCCGCGTACGACAGGTCGTTGCGCGGGTACATCATCGGCTGGCCCATGGAGTACTTGTAAACCATCGCAGCCAGGGTCGGCATCTTGGCGACCAGGCGCACCGCGGAGATTTCGCGGTGTTGCGGGTTATTGATGTCCAGGGAGTCGTGATAGAACGCCGACAGCGCGCCGACTACGCCGCACATCACCGCCATCGGGTGAGCGTCGCGGCGGAAGCCGTTGAAGAAGGACTTCAGCTGCTCGTGAACCATGGTGTGGTTCTTGACGGTGCTGACGAACTGGGCCTTCTGCTCGGCATTCGGCAGTTCGCCGTTGAGCAGCAGGTAGCAGGTTTCGAGGTAGTCGGACTGTTCGGCGAGTTGCTCGATCGGGTAGCCGCGGTGCAGCAGGATACCTTTGTCGCCGTCAATATAGGTGATCTTCGACTCGCACGAGGCAGTCGCCATGAAACCTGGGTCGAAGGTGAAGTGACCAGTGGCCCCTAACCCGCGGACGTCGATTACATCAGGACCAACGGTGCCGGTTAAAATGGGCAGCTCGACGGGGGCAGCGCCCTCGATGACCAACTGCGCTTTTTTGTCAGCCATGTGGCCTCCTATTAATGCTTGAAATCATCAGACAGACCCCCCACGCAGGGCCCGCACCACTATAGAGGGATAAATTCAGATGTCAATTTGCCTAAAGGCTTGTTGAATCAGGCATTCAAGCCTGATTTTTCCCGAAATTCTCGCCCATTTACGCCTTTTGTTCATTAAAGGCAATGCGCTATTTGGGCTACCCCGTCACGTTGTCATAAGCAGCCTAACTGTCTATACTCGGCACCCGACCGCCAGGGGCTTGCAAGCCCGAACTGCTGGGGGTCGCCGTTCCCTGGGTGGTGGGTACCTGACCAGTACACTTACCAACAACTTTGCCCTGATTCGCTAGGGGCTCTTCAGTGTGAAAAAAGCCGTGAAAAGCCAACGACCTGTAAACCTAGACCTAAGGACCATCAAGCTCCCCGTCACTGCGTACACGTCCATCCTGCACCGTATCTCCGGCGTCATCCTGTTCATCGGCCTTGCCATCATGCTTTATGCACTGGGCAAGTCGCTGGGTTCCGAGGAAGGCTTCGGTGAGGTGAAGGCGTGTCTGACCAGCCCGCTGGCCAAGTTCGTGACCTGGGGTCTGCTGTCCGCCCTGCTTTATCACCTCGTGGCAGGTGTTCGTCACCTGATCATGGACATGGGTATCGGTGAGACGCTGGAAGGCGGCAAGCTGGGCTCGAAAATCGTGATCGTCATCTCCGTGGTGCTGATCGTTCTGGTGGGAGTTTGGGTATGGTAACCAATGTCACGAACCTGTCGCGTTCGGGCCTCTATGACTGGATGGCGCAGCGCGTTTCTGCGGTCGTTCTCGCGGCTTACTTCCTCTTCCTGATCGGCTACGTGGTCGCCCACCCAGGCATCGACTACACCCAGTGGCATGGTCTGTTCTCCAACAACGCGATGCGGATCTTCAGTCTGCTGGCCCTCGTTGCCCTGGGCGCTCACGCCTGGGTTGGCATGTGGACCATTGCAACCGACTACCTGACGCCTATGTCGTTCGGCAAGTCGGCAACTGCGATTCGTTTCCTGTTCCAGGCGGTATGCGGCGTTGCGATGTTCGCTTACTTCGTCTGGGGTGTGCAGATTCTCTGGGGTATCTGATCCATGGCTAGCATTCCAACCATTTCCTTCGACGCCATCATCATCGGTGGCGGCGGCGCCGGCATGCGCGCAGCGCTGCAACTGGCTCAAGGCGGCCACAAGACTGCCGTAGTCACCAAGGTCTTCCCGACCCGTTCGCACACCGTATCCGCCCAGGGCGGCATCACCTGCGCCATCGCTTCGGCCGACCCGAACGACGACTGGCGCTGGCACATGTACGATACCGTCAAGGGTTCCGACTACATCGGTGACCAGGACGCTATCGAATACATGTGTCAGGAAGGCCCGGCTGCGGTCTTCGAACTGGACCACATGGGTCTGCCGTTCTCGCGCACCGAAACCGGCCGCATCTATCAGCGCCCGTTCGGTGGTCAGTCCAAGGACTTCGGTAAAGGTGGCCAGGCCGCCCGTACCTGTGCCGCTTCGGACCGTACCGGTCACGCGCTGCTGCACACCCTGTACCAGGGCAACCTGAAAGCGGGCACCACGTTCCTCAACGAGTACTACGCAGTTGACCTGGTGAAGAACCAGGACGGCGCATTCGTGGGTGTGATCGCCATCTGCATCGAAACCGGCGAAACCCTGTACATCAAGTCCAAGGCCACCGTACTGGCCACTGGCGGTGCAGGCCGTATCTACGCGTCCACCACCAACGCCCTGATCAATACCGGTGACGGTATCGGCATGGCCCTGCGTGCAGGCGTGCCGGTGCAGGACATCGAAATGTGGCAGTTCCACCCGACCGGTATCGCCGGCGCCGGTGTACTGGTCACCGAAGGTTGCCGCGGTGAAGGTGGCTACCTGATCAACGCCCACGGCGAGCGCTTCATGGAGCGTTACGCGCCGAACGCCAAAGACCTGGCCGGCCGCGACGTGGTTGCCCGTTCCATGGTCAAGGAAATCATCGCCGGCAACGGCGTGGGCCCGAACAAGGACCACGTACTGCTGAAGCTGGACCACCTGGGCGAGGAAGTGCTGCACAGCCGCCTGCCAGGTATCTGCGAACTGTCCAAGACCTTCGCCCACGTCGACCCTGTGGTCGCGCCGGTGCCGGTGGTTCCAACCTGCCACTACATGATGGGCGGCGTTGCCACCAACATCCATGGCCAGGCCATCACCATGGACGCTGACGGTCAGGATCGCATCATCCCGGGCCTGTTCGCCGTAGGTGAAGTGGCGTGCGTATCGGTTCACGGTGCCAACCGCCTGGGCGGCAACTCGCTGCTCGACCTGGTGGTGTTCGGCCGTGCTGCCGGCCTGCACCTGGAGAAGGCGCTGAGCGAAGGCGTGGAATACCGCGACGCCAGCGACACCGACGTCGATGTTGCCCTGAACCGCCTGAACAAGCTCAACGAGCGTACCAGCGGTGAAGACGTTGCCAGCCTGAAGCGCGAGCTGCAGAGCTGCATGCAGAACTACTTCGGTGTATTCCGTACTGGCGAATACATGCAGAAGGGTATCGAGCAACTGGCCGGTCTGCGTGACCGTATCGCCAACGTCAAGATCAACGACAAGTCCCAGGCCTTCAACACCGCGCGTATCGAAGCGCTGGAGCTGCAGAACCTGCTGGAAGTTGCCGAAGCTACCGCCATCGCGGCGGAAGCCCGTAAAGAGTCCCGCGGCGCTCACGCCCGTGAAGACTTCGAAGACCGTGACGACGAAAACTGGCTGTGCCACACCCTGTACTACCCGGGTGAGAAGCGCGTTGCCAAGCGCGGCGTCAACTTTGCGCCGAAGACTGTTCCAGCCTTCGAACCAAAAGTCCGGACTTACTAAGGGTGGCTGCTATGTTGAAAGTCGAAGTTTATCGTTACAACCCGGACACCGACTCGGCGCCAAAAATGGAGTCGTTCGACGTCGATACCGGCGGCAAGGACCTGATGGTGCTGGATGTATTGGCACTGATCAAGGAAAAGGACGAGGGTTTCTCGTACCGTCGCTCCTGCCGTGAAGGCGTTTGCGGTTCCGACGGCATGAACATGAACGGCAAGAACGGCCTGGCCTGCATCACCCCGCTGTCGGCGGTGGTGAAGGGCGGCAAGCTGGTTCTGCGTCCTCTGCCAGGCCTGCCGGTCATTCGTGACCTGGTGGTCGATATGAGCATCTTCTACAAGCAGTACGAGAAGGTGAAGCCGTTCCTGCAGAACGACACCCCGGCCCCGGCCATCGAGCGCCTGCAGTCGCCGGAAGACCGTGACAAGCTGGACGGCCTGTACGAGTGCATCCTGTGCGCGTGCTGCTCGACTTCCTGCCCGTCGTTCTGGTGGAACCCGGACAAGTTCCTGGGCCCGGCAGCCTTGCTGCAAGCCTACCGCTTCCTTGCCGACAGCCGCGATACCAAGACTCAGGAGCGCCTGGCGTCCCTGGATGACCCGTTCAGCGTATTCCGCTGCCGCGGGATCATGAACTGCGTAAACGTTTGCCCGAAAGGTCTGAACCCGACCAAGGCAATCGGTCACGTACGTAACATGCTGCTGCAAAGCGGCACCTGATACAAAGCGTTGTACCTGCAGTAAGCCGAGGTGCGGGTGGTGAGCCCGCACTGAGGTAAAACCCGAACAAGGGCCCACAAAGCCCGCGTTCATTACCTATGAAGATATGAGACCAGCAGGGGCTTTCCGGGCTGGTACCCGGAAAATCAGCAGGATCCAAGTGGCGTGGTTCAGTCGCTGTTTTCGGACTTTTCCAGGTTTGCTGTGGCTCTCGCCGATCAGTCCCCTAATCGAGGGTGACCAAGCATGCAAGAAAGCGTGATGCAGCGCATGTGGGATAGCGCCCACCTTTCAGGTGGTAACGCTGCATATGTGGAAGAGCTCTACGAGCTCTACCTGCACGACCCTAACGCTGTGCCAGAAGAGTGGCGCACTTACTTCCAGAAGTTGCCAGCCGACGGCAGCACCGCTACTGATGTATCGCACTCGACAATCCGCGACCATTTCGTACTGCTGGCAAAGAACCAGCGCCGCGCTCAACCGGTTTCCGCCGGGAGCGTGAGCAGTGAACACGAGAAGAAGCAGGTTGAAGTTCTGCGACTGATCCAGGCCTATCGTATGCGCGGCCATCAGGCTGCCAAGCTCGACCCGTTGGGGTTGTGGCAGCGCCCTGCGCCCGTAGACCTGTCGATCAATCACTACGGCTTGACCAATGCCGATCTTGATACGACCTTCCGTGCCGGCGACCTGTTCATCGGCAAAGAGGAGGCGAGCCTACGCGACATCTTCGATGCACTCCAGAAGACATATTGTCGCACCATTGGCGCCGAATTCACCCACATCGTCGATTCCGAGCAGCGCAGCTGGTTCCAGCAGCGCCTGGAAAGCGTGCGCGGCCGTCCGGAGTTTTCCGCTGATGTGCAGGCCCACCTGCTCGAGCGCGTGACCGCCGGTGAGGGCCTGGAAAAGTACCTGGGCACCAAGTACCCGGGCACCAAGCGTTTCGGCCTTGAAGGCGGCGAGAGCCTGATTCCGATGCTGGATGAAATGATCCAGCGTTCCGGCTCTTACGGCGCCAAGGAGGTCGTGATCGGCATGGCCCACCGTGGCCGCCTGAACGTGCTGGTGAACACCTTCGGCAAGAACCCGCGCGAGCTGTTCGACGAGTTCGAAGGCAAGAAGATGAACGAGCTGGGCTCCGGTGACGTGAAGTATCACCAGGGCTTCTCCTCGAACGTGATGACCCCGGGTGGCGAAGTGCACCTGGCCATGGCGTTCAACCCGTCCCACCTGGAAATCGTTTCGCCGGTGGTCGAGGGTTCGGTGCGCGCCCGTCAGGACCGCCGCAACGACACCGTTGGCGACAAGGTGCTGCCGATCTCGATCCACGGCGACGCTGCGTTCGCTGGCCAGGGCGTGGTCATGGAAACCTTCCAGATGTCGCAGACCCGCGGTTTCAAGACCGGCGGGACCGTGCACATCGTGATCAACAACCAGGTTGGTTTCACCATCAGCAACCCACTGGATGCGCGCTCCACCGAGTACGCGACCGACGTTGCCAAGATGATCCAGGCACCGATCCTGCACGTGAACGGCGATGACCCGGAAGCCGTGCTGTTCGTCACCCAGCTGGCCATCGACTACCGCATGCAGTTCAAGCGTGACGTGGTCATCGACCTGGTCTGCTACCGTCGCCGTGGCCACAACGAGGCTGACGAGCCGAACGGCACCCAGCCGCTGATGTACCAGCAAATCAGCAAGCAGCGCACTACCCGTGAGCTGTATGCCGAGCAGCTGATCCAGGCCGGTCGCATCGACGCCGAGCGCGCTCAGGCCAAGATCGACGAGTACCGCAACGCGCTGGACAATGGCCTGCACGTGGTGAAAAGCCTGGTCAAGGAGCCGAACCGCGAGCTGTTCGTCGACTGGCGTCCGTACCTGGGCCATGCCTGGACCGCGCGTCACGACACCCGTTTCGACCTCAAGACCCTGCAGGATCTGTCGGCCAAGCTGCTCGAGCTGCCGGAAGGTTTCGTGGTCCAGCGTCAGGTGTCGAAGATCTACGAAGACCGTCAGAAGATGCAGGCCGGTGGCTTGCCGATCAACTGGGGTTATGCAGAGACCATGGCTTACGCCACCCTGCAGTTCGAAGGTCACCCGATCCGCATGACCGGCCAGGACATCGGCCGTGGCACCTTCTCGCACCGTCACGCGGTGCTGCACAACCAGAAGGACGCCAGCACCTACATTCCGTTGAAGAACCTGTTCCCAGGCCAGCCACGTTTCGATCTGTACGATTCGTTCCTGTCCGAGGAGGCGGTACTGGCCTTCGAATACGGCTACTCCACCACCATGCCGAACGCGCTGGTGATCTGGGAAGCCCAGTTCGGCGACTTCGCCAACGGTGCGCAAGTGGTGATCGACCAGTTCATCACCAGTGGTGAGCACAAGTGGGGCCGCCTGTGTGGCCTGACCATGCTGCTGCCACACGGCTATGAAGGGCAGGGGCCGGAGCACTCCTCCGCGCGTCTGGAGCGTTACCTGCAGCTGTGCGCCGAGCACAACATCCAGGTCTGCGTACCGACGACGCCGGCACAGATTTACCACCTGCTGCGTCGCCAGGTCATTCGCCCGCTGCGCAAGCCGCTGGTCGTCCTGACGCCGAAGTCGCTGCTGCGCCACAAGCTGGCCATCTCGACCCTGGAAGACCTGGCAGAAGGCTCGTTCCAGACCGTGATCCCGGAAATCGACGCAATCGATCCGGCCAAGGTCGAGCGTCTGGTGCTGTGCAGCGGCAAGGTCTACTACGACCTGCTGGAAAAACGCCGTGCCGAAGGCCGCGAAGACATCGCCATCCTGCGTATCGAGCAGCTGTATCCGTTCCCTGAGGACGATCTGGTCGAAATCCTCGCCCCTTACACCAACCTCAAGCATGCGGTCTGGTGTCAGGAAGAGCCGATGAACCAGGGTGCCTGGTACAGCAGCCAGCACCACATGCGCCGTATCCTGGGCCGCCACAACAAGGCACTGGTCCTGGAATACGCCGGTCGCGACGCTTCTGCCGCGCCAGCCTGTGGTTACGCTTCGAAGCACGCCGAACAGCAGGAAAAACTGCTGCAAGACGCCTTCACTGTCTAACGCCTTCGCGCACCTGAAACCGAATTTAAGGAAACACAGATAATGGCTATCGAGATCAAAGCCCCAACCTTCCCGGAATCGGTTGCCGATGGCACCGTTGCCACCTGGCACAAGAAGCCGGGCGAAGCCGTCAAGCGTGACGAGCTGATCGTCGACATCGAGACTGACAAGGTTGTCCTGGAAGTACTGGCGACTGCCGATGGCGTGCTGGGCGACATCGTCAAGGGCGAGGGCGACACCGTCCTGTCCGACGAATTGCTGGGTTCGATCGTTGAAGGCGGTGCTGCCGCCGCGCCTGCCGCGGCCGCCGCACCAGCAGCGGCTCCGGCCGCTGCCAGCGCTGACGCCGGCGAAGATGACCCGATCGCTGCCCCGGCTGCGCGCAAGCTGGCTGAAGAAAACGGCATCGACCTGGCTACTGTGGCAGGCACCGGTAAAGGCGGTCGCGTCACCAAGGAAGACGTGGTTGCTGCTGTTGCCAACAAGAAGTCGGCACCTGCCGCTGCACCGGCTGCCAAGCCTGCCGCTGCTGCCGCTGCCCCGGTTGTCGTCGCCGCTGGCGACCGTACCGAGAAGCGTGTGCCAATGACCCGCCTGCGTGCCAAGATCGCCGAGCGCCTGGTCGAAGCCCAGTCGAACATGGCGATGCTGACCACCTTCAACGAAGTGGACATGACCGAAGTCATGGCCCTGCGTTCGAAGTACAAGGACCTGTTCGAGAAGACCCACAATGGCGTGCGCCTGGGCTTCATGTCGTTCTTCGTCAAGGCTGCTACCGAAGCGCTGAAACGCTTCCCGGCTGTCAACGCCTCGATCGACGGCAACGACATCGTCTACCACGGCTTCGCCGACGTCGGTGTTGCCGTGTCCAGCGACCGTGGCCTGGTGGTGCCGGTGCTGCGTAACGCCGAGTCGATGAGCCTGGCTGAAATCGAGAACGGCATCGCTACCTTCGGCAAGAAGGCCCGTGACGGCAAACTGTCCATCGAAGAGATGACCGGTGGCACCTTCACCATCACCAACGGTGGCACCTTCGGTTCGATGATGTCGACCCCGATCGTCAACCCGCCGCAGGCCGCCATTCTCGGCATGCACAACATCATCCAGCGCCCGATGGCCATCAATGGCCAGGTCGTGATTCGCCCGATGATGTACCTGGCGCTGTCGTACGATCACCGCCTGATCGACGGCAAGGAAGCGGTAACCTTCCTGGTCACTATCAAGAACCTGCTGGAAGATCCGTCCCGCCTGCTGCTGGACATCTAACCCTCTGGCTGCGTACCGTGCCGGGCCTGGCTTCGCAAGAAGCCAGGCCGCGCGGTTCGCGGCTTGTAGCTTGTAGCTGATAAGGAATCTTTTATGACCCAGAAATTCGACGTAGTGGTAATCGGTGCAGGCCCAGGCGGCTATGTGGCTGCCATCAAGGCTGCCCAACTTGGTCTGAAGACTGCCTGTATCGAGAAGTACACCGACGCCGAGGGCAAACTGGCCCTGGGCGGCACCTGCCTGAACGTAGGTTGCATTCCTTCCAAGGCGCTGCTGGACAGCTCCTG
Organism: Pseudomonas sp. BO3-4; assembly: GCF_034044115.1. Taxonomy (NCBI): domain Bacteria; kingdom Pseudomonadati; phylum Pseudomonadota; class Gammaproteobacteria; order Pseudomonadales; family Pseudomonadaceae; genus Pseudomonas; species Pseudomonas sp. BO3-4. Next base: position 1,891,143 of record NZ_CP139018.1, read on the forward strand.
GAAGTACAAGGAAGCCAAAGAGAGCTTCAACGTCCACGGTATCTCCACTGGCGAAGTGAAGATGGACGTCGCCGCGATGGTTGGCCGCAAGGCCGGCATCGTCAAGAACCTGACCGGTGGCGTTGCCACCCTGTTCAAGGCCAACGGCGTCACTTCGATCCAGGGCCACGGCAAGCTGCTGGCCGGCAAGAAAGTCGAAGTCACCAAAGCTGACGGCACCACCGAAGTCATCGAAGCCGAGAACGTGATCCTGGCTTCCGGCTCGCGCCCGATCGACATTCCGCCGGCCCCGGTCGACCAGAACGTCATCGTCGACTCCACCGGCGCCCTGGAATTCCAGGCCGTACCGAAGCGCCTGGGCGTTATCGGTGCAGGCGTGATCGGCCTGGAGCTGGGCTCGGTATGGGCTCGCTTGGGTGCTGAAGTGACCGTCCTGGAAGCCCTGGACACCTTCCTGATGGCTGCCGACACCGCCGTGTCGAAAGAAGCCCAGAAGACCCTGACCAAGCAAGGCCTGGACATCAAGCTGGGCGCTCGCGTCACCGGCTCGAAAGTCAACGGCAATGAAGTCGAAGTGACCTACACCAACGCCGAAGGCGAGCAGAAGATCACCTTCGACAAGCTGATTGTTGCCGTCGGCCGTCGCCCGGTGACTACCGATCTGCTGGCTGCCGACAGCGGCGTGACCATCGACGAGCGTGGCTACATCTTCGTCGACGATTACTGCGCCACCAGCGTTCCTGGCGTGTACGCCATCGGTGACGTGGTACGCGGCATGATGCTGGCCCACAAGGCTTCGGAAGAGGGCATCATGGTCGTTGAGCGCATCAAGGGCCACAAGGCCCAGATGAACTACGACCTGATCCCATCGGTCATCTACACCCACCCGGAAATCGCGTGGGTCGGCAAGACCGAACAGGCCTTGAAGGCCGAGGGCGTTGAGGTTAACGTGGGCACCTTCCCGTTCGCGGCCAGCGGCCGTGCGATGGCTGCCAACGACACCGGTGGTTTCGTCAAGGTCATCGCCGATGCCAAGACCGACCGCGTTCTGGGTGTTCACGTGATTGGCCCATCGGCTGCCGAACTGGTGCAGCAGGGCGCAATCGCAATGGAATTCGGCACCAGTGCCGAGGATCTGGGCATGATGGTCTTCAGCCATCCAACCCTGTCCGAAGCGTTGCATGAAGCAGCGCTGGCGGTGAATGGCGGCGCCATTCACGTGGCCAACCGTAAGAAGCGTTAATTATAAGAAACCACGGCGGGCTGCCCGTCGTGAGTCTTGCGTGCATGACTCACCGCGGAAAGTCCGCCGGACCGGATCACACGGGAAACCCGGGGTCAACGGTCACAGGTGGTGCGGCGCCACTGATGGCGCAGCGCCGAAGCGCAGTACCTAACGAAGACGGTAAAAAGCATGAATCTTCACGAGTATCAGGGTAAGCAGCTGTTCGCTGAATACGGCCTGCCAGTTTCCAAGGGTTTCGCAGTCGACACCCCTGAGCAAGCTGCAGAAGCCTGCGACAAGATCGGCGGGAACGAGTGGGTTGTAAAAGCCCAGGTTCACGCGGGTGGTCGCGGTAAAGCGGGCGGCGTAAAGCTGGTTCGCAGCAAGGAAGACGCCAAGGCGTTCGCTGCACAGTGGTTGGGCAAGAATCTGGTTACCTACCAGACCGATGCCAACGGTCAACCCGTCTCCAAGATTCTGGTCGAATCCTGCACTGACATCGCCAAAGAGCTGTACCTGGGCGCTGTAGTCGATCGTTCGAGCCGCCGTATCGTGTTCATGGCTTCCACCGAAGGTGGCGTGGACATCGAGAAAGTCGCTCACGAAACGCCTGAGAAGATCCTCAAGGCCACCATCGACCCACTGGTCGGCGCTCAGCCGTTCCAGGGTCGCGAGCTGGCTTTCCAGCTGGGCCTGGAAGGCAAGCAAGTTCAACAGTTTGCCAAGATCTTCGTTGGCCTGGCCAAGCTGTTCAAGGATCATGACCTGGCGCTGCTGGAAGTGAACCCGCTGGTGATCAAGGCCGATGGCGACCTGCACTGCCTCGATGCCAAGATCAACATCGACGCCAACGCCATGTACCGTCAGCCGAAGCTGAAAACCTTCCACGACCCGTCGCAGGACGACGCCCGTGAAGCCCACGCTGCCAAGTTCGAACTGAACTACGTTGCCCTTGAAGGCAACATCGGCTGCATGGTCAACGGTGCCGGCCTGGCCATGGGTACCATGGACATCGTCAACCTGCACGGCGGCAAGCCGGCCAACTTCCTCGACGTTGGCGGTGGTGCTACCAAAGAGCGCGTTACCGAAGCGTTCAAGATCATTCTGTCCGACAGCAATGTCGCGGCCGTTCTGGTCAACATCTTCGGCGGCATCGTTCGCTGCGACATGATTGCCGAAGGCATCATTGGTGCAGTGAAAGAAGTCGGCGTTAAAGTTCCGGTCGTCGTTCGCCTCGAAGGCAACAACGCCGAACTGGGCGCTAAAGTACTGGCAGAAAGCGGTTTGAACATCATTGCGGCAACCAGCCTGACCGACGCTGCTCAACAAGTTGTCAAAGCTGCGGAGGGCAAGTAATGAGCGTCCTGATCAATAAAGATACCAAAGTCATCTGCCAGGGCTTCACCGGCTCGCAGGGTACTTTCCACTCCGAACAGGCCATTGCCTACGGCACCAAGATGGTCGGCGGCGTAACCCCAGGCAAGGGTGGCACCACCCACCTGGGCCTGCCGGTGTTCAACACCGTCAAGGAAGCCGTGGAAGCTACCGGCGCTGACGCTTCGGTCATCTACGTACCGGCTCCGTTCTGCAAAGACTCGATCCTGGAAGCTGCCTTTGGCGGCATCAAGCTGATCGTCTGCATCACCGAAGGCATTCCTACCCTGGACATGCTGGATGCCAAGGTCAAGTGCGACGAGCTGGGCGTGACCCTGATCGGCCCTAACTGCCCAGGTGTCATCACCCCGGGCGAGTGCAAGATCGGCATCATGCCAGGCCACATCCACTTGCCAGGCAAGGTCGGTATCGTTTCGCGTTCCGGCACCCTGACCTACGAAGCTGTGAAGCAGACCACCGACGCCGGCTTCGGCCAGTCGACCTGCGTCGGCATCGGCGGTGACCCGATTCCGGGCTCCAACTTCATCGACATCCTGAAGCTGTTCCAGGAAGACCCGAAGACCGAAGCGATCGTGATGATCGGTGAGATCGGCGGTTCGGCTGAAGAAGAAGCCGCGGCCTACATCAAGGCCCACGTGACCAAGCCTGTCGTTTCCTACATCGCCGGTGTTACCGCACCGGCGGGCAAGCGCATGGGCCACGCTGGCGCCATCATCTCCGGTGGCAAGGGTACTGCGGACGAGAAGTTCGCCGCCCTGCAGGACGCGGGTGTGAAAACCGTGCGTTCGCTGGCTGACATCGGCAAGGCCCTGGCCGAGCTGACTGGCTGGGAAGCCAAGAAGTAATACTGCTACACCCCCCACGCGCACAGAGGCCACCTTCGGGTGGCCTTTGTCGTATGTGGGGTTCGTAGGAGCGGGTTTACCCGCGAAGAGGCCGGTGCTGGCGATAGAGATTCTTCGACAGGTTTAATAGGAATTTTCACGCAGACGAATGTTTCAATCCGAGGATAATGCCTGCTGTCCTCGGTCGCGCAGACGACAAACATGTACGCACATCGGACAAGCAGCACTGTGCCAGTGCGTTTGACTGACAAAACAGTTACATTACGCGTTCACTCTGTGCCCGTACCCCAAAAGGGAACGACACGCTAAACGGGTCTGGCCTATCAAGCCGGGCAGCATTTCCCCTTACCCAAAGGGAAATCCCCTCTCGAATCCCGATTTCAGCAGTGTGGTACTACCTTAAATGAAAGTTCTCAAAGGCCAGGATATCCTGGCGCTTGGCTTTATGACGTTTGCGCTTTTCGTGGGTGCAGGCAATATCATCTTCCCGCCTATCGTCGGCCTGCAGTCTGGCCCGCATGTATGGATGGCTGCACTGGGCTTCCTGGTGACTGCCGTCGGCCTGCCGGTCATCACCGTGGTCGCCCTGGCCAAGGTCGGTGGCGGCATGGATGCCCTGAGCAGCCCGATCGGCAAGTTCTTCGGTGGCTTGCTGGCTGCTGTGTGCTACCTGTCGGTAGGCCCACTGTTCGCCACCCCGCGTACCGCGACCGTGTCGTTCGAAGTGGGCGTTGCACCGCTGACCGGTGAAAGCCCGCTGGCGCTGTTCATCTACAGCCTGGTGTACTTCATCGTCGTGCTGGCCGTGTCCATGTACCCTGGCAAGTTGCTCGACACCGTGGGCCGCTTCCTGGCACCGTTGAAGATCATTGCCCTGGCCGTACTGGGCATCGCTGCCTTCGCCTTGCCCGCCGGTACCATCGGTGACGCACAGCCTGCCTATGCCGCCGCTGCGTTCTCCAAGGGCTTCTCCGATGGCTACCTGACCATGGATACCCTGGGTGCCCTGGTGTTCGGTATCGTCATTGTCAATGCCATTCGCTCGCGCGGTGTCGAGTCGCCGAGGCTGATTACCCGCTACGCCATCATCGCCGGCCTGATCGCCGGTGTCGGGCTGGCCCTGGTTTACATCAGCCTGTTCCGCCTGGGTGCCACCAGCCACGACATCGCGGCGGACGCCACCAACGGTGCGGCGGTGCTGCATGCCTACGTACAGCACACCTTCGGCTCCCTGGGCAGCGGCTTCCTGGCCGTGCTGATCGCGCTGGCCTGCCTGGTAACCGCGGTTGGCCTGACCTGTGCCTGCGCCGAGTACTTCAGCCAGATCCTGCCGCTGTCGTACCGCGCGCTGGTGGTGATCCTCGCCGGCTTCTCGCTGCTGATTTCCAACCTTGGCCTGACCAAGCTGATCATGTTCTCGATCCCGGTGCTCACCGCCATCTATCCGCCGTGCATCGTGGTGGTTGGCCTGAGCTTCGTGAAAGACCTGTGGAACTCGCCAACGCGCATCCTGGCACCGGTGATGCTGGTATCGCTGTTGTTCGGCATGGTCGATGCGATCAAGGGCAGCAGCCTTGCCCACGTGTTGCCAGACTTCATGGCGCACCTGCCATTGAGTGATGCCGGCATGGCCTGGCTGGTACCTTCGGTGGTGACCCTGGTGGGTGCCGTGGCCTGCGACCGCATGCTCGGCAAGCCGCGCGAGGCGCTGGCCTGACCGGACAAGTCAAAGCCTGAGGGCGGCACCGGCCACAAGCCGAAGGGTGCCCGCCAAGGGTGAAAACAAGAGAGCCCCGTCTCCGAAAGGATGCGGGGCTTTTTGCTGTTTGCCTGTTTCGGCCGCTTCGCAGCAGGTAATGCATTTTTCAGGGTGCAGGTGTGCCTTTTGCCGCTTGCCAGCGTCGAAATCCGGTCCCTATCCTTTAGGCACATGGCCCTTTCGGTAACCCTGCATGAACTTCATCCAAAGCAACCTCAACAACCTGCTGGCCATCGCCTGGTTCGCCCTGTGCTGGGGTGGCTATACCCGCTATGCGATCTGGAAGGGGCGCGACACCGCGTGCCTGGCCAGTGTGCTGCACTTGTACCGCGAAGACTGGATGCGCCGCATGCTGCTGCGCGACAACCGCATCGCTGATGCCAGCGTGATCGGTAACCTGGAGCGTAACGCTTCGTTCTTTGCCTCCAGCACCCTGATCATTCTGGCTGGCATCCTCACCGTGCTCGGTGCCTCCGACCGGGCACTGTCGTTGCTGGCCGACCTGCCGCTGGTTCAGCAAACATCCCAGGGCATGTCGGAGATCAAGCTGCTGTGCCTGGCCATGGTATTTGTCTATGCCTTCTTCACGTTCAGCTGGTGCATGCGCCAATACAACTTTGCCGCCGTGCTGGTGGGGTCGGCGCCGATGATCGGCGAACGGCTGGTCAATGAGCTGGAGCGCAAGGCGTTCGCCTCCCGCGCGGCGCGGGTGCTGTCACTGGCCGCCAACCAGTTCAACTTCGGCCTGCGCTCGTATTACTTCGGCATGGCCATGCTGACCTGGTTCATCAGCCCTTGGCTATTCATGGTGGTGAGTGTGGGCGTGGTATTGATCCTGTACCGCCGGGAGTTCCATTCCGATGTACTGGAAGTGATGGTCTTCACGCCCACTGAAAGCGCCCCCACGGACGCGGGCAAGGAAAGCGCCGCTGGCAACGCTTGACCCGATCAGGGGGCGCCGCCGGGTTGTCTAGCGGCTGCCAACCTGCGCCTGCAGCCAGGCAACTGTCGCCGGCGAGGCCTGGCTGAGGGGAATCGAAGCCTGGTGCACGCTGCCATCCCAGCCTTCCATGGTGATCCACAATTCAGCGTTGGGTCGGGTCTTGGCCGGAACCGGGACGGAAGCGCCCATGCTGTAGGGTGAACCGAAGAAGATGCTCCCGGCCGCGCGCAGGCTGCGTGGCTTACCCACCCGCAGGTAGGTGGCCTTCACTTCGCCGATACAGTGGTTGCACAGCGCCGCACTGAAACTCTTGAAATACCCGGCCGGGCCTTCCTGGCGGGGCGCCGACGCACGGAATTCGGCCAGGCGCAGGCTCCATGGGCCCACTGCGACCACACCCGCCTCACGCTCACCCAGCCCGGCTTCACCTTTGAACAACGCCTGGTCGGCAAAATACCTGGGCATGAACCCCAAGGGGATGAGTATCAGCAGGATGTTCAGGTGAAAGCGCCATTTCAGCCACAGGCGGCGTGAGGCCGAAGGTGCGTCGGTGGTGGTGGCTCGGCTCATCGGGCGGTCTCCGGCAGGTGGGCGTCTTGCGCGGCGTTGGCCGTTGGTGCGCTGCGCGGCTTGCGTTTCAGTGCGGCTGCAGTGGCCTGTGCGGTGCGCTTGCTCCAGATCAACAGGCCGCTGAGCACCATCAAGGTCAGCACCAGGCCAAAAACGAACCAGATCATCTTGACCCACAGCCCGCCGAAGTCGCCTGTGTGCAACGGGCGCATGGATTCGGTGACGAACTCCAGCGACGTGCGATCATCCAGGGTGTGCGAGGTGGCGACCACGCCTGTGTACGGGTTGATGCTGGCGCTTTGGAACATCAGCGGGTACCAGCCGCGGCCACGGATGTTGAAGGTGTCATAGGCATTGCCGGGCAGGCGCACGAAGGATGCCTCGAAGCCGGGGATCTGCGCCTTCACCGTTTCGATGGCATGCTCCAGGCTGACCAGCCGGGGCGCTTCGCCAGCCTGCAGCAGCGGTACGTCCTCGCGGGCCACCACGGCGGGGACGTCGCGGCTTGAGATCGAGATGTGGTTGTCGGCCAGCAACGCCTGGATCAGGAACCAGGTGCCGGTGATCGCGATCACGGCAATGAACCAGATCGACCAGATACCGCTCAGGCGATGGAAGTCACCCCAGAAGATGCGCGCACCTTGGCGAAAGCGCAGGGTAGGTTTCAGAAAGCCTTTCCAGAAGCGCTTGTAGACGACCAGGCCGGTGACCAGCGAGGCAAGCATCGGCAAGCCCAGCAGCGAGACCAGGTACCACCCCCACGGGTAGCCGTTGCCGAAAGGTACCAGCCACCAGCCATGCAAGGCGCGAGTGAACTGGCGGAAGTCGAAGGAAGGGCTGATGCCCTGGATCTTGCCTGTATAGGGGTTCACGTAGAGGTTCTGGGTGGTGTTGTCCGGTTGCACCACCTGCACCTGCAGCGCGAAGTGCGACTCGTCCGGGCGCATGATGTATTGCACATCCAGATCGGGGCGGGCTTCACGCAGGGCCTTGAGCACCTGGTCGTAAGTCAGCAGTGGCGCATCATCGCTCGGCTTCGCCGCGCGTATCTCCGGTTTGGCCAGCCACACCAGCTCTTGGCTGACCACTGCCAGGGTGCCGGTGAAGCAGACGATCAGCACGAAGAACCAGATGGGCAGGGCCAGCCAGCTGTGAACCAGGAACCAGAGTTTCGAGCGTGACTTTTTGGACATAGGGGCCGGTGCCTTGTGGTTTGGGGGGCTTGCGCGTCGATCCCTCGCGGTATGAGGAAAATCCCGCCGGTACCCTTATGACGCGCGAGGGCAGGCAAACCGGAAAACCGTCTGTCATGGCGAACCCCAGGCCCCCGCTGAGCCTGCCTTTGCCGGTGGCCGTGACGGGTTAATTTTCCCGGTGTTCCATCCGTTTCGTAGGGATAGCCGAGTTGTTACTCGAAACCCATGTGCACGGATGAAACCCGATGAATGTTGAGAAGTCCCTGAAGCTCGCCCGCCGTTTCATTGAGCTGCCGGTGGAAAAGCGGCGGCTGTTTCTCGAAACCCTGGCCAGCGAGGGTATCGACTTTTCACAATTTCCGATCCCTGCAGACGTCGCCGTCGACGATCGCCATGCACTGTCCTATGCCCAGCAGCGCATGTGGTTTCTGTGGCAACTGGACCCACACGGTGCCGCCTACAACCTGCCCAGTGCGGTGGTGCTGAAAGGGGCGCTGGACACCTCGGCGGTACAGCGCGCGTTCGAGCAGGTACTGCAGCGTCACCAGGCCCTGCGTACTGTGTTCCAGACCCAGGGTGACGACGTGGTGCAAGTGGTGCAGCCAGCGGCCATCGTCATTGAAGAACACGACCTTCAGGCGCTGGCCGCCGAAGCCCGCGACGCCGCCGTCGCGCAGGCGGTGCGGGACGAAGCCGGTTTGCCCTTCGACCTCCAGCAGGGCCCGCTGTTTCGCGTACGCTTGTTGAAGCTGGCGGCACAGGAGCATGTGCTGCTGTTGACCCTGCACCATATCGTCGCCGACGGCTGGTCGATGAACGTGCTCATCCAGGAATTCGTCCACGGCTACGACGCCTTGGTTCGCGGGCAGGTGCCGGTGCTGCCTGAGTTGCCGATCCAGTACAGTGACTATGCGCTGTGGCAGCGGCGTTGGCTGGAGGCCGGGGAGCAGGCGCGACAGCTGGCTTACTGGCAGGCCAAGCTGGGCGACCAGCACCCGGTATTGCAGTTGCCTGCCGACTACCCGCGCCCGCGGCATGCCAGCCGCCAGGGCCAGCGCCTGCCCATCGCGGTGCCACAGGGCCTGAGCGAGCGCCTGGCGGGCCTGGCGCGTCAGCAAGGGGTCACCTTGTTCAGTGTGCTGTTGGCCGGTTTCAAGCTGCTTTTGCAACATTACAGTGGCCTGCAGGACATCCGTGTCGGGGTGCCGGTCGCCAACCGCAATCGCGAAGAAGTCGAGGGGCTGATTGGCGTATTCGTCAACACCCAGGTGTTGCGCACCGAGCTCGACCCGCAGATGTCCGTCGCCCAATTGCTGGCCGATATCCGCGAAACCACCCGCGCGGCCCAGAGCCACCAGGATTTGCCGTTCGAGCGTTTGGTCGAAGGCCTGCAAGTCGAGCGCAGCCTCAGCCATACGCCGTTGTTCCAGGTGTTGCACAACCATCAGGCGAACGTCGCCGACATCGGCGCCTTGCGCAGCGAATCAGGCCTTGAGCTGCACGTGCTGGAGCGCCACGAGCGCAGTGTCCAGTTCGAGCTCACCCTCGATACCGTGGAGCGCGATGGCCAGGTGCAGGCCGCCTTCACCTATGCCCGCGAATTGTTCGCCCCGGCCACCATCGAACGTATGGCGAGCCATTGGCTGAACCTGTTGCAGGCCATGGCCGCCGACCCGCTGGCGGCCATCGGCGATTTACCGCTGCTGGGTGCCGGCGAGCGGCAGCGGCTGCTGCAGGCCAGCCAACCGGCCGCCAACGAGTTCGCCGTCGACAACATACTTGCGCTGTTCGCCGCGCAGGTGGCGCAGCAGCCGCAGGCCCCGGCACTGGTGTTCGGCGACCGGCAGCTGAGCTATGCCGAACTCGATGCCGATGCCAACCGGCTGGCACACCAACTGATCGAGTGGGGCGTCGGGCCTGAAGTACGGGTGGGTATTGCAGTCGAACGGTCGGTGGAGATGATCGTTGGCCTGCTGGCCATCCTCAAGGCCGGCGGTGCCTATGTGCCGTTCGACCCCGAATACCCGCAAGAGCGGCTTGCCTACATGCTCGACGACAGCGGTGTTCAACTGCTGCTGACCCAGCAGGCGCTGCTGCCCCGTCTACCGCAGGACACACAAGTGCGCTACCTGGTGCTCGACCAGGCAGCAGAGGAGCTGGCGCGCTTCAGTACGACGGCTCCGCCTGCACAGCTGAATGCCGATAACCTGGCCTATGTCATCTATACCTCGGGCTCTACCGGGCGTTCGAAGGGTGTCACCATCAGCCATGGCGCCCTGGCCAACTACGTGCAGGCGGCCTTGCAGCGCCTGGCGCTGGGCCGGGTCGCGAGCATGGCGGTGGTTTCCACGCTGGCGGCCGACCTTGGTCATACCACCCTGTTCGGCGCACTGTGCAGCGGCAGCTGCCTGCATGTGATTGCCCTGGACATCAGCCTGGACGCCGAGCGTTTCGCCGCCTACATGCACGCACACGCCGTGGACGTGCTGAAAATTGTCCCTTCCCACCTGCAGGCATTGCTCGATGGCCCGCACCCGGCCCGGGCACTGCCGCAGCGTGCGCTGGTGCTGGGCGGCGAGGCTTGCCCCGCCGGGCTGATGGCGCAACTGGCGCAGCTGGCCCCGCACTGCACGCTGTTCAACCATTACGGCCCAACCGAAACCACCGTGGGCGCGCTCGCTGATGCGGTCGAGGCGCCACCGGCGACGGGGCGTGCGCCGCTTGGGCGGCCGTTGGCCAACATGCAGGCTTATGTGCTGGACGCTTCGCTGCAACCGCTGAGCACCGGTTGCCAGGGCGAACTGTATCTTGCCGGTGCAGGGGTGGCGCGAGGCTATCACCGCCGCGCGGCGATGACCGCCGAACGCTTCGTGCCCAACCCGTTCGGGGCCGCCGGTAGCCGGGTGTACCGTACCGGCGATCTGGCGCGGCAGTTGGCGAACGGCCAGGTCGATTACCTGGGGCGGGTCGACCATCAGGTGAAGATTCGCGGTTACCGCATCGAACTGGGTGAAATCACCGACACCCTCAAGCGCCAGCCCCGTGTGCACGACGCCGTGGCCGTTATCCACGGCACCGGCAGCGCGGCCCGTATCGTTGCCTACGTGGTGCCCGACAGCCAGGCCGACGCCCCGCAGGTGCTTGCCGACGTACAAGCGGCGCTGGCCAGGCAGTTGCCGGACTACATGCTGCCGAGCCGCTTCATGGCATTGCCCGGCATGCCACTGACACTCAACGGCAAGCTCGATTTACGTGCCTTGCCGGTGCCTGACGAAGGCCCGGCACAGGCCTACCGTGCCCCGCAGACCACCTTGCAGCAGCAGCTGGCGCTGATCTGGCAGGACGTGCTGAACGTTGCCCAGGTCGGGCTTGACGACAACTTCTTCGCCCTGGGTGGGCATTCCCTGCTGGCGACGCAGATCATCGCCCGGGTCCGGCGCATCCTGGGGCGTGACGTACCGTTGCGCAGCCTTTTCGAAAGCAACTCGCTACAGGGCTTTGCCGAACAGGTACTGGGCGCTGGCGCGCAGCACGTCGAGCCGATCGCCGCGGTGCCGCGTGACCAGCCCCTGGTCGCGTCGCATGCCCAGCAGCGGCAATGGCTGTTCTGGCAGATGCAGCCGCACAGCACCGCCTACCACACACCTATGGTCGTGCGCCTGCGTGGCGAACTGGATCGCGCCGCATTGACCCAGGCCTTCGCGATCCTCTGCGAACGCCATGAAGCCTTCCGCACGACGTTCGTCGAGCGCGATGGCGTGTTGCTGCAGCGCATTCAGCCTGCGGGTGAATTACCGCTAACCTGGGACCGACTGCCGGCAACGGCCGAGCTGGCACACATACAGGCTCAGGTACTGGCCGAGACCCAGCGGCTGTTCGACCTGGGCACCGGCCCGTTGTGGCGCGCCAAGGTGCTGCAGTTGGGCGAGCAGGACCAGTTGCTGGTGGTCACCTTGCACCACATCATTTCCGATGGTGGTTCGATGAGCGTGATGGTGCGTGAGTTCGTTGCCCTGTACCAGGCCTTGCACCGGGGCGAGGCGCCGGCATTGGCCAGGCTGCCGATCCAGTACGCCGATTACGCCGCCTGGCACAAGCACTGGCTCGACCAGGGCGAGCTCCAGCGCCAGCTGGACTACTGGCGCGGGCAGCTGGGAAGCGAGCAGCCCATCCTGGAACTGCCAATCGACCACCCGCGCAGCGCGCTGAAAGACCACCGGCTGGGGCGCGTCGCGTTCGCCCTGGACAGCGAACTGGCGCAGCGCTTGCGGCAGTTGGCGCGTGAGCATGAGCTGACCCTGTTCCAGCTGTTCCTCGGGGCTTTTGCCCTGTTGTTGCAACGCTACTGCGAACAACCCGATGTGCGCATCGGCATACCGGTGAGCAACCGCAGCCGGCAAGAGCTGGAAAACGTCCTGGGCTTTTTCGTCAATACCTTGGTCATGCGCGTCGAAGTCGACCCGGCCATGAGCGGCGCGGCGCTGCTCAGCCAGGTCAAGGCCACGGCGCTGGCCGGCCAGGCGCATCAGGACCTGCCGTTCGACCGCCTGGTCGAGGCCTTGAACCCGCAACGCTCGCTGGACCGCAACCCGCTGTTCCAGGTGATGTACAACCACCTCAGCATTGCCGGCCAGCAGGTTGGCAGCACCAGCCTGGCAGGTTTGCATGCCGAGGAAATGACCCTGCAGGGTGGCACCGCGCAATTCGACCTGACCCTGGAAACGCTGGAGACCGACGCGGCGATCAACGTGTCGTTCCTCTACGCTGCCGAGCTGTTCGAAGCCGCTACCCTGCAACGCATGGCTGAGCACTGGTGCAACTTGCTGCGCGGCCTTGCTGCCGACCCAGCCCAGGCTGTCGGCGAGCTGCCGTTGTTGGCGCCCCAGGAGCAGGCGGCACTGTTGCAGGGCTGGCAACAGGCGGGGCTCGCGGCCGCGCCGGCGGCGGTTCACCAGCTGATTGCCGAGCAGGCCCGGCGCCAACCGCAAGCGGTAGCGCTGCTGATCGGCGACCAGCAACTGAGCTACGGCCAGCTTGAGGCCCGGGCCAACCAGCTGGCACACCGCCTGCGGGCGCTGGGTGTCGGCCCCGACGTGCTGGTGGGCATCGCCCTGGAGCGTTCGCTCGACATGGTTGTCGGTTTGCTGGGCATTCTCAAGGCCGGGGGCGCGTTCCTGCCGCTGGACCCCCAGTACCCGGCAGAGCGCCTGGCCTACATGATGCAGGACAGCGGCATCGACCTGTTGCTCAGTCACAGCCGGGTGCTGCCGGGCCTGGACGTGCAGGCCGGCATGCGTACGCTGCTGCTCGACCAACGGGTTGAGCAGCCGGGCGCCGACCATGCACCCACCGTGGCATTGAACCCGCAAAACCTGGCCTACGTGATCTACACCTCGGGTTCTACCGGCCAGCCCAAAGGCGTTGCGGTCGCACACGGGCCGCTGGCCATGCACTGCCTGGCCACTGGCCAATGGTACGAAATGACCCCGGCGGACCGTGAGCTGCATTTCCTGTCGTTTGCCTTCGACGGTGCTCATGAACGCTGGCTGACCTCGCTGGTCATGGGTGGCAGCCTGCTGCTGCGCGACGATGAGCTGTGGAGCCCCGAGCGCACCTACGAGGAGATACGCCGGCATGGGGTGACCATGGCCGGATTCCCGCCGGCCTACCTGCAACAGCTGGCCGAGCATGCGGCGCATGCCGGTAACCCTCCACCGGTTCGTCTTTACAGCTTTGGCGGCGATGCCATGCCGCGGGCGACTTACGAGCGGGTGCAGCAAAGCCTGCAACCCCAGGTGATGATCAATGGGTATGGCCCCACCGAGACCGTGGTCACGCCGATGGTCTGGCGTACCCGCGCCGGGGATCATTGCGACAGCGCCTATGCACCGATCGGCCAGCCTGTCGGCGAGCGCAGTGCGTGTGTGCTGGACGCCGCCCTGGGCCTGCTGCCAGCAGGCGTGGCCGGGCAGCTGTACCTGGGCGGTGCCGGCCTGGCCCGCGGCTACCTGGGGCGCCCGGGGCTGACGGCCGAGCGCTTCGTGCCCGACCCGTTTGGCACCGAGGGTGCGCGCCTGTACCGCACCGGTGACCAGGTTCGCCTGCGCGCCGACGGGCAGTTCGATTACCTGGGGCGGATCGATAACCAGGTAAAAATCCGCGGCTTCCGTGTCGAACTGGGCGAAATCGAGGCGTGCCTGCTGGCCTGCGCCGAGGTGCGCGAGGCCGTGGTGGTAGCCGTCGACGGCCCAAGCGGCAAGCAGCTGGCGGCTTACCTGGTGCTGGCCGATAGCATTGCCGCACACGGGCCGGCCGAGCAGCGCGAGCAGCTGAAGGCGGCGCTGCGCCAGAGCCTGCCGGACTACATGCTGCCGACCCACTGGCTGGTGCTGGAGCAACTGCCGTTGCTGCCCAACGGCAAGCTCGACCGCAAAGCACTGCCGGCACCCGACTTCAGCGCCCTGCAGCAGGCCTACGTGGCGCCACGCAATGCCCTGGAGCAACGTCTTGCCGCGTTGTGGCAGCGCGTGCTGAAGCTGCCGCAGGTGGGCGTGAGTGACAACTTCTTCGAGCTCGGGGGCGACTCGATCATCTCGATCCAGCTGGTCAGTCGGGCGCGGCAGGACGGCCTGCTGTTCAGTGTCCGTGATCTGTTCGAGCATCAGACCGTGGCCGCACTGGCCAGCGTTGCCCAGGTCGGCGCATGCGAGGTGCAAGCCGACCAGGGGCCGCTCAGTGGCGAGCAGGTGCTGCTACCGGTGCACCAGCTGTTCTTTGCCCAGGAGATTCCGGCACGTCACCACTGGAACCAGTCGATCCTGCTTGAACCACGGCAGCCTTTGAACGCTGCTGACCTGGACCAGGCCCTGCACGCCCTGGTCGAGCACCATGATGCCTTGCGCCTGAGCTTTGCGCCCGCCGATGACAGCTGGAAGGCGCGCTACCGCAGCCCTGCCCAGTGCGCCCAGGCGGCGCTGCTATGGCAGGCCGCGGTGGCCGACGAAGGTACGTTGCAAAGCTTGGTAGAGCAGGCGCAGCGCAGCCTTGACCTGGAAAACGGGCCATTGCTGCGTGCCTTGCTGGCAACGCTGGCGGACGGCAGCCAGCGCTTGCTGTTGGTCGTTCATCACCTGGTGGTGGATGGGGTGTCATGGCGCATCCTGCTGGAGGACCTGCAACAGGCCTACGCTGCCGTGCTTGCGGGTAACCAGCCGAACCTGCCCGCCAAGAGCCATTCCATGCAGGCATGGGCCAAGCGCTTGTGGGGGCATGCAGCGCACATGCAGGGCCAGCTTGGCTACTGGTGCGAGCAGTTGCAGGGGCGCGCCGCACTGCCACGTCGGCAGGTCAGCGACCTGGCCGCAGCCAATCAGCAGTGCCACGCCCACACGGTTTACAGCCGCCTGGACCGGGCATGGACCGAGCGGCTGCTGCGCGAGGCGCCGGCCGCCTACCGCACACGGGTCAACGACCTGCTGCTGGCAGCCTTGGTGCGGGTGATTGCAGGCTGGACCGGGCGCGACGAAGTGTCGGTGCTGCTGGAAGGTCATGGCCGTGAAGCACTGTTCGACGACCTGGACCTCAGCCGCACGCTCGGCTGGTTCACCACGGTGTTCCCGCTGACGCTGGCGGTGCCCAGTGAGCTTTCCCACACCTTGAAGCAGGTCAAGCAGCACCTGCACAGCATTCCCGACAACGGCATCGGTTTCGGGGTGCTGGGCCAATGGGGCAGCGCCGAGGCGCGCCAGCAACTGGGCCATGCACCGCTGCCGGAAATCACCTTCAACTACTTGGGCCAGTTCGATGGCAGCTTCGATCAGGCCGAAGCGCTGTTCGTGCCGGCCAAGGAAGACAAGGGCGCCGATCACGACGCGCAGGCGCCGCTGGGCAACCTGTTGAGCCTCAATGGCCAGGTGTACGGCGGTGAGCTGAGCCTGGGCTGGACGTTCAGCCGCGAGCTGTTCGATAGCGCCACCCTTGAGCGCCTGGCCGCAGATTACACCCGCGAGTTGCAGGCGTTGATCGAGCACTGCTGCACACCGGGGGTGTGCGGTGTAACGCCGTCCGACTTCCCGCTGGCGCGCCTGTCGCAGACCCAGCTGGACCAACTGCCAGTGCCCGCGGCCGAGATCGCCGACCTCTATCCGCTGGCGCCGATGCAGCAGGGCATGCTGTTCCACGCCTTGTACGAGCAGCAGGCGGGGGATTACGTGAACCAGATGCGCGTCGATGTCGACGGCCTGGATGTCGAGCGTTTCCGCCGTGCCTGGGAGGCTGTACTGCAGCGCCACGATATCTTGCGCACGCAGTTCCACTGGGAACACGAGCAGGCCCTGCAGGTGGTACGCAAACACGTTGAACTGCCGTTCGTGGTGCACGACTGGCAGGGGCGCGAAGGCCTTGAGGCTGCCCTCGAGCAACTGGCACTCGACCAGCGCCAGCAGGGCTTCGACCTCAGCCAGGCGCCGTTGCTGCGCCTGGCGCTGGTGCGCACCGGTCCGGCCCGACAGCACTTGCTCTATACCAGCCATCACATCCTCATGGATGGCTGGAGCAACTCCCAGCTGTTGGGCGAAGTGCTGCACCAGTACGCCCTGCTGGGCGACGGTCAGCCCTCGGCATTGCCACCGGTCACCAGCCGCTACAGCGATTACATCGGCTGGCTGGGCCGGCAGGACGCCGCTGCCGGTGAAGCGTTCTGGAAAGACTGTCTGCGCGACCTGCAAGGGCCCACCCGCCTGGCGCAGGCCATTGCCTACGAGGCCCAGGCCGAAGCCGGGCAGGGCTACGCCGAGCATGTGCAGGTGATCGATGCCGCCACCACCGGGCAGCTGGTGGCACTGGCGCGCCAACACAAGGTCACCCTCAACACCTTGCTGCAGGGTGCCTGGCTGTTGCTGCTGCAACGCTATACCGGGCAGGACAGCGTCACGTTCGGGGCCACGGTTGCCGGGCGCCCGGCGGCGCTCAAGGGCATCGAGCAGCAGGTGGGCCTGTTCATCAACACCTTGCCGGTCACTGCCAGCCCGGCCCCGCAGCTGCCGTTCGCGCAATTCCTGCAGCAGCTGCAGGCGCAGAACGTGGCCATGCGCGAGTTCGAACACACTCCGCTGTTCGACATCCAGCGCTGGAGCGGGCAGGGCGGCGAGGCCCTGTTCGACAACATCCTCGTCTTCGAGAACTACCCCGTTTCCGAAGCACTGCAGCAGGGTGCCCCGGCAGGCTTGAGCTTCGGCGAGGTCTACAGCCGCGAACAGACGCATTACCCGCTGACCTTGTCGATCAGCCAAGGGCAGACCTTGCAGTTGCACTACAGCCATGCGCTGGAGCATCTGCAGCGCCCGGCGCTGGCTGCGCTGGCGGACAACTTCCAGCATGTGCTGCAGCAGTGCCTGAGCTTGCCGCTGGACAGCTGCCTGGGCGCGTTCTGCCTGGTAGCCCCTGCCACCCGCGAAGGGCTGTTGCAGCACGTCAACCAAACGGCTGCCGATTACCCGCTGCAGCACAGTTATGCCGAGCTGTTCGAAGCGCAGGTGGCCCGTACCCCGCAGGCGGTCGTTGCGCGCTGCGGCGACCGGCAGTACAGCTACAGCGAGCTCAACCGCTGTGCCAACCGTGTGGCCCATGGGCTGATTGCGCTGGGGGTCGGGCCTGACCAGCCAGTGGCATTGCTGGCGCAGCGCAGCCTTGAGCTGCTGGGCATGATGGTGGGCACCTTCAAGGCCGCCGCCGGCTACCTGCCACTGGACCCTGGCCTGCCACAACAACGCCTGAGCCATATTGTCGCCTTGAGCCGCACCCCGGTGCTGCTCTGCACCGAGGCGTGCCAGGCGCAGGCCGAGGCCTTGCTGGACGCACTGGACGAAGCACGGCGGCCGCAGCTGCTGGTGCTGGAAACCCTCGACCGGCCTGGCAGCGCCGAGCACGATCCGCAGCGCTACAGTGGCCCGCAGCACCTGGCGTACGTGATCTACACCTCGGGCTCGACTGGGCAGCCCAAAGGGGTGATGGTCGAGCAGGCGGGCATGCTCAACAACCAACTGAGCAAGGTGCCTTACCTGGGCCTGGGGCCGGACGACGTGATCGCCCAGACTGCGTCGCAGAGCTTCGACATCTCCGTGTGGCAGTTCCTTGCAGCGCCACTGTTTGGCGGCTGTGTGCAGATTGTGCCAAACGAACTGGCCCATGATCCCGAAGCCTTGCTGCAGCACGTGCGCGAGCAGCGCATCAGTGTGCTCGAGAGTGTGCCGTCGTTGATCCAGGGTATGTTCCAGGCCCCGGCCATTGCCGTGCCGTCGCTGCGCTGGATGCTGCCCACTGGCGAAGCGCTGGCGCCGGAGCTCGCTCGTCAATGGTTGCAGCGCTATCCCGATGTCGGGCTGGTCAATGCCTATGGGCCGGCCGAATGTTCCGATGACGTGGCGTTCTTCCGCGTCGACCTGGCGAGCACGCAAGGCGTGTACCTGCCCATTGGCAGCCCCACCGACAACAACCGCCTGTATGTGCTGGACGCCGCGCTGGAGCTGGCGCCGCTGGGCGTCACCGGAGAGCTGTGCGTGGCAGGAACCGGCGTGGGCCGTGGCTATGTCGGCGACCCACTGCGTACTGCCCAGGCCTTTATTCCGCACCCTTGCGGGGCGCCCGGCGAGCGCCTGTACCGCACTGGCGACCTGGCCCGGCGCCGTGCCGACGGCGTGCTGGAATACGTCGGCCGGGTCGATCACCAGGTCAAGATCCGCGGTTTCCGTATCGAGCTGGGCGAAATCGAAGCCGCGTTGCTCGACAGCGATCAGGTACGCGAGGCGGTGGTGATGGCCCAGCCCGGCGCCAACGGGCCGCAGTTGGTGGCCTATTGTGTGGCGGATGACGCTGTGGCTGCCGACGCGCTCAAGCAACAGCTCAAAGCCAGCCTGAAAACCCGTCTGCCCGACTACATGGTACCCGTGCACTGGGTGCTGATGGCGCGCCTGCCGCTGACGCCGAACGGCAAGGTAGACCGCAAGGCGCTGCCGCTGCCGGACATGAGTCAGGCACGCCAGGCCTATGTTGCCCCGCGCAGTGAACTGGAGCAGCAGCTGGCCGCGATCTGGCAGGACGTGCTCAAGCTTGAGCAGGTGGGGCTGGACGACAACTTCTTTGAACTGGGTGGCGATTCGATCGTTTCCATCCAGGTGGTCGGGCGCGCCCGCCAGGCCGGCATCGCCTTCAGCCCCAAGGATGTTTTCGAGCAGCAGACGGTGCAGGGCCTGGCGCGTGTCGCTCGGCGGGGTGCCGCTCAGCAGCAGATCGACCAGGGCCCGGTCAGCGGTGAGCTGCACCTGCTGCCGGCCCAGGCCGAATTCTTCGCGCTGGCTATTCCCGAGCGCCATCACTGGAACCAGTCGGTGCTGCTGGACGCCCTGCAGCCGCTGGATGCCGACCGGCTGGAACACGCCCTGCACCAGTTGGTGGTACACCATGACGGCTTGCGCCTGAAGTTCGACCAAAGCGAACAGGGCTGGCGCGCCAGCTTCGGCGAAGCGCACGTGCGCCACGCGCTGTTGTGGCAGCGTGACTGTGCCGATGCGCAGGCGCTGGAGGCACTGTGCGACCAGGCCCAGGCCAGCCTGTGCCTGGGCAGTGGCGACCTGGTGCGTGCGGTGCTGGTAACGCAACCGGGCGAGTGCCAGCGCTTGTTGCTGGTGATCCATCACCTGTTGGTCGACGGGGTGTCCTGGCGAATTCTGCTGGAAGACTTGCAGCGTGCCTATCGTCAATGCGTGGCGGGCCAAACGGTGGTGCTGCCGGCCAAGACCAGTTCGCTCAGGGACTGGGCCGGGCAGTTGCAAGCCTATGCTGGCAGCGCAGGGCTTGGCAGCGAGCTGGCGTACTGGCAGGCGCAGTTGCAGCACGACCACGCCGAGCTGCCCTGCGACCACCCGGGCGCCGGGCAACAACGCCGACGTGCGCGCACGGTCAGCACGCAACTTGACCGCGAAGTGACCCGGCAGTTTCTGCAAGAGGCTCCGGCCACCTATCGTACTCAGGTCAACGACTTGCTGCTGACTGCGCTGGCGCGCGTGGTGGGTCGCTGGAGCGGCCAGGCCGCGACGCTGATTCAGTTGGAAGGGCATGGCCGCGAAGAACTGTCCGCCGACCTTGACCTCAGCCGAACCGTCGGCTGGTTCACCAGCCTGTACCCGGTGTGCCTGCGCGTCGAGGGCGAGCTGGGCGCGTCGATCAAGCAGGTCAAGGAGCAGTTGCGCGCCATCCCCAACAAAGGCCTGGGTTACGGTGTGCTGCGTTACCTTGGCAGTGACGAGCAGCGTCAGGCCCTGCAAGGCCTGGCAACACCACGCATCACCTTCAACTACCTGGGGCAGTTCGACGCCAGCTTCGATGGCGCCGGTGATGCCTTGCTGCAACCTTCCCGGCTGGGCGTCGGCGCCGAGCAGAGCGCTGACGCGCCGCTGGAAAACTGGCTCAGCCTCAATGGCCAGGTCTATGGCGGCGAGCTGCGCATGGGCTGGACGTTCAGCCTCGACCTGTTTGACGAACAGACCGTGCAACGCCTGGCGGACGATTACGGGCGCGAGCTGCGCAGCCTGGTCGAGCATTGCCTGCAGGCCAACGAGGCCGGTGAACAGGGCATGACACCTTCGGACTTCCCGCTGGCGGGCCTGAGCCAGGCCCAGCTCGATGCGTTGCCGGTACCGGCGGCGCAAGTCGAAGACATCTACGCGCTGTCGCCGATGCAGCAAGGCATGCTGTTCCACTCGCTGTACGAGCAGGGCAGCGGTGACTACATCAACCAGATGCGTGCCGATGTGCAGGGGCTGGATGCCGAACGGCTGCGGGCCGCCTGGCAGGCAGTCTACGACCGTCACGAGGTGCTGCGCGCCAGTGTGCTGTGGCAGGGCCAGCAGCAACCGTTGCAGGTGATCCACAAGCACCTGGCCGTGGCGCTGGTGTACCAGGATTGGCGCGAGCGGCGGGAGCTGCCCACCGCGCTCGACCAGTTGGCCAACGCCGAACGCCTGCGCGGGTTCGACCTGGGCAAGGCGCCGCTGCAACGCATCCAGGTCATCCGCATTGGCGACGATCGCTACCACCTGATCGATACCAACCACCACATCCTCATGGACGGTTGGAGCTATTCGCAGCTGCTGGGGGAGGTACTCGAACAATACGGCGCCCAGGCCCGCGGCGAGCCTCGCCCAGCGGCGCCGGCAGGGCGCTACCGCGATTACATCGGCTGGTTGCAGCGCCAGGATGCGCAGGCCAGCGAGCAGTTCTGGAAAGCCCGCCTGGCGGACCTGGAACAGCCCACACTGCTCAGCCGCAGCCTGGCGACCGGCCAGCCATTGGCCGAAGCCGACGTGGCCGGGCAGGGGCAGGTTGTCTTGCTGCGTGATCGCCAGCAAACCCGCCAGCTCAGCGATTTTGCCCGGCAGCACAAGGTCACGCTCAACACCTTGATGCAAGGGGCCTGGTTGTTGCTGTTGCAGCGTTATACCGGGCAGGCGGCGGTCGCATTCGGTGTCACCGTAGCAGGCCGTCCTGCCGAGCTGCGCGGCGTCGAAGCGCACATCGGGCTGTTCATCAACACCTTGCCAGTGGTTGCCAGCCCGCGCCCGGAACAACCCGTGGTGCAATGGCTGCAAGCGTTGCAAAGCCTCAACCTGCAATTGCGTGAACACGAACACACGCCATTGTTCGAGATCCAGCGCTGGGCCGGTCACGGCGGCGAGGGGCTGTTCGACAGCATCATGGTGTTCGAGAACTACCCGGTCTCGGAGATCCTCCAGCAAACGGCACCCGAGGGGCTGCGTTTCGATGCAGTGCACAACCATGAGCAGGCCAACTACCCATTGACCCTGGCGGTCAACCAGGGCGAGACGCTGTCGGTGACCTTCGGCTACGACCGTGGCTGTTTCGCTGCCGTGCAGGTCGAGCAACTGGCTGGCCACCTGCGACAGTTGCTGGAGCAGATTGTCGAGGCCTCGGCGCACCAGGCGCTGGGCAGCCTGACGCTGCTCGATGCGCAACAGCAGCAGGCCACCTTCGCCCAGTGGAACCCGGCCCCCGCTGAGCACCCGGCCGACCAGGCCCTGCACAGCCGCATCGAGGCCCAGGTGCAGCGCACCCCCGATGCCATCGCTGTCACCTGCGAGGGCCAGGCCCTGAGCTATGCCCAGCTCAACCAGCGTGCCAACGCCCTGGCCCGGCGCCTGGTCGACGACGGGGTCGGGCCCGACGTGCTGGTCGGCCTGGCTGCCGAGCGCTCGCTGGACATGGTCGTTGGCATCTTCGCCATCCTCAAGGCTGGCGGTGCCTATGTGCCGCTGGACCCGGCCTACCCGGCCGACCGTTTGGCCTACATGATCGAAGACAGCGGCCTGCAGCGCGTGCTGGCCCAGCCCCAGGTGCTGGCCAGCCTGCCGGTGCCGGCAGGCGTGCGCGTGCTCAGCCTGGCAAGCAACGATGACAGCACCCAGGCCGACCCGCTGGCCTGCTCGCCGGTCACGGTCAGCCCGGACAACCTCGCCTACGTGATCTACACCTCCGGTTCCACCGGCAAGCCCAAGGGCGTGCTGCTGCCGCAGCGCAACGTGCTGCGCCTGTTCACGGCCACCGACGCCGACTTCCGCTTCGGCAGCGACGACGTGTGGAGCCTGTTCCACTCCTATGCCTTCGACTTCTCGGTGTGGGAAATCTTCGGCGCCCTGCTGTACGGCGGGCGCCTGGTGATTGTGCCGCAGCACACCAGCCGTTCACCCGAGGCCTTCTACCAGTTGCTGGCCGATGAACAGGTCACGGTGCTGAACCAGACCCCGTCGGCGTTCAAGCAACTGATGGCGGTGGCCACCACGGCCGAGCCGCAGCGGCCACTGGCACTGCGCAGCGTGGTGTTCGGGGGCGAGGCGCTGGACGTCAACAGCCTGGCACCGTGGTTCGAACGCTTCGGCGACCGCCAGCCGCAGCTGGTGAACATGTACGGCATCACCGAAACCACCGTGCATGTCAGCTACCGGCCGCTGTCGCTGGCTGACCTGGGCAAGGCGGCCAGCAGCCCGATGGGCGTGCCGATCCCCGACCTGTCCTGGTATGTGCTCGACGGCGACCTGAACCCGGTAGCCAAAGGCTGCATCGGCGAGCTGTACGTGGGCCGCGCTGGCCTGGCGCGCGGCTACCTCAAGCGCAGCGACCTGAGCGCCACGCGCTTCGTGCCGGACCCGTTCGGTGCCCCTGGCGGGCGCCTGTACCGCACCGGTGACCTGGCGCGCTACCACGCCGACGGGGTGATCGAATACGCCGGGCGCATCGACCACCAGGTGAAGATCCGCGGCTTCCGCATCGAGCTGGGGGAAATCGAAGCCCGCCTGCAGGCCCAGCCGCAGGTGCGCGAGGCCCTGGTGCTGGCCCAGGAAGGCGCGACCGGCCAGCAGCTGGTGGCCTACCTGATCCCCGCTGCCGAGGTAGCACTGGAGCAGCAGGCCGGGCTGCGCGCGCAGCTGCGCGAACAGTTGAAGGAAGCGCTGCCGGACTACATGGTCCCGGCGCACCTGCTGCTGCTCGACCGGTGGCCGCTGACGGCCAACGGCAAGCTCGACCGCAAGGCCTTGCCCAAGGCCGATGCCAGCCTGTTGCAGCACGGTTATCGCGCCCCGCGCAGCGAGCTTGAACAGCAGCTGGCAGCCATCTGGCAGGACGTGCTCAAGCTTGAGCAAGTGGGCCTGGACGACCACTTCTTCGAACTGGGCGGCCATTCATTGCTGGCCGTGAGCGTGGTATCGCGGGTGCAACTGGAACTCGGCCTGAGCCTGACCCCGCAACTGATTTTCCAGCACCCGACCCTGGCGAGCTTCGCCGAACAGCTGGCCCAGGCATCTGCGCCGGCGGACACACAAACACTCAGCAAGCTGTCGGCTCTGCTGGACGAAATGGAGGAGGTGTGATGGACACCGCAGTCGCCACGAAAATTGCTCAGCGCTTCATCAATCTGCCGCTGGAAAAGCGTCGCCAATACCTGCAGAAAATGCTTGAAGAGGGCGTATCCCCGGCCAACCTGCCCATTCCGCTGGTGCGCGACGACACCACCGTGGTGCCGTTGTCGTTTGCCCAGGAGCGCCAATGGTTCCTGTGGCAGATGGAGCCTCAGGGCACTGCCTACAACATCGGGGTCAGCCTGCGCCTGCATGGCCCGCTGAACCTGCAGGCCTTGCAAGGCAGTTTCGATGCGCTGCTGGCGCGGCACGAGAGCTTGCGCACCACGTTCACCCATGACAGCCGCGACGGTGGCCCACGCCAGCAAATCGCCCCACAGCTGACGGTAGCGATCGAATGCCGTGAGCGCGGTGTGGGCGATGAGCAGGCGCAGATTCAGGCCTTCGTCGAAGCCCATCGGGAGCAGCCGTTCGACCTGCAACACGGCCCCGTGTTGCGCGTGGCGTTGCTGCGCCTGGCGGCCGAGGACCATGTGCTCAGCCTGGTGGTGCACCACATCGCCGCTGACGGCTGGTCGCTGAAGGTCATGGTCGATGAACTGCTGCAGGGTTACAGTGCCTGCTGCCAAGGGCATGCCGTGGCTGTTCGGCCGCTGCCCATCCAGTACGCCGACTATGCCATCTGGCAACGGCGCTGGATGGAGGCCGGTGAGCGCGAGCGGCAGCTGGCCTATTGGCAAGCGCAACTGGGTGGCCAGCAGCCGGTGCTGGAACTGCCGACCGATCGGCCCCGCCCGGGGCTGATGAGCTACCGCGGCGCACGGCACGACTTCAGCTTGCCGGCCGAACTGTGCCAACGCCTGCAAGACCTGGCCCGCCACGAAGGGGTGACCTTGTTCGTGCTGTTGCTGGCCGCGTTCCAGGCCTTGCTGCAGCGCTACAGCGGGCAGCAGGACATTCGCGTGGGTGTGCCCATCGCTAACCGCAACCGGGTAGAAACCGAAGGGTTGATCGGGTTTTTCGTCAACACCCAGGTGCTGCGCGCGCAATTCGAGCCGCAGCAGACCTTCCGCGCGCTGTTGCAGCAAGCCCGCCAGGCCGCCAGCGACGCCCAGGCCCATCAAGAGCTGCCGTTCGAACAACTGGTCGAAGCCTTGCAGCCGGGGCGCAGCCTGAGCCACAGCCCGTTGTTCCAGGTCATGTTCAACCACCAGCGCCAGGGCAATGGCCAGCAGGCTGCCAGCGACACAGCGCTGCGTATCGAGGCTTTGCCTGGTGAAACGCGCACCGCGCCGTTTGACCTCACCCTGGAAACCTTCGAAGCGCCAGGGCAGATCGGCGCCTCGCTCAACTACGCCACCGATCTGTTCGATGCCACGACCGTGGCGCGCATGGCCGGGCACTGGCTGCAATTGCTGGACGGCATCGTGGCCGACGCGGGTCAGCGAATCGCTGCGTTGCCACTGCTCAGCGACAGCGAGCTGGACGTGATCGGGCAAGCCTGGAATGACACGGCGGTGCCGGTTGCCGACGCCTGTATCCAGCACCTGATCGAGCAGCGTGCCCATGCCACGCCGCATGCACCGGCGGTGCAGTTCGAAGACCAGACGCTGAGCTACCAGCAACTCAACGAACACGCCAACCGCCTGGCCTGGCGCCTGATCGAAGGCGGCGTGGGGCCGGACGTCAAAGTCGGGGTGGCCCTCGAACGCTCGCCACAGATGCTCGTCGCCTTGCTGGCCGTGCTCAAGGCCGGGGGTGCCTATGTACCGCTGGACCCCCACTACCCGGACGAGCGGCTGGCCTACATGATGGAGGACAGCGGCATCAGGCTGCTGCTGACCCAGCCGTCGCTCCAGGCACGCCTGCCGATACCGGCCACGGTCCAGTGCCTGTTGCTGGCGCCCGAGCACCCGCTGGGCAGTGGCTGCAACGTGGCAGCCTACGGTGTGCACAACCCGCAGCCGCAGCTGTCGGCCGAGCACCTTGCCTACATGATCTACACCTCGGGCTCCACCGGCAGGCCAAAAGGGGTGATGGTGCCCCACGGCGCGCTGGTCAACTTCATCGCCAGCATGGCCAAGGCGCCGGGGCTGGCTACCGGCGATCGCCTGTTGTCGTTGACCACGTTCTCGTTCGATATCTTCGGGCTGGAGTTGTACTTGCCGCTGGTGCAGGGCGCCTGCGTGGTCCTGGCCGGTCCGGATACCGCACAGGACCCGCAGCGGGTGCTGGAGCTGGTAGCGCAGCAGTCAGTGACCGTGCTGCAGGCCACCCCTTCGACCTGGCGCATGCTGCTAGACAGCGGCCGCGGCGAGGTGCTGGCCGGCTGCACGAAGCTGTGTGGCGGCGAAGCGCTGAGCGATGACCTGGCCCAGCGGCTGCTGGCCCTGGGCGGGCCGTTGTGGAACCTGTACGGGCCGACCGAAACCACCATCTGGTCGGCGCTGCACCGCTTGCAGCCCGCCAGGCCGCAGGCGTTGCTAGGCAGGCCGTTGGACAATACCCGGCTCTACCTGCTGGGTGAGGACCTGGCGCCAGTCCCTGTTGGCGTTGCCGGCGAGCTGCTGATTGGCGGGGCGGGGCTGGCGCGCGGGTATTACCAGCGGCCAGGGCTGACCGCCGAGCGTTTCGTCCCCGACCCGTTCGCCGGGAACGGTGAACGGCTTTACCGCACCGGCGACCTGGCGCGTTACCGGGCCGAGGGTGTGGTGGAATACCTCGGGCGAATCGACCAGCAAGTGAAGATGCGTGGCTATCGTATCGAACTCGGTGAAATCGAGGCACAACTGGCGCGTCATCCCGCCATTCGCGAAGCGGCGGTAGTCGCCCGGCCAGGGCCTGGTGGCCAGCAGCTGGTGGCTTACCTGGTGCCGCAGGACGTGGCCGTGGTCGACGATGCGCAAACGCGGGAGGCACTGGGCGAGGCGCTGAAGCGGCAACTGCGCAGCGCGTTGCCGGAGTACATGGTGCCGACCTGGACGACGTTCGTCGCAACCTTCCCCCACACCCCCAATGGCAAGCTTGACCGCAACCGCCTGCCAGCCCCTGACCTGAGTGTCGCCCGGGTGGCCTACCTGGCACCCCAGAGTGAGCTGCAGCAGCAAGTGGCGCAGATCTGGCAGGAGGTGCTGCACGTCGATCAGGTCGGCCTTGCCGACAACTTCTTCGACCTCGGCGGGCATTCACTGCTGGCCACCCAGGTCACCGTGCGCCTGCGTGAGCAGTTGAAGCTGGAAACAGCGGTCAAGGCGCTGTTCACCACCCACGACCTGCAAACCTACTGCGCCGAGATCGCTGGTGCTCAGCCGCACACCCAGGCGGTCAACGATGCCTTGGCTAAATCCTTGGAGGCCCTCAAACGTCTATCAGCCGAAGATCTGGAAAATCTGATCTCTTGACAGGGGAAGGGCGTGCAAAAGTTAATCGAATCGGTAGCAACACTGTCGGCAAAGCAACGCAAGGCGCTGGCGGTGCTGCTCAAGCAGCAAGGTGTCGATCTGTACAGCGTGGCACCTGTTTTTCGACGCGATCCGACCGAGCCGCTTTCGCTGTCCTTCGCCCAGGAGCGGCAGCTGTTTCTTTGGCACCTTGAGCCAGACAGCGCCGCCTATCACCTGCCCAGTGCGCTGAACCTGCGCGGCGCACTGGACCTGGCTGCCCTGCAGCAAAGCTTCGATGCGCTGGTGGCGCGCCACGAGTCGCTGCGCACCACCTTCGCCACTGACGGTGAGCGCACCACACCAGTGATCCATGCCCCCGCGCCGGTGAGCATTGCCAAGCACACCCTGGCCCTGGCGCCCGGCGAGGACCGGGCGGCGCGGCTGCGCACCTGTATCACCGAAGAAATCCGCCAGCCGTTCGACCTGGCCCAGGGCCCGCTGCTGAGGGCCAGCCTGCTGTGCCTGGGGCCGGACGATCATGTGTTGCTGATCACCCAGCACCACATTGTCTCGGATGGCTGGTCGCTGGCGCTGATGGTGCAGGAGCTGGTGCACCTGTATCGCGCGTACAGCAGCGGCCAGCCAGCCAGCCTGCCGGCGTTGCCGATCCAGTACGCCGACTATGCCGCCTGGCAGCGTCAATGGATGGATGGCGGCGAACGGCAGCGCCAGCTAGCCTACTGGACCGCCCAGCTGGGCGGTGAGCAGCCTGTGCTGGCGCTGCCCGCTGATCGCCCGCGGCCGTTGCACAGCAGCTACCGTGGCGCCCGCATCGACCTGCCACTGAGCCCGGCACTGGCCGATGGCCTGCGGCAACTGGCACGGCGCGAAGGGGTGACCCTGTTCATGCTGTTGCTGGCGACCTTCCAGTGCCTGTTGCACCGCTACACCGGGCAGTCGGACATCCGCGTCGGCGTGCCGGTCGCCAACCGCACGCGCAAGGAAACCGAAGGCCTGATCGGCTTCTTCGTCAATACCCAGGTGCACAAGGCCGACATCGATACGCACCAGCCGTTCGTCCGCCTGTTGCAGCAGGTCAAGGCCAGTGCGCTGGAGGCCCAGGCGCATCAGGACTTGCCTTTCGAGCAACTGGTGGATGCGCTGCAGGTCGAACGGAGCCTGAACCGCAGCCCGTTGTTCCAGGTCATGTTCAACCATCGCAGCGCCGAGCGCCGGCTGCCAGGGGCCACACAGCTGCCAGGCTTGAGCGTGGAAGTGCTGGCGTGGGAAGAAGTGAACGCCCAGTTCGACCTGACCCTGGACACGGTCGAGACCGCGGATGGCCTGTGGGCATCGCTGACCTACGCCACCGACCTGTTCGACGCGCCAAGCGTCGAGCGCATGGGGCAGCATTGGCAGCATCTGCTGCACAGTGTGGTAGCCCAGCCGCAACAGCCGGTGGGCGAGTTGCCGATGCTGAGCCCGCAGCAGACGCAAGCGGTGCTGCACGACCTTAACGACACCGCCACCGACTACCCCGGCGACTGGCGCGTGCACCAGCTGTTCGAGGCGCAGGCGCGTCGCCAGCCGGATGCCACGGCACTGCTGTTCGGCGACCAGCGCATGAGCTACCGGGCGTTGAGCGAGCTGTCCAGCCAGTGGGCCCACAAGCTGATCGAACAGGGTGTCGGCCCGGAAAGCCTGGTGGGTATCGCCGCCGAGCGTTCGCTGGAAATGGTCGTTGGCCTGCTGGCGATCCTCAAGGCTGGTGCCGCCTATGTACCGTTGGACCCGGACTACCCGGCCGAGCGGCTGGCCTACATGTTCGAAGACAGCGGCATCGAACTGCTGCTGACCCAGGCCCACCTGCGCGAGCAGCTGCCGGCGTTTGCCGGGCAGGTCCTGTTGCTGGACCAGCCCGGCGAACTGGACGGGTACTCGCGGCAGGTGCCGGCGTGCCGGCTGCACCCGGAGAACCTGGCCTACGTCATCTACACCTCCGGCTCGACCGGGCGGCCGAAAGGCGCCGGCAACCGCCACCTGGCGTTGTATAACCGGCTGGCATGGATGCAGCAGGCGTATGCGCTGGACGGCGCCGACACGGTGTTGCAGAAAACCCCGTTCAGTTTTGACGTGTCGGTGTGGGAGTTCTTCTGGCCACTGATGACCGGTGCACGGCTGGCCCTGGCGGCGCCGGGGGAGCATCGCGAGCCGGAGCGGCTGATCGACACCATCGAGCGCCACCAGGTGACCACTTTGCATTTCGTGCCGTCGATGCTGCAGGTGTTCGTCCGCGAGCCGGGCCTGCAGCGCTGCCACAGCGTGCGGCAGGTGATCTGCAGCGGCGAGGCGCTGGCGGTGGACACCCAGCAGCAGGTGTTCAGCCACCTGCCCGGTGCCCGCCTGCACAACCTGTACGGGCCGACCGAGGCAGCGATCGACGTCACCCACTGGACCTGTGTCGACGAAGGGCGTGACAGCGTGCCGATCGGCCAGCCGATCGCCAACCTGTACACGCACATCCTTGGCCCGGCGTTCGAAGCCCTGCCGCAGGTGGCCATGGGCGAGCTGATGCTCGGTGGCCAGGGCCTGGCGCGTGGTTACCATCGTCGCCCGTCGCTGACGGCCGAGCGTTTCGTGCCCGACCCGTTCGGCAGCCACGGCCAGCGGCTGTACCGCACCGGGGATTTGGCGCGCTACCGCGACAGCGGGGTGATCGAATACTGCGGGCGCATCGACCATCAGGTGAAGGTGCGCGGGCTGCGTATCGAACTGGGTGAAATCGAGGCACGGGTGCTGGAGCACCCGCAGGTGCGCGAGGCGGTGGTGCTGGCCCAGGACAGCGGGCATGGCCAGCAGCTGGTGGCCTACGTACTGGCCGAAGAGCAGGGCATGGCAGTGGACGCCGCCGAACTGCGCGACAGCCTTCGCGAACAGCTCAAGGGCAGCCTGCCGGACTACATGGTGCCGACGCACATCCTGCAGGTGCAGGCCTGGCCGGTGACGGCTAACGGCAAGCTCGACCGCAAGGCCTTGCCCAAGCCCGACAACAGCGCCCTGCAGCAGGCCTACAGTGCACCGCAAGGTCCGCTGGAACAGCAGATCGCGGCGATCTGGCAGGACCTGCTCAAGCTGGAGCGGGTCGGCCGCAGCGACAACTTCTTCACCCTCGGTGGCGACTCGATCGTCTCGATCCAGGTGGTCAGCCGCGCCCGCCAGGCGGGCATCCGCTTCACCACCAAGGACCTGTTCCAGCACCAGACGGTACAAGACCTGGCTGCAGTCGCCCAGGTGGGGTGTGCGGCACAGGCCGACCAGCGCCCATTGCACGGGCCAACCCCGATGCTGGCGGTGCAGCATGCCTTCTTCGACACAGCCATTGCCGACCGCCAGCAGTGGAACCAGTCGGTGCTGTTCCGCCCGCTGCAAGTGCTTGATGCACAGGCACTGGAGCAGGCGCTGCAGGCCTTGGTCACGCACCACGACAGCCTGCGCCTGAGCTTCGTCGAGGTTGATGGGCAGTGGCAGGCCAGCTACCGGCCTGCCGGGCCGGTACAGCCACCTTTGCTATGGTGCGCGACACTGGCCGATGCCGGTGAGCTGCAGGCTTTGGGCACCGAGGCCCAGCGCAGCCTCAACCTGGCCGATGGGCCGATGCTGCGCGCGGTGCTGGCAACCTTGGCGGACGGCAGTCAGCGCCTGTTGCTGGCGATCCATCATCTGGTCGTCGATGGGGTGTCCTGGCGTATTCTGCTGGAGGACCTGCACCGGGCCTACCAACAGTGTGCGGCCGGGCAGGTGCCACAGTTGCCCGCCAAGACCAGTGCCTTCAGGGCCTGGGCCGAACAGCTGCAGGCCTACGCCGGCAGCGACACGTTGCAGGCCGAACTGGGCTATTGGCAGGCGCAGTTGAGCCATGCCAGCGGCAGCCTGCCGCAGGACAACAGCGCTGGCACCCTGAGCAACCGGTACGCCCACACGGTCTACAGCCACCTGGACGAGGCGCTGACCCGACAGCTGTTGCAGCAGGCCCCGGCCGCTTATCGTACCCAGGTCAACGACCTGCTGCTGACTGCGCTTGCGCGGGTAATCTGCCGCTGGAGCGGCGAACCCTCGACCCTGATCGAGCTGGAAGGGCACGGGCGCGAAGCGCTGTTCGACAACCTCGACCTGGGCCGCACGGTCGGCTGGTTCACCAGCCTGTTCCCACTGCGGCTGAGCCCGGCGGCAACGCTGGATGGGTCGATCAAGCAGGTCAAGGAACAGCTGCGCGCCGTGCCCGAAAAGGGCATTGGCTATGGTGTGCTGCGCTACCTGGCAGACGCTGCCAGCCGTGAGTGCCTGCGTGCCTTGCCGGTGCCGCGCATCACCTTCAACTATCTGGGCCAGCTGGATGGCCACCTGGCGACCGATGAACAGGCGCTGCTGGTGCCCTGCGCAGACCCCAAAGGCGATGAGCAAAGCCTGGACGCGTCATTGGGTAACTGGCTGACGCTCAATGGCCAGGTCTACGCCGGTGAGCTGAGCCTGGGCTGGACCTTCAGCAGCGACATGTTCGAAGTCGCCACCGTACAGCGCCTGGCCGATGAATACAGCCACGAGCTGCGCGCCCTGGTCGAACACTGCTGCCAGCGCGAACACGCCGGCATGACGCCGTCGGACTTTCCGCTGGCCGGCCTGACCCAGGCCCAGCTCGACAGCCTGCCGCTGCCGCCAGCGATGGTCGAAGACATCTTCCCGCTTTCACCCATGCAGCAAGGCATGATGTTCCATACGCTGCTGCAGCAGGGCGGGGATTACATCAACCAGCTGCGGGTCGATGTGACTGGCGTGGATCCCGAGCGCTTCCGTGCTGCCTGGCAAGCGGCAGTCGACTGCCATGACCTGCTGCGTGGCAGCTTCATCTGGGGTGAGCTGGCCAGCCCGTTGCAGATCATTCAGCGTGAGGCGCAATTGCCGTTCGCGGTGCATGACTGGCGTGGCCGTGACGACCTTGCCGATGCGCTGGAGGCGTTCGCTGCTGCAGACCGCGCGGCCGGCTTCGACCTGGTCCGGCCGCCGCTGTTGCGCCTGACCCTGATTCGCCTGGACGCGCAGCGTTATCACCTGATCTACACCAGCCACCACATCCTGATGGACGGCTGGAGCAATACCCGGCTGCTGGGCGAGGTGCTGCAGCGCTACCACGGCAGCGTGCCGGAGCAAGGGCCGGGGCGCTTCCGTGACTACATTGCCTGGTTGCAGCGCCAGGATGGCGCAGCCCGCCAGGCGTTCTGGACCCGCCAGTTGCAAGACCTGGATGCACCCACTTTGCTGGCCAGGGCCACGGACTGGGCAGCCGGTAGTGAAGGGCAGGGGCAGGTCGAGCGGGTACAGCAACTGGATGTCCGGCAGACCGCCCGCCTGGACGCCTTTGCCCGTGAGCGCAGGGTCACCGTCAATACCGTGGTGCAAGCGGCCTGGCTGCTGGTGCTGCAGCGCTATACCGGCCAGGCCTGCGTCGCCTTTGGTGCGACCACGGCTGGGCGGCCGGCCGAACTCAAGGGCATCGAGCAGCAGATCGGCCTGTTCATCAATACCTTGCCGGTCATTGCCAGCCCACGCCCGGAGCAAGCGCTGGGTGATTGGCTGGACACCGTGCAGGCGCTGAACATCGCCCTGCGTGAGTACGATCACACGCCATTGTTCGATATCCAGCGCTGGGCCGGGCAGGGCGGCGAAGCGCTGTTCGACAGCATCCTGGTGTTCGAGAACTACCCGGTGTCCGAAGCGCTGCAGGCCGATACCACCAGCAGCCTGGTGTTTGGTGAGGTGGCGAACCACGAACAGACCAACTACCCGCTGACGCTGGTGGTTAACCTGGGTACGCACCTGTCGCTGCAGTTGAAAGCCGATCGGGCACGGTTCAGTGCCCGGTTGGCCGAGCAACTTGGCGAGCACCTGTTGCAGGTGTTGCAGCAGATGCTTGAGAGCAGCGCCGAAACGGCGTTGGGCGAGTTGCCGATGCTGAGCCCGCAGCAGACGCAAGCGGTGCTGCATGACCTTAACGACACCGCCACCGACTACCCCGGCGACTGGCGCGTGCACCAGCTGTTCGAGGCGCAGGCGCGTCGCCAGCCAGACGCCACGGCACTGCTGTTCGGCGACCAGCGCATGAGCTACCGGGCGTTGAGCGAGCTGTCCAGCCAATGGGCGCACAAGCTGATCGAACAGGGCGTCGGCCCGGAAAGCCTGGTGGGTATCGCCGCCGAGCGCTCGCTGGAAATGGTCGTTGGCCTGCTGGCGATCCTTAAAGCCGGCGCCGCCTATGTACCGCTGGACCCGGACTACCCGGCCGAGCGGCTGGCCTACATGTTCGAAGACAGCGGCATTGAGCTGCTGCTGACCCAGGCGCACTTGCGCGAGCAGTTGCCGGCGTTTGCCGGGCAGGTGCTGCTGCTGGACCAGCCCGGCGAGCTGGGCGGTTACGCGCGGCAGGTGCCGGCGTGCCGGCTGCACCCGGAGAACCTGGCCTACGTGATCTATACCTCCGGCTCGACCGGGCGGCCGAAAGGCGCCGGCAACCGCCACCTGGCGCTGTACAACCGGCTGGCGTGGATGCAGCAGGCGTATGCGCTGGACAGCGCCGACACGGTGTTGCAGAAAACCCCGTTCAGCTTCGACGTGTCGGTGTGGGAATTCTTCTGGCCGCTGATGACCGGTGCACGGCTGGCCCTGGCGGCGCCGGGGGAGCATCGCGAGCCGGAGCGGCTGATCGACACCATCGACCGCCACCAGGTCACCACTTTGCATTTCGTGCCGTCGATGCTGCAGGTGTTCGTCCGCGAGCCGGGCCTGCAGCGCTGCCACAGCGTGCGGCAGGTGATCTGCAGCGGCGAGGCGCTGGCGGTGGACACCCAGCAGCAGGTGTTCAGCCACCTGCCCGGTGCCCGCCTGCACAACCTGTACGGGCCGACCGAGGCAGCGATCGACGTCACCCACTGGACCTGTGTCGACGAGGGTCGTGACAGTGTGCCGATCGGCCAGCCGATCGCCAACCTGTACACGCACATCCTTGGCCCGGCGTTCGAAGCCTTGCCGCAGGTGGCCATGGGCGAGCTGATGCTCGGTGGCCAGGGCCTGGCGCGTGGTTACCATCGTCGCCCGTCGCTGACGGCCGAGCGTTTCGTGCCCGACCCGTTCGGCAGCCACGGCCAGCGGCTGTACCGCACCGGCGACCTGGCGCGCTACCGCGACAGCGGGGTGATCGAGTACTGCGGGCGCATCGACCATCAGGTGAAGGTGCGCGGGCTGCGTATCGAACTGGGTGAAATCGAGGCACGGGTGCTGGAGCACCCGCAGGTGCGCGAGGCGGTGGTGCTGGCCCAGGACAGCGGGCATGGCCAGCAGCTGGTGGCCTACGTACTGGCCGAAGAGCAGGGCATGGCAGTGGACGCCGCCGAACTGCGCGACAGCCTTCGCGAACAGCTCAAGGGCAGCCTGCCGGACTACATGGTGCCAACGCACATCCTGCAGGTGCAGGCCTGGCCGGTGACGGCCAACGGCAAGCTCGACCGCAAGGCTTTGCCCAAGCCCGACAACAGCGCCCTGCAGCAGGCCTACCGGGCGCCGCAAACCCCGCTCGAGCAGCACGTTGCGGGTATCTGGCAGGAGGTGCTCGGCCTTGAGCGGGTGGGCCTTGGCGACCACTTCTTCGAGCTGGGTGGTCACTCGTTGCTGGCGACCCAGGCGGTATCGCGGATGCGCAAGCTGCCGGGTGTGCAAGTGACGTTGCGTGACCTGTTCGATCACCCGGTGCTGGAGCGCCTGCTGGCAGCGCTCGGCGGCGCTGGCAAGGCTGCGACCGCGCACGGTGTCGAGCTATTGGCCCATGGAGAAAAAGCCACCGCACCGTTGTCGTTGATGCAGCGGCGCTTGTGGGTTGCCGAGCAATTGTCCGGGGGCAGCGCTGCTTACGGCATGCCATTGGCCCTGCGCCTGCAAGGGCCGCTGCAGGTCGAGGTGTTGCGCAACAGCCTGAACGCGCTGGCGCAGCGACATGAAGTGTTGCGTACGGCCTACGTGCAGGACGACGAGGGTGATCCGCTGGCGCTGATTGCCGACCGGATCGAGGTGGATATCGCCCTCGACGACTGGTCCGGGTTCAGCCCGCAGGAGCAGCAACGGTGCATTGCCGAAGCCACCCTGGCCAACGCCAGCACACCGATTGCACTGGAGCATGCGCCGTTGTTGCGCTGCCGTCTGGCGCGCCTGGCAGACCAGGAACATGTGCTGTTCTTCACCATGCACCACATCATCTCCGATGGCTGGTCGATGGGCGTGCTGGTCCGCGACCTGGTTGAAATCTACCGTCACAGCGCCCCAGGGCAGACCCACCTTCTGGCGCCGTTACCGCTGCAGTATTCAGACTTTGCCTTGTGGCAGCAGGCCCTCGAGCAGGCGGGTGAGCTGCAGCGCCAGGCAAGCTACTGGCAACAGGCCTTGGCGGGCCATACCGGCCGCCTTGAGCTGCCACTGGAACAGCCGCGCAGCGAGCAGGCCTCCCATGCCGGCGGTGCGGTGGACTTTAGCCTGTCGCCGGCATTGACCGATGCGCTTGGCCAGTTCGCGGCCAAGGCCGGGGTGACCCTGTACAGCACGCTGCTGGCGGCGTTCCAGTGGTTGATGCACCAGACCAGCGGTGCCCACGACGTACTGGTCGGGGCCGACACCGCAGGCCGCCAGCACAGCGAACTGGAAGGCCTGATCGGCTTCTTCGTCAATGTATTGCCGCTGCGTTCCAGGGTGAGCGATGGGCTGGCCTTCGGTGACTTCGTGCAGGGCACCCAGCGCACCTTGCTCGCGGCCCTGGAGCATCAGGACCTGCCGTTCGACATGATCGTCGAGGCCCATGGCGCCCCGCGGGTGCGCGGCATGAACCCGCTGGTGCAGGTGCTGTTCGTGATGAACAACCTGCCCGTACGCAGCGAAGCCCTGGCCGACATTACCGTGCAGGCGCTGCCCGCCACGGCGCTCTATTCGAAGTTCGACATGGCCCTGTTCATCGAACAGGAGGCCGGGCAGCTCAGTGGCAACTGGCAGTTTGCGACAACGCTTTTCAGGCAAGAGCATATCCAGCGACTCGTCAGCGCATGGATCGCGATGCTCGAACAGATCGTCAGTGTTCAGGATATGAGGTGGCAAGCGATGAACGTTCCATTACAGGGTGGCGCCCTGGCTGGCAGCACACCGGTAAGCGCCCCGGCCAGCAAGGCCGACAAGCTGGGCAAATTCCTCAAGCGCTCTGCCGGCGCCACTGCAGCTGCACCGCCACGGGCTGCGGTGCGCGAGTCGCTGCTGGTACCAGGCCAGCTGTTCCCGTTGCTCGTCGAGCCTGGCGACGCATCGATCGACCTGATCGAGTGGGTGCGCAACAACCGGCCGCTGGTCGAGCGCAAGCTGGGCGAGCATGCGGGGATCCTGTTCCGCGGCTTTGCCCTGGAGGGTATCCAGGGGTTTGAAGCATTCGCCGAAGCTGTACAGCCGGGGCTTTACGGTCAATACGGTGACCTGCCGAAGAAGGAGGGGGGCAAGAACACCTACCGCTCCACGCCTTACCCGGAAACCAAAATGATCTTGTTCCATAACGAGAGTGCGCACCAGGACAGCTGGCCGCGCAAGCAGATGTTCTATTGCGAGCAGCCTTCGCCGGTCGGCGGTGCCACGCCGGTGGTCGACTGCCGCCTGATGTACGAAAAGCTGCCGCAGGCACTGCGGCAAACCCTCGAGGACAAAGGGCTGCTGTATGTGCGCACGTTCGCCGACAAGCTCGACGTGCCATGGCAGCATTTCTTCCGCACCGATGACCGCGCCGAGGTCGAGGCCCGTTGCCGTGCCGCTGGCATCGAATGGCGCTGGCTGGACAACGACGAGTTGCAGACCCGCACCCGCTGCCCGGCAATCATCACGCACCCGATCACCGGCGCACGCTCGTTCTTCAATCAGGTGCAGCTGCACCACATCTATTGGCTGGAGCCGGATGCGCGTGAAGACCTGCTGGCCATGTTCGGCCTGGAGCGCATGCCACGGCATGTGTACTTCGGCGATGGTTCGCCGATCCCCGACCAGGACATGCAACTGATCGGCGAGCTGTATGAAGCCTGTGCCGTGCGGTTCCAATGGCAGAAAGGCGACGTGATCCTGGTCGACAACATGCTGGCGGCGCATGCCCGTGACCCGTACGAGGGGCCACGCAAGATCGTCGTGGCGATGGGCGACATGTTCGACCGGGCCGCGCTGGAGGCGGCTGCGGCCATGCAGGTGATGGCGACCGAGGAGGCCCAGGGATGAACAGTTACGTAGACCAGGCCGAGGACATCGGTTTTGCCCTGACCGTCGACCAGCAACACTGGCTCGATGCCTTGCCCGCTTGCCCGGACTGGTCACAGGCCGCGACGCTGCTGAAGATCAGCGTTCAGGGCCGGCCGGACCCGGCGCGCCTGAGCCAGGCGCTTGAGCGCTTGGTCGAGCGCCACCCGATATTGGCCGGGCGCCTGGGCACTGCCCCGGGATACCGCGGCATGCGCCAGTTCATCGGCGCCCGGCGGCCAGCCCTGACGCTGGCAGTGCAGGCCGAGGCAGGTGCGCCGGCACTGCTCGAGCCTTGGTTGCAGCAGCGCTTCGAAATCGACCAGCTGCCAGCCGCCCAGGCCTTGCTGGTACCGGCCGCCGATGCCGGGCAATGGCATCTATGGCTGGGGGTGGCGGGCTTTGCCTGCGACGCGGCTGGCATGGCCATGCTGTACCGTGACCTGGCGGCGTTGTATGACACGCCAGCCGTGCCGGATGAAGACCTGCCTGAAGCCTTCGGGCAGTATCTGGAGTGGCGTGCCGAAGTGGCCCAGGATGAGGATGCAGCGGCAGCCCGTGGCTACTGGCAAGGGCACCTGATGCCAACGGAGCAGGGCATGAGCGCGCCTTGGCCAGCCTATCGCCAGGACCAGCCAGCGACGCATCAGGCACACCATCAGGTGAATCTGCCGCTGGCCTTGCAGGGGCAGTTGCAACGCCTGGCCGACGCCCGTCAGGCCAGCCTGGACACGCTGCTGCAGGCGGCCTGGTGGGCCTTGCTGGGCCGGCTTGGCGACAGCAACCGGTTGTTGGGCGCCTGGCAGCACGATGCGCGACAGGATTATGACTACTTCGCGAACAGTGCGGGGGCGTTCAGCAAGTTATTGCCGTTGTGCCTGCAGTGGGCTGACGAAACCCGTTTCGGCGAGCACCTTGCAGCGCTCGGCGCCGCGCTGGAGCAGCATGTGGCGTGGCAGGAGTACTGGGTACCGGAATGGGTGCCCACAGCCGTGCCGACCGTGGCGTTTTCCACTACGCCGGCGCTCGCGCCGCAGGTTGCCGGCGGGCTGTGCTGGCAGGGCGAGCTACTGGTGCCGCGCCTGCCGACGGGCATCGAGCTGCAGCTGCGCATTT
This sequence comes from Pseudomonas sp. BO3-4, assembly GCF_034044115.1. Lineage (NCBI taxonomy): Bacteria > Pseudomonadati > Pseudomonadota > Gammaproteobacteria > Pseudomonadales > Pseudomonadaceae > Pseudomonas > Pseudomonas sp. BO3-4. The sequence continues at coordinate 1,929,848 of NZ_CP139018.1, forward strand.
GCCCAGCAGCGGGTGCTGACCAACCGATTACCGTGAGCCTGGATTACCTGGCCGGGCGCTACAGTGCGCGCGGCATGCAAGGCCTGCTGGAGCAGTACATTGAATTGCTGCGCAGCATCGTCCAGGCGCCGGACCGCCCGCTGCGGCAGTTGAACCTGCTGGGTGAAGCCGAGCGCCAGCGCCTGCTGTCGATCAACCCCGCGCCGCAACCACTGGCCGAGACATCACTGGCGGCCCAGATCAGCCAGTGGGCAATCGACACCCCCGACGCGCTGGCGCTGGTCGCAGGTGACGCGGGCCTGAGTTACGCCCAACTGGAGTTGGCAGTGCAGCGCCTGGCGCTGGCGCTGCAGCAGGCTGGCGTGCAACCCGGGGCGGTGCTGGCACTGGCGCTGCCGCGTTCGCTGGACTGGGTCGTGGCGATGTTGGCCAGTTGGCGTGTCGGCGCAGCCTACCTGGCGCTGGAGCCGCACTGGCCCGTTGCCCGGCAGGTGCGCCTGATGACACAGGCCGGCGCCACGCAGGTGCTGGTCGAACCGGCAGCGGTGGCCAGCCTGCGTGAGCAGGGCATAGAGGCGCTGAGCCTCGACAGCCTGTACCCGCTGGCGGTTGACACTGCACGGCTGCAACCGCACGCCGCCAGCGCCAGCGATGCCGCCTATGTCCTGTTCACCTCGGGCTCGACAGGCACCCCCAAAGGCGTGGTGGTCGAGCACCGGCAACTGCTGAACTACACCGCAGGCGTGTGCCACACGCTGGCGCTGGAGGGCTGTCGTCACTTCGCATTCGGCTCGACGGTGTCGGCCGACCTTGGCCATACGACGCTGTTCGCAGCCTTGTATGTGGGTGCGACACTGCACGTGGCCGCCGACGAGGTGATGAAGGATGCTGAACTGTTTGCTGCGTACCTCGAGCAGCAGGCAATCGACTGCCTGAAGATCGTGCCGTCGCACCTGAGCGCGCTGCTGGAGTCGAAGGCACCGGCAGTACCGGCCACCGTCATCCTGGGCGGGGAAGCCCCGAGCGCGGCGTTGCTGCAGCGCCTGTTGCAGATACGTCCGGACTGCAAGCTGTTCAACCATTACGGCCCGACCGAAACCACGGTCGGGGTCATGGTGCATCCGGTTCGGGCGGTACCGACCGGCACCCTCGGGTTGTCGCAGGTGTTGCCCAACAACCAGGTCTATGTGCTGGATCAGCACTTGCAGTTGGCGGTCACCGGCGTGCTGGGCGAACTGTATGTCGGTGGGCAGCAGGTGTGTCGCGGCTACCTGCAAGACGTGCAGAGTGACCCGCCGGCGTTCGTCGAGAGCCCGTTCGTGGCGGGCGAGCGGCTTTACCGCACCGGCGACCTGGCCCGCTATCGCCCGGACGGTGCTATCGAGCTGCAAGGCCGGCGCGACCATCAGGTGAAGGTACGCGGCTTCCGCATCGAGCTGGCGGAGATCGAGGCACAGCTGTCGGGTGCACCGCAGGTGGTCGAGGCGGCGGTGTTGTGCGATGGAGAAGCGCTGAGCGCGTATGTCAGCTTGCGCGACGAGGCCACGGCGGCTGCCCTGGACGCGGTCCGCGAGTATCTTGCCCGGCAACTGCCGGCGGTGATGCTGCCGCGTACCCTGCAGGCATTGCCGCGGTTGCCGCGCCTGGGCAACGGCAAGCTCGACCGGCAAGCGTTGCGGCAGGTGGGCAATGAACCTGCGGCGGGGCTGCTGGCCCCGCGTGATGCACTGGAAACCGTGATTGCGCAGCGCATGGCGCAACTGCTGGGGCTGGAGCAAGTGGGCATCGAGCAGGACTTTTTTGCACTGGGCGGGCATTCGCTGCTGGTCATCAAGCTGGCGGCAGGTATTCGCAAGTTGCTGCAGTGCGACATCAATCCAGGCGTCATCTTCGACCACGCTACGGTTGCCACCCTTGCCCAGGCGCTGCGCGAGCGCGAAGCCAACCCTGGCCAGTTGCTCAAGCTGGCCCAGGCCCGTCTGCGGCTCGACAGCATGAGCCCTGAAGAAAAAGCCCGGCTGCTGGAAAAGAGCCGCTGAGCCTCACCACGCCCAGGGGCGGGCAACCCGCCCCTGGGGTCTTTTGCATTGCCTCCCCCGTACTGCCGTGCCGATTGCGTGGAAGGATGCCGGCGAGATACTAATGCAAAAAATTCTCATTCTGGATTTTCCAGGGTGATGCGTCTTATGTAGGAGCGCGCTGAAAGCCACACGTGGCAAGCCGTTTTGACTTGCGTGTCAGGCGTCTGTCGCGGGATCTGTCCGGGGGAGGATGGGCAGCTCGGCCGTTTGGGGGCCGTTGGCGGGCGCGGGACGATTTCATTACACGATATAAATAGAGAAATACCATGCCAGCAGGATTTTTCGAGTTCAAACCATTGGTCAAGGCGCTTTGCATGTCCCGCTCGATCAGCGCCCGCTCATCACGGGCGTTGCTCGGCAAAGGGGTGCTGGGCGCCGCATTGATGCTGCCCATGGCCGCCCAGGTCTGGGCTCAGGGGGTCAACTTCGACATCGCTGCCCAGTCGCTGCCCAACGCCCTGCGTGCGCTTGGCGAGCAGGCCGATGTGCAGTTCATCTACAACGCCTCGGAAATGGCCGACCTGCGTGGCAATGAAGTGCGTGGCAGCTACACCGTCGATGCGGCAGTGGCCAAGCTGTTGCGCGGCTTGCCGGTCAGCTACAGCCTGGAGGGCGATACCCTGACCCTGGTGCGGCGTGAGCGGCCAGCGTCCTCGGCGCTGGAGCTGGGCACCACCAGCATCACGGGCAACACGTTGGGCGTGACCACCGAAGGCAGCAACTCGTATACCACCGGTGGCGTCACCATCGGCAAGAGCGAACACAAGCTCAAGGACATTCCGCAGAGCGTGTCGGTGATGACCCGCAAGCGCATGGATGACCAGAACATCACCGACTTGCCGACGCTGTTGGCCAACGCGCCGGGCATGACCTTCGCCAAAAGCCCGGGTACCGGCGGCTTCATCACCTCGCGCGGTTTTGAAATCGATTCGCTGCAGTACGATGGCGTGCCCATGACCCGTGGCATCTACGCGCTGGGCAGCTACCTGACGGAACCGACGGCATTCTATGACCGTGTCGAACTGCTGCGTGGCGGCGCTGCGCTGCTGCAAGGGGCCAACAGCCCCGGTGGCGCGATCAACTTCGTGCGCAAGCGCGGCCAGGCCAAGCCGACAGTCACCCTGACCGCCCAGGCCGGTTCCTGGGACCACTATGCCACCCAGGTTGACGTTGGCGGCCCGCTGAACGAGGCGGGCAACATCCGTGGGCGTGCCGTGGTCGACTACGATACGCGCAACTCGTTCATCGACTATGTGGGCGGCTGGGAGCAGAAGGTCTACGGTGCGCTGGACTTCGACCTGTCTGAAGACACCACCCTCGGTGTCGGCATCAGCGATCGCAAGACGCGTTTCACGCCCATGGTCGCCGGTTTGCCGCGCTTCAGTGATGGCCGGGACGTAGGCTTGTCGCGCTCGACCTTCACCGGCTCCGACTGGAACCGCGGCATGACCGAGCAGCTGGCGTTGTATGTCGACCTCGAGCACCGCTTCAACGACCACTGGAAGTTCAAGACCGCGGCGGTGGCGATCAACGAGCGCAACGAAATGACCTACGCCTACGTGGTAGCGCCGACCGGCCTGGCCAACGATGGGTCTGGGTTGTTCGACTGGCGCTATGCCACTGATTTCAACTCCCACAGCCGTGGCCTGGACATGTTCGTCGATGGCGACTTCAACGGTTTTGGCTTCGACCAGGAAGTGGTCTTCGGCGGTAACTACTCACGCTTCACCAGCGACAACACCATGGCGGTGGTGCGCAGCGCGGGGGCGAACATTTTCGATCTCGACAACCACTTGCCCTTCGAGAACTACGACAGCCTGGCGGCCCGTGGCACGCGTACCGACAGCCAGTACAAGATCGTGCAGAAAGGTATCTACGGTACCTGGCGCGTCAAGCTGACCGACCCGCTGACCTTGATCCTGGGCGGGCGTACCAGCTGGTACTCCTATGATTACGATTCCCAGGTCTATCAGGCCGGCGTCCATCAATACGACAGCCCGGCCTCCAAGGCCAACAACGGTGTTGTCACCCCCTACGCGGGCCTGGTTTACGAATTGACGCCGCAATGGTCGGCCTACGCCAGCTATGCCGACGTCTTCATCCCGCAGAGTGCCATTGGCGTGGGTGGTTCCACGATCGAGCCGATCACAGGTAGCAACTACGAGCTGGGCTTGAAGGGCGAGCTCAACGACGGCCAGGTCAATACCAGCGTCGCGCTGTTCCGCTATGACCATGAAAACCGCGCGGTGCCGATTCTGAACACCGAATCGTTGTGTGGCGGCTCCAACTGCGCGGCAGCGTCTGGCAAAGTGCGTAGCCAAGGCCTTGAAGCCGAGATCAACGGTGAGGTGCTGCCAGGCCTGCAAGCGTCGGCCAGTTACGTCTACAACACCACCAAGTACCTCAAGGACAACACGAACGAGGGCAAGATCTTCTCCACCTGGACGCCGAAACACTCGGTGAAGGTGTGGACGGACTACACCCTGCCTGGTGACTTCAGCCGCTTCAGTGTCGGTGGCGGTTTCAACAGCCAGAGCAGCACCGTTGCCTACGACCGCAAATTCGATTCGCCCGGCTTCACCATCTGGAATGCGCGCCTTGGTTACAAGGTCAGCGATGAAGTCAGCCTGGCGGTCAACTTCAACAACATCTTCGACAAGGTGTACTACATCCCGTCGTATGCTGCGGTCAGTGCCAACAACTACTACGGCGACCCTCGCAACTTCATGTTCTCGGTCAAATACACCCCACAGTTCTGAACCTGGGGCCACGCAGGCCATCTTGGCGGGTACCCCGCCCAGATGGCCTGCGCCAGGTCACAGCTCCCGCGCTACACGAAAGCCCAGGAAGTCGCCACGTACCGTGCGTTCGCGATCATTGCGATTGCCCGAACGCGAGAAGATCGGCGCTTCACCCCAGTCATTCCCGCGCATGTGCGCCGCCTGGCAAAGCCCGCCGTCGGCCTCCATCCAGGCGCTGCCATCGCTGGGCGCGCCGACGTAGTCCTTGTGGTAGCAGTCGGCGACCCATTCATACACGTTACCGTGCATGTCATAGACGCCAAAGGCATTGGGCGGATAGCTGCCTACCGGTGAGGTGTAGCTGTAGCCGTCCTTGGGGCCGTAGGTATTGGCGTGCTTGCTGATCTGGTAGTCGCCTTCTTCATCGAACGGGAACGGGAACGGCCCGGTGGAGCCGGCCCGTGCCGCGTACTCGCGTTCGGCCTCGCTGAGCATGCGGTAAGTGTGGCCGGTCTTTTTGCTCAGCCACTGCGCATAGGCCTGCACATCGTAGTAATCAACGCACACTGCCGGCTGGCGCGGCCCTTGCGGGTAGCGAGGCTTGCTGGCCTGGCACAGGCGCCCTGGGCGTTTGTCACCGTCCTTGATGACCACGCCGGTTTCCTTGATATAGGCATCCAGCTCGCCGGCGGTGACCTGGAAGCGGCTGATGGCGAAGGGTTTGGCGAAGGTCACGGTATGTTGCGGGCCTTCGTCGGGCTGCTTGCCCGGTTCGTCATCCGGCGTGCCCATGACGAAACTGCCCGCAGGCAGCACGACCATTTCCGGGCAGCCGGCCTTGCAATCCTGGAAGACCTCGCCCGGGGTCTTGCTGGCAGCCTGGGCGAGTAGCGGGCAGGCCGCCATGGCCAGGGCAAGGGCCAGGCCGGTGACGGTGTAGGGGGCGCACTTCATGGCGAACGTTTCCTTTTTGGCAGGTGTGACGGGGTATTCAGGGTGCCGGGCAGCTACGGCCGAACGCCTCGATGAACGAGTCGATCAGGGGCTGCTCCAGCATCATGGTTTCGTGTGGGTAGGGTGAGTGCAGCGAAACGTCCAGCTCACCCCCTGCGCAGAACTGGCGGATGACCTGCTCGGCGGCGTGAATGTGTGCTGCGCTCTTGTGCACCTGCGACCACCAGCAGCTGGGCTTGACCCTGAGCGGAGTGAGGGTGAAATCGGCGAAGCTCGCTTCCAGCTGATCGTGGATGTCGAACGCCTGGGCATTCATGATCTGGGCCTTGGCACTGGCCAGCACGCCCTGGACATCGCTGCCAGCGTCAGCCAGGTGCGCCGTGGCCCACTGGTAGAACGCCTTGACGTCCTGAGTAGGGTTGGCGTGCAGCTGCTCGGCGGCGGCCTGTTTGGCCTGCGGGAACAACAGCCCGAACAGCTCGACGGTGTCTTGCAGCTCGCGCTGGCCCGGCGTATCGCTGTGGCGGGCTGGGCGAGGGGTGTGAAGGGGGAACGCGGCGCGGCTCAACTGCGCCTCGGGCAGGGTGCTGTCGACCAGCCCCAGGAATGCGACTTCGCAGCCGGCCTGTTCCAGCTGCCGGGCGATGTCCCAGGCAATGCTGCCGCCCAGGGACCAGCCCATCAGGCGGTATGGCCCGGACGGTTGTGCCTGGCGGATCTGTGCGGTGTAGTCGGTGATCATCGCTTGCCAGCCCTGCTGTTCGGCCGGCGCCGGGCTGCCGCCCCGGTGCTGCACGCCGTAGACGCAAGCCTGCGGTTCCAGGCACCTGGCCAGCGGCTGATAGCTGAAGACCATGCCGCCGCTGGGGTGGATACAGAACAATGCAGGCAGCGGTGTGGCCGGGCGGTTGAGGGGCACGATGCACGGGCTCGCACAGGCATGCTCACGGCCCAGATGTGCAGCCAACAGGTCGATGCGGGGGTAGGCGAGCAGGTCCTGGATACGCACTGTCAGGCCCAGTGCCTGCTTGATGCTGGCCAGCAGCTGGATGGCCAGCAACGAGTGGCCACCCAGTTCGAAGAAGTGATCGTCGCGGCTGATACGTTCGACGTTGAGCGCGGTTTGCCACAACGTGGCCAAGGCCTGTTCCAGCGCGCCCTGGGGAGCGTTGTAGGCTTGCTGCAGCAGGCTGGCATCGGCCTTGGGCAGGGCCTTGCGGTCGAGCTTGCCGTTGGCTGTCAGCGGCCACCGGTCGAGCAGCAGCAGGTGCGCCGGGACCATGTAGTCCGGCAGCGCTTCCTTCAACTGTTCGCGCAGTTGCGCGCGCAGCCCGGCCTGCTGCTCCAGCGCTACCTCGGCAGCGGGGATCAGGTAGGCCACCAGCTGCTGGCCGGTCGCGCCTTCCTGGGCCAGCACCAGGGCCTCGCGCACCTGCGGCTGCGCCTGCAGGCGGGCTTCGATTTCCCCCAGCTCGATGCGGAAGCCGCGGATCTTCACCTGGTGGTCGATGCGTCCCACATACTCGATCACCCCGTCGGCGTGGTAGCGCGCCAGGTCACCGGTGCGGTACAGGCGCCCGCCAGGGGCACCGAACGGGTCCGGCACGAAGCGTGTGGCGCTCAGGTCGCTGCGCTTGAGGTAGCCGCGCGCCAGGCCGGCGCGGCCGACGTACAGCTCGCCGATGCAGCCTTTGGCTACCGGGTTCAGGTCGCCGTCGAGCACATACCAGGACAGGTCGGGGATCGGCAAGCCCATCGGGCTGCTGGCCGCCTTGCCCAGGTCGGCCAGCGACAGCGGCCGGTAGCTGACATGCACGGTGGTTTCGGTGATGCCGTACATGTTCACCAGCTGCGGCTGGCGGTCGCCGAAGCGTTCGAACCACGGTGCCAGGCTGTTGACGTCCAGCGCCTCGCCCCCGAACACCACGCTGCGCAGTGCCAGTGGCCGCTGCGGCTCGGCCGTGGTGGCCACCGCCATCAGTTGCTTGAACGCCGACGGGGTCTGGTTCAGCACCGTGACCTGTTCATCGGCCAGCAACTGGTAGAAGGCCTCGGGTGAGCGGCTGGTGTGCTGCGGCACGATCACCAGGCGCCCGCCGTACAGCAGGGCGCCGAAGATTTCCCACACCGAGAAGTCGAAGGCATAGGAGTGGAACAGGCTCCACACGTCGTCGCTGCCGAAGCGGAAGTCGGCGTCGGTGGCCGTGAACAGGCGCAGCACGTTGCGCTGCGGCAGCAGCACGCCCTTGGGCTTGCCGGTGGAACCGGAGGTGTAGATCACGTAGGCGAGGTTGTCCGGGCTGACCGTGACCGGCGAGCAGGCCAGCGGGTCGGCCTGGGTGCTGTCATCGTTGCCTTCCAGGCTGAGCACGCGCACGCCTGCCGGCACCGGCAGGCTGGCCAGCACCTGGGGCTGGGCCAGCAGGCGCTGCAGGCCGCTGTCTTCGATCATGTAGGCCAAACGGTCGGCCGGGTAGGCCGGGTCCAGCGGCACATAGGCACCGCCAGCCTTGAGGATGGCGAAGATGCCAACGACCATGTCCAGCGAGCGCTCGGCAGCCAGGCCGACCAGCACGTCGGGCCCGACCCCGTCGTCGACCAGGCGCCGGGCCAGGGCGTTGGCACGCTGGTTGAGCTGGGCATAGCTCAGGGCCTGGCCCTCGCAGGTGACGGCGATGGCATCGGGGGTGCGCTGCACCTGGGCCTCGATGCGGCTGTGCAGGGCCTGATCGGCCGGGTGCTCGGCGGGGGCCGGGTTCCACTGGGCGAAGGTGGCCTGCTGCTCCGGCGTGCCCAGCATGTCGAGCTCGCCCAGCCGTTGCTCGGGCCCCCGGGCCATGGCCAGCAGCAGGTTCTGCCAGTGCCGGGCCATGCGTTGCACGGTGGCGTGGCTGAACTGGCTGCAGTCGTATTCGAGGCTGAAGCCAAGGCCGTCGGCTGCGTATTCAAGGTCGATGCCGATCAGGCATTTGGCCTGGGCGCTGGCGGTATCGAGGAAGTCCAGCTGCAGTGGGCCCAGGGCCAGCGGGCCGCTGGCAGTCCCGGCCACGCGCCAGTTGAACAGCGCCTGGAACAACTGGGTGGGTAGCACCTGGCCGTTGTGCTGCAGCGTCTCCAGGTACAGCTCCATCGGGTAGTCGCTGTGGCTCAGGGCCGCAATAGACTGCTCCCGCAGGTTTTGCAGCAGGGTCTGCACGGATTGCTGCGGGTCGAGTTCGGCGCGGTAGATCTGGGTGCTGACGAAAAAACCTACCAGCTGCTGGGTTTCGCTGCGGTTGCGCCCGGCGCTGGGCACGCCGAGGGTGAATTGCCGCTGGCCGCTGTAGCGGCCCAGCAGCACCTGCCAGGCGGCCAGGGCGATGACGAAGGGTTGCACGCCCTGCTGCCGGCTGAGCTGCAGCAGGGCCTGGAACACCTCGGCGTCCAGTTGCAGGCCATGGTAGCGGGCACTGGTGCCCTCGGGCGGTGCGTCAGCGCAGCGCGGGTCGAGGTCACCCGGCAACATCAACGGCTGCAGTTCGTCACCCAGCCGGGTATGCCAGTAGCGGGCAGACGCTTGGCACGCATCGCTTTGCAGGTAAGCCTGGCGTTGCCAGATGGCGTAATCGGCATACTGGATGGCGGGCCGTTGCAGCTTGCAGGCTCCCTGGGCGGCTGCCTGCGAATAGGCGCCCAGCAGGTCCTGCAGCAGGATCGGATTGGACCAGGCGTCTGAAACGATGTGGTGCATGTTCAGCAGCAACACATGCTCGTCACCTTGTACTTTCACCAGTCGGGCCCGGATCAGGGGCGCCTTGCCGAGGTCGAACGGTGCCAGCGCATCCGCTTCGATGAGCCGCTGCAATGCATGAGGGCGTTGCGTGGCGGGCATGGCGGTCAGGTCGTCGCAGGGCATTTCGAGGCGTGCGTCGGCTTCGACGAACTGCTGCGGTATGCCCTCGACCTCGGCGAACCTGCTGCGCAGGATGTCATGGCGGTCGACCACCGCCTGCAAGGCCATGGCCAGCTGCTGGCCATGCAGTTCACCCTTCAGTGACAGTGCCCGTGGCAGGTTGTACGCCGCGCTCTGCGGGTTGAACTGCTGCAGGTACCACAGGCGCTGCTGGGCGAAGGAGAGGGGGGCCGGCCCGGCGCTCTCGCGTGGTGCTATCCGGTCGGGTTCAGGCCGCTCATCCTGGAGGAGGGCGAGCAAGGCGTCGTCCAGCAAGTCTTCAGCGAGCGAGTCGGCATCCAGTGATTCGTGCATGGCGGTCCCTGTGGCAGTCGAGGCGAAGGACAGCAGCATGGGGGCCGGCCTTGCCGGCGAATGGCCGCTGTCCTCTGGAGAGGTGTATGGCCAGTAAACGAGCCGCCGCACGGCAAATTTACCGGCGGGCGTGTGGGTGACGGGGCGGGTGGGCAGGCCCCGGCCAGGGTTGTAACCGACCTGGTCGGGGCGAGGGATGCAGCCGGTCAGGCCGGCTGGGCTGCGGTGCGAACCTTGCCGCTGTCCATGTGTACCAACTGGTCGGCAATATCGAAGTAGCGGTCATCGTGGGAGATGACAATGATGGTCTTGCCCAGGCGCTTGAGGTCCGGCAGCAGCTCTGTGTAGAAGATGCGGCGGAAGGTTGGGTCCTGATCGGCTGCCCACTCGTCGAACACCAGTACCGGGCGCTGCTCCAGCCAGGCGCTGATCAGGGCCAGGCGCTTGCGTTGCCCAGTGGACAGGTCGGTGGTGGTGAAGGCGCCGTCACGTACGCTGACCTTGTGCGCGATCTCCAGGCGTTGCAGGTATTGGGTCGCATCGTCGGGAATCTGCTGGTCACCCTGGACCACGTCGTCGAACAGGTAGTAGTCGGCGAAAATGGTGGTGAACAGTTGTCGGTAGTCATCCCGGTCAAGCACCGAGACCGGCTGACCATCCAGCAGGATGTCACCACTGTGCGGCGCATACAGGCCAAGCAGCAGCTTGATCAGCGTGGTCTTGCCACAACCGTTCTCGCCGACGATGAACACGATGTCGCCCTGGTTGATCGTGAGGTTCACCGGGCCCAGGCGAAACGGCGTGCTGCCCTCGACAGCCGGAAATGCGTACTGCACATTGCGCAGTTCCAGGCTGTCGATGGTTTGGCGCGGTGCGCCTTGGCCGTCGAGCAGCAGGTTCGGTTCGGGCGAGGAAAACTGCTCTGACAGCTCGGCAATGCGCTGGAATGCCACCTGTGCCTTGCTGACCAGCGGCAGTACGCTGACCAGATGGTCCAGTGGGCCTTTCATGTACAGCAGCACCAGCACGAAGCCGGTCATTGCCGCCTGATCGACGCTTGTCCAGGTGCTCTGCAGGGCCAGGGCCAGGCCGATGACGATGAAGAACAGCGTCGAGCCGAACGTCTTGGCCAGGATGTAGGTATTGACTGCCTTGATCTGGATGGCGCTGATCCGCTCGCTGATCCCCTGGATGTGCCGGGTGAACATGCGATACCGGCGCGGCCGGTGTATGCGCAGCTCCTTGGCGCCCTGGGCAATGGCGTTGTAATGCTTCTGCAGGTCGTCCTCGGCCTCGCGGGCGGTATTGAACCCCTTGATGCCGCGCGTACGGGCGATGACCTGGGCGGTGATGCCGGCGCCCAATGCCAGCAGCATCAGCAGGAACAGCGGGCCGGACAATGTTGCCAGGTAGCCCATGCAGCCCAGCGTCACCGTCAGCGAAATGGTCAGGGGGGCGAAGGCGAACGAGAAATCGCTGATGGTATCGATATCGTGGGTCAGCACCGGTATCAGGCGGTGGCTGCGATAGCGCTCGATCTGCTCGATGGGCGCCGAAAGCACTTTTTCGCCCAGCTCCTTGCGCAGTTTGGCAATGATCTTCTGGCCAACGAAATTGGTGCCCATGTCGGAGAAGATGCTGCTGAGCAAGGTCAGCACGCAGAGGCCGGCAAACAACCACAGCACGGCGTGGGTCAGCCCTGCTTCGCTGTTGAGGGCGCGGTTGATGGTGGCCAGCAGCGTGGTGACGCTGAAGCCGCCGAGGATGCCCAACAGTATGGAAACCAGCACGATGGGCCAGAACGGCTTGAGCAACTGGGCAAGCTCGCGGGTCGCGCTGAGCGGTTTGCGAATCATGGGGAAGTCTTCTCCAGGCGGATCAAAGGACGTGGTCATCAAAGAAGGCTTCGCGCTCCAGACGCAGCAGAGCGGCTTTCTTGTGGGCCAGTTGAATGTCCTTCAGGTGGCCGAACCCCTGGGACTTGAGGAAGTCGATCTGGCGCGTATGGTCGATGCGCGGTTCGCCGAGAATCCGCTGGGTGCGTGGGTCATCGAGGAACATGTAATGCATCAGCGAGCGGAACCAGCCGCGCAGTTTGCCGATGCCCTGGTGCTTGGGTTCGCCGATCACCACGTGCCAGCCACGGTCGTAATCGGCGACGTCGTAGTAGGGGGCGATGCGGTCTTCCTTGCACCAGTACACTTCAAAGTAGGCGAAGGGTTCGTCGTCGAAGCAGCCGATCAGCGGGTGTACGCGCGGGTCGTCGAGCATTTCGCGAATGTATTGCGCATGTTCTTCCGGAGTGCCGGTCTGCTCCCAGAAGAACGCGACTTGCTCCAGGTTCATCCAGCGGTTGAAGGCTGCAAGGTCCTTCACCGGGTCGATGGTGCGCAGTGAAAAGGTGGCGTTCAGCTTCGGCAGATGGCGTCGATAGACTTCGCCCGCCGGTTTGGGCGGGCGTTGCGGGTGGCGTTTCTCGCCGCTGAAGCAATAACGCGGGGCCGTGTGCACGCTGGCCGGCTCGCGAAGCCATGGCAGGGGTTGCTGCCAGAAGGTCTGGCGGGTACAGCGCAGGGCAAGCCTGCCTTGGTCGTCGACCTGCCAGTGATCGAAAATGCCTTCGCGTACCGCACGCACGGCAAATTCCCGGTCGCCAGGGACCTGCACATTCACCTCGTTGCATTGTTTGCGGTGGCAGAAACGGGTCGCCAGCACTGCCAGCATCGCGCTGGCCGGAAATGCTGGCGGAAGTTGCTCGAAGACGATGCGGTTGTCGACCTCCCGGTAGGGGATGGCGGCGCTGCTGTCGAGGCGCAGGCTACCGCTCTCTGGCGTTTCATCCTGGGCACTGGCTTTGCGGCCATCGGCCAGGATCAGACTGAAAGAGGGTGCGTTCATAGGGCTTCCTGTGAGAGGGCGAGTGCGACGTGTCGGGTGCTGTCCATGGATAAAGACGAACCGCACCTGCCGATGTTTAAGCGCCAGGTGCGGCACCCGGTTCAGCGCCAGCGACCTGCCAGCCGCCGCCCAGGGCCTTGTACAGGGCGATGCTGCCCATGACCCGCTTGAGGCGCAGTTGCACATCCTCGTCCTGAGCCTGGTACAGGGTGCGTTGGGTTTGCAGGACGGTCAGCAGGTCCTCGGCGCCCGCCTGGTAGCGGCTTTCGGCGATGTCGAAGGCTTTGCGCGCCTGTTGCAGTTCGATCGCCTGCCAATGCAGTTGCCGGTCGATGCCGTCCAGGGTATTGAGGGCCTTTTCCACATCGCCGAAACCGGCCAGGATGGCGCCGCGGTAGTTCTGCAGCAGTTCCTCCTGGGTTGCTACCGCCTTGTCGCGTTCAGCGCGCAGGCGGCCGTTGTTGAACACCGGCGTGACCAGGCCTGCGGCGAGGCTGGTGAAGGGGTTGCGCAAGACGTCCGGGAAGTGATCGGCGCCGCTGCCGACGATCAGCGTCAGGTTGAGTTTGGGCAGCATCGCCGCGCGGGCTACGCGCACATTGGCCTGAGCCGCCGCCAGCTTGGCCTCGGCATTGGCGATGTCCGGCCGTCGGCTGATCAGTTCGCTGGGCAGGCCCGCATCGATCGAGGGCCAGTTGAGCTGTTCAAAACGCGTGTGGCCCAGTTGCAAGTCCTGCACCGGTTGCCCGACCAGGGTCGCCAGGGTGATCAGGGCCTCCCGGGCCTGTTGCTGGTAAAGCGGGCGTTGCCGTTGCTGGGTGGCGACCAGGCTTTGTTGCTGGGCCAGTTCCAGTGCTGTGGCCGAGCCTGCATCGAAGCGGGTTTGCACCAGTTGCAGGACACGCTCGGCATTGGCCAGGTTAAGGTCGGCAATCCGCCCCTGCTGCTGGAAGGCCAGCGCCTGCATGTAGCTGTCGGCAACCTTGCCGAGCAAGGTCAGTTCAACGGTCGCGCGGTCGAACTCACTGGCTTGCAGGCCGTGCAGGGCACTCTCGCGCGCTGCCGCGTTGCCGCCCCAGAAGTCCACCTCGTAGCTGGCCTTCAGGGCCACATCCAGGTAATGAGTGGTGCGCTGGGTCGGGCTGGAATTCAGTTGGCTGTAGCCGTTGCCGTGCTGCAGGCGCTCGCGGTTGGCATTGGCTGCCCCCGTAACTTCGGGCAGCAAGGGGCCGCCGGCAATGACCGCATCGGCCTGTGCCTGGCGAACCCGGGCCATGGCCGCGCCGACTTCGAAACTGTCGGTGCGGGCTTGCTCCACCAGCTGGTTCAGTGCCGGGCTGCCGAACGACTGCCACCAGCCGGTCAAGTGGCGTGGTGTGCTCTGAGGCGCGGCCGCCTGCCAGCGGGCCGGGGCGTGCACACCGTGTTGCGGCGGCGTTGCAGGGGTGGCGCAGGCGCTCAGCAGCAGGCAGGCGCCGAGCAGGGGCAAGGGTTTGATCAACGTTGGGGTACTCATACGCTGGTAAGGGCGGCCACCGGGTCGAGCCGTGCAGCCTTGCGGGCGGGCATGAAGCCGAACGCGATACCGGTGACCACGGCGCAGGCGAAGGCACCGATGGCGGCGGGCAGCGAGAAGGCGACGGCGACCTGGCCCAGGCTCAGGGCGCCGCCGATCAGTAATGCCAGGGCGATGCCGCTGACGCCGCCGACCATCGTCAGCATCACGGCTTCAGTAAGGAACTGGCGCAGGATGTCGCGCTGGCGCGCGCCGGTGGCCATGCGGATACCAATTTCCCGTGTGCGCTCGCGCACGGTCATCAGCATGATGTTCATCACCCCGATGCCGCCCACCAGCAGCGAAATGGCGGCAATGGCGCCCAGCATCAGCGACAGCGCGTTCTGCGTCCTGGCTTCGGCCTGGATCATGGCCGCATTGTTGGTCAGTTCGAAGTCGGTTACGCCGTTGTGCAGTTTCAGCAGCAACTGGTCGATGACCTGCTCGGTCTGCTTCACCTGGCGCGCATCTGCGGCGGCGATCACCACGTATTCCGGGGCCTGGTTGCCGAACAGGCGCACGCTGGCGGTGGTGTAGGGCACCATCACTCGGGCGTCGGCATCCTGGTCGCCAGAGCTGGCGCCCTTGCCGGCCAGCACCCCGATGACCTGGAACGGTGCGTTCTCGATGAGAATGTACTGGCCCACCGGGTTGCGGTCGGCAAACAGTTTTTCCCGGGTCTTTTCGCCGATCACTGCCACTGCGGCGCCGGCGGCTTCGTCGGCCTCGGTGAAGAAACTCCCCTGCGCCACTGGCCAGTTGAATATCTGCGGGAAGTAGGTGTTGGAGCCGCCGACATAGAGCTTCAGGTCCTGGTTGCCATAGCGTACACCGGCCTTGCCGCCATTGACGGGCATGATCATGCGCACCTGGGGCAGGGTGGCGATGGCGCGGGTGTCGTCCAGGGTGATGATGCCTTCCGGCGCCCTGGGGGCGGGTGGCTTGCCGTTGAGGTAGATGATGTTGGAGCCGAAGGCGCCCATCTGCGCCATGACCTGGCGCTTGCTGCCTTCACCCACTGCCAGCATGACCACCACCGACGCCACGCCGATGATGATGCCCAGTAACGTCAGTGCGGTGCGGAAGCGGTTGATCCACATCACCCTCCACGCCGCCTTGACGGCGTCCAGCAGTTCGCCTTTCCAGGCACCGTTGTGCTCGCTGCCGTCGTTCAGGCGCTGGCGCAGGTCGACGGCCTGCAGCACGTCGACCTCAGGGTGCGAAGCGGGCAGTGGCTCAGGCTGGGCCTGGTCGCTGATGATCTGGCCATCGCGGATTTCGATGATGCGCTTGGCCCGTGCGGCGACTTCCCGGTCGTGGGTGATGAGGATCACCACATGGCCCTGGCTGGCCAGTTCGTCGAGCAGGGCCATGACTTCGGTACCGCTGCGGCTGTCGAGGGCGCCGGTGGGTTCGTCTGCCAGAACGATGTGGCCACCGTTCATCAGCGCGCGGGCTATCGATACGCGTTGTTGCTGGCCGCCGGACAACTGGTGCGGGCGATTACCGGTACGTTCGGCCAGGCCCAGGCGGGTCAGCAGGGCATGGGCGCGTGCGTGGCGCTCGGCGGCAGGCGTGCCGGCATAGATCGCCGGCATTTCGACATTTTCCTGGGCGGTGCCGGAGGCAATCAGGTGATAGCCCTGGAACACGAAACCGAAGGCTTCACGCCGCAGCCAGGCGAGTGCGTCACTGTCCAGGCTGGCCACCTGTTCACCCGCGAACAGGTAGTCGCCACTGGAGGGGCGGTCCAGGCAGCCGAGGATGTTCATCAGCGTAGACTTGCCTGAGCCGGAGGTACCGACAATGGCGACGAATTCACCGGCGTGAATGCTCAGGTTGATACCGCGCAAGACCTCGATTTGCGGTGTATCGACGCCGCCATAGCATTTGCGGATATCGCGCAGCTCAATCAGTGGGACTGGCATTTACCCTCCTGCACTGAGCAAGGGGCTGATCAGCAGGCGATCACCTTCTTCCAGCCCTTCGAGAATCTGCACGCGCAGGCGGTCGCTGATGCCGGTGCGCACTTCGCGATTTTCAATGGCGCCGTGTTTCGTCAGTACCTGTGCCAGCCTGCGATCGGGCTGCTTGCCCGGGTTGAGCGCGGAAATCGGGGCGGTCAGCACATCGTGCGCACGGTCAGCGACGAAGAACACCTGGGTGGTCATTTCTGCCATCAGGGCGCCGTCGGCGTTATCGACGTCCAGCAACACCGTATACAACACCACCCGGCCATTGCTTTTGCTGGCCGGGCTGCCGCTGCCCTGGTTGGCATGCTCCAGCGGCTTGGGCGGCACCGGCAGGATCTGCCGTACAGTGCTGTTCCAGCGCCGGGTGCCACCGCTGAGCGTGGTGAAATAGGCGTGCATGCCGGGTTTGACGTGGCCAATGTCCGCTTCCGACACTTCCGCCCAGACTGTCATCGGTGACAATTTGGCGATGCGCAGGATCAGCGGGGTCTGCTGCTGGGCGTTAAGCGTCTGCCCCTCGCGGGCATCCAGTGCGACCACGGTGCCACTCATGGGGGCATAGATGCGGGTGTAACCCAGTTCGGCCTGGTCGCTGCGCAGGCTGGCCTGGGCCTGGCGAATCTGCGCCTGGATCATGTCGATGCGCGCCTGGGTGGCCTTGAGCTCGGCGCGGGCCGTTTGCACATCCTCTTCGCGCGTGGCGCCGCCTGCCGCCAGGCTCTGCTGGCGCTCGGCCTTCTGCCGGGCCAGCTCATGCTGGGCACGTTGCTCTTGCAACTGTGCCTGCAGGTTTTCGACCGAGTAGCGTCCCGCGTCCAGCTTGGCCTGTTGCGTGGAAGGGTCGATCTCGACCAGCAACTGGCCTTCTTGCACCGCGTCGCCGACCTCGACCTTGATGGCACGGATCTGCCCGGATGCCTGGGCGCCGACGTCAACATAACGGCGTGGCTGCAAGGTGCCGATGGCGGTAACGCTGCTCTCGATATCACCCCGGCTGACAGTGACGGTATTCAGGCCATCATGGCGGGGTGGCATGATCTGCCAGGCACTTACGGCCAGCAATGTCGCCAGGCCAACTAAGGTGATCAGGGCCCGGCGGGCCAAGGGGGGACGTTTCATGCAGGGTTCCGGCCAAAGTAAGTTCCTCCGAGACACGTCGCGGGGTTGTACTTTGAACGAGAACCCGCCCGCAAAATTTACTGCGCGGCGCGCGGCGGGCGCTGATAAATGCCGGCGGCGAGTGAACTATTGGGTTAAACGTTTAAGCTGCAACTTGCAAACACAAAAAAACCCGACAGTTGTCGGGTTTTTTTGTTGACTCGAGTTACTGCTTGGCAGGTTCTGCCGGCGTAGCTGGAGCCGGAGTAGCCGGAGCGGCTTCTTCGGCAGCCTTCTGCTCGGCTTCGGCCTGATCTTTGGCAGCTTCGGCGTTTTCCTTGGCGGCTTCGTTCATCTTATCCTGAGCTTCACCCATTTTTTCCTGGGCTTGCTCGGCGTGTTGCTGTGCGTCCTGGGCTTTGTCTTCGCTCGCTTTATCGCAAGCAGCCAGGCCCATGGCAGCGGCCAGCATCAGAGCAAAAGCAAAAGGTTTACGCATGGGGGTGTTTCTCCTTGGTGGAATAAGTGACTTGTTCCTTCGAGTGCAACTACGCGGAATAAGTTCCACGAAGATTACAGATATATAACGCCCCGTTCTACATAGACTTTTTAACGAATTTATGCCGCTGCCCTGCGGCCGGTGGGAACAGCCGATGAACGATTCAACCTTGATGGCAATGGCCGAACGCTTTCTCTCGGCGTTAAAACATTGTCAGCTGTTGCAGATGCGCGTGGCGCAGGCTGATGGTGATGGCATGACCCTGGTCCTGCCATGGTCGCCAGCGATTGTCGGCAACCCGCAAACCGGTGCCGTGCACGGCGGTGCGCTGACCACGCTGATGGACACCACCTGTGGCATGGCCACGTTGTGTGTGCTGCCGCGCTTCGAAGTGTGCCCGACGTTGGACCTGCGCATCGACTACATGCACCCGGCTGAGGCCGGCAAGGACATCTACGGCCACGCCCAGTGCTACCGTGTTACCCGCGACGTGATCTTTACCCGTGGCACCGCCTACCAGGACGACCCCGACCAGCCCATCTGCCAGGTGGTGGGCACGTTCATGCGCCTGGGCCAGGACATCAAGGGCGGCATCCGTTTCGGCGACAGTCTGAAGGAGGGCAAGGCATGATTCCGCACGCGGTGCGCCAGCAGCTCAACGCCGCCCATGCGGTGGGCGACTATCGACCATTGCTGGCGCTGATTCCCTATGCCGGGCTGATCGGCATCGAATGCGAACGTCAGGGCGATGATGTGTTGTTCCGCCTGCCGGCAAGCCCGGACAATATCGGCAACCCACTGCTACCGGCCATTCATGGCGGCGTGATCGCCGGCTTCATGGAGCTGTCGGCAGCGCTGTACCTGCTGATCTACAGCGAGAGCGCAAGCATTCCGAAGATCATCGACTTTTCTATCGACTACCTGCGCGCCGGGCATTTTCGCGATACCTACGCCCAGTGCCAGCTGTGGCGTCAGGGCCGGCGGGTGACCAACGTGGCCATCACCGCCTGGCAGGGCGACAGGCAGTCGCCGATTGCCACGGCCCGTGCGCATTTCAAGATCGAACCGGAAAAGCCCTTGAAATCATCCGGGCAGCCCCCATCTGCATGACATCCGCCGTTAACGCTGGCCGAACCGGCCGCCAGGCGCCACCGCCATCAGATCGGAGTTTCGAAGACCATGACTGTGGAAACACAAAAGGAAACGTTGGGCTTCCAGACCGAGGTAAAGCAACTGCTGCACCTCATGATTCACTCGCTGTACTCGAACAAGGAAATCTTCCTGCGGGAGCTGATTTCCAATGCTTCCGACGCCGCCGACAAGCTGCGTTTCGAAGCCCTGGCCAAGCCAGAGCTGCTCGAAGGCGATGCTGACCTGAAGATTCGCCTGAGCTTCGACAAGGACGCCGGTACCGTGACCCTCGAGGACAACGGCATCGGCATGAGCCGCGAAGACGTCATCGCCCACCTGGGCACCATCGCCAAGTCCGGCACTGCCGACTTCATGAAGAACCTCACCGGTGACCAGAAGAAGGACTCGCACCTGATCGGCCAGTTCGGCGTGGGCTTCTACTCCGCGTTCATCGTTGCCGACAAGGTCGACGTGTACAGCCGCCGTGCGGGCCAGCCAGCGGCCGAAGGTGTGCACTGGTCGTCGAAAGGCGAGGGCGAATTCGAAGTCGCCACCATCGACAAACCACAGCGCGGTACCCGTATCGTCCTGCACCTGAAGAAGGACGAGCAGGAGTTCGCCGATGGCTGGCGCCTGCGCAACGTGGTCAAGAAATACTCCGACCACATCGCCCTGCCGATTCAACTGCCGAAAGAGCAGGCCGCCGCTGAAGGTGAAGAGCAGCCGGCCGAAGCGTGGGAAACCGTCAACCGTGCCAGCGCCCTGTGGACCCGTTCGCGCACCGAGGTGAAGGACGAGGAATACCAGGAGTTCTACAAGCACATCGGCCATGACTTCGAAAACCCGCTGGCCTGGAGCCACAACAAGGTCGAAGGCAAGCTTGAATACAACTCGCTGCTGTACGTGCCGGCCCGTGCGCCGTTCGACCTGTACCAGCGCGAAGCGCCGCGCGGCCTGAAGCTGTACGTGCAGCGTGTGTTCATCATGGACCAGGCCGAGTCGTTCCTGCCGCTGTACCTGCGCTTCATCAAGGGTGTGGTTGATTCCAACGACCTGTCGCTGAACGTGTCGCGTGAAATCCTGCAGAAAGACCCGATCATCGATTCGATGAAGACCGCGCTGACCAAGCGTGTGCTGGACATGCTGGAGAAGCTGGCGAAGAACGAACCCGAGCAATACAAGGGCTTCTGGAAAAACTTCGGTCAGGTGCTGAAAGAGGGCCCGGCCGAAGATTTTGCCAACAAGGAGAAAATCGCCGGCCTGCTGCGCTTTGCTTCCACCCAGGACGACAGCGGCGAGCAGAGCGTCGCCCTGGCCGACTACCTGGCCCGCGCCAAGGAAGGTCAGGACAAGATCTATTACCTCACCGGCGAGTCGTACGCGCAGGTCAAGAACAGCCCGCACCTGGAAGTCTTCCGCAAGAAAGGCATCGAAGTGCTGCTGCTCACTGACCGCATCGACGAGTGGCTGATGAGCTACCTCAACGAATTCGACGGCAAGGCCTTTGTCGATATTGCCCGTGGTGACCTGGACCTGGGCAAGCTGGATTCGGAAGAAGACAAGAAAGCCCAGGAAGAAGTCGCCAAGGACAAGGAAGGTTTGGTCGAGCGACTGAAAGGTGCGCTGGGTGACAGCGTGGCCGAAGTGCGCGTCTCGCACCGCCTGACCGACTCGCCGGCGATCCTGGCCATCGGCGAGCAGGACTTGGGCCTGCAGATGCGCCAGATCCTGGAAGCCAGCGGGCAGAAAGTGCCGGAGTCCAAGCCGATCTTCGAGTTCAACCCGAGCCACCCGCTGATCGAGAAGCTGGACCACGAGCAGAGCGAAGACCGTTTCGCCGAGCTGTCACATATCCTGTTCGATCAGGCGGCCCTGGCGGCCGGTGACAGCCTGAAGGACCCGGCGGCATACGTTCGTCGCCTGAACAAGCTACTGGTCGAGCTGTCTGCTTGAGTTGATGCACAGCAAAGCCCGCTTCGGCGGGCTTTTTTATGACGAGTGCCAAAGGAGTGCTTGATGAGCAAAGTAATCGTCGAATCGCTGGTTTATCACCTGTCTGGCAAGGCCTTCGAAAGCCGTTTGGTCTATGAGCCGGGTGCGCTGGGCCGCCCAGGGCTGGTGATGGCGCCGAACTGGATGGGCATTGGTGAAGGTGCCGAGCGCATTGCCAAGGAAGTGGCCGAGAAGGGCTATGTGGTGCTGATCGCCGACCTGTACGGGCAATCGGTGCGCCCGTCCAATGCCGATGAAGCAGGCGTGGCGATGATGCCGCTGAAGAATGACCGTGGCGAACTGCGCAAGCGCATGCAGGAAGCCCTGGCGCAATTGCTGGGGCAGTCGAAGGCGCTGCTGGAGCCTGGCAAGGTGGCCACCTTCGGCTTCTGCTTCGGTGGCTGCTGTGCGTTGGAACTGGCCCGTAGCGGCGCCGACCTGCGTGCGGCCGTGTCGTTCCACGGCACCCTGGACACGCCGGACCCTGAAGATGCCAAGCACATCAAGGGCTCGGTGCTGGTGTTGCACGGTGCCTCCGACCCATTGGTGCCTAAGGAGCAGTTGCCGGCATTCGAGGACGAGATGAACGCGGCCAAGGTGGACTGGCAGTTGCTCAGTTATGGCGGCGCGGTGCACTCGTTTACCGACCCGAATGCCAATGTGCCGGGCAAGATGCAGTATAACCGGCGCACTTCCGAGCGAGCGTTTCGTTCGATGCATAATCTGCTGAGTGAAGTATTCCAGCGTTGAGATTGCAGGGGGCTGCTTTGCAGCCCTTCGCGGGTAAACCCGCGCCTACACGACGGCCTGCGCCCAATCACCGACCTGTGTCCACCCCCGATCAGGTGTAGGAGCGGGTTTACCCGCGAAGGGCCGCAAAGCGGCCCCGATCACCGAGGCAACTCGATCCTCGAATGTTCCCCCGGCACCTCCGGCCAATCCCCCGCAGCCCATCTGGCCCGGGCCCGCTCGATCAGCTCCGGGTCGCTGGCGACGAAGTTCCAGTTCATCCGACGCGGCCCATCCAGCGGTGCGCCGCCAATCAGTACCAGTTGGCATTCACCCTCGGCATACAATGTCACCTCTTCGCCCTGCGGCAACACCACCAGGGTGCACGGCTCCACGTCTTCATCGTTCATCATCAACTCACCATCGAGCACGTACAGCGCCCGCTGCACATGCTCGGTCGGTACCAGCAAGGTGGTCGCCGGTTGCATCCGGACATGCGCATAAAGGGTAGGGGACAGCACCGGCACCGGTGACGCCAGGCAGAACCCGCTGCCCGCAATCATGCAGATACGTACACCCAGGCTGTCACTGACGGGCAGGCTCTCGGCTGGGTGATGGCTGTAACTTGCCGGGCCTTGCTCAAACGCGCGTGGCGACGCCAGCCATACTTGCAGCCCATGCAGGCGCGAACCATGGGCCAGGGCATCTTCCGGGGTGCGCTCGACATGGGCGACGCCGCTGCCCGCAGTCATCCAGCTGACATCACCAGGCAGCACCCGCTGCGCCGAGCCGAGGCTGTCCTTGTGCAGGATTGCGCCTTCGAACAGGTAGGTCAGGGTAGACAGGCCGATATGCGGGTGCTGGCGGATGTCCATGCCATGCCCCGGGGCATAGTCTGTTTCGAGCATGTGGTCGAAGAACACGAACGGGCCGACGCTGCGGCACTGGGCTGATGGCAGCGGGCGCAGGATCGGCTGGCCCTCGACCGTCTCGGCTCGGGGGTGGATGACCAGTGGGCTGCTCATGGGGAAGGCTCCAGGCACGGTGGAAGTGCCTCAAGCATAGCGGTTTGCCCGCCGTGGCTGAACCGTCTTGGCGGCCGCCTGGTCTACTGGGTTCGTACTTGCATGAGGAAGATGACCATGACCGCCAGAGCGCTGGCTTGTGTGCTGTTGTTCGGCTGGCTGTGCCAGGCGGCCCAGGCGCGCGAGTACCGCTACAGTGATGCCCACTTGCACTACGTGGACTTCTTCCAGGAAAGTGAAGGCATGCCGGCGCTGATCAAGGCCATGGATGCCGCAGGGGTTGAGCAGTCGATGATTTCAGGCATACCCGTGGCCAAGAAATGGCACGAAGACGAGCCCAAGCGCCCGCGCTACTACGCCGGTGATGACGCCGACGCCTATTGGTACAGCGCCACCGACACTTACGTGGCGGCGGCGCTGCAGCAATTGCCAAGTGAGCAGCGCAAGCGGTTCCACCCGTTCCTCAGTGGTTTCAACCCGGTGGACAAGAATGCTGTCAGCCATATCGAGCGCATGCTCGATATGTACCCGGGGCTGTGGCAGGGCATCGGCGAGGTGTTCACCCGACATGATGACCTGACAGCGCTGACCAGTGGCGACACGCCACGTGCCAATAATGAAGCCATGACGCGTATCTACCACCTGGCGGCCGAGCGCGACCTGCCCGTGCTGCTGCATTCCAACATCACCTCCAAGCGCGAGCGCAACCCGCTGTACCTGGCGGAGATCGAAGAGCCGCTGCGCAACCATCCGCACACGCGATTCATCTGGGCGCATGCGGGCAGCAGCATGGAGATACACCGCCACCAGACGCAGATGGACTTTCTACTGCCGGTGCTGACGCGATTGCTGGAGGACTACCCAAACCTGTATGTCGATTTGTCGTGGAGTGTGCTGCAGCCGTATTTGCTGGATGAGCAGGGCGTGCCGCGCAAGGCATGGTTGGCGCTGGTCGAGAAGTACCCGGAGCGGTTCATGCTGGGGTCGGATGTGGTGGGGCGGTTCGGCAGCCTGGGGGAGCAGATGCACGGGTTCAAGCCGTTTCTGGATGCCTTGCCGGAGGCGGTGGCGCACAAGGTGGCCCGGGAGAATTTTCTGGCGGTGTTGCCCAAGGTACAGCAGTGACCTGTGCGGGCCTCTTCGCGGGTAAACCCGCTCCTACAGGGTGGGCACAGCGCTGAAGGCTTGTGTGGTGGGTTTACCCGCGAAGAGGCCCGCACAGGCAATACAAACAAAAACGCCCCGAACCAGTCGGGGCGTTTTCATTGACAGCAGCAGCGTCTTACTTGCCTTCCCAGCGCTTGAGCACCAGGGTGGCGTTGGTGCCGCCGAAGCCGAAGCTGTTGCTCATGACCGTGTCGATCTTGGCTTTTTCTTCGGTTTTACGCAGGATTGGCAAGTCGGCGACTTCCGGATCCAGCTCGTCGATGTTGGCAGAGCCGGCGATGAAGTTGTTTTCCATCATCAGCAGGCAGTAGATCGCCTCGTGCACGCCGGCAGCGCCCAGCGAGTGACCCGACAGGCTCTTGGTAGAGCTGATCTTCGG
Source organism: Pseudomonas sp. BO3-4 (assembly GCF_034044115.1). NCBI lineage: Bacteria > Pseudomonadati > Pseudomonadota > Gammaproteobacteria > Pseudomonadales > Pseudomonadaceae > Pseudomonas > Pseudomonas sp. BO3-4. The sequence continues at coordinate 1,954,316 of NZ_CP139018.1, forward strand.
CGCCTTGTCGCCGAACACGGCACGCACGCCCTTGATCTCGGCCACGTCACCGACCGGGGTCGAGGTACCGTGGGTGTTCAGGTAGTCGATCGGGGTGTCGACAGTGGACAGCGCCTGCTGCATGCAGCGGATGGCGCCTTCGCCGCTCGGTGCAACCATGTCGTAGCCGTCGGAAGTCGCACCGTAGCCAACGATTTCGGCGTAGATCTTGGCGCCGCGGGCCAGGGCGTGTTCCAGTTCCTCGACCACGACCATGCCGCCACCGCCAGCGATGACGAAACCATCACGGTCAGCGTCGTAGGCGCGCGAGGCCAGTTCCGGGGTTTCGTTGCGCTTGGTCGACAGGGCGCCCATGGCATCGAACAGGAACGACTGGCTCCAGTGCTCTTCTTCACCACCACCGGCGAAGACGATGTCCTGCTTGCCCCACTGGATCTGCTCCAGTGCGGTACCGATGCAGTGAGCCGAAGTGGCGCAGGCCGACGAGATCGAGTAGTTGATGCCCTTGATCTTGAACGGGGTGGCCAGGCATGCCGACACGGTGCTGCCCATGGTGCGGGTAACGCGGTATGGGCCGACGCGCTTGACGCCTTTCTCACGCAGGGTGTCCAGCGCTTCCATCTGGTTCAGGGTCGAGGCGCCGCCGGAACCGGCCACCAGGCCGGTACGCGGGTTGGAAACCTGCTCTTCGGTCAGGCCGGCGTCCTTGATCGCGTCCTGCATGGCCAGGTAGGCGTAGGCAGCCGCATGGCCGACGAAGCGGTAAACCTTGCGGTCGATCAGTTCTTCGAGGTTGAGGTCGATGGAACCGGAAACCTGGCTACGCAGCCCCATTTCCTTGTATTCCGGGTTGAAACGGATACCCGGACGGCTGTTGCGCAGGTTTTCGGTGACGGTAGCTTTGTCATTGCCCAGGCACGATACGATGCCCAGACCAGTGATAACGACGCGGCGCATGCGAATAACCCTTAGAAATTGTCAGTGGAGGTGAACACGCCGACCCGCAGGCCTTCGGCAGTGTAGATCTCGCGGCCGTCGACGCTGACCGAGCCATCGGCGATGGCCATGTTCAGCTTGCCCTTCAGGACGCGCTTGATGTGAATGTTGTACGTGACTTTCTTGGCTTCAGGCAGTACCTGGCCAAAGAATTTCACCTCGCCCGAACCCAGGGCGCGGCCACGGCCCGGCAGGCCTTGCCAGCCAAGGAAGAAGCCAACCAGCTGCCACATGGCGTCGAGGCCCAGGCAGCCCGGCATGACCGGATCGCCTTCGAAATGGCAGGCGAAGAACCACAGGTCCGGGTTGATATCCAGCTCGGCGACCAACTCACCTTTGCCGTACTTGCCGCCTTCTTCGCTGATATGGGTGATGCGATCGACCATCAGCATGTTCGGCGCGGGCAGTTGCGCATTACCTGGGCCGAACAGCTCACCGCGACTGCAGCGCAGCAGGTCTTCCCGAGTAAAGGCGTGTTGTTTGGTCATGCGAGCTCCTCAATAACCCCCTGCGGCAGGGGATGAATCTTCCCGGCCGGCCCGAAAACCAAGCGCTTCGAGACGGCAGCCTACAGGTAGACTATTGCGTTGTGGTGAAAGTCACAGCGCACCTGGTGAAAGAAGTACAGGTGTGCACTGAAACGTCTATTTTCAGGTCCGATGAAGGTCCTGTCCAGTGTTTAAGACTGCCGCACTTTAGCATTTATCGCCAGTCGCGGTTGTCTGACCGGGTAACCAGCGCTGCAGCACCTGCTGCAATTCGGTACGGCGCAAGGGTTTGCTCAGGTAATCGTCCATACCAGCGGCCATGCAACGTTCGCGGTCGCCCTGCAACGCGTTGGCGGTCAGGGCGATGATCGGTAGCCCAGCGCCGTTGGGCAACTGGCGGATGCGTCGGGTGGCTTCATAGCCGTCCAGGTGCGGCAGGCGGCAATCCATCAGCACGGCAGCAAAGCGCTGCTGGCCGACCCGCTCGATGGCTTCAAGGCCATCTTCTGCCGTGCATACTGCCAGCCCCAGGCTGCGCAGCATGGCTTCTACGACACTGCGGTTGACCGGATTGTCCTCCACCAGCAGTACCTGATCATTGTCCGGCACCGTCGTTTGTGCAGCCGTTGGCGGCGTCAACGGGATGGGGGCAGGGGTGGCGAGGGCCAGCGGCATCTCCAGGGTAAAGGTCGAACCCAGGCCCTCACGGCTTTCACCGCGGAGCTTGCCGCCCATGCGCTCGGCCAAGGTACGAGCGATCGACAGCCCCAGCCCGGTGCCGCCATAACGACGGGAAATCGAGCTGTCGGCCTGCTGGAAGGCGACGAACATCATTTCCAGGCGGTCGCTGTCGATGCCGATGCCGGTGTCGCGCACGCTGCAGGTCAGCCAGATCAACTGCCGGTCGAGCACCTGCCAGCGTGCGTCGACTTGCACCTGGCCACGTTCGGTGAACTTCAGGGCGTTGCCCACCAGGTTCAGCAGGATCTGGCGGATGCGCGTGGGGTCGCCGTTCACCTGCAACTGCTCGATGCCGGCCGGCAGTTGCAGGTGCAGGCCCAGGCCGCGTTGCTGGGCGCTGTGCTGGAACGACTGGACACTGTTGGTGATCAGCTCGCCGAGGTTGAAGTCGATGTGCTCCAGCTGCAGCGCGGCGCGTTCGATGCGCGAAAAATCGAGGATGTCGTTGATGACCTTGAGCAAATGCCCGGTGGACTCGCTGGCCACTGCCGTGTAATCGGCCTGTTCATTGCTCAGCGGCGTGGTTTCCAGCAGTTGCAGCATGCCCAGCACGCCATTCATCGGGGTGCGCAACTCATGGCTCATCATCGCCAGGAAATCCGATTTGGCGCGGTTGGCCTGTTCGGCCTCCTCGCGGGCCTGGATCAGTTCGGCAATGGCCTGCTTCTGTTCAGCACTGGCCTGTTCCAGGGCGCTGGCCAGGTTGTTGATGTGGCGGGCCAAGTGGCCCAGCTCGCTGTCGTCGACGACCGGCAAGGGGGTGTTGTACTCGCCTTGCTGAATCGCCTTGACCGCATGGCCCATGTCGCTGATCGGCTTGGCCAGGCTCAGGGCCAGGCGGCGTGCCAGCAAGAAGGTGAACAGCAGGGCGAACAACGCCAGGATCCCGGCCTTGATCACGATTTCCTGCTGGCGCTGACTGAAGGCGTCATCGGACATGCCGACGATCACGCGGCCCAGGTAGTCGTCACCGATGGCCGGGGTGGTGGCTTTGCCCTGTTGCAGGAAGTCGTTGTCCAGGCGGATTTGCTGCAGGCGAATGGGCGCCTGGAACACCTCGACCTGTTGCGCGCGGTTGGCACTTTCATCGGACTGCTCGACGTACACCAGGATGTGGTTGCGGCTGTCCTGCACTTCCAGAAAGCGCACGTGCGGGATGCTGAGGGTGGCACGCATCAGCCCTTCAAGCACTTCGTTGTTGCCCGAAATCACCCCATACTCCGACGCCGGTGCCAACTGGTTGGCGATCAGTTGCCCGGTGTGGTTGAGTTCCTGGCGCAGGTCCTGGATGCGTACGAAGGTAAAGAAGCTGATCAAGAGCAAGGTCAGTAGCAGGGCGGGGCCGAGACTGATGATCTGCGTGCGGGTATGAATGTCCCAGCTCAAGCGTTTGCTCATGGGGTGGGTTCTCCCTCGGCCAGGGCCTTGACGGCGGCATTCTGATCGATCGGTTCAAGACCCAGGGCCCGGGCCACCTGCTGGTTGCCACTGACCCCGTAGCGTACTGGGTACAGGCTGCGCGGCCAGCGCGTCGGCGGCTGGTCGAGCAACTGGTCGAGCACCCACAGCCAGTCGTCCTGGTCGCTGTAGGTACTGGCCAGGGCGCCGGCGCGAACGAAGCCGGCGTTCGGGCCGATCAGTGCCATCTGCCGGCCATAACTGCTCAACAGCAGGTTCTTTGCGGTCTTGGAGTTGTACAAGTCAGGGTCGTCCAGGCCCAGTAGCACATCGCTGTTGCCCAGCAGGTGCTGCAGCGGCCGGTTGTCACGCGGGTCGGACCAGTCCTGGGCCACGATTTCCAGGCCTAGCGGCCGTGCAGCATGGCGCAGTTCGTCCAGCAGAAAGCTGCTGTGCTCGCCATACAGCACGCCAACGCGCCTGGCCTGCGGCAACAAGTAGCGTGCCAGGCGCAGTTGCCGTCCCAACGGTGCGTCGCTCCACAACAGTGTGAGGAACGCGGGGCGCGACTTTCCCAGGCGCTGTTCAGCCTGTACCCGGCTGACCCGCATGACCAGCGCCGGCGGGCCGGCGGTTTCCCCCAGGCGCCATTCCAGTGCTGCGTTGTCGAGCAGGATCAGGCGTTGGTCGGCTTTGAGCTTGCCCGGGCGCGGCAGTTCGGTGGTGGTGCGAAACTGCACATGATCGTGTGGCCGGCGGCTTTCCAGTGCGGCGATGAAGCTGCGTACACCGGGCTGGTCCTCAGCCCCAACCAGCAGGACTTCGCTGGCGGACAAAGGCCCCAACGGCCACAGGCAGAGCAGCAACAGGCGCAGCAGCAGGGCCATCAGAACTCCAGCTCCGCGCTCACGCTCAGGCGGTGACGGCTGTCGTAGCGGTTCTGCAGGGCCGAGGTCGGTTCATCGTCCAGGCGCTGCTGCCACAGCGCCGCCAGCTCCAGGTTGCTGCCATACACCCGAAAACGCTTGGCCAGGCGCAGGTCCAGACGCTCGTAGCGGTACTGGTTGAGGGCATCGTCACCGTAATAGAACAGCGCGCTCGACCAGCCGGCACCCCATTCGCGCATCCACCCGGCCGAGCCGCTGTTGCGGGCGCTAAGGCGACGGTCGTCGGGGTTACTGGCCCAGGCATCGACATAGGCATAGGTCAGGCGCAGGCGGTCGCGCAGGGTGGGGCGCCAGTCCATTTGCGCCTCGCTGCCGCTGAAACGGGCCTTGTTGGCGTTGCTGGCGATGTACTGGTTGTTCCTCAGCGGCTCGCTGATCATGCCGGTGATCTCGTCGTAGAACAGCTTCACATCCAGGCTCAGGTCGATGTCGCTGAAGTAGCCGTTGTAACCCAGCTCGCGCGAGCGCATGCGCTCCTGTTCAAGGTCGCCAGGGCCACGGGTCTTGACGAAGTATTCGCCGTTTTGCAGCTTGAATGCATTAGGGGTTGGGGTCAGGTTCTTGACCGTGTAACTCCAGTTGACGTTGTTCTCGAACATGTCTGGCGAGCGCACAGCCTCGGAATACACCGCACGCAGGCCATGGCGCGGGGTGATCAGGTAGTTGATCGCCACCCGCGGGGTCAGCGAGCTGCCGGACAGGCGGGAGTCCTCGAGCATGGCGCCGCCCTGCAGGATCCAGTGCTCGTCGGCGCGCCATTCCAGCTGGCCGAACAGTCGCCAGGTCTGGTCGTCGATGCTGCCGTTGAAGTATGTCTGCGAGTCGGCACGATCATAGCGGTAGTTCATGCCGCTGAGCAGGCGCAGGCTGTCGGTCAGGCTCAGGGTGTCCTGGATTTCCAGGTCATAGCGGGTTTCGCGGGTGCTCTGGTCGACGTCGCCGCAGACCTGCTGATCTCCACCTTCCTTCCATTGCTGTTTCACCTTTTCCAGGAGCTCACTCAGGACAGGGTCGCTGGTCGAAAGTGGTGTTCCTCCAGCGATTCCGCGCGCTACTTTCTCGGCAAAATCGGGATTGATTTGCCAGATCTGAGTCAATTCGGGGCTGAATGATTGCAAGGCATCGCAAGCGCGCCAGACCTGCTGGCGGTCAAAATGCTGGGCTGAGCCCTGGATATAAAGGCTGTGTTCAGCGCTGAAGTCTTTGGTCCAGCGCAACGAGCCCGCATAGTCCTTGGCGTTGACGTCGGCATTGTTCCCGGACTCGTACTGCTGGAACACCGGCTGGTAGGTGTAGGGCCGCTGATTGCTGCCTTCCTTGGCCGCCAGTTGCCACTCCAGGGTCTGGTCGACCGCCAGGTTGTGGTTGGCGCTGAGGTTGAAGCGGGTCAGGCGGCGGCTGTCGCGGTAGTCCTGGCCGAACTGGTTCTCATCGAAGCCGTCGTCTTGTTGGCCCGACAGCGACAGGCGCATGTCGCCACCGTCCCAACCGAAGCCGTGGCTGGCATAGAAGTCGTTGATGCCGTCCTGGCCGCGCGTCACTTTCAGCCGTGTACCATGGCTGTCGGCGGGGTTGCGGGTGAGGATGTTGACCACTGCCATCAGCGCGTTGGCGCCATAGCTGACGGTGTTCGGGCCGCGGAACACCTCGATGCGCTCGATGTCCTCCATGGCCAAGGGGATGTCGCTCCAGTCCACCGTGGCCAGGCCTGCGCGGTACACCGAACGGCCATCGATCAGTACCTGCATGCGCCGTGCGTCGTTGACGTTGCTGCCGTGGTAGTTGACCGTGGGTTGATTGCCGGCACCGTAGCCGATCATCATGCCCGGTACCAGGCGCAGCAGTTCGGGGATGTCACGGGCACCGCTGGCGCGAATCAGTTCGCTGTCGAGTACGGTCATGCTGCCCGGGACAGCGGCGGGGGATTGTTTCAGGCGTGTGGCGGTCAGAACCTGTGGCAGGTCGGGGGTGTCGATGAACAGGTCGTCGGCCGCAGCCTGGCCGCCGAGCAGGGCGGTCAATAACAGCAGGCGCGGGTACGGTGGCGTGCCAGGGAACACGGAGCGGCCTTTGTTTCAGGATTGAAACAGGCATGGTAACTGACCTTGGCGTATTTTCCAGTGATCTGCAGCGGTTTTGCAGCGTGCCTGTCTTGACGCTTTCGTGGGGGCGGAAATCGAGCGCCGCCGGTGCGGCGCATCGCCAGCAAGCTCGCGCCTGCATTTGGTGCAACGTGGCCATGACAGTGTGATCTGCGTTGCTGACCTTGGCGCATGGCAGGCGAGCCGTATAATGGCGGGGTCGCCACTTAACTTTTGGCTTTAATGGATTGGATATGACTGAACAGCAACCTGTTGCGGTTCTGGGCGGCGGTAGCTTCGGCACCGCCGTGGCGAACCTGCTGGCGGAAAACGGTGTGCCGGTGCGCCAATGGATGCGCGACCCGGCGCAGGCCGAGGCCATGCGTGTGAATCGCGAGAATCCGCGCTACCTCAAGGGTATCCGCCTGCACGATGGGGTTGAGCCGGTCAACGACTTGCTGGCCACCCTGCAGGCCAGCGAGCTGATCTTCGTTGCCCTGCCATCGAGTGCCTTGCGCAGCGTGCTGGCACCGCATGCCGAGCTGCTGCGCGGCAAAGGCCTGGTCAGCCTGACCAAGGGCATCGAAGCGCAAAGCTTCAAGCTGATGAGCCAGATCCTCGAAGAAATCGCCCCCGAGGCGCGCATCGGCGTTTTGTCAGGGCCCAACCTGGCGCGCGAAATCGCCGAACATGCACTGACTGCCACAGTGGTGGCCAGTGAGCACGAAGATCTGTGCCAGCAGGTACAGGCCGTGCTGCACGGGCGTACCTTCCGCGTCTACGCCAGTGCCGACCGTTTTGGCGTCGAACTGGGCGGTGCACTGAAGAACGTCTACGCGATCATCGCCGGCATGGCTGTGGCCTTGGGGATGGGCGAGAACACCAAGAGCATGCTGATTACCCGGGCCTTGGCCGAGATGACCCGTTTCGCCGTCAGCCAGGGCGCCAACCCCATGACCTTCCTCGGCCTGGCCGGTGTCGGTGACCTGATCGTCACCTGCTCCTCGCCCAAGAGCCGCAATTATCAGGTTGGCTACGCACTGGGGCAGGGCCAAAGCCTGGAAGAGGCGGTCAACCGCCTGGGCGAAGTGGCCGAGGGGGTCAACACGCTCAAGGTGCTCAAGACCAAGGCCCAGCAAGTGCAGGTGTACATGCCGCTGGTGGCCGGCCTGCATGCCATCCTGTTCGAAGGCCGCACGCTGAACCAGGTGATCGAGCACCTGATGCGCGCCGAGCCCAAGACCGATGTCGATTTCATTTCCATCAGCGGTTTCAACTGAGCCCTTGGCGGCTCTGACACGAGCAAGGAGCAACACATGAACGATACGCCCGAACGCGCCCAGCGCGAGTCGATCATCCTGCGGGTGCTGTGGATGCTGGTGTTCCTGGTGGTCTGGCAACTGGCCGAATTGCTGTTGGGTGGCCTGGTGCTGGTACAGCTGATCTACCGACTGGTGTATGGCGCGCCCAGCGCCAGCCTGATGAACTTCGGCGACAGCCTGAGCCAGTACCTGGCACAGATTGGTCGCTTCGGCAGTTTCCACAGCGACCAGAAGCCATGGCCGTTCGCTGACTGGCCGGCCCCGCGTGCGCCGGAAGGTGAAGCCGCGCACGCCGTGGCACCGGCCGCGCATCCGGTGCGTGACGAGGAACCCAAGCTGTGAAGCTGTGGGTGCTGCGCCACGGTGAAGCTGAGCCGCGGGCCAAGACAGATGCCGAGCGCCGGTTGACGGCCCATGGTCGCGAGCAGGTGCTGCACAGTGCGGCTTACCTGATCGGGCAGCCATTGCAGGCGATTGTCGCCAGCCCTTACGTACGCGCCCAGCAGACCGCCGCACTGGTGCATGACACCCTGGGTTTCGCCGAACCGGTGCGCACCGTGCCCTGGCTGACGCCCGAGGGTGATGTACAGCAGGTCATCGGCGAAATCGAGCGCCTGGGGCTTGAGCATGTGCTGCTGGTCAGCCACCAGCCGCTGGTAGGCACCTTGGTCGGTGCGCTGGAGCACGGCCACAGGCAACAGCCGGCAGCCATGAGCACTGCCAGCCTGGCAGAACTGGAAGGGGAGTGGCCGCTGGCCGGGTTGATGACGCTTCGGGCCATCCACTCACCCGCGTGAACTTCCCATGGCTTGTGCAGGCCACTGTTTCGCTCGCGTCTGAATGCTGGCATGGGTAAAGATCGATAAGGCAACTGGCATTTTTGTCAGTTGCCGCACTTCACCACCGCTTGCTAGCGTTGCCACATGGCAAATATCAGGGAACGGCGAATGAGGGGTGAAATGCTGGAGCTGTTGCGCTCCCTGGACCTGCAACCCACCCTGGAACAGGTTGACCAAGGTACTTCGCTGGATTTCGCCCAATACAGCCTGCTGCGTGAATCGGCCGATGCCAAGCTTTACCACCTGATGCGCAAGGTGAACGACAACCCCGGGCTGGACCCTGTTGCGAGGCAACAATGCGAGCAGGACCTGCGGACGCTGCAGGAGGCCTGCCTGCGGGTCTCGCACCTGCTGCAAATCAGTTGTCTGGCCTTGCGCCGCCTGCAACTGGACTACCAGGACCAGCGTCTGGCCCGCGAGGCGCTGGAGAGCCAAGTGGCCTACATGCAGGCCTGCCTGCGTCGGTCGCTGAGCAGTTTCGACCGCTCGGCATGACCTGATCCCCCTCGCCGATGACCTTTATGGACATTGCCGAACCGCCCCGCGATGCAGACAATGGGCCATCATTCCGGTCCGGACCAGGCGCCATGTCGCAGCAGATCTTCTTCGCCCATGCCAACGGTTTCCCATCGGCCACCTACGGCAAGCTGTTTGCAGCGCTGGCGCCGGACTATCAGGTGCAGCACCTGGCCCAGCACGCGCATGACCCGCGCTTTCCCGTGGACGAAAACTGGCAAAGCCTGGTCGATGAATTGTTGCATCACCTGGCGCAGCAGGACCAGCCGGTCTGGGGCGTCGGCCATTCGCTGGGTGGCGTGTTGCACCTGCACGCGGCATTGCGCTGCCCCGAGTACTACCGGGGGCTGGTGATGCTCGACTCCCCGGTGCTCACCCGCGCTGATCAATGGCTGCTGCGTACAGCCAAACGCTTTGGTTTCATCGACCGCATCACACCGGCCGGGCGCACCCTGGGGCGTCGCGAAACGTTCAACGACCGCGATAGCGCCCGGGACTATTTCGCTGGCAAATCACTGTTCCGCCATTTCGATCCCGATTGCCTCGACGCTTATGTAGAACATGGCCTGCAGGTGGTGGAGCAAGGGCTACAGTTGCGCTTCGACCCTGCTACTGAAATCAGCATCTACCGCAGCATCCCGCATACCAGCCCCGCCCCCGCGCGCCAGTTGCAGGTGCCGCTGGCCATGGTGCGCGGCAACCGGAGCAACGTCATTCGTCGCCACCACACCTTGGCTGTGCGCAGTATGCCCAAAGGTGAATACCACAGTGTACCGGGTGGGCACATGTTCCCGCTGGAGCGCCCGGCCGACACTGCCAGCCTGATCAAGGGCCTGTTCGACCGCTGGAGCCAGGCATGAGCGCACACGTTGAGGAAATTCGTCTGAGCCTGGGCCATATCGAACTGGCTGCACACCTGTTCGGCCCCGAAGACGGGCTGCCGGTGATTGCCCTGCATGGTTGGCTGGACAATGCCAACAGCTTTGCCCGCCTGGCACCGCAACTGAAAGGTCTGCGCCTCGTCGCCCTGGACCTGGCTGGCCATGGTTATTCAGAGCACCGCCCGCTCGGCGCCGGGTATGCCCTGGCCGACTATGCCCATGACGTGCTGCGCGTGGCCGAGCAACTGGGTTGGCCGCGTTTCGCCCTGCTGGGGCATTCGCTGGGCGCGATCATTTCGGTGCAACTGGCCGGTGCATTGCCCGATCGGGTCAGTCACCTGGCGCTAATCGACGGCGTGATCCCGCCGACTGGCGCCGAGCAGGACGCAGGTGAGCGCTTAGGGATGGCACTGCAAGCCCAGTTGCGGCTGGATGGCAAGCGCAAGTCGGTGTATGCGACATTGGAAGCAGGGGTGCAAGCCCGGATGAAAGGCATGGTCGCGGTCAGCCGTGAAGCGGCCGAGCTGCTGGCCCAGCGTGGCCTGATGCCAGTGCCCGGTGGCTACAGCTGGCGCAGCGACAGCCGGCTGACCCTGCCCTCGCCGATGCGCCTGAGCGAGGCCCAGGCCATGGCCTATGTGCGGCGGGTGAGTTGCCCGGCGCTGTTGGTGGTGGCCGCCGACGGCATGCTGGCGCGCCACACCGGGTTGCTGGAGCAGCTACCCTTTGAACAGGTGACACTACCCGGCGGCCATCACCTGCACCTGAACGATGCGCAGGGCGCGGCCCTTGTTGCAGACTGTATCAATCGCTTCTTTGGCTTTGCTTGACTTGCACCGGACAAGTGTCGAGGCTTGGCGGGTTGAACAGGGAGACAACCATGCAACTGCCAGACATCCTGGAGCTTCAATTCGGCGCTGAGCGCCGCCTGGTTCGCCAATGAGCGTACCCGTTTCCATTCGCACTGCCTTGGCTGCCTGTCTGGTGCTCGCCACCCCCGTGTCGTGGGCCGGCGTCCTGCCGGTCCCGCAGGACGCCAAGGTGGTCGATCAACGCCCGGCGACGGAACAGGAGCGCGTCTACCCGATGGGCCCGCTACGCAAGATCAGTGGCCGCCTGCGGGTCGATGACAAAGTCGAAAGCCGCGGTCAGGTCAGCTCGGTAACCTACGAATTGCCTGTTGAGCGTACTGCACGCGAGGCCTTCACCAGTGCCCGCGAAGCACTTGTGCGCGACGGTGGCTACCCGTTGTTCTGGTGTCAGGGGCGTGATTGCGGTGAGGCCAGCCTGTGGGCCAATGATGTGTTCGCCAATGCCCGCCTCAACGGAGGCGACGAGCAGCAGGCGTTCATCCTGCTACGCCGCTCGGCAGACGAGGCCGACACCTTGGTCGCGCTGTACAGCGTTACCCGTGGCAACCGCCGTGCCTATCTGCATGTGGAAGAGTTCATCGCAGGCAGCCCGCTGGGCGAGCTGCTGCCAACCGCCGCCACGGTGCTGCGCGAAATGCGTGACACCGGCAAGCTCGACTACCCTGACCTTGCTGCGCCGCAAGACGCCTGGGTAAACCTGCTGGCCCGCAGCCTGAACCTTGACAGCACCTTGCGTGTCAGCCTCAGTGGCGCCCAGGCTGAGGCCTGGCGCGAGGCGCTGGTCAAGGCCGGGGTGCGCAATCGCCGTCTTGAAGTCGGCAGTGCGCCTACAGACGGCCTGCACCTTGAACTGATCCCTTGAACGAGCACCCTCATGGTTAACAATGATCGCCTGCTGGTCCAGATTCTGCTGGTGGCGTTGCTAGGTGCCGGCCTGTGGGTGATGGCACCGTTCATATCGGCATTGTTGTGGGGGGCCATCCTGGCCTTTGCCAGCTGGCCGTTGATGCGCTTCCTTACGCGCCTGCTGGGCGGTCGTGAGACGCTGGCAGCCGGCCTGCTGACCATGGCCTGGATCCTGATCGTGGCACTGCCGCTGGTGTGGCTGGGGTTCAACCTGGCCGATCACATTCGCGACGCTACGGCGTTTGTGCGTGACGTGCAGGTCGACGGCCTGCCCGATGCACCGGCCTGGTTGGGTGGCATTCCATTCGTTGGCGAGCGTCTGGTCAACGGTTGGCAATCGCTGGACCAGCAAGGCGCAGCCTTGCTTACCTCGATCAAGCCTTACTTTGGGCAGGTGGGCAACTGGTTGCTGGCGCGCAGCGCGCAGATCGGCAGCGGCGTGCTGGAACTGACCCTGAGCCTGGTGTTCGTGTTCTTCTTCTACCGCGACGGGCCACGTTTGGCGGCATTCGTGCTGCGCTTGCTGCACCGGCTGGTGGGCGAACGCGCCGAGTATTACCTGGACCTGGTAGCCGCTACCGTGCAGCGGGTGGTCAACGGGGTGATCGGCACGGCGGCCGCGCAGGCCCTGCTGGCGCTGATCGGCTTCCTGATCGCGGGGGTGCCTGGGGCGATCGTGCTGGGGTTGGTGACCTTCATGCTCAGCCTGATCCCCATGGGGCCGCCACTGGCCTGGATCCCGGCCACCGCTTGGCTGGTGTGGAAGGGCGAATACGGCATGGCGGTGTTCCTGGGCGTCTGGGGCACCTTCGTCATCAGTGGCGTGGACAACGTGCTCAAACCCTACCTGATCAGCCGTGGTGGCAACCTGCCGCTGGTGATCGTGCTGCTGGGCGTGTTCGGCGGCTTGCTTGCCTTCGGCTTCATTGGCCTGTTCATCGGGCCGACCTTGCTGGCGGTGGGCTACAGCCTCCTGCTGGACTGGAGCCGTAACGCGGCGCAGCTGCCACAACAGTAAGCCTGCGTCGGCCCTTTTGCGAGCCTGCCCGCTCCCACAGGTACCACACAGGCCGTGAAGGCTGTGCAGTGCCCGTGGGAACGGGCGAGCCCGCGAAGAGGCTGTTACAGGCAAACCACAACGCTGATCTTTACGCATTCTTTATCCCCACCCCCATCCCCCGATCTCGCCCCTTTACGCCCCTCCCTCGGACAATTTCCCCAAAGCGGCCCAAGCCGTAACACGGGGAGAACCACACATGAACATGCTCGACGGGCTGTCACTGCTGCTGGCAGTGGCATTGGCGTTTTATCTGCTGGTGGCGCTGCTGCGCGCCGATCGCAGCTAGGGAGCGGCCATGCACAGTTACGATTTCGCCTTGCTCCTGGCATTCTTTGCCATCGTGCTGCTACCAGCACCCTGGCTCGGGCGGTTCTACTTCAAGGTTATGGAAGGCCAGCGTACCTGGCTGACGCCTGTGCTGGGGCCGGTCGAGCAGGGCTGTTACCGGCTGGCGGGTGTGAACGCCAGCCAGGAGCAGAACTGGCGGCAATACACCCTGGCCCTGCTGGCGTTCAACCTGGTCGGCTTCCTGCTGCTGTTCAGCGTGCTGCTGTTGCAGGGCTACCTGCCACTCAACCCTCAGCACCTGCCTGGCCAGGAATGGTCGCTGGCGTTCAACACCGCCGTCAGTTTCGTTACCAACACCAACTGGCAGGCCTACAGCGGTGAGGCGTCGGTCAGCTACCTGAGCCAGATGCTTGGCCTGACCGTGCAGAACTTTGTCAGCCCTGCCACCGGCCTGGCCGTGCTGGTTGCCCTGTGCCGCGGTATCGCCCGGCGCAGCGCGACGACGCTGGGCAACTTCTGGGTCGACATGACCCGTGCCACCCTCTACGGCCTGCTGCCGCTGTGCTTGCTGCTGGCGCTGTTGCTGGTATGGCAGGGCGTACCGCAGACCTTTGCCGACTACGCCCACGCGCTGACCTTGCAAGGTGCCGACCAGACCATTCCGCTGGGGCCGGCCGCCAGCCAGATCGCCATCAAGCAGCTGGGTACCAATGGTGGTGGCTTCTTCGGCGTCAACTCGGCGCACCCGTTCGAAAACCCTACGGCCTGGAGCAACCTGTTCGAGGTGGCATCGATCATCCTCATTCCGGTGGCGTTGGTGTTCACCTTCGGTCACTACGTGAAGGACCTGCGTCAGAGCCGCGCCATCCTCGCCTGCATGCTTGCCCTGTTCCTGATCGGTGGCAGCACGGCGCTGTGGTCCGAGTACCAGCCGAACCCGGCCCTGGAAAGCACGCAGGTGCAGCAGACCGCCCCCCTGGAGGGCAAGGAAAGCCGCTTCGGCACCACCGGTTCGGTGCTGTGGACGGTCACCACCACCGCCGCCTCCAACGGTTCGGTCAACGCCATGCACGACAGCCTGAACCCGCTGACCGGTATGGTGGCGATGGTCAACATGATGGTCGGCGAGGTGATATTCGGCGGCGTCGGCGCGGGCCTCTACGGCATGCTGCTGTTCGTCCTAATCGCGGTGTTCCTGGCCGGGCTGATGATTGGCCGTACCCCGGAATACCTGGGCAAGAAGCTGCAGGCCCGTGAAGTGCAGCTTCTGGTGGCAACCCTGCTGGTGATGCCGGTCGGCGTGCTGGTACTTGGCGCCATCGCCGCCAGCCTGCCCGGCCCGGCCGGGGCGGTCACCAACCCGGGGGCGCATGGTTTCAGCCAGTTGCTGTACGCCTATACCTCGGGCTCGGCCAACAACGGCTCGGCCTTTGCCGGGTTTGGCGCCAACACCGTGTACCACAACCTGATGATCGGCCTGGCCATGCTCATCGGCCGCTTCGGCTACATCCTGCCGATACTGGCGTTGGCCGGCAGCCTGGCGGCGAAAAAAAGCGCGCCGCTGGGGCAGAACAGCTTCCCGACTCACGGCCCGCTGTTCACCGGCTTGCTGCTGGTGACCATCCTGCTTGTCGGTGGCCTGACCTTCCTGCCGACCCTGGCCCTTGGGCCAATCGCCGAACACCTTAGCCTGGGTTTTTGAGGACCGATCATGAACATGCCCATTCCTGAAGTGAATAGCCGGCACAATGCCAAGGACCAGACCCGCTTCGCCGCGCTGTGGCGCCCGGCGCTGGTGCAGGCGTTCGTCAAGCTCGACCCGCGTCAGCTCAAGCGCTCCCCGGTAATGCTGGTGGTGGCCCTGACCGCGGTGCTGACCACCGTGCTGTGTTTTGCCCCCGGCGGCGGCGTGAGCACCGGTGTTGCGGTGCAGATTGCCCTGTGGCTGTGGTTCACCGTGTTGTTCGCCAACTTCGCCGAGGCGTTGGCCGAAGGCCGTGGCAAGGCCCGCGCCGACAGCCTCAAGGCCGGCAGCCAGGGCCTGACCGCCCAGCGTCGTCTGCGTGATGGCAGCTACGAGACGGTAGCTGCCAGCGCGCTGCGCAAGGACGACGTGGTACGCGTGGTCGCCGGCGAAATGATCCCCGGCGACGGCGAGGTGATTGAAGGCATTGCGGCCGTCAACGAGGCCGCCATTACCGGCGAGTCCGCGCCGGTAATACGCGAATCAGGTGGCGACCGCTCGGCGGTGACCGGCAATACGCGGCTGGTCTCCGACTGGCTGCTTGTCCGCATCACCAGCAACCCGGGCGAGTCGACCCTGGACCGCATGATCGCTCTGGTTGAAGGGGCCAAGCGGCAGAAGACCCCGAACGAAATCGCCCTCGACATCCTGCTGATCGGCCTGACCCTGATTTTCCTGATCGTGGTGGTGACCTTGCAGCCGTTCGCCCACTTCGTGGGTGGCAGCCTGCCGCTGATCTTCCTGGCCGCGCTGCTGGTGACGCTGATCCCGACCACCATCGGCGGCCTGCTGTCGGCCATCGGTATCGCCGGCATGGACAGGCTGGTACGGCTGAATGTCATTGCCCGCTCGGGCCGCGCCGTCGAGGCGGCCGGGGACGTGCATACGCTGATGCTCGACAAGACCGGCACCATCACCTTCGGTAACCGCCGCTGCAGCGCACTGCATGCTGCACCGGGCATTACCGCCAAGGAGCTGGGGGAGGGCGCCTTGCTGGCCTCGCTGGCCGACGACACCGCCGAAGGCAAATCGATTGTCGAATACCTGCGCCAGTTGCACGACTTTGTCGACCCGCCTGCCGGGCAGTTCGAAGCGGTGGCGTTCAGTGCCGAGACACGCCTGTCGGGCATCGACTTCCAGCAGCACCGCTACCGCAAGGGCGCCGTCGATGCGGTGCTGGCCTTCGTCGGTATGCAACGCCTGGAAATGCCGGCGGCGCTGGCCCGTGAAGTCGAACGCATCGCGCAGAGTGGTGGCACCCCGTTGCTGGTGTGCGTCGACAAGCGCTTGCTGGGTGTGATCCACCTCAAGGACGTGGTCAAGCCTGGCATCCGCGAGCGCTTCGCCGAGCTGCGCAAGCTGGGCATCCGCACGGTGATGGTAACCGGCGACAACCCGTTGACTGCGGCCGCCATCGCCGCCGAAGCGGGGGTAGATGACGTGCTGGCCGAGGCCACGCCCGAGAAGAAGCTGGCGCGTATTCGCCAGGAGCAGAATGACGGCCGCCTGGTTGCCATGTGTGGCGACGGTGCCAACGACGCCCCGGCACTGGCCCAGGCTGACGTAGGCATGGCCATGAACGACGGCACTCAGGCTGCGCGGGAGGCCGCCAACATGGTCGACCTGGACAGCGACCCGACCAAGCTGCTGGACGTAGTCCAGGTCGGCAAGGAGCTGCTGGTCACCCGCGGTGCGTTGACAACGTTCTCCATTGCCAACGACGTGGCCAAATACTTCGCCATCCTGCCGGCGCTGTTCGCTGCCATCTACCCGCAACTGGGTGTGCTCAACCTGATGCAACTGGCCAGCCCGCAGAGCGCCATCCTGTCGGCGATCGTGTTCAACGCGCTGATCATCATCGTGCTGATCCCGCTGGCGCTGCGTGGGGTGCGCGTGCAGGCGGCCAGTGCGGCGCACCTGTTGCGGCGCAACCTGCTGATCTACGGGCTGGGTGGCATTGTGGTGCCGTTTGCCGGGATCAAGCTGATCGACCTGCTGCTCAACGCCCTGAACCTGGTCTGAGGAGGCCGCCATGACTGCTTATCTACGCCCGGCATTGAGCCTGGCTTTGTTGATGACCCTGGTGACGGGCGCCCTGTATCCGCTGGCGGTGACCGGTATTGCCCAAGTCGCTTTCCCGAACCAGGCCAACGGTAGCCTGGTACGCGATGCGCAAGGCCAGGTGCGGGGTTCGGCATTGATCGCCCAGGACTTCCAGGGCGATGGCTGGTTCCACTCGCGGCCCTCGGCAGGTGCCTACGCGACCGTGGCCAGCGGCGCCAGCAACCTGTCGCCGAGCAACCCGGCGCTGGCTGAGCGGGTAAAGGGCGATGCGGCCACGTTGTATCAGGCGCAGCAGGGGCCAGTGCCGCAGGCGCTGCTGACCACCTCGGGCAGCGGCCTGGACCCGCACTTGCCACCGGAGGCCTTGGCCTATCAGATCCCGCGGGTGGCGGCGGCACGGCAGCTGCCGGTCGAGCGCTTGCAAGCCTTGCTGGAACAGGCCACCCTCCACCCATTGATCGGCCCGCCGGTGGTCAACGTGCTGGCGTTGAACCAGGCCTTGGAAAAGCTTGCCATTGTCAGGTAATCGAAGCGCTGGCAGGAAGCCTGTAGAAGCGGGTTTACCCGCGAATGCGGTGGTGGTGCCACTGACGTATTCGCGGGTAAACCCGCTCCCACACGTTAAGGGGGCTTTCCCTGAAGTGGCCGACTGCTGGAAAAAGCAAAGGATGAAACATGAGTGACTCCGCCCGCGCCGATGCGCTGTTGGCCAACCTCCCACGCACCGGCCGGGGCCGGCTGAAGGTGTTCCTCGGCGCTGCCCCCGGCGTCGGCAAGACCTTCGCCATGCTCCAGGCCGCACACGCCCAGCAACGCCAGGGCGTGCAGGTGTTGGCCGGGGTGGTCGAAACCCATGGCCGCGCCGAAACCGAAGCGTTGCTCGGAGGGCTGCATCAGCAGCCCTTGCTGCGTAGCCAGTACCGTGGCGTCACCCTCGAGGAAATGGACCTTGACGGCCTGTTGCGTGCCGCACCGGCCTTGGCCCTGGTGGACGAACTGGCCCACACGAACGCCCCCGGCAGCCGCCACGCCAAACGCTGGCAGGACGTGCAAGAACTCTTGGCCGCAGGCATCGACGTGTACACCACGGTCAACGTCCAGCACCTGGAAAGCCTCAACGACAAGGTCCGTGACATTACCGGCGTGCAAGTGCGCGAGACCCTGCCGGACTGGGTGCTGCAGGAAGCGTTCGAGCTGGTGCTGATCGACCTGCCTCCGCGAGAGCTGCTCGAACGCCTGCGTGAAGGCAAGGTGTACGTGCCCGAGCAAGCTCGGGCGGCCATCGATGCGTACTTTTCGCAAACCAACCTCACCGCCCTGCGCGAGCTGGCCATGCAGACCGCCGCTGCTCAGGTCGATGCCGACCTGGCCCACGGCTATCGTCAGCGCGGCCAGGAGGCGCCGGCCTTGCGCGGCCGGTTGCTGGTGGGCATAGACGGTGATGACCAGGCCGAACGCCTGGTGCGCCATGCCAGCCGCGTGGCCCAGCGCCGCCACCTGCCCTGGAGCCTGGTGCATGTGGACAACGGCCGCCTGCGTGACGAAACCGCACGGCATCGTTTGCAAGCCGCGCAGCAACTGGCCGAGCGACTGGGCGGGGAGGTGGTGCTGCTGCGGGCTGGGGAAGTGGCCCGCACGCTGATCCAGCATGCTGTCGAGCGGCGGGCCAGCCTGGTGCTGGTCGGGCAGTCCCGCAACCGCCTGCGTCGGCGTTTGTTCGGCGCGGGTGTGGCGGCGCGGCTGCTGCGCGAAAGCCGTGGCCTGGAAATCAACGTGCTGGACCGCGACGTGCAGCCGCCAGCGCCGCGTTCAGCCGTGCGGCGGGTGTGGGTGTGGCGTCATTACCTGCTGGCGCTGCTGGCCACCGTGATGGCTGCGGGTCTGGCCTGGGCGGTGTCCAGTGTGCTGGCGCTGCCCAATATCTCGCTGGTGTTCCTGGCGGCGGTGTTGCTGGTCGCAGTGCGCAGTAGCCTGGGACCTGCGCTGGCTTGCGCCGCGCTGTCGTTCCTGGCCTATGACTTCCTGTTCATACCGCCCAACTTCTCGTTCACCATCCAGCGCGAAGAAGACGTGCTGACACTGGTGTTCTTTCTGTTGATGGCTGCGCTCACCGGCAACCTGGCCGCGCGCCAGCGTCGCCAGTTGCAGGCGCTGCGCGAGACCCAGGCGCAGACCAGCCAGTTGCTCGACCTGTCTCGCCGCTTGACGGTAGCCACCGACCGCCAAGCCATATTCAAGGCTGCCGGCCAGCACCTGGACGGCTGGCAGGACACCCAGGTGTGCTTGCTGGAGCGCAACGCCGAAGGCCAGTTGCAAGTGGCCAGCGGGGAAGCCTGCACCTTCAGCGACACCGAACGGGCGGCTGCCGATTGGGCCTGGCAGCACGGGCAGGCCGCCGGCCACGGCAGCGATACCCTGCCTAATGGCCGCTGGTGGTGGTGGCCATTGGCGGTGGACGATCAGCCGCTGGCGCTGCTGGGCGTGCGCCCGCGCAACGGGCAGCCGCTCAGCGACCCACGCCGGCGCCTGCTCACCGCCCTGGGCCAGCCCCTGGCCCAGGCCCTGGCCCGCGCACGCCTGGCCGAACAGCTGGAAGCCGCACGCCTGCACGGCGAAACCGAGCAACTGCGCAGCGCCCTGCTGGCTTCCGTATCCCATGACTTGCGCACGCCGTTGACCGCCATGCGTGGCAGCATCGACAGCCTGCTGGCGTTGGGCGACGCGATCCCGGCCGAAGACCGTCGCGAGCTGCTGGAGGGCACCCGCAACGAGGCCGAACGCCTCGATCGCTACATCCAGAACCTGCTGGACATGACCCGCCTGGGCCATGGCGGCCTCAAGCTGGCCCGCGACTGGGTGGCCCCGGCGGATATCGTCGGCAGTGCGCTTAACCGCCTGCGGGTGGTGCTGGCGCCGCTACGTGTGCACACGGACGTGCCGGCCGAGCTGCCATTGCTGTTCGTGCATGCGGCGTTGATCGAGCAGGCACTGGTCAACGTGCTGGAAAACGCCGCACGCTTTTCGCCGGCCAATGGTCGGCTTGAGCTGCAGGTGGCGGTGCATGAAGACCAGCTGCGCTTGACCGTCAGCGACCAGGGCCCCGGCATTCCCGAAGCCGACCGCGAGAAAATCTTCGACATGTTCTACACCGCCGCCCGTGGCGACCGCGGCGGGCAGGGTACCGGGCTGGGCCTGGCGATCTGCCAGGGCATGATCGGTGCCCATGGCGGGCAGATTCTGGTGGGCGAAGGCATTGATGGCCAAGGCACCAGCATCACTCTATGCTTGCCGCTGCCTCCTCAACCTGAAGCCGAAAGCGAAACCCCATGAGCCAGTCCGCCACCCTGTTGGTCATCGACGATGAACCGCAGATCCGCAAGTTCCTGCGTATCAGCCTGGCCTCGCAAGGCTACAAGGTGCTGGAGGCCGCCACCGGTGCCGAAGGGTTGGCCCAGGCGGCATTGGGCAAGCCGGACCTGGTGGTGCTCGACCTGGGGCTGCCGGACATGGACGGCCAGCAGGTACTGCGTGAGTTGCGCGAATGGAGTGCAGTGCCGGTGATGGTGTTGTCGGTGCGTGCCAGTGAAGTGCAGAAGGTCGATGCGCTGGATGGTGGTGCCAATGACTATGTGACCAAGCCGTTCGGTATCCAGGAGTTTCTCGCGCGCGTGCGGGCGTTGCTGCGCCAGGTGCCCCAAGCCGGCGGCTCGGAAGTGGCGGCCAGCTTTGGGCCGCTGACGGTGGATTTTGCCTTCCGCCGGGTGACGCTGGAGGGTGTGGAGGTGGCATTGACACGCAAGGAGTATGCTTTGCTGGCGCTGTTGGCCGGGCACCCCGGGCGGGTGATTACCCAGCAGCAGCTGCTCAAGGATATCTGGGGGCCGACCCATGCGGAGGATACCCACTACCTGCGCATCGTGGTCGGGCATCTGCGACAGAAGCTGGGCGATGACCCCACGGCGC
This sequence comes from Pseudomonas sp. BO3-4, assembly GCF_034044115.1. Lineage (NCBI taxonomy): Bacteria > Pseudomonadati > Pseudomonadota > Gammaproteobacteria > Pseudomonadales > Pseudomonadaceae > Pseudomonas > Pseudomonas sp. BO3-4. The sequence goes on from NZ_CP139018.1 coordinate 1,975,422, forward strand.
CGCGGTTCATCATTACCGAGGCGGGGGTTGGCTACAGGTTGGTAGCGCCGACAGCATAACCCTCCCAAAGGCGATCGCCTGCAGGGCCTGGACGTGCGCAAGGGTGTCAGGCCCTGGGGGGCTCCTTCTCGAACAGCTGGCGAATGACTTCCAGGTAGCGTCGCGCGCCCAGGCCCAACGGGCGCGACTTGATCCAGATGATGTCTACCCACAAGCGCAGGCGGCTGGCCATGTTGTCGAAGCGCACCTCGGCCAGCGCGCCCGAGGCAATCAGCGGTTCGACCAATGGCTGCGGCAGGTAGGCCCAGCCCAGCCCGGACTGCACCAGGTCCAGCGTGGCCAGGTAGCTGTCGGTCAGCCAGATGCGCCGGGACAGCACCATGCGTGGGTCCGATCCGGTGGCCTTGCCCGAAGCCACGATGATCTGCCGTTGTTCGGCAAAGGCCTCTTCAGGCAATGGCGTACCGCTGTTCTGCCCGGCCGGATGGCGTGGTGAGGCAACGGCCACCAGCAGTTGGCTGCCGGCTTCGAGGAAGGATTCGCGCTCATCGATGCCGGGCCGTTCGAACACCAATGCCAATTGCACACTGCCGTCATGCAGCAGGCGAATGGCTTCGGTCTGGGTGGCCGAACGTACCTCGACTTCCAGGCTGGGAAATGCCTGGGCGAGGATTTCCAGCGGCTGGCTCCAGCGGCCGGTCTGCAACTCGGGCGCCATGGCGATGGTCAGGCGCTTTTCCAGGCCTTTGTGCAATTGCAGGGCCTGGGCATCCAGCAGGTTGAGTTGGCAGATGACCTGCCTGGCCTGAGGTTCCAGCGCCAGGGCGGCGTTGGTGGGCAAGGCTTTGCGCGTGGCCCGGTCGAACAGGGGCAGGTCCAGTTCCGCTTCCAGTTGGGCGATTGCCATGCTCACGGCTGAAGGCACACGGCCCAGCTTGCGGGCGGCGGCGGAGAACGAGCCGGCATCGAGCACGGCGAGGAAAATCGCCAGGGAGTCGCTGGTAAAGGCCATTGTCAGTAAACCTGATGATGATCATCTTTTATGGCTAAAAATTATGAACATTAATGCACCTGCAGGACAGCCCCCTTAATGGAGAAAAGCGTGCACAGACCAACCGCGTGGCATGTCACCCACTGGAGCTGCGACCCATTCAGCCTCGGCGCCTACAGTGCCTTGCTGCCTGGCGGATCGCCGTTGCATCGAAGCGCCTTGGGCCAAGTGCTGCATGGGCGCTTGGTCATCGCTGGAGAAGCTTGTAATGCCAGCGCTCCGGCAATGACTCATGGTGCGTGGAATGATGGGCTGCGTGCCGCCGAGGCAGCCGTGAGTGCCGGTGCGAGCAAGGTGATCGTGATCGGTGCGGGGTGTGCAGGCCTGGCTGCCGCTCAACGCTTGCGGGAAAGGGGGGTCGATTGCACGGTGCTGGAGGCGCGTGGGCGAACGGGTGGGCGCACGCACACTGTCGAGTTGGGCGGCGTGAAAGCAGATGAAGGTGCGGCATGGCTTCAGCATTTCGCCGAGAATCCATTGGCCGCTGTTGCACTTCAGCATGGCTTGGTTTGCGTCGAGACCGATTTCAGTTGCCCGCTTGCAGCAGCACGCGGCGGGGCGGTGCCGGATATCGACGCCGCCTGGGATGCCTTGACCAGGCGTCTCGATCGGCAACAACCTTTGTCTGAGGCGATCGATGGCTACATGGCCACACTCGACCCCGCGCTCGCGCGTGCCACGCAGTTCGCCATCGACGCCAACCTTGTACTGGAAGCGTGTTTGCCCGTCGAGCAACTGTCGGTCTGTGCCTTGGATGAAGCGGGGGTCGGGCATGGTGATCGTATGCTGCCAGGCGGCTACAGCGAGCTTGTCGACTTGCTGTCGAAGCACCTGGATATCCGCCTGAACAGTCCTGTCACCCACATCGACTGGTCGAGCGCGCGCGTCAAGGTAAATGAAGAGGTGTGCGACTTCTGCATTTGCACAGTCCCGGTGGGGGTTCTGAAAACGTTGCACTTTACTCCTGCGTTACCTGAAACCCAGCAGGGAGCGCTGGCGCATCTGGGGATGGGCAAGCTGGAGAAAGTGATTCTGCAGTTCGATGAGCGATGGTGGCCGTGTTCACCCTCAGGCTACCTGCGCTGGTACGACGTACCCGCCAGTTGGGGGGAATGGCTGGACCTGACCGATGCTGTCGGCAAGCCCACCATTGCCGGGCTGATTGCCGCCGATGCGATCGAGCGGCAGTTCACCGGGCGCACCGATGAACAGGTGGCCATGGCCGCGTGTGAGGCATTACAGGCGTGGGCCGCAGCCGTCGGGCCCACGCCTTGACACTTACAGGCCTTCGCCCAGCACCCGGTCAATGCTGTCGACAAAGTAGTCCACGCTGGCCCGGCTGGTGCACATCGGTGGCTTGATCTTGAGGATGTTCAGGTAGTCGCCGGTCGGCTGCATGAAGATACCCAGGTCACGCAGGCGGTCGCACAGCATCATGGTTTCTTCGGTGGCCGGCTCCAGGGTGGTGCGGTCGCGCACCAGTTCCAGCCCCAGGTAGAAGCCCGAACCATGTGCCGCTCCGGCCAGCGGGTGCTTGTCGACCAGCGCCTGCAGGCGTGCCTTGAAGTAGCGCCCGGTGTCACGGGCGTTGTCCCACAGGCCTTCCTCCTGCATGACATCCAGCACCGCCATGCCGATGCGGCAACTGACCGGGCTGCCACCGGCCGAGGAGAAGAAGTAGCCCTCGGCCTCCAGCGCCTCGGCGATTTCGCGACGGGTGATGACCACGCCCAGTGGCTGGCCGTTACCCATGCCCTTGGCCATGGTAATGATGTCCGGCACCACGCCCTGTTCCTCGAAGCCCCAGAAGTACTCGCCCAGGCGGCCATAGCCCACCTGCACTTCGTCGGCGATGCACACCCCGCCGCGGGCGCGGACTTTGGCATAGGCTGCGCGCAGGTAGCCTGCGGGCAGCGAGATACCGCCGGCATTGCCGTACACCGGTTCGCAGATGATGCCCGCCAGCTGACGGCCACGGGCGTCGAGGTCAGCCAGCTTGGCGTCGACGTCTTGCAGGTAGTCGGCGGCGCTGTCGGCCCCGCGGAAGCGGCCGCGGAAGGTGTTCGGTGCTTCGACCGGGTGTACCCAGTCTGGGCGGGTTTCCAGGGCTTGCGGGTTGTCGGCGATCGACGTGGAGATGGCATCGGTGGCCACCGACCAGCCGTGGTAGGCCTCCAGCACACTGAGCAGATCGCGCCCGCCACTGAAGGCCCAGGCCAGACGAATCGCCAGGTCGTTGGCCTCGGTGCCGCTGTTGACCATGAACACCCGGTCGAAACCTTCGGGGGCCAGGTCCAGCAGGCGCTCGGAGAATTCGGTGATTGCTGCGTAATGGAAGCGCGAGTTGGTGTTCAGCAGCGACCACTGCCGCGCCGACTCGGCAACCATGCGTGGATGGCCATGGCCCAGCACCGCGACGTTGTTGAGCATGTCCAGGTAGGAACGGCCCTGCATGTCGATCAGGTAGTTGCGCCAGCCACGTTCAATGTGCGGCGGTTGCGCGTAGTAGTGCTTCTGCGAGCGGGCGAAGCTGGCGTCGCGGCGGGCCAGCAGGGCTTGTGGATCGGGTAGTGGCTCGGCATCGCAATCGAAGCCCAGCAGGGCGGCCGGTGACGGGCACAGGGCCAGCCAGGCGGCGGCTTGTGAAGGCGTGGCGAAGCGCGGCGGATGGATGCCATTGTCCAGGCACAACTGCACGCTGAGGAAGCCGCAGCTGCTGCCCAGGAACTGGCCCTTTTCCACGGCCTGGCCGTCTGCCGGTGCGTCTTCCAGGCCTTGCAGCCACAAAGCCCAATGCGGGGTGCGCAGGCAGCCCCGGCCGTCGCCGCGGTGCTGCCAGGTGCCGGCTGCCGGCGCTTGCACCGGGCTGCCGTTGGGCACATGCAGCTCGACGCCAAGGGCGCAGGTGGCGGGTTCGTCGGGGCGGTCGATATGGGTTTGCGACAGGCGATACTGCCCGTGCAGGCTGCAGGCCGGGGCGGCTTGCGACGTCAGCAGATGCAGGTCGTAACCGGGTTGCTCCCAGTTGCCGGCCTCGAAGTGTTTGCTCAGGACCCCCAGGTCCACCCGTGTGACAGCCTGCCCGGCCAGCTCGGGGAGCAGGGGGGCGCAGTCGCTCCAGTCCGGCGCCGTGGGTTGCAGGCCTGCAGCCTGCAGAATGGCCACCTCCATCAGGGCGAAAGGCACGGCGGTGGCCGTGTCGAAAATTTCCCATTCGTGGGCAATGTTATCGCGGGTGTACTGGTTGCCCGGGTCGACGGTTAGCTGTTGTTCGCTGCTCAGCACCAGCACGGCAGCGCGGTTCACCACCAGCGGCCACAAGGCGCGCAGTTCGGCCTCGGTCAGCGGGTTGAGCGCCTGGTAGGCCTGCACGGCGGGCAGGATGCGCAGTGGGTCGCCCTCGGCGTGGTGCAACAGCGCAGCGCAGGTCACCGACAGGTCGGCGATACGCCAGGTGCGCAGCAGGTCGCCGAAATCGATCACGCCTTGCAGTTGCCACTGACGCTGGGCATCACGGGCCCACACGGTGTTGTCGTCGGTGATGTCCAGGTGCACGGCCTGACTGGGCAGTTGATCGACCAGCGGCATCAGGCGCTCGTTGGCCTGTCGCGTGGCGTGTTCGATGCGGGCGCGCTGCCCGCTGTCCTGCAGCACCGGTAGCAGGTGATCGATCAGTGCTCCGGCATGCTGCGGGTCCCATTGCAAGGTACGCGCAAGGCCCGGGTGATCGAAATGGGCAAGCGCCTTGTCCAGCTTTGCACAGAGCCCGCCCAGTTCAGCCATCAGGCGCGGCTCCATGTGCTTGAGGCGGGTCAGCGGTTGGCCTTCGATGTAATCGAGCAGGCGCAGGCGCAGTGGTTGCGCGTCGATGTCCAGTTCCAGCAACCCCATGCCGTTGTGGGCTGAGCGCACGGCGGGTACCGGCAAACCTTGATCGCGCAGGAAGGCCAGGGCGGCGTGCTGGGCTTCAAGCTCCAGCTGGGCGTAGCTGCCGTGGCAGGCCTTCAGCACATAGCCACCCTGCGGTGTGACCACGCGAAAGTTCAGGTCTTGCTGGCTGCCCAGTACCGAAAGGTTGCCGGCGAGGCCATAGTGGGCCTGCAGCACGGCGTGTGCCTGGGCTTCGCTCAGCGTTGGGCTGGGCAGGCCGGAGCGCTGGATCAGGGTGGCCAGGGCAGGGGAAGCGGGCTGGTGTTGTGGACTGGACATGGGCTCTACCGTGGGTACTGGGAGTTGACGGCGGAGAATTTATGCCCGATTCGGCTGATGATGGAAGACGATTATTGTCAGAAAAATTGATCACCGCTGCTTGATTCTGTTGGCGTGGCAAGCAGATGGGCTAATTTTCTCGGCTGCCTGGCCCGGCCCTTTCGCGGGCACGCCCGCTCCCACAGGTATTTGCAAGTCTTGAAGATTGTGGTGATCCCGTGGGAGCGGGCGTGCCCGCGAAAGGGGCGGCCCTCACGGCACATTAATCAACCTTGATGCGAAGTCCCGAGGTCATCATCAGGATCGAAGCGGTGATTTGGGTTGCCGCTTCAACGCCTTATGCACCACGCTCGCGGCGCTCGATCTCAAACACGCCGCATGAATCAAGGCGAACACGCCCCCTTTCCCTACGAACCCCCAACCTCCAAAAACGCCGCCTCCAGCAACTGCCGGGTATACGGATGCTGCGGCGCATGGAAGATCGCCTGCGCGTCCCCTTGCTCCACCACATGCCCATGCTTGATCACCATCAACTGGTGACTCAACGCCTTTACCACCGCCAGGTCATGGCTGATGAACAGGTAGGTCAGGTTGTACTTTTGCTGCAGGTTACGCAGCAATTCCACCACCTGCCGCTGTACGGTGCGGTCCAGTGCGGACGTGGGTTCATCCAGCAGAATCAGTGCTGGCTTCAACACCAGCGCCCGGGCAATGGCAATGCGCTGGCGCTGCCCGCCGGAAAACTCATGGGGGTAGCGATGGCGCGTGCGCGGGTCCAGGCCTACTTCCTCCAGGGCCGCGATAATCGCCGCTTCCTGTTCCTGCGCGGTGCCAATGCCGTGGATGCGCAGCCCTTCGCCGACAATGTCCGCCACGCACATGCGCGGGCTCAGGCTGCCAAACGGGTCCTGGAACACCACCTGCATTTCCCGCCGCAGGGGGCGCACGGCTTTCTGGTTCAGCCCTTCGAGGTTCTGCCCATGAAAGCGAATGCCGCCCTGGCTGGAAATCAGCCGCAAGATCGCCAGGCCCAATGTGGACTTGCCCGACCCGGATTCGCCAACAATGCCCAGCGTCTGGCCCTGGGGCAAGCTGAAGTTGACCCCGTCCACCGCCTTCACATGGTCGACCGTGCGCTGCAGAAAGCCCTTCTTGATCGGGAACCACACCTTGAGGTCATCCACCTCCAGCAACGGCGCGCCCACCGGATTGTGCGCCGGCAGCCCGCTGGGTTCGGCATTGATCAGCATCTGGGTGTAGTGGTGCTGTGGCGAGCTGAACAGCGTGGCGCATTCGGCTTGCTCGACAATTTGCCCGCGCTGCATCACGCACACGCGGTGGGCGATGCGGCGCACCAGGTTCAGGTCATGGCTGATCAGCAACAGGGCCATGCCCATACGCGCCTGCAATTCCTTGAGCAGCTCGAGGATCTTCAGCTGCACGGTCACATCCAGCGCCGTGGTCGGCTCGTCGGCAATCAGCAGCTCGGGCTCGTTGGCCAGCGCCATGGCGATCATTACCCGCTGGCGCTGGCCGCCCGACAATTCGTGGGGCAGGGCCTTGAGGCGCTTGCGCGGCTCTGGAATGCCGACCATATCCAGCAACTCCAGGGTGCGCGCAGTCGCTTCCTTGCCCGTCAGGCCCTTGTGCAGCAGGAGGATTTCGTTGATCTGCTTTTCGATGCAATGCAGCGGGTTGAGCGAGGTCATCGGCTCCTGGAAGATCATCGCAATGCGGTTGCCGCGAATGCGCTGCAGGGTCTTCTCGCTCTGCTGCAGCAGGTCCTTGCCTTCGTAGCGAATGCTGCCGCTGGGGTGCCGGGCCAGGGGATAGGGCAGCAGGCGCAGGATCGAGTGCGCGGTGACCGATTTGCCCGAGCCACTTTCGCCCACCAGGGCCAGTGTCTCGCCTTTGCGAATATCGAAGCTGACGCCGTCCACCACCCGGTTGACCTGGTCCCCGGTCACGAACTCCACGGCCAGGTCCCGCACTTCGATCAGGTTCTGTTCACTCATGTCACTTCCTCGGGTCGAAGGCGTCGCGGGCGGATTCGCCGATGAACACCAGCAGGCTCAGCATCAGCGCCAGCACGGCAAAGGCGCTGATGCCCAGCCATGGCGCTTGCAGGTTGGACTTGCCCTGCGCCACCAGTTCGCCCAGCGAGGGCGAACCGGCGGGCAGGCCGAAGCCGAGGAAGTCCAGGGCGGTGAGGGTGCCGATGGCGCCGGTGAGAATGAATGGCATGAAGGTCATGGTCGAGATCATGGCGTTGGGCAGGATGTGCCGGTACATGATCGCGCCGTTGCGCATGCCCAGGGCGCGCGCGGCGCGCACGTATTCCAGGTTGCGCCCGCGCAGGAACTCGGCGCGTACCACATCCACCAGGCTCATCCACGAGAACAGCAACATGATGCCCAGCAGCCACCAGAAGTTGGGTTGCACGAAGCTGGCCAGGATGATCAGCAGGTACAACACAGGCAGGCCGGACCAGATTTCCAGAAAGCGTTGCCCGGCCAGGTCGACCCAGCCACCGTAGAACCCCTGCAGGGCGCCTGCGATGACGCCGATAATGGAGCTGGCCACGGTCAAGGTGAGGGCAAACAGAACCGAAATGCGGAAGCCGTAGATCACCCGCGCCAGCACGTCGCGGCCCTGGTCGTCGGTGCCCAGCCAGTTGTCCGCCGAAGGTGGGGCGGGGGCGGGGACACGCAGGTCATAGTTGATGCTCTGGTAGCTGAACGGAATGGGCGCCCACAGCACGAAGCTGTCTTTCTTCGCCAGCAGTTCGCGGATGTAGGGGCTCTTGTAGTTGGCTTCCAGCGGGAATTCCCCGCCGAAGGTGGTTTCCGGGTAGCGCTTGAACGCCGGGAAGTACCATTGGCCGTCGTAACGTACGGCGATCGGTTTGTCGTTGGCGATCAGTTCGGCGCCCAGGCTCAGCCCGAACAGAATCAGGAACAGCCACAGCGACCACCAGCCACGGCGGTTGGCCTTGAAACGCTCGAAGCGCCGGCGGTTGAGGGGGGACAAGGCCATGTCAGTGCTCCCGGCTGGCAAAGTCGATGCGCGGATCGACCAAGGTGTAGGTCAGGTCGCCGATCAGTTTCACCACCAGCCCTAGCAGGGTGAAGATGAACAGGGTGCCGAAGACCACCGGGTAGTCGCGGTTGATGGCCGCTTCGAAACTCATCAGGCCCAGGCCGTCGAGGCTGAAGATCACCTCGATCAGCAAGGAGCCTGTGAAGAAGATGCCGATGAACGCCGAAGGGAAACCGGCGATCACCAGCAGCATGGCGTTGCGGAACACATGACCGTACAGCACCCGTGATCGGCTCAGGCCCTTGGCTTTGGCGGTGACCACGTATTGTTTGTTGATCTCGTCGAGGAAGCTGTTCTTGGTCAGCAGGGTCATGGTGGCGAAGTTGCCGATGACCAGCGCGGTGATTGGCAGCACCAGGTGCCAGAAGTAGTCCAGCACCTTGCCGGTGGTGCTCAGTTCGTCGAAGTTGTTGGAGGTGAGGCCACGCAGGGGGAACCAGTCGAAGTAGCTGCCACCGGCGAACAGCACGATCAGCAGGATGGCGAACAGGAACGCCGGGATGGCGTAGCCGACGATGATCGCCGAACTGGTCCACACGTCGAAGTGGCTGCCGTGGCGCACGGCCTTGGCGATCCCCAGCGGGATCGACACCAGGTACATGATCAGCGTGCTCCACAGCCCCAGCGAGATCGAAACCGGCATCTTCTCGGCGATCAGGTCGATCACCTTGGCGTCGCGGAAGAAGCTGTCGCCGAAGTCCAGCCGGGCGTAGTTCTTGACCATGATCCACAGGCGCTCGGGCGGCGACTTGTCGAAGCCGTACATGCGCTCGATTTCAGCGATCAGGGCCGGGTCCAGGCCTTGGGCGCCGCGGTAGTTGGAGCCGGCCACGGAAACCTCGGCGCCGCCACCTGCAATGCGGCTGGTGGCGCCTTCGAAGCCTTCGAGTTTGGCGATCATTTGCTCGACCGGGCCACCGGGGGCGGCCTGGACGATGATGAAGTTGATGATGAGGATGCCGAACAGGGTCGGAATGATCAGCAGCAGGCGGCGCAGGATGTAGGCCAGCATCTTAATTGGCCTCGTCCGCAGGCGCTTCGCTGACCGCCGGGGTTACATCGGGCTTGATCCACCAGGTGTCGATGCCGATGTCGTACTTGGGCGACACGTTCGGGTGGCCGATGTGGTTCCAGTAGGCCACACGCCAGGTCTTGATGTGCCAGTTGGGGATCACGTAGTAGCCCCACAGCAACACGCGGTCGAGGGCACGGCAGTGGTCGACCAGGCTCTGGCGCGAGTCGGCGTTGATCAGCTGGTCCACCAGTTGGTCGATGGCCGGGTCGCGCAGGCCGATGAAGTTGCGGCTGCCGGGGTTGTCGGCGGCGGCGCTGGACCAGAACTCGCGCTGCTCGTTGCCTGGCGAGTTGGATTGCGGGTAGCCGCCAACGATCATGTCGTAGTCACGCGAGCGCAGGCGGGTGATGTACTGCGAAACGTCGACGCGGCGAATGTTCAGCTCGATACCGAGGTCGGCAAGGTTGCGCTTGAACGGCAGCAGAATGCGTTCGAACTCGGTCTGCGCCAGCAGGAACTCGATGCTTGCCGGCTTGCCTTGGGCGTCGACCATCTTGTCGTCGACGATTTTCCAGCCGGCTTCCTGCAACAGCTTGTAGGCCTGGCGCTGTTGCTCGCGGATCATGCCGCTGCCGTCACTGACCGGGTTGTGGAAGACCTCGGTAAATACTTGCTCGGGCACTTTGCCGCGCAGTGGTTCGAGGATTTTCAGCTCGTTGGGGCTGGGTAGGCCGCGGGCGGCCATTTCCGAGTTCTCGAAGTAGCTGCCGGTACGGGTGTAGGCGCCGTTGAACAGCTGCTTGTTGGTCCACTCGTAGTCCAGCAGCAGGCTCAGTGCCTGGCGCACGCGCACATCCTGGAACACCGGGCGGCGGATGTTGAAGATGAAGCCCTGCATGCCAGTGGGGTTGCCGTTGGGCAGCTCTTCCTTGATCAGGCGACCTTCGCGCACGGCGGGCACGTTGTAGGCGGTGGCCCAGTTCTTTGCACTGACTTCCAGGCCATAGTCGAATGCCCCGGCCTTGAGGGCCTCCAGGGCGACGGTGGTGTCGCGGTAGGCGTCGAAGGTCATGACATCGAAGTTGTAGAAGCCACGGTTGATGGGCAGGTCCTTGGCCCAGTAGTCCTTGACCCGCTCGTAGCGCACCGAGCGCCCGGCCTTGACCTCGGCGACCTTGTACGGGCCGCTGCCCAACGGGATTTCCAGGTTGCCACGGTTGAACTCGCGGTTTTCGTACCAGTGCTTGGGCAGTACCGGCAGCTGGCCGAGAATCAATGGCAGCTCGCGGTTGTTCTTGTGCTTGAACTTGAACAGCACCTTGAGTGGATCTTCGGCGACCACTTCGGCGACGTCGGCGTAGTACTGGCGGTACAGCGGGGCGCCGTCCTTGATCAGGGCGTTGAACGTGAACACCACGTCGTCGGCCCGCATCGGATGGCCGTCATGGAAGCGCGCTTCAGGGCGCAGGTAGAAGCGTACCCAGCTGTTGTCCGGGGCCTTTTCGATCTTGCCGGCCACCAGGCCATATTCGGTGAACGGTTCATCCTGGCTCTGGCGCATCAGGGTGTCGTAGATAATGCCGATGTTCTCGGCCGCCACGCCTTTGTTGACGAACGGGTTGAGGCTGTCGAAGCCGCCGAAGCTGGACTGGCGGAAGGTGCCGCCCTTGGGCGCATCCGGGTTGACGTAGTCGAAGTGCTTGAAGTCGGCGGGGTACTTGGGTGGCTCGTCGTAAAGGGTGAGCGCGTGCTGCGGTGCGGCCAGCGCGGGAAGGCTCAGGCAGGCGAGCAACAGGCTGCCTGCCAGCCGGCGCAGACGGTGCGTTGGCGTCATTGGGCTTTCTCCGAAGTCTTGATCCACCAGCTGTTCAGCCCAAGGGTGTAGGGCGGCGTGGTGACGAAGGCGAACCGGTTGCGGTAGGCCAGGCGATGGTTGTCGAGGTACCAGTTGGGGATCATGTAGTAGTGCCATGAAAGCACGCGGTCCAGGGCGCGGGCAGCGGCGACCTGGTCATCGCGGGTGCGGGCGGCGAGCAGGGTGTCGAGCAGGTGGTCGACCACCGGGTCCTTGACCCCAGCATAGTTCTTGCTGCCCTTTGTCGCGGCCTGGCTGGAATGGAAATACAGCCACTGTTCGAGGCCGGGGCTGAGGGTCTGGTTCAGGGTCATCAGAATCATGTCGAAATCGAACTGGTCCAGGCGTTGTTTGTACTGGGCACGGTCCACGGTGCGCAAGCGCGCATCGATGCCGATGCTGGACAGGTTTTCGACATAAGGTTGCAGGATGCGTTCAAGGTTGGGGTTTACCAACAGCAGCTCCATGCGCAGCTGCTGGCCCTTGCTGTCGACCAGGCGCTGGCCGTGCAGCTTCCAGCCGGCCTCGGCGAGCAGGCCCAGGGCCTGGCGCAGGGTTTGGCGGCTGATACCCCGGCCATCGGTGTGGCTGACCTTGTACGGTTCGCTGAACAGCTTGGCCGGCAACTGGTCACGGAACGGCGCCAGCAGCAGCCACTCCTTGCCGGTGGGCAGGCCGCTGGCGGTGAACTCGCTGTTGGGGTAGTAGCTGGTCGAGCGGCGGTAGGCGCTGCTGAACAGCGCGCGGTTGGTCCACTCGAAATCCAGCATCAGCCCCAGCGCCTGGCGTACCCGCGGGTCACTGAACGCGGCCCGGCGGCTGTTCATGAACAGGCCCTGTGTTTGCGTGGGAATGCTGTGCGGGATTTGTGCCTTGATCACTTCACCGCGGCGCACGGCAGGGAAGTTGTAACCGTTGGCCCAGTTTTTTGCCTGGTGCTCGATATAGATGTCGAACTCGCCGGCCTTGAAGGCTTCGAAGGCCACCGTCGCGTCGCGATAGAACTCGTATTCGACCCGATTGAAATTGTACTTGCCACGGTTGACCGCCAGGTCTTTGCCCCAGTAGTTCTTCACCCGTTCAAACACCAGGCGTCGTCCGGGTTGTACCTGGGTGATGCGGTAGGGGCCGCTGCCCAAGGGGGGCTCGAAGGTGGTGGCCTTGAAGTCGCGCTTTTGCCAGTAGTGTTTGGGCAGCACCGGCATTTCGCCCAGACGCAGGATCAGCAGCGGGTTGCCGGCGCGTTTGAACACGAAGCGGATGCGCAGCGGGCCGAGGATGTCTACCCGCTGCACTTCCTGCAGGTTGGTGCGGTAGATCGGGTGGCCATCCTTGAGCAGCGTGCGGTACGAGAAGGCCACGTCAGCCGAGGTGATGGGCTGGCCGTCATGCCAGCGGGCTTCGGGGCGCAGGTTGAACACCACCCAGCTGCGGTCCTCGCTGTACTCCACCGAGCGGGCGATCAGGCCGTAGCTGGAGGTTGGCTCGTCACCGGACGGGTCGTACTGGCCCGTGCCGACCATCAGTGGCTCGTTCAGCTCACTGATGCCGTACTGCTGGAAATTGGGCGTGGTAATCGGGCTCGACCCTTTGAAGGTGTAGGGGTTGAGCGTGTCGAAGGTACCAAAAGCCATGGCCCGCAACGTGCCGCCCTTGGGCGCTTGCGGGTTGACCCAGTCGAAGTGGGTGAAGGTGGCCGGGTACTTGAGCGTGCCGAACTGCGCGTATCCGTGGCTTTCGCTCACCATCGCGGCTGCGGGAAAGCTCAAGGCCAGGCTGAGTGACAGCAGGAGGGGACGTATCAAGTCGGCATCCGATCCAGAGGCGTTGGGCTTTGATCGAGTACAGTAACAGCTTGGTGGGGTTGGAAAAAGAGAGGTTTTGAAGGTGCGGGCCCCAAGCCGGGGGCAACAGGTGCCACGGTACCTGTGGGAGCGGCCTTGTGTCGCGAAAGGGCTGCGCAGCAGCCCCGGCAGTTTATGCTGAAAAGTTGAAATACTGGGGCCGCTCCGCGCCCCTATCGCGACACCAGGCCGCTCTCACAAGGCCGCGTGAGGACCCTGGTTGCGGGATCAATGCCCGAGGTAGACGGTCAGGGTCTGGCCTGGCTTGAGGGCATGGCCGCTGCGTGGGTTCCAGCGCTTGAGGTGCTTCATTTCCACATTGAAGCGCTTGGCCACCAGGTACAGGGAATCGCCCTTGCGGACCTTGTATTGCGTGGAGCGCTTCCCGGAGGCGGCAACCCGGTTGCCGGCGGCGCTCGGTGCACTGCCACCGCGCAGGGCCAGAACCTGGCCAGCACGCAGACTGTTGCTGGACAAACGGTTCCAGCGCTTGATGTCCTTGACCGACACACGGTTGATCTTGGCGATGGCGCTCAGGTTATCGCCACGCTTGACCCGGTAGCTACGCGCCCCCACCGGTGCCTTGGCTTCGGCCACAGCCCGGGCAAACGCTGCTTTCGGCGGTTGCAGGCTGACCAGTTGCTCCGGGTTGAGGTTGGACAGGCTGGCACTGAGCAACTGCGCCTTGGCGGTGGGCACCAGCAGCTGTTTCGGGCCATCGACGGTCATGCGCTTCTTGAATGCCGGGTTGAGCTGGATCAGCTCGTCCTCGTCGATGTTGGCAAAGGCCGCGACCCGGGTAAGGTCCAGGCGGTCATTGATCGCCACCGCTTCGAAGTACGGTTCGTTGGCGATCGGGGTGAGATTGACACCATAGGCTTCTGGCGTGGACACCACCTGCGACAGTGCCAGCAACTTGGGTACGTAGTCGCGGGTTTCCTGTGGCAGCGGCAGGTTCCAGTAGTCGGTCGGCAGGCCGAGCCTTTCGTTGCGCTCGATGGCTCGGCTGACGGTGCCTTCGCCGGCATTGTAGGCCGCCAGGGCCAACAGCCAGTCGCCGTTGAACATGTCGTGCAGGCGGGTCAGGTAGTCCAGCGCGGCGTTGGTCGACGCGGTGACATCGCGGCGGCCGTCATAGAAGTTGGTCTGGCGCAGGTTGAAGTGGCGACCGGTAGCCGGCATGAACTGCCACATGCCGGCAGCGCTGGCGCGTGAGTAGGCCATGGGGTTGTAGGCACTTTCGATGGCTGGCAGCAGGGCCAGTTCCAGCGGCATGTCGCGTTCTTCAAGGCGCTCGACGATGTAGTGCAGGTAGAGGCTGCCACGTTCCCCGGCGCTTTCGATGAAGGTCGGGTTGCTGGCGAACCACAAGCGCTGCTGTTCGATGCGCGGGTTGACGTCGATGCTGTCCTGCAGGGCGAAGCCCTGGCGCATGCGCTCCCAGACATCCTGCGGCGCCTGCTCGGCCGGCTTGACCAGCAGCGGGGAAGGCTTGTGCTTGATCCGCGCCTGGTAGTTGTGCGCGCGAACGCTATCGGATTCGTCGAGCTGACGGGTGCTCTGGCAGCCCACCAAAGTGGCGGCCAGGGCCAGCGCACTGATTTGGGCCAGGCGCGTCAGGGCGACGGAATGAGAGGTTCTGCGGCTACGGGAAGACATCGGCTGATACAGGTATCCGGGCGAAAAAGTTCGGCGATTCTAGAAACCGCTCCGGGCCTGGTCAACCTTTGACCATCACTTGCGATATATCTTGCGGTTATCAGAAGGTGTCCTTCCAAGACCTCAAGGCAGCAAAAACAGCGACATGCGTGGTGTTTGAATGTCCCTTCCATTCGTCTGCTTTTTGTTTAACTAATGTTTCAGAGGTACGCAGAAAGGGGTTGGTCAGGCGCTCCAGTCCGATCGTTGATGGCAAACTGATGCGATTTTCGGCGCGCAAACGGCTAACGTCCTCGAACCGTTGTTGAACGTGCGGGTTGGTCGGTTCCACCGCCTTGGCGAAACGCAGGTTGCTGAGGGTGTACTCATGGGCGCAGTACACTGCTGTCTGCTCTGGCAGGGCTGCCAGGCGGGCGAGGGCCGGCTGCATCTGTTCGGGTGTACCTTCGAACATGCGCCCGCAACCGGCGGCGAACAGGGTATCGCCACTGAACAGGATGGGTGTTGCTGGCTGGTCGCTGAAGAAGGCGATATGCCCCAGGGTGTGGCCGGGTACCGCCAGCACCTGGAAAGTCACACCCAGCACGTCCACCCTGTCGCCTTCGTCCAGTGCCAGGTCGCGGCCGGGAATGCGTTCGTTGGCGGGGCCACAGACCCGTGCGCCGGTCAATTGCCTGAGCCGCTCCACACCGCCGACATGGTCATTGTGGTGGTGGGTGACGAGGATGTCGCTCAGCACCCATTCGGGGTTGGCAGCCAGCCAGCGCTCCACCGGGCCGGCATCGCCTGGGTCGACCACCGCACAACGGCGTTTGGCAGTATCCTGTAACAACCAGATGTAGTTGTCGGAGAAAGCGGGGAGAGCATCGATCTGTATCATGGTGCGGATCCGATTCGCCTAGCGTGGCACATGAGGGCATCTTAGCCGCGATGGCGCGGTGGGAGAACCTTCGAGGGAGAGCGCAATGACCGACCAAGCTTTTGCACAGGCCGACCCGGACTGGGTCGAGCTGATCAGCCTGGCCCGTGAGTGGTTCAACGGCCCACTTGGGCAACTGATGCTCAAGGAGGAGGACAAACTGCTGGAAGAAGAGCTCGGGCGCTTCTTTGGCGGCTATCTCGTGCATTACGGGCCCTGCGCCGAGCCACCGCCCAGAGCCCCCCAGGTGCAGCGTAACGTGCGCCTTGGTGCGCCCTTGCCGGGTGTGGAGATTGTCTGCGAAGAACAGGCCTGGCCGTTGAGCGAGCACGCTGCCGACGTGGTGGTGCTGCAGCATGGCCTGGACTTCTGCCTGTCGCCCCATGGCCTGCTGCGCGAGGCCGCCAGTGCCGTCCGCCCGGGCGGGCACCTGCTGATCGTGGGGATCAACCCCTGGAGCAGCTGGGGCATGCGCCATTTCTTCAGTCACGGTGCTCTGCGCAAGGCGCGCTGCATCTCGCCGTCCCGGGTGGGCGACTGGCTCAACCTGCTGGGCTTCGCGCTGGAGAAACGCCGCTTCGGGTGCTATCGTCCGCCGCTTGCCTCACCTGCCTGGCAGCAACGCCTGGAGGGCTGGGAACGACTGGCCGGCGGCTGGCAGGGCTCCGGTGGCGGGGTGTACCTGCTGGTGGCGCGCAAGATGGTGGTAGGCCTGCGGCCTTTGCGGCCGGAACGCCGCGAGCCAATGGGCAAGCTGCTGCCGCTGCCACTGGCGAAAGTCAACCGCACCTCAGCCAACCCCGAAACTGACAAGCACTGAATTCAAGAGTGGTACATGAGCGATAGCGTCGAGATGTTTACTGATGGTGCCTGCAAGGGCAACCCTGGCCCGGGTGGCTGGGGCGTGCTGATGATCTACAAGGGCGTCGAGAAGGAACTGTGGGGCGGCGAACGTGAGACCACCAACAACCGCATGGAGCTGATGGCCGCGATCCAGGGCCTGATGTCGCTCAAACGTGAATGCGAGGTGGTGCTGACCACCGACTCGCAGTACGTGATGAAGGGTATTAACGAATGGATGGTCAACTGGAAGAAGCGCGGCTGGAAGACCGCCGCCAAGGAGCCGGTGAAGAACGCTGACTTGTGGCAGCAGCTCGATGAGCAGGTCAACCGCCACAAGGTGACCTGGAAGTGGGTACGCGGCCATATCGGCCACCCCGGCAACGAACGCGCCGACCAGCTGGCCAACCGTGGGGTCGATGAGGTGCGCGCCCAGCGTTGAGCTGGGGTACAATCGCGACCTTTGTAACGGATGCAAGTTGGAGCGCCCGCGTGGAGCAGCAGCAAGATAAACGGTTCGTCATTCTCGATACCGAAACCACGGGTATGCCGGTTGGCGAAGGCCACCGGATCATCGAGATCGGCTGTGTCGAGGTCATCGGCCGGCGCCTGACCGGGCGGCACTTCCACGTCTACCTGCAGCCCGACCGCGAGAGTGACGAGGGCGCGATCAACGTTCACGGCATCACGGATGCCTTCCTGGTCGGCAAGCCCCGCTTTGGCGATGTCGCCGAGGAGTTCTTCCAGTTCATCCAGGGTGCCACGCTGGTCATCCACAACGCGGCGTTCGACGTTGGCTTCATCAACAACGAATTCGCCTTGCTGGGCCAGCAGGACCGTGCTGACATTTCGCAGCACTGCACCATTCTGGACACCCTGTTGCTGGCACGTTCGCGCCACCCGGGGCAGCGCAACAGCCTGGATGCGCTGTGCAAACGCTACGACATCGACAACTCAGGCCGTGAGTTGCACGGCGCACTGCTCGACTCGGAACTGCTGGCCGACGTTTACCTGGCAATGACCGGTGGCCAGACCAGCCTGTCGTTGGCTGGGAATGGCGCAGATGCCGAAGAGGACGGGCAGGGCGCTGGCGGCAGCGAGATCCGCCGGATTGTCGGGCGTGCGCCAGGGCGGGTGATCATGGCCAGCGCTGAAGAGCTGGAGGCGCATGCCGAGCGGCTGGCGGCCATTGCCAAGTCGGCGGGTGGGCCTTCGCTGTGGCAGGCCCTGACTGAGACACCAGCCGGCTGATCTTTCGCCCTGCAACATGAAGTGGAGATCGTTGTAGGCGCGGGTTTACCTGCCGAATACGGTGGCGGCTGCGGCGGTGAATGGCGGGGGCAGATTGGCCAGCAGGCCCGGCCCTTTCGCGGGTAAACCCGCTCCTACTGGGCACCGGTCGGTGATTGGACACAGGCCGTCGTAGGAGCGGGTTTACCCGCGAAAGGTCCAGTACAGGCAATACAAGGCTCAACTACCCTGAAATGGACGCCATGTCCTTCGGAGGTAGCCACCTGATGTACAAGGACCTCAAGTTCCCGATCCTCATCGTCCACCGCGCCATCAAGGCCGACAGTGTTGCCGGCGAGCGCGTGCGCGGCATCGCCGAGGAATTGCGCCAGGATGGCTTTGCCATTCTCGCCGCAGCCGACCACGCCGAAGCACGCCTGGTCGCCGCCACTCACCACGGCCTGGCCTGCATGCTCATCGCGGCCGAAGGCGCTGGCGAGAACACCCATTTACTGCAGAACATGGCCGAGCTGATCCGCCTGGCCCGTCTGCGCGCACCCAACCTGCCGATCTTCGCCCTGGGCGAGCAGGTGACCCTGGAAAATGCTCCCGCCGAAGCCATGAGTGAGCTCAACCAGCTGCGTGGCATCCTTTACCTGTTCGAAGACACCGTGCCGTTTCTCGCCCGCCAGGTGGCGCGTGCTGCACACACCTACCTCGACGGCCTGCTGCCGCCGTTCTTCAAGGCGCTGGTGCAGCACACTGCGCAGTCCAACTACTCCTGGCACACCCCGGGCCATGGTGGCGGTGTGGCCTATCATAAAAGCCCGGTAGGCCAAGCCTTTCACCAGTTCTTCGGGGAAAACACCCTGCGCTCGGACCTGTCCGTTTCCGTGCCGGAGCTGGGTTCGCTGCTCGACCACACAGGCCCGCTGGCCGAAGCCGAGGCCAGGGCGGCGCGCAACTTCGGCGCCGACCACACCTTCTTCGTCATCAACGGTACCTCCACGGCCAACAAGATCGTCTGGCACGCCATGGTCGGTCGTGACGACCTGGTGCTGGTGGACCGCAACTGCCACAAGTCGGTGGTGCACGCGATCATCATGACGGGTGCCATCCCGCTGTACCTGTGCCCGGAGCGCAACGAACTGGGCATCATCGGCCCGATCCCGCTCAGCGAGTTCAGCCCCGAGGCGATCGCCGCGAAGATTCAGGCCAACCCCCTTGCCCGTGATCGTGGGCAGCGTATCAAGCTGGCGGTAGTGACCAACTCCACCTACGACGGGCTGTGTTACCACGCTGGGCTGATCAAGCAGGCCCTGGGTGCCAGTGTCGAGGTGCTGCACTTCGACGAGGCCTGGTTTGCCTATGCCGCGTTCCACGACTTTTTCACCGGGCGCTACGCCATGGGCACCGCCTGCGCGGCAGACAGCCCGCTGGTGTTCAGTACCCATTCCACCCACAAGCTGCTCGCGGCGTTCAGCCAGGCTTCGATGATTCATGTGCAGGACGGGGCCAGGCGGCAGCTGGACCGGGACCGTTTCAACGAAGCGTTCATGATGCACATCTCTACCTCGCCGCAGTACAGCATTCTCGCCTCGCTGGATGTGGCTTCGGCCATGATGGAAGGGCCGGCCGGGCGCTCGCTGCTGCAGGAGATGTTCGACGAGGCGTTGAGTTTTCGTCGTGCCCTGGCCAACCTGCGTGAGCACATTGCCGCAGAGGACTGGTGGTTCAGCATCTGGCAGCCGCCCAGTGCCGAGGGCATCGCCCGTCTGGCCGCGCAGGACTGGTTGTTGCAGCCGGGGGCGCAATGGCATGGTTTTGGTGAAGTGGCGGCCGACTATGTGCTGCTCGACCCGCTGAAAGTGACTTTGGTGATGCCGGGCCTGAGCGCTGATGGTGTACTGGGCGCGCACGGCATCCCGGCGGCAGTCGTCAGCAAGTTTCTCTGGGAGCGCGGGCTGGTGGTGGAAAAAACCGGCCTGTACAGCTTTCTGGTGCTGTTTTCCATGGGCATCACCAAGGGCAAGTGGAGCACCTTGCTCACCGAACTGCTGGAGTTCAAGCGCCACTATGACGGCAACACCCCGCTCAGCAATTGCCTGCCGAGTGTGGGGGCTGCCGACGCCCTCCGCTACCAGGGCATAGGCCTGCGCGACCTGTGCGACCAGTTACATGACTGCTACCGCGTCAATGCCACGGCCAAGCAGCTGAAGCGGCTGTTCACTCGTTTGCCGGAGGTGGCCGTAAGCCCGGCCCAGGCCTATGACAAGATGGTGCGTGGCGAGGTGGAGGCGGTACCGATCGAGGCGCTGCTGGGCCGTGTGGCGGCGGTGATGCTGGTGCCGTACCCGCCTGGCATCCCGTTGATCATGCCGGGTGAGCGGTTCACCGAGGCGACCCGCTCGATCCTGGACTACCTGGCATTCGCCCGAGCATTCAACCAGGGCTTTCCCGGGTTTGTCGCCGATGTGCACGGCCTGCAGCACGAAGGGGGCCGCTACACGGTGGATTGCATCACGGAATGCGCGTGATCTCGACGCCGGAGCGTGCCAGTTCGAAACGGTTATCACCCAGGTGGTTGACCTTGTCGCCGATGGCCAGGCGGTAGGTGGTGATGGGGGCGCCCAGCGTGCTGCCGTCGAGTTGCAGGGTGGATTCCTGAAACTCGTGCACGGGGTAGATGCGGCCTTCGGCGTCACGGGCGTGGAATTGGCCGACCATTACTGCTGCCATTTGGGTGGAAACCTCTGAATTACGTAGGAAATGTATGAAGTCATAGACCGTGAAACAGATGCGGAAGTTTTCGTCCTGCGGAAAAAAAACTTAGGCACTGGAGAACGGTCATCTATAACTACAACGTCTATTTAACCCGCAAAGGTTGGAATTGCCATGAGCCAGGTGTATTCGGTAGCAGTCGTCGTGGGCAGCTTGCGCAAGGAGTCCTACAACCGCAAGGTCGCCCGCGCACTTTCGGAGCTGGCGCCGTCCAGCCTTGCGCTGAAGATCGTCGAGATTGGCGACCTGCCGCTGTACAACGAAGATATCGAAGCCGAGGCACCGCCGGAAACCTGGAAGCGTTTTCGCGATGAAATCCGCCGCAGTGATGCGGTGCTGTTCGTCACCCCGGAATACAACCGCTCGGTGCCAGGCTGCCTGAAAAATGCCATCGATGTGGGTTCGCGTCCTTACGGGCAAAGTGCCTGGAGCGGCAAGCCGACGGCGGTGGTGAGTGTGTCGCCGGGGGCGATTGGTGGCTTTGGCGCCAACCATGCGGTGCGCCAGTCGCTGGTGTTTCTCGACATGCCCTGCATGCAGATGCCCGAGGCTTACCTTGGCGGTGCGGCGAGCTTGTTCGAGGATTCGGGCAAGCTCAACGACAAGACGCGACCGTTCTTGCAGGCGTTTGTCGACAGGTTTGCTTCATGGGTGAAGTTGAACAGGGCGGTCTGAGCCCCTAATCCTACTGTGCAACGCCCCTGTGTAGGCGCGGGTTTACCCGCGAATGCGGCATTGAATTTGCCGACGCATTCGCGGGTAAACCCGCGCCTACCCGTCAGCGGAAGCTGTAGGAAACCCCCGCGTATACGCCAAACCCTTCGCCCGGTGTCGAACGGGCATTGTCCTGGCCAGCGTCGTTGTAGGCCGGCGTCACGGTCGCTGCATAGCGCTGGTTGGTCAGGTTGCGCAGGTCCAGCCAGGTCTGCCAGTCCTGTTTCGGTGAGTCCCAGCCAACGCGTGCGCCGAGCAAGGCATATTCATCGGCGTGGTAGCTATTGGCGTAGTCCACCTGCACCTTCGAAGCCATTTGTGTGTTGACCCCGGCATAGAAGCCGCTCGGCCAGTCATAGCGCAGCTCGGCCTGGTAGTAGTGCATGGGGATGCCGGGCAGACGGTTGTCGCCAAACGTGTCGTCATCACGGTAGTGGAAGTCGCTGAAGGTGTAGGCCTGGCGCAAGCTCAGCTTGCCAGTGCCCGCGCGTTCCCACAGGGTGCTGTCGAGGCCGGCTTCCACGCCTTGGTGCACGGTAGCGCTGGCGTTGAATTCCGAGGTGAAGTTCGGCACTACCTCAACGGCCAGCAGTTCGTGGCGTACTTGCGAGTAGTACCAGGCCAGGTCCCAGCGGCCGAGGGCCGAGTCGCCACGGGCGCCCAGTTCCAGGGTGGTGGCTGTCTGGTTCTGCATCTCGATCGGCTGGATCTGCTTGCCGCCTGTGCTGGGCGCGCTCCAGATCAGCGACCACGGGTGTGGCGGCTCTACCGAGCGACTCAGGTTGCCGTACACCTGCAAGTCCGGGCGGATGTCGTAGCGCAGCCCCAGGCGGGGGGCATAGTCCCAGTCATGCATGCTCACCTTGCCGCCTTCAGCAGGGTAGGTCACGTCACTTTCGCGGCGCGTGTAGATCATGGCCAGGCCGGTGCTCAGCCACAGGTTGGGGACCAGTTCCAGATCGTTGCCAACATGCAGCACGGTGTCCGAGCCCTGGTAGGTGAAGTCACGGGTGCGCTCGCCGAACACATCGCCATTGCGGGTAAATTGCGAAGCGCCGCTGTTGGGCAGGTGCTTGGTGGTACGCCAACCGACGGTGGTCTTGCTCTCGCGCCCGAACAGTGTGTCGCGGCGGAAATAGTTCAGCGTACCGCTGACATCGGTATAGGCGACCTTCAGGCGCATGGGGCCTTCGCGCAGGTCCATCGGGTAGTCGTGATAGACCAGGCCGGCTTCCAGGCGCGCCTCGTCGTCGAGGTAGAAGGTGGTCTTGTTGCCCACCCAGGTGCTGCCTGGTTGCGGGCGGCTGTCGTCGCGTGCCAGATAGTTGGGGTTGGCCGCGCGTGGGTGGTGCTTGATCTGGTCTTTGGTCAGGCGCCCAGGCAGTTCGTTTTCAGTTTCCCGGTAGCGCAGGTAGAAGCGGGTTTCCAGGTCGGGGTTGAAGCGGTAACCGACATTGGCGGCAATGCCCTTGGCGCTGCCGCTGCTGTGCGCCTGGTAGCCGTCATATTCCGAGTCGGTCAGGGCCACGTAATAGTCGAGATTGCCCAGCACCTGGCCCGAACTGATGTGCCGATGCTGGTAGCCGCGGCTACCGACCTCGTAGCGTACTTGCAGTGCAGGCGCGTCGTAGCCGGTGTGGGTGACGTAGTTGATGGCACCGCCCAAGGCCAGGGAGCCTTGGTCAAAGCCATTGGCGCCACGCAGCACTTCGGCACGGCTCAGCCACAGCGGTTCGAACAATTCGTAAGGCGTGCCGCCCGGGCCGGTCAGCGGCAGGCCGTCGAACATCGTGTAAACGCCGGAACCGTGCGCCCCCGGCGCGCGGTTGAGGCCCGAGCCGCGTATCGACAGCTTGATGCCGTCGTTGCCTGCCGATTGGGCGAACACCCCAGGCTGATAGGCCAGCACGTCCTGGTTGCTGGCCACCCGGCCTTGCCCCACGCGCTGCATGTCCACCAGGTTGCTGGCCCCCGGTATTTCACGCAGGCGCTCGCTGGCTGCCGTCAGCTCGTTCTGCTCCTCATCGGTGATCAGCACTCGGCCCAATTCGACCGAGGATGCCCCCAGAGCGGGCTGAGTAGCAGCCAAGGCCGCCAGCAGACCGAGGCAGGACGAGAGGGGTAAATCGGAACGCATTGTACGACTCCAGGCGAAAGGCGAATGGACAACGGCGTTGAGACGAGCGAAATGCGGCTTGGAGCACGCAGAAAGTCAGCAAATCGTGCGTAACCTTCGTCATACGGTCTTGTACGAAAGTTCTTTACAAACCACGGCGGTGGAGGTGGGTGGCCTGTGCTTCGTAAGGTGACTGCAGGTAGGCAGTAATGCCTCGCTCAATCACCCGTGGAGTTCAAACATGACTGACAACGCTCGACACTCGCAGCAACCCTTGGCGGACGCCCCGGTTCGCCTGACGCCACGTGAACAGCAAGTGCTGTTGTGGTGTGCTTATGGCAAGAGCTCGTGGGAGATCGGCCAGATCCTTGAATGCAAGGAGTCGACGGTCAACTTTCACGTGTCCAACATCCTGCGCAAATTTGAAGTGCCTACCCGGGTGGCAGCTGTGATCAAGGCCATTCGCTACGGCATGCTGGCCGAGCAGTAAGGGGGGTAGAGCATGAGCAACGATCCTCGGCTACCGCGCTTTGCCGATTGCCATGACCCGTTCTGGCCGCGGGTGGATTTGGGCAGTTTGCGTGAGCACCTGCAACTGCCGCGGTCTGTCAGTGATGCTGCTTTGGAAGTGGCCGCGCGCTGCGCTGCTATCGAGGCTGCACGCGAATTCGCCCGCTGGCGGTCAGTGCTGCGAGAGCGGGGCTACAAGCGCCTCGAGGATGTGGCCGGGCATGATCATGGGCGTGCCTTGCAGGTGTGCTACATCCGTTTCGTCGAAGCGGCGGTCATGTATAGCCTGGGTTCAACCGCCTGCCTGCCTGTTCCGCGCGGAGGGCAAGTGCATGCCTGAGCGATCTGTTTTCGACCACCTGGCCCCGGCATTGGTGACGTTCCTGGGGGTGGATGGCGATGTGCTGTTCGCCGCGCTGCTGGGAGCATTGTTGGTGAGCGCGGCACGCGATCGATTGATCACCAGTGAGGCCAGGCGCCTGACGCTGGCCAAGAAAATGCTGCTGCTATTCGTGACCGTGGGCGTGGGCCATTTGTTCGAGCCACTGGTTTCGTCATTGGTGCCTTTGCTGACCCGGGGCATGGCGGCATTCGTGGCCGCTGTGGTGGTGATCCCCATCAGCCTCAAGGTCATGGTCTGGCTGGATACACTCGACCCGCGCGAGCTCATCCAGCGCTGGCGCCGTCGGGGTTAGCCATTGGTTGCGCCGCCGAGCTCGCTCAGTTGCTGTTCCAACTGCTGGATGCGCTGTTTGTCCTTGATGAACAGCAGGATGGCCTGGCGATCGCTGTGCGAGAGCGTGCGCAGCCGTTCGAGCATTTCGCACTCCCAGCCCGCATCACCTGGGTCAGCGGCGATGTGCTCGGCTTGACCCAGCAATAGCCAGTCCAGTGAGCATGCGTGCTTTTTGGCGATGTCTATGCAAAGTGAGTAAGGAATGCTTTCGCGAACCTTCCAGCTGCTCAGCGTTTGCGGGCTGACCGACAGTGCACGTGACAGCTCGGCATCTGTGTTTGCGCCAGTGAGAAGCTTAAGGCGGGTGAGCACCTCAGCAAGTATGTGAGTACTCATAACAAATATCCATGACTGGTTTAATGATATTCCATGGGCTTAAACTACTCGTTATGAATACAGCCCTGCGTTTTAAGGAGCACTTCTGCAATGAGAACCATCAAATTGAAGAATACACCCACAGTTGCAGCCAATACTGATACACAGGCTAGCCTGGGCAATGCTAGCAGGTACTTGCCGTGAGTACTTACAAGCTGGTTTGCCCGCATTGCCACAGCCGGATGCGCATACGTACTAGCGAAGGGCGCCATATTTTCCTGCGAATCGCTTATTTGCAATGCACCACCGAGGCGTGTGGCTGGTCAGTGCGCGCCGAATTCGAAATGACCCATGAACTCTCCCCCAGCGGCATGCCCAATCCGGAAGTGTACCTGCCTTCGGCCAATGGTGATTTGCGCAAGGCCGCCTTGCCGGGCGCAGGCCAGGGCTGCCCGAGTGAGTGAGGCACCATTGGGCGCAGGTAGCAAAACGTGCAGATAAAAAAACACCCCGCCTAGGCGGGGTGTTTTCTGTTACCGGGGCTGCCGGGGTGATCAACCGATCAGTTGCAGGCCCGCTTGCTGAACCATTTCCAGCAGGGGCTGCGGGTACACACCCAGTACGAAAGCGAGAATGGCGATAGCCAGCAGCATGACACCGCCGGTGCGCTGTTCCCACTTCAGCGGGGCGTCGTGACGACGCAGGTTCGGCTCGACCAGGTACAGGGTAACCATGACGCGCAGGTAATAGTACACGCCGATGGCGCTACCGATCACCAGCGCACCGACCAACCACCACAGGTGCGATTCGACGCCGGTAGCGATGATGTAGAACTTGCCGATGAAGCCGGCGGTCAGCGGGATACCCGCCAGCGACAGCATCATCACGGTCAGTACCGCTGTCAGGTACGGGCGGCGCCAGAACAGGCCGCGGTACTCGTACAGGGCATCGGCGTCACGGCCGCCGTATGGCGAGGACATCAGTGTGATGACGCCGAAGGCGCCCAGGCTGGTGATCACGTAGGTGACCAGGTAAACGCCCATGGCTTCCAGGGCCAGGCCCTTGCTGGCGACCAACGCGATGACCAGGTAACCGAAGTGGGCGATGGACGAGTAACCCAGCAGACGCTTGAGGTTGCTCTGGGTCAGCGCCAGCAGGTTACCAATCAGGATCGAGGCTACGGCAATCACCGCCAGTACGGTGCTGAGCACGCCGCTGCTGGCAGCAGGGGAGAGCATGAACAGGCGTACGACAACGGCGAATACTGCCACCTTGCTGGCGGTTGCCAGGAACGCGGCGACCGGTGCTGGGGCGCCTTCGTACACGTCCGGGGTCCACAGATGGAACGGCACCAGCGACAGCTTGAAGGCCAGGCCGACCAGCATCATGCCCAGGCCCAGCTGGGCCACCAGGCTTGGCATGCTGGTGGTAGCCAGGGCTTTGCCGATCTGGTCGAAGCTCAGGCTGCCGGCGTCGGCGTACAGCAGTGCCATGCCGAACAGCAGGAAAGCCGAGCCTGCGGCCGACAGCACCATGTACTTGATGCCGGCTTCCAGCGATCGCTTGTTGAAGAAGGCATACGCCACCAGGCCGTAGACCGGTACCGACAGCAGCTCCAGGCCGATGAACAGGCCGGCCAGGTGGTTGGCGCTGACCAGCACCAGGCCACCGAGGGCCGACATCAGCAGCAACAGGTACAGTTCTTCACGGTTGCCCGGGAAACCCTTGGAGCCCTCGCCGAGGTAGGCGTGGGCAAGGGTGACGCAGGCCAGCGTCGCGATGAGGATGATCGCCATGTACAGGCAGGCGAATTTGTCGATGGTGATCAGCGAGGTGACCGCCAGCGGCGCGACCTTAAGCGCCGGCAGGAGCGACAGCAGGGCCAGGTTCAGGCCCACGGTGGACAGCAGGAAGGTCTGCGAGTGGTTGCGCTTCCAGGCGATCGCCAGCATCACCACCACCGTGGTGATGGTGGTGATCAGCATCGGCGCCAATGCGATGAAGTGTTGAGTGGTGAATTCCATAGCGCTCTTACCGGGCCGAAGCGAGTTGAGTGAAAGCGGATCCGAGCCACTGCTGCACACCACTCATGGTGGCGGCAGAGGTGTCGAGGAACGGCTGCGGATACACGCCCAGCAGGATCAGCAATACCGCCAGACCCAGAACCATGATCAGTTCGCGACCGTCCATGCCGGCCAGCACGGTGTCGGTCTTGGCCGGGCCGAAATAGGCGCGGTGGATCATGATCAGCGAGTACACCGAACCGAACACCAGGCCGGTGGTGGCAATCACGGTGATCCACGGTACATGCACGAAGCTGCCGATCAGGATCAGGAACTCGCCGACGAAGTTGCCGGTGCCTGGCAGGCCCAGCGATGCCGCTGCGAAGAACAGGCTGATGGCCGGCAGGTAAGCGATGCGGTGCCACAGGCCACCCATCTGGCGCATGTCACGGGTGTGCAGGCGCTCGTACAGCTGGCCGGACAGGATGAACAGTGCCGCAGCCGACAGGCCGTGGGCCAGCATCTGGATCACCGCACCTTGCAGGGCCTGCTGGCTGCCGGAGTAGATACCGATCAGCACGAAGCCCATGTGCGAGACGCTGGAGAAGGCGATCAGGCGCTTGATGTCGGTTTGTGCGAAGGCCAGGAAGGCACCGTAGAAGATACCGATCAGGCCCAGGGTCATGGCGATCGGCGCGAACTCGGCCGAGGCGTTCGGGAACAGCGGCAGGGCGAAGCGCAGCAGGCCGTAGGCCGCTGTCTTCAGCAAGATACCCGCCAGGTCCACCGAGCCTGCGGTCGGTGCCTGGGCGTGAGCGTCAGGCAGCCAGGAGTGGAACGGCACTACCGGCAGCTTCACCGCGAAGGCGATGAAGAAGCCCAGCATCAGCACGTACTCGACACCGGCTGGCAACTCGGCCTTGAGCAGGTCGCTGTAGTTGAAGGTGAGCACGCCAGTGGTGTTGTAGTTGA
The DNA here is from genome assembly GCF_034044115.1 of Pseudomonas sp. BO3-4. Classification (NCBI taxonomy): domain Bacteria; kingdom Pseudomonadati; phylum Pseudomonadota; class Gammaproteobacteria; order Pseudomonadales; family Pseudomonadaceae; genus Pseudomonas; species Pseudomonas sp. BO3-4. Next base: position 2,003,290 of record NZ_CP139018.1, read on the forward strand.
CCAGCACCAGGCCCAGGATCGCCACCAGCATGATCAGGCCGCTGGCCTGGGTGAAGATGAAGAACTTGGTCGCCGCGTAGATCCGGGTCTTCTTGCCATCTGCCGAGCTGTGACCCCAGAGCGCGATGAGGAAGTACATCGGCACCAGCATCATTTCCCAGAAGAAGAAGAACAGGAACAGGTCCAGGGCCAGGAACACACCGACCACGCCGCCGAGGATCCACATCAGGTTGAGGTGGAAGAAGCCGACGTGGCGCTGGATCTCTTTCCAGGAACACAGTACCGACAGCACACCGAGCAGGCCGGTGAGCAGGATCATCAGCAGCGACAGGCCATCAAGGGCCAGATGGATGCTGATGCCGAAGCGCTGGATCCACTGGACTTTGTATTCCAGGGCCCAGGCCGGTTCGGCGCCCGGGGCGGGAGCAAGGGTGTAGTCGCCGGTACCCCACAGCCACAGGCCGATGCCAAGCAGCAGGGACATGGTAAGCAGCGCGATCCAGCGCGGCAGGGTGGCGCCGAAGCGCTCACCCAGCCAGCACAGGAAGCCGCCGATGAAGGGGATCAGGATCAGCCAAGGCAAAATCATGACGGGTTGGTTTCCTTTGGCAAAGTCGCAAGATTCATAGTCATACCGCAGCCACTACCACGGCACCGAGCACCAGCACGGCACCCACGGCGATAGAGGCGGTGTACCAGCGCAGTTGGCCAGTCTCGGTCTTGCTCATGGCCACGTGGCCACCACGCGCCATCCGAGGAATCAGGCCGATTGTGCGGTCAACCGGGTCCTTGCGCAGGATGTGGCTGATCAGCAGGTACGGTTTGACGAAAAGCTTGTCGTAGATCCAGTCGAAGCCCCAGGCAGCGAACCACCAGGCCGACAGGACGCGACCGATGCCACTGTTGGCGACGGCGCTGACGAAGCGGCGCTTGCCCAGGAACAGCAGGGCTGCCAGCAGGATACCGGCGATGGCGATGGCACCCGAGGTGATCTCCAGCGCGTGCTTGGCTTCGCCACCGGCATGGCCGGCGCTTTCAGGCAGCACACCGGCCAGCGGCGGGGTGATCCAGGCGCCGACGAAGGTCGACAGCACGATCAGCACGCCCAGCGGCAGCCAGTGGCTGATGCCGTGGCCCGCGTGGGCTTCGGTCTTGGCTTCGCCATGGAAGGCGATGAAGATCAGGCGGAAGGTGTACAGCGAGGTCATGAACGCGCCTACCAGGCCGGCATACAGCAGGCTGGTGTTGCCGCTGGCGAAGGCTTCCCAGAGGATCTCGTCCTTGGAGTAGAAGCCTACGGTCACGATCGGCAGGGCCGCCAGTGCCGCACCACCGACCACGAAGCTGGCGTAGGCCAGCGGCAGCTTCTTCCACAGGCCGCCCATCTTGAAGATGTTCTGCTCGTGGTGGCAGGCAACGATCACCGCACCGGAGGCAAGGAACAGCAGGGCCTTGAAGAAGGCGTGGGTCATCAGGTGGAAGATCGCCGCGTCCCAGGCACCCACGCCCAGGGCCAGGAACATGTAGCCGATCTGGCTCATGGTCGAGTAGGCGAGGATACGCTTGATATCGGTCTGTACCAGCGCAGCGAAGCCTGCCAGTACCAGGGTCACGCCACCGACCACACCTACAAGGTGCAGGATGTCCGGCGCCAGCAGGAACAGGCCGTTGGTACGGGCGATCAGGTACACGCCCGCGGTCACCATGGTTGCGGCGTGGATCAGTGCCGAAACCGGAGTCGGGCCCGCCATGGCGTCGGCCAGCCAGGTCTGCAGTGGCAGCTGTGCCGATTTACCGACCGCACCACCCAGCAGCATCAGCGTGGCCAGCACCATCCAGGTGTCGCCAGCCTGGAACTTCTGCGGTGCCAGCACCAGCAGTTCCTGCACGTTCAGGGTGCCCAGCTGGGCGAACAGGATGAACAGGCCGATGGCCATGAACACGTCGCCGATACGGGTGACGATGAATGCCTTGAGTGCCGCGTTACCGTTGTTGCGGTTGCTGTAGTAGAAACCGATCAACAGGTACGAGCACAGGCCCACGCCTTCCCAGCCGAAGTAGATGAACAGCAGGTTATCGCCAAGGATCAGGAACAGCATGCTGGCGATGAACAGGTTGGTGTACGAGAAGAAGCGCGAGTAGCCGGCTTCGCCACGCATGTACCAGGATGCGAACAGGTGGATCAGGAAGCCGACACCGGTCACCACACCGAGCATGGTGACCGACAGGCCGTCCAGGTACAGGGTGAAGTTCGGCGCGAAGCCGTCCACCGACATCCACTGCCACAGCAGCTGGCTGTACGCGCCGCCCTCAGGCGGGGCGACGTTGAACTGCCAGATGACGTAAGCGGCGGTGGCGGCCGACAGGCCTACCGAGCCGACGCCGATCAGGGCGGACAGGTTCTCCGAGAACCGTCCGCGCGAGAACGACAGCAGCAGGAAGCCGATGAGGGGAAAGACGAAAGTCAGGAAGAGAAGGTTCATCCGCGCATCTCACTGGCAGCATCGATGTCGAGAGTGTGGAAGCGGCGATACAGCTGCAGCAGGATGGCCAGGCCAATGCTGGCCTCGGCGGCTGCCAGGCTGATCACCAGAATGAACATCACCTGGCCGTCGGGCTGGACCCAACGGGCACCGGCGACGACGAACGCCAGGGCAGAGGCGTTCATCATGACTTCCAGGCTCATGAGCACGAAGAGGATGTTGCGGCGGACCATCAGGCCAACCAGACCTAAGCAGAACAGGATGCCGGCGACCGCCAGACCATGCTCGAGAGGGATAGCACCCATGATTTACTCCTTCGCCTCGTTGCGGCCCAGGTGGAAGGCGGTGACGGCTGCAGCCAGCAGCAGCATCGACGCCAGTTCGACCACCAGCAGGTACGGGCCGAACAGGCTGATGCCCACGGCTTTCGGGCCCACGGTGGTACCGCTGATGCCGGCGCCGCTCGGGGCGACGAACAGGACGTACAGCAGCTCCGCCAGCAGCAGGGTGCCGAGGATCACCGGCCCTGCCCAGATACCGGGCTTGAGCCAGCCCCGTTCCTGGGCGACCGAAGCCGGCCCGAGGTTGAGCATCATCACCACGAACACGAACAGCACCATGATGGCGCCGGCGTAGGCGATCACTTCCAGGGCGCCGGCAAACGGCGCACCCAGGGCGAAGAAGATCATGGCCACGGAAATCAGCGAAATGATCAGGTAAAGCAAGGCGTGCACGGGGTTGGTGCCAGTTACCACCCGAAGGGTGGAGACCACGGCGATCCCGGATGCGAAGTAGAAAGCGAATTCCATCTTTCTGTCCTTATGGGAGCAAGCTCTTCACGTTGATCGGCTCGGCTTCGTTCTGTGCAGAGCCCTTCGGCTTGCCAGCGATTGCCATACCCGCAACACGGTAGAAGTTGTAGTCAGGGTTCTTGCCGGGGCCGGAGATCAGCAGATCTTCTTTCTCGTACACCAGGTCCTGACGCTTGAACTCGGCCATTTCGAAATCCGGAGTCAGCTGGATCGCGGTGGTCGGGCACGCTTCTTCACACAGGCCGCAGAAAATGCAACGCGAGAAGTTGATGCGGAAGAACTCCGGGTACCAGCGGCCGTCCTCTGTCTCGGCCTTCTGCAGCGAAATGCAGCCAACCGGGCAGGCCACCGCGCAGAGGTTGCACGCTACGCAGCGCTCCTCGCCATCGGGGTCGCGGGTGAGGACGATGCGGCCGCGGTAGCGCGGCGGCAGGTACACGGGTTCTTCGGGGTACTGCAGGGTGTCGCGCTTGCGGAACCCGTGGGAGAACACCATTGCCAGGCTGCGCAGCTGGGTGCCGGTGCCCTTAACGATGTCGCCGATATACTTGAACATGGGTCAAATCCTCACTGGGCCGCGACGGCTGGCGTGTTGTAGAGCACGATCGCAGCGGTCACCAGCAAATTGATCAGGGTCAGCGGCAGGCAGAACTTCCAGCTGAAGTCCATCACCTGGTCATAGCGTGGGCGCGGGATCGAGGCGCGCAGCAGGATGAACAGCATGATGAAGAACGCGGTCTTCAGGGCGAACCACAGGAACGACAGTTGCGGCAGGATGCCGAACGGGCCGTGCCAGCCGCCGAAGAACAGGGTTACCAGCAGCGCCGAGATGAGGATGATGCCGATGTACTCACCGACGAAGAACATGCCCCACTTCATGCCGGCATACTCGATGTGGTAGCCGTCGGCCAGTTCCTGTTCTGCTTCCGGCTGGTCGAACGGGTGACGGTGAGTCACGGCGACGCCAGCGATGAAGAAGGTGCAGAAGCCGAAGAACTGCGGAATGATGAACCACAGGTTCTGCGCCTGGTACTCAACGATGTCGCGCATGTTAAACGAGCCCACCTGCACCACCACGCCCATCAGCGCCAGGCCCAGGAATACCTCGTACGACACGGTCTGTGCCGAAGCACGCAAGCTGCCCAGCAGGGCGTACTTGTTGTTCGACGACCAGCCGGCGAACAGCACCGCGTAGACCGACAGGCCGGCCATGGCGAAGAAGAACAGCAGGCCGATGTTCAGGTCGGCAACGCCCCAGGTCGGGGTGATCGGGATGACCACGAAGGCGATCAGCAGGGCGCTCATGGCCACTACCGGTGCCAGGGTGAAGATCACGCGGTCGACGAAGGGTGGGTTCCAGTCTTCCTTGAAGAACATCTTCAGCATGTCGGCAGCGATCTGGAACATGCCGAACGGGCCGACGCGGTTCGGACCGTAGCGGTCCTGCCACCAGCCCAGCAGGCGGCGCTCGACGAAGCTGAGCAGCGCACCGCAGACCACCACGGCCAGCAGGACCACGATGGCCCGCAGCACGGTGAGGATCACATCGATCACTTCGGGGGTGAACCAGCTCATTGTGCTGCCTCCTGCAGACCTTCGACGGATGCACCGAAGATGGCAGGCGGAATGCCAGCCAGGCCTTTCGGCAGCGCGACCAGGCCAGCGCCCAGCTCTTCATTGATACGCAGCGGCAGGCGCAGGGCCACACCGGCGACGTTCAGGCTCAGCAGGGCACCCTCGTTGACGCCCAGGCGGTCGGCTTCGGACTTGGCCAGGGCTACGTAGGCAGCCGGGATGCGTTCTTGAACCGGAGCGGCGCGCGAGGAGGTTTCTTCGCTGCCGAACAGGTGGAAGAACGGTACGGCAGTCCAGGTGCCACGGGCCGGGTTGAAGGCCCCCGGAATGGCGTTGAACCAGTTCAGGCGGTCGCCTTGCGATTCGATCAGGCGTACGCCTGGGTCACCGGCACGCAGGTGGCCACCGACCTCGTCCTGAAACTTGTTCCAGGCTTGTGGGGAGTTCCAGCCCGGCGACCAGGCGAACGGCACCTGCTGGCGCGGTTCGGCCGAACCCGAGTAGCCTTCCATGGAGAAGGCGAACGCGGTGTCCTTGTCTTGCGGGGTGCGCGGCTCGTGCACGCTGATGTTGGCACGCATGGCGGTACGGCCGGAGTAGCGCAGCGGCTCACGGGCCAGCTTCATGCCCTTGATGCGGAACGCAGCGCTTGGCGCGGCGTTGACGATGCCGGCCAGTTGCGGGGCGGCTTCGGCGCAGGCGCTGGTGACGTGGTCCAGCTGGGTCCAGTCGACCGGCTTGTTCAGCAGGGTGGCACGCAGGGCGTGCATCCAGCGCCAGCCTTCGTGGATCTGGATGCTGCTGTCCAGGTACTGCGGGTCGAACACCTGGAAGAAGCGCTGGGCACGGCCTTCCTGGCTGACCAGGGTACCGTCACCCTCGGCGAACGAGGCGGCCGGCAGCACCAGGTGGGCGCGGTCGACGGTGGCAGTTCTGGAGTGGTCGGCAACGATCACCACCTTGGCCGCAGCCAGGGCTGCATCGACCTTGGCGGCCGGTACGCGGGCGTACAGGTCGTTTTCCAGCACGACGATGGCGTCTGCTTTGCCGCTGATGACCGCGTCCAGCGCGGCATCGACCGACTCGCCACCGAGCATGGCCAGGCCAAGGCTGTTGGCCTCAGGTACCATCAGGCTCAGCGAGCCGTTTTTCTCGCGCAGTTTCAGGGCTTTGGCGATGTTAGCGGCGGCTTCGATCAGCGCTGGGTCGGCCAGCGACGTACCGGCAACGACCAGTGGGCGCTTGGCGGCGACCAGGGCGTCGGCGATGCGCTGGGCCAGGGCCTTGGCTTCGTCGTCCAGGCCGGCGACGGCAGGGGCGCTCGGGTCGATGGCGTGGGCCACGGCGAAACCGATGCGGGCCAAGTCGGCCGGCGCGGCGTGTACGCACTCTTCGGCGACGTCGTCCAGCTTGGTTTCCGCCAGGGACGCGATGAACAGCGGGTACAGCGCGTGCTGGCCGATGTTCTTCACGGCAGCGTCGAGCCAAGGCTGCACTTTCATTGCTTCGGCCATGGCCTCGGCCTTGCCTTTGGTGGCCTGGCGCACGGCCAGGGCAACGCGGGCAGCGGTCTGGGTCAGGTCTTCACCGAGCACGAACACGGCGTCGTGGTCTTCGATGTCGCGCAGGGTCGGCACGGGCAGCGGGCTGTTGTTCAGCACGTTCAGGGCCAGGCGTACGCGGGCCAGTTCGCCCGCTTCCATGCCCGAGTAGAAGTACTCGGCGCCGACCAGCTCACGCAGGCCGTAGTTGCTTTCGAGGCTGGCGCGTGGCGAGCCGATACCGACGATGGTACGGCCGCGCAGCAGGTCGGCGGCCTTGTCCAGGGCGGCGTCCAGGCCTAGCTTGGTACCGTCGGCCAGTTGTGGCTGGCGTGGGCGGTCCTTGCGGTTGACGTAGCCGTAGCCGAAGCGGCCGCGGTCGCACAGGAAGTACTGGTTGACCGAACCGTTGAAGCGGTTTTCGATACGGCGCAGTTCGCCGTAGCGCTCGCCCGGGCTGATGTTGCAGCCGCTGGAGCAGCCATGGCAGATGCTCGGGGCAAACTGCATGTCCCACTTGCGGTTGTAGCGCTCGGAGTGGGTCTTGTCGGTAAATACGCCGGTCGGGCAGACCTCGGTCAGGTTGCCGGAGAACTCGCTTTCCAGCACACCGTCTTCGACGCGGCCGAAGTACACGTTGTCGTGGGCGCCGTAGACGCCCAGGTCGGTACCACCGGCGTAGTCCTTGTAATAGCGCACGCAGCGGTAGCAGGCGATGCAGCGGTTCATCTCATGGGCGATGAACGGGCCGAGGTCCTGGTTCTGGTGGGTACGCTTGGTGAAACGGTAGCGGCGCTCGTTGTGGCCGGTCATTACCGTCATGTCCTGCAGGTGGCAGTGACCGCCTTCCTCGCACACCGGGCAGTCGTGCGGGTGGTTGGTCATCAGCCATTCGACGACGCTGGCGCGGAACGCCTTCGACTCTTCATCGTCGATGGAAATCCAGGTGCCGTCGGAAGCAGGGGTCATGCAGGACATGACGATACGACCACGGGTGTCGTTCTCGTCGGTGTACTGCTTGACTGCGCACTGCCGGCAGGCGCCAACGCTACCAAGCGCCGGGTGCCAGCAGAAATAAGGGATGTCGAGGCCGAGCGACAGACATGCCTGTAACAGGTTGTCTGCACCGTTGACTTCGAGCGCTTTGCCGTCTACGTGGATAGTGGCCATTGTTCAAAGTTCTTCGTTGGCCCGCGTGAGCGGGCGTGGCTAATGGAAATCGGTGAGCTTGCGACACGCCTCGATTGCTCGGGCCTGCCGGTAAGCTGGCGAGTGGCACGGACCACCCGCCTAATCATCTTGTTATGCGCCGACCACGATCGGCTTCGCCAGGTCGGGGCGCAGGGTGGCAGCGCTTTCTGGCGCCACACCGGCCTCGAACTCCGAGCGGAAGTATTTGATGGCACTGCCCAGCGGCTCGACGGCACCCGGTGCGTGAGCACAGAAGGTACGGCCTGGGCCGAGGAAGTTGACCAGCCCCAGCAGCGTCTCGATGTCTTCGGCGCGGCCCTGGCCTCTTTCCAGTGCACGCAGCATCTTCACGCTCCACGGCAGGCCGTCACGGCATGGGGTGCACCAGCCGCACGATTCGCGGGCGAAGAACTCTTCCATGTTGCGCAGCAGCGACACCATGTTGACGCTGTCGTCGACCGCCATGGCCAGGCCGGTGCCCATACGGGTGCCGACCTTGGCGATGCCACCGGCGTACATTTGTGCATCGAGGTGCTCGGGCAGCAGGAAGCCGGTACCGGCGCCGCCTGGCTGCCAGCACTTGAGCTTGAAGCCATCACGCATGCCACCGGCGTAGTCTTCGAACAATTCGCGTGCGGTAACGCCAAATGGCAGTTCCCACAGGCCTGGGTTCTTCACCTTGCCGGAGAAGCCCATCAGCTTGGTGCCGTGGTCCTCGCTGCCTTCGCGGGCCAGCGACTTGTACCAGTCGTTGCCGTTGGCGACGATGGCCGGGACGTTGCACAGGGTTTCGACGTTGTTCACGCATGTCGGCTTGCCCCACACGCCAACGGCGGCAGGGAAGGGCGGCTTGGAGCGCGGGTTGGCGCGGCGGCCTTCCAGCGAGTTGATCAGCGCGGTTTCTTCACCGCAGATGTAGCGGCCGGCACCGGTGTGCACGAACAGTTCGAAATCGAAACCGCTGCCCAGGATGTTCTTGCCCAGCAGGCCGGCGGCCTTGGCTTCATCGATGGCACGGTTGAGGTTTTTCGCTGCGGTGGTGTACTCGCCACGCAGGAAGATGTAGCCGCGGTAGGCCTTCAGGGCGCGGGCGCTGATCAGCATGCCCTCGACCAGCAGATGGGGCTGTTGCTCCATCAGCATGCGGTCCTTCCAGGTGTTCGGCTCCATTTCGTCCGCGTTGCACAGCAGGTAGCGGATGTTCATGGATTCGTCTTTGGGCATCAGGCCCCACTTCACGCCAGTGGGGAAGCCTGCGCCGCCACGGCCTTTGAGGCCGGAGTCCTTGACGCTCTGCACGATGTCGTCGGCGGACATTTGCGCCAGCGCCTTGCGGGCTGCGGCGTAGCCGTTCTTCGATTCGTACTCGGCCAGCCAGACCGGCTCGCCGTCGTCGCGCAGGCGCCAGGTCAGTGGGTGGGTTTCGGCCGAGCGCGCGATGCGGTTGGCCGGGCCGAAGGAAGTAATGGTCATACGTAACCCTCCAGCAGTTTGGAAACGCCAGCCGGCTGCACGTCACCGAAGGTGTCGTCGTCGATCATCAGTGCCGGGGCCTTGTCGCAGTTGCCCAGGCAGCACACGGGCAGCAGGGTGAAACGGCCGTCGGCGGTGGTCTGGCCGAGGCCGATGCCCAGCTCGCTCTGGATCTGGCTGACGACCGACTCATGGCCGCCGATGTAGCAGACCATGCTGTCGCACACGCGGATGATGTGGCGGCCGACCGGTTGGCGGAAGATCTGGCTGTAGAAGGTGGCGACACCCTCGACGTCGCTGGCCGGAATGCCCAGCACTTCGCCGATGGCGTGAATGGCGCCGTCCGGCACCCAGCCACGCTCCTTCTGGACGATCTTCAGGGCTTCGATGGACGCCGCGCGCGGGTCCTCGTAGTGATGCATTTCGTGCTCGATGGCCGAGCGCTCGGTTTCGCTCAGGGCGAAACGGTCTGTCTGGATAAGCGTGCTGTTCATGCTTAGCGGTCCACGTCAGCCATAACGAAGTCGATACTGCCCAGGTACGCAATGAGGTCGGCAACCATGCTGCCTTTGATCACCGAAGGGATCTGCTGCAGGTGCGGGTAGCTCGGGGTGCGGATCCGGGTGCGGTAGCTCATGGTGCCGCCATCGCTCGTCAGGTAGTAACTGTTGATGCCCTTGGTCGCTTCGATCATCTGGAACGACTCGTTGGCCGGCATGACCGGGCCCCACGAGACTTGCAGGAAGTGCGTGATCAGGGTTTCGATGTGCTGCAGGGTGCGCTCTTTCGGCGGCGGCGTGGTCAGCGGGTGATCCGCCTTGTACGGGCCTTCCGGCATGTTGCGCAGGCACTGGTCGATGATGCGGATACTCTGACGCATCTCCTCGACACGGACCATGCAGCGATCGTAGGCATCGCCGTTGTGGGCCAGCGGTACTTCGAACTCGAAGTTTTCGTAGCCGGAGTAAGGACGGGCTTTACGCAGGTCGAAGTTGCAACCGGTGGCACGCAAGCCGGCACCGGTGGTGCCCCACTCCAGCGCTTCCTTGGTGTTGTACGCGGCAACGCCGATGGTACGGCCCTTGAGGATGCTGTTTTGCAGGGCGGCCTTGGTGTATTCGTCGAGGCGCTTGGGCAGCCACTCGACAAAGTCCTTGACCAGCTTGTCCCAGCCACGTGGCAGGTCGTGGGCGACGCCACCGATGCGGTACCAGGCCGGGTGCAGGCGGAAACCGGTGATCGCTTCGATCACGGTGTAGGCGCGCTGGCGGTCGGTGAAGGTGAAGAACACCGGGGTCATGGCGCCGACGTCCTGGATGTAGGTACCCAGGAACAGCAGGTGGCTGGTGATGCGGAAGAACTCGGCCAGCATGATGCGAATCACGTCGACCTTCTGCGGCACCTTGATGCCGGCCAGCTTCTCTACCGCAAGCACGTACGGCAGGTTGTTCATCACCCCGCCGAGGTAATCGATACGGTCGGTATAGGGGATGAAGCTGTGCCAGGACTGGCGCTCGGCCATTTTTTCGGCGCCACGGTGGTGGTAGCCGATGTCCGGTACGCAGTCGACGATTTCTTCACCGTCCAGCTGCAGGACGATACGGAACGCACCGTGCGCCGAAGGGTGGTTGGGACCGAGGTTGAGGAACATGTAGTCCTCGTTGGCGCCCTGACGTTTCATGCCCCAGGCTTCCGGGTTGAAGCGTGCCGATTCCTCTTCAAGCTGCTGCTTGGCCAGGGTCAGGCTGTAGGGGTCGAACTCGGTCGCACGGGCAGGGTAGTCCTTGCGCAGCGGGTGACCTTCCCAGGTCGGCGGCATCATGATGCGGCTGAGGTGCGGGTGGCCGGCAAAGTCGATGCCGAACATGTCCCAGACTTCGCGCTCGTACCAGTTGGCGTTTGGCCAGATGCCCGTCACGGTCGGCAGGTTCAGGTCGCCTTCGCTGAGCGACACCTTGATCATCACATCGCTGTTACGCTCGATCGACAACAGGTGGTAGAACACGCTGAAATCGGCGGCTGGCAGGCCACGGCGCTGGGTGCGCAGGCGCTCGTCGACGCCATGCAGGTCGTACAGCATGCTGTAAGGCTTGGCGACGCCGCGCAGGAAGCTGAGCACCTCTTTGAGCTGGGCGCGTTTTACCCACAGCACGGGCATGCCGGTGCGGGTCTCCTGGGCGACGAATGCTTCGGCGCCAAAACGGTTGTTCAGTTCGACGACCACATCCTGGTCGTCAGCCTTGTAGGGCGGAATGAAAATAGCGTTGTCCGCTGTCATGGTCTCGGTCGCTTTGGGTCAACGTTAAGAATGAAGCCAGGCCGCCGGCTCCTTCGGGAGCGGGCGGCAGGTCGCTGGATCAGACTTCGTCGGGGCTGCGCAGGTTGGTTACTGCAATGCGCTGCTCACGACGCAGGTCTTTCTGGGCTGGCATCTCGGCACGGTAAATACCTTGATCACCAACAACCCAGGAAAGCGGGCGTCGTTCTTGGCCGATCGACTCCTGCAACAGCATCAAGCCTTGCAGGAAAGCCTCAGGGCGTGGCGGGCAGCCAGGCACATAGACGTCCACGGGGAGGAACTTGTCGACCCCCTGAACGACCGAGTAGATGTCGTACATGCCACCGGAGTTGGCGCACGACCCCATGGAAATGACCCATTTTGGTTCGAGCATCTGCTCGTACAGGCGCTGGATGATCGGCGCCATCTTCACGAAGCAGGTACCGGCAATGACCATGAAGTCGGCCTGACGCGGCGAGGCCCGGATGACTTCGGCGCCGAAGCGGGCGATGTCGTGGGGTGCCGTGAAGGCCGTGGTCATTTCCACGTAGCAGCAGGACAGGCCGAAGTTGTACGGCCAGAGGGAGTTCTTGCGGCCCCAATTGACCGCGCCACGCAGCACATCTTCAAGTTTGCCCATGAAGATGTTCTTGTGGACCTGGTCCTCTAGCAGTTGATCGGTAACGGTTTCCCGTTCACCGACCGGGTACTGCTCGTTGGGCGCATCCGGATCGATTCTGGTGAGATTGTATTGCATGCCAAAGCCTCATTGTTTCAGCTTCGCTTGCCGCTTGCGGCGACCTTCGGGAGCCCAATCAAGTGCCCCGACGCGCCATAGGTAGACAAGACCTGCCAACAGAATTGCTATGAAAACGAGTGCTTCGACGAATCCGGTCCAGCCGCTTTCGCGGACGGACACAGACCATGCAAAGAGAAAGAGGGCTTCGATATCGAAGATCACGAACAGCATCGCGACCAGATAGAATTTGGCGGACAGGCGCAGGCGAGCGCTGCCGACGGGCAGCATGCCGGATTCGAAGGGTTCGTTCTTGGCGCGGCCCCAAGCCTTGCTACCGAGCAGGCTGGACAGGCCGAGCATGAAGGCGCACAGGCCGACGACACCCAGGAGGAAGATGGCAAAGCCCCAGTTGTGGGCGATGAGTCCTGCCGAATCGGACATGCTAGAAATCCTTATACAGAGACCCAGCTCTGCAGTCTGAAATAAGTGTAGAGCGGCGACTTGGCGTCGCACATGCAGTGACCAAATGTCGCAGCCGAATCAATCGCGCTGATTTTATGGGTAAACCTGGTGCAAGTAAAATTTCTGTCGCAAATTTATTCGTAGGATTAAGTACAAAAACCGTTCGTAACTGGCTGAGAGCCTTGAAATTCGGGCATTACGCGCGGTTTTGTTAATTATGTTTCTTGCTGCAGGTAACGAATTGCAACCCCTGTAATGATAATTAATATCATTTGAGCTGCTGCCGTTGAATTTGGCTCTTCTGTGCCTTGTAAAGTTCATCTGGCGATTCCCCCTACTTGCAATTGCAAAAAACCCTTGTTCTAGCAGCTCTCGGTCCTGCGCGCACCGCTCTGGGTCAATACTTTATCGGTTGAGCGATGACTGACTGATGAAGCGATGGCCCATTGGCCGAGCCAGTAGGCGAGGATGATCAGGTACGGTGCGGCGGCGAACGGGCTGACGAAGCGGTCGATGCCGATCAGGCTGTCGGAGAACACGAACAGGCCGGCACCCAGTGCTGCCACTCCCCCGCAGGCCAGTGCGCGCCAGAGCATGGCGCTGATGGCCAGGGCGTAGAGCGCTACCGGGATCAGCAACGGGCCGAGGCCGTGGCTGGCCAGTACACCGAGCAGCGCGATGCCCGTGATTGCGCTGAAGATCAGTGCGGGCAGGGCGGGGCGCAGGGTAATGCCGCAATAGCCGCGCAGGTAAGCAAGGTGGGCACAAAGGAAAGCAGCCAAGCCGAACACGAACAGGTCGGCGGGGATGGCCAGCAGGATGTCGCCGAGTACCGAGAAGGCCAGGCCGATCGAGATCCATGTGCGATAAGGCGAAACCGGGGTGCTGCGCAGCCAGGCAATCAAGGCCAGCACCGGGATGGGTTTGGTCATGAGGGCGAGCAGGGTGTTGTCGCTGGCCAGTGCATATAGATAGAGGGCAGCGGCGGTCAGGGCGAGAATCATCAGGTGGCTTGGACGAGGCATGGGCGGTCCTTGCTGCTGGGCTGCCACAAGCATAGCCCTGATCCGGGGTTTTGCTGCGGCCTGTGCCGGCCCTTTCGCGGGTAAACCCGTTCCTGCAGCGGCCTGTGCCCAATCGCCGATGTGTGTCTCCTCCCGATCAGCGTAGGAGCGGGTTTACCCGCGAATACGGTAGCGGCGGCAACGGTGAACGGCTGGTGAAAATTGGCCAGCAGGCCCGGCCCTTGCTCGGTTAAAAACAAAGGCCCGGAGCTTTCACAAGCCCCGGGCCTTTGTTCAACGGCAACCCACTATCAGTGGAACTGCTCTTCTTCGGTCGAACCGGTCAGTGCAGTCACCGACGAAGCGCCACCCTGGATCACGGTGGTCATGTCGTCGAAGTAGCCAGTGCCCACTTCCTGCTGGTGCGCCACGAAGGTGTAGCCCTTGCTGGCGTCAGCGAATTCCTGCTCCTGCAGCTTCACGTAGGCGGTCATGTCGTTGCGGGCGTAGTCGTGCGCCAGGTTGAACATGCCGTGCCACATGTTGTGGATGCCGGCCAGGGTGATGAACTGATGCTTGTAACCCATGGCCGACAGCTCGCGCTGGAACTTGGCGATGGTGGCGTCGTCCAGGTTTTTCTTCCAGTTGAAGGAAGGCGAGCAGTTGTACGACAGGATCTGGTCCGGGTACTCCTTCTTGATCGCCTCGGCGAAGCGGCGGGCTTCGTCCAGGTCTGGCTTGGCAGTTTCGCACCAGATCAGGTCGGCGTACGGGGCGTAGGCCAGGCCGCGGGCAATGGCCTGATCGAGGCCGGCGCGTACCTTGTAGAAGCCTTCGCGGGTGCGCTCGCCAACCACGAACGGCTGGTCGTACGGGTCGCAGTCGCTGGTCAGCAGGTCGGCGGCGTTGGCGTCGGTACGGGCCAGGATGATGGTCGGCACGCCCGATACGTCAGCGGCCAGGCGCGCTGCTACCAGCTTCTGTACGGCTTCCTGAGTCGGCACCAGCACCTTGCCGCCCATGTGGCCGCATTTTTTCACCGAGGCCAGTTGGTCTTCGAAGTGCACGCCGGCGGCACCTGCTTCGATCATGTTCTTCATCAGCTCGTAGGCGTTCAGTACGCCACCGAAACCGGCTTCGGCGTCGGCCACGATCGGCGCGAAGTAGTCGATGTAGCCTTCGTCGCCCGGGTTCTTGCCGGCTTTCCACTGGATCTGGTCGGCGCGGCGGAACGCGTTGTTGATGCGCTTGACCACGGTCGGTACCGAGTCGACCGGGTACAGCGACTGGTCAGGGTACATCGACTCGGCCGAGTTGTTGTCGGCGGCAACCTGCCAGCCGGACAGGTAGATGGCCTGGATGCCGGCCTTGACCTGTTGTACAGCCTGGCCGCCGGTCAGGGCGCCCATGCAGTTGACGAAATCTTTGTCGGGGCGGAAGGACGGGTGAGCACCTTCGGTGACCAGCTTCCACAGTTTTTCTGCACCCTGACGGGCAAAGGTGTGCTCAGGTTGCACGGAGCCACGCAGGCGAACGACATCAGCGGCGGTGTAGGTACGGGTCACGCCTTTCCAGCGCGGGTTCTCGGCCCAGTCTTTCTCGAGGGCTGCAATTTGCTGTTCGCGTGTCAGTGCCATGGAAATAAACCTCGTCGCATCGATCTTGGGTTAATTGTGCTGATGCTCGGAGCAGATCAGGTGCCTGGCGGCTGTCCTGTTCGCAGGAATGCGGCGGCGAACGCGAAGGCTCGAAGGGGAAGGTTGGGCAGGCCAGGCGAAAGTGCGCTCCGGCAGGTCGGCTCGTGGTTGCCTTGCTGCGGTGCTACGCGATTGCCAGTACTGCGGTGATGCGCTTCCGTCCCTCGGGACAACTTCTTCGTTGCAGTCGCAATCCCGTCGAACCGCCTTGTGGGCCGTATAGACACGAGGCGCCTCCTGGGGTGGAAGGAGCGCGCCCCGAAGGCCCTTGCCAGGGCCCCTGATTAGCGGGAGCGAGGCCATCATGCCCTTGGGAAAAAGACCCTGTCAAATGTTTTGTAGTGCTTTTTTGTCCTTACTACATCTTTGGTCTAATGCGACTTGGCAGTCAGTTTCAAGGCCTTTGGTCGAAGCCTTGAATTGCCTGGGATCAGTCCACAAGGTCGACTTTGACCCGCAATGTCATGTTTTCACCCCGTTGGGTGCTGTACGTGTGGCTTGACGCGCTGCGGTCGGCTTGGCTCTGCTGGTTGAACCCCGCCAGGGTGATCCACTCGCCGAGCTTGCCAGTGACTGTCGTGTCGGTACTTTGCACTTTCACTACATCTGCACGTTCATGGCTGATACGGTCATTATTGCTGCTTATTTGCAGACGAACCGTTTCGCCGCTCAGGCTCGGGGTTACGTAGAAGCCTTGGGTCACGTTGCGGTATTCGGTGTTGCTTTGAATGCGCCCATAGCCGTCTGTGCTGGTGCTGGTAATGGGGATGCTCTGGCCCACCTGGATCAGTGCCGGTTGCCCTTCGCTGGCTTGTACCTGTTGCATGCCGCCGTCGCGGTTGCTGGTGCCGTAGTGAATGACGCGTGCGTTGCCGCGGTTGTCCTGGAAGTTGCTGTCGTTGTTGTCGACGCTGATCAGCAGGCGCTTGGGCGCCGTATCCAGCTGTTGCAGCAGGGCGCGCAGGTCGTCGATGCGCTCGGGGCTGGCGTTGACGATCAGTTTGTTCTCGAAGGCGCTGACCGTGCCGTCCTTGCCGATGAAGGCCTGCAGGGTGGGCAGCAGTTCGGCGCTGCTGCGATGCTGAAGTGGCACCACCTCGGTGGCGGCATGGGCGGTGAGGCTGGCGACCAGCAACAGGGAGGTGAAAAGGGGGCGTAGCGGCATGTCCATGATCTCCGCAGGTGGAATCAACATGATGGCAAATTTGCTGACTTTTTGCCGGATCTGGATCACGCCGGCACGGTTGCAGACGGTCGTATTATCCTGGTTTATCTTGTAGGCTATAAATTATAGTAGGCAAGATAATTGAGGTTAATTGCATGTCTCCCGTTCGCCCGCTCCTACGCCGTCATCAGTTGGCCAACGCACTGGCTCAAGACTTGGCCGGCGAGTCGTTGGTCGATTACAGCTCGGGCATGTTCCTGGCCGCGCCCCGGCGTACGGGCAAGAGCACCTTCCTCAACAACGACTTCATACCGGAATGCGTACAGCGCGGCTGGCTACCGGTTTACGTCGACCTGTGGTCGGATCGCGACGCCGCCCCTGCGCAGCTCATCAGTGGCGCCATCGGTACTGCGCTGGCCAGATTCGAAGGTGCGCTGGCCAGGACGGCGAAAAAGGCCGGTGTCGACAAGATCAACCTGCTGCGCACCCTGAGCTGGGATTTCACCCGCCCGCAACTGCCTGCGGGTACTACCCTGGCCCAGGCGCTTGCCGTGTTGCATCAAGTGTCAGGGCAGCTGGTAGTGCTGATCATCGACGAGGCTCAGCACGCCCTTAACAGCGAAGATGGCCTCAATGCGATGTTCGCGCTGAAAGCCGCGCGTGACCACCTTAACCGTGGCGACCGTCCGGATGGCTTGCGCCTGGTGTTCACGGGCTCTAGTCGCGACAAGCTGGCCAACCTGGTACTCAAGAGCAAGCAGCCATTCTTTGGTGCCAGCATCACGCCCTTTCCGTTGCTGGGGCGTGAATATGTCGAATTCATCACCGCCTTGTGGAACCGTCGCCTGGCCGACAGTAACCAGTTCAAGGTAGAGGACCTGGCATACGCGTTCGAATTGGTCGGCCGGCGCCCGGAAATGCTCAACAAACTGTTGGCCGAAGTCAGTGTCGGCCTGGGTGAGGCGGGCAACCTGGGTGAACTGCTGCGCAATGGGGCGCTGAACCATCAAGCCGGGGTGTGGAGCGACTACGAAAGCGCTTGGAACGAACTTACGCCGTTGCAGCAGGCCGTGCTAGAGGTCATGGCTGAGCGCACGCTGGGCCGGCAGCCGTTTTCCCCGTTTACCGAGCAAACCCTGGTTGAGGTCAGCCGCAAGCTGGAGCAGGCCCAGGCGGTAGCCAACGTCAACACGGCAAACGTACAGAAGGCCCTCGATGCCCTGCGCGACAAGGAGCTGGTATGGAAGGCCAATCGTGGCGAGTACGCGTTGGAGGATACTGCCATGGCCGAATGGCTCGCCCGCGACCAGGCAGTCGCCGGCCACAGGTGAACCTTTGAGGTGCCCCGTAAGTCGCACTCACAGGGAGCGCGTGGGGTGATTGCATGAAGGGTGTCCTGATCTTGCTGTTATGGCTTTGCAGTCTTGGAGCACAGGCTGCAGCGGACACGCTGCGCATCAAGCAGCTGCAGCGTTGCGGCGACTTGTTCAGCGATAGCCAGCAGCGATGGTGCCTGCGTGCCGAAGGGCTCCGGGCAAATCTGCCAACGGTATGGCTCGGCGGTACGCGGCTGTCAGAAGCCGATATCGAGCGCCAGGGTGACCGGCTAACGCTGAAACTGGCGAGACAAGCCCAGCGCAGTGCCCCGCTCTGGCTGGCCGATGGCGGCCGCACCAGCAACCCGGTATGGCTGAGCCGCCAACGCAGTCATGTGATCGCCGCAGGGCCCGATGAAGTGGCGAAGAACATGGATGGCCTGATCACCTATGTCGATCTGGTCAGCCTGTTGATCGAAGAAAAATACGACGGCCTCGACGAGGCCCGGCGCATCGCCGGCAAATACGGCGCCCAGGTTGTCGGTGCCATACCGCCGCTGAATGTCTACCAGTTGCGCTTGCCGGTAGATGACCTGGTGCAGCGCGATGCGATGGTCCTGCGCATGGGCAGTGAAGTCAGCGTGGATGCCGTGATTGTCGAAGAGTCCGGCCCCGAGCGCGGGGAGGAGGGCAATGGGCGCAGCACCCGGGCCATCGACCAGGCGGACGAATGGGCCGCCAACCGCTTCATGGACGCGCTGTATTTCTACCGGCGCCGGATTGCCGCATCTCGCTTGCCGGTGAAGCCCGTGCGGGTCGGGGTAATCGAGCGCGAAGTGGACTTTGACGCCCCAGGGTTCAGCCATTATCGAGGGGGCTGCGAACAAGGCCAGACATGCCTCTACGCGCGCGACGGTGATCGCCCGGCAGGCCACGGCAGCCATGTCGCAGGCATTCTCGCTGCGCAGGGTGAGGGCTTTTTGCCAGGGCTGGGCAAGCACAGCCCTGGCTTCGAGGTGGTGGTAGAGCGCAACTCGGATGCCGGTATCACCGCCAACATCGCTGCCTCGGTGAACCTGGTCGAAGATGGCGTGCGGGTGCTGAACTGGAGCTGGGGCATTCACCGGGTCGGGGCACGCAATGTGAAGGGTGATGAGGTCGATTCGCTGGTGCGCTCCGGGCTGGCAATGAGTGGCTACGAGGAGTTACTTGAGGAGTTCTTCCTCTGGCTGCGCAAGGAGCACCCTGATGTGGTGGTGGTGAATTCGGCGGGCAATGGTGCGTCCTGGTCGGGGACCGATGAATATCGCCTGCCTTCGTCGTTTATCACCGAGCAATTGCTGGTAGTGGGCGGGCATCAGCGCAGTGACAAGGCTACGGCAGTTGAAGCCCACGATCACGTGCGCAAGCGTCACAGTTCCAATATCGACATGCGCGTGGACGTCAGTGCTGCTGCTTGCATACGCCCAGTGTCTGCCGAGGCTGCGCATTGCGGCACGTCGTACGCAACACCCTTGGTGACTGCCACTGTGGCGACGATGCTGTCGATCAACCCGGCACTTACCCCGGAACAGGTGCGCATGCTGTTGCGGCGCAGTGCCTTGACCCTGGGCGCCGAGCAGGATTTTGAAGCGATGGATGCCGAAGACCTGACGGCGCCGATCCTGCCCTCAGAGCGTGGTGGCCGCCTGAACGACCCGGACCTGGGCCGTTCGGCGCGCCTGGACATGCAGCGTGCGCTGGACCTGGCCGTGCAGAGCCTGGAACGGGTGCGTTGAGCGGTGGCCGCTGTCAGACAAATTCCGTAACATCGCGCCCCTCGTTTTTCTAACGTCCGTCAGGACTGCACCACAGGAAGCCCATGAAGCCCGCCCGACTACGCGCCGACCTGCTCGCCGGCCTTACCACCTCGTTTGCCTTGGTCCCCGAGTGCATCGCCTTTGCCCTGGTGGCCCATCTCAACCCGCTGATGGGCCTGTATGGCGCGTTCATCATTTGTACCCTGACGGCGCTGTTCGGCGGGCGGCCGGGGATGATCTCAGGCGCTGCCGGCTCGATGGCGGTGGTGATCGTCGCCTTGGTGGTGCAGCACGGCGTGCAGTACCTGCTGGCCACGGTGCTGCTGGGCGGTGTGGTGATGATCCTGTTCGGCCTGCTGCGTCTGGGCAAACTGGTGCGCCTGGTGCCATACCCGGTCATGCTTGGCTTCGTGAACGGCCTGGCCATCGTCATCGCCATGGCTCAGCTGGAGCATTTCAAGGACGGCGAACACTGGCTCAGTGGCACGCCGCTGTACCTGATGATCGGCCTGGTCGCGCTGACCATGGCGGTGGTTTATGTGCTGCCGAAACTGACCCGTGCGGTGCCGCCGGCCCTGGTGGCGATCCTCGGTGTTGGCCTGCTGGTGTACGTGCTCGGGCTGCCTACCCGCACCCTGGGCGACATGGCGCACATCGCCGGTGGCCTGCCGGGGCTGGCACTGCCGGAGGTGCCCTGGAATCTGGAAACCCTGAAGATCATCGCCCCCTACGCGGTGCTGATGGCCATGGTCGGCCTGCTGGAAACCCTGCTCACCCTCAACCTGACCGATGAGATCACCGAGAGCCGTGGCTTCCCGGACCGCGAGTGTGTGGCATTGGGCGCTGCGAACATGGTGTCGGGCCTGTGCGGCGGCATGGGCGGCTGCGCGATGATCGGGCAGACGGTGATCAACCTCAGCTCCAATGGCCGGGGCCGGTTGTCGGGGGTAGTGGCCGGGGTGATGATTCTGCTGTTCGTGCTGTTCCTGTCGCCGCTGATCGAGCGCATTCCCCTGGCGGCGCTGGTTGGGGTGATGTTCGTGGTGGCCCAGCAGACCTTTGCCTGGGCGTCGTTGCGGGTGTTGCACAAGGTGCCGGTGAATGATGTGCTGGCGATCGTTGCGGTGACTGTGGTCACGGTGCTCACCGACCTGGCCATGGCAGTGCTGTTCGGTATCATCATCGCGGCGCTCAACTTTGCCTGGCAGCATGCGCGGGAGCTGTATGCCGACACCCATGAGGACGCGGAGGGCGGCAAGCGTTATCAACTGCATGGCACGCTGTTCTTTGCCTCGACCACCTCGTTCCTCAACCAGTTCGACACGGCCGGGGACCCGGCCCAGGTCACGCTGGATTGCCAGCATTTGAGCTTTGTCGACTATTCGGCGGTTGCGGCGCTGAAAACCCTGCGCGAGCGCTATGCCAAGGCGGGCAAGCATTTGCGCGTGGTGCATTTGTCCGAGCGGTGCAAAAAGCTGTTGAAGCGGGCGGGCGAGCAGCACTGAGCTTGATTGTGGCCTGTGCCGGCCTCTTCGCGGGTAAACCCGCTCCTACAGGGGGGCGCACAATGTTTGGGCCTGCGGCCATCCTGTAGGAGCGGGTTTACCCGCGAAGAGGCCGGCACAGGAGAACCGCTTACTCTCCGCGGCTCTTCTTGACGATGCCATCGGCAATGCTCGCCGGGGCCTCGGCATAGCGGGTGAACTCCATCGAGAAGCTGGCCCGGCCCTGGGTCATCGAGCGCATCGAGGTGGCGTAGCCGAACATTTCACCCAACGGCACTTCGGCACGTATCACCTTGCCAGCCGGTGTTTCATCACCGTCCTGGATCATGCCGCGACGTCGGCTCAAGTCGCCGAGGATGTCGCCCTGATATTCCTCGGGCGTCACCACCTCTACCTTCATCACCGGCTCCAGCAACACTGCACCGCCTTTCTGCGACAGCTGCTTGGTGGCCATTGAAGCAGCGATCTTGTAGGCCATCTCATTGGAGTCGACATCGTGGTACGAACCGTCGAACACGGCGGCCTTGAGGTTGATCAGGGGGTAGCCGGCAAGCACGCCGTTCTTCATTTGCTCTTCGATACCCTTCTGGATTGCCGGGATGTACTCGCGGGGTACCACGCCGCCGACGATCTCGTTGATGAACTCCAGGCCTTCTTTGCCTTCATCACCGGGGGCGAAACGGATCCAGCAATGGCCGTATTGGCCACGGCCACCGGACTGGCGCACGAAACGCCCCTCGATCTCGCAGGTATTGCGGATTTTTTCCCGGTAGGCCACCTGCGGCTTGCCGATGTTGGCCTCGACGTTGAACTCGCGGCGCATGCGGTCGACGATGATATCCAGGTGCAGCTCGCCCATGCCCGAGATGATGGTCTGGCCAGTCTCTTCATCGGTACGCACGCGGAATGAGGGGTCTTCCTGGGCCAGCTTGCCCAGCGCGATCCCCATTTTTTCCTGGTCGGCCTTGGTTTTCGGTTCTACTGCGACGGAAATCACCGGGTCGGGGAAGTCCATGCGTTCGAGAATGATCGGCTTGTCCATGTCGCACAGGGTGTCACCGGTGGTCACGTCTTTCATGCCGATCAGCGCGGCGATATCGCCGGCACACACGTCCTTGATTTCTGCGCGCTGGTTGGCGTGCATCTGCACCATGCGGCCGATGCGTTCCTTCTTGCCTTTGACCGAGTTGAGTACCGCATTGCCTGAACTGAGCACGCCGGAATAAACGCGGGCGAAGGTGAGTGTGCCGACGAACGGGTCGGTGGCGATCTTGAAAGCCAGTGCCGAGAACGGCTCTTTGTCGTCGGCGTGCCGTTCCAGGTGCTTTTCTTCATCGTCCGGGTCGGTGCCGCGGATGGCAGGAATTTCCGAGGGGGCGGGCAGGTAATCGATTACCGCATCGAGCATCAGCGGCACGCCCTTGTTCTTGAAAGAGGAGCCGAGGATAGTCGGCACGATTTCGTTAGCGATGGTACGTTTGCGCAATCCGGCCTTGATTTCGTCGACGCTCAGCTCTTCGCCTTCGAGGAACTTGTTGAGCAGTTCGTCATTGGCCTCGGCGGCTGCTTCTATCATGTGCGCGCGCCATTCGTCGGCAAGCGCCTGCAGATCGGCGGGGATTTCTTCTTCGCGGTAGCTGGTGCCCTGGTCGGCATCGTTCCAGTAGATGGCCTTCATCTTCACCAGGTCGATCTGGCCCATGAAGTTTTCTTCGCTGCCGATGGCCAGCTGGATGGGCACCGGGTGGTGCCCCAGGCGTTGATCGATCTGCTTGACCACGCGCAGGAAGTCGGCCCCTTGGCGGTCCATCTTGTTGATGTAGGCCAAGCGTGGCACGTGGTACTTGTTGGCCTGGCGCCAGACTGTCTCGGACTGCGGCTCGACGCCGTCCGCGCCGCTGAATACCACGACCGCGCCATCGAGCACGCGCAATGAGCGCTCCACCTCGATGGTGAAATCGACGTGGCCTGGGGTGTCGATGATGTTGAAACGGTACTTGTGGGCGAACTGCTTGGTCGAGCCTTGCCAGAACGCTGTGGTCGCCGCTGAGGTGATGGTGATGCCGCGTTCCTGCTCCTGGGCCATCCAGTCCATGGTCGCCGCGCCATCGTGCACTTCGCCCATCTTGTGGTTGACCCCGGTGTAGAACAGGATCCGCTCGGTGGTCGTGGTCTTGCCGGCATCCACGTGGGCGACGATGCCGATATTGCGGTACAGCTCGATGGGCGTTGTGCGGGCCATGGCGGACTACCTGTGGGTGGACGGATTCCACCAAGTTAGCAGACCGGTGGAATCCTGCCCTGCCACCGGGCCGTCAGTCGGCCTGGGCTTGCAGCATCCACTGGCCATCTACTTCACGGGCCAGGCCGCTGGCCGGCAGCAAGGCCAGCAGGCGCGTGTGCAGGGCGGCCTCGGTGAAGGTCTTGAGGGTGGTCAGGTCCAGCGCGCCGACCAGGTTGAGATCAGCCTTGGTGTACGACAGCCAGGCTTTTTTCAACACCTGGGCGACGTCGCTGCCGGCGGTGGTGGCGAACCGGCGGTGCCACTGGCGGCCTTCGAAGGTGAAGTTGTGCGCGTGGCTGTAGGTGCTTTGGTCGGCGCCTTCCACGCAGCGGTGGCAGCGGCATGGGCCCTCGCCGAAGGCATTGCGCAGGTAGCTGTTGAAGTCCACGACGGGCTTGAGGGACAGGCGTTTGTCGACTTCGAACAGGTCGGCGATCAGGGGTTCTTCGGCGCTCACTCGGGATCCTCGTGTGGTGTGGCGTGCATCGGCGGGCACCCTAACAGATCGGGGCATTCAGATCACCTGTTGCAGGCCCGGCTCTTCCCAGGCAGACCCGCCCCGCACAGGTACCCTGCATACCCTGAGCAACATGCGATCCCTGTGGGAGCGGGCGTGCCCGCGAAGAGGCCAGTAGAGACAACAGAGACGGCCTGCCGTACTCTACGCGCCCGTACGCCTATACACCCACCGAGGTAACCCCGTTTGAGCATCAAGTACCCGTACATCGCCACCGTGACCATCAGCGCTGAAGACCGTGGCGGAGATACCGAGGCTTCGGAAAACCCCAGGATGCGCGTGGGCCTGGAAGCGGTGACCGAAACCCTGAAGAAGGTGCATTTCGTCGGTACGCTCGCGGCCCCTGAGAAACCGGCCACGCACATTTGCGTAACCCTGGAGAACGGCCTGACCTATTACGGCCCGATCGTCAACGGCCATGCCGAACTGGAAGGCGGCTGGATCGCCTTCGAGTCCGACATGCTTACCCCGGAAGAACTCGGCCTGTAAGCCTCAGTTCAGTTCTGCCAGGCACTGCTCGAGGATATCCAGCCCTTCCTCGAGCACCTCGGCCTCGATGGTCAACGGCGCCAGCAGGCGAATGATGTGCCGCGCCTTGCCGCTGGGCATCAGCAGCAGGCCCTTGGCGCGGGCCGCTTCCATCACCTTGGCCAGTTGTGCCGGTGCCGGGCTGCCATCGGCATTGGCGAACTCGATCCCTCGCATGGCGCCCACGCCGGTCAGGCGGCCGATGTACGGGCTCAGGCCCGAAGCCTTCCAGCGCTCATAACGGCTGACGATGGCCTGTTCCTGCCGTTCACCCCAGGTTGCAACGTTTTCGTCGGTCATCTGCGCCAGGCTGGCCAAGGCCGCCGCACAGGCAATCGGGTTGCCCGAATAGGTGCCACCCAGGCCGCCCTTGGGCAGCGCCGCCATCAATTCCTTGCGCCCGACCACTGCACCCAGCGGCATACCGCCAGCGATGCTCTTGGCCAGCAGCAGCAGGTCGGGCTCGATGCCCAGGCGCGGAAACGCGAAGCGCTGGCCGGTGCGGCCGAAGCCCGACTGGATCTCGTCGATGATGATCAGGATGCCACGCTCGTCGCAGAAGCGGCGCAGGGCCTGGGCGAAGGCCGGGTCCAGGGCAAGGAAGCCGCCTTCACCCTGCACCGGCTCGAAGATGAACGCCGCGACGTCCTCCACCGCCAGCTCGACGCTGAACAGGCGGTCCATGGCCTTGAGCGCTTGCTCGCAGGTAACCCCGGTATCCGCGCCAGGGTAGGGCAGGTGATACACCGGCCCAGGCAGTTCGCCGACCCGCTGCTTGTAGGGGGCGACCTTGCCATTGAGGTTCAGGGTGGCCAGGGTGCGGCCATGGAAGCCGCCGTCGAACGCGATGATGGCGCGCTTGCCGGTGGCGCCGCGGGCCACTTTCAGGGCGTTTTCCGCCGCTTCCGCGCCGCTGTTGGTGAGCATGCCGGCCAGTGGGTAGCTGACTGGCACAAACTGGCTCAGTTGCTCCATCAGGGCCAGGTACGGGCCGTGAGGGGCCGCGTTGAAGGCGTAGTGGGTCAGGCGGGTGGCCTGAGCCTGGATGGCCTCGACTACAGCGGGGTTGCAGTGGCCCAGGTTGAGCACGCCGATACCGCCGACGAAGTCGATGTAACGTTTGCCGTCAGTGTCCCAGACTTCGGCATTACGGCCATGGGAAAGTGTGATCGGGTGAACGATGGCAATGGATTGGCTGATACTTTCCTGGTTCATGGGGGCACGCGGACCTTGTTCGAGTTTCTTATTATCCAAGCGTGTCGGCGGGTTATTCCGCAAACGAATTATTCGATTGCGATCATTCCATGGATTCGTGATCTGGCCGGTTTTTTGGGTTGGCTGTGCCGGCCTCTTCGCGGGCAAGCCCGCTCCTACCAGAGGCCGGGGCAGGTCAAATCAATCGCCTTCAGCCACCCGCTCCCGGATCCACTGCACGAAGGCCCTGATCTTGGGCACTTCGGCCGCATGCTCGGCATGCGCAATGAAGTGCCTCCCGTTGCTTGCCACAGGGTGGTCCCAGGCCACCACCAGCTTGCCCTCGCTCAGCTCTTCGGCCACCAGATAGCGGGGAATCAGGGCTATGCCGCAGCCGGAGATGGCCGCGCGGATGCACAGGTAGAACGTGTCGAAGCGCGGCCCGTGGTAGCTGTTCTGGCTATGCAAGCCAAGCCCCAGGAACCACTCATGCCAGGCCTCCGGCCGCGACACGCATTGCAACAGGCGGTGCTCAGTCAATGCCTGGGCGCTGTCGAAACGGTGGCTGGCCAGCAGCTGCGGGCTGCACACCGGCACCACTTCTTCGCTGAACAACTCGATGCAGGTCGCCCCGGGCCAGGTGCCCTGGCCGAAGAAAAAGGCGACGTCAGCCTTGGCCTGTACCAGGTCGAATGGCTCCAGCTCGTTGCGCACATCCAGGTGAATGCGTGGGTAGCGGTCACCAAAACCCTTGAGCCGGGGCACCAGCCAGCGGGCGCCGAAGGTCGGCTGTGTGGCGATGCGCAGCACTTCGGTTTCGTCGCCGTAGCTGAGGATGTAGCGGCTGGATATGTCGATCTGGGTGAGGATCTTGTTCACTTCGGTGAGGTACAGCGCGCCGGCCGGGGTCAGGTGCAGGCGCCGGCGAATGCGCTGGAACAGCGAGTGCGAGAGCATGTCTTCAAGCTGCGCGACCTGCTTGCTGACGGCGCTCTGGGTCAGGTGCAGTTCCTGGGCCGCGCGGGTGAAGCTGAGGTGGCGAGCGGCCGCTTCGAAGCACTGAAGGGCGGTGGTCGAAGGCATCAGGCGTTTGGACATGACGGGCGAATACCGAGCAAAAAAGGAAGGAGTTCATTCCATAAAGGAATTATGTGGTTCGAAAAGGTCGTTTGTTGACCCCGGCCTATAGATTAATACTGACCTGGATCAACGATTACAACCGGTCATGCGAAGAGGAGGTCAATACCCGCTTCGGTCATCTGCAAAAAACAACAACAACACACATCAGAAATTTATAAGAATTCTGCTCAGACCTTCAGCCGCTTTGCTGCGGCCGACCCATTCGAGGGTTCTTCATGGCTTCGCAAGACAACAAGAAACAGCGCTCACTGCAGCACGGCCTGACTTCCCGTCAGGTTTCCATGATCTCCATTGCCGGCATCATCGGCGCCGGGCTGTTCATCGGGTCCTCCAACGCCATTGCCACCGCCGGCCCGGCCATCCTCATCTCCTACGCCATGACTGGCCTGCTGGTCTTGCTGGTGATGCGCATGCTGGGTGAAATGGCCATCGCAAACCCCAACAGCGGCTCTTTTTCCACCTACGCCTCGGAGGCCATCGGGCCTTGGGCGGGCTTTACCATTGGCTGGTTGTACTGGTGGTTCTGGGTGTTGATCATTCCGGTGGAAGCCATTGCCGGTGCTGACATCCTGCATGCCTACTTCCCTGGCGTGCCGTCCTGGCTGTTCGCCTTCCTGATCATGCTGGTGCTGTCGGGCACCAACCTGGTCAGCGTGAAGAACTTCGGTGCTTTCGAGTACTGGTTCGCGTTGGTCAAGGTGGTCGCGATCATTGGCTTCATCGGGGTGTGCACCTTGGCGGTGTTCGGCTTCTGGCCGCTGGCCGAGGTCTCCGGGGTCAGGCGGCTGTGGGACAGCGGTGGTTTCATGCCCAATGGGTTCGGGACGGTGCTTGGGGGCGTGCTGATCACCATCTTCTCGTTCTTCGGTGCCGAAATCGTCACCATCGCGGCTGACGAAACCGCCAACCCGAAAGACAAGATTCGCCGCGCCACCAACCTGGTGGTGTACCGCATCGCCATCTTCTACCTGGCGTCGATCTTCCTGGTGGTGTCGCTGGTGGCGTGGAACGACCCCGGGCTGAAAGCAGTAGGATCGTTCCAGCGTGTACTGGAAGTGCTGAACGTGCCGGGCGCCAAGTTGCTGGTTGACCTGGTGGTGCTGGTGGCGGTGACAAGTTGCATGAACTCGGGGCTCTACACGGCGTCGCGCATGCTCTATTCGCTTGGTGCGCGTGGTCAGGCGCTGAGCGTGACCAAGCGCATCTCCGGTTCCGGCGTGCCGACCGTGGCAGTGATCTTCTCGACCCTGGCGGGTTTCGCTGGCTGCCTCGTCAACTATGTGTTCCCGGGCAAGGTGTTTGGCTTCCTGCTGTCGACCACTGGCGCCATCGCTTTGCTGGTGTACCTGGTCATTGCCGTGTCGCAGCTGCGCATGCGTGCCCGTGCCGAGCGTGAAGGGCGCCCGCTGGAACTGAAGATGTGGCTGTTCCCATGGCTGACCTGGCTGGTGATCGGCACCATCGTCATGGTGCTGGGCTACATGCTGTTCAGCGATGCCTACCGCTATGAGACGCTGATGACTGCCGGGGTGACCGCGTTCATCCTGCTGGTTTCGCTGACCCAGCGGCGTACGAAGATGGTTGCCCAGACGGCCTGATGTTTCTGCTTTAATGGGGGCGTTGCGCGCCCCCATTCCAACAAGCACAGGAAGCGTATGACTGAGCACACCCTTTCCCTTCAAGCCCTCGCGGCCCCTGAGGGTACTTGCTATGGCTGCGGCTGTTCCCACCCCAGCGGCCTGCACCTGCAAAGCCACTGGGACGCCGACGGTGTTCACCTGGTGTGCCGGCACTCGCCCGACAGCACCTTCATTGGCTGGCCTGGCCTGGTTTACGGTGGCCTGCTGGCGATGCTGGTCGACTGCCACTCCAACTGGACGGCGATGGCCTACCACTACCGTAACGAAGGCCGAGAACCGGGCAGCCTGCCGCGTATCGACTGCGTTA
Organism: Pseudomonas sp. BO3-4; assembly: GCF_034044115.1. Taxonomy (NCBI): domain Bacteria; kingdom Pseudomonadati; phylum Pseudomonadota; class Gammaproteobacteria; order Pseudomonadales; family Pseudomonadaceae; genus Pseudomonas; species Pseudomonas sp. BO3-4. The sequence goes on from NZ_CP139018.1 coordinate 2,031,940, forward strand.
CCGGCACGCTCAACCTGACCTACCTGAAACCTACGCCGATGGGCGTCGAGCTGTTGCTCAAGGCGCGTGTCGAAGGCGAAGTGGGGCGCAAGAGCCGGGTCATCTGCGAAGTCTGGGCAGAGGATGTACTGACGGTGACGGCCGACTCCGTGTTTGTCCGCGTCGATACCGAAAAGCTCAAGCTCAAGGCCCACGGCCAGGCCTGAGCTGCCAACGCTGATGAGTGGTCGGTGATGGTCAGCGGCTGGGGATGTCTCTAGAGTGACAGGCTCATTCCCTTGGCAAGGTTGATCATGACCGAACTCAGTGCTTTCCCCATTACCCGCAAATGGCCCGCCAAACATCCCGAACGCCTGCAGTTGTACTCGCTGCCGACGCCCAACGGGGTGAAGGTGTCGATCATGCTTGAAGAGATTGGCTTGGCTTACGAGGCGCACAAGGTCAGCTTCGACAACGATGACCAATTGAGCCCCGAGTTCATCTCGCTCAGCGCGAACAACAAGATCCCCGCCATCCTTGACCCGAACGGGCCGGGCGGTCAGCCGCTGCCGCTGTTCGAGTCGGGGGCGATCTTGCAGTACCTGGCGGAGAAGAGCGGTCAGCTGCTCAGCCAGGACCCCGCCCAGCGCTACCAGACCCTGCAGTGGCTGATGTTCCAGATGGGCGGCATCGGGCCGATGTTCGGCCAGGTCGGGTTCTTCCATTTCTTTGCGGGCAAGGAATATGAAGACAAGCGCCCGCGCGACCGCTATGTCAACGAGTCCAAGCGGCTGCTGGGCGTGCTGGATCGGCATTTGAAAGGTCGGCAGTGGATGGCTGAGGAATACAGCATTGCCGACATCGCCATCTTCCCTTGGGTGCGCAACCTGGTGGAGCGCTACAACGCCCGTGACCTGGTGGGCTTCGACCAGTTCAAGGAAGTGCAGCGCGTGCTGGTGAATTTCCTCGAACGGCCAGCCGTGCAGCGTGGCCTGAAAATCCCGGGCTGATCAACCCGTGCAGGGACAATAGCCTTGTGCAAACGTTGAAAGGCCTGCGCGGTCGCCCGTAGGCGCGGGTTTACACGCGAAAGGGCCGGGCCTGCTGGCCAATTTTCACCCGCCGTTCACCGTTGCTGCCGCTACCGTATTCGCGGGTAAACCCGCTCCTACAGAAGGCGGCGTACGGGTTCAGAAGATGTGGTTCAGCAGCCAGTACAGGCTGCCAGCCAACAGCATTGCCGCTGGCAGGGTCAGCACCCAGGCCATCAGCAGATTGAACAACGTGCGTTTCTGAATCCCCGACCCATTGGCGACCATGGCGCCGGCCACCCCCGAACTCAGCACATGCGTGGTCGACACCGGCAACCCGAACATATCCGCCGCGCCAATGGTGCACATCGCCACCACTTCAGCCGATGCGCCTTGGGCATAGCTGAGGTGGGTCTTGCCGATCTTCTCGCCAACGGTGACCACAATACGCCGCCAGCCAACCATGGTCCCCAGCCCGAGCGCGATGGCTACAGCCACCTTCACCCACAACGGAATATAGCGGGTGGCGTCGTCCACCTGGGCCTTGAACAACAGCACTTGGCTGCGGGTGTCGGCATCGAATGTCACCAGGTGGTTTTTCTCCATGAGGCGGATGGCTTCACTGGTCAGGTACATGTCGTTGCGCACGTTGGCCATGGCTTCAGCCGGTACGCGTTTGAGCGAGCCATAGCCTTTGACCTCTTCGCCGATCATCCCGGTCAGCGCCGCCAATGCCGGTACCAGGTGCGGGCTGGCCTTGGGCTGGGCAATGAACAGGGTAAGCACCTGGCGCGGGTCATCCGGGGCCGCTTGCGGGTTGCTGCGTACCAGTGCCTGGCGGGTCACCTCGGCGACGGCGGAAAACTGCAGGGCCTGCGCGTTGGGCATGGTCTTGTTCAGCGCATAGGCCATCGGCAGGGTGCCGACCAGAATCAGCATGATCAGCCCCATGCCTTTCTGGCCATCGTTGGAGCCGTGGGCAAAAGAGACCCCGGTGCACGTCAGAATCAGTAGGCTGCGGATCCACCACGGTGGCGGTGTTTGGCCTTCCGGTGCCTGGTAAAGCGCCTTGCGTTTGACCAGCGCGCGCAGGGCCAGCAGCAGCAGGGCTGCACAAGCAAAACCGATCAGCGGTGAGAACAGCAGGGCATAACCCACCTTGCTGGCCTGGGCCCAGTCCACGCCGCTGGTGCCGTCACGCCCATGCATCAGCGCATTGGCCACGCCCACGCCGATGATCGAGCCGATCAGGGTGTGCGAGGACGATGCCGGCAGGCCCAGCCACCAAGTGCCAAGGTTCCAGATGATCGCCGCCAGCAGCAGGGCGAAGACCATGGCGAAGCCGGCCGAAGAACCCACCTGTAGAATCAGTTCTACCGGTAGCAAGGCGATGATGCCGAAGGCCACCGCGCCACTGGAAAAAAGCACGCCCAGGAAATTGCACAGCCCAGACCACACCACCGCTACCGGCGCCGGCAATGAATGGGTGTATATCACGGTGGCTACCGCGTTGGCGGTGTCGTGGAAGCCGTTGACGAACTCGAAGCCCAGGGCAATCACCAGCGCCAGGCCCAGCAGAAGGAACGGTGTGGCCGTGGTGATGACCGTACCGCTTGCGGTCACATCCTGCTTGAGGCTCCAGGCGGTGTAGGCGATACCCGCCAGCAGCAGGCTGAAGAACAACGTTAAGGTGGCACGCCCAGGTTTGTGGGAGAGCTGCGGGCGAGCGTCGTGTTTGGCCAGTAGTGGGCTGCTGGCCACTGACGGGGTTGCCATGGGGGCTCCGGTTGGCGTTGGGCGGAAAGTGCCGAAGGCCTTGAGCATAGAAACAATTCGTAACCCGGCCGTGACCTCGATCAATGAATTATCTAGGCTCAAGACGGACGGTAATGGCAGGAGACGCCCATGATTCGCTGCAAACGTGTCTATGATGCGGTTGAGGATGAAGATGGCCAGCGTGTACTGGTCGACCGCCTTTGGCCGCGCAACAAGCGCAAGGATGACCTCCATGGGCAGTGGTTGCGCGAGGTGGCACCTTCGAATGAATTGCGTAAGGCGTTCCATCAGGGTGAAGTGGATTTCGCCGGTTTTACCCAGCGGTACCAGCAAGCGCTGGCGGCCCACCCCGAACACTGGTATCCGCTGCTGGACATGGCCAGGAAGGGGACGCTGACATTGCTTTATGCTGGCAAGGACAGCGAGCACAACAATGCCCGGGTGCTGGCCGACTGGTTGGAAAACGAACTGGACAGGTGTGGCCCTGGCAGTTCGCCAGTGTGTTATGCCCAATGAGCGCGATGCGATGCCCTTACAGTTGATTCCCGCCCAAGACATCCACTGCACCTTCGCCCGCAACCTTACGCGCCGCGCCATGTTGCCCTACTACCGTGAATTCGACCTGCTGTGGATCGAGGACGCCTTCGACGCGGCCTGGGGCTGGCGCGAGCAGTGGCTGGTGATCGAAGGCGACACGCTGTTGGGTTTTTGCAGCCTCAGCCAGGACCGCCAGGCGCTGTTCATCCGCGAGTTGCACCTGTTGCCTGAGTACCGTGGGCGAGGGGTCGGTAGCTGGGTGCTGGAAGAACTGGCGCTGTGGGCCAGGCAGCGGTGCCTTCCCCTGTTGCGGCTGATGGTGTTCCGCAGCAACCCGGCCCGCCTGCTGTACCAGCGCCATGGCTTCATCGAAATGGGTGAAGACGAATGCTTTGTGCGGATGCAGCGGGATATCAACGTAGTAGCTAAATGATGGCTTGTCGCGACCGCAGAGCATGGGCATAGTGGATCCACACCTTTACGGCTGCCTGCAGGCGGGCAGGCCGTACTTGAGAGGATAAGGGAAAAGGAGAAGCCCCTATGAACGAAATCGGTCCACGGCTGCGGGAAGAGCGTGAGCGACTGGGTATGACCCAGCGTGTATTTGGCGATATCGGTGGGGTCGAGCCCAACGCTCAGGGTAAGTACGAAAGCGGTGAGCGCACGCCGCGGCTAGATTACCTGGCGGCATTGGCGACCCGGGGCGTGGATGCGTTGTATGTCCTCAGCGGCCTGCGCACCCCGGCAGCGCTCGAAGGTTTGAACACGGATGAGTCCGGTTTGCTGGGGGCTTTTCGGAAATTGCGGTCGGAAGATCAGGCCGCGCTCTTGCACCTTTTGGGGCGGTTGGCCAACGACGCCACGCCCCGGCAAATAGTGAGGCCTCTCACAGTCCAACGTCAGTCGTTTCTGACGGAAGCAATGCGTTAGGCCCACCGTGAAAAATTTTGTTAAGGTGGCGGGATCCAATCGCCCTGCTGACGAGGTGTGTGCTTGATTAGGGTCTTAGTGGTCGATGATCACGATCTGGTACGAACCGGTATTACACGCATGTTGGCCGACATCGACGGCCTGCAGGTGGTGGGTGAGGGAGATTCCGGCGAATCGGCACTGAAACTGGCCCGGGAGCTGAAACCGGACGTTGTGCTGATGGATGTGAAAATGCCCGGTATCGGCGGCCTGGAGGCCACCCGCAAACTGCTGCGCAGCCACCCTGACATCAAGGTAGTGGCGGTGACGGTGTGCGAGGAGGACCCGTTCCCCACACGCTTGTTGCAGGCCGGCGCTGCCGGCTACCTGACCAAGGGTGCAGGCCTTGACGAAATGGTTCAGGCCATTCGTCTGGCCTTTGCCGGCCAGCGCTATATCAGCCCGCAGATCGCCCAGCAGTTGGCGCTGAAACCGTTCCAGCCGCAGGGCTCGCCGTTCGACGCGCTGTCCGAGCGGGAAATCCAGATTGCCCTGATGATTGTCGGCTGCCAGAAAGTGCAGATCATCTCCGACAAGTTGTGCCTCTCGCCCAAGACCGTCAATACTTACCGTTATCGGATCTTTGAAAAACTCTCGGTCACCAGCGACGTCGAATTGACCTTGCTGGCCGTTCGCCACGGTATGGTTGACGCAAGCCTGTAAAACCTCATGTCTCAAGTCTTTGATGCCAGCGCATTCCTGGCGACCTGCAGTGGTCGCCCGGGCGTTTACCGGATGTTCGACGGCGAAGCCCGGCTGCTTTACGTGGGCAAGGCCAAGAACCTGAAGAAACGCCTGGCCAGCTATTTCCGCAAGGCTGGCCTTGCGCCCAAGACCGCCGCGCTGGTTGCGCGCATCGCCCAGGTTGAAACCACCATCACCGCCAACGAAACCGAGGCGTTGCTGCTGGAGCAAAACCTGATCAAGGAGTGGCGGCCGCCTTACAACATCCTGCTGCGCGACGATAAGTCCTACCCCTACGTGTTTCTGTCCGATGGCGAGTTCCCGCGCCTGGGCATTCACCGTGGGGCGAAAAAGGCCAAGGGCCGTTACTTTGGCCCGTACCCCAGCGCCGGGGCCATTCGCGAAAGCCTCAGCCTGCTGCAAAAGGCCTTTTCTGTGCGTCAGTGCGAAGACAGCTACTACGCCAACCGCACCCGGCCATGCCTGCAGTACCAGATAAAGCGCTGCAAAGGGCCCTGCACCGACCTGGTGACTGCCGAGGAATACGCAGAAGACGTGCGTCATTCGGTGATGTTTCTGGAAGGGCGTAGCCAGCAACTGGGCAATGAGTTGAACGCCGAGATGGAGAAGGCCGCCATGGCCCTCGATTTCGAAAAAGCCGCCGAGCTGCGCGACCAGATCGCCTTGTTGCGCCGCGTGCAGGACCAACAGTACATCGAGGGCGGCAGCGGCGATGTCGACGTCATCGCCGCCTTCGTCAACCCGGGTGGTGCCTGTGTGCACCTGATCAGCGTGCGCGGCGGGCGAGTACTGGGCAGCAAGAACTTCTTCCCGCAGGTGGGCATCGAGGAGGAGGTGGCCGAGGTCATGGCCGCATTCCTTTCCCAGTACTACTTGGGCAACGCAGAGCGCGAGCTGCCCGGTGAGTTGATCGTCAACGTTGTTCACGAAGACTTCAACGCCATCACCGAAGCGCTGCACACGCTGCGTGGCCGCGAACTGACCATCAGCCACCGGGTGCGCGGCACCCGCGCCCGCTGGCAGCAACTGGCCGTGACCAATGCCGAGCAGGCGCTGAATGCCCGCCTGGCCAACCGCCAGCACATGGCTGCGCGCTTCGAAGCCCTGGCCGAAGTGCTGGGCCTGGATGAAGTGCCGCAACGCCTGGAATGCTACGACATCAGCCACTCCAGTGGTGAAGCGACCGTGGCCAGTTGCGTGGTGTTCGGCCCCGAAGGGCCGATCAAGTCCGACTACCGCCGCTTCAACATCGAAGGTGTCACCGCAGGTGACGATTACGCGGCCATGCATCAGGCCCTGACCCGCCGCTATGGGCGCATCAAGGACGGCGAGGGCAAGCTGCCCGACGTGCTGCTGGTGGACGGCGGCAAGGGCCAGCTGAACATGGCCCGCGATGTGATGCAGGCGCTGGGCTTCACCGACCTCACCCTGCTGGGTGTGGCCAAGGGCGTTACACGCAAGGCGGGTTTCGAAACCCTGTACCTGAACGATGTGCATCACGAATTTACCCTCAAGGGCGATTCATTGGCGTTGCACCTGATCCAACAGATCCGCGACGAAGCCCACCGCTTCGCTATCACCGGCCACCGCGCCCGCCGTGGCAAGGCCCGTCGAGTCTCCAGCCTTGAAGATGTGGCTGGGGTAGGGCCCAAGCGCCGCCGCGACCTGCTGAAACATTTCGGCGGCCTGCAGGAGCTCAACCGCGCCAGTATCGATGAAATCGCCAAAGCCCCCGGCATCAGTAAAAAGCTTGCCGAGTCGATTTATGCCAGCCTGCATAGCGAGTAGAATGCCGGGCTCAACTTGCAGCCAGTCGTACCGATGAATATTCCAAACCTGCTCACCGTTCTACGCGTCCTGCTCATTCCGTGCTTCATTCTGCTGTTCTACATGCCCTATCAGTGGAGTTACATGGCCGCCAGCAGCGTATTCGCCGTTGCCGCCGCCACCGATTGGCTGGACGGCTACCTGGCGCGTCGACTGCAGCAGAGCACGCCGTTCGGCGCCTTCCTCGACCCGGTGGCCGACAAGCTGATGGTGGCAGTGGCCCTGGTGCTGCTGGTGCAGACCCACGCCAACTTCTGGCTGACCCTGCCCGCCGCGGTCATCATCGGCCGCGAGATCGTGGTGTCTGCGCTGCGCGAGTGGATGGCTGAGCTAGGCGCGCGGGCGCATGTGGCGGTGTCCAACCTCGGTAAGTGGAAGACTGCGGCGCAGATGCTGGCGCTGGTGATCCTGCTGGGCAACCCACCGGCGGTGACCTTCTGGGTGATCCTGGGCTACGGGCTGCTGCTGGTGGCAGCGGGGCTGACGCTGTGGTCGATGGTGCACTACCTGCTGGCCGCCTGGCCGCACCTGCGCGAAGGCTCGGAAAAAAAATAAAAGTTTTTTGAATCAAGGGGTTGACGCTGTTTTAGAAATCGCTAGAATGGCACCCATCACGACGCGGGAATAGCTCAGTTGGTAGAGCACGACCTTGCCAAGGTCGGGGTCGCGAGTTCGAGTCTCGTTTCCCGCTCCAAATAAAGATCTACAGGTTTCAGTCGAAGTCTGTAAATCGTTGAAAAAAGGCCCTTCGGGGCCTTTTTTCGTTCGAATGCATTCTGCTTCAATCCCCCTCCCTCCACGAAATTCAAGTACAAACACCACAACGCGGCGCCCTGGCCGTGACGCCGTGGGCTACCTGGACATATCGCTGATCACGTCAGCGGGCATTTCAAAAATCTCGGCTGCGCTCAACAGGTCCACTGCGGACAGCAAGGCATCGGGATCGATTGGGTCTTCCAGGATCAGCGTGTGCTGGGTGTGATTGTCGGTCAGGCGCAGTGTGGGTGTAGCGTTAAATCCAATCTCCAAGGTTTCCGCTTTTTGCGTGTCCACGACTTGGGCAGCCCGTTCGCCGGCCAGGCAGCGTTGCAGGGACGGGCCGATGTCCGGATAGTCGTGTCCAGCAGCCAACTCACGGCCGTTGCCTTGGCTATGCAAGTAGACCCGGAGCACGGCCCCCCAAACGCCTTCGCGACCCTCACCCTGGCCCAGGCATTCGACCCGCCGCGCTTCCCGACTTGCGGCCGGTTCATGCTGGGGGAGGGGCAGGTGACGCCAGGCCAGGTTGACGTGATCGTTGGTGACGATCCAGCGTTGCAGTTGCGGTAGGTAGGCCTGGCAGCGCGGGCATTCGAGGTCGGCGTAGAGGGTGATGGTGAAGCGCGCTTCGGGGTTGCCGTAGATCCGCGGCGGGCCATCATCGGCGGTAGAACGAAAAGGTAGCGGCAGCCACCAGCACAGTGCCAAAACCGCGGCTGCGAGCCAGCCGCAGGCCCACTTTAGGTTGGTTGCACTCATCCGTTTGCCCATGTTGTTGCTCCTGGCAATTCCAGATCGAACGGCTCGAAACCGGTGCGCCGTCTCCATCCTGAGTCATGCGGAGGGCGGCATCGAGTCCACTGATGCCGAGTTGCTGCATGAGGCTATGACGCAGGCTTGCTCTTCAGGTTCCGTCATCGCCAGTGCCAGTTACGAACGGGTGGCACGGTGCGGAGCTACGGCTCCTTCTTTGTTTCAACGATGGACGCTGCGGGGTTAAACGCTTTCGATAGAAGTGGCGCCGCGGCGGTTTGGAAGTAAATTCACACGATGTCCCGCTGCCTCTTAAACGCATGGCCTGCAGGCAGCATGCGTCAGCGCAGGTGCATGCCTGAACCTGGAAGCCCTGCTCAATCAGCCAGCTTTTCTGAGCTTCGGTTTTGCTGGCGAGGGGATTCACGGTTTGATTCCTCAGGTAGGCCAAGGCGAAACGGGCAAGCGGCTGAAGCGTTACTCTCTGGTCGTGTTGCCTTGTCTTGCGTATCTGGATTGACGCACGAATCAACGGATTTTCCAGGCGATGACGGCGAGCAGATGATTGTGCAGGTTCTTAAGGAGCATGGCATTCTCGCTGATGTTTGCCATTTCCGCTTTGGACGCCCCCCTATCCTGAGCGAGTTTACTGGGTGCAGTACGGAGAGCCGCCTTGCATTGGGTATGTAGGACCTCGTCGTGCACCGCATCATGCTCGAAATCGCTGATGACCCGGCCGTTTAGGTTGATCTGGTGCAGGTGCCCGCTGCCGTAGTACAGGTGGTTGAGTTCACGCTGGCCGGGCAGAACTAGCGTCTGCAGGTTGCCCAGTTCGTCATAGCGGTACTGCAGCAAGTCAGCGCTGTTGGTTTCGCTGAGCAGTTGCCCGTTGGCGTCGTAGGTGTAGTCGAGTTGCTGCTTCTTGCCCTGGTTGTCTGTGAAGGTGATGGACAACAGATTGTCGGCCGCGTCGTAGCGGTAGTCTGTAGTGCCATCTTCAGTGCGCTTGCTGACAAGCCGGCCGATGGCGTCCCGCTCGAAGTCGTGGCGGATGGCAGCCGTCCGTGTCGGCGGGGCGTTGTCGGACAGCGGCGGCTGCTCGTCAGGCGAGGGCACATGGGTAAGACGAATGACCTCATCCAGCACGTTGTAAGCATAGAGGCGGCCACTGCCATCCAGGTCTTTTTGTGCCACCAGCCGGTCCAGTTCGTCCCAGCCGAAGCGGTATGACTCGTCATTCTCGTTCGTAAGTTGCAGTAGCCGACCATAGGCGTCGTAGCGGAATTTCACGCTGTAGCCCATGGCGTCCGTGCGTTCGACCAGCCGGCCGCTGGGGTCGTAGCGAAATTGCAGGGTTTTCTGGGCAGGGTCGATATAGCGCGTCAGTTGACCAGCGACATCAATTTCATAACGATCAATGCGACCGTCCGGGCGTTCGCTTTCGACCAGATAACCACGTGCGTCGTAGCGGAAGTGGGTGTGTTCACCCCGGGCATTGATGCTTTCGCGCAAGCGGCCATGGGCGTCGTAGTGATACAGCGTCTGGGCATTGCTGCAGTCGCGGTAGCTGAGCAACTGACCGCACGTGTTCCAGCTCAGGTACTTGCTCTTTTCGAGGGCATCGGTGACCTGGGTGAACTCGCGGCATATCTGCTAATTTCTTCGACTGCCTTGGATTTGAGTGTAGAAATCTAAAAAGCTTGGTGCTACTAATATTGCATTGTTGGGGCCTATATCATCTTCCATCGCGGTGTATTTCACACTGCCGGTTACGGTGTCAAGCCAGAAGTCATTGTCTCCGCAATTTCCGGCGAACGGGATGTTGTTTTGGAAAAATTCAGGGTTTCGTGGATAGCTGATTTTTTTGTTGTTAATAACCTCGGTTATCGACAGGGGTCTTGGATGTTGGAGAATGCCTGGTGTCTCAATGTAATGGAAAGACTCTATTTCAAAAAGATTGGGATCTTTGGTTGTTATTTTGTAAAATAAATCTCTGTATATGAATGCTCCTCCATCAAAGTATCCTCCGTTGTACCTTGAGTAGAAGTCGATAAAATGCTCCCTGCCTTTAAATTTTGAGGGTAGCATTGACTCAATTGTGGTGATATCCAGTCCTGGGTAAGAGTCGTTGAATGTAAGTTTGTTAAGGGCAAATATTTTTGGCTGTGCCATGCTGTGCTCCTTTCGGCCTAGTGTAGGTGGCGTTTCTTTTTGTTGCCTCAGCTATAGTTTCGACTGTTCCATATTTAAAGCCAGTGATAAAGCTGAATTCATGTGCGCCACCTATGTGGGGATGCCGATGATACTTTGGATTAACAAGTTGCATGGACATTTCATTGGATTTTGGGTGATATTCAATGTGGTGGCCGATCCATCGTGAAGACATTGGTTCATTGATTTTTGCCTTTTTGTAGAGAGCTGCCTTATCGTCAGCATAATTTCCAGTGGCTTTGATTTTGTAAATCCCTTCCGGATTACCAGGGTTAACTGACCCCGGATGAAGAACATCTCCGCCTTCGGGAAGGAAAATTATCGGTAAGCGGTTGAGTCCGAGTGGGTCGATATAGATTAAGCGGTTCGGCCCGTATTGGTAAAGATTTGTGCCTCCCTTGAGGTGTATGGGGTCAGGTTGTGTAAAGCGTCCTATGTCTGAGTCATAGAATCTAAATGTATTGTAGTGTAGAGCTGTTTCTCTATCTAGATATTGGCCTTGAAGTCGTAAATTCTGCTCTCGCGCCTGCTGCGGGCTGCCCCACTCATCAGGTGCTTTTCCCCAACCTTTATAATTGCTCTGCCAGATAGTCAGGCCACTAGGATCAGTTAGCTGCTCTGGTAGACCTGCCAAGTTGGTGTGAAAGTAGTAAATCGTTTCGCTACCCGATCTACCGTCGACCCGTGCCAGCGGCTCATAGCTGTCCGGAGTGGCATACACATACAAGCTAGCCAACCCACTCTGCACTTCTTGAAGCAAGCGCAACCCTTGCCAATGAAACAGCACCCGCCGACGCGGCTCTGGATAGTCCCTCTGATAAACCTCCTTGCTGATCCGCCTCCCCAACGGGTCATAGGCAAACACCACCCGCTCACGCTCGCCACTGCGGTACTGCTCCACGCAAACCAGCCGCTGCTCGGCGTCGTACTCGAAATACTGCACCCAATTGCTGCCGATCCGCTTCTCGCACAGCCGCCCAAAGCGGTCGTAGCGGTAGCGCTTGTCCTGATACACCAACACCCGGTTGTGCTTGATCAGGCCATTGAGCTTGGGGCCGTCGAACAGATTGCCGGCCTTGTCGTACTTGAAATCCTCGACCTGCGTGGCTTGCCAGTTGGGGCGTGACTGCTGGACGGTTTGCAGTTGCTCGTTGAGGTCGTAGCCGTAACGGTTGTGTCCCGAATAGGTCTTGCCCGTGTGGGGTAGGTCATGAAAGCGGCCGATGATCTGTTCGAGATGCGCGTCTTCGTCATTGGCGGCGTTGGTCATCCCACGGCGCTGGGTCTGGGTCAGTACCTCGGCAATCAGGTTGTCGCTGGCATCGTAACGATAGGCCTTGTCCAGCAGCGGCAGCACTTCAACCGGGGCGTCGCGGTAGTGAATAGCCTTGCCGGCCAGGCGACCGCTGGAGTCGTAGCGTGTGCGGGTGACCAGTTTGCCCTGGGTGCGCAGGACCTCGTCGTGCACCGCATCGCGCTCGAAATCGCTGATCACCCGGCCGTTCAGGTTGATCTGGTGCAGGTGCCCGCTGCCGTAGTACAGGTGGTTGAGTTCGCGTTGGTCGGGCAGGACTAGCGTCTGCAGGTTGCCCAGTTCGTCGTAGCGGTACTGCAGCAAGCCAGCGCTATTGGTTTCGCTGAGCAGTTGCCCGTTGGGGTCGTAGGTGTAATCGAGTTGCTGCTTCTTGCCCTGGTTGTCCGTGAAGGTGATGGACAGCAGATTGTCGGCCGCGTCGTAGCGGTAGTCGGTGGTGCCATCTTCAGTGCGCTTGCTGACAAGCCGGCCGATGGCGTCCCGCTCGAAGTCATGGCGAATGGCAGTCGTTCGTGTCGGCGGGGCGTTGTCGGACAGCGGCGGCTGCTCGTCTGGAAATTCAGGCGAGAGCACTGGAATTCAATGGACCGATGTCGAAAGCCCGGTTCAGCTCTTTAGTTATATTCTCAACGACCTACAAATGGAAGAGGATCAAGCTTTCTAAGTCAATGACGAAAGGCATCACTCGGGCTCAGGCGACTCAGTTATTTAGCACTATTTTGAAGATTGCTTCAGTGCTTTTATGTTTCAATGTTTCAATGTTTCAATGTTTCAATGTTTCAATGTTTCAATGTTTCAATGTTTCAATGTTTCAATGTTTCAATGTTTCAATGTTTCAATGTTTCAATGTTTCAATGTTTCAATGATTCAATGATTCTTGGGTTTTGGGGGTTCCCAATATTTGGCTCCTTGGGAGTTTGTTAAATTTTCCAAGAAGTCTGACAAGGTTTTCGCAAGTTCTGGCCATTCTTTCCTTGGGTCTAAAGGCATGCATAACAAAATATTACCTTTATCAGTTATCAATAAAAGCTCGGAGTCGCCGTAAAAACGGCCAAATATAAGGTCGTTTTCGTGTGCGTCCTTGGCTCTTGTGTATTGCTGGTTGCTTGTTTCAGTGATGCACTCTTCTGGGGTAAGTATTTCAATTCCCCACTGCTGGTATAGCTGATCCTTAAATAACTCTGTTTTTTCGCTGATTCTCCAAAGCTCTTTAAGTTCGCTACGCATCTGTGTGGGTATCTTAGATATTTTTTGTTCGGTGGCCCCAGCGGAAAACGAGGAGGTTAGTAGAAAGGGGCACTCTTCTCCGAAGTGGAAGGCGGTTCGTGGGCTGCTCCATTCGGACTTTATTTTTTTTACTATCAATCTTAATTTTTCATGGTTCATTATATTCTCGCCAGAATTTGTTATACATTTCTTGGTGGGTTTTACGCTGAACGGGAACTAGGTTCCAGAATTTATTATCGCCACCATATTCACGGGGTTTTATGTGATGTATATCATACTCGCCCCAACCTCCGCGAGGCGTCGCATACCCCCGATCATACCATTCTTTAATGAATGCACCACGTTCGGATGCGCCCCATGGTACGCGATGTGAGAGAGGTACTTTGCCGTCTATTTGGGTTGGGAATGGAATGCTGCGCCCAGTTCTCGGATCTGTAATTTTAGGGTAAAGCCTTAGGGTGGCACGTAGGCGCAAAATTAAAGTAGGTATTGTTGGGGTAGATTGATTGCAGGATAGACCGAGTGGGTCTATCCAGTTTGTTGTGCTCGGTGCATATCTGTAGAGATTTGCGCCGCCGGAAATTCCTATTGGATCAGGTTGCGTGAAATGACCGCTGTGGGCATCGTAAAATCTGAATGTGTTGTAGGAAAGTGCTATTTCGCGATCGTAGTATTGTCCTTGGTATTTTAAATTTTGTTCCCTCGCTTCTTCCTGAGAATGCCATTCGTCTGTAGGGGTTCCCCATCCCCGGAACTCACTCCGCCAAATGGTGCGCCCTTTACTATCTGTAAGTTGCTCAGGTAAACCTGGTAAAGAAGTATGAAAGTAATTGATTTCTTCGCTGCCGGGCCGCCCGTCAATGCGTGCCAGGGCTTCGTAACTGTCCGGAGTGGCATACACATACAAGCTAGCCAGCCCACTCTGCACTTCTTGAAGCAAGCGCAACCCTTGCCAGTGAAACAGCACCCGCCGACGCGGCTCTGGATACTCCCTCTGATAAACCTCCTTGCTGATCCGCCTCCCCAAAGGGTCATAGGCAAACACCACCCGCTCACGCTCGCCACTGCGGTACTGCTCCACGCAAACCAGCCGCTGCTCAGCGTCGTACTCGAAATACTGCACCCAGTTGCTGCCGATCCGCTTCTCGCACAGCCGCCCAAAGCGGTCATAGCGATAGCGCTTGTCCTGATACACCAACACCCGGTTGTGCTTGATCAGGCCATTGAGTTTGGGGCCGTCGAACAGGTTGCCGGCCTTGTCGTACTTGTAATCCTCGACCTGCGTGGCCTGCCAGTTGGGGCGTGACTGGTGAACGGTCTGCAGTTGCTCGTTGAGGTCGTAGCCGTAGCGGTTGTGTCCCGAATAGGTCTTGCCCGTGTGGGGTAGGTCAAGGAAGCGACCGATGATCTGTTCGAGGTTAGCGTTTTCGTCATTGGCAGCGTTGGACATCCCTCGGCGCTGTGTCTGGGTCAGTACCTCGGCAATCAGGTTGTCGCTGGCATCGTAGCGATAGGCCTTGTCCAGCAGCGGCAGCACTTCAGCAGGGGCATCGCGGTAGTGAATAGCCTTGCCGGCCAAGCGACCGCTGGTGTCGTAGCGCGTGCGGGTGACCAGTTTGCCTTGGGTCCGCAGGACCTCGTCGTGCACCGCATCACGCTCGAAATCGCTGATCACCCGGCCGTTCAGGTTGATCTGGTGCAGGTGCCCGCTGCCGTAGTACAGGTGGTTGAGTTCGCGTTGGTCGGGCAGGACTAGCGTCTGCAGGTTACCCAGTTCGTCGTAGCGGTACTGCAGCAAGCCAGCGCTGTTGGTTTCGCTGAGCAGTTGCCCGTTGGCGTCGTAGGTGTAGTCGAGTTGCTGTTTTTCTCCTTTGTTGTCAGTGAAGGTGATGGACAGCAGATTGTCGGCCGCGTCGTAGCGGTAGTCGGTGGTGCCATCTTCGGTGCGCTTGCTGACAAGCCGGCCGATGGCGTCCCGCTCGAAGTCGTGGCGGATGGCAGCCGTCCGTGTCGGTGGGGCGTTGTCGGACAGGGGGGGCTGCTCGTCAGGCGAGGGCACATGGGTAAGACGAATGACCTCATCCAGCACGTTGTAGGCATAGAGGCGGCCACTGCCATCCAGGTCTTTTTGTGCCACCAGCCGGTCCAGTTCGTCCCAGCCGAAGCGGTATGACTCGTCATTCTCGTTGGTAAGTTGCAGTAGCCGACCATAGGCGTCGTAGCGGAACTTCACGCTGTAGCCCATGGCGTCCGTGCGTTCGACCAGCCGGCCGCTGGGGTCGTAGCGAAATTGCAGGGTTTTCTGTGCAGGGTCGACGTAGCGCGTCAGTTGACCCGCGACATCAATCTCATAGCGGTCAATGCGACCGTCCGGGCGTTCGCTTTCGACCAGATAGCCACGTGCGTCGTAGCGGAAGTGGGTGTGTTCACCCCGGGCATTGATGCTTTCACGCAAGCGGCCATGGGCGTCGTAGTGATACAGCGTCTGGGCATTGCTGCAGTCGCGGTAGCTGAGCAACTGACCGCACGTGTTCCAGCTCAGGTATTTGCTCTTTTCGAGGGCATCGGTGACCTGGATAACACGGCCTTCCGGGTCGTATTGGTACTGTGTCTCGCGCCCCAGCGGGTCCTGCTGCCAGAGCAGATTGCCGTGGCTGTCGTAGCCGTATTGCCGAGTCCGTCCGGCTGTATCGGTGACCTGGACGGGCAGTGCCCAATGTCGCAAATATTTGATGTGTTCGCGGCGGCCGAGGGGATCGCGGGTTTCGATCAGGCGGCCGATGTCGTCGTAGCTGTAGCGCCATTCACCCCCTTGCGGGTCGATGCGCTTGATCAGCTGTCCGGCGATAACTTCCGCCAGCCAGCAGTTGCCCTGAGGGTCGATGTGCTTATAGACCTCGTACAGTGGCCCCCAGTAGTAGTGATCACGGCGGCCGAGGTTGTCCGTGACGAGGGTTTCACCGGCTTCCAGGTTGTACTCGAACCGGTACTCTTCACCATCGCTGCCCCAGTGGCGAATCACCCGCCACTCGTGATCGGGTTGGGGCTCCAGCAGTGGAGGCAAGCGGTAGGGCGTACCGTCCAGGCGCTTGGGGGCAGGGCGCGTTTCAGGAATGGCGAAGCGCGCCCATTCGTATTCGCGGACAGCACCGCTAGCCAGTTGATGGCTATTGAGATAGCCCTCGGGGGTGTAAGTGAAGCGGCGGACTCGTTGATCCGTCGCATCCAATACCTCATGCAGTTGCCCGTTGTCGGTGTAGCGATAGCTGACCAGCAGTTCGCTGCGTTCTACCGTAGGTGTTCCACCGTTTTTCAGGAACACCCGTGATACCTCACTGACACGCTGGGGATGCCTGGCGGCATAGTGAAGCTGCACGACCGTTTGGCCGTGCTTGTCATAGAGGGCTTTCAGGCGCCCTTGTTCGTCGTACAGCAGGTCGAGGCAATTGAGATTGCGGTCGCCGAGCCTGATCAGCCGTGAGCGTTTCGGATTCAGCGGGTCGGTATCGAAGACCCGATAAAGCCCTTCATTGATATCTTCGACAACGGTCTGGCCGTCCTCCAGCTGGAAGAAGGCCAAGCCGTCCACGGCACTGATGAAGGCATCACCGGCACTGAGGCGGCCCAGTTCCAGTCGGTTACCGTCGTTGTCGATGTAGATCCACAGCGTACCGCCTTGAGGATGTGGGACGCGGGCCAGCTCCACTTCATAGGGGACGCTCCAACCCATCCCCAGTAGACCGTCGCTACGCATGTCCCTGCTGTCGTAGCGCCGTGCCCATTGGATGCCCAGCAAGCCTGGGAGATTGAAGTCGATGTCCTCCGGACCCTCTTGCAGCTTGCTCCCGGTGGCAACGGCAACCGGGTTACCTAATGTGCACCCTTTGATGCGGCCAAACCTTCGGGAGATAAGCATCCCCGCAATAATCCCGGTAAACATCGCAATCTTGCTCTTGCCGTTGCGAATGTCCCGGACCGTCGCCGTACCGCCACCAATGCGCACATTGGGCGATACGTTTTCATTCACATCAATCGTGGCATCGCAGGTGGTCTTGTCACCTGAACGCGCTGCGGGTTGGCCATTGATGAATACCTTGTCCGAGCCTTGCGCAATGAAGGTGTCGGGCAGGGGCGGGTGGCGCGAACAGCTGATCTTGTCTCCTTCCGCGGGCTCCGAGCCTGGGTCGGCCGGTGTGGTCACGGGCGGGTTGAAGATGTCACGTATGGCCATCCCCAGCCCCACGAACGGGACGAGATAAGGCACCGCAGCCATGGCCATGGAACCGACGTTCTCCAGGATGGACGGTTCCTCTTGTTCAGTATCGGCTGCGCCGCCTCCCGGTGGGCCAGTGATGCCGGCCGCGCGCGCAGCGGGCTCACTGTTAATGAGCACATTGGTTGACCCGCTCTCGATTTTTCCGTAGGGATCGGGCGAGTCCACGCTGTTGCCAAGGCTGTCGCAAAAGCTGGAGATGGCATCGCCGACAGTCTGGTCTTCGCCGACGGAAAGGGTGCTCATTGCGCCGACTGCTACACCCGCGACTGCGGCGATGGCGACTCCAGCCGCACCGCCAGTGGCTACGGTGCCAACCACGGCCAAGCTGATGGCTGCGGCGACGGCCGCGGTGGCCGCTGCATAGATAACGGCCTCGGCAACTGCGCTGATCATTTCAGCGGCAAGCGATGGATGAAGAATTGCGTCGCCCATTCGGGCGGCGTGAACGGTCTGCGCCATTGGCGGTAAGCTCCTAGCAATCCGAAAGTCCTTGTCCTGGTGCGTGGAGAGGCTCAGGCAAATCGGAGCTCGTCTTTGAGAGCGCGCCAGTGGCTGATATCGTCGTCACTCAAAGGCCCTGGCTTGCTGTAGTTGAGCACCATCATCCGTTGCTGCCCCGGTATCAGGCAGGCCGCCTGAAGCTGGTAGTGGGGCTTGTCGCCGACCATGAACTGGATTGCCATTTCCCGACTGTCGACCGGATGCTCATTGCTTCCAAGGCGGGTCACTTTCGCGGGCGTAATGGTCAGCGCCTTTGACTTCTTCCGTAATAGGTTCAGTTGGTCCTCCAAGGCCTCATCCAGGGTCTTGGTGGTTGCAACAGGGCTGCGAGCGATCACCAACGTGGTTTGCCTGTCGGGAAAGCGCAGCATGTTCAGCGTCGGGTCCTCGTGGGCTTCATCACCCAGATTGAGGATTACATCGTGCGTCAGGTATCGGGTCATCTTGGGTAAGTCCTTTTTGAGTTCAGTGCAGGGTGGCTGGGCGAGCGCTAGTCGAAATGCCCATCCACGTCAGCCTTGAGTGAGTCACTGTCGCGCCCGTTCGCGCCCGCGCCCGCCGAACCACCCGTTGGGTTGAGGTCGAGCTTTGCCGCCAGGGTGTTGATCTGCCCGGTCTGCTGTGCGGTGAAGTTGAAGGTCTCGCAGGTGATGTTCAGCGTGCCGTTGGCATGCATTTCGATAAGGGTCTTGCCGCATTTGAGGCGTAGCGAGTTGCCCGCTTCGACTTCGTAGTCGCCTGCGATGAGGTCGTTTTTGCCACCCCCCACTTTCACGGTGTCGTTGGCCTTGACGACGCGCAGACGATTGCGGCCAATGGCGACCGATTCGTCCTGGCCAACCTGTTGGGTGCGATCGACGCCCACAGAGAGGGACTGGTTGTGATTGACCAGAGTGTTCTGATCTCTCTGGGCATGGATGAACACTTCCTCCTTGCCCAGCTCATCCTCGAAACGCAGCTCGTTGAAACCTTCCCCCTTGTGGGTCTGGCTCTTGATGGTCATGCGTGTTTTGTGATCGGGCAGGTCGTAAGGCGGCAGTTGGTCACCGCAGTAAGTGCGCCCGGTGATCATTGGCTGGTCGGGGTCGCCGTTGACGTAATGGATGATCACGTCCTGGCCGATCCGAGGGATGGCCATCGAGCCCCAACTGCTACCCGCCCAGCCTTGAGACACCCGCAACCAGCACGAACTGAACTCGTTGTTCTGGCTTTCGCGGTCCCAGGGGAAACTGACTTTTACCCGGCCCCATTCATCGCAGTAGATTTCCTCGCCAGGCGGGCCGACGACGGTGGCCATGTGCGGCCCGTCGATTCGTGGTTTTTTCAATGGCGCAGGGCGCCATTCGGTCCGACCGGGGACCAGCACTGCGGTCTGCTCGTAGCGCGTGCTTACATCGGCGCCGGCGGCTTCTTCCTGCAGGCTGGTGAACTGGTGGCCTTTATGGGTAACCGTGTTGACCCGCCAATGCGCATTGAGGTCGTCACGTGGGTGACCGGTCAGGGTGAAACTGAGCCCCGGTTGCAGACGCACGTCATCGCCCTGGACCTCGGCAATACGCACATCATGGCGCAGCGCTGTGATGCGGTTTTCGGTGAACGGCTTGCCCACGGCATCGCGTTTATAGCGGCCTGGGTAATCGAAGTATTCGTACTCTTTGCTCTGATGCTCCAGGAAGGGCCCGGCGGCTCTGTGCTCCTGGCGGTAGGCCGGGTGGGTGAAGGTGTGGTCGCGCTGCACCTGACGAGCGGTGCGCACCTGCTCGGTGTAGCGCAAGCGGCGAAGGCAGGGTATGGCTTGATCGCCACCGCTGTTGGCTTGGTACAGCACGCTGTCAGGGCCTACCGGCTCGTCGTCATCGCAGAAGCCCTCGTCTTCATCGTCGGCCTTGATGGCGCCATGGCTGATCAGGCCGAGGGACTGCAGCCGATCGGTGATGATCAGCTTGTGCAGCTTTTCACTGTGCGCGAAGCGGTAGACGAAGCCTTCTTCAGCGGCCAGGCGGGCGATGAACGCCAAGTCCGTCTCACCGGCCTGAACGCAGAATTCGCGCACCTGATGGTCCATGCTGGCGCGCAGTTCGTACTGGTCAATGCCCTGGCGCTTGAGCATCAGCTCGAGAATTTGCGGAACGGTCTTGTGCTGGAAGATGCGCCAGTTCGAGCGCAGTTTGGCCCGTGCCAGTTGGGGCTCGACCAGCGCGTGATAATAGGTGCGGTAGAAGCCGCTTTCAGCCTGGCTGAAACGGCTGACAAGGCCGTGCACGTACCGTACCGGGCGTTCGCCCTCCAGGATGGTGAAGAGCACGGGTTTGTCGAGCAAATGGCCGAAGTCGATATCGTTTTCGAAGCTGATCAGTTTCAGCTCCAGTTCAAAGGGTGCGCTGATGCCCTCTCGGAGTTCGAACGACACCACTTCGAATTCAGCTTTGCCAACGAGAGCCTCAAAGCTGTAGCGCAAATCAGATTGGCTAGGCATAAAAGATCCTTGTCCGCCGTCTGAATCAACACAAAGCCCGGGCGGGCATGGCCTGCCCGGGGCATTTGCACAGGTCAGGCGGCAGGTGCGCGCCAGTCGTCAGAGCCTTCGGTATTGGCTACATCGTGAGCCCACGTGATCTTTCGATACGCCAGCGATACTTCAACCAGTTGGGTGTAGTTTTCATTGTCTTTGTCGAGTGCGTGGGGAAGCACGGTATTGATGCTGACGATGGTGGCGTCTTCGAGCGTGGTGGTGAAAAAATGCTCTTGTTTGCCTTCCGACGAGGTGCGATACCAGCTGACCTCGACCGTTGGCAGCATTTCGCCGGTGGCAAGTGCCTGATACATCAGGGGGGTAGCTTTGTTCAGTGAACTGGTGAATATGAAAGGCTTATGCACGCGCTGGCCACTCGGTTGACCGCTCTGGGGGTCAGTGGGCGTAGTCACCTCATGCTTGATTTCCTGAACCAGAATCTGATCTTCATGGCCTTGTTGGAACACGTTGCCGACGGAGTCAGCGGTGAAGGCGCCCGCGGTGATGTTGCCTTGGGTCTGGCCTATGATCTTGATGTAAGCGGGTGTTGGCATGGCAGTTACTCCTGCGTCCATGTGGGTAAAGCACGCGCACCACGGGTGGCGTGGCCATCGGGAGCGATGGGCTTGTCAGCGAGGCAAAAACCTCGCGAATTCGTTGAATTCAGTGGTGCTGTGTCACGGTTGGCTATTGCTGCAAGATGCCGTTCAGCGACTCCAGCACCTCGGTTGTGATCAGGTGCAGGCGGTAGCTGTAGATCCCGTAGGCCACCGCCATGGCGATGGCGGAGATGACCAACGGGCTCCACCACGGCCATATCCGGCTCATGCGGAAGTTTCTGGGGGCGACGTTGGTGTAGGGGTCGCAGACTTCTTCGGGGGTGGGGCCGCGCAGTTCGCGGATGATCCCGTGGAGCTGGTGGATCAGGGCGTTCAGTGACTCTTCGCCCTTGGGGGCGATGGCGTACTTGCCCTTCAAACCCAGGCACAGTGCGAAGTACATGAACTCCAACACGTCCTGATAGCGCTTGGGTTCCTGCATCAGGCGGGAAAGCACGGTGAAGAATTTTTCCCCGCCCCAGGTTTCATCGTGGAAGATGCTGAGCAGCGGCTCGTGGCTCCAGCAACTGCTTTTGCCCCAGGGCCGATCCATCACCGCTTCATCGATGTACAGGCACAGGCCGTAGGAGTACGCCAGCAACTGAGCGGGCTCATAGCCGTGCTGGCGTATTTCTTCCCGGATGCTGTCGATCTGAATACGTACTTGCTGATGCACATCTTTGATGTTGGGCAGTTCATCGAGCGTGCGCAGGCGCATGACCAGCCCGAACAAGGGCGCCGCGGCATCCAGCATGAGATTGGCGCAGCCACCCCTGAGCTGAAACTCCGGATCCGCGGGGTAGCCCTGATATGCAGGCTCCGGCTCCGGCTCCGGCTTCTGCTCCTGTGCAGATGCAGTGGAAGTTGCAGGTGCGGGTGCGTCGTTGGGCAGCGACTTCTCGAGCATCGCGTGCAAATCCGTATCCGCAACGTGCTTCGCGTCGTTGAGGGTAGGGTTACTGTTTTCCATATCATTCACCCCTGATCGCCCAGAACTGCAGTTCAAGCCCTGGGAACTCACCTGCAACGTGGAAGCCGAAGCCGTTGGCCGTCTTCATGCAGGCCCAGGCGGGGTCACGGCGGTCCAGTTCGAAGTAGCTGAAGCCCGCATGGAAGGGCAGGTCGCGTGGAGCAACCGGCAGGGGCAGCAGCGGGATGCCCGGCAGTTGCAAAGGCACCAGGTCATTCAAGGATTCGAGTGAGGTGACCTTGGCTTTCTGTATGAACATCTGGCGCAACGTTTGCGGCGGCAGGTCGGCGCGCACGGCGATGATGAAATCGGCTTCGTTGATCAGGCGCCGGTCTTCCAGCGTGGTCGTCATCACACCAAAGTCCAGGGTCTCCAGCGGCAGTGACACGGCGCGGGGTTGCAGGACCGTGCTCAGGGCTCGACGGAGCGTATCCTCCAGGGGCTTGAACGAGGTACGCAGTGCGGTGTGGTGGTAGGCCGGGTATTCCTGCGGCAGCCGGTTCTCGTCGGTGAAGGTGACGAATTCGCCACACGCCTGGCTCATGGACAGGTACAACTGCTCGGGGTGTGTTTGTCCTTGCCTGGCCAGGTGGTTGAAGCACGGCCACCAGCGGTTCATGGCCTGCAGCAGGTTGAAGTCGCGGATGTCGGCGATACCCGACTGGCCCGAAGCGCCGATGCGGGCGGCAAGATTGCGCGCACGCTCGCGCAGGGTGTTGGTGATCTCTTCAAGGAAACGCTGAAGGGCCGGCACTGCCCGCACCGAAACGCTGGTGGGGTAGAACGTTTCATCCAATTGCAGGCTACCGTCGGGGCGCCGTTCCAGGATACGAGCCACGGCCAGGCGGGTGTAGGCACTGCTGTCATCGGCTTTACGCTTGAGCTGCAGGTTGGGCACGGCCAGGTCGACCTGCACCAGGTCACCGTCGGCGCTGTGGGTATCCTTGATCTCCTCTGCCTGAGCGTTGTAGCGGAAGTTGGCGGCATTGTCGGGCCAGCTCACTTCACGGCCGCCCTCGGTCCGCAGCGGCAAGCACAGGAATATCTCGCTGTCTTTCGAACCGTCGTCCTCGATTTCCAGGGGCGGCGGCGGCGGCAGATCGGCAGGAATATCGAACACTGTGCCATCGGGCATGATGCCGCGCGCCTTGGTGATGGCGACCTTGCCCAGGCTCAGGTATTCGGTGCTCAGCTGCAGTTCGCTGAAGCCGTAGAAGGCCGCGTTGAGGCTGCCAAGGCGTTGATGCAAGGCCGCTTCACTGGCCCGCGCAGCTTGTTGGAAATGCTGCGGTTTGACGAACAGGCCTTCGGGCCACAGAACGGGGTTACGTGAACTCATGGGCGCTCCGTGTCAGCGTGAGTAGGGGGGATAGGGTGCAGAGGCGCTGTCATTCCTCCTCCTTGAGCAGGATCTGCGCGTCATTGACCAGCACTGAGAGAATGATCTGGTGGCCGCGTGGCGGAATTCGCAACACGTGCTGCCAGGTCGCGTTTTGCTGGTTGCTGTAGTCGCCGATCACCGCGACGAAGCGGGTCTCGGGCTCGATGGGCTCAAACGGTATGAACTTGAACTGGCCTGGGTTCAGCAGGTAATCGTCATCGCGGATGTAGGTACTGCGCAGTGCCTTGGCGGGGTCATCGTCCAGCAGTTGGTACACGCTGTTGCGCAGCAGGGAGTCATCACGCAGTTGCAGAATCTTGATGGCAATCGGTGTGGCGACAGGCCCGCTGGCTTCGGCCTTGCTGCCCGGCAGCGTGAGCACCACCGTGGGGGCGTCATAGCTGCCGGGCGAGCTTTCTTCCATCGGGGAGCGAGCCCATTCGCTTTGGTCCTCTTCGCCGGTTTCCACGCGGGACATCGCGGGGAATTGCGCTTGCAGGTATGCGAGCAAGGTCCCGACTTTGTCGGTCAGTGCGTGCGGATCGCCGGCACTCAAGGTGACTGCGTAGGGGCTGGGTTCCAGGATGCTCTCAGGGATGGCCGCCACGTCGACACTGTTCGGGTTGCTGTTGAGCGTTGGGCTGACGTTGATGCTGAACGCGACTTGGGTGGGGGCGTCCTTGGGCGGCCCGATTGGTAACGAGTGATCCAGCACCACCTTGGTGGCTCTGCTCAAGGACGTGCAACCTGGCAGCCCGACCAGCACGATCAGCAGAGACGCCATCAAGAAAGCCAGGCGGCTCATGGGCGCTCTCCCGCCGTCAGCTGTTGCAGCGGGGCCGTGGTTGATGGCGCCGCCTCAGCCAGCGCCTTGAACGCCGCCATGGGGTCTTTGATCACCCAATCGGCCCCGTCGCTGCCGATGGTGCCGCCCGTGCGATCAAACCGATGACGCAGGGTGACGGTATGCTGCACCTGGTCGAGATTGATGATGCACAAGGTCAATGTGCTCATGAGCGCCCCCGGAAACGGACAACGGGACTGATCTGGCCATCGTGGTCATCGACAAAGCTGGTCCAGCCCAGGTAGGCGCCTTGGCTGCGGTGCAGGCAGAACGGTGACAGTGCGTTTTGTTTCAGGTGCAGCTCCAGGTCATACGCCAGGCCATCGCGCAGCAGAAAATCAATCAAGGCGCGCAGGCGACCGAAGTTGATGCCGCTGGGCAGCAAGTCATGCAGCTGCGCCTGGTCGAGTTCGCTGATGACGATGGTGAACTTGCTGCTGCGGGTGCGGGTGCGGGTGCCGACCATGAACGTGCTGCCAAGCTCGCCGTTGCTGCGCCCGAGGCTTACAAGCTGTTTGCTGTTGGTGGTGACCGTGCGCGTCTCGAATTCGCGGATCTGCACGTGCGTCAGATCGAAGCAGTGGGCGATGATGCCGGCGACGGTCCCCGGTGCGCGGCTGCGGCTGGCGATAACCCCGGCAAAGCTGAGCAGGCGGCTCCAGGGCAGTGTCGTGTCGCCGCGCAGCTGTTTGTCGTTCAGCCCGAGCAGGGCAAACATGTACTGGGAGAAGCCGTCGCGCGCACCAGGTTGAAAACGGATGTAATAGCGGTACTTGCGCCAGATCCGGTGCAGCAGGCTGAGCAGGTAATGGTTGAAGAAGTCGAAGAAGGCCGGCCGCACGCCTACACCCTGGGCATGTTCATAGGCCACCTGTTCCAGGTAATAGGTGGGCAAGGGCGAGTCGGTACCGTGCAGCCCCATGAACGTGGTGCACACGCGATAGCGCTCATCCTCCCCTGGCATCCGCTCGGCCTTGTACACATCAGAGACGGGAAAGGTCAGGCGCGGGTCGCTGGCCAGACGCACGCGCAGCCGGGTGGCCTCATCCGCCCAACGCGGTTCCAGGTTGTCGCCGTGCAGGCCATGCAACCGCTCCAGCAACTGGAAGAAGTTGTACTGGTGCGCATTGGCGAGCAGCTTGTCGGCTAGATCAGCGGTTGCTTGCCGGTCTGGATGGGCCATGTGTAGTGCTCGTTGTTGGTGGCGTTGATCACTTCCAGTTGATGGAAGGAATTGATGCTGGCGTACAGGGCGAAGAAGTGCGCGAGCACGCAGCCGAACAGGTAGAGGTCGCCTTCGCAGAGGAAGGCCGTCTGGTCCAGCTTCAGTTGGGTGTGCAGGCCTCGGATGGGTTGCCCCTTGATCAGCCAGTCCATGGGCTGCGTGTGGATTTCGCGGATACCGTCGAGGCGTTTGCCGGTGGTGCGCGCTTGCTGGATGTCGTGCAACGCCGCGAAGTCGTAGGTGCGAATCACCGCCTTGAGCGGCTCGACCGACAGCAGCGACAGGTAGTTGAGCGACATGTTGGAGATCAACGCCCACTGCAACTGGCCATCCAGCACGGGCCGGTAGGGGCGGGTGGGGGCGCAGATGTTGGTATAGGTCGCCAGGGGCGGCGTGACTTCGGTGAGGACGTTGATGTCATCCACGCCCAGCGCCAGCGGCAAGTCCCTGTTGGTGCAGGTCAGGTCGATGGATGCCGTTTCAAGCTCGCCTATGTAGCTGTTGGCATCGGCGCGCACGAAGGCGATGCGGTGGGTCACGCCATCGCCGCGCAGGGACTCTTCGAGTTGGCAGCGGTAGTACAGCGCCGTGCGGCCTTGGACATGCTCGATTTCGTGGGCGAACGATTCGAAAGGGCGAAAAGTCCGCAGGTGCTCACCGGTACTTCCGTCAGTGGTCGTTCGGGTGCTGATGACTTCATCGACACTGAAGATTTCGTAAGCGGACTGCGCCTCGCTTCTGGGCTTCAGGTCGACCTGGGCAGCCTCGCTGGCCAGGTCGATGGGCTCGGCACTGTGCTTGAACAGGTTGACAGCCGGGGTGCAGAACAGGCTGAAATCTTCTGTGCCAACGCGAAGGGTGTCTGGCAGTTGACGCGTGAAATGGAACTCGATGCCCACCTGCGGGCAGGCTTGTGCCGGCCACAGCTTTTCCAGGCCGGTAATGCTGAAGAAGTGGAAGCGCTTCGGGAACACGAAGTATTCCTGCAGGATCCGGTAGCCATCGAACACGTTCCGCGGGTAGGGCAGCAAGGCCTCCTCAGGGCTGAAACCCGGGAACGCGATGCTGTTGGCCGGTAGCCGGCGCACCTCGCCGTCCATGATCACGCTGACGTATTTGAGGTATTGAGCAATCCATAGATAAAGCGTCAGAGCGGTGCGGTTGTCGCCGCTCAGGTGGAAATCCAGACGGGCGCAGCCCAACGTATTCAGTGGCCGTTCGACCAAGGTTTGCAGGCCGATGCGAACCACAGAGCTGTCGAGTGTCTGGGTTGCGCTGACGGCGCTGATTTCGAACGGATGAAGGCTCACTCCCGTGCAGGTCCGAAACTCGCAGGGCACGGCGTCCACGGGTTTCGAGAACAACCTTGCACCTTTGGGAATGTGCTGTGACTGGCTGAGCGATTGTTTGCGTGGCGAGAATCGGATAATCGTGGCGCTGGGCAACGGGCGCAGGTAGTTGGGCCACAGTATCTGCAGCATGGGGTGGGTGAGTTCTGGCAGGTCATCTTCCAGCTTCAGCCGAAGCTTGGCCGTTAGAAACGCAAAGGCTTCCATCAACCGCTCGACATCGGGGTCGCTGCCCGCCTTGCCTAGCAGCCGGGCAAGCTGGGGGTTGTCCTTGGCGAAGTCGTTTCCCAACTCGTGCAGGTAACGCAGTTCTTCGCTGAATCTGTCCTTCAGTGACATGGGTCACCTCACTCGGGTGCAGCGGTTGTGTCCGTTTACCAGCAGCTCCAGCTGCAACTGCTCTGCCTGGTTGTTGACCTGCACCTGGCAGTCGAGCCTGAAATGCAGTTCCAACGGGGCGTGACAATCCGGTACCGCTTTGAGCGCGCGCACGTGGATGCGCGGTTCAAAGCGCTGGAGGGTACGGCGGATATCGGCGCTCACTTGCTGCAGCAGGTCGCCACTGCTGACGTCATGCCCATTGAAGTCGCGCAGGCCAAGCTCGGGGCTGCTCTGGGAGCAGCCTTGGCGAGCGTTCAGCAACGTTTCGAGGTGGCGCTTGATGGCCGCGAACTTGTGCGAAGCGCTTTCCTGGCGAGACGGCTCCCGGATGGCGGACGGGTCCGCCATCAAGCGATCGAAGAAACCACTCATTGCGTGTCGAGCCGGCCTACCAGGGAAATTTCGAAGTTCGCGCCCATGTACTTGAAGTGCGGGCGCACGGCGAGCGAGACCTGGTACCAGCCCGGATCACCCGCCACGTCCGAGACCTCGACCCTGGCAGCACGCAACGGCCGACGGCTGCGCACATCGGCCGAAGGGTTTTCCTGGTCGGCGACGTATTGCTTGATCCATTTGTTGAGTTCGGACTCAAGGTCCCGTCGCTCCTTCCAGCTGCCGATCTGCTCGCGCTGCAACACCTTGATGTAGTGGGCCAGGCGATTGACGATGAACAGGTAGGGCAGTTGGGTGCCGAGCTTGTAGTTGGTCTGTGCCTGCAGGCCTTCGGGTGTCTTGGGGAAGTTTTTCGGCTTTTGCACCGAGTTGGCTGAGAAGAACGCGGCGTTGTCGCTGTCCTTGCGCATGGTCAGGGCGATAAAGCCCTCTTCGGCCAGCTCGAATTCCTTGCGGTCGGAAATCAGTACCTCGGTAGGAATCTTGGCCTGCAGCTGGCCCAGCGATTCGTACAGATGCACCGGCAGGCCTTCGACGGCACCTCCCGATTGCGGGCCGATGATGTTGGGGCACCAGCGGTAGCGGGCAAAGCTGTCGTTGATGCAGCTGGCCAACAGGAAGGCTGAGCTGCCCCACAGGTAATTGTCGTGCCGGCCGTTGATGTTCTCATCGTAATGGAAGCTGCTGATCGGCTGGTCCTGGTGATGGTAGGCGGAGCGCAGCATGAAGCGCGGCCCGGTCAGCGCGATGTGGCGGGCATCTTCGCTCTCGCGGAACGCGCGCCACTTGGCATGCCGTGGGCCGGCGAAGATGTCTTTGATTTCTTTCAGATTGGGTAGCGCTTCGAAGCTGCTGAGGTTGAAGAACTCGGGGGAGGGTGCCGCAATGAAGGGCGCATGCGACATGGCGCCGACGGATGCCATGTAGCTCAACAGTTTGATATCAGGCGAAGAGGGGCCGAAGTTGTAATTGCCAACCATGGCCGCGACCGGCTCGCCACCGAACTGGCCGTAACCGGCGGTATAGACGTGTTTATAAATACCACTGCAGGTAATGTCGGCGGCGTTCTCGAAATCATCGAGCAAGTCTTCCTTGCTGACGTGCAAGACTTCGAGCTTGATGTTCTCGCGAAAGTCCGTACGGTCGACCAGAAGTTTGAGGCTGCGCCACGCGGATTCAAGTTGCTGGAACGCGGGTTCATGCAGAATGGCATCCATCTGCTTGCTGAGGACCCGATCCAGCTCGGCAATCATCTGGTCGACGCGATGTTTGTTGATCAATTGATCTGGGTCATGACTTTTTAGAATTTCGGCAATGAAGGCGGATACACCCTGCCTGGCCACTTGGTAACCCTCTTGTGTGGGAACCAACTTGGTCTCTGCCATGATCTGGTCGAGCAAGGTGGCATTGCTCAGTGTTTCGGCCTGTGTTTCAACAGTGACAGTTGTGCTTGGCTTTGGCATGGGGACGCTCCGTTGTCTCAGTCGGCTTTTGGCGCTTCAAGCACCAGGTCCAGTTCTTGCGCGAGTTGCTTGCGGGCATGCGCGTCGTTCAGAAGGTGCTGCAGCTGTTTGCGGAAGGTGGGCACGTTGCCCAGCGGGCCTTTCAGGGCGACCAGCGCTTCACGCAGCTGCAGCAGCTTGTTCAGCTCGGGCACCTGGCGTGCGATGCGGTCTGGCCCGAAGTCCTGGATGGACTTGAATTGCAGGTTGACTGCCAGCTCTGCATCCGGAGTAGCGCCAAGCGCGGAGGGCACCGACATGGCCAGGCTCACATCGGCGTCGTTCAACACGTTGTTGAAGGTGTGTTTATCGATGCGCATGACCTGACGGTCTTCGAGGGAGCGGCTGTCATCGAGGCCGAAGTCGCCCAGCACCATCATCTTGTGCGGCAGTTCTACCTCGGCCTGCTCGTCACCGGTGGCGGGCACATACTTGATGTTGATGCGTTCTTTGGGTGCAACGGAGTCGGAGGGTTTAGTCATGGTTATATATCTTTTTTAGTGTGGGTTTTATATGTAGGGCGCTTCCTACAAGTAAGCTTGCGCGTTAAACGTTTAATAAACATGATTCCTGAGATTTGAATTGTGCGTTGCGTAAAAACCATGCGCTGGATAATCGTCAAGCGTCGAGTTCGAATATGTAACAAAATAATTTCTTGAATAAAGTTGAATGTATGTACTAGCCTCTTTTTCGCGGTTGGAGTGGCCGGGTTAATGCAGGGGCATGTGTACGATTGAGTGGGAGCGTTAAGGTGCGATGATTATTCGTTATGCAGGTGGCCTCGGCGTTTCATTACTGTTTTTGTTAATGCCTGCCTTAACCCGCGCATCGCAGGATTGCCCACGGATCGTGTCCAATATCGAGCGCCTGGCGTGTTTCGATCAGGCGGCGGGTACGCCGGGATTCACGCCGCAGCGACAGTGGTCAGCGCAGGAGCTGGAGGCGCCCACGGTGCGTCGCGTATTGATCCATGAGACGGGGCGGGCGCCCGAGGACTTGATGTTTCGCCTCAGGTCTGAAGAGGGCGGGCTCCTGATCTCAGCACCTGCGATTGCTTCAGTTGCACCGCACCCCTACCTGATCATCAGCTGCGTGCAAAACATCTCGAGGTTGCAACTGGTCACCGCCCAACCCGTCGATGCCAGCCGAGTGCAGGTGCAGTTGCGAGGGGAGCGGGGCGCTACTGCACCCACACCGTGGCAAGTGATGGAAAACGGCCAAGTGCTCGACGCCGGCAGAGGCTTGCCGGGTATCGAGCAGATCAAGCAATTGATCGGGGCCCATCGCATTCACGTAGAGAGCGACAACCCTGCTGTTGATGGGCTCGTTTTTGACGCTCAGGGGCTGGACCCGCTTATCGACGAGGCTCGCAAGACATGTCGCTGGTAGCTGAGGTCGAGGCGCAAGAAATCACACGCTTGCTCGCACCCATTGATACCCAGGTGCCGGCGGGGCTGTTCGATGTGGAAGACGAAACCTACCAAGCCATTGACCAGGAGATGGTCAAGCTGGGTGGGCTACAGGAAGCCTCTATCGATTGGGACTACATCGAGGAGGCCTCTGGTCAGTATCTGGAGCGACAGTGCAAGCATCTGCGGATCGTCGCGCACTTGAGCGTTGCGTGGCTGCGCAGTGGTTGTTGGGAGCGCTGGGGGTTCACCTTGGCGTTACTGGGCGGAATGATCGAGGGCTATTGGGAAACCGCTCATCCAGCGCCTGGTCCGAAGGGCTTCCTGACCAAGCGCAAGGTCGTTGGCCTGGTGCTCAATCGCTTGATCGATGCGCTGCCGCGCCTTGATCGTTTCACGTACACCCCGGCTCACGCCGCAGCGGCGAAGGGTGCATTGGCCCGTTTGCTACGTCAGCAGGAAGCCGCCCAGCTTGACCCGGCTGTTCTGGTTGAGCTGGAGCGCCTTTTGCACAAACACACGGCGCTTGCCAACGGTATTGGTGAGTGCGATGCGCCCAAGGCCCCGGTGGAGAGCCCCCAACCTGCGCCGCTGGCGGATGTCATCGCCACCCCGAAACCCTGCTTGTCGGGCGGTAACGAGCGCGAGACGCGCCGAGCCATCTTGAGCATGGCCGAGCTGATCAATCAGCAGGACCCTTACGACCCGACCGGCTATCAACTGCGGCGCTTCGGTCTGTGGGCCCACATTCAGGCCGCACCGCAAACCCGGCAGGGCAACCGTACAGAGTTGATGGCAGTGCCGCGGGATATTGCCAGCGACTATGAGGAGGCCATCGCCGGCACGGTAATCGACGCAGCGTTGCTCCAGCGGGTCGAAAAAAGTGTGTCGGCTTCGCCTTTCTGGATTCGCGGCAGCTTTCTTGCCGCATCTGCCGCGTCGCGGCTGGCGATGGGCGAAGTGGCTGAGGCCATCCGTGCGGCGACCGCTCGTTTCGTGCTGCGCATGCCAGCGCTGCAGCAGCTGTGCTTCAGCGACGGTCGGGTGTTTGTCGACGACCAATGCCTGGCCTGGCTCAAAGGGGCAGACGGGCAATCCGGGCAAGCCGGAGCTTCCCAAGCGTTCACCAACCTTCGCGAAGAACTGGTCAGCCAGCTGGAAAGCGGCGGCGTAGAACCGGTGTTGCTAAGGCTGCAGGGGATGCAGGCAGATTTTCGAGCCCCTCGCGAGCGCTGCCATACCACCGTCATCGCAGCTGACCTGTTGGCCGCACGAGGCGTGTCCTGGTTAGCCCAGGACCTGTGCGCTGGGGTAGTGCGCACGATGCAGCAAACCACCGCCAGCGACTGGGAGCCCGAGGTATTTGAGCGGCTTCAACAATACGCGTCCTCCCACGTGCTGGCCGATAGGAACAAGGAGCAGGAGCCTCGATGAATCAACTCTGGAAGTACCTCAAACGTTGGGGCTGGCCGCTGATGACCCGTATCGGTCTGGCAATGCCGCTGCTACTTGGGCTTGGCGCTGTGCTGATGCTGGTCGCCATCTGGTGGCTCGGCCCGCAATGGACGTGGCGCGATCAGCAGCCGTTGGCCAGTGTGGCGCATCGTAGTGTGGCCAGCCTGGTGTTCGTGTTGGTGGCGCTGTTGTGCTGGCTGATCGTGTTGAGAACGCGCTTTCGCCGGTTGCAAGCAGAGCGTCAGCAGGCGATGGCTGCCGAGGTGGATCCGGCGCAACCGTTCGTTCATGCACAAGAGAAGGCGTTGAGCCAAGCGCTTGCACGCTACCTGGACAATGCCGGTGGGCGTCGCGCGCTGTACCGATTGCCGTGGTACCTCGTGCTGGGCGCCAGGCAGGCCGGCAAGAGCAGCTTTATTGACTGCACCGATCAAAGTTTCTCGTTGACCCGCATCGACAAGGCGCAGGCACGGGGCCGGCCAGCGCAGGCGCTCGCCTACCCCGTGGGGTGGTGGATCAGCAATGATGCGGTGATCATCGACCCGCCCGGTGCCTTTATCAGCCAGACCGGCCTCGTAGATTCGCTGGGCAGTGACTCCACAGACGTTGAGTCTTCGGTACCGCCTGGAACCCAAGCCAAATTGTGGCAGCATCTGTTGGGCTGGCTGCAGCGCAATCGAAGCCAGAGAGCCCTCAACGGCCTGGTGCTGGTTGTCGACCTGCCCGCGCTACTGCACGGTACCGTCGAGCAACGCACGGCACTTGCCCACCTGCTGCGCACACGTCTTTATGAGGCGAGCAGCCAGTTGGGCTCGCGCTTGCCGCTGTATGTCGTGTTGAGCAAATTCGATCTGCTGGACGGCTTCGACCCATTCTACAGCAAGCTTTCGGCCGCCAAGCGCAACAGCCTGTTTGGATTCACGTTCAAGCTGGATGCCGTCGACACCTTCGACGCTTGGCTGGGCGAGTATGGCGAACATTACGATCGGTTGCTGGAGCAGCTGTTCGAGCAGGTGATCGATCATCTGGACGTGCAGGGTAGCCCTGGGTTGCGCTCACGTCTCTACTCACTGCATAGGCAGTTCCTTGGGTTGCGTCCAATCCTGTTGAGCTTTCTGCGCGAGACCTTGGCAAGTGACCGTTTCACCACCCCGGCGCTGGTGCGCGGTGTGTATTGGTCGTCGGTCGTACAGCACGGTGACGTGCGCAACGCCTTTGTCCGTGAGGCGGCGCAGCCTTACAAGACCAGCCTCCCCTTGCTTGAGGGCAAGCCGCAGGCCAAGGCGTTGGCCTACTTCATTCAACAGGCCTTTGGGCGGGTCATCTACAAAGAGGCCGGCCTTGCCGGCGACAACGTCAGGGTGGCACGGCGCAAGCGACAATTGCTGTGGGTGGGTGCTTCTGTAGGCGTCCTGGCCTTCTGCGTCGCCATCGCCAGCTGGCATCGTTACTTCGACATCAATGGCGTCAAGGCCGCCAGCGTGCTGGCCAAGAGCCGGGAATACAGCCATCACGAAGTGGATCAGCGTCTGGACCCGACCGGGCGCAACTTGCTGGCGCCGCTGGACCAGATCCGCGATGCGGTAGCAGTGTTTGGCGACTACCGCGCTGCGTGGCCGGGTGTTGCTGATCTGGGGCTGTATCAGGGCCGTGCCATCGGGCCGACCGTGGATGAGGCGTACCTCAGTTTGTTGTCCAGGCGCTTCCTGCCTGCGTTGGCCAGTGGCGTGATCGATACCATGGATGCGGCGCCCCCCGGCAGCGAGCAGCAAATGGCCGCGCTCCGGGTTTACCGGATGCTCGAGGATCGCCGGAACCGCCGAGCGGAATGGGTCGAGGACTGGATGGCGCGACAGTGGCAACAGGCCTTCCCCGGCCAGGGGCAGCTGCAACGTGACCTCATGCAGCACCTGAAGTATGCCCTGGCCTACGCGGATACCGACCTGCCGCAGTATCGCCAGCGGGTCAGCGACGTGCAGCAGACCCTGCGTAAGGTGCCGTTGCCACAACGCGTGTATGCGGGCCTGAAGCAGCAGGCCCAGGAGCAGTTGCATACTGGTCTGGACCTGCGTCATCAGGTGGGGCCTGCGTTCGATGTCGTTTACCAGCCGTCTTCCGGCTCGAGCCAGGGCGACAACGGTGTTTTGCTGGCGGCCATGCTCACCGCCAAAGGCTTCAAGGAGTATTTTGAACCGCGTAGTCAGCGCTTTACGGAAATGGCAATGATCGACCAGTGGGCACTGGGGGAACGTGCTCAACTGGACTACTCCGATGCCGACCAGGCTGCGCTGAACGAGCGCCTGCGCAACCTGTACAGCGCCGACTACATCGACAGCTGGCGCCGCGCCTTGAACGCATTCTCCGTGGCGGATTTTCGAGACCTGGATCATGGCGTCACGATCCTTGAACAGTTGGCCGGGCCAGCGGCGCCGGTGTACCGATTGCTGGAGACGGTTCGCGACAACAGTTCGCTGTCATCACCGGTGAATGTTGGCGTGGCGGATGAGGCCCCCTCGCTTGTTTCGGTCAACAGCAAGCCCGAGCAACAACACGCGCTGGCCATCCAGCGGGCGTTTGCAGGCTTGAGCGCCATGTTGCACGCTGCAGGCGAAAAACCGAGCTACTACGATGAAATGCACGCAGCCATAGCTGCCGTCCACGACTATGCCAAGGCGATACAGGGTAGCCCAGACCGGGGCAAGGCCGCGCTGCACGCGGTGCATCAGCGCTTTTCAATGACCGGGCACGACCCCATCGGCACCTTGCAACGCATCGCCACTGGCTTGCCGGAGCCAATCAACCATCACGTCAGAAAGGTGGCAGAGCAAACGGCGCAAGTGCTGAACGTTGAAGCGCTGCGCGAGCTGGAGCGACGGTGGGATGCTGAAGTCTACAGCTTCTTCCAGCAGCGCCTGGCCGAGCGCTACCCATTCGTCGTCAGGGCACCCGACGCTTCGCTGGAAGACTTTGAAGCGTTCTTCGGACCGAAGGGGCGACTGCAGCATTTCCAGGATCAATACCTGAAGCTTTTCCTCAAGGACAATCTGGAAGCCTTGCAGGCTGGTCTGCAGGGGCGTTCCCTGATCCGTCCCGATGTGATCGAGCAGCTGGCACTGGCTGATCGCATCCGCGAAACGTTCTTTGATCAGCGCGGTAACCTCAGCGTGCAGTTCAGCATCGAGCCTTTGGGGCTCAGTGCAAATCAACGCACCAGCCTGCTGGATCTGGATGGCCAGCTGATTTCCTACACCCACGGCCCAAGCCAGATCACCGGCATTGTCTGGCCCAATACCTTGGGGCAACACGTGCGCAGCAACCTGACCCTGCTCAGGCAGAACGGCAATAGCAGCAGCCTGGAGTATCGAGGGCCTTGGTCGATGTTCCGCCTGCTCAGCCGCGGTGCGCTCAATGGACGTACGGCAACCAGCGTGGACCTGAGCTTCAAAACGGGTGATGGTGTGATGCGCTATCGGCTGAACGCGGAAAAGGCCTTCAACCCAATTACTCAACAACCGTTCAAAGGTTTTAGGTTGCCCCGAGGGTTGTTACAACAGCCAGCCAGGGTGGCGTTGGTCGAACAGGCGGATGTGCCTGTCATGTAAGCAGGAGGCGGTGCGAAACGAAGAGCGCGTCCAGGCACTGCATGACTGTACCCACGCTATCGAGCAGCTGAAGTCGGACATGCGCACGGTGGATGCTCAGGGGCGGGGACGTACAGGCATGCTGAAGCGCTGATCAAGCCCAGAACCCAACCAGCACCAACGCCGCCACACCCAGCCCGACCGCAACCGAGCAGCCACCCAGCGACAGCGCCGCCCGGCCTTGCCGATACCAGCCGTCATGGCCCAGTTGCCGTGCCGGCGCCAGCAGGCTGCGCCACCGCAGTTCCGTATCGTGAAACGCCTGCAAGTTTGCCGTATCGGCATCCAGCCAGCGGCGGAAGTCGATACGCTCGCACGCCGTCACCTGCGGGCTCTGCAAGCGCACATACCATTGCCCGGCCACGCTCGCCAGCACATCCCGGCGCGAGCGGCCAGCCTGCAGCGCCTGGTCCATGTTGCGCTCGATAGTCGCCAGTGGCAGGTCAAGGCGCGCAGCGATGCTGGCGAAGTCCAGCTGATCGAGGCGGTTGAGCAGAAATACTTGCTGTACGCGCCGTGGTAGCCGCTTCAGTGCATGCAGCAGGGCATCGTCGGCATCGTGCTCGGCAGCAGGCGTGGGGTGCTCAAGGGGCAGCAGCAGACGGGTCATGGACAGCTCCTTGCTCTGTAAAGGGGAGGAGGGGGCATCTTCCTTGATGCGGAAACAGCGTAGGCGAAACGAGATTGATTCTCAAGTGCTGATTCCGCAAAGTTTTGTAACGAGCGTTCACGCCCTGAAACACCTTTGCTATCATGCGCGCCATCACGATCTTCATTAGCCTGAAGAGCCAAAAAAAAGACCCGGCAAAAAAGCCGGGTCAAAAACCGTGATTAGCCTGATGAGGAGATAATCTGAGAGCGACCTAAGCTTTCAGGTTATCCAGCGGATCTCGCGATCAGCTGAGTGCAATAATAATCGTTATCATTTGCCAGTCAAATGAATTTTCGCTAATCCGGTAAAAAAGTTTTACCGGCGCGCTTCCTTGTCCCGGCAATCGGGGCCTTTGCCGTTACCTGGCCATCACGTTCTCTCCCTTCTTTTTTGTCTATAAACCCGCTCACTCGGTGCGTTTGTGCTCCAGCAGTGCGCGAGCCATGTCCATCATGTGCATCAACGCGAACGTCAGTTCTCGCTGGCTGCCGTGCTGGTGAGTGGCGGTTTCCTGGGCGGTGGCCGCAGCGCAGCGCAGCAGGGCGATGGCGTGTTCCTGGGCCTGGTCGCCGGTTACGCCTTCGTGCAGGGTCCAGATTCTGTTGTCCAGGGTGGGCCGCGGTGGGTTGGGGTTGAGGTAATAGTCGAGCGCGCGGCGTGCGGCTTCGCTGTCGAGATCTGTTTCGTCGTTTTTCGATGGTTTCATGGCAATACCTGCTGATTTCCCTTCAAGCACACTGGAATCACAGAATAGGTCAAGCTGTACTATGTAGTGCCAAATAAATAATTCAGATTGTGTATTGCAGCGGTTAATACAGTCCGTATTGTTGCCGCTCATGGAAAACTGGAACGCATTTCTCAAGCGCTACAAGCGCGAACATAACCTCAGTCAGCTCCAACTGGCCGAGCGCCTGGGCATGACGCAGGGGGGCGTGGGGCATTGGCTGCGTGGCACGCGTCGGCCGACGCTGGAAACCATCAATGAAAAGCTGGAGAAGCTTGGGCTGGTGTTTCTGGAAGCCCAGGTCATGGTGGTCGAGCGCGACATCGTGCGTGAAGCGCAAGGGCTCTATACGGCCGAGCAGCCGGTTTCAGCCGAGGCGCTGCTCTATGCCAGCTTCCGCTTCCCGGTGCTGAGTTGGGCTGACCTGCAGGGGCCATTGCCTGAAACGAGCACGTCCCATGAGCAGACGGACTATATGCCCGCCGGCAATGCGTTCTGGCTGGTGGTGGAAAACGACTCGATGAACGCGGCCAGTGGTAAGAGCGTGCCCGAGGGCATGCGCGTGCTGGTGGATACCGGGCTGGAGGCACAGCCCGGCAGGTTGGTCATTGCACGGCAGCCGGGGCGCCCGGCGGTATTGCGGCAGTTGGTCGAAGAGGGTGGAGACAAGATGCTCAGGCCACTGAATACGCGCTATCCGACGGTTTTGTGTGAAGAAGGCTGCGCGTTTCTGGGAGTGGTGGTGCGGGTACATGGGGCCTTCTAGGCTGCCGGGTTGCTGCGAAGCTGTGTCACGCCACAAGGCCGCTATACGTGAGGGGCATGCCAGCCATGAACATGGATAAGTGGATTGCCCTCGTTCGCGACCGGATGGAGGAATTAGGGCTTACCCAAGAGCAGCTTGCCGAGCGCGTAGGCGTGTCGCAAGGCAGTGTAGGACATTGGGTGAACAAGCGGCGCCAACCGAAGCTCGAGTCGATGAACCGCACTTTGGTTGAGATTGGCATGCCCCACTACTGCGTCCGCTTGCAATTGCGTATTCACGGGCAGGCTGATGGTGAACGTTGTGTTTCTGGGGTGGATGACGATGATGACGAACCCGACCTCATGCGATACATCGTCTGCTTCCGTTACCCGGTGCTGGGTTGGAGTGAGTTAGAGGCTGCAACGGCTGTAGAGCCTGCTGTTTTCGAGCAGACTGACTACTTGGCACAGGGCAAGGCGTTCTGGCTAACCGTGGAAAACGATGCCATGAGCGCTGTCAGTGGCCGCAGTGTGCCGCAGGGCATGCGGATGCTGGTGGACCCAGGTGTAGAGGCTGAGGCGGGGCGTTTGGTTATCGCTCGTCAGCCC
Source organism: Pseudomonas sp. BO3-4 (assembly GCF_034044115.1). Taxonomy (NCBI): domain Bacteria; kingdom Pseudomonadati; phylum Pseudomonadota; class Gammaproteobacteria; order Pseudomonadales; family Pseudomonadaceae; genus Pseudomonas; species Pseudomonas sp. BO3-4. The sequence continues at coordinate 2,070,196 of NZ_CP139018.1, forward strand.
GGCAAACCGGCGATTTTCCGCGAGCTGGCCGAGGAAGGTGGGCAGCGTTATCTGAAGGCATTGAACAGTAACTACCCGGCGCTGTTGTGCGAAGAGGGTTGCGAATTTCTTGGGGTGGTCGTGCGGGTGCATGGGGCCTTTTGAAAGGGTTTGAGTAGCGGCGGCAACGGTGAACGGCGGATGGAGATTGGCCAGCAGGCACGGCCTCTTCGCGGGTGAACCCGCTCCTACAGGACGGGCTGTGTCCAACCTCCGGTGTGTGTCCACCACCAATCTGCGTAGGAGCGGGTTTACCCGCGAATACGGTAGCGGCGGCAACCGTGAACGGCGGGTGGAAATTGGCCAGCAGGCACGGCCTCTTCGCGTGTGAACCCGCTCCTACGGGCTGTTGCAGGGGCGGCCTTGTGTTGCGTTAGGGCCGCAAAGCGGCCCTCCGGCACCGTTATTCCACCAGTTCGACCAGCACAGTCCCTTCGCTGACCATGTCCCCCTCCAGGCAGAACAGCGCCTTCACTGTGCAGGCATGCGGCGCACGAATGCTGTGCTCCATCTTCATGGCCTCCAGTACCACCAGCGCAGTACCGGCTTCCACCACCTGCCCAGGTTCGACCAGCACCCGCACGATACTGCCGTTCATGGGCGCACCCAGCCCACCCTGATGGCTGTGGCTGGCTTCGGCCTCGGCAATCGGGTCGAAGGCCTCGATGGCATGCATTTCGCCATCCCAGTGCAGGTACAGCGTGCCACCCCGACGGATTGCCAGATGCTGGCGACGCACGCCGTTCTGGTCATGCACCAACTGCTCACCTTGCAGCTGCCAGGTAGAAGCAGCGCTGCGTTCCAGGGCCACTGCCTGATCGTGCCCAGCACTCACCAGATGCAAGCTGCTGCGTGCCGGCAGGCCCAAGCGCAGTCCATTACGCCCGCTCCACGGCGAATGGCGATCGTCTTCGCGCTGATGCCCCGCCTGGCCCTGCAGCCAGGCTTCGGCTGCCGCCTCCCAAAAGCCGGCCGGCAGCGCACGTGGCGCCGGCAGCAGCACATCCTGGTGGCGGGGAATGAAGCCGGTGTCCAGCTCTGCCGCCGCGAACGCAGGGTGCGCGAGAATGCGGCGCAGGAAGGCGATGTTGGTCTTCAATCCGCCAATGGCAAACTCGTCGAGCATGGCCAGCAAGCGCAGGCGTGCCTGTTCGCGGTTTTCACCCCAGGCAATCAGCTTGCCCAGCATCGGGTCGTAGAACGGCGACACCACATCGCCTTCGCTGACCCCACTGTCCACCCGCCGACCTTCGCCAGGTGCCGATTCACGGTACAGCGCCAATTTGCCGGTCGCGGGTAAAAAATCGTTGGCCGGGTCTTCGGCATACAGGCGTACTTCGATGGCATGGCCGATCAGCGGCACTTGTTCCTGTGTGATCGGCAGGGCTTCGCCGCAGGCCACGCGAATTTGCCAGGCAACAAGGTCCAGGCCGGTGATGGCCTCGGTGACCGGGTGTTCCACCTGCAGGCGAGTGTTCATCTCCATGAAGAAGAATTCGCCACGTGCATCAAGCAGAAACTCCACGGTGCCGGCACCCACGTAACCGATAGCCTGGGCGGCTCGCACCGCCGCTTCGCCCATGGCCCGGCGCAGTTCGGGCGACAGGCCGGGGGCCGGGGCCTCTTCCACCACCTTCTGGTGGCGGCGCTGAATGGAACAGTCGCGCTCGTTGAGGTACAGGCAGTTGCCGTGCTGGTCGGCGAACACCTGAATCTCCACGTGGCGTGGCTTGAGCACGTACTTTTCCACCAGCATGCGCGCATCGCCGAACGACGACTGTGCCTCACGCTGGGCCGACGCCAGGGCGTCGGCCAACTGGCTTTCTTCCTCGACCACTTTCATGCCCTTGCCGCCGCCGCCAGCGCTGGCCTTGAGCAGCACCGGGTAGCCGATGCGTTCGGCCGCGGCGCGGAAGGTGTCCAGGTCCTGGGCCTCGCCGTGGTAGCCCGGAACCAACGGCACGCCGGCGGCCTCCATCAGCGCCTTGGCTGCCGATTTGCTGCCCATGGCGTCGATGGCGCTGGCCGGTGGGCCGAGGAAGATCAGCCCGGCCTGCTCGATGGCGCGGGCGAAACCTGCGTTCTCGGACAGAAAGCCATAACCTGGGTGGATGGCCTGGGCGCCGCTGGCCTTGGCGGCGGCCAGCAGCTTGTCGACCAGCAGGTAGCTTTCGGCAGCCTTGGTGCCGCCCAGGTCGACGCGGATGTCGGCTTCGCGGCTGTGACGGGCGTCACGGTCGGTGGCGCTGTGCACGGCGACAGTGGTCAGGCCCATGGCCTTGGCGGTGCGCATCACCCGGCAAGCGATTTCGCCGCGGTTGGCGACCAGCAGGGTGGTCAAAGCGGGGCGGCTCATGGGCGCGGCTCCTTCTTGTCAACGGTTTGCCAGGCAGGGCGGCGTTTTTCCAGGAAAGCGCGCAGGCCCTCCTGGCCTTCGGCGCTGACGCGGATACGGGCGATGGTGTTTTCGCAGTAACGGCGCAGGGCCGGGCTGAGTTCGCCGTCGTCCACTTCGCGCAGCAAGTCCTTGGTGGCGCGCAATGCTTGTGGGCTGTTCTGCAGCAGGTTGCTTACCCAGGCTTCGACGTGGTCGTCCAGTTCGCTGGCGGGGTACACCTCGGCCAGCAGGCCCAGCTCGCGGGCGCGCACGCCAGTGAAACGCTCGGCGGTGAGGGCGTAGCGGCGCGCGGCGCGTTCGCCAATGGCCTTGACCACGAACGGGCTGATGACCGCCGGTGCCAAGCCGATGCGCACTTCCGACAGGCACAGCTGGGCGTCTTCGGCGCCGATGGCCATGTCGCAGCAGCTGATCAGGCCCAGCGCGCCGCCAAAGGCTGCGCCTTGCACCACGGCCAGGGTCGGGGCCTTGAGGCGATGCAGGGCGTACATCAGCTCGCCCAGTTCGTGGGCATCATCCAGGTTGGTGTTGAAGTCCAGTTGCGCCGACTGCTGCATCCAGGCCAGGTCGGCACCGGCGCTGAAATGCCGGCCACGGCCACGCAGCAGCACAAAGCGCAGGCTGGTGTCTTCGGCCAACTGGTCGATGGCCACGATCAGCTCGCGGATCATCTGCGCGTTGAAGGCGTTGTTCTTGTCCTCGCGGCTTAACCACAGGGTGGCAAAGCCGCGCGGGTCGCGGATCACTTCAAGGGTGCTGAAATCGCTCATGGGTCACATCCGGAAAATGCCGAAGCGGCTCTGTTCGATCGGCGCGTTCAGCGCGGCAGACAACGCCAGGCCGAGGACGTCGCGGGTCTGTGCCGGGTCGATGACGCCGTCGTCCCACAGGCGGGCGCTGGAATAATAGGGGTGGCCCTGACGCTCGTACTGGTCGAGGATCGGCTGCTTGAGCCTGGCTTCGTCTTCGGCACTGAATGGCTGGCCGCTGCGTTCGCTCTGCTCGCGCTTGACCTGGGCCAGCACCCCGGCGGCCTGTTCGGCGCCCATCACGCCAATCCGTGCGTTGGGCCACATCCACAGGAAGCGCGGGTCGTAGGCGCGGCCGCACATGCCGTAGTTGCCGGCACCAAAGCTGCCGCCGATGATCACCGTGAACTTCGGCACCTGGGCGCAGGCCACGGCGGTGACCAGCTTGGCGCCGTGCTTGGCGATGCCGCCTTCTTCGTACTTCTTGCCGACCATGAAACCGGTAATGTTCTGCAGGAACAGCAGCGGGATGCCGCGTTGGCAGGCCAGTTCGATGAAGTGCGCACCTTTTTGCGCGGCTTCGGCGAACAGGATGCCGTTGTTGGCCAGGATCGCCACCGGGTAGCCATGCAGGTGGGCGAAACCGCACACCAGGGTGGTACCGAACAGCGCCTTGAATTCATCGAACACCGAGCCATCGACCAGGCGGGCGATCACCTCGCGCACGTCGAACGGTTGCTTGGCATCGGCCGGCACCACGCCGTACAGCTCATCGGCCGCATACAGCGGTGCCACCGGTGCCAGGCGTTGTAGCTTGCCCTGCTTGTGCCAGTTGAGGTTGGCCACGCTGCGCCGGGCCAGGGCCAGGGCATGTTCGTCGTTGTCGGCATAGTGGTCGGCCACGCCGCTGGTGCGGCAATGCACATCGGCGCCCCCCAAGTCTTCGGCGCTCACCACTTCACCGGTGGCGGCTTTTACCAACGGCGGCCCGGCGAGGAAGATGGTCGCCTGCTGGCGCACCATGATCGCTTCGTCGGCCATGGCCGGCACGTAGGCGCCGCCAGCGGTGCACGAGCCCATCACCACGGCGATCTGCGGGATGCCTTGCGCGCTCATGTTGGCCTGGTTGAAGAAGATGCGCCCGAAATGCTCGCGGTCGGGGAACACTTCGTCCTGGCGTGGCAAGTTGGCGCCGCCGGAGTCCACCAGATAGATGCACGGCAGGCGGTTCTGCAGGGCGATGGTTTGTGCACGCAGGTGCTTCTTCACCGTCAGCGGGTAGTACGAACCGCCTTTTACCGTGGCGTCGTTGGCCACGATCATGCATTCCACGCCTTCCACGCGGCCGATGCCGGCAATCACGCCCGCCGCTGGCACGTCTTCGCCGTACACCTCATGGGCGGCCAACTGGCCGATTTCGAGGAACGGCGAGCCCGGGTCCAGCAGGCGGTCGATACGCTCGCGCGGCAGCAGTTTGCCACGCGAGGTATGCCGTTCCTGGGCCTTGGGCCCGCCGCCCTGGGCAACCTGGGCGAGCAAGCCGCGCAGGGCCTGGACCTGTTCGAGCATGGCCGCGCTGTTGACGGCAAATTCTGCCGAACGCGGGTTGATCTGGGTGTGCAAGGTAGCCATGTGCGCCCGTCCCTTATGTTCAGCGGGTTTCGTTGAACAGTTCGCGGCCGATCAGCATCCGGCGGATTTCGCTGGTGCCGGCACCGATTTCGTACAGTTTGGCGTCGCGCAACAGGCGCCCAGCCGGGAATTCGTTGATATAGCCGTTGCCGCCAAGAATCTGGATCGCCTCCAGGGCCATTTGCGTGGCGCGCTCGGCGGTGTACAGGATCACCCCGGCAGCATCCTTGCGGGTGGTCTCGCCACGGTCGCAGGCCTGGGCCACGGCATACAGGTAGGCGCGGCTGGCGTTCAGCTGGGTGTACATGTCGGCAATCTTGCCCTGGATCAGCTGGAACTCGCCGATGCTCTGGCCGAATTGCTTGCGGTCGTGGATATACGGCACCACCAGGTCCATGCAGCTTTGCATGATGCCGGTCGGGCCGCCGGACAGCACCACACGTTCGTAGTCCAGGCCGCTCATCAGGACGCGCACGCCGCCGTTAAGCTGGCCCAGAATGTTCTCTGCCGGCACTTCCACGCCGTCGAAGAACAGCTCGCAGGTGTTGGACCCACGCATGCCCAGCTTGTCGAACTTGTTGCTGCGGCTGAAGCCCTTCCAGTCACGCTCGACGATGAACGCGGTGATGCCGTGCGCACCCTTGTCCAGGTCGGTCTTGGCGTAAATCACGTAGGTGTTGGCGTCGGGACCGTTGGTGATCCAGGTCTTGCTGCCGTTGAGCACGTAGTGATCGCCGCGTTTTTCTGCGCGCAGTTTCATCGACACCACGTCGGAGCCGGCATTGGGCTCGCTCATGGCCAAGGCGCCGATGTGCTCGCCGCTGATCAGCTTGGGCAGGTACTTGAGCTTCTGCTCGTGGGTGCCGTTGCGGTTGATCTGGTTGACGCACAGGTTGGAATGGGCGCCGTAGGACAGCGCCACCGAGGCGGAGCCACGGCTGATTTCTTCCATCGACACCACATGGGCCAGGTAGCCCAGGCCAGCGCCACCGTACTCTTCCGGTACGGTGATACCCAGCAGGCCCATGTCACCGAACTTGCGCCACATGTCGGCGGGGAACAGGTTGTCGTGGTCGATCTGCGCGGCACGCGGGGCCAGTTCGGCGGCGACGAAGGTGCGCACCTGGTCGCGGAGCATGTCGATGGTCTCGCCCAGGGCGAAGTTCAGGGAGGGGTAATGCATGCTGGGGCACCTTCTTGTTCTTGGAAATTGGGTAACACCGTAGCTCAAAGGCTAACCGCTGACCCCTGTAGGAGCGGGCTTGCCCGCGAATGCGTCAGCAGGACCACCGTCATTGCCTGGGTGATCGCATTCGCGGGCAAGCCCGCTCCTGCAAGGGTCGGCGTCATGCCGGAGGTTCCGGTATCGTTCATCACCTTTACGTTAACGTAAACCTGCGGGAAGGCACTGTCAATCCACTCGTCACCTTTACGTAAACGTAAATCTGCGCCAGAGTATTCCCGCTTGCTTCAGCCGTGCCCAAAACAACCACAAGAAGGGACACCCATGAGTCAACCGAGCTATACCCGCGGTCGCCAGGACCGACCCTTGCTGACCCAGACCATCGGCCAGGCCTTCGATGCCACCGTGGCCCGCTGTTGCGACAGCGAGGCCCTGGTGTCCCGCCACCAGGGCTTGCGTTACAGCTGGCGGCAGTTGGCCGAACAGGTCGAAATACACGCCCGCGCGCTGATCGCACTGGGCGTGAACACCGGCGACCGTGTTGGCATCTGGTCGCCCAACTGCGCCCAGTGGTGCATCTTGCAGCTGGCCAGTGCCAAGGTCGGCGCCATCCTGGTCAACATCAACCCGGCCTACCGTGTGGGTGAGCTGGAATACGTGTTGCGCCAGTCCGGTTGCCGCTGGCTGGTCTGCGCTGAAGCCTTCAAGACGTCTGATTACCACGCCATGGTGCAGGCGCTGGTGCCTGAACTGGCCAGCGCCCGGCCTGGTGAGCTGGCCAGTGAATGCCTGCCCCAGTTGCGTGGTGTCATCAGCCTGGCCGCCAACCCGCCTGCCGGCTTCCTGCCCTGGCACGCCTTGGCCGAGCGGGCAGGGCAGACGTCTGTTGAGGCCTGCACAGCCCGTCAGCAAAGCCTACAATTCGACCAGCCGGTAAACATCCAGTACACCTCAGGCACCACCGGTGCGCCCAAAGGTGCCACGCTCAGTCACTACAACATCCTCAACAACGGTTTCATGGTGGGTGAAAGCCTAGGCCTGACGGCCCGCGACCGTATGGTGATCCCGGTGCCGCTGTACCATTGCTTCGGCATGGTCATGGCCAACCTCGGCTGCATCACCCACGGCAGCACCATGATCTACCCCAACGACGCCTTCGACGCCGAGCTCACCCTGCGCGCCGTGGCCGAGGAGCGTGCCAGCATCCTGTACGGCGTGCCGACCATGTTCATCGCGATGCTCGATCATCCCTCGCGTGCGCAGATGGACCTGTCGACCCTGCGCAGCGGCATCATGGCCGGCGCCACCTGCCCGATCGAGGTGATGCGCCGGGTCATCGACCAGATGCACATGGCTGAAGTGCAGATCGCCTACGGCATGACCGAAACCAGCCCGGTGTCGCTGCAGACCGGCCCGGACGATGACCTGGAGCTGCGCGTGACCACCGTCGGCCGCACCCAGCCTCAGCTGGAAAACAAACTGGTGGACACTGATGGCTGCATCGTCGCGCGCGGTGAGATCGGCGAACTGTGCACCCGCGGCTACAGCGTGATGCTGGGCTACTGGGACAATCCCCAGGCCACGGCGGATGCCATCGACCCGGCCGGCTGGATGCATTCGGGTGACCTGGCGGTGATGGACGAGCAGGGCTATGTGCGCATCGTCGGGCGCAACAAGGACATGATCATTCGCGGCGGCGAGAACATTTACCCGCGTGAGCTGGAAGAGTTTTTCTACACCCACCCGGCGGTGGCCGATGCGCAGGTGATCGGCATTCCGTGCAGCCGCTATGGCGAAGAGATCGTCGCCTGGATCAAGCTGCACCCTGGGCACAGCGCCACGACCGAGGAACTGCAGGGCTGGTGCAAGGCGCGCATTGCCCACTTCAAGGTGCCGCGGTATATCCGCTTCGTCGACGAGTACCCGATGACGGTGACGGGGAAGGTGCAAAAGTTCCGGATGCGTGAGATCAGTGTGGCGGAGATTGCGGCTGCATCTGCGGGTTGATGTGCTGGCGCGGCCGGCCTCTTCGCGGGTAAACCCGCTCCTACGAGGGACCGCGCCGCATTCAAGGCCGGCACGGTCCCTCGTAGGAGCGGGTTTACCCGTGAAGAGGCCGGCCCGATCAATGCAAGATCTTCACCTTGCCAAGCACCTGGTCATCCTCAACCTCTCAACGGAGCAGTGGAGATCGCTGTTCATGCCGGTGCCGTGGTCTACCCTTAAGCCTTCACCGGTGGCTCCTGGCTCGGCGGGTCGCCCACTGTCGGCGGCACGGTCGGCTTGATCGGCAGCTCGTCCGGGTCTTCTTCCGGTACGGGTGGCGGCAAGCTCGGGTCGTCGATGTTGGGATCGGGTGTCTCCGGTGGAATGGGAATGTTCATGGCCTGACCTCGCGTGGGTGGGTGAAGAGGTGCTGTAGGCTCTGACCGCTGGCAGCTGCCGTTCGCTCAATTATTTTGAACCCCCCGCCTGTGCCCGGCTCTGAACCCTTACCGCCACCAGCCTGAGGGAGCAAGGTCGATGTCACGAAACGAGCCCTTTGAAAGCGTGCCCATGGCGAACGATCACCCCGACCAGGCCATTAGCCTGGCCCAGGCGCTGCTGGCGCCACGCATCGTGATCGAAGACACCCAACCCGTGCTCGACGCCGGCAGCTTCGCCGCCAAGGCCGTCAGCGGCCAGCCTGTGGCCGTCAGCACCAAGGCCTACAGCGACGGCCACGACCGCCTGGCGGTGATGCTCAACTGGCGCCAGGCGCACAGCAGGCGCTGGCATTGCGTGTCGATGCAGGCGGCGGGCAACGACCTGTGGCTGGCCGAATTCACCCCCACCGAGCTGGGCCCGCACTTGTTCAGTATCGAGGCCTGGATCGACCCGTTTGCCACCTATTGCCACGACCTGGAGAAGAAGTACCACGCCGGCGTCGAGGTGAAACTGGAGCTGGAAGAAGGCCGTTTGATGCTGGGCAAAGGCATCGAGCTGTGCAGCGGCGCCCTGCGCGAGGCGCTCGAGGCCGTGCAGCTCCGCCTGGCTACCCTCAGTACCGATGACCAGGTGGCCGTGTTTCTCGACCCAACCACCGCCCGCCTGATGGGTGAAGCCGAACACCGCAGCTACCTGACCCGCAGCCCTGAGTTTCCCCTTGATGTCGACCGCCCGGCCGCCCTGTTCGCCAGCTGGTACGAGCTGTTCCCGCGCTCGATGACCGACGACCCGCAGCGCCACGGCACCTTCAACGACGTGCACGAACGGCTGCCGATGATCCGCGACATGGGCTTCGACGTCCTGTACTTCCCGCCCATCCACCCCATCGGCATGCAACATCGCAAGGGCCGCAACAACGCCCTCAAGGCCGAGCCGGGCGACCCGGGCAGCCCTTATGCCATCGGCAGCCCGGAAGGCGGCCACGAGGCTATTCACCCGCAACTGGGCAGCCGCGATGACTTCCGCCGTCTGGTGGCCGCAGCGGCGGAACACGGCCTGGAAATTGCCCTCGATTTCGCCATCCAGTGCTCCCAGGACCACCCCTGGCTCAAGGAGCACCCGGGCTGGTTCAGCTGGCGCCCGGACGGCACCATCCGCTACGCTGAAAACCCGCCGAAAAAGTACCAGGACATCGTCAACGTCGATTTCTATGCGCCGGAGGCCGTGCCCTCGCTGTGGCTGGCCCTGCGCGATGTGGTGGTCGGCTGGGTCGAGGAGGGCGTAAAGACTTTCCGCGTCGACAACCCGCACACCAAGCCGCTGCCGTTCTGGCAATGGCTCATCGCCAATGTGCGCAGCCAGCACCCCGACGTCATCTTCCTTGCCGAAGCCTTTACCAAACCGGCGATGATGGCGCGCCTGGGCAAGGTCGGCTACGCACAGAGCTATACCTATTTCACCTGGCGCAACCACAAGCAGGAGCTGCGCGAATATTTCGAGCAGCTCAACCAGCCGCCGTGGAGCCAGTGCTACCGGCCCAACTTCTTCGTCAACACGCCGGACATCAACCCGTTCTTCCTGCACACCTCCGGCCGCGCAGGTTTCCTTATCCGTGCCGCGCTGGCGACCATGGGCTCAGGCTTGTGGGGCATGTATTCGGGCTTCGAGCTGTGTGAGGGCACGCCGTTGCCGGGCAAGGAGGAGTACCTGGATTCGGAGAAGTACGAAATCCGCCCACGCGACTTCACCCAGCCCGGCAACATCATCGCCGAGATCGCCCAGCTCAACCGCATCCGCCGGCAGAACCGCGCCTTGCAAACCCACCTGGGTGTGGCCTTCTTCAATTGCTGGAACGACAACATCCTGTACTTCGCCAAGCGTACGCCCGAGCGTGACAACTACATCCTGGTGGCCGTCAGCCTCGACCCGCACAACGCCCAGGAGGCGCACTTCGAGTTGCCGCTGTGGGAGCTGGGGCTGGACGACAACGCCGAAACCCAGGGTGAAGACCTGATGAACGGCCACCGCTGGTCGTGGTACGGCAAGACCCAATGGATGCGCATAGAGCCCTGGCACCTGCCGTTCGGCATCTGGCGCATCGCGAAAGCCGGGTAAAACCGGTCTGTAGCCTTTTCCCCTGTGGGAGCGGGCACGCCCGCGAACACCGGCAGAGCCGGTGCCAAGCACCGCGGTGGCTGATTCGCGGGCACGCCCGCTCCCACAGCGATGGTGCAAGAAGGGGCAAACATGCAATTGAAAGGAGTCGCACATGGCCAAGCGTTCCCGCCCGGCAGCCTTCATCGACGACCCGCTTTGGTACAAGGACGCTGTCATCTATCAGCTGCACATCAAGTCATTCTTCGACTCGAACAACGATGGCATCGGTGATTTCGCCGGCCTGATCAGCAAGCTCGACTATATCGCCGAGCTGGGCGTCAACACCCTGTGGCTGCTGCCGTTCTATCCCTCGCCACGCCGTGACGACGGCTACGACATCGCCGAATACAAGGCCGTGCACCCGGACTACGGCAGCATGGCCGACGCCCGCCGTTTCATCGCCGAGGCCCACAAGCGCGGCCTGCGGGTGATCACCGAGCTGGTCATCAACCACACCAGCGACCAGCACCCGTGGTTCCAGCGCGCCCGCCACGCCAAGCGCGGCAGCAAGGCGCGCGAGTTTTACGTGTGGTCGGACGACGACCAGAAGTACGACGGCACGCGCATCATCTTCCTCGACACCGAAAAGTCCAACTGGACCTGGGACCCGGTCGCTGGCCAGTACTTCTGGCACCGGTTCTACTCGCACCAGCCGGACCTCAACTTCGACAACCCGCAGGTGCTCAAGGCGGTGATCGGCGTCATGCGCTTCTGGCTCGACCTGGGTGTAGATGGCCTGCGGCTGGACGCGATCCCTTACCTGATCGAGCGCGACGGCACCAACAACGAAAACCTCGCCGAAACCCACGACGTGCTCAAGGCGATCCGCGCCGAGATCGACGCCAACTACCCCGATCGCATGCTGCTGGCCGAAGCCAACCAGTGGCCGGAAGACACGCGCCCGTACTTCGGTGAAGGCGACGGCGACGAATGCCATATGGCTTTCCACTTTCCGTTGATGCCGCGCATGTACATGGCCCTGGCCATGGAAGACCGCTTCCCGATCACCGATATCCTGCGCCAGACCCCGGAAATCCCGGCCAACTGCCAGTGGGCGATCTTTTTGCGCAATCATGATGAACTGACCCTGGAAATGGTCACCGACCGCGAGCGCGACTACCTGTGGAACTACTACGCCGAAGACCGCCGCGCGCGCATCAACCTGGGCATTCGCCGGCGCCTGGCGCCCCTGCTGCAGCGTGACCGTCGGCGCATAGAGCTGCTGACCAGCCTGCTGTTGTCGATGCCCGGCACGCCAACCCTGTATTACGGCGACGAACTGGGTATGGGCGACAATATCTATCTGGGTGACCGCGATGGCGTTCGCACACCCATGCAGTGGTCGCCAGACCGCAACGGCGGTTTTTCCCGCGCCGACCCGCAACGCCTGGTGCTGCCGCCGATCATGGACCCGCTCTACGGTTACCAGACGGTCAACGTCGAGGCGCAAAGCCACGACCCGCATTCGCTGCTGAACTGGACCCGGCGCATGCTGGCGGTGCGCAAGCAGCAGAAGGCCTTTGGCCGCGGCAGCCTGCGCACCCTCACGCCCAGCAATCGGCGCATCCTTGCCTATATCCGCGAGTACACCGATGCCGACGGCAATACCGAGGTCATCCTCTGCGTGGCCAACGTGTCCCGCGCCGCCCAGGCTGCCGAACTCGAATTGTCACAATACGCCGACAAAGTACCGGTGGAGATGCTGGGCGGCAGCGCGTTCCCGCCAATCGGCCAACTGCCGTTTCTGCTGACCTTGCCACCTTATGCGTTCTACTGGTTCCTGCTGGCCAGCCGCGATCGCATGCCCAGCTGGCACATCCAGCCCTCCGAGGGGTTACCCGAATTGACCACATTGGTATTGCGCAAGCGCATGGAAGAACTGCTGCAAGCCCCCGCAAGCGATACGCTGCAAAGCACCATCCTGCCGCAGTACCTGCCCAAGCGCCGCTGGTTCGCCGGCAAGGAAGGGCCGATTGATGCCGTGCGCCTGTGTTACGGCGTGCGTTTCGGCACCGCCACCACGCCGGTGCTGCTCAGCGAAATCGAAGTACTCAGCGACGGCACGGCTACCCGCTACCAGCTGCCTTTCGGCCTGCTGCGTGAGGAACAGATCCACACCGCGCTGCCGCAGCAACTGGCATTGTCGCGGGTGCGCCGTACCCACCAGGTTGGCTTGATCACAGACGCCTTCGTCCTCGAGCCGTTCATTCACGCCGTGATGCAAGCCTGCCAGGATGGCCTGCGTCTGCCGTGTGGCGACGCTGAGGGTGAATTGCGCTTCGAATGCACAGAGCAGCTGGCCGGCCTGGCGCTCGACGAGGAGAGCGAAGTGCGCTACCTCAGCGCCGAGCAGTCCAACAGTTCGGTGGTCATCGGCGACCGCATGGTGCTCAAGCTGATCCGCCGGGTCAACCCGGGCATCCATCCAGAGCTGGAAATGAGTGCCTACCTGACCGCCGCCGGCTTTGCCAACATTTCGCCGCTGCTGGCCTGGGTCAGCCGGGTGGACGAACAACACGCGCCGCACCTGCTGATGATTGCCCAGGGTTACCTGAGTAACCAGGGCGACGCCTGGGGCTGGACCCAGAACACGTTGGAAAGGGCCATTCGCGACCAGATGGAGCCCACCCGCAACGACGCCGAAGCGCACACTGACGCCTTGGCCGAACTCAGCGGCTTTGCGGCCTTGCTTGGCCAGCGCCTGGGCGAGATGCACCTGCTGCTGGCCGCCCCCACCGAAGACCCGGCCTTCCAGCCGCGCCCCAGCGATGCGCAGGACAGCGAGCGCTGGTGTGCACAGATCAGCACTGAACTGACCCACGCCCTCGACCTGCTGGCCCAGCATCGCGACACGCTGGACAGCGACAGCCAGGCCTTGGTCGACGATCTGCAGCAACAGCGTGACGGCCTGGCACAGCACATCGACAATCTCGCCGAGCAGGCTCAGGGTGGCCTGCTGATGCGTGTGCACGGCGACCTGCACCTGGGCCAGGTGCTCGTGGTGCAGGGTGATGCCTACCTCATCGATTTTGAAGGTGAACCCGCCCGGCCCCTTGAAGAGCGCCGGGCAAAACACAGCCCCTACAAGGATGTCAGCGGCGTGCTGCGTTCCTTCGACTATGCTGCTGCGATGATCTTGCGCAGCGCGTCTGCGGTGGACCTTTCCGAGCCGGCGCGGCAAGCCCGGCAGCGGGTTGCCCGGCAGTACCTGCACCAGTCCCGGCATGCCTTTGTCGAAGCCTATGGCCTGGCCACCGCAGCCATGCCACACGCCTGGCAGCACGCCGAGGGCGAGCGCGCGGCGCTGGAACTGTTCTGCCTGGAAAAAGCCGCCTACGAGATTACATACGAAGCCGAAAACCGTCCGAGCTGGCTGGCCGTGCCTTTGCATGGTCTGCATGGACTGATCAGTACCTGGGGAGAGTCAGAATGAACGTTACAACGCGTGAAAACGGTGGCCTTCGGCAACGGGACCTCGACGCCCTGGCCCGCGCCGAACACGCCGATCCTTTTGCGGTACTCGGCCCCCACGGCGACGGTGCAGGCGGGCAGGTGGTCCGCGCCTTTCTGCCCAATGCCCTGAAAGTGCGCGTTCAGGCCCGGGATGACGGGCGGGTCCTTGCCGAAATGGAGCAGGGCAGCCTGCCTGGGTTGTTCAGTGCGCACCTCGATGAGGCACAGCCCTACCAGTTTCATATCGTCTGGGCCGGTGGCGAACAGGTTACCGAAGACCCCTACAGCTTTGGCCCGCAACTGGGTGACATGGACCTTCACTTGTTCGCGGAAGGCAATCACCGCGATTTGTCCGGGCGCTTCGGTGCCCAGCCGACTCAAGTCGATGGCATCGACGGTGTGTGTTTCTCGGTCTGGGCGCCGAATGCCCGGCGGGTGTCGGTGGTGGGTGATTTCAACAACTGGGATGGCCGCCGCCACCCCATGCGCCTGCGGCATGGCGCGGGGGTGTGGGAGCTGTTCATTCCGCGCCTGGGCGTGGGCGAAACCTACAAGTTCGAAGTGCTTGGCAAGGACGGCATACTGCCGCTGAAGGCCGATCCGCTGGCCCGTGCCACCGAGCTGCCGCCGAGCACGGCGTCCAAGGTAGCCGGTGAACTCAGCCACGCCTGGCAGGATCATGACTGGATGGCGCAACGCGCCCAGCGCCATGCCTACAACGCGCCGTTGTCGATCTACGAGCTGCACCCAGGGTCATGGCGCTGCGAGCTGGACGAAGCGGGCGAAGTCGGGCGTTTCTACAACTGGCGCGAACTGGCCGAACGGCTGGTGCCCTATGTGCAGGAACTGGGCTTTACCCACATCGAACTGCTGCCGATCATGGAACACCCGTTCGGCGGCTCCTGGGGCTATCAACCACTGTCGATGTTCGCGCCCACCTCGCGCTATGGCAGTGCCGAGGATTTCGCCGCGTTCATCGACGCCTGCCACCAGGGAGGCATTGGTGTGCTGCTGGACTGGGTGCCGGCGCATTTTCCCACCGACGAACATGGCCTGGCGCGCTTCGATGGCACTGCGCTGTACGAATACGACAACCCCCTGGAGGGCTACCACCAGGACTGGAACACGCTGATCTACAACCTCGGGCGCAATGAAGTGCGCGGCTTCATGATGGCTTCGGCGCTGCACTGGTTGAAGCATTTCCACATCGACGGCCTGCGCGTCGATGCGGTGGCCTCGATGCTGTACCGCGACTACTCGCGCAAGGCTGGCGAATGGGTACCCAACCGTCACGGCGGGCGCGAGAACCTGGAAGCCATCGACTTCATCCGCCACCTTAACGGCGTCGCTGCCCACGAGGCCCCGGGTGCGCTGATCATCGCCGAAGAGTCCACCGCCTGGCCTGGGGTCAGCCAGCCTACCCAACAGGGCGGCCTGGGATTTGCCTACAAGTGGAACATGGGCTGGATGCACGACACCCTGCACTACATCCAGAACGATCCGGTGCACCGCACCTACCACCATAACGAGATGAGTTTCGGGCTGATCTATGCCTATTCCGAGCACTTCATCCTGCCCATTTCCCATGATGAGGTGGTGCACGGCAAGCATTCGCTGATCGACAAGATGCCCGGCGACCGCTGGCAGAAGTTCGCCAACCTGCGCGCCTACCTCACCTTCATGTGGGCACACCCGGGCAAGAAGCTGCTGTTCATGGGCTGCGAGTTCGGCCAGTGGCGTGAGTGGAACCACGACAGCGAACTGGACTGGTACCTGCTGCAGTATCCCGAGCACCAGGGCGTGCAGCGCCTGGTGGGCGACCTCAACCGCCTGTACCGCGAAGTGCCGGCGCTGCACGAGCAGGATTGCCAGCCGCAGGGCTTCCAGTGGCTGATCGGTGACGACGCGCAGAACAGCGTGTACGCCTGGCTGCGCTGGAGCAGCAGCGGCGAGCCGGTGCTGGTGGTGGCCAACTTCACACCGGTACCCCGTGAGGGTTACCGCATTGGCGTGCCGTTCGGCGAGCGTTGGCAGGAGCTGCTGAACAGTGATGCCGAGCTGTATGCCGGGTCGAACGTGGGTAATCTGGGGGCGGTGGCCAGTGAGGCAGTGGCCAGCCACGGGCAGCCATTATCGCTGGCCCTGAACCTGCCGCCGCTGGGGGTGTTGATCATGAAGCCCGCCTGATCGGTTGGCTGTACTGGCCCTTTCGCGGGTAAACCCGCTCCTACACAGGTACCGCACCCGGCGGTGATCGTTGTAGGAGCGGGTTTACCCGCGAAGAGGCCGGCCCTGGCTACCACCGCATCCGCACCAAGGCTGGCAATCAAACCGTTCAGTTCATTACCCGCGCCACCAGCCGCCACTGACGCCGCTTGGGGGCTTGGTGATGAAGCTCGCGTGATTGGTTGGCTGTACGGGCCCCTTCGCGGGTAAACCCGCTCCTACGCAGGTACCGCACCCGGCGGTGATCGTTGTAGGAGCGGGTTTACCCGCGAAGAGGCCGGCCCTGGCTACCACCGCATCCGCACCCCAAGGCTGCCAATCAACCCGTTCAGGTCATTGTCATCCACATCGCTGCTGTAATCGGCGCTGACGAACATGGCCACCGAAGGCGTCACCCGCGCCACCAACCCCAACCCTAACTCCACGGTAGTCGAGTAGCGCGAGCTGGAAATCTTGTCGACCTGGTCCAGCTTCACCTCATCGGCATTGCTGAAGTCATACCACACGTTGGTCCGCACATAGGGTTCGATGGGCATGCCGCGCACTTCGTAGCGCCCGGACAACTTGGCACCGACCCGGCCGCTCCAGCTCGGCTGGCTGTCGAAGGCTTGCAAGGTCTCCTCCTGCACCTGGTTGCCAGGGAAGAACTGCTGGTTGATCAACTGTGCCTGGGGTTCGATGACCCAGTTGCCACCCAGGCGGATCGGGTAACCGCCCTCTACCGAGAAGGTCATTGCATGGCCACTGTCGTCCAGGCGCTGGCCGTTTTCGCCACGGCCCATCACGTCGATCCGCGAGCCCATGGCCACGGCATCCAGGTGCCAACCCTGTTCATGGGTCATGCTCCAGTACACCCCCAGGCTTTCTCCGCTCAAGTTCACCGCTTTGCGCTGCTTGTCGCCCAGCAGAGGGCGCATGCCTTTGAAGCTGCTTTGCAGGTTGTTGTGCCCCACGAAAATCCCTGCGCGGTGCACATCGCCCGCTGCTGTTTCACGCACGAACAGGTCCGGGCCGATCATCAGTTGCTGGCTGGGCGCCTCCAGCTGTGCCGGGGGCAGCGCGCGGCCGCGCGCACGGGTGGGGAAGAACTGCGCCCATTGACTGGCAATCAGGTCCGGTGCCGGCTGCTGGTGGCGTTCGCTCATCTGCTGCGAAAACGCATTGAGGGTGCCGAGGCTCAACCCACTGGCACTGAGCGGGTCGAGCGACAGTTGCGCCGCTAAAGGTTGCTGCAGAAAGCCGGGGGAGGTGGGGTCACCCTGCAGTTCGTACGCGATCGTTTCCACCGGGGTTGCCAGAAGCAGCGACGTGGAAACCGCGTAGAAAATGCTGTCGAAGCGCAAGGGGTTCGAGGTGCTTTTCATGGCGGATCTCCTTTGTTTTTGTGGTGCAGCCCGAGAAACCTGGCCTGTTGTCACGAGCTGTACGGCAAAAACAGTGGGCGACCCAAACCAGTACGCCAGTTATCGCAAACTCGCACGAAGGCGCGAGCTAGAGGCCCGGCGCAAGTTTTTTACAGCTTGGTATTGTTCAGCTAAGGAGAGGTCGCCGCTTGCGTCAAGAAAGCGTGAAGGAAGTGTTCAAGGTACGTCGTAACGCTCAACCTGTTGTTTTATTGGTAAAAACAGCAGGGTATAGCGGGGATCGCTATTTGCCCTGCCGTGGCTATGAAGAATGATTGCTAAAGCCGCACTTCAACGGCCAGCGGCAGGTGATCTGACAGGTGCGACCAAGGTTTGTGCCCCAGAATCCGCGGCCCATGGCTTTCGGCATTACGCAGGTAAATGCGGTCCAGTCGCAGCAGTGGCAGGCGGGCAGGATAGGTGCGGGCGAGGTGGCCGTGGTGGCGTTCGAAGGCTTCGTGCAAGTCGCGTTGCAGGCCAAGGGTGCGGTTGCCGTGGCTTTTCCAGTCGTTGAAGTCGCCGGCGATGATCACCGGGGCGTTGGCCGGCAGGGCGTCCAGCAGTTTACGCAGCAACTGCAGCTGCTTTTGCCGGTGGCTTTCCAGCAGCGACAGGTGCACGCAGACCGCATGCACCTGGCCTTGCCCCGGCACCTCCAGCACGCAGTGCAACAGGCCGCGGCGTTCGGGGCCGGTGATCGACACGTCCAGGTTGCGGTGCTCGACGATCGGGTATTTGGACAGCAGCGCATTGCCGTGGTGGCCGTCAGGGTAGACCGCATTGCGGCCGTAGGCAAAGTCGCTCCACATGCTGTCGGCGAGGAATTCGTACTGCGAGGTCTGTGGCCAGCCGGGGTAGCGCGCGGCGTGGCGGTCGTGGCTGCCGAGCACTTCCTGAAGGAAGACAATGTCGGCCTGGGTGCTGCGCACGGCCTCGCGCAGCTCTGGCAAGATAAAGCGCCGGTTGAAGGCGGTGAAGCCCTTGTGGGTGTTCACCGTCAGTACCCGCAGGCGTTTCACGGCTGGGGCCTGGCTGACGCTGGCGAAACCATTACTGCCGGCTTCGAGGCTCACAAATCCTCCTGAAGTTAACCCTGCCTTACTGTCGCCGCTAAAACCTGTGGCAGCGGGCAAACCCGCTCCCACAGGTATGGCGTAGCGATCAAAACGTAAGACCTGCCTGGGTTATCACGGTTCACTCCTCGTCGCGCTGCAACACCATCAGCAGCATCGACCGGCCCTTCACCTCGAAGGTACTGTCGAACTGCAGGTGCTGCCCCTTGCGCAACTCCGGCCGGTCGGTATCGACCAGGCAGCTCCAGTAATCGCCTTCGGGCACAGCCGGCAGCTTGAATGGCACCACGTCATGGTGGGCATTGACGATCAGCAGCACGGTGGCCTCGGCACCTGGCCGGGCGATACCGCTGACCTGTGCTCGGCCATCTATCAGCATGCCCAGGCAACGCCCGTGTGGGTCTTCCCATTGCTCAACACTCATCTCGTTGCCATCGGGTGCCAGCCAGGTCACGTCCTTGACCCCAATTGCCTCATTGTAGTCACCCACCAGGAAGCGTGACCGGCGCAGCACCGGGTAGGCCAGGCGCAGGCGGGTCAGGCGTTTGACGAAGGCCAGCAGCTCCTGGCCTTCCTGGTCCAGGTCCCAGTTCACCCAGCCGATCTCGCTGTCCTGGCAGTAGGCATTGTTGTTGCCGTGCTGGGTGCGGCTGAACTCGTCGCCGGCCACGATCATTGGCGTGCCCTGGGCCAGCAGCAGGGTGGCGAAGTAGTTGCGCATCTGGCGCATGCGCAGGGCATTGATCCCCGGGTCGTCGGTCGGCCCTTCGACGCCGCAGTTCCAGGACAGGTTGTTGTCGGTGCCGTCCTGGTTGTTTTCGTCATTGTCTTCGTTGTGCTTGTGGTTGTAGGACACCAGGTCGCGCAGGGTGAAACCATCGTGGGCGGTGATGAAGTTGACCGAGGAATAGGGCCGGCGCCCGCGGTTGTTGAACATGTCGCCCGAGGCGGTCAAGCGGGCAGCAAAATCGGCCAACTGGCCTTCGTCGCCTTTCCAGAAGGCGCGTGCGGTATCGCGGAAGCGGTCGTTCCATTCCGCCCAGCCCGGGGCGAAGTTGCCCACCTGGTAGCCGCCGGGGCCGCAGTCCCATGGTTCGGCAATCAGCTTGACCTGGCTCAGCATCGGGTCCTGGCGGCAGGCGACCAGGAAGCCATGACGCTCGCTGTAGCCATCGTGGTAACGGCCAAGGATGGTCGCCAGGTCAAAGCGAAAGCCATCCACGTGCATTTCGCCGGCCCAGTAGCGAAGCGAGTCGGTGACCAACTGCAGCACGCAGGGGTGGCTCAGGTCCAGGGTGTTGCCGGTGCCGGAGTCGTTGATGTAGTAGCGCTTGTCGTCCGGCATCAGGCGGTAGTACGAGGCGTTGTCGATGCCGCGCATCGACAGGGTCGGGCCGCGCTCGTTGCCTTCTGCGGTGTGGTTGTAGACCACGTCCAGGATCACCTCCAGCCCGGCGTCGTGCAGGTGCGCGACCATCTCCTTGAACTCGGCGATCTTGCCGCTGGCCAGGTAGCGCGGGTGCGGGGCGAAAAACGCGATGCTGTTGTAGCCCCAGTAGTTGTTCAGCCCTTTGTCCAGCAGGTGTTGGTCGTTGACGAAGGCGTGAATCGGCAGCAGCTCGATGCTCGACACGCCAAGGTCCTTGATGTGTTTGAGCAACTCGTCGTTGGCCAGGCCGGCGAAGGTGCCGCGGAGTTCTTCAGGCACAGCCGGGTGGCGCATGCTGATGCCGCGGGCATGCGCTTCATAAATGATCGTGCGCTCCCATGGGATCTGCACGCGCTGGTCGCGGCCCCAGGTGAACGCCGGGTCGATGACCTTGCATTTGGGCACGAAAGGCGCGCTGTCGCGCTCGTCGAACGACAGGTCACCATCGGGGTGGCCGATGGTATAGCCGAACAGTGCCTCGGACCATTTCAGGCTGCCGACCAGTTGCTTGGCATACGGGTCGATCAGCAGTTTGTTGGGGTTGAAGCGGTGGCCGTTTTCCGGCTCGTAGGGGCCGTACACCCGGTAGCCATAGACCAGGCCGGGGTGAGCGTCGGGGAGGTAGCCATGGTAGATCTCATCGGTGTATTCGGGCAGCTCTATGCGCTCGATTTCCTGCTCGCCGGTGGAGTCGAAAAGGCACAGCTCGACCTTGGTGGCGTTGGCCGAGAAGAGGGCGAAGTTGACCCCAAGGCCATCCCAGGTGGCGCCGAGGGGGAAGGGCATGCCTTCGCGGATGCGCGATGGTGCGACCGAGCGGGTTTTCTTTGGGGTGCGGGGGCTCATGACGATCCTCGAGTGGCCGTGATGGAGGGGGATTTGGGCTGTCCGGCATGGCCTCTTCGCGGGTAAACCCGCTCCTACAGGTCATCACAGGTGCCTGTAGGAGCGGGTTTACCCGCGAAGAGGCCAGGACAGGTTTAACTGGCAGTAGGCTTTTTCACCGCCCGGGGCTTTTTCGCTGCAGCGGGTTTAACCCCCGGCAGGGCAGACGCCTTGGGTTCTGCAGGCGCCTTCGGCTTGGCCGCTGCTTTCTTGCGCGGGGCTGCCTTGGGCGCCAGTGCTTCGGCCTCGGCCAGCTTGCGGGCCATTTCCCAGTGGCGCTCTTCCTCCCCTACGGGCTTACCTTCGGATTCCCAGATCTGGTAGGCAAATTCGCGAATACGCTTTTCATCGACACTCATCATGACGCTCCTGATGCTCAAGATTGTTGTATCAACACGTTGACCGGAAACTCCGCCAGCACGGCGCTCAACAGCAACTCCTTTGAAGAGCTGACCGCCGCACAGGCGAAAAGTCCCGTCGAGTTGGCAGGTGACAAGGCAAACGGCAATACCAGCCGGGTGTCGTCCCAGTTCTGTGCCGGGATCAACGGTGTAGCGGCACCTCCGAGCAGGCCGCTGGCCAGGCGCGGGGCGACGACGATGGCGTGCTCGCCTTCCCACAGGCGAGCAAAGGCAATGACCTTGTCAGCGTGCCGGCCCTGTACGGTCAGTGGCAGGTAGGCACCGCGGCGGAACAGCTCGGCGTGGGCCTGGCGGCAGTCCAGCACCCGCGCGATCAAGGCCTGTTTGACGCGGCCGTCGCGCCAGTGCGCCAGCAGCTCGGCTGCCGGCGTGGCGTCGTCCAGCGTGCGACGCCTCGACGCGTAGTCCACGGCACGGCGGTTGTCCGGGTCGACCAGGCTGAAGTCCCAGTATTCGTTACCCTGGTACAGGTCGGGCACACCGGGTGTGGTCATGCGCAACAGGGCCTGGACCAAGCCGTTGAGTGCGCCGGGGCAGGCCAGCAGCTGCGCCGCGTCGGCCAGCGACTTGCGCAGTTGCTGGTTCTCGCTGTCCAGCAGCAGGCCGTCGAGGTAATGAGCACAGGCGCCTTCGTAGGCCTCGTTCGGTGCGCTCCAGCTACTGCGCAGCTTGCCCTCGCGCAGGGCCTTCTGCTGCCACTGGCGAACACGCTCGGCGTATTGGCGCAGGGCATTGTCGTCGTTCAGGTCGAGGTCCAAGGGCCAACTGCCGAGCAGGGTTTGTAGCAGCATCAACTCGTCGCCGGGGCTGGGTGCCAGCCCGTCGTCCAACTGCGCGCGCAGGGGGGCGGCCAGCTCACGCCAGTGCTCCACCCGGCTGGCCAGCCACGTGCCGCGCTCGCTGAGTACGGCCAGGCGTGCACGCGTGTCTTCGCCGCGCTTGTGGTCGTGGGTGGCGGTGGTCAGCAGGTTGTCGGGGAAATCGCGCAGGCGCCGCTGGGCCTCGTTGTGGAAATGCATGGGTGGGGCGCTGAAGCGCTCGGCGTCGAAACCCACGTCGTTGCGCGACAGCAGCCGCGCGCTGCGATAAAAGGCGGTGTCTTCCACGGCTTTGGCGGCGCTGGGGGCAGTGAGCTGCTGGAAGCGCACGCAGGCGTGGCGCAGTTGCTTGCGGGCGCGCCCGGGTGGCAGGTGCCGCCAGGCTTGCCCGCCCAGCCACCGTTCAAGTTGGTCCAGTAGCGGCCAGTCGGCTTCGGCAAGGTCTTGCCGGGCGTTGGTCAGGGCCTGCTGGAAGAACGTTTCGTCCTGCGCCGGGCGCCCGCAGGCATTGAAGTAGGTTCGGTAAACCGGGTAATGCGCCACCAACGCCTGCAAGGCCCGGCGAATCGCGCCCAGGGTCAGGTCACGGGTCATCAGGTCATTGCGCGCCACCTGCAACAGTGCCTGGGCCACCGACTCGCAGTCACCGGCCAGGCTGGCGTTGAGCACCAGGTGACGGGCCTGGCGCACTTCTTCGGTGAACGCCGGGCGCTCGCTGACGTTGCTCCACAGTTCGCTCAGCGGCGCTTCGCCGGCCGGATCATGCTGCAGCAGCGACACTTGGTTCATGAACTCGTAGCCGGTGGTGCCGTCGGTAAGCCAGTCGCGGTGCAGGTGCTCGTCGGCACCCAGGATCTTTTCCACGTACAGGGGGAAGTGCTCCAGCCCTGCATTCAGCGGCCGCCGCGCCAGCAGGCCATCAACCCGCCGGCGCAGTTTGCGGCAGTAGCCACGCGGGTCGGCAAGGCCGTCGATATGGTCGATGCGCAGGCCGTCCACCAGGCCACGTTCGATGAGTTCGAACAGCTTGGCATGGGTGGCTTCGAACACCACGGCGCGCTCCACGCGCAGGCCGCCCAGCTCGTTGATGTCGAAGAAGCGCCGCCAGTTGATGTCGTCGGCGGCGGTGCGCCAGCTGGCCAGGCGGTAGGTCTGGCGCTCCAGCAGCAGGTGCAGGCGCTTGAAACCGGCCTCGCTGCGGCTGTCGAAGGCCACCAGGGCCGATTCGAGGTCGGCACCTTCGCGCACCAGGCGTGCCAGTTCGGCTTGGAGCGGCAGGCTATCGGCCAGCGGGTTGGCCGAGTCGCCCAAAGCAGTGAAGCGTTCGGCCAGAGCCTTTAGCGCAGGCTCTGGGCTGAGCGCGAGAATCCAGCCGTAATCGACCGGGCAGATCGGGAAACGATGCGCGTAATGGGCCACTTGCAGCAGCCCCTGCTGTTTGTCGAACTGCAGCGGTATCTCACCCTTCTTGAGCGCCACGCCGTAGTCGCTGCCGAGGAACGGCAACAGCAGTTGCCCGGCCAACAGTGGGTCGCTGGAGTGCCACTGGATGTCGAAGAACGCTGCATACGGGCTGCGCCGTCCCCAGGCCAGCAGGCTTTGCCACCAAGGGTTGTCGGCACCGCCCACGGCCATGTGGTTGGACACCGTGTCGAGGATCAGCCCCATGCCATGCTGGCGCAGGGCGGCAACCAGGCGCTCCAGCGCGGCCTCGCCGCCCAGCTCCGGGTTGACGCAGGTAGGATCGACCACGTCGTAGCCATGGCGCGAGCCCGCGCGGGCCTTGAGGATGGGCGAGGCATACAGGTGGCTGATGCCCAGCTGGGCGAAATACGGCACCAGCGGTACGGCGTGATCGAGGGTGAAGTCGCTGTGAAATTGCAGGCGCAGGGTCGCGGTCAGTGGCTTCATCGGTCGCGCTCCCACGCCTGTTCGCGGGCCTGGGCCAGCAGCTCCAGGCGCCGTGCGGCATCCTCGTCGTCGAGCAGTTCGCGTACTGGAAGGGCAAAGCGCCGCCGCCAGTTGGGATGGCCATTGGTGGTGCCCGGCAGGTTGGGTTGCTCGTCGCAGCCCAGCAGGTCTTCCAGCGGTACCAGCACCAGCGGCGCACGGGTATGGCCAACGAAGCGGATGGCCGCATCGATCAGCGCGTCGTTGTCCTTCAGTTCGCCGTAGTTGGCCTCCAGGATGCGGCGCAGGCCGTCGCGTTCTTTCTGACGCTCGTGTCGCCAGTGCAATTCGGCAGCAGCATCAATCAGTTGCAAGCGGTGTCTCCAGTCGATGTCGCGGTTTGCCAGCCAGCCGGCCAGTGGCGCCAGGTCGTGGGTACCGGTTGTGGCCAGGGCATTGTCCGGCCAGTCGAGAATGGGCTTGAACTGGCCCGGCTGGGTCTGCTCGAACGGCAGCACGCGCATGCCCAGCACCGCTTTCTCGGCCAGCTTTTCGCGCAGGCTGTCGGGCACGGTGCCCAGGTCTTCGCCGAGGATGATCGCCTGGTGACGCACCGACTCCAGCGCCAGCAGGCGCAACAGGTCGTCTAGCGGGTAATCGAGGTAGGCGCCTTCGCTGGGTTTGGCCCCCTGCGGGATCAGCCATAGCCGGCGCAGGCCCATCACATGGTCGATGCGCAGGCCGCCAGCGTGGGCGAGGTTGGCCCGCAGCATCTCGATGAAGGCGCGATAGCCATTACGCTTGAGGCCCTCGGGCGAGAAGGCGCAAATGCCCCAGTCTTGCCCGACGTGGTTGAGGATGTCGGGCGGCGCACCCACGCTCAGGCCGGCCAGCAGTTCGTCCTGGCGGCTCCAGGCCTGGCTGCCGGCACCGTCGGCGCCCACCGCCAGGTCGGCGATCAGGCCCACGGCCATGCCGTTGCTGCGGGCCGCTTCGTGGGCACGTTGCAGGCCACGTTCGGTCAGCCACTGGCAGAAGGCGTGGAACTCGACCTTGGCCGGGTAGGCATTGGCTAAAGCCTCCACTTCCGGGTGGTAGGGGTCGTGCCAGGCTTTGGGCCAGTTGCGCCAGTCGGCCCCGAGGCCGTGCTCCACCGCCTGGGCCTGCAGCACCTCGAAGCGGCAGTGGTGCTCCAGGGTCTGGCCGCCGGCTTCGCGGAAGCTGTCAAAATCAGTGCGTAGCGGGTGGTCGCCTTGGCTGAAGCCTTGGTAAAGCGCTTCAAGCAAGCGCAGCCGAGCGCTGGCGGCGCGTGGCCAGTCGACCAGAGGGCGCTGCTCCAGCTCTTCGAGTTGTTGCTCCAGCCCGCAGGCTTCGATGGCCATGCGCACCTCCCGTTCACCCAGCAGGGCTGCGGGGCTGGTGTACAGGGTGTTGAGCAGCAGGCGACTGGAAGGTGAGTAGGGGCTGTAGTGTTCCTGGTCGATGGCCGACAGGGCGTGAATCGGGCTGATAGCCAAGGCATCGGCGCCGCGCTCGGCGGCCGAGCGGGCCAACTGCTCCAGCGCCAGGCAGTCGCCGAAGCCACCATCGCCGGGGCGGCGCAGGCTGTACAGCTGCACTGCCAGGCCCCAGTAGCGTGGTGGCGGCTGTTGCACCTTGTCTTCCAGGCTGTGGCAGCGTGTTGGCGCCACCGCCACGGTGAAGCGGCGGCTGTCGATTTCCACCTGGTGATAGCCGATGGGCAGCTCGCCGGGCAGGCGCGCCTGGTCATCGAGGCTGAGGGTGACCGAGGTGTGATCTTCCAGGGTGCAGTGGGCCACGCTGGCGGCACTGAAGTAGCGCGACAGCGCTAGCGGCTGGCCTAGGTCGGCGGTCAGCAAGGGCGGCAGGTGTTCGCTGTCTTCGGCGGTTTCCACCGCACGCAGGCTGGCGGCAACGGCCGCTTCATCGCCGGCCGGGTGGCCAAGGCCTTCGAGGACGTTGCGCAGCACGTCGTCGCTGACACGCTGGGGCCTGGCATTGGCGTCGATCCAGTCGCGGCTCAGCCCGACGCTGGATGCCAGACGGTGCAGGGCGGTTTCGCTCATGGGTGCTCCTGGGCAGGGGGAAGCAGGCTGACCACACAGCTGTAGGCAGACAGGTGGGTATCCGGGTGGCGGGTGTCGCTGCTGTCGAACAGCCGTGTGGATGGCGCGGGCAGTTCGACCGCCTGCGGGGTGTCGGCCAGGTTCAGGTCGATGCGCAGTGTGTTGCCATTGCCCAGCCGCCAGCGCGCGGTCAGCGCTTTGTCAGCGTGCACCTCGGCGCCCAGCGCACGGCTGCCGGGCAAGTGCGGGATGATGTGGCGGCGGCGCAGGTCGAGCAGTTGCTGGTAAAGCCCGTGCCAGCCGGCGATCACCGCCTTGTTCTGCGGGCGTGAAGACGCGAACGTCTGTTCGGCGTTGGGGTCGGGAATGTGCTCACGCTGCGTGGGGTCGGCGAACGCGGTGAAGTGGGCGAACTCGCCACGACGGCCTTCGCGGACGGCGTCGGCCAACGCGTCATGGAAGTCGGTAAAAAACAGGAACGGCTGGCAGCTGCCGGCTTCGTCGCCCATGAACAGCAGCGGAATCATGGGGGCCAGCAGCAACAGGCCGGTGGCTGCACGCAAAGCTGGCGCGGGGCATAGGCGGGTCAGGCGCTCACCCAGCGCGCGGTTGCCGACCTGGTCGTGGTTCTGCAGGAACAACACGAAGGCGCTGGGCGGCAAATGCCCGCTGGGTTCGCCGCGTGGTTTGCCATGCCGGTTGGCCTGGCCCTGGAACACGAAACCTTCGCCAAGGCACCGGGCCAGTTGGTCGATAGGGCGATGCTGGTAGTCGGCGTAGTAACCTTCGGTTTCACCGGTCAGCAGCACGTGCAGGGCATTGTGGCCGTCATCGTTCCACTGGGCGTCGTAACCCTGTTCCAGCAGGCCTGCCTGGTTGTGCTCGTTCTCCAGCACCAGCCACACGTGCCGGCCTGGTTCTACGGCGGCGCGTACCCGTTGGGCCAACTCGATCAGGAAGTCGGGCTGGTCGATGGCATGCACGGCATCCAGGCGCAGGCCGTCGCAGCGGTAGTCGCACAGCCACATCAGGGCATTCTGGATAAAGTACTCGCGCACCTGCGGGCGGCGAAAGTCGATGGCCGCGCCCCAGGGTGTCTGCCGGTCTTCACGGAAGAAGGGGCTGGCGTACTGGTGCAGGTAATTGCCGTCGGGTCCGAAGTGGTTGTACACCACATCGACCAGCACCATCAGCCCGTGGCCGTGGGCCTGGTCCACCAGTGCGCACAGCTGCTCGGGGCTGCCGTAGGTGTTCTGTGGGGCGTAAGGGAGTACGCCGTCGTAGCCCCAGTTGCGTTCGCCGGGGAACTGCCCCAGCGGCATCAATTCGATCGCGCTGATGCCCAGTTCGGCCAGGCGCGGCAGTTGCCGGGCAACCCCGGCGTAACCCCCGAGCAGGCCGACATGCACCTCCTGGATCACGGCCTCATGCCAAGGCCGGCCCAGCCACGGGTGTTGCCAGGCATAACCGGCCACATCCACGACCTGGCTTGGCCCGTGTACGCCGTCGGGCTGGTAGCGCGAGGCCGGGTCGGCCACCTGCAGCTCACCGTCGATACGGTAGTGGTAACGGTCACCGGCCTTGCATGGCACCACGCCGCTGTACCAACCCTCATCATCCGGCAGCAGTTCGATGGCCGGCTGCTGCTCCAGTTCCACGCTCACGCTGCGCGCATCCGGCGCCCAGAGGGCGAAGCGCGCCGACGTGGCGTCCAGCAAGTGTGCGCCATGTCTGTGCATCTTCTGACCCCCGCTCAGTAGTGGCTCAGTTGTGTCTGCTTGACCAGGTCCTCGTACAGGCGGGCATAGGGTTCAACCGCCTGGCACCAGTTGAACGGCTGGGTCATCGACAGGCAGCGCATGGCGTTCAGCAGGTCCTTCTTGCCGTAAACATAGAAGGCGCGGCTGAGTGCCTCGCGGTAGCTCTCGACGGTGGACTCGTTGAACAGGAAGCCCGTCACGCCGCACTCGATGGTGTCGGCCAGGCCACCGGTATTGCGTGCTACCGGCAGCGAGCCGAAGCGTTGCGCGTACATCTGGCTAAGGCCGCAGGGCTCATACCGAGACGGCATCAGCAGGAAATCGCTGCCGGCGAACATGCGCCGGGCATCGGTTTCATTGAAACCAATACGCACACCGATGCGGCCCGGGTGACGCAGCGCCAGCTCGCGCATGGCCTGTTCCTCTTCCGGCTCGCCGCGGCCGATGATCGCGATCTGCCCACCTTGCTCGACGATGTAGTCGGCCACGCCCAGGGTCAGGTCCAGGCCCTTTTGATAGACCAGCCGCGACACCACGGCGAATAGTGGGCCTTCGGAATCGTCCAGGCCGAACAGTTCGCGCACCTCCTGGGTGTTACGCGCTTTGCCCTCCCAGTCATTGATGCTGAAGTTGTGTTGCAGGTGCTTGTCGGTGGCCGAGTCCCAGCTTTCGTCGATGCCGTTGGGGATGCCACCGAGCAGGCCTTGCTGGGCCTTGCTGGCGAGGAAACCGTCCAGGCCGCAGCCGAATTCCGGGGTGGTGATTTCCCGGGCATAGGTGGCGCTGACTGTGGTGATGTGGCTGGAGTAGGCCAGGCCGGCCTTGAGGAACGACAGCTTGCCGTAGAACTCCATGCCTTCTTGCTGCATGGCATGTTCGGGTATCGCCAGCTCCGGGCTGCAACCGCGGCTGTACACACCTTGGTACGCCAGGTTGTGGATGGTGAACAGCGTGGGCGTATTCAGGCCGCGCCAGTGCATGTAGGCCGGGGCCAGGCCGGCGGGCCAGTCATGCGCGTGCACCACTTCCGGCGTCCAGTGGATCTTGCCTTCGCCGGCAGCGATTTCGGCGGCAGCCAGGCCCAGGCGGGCGAAGCGGATGTGGTTGTCGGGCCAGTCGCGGCCATTGTTGGCACCATAGGGTGTGCCGTCGCGCTGGTACAGTTCGGGGCAGATCAACACATAGATGACCAGGCCGTCGGCCATGTCCATGCGCCCGATCTTGCAGGGCGGCAGTGCCGCGTGACCACCCAGTTCACCCACGATATGTATAGGGTTGTCGCTTTCCATCACCTGGCGGTAGCCGGGGATAAGTACCCGCACATCGTGCAGGTGCGCCAGGGCACGGGGCAGGGCAGCGGACACGTCACCCAGGCCACCGGTTTTCACCAGATCAGCGATTTCCGAGGTCACGAACAGAATCTTGCGCATGTTCGGGTTTTGCTGGCGCTGGGCGCCGGGTGCCTTGCCTGTCGTGGCGAAATCCGGGGTGAGCGGCTCGCGGTTATCCGGTTTGAAAGCGTCTACGTGAGGCTCGACAGCGGCACTGATCATACTTCTCTCCGTCCCTATGCTTGGTCGGGTGCTGGCACCCGTGGCGATGTTTCGTGCTGGTTCTCTCTGCTTGCTGAATGCTGCGTAGTGCGTTCCATGCCCCAGTGTCGTGCGCGCACGCACGGCGCGATCGGCGTTCCGGCCGAAAGCGATTGGGCTGTTGGGTTGGTGGCCGTGGCTGGGAAGTCCCTTTGCGTTTGGCCTACTTAGTTCCTGACCTGCCCGCTTTCCGTAAAGTTCGACTTTTTTCGTCACTCTTCCACTGAGCAAATGGCGGGCCGAAACCTGAGTGTAGGAGAGAAAGAGATAAAAAGGTGACCCACTGGTCACCATTGTGATGCCGCGGAATAGACGCAAACGTTGGCGTATTGAAGCGGATGTGAACGTAGGGCGCGCGAAGAGGGTGAGGGGCGACGGCATTGCCCCATTCATGACAGTTACGCACTATTTTGGTGCGTATTCGTTCCGCCAAATGGGGCTGGCTGGTGCATGTTCGGATGTGCCCAATCCTATATCGGTGCGACGCCCTGCACAGGGGCGAGTATCCAAGCGGTTCAAGAAGTTTGGATCGAATAATCATCTGAGTTGCAGGGTCGGCAGTTAGGCAAACGGGTCTCATGATAAAAAGTTGTAAGTTTATGCTGTAGGAAATTGCCTGCGGAATCTCCCTTTATATTAAACCCACCGTTCCTGTCTTATCGTGGTGATACGGTTTAGGTTGCTCCTCAATCCACTGCCTCATCCTGATCGCCATCATGGGGTGAAGCCCGAAATGCCAAGCATTTAGCGGGCTTGCACCTGGGTGGCAGGCCAATTTTGTTCGACCTTCTCATCTTGAAGAAAGCCAGGGTGTGGTTGTTTTTCGCCGGTAAACATGATGGCGGGTAGAGCAACTCATGAAACAGTCTGACTTTCGCTTCAGTTTTCAGGCGCTCGCCGGGCGCACGGAATTCGAAGTGGTTTCATTCAAGCTGGATGAAGCCCTCAACCAGCCATTTGTGCTGAACCTGGAACTTGTCAGCTACGAAAGTGATATCGACTTCGGCCACGTCCTCGACAAGCCTGCGCTATTCACCCTTTATTGCGCAGACCGGCCACTGCGTCATGTGCATGGCTTGGTCAGTGCCTTCAGCCAAGGCGAAACCGGCTTTTGTCGCACGCGCTACCACGCAGTGGTCGAGCCGCAGCTGGCCCGCGCGCGGTTGCGTTCGAACTGGCGGATCTTTCAGCAGAAAACCGTGCCGCAGATTCTTGAACTCATGTTCAAGCGTCAGGGTATCACCCGCTTTGAGCTGAAAAGCAGCGCGGAGCACCAGGTGCGGGAGTTCTGTGTCCAGGCGGGTGAAACCGACCTCGACTTCATCCATCGCCTTGCCGCTGAAGAAGGGTTCGTCTACCGCTTCGAACACTGCGCCCGGCAGCACACGCTGATCGTTACCGACCGCTTGCTCTCGTTTGGGATGCTCAGCCGGGGCGCGCTCAAGGCAGGGGACGACGAGGCGCTTTGGCTGGATGAGGATGCTGTCGGCCCCGACAAGGTGCTGTACCACGCCAGCAGTGGTGGCGACCATGCCCGCGCCTGCCTGCGGCGCTTGCGCTATTGCGAGCAGGTACGTACTGCGCGGCAAGTGCAGCGCGACTACACCTTCACCCACCCGGCCTACCGGCAGGAGCACAAGGCCCAGACCAGTGGCGTCACGCACCAGTCACTGGACTACGAGTGCTTTGATTACCCGGGGCGCTACAAGCGCGATGCGGTGGGCAAGCCCTTCACTGAAACGCGCCTGACGGCGCTGCGCCACGACGCATGCCTGGCCGAAGTGCAGGGCGACGACGTGCGCCTGCAGACAGGTCTGAGCTTCACCCTCATCGGCCACCCGCGGGAAGACCTCAATGTTCACTGGCGCGTGATCAGCCTGTGTCACGAAGGTACCCAGCTCACCAGCCTGCAGGAAGAAGCTGCTGGCGCTGAACAAGGCACCCGCTACGTGAACGATGCGTTGCTGGTGCAGGGCATGGCCGAGTGGCGCCCGGCCCCCATGGCCAAGCCGCGCATTGATGGCCCACACATGGCCACCGTGGTCGGCCCGCCTGGTGAGGAGATCTATTGCGACGAATGGGGGCGGGTCAAGATCAGCTTCCCGTGGGACCGGGAGAGTAAGAACAACGAGTTCAGTTCCTGCTGGGTACGGGTGTCGCAAGGCTGGGCCGGTGGCAGCTGGGGTTCGATGGCCATCCCGCGTATTGGCCAGGATGTGATTGTCCAGTACGTCAATGGCGACCCCGACCAGCCGATGATCACCGGGCGCACCTACTGCGGTGACCAGCTGCCGCCGTACGACCTTCCGGACCACAAGACCCGCATGACCATCAAGAGCCAGACCCATAAAGGCGATGGCTTCAACGAGTTGCGCTTCGAAGACGAGCTGGGGCGGCAGGAAGTGTTCATTCATGCCGAGCGCGACCAGAACAATGTTGTGAAACACAACGAAACCACGCTCATTGGCAACGACCGTAGCGAACGCGTCGAGCATGACGAAGTGGTGGACATCGGCGGCAACCGCAGCGTCACGGTTGGCGCCAGCAAGCGCGAAACGGTCGCCCTTGGCAAAGTCGAAAGCATTGGCCTGGGCAAGTCGCTGGCCGTCGGCGGGGCGCTAAGTGTAATGGTCGGCCTTGAGGCCACCGAGCAGGTCGCGCTGGACAAGCGCGTGCAGGTCGGCGGGCAACTGCGGATCGACGCCGATGAGGATGTGTCGATCACCAGCCATCACGGCCATGTGCATATCGACAGCCGGACGTCGCTGACCCTGAGCTGCGGCGGGGCCTTTATCAAGCTGGGCGATGGCCGCATCGAAATCGGTTGCCCTGAGCCACTGCTATTACACGCCATCGCCCAGGTCAAGGCGCCTGCACGTTACGGAGTGCCGCCTGCACCCGAGCAGGACGAAATCGAGTTTCGCCTGGTGCATGCCGACGGCACGCCGATTGCGGGCACGGCCTACGTGGCAACGTTGTCCGATGGCACCCAGCGCCAGGGCGTGCTCGACCAGAACGGCTATGCCCGCCTGGCTGGCGTTACCCCCGGTTGCAGCGCCCAGGTGCGCTACGAAGTTGGCCCAGGCCCGCTGCAGCTGACGACCGCAACCGAGCTGGATACGGCCTTGCAGGCATTGCTTGCCGGCTGCACCTCGACAGGTGGCCAGCCATGAGTTCGACGGCTGACTGGCTGGATGAAGCGGTGGAAAAAGTGGCCGACGGCTTTGGCTGGCTGCGTGACCTGGTGCTTGGCGAGTTCGCCGAAGAGCGGCCACTGAGCGTGGTCATCGCCGACATGCTGCTGTCGTTGGTGCCGGGGGTGGTGATTGTGCTCAGTGCCCGCGACCTGGCTGCGGTGTGCCTGCGCCTGGGCAAGCGCTACGCGGCGGACGGCAGCCAGGCAACGCCGCAGCCGCCAGAATGGCAAGAGTGGGTGTTGCTGGTGGCCTGCCTGATGACCTTGATCGCGCCGATCATCGGTGCTGTGGCGGGGGCGGTGGGCACGCCCGTGGGCTCGGTGGCAGGCGCACTGGTTGGGCAGGAAGCAGCAGCGTTCTTGCGTGGTTTGTGCTTGCTGCTGATACGTGAAAGTCAGGTCATCCTGCAGACAGTGGTTGCGTTTCTCGGCAAGTTCACCCGCGGCAGCGTGGAGTTCTGGCTGCACCAGGTCAGGTTCGCGAGCTATGAAAAGGACTTGCTGGCCTACCTGAACCTGTTTTTGACCAAGGTTCTCGCGGCAACGGCAAAGCTTCGCAGCTACCTGGGCAACTGGCCGTTCAACCAGGCGGCCTCGCACCTGTTGGTGCGGTTGCAGGCCATGGAAGCGCAGTTCTGCGCCGTGCAGGTGCATGCCGTGCGGGAAATCCCGCATGCGCTGATGCAGCTCGATGCCAGGCTGGCCAAGGTGCTGGAGCAGGCCAGCGACCTGCCCGCGCAGGTTGCGCAAGCCGGGGTGCATGCGCAAAAGCCGGTGCCCATGGCCATGAGTGGTGGGCGGGTGACCTCCGGCATCGGCATGCGTCCGCGTTACCTTGAGCGCCCCGAAGGTGTGCTCGGCCCGCCCGTGCCCACGTCGCCGACAGTCGCTGCGCAGGGTGCCAATGTGCACGTGTTCGATCACGCGACGGCGACCCGGGCGCAGAAGGGCATTTATGGGGAGGTGGTTAGTGATCAGTACATGCTCGGCAAGGGTCATGAAAACCTGTTGTCCGCCGCGCGTGGGCCTCGCAGCCTGGAAATGAAACCCACCGGGCGTGGGCTGGATGGCGTCTATCGTAATGCCCATCCGCCACCACCGTTCATTATTACCGAGACCAAGTATCGAACGGGGGGCACGTTTTCGCCGGGTAGTTTGCCGGTTACGAAGGGGAGTGAGGGGTATCCGAGTGCCAGGCAGATGAGTGATGCGTGGATTGGCCCCAGATTACAAAGCGCGTTGGGGCGTAAGGAGGGAGATGCGATTCGAGAGGCGGGGTACGAGCGGTGGCTAATAGTTGTAAACGAAAACGGGGTCGTATCGAGTGTGACTAAGCTCGACGGTAATGCTAGAGCCATTGTTGATACTGTTCGATAGGAGGTGTCAGGTGCATTTTGATCGGGTTAAAAGAGAGCCGCTCCTGCAAGAGAAATTTTATGTGGATGATGTGTCTTATCTGAAGGAGAAATATTTTGAGCGGAGCGCTGAAGAGTTTTTGGCTAAGTCTTGGCCAGATTATGTTAATGTGGAGGGATTAAGTTGGGGGTGGTGCTATCAATCACTTGAGCTATTGATTGAGTTGTATTCAGGAGGCGAGCCATTAGAGACCCTCCGGCCCTATGCTGAGCACGTGTTTTCTCAGTTTCAGCGTCATAAACAGGCCTATCCGAGCTTCTCGCTGAAACTGTGGGAGCCCGACGCATACCAGTTTGCTCTTTGGCTTTTGTCTTTGGCAGTGCTGTTGAATATGCCCGGGCGCATCACGCAAATTGTAGGCTATTTAAGTAAAGATCCTGATGACGGTGAAGACATCTTGTTGCGACAACTGTTTTCTCGTGTTGGGGTGACTGTCCCTGGGAGCACATTGATTCATGAGCGCCCTTATCATGAATTGCTCAATGCTTTAAATACTGAGAAGGATGAGCAGCAACAGTCAATGCGTAGTTACCTGAAGCAGTGGTATCGAGGCATGCGCAACTGTTATTGGCATGATCGGCACAAAGCACGAAGCGATGCGGGTTTCTTTGGCTACTGGGCATTTGAGGCAGGATTGGTCACTGTGCTGTGGGGCGTCGACGATGCACCCTACAGAGACCTTCCTTTTTACCCGAAGGATTTGGTAGACGATGCTCGCAAGCGTCAAGTGATCAAAAGCTTCCCTGAACACCTGCAAAGTGCGCCGTATTCGGATGCACTTGCCAAGTCGGGTGAAATTTGCCCGCGCACGGGAGTGTGGGTGTGTGATGAATGGGCTGTAGGGCCTCAGACATTCATGCAAGGCGTAGAGATGCCGAGCGAAAATGGGCGCTCCGTGGTTTGGCGCTTGGTGAAAGGCTTATAGCGTGCGGGAGGTCCTATGGACCCGTTCGTCAGCATCAAGCGCGACCCGTGGATGGTCGAGCAGCATTACCACGCCTCGACCTCTGAAAAAGAGCAGGCGTTCGCCGACCCTGACACCCAGTCCTTGCTGGCCGGGTCCGCCGAGCGCAAGCATCATTACCGTGGCCTTAGTCGCGACTGGGCGCACATGGCATTGGAGCTGGCCATCCAGCGCTACTCGGGTGGCGAGCCGATGGAACTGGTGGAGGCCTATGTTGATTACGCGTTCGCCCAGTTCACCCGGCATTTTACGGCGTACCCGACAACCTGCGAGCAACTGCGCCCCTGGGTGGCGGACGAATACCGCGTTGCTTTGTGGCTGCTGTCGTTGGCCGTGCTGTGCGGTTACCCCGATCGTGTCGGCCAGGTGCTGGGCTGGCTGAACCAGGACGAGGAGCGCAGCCCCGACCTGCTGCTGCATCGCCTGTTCCTGCGGCTGGGCAAGGCATACCCGGGGACCTCGCTGCTTCACCCCGAGACCTACGCCGCCTTGCTGGAGAGCCTCGACCTGCGTGGCCCCGCGCAGCATGATGTGCTCTTGCGCTATCTCGAACGGTGGTATGCCAAGGCGCACGGCTGCTATTGGCACGAGCGCCATGCCCGGGCTCGGGGTGACCACTTGGGCTACTGGGCATTCGAAGCGGCGCTGGTAGCGTTTTTATGGTCTGTGCCAGGGGATGCTCTGGAGAGCGCCCCACATTTTTTTCCAAAGGCGCTCATCGCAAGGGCGCATTACCGACGACTGGGCAAGCAGTTCCGCGACCCGGAAACCGCCAGGCGCGAGGACACCCCTGGCTGGCCTTCTGGCACCCCTTGCCCATGGCCCGGTCATTACACCTGCGTCGAGCACAGGGTGGGTGAACAGGTGTTCATGCACCAGACACCCTTCCCCAAGATAGATGGTCAGGTTGTGCACTGGCAGCTGTCGAGGACATTCTGATTGGCGCTGCCGGCATGAGTGCGTGGCGCTTTACATGATTCGGGAGTGGCGACAATGCCTGCCATCGTTCTGCTTGGTCACCCTCACCATTGCCCATTGTGCGGCCCCACCAGCGTCAGCAGCGGCTCCAGCCTGTTCTTCGTCAACGGCAGGGCGGCCGCCAGGGTTGGCGACAGGCTCGGGTGTGGGGCGGCGATCATCAGCGGCTCGGCACTGATGCTGGATGAAGGGCAGCCGCTTGCCAGGGTTGGCGATGCTACCAGTCATGGCGGCGTCCTGGAAAATGGCGATAACAGTTGGTTGCTCGATTAAGCGAAGTGGGAGCGGTTCAGCCCCCACAGGGAAGGGGCAAGATCAGAGACTGACGGCCTTGCCATCGGTGCGCGCTTGCGCCAACAGCAGGTTCAACTGGGCAACCTGCTGACGCAGCTGGTCACGTTCGTCCTTCAGTTTACGCAGCTCATCACGGCGCACGGAGACATAGAGGGTCTGGGGTGGGGTTGCTGGCATCAATGTACCCATGAGCACACCTCGCGGTTTTGGCTGGTGACAAGTCAAAGCGTAGACGCTTCACGCGGGGCGCATTCTGAATTCTTTCACCGGGCTTGGGAACTTTTTTGTTTATTGTGGTCTTGCCGTTCGTCGCTGAACCCTCGGGCGGCATGCTGGACTAATCTGAAAAGCTGGACTGTCGTCATCCATTTCGAAAAGGGAGCATTGGCTCATGCAACTGGGAATCATCGGGCTGGGCCGTATGGGCGGCAATATCGCAAGGCGCCTGATGCGCGCCGGTCACCGCACCGTGGTGCACGACCGCAACCGTGAAGCCATCACCGGCCTGGAGGGCGAAGGCGCCCAGGGCGCGCATGACCTCGGTGCACTGGTGCAAAAGCTGAAAGCGCCGCGCGCGGTCTGGGTGATGCTGCCGGCTGGCGACGCCACCGAGCAGACTATCGCCCAGCTGGCCGAATTGCTGGAACCGGGCGATGCGATCATCGACGGTGGCAACACCTTCTACAAGGACGACATGCGCCGCGCCGCCGAACTGGCCAAGCGCGGCCTGCATTATCTGGACGTCGGGACTTCCGGCGGCGTGTGGGGCCTGGACCGCGGCTACTGCATGATGATCGGCGGCGAAAAGGACGTGTTCGAGCGCCTCGAGCCGCTGTTCAAGGCGCTGGCGCCGGGCGTGGGCGACATCCCGCGTACCCATGGCCGCAGCGGCGAGCACCAGCGTGCCGAGCACGGCTACATCCACGCTGGCCCACCCGGCGCCGGGCACTACGTGAAAATGGTGCATAACGGCATCGAGTACGGCCTGATGCAGGCCTATGCCGAAGGCTTCGACCTGCTGCGCAGCAAGGGCGGCAACGAGCTGCCCGAAGACCAGCGCTTCGACCTGAACGTGGCCGAAATTGCCGAAGTGTGGCGACGCGGCAGCGTGGTGACCTCGTGGCTGCTCGACCTTACCGCCGATGCGCTGGTGGCCGACCCTCAGCTGTCGCAATTCAGTGGCTCGGTGTCCGACAGTGGCGAAGGCCGCTGGACCATCGACGCCGCCGTCGAGCAGGCGGTGCCGGTGCCGGTGTTGTCCAGCGCACTGTTCGCGCGCTTCCGCTCGCGCCAGCAACAGGGCACCTACGGTGACAAGATCCTCTCGGCCATGCGCCTGGGCTTCGGTGGCCACGTCGAGAAGAAAGGCGAATGACTAAACAGACCCTTGCGGCCGCCCCCCCTTGTACCCTGTTCCTGTTCGGCGCCAATGGCGACCTGGTCAAGCGCCTGCTGATGCCCGCGCTGTACAACCTCAGCCGCGACGGTTTGCTGGACCGTAACCTGCGCATCGTCGGCGTTGACCATAACCCGGCCAGCGCCGAGGACTTCGCCGCGCGCCTGCACGCGTTCATGGTCGAGCGTGACAAAGGAAGCGAGGGCAGCGCCAAGTGCCTGGACGAGAAACTATGGGCCCGCCTGGCCAAGCGCCTGGATTATCAGACGGGCGACTTTCTCGATCCGGCTACCTACCAGGCCCTGGCCAGGCGCATCGACAAGACTCGCCACGGCAATGCCATTTTCTATCTGGCCACGTCGCCGCGCTTCTTCCCCGAGGTGGCGCAGCGCCTGGGGCAGGCCGGCTTGCTGGACGAGTCTGCCGGCGGCTTTCGCCGGGTGGTGGTTGAAAAACCGTTCGGCACCGACCTGGCCAGCGCCGAGGCGCTCAACGCCTGCCTGCTGAAGGTGATGGGCGAGCGGCAGATCTACCGCATCGACCATTACCTGGGCAAAGAGACGGTGCAGAATATTCTGGTCAGCCGCTTTTCCAACGGCCTGTTCGAATCGTTCTGGAACAATCACTACATCGACCACGTGCAGATCACCGCAGCGGAAACCGTCGGTGTCGAGACCCGGGGTGCGTTCTATGACAGCACCGGCGCCCTGCGCGACATGGTGCCCAACCACCTGTTCCAGTTGCTGGCGATGGTGGCCATGGAGCCGCCGGCCGCGTTCGGCGCCGATGCGGTGCGCGGTGAAAAGGCCAAGGTGGTCGGCGCTATTCGCCCATGGTCGGCAAAAATGGCCCTGAAGAATTCCGTGCGTGGCCAGTACAGCGCTGGCAAGCAGGGGCGCAAGCCGTTGCCAGGCTACCGGCAGGAGGCCAACGTCGCGCCGGATAGCCAGACCGAGACCTACGTGGCGCTGAAGGTGATGATCGACAACTGGCGCTGGGCCGGCGTGCCATTTTACCTGCGCACCGGCAAGCGCATGAGCGTGCGTGACACCGAGATTGCCATCTGCTTCAAGCCCGCACCGTATGCGCAGTTTCGCGAGTCGGAGCTGGAACGGCCCAAGCCCAACTACCTGAAAATCCAGATCCAGCCCAATGAAGGCATGTGGTTCGACCTGCAAGCCAAACGGCCCGGGCCAGAGCTGGTGATGGAGAATGTCGAGTTGGGTTTTGCCTACAAGGACTTCTTCAAGATGACCCCGGCCACTGGCTACGAGACGCTGATCTATGACTGCCTGACCGGTGACCAGACCCTGTTCCAGCGGGCTGACAACATCGAAAACGGCTGGCGAGCGGTGCAGCCGTTTCTCGATGCCTGGGCCCAGGGCGGCGAAGTGCATGAGTACTCGGCTGGCGAAGATGGGCCTGAGGCCGGCAATGAATTGCTGACCCGCGACAAGCGGGAGTGGCACCGGTTGGGGTGAGAGGTTTCAAGCCTGTGCCGGCCCTTTCGCGGGCAAGCCCGCGCCTACAGGGAATTCCATTCCCTCAGGCACCTGCGAAGCGGGCAGCACAGGCAACCACACAAAGGAGACTCAATGCCTGCCCACATCGAAGACTACGCCCTGCTGGGCAACTGCCGCAGTGCGGCGCTGGTCAGTCGCGATGGCGCGCTGGACTGGCTGTGCCTGCCACGCTTCGACGCCCCCGCCGTGTTCGCGGCCCTGCTGGGCAACGAAGAAAATGGCCGCTGGCGCCTGGCCCCTTGCGACCCGGTAACGCACAGCAGCCGCCAATACCTGGGCGACACCCTGGTGCTGGAAACCACCTGGGTCACCGCCAGCGGTCGTGCCCGGGTGCTCGACTTCATGCCCCTGGGCGAAGTCAATTCGGTGGTGCGCATCGTCGAAGGCTTGTCTGGCGAAACCCATTTCGAAATGGACCTGGTCATGCGCTTCGACTACGGCCGCAGCGTGCCCTGGGTGGAACGGCTCGACCCACTGACCCTCAGTGCCGTCGCCGGCCCTGACCGGTTGATCCTGTGCAGCACCGTGCCCCCGCAAGCCCGCGACCATCATACCGGCTGCCGCTTTCGCGTCAGCACGGGCCAGCGCCAGGTCTTCAGCCTGCGTCACCAGCCCTCGCACTTGCCGGTGCAGCCTGACTGCAACATCGACCATGCCCTGGCAAACACCTGCGAGCAATGGCAGGCCTTCGCCGACCGCTGCCCGCAGGTAGGGCCATATACCGTCCTGGTGCGTCGTTCGCTGCTCACCCTCAAGGCCATGACCTACGCCCCCACCGGCGGTATTGTCGCTGCCGTCACCACGTCGTTGCCTGAGCGTGTGGGTGGCGAGCGCAATTGGGACTACCGCTTCTGTTGGCTGCGCGACGCGACCATGACCCTGCTGGCCTTCATGAACCTTGGTTACTTCGACGAGGCCCAGGCCTGGCGCGAGTGGCTGCTGCGCTCGGTGGCTGGCAACCCCGAGCAGATGCAGATCATGTATGGCCTGGCTGGCGAGCGTGACCTGCAGGAGTACACCTTGCCGTGGTTGGCCGGTTATGAACATTCACAGCCGGTGCGGGTGGGCAACGCCGCCTCGGCGCAGACACAACTGGACATCTATGGCGAACTGGCCGATGCGATGACTCAGGCGATCAGGGGCGGGTTGCCCCGTCACCCGCGCAGCGCCGCCATTTCGCGCCTGATATTGCCTTATGTCGAACGCATCTGGCGCGAGCCGGACGAGGGCATCTGGGAAGTGCGTGGCGGCCGGCAGCAGTTCGTGCACTCCAAGGTGATGGCCTGGGTCGCCTTCGACCGCGCCGCAGGGCTGGCCGACACCACAGAAGAAGGCCGCGAGCGCGGGCAGCATTATCGCCAGGTGGCGGACGAAATTCACCGCGACGTGTGCGAGCACGGCCTGGACCCCAGCGGCCGGTTCTTCGTCCAGGCCTATGGTTCGACCGAAATGGACGCCAGCCTGTTGCAGATCGCCCTGACCGGCTTCCTGCCGGCGGATGACCCACGCTTCATGCGCACCCTCGAACAGATCGAACAGCGTCTGATGAAGAACGGCCTGCTGCTGCGCTATGACAGTGACAGCTGCAGCGACGGCCTGACGCCGGGAGAGGGCACCTTCCTGGTGTGTTCGTTCTGGCTGGCTGACGTTTATGTATTGCTGGGGCGCCAGGGCAAAGCCGAAGCGCTGTACCAACACCTGACCGGCCTGTGCAACGACCTCGGCCTGCTGGCCGAACAGTACGACCCGGCCGGCCAGCGCATGCTCGGCAACTTCCCCCAGGCCTTCAGCCAGATAGGCATCATCAACACCGCGCTGAATCTGCACCGCGCACAGTGCCCGGCGCGCGACCGGGCGCGTTGTGGGTAGCGAATGAGTAGGGCGACTGCCTTGACCGGAGTAGACTAGGCCAAACCCTTTCGGCACGGAGCATACATGGGCATTCGCGGTACTGACCGGCAGATCGACAACATCGAGTTCAATGTCAGCGACATCTCACGGAGCAAGGCCTTCTATGGCAGTGTATTCGGCTGGGCGTTCACCGACTACGGGCCGACCTACACCGAGTTCAGCGATGGCCGGTTGACGGGTGGCTTCACCACGGGTGAGCCGGTGCGCCCGGGCGGGCCGCTGGTCATCCTGTACGCTGACGACCTGGAGGCCACGCAGCAACGGATCGAAGCTGCCGGGGCGAAAATCAGCCGGGCGACCTTTGCCTTCCCCGGCGGGCGGCGCTTTCATTTCATCGACCCGGACGGTTATGAGCTGGCGGTGTGGACGGCGCAAGCCTGATGGCCAATCACAAGATCGAAATCCGCCGACGCAATATCGAAAAAATCCTGCAAGCGGCGGAAAAGGTGTTTGCAGAGAAGGGCTACGGCGCCACCTCCATGGGCGATATCGCCGAGCAGGCTGAGCTGCCACGCTCCAACCTGCATTATTACTTCAGCACCAAGGACGAGCTGTTCCGCGCGGTGCTGCAGGACCTGCTGGATGTATGGAAGCAGGACGCCCTGTGCTTCGAGAACTTCGACGACCCGCGTGTGGTGCTGACCAGCTACATCCGGGCGAAGATGGGCCATTCGCGTTCGCGGCCGCTGGGCTCGAAGATCTGGGCCGAAGAGATGCTGCACGGGGCGCCGGTGCTGGGGGTTAACCTCGACGAAAGCCTGGTGCCCTGGGCGAAGATGAAAGAAGCCAAGATCCGCTGCTGGGTGGAAGAGGGGCGTATTCTGCCGGTAGAGCCTTCGGCGTTGCTGTACATGATCTGGGCGTCTACCCAGCACTATGCTGACTTTGGTTACCAGGTTCAGTTGCTCAACGGCGGCGAGGCGCTGTCTGACATGGCCTTCGAGAATGCGGTGCAGACGGTGACCAGC
Source organism: Pseudomonas sp. BO3-4 (assembly GCF_034044115.1). Classification (NCBI taxonomy): domain Bacteria; kingdom Pseudomonadati; phylum Pseudomonadota; class Gammaproteobacteria; order Pseudomonadales; family Pseudomonadaceae; genus Pseudomonas; species Pseudomonas sp. BO3-4. The sequence continues at coordinate 2,112,465 of NZ_CP139018.1, forward strand.
GTGATCTTGCGGGGAATAGGGCTGGAGCCGTGATCCGGCATTCCAGGTGGACGTGGTCTTTTTGTGGGAGCGGCCTTGTGTCGCGATTGGGCCGCGAAGCGGCCCCTCGATGTCTGTATCGCGGCAAAAACTGCTGGGGCCGCTGTGCGGCCCAATCGCGACACAAGGCCGCTCCCACAGGGGCCGCGTCAGCTGTTCAGGCGGTGACCCGCTTCAACTGGCCTCACGGTAGGGGTTACGCGGATCCTGCGTCCAGTTCAGGTACGGCTTGCCGGTGTCCTGCGCCTCCATTTCGATGCAGTTTTCCACTGGGCAGGTGATCTGGCACAGGTTGCAGCCTACGCATTCCTCTTCGATCACACTGTAGGCATGCGTGCCGTCAGCCTTCAGCGTGCTGGCAATCGCCTGGTGCGAGGTGTCCTCGCACGCAATGTGGCAGCGCCCGCAGCCAATGCACGCCTCCTGGTCAATGTGCGCGACCGACTTGTAGTTGATGTCCAGGTATTTCCAGTCGGTGGTATGCCCCACCGCCTGCCCGCGGAACGCTTCGACAGTGGAATGCCCATGCTGGTCCATCCAGCGTGCCAGGCCGTCCTGCATGTCCTCGACGATACGGAAGCCATGCAGCATCGCCGCCGTGCACACCTGCACGGCGCCACTGCCCAGGGCCATGAACTCGGCGGCGTCACGCCAGTTGCCGATGCCGCCAATGCCACAAATCGGCAAGCCCCGCGTTTCCGGGTCGCGGGCGATTTCCGCCACCATGTTCAAGGCGATCGGCTTCACTGCCGAACCGCAGTAACCGCCATGGGTGCTCTGGTCTCCGACAATCGGGTGGGCCACCATGCGGTCCAGGTCGACGCTGGTGATGGAGTTGATGGTGTTGATCAACGACACCGCATCGGCCCCGCCCCGGTGCGCGGCGCGGGCCGACTGGCGGATATCGGTGATGTTCGGCGTAAGCTTCACGATCACCGGCAGCGAGCAGTAGGTCTTGCACCAGCGGGTGACCATTTCCACATATTCCGGCACCTGGCCGACGGCCGCCCCCATGCCGCGTTCCGGCATACCGTGCGGGCAACCGAAGTTCAGCTCGATGCCATCGGCACCGGTGGCTTCCACCAGCGGCAGGATGAACTTCCACGACTCCTCTATGCACGGCACCATCAGCGAGACGATCAATGCGCGGTCGGGCCAGTCCTTCTTCACCTGGGTAATTTCACGCAGGTTGATGTCCAGTGAGCGGTCGGTGATCAACTCGATATTGTTGATCCCCTGTACCTGACGGTTGGGGCCATAGTGCGCCGAGTAGCGCGACGACACGTTGACCGCCGCAGGGTCTTCGCCCAGGGTCTTCCAAACCACGCCGCCCCAGCCGGCCTCGAAGGCGCGGACCACGTTGTAGGCCTTGTCGGTTGGCGGTGCTGAGGCCAGCCAGAAGGGGTTGGGTGCCTTGATGCCGGCAAATACGATAGACAAGTCGGCCATTTACGCTGCCTCCACGTTGAGCATGAGTTGGGCATGGATGGCTTCGGCGGCCAGCTTGCCGTGTTGCACGGCCTGCACGGTAAGGTCCTGCCCCAGCGCGGTGCAGTCGCCGCCTGCGTACACGCCCGGCAGGCTGGTCTGCAGGTTTTCGTCCACGCGGATGCGCTCACCCTCGCGGGCCAGTTGCGCAGCCACCGGGTCGCCGAGGCTGGCATCGTCAAAGCGCTGGCCAATGGCCTTGAAGATGGCGTCCGCAGCCAGCTCGAAGGTTTCGCCGGTATCGCGCAGGCGGCCTTCCGCCAGCTCGGTGCGGGCAAAGCGCATGCCGCGGACCCTGCCGGCGTCATCCAGCAGCACGGCATCAGGGCGGGCCCAGGTGTGCAGGCGTACCTGGTTGGCCTTGGCAATGTCCTGCTCGTGGCCGGTAGCGCCCATGTCGGCGTGGCCACGGCGGTAAACCAGGTTGACGTCGCGGGCCCCCAGACGGCTCATCTGCACAGCCATGTCGATGGCCGTGTTGCCAGCACCGATCACCAGGCAGCGGTCAGCCAACGGTAGCTGGCTCAGGTCATCGGCCTGGCGTAGCTCACGGATGTACTCGGTGGCGGCGAGCACGCCGGGTGCTTCCTCGTCGGGCAGCCCTAGCTGGCGCACGGCATTCAGGCCGAGGCCCAGGAACACCGCGTCGTACTGATCGCGCAGTTCGCCCAGGCTGAGGTTGCCACCCAGGCGCTGGCCATGGCGGACTTCGATACCGCCAATGCCCAACAAGAAATCCACTTCACGTTGGGCATAGTCGTCTACCAGCTTGTAGCGGGCGATGCCGTACTCGTTGAGGCCACCGGCTTTGTCGCAGGCCTCGAACACCACCACGTCATGGCCGTGCATGGCCAGGCGGTGGGCGCAGGACAGCCCTGCCGGGCCGGCGCCGACCACGGCGATTCGCTTGCCGGTGGCTGCCGAGCGCTTGAACGGGTGTGCGCTGAACTGGGCGTTGTCCAGGGCGTAACGCTGCAACTGGCCGATCAGCACCGGCGCGCATTCCTGGGCATTGTTGCGCACGCAGGCTTGCTGGCAGAGGATTTCGGTGGGGCACACGCGGGCGCAGCTACCGCCCAGAATGTTGGCCGAAAGAATGCGCTCGGCGGCGCCTTGCAGGTTTTCGTCACTGATGCGGTGTATGAACGAGGGGATGTCAATTTCGCTGGGGCAAGCGTTGACGCAGGGGGCGTCGTAGCAGTACAGGCAGCGTGCACTTTCCAGGGCGGCCTGACGCGCGGTGAGGGGTGGGGCCAGGTCGCTGAAGCGCTCGGCCAACTGGTCGGCGCCGGCCCGTGGGCGCGGCAAGTGGTTCAGGGCGTTGGTCACGGTTGTAGCCTCTCTATTTTTTTTGGTGCAGGCGACAGGTATTGCGGTCGATTCTGGGGCCGCCCCCACAGGCGATCGCGGTCCTTGTGGGAGCGGCCTTGCGTCGCGATGGGCTGCACAGCAGCCCCAATGGCTTCAGCGCTGAACAGGCATCGGCCGCTGATGCTCGGCCCGGCGCCCCAGCACCTCATACACCGACGGGTACGCCGGCCGTTCCACATACCGCCCCGCGCCCGGCTCGGCGCGCAGGTCGCCATCGGCCCAGAGCACCTTGCCCTGGCTGATGGTGTGGCTTGGGATGCCGCGCACGGTGCGGCCTTCGAAAATGTTGAAGTCCACCTGCTGGTGGTGGGTTTTGGCGGAGATGGTGCGGGTGCCCTGCGGGTCCCACAGCACCAGGTCGGCATCGGCACCCACGCGGATAGCGCCCTTGCGCGGGAACAGGTTGAAGATTTTCGCCGTGTTGGTAGAGGTCAGCGCGACGAATTCGTGCATCGACAAACGCCCGCTGTTGACCCCGGCATCCCACAGTACTGCCATGCGGTCTTCGATGCCGGCGGTGCCGTTGGGGATGCGGCTGAAGTCGTCGCGGCCCATGGCTTTCTGCTCGGCGCAGAAGCAGCAGTGGTCGGTGGCGGTGGTGTGCAGGTTGCCTGACTGCAAGCCGCGCCACAGCGCCTCCTGGTGCTCGCGTGGGCGGAACGGCGGGCTCATCACATAACCGGCGGCGGTGGCCCAGTCCGGGTCACGGTAGACACTGTCGTCCAGCAGCAGGTGGCCGGGCAGCACCTCGCCATACACCGGCTGGCCCTTACCTCTCGCATAGGCGATTTCATCCAGTGCCTCGCGGCTGGAAATGTGCACCAGGTACAACGGCGTGCCGAGGGTTTCGGCAATGCGGATGGCGCGGCTGGCCGCTTCGCCTTCAACCTGCGAAGGGCGCGACAGCGGGTGGGCTTCCGGCCCGGTCATGCCCTGGGCGAGCAGTTTTTTCTGCAGGTGGTACACCAGCTCGCCGTTTTCGGCATGCACGGTGGGCACCGCGCCCAGTTGCAGGCAACGCTCGAAGCTGGCCACCAGGGTATCGTCGGCGGCCATGATCGCATTTTTGTAGGCCATGAAATGCTTGAAGCTGTTCACCCCGTGCTTGGCCACCAGCTCGCCCATCTCTTCGGCCACCTGCTCGCTCCACCAGGTGATGGCGACGTGGAAGCCATAGTCGCTGGCGCTTTTCTGCGCCCAGCCACGCCAGGTGTGGAAGGCCTCCAGCAACGACTGCTGCGGGTTGGGAATGACGAAGTCGATGATCGAGGTGGTGCCGCCAGCCAGGCCCGCAGCGGTGCCGCTGAAGAAGTCCTCGCTGGCCACCGTGCCCATGAACGGCAACTGCATGTGGGTGTGCGGGTCGATGCCGCCGGGCATCAGGTACTGGCCGCTGCCGTCGAGGATCTCGCAGTCGGTGGGCGGTTCGAGGTTTTGCCCGATGGCACGGATCAGGCCATCGGCACACAGGACATCGGCGGGATAACGCTCTTCGTGGGTAACCACGGTGGCGCCACGGATCAACAGGGACATGCCGTTTTCCTCGCAGGCTGACCGGTCTTGGCCGGTTCTTTGCATTGTCATGGATGCCAGGGCGGGCAGGGCGGTCAATCCTGTCAGGCCTGACAAGATTCGAGGCTAGATGCTGATTCTGGATTCAGCAAGAAAATTTTCCCATTAAATCTGTGGTTTTTAAGTTACTGATATTTAAAGGAAAAAATTAACGCGCGAATGGGCGATGGGGTTTTCAGGGTATTTGACTAACTTGACAAGATGAAAATCTGGTCGAGATTTCTAAGCACAATTCCGCGTGCGAACTCCGGTCATCGAATCAGCCTGATGAGCGAAAAATAGAAGAAAAACTGGAGAAGGGCCTATGCAACAGAGCAGATCGGAAGTGGTCGAGCAAGATGGCCTGTTCGAGCTGTCCGAGGGCAGCGATGTCCTCGACAGCCCGCGCTACAACCCCGACATAGCACCGACCAAGGTGCACCAGCGCACCTGGAACAAATGGCACATCACCGCCCTGTGGGTGGGCATGTCCATCTGCGTACCCACTTACACCCTCGGCGGTGTCCTCACCGCCTACTTCGGCCTCAGTGTTGGCGAAGCGCTGCTGGCGATCCTGCTGGCCAACGTTATCGTGCTGATCCCGCTTACCCTCAATGCCTTTCCCGGTACCAAGTACGGCATCCCGTTTCCGGTGCTGCTGCGTTCGTCGTTCGGCATTCTTGGCTCCAACGTACCGTGCCTGATCCGCGCAGTGGTTGCCTGTGGGTGGTTCGGTATTCAGACCATGTTCGGCGGGCTGGCCATTCACCTGTTCCTGGGTTCGGTGTTTGACGGCTGGAAGGCGCTGGGCGGGACAGGCGAGGTGATTGGCTTCATGATCTTCTGGTGCCTGAACCTGTGGGTGGTGCTGCGCGGCGCCGAGTCGATCAAGTGGCTGGAAACGCTGTCGGCACCGCTGCTGGTGGCAGTGGGCGTCGGTCTGCTGTTCTGGGCCTTGCCGCACATGTCGATGACCGAACTGTTGGCACAGCCGCCCAAGCGCCCAGAAGGGGCGAGCGTGGTCAGTTACTTCTGCGCTGGGCTTACGGCCATGGTCGGCTTCTGGGCCACACTGTCGCTGAACATTCCCGACTTCAGCCGCTACGCCCGCAGCCAGAAGGACCAGATTCTCGGGCAGATCTTCGGCCTGCCGCTGACCATGTTCCTGTTCGCTGCGCTGGGTGTGGTGCTGACCGCCGCTTCGGCGTCGCTGGTGGGCGAGACGGTGTCCGACCCGGTCACCCTGATCGGCAAGATTCAAAGCCCGTTCTGGGTGGCCCTGGCCATGGCGCTGATCGTGATTGCCACGCTGTCGACCAACACCGCGGCGAACATCGTGTCGCCCACCAATGACTTCCAGAACATTGCCCCACGCCTGATCGGCCGAAGCCGCGCGGTATGGCTGACCGGCTTTATCGGCCTGGCGCTGATGGGGCATGAACTGCTGAAGAAACTGGGCCTGATTGTCTCCGACCTTAGCCTGGAGAGCGTGTATTCCAACTGGCTGCTGGGCTATTCCAGCTTGTTGGGGCCCATTGCCGGCATCATGGTGGTGGACTACTTCCTGATCCGGCGGCAGAAGCTGGACCTGGCCGGGCTATACCGCGACGACGTGTATCCCGCGTGGAACTGGGCCGGTTTTGCCGCCTTCGCCTTGCCAGTAGGGCTGACGGTAATGGCGATTGGCAACAGCAGTTTCAGCTGGTTCTACGACTATGGCTGGTTCACCGGCTCGTTGCTGGGCGGTGCACTGTACGCCGCGCTTGGCGGTTTGGCGGCACGCAACCCGGTGCGGTTGGTCAAACCCTTGCCTTGAGGCCTCGAAGAGGCCCGTACAAACAATAAGAAGCCTGAAGGAGAAGCCCGTGACCCCCGTCAAAGAGATCCTGAAGACCAACGCCCGTCACGTCGACAGCACCCGCCTGTGGCAGTCGCTGATGGACCTGGCCCGGCTCGGCGCCACTGCCAAGGGCGGTGTCTGCCGCCTGGCCTTGACCGACCTCGACCGCCAGGCCCGCGATCTGTTCGTGCAGTGGTGCGAGGCGGCCGGTTGCTCGGTCAGCATCGACGCTGTCGGCAACATATTCGCCCGCCGTCCGGGCCGTAACCCCAAGCTGCCGCCGGTGATGACCGGCAGCCATATCGACACCCAGCCCACCGGCGGCAAGTTCGATGGCTGCTTCGGGGTGATGGCCGGGCTGGAGGTGATCCGTACCCTCAACGACCTGGGCGTGGAAACCGACGCGCCGCTCGAAGTGGTGGTGTGGACCAACGAAGAAGGTTCGCGTTTTGCGCCGTGCATGATGGGTTCAGGGGTGTTCGCCGGCAAGTTCACCCTGGAAGACACCCTGGCCAAGCGCGATGCCCAGGGTGTCAGCGTTGGCGAAGCGTTGAACACCATTGGCTACGCCGGTCCGCGTGCCGTGTCGGGGCACCCGGTGGGGGCGTATTTCGAAGCGCATATCGAGCAGGGTCCTATCCTTGAGGACCAGGCCAAGACCATCGGCGTGGTCCTCGGCGCGCTGGGCCAGAAGTGGTTCGACCTGACCCTGCGCGGTGTTGAAGCCCATGCCGGCCCTACGCCGATGCACCTGCGCAAGGACGCCCTGGTGGGGGCAGCCGCTGTGGTAGAGGCGGTCAACCGCACGGCGCTTGCCCACCAGCCCCACGCTTGTGGCACGGTGGGTTGCCTTCAGGCGTACCCGGGCTCGCGTAACGTGATCCCGGGCGAAGTGCGCATGACCCTCGACTTCCGCCACCTGGAGGGCGAGCAGTTGAATGCGATGATTGCCGATGTGCGCGGGGTGATCGAGGCGACCTGTACCAAGCATGGCCTGAGCCATGAGCTGGTGCCCACGGCAGACTTCCCGGCGCTTTACTTCGACAAAGGCTGTGTCGACGCCGTGCGTGAGTCGGCCAAGGCGCTGGGCCTGCCGCACATGGACATCGTCAGTGGGGCGGGGCATGACGCGATCTTCCTGGCCGAGCTGGGGCCGGCGGGGATGATTTTCGTGCCGTGCGAAAACGGCATCAGCCATAACGAGATCGAGAACGCCACGCCCGATGACCTGGCGGCGGGCTGCGCAGTGTTGTTGCGGGCGATGCTGGCGGCGTCGGAGGCAATTGCCAGCGGGCGGCTGGCGGCCTAGGCACTGGCCTGAAGAAGGCCGTTACGGCCAAGGTGATAGCGCTGCAGGTCCTGCGCCAGGGTCAACTGCCCGCTGTAATGGGCGAGGGCCTCGTCGCGCACGGTGTCGATGTGCGGGCTGCGCCGTGGGTCGTTCTGGTAGCGGGCGCTGAAATGCGTCAGTACCAGGTTGCGCACGCCAGCGGCCTCGGCAAAGCGTGCCACCTCAGCGGCGGTGCTGTGGCCGAACGTGCCCCCGGTGCGTTCGACCACCGCCTGGGTGAAGGTGGCTTCGTGCACCAGTACATCCGCACCCCTGGCGACGGCTGCCAGCAGCGCTGGTTTGTCGTTGTCCCCGCACACGATCACCCGCTGGGGCGGACGCGAAGGGCGCAGGTAGTCGTTGCCGTTCAGCCGTTGCCCATTGAACGTCACGGTCAACCCCTTGGCCAGCTCGCCCCACAGCGGACCACGCGGTATGCCCTCGGCGTCCAGGCGCTGGATGTCCAGGCGTGGCTCAGGGTTGATTTCGGTGAATACGAAACCCACGCTGGGCACCCGGTGCGACAGTTGCACGGTGGTCACCTGCAGGGTCTCGCTGCGCCATGCGATCAGCGCTTCCAAGGGCAACAGGCGCAGCTCGAACGGCAGGAAGGTGTCGCTGGCAATCAGGCCCTGGCGTACCCAATCGTGCAGTACGGCGGGCAGGATCACTTCCAGCGGCTGGGTGCGCCCGCTCATGCCCGCGCTGGCCAGCAGGCCGGGCAGGCCGAAGCAATGGTCACCATGCACGTGGGTGATGAAGATCGCGCGCAGGTCGCGGATCGAAAGCGGGGTGTGCAGCAGGCGGTGCTGGGTGCCTTCGCCGCAATCGACCAGATACCAGTGGCTGCCACTGGCTTCGATCACGGCTGTGGCGCTGACATTGCGTGCCTTGGTGGGCACCCCGGCGGAGGTGCCGAGGAACAGCAGGTCCATGCTCAGGCTCCTGTTTCAGGCCAGAAGCGGCCAAGGTGATACGGGGCGCACACCTTAGCCGGATTGCCATCCGCCGTCGACGGCCCGCTAGTTATCCTGTCGCCAGATGAGCTTGCTGGTGTCATACCCTTGCTCTCGGGCGATTGTCAGCAGTTGCTCGCGCTGCTGGTCGGTGACCGCTGGCGTGCGCGAAAGCAGCCACAGGTACTCGCGGTTGGGGTGGCCGACCAGAGCCACGCGGTAGTCCTTGTCGTGGTACAGCACCCAGTACTCGCCCTTGGTCAGGCCCGGTGCCAGGCGGCTGAACCAGTTGTCGAAGCGCACCCACAGCTTGTCGGTGCTGCCCGGTTGCTGAGCCTCGGCGATGCCCTTGGCTTCATTCCACTGGCCGTCCTTTTCCTGGCAGCGGTTGGTTACATCGATACGGCCGTCCTCGCGCAAGCCATAGCGCGCCTCGGACTTCACGCAGTTACGCTGGAAGAACATCGGCAGTCGCGCCAGTTCATACCAAGTGCCCTGGTAGCGTTGCAAGTCGACCTGCTGGGTGCGCGGCGGTGCCGGGTGATCGTTGCCGGCGCAGCCGAGCAGGGCCAGGGTCATGCAGGAAAGCAGCAGTGTAGTGCGCAGCGCCATGGGTGACCTCCTTGGAGCGGATGGGGCGTACCTGTGTTTCGACGCCTGTGCGGGGAAAAAGTTGTAGACGATATTGCCTGCGGGTAAACCCGTGCAGGAGCGGTTTTACCCGCGAAAGGGCCCGCACAGGTCCGCACAGGCCTGCCTCACAGCCAGTACGTCACCGCCCACCATCCCAACCCGCCCATCACCACGGTATAGGGCAGCGCCATCCACACCATCCGTCCATACGACAGCCGGATCAGCGGCGCAATGGCCGAGGTCAGCAGGAACAGGAACGCCGCCTGCCCGTTCGGCGTCGCCACGCTTGGCAGGTTGGTGCCGGTGTTGATCGCCACCGCCAGTGTTTCGAAATGCTCGCGGCTCATGCTGCCGTTGAGAAATGCCTGCTTCACTTCGGTGATGTAGATGGTGGCAACGAACACATTGTCGCTGATCGCCGACAGCAAACCGTTGGCCAGATACAGCATGCCCGGTTGCTGTTCGGCCGGCAGCGTCAGCACCCAGCTGATCAATGGGCTGAACAATTGTTGCTGATGAATCACCGCGACCACGGCAAAGAACACCACCAACAGCGAAGTGAATGGCATGGCGTCCTGGAAGGCACGGCCCAGGCGGTGCTCGTCGGTGATGCCGGTGAAGGCCGTGATCAGTACGATCACCATCAGGCCGATCAGGCCGACCTCGGCCACATGCAGCCCCAGGCAGATGATCAGGATCAGGGCAGCAAGCCCTTGTACCCACAGCGCGATGCGCTGGGCCTGGGTACGTGCGGCATCGTCCTCGGCGGCATAGGCAGCCAGTACCTGGCGCACTGTTTCAGGCATCAGCGTGCCGTAGCCGAACAGGCGCAGCTTTTCCAGCAACACGCAGGTCAGCAGGCCGGCACCCAGCACCGGTATCGACACGGGCGCCACCTTGAGGAAGAAGTCAGCGAAGTGCCAGCCCATCTCGTGGCCGATCAGCAGGTTCTGCGGCTCGCCCACCAGCGTGCACACGCCACCCAGGGCGGTACCCACTGCGCCGTGCATCAGCAAGCTGCGCAGGAACGCGCGGAACTGGTTCAGGTCGTCACGGTGTAACTGCGCCACTTGCTGGTCGCTGTCCAGTGCGCTGTCTTCACGCGGGTTGGCGCCGGACGCCACGCGATGGTAGACCGCATAAAAGCCGACCGCGGCGCTGATGATCACGGCCGTCACGGTCAGCGCATCGAGAAAGGCCGAAAGGAATGCCGACAGTACGCAGAACAGTAGCGACAGCATGGCTTTCGAGCGCACACCCAGCAGAATGCGCGAGAACAGGAACAGCAGCAGTTCCTTCATGAAATGGATACCGGCGACCATGAACATCAGCAGCAGGATTACCGGGAAGTTGTGCTGCAGTTCTTCGTACAGTGCCTGCGGCGTGGTCATCTGCAACAGCAGGGCTTCGATCAGCAACAATCCGCCGGGCATCAGCGGGTAGCACTTCAGCGCCATGCCCAGGGTGAAGATGAACTCGATTACCAGCGCCCACCCTGCTGCAGCCGGGCCAATGGTTGCCAGCAGAAGCGGATTGAGCACCAGGAACAGGCAGATGACCGCTTTGTACCAAAGCGGCGACTGGCCCAGGAAACCGTGAGCGAGGGCGCCGGTCAGGGAGCGCGACATGAATATGTATCCTTATGATTCAGCGATGGCGCACGGTGCCGGATCATTGCGCCTTAGGCAAGGCATACAGTCCCGTTTTTGGCACAAGTACGGTCATCGGCATGAGTTAACATCCGGACCATGAACTTTTCGCCCGCAGGAGTGCCGCCCGTGACCGAGTACAGTGCATTAAAGGTCGAACTGACCGACAGCGTCGCCCATGTTCAGATCAATCGCCCAGAGAAGGTCAACGCGATGAATGCGGCCTTCTGGGAGGAAATCGTCGACATCTTCCAGTGGATCGATGACACCGATGCCGTGCGCGCGGTGGTGATCAGCGGCGCTGGCAAGCACTTTTCCGCCGGTATCGACCTGATGATGCTGGCCTCGCTGGCTGGGCAGATGGGCAAGGACGTGGGCCGCAATGCACGCTTCCTGCGCAAGACCATCCAGCGGCTGCAGGCCTCGTTCACTGCTGTGGACACGTGCCGCAAACCCGTACTGGCGGCCGTGCAAGGCTACTGCATCGGCGGCGCCATCGACCTCATCTCGGCGTGCGACATGCGCTACTGCAGCAGTGACGCGCAGTTCTCGATCAAGGAAATCGACATGGGTATGGCGGCCGATGTCGGCACATTGCAACGTTTGCCACGCATCATTGGCGACGGCATCATGCGGGAGCTGGCGTTTACCGGGCGCAATGTCGAGGCCGACGAGGCGCTGCGCATCGGCCTGGTCAACCGAGTCTATGATGATCAGGGCGCACTGATGGACGGCGTCTTTGCCATCGCCCGCGAGATTGCCGCAAAATCGCCGATCGCTGTGGCCGGCACCAAGGAAATGCTCAGCTACATGCGTGACCATCGCATCGACGATGGCCTGGACTACATTGCCACCTGGAACGCCGCAATGCTGCAGTCCGAAGACCTGCGCGTGGCGGTGGCGGCGCACATGAGCAAACAGAAACCGACGTTCGCCGACTGATCGGGCCGGGGGACGCGCAGTAAAGGAACCCCCGACATGTCAGCACGCTGGACTACTGCAGTACTCGACCCACAGATGACCGGGGGGCTAGCCGTGGCCTGCAGCCCTGAAGGGTTTCTGGTGGACGCCAACGGCGCGCTGTTCCCCCGCGACTGGCTCAAGCGCCAGGACCTCGACGTGCTGTGCGAGCACGGCATCGGTCACTTTGACGGCCAGCCGGTGTTCCTGCTGGAACTGCGCAGCGCCACTGATGTGCCTGGCTGCAGCTGGCGCGGCCTGCGTGCGTTCATGCTCGAAGGCGACTTCGACACCTACAAGGTGCTGGGCTATGCCGCACAAATCGGTACCTGGGCGCGCGAGCATCGCTTCTGCGGCAGTTGCGGCCAGGCGATGACGCAAATTCGCTGGGAGCGGGCGATGTACTGCCAGCCCTGCGACCTGCGCAGCTATCCGCGCATTTCACCCTGCATGATCGTGCTGGTGACCCGCGGTGATGAAATCCTGCTGGCGCGTTCGCCACGCTTCGTCACCGGGGTGTACAGCACCTTGGCAGGTTTCGCCGAACCGGGTGAATCGGCTGAAGACTGCCTGGTGCGCGAAGTGCGCGAAGAAGTGGCGGTGGAGGTGCAGAACATCCAGTACGTCGGCAGCCAGTGCTGGCCGTTTCCGCATTCGATGATGTTGGGTTTCCATGCCGAGTATGCCGGGGGCGAGATTGTCATGCAGCCGGACGAGATCGAGGACGCCAAGTGGTTCAGCGTCCACGACCTGCCGCCGCTGCCGGCCGGGCGTTCGATTGCCCGGTACCTGATCGATCTGTATGTTGCGCGGCGCCTGGGCCTTGATATCCCTGCTTTCCCGTCCTAGCTGCAGTGAACAATGTTCTCCGACTAGGCGCAGGGCGCAGGCAATGGTCATTCCATTGCCAAAGCCCCTCAGGCCTGCCCGAACCAGTGTTGCCACGCTAAGCGCACGGTCAACGCCAGCACCACGGTGATGAACACCGGGCGGATGAACTTGCTGCCGCCGCTGATCGCCGTGCGTGCGCCGAAAAAGGCGCCGACCATGACCGACAGGCCCATGCACAGGCCGACGATGTAGTCCACCTGCCCGGAAATGATGAACACCGTCAGCGCCGCGATGTTGCTGACGAAGTTCATGCTGCGCGCCACGCCGCTGGCGCGTACCAGGTCGATGGGGTACAGCAGCAGGGTACTGACCGTCCAGAACGCACCGGTACCCGGGCCAGCTACGCCGTCGTAGAAGCCCAGGGTGAAGCCTTGCGGGACTTGCCACTTTTTCTTGATCGGTGCATCGGCATCCAGCGGCGCCTTGGGCGTGCCGCCGAACAACAGGTAGATGCCACAGGCGAAGACGATCACCGGCAACATCTTGTTCAGCCATTCGGCTGGCATGTAGTGGGCGATGACGGCGCCGAGCGACGCCCCGGTCAGGGTGGCGAACAATGCCGGGCGCCACTGCGCCGGGTGGAACAGTTTGCGTTTGTAGTAAGTGAAACCTGCAGTGGCCGAGCCGAAGGTGGAACTGAGCTTGTTGGTGCCCAGTACCAGGTGCGGTGGCATGCCGGCAGTGAGCAGGGCCGGAGTGGTGAGCAGGCCCCCGCCACCGGCGATGGCGTCGATGAAACCGGCGACGAAAGCGACCAGCGCCAGGATGAGTAAGGTTAGGGGTTCTACGGTGAGTTCGAAGGGCATGGGAGGCTTTCAAGCTGAAGGGCCGGATTGCGGCAAATGGACTGATAATCGGCCATGATAATCTCTCGTCCCTGAGGCTGTCAGTGTTTCAAGCCGTTTACTTGTTTCATAACACCCGATGCAGACGTGCTCGTTCAGGTTAGTGTCTTTATGACCCTCGCCTCACTGATCTGAGAGTGGCTGGATGTGATAGATCAGGTGACGTAGCGGGTAATTGAATGCTCGAATGCCTTTTGGCGGTTTGCTGGGACGCTAATGCTAAGTTGTTCAACTGGGCTCTATACTTATGGCTCTTTTCCACTAGTCCTATGTAGGCAAGTTTTCCGTCTATGTCCAAATGCTTGAGATAGTCAAAGTCTTGAATGATGGGGCCTTCAATATTGCCTTTCTTGAAACGCCAGTTAAGGACTGCTGTGTCTCTAAGCTCAGCAAGCATGGCGTCCATCTTCGGAAGCCTGTAGATCATCTGGAGGGTGTCTTGGGTTACGTTTGGACTGTCAACGATAGTGGAGTATTGTTCGAGGTTGGGGAAATTCGTGATTGCTTCCCTTGCTTTGTTGATGTAATGAATCCTGGGCTTCACGAACTTATTCTTTACGCTATTCCACATTGTATTGAGGCGGCGTAACATATGTCCCGAAGGGTCGTGGTAATTTACTGGGTCACCCAGGCAATAGGCATAGGCGTTATGTGTGTGTTTTGTAAACGGGCTGAGGCTGTCTGCTGAATAAAATCGAGCTAATCTTGGACTAAAGGCGCGATAACCGTTACCAAGGAGGTAGCAGTTTGTGACGTCATCGAAGCGTTGTCCGGTGAATCCCATCATATGAGCTGTAAAGCTGTACCCGTAAGCGGTGTAGGTCAGGTTGCAAGTGCCGCTGCGATAAGAGCGCCTTGCTATGGAGTTACGTGAGTCTGTTGCCAGTAATAGTGTTTCGGTTGAGTGTTCCGCCAGAGGAATGTTTGAGATGGAAAACACTGTTACGGAACGTCCGCTGTCAATTTTCGAAGACAGGTGGTCATTTTTGTAAAATAAGCATTGCTTCCTGTTTTGTGACATGGTCAACCTGCTGGCGTGGGAATGGTCAATTGAGACTACCCTCGAACAAAATAGGCAGGCGCGCAACTGGTAGATTTGCCAGTTGCATACAGACACCACATAAGTGTGTTGCTTGTACCGGCCCTTTCGCGGGTAAACCCGCTCCTACAGGTACTGCACAGGTCTTGAGGACGGTGGAGGACCTGTAGGAGCGGGTTTACCCGCGAAAGGGCCGGTACTGGCGAAAACATCAACTACGGATAAACGCCAGCAAATCCGCATTGATCACATCGGCATGGGTGGTGGGCATGCCATGCGGGTAGCCTTTGTAGGTTTTCAGCGTGCCATTGGGCAACAGCCTGGCCGACAGTACCCCGGAATTTTCGTATGGCACGATCTGGTCATCGTCGCCGTGCATCACCAGCACCGGCTGCTGGATGCCCTTCAGGTCCTCGGTGAAATCGGTCTGGGAAAACGCCACGATGCCATCGTAATGGGCCTTTGCACTGCCGATCATGCCTTGGCGCCACCAGTTGCCGATGATGCCTTCGCTGGCTTCGACCCCAGGGCGGTTGTAGCCGTAGAACGGCCCTGTTGGCACATCCCGGTAGAACTGCGCCCGGTTGCTGGCAACCTGGGCCTGGAAACCGTCGAATACCGACTTGGGCAGGCCACCGGGGTTGCCGGGGGTTTGTACCATCAAGGGGGGGACGGCCGCGATCAGCACGGCCTTGGCCACCTTGTCTTCAGGGTGCCGTGCCATGTAGCGCACCACTTCGCCGCCGCCGGTCGAATGGCCGACATGCACGGCGCCCTGGGTGCCCAGGTGGGCGACCACGGCGGCTACGTCGTCGGCATAGTGGTCCATGTCGTGGCCGTCCCATACCTGGCTGGAGCGGCCATGGCCCCGCCGGTCGTGGGCGACCACGCGGTAGCCTTCAGCGAGGAAGAACAGCATCTGCGCGTCCCAGTCATCGGCACTGAGCGGCCAGCCGTGGTGGAAGTGGATCACCGGCGCATCGCGCGGGCCCCAGTCCTTGTAGAAGATCTGTACGCCGTCCTTCGTGGTTACATAGCTCATGGTCGTGTCTCCTGGGTGCAGGAAGCGAAGGGAACTATTGAGAATAGGAGGGATTTTGGCGGGTATCAGGAAGTTGTGGTGCCTGTGCGGGCCTCTTCGCGGGTGAAAGGGACCTCACAGTGTAGGAGCGGGTTCACCCGCGAAGAGGCCCGCACAGGCAATACTGATGCCCTTCAGACACGGTCGCGCATGCGGTACCAGGCCTTTGCCGCCGCTTCCAATGGCGCAGCCAGCAGGTCGCCACCGGGGAAGCGGCCGTTGTCGATGCCTTGGTACAGCGCCAACAGGTCTTCATCGCCGAGAATGGCATCGCTGACCGCACGCGCCGCCGCCAGGGTCGGCAGTACACCATGACCGGAGAAGCCCTGCAGCCAGTAGCGCTGGCCCTCGCGACCGACGTCCGGGGTGCGTTGCATGCTGCAATCGATATGGCCGCCCCAGGCATAGTCGATGGCCACCCCGGCCAGTTGCGGGAACACCCGCTCCAGGTACGGGCGGGTGGCGCTGGCGACGTCCTTGGGAATGCCGCCCAGGTAAGTGCAGCCGCCACCGAACAGCAGGCGGTGGTCTGGGGTGAGGCGGAAGTAGTCGGGTACGAACTGGTTGTCGATCACGCAACTGTTGCGAGGTAGTAACGAATGGGCCAAGTCGGCATCCAGAGGCGCAGTGGCGACCTGGTAGGAACCGACTGGCAACAGGCGACGCGACAGGCTGCGGTCAAGGCGGTCGATGTAGGCGTTGCAGGCCAGCACCAATACCTGGCAGCGAACTTCGCCACGGTCGGTACGGACGACATAGCCGTCGCGAGCCTGCTGGTAGCTGAGCACCTGGCTCTGTTCGTAGATTTGCCCGCCGGCAGCCTCGATGGTACTGGCCAGGCCCTGTGCCAGTTTCAGCGGGTTGAGGTGGGCACCTTTGGCGTCGTACAGCGCGGCCTGGTAGCGCGGGCTGTCGATCCATTGCGGCAACTCGTCACGGCCGATCAGGCGCAGGGCGTCGTAACCCCATTTATGCTCGGCATCATGCAGGGCCTCTTCGAGCATTTTTACCCGGCGCGGCAATACCGCAGTCCACAGGCTGCCCTGCCGGTAGTCGATGTCGAAGCCGTGGCGCTGGGGCAGTTCGCGCATCTCGTCGGCGGCCCAGCACATGCTGGCCCATAGCCGTTGGGTGCGTTCGATGCCAAGGGCCTGCTCCAGCGGCGGCATGTCGCACGACCAGCCCAGCAGCGCCTGGCCACCGTTGCGTCCGGAGGCCGCCCAGGCAACCCGGCTGGCTTCCAGCAGTGTTACGCGTTTGCCGGCCTGGGTCAGGCGCAGGGCAGTGTGCAGGCCGCTGAAACCGGCGCCGATGATCAGCACATCGGTGTCCTGAGTGCCTTGCAGGGTAGGGCGTAATGGGATGTTGGCGGGGTAGGTCTGGGCGTAGTAACTGGCGACGTGCTGGGCGGATTGTTTGAACATGCGGGATTTCCGTGAAAATTATTATGTTTATTTTCATGAAAAGTTAGCAGTTAAATTTCACGTTGCCAATGTGTTGGTCGGGGTTTGTGGTTTGCCTGTGGTTAATGTGTTGCCTGGGCTGGCCTCTTCGCGGGTGAACCCGCTCCTACAGGGGGGCTCGCTTTTTCCGCGCCTGGCGTGGCTTGCTCGGAGTTGCCTTGTTTCCGGCCGCTTTGCTTTTGCCACCTCCACCGCGACGTTTCTTCTTCCAGGGCGGGGCCGCTCCTGCCGCTGGCCCGCTGATGGTCATGCGCATGCCGCTGCAACGCTCGACCAGCTTGCCCATCCACGCCGACTGCCGGGCAACGAACTCTTCCAGGGTCATCTCGCCGCTTTGCACCATGTCCAGCGCCTGCTCCCAGATCGCCGTGGTGCCGGGGTCGGCAATCGCGCGGGGAACGGCGTCGATCAGGCTGAAGGCCGCAGGTGTGGCCGACAACGCCTTGCCGTTCTTTACCAGGTAACCGCGGTCGAGCAGACCCTGGATAATGCTGGCGCGGGTGGCCTCGGTGCCGATGCCGGTGGTTTCCTTGAGTTTCTGCTTCAGCCGAGGGTCATCCACCAGCTTGGCCACGTTTTTCATCGCCTTGATCAGGTCGCCTTCGGTAAACGGTTTGGGTGGCTGGGTCCACAGGTCTTTCAGTTGCAGGCCGTGTACGTTGCAGTCCTGGCCTTCGCGCAGCGCCGGCAGCACCTGGGCCGGTGCTGCCTCGCGGCCTTTGGCCGGGGTGAGCGCCTCGGGCAAGGCGCGGCGCCAGCCCGGCTCGACGATCTGCTTGCCCACAGCACGCAGCGCATGACCGGCGCAGTCGAAGTCGGCCTGGGTGCGGTCGTACTCATGGTTGGGCAGGAACTGCGCCAGATAGCGGGCGCGGATCAGGGTATACACGGCCTTGTGCTTGGCCGGCAGGCGCGAGGGGTCGTTGGCGGCGGCCGTGGGGATGATGCCATGGTGAGCGCTGACTTTGGCGTCGTTCCACGCCCGCGAGCGGCGTTGCGGCTCCAGGTAGGGCTGCAGCGGTGCCAGGCTGGCATCGGCCCGTTGCAGGGCGGCGAGGATGGCGGGTGCCTCGGCGTGCTGGCTTTGTGGCAAATAGCCGCAATCACTGCGCGGGTAGGTGATCAACTTGTGTGTTTCGTACAGTGCCTGGGCAATGTCGAGGGTTTCCTGGGCGCCGAGGCCGAACTTTTTCGAGCACAGCTCCTGCAGGGTGCCAAGGTCGAAGGGCAGCGGTGCTGCTTCGCGCACACGCTCGGTCGCTACCTTTACCGCTCGGGCAGTGCCGGCATGGCCGATGTCGGTGGCGGCCCGCTGTGCCAGGTCTTGCTTCAGGCAGCGGCCTTGGTCATCACAGGCGTCTTCGGGGGCACGCCATTGGGCATTGAAGCGTTGGCCGGCGTGTTCCAGCTGGACGTCGATGGCCCAGAACGGCACCGGTACGAAGTTGGCGATGCTGCGGTCGCGGTCGACCACCAGGCGCAAGGTCGGCGTTTGCACGCGGCCTACTGGCAGCACACCCTGGTAGCCGGATTGGCGGCCCAGCAAGGTGAACAGCCGGCTCATGTTCATGCCGATCAGCCAGTCGGCGCGCGAGCGGCCCAGCGCCGAGTGGTACAGGTTGAACGTCTCGTGGCCTGGCAGCAGGCGCGCCAGGGCCTTGCGGATGGAGGCGTCATCCAGCGCCGACAGCCACAGGCGCTGCACCGGGCCTCGGTAGCGGCAGTGCTCGACCAGCTCGCGGGCAATCATTTCGCCTTCGCGGTCGGCGTCGGTGGCAATCACCAGCTCCCGCGCTTCACCGAGCAGGCGCTTGACCGCCTTGAACTGGCTGGCGGTCTTGGGCTTTACCAGCATCTTCCACTTGTCTGGAATGATCGGCAGGTCGGCCAGGTTCCAGCGCTTGTAACGTTCGTCGTAGCTGTCGGGCGGGGCGGTTTCCAGCAGGTGGCCAATGCACCAGGTGACGCAGATATCGGTGCCTTGCCAGCAGCCGTCGCCTTTGCGGTTGGCGCCGAGCACTTTGGCAATGTCTTTTGCCTGGGAGGGTTTTTCACAGAGGAACAGGCGCATGGCCGGGACGCTTCATCGGGGTGGTGGGCCATAGGATGCGCAAGCGGGGGCGCAGAGGCAAGTTTTATCTGGATGGATGTACAGGTTTTTTGTCAGCGGGGATGTATATCGCCTGAGCCGGCCTCTTCGCGGGTAAACCCGCTCCTACAGGGACGCGTGGTGCTTGTAGGAGCGGGTTTACCCGCGAAGCGGCCGGCACAGGTGATGGATCAGGCGCGCGAGTCGCGCACCATGTCGACATGCGGGATGCCAGCTTCGAGGAATTCCTCGCTGACTACGCGAAAGCCCAGCCGCTCATAGAACGGCGTGGCGTGTACCTGGGCGCTGAGCATCTGCTGTTTCAGGTCGCGGTTCTGCGCTTCGACGATGACCGCATTGACCAACGCATCGCCCACCTTCAGGCCACGCCAGTCCTTGAGCACCGAGATGCGCCCGATGGTGCCGTCGGCCAGCAGGCGCGCAGTACCGATCGGATAGTCGCCTTCCAGGGCCAGGAAGTGCAGGGCATCCTGGTCTTCCGAATCGAACTCCAGCTCTGGCGGAATGTGCTGCTCGGCGACGAACACGGCTTCACGGATTCGGCGGATGTCGGCGTTGTCTTTGTGCCAATCGGCGAGGCGAACGCTGATCTTATTCATTGGCGAATCCCAGGCTCCCTTGTTTGACCAGCTGCTGTACCAGCATAAGGCCATCTTCGTCCTGCAGCCACTCGGCCAGGTTGTCGATGTGCAAGGCGTCGGCCGCACATACCAGTTTCAGCAGCTCTCGCAGTTTGCCGGGCAGTGGGCAACTACGGCCGCTGGCGAACAGCAGCAGGTCGTCTTCGAATTCCGACCAGGCCAGGCGTGCGCTGGGGTTGCGGATCAGGATGGCGCCCTGCTCAAGGGCGTCGATCAGCTCTTCCTCGCTCAGCTCTTCGCCAACGATCTGCTCGGGGTAGCGCGGCTCGGTCATGAACTGGCCGAACCAGGTCAGCAGCAGGTCCTTGTCGCCCATGTGCTTGTCGAGCAGCGCCTTGAGGCGGTCGAGGGCATCGTGCTGGATCTGGTGCGGGTCGCTGACCGGCTGGGCGTCGGCGTCGCTGTAGCGCTCTTCGTCGGGCAGGAACTGGCCGAGGAAGTCGGTGAAGTGGGTCAGCACTTCGGCAGCGCTCGGTGCGCGGAAGCCGACCGAGTAGGTCAGGCAGTCATCCACGGCTACGCCGTAGTGAGCCAGGCGCGGTGGCAGGTAGAGCATGTCGCCGGGCTCCAGGGTCCACTCTTCACTCTGCTCGAACTCGGCCAGGATACGCAGGTCGGCGTGCTCCAGCAGCGGGCTGTCACTGCTGCACATCTGGCCGATCTTCCAGTTGCGCTGGCCGTGGCCCTGCAGCAGGAACACGTCGTAGTTGTCGAAGTGCGGGCCGACGCTGCCACCCGGGGCGGCGAAGCTGATCATCACGTCATCGATACGCCAGCTGGGCAGGAAGCGGAAGTTTTCCAGCAGTTCGGCCACTTCCGGAACGAACTGGTCAACGGCCTGTACCAGCAGGGTCCAGTCTTTTTCCGGCAGTTCGGCGAAGGTGTCTTCGCTGAACGGGCCGCGGCGCAGTTCCCACGGGTGCGCGCCGTGCTCCAGCACGATACGCGACTCGACCTCGTCTTCCAGGGCCAGGCCGGCGAGCTCGTCGGGGTCGATCGGGCTGATGAAGTCCGGGAAGGCCTGGCGTACCAGCAGCGGCTTCTTCTGCCAGTAGTCGCGCATGAATTCGCGGGCCGAGATGCCGCCGAGCAGCTGCAGTGGAGTATCAGGATTCATGTTCAACCTATTGAAAAAACGTAATTTTCGTACGGGAATAAAAACGCCCGGCCAGGCCGGGCGTTGTACGCGACGCTCAGCTTAGATGCGTTTGGCCTGGGCCGCCGCGTTACCGATGTAGGTAGCGGGGGTCAGCTGCTTGAGCTCGGCCTTGGCTTCGGCTGGCATGTCCAGGCCGTCGATGAAGGTCAGCAGCGCTTCTGGGGTGATGCCCTTGCCACGGGTCAGCTCTTTGAGCTTCTCGTAGGGGTTTTCGATGTTGAAGCGGCGCATCACGGTCTGGATCGGCTCGGCCAGCACTTCCCAGCAGGCGTCCAGGTCGGCGGCGATGCGAGCTTCGTTGACTTCCAGCTTGCCGATGCCTTTCAGGCTGGCCTCGAAGGCGATCACGCTGTGGGCAAAGCCCACGCCCAGGTTGCGCAGCACGGTGGAGTCGGTCAGGTCACGCTGCCAGCGCGAGATCGGCAGCTTGCTGGCCAGGTGCTGGAACAGCGCGTTGGCGATACCCAGGTTGCCTTCGGAGTTTTCGAAGTCGATCGGGTTGACCTTGTGCGGCATGGTCGACGAACCGATTTCGCCGGCAACGGTCTTCTGCTTGAAGTAACCCAGCGAAATGTAGCCCCACACATCACGGTCGAAGTCGATCAGGATGGTGTTGAAGCGGGCGATGGCGTCGAACAGCTCGGCGATGTAGTCGTGCGGCTCGATCTGGGTGGTGTACGGGTTGAACTGCAGGCCCAGTTCGTCTTCGATGAAGGCGCGGGCGTTCTCTTCCCAGTCGATCTGCGAGTAGGCCGACAGGTGGGCGTTGTAGTTGCCCACGGCGCCGTTGATCTTGCCCAGCAGCGGCACGGCGGCAACCTGGGCGATCTGGCGCTCCAGGCGGTACACGACGTTGGCCAGTTCTTTACCCAGGGTGGTCGGGGAAGCCGGCTGACCATGGGTACGCGACAGCATTGGCACTTCGGCGTGGGCGTGGGCCAGGGCGCGGATGGCGTCGGCGACCTGGCGCATCAGCGGCAACAGCACTTCGTCACGGCCAGCGCGCAGCATCAGGGCGTGGGACAGGTTGTTGATGTCCTCGCTGGTGCAGGCGAAGTGGATGAACTCGCTGACCTTGGCCAGCTCAGGCAGCTTGGCGGCCTGCTCCTTGAGGAGGTATTCAATGGCCTTGACGTCGTGGTTGGTGGTGCGCTCGATTTCCTTGACGCGCTCGGCGTGCTCCAGCTTGAAATCGTTGGCCAGGCTGTCCAGCAGGGCGTTGGCTTCGGCGGAGAACGCCGGCACTTCGCCGATTTGCGGGTGGGCGGCCAGGCGCTGCAGCCAGCGCACTTCGACCAGGGCGCGGAAACGGATCAGGCCGAATTCGCTGAAAATGGGGCGCAAGGCCTGGGTTTTGCCGGCATAACGGCCGTCTACAGGGGAAACCGCAGTGAGCGAAGAAAGCTGCATGGGGTGTTCTCGGACAGTCAGGCTTTTGGAAGGGCGCATATCATACATGAAAATTGCGCCTGGGTCGGGTGGCTGACCAAAGGTCGGCCCAATTTGGATCTGGTGGCAGCCCCTGTGGGAGCAGGCGTGCCCGCGAACACCGGCGTAGCCGGTGCCATACACCGCGTCGCCTGCTTCGCGGGCACGCCCGCTCCCACAAAGGGCAGCCCAGCCCGTCAGGTGGGGCTGCGCATCATGTCGTACAGTTCGTTCAGCAACTTGCGCCGGCTAAACACCAGCTGCCAGCGGTGCCCGCCCAGCTGCCGCCACAGTCGCGCGGCGCGGATGCCGGCCAGCAGCAAGGCGCGGATCTTCGAGGCGTTGTTGGGCTGCTGCAGGAAGCGCATGTCGCCGTGCACCTGAATGCGCTGGCGCAAGGTGCTCAGGGTGTCTTGATACAAGGCTCCACTGGAAGCGATGACGTTTTCGTGAACCAGGCCGAAATGCTCGGCCTGCGACTGGATTTGCGGCAGGCGGTTGCCGATGGTGTCCAGCAGGTCACCACGCTTGTTCAGCTGGCGTTCCAGGCCCAGCATCGACAGGGCGTAGCGCAGTGGCTCGCGCTGCAGGCTGTTGGGGTCGCGCTCGAGGGCGCCGATCAGCGCTCGGTAGCCGTCGCGCAGGTTCAGGTCGTCACCGCCGAACACCTCCAGGGTGTCCTTGGGGTCACGCACCAGCAGGCTGCCCAGCATGCAGCCGATATTGGCTTCACTGGCCTGGCCGGTGCGGGCGATGCGGTCGACAAGCACGGCGGCCTGGAACACACCGCCCAATGCGATCAGCTGCTCCTGCAGGTTGCTCATGCGCGCGGGCTCCACGGCTCGGCA
The DNA here is from genome assembly GCF_034044115.1 of Pseudomonas sp. BO3-4. Lineage (NCBI taxonomy): Bacteria > Pseudomonadati > Pseudomonadota > Gammaproteobacteria > Pseudomonadales > Pseudomonadaceae > Pseudomonas > Pseudomonas sp. BO3-4. The sequence goes on from NZ_CP139018.1 coordinate 2,135,787, forward strand.
GCCTCGATCACGCCACCGCCCAGGCACACTTCGCCGTCATAGAACACCACTGACTGGCCCGGCGTTACGGCGCGCTGAGGCTCGTCGAACACGGCGCGGTAGCCGCTGGCGGTGCGTTCCAGGGTGCATCGCTGGTCGCTCTGGCGGTAGCGCACCTTGGCAGTCAGCTGGCGTGGGCTGCCGAGGTCGACCGGGTTGACCCAGAAAATGTCCGAGGCCAGCAGGGCGCGGGAGAACAGCCATGGGTGCTCGTTGCCCTGGCCGACCACCAGCACGTTGCGGGCCAGGTCCTTGTGCAGCACGTACCACGGCTCGTCACTGGCATCTTTCAGGCCGCCAATGCCCAGGCCCTGGCGCTGGCCGATGGTGTGGTACATCAGGCCATGGTGGCGGCCGATCACTTCACCTTCGGTGGTTTCAATGTCGCCCGGCTGGGCCGGCAGGTACTGCTTGAGGAAGTCGCTGAAGCGGCGCTCGCCAATGAAGCAGATGCCGGTGGAATCTTTCTTCTTGGCGGTGGCCAGGCCGTGCTTTTCGGCGATGGCGCGTACTTCGGGCTTTTCCAGTTCGCCGACCGGGAACAGCGTGCGGGCGATTTCCTGGCCGCCGACGGCGTGCAGGAAGTAGCTCTGGTCCTTGTTCGGGTCCAGGCCCTTGAGCAGTTCGGTGAGCGCGCCAGTATCGCGGCGGCGCACATAGTGGCCGGTGGCGATCAGGTCGGCACCCAGCGACAGGGCGTAGTCGAGGAACGCCTTGAACTTGATTTCGCGGTTGCAGAGGATGTCGGGGTTGGGGGTGCGGCCAGCCTTGTATTCCTCAAGGAAGTGCTCGAACACGTTGTCCCAGTATTCGGCGGCGAAGTTGGCGGTGTGCAGCTTGATGCCGATACGGTCGCACACGGCCTGGGCGTCGGCCAGGTCTTCACGGGCGGTGCAGTATTCGGTGCCGTCGTCCTCTTCCCAGTTCTTCATGAACAGCCCTTCCACCTGGTAGCCCTGCTCGATGAGCAGAAGGGCTGAGACGGAAGAGTCCACGCCGCCGGACATGCCGACGATGACGCGGGTCTTGGCGGGGTCTTTAAGTGCTGGGCTGGTCATGGGTACCGGTGTGTATCAAGGGGGAAAAACGCCGATTCTATCAAACCCGTGGCGCCGCGTCAGTCGCGTAGCAGGTCGAGGCTGTGCAGCGGGCCTTTGAGGTAGTCATCCAGGCAGCGCGGCACCAGCTCGCTGCGCCAGCGAGTGGGGTCGGCCAGCAGTTCGTCGCGGGTCAGCCACACGGCGCGGACGATGTCGCTGTCCAGTGCCAGGTCGGCGTGATGGCGCACGGGGCGGGCGGCGAAGCAGATGCGCTGGTAGGTCACGCCGTTGCTGGGGGCGGTGTACAGGTAGATGCCGACCACGCCGGTCAGCTCGACTTCCCAGGCGGTTTCCTCCAGGGTTTCGCGCAGGGCGGCCTGGGGCAGGGTCTCGTTGGGCTCGAGGTGGCCGGCCGGCTGGTTGAAGACGTGCTGGTTGGCTTTGAATTCCTCGACGAAGAGGAACTTGCCTTCGTGCTCGACGATGGTCGCTACGGTGATGTGGGGTTGCCAGGTCATTTGCCATGTCCTTTCAGATTGCCGGGACCGCCTTGCGGTCCTTCGCGGGCAAGCCCGCTCCCACAAGGTGCAGCGCAGGTCTCACAAACTGCACCTCTCCTGTAGGAGCGGGCTTGCCCGCGAAGGGCCGCAGAGCGGCCCCATTTTCCCAGAAAGCACAAACCCCGGTGCGTGGCCGGGGTTTGTGCTGTTACTTCAAGCGAACCTTACAGGGCAGCGATGGCGCTGTTCAGGGTCTGGCTTGGGCGCATCACCTTGGCGGTCAACTCGGCATCCGGGGCGTAGTAGCCGCCGATGTCGGCTGGCTTGCCCTGAACGGCGTTGAGCTCGGCGACGATGGTCGCTTCGTTCTCGGCCAGGGTTTTTGCCAGTGGTGCGAAACGTGCCTGCAGGGCAGCGTCGTCCGTCTGAGCGGCCAGGGCTTCGGCCCAGTACAGGGTCAGGTAGAAGTGGCTGCCGCGGTTGTCGATACCGCCGACTTTGCGCGACGGCGACTTGTTGGTGTCGAGGAACTTGCCGGTAGCCTGGTCCAGGGTGTTGGCCAGAACCTTGGCGCGCGGGTTGTCGTAGGTGTTGCCCAGGTGCTCCAGGGAAGCGGCCAGGGCCAGGAATTCACCCAGCGAATCCCAACGCAGGAAGTTCTCTTCAACCAGCTGTTGCACGTGCTTCGGAGCCGAACCGCCGGCGCCGGTTTCGAACAGGCCACCGCCGTTCATCAGCGGCACGATCGACAGCATCTTGGCGCTGGTGCCCAGCTCCATGATCGGGAACAGGTCGGTCAGGTAGTCACGCAGCACGTTGCCGGTCACCGAGATGGTGTCCTTGCCTTCGCGGATGCGGGCCAGGGAGAACTTGATGGCGTCGACCGGTGCCAGGATGCGGATGTCCAGGCCGGTGGTGTCGTGATCTTTCAGGTACTTCTGCACCTTCTCGATCATGACGCCGTCGTGGGCGCGAGCCGGGTCCAGCCAGAACACCGCCGGGGTGTTGCTCAGGCGGGCACGGTTGACGGCCAGCTTGACCCAGTCCTGGATCGGCGCGTCTTTGGTCTGGCACATACGGAAGATGTCACCGGCTTCGACGTTCTGCTCCAGCACCACGTTGCCCTTGCCATCGACTACACGAACCACGCCGTCAGCCTTGACCTGGAAGGTCTTGTCGTGGGAGCCATACTCTTCGGCCTTTTGGGCCATCAGGCCAACGTTCGGCACGCTGCCCATGGTGGTCGGGTCGAAGGCACCGTTGACCTTGCAGTCTTCGATGGTGGCCTGGTAGATGCCGGCGTAGCAGCGGTCCGGGATCACGGCCTTGGCGTCTTGCAGTTCGCCTGCGGTGTTCCACATCTTGCCCGAGTCACGGATCATGGCCGGCATCGAGGCGTCGACGATCACGTCGCTCGGCACGTGCAGGTTGGTGATGCCTTTGTCGGAGTTGACCATGGCCAGGGCCGGGCGCTCGGCGTACAGGGCCTGGATGTCGGCTTCGATCTCGGCCTGCTTGTCAGCTGGCAGGTCCTTGATGCGGGCGTACAGGTCGCCGATACCGTTGTTGGCGTTGAAGCCTACTTCGGCCAGGGCAGCGGCGTGCTTGGTCAGCACGTCGTTGTAGAACTCTTCGACGATGACGCCGAACATGATCGGGTCGGAGACCTTCATCATGGTGGCTTTCAGGTGCACCGACAGCAGCACGCCGGCGGCCTTGGCATCGGCGATCTGCTCGGCGATGAAGGCTTTCAGGGCCTTGCGGCTCATGGTGGCGCAGTCGATGACTTCAGCGGCTTTGACGGCGGTTTTTTCTTTCAGCACGGTGGTGCTGCCGTCTTTGCCGACCAGCTCGATGCGCAGGCTGTCGTCAGCTTCGATCAGCGCGGCCTTTTCGCTGCCGTAGAAGTCGCCTTGAGTCATGTGGGCAACGTGCGACTTGGAGTCGGCGGCCCAGGCACCCATCTTGTGTGGGTGCTTGCGGGCGTAGTTCTTGACCGACAGCGGCGCGCGGCGGTCGGAGTTGCCTTCGCGCAGCACCGGGTTCACGGCGGAACCTTTGATGCGGTCGTAGCGGGCACGGGATTCTTTTTCTTCCGCGGTGGCCGGCTCGTCGGCGTAGTCAGGGATGTTGAAGCCCTTGCCTTGCAGTTCCTTGATCGCGGCTTTGAGCTGCGGTACCGAGGCGCTGATGTTCGGCAGCTTGATGATGTTGGCTTCAGGGGTGGTAGCCAGCTGGCCCAGTTCCGCCAGGTGATCGCCTACTTGCTTCTCTGCGCCCAGTTGCTCCGGGAAGGCGGCAAGGATACGGCCAGCCAGGGAGATGTCGCGAGTTTCGACAGCGATGTCAGCCGAAGCGGTGAACGCTTCGATGATCGGCAGCAGCGAGTAAGTGGCGAGGGCGGGGGCTTCGTCGGTGAAGGTATAGATGATCTTGGAACGGGTGGGCATGCGGGTTAACTCTCTGTGTGCTGAGCGTGCTCGAGTCTCGTGGTGCGCAGGGTAGGCGCATCGCCCTGGCAGCGCCATGAGCGGAAAGTCGAGAGGCTGCGAGCGGTGATGGTGGATGCATCAGTCGAGCGTCAAGTGCTGAGCTGCGGTAACAACCCAGGCTTTATGGCCATTCATGGCCTAGGGCGGTCCGCATTTTCCTGGGATTCGCCCCGATGACCCTTCGGTCGCGGCGGAGTATACCAAACCATTCGGGCTAATCAGCAAGGCCAAGTGATATCGGCCCATTTATAAGACCAAAGACTAAGCGGCAATGCGGCGGGTTGTCGCATGCCTTGCAGGTCGGCAGATGTGGTTTAGGCTCAGTGGATCGCACGATGTCCAAACCACACCCGACAGCGGAGTAGTGCAAGCATGGGATACCAGAAAATCAAGGTTCCGACCGACGGCAGCAAGATCACCGTCAATGCAGATCATTCGCTCAACGTGCCTGATCATCCGATCATTCCTTACATTGAAGGCGACGGGATCGGCGTCGATGTTTCGCCGGTAATGATCAAGGTGGTCGATGCCGCCGTGGAGAAGGCCTACGGCGGCAAGCGCAAGATCGCCTGGATGGAGGTATACGCTGGCGAGAAAGCCACCCAAAAGTATGACCAGGATACTTGGTTGCCGCAGGAAACCCTCGATGCCGTGCGTGATTACGTGGTGTCGATCAAGGGCCCGCTGACCACCCCGGTCGGTGGCGGCATCCGCTCGCTCAACGTGGCCCTGCGCCAGCAACTGGACCTGTATGTGTGCCTGCGGCCGGTGCTGTGGTTCCAGGGTGTACCGAGCCCGGTGAAAAAGCCGGGCGACGTCGACATGGTGATCTTCCGCGAGAACTCCGAAGACATCTATGCCGGCATCGAGTGGAAGGCCGGGTCGCCTGAGGCGAACAAGGTGATCAAGTTTCTCAAGGAGGAAATGGGGGTCACCAAGATCCGCTTCGACCAGGATTGCGGCATTGGCATCAAGCCGGTGTCTAAGGAGGGTACCAAGCGTCTGGTGCGCAAGGCCCTGCAATACGTGGTGGATAACGACCGCGAATCGCTGACCCTGGTGCACAAGGGCAACATCATGAAGTTCACCGAGGGCGCGTTCAAGGACTGGGGGTACGAGGTGGCGCGTGACGAGTTCGGCGCTGAACTGCTCGATGGTGGCCCATGGATGAAATTCAAGAACCCCAAGACCGGTCGCGAGGTCATCGTCAAGGACGCCATTGCCGACGCCATGCTGCAGCAGATCCTGCTACGCCCGGCCGAATACGACGTGATCGCCACCCTCAACCTCAACGGTGACTACCTGTCCGATGCCCTGGCGGCGGAGGTGGGCGGTATCGGCATTGCGCCGGGCGCCAACCTGTCCGACACCGTGGCCATGTTCGAGGCCACTCACGGCACGGCGCCCAAGTATGCCGGGCAGGACAAGGTCAACCCGGGCTCGGTGATCCTCTCGGCAGAGATGATGCTGCGCCACATGGGTTGGACCGAGGCCGCCGACCTGATCATCAAAGGCACCAATGGTGCCATTGCGGCCAAGACCGTGACCTACGATTTCGAGCGGTTGATGGAAGGCGCCAAGCTGGTAAGCAGCTCAGGCTTTGGCGATGAAATGATCAAACACATGTAAGGCAACAGAAAACCGGCCGTCTCCTGTAAAGAAACGGCCGGTTTTTTCGTCTATCGGCACAGCGCAGGCAGTCAGGCTTTTGCAGTTTCGCTTTGCGGCTCACCCAGGGGTCTGGCAGCCTCTGCCGCGGCGGCCGCAGCATCTTTGATTTCAACGGCGTGCAAGCCTTTGGGGCCCTGGACGATGTCGAACACCACGGCCTGGCCAGCCTTCAGGGTCTTGTATCCGTCCATTCGGATGGCGGAATAATGGGCGAACAGGTCATCGGATTTACCTTCCTCATTGATGAATCCATAGCCCTTGGCATTGTTGAACCACTTGACTTTACCGCTTGCCATCCCTATGTCCCTCTGCAAAGGACTCCATCACTGGAGTATCATCCACTTCATCCGCATACGAACCTTGCGAAAAATCTGGTTGACTGCGCGGATCTTTATCGACCACGGTGGGTTCTTATTGGTTGTAACACCGTTTTGCCGATAGTCAAGGTCACGCGGCGCCTGCGCCGGCGGTGGCCTGTGCAGTCAACCCGCAACCTTAACCTGACGCTCATGATGAAATTCTTTCCATGCATGCACCTAGTGAGATTCGACTAACATTCAATCAGGATCGCCCGCAATCGAATGAGGACGACGGCTCAGGTCTTGCAGTTCAGGAAGCCAAGCCGATCCTGCAGGCGCCACCGATGTACAAGGTGGTTTTGTTCAACGATGACTACACACCAATGGATTTCGTCGTCGAAGTGCTCGAGACGTTCTTCAGTCTGAACCGCGAGCTGGCGACCAAGATCATGCTGACCGTCCATACCGAGGGGCGGGCAGTGTGCGGATTGTTTACCCGTGACATCGCCGAAACAAAGGCCATGCAGGTCAACCAATACGCCAGGGAAAGCCAGCATCCGCTACTCTGTGAAATCGAGAAGGACGGTTAATCGCCGACCACTTGGGTATGAGGTGAAGCTATGTTAAACCGCGAGCTCGAAGTCACCCTCAATCTTGCCTTCAAGGAGGCTCGTTCGAAGCGTCATGAGTTCATGACCGTCGAGCATCTGCTGCTGGCACTCCTTGACAATGAGGCTGCCGCGACCGTTCTGCGCGCCTGTGGCGCCAATCTCGACAAGCTCAAGCATGACCTGCAAGAGTTCATCGACTCCACCACGCCGTTGATCCCTGTCAACGACGAAGACCGTGAAACCCAGCCAACCCTGGGCTTCCAGCGCGTGCTGCAGCGTGCCGTGTTCCACGTGCAGAGCTCTGGCAAGCGCGAAGTGACCGGCGCCAACGTGCTGGTGGCGATCTTCAGCGAACAGGAAAGCCAGGCCGTGTTCCTGCTCAAGCAGCAGAGCGTGGCCCGTATCGACGTGGTCAACTACATCGCCCACGGCATCTCCAAGGTGCCAGGGCATGGTGCGCAGTCTGAAAGCGAGCAGGACATGCAGGACGAAGAGGGCGGCGAAACCTCCTCTTCGAGCAACCCGCTGGACGCCTACGCCAGCAACTTGAACGAGCTGGCCCGTGCCGGCCGTATCGACCCGCTGGTAGGTCGTGAGCAGGAAGTGGAACGCGTGGCGCAAATCCTGGCCCGTCGGCGCAAGAACAACCCGCTGCTGGTGGGTGAGGCTGGCGTGGGTAAGACGGCCATCGCCGAAGGCCTGGCCAAGCGCATCGTCGATGGTCAGGTGCCTGACCTGCTGGCACAGAGCGTGGTCTACTCACTCGATCTGGGTGCCTTGCTGGCCGGTACCAAATACCGTGGTGACTTCGAGAAGCGCTTCAAGGCGCTGCTCGGTGAGCTGCGCAAGCGTCCGCAGGCCATCCTGTTCATCGACGAAATTCACACCATCATCGGCGCCGGTGCGGCGTCGGGCGGGGTGATGGATGCCTCCAACCTGCTCAAGCCGCTGCTGTCGTCGGGTGAAATCCGCTGCATCGGTTCGACCACGTTCCAGGAGTTTCGCGGCATCTTCGAGAAGGACCGTGCCCTGGCGCGGCGCTTCCAGAAGGTGGATGTCAGCGAGCCATCGGTCGAAGACACCGTGGGCATTCTGCGCGGCCTGAAAGGGCGTTTCGAAAGCCACCACAACATCGAGTACAGCGACGAAGCCCTGCGCGCCGCCGCCGAACTGGCTTCGCGCTACATCAACGACCGGCACATGCCTGACAAGGCCATTGATGTGATCGACGAGGCTGGGGCCTACCAGCGCCTGCAGCCAGAAGCCAATCGCGTCAAGCGCATTGATGTACCGCAAGTGGAGGACATCGTCGCCAAGATTGCGCGAATTCCGCCGAAGCACGTCACCAGTTCCGACAAGGAGCTGCTGCGTAACCTTGAGCGCGACCTGAAACTGACCGTGTTTGGCCAGGACCAGGCAATCGACTCGCTGGCCACCGCGATCAAGCTGTCCCGTGCCGGCCTCAAGTCGCCAGACAAGCCGGTGGGTTCGTTCCTGTTCGCCGGCCCTACCGGCGTCGGCAAGACCGAAGCGGCGCGGCAACTGGCCAAGGCGCTGGGTGTGGAGTTGGTGCGTTTCGACATGTCTGAGTACATGGAGCGTCACACCGTGTCGCGTTTGATTGGTGCGCCGCCGGGTTATGTTGGTTTTGACCAGGGTGGCTTGTTGACTGAGGCGATCACCAAGCAGCCGCACTGCGTATTGTTGCTCGATGAAATCGAGAAGGCCCACCCGGAAGTCTTCAATCTGCTGCTGCAGGTGATGGACCACGGTACCTTGACCGACAACAACGGGCGCAAGGCCGACTTCCGTAACGTGATCCTGATCATGACCACCAACGCCGGTGCAGAAACCGCGGCGCGGGCGTCGATCGGCTTCACTCATCAGGACCACGCGTCCGATGCCATGGAAGTGATCCGCAAGAGCTTCACGCCAGAGTTCCGCAACCGTCTGGATACCATCATCCAGTTTGGCCGCCTGAGCACGGAGACGATCAAAAGCATCGTCGACAAGTTCCTTATCGAATTGCAGGCGCAACTGGAAGACAAGCGTGTGCTGCTGGAAGTCAGCGATGAAGCGCGCGGTTGGCTGGCGGTTTCGGGCTATGACGTGCAGATGGGCGCGCGGCCAATGGCGCGGCTGATCCAGGACAAGATCAAGCGGCCGCTGGCCGAGGAGATCCTGTTTGGCGAGCTGGCCGAGCATGGTGGCGTGGTGCATGTCGACCTGCGCGATGGCGAACTGGTGTTCGACTTCGAAACCACCGCTGAGGTCGCGTGATGTGCAGGGGCTGCCTTGCAGCCCCTGCAGTTTCAAAAGGCACAAAAAAGCCCGGCACCTGGCCGGGCTTTTTCATGGCTTGAGTTTAGCGCGCACGGTAGGTGATGCGGCCCTTGCTCAGGTCGTACGGCGTCAGCTCGACGCGGACCTTGTCGCCAGTGAGAATACGGATGTAGTTCTTGCGCATCTTTCCGGAGATGTGCGCGGTTACGACGTGCCCGTTTTCCAACTCCACGCGGAACATGGTGTTGGGCAGGGTGTCGACGACAGTACCTTCCATTTCGAAGCTGTCTTCTTTCGACATGCAGTTGAGCCCTCGGATCCAGTGTTAGCCCGACGCATATCCGCACCGGGCAAAAAAGTGGCGTGGATTATGCCGGAAAACTGCGTGTCAAGCCAATGCTTTCAGTTGAGGGTGACCCAGCGCTGGTTTATCAGCAGCTCGATAGGTCGGTACTGCGTCTTGTAGTTCATCTTCTTGCAGTTCTTGATCCAGTAGCCCAGGTAAACCGCCTCCAGGTTCTGGCGCAGCGCTTCGGTGATCTGCCAGAGAATGGCGAAACGGCCGAGGCTGCGGCGCTCCTCGTCCGGCTCGTAGAAGGTGTACACCGCTGACAGGCCATTGGGCAGCAGGTCGCACACTGCCACCGCCATCAACCGGCCTTCCAGGCGAAATTCGTAGAACCAGCAGAACGGCAGGTCGCGTACCAGGAAGGTGGAAAACTGATCGCGGCTGGGCGGGTACATGTCGCCATCGGCGTGGCGCGTTTCGATATAGCGCCGGTACAGCTCGAAGTACTCTTCCTTGAACGCCGGGCGCGCTGCGGTTACGGTCAGGTCGGCGTTACGTTTGAGTATGCGACGCTGCTGGCGGTTGGGGATGAAACGCGCCGCCGGGATGCGCGCCGGCACGCAGGCGTTGCAGTTCTGGCAGTGTGGGCGGTACAGGTGGTCGCCACTGCGGCGAAAGCCCATTTCCGACAAATCGGCGTACACGTGCACGTCCATCGGCTGGCTGGGGTCGAGGAACAGCGTGGTCGCCTGCTCCTCCGGCAGGTAGCTGCAGGAGTGGGGCTGAGTGGCATAGAACTTCAACCGCGCCAACTCTGTCATGATCAACCCCTTCGGTGAGACTTTGTTTTAAGTGTAAGCCAGCTACGGGAACTCGCCTAGGCAACCCATGAAGCACTGTTGGGTTGGTCAAGGTGGCGTGCCAGGTAGCTGGCGAACTCGGCACGGCTGATGGCGTGGGCGCCCAGGCTGTGCAGGTGGTTGGTCGGCATCTGGCAGTCGATAAGCACGAAGCCGGCGTCTCGCAGGTGGTTGACCAAGGTCACGAAGCCGACCTTGGAGGCGTTGTCGGCGCGGCTGAACATCGATTCGCCAAAGAACAGCTGGCCCATGGCGAGGCCGTACAGGCCCCCGACCAGTTCGCCGTCCTGGCGAACTTCGACCGAATGGGCGATGCCGCGGCGGTGCAGCTCGCAGTAGGCGTTGCGCATGGTGTCGGTGATCCAGGTGCCGTCAGCGTAGTCGCGAGGCGCGGCGCAGGCGGCGATCACGGCCGGGAAGTCGGTGTCGAAGCTGACCTGGTAGCGGCCTTGGCGCATCAGCTTGGCCAGCGAGCGTGACACATGCAACTGGTCAGGCAACAACACCGTGCGCGGGTCGGGTGACCACCACAGGATCGGTTGGCCGTCCTGGTACCACGGGAAGCAGCCATGGCGATACGCCTGCACCAGACGCTCGGGGCTCAGGTCACCGCCGGCGGCCAGTAGGCCGTTGGGGTCGTGCAGCGCCTTTTCCAGGGGCGGGAAGGTCAGCGAGTCGCGGGTCAGCCAGGTGAGCATGGTCTATCGTGCGGTGGGGGAGGGGAGAGGGCAGCATGGCTTGGGTCAAAAGCGGGGTCAATCTCTTTGGGTGCCTCAAAGCCAGCGCGGTAACCTGCACAAGCTACCCCCTACAGGGAGGTGAGGCCGTTTTGCGGCAATTCAGGGCAATTTCCTACACATTCATCAAACCGCAGGCACCATCCGCTACATTTGCTGTCACACCTGTGCAAAAACACAGCATAAGCCTTTGTCACAAAAGAAAATGCATGCTCAAATTGCAGCTATATGAATTCGCCCCCGGCCAAACCCCCCATACGGCGTGCCGCCATGGCGGCTGGCGGGCAGTAATGTTAAAAGTAGTGGTTCGTTGGTCGCGCAGCGGCCGATCACTATTGGACGCGCACCACGCGCAGGAATAGACGCGTTTTGAAGAAATCCACCGCAACTCCAGCTCCATTGCCTGTGCCACTGTGGCGGCAGCAGCTGCATTATCGCCTCAAGGAAGGTGCGTTGATCGCTGTCGGCGCGCTGTGCCTGTACCTGTGGATGGCGCTGCTGACCTACGATACGTCGGACCCGGGCTTCAGCCACACCAGCAACGTCGACCAGGTGCAGAATGCGGCCGGGCGTGCCGGTGCCTACTTCGCCGACATCCTGTTCATGGTGCTGGGTTACTTCGCCTATATTTTTCCGCTGCTGCTGGCGGTCAAGACCTGGCAGATTTTCCGCGAACGCCACCAGCCGTGGGATTGGAGCGGCTGGCTGTTCTCCTGGCGGCTGATTGGCCTGGTGTTCCTGGTGCTGTCGGGGGCAGCGCTGGCGCATATCCACTTCCACCCGCCCGCCAGCCTGCCGTTCTCCGCCGGTGGTGCACTGGGCGAAAGCCTGGGCGACCTGGCGCGCAACCTGCTGAACGTGCAGGGCAGCACGCTGATGTTCATTGCCCTGTTCCTGTTCGGCCTGACCGTCTTCACCGACCTGTCGTGGTTCAAGGTGATGGACCTGACCGGCAAGATCACCCTCGACCTGTTCGAACTGGTGCAAGGGGCTGCCACCCGCTGGTGGGAAGCGCGCAACGAGCGCAAGCGCCTCGAGGCACAGCTGCGCGAGGATGAACCGGTGTTCAAGGCCGCGCCGATGGCTGCCGAGAAGCGCGAGCCGGCCAAACCGTCACTGCGCGAGCGCATCCTCAAGCGTGAAGAGCCACCCGCTCAGCCGGTCGAGCCACGTGAGCCAACCCTTGCACGCGAACCGATTGTGCCGCCACGTGAAACGGCGCCTGAGGCATTGGCGCCGCGTGAAACCGTGGTGCCCCGCCAGCAGCACGCAGCGCCCACCATTGTGCCGCCGTCAGCCGCCAAGGCGCCGGAGCCGAGCAAGCGGGCGATGAAGGAAAAGCAGGCGCCGCTGTTCGTCGACAGCGCCGTGGAAGGCACTTTGCCCTCGATTTCCATCCTCGACCCGGCCGAACAGAAAAAGATCGAGTATTCGCCAGAGTCCCTGGCCGGCGTCGGTCAGCTGCTGGAAATCAAGCTCAAGGAATTCGGTGTGGAAGTGGCGGTGGACTCGATCCACCCCGGCCCGGTAATTACCCGTTACGAAATCCAGCCGGCCGCCGGCGTGAAGGTCAGCCGCATCGCCAACCTGGCCAAGGACCTGGCGCGTTCGCTGGCCGTGACCAGTGTGCGAGTGGTCGAGGTCATCCCTGGCAAGACCACGGTAGGTATCGAGATACCCAACGAAAACCGCCAGATGGTGCGCTTCTCCGAAGTGCTGGCCACGCCGCAGTACGACGAGCAGAAATCGCCCGTCACGCTGGCGCTGGGCCACGACATTGGCGGCAAGCCGGTGATCACTGACCTGGCCAAGATGCCGCACCTGTTGGTGGCCGGTACTACCGGCTCCGGTAAGTCGGTGGGTGTGAACGCGATGATTTTGTCGATCCTGTTCAAGTCCAGCCCGGAAGACGCGCGGCTGATCATGATCGACCCGAAAATGCTTGAACTGTCGATCTACGAAGGCATCCCGCACTTACTGTGCCCGGTGGTCACCGACATGAAGGACGCCGCCAACGCCCTGCGCTGGAGCGTGGCCGAAATGGAGCGGCGCTACAAACTGATGGCGGCCATGGGCGTGCGTAACCTGGCCGGTTTCAACCGCAAGATCAAGGACGCCCAGGAAGCGGGCGAAATCATCCATGACCCGCTGTATCGCCGTGAGAGCATGGACGATGAGCCACCTGCGCTGAAAACCCTTCCCACCATCGTGGTGGTGGTGGACGAATTCGCCGACATGATGATGATCGTCGGCAAGAAGGTCGAAGAGCTGATCGCCCGTATCGCGCAGAAGGCACGGGCGGCCGGTATTCACCTGATCCTCGCCACCCAGCGCCCGTCGGTGGACGTGATCACCGGCCTGATCAAGGCCAACATCCCGACCCGTATGGCGTTCCAGGTGTCGAGCAAGATCGACTCGCGTACCATCATCGACCAGGGCGGTGCCGAACAGCTGCTGGGCCATGGCGACATGCTGTACATGCCGCCGGGCACCAGCCTGCCGATCCGGGTGCACGGCGCATTCGTGTCCGACGACGAAGTGCACCGCACGGTCGAGGCGTGGAAGCTGCGTGGCGCCCCGGACTACAACGACGACATCCTCAACGGCGTCGAAGAAGCCGGTAGCGGCTTTGATGGCGGCGGCGGCGGTGGCGAGGGTGACGATGCCGAAACCGACGCCCTGTATGATGAAGCGGTGCAATTCGTGCTTGAGAGCCGTCGCGCCTCCATTTCTGCCGTGCAACGCAAGCTGAAGATCGGCTACAACCGTGCCGCGCGCATGATCGAGTCGATGGAGATGGCCGGCGTTGTCACCCCGATGAACAGCAACGGCTCGCGGGAAGTGATAGCCCCGGGCGGCCCGCGCGACTGATGAACACCCTGCCGGGCGCCAACGGTGGCGCCCGGCCTTTTCAACGCTCAATGAGGATTCCCATGCGCGCGATTCGCATGCTGTTGGTTTCTGCCCTTACCCTGGGCTCGGTTACTGCTTATGCCGGTGAGCAAGACGTACAACGCCTGACCCAGTTACTGGAAAAGTCGCAGACCATCGAGGCCAACTTCTCCCAGCTGACCCTGGGCGCCGATGGCACCAGCCTGCAGGAAACCTCGGGCAAGATGACGGTCAAGCGCCCGGGCCTGTTCTACTGGCACACCGATGCACCGCAGGAGCAGGTGGTGGTGTCGGACGGCAAGAACGTCACCCTGTGGGACCCGGACTTGGAACAGGCCACCATCAAGAAGCTCGACGTGCGCCTGAACCAGACCCCGGCGCTGCTGCTGTCGGGTGATGTGTCGAAGATCAGCCAGAGCTTCGACATCGCCTCGAAGGAGCAGGGTGAAGTGATGGACTTCACCCTCAAGCCAAAGACCAAGGACACGTTGTTCGACTCGCTGCGCGTGTCGTTCCGCAAAGGCCTGATCAATGACATGCAGCTGATCGACAGCGTCGGCCAGCGCACCAACATCCTGTTCAATGGCGTCAAGGCCAACCAGGCGGTGCCGGACAGCAAGTTCAAGTTCGACATCCCCAAAGGCGCGGACGTGATCAAGGAGTAACCAGAGCTCGCCATGGACCTGTTTCGAAGCGAACCTGTCGCCCAGCCCCTGGCCGCCCGTCTGCGCCCGTCCAGCCTGGATGAGTACGTCGGCCAGGAGCACCTGCTGGCGCGCGGTAAACCGCTGCGCGAAGCGCTGGAACAAGGTGCGCTGCACTCGATGATCTTCTGGGGGCCGCCCGGGGTCGGCAAGACCACGCTGGCGCGGTTGCTGGCGCAGTTCTGCGATGCGCACTTCGAAACGGTGTCGGCGGTGCTGGCCGGGGTGAAAGAGATCCGCCAGGCGGTGGAGGTGGCCAAACAGCAGGCTGGCCAATATGGCCGTCGCACCATCCTGTTCGTTGACGAGGTGCACCGCTTCAACAAGTCGCAGCAGGACGCGTTTTTGCCCTATGTCGAGGACGGCACCCTGCTGTTCATCGGTGCCACCACCGAAAACCCGTCGTTCGAGCTGAACAACGCGCTGCTGTCGCGGGCGCGGGTGTATGTGCTCAAGAGCCTGGACGAAGCGGCCTTGCGCAAGCTGGTCAACCGTGCGCTGACGGAAGCGCGTGGCCTGGGCAAGCGCAACCTGCGGGTGGGCGACGACGCCTTCAAGATGCTGATGGCCGCCGCCGACGGCGATGGCCGGCGCATGCTCAACTTCCTTGAGAACGCCTCGGACCTGGCTGAAGACGGCAGCGAGATCGACGTCGAGATGCTACAGAGCCTGCTGGGTGACAGTCGCCGCCGCTTCGACAAAGGCGGCGAGGCGTTTTACGACCAGATATCCGCACTGCACAAGTCGGTGCGCGGCTCCAACCCCGATGGCGCCCTGTACTGGTTTGCACGCATGCTCGACGGCGGCTGCGATCCGTTGTACATCGCCCGCCGCGTGGTGCGCATGGCCAGCGAGGACATCGGCAACGCCGACCCGCGTGCGCTTAGCCTGTGCCTGGCAGCCTGGGATGTGCAGGAGCGCCTTGGCAGCCCCGAGGGCGAGTTGGCGGTGGCACAGGCCATCACCTACCTGGCCTGTGCACCCAAGAGCAACGCGGTGTACGTGGGGTTCAAGACCGCCCTGCGCGAAGCGGCCGAGCATGGTTCGCTGGAGGTGCCGTTGCACCTGCGCAATGCCCCGACCAAGCTGATGAAGCAGTTGGGCTATGGCGACGAGTACCGCTATGCCCACGATGAACCTGACGCCTACGCCGCCGGTGAGGATTACTTCCCCGACGAGCTGGAACCGCGCCGGTACTATCAGCCGGTGCCCCGTGGCCTGGAACTGAAAATTGGCGAGAAGCTGCGCCATCTGGCCGACCTCGACCGCAACAGCCCCCGCCAGCGGAGAAAACCGTGATTGCACTCATCGCCGCAGTCAGCGCGGGTGGTATTGCCGGCACCTTGTTGCGCTTTGCTACCACCAACTGGGTAGCGGCCCACTGGCCACGGCACTTCTATGCCGGTACGCTGGCGGTCAACCTGGTTGGCTGTCTGCTGATCGGCTTGCTCTATGGCTTGTTCTTGCACAAGCCGCTGGCGCCGGTCGAACTGCGCGCCGGCCTGATTGTCGGCTTCCTCGGGGGCCTGACGACCTTTTCCTCCTTCTCGCTCGATACCGTGCGCCTGATGGAAAGCGGGCAAGTGCCCCTTGCCTTGGGCTATACCAGTATCAGCGTAGTGGGCGGGCTGCTCGCAACCTGGGCTGGCCTGTCCCTGACCCGATTCTGAACCAACACCTACACATAACGAGAGAACGATATGCTCGATTCCAAACTGTTACGCGGCCAACTTCAGGAAGTGGCGGATCGCCTGGCCTCCCGTGGCTTCAGCCTGGATGTCGCGCGCATCGAATCACTGGAAGAGCGCCGCAAGGCGGTGCAGACCCGCACCGAACAGCTGCAGGCTGAGCGTAACGCCCGTTCCAAGTCCATCGGCCAGGCCAAGGCCAAGGGTGAAGACATCGCCCCGCTGATGGCGGACGTCGAGCGCATGGCCAACGAACTGGCTGCCGGCAAGGCTGAGCTGGACGCCATTCAGGCCGAGCTGGATAGCATCTTGCTGACCATTCCCAACCTGCCGGACGCCAGCGTGCCGGTCGGCGCCAGTGAAGACGACAACGTCGAAGTGCGCCGTTGGGGCACGCCGAAGGCGTTCGACTTCGAAATCAAGGACCATGTGGCCCTCGGTGAAATCAGTGGTGGCCTGGACTTCGAAGCGGCTGCCAAGCTGTCCGGTGCCCGTTTTGCTGTGCTGCGTGGTCCGGTTGCCCGTCTGCACCGCGCCCTGGCGCAGTTCATGATCAACCTGCACACCGGCGAACATGGCTACGAGGAACACTACACCCCGTACATGGTGCAGGCGCCCGCGCTGCAGGGCACTGGCCAGTTGCCGAAGTTCGAGGAAGACCTGTTCAAGATCACCCGCGAAGGCGAGGCTGACTTCTACCTGATCCCGACCGCCGAAGTGTCGCTGACCAACCTGGTGGCGGGTGAAATCCTCGACGCCAAGCAGCTGCCGCTCAAACTGGTTGCCCACACCCCTTGCTTCCGCAGCGAAGCCGGTGCTTCTGGCCGTGACACCCGCGGCATGATCCGCCAGCACCAGTTTGACAAGGTGGAGATGGTGCAGGTGGTGGAGCCGGCTAAGTCGATGGAAGCCCTGGAAGGCTTGACCGCCAACGCCGAGCGCGTGCTGCAGCTGCTGGAGCTGCCGTACCGCGTGCTGGCCCTGTGCACCGGCGACATGGGCTTTGGCGCCGTGAAAACCTACGACCTGGAAGTGTGGGTACCGAGCCAGGACAAGTACCGCGAAATCAGCTCGTGCTCCAACTGTGGCGACTTCCAGGCACGCCGCATGCAGGCCCGCTGGCGCAACCCGGAAACCGGCAAGCCAGAGCTGGTGCACACGCTCAACGGCTCCGGGCTGGCCGTAGGCCGTACCCTGGTTGCTGTGCTGGAAAACTACCAGCAGGCCGACGGTTCGATCCTGGTGCCGGAAGTGCTGAAGCCTTACATGGGCGGCGTCGAGGTCATCCGCTAAATGGATTACCTGCCGCTGTTCCACAAGCTGCAGGGCGGCCGCGTGCTGGTCGTCGGTGGCGGTGAGATCGCCTTGCGCAAGGCGCGCCTGCTGGCCGATGCCGGCGGTGTGCTGCGGGTGGTGGCGCCGGACGTCGACGGCCAGTTGGCGGCGTTGGCCCGGGAAGGTGGCGGTGAGGTGCTGGTGCGTGGCTATCAGGCAGCCGACCTGGTCGGTTGCCGGTTGGTGATCGCGGCGACCGACGACCCTGGGCTGAATGCCCAGGTGTCGGCTGATGCGCAGGCGCTTAGCGTGCCGGTCAATGTGGTGGATGCGCCGGCCCTGTGCACGGTGATCTTCCCGGCGATCGTAGACCGCTCGCCGCTGGTTATTGCTGTTTCCAGCGGCGGTGACGCCCCGGTACTGGCACGCCTGATTCGCGCCAAGCTCGAGGCATGGATCCCTTCGGCCTATGGTGAACTGGCCGGGCTGGCGGCACGCTTCCGGCACAAGGTCAAATCCCTGTACCCGGACGTCAACCAGCGTCGTGGCTTCTGGGAAACCGTGTTCCAGGGGCCGATCGCCGAGCGTCAGCTGGCCGGGCAGGGTGCTGAAGCCGAACGTCTGTTGCAGGCGATGGTAGACGGCGCACCGGTGCAGCAGGGCGGTGAGGTGTACTTGGTTGGTGCCGGCCCGGGTGATCCGGACTTGCTGACCTTCCGTGCCTTGCGCCTGATGCAGCAGGCCGACGTGGTGCTGTACGACCGCCTGGTTGCACCCGCCATCATCGATATGTGTCGCCGTGATGCCGAGCGTATCTACGTAGGCAAGCGCCGCGCTGATCATTCAGTGCCGCAGGACCAGATCAACCGTCTGTTGGTCGATCTGGCTCGGCAGGGTAAGCGGGTGCTGCGCCTGAAGGGTGGCGACCCGTTCATCTTCGGCCGGGGCGGCGAAGAGATCGAAGAGCTGGCCGAGCATGGCATTCCGTTCCAGGTGGTGCCGGGCATTACCGCGGCCAGCGGTTGCTCGGCGTATGGCGGCATTCCGCTGACTCACCGCGACTATGCCCAGTCGGTGCGCTTCGTCACCGGGCACCTCAAGGACGGCACCAGCAACCTGCCGTGGAATGACCTGGTTGCGCCGGCGCAGACCTTGGTGTTCTACATGGGGTTGGTGGGCTTGCCGACCATCTGTGCCGAGCTGATTCGCCACGGGCGTGCCGCGAGTACCCCGGCGGCGTTGGTGCAGCAGGGGACCACGCGTAATCAGCGCGTGTTCACCGGCACCTTGGCGGACTTGCCAGACCTGGTGGCCCAGCACGAGGTGCATGCGCCGACCCTGGTGATTGTGGGGGAGGTGGTGCAGTTGCGTGACAAGCTGGCCTGGTTCGAAGGTTCGCAGAACAGCTGAAATCGTGGGGGCCGCTTTGTGGCCCATCGCACATGCCCCAGGCATTGCAAGGCCCTTGTGTGTGGGCCTTGTGTCGCGATGGGCTGCAAAGCAGCCCCGGCTTTCTCAAGCCTGCCAAATCCCTTTGCCCACCAACCGCTCTCTATCATGCGGCAAGCCAAAGTCCTGCAAAGGCCCTTTAGGCACAATCCCGTTCGGGTTGATGGTCTTGTGGCTCATGTAATAGTGCTTCTGGATATGCTCCATGTTCACCGTGCCCGCCACCCCAGGCCACTGGTACAGCTCACGCAGCCAGTTCGACAGGTTGTGGTAGTCGCTCAGGCGGCGCAGGTTGCACTTGAAGTGCCCGTGGTACACGGCATCGAAGCGCACCAGTGTGGTGAACAGGCGTACATCAGCCTCGGTCAGGTACTCACCCGCCAGGTAGCGATTGCGGCCTAGCAAGGCTTCCAGGTAATCCAGCTCGTTGAACACATCGTCGAAGGCAGCCTCGTAAGCGTCTTGCGTGGTAGCAAAGCCTGCGCGGTACACGCCGTTGTTCACCGCGGGGTAGATACGTGCGTTCAGTGCTTCGATGGTCGGGCGCAGCGATGTGGGGTAAAGGTCCAGGGTATTGCCGGTCAGCTCGTTGAACGCGCTGTTGAAAATGCGGATGACTTCTGCCGACTCATTGTTGACGATGCGCTTCTCTTTCTTGTCCCACAGCACAGGCACCGTCACGCGTCCTGTGTAGTGCGGGTCATCCTGGGTGTAGCGCTGGTGCAGGTACTGCAGGGCGTCTAGGTGGTCCCCGCTGGAGCCTTGCTGCTGATCGAAGGTCCAGCCATGGTCCTGCATCAGCCAGCTGACCACCGACACGTCGATCAACGGCTCCAGGCCTTTCAGCGCGCGAAAGATCAGGGTGCGGTGGGCCCATGGGCAGGCCAGCGACACGTACAGGTGGTAGCGGCCGGCCTCGGGGGCGGGCAACTGATTGCGGCGCTGGGCATTCTCCCGCTTGAACGTGCCGTCCTTGCCGTTTTCATACCACTGGTCGTGCCAGCGGCCGTCGATCAATAGGCCCATGGTGAGCTCCTGAAACAAAGTTGTTTGTCGTTGGAGCCCAGTCTAGGCCAAATCGTTCGAAGAAATAGCGCAAAGATCGCGGTTCTATTATCGGCTAAATCGATCTATTTCGAGTGTCCCAGTAGCCTTGCGCTGTTACGAACGCCTGCTCGCGGTGCTGTCCCAAACCACGCAGGGCCAGCGCCATGGTCGCAATCAGGGCCTTCTCGCCATAACTGTCTTCCACTTCGCCACGCCAGAACGCCAGCAAGTGTTCTGCCTGCAGGCTGGGCGGCTTGACATGGCGACGTTCGCTCAGCGCTGGCCACTCTTCATCCCACGCCTCACCCGCCGTGGTGCCGTAGAGATGGCTGATGACATCGGGATTGACCTCGATTTCGCCGCCATCACCCTTGATCACCACGGCATGGTCGCCCAGCAAGCGGCTGGCCTCGCGGTGCACGGCCTGGTAACCGGGGTGAAAGATGCTCTGCAATCCACAGCGAGCGCCCAGCGGGTTGAGCACCCGAGCCAGCGAGTGGATGGGCGAGCGCAGGCCCAGGGTATTGCGCAGGTCGATCATGCGTTGCAGCTGCGGCGCCCAGTCGTGCAGCGGGAAGAATGCCAGCTGGTGCTGGTCCAGCGCGTTGCCGACGGCGGCCCAGTCGCGGCACAGCGGAATCTGCAGCAGGTCGAGCAGTTGCTCTGTATACATACGCCCGGCAGTGTGTGCGCCACCGCCGTGCATCAGGATGCGCACGCCATTGTTGGCCAGGCACTTGGCGGCCAGCAGGTACCAGGGCAGGTGACGCTTCTTGCCGGCGTACGTGGGCCAGTCCAGGTCAACGGCGATGCGCGGCGCCTGCAGGTGGGCGCGCAGGGCCTCGGTGAAGCCGGCCAGCTCTTCGGCGCTTTCTTCCTTGTGCCGCAGCAGCATGAGGAAGGCACCGAGCTGGGTGTCTTCGACCTTGCCTTCCAGCAGCAGGGTCATGGCTGCACGGGCCTCCTCGCGGGTCAGGCCACGCGCGCCGCGCTTGCCTTTGCCGAGAATACGCACGAATTCGGCGAACGGGTGTTCGGCGGGGGGTTCCAGAGTGAGCGGACGAGGTTCGGTCATATGCAGTTGGTCGGCTTGGGCAGGCCCGCCAGCTTGGCGGCAAGTTTGGCGGGGGTGCCGTTGAACAGGCGGTTAAGGTGCGGGCTGTTGCCCTTTTCAGGGCCCAGCTTGAGGGCCGTGTACTTGATCAGCGGGCGGGTGGCCGGAGACAGCTGGTATTCCTGGTAGAACTGACGGAGCAGTTCGAGGATTTCCCAGTGGTCCGCCGTCAACGGTATACCCTCGCGCTTGGCCAAAGCCTCGGCGGCGTCGTGGGACCAGTCTTGCAGGTCGACCAGGAAGCCATCCTTGTCCAGGGCGATCACCTGATCGCCAACGGTGAGCGTATTCATAGCCAGCTGTTGACCTTATCGTATTGCAGCGACAGTTCGACGAACCCGGCGTAGTCCACGGCCGTTGCCAGGTCGTTGCCGACCGCGCGGGCCTGTACATCCTCGTCCAGGGCGAACAGGCGCTGGGCCAGGCCGGCGGCTTGCAAATGGCCGTGCGGCTCGCTGCCGCTGCGCAGGGCATACACGGCATCGCCGCACAGCAGCAGGGCATCTTCGGCACCGAGCAGGCGCAGGCAACTGGCCAGGCGCTCGTCGCCAAACGGGGAATGGGCAATTACATGCAGGGTTTTCATCAGAGCGTTATCACCTGGTCGAAACGGGCTATCAGCGCGGCCAGTGCTGCGTCATCGAGCACTTGCACCGGCAGCGCCAAGGTTTGGGCTGCCAGGCCGCGGCGGGCCAGGCTGTAGTTGCAGGCGAACAGTTCTTCGACACCGAACATCGGCAGCGCCTGCAGGTTGGCGGCCAGGTTCTTCTGTTGCACGGCGGCGGGTTGCTGGTCCGGCGCGAGCTGGAACACACCATCGTCGAGGAACAGCATGCCCAACGGCAGGTCGAACGCGCCGCCGGCCAGGGCGATGTCCAGCGCCTCGCGGGCAGAGGGGCCATTCCACGGTGCCTGACGGCTGATGATCAACAAGGACTTGGCCATATCAGTCGCCTCCGAAGCAGACAAGGCGATCGGCCACTTGCGCGGCCTCGTGCAGCTGGCCCAGCCCCGACAGTTCCCAGGGCTTGGGCAGGTTCACGGCCGGGCGCTGGTAGCGGTTGGCCTCGGCTTCGTCGAGCACGCCACGGCGCAGGGCGGCGGCGATACACACCACGGCGTCCAGCTGATGGGTCTGTATGAACGTGCGCC
The DNA here is from genome assembly GCF_034044115.1 of Pseudomonas sp. BO3-4. Taxonomy (NCBI): domain Bacteria; kingdom Pseudomonadati; phylum Pseudomonadota; class Gammaproteobacteria; order Pseudomonadales; family Pseudomonadaceae; genus Pseudomonas; species Pseudomonas sp. BO3-4. The sequence continues at coordinate 2,157,929 of NZ_CP139018.1, forward strand.
ACTGGCCAGCCACGTCCAGTTCGTCCTGGGGGGCGACGACGTTGGCCGAGGCACTGTGCACCCCGTCCTGATAGAAGAACAGCCGGGCAATCTCATGCCCGCCGGCCAGCACCGCCTCGGCGAAGCGCAGGGCGCGTCGCGAAGAGGGCGCATGGGCCGGGGAGAACACCGCGATAGCGAATTTCATGGCTAACTCATGCAAAGGAATGGTGCCATGATAAAGCAAAAAAGCCCGCGCCCGCTTGTGCAAGCGGGCGCGGGCTTTTCATTCAAACGCCAGGTTCAAGCCTGCTCCTTGCTCTCCGGCAAGAACCAGTTCAGCACCAGCGCACAAATCCCCCCGGTAGCCACACCCGACTCCAGCACATTGCGAATCGCCGCCGGCATGTGCGCCAGGAATTCCGGCACCTGCGCTACGCCCAGCCCCAGCGCCAACGACACCGCAATAATCAGCAGCGCCCGACGGTCCAGCCGGGTGCTGGCCAGAATATTGATCCCCGACGCCGCAACCGCGCCAAACATGACCATCGCCGCGCCGCCCAGCACCGGCTCCGGCACGGCCTGAATCACCCCGGCAACACTCGGGAACAGACCCAGCAACACCAGCATTACGGCAATCCACATACCGATATGACGGCTGGCAATTCCGGTCAGCTGAATCACCCCGTTGTTCTGGGCAAAGATCGAGCTAGGGAAGGTGTTGAACAGACCGGCCAGCAGCGAGTTGGCGCCGTTGACCAGCACGCCCCCCTTGATCCGCTGCATCCACACCGGCCCTTCGACCGGCTGGCGCGACACCTTGCTGGTGGCGGTAACGTCACCGATGGCTTCCAGCGAAGTGACCAGGTAGATCACCAGCATCGGAATGAACAGCGCCCACGAGAAGCCCAAGCCAAAGTGCAGCGGTGTCGGCACCTGGAACAGCGCGGCCTCGTGCATTCCGGTAAAGTCCAGGCGGCCCAGGAAACCGGCCAGCGCATAGCCGACCGCGAGGGCGATGACGATGGCGCAGCTGCGCATCCACACCACCGGGATACGGTTGAGAACGACGATGATCGCCAGTACCACGCCCGACATCAGCAGGTTTTCGCCATTGGCAAAGGTGCCATTGGCCATGGCACCAAAGCCACCGCCCATGCTGATCAGGCCGACCTTGATCAGCGTCAGGCCGATCATCAACACCACGATGCCAGTCACCAGCGGGGTGATCAGGCGTTTGACGAAGGGCAGGATGCGCGACACGCCCATCTCGACGAACGAGCCTGCGATTACCACACCAAAAATGGCCGCCATTACGCCCTCAACCGGCGTACCTTGCTTGACCATCAGCGCACCGCCGGCAATCAGCGGGCCGACGAAGTTGAAGCTGGTGCCCTGAACGATCAGCAGCCCCGCGCCAAATGGGCCGAAGCGTTTGCACTGGACGAAGGTGGCGATACCCGAGATCACCAGCGACATCGAAACGATCAAATTGGTATCACGTGCAGATACACCCAACGCCTGGCAGATCAGCAGGCCAGGGGTGACGATAGGTACGATGATCGCCAGCAGGTGCTGCAGGGCTGCCAACAGGCCGATCAACAGCCGTGGCTTGTCCTCCAGACCAAGCACCAGTTCATTGGCAGGCGCCGCTGCGCCTGGGCTGTGTTCGTGTGAGCTCATTGCTGAAAGCCGCCCCGGAAGAAAAAAGGAGCGCATTCTACGGGGTGATGAAAGATAGCGGTAGAGAAAAGCAGGATGGCGGCATGATCGGCGACCATTTGCCTGGTTATCTGACTTTTTGGTCAGTTATTGTGATTGCAGGAATAGTTGGCTCGAAACTGATGTAGGAGCGAGCTTGCTCGCGATGCGCTGCGCGGGCGCCGCTCGATCTATCAGGCGCTGAACCTCTTCCGACGAACATCCCGCAGCCCGCCCCATTTCCAGCGTGTCTAGTCCTGAAATAGGTTTACACCTGTTCAGGTAGGCCGACAGGCCTCAAAACGCCCGATGCACCGCATCGGGCGTTTTGTTTTTCAGGGCCATATGAGGCCGTTCTGTATTGTAAATCTGCACTGCCTCGTCAACCATCTGCCTCGCTTGTTCCAGATCTTCAGGGCTACTCAACAGCAGCTCCATCTTGAGGATTCCGTTGATTCGCTCGGCCAGCGCGTTCTGGTAGCAGTCATACCCATCAGTCATGGAGCACTGAACGCCGTGCCGTTGATGTAGTGACTGGTATAGCGCCGAGCAATATTGGATTCCTCGATCCGAATGGTGGACTAATGGCTGGCGACGACGGCGCTTGCGTAATGCCTGCTTGAAGGCTTGCGCCACTGACTCGGCATGCAGGCTTTCATGGACGTGGTGGCCAACAATCTTCCTGGAGTACGCATCCGTTACCAGGCTCAGGTACAGCGGGCCCTTGCGTGCCGGCAGGTAAGTAATGTCGGCAACCCAGACGTGCTCCGGCCTTGTCGGAACGATCTGACTTGGGCCGGGTTTGAGTAAATTGGGATGGCGGTAGAAGCGATGAAAGCTTTGTGTTGTCTTGTGATAGGCCCGCTTAGGCAGCACTAGCAAACGGCGCTCTCCCAAGACCTGGAACAGCCTATCTCGGCCGACCTGGAATCGTCTGTCAGGTTGGCAATGCAGCAGATAGTGCAGCTTGCGTGTGCCCAGACGAGGCTGGCGTATCCGGATCTGCTGTACAAACTCAACCACCCGGTCTGCCTGGCGTTCTTTGCCATCAGCAACTCGATTGCGTTTGTAGTAAGCCTGTCGACTGATGCCTAGAAACTGACAAGCCCTGGCAATGCTCAGTCCTGCGACTTGACCTTGCGTGAGGACTTGCCGGATCGCTTTTTTACGACCGAGACACCATAGTCATTTTTCAGAACATCAACGACCGTCTCAAAGAATTGGGCCTTCTGGCTCATCAGCTCAAGCTGCTGCTCAAGCTCTTTGATCCGCTGCTCTGGAGTGAGCGTTTTTGGGTCAGACATCGCGCAGCTCCTCTCGTCGCGGATCGAGGCCCCCTGGCTCCAATCCTGCCGACCGTGCTTACGCAACCATACCAGAACCGTCGAGCGACCCTGGATGCCATACCGCACCTGGGCCTGCTTGTAGGTCAGTTCGCCTTTTTCTATCTGATCAACCACCGCCAATTTAAAAGACAGTGAGTAATCACGCTGTGTGCGCTTTACACCTTGCTCCATCAGACTCTCCGGAAATTCGGGATGGGAGGTGTAAACCTTATTCAGGACGGGACAGCGCCTACAAAAAAGCCCGCCTAAGCGGGCTTCTTGCGGCACAGCAATCAATCAGTCATCACGACCCATGATGCCAAACAACTGCAGCAGGCTGACAAACAGGTTGTAGATCGACACATACAGGCTGATGGTCGCCATGATGTAGTTACGCTCGCCGCCATGAATGATCGCGCTGGTCTGGAACAGGATGCAGACCGACGAGAACAGCACGAAGCCAGCGCTGATTGCCAGTTGCAGGCCGCTGATCTGGAAGAAGAAGCTGGCAACGACAGCACCCAGCAGAACGAAGAAACCTGCAGTGATGAAGCCGCTGAGGAAGCTCATGTCCTTGCGGGTGATCAGCACGTAGGCCGACAGACCACCAAATACCAGCGCAGTCATGGCGAACGCGGAGCTCACTACCTCGGCGCCACCGGCCATGCCCAGGTAACGGTTGAGGATCGGGCCGAGGATGAAGCCCATGAAGCCGGTAAGCGCGAAGGTGGACACCAGGCCCCAGGCCGAATCACGCAGTTTGTTGGTAAGGAAGAACAGCCCGTAGAAGCCGATCAGCACCACGAACACGTTCGGGTAGCCGACGCGCATCTGCTGGGCAACGAAAGCCATGACACCGCTGAAGGCGAGAGTAAGAGCCAGCAGGCTGTACGTGTTGCGCAGGACCTTGCTGATCTCCTGCTGCTCGACCTGCTGGCCGTGGTGGACGGCGTAATCCTGTTCGCGCATGGCGATACTCCTTGGTAAACCTGTGGTTTCGGACGTTCAGATGCTAGGAGTCTACCATTGCTCCTGCAACCCGCGACACAGAGAGTTTGACAGCGTGTTTCATTAAGGTATTATGGCGGCCGCAAAACGAGCTGGAAGCGTGGCCGAGTGGTTTAAGGCAACGGTCTTGAAAACCGTCGATGGGCAACTATCCTAGAGTTCTTATCTCAGGTAGTCCTTAGATGCATACTTCAAGTTAGTCAAGCCATCGCACCGGGGAATTGGCAGAGTGGTTGAATGCACCGGTCTTGAAAACCGGCGAACGTGAGAGCGTTCCCAGGGTTCGAATCCCTGGTTCCCCGCCAAACATAGACAAATCAAGGGCTAGAGAAATCTAAGCCCTTTTTTTGTGTCTGTAATTTTTGGCGTAGAGTGGAGTGGTTTGAGGCATGCTCCCCGATTCAGTAAAGCAAATGCACATTACTGCGCATTTGAACTCCTGAAGAAATGCCAGGTTGCCCAGATGCATACTTGTGGGTGGTAAACGTATTATCAGGCCAGCTTGGGGCACGCAGAAATAGGTGGTGGTGGGGGGAGGTTCATGTCCATTCCATCAAGGGGCGCATAGCTTCTGTGGCTACGCGGCATGGATTTACACTGCGTAGCTAAACCCCTGGCCGGCTTCCCTGTGGTTACGCCACGAAGAAGCGTTCCAAACTACCTCTGTCTTTTAGAGCTAATGAGGTGGCGATCTGATCAGGATTGCGCCTGCAGTTCATGTGTGGCGGATGCAGGCGGGGGCAGACGGACATTCCGGTGCGTGGCCCAATCATCGTCTGTATTGTCCGATGAGCTCTTCAAGTGTCTTATCTATCGGCCGTTGGTCAGGGTGAAGGCGGTGTCAGAGGTGGGGAGGCTTGACCGATCCCACCTGAGGCGCGCTCATCGGCAGGCGTCCGAAGCAGCGTTGGGTACTGGCATAGTACTCTGCTCGTGATGACCTACGAATTCGTGTGATTCACGAGCTATCCTGCTGCGTTTCTTGCAGCTAAGGCCAGGTTTTAGTGTGCAGCATTCAAGCAGATAGGTTATTTCAGGGCGAGCAGGTTTTGGTTGGAGCCTAACCCTCGTTTAGCTCAACGGCTTGGTAAGATAGCGCTGCACAGTCGTTTTTGACACGCCCAATTCTTGGGCTATCTCAGCGTTCGACATGCCGGCTTCCTTCAACAGGGGAGCGCGTTGGAGTGCTTTCTGGATGTCGCGGGAAGCAGGTCTACCAATTGGTCGCTCGGGCTGTGCAGCGATGTTCTCGAGGACACCATCCTGCTTGAGAGCGTTGAGCTTGGACGAGATGCGCTTCAGCGCGACATCGACAGGTTCACCGGAGTGAGCTGAGTGGGCGAGCAGGAGAAGGAGAGCGGGGTCTACTTCGAGCATCGAGGCAACGTTAGAAAGCGTGTCTATCGTCACGTTAGCCTTCCCGCCCTCAATGCGGCTTCTTCCCCTTCGACCGATCAAGGTCAGATCGTCCTGAGTCATTTTCCGGTTTTGTCTCAATGCTCTGACAACCGCCGCCATCGCCTCGCTAAGAGACATGTTCTTCACCCGTAAAAGACAGGATGAAGCCACATTGCGCCGATCCATAACACGCCATATAATAGCCATTAAGGATCGATAGCCTCTATTCTCTATGCGCAGAAATCATGCGGGGTAGTGCGGCACCCTAAATTCAGGCGGTTTCAATATATGCCATAAATTGACAAAAGTTGGGGTGGTGGTACAGATCCCTTCAGCCCATATGGTGGCAGTTTGGCAAGTCTGAATATGTGTTCGGCGGCACTTCACTGCAAGGTGTCGGTTTTCGGTCAAGCCCTCGTGTGCGAGTAAAAAATGAAAGGATCGAAAAATGTTTGTCACCCATGAGTCATGGAGTTCGGATGCATCTGCACTGTTAGGTGAGGGTCACACGTGCATGAGAATTGTGGAATGGCAAAGCTGCTATCACTTCTATCAAGTGATAGTTGAGGAAAAGCAGAATGAAAAAATGATAGCGCGTCAGTATTTCTTAAGTGACGTGGATGTGCTTGAAGATGTTCTTGAAAAACAGTCTGAAGATTTTAAAGTTGCTGAGGTTCTACTGATGAGTCCTGCTTGGATGAACGGAGGCGGGGGTTGGGCTATGAATAAGGTCTTAAGTTTAATCGTTGGGCAGGGAGAGGGAGGCGGTAAAGTATCGATGCATAAGGTTGCAGAGGGTGTTGTTTATACATCACCGGCAGGTGGGAAGATTGATACGCTAGAAGAGGAAGGTTTTAAGGTTCTGATTTAAGTCTTCTATAAAATAGCTGGCTTCTTTGGGTTGATCTCTAGCGTTAAACAGAAGCCACGCTTCGCAAACTCGCGTGAATTTCCGAGGTTTAGGTAGGGCGTGTTCACGAGGAGGCGTGTATGGGTAGGGCCATGGCCGGGAGCCTATGATGATCAAATCTGTTCGCCCTCGCGTCATACGACCAGATGACACGATCTTGTTTTTAGACTTTGACGGTGTACTGCATCCTGATGCCGCTTTTCGAACCAGGCGAGGGATTGAACTGAGGGCGCCTGGCAAGCTGATGATGCACGCGGAGATATTGCAGAACATTTTGCGAGATTTTCCCCATTTGAAGATATCTTTGTCGACGTCTTGGGTTCGCATGCTCGGGTATCAAAGGTCGCGTGCAGCATTGCCGGCAAGTTTGCAAGATCGCACAGTGTCAGCGACTTGGCATTCCCGCATGCGAAGTACAGCAAGGGAGGGTTATGACCTTTTCACTCGCTATGAGCAAATTTGCGGTGCGGTGACTCGCGCTGGAATCACCCAATGGATTGCGATTGATGACGATCCCGATTTTAGCTGGCCGGATCATGACGATAGGCTTGTGAGATGTGACCCGAATCTCGGGCTTGGTAGTGAGCATACGCAGCTCGAACTGCGGGCCAAACTGCAACTTCTTTTTAAAGGGGGAGGTTGTGATGACCATCAGCTGTGAGTCAGAGCCAGGCGCGGTTCCGGAGGTCGCATGCGATGTTTGTGGAGGTTCGGTGCGTGTAGGAGGTCGGCTTCAGTTCGCTACCTTGCAGGCATCCTGGAGAGAGGGTTCAGAACACAGTGGTGAAGACTACGAGTTGCACCTTTGTGAGAGATGCTTTTTCATTCAAGTAGCAGGTATGAAGCGTTTGAGGTGGCTCGGGTGCATGTTTGAAGATGCCGGTGATTCGCTTCTGCAGGATGAGTCGTACGGTCGGGTTTGGAAGGCGAGCAGGGATGATGCGAAGGATGAAAAGTGAGTGTCGTCGTCTGTCTTAATCAATAAGCTATCAGAGGTGCTACATGGCTAAGAACCGAGCTCCGTTGTCGACGTGTCATGCTGGTCGGAATGTGGCTGCCGCTTTGCCAACTACTGTTGTCAACGCTATGCGGAGAGATTTCGGGGTGCCGGTTACAGCGTATATTTCGGCGGCTGCTTATGGGCCAGGGGATCTCTACCTAGAGGGAGTGGTCTTCGCCGATCGAGGAGGACGTTTCGATGACGGTGACACTATACGCACGTCAATCATCATGCATAGTTCGACTGTTCAAGGCTTCTTGGTTGTACAGACGTTGAGTAGCATTTATGTGGTTACCGATTGGCTCGGTGGAAGATTTTCTGACACTAAAATTTCTAATCACTGATCCATTTTAAACGCTGTTGCGTGGCCTTGCGGTTCGTCTGTAGTGAAGTAAGCTGAACTGTGTTCTATCTTGACCCTACGCGCTTCCATCTTCACTGCGCGTTTTTATGGCGGAGTATTTTTCGACTAACTGCTAAGTAACCGATGCATTTTGGCCTGCAAATTGTCTGCTCAGAATAGCAGTTCGCTTCCACCACCTCTGGCTCACCTTCGGCATCAGGAATGGGATTGAAACCATCCAGGGGGCGCAGCCTGAAGTATGCTTCGCGGGGGGGGGGGGCAGTGTGGCTGACCTGATCGCCGTCAGGGACTGGTTACCTGCACAAAATAAACACATTACCCAGTATGCGATCACTTTCCCAACGCGTTCAGTGGAGCAGGTGGGGTTAGCGCAGGTCATCCGAAATGGCGCACCAGGAGGGTATGTTCTGAGGAGCGAATCGCGCCCAATTGAGGCCAAATGCGAGGAAGATGAAATCTCGGGGGGAGTAGCTGTGAGGCTCTAGGTCAAGGGTTGGAGTGGGTAGAGGAATCGATCCCTCACCGGTAACTGGGGAAGCTATAGTTGTACCATTAAACTACACCCGCTTATTTCAACCAACTTTCTCGGCTACTGTAAGAAACTTGGGGCTAAGTCAACATCTCGGTGCGGTGCTGTATTCCCGCGCTCAGCGTGGTATGGCGTCCCATAAGGGTACGTTGGCCTGTTGCTTTAATACGTGCAATGCACTGACGAATTTTCTGAGACAATGTGCAATACAAACCCTCCATCACAGTAAATGGTGGTGAGGGTTCACCTTAGCTTGGACTTTGGTTCAGTTTGTCGTCAGGCACGCGGTCAGCTATGTCAACGACGTCATCATCCAGATCTGGCACACAAAATATGCACTCATTAGGATCAATCTGGGTTCCTTCTATATAACGAACTCTTCTGTTGGCGGATGATCGGTTGATGCTAACTCGAAAAGTTGGCCGATTGGGTGGGCTGCCGTTTTTGTCCATAATACTCTTCCTCATCAAATTATGTCGGTTGGTACAAGGCGAAAATTAAGCCTATCACTAGGTAGGCGCCTTGTCAAGTTTGGGTGTTTTAGTGGTTGCCATGCTCTTCAAATTATAACTAAGCTGTAAGGCGCAGCCTGATATTTCAGGCTGCGCTTAAAATATTTCGCGAGCTTAAGGTTTTAGCGAGTTGTACTTGGAAAAGCCTAACTCTAGGTCTTCAATAAGATCATGTGGGCTTTCAAGTCCAATGTGAAGCCTAACTAGGTGTCCCTCTACCTCCCAGGCGGTTTCGCTTCTTACCAGACTCGGGTTTGCTATCATTGCCAAGCTTTCATAGCCACCCCAGGAGTAGCCAATAGAGAACAATGACAAGTTATCTAGCAGCGCATCTGCCGCTGCTTGCGTTGACGGCTTGAGGACAAATGAAAGCAAGCCTGAAGCACCCTTAAAATCTCGCTTCCATAGGTGGTGTTGAGGGTGGGACTCTAAGGCAGGGTAATAGACTGATTCAACATCAGGGTGATTATCCAGCCACTTAGCCACAATAGTTGCGTTCTTGAAGTGTCGTTCAAGCCGGACATCTAATGTTCGCAGTCCTCTGAGCGCGAGGGCCACGTCATCAGGGCTTGCGAACAGCCCCATGTTGAAGTGATAGCGCTTCAAGCGATCCCAGGCTCGCTTGGATGCCGATACCGTTCCGATGACAGCGTCGGAATGGCCGACAATATACTTTGTCGCTGCCATGATGGACAAGTCGACACCGAGATCTATTGACGGAAAGTAAAGTGGTGTGCCCCAAGTATTGTCAGCAATTACGAGTATGTCGTGCGCATGAGCGATCTTGGCAATTGCTGGAATGTCTTGAATTTCCAAAGTTAAAGAGCCAGGTGACTCTGTATAGATAGCTTTAGTATTTGGCCTCAAGAAGTCAATGATGCCTGACCCTATTGTGGGGTCATAAAACGAGACTTCGATTCCTAGGCGCCGACCTTCGCTTTCACAGAATGTCCTTATAGGGGCATATACATTGTCGGCCACGAGCAAATGATCGCCAGCGCCGACCACCGCAAGAATGGCGGTAGTACAGGCCGAGAGGCCTGATGGGCATATCACTGTGCCTTCCGCTCCCTCAAGTTGGCGCAATGCCTGACTCAAAGCCTCCGTAGTGGGGTTATTCCAGCGACCGTATACGTATTTCTGGCGCCCCTCACGCATCGACTCACAGGTGGGGAACGCCACCGTAGAGCCCCGATAAATTGGCGTGTTGACAAACCCATGGTGTTGCTCAGGTTGGACGGAGGCCTGAGCAAGTAACGTTTGTACGTTATTGTATTTGTTCATCTTACCTTCCAGAACGTTGGCTTAGGGTGTGGGCGAGAGCGCCACCGGCAGGTTCAAGGTTATTCATTCCTTTGATAAATGTCTATCATGTGGTTGGGATCTGTTGAATTACCCAGTTAATTCAATGACATAGGCTAATTTGTAATTTTTTGTTGAAAGCCATCCATTTGGATGGTAGGTTTTTGTTGTGTCGTCATTCTCGCCTGGGGTTGAGCGGGTTTTTCATTCGATGCTCCGGTGTTGCGACATTTAAAAATAATAATGCTTCATAGTTGTGTTGGGATCTGCCGCAAGTTTAGGTTTGCAAGAAATAATACAAAAACTGCAAATTCATCGCTTAGGTGACACATGAAAAGCCAAATTGAAACATCGCAGTCCGCATTCAAAGCTAAAAGTGGCGATCTAAAAAGTCAGTCAGAATGGCTCGAATCTCACGAGAGCGGATATTCAAAGCACTTAAAGAAGCGGCATGTGCAGATGATGGCGCTTGGAGGGGCAATTGGTACTGGCTTGTTTTTGGGGGCCGGTGCCAGGTTGCAGATCGCAGGGCCCGCACTCGCTGTTGTGTACTTGGTGTGCGGGGTTTTCGCTTTTTTCATACTCAGGGCGCTTGGTGAATTAGTAATGCACAGACCGAGTAGTGGGAGCTTTGTTTCTTACACTCGTGAGTTTATGGGTGAGCGTGCTTCCTTCGTCGCAGGTTGGATGTATTTTCTAGTCTGGGCACTGACAGGTGTTGTCGATATAACCGCAATTGCGATTTACATGAAGTATTGGGGTGTGTTCGCAGATGTGCCCCAGTGGGTGTCTGCACTAAGCGCATTGGGCGTGGTCACATTGATGAATATGGTGGGTGTGAAGTGGTTCGGGGAGATGGAGTTTTGGTTTGCGGTGATAAAGGTTGCCGCAATTAGCATCTTTTTGATTGTGGGCTCGTACTTTTTTGCTACGGGTCATGAGGTAGGTGGGACTATCCCTGGGTTGCACCTAATTACAGACAACGGTGGTATATTTCCCCATGGTTTACTGCCGGCTGTAATAATCGTGCAGGGTGTTATATTCGCATATGCGAGTATAGAGTTGGTTGGAACCGCGGCTGGCGAGACGGCGGATCCCAAGAGTGTTATTCCCAAAGCAATCAATGGCGTGATTTGGCGGATAAGCCTATTTTACGTTGGCTCTGTATTTTTGTTGGTTACTGTTCTTCCATGGACTGCCTATAGTGCGAATGTTAGCCCTTTCGTAACTTTTTTTGAAATGCTCGGGGTTCCAGGTATTGGTTCCATCATGAATATTGTCGTGATGACAGCCGCGCTCTCAAGCTTGAATTCAGGGCTGTATGCAACTGGGCGGGTTTTGAGGTCGCTTGCGATGGGTGGCTCTGCACCAAAAATCTTTAAGCGTATGAATTCACAAGGGGTACCTTACATGGGAATCCTAGTGACCATGGGTATTAACGTATTTGGTGTATTTCTGAATTACTTGATTCCATCACAATTGTTCGAATTGCTGTTGAATATGGTTTCCTTGGGTATACTTTCTACATGGGCCTTTATTGTTCTGTCGCAGTTAAGGTATCGGCGTGCAGTAAAAAAAGGGGAGGTCGCAATGGTGGATTTCAAAATGCCAGGCGCGCCGTTCACTTCATGGTTGACCCTTGCTTTCCTGCTTGCTGTACTAGTTCTATTGGGCTTTGACTACCCTAATGGTACGTATACTGTCCTTTCGATTCCGGTGATAGCAGTTGTCCTACTCATTGGGTGGTCGAGAGTCGTTCGTGCGAAAGTCAGGGCTGATGAAGAGGTGAAAGCCGTACAGGCCACGTAAAAACGGTTTTGGGCGATTAGGGGGCGTTTCATGGTGTCCCCTTATCGCTCTATGAGTTGAATCACTGCCCTAATGCAGTTAATATGGCTCTATCAGAAAATCAAGGTAAAGTCATGAGCACGCGTTCCGATCTCCTCATTACTGCTGAATTACTATTGCGTACCAAGGGTTACGCAGCATTTAGCTATGCAGATTTAGCGGATGAAATTGGTATTAAGAAAGCAAGCATTCATCACCACTTTCCGACGAAAGAAGGGCTCGGGATCGCGGTGATTGAGAGCTATCTCTTTAGATTTGAGAAAAATCTAGCTTTAATCAATGAACAAAACGCTGATGCGCTAGACCGCTTAGAGGCTTTCGCCTCATTGTTTGTTGATAGCTCGGAAAATGGAATGCTACCTCTCTGTGGTGCGCTTGCAGCAGAGTTGTCCGCCTTGCCAGAAAGTCTCAAAGAGCTTACTCAAAAGTTTTTCCAAATTCATCTCCTGTGGTTAGAAAGCAATTTGATCAAAGGTCAAGCTGAAAATCTGATACGCGGCGATCTCAATCCAAATGAAATTTCAAGAGCGATTTTGAACATTCTAGAAGGTGACAGTTTTGTTTCTTGGGCGATGAGCGATAAAGTAGGCTCGCAATCCGGCTTCAGCTTGATTATGAGAAGTATCATTGTCTGATCGGTGCGATTCACACCTATCAATGCATCGTAATTCGTACCTGATTGCCCACCTGCCAGGGTGGGCGTCACCCATGTAGATCTCCTTTGTAGCCCGTTCTCCTTCTGCCTGCCTCCGTTCTCCCAGCCTTACGGCCATTTGTTCCTACGATTCTTTATCACCTGCTGCCCATCCGGACGAGCGGTGCATACCCCGCGCGTATAACCAATGCTCAGAGCAGAGACGACGTCGCTGAGCAGACCTAAATCAGGTGATTTAACGATACCGGTCGAAAAGCTACCTATCGGTCGGTATTTGTGTGTTTCCCACCGTTTTCCACCCGCAGATGAGAACAACAGTCTCATCGGCATTGGCGTAGGTGCCCGGCAGTAATTTGCTCAAGCTGTTTCTGGAGACGCTAGCGAGGGCATCGTGAGCTTCGTCGACCCGATAGGGGCACCGAACCCGCTCCCGAGCTGTAGTCACTCGATACACCTTGGGTGTGCAGTCCAGCGTCCATTCAATGCTTACAGTGAGCTACCTGTAGGTAGGCGCGCAGTCATGGACAGGCGCCTTCGTCCCACGTTTCGCTGGCCACGTATCGATACTGTCACCTCAATCATGCGTAATGACGTGAATTTCGCATGAGGCGTTGCAAGCCTACCAACTAGATGGTAGCGTATGTCCATTGTCGAAACAAACCCGCGAACCTGCCGGGCGTTAACGCCCATGTGAGAGCCTCATGCAAGATTGGAAGCAAACCCGCAAAGACATCAACACTCGCCTCGTAGAGCTCAATGGCCTGTCCCCTGAAACCATGAAAGGCATGGCTGCGCTAGGCGCTGCTGGTGGGAAGACGAATCATCTGGATGCCAAAACCCGCGAGCTGATTTCTTTGGCTGTAGCTGTGACCACTCGCTGCGACGGGTGCATCGCCTTCCACGCTGCTGAGGCTAAGAAGCTCGGCGTTACAAGTGAAGAAGTCGCCGAAGCACTGGGTGTAGCCATCAACATGAACGCCGGTGCCGCTTTGGTGTACAGCACCCATGTACTCGACGCTTTCGATAAGTCCTAAGCATAACGCCGACTTTCCTTCCTAGACGATTTCGAGAGTAATCATGAATAAGCTTTTCACACCTTACGATCTGGCTGGCATTCCCCTGAAAAACCGCGTTGTCATGGCGCCCATGACTCGCACCCGAACTCTGAACAACATTCCAAATGAGTCCAACGCGCTGTACTACGCGCAACGTGCTTCTGCCGGCTTGCTGATCACCGAAGGCCTGCCTATCTCCGATGAGGCTCGTGGCTATCTGTACACCCCTGGCATTTACGAAGATGTGCACCTACCAGGCTGGCGCAAAGTCACTGACGCGGTGCACGCCAAGGGCGGGAAGATTTTTGCACAGCTCTGGCACGTGGGCCGCATGTCCCACGTTTCGGTACATGGCATGGTGCCTGTATCCTCCGGTACGGTGCCTGCGGTGGATACCACGGTGTATGCCTGGGTCGAACCGGGCAAATCTGGGCCTGTTCAACCAAGCGAACCACGCGCCCTGGAAACTGAAGAAGTGAAACGCGTCATTGCGGATTTCGTTAAATCCGCGCGGATGGCGATGGATGCAGGTTTTGACGGTATTGAGATCATGGCAGCCAACGGCTTCCTGTTCGATCAATTCCTGAGCAGCGCCCTGAACACTCGGACTGATCAGTACGGTGGCTCTATTGCCAACCGCCAGCGCTTCCTGCTGGAAACGATTGACGCCATTGCTGCTGAGATCGGTGGTTCGAAGATTGGCGTTCGCTTCTCGCCGTTTGGTCGCCTGTACGACTTCGGTGTTTACGAAGGCGAAGAAGAAACCTGGATGAGCATGGCGGCTGCCCTCAATGAACGAGAGCTGGCATTTGTTCACCTGAACTACCAACCAACCATCTTGGCCGCGCAAACGCCACCAGGCTTCGGTGCTGCGTTCCGCGAGGCTTACAAAGGCACCTTGATGGCTGCGGGCGGCTTCACCAAGGAAATCGCAGAGTCTGAGCTGGCTAAAGGCGAGCTAGACCTGATTGCCTTCGGCACCGCCTATATCGCTAACCCTGATCTTGTAGAGCGTATGCAGAACGATTGGCCTCTAGCCGAGGGTGATCGTGCGACCTACTACGGCGTAAGCGATTCGATTGACAAGGGTTACACCGACTACCCGGAATACGCAGCAGCAAAAGCCTGATATTCCATCCCAAACATTTAGGAGAACACCATGCCACTCGTAACTATCAAGGGTATTGAAGGGGTTTTTTCTGACGAGCAAAAAGCTGAGGTCATTCGCAAAGTGACTGACGCCATGGTGTCGGTGGAAGGGGAAAATATGCGTGCCCTGACCTGGGTAATTTTCGAAGAGGTCAAGAGCGGAGACTGGGGCATTGCTGGCAATCCAGTCACTGCCCAGGATGTGTTGAAGCTGCAAGCAGGCCAGTAAAGCTTCATCGCTGAACCAATAGCTCCCTGATCGTTGAGTGCATTTACGCTCAACGACCAGGGGGCTTTTTCCGTTATTGTAGAATGCCAGGTTGGTGGGGTATCACGCCATGATTCTGATCATTTACGCCCATCCTTATCCTGAGAAATCCAACGTAAACAAGTTGATGCTCAGGTTCGCAGCAAATAGACCCGATGTTGTAATCCGCTCCCTGTACGATTTATACCCAGATTTCAATATCAACGTTGAAGCTGAACAGGAGGCCGTTGAACAAGCAGATCTGCTGGTTCTGCAGCATCCCTTGTATTGGTATAGCTACCCGCCACTTTTGAAGTTGTGGATTGACAAGGTCTTCACACGGGGCTGGGCATACGGCAATGGTGCTACTGCTTTAAAAAATAAAAATCTACTGTGGGTCGTGACCACGGGCGGAGACCATGATCATTTTGAAGGCGGCGACCACCCAGGTTTCGCCGTGCTGTCCCAGCCCCTTCAAGCAACCGCAAATTACTGTGGAATGCGTTGGTTAAGTCCAGTAGCAGTTCACGGCACATACAGAGCAGATCAAGCCGGACTGCTCAGGCAGATCCGTCATTACGGCGAGCTTTTGGCCTCGTGGAAGGAAGATTAAATGGACACTCACAGCCTGATTGAAATGCTTATCTATCTGGGCTCAGCTGCCTTGATAGTCCCAATTGCCGTTCGGTTAGGTTTAGGCCCGGTTCTGGGGTATCTGATTGCCGGCTGCTTAATTGGCCCGTGGGGCTTGAAGCTTGTAACCGATGTTGAGTCCATACTGCACTTTGCTGAAATTGGCGTGGTGTTGATGCTGTTCATCATCGGTCTTGAACTCGACCCCAAGCGTCTTTGGTCTATGCGTCGAATGGTGTTCGGTGGAGGTGCGCTGCAGATGCTTGCATGTGGTGCAGCCATCGCAATATTTTGCGCTGCACTAGGCTTGAGCTGGACAGCTGCGCTGCTTGTGGGACTGACGCTGAGCCTCTCGTCTACAGCCATCGCCATGCAGGCCATGAATGAGCGGAACGTGACCTCGACTGCGGTGGGTCGAAGCAGCTTTGCCGTGTTGCTTTTCCAAGACATCGCGGCGATTCCCCTCGTGGCGATGATTCCACTGCTGGCCGCAAATGGCGGTACGCCCTCGGGTTCGGAGCTGGCCCTGTCCATCGCCAAAATCGTTGGTGCAATTGTCGCAGTTGTTCTCTTGGGTCAGTACGTATCTAGACCCGTCCTTCGCTTTGTAGCGCGCTCTGGCCTGAGGGAGATCTTTAGTGCTGTCGCCCTTTTCCTGGTATTCGGGTTCGGCCTCTTATTGGAAGGGGCAGGCTTATCCATGGCCATGGGGGCTTTCTTAGCGGGCGTTCTATTGGCCAGTTCGGAATACCGTCACGCCCTGGAGAGCGATATCGAACCTTTCAAGGGACTCTTGCTGGGTCTGTTCTTCATCGGCGTAGGCATGTCGATTGACTTCGGAACGCTGATCGATGCCCCTTTGAAGGTCATCACTCTGACGTTGGGCTTTATCCTGATCAAACTGCTCGTGATCAAGCTTCTGGGGCGCTTCCTGAGTGTCCCCAGTGATCAGCGCTCATGGCAGGCGGTGTTCCTGGGCCAAGGCAGTGAGTTTGCCTTTGTAGTATTTGGCGCAGCGACAGTCGCCGGCATCCTGGTCGACCCCTGGGGTAAAAGTCTGACATTGGCGGTTGCGCTGTCCATGTGTGTAACGCCTCTGCTGATCCTCTTGCTCAATCACTTGGACTCGTCGGGCAAACAGGGCAGCAAGGAATCAGACATCATTGATCAGAGCAATCCTCGGGTCATCATTGCTGGCTTCGGTCGGTTCGGTCAAATCGCTGGGCGTCTGCTGATGTCCTGTGGCTTTGAGGTAGTGGTCTTGGATCATGATCCCGACCACATTGAGACACTGCGAAAGTTCGGGGTGAAGGTGTTTTACGGGGATGCTACACGTCTCGATCTACTTCACGCTGCGGGTGCCGCGAAAGCCGTGGTGCTGATCAACGCTATCGACAATCAGGACGATAACCTGGCACTGACGGAGCTGGCCCAAGAGCATTTTCCATCCCTAAAACTGGTGGTGCGCGCTCGTGATATGGGGCACAGCATTACCTTGCGCCAGATGGGCATAGAGGCCGTGGAACGGGAAACCTTTGAAAGCGCGTTGTCTCTTGGGCGAAGAGCCTTGGAGCAACTGGGTGTAGGGCGCTACGAGGCTCGTGAGCGTGCGGATCGGTTCCGTCGCCTGAATTTGGAAATGCTGGAAGAAATGGCCGCTCAACCTGTTGATGACACCGAATTCAAGTACGACGCTTACAAACGAGCGAACGCTTTACTGACGGAAATTTTCAACGAAGATCGTGCTCACCCAATTGACACAGGCCCAGGAGAAAATGGTCTAAGAAACCGCGAGAATAATGACCGAACAGATTGACGAGTTACGGAGGATGCTCGGTCAGCAAGCATCTTCCAGCTCAGCAATAATCGCTTTCTTCAAGGATGAAACTGACTTAGACCCTGCGAAGATTTTCAGTAATCGGCCTTCGTGAAAAACCGCCAAGGATGGCACAGAGCGGATGCCATACATCGGCGCAATTGTCGGAGACACCGCAATATCAATCTTTCCGAATACCGCTAATGAATGGAGTTTCCCCTCCAGCTCCAAGAAGATCGGCTTCATTTCTTTACAAGGTTTGCACCAGGAGGCTGAGAACATTACGACACTGCTCCCTTTGGCTACGAAGCGAGCAAATTGGGGAGCGCTCAACTCAACGATACGACTCATCTGGATTTCTCGTTCTGTATTAAGGGCAGGCGGCACCTTCAGAGTGCCTCCATTCATTGCCAATCAAATCTTGCAGCCATCGATGCCGCAGACCTGTCCAGTGGGTGAGCTGTCGTCGACTTGCATGCTCTCAACCATGTGATTAAGTGCTTTAAGAAACGTAGCTTCAGGCTGCGCACCTACCACTGAAAATTCATTGTTGAACACGAAAAGCGGTACGCCAGCGCCCAATTGGGCGGAAAACTGCTCATCCGCCTCCATTTCAGCGCGCAGCTCTGCAGATGACCAAGCCAGTTGGATTGACTCGTCCGACACACCTGCGTCTTTAGCAATCGCTGCCAAGCTGGTGCGATCAAAGAGGGATTTGCCGTGACTGGTACTTTGCTCGTACAGCGCCTCTACGAGCCGCGTTTTTACTGCCGAATCTTCAACAGCTTTCACTAGCACATGAGCGTCAGTGGTATCGCCAAACATCATGGTGTCAAAGCAGTAATCCAACCCGTCGACCTTGCCATAGTTACTGACTGTACCCATCATCGCCAAAGCGGAGTTTGCGTTGCCGAGCTTACGTTTCAGGGCCGGGATCATCGGCTCAGGAGTGTGGTTAGCAGCCAGCCGATAGGCCCGAACGTTGACTTGCACGTCGTCCTTCTCTGAGAAGCTTTCAAGTGCTTTCTCAAAGCGGCGCTTGGCTATCCAGCACCAAGGGCACACATAATCAGACCAGATGTCGACTACATATTTTTTCGATGAGTTTTGCATAATTTAGCCTGCGCGAAGGAGGGAAGCCTGCATTGCCGCCATTTCAAGCAAATGGTTAAAGCCAGCCAGAGGGTCGGTTGATCGACCGAGTGTCCAATCAATAAGGCTTGCCCCCTCCAGCATGCTCAACAGCATGAAGGCGAAGTTCTCAGTCGTTGTTCCCAGCGACCATCCGTGCTGGCGGACTGCGTCATTCAGAGTGCTTTGGAGCCAGGCGAGCTGAGAGTTGAAGAAGTCCCGCGTGAGCCCTTGGAGCGACAATGGCAACGCAGCCATTTCCGCAGCCAATGCGCC
The DNA here is from genome assembly GCF_034044115.1 of Pseudomonas sp. BO3-4. Classification (NCBI taxonomy): domain Bacteria; kingdom Pseudomonadati; phylum Pseudomonadota; class Gammaproteobacteria; order Pseudomonadales; family Pseudomonadaceae; genus Pseudomonas; species Pseudomonas sp. BO3-4. The sequence goes on from NZ_CP139018.1 coordinate 2,176,767, forward strand.
GCATAAAGGCAGCAGCCCCTCATTCGCGCTGATCACGAATAGTCGGGAAAAGGCCTGTAAGCGCTGCAATGGCTCGGGATGCAAGGCTTCGATTGATGCCAGCGTTTCATTGAACCGGGAGATATAATCGCTGATCAGTTCTGCGCCCAAGCACTCCTTCGTAGGAAAATGATGGTGAATGCTGGCTTTTCTGATACCGATCTTCGCAGCGAGATCAGCGTAACTGAATGCTGAGTAACCCTTTGAACGCATCTGGGTTTCCGCGTAACTCATAAGCGCAGCTTTTGTCGTAATAGACATTTGAAACTCCTACAGCCAGCACCTTTCACCGGAGTCAGCGCACTGAGAAAGCGCCTCAACAGGAGGCGCCATACGCAGGGCTTGCTAGGGTATTAGGCGCGTACTGCCATCACTCCTGCATCAACGTCCCAGATAGCACCTGTCACCCAGGAAGTTTTATCCGAGAGCAAGAAGAGGATGGTGTTGGCCACGTCTTCGGGAACACCGACTCGCCCCAGCGGGTGGAAATCGTTAAGAGACTTCATCGCATCGGGGATCGCGTCCTTGTCCATGAAACCTTCATAGATTGAGGTATGGACGATGCCAGGCGACACCGCATTTACTCTGATGCCAGAGTGCGCCAGTTCAATTGCCAAATTTCGGGTGACTGCGTGCAGGCCCGCCTTGGCCATCGAATAAGCAGTCGCTGGAGAGCCGGCCAGTGCAGCTTGTGCGCCAATCGAACCGACGTTGACAATGGAACCTTCGCGCTTGGCGGCAAGCATATTCTTGACCACGGCCTGAGTGATAAAGAATGTGGCGCGGTTCAAATCCAGATACATGTCGTAGTCAGCCTCATCGTGCTCGATGAAAGGCTTCGGAATGAATATGCCTGCAGAGTTCACCATGAAGCCAATGTCGCTGTGGTTTGCATTGATTTCGTTGCGTACGAAATTCATTCCTTCTTCGGTCATCAGGTTCGCAACGATCACCGATACGTTCCCCAATGAACTCAGTTCAGCGCGAACAGCGTCGGCTTTGTCCTGCTTGCTGCCAGTGAGTACCACGCTGCCACCAGCCTTCAAAAACAGGCGCGCCGTTTCCAGGCCCATGCCGCTCGTGCCGCCGACGACCAACAGTTTTTTGCCATTAAAAAAATCAATCATTGCAGACTCCGGTTATCCCGACTTCGTTAAGAGCGGCACCAGCAGGTTTTCTGCTGATGCACGCTAGGCTTGGATGTGACGCGGCTAAGGATCAGCCCTCGCGCACTTCGAGGGTAGGCACCATACGAATGGCTTTGGAGAAGTTCGCGTAGTTCACCGAAGTCTTAAGCACCACCTTGTGCAGCTCTTCCACACGCTCACGGGAGGCATCGGTGTGCAGGCGGATTACGACACTTACCTCGTCGTAACCTGGGTTAACGCTTTCATCGATGCCCAAGAAGCCACGGAGATCGAGAGTGCCGTCAGTCTCAATTTCCAGGCTGTGGATCTTGATGCCCATCATCGCGGCATTGGCGGCATACCCGACCGACATGCAGGCGTTGAGAGCAGCCATCAGCAGCTCCTGAGGGTTAGGTGCGGTGTTTTGGCCCAGCAATTCATTTGGCTCATCGGCGGCGATTTCAAAATCACGCGAGTAGGTTTCACCGGCCAGGCTGTAACGGCTGACTTTGGCCACAGTGCGGGTCTGGCCTTTCCACGCGGTCTTAACGTTGAAACTGGCGTGACGCTTGCTCGCATCCTCAGCAACGCCTTGGGCAAACTGTTGCAGGGCTGCTACGTCAATACCGTTCAGGTTGTTTGTCATTTGATAAGTCCTATGTGCAACACATTTATGGGTGGGGTGTTCGCTGAGGAATCACTCTACCAACTGGTAGGGTGGCTTGCAAGGAATTATTTCAAACAAGGCGCCATGTCCCCATGTGACGACCTTTCCATCCTTAGCGCTTCGTACCTGGCGGGCGCGCGGGATAATGGCTCCCGAGCCGGGTAGGCGACTGCAAACCCTTTCTTTCGCATCATCTAGATCAACGCAGGATCAGCAGGCCGCATCCTTCCAAGGTCAGCAGCGGGTATCGAGGTGATCCCTTAGGATGAGGCGGTAGCGGTTCAAGGAAAAAAATTCCAAGTTACTGTTTTTATTATTAAAATTAGCGAGGTGGTAAATGCTTGAGGCTGGCAGCACTTTTGTCTTCGCCCAGCAGGGGCTTATGAATATGAGAAGCGTACCAGGATAGGAAATGGATGCAGGCATGGAGAAAGTACAAGGGTGTGCAGCCCCAGGTTGCCTGGGCATCCATTGAGGTCGGAGCGGTATCATGAAGACGCCAACACACCTGCTTACCGGCTATCAGCCTAGCCCTCCTCGTATGCGATTCGATGCGCGAAGTTCGCACAAAGCACACCTATCGAAGGTGGAACTGCCCATCAAGGGAGGCCCTCACCTAGGCCGTTGAGCGTTTGACCGAGGCAAAAGGCATGGTGTATGCCCTTGTAGAAGAGATTCTGTACATGATAGTGAGAGTTTTTCGTGCAAGGCTGCGCTATGCATTAGTAAAAAACTCAGTCGGCGAACCCTACGCGCTGTTATCCGCGACTGCTGATAACATAGTCGCGTCAACCCTCAAAACGAAATCTACAATTATTATCGCGGGCTATGATAATTTCGGTGATGCTGAGCTGTTTCATATTGCATGTTAATCGGTTTGATTTCAGTGTAGTCGGGTGTGTTAGCTAATTATTCAGGTCTTCGCCGCTGGTTGGCTGGAAATTATTCCATGGTCGATGGCATATTTTACCAGCGCTACAGGTTTGTCGATTTTTAGTTTTCGTCGAATACTCAGGCGGTGAGTCTCTACAGTCCTGACGCTTATGTTAAGTTCTCGGGCCATTTCTTTGTTATTCAGTCCCTGAGCCATTTTATAGAGAACTTCGCTTTCCCTCGGTGTTAGTTCGCTTGAGTTGCCGTCATCAAGGAGAAGTTTTTGCGCTATTTCTGCACTATAGAAAGTACCTCCATTTGCGATTGCTTCAATTGCAGCGACGATTTCTCTTGAGGGTGAGTTTTTTAACACATAGCCGCTTGCACCCGCACGCAGTGATTCGCTGACATATTCCTTGCTGTCATGCATGCTGAGTACTAGAACCCGCAGTAAAGGATACCTTTCGCGTAATTTTCGTGTGAGTACAAGACCGTTTATGTCCGGTAGGTTGATGTCTACTAGAAGTAGATCAGGCTTGCACTGATCAACCATTTCCATGGCGTGTGCGCCACATTCAGCTTCACCCACAACAGCCACGTTGGGTACTACCGAAAGCAGCGCCTTAATCCCGTCGCGAACGAGCGAGTGGTCATCGACCAGGGCTAAACGAATTTGTGCTGTTAGGCTCATGGGGGTGTCCATTGTTATCGAATTAGGTGAGTCAAACTTTTTTACAGGGAATACTCATTGGAATCTCAATATCGACCTCACTTCGGCCTGGTGCAGAGGCCAGATGTAGTCGACCACCCAGGTGTTCGACGCGTTCCCGTATATTTCTGAGCCCGATCCCAGCGTGGCGACGCTCAACTTCATCAACATTAAAGCCAATTCCATCGTCGCTTATTCTCAAGCGAACAGATTGCTCGGTTCCATACAGCGTAATGGCAACATCGTGAGCTTGAGCGTGTCGCTCGATGTTGGATAACGCCTCCTGAACAATTCGAAAAAGCGAGACGGGCACCCCATCGTCCAGCAGGCACTCAAACTCATTAGTCTCAAACGTTACCCGCAGTCCACTGCGTTGCTCAAACTCCTCAGACAATTGTCCAATCGCGGCAGGAAGCCCCAGGGTGTCCAAGAGCGAAGAGCGAAGGTCGTGTGAGATGCTCCGAACCTCACCAATGGCCTCTCCAAGCCGCTCGGTAGCCTCTTTCAAGATAACTGCACCTGGGCTTTCTCCGTTTTCGAGCAGAAAGCTTGCTAGCTCAAGTTTGTATTTTATGGACACGAGGACTTGGCTAATTCCATCATGCAGCTCGCGAGAAACGCGCGAACGCTCCTCTTCCTGAAGGCTCACAATTCGCTGGTTCAAGCGTTGTAGCTTGGTGTCGGCTAGCCGATGCTCACTCAGGTTCAACGTCATTCCGCTTGCAAATACTAACAAGACTGCCACAAGGGCTACGACAGCAATTGACAACATCGTTTTGCGGATGCCATGAGCCACTTCATCACGAGCTTGCTGAGTGGCTTTTTCAACGTCTTCAAGGTAGATGCCCGTACCGATCATCCACCCCCATTGTTCCAACATTACGACGTAGGCGAGCTTTTCGGTCACTCTCCCGGAGGAAGGCTTGCTCCACGCATAGCGTTGGAAGCCCTCACCAGACTTGGCACTCTGGAGCAACGCTTGAATCACTAGGAGACCGTGTGGATCCCTCATATCCATGAGGTCTTTGCCGACCAGCTCTGCCTGCCGTGCATGCATGAGACTACGGCCTTGGCGATCGTAGACGAAAAAATAACCATTGATGCCAAAGCTCAGCTTCCTCAGCTCGTCTAGGACTTTTTGCTTAGCATGGTCATCGCCATGGCCATCGTTGTAGAGGGGGGCGATCAAGCTCCTCGCCATCGCTACGTAGTTTTCAAGCTCTGCGCGCTTACTGACCAAAATACTGTCTTCGATCAGTTGTGCTTGCTGGTCACCCAGCTGGTTGTTCAGGGAGATGACAAGCGCGCAGATAGCGGCAATAGCCAGTACAAGTGGCAAGATCCCCAGGGCGACAATTTTGTGTTTGAGCTGCATTCCTACTCCTGTCCAGACCTTGTACGCGACCAGCAGTCTTGGACGCTGCGATCAGAGGCCACTGGGACTTCAGCATCTTATGTCAATCCCCGATGCACCGAGTAGCCGAAAGCGGCTAGCGGTCGAAAGACCCGATCGCATAGCCGGTAGCTCAGTAGAACTACGTAGGCTTGTGGGCGTAGTTCTGCGGATTTATTTGTAGTGGGTATACGCGGATATTGGCCGCTGCCGCGAAGCGGACACAAATATAAAAATCACGGTCGACGACCTACAGGCTGTCGACAGGAGACACGTAATGACCCATATGGCCAAACACATTGCCTGGTTTGCCGTGGCTGTTCTGGGAGCATTCGCGCTTAGCGTCGTGGCCTTGCGCCGCGGCGAAGCTATCAATGCTCTCTGGATCGTAGTCGCAGCAGTCGCCATCTATCTTGTCGCATACCGATACTACAGTCTGTTCATCGCCCAGAAAGTGATGCAGCTAGACCCTCGTCGAGCCACTCCCGCCGTAGTCAACAACGACGGCCTGGATTATGTGCCGACCAACAAACACGTGCTCTTCGGGCATCACTTCGCTGCCATCGCTGGTGCGGGGCCTTTGGTTGGGCCGGTACTCGCTGCCCAGATGGGCTATTTGCCTGGAACGCTTTGGCTGATAGCCGGCGTGGTGCTTGCCGGCGCGGTACAAGACTTCATGGTGCTATTTCTGTCTACCCGCCGCAACGGTCGCTCTTTGGGGGACATAGTGCGAGAGGAGATGGGCAGAGTTCCAGGAACGATTGCGCTGTTCGGCTGCTTCCTGATCATGATCATCATCCTTGCCGTATTAGCGCTGATCGTGGTCAAGGCGCTGGCCGAGAGCCCTTGGGGTATCTTCACCGTCATGGCCACCATTCCGATCGCCATGTTTATGGGCGTCTACATGCGCTATGTTCGTCCTGGGCGCATCGGAGAGATCTCGGTAATTGGGGTGTTGCTGCTGTTGGGCTCGATTTGGTTGGGGGGGCAGATTGCTGCCGATCCAGTTTGGGCCAAGGCTTTTACCTTCACCGGTATTCAAATCACCTGGATGCTCATTGGCTACGGCTTCGTTGCTGCGGTGCTACCCGTCTGGCTCATCTTGGCTCCGCGTGACTACCTGTCCACGTTCCTCAAAATTGGCACGATTCTCGCGCTTGCTGTCGGAATTCTCGTCACTATGCCCGAGCTGAAAATGCCGGCGTTGACTCAGTTCACCGATGGTACAGGGCCGGTGTGGAAAGGCGGCTTGTTTCCGTTCCTCTTTATTACCATTGCCTGCGGTGCCGTCTCGGGATTCCATGCGCTGATAGCCTCGGGCACAACACCTAAATTGCTTGCGAGCGAAGGCCACGCCCGTTACATCGGCTACGGTGGCATGTTGATGGAGTCCTTCGTAGCAATCATGGCTATGGTGGCTGCGTCGGTGATTGAGCCTGGTGTGTACTTCGCCATGAACAGCCCTGCAGCTATCGTTGGTGGTGATGCAGTGTCCGTAGCGCAGACGGTTAGCAGTTGGGGGTTCACCATTTCCCCAGATCAGCTAGAGTCGGTAGCTAAAGATATAGGTGAAACTACCATCCTCGCTCGCGCAGGAGGGGCACCAACGCTGGCTGTGGGCATTGCCCAAATTTTGCACCACGTCCTGCCGGGCGAGAACACCATGGCGTTCTGGTACCACTTTGCAATCTTGTTCGAAGCGTTATTCATCTTGACCGCTGTGGATGCTGGCACCAGGGCAGGCCGCTTCATGCTGCAGGATTTGTTAGGTTCCTTTGTGCCTGCCCTGCGCCGTACAGAGTCCTGGACTGCAAACCTTATTGCCACCGCTGGCTGCGTGGCATTGTGGGGCTATCTGCTCTATCAGGGCGTGATCGATCCGTTGGGTGGTATTAATACGCTTTGGCCGCTGTTCGGCATTTCCAACCAGATGTTGGCAGGCATCGCTTTGATGCTCAGTACCGTCGTGCTTATCAAAATGAAGCGTCATCGGTATGTCTGGGTGACCCTGCTACCAGCGATCTGGCTGCTGATTTGCACTACAGCTGCAGGATTCATCAAACTGTTCGATGCTAACCCTGCTATGGGCTTCCTGGCGTTGGCGCGTAAGTACAGTGATGCGCAGGCCAATGGTCAGATTTTGGCGCCGGCGAAGGACATTTCGCAGATGCAGCATGTGATCTTCAACGCCTATACGAACGCTACGCTCACAGCCCTGTTCTTGCTTGTTATGTTTAGCATTTTGTTCTACGCGCTCAAGGTCGGGATTGCAGCGTGGGGTAGCAAGGAGCGTACGGATAAAGAGTCGCCTTACCTAGCACTGCCTGATGCGTAAAGGAGGGGTGTAACGTGTTCAATGACCTGAGTCGCCTCGGTAAATACCTGGGTCAGGCAGCGCGTCTGATGGTGGGCATGCCTGACTACGACACTTACGTCGAGCACATGCAAAACAAGCACCCTGACAAACCTCTGATGTCATATGAGGAATTCTTTCGGGAGAGACAGGAAGCTCGATACGGCGGCGGCAACGGTCAGCCACGTTGCTGTTAGTACCTTGAGGTATTTTTCTGCGTAGTCAATCGCGCCCGATGCAATGCATCGGGCGCTTTGCGTCTTGGTCTGCGAAAACGGTGTCAGTCTTCTAGATGGTTAGTAACGCCATGGTTGAGTTGCTTTCCGAGTGCTCCCGAAAATTCCAACGCAAATGCTAGTCCCCGTCTGACATCCGGATCAGAGGTCATTCGAAGCAAACGGACTAAAGAGGGGGGTTCCGAAAGCTTGCTTACCTGGGCGCTCGCAACGCGAGCCGCGTTACCCGCTAACCATGCAGCAGACGAGCCTTCTTCGAAGACATTTGCTAGCTTTTCGACCATGTAAGAATCGCTCATGTCGACGATGTCGGTCGCAACTGACATTAGGTCGACCAGTCTTGAGAGTCGATCTCCGGCCAAGAGGGGCTCAAGCTTTACGACAAGCGACCTGAGCCCTTCGAGCGCAGCCTCGCTAAGTTCCAACGATTCCGAAATCGAGGGCGCTCCCGGTTTATTTTTCGAGAGGCTTCCTTGTTCAGGGAGTGAGCTCATCTGAGGTGTCCTGTAAAATTATTGATCGTGTTACACCAGGCCGCGCGCGACCGCCCAATATATGCCTCTATTGAAGCTTTTCCTCATAAGTCCGCCAATCTTGGTGGGGGGCGTAGGCTTTACATCATTTTCATAGTCGTACCAGAGCGGCATTCCTGCCTCTAATCCCATTTGCGCAATTGCAGCAACCTTACCCTCATAACTGTCGCAAGTCCGCCCGAAACGAAGCTCGGAGGCTATGTTATTTACTACAACAGGGGACTGGCTATGGCACGCGCCCCCGGCCTTGCTCACGGGAAGATCAACGGTATCGCCCAGAACATATACGTTCTCTAACCCATATACTTTCATGGTTTGATAGTTTGTAGGGAGCCACCCTTCATCATCTTGAGCTTGCGACAGTCCGGAGTTTCTAACTGCGTCTACTGCGCGGATAGGTGGAGTGGCCATAAGAATGTCGAAATCTTCCGCTCCGCCTTCTTCTGAAAACGCGATATTGCTTCCCGGATCAACTCGGTTAAGCGTAAAGCTTCTCTGGTGCTTAATGCCCCTCTGTTCAAATATACTGGGTAATACTTCGCAGGTGTCCTTCTGCAAAAAAAGACAGTTTCGTAACAGTTGAGCTACGGTAGGGTATGTATAGACGATTTCCACTTTGTCTCTAACGCCGCGTTTACGTAGCAGGTCGTCAAGCATTAGCGTAGTCTCAATGGGTGCAATACCACATTGGTGAGGTACATTGGGGGTCTTGGGGAATGTTACGGTGACTAGAATTCTGCCTTTTTCTATGGACTTCAATTTATCTGCAAGCTGCCGCGCAGGCTCATATTGATAAAAATGATCACCGCCTTCTTTTAGGCCATCGATTCGCTCGGGGCTTGGTACACAGCCTGTGGAGATGACGAGTTGGTCATATCCGTATACTTTTCCGCTTTTACATTTCACGCGGTTCTGGTTGTATTGGAATTCCTCGACCTCTTCTATAAGGAAGTCGATCTCAGGGCGGAGTAGGCTGCGCTGAGGCCGCCGGAGCTCATTTTTGAAGAAACTGTCAAAGGCAATGTACATGAACGCAGGTTTGTAATAGTGCCAGGGAGAGTTGGACAGCATCAAGATTTCCACCTTGCCACTGCGTATCTCAGGGTAGAGTTTGGTGGCAAGATGATTAGCAGTCATTGTGCCGCCAATACCGCCGCCGACAATAATTATCCGATGTGGCATGTGCTCTCCATAGTCTGAGCTAAATGAAGGGCCAGTCGCGTATTCAACGAGACTGGCCAAAATGGGGCGCTAGTGAATTAGATCGAGCGAATGCCTCCTTTCAATGCGCCGTCCGCAGAAGTATTGAGCTTTGAGTGTTTTTTGGAATATAGGAAGTAAATTGCGGCTCCAACGAGCAGCCATGCGCCGAATGCAATCCATGTGTGCAGTTTTAGATACGACATCAGCGTAATGCAGGCAATAATTGCGAGTGCTGGTACGAGCGGTACGAGCGGGCACTTGAAGGCGCGTGGCAGATCGGGGCGCTTCTTCCTAAGCACGATTACAGCAAACGAAACTAGGCAGAATGCAGCTAGCGTGCCTATATTCATAAGTTCGGCAAGTACATTCAGTGGGACTACTGCTGCGATAAGACCAAAAATGATGCCGATCGCCCAAGTAGTGAAGAATGGTGTGCCATATTTAGGATGTACTTCGGAGAACTTAGAGGGTGCCAGTCCATCGCGAGACATAGCGAAGATAATTCTGGATTGCCCATAGAGCATTACAAGCACACCCGTTGTCATACCCAAAATAGCACCTAGGTCGACGAAGCCCGCTACCCAGTTCTCACCTGCATACTGGAGGGCGAGCGAGACGGGATGGTCGATGCCGAGGAACTCCCGGAATGGAACGATACCTGTCATGATCATGGATACAACTACGTACAATATCGCGCATATGCCCAGTGAACCGATAATCCCGATAGGCAAATCACGCCCAGGTCTTTTGACTTCCTCAGCTGCAGAAGATACTGCGTCAAAACCAATGAACGCAAAGAACACTAACGCTGCTGCGCTCATAATTCCATTGAACCCAAAAGGCGCGAAGGGCTGCCAGTTCTCGGGCTTTATGTGTCGGGCGCCGACGATAATGAACAAAAGCACTACTGCAATTTTGAGTGCCACCATAATGTTGTTGATTTTAATAGATTCACGTATTCCAATAGAAAGCAGCCAGGTGATTACCATCATGATGATAAACGCAGGCAGATTGAAGAATGTGCTAACGTCCGGTAGCGCCCCAGGTGCTGCAGTCAACGCAGTGGGTAACGATAATCCGAACCCGCTTAGCAGGGATTGAAAGTAACCAGACCAACCAACAGAGACTGCTGCGCTCGCCAGGCCGTATTCGAGCATAAGATCCCAGCCGATCATCCATGCAACAATCTCCCCAAGTGTGAAATAGCTGTACGTATAGACGGAGCCTGCTACTGGAATGCTTGATGCAAACTCTGAATAGCAGAGTGCTGCAAGCCCACATGCTAAAGCAGCGATGATAAATGAAATTGTTAATGCGGGCCCAGCTGTTAGAGCTCCTGTGCCCGTTAACACAAAAATACCTGTTCCTACAATGGCGCCCACACCGATAAAAATCAAATCGACTGGCCCGAGTACTTTTTTCAGAGATGCTTTGGAGTGCTGTAATTTGCTTATTTCTTCTAAGCTTTTTGTTCTAAAAATGCTCACATTTGCCTCCAGTTTTATTATTTGCGGCAGTGCGTGATGACGGGTGTAAACTGCCGGCGTCCCTGGTCGTAATATGTGCCAAGGTTCGTTCTCATGCCCGTTTAACTAGTGATAGATCATTCTTAAGACTGATGGCGAATTAGGTCGAATCTATCAAAGCCAAGTTTTAGGTCGGCGATAAGATCTTCTGGGCTCTCCAAACCGACATGAAGTCTAATGAGGTGACCTTCTTCCTCCCAAAGCGTTGTAGTACGAATTTTTCGTGGATCTACTGTCATCGCTAGGCTTTCAAAGCCACCCCATGAATAGCCGAGTCCGAAAAGATTCAGATCATCAAGAAGGGCTTTGACTGCTTCAATGGGGGCGGATTTGGTAACAAACGATAAGAGGCCGGTTGCTCCGGTAAAATCTCGGCGCCATAGCGAGTGATTTTTGTGGGATGGCAGACCAGGGTAAATGACGCGAGAAACTTGGTCTTGTTCTTCCAGCCACTTGGCCACACATAGCGCACTGCGTTGATGGCGCTCCAGACGGACGTCCAATGTCCGGAGTCCTCGTAGAGCCAGATTCGCGTCGTCTGGGCTTACATATGTGCCCGATTGGAAATGGTAGGCTTTTAGTTGAGGCCATGCGCGTGATGATGCTGCGATAGTGCCGATAAGAGCATCAGAGTGACCTACGATATACTTGGTGGCGGCCATAATCGAGAGATCAACGCCATGATCGATCGCTTTGAAATACAGCGGTGTCGCCCAGGTGTTATCGAGCAGAACCAGCGCGCCATGGGCGTGTGCGGCCTTGGCGATTGCTGGGATGTCTTGAATCTCGAAGGTATGTGAGCCAGGCGACTCAGTAAACACTGCCTCAGTATTAAATTGGAAAAGCTCAGAAATGCCTGCTCCAATTTGAGGGTCGTAGTAGGTTGTCTGAATGCCCAGCCGTTTTCCTGCGGTATCCAAGAAATGGCGTGTCGGGGCGTAAACGCTGTCAGGTACCAGGATATGTTCGCCTGATCCCACCACGGACAGTATCGCGGTAACGCATGCGGACAGGCCGGAAGGGCACAGAACAGTCCCAGTAGCGCCTTCTAGCGCTGATATAGCTTCACAAAGGGCCTCGGTCGATGGATTGTTCCACCGCCCGTACTGATAGCGCTGGTCGCCATTCTGCATACAGTCGACGTTTGGGAATACGACTGTCGAACCTCGGTAGATAGGAGGGTTGACGAACCCATAGTGGTCTTCGGGGTGGCTACCTGCGTGAGCAATGACCGTCGCGCTTGATGCAGTTAACTTATTGTTATTCAAGGCTTTTCTCTCTGATCGATACATGATTAGATCAGCTAATTATATTTGTTCTATAGAGAAATTTTCTTTCGTATATTTCTTGCTAAGCGGTTTTTTGGTGAATATTATTAGGCGTTTCTAGTGTGGCTTCTTGTCCCATTAACCCAGATTTTTCTGCCATTGCCCGAGACATCCCGATGATTGAGCTGGATAAGGTGGATCGTATGATCCTTGAGATCGTTCAGTTGAACGGTCGTCTCACCAACGCTGAGATCGCAGCTCGCGTCTCGCTTTCCGCCCCGGCAAGCTGGAAGCGATTGAAGCGACTTGAAGAGGAGGTGATCGAGGGGTATCACGCTTCGCTTAACCGAAAAGCTATTGGTTTGAATGTTTTTGCTTTCATCAGTATTACGTTGGATACACACTCAGAGGAGGCGATGGATAACTTTGAGAAGGGGATAAATTCCCTGCCGAGTGTGCTTTCTTGTCATAATATATCTGGGAAGTATGACTATTTACTGCAGGTGGTGGTTAAAGATATGGACGATTTCCATCAGCTGGCTATGTACAAGATACGCCGTTTGGGGAATATTAAGGAGATGTATACGGGCTTTTCTCTCAAAGAGATAAAAAGATGTCCGACGCTTCCTTTGTAAGTGCCAATGTGACGCGCAGTGTGTAACTTGTCCCAGCAATTGATGCAGTGCGTGCAGCTCAAAATCGAATGAGTTGCACGTTTCGATGCTTTCAGTCTCGCGGCTTTAGCGAAGGTGTTTGCTTAGCCGACAATACCAGAGCTATGCCACCTAGTACTGTCAGTGAGCTCAGGCCAAGGCGAGTGGTGAAGGTTTCCCCCAGCAGTAGAACTCCGGCAATGGAGGCAATCACTGGGACTGTAAGCTGCACAGTGGCTGCTCGGAAAGATGAGAGATGTCGAACCGCCGCGTACCAGATAGCGTACCCCGCGCCTGATGCGATGGTGCCTGATGCGATGGCATAAGTAATACCGACAACGTCTGCATGGAAAGAGGACATGAAGGGCAGTGCGGTAAGCACGATTAGCGGAACAGACATCATGAAGTTGCCACCTGTAGCCGCTAACGGATCAGCTAAGGCTTTTCCTAGGATTGAGTAGACTCCCCATGCCACCCCTGACGCGAGCATCATCACTGCGCTTGCCAGGGGCGGGGCGCTGGATCCTGGAAGAAGGAGTATGACAAGGCCTGCAATCGCCAGCAGTAAGCCTAGCAATGCCAAGGCGCCCATGCGCTCTCCCTGGAGAAATCCGTACCCAAGCATGGTTAGCTGCACCGCGCCGAACAGAACAAGCGCGCCGGTACCGGTATCCAATTTCAAATACGCGTAGGAAAAAGCGAAGGCATAGACATAGAGTGATACGGCGCCTCCCCAAGAGCCTGCGCTCTTTTTTGCTGGTCGCTGAAATTTGAGAATCATCCATAGGATCAGTGCACCACTCACCAAACGTATGACACTGAAGCTAATCGGATCGATGGCGCTGTGCCGCAATGCGACCCGACACAGAACTGAGTTCGCTGCAAACGCTATCATCGCGATGGCCGTCAGGAACACAACGCGATGTACTTGTTTGGTGGTCAAAGCTGGAGATAGAGGGGTATTCAAGAGAATTCTTCCACTGGGTAGGGTGAGATTTCCTAAATGAGCATCCGTTGAACGTGCCTCAGAACTTTCAGGACGACTCAATCTATGTGCTTTAGTTCGATTTCCAGAGTTTTCTGCAGTTCGCTGTATGAGCTCGCACCCATGATCAGCTTAGAGAGAATCCCGTCTCTAAATACTGCGATTGACGGAACACCATTGATATTCATTGCTTTCGCGACCGTCGGACACTGTGAGACATCAACGTGTCTAAATGTCGCGAGTTGAGAGTATGCATCAGCGAGTTTTTCGAAAACTGGCCTCATCCCGGTGCAAGGGCCGCACCAAGGGGAAGAAAAGCAAATAAGATGAATTCTATTGGGTGCACTGAGTTCTCTATGGAGTCCATTAGTGTCTAATTCGTAACTTTCATTCATGGATATATGTACCAGTTTTTTCAAAGTGCAGCGCAAGGTCGCCAGAGCTTCGGCGACCCTTCATCTGTGATGCTGCCAGATTTATATGATCTCCAGTTTTGGCGATACTTTAATTTCTCTCGCCATATTATGGAAGTTTGGTGAGGTTTTCATGACGTGTGCATGAAGCTCTTCGATTTGATCCTGTGAGGCGTCTGCGCAAATTTTTACATTGTAACGTACTTCGTTGACCCCAGGATTAAGATTTTCATCAAGTCCTAAGAAACCAGCCAGGTCGAGATCAGTGTCCGTTTCAATCTCAAGACCTTTAATCTTGATGCCCCTCGCCGCAGCGCCTGTTACGTAGCCTACCGACATACATGCATTCAAGGCAGCAAGTAACAACTCCATTGGGCCAGGCGCTGTATTTTCACCTAGTAGCTCAACAGGCTCGTCCGAGACTATCTGGAAGTTTCGCTCCATTTGCCGACCGGCGAGACTGCATTGAGTAACATTTGTAACGCTTTTGGTTTGGCCCATCCATTTAGTCTGGACATTGAAGCGGACTTCAGCGTTTGTGTGATCCGCTGCTACGTCGCGAGCGAAGTTTTCTAGATTAGTAACGTTGATACCATTCACAATGTTGCTCATACTGACGGCCTACAGAAATTAATACTTATCGTTAACGTGCGGACATGTTGATCAGCTGTCGCATCCGTTAAGGCCGCAGGTTTGCCCTTGGAAGGACTCACCTTCGGTGGCACTCGAATACATTCGTTGTAGCGCCAGTTTGAACGCGTCAACGGTTTGAGCTCCCGAGATGTAGAAACCGTTGTTGAAGACAAACAGAGGAACGCCGTTCGCGACCTCGCGAGCCTCTTTCTCATCCTTAGCAATTAGATTGGGCAGCGTCTGATCATTCCAAGCGTGCTGTACGAAGCTTGCTGAGATACCCACTTCTGCCGCAATTTCCGACAACGAGTTCTCTTCGAAGATGGAGCGTCCATCTGTGGTGCAGGCCTCATAAAGGCGTTCGCTGAGAGCCTTCTTGATATCGTTATCGTCGACCGCTTTGACAAGAGCGTGTGCCTTAGTAGTGTCTCCAAATAGCATCGTGTCAAAGCTGTAAACAAGGCCGACTTCTCTGGCATTAGAAGTGACAGCTTCGATCATCCCGTTTGCAGATTGTTCATTGCCAAACTTTTGCACAAGAACTTGCTTTATCGGTGCGGCTTTTTGGCCAACAGCGAGCCGAAAGGCCTTGTAGTTAACCTGAACCACGTCTTTGTGTTCAAAATCGGCGAGAGCACTTTCGAACCGGCGCTTCGCAATCCAGCACCAAGGGCAGACGAAGTCCGACCAAACGTCAATCGTGATTAATTTGGATTCTGCGCTCATTTGTATCACCTTAAGATGCTCAGCACTCTCGCTATGAGTGTGCGGGACGAACTCGAAAAAATGGGCTGCTCGTTAGGGGAGCAGCCTCCTCAGGTCATTCCTTGTCGAAGGCGTCTAGCACGTGAGTGCTATAAACCAAGGCTGCGCCTGCGTTCATGTTGATTGCGACTCCGAGAGCTTCTGAGACCTCCTCAACTGTGACACCAAGCTTCTTGGCTTCGGCGACGTGGAAAGCAATGCAGCCGTCGCAGCGAGTGGTTACCGCCACTGCAAGTGAAATCAGTTCGCGGGTCTTCGCATCGAGGTGGTTGGTTTTCGCGCCGGCCCCGCCCAGCGCCATCACGCCCTTGATGGTTTCCGGTGAAAGCGAGCCGAGCTGCATAACGCGAGCATTAATGTCTTGTCGTGCTTTTTTCCAGTCTTGCATGTGATCCTCGCAGCTACGCCAAGGCGTAGAAATGAAAATGTTGAGTATGGATTCTTGCGTGCAGGCTTAGCCTACCAACTAGTAGGTAGAAGTCGCAATGCCCTTTTCAACCTGCATTCGTCCGGTCAGCAGGCAGGAGCAGCCCATGCGACGCTGAGCCTGAGATCTGCAAGCGGCTCCACATCTCGATTTCAATGCATTTCAGGTGCGTAGCTGCTCCCCTGGGATCAAGCTATCTTTGCTCTCAGCTCTGTCGGTAGGTTAGGCGGCTCCTGTAACGGATGTGAGTGGAGCCGGCATTTCAGGTAAGCGCTTAGGCTGTTGCGGTTGGTCTGACGGGTAGGTGAGTGGCCAGCAGTAGAGCACTAGGGCTTCACGATTAGACTTCGGGGCTGGGCTTATAATGAATGGACGCAATATTAGTAGCCGGTGCGCCAGCTTCTCGTATCCAGCTTCCGCAGGAATTAGCTAGCTCCGATTAGAGCTAGCGCGAAAAATGTCACCAAAATTATCAAGAGTATTATTGATAGAGAGCTACTTCCGGCATTTGCTTTTTCTTGTCGCTTTGCCGACTCACTGTCGCAAAAAGTAGGACATACTCTTCTTTTTTCTCTCGCCTGCTTTAGGATCAAAATTGAGCAGTACCTCATATAGGTATTCCTTTATGTGATGATTCTATAAGGCTATAAGTATCTGGAACTCCAGGCGGTAATGCATGAGGCAACATACTCTGCGTCTCGGCTGTTTGTAAGTAAATGGTCGGCAGAGTCCAGCGATATGAAGCTCTTCGGGTGTTTAGCTGTCTGGTAAATCTTCTGTGCTTGTTCTATGGATACAACATTGTCGGTAGGTGAGTGAAAAACAAGCAGTGCGCGTCGGAGGTTCGCGATGCTTTTATCCTGCTGCTGACTTTCAATATCCTCGAGGAACTGATTTTTTATAGTGAACTCCCTTCCTCCAAGCGTAACTCTATATTCACCAATGTCTCTGATAGCTTCTACTTGACCCTTGAACTGCTTCATAACATGGGTCGCATCAGCAGGAGCTCCGATTGTCACAACGCCTTTTCCCTCAGGGATGTGCTTAGCTGCTGCGATGACTGCAGCGCCCCCCAAGCTGTGGCCAATCAAAAGGGATGGAGCCTGATACGTGTTGCGTAAATAATCCGCCGCAGATACCAAGTCAGCAACGTTTGATGAAAAATTGGTATTGGAGAAGTCTCCGCCACTCCCGCCCAGACCCGTGAAATCAAAACGAAGTACAGCGATATTGTTGTCGACCAGCGCTTTCGCAATACGCGCAGCTGCTTTAATATCTTTGCCACAGGTGAAGCAATGTGCGAACAATGCGTAAGCACTGGGTGACTCAGGGGCTTCAAGCAGTCCTGAAAGGCTCGTACCCTCAGCGTTTAGGAACGTGATCTTCTGTTTGCTCATGATGAATTCCATGGGAAGCATTAACTGGCGTTAGGTTCTCACTGTGGCTGCATAGCAATGCAAGCTCCAAACCGTGAGGCATCAGAAGCCTACCACCTAGTAGGTATGCTGGCAATCTTGGCTGCTCTGCATCGTCTTTGGTGACTAAGCCCTATGCAATGCATATAGCGGTTAGGACGGGAGTGAACGGGTAAACACCCAGTGCTCAGTGACGTGTTAGTACGATCCTGGAAGAGACCTGGAGCAGTGATGAACCGTGGCCAACAACCAAATCAGGATCGAAGCCTAGGCTCGATTGAGCTGATGCCAATTTTCCAGCGGGCGGATCGGCCGAATGCTCTTTGTAGTCAAGGCACTAGAAAGTAGGGGGGCACAGAGCCTGGGAGGATTGGGGTTTGCGAGGCTTGCGAGCAGCGATGCAATGGATGGCGTTTTCCAATCCCGGCACGCCCCCATCGCATCCCAGGCCCTCAATTTCTGAACGAAGGTCGTGGATAAGCTCGGCAGCTGGTCTGCCTGACTCTTGGCTCAGAGTGAGAGTCAGCAACGTCAAAGGGCTCAGCTCAAGCCGTTGGCTCACTTGTTCGAGCTTATCCAGCGTCAGGCTAGATCGAGCGCCCTCCAATTTGGAAAGGAACGTCCGACTCGTATCACCAAAGTCGCGTTGCGAGAGTTTGCGCTTGCAGCGAAGCGCTCGAAGGACGATGGCGAATGATGATTTCAATGACATGTGCGGCTCCTTCGAATACGCCTTTCCTCAGTGACCTTCACGCAGCAACCGCTGCTCCCCCTGAGCTTCGCGACTAGCTGAGCTAGGTTGTTGGTGGGGGCAAGCCACTCCGCCCAAACACTGTTGATGCGTACAGTATATCTCGCTAAGTTCGATTGGAGAACATTTGTACTCTTGGCTGTGACGAGCGTTATGAAGAACTCATATGAGACCGTCGACGACCGCTTCGCTTTGTTTCGCGTTAAGGAGCTGTTGGAGCAGCAGTGCCTCCTTCTTGAAAGCGAGCTTGTCGTAATGGGGGGGAGTTGACGACCTTACGTCAAAAATCTCCCTTGCTTCCACGCCTTCAATCAAGCTGTGGCGCGATTCGAACCTGTCAATGACGAATATCGCTACCTCCGGGCTGACGGTACTCTTGCATGGTTGAAAATCTACTGGCTTCCTGTTCGAAACCAAGACGGGAGCTTGGCTCATGTCCAGGGCTACGGCAGTGAGATTACTCGTACCGTTGAGGAGGCCAAGGAGAACCAGGCTCTGATTGAAGCGCTGGTTAGGTCAACGGCTGTCATTGAATTTAAACTGGATGGCACCGTAATCACGGCGAACAAACAGTTCCTTGATGCCATGGGCTACTCACTGGGCCAGATCGTAGGCAAACACCATCGCATGTTCTGTTCCGCGCAAGAAGCGGCATCCGATGAGTACGTAAATTTCTGGAAGACACTCAACCGTGGTGAGTACGTCGCGAATCGCTTCAAGCGAGTCGACGGGCATGGCAACGATATTTGGCTGGAGGCAACCTACAACCCTGTGCATGACACCGAGGGCAAGCTAGCTAAGGTCGTGAAATTTGCGAGTGTGGTTATTTTTTGCCTCCAAAAAACATGTAAATAGCCTCGTTTTTTTAATGGTTATTGCGCGATCACCAGGGTAGATTGCTTCGCTTCTGTCGTAGGGTATAGTTCCGGCACTCAGAGGCTACTGCACCGGTAGCATCGATCTAATCAAGCCATTGGCAATCTGAATGACACCCGAAAAGCCTGCTGAAGAGCAGAATCCAACACCCGATGCTTACGAACTCAAAATGGCTCGTGAGCGCCCAGCTTTCTTGAATCAGGAAATGCTTGATTCCATTGCCCGCGACCATGCTGGCGACCTGATCAAAATCGGCAGCGGCATGCCAACGGCTTTGGATGACGAGACATTGCTGGCGCCCACTCAGCAGCCTAAGTGACAAACATACCTGCGATAATCCGAGCATCTAGCAAGGCATGATGAGGGAGGTCTGATCCGTCGTTCTGCGGCTCGAGGGTGAGCGCGTTGGTGGGCGACGGATACACGTTTTGCAGCCACTTACCTTCCTTGTACGCGAGTTCACAAAACATTTCCCAATCGTACTTACGAAGCGGCCTCCCAGAGAGTTGAGAGGCTTAAGGCTTGAGATGACTTGGGCATGTAGTCGACCTGGCGCCCGCATTTGCGCCCTGGTGAATCAGCTGAAAGCTTTTCTGACAAGTGCTTGCATGACAGAGGCAGGCCCCTGCAAAAATTTCTCCTGGCTGCTGACCTCAAACCGTACCGGGTTGACATGAACAACTGTGGCACCAGCCCCTAGGGCACGCAAGGGCAGTTCCGCGGCTGGATAAACGACACCGGACGTACCGATCGAGAAAAATAGGTCACAGTCACCCGCAGCCGTAAGGCCTGCGCTCCAGGCTGCTTCCGGAAGCATTTCTCCGAACCAAACGACTCCAGCCCTGATGCACCCATTACATTCATCGCACCGAGGTGGCTCAAGACGGCAACCTTCCACGGGTAATTGATCAGAAGGAAAGGGCATCATGTGAGCATTGCCGCAGTCAATGCACCTAGGTGAGTGAAGGCTGCCGTGAAGGTGGATCACGTCTTGGCTACCAGCTCGCTCGTGCAGGTCATCCACGTTCTGGGTCACGACTGTCAGCTTAGAAACGCGCTTAGCGAGTTCTGCGATCGCAAGATGAGCTGCATTCGGCTGCGATTGCAGCACTTTCTGCCTACGAGACTCATACCACCCCCAGCACAGGCTGGGATCCTCTCGGAGTGCTTCGGCAGTTGCCAGTTTGGCAGGATCGAACCGAGACCAGAGACCAGTCAATGCATCTCTGAACGTTGGGATTCCACTCTCGGCGGATACGCCGGCGCCGGTGAAAACGACAACGTGCCTTGCCTCCTGCAACAGCTTAGCGATGGTAGTGAGGGGCATTGAGATGTCCTGGATTTTCGTTCCCTTGAGGTTACCTGAGCCCGCCTGTTTGGTCATCGCGCGGCAGTGAGGGGGCGAGCAGCAGCGCTCAGGAAGAGTCACATAACTGTCAAGAAAACGAAGCTGGCGCTATGAACGCGGCCATAGCGCGAAAAGGGGGCGGCACACTCCATTAATCGCAAAATGCGTACGCTGCCTGCAGAGACCTCAAGAGATCAAAGCGCTGATGTCATGGAGTGCATCCAGGCCTCCTCCCAAGTCGAAAGGCGGTACAGATAGCTGTGCATCCATACAGTTACCAAATTCACTGCGGAGAAACGCATACCCCTTGGGGCAAATTTCGCTCCGCTGGCGCTGACGGGGCAGTACGGATCGGATGATCCTTTAGAGCCATGCATTTCTACGAAGCCCCGAATTACGTGCCTTCCAGGCTAGTCAGGCTGCCTTTTCTGGACAGTTATGGGACTGGGGTCTGCTGTGGGTACTGAAGTTGCCGATATCAAAGCATTGTCTGTATGGATATACAGCAATCCAGTCTAGATAGTAATCCTTGAACCCAACAGGGGTACCGCGAGCAAGCGGAGCGCGCAACTGACTCCAGCTCCGCAGCCAGAGCCTGTGTTTCGATGAGCTTATTAATGTTCACTGTCGTCTTGAGAGCAACTGCACGGTGCTCAAGCTCCTGGAGTTGCTCGCTCAAGCACTCAGCCTGTCGATCGACGTAGCAACACTACCAATGAAGATTCTGTCTTCCTGAATGCTGTAGATGGCCAGCGAACCGTCGGCGCCGCCGGTGACATCCAGCGCCAGCGCGTTGCCTAACCTCAGAAGCCGCGGAATCCATGTATGCCCCGTACAGATTCCTGCTTGCCCACCTCCAACCATTGACCCCCCTCACTCACGCCGATCAAAGCCGAGCATTTGACAGCAGTCATAAACGCCCCTATAAAGAACATGTTCATAAATGATCAACAACAAAAAGGCTATGATCATATGCGACGTATAGACTTGCACTGCTACCCGAACACTCAGCGTTGGATCGACTGCCAGGGCCCCTATGTAGAGGCTTTGGCCAAGTACTGGCATCGTGAGTGGAAGGCCAAGACCGAAGAAGAAGTAGTGCGTGAGTTTCAAAGCGCTGGCATCGAAGCGGTGTTGGTAGCATTGGATCTTCGTACCACTATCAACACCGTGCCATGTGACAACGACTACGTTGCCGGGATGCGCGACCGTCATGACTGCATCATTCAGGCGTGGGGCGCTGTCGAGCCGGCACTGGGGCAGGTCGCAATCGATGAAGCGAAACATGCGATCCGAGACCTGGACATGCTCGGCTTCCACTTCCATCCCATCATGCAGCACTTCAGCGTCGACGATCAGCGTTACTACCCACTGTGGGAGGAGATCAACGCGCTCAAAGTCCCGGTGATGATCGATGTTGGTATGACTGGTATGGGGGCCGGCATGCCAGGTGGAATGGGTGCCAAGACTCGCCATGCACATCCTTCTTCCATCGATAACCTGGCGGCAGATTTTCCTGACCTGACGATCATCATGGCCCACCCAGGTTATCCATGGATTGACGAAACCACCGTCTGCGCGCTGCATAAGGGCAATGTGTTCTGGGAGATGTCCGGCTGGGCACCCAAATACCTGCCCGAAGCACTGAAGCGTGATATCAGAGGTCGTCTCAAGCACAAGGTGATGTTCGGCAGTGACTACCCCAGCATCCCCCATGAGCGGCTATTCAAGGAATGGAACGAGTTGGGTTACTCCGAAGAAGTCCTCGAACTGTTCTTCCACAAAAACGCCGAACGTGTGCTGGGGCTCTGACGTGGGCCGCGAGCAGAAGCATGTGCTGACAGAGCGGCGCGGGCATGTGCTCCATATACGAATCAACCGCCCCGAGGTGCGTAACGCGCTCGATCCCTTGGCTTACCATCAGTTGAGCCTGGCCTGCGATGAGCTCGAAGCTGACCCAGAGCTCTGGCTCGGGGTCTTAACAGGTGAAGGCGAGCATGCGTTCAGCGCCGGTCGCGATCTTAAGCAACTGGCTGCAACCAGCACGGCATCACAAGAAGAGCTGGATGCCGAGGCCGCATTATGGCAGCGCACCACGCGCCTGACTGACCGTTTTAACTTCACCAAGCCTTTGATTGCGCGTCTCAACGGCTCCGCTCACGGAGGAGGGCTGGAGCTTGCCTTGGCGTGCGACATCATCGTTGCCGCCGAGCATGCTCAATTGAGTCTGCCAGAACCCCGTCGCGGGCTTATAGCGACTGCGGGCGGAGTACATCGTCTGCCTCGGCAGATCGGTCTGAAGGCTGCAATGGGCTATCTGCTGACTGGACGAGCGATGACTGCACAGCGCGGCTACGAGTTGGGGCTGATCAATGAAGTAGTGCCTGCGCATCTGCTTGATGAGACCGTGGAGCAGTGGGTGGCAGATATCCTCGCCTGCGCACCGCTAGCGGTGCGCGCCACCAAGGCCTGTGCCATGCAAGGCCTGGGCTTGCCACTTGCCCAGGCGGTCAGCCAACGCTACGAGGCTGAAGAACGTCGCAAGCTCAGCGCGGACAGCCTTGAGGGGCCCCGAGCCTTCGCTGAGAAACGGCGCCCCCATTGGCGAGGATGTTGAACCGCTACACCGGCTTTCACCCGATACGGTACCCTCACAACGGGTACCGGTACCTGAATAAAAATAATCACAGGTAACAGGCAATGAATACGTCGCGCATGTTTTACGGCTGGTGGGTCGTGTTGGCTTCGATCGTTGGAATGATCGTTAGCCAAGGCCCTGTCCTGGTATTTACATTCGGCATCTTCATGAAGCCGCTGACTGCCGAGTTTGGCTGGAGCCGTTCTCAGGTGTCGCTCGGACTGACCGTTGCAATCCTATCTGCGGCGCTATGCACGCCCTGGATAGGTCGACTCATTGATCGTAAAGGTGCTCGGCAGGTGGCGATTCCAGCGCTGCTGCTCTTTGGTGTGGGGGTCATGGCGTTAGGGCTTTTACCTGCCAACCTCGTGCTGTTTTACCTGGCGTTCTGTGTGATTGGATTACTGTCGACCGGTGGCACCCCGACGGCTTACGCCATGGCAGTGAGTTGCTGGTTTGTACGTCGTCGTGGATTGGCGTTGGGCTTGAGCATGGCCGGGATCGGCGTGGGGGCGGCCTTGATGCCCATGCTGGCGCAGCATGCCGTGGCGTCCTTGGGCTGGCGTTGGGCCTATGTAGTGATGGGCCTGGTAATTGTGCTGGGCGCGGCGATTGTGGCGATGCGACTCAAGAACAAGCCTTCAGATCTTGGACTTTTCCCCGATAACCAGCCTACTGCTGATGGTCTGCCGCATTCTCCAGACAGGATCGGCATGAGCGTTAGCCAAGCCATACGGAGCCGGTCGTTCTGGTTGATAGGCAGCGCATTCTTCCTGGCAGCCTTGGCCATCAACGGCTGCTCAGTGCACTTTGTGCCCTTGCTAACCGACCGGGGAGTACCAGCCGCTGAAGCAGCGCAGATTGCATCTATCATCGGGATTGCGTTGATCGTTGGGCGAGTGGGGGCAGGCTACCTGCTTGACTATCTGTTTGCGCCGTTCGTGACGGTCTTCTTCTTTATCGGCCCAGTGATTGGCATCCTCCTGCTCTACAGTGGCGCCACGGGTACCACAGCGATGTTCTGTGCGGCGCTGATCGGCCTTGGTGTCGGTGCGGAAGTAGATTTGATCGCCTACTTGATTGCACGGTACTTCGGCTTGCGAGCATTTGGTGAGATCTATGGTTACCTGTTCGGGTTGTTCTGCTTGGGTACGGCCTTCGGCCCACTGCTCATGGGTGTAGGTCAAACCTTACAGGGCAGCTATGACAGCGTGCTGCTGTTGTTCGCTGGGTGCATGGTGCTGGCATGCGTTCTGATGCTGGGGGTGGGGCGCTATCCGAACCTGTTTGCACAGGGGAAGGCGCCTGAGGTCAACCCGCCTGCAGACCATGCATTATCAGGTTCAGGCGCATCATCAACTCATTGACGCCATCTTCCGGTGACTCAGAGTCACTGGCCAACCACATCCGGATCTCCGCTGCCAGCAGGTAGAACATGGTCTTTGCGATCATGGCATCGTCCTCCTGGCAGCGTACCTCTCCTTGGGCGCGCGCGTAGGCGAGGAGGGTGGCGATAGAGTCGATGGTACGTGCTCGGGTCGCCTGAAAGCGTTCGCTCTGCATCCCGGTCGTATAGAAGGTGATCTCGCGAGTCAGGTCGCGCGCGATCACTTTGTCCTGCCCGTAAAACACGAAGAAATGCCGCAGGGCCTGGCGCAGGTTGTCCAGGAGTGGGGCATCGGCCCGGCAATCAGCGAAGGCGCGGGTAGTAAGGTCGTCCAGGTCGTCGTTGAACACCAGAAACAGCAGGTCGCGCTTGTCGGTTGCATAGAGGAACAGGGTCGACAGGCCCACGTCTGCTTCCTGAGCAATCTGCCGCGTCGTCGTCGGTTCGAAACCATTTTCGGTGAAGAGTTTTTTTGAGGCGGCACGGATCCGCAAAAATTTGTCGAGCTTGTTGCGTTCACGCAAACCCAACGGCGCAGGCGGTTTCTCGTTCATATCAGACCTTTGATTGTTCTGGTTTTCTTGCGCTTTGTAGGTCTCATCTTAAGTGATGCACCCCATGTTGACAAACATTCTGATCAGGTCTAAAAATGAACACGTTCTTTTAAAAACAAAAACGAGGTAGAACATGTCCACAGCTCAAAAAGTCGCACTGGTCACCGGCTCCGCCTCTGGCATAGGCGCTACGGTTGCCGTGGCGCTGGCCAACGCCGGCTACGACGTGATCATCAATTACAGCCGCAGCGAAGCCTCGGCCAGGGCCACTGTCGAGGCCTGCGAAGCAGCTGGGGCGCAGACCATGCTCCTGCAGTGCGATGTGTCGGACGAAGCCAGTGTCAAAGCTATGGTGGCGGCAATCAGTGAACGCTACAGCCACCTGGATGTGGTGTGCAGCAATGCCGGCGTATCGGTCGACACGCCGCCAAAGAAATTCGATCTGATCGATGTTGAAGATTGGGATCGCGTGTTTGCTGTGAACGTGCGTGGGCTGTTCCTCATTGCCAAGCACACCAAAGCCCTGTTGTTTGAAGCACCACGCCCTTGCATGGTTAATACCGCCTCGATTGTTGGCATGCGCCCCGGTGCTCAACCGCTGCCGTACTCCGCTTCCAAAGCGGCGGTGATCAGCATGACTCAGACTCTCGCCAATGCCATGGGGCCGAAGGTGCGGGTCAATGCGATCGCGCCAGGCTGGATGGAAGGGGCGTGGATGGAATGGATGCTTGGCGACAACTACGACAAGCTGATGACCCGCCGTGCTCGTGCCACACCGTTGCAACGCTGCGTAACCATGCCTGACGTCGCCGAAGTGGTGCTGACGCTGATCGAGCACATGCACTTCGTGACAGGTGAAACCATCGTAATCGATGGCGGCTTCGCCAAGACCACCTGACCTCTGCCTTCAAGGCCGTCGCTGCGCGCCGGCCTCGCGTGATCCTTCCAACAATAACGACAATATCGAGGATTTCTCCATGATGGGATTCGTGCCGTTTCCAGAAAGCTTCGCTGCACACTACCGCTCAAAAGGTTACTGGCAAGACCAGACCCTGGCCGACGTGTTTAGCGAAGTGTGCCGTCAGTACGCCGACCGCATTGCTGTATGTGACGCAAGTCGGGAAGTCAGCTACGCCGAACTCGATCGGATCGCTACGCGTCTAGGCCTGAACCTGCTGGATGCCGGCCTGGTACCAGGCGACATCGTGGTGCTTCAATTAGGGAACGTGCTGGAGTTTGTTTTCGTTTACCTCGCCCTGCAGAAGATTGGCGTGCGCCCCATTCTGGCGTTGCACACACATCGTTATCGCGAGCTACGCCAGTTCGTCGAGCTGTCCGGTGCCACTGCAACCATTACTGCAGATCGCTCCAAGGACTGCGACTTCATCGACATCATCAATCGCGTCGAAGCCGACACTGGCAGCATTCGTAGCAAGTTCGTGCTAGGTGACGTTGCCCCAGGATTTGTCTCACTGAGTGAGCTGCTGGCGCGTGAACCTGAGCGTGATGCCGCTGAGATCGATGCCATTCAGGCGGCGATTGACCCTTGTAGTCCAGCGCTGTTCCTGCTTTCGGGAGGCACCACCGGTATCCCGAAGATGATCCCTCGTTCGCACAATGACTACGCCTGCAACTCGCGATTGGCTTCGCGCTACACAGGCATCACCGAGAACTCCGTACTGCTCGACGTATTGCCTATCGCCCACAACCTGCCGCTGGCCTGCCCGGGCCTGCAGGGCTTCATGCTCTGTGGCGCCAAGGTAGTGCTGCATGGCAGTACCCGCGCCGGCGAGGTGTTCGCACTGATCGAGCGATTCAAGGTGACGCACATCCATGTCGTGCCAGCGCTGCTGATCATGTGGATGAACGACCCACAGGTAAACGAATTCAACCTGGACAGCGTTCGGGTGATCCAGTCCGGTGGTCAGCGACTGCAACCAGAAACACGCGCGCTGACCGAGCATGTGCTGCGCAATTGCACAGTGCAGGAGAACTTCGGCATGGCCGAAGGGCTTCTGATGTTCGTCCGACTTGATGACCCGCTGGATGTGCGTCGTGAATCGGTGGGGCGACCGGTGTGCGAAGACGATGAGATCATGTTGCTGGGGGAGGACGACCAACCCGTGCCGTTGGGAATGCCTGGAGAGCTGTGCTGTCGCGGCCCTTACACCCTGCGCGGCTATTTCAATGCGCCCGAGCATAACGCACGGGCCTTCACCCCGGATGGGTTCTACCGATCCGGCGACATGATGCGTGAACTGCCCTCCGGCAACTACGTGGTCGAGGGCCGCAAGAAGGATCTGATCAACCGAGGGGGTGAGAAGATCTCTGCCGAGGAGATCGAAAACCTGGTGCTAGCGCACCCTGCGGTGACCAATGTTGCCTGCGTGGCCATGCCTGACCCGGTGCTGGGCGAGAAAATGTGCGCCTTTGTCATCCTCAAACCGGCAGCGAAGCTCAACCTTGAGGAGCTGGTCAGCTATCTGCAGACCCAGGAAATTGCCCGTTTCAAGCTCCCTGAACGCCTCGAGCTGGTAGACAGTTTCCCTTTGTCGACCTTCGGCAAGGTGTCCAAGAAAGACTTGGTGGAGCGCGTCAGTGCAAAACTCAAGGAAGAGGCTGCCTGATATGAGCGACTTTATTGAGTACAGCTTCGACGAGGGCATTGTCACCTTGACCCTGTCCGCGCCTGATCAGCACAACGCATTGAGCCATCAGACGCAGTTCGATGCTTTCGCTGACGTATGTGGGCGGATCAATCGCGACCCTCGCGTTTCAGTGGTCATACTCACCGGCGCCGGCAAATCGTTCTGCGCCGGCGGCAACGTCAAGGACATGAAGGCGCGAACGGGGCTCTTCGCTGGCAGTCCTTACGAGCTGCGCGACGGCTATCGGCATGGCATCCAGCAGATTCCTCTGGCGGTCTATCACCTGGAGGTGCCGACCATCGCGGCGGTGAACGGTGCCGCGATCGGTGCCGGTTGCGATCTGGCCCTGATGTGCGATATCCGAATCGCTTCGCAGCAGGCCCGCTTTGCCGAAAGCTTCGTCCGCCTTGGCATCGTTCCCGGTGACGGTGGCGCCTGGCTGCTACCCCGAGCGCTGAACAACCTTTCCCGCGCTTACGAACTGTCGTTCACCGGCGAGACGATCTCGGCGCAGCAGGCGTTCGAGTACGGCTTGGTGTCGCGAGTAGTCGAACCGGACGCTCTGACGGCCACCGCACTCGATCTTGCCCGACGCATTGCCGCCAATCCTGGCCATGCCTTGAGGTTGACCAAGAAGCTGCTGCGTGAAGGGCAACACACTCGCCTGGAACCCTTACTCGAACTGTCGGCAGCCTATCAGGCACTTTCTCATCACACCGAAGCTCACCAGGCTATCGTCCAGGCGCTTTGATCATGGCCGGGTGTTGGCAACAGCACCCGGCAGGAGAACCCCATGCAAGACGCGGTAATCGTTGCATACGCCCGGTCTGCCATCGGCAAGGCGTATCGAGGTGCTTTCAATCACACGCCAATGCCCAGCCTGGCCGCGCCGATCATCCAAGCCATTCTCGAACGTTCTCAGTTGAAGGGTGACGAGGTGGAAGAGCTGGTGATGGGCTGCGGTCGACCCGAGGGCACCCAGGGCAAGAACGTTGCGCGGCTCAGTGCGCTGCGTGCTGGATTGCCGGACAGCGTGGCCGCGCAGACAGTCAGTCGACATTGCGCGTCTGGTCTTCAGGCGATCGCCAGTGCAGCCCAGCGCATTCAGCTCGGCGAGTGCTCAATCATGCTGGCGCTGGGTGGCGAATCCATCAGTCTGGTGCAGAACGCGCATACCAATGAGCACTACGGCCAAGATCCTTGGTTGTTGCAGCACAGGTCTGACGCGTACATCAGCATGCTTGAGACGGCAGAGCGAGTCGCTCTGCGCTACGGCGTAACGCGTGCTGACCAGGATGAATACGCACTGATCAGCCAGCAAAGGGTCGCCCAGGCACAGCGTGATGACCTATTTGCGCAGGAAATCGTGCCGTTGGATGTGGTCACTCGCGCCTTGGACAAGGCCTCATACGAGTATTACGACAAGCCTGTGCGTATGGACAAAGACGAATGCAACCGCCCAGGAACGCAGGCGGATCAGTTGGCTGCGCTGGCGCCGGTGTTTGACGGCGCACAACGCTCGGTCACAGCTGGCAATGCGTCACAACTCAGTGATGGCGTTGCAGGGTGCGCATTGATGAGCGCCGATCACGCACGCGACCGCGGCCTCAAGCCGTTGGGAATCTTCAGGGGATTTGCCAGCGCTGGCTGCGCCCCGAATGAGATGGGGATAGGCCCGGTCTTAGCCGTACCCCGGCTGTTGGCTCGTCATGGGCTGGGTATCGGCGACATCGACTTATGGGAGTTGAACGAAGCGTTTGCGTCTCAGGTGCTGTATTGCCAGCGCCAGTTGGGCATTCCATTGGAGCGGCTAAACGTCAACGGCGGTGCCATCGCGCTGGGACATCCATACGGCATGTCGGGTGCGCGCATGGCGGGGCATCTGCTGCTCGAGGGGCGCCGGCGCGGGTCTCGGTACGTCGTGGTGACCATGTGCGTCGGAGGCGGGCAGGGTGCCGCAGCGCTCTTTGAGGTGTGTCATGACTGACGGCTAACAATAGGCATCACTCATCGCTGTGTCTCTACAACAACAAAAAGAGGGACTACCAATGAATGCTGTACACGTTCGTGTTATGCAGGCCGCCGGTTTGCTGATCTGTCTACAAGGCACTGCCAGCGCAACCGAGGGAAATGGCAACTCCTACCCGTTGGGTGTGGAGACCAACATGTCTGGGATGATGCTGCCTGAAGGCCTCAATACCCTGTTGTATTACACCCACTACGAAGCCACACACGTCAAAGCCAACGACGGTCGTGACAATCCCAATATTGCTCGATATCGCCTTAAGTCAGACGTCGTGTCCTTGCGCCTGAGCTATGTATGGCCCGGGGTGAAATGGTTGGGCGCAAACGTCGAAACCCGAGCGGCGCTCGCTGTACCAACAATCGACTTGACCTTGGACGTCGCGCGTCCAGCGCCCTTGGCCCCATTGGACAAAGGCGGCACGTCTACAAACCTGGGCGACCTCAGCTTCGCTCCAGTTCTGCTTGGTTGGCATGCCAAAACCTTGCACCAAACAGCAGGCATCGAAACATTCTTGCCCACCGGCGACTACGACAAGGACGAGCCGGTGAACACGGGGCGCAACTACTACCAGTTTGCACCTTTCTACGCCGTCACGTGGCTACCGTCGGAGAAGTGGGAAGCCAGCGCTAAACTGCGCTACGGGATCAACACCCGGAATGAACAAACGGACTACCGCTCTGGGGATGAGTTGACATTGGAGTTCAGCGGAGGGTATCGCTTCAGCCAGGCGTTCAGTGCGGGCATCAACGGCTATCTGTACCGACAGACCACCGACGACAAGCTTAATGGCGATGCAGTCAATGGCAACGGCAATCGCGGCTCGGTCAACGCCCTCGGGCCGTATGCGATGTACCGTTTCACCAAGGACTTCGCTGTAGTGGCCAAGCTGCAGGAAGAGTTCGGGGCAAAGAACAAGGCTGAAGGTACACGCATCTGGCTGCAAGCTCGACTGCCATTCTGAGCCATGATCGCGCCACACCTCGGCGGCTCAAACACAACAAGGGCCGCGGCAGTTAGATGATGTAGTCTCTCTCGTGAGGTCAGATCTAGCCGAGCAATGGCTCGGTTAGATCTTGCACTCCTTGAAGCACAGGCCCTGGAGAAACTAGCCTGCTCGATGCCTACGTCCGATTAGGACTGTGACGTCGTAACTCAGCACCGTTACCCCCTCCACGTACACCTTTACCGTGAACGTCACCCAGCCGCAGTCCTCTCGACGATGATGGGCTTTTGTTTCCAAGACCTCGGCAGTAATGCTCAGTACATCACCCGCCACCACGGGCTTTCGCATAACGAAACAATCTATCCTGTGTCCGGCTACGACCTTCGTTCTTGTGAACAAAGCGTCGCACAGCATCCGCTGCGAAAGGGCGAAAGTGTGAACACCGCTCGCGCAGTGCATACCCAATGGCTCGTTCAAGGCAAGTTCAGGGTCTGTGTGAACTATCAGAGGGTCAAACTTCTTGGCAAACGCAATGATCTCATCTTGCTGGAGAGCCATTGACCGCTGATTCTGCCAAGTCTGACCGTTCGAAAAGTCTTCCCAGCCATAAATTTTATCGTTCATGAGGGGCTGAGCCTTCCTTGATGATCAACGCTTTTGAACTCTGGATAACGTCGCCGCGACCGTCCCGTTGGCGAAGCTGGCGCGATCGCGCTAGAGCCTCCCCCGGACGGTCAAAATTACCTTCTACGCCACTTTAAGCGGAGTCAATAGATCACCGTATGTTAGGGAATCAGCCTAGTAGCTCCCGAGCCCCTTCAGATGCTTTGGCAGATAACGCCATGAGATCGACACTCAAGACCCGCCCGTTGCGTTTAATGATCCGCCCATCCGCGATGACAGTAGCCAACGCGCATTTCTGTGAGAGGGGTATCTGAGTGTTCATGGAACGCCGCAACATCCATCTGAGCTGGCCCAGCAGCAATGCATTCTGATGCGCTTCGGCGTCAACATCCATCGTGAATGGCAGTTCCGCGCTGATGGTCGCTCTTTCAAGGTTTTGGTTTCGGGTAGACGTATCGCCAATGACGGCGATCAGGTGCGCCAGTGGTGTCTGGCAGGTCATGGTATTTGCATCAAGTCGTATATCGATGTGCGCGATGACTTGGAAGCGGGTCGACTGATAGAGGTGCTGGAGACCTACTCTTTACAAGGTGTGGACTTGCAAATTGTTTACCCGTCCGGCCATGCGCTGCCGCGACGCGTCAAACTGCTGATGGACGACATCTCCTCGAAGCTGCAGGTTTGAGCCGCTTCAAGGAGATTTATCCGAGTCGCCGAGCGTGATGCTTCAGCCCTGCTTAGACCAGGCAGGAAAATCGGAGTAACCGCGCTCGGTACCACCAAACAACTCAGCACCTTCCAGGCCGGCTAATGGGTAGCCCTTCTCCAGCCTCAGGGGCAGATCTGGGTTGGCAACGAATTTTCGACCGAAAGCGACAAAGTCGGCATAGCCTTTCCTCAGCACCCAGTCTGCCAATTCCAGGTCATATTTGCCGGCAACCACAATGGGGTTGCGAAAGCGCTCACGCACAGCCTGACGAAACTCTTCTGGAAATTTGGGGGCATCATCCCAGTCCGCCTCGACCAGATGCAGGTACGCAATTCCTTTCTCCTGCAAGTAGGTAGCCGCTTCCAGAATTGTCGGCAGAATGTCCGGGCAAGCCATGCCACGCGCGGTCAGAAATGGAGCAACACGAATCGCTGTGCGGTCGGCACCCACTTCATCGATCACGGCATCCATGACCTCTTTAAGAAAACGCAGGCGGTTTTCCCGCGAGCCGCCGTATTTATCCGTGCGCACGTTAGAGGTGGTGCGCATGAATTGGTCAATGAGGTAACCGTTGGCACCATGCACTTCCACGCCATCGAAACCTGCCGCCATGGCGTTACGCGCTGCTTTGCAAAAGTCGTTCATGACGTCGTGTATTTGGTCACGGCTCAATGCAAGCGGTGTCGGGCATTTGACCATGCTCCCCACACCCGTTGATGGATCTACTTTCCAGATGCTGCCGTCAAACGAGATTGCAGACGGCGCAACGGGTAACTCCCCATTGTGGAAGTCCGGATGCGACATCCGACCCACGTGCCACAGTTGCAGAAAAATACGACCACCAGCGGCGTGTACCGCATCGGTCACCAAACGCCAGCCAGCGACCTGTTCGTCGCTGTAAATGCCAGGGGTATAGGAATAGCCCTTACCCTGCGGGGAGATCTGCGTGGCTTCGGTGACGATAAACGCAGCCGATGCGCGCTGTGCGTAATACACCGCGTTCATGGCGTTCGGGACATCGCCAGGTTGTGTACTGCGCGAACGCGTCATTGGCGCCATGACCACACGGTTAGGGGTGTTCAATTTGCCAACGGAACCCGGGGTAAACAATGTGGACATCAGCATCTCCTCGTATAGCGTCAGTGAATCTTCTGGGCACAGAGTAGCCTGACGAGGATTTCTGAAAATCAGCCAGAAACGGAAAACATATTACGGTCGATCCGGACAATCCAAGAGTTAGGTGGTCAACTTTGGCTTCAGATTAAGCAGGCCGCCATACGTGAGGCAACAGTTCATGAACTTTACCCGCGCGTTGTGTCGATAGACGAGTCAGCACATCCTTTAGATCGGCATAAGAATGCCCGTTGAGCCGCACCGACTGGATCAAACTCATGATCGCCGCCGCGCGTTTACCGCTGCGCAATGATCCAGCAGACAACCAGTTTGAGCGTCCTAGTGCCCACGGCCGGATCTGGTTCTCGACCTGGTTGTTGTCAATGGGCACAGCCCCTTCGTCTAGGTAATGCATCAGCGCTACCCAGCGTTTAAGGCTGTAATCCAGGGCTCGGGCTGTTGCCGATCCGTTGGGCACCAGATCACGCTGGGCCAGCATCCAGTCATGCAGCGTGTTGATGATCGGGGCTGCCTTTTCCGGCCGTATTCGCCAACGATCCTCATCGCTCATGTCCTAAGCTTGACGTTCAGCGAACAGCTAAGCCCTGACCAAGGTAGCTTGCTTGACGCACGATCAGAAGCACTGATTAAAAAAACATGGACTGACAGCAAAATAGGGAAGCTCGAATCGAAGCTTGGTCAGATCCTTACGGGCTTTGTTCGTATTGCCGTTTCCGTGAAGGCCCAACGATCATCCGATGAGGCTAGTCGCCGTCGACGAGAAGAGGAGGAGCGAGTGCGCACAGAGAGAATTGACCAGCAGCGTCGGTTGGACAAGCTGCGTCAAAATCTGATGAGAAATCTGGAAAGCTGGGAGCGCGCTAAGCGGCTGCGAGCATTCATCCAGGCGACAGTCGAAGCTTTTCATAAGGATGAAGCAACTCAAATGGCAATGGGAATGTGGGTTAGCTGGGCTAGACAACAAATCGAGCTGCTTGATCCATTAAAAGTAGATATCCGTGAAGTTATAGACCTATCCGTGGACTTGCCGAGCTCAGAATGCGGCTAATGGAGCAGCAGTAAGTGAGTCGAGGACTGGTGGCCCTGATTTTCACTTGGGTTTGAACTTAACCTGCGTTAGGATTCTCTTAAGACCAACTACACATTACGGAGTGATGCACATGTCGCGATTGGCCGAATTTCGTCAGCTTGAGCAAAAATTGGCAGCCCAATTGGCTGAGCTGGAAGCTATGAAGGGCAGCAGCGAGCTTCAGAAAGAAATCGAGTTTGAGACTAAACTGCGCGATTTGCTGGCCAAGTACGGCTTCAGCTTGCGTGACATCATCAACCTACTGGATCCGCAATCTGGTCGCCGTGCTGCGCCTGCAGTGGTTGAGAAAGCTCCGCGTCGCGCTCGCCAGGTCAAGCAATATAAGAACCCCCACACGGGCGAAGTTATTGAGACTAAAGGCGGCAACCACTCGAAGTTGAAATCCTGGAAAGCTGAATACGGTTCTGATGAAGTAGAAAGCTGGCTCTCTAAGTAAGTCGTAAGGACTGAAGAAACCTCCGCTTTCGGAGGTTTTTTATGGCTTGAGAACGAGGTCTTATCTGCTGAGCCCATCAGTAACGGCACCACATGCGTAGCCCCGCTGCTATGCAGGATCGCGAGTCTGCTTTCGGTAGGGCGAATAGAAGAGGCTCCAGACGATCAATGACTCCACCCTCTTCAAGTGGATGGACGTACTGACTCGATGCCGGTTTCGAAAGCGCCATCAGTTCAGAGCCTTTTGAGCCCGCCAAGGCGGGATGTGAGCGATGCCTGATCGTGTGCGGCTAGAGCTGGTTCGCCCAGCAGAGCAGACATTTTTGCGTGGATGACAGGGGATTAGAAAAGGGATCACGAAAAATAATTTCAAAACACCCCCTTGAAATTTTTTTTGCGAGACGGAGTATATATTTTGTAATCAACAAAAAGCAGCGAGCTCTCGGGCTCCCTCGCCAAATCAGGCTTCACTCCTACCGCTTCCGCTGTTGCCATTCCTTTACGCTCTGAAAATCCTGTCTATTTTTTGACCATCAGCACGCGTTGATCACCTGACTTTGGGTAGGATGCTTGGTGAAAAAGTCGCTTTCTTCGGCCGTCAGGCCGGCTAGCTTTGCCCTCGTGAACAAATTTAGAGCTGCCCCCAATTTTTTTGAGCTGAGACCAGGCAGGTTGCGATATGCAGGCGGCGCTGAAAAGAAGTGGGTCGCACGAACACAAGTCGGTTACTCGCATAGATCCTGAACAGCTTTGAGGTTCTTCTACCCAGCATGCAAACGGGTAGCCGCCGGCGCATATAGAGGCCTTTTCAAGCAGGACGACTACAAAGCTCAGCTCACAAAAGCCACAGAAGGGCTGCACTACTGTGACTTGATCCTGACAGCTCAAGAGGCCAGGGATCTGCAGGCGCTTGTTCAAGAGCTCCAAGCAACGGGTAAGCACCCCGGGCTCAGCGGTGTGTTCAGAACCATTCTGGAAGAAACCTGGAGCGGCGATGAACCGTGGCCAACGATCTCATCACCATCGAAGCCCGAGCTCGATTAAGCTCATGTCACTTCCAACGAGCGGCTGCTCGAATGCTGTCTGTAGTTCAGGAAGCTTGAAAGCAGAGCTGGGTTTAGAGGGCTAGCGACGCCTGGTGTTTGCGAGGCTTACGAGCAGTTATGCAATGGGTGGTCTGCTCCAAACCCGGTATACCCCCATCGCACTCTAGGCCTTCAATCTCCGAGCGGAGGTCATCGATGAGTTCGACTACTGATTTGCCGGACTCCTGGCTCAAAGTGAAAGTCAGCAACGTCAAGGGGCTCAACTCAAGACGCTGGCTCACCTGTTCGAGCTTGTCCAACGTGAGGCTTGATCGAGCGCCTTCCAATTTGGAGAGGAAAGTCCGACTCGTATCACCAAAGTCACGCTGCGACAGATTCCGCTTACAGCGAAGCGCCCGAAGGACGATGGCGAATGATGACTTCAGTGACATGTACGGCTCCTCCGTATGACTTTCCTCAGTGACCTCGACACTGCAACCGCTGTCCACCTCAAAAGCTGCGCTATCAAGCTGGGCTAGGCGGCGGGTGGGTGGGCTCCACTCCGTCGAAATACTGTTGATGCGTACAGTATAGCTAGCTAAGCTCGGTCTGAGAACATTTGTACTCTTGGTGGTGACAAGCGTGATGAATCACTCAGATGAGACCGTCGACGACCGCTTCGCTTTCTTTTCGCGGGTGGAACTGCTGGAGCAGCAGTGTGTTTTGCTTGAAAACGAGCTAGTCGTGATGGGGGAGGAGTTGTCAGCCTCTCGCGAAAAAATCGCGACATTGGTTTTGATGTGGACGGGCATCAAAAACGAGCTTCGCCAGGCAGAGTTGGAGTTGCGGCAGGCAAGGCATCAGCTTGATACCAGCACCACCGGACGCTTGTTAACCCTTTCACCCTTGCTGCCCTCGTGATGGCTTTCTGATTTCACTCCGGTTACGCTCATTCGCAGCAGGGAAGAGATGCAATGAGCTAGCCGCGCTATGCATTCGACTCATAACGAGGAAGGAACCCATGTCGTTTAGTGACTATCTGAAAGGCCCAGCTCACCGACAGCGCGCTGAAGCTCTTGAAGCACAGCTTGCGGAGCTTCAGCTGCAGCATTCGCAACTGCAAGAGCTCATTACGAAGATCGGCGCCATGGACGTAGTGAATATCCAGCAGCTGATTGCGCAAGAGCAATCCAGGCTCTCGGGCATACGCGAGGAGACCCAACGTGCGCAGAGGGAGTTGGCTGTTCTCGCACAGCGCTCGACTGATCTGCAGGGACAGATATTGGTCTGGGAAGAGACGTTGCTCCTGGAAAGCTTCGCCCTCTATGAGCCCAAGTTCAAACTAACCAGCAGCCAGGAGTACAAGGCTCGACTGGATCACGTCCGTGATCGTCAGAAAATCCTGATCAAGAATGGGCAGGCCGCAACCGGCAACATGCACTGGACGGTCAACAACAGCCAGGCCCAAGGCCGCAAGCTTGTGAACGACATGATCAAGCTGGTGATCCGCTCGTTCAACAACGAGGCCGATGCTTGCGTAGCCAATGTGAAATTCGACAACGTCGAGCTCGGCGAGAAACGAATCCTCAAATCGTACGAAGCCTGCAATCGACTGGGCAAGGTTATGAGCGTAGAGATTTCCGGTATCTACCTGGATCTCAAGCTCGATGAACTGCACCTTGCTCATGAATTCCAGATCAAGAAGCAAGAAGAAAAGGAAGAGGCAAAACGCGCCCGAGAGGAGCTTCGAGAGCAGCAGAAGCTCGAGCAGGAAATTCGTGCGGCGCGAGAGAAAATTGCCAAGGAGCGGAAGCACTTCACGACTGCTATGCGTGACCTGCAGGCTCGCCTTGAGCAAGTGCAATCTGATGAGGAGCGCTCGGCGCTGTTGGTGAAGCTAGCCGAAGTTGAGGCAGGTCGAGCCGAGCTCGAGAGCGAAGAAAAGCTCATTGATTATCGCGAGCAGAATGCCAAAGCCGGGTATGTGTATGTGATCTCTAATCTCGGCGCATTCGGTGAGGGCATTTACAAGATCGGCATGACGCGCCGCCTGGAGCCAATGGATCGAGTAGACGAGCTGGGTGATGCATCAGTGCCATTCTGGTTCGACGTGCATGCCATGGTCTTCTCGAACAATGCGCCTGCGTTGGAAGCAAAGCTCCACGACCACTTCGCTTCTGGTCGCCTCAACAAGGTCAACGGGCGCAAAGAATTCTTCCGAGCTGACATTGCTGAGATCGAGAGAATCATCCGGGAAAATTATGATGCGGTCGTCGAGGTCACCCATGAGGCGCCGGCGGAGCAGTATCGTGAAAGCCTTCGTATGGCATTGCCCAAACTAGCAATTCAGCAAGCAGAGCGAGTGGCCGCGCGAGGCTAAAGACACAGGGACGACATACCGTGATCTATCAATGTAATCATTGTCATCGCTCGACCTTTGAGACCCATTGCCCTCAGTGCGGGGCTTCAGAGCCTGCCTCCCAGGCTCAGCTTGTTCAGCAAGGTATGACGCCGCTTGACCCATCCTTCTATCCCGATTTTCAGTACCAGTCGAAGGGGTTTCTGAAAGACATATGGGGCAAGAAGAAGGAACAGGCTCAGCTCAATGAGCTGCTGAACAGCGTTCTCAGAAAGTACGCAGAGCTGAAGCAGCCGTATTTCACCAACTTCATTCATACCACCCGCGATCCTGTAGGGGGAGGTGGGGATGATGCAGCGGTGCCAGGCGCACGGATGAATGGCGTTTACTCCGAACGTGAGCTTTTCAGGGAGGTACTGATTCGCAGGGGCTTTGACGAGCTTGAGCAGCTGCCTACCTTGCTAGACAAGCTACTCCTCACGACTGCATTCAACTCTGTGTATGCAGGCTTTTCTCGCGAGGTCACACGCCACATCCGATCCGACCTGGCCAGCTCACTGAGGTCGTGGATCGAAGAGGCTGGTACTACATTCCGGGCTGACCTAGCGTTGTTTTACTACTACCTGTGGGAGAGCGATGCTTCCTTCCCGGGACTGCAATTCAACCCTCAGGCTGCCAGCACGACCGGCGTTCCTTTGCTGCCGCTTCAGACTTTCCAGTCCGGGTTGGGGTTGTGCGAAGAAATCTACTTCGACATCCTGGTTGAGCGCTTGGGAAGCCAGCTTGAGCACTTCAACCCGAATCGCTTCATCACCATGTATCTGGTCGATGCGATGGATGGATTCCAGTTTGAAGCGTTCCTAGTCGAGATTTTCCAGACTATCGGATACGACGTCCGGGAGACACAGAAGACCGCTGATCAAGGCGCGGATCTGTTCGTTAGTCGTTTCGGTAAGACGATGGTAATCCAAGCCAAAAACTACAGCGGCTCGGTGGGCAACGCTGCTGTGCAGCAAGCCATCTCTGCCAAAGCTTTCTACGGCTGCGATGAAGCGATGGTTGTCACCAACTCCTACTTCACCAAGTCAGCTAAGGAATTGGCTGCTACGGCGGCGGTGCGAGTGGTCGATCGCGAAGGTCTCCAGACTTACCTCGACGACTACAACCAAAAGATCATTGAGGTGTTCCAGGCCGAAGCCGAGGCAGAAGGGGTGTAGGCTGACAGGCCGGCCCTCCGATCCTGCTTCCGAAGTGCTGCGTAGCTGAAGGATGCTACGCTGCAATGCACTGTAAGTTTAGGCGTTTAGTTTTCATGGCCGTATGGAGGTGGTTATGTGCAACGCATGGAATCATCCACTGAACTGCACCTGCGGCTGGGGTGGGGATGGGCAGTCGGGGCGTTCGACCTTTTCAAATGTCGTTCCCGCTGCACAAGGTTGGTGGCCACGTGCGCTGACCAGCACATACGACAGCTTCGTCAATCCCAATGCCAGCTGCCCCGTGTGTGGTGCGGCGGTATTCTTTTACCAATCTTCCAGTGGTGGCCGGGTCTTCTTCGACGAACTCGGCCCGCCATGGCCCAAGCACCCGTGTACAGACAACAGCAGTCGCCCCGGTAGACTCCCTTCTATCCCGTGTGTCACCACCGAAGCTTCCAGCTATTCTTGGCAACAAACAGGCTGGAAGCCGTTTTATATGAAGTCGATCATCGGCATCGACAAAGATTTTCTCAAGATCACGGGCATCTGGGGCGACCGGAGCATTTGCCTCTACATCCGACGGCTAGTCGAACACCATCTCCACACTCAGGCATTTTCAGAGAGAAACCTAGCCCAGGTTAAAGCCAACCCCGACACCAGCCATGAGTTCTCAATCCTGTTGCCCAATGCCACGCCGATCACACTTACCGCCTTCCTGCTGTTAGCGGATGCCCGAAACGATCTGACTCAGCGGATCAAGGCGAAAGCAGCCAAAAGGGGCGGCGCTCATACCACCGCTGCGGCTCACTCGAAAAAACGACCGAAAGCCCTCGGCCGTAAACCAAGCCGCCACTCTCAACAGCTCGGCAAAACCACCATGGCCCTAGCTTTCAAGAAGGCGCAAGAGGAGAAGGAAAAAATTAAATCTGCTCATCGAGCCGTTAAGAAGCCTTGAGCTCAGTAGTAGACTCACACGCCGATTAATGATTTACCGTCGAGTGGTATTGAGTCTTCCCCGTTCAAAATTCTTCCCCCGACCATCCCATATACTACGATGCGGTGGAGGCGCTTAAGCAATATTACCAAGCTCAAGCTGCAGTTATCTCCGGTGCCGATCTTTAGCGTCTGCGTCTTATTGCTAAATGTAGTTTTCAAGCCGCTACTGACTATCAACACATAGCGCCGGGAAGCTCGTCAGGGTTAAGCCATTACCGCCGAAGCTGGGTTTTGAGGCCTTCGGTGCTGCGTTTAAAATCCATTATGACCATAATCGCTCGGTCATCAGCTGAAGCTTGTATCTGCGCTGGTGCTATGCGGAAAGATGCCGAGAGCTGTCGCATATCCCCGCAGGGGCTCCAATTTTCATTTAAGGCTAGGGGAGGCTGAACGAATCTGTTTCCTGGCGTGATACCCTCTAGGGATCTGTCCTGGCACGCAATGGTAAACTTGCACGTAGCAGTCTCGGCTCTCATAGATAAACTATTCGATGCAGGCAATTATAGATTTTAAATAGATTCTGGATGCAGTTGTGACGGCAGTTATCTCGCGAGTGAAAATAACAGATGTCAATCGTAGACTTTTCTTTGAATTTGTGGATAATGGCCAAATGATATCTATGCCAAGGAGTATCTTGCGGTGTCGCCTATTGTCAACTGGTTACATTTGTCTGACTTCCATACAGGCAAGGACGGTTATGCAGAGTCTCAGATGTTTACTCGGATATTAAGTCATGCCAGAAAAAAAGTGGCCGATGGATTTAAGCCAGACTTCGTGTTCATCACAGGAGATGTAGCTGATAAAGGTGCCTCTGATCAATACGAAAAATTCTGCGATGAATTTCTGCATCCTCTGCTAGAAATTTTCGGTGGAGACATTCAGGCTAAAACCTTCATGGTGCCTGGAAATCATGATCTCGATCGTAGAGTAAATAAGGCATTTGATCGTATTGAATTTTCCAAGCTGCGCGAGCCCTATTTTGACCCTACGGAAAGCGGGGCTCGGGAGCGGAAAATGCTTGTTGAACGCTTTAGAAATTACATTGATCACGACTTGACGAATAACGCTGCGAACTTTGAAGCGTCGCAGGGTGCTTTTAGTACGAGAGCCTCGGTCAATGGTGTAGATGTCGGTATCGTTGGGGTTAATACTGCCTGGCTTTGTAAGGATGACCAAGATGAAGGCCTCTTAACTCTCGGGAAACCTCTGCTTGAAGCTGCGTTAAGTAATGTCGAGGGCGCTAGCCTGACATTCGTCTTGGGACACCATCCAATATCATGGTTTACGAAAGAACAGCAGCGCCCTATAAAATCTATGCTTGCGCATCAAAATTGCATTTATCTGCATGGTCATTTACATGATGCATGGAGTGAGCCCAGCTATGGAGATGGAGATTTTTTTCTAGCAATTCAGTCTGGTGCTGCATTTCAATCAAGAGAAGGAGATCCATGGCGTAACGGTTTGCTCTGGGGGCGTGCGGATATAGAGGCTGGTACTGTATCGTTGCAATCCTATCATTGGAATACTAATCATCAAAGTTGGGTGCTGAATACCGACCCGTTCTCTGATCTGAATCGTAAAGGGGACTGGTGGGAATATCGTCTCCCTTCGTCTCTGAAGCCGATAGTCGGCGGAAAGCCTACCGTGAGTCATCCCCCGGGAGGATGGGAGATACTCAGAGGAAGTGATCTCGAGCCGCATCTGGCTGCACTTGATTCTGCACAAGCACTCGCTTTTTTTGATGGAGCCGTGCCAGGATGGTCAACAGCGTTGTCCAGGTCTATACCTCGGCGCGAAATTGTGGAGCGGATAGTTTCGCCGTTTAGAGCGAAAAATGAAACTGACACGGCAACGGTTACCCTATTGACTGCGGCCGGATGCGAAGGGAAGACCACCGCGTTACTTCAAGCTGCGTACGAAATTGTTAAGGACAATTCAGAATGGTCAGTACTTCGAAGGAAAAACGACCTTCGGCCATTCAATATCCAAGAGCTGGTTCCACTTCTGGCTGGCAATGGGAAGTGGCTTGTCTTGTTGGACGGTGCTGATCAGTCCGCGCAAGCAGTATTTAACTTTGTTGCGAGTGGTCAGGAATTAGCGCGCGGGAAGGTTTCGTTTTTGCTAGGGAGTAGAGATTCAGATTGGCTGGCGTGCGACGCGGACAAACTTGCTTGGAAATCAGTGTGTAGTTTTAAGCACGAGCTGCTTTTTGGCCTTAGTCTTAACGACGCAACTAAAATTGTTGATGCATGGGCTAATTTTGGCGATGCGGGCCTTGGCGAGTTAGCTAACGTCGACGAGCAAGCACGCGCTGAACGCTTTACTAAGCTAGCTCGTGAAGAAGCTAAGGCAAATTCTGCGGGGGACTCGGGTGCGTTCTTTGGAGCATTGCTTGGTGTGCGGCATGGCTCTGACTTGATTGATCATGCTAGAGTTATGCTAGATAAATTAGGTACTATTGAAATCCCGTCTGGAGGCACATTGAAAGATGCTATGGCATTTATTTCTATAATGCATGCCGAAGGGCAAGACTATCTCTCTATCCCCGTGCTGGCGCGTGTACTGGGCTGTGATGTAGGGAAGTTCCACGCTTCAGTTATTCGCCCACTTGGGCAGGAGGCTGCTGCAACAACGACCTCAACATGCGTTTACACACGACACAAGTATATTGCCCAAGCGATCGTTCAGGTTTTGGAGAATGGATATCTTGAGAATATTGCCGAGCACTTCCAGAGTCTAGTTAAAGCAGCGTTGTCAGCGCACCTGGATGGAGCTTTTATTAAGGGTCTGCACTCTTGGCGATATGATTTGGCTGAGCATTTTCATAAAACCAATAGGCCTTTGCTTGCTATCGATCTTGCGCAGACGGTTTTTGATTTTGAGCCAGAAGAACCGAGGGTTATTACAAACTTGGCGTATCTTCATCGTGTATCCAATGAGCCTCAGGACGCTGTGCGCATTTATCGAGAAGCTAATTTGATAACTGAAAACCGCCCCTTCTACCATGAATGGTCACTGTCAGAGGCGGAATGTCGAAACTTTATCGAGAGTACGATACTGTCAGCCTACACGCTTAGCGATCAATGCGCCTCTAGCAGGCCAACAGTAGACGATGTGAAAGGCTGTATTGCTACAATAGGTAAAGGCTTCAGGCAGCTATATAATGCTTATCTTGATAACTGCTTCAAAGATGCCGAAGAAGCAATCATGTCTCTTAGGTTGATATTCGCACCTGTTAGGCTTAGTGCGGAGCTTAGGCAGTTTAGAGAAAAGGTTGATAAGCGGCGAGCGACTGAGTACGCTCTCGACGAAGCTCTAAATCTTCTCTGCTTAGGACTAAGAGTTGCAATGGAAGTCGGGGCTAATTCGGCAGTAGCCGAAGCAGTTTCGCTGAAAGGGAATCTTTCTTTCATAGGCGTCGCGACTTTAGCTCGTAACAAGTCAAAAGCTTAGTGAGTTTGGACTGATATGAAGAGCGGTGGCCGGCCAAATCTCAGCTCCATCGCTCGAATCATCATGTGGGCCCCGTTGAAAAAAGCCCAAGCTAGTGCCGCTTTGCCATCAAGACAACCGGCAAGCTATTTCCATACGGTGAGGTGCAACGCTGCTGCTAGAGGGCTAAATGCCACCATTTGATGGACTAAGGCAGTAGAATCCCCTAGATTCTCTGCAAAATGTCACGGACGTCGAGATGGATTTTAATGATTCGGGTGGTGTAGCCGCCAAGCACGGTTTCCTGTTCCAGGACTGCGTTGCCGCTTTCCATGTCACCCGGATGCTCCGCGACAAGACCATCCGCAGTGTCCGCTGCGAGGTCACGGACGATATCGATATCGTCTCCGACGGCTACGTCGATTTTGTACAGGTCAAAAGTACCGAGAAGACCCGCTGGAACATTTCGGACATTGTCAAAAACGGGAAGGGTGCCGACAAGAAAACCATTCCTAGCAGTTCGATCCTGCACAAGTCGATGCAATGCGAGTCAGACCCAGGCCTGGCACGGCGATACTCGATCGTCACTGAAGACAAGGTCAACAAGACCCTGGAGTATCTGACGATCAAGTCCTCGGCTCGGAAGGGCAAGCCTGGCAGGCAAGAGCTGATCGACGACCTCAACGAGCGAACCAGGGACTACCAGACGCCCTCTGGCGTTACCGTCGCTGATTGGGTTGATGCGGCTACCTGGGAGGTGTATCACACCATTCGCGAGCTGGAGCTATTGGGGATAGCCAACATTCGAAGGTCGTCCGAGGATCTGCACGGGGTTACCCTCAGCTCTGAGGCTGCTGCTGAGGATATTTGGTGTTTGATCCTCGATACGGTGACCCGCAAGGGCGAGCGTTCTCGCCGTATCCACAGTGCAGACGACAAGTCCTATGTCAGGTCAGACCTTTTTGAGTGGTTTAACCAACGGGTGGTGGATGACCAGACCAAGGCAGGCCGCAAAATCTACGTCAAACGTAAGTTGCCTCACATCCTCACTCCCTTCAGAGCCCCGATGGCTTCGGTCTGCGACAAGCGTCAAGGACAGGTACTGCACCAAGAATATTTTCTGAGCCAATACCGCTACAAACATATTGTCGAGAACGTGTGCAAATGGCTCGACGAGGTCTTTCTCCGCCCCAGGGAGATTGCCGATATGCACAAGCTCACGCTCGTGGAGAAACGCGAGCGGCTGCGTACATCTGTCTTCAAGTCGCTTAACGATGTCCGAGAGTTCCTGGGGCGAGTGCTGCTCCACGCGACCATTCGGCAACATCAT
The DNA here is from genome assembly GCF_034044115.1 of Pseudomonas sp. BO3-4. Classification (NCBI taxonomy): domain Bacteria; kingdom Pseudomonadati; phylum Pseudomonadota; class Gammaproteobacteria; order Pseudomonadales; family Pseudomonadaceae; genus Pseudomonas; species Pseudomonas sp. BO3-4. Next base: position 2,221,489 of record NZ_CP139018.1, read on the forward strand.
GAAAGCCAGCCAATACCCTGCATGCTGCACGTTGAAAACCCTGGGGAAGAGAGAATTCTCGAAAACGTGCACATTGTTCGTCGCGAATCGGAAGGTGATCAGCTTTGGATCGGCTTCAGCGAACTGGTGACCGAAACTGACATCTCTGTGCGGTTGCCGGAAATCCGGAATGAGCTCTATGAGGTCATCGAGGAATGCTTCGATTCGGCGCGTAGCAAAATACTGGACGTCAAGGACGATGAGTATCTACTGCGACATGACATCGACGAAATCCTGGACGGCAGTCGTCCTTTGGACGCACACCTCGATCGCTTCAGGTTCGTACTGTTTGTTGGTTATGACTCCTGCTTGGTAACCGACCCTGAAACCCCAGGGCATGAAGACGAGCTACAGCGGGAAACGGCAGCCTTGTTTGAAGAGTTCGCCGCCGATCTTGTAGAGGGTTCGCCGTTTGGGCAGTTAGGCATCCACATCTTCATTTACCCCGCACCAAGCCTTAAGCAGCTAGCCAGGATGGTCGAAGACAAGGTGAGGGAAGTGGTATGACGCAGGTGTATGAGCAAGCGAAACACAGCCTTCAAAGCAAGGACTTCTCGTCTTTCAAATACTTGGCTGTGATCAACAAGCTGCTGTCCAACCCAGTGTCGTATGACCTGGGACGTGACTTGATCGTCCGAGCTCTCGATGCACGTGAACGCTTCTCTGAACACACCACCTTGCTCAAAAATATGGTGAGAAAGTCCGGGTTGTTCCCTTACCTGAAAAAGGAGTTCTCCGACCTGACATCGGATGAGCTGAGGGTGCTGGATCTGTACCGTACCCCCTTCTCGGACAACTTTGTTTTCCACTCGATGCAGTTCCACATTTTTGATCTGCTCAAAGCAGGGCGCAATGTGGTGCTCAGCGCACCTACCAGCATGGGCAAGAGTGCAATCGTCGACTCGTTGCTGGGCCTGGGTGAGCTGAAGCGGCTTGTCCTGGTGGTGCCGACCGTGGCGCTTGCAGACGAGACACGGCGTCGACTCCAGGTCAGGTTCGGTGAGCGGTACCAGATAATTCACCACAGCTCGCAGGAGTGTCATTCCGACCGGGCTGTGTACGTGCTCACCCAGGAGCGCGTGAACGAGCGAAACGACATCGTCAACATCGATCTGTTCGTAATTGATGAGTTTTACAAGCTGGCGTTCCGGGAGCTCAAGAACGGCACCACGGACTACAAAGACGAGCGCGTCATCGAGCTCAATATCGCGCTGAGTAAACTACTTAAAGTCTCCAAGCAGTTCTACCTCACTGGGCCGTTTATCAACAGCATTCGCGGCCTGGAAAACCTAGGCTACCCACACACCTTCGTCTCCAGTGACTTCAACACTGTAGCACTCGACGTTCACACGTTCGGCATCAAACCCAACGATCAAAAAAGCAAGCTCAAGGCGCTTGGAAAGATCGCCCAACACTGCGACGAAGCGACAATCATCTACTGCAAGTCGCCAACGGTCGCCGGCACCGTGGCGCGTGAATTGATCCGGTATGGCTATGGCACCCCGACCAGCAATCCATATATCGATTGGGTGAGCCAGGAATTCGATCCCGAGTGGGACTACGCCGTGGCATTGAAGAACGGTATCGGCTTGCACTTCGGCGCACTGCCCAGAGCGCTGCAGCAGTACACCGCTGACCAGTTCAACGCTGGCAATCTGCGCTTTCTCATCTGTACCTCGACCATCATCGAAGGCGTAAACACCATTGCCAAGAACGTGGTGATCTACGACAACCGTGACGGCACTCGCAGCATCGACAAATTCACCCACGGCAATATCAAAGGGCGCGCTGGGCGGATGGGTGTGCATTTCGTTGGTACGATTTACTGCCTGGAGGAGATCCCGGAAGACAACCTCAACCAGGAGGTTGAAATTCCGCTTGGTACTCAGGACGTCGAAACGCCGCTTAACCTGCTCGCTAGCGTTCAGCCGGATCACCTTTCTGAGTTTTCTCAGGATCGCTTCGAGGCAGTCTTTGCGAGCGATCGTGTCTCCTTCGACCTTGTGAAAAAGCATTCCTACTTCCGCTTCGAGCAGTTCGAAGAGCTGCAGAGTATGGTCGAGATGATGGACGATACGGAATTCGCCACGCTCGTGTTCCACTGGGGCCCGGCAACCAATTTCCTCAAGACATTCGCGAAAATCATCGCCAGGCTGGTGCCTCATACGTTCAGCCGCAACGGCGTCAGCGTCAATCCGCCAGATCTTCTCATCGCCAAGCTGGCTGGCTACGTCAACGCGCCCAGCTATTCGAATTACTTGAAGAGCCAGATTGAATACGCTCGGCAATGGGTGACCGAGGGGACGAAGCGCACACTCTCCGAAGCGCTGAACAACGACCTGAAAATCATCACCAATACCTACGGATTCACCTTGCCCAAGCTTCTCGCGCTTATGGAGGATGTAGTCAAACACTATGCGCTTAAGCGTGGCATCCACAGCAAGGTCGATTACACGCACGTCAGAATGGTATTTGAAAGCTTCCACCTGCCTCCCGGTGTAAATGCCCTGGAGGAAATGGGTATCCCTATTCAGACCCTGCATCGCTTGGCTGATCTAATGGATTTCCCTGAGAAGGCGGACGTGGATCAGCTTGGTCAATTCATTCGAGACAATCAGCACGCCTGGGTACGATCCGTTGGCTATGTGGATCGGACGTTCATCCAGCGCGCGCTCCGTATCGGATGACCTCAGCTCAGCACGCTGCATCGCTATCCAATCGCACTATTGCAGCAGGATCTAAGAAATGATTTGGTTTCTCGGCGACGTCCATGGGCGTTTTGATCATGTGCTCCGACTGGTGAAGCTTCATCGACCCGAAGCTGTGATTTTTCTCGGCGATCTCGAATGCAGCTTGCCTTTGGACATGATACTGCGCCCGATCCTGGGGCTGACAGAGGTCTGGTTCATCCATGGAAACCACGACGGCGACAGGCCAGCCTACTGGCACAACCTTCATGGAAACAGCCTCGCTGAGCAGAGTTTGCATGCCCGAGTGGTAGAGATCGCTGGTCATCGTATAGCAGGGTTGGGCGGCACCTTCGAGTCGCAAGTCTGGCTACCAGGCAGCCCTGATACCGGCATCCAGAATTACGCAGACTACCTCGACTGCCTGGCGCTCAGACCTCAGCACGAAGACATCGTAGCGACGAAGAAGCAGCACGCGCTTTCTGCAATCTACCCGGACGACTACTTCTCGGTGGCTATGGAGAAGACGGACATCCTAGTCTCTCACGAGGCTCCCAGTTGCCATCCTCTCGGCTATTCGGAGATCGATGAACTGGCCCAGGCAATGGGCGCAAAAATGGTCGTGCATGGACATCATCATGATTGCCTAGATTACAGGTCTGACTGGCCGAAGCTTGGTTTTGAGGCTCATGGTGTAGCGTTCAGATCCATCATGGCCATCGACGGCTCTGTCATCTGTTAAGGCTTGGTGTCTTCACGGTGCGGCAAGCTGCTTGGTCATAGACATCGGCGTTTCGGGCTCGAAGAGGCCCGGCTGAGTCGTCGCTAGGTCTTCTATCCTGAGCTTGCAGGAGAGAGGGCGAGCAGTTGCGTCAGGTGATCGTCGCGGAGTGGGGTGAGTACATGAAGGTCGGTGATTTGATTCAGCACCTGCAAGCGTTTGATACTGAGATGAAAGTGCTGATGACACGTTCAGATACGGGCCTGGAGGACGTTGTCGCGTGCTATGACCACCTGGTTTGCGAAGGGCGGGTTGCCGGGTATGACCAGCTCGATGAGTACGTTCAGTCAAAGGGCGCAGACGCAACCACTGCTGACAAAGTGGTTGTCATCGACATGTGCGAGCTCCTACCGATGACTCATCCACGAATCATAGGTCGTTGCTGTCGCTTCATCATTTTGACCAGCCTTTCGGTGGGCTTGTCGAGCACCTTTTCCTCGCCCATCGATAGCAGCAGCAAGGGATGCCGACCGCGTCCGCGAGCAACCATTAGCCGCCCTAAAAAAGCCGCCGCTCTGAGGTTGTCTTTGAATCCTTTTTTCAGACACCGTCTCAACCCTGAGGCTAGTAAATCCGCCAATTGGATACCGAAATCACTCTGAGAATCGACGAATTGGAAATCCTCTCTAATTAATTTACCGATATCCAACACATCGCTCAGGTCAACATCAATTCCGTATTGCTCTTGGAGATAGGTTGGGCGCTCTTCAAAATTATACTTCGCCATGTGGCTGTAATCGAAACCTTCGATCATTATGAGTGGGTCATCTAAAGACAGCGTCTGTAGATACGGTGCGCTGAGCTCTTCGAATACGGTTTCAAACTCAGTTTTTCGTGTAGGCTCTTTTTGATCCACGCGCCATGCAAATGAACCCAATGACTCCGGGCTCCTTTGTACGTAGTAAATTACCGCCTGAGAAATTATGTAGTGCATCAATTGGATTTGATTTGCGAACTGAATGTAGAGCTGATCTGACAGGCCTAGCACTTTTTGGGAGAGGATCAGAATACTGTCCTTCATGCTTTGGTGAACCATTTTGTCGATATGCTTCACCAGCGCCTCAGCAGCTTGATTTTTGTGTCGGCGCGCAGCTTCGGGGGTATTAAGGTGAGCGTTTGTCGCCAGTCCATAAAATGTGCAATTTAGCTGTGCGAGCCGATTTAGCAGCCGGAAGTAGCTCAGCTCGTTGCCAGCCATTCCGAGCTTTACCTCGTCAGTTACTGTAAACCCATTCTCTACTTTGAACTGTTGGAGCGCACTTTCAGCAGCGCCCATCGCCTCGTCGAGGATGACCACTGCTCCGATGGTGCTCCAGGCGTTATTCTCGGTTGCGTAGGCGAACGATCCTGACTCGTCGATAAAAATTCGCATCACTTCTCCATGCTTCGACTAATGGGGCAACGAGTGGCGTGCGCCGAGTTCTCCGGGCAGACCCTACTCATCATAAGTGGCCAAGAACGAGCGCGAAATTACATTGCCAGATCGAGAGGGGAGGGTTCAAGTGGGGCGCATCGCTAAAGGGCTTCTATGCGCAAACTCGGCCCGTTACCAGGAACATTGACGAGGGAGGTTGAGCCGAGTCTATTGAAACTTCGGGCTCGAAGAAGCCGGCTGAATCGCTGCCAAGGCCTTTATCCAGACTCGTAGGGTAGGGAAAGCTCAAGGTCACAATTGAACAGATCTGCAAGCGCTGGCAGACCGCCAACAAGCCGCTGATAGCGTTCCTGATCACCTATGAGATATCCGGGAGGAAGCGACGCTTCAAGGAGCTTCAGATCTACATGTTTGCAAAGGGCAAAAACAAAAAAAAATCCGCTCTCAGCCTGCTTTGCCTTGGGAAGTAAATCGAGCGAAGGCGAATAACGAGTCTGAGGAAGCCGCATGATCGGGAGGCGCGACTAATGAGGCGGTAGGGGGCGCCGAATCAAGTGCCCCCTAGACTCCTGGCTATCCCTCAGATTCCCCAACCCGCTTTAGGGAAGCTCCGAACAAGTCGCCCAGCAACCGACAATGTACGACTTTTGGCCTCAGGAAAGCTCGATTTACAGGCGCTGATTGTTGAAAAACCAGGATAAACCCTGGTCATCAGGCCTTACGGGCGCACCTCTCCCGTAGCAGTCAATAATTGCCGGCGTACCATCCACAGATTCGACAGCGCAAACAGCGTGGTCAGTTGCGCCGTGTTCTTGGCCAAGCCACGGAAGCGGGTTTTCACATAACCGAACTGGCGCTTGATCACGCGAAAGGGATGTTCGACTTTCGCCCGTGTCTGCGCTTTGACCTTCTCGACCTGACGTTTGGCTTTGTAGAGAACACTGCGTTTGCTCAAGTGCTTGTAGGTGCTGCGTCGCGCAGCGATCTGCCAGATCACTTGCCGACCGTCGTGCTCAGGCCGCTTCTCTACGCCGGTGTAACCCGCGTCAGCGCAGACAATATTTTCGTCACCGTGCAACAGATGAGCGACCTCCGTCACGTCAGCCACGTTGGCGGCGGTGCCGTGGACGTGATGCACCAGACCCGACTCAGCGTCGGCGCCGATATGCGCTTTCATGCCGAAGAAGTATTGGTTTCCCTTCTTCGTCTGATGCATCTCCGGATCGCGCTTGCCTTCTTTGTTCTTGGTCGAGTTGGGCGCGTGGATGATGGTGGCGTCGACAATCGTGCTCTGGCGCAACGACAGGCCCTGGTCTCGCAGGTAATTGTTGATGGTCTCCAAAATTCCCGCTGCCAACTGATGCTTCTCCAGCAGGTGCCGGAAATTCATGATCGTCGTGTCTTCGGGAATCGGCGCGCTGAGCGTCAGGCGAGCAAACTGGCGCATCGAAGTGATTTCGTACAGTGCCTCTTCCATGGCCGGATCGCTCAGCGAAAACCAGTTTTGCAACAGGTGGATACGCAGCATGGTTTCCAGTGGGTACGGCTTGCGACCACCGCCGGCCTTTGGGTAATGCGGCTCGAAAAATGCCAGCAAACCGCTCCACGGTACCACCTGCTCCATCTCGGCCAGGAAACGCTCGCGACGGGTTTGCTTGCGCTTACCGGCGTACTCGAAATCGGAAAAGCTCATCTGACTCATGGGATGGAGGGCTTGTAGAGGGCTGTCGGACGGAGGGCTATTTCAGCACAGGTCAGACGGCCTGTGCTGACTTGATCGGAGAATCCCTAGCGCCATAGAGTGGCCCTAAGCTGAGTTAGTACATCACGTGTACTATTAGATTGGGCCATCTGCAAAAATCTTGAAAAATGTCGCGAACTTGCATAGTACATCACATGTACTATTAGACCCACGAAAAATGTGAAACCTTAGTAATCTGTAGGGCTTGGGACGGTACGTCAGACGTACTATTGAGAAAGCGTGCAATTTGGAGTTGCTCGAAAATCCAGGAAGTTGCAAAGTACATCAGATGCACTATCTTCGAAAATAAAAAAAATAGTTGAATTCCTTGCAAGCAGATGAAATTATCCCGTCCTTTTTCGCGGCGGGGTGAGCAATGGCTAATCAAGAGCACCTACATAAAAAGCATTGTGGAGTTTGGCTTAAGCTTGTTCCTACGGTGCGCAATGGGTTGAAAACTTTCAGATTTTCGACTCTTAATGATATGCAGGATAAATTCTTGGATAATTGGGCCTATAAACTCGCTCGTGAGTATTCTTACAGAACAGTTAAGGCTTACTGTTATGCAGTGAAGAGGTTCCTATCTTATATATTCGCTCTGATCGAATTGGAAGGGGGCATAAGCAGTCAGAGGCTGCAGGAAGCTTTGCATGCTTATGAAAGTTATCTGGTCTTTGGTGTTAAAAGCGACAATGAAATCGCAAAGAAAATAGCAATTCAAATTGGTAGCCCCAATCTAACTGCTGGGTCGGTGATTTCTCATCTGGCCGCAGTTAACAAGTTTATTGACGCTAGCGAGCAGCTTCATCGCGCTCTTGAAGAGCTTGAGTCGAAGGGAGCGATATTGTCGCGAAATTTGACTGGTTTCACTCTTGAAGCGTCTGTGGGTACAGCTGTAACTAGCATCGTCAGAGCTGCGCTAAAGCGGAATACTTGGCTCGGAGCATGTATAGCCGGAGGTGCGCACCGTATAAAAAGAGCGGGTTTGCGTCCAGTATCCAAGCAATCTGAAATCGCCTATATGGATGAGTTTGGCGGGGATGAAAAGACTTTTCCGATTGATAAATGTGTAGAGCTGATAGAGTCAGCCACTTCGCTTAGGGACAAGGTATTATGGAGTCTACTCTCGGCAAGCGGATGTAGGATATCTGAAGCTTTGACAATGCTTAAAGAAGATATTGATTTGATGCCTCGCACGCTGGATAAGAAAAGAATTTACATTGTCGATCCTAGCGCGCGCAGAGATAAACTGATTGAGTTTATCCCTGAAGCCACAATAAACCAGCTCCCCTATAAAGGTAGAGATAAGCCGCAGACATTTCTCATTGAGCCCTTTGCCTCGTTATTTTGGAAGTATTTGGTAGAGTATTTGAGAGAAGAGAAGAAAAAAGATACTCTCCGAGGAGGTGGCGGGCATCACGGATTTCTTATTCGGAACCTGTTAACTGGTGAGCCAATGTGTCTTTCATACCAGGCATTGCTAGAGCGATTTCAAAAGGCGGCTTTTAAAGCTACTGGAAATTCCTATGGGTTTCACAGCCTCAGGCACATGTATGGATATTATCTTGCTAATCATTGCCCGAATCCAAATGCTAATAGCAGAAGAGCTTTTGGTCTGGATCTGCAATTGGTTAAGCAATACATGGGTCACATTGATATTAATAGCACTCGTAAGTACGCCAGAGAAGACGTACAAATGCTTCATGCGACAGTGGCCGCATCTAATCTTATAAGAATGAGTGGAGGGCCGCAGAACGTCAGGCAGACGCAGATCGCGTTTCTTAAACGAGAACTGCTACGGCTAGAGCAAATGGAGAATGCAGCATGATCAATATGTCTCATACGACTCCAAAATGGCTGGTGCATACAGCTCAAGTCGGGCAGGTATTTAGCGAAGCCGTTATAGAGGTTAAGGCTATTTTCAAAAACTCTTATCCTCAGGCAAGTCGATCTACTTCTTTTAAGAAGATATCTAACGCCTTAGACTCTCTTGGGCCAATGACGATTCGAAATTGGTGTGAGCAAGATATAAATAATGTTCTTGAGTGCTGCTATTGGAATGGAAAAAAAATTAAGGCTTCTATTCCTGAATTTAGTAATCATAAGTATGCGTCGAATGCGCTCACCAGTTTTTTTAAGGCTGTTTTCATTTTGCTATGGGGGAGAAAGCAGATACTCCTGCCACTGGACTTCACTCTGCCCGTTAATCAAGATGTTGTGCTTGATAGGGTCACTGAAATATGTGGGTCAAAAGCATTAGAGTTCGCGCGTAGTGTAAGTTTGACATCTGAGATTGTCTATCTGGGTACTATGGGGAAGCAGGAGAGATTGCTCCGAGCTAACTCATGGTATCGTGTATTGCTGTCTACAACTATCTATCAGCCCGATGATTTGATAAGTGATGATATTAGGGAGCTTTATTGGGCCAGCGTTGGTGTCAGAGGGTCACTGCTGCAACGTTACTATATAAAAGATTTTTTGACTGCCCTGAGTCAGCTAGGTAACAAAGCTTCTGAGGTTAGATGCTTTTTCGAATCTGAATATGGTTCGAAAATAGCGGCCAAAGCAATGGAGAGTCAGTTCTTTAGCCAGTTACAAGAAGCTTCTCGCGAGGTCGCACTTTCTGATCATACTTTGCATTTTCTACAAAGTAGCAATTGCACGGTAGAGCAACTTGCGGAGCATTATAACAATTCTGCGTTGGTGAGAAACAGCTTTGCATTGCCAGACATTATTGAAGATGATCAGGTCGAGATGCCGCCAGGTTATGAGTACGCAGGTACGGAAGTCAAGAAGCTGTGTCTGCACCTTAAGTGGGTGTTTAGTAAGTTTTCACGAGCAAATCCTCTTCAAAATCAAAAAAATCGAAAAGTGGCATTGAATTATGCTCTTTGCTATTTTGCATTATATTTGCCGGCGTTTTATAAGCTCAGGGATGGGAATCTAGATAGCTATCCCAAAAATTTGAACGAGATATTTGATGCTGCTCATTTCACAGCTGATGAGGAATTGCTAGATGGCGTAGCAACGTATTGTATTAAGCCGCCTCAAACTTTTCTTCAGTATTTTGATGTTGTGGCGGAAATTAATAAGTGGAGTGCAGATACCCGCAATCAGAGAGTGCGTGTCATTGAAGATCTTCACGAATATATTGAGACGAATAATCGAGCCCTGCCAGATGCGGATAATGTGCGGAACTCATTCAATAAGACTCACTATGCTAGGAGTAAGGGGCGCAGCGGGACGGTTAAAAAGTCTATTCCGAGAGCTTATTTCGCTACCTTTATAGATATGCTGTATTCGTTAGAATATTTGGTAATGCACCTCAATGACATGGCGGATGGTAGAACTCCAGGGGTCAAAGGAGGCGAGCCAATCATTGTAAGTGCGTCAGAACTAGCAAACGATCCATTTTGGTCAGGTATATGGGGGCGGAGGGAATTATCTTGTGAGCCTTTAGAGCAAGGTTTGTTGAACTATTGCCCCATTTTTTATCATAATAACGAAATTATTTCTTTTGAATACATTCCGAGATTCTACCGGGTCATAGATATGGTTATGACGAAAGAATCATCCGGATTGAAAGCTGTTGTTAATGAGCAGAGAGTAATAACCAATGACATTCGTCTTACGCAGCTAATGTGCGAGACGGGTATTAGACAGCAGCATTTGATCTGGCTTGATAGAGATGCATACGATAAGTATTTTGATGAAGACAGTCGTCGGCCACTCGCGCCACTGTACGTAAGTACTGATAAGGCGCATGGGCCGTGGAGTGCGATCGTCTCTCGGCATGTTATGGCTCTATTGAAACGACAGCGAGATTGGTATGACTGCTGCGCAGACCCTTCCTATAAGCAACCACTTTGGTATGGAGGGCAACAGGGTTCTGGTTTTGGCGAAATGAAGCCTCTTTTCAGAACTCCGCAATCAATTGGCTCCTGGGCAAACTATCGTAGTTTTCGATTGCTGCTCGTCATGATGCAGTATTTCATTCGCAAGCAACTGGGAGATTTTAAAACTCGTGAACTAGTTTTCTACGCGCGCGGTAAAGGTATTCCGAATGCTCCTATTGGGGGGTTCGATATTACGGAGCTGTCAAATGTTCCTCAGCAAAAACTTATCAGTGATATCACTCCGCATGGGCTGCGTGCTGCCTTTGTGTCAGAAGCAATTAAATTTTTGCCTCCGTCGCTGGTTGGTAAATATATGACTGGGCAAAGTGAAAGCCAAGTATATTATTATTGGTTGCTTCATGATGAAGATGAGCTGAGTCATGATGAGCTACTTTGCGAAATGCTAATGCGCAATCAAAAGAGGTTGACTGATGGAGTTGCTCCGCTAATGGCTGAAGCTATTATCAAGCTAAATAGTCGTTTGCGCGAATCTATAGTGGTTGACCCTGAGAGAGCTATCAGTACGCATCGGCTTATGAGCTTGTCTCGTATCAAGAATGGCCCAGATGGACTGGACTTAATTAGGGCTAAGGATGTGACGGAATTTGCGTTCAATGCTACACATATTTGTCCGTTTAATAACATTTGCCCTAAGGAAGTGGTGCATATGCTGGGTGGGGTCAATGCTTGTGCGCTTTGCCCATATGCAATTCGCGGTGTAGACCATATTCCTGCGATTTGTGCGCAGAAGGATAAATATAAAGAGCAAATGGTTGGTGTCCTAATGATGATTCAGGAACTGCTAAGGATGATCTGAAGTAGTCAGGTATTTCTGGCTGACTCCAGCCCTTGCCGATTTCAAAACGGTGATTCGGCTAAAAAACGATCAAATCATCCCCTCTTTCCGGATTTATAGCCGGCGCGAGCACCTCGCGCCGGCCATTTCCCGCATTACAGACGCACCTCTCCTGCATTCGTCAGCAAATGTCGGCGCGCCATCCACAGGTTCGACAGCGCGAACAGTGTCACCAACTGCGCGGTGTTCTTCGCCAGGCCACGGAAGCGTGTCTTCACGTAGCCGAATTGGCGCTTGATCACCCGGAACGGGTGCTCGACTTTGGCGCGCACCTGGGCCTTGGATTTCTCGATCTTGCGCTTGGCTTTGTACAGCGCACTGCGCTTACTCAGCTTCTTGTACGTACTGCGGCGGGCCGCAATCTGCCAGATCACCTCCCGGCCTTCATGTTCCGGGCGTTTCTCTACGCCGGTGTAACCCGCGTCGGCGCCGACCATGTTTTCCTTTCCATGCAGCAGTTTGTCGACCTGGGTAACGTCAGCAACGTTGGCTGCCGTCCCCACCACGCTGTGCACCAGGCCAGACTCAGCATCCGCGCCGATGTGGGCCTTCATCCCGAAGTAATACTGATTGCCCTTCTTGGTCTGGTGCATTTGCGGGTCACGCTTACCGTCCTTGTTCTTGGTCGAACTCGGCGCATGGATCAGCGTGGCATCGACGATGGTGCCCTGGCGCAGCGACAGGCCCCGATCGCCCAGGTAACCATTGATCACCGCCAGAATCCCGGCCGCCAACTCGTGCTTCTCCAGCAGGCGACGGAAATTGAGGATGGTGGTTTCGTCGGGAATACGCTCTAGGTTCAGCCCGGCAAACTGGCGCAAGATTGTGGTCTCGTACAGCGCCTCCTCCATCGCCGGATCGCTGTAGCCGAACCAGTTCTGCATCAAATGTACGCGCAGCATCGCCATCAGCTGATACGCCGGACGACCACCTTCACCCTTGGGGTAGTGCGGCTCGATCAGGGCAATCAAACCCTTCCACGGCACCACCTGATCCATCTCGATCAGGAACAACTCTTTGCGGGTCTGCTTGCGCTTGCCGGCGTACTCGGCGTCGGCGAAGGTCATTTGCTTCATCGGGAAACTCGGGCAACGGGATCGGCGTATTTCACCAGATTCGGGAAGTCTTTTTCAGACCATCCCTAAGTAGAAAGCCGGAGCAGCGGAGTGAATCAGAGATGGAGAGGTTGGAACGCGAGCATGATCACTATGCTCGGCAGGCGGTTATGCTGGAAGCTCTAGAGCTACAACTTATAGAGATGGCTGGTAGTGGTCAGCATAATGCATTGATAGCAAAAAATAGAGAAGAAATCATCGGTCATTATAAAAAGGTAGAGCTCGATTCGCATTGTAAAATCCTTAAGCGAATTATCGATGTACAGAATTTTCCGGATCTAACCAGCCCGGATCTTGACTGTAGGTTGTCACTGCTTCGTGGTAGCTTACTCATGCATAAAGGTGACGTTCGAGCGCATCTTAAGGTTGACGGTCGGGCTACATTTACTCCTGCCTCAAAAGCTGCAGCCTTGATTTCAAGCCTTGTAAGAAGTGAGGTGATGACTACTATGGAAGTTTATAAAGTTTGCGCCACCGCTGAAGATCTCTATCAGATCGATACGCAACCAGTGATGGTTATGTCTGACTTTCTCTCTATTAACGTATCGAGTTGCGCGTAAGAAATGAAAATTGAGAGTGGTTCAAAATTTTCTGCATACATTGCCTGGCGGACACGTCATAACGAAGAGCTCCTCCAAGGAGCCCTGCGATTATTAGACCCCAAGAAATATAACGATATTACATCATATTGTAAGGGGTTGAGTATGTTGATATCCGAGCTCCGGTCGGCGAAAGCCAATGCGGCTGGCTCTCCTTATTATAAGCGGCAATCAAAGCCTCAGTCTTATACGACGCTTCTACGAAATCCCATCTATAGATCAGCTATTCAGGATCGATTTGCTAAGAGGAACGAGGTAGCAATCCAGACTTCGAAAGATGATTTGGAAGAGCTGCACTGGGAACTCACGCGTTTGCAAGCAGAAAATAATCTTCTTGTGAATAAGATTGCACAGTTTGATGCCGCGAATTTTCCCTCGCCTGAGTCGGTTTTAGAAGATCAGTCTGTGGTAAAGCTACAGCGCCAAGTCATGGTGCTACTTAAAGCGTACAAGGGAGTAAGGCTTAGTTGTAGGGGGGTAGTAGATGAGAGGTACGATGATGAACTGAATTCAAATGCTTTAGGATTATTTGGTATCTATGGACTTATTGTGGATGGTGCTGAGCTTAAGGAGATAAATAATGCTTTTAAAGATTTGACGGATAAACAGAAGTCCGAACTTGAAAATGCCCTTTCGAAATTGCGGTAGCTCCGTTTTGGTGCGGCTTAAGAGGATATCACCTGTCCATTTGCAATAAGATCGTTGCCTCCTTGTTTTTCTCCTCGCTAGCATGATCAATAACTGAGCTTGTCTCATGTTGAGTCGTTGGAAGCTACGGCAGGCGTTTAGCAGGATGATCGTAACGACATAGTCAAGAGACTGAGTATTCGCTAGCTTAGTGGTCAATCCCCGCGCTTGGAGTTACCTACCAAGCCTCCTGGAGCCCATAATCCGCGATGTCCAGACTTCACGAAGACGCTTCTCCCGGCGTTAATGGCCTCAAATCAGGGCTTCGCGCTTTTTCTTACGCGCTACAGGCGCATCTTTCCCGCAGCGTTCAATAACTGACGGTGCACCATCCATTGATTCGACAACGCAAAAAGCGTCGTCAGTTGCGGTGTATTTTTGTCCAAGCCGCGAAAGCGGGTCTTCACATAGCCGAACTGGCTCTCTTGGTCATCCGGAACGGGTGCTCCACGTTCGCACGGCCGTGCGCCTTCGCATTTTCGATCTTGCGCTTGGCTTGGCAGAGCACCTGAATTTGCCTAAGTAATTGTTAGTGCTGCATCGCGAAACGATTTGCCATACCACTGGCCGCTCGTCATGCGCTGGTCATTTCTCAACACCGGTATGGCCTGCATTGGCACAGACGACGTTCTCTCTGTCATGAAGCAACTGCACATTTTCCGTTACGTCGGCCATATTCGCAGCTATTCAGTAAACGTGATGCACCAGATCTGATTCAGCATCCGTGCCGAAATAGCGTTTTATGCCCGAAATAGTACCGGTTACTCTCATTCGTGTGATTCCCCCCTGGATCGCGCTTGCCTTTCTTGGTTGAGTCGAGCGCAAGGATTAACGTGTCATCGACAATGGGCCCTAGAGCAGCGTCAGCTTGGCTATTAGGTAGGCATTGATGGTTTCCAAGAGGCCTGCCGCCTACAGGTGTTTCACCAGCAAATGCGGAAAGTTCATGATCGTCTTGCCTTCAGGAATCGCAGCGCTGACCGTCAGCTGGGCAAACTCGCGCATTGAGGGGATCTCCTACAATGATTCTTCCATCGCCGAATCGCTCAGCGAAAACATGTTTTGCAGCAAGTGAATGCGCATCAGCGTTTCCATAGGGTGAGGCTTACGACCACCACCGGCCTTTGGGAAGTGCGGCTCGATCAATGCGACCAATCCGCTCATGCCCAGTTCCATCTTGGCCAGGAAAGGCTCACGGTGGGTCTGCTTGTGCAGACCGCTGTAGTCGAAATTGGAGAAATTCATATGGCTCATGGGCAGGGCATGCAGGGCTGCATGGAGAGCGATTTCAGCACAGCTCAGACGGCCTGTGCTGACCTGATCGGGGAATCCCTAGAGGTGGCAGTTGCTCGGAAGAGTGATGGTCGCAGCTCAGGAGGAGAGGTGAGATCTTGGCCTCCATAATCATGGAAATTGGCAATTTATGTTTACTGAGCGGTGAGGCGATGTCTTCCCGGAGCCAAACCTCGCAGCAAACCGATTCCTACAAGAGCTCTCGAGCCGATGCTGTCTTTGTGAAAACATTTCTTGCCAAATGTATACCTGTCTGCGCTACTCGTCCTCATTGCATGTGATCAGGGCTACTGCGTCTACGAAGCCTGTGTAGTGAGTGTCTCTCAAGGTGTAATAGGCCAAGCGTGCATTCAGATGCACGCTTGGCAAGCCATTGAGCGCTTGCGGCAACCCCCCGGTTTTGTTGGGCTTAATGCAGATGAGTGGTAGGAGATCAAGAACGGTGAGATCTCCGAAAGCGAGGGAGCCTTAGATAAGAGTTCGAATCTCTACGCTTCCGCCATATTCAAAGCCCTGATTATTCAGGGCTTTTTGCGTTTTTGGGGCATAGAAAATCTACCCATGGGAACACCCTTGGGAATGCTCTTGATGTAATGGAATTGGGACGCGTCCTAATAATCTGCTTATTTGGTCGGTTTGGCGAGCGCCCCGACGCGTTGGTAAACCCTCTCGGTAATGTCGCCCTTGTTGTGGCCGAGAAGCAGGCTGGCATGGTCGACGTCCTGAATCTTCCTGATGACGGCGCCCAGGCTGCTCTCCACGTCACTGACCTCAAGCAGGGTCCGCAGCTTCTTGTGGGGCCTCTTCTGCTTCACGCGGAGGGCCTTGGCGATCTCGCGGTTCGCCCTGACGTCGCGATACTTCGCCATGTGTGCAGGGGTAATCCCGTCGTTTGGCGCTTTGTCGAAGTAGTTGCGCAGCTGCCGGAACTCGGCCAAGTTGTCCCTCTGGGTGCGAGGCGCTTTGTCGAGATGATGTCGCGTTCGTACCGGTCGAAGATCGCTCCCTGCGTGATCAGATCCTTGGGTTTCTCTTTCGCCTCCAGTTCTGCCCACTTCAGCCTCGCCAAGCTCAAGTCGGTGCCGAGTGGCAATCCCCGGATGATAATCAACTGAAGCTGCCCTCGTCGCGGATTCGACTGCTAGCGCAAAGCCAAGAGAAGCTAGGTGGGAAGCCATCATGCCAGGGTCGATTTGCTCCCAGGCCGCTTTTGTTCAGGCAAGTCTTTCCAGGTAGCTAGGTGCATCAGGCTCTGGAAGGACTGAGAGCACCTTGAGTCGCTGGAGCGTGCGCTCGCGGGCTTTGGATAGATGATCGCGCAGGCATGAACAGGCAGATTCAACCGTTCCATACAACAATGCTTCGAAGATCAAGCGATGTTCCATCAGCATGGCTTCGTCGTTGCTGGACTGCAGTGCTTCATGCAGTACGCGTCCGACATTCATCGGGATCTGACATTGGCGAATCACTGCTGCCATACGGGTATTACTCACCCCGGCTATGCAGGTGACGTGCAGATCCTGCTCAAGCTGTTCGATGTCTGCGCGCTGAACCAGGCGACCGGCTTCCTGGGCTTTGACGATGCGGCTCAACATTGCTTCAAGATCGCTCCGAGGCATCTGATCGACACCTTGGCGCAGAGCATCGGGCTCCAGGAGCATCCGTAGCTCGTAGTCATGCTTCACGGCCTGGGCTGTTAATGGCCCGGCCAACCAATGTGAGTACGGTTCTTTTTCTACTAGCCCTTTGTCCCGCAGTCGCATCAATGCCTCTCTGACTACGTTCCGGCTTACGTTCAATTCTTCGGCTGCGCTCTGTTCATCGATCCGGTAGTGGCCGAAGACCATGAAACGTATGACCGCCTGGGCAAGGTGGTCGTAAATGCGCTCACCCAGCGGACGGTAATCGATAAGGTCTTCTTGCGGCTCGATTCCCAAGAGCTTGCGAGTCAGGGGGACTCGGAGCGGTGTTTCGGTGGTGCCTTCAGGGTCGATCAGAAAACCCCGCCCATCAAATCGCCGTATCAGTCCTTCCTCATGGAGAAGATTGAGGGCCTGACGAACCGGCACGCGGCTTGTGCCGAAGAGCTCCGCTAACGGCCCCTCTACCAACACGAGTCCAGGAACCGTCTGCCCGCCAAGGATCGCATCGCGCAGCGTATTGCGGATTGTCTCGTAGCGAGAGGCTGGACGGTCTTCCGTTGGCTGTGTGGCAGACATCAAAGGGTTCTCATGAAGCGTGGAGGGTAAGTTTCTCACAAGCGAAGCGAGATGTGATCGAACACCGGTAACACTTCTATGAACGATTTTGGGGCAGGCTGTTACCGAAAAACCCAAAATGGATCATTTATTAAAACATACATTTTCTGGGCCGACCTGACGTGTGGGGTCCTCTCACCCGTCTCCCTCAAGGCCCAGAGCTTTCAGGAGGTCGTAGAATACTCGCTACGAAAACTTGGCACGTTCGATGCTTTGTGAAATGTATGTATTATTAAAATGTACATTTTAGAGGTGTGCCATGCTTGCCGATGCCCATTCCTTAGCTCAGCAATTCGCCGACGGAACGACCGACCCTGTCGCCGCCCTTGAAAATGCGCTTCTAAGGGCGGAGCGGGTGCCCGAAGCATTTATCACCTTATGCGAGGAGCGAGCGCTACGCGAAGCGGCTGCGGCTAAGGCGCGCTGGCAAGCAGGTCAACCCTTGTCACCTTTTGATGGCGTACCAGTAGCGTGGAAAGACCTCTACGACCTGGCCGGCTGTGTAACAACGGCTGGTGCGAAAGTACGTTTGCACGACCAACCGGCATCACGCGATTGCTCACTGGCGACAATGCTCAGCCGGGCGGGCATGGTGAGCATCGGAAAGACCAACCTCAGCGAACTGGCATACTCGGGGCTGGGCCTTAATCCCCATTTCGGAACGCCAGCCAACATTAGCTTTGTCGGCGAAGTACGTGCACCGGGAGGGTCGTCCTCCGGTTCGGCTATAGCCGTTGCGCAGGGGTGCGCGCCTATCGGTATGTCGACTGATACCGCTGGCTCCATTCGAGTGCCAGCAGCTTTCAATGGACTTGTGGGTTACCGCAGCAGTGCAAAGCGTTACTCGTTCGAAGGTGTCACGCCCCTTGCAAGTTCTCTTGATTCGCTTGGGCCGATCACCCATAGCGTTCGTGATGCCATCGTTGTCGATAACCTCCTGTTAGGTGATCAGAATGGCATGCCGCTGGACACCTCAGGCCTTCCCGCTGCAGGGCTAAAGCTGTGCGTAGATATTGATCTGCTTGATGACTCGCGCATTCAGCCTGAAGTACGCGCAAACCTTCTCGCGGCGCTTGATCGATTGGCTGCGGCGGGAGCAGTGGTCGAGCGAAAAAAAGTTAATGCATTTGAACAAGCGCTGGACGTCATCGAGCAGATCGGATGGCTCGGGAGTGCGGAGGCTTTTGCCTACTACCAAGCGCTTCTCGATAGCACGGATGCTGAGCAGCTAGACCCGCGTGTTCGCAAGCGGCTTGAGGCCGCGCGAGCGTTTCCAGCCAGTAAGCAGGTTCGCTTGTACCAAGCTGCCGACGCACTGAAAGCACAGATTGCGCGTGAGTTAGATGGCGCATTCCTGGTGACCCCGACAGTAGGTCACGTAGCTCCGCTTCTGGCACCGCTTGAAGAAGACGCCAACCTTTTCGTTGCTACTAACCTGGCAACACTGAGGCTGACAATGCCCGGCAGCATGCTGGACATGCCTGGCATTGCGTTGCCAAGTGGAACTGGGGAGGCAGGGCTTCCCACGAGTCTCCTTCTTTCAAGTGTGAGTGGAAATGATAAGGAACTGCTCCGAGCAGGCCTGGCAATCGAGCCTTATGTTCGAGGCGTGAATTAACAGGTCAACCGGAGTGCGGGCAATGTTTGCCTGTGAATAGTTGAATAACAAAGAGGTATTGACCATGAAGAAAGAAATTTTTGTATCAATTGGCGTTGATGTCGATGCGGTAGCCGGTTGGCTCGGTTCCTATGGGGGGGAGGATTCGCCTGACGATATCTCTCGCGGTCTTTTTGCTGGCGAAGTTGGCGCCCCCCGCCTTCTGAAGCTTTTTGAAAAATATGACCTGCGCACAACGTGGTTCATCCCTGGCCACTCGGTAGAGACCTTTCCCGAGCAAATGAAAGCTGTGGTTCAGGCAGGCCATGAAATTGGCATTCATGGTTACAGCCATGAGAACCCGATCGCGATGACGCCTGAGCAAGAAGAAATCGTCCTGGACAAATCGATTGAAGTCATCACCCAGCTTTCAGGCAAACGGCCGACCGGCTACGTGGCACCTTGGTGGGAATTCAGCAATGTCACCAATGAGCTGCTTCTGAAGAAGGGTATCAAGTACGACCACAGCTTGATGCACAACGACTTCCACCCTTACTACGTTCGGGTGAAGGACAGCTGGAGCAAGATTGACTACAGCCAACATCCCGATACATGGATGAAACCGTTAGTTCGTGGCGAAGAAACCGATTTGGTTGAGATTCCAGCCAACTGGTACCTTGATGATCTTCCGCCGATGATGTTTATCAAGAAGTCGCCTAATAGCCACGGCTTTGTCAATCCTCGCCACTTGGAAGAAATGTGGCGCGATCAATTTGACTGGGTTTACCGCGAACATGACTACGCAGTGTTCCCAATCACGATTCACCCTGATGTGTCCGGTCGACCTCAAGTACTACTTATGCTTGAGCGCTTTATCGAGCATATGAAGAGTCATGAAGGTGTGAACTTCGTCACGATGGACGAAATCGCTGACGACTTTATCCGGCGTCAACCGCGTAAGGGTTGATTAAATACTTCGGTTCGCACGTTTATAAGCGGATCAACAACAAGAGAAATGCCGATATGACCACTACGCCAGCCACCACCACGACGCCAGTTACCGAGTCTGGTACATGGAAGCCGGTACAACTGGAATCCAAAGATGTCAAATATGCGACTTGGATTGCCTTCTTTGCTTGGGTTTTTGCAGTTTACGACTTCATCTTGTTTGGCACCCTGCTGCCGGTCATGGGCGGGCATTTCACTTGGAGCGAAACTGAACAGGCGGAAATCGCCACGTGGGTAGCGGTTGGCGGTGCTGTCGTTGCGTTCGTCGTCGGCCCTCTCGTAGATAAGATCGGTCGACGTGGCGGGATCATCTTCACAATCGGCGGTACAGCGCTCTGCTCGGCGCTCACCGCTGTGTGTGCCGGTATGGGGAAGGGGCCGTTGATAGCTGTTCGCTCGGTCGCAGGCCTCGGTTATGCCGAGGAAGGGGTCAACGCGACGTACCTTACCGAGGTGTATGCAGCCTCGACCGATCCAAAGCTGATCAAGCGCCGGGGGTTTGTCTACAGCTTGGTGCAAAGTGGTTGGCCGGTAGGGGCTTTGATTGCTGCAGGCCTTACTGCACTGCTGCTGCCCCACATTGGTTGGCAGGGTTGTTTCATTTTTGCTGCGGTGCCTGCGCTGGTTGTGGCGATTCTGGCTCGAAAACTCAAAGAAAGCCCTCAGTTCCAGGTGCATCAGCGGATCAACCAATTGCGCAAGGCGGGAGATGATTCCGCCGCACGCAGCCTGGCTCGTGAATACCACGTTGACTATGACGAGCATGCCAAGGCAGGCGTTGCAGCAGCATTTCGTGGTGCAGCACTGCGGCCTACATTGGTTCTGAGCTTGGCGATTCTCCTCAACTGGTCGGCCATTCAAGTCTTCAGCGTTCTGGGCACGTCAGTCATCGTGAGCGTTCACAAGTTGTCGTTCGAGAACTCGTTGTGGATCCTTGTTCTCTCCAACCTGGTTGGGTTCATCGGTTACCTGGTTCACGGTTGGCTGGGCGATCGGATTGGACGCCGCAACACAGTGGCTCTCGGTTGGATGTGTGGTGGATTGGCATTCTTCGCCATGATTCAAGCGCCAAGTGATCTGATCACGGTTGTTGCCTTGTACAGTTTGGGCCTGTTCTTCCTGACCGGCCCGTATTCCGCGATGTTGTTCTTCATGGGCGAAAGCTTCCCCACCAGTATCCGTGCAACAGGGGGCGCAATTGTCCATGCCATGGGCCCTATCGGCGCCATTGTTGCTGGTCTGGGAATCACCAGCGTGCTGTCCACCGGTGGTGAATGGCACAGTGCTGCCCTTTGGTTTGGAGCGCTGCCTTGCTTCCTTTCGGGCTTGATTATGTTCGCCGCCCGGCACGTCGAACCCCATTCAGTCAAATAACAGGGATTTGTAACTATGTCTCAACCCGTAGCGTTGGTTACCGGGGCTGCCAGTGGCATTGGCCTGGCGGTTGCAATTGCGTACGCGAAGAAAGGTGTGCGCGTGATTGGTGGCTATTTGGCAGGTGACCCACATGACCCCTCTCAGACTCAGCGACTCGTAGAGGAGGCAGGTGGCGAGTGTTTAATGGTGGCGATGGACGTGACCAGCAGCGCCTCGATGGACGCCATCGCCGCAGTGGCAGTCGAACACTTCGGTCGGCTCGACTATGCCGTCGCGAACGCTGGGCTTTTGCGCAAAGCTCCGCTACTTGAGATGTCGGATGAGCAGTGGAATGAAATGCTCAACGTCGACCTTACGGGCGTGATGCGCACTTTCCGAAGCGCGAGCCGTTACATCAGTGAAGGCGGAGCCATGGTTGCCATTTCGTCGATTGCAGGTGGTGTATACGGATGGCAAGACCATTCTCATTACGCAGCTGCCAAGGCCGGCCTTCCAGGGCTCTGCCGCTCTCTTGCGGTGGAATTTGCGCCGAAAGGAATTCGCTGCAACACCATCATTCCCGGTTTGATTGAGACGCCTCAATCGCTGGACAGCAAGAATTCGCTAGGGGCTGACGGTCTGGCCAAGGCGGGCAAAGCGATTCCTCTGGGACGGGTAGGGCGAGCAAGTGAAGTGGCTGACCTGGTTTGCTACTTGACCGGTCGTGAGTCGAGCTACATCACGGGACAGAGCATCATCATCGATGGCGGTCTGACCGTACGCTGGCCTGAGTAAAAAATAACAACACCGCAAGGTTTCCTTGCGGCTGCGAGGAGAAATGACAATGAAGCCATTGCAAAACCGACGTGCCGTCATTACCGGTGCAGCTAGCGGTATCGGTGCGGCGATCGCCTATGCGTATGCCGATGCAGGCGCCAAGCTTGTGTTGTGTGATCGAGACGCCGAGCGCTTGGCTGTCGTTGCCAACCACTGTCGTGACCGTGGCGTCTTGGTGATTGAGTGTGTTGCTGATGTCGGTAGCAGGGAAGGGGCTCAAGCTGGCGTAGATGCCTGCGTAGATGCGCTCGGTGGCATCGATGTTCTGGTGAATAATGCCGGTATGCTGACTCAGGCTTCCTGTGTGGATCTCACTCAGGAAATGTGGGATGAGATGCTGCGGGTCGATCTGACCAGCGTATTCGTCGCAAGCCAGCGTGCTCTACCTCATATGCTGGAACAGAAATGGGGCCGCATCATAAACATCGCCTCTCAGCTCGGCATCAAAGGTGGCGCTCAACTGACTCACTATGCTGCCGCGAAAGCAGGTGTAATCGGATTCACCAAGTCCCTGGCTTTGGAAGTGAGCAAGGACAACGTCTTGGTCAATTCTGTTGCTCCTGGGCCGATTGAAACCCCGCTCGTTGAAGGGATCAGTCAGGAGTGGAAGGCTGCAAAGGCCAGAGAGTTGCCATTGGGTCGGTTCGGTAAGGTTGAAGAGGTGGCACCGATCGCGGTGCTGCTTGCCTCTGAGCCTGGCGGAAACTTGTTCGTCGGCCAAACCCTTAACCCGAATGCCGGCGACGTAATGCCTTGAGGTGAGCTATGTGTGGACTTTGTGGCCTGATCGGTGAGGATGTTCACTGGAGCGATCCTATAGACACAAGCCTTCCCGGTCGCCGCGAGCGCTTACGTCGAATTGCCTCAATTAACCAGGTGATAGCCCCCTTCAGGCTCAAAGTCAGTGACGTCCAGGGCGCTTCTTATCTGGTCCAGGGCCCCACGGGAAAGCAAGGTATTGCCTCCGGTTTGGAGCAGCTCTGGCAAACAGCCGAGGAGATTCTGGGGCGCAAGCTTGACCCCCTTGATCCAAGAATTCTCGATCACTTGGAGATGCAGGCATGAGCCTTCAGATCAATGTCCTGACCGGTTTTCTGGGCAGTGGGAAAACTACTTTGTTGCAGCGGGTGCTGGCCAATGAAGAGATGGGCGAGACGGCTCTGCTCATCAATGAATTCGGCGAGGTTGGCATCGATAATCTTCTCGTGCAGGAAATCGCGCCCAACACGGTGCTGCTGCCAAGTGGGTGCGTCTGCTGTTCGGTGCGTGGGGATCTGAAACAAGCGCTCATCGATCTGCATGACAAGCGAAATCGCGGGGAGATCCCTGCTTTCCGTCGAGTGCTTTTGGAAACGACTGGCCTTGCGGATCCTGCACCGATTCCTGCCACTTTGCAGCGGGATCCACAACTTCGAGGTCGATACCATGTTGGGCTTATGGTGACCGTTGTCGACGCCCAGCACGCCGCTCTTCAGGAACGAATCCACCCCGAGTGGCTGGGCCAGGTAACAGCTGCTGATCGCCTTTTAGTGAGTAAGGGAGATCTGGTTAGCTCAGAGATTCTTGATCTGCTAGTGGATCACCTGAAAACCCTTAACCCGTCTGCCTCGGTCGCGCTGGCAAGTGCCATTGGGGAAGGCGATGAGCAGATGCTTGGCGAAGGGCTCAGAAGCTTGGAGCCTGATGATGAGGTCGCGGTGTGGCAGCTCTTTGCACCTACGAAGCAACCTCGGCACGGGGGAGCACAAGTTTGCGTGCTTGAGTATGAAACGCCGCTGGATTGGCTTGCCTTCGGGGTTTGGCTATCGATGCTGTTAAGATGCCACGGAGAACGTATTCTTCGGGTCAAAGGTATCTTGAGCGTGATCGACTCTGAGCAACCTATCGTGATTCACGGTGTGCAGCACTGCCTTCATTCACCAGTGCATCTTGCCAGTTGGCCTGATGGGCAGCGGCGATCACGTCTGGTGATTATCGTGCGCGATTTGGACACCAAGCTTCTAAGTAGATCGTTCGAAGCCTTCTTGAACCGTCTGGGGCGTGCTGTATGAGCGGCCCTGTCACGTTGAGAGTACTGGGTACCTCTGTGACCTTGCTCGAGTCTATTCGCTTGCGCGCGGAGCGAGAGCTGGGCATTCGAATTGAGTACCAAGTCCATGACGTTCAAACGGTTCAGCGCATTGCGTTGATGCACCCCGAGAGCTATGACCTTTACGATCAATGGTTCCATAGCATGGATTTTGTCTGGCCCGCAGGCGCAATCCAGCCCATTGATATCAGGCGAGTTGCTTTGTGGGATGAGATCAATGACCTGGCCAAGCGCGGCCGACTTCATGCTGGCGATAAGCTAGCGGGCGGTAGCCTGCCTTGCGACCGTTTGTATGTTCAGCATGATCGTAGCTTGGCCAATCACCCAACTGACTCAATCAGTATGTTGCCGCTCACGCACAATGCGGACAGCTTTGCCTACAGGCCAGACCTGCTTCCCCCTGGGTTTGGTATCGAAAACGAAAGTTGGTCCTGGCTTGTTGATCCTGGCTGGTGCGGTCATGTGGCTTTGCAGAGCGATGCAGCTATCGGGGCGCTGGACGCGGCGCTGGCAGTGCAGGCTAAGGGCCTGGCCAAGTTCGACGTAATTGGCAACCTTCGGCTGGATGAGATCGATGAGCTCGCGGATGTGCTCATCAAGCTCCAACGCCAAGGGCATTTTGCGGCTTTCTGGTCGGATGATCGTGATGCCAGTAAGCTAATGCTTGGCCCAAACGTTCACATTGAGAGTGTCTGGTCTCCAGCGCTGATGCAGCTGCATCGCGAAGGCATTCAGTATCGCCAGGCAGTTCCTAAAGAAGGCTACCGGGGCTGGTTCGGCGGCTTATCGTTGTCTCGGGCTGTTGATGGTGCAGTGAAAGATGTGGCTTACGCCTATCTGAACTGGTGGTTGGCAGGTTGGCCAGGCGCGATGATGGCGCGACAGGGCTTCTACATTTCCAATCCACTGCGAGCTCGAGATCACCTGTCCGCTGCGGAATGGGATTACTGGTACGAAGGCAAGCCAGCCAGCGAACAGTTGCTTGGGAGTGATGGTGAACCACTCATTGGGCCTGGAGAAATAAGGGAAGGGGGCTCCTACGCCGAGCGAGTGAGCCGAATCAGCGTCTGGAACTCGGTGATGGATGAGCATAACTACCTTGTCCGCAAATGGGCTGCATTTCTTAGAGCGGGCCGCTCGAAGGAGCTGTCATCCACAGCTGGAAGCTTGGGCATTCCTTAGCTCCTGTTTCGTGTAAGACAAGCAAAGTGTCGACCTGAGGGATTTCTACGCAGACTGTTCTGATGCAAACACGCTATAGGGTGACCGACTGTGATCTGCAGGAGGTGTCATTCCAGTCATCGATCTTCAACGTATCCAAGGTCGGCGCTAATCTTTGTGCTGCACTCCCGCAGCAGCGCCTCAAACTTCTCCGTAGCACCCTCGGGATCCATCACGGCATCCGGGCCTGACAGATTGATTGCAGCCGTCACTTCTCCCCTGTGGTCTTTGATAGCCATCGCAATCGCAGTGGAGTAATCCGAACGATGCAGCACCCATCCTCGCGCTCTGTCACCCTCGATCATATCTTGCAGCTCAAGCTGAGTCCGTGGGGCAGGGGCTGGGTAATCGTCTAAACGGATGTGTTGGTAAAGTGCGGCAAGTTCTACCTGGTCAAGGCCGGTGAGTAGCATGCGGCCAATCGCCGTGCAGTGGCATGCGATGCGGGTGCCAACCGGAATGTTGACGGACAGCCGCTGAGCCGCAAACGCTCGGTAGACATACAGGCTTTCCGTATTCTCCCGCACGGCCAAATGGCAGGAGAGAGAAGTGCGATCTCGCAATTGATTCAGGTGAGGCATGGCGACATCGACAATGTCGCGGCTGGCGAGGTAACTGAAGCCATCGCTGATGACTCGGGCTCCGAGCTCGTATTGACTGTTGTGTTTGTTCAAGTAACCCATATCGGTCAACGTGAACACTATCCGGTACAGCGCCGAGGTGCTGACGTTCAATCGCTCGGCGATCTCCTGCATGCTCAGACTACGCGTTCGAGCGTTGAACAGGCCAAGCACCGCGAGCCCTCGGGCTAGGGCAGGTACGCTGTAGTCGGCATCCTTAATGGGGGCGTCGATCATCGTTCGTTGCTCATCCGGGATCTGGGAAGCGATATCATGTGTGCCGGCCACGACCGCAGTGGACATGGTCTGCTTCAGCGCGTAGTCAGCACAGCATGATCTGTATCACTTAATACAGCGCGTCGATCTGTAGGGCTCGTCCATCAAACTCGGCCATCGCATCCATTAGTGCGCCCTTGAAATACTCGAGCGAAGCGCGATCACACAGGATGTGAAAGATCGGGTGCGATTCAGCACTGATGTTGATGACGATCACGTTGATCCTTGCAGCCGATGTTTGTGCAACGGCGCCATGCGCAAATGCAGCGCTGCGTAGATCAACCCCACACAGTTTGGCCATGACTTCAGCCGCGTGAGCGCCGCTCAGCTGCATCCACGCATGGCTGTCTTCGCGAGGCAAAAGGTAGTTGGCCAAATGATCCATCTCCCAGCGAGCTTCTTCATCGGCGATGCGCTCACCTCTGTCTCGCAGGCTGCCCAGGAGCAAATACTCTGTCTGCGACAGACGCGCCACGTGGCTACCGTCCGGTTGGGTAATGGCCTGGTTTGGCTTATCAGGAAGGCTGAAGCCGCGGGACTGCAGGTATTCGCCACTCTGAGCGCCGCGAAAACCAACCCTTGGAAGCCCCGTCAGGTCGACCACCGCACATTGCTGAAGTGGGCCCGGCCCGATGTCATTGAGATTGGACATGTCAAAGCTCCTGGCGCTGGTTGTCTGGATCGAAGAAGGGGAGCTTTACGACGGTTGCCTGGACGACCACACCATCTTCAACTCGGATCGGAATCTGCTGCCCCGGAGTGCTCTGATCAAAGGCGGCGTAGGCCAGGCCGATGATCTGATCAAGGCTTTGCGAATACTCACAGGACGTCACATTACCGCTGATGTCCGGCCCCTTGAGAACCAGATGGCCCTCGAGCGGTTGCGGGCTGGTCTTGGGCAGCGTGAAGCCCACCAGCTTGCGTTTCTGTGGCTGCGCTTCAAGGATGTCGACGGAGCGACGACCGACAAAGAACGGCTTGTTACGGCTGACCGCCCACCCCATGTCGATTTCGCCAGGATGGGTCATGCCGTCGGTGTCCTGGCTGATGATCACATGGCCTTTTTCCAGGCGCAGCAGGCGCTGGGTCTCGACACCAAACGGGCGAATGTCGAATTCCTTGCCGGCCTCTATCAGTGCATCCCAAAGCTTCAACGCATAACGTGCAGGTACGTGGATTTCGTAACCCAATTCCCCTACGAAGCCTACGCGCAGGAGCCGTGCCTTGATCCCGGCCACGGTGCCCAGGCGAACGCCCAGGTATGGGAATCCTTCAGCGGACAGATCAAGATCCGCGCACACCTTCTCCAGCACCTTGCGTGAGTCGGGCCCCGCTACGTTGACAGCCGAGATCGCGGCAGTGACGTTAGCGATGTCGACGTTCAGGCGCCATTGCGCGTTCCACTTGAGCATCTGCTGATAGATTCGATCCACGCCGCTGGTGGTGGCAGTGACGTAGAAGTGGTTTTCGGCAAAGCGCGCGCAGACGCCATCGTCGATCACCACGCCATGTTCGTTGGTCATCAGCGCGTAGCGTGAGCGACCCACGGGCTGCTTGAGAAATGCGAAGGTGTACATGCGGTTGAGAAGTTCGGCAGCGTCAGGGCCGCGCACGTCCAGACCGCCCAGCGTCGAAACGTCGATGATGCCGACCTTCCGGCGCACGTGCAGCGCCTCGGCCTGCATGCATTTATCCCGCTCGCTCGGTTTGCCGTAATAGGCAGGGCGCTGCCAGATACCGGCAGGCATCATTTTTGCGCCGGCTTCCAGATGACGGCGGTGCATGGGTGTCTGGCGGTACGGATCAAACGCTCGCCCCGCGACATGGGCCAGCTTCTCCGCCTCAAAGGGAGGGCGCGCTGTGGTTACGCCTGTTTCGCTGACGCTGCGCTGAGTGGACGCTGCCACCAGTCGAGCTGTTGGCAGGGCTGAGTGGCGCCCTTGAGAAGGCCCCATGCCCACGGTGGAGTAGCGCTTGACCAGTTGCACATCTCGATAGCCGATCTTCGTGGCGTTAATGATATCGCGCACCTGCAAATCTTCGTCGAAGTCGACAAAGTCCTTGCCTTTGGGGTGCGGGAAAATCGGCCATGGAAAATTGACTTGCGCTTCTGGGCGCAGCGGCAGGGGCTTGACGTTGATGACCAGGCCTAGCGCTGTAATGATTTCGGTGGCTGTGCGAGTGGCATCAGCGAGCACGTTGTCCAGTGCGTGGAAACCATGGGCGGAACCTGCAACGCTGAGATTCTTCGGCAGGCCGCTAAGGGTGAACTCAGCCAGTTGATCGTCATAAGACAGCTTGCCGCCGGCTTGGCACAGCAATTGATAGACCGGCATGTAGCCGCCGGACATGCAGAGCAAATCGCAATCCAGGTGCAAGCTGCTATTCGCGACCTGGCCGAGGCCGGTGATTTTTCGGATGTCGACGCCGCTGACATGGCGCATGCCTTTTTCATGCAGCGCTTCAAACACCGTGCTGTTCAGATGACAGGGGATTCCGCGCTTTTCCAGCGCGATCAGCAACGCGCGATCAGCGGGATTGGTACGCATGTCCACCAGCGCTGCAACCTGAACACCTTGCTCGTGCAGATCGAGCGCTGCGTAGTAACCGTCGTCGTTCCCCGTGAGTACCACTGCGCGTTTGCCAGGCTTTACGGCGTAGAGTTTCATCAGGCGTTGGGCTGCGCTGCTAAGCATCACCCCAGGCAAATCGTTGTTGCGGAAAATCACTGGCTGATCAAACGAGCCGCTGGCGATCAGGCATTGGGTGGCGCGCACCTTGTACATGCGTTTACCCTGAATCACCGGCAGATAGTTATCGGTGAACCATGCATTGCACGTAGCTTTCTTCAGCACTTGAATGTTGGCGTGGCCTTCAACAGCGTTGATCAGCTCGCGGCGTAGGCTATCGGCACGATTGTTTTCGACATCGAAACGGGCATAGGTCAGTGAGCCGCCCAGAATGGGTTGTTGCTCAATCAACAACACCTTTGCGCCTGCATTGGCCGCAGTCAGTGCCGCCTGCAGTCCAGCAGGGCCAGCGCCGACAACCGCGAGGTCAGCGAACAGGTAGGCCTTGTCGTAGTACTCGGGCTGGAATTTGAGATCCAAGACGCCGAGTCCGGCCTTTTTGCGAATGATGGGCTCCCATAGTTTCCATGCACCCTTAGGCTTGTAGAAAGAGCGGTAGTAGAAACCAACCGGCATGAATTTGGAGAACTTGCCAAGATAGGCGTCTTTGTCGTTGTCCAGAGAGCCGTTGAAGTTTTGCCCGGTCACCTGCGCACCACTTTCCAGCAGGTGAGTGTCCGCCAGGACGTTGGGCTCGCTCGGTAGCTGTACCAGGGTATTGGCGTCTTGACCTGCCATGGTCAGCGGGCCGCGCGGGCGGTGATACTTGAACGAGCGGGAGAGCAGGAAGCGACCATTGGCGAGCAGGGCACTTGCGATGCTGTCACCTGCAAACCCTTGATACGCTTTGCCATCAAAGCTGAAATGAAGCGGCTGATTGCGGTCGATCAACAAGCCCATGGGAGCGGGTAGGCGGCTCATTGCGCGGTCTCCTTGGCGGTCGTGAATTCAACACGGGTGGTGAACAGCTCTTTGGGATCGAAGGTGCGCAGAATTTCATCGCTGCCAGTGTGGCGTTCGGCCAGGAACCAATAGCTGGAGGGGTTGTGCATCCACCACTCGCAAACCACGCCCAACGTGTCATCGCTGTTGAACACGTAGTCGGCCCATTCGGCATCGGTACACGTCTGCGGATCGGGCATCTGCTTGAACTCACCGCCATAGGTGAACTCACTGATGTTGCGCGGCCCGTTGAGTGGGCAATTCATCACTTTCATGTCTTGCTCCTCAGTGGCTGGCCGCTGTCGCGCCCATCTCGTTGACTTGCTGGAAGGTTGAGAAACGCTCGAGGCCGAACGGCTTGATCAGTTCAGGTACCTTGCCCCCGCTGGCGACGAGTTCGGCCATGGTCTTGCCGCAAATGGGCGTAGCCTTGAAGCCCCACGTGCCCCAGCCGGCATCCAGGTAATAGTTCTTCACCGGGGACAACCCCATGATCGGGCTGTAATCCGGAGTCATGTCGGTGATCCCGGCCCACTGACGCATCAGCTTGGCATTGGCCAAGAACGGGAACATCTCGATCGCGTGTGCCAGCAGGCTTTCTTTCAGGTCCAAAGTTGAGCGGGTGTTGAACAGCGGGTACGGATCCGAGCCACCGCCAAACACCACTTCGCCACGGCTGGTCTGTTGCACGTAGCAGTGCAGGGCAGAGGAGCTCACCAACGGGTCGAGGAACGGCTTGAACGGCTGGGTCACCATGGCTTGCAGAGGGAAGGTCTGGATCGGCGAGCGGATACCCGCTTTCTTCATCAACTGCGAACTCATGCCCGCCACTGCCTGCACCGCGCAGCCGCACTGGATGGTGCCGCGATTGGTTTTCACCGCCTTGATGGTGCCGTTCTCGATCACCAACTCTTGGACTTCAGTGAGCTGATGGATTTCCACGCCACGCTTAGCCGCCTGTTTGGCGTAACCCCAAGCCACTGCGTCATGCCGGGCAGTTGCGCCGTCTATGTGCCAGAGACCTGCGATCACCGGGAGATGCCCAGGGTCGAGGTTGAGTGTCGGCACGAGCTCACGAATCTGCTGACGGTCAAGCATTTCGGTGCGCCCGCCGAAGTGTTTGTTGACCTCTGCACGCTGACGGAACGAGCGCACGGTGGCGTCGGTGTGGGCGAGCGTCAGTTGGCCACGATGGGAATACATGATGTTGAAGTCGAATTCATTGGACAGCCCTTCAAACATCCGTACTGACTCGGCGTAAAAGCGCACCCCCTCGCTGGTGAGGTAATTGGAGCGGATGACCGCTGTGTTGCGCGCCGTGTTGCCGCCGCCCAGATACCCCTTCTCCAGCACCGCGATATTGGTGATGCCGTGGTACTTGGACAGGTAGTAGGCGGTTGCCAGGCCATGGCCACCGCCGCCGATGATTACCACATCGTAGGAAGGTTTGAGCGCCTTGGGAGCAGGCAAATCCACTTCGACCGGGTATTCAGAGCTGAGCCCGTATTTCAGGAGATTGAAAGGCATGCGGCCTCCGAGGAAACGCGTTGTGCATGGGCCTGCTGAACCGCAGCGGTAACGGTGTTCTTCATCAGAAAGGCAATGGTCATCGGCCCAACACCACCAGGAACTGGTGTGATAGCTGAAACTTGGGGCAGGGCGCTGTTGAAGTCGACATCCCCAACAAGCTTGCTGCGGCCATCCTCTTCAATGCGATTAATGCCGACGTCGATCACCACCGCTCCTGGCTTGAGCCAACTTGCATCGATCATCCGTGGTCGTCCGACGGCGGCAACGACAATGTCTGCCTGCCGGCACAGGGCCTTGGCATCGACGCTGCGCGAATGCACCACAGTGACCGAGCAATGCGCCCGCAGCAGCAGAGCGGCCATGGGTTTGCCGACGATGTTGGATCGCCCGATGACAACGGCGTGCTTGCCGCTCAGGTCGCCGCAAGCCTCTTCAAGCAGTTGCATGCAGCCGCTGGGGGTGCACGGCGTCAGCACATCGCGACCCTGGCTTAAGCCGCCGACATTTTCACTGTGAAACCCATCGACGTCTTTGCCCGGGGCAATGGCCTGTAACGCACGCGCTTCCTCGATGTGCTCAGGCAATGGGAGCTGCAGCAGAATGCCGTTCACGGCGTTGTCTGCATTCAAGTCTGCGATCAGCTGGAGCAGTTCACCCTGCGAGGTTTCCGCACTCAGGCGGTACTCGAGCGATTTGATTCCCGCTTCTTCTGCACGGAGGATCTTGTTGCGCACATAGACCTGGCTGGCAGGATCTTGCCCGACGAGTATTACAGCGAGCGCAGGGAAGACGCCGTCGGCGCTCAGTCGGGCGACCTCGTCTTGAACCTGCTTCAGCACACGGGCTGATGCCGCTTTGCCGTCAATCAGTTTGGAAGTACTCATCGGAAGATCACCGTTCTGTCTTCGTTGAGGAATACCCGATGCTCCAGGTGATATTTGACCGCTTTGGAAAGCGCCACGGTTTCAGTGTCGCGTCCGATGGCAACCAGGTCGTCTGGCAGGTAGGCATGATCGACGCGCTGGACTTCCTGCTCGATGATCGGGCCCTCGTCCAGATCGCTGGTGACGTAGTGAGCCGTCGCCCCAATCAGTTTCACGCCGCGCGCATAGGCCTGGTGATAAGGCTTGGCGCCCTTGAACCCGGGCAGGAATGAGTGATGAATATTGATCGCACGGCCCGATATCTGCTTGCAGAGATCATCAGAAAGGATCTGCATGTAGCGGGCGAGGACGACGAGGTCAGTCCCGGTCTCATCCACAACCTTCATCAGCGCTGCTTCCTGCTGAGCTTTGGTCTCCCTGGTCACCGGCAAGTAGATAAAACGAATGCCTTCGCGCTCGGCCATAGGACGTAGATCAAGGTGGTTGGACACGATGGCCGTGATGGTCATGTCCATTTCGCCCTTGTGGTAGCGATAGAGCAGGTCGGTGAGGCAGTGGTCGAATTTGCTGACCATCAGCAGTACGCGCATCGGCTGGCGAGTATCGTAAAGCTCCCACTGCATGCCGAAAGCTTGAGCGACGTCTTCGAAGCCGGCTTTCAGCCGAGCGATGTCGCCTTCGTGGCCATCGTTGAAACGAAACACCGCCCGCATAAAAAATTTGCCGCTCAACTCATCGTCGAACTGCGCCATCTCACCGATGTAGCAAGCGTTGCCTGCGAGGTAGGAGGTAACTGCTGCAACGATGCCGGAAGTCGCAGGACAGCTGATTTTGAGAATGAAATGGTTTTTTTCATGTTGCATGGTCAGTCCTCAGAGGTGCGCGGCGTGATTTCCGGCAAGTGATTCATCGGTGAAATGCAGATTCGCCCGTGAATAAATATTCTCTTAGGGAATTAAATATTCCGGATGGCGAATTTATAGGCGAATTCAGCCGACACGTCTACACGTATGGGAAAGATTTTTTACTGAAAGGAAATGTGGGGCGTGGGCGTGGGGAGGAGGGGAAGGCGAGTCCAGGTTCAGCCCGGACTCGTGGCAACCTGAGTGGTCAGGCCTCTGCGGGGGCGTAGTTCATGATCGACAGGAGGCGGATCGGGACGCTTATCAGTTTTTCCGGGCCGTGGGGAATGTCAGCATCGAATGTCAGGCTGTCACCTGCTTCCAGGTGATAGAGCTGGTTCCCGTGGCGGTAGACCATCTCGCCCTCCAGCAAGTGAAGGAACTCAGTGCCTGGGTGGGAGAAGGTCGGAAATTCCTCGCTAGCGTCATCCATGCTCACCATGTACGCCTCGAAGCTTTTCTTGGGCCCACGGGTGTGGTTCAGCAGGTGGTAGGTATGGCCTTTTTCCGTGCCACGGCGAACGACTTCCAGCCCTTCATCGCGTTTGACCAGAATCGCGCTGCTGCCTTGCTGGTCATACTGGCTGAACAGTTTTGACATCGGCATGCCGAGCACATCGCAAAGACGGCTCAGGTTTTCAAGGCTGGTCGACACCTGAGCGTTTTCAATCTTGCTAAGCATGCCCTGACTGATTCCAGCTATGCGCGCCACGTCCGCAAGCTTCAGATCCTGCGCTTGGCGCTGACGTTTTATCTGGATGCCCAGGTACTGCTCAAGCTTGAGCTTGGGTTGGCTTTCGTGTGTGTTCATGGCTTGCACTAATTCCGCACAGTAAATTTATTTTCGCACTGAGAATGTGCAAATGTGGCCGCGCCGGATAGGGTCGCTTGGCGTTATTCATCAAGGGAAAAATATTTTCCCATAAACAAAGCAGAAAGGCTCCCCTCGAATCGAGTTTTTCCGCGACAGCAGCGAGTTGGCAAGCTCATTGCATTCCTGATGGGAAATTAAGTTTCCTGTTCGTAATAATCAGATCGGGCGACTAATCGACCTCCCCACCACGAATTGCTACAGCCAGGAGTCATGTCCATGTTGCCACAAGAAACACAGCGCCTGATCGAGACACACGGGATCAAGTATGTCCTGGCCCAGTTCGTAGATATCCATGGTTCGGCCAAGACCAAATCGGTACCCGTATCGGGTCTGGAGATGGTCGCCGAAGCCGGGGCGGGGTTCGCAGGGTTCGCGATCTGCGGTATGGGCATGGAACCGCATGGCCCCGATTTCATGGCCAAGGGTGACCTGGCTTCACTCACGCCAGTGCCATGGCAGCCAGGTTACGGCCGCGTGGTATGCATTGGTCATGTTGAGAACAAGCCTTGGCCATACGACAGCCGCTACGTCCTGCAGAAGCAGGTGGAGCGATTGAGCGATCGTGGCTGGACGCTGAATACCGGACTGGAGCCAGAATTTAGCCTGTTCAAGCGCGACGGACAGGGCAAGCTGCAGATGGTCGACGCCAGCGATGATCTGGACAAGCCGTGCTACGACTACAAAGGCCTGTCCCGCTCGCGTGAGTTTCTTGAGCGGCTGACCGAAGCCTTGCAGCCAGTGGGTTTCGACATTTACCAGATCGATCACGAAGACGCCAACGGCCAGTTCGAGATCAATTACACCTACAGCAATGCCATGGAATCAGCTGATCGGTTCACCTTTTTCCGCATGGCTGCCGGTGAGATTGCCAACGACATGGGCATCATTTGCTCATTCATGCCAAAGCCTGATCCCAAGCGGGCGGGCAACGGCATGCACTTTCACCTGTCGATCAGCAGCGCGACCAACAAAAACTTGTTCCACGATGCGAGCGATCCGAGCGGCATGGGCCTGTCGAAAATGGCCTACCACTTCGCCGCAGGCCTTCTGGCGCATGGCCCAGCCTTGTGCGCCTTCGCAGCGCCGACGGTCAACTCCTACAAGCGCCTTGTTGTGGGCAATTCCTTGTCCGGGGCGACCTGGGCACCAGCCTTTATCGCGTTTGGCGCCAATAACCGCTCGGCCATGGTTCGTGTTCCGTATGGCCGCCTGGAGTTCCGCCTGCCGGATGCTGGCTGCAACCCTTACCTGGTCAGCGCAGCAATCATCGCGGCGGGACTGGACGGCATCGACCGCAAGCTGGAAATCGACCAGGTGTGCAACGAGAACCTCTACAAGTTGAGTCTTGAAGAAATCGCCGCGCGCGGCATCAAGACCTTACCTCAGTCGCTCAAGGAAGCCTGTGATGCCCTTGAGGCTGACCCACTGTTCGCCGAGGTACTTGGCAGCGAAATCGTGGGTGAGTTCATCAAGCTCAAGCGCATGGAGTGGGTGGAGTACAGCCGCCACGTCTCGGACTGGGAAGTGAAGCGCTACACCGAGTTCTTCTGATCTAGCCAGTTTAAACAACCCTTTCTGACACCCTGCCAATGGGTAGGGGGTCTTCTGCCCAGGAGTTAACGATATGTGTGGAATTGTGGGGCTATACCTGAAAAATCCGGCGCTGGAGCCCCAGCTCGGCAAACTCTTCGAACCCATGCTGGAAGCCATGACGGATCGCGGCCCCGACAGCGCAGGCTTCGCCATTTACGGCGATGAAGTCGCTGATGGCTGGGTGAAGTTGACCTTGCAAGCAGCAACCGATGACTACGACTTCAAAGCGCTGGTAGGCGCGCTTGAAGTCAAGCTCGCAGCGTCTTTGGACTGGTTCCAGAATGCGAGCGCCATCGTGTTGAAGATCAAGGCTGAGGAAGCTGCCATACGTTCCGCTTTGGCCGAGCTGGCCCCGGACGTGCGCATCATGAGCGCCGGCAAAAGCATCGAGATCCTCAAGGGCATGGGCTTGCCTAAAGAGATCTCCGAGCGCTTCGGCTTGGGTTCGATGAAAGGCAGCCACATCATCGGCCATACCCGGATGGCGACTGAAAGCGCCGTAACCATGGAAGGCAGCCACCCGTTCTCTACCGGCGCCGACTTGTGCCTGGTGCACAACGGCTCGCTGTCCAACCACTTCCGTCTGCGTCAGGAACTGCGCCGCGAAGGCATCCAGTTCGACACCGAGAATGACACTGAAGTCGCGGCCGGTTACCTGGCCTGGCGTCTGCAGCAAGGCGACAGTCTGAAGACCGCCTTGGACAGTTCGCTCGATGCACTGGACGGCTTTTTCACCTTCGCAATCGGCACCCGCAATGGATTCGCCGTGATCCGA
The DNA here is from genome assembly GCF_034044115.1 of Pseudomonas sp. BO3-4. Classification (NCBI taxonomy): domain Bacteria; kingdom Pseudomonadati; phylum Pseudomonadota; class Gammaproteobacteria; order Pseudomonadales; family Pseudomonadaceae; genus Pseudomonas; species Pseudomonas sp. BO3-4. Next base: position 2,257,950 of record NZ_CP139018.1, read on the forward strand.
GATCCGATTGCTTGTAAGCCCGCAATTCTTGCCGAAACCGAGGACTACGTCGCGATGGCTTCGGAGTATCAGGCGCTGTCGAGCCTGCCGGGCATCGAGAAAGCCAAGGTCTGGGAACCTGTTCCGGCCACCATGTACATCTGGGAACGCGAGTCGGCTTAAGGAGCACGCACATGAAAACCATTGATCTTGGCAACACCACCGTGCGTGACCTTAACCAGGCGCTGCACGATCAAGCAAAGACGCTTGAGGAAAGAGAATGGGTCGTCACTCACCCTGACGGCGCGCACAACATCGCGGTCGGCGTAAACGAAGCGGTTTCCGTGGATATCCAGGGGCATGCCGGCTACTACTGCGCAGGTATGAACCAGAAGGCTTCCATCACTGTGCACGGGAACGTCGGCGTTGGTTGCGCCGAGAACATGATGTCTGGCTACGTCCGAGTAAAAGGCAGCGCTTCGCAAGCAGCGGGCGCTACGGCGCATGGCGGTCTGCTGGTGATCGAAGGCGACGCCGGCGCCCGTTGCGGGATCTCGATGAAAGGGATCGATATCGTGGTCGGCGGCAGCATCGGCCACATGAGCTGCTTCATGGGGCAGGCGGGACGCCTTGTGGTATGCGGTGACGCCGGCGATGCGCTGGGTGACTCCCTGTACGAGACGAAGATTTTCGTCAAAGGAAAGGTCGAGTCGCTGGGTTCTGACTGCATCGAAAAAGAGATGCGCCCGGAGCACATTGAAGAGTTGCAAGCGCTTCTGAACAAAGCCGGCTTCAACGAGAAAGCCAGTGACTTCAAGCGCTACGGCTCGGCTCGCCAGCTGTACAACTTCAAAGTCGACAACGCCTCCGCGTACTGATTCAGGAGCAAGAAAATGAGCGAAAAAACCCCTCCAGTCCTGCGCGAGTCGGCCACCTTTGATCGTCTGACTATCCAGGAAATCCAGCGTGCCGCCGAGACCGGCATCTATGACATTCGCGGCGGTGGTACCAAGCGCAAGCTGCCGCACTTCGACGACCTGCTGCTGCTCGGTGCAAGCGTCTCGCGCTACCCGCTGGAAGGCTACCGTGAGAAATGCGGAACGGATGTAATCCTCGGTAACCGGTTCGCCAAGAAGCCGATCCACCTGAAAATTCCGGTGACAATCGCCGGCATGAGCTTCGGTGCATTGTCGGCCAATGCGAAAGAAGCCCTGGGGCGCGGCGCCACTATTGCAGGCACCAGTACCACCACGGGCGACGGTGGCATGACGCCGGAAGAACGCGGCCAATCCCAGCACCTGGTTTACCAGTACCTGCCTTCGCGTTATGGCATGAACCCTGATGACCTGCGCAAGGCCGATGCCATCGAAATCGTCTTGGGGCAGGGCGCCAAGCCCGGTGGCGGCGGTATGCTGCTGGGCATGAAGGTGACCGAGCGTGTTGCCGGTATGCGTACCTTGCCCATCGGCGTTGACCAGCGCTCGGCATGCCGTCATCCGGACTGGACTGGGCCTGACGACTTGGCGATCAAGATTGCCGAGATCCGTGAGATCACCGATTGGGAAAAACCGATTTACGTGAAAATCGGGGCCAGCCGTCCTTACTACGACGTCAAGCTGGCAGTGAAGGCCGGCGCCGATGTGATCGTGCTTGATGGCATGCAAGGCGGTACCGCTGCGACTCAGGAAGTGTTCATCGAGCACGTCGGTATCCCCATCCTGCCAGCCATTCCACAGGCGGTTCAGGCGTTGCAGGAGATGGGCATGCACCGCAAGGTGCAACTGATTGTCTCCGGCGGCATCCGTAACGGTGCAGACGTTGCCAAGGCAATGGCGCTGGGTGCCGATGCCGTGGCCATCGGTACGGCCGCATTGATTGCTCTGGGTGACAACCATCCACGCCTGGACGATGAGCTCAAGAAGATCGGCTCTGCGGCTGGCTTCTACGATGACTGGCAGAACGGTCGTGACCCGGCAGGTATCACCACGCAGGATCCGGAGCTGTCAAAACGTCTTGATCCGATCGAAGGCGGGCGCAGGTTGGCCAACTATTTGCGTGTTCTGGTGCTGGAGGCGCAAACCATGGCTCGAGCCTGCGGCAAATCCCACCTGCACAACCTCGACCCTGAGGATCTGGTGGCCTTGACCGTAGAATCCGCCGCTATGGCTCGCGTGCCATTGGCAGGGACTTCGTGGATTCCAGGCAGCCAGTACTGAGCATTACCTGATGCAGGAGCGCGTGTGCCCGTGGCGGCGATCTGTCTGCAACTGAATTGTTGTCTGACACGCCGCCGCCAAGGGCAAGTGCGCTCTTGCGTTCAGGCCATTCTTGATTTGACCCATCCAAGAGGCCTCAACGGCCCAGCGTTTCACCACCTCGCTTTCTGCCAGACACTTTTCCATTCATCGCAGGAGCTTCCACAATGGTTAATCGTCTACCCGGCAAATCACTTCTTGCGTTGCTCGCGCTCAGTGCATGTATACCGCTGGCACAGGCGGCTGATGCCCCAACATTGAACACCGGCAGCACCGCCTGGATGGTAACGGCGGCGGTTCTGGTGCTGTTCATGTGTCTGCCAGGCCTTGCGCTGTTTTACGGCGGTCTCGTGCGAGCCAAGAACATGCTGTCACTGTTCACCCAATGTTTTGGTATCGCCGGACTGGTGGGGGTGCTGTGGGTGGTTTATGGCTACAGCATGGTGGTCGATACCACCAACATGGTTGAGGGCGAGGTTAGCTTCAATAGCTTTGTCGGCGGGCTGAACCGCGCATTTTTGGCAGGCATGACGTCTGAAAGCCTGGTTGGCGACATTCCGGAAGGGGTGTTTGTTACCTTCCAAATGACCTTTGCCATCATCACTCCGGCGCTCATTGCCGGGGCTTTTGCCGAACGTATGAAGTTCTCGTCGGCGCTGCTGTTCATGGCCATCTGGTTCACCCTTGTCTACGCGCCAGTGGCCCACATGGTATGGGGTGGAGCAGGGGCATTGATGCACAACTGGGGCGTGCTGGATTTCGCTGGTGGTACTGCAGTTCACATCAACGCCGGTGTAGCTGCGCTTGCCGCCTGTTTGCTGCTTGGCAAGCGTAAGGGTTACGAAAACGCTCCAATGCCTGCACATAACCTGAGCCTCACGATGGTCGGCGCGGCGATGCTCTGGGTCGGCTGGTTTGGATTCAACATCGGCTCCGGCGGCGGCCTCACTGGCCTTTCAGGCATCGTGATGCTCAACACTCAGCTCGGTGCGTGTGCCGGTATTCTGGGCTGGATGTTCACCGAGTGGCTCAGGGTAGGTAAACCGAGTGCGTTGGGGCTAGCCAGTGGCGCCTTGGCCGGCCTGGTCGGGATTACCCCAGCCTGTGCGTATGTAGGGGTTGGCGGCGCGCTGGCAATCGGCCTGCTTTGTGGCGTGTTCTGTTATCTCAGCGTGACGGTGCTCAAGACGCGCCTGGGCTATGACGACAGCCTGGATGTATTCGGCTTGCACGGTATCGGCGGAATGATTGGCGCCGTGTTGACGGGCGTTTTCTGCGTGCCGTCGTTGGGCGGGTTGGTCGAGAACGTCACCATGGCTGACCAGGTGATCGCGCAGGTCAAAGGGGTGGCATTCACAACGGCCTACTGCTTCATTGCGAGCTGGATCATTCTCAGAGTGTTAAAGGCCGTCGTCGGGTTGCGGGCACATGACGCTGTTGAGGAAATGGGGCTTGACCTCGGTGAGCATAACGAGCGGGCTTACAACCACTAAGTGAGGAGTGCGCACCGGCAGTTTGCGCCCAGGAGAGTCGACAACTGGGGCCCTGGCATGGGGCGTAGGACGTGTACGATGCCTTGCACCTGATCAGCAGCCTGCTGAGCGGCAAGCAGCATAAGGATCATGCCGGGAGGTGGCGGCAATTATTGGCCGCCACCCAGGTGATTCCATTCGCTGTACGCCGACGTCAGACCTTGGGGAAGCCGAGGCAGATCATGTCTGATCTCACTCAGCGCATTGGGGCTTCGAATCCATTCCGTCAGCCATGCGATCAGCATCGGTCGGGTAGCGTTGCAGGGTGCGACTTGCTGTTCAAGCTCGTCGGCTATTGGTTCCAAAAGCGCCAAATACGCGTCCAAATCGGCAATTTGATTGACCAAGGTATTCTTCCTCTCTCAGATCCGGATGAGTGCTGGCTCTGATGCCCTCAATGCTCAAATTTCAGCAAGTGTGTGCCTTTTTTCTGTGCCTCAGGGCATGGCCCTGGTAAGCCAACGTCAGGCTCCAGTTTCTCAATTCCGAGCGAAGTTCGTCGATGAGCGCAGTTGAGTATTTCCAGGGCTGAACGCCATTTGAAAATCGGAACAGCCGCGTCGGGAGTGGCGATCCGCTTGCCCAACTGCAAGGGATCGCCAGTCCGGATGTAGCTAGGTGGGCGAACCTGCTTTGGTAGCAGACGCTGCGCTACGTAGGCTCCACACCCCCCAGGTCAAACCCAGCACGGCCGCGATCAACGATGCAGATAGCACGCCGAGTTTCGCTGCCCCAAGTGAGCCAGGGTCGACGAACGCGAGGTTGGCGATGAAGATCGACATGGTGAAACCGATGCCGGCCAGCAGCCCGACCAGGACAATGCTACGCCAGTTGACCTCGGCGGGAAGCACGCACCAGCCCAGGCGGACCATCAGCCAGCTGACGCTGACGATGCCCAACGGCTTTCCTGCTACCAGGGCGACAGCGACGGCGATCATGACCCACTGGGGGCCTTCAACGGACAGGTCGACACCCGAAAGGCTGACCCCGGCGTTGGCCAAGGCAAACACCGGCATGATGCCGAAGGCTACCCAGGGGTGCAGGGTACCTTGCATGCGCACCACCGGCGGTAGCAGTTCGCGCTGGGCCAGGCGCAGTCGTTTCAACGGGTCCATGAGGTCGCTGGCATCTTGCTCAGGCGCCTTGGCGCGCCCCAGCAATTCGCCGGTGAAGCGGGTAATGGCATCCAGTGGGCGCTCACGCATCGGCATCGCGGTCACAGGTGTCATCAGGCCCAGCACGACGCCTGCGAGGGTCGGGTGGGCGCCGGTCAACAAGATGCCCAGCCAGACGATCGCACCGGGAAGGACGTAGGCGTAGGCTGAACCCACACCGATCTTTTGAAGCCCGATCACCATTAGCAGGCCGATCAGTGCAACGCCGAAACCGGTGTAATCAAGGCCGCCTGAGTAGAAGAACGCGATGATCAGGACTGCGATGATGTCATCGATGATTGCCAGGGCGAGGAGGAACACACGTACGTTGGACGGGATCGACTTGCCGAGCAGGGCCAATACGCCCACCGCAAAGGCGATATCCGTCGCCGTTGGCACGGCCCAGCCTTGCTGGTCTGCCGACGCGTGACCAAAACTCAGGTAGAGGAGTGCGGGTACCGCTACGCCGCCGACAGCGGCTGCCATGGGGAGTGTGGCTTGGCGCAGGCTGGACAGTGCACCCTCGTGGATTTCGCGGCGGATCTCCATGCCCACGACCAGGAAAAAGATGGTCATCAAGCCATCATTGATCCAGAAATGCAGAGACTGCGAATAGACATGCGAGCCTACGCCGAACGTCAACGGCGTATGCCAAAGGGCTTCATAACTGTCGGCAGCCGGGGAATTCGCCCAAATCAATGCAGCGACTGCGGCAATCAACAGAACGATGCCGCTGACCGCTTCAATGTGCAAAAAGCGTTCAAGGTTGGCGAAGGCACGCTCAGCCAGTTTCTGGGCGCGAGGTAATTCTACTTTATGCATAGGCACAGGTACTCCCGCATGGCGGCCCGACCTGCGCTGTTCTTTAACCTGCCCCACTGCACCGTGCAGCTGGCACCCGTCCGGTAGTCTACCGAATAACCACTCTCAGATGAACAACAAGCGCCAAACCATTCACTCCCATGGGGCGTCGGTCTGGGATTTTTCCCTGCGGACGTTACGGTTTATGGTGATTTCCGAGCACGCGGGGCTTGGCGAACGGCAATTTATCCAACTGATCACCGCCACCTGCACATTGTGAAGACAGTGCGCTCGCCTTGTTTGCTTTCCTGGAGCATTTTCCGTTCTTCAGCATCATTGTCGTTGGGCGCGGTACTTAGGGTGGTCGTGTTCTGTCTCAAGGTGCTGTGCACGCTGCGACTTTGGGGTTCGGTAATGCCTTCGCCCAGCGTTCGACACCGTGCTGCCACGCGAGGGTAAAATCGAGCAGTGGCAGGCTGGCCCAGGCTACACCGCCTAGCCCACCGCAAAGGCGGGGCATGCGGGGAGTCCAGAGGTCTTCTGGCTGATTGGTTGTATGACCTCAGGCCTAGAATCGCCAGAAGGCCGGCGAGACAAGTACCAGTACGGTGAGGATCTCGAGCCGTCCAAGCAGCATGCCAACCGTCAGCAACCATTTCGCTGCGTCCGGCAACGAGGCGAAATTACCTACAGGCCCGATAATCGTCCCCAGGCCTGGGCCGACGTTGCACACCGCGGTGGCCGCCCCGCTCAACGCCGTCATCCAGTCGAGCCCTATCAGAGAGAGGCCAAGGGCGATGACTGCGATGGTGACGGAGAAGAAGAAGGAGAACGTCAGCAGTGACCGTACGATCTCTTCATCGATGGGGTGCCCATTGTATTTCTTCGAGATCGTTGCCCGTGGATGGATCAACTGCTTCAGGCTGCTGACAAGCAAGGCAGCGGCCACCTGGAAACGGAATATTTTCAAACCGCCGGCGGTGGAGCCTGAGCACCCGCCGACGAACGTCAGGTAAAAGAACAGCATGATGGCGAAGCTGCCCCAGAGCGTGTAATCACCCAAGGCAACGCCTGTGGTGGTCACCACCGAGGTCACATTGACCGCAACGATACGAAACGCATCCCACCAGGCCAGATCGCTGTGCAGGCAGAGCCAGGTTCCGACGGTGAGCCAGACGAAGACGAGAAAACCAATGAAACCGCGAACTTGATGGTCCGTGAGCAGGATGCGTCGATGGCCGCGCAGCGTGGCGACATAGAGTGTGAAGGGCAGGCTGCCGAGTATCATGATGACCACAGCTACCCAATGCACCGCAGGCTGTGGCCAATGAGCCAGCGAGGCATCCGAGGTCGAGTAACCACCGGTTGAAATCAGCGACATCGAATGATTGATGGCTTCGAACGGGGTCATGCCGGCAGCCCACAACGCCCCTGTTCCCAATGCTGTCAGGGCCAGGTAGACCAGCAGTATCATCTTGGCAGCCACATGCGAACGTGGCGTCACTTTGTCAGACCAATCCGAAGACTCGGTCTGGAACAGGCGCATGCCGCCCACGCGCAGCAGTGGCAGGATCGCCACGGCCATGCCGATAAATCCAATGCCTCCCAGCCAGTGCAGCAGGGAACGCCATATCAGTAGCCCCGGTGATGCACTGTCCAGGCCTGTCAGCACGGTCGAGCCGGTGGTGGTAATTCCCGACATGGTTTCGAAGAACGCGTCCGTGTAACTGATGTCGCGAATTAACACCATCGGCAGCGCCGCAAATGCACACACGATGACCCAGCTTGCCGTCGTGAGGAAATACATGTCCCTGGTCCGCAGTTGCGGTATGTCGGGGACGCCCCGGGCTACCGGAAGCAGGCCGACGCACAGAACGATCAGGCTCGACCAGACGAATGCGCCGAGGTCGTCGCTGCGGTCGTACCACAGCAACGTCAGCATCGGAATCACCATGCTGACGGCCAATGTGATCAGGAATACGCCAATAATGAAGGCAATGAAACGCAATGCAGGCAGCGGCATTGAGGGAGCTCGTTGGGACAGTGCCGGCAGTATTGCTTGCTTTACGGTAATGTCGAGTAAAAAAGGCGTAAAGTCGCGGTCGGGGATTTTGCACGCCGCTTTCTGGCTCTCGCTCGATGGCTTATTGGGCTGATCTCTACGCGTGTTCCCGTCTGTCAGCTCCCAAACGGTTGGAAGAGAGGCCTCAACGCCGCGCGCCCCCTTCGCGGGTTGGCGAAAACAGCGCAAGCCTTGTGTCGCGAAAGGGCTGCGGAGCAGCCCCTGGATTTCAGCGTGGATACACGAATTGCCGGGGCTGCCGTGCAGCGCTAGTGCGGCACTGTTGAGAGTGCCGCAGTGGGCATGGAAAGCCCGCGGGCTTTCTGGATTACTTGATCAGCGGCACGCCACTGAGTTTCTGCAGTTCGTCAAAGTCGATGTCCGCGCAGATTTCGACCACTTTCAGCCCTTCCGGTGTCACTTCCAGCACGGCCAGGTCGGTGTAGATGCGGCTGACGCACGCGATACCGGTCAGCGGGTAGGTGCACTCGGGCACCAGCTTGCTTTCGCCGGTCTTGGTCAGGTGGTCCATCATCACGAACACCTGGCGGGCGCCGGTGGCCAGGTCCATTGCGCCGCCTACGGCCGGGATCGAACCTTCGGCACCCGTGTGCCAGTTGGCCAGGTCGCCCTTGACCGACACCTGGAAGGCACCCAGTACGGCGATGTCCAGGTGGCCGCCACGCATCATCGAGAACGAATCGGCATGGTGGAAGAAGGCACCACCGGTCAGCAGGGTGACGTGCTGCTTGCCGGCGTTGATCAGGTCATCGTCTTCCTCGCCCGGCGCAGGGCTTGGGCCCATGCCCAGCAGGCCGTTTTCGCTGTGCAGGAACACTTCCTTGTCGCCCAGGTAGTTGGCCACCAGGGTTGGTGCGCCGATACCCAGGTTTACATACGCGCCTTCCTGGATGTCTGCGGCCACGCGTTGGGCCATCTCGGTGCGGGAGAGCTTTTTGGTGATGGTCATGGCAGGCCTCAGACAGCTTTGGCAATCGAAGAAGCGGCAGCACCGGTGACGGCGACCACGCGCTGGACGAAGATACCCGGGGTGATGATGTGTTCCGGGTCCAGTTCACCAAGTTCGACGACTTGGTCGACCTGGGCGATGGCGGTCTTGGCAGCCATGGCCATGATCGGGCCGAAGTTGCGGGCGGCCTTGCGGTAGGTCAGGTTGCCCCAACGGTCACCCTTGTGCGCCTTGATCAGTGCGAAGTCGGCGTGCAGCGGCATTTCCAGCACGTACATGCGGCCGTCGATCTCACGGGTTTCCTTGCCCTCGGCCAACAGGGTGCCGTAGCCGGTCGGTGAGAAGAACGCACCAATGCCGGAGCCTGCGGCGCGGATACGCTCGGCCAGGTTGCCCTGCGGGACCACTTCCAGTTCGATCTTGCCGGCGCGGTACAGTTCGTCGAACACGTAGGAGTCGGACTGGCGCGGGAACGAGCAGATCACCTTGCGCACGCTGCCTGCCATGAGCAGGGCGGCCAGGCCGATCTCGCCGTTGCCGGCGTTGTTGCTGATGATGGTCAGGTCGCGGGCACCGGTGGCAATGAGGCCATCGATCAGCTCGGACGGCATGCCAGCCGTGCCGAAGCCACCGACCATGATGGTCGAACCGTCGGTGATCCCTTCCACCGCGCTGGCGATGGACTCGTACGTTTTATTGATCAAGGCGAGCTCCTGGTTGTTCCTGGAGTTGTGGTTGTCGGGCTGGCCGGAGCGCGTGAAGCGATGGGGCCTGTCAGCACTTGAAATGGCTTGCTGACTTTCGCTATAGCGTGCCGCAAGATAGGGCAACAGTAGAGAGGGTTTGGCTGAATTTGTGCGATTATCGAACTGTTGTGCGATCTGCGAGCAGTTCTGGAGGCTATTTGTCTCATTTCAGTTGAATGCTTAAACCCCTCATTTTTGCCCCTGTCTGGTGCGCTCCGGGGTTTACCTGCCGGCACCTTGCACTGATGAAGTGCATCCACTCCGCGGGACGGCCGATTAATCACGCCTTCCGCCGTTGGCGTGCGACTTGCTATCAGATTGCCATTCGATGTCGCGTATGGTGAAGATAATGTCGCTTTCCAGTGGTTCGATGCAGTTATCGTCGAGTGAAAAGGGTTGGCTGCCGTGGTTTGGCAAAACCGGCAAATTCAGCATGGGCTGGGCGTGCCGCCTTAATCGGGCCAGTTACCCGCAGGTCGAGCAAACGTTCGAAGCCATCGCCCAGACCCGCGTGCAGTTGCTGCATGAGTGGGTGCGCGAGCAGTGGGAACACCTGGCCGACCTGGCCGAGCAGGTGGCGCCCGGGCTCGCTCAAGTCGATAGCGCAATGTTGCGCAACACGCTGGCCCAGGCTGAGGACTTTTCCGAGCTGTTTGTCGTCGATGCCCACGGCATCGTCATCGCTTCGACCTGGCCCCAGCGTGGCACGCCACGCATCGAGCACTTGGCAGCCCTGGCGCAAGGGCTGAAAGCACCGTTTCTGCACGGGCCCTACAGCGACCCGCTGACCTTGCAGGTCGGCCCGTCTTCCTCGCGCTTCCACGACGAAGTCACGTTGATGTTCTACCAGCCCCTGATGCACGAGGGCAAAGTGCTAGGTTGTTTGTGTGGGCGGGTGCCCAACGATGTGCTGGGTGACCTGATCCAGCGCGAGGCAGGGCACATTTACCCCGAGTCGGGCGACAACTACCTGTTCATGGCGCAATCGCGCTTCGACCCTGGCATACAGCCCGGTACCGCGTTGTCCCGCTCGCGCTTCGAGGACGCCACCTTCACCCATGGCGAAAACCTCAAGAACGGTGTGCACACCCCCTGGACCACCGTGCAGGTCCAGCGTCATACCGAGCTGGAGCTTCGTTTCACCGACCCTTCCACGCGGGAACTGCACCCAGGCGTGAGGGAGACGATCAGGCGGGGTGCCAACCTGTTCGTGACCTACCCCGGCTATTCCGACTACCGTCATGTGCCAGTGGTGGGCAAGGGCGTGACCTTCCAGTTGCCAGGCTCACCCGACCGCTGGGGCATGATGTGCGAGGCAGACCTGGAGGAGGTCTATCGCCGGCGTTCGCTGAGCTACGGGTTGATGAAACCCTATGTAGCGATCATGACGGGGCTGTTCGGCTGCAATTACTGGGTGCAGCACTATGCAGGCCTGCCGCAAGGGCTGACTGACGCGATCGAGGCCTTGAGCATGCTGGGCGCCACCTTGTTGTTCGGCGTGCTCGGGCCCAAGCGCCTGGCCGCCAGGTTGAAGGGCATGAGCAGTGTGCTGTGCACCATCGCCGAGGGTGAAGGCAACCTGCGCCAGCGCCTGGATACCAGTACCTTGGCCAATGATGAGAGCGGCGACATGGCGCGCTGGATCAACAGCTTCATCGACCGCCTGGACACGGTGGTCGGGCAGGTGGTCAAGGCCAGTCGCACGGTTGGCAGCACCAACCAGATGATGCTCGGGCGCAGCCAGGAGGCCAGCGTAAGCTCCGCCGACGTGGCCGACGCCGTGCACCAGATGATGATCATCATGGAAGAGCAACTCGGCGAACTGCAGCAGGCCTCGGTCAGCGCCGAGCAGATGAAACAGGCCATGGACGAAGTGGTCAGCCGCGCACGCGCGCAGTACCAGGCGGTGCAGGCGGGCACCCAGTCGATCCGCGATGTGGTGGCGCGCTCATCATCCAGCGTGCAGCGGCTCGACAGCCGCATGGTCGAGATCGACAACATCACCGGGTTGATCAGCGAAATCACCAACCAGACCAACCTGCTGGCGCTCAATGCCGCTATCGAGGCGGCGCGGGCCGGGGAGCATGGTCGTGGCTTCGCGGTGGTGGCCGACGAGGTACGCAGCCTGGCCGCACGCACCTCGCGTGCCGCCGACGACATTCGCCATATGGTCGAGAGCCTGCAGGGCGAAACCCGGCAGGCGGTAAGCTTCATGGAGCAGGGCGTGCAGGATGTCGACAACAGCCTGCGCCTGGCGGAGGACGCGTCTTCCGAAAATGTGCAACTGCACCAGGCGGTGGAGGGCATGTTCGCCATCATCCAGCAGCTCAACCGTCGCAGCGTGGAATACGGCAAGACGATCGAGCAGGTCAACCAGTCCTCCAGCGAGATGCGCCAGACCGCTCTGGTGCTGCAAAGCAGTGCGCAGAAGGTGAAGGTGGATGCTGGCAAGTTGCAGAAGCTGGTGGGGCAGTTCGAAGTCAGCGATGATGGCGAACGAGGCGTCGCTGCTTGAGTAACGCACCTGTCCGGTCATCGCCAGTTGATGATCGCCGTGGGGCTGGTGGCGGTGTTCATCCGTCGCCATGCTCGCCGGGCATACCCGCACGCCGATGCAGTTGTGCGTGGCGTTGCTGCTGATCAACGTTGGCTGGGTGCAAGCTCACGCCGCTGATCAGCATCTCGTCGATGGGCGCATTGCCCCTGAAACAGCCGCTGCCTGGCTTCATTCAGCCCTTGGCGATGGGCTCCGGCAAGCCTTTGACGCCTGGGTTCAATGCGAATACGCCACCGGCCAGGGGCTGGTCGCTCAGGTCGATGCCTTGCGGGCGAATCGACGTCACGAACAACGTTTCCAGTTGCGGGCCACCGAATGCGCACATGGTAGGTTTCTTCACCGGTAGCGGCAGGGCGCGGTCCAGCTTCCCGTCGGGAGTAAAGCGCAGTACCTGGCCGGCATCGATCGCACAGATCCAGTAGCAACCTTCGGCATCTACCGCAGCCCCATCCGGCCGGCCGGGGTGCTGGTTCATGTCGACGAAGACCCGGCGGTTGTGCGGGCTGCCGCTGTCGATGTCGTAGTCGAAAGCCCAGATCATCTGCACGCTCGGGTGTGAGTCGGAGACGTACATGGTTTTGCCGTCCGGGCTGAACGCCATGCCGTTGGGAACGGACAATGTGCCCAGCCGTGCCTGCAATGGCCCTGCCGTGCCATCTGCCATCGCGTCATACCGGTACAAGGCACCCACCGGCTCGGCGGCCATGCTGGTTTGCATCGTACCGGCCCAGAAGCGCCCCTGGCGGTCACAGCGCCCGTCATTGAAGCGCATGCCGGGCCTGGCGTGTTCGACACTGGCACGCTTGCCGGCCAGCAGACGGCCGTCCGCCTGGGGGGTGAGGTGGAAGATCCCGCTCTCCTGGGCCCCCAGCCAATGGCCTTGGTGGCTGCGGGCAATGCAGCCTAGCATTTCGTCTGCGGTCCAGTGGTGGGTCTGGCCGTCCGGTTGCCAGCGGTGCAGGCGGCCTACCGGAATGTCCACCCAGTACAAGGCATTTTCCTGCGGGTGCCAGACCGGGCTCTCGCCCGTGACATTGCGTGCATCGATAATCAGTTCGGCTGTCATGGAAGCATTCTGCACTCTATCGGGGGTCAGTCGCCAAAAGGTCCGGCAGCGGTGAAGGCGCCACCTTGCAGATGAGCAGTCGGGTCATTCGCGGCGGGTTTCGGCTGCTGCTCCAGTGCCGGGCGGAAGCGTTCGGCACTGTCCTTCGGGTTGAAACCCAGGTGCGCGGCGTAGCGGTTGCTCCACCACAGGTCGCGGTTGGCGGAGACGCCATACACAACGGTGTGGCCAACGTTCTCGGCCAGCAATGCGCGCTCCACCAGGTGTGCCAGGTCGCCATAGCTCAGCCAGGTGGACAACATGCGCACATTGCGGGGTTCGGGGAAGGAGGAGCCGATACGCAGGCTGACGGTTGCGATGCCGTAGCGGTGGAAATAGAACGTTGCCAGGTCTTCGCCGTAGGCCTTCGACAGCCCGTAATAGCAGTCCGGCCGGCGCGGCGAATGCGCATCCACTTTTTCGCCCTGGGGGTAAAAGCCGGTGACGTGGTTGGAACTGGCAAAGACCACACGTTTGATCCCGTGCTTGCGGGCAGCCTCGTAGATGTGGAAGGTGCCGATGATGTTCGCTTGCAGGATTTCTTCGAAAGCGCGTTCGGTAGAGATCCCACCCAGGTGCACGATAGCGTCTACACCGTTGGCCAGGGCCAGTACGCCGGCCTTGTCCGCCAGGTCGCAATGGATAACTTCTTCATGCTCGTCCTCGGCCGGTGTCATTGGGCTGATGTCCGATACGCGCACGATGTCGGCGTGCGCTTGCAGTGCTTCGCGAAGCACGTGTCCGAGCCCGCCGGCAGCACCGGTGAGCAGCAGGCGGTTGAAGGGTTTGCGGGTGGTCGTGGTCATTGTACTGGGGCCTTTTACTGAAATTGCATGAAGGTGCCGTGCAGGAACGACACCGGCATGGGCGGGCGATAGCCCTTACAGGAAGTTGTACTGGATACCCAGGCGCCAACGGGCCTGGCGATCGTCCGTGTAACTGTTGACCTTGATGTCGCCCACCTCCATGAACGGTGCCCACTGTTTGTTGAGCTTGTACTTGATGATCAGGTTCTGCTCGTAGTCGCGCTTCTTGTTGTCGTAGCGGATGTAGTCGGTGGTGAAGTGGATGTACTGGTATTCGAATGCCCACGGGCCGCTGGGGGTATAGCCGAGCCAGCCTTCAAGGCGGGTGGTGTTCTGGTTGTCCTTGGCGCGGTCCGGCTTGCTGTGGTCAATCTGGTCGCGGTCGAGGTTGCGTGCGTCGTGGCGCACGCGGGTGGCGACGTACCAGGTGTCGCTGAGCTTGTAGTTGTACTTCAAGCCGAACTTGTAGGTGGTCGCATCCTTGGTGCTGTCCATCTGGAAGGCTGGGGTCCAGGTCGACCGGGGGCTCATCTTGTAGTTGTAGTCCACGGTGAACTCATGGCCGTTGTTGACCATGTTGTCGTAGGCGACGTCTTCGCGGTCGCCGGCAGTCTTGTATTTGATTTCTGCGGCAAACCCCAGGCCGCTGTCCTTGCGGTAACTCAGCTTTATCCGGTCGGAATGAATGCTGTCATCTTCGGTGAACGTGTGCCGGTAGTTGATGCTGGCGGAGTCTGCGCAGGCGTAGAACGACAGGCCGAGCGTACTGGCGGCGATGAGGCGGCGAAGTGTGATGTTCATGCGATCTCTTTTTTTGTTTTTGTTGAGGACGTGATGAGGCGGGTGAGCAAGGTGGTCGAGGTGGTCAGCGCTCCGTGATTTTTAAAATAAGTTATCGTACGACTGTGGAGCTGTCTACGAATTATTGAAATGTTGTCTGATCACATTGCTTGATGGCTCTATTAGGCGTGTTTCAAGGGTGTGTTTGCTTTTCTTTCGGGGTCTCATGATTGCTGCAGGCATCATGAATCGGAGGTTTTATCGGGTTTTAACTGGCGCTTTTCAAATGTTGTATGATGACGTAGGATGGCCCCAGAGCGTGACTCACTCGCCACAAATCCAATAAGAAGGCTCAGACGTCCATGATCATTACTGCTGTAACCGTCCAGGTATTTTCCTACCCCACGCGCCGCGCCGTAGACAGCGCCGGCCATGCCCACCCAGGTGATGTGACCCAGGCCAGGATGGCCCTGCTGCGCATCAGGACCGAGTGCGGCAGCGAAGGCTATGCGCTGGGCGCACCCGAGCTCATTCGCCCTTATGTGCTGGATAATTTCGTGCGCAAGGTGCTGGTTGGCGCCAATGCCTTTGACCGCGAAAAAATCTGGCACGACCTGGCGCACTGGCAGCGCGGTAGCGCCAGCCAGCTGACCGACCGTGCCCTGGCGCTGGTCGAGCAGGCGCTGTGGGATTGGGCCGGTCGCAAGCTGAACCTGCCGGTGCATAAGCTGATCGGCGGCTACCGCGACAAGGTGCCGGCCTATGGCTCGACCATGTGCGGCGATGAGCTGCCCGGCGGTCTGTCCACTCCGGAAGAGTACGGTCGCTTCGCCGAAACCCTGGTCAAGCGTGGCTACAAGGCGATCAAGCTGCACACCTGGATGCCGCCGGTGTCGTTCGCGCCCAGCGTGAGCATGGACATCAAGGCATGCGCCGCCGTGCGCGAAGCCGTGGGGCCGGACATTGCGCTGATGATCGATGGCTATCACTGGTACAGCCGCACCGAGGCCCTCACTATCGGCCGTGCCCTGGAGAAGCTCGACTTTGCCTGGTTCGAAGAGCCAATGATGGAAGACTCCGCCGAGTCCTACGCCTGGCTTTCCGGGCAGCTGGATATCCCGGTGCTAGGCCCGGAAAGCCTCGGCGGCAAGCACCTGAGCCGGGCGAGCTGGGTCAAGAACGATGTGTGCGACATCCTGCGTGCGGGGGTTGCCGGTGTGGGTGGCATTGCACCGTGTCTGAAGGTTGCGCACATGGCCGAATCGTTCGGCATGGATTGCGAGATCCATGGCAACGGCGCCGCCAACCTGGCGGTCGTGGGGGCAATCAAGAACTGCACCTGGTACGAGCGCGGTCTGCTGCACCCATTCCTTGACTACGACGAGGTACCTGCCTATCTCAAGCGTCTGGTCGACCCGATGGACGAAGACGGCTATGTGCACCTGTCGAACTTGCCTGGCCTTGGGGAAGACATCGACTTCGACTACGTCGAAACCAATACGCTGCAAAGCTTCTGATTCGTGCATGGCGGCACGCGTCGCTGCGTGCCGCCCGAGCGTCCAATAACTATAAGAAGGCGATCTCACATGAGCGTTATCCCCACACTCTGGGCGGGGGTCTTTGCTGCGTCTCTGGCGCTGACCTCGGTACCTGCTGCTTTAGCGAAAACCCCGGCGGATCAGTTGATCGTCGGTATGAGCATGATCAACCTGCTGTCCCTCGACCCGGCGGCGGCCACCGGGCTGGATGTGTCCGAGGTCAATGCCAACCTCTACGACATGCTGCTGGTGCAGGACGTGCGTCAGCCGGACCGGCTGCTGCCAGCGCTGGCAGAAAGCTGGCAGGTCAGCGATGACCGCAAGACCCTCACGTTCAACCTGCGCCAGGGCGTAACGTTCCAGTCCGGTAACCCGCTAAGTGCCGAGGATGTCGCCTGGTCGCTGCAGCGCGTACTCAAACTTAACCTGGCCTTGGCGTCGACCTGGAAGGCCTACGGGTTTTCTGCGGGCAATGTCGATCAGCACATGCGCGCTGTTGATGACTCAACCTTCGTCATCGAGCTACCGCGGCCGACTGACCCGTTGCTGGTGCTGAATACCCTGGCAACTTCGCCCAGCGCATTCATCCTCGACCGCAAGGTGGTGCAGCAGCACCAGAAGGGCGATGACATGGGCAGTGCCTGGCTGGCCACCCACGCGGCTGGTAGCGGGCCGTTCGTGCTCAAGGAGTGGCGCGCCAACGATGTCATCCTGATGAACCGTTTTGACGGGTACTGGGGTGGCCCAGCCAAGCTCAAACGCATCGTCATGCGCAACATGACCGAGTCGCAGTCACTGCGGTTGATGGTGGAGCGGGGCGACCTGGACCTGGCCAAGGGCATGTCCGCGCCAGACATCGAGGCGCTGGAGAAGTCTGACAACGTTCGTACCCAGACCGTGCAGCGCGGAACGTTGTACTACGTTGCCCTGAGCGTGAAGAGCAAACCCTACGACGATGTGCGCGTACGCCGGGCGGTTCGTTCGCTGATCGACTATCAAGGCATCAACCAGACCGTGATGCCGCACTATGGCCAGCTCAATCAGCGCCCGCTACCGCTTGGCCTGCCAGCAAGGCTGGATGATCCGGGCTATGCCCTGAACGTGGCCGAAGCGAAAAAACTGCTGGCCGAAGCGGGCTACCCCGAGGGCTTCAAGACCACCATCCGCGTGCTCACCGAGCCACCTTTCATCAACATTGCGTCCAGCCTGCAGTCGACCTTGGCCCAGGCCGGTATCAAGGCCACCATCGTCACCGGTACCGGCAACCAGATCTACGGTGCCATGCGTGAGCGCAGCTTCGACATCCTGGTC
The DNA here is from genome assembly GCF_034044115.1 of Pseudomonas sp. BO3-4. Taxonomy (NCBI): domain Bacteria; kingdom Pseudomonadati; phylum Pseudomonadota; class Gammaproteobacteria; order Pseudomonadales; family Pseudomonadaceae; genus Pseudomonas; species Pseudomonas sp. BO3-4. Next base: position 2,275,546 of record NZ_CP139018.1, read on the forward strand.
GGGCGCGGCGGCGGTGGTGCTGAACGGCATCCGCATTCAAGCCTGCGCACCCTGGTGTACAACCCGGACAACCGCGACGAAGCCAAGCTGAGCAACTTCCAGGGCTGGCGTACCTCGTTCTACAGCCCCGAGCTGAACAACCTGATCGAGCAGGCGGAAGTCGAACCCGACAAGGCGCAGCAACTGGCCCAGTACCAGCAAATCCAGAAAACCCTGGACGAGCAGGTGGGGGCCATCCTGCCTGTGTCGCAGATGACCGACACCGTGGTGCTCTACCACGATGTGCAGGACTACCAAGGCCATACCGCGGCCACCACCCGTTACAAAGACGTCTACAAGTCGCGCTGAGGTCAAGCCTGCGTGATTGGTGATTGCTTTTTCAGGAGCCTGTTATGTTTGCTTCGACTGCCTCTGTAATGGGTGCCCGTGTATCGGGTACTGCCCGCCGGGCCAGCACGGTGCTGGTGACCTTGCTTGGCCTGCTGGCGCTGACGTTCTTCATCGGCCGGGTCATGCCGCTGGACCCCGTGCTGGCGGTAGTTGGCCCGGATGCCGACAGCTCCACCTACGACCAGGTATACCGGGCGATGGGCCTGGACAAACCGATCTGGGCCCAGTTCGGGCTGTACTTGAACGACTTGCTGCACGGTGATTTCGGCAATGCACTGCTCACCGGTCACCCGGTACTCGATGACATCAAGCGGGTGTTCCCGGCCACCATCGAGCTGGCAACGCTGGCCATTCTGTTTGGCGTGCTGATCGGTCTGCCACTGGGCGTGGTGGCTGCCAGCAATCAGGGGCGGGTCGGCGACCATGTCGCACGGGTCATTACCTTGTTCGGCTATTCCACGCCTATTTTCTGGGTCGGCATGATGGGCCTGCTGGTGTTCTACGCCTGGCTGGGTTGGGCGGGTGGCGCAGGGCGCATCGACCTGGCCTATGACGGCATGGTCGATGAGGTTACCGGCCTGCTGCTGATCGACACGGCGCTGGCGCGTGACTGGGAGGCCTTCACCAGCGCGTTGCGCCATATCGTTCTGCCGGCGTTGATCCTGGGCCTGAACTCGGTGGCCTACATCAGCCGCATGACCCGTAGCTTCATGCTCGAGCAACTGTCGCAGGAATACATCATCACTGCCAGGGTCAAGGGGCTGTCGCGGCGCCAGGTGGTCTGGAACCACGCGTTCCGCAATATCCTCGTGCAGTTGCTCACGGTGGTCGCCCTGGCCTATGGCTCGTTGCTGGAGGGGGCGGTGCTGATCGAAACCGTGTTTGCCTGGCCTGGCTTCGGCCAATACCTCACCAGCAGCCTGATGCTCGGTGACATGAATGCAGTGATGGGCTGCGTGTTGATCATCGGCCTGATTTTCGTTGCGCTCAACCTGATAAGCGACGCCCTGTACAAGGTGTTCGACCCAAGGACCCGCTAATTCCCGCTCAGCGTGAACACATTGAATAACTATAAAAAAGGATGCGCCATGAAGACTGTATTCCCGCCGCTGCGTATGGCTTTGCTGGGCGCAGCGCTGCTGCTCGGCCCGCTCGCTGTGGTGCAGGCGAAAACCCCTGGCGACCAGTTGATCGTCGGCATGAGCATGGTCAACCTGTTCTCCATCGACCCGGCCAACGCGCCCGGCCTGGATGCCTCTGGCATCAATGCCAACCTTTACGACACGCTCATCAAGCGCGACCAGGGCAACCCGGACAAGCACCTGCCACAACTGGCTGAACGCTGGGACGTCAGCGAAGACGGCAAGCAGATCACCTTCCACCTGCGCGGTGATGTCCTGTTCCATTCCGGCAACCCGCTCACTGCCGAAGATGTGGCCTGGTCACTGTACCGGGTGATGAAGCTCAACTATGGCCTGGCTACCACCTGGAAGGCCTACGGCTACAGTGTCGAAAACATTCAAAAGCTGATCCGTGCGACCGATAGCCATACCTTGGTGATCGACCTGCCGCAGCCGACCGACCCGTTGCTGGTGATCGACTCGCTGGCTGTGTCCCCCAGCGCTGTCGTGGTCGACCGCCAGCAAGTGCTCAAGCATGAGAAGAACGGTGACCTGGGCGCGGCCTGGCTGGTCACCAATGAGGCAGGCAGCGGGCCGTTCACCCTGACCAAGTGGAGCGCCAACGATGCGCTGGTGATGACCCGTTTCGACGGGTACTGGGCAGGCCCGGCGAAGATGAAGCGAGTGCTGGTCCGCCACATGACCGAGTCGCAGTCACTGCGCCTGATGCTCGAACGCGGTGACCTGGACCTGGCCTACGGTATGGCTGCGCCGGATATCAAGGCCATCGAGAGTTCCGACACACTCCAGGTGCAAGCGTTGCAGCGCGGCACCCTGTACTACGTGGCGATGAGCATGAAGCAGCCGGAGTTTGCCAACCGCAAAGTCCGCGAAGCGGTGCGTAACCTGATCGACTACCAGGGCCTGGACCAGCAGGTGATGCCGCATTACGGCAAGCTCAACCAGCAGCCGATGCAGCTTGGGCTCGAGGCCCGGTTGCCCGACCCGGGCTACAAGCTGGATGTCGCCAAAGCCAAGGCACTGCTGGCAGAGGCGGGCTACCCACAAGGTTTCAATACAACCATTCGCACGCTGTCCGAACCTCCCTTCATTGATATCGCTGCACGTATGCAGTCGACCCTGGCTGAAGGTGGCATCAAGGCCACTATCGTCACCGGTACCGGCAACCAGGTGTATGGCGCCATGCGCGCGCGCAACTTTGAGATGATCGTGGCGCGGGGCGCCGAGCGTTATCCGCACCCGTATTTCAGCCTGCGCACCTTCGTCTACAACCCCGACAACAGTGACAGTGCTGGCCTGCCCAACTTCCAGGGCTGGCGAGCGTCGTTCTTCAGCCCCCCGCTGAATGACCTGATCGACCGGGTGGGGGGCGAGCGCGATGCGGCCAAACGCCTGGCCATGTACCAGCAGGCGCAGAAACTGTACGACGACGAGGTGGGGCCGATCATGATGATTTCGCAGATGACCGACACCGCCGTAAGCGCAGCCGACGTCAAGGGTTTCACTGGCGACGACGCCGAAGCCACCCGCTACCTGGGCGTCTACAAGCAACGTTGAGTACCGTCCGGGGGCTCACGGGTACCCCGAGCGGCCATGACTCCACATCGAGAACTTGCCGATGATTGCCAACATATCTTCTACCGAATCTACCGCCAAGCGGCAGGCCGATGCCCCGGCGTCCAGCCTTGAGGCCCTTGGCAAAAGCAGCCTGCGGGTGTTGCGCCTGCTGGTCCGCAACCCTATGACCCTGGCGGGCTTGCTGGTGGCCTTGCTGCTGGTCGTGGTAGCGGCGTTCGCGCCGTGGATCGCCACCCACGACCCGGTCATCCAGAACCTCGCCAACGCCTTGCAGGCACCCAGTGCCGCGCACTGGTTCGGTACCGACGAATACGGCCGGGATATCTTTAGCCGGCTGGTCTATGGCGCGCGTATCACCCTCTACATCATCGCCCTGGTGACGGTCATCGTCGGCCCGATCGGCCTGTTCATCGGCACGGTATCGGGCTACTTCGGCGGCATTGTCGATACCGTGTTCATGCGCGTCACCGACATTTTCATTTCGTTCCCCAGCCTGGTGCTGGCGCTGGCCTTCATCGCCGCATTGGGCCCTGGCCTTGAGCATGCGGTGGTGGCTATTGCGTTAACCTCCTGGCCACCGATCGCACGGCTGGCCCGGGCCGAAACCCTGTCGCTGCGCAAGGCCGACTTCGTGGTGGCGGTCGAACTGCAGGGCGCGTCTTCGACACGCATCATCCTGCGCCATATCGTGCCGATGTGCCTGTCGTCGGTGATCATCCGCCTGACCATGAACATGGCCGGCATCATCCTTACCGCGGCGGCGCTGGGCTTCCTCGGGCTAGGGGCGCAGGCGCCTTTGCCGGAGTGGGGGGCGATGATCTCCACGGGGAGGCGCTACATGCTCGAGTGCTGGTGGCTGGTAGCCGTACCCGGTGCGGCAATCATGCTGGTGAGCCTGGCGTTCAACCTGCTGGGCGATGGCCTGCGGGACATTCTCGACCCGCGTAGCGAGTAACCGGAGGCTTTATGTCAGCAGTCAAACTCAATGTCGAATCGCTCAATGTGCGCTTCGTCAACGGCAAGAAAGTGATGCACGCGGTGCGTGATGTGTCCTTCACCCTGGGCCGGGAAAAGCTCGCCATCGTGGGTGAGTCCGGTTCGGGCAAGTCCACCGTGGGCCGCAGCTTGCTCAAGCTGCACCCCGGCAGCGCGCAGATCACCGCAAAGGCCCTGCAGTTCGGCGATGTCGACCTGCTCAGTGCCAGCGAAAAGACCATGCAGAAAATTCGCGGCCAGCGCATCTCGATGATCATGCAAGACCCCAAGTATTCGCTCAACCCGGTGGTGCGGGTGGGTGACCAGATTGCCGAGGCGTACCTGGCGCACCACAAGGCCAGCCGCAACGACGCCCGTGAGCGGGTGCTGCAGATGCTCGACAAGGTGCATATCCGCGACCCGAAGCGCGTCTACGATCTTTATCCGCATGAGGTCAGCGGCGGCATGGGCCAGCGCATCATGATCGCGATGATGGTCATCACCAGCCCGGAAGTGATCATCGCTGACGAGCCGACCTCGGCGCTGGATGTTTCGGTGCGACAGCAGGTGCTCAACGTGCTCGAAGAGCTTGTGGTGGAGCAGCAGATGGGGCTGATCTTCGTTAGCCACGACCTGAACCTGGTGCGCAATTACTGTGACCGGGTGCTGGTGATGTATGCCGGGCGCGTGGTGGAGTCGCTGGCTGCCAGTGACCTGCACCGTGCCGAACATCCCTACACCCGAGGCCTGCTGGCCGCTTTGCCAAGCATGGACAACCGCCGCCCGCGTTTGCCCGTGTTGCAACGCGACCCACTGTGGCTCTCCTGCTGAGGTAACTGACCATGTCCATGATCCAAGCACACGCATTGAACCTTAGCTTTGGCGTTGGCGCCACGCTCAACCAGGTGCTGCACAATGTCGACCTGAGTGTCGAAGATGGCGAGTCATTTGGCCTGGTGGGGGAGTCCGGCTCTGGCAAGACCACGGTATTGCGCTGCCTGGCCGGCCAGTACCGGCACTGGAGCGGAGCCCTGAGCATTGACGGCGTGCCGTTGCAACACAAGCTCCCCAAGGAGCACTTTCGCAAGGTGCAGATGGTGTTCCAGGACCCCTATGGTTCGCTGCACCCGCGCCATACCATCGACACTGCACTGCGCGAGCCGCTGGTGATCCACGGCATGGATGAGCGCAACGATCGCATCAACGACATCCTCGTCAAGGTAGGTCTCAACGACAGCTACCGTTACCGCTACCCGCACCAGCTGTCCGGTGGCCAGCGTCAGCGCGTGGCTATCGCCCGGGCGTTGATTCTTGAGCCTAGGGTGCTGTTGCTCGATGAGCCCACGTCGGCGCTGGATGTGTCGGTGCAGGCAGAAATTCTCAACCTGTTGTCCGACCTGCGTCAGCGCGAGAAGCTCACCTACCTGATGGTGACGCACGACCTGGGTGTGGTCAGCCATCTGTGTGACAAGGTCGCGGTGATGCAGCAGGGGCGTATCGTCGAGCAACTGGACTGCCGGGCACTGAGCCAGGACCAGGCCACCCACGATTACACACGAATGCTGGTGCAAGCCAGCCGTGACTTCAGCGCAGATCGTGCCCCGGCCATGTCGGCCTGAACCCGGCAATTACAAGGAAGATAAGAAGATGCCGAATGCCAACCTTGCGCCCGCTTCGCGGGTGCGTGCTGCCGTGGTTGCCCTGGCCATGGGCAGCAGCTTGCCGCTGTGGGCCGTAGAGGCACCTGCAAAGGTCCAGGTGCCGACGCTGGCCTACGACGACCGGCAGATCATCCTGGTATGGGAAAAGCCCGCCAGCCATGCCGAGATCGTCGACTACCACGTGTACGCCAATGGCCGGTTGCTGGGTGCAAGCAACGCCAACAACGAGCAGGTGTCACCGGCCAAACCGTACATCGACCGGTTTTACGAGCAGGACCTGCACAACTTCCACCACCGCATCGCCATTCACAGCTTCACCGCCCAAGGGCTTGCCCCCGATACCGAGTACCACTTCACCGTGCGCTCGGTCGATCGCAATGGCAAGGAGTCTGCTGACAGCCCCGTGGTTGTGCAGCGAACCACGGCCATACCGGCGCTGTTCAACGTGCAGCGCTACGGTGCCAAGGGCGATGGCAAGGCGCTCGACACGGCTGCCATTCAGCGTGCCATCGATGCTTGCAGCAAGGGCTGCAAGGTGTTGCTGCCTGCCGGCACGTACAAGAGCGGGGCGCTTTACCTCAAGAGCGACATGACCCTGGAAATCGCCGAGGGCGCTACCCTGTTAGGTTCCGAGCGTGCCGAGGACTACCCGCGCCAGGGCTATATCCAGTACCCGTATTCCACCACCGTGCGTCCGGCCTCGCTGATCAATGCCTTGCCGCGCGACCCGCGTGCGCATCAGGCCTTCGAGAATATCCGCATCGTCGGCAAGGGCACCATCGACGGCAATGGCTGGAAGCGTAACCCGGATGTGCTCGACGAGCGCGGGCAAGCCTTGCCCTTCTACCTGCCCAGCGACAACAGCCGCTACATGCACGATGGCGTGCTGGCCAAGGCTCAGGTGGAGCGGGCGGTGGCCGAGGGCATGAACGTCAAGGACGCCTACGGTCAGATGCGTTCCTCGCTGATTACCCTGCGCAATGTGAAAAACGTGTTCTATGGTGGCTTCACGGTGGTCAACCCGGCCTACCACGGCATCATGAACCTGGAGACGCAGAATGTGGTGCTGGCTAACACCACGCACCGTACCTACGACGCCAACAACGGCGACGGTATCGAGTTTGCCAACAGCCGCGGCGCCCTGGTGTTCAACAACTTCTTCGACACCGGAGACGACTGCGTCAACTTCGCCGCCGGCACCGGGGCGGATGCGGTCCACCAGAAGGCGCAGGAGGAGGCCTGGATCTTCAACAACTATTTCCGCAAAGGCCATGGGATGGTCGTGGCGGGCAGCCATACCGGCGCGTGGATTCAGAACATCCTGGCCGAGGACAACGTCTCCGATGGCACCGATGCCGGGCTGCGCATGAAAAGCACCAACTTCATGGGCGGCGGCGCACGCCACGTCACTTTCCGTGATTCGGCCATCCGCAACACGGCAAAACAGGCCTTCATCTTCACCCTGGATTACAACGACCCGAATGCCAAGCTCGATTACAAGCGCTCGGCGGTGGCGGGGCAGTTCCGGGATATCACGGTCAGCGACGTAAGCGTTGAAAACGCCCGCACCGCTGCCATCGAGGTCAAGGGCGATAGCAGCCATGGCGCCTGGCATCAGGGCTTGGTGTTTGAACGAGTGCGCTTTCGCGGGCCAGCCCTGGTGAAGATCGATGGCCTCAAGGATTCGCGTTTCGACGGGCTTCGCTTCACCGACACCGGGGGTGCCAACCCTTGGCAGGTGCAGGGAAGCCAAGGGCTTGTCTATACGGACGTAGAGCCCGCGCCGGGGCCTCAGGCCTCGCTGTAGAATGCCTGTAGCCGTTGCGCCTCACGCAGGCGCATACGGCTGTTGCTCAGGTGCAGGTACATGGCGGCGCGCGCCGCATCCACCTGGCGGCTGGCGATGGCGTCGTAGATCTGCTGATGTTCGGCATTGATACCGGCCAGGTAGGTACTGCGGTTGCTCTGCCCGGTATAGGCAGAGTTCATGCGCGTGCGGGGGATCATCTTGGTGCCCAGGTGCTTCATGATATCGATCAGGTACTGGTTACCCGCGGCCTTGGCAATTTTCAGGTGGAACTGGAAGTCGGCGTTGGTCGTGCTGCCGGATTTTTCCGGGCCTTGCATCAGGGCTTCCAAGGCTTGCTGCAGTTCTTCGAGTGCCTGTGGCGTGGCCCGTTCGGCGGCCATGCCGGCGGCTTGCACTTCAAGGCTTAGGCGGTATTCCAGCAGGTCGAGCACATCGGACAGCAGGCTGATGGTTGCCGGCCCCACGTTGAAGCTCTCCGGTGCCGGCATGTCCAGCACGAAGGTGCCCACGCCGTGGCGGGTCTCGACCAGGCCCGCTGCCTGCATGCGCGACAACGCTTCGCGTACTACCGAGCGGCTGACGCCTTCGGTTTCGATCAGTGTGGCTTCGGTCGGCAGCTTGTCACCACGCTTGAGCGTGCCCTCACGCATGCGTTGGGCGAAGCGCTCGACCAGTGCTTCGGCCAGGCGGCGAGGCTGTTGAGGGGGGCTGGCGGTCGGGTTCGGCATTACTGTGCTCTTGTGTTGGCAGCGGGCAGTATAGTGCGTTTTGGCCCCGGGCAGCGGGTATACTCCGGGATCTTCCGCTTAGCAAAGGTTCGCCCAATGGCTTCTGCCACCCCGGAAAAACGCCTGAATCTCGCCCAGCAACTGGTGCATGACCTGTCGCAGCAGATTCTCTCGGGCGAATTGCCAGCGGGAAGCAAATTGCCCACTGAAGAAGCCGTGACCAAAGCGCGTGGCGTAAGCCGTACCGTGGTGCGCGAAGCCATGTCACGGTTGCAGGCCGAAGGCCTGGTAGAAACCCGTCGTGGTATCGGCACCTTCGTTGTAGACGCCATCCCGGCAGGTGACTTCCAGAGTGCCAACCCTGTAATGGGGGGCGCATACAACGAGGTGGCGATCATCGAGCTGCGGCTTTGCCTTGAAGTCGAGGCGGCTGCCATTGCTGCCCAGCGTGCCACCCCAGAGCAACTGGCTGCCATGCGGGCGGCGCTGGATGGGAGTGTCGCTACGCAGTCTGCACCCTGCATGCGTACCGACTTCGAGTTTCACCTGCAGATAGCCCAATGCACGGGCAACAGCTTTTTCATCGACACCATGACCCATCTTGGGCATACCTTGTTGGCTGCGGCCCAGCAAGCAGTGCCAGGTGGCGATGCCGAGCAACGGGCACTGGAGGCGCGGGAGCGTGAGCAAGTGCATGCCGCGATTACCCGCAAGGATGCCGGTGCTGCCCGCGCTGCCATGCGGCTGCACTTGGTCAACTGCCTGACACGTGCCCAGCGCGCGGTCAGCGAGTGTCCGAAAACAGATCGAACATCAATTGCCTGAGCCAGCGGTTGGCCGGGTCCTTGATGTACCGTCTGTGCCAGAACAGGTTGATCTCGATGTTCGGCAACTTCACGGGTGGCGGCAGTAAGCGATGATTTGCAGGGCGACCTGAACCGTGCCCGGCAGCTGGCGGGGCAGGCGCAGGCTGCTTGATGGCTTGGGGCGGTGGCTGACCTCACAGCGCATCCCGCGCCTTGCCCCGATAAACCCGCAGCACATCCGCCATCACCGCCAGCGCGATCTCCGCTGGCGCCTTGCTGCCCAGGTCCAGCCCAATAGGCATGTGCAGCCGTTCTATCTGCTTGTCGGTCAGCCCGCCAATCCGCTGCAGCCGCTCGGCGCGACGGGCTGACGTGGCCGCCGAACCCATGGCGCCTATATAGAACGCTGGGGTATTCACCGCCTCCATCAATGCCAGGTCATCGATTTTCGGATCATGCGTCAGCGCCACAATGGCGGTAGCCGCATGGCAACCACCCGCAGCAATGAACAGAGAAGGCAGCACCCGATGCATCTGTGCGCCCTCGATTACGACGTGCGCCATCTCCTCGCGCGGGTCGCAGGCGATGACCTCGCAGCCCAGTCGAAAAAGCCGCGCAATGGCTCAATGTCTGTGGCAGTGTTGGGTATCTGGCCAGCCCCACAGGGACCGACATGCAAACTCGCAAAACCGGTGTTCGCGCCCAGCAGGCCGACCGCACCCGGGACAATATTCTCAAGGCCGCAGTGAGGGTCTTCAGCAAGGAAGGCTTCACTGGGGGGCGCATCGAGCAGATCTCCACACTGGCCAAGTCCAACGACCGGATGATCTATTACTACTTCGGCAGCAAGGAAAAGCTGTTCATCAGTGTGCTGGAGCACATCTATGCCAGCTTCAACCAGGCCGAAGCGAAGCTGCGCCTCGACCTCGCCGACCCTGAGCAGGCCCTGCGCGAACTGGTGGCATTCATCTGGGACTATTATGTGCGCCACCCCGAATTCGTCACCATCCTCGCCACCGAAAACCTTCACCAGGGCTTGCACGCGCGCAAGTCGCAAAACCTCAGGGCGCTGTCCGGCGAGGCGGTCGGCGTGCTGCGGCCGATCATCGAGGCCGGACAAGTAAAGGGCCTGTTCCGCGACGATATCTGCATTACCCACGCCTACCTGATGATTGCCTCGCTCTGCTACTTCTATAACTCCAACCGCCATACGCTCAGCTCGTTCCTGGCCGTGGACCTGGCCGACAAGCAGGCCAAGGCCGATTGGCTGGCCTTCATCAGTGACCTTGCGCTGCGCGGCTTGCGCCGCTGAGCCTCAGTGGCTGCCAGGGTTGGCGCGTACCTGCGCAGCCTTGGACGCCAGCCCTTGCCAGGCCGGTTTGTCGGCGGCAAAACGATGGCGCAGGTAGGCCGCGAGGTCGGCTACCTGGCGGTCCGACAGGCTGTCCTTGAAACCGGGCATGTAGCCCAGGTCGCGGGTTGCCGGGGTCGGAATGCCGTGCAGCACCACGCGCAGCAGGTTGTCCGGCAGGTCACTATGGACGTTGCTGTTGACTGCCATCGACGGGCTGACGCCAAACAGCTTCGGCCCCAGCCCATCACTGTGGCAGGCCAGGCACGCACCTTTGAATACCCGCTCGCCGTTGCTCAGCGACACGTGCGTGTCCACCTGGGGCGCGGCATTGGCGGCCAGTGCCTGCGGCTCGCCCTCCAGGGAACTGAGGTAGTGGGCGATGGCGCGCACGTCGCTTTTTGGCAGGGTGGCAAGCTCACTGACCACCGGGCCCATGGGGCCGGCCGCCACGCCATGTTTTTCGGAGAAGCCAGTGCTGAGGTAGTTGAACAACTCGTCTTCGCTCCACGGCGTCGATGACTTGCCCAGGGCATTCAAGGCGGGGGCCTCCCAGCCATCGACCATGCCGCCAGCAAGGTAGCTGCTACCGCCTTTTTCTGCGCCCATCAGGTTGCGCGGCGAATGGCAGGCCGTGCAGTGGCCCAGGCCGTCGACCAGGTAGGCACCGCGGTTCCACTGCGCGCTGCGCTGCGGGTCGGGCTGGTATTCGCCGCGTTGCAGAAACAGCGCATTCCAACCGGCCATCAGCGGCCGCTGGTTGAACGGGAAGCGCATCTGGTTGGCGGGCGCTTCCTGGCGTACCGGGGTTTGCGACATCAGGTAGGCATACAGCGCTTGCAGGTCGGCGTCGTTGATGTTGCGAAACGAGGTGTAGGGAAACGCCGGGTACAGGTGCCGGCCATCGCGGCTGATACCTTCGCGCATGGCCCGCTCGAAGGCAGCGAAGGACCAGCGGCCGATACCGGTTTCTGGGTCGGGGGTAATATTGGTGCTGTACAACGTGCCAAAAGGCGTATCCATTGCCAGCCCCCCGGCATTGACCTTGCCGCCGCCGACCGTATGGCACACGGCGCAGTCGCCGGCCGCCGCCACCTGGCGCCCGCGCTCGAGCATGGCGGCGCTCCAGCTGCCGACGCCAGGTGGCGTTACCGGGGCGATTTCGGCGCGCCAGGGCAAGGCGGTGGCAAGCATGCCCAATGCGGCGCCGAACACCCCGGCCAGCGAGCCGAACCACCACTTCGAACGCTTGGTTGACGGCTGCGCTGGCGCGGGTGCATCTGGCCCTTGGCCTTCGCCACCGAGCGCAGCGCGCACGCGTTCGGCAGTGATCGGCAGCTCGCGAAAACGAATGCCGGTGGCGTCGAAAATGGCATTGGCGATGGCCGCTGCGCTGGGTACCGAGGCTGACTCGCCACTGCCCATTGGCGGCTCGTGCTGGCGCGGCAGCATCATTACGTCGATAGCTGGCACCTCGGGGAAGGTCAGGATCGGGTAGCCGCCCCATTCCTTGCTCGCCACCGTCGACTCTTCGAAGCTGACCTGCTCCTTGAGCGCCCGGCTGGTGGACTGGATGACGTTGCCGTGGATCTGGTGACGCACGCCCTCGGGGTTGACCATCATGCCGGCATCGTGGCCGATCACCACGCGAGTGACGGCCACTTCGCCTGTGCGCCGGTCGACTGCGACATCAGCCACCCAGGCTGCCCAGGCCGCGCCGAAGCCGGGGAATTTACTGTGGATATAGCGCGCATAGGCAAAACCCCGGCCGCGCAGCACATCACCTTCGGCCTGTGTCTGCATGGGCCGGGTATGTGGCTGCCATTGCGCGCGTTCAGCGGTGGCTTTGACCAGGTCGATGGCGCGCGGGTCGGACAGGTGCTTGAGGCGATATTCGACCGGGTCGACGCCAGCGGCGAAGGCCAGCTCATCAATGTACGACTCGTGGGCGAAGCTGTTGGGCATGGCCGACACACCCCGCATCCATGAGGCACGCACCAGTGGCGTCATGTCATTGATGGTGACGCGCATGTGTTCGTAATCGTAAGGCGGGATCGACGTGCGATCGCCCATCTCGAACAGCGCCGGCACCGGTTCCACGGCACCGGTCAGCAGCAGGGCCAGGGTGGGCGCGCCATTGGACGGGTAGCTGGTCTGGAAGTCATAGGCGGCCACGCTGCCATCGGCGTTCAGGCCACCGTCGATTTCCATCAACTGCGCGGTGCCCTTGGGCTCCCACACGTGTTCCTGTTCGCGGGTCAGCTGCACCCGCACCGGGCGCTGCACCGCACGCGACAGCAGCACCGCGTCGGCGCACACGTCATCGGCGCAGTTGCGACCATAACAGCCGGCTGCCTCCATGCGAATGATCTCGATGCGTGCTTCGTCGCACGCCAGCAGCCAGGCCAGGTCTGCGCGCAGCAGGTGCGGGTTCTGCGTACCTGACCACACGCGGATCTGCCCTGCGGTGAAGTCGGCCAGCGCACATGATGGGCCGATCGATGCGTGCAGCTGGTACGGCCACAGGTAGCTGCGGCTCAGGCGCTGGCTGGCATTGGCGATGCCGCTGTCGACATCGCCCTGGTCCAGCACGGTGCGCTGCACGCGCGGGTTGTCGCGGATGGCCTGGGCGACATCGCTAAGGTCAGGCAGCTTGCCTGTGAATGGCTTCCAGCTGATTTTCAGCTCATGGGCTGCACGGATGGCTTGCTCTTCGCGCTCTGCCACCACGCCGACGAAGTCGCGGATGACCACCACGGCGACCACGCCGGGTAGATGGGCGATGGAGGATTCATCCACCGCCAGCAGGCTGTTGCCGACAAAGTCGCCGCTGTCATGGCCGGCATAGGGCGGGCGGATGACCCGACCGTGAAGCATGTCGGGCAGGCGCATGTCGTGCACATAGGTCAGCTCGCCGGTGGCCTTGCCAGGGATGTCTACCCGTGCGGCGCTACGCCCGACCAGGCGGTAGTCCTCGATGGCCTTGAGCGGGGCGTCGTCGGCAATGTGCAGCCGGAGGTTCTCACCTTGCACCAGTTCGGCAAAGCTCAGCGTGCTGCCGTTACTGGCGATAACCGTGCCGTCTTCAATGCGCAGCATTTCGGGCGGGCAGCCAAGGCGTAGGGCGGCCTGTTGCAACAGATAGCGTCGCGCTGTGGCTGCGGCCTTGCGCAGCGGTACCGCGGAAATCTGCAGGGTGGCGCTGGCAATGGTCGCGCCCTGGTTGGGTGCCCGCTCGGTGTCGCCCAGCACCATGTGCACCTGGTCCATGCGCACGTCCAGCTCTTCGGCGACGATCTGCGCCAGCGAGGTGCGGATACCAGTGCCCAGGTCGACATGGCCATTGAAGGCGTAGACCATGCCGTCGTCGCTGACCGCGATGAACAGCGCCAGCTCACGTTCCTTGACTGCAGGTGTCACGCCCTTGGCCACAGGGCCTGAGGGTGGGGTGATCTGGTCGACGATCAGCAACACGCCGGTCTTGGCCAGCAGTTGGTCGCGGCTGGGCACCTGTTGTGAGTGGTTCATGGCTTTCTCCGGGTCTCGGCAGCGCGGCGCACGGCGCGCAGGATTTCGACGTGGGTGCCGCAGCGGCACAGGTTGCCGGACAGCTCATTGCGAATCTGTTCGTCGCTGGGCTCGGGAATGCGATCGAGCAGGGCCTTGGCGGTCATGATCATGCCGTTCATGCAGTAACCACACTGGGCCGCTTGCTCGTCGATGAACGCCTGTTGCACCGGGTGCGGCGCGGCCTTGCAGCCCAGCCCTTCGAGGGTGGTGATATCGCGGCCGGCGGCGCCGGCCAAGGGGATGACGCAGGAGCGGGCGGCCACGCCATCGATGATCACCGTACACGCCCCACACTCGCCCAGGCCGCAGCCGTACTTGGGGCCGTTCAGGCACAGGTCGTTGCGCAGGATCAGCAGCAGCGGGGTGTCAGGCATGGCGCTGACTTCGACGGGCTGGCCGTTGACCTGCAGGGAGATGGTTGTTTGCATTATTGGCTCATCTCTGGAGGTTGCTTGCGCTACCAAAGGACTCAAATGACGCGAGCGTTTCGGTAAGTACTCACTACATGAAATGAGTGAGCAAGAAGCAGGCCAGGGATGAATTTGCAGAGCGCTGTGGTGGGGGGCAGGGAGGAAGATTGTCGGCGTCTGGGAAATCGAGCGCCGCCCGCGCGGCGCATCGCGCTGTGCCGAACCCCCGATGCGTGTGTGTAGGAGCGGGTTTACCCGCGAATACGGTAGCGGCGGCAACGGTGATCGGCGGGTGGAGATTGGCCAGCAGGCCCGGCCCATTCGCGGGTAAACCCGCTCCTACGACGACCTTTACCCAACCACCGATGTGTGTGTAGGAGCGGGTTTACCCGCGAATACGGTGGCGACGGCAACGGTGAACGGCAAGTGTAAATTGGCCAGCAGGCCCGGCCCATTCGCGGGTGAACCCGCGCCTACGACGACCTGTGCCCAACCACCGATGTGTGTGTAGGAGCGGGTTTACCCGCGAATACGGTGGCGACGGCAACGGTGAACGGCAAGTGTAAATTGGCCAGCAGGCCCGGCCCATTCGCGGGTGAACCCGCGTCTACGACGGCCTGCGCCCAACCCCCGATGCGTGTGTAGGAGCGGGTTTACCCGCGAATACGGTGGCGACGGCAACGGTGAACGGCAAGTGTAAATTGGCCAGCAGGCCCGGCCCATTCGCGGGTGAACCCGCGCTTACGACGGCCTGTGCCGAACCCCCGATGCGTGTGTAGGAGCGGGTTTACCCGCGAATACGGTGGCGGCGGAAACGGCGAAGGGCGGGTGGAAATTGGCCAGCAGGCCCGGCCCATTCGTGGGTGAACCTGCGCCTACGAAGGCCTGCGCCCAACCCCCGATGCGTGTCCAATGTGAGCGAGCTTGCTCGCGATGCGCCGCGCGGGCGGCGCTCGATCTCTCAGGCCGCGTATCTGTGACGGCCACCGCGGCAGTCACAACAAATTTCAGCCCGCGTTTTCGTCGCTGTCGATCATCTTGCGCAGCAAGTACAAAATGGCTACACGTTCGCCGGCATTCAAGCTGCCCATGCTCAGTTCGCTGATCTGCCGGGCGCAGGGGATCATTGCATCGAGCAATGCCGCGCCGCTTTCGGTGAGTTCGACGATGACCTTGCGCCGGTCGCCTGGGTCTGGCGAAAGCTGCACCAGCTCACGGGCCTTCAGGCGCTCGACGATGCCGCGGATGGTTGCCTGGTCCACTGCGGTGGCCTTGATTAGTTCAGCCTGGGAGCTGGGGCCGTGGTCGCGCAGGGCGCACAGCGTGACGAACTGGATCGAGGTAAGCTGCGGGTCGCAGGCCTGCTGCTGGAAAATCGCCGTGTGCCGCTGGTAGGCCTTGCGCAGCAAGTGCCCGACCTGTTCGGTAACGTCGTAGGGGGTGTTGTCGAGCGGGGCGCTGCTGGGGGTGGTTTTTTTCGACATAGGATGGCTTGGGCTGGGTGGAAAGAGGCTGGCCGGCCGCCAATAGCGGAGCGCCCGGCCAGTATAACCCCTATCGCGCTCGCGACTCCTCTGGTGCAACCACGTCGCCGGCCAGCACTACCGCCTTGTCATCCAGGTAGATATCGCAGTTGCGCAGCGGGATGTCCAGGTGGCACGGGGTCTTGCGCTTGCCGCCGACCTCGGTGTTGGGGCCAGTGGAGAACAGGAAGTTGCCGTAGAACGCACGGGCATCCATGCACATGCCGTCGTTGCGGTCGTGCAGGCCCATGGCCGTCCATTGCGCGCGCGGCTGCAGGCCCCAGCCTATGTGTGAGATGCCGTATACCTCGGGGTCGTTGAAGTACTTCATGTAGTCACGCAGGTACTCGGCCTCGAAGCCGCCATGTATGCCGGTGATGAAGCCTTTTTCGATTTCCAGGGTGATGCGCTCGCGGCAATAGTTCTTGAACGGCAGGATGATGTCGCCCACGTCCAGCACCAGCGTGCCCTCGGCGCTGTCCTCGTTCGGCCAGGTGAACAGAAAGCCGCTGGGCCAGTGGTCCCAGCGCCCCGGTTCGTCGGCATAGCCGTACTCAGTCACGGCCGGGTACTGGCCGAGCGGGGCGTAGAAGTCGCTACCGGCCTTGGACCGCACATGCAGGCTGCGCGCCTGTTTCAACAGGGTTTCGGCAGCCAGCACCCGGCGTTTGTCGTCTTCGGTCGGCAGCATGCGCGCCAGCACCTCGGGTGGCTCCACGGCCAGCAGGATGCGCGTGCCGGTCTTGAGAATCTGCTCCTGCTCGGGTGAGTGCAGCAGCATCATGGTGTCGACGACCAGGTCGGCTGCTTCCAGCGCCCGCTGCGCCGCCAGGTTGCCGGTCAGCGCGGTGTCGCCGCAGTAGGCCGTCATGTCGTTGCCCATGGCGGTCGGGTGGTTGAACGCCGGCAGCTCTACCGCATACACCTTGGCCTTCAAACGCTGGGCGGCCTCCATGGCGGCGTTGACCGTGCGCGGGTCGGAGTAGTGGCTCTTGAGCACGGCCACGCTCTGCGTTTCGTCCACGCGAGACAGCTTCAGTACGTGCTCGAACATCTGGGTCAGTTGTGCATTGCTCACCGGCATCGGGGTTCTCCTGGGTGGCGTTGACAGGGGCGCACCATGGCAGTGCCTGGTGCTTCATCTCGGTGCAAAATAATAGTGTGTACACCCTATTTTGCAGATGAAAACGCATCCTGCCAGCGAGCGCAAGTTATCTGTTCAAACGTTACATATCCACACATTATCCAGTATTTACGGTAACAGTAAGCCGGGTGCTGTTTCGATCAGCTGTTTGAAAAATATTTTCAGCGGGCTCTTTTCAAAGGTCATTTGTAGCGTATACGCTCTAAATCGTCAGGCGGTTGAACCGCTGGCCACCTATCAGAACAAGAGGAGACATACCCATGCGGGGTAGGCAGAAAATCGCAATCGTCGGTGCAGGTCTGGGTGGGGCAGCCGCCGCCACGTTGCTGCAACAGGCCGGGTTCGATGTCGAGGTATTCGAACAGGCTCCGGCGTTCACCCGCCTGGGCGCGGGCATTCATATCGGCCCTAACGTGATGAAAATCTTCCGCCGCATGGGGCTGGAGCAGAAGCTGGAGCTGATGGGCTCGCACCCGGACTTCTGGTTCAGCCGCGACGGCAATACCGGTGATTACCTGTCGCGCATTCCGCTGGGCGAGTTTGCCCGCCGCGAATACGGCGCCGCTTACATCACCATCCACCGTGGCGACCTGCACGCCCTGCAGATCGAGGCCATCAAGCCGGGCACCGTGCACTTCGGCAAGCGCCTGGAAAAGATCGTCGACGAAGGTGACCAAGTGCGCCTGGACTTTGCCGACGGCACCCACACCGTGGCCGACATCGTCATCGGGGCCGACGGCATCCATTCGAAGATCCGTGAAGAGTTGCTGGGGGCTGAAGCGCCGATCTACAGCGGCTGGGTCGCGCACCGTGCACTGATTCGCGGGGTGAACCTGGCACCGCATGCCGATGTGTTCGAGCCCTGCGTCAAATGGTGGTCCGAAGACCGCCACATGATGGTCTACTACACCACCGGCAAGCGCGACGAGTATTACTTCGTCACCGGCGTGCCACATGAAGCCTGGGACTTCCAGGGTGCGTTCGTCGACAGCAGCCAGGAAGAAATGCGCGCAGCCTTCGAAGGCTACCACCCCACCGTACAGAAGCTGATCGACGCTACCGAATCGATTACCAAGTGGCCGCTGCGCAACCGCAACCCGTTGCCGTTGTGGAGCCGTGGCCGCCTGGTGCTGCTGGGCGACGCCTGCCACCCGATGAAGCCGCACATGGCCCAGGGCGCGTGCATGGCCATCGAGGACGCGGCCATGCTGACCCGCTGCCTGCAGGAGACCGGGTTGTCCGACCACCGCACGGCGTTCGACCTCTACGAGGCCAACCGTAAAGAGCGGGCATCGCAGGTGCAATCGGTATCCAACGCCAACACCTGGCTCTACACCCAGGAAGACCCAGCCTGGGTTTACGGCTACGACCTCTATGGGCAGCAGCTTAAAAGCGGGGAGGCGGCATGAGCACCTTCGTCGCTGGCGGTAACGTGAGCGCGAATGGCATCCGCCAGCATTACCTGCGCTATGGCGGCAAGGGCCATGCGCTGATCCTGGTGCCGGGCATCACCAGCCCAGCGATCACCTGGGGCTTTGTTGCCGAGCGCCTTGGGCAGTATTTCGACACCTATGTGCTGGATGTGCGCGGGCGCGGCTTGTCTTCAAGCGGCCCCGGACTGGACTACGGCACCGACGCTTGTGCTGCGGATATTCCCGCCTTTGCCGCCGCGCTAGGCCTGGATGGCTACCATCTGGTCGGGCACTCGATGGGGGCGCGTTTTGCCATCCGCGCTGCCGCCCAAGGGGCACCGGGACTGCAGCGGCTGGTGCTGGTCGACCCACCGGTGTCCGGTCCGGGCCGCCGCGCCTACCCGAGCAAGTTGCCGTGGTACGTCGATTCGATCCGCCAAGCCACGGTTGGCATGAGCGGCGATGACATGCGCGCCTTCTGCGCCACCTGGAGCGACGCGCAGCTGGCCCTGCGTGCCGAGTGGCTGCACACCTGCTACGAGCCGGCGATCGTGCGGGCCTTCGACGATTTCCACGAGGTCGATATCCACCAGTACCTGCCCGCAGTGCGCCAGCCGGCATTGCTGATGGTGGCTGGGCGGGGGGGAGTGATCGAGCCCCGTGACATTGCTGAAATGCGCGAGCTAAAGCCGGATATCCAGGTCGCGTACGTGGACAACGCCGGCCACATGATCCCCTGGGATGACCTGGACGGTTTCTTCGCCGCCTTTGGCGACTTCCTCGACCACCCCCTCGTCTGACGGAGCACGAGACATGACCCAGCTATACCGCATCGGCCAGATCGTGCCGAGTTCGAACACCACCATGGAAACCGAAATTCCGGCGATGCTCAACGCGCGCCAGGCGATCCGCCCCGAGCGGTTCACCTTCCATTCCAGCCGCATGCGCATGAAGCAGGTGAAGAAGGAAGAACTGGCCGCGATGGACGCCGAGTCCGACCGCTGCGCAGTGGAGCTGTCCGACGCCAAGGTCGATGTGCTGGGCTATGCCTGCCTTGTGGCGATCATGGCCATGGGGCTGGGCTATCACCGCCAATCTGAAAAGCGCCTGCAGCAGGCCACCGCCGACAATGATGCGCTGGCACCGGTGATCACCAGCGCCGGGGCGCTGGTCGAGGCCTTGCATGTGATGAAGGCCAAGCGCATTGCCATCGTCGCGCCGTACATGAAGCCGCTGACCGAGCTGGTGGTGAACTACATCCGCGAGGAAGGCTTCGAGGTGCAGGACTGGCGGGCGCTGGAAATCCCCGACAACCTCGCCGTGGCCCGTCACGACCCGGCCAACCTGCCGGGCATCGTCGCCGGCATGGACCTTGAAGGCGTCGATGTGGTGGTGCTGTCGGCGTGCGTGCAGATGCAATCGCTGCCGGCAGTGGCCAAGGTCGAGGCGCAAACCGGCAAGCCGGTGGTCACCGCTGCAATCGCTACCACCTACGCCATGCTCAAGGCGCTGGACCTGGAGCCGATCGTGCCGGGCGCCGGTGCCTTGCTGTCGGGCGCCTACTGAAATCGGGAGACGGACATGAGCGACGCACAAAGCGCCCGTGACAACTACCAGGGTGTGTGGGGCCAGCGCATCGGCTTTGGCCGCAAGCCGGCCCTGCTGATGATCGACTTCATGCAGGGCTACACCACCCCGGGCGCACCGCTGTACGCCCCGGGCGTGGTCGCAGCGGTCGAGCAGGCCGCCGGCCTGCTGGCGCTGGCCCGCGACTGCGGTACCTTGGTGGTGCATACCAACATCCGTTACCAGCCGCCGCATTTTGCTGACGGCGGCGTGTGGGTGCGCAAGGCGCCGGTGATGAAGGACATGGTCGAAGGCAACCCGCTGGCAGCCTTTTGCGAGGCCGTTGCGCCACAGGCAGGGGAGGTGGTGCTGAGCAAGCAGTACGCCAGCGCTTTCTTCGCCACCAGCCTGGCCCCGCTGCTGCATGCACAGGGGGTGGATACCGTGGTGCTGGCTGGCTGCTCGACCAGCGGCTGCATCCGCGCCAGTGCGGTGGATGCCATGCAGCACGGGTTTCGAACCATCGTGGTGCGCGAGTGTGTCGGTGACCGCCACAGCGACCCGCACGAAGCCAACCTGTTCGACATCGACAGCAAGTACGGTGATGTCGTCACCCGGCAGGATGCCATGCAGCAACTCAGGCACCTGGCCGGCTGAACGCCGGGCAGCGCCTATCCAATAACAATCAAGGACCGGTGCGGGAAGCCCGTCCATGACCGCCTGCTGTCCGGGTGGTCGCCCCGCAGGAGCACTCGGGGTCTTCAGGCGCTGTCCAGGCCCGCCGCGTAGAATGCGCGGCGTGCCCGGCGCGTCGAAAACTGCTGGCCTTAAAACAACCACAAAGTCGCCCGCCAGGAGACAGGAAATGCCAATTGCGAATGCAACCACGGTCCACAGTGACATCGACCATGGCACGAAAGCGCTGTACAGCAAGATCACCTGGAGGCTCATCCCCTTCTTGTGTTTCTGCTACCTCGCAGCTTATCTGGACCGCATCAATGTCGGCTTCGCCAAGCTGCAGATGCTCGAAGACCTGCAGTTCAGCACAGCGGCCTATGGCCTGGGTGCAGGGCTGTTCTTCGTCGGCTACATCATCTTCGAAGTGCCGAGCAACCTGATCCTGCAGCGCGTTGGCGCCAAGCTGTGGATCGCCCGCATCATGATCACCTGGGGCCTGCTGTCGGCCTGCACCATGTTCGTCACCAGCACCACCCAGTTCTATATCCTGCGTTTCCTGCTGGGTGCGGCCGAGGCCGGCTTCCTGCCAGGCGTGTTGTACTACCTGACCATGTGGTACCCCACCTATCGCCGCGGGCGCATCATTGCCCTGTTCATGATCGGGCTGCCGTTGTCGAGCGTGATTGGCGGGCCGATTTCTGGCTGGATCATGGGGCATTTCGACCAGGTTCAAGGTTTGCATGGGTGGCAGTGGCTGTTCCTACTGGAGGCGATCCCCAGCGTTTTGCTCGGCATCCTCACGTTCTGGGCATTGCCTAACCATTTTCAGCAGGCCAAGTGGCTGTCGGCTGACGACAAGGCACAACTGGCGGCAGACCTGGCCGCCGACGATGCCGAGGGCAAGGACAGCAAACACAGCTTCCGCGATGGCTTCTTCAACCTTAAGGTGTGGATGCTTGGTGGTATCGACTTTTCGATCCTGCTCAGCGCCTATGCGATGGGCTTCTGGATGCCGACCTTCATCCGCGATGCGGGCGTCAGCGACACCTTCCATATCGGCCTGCTCACGGCCATTCCAAGCCTGGCCGCGCTGGCTGGTATGCTCATGATCGGGGCCAGCTCCGACCGCCACCGCGAGCGCCGCTGGCACATCATCGTGCCGTTCATCATTGGTGCAATCGCCATGGCCAGCAGCACCTTGTTCAGCCAGAACCTGGTGATGACCGTGGTGCTGTTCGCCATTGCCTCGGCGGCGATCATCGGCGCGGTGCCGGTGTTCTTCAGCCTGCCGGCGACCTTCCTCAAAGGCACCGCAGCCGCCACCGGCTTTGCCCTGGCCTGTTCGGTAGCCAACATCGCTGGCCTGGTGAGCAACTCACTGATGGGCGTGGTCACCGACCTCACCGGCACCTCGCACGCTGCGCTGTGGGTGTTTGCCGGCTGCCTGATCCTCAGCTGCTTCCTGGTCATCGCCTTGCCGGCCAAGCTGGTCAACCGCTAGCGGCCCAGCGCTTCACGCAACGGCAGGGCAGGCGGGCCGGGGCCCGCCTGCCGACCTCTCTCGATGCAACCCGCACGCCGGTGGCCATGCAGTGCCGCCGCGCCGGGTTGCTGTTGCCCAAATCCAGGAGTAGCCCTATGCAAGGTTTCACTGCGCCGCGTTTTTCTTCGTCTGCACGCCTGGCCGGCGGTTGTATTGCCGCCGCTTTGTGTGCAGAGGCCACGGCAGAAGAGGCCGGTTTCATCGAAGGTGCCCGCGCCACGCTGCAGGTGCGCAATTACTTCTTCAGCCGCGACTATGCCGATATCAAAGGCGCCAGCACCCAGTCGCGCACCCAGGAATGGGCGCAGGGGTT
This sequence comes from Pseudomonas sp. BO3-4, assembly GCF_034044115.1. Taxonomy (NCBI): domain Bacteria; kingdom Pseudomonadati; phylum Pseudomonadota; class Gammaproteobacteria; order Pseudomonadales; family Pseudomonadaceae; genus Pseudomonas; species Pseudomonas sp. BO3-4. Next base: position 2,298,146 of record NZ_CP139018.1, read on the forward strand.
TATCCTCAATGCCAGCTCCGGTTATACCCAGGGCACCCTTGGCGTGGGTGTGGATGTTACCGGCCTGCTGGGTTTCAAGCTCGACAGCAGCCCGGAACATGCCCGGTCCGGGTTGCTGCCCAGTCTGGACAGCGGCAAGTCGGCGGACGAATACAGCCGCCTGGGTGCGGCGATCAAGTTCAAGGTGTCGCAAACCGAGCTGAAGGTGGGCGAGTTGATGCCCAACCTGCCGGTGCTGCTGTTCAGCGATTTGCGCCTGTTGCCGCCGACTTACCAGGGCGCGATGCTGGAGTCGCGCGAGTTCGCCGGGTTGACCCTGAACGCCGGCCAGTTCCGCTCCACCAGCCTGCGCGACTCGTCCAACAGCCAGAAGATGTACGCGCTGGTCAACGACCCGATCAACCCGGCGCGGCTGGCGCGCTTTACCAGCGACCGGTTCAACTACGTGGGGGCCGACTATGTCTTCAACGACAACCGTACCAGCGTCGGTGTCTGGCAGGCGCAGCTGGAGGATATCTACCAGCAGCGCTTCTACAGCTTCAAGCATGCCGAGCCGATCGGGGGCTGGACGCTGGGGGTCAATGCCGGCTACTTCGATGCCCGCGAGGACGGGAGCAAGGTGGCTGGCGACTACGATAACCATGCGCTGTTCAGCCTGTTCTCGGCCAAGACCGGCGGGCATACCTTCTATGTGGGCTATCAGCAGATCGGCGGCGATGACGGCTTTATCCAGGTAGGCGCCAACACCAACCCGATGGGTAATACACTGCCGACCTATGAGTTCTCGGCGCCGGGTGAACGCTCGTGGCAGGTGCGCCATGATTACAATTTTGTCGCGTTGGGGCTTCCGGGGCTGACGTCGACCCTGCGTTATGTAAAGGGGCGAGACGTGGAAACAGGGCTGGGCTTTGAAGGGCGTGACCGCGAGCGTGACCTGGACCTGGCCTACGTGGTGCAAAGCGGGCCGTTGGCCGGGCTTGGGATACGGGTGCGCAACGTGATGGCGCGCTCCAACTACCGGACAGATATCGATGAGAACCGCTTGATTCTGAGTTACACGATCAAGGTGTTCTGAGGGGGTAGGTGACCCGGCGCCAGCTCGGTTCCCGAAGCAACCTTGTGCTGCGAAGAAGCAATAACTGCCTAAGGCAGTCGTTTGCCTTACCGCGCTCTTCGCAGCGCAAGGCTGCTCCTGCACGTGCTGGGTAGGTTTGAGCTGTGGAGCATGACAATGGCTCTTGCAGGTCACTGCAAGGTGTCGGGCTTCAGGCTATCTGGCAGTTGCCGAAGGGCCTCCTCAAGCCGAGCGATCGGCCCAGTGAGTTGATCCGCTTCCTTGTCCTTGCCTTCACCTCTTAAGCGATCACGCTCAACGCGCAGGTTAAGCAGATTTTTCTGCAACTTGAGTGCAGAGGTTTTGAACGAGTCCATGCTTTTCTCACGCTGTAGGCTTCCGTACCGTTGTAGGAAAAATGGACCGTAGCAGCTCGAATTTGCCGGAGAAACTGATGTTTCATACAGGCAAGACTCATTGCCACGCCATTTCCTACGGCGTGCGGTAAACAATCCTACAAGCCGTGTTTCAGATCGTGTCCCCCAAACAAGCTCAATCTACCGTATTGGCTGGGTTCAGGCGCTTTCGAGGGGCAGCGCACTTAACGCAGGTACTGCAGGCGTGTTTAGAAACTTCATGTATCAATTCCCGGCCCGCGAGCGACAGGTGCTCAGCGTCAACCACTGCGGCTGAATTTACCCCAGCGGCATCTGCGCATCACATCTGATCCGCTTTTTTTCCATAAACCTGAATCTGTAACCGTATCAGCCCAAGCTCGACAATGTGCCCATTCCCGCATCACAACTGTAGAGGTTCCAATGGGCAAGCTGGCGCTGTTCCTGGGTGGTTTTCTGCTGCTGACCATTCTGATTGGTATTCTTGGCACCATTCCGCCAAGCTGAGTTCACTGCTTTTTCCCCTGCGCGGCCCGTCCACTTCAAGCGACGGGCCCAATCCATCGGCAAATGGCCGGTAATCTCTTTGATTGCACTGCTGGATCAGCAGTAGGTGCAAGTCATTCTCAAGTGCAAAGTCCTCGTGTAGCCTCCCGTCGCCGCGCATTCGGTGGCGTTTGGCTTTGGCGTCGATACGCGCGGTACGCAGGCGTGGATCGAGCTGGTCAAATTGGCCAATTCGGCGTGTCTGCTTGTGCGATAAGTCGTTCTTTACGCTGGGAAATCTGTCCACAAAAAACGTGGGTAGGTCTGTGGATAAAGTGCTGCAAGCCAGACCCGCGGCGGGCTCTGTTAAATTGAGCAGAAATTGAACAGTTGTTTTATGGCCTGTTTCAGTGGAGCGGGCCGGCTCGGCGTATGGCTGCCAGCAAGTCACGCACCCGCGTCGGCAACTCGCCGGCAGGGTATACAGCATGCATCTGTGGGTCCTGGCCGCTGCTGGACGTCAGGCGGTACTGCGGACACACCCGCACCAGGCGGCCGGCCTTGACCTGTGCTTCGCCGACCCAGGCGGCAAGGCGGGCGATGCCGGCGCCAGCCAGGGTGCTGTGGTATACCGCGCCTCCTGAGCCCAAGCGAAGCCTGGGCCTGGGGCGCAGGCTGGTGATCTGGTCATCGTGGCAAAAGTGCCAGGCCTTGAGGATGCGTGGCGCGGTATGCAGGATCAAGGTGTGTCCCTCCAGGTCTTCCGGGTGTTGCGGTGTACCAGCCAGGGCCAGATATGCCGGGCTGGCATACAGGTGGCGCTGGTAGGGCCAAAGCGGGTAGCCGATCAGCTCGCTCGATTGCGGGAAGGCACCGCGCACCACGAAATCGAATTTACCTTGCAGCGGGTCAAGGGCTTCGTCGCTGTACTGCACGTCCAGGGTCACCTGAGGGTGGCGGCGGGAAAACTCGGCAAGCACTTGCGGTAGCACATGCTCTCCCAGCAGTTGCGGCGCGGCAAAGCGAATCCAGCCTTGGGCGCTGCCGCTGAGCGCGGCCAGTTCGTCGGCAGCATCGCGTTGCACATCCAGCAAGCGTTCGGCATGCGGCAGCAAGCGCTCGCCGGCCTCGGTCAGGGTGACGGCGTTGGCGTTGCGGTTGAGCAGTTTGCTTCCCGCATTGTCTTCCAGGGTTTGTACCGCGCGTGTAACTGCGCTGGGTGAACGCCCCAGGGCGCGGGCGGCAGCAACGAAGCTGCGCTTGTGCGCCACGCTGACGAACGCCTGGATTTCCCGCAGCATGTCCAGTGCCATGGCCTGCTCCTCGTTGCAGTTATCGCAATATGGCATTTCAACACAAGTGTGCCACTTTGATTAGCCTTGCAGGCGTCTTCACTGCCTGGAACCGCGTCATGATGGATATTGCTGTGCTTTCTGTGTTCGCCTTCGCCGCTGGGTTGATCGACGCCGCGGTGGGTGGCGGCGGGCTGATCCAGATCCCGGCCTTGTTCAACGTATTGCCCTCCGCGCAACCGGCCGCATTGCTCGGCAGCAACAAATTGGCGTCCGTGTGCGGCACGGCCTTCGCGGCCCGCTCGTTCATCCGTAAAGTGACGCTGGATTGGGGGTTGATCGTACCGGCGGCACTCAGTGCCTTTGTCATGTCGTTCGCGGGGGCCGCCACGGTGTCGCTGGTACCCCCCAGCGTCATGCGCCCGGCGGTGCTGGTGCTGATCGTGCTGATGGCTGTCTACATTTTCTGCAAGAAGGACTTCGGCACCTTGCACACACCTGCCCAGGTCGGCCGCAAGGAGCAGTGCCTGGCAGTGCTGATCGGCGGCGCTATCGGCTTCTACGATGGCCTGTTCGGCCCGGGTACCGGTAGCTTCCTGATCTTCCTGTTCATCCGCTTCTTCGCCCTGGACTTCCTGCACGCCTCGGCTTCGGCCAAGGTGGTGAACATTGCCACCAACCTGGCGGCACTGGTGTTCTTCGTACCGACAGGCAACGTGCTGTACGCCATAGCCTTGCCCATGGCGGCGTGCAACATTCTCGGCGCGCTGACCGGTACCTGGCTGGCGGTACGCAAGGGTGCCGGGTTTGTCCGCGGGCTGTTCCTGGTGCTGTTGTGTGTGCTGATCGCCAAGCTTTCGTGGGACCTGCTGGCCGGCTAGTTCAGATCACCAGGCGCTGTGCTTCGGCCTGTTCGACGCGGTTGCGGCCCCGGGCCTTGGCCCGGTACAGCGCCTGGTCGGCACTCGCCAGCAGTTCGTCGAGGCTGGGGGCCGGCATGTCTGCGTCGCAGCCTGCCACACCGATACTCACGGTAATCTGCAGGCGCTGGTCGGCCTGTGCCACGTGCAGGTCTTGGATGGCGCGGCGCAGGCGTTCGGCGATGAAGTTGGCCCGCTCTGGTGCAAGTCCGGGCAGGATGACAACGAATTCTTCGCCACCCAGGCGTGCGATCAGCTCATCGTTTTGCAGCTGGTCCTGGAGGGTGCTGGCGAATTGGCGCAGCACCTGGTCACCGACTGCATGGCCATGGGCATCGTTGATTGACTTGAAGTGGTCGATGTCCAGCATCATCAGGGTCAGCGGCAGCGCCTGGGCGTGCTGTTGACGGCTCTCCAGCAGCGCGTTGGCGCGGCGTGTGAAGGCGCTGCGGGTGAGCACACCGGTGAGGTGATCGACGGTGGCCTGGTGCGCCAGGCGGGCCATGAGGCTACGGTTGGCCTGGCTGACGCAGGCCACCACCAGCGGCCCGAGCACCAGCATGGCGATGCCCAGGCGCGCCGACATCAGCGTGGTAACCCCAGGTTCGCTCTGCGGCACGCTGAAATGCATGAGGTTTTGCGCCACAGCCACAATCAGCGTACTGCCGGCCGTGAGCGTCAGCAATGAAACCAGGAACGGTGAGTAGGTCCAGGCACACCACAGTAACGCGGCAATCGGGAAGGCAATGGCCCCAGGGCCACCAAAGGCGATGCTGAACGCCAGCGAGGCCAGCAGTACCAGCAACGGCGCCAGGCGGATGGGTTGCGCGCCGCCGCGCACCAAGGCCCGCACCGAGGGCGCTGTAAGCAGCACCGGCAGTACCAGCACACCGGTCGAGAACTGTTCGCTGAACCAGGCTAGCCAGGTGGCGCGCAACGACTGTTCGAACCACGGTGCGGCCATTACCGCTGCCATGCTGGCCGCCACCATGGCAGCGGCGGCGCAGGCAGCGAACACGCTAAGCACGCCACGCGGGCTGCGCATGCGCCGGTGCATGCGAGGCAAGCGCGACATCAGCTGCCAGAGGGTGACCACCACGCCAAGATTGCACAGGTTGAACCACAGAGCCGGCCCCCAGGCGCTGCCACACAGCAGGTCGGCCCCCACCATGGCCAGCCACACCAGGCAAAAGCCCGTAAACGTGGCTTGACGGGGGTAGCGCAGGAGTACGCCGGCCAGTACCGCATTCACTGGCCAGAACAGCGACAGCGATTCGATCGGGCGTGCCAGGATGCCGCCCAGGGTGAGGGCGAAGGTCACGCCAAGTACAACGACATAAGGCAACACGCGCGATTGGGCTGGAAAAACCATGAACTCGACCGGCAAGCGGAAACGAAATCCAGGACAACGCGATAGAGCACCTGGGACAATTACCCGCAGTGTGTTGGGTCAGGGTGGTTGATGTCAATCTGCCGCGATCGGTTGCGATAATGTCAAATAGCCTCTACTCCTGGCTGCTTTCCTCACAACCCGAAGAACCACGGCACCATCACGACGGTAACCAGCATCACCAGCACGGTGAACGGCACGCCAATCTTGACGAAGTCAGCAAAGCGGTATTGCCCCGGCCCAAGCACCAGCGTGTTGACCGGCGATGACACCGGCGTCATGAATGCCGCCGACGCGGCCAGCGCGACGGTCATGGCGAACGGGTAGGGCGACATGCCCAGCTGCGCCGCAGTGCTCACAGCCACCGGTGCCATCAGAACGGCGGTGGCGGTGTTGGAAATGAACAGCCCGATCACTGCGGTGACGGCGAACAGGCAGGCAAGAATGGCGCTGGGGCCGGCATCCCCCAGCACGTTCACCAGCCCACCCACCGCCAGGTCGATGCCGCCGGTTTTCTGCAGCGCCTGGGCGAAGGGCAGCATGCCCACGATCAGCACCAGGCTTTGCCAGTGGATGGCGCGGTAGGCACTGTTCATGTCGATGCAACGGCCTGCGCCCATCAGCAGGCAGCCGATCAGCGCTGCAATGACATTGGGTACGGCGCCGCTGACCATTAGCCCGACCATTACCGCCAGGCTAAGCAACGCTTGCGGCGCGCGGGTGCGGGCTGGTGCGACCAGGTCGATCTCGGCGGGAAGGCTCAGGACCAGGAAGTCTTTGGGCTTGCTCTGCAACTGGCGTACCGCCTTCCACGGGCCGACCACCAGCAGGGTGTCGCCAAGGCGCAGCTTTTCTTCCACCAGTTGCTCTTCGATAGCGGCCTGATCGCGGCGCAGGCCGACCACGTTAAGGCCATAGCGGGTGCGAAACGCCAGTTCGAGGATGCTCTTGCCGATCAACTGCGAGCCGGGTGGCAGCGAGACCTCAGCCATTCCCAAATCCTGGGATTGATCGATGAAGTAGGCGGCCTTGAAGTGCAGCGGCTCCAGGTGCATGGTTTGGCACAGGCTGCGCAGGTCGTCATGCTTGGCGAACAGGTCGAGCAGCAGCACGTCGCCCTGATGCAGTACGGTGCCCGAGTCGGCCGCGATCACGCGCGTGGTGAACTTGTGTTGGCGCTCGATACCGATCACGTTGGCGCCGTGTCTGGTGCGCAGTTTCAGCTCGCCAAGGTTGTGGCCGATTAGCGGCGACTGAGGGCGGATGCGCAGGCGTCGTTCACGGCCGTTGAGCTTGTAGTCCAGGACCAGGTCCAGCAAGGTGCGGCGGCTTTCCACCCGGCCGTCCTTGCGCACTTCACCGTTGAGCCAGTGGCGGGTCAGCAGCATGTACCCGATACCCAGCACCAGCACCACCAGGCCAAACGGGGTAAAGCTGAAGAAGCTGAACCCTGCTTTGCCATGGCGTACCAGTTCGCTGTGCACCACCACGTTGGGCGGTGTGGCGACCAGGCTGAGCATGCCACTGATGAGGCCGGCAAAAGCCAGTGGCATCATCAGGCGGCTGGGTGAGAGCTGCAGGCGCGCAGCGATGCTCAGCACCACCGGGATAAAAATGGCCACCACGCCGGTGGAGCTCATTATCGATCCCAGCCCGGCCACCGCCACCATCAGCAGTACCAGCAGGCGCGCCTCGCTATTGCCGGCCCGCTCGCTCATCCATTCGCCGATGCGATAGGCAATGCCGGTGCGCACCAAGCCTTCACCAATCACGAACAGGGCGGCGATCAGCACCACGTTGGGGTCGCTGAACCCGGCCAGGGCCTGTTCCACGGTAAGGATGCCGAGTAGTGGCAGGGCGAGAATCACCAGCAGCGCGACCACGTCCATGCGTGGGCGGTTGATGACGAACAGGGTAATCACGATGGCCAGCAGGCCGAGGACCCAGAGCAACTCATGGTTCATGGGGAGGGGGTGTTCCTTCACACGGGCACGATAGACAGTAGCAGTCAGTGTGCCAGCTTGTCGTGAAGGGGGTGTTGATGTGCTGCAACAAAAAGGGCCGCTATGCGGCCCTCCGGTCACGGGGTCAGTGACGGTGGCGGTGGTGCTTCTTGCTGCCGCGGTTGTCGTCGCCCAGATGGTTGCCGAGGGCACCACCGGCCGCGCCGCCCAGGCCGGCACCCACGGTCGAACCGGTCTTGCCGCCTACTGCGCCGCCCAGCAGCGAGCCGCCAGCCGAGCCCAGGCCACCGCCAATGGCGGCTTCGGTACGGTTGCCCTTGCGCGCACCGACAGCGCTGCCGGCTGCGCCGCCAACGCCGGCACCGATGGCTGCGCCGGTCTTGCCGCCGAGCTGTTGACCAACAACGTTGCCCAGGACACCCCCCAGGCCACCGCCAATGGCGGCAGTACCGTCACCGGCGAAAGCGCCCTGGCACAGCAGCAGGCCGAGGGCAAGGGAAGGCAGAGTCAGACGCATGATACGAACCTCAAAGGAATCATCAGGATAAGTTGCCGCGCAACGAGCGGCAGGTCAGGGCTGAAAGGACGCTTCAGCGGTAGTAGCGGTCACCGCGGTATTGCCGATCGTCATCGTCGTCGCGGTCATGGCGGTGGTGGTGGCGATGGTCACGGTCACGATCGCGGTCACGCCAGCCGTCGTCATCATGGTAGCGATGGCTATGGCAACCTGCGGTCAGCAGAACAACAGCAACCAGAGAAAGGCTTGCAAGACGCGTGAGCACGATATAGGTCCTTGATCCGCATAGGTTTACGGGGCACCTTTTAAGACTGGGGCCGATCGATTTGGTTTCCTGGGTGGGCAAAAAAATTGTGCGTCCCGCGATCAGCCCTGGCGTATCGACGCGTTCCAAGCGCACTTGGCCGGCGGCGAGGTGCCCTGCAATGGGTCGCCTTGGCCAGGGCATGTTGAATCAGGATGCCGGTTGAATCGCCAGCACCACGCCATTGGTGATCTGCACCAGCACGTAATGCTTGCCCATGCGCACCCAGTGGCTTTCCTTTTCCGGTTCGGGCAGGCCTTTGGCTTTCCAGTCCTTGACGGCCTGGTCATCGCGTTTGTACTGGTCCGGAGCCTTGTCGCCGACGTTCAGTTCACGGTTGTGGGTTTCGGGGGCGGTGATGCTTTCTTCGCTCGAGGGGGCGGCGCTGACGCTCAGGGGCAGGCAAGGCAGGGCGGCGAGTAGCAGGTAGTGCAGTTTCATGATGCGTTCCTCGTGATGGCATGTCTTATCTGCGACAGCGGCAAGTGCGTGGCAATTCACTCGGGATGCCTGCCAGTGCTAGAGTCGCCTTCTTTTTCGCGACCCCGAGGATGGAACATGCGTGCGATTCTGCCGTTGGCTGCGGTGCTGATGCTGGCCGGTTGTGCTTCTGCGACCATGGAAACGGCGCGTGGCGGCAAGCCGACTGCGCAGCTCGACTCGCACAAGGCGCCAGAGCTGGTGGCCCAGTGCATCCAGTTCAGCTGGCAGGAAGAGAAGGTGTTCGGTGATGACGCCAGCGGCTACCTGGAACCGCGCAAGCAGGGCGGGTTCACCGTGTTTACCCGTGAGGCCGAAGCGTTCGTGGACGTTTACCCGCAGTCGGGCGGGACGCGTGTGGATTACTACGCGAAGCAGAACGACGGCGTGGCCCTGCAGCGCCGAGCGGCTGCTGCAACCTGCCTGTAACGGCTGGCGCTATCGCCGCTCCTGTAAGGGCCCGTGCATTCAGGGTACTGAGCAAGGCAGTTGTTGCCACAGCAGAGGCGCGCGGGCTTTACAATTTTTATCAAGTCAGTTGTGTCTCAGGGCGCGGGGTGACGGCTAGCATAAGGTGCTTCCACGCAAGGACGACACCATGGACCGTTCACTGCAACTCAACCGTATAAGCTGGGATGAGCGTGCCCCGTTGCACGCCGCTTCAAAGGACTACGAGGTCGAGCGCCTGGTCCAGCAACACGGGCACTTGTCCGAAACCGTACGCTTCGACCTGCCATTGCTCGGTGACATCGACGGGCTTGATACGGTCCACTTGCAGTGCCACATCGGCACCGACACCCTGTCGCTGGCGCGCCTTGGCGCCAAGGTTTGCGGCCTGGATTATTCCAAGGCTTCGCTGGCCGAGGCACGGGCATTGGCCGAGCGATGCGCGCTGCCCATCCAGTATGTCGAGTCTGACGTCTATGCCGCCGACAAGGTACTGCCGGCGGGTACGTTCGACCTGGTCTACACCGGTATTGGCGCGCTCTGCTGGTTGCCCCGCATCGAGCCATGGGCACGCACCGTCGCAGCACTGCTGAAACCGGGCGGGCGGCTGTTCCTGCGCGACGGGCATCCGATGCTGATGGCTGTCAACGAAGATCATCAGGACCGCCTGCAGCTCGAATATCCGTATTTCGAGCACGAAGCGCCGACGGTGTGGCACACCGACCAGACCTACGTCGAAACCGATCAGCGCCTGGCCCACACCGAAACCCATGAATGGAACCACGGCCTGGGAGAAGTGATCACTGCCTTGTTGGCCCAGGGCCTGCAGCTGACAGCGCTGGTCGAGCACCAGAGCATCCCCTGGGAGGCGCTGCCGGGGCAGATGGTCAAGGGCGAAGACGGCGAATATCGCCTGCGCGAGCAGCCTGCACGCCTGCCCCTGAGTTACACCTTGGTCGCCGTCAAAGCCTGATCAGGACAGGAAGCCACCGTCGACATTGAGCGTGGTGCCGGTGGTGTAGCTGGAGGCATCGCTGGCCAGGTACAGCACCGCGCCCGCCATTTCCTTGGGGTCGGCCACGCGTTTGAGGGGGATCTGCTGCAAGGCGGCGTTGAGGATGGCTTCGTTCTTCACCAGTGCCGAAGCGAACTTGGTGTCGGTCAGCCCCGGCAGTAGCGCGTTGCAGCGAATACCGAAGGGTGCACACTCTTTGGCGAACACCTTGGTCATGTTGATGACCGCCGCCTTGGTCACCGAATAGATGCCTTGGAACAGCCCAGGTGAAACACCGTTGATCGACGCCACATTGATGATGCTGCCGCCGCCGTTCTCGCGCATCAGCTTGCCAGCCTCCACCGACATGAAGAAGTAACCACGGATGTTCACGTCCACGGTCTTCTGGAACGCCCCTGGGTCGGTGTCCAGCACATTGCAGAATTGCGGGTTGGTGGCTGCATTGTTGACCAGCACGTCCAGTCGCCCGAACTGTTCGCGAATGCCGGCGAACACCTGCTGAATCTGTTCCAGCTCACCAATGTGGCAGGCCACAGCCGTGGCCTTGCCGCCGGCGGCAATGATGGCGTCGGCCACCTGCTGGCACCCGTCAAGCTTGCGGCTGGAAACGATCACATGGGCCCCTTGCTGTGCGAGCAAGTGGGCGATGGCCTCGCCGATGCCTCGGCTGGCGCCGGAAACAAAGGCAATCTTGCCGTCGAGGTCGAACAGGTGGGTCTTGGACATGCTGTTTTCCTTGTTATCCGTCGTCGTGGGCTGTGCTCAGAGGCTGGACTTGGAAATGACCTGCAAGGTCATTTGTTCCAGCAAGCGGTTCATGTGAATGAACTGGGCGAAACGCTTGTCCTGGGTCTGGCCGTGGTAGTAGCGGTAGTAGATCTGCTGAACGATCCCTGCCAGGCGGAACAGGCCATAGCAATAGTAGTAATCGAAGTTGTCCAGGCGGATGCCGGCGCGCTCGGCGTAGTAATCGACGAACTGGCGACGGCTGAGCATGCCCGGCGCGTTGCTTGGCTGGCGGCGCATCAACTGCACTGGCGCCGGGTCGCCGGCTTCGATCCAGTAGGCCAGGCAGTTGCCCAGGTCCATGAGTGGGTCGCCCAGGGTGGCCATTTCCCAGTCCAGCACACCGATGATGCGCATGGGGTTGTCCGCGTCCAGGATGACGTTGTCGAACCGGTAGTCGTTGTGCACGATGCTAGGGCGCGGGTGGTCGGCGGGCATTTTTTCGTGCAGCCAGGCGGTTACCGTTTCCCAGCGTGGCGCATCCGGTGTCAGGGCTTTTTCATAACGGCTGGTCCAGCCCTCGATCTGGCGCTGCACGTAGCCCTCAGGCTTGCCCAGGTCGGCTAGGCCGCAGGCGGTGTAGTCCACCTGGTGCAGCTCGACCAGGCGGTCGATGAAGCTTTTGCACAGGGCTTCGGTCCGGCTGGCGTCCAGGTTCAGTTCGGCCGGGATGTCCGAGCGCAGGATGATGCCCTTGACCCGTTCCATCACATAGAACTCGCCGCCGATCAGGCCGGTGTCGGTACAGTGTGCGTAGGCCTTGGGGCAGTAGGGGAAGCCGCTGTTCAGCTGGTTGAGGATGCGGAACTCGCGGCCCATGTCGTGGGCCGACTTGGCCTTTTGACCGAAGGGGGGGCGGCGCAGCACGAAGTCGCGGCCCGGGTAGCTGACCAGGTAGGTGAGGTTGGAGGCGCCGCCAGGAAACTGGCTGATGCTCGGCAGGCCGTGCAGGCCGGGGATATTGGCTTTGAAGTAAGGGTCGATGACGGCCGCGTCGAGTTCTTCGCCGGGGCGTACCTGGGTGGACTGGTCGGTGAGCGTCATGCGTCTTCCTTATTCTCGATAGCAAGTACTATTGGGTAATTTAATGGTCCGTCAGGATTGGAACAATCGTCCCATGTGCCAAATAGGTGAGGGTGTTGCTGGTGGATCACTGCACCGAATGCAGGGCAAAAAAAACCGAAGCCGTCAGGCTTCGGTTTTTCGATCATCCGGTATTCCCAGCCCTCAGGACGGGAACAGCTCGCTGAGTTTCATCGACAGCATCATGTCGCCCTCAACCCGCAGCTTGCCGCCCATGAAGGCCTGCATGCCGTCGGTTTCGCCGCTGACGATACCTTTCAGGGTTTCGGCGTCCATCACCAGGGTGCAGTTGGCATCCGGGTTCTCGCCTTCCTGCAGGTCGCAGGTGCCGTCCTTGACGATCAGCGCGTAGTGCTTGTCTTCGTCGGTGATGTTGAAGCCGAACACCAGGTCCAGGCCGGCGGCAGCGGATGGGTTGAATTTCTCTTGCATCTTTTTGACGGCATCAGCTACGGAGGTCATGGCGCATTCCTTATAGAGTGATTTACACGTCCCCGCAGGGACACAACAAGCCGGGCTTATCGGTAAGTGACAAGCTCCGGCGCCCTCAACAGCTGCACATGGGCCTGGCTGTTGAAGGAGGCCAGTGCCACGTCGCGGCCGCGAAACTTCAGCTGGCTGAGCGACGTGTTGATGATCTGCCAGTTCAGCGCGAACGCCTGGCTGGGGGTAATACCGGTAACCAGGTGGAGCAGGGCGGCAATGGTGCCACCCGAGGTGAAGATAGCAACATGATCGCCGCTGCCAGCGGTGTCCAGCACGCGTTGCAAGCCCCCTCGTACGCGTGACGTAAACGAATGCCAGGTTTCCAGGCCATTATCGGCATGCTCGCCATCGTGCCAGCGCTGCACCATCAACGCGAACAGACGCTGAAACTCGCTGCGGTGCTGCGCAGCATTGCGCAGCACATGCAGGGCATCGGGCTCTTCCGGCAGCAGGTCGGGCAACAGGGCGCGGATCACACCGTCGGCATCGAACTCATTGAATGCGGCGTCGGTCTCAACCGCCGGCACCGGGCAGCCGTTGGCGTGCAGCGCCTGCAGCGCCAGCCGTGCGGTATCCTGCTGGCGGCGCAGGTCGCCAGCCACGCAGCGGTCCAGCCGCACGCCCAACTGGGCCAGGTGTTCACCCAGGGCCTGGCTCTGGCGCACGCCCACGGGCGAGAGGACGTCGTAGTCATCGGCACCGAAGGAGGCTTGGCCATGTCGAATCAGGTAGAGATTGCCCACGAAAGGTTCCGGCCTGTTGGAGGTTGCTGCGAGGTTAGGATGCGGCTCACGGGCTGTCAACGAAAAAACATACAAGCGTTTGAAAAGGTTGTTTGAAAGGTGTTGCCAGCGTTTACACCCGCTGGCAGCACCACAGACGCAACGGTATGCTTGCAACAGTGACGCGCCGTAGTGGCGCAGGTATTTAAGGAGTCAACGTGGAGTTTCTTGCCGAATACGCAAGCTTTCTCGCCAAAACCGCCACCCTGGTCATCGCCATACTGGTGGTGCTGTCGGCCATCGCCGGGCTGCGTGGCAAAGGTCGGCGCAAATCGGGCGGACAATTACAGGTCACCCGACTGAACGATTTTTACAAGGACCTGCGTGAGCGCCTGGAGTCCGGCCTGCTCGACAAGGCCCAGCTCAAGGCCCTGCGCAAGCAGCAGGCCAAGGCGGAAAAACAGCAGAAGAAGGGCAAGGCCGAGGACAAGAGCCGGGTATTCGTACTGGACTTCGATGGCGACATCAAAGCCTCGGCCACCGAAAGCCTGCGCAATGAAATCACCGCGCTGCTGACGCTCGCCACCGCGCGTGACGAAGTGGTACTGCGCCTGGAAAGCGGCGGTGGCCTGGTGCACAGTTACGGCTTGGCTGCGTCGCAACTGGCGCGTATTCGTCAGGCAGGCATCCCGTTGACCGTGTGCATCGACAAGGTGGCTGCCAGCGGTGGGTACATGATGGCCTGCATCGGCGAGAAGATCGTCAGTGCCCCATTCGCCGTACTGGGGTCTATTGGTGTGGTGGCGCAGTTGCCCAACGTCAACCGCCTGCTGAAAAAGCACGACATCGACTTCGAAGTGCTGACTGCTGGCGAGTACAAGCGCACCCTGACCGTCTTTGGCGAAAACACCGAGAAGGGCCGGGAGAAGTTCCAGGAAGACCTGGACATCACTCACCAGTTGTTCAAGGATTTCGTCTCCCGCTATCGTCCGCAGTTGCACATCGATGAAGTGGCCACTGGCGAAGTCTGGCTGGGCGTGGCCGCCTTGAATCGCAAGCTGGTGGACGAGCTGCAGACCAGTGACGAGTACCTGAGCGAGCGCGCGCGCAACGCCAACCTGTTCCACCTGCACTATGCCGAACGCAAGAGCCTGCAGGAGCGGATTGGCATGGCCGCCAGCGGTACAGTGGAGAACGCGGTGGTGGGCTTGTGGAGTAAACTCAGCCGCCTGCGCTAACACCTTGAACCCGTTGAAATTTTTTTTCGTTCAGGGGGTTGCAAGGTTAAAAGAATGAAGACATAATGGCGCCCATCGAAACGCAGCAAACTTTGAAAAAGGTTCAGCGTTTCAAGGAGATAGCAAAGCGCAAGCAGCTAGATCCGACCTTTGAGGCCGAGTAGCAAAGTGGTTATGCTCCGGATTGCAAATCCGTCTACGCCGGTTCGATTCCGACCTCGGCCTCCACCATTCGAAAGCCCCGCAGCCATTGAGGTTGCGGGGCTTTTTTAATGCCTGCGGATTTTGTCCCGCGCTCGGTTTGGGACAAATTTGGGACACCGAAGAAAATTGCGTGTCCCAGTTGTCCCCGGCAAAATCCGGTGCATGGCAACTTATGAGCAGCGCCCAGGCGGCGCATGGCGGGCAAAGATCCGCCGGAAAGGATACCCGTCACTCTCTGCGACCTTCGATACCAAGGCCGAGGCCCAGCGCTGGGCAGCGGAGATCGAGGGCGACATGTCGCGCGCCCGTTTCGTCGATATGCGAGAGGCGGAGCGAACCACCCTTACTGAAGCCTTGGATCGGTACTCCAGGGAAGTCAGCTCGACCAAGAAAGGCGCGAAGCAGGAGCAGACCCGGATCAACAAGTGGAAGAAGCATCCATTTGCTGGGAAAGGCCTGGCTGCTTTGCGATCAAGTGATTTTGCGTCGTACAGGGATGAAGAGCTCAAGGCGGGCAGGTCCACGGCCACGGTCAGGCTCGACCTGGCGATCATCAGCCACCTGTTCACGGTAGCCATCAAGGACTGGGGTATTGAGGGGCTGAGCAACCCGATGATGAAACTGCGCATGCCCAAGGGGGCAAAGGAGAGGGATCGCCGGCCGAAGAGCTTCGAGCTGGCCGGCGTTATCGAGAAGGCGGGAGCGATTCACGCCGAGATGCCGGCGATCATCCAGATTGCGGTAGAGACGGCGATGCGGCGAAGCGAGCTGCTGGGCCTGCGCCGGGAGAATGTGAAGGCGAAGCATGTGCTGCTCGAGGACACCAAGAACGGTACCCGGCGCCTGGTGCCACTTTCCACCAAGGCGCGGGCGCTCCTTGACGGGTTGCCGGCGCGTCTGGACGGCAAGGTGTTCTCGCTTGCACCCCATTCGGTGAGCCAGTACTTCAATCGGGCCTGCAAAGCGGCCAAGGTGGAAGACCTGCACTTCCATGACCTGCGTCACGAAGGTACATCCAGGCTTTTCGAGAAGGGCCTGTCAATCATGGAGGTGGCCTCCATCACCGGCCACAAAACCATGAGCATGCTCAAGCGATACACCCACCTTTGCCCGGACGCGTTGGCAGACAAGCTGGGTTAGCGGACACTGGCCAGCGTCGGCGGCGCTTGGCGCTTTCTGCCTGGCTTGGCTGGCGCGTGCAGACCCTGTTCGAACTCCTGTAGAAACTCGCGCACAGTGCTGACCCTCCAGCACACGCGTGCGCCTTGCTTGAAAAAAGGTGGCAGCCACGCTGCGCCGGCCTGCCGGGCACTGCGTATGGCTGATTCGGAACGACCCAACAACTTGGCCAGTTCGGGGATGTGGATGATCTCTGGTTCCATATAGGGCTCCTGCCGCACCCGGCGGCGATCAGTAGGATGCGACGATCTTCTTCCGCTGCTCGTGCAGCGCGTTTTCTTTAGCTAGCTGTGCCTCGCGGTCGGCCAGCCACTTAATGGCTTTTTCTTGAGCCGCCTTTGCGCTGGAGAACAGCTTCGGCTTGGGGTGCTTCATGCCTTTGCTGTCCACGCAGAACAGGCCTTTACGCACAATGGTGACCTCTCTGACAGCGAAGTCTTCGCCCAGGGTGTAGGCCTTGAATGGGATGGTCATGTCTGGTCCTCTAGCTTAGAAATGGTGCCCGACCTGCACCGCCGATGCGTTTTCCACAGTGCGGAAGATCGTCGGGCGTCACGCCTTTAGGTGATATACTGTCAGCCGTTTTTTGCCTTCGAAATAGTAGGGATGCCATGGCTGATATTCAGGAAAATCAATTGCAGGTTGCTCTCGCCGCCTGCAAGAGCAGCTTTCTGTCAGTTGGTTTTTTCAGTATCTTCGTGAATGCCTTGATGCTTGTGCCGACTTTCTACATGATTCAAATTTCCGGGAGAGTGGTGCCCTCCAATAGCACCTCCACTTTGATTGTAATTACTGCTGTTATGACTTGGCTCGTAATTACGCAGGGCTTGCTTCAGTGGGTTAGATCTAAAATTATGGTCCGCGCTAGTAATCGAATGGATGTAATTTTGAGTCCGCACGTATACCGTGCGAGCTTCAATCGGGCATTGAAGAGCGGGGGTAGTGATGCTACTGCTCAGTCTTTGAATGACTTAACATCGCTTAGGCAATTTATTACTGGTCACGGCCTTTTCTCATTCTTTGATGCGCCATGGTTTCCGATATATACCGCGGTAATGTTCTATTTTCATCCGTGGCTGGGTTGGTTTACAATTTTTTGCGGCGCAGTGCTTGTCGTATTGGCGTTTGTTAATAATCGGATCACCGGTAAGGCCCATGCTGATGTAAATAAGGATATCGTTGCAACTAATGTCACAACCCAGAAGACTCTGCGAAATGCAGAAGTGATCGAGTCTATGGGGATGCTTGAGAAACTGATGAATCGTTGGGCCAGCAGGCAGCAGGGCATCCTGAAACTTCAATCTGATGTTAGCGATCAGGGCACAACAATAAGCTCGATTTCAAAGGCATTTCGCATTTGGTCCCAGTCGATAGCGCTAGCAATTACTGCATACCTTGTGGTCATGCATGAAATCAACCCAGGATTGCTCATAGCCGGCTCGCTTCTACTGGCAAGGGCGCTGGCGCCAGTTGATCAGATTATTGGAAGCTGGAAGGGTTTTGTTCAGGCAAAAGTCCAGTATAAGCGACTGACTTCGGTGATGGCAGAGCTTGGAGAAAAACCGAAGGGCACTATGCACCCCGCCCCAGTAGGTAACATCGAGGTGAGAGATCTTGTGGTCACCCCCCCTGGTGGCAAGCTTCCTGTTCTGCATGAAGTGAGCTTCGAGGTCCCCGCAGGCTCCATAGTAGGCATAATCGGCCCTAGTGCCGCAGGTAAATCTTCACTGGCGCGGGCGCTTCTGAATATCTGGCCCAAGCAGAGCGGTGAGATATTGCTCGATGGAACTGAAATAAGCTCGTGGGATAAGCGCGCACTTGGACCATATCTTGGCTATCTGCCGCAGGATATCGAGCTATTTGAGGGTTCCATCAGTGAAAATATTTCACGCTTTGAGGAAGTTGACTCGGAAAAGGTAGTGGAGGCCGCTAAGACAGCCGGCGTGCACGAAATGATCCTTCTGCTGCCAGAAGGCTATGACACGATAATTGGAAGCGAAGGAATCAATCTTTCAGGCGGTCAGCGTCAGCGCATCGGGCTAGCCCGTGCCATCTACCGGAATCCGAAATTGATCGTGCTCGACGAGCCTAATTCCAACTTGGATGAAATCGGGGAGCGCGCTTTGAGCGTGGCTTTGCGTAAGCTTAAAGAGGCGGGCTCCACAATCTTCGTCGTATCGCACAGGCCGAGCGTTCTTACTGTAGTCGATCGGATTTTGGTGATGGCAGACGGAAAGGTCTCGCTTTACGGCGACCGCGACGCGGTTATTGGCCAATTGGCACGGCAGAACGCAGCAACCCAGAAGCGCGCCGCCCCACTTGCTGTAGTTGATGGACACACTGGACCGTCCTCGGTCACTAGCGGTCCATCCATGCCTGGCAATGTCTCTCCGGTGTAGTGTGGATTTGTAGAATGTAAGTGTGCAGTGCCATCGCTCACCTAGCGCAGTGTGTTGGCGAGGCCTCTGCTTTCTCTCAGCAATTTCGGCTTTCCCTCTGAGCCAAGAAAATCGCAACATTTCCGTTCCTCGAGCCAATACGTCTGGCTCTTGGGGCGGAGCCCTCCAGTCGTTTCGGCTTCCGCATCAGGTGTGATGAATATGGTTATTCTCCACGCCGCCGGTGGCGGCAGGTTGGTGGTCAGGCGGGGATTTTCTCGAGCACCGCGTCGGCGACCTTGAGCGCCGCCTGGGCATCATTGACGTAGGCCGGATCGAATCCGCCGGCGTAGTGGATCACCCGCTGGCAGGCGTCCAGCTCTTTGCGGGCGAGGCGGAGTGCCTGAATCAATTGTTCCTGCAGTGCGCCCTCGGCCCGGCCGATATCCCAGAACCGCTGGCCCCAGTGCCCTTCGGGCGGCTGGTTATGGTTCTGTTTCCCGGCCGCCATAGCCCCTACGGCTACATCGCATACCCCGCGCTTGTAGGCGTTGTCGCCATCAAGGCTCAGGGCGGCACGCCGGCGCAGGGTGTTCACGACCTCATCAGTAGCAACACCAGGGCCCATCAGGACGATGTCTTGCTCTGGTTCGCCTGGTACGTAGATCGCCAAGGTGAGCTTGGCTCCTGGCACCAGATGGTCGCTGATCTGTACCAGGGCATCGTTGGCTACTTCGTGGAAACGGTTTATTGCGGACATAGGTGATCCTCGACCGGCAGCCATTGCCGCCGGCCTTGAGTTGAAGAGGTGAGTTACTTGGTCAGTTCGTGGCCGAACGGCACGCGGAAGCCGGAAGCGTTGCGGTGGCCACCACCGCCGTATTGCTTGGCGATCTCCGACACATCCATGCCATCGTCGGTGCTGCGCAGGCTGAATACGCGGCCCTCAGGGGTGTCCCAGTAGCAGGCGGCGAAAGGTTCGCCCTGTGCCATGAGGTGACCCGCATCGCTGGTGAGCGTGTACGGCAGGCTGGCCACCGGCACATCGTGACCTCCGATGACCAGGCGGCGCTTGGTCACGGCCACCAGTTCGGCAACGTCCTTCTGGTGCTTTCGTTCAATCGCGGCGCCGTCCGAGCGCAGGGACTGCACATCAGTCGCCATGAGTGTGTCCCAGACTTCGAAGTCGTAGGGGTAGCTGAAGAGGTTGGCCTGAATCTCGCGGGTGCCATCCAGCTGGAACAGCCACAGGTCTCGGTCCTCGATGTGGCGCAGCAGCATTGGGGGTTCTTGGCCGGGGAAGAAGTGGTCCCAGGCGAGCATGGCGCCGCTGCGGTTCATGTCGAAGCAGCAGGCGATAGCGGGGGAGTTCTGCGAATTCATGAAGATGTGGGCGCTTTCCCAGCCCAGTGCGACCGACCCGTCGGGGTGCCGACCGTCGACCCGAACGCCGGCGTGGAAGGGCGGGAACTTGCCAAGGTCCTCGGCCGCCGATTTGTGGTGGTCCAGGATGATGATGCTGTTGGCCTTCCAGCTCAGCCTGGCCATGACTTCGTACTTGTAACTGAAGTCGACGATGATCACATCCTTGCCATCAACGTCTGGCGGCTCTTGGCCGTACACCCCGGCGACGAACTCGACCTGCTCGCCCAGGGCTTTGCGGACAACCCAGGCGGCGCCAAAGCCGTCAGCACAGTTGCCATGGTAGATGCACATCGTTTTGCGTTCAGACATAGGGGATCCTCGCCCGCGCACAGCGGCGGGCATGCATGTTTAAATAGTGCCCCCAAAACAAGGAGCATTTGAAATGGCAAAGGAAGCCAGGAAGCCGTTTGGCTACGTAGCGGTCACGCTCATACCTACGGGCATCGCGTTCGTTATGGGCGGGCTGCTGTCAGACCAGCCGGCATTCATCTACAGCGGCCTGGGCATGGCTATACCTGGGGCGCTGCTAGCCGCGACGCACTTCTGGACGACTCGTCGACGGGTTTGAATAGAAGGGGTAGCGGTGGCTGGTGAGAGAGGGCATGGAAGTCGTGGTGCATATCCAACGCGTGCTGAAGATCAGATCGTGGATTGCTATGGCTTTTCGACATGCCATCTCATACGCTTAGACGATATGGATGACACTTTGCACATCGATTGCATCTGGGGAAATATGAATAAAACCGCGATATTTGTGCTCTTTTCTTTGGCCCTTTACGGCTGCAATGAAGAATCAAAAGTCCAGGATGCTGTGCGCAACAATCTGAAAGACCCCGACTCTGCAAAGTTTGAAAGGCTTTTCGTCAGCAAGGACGGCACTCGAGCGTGCGTAAACTGGAATGCAAAAAATGGTTTTGGGGGCTATGGAGGTTGGTCCACAGCCGAATTGATGCATGACGCAGACGCTTGGACGGTCGTGAAGATGGAGGGGCACGATTTCAACTGCAACGATGAAGCAGTTGCTATTAATGGGAAAGTAGAGATTGCAAAGAAAGAAGCGCTGAAAAACGCCTTTGACTGGATACAGAAATCCAGAAAACTTTCAGACGCGGAAATGCGCCTAACCTACATGCCTAAGGATTGCCGTATGAAGGCATTTGCTTACGCCATCAGGGTGGAGAACATTGTCCGCGCACAGCAAATGAGTTCTGGAATAGAAGAAGCGACTGCAGAGGAAGCGAAGCTGAGAAGCGAGCTTCAGGAAGGGAATTGCTCGAGGTCTTAATCTGTTCTTTATATGTTCCCATACGGCGCACTTAGCTACCTGGATTATCAGCACTGGTGCAGTCATACAGATTGTGGCTTCAGCTCCCTCGGCACCTGGACGGTATCGCCGAGCTTGTAGTGGACGAACCCGCGGCAGAAGGCGACCAGTGCGGTAGGTCCGTAGCTCCAGGCCTCTGCCCCCGCTGGCCCGCCGCTGTAGCAGGCGTCCTCGGCCAGTCCGTGGAAGTGCTGGGTGCTTCCATGGTGTTTGTCGATCAGCTGGCCACCAAGTGCCCAGTCTTCCCAAGGGTTGAAGCGTTTGGTGTGCTCGATGGCCTGGCCCCGGTACCGGGCGAACACCCGCCAAGGCACGCCGTTGTATCCGGGCGGTTCAAGGAACAGATTCAGCCCTTCGGCTTTGCCAACGGCCCACCCCAGCGCCTCGCCGCTCAGATCGGCCGTCTTCACTTCGATCAGGTCGGTCATGACAGTACCTTCAGGCCTTGAGCCTTGATCGCAGCATCGAGGTGGTCGAGGTACTTCGGGAAGATGAATGACTCACCTTCTACATCTTCGAACTGCTCCCAGTACTGCTCGCTCTTCATGTCAGGCATTTGGATGACCACGGCTTCGCGGGAGGCCTTCCAGGACACCCATCTCGTTTGGGTGTCGGCGTAGTAGTAAACATCTTCGGCATTCACGCACTTCCTCAGGCGCTCAACACCGCCGCAGTAACGGTCGAGATGCCACGCCTCGAACTGCTCACGCATTTTCTCGCTCACAGCTGATACCTCTCATCAATCCAGCGCCCAGGCGCCAGTGCGGGTGTAGGTTCGGGTTGTGCTTCGTGCGGGGAGAGCTGGCGCTGGTTGCCCGTGTTCTCTCTGAAGAGCTTGCGGCAGGCTTCGGACTTGAGGTCATGGGTCAGGCAGCGTTCTGGCTCAGGCTTCCTGAGCATCCAGTTGGGCAGGCAGGACATGCCGCTATCCGACTGCCAGCAGGTAACGGCGCGCGTCGTGTCTTCCTTCACTTCCAGATGACCTGGTTGTTCAATGCAGCCGGCCAGGGTGGCCAGCAGCAGGAGGCAGAGAGCGAGGCGGGTCATGGCCGCACCGCCGGGAACTCAATCAACGTCGTGCTTCCTTCCTCCGGGTATTCATCGGTCGCGATGTGCAGCCCGTGGACTTTGTTCCCATCGTCGTCCAGCACGTAGCCGACCCACAGCCGGCCATCGGTGTACTGCCCAAATTGGCCACCTTCTTCCTGGTCGGTGTCGCCGCAGTGGAAATTGATGACGCCGATGAGGTCCTTGCTGAGCAACATGCTTTGCGGAACCAAAGCGAAGCCGTCCGGCACGCGGGGCTGCTGCAGCATTTGTCGCAAGTTGCGTACCTCTTCGATCAAAGCCAGAGCTACGGCCGGGTCGGCCAGTATCAGGTAACGCTCATCGGTTCCCAGCAGGTCGGCGTCTTCGACCATTCCCTTCCAGCCGTGGGAGCGGATCACATCCTCGGCAGCGGCCTTGGCGGCGACTTGCAAGGCGTCCAGATCGATGGAGTCGAGAGCATTTTTTTCTACAGGCACGGTCGTTCCTTGGCCGCCATATCGCGGCAGTGAATAGAGGGGAGAGGGGTTAGGAGCATTGGTGATGGCCAATAGTCTGATTCAGATCACGAAACAGGCAGGTGCGGTTGCGAACCGCTTCGGTTTGGCTATGGTGGGTTGATGCATACAACCGAAGTCGAAGGAGGACGGCATGAGAATTCGCGGTGATGTTTTTTGGTCTTGGGCTGACCCGACGCTTCATCATAGGACTCATGACGAAACACTCGACGATGGAACGTTCATAGATGTCCAGGTGCGACTGTCGCGAACGGGTAACACGCAGATGTTCATCGGTGTATACGCCCCGAGCGGCTCTGCGCTTCATGAGGAGGCTTTCGAGTCGCGCCCGGGTGAGTCGATGACTAGAGCGCTGGCATGGGGCGTCGGCCGGGCCCGCCGGATTGCTATTGACGGTGCTCCAACTGCCAATCGTCTCGCCGCCTCAAAGTAGAGGGGAGAGGGGAGCCGGGTGGAGTACTTATGTACTCCGAATGTCATGATGGCTTGCAGGTGACGTTCGGCTGGAAAGCAAGACCCTTCACGGCCTCGCTGTAGATGAACTTGATCATGTCCCACGGGATCGTGTGGCGCTGTGCGTACTCACCCTCGCCATCGCAGATCTCGCAGCCATCTGCTGGCTCGTCCAGTTCCAGGCATTCTGGGCACTCGCGCGTGACCTCCAGCTTGAACTCGCCGAGCAGCAGTGCTTTGGCACCGTTCTCGGCAGTGAGCCGCCTAGGCATGATGCAGTAGCCTTCGGGGATCGATTCAGCCGGCGCGCTCGGCTTTGCGCTGGCGTCAATACTGTGCGACTCGACCACTTCTGCGCGCAACGATGCGATCAAGTTCTTCTGCTGCTCTATAACGGTGTGCAGCCGCTCAACCTCGCCAGCATCGGCATGGGTGTAGAGCGGTGTTTCGACCTTGCAGCAAATATCGAAGGCATCGCCGCAGTCTGCCTTGGTCAGCACTGTGCCATTGGCATACAGCACCGCCACCGGTTTGCCCTGGTGCTGCTCGGCTCTCGCATTCCACAAATCGACCGCCTTGTCGCGGCCTGGCTGCTCCTCACCTTCATTCTGCGCCACGCCCACTGGCCCACGGGCCAGACAGGCTTCATGCGGTCCGGTCAGGCCTTGGCAGATCACCACTGAGGCATCGCTGTCTAGGCGCTCGATGAGGAAGTCCTGCTGGCTACAAAAGGGGCATGGCAGTAGTTCGCTAACCATCTCTGTGTTGCTGGGTCGGTTTTCTGTGGGCATGGGGATACCTCGCTAGCTGTGTGCGATGCAGGGAGAAAAAGAGGTAAACAAAAAAGCGGGCTTACCTTAGGGGGTGAGCCCGCTTGCTGCTTGCCGTTGCGGCCTGCAGGTTTTCAGTTGCCTGGCGCGAAGTTGTAGTCCTTGCCGACCAAAACAACCGCGTTGCCGTAATTGATCAGCAACGAGCGCTTCTTCAGTTCGCTAGCCAGCGATTGCTGAAAGGCTTCCTTGATGCGATCCCGGTCTGCTACGGCATAGAAGCGATCCCAGGGTATGGTGATCACATCTTTACCGCTCTGTTGCAGGGTTGTCTGAATGTCTGCTGCGATTGCGCTGGCTGCCTTTGGCATGTCCTATCCCCCGATGCAGAGCGACCCCCATGGCGCTCTGCGGTGAGATTTATAGCGCCTCCTAAGCTGGCTGTAAATATATCCTAAGGTTTTTATTTCTATTTTGTACGTTGTCGCTAAGCAACGCGTAAGACATTTTTAGCGCTGTTCCATGGGTCGTTTGCCTTGGCCAGCGCGGCCATCGGCGGCGGACTGACACTGTTCCCACACATGTGCACCTGCTCGGTCTTGGTGAACGGCTTGCCGTCGGCACCCTTGTCGATGATGTAGCTGGCCGGAAAGCCCTGAGCGCGGTACAGCTCGTGGGGCTGCAGCATGCGCAGGCAGATGTCGACGATCACATAGGGCGTGCCCTTCACGAAGACGGTGACCAAGCCCAGGCGGTCCTTGGTGGTCACCGTTGGCGCTGGAGCGTCGCAGGCGCTGATGTTCTCTGTGCCGTAGTAGCTGATCAGGAATGCCGCGACGCGCAGGGCGCCTTCCTCATGTTCTGGTGACAACCTGTATTCGACCAGGGCGTGATGCTCGGCGCCGGCGGTCATTGTCGGCACCAGGTCATCTACTGCACGGCCTACGCAGTTGCGCCGGAGCGTGGCCAGGCTGGCGGTCACGAGGCGCTGCTGGCTGCCGGTGTTGGTGACCGTGGTCAGCGGCTCGTCCGCGCCCTTCGCTGGCGTGGCGTTGAATCCGCCGTTTGCCTGCTCGATGAAGGCTGTGCACACGCCCATGGCATGGGCCGCACCTGCGGGCCTCTTGTAGTTGCCGCCGCTCGTGATGGTCGGCACCGGATCGGTGATGGCTGCTCCTTCACTGTTGAACCTGAATTTGACCAGATGCGCCGATGCCAGCGCCCGGTGGCTTTGTGTCATCAGCGTTCCCATGGGCTGGTCAGCTGCTACTGGCTTACCGGCATACATCGGGCCGCCGGCCCCGACCATCACGGGGCTGGCCATCATCAGCTCGCCACGGTTGGCCGCAGTAACTGTTGGTAGTGGATCGCCCGGGTTGTTCACTCGGTCGGCGCCCTGGTGTGTTGCTGGAAGAATCACCGGGCTTGCCATGGCGAAGGATCCACCGCGCGGCCAGGAGGTCACCGTGCGAAGTGGCTCATGCGCCGACTGGGCCAATTCGCCCGACCAGTTCGCAATCGGCACGATGAAGGGCTGCGGGTTGTCCAGCACGAATTTCTTCATGCCCTTGGCGACCCGGCGCAATGTTGCGTCGGCCAGCGGCTTCTTCCGGCCGAAGATGCTCTTGCTCTGCACGGTCCAGTCAATGCAGTCGGCGGCGGTGCGCCATTTCTGCTGGCCCTTGGCTGGGTTCTTGGCGTGTGTAGGCTCCGGCCACACGATTGGCTGGCCATCGCACCTGGCGATCATGAATAACCGCTCGCGGCTGGTCGGCGCGCCGAAGTCGCAGGCTTTGATGATGCGCCACTCGACGACATAGCCAAGGCCCTCCAGCAATTGAACGAAACGGCGCCAGGTACTTCCGCGTCGCTTCGGGTTCGGGATGAGGAACTGTTCCTGTACCGGCACCCGCTCCGCTGGCTCAGCTACTGAACCGTCCAACTTAACCACCCGGCCAGTGACCTTGCACCGCTTGGCGATTAGCCCACCCCATTGCAGAATTTGCTTTACGTTCTCTAGGCTGATCACCCGCGGCCGCTTCTTGCCGGCCCACTTCAGGCCAATCCACGACAGGTTGCGGATCTCGCGCTTGCGCGGCTGCCCGCCAGCGGCCTGGCTGTGGTGGGTGCAGTCGGGGCTCATGTGGAACCATCCCACGGCGCGGCCTTGGCACTCCTCGTCCGGGTCGCCCTCGAAAACGTCGGTGGTGAAGTGGCGCGCCGCCGGGTGGTTGGCGGTGTGCATGCTGATGGCCGCTGGGCTGTGGTTCTTGGCGACCGTCACCGGACGGCCCAGACCCATCTCCAGCCCGGTACCGGCGCCGCCGCCGCCACAGAAGAAGTCGACAACGATCTCGTCGTCTTGCGGATCGAAGCCAAGGCCGTACTGGGTTTTGAAGTCGAGCGGGTTCTTTTTCTGAAATGCAGACATGGGCGGTCCTCGCCGGTGGGGCGTGAAAAGTGGAATTGGCGGTGGGTTAAGCAGCTGGCGATTGATCCAGCAGGAAGTCCATCTGTGCGGCACCCTCAATCCAGGCTGTATCTAAGCGCTGGCGCGCGAGGGCGGCGTATTCGGGGTTCAGCTCGCAGATGACCGATTGCCGGCCTTCCTGCATGGCTACGAGCGCGGTGGTGCCGGCGCCGCCGAACGGGTCGAGCACCATCCCGCCCCGCGGTGAGCCAGCCAGAACGCAAGGGCGGATTAGGTCCGGGGGGAAGGTGGCGAAGTGCGCGCCCTTGAAGCTGGCGGTGGCCACCGTCCAGACGCTGCGCTTGTTCCGCGTCTCGTCATAGTCGATGTCATCGCGTCCGGCGCGGTGCTGGGCGGTCTGACCGTGTTCGCCTTCGGTGTACTTCGTTTCCCTGGCGAAGCTGTTGCGCCTGCTGGCTCCATCCGGTGCAGACTGGGCGCGGGCCGGCTCTCGAATGGCGCCCTGGTCGAAGTAGTAGCGTGGGCTCTTGCTCAGCAGGAATAGGTATTCATGCGCTTTGGTGCACCGGTCCTTGATCGATTCGGGCATCGGGTTTGGCTTGTGCCAGATGATGTCCTGGCGCAGGTACCAACCGTCATCCTGCAGTGCGATTGCTAGGCGCCAGGGTAGGCCCACTAGGTCCTTGGGCTTGAACCCTATGTGGTTTGGCTTCTTGAGCTTCCTGGCGCTTGCCGCTATCTGTCGCGCGGATAGCGACTGGCCGCCCAGGCCCATATCGCCCCTTCCATGCGAACCCCCAGCTGCCCGCGTAGCTGTCGCCCATGTTCACCCAGATCGTGCCGTTGTCACGCAGCACGCGGCGCACTTCGCGGAACACGGCGACAAGGCTGTCGATGAACTCACGCGGAGAGGGCTCCAGCCCGATCTGTCCGTCGACGCCGTAATCCCGCAGTCCGAAGTAGGGCGGACTGGTGATGCATGTATGCACTGACTGATCCGGCAGCGTCCGCATCATATCGATGCAGTCGCCCACCAGGATGCGGTGCTGCTGGATCATGTCGTTGTCCTTGCGTGCAGGCGCCGCCCTCGCCGGGGAGTTTATTAGTGGCAATTTGATGTCGTTTGGTCTATTGGTTGTGATTCCAGACCAGCGAGTTGAATCCCCGATGGACCGCGAGCCAACAAACCAGGAAGTCGCAGCAGTTCTCGGAATTGATGAGGACCAGGTTGATAAGTATCGTCAGGAGGCTGTGCTATTGGGCGACGGATCCTGGCTGATCCACTTCTCATACGACATGCCGCGAGAGCTGCGGCACAGCTTCACTGGTAGCTTCACGGCGATCGTCGAATGCGTGGCATCTTGTGTTGACGCTCGCTCAGTCGACTGAATCAGGCTACTGGGCCGCAGAGTCAGGCGGCGATTGGGAACTGCTTGGCCAGGGCCTGCTGAACTGTCGCTATGATGCGGCAGAGGTAGGCCCAGTCAGGGTTAGGCTCCATGGCGTCGGACGGCAGGTTCCACCAATCGTCACCGAACACGCGGTGCATGAACTCGCGGTGGGCGCCTCCGCACTCATCCAGGGAGCTGGTGTGTCTGACGTCCTCGGCCTCGTCGAGCAGGCTCCGGGCATCTTCTGCGTCCAGATCCCGGTCACGCCGCATTTGCACGATCACCTTCCGTGCTTTGTCGGCTAGCGCTTCACCGCTGAACCGGCGAGAGCTCAGCGAACGTTCAAAGTAGCCGATGATGTAGGCGTCGTGCAGCTTGCAGAAAAACTGGCCAATGGTCAGGCCGTCCCACATGCCGCCCCAGTAGGCGTGCCAGGTCTTGTCGTAGCAGCTGACGGTGATCTTGCCTTTGCAGGGCCCGAGGTCCTCCAGGTAGACGCTGATCGGGTCCAGGCCCTGAACCTCGGTGATCAGCAGCTTGGTGACGGTCGATGTCTCGACGTTCATGGCTTTCTCCATGCATGCGCCGCCCTCCGTGCTGATGGCGGCATGGTGGCAATTTGGTTTGGGATGGGGTATTACGGGTGACCGGCATGGGGCCGGAGGGGATAGCTATGGACGCTGCAATTGCTGGTCTGGTGGGTGTCGGAATCGGTGCGTTAGCCACCATTGCAGGCCAATGGATTCAAGCTCACTACAATTCGAAAAGAGAGAAGCAAAAATTGCTACTCGACGCAGCCATTCAAAACAGGGCTCAAGACATCAACGCAATTCTTGGTAGGGGCGAGATGAAGAAAGTGGCGCCTATGGCCGCGTACATCTTGCATCAGCAAACCATGAACAAGCTGGCCGAGTCTGGCGAGCTATCAGGCCCCGACGTGGAAAAGGCATTTGCACAGCATCTGCGTGATTCTGAGAGGCTTCTTCATCTTGACTCAAAGTGGGCATCCGCTGCAGAAATTGAACAGGCAGCTAATGGGAAGGGGAAATGACCTCGTCCCCAGGGTCCTGCTGAATCATCAGCTTGCTCTTCCGGTTGAACCGAGCGCCACATGTGTTACTCGCAGGCTGTGGCGCTGGCTCTTGTCACTTAGCGTCGAAGGTACCCAGGGACAGCTTCGCGGCGGTACCGACCTTGGCGTCGAGCACGGCCTTGAACTCTTGGGCGATGGCCTCGCGCTGGGCTTCTTCGCCGATCCAGCGCAGTTTGAGCACCGGTTGCGAGCCGCCGGTGATGACTGACACACGTAGGCGGATCACTTGCTCGCCCAAGCCTTCGAACGGAATTACCTTGAAGTCCAGCCAGGCCGGCAGGGTTTCTTTGCTGCTGGCTTCGATCTGGTCCATGGTACTGCGGCTGGCGCGAGTTTCACCAACTGCGTGATCGCTCTCCGACGAGGCCTTCACGGTGATGGTGCGAACCGCAGCGATTGCTTTGGCAATGGTCATGGTCTGGCCATTCTCATCGGTGGCCGACAAGTGCTGGTTCCAGTCTTCGATCCAGTCACTCATGGCCTTCTGGACCAGACTCTGGCCGCACACCGCCTGGACGGCTGCCAACGCAGCGGAGGCCTTGAGGCGCAGCACGGCGCGATCATCAGCGTGGCCCGGCTCTTCGGCGGTACCGATGTTGAACAGCACGATGCAGCTCATGTTGTCCTGGTCGATGAAGCCGCGGGCTGCTGGTGCGGCGCGCTCGACAACGTAGGCGCTGTAGTCAGCCAGCGAGTGGGTGGAGTAGGTGCCACGGAAGCGGTTGCGGCCTTCCTGATAACGCTCGAGATCAACCACGTTGAAGTTTTGCGGTACTACCACTACCGGGCCTAAGGCCGGCAGATCCCGGCCAACTGCGGCAATGGTGTTTTCTTGGATCAGTTCGAGAGCTTCTTTGCTGAGGGACATGCGCTTTTCCTTGTAGATGCGGTGAGTTACGAGCGTGGGTGAACTGGTGCTTCTTCACGGGTGAAGAGCTGGCCATGTTTTTCTGGGAACAGCGAAATGTTGCCGCCTGTTCCGACGTACATAGGGGTGTCCAGGCTGGTGTTCTCGCTGCGGTCGCCGCGTTTAGTCGGCACCTTGTAGGCGAGCTTGTGCTTGATCTTCACCTGGTGGGAGTCGCCGATTTGGCTGAAGTCCAGGGTAATGGTGATCTTCCCTGGCTTACCGTGATCGACGACGCCCGCAGCTACTTCGGACAGGGCGTGGCCAATCTGGCTGGCGAAGGCGCCGCCATTGAGTTCGTTGAGAAATTCGCTTGTGTCGGTTGGCTTAGGCATTTCTTCGTTCCCTCGGGAGGTATGCCGCTGGGCGGCAGAGTGATGTGCTGCTGGCGCCGGCCGTGCCGGACGCGCGCGGTGATGCGTTTCAAGCGGAAAGCACCATGTCTCGGTCATGCCAGCCGGCAAGCCACCAGCCGCAGTTCACTGTCATCCAGCCGTAGGGCTGGCATCGCGTGACTGGCTGTTGTCGCGGCAGGCGCGGCCGAGGTAGTAAGCGGTGGGGTGAACCTGTTGCCTGCGCTTCATCGCTACGCACCGGCGAGGTACGGAAGGGGCGCGAACGGTATTTCGTCGTCGAAGCTGTCGTGATCCGGCGGCGCGGCCTGCTGGTTCTGCTGCTGAGGCGTTGGCCGGCGCTGCTGCGGCTGCCGATCTGGCACTTGCCCGGGCTGCTGACCCTGCGGCCGGCTGCCGAGCAGCTGCATCGTTCCGCGCATGTCGACGTGCACCTCAGTGGTGTAGCGCTTGATGCCGTCCTTCTCCCACTCGCGGGTCTGCAGCTTGCCCTCGATGTAGCACTGGGAGCCTTTGCGCAGGTACTCGCCGGCGATCTCGGCGACTTTCCCGAACAGCGATACCCGGTGCCACTCGGTGCGCTCGACCTTTTCCCCCGAGCGCTTGTCTGTCCAATGCTCGCTGGTGGCCAGGCTGAGCTTGGTCACGGCGTTGCCGTTCGGCAAGTAGCGCACGTCCGGGTCTTGGCCGCAGATTCCGACCAAGATGACCTTGTTGACCCCGCGGCTCATGACTGAGCAACCGCTGCCGCAACGATGAACAGCAGGGCCATGAGTGAGCACCAGCGCGTCGCGCTCTCGCCGACCTGGCGGGCCCTCACCAGGGCAACAACAGGCAGGGCTTTGGCCTCGATGGCGCGCTCCAGACTTTCCGCATAGCGAACTGCCTGTGGATAGCTGGTGTTGCGGCCGTAGACCCGATTGTCGCGGGACGAGACCACCATCCAGCCGTTCCCGGCCTTGGTTACGGTGAAACGCGACTTGGCGTGGAATGCCTCGGTCGCGGTGATGACTTCCTGGCGGAGCGTTTCGAGCCCGGCCTTGCTCTGTTCGATGGCTGTTTGCATGGTGTATTCCTCATTGTGGTCAGGCGTGGAGCTCGAAGGCCTCGGCCTTGCGAACGATTCGAACTTGGGCTGTGCGGCGCTCCGGCGCGCGGCGGTCTCGGCGCATGGGGTCGCTGTCGTTGATCACCGCATGCATGGCGATGAGGCAGGCGAGGGCGATGCAGAGCGGGCTGATGATCTGTTGGCGCATGGCCTTAGTGACCGCCTCTATGCGCCGGCCGGCTTCCAGCTTGAACAGCGCAGCCTCGATCCGGTTGGCCACGGTGCCCGGGCTGACCGACATCTGGCGGGCGATTTCCTTGGTAGTGAGGCCTTGAGCCACCCACAGCAGTGCTTCGAGCTCACGGGGAGCCAGCGCCTTGCCGAGCTGGCCAATCCATGAGCCGCAAGTGATCGTTTCCATGATTGTCCTCAGCAACCGCATTGGTCAGGCGCCAGGCGCGGGTGACCAAACCCACCGTGAAAGGTGGCCTGGCGCCTGCCGATGCGGTCGTATGTGAAGGGAAGGGGATGCAGAGGCCGGGCGCTACCCCGGCAGCTGGCTTGGCGTGGACCCATCCAGCGGCGCAATTCGTTTACCCTCAGTGCGAGGGAAGGGACGTCCACAGGTGCTTCGGTAACCGCGCCCTTAGCTGGGCGCTTCTCTGCATCGGGGTGTGAACTGGCAGGAGCCAATCTCTGCATCGACCGGTGTTCGTTTCTCTCGATCTCGCTGGATAGAAGCTGTGCTGCTTGGCGGCAGGATTCAGTTCACACTCCGATGCAGCCTGCGATGGGGAGCAGGACATCGGGCAGTTAACGTCAGGCTGACGTGGCGCTGGTTGGTCAGTCTTCGTCTGGCTCAGGCTCCCAGCCCTTCACCTCGTAAGCGAAGGCTTGCCACTTCTGCTGGTCAGCTTCTGACATGCTGTTCCAGCCAGCCGACTCATCGCGAGAAACCGCTTCGCCACCCTTGAAGGTCACAGTCCCGCAGTTGCTGCCGATATCTTCGTCGGCATAGGCGAGCACGATGGTGGCCTCAGGGAACATTGAGCTCAGCTTGAGGAAGATCGGCTCAGGGAAGGACCAGGCGGTTTCAAAGCTCGCCGACTCAGGGCCATCGACCTTCGGCTCGCAAGCATTCCACTTGGTGCCCCAGGCGGATCTGGCGAAGTCCATGCTGTGCATGAAGCCGGTCTTCCGGTGATTGCGCAGCATCTGCACGAACTGTTCGAAGCTTTCATCGCTCAGCTTCGACAGATCAACGCGGTTCCGGCTTTCCAACTGCATGGCGCCAACAAGCGGGTGGTCGCTGACCGGCACGCGAAGCACATGCTCAGCAGCTGTTTCAGCATCCCCAATCACACCATTCCATGGAAACTCGCCCTCGAACCTGATGATCTTTCCGAAGTCGATCCGGCCTTCCTCATTCAGCATCGCCTGAATGACTTCCTGCGGCGCCTTGACCTTGTTGGTTACCCAATTTGGCATTTCGTGTTCCTCCAGTGGATTCCCAAAGCACCCGGTCGCCCAGGTGCTTCAGTGAATCGCCGGTCATGCAGCGCGAGCCAGTTCCGCCTGGGCCAGCAGCTCAGTTACAGCCTCAGCCGGGGTGCAGTCATCGGCGTAGAGGTCGTGCAGATCGCTTTCTTCTTGCGAGCTCAGGGCGACCTGGTGGCCGAGCAGCTGGGATGCCTTGTCGATCCAGCGGTAGTAGGCGCGCTCTTCAGCGTCGATGCGGCATTCATCAGCCGCCATAGTTGCCATGTTGAACATTGCGGTGCCCTCCGGTCGGTTGGTTTCCCAGCAGCCACTCGTGGGAATGGCTGCGAGTGAAACCTGCCGCGACCCGCTACTGGCGTCAGTTGCGCGGCAATCTCCTGGTTGTTCCTCCAGCCGCGGGCCTTTCGGCACTTCTTCCCGCTGGATAACTGGTCTCGGCGCTTTACGCTGCACGCCCGGGGCAGTTGCCACCCCTCTGGACTGTTGAGGCCTGTCCATCGCTGCCTTCGAATTTGGGCCGGTATCGATCCGGCAAAGTGTGTCGCTAAAGAGCGGTGAGGCTTGAGGGCCTCAACAGGACTGGTTAAGTCGCTGCGTTGAGGCAAATTTAGAAAACTAAACAGAATGCGTCAAGATTTATTTTAGAAAACTTAACAGAGCAGGCGAACGAAATTTCCTGCACAGCAAGAGATGTCAATGCTTACGGTTTTGTAGGAGATGGGATAATCTGCTGTGGTCCCTGTATGCATATACAGTAATTGGAGGGTCACATGGCAAGGGCGCAAAAGCAGCAGCAGGAAAAATTCGTTATGTCAGGCGTGGAGCGCCTGGGCCTGCGTGTGTCATCAATGATCAACCACCCGGTCGCCCAGCAGCAGCGGTGGGTAACGATTCACCGACTGGATACCGACGGCGATCGTGAGTGGGAAGAGGTGATGGGGGTTATTGCCGAAACCGATGGGATTGAGATGATCTTCAATGGTGAGGACGAATCTGTAACGCTTGCATGGGAAGCATCATCAGACGATGACCCAAGGGTTGAAGGTTTAGACGAATTCGTCGCGATGGAAGAGCCGGCGCCGTTCTGACATCCACAAAAAAGCCCGCAACGCGCGGGCTTTCGGGGGCGAAGGGGCGATCAGGCCTTCTTGGCGTTCCAGATCAGCAGAACCTTGGCATGGATCGTCACATCGTCCATGCGCGCGGTTTGGTTCTCGTAGTGGGGGTTATCCGAGATCAGCCGGAAATGATCCTCATCAAGGCGCATCATGCGCTTGATGTAGAGCTCCTGGTGCCAAGTGACGACATAGATGCCCTCGCCGATGAACTCGTTGATTCCCCGGTCGACAATCACCAGGTCCTTGTCGTTGATGGTCCCCTCCATGCTCTGGCCCCAGCCAGTAATCATCGCAAGGGCAGTCGGGGAGGTGTAGGTGACGCCTTTCTCGCGCAGAGTCTCTTCCCGAACTACCAGGTTTCTCACTGCCTCGTTGTAGTCGGCAGGGACCTGGCCATGACCCATAGCGGCGCGCACATCGTACTGGGGGATCAGGATCTCGTCCTGCTTTGGACGGAGACTGGAGTAGGCGGCGGGGAGATATTCCTGCGCCGGAGCAGGGCTATCGGCTTCTGCTGCAGCAGCAAGCATCACTTCGCGGGCCTTTTCGGACAGATTCTTACCTGCTCGTGAGGCGAGCATCTGGGCGACGAGCTCAGCTGTGCTGGACGCGGGCGCGTCCGAATGGGCCGTAGCCTCGCTTGAAGTGCCAGTGCCATCCGAAAGCCATTGCGGCGAGCAGTCCAGAGCTTTTGCTAGGGCGAGCAGGTTCTTACCCTTGGCTCCGTTCGTTCCGTTGATCCAGAAACTCACGGTTGCCTTGGACACGCCAGACAATTTGCTGAGGTCGGTTGAGCTCAGATTGAGCTCCTTCATGCGCGCGATGACGCGGTCTTTGAATTCCATATTTAGGATTCTAAACCTTTGGGTGTTTAGATAACTTGCCTTGAGCTGTTAAGAACTCTAAACTCGCGGAAGACATCGGAGAGACATCAATGACCTTTGACGAAGCCCTGAACCATTTTCGAACCGGCCGCGCCATCGGTGACGCTCTCGGCGTGTCAAGTAGTCGCGTTTCCCAGTGCCGCGCGGCTGGTGGTTTCTCTTACCCACTGCAGTGCGTTTTGGAGAAGGAGTCAGGCGGGGAGCTCGTTGCTCGACGCCAGGACGTTCCAGGCAGCGGCCCTTTGAAAAGCGCCGGTTGATGAAAGGAATTATGAGGGATCTGGCATTGCGCCAGTAGATGACCGAAACACCTGCTGATCCATCCAGTACCTGAATAGCAGGCATAAAAAAACCGGGTGGCAGCCCGGCTTCTTCTACAACACATCGAGGTCGATTATGCACGCCGCAATCGATGCGAGCAATACCAAGCCTGTTGCGTCAGATGTTGGCAATTCGCCAAAACTAGCGCGTCAGGTGATGTCCACCCGCGAAATCGCGCAGCTCACTGGCAAGAGCCATGACAATGTGCTGCGAGATGCCCGGCGCCTGGTTGCAGAGGGTGTCCTCAAATCTGAGGAGACCCCATACACCCACCCACAAAACGGCCAAGCCTATCCAGAGTTCCTGCTCGGCCAGCGCGATACCTTAGTGCTGGTGTCCGGTTACAACGCCCAGCTGCGCGCCAGGATTATCGACCGCTGGCAGGAACTTGAGGCACGGGTATTGGCGCAGGTCCAGATCCCCCAAACCTTCGCTGAGGCGCTGCGACTGGCCGCCGATCAAGCAGAGCAAAACCATCAACTGCAGCAGGTCATCCAGAAGCAAGCTCCGAAGGTCGCGGCGATCCAGCGTTTGGCTGCTGCTTGTGGGGCCATCTGCATCACCGATGCGGCCAAGCAGCTTCAGGTTGCCCCATCGAAGTTGTTCGACTGGCTGGAGCAGAACCGCTGGATCTTCCGCCGCAAGGGCTCCAAGCGATGGATCGCTTACCAGCCTCGCATCACCTCGGGCTTGATGAAGCACAAGGTGACAGCCTTGAAGCCTGACCCGGAAACCGGTATCGAGCGCGCCGCGTTTGATCCTCTGGTCACCCCGAAAGGATTGGCGCGTCTCGCTGAACTGAAGGCGGGGGGGTCGCTGTGAGTGTACAAGCCATGACCTGGGCCCTGGCTATTCCGAAGTCCTCCCTGGAGAACCCTGCAGCTCGTCACGTCCTGCTCTGCCTCGCCAACTATGCCGGTACCGATGGCCGCGGCGCCTTCCCGTCGGCTGCAACGCTATCCGAGGACACCGGCCTGTCCGAGCGCACCATCCGCCTAAAGCTCGACGAGCTGGAAGCAGCTGGCTGGATCGTGGCAGGAAACCAGGCTATCGCGGCAGCTTACATTGACCGCCGTGATCGCCGTCCCATTGTGTACGACCTTCAACTTAAACGAGGTGCATCTGCTGCACCTCGTAGAGAACGGGGTGCAGGAAACCGCACGGGGTGCAGCTCGCAGCAGAACGGGGTGCAGGAAAACGCAGAACGGGGTGCAGCAGCTGCACCCAATCCGTCAGTTAACCAATCTACACACTCTCTGCGCGAGCCATTCGAAATGTTCCTGGAGTGGGTGCCGGATCAGGACCTGCTCAAAGCGTATGCACTCCGTTCGGGGCTCACCTTGGATAACTTCGGCTCCAAGGCAATCGCCGGGTTCGTGTTGCACCACGACGCGAAGGGCTTGGTGCAAACCGAGAAGCAGTGGCTCGCCGCTCTGGTCAACTGGGTCAAATCGGACCTGGCTCGGGCAGCTCGATCCGCTACCGGCAAACCGAGCGGGCAGCAATCGAGCGCTTTCGATGACGACGACACCTCATGGCTCAACGGGGGGAATGACCAGTGAACCAGGTAGCCACCATCGCCCATGGTCTTTGGGCCAAAGTTCAAAACGGCCAGTACATCCCTGCTGGGGACACGCTTCCCGCCGAGATCAAGGCCGAGCTCGATCGCAAAACTGCTGCGGTGATCAATCGGCTGTTCCGTGATCTGCGGACCATCTTCAGCGCCTGGAAACAGGCCTGGCCGGATATGAGCACGTACAAGGCCGCCAAGCAGCAGTGGCTGACGGCGTTCCTTGAGGCAGGCATCAACACCCCCGAGCAGCTGCAGTTTGGCCTGATGCGCTGCCGCCAGTCAGGACGTGAGTTCATTCCCGCGCCTGGCAAGTTCATCGAGTGGTGCCAGCCATCGCCGGAGATGCTCGGCCTTCCGACCTTGGCGGTCGCATTTCGCGAGGCTACTCGGAACGCCCATCCTGCGATGGCTGGCCGGGGCAGCTGGAGCCACGATGCTGTGTGGCATGCGGCCAAGGAGTGCGGTTTCGAGAACCTCAACAAACTGCCAACCGATGCCTGCTCGAAACTGTTCGAGCGCAACTACACCATCGCCGTCCGCCGAATCATGGCCGGAGAACCACTGCAGAAGATGCCGCTGGCGCTTCCCGCTGAAGTTGCCGGTAGCCGGACGCCAGAGGTCGGCAACAACGCCCTGTCGGCCATGCGCGCCCGCCTTGCAGGCCGTTGAACACATCAGCTAGGAGCTTGATCTATGCGCCAAACGAAGTTGACCAAGGCCGCACGCGGCCGGGAGTGCCAGGTGCGCATTCCGGGCGTGTGCAACGGCAACCCGGAAACCACAGTCCTGGCGCACTACCGCATGGCCGGCACCTGTGGCGCTGGGATCAAGCCGAACGATCTGCAGGGAGCCTGGGCCTGCAGCGCCTGCCATGACGCCTGTGACGGCCGCAGCCGAGTTGTCGATCGTGACACTGCTCGCCAGTACCACGCTGAGGGCGTCATGCGCACTCAGGCTCAGCTGATCAGCGAGGGAATCGTCGCGGCATGAATACCCAAATTCCCCCATTCCGCAATCCGGCCCGACCCAAGTCCGCCCGCACCAAGCCCGTCGACAGGGAAGGGCAGGAGCAGGCTGCCCTGCTCGAAGAGATCCAACTGCGCTATCCCGAGGTGTACGAGCTGATCTACCACGTCCCGAATGGTGGCCA
Organism: Pseudomonas sp. BO3-4; assembly: GCF_034044115.1. Classification (NCBI taxonomy): domain Bacteria; kingdom Pseudomonadati; phylum Pseudomonadota; class Gammaproteobacteria; order Pseudomonadales; family Pseudomonadaceae; genus Pseudomonas; species Pseudomonas sp. BO3-4. The sequence goes on from NZ_CP139018.1 coordinate 2,335,792, forward strand.
CCGGCACAAGGGCGTGGCGATCAAACTCAAGGCCCAGGGCGTGAAGGCAGGTATCCCTGATCTGGTGCTGACCATGGCGCGCGGCGGCTACTTCGGTCTGTACATCGAATTCAAGGCGACTGTTGATCCGGCGCCTGTCTCTTCCAGCCAACAAGCGTGCATTCGCCGGCTGAACGACCAAGGCTACCTGGCCGTTGTGTGTCAGGGGCATTTCGACGCCATGGAGTGCCTGAGGGCGTACCTGGCCCTGCCTAAAACGGAGGTTGCAGCATGACCAACACCGCCGCTGTGAAAATCAGCGATGCAGAGATTCGCCGGCAGGCCGCCGGCCAGGTGCGTGACCTGCGCGCCCTGGGCAATCACGGCCTGTATTTCCGGTTTCACCGGTCCCGTGAGCGCGGGTCCTGGTACCTGATCCACAAGGGCAAGTGGAACCTGATCGGCTCGTACCCAGAACTGAGCGCCGCCAAGGTGGCCGCAGCGCTGCCGGATATCCGTCTGCGACTGGAGGCCGGCGAAGGGTCGAGCTTATCGAGCTGGGTGCTGACTGGTGAGCTGCTGTCCTGGTTCGCTGAGCGCATGTCCCGTGACCGCAACCTGTCGGGCAAGCGCAAGAGCACGGCGGCGTCGGCGATCAAGCAGCACCTGGTGCCTCGCTTGGGCGAAATCCCGCTGGCCCAAATCGACAAGGCGCTGCTCGATCGCGAACTGATGTGGCCACTGCAAGAGTCGCTGTCGATCGACTACGTGCGTCTGGTGTTCCAGCTGCTGGCACTGGCCTTCAGGCAAGCCACCAAGCTCGGCCTGATCAGCTCCAACCCCATGGCCGGCATCCGTTTTGGCGACTTCTCCAGGGCCAAGGTCACGGTCAAGCCGTCGCGGCTGCGCGGTGTGCACCTGGAAGACCTGATGGCGCGCATGAAGAGCACCCTGGCGCACCGTCCGCAGCATGGCGTGCTGGCCCTGATGATGCTGTGCCACGGCACCCGCTTGGGCGAAACCCGCATGGCCCGCTGGAGCCATATCAGCCTGGCCGAACGGGAGTGGTTCATTCCGGCCGAGCACACCAAGACCAGCGTGCAGCATCGCCTGCCGCTGACCGACCAGGTGCGTTTCCTACTGATGGCCTACCGCGAGATCCAGCGCAACGAGGGCTACGACGGCGAGTTCCTGTTCCCGGGGCGCAAGGGCAAGCCCATGAGCGAGGCCAAGGCATCCGCCGTGTTCACCGTTATGGGGCAGGGCGAGTGGACCAGCCACGACCTGCGCAAGCTGGCCCGCACCGGTTGGGCTGACCTGGGCGTCGACCACCTGGTGGGTGAGCTGCTGATCAACCATGCCATGGGCCACAACGTGAAGGTGTACATCCAGTCCGACGTCATGGCTCGCAAGCGTGAGGCGCTGGAGGAGTGGCACGCCCACCTTGATCAGAAGGGTTTCGCCTCGGTTCACGGCTTGACCGGTGATAGATCAACGGATTCATGGATTCTCTGCAAGGCCGCAGAGCGTGCGGGTTTCGACGGACTTCCGGTATCCACCATAAGCGAGGATTCGAAATGACTCAAAACCTCAAAGCGGGCGACCTCGCCTTGATCACCGGAGCGTTCAGCGTGACCGAGAACATCGGTCGATCGGTCGAGCTGGTGGAGTTCGTGCCGCCGTTCGGCTCCGTATTCCGCCAGGACGGTTACTTCGACGCGGATGCCCCTGGCCTTTGGATCGTCACCGGCGGAGACCTGGTGCGTAACGCCGAGGGCGGCAAGGTGAACAGCAACTTAGCCGGCTGTGATCCGCAGCACCTGCGCCCACTCCGCGGCGATGAGGTGCCTCAGCTTGACGCTGAGGAGATGTGTCACTTGTTCAAGGTGCCTGCATGAGGAGAAACCACGGCCCAGCCTTCAAGAAGGCCGTGATTGAGTTGGGCGAGTGCCCTTTGTGCCGTGGGAGAGCGGTCACTCAGGGCGTGTTTCACGAACTGCCATGCGGCCACTGCAACGCCTCGGGCTGGGTAGCGGCTGCAACCGGCGAGGCCCTTGCCCTGGATGAACTGGTGACCCAGCTCAGCATGAGACTGCAGGCCGCGACACGGCAGATCGAGCAGTTGAAGAATCCTCAGGCATCCGGGCCTGAGGCGACATATCAGGGAAGCAACCGGCGCGGCGTCGGCGGCACCAACTACACCGGGGATTGAGGGGGAAGGACATGAAAAAGCGCACCTACGTAGACAAGGCTCTTGGTGACACCGCCTACATGCTCGAGCAATGGGGGTGGTGGCGCATGGATGGTATGGGCGTGCCTCAGTATGTATGCCCGCTGTATGCGCTCATGAAGGAGCACGCTCCAGCGGAAGGAGGGCTTAAGCAATACGTGATCACGGATGACCTAGCACTTGCGGTGGACGGTGCCGTGGCCAGGCTGAACAAGCGAAACCCGCAGATGGGCGGCTTCGTCTGGCTCTACTTCGGCGCTAAGTGGCCGGCGCTCCGGATCGCCCGTGAGCACAAAATGGGTGAAGCCAAAGCACGCGAGCTGATCAACACGGGAGTGGCCTGGATCGATTGCGCTCTGGAGCAATTGCGCGAGGCTGCATAAAAAGGCTTTCCGCGCGGATAAACACCTGTTTTCATAGCAGCGTGTCCAGCTTGCAAGCAACGCGACACAGACGAACCCCGGTCATTGCGTCGGGGTTTTGCGTTATTCGTGGTTCAGTTATTCTCGATATGGCTTACTGTCATCAATCGGGGAAACGCATGAAGCGTAACAAGTCCATTGCCACCAGACTGCTCGAGTACATCGAGGAGTACGATGTTGAAGGTGCCGGCCTCTTCCGGGTTCAGTTACAACAGATTTTCTATGATGAGCACCACCGTCAGTACAGCGGGGAGGGCTCTGTTAATCTGGTTGAGTACCACCTTGATTTGTTGGTTTCTGCGAATTTTGTGAAGCTCATCGAAGAGCCCTCAGGGCGTGAGCATGACATCTTCACGCTTACCTGGAGCGGGCACGATCATCTCGAGAAACGCTGAGACTTTCTAACTTTTAAGCCCCGCCATTGCGTGGGGCTTTTTTCGTTAATGCGGATGACACGCCCAGGCAGCTGGGCTAAGTCGGTAGCGGCGTTCAGTCAAACCCGTGCGGACACTGATGGACAACGCGATGAGAGTCTGGGGTAAGTGACCCAGCGATCCAGACCACCAAGCCGGGTTATGCACCGGACCCCCGCACCCATTTCAAGCCTCGGCATTCGCCGGGGCTTTTTGGTTTTCGGCTCCACCACGCCCATCGCTCCGAGCTGGGAGTGCTGTCGGGGCCGATCTATCTGAAGGCTTGCCAGGTCGGTGGGCCTTTTTATTTTTGGAGCATCAATGGACCCGACCGATCTCGGCCCAGGCACAGCCACCTGGCTGGGCGGAACGGGCACTGTATTGCTGGGCGGCTTTTTATGGCTGCGCAAGTTTCTCTCGAAGGATGCCGCCGACCGCGCCATGGACAACGCCGATATCGGCACCGTCCGCCGATTGAACGAACTACTCGATTCCGAGCGCGAGGCCCGCAAACTTGCAGAGGCCCGCGCCGACCAATTTGCCAAGGAGCGAAACGAACTCGCTGCAGCGGTTGGCCGAATGGAGGGGAAGATCGAAGCGCTAACCGGGCAGGTGTCCCAACTCACCGACAAGGTGACGAGCCAGAGCGCCGAGATCGCACGGCTACGTGCTCAGCTTGGAGGTGATGCGTAATGGATAGATGCGCACTTGAATTCATTGCTCGTCGCTGGTGGCGCCGAGCTGAGATCTGGGTCATTGCACTGGTGCTGATCGCCGGCGGGGCGGTGCTGGGCTGGCAGTCGGCCTATTGGGCCATGACCAGCGCCCAGGCCAACCAGGTAACCCAGATCCGGGAAGCCTACGACGCAGCCATGGCTGAGCGCGACAAGCGCTTGGCCGAACTGACAATCAAGGCCGAGAGCGCCGCAACCAAGGCATCCAGGGCGGCAACCACTGCAAACCAGGCGGTAGACAAGGCTGACGAGGCTCTGAGCCGCACCCAATCGGAGGCTTGGCCATGATCCAGCTTACCGGCATCAACCGCAACGCGATTCACTTGGCCCCAGCTGCCATCGCTTCGGTTACTGAAGCGGGGTCCAGCAGCCAATGGCACGGCATCTGCGCAATCGTCCGTACGTTTGACGGCCAGGTGCTTGAGGTGCGTGATCGTGCTGATGACATTGTGCGGCAGATCAAGGAGGCGCGATGAAGAGCGCGGCTCAATCGAAGCTTAAGTACCTGTTGTTGTCCCAGCCCCTGATCGTGAAGCGCGATGGCCCATATCTGTGCCTTCATGACGCCTTCAGTGGTGAGGTTCTAGCAGGCCAGTCAAAGGTTCAGATCATTCAGGAGGCCGGAGAGGTTATTCGGATCCTCGTTGAGTTCAATTGCGACGGTTCCTATGTCCGTCTTGCAGATGAGTAGTGATTCACAAATCGAGAGGAGGGCGCCATGAGCCAACAAAATAACGACCACATTGTTAGCCGCGACTGGCGCGGCCGCGCAGTGGAGTTCAGCGAGGATGCTCGCCGAGCCATGCTGCTGCTGGAGCCACTGCTCAATTCCGGGGATCTTGTTCTTCGGCCGGACCGGTATATGGGCGGCCGGTTGATGTTCCATCCTTCTCGCAAAGCTGCGGAAGTTGACCATCCAGAAGTTGCGCCGGCCGAGTTAATTGGCTCCGGTCTAAACCCCCTGGAGTCCGCAATTCGGGATGTGGTAGGCCTGCTAAACGACCAGGCGATATTCCTAGCTGAGAGCAACTTTACCGACGCTCAGCGTACAGGCCATCGGTTTCTCAGTGAGAAACTAAATAGCCATTTGAATCAGCTGCTTAGCATCCAGCTTGACGCCGTTCGGCCAGGGTGATGGCTAAGGCGCCATACACTCCCTGCAAGCTATACATTGACGGCGCTGATGGCATAGCGGTTGGCGACTTCATCACCACCGCAGCCGGGTCTGCATACTTGGTGCAGACGCTTCGAGTAAGCCGCGCCAAGCCTGAGCGCAAGCACATGCAGTGCCTGCGCTGGCCTATTGCTGAGGTGCCGCCTGATGCGCGGCGCTACCAGCTGACTTGGTACAAGAGATGAGGAGCACCGGTCATGGACAAGGTGTATGTCACGATCGTCTACCGCCATAGCTGGTGGTTGAAGTACTACATGGCCGGCGTTCTCGTCGTGTCCCGTATCACCGGCCGTGAGCCGGACATGGGTCGCGTCTCTCGATGGATAGAGCGCGGCATTAAGGTCGAGTTGCGCTGATGGGAAGGCTCAAGATTTTGGGGGCGCGCATCAAGGAGAGCGCAAGTTCGCGGGTCAAGGTGGTCACGCCTGGTAGCTGGCGTAGCGGCATGACCAGCTCCCAGCGTGGCTACGACTACCGATGGCAGAAGGCGCGAGAGCATTACCTCAGTGAGCACCCGCTCTGCGTGTTCTGCGAGCGGAACGGCCGAACTTCTGCCGCAAAGGTGGTTGACCACATCGTGGCGCACCGCGGTGACATGGTTCTCTTCTGGAATCAGACCAACTGGCAGAGCCTCTGCAAGCTCTGCCACGACTCTGTCAAGCAGTCTGAGGAAGCGGCTGGAATCTTATAGCGCTATAAAAATCTTATTTTTATAAGAAAAATTGGATGAAGAGGGCTGTAGAAATCCGCATTTCGCCCCGGATTGGTGCGACCGGCCTCGAAAGGGCCGCTGAAGCGTCCGAATCGTCACTAATGAGACGAATTCTCATCAAAAAGGGGTAGGGGGGTCAAAAGCTAAGGATTCTCCTCTAGCTAGACCGCCTCCGACCCCACGTAGACATTTTTCTCCCCCCTAAAGGTTTTTGTTAATGGTGTTAACAGACAAACAGCGACAGTTTGTTGACGCTAAGGCCCGGGGCGCGTCCAACAAAGAAGCAGCGGAAGCCGCGGGCAGTAAGCCCTCGACGGCTGCCGCAGCTGGTTCGCGCTGGGCCAATGATCCGAAGATCGCATCCGCAATTCTGGCTCGTAGAGCAGAGCTCAGTGTTAACCCTGAGCCGAAACAACGGCGCAGCAAAGCGAAAGCCGATGAAGCCAATGAAGCCCCCGTCGAGATGAACGAGGCCGACGGAGAGTTCCTTAGCTGCCTGCCTTCAACCAATGATCCATTGGTCTGGCTGCTCGCGCTGATGAACGAACCCCGGGCGAAAGTCTTCGACCGGCGCAACGCTGCGCAGACCGCCGTGCCGTATATCCACGGGAAGAAGGCCGAGGCGGGCAAGAAAGACCAGAAGGCGGAGGCCGCGAAAGAGGCCGGCAAGGGCAAGTATTCCCAAAGCAAGCCGCCCCTTACTGTCGTCAAGGGGTGACGCATGCTTTGGACCACGGCCTGCCCTGACTGGTGGCGGCGCCTGGCTGCCAGCGAATCAATCATCCCCGAACCGCTATTCCCCCAGGAAGCAGAGGAGAGTCTTGAGGTTTTCAAGGGGCTGCGCATTGTCGATGCCCCAGGTAGCCCAACCATTGAAAGTGCATGTGCTCCATGGGTACTGGCTTTCGCAGGGGCTGTTTTCGGCAGCTATAACAGCGAGACAGGCGAACGCCTGATTCGGGAATTCATGCTCTGCATCCCGAAGAAGAACAGCAAGTCGACCATTGCTGCTGCGATCATGTTGACTGCGCTGGTCCGCAACTGGCGTAAGTCGGCTGAGTTCATCATCCTCGCGCCGACCAAAGAGATTGCCGACAACGCCTTCGTCCCGGCCAAGGACATGGTCAACAACGACGAAGAGCTGAAGGACCTGCTGCACGTGCAGCCACACCTTCGGCTGATCACCCATCGCGAGACGGGTGCCACGCTGAAGGTCGTCGCTGCTGATAGCGATGTGGTGGGCGGCAAGAAGGCCGTTGGCGTGCTGATCGACGAGGCCTGGCTGTTCGGCAAGAACCCGAAAGCCGCTGACATGATTCGGGAGGCCACCGGTGGCCTGCTGTCCCGACCTGAAGGCTTCGTCATTTGGTTGACCACCCAATCGAACGAGCCACCGGCCGGGGTGTTCCGGTCGAAACTGAATTATGCCCGCGGCGTGCGTGATGGCCGCATCAACGACAATCGCTTCCTGCCGATCATCTACGAATTCTCGAAAGAGATGATCGACAGTGGCGCCGCGCGCAAGCCCGAGAACTTCCACCTGGTGAACCCCAACATGGGGTTCTCGGTAGATCGCCCCACGCTTGAGCGTTTGTTCATGCAGGCTGAGATCGACGGCGAAGCGGAGCTGCGTGGTTTCCTGGCCAAGCACCTCAACATCGAGATCGGCCTGGCCCTGATGTCGGACGCTTGGGTAGGCGCAGAGTTCTGGGAGCCACAGGCGGTTACCTGGCTCAACCTGGAGCAGATCCTTGAGCGGTGCGAGGTCATTGATGTGGGCGGTGACGGCGGCGGCCTGGACGACTTGCTCGGGCTTGCCGTCATAGGCCGAGAGACAGGTACGCGACGGTGGTTCCACTGGGCTCATGCCTGGGCCCACCCCTCGGTGCTTGAGCGGCGCAAGTCCGAAGCACCCAGGCTCAAGGATCTCGAATCGATTGGCGATTTGACCATCGTCAAGCGGATAGGCGATGACGTCGAGGAGTTCGCAGCCATCGTCAAGCGCATCAACGAGACGGGGCTGCTGGACAAGGTCGGCCTCGACCCCGCGGGAATCGGTTCTGTTCTCGACGCCCTGGCTGATGCCGGTGTCGAGGAAGACAAGATTGTTGGCATTTCCCAGGGCTGGAAGCTCACCGGCGCGATTAAGACGACCGAGCGCAAGCTTGCCGAGGGCACGTTGCTGCACTGCGGCCAGCCGCTCATGGCCTGGTCCTGCGGCAACGCCAAAGGGGTGCCTTCGGCCAACGCCTTCTTGATCACCAAGCAAGCCTCGGGCACGGCAAAGATCGACCCGCTGATGGCTACATTCAACGCCGTTTCTCTGATCAGCCTCAATCCTGAGGGTCGCGGAGGAATGGACAATTTCATGGCTGGCATTCGGGACCCACTGATCGCATGAACGCACTTCATATTTTCATCGCCTGCGCTCTGGTGGCTTTCTGCCTGGCATGTGCCGGGGTATGGGTTCTGGTCGGCACTGGCTGGGCCCTTCTGGCGGGGTCGATGAGCTTCTTCTGCATCGCCGGCTTCCTTCGCCGAGGGCTGACCAGTGATTAAAACCTTATCCCAGGCATTGGGTGCTGCAGCCACCAAGCCTTCAGCCAGTGTTGGTGAATGGCTGGGCAGGACCATCAAGCTGTCGGATGGCGGATTCTGGAGCGCCTTCTCGGGCGGTCAGTCCAGCAGCGGCAAGTCGGTCAGCGTGGACAAGGCGATGCGCCTTTCTACCGTGTGGGCCTGCGTCCGCATCATTTCCACCTCGGTGGCGGGGTTGCCGTTGAGCATCTACAAGCGAATGCCAGATGGTAGCCGCGAGAGTGCTCGGGACTTTCCGCTCTACGACGTTGTGCACACCAGTCCCAACGAGGACATGGCCGCCTTCCACTTTTGGCAAGCAGTCGTTGCCTCGATGCTGCTGTGGGGGAATGCTTACTGCGAGATCCATCGCTCTGCTGGCCGCGTCATCGCGCTGGACTTCCTGATGCCGTCCCGGGTTGACCTGGAGTTCGATGATGACGGTCGGCTTAGGTACTTCTTCAGGCCGCGAAAGGGCGCGCGTCGAGAGATCGCACGGCAGAACATGCTGCACATCCCGGCCTTCACCCTGGATGGTCGGGTCGGCCTTTCCGCCATTCGGTATGGCGCGGATGTATTCGGTTCGGCGATGTCAGCTGACGATGCCGCCAATAGCACCTTCCGCAACGGCATGATGCCTACAGTCGCGTTTTCGGTGGACAAGACGCTGAACCCTGCGCAGCGCGTTGAATTCCGCGAGTACGTCAAGACGATCTCTGGGGCCTTGAACGCTGGCAAGAGCCCAGTGCTTGAGCAAGGCGTGAAGCCGGAAATGATCGGCATCAATCCTGCTGACGCTCAGCTGCTGGAGTCGAGAGGGCACAGCATCGAAGAGATCTGCCGCTGGTTCGGTGTGCCGCCCTGGATGGTCATGAAGACGGACAAGGGCAGTAACTGGGGCACAGGCCTGGAGCAACAGCAGATCGCGTTTCTCACCTACTGCATCATGTCCTTCACGGCGCCGATCGAGCAGTGCGTGAACAAGTGGTGCATGACGGCGGTGGACCGCATCAATTTCTATTCGGAGTTCTCCCTCGAGGCGTTCTTGAGGGCTGACAGCTCCGGACGCGCCGCGTACCTCAGCACTATGGCCCAGAACGGCTTTATCACTCGGAACGAAGGTCGTCGCAAAGACAACATGCCGCACATGCCTGGCGGTGATGTCCTGACGGTTCAGTCAAACCTGGTGCCGCTGGACCAGTTGGGCAAGCAAGATGATGGTCAGGCCGCAAGGGCCGCACTGATGAACTGGCTGAAACAGCCGGAAAAGTAAATCTCGGGAGCAATCCATGAAGCACAAAATCCAGTCTCGCGGCCTTCGCAGCGAGATGAGCCCGCGCGCGCTCGATAAATGGAACCCCGCGATCCAGGCGGCCGTTGAGAACACCTCGGACACCATCACCGTGTACGGCGTGATCGGCGAGGACTGGTATGGCGAGGGTGTCACGCTGAAACGAATTGACGCTGCGTTGCGGGCAATCGGCGAACGTGATGTGACCGTCTACATCAACTCGCCAGGTGGCGACATGTTCGAAGGCATCGCCATTTACAACCGTCTCCAAGAGCACAGCCACCAAGTCACCACCAAGGTCCTCGGCATGGCTGCCAGCGCTGCTTCGGTTGTCTTTCTGGCGGGGAAGAAGCGAGAGGTGGCCAGCAGCGCCTTCCTCATGATTCACAACTGCTGGACTTACCTCGCCGGCAATCGCAACTACCTGCGTGACATTGCCGACGACATGGAAGAGTTCGACGCCGCGATGGCCGACCTCTATGCCGAGACCAGCGGGCAGTCGGCGGCTGACATGGCCGAGCTGATGGACGACGAAACCTACATCCGCGGCAAGCGTGCCGTGGAGCTCGGCCTGGCCACCGGGCTGCTGTCGTCCACCGAGGTCACCGAGCGCGAAACCGAAGATGCCGCCCAAGCCAATGCGCTCAAGGCCATGGATGTTGCCCTGGCCAAGGGCGGTATGCCTCGGTCCGAGCGCCGCGAGCTGTTCGCCAGTTTCAAGTCCGGTATGCCTCGCGCTGCCGGCGGGGGCACGCATAACGCTGCCTCGACCGATAAGCCCCGCGCTGTCGCGCCAGACCTCTCCGCCTCTCTGAGCGCGGCAACCAATATCCTCAATTCTCTGAAAGGAAAATGACCATGGACTTTGAAGCTCAAGTCAAAGAACTCAATGCCAGCCTGAAGGGCATTGGTGATCAGATCAAAGCGCAGGCTGAGGCGACCGACAAGCAGCTCAAGGCTTCCGGTGAAATGTCTGCCGAGACGCGCGCAAAGGTCGATGAATTGTTGACCAAGCAGGGCGAGCTGAATGCCCGCTTGGGCGAAGCTGAGCAGAAGCTGGTGAACGCCAGCCGGGACCGCGGCAACCAGGATGAGCCGCAGAAGTCGGTCGGCGCCCTGGTGGTCGGCAGCGAAGAAATGCAGGACGTAAGCTCCTCCTTCCGCGGATCGCGTCGTGTGTCCGTCCCGCGTGCGGCCATCACCACTGCAACCGGCGGCGACCTGGTGCCTGCTCAGCGTTTGGCTGGCGTAGTTGCTCCGCCTCAGCGTCGGCTGACCATTCGCGACCTGGTGGCGCCGGGCCAGACTGAGTCGAACTCCATCGAGTACATCCGCGAGACTGGATTCACCAACAACGCGCGTACCGTTGCGGAGAACACCGCCAAGCCTTACTCCGACATCACCTTCGCGCTGGCCACCGCGAACGTCCGCACCATTGCTCACCTGTTCAAGGCTAGCCGGCAGATGCTCGACGATGCCAAGGCGCTGCAGAGCTACATTGATGGGCGCGCTCGTTACGGCCTGAACATGGCGGAAGAAGCGCAACTGCTTTACGGCAACGGCACCGGTGCCAACCTGCAGGGTCTCGTGACGGTTGCTCAGCTGTATGCCCCGCAGGCCGGCCTGACGGTGGTGGGCGAGCAACGTATCGACCGCCTGCGCCTGGCGCTGCTGCAAGCTGAACTGGCTGATTTCCCGTCGGATGGCATCGTGCTCAACCCGATCGACTGGGCGGCCATTGAGCTGACCAAGGACGGCGAGGGCCGGTACATCATTGGCCAGCCTCAGGAAGGCACCAACGCGAAACTCTGGAATCGCCCGGTTGTTTCGACTCAGGCCATGACCCAGAACGACTTCCTGGTAGGTGCCTTCAAGCTCGGCGCACAGATCTTCGATCGCATGGAAATCGAAGTGTTGATTTCGACCGAGAACGACAAGGACTTCGAAAACAACATGGCGACGATCCGCGCCGAGGAGCGCCTGGCGTTCGCGATCTACCGCGACGAAGCGTTCGTTACTGGTCCCCTGGTCACGCCTTAACCCATCCGCAACGCGGCGCCAGAAATGGCGCCCCAATGGAGTAATCCAATGGCACGTAAACAGGAAACACCAGCATTCACGGCTGATGCGAAGGATCCGGCAGCGACCAGTGATTCCAGCATCGGCCCGTCTGACGCTGCCGGGTTGCCTCTTTCGCCTGGCGGCGCGCTCGTTCCAGACGTTGGAGGCTCCGGCGATTCGGGCACCCCTGTAACTGCTCCAGGCCCGGAAGATAGCGCGGTTCCGGTGCTGCAGGAGGGGTTGGGAACAGACTCCTCTGGTACTGCCGTGGTCACGGGCGAGCCTGTTGACTCTGTCCAGCCCGTCTTGGCGGAAGGTAATACCGAGGATGGCATCAATCACCCGGCGGCCGAGGAGCAGGGGCAGGCTAGCCCCAATCCTGTGACCCTGCAGATCTATCCGATGCGGTCCTACATGGATGAAGGCGAGCTTCGTCGTCGTGGCGGGCCTGCTTATACGGTCCCGCGCCGGCATGCGGAGGAACTGGTGCAGCGGAATCTGGCATCGCTCGAACCGCTGAAGGAGTAAGGGTATGTCGGTCATTAGCTTGACCATTGCCCGGCATCATCTCCGAGATCCCGACGATGATGACGAATACCTGGAGCTGCTGATCGAGGCGGCAGAAGGGCAGGCTATGGACTATCTGAACCGCCGATTTTATGCCGACCAGGAGAAACTGGATGAGGCTGTGGCCGCCGGAGATGCCGGCGAGTCCCCCATGGTCTGCAACAAGCAGATCAAAGCTGCTTGCTTGCTGATCCTCGGCCACCTTTACGCGAACCGTGAGGACGTTGTGATCGGGACAATTGCCACCGAGCTTCCCACAGGTTCGGTGTCCCTCCTGACATCTCACCGGATTGGGTGGGGCGTATGAGGGCCGGACCTCTGCGCCATAAGTGCACTCTTCAGAGTTGCACTCTGGTGCCTGAACCGGGGGGCGGCAAGGCCGAACAGTGGGGCGTTCTTCGTGAATCCGTATGGGCCGAGATCGGACTACCCACCGGACGGCTCCAGCCGATTGCTGACCAGGTGCAGGCCGTAGTTACGGTCGAGGTCAAAGTACGCTACTCGCGAATTTTTGCGGCAGGCATGCGCCTGGTTCACAAATCCACTGGTGATACCTACCTGATTGAGGCTGCTCTCCCGGCTAACGAGCGCGACATGCTCCGCCTGCTGTGCTCCAACGTCATCAACCCCTGAGGAAAACCCCATGAAAGTAAGAGCCCTGGCTAATATTTCTGGCCCGATGGGTCGCAAGACCATTGGCGAAACCTTCGATGTGAAGGCAGAGGAAGGCCGCGTGCTGATCGAGAATCGGCAGGCAGAGGAGGTGTCGTCACCTGAAAAACCTTCGTCCGCGCCTAAGCGCGCAGGTTCCGACCAGGAGGCCTAACATGACTCGCCGCTCTCGGATGTCCGGCGACTTCAAGCTGCGTCGCCTGCTTCGGACTATTCACCAGACGGTGGACAACGAGGTCAGGACTTCAATGCAGGAGGGCGCTGAACGAATACTTGATAGCATGCGCCAGTTCATCCCGCGAGATACAGGCGCTGCGGCGAATGCCGTTACCGCATTCGTATCGAAAAGCGGCCTTGATGCTCAAATCGGGATCAGGGGTAAGAAAGCCAATAGGCGGTATTTCTACATGCGATTCATCGAGTACGGCACCAAGGGCTACTCGGGCAAAATCTACCGACGAGCTGACAGCAACGCAATTGGTGGTGTGCACACCAAGAATCGCGACACCACGCAGCTACGAGGGCGTCGCAACGGGTTGCGGCAGCGTGATGTTAAGAACAAGGCTGACGGCACCAACTTCTTCGGCAAATACCCTGACATTCCGGCGCGCCCTGCGCATCCGTGGCTTCGTCCAGCGATGGATGTAAACCGTGAATTCGTTTTGGCGAACATTCGTGCTGCCGTCGGCCGATCACTGTCGAAGGCAGCTAAGGGAGGTTGAATGTCCGATCCATCATTTGCGCTGCAGGTGGCTCTTCATGAAAGGCTGTCTTCTGGGTTGTCGTGTCCAGTACATGACGGCGTTCCAGACAACAGCCCTTTCCCATACGTCACCATCGATAGTTCGATCGCCGACGAGGCAGACTTCCTGGCTAGCCGAAAAGATCAGCGTTTCTTGTACCTCTCTGTCTGGAGCCAGCACCGGGGGCAGAAGGAAGTGCACGAGATCATGTCTGCCATCGATTCGCTGCTGCATAACCAGCCACTGCCGATGGCCACCGGTCACGTCGTGTCTATGCAGGTGAGGCGCAAGCAGACCAAGCGCGAGCCTGACTGCGTCACTTACCAAGGCGCCGTAACCCTTAGCATCATCACCCAGCACTGATTCACCCTTGAATCCGCCGCGTTGCGGCATTTCACCTGTCCCAGGAGGACTACCCATGCCTGTTACTACCGCAGCCGGCACTCGAATCTACATCGGGCCGCGCCTTACCGCCGACCTACCCAAGGACTTGGCTGCCGCCAAGACCCTGCTGGTAGGTATTACCTACACCCAAATCGGGGAAGTCGAGAATATCGGCGACTACGGCGACGAGGTGGGCGACGTTACCTTTGCCGCCCTTGCCGACTCGCGAACCCGTCACTTGAAAGGCCTGGCCGATGCCGGATCGGTCGATCTTTCTATCGGTCTGCTGGACGACGACGCCGGTCAGATTGCGCTGCAGGCTGCCCAGAAGGATCGCAGCCGCTTCGATTACCCGATCAAGGTCGAGTACGAAAGCGGATACGTGGACTACTTCGCCGCCAAGGTGATGTCGTCTCGCAAGCAGGTTGGTGGTGCAGAAGATGTGCTCAAGCGGGCAGTCACCATCGGCATCAACTCCGAGATCATCGAAGTCGAACCAACTCCGTGAAGTCGACCTGAGGCGCCTCCGGCTGGTCGCGCCTTTTTTGCTCAGTACCCAATACCAAGGAAACTCCAATGTCCAAGACCAATCACGGCACCGTCATCGTCGAGGCCGGCAGCGACAGCTTCACCCTGAAGGCCACGCTGCGAGCCGTGCGCGCCCTGGAGAACCGCTTCGGCGGTATTCTCCCAGCCATGCAACAGCTGGGCGCCGGCAACGTCACTGCCACTGCCTTCATCATCGCAGCCGGTGCTGGCATCGACACCAACAAGCGCAAAGAGCTCGAAGCGGTGGAAGAGGCCGTGTTCGAAGGCGGCGTGAACAAGGTTGGCAGCCAGGTGCTGCCGTTTGTACGGGCGCTGCTTAACCCCGGCGGCAAGACTGATGAAGAGCTCGAAGAGTCGCAGGGAAACGAACAGAGCGATCCGGCAACGGCAGCTACGTCGACGAACTCTTCGGAATAGCCACTGGGTGGCTGGGGTGGTCGCCGCGTGACGCCTGGGATACCCCGGTAGTCGAGATCATCCTGGCTTGGGAAGCGAAAGCTGACTTCCTGAAAAAAACCAATCCATTCGGCCAGTCGGAGACGAAGCCCTCCAAGGCGGCCGTAGCCAAAGACCTTCGGCGTGGCCTGCGGGGGGCTGCCGCATCTCGTCCGGCAGCTAACCATTGACCCGCCCAGGCGGGTTTTTTATCGCCTGGGGGAAACATGGCAGATACTGACGTTCAGGGCATGCTGGTCCGCATCGAGGCCACCACGGCCCAGCTTCGGCAAGAGATTGCGCGTGGCGAATCAGCGGTGGCGTCGACCTCGAAGAAAATGGATGCGAGCCTTTCCCGGGTCGATGACGCGTTTGATCGGGTGGGTGCTAGCGCGGAAAACGCTGGCGGCTTGCTGAAAAGCGCGCTAGCGGCAGCTGTGGGCGCTGTATCTGTCGGTACCATCCTCAAGGCTGCTGACTCCTATTCCCAGATGTCGGATCGTATTGGCCTGGCAACGAAGAGCTTTGGGGAATACAGCGCGGTTCAAGACAGGCTTTTGGCCACGGCGAATCGAACCTACCGCCCGTTGGAGGAGGCTCAAGAACTCTACATTCGTACGGCTGACAGCCTACGTTCGATGGGGCTCAGCGCTGATGAGTCAATGGACGTCATGGATAGCTTCAGCTATCTGCTGGTGACCAACTCTGCGTCTGTCGATAAGGCCAGCTCGGCAATTGACGCGTACTCCAAGGCGCTTCAGACCGGGAAGATCGAAGCCGACGGCTGGCAGTCCATCCTCGCGGCGATGCCAACCGTAGTGGACACCATCGCAGAGGCTACAGGGAAAAGTGCTGAGGAAATCCGTAGCCTGGGCGCTCAGGGCAAACTCAGTCTCGACACCCTCACCGAAGGCCTACAGAAGAGCGCGGTGGCCAATGGGCTTTTGGCTGACAGCATGGGGGTGGCGGTTCGCGACGCCCTGACCGCCCTCAACAACGCTTTCACCGTGTACGTGGGCCAGCTGAATGAATCCACGGACCTGACTGGGGTGCTCGCGTCGGGCATCTCGGCGCTGGCAGAGAACTTCGGCACTATTGCCGAAGTAGCAGGAATTGCTGCCGCGGGTGCATTGGCCGTTTATGCGCGATCGCTTGCTACGTCTGCAGCAGGCTCTGTGCTGGCTACCAAGGCCGCCATTGAAGATGCCATGGCCCGTCGCGCTCAAGCGGCTACCGTTCTGCTGGCCGCTCAGGCGGATCAAAGGAAAGCGCAGACCGCAGTTTTTCTGGCTGAAAAAGAACTGGCCGCATCGAAGACGCGCATCAGCGGGATGGCAGTTGAAAAGCAGCTGGCAATACAGCTTGCAGAAGCGCGGATGGTTGAGGCGCGCGCTACTGCTGCCGTCGGTGTTGCCCAGGGTGCCATCGTCGGTACTGGCCGTACCTTGCTCGGGCTGCTAGGTGGCCCTGCAGGTATTGCGATGCTGGCTGTTGGTGCCGCCACAGCATTTCTGACGCTGCGAGACAACACTGGCTCCCTGGAAAAGAAGCTCGGGGATCTGGCCGATCCGGTAGACAAGCTCGCCGAGCGCTTCAACAAGCTCAACAGGGCGACGCAGTCCGTCACACTGCGCGAGCTCCAGGCGAGCATTGAAGATACGCAGGACAAGCTGTCCCAGATGTCTGGGGCGATGGCGGATAAGTTCGAGTCCGATCTTCGAAACATGGGCGCCGCCGGCGCTGACGGCTTGATGGCCGGGCTGATCCCGCTGCCGGCCGAAGCGCAATCTGCACTGGATCTGGTGCGGAAGGCCTCCCGGGACCAGGCCGCCGGTATCGCTGTAGATTGGAAGGCGGTCGCCGACCAATTGCGGGTGATGCCCGGGGTGACAGAGCAGATGGCGCGGGCTCTTGAGTCCAGCCAGCAACCGGTCACCGAGCTTTCTTCGCTGCTTCAAAATCAGAAGCTGGCATTCGCCGAGCTCACTGGTGCGACGGACGATAACACCCGTGCAGAGCGTGAAAATGCTGCTGCCAAGGCAGCCGCAGCCGGAGAGGGGCAGAAGTACCTTGAGCAGCTGCAAAAGCAGCTCGCCACTTCGCAGGATAAGACCGCTCTCCAGGCTGCAAACCGGTTTATCGCAGAGAACACGCTGCTCACTGATGAAATGGTGGCTGCGATTCGTTCGGCGGCCGCGGCAAAAGATGCCCAAAAAGCCGCCGACGCTGCGTCAACCAAGGCGACCCAAGATGGCGCTAGTGCTGCCAAAGAGGCTGCCACTCAAGCGAAGAACTATGCCAAGGCGTTAACGGATCTCAAGTCCCAAGCAGACATCGCAATCAAGTCGGCCGAGGGCCTGGCGGCCGCCTATCAGTCTGGGACTGACCGCACTCGCGAGTTCGCGCTTCAACAGAAAGTGGAGGAGGCGATCCTCAGAACTGGTGCCAGCGTTCGTGACGCCGTTACTGCTGCGATCCAGAAGCAGATGGACGCCGAGGACAGCCTGGCCATCAGTAAGCAAGCTTTCGATCTGGGGAAAGAAGCCGCTGACCAGGTAGCGCTGGCCAAAGCAACGCTTCAGGGTGCCGATGCGCTCGAAGCCTACAATGTCCAGAAGGCCATGCAGGTTGCTCTGGCGGGCAAGAACATTGCTGTGGGCAGCAAGGAGTATGAGCAGTTGCTGGCCGCAACCCGGGCCCAGCAAACCGCGGTGAAGGTGGCAAAACAAGCGGCCGACGCGGGCGGCGTTATGGATCGGCTGTATCCCGAGCAAAAGCTGCTGCGCGAGTACACCGAGGGGCAGGAGGCCTTGAACAAGGCCATGGAATTGGCCCCAGAAAGAACTTCCGAGTACCAGGAAGCCTTGCGTCTTCTTGGGCTTGAGTATGAGCAAAATAAGAGCGCCGCCACTGCCTGGGGCAAGTTCACGGAGGGTGCAGTCGACCGGGTAGATGATGCGTTTGCAAATGCTTGGAAGAACATCGGAAATGGGTTTGACGGTTTCGCGACGAGCCTGAAGGAGGGTTTCAAGCAGCTGCTGGCAGAACTGGCGCATATGGCTATCACGCGACCGATCGTGATGCAGATCGGGGCCGCGCTGGGGGTTGGCGGCCTGTCGGCTCAAACGAGCGGTCTATTTGGTGGATCGGCCGGTGGTGGGGGGCTGAGCCTTTCTAACCTGTGGTCGATGGGAAACAGCGCTTACAGTGCGGTCACTTCCGGCTTCGGTGCTGCGATCTCCGCCGGCTGGACCGCTGGCGAAGGATTCCTTGGCGGCCTGCAGGGGGCTATCAGTGGTGGCTACAGTTTCCTCAGCAACAGTATCAGCGGACTCTTCAGTGGCGCCGGGGCGGCTGCCGGTGCCAGCAACGTTGGTTTCGGCCTCGGGCAGTCACTGGTTTCCGGTGGTGTCGGTTCTACCGGAGCCGCGGCCGGGTCAGGCGCGAGCTATGCCACTGGAGCCGGTGGAGCGACCGCCCTTGGCGGGGCTCTTGCCGGCATCGGCGGCGCGCTGTATGGGTATGGTCAGTCGGGTCTCAAGGGCGCTGCTACAGGTGCTGCGGGCGGGGTCGGCGGGTACTATGCGGGCGCTGCGATTGGTTCTCTCGTTGGGCCGTTGGGCACCGTGATTGGCGGCGTCATCGGCTCGGCCCTTGGGAGTTTTGTGGGCGGCTCGCTCTTCGGCGGTAGCTGGCAAACCAAGGACACTGGTCTGGCGTTGGGCGTAACTGGGGGCGAGTTCACCGGGCAGCAGTATGAGTACCAGAAGAAGAAGGGCGGCCTGTTCGGGAAGAACAAGAAGCGCACCCGCTATTCGGATCTGGATCCTGAAGTCGCTTCAGCTCTGCAAGCCACCTATGACGCCACCGAAGACTCGGTGGTCGATCTGCTTGGGCGTATCGGCGTGTCGGTGGGGGATGGCGCCTTCGCTGGGCTCAACATCGCCAAGCAGCAGATCTCGACCAAGGGCAAGTCCGAGGCTGAGATCCAGGAGGAGATCGCAAAGCTGTTCAGTGGGTTCGCTGACCAGATGATCACCTTCATCGACCAGGGTATCGGTGGTTTCGGCTACAGCTTCGCTGAGTTGGGTGAGCGCGTCGCAGTTTTCGAGAGCTTCAACAAGTCGCTTGGGCTGATCGACGTGACGATGCTGGGGCTGTCTGCGCAGTCGATGGAGCTGGCGAATGCCATGGTTGCTGCAGCAGGCGGCTTGGAAACCTATACCCAGAATCTGAACACCTACTTTGGCGCGTTCTTCAGCGAGTCGGAAAGGGCTGACAAAACGCTTGAGGCGGTACGGCAGCAGTTCAAGGATATGAACGTGGCCCTGCCGGAAACCCGGGAGGGTTACCGTAAGGTCATCGAAGCGCTCGACCTCACCACCGAGACTGGTCAGCAGATGTATCTGACCCTGATCGGCGCGGCCGGCGCTGCGGCAGAGGCGTATGACATCCTTGAGGCAAGGGCCAACGCAGCGGCTCAGGCGTTCACAGAAAGCCTTGGCAACTACCTCGGCTCGTTCTTCAGCGAAGCGGAAAAGGCCGATACCGCGCTCGCGCTGGTGCAGCAGCAGTTCAAGGATATGAATGTCACGCTGCCGGACACGCGCGAAGGCTATCGCAAGGTTGTGGAGGCGCTGGATCTCACCACCGAAACCGGTCACCAGATGTACCTGACCTTGATCGGCGCGGCCGGCGCTGCCGCCCAAGCCTACGATATTCTGGAAGCCAGGTCGGCAGCCGCGGCCCAGGCGATGCAGGAAAAGGTGACGACAGCAGTAAACGCCGCCTTGAGCTCGGTTCAGCGGGCCGTCAGCGCGCAAAAGTCAGCGGTCACCGAGGCATACAATGCTCAGATCGCATCGCTGAACGACATGTCGCAGACGGCACAGCAGAGCGTCAGCGATCTGACTTCCGTTGGTTCTAGCCTCAGCAGCGCCCTGAAATCACTGCGCGGCGATACCGATGAGGCCGTGAAGATGCTCCGGGCCCAAGCGCTGGCCACGCTGAACAGCGCGCTGGCTACGGTGCGGGCCGGCAAGTCTTTGGCTGGCATTACCGGTCTTGACGACGCTCTGGCAGTTGTCAGCCAGAACACCAGTGATGCCTACGCTTCGCTGGAGGCTTACAACCGTGACCAGGGGCGTACAGCCAACATCGTCAGCCAGCTGGAAGCCGCCAACGGCAAACAGCTCACCGCTGCTGAGAAGTCTGCGCAGAGCTTGCAGACCCGTATCGAGCAGGCCAAGAAGTCCTACGACCTGCAGATAGCGCAGTACGACGCACAGCTCAGCCTGGCTCAGGCGCAGATCGATGCGCTGAACGGCGTGGACAATTCAGTTGTATCAGTGGCCGAGGCAGTCGATAGCCTCAGCCAAGCCGTTACGGCTGCACTGGCAGTGAAAGCGGCGGGCAGTGCTCAGCAGAACACCTACGACAACAACGTAGCACTGCTGCGGGCGGTGTACCAAACGGTTCTCGGGCGTGATCTCGACGCATCAGGCCAGGCAACCTGGACGGCTGCACTGGCAGACGGTTCGGTTACATACGCCAACTTGATGGAGACGATCGCCCGTGGCGGCGCTGCAAATGGTGAGGCCGTGAGAATTCCTGGTTTCGCCAGTGGTGGCAGTTTTGGTGGTGGCTTGCGCCTGGTAGGCGAGCGAGGTCCAGAGTTGGAGGTTACCGGTCCAAGCCGGATCTACAGCGCCAACCAGACCGCTGCGATGCTTAACGGTGGGCAGGGCGATGTGACCGCTACCGAGGTGCGCGAGCTCCGGGCCGAATTGAAATCGGCGCTGTTCGCCATTGCCAAGTACACCCAGAAAACCGCCAAGAACACTGATCTTCTACCACTGAAGCTGGAACAGGAGCTGTACCCGTGAGGATCATTGAGCCCGTCGAAATCACCCCAAGCATGTCGGTGATGGAGGCGTTTTTGGTGGAGCCCAATGCTGAGCCGTTGGTGGTTCAGGTTGGGCAATCTTTCCAGGTGGCATCCATGCTGACTAATGTGCCGGAGGCAGACTACCCCCTTTGGGTGTCTACCACGGCGTACGCGGTCGGCGACGTTGTCATGCTTGAGCACCGGAACTACGAAGCCCTCGTGGCGAATACCAACAAAAACCCTATTGGCACCGCGACCGACCCGCCAACTTGGCTGGATCTAGGGCCGACTAATCGATGGCGGATGTTCGATGACAAGATCGGGACGGTGACCAGCAATCCTGAAAGCATCGCGCTGACCATCGCCCCGGCGAGAGCGGTCGATTCGATGGCTTTCTTCGGGCTGGATGCGGCGTCTATCTACGTACGGGTAGTCGACCCCTACCAAGGCATCGTGTACGAGTCGGTGGTCTCGCCGGTCTCTACGGACGGGATCAACGATTGGTACGACTACTTTTTCTCACCCGTAGAGGTGAATGAAGACTTCGTGCTGCTCGGCTTGCCGGCGGGGAGCTACGGCTCTATCGAGATCAAGATTGCCAAGCCAGGTGGAGTTGCCAAGGTTGGCGCCCTGATCCTGGGCAAAGCTGCTGTCTTGGGTGAGGCGCTCTACGGCACCTCAGTTGGCATCACCGACTACAGCCGGAAGGAGCGCGACACCTTCGGGAACATGATCATCGTGGAGCGCGGGTATTCGAAGCGCGCTGAATTCGACGTGATTGTGCAGACCAACATGGTTTCGCAAGTGCAGCGCCTGCTCAGCAAGTACCGTGCGAAACCACTCGTTTGGATTGGTGAGGCTAGCCTCCAGTCGACAATCCTGTACGGCTACTACAAGGAATTCAATCTGGTTATCAGCGGGCCGACGGCGTCGGACTGCTCCATTTCAGTCGAAGGACTCATCTGATGGCTACACCTACTATCACGCCTTTGCCGGAGGCGCCCAGCCGGCAGAACTCGGCCGGCACCTTCGCCACGCTAGCTGACAACTTCATGTCCGCCCTGCCGCAGTTTGCGGACCAGATGAACCAGGCAATTGACTACATCGGGGGGCAGGCAGAATCGGCGGCCGAAAGCGCCCAGCGTGCCAGCAGCAACGGCGCGGCACAGGTTGATCTCGCGGCCCAGCGGGCCGCCTCTGCAGGGCAGAGCGCCCAGTCCGCTACTCAACAGGCATCGGCTGCGAAGGTCCAGGCTGATGCAGCCAAGGGCTACCGGGACACAGCGCAGGCCGCAGCATCTGCAGCTCAAGGAGCAGCTGGTCTTCCGGCGTTATCTGGCAAAGGTGGCCTGCCGCTGGTAGCTAAGCCTGACGGGACGGGCGTCGAATACTCTGGCAGCCTCAGGCGATACGACCTTGATGTTGCCACCTCAACTGCAGTGCTCGACTTGGCGCTTAGCCAGGTGTTCAAGGTCAACGCAACCCAACAGCGAACCCTGAGCTTTGCTAACCCGCCTGCCGCAAGCAGGGCGATGTCGGTGGTGCTGCATATCACCGGTAAAGCGAACATCACCTGGCCGGCCGGAATTCTGTGGAACAATAGTCAAGTGCCGGTGCTGGGCAACAACTGGACCACTGTAATCCTCATTTGGATCGGCGATGGTTGGGTCGGCTCTGTGGGAGCTCGCGCATGATCGAGGCCGCTTTGATGGGGGGATCACTCCCAGGGCCATGGTCTGCGTGGGAGTTCGTTGGCTCGACTAGCCTGCTTGCAAGCGGGCCTGCGATGGTTGAGGCTAAGTTTCCGGCTGGCATTCAGCCAGGCGACTTGGTCGTCACGATCATGTCTCCACTCAACGAAACCATCCGGACCACGCTGACGGCAGCGGGGTGGCAACATTGGGCCCAGGGTAACCAGGATTACGTGTGCACCGCGCGCTACGTTGATGGACTTGCCCCTCCTGCATACGCACGGTCAGGTTCCAACTCGATTTTCGTTTCCGTTTTAGTATTTAGAGCGCAGGGGTGGTCGACGGTAAAGCTGGAGGCCCATGTTTCCCCAGCGAGTCCCATCAACGTAACCACTCAGCTGCAGAACGTACTGCTCTTGGCGATCGGCCTGACGCCTAAAACAACGCGAGGGTGGGCGGTTTCGATGGCGGGTGCCGACCCGACAGCAAGGGTCGAGCGGGTGAATGCTCCGGCGCTGCAGGTGTATTCCGCGAATGTCGGTTTCCCGCTGCAAGTCACAGGGGTCGCGGTAGATGCGTTATCGGGCGCTGAGCGAAACCTAATCCTCACAGTTTCCTGAACCATTCAACTATTCAAGCCGGCACAAGCCGGTTTTTTTGTGCCCGGAGAAAAGTCCATGGCTTACAACAGCGCCCACACCGGTCCAGAAATCGACGCAGCTGTACAGCTGTTGGGGCAGATTCAGGACGCACGAGACTCCACCAGCCAAGACTTGATCGAGGTGAGGGACCTTGCATCTCAGGTGAAGATTGACGCTGGCCAAGTTTCGTCCCAAACCGAAATCGTTATAGCCAAGGCTTTGCAGGTTGCCGGCGATGCAGTCGCAGTGGAACACGCGCGTGCCGAGGTTGCGGGTGCTACCGTGATTGCGGAGGGGGCTAAAGACGCGGCGGCGGCTTCGGCCGCCTCTGCTCTGGAAAGCCTGGGCGCTGCGAGTGTTAGCGAACAGGCAGCTGCGCAAAGTCAGTTGGCGGCGGGTCTCTCCGAGCAGATATCGGCCGAGAGCGCTGCCGAGGCTGCATCTGCCGCGGAACAAGTAGCAGCCGACCGTGCTGCAGCGGCGGCCAGCGCCGCCAGTGCGGCAGCCAGTGCGCAGAATGCCGAGGCGGTCGTGACCGGTGGTACGGCATCAGTCACGCCTGGGCCAGGGTTAATCCCGCTGGCCGACGCTCAGGGACACATAGATGTCGACTGGATTCCGAGCGATATAGCCCGGACCGAGGCGCTGCAGGCCGTCGCTGATAGTGCAGCAAGTGCCGCTGATGCAGCTGCTGAAGCTAGGTCCCGAGTGTCCGGTTTCCTGCTGCCGTCGCCAGAGGATCCCCTGATACGAGATGATGGTGCCCCTCTGCAAATAGGGGATCGATATACCAATACGATTGATCAAGCGGAGTACATCTACACAGACTCAGGCTGGTCTGCGAATGATAGCCAGCAAGCTATTGAAGATCTCAGGCATGAGATCTCCGTATCACCTGCTCCAGGAGGCATCGTCCGTGCCGGGGATGACGGCACAATAGACATCGGTTGGCTACCGGCAGGGATAGTAAGGTCGGAAGATTTGTCCGGTGACTCTGACCCAGCAAAAGGCTCTGCACTTGTAGGTTTTCGCCGCAACTGGCCGACAGCCTTTGCAAGCACGGTGTACGCCAAACTGAGCCAGACCGTGCACGCCACAGATTTCGGCCCGGTCGGCGACTGGTCGGCGATACAGAAGGCTGCTGACTACCTGAACGCAGTGGGTGGTGGAACTTTGGCCGTCGCATCCGGAAGGTGGGTTTTTCCTGGCGTGACAACGTTGAACATCTACTCTAATACTCGTCTCATAGGCGCCGCCGGCACAGTATTTGATTTTACCAACAGATCCGGCGGTTACACATCCACCTATAAGTTCTTGGTGGAGGCAAGAGGATCGTTCAATGCGGGTATCTCAGCGACCGCAAACATAGCGAAGGGGGCTTGGGTCATCAACGTCAGCACCGCATCGCTGGCAGAGGGCGATTTGGTAATTGTCACTTCCGATGAAACCGAGCCGGGAGATACCACCCCAGGTCAAGTAGGAGAATACTTAATCGTCGATGAAATAATTTCTCCTACAAAATTCAGAGCTAACAACTCAACATTCTCAGCTTATAGCACCTTGCAGAATGCCCGCGTCCACAAGGTTAACCCAGTTGAGAACGTGTATGTTGAGAATATACAGTTTGATGGCCAAGGAAGGCTGGATCCGGCGGAAGGTGATCTTGGGCTTGGGTTTATCTATGGGAAACACATTAGGGTTAGTAGCTGTAAGTTCAACAAGATTGACATGTATCAGTTGGAATTTCGCTCTTGTTATGATTTTCATGTTGATAGCTGTTACTTCTATCACTCTAAATACACCACATCCGGCCTGACCCCCGGAGAGTCCCAGCCAGTGGCAATGACGCCAAGGGGGCCAGTCCAATACCAGGTGCGCGTTTCGGATTGCTGCCAATACGGAATAATCTCAAACTGCGTTGGAGATGGCTCTAGGCATTTCTTCAATACTGGTCATTCCTTCAGGAAGGAGGATGGAACATCCTCCCAGCAAGTCGGGTACCTATTTGGCCTGTCGCGATGCATTAAAGTAGTGAATTGCCATTCTAAGAATACATGGCACGCTTGCTACAGTACGCATAATGATTCGGAGTTCATCGAATTCATTGGCTGCGCTGCGGAAAACTCAGGCATGGCCGGTTTCAATCCTAGAAATAGGAATGTCGTCATTTCGGGGTGCGTAGTCAGGAATTGCAATACGTCGTTCCTGCTTTCAACCCTGCCAGCAAATATCCTAATTGAAAACTGCAGAACGTATGGTGGCGGTGCAGTGCTCTCTATGCTTGACGGGGCTCAACAAGTCGGGGGCGTTATTCAGATTGATGGATGCAAGTTCTATAACCCATCTATCGGTATTAGCTTGGTGCCGCTAGCAGGAAATAAGGGAAAACTATATATAACAAATACCAGGATTGTTGGTGGCGTGCCTGTACTGTCTGGCAATGCCAGGCCGTTGAGGGTCGAGGGTGATTGGGATTTCATCCTAATTAAGGATGTCACTGTAGATGGCACGGCGGCGAACCAGTGTATATATGTGAACTCGAATTGTCCCGTGGTTATAGTGAGCAGTTGTGATGTATTTAACGGTCTTCGACCAATTCAGATTGGGCCTTTGGTAGCTCGTGGTGTAATCTCCAACTGTATAAGCGCGGGGATGACGGTAAGCACTGCGTACATTAATACTGCAGCAACTCCAACTCTGCAAAACAATATATAGAGTTAGAGTCGGTTAGCAGCAAAGCCGAGATATGCCTGCCGCGCTTGTGCTTCGCGGTCGAAATGCATTAGAATTCACAGCCTAATGCCTGTGTGATGGTTAGTAAATCACGCCTACCAGGGTTGGTATGAGCCTAGAGATAATATCAACAGGTTAAGTGCTGGAATAACAAGGTGAGTTTCATGATTCTTATTAGCTCTGATATGGTTGATGATGTAGGCGACATCCTTGAAGGAGTTGCTTACATCGATTCAGATGTCATATGTTATACGCATGGGCTTGGATCATTCAAGGCAGGCGGTGGCAGTCTAGACAAGATTGTGAAAGGTAAGTTCTTTCTTAAATATCTTGACGGCAATGACACCGTTATCAGAACTGATGAAGACGGTAATGAACTGGTTTTTTATTATTCCACTGCCGATTTTTGGTGTGTTTCAACTTCATTTTTCGGAATGGCGAACTATCTGAGTAAAAGGGGCTGTCAGCTGACAGCCTCTAAAAAAGAGCTTGCAAAGTTATTTGTTAGCACATCTTTGTTTGAGCAGCCGTATAGTGAAAGCCTTGCGATATCTGAAATCCAATTGCTTGAGGCGAACTGTAAAATAGTGATTTCTGGTGGAGTCTTTAATGTTTGCGCATGCGAGTCGCCATCTACACGAGGAAGCTCTGGATTTTTTGATCGGGTAACTAATTTCATCAATGAATCGCGCTCGGCTATAGCTGGACTTTCCGGGTCTTTCGAGGTTGATCTTGAACTTTCTGGCGGCATTGACTCAAGGGTGGTTCTGGGGCTCGCGTTACCCTATTCGGACGGGGTTAAAATAACCTCTGATAATTCCAGGAAGGAGCGAGCAGATGACTTCCTAATTGCTACCTTGTTGTCTGAAAACTATAAAATCAAAATGAGTCCGCCAAGGCCTAAAAGCTATGGATCTACTGATCTAGTCAGTAAGTGGTCTCTTTTTAAGCTCGGATGCATTGGGGTGTCTCGCACTAACTTAAAGCCTAACTCTGGCTCAGGCATAAAGTATTCTTGCGTTGTTCGGCTCAATGGCGGTGGCGGTGAGAGTAACAGGGTTTATTATAATACAAACTCACAGGCATACTACAATGTCATAGATCGCGCCCCTTTGGATGAGGCCTATAAAAGCATCCTAAAGAAGGATCTGTGCGATACTCTTGAAAAACATGGGTATGCGGAATCACCTCAGCAAGCCATGGTGAGCATTTACAAGGGATTCAGGCAAAGATATTTTGCTGGTCGCGCTTGGTACTACTCTCTTTTGGGACTAGTCTATTCGCCAATGGCCAGCAAATGCTTTGGTGAGTTGTGCGAGTCTCCAGATCTGGAAAAGGTTTTCGGATGCGATTTGGATGAAATACTTGATAGAAACCTAATAATCCTTTTCATTCTTTATATTTTAGATCCAGCGTTAGCCATCATCCGGTTTGATGAGGATAAGAAAAACTTTAGGCTTGAGGATATCCGGCGCATCCAAGGAATCGCCGCGACATTTGACAGGTCAGGAATCAACATCACGCCACAGTCATTGGCTTTTGGCTCAGTTAGCCAGAGGGAAGTTTTACCGAAGTGGGCGGATGAGAGCTTGCGCTATGAAGGCAAAGGCCTGAGCTACGAGTCAATGATCGACGAAGATATTAAAAATGTTGTCGGGTCGATTTCTTCAATGGGTATTCTATCCCAGAAGTTTCTGCAGGATCTGAGCGAGGGTATGACGGCAGGCAAATTGGATCCTCGAACAAAAAATAGCCTCTTGCACCTTTCGGAAATCCTCAGGTTCACCAGCTCAGTTGGTGACTGAGACATCAGCGTTCTTCAAATGCCTCAGCCCGCCCAGCGCGGGCTTTTTTTCGCCTGGAGAAAACATGGCCAGACTCACCGAAACCCAGGCCGGAAACGCCAACGTGCTCCGGTTTCTGGATCTGATCGCCTTATCGGAAGGCACTTCTACCATCAAAGCCAGCGACGACGGCTACAACGTGCTGTACGGCGGCAGCCTGTTTCAGGGCTATGCCGATCACCCGCGACGCAAGCTCACCTTCCCCATTAACGGCAAGGCGGTCACCAGCACCGCCGCCGGCCGGTACCAACTGCTCGAGCGTTACTGGGACGCCTACCGGGCCAGCCTGCGCCTGGCGGGTGGATTCACGCCAGAGAATCAGGACCGCATCGCGCTGCAGCAGATCCGGGAACGTAACGCCCTGGACGACATAAATGCTGGCCGCATTCAGCAGGCAATCGCCAAGTGCTCGAACATCTGGGCCAGTTTTCCCGGGAACAACTACAAACAGAACCCGCACCGCCTGGACAAGCTGCTCGGGCGGTGGGTTGAGCTCGGCGGGGCGCTGGCATGAACTGGCTGGCCGCGGTACCGGCCTGGTGCTGGTGGCTGGTCGCTCTGGTGCTGGTCGCTGGTGGACAGCAGTACCGGGTGGTGGTCGCTCAGGGCGAGACAGCCGAGGCTCGTACCGAGCTGGCCGACTACCGCTTGGCGGTCGCGGAGAACAGCCGGCGAGTAGCAGCACAAGCGCGCGCTGAGGAGCAACGGCGCCAGAAGTTGGCAGACGAGGAGGGTGAGCATGCACGCAAGAAACTGGAAGAGGTTACCAGCCGCGCTACTGCCGCTGAGTCTGCTGCTGGCGGGCTGCGGGGTGAAATCGATCGACTGCGCGCCGGCCGAGCAGCCACCTGTGGTGCCATCGCTACCCAGCAGCGCCAGGCAGGAGCCTCTGCCGTCGTGGTGCTCAGGGGATTGCTTGAAGAGTCTGACCGAATGGCGGGAGACCTCGCGAAAGCGCTTGAGCGAAGTCAAATAGCTGGAAAGGCTTGCGAGAATATCAGCGCCGCAATGCAGAGGACTGTCGACGCCCGTCAGTCGAACTAGGGTGTGGATCTTTTGTGGTAGGCCCTGGAATTTGCAGCATCCAGGGCGCCATAACTCAGGTTCTTGGCAGTTCGTGCGGAGCGTTAACACAATAATCGTGGTTTTGCGCTCGTGAATTGCTCAATTCGCCACGGTTGGCCGAAATAATACTGGCTCAAAATGACCCTGTTTCTATAAGATAATGCCGCGGTACTCTATTAGCATGTATGTTGGTATTGTGATTTTTATGTTTTCATTTGAGACTGAGCCGTTTGAGCCTACACCTATGCGAGACGAAAGTGTGGTCATCGTAATGTGAGGGTTTTTTAGTTCTTTAACTAATTGCCTGGCTTCATCAGCTGAATTTTTGGGCACTCCGTGAAGCTCTACATCGAACCCGTCTATTGATACGGATGGCGCTTTATTTACTAGCTCTGTGGCTTGATCTTTGTTTAATAGAAGCTTCAAAAGCTTGTTGAATTTGTCGCCAATGGTATATATTTGTTGGAAGTCGTTGATTTTTTTTGCCAAATCATCGAAGTCAGTTCTTAGCTTTCCTTTCCCTCCTAGGGCAGATTGTATTGACTTAAAAGCGAATTCAAGTTGGCTTGATTCAGTGCCAATAATTGCGTTTAGATTGTTAAGCGGAGGTGGCAGCGTACCAGGAGTTGAACCTGAATGACAAATAGGTATCAATGGTATATCTGGACCTCCCTGTTCATCGCTTATCAGGCTTCTTAGCCATATGGCGCCAAGCTCGAAGTTTATCCAGTTTCTTTTTACAGAGTTTGGGCTGATTAGGTAGATGGCTGAGCTACAGTTTTTTAGTCCGTTCTCGATCTTCTTAAGGAAGTTCGAGCCTGCAGGTATGCTAACTCCGTCTGAAGAAACAAATACATCGACAAATCCACTGAACTCTTCCT
The DNA here is from genome assembly GCF_034044115.1 of Pseudomonas sp. BO3-4. Taxonomy (NCBI): domain Bacteria; kingdom Pseudomonadati; phylum Pseudomonadota; class Gammaproteobacteria; order Pseudomonadales; family Pseudomonadaceae; genus Pseudomonas; species Pseudomonas sp. BO3-4. Next base: position 2,365,477 of record NZ_CP139018.1, read on the forward strand.
CTAGAGAGTTCTTTATAAGTATGGCTAGCTGCTTTTCCTCATGTATGTGGGATAAGAATATTAATTTAGCGGTCATTTCAGGATCATCCGTGGTTAAGAAAGCGTGGCCTATTGATATCACGAGAGGCCATTAAAGTGAACTCTAGCGTTCTGGATCAAGGAGTTCCAGAACCGGCCTGCAGGATCTGTCTCTTTTAATATGCTGGTTATACATACAGCAAGGTCTCTTATGTACTTCCTCCTCGTTCGCCGCCGTGTGAATGGCGTGGCCATCCCTACGAATCAGCTCGGCAAGATCACACCCATCCGGGCCGACATCCACATCGGCGACCACCACAGTGAGCCGCTGGGTCGGGTATCGACCCAGGCCTGGGTGTTCAACCCGTCGTCTGGTCCGGACATCATCCCGCGGCTGCACGATGCCAAGGTCAACGGAATGGCCCAGCTCAGCATAAACATCAACGGGGTGGAGGAGGTCGACGGCGTGCTCTACGCGCAGTCCTGGTGGTGCAGGGCAGAATGATGGTGGGATTACCACAGGCCTGGGTGGCGGAACTGGACGACTAGGTGGCCCTGATCGCTGATCCGGATGGTCGCGCGGCTGTGCTCAGTGAAATGGCCTATGCCGCTCATGAGTAGCTGTATAAAGGAAGGGAAACGGTCAGCAGAACGCCGATAGAGGGGGCAGGAGGCGTGGGACAAAACTGGGACATTGAATGTCCCAAATGATGATGAATCAAGATGCAGGAAAATGACGCTAAAGCTAATAAATACAGGGGCTTGAGCGATTGCACCTAGCAAAATAGCAGTTTCGTACCGGATTGCAAATCCGTCTACGCCGGTTCGATTCCGACCTCGGCCTCCACCATTCGAAAGCCCCGCAGATTAACGTCTGCGGGGTTTTTCTTTGCGCGCAGAAAAACCGGATAGTTTCCGCATCCTGAGGCTTCGTTTCCGCATCAGCGATTTACTTGGTAGGGGAAACCACCTCGCCGACTCGGCGATAAACCCGCTTGGTGATCTCCTCCTTGGAGTGGCCCAGCAGCCGGCTGGCGTGACTGATGTCCTCTATTTCCGAGGCCGCCTTGGGTCGGATATCACGGAACTGGAACTGCCGCACCTTGGTGGCCAGGTCAGTGTTGCCGTCGGCGATGAGCTTCCGAGCAGCCTTGTCACGCGCCTCGCTGAAGCGGTTCCTTAACATCTCCCAGCTCATTCGCAGACCCGAGTCGTTGGTGATCAGTCGCGTGTTGCGCACTCCCTGCAGCTTGCGGCGCTCGAGTAGCGCCTCGATGAACAGCCCAAGGCCGGTCAGTTCGCCATTGACGTGCCGGCGGATGCGGAGTTTCTTGTCGGTCTTGTTCTGATCGACCCACAGATAGTCCTCGTCCAGGTCGACGGTGCTGAATTTCAGGGTGTCCGCAGGGCGCTGGCCAGCCAGGTAGGCCAGGTCCATGGCATCCTTGAGCCCCTGGTCGCCCTCGGCATAAACCGCATCCCAGATTTCGTCAGCCGCGTAGAAATCGCGCACTTTCTCTTTGTTGCGACGCACCGCCAGGCAGGGGTTGCGTTCGGCAAAGCCCCATTCCATTGCCATGGTGAAAACGTGCGAGAGCAGGGCGATCTCCCGGTTTGCCCGAGTCTTGGCAGTGCGGGCATCCCGGTACTGGGCAATGACCGGCGGGTTGATAGCCTCGATCGGCGCATCAGCGAACGCCTTGCGCAGGCGCTCCAGCTCATATTTGTTGTCCTTCTGAGTGCGTGGCGACTTGGTTGGTATGATGTCCCGCTCGTACCGGTCAAACAGTTCGCCCATCGTCGCCATCACCTTCGGCTTCGCCTTATGTTCCAGGCGGGCCCATTCCAGCTTGGCCTCTGCGAGATCAGTCCCCAGCGGTACCTCTTGCCGCTTCCCGTCTGCATCCCTCCCGTCGTAGTAATAACCAACCCACAGCTTCCCGCTTTACAACTTGCGGACCCGCCGCAACATCCGCGGCGGCAGGTCCTTGTTCGATGCCTTCCTGGTGCGCATCTGTTACCCCACGCGCGATAAGTCCAATGTCCATGTCTCGGCCGTGGCATTCGTTGCCGTCGGCTTCACTCCTGCCATCTTCATCCGGAAGTACATCCGGCCAATGATGGGGCGCCTGGCCCGGGTAAGCGTGTACTGCCAGCCATTGTTGGCAAGCCAGGCGATTTGCTTGCTCGGGATCTGGTACCCAGTCAGCCGCACCACTTCCTCCTCCTCGAGGATCTCGCTTGTATGTTCCATGGGATGGTCTCCACGCCGCCGATGGCGGCAGGTTGGTGGTCAGTCGACCTGGTAGTAGACGTAGCAATTGACGCCTTGGTCCTTCAGCGACTTGTGCATGGCTTGCACGCCGGCGCTGTGCATATTTCCCTGGCCTGGCCAAGGCGTGTCTAGATGAATGCCCTGCTGGTGATAGCGGCTTTTCTTCTGGACATAGCCCGGCAGAGTTGGCAACTGGTTAGGGCGTAGGCCCGGTACCGGAATCACGACTCGATCAAGGTTGGCGCTGCCACCATCATCGGTGCAGGCAGCTGCTGCAGCCTTGCCAGCCTCCGTGGCGATGCGCACTTTCGCCGGCAGGCTGGCCAGTTCTTCTTTCGTCATGGCAATAGCTCTCCATGCCCGTGCATGTCGGCGGGCTTGAGTGGAATGGGAGGGGTTACAGCTGCGGTGCAAGTAGCTCTTCGACTACCTGACCGGTGTCGTGGAAGTACCAGTCGCTGTCGGTGAGGTTGTTGATCATGAAGGCGGCGAATCTTTCGGTCGTCATTCCCTTCATCAAGCGCTCGAGCTTCGGCGGAGGTCCTTTCCAGGTTGGCTCGGCGCCGATGAGTCGGGCTGCCGCCAAGTTGTGATGGCCATCAAGGATGATGCGATAGAGCTTTCCGCGCATCTCCAGATCGATTGTTCGAACCACGAATACCTTGAACTTGGCTACCTTCTTGGCGATAACATCGCGGTTCAAGTATCGCTGGCTGCTGATGAGTGGCGGTGTGCTCATCGCGGCCCCCTGTAGATCAGGTAGGCCATGTACATCAGTGGCAGGATCATGGCTGAATGCTCCAGGTGATTGCCATCGTGATCACCCCAAGCCATCCGGCGATGGCTAGGGCTCGGTAAACGATTCGCTCACGCTCAGCCTTCAAGGCCCTGCGCAGCCATTCGGACTTCTCCGTGATCAGCTGATCTGCGAACTCGCATGCGCGCTGGAAGTGCTCTTCAGAAATGCTCATGGCATCAGCTCCTTCGGCACCTGGATGGTATCGCTGAGCTTGTAGTGGACCAGGCCCCGGCAGAACGCGACCAGAGCGGTGGGGCCATAGCACCAGACCCCGGCACCGGCCGGGCCGCCTGCATAGCAGGTATCTTCGGGCAGGCCGGGTATGTGCTGAGCGGTGCCTTGGTGCTTGTCGATCAGCACACCGCCGTGGCCCCAGTGAGAAGAAGGGCGATAGCCGAAACCTTCAGTTACGCCGCGGATGCTGATGCTGATGGGGTCAGTTGGCGTAAGCCATACCGTCGTTCGGCATACAGGATCTGCTTCGAAACCCTCGGCCCTTGCCACGGCCCAGTCCAGCGGGGCGCCGACCAGGTTGGATACCCTTACCTCGATCAGGTCGGTCATCATCGGCGCTCCTTTTTCCGCTCGACCTCGATCTGGTCGTAGAGTGCATCCACTCGCTTTTGCTTGCGGTTGATCGCCTCGGAGCGGTTCAGGTGTTCTCTCAGGGCCTTGTCATAAGGCTCGATCTTCTCGACCAGTCGAAGCCGCTCACTTGGATCTTTTGACGCGTTGAACTGTCGAGCCAGTCGATCCCGCTCGCTGAAGTCCAGATGGTCAATCGCGCGGTTCTCCTTCTCCATTTCGGCCAGAACGTCTGCCGATTGCCGCTTCCAGCGCAGATACAGCACATCGCTCTTCTTGGGCTTCATGAAAAAGTGCTGAGATCTGATCCACTCCACCAAGTCTTCCTTGGTCATCTCGTCGAGCATATCTTTCCGGGCGGCTTTGCTCACAGCTGATACCTCTCATCAATCCAGCGCCCAGGCGCCAGTGCGGGTGTAGGTTCGGGTTGTGTTTCGTGCGGGAAGAGCTGGCGCTGGTTGCCGGCCTGCAGCTGGCTGTCGGGGATGCAGCTGATGCCGACTCCGTTGAGCAGGTAGCAGGTGACGCCGCGCTGGCTGTCGTGCTGCACGTCGATGACGTTCTCGGTTGCGCTGGCGCTGGTGGCCAGCAGCAGGAGGCAGAGGGCGAGGCGGGTCATCAGCAGTCCACCCAGTTGAGCTCTTTGATGTAATCACCGCCGGCGCACAGGTGCTCGTCGTTGATCGCCTCCAGATCCTTTATATCTGCCAGGGCGGCCTTTGCGCGTTCCAATGCCAGCTCGGCATGGCTTAGCTGGTGGCGTTTGCGGGCTTTGTAGCTGCGCAGCGCTTCCTCTTTGTCGGGGTAGGCGAACCGGCGCCAAGAGCTTTTCGATACACGCTTGGCGTTGCCCCAGACTTTCCCGGTGGCTTCCTGACGCGCCACGGCGTAACCCTCGCTGCCTTCGGGCACAAGCCAGTAGCAGTGCTCGCTTTCGCGGATCACCACGTAGCGCCGGCACACGATCGTGACGCCTTCGGGTCCGATGGAATCGATATAACGGAAGTGGTCCGGCCAAGCCGGTTGCTTTTCTGTGGGCATGACTTCGTCCTTGGCTGCCATTTCGCGGCAGTGAATAGAGGGGAGAGGGGTTACAGCGGGGTGGAGTACAAATGTGATCTGATTAAAAAACGTACAAAATCATGCGGGCTATGTTCTAGATCCGGTATTCTCGGTTGTCACCAATCAAAGAGAGGTGGTTATGAAATATCGAATCAAAGAGTTGAAGCTGGATAACGACGTAACCGTCGAATACGTCGAATGCGTGAAGCAAGAAGGAAGAGTCAGCGTTTGTCAGCTCATTTCCCTGTGGCGCTTTACCGAAGCGCAGATCCAATCAATACGCGCCAAGGGCACCATCTAGACATGTTGGCCGCCGACCAGCTCGGCTTGTCGTTGGTCGGCCGGCCACCCAAGATCCAGTAGCGGTCCTATAGGAATCAATGGCTGCACAGTCGCCGCCGCATCCCGCTCTGCCTCTTCTTTGGTCCACCAGAAGGCAGTACCAACCATCCAGGCTATAGGGTCGGGGTGGGGCTGAGGGGCTGACTGCGGTGCATTCTTCAGCAGTGCACTCCAAAGAGACCTTGCGAGGTCCGGGTGCATGCATACCCCATTGAGCATTTCACGCGTCAACACGCGCGGTACGCTGACCATATCGATGATCCCCTCGATATGGTCATGCTGCTCGATGGTGCTGGATCGGTTTTCTGTGGGCATGGGAAAGCTTTTCCTGATTCAGTAAATGTGGTGACTGCTATTATTGTTTTGGGGTCAAATAAGTTGGGGGATTACTATGAGAATGCTGCTCAGCTTGAGTGTCGTTATCTTCACTATTTGGCTGTCTGGCTGTGATGCTGAGGCACAACTTGTAGCGCCCCCAGCATGTTCATGCACGACGTCAACGATTGCAGACAGGTCCGCAATGATCTCGAACTGCACCTGCGGAGCGTTGCAATGTGTAACCGTAATGGGAGCAAACACCTCAGGTTATAACCCAGACCCTAGAGCGCTCTACTGCAAGTAACTTCACAGTGAGATGCGCCATGGCTTGCTTCTGGGGAAGCGCTTCTCTATGAGCATTGGCACCTCAAGCGATGCGTTCAAGTTGTTGTTGGATGCGAAGGCCAATCCAGCGGACCACAAAGACGGCCTTGCTGTTGCCGATCGCCTTGTAGCGCGGGCCGTCCGGGCATTCATCGGCGGACTTGCCGCGATAGGGGATGCGGGTGTGGTCGCCGGGAAAACCCTGAAGCCATTCGCACTCTCGCGGGGTGAGTCGCCGAACGCCGGTGGAGGCCTGAACCATTGGCTGGCCCCGGCCGGTGCCGTCCTCGCTGGCGTCAAAGCCCTCGGCCTTCAGCGTGTGCGTGATATCGCCAGTGATGCACACTGCTACCTGGCCACCGGCATTGGGATAGCTGGCGCCATGGCCCATTGCGCGTAACGTTGGCGCCACATCTCCAGCGTCGGCGCCGTGGTCCTTGCAGCTGAAGGCGAGCAGGGCGTTTTCTTGGCCGCTGTTCCGGCCTAGGGCGAAGGCCTGATCATCAAGGACGCATGGATCCTGCGTGCCATGGACAACGAAGCTTTCGACCTCGAAATCACACTTCTGACCTTTGGCAACCAGAGTCGCTGCGACATCAATCGAGCCTCCGGTCCTCCCCCCGCCAAATGCAGATGTTTGAAGGTATCCGGCTAGGGCTTCGTCTGTGCCGGGAAAGCCTCCGCCTTCAGTGCGAGAAGCAAGGGTTCCGGCAATATCTTGCCCCTCGCCTCGGCGCGGCGGAGTATCCCGACGCAGGCCTTCGCGCTCAAAAAGTACTTCGAGGGGATCGAACCCAGCTCTAGCACTTGCGACAACGAACACACGGCGGCGTCGTTGGGCCAGGCCGAAATATTGGGCATCCAGAATCCGCCATGCGGCTGTTCGCGTGGGTCCATACACACAACCAGCGTCCTTCCATTTGCCCCCTGGCGGTTGGAGTTCTTCGGATTCGCCCACCAGGGCGCCGAGGAAGCAGCCAAACGCGTTGCCTTTGTCGGAGAGGACGCCGGGGACGTTTTCCCAGGTGCAGATGGCTTCGGGCTCGCCGCGCATGGTTCGAACATGGTCAATTGCATCGAGGAGCTCCACGTATTTGATGGTGAGGGCGCCGCGGGGATCGGCCAGGCCTTCGCGCATGCCGGCCACGCTGAAGGCTTGGCAGGGTGTGCCGCCGACCAGAACTTCGGGCGCCGGGATCTTGCCGGACAGCACCATGGCCGCCAGGCGGGTCATGTCGCCGTGGTTCGGCGTCTCCGGGTAGTGGTAGGCCAGCACGGCGCAGGGGAATGGTTCGATCTCGGCGTACCAATCGGCACGCCAGCCCAGCGGGTGCCAGGCTACGGTCGCAGCTTCAATTCCGCTGCAGACGCTTCCGTAGGTGATGGGCATGATGATCCTCTCGAGCTACTCGCACAGCCCGTAGGATGAGGAGCAACTGTTCTGGTTATCGGTGCGGGCGATCAAGTCGACCATGTCGAACTGGCGCCCGCCGCGAGCGGTGTTGGCCCAGTCGACCATTCGGTCAATGCCGTGGGTGTCGGCGGTTATGTTGTCGTTGGCGCGAACGGTGGGATCGTTGGTAGAAGTGAAGAACGTGGCCGATCCTCGCTTACATGCGATGCTGACCAATCGTTCCCACTCCCGCACCCTAGCGACTTCTTCTGGCCACCTGGCGGCGATCTCTCGCAGCTCATCCTTCGCGCACATGATGCAGGGCATGCAGCCGACTCGATTGCAGCCCTGTAGATAAAGCGGATTTGGCTTGATGCCGGCTGCACGGTGCGCCTCGAATACTGCTTCCACCGGCCATTTCAGAATGGGGCGGTAGTTGAACAGGCCGCCGCCGACCTCATCGCACTCAGGCAGGTATCTCCTGCTCAGCGACTCATCAGCTCGCACGCCCTGCCAAGACAGCACAAGGTTCTCGCCGGTCATCAGCGGCATGAAAACGTCCTCAATGATCGGGTTTCGCTTCAGCTCGTCCGTGCAAAATCGGGCCTTGGTGCTGGGGAACCGGCCTTTCCAGAGGCACATGTCGAGGAACGGGTTGCCCGTGGGGTGCAGCACTTCCAGGGCGGCCAGAACCACCGGCTCTGGCACTCCCTTTTCGCGCCACTTGGTTTCGATGAACTTGCGCTTGCTGGCGATCTGCCGGGCAAAGTCGGCCTTTACCCAGCGGATGGGCACACCGACGGCCTCGGCCAGGTAGTGCACGTAGTCATAGGTGGCAGGGTGTTCGTGCCCGGTATCTGCAAACACGGCGCTGAGGTTCGGCACCTCCAGCTCGCGGGCGACCAGTAGGGTGGCCGTGCTGTCTTTACCGCCACTCATGCTGACGATGTTGTATTCGGCCATCGTGTGGTCCTTGCGTGCAGGCGCCGCTCTCGCCGAGGAGGCGCAATTCTGATTGGGCTACAGTTGAGCTGTTGATTGGAGGGCAGCTGATGCTGAAAATCGGTGAAGACACAGCCTGGATAGGCGATTACTACGACTACATCCGTGACGGGTGCGCAAAAGAGGCGTACGCATTGCTGATCGGAACCCTCGTCTGCATGAAATCGGTCACCTGCTACCGGAAGCGTCAGGGTGAAGTGCGCTCAGTAGGAATCGAAGTTGATGGAGAGTGCTGGTTTGCACTCATGCCGACCCAGGGTTGGCTGACATTCCAATGGCGACCGCCTGTGACTAGGGCAAAAAGGTACAGCGCGGCTCATGTTCGTGCACAATTCCCGGACAGCTTCACACTCCCCCAGGATGAGCACTGGGCGGTGCGGGTCAACACGATCGAGGATGCTTTGCTGTTGCTTCTGATCCTCGACCTGAGCTGATGCCGGGAGGCGTTATCGTTGAATAGGGGTGATATGCTTCGCCGCTTACCAGAAGGAGAGTGGTGATGCTTTTGCGTGAGGGGCTTCGAACGTTCCAGCTATGGTTCAATCCGAAGCGCAGACGGTGGACTGGCGTGATGCTGATCGCGCTTGGGGTGGTCGGGATGTTTCTCAACCCGGAAAGCCGGTGGACCGTGGTGTTAGGAACAGGGATCTATTGGTTCTTCACGGCTTTACCACCAGTACTTGGCGGCAAGCGCTAAGGCACCGATAGCTGAAGTACGAGAACTTTGAACTTCTGAGAAGCCTGATGGCTCTGAGCCAGTCCCGCTAAGCACAGGGCAAGGCGGCCTCTCAGAGATTCAGTCATGTTTTCGGAAGACTTCTACGGCGTGTTCCTGGTTGCCGAATCGGTATTGGCATTCACCGTGCTGGCAGTCGCATACCATTGGAACCGAGGCGCTTAAGCCCCTGGAGTTATCCAAGATGAGGGCGCCCCTCTTTCGGGTGGTGGCATTTTGATGTCGTATCGTGTTTGATGCTGCACAGGCCTTCTATGGAGAGAACCGGAGTGCTGACTATTGGCGTGGTTGAAAGGATTAACCAGGATCGTATCGCAATCTGGGTGGAGGAGCAGAGCGCCTACACCGTCATTGCGTTGCAGTCGACTGCCCAGATCGAGCAGGGCGATGTCATGTGCTGGCGTGATCGATCCTCTACGGGATCATGTAATTACTGGAACGCGACCAAAGGCTGGAATGCTGAGGTGAGCGTGCAGGCTCAGGATGTCGCGATTGATCTGCTAGGACAGCATCTCAACTGGTGACATTGGCGTGTGCTGGAGTGTTCCAATCCTGCCACCTACGGAGAAGCGTTGTCGTTGAATATGGGCAGGCGCTGACGGGCGGCGCCGTCTGGGTGAATGTGGCAGGCAGGTGATATGCTTCGCCGCTCACCAAACAAGGATGGTGGTAATGGGGTTGCGAGATCGAGGAAGATCGCCAAGATCAGGAGCTGCCGCGATGAAGACCCGAACGGCATCATTCATAGGGCTCGCGATTTGGATAGCGTTTCTTTGGCTGGGAAAGCCATCTGCGTCGTTGATCAGCTATTCTGTGCCGTTTGGAATTGCTCTGATCGCCACAGGCCCCCTCGAACTGATCCCAGATCGTTGGCACAGGCTTAATTTCCTCGTCAATGCCCTGGCGACTGGATTCTTCTTTGTCAGCATAATGTTTGCGATAGTGGCAATCTCTTTCGCCCTGTCATTGAGCACAAGCGAGCGTTCGATTTTCTGCCTTGCTGGATGGGCAACGCTGTTGATTGTCTACCATTTCGCAATCCCTCGGCTGAAGCGGTCGCCGTTTCACCGACTCAGCCAGGATAGAGGGATGTACAGCTCTCCAACGGATGACGATAAACGGAACTGAGATCAGATAGGCCAATGCCTGAGCAGATTAGTCGCTGGCGGGCAGCGCAGGAGGGTCAGGCCGCGCGTCGAATTTTTTCGGCGCGGCGCTCAGCCAGCTTGAGTCGAAGCGCTTCCTTGTAGCTGGCCTTGGCCGCTTTCATGGTACGAGCCCACTCGCCTGCGACCTCAACAGTCTCGTAGGGCGACCAGTGCGCGAAACGGGTAGGCCTGCGATGCTCGCAGTAGGCGCTGCCGCGTGGGTAGCGCACCATCCGGTATTCATAGTCTCCCCAGGTGCCGCGCTGCTGGATCTGGGGCTGGTTGATCCCGAGGAAGTGGGCGAAGCCGTCATAGCATTCGCACTCGTCGAGATAGGCATCGAACTTGGTGTACTTTCGCGGAGGCGGCGGCGGGGGAAGCTTGGCCAGCGCAAACTGCTTCCCTTCAGGCGTTGCCCGGTACACCACGTCATTAGCATCACAGAAGGCCGGCGCCTTGCCGCGCGTCATCAGTCCAGCCTCTACGAGTACATCCAGGTTATTGGCGTCGTCATAGCCTGGGCTGGTGAGGAAGTGGTTTCTTCCGCCAGTTCGGCAGCTTGGATTTAGTCCCAGGGTGTGCCAGAGCAGGTTGAGCTGCTTCTCGGTGGCTTCGATCATGACTTTCTCCATGCATGCGCCGCCCTCCGTGGCCGGATGCGGCATGGTGGCAATTTGGTTTGGGATGGGGTATTGGTATCTATTTAAATCGGGACTGGTAAAGCATGAATAACGCTGCGCGGAGCCTAGATGTCGAATCCTTCCAGCAGTTCCAAGGCTTTTTGGAGGGGTGCTCTGGCCGGACAAAGTGGGCCTCAGTTAACGCAATTTCCCACCTTCGAAAGTCCGTAGAAATTTCGAGCATTGACCCGGCTATGGCTGCGTTTCGAGCCGTGTGCGCGGAAGAAGAGGCCGCGACTGCATTGATAAACTCACTGAAAGAGGTGGGCTATGAGGGCGCAGAAAAACTCTACTTCCGAAAACACGAAGATAAGCATGCCGTAGTTCTATTTGTAGGTACGGTCATGCAGTGGTTTCAAAACCGTAAGGCGCAGGCAGGCGATCAGTTTGGCCAGCACCGAATTTTTTTGATGACATTGATGGCCGCAACGGCCTACGTTTAGCTATACAACTCGGCCGCTCGAATACGGCGGTTCATCCGACACCCCCTTTGCATCTCGTGGTGCAAGGGGCGAGGACGCTAGCGGAAGAATTTCAGGATGAGATGAAGTATCTCCTAGGGCTTGAGAAGACCCACGAGATCAGACGGCTAATAGATCAACGAGCGAATTTCAGGAACACGCTCTTATATGCAACTCCTACAGGCATTCCGAAACCTGTTGGGGACGTTAAAGGGTTCATAGATAATCAAATTGGGATCGTTAACCATCTGCTGATAGCCTTGGCATTGATTGACCCATGGCGGCTGCCGAAGTACCCCCTATCGGGAATAGTTTCCGTGTCAATCGATGTTTTTGTGGATCTCATGGATCGAGTCAGAAAAGACAAGGCCTGAGCTCGGGCCTAAGAATCTCGTCCCCTGGATCCTGCTGAATCATCAGCATGCTCTTCTGGTCGAAGGCCCGGGCCAACTTTGGCGAGATGCTGATCTTATGCCGCGGCGGGGTGAGAAACTTCGCCGCGTGCAGCGCGCCCAGGGCGTGAATGCCGTTGATCAGCGCCTCGATCATCTGGCTGTATGTGGCGTCGGCCCAGCCGCAGATAGCTCTCAGGTGCTGTCCGGTTCTCTTCCGGGCTGACAGCCGCAGCGGCTCATTCCGCGCCACAGAACGGTGAGCCTCGATTTCGTGGCGCGCAATCCGGAACAGCGCGTGATGCCCGAGCGCTTCGATGTGATGAATCATCAGCGTCATCGCCTCGCCCTGTTCCTCGATCCCGGCCCACTCCATCAGCTCCAGCAGGGCCTGCTTAGTCCCTGGTCGAACCTTCAAGCGCAGGTCTTCTTCCTGCAGGCGCTCGGCCTTCTCGCGCCGTCGCTTGTCGCGCTCTTGCGATGTCATCGCCATACGGCACCTCCTTCAATCCGCTGGGCGGGATGTGTATGTGCAGCTGGCGGCGACGCTGCTGCGTTAGCTTCTGGATGCGTCTCATGGGTGGCACACCTCAATGGGCGTTTTCTTCGTCGAGCCAGACGGCATAACCACCAGTAGACGCTTGTTTCCTCGGTATACGCCCCAAGGCTGACCAGTGGATCTGGCCATGGCCGCCGCGTACTTCACGGCGGGCACAGGTTGCGACATCGTGGCGATCATGGCCTACCCTCGATTCCGCTGGAGCGGGAAGTCAATGTCGAACTCGGCAATGATGCGCGCGAACCTGCAGTTACCGATGCCCAGCTCCAAAGTCACGCCCCACCGGGACTTGCCGGCATCACGCAGGGCAATGATCTTGTCGGCGAGTTCACGATCCTCCTGGCTCGGTTCGGCCTTTACCTTCGTCGGTCTGTCCGGCTTCGGTGGAGTGAAGAACCTGAATCCTCCCCGCGCTGCTACGCCCCAGAGAGCGGTCTTGGTTTCGCCCAGGAGCTTTGCGACCTCGCCACAGGTCATGGTCTTGGCGAGCTCTTCTACCTGAGCTGTGCGCGCCTTGGCGCGGCTTTTACGCTCGCCGCCGCGCTCCTGCTTGACTGGCTTGACCCGCTTCGGCTTCGGCTCAGGGTGATGGCGCTGCCGGAATGGCACGTACTGGAACCCCTCCAGCACAATGATCCGGCCGCCAGACGAGAAGAAGGCCGCTTTAGCGGCCTCCAGGTCGATTGATTGGTTCATGGTCACCTCATGCAGCGATTCCGAGCACGCGATTCATGCGCTCGTCGAGGATTTCGTAGAAGGTCTTCACGCGCTCGGACAGCTTGCGGATCATCGCCTCGTCACGGTAGGCGCGCTTCACGAACAGAGGCATGCCCGGCCAGTAGCAGATAAAGTCGATCCACTCGCGCTCCGATACCCACAGGCCGCCCTGGCACTGGGCAACGTGCTCTTTCGGGATCTCGCCGCCCAGGATCACGTCCACCTGCAGCTTCGGCAGCTTGGTCTTGATCTCGGTCAGGCCCTTGTCGCCTACCAGGGCGTCCGGCGAGTAGCCCATTCCGTGGTTGAGTATTATTCCGACCTCGGTCGTTTCGACCTCCTCGCTGTCGCGGTAGAGGTTGCGAGCAACGCCTTCCAGCTCATGGCCTCGCTCGGTATGCCGATTGCCACTGAACGGATCGGCCGCTTCGCCGGTGATACGTTCGCCGATCAGCGTGTTCATGTAGGTGAATGCGCCGGCGCCGAAGCCGGCTTCACCCTTGCCGTTCACGAGCAGGCAGTCCAGTTCACTGCAGGTGATGATGCCCAGGCGCAGGTCTAGCCAGGCCTGAGTGCCTTGTTCGACATCTGAGATGATCTGCATGGTTTACTCCTGCGGCCGGCTGGCCGACTTGGTGAGGCGAGCGAGCACAACGTCGAACTCGGATTTGTAGACGTTGGCAGCGCAGCCGTACTTGGCGGTGAAGTTGTCGACCAGGACTTGGCTGCATTTTTTCAGCAGCCCATCGAGTTGGGCGGCTTGGCGCGGTGTGATGACCGGCTCATCAGGCACTTGCATCGGTACGGCTCCTTGGCCGTCATCGTCTTCGCCAGTAGTGGTGAAGTTCAGAAGAGCGCCGGCCGTGTAGCGCTTCCCGTAGCTGACAGAACTGGCAACGGCCTGGACGGCATTCTTGCTGCCGGTAGCATCGGCTGGCAGGAGGATTGATGTGGTTTCCCTGTGGCCGTCTCGATGACTAAGCACGCCCTCAACCTCGATGCCTTTGTCGGTGCGTGGAATTCGGAAGGTGAGAGCAAAGCCGTGCTTCGCCAGGATGGGCTTCAACTCTTCGTTGATGTCCTCCCATAGGGCGTAGGTAGATTGGACGTTCTTGTACTTGTCCTTGATTGCGCCGCGCTCACGGATAACCGGAAGCTCTTCCTGCATGGCGGCTAGCGCGGCATCGAACGCTTGCTGCGCCTGTTGTGCTTGGTGCTGGCGGTGCATCGCCATCAATCGCTCCATCTTGTCGATGTCTGCATTGGGGGACATTGCGACTTGCTGGATGATCTGCAGGATGGTCGCCGACTCGGCGGCTACAGCCTGTGGCTGGGAATGGGTTTCGACCCTGGCTACTTGGCTCATGGCGACCTCAGAAGTTGATGGTGATGTTCGGGACTTCGCGGCGGGCGATCTTGAGAACGATGGCCCTGGCCAGCTCCTCGGTGATGTTCAGTGACATCAACGCTGTTTTGGCCTCGCCCATGACCTTTGCCTTGTGGGCTTGGTCGCGCTCGCGGGCCTCTTGCTGGCGGAGGATCTCAGCGGCCGCAGCATCGGCCCGGCGGCGTTCTTCCAGGCGCGCCTGCTCGGCTGCCTCCTCTTGCCGTCGAGCGGCGTCCTGGCGCTCCTGCTCCATTCGCTGCTCGGCCGCAACGCGGTCGGCCTCGGCCTGAATGCGAGCGCGCTCGGCTTGCTCGGCCTGCAGCTTGAGTTGCAGGCGCTGGTTCTCGGCTTCGCGCTCTTGTGCGGCAGCCTGGTCGAGCAGTTCCTGCTCGCGGCGGGCTGCGGCTTCACGCGCTGCCTGCTGCTCTTGGGCCACACGCTGACGCTCGGCCTCTACTGCGGCCTCCTGTGCCGCTCGGATGCGGTCCTGCTCGGCGCGCTCTTCTGCCTCGCGGCGCAGGCGGGCCAGTTCGGCCTGTTCGGCGTCGTGCTTCTGGCGGGCGACCAGGGCGGCCTGCAATGCATTCAGAGAAGCCTCTTTGGTCCGAGCTGCCTCAGCCTCGAATTCCTCCCACGCTTCGCCCAACTGGAACGCGGAGAGCTCGCTGAGGCGCGCCTGCAGTTGCTCGGCATCCAAGGTGCCAAGCTCGGCGGCCAGGTCCTTCATACGGTTGATTGCGTCGTTGTGGCGGTCGATCCGAGCATCCTCGGCGGTTTCCCACTCGGTGAGCGGCCGGCGCGTCTCGTCCCGTAGCGCGTCCATTTTGGTCACGAACTCGCGCAGCTCGGCCTCAACGACCTTCGGCATTTCCTTGAGCCGGCGCAGGTAGTCGCGGCCAGGCTTCTCGACAGCGGTCTTCGACTTGCTGACCTTCGCGGCCAGGCTGGCGATGCGCTCGCGGCCCTTGCGGGTGGTCAGATCGGGCACTTCGCCTTCGACCTCACCCTTTACCAGGTTGATGAATTGCTGAAGGCCGCCGGCCACGTAGATGGCCGGGGCGTTCGCCTCGCTGATCTCTTCGATCTTGATCAGTTTCTGTTGTGCGGACATTGGTACACCTCGCGCCAGGCCGGCGCCGTCAGTAGGAATAGGGGAAATGCCAGGTCACGCCCGTGATGTAAGGCCGAACGCCCTGGCTGTCGGTGATGGTTGCGCGCTCTTGCCGGCTTACGCTCCCTTGCGGGCACGGTTATCCCCCGAAGGGGCCCGCCGTACTCGGGCGTCTTGCGTCAGCAGGTAATGCAGCCAGCGAGGGCGCTGGCGAGCATGAAGAATGTGCAGGCGAAGAGCATGGAGAAGGAGCCGCGCCAAGCCGCGATGCGGCGGGCCCGCTGGTAGCTGGTCATTGTTGAAGAGCCCTCAGCTTTTCCTCGCGCGCCTTGATTGCGCAGTCAGCATGCTGGGTTCGTCAGCCGCCTTGATAGCGCTCGAAGTGGCCGGCGCCCTTGGCCACGTGACCGCCGCAGCGGTAGCAGGTGCCTTGGAATCGGTTCCTCATACGCGGACCTCATATCCTACGGTCCACTCGCCACACATCCACCAGCTGCGGCTTACTGCCTCGGGGTTTTCGATGAAAGCGTCGGCAGCGGCTTTCTTGGCGTCGAACAGAGTCGGGCCCTTGAACAGCATCAGCACCCGGTCGGCCGGCATGGCCTGAGCCTCGGGCAGTTCGGCGATCTGCTCGTCGATGAGCGTTTGAACGATTTGCGTGGTCATGCAACCTCCTTGCGCCCATCAACGATCTTGTTGAGGCGCCCGCAGTAGTGGTTGAACTCTTCGATGGTGATGCGCTGGTCGGCCAGCATTTCAGTGAGGAGCTTGAGGACCATGGCCTGCCAGGACAGTGGCGTCTCCGGGTGAGCCATGGCCTCAAGCTCTTCGTCGATCAGTACGTGAGGGCTTTTCATTGAGCCTCCTCGGCCTGGGCCAGCACTCCTTCTTTGGCGAAGGGGGTGAGCAGCTGGCGGGCGATCTCTTCCAGCGCCGACTCAGGGTTGGCTACGCTCAGGATCTCGTCGGCTGCCGCTGCGGCATCGCTGATGACCTTGCAGCACGCCGCTAAGACCAAGCGGCCCAACACTGAGTTGCTGATATCCGACTGGCCCAGCTGCCCCATAACGAACTCATCCACCGCCTGGGCGAAGCGCTCATAGGTGACACCCTGCTTCGGGCGCATCCGGCGCTGGAACACTACGTCGCGGCGCGCCATCAGCTCGGCGATGCCGTCGTCGATCCAAGTGGATTCCGCGTCAGCTACTTCGCTCACTGCTGGCGGCATCCGGTTGTCGTACTCAAACTGAGCTGCTCGAAGTGCGCCCATGGCGTCCTCCTGGTGGTAATGCGGCCGCATTGGCCAGGAGCCAGGCGCGGGTGACCAAACTCACCGTGAAAGGTGGCCTGGCGCCTGCCAGTGCGGTCGAATGTTGGGAAGGGGATAGGAAAGAAACGGGTCTTGCTGAATGTGGGATGAATCAGAAGAGGAGCCGGCGGTAGAGGCCTACTCTGAGCCGCCGGCAATAAGAATTTTCACTCTACGATGCAGATCCAGCGGTGGTTATGTCGGTACGGCGCTCTGGTAAATGCGACGTCTGAAACTAGGAACATACCGCGCTTCTGGAGCGCTTCGGTAAGTTGAGCGAGTGTCTCTGCTTCGATAGTCATTGCTGTTACCTCGTCAGATTTACTGCGTTCATAAATCCTGACCCAGTAGGCAACTGTTGGATTCAATATTTTTGACTCACTTACCTTCGCGACGCCGCGTGAGCACTCGATTTCCCGTCTGGCCCTGTCGCCAAGGCCAGCCAGTGAAATCTGTGTTTCCTCGCTGCTCGCACTGTGCCAGGCACCGACGCCCGTTCTGAGGGCATCCCGGCAGGGAGCGGTTGCAGCGCAACCCTTGGCCCGCTTGACGCTTTCAGTGAGGGAGCGCGCCGCATGGCTTCGAGCTGGCCAGTTCCAGAGCTGGCATGGGGATCGAATTTATTGCTCGCGCTGTGCCGTTGCCGGGATCGATCCGCGAGGTTCTCATAATGTGAAAGAGCGGCGGCCGGTGTGGGCCTCTGCAGTCCCTGGTGAGTGACTGCGTGTTGAGGCAAATATCACGCATCGTGTTTTATGCGTCAACACAAAATGTGTTTATTTTCTCGAGGCCGGCAGGGCCTACGCGTCTAGTCGACAATCAACCACCCGAGCGCCCAAGCTCACCGGGGAGTCATAATTTATTGCCTTGACGACACATGGAGTGGGAGGAGGTGGTTGGACTGCTGACCGTAACTGGCGGCCTTGAGATGACGATGTTGGCGTCAAATCGAGTGGGAAATGCAGCGCGATGATTACTACAAGCTTCCTTTTGACGAATTCGAAGTACTGGAATAAGAAGCGCTATTCTAAATGGTACAAAAAAGCCCGCACTGTGCGGGCTTGCTGGAAGCTTTAGTAAATTTCGCTGAGAGGGTGCAGAGCGATCAAGCTTCGACTTTTACCTTTCGATCATGCAGTATCGGGCATGTTCAACCTTGCGAATTTGTCCTAAAGTATCTGCTTAGATGCTGATGTTAGGTCAGTGTCTATCATTTCGCGAGCCTGTGAGATAGAAAGTTTCGGGATGATAGACTTTGGGATTCTTGAAGTTGGCGAAAGGTTGTACACCTTGAATTCTTCGTTTACCACGTCAGAGGACATCAACTTTAATGACGGTAAAATTCGCTGTTCAAAGTGCTTGTCTAAGCCGCAAGGTGATATGACTGATGCACCATTCTCGTAGAATCTTCCGGCGGACTGGTTCAGATCAACACCAACAAGAAAAACCTTTGAGAATCCTAAATGATATGCAATCTGGAGTGCTACATATGCAATGGTTCTCGCATCAAAATAGCCGTACTCCATATTTTTGCTGAAGCCTATGGAGCGTCCTCGTTTACTCCAGAGTGCCCAGCTACGCGCATGATGATTTTCGCGTTTAAAAATTGCTTGCATGAGCGGAAGCTCAGGTGCTTTCTCAAGAAAAAAAATTTCTCCTGATGGAGGCTTTGCTAGCTTTTCCGCCTCGGTTTTCCATATGGCTATTCGCTTTGAGCGCTGGATCGCCATTTCATAGAGGTGAGGTTGTTGCAGGCGAAAACTAGTATCCGAGCAGACATAGAAAAAAGGCTTAATATCGGAGCCTGCGAACATTGCAATGGCGCCGTTCATTGTTATAATTGGTATATCTGAAAATTGCTCTAAGGGAAAGTCCTTTGCTGATTTTCCGGATGCAATTATAAAAACCGGGCCTTGCGCTATTTTACGGCACGATTCGAAATTTTTAACCCGGGGACTAGTACCCTCTTGATTAGCAATTGCCATTTCCATTGTGACTCATACATCCTGTTGACGGTAAACTGACCAATTTAGGCATTATTATTCCATGAATCCAATAATTTTAGTGTGGATTCTCGGTGTGTGGGCGCAGCTTAATTAAAAGAGCCAGATTTGGGCGGCGTTTTTAGATAGGGGGCCGCGAGACTTGCGGCCGAGTTGATACTAGTGAGTCTCATAGTGCACTCCATGTGTTGGTGACATCTTGGCGACTACCGTCGCCACCGCTCTCATTTTTCGTGCGGGGGACTAGACTGACGCTTACTTTCTTTACCTCGTTACTATTTCGGTCGATCCTAACGCCTCGCAAGGATTCTTGACGCGGACGATAAGCCCCAGATGGGTTTCCTCTGCATATCCGGTGAGCCTTTCCTCGCCGTCCTTAAAAGATCGGCACATCCTCAGTAAGGCTTGAGCATCAGCATCATTACCGGACAGGCTGATACGCTCAGCAATCCGTTTTAGCTCAACCACTGACCACTTGAGATCAGAGGCCAACCCTTGGAGGTCGCGGCGGAGTTCTTGGTTGGGCTTGGTTAGTGACATGGCTACACCAGATGAGCATTCCAAACCAACAGAACGCGGGCTTGGATGTAGGTCATGTCCCGGCGGATCATCCGATCCTTGTGCCGCGGGTTGTCCGAAATCATTTCATAGTGTTCCTCATCAGCAACCTGCAGGCGCTTGATGTAGAGCAGGTCATCCCAGACGAAGAGGTAGATCCCGTCGCCAACGAACTCGCGTACGTTGATGTTCACGATTAGCGGGTCGCGGTGTTTGATGGTGGGCTCCATCGACTGGCCCCAGCCGGTGACCACTTTCAGGTGGTAGTGCTCCTCAAACTCAACGCCGATTTCCCGCAGGTGGCTGGGGCTGACGCGAATGTCCTTGAGCATTTCCGGATAGTCGTGCGGGAGCTGGCCGCCACCCATTGCTGCGCGGATATCGTAGTGGGCGATCCGGACCTCATCTCCGACTAGGCCAGGGCGCTTTATGTCCTCAGGCACGACGCCAGAGGAGGAAAAATCCTCAGCCGCGGCTATCAAGCGCTGGCGGGCTTCTTCCGGAATGCCCTTGCCACTTTTGGCAAGCATCAGCTTAACCAAGTCGGTCGTGCTTCGTGCTGTTGTGGCAAGAGCCTCGACGACAGGCTGATTAAGCAGTAGCTCGGACTGGTCGACGCCCAGGGCTGATGCCATGGCCGCGATGTCCGCCAAGGTCGGCTCTCTCGTACCTGCCTCGTAATTCCCGACCCGAGATTGCGACTTCCAGCCACAGGCCTCTGCCAGTTGGGCCTGGGACATTCCCGTCGCTTTTCTCAGACGCTTGATGCGCTGGCTCAATGATTCATTCATGCGCGGGATTTCATCACGAAATGAAATGACCGGCTTTCACTTATTGTGTTTGCAATTAACACGAAACGTGTTTTATCCTTCGGTCATCAGTGGAGGAAGACCGTATGAACCAAGTCCGAACGATTCGCGAAAGGGCTGGCGTTACCCAGGCAGCGCTGCGCCGTCAGCTCGGCTGGAATCAGTCCCGCCTGGCCAACTACGAATCAGGCCTGCGTAACCCAGGGCTGCAAGAGGCGCGACTCATTGTGGAAGCGCTGAACGTCCTCGGTGCCAGTTGTGCCCTGGACGATGCGTTTCCGCCTGCGCAAGTCGCCGCCTAACCATTTCCAATTGCAAGGAGCCATCACCGCATGTACGCCAACCCCAAGCATCTGCATGACCGTGAGATCAAGGTCCGGGTCGATGAGGACACCTTTGAACTGATCCAGGCGCTGGCAAAGTTTCATCGCACTCAGCGCGCTGTGCTCTGCCGTGAGCTGCTTGAGGCTCAGCTGGCTGCCTTGGCTTCGGAGAATACCGGCGATCAGCACGTGGCCTGAAGGCCCTTAGGAGGCCCCATGCCGATTGAAGAAATCGGATTGGACCAGAGGCAGATGGAGCAGTTGGAGAAAGAGGCGATGAGAAGGGGTGTAAGCCCTGAGGCGCTGGCAGCTGAGCTGATCCGTCGAGAACTGGCCAACCGAACCAAGCCTCGCAACCCGCGAGGAGTCGTGACCCCGTTTCATCGAAAGGCCTGAACAGGCCCTGATAAGCCCGAATCGCGGGCACAAAAAAGCCGGGTTCGCGGCCCGGCTCTCTGCGAAACACAAATCTTTGAAGGGGATTATGCATATGCAGACCCAAATTGTACAGGCCTTGCAAAGGGTCGCGCCACAAAATGCGAACCACGATTTCGTAGCGCGCACGATGTCGTCGCGCGAAATCGCTGAACTGACTGGAAAGCAGCATCAGCACGTAAAGCGCGACATCGAGAAGATGCTTGGCGACCTGAAAGAAGATGCGTCCAACTTTGGACAGATCTATTTCGACTCGCAAAACCGGGCTCGGCGCGAGTATTGCCTGGACCGTGAGCACACCGACTGCCTGCTTACCGGCTACAGCGCCGCTATGCGCATGGCGGTTATTAAACGCTGGCGCGAACTCGAAGACCAAGCCACGCCGGCGGCACCGGCCGACTTGAGCAAGCTGGAAATCCTCCAGATGGCCCTGGAGTCGGAGCAGGCCCGCGTGCTGCTCACGGTCCAGGTCGAGGCCCAGGCCAAAAAGATCGACCACCTGGAGAGCCTGTTCAAGGAAGGCGAGACGGCAGCGCAGTTCTGCAAGCAGCTGAATGGTGTCAACGTCATGCAGGTGAACGGCTACCTCAAGGATAAGAACTGGCTTTTCACTGAGGGGCGGTCCGGTACCCGCTGGCGGGTAACTTCGTATGCTCGCGACCGCTACATGACCGAGCACCACAACGAGATCACGCCGCATGGCAAAGAGGCGTTCATCGCCTATACGCCGATTCTCCTCCGAAAAGGCGCAGCACGCCTCTACGACCTGTACCTGGCCGGGGAGCTACCCATGAAGAAGAACTGGGACGGCCTGCACACCCATGACAAGGCCGTGCGAGGTGCAGCATGAGCGACTTCGTGAAGGTTTCGTTGCGCGAATGCACCGACCAAGCCGCCCGCGGCGAATGTGGCTGGGTGTGTGCCGATTGCTGCATGTCGGACCCAGGCGGGATGGCAGATGAGTGTTTTCACAAGAACCAGCAGTGCACCGAAATCATCAAGCGCGACAAGCTGCATGCCATGCGTGAAGGGAACGAGCCGTCATGAGCATGGAATTGATGGTCAAGGCCATGAAGACCAAGGTCGGTAATCCGCTGCGCAAGCTGGTGCTAATCAAGCTGGCCGACAACGCGAGCGACCAGGGCGAATGCTGGCCGTCGTATCAGCACATCGCCGATCAGTGCGAGATCAGCAAGCGCTCTGTGATGAACCACATCAACACCCTGTGCGGTGCTGGCCTGTTGCGCAAGGAGATTCGCAAGGGCGGGCCAAAGGGTAACTCCTCTAACGTCTACTACCTCACCTTGAGTGGTGCAGCAGATTCACTAGGGGTAGTGCAGCAGATTCACCAGGGTAGTGCAGCAGGTTCACCCCCTAGTGCAGCAGATTCACTAGGGGGTAGCGCAGGAGCTGCACCCAGAACCAGTCACTCTTTTGAATCAGTAAAGGAACCAGTCATTGAACCAGTTTCGACCCAGGCTGAAGCCATGGTCGCGGAGGGTATCGTGATTCCGTTCGCGGCTCAGCAACCCCGCTGCGAAATTCCTGCTGACATGCCAGGACCGAAGGATTCGAACTGCAAAACGTTCAAGGCCTGGGCGAACTACGCCATGGCTTACCGTAAGCGCTACCACGCCTGGCCAGTGTGGAACGCCAAGTCAGGCGGGCAGGTTGGGCAACTCATCAGTCGTCTCGGCATCGACGTTGCCCACCATGTGGCCGCGTACTTCCTGACTGTCAACGACGCGCGCTTGATCAACGGCTGCCACAACCTGGGCGACCTGCTGGCCAAGGCCGAGGCCTACCACACACAGTGGGTGACCAATCGCCAGATGAACGCCACGACTGCCCGGCAGTTGGAGCAGACCCAGGCCAACATCAACGCGGCCCAGGAAGCGGCTGATTCGATCCTGAACGGCAAGGGAGGACAGCGGAATGCTTTCCTTGGCTGAAATTGCTGATCTTGCAAAGGCAATCTGCGCAACTGCTGAAGCAATGGGGCAGACCATCAGTGGCGGAGGCGCTCAGCTCATCGCTGAAGACCTTTCGGCCTATGACCCTGCCACCATCATCGGCGCGCTGCGTTCATGCCGCAGAGAGCCAGCCGGGCGCCTCTCGCTTGGCATGGTCCTCAAGCACGTCCACGCGGCTGATAGCCGCCCCGGGAAAGATGAGGCTTGGTCGATCGCCCTGGCGGCCAGTGATGAGCACGTGACCGTGGTGCTCACCACTGAAGTCCGCCAGGCGATGATCGCCTCCGGGCCGATCCTTGAGGCTGGCGACAAGGTCGGCGCCCGCATGGCGTTCATGAGCGCCTACGAGCGCTTGGTCAGCTTCGCCCGCGCCGAGGACCAGCCGGCCAAGTGGGAGGTGTCGCTGGGCTACGACGCTGGCCGCCGGGTAACGGCTATTGAATCCGCCGTCCGCGCCCAGCTCATTACCCACGAGACGGGTGCCAAGTACCTGGCCGACCTGCGCATCGCACCGATCACCGATGACGGCCAGGCCATCGCCGGCCTACTCACTGGCGAAGTGCGCGCTAAGGTCAGCCCCAAGGTTCGCGAGAAGCTGGCCGAAGTACGCTGCATCCTCATCGCCGCCAAGGCCAAGAAGGATCGCGAGCGCGCCAAGGAATCCCAGCGCCGCCGAGTCGATACTTACCTGCGCAAGCGGCAGACACGCGCCGCAGTCGCTCAGTTGAACATCAAGCGCGCCGGGCAGCCGGCCGGGGAGGGGGTGTGATGAATTCCCTGTGGCTGGCTTTCGTCTTCGCGCTGTGCGCACTGGGCGGATGGGTTGGCGCCCACGAGAGCATCAAGAACGACTGCGATCGTATCGGCGGCTTCTACATCGGCAACACCACCTACAACTGCACCATCGGGAGAGCCAGGCCATGACCGAGAAGATCAGCGTCAACAGCCAGGCCAAGCTCTCCGAGGCCATCACCATGATGACCCGGCTGTTTCGCGAGAAGAAGTTCGTCGTTGTGAGCATACGCCCGGGTAAGGACCGCACCCTGGACCAGAACGCCCTGTGGTTTGCCATGTACGAACGCATCGCCAAGAGCACCGAGATGGGCGACATCGAGGACGTGCGCCGCTACTGCAAGCTGCACCTGGGAGTGCCGATCATGCGCGCCGGTTGCGCCGAGTTCCGCACCGGCTGGGCTGAGTCGTTCATCCACCTGGATTACGACGTGAAGCTGCGCCTGATGGGGCCGTGCGCCATGTTCGGGCCGGATGGGTTCCCGGTGACTCGGTTGTTCGACCGCGCCCAGGGCTGCCAGTACACCGACCGGATCGTGGCCGAGTTCGCGCCGCAGGGCGTGTTCTTTGGTGACCTGCTGAGTGAGGAGGCGGCATGACATTGGCCAAGGAGATCAAGCCGAAGAAGTGCAAGGCACCAGGTTGCGGCAAGCTCTTCAAGCCGACAATGACCACGCAGAAGGTGTGCGGCATCGCATGTGCCAAGGTCATGGCCAAAGATCCGAAGCTGCAGAAGGTTGCGGCCAAGGCAATCACGAAGCAGGCCCGCCAGGACCTGCAGGAGCGCCGGGAGAAGCTGAAGACCCGCCGCGAGCACATGGCCGAGGCGCAGACCGCGTTCAATGCCTACATTCGCGAGCGCGACGCCGGTCTGCCGTGCATCAGCTGCGATTCGAACCCGAGTGACCACGACCTCATCACCGGTAGCCGCTGGGACGCCGGCCACTATCGGTCGGTCGGCGCCTGCCCAGAGCTGCGCTTCGAGCCGCTCAACGTGCACCGCCAGTGTGTGAAATGCAACCGGAACCTGTCGGGCAACGCTGTCGAGTACCGGATCTGTCTCGTGAAGCGCATTGGTGCCGACCAGGTTGAATGGCTGGAAGGGCCTCATAAGCCCCAGCGCCTGACCATCGAAGACCTGCAGGCCATCAAGGCCCTGTACAGGCAGAAGCTCAAAGACCTGAGGAGGGCTGCAGCATGACACCAGCATGGGGATTCCTGATTTTGGCCACCCTCATGGTGGTGGGTGGTGTGGCGTTGTCTTGGGCTGGCGCAGTGCGCCGCAAGCGCAGTTACGAAGAATTCATTTTGAGCAAGGCCAAGCAGGCAGGGGGTAAACCATGAAATACCAGAGCGTGTTGGCGGCAGTGGTTCGCGCCCTTGCGGCAGAGACCATGAGCGGCGTGGGTGGCGGGGACTTCGAGCCGAAGGTCCAGGCATCAAAGCTGAAGGGTGAGATCACCGGGAAGGATGCGGCCCTGCTGGTGGATTGTTGGGTGCACGCCCGTCTACACAGCAAGCTGATCCCGCGGCACTGGAATGCACTGACGGCAAGGTTCTCCACCCACAAGGCCAAGAAGGTGGATGCGATCGGAAAGCTGGTCCCGCTGATCGCCACCCAGGCGCCGAACCTGTTCCGTTACAAAGCGGTCACTGCCTGGGCCATCCCGCCCGTGAAAGGAATGCAAGCGTATTCGGGGAATGAGGTGGCCAGGCGTGCTGCCCGCGAGCGTGCAGAATTCGACTCGCTGCATGCAGGCGTGGTCAAGCGCCTGGAGGGAGGCGAGATGCCAGAGGATGCCGGCCAGGCGCGCCGTGAGCAGTACGTGAAGCGCTCCACTGACATGATCGTGCTGCCGGCCGAGTTCTACGACATCAACACCTGGGATGGCCAGGGCCTGAATCGGACCACGTACTGGCGCTGGAAGAAGGGGATTGAGAAGGTGCTGGACGATATGGTCGCCGAGGCTTTGGCTGCCTCCAGCAAGATCTTGGAGGAGGAAGGCGTTTTGATGGCAGATGCCGCTTGACAACTCTGCAACGGTGCAACAAAATTCTTGCATCCTGTCATTCCTGCGCGTGTTGAGGAGTGACACGCAGAACCCGGCCATTGCGCCGGGTTTTTTATTGGCCCCATGAGGGCCTCAAGAGTCCCGGCCCAGTGCCGGGATTTCTGTTTCTGGTGCAGGGACCCACTGCCAGCGTGGCCCGAAAGGGATAACTGGACGCGGATAAGCCGGTAGTGCCGCGATGCAGGAAAACACCGGCAGCCCGCGCACCCTTACCTCACATGCTCCGGGGTGGCGCGAGATCTGACCGGCGAGACCAGTGCAGTAGGGCGCTGGCGTCGGAGGGTCTTCGGCGGACAGGTGGGGAAAGACCCACACAAAGCGGGCAAGCAGCAGGTTTGCCGCCCGCCTTCCAAGCTGAGCAGAGAAGGGTTCGATTCCCTCTGCCCGCTCCAATTTCGTTATGTGCTGCTCCGCACCTTCGCCCGGCCCTTCAGTAGGGCCTAAAAAAGCTTGTCAAAAAGTGCGATAGCATTTTGCCTTGTCCGATTAAAGTTTTTGCTATCCCTGACGACACACCGGAGATGGATCCACAATTTTCGGAGTCTAGGATGGGGTTTTTCGACAAGGTCAAGGAGCTTGCGCTCAAGGCAAAATGCGGAGTTGGTATTCACGGAGGTGATTACACCAAGGCGAGCGGCGGCCCGGCTTGCTTGTACGAAAAAACATGCCCCGATTGTTTCGATCACCTGACCAAGCATAAGCATGAATACGGTGATTTCTCGTACAAGAACCACCACACATGCACGATGATTCGCCATTGCGTCCACTGCGCGCACGAAGACAATAAGGTGAAGCATGAAGGCTTTGCCGAGATGGGGATGGATGACTTCTGCAAAATTAAGGAGAAGTGCATTAGGTGTGGTTTCAGCCAAGTGAAGAAGGAAAGCCACACTTGGACTGAGGTGTCGAGAACTGATACCCACAAAAGAATGGAATGCTTCCGCTGCAACGCAAGTGAGACGCGGCCTCTATCCCGTCACTAAAGCGTTGAAACTAGTCATCTCAAAGCCCAGGCCATGACCTGGGCTTTTTCGTTCCGCCCCCAATTTTGAGCGCTGCTTTCCACGAGAGCCTGTGCCTGATCGGGGCCTCAAGCGGGTCTTTTTTTAGGAACAAAACATGGCCGAACCAGCAAGCACGACTGCCGGCGTCCTGCTGGTGAAGTACGGCGTGATCATTGGTGGCTTCGCGGGCGCGATCCTCTCGCTGACCTTCCTGCGGGGTCTCACCCGCGGTCAGGCGGTCGCCGCCTTCTTCACCGGCTTCGCTTCGGCAGTCTTCTGCACCCCTCTCGCCATCAGCTACTTCAGTCTTGGCGCCAGCGGAGAAACCCAATACGGCGTGGCCTTTCTCATAGGCCTACTGGCAATGAACATCATCCCAGTCCTGAAGTCGGTGGTGAGTCAGTTCGGAGCCAAGGGGGCTAACTGATGAGCTCTTCCCTGATTCCAGTCCTGGTCGGCACGAATGCGTTCCTGAGCGTGCTGGTGGTGATCGCAGCATGCGACTACCTGCGCCGGATTCGGCCCATGGACCATCCGCTGCTAGCCGTCGCGTTCTACCTAGTGGCCATTGGAGCGTTTGGCTCGTTCGTCCTGGCCATGGGCGGGCAAGTGCCCACCCTGTACGGCGTGATCCTCAAGCTGGGGATCATCCTGTATGCCGTTGCCCGGCGCGGCCATGTGTTCCAGCCGGGGTAGGGCGGCTCAGTCAGTCCGCAGCAACGGGAACAGTTCCTCGGGATTGCGTGACGCGGCGTTCATTTTTTCGCATTCAGACGCGGCGTCCGACTTATTGGTAAACCCGCGCTTAAGGCGCTCCTTCTCTTGATTGTCGTAGATATCGAAGCCGCCGGAAGTTGTGGCGGCGTAGAACCGGTTGCCGATGCGGAAGGATTCACCTTCGATAGGCACAGCCGGAACGATAACGAATCTTGGTTGCATGTGTCGGCCTCCCCAGGCAGAAGCCTAAGTATTAGTCCGGCAGGTGGAAGCAACAATATGACTCATCGAGACGATTCGATGGCGTGCCGTGTCACTAGCGCCAGTGGTTATCAGGTTTGCTAGAGCCAAATGGTTGAACCCCCCGCCACAAAATGAAGATGCGCCGTTTCGTGGCGCGACCACCAGAGGATCCACCATGGACAACCAGCACAAGAAGATCACCGGTTACCGCGACCTCACTCAGAGCGAGATCGACGGTATGAACTCAATCTAGGCCCTGGAGGCCGATGCCGGTGAGCTGTTCAAGCAAATCGGCCAGATCGAAGGCGTGGACCAGCGTACCTTGGCCCTGGCCAAGACCAACCTGCAGCAAGGCTTCATGTGGTTTGTGCGCTCGATCGCCAAGCCGGCTAATCCGTTCGCCTGATTCACCTGCCCATCACGCTCAGCCTGTGCGCAGGCCGGAGATATCCCATGAAGACCGAATACCAGGTTCGTCCCGTTTCCCGCTACATCGTGAGCCGCTACGCCACCGACGCTGACAGCGCCTCATCCTCGATGATTGGAGAGTTCCCCAGCGGCCAGCAGGCCGACCTGGTTGCTGACGCGATGGTGGCAAAGGATCGGGCTGATGGAATCGAGTCCGGCCGCACCCGTCACGGGCTGAGCCTGGGCGAGGTTATCTCTGGGCAGCGACTGGAGCAGGCAGAATGACGACCATCGCCTACAAGGACGGTGTGATCGCCTACGATTCCCGCGTTACCCGAGGTGACCTCATCACCGACGATGACTGCGACAAGTGCATTGAGCGCGATGGGGTGAAGTTCTTCATGTCGGGCGCCCTCTGTGACTATGACGCATTGGTCGGGGCCTACTTCGGCACCGCGCCATCGGGGAAGGTCGACGCCTCGGCAATCGTCGTTGATGGCGGCAAGCTGATGATGGTGGCGGTGGATGACGATACCGGTCTGTGGAAGTCACCAATCAAGCCTGATCGTCCTTACGCCATCGGCAGCGGCACGCCATACGCATTCGCTGCGATGGATATGGGGGCGAGCGCTGAGCAGGCCGTTGAGATGGCAGCCAGGCGCGATACCAGCACCGGTGGGAAGATTCGGGCGCTTCGGATAAGCGGGTAGCTGTGCCGCAGGGTAAGTGCGGCACGCTGCAGCGCGTAGCCTTCTATAGGTCATCCATTTTGTGTAGCGTTCGTTTGTGCTTTCTATCTAACTCAATGAACTCATCGGTCGCTTCGCTCCAAAGTTCAATGTACCTCTCTGACTCCTGGCGACTGAGCCCGACGAAAACCTCTTGTCCGGCGGAGTCCGAGCAGAGTGCGCTCTGGAGCCCAAGTAGTTTTCGAGTCGAGCGTTCGAGGTTCAGCATTTAGTCGTCCTCGTTGAGTAGGTCGCAAGCGGCCTTAGCTTCCGCTTCATCGAAGTAAGGACCCCCTACTACGTAATCTCCATCTGCCAGCGAGTCCTCTACGCGGAAGCAAAACTGTTCAACTGGAATGTTTGGTGGGCGCTGCCCCGGCTGAAGGGCGACCAGCTCCACGTGAGGAACGTGTACGACTCGATATCTCTTCTGCATCTTGCTCTCCGTGCGGTTAAATGAATTGACACCCACCAATACCGGCAACCAGCCACCATTACAAGCAGTAGGTTTTCCATGACAAAGCAACCCGACTGGGAGGCGATCGAACGAGCCTTCCGGGCCGGGGCGCTTTCCATCCGTACCATCGCTGACCGCAACGGGGTGAGCGACACAGCTATCCGGAAGAAGGCCAAGGCCTTGGGCTGGGAGCGGGACCTTTCCGAGCAGGTCCGCAAAGAGGTTCGCAACAAGCTGGTTCGCGGCGAGGTTCGCGAAGACCAATGCGCGAACCCTGAGCGTGACGCCGAGATCATCGAGGAGGCGGCAGAAGAGGGTGCGACGGTTGTTCGCAGCCACCGCCGCGACATTCGTAAAGCCGCGAACCTTGCGAATCTGCTGATGGATGATCTGCTGACCACCATCAAGCGCCGCGAGGACATCGAGGATGAGATCGAGCGCGAGACTGCCGACGATGAGAGCGGTTTCCGTCGTAGCTCAATGCTCGCCGCGGTCGCCTTGCCAAGTAACGCCAAAACCCTTTTCCAGCTGTCCTCGGCCATGAAGAATCTGCAGGTGCTTGAGCGCACTGCATTCGGCCTGGACGACAAGGAGCAGTCGAAAGACGCCGACGAGCTGTCGCAGCTGATGGATGAACTATCGAAGGATGCCTGACCATGAAGCCCGAGCACATGAAACTGCTACGGGACCGGTTCTGGCGGCTGAACAACCTGTACTTCATTACGGACAAGCAGGGCAAAAAGGTCCGCTTCCGCATGACGCAGGAGCAGGTCGATTACTTCCAGGGGATGCACACCCGCAACATCATCCTCAAGGCTCGGCAGTTGGGCTTCACCACGCTGGTCTGCATCGTTCAGCTGGATGCCGCGCTATTTGAGGCCGCCAAGTGCGCCTTGATCGCCCACACACTGAACGACGCCAAGCGGCTGTTCCGAGAGAAGGTCAAGTATGCGTACGACAACCTTCCCAAGGAAATACGCGCTGCTAACCCTGCTCGCAACGATGCTGCTGGTGAGCTTGTGTTCAGCAAAGGCGGATCGCTTTACGTGTCCACATCCTTTCGGGGCGGGACTCTACGGTATCTGCACGTATCCGAGTTCGGGAAGATCTGCGCCAAGTTTCCCCACAAAGCCCGAGAGATCGTCACCGGCGCCTTCGAGGCTGTCGCCGCAGAGTGTTTCGTTACGATCGAGTCGACGGCGGAGGGGCGGGCGGGCTACTTCTTCGATTACTCGCAGAGCGCAGAGAAGCAGCAGCTGGCCGGTGTGCCTCTGGGCCTGCTGGACTGGAAGTTCTTCTTCTTCAGCTGGTGGCGCAATCCGCTGTACTGGCTGGACCCTACCGACGTCACGATCCCGGATCGCCTGGCCAAGTACTTCGACGACCTGAGCGCAAAGCACGGAATCGTCACCAATCCAGGCCAGCGCGCCTGGTACAGCGCCAAGGAAAAGACCCTCGGCGACGACATGAAGCGGGAATACCCGTCGATCCCTGCCGAGGCATTCCAGCAGACGATCGAGGGCGCCTACTACGCCAAGCAGTTCACCAAGCTCTACGCCGCCCAGCGCATCGGCAAGTTGCCAGACAACAGCCACCTGCCGGTGCACACCTTCTGGGATATCGGCGTGGGCGACTCCACGGCCGTCTGGTTCATCCGGATCGTCGGTGAGGAGTACCACGTTGTCGATTTCTACCAGAACAGCGGCGAGGGTCTGCGGCACTACATGAAGGTGCTCAAGGATCGTGGCTATACCTACGGCGAGCACTGGGGGCCCCACGACATCGACAACCGCGAATTTGGTAGCGACGGCAAGACTCGGCGCGAGCTCGCGCGCGAGGGCTACGAGATCGACGGAGAGAAGTACCGCATGACCTTCCAGGTGGTTCCGAAGCTCGGCGTGGACGAGGGCATCGAGCAGGCACGGGAAATCCTGCCCAACTGCGCCTTCGACGAGGCCAAGTGCAGCGAGGGCATCGCCGCCCTGGAGAGCTACCGCAAGGAGTGGGACGACAAGCGCGGGTGCTGGAAGGACAAACCGCTTCACGACTGGTCATCCCACCCGGCTGACGGGTTCCGCTATTTCGCCGTTGCCATGGCGCGACGTAAACGCACAGGCGGTGTCCGCCGCATCGGAGGTTTGGCGTAATGCCTGTTCAATCCACCAACCCAGACTACGACGCTCACATCGAAGAGTGGCGGATGATGGACGATGCCCTGGAGGGCGAGGGCGCCATCAAGCGCAGCCCGCGTAACCTGCCCAAGCCCAGTGGCATGAACGAGGCCGAGAAGCTGGACGGCGCCGGCAATGCCTATCTCTACCAAAACTACACCGCCCGGGCTCAGTACGAACACTGGGTGCGGGATTCTCTGCGGTCGATGATGGGCCTGGTCTCGCGGCTGATACCCGAGGTGAAGCTGCCAGCGGGGCTGAAGGGGCTGGAGGACAACGCCACGGCTGACGGCTTCGGCCTAACCCAGCTGTTCCTGCGGATAGTGCGCCAGGCAATTTCCCATGGCCGGGTGCCGTTAGTGGTCAACATCGATGACAAGGGCCAACCGTACTTCGCCACCTACGCGGTGCGCAACGCCATCAACTGGGACACTGCCGACCAAGGCGGCCGCCAGGACCTAGTGTTGTCCGTGTTCCGCGAATTCAGGCGCAAGGAGCAGGACCGCTACAGCCATGAGTGCGAGACGGTCTACCGCGAGTTCTACATGGACGGTGCGGTCTGTCGTACTGGCGTGCGCAACGAGGCCGGCGAGCTGATCGAGGACGACCGCCCGCTGGGCACTGTCGATGGCAGTAACAACCTGGTGCGCGGCCTGGACTATATCCCAGTCATCTATTGCGGCTCCACCGACAACTCGCCGGACGTCGACGAGATCCCGCTACTGACCATGGCCCGAGCCGCGCTCAAGTCCTATCAGCTCAGCGCCGACTACTTCACCGCGCTGCACCAGACCAGCCACCCGCAGCCATGGGTGTCCGGCCTGGACGAGAGCGTTGAGCTCAGCGTGACCGGTCCGTCGGCGGCTTGGGATCTGGGGCCAAGCGGCTCGTGCGGCTATCTGGAGTTCCAGGGCGCCGGCATCCAGGCCGTGCGTACGGCGATGGAGGACCAGAAAAACGCCGCGCTCGAAGCCGGTGCGAAGGTCATGGACGTGTCGGGCACTGAGTCGGGCGAGGCCCGCAAGACTCGCCAGAACGACCAACACGCCACGTTGCACAGCATCGTCATCACTGCGGCGGATGCCATCGAGCAAGCCCTCCGGTATGCAGCGGAGTGGACTGGGTACAACCCTGATGACGTGGTCTTCACCGTCAAGCCTGAGTTCGTGATCCCAGAGATCGACGCCCAAGTGCTGGCTGAGCTGCAGAAGAGTGTCATGGCCGGCACCATCAGCGCCGAAACCTACTGGCAGTACCTCACCACTGGAAAGCTGCCTGAGCACCCCTACGCCGAAGAGGCCGAACTAATCGGCGACGACCACGGCGCGGGCGGCGTCAACTTGGACAAAGACGATGGCGAAGAAACCGGAGCAGGCAGCGGACGAGAAGCTGCTGGAGCAGGTAAGCCGCCACTCGGTACTGCTTGAGCGTCTCAAGGCGGGCGAGGTCAAGAAGTTCGAAACCTACCTTCGTAGAGCTGACAGCCATGTCCGCGACCAGCTAACCCGCAACGAGCTGAGCTCCTATGCCCGGAGCCGGCTGGAGGAGTTTCTGGGCCGGGTGAGCGGCAAGCTGTTGGGGATCTACAAGGCCTTCAGCGACCGGATGCAGTCCGATCTGGTGGACATTGCCCAGTACGAGGCGGCATTCGAAGGCCGCAGCCTGGCCAAGGCGCTGTTGATCGATGCGGTCATGCCTGCAGACTCGCTGCTCAGGGCGGCGATCAACACACAGCCCCTGCAAGTTGCCGGGGTTGACGGCGGCAAGCTGCTGAAGCCCTTCCTGAACGGCTGGACGCGCGCCGAGGCGGACAGGATCACCAACGCCATCCGGATGGGTGTCATCCAGGGCCAGACCAACGCCGAAATCACCCAAGCTATACGAGGCACAGCCGCGCAGAACTTCACAGACGGCGTGCTGGCGGTCACAAACCGAAGCGCCCGGG
Organism: Pseudomonas sp. BO3-4; assembly: GCF_034044115.1. Lineage (NCBI taxonomy): Bacteria > Pseudomonadati > Pseudomonadota > Gammaproteobacteria > Pseudomonadales > Pseudomonadaceae > Pseudomonas > Pseudomonas sp. BO3-4. Next base: position 2,398,733 of record NZ_CP139018.1, read on the forward strand.
CTGTGGTGCAGACCGCAGTTCAGCATGTAGCCACCACGGCGCGCATGGAGACACTCAAGGCCAACGCCGAGGTGGTGCCTGGCTATCGGATCGTCGCCACCCTTGATCGGAAGACCAGCGTGCAGTGCCGCAGCCTGGATGGGCGCGAATACGAGATGGGCAAGGGGCCTGTGCCTCCGTTCCACATTCACTGCCGTACCACCATCACGCCGATCACCCGGTTGTCGGCGTTATTCGGGCAAGGCGCGACGAGGGCAGCAGTGGGCGCTGACGGCGGCGGGCAGGTGTCGGCAAGCCTCAGCTACTACCAGTGGCTCAAAACGCAGCCAGCGGCGTTTCAGGACGCCGCGCTGGGCCCTGTGCGCGGCAAGCTGTTCCGCAATGGCGGCCTGACAGCTGAACGCTTCGCCGCGCTCCAGTTGGACAAGAACTTCAAGCCGCTGACGCTCGACCAGCTCAAGGAGTTCGAGCCATTGGCCTTTGCGAGGGCGGGCATCGACTAGTTCGTCAACAGGCCGTCACGACGTGAACTGATATAGGTAAACGGATTTCCCGCCGGATCCTTTCCTTGGAGAACCATCTTCCCTTCTTCTTGAGAGATGATCTTCACCTCTCCTGTGGTTCCCGACAGGTACTGTTGATTCAGGTCGGGAAGGTAACGACCGGTGATCTGCTCTAGCGTAGGAATTGGTAACTCCATATCACCGAACTTGTATCGACCTGGCTCCGTTTTCATTCCGCTCAAAGTGAAGGTGAGGAAATCATCGTCAGCAGTCCATGTGCCAACGCCCCGAGCGGGCATCACTGCGGCGAACTCTTTCCCGCCGGTTTCACCTGAAAACTTGAATGTGCCATTTACGTTGTAATGGCCGTTTCGGAAGAATTCCGTGATGCCGCTGAATGTGAACTTGCCGCCAGGTACGGGATATTCGTACGTGCTGTCCCAGCGTCCGAAGAATGCTGGGTTGTGCTCGGGGCCAGACTCATGCACCGCGCTGTAAATCGTGGCGATGGTCGCTACTACTCCGAGAGCGGCTAGAGCTTTGGCATAACTCGTGCGAGCTAGATTCTTCAGCGTTTCGATCTTCATGTGTTGATCCTAAATGAAGTGATGGGAGGCATTCTGCCATCACTATTTGCCCGATATCTGAACTCACATCACAGATCTAAAACTTGGCCTCGCACTCGCGGGGCTTTTTCATGCCCGCCAGGTGGGCCAATCAATCCCCAGGGGATAGCCACATGCCTTTTGACTTCGACCCGGCCGCCCACGGTCTCACCCTCGACGAAACCCAAACCGCCGCGCTGAAGGCAGCGCTGGGCGGAGAGGTTCAGAAATTCCTGGACGGTGAGGTCTCGGGCCTCAAGTCCAAAAACACCGAGTTGATCGGCTCCAACAAGACTATCAAGGCCGAGCTGGACAAACTGAAAGGTCAGTTCGACGGCCTGGACATCGAGGCGGTCAAGGACCTGCTGGCAAAGGCCGGGCAGGACGAAGAGACCAAGCTGATCGCCGAGGGCAAGCTGGACGAAGTCATCAGCCGCCGCACTGAGCGCCTGCGCACTGACCTGGATAAGCAGGTCAAGGCTGCCAACGAGCGTGCGGACAAGGCCGAAGCCTTTGCTGCCAAGTACAGCGACAAGGTGCTGGCTGACTCCATCCGCGCAGCCGCCATCAAGGCCGGCGCGCTGCCCGAGGCTGCCGAGGACATCATCCTCCGCGCCCGCGGCACCTTCAAACTGAGCGAAGACGGCGAGCCCATTGCCACTGACCGTGCCGGCGAAGTCGTGTACGGGAAGGACGGCAAGACCCCGCTGTCTCCCCTCGAATGGGCGGAATCGCTGCGCGAAACCGCAACCCACCTGTGGCCAAGGGCTCAGGGCGCCGGGCAGACCGGCGACAACGGTGGCAAGGCCACGAAGAAATGGGGCGAGTACACCGAGACCGAGCGCGCTGCGATGGCTCGTGACAACCCCGACGCATTCAAAAAACTCCAAGCCACCCGAGGAACCTAACCCATGGCATCTACCCAACTGTCGGACATCTTCGTTTCCGACTACTACGGCACTCTGGAAGCGGTGAATTCCCCAGAGAAAACCGCCGTCTTTGAGTCGGGCATCATCACTCGCTCGGCCACGCTCGACGACATCGCAAAGAACGGCCAGGGCACGTCCGAGATCAGCTACTGGCAGGATCTGGACGCCGACGAAGCGCCGAACATTTCCAACGACAATCCGGATGACCAGGGCGAGGTTGGCAAGGCCGAGCAGGGCAGCATGCGCGCCCGGACCTTGTACCTCAACAAAGGCTACGGTGTCTCCGACCTGGCTGCAGAGCTGGCCAACTCCGAGCCGATGCAGCACATCCGCAACCGTTTCGGTACCTACTGGACTCGCCAATGGCAGCGTTACCTGATGGGCGCCGGCCGCGGCATCATCGCTGCCAACATCGCCCAGAACGGCGGCGACATGGTCAAAGACGCGGGCGCCTCGATCAGCGCCAACGCCTTCCAAGACGCCGCGTTTACCGCCGGTGACGCCGCCGACATGTTCGCCGCTATCGGCGTGCACTCGGTCGTCATGAACCAGATGGTTAAGCAGGACATGATCGAGTACCTGCGCGATTCGCAGGGCAAGATCATCCTGGCCACCTACCTGGGCAAGCCGGTATTCATGGACGACGCTCTGACCTACGCGCCGGGCCAGTATCTGTCGCTGTTCTTGGGCCAGGGCGCATTCGGCTACGGCGAAGGCGATCCGACCAAACCGGTCGAGCTGGAGCGCAAGCCTGGCGGCGGTAATGGCGGGGGCGCCGAAGTCCTGTGGGAGCGGAAGACCTTCATCCTGCAACCGGCTGGCTTCAGCTGGCAGGGCAGCGAGAACCGCAACCTCAGCCCGAGCGCCGTCCAGTACGCTTCAGCGGCCAACTGGAAGCGAGTGTTCGACCGCAAGCAGGTTCCGTTCGCCGCGGTCATCAGCGGCACCGCGACCCCTTGACCGCATGATGCGGGGCGCCGTCCTGGGGCCCTGCGCAGGAGACCAGCATGAAAGTCATCTACACCAACACCCCGGGCAGCGAGCGCGGCACTTGCTATCGCCGCCTGGACCAGTTCTTCGGCGTGATCGACGGCGCTACCTCGGTGTCCGTGCAGGGCGATGCCCCGCACATCGGCGAGGCCTACCAGCGCCAGGGCATCAGCGTGAGCGAGATCGAGGAAGGTCTGCGCCTGGATGGCCCTACCGTGGCTCAGTGGGTGGGAGAGGGTTACAAGGCGTCGGCATACCCACCGAACGGCTACGCCTCGGTCAGCAGCCAAGCGGAGATCGACAAGGCGATTGAGGAGGAGGGTGGCGGCGATCCCGAGACCGATCCTCACAAGATGAAGGTCCCGGAGCTGAAGGAATGGCTGACGGCTCAGGGCATTACCTTCGATCCCGCTCTCAACAAGCCAGAACTGCAGGCCCTCATTCCGCCGAAGGAATAAGCCATGACCGATTTCATCACCGTTGCCGACGTAGACGAGAATCTCGGGCAGGACTGGGCTGGCACTGGTGATGCGGTCCTTGCCGTGGCCATGGCCAACGCCTGGCTGACGGCCAAGATCAAGCGGGCGGTGCCAGATCCGGTGCCTGACGCCATCGTGAGTGCCGGCGCGCAGGTGGCCAAGCTGGCTGCGGCAGGCCGGCTATACAAGGACACCCAACGCGAGGTGCAGAGCAAGACCGTGTCGGCCCAGGCTGGCACATCGATCAGCAAGACCTACGTCGCGGGGTCTGTCGATCGCTCGACTGGTGAGAACTTCGCTCTCGACCTCATCGCCCCCTGGGCCCGCCGCGCCGGCACCGTTGTGCTCAAGAGGATATGACCCATGGGCATGCGTGAAGAACTCCAGGCGGAGCTGTCGGAAGCGTTCGATGATCCGGACGGCCTAGCAGACACGGTGAAGCCTGTTGCAGGGAGTCGCACAGTCAAGGGCGGATATGACCCAGAGATCGGCGGCACCGTCCCGGCCTCAACCTTCCATTACGCCGGGCGCGGTGTGTTCGGTAGCTACCTGGCCAAGGAAATCGACGGCTCGCGCATACAGACTGAGGACGTGAAGCTGCTGGTGCTCCAGAACGAATTGCTCGAGGGGCAGGCCGGCGCTGTCACCGATGTCCCGGCGGCGCCCAAGATCGGCGACCAGGTAAGCGGCTACCGCGTACTTAATGTGTCCGAGGACCCAGCCCGGGCGACTTGGACCCTTCAGCTGAGGAAGTGACATGGCGCGCGGCTCACACATGGCCCAGCGATACGGCGGGCAGCAGGGCGGTTTCGCTGAGGCCATACGGGCCTTCGCAGAACAGGCGGAGCAAGCCCTGGACGCGACCTTCCGCGAAATCGTGATCGAGATCGGCAGCAGCGTCATCCGCATGTCACCGGTAGGCAACCCGGAGCTATGGGCAGCCAACGTGGCTCACCGGGCCAAGGCCAACAGGGCTGCTGACGACTATGACTTCAAGGTCGCGGTGCGGAACACGCTGATCAACTTGAATCAGGACAATTTCACCAAGGCCGGCAGGCTGCGCAAGGGTGTGAAGTACGCCAAGCCCCTCACCAAGACCGAGCGCGAGCAGAACTTCGCTGTGAACGGCCTGGTTGTCGGCCAGGGATACGTTGGCGGGCGGTTCCGGGGTAACTGGCAGTTCTCCATCGATTCACCAGCTACCGAAGAACTCGACCGCATCGACCCGTCGGGCAGCGAAGCCATTACCGCGCTCATCACCCAGGTGCACGCGCTGACCATCGGCCAGACGGCCTACATCGTGAACAACCTGGCGTACGCCATCCCGCTGGAATACGGCCACTCAATGCAGGCACCGGCCGGTATGGTCCGGGTCACCCTGGCCAACTTCCAGCGCATCGTCGACGAAGCCATCAGGAACAACAGCGTATGAGCCATGCACGAGCCCGCCAGGCCATCGAGATCAAGCTGATGGCCTGGGCTGCGGGGCGCCCGATCCGGGTCGCGAACTTCGAGCAGGGTTTCGAGGCCTTGCCGGGAGAAACATACCTGCAGGCTTACCAGCTGCCTGGGGCAACCATCTGCCGTTACTTGGGTGGCGAGGCCTACGAGTACACCGGAATCTACCAAGTCAGCATCACCTGCCCGGCGGGCCAGGCCTTGGTGACCGCCGAATCGCTGGTAGATGAGCTCAGCGCCCTGTTTCATGTCAATTCTAAGCTCAGCCGCAACGGTTTCGAGGGAATGGTCACCGAGCCAGTTGACCAAGGCCCAAGCATCCCCGAGTCGGCGACCTACACGGTGCCGGCCAGCTTCACCTACCGCGGTGTCGCGGACCAATCGCCCGCTGGGGCATAACCAACCGCCGCCTGGCGGGCTTTCAAGAGGAAACAACCCATGGCCGCACGCTTCCCGCTGCCGAACGGCTCCGTGCTGGAAATCGCTAGCGTACTCGCCGCTGCCGTCGCCTACACCGCTCTAACCAACGCTGCGCCGCCTGTGGCCAGCGCGGCAGGACACACCATTAAGAACGGCGATGTTCTAGTCGTCAGCTCAGGTTGGTCGCTGATCAACGACCGCGCTGTCCGGGCGGCCAGTGTTGCCGCCGACAAATTCTCGCTCGCTGGACTGAACACAACCAACACCGATAAATACACCGCCGGGTCGGGTGTGGGCTCTGTTATCCCGGTGACCAACTGGGCTCAGATCTCGAAGGTAACCGCTTTCACCTCTTCGGGCGGCGAGCAGCAGTACCTCACGGTCGGGTACCTGGAGGACGACGACGATCGCCAGTTCCCCACCAATCGCAACCCGATCACGCTGTCGATCACTGTCGAGGATCAGCCTGCGGCTGCCTACGTGGGCCTGGTCGAGGCCTATGGCGATAGCAAGGAACTGACCGTGGTGCGCCTGAAGTTGCCAAATGGCGACCAGATCCTTTACCCGGGTTACGTGAGTATCACCACCACCCCGACGATGGAGCGTAACAACCTCATGACCCGCACCATCAGCATCGCGCTGTCGGCGCGTCCGGTCCGTTACTTGGCTGGCGCATAAGGAGCCCCCATGGCGAAGATCAAAATCGCGCAAGACCCGACGTTCATTGCCGAGGTGCAGGTTCCTCGAATCGGTGGAGAGCCAGTGCCGGTGGAATTCGAGTTCCGCTATATGGATCGCGTGACGCTGGCCGGCATGTTTGATCGCTGGAACAAGGCTCGCGACGCTTGGGCGGAGCAGGCCAGGGCCGACAACGCTACGTGGGAAGAGGTGACCGCTGGCGAAATCGCTCTGCAGGCCGAGCAACTGGGCGAAATCGTCACAGGGTGGGACTTGGAGGACAAGTTCAGTCAGAAGGCGATCCTCGAGCTGGTCCGTACCTGCACGGGTGCACCTAAGGCCGTCATCGACGCCTTCCAAGCTGCTTACAGCCCGGCCCGATTGGGAAACTGAGGGCGGCGGCCCGGGCCTGTTATGAGCGTGGGCCATCTGCCGAGCAACTGGCCCCGCTGGGGCTGACCCTGGCTGACATTCCTGAAGAGGAAGTGGAGGTTTGGCCTGACGCTTGGCCAGCCTTTCGGCTTTTCGACGCGATGGGCACGCAGTGGCGGGTTGGAGCGGGCGGCCCGTCTGGCCTGGACTACACCGCCATCCCCGCAACAGCCTCGATGCTCGGCATCAAGCGCCGCGACCTCACCGACATTTTTCCCGACCTCCGCGTCATGGAGGTTGAGGCCTTGGCCGTCATGGCCGAATCCATGGAGTAGATCATGACCACCATTGCCTCTCTCGGTCTTCAGATCGACTCCGGCGATGCTGTCGAGGCCAAGGATAACCTCGACCAGCTGACGGACGCCGGCAAGCGCAGCGAGGAGTCGGCAGGGCGAACTGGGCGCGCCTGGGAGACTGCCCTGGGCAGCCTGCAAGGTGACACCCGCCAGATCGTCCAGGAGCTGCAGTCACTCAACGCCAAGCAGGCCGAGCTGGCGCAGCAGATGGCCACCGTGGGGCGCGCTGTTACCAGTGCCTCAACGGCGTTTAGCAGTGCCGCAGCGAATATGGGGGCGTTCCGAGCCGAAGCCGCTCAGGCGGGTAAGGTTCAGGAAACGCTGACCAGTGCCACAGATGCCGGTGCCCAAGCCGGCCGGCGCGCTGCCGAATCCGCCGACGAGCAGCAGGCCAGGATTCTGGCCGTGGCCAAAGCCTCGATGGAGGCCAGCCAGTACATTCAGTCGCTCAACCGGGCCACCGAGCATACAGCCGAGGTCACTTCCCAGGCGAACGCTGTCCTGTCCGACAGCGCAAGTCGGCAGGCTGCCATCAACAGCCGGGCCCAGGCCCTCATTGCCACAGAAAAGCGCCAGGCGGAGGCGGCGAAGAAGGCAGCCGGCGCGCATCGGGAAGAAGGCCAGGTGCTGGAAGAGCTGCTGGGCAAGATCGACCCGACCGTCGCAGCTATGAGCCGGCTGGATCAGATGGAGCAAAAGCTGAAGGGCTTCCGCACCAGCGGCGCTCTCGATTCGGAGACCTTCGGCGAGTACCAGGCGAAGATCGACCAGGCGCGCACCGCATTGGGCGGCGCCGATATTGCACTGAACAAGACGGGTATGACGGCCAAGGCCACTGCAGCAGCACTGCGCGGCGTACCGGCCCAGTTCACCGATATCATGGTGTCCTTGCAGGGTGGCCAGGCTCCGCTCCAAGTCTTACTGCAGCAGGGCGGGCAGCTCAAGGACATGTTCGGCGGCGTGGGCCCAGCCATTCAGGCGCTGGGCGGCTACGTCCTTGGCTTGGTGAACCCGTTCACCGTCGCAGCGGCGGCGGTCGGCGTGCTCGGATATGCCTACTACTCGGGCAGCGAAGAGGCGGTCGGTTTTCAGAAAGCGCTGATCACCACTGGCAACGCGGCCGGCACGACGTCGGACCGGCTTTCCGGCATGGCGCGCGAGGTAGCGGCCACTGTTGGGACCACTGGCGCCGCAGCAGAAGTGCTTACCCAGTTGGCCAGTAGCGGCAAGGTCGCTTCCGAGAGTTTCGTCGAGATCACTGAGGCTGCCCTAGAGTGGCGCTCGGCGACCGGCAAGGCAGTCGAGGAGACCGTTGCCGAGTTCGTGAAGATCGGCAAAGACCCGGTGGCCGCCGCCAAAGACCTCAACGAGCAGTACAACTTCCTGACGGCTTCGACCTATTCGCAGATCGTTGCGCTGAAGGAGCAGGGCGACACCATCGGGGCCGCCAAGCTGCTCACCGACACCTACGTCGACACCATCAAGAACCGCAGCAAGGAGGTCACTGAGAACCTTTCCATCTGGGAGCGCGGCTGGAAGGCGCTACGTGGCGAGGTTGCTGCCACGGTCGATTCGGTCAAGAACATTGGTCGAGACCAGGACATCGCGAGTCGGATCGTCGACCTGCAGCGCCAGGTCGCTGCGGCACAGAGCGCTGTGAATGCCGATGCAGATGACAGCGATGCTCAGAAAAAGCTGACCAACGCTAGCCTTGAGCTGAAGGGGCTTATCCAGCAACGTGACACGCTTGCAGCAATCGCCAGCGCCCGCGCCTTGGACGCCCAGCAGCAACAGGCAGCTGTAGTTGCAATCGGCAAGATCGACGCTTTGGAGAAGTCCGCTAGGACAAACGCCGAGAAGCGGGCCGATGCGCTGAAGGAATACAGCAAGTCCCTAGACGCCATCCGCAAGGTCAACCCAAATGATGAGCGGCTGAAGCCCGAGAATATCACCCGGGTGCAGGCCGACATCGCCAAGCAGTTCAAGGATACGACCGGCCGGACAGGATCGGTCGACCTCTCAGGTTTCAACGACCAGAAGAACGCGCTGAGCGCCATCCTGGCCGAGTACAAGAATCATCAGAAAGAGCTGGATGCGGCGCAGAAGGCCGGGCTTATCTCACAGGAGTCGTATACCGCCCAACGCGCTGCGATCATCGAGCAGCAGAAGGCCGAGGTCACGAACGCCTACGAGGCAGAGATCAAGGCGCTGGAGGAGGCCAAGGGGCGAAGCAGTACCAGCGCCCAGCAGCGTATCCAGCTGGACCAGAAGATCGCCGATGCCCGGGCCGCTATGGTCAAGGCTCAGAAGGGCGCCGATACAGAGCTATCAGTGCTGGCGACCAATGAGCAGGGCCGGCTGGCCCAGCAGGCTAGAGCAGTGCAGACTTACACCGACGCCCTTGACCAGCAGGCCCTGGCGCTGAGGCTACAGGGTCAGCGCTCCGCTGATGGCCTTGGGCTCGGCGACCGCCAGCGCGGCTTGCAGGATCAGCAGAACGGCATCACTGATCGGATGAACCAGCAGCGACTGGATCTGGCCAATCAGTACGGTGATGGCTCTCGTGGCATGAGCCTTGATGAGTACAACCAGAAGTTGGCGGCCCTGAACAAGACCGAGAAGGACCTGCAGGAATCCACCATCGCCAACTACTACCAGATGACCGCCGCCCAAGGCGACTGGCGCAAGGGGGCGTCTTCGGCCTTCCAGAATTACCTGGACCAGGCCCGGGATGTCGCCGGGCAGACGAGGTCCCTGTTCACGAATGCGTTCAACTCGATGGAGGATGCGGTTGTGAACTTCGCCATGACCGGCAAGTTCTCGTTCGCGGACTTCACCAAGTCGGTGCTGGCAGATATGGCTCGTATCGCGACACAGCAGGCTGCTTCTGGCCTGCTGGGAAGTCTAGTGAGCTGGGGCGTATCGGCTGCTTCTGCCTATTTCGGCGGCGGCACCGGTAACGGCATGGAGGCAGGCTCTGCAGGTGCGGTGTCGTCCAACCTTGGCGCGTCGCAGGCCGGCTATTCCAGCGCCTACTTCCCGCAGGCGTTGGGTGGCGCCTGGTCGAACGGCGTTCAACTATTCGCCAATGGTGGCGCCTTCACCAACTCCATCGTGAGCACTCCGACCGCTTTCGGCATAGCCGGTAGCAAGTTGGGAGTGATGGGAGAGGCTGGTGACGAGGCTGTCATGCCCCTTACGAGAACGGCAGGCGGCCAGCTTGGAGTGATGGCGGTTGGTGGCGGTAGCGGTGGAACGGCGATCAGCGTGTCCGCGCCGGTTAGCATAGTGGTGGAGGACAGGAGTAGCGAGGGCATGCAACTCGATCAAGCGCTACTCCAGCAGAACATGCAGAAGCAAATGCAGATGGCTGCCGAGAAAGCGGTCGCTGACTCATGGCGTCCAGGTGGCGTCAGCCATCGCAATACCAGCGGGAGGCGCTGATGGCCATCGAAAAATTCAGCTGGCCAACCCAGCGCGGGGAAACGCCGGAGATCAGCTACCGAACCCGCGAGTCACGCTTCGGCGGCGGGTATCGACAGGTTGTCGGCGACGGACCCAATAACAAGGAAGACAGCTACCCCATCACGGTTACCGGCACGAAGGCTCAGGTCCGCAAGGTAATGGAGTTCTTCGACCGGCACGGTGGCGCCAAGGCCTTTCTTTGGTCTACGCCGCTCGGTGATCTGGGGCTGTTTACCTGCAAGGATCCAAAGCCTACCCCGGTGGGTGGCGGGCGATTCAAGGTTGCCGCCACTTTCGAGCGGGCATTTCATCCGTAAGGAACCACCATGTCACTGATCAAGGACATCCAGACCCTGGAACCTGGCAGCGAGGTATTGCTGTTCGAGCTGGATGGCTCGGACTTCGGTGCCGACATGCTGCGCTTCCATGGCCATGCAATTCCGCATACCCCCGAAGAACTGGCGGCGGCCGGCGCGAATGCCGACCAGTTGCTGGCGAAGTCAATCTGGTGGCAGGGCAATGAGTACGGTGCCTGGCCCATGCAGATCGATGGCATTGAAGCGAACTCGGATGGTACGGCCGTACGCCCGACGCTGACTGTCGGCAACGTCAACGGCAGGATCACGGCGCTGTGCCTGGCGTTCGACAACCTGCTCGAGTTTAAGCTGACCATGCGCCACACCATGGCGCGTTACTTGGACGCGGTAAACTTCCCTGCAGGCAACCCTGAGGCCGATCCGACCGAGGAAGCGATCGAAGTCTGGTACATCGACCAGAAAGTATCGGAGAACGGCACCACGGTTGCCTGGGAGTTGGCTAGCCCGGGGGATGTGGGCGGCGAGACAATCGGGCGTCAGATGACCCAGCTTTGCCATTGGGCAATGACCGCCGGCTACCGAGGCCCGAATTGCGGCTACACCGGCCCCTACTTCGACCTTGACGGCAATCCCACCGACGACCCCGCCAAGGACAACTGCAATGGCTGCCTCGACACGGGGTGCACTGCTCGCCACGGGCAGGGCAACCAACTGCCGTTTGGCGGGTTCCCGGCTGTATCCCTGATCGCACGGAGTTGATCATGCGCAAACACATCCTCGCCGCCATGCAAGCCCACGCTGCGGCAGATTACCCACGCGAGTGCTGCGGGCTGATCATCGCCGTCGGCCGCTCCCACCGCTACATCCCATGCGGTAACACCGCGACCGATCCCGCAGAGGAGTTTCGTATCTCGCCGGAAGACTACGCGGCGGCCGAGGACAAGGGCGAGGTGATCGGCATCGTGCACTCACATCCGGACGCCACCAGCAGACCGTCGCCGCGGGATCTGGCCATGTGTGAGGCCACCGGCTTGCCCTGGCACATCCTGTCGTGGCCTGAAGGTGATCTGCGCACTATCACGCCAACCGGTCACACGCCGCTGCTGGGGCGTCCTTTCGTGCACGGCGCCTGGGATTGCTGGCAAGTCTGCGCGGACTGGTACAACCGCGAGTGGGGACTGGAATTCCCAACCTATGCCCGGGAAGAAGGGTGGTGGGAACAGATGGACGGCCCGAGCCTCTATGAGCAGGCATACGAAGCGGCCGGCTTTTACAAGGTGAGCCAGGCGCAGCGAGGCGACATGGTCGTCATGGCTGTGGGGCGCACCGCCCATCCCAATCACGCCGGCATTTATCTGGGCGTGGATGCGCAACTGCCTGAGGAGCACGCCCAGGTCTTCGGTCATGGGCCCTTCATGCTGCACCACCTGCTGGGGCGGCCATCAGAAATCATCGTGTTCGGCGGCCCTTGGCTAGCCCGGGCTCGGCTTGTGCTGCGTCACCGAGACGCCAAGTGATACATTCAGCGCTTTTCAGGGAGGGATCACATGCGAATTCTGATCGGGGCATTGGGCCTGGCTTTGCTGGCTGGGTGCGCATCTTCTGCAATCTCGGTCAATAAAGCGGAACCGGTACCGGCCGACGAGCTTTACGCCTACCAGGCAAAGCCTGTAGGAGACAGCGGAACGCTCACTGTCGTTCGAGACGCTGGGTTCGTGGGATCTGGATGCGATGCGGTCGTCTATATCGATGGCGTGAAGGCAGCGAAAATCGGTACGGGGCAGCGGGCAACCTTCTTTCTTCCTGTAGGTAATCCTAACCTCGGGGTCGGATTCGCAGGCCAGGGCCTATGTATGGGGGTCGCAATTCGGACTATCACAGGCAGCGTAACGTCTGGCGCAGAGAGTACGTACAGCATTTCGGGAGACATGAACGGCATCTACATAGGACCGTACATCGATTACAAATGAATAGACCGCCTCCGGGCGGTTTTTTATTGCTCGGAGAAGAGTATGGCTGGCACAGCAGCACAAAAACAGCCTTTGACACTGATCAAACTGTCTGGGTCTCTAGCCCAAAAATTTGGTCGCACACACCGCCGACACATAGACAGCGGTCAGACATGGGAAGTCTTCAAGGCTCTCAAGGCCACGCTCGAAGGTTTCGAAACGGAGATCAGGCGTCTGGATCGGCTAGGCATGCGGTTCGCCATTTTCCGCAACCGCCGAAATGTAGGGATCGACGACCTTGGGCGCCGAGGTACTCAGGAAGTACGTATCGTGCCAGTAGTAGAGGGCAGTAAGCGAGGGGGAATATTGCAGACCGTACTTGCCGCAGTCTTGATAGTGGTTGGCGTGGTCACGCAGCAGTATTGGTTGGTTCAGACCGGGGTTGCTCTCGCCATTGGTGGTGTCATCCAGATGCTTAGCCCCCAAGCCAAGGGCCTATCCCAGAGCGCCGCCCCTGAAAACCTGCCGTCGTACGCCTTCGGCAGCGCCAAAAACACCACCGCAAGTGGCAACCCAGTTCCGATTTGTATAGGCGAACGCCGCTGGGGCGGGGCGATCATCTCAGCCTCGATCGAGGCGCAAGACAAGGCCTAGGGCCGATTCAGCAAGCAGACCGCCTCCGGGCGGTTTTTTATTGCCCGGAGGAAAGCATGGGTCCAGCAGATCACGTGGATATCACTGGCGCCAAGGGCGGCAGCAGCAAGCCGAAAACGCCTGTAGAGGCGCCCGATAGCCTGCAGTCGACCAACATCGGCAAGATTCTGATTGCGGTGGGGGAGGGTGAGTTCGACGGTGAGCCGACGGATCGTGACATCTACCTTGATAACACCCCGATCATGGATGCCAACGGCAGCGTGAATTTCCCTGGGGTGCGGTGGGAGTGGCGTCCTGGCTCGGTGGAGCAGGACTACATCCAGGGGATCCCTGCGATCGAGAACGAGACCACCGTCAATGTCGAACTGCGCAACGACAATCCATTTGCCCGTGCTCTGAGCAACACCCAGCTCTCGGCTGTCCGCGTGCGAATGGTCTGGCCGCGCCTGGCGCAGCAGGACAGCAGCGGCAATACCAATGGCTACCGCATTGAGTACGCCATCGATATCGCCACCGATGGTGGCGCATACGTCGAGGCGCACCTGGGGGCGGTGGACGGCAAGACCACCAACGGCTACCAGCGCTCGGTGCGCGTGAACCTGCCCAAAGCAACCTCCGGCTGGATGCTGCGCGTGCGCCGTATCACTCCGAATGCCAACAGCGGCACCGTGGCCGACACGATGACCATCGCTGGCTACACCGAGATCATCGACCAGAAACTGCGCTACCCGAACACTGCGCTGTTGTACATCGAGTTTGACGCCCAGCAGTTCCAGAACATCCCTGCGGTAACCGTGAAGTGCAAGGCCAAGCGCTGGCCGGTGCCGACCAACTACGATCCCGTTGCACGCACATATACCGGCGTATGGGATGGCACCTTCAAGCAGGCCTGGACCAACAACCCGGCCTTTGTGACCTACGGCCTGTGCGTCGAGGATCGTTTCGGCCTGGGTAAGCGCATCAAGCCGTGGATGGTCGACAAGTGGGAGATGTACCGCATCGCCCAGTACTGCGACCAGCTGGTGCCGAACGGGCAGGGCGGTCAGGAGCCGCGTTTCCTGTGCGACATGAATCTCCAGGGCCGCGCCGAAGCCTGGACCTTGCTGCGCGACCTCTCGGCGATTTACCGGGGCATGGTGTACTGGGCTCACGGCTCTCTGTTCATGCAGGCAGACATGCCGCGCGCCCAAGATATCGACTACGTGTTCACACGGGCCAACGTCATCGACGGTGAGTTCGTGTACGGCGGCGCCGAGCGGAACACCCATTACAGCCGGGCCCTGGTCAGCTACGACAATCCGGCCAACAACTACGACACCGATGTCATCCCGGTCACCGACAACGCTCTCCAGCGCCGGTACCGGGACCGTCCGGTGGAGATTTCGGCCATCGGCTGCACTCGAGCGTCCGAGGCTCAGCGCCGCGGCAAGTGGGCGCTGCTGAGTAACAGCCAGGACCGCACCGTCACTTTCAAGACCGGTATGGAAGGGCGCATTCCGCTGCCTGGCTACGTCATTCCCGTCGCAGACGAACTGGTTGCCGGCCGTCCAAACGGCGGTCGGATTTCGGCGGCTGCCGGCCGAGTCGTGACCTTGGACCGTGACACGCCGATCAAGGCTGGCGACCGGCTGATCTTGAACTTGCCGAACGGCACCGCCCAGGCACGCACGGTGCAGTCGGTCGCCGGCCGCGCGGTGACGGTAACCACCGCGTATGGCGTGCAGCCCGAGCCGGAACTGCAGTGGGCAATCGATTACCACGACCTGGCGGTGCAGCTGTTCCGGGTGCTGAAAACAACGCGCACCCAAGAGGGCGAGTACGAGATCACCGCGCTCGAGTTCAACCCGAGCAAATTCGCTGCGATCGATACCGGTGCCAAGCTGGACGAGCGTCCGATCAGCGTTATTCCGGTAACCACCGTGCAGCCCCCCGCAAGCGTGACCTTGTCTTCCGCCCACATGATCGACCAGGGTATCGCGGTCAGCACGATGACTATCGCCTGGCCGGCGGTGGAGGGCGCTGTCGCCTATGACGTGGAGTGGCGCAAGGACAACGGCAACTGGGTTCGTCTGCAGCGCACCGGCGCAACATCGGTAGACGTGGTCGGCATTTACGCGGGTGCCTACCTTGCACGCGTACGCGCTGTGAGCTCGTTCGAGATTACGTCGATCTGGAAAAGCTCGACCCTGACTCAGCTGAATGGCAAGGAAGGCCTGCCGCCGGCCGTTACCTTTCTGGATACCGAAAGCCTGCTGTTCGGCATCGGCATCAAGTGGGGCTTCCCTGCTGGCTCCAGTGACACCCAGCGTACCGAGTTGTGGTACAGCGAAGGTACAGACTTGGACCAGGCCACCAAGCTGGCCGACCTGGCCTACCCGCAGAACGAGTACGTCATGCAGGGCTTGCGCGCGGGCCAACAGTTCTATTTCTGGGCTCGCCTGGTCGATCGTTCCGGTAACCTTGGCCCATTCTTTCCGGTAGCACCGACGGTGGTTGCCGGGATGGCCAGCGCAGACGCTGGAGCGATTCTTGAGCAGATTAAGGATCAGATCACCGAGAGCGAACTGGGCAAAGAACTGACCAGCCGTATCGACCTGGTCGACAAGAATGGCCCTGGCTCGGTGAACGAGCGCGTTGGGGAAGTCCGCAGCGAGCTGAATGAGCAGGTGGCCGGGGTCAACAACGCGATCGAGATGGTCAAGTCGTCGGTGGTGGCGGCCCGTGATGAGTTGCAGCAGCAGCTTGCAGCAGTTGATCAGGAAGTCGATGCGGCCCGATCCGAGCTGCAGCAGCAGATCAATACCGTCTCCGCGTTGGCCGGATCGTTGCCGTACAACAAGGACAAGACCTACACCCTGAATCAGGGTGTACTGGGCGCCGACGGCAAGCTGTACCAGGCCCTGAAAGCGGTACCGAAGAACAACCCGCCGCCCAATGCGACCTACTGGACCGATGTTGGCCAGGCGATCGTCACGGCGGCCGGCACCGCCGCCCGCGTGGGCAAGGTTGAAACGGATGTTTCCACGCTCAACGGTACGAGCACGGCGCAGGCCAGCCAGATCGAGGGCCTGCTGTCTGGCCTGACCACCACCAATGGCAATGTGACGACCGCCCAGCAGGCCGCCCAGGCGGCCGCTACGGCAGCCGGCGCCAAGGGTGAGGTCATCTACGGATCGACCGCACCTGCAGCCGACAAGCGCTTGGCGCAAAACCTGTGGATCGATACCACGGGCAATGCCAACACGCCCAAGCGCTGGAATGGCAGTGCGTGGGTTACGGTAACGGACAAGGTGGCCTCGGACGCTGCGGCCGCTGCGGCCAATGCCCTGACGGCTGCCCAGAGCAAAGCCGATGCCTCGGTGGTGCAGAGCCTGAGCACCAAGGTCAGCGATGCCGAAGGCAAGTTGACCACGCAGGGCCAGTCGATCACGGGCCTGCAGGGTAGCCTTACCACGACCAACCAGAACGTCACGGCTGCCCAGCAAGCCGCGCAAGCGGCGGCCACGGCGGCCGGTGCCAAGGGCGAGGTGATCTACGGGGCGACCGCGCCGGCGGCTGATAAGCGTCTGGCACAGAACCTATGGATCGACACCACCGGCAACGCCAACACGCCTAAGCGCTGGAACAATAGCGCCTGGGTGGCGGTAAGCGACAAGGTGGCCACTGATGCTGCCGCCGCCGCGGCCGC
Source organism: Pseudomonas sp. BO3-4 (assembly GCF_034044115.1). Classification (NCBI taxonomy): domain Bacteria; kingdom Pseudomonadati; phylum Pseudomonadota; class Gammaproteobacteria; order Pseudomonadales; family Pseudomonadaceae; genus Pseudomonas; species Pseudomonas sp. BO3-4. The sequence continues at coordinate 2,415,596 of NZ_CP139018.1, forward strand.
CGCCAATGCGCTGGCCGCGACCAAGGCGGATGCGTCGGCGGTGAACCTGCTGACCAACCGTGTCAGCAGTGCCGAAGGCGTACTCACCAGCTACAGCAGCGATATCATCCAGCTCAAGAACAGCCTGAGTGCTGCGCAGTCGTTTGTGGCCGGTAAGGCGTGGGAGTTCACCGGTTCGACGCGGGGTTGGTTCGGTACCATCAGCGGTTCGACCTTTGTAGCCGGCCCGCTGTTCGCCACGTCCGGCAACTGCCCGAACCTGCAGTGCAACTTCACGCCGACGTTCCCGGGCGCCGAGAACCCTTTCCTGCGCATCCGGCTGCGTCGGCGCAACACCGCCCGCGCCGGCGCGCAGATGTACTGGGCGAACGAAGATGGCGGGCTGGCCGAAGCCCGGCGCATGCCCTGGACGATCAACACCACCACGACCGACTGGCAGGATATCGAGATTGACCTGTCTGGCCACGCGGGCTGGAGCGGTAAAAACATCTATGCCATCCGCCTGGACATGATGTCCTCGTCGGATACCACCGGCGAAATCGACATTGCCTATATCGCGGTAGGGCGGCGTTCGATTGCGGCGTCGGCGGAAGCCGTATCCAGCTTGAGCAGTGCCGTTAGCGATGCGGATGGCAAGCTGACCACGCAGGGTCAGTCGATCATCGGCCTGCAGAACGGCCTCACCACGACCAATCAGGGCGTGAGCGCTGCCCAGCAAGCAGCGCAGGCGGCGGCGACAGCCGCAGGGGCGAAAGGCGAAGTCATCTATGGATCGACCGCGCCTGCAGCGGATAAGCGTTTGGCGCAAAACCTGTGGATCGACACCACCGGCAACGCCAATACGCCGAAACGCTGGAACGGCAGCGCCTGGGTGGCCGTCACCGACAAGGTGGCTACGGACGCCGCAGCAGCGGCGCAATCGGCGCTGACCGAGGTGGCCAAGAAGGCCGATGCGTCGACCGTGCAGAGCCTGTCCAACACGGTCGTCCAGCATGGCCAGGACATTACCGCCCAAGGTCAGGCGATGACGGCGATTGGCGCCGCGATCGCCGAGGTGGGTGGGGAGAACCTGCTGTATAACCCAACGTTCAATCGTGCCAGCGCGGCCGATGCCAACGTGCCAGATGGTTGGGTGCTGGAGGGTAGTGCACCCCGAAACCCAAGCATGGTGCCGTCCTGGTTGAACGCCGGAGAGCGGGCGTTTCGGGTCGCGGTCACCGGCGTCACGAACGCGAGCCCCTATTTTTCGCTGGTCACCCAGTCGATCCAGCGGCCAAGAGTAGCGAGCGGGCAGAGCGTCACCACATCGGTCAACGTTCGCCGCATGGCCGAGGCGGGCTTGCTGGCCCTGCGCATCATCTACCAGTGGATCAACGAAGCCGGCGCGGTAATCTCGGCGCCGGCCAACGGGTTCATGCCGATCACGGTTGAAGGTAGCCGGCACTCGTTCACATCGGTGGCACCTGAGGAGGCTGTTCGATTCAACGTCTATTTCCGTGTTCACAGCCAGACGGCAGCGTCTGTAAACGGAACTTTGGAGCTGGCCAGGCCGCAAGCTGAGTACGGTTCCCGTGCCACCGGTTGGCGGGACAATGGGCAGGTCACGGCAGGTGAGGTCGCGGCGAACGTCGCGGCCACCAACCTGCTGAGCGGCCGGGTTAGTCAGACCGAGCAGGGGCTGGTGTCGCAGGGGCAGTCGATCGTTTCGCTTGAAGGTGGGCTGACCACCACCAAGCAGAACGTGACAGCCGCGCAGCAGGCCGCCCAGGCGGCGGCGACGGCCGCCGGCGCCAAGGGTGAGGTCATCTACGGATCGACCGCACCTGCAGCCGACAAGCGTTTGGCGCAAAACCTGTGGATCGACACCACCGGCAATGCGAACACGCCGAAACGCTGGAACGGCAGCGCCTGGTTGGCGGTGAGCGACAAGGTGGCCACGGACGCCGCAGCAGCGGCGGCCAATGCCCTGTCGGTGGCACAGACAAAGGCCGATGCGCAGACCGTCAGTGCGTTGACCAACGAGGTGTCCCGACAAGGTGCGGACATTTCCGCCAACGGCTCGGCCATCGTCGACATCAATACGTCGATTGCACAGATCGGCGGCGAGAATCTGCTGTACAACCCTTCGTTCGACAAGGGCGCGGCGAGTCTCGCTGAACGCTGGCGGGTGGGTAATGGCGGCGGTGCCACGTATACCGCCACCCTGATTCTCTCTACGCTGGACCCGCAAGGGAAGGCGCAACGATTTGATGTTAGCGGCTTGGTCGCCGGCTCTGGTTCTGTGTATCTGGACTTGGCGCCGGGCATTGGCGATCGCCCTGCCACTGCGCCCGGGCAGGTCGTTACCGCGTCGGCTTTTGTTCGGGGAACACCTGGCATACAGGTCCAGTTGTTCATCCAGTTTAAGAACACCTCCGGCAATACCATTGCCACCACGGGGCCGGGTGACACCATCCTGACCGATGCTTGGCAGCGGGTGGTGCTGACCTCAGCACCGGCGCCGGCCGGTACCGTGGCAGTTGATGTGCTGTACCGCGTGCGTTCGGCGCCGGGCAGTACACTGACGGCAGGCTTCGTGGAGTGGGACCGGGCTCAACTGGAAGAAGGGGCACGGGTCAGCGGGTGGCGAGACAATGGCCGGGTCAACGCGGCTGAAATCAGTGGCAACGCGTCGGCTACCACCGCCTTGAGCGGCCGGATGTCGGCGGTGGAAGATGGCCTGACCTCGGCATCGAGCCAGCTGACCCAGCTGGATAACGCCATTGGCGACGCCGGCGGCGAGAACCTGCTGTACAACCCGACGTTTAATCAGGTCAACGCAGCGGATGCGACGTTTCCTGACGGTTGGATGCGTGAAGGGGCGGCGCAGAACAATTCCAGCATGGTTGAGTCCTGGCTGAACGCTGGGGAGCGCGCATTCAGGTCGGCAGTCACTGGCGTGACCAACGTATCGCCCTATCTGTCGCTGATTCCGGCCGTGTCGAAGCGCGTCAAGGTCGGTGGTTCGCAGGCCATCACGTCATCGATCTATGCCCGGCGTGCTGGAACCTCAGGTCTGCTGTCGATCCGGCTGTACATCCAGTGCCTGAACGCATCAGGTGCCGTTGTCTCGACTGTGTCGTCTGGCCTGCAGGCCATCAGCGTGGAGGGTGGTCGCGTTACCGTAACGGCCACGACCCCGGCCGATGCGGTTTTGGTCGTGGTGTACTACCGCATTCACGGGGCCACCTCGGCGGCAGCCAACGGTACGTTTGAGCTGGCCCGGCCACAGGTTGAGTACGGCTCCCGTGCTTCCGGTTGGCGCGACAGTGGCCAGGTGAATGCGGCGAACAACGCGGCCACCTCGGCAGCCGTCGAGAATCTGACCTCGGCGGTGAACCAGCAAGGTAGCAGCTTGAGCAGTGTGGCCGGGAGGACCACAAGCCTGGAGAACAGCCTTACCACTACCAACCAGAACGTGACCACGGCCCAGCAGGCCGCCCAGGCGGCCGCTACAGCGGCGGGCGCCAAAGGTGAGGTTATCTATGGGGCTACCGCGCCGGCGGCTGACAAGCGGCTTGCCCAGAACCTGTGGATCGATACCACCGGCAATGCCAACACGCCGAAACGCTGGAACGGCAGCGCCTGGGTAGCGGTGAGCGACAAGGTGGCCACGGACGCGGCCGCCGCTGCCGCCAGTGCGCTGAATCAGGTGGCCACCAAGGCCGAGGCGTCGGCCGTGAACTCGCTGACCAACCGGGTGAACAGCGCAGAAGGTACGCTCAGCAGCAACAGCAGCGATATCACCCAGCTGAAAAACAGCATCGGCACGGCCCAACCCTTCGTGGCGGGCAAGTCCTGGGAGTTCATCGGCTCTACCCAAGGATGGGCAGGCACCATCGCCGGCTCAACCTTTACCGCTGGCCCGCTGTTCGCCACGGCGGGCAAATGCCCGAACCTACAGTGCAACTTCACCCCGGCGATTGCCGGCACCGAGAACCCTTACCTGCGCATCCGGCTGCGTCGACGCAACACCACCCGCGCGGGCGCCCAGATGTATTGGGCGAACGAGGATGGCGGCTTGGCCGAGGCGCGCCGCATGGCGTGGACCATCAGTCTGACCACTAACGATTGGCAAGACATTGAGTTTGACCTGTCTGGCCACACGGGTTGGAACGGCAAAAGCATCATCGCCATTCGCCTGGACATGATGAACTCGGTGGATACGTCGGGCGAAATCGACATTGCTTACATAGCGGTCGGTCGCCGCTCGGCAGCGGCTTCTGCGCAGGCGGTGGCTAGCCTGGAGAGCAACGTTACCCAGCAGGGCGACAAGCTCACCGCCGAGGGCAAGCGAATCGACGGGTTGTACACCGCCGTAGGCGATGCCAACGCGGCGATTCAGAACGAAGCCACGGCGCGGGCCAATGCTGACGACGCACTTAGCCAGCAGATTCAAACCACGCAGTCGTCTTTGGGTACTACCAATGCTTCGGTGCAGCAGATCAGTACGGCGCAGACCGGATTGAATAATCGGGTCAACGCTCAGTACTCGGTCAAGGTGGCAGTTACGCAAAACGGAGTGTATGCCCTCGGCGGGATTGGGGTCGGCATCCAGAACCAGAGTGGTGTGCTGCAGTCGGTAGTGGCCGTACTGGCGGACCAGTTCGCGGTAATCAACGCCGCCGGAAATGGTTACGTCAGTCCGTTCGCGATTCAGGGCGGCCAGGTGTTCATGAGCGATGCGTTCATTCGTGACGCAAGCATCACGAATGCCAAAATCGCCAATGCCGCGATCACGTCTGCAAAGATCGGGGTTGCAGAGATCGACACCCTGCGCATCCGTGGCAATGCGGTCACGGTTCCGGTCTCTGCCTCCAGCGCAGGGGTCGTGTACGGTGCCGGTGAAGGGCAATGGCGAGACTTGATTGCCATTGGTGTGCAGATGGATGAGGCGGGTTACATCACGGCGCAGTACAGCTGCTATCAAGGATTTGGCGGCGGTACCCGTAAGTACCAGTTCCGGATGGAATTAAATGGCCTGGTAATCGCTGAGGGTGGCGGGGATTGGGCTGATGGCTTCCCCAACCTAATGGGCTCAATCGGTGTAGGACCGGGTTACTTCGTCATCACCGTGAAGTGGTGGGGGGAAAACTCGGGTGTGAGCGTTAAAAAACATACCCTCTATGCAATGGGAACCAAACGATGAGCAGCATTGAGCACTATGCAGCCTATGAGACAGACGGACGAATCGTGTTTGCCGTCAGTTGCCCGCCCGAACACGGGAAGAAAATCATCAGGCTCAACACCGACCGGCCCTACATCCAAGTGCCCACCCCGGCAAGGACTGCTGACCACCTGGTGATGGGGCAAATGCTCAAGGAGCGCCCTCAGATGGGCGCGGTTCTCCAAGGGCGCTGGTTGAAGGGGGTCCACGAAGGTGCCGCCGTCAACATCGAGAGCGAAACCTACACCGCTGACGGCAGTGATATCGAGCTGGGGTTCTCGGCGCCGGGCACCTACACCGTCACGATCAGCCTTTGGCCCTACCGCGATCAGGAGTTCACCGTTGAAAATTCAGCATAAGTGCGACCACTCCAAGCGCCGTGCGGCCGAGTATCCGCCGGTGGAGGAACAACTGGACATGCTGTGGCATGCCATGAATGAAGGGCATATGCCCAAGGCTGAGCCGTTCTTCTCGACCCTGCAGCAGATCAAGCAGCAATACCCCAAGGCTTGAACCCAAGCCACTACCCAATGCCCGCCATCGAGCGGGTTTCTTTTTGTCTGGAGAAAACCCATGCCATTTGTTGCCATCAATCTGAGCAATGACTACGACGTTGCCAACAAGACCCGCTATGCCACTCAGGAGGAAGCTGACGCCCGCACCCGAGAGATCCTGAACCAGTTCCCGACTGCCCAGGTCAGCGTGGCTCAGGTGCTGAAGGACTACAGCGCCAAGGTATCGATCACTGCGAGGGAGCCAGCAGCAGCGCCGGAGCCGGAAGCCCCGGCAGCTTAACCGACCTAGTCCAGCGCCAGACCGCCCCGCGCGGTTTTTTTCGCCTGTCGAGCTCCTTTCTAAAGAGCCTCATGCGTAAGTGGCGGTGTCTCTCATTTCCTGCCGATTTGAAACTTCAGTTTCTCGGTTGGCCACCAGTTGAAAGACGGAGGTGGCTCATAACAGCCGGGCTGGTTAGCAGGCGAGGCATCACACCGAACGGTGTATCCCTTTGAGCCTACCTCCTTGATATCGCCGCTCGAGCCATAGTGAGAGCAGGCCGCCAGCGCGGAAAACATGAGTAATGCCGAAACACGCTTCATAAGAAATCCCTTCTATAGACCGCAGCATCGTATCGCTTAGCGGTGGCGGAGGGTATAGCCCCGCTCATCACAGCCTGCTTTATGCAGGTTTTTTTCGCCTGGAGAAGCTATGGCCAGATCCACCGAATCCTAGGCCGGAGGTGGGAATGTGCTCCGGTTCCTTGACCTGATCGCCTTTTCAGAGGGCACCTCGACCGTCAAGGGCGGCGATGATGGCTACAGCGTGCTGTACGGCGGTGGCCTGTTCCAAGGCTATGCCGATCAGCCACGTTGCAGGGTGACTTTCCTCATCGGCAAGCCGGTCACCAGCACCGCTGCCGGCCGATACCGGTTGCTCGAGAGTTACGCTCGCGGCTATGCGATCCTGAACCAGTTTTCGCCGCTCAGGTATTCACCACGCAGGCGCTGAAGGATTGCAGCGCCAGGGTCTCGATTACGTCTAAAGATCCGACTGAGCCGGTGCCTGAGGCATCTGCGGGCTGAAGCTTGGTATTACCATATTGCCGTGCTTGTATTGCTGATAACTGGTGTAGGGCAGCACAACGGTATCAGCAATGCCAGACGCTGCCATGTCGATCAGGATTGCGTATGGATCTGAATGTACTCCCGTTCTTTCCGGCCCAGTTAAGTTGCAGAACTGATACGCAACGCCGCTATACATCCGAGGGATCTCTGGGCAGTAGGAATCCCATTTCGCTAGGTCGTCCACGGCCTTTTCTTCATTAGACACAGTGCGCATCGTCCCGCACCCGCTCAGTGCTACCGCCAGCGCACATCCTATCCACAACCTCATATCAGCCTCCTGTCTCGCTGACCTCGAAGCCCATCACTGTGAAGGCTAGAGCAGCCATCAACGTGCATCGGTTAATACAGATTGGACGACTAAGTATCACAGAAGACACATCCATGCCCGCCTCGTGCGGGCTTCTTTTTGCCTGGAGACAACATGGCCAGACTCACCGAATCCCAGGCCGGAGGTGCGAACGTCCTCCGGTTTTTGGACCTGATCGCCTTCGCCGAGGGCACCCAAGCCGTGAAAGGTAGCGACGACGGTTACAACGTTCTGTTCGGCAAAGGCCTGTTTCAGGGGTATGTCGATCACCCTCGCCAGAAGATCACCCGGCTCTCCAATGGCAAGCCGATCACCAGTAGCGCGGCAGGCCGCTACCAGTTTCTTGCCGGTACGTGGGACGAACTGGTGAAGCGCTACGGATTCAAGGGGCGCTTCACGCCAGAGGCGCAGGACTTGGCAGCCATCAAGCGATTGGGCGAGCGTGGTGCGCTGCAGTTGATCAAGGATGGAAAGATCCGCGAGGCAATAGCCAAGTGCGCCAACGAATGGGCCAGTTTCCCGGGCAACAACTATGACCAGAATCCCAAAGCCTTGGGCGCGCTGCTGGCTCAGTGGCAGAAGCTCGGAGGGGGGCTCGCATGAACTGGCTCGGCGCGGTACCGACCTGGTGCTGGTGTCTGATCGCCCTGATGCTGGTTGCCGGTGGCCAGCAGTACCGGTTGGTGGTTGCTGAAGGGGCTGCGTCTGGTGCACGTGCGGAAACCGCCAAGACCGAAAAGACCCTGGCCGATTACCGCCTGGAGGTTTCCGAGCGCGACCGCCGCGCCGCAGCCCAGGCCAGGCAGGAAGAACAACGACGCGCCGAGGCGCAGGAGGAGGCGAGAGCCCATGCCCAAGAAGAACGGACGATTGCTGATGCTGGCGCTGTTGGTGCCGATGCTGCTGGCCAGCGGCTGCGCAGTGACGCCGCCAAGCTCGCCTCCACCGTCAGTTGCCCCGGCCCGGATACCGCCGCTATCGACCGACGCGAGGCAGCCACCCGCGCCGCCATGGTGCTCTCCGAGCTGCTCTCACGGGCTGATGAACGAGCGGGAGAGTTGGCGCAGGCTTATGACCGGGCACGAATAGCCGGTCATCAGTGCGAAGCGTCCTATGACGCACTCGGGCGAAAATAGTCATCTCAGACTTCATCCTCTCAAGATATTGAGAAATGCCACGTACCCAGCGATAATGGCAAATTAATCTCACAAATTTGCAATGGACTGTACGCGTGGAAAAATTCTACGGAATACAATACTTGAGAGGCATCGCAGCTGGGCTAGTTATCATCTACCATTCCATGGTGATGATTGCTGTAGCACCATACTTCGATAACCCGGTGGGTGATTTTGGCGTAGATATATTCTTTGTCATATCCGGTTTCGTAATGTGGGTAACCACAGAAGGTAAGAATAAAGGTATAAGAGAGTTTTGGGTTTCGCGGATATTGAGAGTGGCGCCTTTATACTGGTTGTTCACCTTTGTGCTTGTCGCTGCTGCGCTATTAATGCCAAGCTTGTTTTTCAACTCTCGCGGAGTCGATCCAGTATTCCTGCTTAAGTCACTATTTTTCATTCCCGCCCAAAACCCCGATGTTGGTGATATCACACCTGTATACACCATTGGGTGGACCCTAACATATGAGATGTTCTTTTACGCGATATTCGGTCTCTCCTTAGCATTGCAAAACCTAAGAATGAAGCTTTTGTTCATAGCTGCAGTTATAGTTACGCTTGCTATCGTTGGCTCTGCTTTGGCTCCAGAAGGTCCATTGGGCAAAACCTACACAAGCCCGATCATCATTGAATTTCTGCTTGGCGTCTTGCTAGGGGTCACCAGGCAGCGCTGGGTAAGTATCGGGTTGTTGCCGACAATCCTATTGGTTGGCACTAGTAGTGTGGCGTTAGTATTAGCTGATTTCACCATATTCACTCGGTCTTTAGTATATGGCGTCCCGGCGTTTTTCTTGGTTGCAGGATTTGTTTCGGTTGAGAAGTACATTCGGTCAAATATTAATAAACTCGCTCTGTTGTTTGGGGAGGCATCTTATTCACTGTATTTGTCGCATCCGATTTCTCAACGAATCTGGTATGTGCTATTTGTAACGACTTTTGGGCAGATAACCAGCCTTGCGATGGCAGTCTGGTATGCGGTAGGCGCCGTGACTGCTGGCTTGCTAGGCGGAATTGTATGCTACCTTCTTGTAGAAAGATATCTGCTGAAGCTGGCAAAAATTATTTCACGCTCATCCCTTAATGCCGGTCCTGTTATTGAAGTGCAGCGCTAGAGTGATCACGCCATTAGGCTGCTTGCTAGTTTATTCTTTGAAGCAGCCTAATCTTAGCTCTGGAGGTTTCACTCTTGAATGGGGCTTCAACGTTGGTTGCTCACCAAACCTTTCAATATCATTCCTGCTTGGAGCTTAGGAATGGATGAGCGGACTTTCATCGGGATGGTCGAGGCAGGCGAGCCGCTGATTCAGCAGGCGATCGACGCCATGCGCCGTTACCACGTGGCTCAGGACTATGGCGCGCCGACGGAGGAGATCGAGCGGTTGCGCCTACTGGCCGAGTCGCTATTCCAGGTTGTGTCCGACTACCAGCTCCGCGTCATCGCCAAGGCCCGAGGCAAGGATTTGCCACCTCTTCACTGATCCGCTGATCGGCAATTGCCCGCGACGGATCCCGCCTATACGATACTGTTTATCCATACAGTATTGGTGCCCTATGTACTTCCTCCTCGTTCGCCGCCGTGTGAATGGCGTGGCCATCCCTACGAACCAGCTCGGCAAGATCACACCCATCCGGGCCGACATCCACATCGGCGATCACCACAGCGAGCCGCTGGGCCGGGTATCGACACAGGCCTGGGTGTTCAACCCTTCGCCTGGTCCGGACATCATCCCGCGGCTGCACGACGCCAAGGTCAACGGCATGGCCCAGCTCGGGATCAACATCAACGGGGTGGAGGAGGTCGACGGCGTGCTCTACGCGCAGTCCTGGTGGTGCAGGGCAGAATGATGGAGGGGATACCGAAAGCTTGGTTGGATGAGCTGAACGACCAGTTCTCTCTGGTAACCGATCCAGATGGGCGCGCCGCTGTGCTGGATGAAATGGCCTATGCCGCTCACCGCCGGCGTGAAGTGAGTTCGGAGAACCTGGTCGATATGCTGGAGCTGTCCGAGGCCGCTCGTTACTGGGCGCTGATGGAGTTCGAAGAGGCCTATCACATCGGCCTGTTCAAATACGAATCGTGGGAGGGGATAGGGAGTGATGAGCCGGGCCGGATCATCGTTGGTAGAGCGCCAGGGTGGGGGTGCTGATGCTGTCTAAAACTGCTCGAAAGCTTCTCGGTTTTACTGGGTGAAAGTCGCTGAAACTGGACGAACCATATTAGACAGGTCGGATGCGCAGGCCGCTTGTGGCGCGGCCTAAGCGTCGAATCTCACGATACTGCTGCAGTACTGGGTTCAGCATGCAAAGCTTCATGTTTCTCGTATCCCTCTGCAGCGCGGATAAGTTGAGCACCCTTTGAAAGTACTACCGGAGTATCGCCCTTTCTTTGCGGTTCGGATGCGCATCGTGCTACCACAGAGTGGACAAAGGCCCAGTTCACCCCATTTTTCACGAGAAGGCCTGTTAACAGCGATGGAAGTGGGCTCGAGCGGCGGCGTACCTGCCGAGGGCCGAGGAGTCAGTGATACCGACTTACTCCCGATGGGACCAGGCTTGCGACCGAATAATTTGCTGAAGCCCCATATGGCTCCCCAAACAGCAGCAATAAATAGCAGCACGCCCATTCCACCTGAGCCACTCCCTCGACCGCCCCCACGCGATCGTCCGCCGCCCCGCCCACCACCTCGAGCGGCCGCTCGGTCACTTACCAAAGCCACGGTCAACAATAGGAGCGCGCGGCGCGAGAACTCATTTCGATCCATCGTGAGATACCAAGCTGATATTGGCTAAGCGCCATCATCTTAGATTGGCCCCCACTCCCGCAATGTAGAAAGTGTCCGGCAGACCTCACCGTTTCGGGCGATAGCTGGGGTGGCTGAAAATCAATTCCGCAACTGACTCCATACCCCTTGATTTTCTTGGCTTACAGCGTGATTAAAATTGCTTGAATGCGGAATCGAAATGTCTGTAAGTTACTGAAAAAAAAGGAAATGCAGCTCGGATTGCAAATCCGTCTACGCCGGTTCGATTCCGACCTCGGCCTCCACCATTCGAAAGCCCCGCAGATTAACGTCTGCGGGGTTTTTCTTTATGGGTCCAAAAACGCCACGAGTTCGGTAACTTTTGGCATGGAGTTCCGAAATCTCTTGGCCAACCTTGAGTCGCGGTCCTGCGCGATCAGGGCCGGCGTGCTGGGGGTCATTATGTCTAGTCAAACACTGAGCGCAGCTGCTTGAGCTCTTAGATGTTGGTGGAGGACCAGCTTGCGCTCGTCGTGCTGTTGTTCGGTCATTTCGTGGTTCTTGCGTGCAGGCGCCGCCCTTGCCGGGAACGCGTTATCGTTGAATTAGAGGTGATATGCTTCGCCGCTTACCAAACAGGGAGGGTGGTAATGAAACTGCGGGAGAGGCACAAGGCGTTTCAGGAATGGTTCACGCCGAGGCGGCGTAGGCGAGCGGGCGGAACCTTACTCGCCATCTGGGCTGTCGGCATCTTCATCTACCCTGGCCAGCACTGGATCTATGTATTGACGCCAGGAGTCATGTGGTTCTTCAGCGCTTGGCCGCCCGAGTTTCACGACAAGCGTTGAGTCTTTGGCGGGGCTGCTGAATAGCCGATTGTCCGATTCAGCTCACAGATGAGTCAGACGAATTTGCGTAAAACTGCACGTTCGCTATGGTGGCAATAAACCACCTGACTACAACTAAAGTCGTAGGAGCGCCTCATGAGAATACGCGGTGATGTTTTCTGGGCCTGGGCTGACCCGACGCTTCATCACCGAACTCACGACGAGACACTCGACGATGGGACATACATTGATGTTCAGACGCGGCTGTCGCGGACAGGCAAAACGCAGATGTTCATCGGGGTGTACGCCCCTGGTGGCATGGCTATCCTTGAAGAGGCCTTCGATTCTCGCCCTGGCGAGTCGATGACCCGGGCGCTGGCGTGGGGCGTTGGCCGGGCCCGACGTGTCGCCGCTGAAGGTGCGCCTGCTGCGGGCTTTATGGCTGCCTCGAAATAGCGGCCAGGCGCGCAGCGCCGGAGGTCGACCACCGGCGACTTACTGTCATCAGCGAAGACGCAGTGCATGAAATCCCTGCGTCGCCACACTTCCAGCTATCCGACAGAGTGGGCATCATCAGCCTGGCCCGTCATCCTCGCTGGCCTGCGCCCTCACTTTTGGATTTTTTCATCAAGGAGCCGTTGACATAGCGCACCGTGTTTTCCAAGGCCTGCGTCATGTCGGGATGGGTAAACGCGTACTTGCGCTCCAATTGCCTGCTGTTACCCATGTCGAAGCGCTGTGTCTGAATAAAGTTCAAGGACTCGGCGCTGATCGCCAGTCGGGTCGCCATTCCCGGAATTGTCAATATCGACCTGAGCAACCCTATGGGTATATGGCGGCGGGGTGCCTTGACCTTTAGCGTGTCTGCGATCTGCACAAGCATTCCCTGCAAGTTTGGTGTTCGCTCATACAGCGCCAGCACTTGCCGGTTGGCCATGGCGGGGTCGAACGCCACGCAAGTTATCATGTTCACCAGATAATCGACGCTGACCAATGGCAACCAGTGACTGGCGGAACCGGGAACAGCTTTGAACCGGCCTTGTGCCAGATTGCGAATGAGTTCGGCAAGCGGTTGTCCGTCCAGGATATGCCCGTTCTCGCTGTGGCCGCACACCGTAGCAGGGTGAACAATCGTGTAATCCGCATCTGCGTCTTGCATATAGCGGATGACTGCAAAATGGGACTCGAGTTTGCTGCCTTCGTAGCCGCCTACACGGGCGTAGACCGCCGGCCAGTTTGTGTTTTCAGGGCACTGAATATCAACCCCGATACGGGCAAGGTGGTTGAGGTTTTGCAGCATGAAGCCGCCTACCATGAGCAATCGGATACGCTGGCTGGCCGCAAGCCTGGCCACGCTCAGAGCACCTTGGACATTGACTGTGCGGGCGCGCTCCGGTGTCAGCCCCCAGGAAAATTGCGCCGCGAGATGGAAAAATACAGCGGCCGAAGTGACGCGTTCTTTGTCTGCTTCGCTGAGGCCAAGCCCCTCCTGGCTGATATCGCCTTCAACGGCATGGAGATACTCCGGGTTACCCCCCAGTTGGCCTACCTGCTCCTTGAGGCGTTCGATGTTACCGGGGCAGCGCATCAGCACCCAGGTCTTGTGCCCTTGCGCAGTAAGAGCGGCCAGCAAATGTTGCCCCACAAAGCCGCTGCCGCCGGTGACAAAGCATTCCACACTCATGTTTGAACCCTTGTTTGGATAATGGGCGCAGGCTAAGGTGTAGAGCCTGCTCTACAGTCAAGGGTTTTTAACGTGAATATTGGAGAGTTGGAGCGCCGGAGTGGGCTCAGCCGCCATGCATTGCGCTATTACGAACAGCTCGGGCTTATCGAGCCACACCGACAAGCCAACAACTATCGCAGTTACAGTGAACAGACCGTAGCTGACTTGGCCTTCATACAGAGCGCCCAGGGCGGGGGCTTTTCACTTGCTGAGATTAGGGACATTCTTGTGGCCAGGCGGGGAAACACGATCGATTGCGCGCAAGGCGCCGTCTTGGTCGCCGCCAAGATGGCCGAGATTCAAACGAAGATCACCACGCTACAGGCCGCTTATGTTTTTCTGGACGCGGAGCGCGCCAAGCTTGAAGCCAGTGCTATTGCCAACGGGCAGATAATGCCTTGAAGTCCTGTCCATGACCCTTTTCGATCGAGCGTCAGCCTTCAGGTAAGGTGACACCGCAGATAAATTCCTGCGTCCCCAAGCGGTGCGAGCCGAATTCCACCACGTAGCCGTCTCCTCTGCGCTGCGCCTCTGCCATGGCCGTTTTCTGGTCGGCATAAACGTCGACAAAATGCCATGGATGTCGGTCTCTCAGGACCCCCCATCCGATGACCCAGCCTTCCCGCGAAGGGTCTGGCGGCAGGTTCTTCGCCAAGCTTCGAATGGACATACCGATCTCCTCATATGCACAGGCTCGCCCTTGCAGGTTGAGCACTTTTCTTGAACCACACCTCGCGGGCGCCGGTCTTCAGCATGAAGGATGAGTGATAATTCCAGGTTTCCTCTTCAAATATTGAAATGTTCGCAGTCTAGGGTTGAACTCAAGCCAATTCCACCATCGAGGGAGTCAGGAAATGGATTATTCCAGCATGGTTGAATCGTTGGACAAGATGCTGAAAGCAACGGCTGCAGCCAAGGCCTGCCTGCAGCCGTCAGATACAGAGCGTCAACCACACCTCCGTAGCCATTCGTCCGCGACGTCACCCATGGTTGATGGGGTGCCACTCTTGATCCAAAGCATGAATCCTCGGTCGAACTTGAATGCCGCGCCGCACTCGCTGAGCAGAAACTGACGAACCTTCTGCGTGTTGCGGTAATGCTTGTCCAGTGGAGTCGTACGGCTAATCGGCCCGGCGTGCCAGTCGACGGTCATGGTCTGTTCCTTTGACAATTGAGAAGGCAAAAAGCCCGTAGAGGGTCATCTACGGGCTTTGCTGTGGTTCCACATGACCAGGCTCGGACTGTCAGCCTTCGAACTGTATCACCATCCGGCCTTTGATCTTGCCCTCCAGCATCTCGTCAAAGATCTGGTTGATATCCTCGATCGGTCGCAGCGTTACCTTGGGCACCACTTTGCCTTCAGCGGCAAACTGGAAGGCTTCCTGCAGGTCCTGGCGTGTACCTACCAGCGAGCCCACCACTTCGATCCCATCAAGCACCAGGCGGGGAATATTCAGGTCCATGGACTCCGACGGAAGCCCGACGGCCACCAGTCGCCCGCCAGCGCGCAAGGCATCGACAGCCGAGTTGAACGCGCCTTTGGCAACGGCAGTAACGACGGCAGCATGTGCACCGCCGGTTTTAGCCTGGATGACCTTCGCGGCATCTTCGTTGAGCGGGTTGACCACCAGGTCCGCGCCCATCTCGCTGGCGAAGCGCAGTTGCTCTTCGTTGACGTCGATGGCGATGACTTTGGCGTTGAACACATTCTTGGCATATTGCAGGGCCAGGTTGCCCAGGCCGCCGAGGCCGTAGATCGCGACCCATTGGCCGGGGCGGACGTTGGAGATCTTCACTGCCTTGTAGGTCGTGACGCCGGCGCAGGTGATGCTGCTGGCGGCAGCGGAGTCGAGGCCGTCGGGCACTTTAACCGAGTAGTCGGCCTTGACGATGCAGGCCTCGGCCATGCCGCCGTCCACGGTGTAACCGGAATTCTTCACGTCGCGGCACAGGGTCTCGTTGCCGCTGTTGCAATATTCGCAATGTCCGCAACCCTGGTAGAACCAGGCAACGCTGGCACGGTCGCCTGGCTTGAGCGAGGTGACGCCCGGGCCAACTTCCTGAACCACGCCAATACCTTCGTGGCCCAGTACTACACCGGTCTTGTCACCAAAGTCGCCATTTTTCACGTGCAGGTCGGTGTGGCACACACCGCAGCACTGCATCTTCAGCAGCGCTTCGCCGTGTTCGAGAGGGCGCAGGGTTTTCTCTACCACGTCCACGCGACGGCCTGGTGCAACGACAGCAGCTTTCATGAGAGCCTCCGTGTCTATCCGATATGAGCTTGGGTTATCGCTGGGACAGCATAGACCTCGTCTGGGCAGGCAAAACTGCTTCAGGTCATGGTCATGGTGGGCGCTTCCACAAAATACCTGCGTATGCCTGACTGGCCTTTGCGGAAAAAAGAAAAGCCCGCGGCAAGGATGCGGCGGGCTGCAAGAACATACGGAGCAGGGCCAGTGTGCCCATCCGGATGTCGACATTTCGTGAAGGTCAGGTCATGAGGCTGTCATCATCTGCAACGAAGTGCGCAGGGTCATAAAAAAGCCCGCCATGGAAGGCGGGCAAAAGACGTTTGAAGGGAGAGCCTGCAGGTTGCGCCGGTCCGGTTAACCCAGGATTAAGCGACCACGCATTGACCCCGCACCCTGATCAGCCTATACAGGCCTGCCATTATCCCAGGAGCCAGCATGCGCGACGAAGACGACCTGCACGAACCCGAGCACGATCACCTGCTTGACCACGAATTTCTCTACGACGACGTGGAGCACGAGGCAGATGCCCAAGGCGCCGAGGATGAAGTGGAGGAAGACGAGGAAACGCTGGATGACCTCGATGACGAAGAGCGCGATCACCCAGCCTGGTTCGACGACTGCGACGACTGACTCAGCGACCATCCACCGAGAACCGCCCGGGCCCGCTTACCGCCAGCAACAGCAGGCCGCCCATGATGCTGAGGTTTTTCAGAAACTGAGTCATGTTGGCGCTGCGCTCGGGGTCGACCATGTTCCAGAACGGGTGGCCCAGCAGCGCCGTGCCCAGTACGAACAGCGCAAAAAGAAAGGCCAATGGCCGCGTGTAGAAACCGAGGATCAACAGGATTGCGACGACGAACTCCATGATGACGGCGATCCCTGCTGCCAGCATCGGGGCAGGGGCGCCGAGCGAGGTCATGTAGCCTACCGTGCCATCGAAGCCGGTCAGCTTGGCCCAGCCAGACAAGACGAAGAGGACCATCAGCAGTACGCGGGCGAACAGGATAATGATGTCGCGTTGACCATCGAACAGGGAGTAGCGCATGGCGGCGTTCCAGTGGACGGGGACAAGCTCCACTTTAGCAGCTACGCCAGACATTGCTGCCAGGCAGCAAAAAGGCGCCGCAGGGGCGCCTTTTCAACGAAGTTTGGTGCGAGTGGCGGGACTCGAACCCGCAAGGCTCACGCCGACAGATTTTAAGTCTGCTGTGTATACCAATTCCACCACACTCGCACGTTTGAAGGGGTCGCAACGACCAGCTCGCTTCTAAGCAGAAGGGCTTCGCAATCAAGCGCGCTTTATAACCCATTGTTATAGTTGAGTCAACTGCAGCACCTATGATCAACAGATAGAAGAGGCGATCGAACGGGCAATTGACACCTTGCTGTCGTTACGCCACTGTTGCCCATGATTGGATCCAAGCGTGTTCCGCAATGACATGGGGCCGAGTTGGCGACGGTGTGGTGCGTCCACGGTTATTCTGGCGGCTGTTGTTCGCGCAGGTGCTCGTGTTGGCCTCTGCCGGCGGTGGTATGATCATGCGGCTCAGCCTGTGATTGCTGAAAGAGGCCATGCCGCGGCGCATCAGCCCGGCGCTGGTCGAGCCGGACCGCTGACAGCCTGTAGTCGTTCAGCTGTCTACTGGCAGACACTCCAGGCTACGTTCATTTTCTCCCTCCTGCTGTGCCAGTGGAGTTTGCATGGTTTCAGCCGACTGCCTCGACGCTTCCCTCATGCCCGCCCATCGTTATGAACAGCTGGTTCAGTCGGTGGTGGATTATGCCATCTACATGCTCGACCCTTCCGGCCATGTGGTGTCTTGGAACGCAGGCGCGCAACGGATCAAGGGTTACCGTAGGGATGAAGTGATCGGCAAGCATTTTTCGTTGTTCTTCACCCCACAGGATTGTGCGCAGGGCCGCCCCGAGTGCCTGCTGCGTCAGGCGCTGGAGCAGGGTGTGGCGCAGGACGAAGGCTGGCGGGTGCGCAAGGACGGCACGCAGTTCTGGGCCTTGGCGGCACTGGATGTGATCCGTGATGAGAATGGCCAGATCATTGGCCTGGCCAAGGTGACACGTGATATCACTGACCGTCGCGAGACGGCGCAGCAGCTCGACGCAGTGCGCGCCCAGCTGTTCCAGGCGCAGAAGCTTGAAGCCCTCGGCCAGTTGACCGGTGGTCTGGCGCACGACTTCAACAACATGTTGACCATTATCATCAGCTCGGCGCGCCTGGCGCTGGCCACCCAGGACCCGGCACGCACCCAGCGCATGTTGCAGCACATCCTCGATGCCAGCCAGCGTGGCAC
Source organism: Pseudomonas sp. BO3-4 (assembly GCF_034044115.1). Classification (NCBI taxonomy): domain Bacteria; kingdom Pseudomonadati; phylum Pseudomonadota; class Gammaproteobacteria; order Pseudomonadales; family Pseudomonadaceae; genus Pseudomonas; species Pseudomonas sp. BO3-4. Next base: position 2,433,764 of record NZ_CP139018.1, read on the forward strand.
CGAACTGACCCAGCAACTGCTCAGTTTTGCCCGTCACCGCAAGTTCGATGTGGCCAGCGTTGCCCCGGCAGAGCTGGTTAACGCTACGCGTGGCCTGCTTGAACATGCATTGCCAGGCTCAATTGACTTGAAGGTGTTGCTGCAACCGGACCTGCCGCGGATCGAGGTGGATGCCGGGCAACTGCAGATGGTGTTGCTCAACCTGTTGTTCAATGCCCGTGATGCCATCGACGGGCATGGCCGCATCAGCCTGACTGTCGATGTGGTCGAGTTGTTCGGCGAAGTTGAAGGGCTGAAGGGCAGCTTCGTGCGCTTCGAGGTGGAAGACAACGGCGCAGGCATACCCACAGAGGTACTGCCGCGTATCTTCGAGCCGTTTTTCACCACCAAGCCTTTCGGCAAGGGTACCGGCCTGGGGCTTAGCCAGGTCTATGGTTTCGCCCGGCAAAGTGGTGGTGCCATTTGTGTCGACAGCGAGCCTGGCCGGGGAACTTGCATGCGACTGTACTTGCCAATGTATCAGGACCAGACGGATAGCCCACTCGACAGGTAGACAACATGGCACAGGCACTGAAGCGGCTGGTAACGGGGATCGACGGGCTCGACGCGTTGCTCAAGGGTGGCCTGATAGCTGGCGCCTCCTACATTATCCAGGGGCCGCCGGGGGCCGGTAAGACCATCCTCGCCAATCAGCTGGCCTGCGGCCACGTGCGTGGCGGTGGTCGGGTGCTGGTGGCCACCTTGCTGAGCGAGTCGCATGAACGCTTGTTCCAGTACCTGTCCACGCTGGACTTCTTCGACCCGGCGCTGGTCGGTGACAAGATCCAGTTCGTCAGCGCCTTTGATACCCTTGAGCAGGACGGGCTGGATGCGGTGGTGCGGTTGCTGCGCCAGGAAATTGCCCGGCAACAGGCCAGCCTGCTGATCGTCGACGGTGTGCTCAATGCCCGGGTACGCGCGGAAACCGCGCTGGACACCAAGAAGTTCGTTTCTGAGCTGCAGGGGCATGCGGCCTTCGCCGGTTGCACCGTACTGTTGCTGACCAGTGCCCGGCTGGACGAGGGCAGCCCGGAACACACCATGGTCGATGGCGTGATCGAACTGGGTGAGCAACTGGTGGGCAGCCGCGCCGTGCGCCACGTCCAGTTGCGCAAGACCCGCGGCAGTGGTGCGTTGTCGGGGCGTCACGAATGCCTTATCGATGAGTCCGGCATGCAGGTCTATCCTCGCCTGGAAGCGTTGTTCAGCCACCCTAGCCAGTTGGGCAGCGGCACCTTGGCGCGTATCAGCAGCGGTGTCCCAACCTTCGATGAAATGCTTGGCGGTGGCTTGGCCACCGGGTCAGTCAGCCTCTTGATGGGGCCTTCGGGGATTGGCAAGACGTCATTGGGCCTGGCCTTTCTGGGTGCCAGCACGCCGCAGGCGCCGGGGTTGCATTTCGGTTTTTACGAAACGCCCGAACGCCTGCGCAGCAAGGCCGCTTCGCTCGGCTACGATTTTGCCGCGATGGAGCAGGGCGGTAGCTTGCAGCTGTGCTGGCAGCCGACCACCGAGGGCTTGCTGGACCAGGTTGGCGCGCGGCTACTGGAGCGTGTAGCGGCGCAGGGCAGCAAGCGCGTGGTGATCGACAGCCTTGGCGCATTCAGCCGCCTGGCTATTGACCCGACGCGGCTGAATGCGTTTTTCCGCGCGCTGGCGGGTGAGTTGCGCGCGCGCGATGTCAGCGTGGTCCTGACCTGGGAGATGCGCGACATTTTCGGCGCGGAAATCAGCGCCCCCGCGCCGGACCTGTCGAGTATCGTCGACAACCTTATGCTGATGCGCTTTGTCGAACTGGACTCGCAACTGCGGCGCATGCTGTCGGTCCTCAAGGTGCGTGACAGCCACCATGACCCGGCCTTGCACGAGCTGCTGATCGGGCCGCAAGGCATTACCTTGCGCAAGGCATTCGAAGGTGCCTGCGGTGTGCTTTCGGGAACGCCGACGCCGCAGGGGAGCGGGTGACGGACGAGCCGATGAACACCATCCTGATTGTCGATGACGAGTACCTGATCGCCGATATCCTCGGTTTTGCCCTGGAGGACGAAGGTTTCGTGGTGGAAAAGGCGAGCAATGGCTGCAAAGCACTGGAGGCGTTGAAGGAAAAACGCGTGCAGCTGGTGATTACTGACTACATGATGCCGCTACTCAACGGTGAGGAGTTGGCACGTGCCATACGCCAGGACCCGGCGTTAAGCGAGTTGCCGGTCATCCTCATGAGCGGCGCACAGGCCAGCCAAGGATGCCCGGCCCTGTTTGCCGCAATATTCGACAAGCCGTTCGACATGGATGAGATGATCGCCACGGTGCATCAGTTGATGGGCACCTGAGGCTGGCGGTCGAGCGCATCCATGCCCCTCGGGTGGCGCTAGTGTGAGTCTTCGTGTTTCTCCGGAGCCGGGTTGCCGGCCTGGATGCGTTTGAAGATCTCTTCTCGATGGACCTGAACATCTTTCGGTGCATCGATACCGATTCTCACCTGCATCCCTTTGACGCCCAGAATGGTGACTTTGATGTCATCGTTGATGACGATGCTTTCGCCAACCTTACGGGTGAGTATCAGCATGTAATTCTCCTTGGTGATGTAAAAGTCCGCAGGGCTAGTTGCCGCTGCGGCGGGAGCTTGTCCCTCTTCCTTCTCATTAAAGACGCTTTCGGCGGATAGTAATTCCCCGAAAGACAAATTCTGTTGCGTGTCTTCAGTTGCAGGTGCCAAAGCAAACCGTCAACGGTTTGTCGGCCAAGGTGCTCGCTGGCAAGAATAGGGGGCTTGGCGACTAATGGGAAATTTCTTCGCATCATGGACTGAATAGACAAGCTCAATGGTCCTCCTGTTCCTCGAGTGCCTGAAGAAACAGCAGCAAGGCCACTTCCTCCGGGTCCAGGCCTTTGCGCACACGGTTTTTCGGTAAATTGGCCAGGCGCCCCAAGGCATAGTGCTCCAGGACTGCCGGGTGGATGTAACAGCGCCGGCACACGGCCGGTGTATTGCCCAGGCGTGTGGCCACCTGGCGGACTATCGCGGCCACCTGGCGTTTGGCTTCACTTTCCGGCTCCCAGGCCAAGGGCTTCAGCAGGTTTAATGCCAGGCTGCTGCCGGCCCAGGTGCGATAATCCTTGGCGGTGAAGTCGGCGCCGGTCAGTTGCTGCAGAAACTGATTGACCTCGCTGGAGCCGACACTATGGCGCTGGCCATCTTCATCCAGGTATTGAAACAGCGCCTGCCCAGGCAGTTCCAAGCAGCGTTTGAGCAGGTTGGCCAAGCGCCGGTCGTTGAGGGTGACATTGTGTTCGACGCCGCGCTTGCCGCGGAACTGGAAGCGGATAGTGCTGCCTTTGACCTGCACATGGCGATTGCGCAGGGTGGTCAACCCGTACGACCGGTTATCGCGCAGGTAGCGCTGGTTGCCAATGCGGATCAGGGTGTGATCCAGCAGGCTCACCACCAGTGCCATGACCTTTTCCCGGTCCAGCCCTGGCCGCGCCAGGTGGGCTTCCAGCTGTGTGCGCAGCTTTGGCAGGGCCTGGGCGAACGCAAGCATGCGCCCATACTTGTGCTGGTCGCGCAGTTCGCGCCACTGCGCGTGGTAGCGGTACTGCTTGCGGCCGCGGGCATCGCGGCCGGTGGCTTGCAGGTGGCCTTGCGGGTCGGCGCAGATCCACACATCCGTGTAGGCCGGGGGAATCACCAGTGCGGCGATGCGCGAGAGGGTGTCGCTGTCACGTACCCGTTGGCCATCGGCATCCAGATAGATGAAACGGTCGCGCCAGCGCCGACGGGTCAGGCCCGGCTGACTGTCGTCAACGTAATGCAGGGTGCGCGGCAGGGGGCAGTCAAGCATGGGCAGCAGGCCTCGATCAGGTCACTGATCAATGGACAATACGCGCGCTAAGGATGCTCAACCCAAAAGGGCCACCGACTTGATCTGGGCGAACAGTATCTGCCCTGTGTGCAAGCCGAGCTGGTCTGCCGAGAAGCGGGTGATGCGTGCAAGCAGGGCATTGCCGCCAGCATCCAGGCTGACCAGCACATGCGCCGGGTTAGCCGCCGGACGGCTTTCGCGCACACGCACCGGCAGGCGGTTGAGGATGCTCGATGCGCTGTCCGCCGCCAGGGCCAGGCTGACATCCCGGGCCTGAACCTTGACGCGCAGGGTGCTGCCCATCACCTGCGCCGCGTGGGTGATGCGCAGCAGCGGCCCGTCGCTGCCGGGCAGGCGCAGGTCAAGCAGGCCGTAGTGCGGGTCGTGCCCTACCACCTTACCCTCGAACACGACGCCGGCGTCGTCGCCCTGGGCCAGCGACAGGTCAAGGCGAGCCAGGGTTTCGCCGATCGGGCCGCTGGCGATCGCCTGGCCTTGTTCCAGCAACACCAGGTGGTCGGCCAGCCGCGCGACTTCATCCTGGGCGTGGCTGACATATATCAGGGGGATGTCCAGTTCGTCGTGCAGGCGCTCCAGGAAGGGCAGTATCTCGCGCTTGCGCGGGCCGTCGAGGGCTGCCAGCGGCTCGTCCATCAACAACAGCCGCGGGCTGCTGAGCAGGGCGCGGGCAATACCTACCCGCTGCGCCTCGCCACCCGACAGGGTTGCCGGGCGGCGCTCCAGCAAGTGGCCGATACCCAGCAGTTGGCACGCCTGGTCGAGGCTGACCTTGCGTTCAGCGGGCGCTACCCGGCGCCAGCCGAATGTCAGGTTGCCGCGCACCGACAGGTGCGGGAACAGGCTGGCTTCCTGGAACACGTAGCCCACCGGGCGCAGGTGCGGTGCCTGGAAGTAGCCACGGTTGCTGTCTTCCCAGACTTCGCCGTTGACCTCGATATAGGCGCTGGCGGCCCGTTCCAGCCCGGCCAGGCAGCGCAGGCAGCTGGTCTTGCCGGAGCCAGAGTGGCCGAACAGCGCGCTGATGCCGCGCCCGGGCAGGTGCAGGTTGACGTCCAGGGTGAAGTCGTCGCGCGCCAGTTTCAGGCGCGCCACAATCGATGCGGTCATTTCAGCTCCAGCCAGCTTTGCCACGGCGTCCAGCGTACAGCAGGAGCAGCACCAGGAAAGAGAACACCAGCATGGCACCGGCCAGCCAGTGGGCTTGCGAATACTCCATGGCTTCGACGTGATCGAAAATTTGTACCGAAACCACGCGAGTCTTGTCGGGGATGTTGCCACCGATCATCAGCACGACGCCAAACTCGCCCACCGTGTGGGCAAAGCCGAGGATGCTGGCAGTGACGAAGCCAGGGCGGGCCAGCGGCAGCACCACATGAACGAAAGTGTCCCATGGGCTGGCGCGCAGGGTGGCGGCGACTTCCAGGGGCCGTTGGCCGATCGCGCCAAAGGCATTCTGCAGGGGTTGCACCACGAACGGCATGGAATACACCGTCGAGCCAATCACCAGGCCTGTGAAGCTGAACACCACACTGCCCAGGCCTAGCGCCTGGGTGGCCTGACCAAGCCAGCCGTGCGGGCCAAGGGCGATCAACAGGTAAAAGCCGATCACCGTCGGTGGCAGTACCAGCGGCAGTGCCACCACCGCACCCACCGGCCCGCGCAGCCATGAGCGCGTGCGCGCGAGCCACCAGGCGACCGGGGTGCCGATGACCAGCAGGATCAGGGTGGTCAGGCTGGCCAGTTTTACGGTCAGCCAGATAGCGCCCAGGTCACTGGCATCGAGTGGCATCAGCGTTCATAACCATAGGATTTGATCACCGCTGCGGCTTTCGGGCCTTTGAGGTATTCGACCAGTGCCTTGGCGGCCGCATTGTCCTTGCCTTTGTTGAGGATGACGGCGTCCTGGCGGATCGGGTCGTGCAGGTTGGACGGCACGATCCAGGCCGAGCCATGGGTCACCTTGCCGTCCATGTAGATCTGCGACAGGGCGACGAAGCCCAGTTCGGCGTTGCCGGTGGAGACGAACTGGAAGGCCTGGGTGATGCTCTGGCCTTCGACGATCTTGCCTTTGGTGGCTTCGGTTAGCTTCAGCCTGTCCAGTACCTGGGTGGCGGCCAGGCCGTAAGGTGCCGCTTTCGGGTTGGCTATGGACAGGTGTTTGTATTCGTTCTTTTTCAGCACTTCACCCTTGGCATCTACGTAGCCTTCCTTCGCAGACCACAGGGCCAGGGTGCCGATGGCGTAGGTAAAGCGCGAGCCGGGTACGGTTTCCTTTTCTGCTTCAAGCTTCTTGGGGGTGGTGTCGTCAGCGGCGAGGAACACCTCGAACGGTGCACCGTTCTTGATCTGCGCGTAGAACTGCCCGGTGGCGCCATAGGCCGCGACCAGTTTGTGGCCGGTGTCTTTTTCGAAGTCCTTGGCGATGGCCTGGATAGGGGCTGTGAAGTTGGCTGCGACCGCGACCTGGACTTCGTCGGCCCAGGCAGTGTTGAAGGCGAACAGGCTGGCCAGGGCAGTGACGGCCAGCTGGGGCGAGCGGATACGCATGAAGACAGCTCCTTGAGGTTATCGTTATAGCCTTGACTATATAGCGATAAGCCATTGGCCGGGAAGAGGCCAGGCCTGCCTGTCAGAATGCCTGGTGACCGATCACTGCCAGTGCCTTACCGGCAATCTCCCGGGTCAGCTCACCCGCCGGCATGTGCCGGCCCAGCCGTAACGCCTGCCCCGACCACAGATTGCTGAAATCACTCTTACCCTGCGGATCGGTGATCGCCCGTAAAGGCATCAATGCCCCGCCCGCCAGCGGGAAGCGCGGTGCTAGCTCGCTCATCGGCCCCAGCTCGCGCATGAGGCGATTGTTGATGCCGCGCGCCGGTCGGCCGGTGAACAGGTTGGTCAGCGCGGTGTCGCTGGCAGGTGCGCTGTCCAGCGCCCGGCGATGCGCTGGCGACACCTTGGCCTCGGGGCAGAACAGGTAAGCCGTGCCGATCTGCACTGCCGAGGCACCCAGGGCCAGTGCCGCCAACAGCCCGCGGTGGTCGCCGATACCACCGGCGGCAATCACCGGCACGCCGACGGCATCGGCCACCTGCGGTACGAGCGCGAAGGTGCCTATCTGGCTGGTGATGTCATCGCTTAGGAACATGCCGCGATGGCCACCGGCTTCATAGCCCATGGCGATGATCGCATCGCAGCCATTGCGCTCCAGCCAGGCCGCTTCTTCCACGGTCGTGGCGCTCGACAGTACCTTGGCACCGCTGGCCTTTACCCGCTGCAGCAGTTCGGCCTGCGGCAGGCCGAAGTGGAAGCTCACCACCTCCGGGCGCAACGCTTCGACCAGCAGGCAGCTCTGCTCGTCGAAAGGCGCACGGTTGGACACCGGCGTGGGCGCCGCGAAGTCGGCGCCCACTTCGCTGTAATAAGGCTCAAGTGCCTGCTTCCAGCGCGCATCGCGCTCGGCATCGGGCGCTGGCGGCTGGTGGCAGAAGAAGTTCAGGTTCAGCGGGCGCCCCGGGCAGCCGGCGCGGAATGCAGCGATCTCGGCGCGCACCTGTTCGCCGCTGAGCATGGCGCAGGGCAGGGCGCCCAAGCCACCTGCCAGGCCCACGGCGATGGCCATGGCCGAGCCGGTCGCCCCCGCCATGGGTGCCTGCAGAATGGGCAGCTCGATGCCCAACAGGTCGAGGATACGGCGGTCGGGCCAATGGCTCATGCGATTCTCCTTGCGTGGGGCGAGCGATGCGGCGGGGGCTTGCGGCAAGCCTTAGAGGGCCTTGCTGACCTGGATGTCGCTGATTTTCTCGGCGTCGTCGCCGTGGATCTTGCGCAGGGCCTCAAGGGCTTGCTCTTGCGAGGCATCGGGCATCAGCGCGAAATCCCAGCGACGCTGGCCGTCGAGCTTGTATTTGATGACGTACTTGATGGTCTGGGTCATGGTGGCCTTATCTGAGTTTCGACGACGAGCGACGGATGATCTTGATCTTGTGGGTCAGCGTTGGCTTGCGGGTGACCGAGATCGGGCGAGTGGTGACGGTATCGATGGTGATGTTCCAGAAGCCGGTGCTGGGTACGGTGATCTTCGCCGGAAACTTCTCGAAATGGCCGCCGTGGTAAGTATGACGGCCGCCGTTCTTGAAGCTGCGGAAGTTGGCGTCGTTCATCAGGCGGATATTGCAGCGCTGGGAGCACTCGATGACGACGATATCGTCCTCGTTGAGGTGCTCGCGCTGGTGTACGAATTTCATGTGATGCTCCGCAAGGTTTGGATCTGCAAAAGCAAAAGATACCACGATGTGCCGTTACACTGCCGCGTTGATCGCCAGGCGTAGATAATTCTGCCAAAGCAGGGAGCAAAACCGCCTGGATGTGGTCGAAGCGAATTCCTGAAGGCAGAGGTGCAGCAAATGAAGTGGATGGTGGCGGCGTTGTCGGTTGCGCTCGGTGGCTGCGTGAGCGTCGCGGAGCTGGAGCAATCGCGTGAAACGATGGATGTGATCTCTGGCAAGAGCCCACGCGCCTATGCCGATTGCGTAAAGGAAAAGCTTGCCGATACGCGTGACCCGCTGACCGAAGAGCAGCGTGGCGACGGCCTGCGGCTGATCGTACCGCAGAAAATCACCTCAGGTGCCGGCCCGGCGGCGCTGGTGGATATCGACAAGCGCGGCAGCGGCAGCAGCATCAAACTGCACGAGCGGCTGAATAACTTCCCGCTGCGCCTTGGGGATGTGCGCACTGCGGCAACGCAGTGCATCTCCGGAAGTTGATCTGAAGCAACGGTTCCTCCTTTCTCTGCTTATATGTTTTAAGCCTAAACATATAACAAAAGAAAAGGAGATTCGTGATGACACCGTTGAGACGCGTGATGATCGGCAGCTTGCTGATCCTGATCTGGCCCACGGCACATGCCGCTGAGGGTCAGAAGGTCTTCACCCAGGGTGGGGCCAACCCCGCCGCCATGGCCTGCCTGGGTTGCCATGGCCCGGACGGCAATGGCATTGCGGCTGCCGGCTTTCCACGTTTGGCCGGGCTACCGGCCGGTTACCTTGCCAAGCAGTTGCAGGACTGGCGCAACGGCAGCCGCAAGCAGCCAGTGATGGAACCTTTGGCCAAGGCCCTGAGCGACGACGAAATCAAGGCCGTCAGTACCTACCTGGCCAGCCTGCCAGCAGCGCCCGCTGGCGACCTGCACCGCCAGCAGATTGCCGATGACCCGACCACCCGCATGGCCCTGTACGGCGACTGGAGCCGGCAGATTCCAGGTTGCGTGCAATGCCACGGGCCGGGTGGCGGCGGGGTGGGCGAACACTTCCCGCCCTTGGCCGGCCAGCCCGCCAGTTACCTGGTGGCACAGCTCAATGCCTGGCGCGACGGCAGCCGCAGCAATGACCCTAACCAGCTGATGGTCGGCGTGGCCAAGGCCATGACCGATGAGGAGATCAAGGCCGTTGCCGAGTTCTTCGCCCGCCCCGCCAGTCAGGAGGTCACGCCATGAAAACCTTGACTCCCGTCTTGTTGCTGCTGGCCGTGGGCAGCGCCCAGGCCACGCCGATCGCCATGGAAGACCAGTCGCAGTTGAAGGTGCCCGGTGTGCAGGCTGCACCGCAGTTCGTGCCGCCTGCTGAGCGTGAGTTGCCCGATAATGCCTTTGGCAAAATGGTGCGTGAAGGCCACGCTTTGTTCGTCGACACCCGCCGACTGATGCCCGAGGCGGTGGGCAACGGCATGAACTGCAGTAACTGCCACCTCGATCAGGGGCGGTTGGCGCATTCGGCGCCGCTGTGGGGTGCCTACCCGATGTACCCTGCCTATCGCAAGAAGAATGACAAGGTCAACACCTTCGCCGAGCGCATCCAAGGGTGTTTTCAGTTCAGCATGAACGGCAAGCCACCGGCCGCTGACAGCCCGCAGATGACGGCCTTGGCGGTGTATTCATACTGGCTGTCGACCAAGGCGCCAACCGGCGTGGAGATTGCCGGACGTGGTTATCCGGAGGTGGCACAACCCAAGGGTGGTTATGACTTCAAGCGCGGCCAGCAGGTTTACCGTGAACAATGCGCGATTTGCCATGGCGATAACGGTGAAGGGCAAAAGGTCGCCGGCGAGTACGTAATGCCGCCGCTTTGGGGCAAGGACTCCTACAACTGGGGGGCCGGCATGCACCGCATCAATACCGCTGCGTCGTTCATCAAGTACAACATGCCGCTTGGCAAGCCGGGCAGCCTCAGCGATCAGCAGGCCTGGGACGTGGCGGCGTGGATCAACCGCCACGAGCGGCCACAGGACCCGCGGTTGGTAGAGGGATCCATCGAGAAAACGCGGGTGAAATTTCATGCCAATGATGGGGTGAACCTGTATGGTCAGCAGGTTGATGGGGTGCTGATCGGACAAGGAACGGGTAGCTGAGGTCAGCCAGTGGCCGTCTCTTCGCGGGTGAGCCCGTTGAAAAGGCCGCCACTGGCACGCTGGTTTTCCTGTCATCCAACGGTCATGTATGACAGCAATATTTACGATCCCCCGGAACTATCTACACTGGGATATCTCTATGATGGCAACGGTCGTTAACGGGGGCATTGTAAGGTGACTGCCGCCTGATTAGACTGCGCCGAATTCCACAGGCCTAGCCTTTTGTAAGGACGTATATGATCAAAAAATGCTTGTTCCCGGCAGCCGGCTACGGCACGCGCTTCTTGCCTGCTACCAAAGCCATGCCCAAGGAAATGCTGCCGGTGGTCAACAAGCCACTGATCCAGTATGGCGTTGAAGAAGCATTGGATGCGGGTCTGAACGAGATCTCCATCGTTACCGGGCGCGGCAAGCGCGCCCTGGAAGATCACTTCGACATCAGCTACGAGCTGGAAAACCAGATCAAGGGCACCGACAAGGAAAAATACCTGGTCGGTATTCGTCGTCTGCTCAACGAGTGCTCGTTCTCGTACACGCGCCAGACCGAAATGAAGGGCCTCGGCCACGCCATTCTCACTGGCCGCCCATTGATCGGCGACGAGCCGTTCGCGGTGGTGCTGGCGGACGACCTGTGCGTCAACCCGGAAGGTGACGGCGTGCTGACCCAGATGGTCAAGCTGTACAAACAGTACCGCTGCTCGATCGTCGCCATCCAGGAAGTCGACCCGCAGGAAACCAACAAGTATGGTGTGATCGCCGGTGAGATGATCCGCGACGACATCTTCCGTGTGACCAACATGGTCGAAAAACCGGCCCCGGAAGACGCGCCTTCGAACCTGGCGATCATTGGCCGTTACATCCTGACCCCGGATATCTTCGACATCATCGCCAATACCAAGCCAGGCAAAGGCGGTGAAATCCAGATCACTGATGCCCTGTTGCAGCAGGCGAAGGATGGCTGCGTGATTGCCTACAAGTTCAAGGGCAAGCGTTTCGACTGCGGTGGCGCCGAAGGCTACATCGACGCGACCAACTTCTGCTTCGAGAACTACTACAAGACTGGCAAGGCTTACTGATAAGCCCTGCTGGCCTCAAAGCCATCCTTCGGGATGGCTTTTTTGTTGTGCGCCAGGCATGGCGCGTTGCGCGTAAGCGCAACCTGCTTGGCTGTGGTGGCCGAGCGGGTGACTTGGAGGTGAAAGTCCTCTACACACCCGGCAAGGGGAAGTGTTAGCCGGAGGCAAGGGTGTCGCGGGCGACTGCGAATCTGAAGGAAGCCCGAGGCAAAATGCTGGCCTGACGAACAGGAAGCGGATCAGGCGGCACAGCGGGGTCAGGCGGCAACAATCGCCAAAGCCCAATACTTGCACGGAGCGCTGTGACGTAAATCCGACAGGTATAAGCAGGAAGGTCGCGCGAATTACCCTGGGAGATCTGCACGCTTGCCATAGTGCTACCGAGCGTCGAGAGGCGACGGGATGAGCGTGCAGAAGTCAGCCGAAGCCGTAGTAAGTGGCGGTTAACCGCGCCACCAAGGGCCGAACAGGTTATGCCGCTAGTAGGCGTCACTGTCTCGTTGGTAGCCGTAATGCAGAAATTTCCTTCAACGGAATCTGTCACTCCGAATCCCGGCCAGAAGCCGAGGGTGATGCCTGACAGTGCAAAGGTGCCGGCGGCGTCAGCGACGTGGACGAACGCGGAGCTGGACACGCTGATGGAGCGGGTGCTTGCACCGGCCAACCTCAGGCGTGCGTATCAACGCGTGGTTAGCAACAAGGGGGCTCCGGGTGCTGATGGCATGACGGTCGCTGACTTGGCGGGCTACGTGAGACAGTATTGGCCAACCCTCAAGGCCAGGTTACTGGCCGGTGAATACCAGCCCCAAGCAGTGCGAGCGGTTGAAATTCCCAAGCCGCAGGGCGGCACACGGCAACTGGGAATCCCCAGCGTCGTGGATCGCCTGATCCAGCAAGCACTGCAGCAGCAGCTCACACCTATCTTCGACCCACTGTTCTCGGACTACAGCTATGGTTTTCGTCCGGGCAGAAGTACGCATCAAGCCATCGAGATGGCTCGTGCTCATGTGACAGCGGGACACCGCTGGTGCGTGGAACTCGATCTGGAGAAGTTTTTCGATCGGGTCAATCACGACATCCTCATGGCCTGCATCGAACGTCGGATCAAAGACAAGTGCGTACTCAGGCTTATCCGCCGCTACCTTGAAGCCGGGATCATGTCGGGCGGTGTCGTCAGCCCACGGCAGGAGGGGACGCCGCAAGGCGGCCCGCTTTCGCCGTTGCTGTCGAATATCCTGCTCGACGAACTCGACCGCGAGCTGGAGCGACGGGGCCATCGCTTCGTACGTTATGCCGATGATGCGAACATCTATGTACGCAGTCCTCGAGCTGGCGAACGGGTACTGGCCAGTGTCGAACGCTTCCTGAATCAACGTTTGAAACTGACGGTGAATCAGAAGAAGAGTCGAGTCGCGAGAGCCTGGAAGTGTGACTACTTGGGCTATGGGATGAGCTGGCATCAGCAGCCAAGGCTGCGGGTGGCAACGACGAGCCTGGGTCGCCTGCGCGACCGGCTCGCAGAGCTGCTACGCGGTGCACGGGGTCGCAAGATGACGAATACCATCGAGCGGATAAACCCTGTCCTGCGAGGCTGGGCGGGTTACTTCAAGCTTAGCCAGAGCAAACGGCCACTTGAGGAACTGGATGGCTGGATCAGGCACAAACTCCGCTGTGCCATCTGGCGCCAATGGAAGCAGCCCTCTACGAGGGCGCGCAACCTGATGCGTCTGGGCTTAAGCGAAGAGCGTGCCTGTAAATCGGTCTGTAACGGCCGAGGCCCGTGGTGGAACTCGGGGGCGCCACATATGAATCAGGCGCTGCCGAAGAAGCTATGGGATCGACTCGGACTGGTCTCGATACTGGATACGATCAACCGGCTTAGCCGCATAGCTTGAACCGCCGTGTACGGAACCGTACGCACGGTGGTGTGAGAGGACGGCGGGTGTGAGCCCGCCTCCTACTCGATTGCGGCGGCCAACGGCGGTATGCTGGACGCCTGCCTGGGAGAGTGAATACATGGCCTTCGATTTTGATCTGTTCGTGATTGGCGCCGGGTCCGGTGGTGTGCGCGCAGCGCGTTTTGCTGCCGGTTTTGGTGCAAAAGTGGCAGTGGCGGAAAGCCGCTACCTGGGGGGGACCTGCGTCAACGTCGGTTGTGTGCCGAAAAAACTGCTGGTATACGGCGCGCACGTTGCCGACGAGCTGGAGCAAGCCGCGGGTTTCGGCTGGACGTTGGAAGAGGGGCATTTCGACTGGAGCACCCTGATTGCCAACAAGAATCGGGAAATCGAGCGCCTTAACGGCATCTACCGTAACCTGCTGGTCAACAGCGGGGTGACCCTGTTGCAGGGCCACGCGCGTCTGACGGGTGCCAACGAAGTGGAAGTGGACGGTCAGCGCTACACCGCCGAGCATATCCTCATCGCTACCGGAGGCTGGCCGCAGGTACCGGACATCCCCGGCAAGGAACTGGCCATCACCTCCAACGAAGCCTTCTACCTCAAGAACTTGCCGCGCCGCGTGCTGGTGGTGGGTGGGGGATATATCGCCGTCGAATTCGCCGGCATCTTCCAAGGCCTGGGGGCCGACACCACACTGCTGTACCGTGGCGACCTGTTCCTGCGCGGCTTCGATGGCTCGGTGCGCACCCACCTGAAGGAAGAGCTGGAAAAACGCGGCCTCGACCTGCAGTTCAACGCCGACATCCAGCGCATCGACAAGCTTGAAGATGGCCGCCTGAAAGCCACGCTCAAGGACGGCCGCGAGCTGGTCGCCGATTGTGTGTTCTATGCCACTGGCCGGCGCCCGATGCTGGACAATCTGGGCCTGGAGAACACCGGCGTCGAGCTGGATGCGCGCGGCTACATCCGGGTTGATGAGCAGTACCAGACCACCGCGCCCTCGATTCTCGCCATTGGTGATGTGATCGGCCGTGTGCAGTTGACCCCAGTGGCCTTGGCTGAAGGCATGGCCGTGGCGCGGCGCTTGTTCAAACCCGAGCAATACCGCCCAGTGGATTACCAGAACATCCCCACTGCGGTGTTCAGCCAGCCACCCATCGGTACCGTAGGCTTGACCGAAGAGCAGGCGCTGGAGGCCGGGCACAAGGTGCAGGTATTCGAAAGCCGCTTCCGGGCCATGAAGCTGACCCTGACCGACATTCAGGAAAAGACCCTGATGAAGTTGGTGGTCGATGCCCAGACCGACAAGGTGCTGGGCTGCCACATGGTCGGTCCTGACGCTGGCGAGATCATTCAGGGCCTGGGCATTGCACTTAAAGCCGGTGCGACCAAGCAGCAGTTCGACGAAACCATCGGCGTGCACCCGACGGCGGCCGAAGAGTTCGTGACCATGCGCACCGTCACCCGCTGATGACGTGGAGCCTGCTCTACAGCCTGTAGACGCAGCCTTGTGCTGCGACGAGGTCCTTGCTGACACCGGAATGTTTCTGTCATTCGGGCCTCGTTGCAGCACAAGGCTGCTTCAGGGGTGTGTACAAGGCCGGATCAATACACCCACACCTCGACCCGCCGGTTGCGCAGCCGGCCTTGCTCCTGTTCATTGCCGGCCACTGGCAATTCATCGCCCATCCCGGTCACCTGCAGCACCTCCACGCCACCGCGCGCCAGTTCGCGGCGCACTGCTTGCGCACGCAGGCGGGAGAGCAGGGCTGCGCGCCCAGGCGTTTCCTTGGGGTCGCCGAACCCCACCAGCACTGCCTTGCCCTGCAGCTTCCCGGCCTGGCGCAGGTACTCTGCCACCCGCTGCACATCGCGCAAGGCCTTGTTGTCCAGCCTGGCGCTTCCTTCCTGGAAGCGGAAGTTCACACTCAGCCGCTGCGCCTGCAGGGCCAGGATGCGATAGCGCGGTGGCATGTCGCTTTGGGGGGCGACAGACAGGGCCTTGATCTGCTGCGAAACGAAACCCTGCTGGGCGATGATCGCCTGGCCGGCCGGGCTCTGAGCGAAATCGACCAGGGCCTTGGCCTGGGGCTTGGGGTTGGCCGGCAGGTAAAAGTACAGGCGCCGTGAGAGCGGGTAGTCCTCGCTGGCCACACGTGCGCGCTCTGGCAGCATGGCCGGCGCGTCGCCTTCGGCCACCGCCAGCACCTTGGCCCCGTGTACGGCGGCCAGGCTGCTGAAACCGATGGCCTGGCGGTCGGTACCCACGCGTTGCGCCAGTTCGTCGCTGGACTCGAAGCGCCTGGCCTTGGCCGAAAGTTCGCCGTGCTGAGGTTCCAGCACCAGCGCCTTGAAGGTCTCGAAAGTGCCGGAACGGTCGTCACGGGCATACAGATGAATGGCCCCGCCAGGTATGCCCAGTTGTTCCCAGCGCTGGATCTGCCCGGAGAAAATCTGCGCCAGTTGCCGGGTGTCCAGTTGGGGTATCGGGTTGTCGGGGTGGACGATGATCGCGACGCCGTCGAGGCCGATCACTTGTTCTGCGCCGGCTGCGCGCAGGTCGCCCAGCGCCTGCAACTGGCGCACTTCACTGTCGTTGATCGGTCGCGAGGCGGCGGCCAGGTCAGCCTCGCCACGGCCCAGCGCGACAAAGCCTGTGCTTGAACCGTGGGCGGCAATGTCGATGCGCAAGGGCTGACCATGCACGTCGCGGGCGGTAATCACCCGCTCGTTGGCGACCTTGCCTGGCTGTTGTGCGATGGCGGTGGCCTGCTGCGCGCGCAATTGCCCCTGCACCAGCGCCGGTATCAAGGCCGCGCCGATGGTGTTGGAGCCTTGGACACGCAGATGCAGGGGATCAGACAAGGTCGCTAGTGGAAGCAGGGTGAGCAGCAAGACAAGCAGGCGGAGCATGCCGGGTGGCCTATGGCACAGTGTTGGCCGGCAGATTACGACAGTGGCGTGATGATAATGTGACGGGAGCGTACACCTTCCAGCGTGCAGCGCCTGCCAGATCGTGCGCCGCGCGGGCGGCGCTCGATCTGGCAGGCGCTGCAACGCTGAAGAGGTTAATGCGCCCCGGCCGACTTGCTCAGGTCGCTCTCGGCCCATTCGGTATAAATGCAAGCGTCTGCCACTGCCCAACGCACCTTCACGCTGTCGCCCGGCTGCATGGGCATGCCCGCGGCCGACAGGGCCTTCACCGTCAGCTCGGTACCCCCTGCAGTCACCACATGACAGGTCTGGCTTTCACCCAGGAACAGCACTTCGCCCACCTTGGCACTGACCTCGTTCCAGCCTGCCGGCAATGGCTCGCGCGCCGCTTGTTCGGCGGTCAGGGCCAGGGCTTTTTCCGGACGCACCATGATCAGCGCATCCTGCTCGGCGGCCAGGCCTGGGGTGAGGCGGATGGCCACTGGTTGGCCCTCGAAGCTGCCTGCGCCATTGCTGCTGGCCTTGATCCGCAGGAAGTTGGAGTTGCCCAGGAACGACGCAACAAAGGCATTCGGCGGATTCTGGTACAAGTCGTACCCGGTGCCCAGGCCGACGATCTTGCCGTGGCTGAAGATGGCGATGCGCTGCGACAGGCGCATCGCCTCTTCCTGGTCGTGGGTCACGTAGACAATGGTAATGCCCAGGCGGCGGTGCAGCTGGCGCAGTTCGTCTTGCAGGTCTTCACGCAGCTTCTTGTCCAGCGCGCCAAGCGGCTCGTCCATCAGCAGGATGCGTGGCTCGTACACGAGCGCCCGGGCAATCGCCACGCGCTGCTGTTGGCCGCCAGACATCTGTGACGGCTTGCGGTGGGCGAACTTCTCCAGTTGCACCAGCTTGAGCATGGCCTCGACGCGCTTGCTGGTTTCGGCAGCATTGAGCTTGCGGATGGCCAGCGGGAAGGCGATGTTGTCGCGCACGTTCAGGTGCGGGAACAGCGAATAGCGCTGGAACACCATGCCGATGTCACGCTTGTGCGGCGGCACGTTGACCAGCGACTGGCCGTCGACCAGGATCTCGCCGCTGCTGGGTGTTTCGAAGCCGGCCAGCATCGACAGGGTGGTGGACTTGCCCGAGCCGCTGGAACCAAGAAAGGTCAGAAACTCGCCGTCCTGGATCTCCAGGTCGAGGTTGTCCACGGCGGTGAAGTCGCCGTAGTGCTTGTTCAGGCCGCGCAGGCTGACCAGGGTTTTGCCGTGCGCGTTGTCTTTGATCACTGCACTCATTGTTGTTTTCTCCGCGCTCAGGCGTTTTCGGTGCGCCGGCGCAAGGCGGCGGCAATGAACATGACCAGCAACGACAGGCCGATCAGCAAGGTCGAAGCCACGGCGATGACCGGGCTAAGGTCCTGGCGCAAGGTGGTCCACATCTTCACTGGCAGGGTCTGCAGGTCGGGGCTGGCCATCATCACGCTCAGCACCACTTCATCCCAGGACACCAGGAAAGCGAACAGGCCACCGGCGATCATGCCGGGGCGGATGGCCGGGAACGTGACCTTGAAAATGGCCTGCAGGCGTGAGGCACCACAGATCACCGCAGCATCTTCGATCGACTGGTCGAACAGCTTCAGCGAGTTGATGATCGAGATGATCGTGAACGGCAGGGCGACGATCACGTGGCTGACCACGAAGGCGAACAGCGTGCCGGTGTAACCTAGCTTGAGGAACAGTGCGTATACCGCCACGGCAATGATCACCAGCGGCACGATCATCGGCATGGTAAACAGCCCGTACAGCAGCTCGCGGCCCGGGAAGCGGCCACGCACCAGGGCGAATGCGCTGGGCAGGCCCAGCAGCACGGCGGCGATGGTGGTCAGCACGGCCACCTTCAGGCTGGCCAGTGCGGCGTCCATCCACTCCGGGTTGGAGAAGAACTGGCCGTACCACTTGAAGGTCCAGCCCGGTGGCGGGAACACCAGCCACTGTGACGAGCCGAATGACAGCAACACAATGAAGACCACCGGCAGCAGCAGGAAGGCCGCGATGACCCCGGTGGTCAGGTACAGGCCCGTACGCAGCGGGCGGCCCATGGCATTGGGAGACAGGAGCATGGCGGTTTACCTCGCGTTGCCAACCGGGGATTCCGGCTGCAGCTTCAGGTACAGGTAGAAGAGCACCAGGGTGATCGCCACCAGCAGTGCGGCAGCGGCGCTGGCCAGGCCCCAGTTGAGGAACGACTGCACCTGCTGGATGATGAATTCAGGCAGCATCATGTTCTGCGCGCCCCCCAGCAGCGCCGGGGTGACGTAGTAACCGAGCGACATCACGAACACCATCAGCGCCCCGGAGAACAGCCCCGAGCGGCACAGCGGCAGGAACACCTTCCAGAAGTTGGTCCACGGGCTGGCACCACAGATCGAACCTGCCTGCAGCACCATCGGGTCGATGGCGTGCATGGTCGCCTGCAGTGGCAGCACGATGAACGGGATCATGATGTAGCTCATGCCGATTACCACGCCGGTGAGGTTGTGCACCATTTCCAGCGGGGCATCGATGATGCCCATGGCCATCAACGCCTTGTTGATCACGCCCGAGCTCTGCAGCAGCACCAGCCACGAGTAGGTGCGCGCCAGCAGACTGGTCCACATCGACAGCAGCACGATGTTCAGCAGCCAGCGGCCCCACCCCTTGGGCACCAGGGTGATCGCCCAGGCCAGCGGGAAGCCCAGCAGCACGCTGATCAGGGTAACCACGCCGGCCACCGAGAAGGTGTTGAACAGCACCCGTGCATAGGCCGAGTTGGCAAACAGCTGCTCGTAGTTACCTAGCCCCGGGGTGGGTTCCAGCACCCCGCGCAGCAGCAGGCCGACCAGCGGGGCGAAGAAGAACACGCCAAGGAACAGCAGGGCGGGCAGCAGGTTGCGGCTGCCTTTCCAGCGCTGGCTCAGGCTTGCGCGGCGCGGGGCGGTGCCCGGGGCGCCAGCACCCGTGGGGGTGCCTTGCGCATTGTGCAGGGCGTTGATGGCGACTTTCATTTGACCAACCACTCATTCCAGCGCGCGGCGATGGCTTGACCGTTCTTGGCCCAGTAGGCGAAGTCGAGGGTGACCTGGTCCTGGGCGTAAGCAGTCGGCAGGTTTGGCGCGAGGTCCTTGTCCAGCTTGGCCACGCTGTCGACGTTGACCGGCGCATAGGCGGTTTTGTTGGCGAATTCGGCCTGGCCTTCGGCGCTGCTGGCGTTGGCCAGGAATTTCATGGCCGCTTCCTTGTTCTTGGCGCCTTTGGGGATGACCAGGAAGTCGGCCATGACCAGGTTCTGCTTCCAGCTCACACCCACCGGTGCACCGTCTTGCTGCAGGGCGTAGACACGGCCATTCCAGAACTGGCCGAGCGAGGCTTCACCTGAGGCCAGCAACTGCTGTGACTGGGCGCCACCGCCCCACCAGACGATGTCTTTCTTGATGGTGTCGAGCTTCTTGAAGGCGCGGTCCAGGTCCAGCGGGTACAGCTTGTCGGGGGCTACGCCGTCGGCCAGCAGGGCCAGTTCCAGCACGCCGGGGCTGGGCCATTTGTACAGGGCTCGCTTGCCGGGGTAGGCCTTGGTGTCGAACAGCGCGGTCCAGTCCAGCGGCTTGTTGGCCCCGAGCTTGCCTTCGTTGTAGCCGAGCACGAAGGAGAAGAAGAATGAGCCGACGCCATGGTCGGAGACGAAGCGTGGGTCGATCTTGTCGCGCTTGATCTGGTTGAAGTCGAGGGGTTCGAGCAGGCCTTCGCTGGCGGCACGCAGGGCAAAGTCGGCCTCGACGTCGACCACGTCCCACTGCACGTTTCCGCTCTCGACCATGGCCTTGAGCTTGCCGTAGTCGGTGGGACCGTCCTGCACGACCTTGATGTTCGTGGCTTTGGTGAACGGTACTGCCCACGCTTCTTTCTGGGCGTCCTGGGTCGTACCGCCCCAGCTGACGAAGTTGAGGCTGTCGGCGGCCTGGGCGGCCTGACATGCCAGGGTCAGCAGGCTGGCGGACAGCACTGCGGTTACACGTTTGCTTAACAGCATGGTTACGCCCTCGTTGCTTTTGTTATTCGAGGCGGGGCTTGTGGTGCGCCCGCCAATAATGTTCGGGGAGCAGCTAAAACAAAGTGTTCTGATGGCCGTTTTTAATTGTAGGTGCCGGCCTGCAGGTTTAAGGTCTACGGGATATCATATTATGGTATTCCAAGATTTTAGCAAGAGGTATGGGGCGACCGGCCATCACTCTGCCTTCAGGCACGGGCCCGTTGCTGATCGGGGAAATTGATTTGAACAGGGTCTAAAAGCTTGCGCGGTCTCTGTGGGAGCGGGCGGGCCCGCGAACACGGGCGAAGCCCGTGCCATGCCCCGCGGTGTCTGCTTCGTGGGCTTGCCCGTTTCCACAGGGACCGTATATCAACCTGCAATCCCGGGCTCGAACGGGATGCTCTGCACCACCTCCAGCTCATAGCCCGCCAGCCCCGCGTATTTCAGCGGTGGCCCCAGGTGACGCAGCTTGCCCACGCCAAGGTCCTGCAGAATTTGCGCCCCGGTACCCACTTCGGAATACACCTTGGACTGGCCACGTTGATAGGGCCGCACAGGGTGGGTCAGTTGTGGCACACGCTCAAGCAAGGCCTGGGAGGATTCGTGGTTGGCCAGGATCACCACCACGCCAGTACCTTCCTCAGCCACCTTCTGCAGCGCCGCCCACAGCGTCCAGTTGGCGGGGCCGGCGTACTCGGCGCCCACCAGGTCGCGCAGCGGGTCAATCACATGCACCCGCACCAGGGTCGGCTGTTCGCGGCGAATGTCGCCCATGACCATGGCCATGTGCACGCCACCTTCGATGCGGTCTTCATAGGTGACCAGGCGGAAGGTGCCATGCACGGTCGGTAGCTCGCGCTCGCCGATGCGCTTGATGGTCTGCTCGGTGCTCAGGCGGTAGTGGATCAGGTCGGCGATGGTGCCAATCTTGATGCCATGCCGGGCGGCGAACACTTCCAGGTCGGGGCGACGGGCCATGGTGCCGTCGTCGTTCAGCACTTCAACGATGACCGAGGCCGGGCTGAAGCCGGCCAGGCGTGCCAGGTCGCAGCCGGCTTCGGTGTGGCCGGCACGGGTCAGCACGCCGCCTTCGCGTGCCCGCAGGGGGAAAATGTGGCCAGGTTGTACCACGTCTTCGGGGCGGGCGTTGGGGGCCATGGCCGCTGCCACGGTGCGTGCCCGGTCAGCGGCGGAAATGCCGGTGGTGACCCCGGTGGCCGCCTCGATCGACACGGTGAACGCGGTGCTGAACACGCTACCGTTGGCCGGAACCATCTGCTCCAGGCCCAGGCGCTGGCAGTGATCGTCGGTCAAGGTCAGGCAGATCAGCCCGCGCGCCTCGCGGGCCATGAAGTTGATGGCCTGGGCGTCGCAGCGCTCGGCGGCGATCAACAGGTCGCCTTCGTTTTCCCGGTCCTCGTCATCCACCAGCAGGACCATCTTGCCTTGCCGGTAGTCCTCGAGAAGTTCCTCGATGGTGTTGAAAGCCATGGTGCACGCTCACTGTGGTGGGGTGAATTTTATGGTATACCATCATACACAAATATCGCCGTAACAGGAGAGCTGCACATGAAGGCCTACTGGATCGCCCATGTGGACGTGACCGACCCCGAGCAGTACCAGCAATACACCCAGCGCGCCCCGGCTGCCTTCAAGGCATTCGGCGGGCGCTTCCTGGCCCGTGGCGGGCGCAGCGAGGCGATGGAAGGGAGGGCTACGCCTCAGCGTAGTGTGGTGATCGAGTTCGATTCGTACGCGCAGGCCGTCGCCTGTTACCGCTCCGCGCTGTACCAAGAGGCATGCAGTCATCGCCAAGGGGTGGCGAAGGCTGAGGTGATCATTGTGGAAGGGTTTGAGCCCTGAGCAGGATTTGCCGGCCCTTTCGCGGGTAACCCGCTCCTACACAGGCCACCACAGAATTTGACGTTTGTGGTGGCCTGTGTAGGAGCGGGTTTACCCGCGAAAGGGCCGGACCTGCCGCACCGATGGCAGATTCATTGAAGCCTGCGGGCCGTTTCCGCAAATAGAAGCAAAAGACCCGCCCAGGCGGGTCTATTGCTCATTGCCTCACTGCAGATGCACTTTAAGTTCGTTGCCCGCCTGCCGCAGCGCCGCCTTTACTGCCGGCACTTGGCTCAACGGGTTGAGCAGCCCATAGTCATGAATCATTCCGTTGTAGCGCACCGAGGTTACTGTCACGCCCGCCGCATTCAACTTGCGGGCATACGCCTCACCTTCATCCCGAAGCACATCGAACTCAGCCGTTTGCACCAGGGCCGGTGGCAAGCCCTTCAGCTGTTCGGCGGACGCCCGCAGCGGCGAGGCGTAGATCTGCGCCCGCGCCTTTGCATCAACGGTGTAGTTGTTCCAGAACCACTTCATCATCCCGGTGGTCAGGAAGTGTCCTTCGGCAAACTGCTTGTACGATGCTGTCTCGAAGCTGGCATCGGTCACCGGCCACAGCAGCAGCTGGAAGCGCAGGGCAGGGGTGCCGGCCTCTTTGGCCTTGAGTGCAACCACCGCCGCCATGTTACCGCCAACGCTGTTGCCGGCTACAGCCAGGCGCTTGCCATCCACGCCGATCTCCTTGCCATGCTCGGCCACCCAGCGAGTCGCGGCGTACGCCTGGTTGATCGCCGTCGGGTAGTGCGCTTCCGGTGACGGGGTGTAGTCCACATAGACCGCCACCGCACCCGAGCCGACCACCAGGTCGCGGATCAGTCGCTGGTGGGTCGGGAAGTCGCCCAGCACCCAGCCGCCGCCGTGGAAGAACATGAACACCGGCAGATCACCTTTGACATTAGTCGGGCGTACCACTTGCAGCTTGATCGACTGGCCATTGACCTGAATCGTGCGTTCCTTCACTTCGATCCCCGAGAGGTCGACCTTTACCGAGGCCTGGGCGCCGGTCAGTACCGCGCGGGCGTCGTTTGGTGAGAGCTGTTCCAGCGGCTTGCCACCCCCTTTCTCCAGGGCTTCGAGGAAGGCCTGGGTGTGTTGTTCGACACCAGGGCTGCCTGCGGCGAAGGCACTGGAAACGGACAGGGCCAGGAGGGAGGCGGTGAGGGCTTTGTGGACAATGTTCATAAGCGAATCCTTTTCTGTGCAAGTGTTGGTAGTGGGCGTCTTGCCTGGCCTGAGGGGCCGTCGCTGCGACTTGTGCGTAGATTAGGCAGATGCACTCGTGGGAAAAAGCCGCTATAAAGTGTTTGACTGTCAGCAAGAGCGAGACAATGAACCCTTACGAAGACATGCGGATCTTTGCCCAGGTGATGGAGGCCGGTAGTTTCACCGCTGCCGCCGACCGTCTGGGCATGTCCAAGCAATCGGTCAGCCGGCGTCTGATGCAGCTTGAAGAGCGCCTGGGCGTGCGCCTGCTCAACCGCTCCACCCGGCGCCTCGATGCCACGCCACTGGGGCAGCACTACTACCAGTCGGCCCTGCGCCTGCTGGGTGAAGTGCAGCAGGTCGAGCACGACATCAGCGGCCAGGCCCAGGTCCTGCGCGGCACCTTGCGCCTCAGTGCGCCGCTGTCGTTTGCCATGGCGCACCTGGGTTGCCTGCTGACCGAGTTTCTGCAGTTGCACCCCCAGGTTGATGTAGAAGTAGACCTGAGCGACCGCGCCGTGGACCTGATTGGTGAAGGCTATGACCTGGCGCTGCGGATTGGTGCACTGGAGGACTCCAGCCTGATTGCCCGGCGTATCGCCAGTGTCGAGCGGGTCTACTGTGCGAGCCCGGCGTATTTGCAAGCACGAGGAGCGCCGGGAAAACCGGATGAGCTCGCCGCGCATGATTGTCTGCCCTATGGGCATTCGCGGCAGGTGCAGTGGCAATTCCACAAAGGTGGCAAAACCCAGGCAATTCAGGTGACCGGGCGCATGCGGGCGAACAATGGCGAGTTGCTGCGGGGGGCTGCGATTGCTGGGATGGGGGTCACTTACCTGCCGACCTTTATCGTTGGGCAGGCGTTGGCGGAGGGGCAGTTGGTGACCGTTCTGGATGAGTGGCGCCCGCCTGCGCTGCAGCTGTCGGCGGTGTATCCGCAGCACCGGCAGGTGGCGCGGCCGGTGCAGGGTTTTGTCAGCTTCCTGCGTGCGCGGCTGGCGCAGCTCTGACCGTCGGTACAGGCTATGCTTGCCCTATGAGTACGCCCGTTCCTTTACGCCAACCTTGCCCCCCTGGCGCCTGCGTCTGCGGCCGCGAGCAATTGGCCGACCATCCGCAGGCCGCCCAGCGCATCCTCTTGCTGACCCGGCAGGAAGAAAAACGCCTGCTCGAACGGCTGGAAAACCTGAAGGACCTGGAAGACCTTCAACGTCTGCAGCAGCGCCTGTACGAAAACCTCGGCATCCGCGTGCACATCGCCCCCGGTTACAACGAGGTACGGACCATGCGCGGCATCGTCATCGAACTGGACGAGCAACCCGGGTTGTGCCGCAAGACCCGGCAGTCTATCCCGGCGGCGATCCGGCGCGGGCTGGAGCGTAATCCGCAGGTTGCGTTCCGGTTGCTCGATACGCACGACCTGTTGCGCGATACCTGAGCGTTGATACCTGTACCGGTCGATCCCACCTGGGGGCGCGTCAATTCCGTTAATTTTTACAGCGCTTGCTACGTCTACTTGAAAGCCACCCTGCGCCAGGCGCGCAGCGGCATCATCATTTAAGGAGACAGGCAATGACTTCCGTTTTCGACCGCGACGATATCCAGTTCCAGGTAGTGGTCAACCACGAAGAGCAATACTCGATCTGGCCCGACTACAAAGCCATCCCCAACGGCTGGCGAGCCGTGGGCAAAAGCGGCCTGAAGAAGGACTGCCTGGCCTACATCGATGAAGTCTGGACCGACATGCGCCCGCTGAGCCTGCGCCAGAAAATGGCCGAAGCTGCCGCCCAGTGACCGTGCTGAACCTGCTGTGCCTGCCGTACTCCGGGGCCAGCGCCATGGTCTACAGCCGCTGGCGGCGCAAGCTGCCGGCCTGGTTGCAGGTGCGCCCGGTGGAATTGCCTGGGCGGGGGGCGCGCATGGCAGAGTCGCTGCACACCGACATGCAAGTGCTGGCTCGGCAATTGGCCAGCGAGCAGCGCCTGACGGCAAGCGCTCCTTATGCGTTGCTCGGTCACAGCCTGGGTGCGCTGCTGGCCTTCGAGCTGGCCCATGAGCTGCAGGCATTGGGCTGCCCGGCGCCGCTGGCCTTGTTCGCCTGCGGCACCGCGGCACCTACCCGGCGTGAGGACTACGACGGCAACAACTGGCGCGAGCCCAAGAGCGACGCCGAGCTGATCAGCGAGTTGCGCGCGCTGCAGGGCACGCCTGAGGAAGTGCTGGTCAACGCTGAGCTGATGAGCCTGACCTTGCCGACCTTGCGCGCCGATTTTCTGCTGTGCGGCACTTACACATACCGGCAGCGACCGGCGTTGCAGTGCCCACTGCATGTGCTGGGTGGCGTGGAAGACCGGGCCAGCGATGAGCAACTGCGGGCATGGCGCAGTGAAACCCACGGCGCGTTCTCGCTGCAGATGTTCCCGGGTGGCCATTTCTTCATCCATGAGCAGGAAGACCGTGTGCTCGCTGCGCTGACCGCGTCGCTGCAACCGCTTCGGCTGTCCGCCTGATTGACGTCACCGCTTGCCTGGGGGAGGCTAGGGTTTTTCCCAGGCAAGAGGCAGACAATGCTGATCGATCCACTCAAGGCCACGCTGCTGGTCGTCGACATCCAGGAAAAACTGATCGGTGCCATGAGCGACCCCGAAGGCACTCGGGCGCGGGCCCGCTGGTTGCTGGCGGCGACTGCCGAGCTGGCGCTGCCGACGGTGATTTCCGAGCAGTACCCCAAAGGCCTGGGCCATACCCTGGCCGAACTGCTGGCCGCAGCGCCGGCAGCTGAAGTGGTGGAAAAAAGTCACTTTTCCTGCGTGGCTGCCGAGTGCCTGCCGGCCAGTTTGATGGCGCGCGAGCAGGTGATCGTTTGCGGCATGGAAACCCATGTTTGTGTGCTGCAGACCGTGCTCGGCCTGCTGGCACTGGGCAAGCAAGTGTTCGTGGTCGAGGATGCCTGCGACAGCCGCACGCCGGCCAGCAAGGCCGCAGGCCTGGCGCGCATGCGTGCCGCCGGCGCGCAGGTAGTGACCCGCGAGATGGTGCTGTTCGAATTGATGGGCAGTGCCGGGCACCCGCAGTTCCGCCACATCAGCAAAACCTATCTGGTCGGTGAACAGCCCTGAACGGCCGGTTACTGGCCATTTCGATGATGGCCCTGGCGCTGTTGCAAGGCTGTGCCGGGCGCCGGGAAGACGCGCCCGAAGCGGACCCGGCCAAAATCCGTGCGCAGCTCCTGCGGCTGTTACCCGCCCAGGTCAAGGACCGCGAGGGTTGGGCCAACGATATCCAGGCAGCCTTCGAAGCCCAGCGCATAGCGCCCAGTAAAAGTAACCTGTGCGCAGTGCTGGCGGTGACCGAACAGGAGTCGACCTTCACTGCGGACCCCCAGGTGCCCAACCTTGGGCGTATCGCCCGCCAGGAGATCGACCGCCGCGCTGCGCGCCTGCATATTCCCAAACTGCTGGTCGACGGTGCGCTGAAGACGCCGTCGGGCAACGGCAAGAGCTACCAGCAGCGGTTGCAGACGGTGCGCAGCGAAAAGCAGTTGAGCGAACTGTACGACGAAGTCGTTGCTCGCGTGCCGCTGGGCAAGACCTTGCTGGGCGGGCTGAATCCGGTGCACACCGGCGGGCCGATGCAAGTCAGCATCGATTTTGCCGAAAAGCATGCGAGGGATTACCCCTACAGCCATGAAGGCACGATTCGCCAGGAAGTGTTCAGCCGGCGCGGCGGCATGTACTTCGGTATTGCCCACCTGTTGGGCTACCCGGCCAACTACGAGCGCCAGCTTTACCGTTTCGCCGATTTCAACGCAGGCTGGTACGCCAGCCGCAATGCGGCATTCCAGGCGGCATTGAGCAAGGTCACGGGGGTGAAGTTGGCACTGGACGGCGACCTGGTGGCGCCAGGGGCGATCATGCCGGGGACGACTGAACTGGCCGCGCGCAAGCTGGGGGTGAAGCTGGGGCTGCGTAACCCGCAGATCCGAAGCCAGCTGGAGGAGGCCGACAGCCTGGCGTTCGAGGACAGCAAGCTGTACAGCGGGGTGTTCGCCCTGGCGGATGCCAAAGCCGGCAAACCGGTGCCCCGTGCAGTGCTACCGGGCATCGAGCTGAAGAGCCCGAAGATTACCCGCAAGCTGACCACGGCCTGGTTTGCCGGGCGGGTGGATGAGCGCTATCAGCGGTGCATGAAGCGTTAGCTTGGCAGCAACCGCGATCCTTGAGCGGGTTTACCCGCGAATACGGTGGTGGCGGCAACGGTGATCGGCGGGTGGAAATTGGCCAGCAGGGCCGGCCTCTTCGCGGTTAAACCCGCTTCTACACGACGGCCTGCGCTCAACCACTGACGCGTGTCCAATGTAGGAGCGGGCTTGCCCGCGAATACGGTAGTGGCAGCAACGGCGAACGGCGGGTGGAACTTGGCCAGCAGGCTCGGCCCTTTCTCGGGTGAACCCGCGCCTACGACGGCCCGTGCCATCCACCGCGCGGGCCTGTCCGATCAGCGCCCGCCCAATGCCCCAACCACTTGGTCAACGCTGGCTTTGAGCCCCGCAATCGCATCTTCAGGGTCACTCTCCACCACCACCAGCTTGGCCCCAGCCGCCTTGATCACCTCGGCCACTGCCGCGTCCGGCTGACGATGGTCCAGCACCAGCGCCACGTCCTGCGCCTTCAGGTTCTCTCCCAGCGCCTTGAGGGCGGCCGCATCCCATTCGGCCGGCAGTGGCTGCTCGACCGCATCCAGGTTCAACCCGTTGACCAGATATCCCAGCCTCTCCGACAGGCTCACCACCGTCAGGTTGTCGACTTTGGCCAGCCGCGTCTGGCTGTTGGCCGAAAGCTCCAGCAATTGGCGTTTGAGCCCTGCCAGGTTGCCCTGGATCTTTGCCTTGTCGTCCGGCGCCAGGCGCTCCAGGTCATTGGCCACCACGTCGGCCATGCGTCCGAGGTTGGTCGGGTTGAGCCAGGGGTAAGCACCATAGGCATCGTCACCGTTCACCGCAATGCCCGGCAGTGCGCCATCCACCGGTCGCGCGGCATCGATCTCGACAATGCGGATATTGCTGCGTCGGGCCATCGGGTACAGCGGGTCGTCACGCCAGATCGAACGCACCCCGATCACCGCATCTGCCTGCTGGGCGGCCTTGTGCAGGCCTGCGCCACCACGCCCGCTGAAATACGACGGTTGGCGGCTGGCAGGCAGGTTGGCCGGTGCTGCCTGCTGAAGCCGCACCGCAGTGCCGTCGAGCAGGGCGCTGGCCAGGCTGTGGGTGACGGGCAGGGTCGTCAGCACTTGCATGGCGAAAGACAGGGACGGCAGGCCGGCCAGTGCCAGCGCCAGGGTCAGGTGTTTGAAGTTCATGCCGGATTTCCTTGCAGGCGGGGAACGAGGGCGCGGGCCAGGGCGGCCAGGGCAAAGCAGATGCCGGCGACCAGGATGATCGCGGCCCCTGACGGCACCGGCAGGTCGAAAACGATCGGCAGCAAAATACCGAGCAGGGTACTGATAGTGGCAATCAGCACCGACAGGAAGAAAAAGCCCTTGAGCGACTGACTGACCAGGCGAGCGGCGGCGGCCGGGATGACCAGCAGCGCACCGACCAGGATGGCCCCGATCACCTTCACCGCAGCCACGGTCACCAACGTCACCAGCACCACGAACAGATAGTCCAGGGTCTTCACCGCTACCCCGCGTACAGCCGCCAGCTGCGGGTTGAAACTGGCCAGCATGATGCGGTTGTACAGCGGCAGCGCCAAGGCCAGCACCAGCGCCGCGACGATGCCCAGCACGAGCAAGTCCTGGGCGCTAACGGTCAGCACCGAGCCGAACAGCACGTTCTCGAGGATGTGCACGTTGATCTTGCCTGCCAGCATCAGCAGCAGGCTGGCGCCCAGCGCCAGCGACACCGACAGGAACACGCCAATCAGTGTGTCCGGCGACAGCCCGGTACGGTTGCGCAGGAAGTTGAGCAGGATGCCGAACAGCAGGCAGTAGCCGAACAGGCTGCCGTACGGGCCGGTATAGGGCTCACCCAGCAGGATACCGATGGCCACGCCGGTCAGCGCCGCATGGCCGACCGCTTCGGAGAAGAAGGCAAAGCGCTTGACCACCACCAAGGTACCCAGGCCGCCCAACACCGGGCCGATCATCAGGCCGGCCAACAGGGCGTTGACCACGAAGCCGTAGGCCAGCGCCTCGGGCAGATAGCCGGCAGTGGCCCAGTCCTGGACCGTTTGGCGAAAGATTTCAAAACTCATCAGGCAAGGCTCTCGCTACGCGGGTGAACGGAGAACAGGCCGAGCAGGCGCTCCGGGGTCAGGGCCTGGGCAGGCGGCGCATCGAACAGCACCTGGCGGTTCAGGCCTGTTACCCGGTCCGCCAGGCGCAACACGGCTTCCAGGTCGTGCTCGATCCACAGAACGGTAGTGCCGGCCTGGCGCCAGCCCTGCAATAACTGTTCGAACACCTGGATTCCGGCTTCATCGAGGGCCGACATCGGTTCGTCCAGCACCAGCAACTGCGGCTCGGGGATCAGGCCCTGGGCCAGCAGCACGCGCTGGCGCTCACCGCCGGACAGTGCACCCATGCGCCGCGTGCGCTTGTCGAGCATGCCAACCTGAACCAAGGCTGCATCAATGGCTGGCTTCACGCGCCGCGACAGGCCGAGGAAGGCCGGGCGGCGCTGGCACATGGCGGCCATGAAGTCGTCCACGGTCATGGGCAGGCCGCGGTCGAACTCCAGTGCCTGCGGCACGTAGCCAATCACTTCGCGCTCACCAGGCCAATGCAAGGTCAGCTGGCCCTGGTGTGGCATCTGCCCGAGCAGGGTCTTGATCAACGAGCTCTTGCCGCCGCCGTTGGGGCCGACGATGGCGTGCACGCTGCCTGCTGCCACGCTGAAACTGACCTGTTCGAGGATACGCGTGCGCCCCAAGGTCAGGTCGATGCCAGTGAACTCGATGCGCGGCCCGCAGGCTGTCGCCAGGTTGGCGGCAGCGGTCATGCGCGGTTCTCCTGAATGGCGCGGACCACGGTGTCCAGGTTGCGCTTCATTTCCACCTCGTACTTGTCCTTGGTGTAATCGCCGTAGGAGATATGCGTCAACGGATACAGGCGTACGCCGGACTCACGCTGAATGGTTTCGACATAGGCCGACGGGAAGTCCATTTCCGAGAAGATCACCCGCACGTCCAGTGCCTTGAGCTGGTCGATGGTTTTTTTCAGCTGCGCCGGGCTGGGCTCGATGCCATGGGCCGGCTCGACAACGGCGGTCACCTCCAGACCGAAGTCGCGCACCAGGTAGTCATAGGCAGCATGGATGGTGGCGACCCGGAACGTTGCGCCAGGGGCTTCGGTGACCTTGGCCAGGGCCTCGGCGCGCAGGGCGCGCAGGCGCTTGGCGTAGGCACGGGCGTTTTGCGTGTACAACTTGGCGTTGTCCGGGTCGAGCTTGCCCAGTTCACGGGCGATGTTGTTCACCTGGGCGATGGTGGTGCTGATCGACAGAAAGGTGTGCGGGTTGACCACCTTGCCGGCACCGCGCGCGGCGATGCCAGTGGCCGCCAACAGCGGCACGTTCTGATTGGCTTCGATAGTGGCAATGTCGGGTTTTTCGCTGGTGGCGATCATGCGGTCTGCGAAATCGTCATGGCCAACACCGTTGAGCACCACCACGTCCAGCGTGCCGATGCGCTTGATGTCCTCGGCCCGCGGCTCGTAGGCGTGCGGGTTGAAGCCCGCCGGAATCAGGGGAACCACCTCGGCCTTGTCGCCGACAATATTGCTCACGTAGCTGTAGTAGGGGTGCAGGGTGATGCCGATTCGCAGCGGCTTGCTGTTATCGGCCAGGGCCATTGCCGGCAGGGCAAGGGACAGGAGCAGGGCGAGGGCGGAGCGAAACATGGGCGGGTCCTTGGGTTCAGTGACGGTGTTCGCGGGTGACCCCGGCGTCGTAGTGGCTGACCACTTGTTGCCAGCCAGCCGCGATCAGGGCGGCCTGGCCGAGGTCGTCCGGGATCACGGCGGCGCTGTCGCGGCGCAGCCAGATATCGGCTTGGCCTGTGCTGTCGGGTGGCAGGATCAGCAGCAGGCTGCCGGCCACTTCCGGGGCCTGGCTGCGGCCCAGGTAGGCGCCGGGTTCCAGCCATGACCATTGGTGGCCGCCACGGCTTTGGCTGCCGGCATCGACCACGAACGGCGGCAGGCCTTCTTCGGCCAGGGCCTTTACGCTGGGCGTGACGGCGTTTTCTTCGCGCAGGAGCTGGATCTCGTCGAAGGCTACCCGCAGGTCGGTGTAAAGGCCTTGCTCGGCGGCGGTGAGGTCGCGGCGGGCGTCGATCTGGTGGCTGGCGATGGCCTGTTCGTCCTCGCGCTCACCGCGCAGCAGCACCACGCTGGCGGCGAGCACCACGATCAGCAAGCTTGCCAGCAGCACGTACAGGGTTTCGTGCCCGGCACCGGCCGGGCGAATGACGTGGGCGCGGCTCATGGCTGGGCGATATCGGCGTAGTCCACTTCCACCACGTGCCCGGGGCCAGCATCGAACAGCACGTAGAATTCGCCGTCCGGGCGTTTGAAGGTCAGCGTCGAGTCGTCGCCAAGCTTGCCGCCGACCAGCACCTGTTCGTCATAACCAATCACGTCCAGGGTCACTCCGGGGGCACCGCTGCCGTCCGAGAAACCGCCGGTGCACTTGACCTGACCGCTGGCCAGTTCTTCGCATTCGCACATCGGGTTGTGCGCCAGCGCAGGGCCGGCGACCAGTACCAGCAAGGGCAGCGCCAGGGTGCGCATCCGGTGATTCATTTGTTTTCTCCTTGTTTCTCGAGCCATGCCACAGTGGCTGGCGATGCCTTGGCCAGGGGGATCGACGCCTGGTGCATGCTGCCGTCCCAGCCTTCCAGGGTGATCCAGATGTGCGCGTCGGGTTTGGTACGCGGCGGAATCGGCAACGAGGTGCCCATGTTGTAAGGTGCACCGAAGAAAATGGTGCCGGCGGCGCGCAGGCTTCTTGGCTTGCCGATGCGCAGGTAGGCTGCCTTGACGTTTTTTATGCAGGCCTTGCACAGCGATGCATTGAACGATTTGAAGTAGCCGGCGGGGCCGTCGGCGCGTGGCGCCTCGTCACGCAGTTCAGCAAGGTCGAGGCTGTAAGGGCCGACCTGGATGTCACTGATCACGTTGGCGCCAAGGCCGGCGTCGCCGCGGAACAGCCTGGCGTCGGCGAAGTACTTGGGCATGAAGCCCAGCGGGATCAGGATCAGCAGGATGTTCAGGTGAAAACGCCACTTCAGCCAAAGCTGCTTCAGCGGGCTGGCGGGCAGGGCCTGGGCCTGGCTCATGAATGGATCTCCACGGTTGTTTCACTGTGAGCTGCACGCGGAGCGCGCTCGCTGCGCTTGAGGGCCGCGGCGGTGGCCTGGGCGGTGCGCTTGGTCCAGATCAGCAGGCCGCTGAGCACCATCAGGGTGAGGATCAGGCCGAAGAAGAACCACACCAGCTTGATCGGCAAACCGCCAAAGTCGCCGGTGTGCAGCGGGCGCATGGACTCGGTGACGAACTCCAGGGCCGAACGGTCGCTGATCAGGAACTGGCTGTCGACATTGCGTGTGTACGGATTGACCGACGCACTCTGGAACATCAACGGGTACCAGCCCGGGCCAGACAGCATGACGTGGCTGTAGGCAGTGGCGGGGAGCGAGATGGAGGTCACTTCCAGCCCCGGGATCGCCAGACCGGCAAGGCGTGCCGCCTCATCCAGGTCGATGCGCGAGGCGGGGCTGCCATCTGGCGTTTGTGGCACTTCCTCACGGGCGATCACCGGCACGATGGGCTGGCTGGAAAGGGTGATGTGGTTGTCAGACAGGATCGCCTGGATCAGGAACCAGGTGCCGGTGATGGAAATGACTGCAATGAACCAGATTGACCACACCCCGGACAGACGGTGCAGGTCACCCCAGAAAATTCGCGAACCATGGCCGGTACGCACGGGTTTGAAAAAGCCTTTCCAGAACTTCTTGTAAACCACCAGGCCGGTGACCAGCGAGGCCAGCATCGGCAGGCCGAGCAGCGAGACCAGGTACCAGCCCCAGCTGAAACCGTTGGTGAACGGCACCAGCCACCAGCCGTGCAGGGCGCGGGTGAAGGCTTCGAAGTTGAAGTCCGGGGTCTTGCCCTGAATGGTTCCGGTGTAGGGGTTTACATACAGCGTCGGGCGGGTGCCGTCAGGCAGGGTGACATTGGCTTTCACCGCGAAGTGCGAACCATCTGGCTGGCTCAGCCGCTCCACCACCATGTCCGGCTCGGCCTTGTTCAAGGCCTCCAGTACCCGCTGAAAGCTCATGCGCTCGGTGTCCGCGTCTGGCTTGTTGGCGCGCACAGCCGGATCGGCGAGCCAGACGATTTCCTGGCTGACCACGGCGAGCATGCCGGTGAAGCAGACGATCAGGACAAAGAACCAGATCGGCAAGGCGAGCCAGCTGTGGACCAGGAACCACAGCTTGGATTTGGATTTTTTCGGTGATTGGGCCATCAGACGGTCTTCTGCTATGGGTGGTCGAGCGTGTGCCAACCAAAGAGTGCTGTACTGATAAGGACGAATGAGAATCGAAAACCTGCAGGTTAAAATGAAAGCAAATGTTTCAAAGCACAAACACCGGACTGCGCACGAGGCACCAGTCCGGCCTTGATGGCTGGTTGTAGAGAGGGGTCAGGCGCGGGTCAGTGCCACGGCTGCTTGGGGCTTTTCGTGCAACTGCTCCAAGTCCTGGTACAGCGCTCGGCCAATTTCCGCAGCGCGTGCCGGCAGGACCGAAAGCAGGGTGTCACTCAGGCCGTGGCTGTTTTCGCAGAAGCCCTGCAGGTACACCGAGGCTTGCAGGTCCGGGCTGGCCAGTACGCGGTAGTTGCGGTCGACGCTGAAGTCCTCCAGGTAATCGGCCAGCGGCGCGAGCAATTCACGGTGCGAGCGGCGCTCGTAACCGGTGGCGAGGATAACGGCATCGTAGCGGTGGGTTTGCTGCTGGCCGGTGGCGAGGTCGCGCAGGGTCAGTTCCAGGCCTTCGCGGGTGGCCACCACCGCTTCCACCTGGCGCCGGCACAGCACGTTGTGGCGGTGCTGATGGGCAACCTTCTGCCGGTAGAGGATGCCGTAGATGCGCTCGATCAGGTTGAGGTCGACCACCGAGTAGTTGGTGTTGTGGTATTCGCCCAGCAGTTTGCTGCGCTGTTCGGCCGGTTCGTTGTAGACCAGGTCGGTATAGTCGGGCGAGAAGATCTCGTTGACGAAGGGGCTGTCGTCGGCGGGCTTGAGGGCCGAGCCGCGCAGAATCATGTCGACCTTGACTGACGGGTAGCTGTCGTTGAGGTCGATGAACGCCTCGGCGGCGCTCTGGCCTGAGCCGATCACGGCAATGCGCATGGGTTTGCCAGCCGTGCACGGCAGTTTGGTCAGGCTGCTCAGGTACTGCGAGTGGTGGAAGACTCGCGGGTCATCCTTGAAGGCGCCGAAGTTTTCCGGGATTTTCGGCGTGCCACCGCTGCCCACCACCACTGAGCGGGTGGCGCGGCTGTATTCGCGGCCTTGTTTGTCACGCGTGATCACGCAGAGGTGTTGGACCCGGCCTGCATGCATGTGCGGTTCGATGCGCAACACTTCCTGCCCATACAACGCCTGGGAGGCGAAATGCTCGGCGGCCCAGCGCAGGTAGTCGTTGTACTCCAGGCGGCAGGGGTAAAAGGTGCCGAGGTTGATGAAGTCGGCCAGGCGCTGCTTCTGGTGCAGGTAGTTGACGAAGCTGTAAGGGCTGGTTGGGGTACGCAGCGACACCAGGTCCTTGAGGAACGAGATCTGCAACTCGCTCTGGGTAGCCAAGGTCTCGCCGTGCCAGTGGTAGTCTTGCTGCTTGTCGATGAACAGTGCGTCGAGTGCATGGCCCCGGGATTCGGCGAGTTCTTCCAGGGCGATGGCCAAGGCCAGGTTGGAGGGGCCGAAGCCCACGCCGATCATGTCTTTGATGGTTTCCTGCTGTGAAGACTGGCTCATGGCTGCGATTCCCTGAATGGTCGAATATGGACGCCCGCCGGGGCTCCGGCTCCTGCGCAAGTACATGAGTTGGAACGAGCCAGCCGAGGGGGAATTTAAGCGGGCTAAAGAACAGCGTGAGGCGGCCGATGTGTTGGTTACGGCAAGGACCAATTTTTCAGGCAGGGAATCAACATGAGCGGTATCACGGCAAGCAACCTGATGATCAATGGTGTTTCAGCGCAGACGCTGAGCGCGAACGCAGCAACCGAGCGTGAGCAGGCGAAACAGGCCGGTGAGGCGATGGGGCCCTTGAGCATCAGCAGTGACAGCATGAAGGTGTCGGCGGGTAGCCCGGCGCAATCCACCGACACAGAAGGCAGTGGCGAGTCGGAGGCTGTGAGCGAGCTGCGTCAATTGATCAAGGATCTGCAGAAGCAATTGGCAGAGGAACAGAAACAGTTGGCTGCATTGCAGAACAGCAAGATGGACGAGGCTGCGAAAGCAGCAGCGGTTGGTGCCAAGCAGGCGAGCATTGCTACCCTCAATGGGCAGATCATGGCGGCCACGGCGCAGTTGCTGGAACTGTTGCAGCAAGAGGGCGGCAGCAGTGCGGGCGGGATGGTCAGCGCTACGGCCTGACTGGACATGCACAGGCCGCTGTAGGAGCGGGTTTACCCGCGAATGGGCCGGCCCTGCTGGCCAATTTCCACCCGCCGTTCACCGTCGCCGCCTCTACCGTATTCGCGGGTAAACCCGCTCCTACACCTATCGAGGGTGGACATACATTGGTGATTGGGCACAGGCCGTCGTGTAGGAGCGGGTTTACCCGCGAAAGGGCCGGGCCTGCTGGCCAATTTCCACCCGCCGTTCACCGTTGCCGCCGCTACCGTATTCGCGGGTAAACCCGCTCCTACGCCTATCGAGGGTGGACACACATTGGTGATTGGGCGCAGGCCGTCGTGTAGGCGCGGGTTTACCCGCGAACACGGGCGAAGCCCGTGCTATCCACCGCGTTGTCTGTTTCGCGGACAAGCCCGCACGCGCCAGG
Source organism: Pseudomonas sp. BO3-4 (assembly GCF_034044115.1). NCBI lineage: Bacteria > Pseudomonadati > Pseudomonadota > Gammaproteobacteria > Pseudomonadales > Pseudomonadaceae > Pseudomonas > Pseudomonas sp. BO3-4. The sequence continues at coordinate 2,470,237 of NZ_CP139018.1, forward strand.
AAATGGCGGTCATTCGGCCGCCAACCGCCCCTTGTTCTGCCGGTCGGCCTTGTACTGCATGGCCACTGCCGGTGCCGGCTTGGCGGCACCGGTTTCCAGCCATTGACGCATGCGGCTGGCATCGGCGAAGTGGGTGTACTTACCGAAGGCATCGAGAATGACCATGGCCACCGGGCGGTTATCCATGCGGGTCAGCAATACCAGGCAGTGCCCGGCCTCGTTGGTGAAGCCGGTCTTGGTCAGCTTGATATCCCAGTTGCTTTTGTTCACCAGGTGGTCGGTGTTACGGAAGCCCAGGGTGTAGTTGGGCTTGCGGAAGGCGACGGTCTTTTCGCGGGTGGTCGACAGCTCACTCAGCATGGGGTACTTGCGCGAGGCCATCAGCAGCTTGGCCAGGTCGCGGGCAGTGGATACGTTCTGCGTCGACAGGCCAGTCGGCTCAACATAGCGGGTGTGGGCCATTCCCAGGCTGCGGGCTTTGGCATTCATTGCCTTGATGAACGCCGGATAGCCGCCGGGGTAGGCGTTGGCCAGGCTATTGGCCGCACGGTTTTCCGACGACATCAGGGTAATCAGCAGGGTTTCGCGGCGGTCCAGCTGGCTGCCCAGGCGCACGCGCGAGTACACGCCTTTCATCTCCGGGTTGTTGGCAATGGTCATGGTGAGCATTTCATCCATGGGCAACTTGGCATCCAGCACCACCATCGCCGTCATCAGTTTGGTCACCGAAGCGATCGGCACCACGCGGTCGGCATGGCTTGAATACAGCTCCTGGTTGCTGTTCAGGTCGATCAGCAGAGCGCTGCCTGAAGCCAGATGCAGTTTGGAGGGGTCACGTTGAACCTGGGCCGGGGGTTGTGCAGCAGCAGTCGACGGAAGGGTCGCGGTACCTGTGAGCAACAGCAGCAGGCTGAGGATGGACAGGGATGTTTTCACGTTGAGGCTCACTAAAAGTTGGTATGTCGTTGGCTGTGCAAGGGTTTTCCCCCTAAAACCGATGCATTTTGGAGTATGGCTGAATTGCTGTCGAATGCCTTATGCCTAAAGGGCGCAAAGTGAACGATATTTAATCCTGTACCCATTACGTTCTTTTCCAGCTTCGCCAGTTCCGTCCAATCGTTGGCAGAATTCAACCACTTGGCGTAGGTCGAGAGAAGCACCTGCACCGAGCGCCCAAGCTGCCCAGCAATGAACGCTGGATTCGTGGTGACGAGCCAGAAGGCTGGAAGATGAATGGCGACTCCGTCGAGACGCGGCGCTTCTGCTTCGAGCGGTATTGCGCGATCTCTCTGGCCCTTGCCAGTGCGCCAAGAGCCCGGCTGTTCAACATTACGGTGCGGGTGTATTTCGTCTTGGTCCGCTCGACTGCCTTGCTTTTCAACCACGATCCGGCAGATGTGAGCCGTCTTTTTCTCGACGTCGACCTCATCCCGGCGCAGCGACATAATCTCGCCCGTGCGCATACCCAACCTGCGGCACGCTGCGGATGACCCGATTTGCCTCAAAGGCGGTCGACCGTATCTTCAGGCCCGGTTTTCGGTACAGCAAGGCAGAGGTGCTGCTGATGGACTTGCGGCAACCCGGTGAGTTGGCAGAGGACTTGTTTGCGCTCAAGCAATGAGTGGCTGCATTCGACCTACATCTGCCTTTAAAAAAGGACAGCTAACGGCCAGAAGAGGACCGTCGAAGACATTACCTGATGGGCTGATTTGTGGAACGAGGCGGTCATCCATGTTCCGCTGCTAGCATTGATCTGAACTGAGAAATGAGCGCTGAAGATAATCCGGCACCTTCGAACACTGCGCAGGTGAAGCTAACGGGTGCAGGGCCTGGAGCAGTTATGATGCGGTCTGCAACCACAGCTACTGCACTGCTTCGATAGCGCGTGCGCCCGTCATAACCTACGGCATTTTTTTGCAGAAAGTCAGCGCTGTTCGAGGTATGAGGAACCGTGTCGAGTAGCCCGGCTCTCGCAAGTGCCAGCGTTCCACCACAGATGCCAGCAATTGTCGCTCCACTTGAACGACTAGCATGAAGAAAGTCTCGAATATCCGGAGCTTCTGTACGCTCCCAGACCATTCCTCCAATCACGACAACAACGTCCGGTTTCCAGTCCAGGCATTGTTGCAAGCCACTATCGACAGTTACAGCCAATCCGCCCTGCGAGTGGAGCGGCCCTGTAGTATGTGCGAAAAACCTGACGTCGATCCCATAAAATGGAGACGCAGTTCCAGCAATGAATGCGTATTCCCAGTCAGCAAAACCCGGTGTCAGTATCAAACCCACGCGTGCCATCAGCCAGATTCCTCCATGAATGCCGATAGCGTACGGCGGCTTCAAACAGACATCAAGGTTCAGCTAGCGGTGCTCATAGGAAGGGAGGATGATGTTCCCGGTCGCGATATTGGATTCAATATCGAAATTAAGAATACTGTGCTGCTGGCACCAGGGCCTTAGGGCAATTTGAAATTTGTCAAGTGTCGGCAAGCTTGATTGACTACGATTATGAGGGCGAAAGCGAAGCTGACGCATCTTAGATAACACGCAATTGACTCCAGACCGCCGGGGGCATTTAGTGAGCTCCTCAGACTTTGTCTTCAGTCAGTGACCGCTTTTGGCCGATAACTGTTCTCCACGAAGGACAACAATGGGTCGGTTAGCGCCTCTGGATTGGGTTGATCATCCTTGTCCTACCTCACATGGAGGACAAGCCATGAACGCCATTACGACCAGCAGCCATCAGCCTTGGAACAAAGGAAAATTGGTCGGGCAGAAAGCTTCGCTCCGACTGAAAGATATCTGGGCCATTCGGGTAAGGCTCCAAATCGCGGAGGAAACTCGTGATTTAGCCCTTTTCGATCTGGCCATCGATAGCAAGCTACGAGCCTGCGATCTGACCAAGCTTCGCGTACGCGACGTTGCTCATGGGGAGCACGTGTCATCGCGGGCGATAGTGATGCAGCAGAAAACCCAACGTCCCGTACAGTTTGAAATTACAGAGCAAACGCGGCTGGCCCTACAGGCCTGGATACATCAAGCCCAACTCCACAGCGAGGATTGTCTTTTCCCAAGCCGGCTACACGCCTCAGTGCATCTCTCCACCCGGCAGTACGCCCGAATCGTCAAAGCGTGGATAAAGTCTATTGGGCTAGATCCTGCTATGTACGGCACCCACACGATGAGACGTACAAAGGCATCGCTGATCTATCGCAGGACAAAGAACTTGAGAGCAGTTCAGCTCCTGCTCGGCCATACAAAGCTTGAAAGCACGGTGCGATACCTGGGCATTGAAGTCGATGACGCATTGGAGATGGCAGAGCAGACGGAGGTCTGACAGCGTCCAGCGACGGTCGAGGTATGACCGTCGCGATTCGACCCATTGCAGCCGTTTAGACAAAGCAGTGGATGCCACGACCTACGCTGCTCACTGATCGGCTAAGCATAGATACTGATGTAACTGCTCTCCAAGAACCTCGAACGCCTGAGCGATCCTGTTAATTTTGCGCAGGTCATTGTGCATTGCGATCCACACCTCAACCTCAAAGCCAAAATCGTGTGGTAGCACATGTACCAGTCCGTGCGATTTTGCGATTTGAGTCGGGCAGAGCCCGAAGCCTAAGCCCGCTCTCAGAGCGGCCAGCTGAGCAAGGTGATGATCAGAGGCAATGGCGAAATGCTGGTCGGCATCGCACAGACCAGAGTCGATAAACCGACGCAAATCCGCTGAGCGTCTGTCTGGCCCGATCAGCGGTCGCTGGCGCAGCGACAGCAGGGAGGTTGGGTTACCGTAGCGCTCCAGGCACCCGGCACTGGCATGGATGCCAATCTGCAAACTGCCGACACGCCGCACCGTGATATCCGCTTCATTGGGCCGCATCAGCCGCACCGCAATATCCGATTGCAGCCTGGCGATGTCTTCAAGGGCATCGCTTATGCTCAGCTCAAGTTTGAGTCCGACGTGTTCGTAATGGAAAGGGCGCAGCAGGTCGGGCAAGACTTCGACGCCAAGCAACTCGCCACAGGTCAGCCGGACTGTACCGTGATCCATCGACGCTTCAGAGCTGGCCATGCGGTTGAAGGTTTGCGCGGCCAGATCCATGGCCTCCACATGTTCGATCAGGCGCTGCGCTCCGGCAGTAGGCGTCAGTCCTTGAGGTGTGCGGGTGAACAGACTCACACCGAGAGCGTGTTCAAGACAGTCGAGGCGCCGGCGCGCAGTGGCCTGGGCGATACCCAGCAGCTTCGCCGCGCCGCTCAGGCTACCAGAGCGCAACACGGCGAGAAATACACGCTGGCTTTCCCATTCAATACCGCTCATACATTCTTGGCCAACAGTTGCTCCTAATTTGATCTTCTGCCCGAGCCCGTGAAAAGCGATCATTCGCCCACATTTTTCCGGGCGTCATTGTAAGGAACTAACGCATGAGAATCACCGGTCAGTGCCGATGTGGGCAAGTCACCCTTGAGATCGTGGCGCGGCAATTGCCGCCGCTGTATGCCTGCCACTGTTTGAACTGCCAGCGCTGGAGCGGCAGTGCGTTTGGTCTGCACATGCTGAGCGCGGCTTCGGCTGTTCAGGTGTCTGGCGAAACGGCGATCTTTGAGCATGAACACCAAGGTCAAACGTCTACCCAACATGCCTGCGGTACATGTCATACCCGGCTGTTCAACGAGACGACGGCAGCACCCGGCATGCGAGTGGTACGGGCCGGCATCCTGGAAGGGGCTGAGCGCTTCGAGCCGGTTGCGCATATCTGGACTCGGCGCAAGCAGCCATGGCTGGTGCTGCCGGGAGCAATCGCACAATGGCAGGAGAGCCCCACGCCAGAAGCATTTGCCGCCGCATTAGGGTAAGAGCTTGCTCTTCCATAAGTGAAGATGTCGCTCGCCGAGCGGCAAATTATCAGGGTTGACTACGTCCGCTTTGGGTCGATTGCAGCCGCTCACGACTGACCGCTATCGACCCATAGCGGCCTCTCGCGAAGGGCCAGGCTGTGTGAAAACCCCAATAGCTCTTTAGAAAGCGCGGTCCTACGTGAAATCTGAAAAGGCTTGGCTACTCAACTGACCCAGAGTTCAGGTAGAAGCGCGAATTCTGAGTTGTTTTGACCAATCAAATCGCGCCGGAGGTTTTCACACAGGCCAGAATCAGCCGCTCGGATGTGTCTACGAAACTAGGGTCGATTCAAAGAAACAAATCGATCTCGATTCTCTAAAAAAACTGAAGGCGAGTGATCGCAGCGTCCTAAAGGCAGCGCTTATCTACGGGGGCTCATTCTGGTGTCGTATGTGAAGCGTGGAGTGGCAAACTGTTATAAATAACCTTTCAAAATAAAGTCTGATATTGTTATTTCGTTTCGCTTTTTGATAATGTTAGGTTTTTGGTAACACCAAGCTACGCTTCAATTGGCCAGTCCTCGGGGTCGTCCTGCATACCGAAACGGAGAATGCCATGAAGATTGAGAAACTATCGAAGCAAGTTGATTATTCCAATGCGAAGCTCTATGCGTTCGAAGTTGCCGCGGCGCTGGGCGTCGCAGCTGCGGTCGTTGGAATAGTCACCGGGATTTCTGGTTTTTTTTCGCAGGCTGAACTTAATAAAAAAATCAACGAGATAAATGACAAGCTGGACGCGATTATCGCTGGTCAAGTTGCAATAATAAATGAGCTAAAGAACCTCGGCTTACATATTGAGGTTGTCGCTGATCAGTCATGGGAGAAATCTTATGGTAGATCGCTACAGTCTCGCTGGGAGCAATTGGAAATGTACTTGGCTAAGGACGAATCGCTCGACCCTGCTGCAATAAAAACAACTGCTGAAGAATATCGTGAGCTTGCTTTTTTCTGTTTCAATGAAACGGTGAATCTTGGGCAAATGGGCGTGGCGGGATTCGTGTCTTATGTTGCGGGGATGACAATTTGTTTCATTTGTTACAACAAACGCAGCGATAAAGACAGTTCGATTTCAGCTGCGCGAAGCTTCCTTGATCAAATAAATAATTGGTTGTCGCCTGATAACAACAAATCTATAGTTTGCTTAGTGTCGCAGACAGAAGACTTGATAAAAACAAAAAGAGCTGATCTGGACGACCGACCTAGGGATTACCACGTTGACACTACTGTTTCGTACTGGAGTCCAGACATTGAGGAACATTGCAGCCAGGAGAAATATAAATATATCACAGTAGACGGTGATTTTGATAACGGCTATACCGGTCGAGTGCGTTACGAGTATGGAAAGGAGCGTTGTCGCTTCCGTCCTATCAGGGAACCTCATGGATCTCAGTTCATGAGCCTTAGGGATTTTCATAAAGGTTACAGCCTGGACATCGTGTCTGGAACTGTTTATGAGCTGGAAGGTGACGTCTCTGTACCGATTATTCCAATCTTCAATCAAAGCGAATATGCTCAGGTCAATACATTCAACACTGATCGTATTGCAATTTATCAATTGATGGCTAATTTAGCGCAGCAAAAAATACTGCAGGCAGCGTTGACGGACGTTAGAGACACGTTACTTCAAAGAATAGCGGAGGAGTAAATCGATAAACTTCGCTTGCTGAGTACTATTGATTTTCCGGGAGCGGTAATGTCGGTCCTTGGTTCGATCAGATGCTCAAACACTTGCACCTGAGATTGAGTGCTATTTGCAAACCTGAATGATCGATTCAACCGAAGTACGCGCAACCCGAGGCTCATCTGGCGCTCGAAAAAAGGGGCTGACGAGCCTGCCGATCACGCTCTAGGCCGCAGTCGCAGTGGCCTGACCACCGCTCTGCGAGGCCAACGGGACACCGTTGCGTTTCCTCCTTTCTGGCGGTCAAGCCAGTGATATCAGCCCCGCATGTTGACACGAATCGCAAAGACTTTGGACATGCCATACACGAGGTGACGAGGACTCTAACGGCTGAAGGGCAGCTACGGGTCGACAGCGGACTGTGGGAGGTGGGTGTAGCTGACGACCCAGGACGGATCTTGGTTGGCTGAACGCCTGGATGGGGGAATAAAGCTGTCTAAAACCGCCCGAAAGCGTCTCGGTTTTATTGGGCCAAAGTCGCTGAAACTGGCTGAACCCTATTAGACAGGCCAGATGCTCAGGCCGCTTGCGGTGCGGTCTGAGGCTAGATTCCCACGCTACTGCTGCATTGCCGGGATGTGCTGGATGGGCGTACAGCCGGCGCGTACCAATTTTTGTACCAATAGTGGGATGCAGTTCAGCGAAAGGTCCTGGTATTGAGGTTCTCGCCCGTGTCCGGTGATCTGATATAAAACCTTTCTGGACAGGGTAAGCGCACACTTGATGTAGCTCAGAGCTTCTGAGCATTGAGAGGTGCGTATGACCATAGATAGGGATGGAATGGATTGTGATCAGCAGGTTAGCAGGCCGGCTGAAAACAATGGTCCGCCAGGCGGTCAAGACTCGGAAGGTAAACGGGAGCAGCCCGAGGATCGCGACGATTCCGCACATAATCGGCCCTTTCGAGGCAGGCAGAGATCAAGCCCGCCGGACCCATCGCGGGCATCCAATGCCGAGCGTTATAGTTATCACAAGCGCCCACTGGAGTAACTGCCAGTACAGTGTGTAAAGGCTGGCGGAAGTACTGTTCAGCCCAGCTGATAGAAGCCCAGCCCCGCGCTGGGCTTTTTGCATTCATGAGACGCCATGAGGGCTTGTGATAGCAGGGCTGGGCATCGACGTTCAGCGGTGGATAAGCGAGAGCTCGCTGATGATGCAGATCGAGCCGTCCTCGGCGGGCGTTGCGTCGGTGTAGTCGACCTGGTTGTAAACCCCGCCGTGGAACTCGAACAGGTACGAAGCCCAGGTACTGTCGAGCTGCAAATCGCCCGACGAGGCGGATACCCCGTTGCATTCGGCCGTCACGGTTACCACGCCTTCAGACGTCGTGTGAATGCTGATGTGGAACGTCGCACCCAGTGGCACCCCCTTCAGGACTGTGGAATTCACCGGGTCGGTCTGGTTGAAGGTGCGTCGAAACCCCAGTGTGATGTTGCCCTTGTTCCAGAACACCTTTACTGGCGGGCCGTCATCCCCGCGTACGTGCATCTGGGCGATGACCACCTTCTGCGCCGAGTTGACCTTGGTCAGCGTCATGGTCTGCCGATTCCAGTGATCCTGGGCGCTGGCCAGCGTCCAGTCTTGCGTTTCTGTCCATTCGCAGCGTGTCCTATGGGTGCTTTTGCTCGAAGCACCTTTGGTTGGGGCTGAGAACTGGATCGAGCCATCGCTGAGCACTGTCACGATGCCGGGAAAGCGGGCAATCGCTTCAGCACCGTTCAGCTCCAGAGCAACGGGGTTGGTTGAGGAGACGGCTACCGGCGTGGCGATGGTGAGGTGGCTGATATCTACGGCCATGGGGAACTCCTGGTGAAAAGGTTTGAGTGGCATAGCCGCCGTACAAGCGACGGCCGAACACAAAGTTAGCCTCAGGCTAAAGAGCGGTCAATAGCTGATGGCTAAATTAATTTCGCTTCACGGGAAATTACCTACAGGCGAAATTTTCCGCAGTGGGGGGCTTTACGCAGGATTTGACGGTGAGCTAAGCTTTTGCCGAGTACTGTACGAATATACAGCTATCAGGATGAGAATATGGCAAGCCACATGAAGTCGGAACCTCAACAGCGCCAGGAAATGACCGGAATAGAGCGGCTTAGCCTGCGGGTATCGTCAATGATCAACCACCCGCTCGCACAGACGCAGCGCTGGGTAGTGGTGCACCGTCTGGATACCGACGGTGAAGCGGAATGGGAGGAGGTGATGGGCCAACTGCTGGAAACGCCAGAGTTGCAGCTGACGTTCAATGATGACGCTAGCGTGACGGTGCGATGGGCGCGCAGTAGCGTGGAAGAGCGTGATGATTTTATCGTCGAGCGCGACTGCGAGGCTCAGGTCGAGGAAGCTGCACCGTTCTGAGCTTCAGCAAAAGCCCGCCGGTCAGGGCGGGCTTCGGTTTATACAAGGTGGGCATTCCACACCAGCAGGACCCTGGCCTGTATGTAGGTCTCTTCCCGACGAATCATGCGGTCTTTGTGCCGCGAGTTGTCGGAGATCATCTCGAAGTGGTCCTCGTCTGCGATCTGTAGCCGCTTGATGTAGATGTGGTCGCCCCAGGAAAAGAAGTAGATGCCATCGCCGACGAACTCTCGGATGCTGACGTCGACGATCAGCGGGTCGCGGTGCCTGATGGTCGGCTCCATCGACTGGCCCCAGCCGGTCACCATCTTCAGGTGATGGTGCTCGCTGAACGTCACGCCCAGTTCGCGCAGGTGGCTGGGGCTGACGCGAACGTCCTTGAACATCTCGGGGTAGTCGTGGGGGATCTGGCCGCCGCCCATGGCTGCCCGCACGTCATAGTGGGCAATCCACACTTCGTCACCGACCAGGCCGGGGCGCAGCGGCTCGGCTTCCAGCAGCGTGGCATCTGCAGGCTCTTGCGCCGCAGCCAGCAGCCTTTGCCGGGTTTCTTCAGCGATACCTTTGCCGCTTCGGGCAAGCATCTGTTTGACCAGGTCGGCTGCAGAGAGCTTGTTGTCACCTGGCTCGGCAGCCGCTTGTGCGTGTTCGCCTGGCGACAGCGCGTCGAACCAGCCCCGTGGCAAACCTTCGATGCCCTCGATGCGGCGGGCCACGTCATCGCCCAGGTTTTTCACGGTCTTGTCGGAAAGGATCTGGCTAAGGTGTGCAGGCGCCATCCCCCAGCGCTCTGCGCAGGTGCCCTTTCTCTGGCTGCCGATCAGTTTCACCAGGTTGTGCTTGCGAATTTGGTAGATGTCCATGGGGTGAAGCATGCCAGTGTTTAGCTTGCTGCTAAATGTGCGCATGGCTAAATCTGCTCTTGTCGTGTTGTTAGCTGTAGGCTAAATTAAGCGCGCGAACAAGGAAAGCTGACGAGACATTTTTCTCCAGGGCTGATCACATCATCATCTGTAATGAGGTTCACATGGATCCGACCGACCTCGGCCCGGGTACCGTCACTTGGCTGGGCGGTACGGGGACTGTATTGCTGGGTGCGTTTCTGTGGCTGCGTAAATGGTTGTCGAGGGATGCAGTCGACCGCGCGATGGACAACGCTGAAATTGCCGTCATCCGCCACCTGACAGAGCTGCTGGACATCGAACGGGATGCCCGAAAGGAGGCGCAGGCAAAAGCTGAACTGCTCGCCAAGGAACGAAACGAGCTGGTGATGACCGTAGGCCAGCTGCAAGGCAAGGTCATGGTGCTGACCAGCAAGCTGGGCAGTAGCGGCCAAACATGAGGTGGCAGCCCGGGCGATCTGTGAAGAAAAAAAGCCCGCCAAATTGGCGGGCGACAAGGGCGTAGGGAGCAACGCACAACAAATTCGGTTCAGGCAGCCAAAGTACCTGGTTGCAATTGTTCGGCCAGTGCCTGGGCTGAAGCGAGCGTCGGCATCGGGCCGCTCACGGCTTCACCGTTGCGAACCAGGTACCAGCACGCCAGCAGGCCCTGCTCACGCAGTGAGGCGGGAACGGCGCTACCGACAACGGACATGATCTGGATAGTGGCCATGGGGACCTCCTGTGAAACATGGCCCTACCATACGCAGCAGCCGGGGTTGTTTGAAATCAACTTCCTCGATAGTGATCATTGCTCCTATCAACCATTACCAGCGCGGTGGCCCGTAGTACACCGGTGGCGGCCCATAATAGGTGCGGTAGCCCGGTGGCGGTGGGGGTGGTGCGTAGTAGGGCTGGTAGTACACCGGCTGTGGTGGCGGTTGTACGTACACCGGCGGCGGCGCGTAATAGACCGGCTGGCGTTCGACATACACTGTACGGTCATGGCCGCCATAAACCGTCGCCCCAACCACGGCGCCGACCACTGCCGCACCCAGCAGTGGACCCGGCCCATACCAACCACCGTGCCCATGGCCGCCATAGCCGCCGTGCGCTGCTGCAGGCCCGCTGATGGCCAGGGCACCGACCAGCAGGACGATTCCGGGAATGAGACGGTTCATAAAACAACCTCGCAGGAAAACCCCACGTCCGGGGCCCTGTTACTATGACTCCGGTCTCTGTCAGCTGAGCACAGGGGAACGGTAAAGGTTGTGTAAGGGGCGACCAGTGGTTGACTCTGTTACGCTGAATAAACGTTTCAGTCATGACTAAGGGGCCTGTTATGCCGACAACTCCAAGCCGGGACACCGTGCTTTGCATCTCTCTGGCCGGTCGTCCCGGCACCTTCGGCGTGCGCTTTCACAACCACCTGTATCAGCAGTTGGGCCTGGACTTCTACTACAAGGCTATGCGCACCGATGACCTGCCGGCGGCAGTGGCAGGGATCCGCGCCTTGGGTATTCGCGGCTGCGGGGTGTCGATGCCGTACAAGGAAGCCTGCATGGCCTTGGTCGACGAAATCGATCCTTCGGCGGCGGCCATCGACTCGGTCAATACCCTTGTCAATTGTAATGGCCACCTGAAGGCGTACAACACCGATTACCTGGCTGTGCGCCAATTGCTGGCTCAGCATCAGGTCGATCCGGGCACGGCCTTTGCCCTGCGAGGCAGCGGTGGCATGGCCAAGGCCGTGGCCAGCGCCTTGCGCGATGCCGGGTTTGCCGAAGGCATCATCGTTGCACGCAACGAGCAGGCCGGGCGTCAGTTGGCGGATGTCTGTGGTTATCGCTGGGTACCTGAGCCAGGCGACATTTGCCCGCCCATGCTGGTGAACGTGACGCCGATCGGTATGGCGGGCGGGCAGGAGGCAGAAGAGCTGGCGTTTCCCGAGCACGCCATCGCGGCGGCGGAGCGGGTGTTCGATGTGGTGGCGATGCCGGCGCAGACGCCGTTGATTCGCCGGGCTCAGGCGTTGGGCAAGCCGGTGATCACTGGGCTGGAGGTCATTGCGCTGCAGGCGCTGGAACAGTTCGTGTTGTACACCGGGGTGAGGCCGACGCAGGAGCAGGTGGATGCGGCGGTGGCATATGCGCGGGCTAGCTAGTTAAGGCTACCCCCTTCGCAGCTTCGGCGGCGAAGGGGGTACAGGCGAAACCCGGATCAGAACACTTCGTGCCCGTTATCCAGCTGTTTGTCGACCAGTGCCCGGCCATGGGCCAGCGACACACGCTGCGCGTTCTCAAGGTCGGAGAAGAACTGCATTGGCATCGACATGCGCTTGCTGGTGTGCCCGTCAGGTGCCGTGATCAGGCAGCCGGCGGCATAGGGCAGGGGGGAGTCGGGATGGGGCATCACGCTGGCAGTGATGGTGTGCTCGCGGTATTCACAGTGAAGAGATTGCATCGTCCTTACCTCGCTGTGGCATGTGAAGCAGTTACCTTCATATACCACAGCAAGAGGCCGGGAGTTCCCGGCCCGACGAGCGCGCCGCGACGAACGCTTAGCCTTCGAGCTCGGTTGGCTGGATCACTTCGACCCAATAACCGTCCGGGTCCTTGACGAAGGCCAGGTGGTTCATGCGGCCGTCCTGCAGGCGTTTCTGGAACGGTACTTCCAGTTCCTCGAAGCGCGCGCAAGCGGCGCGTACGTCGGGTACCGAAATGCAGATGTGGCCAAAGCCGCGCGGGTCGGTGTTGCCATTGTGGTAGGCGAAATCGGCATCGTTTTCGGTGCCATGGTTGTGGGTCAGCTCCAGCACGCCAGGGATCGCCTTCATCCACTGGTGGCGGGCGGTGTCATCAGCGGGGATCTGGGCAGGGTCGACCAGGGCCAGGAAGTACAGGCTGAAAGCGGCTTCAGGGAAGTCACGCTTGTCCACCAGGCGGAAGCCCAGCACGCGGGTGTAGAAGTCCAGCGACTTCTCGATGTCCTTGACCCGCAGCATGGTGTGGTTGAAGACGAACTGGGCGGTGGCGGCGTCAGGTTGCGCGGTGACGCCAGGCAGGGTTTGCAGATCGTGCAGGCTCATGGGAACTCCTGAGACGGGGCCGGGCACAGGGCGCCGGCAAAACAGACAGGCTGGCCATGATACGGCAGTGCGCCGATTGCGCAAATGAAAGCGCCCTGCAAAGGCAGGGCGCTGAAATTAGAGGCCCGCATGTGCGGGCGCGTGATGGGGTCGCTAGTCCTTTAGCTGTTTCGATACTGAGCCAGTCCTTGTGAAAAAAGTGTGAAGCCTATGTGGGCATTTCATCAGCGTACCCAGCTTTCTACCGTGGCGGCCCCATACTGTTCTTTCCAGGCCTTGAGGCCACGGTGGTTGCCGCCTTTGGTCTCGATGCGTTCGCCGGTGTGCGGGTTCTGATAGACCTTGACCACCCGCGGGCGGCGTTGTTGCTTGGGGGGCGTGCTGGAAGCGCGGGCCACAGCCTTCGGGTCGAGGATGGCGATGATATCGCGCAGGCTCTTGTCATAGCTTTTCATCAGGCCGACTAGTTTCTGCTCGAATTCGATTTCGCGTTTGAGGCCGGCATCCTTTTTCAACGCTTCCAGTTGCGCCATCTGTTCCTGGAGCGCTTTTTCGGCAGCACGAAACTCTGCAAGTCTGGACACTGTAATCACTCCTGTACGTCGGTCGTGGCAGGGCGTGACGAACATTGAAGACGCGTAAAAACGCCGGCCACGCAGTTGGGTTTCACTGTTCGCTGATATCGAGTGTAGTCATTCATGGCTACTGGGTAAACTGCTAACTTTTTGCAAGTAAGACGGGAACTTTCCTAGTTTTGCGCACGGTATTTGGCGTTTTTTCTGCGGTTGCACGACAGGGGGCCTAGACCATGGTCCAATGGCCCGCGCCAGAGCCTTTGCGCGATCATTTCAGATGATGGCCGACTCATGTTCGGACCTGCCGCAGTACCGTGGCCAACACGTGCCACAGGTTGTTAACTCGTCTTCATTCTGGATGTTTCCTCGCATGTTTTCCCCTTTCCCCCTCGCCCCTGGGCGCCGTGTTACCGGCCTGTTTCTATTGTGTGCCGGTGTCAACGCCCAGGCTGCCGGGTTTCTTGAAGACGCCAGTGCCAAGGTCGAAGCACGCAATGTCTATTTCAACCGCGACTTCCGGGACGGTTACAGCAGTTCCAGCCAGGGCGCATCCAAGCGCGAAGAGTGGGCACAAGGCTTTATCCTCAATGTGCAATCGGGTTATACGCAAGGCCCGGTAGGTGTTGGTGTGGATGCGCTGGGCATGTTCGGCTTCAAACTGGATTCCAGCCCGGCCGACAGCAACAGTGGATTGCTGCCCTCGTCTGGCCACGACCCCCGGCACTCGGCCGACCAGTATGCGAAGATGGGCCTGGCGGCCAAGGTCAAGGTGTCCAATACCGTGCTCAAGTACGGTTCGATGATGCCGGATGTGCCGTTGCTCAAGTACAACGATGGCCGTCTGCTGCCGACCCTGTTCCATGGGGCCATGCTCACCTCTGAAGAACTGCACGACCTGAAGTTCACCTTGGCTCGCCTGGACAAATACACCGCTCGGGATTCCACCGACCGCCAGGACATCCGCGTGCACTGCAAGAACAAGCGTTATGCCTGCGATACAGAAGCCGACCACTTCGACCTGGCCGGTGTCGACTACCGTTTCAACGAGCGTTTCAGCGCGCAGTACCAAGTGGCCAAGCTGGAGAATATCTACCGCCAGCACTTCCTCGGCCTGGTGGCCAGTCAGCCGCTGCCGGTGGGCAGCCTGTCGGCTGACATGCGCCTGATCAAGAGTGATGACATCGGCAATGCCCGTGCGGGCGAAATCGACCATCGCGCCTTCAGCGGCATGCTTGGCTACAGCCTCGGTGGCCACAAGCTCAGCGCCGGCTGGCAGCGCATGTATGGCAACAGTGCCATGCCGTACCTGGATGGCAGCAACCCGTACTTGGTCAACTACGCCCAGGTCAATGATTTTGCCGCTGCACAGGAGCGCTCCTGGCAAGTGCGCTATGACTACGACTTCAAGGCGCTGGGTGTACCCGGCCTGACCTTCTTTACCCGTTATATCAACGGCGACAATATCAAGGTGCCGGGCAGCGGTGCCGAAGGCAAGGAGTGGGAACGCGACACCGAGTTCAAATACCAGGTGCAAAGTGGCTCTTTCAAGGATGTCAGCGTACGCCTGCGTAATTCCACTTACCGCAGCAACTATGAACAGTGGGCGCGTGACATGGATGAGACGCGGGTCATTGTCAGCTACAACTTCTCGATCTTCTAAGCGGCTGCTTTGCCAAATACCGGTAGCCGCCTGACAATGGTGGCGGGTTCCCGCAAAGGGCAGGGCAATGAAAGACCTGTTGTTGATCGGCATCGGCGCGGGTGACCCGCGCCAGGTCACCTATGAAGCAGTCGATGCGCTGCGTAGCGCTAGCGTGTTCTTCGTGCTCGACAAGGGCGACGACAAAGATGAACTGGTACGCCTGCGCAAGGCCATTCTGCAGCGCTACCGCCCCGAAGGTGGCTATCGCCTGGTGCCGGTGGTCGACCCTTTGCGCGATGGGCAGGCGGATGACTACCTGGGCGCGGTGCAGCACTGGCACCGGCAGCGTGCTGCGCTGTATGCGCGCCTGATCGAGGAGGAAATTGGCGACGGGGAAACGGGGGCCTTCCTGCTGTGGGGCGAGCCCACCCTGTACGACAGCACCCTGCGCATTCTCGACCTGGTCCGCGAACAGGGCGTGACGTTGCGCTTGCAGGTCATCCCTGGCATCAGCAGTGTGCAGGCGCTGGCGGCGCGGCACCAGGTGCCGCTCAACCGCATCGGCGAGCCCCTGACCGTGCTGCCGGGGCGACGCCTGGCCGGGCAGGGGCCTATCGACAATGTGGTGGTGATGCTCGACGGGCAGTGCGTCTTTGCCGGGCTCGATGACCCGGCGTTGACCATCTATTGGGGCGCGTACCTGGGGACCGAGGATGAAGTGCTGATCGCCGGGCCGTTGCAGGCGGTGAAGGCACGGATACTGGAAGTGCGCGAGCGGGAGCGGGCGCGCAAAGGGTGGATCATGGATACCTATCTGCTGCGCAGAGAGCTGTGAGGTGGGTTGCCTGTGTCGGCCTCTTCGCGGGCAGGCCCGCTCCGGCAAGCGAAACAGGCAACGCCGTGCTCAAGGGTTACCCAGAATGCCCACCACCGTGTCCCGCAACTGATCGATGCTGAACGGCTTGCCGATCAGGTGCATGCCCTCCGGTACCGTGAGGCTGTCGGCGTAGCCGCTGGCGAACAGCACCGGTAATAGCGGCCGCAGTTCGCGCGCTTTGCCCGCCAGCACCTCACCTCGCATGTCCGGCAGCCCCACATCGGTCATCATCAGTGCCAGCGTCTGGCTTGGGTCTTCAAGTACACGCAGGGCGGCTGCGGCGTCTTCTGCCTCGATGACCTTGTAGCCCAACTCGTCGAGCACTTCGACCGTCAGCATACGTACGATGTCGTCGTCTTCGACTACCAGAAGGTGCATGGTTCAAATCCTGTACAAATGAGTGTCTTTAATCTGTGCACCGCGCGGCATCAGAAGTTCCCGAGGATACCGCTCCATGCAAATAGATGGAACGATTGCCGAATGCAACCTTCAAATACTGGCTAAATGCCCTGCCAGACCCGTGAAAGCTGGTTAGACTCGCTTATCAGGACAGCGCAGTGGCAGATAACAATAACGACTGATCGGCCACTCTTTTCAATGGACTTTTCTAGCTCGGGCGTTTTCTCATGATTCAAGCAGCCTCGATGGACCAGCGAAGCTTTCGCAAGCTGTTGAGCCGTAACATCGGTCTCCCCCTGGGGGTTGGCCTGCTCGGGGCCGTGGCCTTCGTCGCGGTGATCAACTACCTGCTTTCGGCCATGCAGTGGGTCGAGCACACCGACCGGGTGATCGGCAACGCCAACGAAACGGTCAAGCTCTCGATCGACATGGAAACGGGCATGCGCGGCTTCCTGATCACGGGCGACGAGCGCTTCCTTGACCCTTACGAGGTGGCCAAGCCACGCATTCTCGGCAGCCTGCAAAGCCTGCGCAGCATGGTCGAGGACAACCCGCAGCAGGTTGACCGTATTGACCGGCTGATGGCCTTGCAGCGGGCCTGGAACGACTTCGGTAACGAGATGATCAGCCTGCGCCGCAGCCAGGGCGATTACCAGGCCTCGATCGGCAATGGCCGGGGCAAGCGCATCACCGATGAAATCCGCAAGGAGTTCGATGACCTGATCATTACCGAACAACAACTGCGCATGGCCCGTACCGAAAAAGTCAGTACCGTCACCGTGACGGCGATTTCGGCTTTCGTGCTGTTCATTGTCGGTCTCAGTGCATTGCTGGCCTACCTGGGCCGTCGTGACCTGCTGGCACTTTCGGCCAACTACGCTGAAAACCTGCAGGCCCAGCAGCGTTCGGCGCAGCGCCTGGAGCACCAGGCCTGGCTACGCAACGGCCAGACCCAGCTGGCGCAGCAGGTGCTCGGGCAGCTGACCTTGCCCATGCTCGGCGAGAACATCCTGCGCTTCTTTGCCTCTTATCTGGGCAGCGTGGTGGGCGCCGTGTACGTGCGCGACGAGCATGGCCGGCTGGTGCGTGTGGCCTGTTATGGCCTGAGTACCGAAGCGCAGGCCCGCGAGCAGGTTGAGTCGGACCACCATGGCCTGTTGGCCCAGGCGGTCCGCGAAGGCCGCTTGCTGCGCCTGGACGATCTGCCCGAAGACTACTACCGCCTCAGTTCCGGCCTGGGCAGTGGCTTGCCGCGCAGTGCATTGCTGATGCCGGCGACCGAAGACGGGCAGATCAACGGGGTGATCGAGCTGGGTTTCCTGCGCCCTTTGCAAGAACGGGATGAAGAGCTGCTGGAGCGGGTCGGCGGCAACCTGGGCATGTCGATCGAGAGCGCCCGTTATCGCCAGCGCCTGCAGGAAGTGCTGGCCGAAACCCAGCAACTCAATGAAGAGCTGCAGGTGCAGCAGGAAGAACTCAAGACTGCCAACGAAGAGCTCGAAGAGCAGTCACGGGTGCTCAAGGAGTCTCAGGCCCATCTGGAAACCCAGCAGGCCGAACTCGAGCAGACCAACGAGCAGTTGTCGGATCGCACCGAAGCGCTGGACCGCAAGAACGATGAGCTGAGCCAGGCGCAGCTGGAGCTGCAGGCCCGTGCCGACGACCTGCAGCGATCGAGCAAGTACAAGTCCGAATTCCTCGCCAACATGTCCCATGAGCTGCGCACGCCGCTCAACAGCTCGCTGATCCTGGCCAAGTTGTTGGCTGAGAACGGTGAAGGCAACCTCAGTGAGGAGCAGGTCAAGTTCGCCGAATCCATCTACTCGGCCGGTAACGATCTGCTCAACCTGATCAACGACATTCTCGATATCGCCAAGGTCGAGGCCGGCAAGCTCGAAGTACGGCCCGAGACCACCCAGGTCGAGCGCCTGGTAGAAGGCTTGCGCGGCATGTTCCAGCCGCTTGCCGGTCACAAGGGGCTTGCCTTCGAGGTCAAGGTCGAGCCGCAGGTACCGGTCACGCTGTTCACCGACCGTCAGCGCCTGGAGCAGATCCTCAAGAACCTGTTGTCCAACGCCATCAAGTTCACCGAGCGTGGCCAGGTCAGCATGAACGTCAGCTTCCAGGCTGGCAGCGGTATCGTGTTCGCAGTCCGTGACACCGGCATCGGCATTGCGGCCGATCAGCAGCAGGCGATCTTCGGCGCCTTCCACCAGGTCGATGGCACCAGCAATCGCCGCTATGGTGGTACTGGCCTGGGGCTGTCGATCTCCCGTGACCTGGCGCATTTGCTCGGTGGCCAGATCAATGTCGACAGCAGCCCTGGGCAAGGCAGCGTGTTCAGCCTGATTCTGCCGGAGCGCTACGCCGCCGAGGCCGAAGACGTCGAGCCGCAAAGCCTGCGCCCGGCCGTCGATGCGTTGCCGCCCGCACCGCAAGCGCCGTTGGCCGCCGCTGTCATGCGCCCGGCGCCGGCCTTTGCCGACGACCGCGAGCGGGCCCCTTTCGATACCCGTTGCATTCTGGTGATCGAAGACGAGCCCAACTTTGCCCGCATCCTCTTCGACCTGGCCCATGAGCTGGGCTATAGCTGCCTGGTGGCCCATGGCGCCGACGAAGGCTTCGAGCTGGCAGCCCAGTACATTCCGGATGCGATCCTGCTGGACATGCGCCTGCCCGACCACTCGGGCCTCACCGTCCTTCAGCGCCTCAAGGAGCAGGCCAGCACCCGCCATATCCCGGTGCACATCATTTCGGTGGAAGACCGTGTCGAGGCGGCCATGCACATGGGGGCGGTGGGGTATGCGGTCAAGCCCACCAGCCGCGAGGAGCTCAAGGAGGTGTTCGCTCGCCTTGAAGCCAAGCTTACGCAAAAGCTCAAGCACATCCTGCTGGTGGAAGACGACGACCTGCAGCGCGAGAGCATCGCCCGGCTGATCGGCGACGACGATGTCGAGATCACGGCCGTGGCCATGGCCCAGGATGCCCTGGCGCTGTTGCGCCAGAACATCTACGACTGCATGATCATCGACCTCAAGCTGCCAGACATGCTCGGCAACGAGCTGCTCAAGCGCATGACCGCCGAGGATATCCGCGCCTTCCCGCCGGTGATCGTGTATACCGGCCGCAACCTCACCCGCGAGGAAGAAGCCGATCTGCTCAAGTACTCACGCTCGATCATCATCAAGGGCGCACGTTCGCCGGAGCGCCTGCTCGACGAAGTGACGCTGTTCCTGCACAAGGTCGAATCGCAGCTGTCCAACGAGCGTCAGCGCATGCTCAAGACCGCGCGCAGCCGCGACAAGGTGTTCGAGGGCCGCAAGGTGCTGCTGGTGGATGACGATGTGCGTAATATCTTCGCCCTGACCAGTGCCCTGGAGCACAAGGGCGCCATTGTCGAAATCGGCCGCAACGGGCGCGAAGCCATCGAGCGCCTGGAGCAGCACGACGACATCGACCTGGTGCTGATGGACGTGATGATGCCGGAGATGGACGGCTTCGAGGCCACCCGCCTGATCCGTCAGCAACCGCGCTGGCGCAAACTGCCGATCATCGCCGTGACCGCCAAGGCCATGAAGGATGACCAGCAGCGTTGCCTGCAAGCCGGTGCCAATGATTACCTGGCCAAGCCGATCGACCTGGACCGCCTGTTCTCGTTGATCCGTGTCTGGCTGCCGCAACTGGAGCGAATTTGACTAGCGAACGCAACACCGACATCGAGATCCGACTGCTGATCGAGGCGATCTACCTCAAGTACAGCTACGATTTCCGCAATTATTCCGGCGCTTCGATCAAGCGTCGGATCCTCCACGCGCTGCGTCAGTTCGATTGCCTGACGGTGTCTGCGCTGCAGGAGCGTGTGCTGCACGACCCGGGCATGTTCATGCAACTGCTGCAGTACCTGACGATCCCGGTCAGCGAGATGTTCCGTGACCCTGACCACTTCCTTGCCGTGCGCAACGAAGTGGTGCCGCTGCTGCGTACCTGGCCCTCGATCAAGGTCTGGATCGCGGGCTGCAGCACGGGGGAAGAGGTGTATTCCATGGCCATCCTGTTGCGTGAGGAAGGGCTGCTTGAGCGCACCATCATCTACGCCACCGACATCAACCCGCATTCGCTGGACAAGGCCAAGCAGGGCATCTACTCGATGCAGAGCATGCGCGAATACGAGGAAAACTACCGCCTGGCCGGTGGCCGCCGAGACTTCGCCGAGTACTACACCGCCGCCTATGGCAACGCCATCATGGATAGCAGCCTGCGCGACAATGTCACCTTCGCCGACCACAGCCTGGCCACCGACAGCGTGTTCTCCGAGACCCAGTTGGTGTCGTGCCGCAATGTGCTGATCTACTTCAACAAGGACCTGCAGGATCGGGCGCTGGGCCTGTTCCATGAGTCGCTCTGCCACCGCGGTTTCCTGGTGCTGGGTAGCAAGGAATCGGTGGATTTTTCGGCCTACAGCGATCGTTTCGAGCCGCTGGTCAAGCCCCAACGGATCTTCCGTAAATCATGAGCGGTGTACGTGCAGTGGTGGTCGGCGCCTCGGCCGGTGGCGTGGCGGCATTGTTCCAGGTGCTCGGCGCGCTGCCATCGACGTTCGCCATACCGGTGCTCTGCGTGCTGCACTTGCCGGACGACCGCCACAGCCAACTGGCTGGCGTGCTGCAGCGGCGGCTGCATCGGCCGGTGTGCGAGGCACGTGACAAGGAGAGGATCAGCGGCGGGCAGATCTATGTGGCAGGGCCGGGTTACCACTTGTCGGTAGAGCGCGACCTGACGCTGTCGCTGAGCCAGGAAGAACCGGTGCATTTCTCGCGCCCAGCGATCGACTTCCTGTTCATCTCGGCGGCCGATGCCTATGGCGACAGCCTGCTGGGTGTGCTGCTTACCGGCGCCAACGAAGACGGCGCCAGGGGCCTTGCCTACATCAAGAACAATGGGGGGCGCACGATTGTCCAGGACCCTCGTGACGCACAGGTTGCCCTGATGCCGGAGGCCGCCCTGGCCCTGCACCAGCCCGACCATATTCTTACTCTGAGCGGTATCGGGCAGTTGCTCGCGACCCTGGAATACAGCGCATGCTAAGCCACACCATCGCCAAACTGCTGATTGTCGACGACTTGCCGGAAAACCTGCTGGCGCTCGATGCCCTGATCCAGGGCGAGGACCGCGAGGTGCACCAGGCACAGTCTGCCGAGGCTGCCTTGTCGTTGCTGCTCGAGCACGAGTTCGCACTGGCCATTCTCGATGTGCAGATGCCGGGCATGAACGGTTTTGAACTGGCCGAGCTGATGCGCGGTACCGACAAGACCAAGCACATCCCGATCGTCTTCGTCAGCGCGGCGGGTCGCGAGATGAATTATGCCTTCAAGGGCTACGAGAGCGGGGCCGTGGACTTTCTGCACAAGCCGCTCGACACCCTGGCGGTGAAAAGCAAGGTCTCGGTGTTCGTCGACCTGTTCCGCCAGCGCAAGGTGCTTGGCCGGCAGCTGGAAGCCCTGGAGCAGAGCCGCCAGGAACAGGAGCTGTTGCTCAGCCAGCTGCAGGTGGCACGGTGTGAGCTGGAGCACGCCGTGCGCATGCGGGACGACTTCATGTCGATCGTCTCCCACGAGGTGCGCACGCCGCTCAATGGCCTGATCCTGGAAACCCAGTTGCGCAAGATGCACCTGGCACGGGGCAACCTGGACGCCTTCAGTGTCGACAAGCTGCAGGCCATGGTCGAGCGCGACGAACGGCAGATCAACAGCCTGATCCGGTTGGTCGAGGACATGCTCGATGTTTCGCGCATCCGTACCGGTAAACTGTCGCTGCGGCCCAAACTGTTTGACCTGGGCCAACTGGTGCGTGGGCTGGTGGAAAACTTCACGGCGCAGGCCATGGCCCTGGACACACACATCGAATTGCAGCGTTGCGAAGCGCTGAAGGGGGAGTGGGACGAATTCCGGATTGAACAAGTAGTGGCGAACCTGTTGTCCAATGCAATGCGTTACGGCGAGCGCAATCCGGTGCAGGTACGGGTGTTCGAGCAGGGCGGCATGGCCTGGGTGCAGGTACAGGACCACGGCATCGGTATCAGCGCCGTCAACCAGCAGCGGATCTTCCAGCAGTTCGAGCGGGTCTCTGCCCAGCAGGCCAGCGGAGGGTTGGGCCTGGGGTTGTACATCTCCGAGCAGATCGTCCAGGCACACGGTGGCCGGATACAGGTTGAAAGCGAGGAGGGCAAGGGTGCCACATTCACCCTGCAATTGCCGATGGCAATATTCAAAGAACAAAACGACCAGGCGCGGGCAACCTCTGTGTAAGCCTGGGGTCTGATGGCCAACTGTAAGTATTTCAAGGCGTTAACATGAGTGAAGATGCACAAGATGTGGTTCTGGTCGTCGAGGATGAACCGGCGATTCGCATGATTTTGCGCGATTACCTGGCGGGTGAGGGGTACCACGTCCTGGTGGCTGAGGATGGCGAGCAGGCGTTTGCCATCCTGGCCAGCAAACCGCACCTGGACCTGATGGTGACAGACTTCCGTTTGCCGGGGGGGATCTCGGGGGTGGATATTGCCGAGCCCGCGGTGAAATTGCGGCCCGACCTGAAGGTGATTTTCATCAGCGGCTACCCGGCGGAGATTCTCGAATCTGGCAGCCCGATCACCCGCAAGGCACCTATCCTGGCCAAGCCGTTTGACCTGGATACCTTGCACGAGCAGATCCAGTCGCTGTTGCGCTGAGGCATCCGGCCTTTTCGCGGGGCAAACCCGCGAGGAGGCCGTTGCAGGCTATCGCAGCGTCCGCTCAATCCCGCCGACCAGCAAGTTTTCCATCAGCTCCAACCCTTGCGCTTCAGGCAGTGCTTTGAGCAACCCCGGCAGCTGGTTGAGAAACGTCGCCAGTACATGCGCTGTAGCGTCCAACGCTTGCCCCGGCAGTTTCGCTTGCGGTGCGATCAAGCGCAGCAAACCCGCCTCATAGCGCTTGCGCAACGATGCCAGGTGCGCCTGTTGCGCCTCACTCAAACAACACAAATCCCGCTCGGCCAGCCGAAACTGCAGCGGCCGTTCGGCATGCAACTGCCAGTGCGCAGCAATCAGGCAGCTCAATGCCGATGTCCCCCGGGCCATGGCCCGGCGGGCCTGGTCCAGGGTGGCCTGCAGCTCTTCATACAACTCTTCGATCAAGTCGTACAGCAGGTCCTGCTTGCTGGGAAAGTGATGGTACAGCGAGCCGGCGGTCAGCCCCACATGGGCCGCCAGCTCGCGCATGCTGACCTGGCCAAAGCCCTTTTCGGCAAACAATGCCATGGCCCGGTCACGTCGCTCCTCAAAGTTGGCACAGCGCATTGCGGCATTGACCGGGGGCATGGCGCTTGGTCCTCAGTAGGTGAAGAAACCGCGACCGCTCTTGCGCCCCAGCCAGCCGGCCGCGACCATTTCCTTGAGCAGCGGAGCAGGGCGGTACTTGCTGTCGTTGAAGCCTTCATGGAAGGCCTCCATGATCGCCAGCAGGGTGTCCAGGCCGATCAGGTCGGCCAACGCCAGCGGGCCGATCGGCTGGTTGCAGCCCAGGCGCATGCCGGTGTCGATGTCCTCGGCACTGGCCAGGCCTTCCTGGCGCACGAAGATCGCCTCGTTGATCATTGGCACCAGGATGCGGTTGACCACGAAGCCCGGACGGTTGCCGGCGGTGATCGGGGTCTTGCCGACTTTTTCGGTCACCACCAGCGCCTGGGCGTAGGTGTTGTCGCTGGTCTGCAGGCCACGAATGATTTCGACCAGCGCCATCATCGGTACTGGGTTGAAGAAGTGCACACCAATGAAGCGCTCGGGGTGCTCGATGCTGGCGGCCAGTTGAGTCACCGACAGCGACGAGGTGTTGGTGGCGATCAGGCAGTCGGCGGCAACGTTGGCTGCCACCTGCTGCAGGATGCGCTGCTTGAGCTGCAGGTTCTCGGTAGCCGCTTCGATCACCAGGTGTGCAGCGCTGAGCTGGGTGTAGTCGGTGCTGGTGCGAATGCGTGCTTTGGCGGCTGCGGCCTTGTCGGCGTCGAGGGTGCCTTTGCTGACCTGGCGCTCGAGGTTCTTGCTCAAGGTGGCCACGCCGCGCTCGAGCGCTGCGTCGGAAACATCCACCAGCAGCACCTGGTAGCCGGCAATGGCGCACACCTGGGCAATGCCGTTGCCCATGGTGCCCGCGCCGATCACGGCGATCTGTTCAATGCTCATGTGTCAGTCTCCCTCAGACGCGCTCGAACACGACGGCGATGCCTTGGCCACCGCCGATACACATCGTGGCCAGGGCGTAGCGGCCCTGGATGCGCTGCAGCTCATGGATGGCCTTGGTGGCGATGATCGCACCGGTGGCACCCACCGGGTGGCCCAGGGAAATGCCCGAACCGTTGGGGTTGACCTTTTCCGGGTCGAAGCCCAGCTCGCGGGCCACGGCGCAGGCCTGGGCAGCGAAGGCCTCGTTGGACTCGATCACATCCAGGTCTTGTAGGTTCAGGCCGGTTTTTTCCAGCACTTTGCGGGTGGCCGGAATCGGCCCCAGGCCCATCAGCTCGGGCTCCACCCCGGCGTGGGCATAGCCCACCAGGCGTGCCAACGGTTTCAGGCCCAGGCGGCGCACCGCGTCACCGGTGGCCAACACCAGGCCGGCGGCGCCATCGTTGATACCGCTGGCGTTGCCGGCGGTGACGGTGCCGTCTTTCTTGAATACCGGCTTCATACCGGCCAGTTGTTCGGCGGTCACATCAGCACGCACATGCTCGTCGACACTGAACTGCACGCTGCCTTTGCGGGTTTTCAGCTCCAGCGCAGCGATCTGGCTGGCGAAGCGGCCCTCGGCAATGGCACGCGCGGCACGGCGCTGGCTGGTCAGGGCCAGTTCGTCCTGCATTTCGCGGGTAATGCCGTGCTTGGCCGAAACGTTCTCGGCGGTGATGCCCATGTGGAAGTGCTGGAACGGGTCCTGCAGCACGCCGACGGTATAGTCGATGCCTTGCAGGTCACCCATGCGTGCACCCCAGCGCGCCTGTGGCAGCAGGTAAGGGCCACGGCTCATGGATTCGGCGCCGGCTGCGACGGCCACATCGGTGTCGCCCAGCAACAGGCCCTGGGCCGCAGAGACAATAGCCTGCAGGCCAGACCCGCACAGGCGGTTGACGTTGAATGCCGGCGTTTCCTTGGGGATGCCAGCGTTCATTGCCGCTACCCGTGCCAGGTAGGCGTCACGCGGTTCGGTGGGGATCACCGTGCCCATCACCAGGTGGCCGACTTGCTCGGCGGCCAGGCCCGAACGCTCGATGGCGGCGCGGGTCACGGCGCTGGCCAGGTCGGCCAGTGGCAGGTCCTTGAGGGAACCGCCGAAGCCACCAATGGCTGAACGGACGGCACTGACGACGTAGATTTCTGCGCTGCTCATGAGGGCTCCGATTGCGAAGGCGTGGCGGGACCGGGCCAGGCTCTGCGAGAATGGTGGGCGGCCCCGGAGTGGGATCGAGTCTAGGCAAAGGCTCTGTTGCCGCCTATGCCGGATCTGTTCAAACAACCTGGCACTTTTTGCCACTCAGCATAGACAGCGAAAACCGCCATGCGCGAAAGCGATTCAGTCGCCGTGTACTTCCTCAACGCCATGCTCCACGCCCTGCGCGACACGCCCGCCGAGCGTGATGCCCAGCTGCGTGCGGTGGGCATTGCCCCGCAGCTGCTCGATCAGCCTCAGGCGCGGGTGCCGGCCAAGGCGTTCGCCCAGCTGTGGCTGGCGTTGATCCAGCGCCTGGACGATGAGTTCTTTGGCCTCGACAGCCACGGCATGCCGCTGGGCAGTTTTGCCCTGATCTGCCGGGGTTTGATCCTCGAGCCGAACCTGGAAAAGGCCTTGCGCCAGTGCATGGGGGGCTTCGGCCTGTTCCTGCGTGACCTGCGTGGCAGCCTGACGGTACGTGGCGGGCGGGCGCTGATCAGCGTGCAGTCGAACATTGCCGACCCATTGACCCGGGTCTATGCCGAGGAAACCTACCTGGTGCTGATGATCGGCATGCTGTGCTGGCTGGCCGGGCGGCGGATTGCCATCGACCGCACGGAGCTCGCGGTGTCGCGCCCGGCCCAGGAGGACGACTTGCTGCTGTGGGGGCCGGACCTGCGCCTGGGCAGCGGACGCACCGAGGTGGAGTTCGACAGCGCTTACCTGCGCCTGCCGGTGGTGCAGGACCGGGCGGCTTTGCAGACCTTCCTGCGCAGTGCGCCACAGGGCCTGGTGATCCGCTTTCGCAATCAGAACGGGCTGGTGGCTGAGGTGTATCGGCACCTGCGGGCATTGCGCTATGGACAGTGGCCGACATTGGCCGCGCTGGCGCAGCAGCAGGGGGTCAGTGCCAGTACCTTTCGCCGGCAGTTGGAGCGGGAGGGGCGTTCGTACCAGCAGATCAAGGATGAAGTGCGCCGGGCCATGGCCTTCGAGCGGCTGCGCGAAGGCGCGTTGAGCATTGCCGAAATTGCCGAGCAGGCGGGGTTTCAGGAACCGAGTGCCTTCCACCGGGCGTTCAAGAAGTGGACCGGGCAGAGCCCTGGAAGCTACCGGGCGCGGCTGGCCGGCCTGCGTTCTACCTGTGGGAGCGGGCATGCCCGCGAAGAAACCAACGCGGTGGATGGCACCGGCTCTGCCGGTGTTCGCGGGTAAACCCGCTCCTACAGGGCACGCACAGAATTGTGGGAGCGGGCATGCCCGCGAAGAACCAACGCGGTGGATGGCACCGGCTCTGCCGGTGTTCGCGGGTAAACCCGCTCCTACAGGGCGTAGAATTGTAGGAGCGGGCTTGCCCGCGAATAGGCCTGCACAGGCCACCCGAAAGGATCAGGCCGGCACCATGGCAAAGCCGACGCCGAACCGGTTCCAGGCATTGATGGTGGCAATTGCCAAGGTCAGGTTGGCCACCTCGGCCGGCTCGAAGTGTTCCTGCAGGGCTTCATATTGCCCCTGCGGCGCACCCTGTTCTGGCAAGCGGGTCAGGCTCTCGACCCAGGCCAGCGCAGCACGTTCACGCGGCGTGAAGTAGCTGGTGTCCTGCCACACGCACAAGGTCTGCAGGCGTGCTTCGGTCTCACCGGCCTTGCGCGCATCGTTGGCATGCAGGTTGACGCAGTAGGCGCAGCCGTTGATCTGCGAAGCGCGCAGGCGTATCAGCTCCAGCAGCGAGTTTTCAAGGCCGCTGTTAGCCAGCGCCTGCTCCAGGCCGACCATGGCTTTGTAGGCTTGCTGCGCGTGTTTGGCCCATTCGATACGGTTGTGCATGTCAGTCTCCAGGCGTGTGGGGGTGGATATGGCGCTACTGTAGCGCCGCTCATTGGCCACCCCGATAGCCAATTTTGCGCATAAGCGGGAGGCCAATCGTCCATTCAGGTGGCCACTGACCTGCATCCAATCTCTTCATTTCTGCCAAGCCAGCCGAGCCGGGATAATGGCCAGCTCCTGCTAAAAGAGAACCGACTCACAATGAGCGCTGTACTGAACCTGTTGCTGGTGATCCTGCTGGCGTTGAACCTGCGGCCGATCCTGACCAGTATCGGCCCGTTACTCGAACCGATGCGCGCCAGCACCGGCCTGGGTTACCAGCAGGCCGCCTTGCTGACGGCGCTACCGGTGCTGTGCATGGGCCTGGTGCCCCTGTTGCAACCGTGGCTGCGACGCTGGGTCAGCGAGCACGGCGGCATGCTTGGGGGCCTGACCGCCATTGCCTTGGCCTGCCTGTGGCGCCTGCAACTGGACAGTGCCTGGGCGCTGATCGCCAGTGCGCTGGTCGCCGGCCTGGGCGTGGCGGTGGTGCAGGGCATGATGCCGGGGCTGGTCAACCGCTGGTTCCCTGGCCGTCTGGCCGGGGCGATGGGGCTGTACTCGGCGGCGCTGATGAGCGGCGGCGGCTTGGCGGCAGTACTCGGTCCACACATCAGCGGCCATTTCGGTTACTGGCAGGCGGGCCTGGGCGTTTGGGCGATCCCGGCCGTGCTGGCGGTGCTGGCCTGGGCCGTGCTGCGGCCAAGGCAGGAGGCGCCAAAGCTGTCTGGGGCCGCAGGCGGGCACTGGTTCGGCACCCGCCGGGCGTGGTTGCTGGCCCTGTACTTCGGCCTGATCAACGGCGGCTACACCAGCATGGTGGCCTGGTTGCCGGCTTACCACATTGAGCACGGCGGCAGCGCTCAGGGCGGTGCCGATCTGGTGGGCCTGATGACCGTCTTTCAGGTGCTCGGTGCGCTTGGCCTGCCGCTGCTGCTGCGACGTTGGGCCGACAGGCGCCCGGGTTTGTGGCTGGCGCTGGCGATCCAGCTGGCGGGCTTCCTGGGGCTTTTGCTGGCACCTGCGGCGGCTTCCGGGCTTTGGGTAGCCATGATCGGGTTTGGCTTGGGTGCCTGCTTCAGCCAGTGCCTGACGTTGACCCTGGAACACCTGAAAACGCCTGCCGAGGCCGGCAGCCTGGCGGCGTTCGTACAGGGTATCGGCTTTATCATCACCGGCATCGTGCCGTATATCACGGGTTGGCTGCGGGATGTCAGTGGCGACTTCCAGGCTTCGTGGACGCTGTTGACCGTGACCGTGATGGCAATGCTGCTGGTGACGGCGTGCTTCAACCCGCGCGGCTATGCGACGGCTATCGCCCGGCCGGCCGCAACCGGCAAGGCCGCACCGGTCAACTGAGGCGTTGCAGGGTATCGCGTACCCGGTCCAGCGCCGGGTCGATATCCAGCAGTTCGATGGCGCCGAAGCCCATCAATAACCCCGGGCGGACCGGCGCCTCGCTGAAGAAGGGTGCCAGTGAATACAGGCCGACCTCTACCTTGCGCGCGAGGTTGGCCAACAGTTCCACATCCACTGCGGGCGTAGCCAAGGCACTGAGGTGGAAGCCTGCGCTGGCGGGGATGGCGCTGAACCACGGTGCCAGATCGCCGCCAAGGCGCGCCAGGATGCGCTCGCGGCGTGCACTGTAGACCTCGTGGCAGCGGCGGATGTGCTTGTTCAGGTGGCCTTCGCCAAGGAAGCGCGCCAGCGCCCACTGCAGCAGGGTCGGGCTGTGCCAATCGCTAAGGTGCTTGGCCACGCAAGCGGCCTGCAGTACGGCAGGTGGTAATACGGCATAGCCCAGGCGCAGCTCGGGCAGCAAAGTCTTGGAGAAGGTCCCGACATAGGCGACCAGCCCATGCCGGTCCAGACGCTGCAGCGCGTCCGAGGCTGGCCCGTGGTAGCGGAACTCACAGTCGTAGTCGTCTTCGATGATCAGTGCACCCAGCTCGGCGGCCCGCGCAAGCAGGGCATGCCGGCGTGGCTCGCTCATCGGCATGCCCAGCGGGAACTGGTGCGAGGGTGTGACGTAGATCAGCCGGGTGCCATCGGCGATCTGTTCCACGCACAGGCCCTCATCGTCCACCGGCACCGATTGCAGGCGTGCCCCCAGGGCCAGGAACAATTGCCGTGCCGGCGGGTAGCCAGGATCTTCCATGGCCACCTGGCAGCCCGGTTCGACCAGCACCCGGGCGATCAGGTCCAGCGCCTGCTGGGCGCCGTTGCACACCAGCAGGTCGGCTGCGCTGCAGTGCACCCCGCGCGAGTAGGCGATGTGGTGGGCAATGGCTTCGCGCAGTTCCGGCAAGCCCTGGGCCGGGAATTGTCGCTCGGGGTGGCGCTGGCTACGGCGCAGTGCGTAGTTCAGGCAACTGCGCCACTGGTCGAAGGGGAACTGTGCCTTGCTCGAAGCACCCCCGACGAAGTCATAGCGCGATGGCGCCTGCACCTGGCGTTGGCTGAGCACGGTGGCGCGCTGCTGCCAGCGCTCGAGGGAGGCGGCGCCGGCCAGGGGTATGGTGGCTGATTCGTTACTGCGCAGCGGATGGCGTGGGGTGACGAACGTGCCACGGCCGACCACGCCGCTGAGCAGGTTATCGTAGGTCAGCCGCGAATAGGCCTCGGCCACTGTCTTGCGCGATACGCCCAGTTGTTCAGCCAGCAGACGGGTGGGCGGCAGTTGGGTACCGGCGGCCAGGTGGCCGCTGTCGATACCGTCGCGCAGTTGCTGGTAAAGCTGATCGGCCAGGCCTTTGCGGCCCTCCAGGCGAATGTGCAGTTCCATGGGCGGGTCCGGAGCGGAGGATTGCTCAGGATAGCGGATCGGCTGCTACTCAGGTGCTTGTCACAGGCTACGATGATGCCAAGCAAACCGCTCAGAGCCGGGCGGTGCTGACAGTGATATAGCCTTTTTCTGCCAGGGCAATGCGTATCACGGTTTCATCCTCCGGCGCGTTGCGGTTGCGCTTGATGCGCACGCCTTCAACCGCCGAAGCTTTCATATGCTCTGAAATGGCCCGCCCGTTCGCGTCGAAGAACACCTCGCTGGCCAGCAACTCGATGCGTTCGATCAGTTGCCGGGAATGTTCATCGGTGGCGCAGAAGAACATGACCCCCGACAAGTGCGGGTCGTTGTCGGGGTTGGTCATGTCATGGGCCAGCATTTCGCGCAGGCTGCTGCGCAGTTCGGCGATGGGGCGGGCGTACGGGTGCATGCGGAGCCTCCTCTGGGGCGCGACCTTGCGTCCTCCAGTGCCGATCATGTTTTCTGTGGGCAGAGGCAGCAAGTAGGGCGCTTCTGAGGGCGGCGTAGGAAACGTCTTAAGATGCTGGGCGGTGGTCGAACCCCAGGGTCTACAAGGCAGCAGCCCCCGCCTTGGCCACCTGGGCATCCTGTTCGGATTTGACGCCGGATACACCAATGGCGCCCACCACCTGGCCTTCCACCCGCAGCGGCACGCCACCTTCAAGGCTGGTCAGCAGGGGGGCGGTCACGAAGGCCGTGCGGCCGCCATTGACCATGTCTTCATAATCCCGCGTCTCTTTGCGCCCCAGTGCGGCGGTGCGGGCCTTTTCCATCGCAATGTAGGCACTGGCCGGTGCGCAGCCGTCCAGGCGTTCCAGGGCCAGTGGGTGGCCGCCGTCGTCGACCACGGCGATGGTCACGCTCCATTGGCGGGCCTGGGCTTCCTGGCGGGCGGCGGTCAGTACGCGGGCGATTTCGGTCTGGCCGATAACGAACTTGCTAAGCATGGGCGGGCTCCGGGTTCAAGGCGGCTTCGACGATTTCGATCCAGTGGCGCACGGGCGTGCGTCCAGCTCCGTCGAGGTGGGCCTGGCAGCCTATGTTGGCTGTGGCAATGAGGTGCGGTTTACCGCTTTCCAGCGCATTCAGACGATTGTCGCGAAGTTGCAGTGACAGTTCAGGTTGGGTCAGCGAATAGGTGCCTGCCGAGCCGCAGCACAGGTGGCCATCGGGCACCGAGGTCAGGGTAAAGCCAAGCCGTGTCAGCAACGCCTCTACCGCGCCGCCCAGCTTCAGTGCGTGCTGCAGGGTGCATGGGCAGTGGAAGGCCAGGCGCTGTTCGGCGCACAGGGCCAATTGTTCGATCGGCTCATCGCGCAGGATTTCCACCAGATCGCGGGAAAGTGCACTGACCCGTGCGGCCTTGGCAGCGTAATGGGGGTCTTTCTCCAGCAGGTGGCCATAGTCGCGGACAAACGCGCCGCAGCCGCTGGCGGTCTGCACGATAGCCTCGGCACCCGCTTCGATGGCGGGCCACCAGGCGTCGATATTGCGCCGCGCCCGCTGCAGGCCTTGCTCCTGGGCATTCAGGTGATAGTCCACCGCGCCACAGCATCCGGCCTGCAGGATGGGTTGCACACTGATGCCCAGGCGGTCGAGCAGCCGCGCAGCCGCGGCATTGGTATTGGGTGACAGGGCTGGCTGCACGCAACCTTCCAGCATCAGTACCCGGCGCGCATGGCGCACTGCCGGACGCTGGCCGGGTGTGGTTACCTGCGCCGGCAACTTGCGTTTGAGTGAGGCCGGTAGCAGCGGGCGCAGCGCCTGGCCGCTGCGGGTCAGGGCCTTGAACAGTGCCGGGCGCGGCACCACCGCACGCAGGCCCAGGCGCAACAGGCGCTGGCCGAGTGGGCGTGGCACCTGCTGCTCGACCACTGCGCGGCCGATGTCCAGCAGGTCGTGGTACTTCACCCCCGATGGGCAGGTGGTTTCGCAGTTGCGGCAGGTCAGGCAGCGGTCCAGGTGCAATTGGGTGCTGGCGGTGACCGGCTCGCCTTCGAGCATCTGCTTGATCAGGTAGATGCGCCCGCGAGGGCCGTCGAGTTCGTCGCCCAGCAACTGGTAAGTGGGGCAGGTGGCGGTGCAGAAGCCGCAATGTACGCAGGTGCGCAGAATGCGCTCGGCTTCGTCGGCGCGGGCCAGGCGGCGCGAGGTTTCGCTAAGGTTGGTTTGCATGGGCTGGCCTCACAGGTCCGGGTACAGGCGACCAGGGTTGAACACCCCCTGGGGATCGAGCTGCTGCTTGAGGGCGCGGTGATAGCGCATCAGTGCAACCGGCAGCGGCGGGCTGCTGGCTGCACCGGGGGCGTAGCAGGTGGCGTGGCCGCCCACCCTGGCGACCTGGTCGCGAATGGCCTGCGCCGGTGCGCAGGTCTTGAGCCAGCGCTGGGCACCCCCCCAGTCGATCAGTTGCTGGCCGGGCAGGTCCAGCTCGCCGGTGACGGTGGGTACGGACAGGCGCCACAGGGGGGCGGCGTCGGCAAAGAACGCCAGGCGCTGCTCGCGCAGGTCGCTCCAGAAGCGGTTATCGAGCGTTTCGCCCCCCAACCGCTGGCGTGCCGATTGCACCGACCCTTCGCCGCCTTCCAGGCGCAGGTACAACGTTTCGCCGTCATGGCAGGCGGCGCTGATCGGTAGCGGTTGCTGGCCCCATTCGGCCAGCTCGGCCAGCGCTTCATTGCGGCCCATCGGCAGGCGCAGGCTCAGGCACAGGCGCGGCCGTGGCAGCACTTTCAAAGAAACCTCGGTCAGCAGCCCCAGGCATCCGAAGCTGCCCGCCATCAGGCGTGACACATCGTAGCCGGCGACGTTCTTCATCACCTCGCCACCAAAGCGCAGCAGCTTGCCGTGGCCGGTGATCACCCGTGTACCCAGTACAAAGTCGCGCACCGACCCGGCCCACGGCCGTCGCGGGCCAGACAACCCGGCCGCGACCATGCCGCCCAAGGTGGCCTCGGGGCCCAGGTGGGGTGGTTCGCAGGGCAGCATCTGGCCGGCCTCGTGCAGGGCGGCCTCGATCTCGCGCAGGGGGGTACCGGCGCGGGCCGTGAGTACCAGCTCGGTGGGGTCGTAGCTGACAATGCCGCGGTGGTTGCGGGTGTCGAGTACTTCGCCGGCCACCGGGTTGCCGAGCATCGCTTTGCTGTTGCTGCCCTGGATACGCAGCGGCGTACCTTCGTTCAGCGCCTGGTTGACCTGCTCCAACAGCGTCTGGCTCATGTCGCGCTCCATGCTCATCAGAAGCGCTCCAGCTCGGGGAAGGGCAGTTGCCCTTGGTGCACGTGCAGGGCGCCGAATTCGGCGCAGCGGTGCAGGGTGGGAATGTTCTTGCCGGGGTTGAGCAGGCCCTGGGGGTCGAAGGCGGCCTTCACCGCGTGGAACAGGGTAATTTCGTCGCTGTTGAACTGCGCGCACATCTGGTTGATCTTCTCGCGCCCCACGCCGTGTTCACCGGTGATGCTGCCGCCCACCTTCACACACAGTTCCAGAATCTTGCCGCCGATCGCTTCGGCACGCGCCAGCTCGCCGGGCAGGTTGGCATCGAACAGGATCAAAGGGTGCATGTTGCCGTCGCCGGCATGGAACACATTGGCCACCCGCAGGCCGTACTCCGCGGACAGGTCGCTGATGCCCTTGAGCACCCGTGGTAACTCGCGGCGCGGGATGGTGCCGTCCATGCAGTAGTAGTCCGGGGAGATGCGCCCCACGGCCGGGAAGGCGTTCTTGCGCCCGGCCCAGAAGCGAACGCGCTCGGCTTCGTCGCAGGCCAGGCGCACCTCGCGGGCCCCGGCTTGGGTCAGCACGGCGGCGACGCGCGCGCAGTCGTCGTGAACATCGGCTTCCACGCCATCCAGTTCGCACAGCAGGATCGCCGCCGCGTCCACCGGGTAGCCGGCATGGATGAAGTCTTCAGCGGCGCGGATCGCCAGGTTGTCCATCATCTCCAGGCCGCCAGGAATGATGCCGGCAGCGATGATGTCGGCGACTGCCCGGCCGGCGTCCTCGACGCTGTCGAAACTGGCCAGTATCACCCGCGCCACCTGGGGCTTGGGCAGCAGCTTGACAGTGACTTCGGTGACGATACCGAGCATGCCTTCGGAGCCGGTGAACAATGCCAGCAGGTCGAAGCCGGGGCTGTCCAAGGCATCGCTGCCGAGGCTCAGGCGTTCGCCCTCGACCGTAAGGATGTCCACCTTGAGCACATTGTGTACGGTCAGGCCGTACTTGAGGCAGTGCACGCCACCGGCGTTTTCGGCGACGTTGCCACCGATCGAGCAGGCAATTTGCGAGGAAGGGTCGGGTGCGTAGTACATACCATGGGGTGCGGCGGCCTGGGAGATGGCCAGGTTGCGTACACCCGGTTGCACGCGGGCGTAACGCCCCTGCGGGTTGACCTCGAGGATACGGTTGAAGCGCGCCATCACCAGCAGGATGCCCTTGGCCAGCGGCAGGGCACCACCAGACAGGCCGGTACCGGCGCCACGCGCAACCACCGGTACGCCGCGCTGGTGGCAAAGCTTCAACAGCGTCTGCACCTGCTCCAGGCGCTCGGGCAGCGCCACCAGCAGTGGCACGGTGCGGTAGGCCGACAGGCCGTCGCATTCGTACGGTTTGAGGTCTTCATCGCGGTGCAGGATTTCAAGATCCGGCAGGGCATCGCGCAGCGCCTGCAACAGGGCGGCCAGGTCCACGTTGGGCAGCGCGCCATCGACGCGTTCGTCGTACAGGATATTCATTGGCTCACTCGCAACGGTTTTTGTTGTTGTTGGCGAAGCGGTCACCGATGCAGCGTGCGCGTGCTAGCGTTTGGGGTCGAGTGAGATGTTGACTGGTCCTACCAGTTTCTTCGGGCAGTACTGTTTATTCACGGTTCTGTCTGGCTAGATTGGCGCTATAAGTCAAAGTGGTCCTACCAGCAGGGGTGTGCGCAGTGGGTACTGAAGGCAAGGCCAAGGTTGCCGACCAGGTGGCCGAACGGGTCGAGCGGCTTATCGTCGAAGGCGTGCTCAAGGTGGGCCAGGCGCTGCCGTCGGAGCGGCGGCTGGTGGAAAAGCTCGGCTGTTCACGTTCGGCCTTGCGCGAGGGCCTGCGCATTCTGCGTGGGCGCGGCATCATCGACACTGAACAGGGGCGGGGTTCGTTCGTCGCCGATCTCACCGGGCAGGCGGGTGCTACGCCTTTGATGCACCTGTTCAGTTCGCAACCGCGCACGCTGTTCGACCTGCTGGAGGTCAGGGCGTTGCTGGAGGCTGAGTCGGCGCGGCTGGCAGCGTTGCGGGCTACCGACGTCGACCGCCTGCTGATCCGCCGGCGCTACGAAGAAATGCTGGCTGCGCACGAGGCTGCGCAGGCGCTCGATGCCCGTGAGCATGCCCGCCGTGACCATGCCTTTCACCGGGCGATCAGTGAGGCGTCGCATAACCCGGTGCTGGTGCATACCCTGCAATCGCTCAGTGACCTGACGTTGAGCACGGTGTTTGCGTCGGTCAACAACTTGTACTGCCGGCCAGCGCAGAAACGCCAGATTGATCGGCAGCATGCGCGGTTGTACCGCGCAGTCATGGAGCAACTGCCCGAGCAGGCGCAGCGGGCGGCGCGTGAGCATATCAACGGCATACGCGACAGTTTGCGGGAGATCGAGCAGGAAGAACAGCGCCTGGTCAGGGCGACCATGCGTATGGATGGCTGGGGGTGAAGCGGCCCTGTACCGGCCCTCTCGCGTCGAACCGCCGCGAAAGGGCCGGTACAGGTTTACTCAATGGTCAGCCACGGGGTCATCTTGCGACAAGATGGCCCGGGCCAGTTCTTCATCGTTGGCCTGCAGCCCAGGATGGTCCTTGCGGGCCTGTTCAAGCGCCGACTCCACATAGGCGCCGCGGATGGCACCGCCGCTGGCGACGAACGCTGAAAGTTCGTCACGGGCCGGGATGATCCGTTTGTCATCCTTGAAGGTCGAATACAGCGAAGCGGAAATACCGGCCGAGGTGGCGACGTCGCCCGCATCGACGCGGGCCAGGGCAGCACCGGCAGGCATCAGGAGCAGCAGCGCAGGGGCGAGCAGTAGGTGGCGCATGTCGTGTTCTCCAGTAACGTGAAGCACAGGGAAATAAACCACTCAGTGTCTAAGACGGTTGAGGCGTTCGGGTAGTTCCCTTCTGCTGGCAGGAGCGTGGCGGGGATGAAGGTGAACCTGCCGCTGACGATATGGCTGAACGCACGGTTCTCAAGGTGTCGACGGAGCGCGTCATGGATTGACCGCGTCGGGACGCGCGTGATTTGCTTGGGTGGAGGGGCTTCGCGGGCAAACCCGCAGAGCGCCCTGCCGATCATTCAAAGGAAACTGAAGGTTCGCCCATGTCCGACTACAGGCTGCATTGCTTCGCCGAATCCGGTAACGCCTACAAGGCTGCGCTCATGCTTGAACTCACCGGCCAGAACTGGCAGCCGGTGTTCGTCGACTTCTTCCATGGCCAGACGCGTGAGCAAACCTGGCGCGATGAGGTGAACGAGCAGGGCGAGGTGCCGGTGATGGAGCATGCTGGCAAGCGCTTCACCCAGTCTGCGCTGATTCTGGAATACCTTGCCGAACAGACCGGCCAGTTCGGGCCCCGTGATGAAGATGAAAAGCGTGAGATCTGGCGCTGGATGCTGTTCGACAACCATAAGTTCACCAGCTATTACGCTGCGCTGCGCTTTCTGTTCTGCCTGAAGAACACCGGCGAAACCGATGTCACGCGGTTCCTGCGCGAGCGTGCCACGGCGGCTTACCGTATTGTCGATGCTCACCTGGCGAAGACGCCATTCATGGTCGGTGGCCGGTTGACCATTGCCGACCTGTCGTTGGCGGGGTATGTGTTCATGCCAGAAGACACCGGTATCCCGTTGGCAACGTTCACGCACATCGAGGCCTGGAAAGCCCGGATCCAGGCGCTGCCGGGGTGGAAACACCCGTATGAGCTGATGCCGCGCACGGCATCCTGACTCATTCGCGACTAAAGCCGCCTGCACAGCGGCTACGCCAAATCATGTGTGTGGCACACCCCGAGTGGGTGCGCCGCCCGCATACTCCGGCTTCAGGTGCCCTTGCTCATCCAGCAGATAAGCATCCATCACCTCCCGCACCACCGGCCCTGCGACCCGGCCTCCAGCCTCACCGTTCTCGATCATTACCGCCACCACCACACTGGGGTGCTCAGCCGGAGCAAAGCCGACAAACAGGGCGTTGTCGCGGTGGCGCTCCAGGGTCTTGTTGCGGTTGTAACGCTCACCCTGTTTGATCGCCACCACCTGCGCGGTACCACTCTTGCCGGCGATCCGATACTGCGCGCCTGCTGCTGCGGCGCGGGCAATACCGCGCGGGTCGTGCATGACCATCTGCATGCCCTGGCTGACCTGGTCCCAGGCATGCTTGTCGTGCAGCACGATGTCGGGCATGGGGTTTGGGTCGATCGGTGTATCGCCACCCACGGTCATGGCCAGGTGCGGGCGGTGCCACACGCCCTTGCTTGCCAGCAGGCTGGTGGCCTGGGCCAGCTGCAGGGGGGTGACCTGCATGTAACCCTGGCCAATGCCAAGGATCAGCGTCTCGCCCGGGAACCAGGCCTGGCGTCGTGTGGCGCGCTTCCACTCGGCCGAGGGCATCAGCCCGGAGGCTTCCTCGAACATGTCCAGCGACACCTTCTGGCCCAGGCCGAACTCGGCCATGTAGTCGTGCAGGCGGTCGATACCCAGCTTGTGCGCCAGGTCGTAGAAGTAGGTGTCGTTGGAGCGCATGATGGCGGTGTACATGTCCACCCAGCCGTCGCCGCTGCGGTTCCAGTTGCGGTACTTGTGGTCATAGTTGGGCAGTTCGTAGTAGCCCGGGTCGAACACCCGGCTGCCAGGGGTGATCACCCCGCTGTCGAGGCCAGCGATGGCCACTTCAGGCTTCACGGTCGAGCCAGGCGCATACAGGCCGCGCAGGACGCGGTTGAACAGTGGGCGGTCGATGGAGTCGCGCAGCGCGGCATACTGCTTGAAGCTGATGCCCTTGACGAACAGGTTGGGGTCGAAGCTGGGGTTGCTGACCATCGCCAGTACGTCACCATTGGCCGGGTCCAATACCACCACCGAGCCACGGCGGTCACCCAGCGCTTTTTCTGCGGCTATCTGCAAATGGGCGTCCAGGGTGAGGACTATATCCTGCCCAGGGGTCGGGTCCTTGTGGTTGAGCACGCGCATCACCCGCCCCTGAGCGTTGGTCTCGACCTCTTCGTAGCCCACATGGCCATGCAGCTGGCTTTCGTAAAAGCGCTCGATGCCGGTCTTGCCAATCGATTGGGTGCCGCGGTACTCCGTGCTGTCGAGCGTCTTGGCTTCTTTCTCGTTGATGCGTCCCACATAGCCCACTGAATGCGCGAAATGCCCGGCCAGTGGGTACTCGCGGATGAACTGCGGCTCCACCTCCAGGCCCGGCAGGCGGAACTGGTTCACCGCTACCAGGGCGATCTGCTCCTCGCTCAGGCCCACCATAAGGGTTACGGGCTCGAACGGTTTGCGGCCACGGCGCAGGTCCTTGTCGAACTGCTTACGGTCGTCTTCGGTCAGGCCCAGCACCTGCGTCAGGGTGTCGAGCACCTTGGCCGAGTCGCCGCCTGATCGCTCGCGGGTCATGGTCAGGTCGAAGCTGGGCTTGTTGTCGGCCAGTACCACGCCGTTGCGGTCATAGATCAGCCCGCGTTCGGGGGCGATGGGCAGCACGTGCACGCGGTTGTTTTCCGACACGGCCGTTTGTTGGTCGTGCTGCAGCACTTGCAGCACATAGAGCCGGCCCACCAGGACAGCACACAGGCTGAACACCATGGCAGCGCAGGCCAGAAGCCGACGGTTGACCAGGTGTTTTTCCTTTTCGTGGTCCTTTAACGGGATGGGTTGCGGCATCTGTGAATCGATCCTGAGGGGTGGCAATACGCGCGCGATCGGGCCGCGGATGCTACGCAACCCGTACCGCACCCTCAAGGCGAGTCCCGGCTGCCGGCTGGCTGGCATCGGCTGTGCGCCCCATGATCAGGGCGCTGAGGGGGAACATGAAGATTTGTTCATTGCGTAGTCATGGTGGTGAGTCAAAGGGTGATTTTTGATGGTTTGTGGATCCATAATTCGATTGTGTTCGTTAATCGAACATCAAGTTTCTTTGGTTGTAAATTTATAAACTATTGAATTTAATAATAAAAAATATGAATTTGCCTAACGAAGAGCTGAGGTTGGTCGCGCCTGATTGATAGGCAGTGCTTTCGTAACGTTGTCTGTGGATCCATTATCTGGTTGATTAGCGCCTGACAACGGCCGGAGCCCTCCTGCCGTATGCGATAACAATTACAAAAAGGGTCCAGTCATGAATGGCTATCCAGCGGCACTGAACCGTCAAGGTTCCTCCCGTTGCGCCTGCGCGTGCGCATCGTTCCTCTCGCCTGTGGCCAAGCCTGGCCGGCAGGTGACCCCATGAATACCGATCTCAAGCAACGTCTGGACAACGACCCGATGGGGCGCTTTCAGTGCCTGGCCATTGGTATTTGCATCATCCTCAACATGATCGATGGCTTTGACGTGCTGGTCATGGCCTTCACCGCCGCCTCGGTGTCTGCCGAGTGGAACCTGAATGGGGCGCAGGTTGGGCTTCTGCTCAGTGCCGGCTTGTTCGGTATGGCGGCCGGGTCATTGTTCATCGCGCCGTGGGCTGACCGCTTTGGCCGACGCCCGCTGATCCTGTTGTGCCTGGCGCTGTCCGGTATCGGCATGCTGCTCTCGGCACTGAGCCAGAGCCCGTTGCAACTGGCGCTGCTGCGTGGCCTGACCGGGCTGGGCATCGGTGGCATCCTGGCCAGCAGCAATGTGATTGCCAGTGAATATGCCAGCAAACGCTGGCGCGGCTTGGCGGTGAGCCTGCAGTCCACTGGCTATGCGCTGGGTGCGACCCTGGGCGGTTTGCTGGCGGTATGGCTGCTGGGGCATTGGGGCTGGCGCTCGGTATTTCTGTTTGGCGGCATCGTCACCGTACTGGTGATCCCGCTGGTACTGCTGTGGTTGCCAGAGTCGCTGGACTTTCTGCTGGCACGCCGGCCGGCCAATGCGCTGGCCCGGGTCAACCGCCTGGCCGTGCGCCTCGGCCAGCCGGCATTGGCGCAACTGCCGGCTGTTGCCGCACGGGCAGAAGGTGCCAGCAGCGGTTTCAAGCAGCTGCTGGCGCCGGCCATGCGCCGCACCACGCTGGTGATCTGGTTGCTGTTCTTCCTGGTCATGTTCGGCTTCTACTTCGTCATGAGCTGGACGCCGAAACTGTTGGTGGCCGCCGGCTTGTCGGCCCAGCAAGGCATCACCGGCGGGGTGCTGTTGAGCGTGGGCGGCATCCTTGGCGCGGCGCTGATCGGCGGCCTGGCTTCGCGCTGGCCACTGACGCGCGTGCTGGCGTTGTTCATGCTCATTACCGCCGCGCTGCTGGTGCTGTTCGTGGCCAATGGCGCCTCGGTCACTGCGGCGCTGGCGTTGGGCCTGCTGATCGGGCTGTTTTCCAACGGCTGCGTGGCGGGGCTGTATGCCTTGTCGCCGGTGGTCTATGACGCATCGGTACGCGCCACCGGTGTGGGTTGGGGGATCGGCATCGGCCGCATGGGCGCGATCCTGTCGCCGACCGTGGCTGGCGTGCTGCTCGATGGTGGCTGGCAACCCCTGCATCTGTATGGCGTGTTTGCCAGCGTGTTCGTGCTTGCCGCGGGTTGCCTGCTGCTGTTGCGCCCAACGACCAAGCCTGCGTCCGCCTTGCCTGCTGATGCACTGAGTCACTGAGTGCAACCCGGCCTTGCCGGGTATCTGAATGCAACTTACTGCTCCGGGTCATGCTGGCCTGGGGTGGTCTGCTGCGCCTATTGAACGCGGAGAACAATAATAATGATGGACACAACTTGCACGCTGGCCCGTTCGGCCCTGGCAGTTTCGCTGGCGTTTGGCCTTGGTTTGCCGGCCTGGGCGCAAGAGGGGGGCTTCTTTGAAGATGCCAAGGGTGGGCTGACACTGCGCAACTACTACTTCAACCGGGATTTCCGCGACCCGGGGGCCGCCAAGGGCAAGGTTGAAGAATGGGCCCAGGGTTTCATCTTCAAGTTCAGCTCTGGCTACACCCCGGGGCTGATCGGTTTTGGCCTGGACGGTATCGCCCTGTTCGGCGTGAAGCTGGACAGCGGCGGCGGTACCAGCGGCTCAGAACTGTTGCCGGTGCACGATGACGGGCGGGCGGCCGACGACTACGGTCGAGCCGGGCTGGCGGCGAAGCTGCGTATGTCCGCGACCGAGCTGAAGGTCGGGGAGTTGTTGCCGGATATTCCACTGCTGCGTTACGACGATGGCCGCCTGCTGCCGCAGACCTTCCGTGGTGCCATGCTCGACTCGCGGGAAATCGAAGGCCTGAGCCTGCAGGCCGGCCAGTACCGCGAGGTGAGCCTGCGCCACTCTTCGGACATGCAGGACCTGTCTGCCTGGGCCGCGCCCGGGGTCACCTCGGACGGCTTCAACTACGCCGGCGCCGAGTACCGCTTCAACCAGCAGCGAACACTGATCGGCGCCTGGCACTCGCAGTTGGAGGACATCTACCAGCAAAGCTACTTCAACCTGCTGCACAGTCAGCGGGTAGGGGAGTGGACGTTGGGGGCCAACCTTGGCTACTTCAT
This sequence comes from Pseudomonas sp. BO3-4, assembly GCF_034044115.1. NCBI lineage: Bacteria > Pseudomonadati > Pseudomonadota > Gammaproteobacteria > Pseudomonadales > Pseudomonadaceae > Pseudomonas > Pseudomonas sp. BO3-4. Next base: position 2,512,460 of record NZ_CP139018.1, read on the forward strand.
CGACCGGGATGACGGACAGGCGCGCATCGGCGACATCCAGAGCCGCACCGGCTACGCCTTGTTGTCAGCTTCGTACAGTGGGCACACGCTGTACCTGGGGTTGCAGAAGGTCAGTGGTGACAGCCAGTGGATGTCGGTGTACGGCAGCAGTGGGCGAACCTTGGGCAACGACATGTTCAACGGCAACTTCAGCAATGCTGACGAGCGTTCGTGGCAAGTGCGTTACGACTACAACTTTGCCGCGCTCGGTGTGCCAGGGCTGCTGGCCATGGTGCGGTACGGGCATGGCGAGAACGCCACCACGGCGGCGGGCAGCAATGGCAAGGAGTGGGAGCGCGATACCGAGGTGAACTACACCTTCCAGAGTGGGGCTTTGAAGAACCTCAACATCCGGCTGAACAACGCGACCAACCGGCGCAGCTTCAACAGCGATTTCGACCAGACGCGACTGATCGTCAGCTACCCGCTGACCTTGTAGGAACGGGTTCAGCCGCGAACACCGGCGCAGCCGGTGCCATGTTCCGTGTTGCCTGCTTCGCGGGTAAACCCGCTCCTACATTTACGGCGCATGTCTTGCGCCCGGTTGGTTTCTTGGCGCGCGCCCCCCGTAGGAGCGGGTTCACCCGCGAACACCGGCAAAGCCGGTGCCATGTTCCGCGTTGCCTGCTTCGCGGGTAAACCCGCTCCTACATTTACGGCGCATGTCTTGCGCCAGGTTGGTTTCTTGGCGCGCGCTCTGCCCGTAGGAGCGGGTTCACCCGCGAACACCGGCAACGCCGGTGCCATGTTCCGTGTTGTGAGCTGCGCCCCAGATGTTGGACATCTGTCCATCATCTGGGGTTTTTATGAGCAAGTACTCAACACAATTCAAGCAGTCAGCCATCCAGGCTTTCCTCAAGCGTGGCCGAGGCTTTCGCCACATCGCGGCGCTGTTTCAAATCGATCCGACTTTGCTGCGCCGTTGGGTCATGTCCTATCAGTTACATGGTGAGGCCAGCTTCGAGAAGCCTGGCGGTCATTACAGCAGTGAGTTCAAGCTTTCTGTGCTCTACCGTATGTGGCGCGAGAAGCTGTCGCTCCGGGCCACCGCAGCGTTGTTCAACCTGGGTAACTCATCTCAGGTGCGGCGCTGGGAGGAACAGTATTACAGTGGCGGCTTCCAGGCCCTGTCCTCAAGCAAAAAGATATTGGTCACCCCTATGCCTAAAGCCCCGCGCAAGCCCGAAGAGACCGCTCCCAAACCTATCGAGGAGCTTACCCATGCGGAGCTGCTCAAGAGACTTCGCCAGCTTGAAGCGGAGAACGCCTACCTAAAAAAGCTCGAGGAGCTCGACGAGGAGAAGGCGAGGCTGAAGAAAGCCAGGAAAAAACCCGGCTAGTAAGGGCTTTGCGCGAACACTACCCGTTTGCCGATCTGCTCAAGGCTGCCGGCCTGCCACGCAGTACTTACTATTACCAGCTAGGGCTGCTTGAGGCCGGGGATAAGTGTGCCTCTCTCAAAATCTCGATCCAGGAGATCTGCGACCGACATCGCGGTCGTTATGGTTATCGGCGGGTTACCTCTGCGCTGCGCAGTTCTGGGCAGTTGGTTAACAGTAAAAAGGTGCGCCGGCTGATGGCTGCTCTAGACCTCAAGTGCACGGTCCGCCCGAAGAAGTACAAGGCGTATCGGGGCCTGATGGGAGAAGCCGCGCCTAACATTCTCAAGCGTAATTTCCAGGCTGATCAGCCTAACCAGAAGTGGGTTACCGATGTCACTGAGTTCAAAGTGGCGGGTGAAAAGCTGTACCTCTCGCCTGTAATGGATCTGTACAACGGCGAAATCGTGACGTATCGCACCGACACCAGACCGCGCTTCACCTTGGTCGGCGAAATGCTGGAGCGCGCGATTCAACTGCTTCCGGCGGGCAACAAACCACTGCTGCACTCGGACCAAGGATGGCACTACCGATACCCTGATTACTGTGCACGTGTGAAGGAAGCAGGGCTTGAGCAAAGCATGTCACGCAAAGGTAACTGCCTGGACAACGCCGCGATGGAGAGTTTTTTCGGCACGCTGAAGTCGGAATACTTCTACCGTGAGCGCTTCAAAAGCGTCGCAGAGCTACAGGCGGGACTGGATGAGTACATCCACTACTACAACCATGACCGCATTAAAATGAAACTCAACGGCCTGAGTCCTGTGGCTTACAGAACTCAAGCTGAGGTAGCCTAGCACCGACCGTCCAACATCTGGGGCGCAGCTCATTGCCTGCTTCGCGGGTAAACCCGCTCCTACAACAGGTCAGCAGCAACCCCACGGCTTGCGCTAAGATGCCCGCTCATGTCTTTGGAAGTCGCCTGGATGAGCAAACCCGGTCAAATGGTGCTGGTTGCGTTGCGCAAGATGATCGCTTCGGGCGAGCTGGCGGCCGGCGAGCGCTTGATGGAAGTCCCAACCGCCGAACTGTTCGGCGTTTCACGCATGCCGGTGCGCATGGCATTTCGCACCCTCGAACAGGAAGGCCTGCTGGTGCGCTTTGGTGGCCGGGGGTTTCAGGTGCGTTCGGTCAGCGCCGATGACATCGCGGGTGCGGTCGAGGTGCGCGGTGTGCTGGAGGGGTTGGCGGCGCGTCAGGCTGCAGAACGTGGCTTGTCGGTGCAAGCACGCGCTGCGCTGCAACAGTGCCTGGTCGACGGCGATCAGCTGTTCGACAAGGGCTTTGTGAGCGAAGACGACTTGCAGGTCTATCACGACCTGAACATGCGCTTTCATCAGGTGATCATCGACGCCAGCCACAACCCGGCCATTGCCGTTGCCCTGGCGCGCAACGACCACCTGCCATTCGCCTCGGTCACCGCACTGGCGGTGGACCGCCATGACCTGGCTCGCGAGTACCGGCGCTTCAACTTCGCCCATATGCAGCACCACGCCGTGTTCGACGCCCTGGTCAACCGCCAGGGTGCCCGCGCCGAAGCGATCATGCGCGAGCACGCCAATGCCACCTTGCGCTATGCCGAAACCTTTGGCGGGGCAGCGGCGGACGCGGGCATGAAAGTCATCCTGCCCTCGTCGTAAGCCGGGTCAGATATCCAGCACCAGCAGCGGCGTCTTCGAGCGCGAGCAGCAAGGCGTGAACTGATCGTTCAGGGCTTGTTCCTCTTCGGTGAGAAACAGATCGCGATGGTCCGGTGTGCCCTGCAGCACGCGTGTCAGGCAGGTGCCGCAAATACCCTGCTCGCACGACATGGCGATCTCGATACCGTTCTCTTCCAGCACCTGCACCACGGTCCGGTCGGCTGGCACCTCGAACACCTGGCCCGTGCTGCCCACCTGCACCGAGAAACTGCCATCGTTGCTGGCATCCACCGGTGCTGCGGCGAAGTACTCGCGGTGCAGGTTGGCCTCCTGCCAGCCCAAGCCCTTCGCGCTGTCCAGCACATGCTGCATGAACCCGCCTGGCCCGCATACATACAGGTGCACATCAGCTTGCGGGTTGCCCAGCACCTGGGCGATGTCCAGCGCCGTTTCCGGCTGCTCGTCAAAATGCACGAACAGCCGATCAGCGAACGGCGCGCTGCGAATCCGCTCGACAAACGCCGCCCGCTCGCTGGAGCGGGCACAGTAGTGCAGCTCGAAGGCCTGGCCGCAGTGGGACAGCTGCTCGGCCATGCACAGGATTGGGGTAATGCCGATGCCGCCGGCAAACAGCACACTGCGCTGCGCCCCCTCGGCCAGCGGGAACAGGTTGCGCGGCGCACTGATACGCAGCCGGGCACCGGCCTGCACCTGCTCGTGCAGGCTACGTGAGCCGCCCCGCGAAGCCGGGTCGTTGAGCACGCCTATCAGATAGCGATGGCGTTCTTCGGGGTGGTTGCACAGCGAATACTGGCGCACCAGCCCGTCGGGCAGGTGCACGTCGATATGGGCGCCGGCGCTGAACGCCGGCAGCAGGCTGCCATCTGCCGCGGCCAGCTCGAAGCTGCAGATTCCCTGGGCTTCATCGTTACGGGATACCACTACGGCATCGATCATGTCGGCTGTTCCTCAGGCAGGGGTGGCGCTGGTGGCGATCAGTTGCGGCTGCGGCGCACGCTCTTTGGCGATGATCCGCTCCAGCACTTTGCGTGACTGCACGCCGCCGGCATCGATGTTCAGCTTCAGCAAGTTGCGCTCGGGGTGGGCCAGCAGGTTCTGCTGCTGGCGTTCGAGCATTTCCAGGTCTTCGCTGAAAATCTTGCCCTGGCCCTCACGAATGTTGTCGGTCAGGGTCTGGTCGTGCGCAGCGAAATTGCGTGCCATGCCCCAGAAGTACCAGATCGAGGTATCGCTTTCCGGGGTGATGAAGTCGACGACGATGCTCGATGCCTTGTGCTGTGCCTCGGCGTGGTAGCCGCCCTTGCCGGCATGCGCTACACCCACTTCGATCAGCACATGGCTAGGTGGGGTGAAACGGCAGATCTGCCAGCGGTCCACCGGTACATCGTCGGCCAGGCCGTTGCCACGCAAGGCCATGCGCCAGAACGGCGGCGCCATGATGTTTTCCATGTGCCGGGCGGTGACCACTTCGTCGCCGGTGACGGTGGTGACCGGCGGTGCCTCGTCGATCTCCTTCTGGCCGATGCTGGACGCGTGCACATAGGTTTCATGGGTGAGGTCCATGAGGTTGTCGATCATCAGGCGGTAGTCGCAACCGATGTGGAACAGCCCGCCGCCGTAGGCCCACTCATCATTCACCGCCCATTCCAGATGCGGAATCAGCGCCGGGTCGGCCTGCGCCTGGTCACCGGGCCAGACCCAGATGAAGCCATAGCGCTCGACGGCCGCAAAGGTCTTGTTGCAGGGGAAGCCACGCACCCGTTGGCCCGGCATCGACACGGTCTTGCCGTCGCAACCCATCACCAGGCCGTGGTAGCCGCACACCAGGTTGCCGTCCTCGACATAGCCCAGCGACAACGGTGCGCCGCGGTGCGGGCAGAAGTCCTCGACGGCGGCGACTTGGTTCTCTCGGGCGCGGTAGAACACGATTTTTTCCCCGCAGATCTGCCGGCCCAGGGGTTTGGTGGCGATTTCGTCGGGGGTGCAGGCGACGTACCAGGTGTTTTTAGGGTACATGGGAGGCTCTCCGGGGGTTTTGTTTTTATTTAATGGATCCATTAAGGCTGCGACTGGCGGGCATGGTCAATGCATTTTGCTTGATGAATGCGAATTCTGTGCGATTATCGGTTTTTAGTGGATCCATTGATGGGCGCCCTGAGATTCGAAGGGGCGGCCGCAGCAGCACGTCGTCTGAACAGGAAGGCACCGGCGAGATCGATCAAAGCGGCCAGTGCAGGAGCAGGCTTGGCCGAACCTGCTATGCCTAAAGGGACACCCCACCCATCAAGGCCACTCGATGCTAGCCATCGAACAACTCTACAAATCATTCCCCACCCCCCAAGGCCCGCTCCCCATATTGCAGGGGGTGGACATGCGCCTGGCGCGGGGCAGCAGACTGGCGCTGATGGGCGAGTCGGGCAGCGGCAAGAGCACTTTGCTGCACCTGGTGGCTGGCCTGGACCGAGCGGACAGCGGCCGTATTCTGATCGACGATGTTCCGCTCGATGGCCGTTCGGAAGCGTCGCTGGCGCAGTGGCGGCGGGAGGGGATCGGCCTGGTGTTTCAGCAGTACAACCTGATCAGCAGCCTGGACGTGGGCCTGAACCTTACGTTCCAGGCCCGCCTCGCCGGGCGGCATGACCCGCATTGGGCGGCTTACCTGGCGCAGCGCCTGGGCCTGGCGGACCTGCTTGAGCGTTACCCGGAACAACTGTCTGGCGGCCAGCAGCAGCGGGTCGCCATCGGCCGTGCGCTTGCCGGGCGCCCGGCCTGGCTGTTGGCTGACGAACCGACCGGCAGCCTTGACGAGGCCAGCAGTGACGAGGTGCTGAGTTTGTTGTTGCAGTTGGTCGCCGAAGCCGGCAGCGGGGTACTGATGGTGACCCACAGCCCGCGGCTGGCGGCGCGTTTGCAGCGCCGTTGCTACCTGCAGGCCGGCCGTGTGCGGCCCGAGCAGGGCTGATGAAGCTTTTGTCGCTGGCCCTGTTGGCGCTGCTCAGCCACTGGCGGCGCCATCGTGTGCAGTGCTTCAGCATCTTCACTGGCCTGTGGCTGGCCACGGCGCTGTGGACCGGTGTGCAGGCATTGAACAGCCAGGCACGCAGCGACTATGCCCGGGCCAGCGCGGTATTGACCGGGCCGTTGCAGGCGCAACTGATCGCGCGCAATGGCGAGCGCTTCGATCAGGCGTTGTACGTGCAACTGCGCAGGCAGGGCTGGGCTGTTTCGCCGGTACTGGAAGGGCGCTTGCGCTTGCCGGGCGAGCCCGCACGCAGTGTGCGGCTGATCGGCATCGAACCGTTGAGCCTGCCGCCTGCCGGCAGCATTGCCGGGGTGCAGGTGCAGGCATTCGACCTGCAAGCGTTCATCGGCACGCCCGGGCAAGCCTGGGTTGGGCCAGACACCTTGCGTCAGCTGGACACCAGCCCTGGGCAGCCGACCCGCGACAGTGAAGGGCAGTTGCTGCCGCCTATGGTTTTGCAGCCTGCGTTGGCACCCGGGGTCATCGTGGTGGACATCGGCCACGCGCAGGCGTTGCTGAACGCACCGGGGCAGTTGTCTCGTCTGCTGCTGGCTGATACGCCCGGGCCGTTGCCTGCGGATATTGCCCGCCACCTTGAACTGCAGCCGCGGCAGGACGATGGCGGCTTGCAGCGCCTCACCGACAGTTTCCACCTCAACCTGACCGCCCTCGGCCTGCTGGCGTTCGTTGTCGGCTTGTTCATCGCCCACGCCGCGATCGGTCTGGCGCTGGAGCAGCGCCGTGGGCTGATCCGCAACCTGCGCGCGTGCGGCATCAGCCTGAAGACCCTGCTGGGTGCCCTGGTGCTGGAGCTGGGCCTGTTCGCGGCAGTGGGCGGGCTGGCCGGGGTGGCCAGTGGTTACGCATTGGCCGCGTGGCTGTTGCCCGACGTGGCCGCCAGCCTGCGTGGTCTGTATGGCGCCCAGGTCGCCGGCACATTGAGCCTGCCGGCGGGGTGGTGGCTGCTGGGTGTGCTGGTAAGTGTACTCGGGGCATTGCTGGCAGGGCTGGAGAGTGTAATGCGTGCTGCCCGGTTGCCTTTGCTGGCGCTGGCGCAACCCCAGGCCTGGCGACTGGCGCAGGGGCCATGGTTGCAACGGCAGGCTTTGCTAGCGGGCCTGCTGCTGTTGCTGGCCTTGGGCTGTGGTGTCTTCGGGGCTGGCCTGCTTAGCGCGTTCGGCATGCTGGCAGGGTTGTTGCTGGCGGCGGCGCTGCTGTTGCCGGCCTTGCTCGATCGGGTACTGGCGTGGCTGGCGCGTCGTTGCCACCGGCTCTTGGCGCAATGGTTCGTGGCTGACAGCCGCCAGCAGCTGCCAGCCTTGAGCCTGGCGTTGGTCGCCCTCTTGCTGGCGCTGGCTGCCAGTGTTGGCGTGGGTAGCATGACCGAGGGTTTTCGCAAGACGTTTGTCGGTTGGCTTGACCTGCGCCTCTCTGCCGACCTGTATGTCACCCCGCGGGACACGGCCCAAGGCTTGCAGATAGTCGAGTGGCTCAAGCAGCAACCTGTGGCCAGCGTGGTCCTGCCCGGCTGGCGTGCAGACATGCAGCTGCAAGGTTGGTCGGTGCAAGTGCAGGGCATTGTCGATCACCCCGCCTATCGAACGCGCTGGCCATTACTGGAACAGCATTCGCGCGCCTGGCAGCGACTGGCCAGTGGACAAGCCGTGATGCTCAGTGAGCAGTTGGCCAGGCGATTGAACCTGCAACTGGGCGACAGCCTGAAGCTGCCCGCAGGCACGTCAGCCATGCCCGTGGTGGGGATCTATGCCGATTACGGCAACCCCAAGGGGCATGTACTGGTCAATGCCGACTGGTTGCGCGCCCACTGGCCACAGGCAACCCTGGCCGGCTTGAGTGTCGACCTGAGCGCTGAAGGGGTGGCATCGCTCAAGGCCGCGCTGCAACGGCACTTTGCCCTGGATGACAGCCGGGTGGTCGAGCAGGCGCGCCTGAAACGCTGGTCAACCGACGTCTTCAACCGCACCTTTGCCGCCACCGCAGCCCTCAACAGCCTTACCCTTGGCGTGGCCGGTGTGGCGTTGTTCATCAACCTGCTGACCCTGGGCCAGGCCCGGCTGGGCCAGTTGGCACCGCTGTGGGCGCTGGGGGTGCGGCGCATGCAACTGGTCTGGCTGAGCCTGGGGCAGACACTCATGCTAAGCAGCTTCACCGTGCTGCTGGCAATCCCGCTTGGGTTGCTGCTGGCCTGGTGTCTGGTCGCGGTGGTGAACGTGCAGGCATTCGGCTGGCGTTTACCGCTGTATGTGTTCCCCATGCAACTGCTGCAGCTGACCGTGCTGGGCATGCTCACCAGCCTGATCGCCTGTGCCTGGCCGCTGTGGCAGCTGGCGCGCCGCCAGCCGCGCGAACTGTTGAGGCCGCTGGCCGATGAAGCTTAATGCGTGGCTGTTGCTGACCGGGTTGTTGTGCGGCTGTGATCAGCCAGCACCGCAAAGCTATGCCGGGCTCGGGCAGCAGGCTGGCGAATTCAGCCAGGTGACCCGCGATCATCGTCTGGTCTTCCCGCATGACCACGGTCCCCACGACGGCTTTCGTATCGAGTGGTGGTATGTCACCGCCAACCTCAAGGACGCCCAGGGCCGAGATTGGGGCGCCCAGTGGACACTGTTCCGCTCAGCCCTGCGCCCCGGCCCGGAGACCACCGGCTGGAACAGCCCGAACCTCTGGATGGGGCATGCAGCACTGACCGGGCCGGGTGGCCATCAGGCTGCTGAAACCCTGGCGCGAGGGGGGATCGGCCAGGCCGGCGCGCAGGCCCAGCCGTTTCGCGCATGGATCAATGACTGGATGTTACAGGGCCGGGGCGGCATTGAAGACCTGCAGATGGTCGCAAGTGGCGAAGGTTTTCGCTATGACTTGCAGTTGCACAGCGATCTTCCCTTGGTGCTGCATGGTGAGCAGGGCTACAGCGAAAAATCAGGCAAGGGCCAGGCTTCGTACTATTACAGCCAGCCGTTCTACCAGGTCCAGGGGCAGGTCCAGCGTGGCAGCCTGTGCATCGCGGTTACCGGGCAGGCCTGGCTGGACCGGGAATGGAGCAGTCAGCCGCTGGCGCCCGGGCAGACCGGCTGGGACTGGTTTTCCCTGCACCTGGACAGTGGCGCCAAGCTGATGCTGTTCCAGGTTCGGGAGACCCACGGGGAACCGTATCGCGCCGGGACCTGGGTAGGGCCACACGGGGAGGTGATGGCGCTGGACGCGGCACAGTTCCAGCTGCAGGCCCTGGCCTGGTCTGCGCAGAAAAACGGCAAGCAGGTGCCCACGCGTTGGCGGGTGCAAGTGCCGGAGCATGGCGTGGATGTGCAGGTCGATGCCGTGGAGCCGCAGGCGTGGATGCAGACACGGTTCCCGTATTGGGAAGGGCCGGTACGCTTGAACGGGAGTGCGGGCGGGCGCGGGTATCTGGAGATGACCGGGTACTAGTGCAACAACGTTTGCGCAGGACAGTTGCGCCCATGAAGATCGCGCCAGCCCCTTCAACCCTTGATCAGCCCTCGCAGCACTGCCCGCGCTTCTTCAGTACGCAAGCACTCGATGAACAGTCGGCTTTCCCGCGCCACCGTGGCCTCCAGCTCCGCCCGCTGGCTGTCCTTGAGCAGCCGCTTGCTGATCCGCAGTGCAGCCTGCGGGTAGCCTTGCAGCTGCCGCGCCAGCGTGCGGGCAGCGTCCAGGCACTGTTCGCCGTTTTCATGCAGCTCATTGGCCAGCCCCCAGGCCAGCATCTGTTCGCCATCCAGCAATGCATTGGTCAGCAGCAAGCGTGCCGCCCGGGCCTGGCCAAGCACACGCGGCAACAGCAGGCTGGAACCAAACTCCGGGCACACACCCAGCGGCGCGAAAGGCATGCGCAGCTTGGTCGAGCGGCTGACCAGCACCTGGTCGCAGTGCAGCAACAGGGTGGCCCCGATGCCGATCGCCGCACCACTGACCGCTGCGATCAGCGGCTTGTCCAGGCCCATGACCACCCGCATCAGGCGGAACACCGGGCTGTCCAGGTCGCTGGGCGGGTTGTCGAGGAAGTCGCGAAGGTCGTTGCCAGCGCTGAAGCAGTGCGGCCCACCGGTGATGATGATGGCATCGACAGCGGGGTCTTCACCTGCCGCCAGCAACAGGTCGCCCAGCAGCTGGTACATGGCAGTGTTCAGGGCATTGAGCTTGTCGGGGCGGTTGAAGGCCAGGGTCAGCAGGCCTTGGTCCAGCTCGCGTGTGATCAGGTCGTTCATGGCAGCCGCTTTTGTTGTTGTGAGGGGGCCCTGCCGGGCAGTGGCGCTTAGGGTTTATCACGCAGTCCGGCTTGTTGTACAGTCGTTCAGTCCAGCCCCTAACCAGAGACCCACCGATGACTCAGGAAGCCCGCTACCACCGCATGCTGCCGGAACTGCGCAAAGCCAACCTGGTCGAGGCGACCCTGGTGTGCCTCAAACGCCATGGTTTCCAAGGGGCTTCGATCCGCAAGATCTCGGCTGAGGCCGGGGTCTCCGTCGGGCTGATCAGCCACCATTACGCGGGCAAGGACGAACTGGTGGCAGAGGCTTACATGGCCGTCACCGGTCGGGTGATGGGTTTGTTGCGCGAGGCCATGGCCCAAGCTGCGCCCAATGCCCGCGAGCGGTTGTCGGCGTTCTTCCGTGCCTCGTTCTGCGCCGAGCTGCTCGACCCGCAATTGCTCGATGCCTGGCTGGCCTTCTGGGGCGCGGTGAAGACCGCCGACGCGATCAACCAGGTGCACGACCACTCCTATGGCGAGTACCGCAACGAACTTGGCCAGCTGCTGGCCAGACTGGCCGAAGAGGAGGGCTGGCAGGGCTTCGATGCCGACCTGGCGGCCATCAGCCTGAGCGCCTTGCTCGACGGCCTGTGGCTGGAGTCGGGCCTGAACCCCGGCACCTTCACCCCCGAGCAGGGCGTGATCATCTGCGAGGCCTGGGTCGACGGCCTGCAGGCCGGTGGCCGGAGGCGCTTCAGCCTGTCCGAGGGCTGTTGATCACCTGTTCAGTAACGAGTACGCTGCTGTCGCGAGTGTGTAGAACAACACCAATAAAAAGAGACAACACGCAATGACGCCTCGGGTATTGATCGTCGATGACGATCCGCTTATTCGTGACTTGCTGCAGGCCTACCTGTCCCAGGAGGGCTACGACGTACACTGCGCCGACACCGCGGAAAGGGCCGAAGCCCTGCTTGCCAGCCAGGATGTCGACCTGGTGCTGCTGGACATCCGCCTGCCCGGCAAGGACGGCCTCACCCTGACCCGCGAACTGCGGGTGCGCTCGGAGGTTGGCATCATCCTCGTCACCGGGCGCAATGACGACATAGACCGCATCGTTGGCCTGGAATGCGGTGCAGATGACTACGTGATCAAACCACTCAACCCCCGCGAGCTGGTGTCCCGGGCGAAAAACCTGATCCGCCGCGTGCGCCATGCCCGCGAGGCGCACCCCGCCCCGGCCTGCGCGCAATCGCTGAAGCAGTTCGCCGACTGGGCGCTGGATACCGACCGCCGGCGCCTGATCGACGCCCGTGGCGGGCAAACCCTGCTGACCCACGGCGAGTTCCAGTTGCTCAGCGTGTTCCTGCGCAACAGCGGCCACACCCTCAGCCGCGACCAGTTGATGGACCAGATTCGCAACCGCGAGTGGGTGCCCAACGACCGCTCCATCGACGTGCTGGTCGGCCGCCTGCGGCGCAAGTTGCATGACGACCCGGCCGAACCGCAGTTGATCATCACCATTCACGGCACCGGCTACCTGTTCACTGCCAGCGTGGCAGCATGATTCATCGCGCCTGGAGATTGGCGCTGGCCTTGACGTTGCCCACCCTGCACGCCAGTGCCAGTGAGCCCGTGCGTTACTGTGACTACCCGGTGTACCCGCCCATTTCCTGGAGCGACGGCCACCAGGTGCGCGGCCTGGCCCCAACCGTGGTGCGTGAACTGTTCGCGCGCATGGGCTACGAGGTGCAAACCGTGGTGCTGGGCAACTGGAAGCGCTGCCTGATGGACGCCGCCGCCGGGCGGGTGGACGTGGTCCTGGCCTACAACAGCGACCAGCGTGACCAGCGCATGCGTTTTTCCACGGAGCCGGTGGTGCGCGAGGAAGTGGCCGTGTTCTACAACCGCAAGCGACCGGTGCAGTTCCAGCAGCTGGAGGACCTGGCGGGTTACCGTGGCGGCCTGTTGTACGGCGAAAGCTACGGCGCCGAATTCGACCGCTTCGTCGCCCGCCACCAGAACATCGAGCGGGTATCGTCCAGTCAGCAGAATTTCGGCAAGCTGATCCGCGGGCGCATCGACTACGTGATCCAGGAGCGGCGCACCGGCCAACTGTTCATTGAGCACCTGCCCGGCGCGCAGGACATCCGCGTATTGCCCAGCGCGCTGAGCGTGGACTACCTGCGGGTAGCCGTATCGCGGCAATCACCCCTGAGCCAGCACATGGACGAAATCGACGCGCAGTTGCGGCGCATGAACCAGGCTGGCGAGATCGCGCGCTGGCTGGAGCAGAGCGAGGTCACCTACCGCGACATGATCAACCTGCCGGCAGATGCCCGATGATTCGCCTGCACACCGATGGCCTGCTGCGCCGCCTGCTGCGGTTCATCCTGTTGTTCAGCCTGTGCTTTACCGTACTGGCCAGTAGCGTGCAGCTGTATTTCGAATACCGCCGCGAGATGCGCGACATCGAGGCGCGCATGGCGTTGATCCGCGCAGGCTACCTCGCCAGCCTGGAGCGCAGCCTGTGGGACTTGGACGAGGCGCAGCTGGATACGCAATTGCGCGGCCTGGTGGATTTTTCCGACGTGGCCCGGGTGCGCTTGGTTAGCGATGATTTTCAACTGCTGCGAGGGGAGGCCGAACCCAAGGGGCCGCTGCGCATCGAGCGCTTCCCCCTGGATTATCAGCCCCCCTCGGGCCCCGCCAGGCACCTGGGTGAGCTTGAAGTGAGTATCGACTTGGGTGCGGTGCACCATCGGTTGTATGCCACCGGCCTTGCCAGCCTGCTGTGGATGGGCGTGTTCCTGTGTGGCCTGGCAGTGGCGCTGTCGGGGCTGTTCTATCGCCTGGTCACCCGCCATCTGCAAGTGATGGCCGAGTTCGCCCGGCGTATTGGCGCCGGCCAATGGCAGGAACCGTTGCGCCTGGGGCGCCGCCGTTCATCGCGCCCTGACGAGATCGACACGGTGGCCAATGCCCTGGACGATATGCGCCGCGCCATCCTCAGCGACATTGAACGCCGCGAACGCGACCGCCTGGCGTTGCAAGACAAGCGCGACGAACTGCAGGCCATGGTCGAACGACGTACCGCCAGCCTGGCCCGGGCCAAGGATGACGCCGAGGCCGCCAACCTGGCCAAGTCACGCTTCCTGGCGACCATGAGCCACGAACTGCGCACCCCGCTCAACGGTATCCTGGGCATGGCCGAGCTGCTACGCGGTGGCCGGCTGGAAGCGGCCGACCGTCAGCGCCTGGAAGCCTTGTACAAGGCCGGCGAGGGGCTGTTGGCGATTCTCAACGAAGTGCTGTATTTCGCCCGGCTCGAAGAAGGTGAGAGCCGCGCCGAGCTGGTCGGCTTTTCGCTGCGCCAGTTGTGCCAGGAAGTGCTGGCGCTGCTCGAACCCATGGCCGCGGACAACGGCGACACACTGCATCTGGAGATTGATGAGCAATTAGCCGGTTACCAGCACGGCGCCGAGCAGTACCTGCGTCAGGTGCTCAGCAACCTGCTGGCCAATGCCATCAAATTCACCGAGCACGGCCAGGTGCGGCTCAAGGTGCAGGTGCTGGTCAGCGAGGCGACCACGCAGCGCCTGCGGCTGTCGGTCAGTGACAACGGCATCGGCATCGAGCCGGCCGTACAGGCAAAAATCTTCGACCGCTTCGTCCAGGCCAGCGAGGCCGTGGCACGCCGCTACGGCGGCACCGGTCTGGGACTGGCGATCTGCAAGCACCTGGTGGAAAAGCTGGGGGGCTGCATTGGCCTGGACAGTGTACAAGGGCAGGGCAGTTGCTTCTGGTTCGAACTCGACATCGCCCTTGGGCAGCCGGTTGCGGCCAATACCCCGGCCCAGTCGGTCAGCGCCAGCCTGGATATCCTGGTGGTCGAGGACGTCGCGCTGAACCGTGAGGTGGCGAGCGGCCTGCTGGTGCGCGATGGCCACCGGGTGAGCTTTGCCGAGGATGCCGGGCAGGCCCTGCAGTTGTGCGCACAGCGGCGCTTCGACCTGATCCTGCTGGACGTTCACCTGCCCGGCATGAGCGGGGTGGAACTGTGCCGGCAGCTTCGCGCCACCCCCGGGCCTAACCACCACAGCCGGATAGTGGCGCTGACCGCTGGCGTGCAACCGGGGCAACTGTCGGATTACCTGGAAGCCGGCATGCAAGGTGTGCTGGCCAAGCCCCTGCGGCTGGCCAACCTGCGCCAGGCGCTGGCCGACGCAACGCCGACTGAAGAGGCCGGTATTGACGCAAACATGGACTGGTCGCTGCTGGCCACCCACCGCTCGCTGCTGGGCGAGCAGAAGCTGCAGGGCCTGCTGAATGTGTTGCGCCAGTCACTGGAGCAGCACGCCACGGCGTTGGCCGAGGCGCTGCCAGCCCAGGACTTTACCGAGGTGCTGCACCTGGCCCATCGCCTGGCCGGCAGTTGCGACTCCCTGGGTTTTTCTGGCCTGGCTGCGCTGTTGCGACGCCTGGAAGACGCCGCCCGCCAGCATGATGGGCAGGCGCTGAACGCACTTGCCGAGCCACTGGCAAGCCAGCTCGGCCAGGCCCGTGCGACCCTGGAACAGTTGATCCAGAGCTGACGTACAAAAAACTTACGACTTTTTACATCTTCGATCCGTTCGTACAACGGCGTCTTACATCCGTTTCCAATAATCCATGGCAACCGTGTTGCACACGGTCCATGAGGCTTATTGGAGACAAGAATAATGACATGCCGTAGCGCTCAGCCCCTCATTCGAACCCTCCCACGCACCGGCCGCAAAGGCGAGGTGTGCCATGACTGACAACGTTGAAAAGATCCAGCTCACCCGCGCCCTGAAAAGCCGACACATCTTCATGCTGTCGCTGGGTGGGGTTATTGGAACCGGCCTGTTCATGGGCTCGGGCGTAACCATCAATCAGGGTGGGCCGGTGGGCGCGATCCTGGCTTACCTGGTCGCGGGCTTGCTGATGTACCTGGTGATGGTCTGCCTGGGTGAGCTGTCGGTGCAGATGCCGGTGTCCGGTTCGTTCCAGGCCCACGCCACTAAGTACATTGGCCCGGCCACCGGCTTCATGATCGGCTGGGTGTACTGGATGAGCTGGGCCACCACCGTAGGCCTGGAGTTCACCGCTGCCGGCATGCTGATGACCCGCTGGTTCCCGGAGGTGCCGATCTGGTACTGGTCGGCGCTGTTCGTGGTGGTGCTGTTCGGCCTCAACGCCCTGGCCACGCGTGCCTTTGGCGAGGCCGAGTACTGGTTCTCGGGCATCAAGGTGGCAACCATCCTCGGCTTCATCGTCATTGGCCTGCTGGTGATCTTCGGTGCCATCCCCCTGAGCAGCGGGGCACCCGCACCGATGCTGAACAACCTGGTGGGCGAGTCGCTGTTCCCCCATGGCCTGTCGGCAGTGTTCGCGGTGATGATGACCGTGGTCTATGCCTTCCAGGGCTGCGAAATCATGGGGGTGGCTGCCGGTGAGACCGAGCACCCGGAAAAAAGCATCCCGCGGGCGGTGCGCAATGTGGTGTTCCGCGTGCTGATCTTCTATGTGCTGGCGATTGCCGTGCTGTCGGCCATTGTGCCGCACGAGCAGGCCGGGCTGATGGAAAGCCCGTTCGTGCAGGTGTTCGACATGGTCGGCATCCCTTACGCCGCCGACTTGATGAACTTCGTCATCCTCACGGCCATCCTTTCGGTGGGTAACTCTGGGTTGTATGCCTCCACGCGCATCCTCTGGGCCATGTCCAAGACTGGCATGGCACCGAAAAGCCTGTCGCCGCTGAGCAAGCGTGGCGTGCCGCTGCGGGCGCTCAGCATCACCCTGTGCTTTGCGCTGATTTCGCTGATGACCAGCTTCGTTGCGGCTGACACGCTGTTCATGGTGCTGATGGCGGTAAGCGGTATGTCCGGCACCGTGACCTGGATCGTCATCGCCCTGGCGCAGTACCGCTTCCGCAAGGCCTGGCTGCGCGACGGCGGGCAACTGCAGGACCTGAAGTACAAGGCGCCGCTGTACCCGCTGGTGCCGCTGCTGTGCATCACCCTGTGCAGCTCGCTGTTCGTGTTCCTGGCGCTGGATGAAACCCAACGACCGTCGCTGTATTGGGGCTTTGGCTTCATTGCCCTGTGCTATGCGGCGTACTTCTTCGTCAACCGCCGCCGGCAGGGGGCCTTCGCACCCAGCGCACCAGGGGTTTGACGCCGCAGCTCGTCGCCGGCGGGTGTCAATCGCTGCATGTTCAGCACCTGTGAGATCGAGCACCGCCCGCGCGGCGCGCGATCTCACAGGCCATAAAGCCGTCACGACGAACGCCCTTGTGTAACGCCAAACACCGAGTTGTGCGAAGTTGTAACAGCCCATCCCGTCTTGTTGAACACTCGTTTAGTATCTTCCTCGTCAAGCCCTCCAAAACCATCACAACAACACCGAGGCCCCCATGACTACCCCGTCGTCGCCACTGTTGAGCAAGGTCGAAGCTGGCGTTGCCTGGATCACCCTCAACCGCCCCGAGCAGCGCAACGCGCTGGACATTCCCACCCTCAAGCAACTGCACGCCTTGCTCGACAGCCATGCCGACGACCCCGCCGTACGCGTGGTGGTGCTGACCGGCAGCGGCCGCAGCTTCTGCGCTGGCGCCGACCTGGCCGAATGGGCTGCCGCCGAAGCTGCCGGCACCCTGGAAAGCTATGGCTGGACCGAAACTGCCCATGCCCTGATGTTGCGCCTGCACAGCCTCGACAAACCCACCATCGCCGCCATCAACGGCACCGCCGTGGGCGGTGGCATGGACCTTAGCCTGTGCTGCGACCTGCGCATCGCCGCCGCCTCGGCGCGCTTCAAGGCCGGCTACACCAGCATGGGCTACAGCCCCGATGCCGGCGCCAGCTGGCACCTGCCACGGCTGATCGGCAGCGAGCAGGCCAAGCGCTTGTTGTTCCTCGATGAACTGTGGGGCGCCGAGCGTGCCCTGGCGGCTGGGCTGGTCAGCGAAGTCTGCGCCGACGAGCAACTGCCCGCCGTGGCGGCCGAGTTGGCCGGGCGCCTGGCCAATGGCCCGACGTTCGCCTATGCGCAGACCAAGCAGCTGATCCGCGACGGCGCCCGGCGCACCCTCGCCGAGCAGCTGGAGGCTGAGCGCCACGCCGGCCTGCTGTGCGGCCGCAGCCAGGATGGCGCCGAGGCCCTGCAAGCCTCGGTTGAACGCCGCGCCCCCCGTTTTACCGGCCAGTAATCCGATACCCGACCCTCATCAGGACCTTCGCAGATGAATTTCCAACTGACCCAAGAACAAGAAATGTTGGTGGAAGCGGTACGCAGCTTTGTTGCCAAGGAGCTGCTGCCCCATGAGGAAGCGGTGGACCGCGCCGACGCTGTGTCACCCGAACTGGCCGCGCAGATCCGTGGCAAAGCCATCGGTGCTGGCTTCTATGCCTTCAACATGCCCGAGGAAGTGGGAGGGGGCGGTCTGGACTACCTGTCCCAGGCGCTGATCGAACGTGAGCTGTCCAAGGTGTCCTGGGCGCTGCATGTCTTCGTTGCACGGCCGTCGAAAATCCTCATGGCCTGCAAGGACGAGCAGATCAACGACTACTTGCTGCCTTGTGTGCAGGGCGAGAAAACCGACTGCTTTGCCCTCACCGAACCGGGTGCCGGTTCGGATGCCAACGCCATCAAGACCCGCGCCGTGCGCCACGGCGATGACTTTGTCATCAACGGCAGCAAGCACTTCATCAGCCACGCCGGCCACGCCGATTTTGCCATCGTCTTCGCGGTCACCGACACCTACGAGCACAACGGGCGCAAGCGCAATGCGGTCACCGCCTTGCTGGTCGACCGGGGTACGCCGGGCATGACCATCCGCCGTGGTCCCAAGTGCGTGAGCAACCGTGGTTATCACACCTACGAGCTGTTCTTCGACGACTGCCGGGTGCCGGCCAGCAAGGTGCTGGGCGAAGTGGGCAAAGGTTGGGAAGTGGCCAATGCCTGGCTTACCGCCGGCCGGGTGATGGTCGCCGCCAACTGCGTGGGCCAGGCCCAGCGCGCCCTCGACCTGTCACTGCAATGGGCCGCCGACCGCAAGCAGTTCGGCCAGGCCATCGGCAGCTACCAGGGGGTGTCGTTCAAGCTGGCCGACATGGCCACGCAGATCCGCGCGGCCGAGATGCTCACCCTGCACACCGCCTGGAAGATGGACCAGGGCAACATGACCGACGGTGAGGCCGGCATGGCCAAGCTGTTTGCCAGCGAAGTGCTGGGCAAGGTCGCCGACGAAGCCGTGCAGATCTTCGGCGGCATGGGCCTGATGGACGAAGGGCCGGTTGAGCGCATTTGGCGCAACGCGCGTATCGAGCGCATCTGGGAGGGCACTTCGGAAATCCAGCGGCACATCATCGCCCGCGAACTGCTGCGCCCGCTGCTGCGCTGAGCGCCAGGAGAACACCCATGTCGCAATCGATTCGTGACAACCTCAAGCGCCTGCTGGCGCCCCGGCACCTGGCCTTCGTTGGCGGGCGCAGCATGGCGCGGGCGCTCAAGCGCTGCGCCGAAGGCGGCTTTGCCGGTGAGCTGTGGCTGGTCAACCCGCAGCATGAAAGCCTGGAAGGCATCCCTTGCGTGGCCCGCGTGGCCGACTTGCCTTACGCCCCGGACGCGGTGTTCATCGCCACCAACCGTGAGCTGACGTTGCAGTGCGTTGCCGAGCTGGCCGCGCGTGGCGCCGGGGGTGCCATCTGCTATGCCTCCGGCTTTGCCGAAAGCGGCGAAGAGGGCTGCCAGTTGCAACAGCGCCTGCTCGCTGCGGCCGGCAACATGGCCCTGCTCGGCCCCAACTGCTATGGCCTGCTCGACTACCTGCACGGTGCAGCCCTTTGGCCGGTGGCCCATGGCGGCCAGCAGGTGGAGAAGGGCGTGGCGATCCTCACCCAGAGCGGCAACTTTGCCTACAACCTGTCCATGAGCGACCGCTCGCTGCCGGTGGCCTACATGGCCTCGGTCGGCAACCAGGCGCAACTGGGTGTGGCCGAGCTGATGGATGTGCTGCTCGACGACCCACGGGTAACCGCCATCGGGTTGCACCTGGAAGGCTTGAAGAACGTGCCGGGCTTTGCACGCGCCGCCTACAAGGCATTGCAGCAGGGTACGCCGATCATTGCATTGAAGACGGGCGTTTCGCAGATCGGCGCTGAACTGGCGCTCAGCCACACCAGCTCGTTGTCCGGCTCCGATGCGTTGTACGACAGCCTGTTCCAGCGCCTGGGCGTGATCCGCGTCAGCGGCCCGGTGAGCTTTGTCGAAACGCTCAAGGCCGCAGCCTGCGGACGCTTGCCGGCAGATGGCGAGCTGATTGCGCTGGCCTGCTCAGGCGGCGATGCCGGCCTGATTGCCGACTATGCCGAACGCCACGATCTGCAACTGCCGAAGCTCGAGCAAGGGCAGGTGGCGGCACTGGCCGAGGTGTTGCCGGGCTATGCCAACCTGGTCAACCCACTGGACTTCACCACAGCCATCTGGGGCGATGAGGCCGCCCTGCAACGCATGCTCGACAGTACCCTGAGCGGCGCCGCGGGCGCGGCGATGCTGGTGCTGGACTACCCGGCGGCGTTCACCGGCGAGCGCAAGGAATGTGACCTGCTGCTGGGGCTGTACTGCGATGCCGTTGAACGCCACGGCAAGATCGGCTTCGTCACCTCGGCTTTCCCGGAACTGTTGCCTGCCAGTGCGCGTGAGCGCCTGCATGCGCGGGGCATCGCTGCCCTGCAGGGCGTGGAAGACGGCCTGGCGGCCTGGGGGCGCATCGTCGCTTACCAAAGGAACCGCCAGCGGTTACTGGACCAGGGCGAGGCTGCGCGGGTACCGCTGTGCCCCCAGGCCCTCACGGGCGAAAGCCGACTGTTGGACGAATGGCAATCCAAGCAGGCCCTGCGCGCCTTCGGTCTGCCGGTGCCTTCGGGCGTGCTGAGTACGCCCGAACGCGCCGTGGCAGACGCCGCCCGCGTCGGTTACCCCTTGGTACTGAAGGCGGTCAGCGCGCAGCTGCCGCACAAGACCGAAGCTGGTGCTGTGGCGTTGAACCTGCGCGATGCCCGCGCCCTGGAAGCTGCACTGTTGCAGATGCGCCAGCGCATCGCTGCCTACGCCCCGCACGTCGCGTTCGACCAGGTACTGCTCGAACCCATGGCCGAGCCGCCGCTGGCCGAGCTGATAGTGGGCATCAAACGTGAACACGACTTTGCCCTGGCCTTGGTGATCGGTGCCGGCGGCGTGCTGGTCGAACTGCTCAAGGACAGTGTCAGCCTGTTGTTGCCCACCACCGACAGCGCCATCCGCGCCGCACTGCTGAAGCTGCGCAGTGCCAGCCTGCTGCAAGGCTTCCGTGGCCGCCCGGCTGCCGACCTCGACGCCTTGGTCGCAGCTATCCGTGCGGTGGCCGACTACGCCTGCGAAAACGCCGGGCAGCTGTTGGAGCTGGATGTGAACCCATTGATGGTCGGTGCCCATGGCACCACCGCGGTCGACGCGCTGATCCGCCTCGGCCAGGCGCAAGGAGAACGACATGAATGACCTTACCCTGACAGCCGGCCAGGCGCTGGTGCGGTTGTTGGCCAACTACGGTGTGGAGACCGTGTTCGGCATCCCTGGGGTGCACACCCTGGAGCTGTACCGTGGCCTGCCGGGCAGTGGCATTCGCCATGTACTGACCCGCCACGAGCAGGGCGCCGGCTTCATGGCCGACGGCTATGCGCGGGTCAGTGGCAAGCCTGGGGTGTGTTTCGTCATTACCGGCCCAGGCGTGACCAACGTCGCCACCCCCATCGGCCAAGCCTATGCCGACTCGGTGCCGATGCTGGTGATTTCCAGCGTCAACCACACCGCCAGCCTGGGCAAGGGCTGGGGCTGCCTGCATGAAACCCAGGACCAGCGCGCCATGACTGCGCCCATCACGGCGTTTTCTGCGGTGGCCCTGCAGGGCGACGACTTGCCCGAGCTGATCGCTCGCGCCTGGGCAGTGTTCGACAGCGAACGGCCGCGCCCGGTGCACATTTCGGTGCCGCTGGACGTGCTGGCGGCATCGGTCAGCCGGGACTGGAGCGACGAGGTGGTACGCCGTCCTGGGCGTGGCCAGCCGTGCCGCGAAACCCTCGAGCAGGCTGCCCTGAAGCTTGCCGCCGCCCAGCGGCCGATGATCATTGCCGGGGGTGGCGCGTTGCACGCGGCTGAGCAGTTGCAGCAACTCAGTACACGGCTGGCAGCGCCACTGTTCACCAGCGTGGCCGGCAAGGGCCTGCTGCCGCCGCAGGCGCCCCTGAATGCCGGTTCCAGCCTGTGCGTGGAACCCGGCTGGCAGCTGATCAGCCAGGCTGATGTGGTGCTTGCCGTAGGCACCGAAATGGCCGACACCGACTTCTGGCGCGAGCGCCTGCCGATCACTGGCGAGCTGCTGCGCGTGGACATCGACCCGCGCAAGTTCAACGACTTCTACCCCTGTGCCATTGCCCTGCAGGGCGATGCCCGGCAAACCGTGGACGGTTTGCTCGAACACCTGCCTGCACTCGACCGAGACCCTGCTCAGGCGAGCGAAGCGGTGAGCAACCTGCGCCAGGCCATTCGTCATGGGCATGCACCGTTGCAGGCCACCCATCAGGCGATTCTTGACCGCATTGCCGCCGTGCTGCCTGACGATGCGTTCATCAGCAGCGACATGACCCAACTGGCCTACACCGGCAACTACGCCTTCGCCAGCCGGGCGCCGCGCAGCTGGCTGCATCCGACCGGCTACGGCACACTCGGCTACGGCCTGCCAGCCGGTATTGGCGGCATGCTTGCCACCGACCATCGCCCAGGCCTGGTGCTGGTGGGCGACGGCGGTTTCCTTTATACCGCCCAGGAGCTGGCCACGGCTGTAGAGGAACTGGACCGGCCGTTGGTGGTGCTGCTGTGGAACAACGACGCCCTCGGGCAGATCCGCGATGACATGCTCGGCCTGAACATCGAGCCGGTCGGCGTGCTGCCGCGTAATCCGGACTTCATCGGCCTGGCCCGTGCCTTTGGTTGCGCGGTGCGCCAGCCGCGTGATCTGGACGCGCTGCAGGCCGACCTGGCCAGCGGTTTCGCCACACCCGGCGTGACCTTCATCGAACTCAAACACACCTGCGTCTGTTAAGCCGCGAACAACCAAAAGAACAAGAGAAACCCACATGCCATTTCGCCGTACACTTCTGGCCGCATCCCTGGCCCTGCTGATCACCGGCCAAGCCCCACTGTATGCCGCCCCCCCGCTGTCGATGGACAACGGTACCAATGCCCTGACCGTGCAAAACAGCAATGCCTGGGTCGAAGTCAGCGCCAGCGCCCTGCAGCACAACATCCGCACGCTGCAGGCCGAGCTGGCCGGCAAGTCCAAGCTGTGCGCCGTGCTCAAGGCCGATGCCTATGGCCACGGTATCGGCCTGGTAATGCCATCGATCATCGCCCAGGGCGTGCCCTGCGTGGCGGTGGCCAGCAACGAGGAGGCCCGCGTGGTCCGCGCCAGTGGCTTCACCGGGCAACTGGTGCGGGTACGCCTGGCCAGCCTCAGCGAGCTGGAAGATGGCTTGCAGTACGACATGGAAGAGCTGGTGGGCAGCGCGGAATTTGCCCGCCAGGCCGATGCCATCGCCGCGCGCCATGGCAAGACCTTGCGCATTCACATGGCGCTCAACTCCAGCGGCATGAGCCGCAACGGGGTGGAGATGGCCACCTGGTCCGGCCGTGGCGAAGCGCTGCAGATCACCGACCAGAAGCACCTCAAGCTGGTCGCGCTGATGACCCACTTCGCCGTGGAAGACAAGGACGATGTCCGCAAGGGCCTGGCGGCCTTCAACGAGCAGACTGACTGGTTGATCAAGCACGCGAAGCTCGACCGCAGCAAGCTCACCCTGCACGCCGCCAACTCGTTCGCTACGCTGGAGGTGCCGGAAGCGCGCCTGGACATGGTACGAACAGGGGGCGCGCTGTTCGGTGACACCGTGCCGGCGCGCACCGAGTACAAGCGTGCGATGCAGTTCAAATCGCACGTGGCTGCGGTGCACAGCTATCCGGCTGGCAACACCGTGGGCTATGACCGCACCTTCACCCTGGCCCGTGAATCGCGCCTGGCCAACATTACGGTCGGGTACTCCGATGGCTACCGCCGGGTATTCACCAACAAGGGCCATGTGCTGATCAACGGCCACCGTGTGCCGGTGGTGGGCAAGGTGTCGATGAACACGCTGATGGTCGATGTCACCGACTTCCCGGACGTGAAGGGGGGCAACGAAGTGGTGCTGTTCGGCAAGCAGGCCGGGGGCGAAATCACCCAGGCCGAGATGGAAGAAATCAACGGCGCGTTGCTGGCCGACCTGTACACCGTGTGGGGCAGTTCCAACCCGAAGATCCTCGTCGACTGAAACCGCCAAAGAAGGGAGATTGCCATGCGCTACGCCAAGCTTACCCAACGCATCGCCGGCGACGGGGCTGCGGCCTGGGACATCCACTACCGCGCCCTTGCGCTGCAGGCCGAGGGTAAGGACATCCTGCTGCTGTCGGTGGGTGACCCGGACTTCGACACCCCCGCGCCTATCGTCGAGGCGGCCATCGACAGCCTGCGCGCTGGCCATACCCATTACGCCGATGTACGCGGCAAGCTGGCGCTGCGCCAGGCCATCGCCAACCGTCACCGGCAGCGCAGTGGCCAGGCGGTGAGCGTCGACCAGGTGACCGTGCTGGCGGGTGCCCAGTGCGCGCTGTTCTGCGTGGCCCAGTGCATACTCGACCCAGGCGATGAGGTGATCGTTGCCGAACCGATGTATGTCACTTACGAGGCCGTGTTCGGCGCCTGTGGCGCCAAGGTGGTACCGGTACCGGTCAAGCCCGAGAATGGCTTTCGCGTGTGCCCGCGTGACGTCGCCGAGCGCATTACCCCGCGCACCCGCGCTTTGGCGCTGAACAGCCCGCACAACCCTTCGGGGGCGAGCCTGCCGCGCGCCACCTGGGAGGCGCTGGCCGAACTGTGCATTGCCCATGATCTGTGGCTGATCTCTGACGAGGTCTACAGCGAGCTGCTGTATGAAGGCGAGCATGTCAGCCCCGGCAGCCTGCCGGGCATGGCCGAGCGCACTGCAACGTTGAACAGCCTGTCCAAGTCGCATGCCATGACCGGCTGGCGCATGGGGTGGGTGGTCAGCTCGACAGCACTGGCCACGCACCTGGAAAACCTCGCCCTGTGCATGCTCTACGGCTTGCCGGACTTCGTCCAGGATGCCGCCGTGGTGGCGCTGGAGCAGCCGTTGCCAGAGCTGGACGCCATGCGCGAAGCCTACCGCGAGCGGCGCGATCTGGTGTGCGAGCAGCTGGCCGGCTGCCCGGGCCTCAAGGCATTGAAGCCCGATGGTGGCATGTTCGTGATGGTCGATATTCGTGAGACCGGCGTAAGTGCCCAGGCCTTTGCCGACTACCTGCTGGACAGCCAGGGCGTGTCGGTGCTTGCCGGCGAAGCGTTCGGCCCCAGTGCTGCCGGGCATATCCGCCTGGGCCTGGTGCTGGGCAATGCGGCGCTGGTCGATGCCTGCCAGCGCATCGCCCGCTGTGCCGACGAACTGAAACGGGAGTACGGCCATGCGTGAGTACGCGCGGCTGTACATTGATGGCGCCTGGCAGGTGCCGAGCGGGCAGGGCATGGCTGAGGTGATCGACCCGGCCACCGAGCAGGCCATTGGCCGGGTACCCTTGGGCGCCGAGGCCGATGTCGAGCGGGCGGTGATGGCGGCGCGGCGGGCCTTCGATGGCTGGTCGCGCACACCGTCCAGCGTGCGCGCCGGGTACATCCGGGCATTGGTCGCACAGCTGAAAAACCGTGCGGCGCAAATGGCCGAGGTCATCACCGACGAGTTGGGCATGCCGGTGCAGTGGTGCCAGGCGGTGCAGGTCGAAGGCCCGATTGCCGGGTTGGAGCAATACGCCGAACTGGCCGGGCTGATGGACGAGGTGCGCGAAGTCGGCAACTCGTTGGTGTACCGTGAGGCCGTTGGCGTGTGCGCATTCATCAACCCGTGGAACTACCCGCTGCACCAGATGATCGGCAAGCTGGCGCCGGCCCTGGCTGCCGGGTGCACGGTGGTGGTCAAACCCAGCCAGGAAACGCCGCTACACGCATTTGTGCTGGCCGAAATGATCGACGCCATCGGCCTGCCGGCAGGGGTGTTCAACCTGGTCAGCGGCCCAGGTGCCAAGGTCGGTGAAGCCCTGGCCCGGCACCCGCAGGTGGACATGGTGTCGTTCACCGGCTCAACCGGTGCCGGGGTGCGGGTGGCACAAGCGGCTGCGCCGACGGTGAAGCGGGTATGCCTGGAACTGGGAGGCAAGTCACCGTTGCTGATTACCGCCGATGCCGACCTGCACGCTGCGGTGCGCTATGGCGTGCAGGACGTGATGATCAACTCGGGGCAGACCTGCACGGCACTGACCCGCATGCTGCTGCCGGCCAGCCGCTATGCCGAGGCGCTGGACATTGCCCAGGCCGAGACCCGCGCACTGGTCATGGGCGACCCGCGTGACCCCGCCAGTTTCCTCGGGCCGATGTGTTCGGCAGGCCAGCGGCGCACGGTGCTCGACTACATTCGCCAGGGCCAGGAGGAGGGCGCGCGCTTGTTGTGCGGTGGTAATCACGGCGGCTTCGAGCGCGGCTTCTACGTGGCGCCCACGTTGTTCGCCGACGTCGACAACCGCATGCGCATTGCCCAGGAAGAAATCTTCGGTCCGGTGCTGTGCCTGATCCCCTACGCCGACGAGGCCCAGGCGCTGGCGCTGGCCAATGACTCGCCGTTCGGCCTGTCCAGCGCGGTGTGGGCGGGCAGCCGCGAGCACGGCCTGGCGCTGGCGCGGCAGATACGGGCCGGGCAGTGCTTCATCAACGGGGGCGGGTTCAACTACCGGGCGCCGTTCGGTGGCTACAAGCAGTCGGGCAACGGTCGCGAGTGGGGCGAAGAGGGCCTGGCCGAGTTCGTCGAGGTGAAAGCCGTACAGTGCTGAGCCACCGCTGGAAGACAACCTGTTTTGTGTAAGGAGAATGCTTGTGAATGTACTGATCGTCCACGCTCACCCCGAACCGCAATCGTTCACGGCAGCCCTGCGTGACCAGGCTGTGGAAACCTTCCGTGCCCAAGGTCATCAGGTGCAGGTCAGTGACTTGTACGCCATGGGCTGGAACCCGGTGGCCAGTGCCGATGACTTTACCCAGCGCGAGAACCCCGAGTACCTCGTGTATGCGCTGGAGCAGCGTCAGGGCGTCAAGCGCGGTGCCATTGCCGCCGATATCCAGCAGGAGCTGGACAAGCTGTTGTGGGCCGACTTGCTGGTGTTGAACTTCCCGATTTTCTGGTTCTCGGCTCCGGCCATGCTCAAGGGCTGGATCGACCGGGTGCTGGTGTCGGGGGTGTGCTATGGCGGCAAGCGCTTCTACGACCAGGGCGGGTTGGCGGGCAAGAAGGCGCTGGTGA
Organism: Pseudomonas sp. BO3-4; assembly: GCF_034044115.1. Taxonomy (NCBI): domain Bacteria; kingdom Pseudomonadati; phylum Pseudomonadota; class Gammaproteobacteria; order Pseudomonadales; family Pseudomonadaceae; genus Pseudomonas; species Pseudomonas sp. BO3-4. Next base: position 2,539,300 of record NZ_CP139018.1, read on the forward strand.
CCGTGACCCTGGGCGGGCGCGAGCACATGTTTGGCGATGGCGCGATTCACGGGCCGCTGGAAGACATGCTGCGGCCGATCCTGCGGGGCACGCTGGCCTACGTCGGGTTCGAGGTGCTGCCGCCGTTCGTGGCTTGGCATGTGCCTTACATCAGTGCTGCTGCGCGGCAGGACTTTCTGCAGCAATACCGGCAGCGTCTGGAGCAGCTCTCGGACGACCAGCCACTGGTGTTCCCGCGCCTGGCGCAGTTCGATGAAGCGTTGTACCCGCTGACGTGACCTTTCTCCTGTACTGAGCACTGGGGCCGCGTTGCGGCCCTTTCGCGACACAAGGCCGCTCCCACAGGATTACCGCCAGCTTCGAAGGCTGCGCCGTCCTCCCACAGGATTACCACCAGCTTCGAAGGCTGCGCCGTCCTTGTGGGAGCGGCCTTGTGTCGCGAAAGGGCTGCAAAGCAGCCCCAACATTTTGTCGGCATACGATGTTCTGCGAACCTCCCAGCGCCACCTGCCAAAAAACGACCACCCACACATTCGGGGTATGTCACCCCTGGACGAATCCACCGATAGTGAACCCATCGGCTCGATCCGGAGCACTCACACGATGGAGTTGCCATGCGCAAGGTACTGAAGGTGATTGGCGGTCTGCTGCTGGCGTCTGGCGCCAGCCTGGCCCAGGCGGCAGAGGTGGACAGTGGTAACACGTTACGGTTGTACAACTGGACCGACTACATCGGTGAAACCACCCTGGCCGACTTCGAGAAGGCCACCGGCATCAAGGTCATCTACGACACCTTTGATGGCTACGAAACCGTGCAGACCAAACTGCTCACCGGCCGTTCCGGCTACGATCTGGTCATGCTCAACGCCTCGCTGGTCCCCCCGCTGATCAGCGCCGGCGTGTTCCAGGCACTGGATAAGCAGCAACTGCCTAGCTGGCAAAACCTCGATCAGCAGGTGGTCAACAACCTGCAGGGCTACGACCCTGGCCTGAAGTACTCGGCGCCCTATACCTGGGGCAGCTCGGGGGTAACCTACAACGTCGACAAGATCACCGCGCGCATGCCCGACGCGCCGATCGGTTCGCTGGCCATGCTGTTCGACCCCAAGATCGTCTCGCGCTTCGCCGACTGCGGCGTCACCCTGATGGACGCGCCCACCGAGGTCATTCCGCTGGCCCTGCAGTACCTGGGCAAGGACCCACGCAGCGCGTCGCCTGCCGACCTCAAGGCGGCCGAGCAACTGCTGCTGGGCATCCGCCCCTACATTCGCAAGTTCGACTCGGTCAACTACCTCACCAGCCTGCCCAACGGCGATGTCTGCCTGGCGCTGACCTGGTCCGGTGACTACGCCACCGCCCAGGCCCGCGCGGTGGAAGCGAAGAAGGACATCAAACTGTCGTTCTTCATCCCCCAGGAAGGTTCGCTGATCTGGTTCGACAACCTGTACATCCCCAAGGATGCGCCGCACGCGGCCAACGCCCACCGCTTCATCGAGTTTCTGCTGCAGCCGCAGACCATGGCCAAGGTCACTGACTACATCCACTACGCCAACAGCAACGCCGCCGCCACCGCGCTGGTGCGTGACGACATCCGCCAGGACCCGACCATCTACCCCGACGCACAAACCCGTGAGCGCCTGTTCGCGCAGAAAACCCAGAGCCCCAAGGACATGCGCGCCATCACCCGGGTCTGGAGCACGGTCAAGACCGGTTTCTGAACACTGCCCAAACATTCTCGCCAAGGAGCTGCCCATGGCCACCCCAAGCAAAGCATTCGCTATCGCCCACGACCCGCTGGTGGAGGCCGACAAGGCCCACTACATGCACGGCTACCATGTGTTCGACGAGCACCGCGAGCAAGGCGCGCTGAACATCGTCGCCGGCGAGGGCGCCTACATTCGTGACACCCACGGCAACCGCTTCCTTGATGCCGTCGGCGGCATGTGGTGCACCAACATCGGCCTGGGCCGCGAGGAAATGGCCCTGGCCATCGCAGACCAGGTGCGCCAGCTGGCGTATTCCAACCCGTTCTCCGACATGGCCAACGACGTGGCCATCGAACTGTGCCAGAAGCTTGCGCAGCTGGCGCCGGGCGACTTGAACCATGTGTTCCTCACCACCGGCGGCTCGACCGCTGTCGACACCGCCTACCGGCTGATCCAGTACTACCAGAACTGCCGCGGCAAGCCACACAAAAAGCACATCATCGCCCGCTACAACGCCTACCACGGCTCCACCACCCTGACCATGTCGATCGGCAACAAGGCCGCCGACCGGGTGCCGGAGTTCGACTATCACCACGACCTGATCCACCACGTCTCCAACCCCAACCCGTACCGTGCCCCGCACGACATGGACGAGGCCGAATTCCTCGACTACCTGGTGGCCGAGTTCGAGGACAAGATCCTGTCGCTGGGTGCCGACAACGTGGCGGCGTTCTTCGCCGAGCCGATCATGGGCTCGGGCGGGGTGATCATTCCGCCCGAGGGCTACTTCCAGCGCATGTGGCAGCTGTGCCAGACCTACGACATCCTGTTCGTCGCCGACGAAGTGGTGACCTCCTTCGGGCGCCTGGGCACCTTCTTCGCCAGCGAGGAACTGTTTGGCGTGATCCCAGACATCATCACCACCGCCAAAGGCCTGACCTCGGCGTACCTGCCGCTGGGCGCGTGTATTTTTTCCGAGCGCATCTGGCAAGTGATTGCCGAGCCAGGCAAGGGCCGTTGCTTCACCCACGGGTTTACCTACAGCGGCCACGCGGTGTGCTGCACGGCGGCGCTGAAGAACATCGAGATCATCGAGCGCGAGCAACTGCTCGATCATGTCAGGGACGTGGGGGGTTACCTTGAGCAACGCTTGCAGAGCCTGCGCGATCTGCCGCTGGTGGGGGATGTGCGCTGCATGAAGCTGATGGCCTGTGTCGAGTTCGTCGCCAACAAGGCCAGCAAGGCACTGTTCGCCGATGAGGTGAACATCGGCGAGCGCATCCACAGCAAGGCGCAGGAAAAAGGGTTGCTGGTGCGCCCGATCATGCACCTGAACGTGATGTCGCCACCGTTGATCATCACCCATGCGCAGGTGGACGAGATCGTCGAGACCCTGCGCCAGTGCATCCTCGAAACCGCGCGTGAACTCACGGCGCTTGGCCTGTACCAAGGCCGATGAACCTGGCGCAAAGGGCTGTGCGCGGGCGTGCCTGGCAGGCTAGACTGCCGGGCATGACCCAGGCCTCCCCCGATACCCCGCTTACCCTCACAATGGGCGCGCTGCAGCAGTGGCACGTGGCGTTGCAGCGCGCCCTGGCCCATGGCGAAACCCCCGAGGCGCTGGAGTATGTGGCCGCTGCCATCGGCCAGTTGGTGCAGGTGGAGTCGATGATGATCAGCCTTGAGTGCCAGGGGCGGGCACCGCAGTTGCTGTACCAGCAAGGCATTCCTGAACTGCACCGGGCTGCCGTGCTGGAGCGCTATTTCAGCGCCGGCTACCTGCTGGACCCTTTCTGCCTTGCCGTGCAAAGCGGCCTGGCCGAAGGCTTCTACCACCTGCAGGAAATCGCCCCCGACAACTTCTTCGACAGCGACTACTACAAGGCTTATTACCTGGGTACAGGTTGCAGTGAAGACAGCTACTACATCGTCGACCTCAGCGCAGGCCGCAAGCTGTCGCTGAGCCTGTTCCAGGGCTGCAGCGGCACGCGCCTGAATGCCGGGCAGGTCGACCTGTTGCGTGCGCTGGAGCCGATGGTGCGCGAACTGCTGGGGCGCTATGCCCGGCACAACCTGGAACCGGGCGCTGCATCAACCGAACGCGGCAGCCTGCAGGCAGCGTTCGACAGCTTTGGCTGTCAGGTGCTGACCGACCGCGAACGGGAAGTGGCGCACATGATCCTGCGCGGGCACTCGGTGAAATCTACTGCGCAGGAGCTGGGTATCTCGCCGGAGACCGTGCGCATGCACCGCAAGAACCTGTACATGAAGCTCGGGATCAACTCGCAATCGGAGTTGTTTGCACGGTTTATCGACTGGTTACGCGGTGATCAGCTGGAAATCCTTAGCGTAACGCGGTGATCAATTTTCTATACCTCCCGGTATATGGACAGCCCTGCACCTTGCCGCATAGCTTAACCCTCGACGGGGCGCGCCATGCTCAAGCCATAACAACAACGATGCCCCGTTACATTTCAGTCCTGCCAACCCAAAACTCTAAAAATGAGGCGGCAAATGGAAAGCATCGGCACCTATGTCATCTACGTCATCATGGTGTGCGCGGTACTGGGTGCCGTGGCATCCATCTACAACCCCGAAGGCGAACTGGGCCAGGAGTTCATCGCCGGCCTGCACAGCATCGGCCCCATCTTTATCCCGGTAGCCGGCATCATGGCGGCGATCCCGTACATTTCAGCTGGTATCAGTCATGTGATCGCGCCACTGTTCCAGGCCATCGGGGCCGACCCTGGCATCGCCGGTCCCATCTTCATCGCCTCGGACATGGGCGGCTACCAGTTAGCCAAAGCGCTGGCGCAAAGCCAGGAAGGCTGGATCCTCGGCCTGATCACCGGCTTTCAGTGCGGCGCCACCATCATCTTCGTCATTCCGGTCGGGTTGGCCATGCTGCGCAAGGCCGACCACAAGTACATGGCACTGGGGATCATGGCCGGGCTGCTGACCATTCCGCTGAGCATCATGATCATTGCCATGACCATGCAGGCGCTTGGCCTGAGCGTGCGTCCGGACATCGCTACCACTGGCGCCGCTACCCAGGCACTGCACTTCACCTGGGCAATGCTGCTGCGCAACCTGATGCCGTTGATCCTGTTTTGCATTGCCCTGGCAGCAGCATTGCGCTACTTCCCCACACTGATGGTGTACCTGTTCCTCAAGCTCGGCCAGTTCATGTACATCGCCGTGGTTCTGGTGCTGGTAGCGTCCATCGTGCAGTACTTCACCGGCCTGTTCAGCCACCTGTTCGGCAGCTGGGGTTTTGCGCCGATCATCGCCGATGCCGATGATCAGTTTCGCGCCTTGGAAATTGCTGGCTACATCGGCCTGATGCTGTGCGGGGCGTTCCCCATGGTGCACTTGCTCAAGCGCTTCCTGGCGCAGCCAATCGAACGGGTGGCCTCGCGCTTTGGCATGTCTGGTGTCGGTGCGGCCGGGGTATTGGCGGCCTCGGCGAATATCCTGGCCATGTTTCGCTTGGTCAGCGAAATGCCGCCCAAGGACAAGGTATTGGTGATCGCTTTCTCTGTGTGCGCCGCGTTCACCTTTGGCGACCACATGGCCTTCTCCGCCAACTTCCAGCCCTCGCTGATACTGCCGTTGATGATAGGCAAACTCAGTGGCGGCCTGATCGCCATGCTGCTGGCCAGTTGGCTGGCGGTGCCCAAGGCGCAGGAGTTGGGGCGTCAGGACGCTGCCGCAGGTGTCTGCAAGGGGGTGGCCGAGCCGTCCTGAGCAAAAGCGTCATGCGCATGATCCGGAGCGTCCTGGGCGCTCCGGATTTTGTGTTTTTAACCGATCAAGGCGGTAAGGTCATGCAGGCCTTCGGTGCATGAGCGTGTGGTGAGCAATGACAAAAGATGAGGCAAACGAGTTGGCAGCGGTGATCGAGGCGATCGGCAGCGAACAGCTGGGACCGGCGCTGGATGCGTGGCTGCGCAGCAAGCTGACGTTCGACATGAGTTGCGCCTACCTGTTCCAGTTCAATCAACCAGCACTGCTGGTGCATAACGGGTACAACCGTACGGTCACGGAGCGTACGTTGAACGCCTACGTGCGCGGCGGCTACCTGCTTGACCCGTTCTACGTTGCTTGCGTCAACGAGCACCCATCCGGGCTATGGCGCATGAGCGAACTGGCACCTGACTGCTTCTTCTCTTCAGGGTTTGCCATTTCCAAGGACATCCACCCCTGCGTGTCGTCCGACTATGGGACGGCGGTGGATGAGGTGGGCTTCATCATTCCCCTTCGGCCCCGGTTGGCGATCGTCTATTCGCTGATGCGCAACCACGGCAGCGGGGATTTCGGTGCAGGAGAAATGGACCTGTTGGCTGCAATGTCGCCGCTGCTGGCTTCGGTTTTTGGTCAGCACTGTCGATTGCGTTACGCTGATATCCTGCGCGCAGCACCAGAGGGGGTGGTGCTGGAGGACGCCTTCGTAGAGATCTTGCAAGGGCAACTGACTGAAACCCAGCGCCTTATCGCCAAGTTGTTGTTACAGGGGCACAGCAATGCGTCGATTGCGCGGCAGCTGAATATTTCCGATGGGACGGTAAAGGTGCACAAGCACAACATCTATCAGCGCCTGGAAATTTCATCCAACGCCGAACTGTTTCGCCTGTTTATCGATTATCTGGCCAAGGGCTGATACAGCAAGGGGCTGCAAAGCAGCCCCTTGCTGTATCAGGTACAGGTCACCTGAACAGCGGACTCAGGTGCTCGCTGAGGTAGATCCCTTGCGGATCGAGCTGGCGGCGCAGCTTACGGAAGTCCTCGGCCCGCGGGTATATTGCACTCACATCTTCACCCGTCAGGAAATGCAGCTTGCCCCAGTGCGGTCTGGCGCCATAGGAACGCAGGATCTGATCCACCGCCCGCAGATAGTCCCAGTAGTCGGTACCCGGCTGGCCGGACACCGAAATGGTCACGCTGTCCTGCTCGAAGAATGGGCTCATCCACGCCCCGTCACCGGCAGTAAAGCGGTACTCGATGGGGTAGATGGCCTTGGGGAAGTCCTCCAGCATCAGCTTGCGCACGGCCCGCAACGCTTCCTTGCTGTGGCGCAACGGCACAGCGTATTCCAGCTCGTGAAAGTTGGGCAGGTACTCGATCGGGTACACATCCGAGCTGTAGGCCACTTTCTCGAACTCGCTTTCCCAGATCGGGTGGCCGGTGATGTCCATGACCTTCACTTCGCAGACATCGGTGGTGCGCCCGCTTGTAGAGGTGGCGGCGGTATCGGGTAGGCAATAGCAATGCCGGCTTTGCTCGTAGGGGCACCAGAAGAAGCTGAAGTGGCGGTGTTCGCGTGCCAGTTCGTCGTGCTTTTCCATCACGCTTTCGAAGTCTTCGCGCCAGATGCGCTCGTGCAGGTTGAAGCTGTCGGTCACCTGCAAGGTCAGTTCGGAAACAATGCCCAGTACGCCCAGCGACACCCGACCCGCTTGTAGCAGGTCAGGGGTGCTTTCGTCGACCACGAGTATTTCGCCATTGGGTTGCACCAGCTTCATGCCGACAATCGACGAGGCCAGGTTGCCGAGGGTCAGACCGGTGCCGTGGGTACCGGTAGTCAATGCGCCTGCAATCGACTGGCTGTCGATGTCGCCCTGGTTGACCATTGATAACCCGGCGGCACGCAATGTCTTGCCCAAGGCATTGATGGTGGTGCCGGCGGCAGCGGTGACGCGCTTCCTCTCGTGGTCGATATGGCGTACGCCGCTCATGTTGGCCAGGGTCAGGTGCAGGCCATTGGTCAGTGCCACCGGGGTGAAGGAATGCCCCGAGCCGGCCACGCGCACGTTCATGCCATTGCTGCTGGCCTGGCTGACCATTGAGCACAGTTCGTCCTCGCTGGCCGGTGCCCCGCGTGCTGTACGGATGCAGGACTGGTTACCGGCCCAGTTGCGCCAGTGCGCGTGTTCAAGGCCGAATTCGTTGATATGCATGTTGTTGGAAGAGGTGCTCACATCGTTCTCCTGCCGGTTGTTCTTGTAATCAGAGGGCGGTGTAGCCATTGTCGGCAAACAGGTGCGCACCGTTTACGAAACTGGCGTCGTCACTGGCCAGGAACAAGGCTGCGCTGGCGACTTCCGAGGGTTGGCACAAGCGCCCCTGGGCGGCAGCGATGGCCTGTTCGCTGACGTCCACGCCATGTTTGCGCAACATATCGATCTCGCGCAGGCCGTGGGCGGTGGCGATGAAGCCCGGGCAGATGGCATTGGCGCGAATGCCTCGGTCGCGAAACTCCACAGCGATAGCCCGGGCGAACATATGGGTGGCACCCTTGCTGGTGCAATACAGCACCTCCATCGGCGTGCCCACCACTGCCGAGATGGATGAAGTGCAGACGATACTGCCGCCGCCGGCCGCGAGCATGCCCGGCAACACCGCGCCGGTGACCAGGAACATGCTCTTCACGTTCACGGCCATGATCCGGTCCCATTCTTCTTCACTGGTTTCCAGGAAGGGCATGGCCGACAGGATGCCCGCGTGGTTCATCAGCACGGTGATGTGGCCGAATGCCTCTTCTACGGCCGCCACCGCGGCCTTCACTTGTTGTGCGTCCGAGACATCGGCGGCGGCGAAGATGGCCTGGTAACCTGCATCACGCAATCGCCTTGCAACTTCGGCGCCCTTGCTGCCGGGCAGGTCGACAATGCCTACCCTTGCCCCTTCTGCCGCGAACAGCTCCGATGCGGCCAGCCCGCAGCCACCCGCACCGCCAGTGATCAGCGCCACCTTGCCGTTAAGACGTCCAGCCATGTTCGACTCCCGATGTTTTTTGATTGACTGTCTTGAGCCCGGGCGTTTCGCGATTCGCGTGCCGGAGCATGAAACAGATCATCGGGAACATCCATATACCGATGGGTATACGGGGCACGCATAGGCAATGGGGCAGGGCTATAGAGTCCCTGTGGGGCCTGCCCGCGAAGCAGGAGAACCGGTGCATAGCACGGGCTTTGCCCGTGTTCGCCGGCGCGTCCGCTCCCACAAGGTGCATGGTGTGTTCAGAGTGCCTGTTGCTCGATCAACGCCAGGCACCGCTTCACGATCGGGCTTACATCACCCTTGCGCCGGCTGAGGATGATGGGGCTGACGGCGCCGCTATCAAGCAGGCCGACATACTCTATATCGGGACGGTGCTGCTGCTGTACCGATGCTGGCACCAGGGTCACCCCGACGCCAACCGCTACCAGGCCGATGGCGGTCTGCAGTTCGTTGGCCCACTGGCTGACACGAATGCTCATGCCGTGGTGGGCGAACAGCGCCAGCACGTGGTCGGCATAGCTGGGCCGGGGATTGGCCGGGTAGAGGATGAACGCTTCGCCAGCCAGCTGGGCCAGACTGAGCGGGCTGCCCGCCAGGGGGTGGCCCTTGGGCAGCACGGCCACCAGCGGGTCCTCGCACAGCACCTGCTGGTGAATCACCGGGTCGTCGATGCGAATGCGGCCGAAGCCAATGTCGATACGCCCGCTTTTCAGCGCCTCCACCTGTTGCAGTGTGGTCATCTCGTTCAGGCCCAGTTCCAGCTCGCTGTCCTGGCGAAGTTCGCGGATCAGCTCCGGCAGCACGGTGTACAGGGTAGAGGGCGCAAAACCGATGCCCAGCCACTGGCGCTGGCCCTGGCCGATGCGGCGGGTGTTGTCGCTGATGTTCTGCAACTGCTGCAGCACGGTGCAGGTCTGCTCGTAGAAGAAGCGGCCGGCTTCGGTCAGCCGCAGCGGACGTTCGCGCACCACCAGCAGGGTGCCGAGCTGGTCCTCCAGCTGGCTGATCTGCCGGCTCAGGGGTGGCTGGGCGATGTGCAGCAGCTCGGCGGCGCGGGTGAAGTTCAGGGTCTCGGCCAAGACTTTGAAGTAACGCAGGTGGCGCAGCTCCATCAGACCTCCAGGGTATGGTGGGAGATTCATTTGATATTGGACGGTCGTCAGGGTCTCGCGCAATCCTTCAACAATCAAGTAAACGCATCGCTCGGGCCTACGACTGTAAGCCCGACCTGACGGGACCTGGCAACAATGACAAGCGCGCTGATTGAACACATAGATGCAATTATCGTCGATCTCCCGACCATTCGCCCGCACAAGCTGGCGATGCACACCATGCAGCAGCAGACCCTGGTGGTATTGCGACTGCGCTGCAGTGATGGCGTGGAAGGCATCGGTGAAGCCACCACCATCGGTGGCCTGGCGTATGGCTACGAAAGCCCCGAAGGCATCAAGGCGAACATCGACGCGTACCTCGCCCCGGCGCTGATCGGCCTACCGGCAGACAACATCAATGCCGCCATGCTCAAGCTGGACAAGCTGGCCAAGGGCAACACCTTCGCCAAGTCCGGCATCGAAAGCGCCTTGCTCGACGCCCAGGGCAAACGCCTGGGCCTGCCGGTCAGCGAACTGCTGGGGGGCCGCGTGCGTGACAGCCTGGAGGTGGCCTGGACCCTGGCCAGCGGCGACACCGCCCGCGACATCGCCGAAGCCCAGCACATGCTGGACATTCGCCGGCACCGCGTGTTCAAGCTGAAAATCGGCGCCAACCCGGTGGCCCAGGACCTCAAGCACGTGGTCGCGATCAAGCGCGAGCTGGGTGACAGCGCCAGCGTGCGGGTCGACGTCAACCAGTACTGGGACGAGTCCCAGGCCCTCCGCGCCTGCCAGGTATTGGGCGACAACGGCATCGACCTGATCGAGCAGCCGATTTCGCGCATCAACCGTGGTGGCCAGGTGCGCCTGAACCAGCGCAGCCCGGCACCGATCATGGCCGATGAGTCGATCGAAAGCGTCGAGGACGCCTTCAGCCTGGCCGCCGACGGCGCCGCCAGCATCTTCGCCCTGAAAATCGCCAAGAATGGTGGCCCGCGCGCGGTGCTGCGCACTGCACAGATCGCCGAGGCCGCAGGCATCGCCTTGTACGGCGGCACCATGCTCGAAGGTTCGATCGGCACCCTGGCTTCGGCCCACGCATTCCTCACCCTGCGCCAGCTCACCTGGGGTACAGAGCTGTTCGGGCCGCTGCTGCTGACCGAGGAGATCGTCAACGAGCCGCCGCAATACCGCGACTTCCAGCTGCACATCCCCCATACCCCAGGCCTGGGCCTGACGTTGGACGAACAGCGCCTGGCGCGCTTCGCTCGTCGCTGACAAGCAAGGAGATAACCATGTTGTTCCACGTGAAGATGACCGTGAAGCTGCCGGTCGACATGGACCCGGCCAAGGCCGCCCAGCTCAAGGCCGATGAAAAGGAACTGGCCCAGCGCCTGCAGCGCGAAGGCACCTGGCGCCACCTGTGGCGCATTGCCGGGCATTACGCCAACTACAGCGTGTTCGATGTGCCCAGCGTCGAGGCGTTGCATGACACGCTGATGCAGCTGCCGCTGTTCCCGTACATGGACATTGAGGTCGACGGCCTGTGTCGGCATCCCTCGTCTATTCACAGCGACGATCGCTGATTCGCACCTGTATGCCTGACAAGAACAATACGAGGTAAGCACGATGACCGTGAAAATTTCCCACACTGCCGACATTCAAGCCTTCTTCAACCGGGTGGCTGGCCTGGACCATGCCGAAGGAAACCCGCGCTTCAAGCAGATCATTCTGCGTGTGCTGCAAGACACCGCTCGCCTGGTCGAAGACCTGGAAATCACCGAGGACGAGTTCTGGCACGCCGTGGACTACCTCAACCGCCTGGGCGGCCGTAACGAGGCAGGCCTGCTGGCTGCTGGCCTGGGCATCGAGCACTTCCTCGACCTGCTGCAGGATGCCAAGGATGCCGAAGCCGGCCTTGGCGGCGGCACCCCGCGCACCATCGAAGGCCCGTTGTACGTTGCCGGGGCGCCGCTGGCAGAGGGCGAAGTGCGCATGGACGACGGCACTGACCCAGGCGTGGTGATGTTCCTTCAGGGCCAGGTGTTCGATGCCGACGGCAAACCGTTGGCCGGTGCCACCGTCGACCTGTGGCACGCCAACACCCAGGGCACCTATTCGTACTTCGATTCGACACAGTCCGAGTTCAACCTGCGTCGGCGTATCATTACCGATGCCGAGGGCCGTTATCGCGCGCGCTCGATCGTACCGTCGGGGTATGGCTGCGACCCGCAGGGGCCAACCCAGGAATGCCTGGACCTGCTCGGCCGCCATGGCCAGCGCCCGGCGCACGTGCACTTCTTCATCTCGGCACCGGGGCACCGCCACCTGACTACGCAGATCAACTTTGCGGGCGACAAGTACCTGTGGGACGACTTTGCCTATGCCACCCGTGACGGGCTGATCGGCGAACTGCGTTTTGTCGAGGATGCGGCGGCGGCGCGCGACCGCGGCGTGCAAGCAGAGCGCTTTGCCGAGTTGTCATTCGACTTCCGCTTACAGGGTGCCAAGTCGCCTGACGCCGAGGCGCGAAACCATCGGCCGCGGGCGTTGCAGGAGGGCTGAGTTCAAGGTTATGTCACTGTGATTTTGCCTGGGGCTTTCCGTGCGGGGAGGTCCCGGGCTTTTTGTCGTCAGGGGCGGGTGATCTAGAATCGTCTTTTTGTTCAGGCCTCCTACACCATGCTCCCCATCGCGCTGCTGCCAACCACCCTCGACCAGGCTTCGCTGATCCGCAATCTCTACCAGTTCTATTGCTACGAGTCCTCCGACTGGGAGCAGGAAGACGTCGAGGCGGATGGCCGTTTCTACATCCACGAGGAGCACCTGCAACGCTACTGGCAGGACGACGGCTGGGGCGCGTATCTGGTGCTGGTGGACGGATTCATCGCCGGCTTCGTCCTGGTCGAGCGTAGCGAACTGCCTGGCATCGATGCGCAGGAACTTGCCGACCTGTTTATTTTGAAGAAGTATCGTCGCCAGGGCATCGGCCAAGCGGTGGCGTTGCAGTTGCTGAGTGGCGAGGGTGACTGGCTGCTGCGTTGCTACGCGCAGGATCTGCCCGCCGTGGCTTTCTGCAATGCCGTGCTGGCGAGCCTGCCGCGGCCGGCGCAGGCTATCCCCTTGGGGGATGAGCCGGACTTGCTCAATTTCCTGGTGACCGGTACCCGCCATTGAGGGGGGGCGCCTGTTCGTTGGTGTGGATAAGGGATAGCGCCATTTTTGTGATGTGCTTCACAAAATGCTCGCGAGCGGCATAATGCCATCATCGCTTTCCAAGACCCGGCCGCCGCTTGCCGGGGTCCCTTTTCATGCGCTTCGAAGGTTCAGGTAAAGTTCATGTCGCTCGCAGCAAACCCCGACATCATGTACCGGCTGTTGATCCAGAGCGTGGTGGATTATGCCATCTACCTGCTCACCCCTGAAGGTATCGTCGCCAACTGGAACCCCGGCGCCCAGCGCGCCAAGGGGTACCGTGCCGAGGAAATCGTCGGCCAGCATTACTCGTTGTTCTACACCGATGCCGAGCGCGTAGCCGGGTTGCCGGCGTTAAACCTGGAGCAGGCGCGCAGCACCGGACGCTTTGAAGAAACGGGCGCACGCCTGCGCAAGGATGGGACGGTCTTCCACGCCCATGTGGTCATCGAAGCGGTGTACGACGATGCCGGGCAACTGGTGGGTTACGCCAAGGTCACCCGCGACATTTCCGAACGCCACCGCCAGGAGCTCGAACTGCTGCAGGCCAAAGAGCTGGCCGAGCAGTACAGCCAGGAAATGGCCAAGCTTTCGCAGTTTCTCGATTCGGTGATTGCCAACATTCCCGCGAGCGTCATCGTCCAGGACCTGGAAAGCCAGCGCATCCTGTTGGCCAACCAGCAGGCCGAACGCCTGTTCGGCGGGCCGCAGCGCAGCATGATCGGCCAGTTGCCCAAGGAATGCCTGGCGCCGGCTGCCGGTGACTACCTGGAGCAGCAATTCGTGCGGGGTGCCCGCAGCACCAAGGGACACGCCGCCGAAACGCGCGTCGAGACCGCCCGTGGCCCTCGCACCCTGCGCAGCCGTACCCTGCTCAGCCAGAGCCGCGAGGGGCAGGCCGATTACGTGTTGTTCGTGGCTGAAGACGCCACCGAAGAGCTGGCCGCCCATGCGCAGATCCATCACATGGCGCACCATGACGCGCTCACCGGGTTGCCCAACCGTACGCTGTTCCACGAACGGCTACGCCAGGCCCTGTTGCGCGGCAGCGAAAACGCCAAGCTGACGGCTGCCCTGTGCCTGGACCTGGACAACTTCAAGAACATCAACGACTCCCTTGGCCATGCGTTTGGTGACAAGTTGCTACGCGAGTTGGGCAAGCGTCTGCGCCGCGAACTGCGTGAGCACGACACCTTGGCCCGCCTGGGGGGCGACGAGTTTGCCGTGGTGCTGACGGGCCTGGAGGGGCGGGATGCCGCGTGTAACACCGCGCAGCGCCTGATCAAGGCCATCAGCCCGCCATTCCAGATCGAAGGGCATCAGTTCGTGGTGGGGGTGAGCATCGGCATCGCCATCGCGCCTGATGACAATGACCAGGCAGAGCAACTGTTGGGTTACGCCGACATGGCCCTGTACCAAGCCAAGCGTAACGGCCGTAATCGTTATGAATGCTTTGATGTCGAACTGGACGTTGCCGCCCGTCAGCGCCGCCTGGTGGAAACCGACCTGCGCACAGCGCTGCACCTGGGGCAGTTGCAGTTGCACTACCAGCCGGTAGTCGATCATCAGACCAGCAGCGTTACCGGCTATGAGGCGCTGCTGCGCTGGGAACACCCGACCCGTGGCATGGTCATGCCGATGGACTTCATCCCCATTGCCGAAGAAACCGGGTTGATCCACGAGTTGGGCAACCGTGCGCTGAATCTGGCCTGCCAGGAGGCGGCCAGTTGGGACAGTGAGCAGACGGTGTCGGTCAACCTGTCGGCGGTGCAGTTCAAGAACGGCGATCTGGTGCATACCGTCGCCCTCGCGCTGGCCGACTCGGGCCTGCCGCCGCAGCGGCTGGAGCTGGAAATTACCGAGTCGGTACTGCTGGGCAACAGCGAGGAAAACGTGCGCACCTTGCGTGCGCTGAAAGACCTGGGCGTGTCCATTTCACTGGATGACTTTGGTACCGGCTACTCATCGTTGGGCTACCTGCGTTCGTTCCCGTTCGACCGGATCAAGATCGACAAGTCGTTCGTGCATGACATGTGCGACAGCCGCGAGGCCATGTCGATCATTCGCGCCATTACCGAGCTGTCCAACAGCCTGATGATCAAGACCACGGCCGAAGGCGTGGAGTCGGAGGAGCAGATGCGCCGGCTCGCGGCGGAAGGCTGTTCGCACTTCCAGGGCTACTTTTACGGGCGGCCGGCACCGGCGAGCGAGCGGTTGAAGCAGGTCATCACGCAAGAATAATGAGTTGCGCGGCCCCTGGCAGGCGCGGCCTCAGCTGTTCCAGTCCGGGGCAAACGGCGGGCTAACCACGCGCTGGTCTTTCGGCAGCCCGGCAATGGCTGCGCGGTCTTCGTCATCCAGCTGCACGGTCAACGCAGCCAGGTTGGCCAGCTGGTTTTCGCGGCTGCTGGCTTTGGGGATCGCCGCCACGCCGTCCTGGTCCAGCAGCCATTTCAGCGCGACCTGGCTGGGCAGTACGCCATGCTTGCGGGCAATCGCCTGGATCACCGGCTGCGCCGCTGCCTGGCCGCGTGCCAGCGGGGTGTAGGCGGTGAGCAACAGGTCATGGCTGCGAGCGAAGTCGAGTAGCGGTTGCTGGCTGAGCAGAACATGGTATTCCACCTGGATCGCCGACAACGGCGCGCCCAGGGTTTCCACCACCTGGCGCAGTAACCCCAACGGGAAGTTGGCCACGCCAATGTGCCGCGCCTTGCCTTCGTCACGCAGGGCTACCAAGGTGTCGATGCTGCGGGCCAGGTCCCAGTCTTTGCCTGGCCAGTGGATGTGGAACAGGTCGACCTGTTCGGTACCCAGCGCACGCAGGCTGTCTTCCAGCGACTGACGCATGGCGTTGGGCTCCAGGCGGTCCCACCAGACCTTCGTGGTCAGGTGGATCTGCTCGCGTGGCACGTCGCTGTCGCGCAGCGCCTGGCCAACGGCTGCTTCGTTTTCGTAGGCGGTGGCAGTGTCGATGTGCCGGTAACCCACGTCCAGTGCCTGGCGCACGGCCTGGGTGCATTCACTGCCGGTCATTGGCCAGGTGCCCAGGCCGATGGCGGGCAGGTCCAGGCCGGTGCGGGTGCTGAGCCTTTGCATGTAAATTCCTTGTAGGGTGGGCAGGGGTCGGTCGATGGTCGGCGATCGACAGTGCACGGGCCATGCTTACAAGGTGAAAAGTGGTCGATCACCGAACAGAAATTGCACTTGGCCGGGGCAAGCGGCAAATGAACTTCCTTATGCTGCGGCATCTCTTCTAGAATCCCAGCTGTTACATCCGCGAGGCAATGCCTGCGCGGTCTTCCTTGGGCGGGGCATGTTGCCGCGCCGTCATCGAGAGAGCCATGAGTTCCAGCACACCGCTGTCCGGCGTCAACCAACCCCTGCGTGGCATCGCTTTGGTGGTGGTGGCGACGTTCCTGTTTGCCAGCCACGATGCCTTGTCCAAATTCCTGGGTGGCCTGTACCCGATAGTCATGGTGGTATGGGCGCGTTATGTGGTGCACACGCTGCTGATGGCCGGTATCTTCCTGCCCAAGTCTGGGCTCAATGTATTGCGCACACGTCGGCCGGTACTGCAGACCTTGCGGGCCCTGAGCCTGCTGAGCACCAGCCTGCTGTTCACGACCGGTTTGCAATACCTGCCACTGGCCGAGGCCACGGCCGTCAACTTCCTTGCCCCAGTGCTGGTCACCGCGCTGTCGGCGCCGCTGCTCAAAGAGCGAGTGACAGTGGGGCAGTGGGTGGCGGTGGTCATGGGCTTTATCGGCGTGCTGGTGGTGGTGCACCCGGGTGGGGCGATGTTTACCCCGGCCATTCTGTATCCGTTCGGCTCGGCGTTGGGCTTCTGCTTCTATCAGTTGCTGACGCGCATTCTGGCGGCGCATGACAGCCCGACCACCAGCAACTTCTACGCGGGGCTGTGCAACACCTTGGCAATGAGTGCGCTGGTGCCGTTCTTCTGGGAAGTGCCGCGCTGGGACCATGCCCTGTTGATGCTGGCACTGGGCGGCTTTGGCATGACTGCGCACCTGCTGCTGACCCAGGCCTTCCGCCATGCGGCGCCGGCGTTGCTGGCGCCGTTCAGCTATTGCCAGATCGTGTTTGCCGGGTTGCTTGGCTTCGTGGTGTACAGCCAGGTGCCGGATACCCTGAGCCTGGTGGGGATTTTGGTGATCTGCCTCAGTGGGCTTGGCGCAGCGTGGATGCAGCGCAGCAAATAGCAGTTGCGTACTTCAGGCTTTACGGCCGGTAGCAACAGCGTTGTGCTGCGAAGAGGGCATCACGGCGTGGCCATGAACTGCAGGATGCGGTCGCGCAGCCAGCGCTCGGCGGGGTCGTTGTCCTGGGCGCCGCTCCAGACCATCGACAGCTCGGCCTCGGTGATGTCGAACGGCGCTGGGTCGGCGCGCAGGCTGCCGTCGTCGGCGAGGGCACAAGCGGCATAGTCCGGCACCGTGGCGATCAGCTCGGTGTTGCGCAGCAGGGCGCGCAGGCTACCGAACTGCGGCACCGCCAGCACCACCTTGCGGCAGCGACCGATGCGTGCCAGGTCGAGGTCGATGTTGCCGCTCATGTCACCGGAAAACGACACCATTACGTGCGGGCGGGCGCAGTATTCGTCGAGGGTCAGCGGCCCTGGGCGGTCGTCGGCGCGCAGCACCCGTACACCGATGTCGCGCAGCTTGCGGCGCTTGGCGGTGGCCGGCAGGTCGGTGGTATAGCTCACACCTACCGAGATCTCGCCGCTGGCCAGCAGGCCCGGCATCAGCAGGAAATTGGCCCGCCGCACTACCACGCTAATGGCGGGGGCTTCTTCACGCAGGGCCTGCAGCAGGGCCGGAAACAGGCCGAACTCGGCATCGTCAGAAAGGCCCAGGCGGAACACGTTGCAGCTGTTGGCCGGGTCGAACTGGCGGGCGCGGCTGATGGCGGCGGAAATCACGTCCATGGCCGGGCCCAGTTCGGCAAAGATCTGCATGGCCCGTGGGGTGGGTTCCATGGCCCGGCCGCTGCGGATCAGCAGCGGGTCGTCGAACAGCTCGCGCAGGCGGGCGAGGGCGGCGCTGACGGTGGATTGGGTGATAAACAGCTTTTCACCCACGCGGGTCAGGTTGCGCTCGATCATCAGGGCTTCGAACAGCACCAGCAGGTTCATGTCGACGTGGCGCAGGTCGTTGCGGTTCATGAGGGCTCGGCGTCCTGGGCAAAGGGTATGGCTTTGTATTGAAGCATGGTGCAGGGCCCTGTGCCTTGTATGGATGTGCCGGCCTCATCGCGGGCTTGACCGCGATGAGGCCGATACAGGCCTGCGCCTGACAGAGCCAGCCTATCAGGCTCCAACAGCCACTCTATTAGAACTCTGCCCAAGCTCGGCTAGTCTTTCTCGTGGCCCCGCGAATTCCGCGACAGGGCAGCGCGTCAGCACCTGCGTGCAAGACCGTGCCCCCCCCGCCGTGACAGCTTCGCAAGCCCCGTGTACACCTGATGAGGGGTAGTACGAGCCCACCCGCTCGGCTGAAAGAACACTGGCATAGACCGGAAATCTGGATAACCGACCCAAAGGTACCCGCAGATGTCGAACGAATCGAAATGCCCGTTCCATCAAACCGCAGGTGGCGGCACCACCAACCGTGACTGGTGGCCTGACCAGCTCAACCTGAGAATTCTTCACCAGCATTCCTCCAAGTCCAGCCCCGACCCGGACTTCGACTATGCCAAGGCGTTCAAGAGCCTCGACTTTCAGGCCCTGAAGAAAGACCTGACCGCCCTGATGACCGACTCGCAGGATTGGTGGCCGGCCGACTTTGGCCACTACGGCCCGTTGTTCATCCGCATGGCCTGGCACAGCGCGGGCACCTACCGCATTGGTGATGGCCGCGGTGGTGCGGGCTCTGGCCAGCAACGCTTCGCCCCGCTCAACAGCTGGCCGGACAACGTCAGCCTGGACAAGGCCCGGCGCCTGCTGTGGCCGATCAAGCAGAAGTACGGCAACAAGATTTCCTGGGCCGACCTGATCGTACTCACCGGTAATGTTGCCCTCGAGTCCATGGGCTTCAAGACCTTCGGCTTCTCCGGCGGGCGTGCCGATGTGTGGGAGCCGGACGAAGACGTGTACTGGGGGTCGGAAAAGGTCTGGCTGGGCGGCGATACCCGTTACGGCAAGGATCAGGTCAAGGCGCAGCCGCCGGGGCAGGGTGACCTGGTGGCCGAGCCGGCCAAGCATGGTGAAGAGCAGAATCGCGACCTGTCGGCCGAGCGTAACCTGGAAAACCCGCTGGCCGCCGTGCAGATGGGCCTGATCTACGTGAACCCGGAAGGCCCGGAAGGTAACCCCGACCCCGTGGCTTCGGGCAAGGACATCCGTGAAACCTTTGGCCGCATGGCCATGAACGATGAAGAAACCGTGGCCTTGATCGCCGGTGGCCACGCGTTCGGCAAGACCCATGGTGCCGGCCCCGCCGACAACGTCGGCCCCGAGCCGGAAGCGGCAGGCCTGGAAATGCAGGGCCTGGGCTGGCACAACACGTTTGGCTCCGGCAAAGGCGGGGATACCATCACCAGTGGCCTGGAAGTGACCTGGACCTCCACCCCGACCCGATGGAGCAACGAATACCTGAATAACCTGTTCGACTTTGAGTGGGAGCTGACCAAAAGCCCGGCCGGCGCGCACCAGTGGCGGCCAAAAGACGGCAAAGGCGCCGGAACAGTGCCCGATGCACACGATCCCGGTAAAAGGCATGCACCGTCGATGTTGACCTCCGACCTGGCATTGCGTTTCGATCCGATCTACGCGCCGATCGCCCGCCGTTTCAAAGACAACCCTGAGCAACTGGCGGATGCTTTTGCCCGTGCATGGTACAAGCTGATCCACCGCGACATGGGCCCGCTGTCGCGCTACCTGGGCCCGGAAATGCCCAATGAAGAGTTGCTGTGGCAAGACCCGTTGCCCAAAGCTGACCCATCCACGATCAGCGAGCAAGACATCGCGGCCCTCAAGGCCAGGATCCTGGCCTCGGGTTTGAGCGTGGGCGAACTGGTCTCCACCGCCTGGGCATCCGCGTCGACCTTCCGCGGCTCCGACAAGCGCGGTGGTGCCAACGGCGCACGTTTGCGCTTGGCGCCACAGAAGGACTGGGCTGCAAACCAGGGCGTGGACAAGGTGCTGGCGGCATTGGAGAAGATCCAGGGCGAGTTCAACAACGGCGGCAAAAAGGTTTCCCTGGCCGACCTGATCGTGCTGGCCGGTACCGCGGCAGTCGAAAAAGCTGCCAAGGATGCGGGCTACAGCGGCAGCGTAGGGTTCCGCCCAGGCCGAGTCGATGCGTCCCAGGAGCAGACCGACGTCGAGTCGTTCGCCGTGCTGGAACCGCTGGCCGACGGCTTCCGCAACTTCACCAAGGCACGCTACAGCGTCAAGGCCGAGAAACTGTTGCTGGACAAGGCGCAGTTGCTGACCTTGACCGCGCCGGAACTGACCGTGCTGATCGGTGGCCTGCGGGTGCTCGGCGCCAACCATGGTGGCAGCAACCTCGGCGTGTTCACCGACAAGCCGGGGACGCTGAGCAACGACTTCTTCCGCAACTTGCTGGATATGAGCGTGGAGTGGAAACCGACCTCGGCGGACAACGAAACTTTTGAAGGCCGCGACCGCAAGACCGGGCAGGTGAAGTGGAGCGGTAGCCGGGTCGATCTGGTGTTCGGTTCGCATGCCCAGTTGCGGGCGTTGAGCGAGGTGTATGGCAGCAGTGATGGGGGGGACAAGTTTGTCCGCGACTTTGTGGCCGCCTGGCAGAAGGTCATGGAGCTGGACCGCTTTGATTTGAAATAGCGTTGCCTGGCGGGGGGGCGCTCAGCGCCCCCTTGGCCAGTGGTTATCCCGCCAATTCCAGGTCGGATAGATACAAAAGTGTCCTCGTCGGTTCTGTTGCAATGCTTCTCAGGCGGCCGGCCTGAACAGCGTGCTCACAACGACAAGGAACCCCGACCATGCAAATGCCCAAGACCCTGAAAATCCGCAATGGCGACAAGGTGCAGCCAACCTTCTCCGCTCAGGAATACGCTGCTCGCCACGCCCGGCTGCGGGCCTATATGGCCGAGCAGGACATCGAGGCGGCAATCTTCACCTCGTACCATAACGTCAACTACTACAGCGATTTCCTCTACTGCTCGTTCGGCCGCCCTTATGCGCTGGTGATCACCCAGGACAAGGTGGTCTCGATCAGCGCCAATATCGACGGCGGGCAACCCTGGCGGCGCACGGTGGGCACTGACAACATCGTCTACACCGACTGGCAGCGCGACAACTATTTCGTCGCCATCCAGCAGGCGTTGCCGCTGGCCTCGCGCATCGGCGTGGAGTACGACCACCTGAACCTGCAGAACCACGGCAAATTCGCCGCCTGCTACCCCAAGGCCGAGCTGGTAGACATCGCTGCGCCGTGCATGCGTATGCGCATGATCAAGTCGGCCGAGGAGCAGGCGCTTATCCGTCACGGTGCACAGGTGGCCGACATCGGCGGAGCGGCAGTGGTCGAGGCCCTGCGTGAGCAGGTGCCCGAGTACGAGGTGGCACTGCATGCCACCCAGGCGATGGTGCGCGAAATTGCCAAACGCTTCCCGGACGCCGAGCTGATGGACACCTGGACCTGGTTCCAGTCCGGGCTCAACACCGATGGCGCACACAACCCGGTAACCAGCCGCCGTGTGGGCAAGGGCGAGATCCTCAGCCTCAACTGTTTCCCCATGATCGCCGGTTATTACACCGCGCTGGAGCGCACCCTGTTCCTTGACCACTGCCCGGACGAGTACCTGCGCCTGTGGCAGGCCAACGTCGAAGTGCACGAAGCCGGGCTGCAACTGGTGCGCCCAGGCATGCGCTGCAGCGATATCGCCCGCGAACTGAACGAGATCTTCCTGCGCCACGACCTGCTGCAGTACCGCACCTTCGGGTATGGCCATTCGTTCGGCACGCTCAGCCATTACTACGGCCGCGAGGCGGGGCTGGAGCTGCGCGAGGACATCGATACCGTGCTGGAACCGGGCATGGTGGTGTCGATCGAGCCGATGATCATGCTGCCTGAAGGGCGGCCGGGGGCGGGCGGTTATCGCGAGCATGACATCCTGATCGTCAACGACAGCGGCGCCGAGAACATCACCAGGTTCCCGTATGGGCCGGAGCACAACATCATTCGCAAATAAGCATCGGCGTCGGCTGCTTCGCGGGCAAGCCCGCTCCTGCGGGGATTTCACCGTTTTCGCAGGCGCGGGTTCACCCGCGAATAGGCTGGCCCAGACAACAACAAGATCCCCGTATGACCACCAGACCCTGCCTCCAATTAAAAGAACCAGAGGGTACCCGTCATGTCCAGCACCACCCTAGACCCATCCGCCATCGCCGGCCCCGCACACAACGCCGAACGCCAGGCGCTGCGCAAGGCCGCCCGGGCCAGCTTCATGGGCAACTTCGTCGAGTGGTTCGACTACGCCGCCTACGGCTATCTGGCCACCATCATCGCCGCCACCTTCTTCCCGCAAACTGACAAGACCACCGGTTTGCTGGCCACCTTCGCGGTATTCGCCCTGTCGTTCCTGGTGCGCCCGCTGGGCGGCATCGTCTGGGGCCATTTCGGCGATCGACACGGTCGGCGCAACGCGTTGTCCTGGTCGATCCTGATCATGTCGGTATCCACCTTCTGCATCGGCTTGTTGCCGGGCTATGCGCAGATCGGGCTGTGGGCACCGGCCCTGCTGTTGCTGATCCGCCTGGTACAGGGGTTTTCCGCCTCGGGTGAGTACGCCGGGGCCGCTGCGTTCCTGGCCGAGTACGCGCCGCCTGGGCGGCGTGGCTTGTACACCAGCATCGTGCCGGCCAGCACGGCGGCGGGGTTGTTGTTCGGTGCGGCGTTCGTTGCGGTGCTGCATGAGCTGCTCAGCAGTGAAGCCCTGCATGAATGGGGCTGGCGCCTGCCGTTCCTGCTGGCGGCGCCGTTCGGCCTGGTAGGGCGCTATATCCGCATGAGCTTGCAGGACACGCCCAAGTTCCTGGAGATGGAGCAGCGCCTGGAAACCAAGGCCGGCATGGCCACGACGCCGCTGCGCGAACTGCTGGGCCAGCACCGGCGCAGTCTGGCGATCGGCATAGGTGTCACCTGCCTGAATGCGGTTGCGTTCTACCTGTTGCTCAGTTACATGCCGACCTACCTGTCCAGTGAAATGGGCATGAGCGAGCGGGATTCGTTCATCGCCTCGACGGTGTCGCTGGCCACCTATATCGGCTTGATCTTCCTGATGGGGCGGCTGTCCGACCAGTTTGGTCGCAAGACCATGCTGGTGGTGGCCTCGCTGTTGTTCCTGGGGTTGACCGTGCCGTTGTTTCGCCTGCTGGACGGCCAGCCGCTGCTGGTGATTCTGGCCATCCAGATCCTTTTCGGTGCGATGCTGGCGATGAACGATGGGACCTTGCCGTGCCTGCTGGCCGAAATCTTTCCGACCCGGGTGCGCTTCAGCGGGTTTGCCCTGAGCTTCAATGTGGCCAATTCGCTGTTTGGCGGGACTGCGCCGTTCATTGCCACCTGGCTGATTCAGGTGACGGGCAGCAAGCTGGCCCCGGCAGGATACCTGCTGGCGGCAGCACTGGTGGCGCTGGTGGCCATGCTGATGTGTCGGGAGACGGCGCACGGGGCCCTTGAAGATTAGTTGACCTGCACTGGCCTCTTCGCGGGCAAGCCCGCTCCTACAACGGCCTGTGGCGGACCACCGATGTGCGTGTAGGCGCGGGCTTGCCCGCGAAGAGGCCAGCAATGCCAATACCTGACCCCCGTCAGTGGAGAGAGGCCTGCCGCCGCTCCCCTAAAGGCGACAGCCCGAAGAACCGGCTATAACTCTTGGAAAAATGCGCAGGCGAACTGAAGCCGCAGGCCAGCGCTACCTCACGCACTTGCACGTCGCTGCGCAGCAGTAACTCCCGCGCCCGCGACAGCCGCAGCTCCAGGTAATACTGGCTGGGCGTGCGCTGCAGGTACTTGTGGAACAGCCGCTCCAATTGGCGCACGGTCACGTCGTTGAGGCTGGCCAGTTCCTCCAGCCCCAGCGGCTCCTCCAGATTGGCCTCCATGATCGCCACCACCTGGCTCAGTTTGGGCTGGGCGCTGCCGAGCAGGGTACGCAGCGGCACACGCTGCCGCTCACGCTCACCGCGTACGCGGTCGCACAGCAACAGCTCGGCGGCCTTGGCCGCGATGTCCTGGCCGCCCGTGTCGCGGGCCACCAGTTGCAACATCATGTCCATGGCTGCCACGCCGCCTGAGCAGGTGTAACGGTCGCGGTCCAGTTCGAACAGCTGGCTGGAGATCACGATACCGGGGAAGTGTGCCTGCAACGTCGGCAGGTCTTCCCAGTGGATGGTGCAGCGGTAACCCTTGAGCAATTCGGCCTTGGCCAGCAGGTAGCTACCGGTGCAGATACCGCCTAGCGGCAAGCGCTGGCGGGCCAGTTGGCGCAACCAGTCGATCAATGGGCGGTTGCTACGGCTTCGGTCGATCGGGTTGGCGCCGACCACCAGCAAGGCATCCAGCGCGGGGGCGTTGGCGATGTTGTAGTCGGGCAGTACGCGCATGCCGTTGCTGGCCACCACCGGCGCGTCGTCTGCGGCGATCAGCACACTGCGATACAGCGGCTTGCGCGCGGCCAGGTTGGCCATGCGCAGGGTCTCAACCGCCGACGCAAGGCCGATGGTGGTGAAATTGGGCAAAATCAGGAAGCCAAAGGTCTTTGCCGAACAATTCTTTACACTAGACGGCGATAGGTTTGCAGAAGCGGGGTGGACCATTGCGCTGTTCCTGTGCAAGCTGAGGCCTGGTTGGTCAGGGGCAGTGAGAAAGCAGAGCCTCGCGTGGTTCTTGTTGTTATGGGTCGTTGCCGGGTCGATCATACACCCCGGATGCAGCGGCCAGGAATGGCCCCGCCGGCTGGCAGGGCCGACAGTGATTGCACAGAGAAGGTGAGCGTCAGTGAACCCCGAAACCATGCTGGCGGGCTTGCCAGGCTATGCCATGGCCCCCGAAGCGATCCAGGTGCTGCCCGATGCCAGGGCTTACCGCGCCTGCCTGTTCGAGCGCATCCGTACGGCGACTCGGCGCATCGTTATCGTCGCGCTGTACCTGCAGGAGGATGAGGCTGGCCAGGAAGTCCTGGATGCCTTGTACCAGGCCAAGGCCGAGCGGCCAGGCCTGAAGATCACCATCGTGGTCGACTGGTTCCGCGCCAGGCGCGGGCTGCTGGGGGCCGGGCGTCAGCCGGGCAATGCCGCCTGGTATCAGGCCCAGCGCCAGTTGCGCGGGCTGGACATCGCGATCCATGGCGTGCCAGTGCAGACCCGCGAACTGTTCGGGGTGTTGCACCTTAAAGGCAGCATCATCGACGATTGCGTGATCTACACCGGCGCCAGTCTGAACAACGTCTACCTGCATCGTTTCGACCGCTATCGCCTGGATCGCTACCACGTGTTCCAGTCACCGGCACTGGCTGATGCCATGGTCGGCCTGGTGCAGCGTTTGCTGCACCACACCGCCACACCGCGCCTCGACCTGCCGGCGCCACCTTCCACCCGCAGCCTGCGCGGCGACATTCGGCGTTTGCGCGCACGGCTGCGACGCATGGCCTACGAGGTACCTGCCAGCATGACGGGGCAGGGCTTGCAGGTGATCCCGCTGCTGGGTGTGGGCCGTGGCAATCCACTGAATCGGGCGCTGTGCGCCTTGCTGGCAGTGGCGCGCACGCAGATCATCATCAGTACGCCGTATTTCAACCCGCCGCAGGTCGTGATGCGCGAACTTGACCATGCCCTGGCGCGGGGGGTTGGGGTGGAACTGATCGTCGGTGACCGCACCGCCAACGACTTCTACATCGCCCCTGGCGAACCGTTCAGTGCCAGTGGTGCATTGCCCTATCTGTATGAGGACAACCTGCGCGCCTTCGCCCGCCGCCGCCACGCTGCGATTGCCAGTGGCCAGCTGCAAGTACGCATCTGGAACGATCCCGGGCATACCTTCCATGCCAAGGGCGTGTGGATCGACCAGCGTTATTCGCTGCTGACCGGCAACAACCTGAACCCGCGCGGGTTCAACCTGGACCTGGAGAACGGCCTGCTGATCGACGACCCGCAGGGTCAATGGCTGGCGCCACGGGAAGCGGAGTTGAGCGAACTGCGGCGCTTTGCGCCGAGAATCGGTTCGGCAGAGGCGCTGGGGGAGAAGGCCGAACATCCCAAGCAAGTGCGCAAGTTTCTGCGTCGGTTGCGCTATAGCCGGCTGGAACCGTTGATCAAACGGGTGCTCTGACGTCGCCTGTAATGGCCCTGTCGCCGGCAAGCCAGCGACAGGGCCAGAGTGGTGCGCACCGCGCATTGATGTCATTATGATATTGCTGCCCACGGCCCTTTGTCAGGGGCTGGATTACAATGTGCAGGCAACCGTGCAAGGCCCCTCTGAACGTGATCACGATCGCATACAGTCGGGCCTTTTCCCGTTAACCAGACAGGCCAATGCGTATATGGCGTTAGATCCACCCACGATGCTGACTATTTCAGTCGCTTTGGCCGCTGCGGCCGCCTTGTACCTGGCGATTGAATGGCGCAGTGTGCGCGAAACCTCATTGCTTTACTGGAGTGCGGGTTTCGCCACGATTACGGTTGGTAGCACCCTGGCATTGTTGCGCGGGATCGGCTTGCTGTTCATCGGTATCTGGTTCGCCAATGGCTTGCTGGTGGTGGCCCACGTTTTTTTCCTGATCGGCGTGCTGCGCTTCACCCAGGAGCGCTTGTCACGTGCCTGGTTGATGATCGTGCTGGTCTGGTTCGCCTTGCTGCTGCTGCCCGTGGGCCCGCAGTGGTCGAAGGTGATGCTGATGGTCAACTCGTTGTTGGTGGCCTCGCTGACGCTCAAGGCCAGTTTCCTGCTGCGGCCACATGGCAAATCGCTGAGTGTCGGGGCCGTGCAGCTGCGCTATGTGTTGCTGATCCATGGGCTGTTCTATGTGGCCAAGGCGGCCATCGCGATCACGCCAGGCACGCTGATTGACCTGGCGACCTTTGGCGGGCTGATCATTCAGGTTTCGCTGGTGGAAGGCGCGATGGCGATCATGCTGATTGCCTTGTCGATGACCGGCACCGTGCGTTACCGGCGTGAAGAGCGGATTGCCCGGCTGGCAGCCCGTGACCCGCTGACTGCGCTGTACAACCGGCGTGCACTGGAGGTACGGGCGGGGCATTTCTTCAAGGACGTGAGCCCGGCGCAACCTGGGGCATTGCTACTGATCGACATCGACAACTTCAAACTGGTCAACGACCTGCACGGGCATATCGCCGGCGACCGTTTGCTGATTGCCTTGAGCGAGATGATCCGTACGGCGCTGCCCGAGCGTTCGCTGGCGGCGCGGTTGGGCGGGGATGAATTCGTCATCTTGCTCAGTGGCGCGAGCAGTGAACGGGTCATGGAACTGGGTAGTGGGCTGCGCGAGCAGTTCCAGCAGTACGCCGACAAGACCGTGCCTACGCCCCAGGCGGTGACCTTGAGCATTGGTGCCAACGTGTTCGATCAGCCGCCGGCGAGCCTGGCGGCGTTGATCGAGCAGGGGGATGTGGCGTTGTACCAGTCCAAACGTGGGGGGCGCGACAGCATTCGGTTTTTCGAGCGGGCGATGGTTGAACTCCGGCAGTGAGCGAATCACCTAGGTGGGTGAGCTCTCATGTAACCCATGTGGGTGATCCGTACAGGCGCTCCCGTCACCCGGCCCCCGCGTTTGACGGGCATCCATGCCCGTCATCAGCAAAACAGCGTGGTCAGGTCGCTACCTGATAGCACGGCACATACTCCGCGCCGCCGGGCAGCTTCATCCGGTGCTGGTCGACGAATGCCTGCAACAGCCGGCCCAGCGGGTCCAGTACGGCGCTGTCACCGTGGATCTGATACGGCCCGTGTTCCTCGATCAGGCGGATGCCTTTGTCCTTGACGTTGCCTGCGACAATCCCGGAAAACGCCCGGCGCAGGTTGGCCGCCAGTTCATGGGGCGGCAGCTCGCGGCGCAAGTCCAGGTCGGCCATGGCCTGGTGGGTCGGGTCGAACGGTCGCTGGAAGCTCTCCTCGATCTTCAGCAGCCAGTTGAAGTGGAAGGCATCGTTGCGCTCGCGGCGGAACTGCTTGACCGCTTTGAGGCCTTCGACCATGTGCCGGGCGACTTCCGCCGGGTCATCAATGATGATTTCGTACAGGCGATGGGCCGCTTCACCCAGCGTGGCGCCGACGAAAGCGTGCAACTGTTGCAGATAAGGCTCGGCGCTGCGCGGGCCGGTGAGCACCACCGGGAACGGCAGGTCGTGGTTGTCCGGGTGCATGAGGATGCCCAGCAGGTACAGGAACTCCTCCGCCGTGCCGGCACCGCCTGGGAAGATGATGATGCCGTGGCCGACACGCACGAAGGCCTCCAGGCGCTTCTCGATGTCTGGCAGGATCACCAGTTCGTTGACGATCGGGTTGGGCGCCTCGGCGGCGATGATGCCGGGCTCGGTGAGGCCCAGGTAGCGGCTGCCATGCATGCGTTGCTTGGCGTGGGCGATGGTGGCGCCCTTCATCGGGCCTTTCATCACGCCCGGGCCGCAGCCGGTGCAGACATCCAGCTTGCGCAGGCCCAGTTCGTGGCCGACCTTCTTGGTGTACTGGTATTCCTCGGTGCTGATCGAGTGGCCGCCCCAACACACCACCATCTTCGGCTCCACGCCCGGGCGCAAGGTACGCGCGTTGCGCAGCAGGTGGAACACGTAGTCGGTGATGCCCTGGGAGCTTTCCAGGTCGATGCGCTGGCTGGCCAGCTCGCTTTCGGTGTAGACGATGTCGCGCAAGGCACTGAACAGCATTTCACGGGTGCTGGCGATCATTTCGCCATCGACGAAGGCGTCGGCCGGCGCGTTCAGCAGCTCCAGGCGCACGCCACGGTCCTGTTGGTGGATACGCACCTCGAAGTCTTTGTAGGCCTCAAGGATAGTCTTGGCATTGTCGACATGGGCGCCAGTGTTGAGGATTGCCAGGGCGCACTGGCGGAACAGTGTGTAAAGGCTACCGGTACCGACTTCACTCAGTTGCTGCACTTCACGTTGTGACAGCGTCTCCAGGCTGCCTTTGGGGCTGACGGATGCATTGATGACATGGCGTTGAGGCATCTAAGTCTTTCCTGTGCGGGTAAAACATCCTTCTTTGACACCACCATACCGAGAAATGTGGACGGCAACGAGGGGGGCTGTGAAAAACCTTGAGACCGGGCGGCCTGCTTCGCGAGTAAACCCGCTCCTATACAGGTACAGCGCAAGCCTTGATGGCGGTGCGGACCTGTGTAGGAGCGGGTTTACCCGCGAAGCAGCCAACCCGGTCTCCAGTCAGCCCAACAGCTTCTGCACCCCCAGGGTAATCGCCAACCCCCCGCCAACCAGCCACAGGTTGAGGATCGCCCCGGTCGCCAGCGCCCGTGGCCCGGCCTGGCGAATCTGGCTGAAGCGGGTCTCCATACCCAACGCCGTCATGGCCATGGTCAAGGCAAAGGTGTCCAGGCTGTTCACGGCCTGGGTCACGCTGCCAGGCAGCACTTGCAGTGAATTCACCAGTACCAGTGCCAGGAAGCCGAAAGCGAACCAGGGCATGGCAATGCGCCCGTTGCCCTGCGCCTGGCCAGCCTTGCGCGAACGGCTGATCCACAGGCCCACCACCAGCAGTACCGGCACCAGCAGCATGACCCGGGTCATCTTGACGATGGTGGCGATATGCGTGGCTTCGGGGCTGACATTACTGGCCGCGCCTACCACCTGCGCCACTTCGTGGACTGTGCCGCCCAGCAACAGCCCGGCGCCCATGGTATCCAGATGCAGCCAGCCGGCATTGATCGCCAGCGGGTAAAGGAACATCGACAAGGTACCGAACAGCACCACGCTTCCGACTGCCATGGCGCTTTTATGGGGGGCGCTGCGCAGCGCCGATTCAAATGCCAGCACGGCGGCAGCGCCGCAGATAGCGCTGCCGGCGGCGGTGAGCAAGGCGGTATCGCGGTCGAGCTTGAACACTTTCATGCCACACCACAGGCCGATCAGCAGGGTACTGGTGACTACCAGCACCGACACGATAAGCCCCGACCAGCCGACTTCGGCAATTTCCTGCAGGCTTACCCGCAGGCCAAAAAATGCCACCGCAATGCGTAACAGGCCGCGAGCGGAAAAATTGATGCCCGCCGCCCAGCTTGCCGGTACGCCGTCACGCAGCGCGTTGCCATACAAGGCACCTGCGACGATACCCACGATCAGCGGGCTGATGCCCAGGTTGGCGATAGCGGGCAGGGCCGCCAGTTGAGTGACTGCGACCGCGAACAGCGCGACGAAAAGAATGCCATTGAGCCGCCCTCGGGTGGAGAGGGTAGGGGCAAAGGCAGGGTTGGACGGAACCGTGGCCATGTGAGTCCTCCGGAAAAGCTGTTTCGACAAGGCCTACGTTAATCTGGTTATAAGCTTATAAAAAATCGTAATTTAGGATGGCAAATATCCGAAAAGCTGATAATTTTCAAAAATGACCCCAGAACAGCTGATAACATTCGCCACGGTTGCCGAACACGGCAACATCAGCCATGCCGCTCAAGCCCTGCACCTGTCGCAGCCGGCGGTGTCCGGCCAGCTCAAGCTCTTGCAAGAGGCGTTTGGCGAACCCCTTTACCAACGTGCCGGCCGCGGCGTGCGGCTGACAGCGGCCGGTGAGCAGTTGCTGGCGCATGCCGAGCGCCTGCGCGAAACCTTCCGACAGGCGCAAGCATTGCGCGAGGCCATGCGCGGGCTGGAGCGCGGCACCTTGCGCATCGGCGCCAGTACCACGCCCGCCAGTTACCTGCTGCCTTACCTGATCGCCGATTTTCACGGGCGTCATCCGGATG
Source organism: Pseudomonas sp. BO3-4 (assembly GCF_034044115.1). Taxonomy (NCBI): domain Bacteria; kingdom Pseudomonadati; phylum Pseudomonadota; class Gammaproteobacteria; order Pseudomonadales; family Pseudomonadaceae; genus Pseudomonas; species Pseudomonas sp. BO3-4. The sequence goes on from NZ_CP139018.1 coordinate 2,570,027, forward strand.
TGCTGGTCAGCACCTCGCATGGCAACACGGCGGAGATCGTCGCCGCCCTGGACAGTGTTGATATTGCCCTGATCGAGGGGCCGCCCGGGCAGGAGTTGCCGTTGGGTACGCAAGTGACGCCGTGGCGCGAGGACGAGATCGTGGCGATTGTGCCCCGTGGGCATCCCCTGGCAAGCAGTGACCAGCAGACACTGGCGGCGCTCGGCACCTACCCCTTGGTACTGCGTGAAAGCGGCTCGGGTGTGCGGCAGATCGTCGAGCGGGCGTTTGCCCGTGATGGCGTGGCAATGCGAGTGGCGCTGGAGATCGCTGGCGTTGAAGGGGTAAAAGAGGCGGTCCGGGCCGGGATGGGGGTTGGCTTTGTGTCGGCGATGTCCATTCGTCATGAAGATGGGGCGCTGCACCGGCTGCAGGTTGCGCCGCAGGCGCTGGTGCGGCGTTTTTCCATTCTGTTGCCGCATGGGGCTACGCCTTCGCGGGCTGCCTCGCGGTTTCTTGAATTGTGTGTTGCCATGCAAGAGGTGGGTTGACTGTGCTGGCCTCTTCGCGGGCGTGCCCGGTCCCACAGGTTACAGCACAGATGTTGAAGACTGTGCTGTACCTGGACTGCCCGCCAAAATTTGAAAGCCTGCGCGCTGCGCTTGCTCAGCCGCTTCGCGCAATTGCGACCCTCTGACGGCGGTACTTGAGAGAGATGTTTGGGGGCTTCTGAGCAATGAGGATTGGCCAAATGGATCGGCGTCGGGGTCATTTTGCTCGTGCGATTAGCACGGTCAGGTCGTAAGTCAACACCGAACCGGTGCCGGCTACCTGCACAGCAATCGCGAGCGTGACCCAGCCGCAATCGTCTCGACGAGCGTGCTGTGAGACATTCATCACCTTTGCCGTCAGGCTGAGCCTATCTCTCGGCTTCACAGGTCGATGCATGATGAAGTTTTCAATGCGGTGCCCGGCCACGACATGCGTCACCGAAAACAGCGCATCACACAGCATTCGCTGAGCCAGTGCGAAGGTATGCACGCCGCTTGCACAATGTACGCCCAGGGGGCTGGAAAGCGCCTGAACAGGATCAGTGTGCATGTATAGCGGATCGTATTGCTTTGCGAAGGCGATGATTTCGTCTTGCGCCAACGCTTCATCTCGATGGTGTGTCCACGCCTGGCCGACAGAAAACTGCTCCCAGAACATCTCGCTGGCACTCATGGAAAGGGCCTTAAACAGGTGGGGTGACTATCCTGGATGCAGGGGCGAGAATGAAGCAATGCCCGCTTACCTCAGGTGTTGTGACCTCTCTGGGCGGTAATCCAAAACGTGTTGCAATAAAAAACAAGGGGCGTTGACACCTGGCACAGTGATATTGGTACGGTAGATCTTCTACGGGTGTGTCTGCTTTGCAAGGCAGCCTTTGGTATCGAGTTAGCAACGGAGCCCCAGATGGAGTTTTCTGCCCACAAAGGCACTACGTCGATCAGCCTCGTGCGGGACGCACTTCAAGGAGCAGAACTGCGTGGCCTGGATGTTGCTACTGTGCTCAGCCACGCGCATATTGATCCACGCCTGCTGGACCAGCGCTATGCCAGGGTACCTGCTGGTACGTTCTCCAGATTGTGGATTGCGTTAGCGGATTTGCTCGACGATGAGTTTTTTGCGGCAGACAGTCACCCTCTTCGCAGAGGTAGCTTCAAGCTGATGGCGCAGTTGGCCCTCGGCTGCGACACCATTGGACAGGCGCTCAAGCGGATTCTGGCGTTTCTCAGGACTGCCCTTGATGACATCTATGGGTCGGTGGAGTGCGACGGAGAGTATGCTGCAATTGTCATCCATGATCATGGTGAGTCGCGAAGGGCGTTTTGTTATGGTGCCTGGCTGGTCCTCGTGCACGGCCTGCTTTGCTGGCTGTGCGACAGGCGCATTCCTATTGTGAAGTTATCGATGCGTCCTCCTCAGCCAGAGGACGACAGCGACTATCGAATGCGTTTTTGTGAGGAAATCGAGTGGCGGGCCGAGAGAACCTCCGCTGTTTTCGAGAAGAATGTTCTGGAGTACAAGGTTTGCCAAACGCTCAGCACACTGCCTTTGTTTTTGAAGGGAACGCCAAGTAACTTCCTTGTGAAATACCGTAACGACGACAGCACGAGCATTACGATCCGGCGGCGACTAAAACTGCTCTCTCCACACACATGGCCTGAACTCGATGAACTCGCACGTGACTTGAGCATGTCCAGTTCCACCCTACAGCGAAGGCTCTACGCTGAGGGTTTCACCTACCAACGGCTCAAAGATAATCTAAGGCGGGATATTTCCATCAGTCTGCTCTGCCGGGCAGGTATGACGGTGGATGGCGTTGCGTCAGAGGTTGGCTTCATTGAGACCAGTGCGTTCCACAGGGCATTCAAAAAATGGACGGGTATCACCCCTGGTGCTTACCGACGCTCGTTGCGTAGCCCTCGAGGGGGCTAGTCCTCTGCGCTTGGGCTGATCACCCGCTGATTGAAGCCATCTGGTTTTCCAAAACTGCCCGTTCCGGTCAAGCAGAATGATGCCATTGGGCATGGTTGGGCCTTGCCATTAGGCCTACGATTTTTCTCGGGCGCCTTCTAGGGTCTCTCAACTCTCCCGACTTACACGCGGAACCATGCGTACCTGTGCGTGTGGTCGAGTTGTGCCAGATCGCTATACGTATGTGGACTTCAAAAACACAACAATAAGATTGAAGGAGACACGGTATGAGTTCTTTGAATATGTACACGTTGACCGAAGAGTCGAAGTTTAACCGCTTTCATGGGATTATTCTGTTCTGGTGTGTGTTAATTCTGATTATCGATGGCTACGACTTGGCAGTGGTGGGGGCTGCCTTACCGGCCATCATGGCCGATATGCAAATTGACGCAACCAGCGCCGGGGTAATGGCTGGCTCAGCATTGTTTGGGACAATGCTGGGCGCCATTTTTTTAGGCACATTGGCAGATCGAATTGGCCGGCCGAAAATGATCGCGATCTGTGTGGCGCTGTTCAGCGTTTTCACCGCTGCTTCAGGGTTCACTGACAGCCCGCTGACCTTCAGTATCATGCGCTTTATCGCCGGCTTGGGCATCGGCGGTGTGTTGCCCATCTGTACGGCGCAGATGGGTGAGTTCTCGCCCTTGAAAGTTCGCACCCGGCTGGTGACCATCGTTTTCGCAGGCTATTCGGTGGGCGGAATTCTGGTAGCGCTGACCGGTAAACAACTGATCGAAAGCTACGGTTGGCAATATGTGTTTTACGTGGCCGTCCTGCCAGTGGTTTTGATTCCTTTCATTCTCAAGTCAATGCCCGACTCTATCGGCTTTATGTTGAAGCAGGGTCGACAAGACGAGTTGAAAATCATCGCGCGTCGCCTTCGTCCTGACCTTGTGATCACGGATGACACGCAGCTCGTCGGCAATCCGCAGGTTATCTCTGCTCAAGACAAGCCGGTACGAAGCCTTTTCCTGGAAGGCCGTGGATACAGCACGGTCATGATCTGGATGGCATTCATGACCGGGCTGTTCATGGTGTATGCGCTCAATTCGTGGCTCACCAAGTTGATGGCCATGGCTGGCTTCAGCCTCGGTTCAGCCCTGAATTTCGTCATCGTGTTCAACCTCGGTTCGATCTTCGGTGCAATTCTGGGTGGATGGCTTAGCGACAAATTCAGCATCAAGCACGTCTTGGTGGTGTTCTATGTAGTGGGCGCGGTCGCACTCACGTTGCTGGGATATACCCGCTCCACCGAACTGCTCTTTGTCGTCGTGTTCATCGTGGGTGCCTCGACCCTTGGCACCCAGCTTCTGGCCTATGCATACGCCGGCGATTTCTATCCCTCCACCATCCGCTCAACTGGCGTCGGTTTTGCCTCGGGCGTCGGTCGCGTCGGGGCGATTGTCGCGCCTGTTTTGATTGGTGCCTTGGTGTCGATGGCGTTGCCGCTGGAGCAGAACTTCATGGCAATCGCGCTCGCCGGCCTGGTAGGGGCTGTTGCAGTGACCATGATCAACCAATCTCGCTCGGACTCGGCTGTAGTGAGGAAGAAGGCCACGGTTGCCCACGAGCTGACCTGACCATAATGCTGAGAGACAGGTGCCAGGTATGCTTATTGATCGCTTGCGCAAATCACCGGTAGGTTCGGACGAAACTGCCCGTTTGATCGACTGGGCAATCGTCTCACGTCGGAGCATCAGGTCGTTCCTCCCAACCCCAGTTCCGCGAGAGGAAATTGAAGCGGTTCTGAACGTTGCGCGCTATAGCGCAACAGGCGTCAACCTGCAGCCCTGGAACGTGCATGTTGTTACCGGCGATATGAAGGCACGGTTGTCCGCAGCACTGACTGAGGTTGATGACCATCCGGCTGATGACCAACGCTTTTCTGATCCCTACGCGTATTACCCCAGGGAGTGGACATCTCCCTACATCGAACGGCGCAGGGAGGTAGGGTGGGGGCTCTATAGCTTGTTGGGCATCAGTCGAAGCGATAAACAAAGGATGCACGAGCAACACGGCCGGAATTATCGCTTCTTCGGGGCGCCTGTTGGCCTGTTCTTCACGATTGACCGCGTGCTTCAGGAAGGGAGCCTGCTGGACTATGGCATGTTCCTGCAAAGCCTCATGATTGCCGCACGGGGAAGAGGCTTGCACACCTGCCCGCAGGCAGCATTCCTTAAATATCACAGCATCATCACTGAAATGCTGGCAATACCGAAGAGCCAAATGCTCGTCTGTGGGATGAGCTTGGGTTATGCCGATGATGGCAGCATTGAGAACACGTTGGTTACTGGCCGTGAACCCGTGCGTGCATTCACGACCTTTCACTCAGAATAAAAAACCTGGCGTGCGCCCTGTCCAAGTTTAGCGCCGGGCAGGGTGATACTGTTTCGATCATTCCGCTAAAGCGGGCCTTAACCCATTTGTAGGATTGGCATTGCATGGGGCGCTTCGCTGCGCTCCATGTTCAAGCACACAACAAGAACAAGGTGCCTGTGATGTCTATTGCTTTAAAAAAATCGTTGGCTTGTTCAGCAGCATTGCTGGTCGCGCCTTATGCTTCTGCCGCGTTCGTGGAAGACTTCAAAGGCAGTCTCGAACTCCGTAACTTCTACTATAATCGCGATTTTCGCAATGATGGCGCCACTCAGTCCAAGCGCGATGAGTGGGCGCAAGGCTTTATTTTGAACTTGCAATCGGGTTTTACAGAAGGGCCCGTGGGCTTCGGTATTGATGCGATGGGCTTGCTGGGGGTGAAGCTTGATTCCAGCCCGGACAGAACGGGATCAGGGCTGCTGGCCTACGATTCCGACAGGCAGGTTGAGGATGAATACGGTAAGTTCGTAGCCACCGCCAAAGCAAGGATGGGTAAGACGGAGTTGAGGATAGGAGGGGTAAACCCTCTGATGCCTCTGCTCTGGAGTAATAACAGCCGCCTGCTGCCTCAGGTCTTTCGCGGTGGTTCGCTGACCGTCAACGACATCGATAAATTGACGGTAACGGCTATAAGGGTCAACGCCGTGAAGCAGCGTAATTCCACCGATTTCGAATCACTCACAGCCACTGGCTATGCCCCGGTTGAGGCGGATCACTACAACTACCTGGCATTTGACTTCAAACCTGCGAAGGACATGACCTTCAGTTTGCACGCCGCCGAACTTGAAGATCTCTATAAATCCTACTTCGCCGGCATTAAAGTCATCAAGCCGTTGTGGGAAGGCAATGTGATCGCGGATGTTCGCGTGTTCGATGCCAGCGAGACAGGCTCCAAAAAACTGGGTGAGGTGGACAACAGAACGCTGAGTAGCTACTTCGCCTACAGCATCAAGGGACACACCCTCGGTGGCGGTTACCAGAAGGCTTGGGGCGACACCTCGTTTGCGTTCGTGAACGGCACGGATACCTACCTGTTCGGCGAATCGCTGGTCAGTACATTCACTGCCCCTGAGGAGCGGGTGTGGTTCGCAAGGTACGACTTTGATTTCGCTGCGTTGGGTGTACCAGGCTTGCTGTTCACCACCCGGTACATGAAAGGTGATGATGTTGATCCTGATCTGCTGAAGAGCCGCCAAGCCGCTTCACTCCGCCTTAACGGGGAGGAGGGCAAAGAATGGGAGCGGGTCACTGATATCTCTTATGTCATTCAGAGTGGGCCGGCGAAGGGTGTTTCGTTCCAATGGCGAAACTCCACGAACCGCTCGACCTACGCTGACAGCGCTAATGAAAATCGCTTGATCATGCGTTACACCTTCAACTTCTGAATAGCGAAATGGGCCGGCCTTCTGGCGCCGGCCCCTTTTTTGCCATTCATTCCCAATCGACGGGTTCGCTGTTTCCCGCCTGAATTGCACCAGGCGTTCGGACGCCTGCACCCAGCCGTTTCATCTTTTGCTGCGAAAGGCCAGTACCGATCAAGCCACTGCTGCCAGCTTGGCGCTGGTCTGCCGACGACGGTAGGCACTGTCACGGCTCGCCAGCCACCAGTACAGCGGCGAGGTGATCGCCAACCCTACCAGCCACGACAGGTCAGCCCCGTTGATATGCTCGGAAATCGGCCCGACGTACAGCGGGGTGTTCATGAACGGTATCTGCACCACGATACCCACAGCGTAGGCGATCAGGGCCTGCGGGTTGTAGCGCCCATAGATCCCACCATCGACCTGGAAGATCGACTGGATGTCGTAATCACCTTTGTGAATGGCGTAGAAGTCGATCAGGTTGATCGCCGTCCACGGCACCAGCACCACCAGCAGTACCAGCACCATGTCAACGAAGTGGCCGATGAAGTCTGCCGAAGCGAACACCGCTACCACGCAGCAGGCCGACAGCACGATCAGCGACAGCACTGCACGGCTTTTGGCGGTGGGGATCCAGCGGTAGGCGAACGTTTGCACCAGGGTGATGATCGACAGCACCGCGCCATACAGGTTGAGGGCGTTATGGCTGATCACACTGAGCAGGAACAGCACCAGCATGATCGGGCCGAGCGTGCCGGTGGCCAGCTTGACCGCGTCCATGGTGTCCATGCCGGCCGGGATCGCCAGCACGGCCACGGCGCCGAAGATGAACGACAGGCTTGAACCCAGGGCCGAGCCCAGGTAGGTGGTCCAGAAGGTCGAGCTGACTTTGACATCTGCCGGCAGGTAGCGCGAGTAGTCCGACACATAGGGCGCAAAGGCGATTTGCCACAACGCCGCCAGCGACACGGTGGCCAGCCAGCCGGCCAGGTTGAAGCCGCCGCGGGTGAGGAAATCGTCGCTCTGCACATGGGTGAAGATGTAGGCGAAGCCAACCACGATACCGATACCCAGTACCCAGGTGCCAATGCGATTGAGCACGTGGATGAAGCGGTAGCCGATGATGCCGATGATGCCTGAACCCAACGCACCGATGACGATGCCCACCGGTACCGGAACGGCGTCGACCACGCCATGCAGTGACTTGCCGGCAAGGACGATGTTGGAAGCGAAGAAACCGATGTACATGACGCCGGCGATCACCACCACCAGCAGCGCGCCGAGGGTGCCGAACTGGGCGCGGCTCTGGATCATCTGCGGAATGCCCATTTGCGGGCCCTGGGCCGAGTGCAGGGCCATCAGCACCCCGCCGACCAGGTGACCGACGAGGATGGCGACGATGCCCCATACCAGGTTCAGGTGGAACAGCTGCACACCCAGCGCGCCGGTGACGATGGGCAACGGCGCGATGTTGCCGCCGAACCAGAGTGTGAACAGATCCCTTACCTTTCCATGGCGGTCTTGCGGGGGCACGTAGCCGATCGTGTGTTTTTCTATCAGGGGTGCCGAATTGGCTGCACTGGTCATGACTGACTCCAAGGCAAGGTAGGGCATTGGGAACTGCCCGGGGGCGTGCCGGCGGTGGGCGACGCGTTCTTGTTGGAGCGATGATGAGGGGCGCGGGGGTAACGAGAAATTAGTAAATATGTGCCCATAAGCGTTAAAAAAACTAAGGCTGACAAAAGCTTAAGCGGGTGACGGTAGCAAGGAGAGTGCCAGCTGGCTGAAGGCCGTGGGGTAGAGGGGCGGCGGGTTGGCAACCCGGATCACGGTGGGCTGGGTTGGTGCGATGTGCGCGTTTTCAGGGCAGATGAAAGGTTGCCTGGGCCGGCCTTTTTGCGGGTAAACCCGCTCCTACAGCAGGCGCGGGTTTACCCGCGAAGGGGCCGGCACAAGAGGAAACAGCTACATGGGGAGCAACCGATCCTGAATCACTTCCTTCATCACCAAGGTCGAGCTCAAGCGTTTCACATTGGGAATACTGGTCAGATGCTCGTCATACAGCTTCTGAAACGCCGGCAGGTCCTTGGCTACCACATGCAGCAGGTAATCCGGGTCGCCAAACAGCCGCTGCGCTTCGACAATCTGCGGGATCTGCGCCAGTGCCGTTTCAAAGTCCGCCACCGGCTGGCGGGTCACCTCGCGTAGCGTCACGAACACCAACGCGGCAAAGTTCAGCCCAAGGGCGCTCGGTGCCAGCCGTGCGTGATAGCCCAGAATGGCGCCGGACTCTTCCAGTGCCTTCAAGCGCCGATGACAGGGTGACAGGCTGAGCCCCACGCGGTCGGCCAGCTCGGTTACCGACAGCCGCCCGTCTTTTTGCAGCTCGGCAAGGATTTTTCGATCAGTTCTATCCATTGGGAAGAATCTTCCAGTACATGAATGCCGAGGGGGAATATACGAAAGAAAATCCCCGGACGGAATCCGTAATCTATCGACATCCCAATGCAGTAGATAAGGAAGATTCAAGTGGCTATCAGTGTGCTGACGGCGTTCTGGGCTGTGTCGATGCTGTTCGTGATTACCCCCGGTGCAGACTGGGCCTATGCCATCTCGGCCGGCATGCGTGGGCGCTGGGTGATGCCAGCGGTGGCGGGGATGTTGTCGGGGCATTTCCTGGCCACGCTGGTGGTGGCGGCCGGGGTCGGCAGTTTGCTGGCAGGTCACCCGTTGGCGCTGACCTTGCTGACCCTGGCGGGGTGCAGTTACTTGCTGTGGCTGGGCGGCAACCTGTTGCTCAGCCCGGCATTGCCGGCGGCCGGGCAGGGCGGAGCGGGGGAGTCGGGCTCACGCTGGGCGTTGAAGGGTTTTTGCGTCAGCGGCCTGAACCCCAAGGTATTCCTGCTGTTCCTGGCCCTGCTGCCGCAGTTCACCGACCCGCAGTCGAGCTGGCCTGTGCCATTGCAGATCTTGTTGCTGGGGCTGGTCCACCTGTGCAGTTCGCTGGTGATCTACACGCTGGTCGGCTATGGCGCCAAAGCTGTGCTGAGCACTCGGCCGGGTGCGGCAAAGCTGGTCGGGCGGGTGTCTGGGATGGCGATGATTACCGTGGCCCTGGGCTTGATAGCTGGGCAAATGACCTGAATTTACCGGTTCAGCATGACTTCAGATAAACTCGCTGCAACCTAATGCACAACCAGGATGTGCCCCGTGCCCGAAACCACGCAACTGCTCACGTTCGCCTTGATTTGCCTCGGCATGGTCCTGACCCCAGGGCCGAACATGATCTACCTGATTTCCCGCTCGATCTGCCAGGGCCGCCAAGCCGGCTTGATTTCGCTTGGCGGTGTGGCTCTGGGCTTCGTCATCTACATGTTCTGCGCGGCAATGGGCATCACGGCGCTGGTGATGGCGGTACCCTTTGCCTACGACGCGCTGCGCATCGGTGGCGCGCTGTACCTGTTGTACCTGGCCTGGCAGGCGCTGCGGCCGGGTGGCCAATCGCCGTTCCAGCTCCGTGAACTGCCCGCCGACAGCCCGCGGCGGCTATTCACCATGGGGTTTGCCACCAGCCTGCTCAACCCCAAGATTGCCGTCATGTACCTGTCGCTCATGCCGCAATTCATCGAACCGGGCCACGGCAGCGTGCTGTTGCAGTCGCTGGTGCTGGGTTCGACGCAGATCGCCATCAGCGTTACGGTCAACGCGCTGATTGCGATCATGGCCGGTTCCATCGCCGTGTTCCTGGCTGGCAGGCCGCTGTGGCAACAGGTTCAGCGTTGGTTGATGGGAACGGTGCTGGCGGGGCTTGCGGTGCGCATGCTGGCAGAAGGGCGCCGTTGATCGCCTATTGCGATGCAAGGTATCAGTGGCCGAATACTTTGCCGAGTATCTGGCACACCTGTTCTGCCGAGTAGGGTTTGGCCAGGAAGGTGAACCCTTGGTGCCCGCCTTCGGCAATCGCCTCGCTATAGCCCGAAGTCAGGATCACCGGCAACTGCGGGCGCTGGCGGCGAAGTTCGCGGGCCAGTGCCAAGCCACCCATGCCGGGCATGACCACATCGGAAAACACCGCATCAAAATCACCTGCCGGGCCAGTCAACTGCGCCAGCGCTTCTTCTGCCGACCGTGCATAGCTGATTTGGTAGCCGTGGTCCTCGAGGAGCTGAGCTGTGAAACTGCCCAGGTCGGGATTGTCTTCTACCACCAGTATTCGTCGCCGCTCGCCCTGTACCTGTGGCTGGCTGCCGGCCGAGGCGTCTTCGGGCGAGGCCGCAGTTGGTGCCTCCTGCGGCAGATACAGGGTAAAGGTGGTGCCCTGGCCGGGGATGCTGTTCACCTGTACATCGCCCCCGGATTGCTTGGCGAAACCAAACACCTGCGACAACCCGAGCCCGGTACCTTCACCTGGGGCCTTGGTGGTGAAGAACGGGTCGAAGATGCGCTCCAGCAACTCGGTGGCAATACCGACTCCGTTGTCGCTCACCGATATCGCCGCGAACGGGCCTGGCTGTGAAGGCTGACCGCGCAAGGCCGGCAGGCACTGGTCGGCCTGCAGGCGCAGCTGCAAGGCACCTTCGCCAGCCATGGCATCGCGGCCGTTGAGCATCAGGTTGATTACCGCGGTTTCCAACTGGCTGAGGTCGGCGCGGATGTGGCAGGGCGCTTGCGGTAGCTGCAGCTCGACCCGGATGCGCGCGCCAGTGACGGTGTCGAGCATGTCGGCCATGGCTTCCAGCCGTGGCCCGGCTTCGAACACCTGTGGGCTGAGGGCCTGGCGTCGGGCGAAGGCCAGTAGCTGGCCGGTCAGTTTGGCACCACGGTCAACCGTGTCGGACATGGTCTTGAGGTAGCGCTCGCGGCGCTCCTCGGCCAGGTTGGGGCGCTGCAGGAAGTGCAGCGACGAGCGGATGATGGTCAGCAGGTTATTGAAGTCGTGGGCTACCCCGCCGGTCAGCTGGCCAATGGCTTCCAGCTTTTGGGCCTGGCGCAGCACGGCCTCGGTGTGCAGCAACTGAGTGGTGCGTTCTTCGACGCGATGTTCCAAGGTGGTGTTGAGCGCTTCCAGGGCCGCCATCGCTTCGCGCACTTCGGCATGGGCCTGGACCCGCTGTATGTGCGCCCAGCATCGCTCGGTCACTTCGCTGATCAGTGCTTGCTCGTAGTCGGTCCATACTCGGGGTACGCGGTCGTGAATCGCCATCAGCGCGGTCAGCTTGCCACCCTTGATCAGTGGCATGCAGATGGTGGCCGTAATGCCGATGGCCTGAAAAGTCGCCGCCTCGTCAGTGGCCAGTTCGCGCAGGTTGTCGTTGATCACCAGGGCCTGGCCGCTGCGCAGGCGGCTGACCGCCAGGCGGCCGAAGTCATGCAGGTGATAGTGGCCCACCAGGCGTGGTGAGCCGGGTGTCACCGCATCGCCGCAAATGGTGAAACCGTCCTCGTCGGGGTCCATCATTGCATAGGCGCAGCTGGACAAGCCAAGGTGCTCGACCAGCATGCGGGTGGTGATGGCCATGATCTGGTCAGGGTCGGTCGCCTCGGTCACGGCTCGCCCGAGGGTATCGAGAAAGTTCAGGCGCTGGTTGGTGACCACGCTGGCGGTGGTTTCGGTGACCGTGTCGAGCATGCCCAGTATCTCGCCATCATGGCCGCGAATCGGGCTGTAGCAGAAGGTAAAATAGGCCCGCTCCAGGCCGCCGTTGCGGTCGATCATCAGCGGGAAGTCTTCGATGTAAACCGCTTCGCCGGCCAACGCGCGGGCCGCCATGCTGCTGATTTCATCCCAGGCTTCGTGCCACACGTCGCGGAAGGGGATGCCCAAGGCCAGGGGCTTGCGACCGAGAATCGGTGTGAAGGCATCGTTGTACAGGGTGATCAAGTCCGGGCCCCAGAGCACGGCTTGCGGAAAGCGCGAGGCCAGGCACAGAGCTATCGTGGTTTTCAGGGCATCGGGCCAATGTTCCAGCGGGCCCAGGGGGGTGGTGGCCCAGTCGTGGTTGCGGATGCGTTCGGCCATTAGCCCGCCGCCATCTAGCCATCTAGCCATGTGCTTTGCCGGTCCTCTTTCTCAAGGCCCTTAGGGTGCACCGAGAATAGACCGTTGGCGAGGGTTTTGTGAGGGGCTGTGCCACTGCACGAGCCTCTGCCATTGCGCGATCCGGGTGCGTGCAGATTCACCCGCGAAGAGGCCGGGCAGGCTAGCGCATGAAGTGCACCTTGCCGGTGTCATCATTGCCCATGTAAATGCCATACACCCCTGCCTGCCGCTCGAGGATGTAGCGCTCGAGAATTTGCCGGATGGCCGGGTAGTAGATCTCATCCCAGGGGATTTCATCCGGTTCGAAGAACTTGTACGCCAGCGTCTCAGGCCCGTACTGCCCGGTCTCTTCGGTGACGATGGCACGGAAGATGATGTACACCTCGCTGATCTTTGGCACGCTGAAGATCGAATACGGCGAGACGATGTCCGCACGTACGCCGCTTTCTTCCCATACCTCGCGCAGCGCCGCCTGTTCGGTGGTTTCGCCAGCCTCCATGAACCCGGCAGGCAAGGTCCAGGTGCCGGGGCGAGGGGGGATGGCGCGCTGGCACAGCAGGTACTTTCCATCGCGCTCGATGATGCAGCCGGCGATGATCTTGGGGTTGATGTAATGGATGTAGCCGCAGCCGGTGCAATGCAGGCGTTCGTGGGTATCGCCTGTGGGAACGCCCCGGGCCAGTTCCTTGGTGCAGTGCGGGCAGTAGCGCGGGGCATTGGGCATGATCAGCGACCTATGCGGGGTTCCTTCAGGGCCAAGGGTTCGACAATGTCGCGCACTTTGGCGTTGTCATCCTGCTTCTGGCGCAGGTAGTCCAAGGCCACCTTGGCGGCGGCGCGGACGTGGTCGACCGAGGCCTGGTGGGCTACCAGCGGGTCACCGCTCTTGATTGCCTCGACGATCTTTTCCATTTCGCGGTTGCTGGCGCCGCGGCGGTTTTCCTGCGATACCGAGGTGGCGCGCAGGTAGCTGATGCGTGCTTGCAACTGGCGCAACTGCTGGGCCGCCACCTGGTTGCCGGAGCCTTCCAGCAGCACATCGTAGAAACCTTGTACTGAATCCAGTACCTGTTGCAGCTCACCTTCTTCCAGTGCCTCGCGGTTCACTTCCAGCGCGCGTTCCAGCGCACGGATGTCCTTGGCCTTGGCGTTGAGGGTGAACAGTTGCACGATCAGGCCTTCGAGCACACAGCGCAGCTCATAGATGTCACGTGCGTCTTCCAGGGTGATGATGGCCACGCGCGGGCCTTTGGCGTCGGCGAACTCCACCAGGCCTTCGGACTCCAGGTGACGCAGCGCTTCACGTACCGAAGTGCGGCTGACGCCGAGGCGGTCGCACAGGTCGCGTTCGACCAAGCGGTCGCCGGGCAGCAGGTGAAAGTTCATGATAGCGGCGCGCAGCTTGTCGAGCACGATTTCGCGCAGAGTAACGGGATTGCGGTTGACCTTGAAGCTGTCGTCGAGTGGCTGGCGTTTCATCAGGTGCGCTCTTTATGAGGCTGTTGCGCCAACATCGCGGAATGCCTCGAACCGAGGCTTTCCATGCAGTGGTTCGAACAGCCCGTTGTTAACGGGTTGGCTCCGCATCGGCTTCGGCAAAGGCTTCACGGGCCAGGCGGAAACTGTCCACCGCCGCGGGTACGCCGCAATAAATGCCGACCTGGAGCAGGATTTCGCGAATCTGTTCACGGCTCAGGCCATTGCGCAGGGCACCGCGAATGTGCAATTTGAGCTCGTGGGGCCTGTTGAGCGCGGAAATCATGGCCAAGTTTATCATGCTGCGCTCTTTCAGCGACAAGCCTTCACGGCCCCAGACGTGACCCCAGCAATACTCGGTGACCAGCTCCTGCAACGGTTTGGTGAACTCATCTGCGTTCTGGATCGAGCGGTTGACGTAGTCCTCGCCCAGCACCTGGGTGCGGATTTTCAGACCCTTTTCGTACTTTTCATTGCTCATGTGCAGTACTCCGGCATAAAACAGGGGCCGCAACCGAGGGTGAGACGATTAGCGCGACCCCTGAAAACAGGGTCATCGGTGTTGGCTTTTTCGCGGGCTTGCCCGCTCCCACGGGTTCCAGGATCTGTGCGATACCTGTGGGAGCGGGCGAGCCCGCGAAAAAGCCAACACCGACTTCAAGATGTATCAGCCAAGCGGCGGCAGGGCGCCGAGCTTGCCTTTGTGGTAGACCATCGGGGTCACCGGCTCGGCCGGCAACACCAGGTTCTTCACCGCGCCGACAATGATCGCGTGGTCACCGCCGTCGTACTCGCGCCACAACTCGCACTCGATGATCGCCGTAGCCTTGGCCAGCAGGGGGTTGCCCAGCTCGCTCAGGTGCCACTCCACGCCCTTGGCCTTGTCCTTGCCCTTGCCTGCGAAGGCATAGGCTTCGGCGGTCTGGTCGGCGGACAGCAGGTGGATGGCGAACTGCTTGCTGTCGCGCAGGATCGGGTAGGTGTCGGAGGCGTAGTTGGGGCAGAACAGCACCAGCGCCGGGTCGATCGACAGCGCGCTGAATGCACTGGCGGTGATGCCGACGATGCCGCCGTCGGCGTCCAGTGTGGTCACTACCGTGACGCCGGATGGGAAGGAGCCCATCACGTCTTTGTAGATGCCGGGTTCGATCATCTCGTGTTCCTCCTAGCGCATCACGAACGGGTCGGGCATCGGCGCGGTGGACAAGTTGATCCACACGGTCTTCAGCTCGGTATAGGCCAGCACCGAATCGATGCCGCTCTCACGGCCGTAGCCGCTGTTCTTGAAACCACCTATCGGTGCCATGGCCGACACGGCACGGTAGGTGTTGACCCAGATGATCCCCGAACGCACGTCGCGGGCCAGGCGGTGGGCACGGCCCAGATCGCGCGTCCAGATGCCGGCAGCCAGGCCGAATTGCGAGTCGTTGGCTATGGCCAGTGCTTCTTCTTCGGTCTTGAAGCGGATCACCGCGGCGACCGGGCCGAACACTTCTTCCTGCATGATGGTCATCGCGTTGCTGTCGCACTCGAACAGGGTCGGCTCGTAGAACCAGCCGTCACCTTCAACGTCGGCACGCTTTCCGCCCATGTGCAGTTTTGCGCCTTCGGCCTTGGCTGCTGCCACCAGGCCTTCGACGACTGCCAGCTGTTGCGCGGTGGCCATCGGGCCCATTTCGCTGGCGTCGTCCTGCGGGTTGCCGATGCGGATGCGCTTGGCGCGGGCAATCAGGCGCTCGACGAACACGTCGAAGATTTCATCCTGCACCAGCAGGCGCGAACCGGCCACGCAGCTTTGCCCGGACGCGGCGTAGATGCCGGCCACGGCGCCATTGATGGCGCTGTCCAGGTCGGCGTCGGCGAAGATGATGTTCGGCGACTTGCCACCCAGTTCCAGCGACAGCTTGGCGAAGTTTTCGGCACTGCTGCGCACCACGTGGCGGGCGGTGGCGGCACCGCCGGTGAAGGCGATCTTGCGCACCAGCGGGTGGCGGGTCAGCGCCGCGCCGGTGCTGGGGCCGTAGCCGGTGACCACGTTGACCACACCGGCCGGGAAGCCGGCCTCAAGGGCCAGTCGGGCCAGCTCGAGGATGGTTGCCGAGGCGTGCTCGGACGGTTTGAGCACGATGGTGTTGCCGGCAGCCAAGGCCGGCGCCAGCTTGATCGCGGTGAGGTACAGCGGGCTGTTCCACGGGATGATCCCGGCAACCACGCCGATTGGCTCGTGCACGGTGTAGGCGAACAGGTCGGGTTTGTCCAACGGCAGGGTGCCGCCTTCGAGCTTGTCGGCCAGGCCCGCAGTGTAGTGGAAGAACTCCGGCAGATAGCCGACCTGACCGCGGGTTTCGCGGATCAGCTTGCCGTTGTCACGGCTTTCCAGCTGGGCCAGGTGCTCCTTGTTCTCGGCAATCAGGTCACCCAGACGACGCAACAGCTTGCCGCGCGCGGTGGCGGTAATGCTGCGCCACGCCTTGCTGTCGAAGGCACGCTGGGCGGCCTGAACGGCCAGCTCCACATCGGCTTCATCGGCGTCGGGCAGTTGCGCCCAGGCCTGGGCGGTGGCCGGGTTGAGGCTGTCGAAGGTCTTGCCGCTCTGGGCATCGCGCCATTGGCCGTCGATGCACATCTGGAAACGAACGAGGGTCATGCAACAATCCCCTTGGCGGATTCGGTGAGGGTGCGGGCTTGGGTGAGGAAGTCCAGCAGCATCTTGTTGACTTCACGCGGTGCTTCCACTGGCATCATATGCCGTTGCTCGGCGAGGACCACACTGCGTGCGCCAGGAATGCTGGCGGCGAGCTGGCGGGTCATGGCCGGGGTGGAGCCCGAGTCGAGTTCGCCGGTGGCGATCAGCGTCGGCACCTGGATACTGCCCAGGTCGTCGGCGCGGTACATGTCCTGAGTGGCGAACAGCGAATAAGTGGTGTGGTAACCCTGCGGGTCGTTGCTCGCCAGCACCTGGCGAATGGCGGCGACCTGCGCCGGGTTGGCAGCCTTGTATTCACGGCTGAACCAGCGGTCCAGGGCAGCATCGACGTTGGCGTCTGGGCCCAGCTCCGCCGCCTGGGCAGCGCGGGCGATCACCCCGGCACTTTGCTCGGGGGTGCGGTTGAACACGCTGTTGAGCACGACCAGTGCAGCCAGGCGCTGCGGGTAATTGAGGGCGAACGCACGGGCAACCAGGCCGCCCATGGAGAAGCCGATTACGGTGGCTTGTGCAATTTGCAGGTGGTCAAGCAGTTCGGCGAGCTGGTCGGCATAGCCTTCCAGCGGTGTGTCGGCGGCCGGTACGCGGCTTTGACCGTGGCCGAGCATGTCGTAGGCGATGACGCGGTAGTCGTTGGCCAGGCCAACGAACTGACCGCCCCACATTTCCTTGTTCAGGCCCACGCCGTGGATCAGCACCACGGGTTGGCCCTGGCCGACATCCAGATAGCTGGTGCCGGCAGGTGTGCGTTCAGCGACAGGCTGAATCATGGAGGGCGCTCCTTGAAGGTCGGGCGCGGCGGGTAAGCACGCCACGCCCCGGCCCGTCTTGGTTGTTGTTATTGAGCGTTGGCTTTTTCGGCAGCCAGTTCTTCCAGGTCGATGTAACGGTTGCCGATGCGCGGGTGCAGGCGGCCGCCATCGGCTGCGCCCAGGACCACGACGATTTCATCGGCACGCGGGGCATCTTCGATCTGCATTTCCAGGGTGATGTAGTGCGAACGCAGGCCTTCGTCGTCCTTCTGCATCATCGGGATCTGGATCGAAGTGCCTGGGCCGCCGCGCTTGTTGGTGAAGCTCAGGTAGCTCTTGGCCTGTACCGCCTCGCGGTAGTGGTTGCCGAAGCGCAGGGTATGGATGACGGCCGAGGCGTGCTCGATTTCGCCATCGGCGCCGACGACGGCGGCCTTACCGTAGGCCTCGATCTTGTCGGCGCCGCCAATGGCAGCAGTCAGGCGCTCGACCATCAGGGCACCCAGCTCCGAGCAGTTGGCGCGAATTTCCGGCTTCAGATCTTCAACGAAACCGCGACCGGCCCATGGGTTCTTGATCACGACGGCCAGGCCGACCATGGTCACCGGCTTGTCGGTGGCTTTGCCGCCTTCGATGCGGGTCTCTTCGGAGTAGGTGACGATCTTGCGGATTTCGAAACTCATGGATGGCTCCTGGTGAGGGTTATCAGCTCTTGTTGTCTGATGGTATACCATAATATTTGTTGTGCAAGAGGTGTCAGGAAATTTCTCTTGTCGGGGGACGAAAGGTGGCCTGATGCCTTGATTTCTCTGTTGTCTGTACTGGCCTCTTCGCGGGCTTGCCCGCTCCCACAAGGACTGCACAGGTTTCAAAAAAAAGCCCGCTCACGCAGGCCGAAGGGGCCCACGGGAGCGGGCGCGTCCCGCAATGATTCAGGCAATGGGAATTCAGGCGAACGCCGGCACCACTTCCTTGATGAACAGCTCGAGCGACTTCTTCTTCTCGGCGTGGGGCAAGCTGTTGTCGCACCAGAAGCTGAACTCGTCGACGCCCAGTTCCTGGTAGTACTTGATGCGCGCGATGATCTCTTCCGGCGTGCCGATCATGGTGTTCTTGCGGATGTTCTCCAGCTGGAACGCCGGCACTTCGGCGAATTTTGACTCCGGGCTCGGCTCCAGAAAGCCATTCACCGGGGTGGTCTTGTTGCCGAACCAGGCATCGAAGGTGCGGTAGAAGCGCGAGATCGCCTGGGCGCCGACCTTCCAGCCTTCCGGATCAGCCGGGCTGTGCACATGGGTGTGGCGCAGCACCATCAGTTGCGGGCGCGGCACGTCTGGGTTGTTGTCCAGGGCGGCCTGGAACTTGTTCTTCAGGTCCAGCACTTCTTCGTCCCCCTTCATCAGCGGGGTGACCATGACATTGCAACCATTGGCAACGGCGAAGTTGTGCGAGTCCGGGTCGCGGGCGGCGATCCACATGGGCGGCGTGGCGTTGAACGGCTTCGGTACGCTGGTGGAGGTCGGGAACTTGTAGATTTCACCGTCGTGGGCGTAGTCGCCTTCCCACAGCTTACGCACCACCGGTACCATCTCGCGCAGCGCCTTGCCGCCGTCGGTGGCCGGCATGCCACCTGCCATGCGGTCGAACTCGAACTGGTAGGCGCCGCGGGCCAGGCCCACTTCCATGCGGCCGTTGCTGATCACGTCGAGCAGGGCGCATTCGCCAGCGACGCGGATCGGGTTCCAGAACGGCGCGATGATGGTGCCAGCGCCCAGGCGGATCTTCTCGGTGCGCGCGGCCAGGTAGGCCAGCAGCGGCATCGGGCTTGGCGAAATGGTGTATTCCATGGCGTGGTGTTCGCCGATCCACACGGTGCTGAAACCGCCGTCTTCGGCCATCAGGGTCAGTTCGGTCAGGTCTTCGAACAGCTGGCGGTGGCTGACCTGTTCATCCCAACGTTCCATGTGTACGAACAACGAAAATTTCATGGGTTTTTCCTCAACGCTTGTTATTGCCCGTCAGTCAATCGGGCTTCAGTGTGGGAGCGGGCTGCGTCCAACTGCAGGCTTCAGGCAAAGGCCGGCAGGCTGGCCATCTTGCCGCGGCAGTACACCATCGGCCGTGGCGCTTCGGCAGGGACGATCAGGTTGTGTACCTTGCCCACCATGATGGCGTGGTCGCCACCTTCATATTCACGCCACAGTTCGCATTCGATGACGGCGGTGGCACCGGCCAGGATCGGGTTGCCCAGTTCGCTCAGGGTCCACTCGATGCCGCTGGCCTTGTCCTTGCCCTTCTTGGCGAACGCGTAGGCTTCAGCCTGCTGTTCACCGGACAGCAGGTGAATGGCAAAGCGCTTCTGCTTGATCAGTACCGGGTAGGAGTCGGAGGTGTAGTTGGGGCAGAACAGCACCAGCGGCGGGTCCATCGACAGGGAGGAGAAGGCGCTGGCGGTCAGGCCGACGACCGAGCCGTCGTCGTCCTGGGTGGTGATGACGGTAACGCCGGACGGGAAGGAGCCCAGAACGTTCTTGTAGACAGTTGCGTCGATCATCGGGAGTACCTCTGAAGGGCTGCGGTGGTCCGCGGTTTTTATCGTTGATGTGTCTGATGGTATACCGTAATACCTATTTTGCAAGCGGAATTTTCAACCCTGAGTTTTCGCGATGAACGGCCCAAAGCCACGAAAACCGTGGCCTTGAGCGGTGAGGCGGTTTGTCGCAGGGGTTTCGCAAGCGGATCAGTGGCCGTTTTTTCATGCGGATCAGTGTTGTCAAAAGTTTGGAATACCATAATATGGTCCGCAGCTGAGAGGCCGCCTTGATGCGGTTTCCTTACAAAGATAAAAACGACCTTTCGAGCTGAAAACCATGTCCCAACCGTCGTCGCAGCACCAGTTTGTCGAGAATCACACGGTCGATTACGTTCCACCTGCCGAGCGCCATGGGAAGGCGCGCGACCTGTTCACCCTCTGGTTCAGTACCAACATTGCGCCATTGCCTATCGTGACCGGCGCCATGGTGGTCCAGGTGTTCCACCTGAACCTGTTGTGGGGCCTGATCGCCATCGTGCTGGGCCATCTGGTCGGGGGCGTGGTCATCGCCCTGGCCTCTGCACAGGGGCCGCAGCTGGGCATTCCGCAAATGGTGCAGAGCCGTGGCCAGTTTGGCCGCTACGGTGCCTTGCTGATCGTGTTCTTCACCGCGCTGATCTATGTCGGCTTCTTCATTTCCAATATCGTCCTGGCGGGCAAGACCATTCACGGCATCGCGCCGAGCGTGCCGATGCCCGGCGCGATCGTGATCGGTGCCCTGAGTGCGACTGCCATTGGCGTGATCGGCTACCGCTTTATCCATATCCTCAACCGCATCGGTACCTGGGTGATGGGCTCGGCGTTGCTGGCCGGTTTCATCATGATGTTCGTCCAGGATCTGCCGGCTGACTTTTTCAGCCGTGGCGCGTTCAACCTGTCGGGCTTCATTGCCACCGTGTCGCTGGGTGTGATCTGGCAGATCAGCTTCTCGCCGTACACCTCTGACTACTCGCGCTACCTGCCCCGTGAAGTGGGCATTGCCAAGCCGTTCTGGGCCACTTACTTCGGCGCCACCCTGGGCACCATCCTGTGCTTCAGCTTTGGTACGGTGGCGGTGCTGTGCGTGCCGGAAGGCACCGACGCAATGGATGCGGTGAAGCAGGCCACCGGCTGGCTGGGCCCGATCCTGATGGTGCTGTTCCTGCTTAACATCATCAGCCACAACGCCCTCAACCTCTACGGCGCCGTGCTGTCGATCGTGACCGCGATCCAGACCTTCATGGCCGAGTGGACGCCGAGCATCAGGGTACGGGTGATCCTGGCCTCGATCATTCTGGTGGGCTGCGGGATGGTGGCACTGAATGCCTCGGCGGACTTCATCGGCCAGTTCATCGGCCTGATCCTGGCGCTGCTGCTGGTGCTGGTGCCGTGGGCTTCGATCAACCTGATCGACTTCTACCTGATCAAGAAGGGCCAGTACGACATCGCCTCGATCTTCAGTGCCGACGGCGGCATCTATGGCCGCTTCAACCACCACGCGATCATTGCCTATGCCTGCGGCATCCTGGTGCAGCTGCCGTTTGCCAATACTTCGCTGTATGTGGGGCCGTACTCGAACATTGTCGAAGGGGCTGACCTGTCGTGGCTGTTCGGCTTGCTGGTGACCGTGCCGCTTTACTACTGCCTGGCGACGCGCGGCAAGGCTGTCGAGAAGGCGGGGCGGGTGGTAAGCGTCAACGACTGATAGACCGCTGTTGCTGTAGCCGGGGCCGCAATGCGGCCCCGGCTGTTTTGGATCAAACCTTGAACTGCGCCACCATCCCGTTCAGGTCCACCGCCAACCGCGACAGATCCTGCGCCGCCGCACTGGTCTGGTTCGCGCCCGCCGACGTTTGCATCGCCAGGTCACGAATATTCACCAGGTTCCGGTCCACCTCGCGTGCGACCTGCGCCTGCTCCTCCGAGGCACTGGCAATCACCAGGTTGCGCTGGTTGATCGAAGCAATGGCCTCGGCAATCACCTCCAACGCCTGCCCTGCGCTTTGTGCCACTTCCAGCGTACCCGTGGCGCGACCCTGGCTGCTGTGCATTGCTGTCACTGCCCGCTCGGTGCCGTTCTGAATCCCGGCAATCATCTGCTCGATCTCTGCCGTCGATTGCTGGGTACGGTGGGCGAGGGCGCGTACCTCGTCAGCCACCACGGCAAACCCACGTCCTGCCTCTCCGGCCCGTGCCGCCTCGATGGCGGCGTTCAGTGCCAGCAGGTTGGTCTGCCCGGCAATTGCACCAATCACGTCCAGCACCCGGCTGATCTCGTTGGCGTTGCTGGCCAGCTGCTCGATCTCAACCGATGTGCCGGTCACATCCGCTACCAGATGCTGGATGGATGCCAACGCCTGGTTGACCTGGTCGCGGCCATCGCGGGTTGTCTGGTCAGCGCCTTTGGAAGCATCAGCAGTGCTGACCGCGTTGTTCGCCACTTCCTCGACTGCCGCAGTCATCTGGTTCACCGCCGTGGCGGCCTGGTCGATTTCTGCACTCTGCTGATGCAGGCCGCGGCTGGTGTCTTCAGTGACGGTGTGCAGTTCTTCCGAGGCCGAGGCCAGTTGGTCGGAAGACGCGGCGATCTGGCGAATGGTATCGCGCAGGCTGCCCTGCATCCGGCTCAGGGCGCGCAATAGCATGGCCGGCTCATCGCGGCCGGTTACCCGTATCTCCCGGGTCAGGTCGCCGGTCGCCACGCGCTCGGCCACAGCCAGCGCATCGGCCAGCGGCACGACGATACTGCGGGTGAGCACGGTAGCGATGGTGGCAAGGGCCAGCATGATCACCACCAGTGAGGCAACCAGCGCGGTGAACGCTTCGTCCGCTACGTCGCTGCTGCGCTGCGAGGCTTGTTCGGCACCTGTGCCGTTATAGGCGATCAACGCTGCCATGGCCTGCATCATGCTGTCGGCGCGCTGAGTCAGCGGGCCGCTGATCTGCTGCTTGGCATCGTCCATGTGCCCAGCTTGAATGCCTTGCAGCACACGGGTCTGTAATTCGAAATAGTGCTGATAAGCAGCGCTGAAGGCATTGAACAGGGCGCGGTCATCGGCAGCGATGATCGTGTCGGCATAATCCTTCAGCGCATTATTCAGCTCGGTATTGATGCCGTTGAGCATCTGCAGGTTGCGCTCGCGGTCACTGGGGTTGTCGTCCAGGGCGGCACGCAAGGTGACGGCGCGGGCACGCCCGAGGTTGGAGCTGATGTCACCGAGGGCTATTACGGCCGGCATCCAGGTCACCCGGATTTCATCCGTGGCCTTGTCCATCTGCCGGGTTTCGTAAAGTGCGATCAAGCCCATGAACAGGACCAGGATGCCCAACAGGGCGAACACGCTTGCAGCGCGAATGCCGATCTTCAAATTCCGTAACTGCATGGAATGCTCCTTGACGGTGGCGTGCAGGCCTCAGGAGCTTGGGTGGATGGCCGGGTCACCGGTATGGCGCCAGGCTCTTGATGCGCTGCGGAGTTGTTTGTGTGTCTCACCCTCGTGACTTTTTTGATTTCAATGATGCCATATGGCCATCATTATTGAACAGCCATTCAATGTAACGGCCAAAACTGACAAAAGCGCCAATTGTTGACGGTTTTGTCAGAAAAATGCCGTTAAACGATGGCGATCATTGGGTCCGCCGCAGCCAGCGCCAAGGCGCGGTCAGCCGCTGGCGGATAAATCCATACCGAGTTGATCTGGCGCTTGAGGGCCTTGCCTTCCTGGCCGTGCAGCTTCAGTTCGCGCTCCCAGCCTTCGCTGAAAGCGGCGCCCCAGTCTCCCAGGTCCAGGCAGGTGACGTATTTGGGCTGGCGATACAGCACCGGCTGCAGGCCGAGCAGGTCGGCGGCGGCGTTGTTGCCGGCGTGGCGGCCCATGGGGATGGCGTGCTGGCACGTCATCAGGGCATGGTTGCCCAGGTCATCCACCGCAGCCCAGGCGGTGTCGCCGGTGGCGTAAACGTGCTCCTGGCCCAGCACTTTCAAATGGCCATCCACTTTCAGCCGGCCGAAGGTATCGCGCTCGCCGGCAACGTGCGCCGTCAACGGGCTGGCCTTGACGCCAACGGTCCAGATTACCGTGTTGCTGGCGATGTGCTCGCCGTTGTCCAGGGTGACTCCCGCAGCATCGACAGCCACCACGGAAGCGCCGGCCAGCCATTCGACCCCGGCCTGTTCACACGCGGCAACAATCGACGGTGTGATCCCTTCACCCAATGCCGCCCCCACTTGCGCACCACGGTCGACCACCACTACCCGCAATGCCGCGTCGGCCCCGAAGATCGAGCGCAGGCGAGTAGGCATTTCGGTTGCGGTCTCGATGCCGGTGAAGCCGCCGCCGCACACCACCACGGTATTGCGAGTTGGCGAAGCGGGCAGGGCGGCCAGATCGACCAGATGCTGCTCCAGGCGCATGGCCGATTCCATCTGGTCGACATCGAACGCATGCTCCGCCAGGCCTGGTACTGCCGGGCGGGCAACCTGGCTGCCTGCGGCCAGGATCAGGCGGTCGTAGGCGATGCGCTGTGGCTGGCCGTGGGTATCGGTATAGCTGACGCTGCGACCTTCGGTGTCGATGCTGTCGGCGTTGCCCGGGAAGAAGTGAATGCCCACAGCCTCGAACAGATCACCCAGAGGCGCCTTCATGCCATGCACGTCGGCCTCGTAAAAGCGCGGACGAATGCGCAGTTCCGGCTGTGGCGCCAGCACGCTGATGCTGAGGTCGGCACGTTGCGCCTGGTCGAGTAGGCGGGCAGCGCTCAGGGCGCTCCAGACACCGGCAAAGCCGGCACCGATGATCAGGATGTTGGATTTCATGAAGGTGCTCCGCAAGGTTCGAAGAGGGCATCGGGGGCCAGCTGTATGGCCTTCGAGTAACTACGACTATATCGGTCGTAGTTGCCTTCGGCAAGGGCTTTTCCCTTTGCAGTGGAGCTACCTTTTGACACCTTGTTTTGTCAGTGCCGGGGTATCGGCGTAACATGTACGACAAAATCGGTCGGAGATTTGAATGTCGCTTTACAGTGCTGGCGTGGAATACGGTATCCATTGCCTGTTGTTTTTAGTCGACGAGCGCGGTGAAACTCGTGATTCCAGCGTGCGCGACCTGGCCGAGTTGCAAGGCGTGCCGCAGGAATACCTGGCCAAGGTCTTCACCAAGCTGGCCCGTGCCGGGCTGGTGGCGGCCACCGAAGGCGTGCGCGGCGGCTTCCGCCTGGCGCGGCCGGCGGCGCAGATCAGCGTGCTGGATATCGTCCATGCCATTGATGGACCGAAGAAGATCTTCGATTGCCGCGAGGTGCGCGAGCGTTGCACCTTGTTCGACGGCTCGCCGCCGCGTTGGGCGACCGAGGGTACCTGTGCGATCCACGCAGTGATGCTGGGGGCGCAGAAGCGCATGGAAGAGTCATTGGCACAGCAGACTGTGCTGGACCTGGCCATGCGCTTCGGGCGCAAGGCCCCGGCTGAATTTGGCCAGCAGGTCGATGCCTGGATGGGTGAGCGGCGGGAGGCCAAGGGGGCTGGGGATATTCCGGTAGACCAGGTGTGAAGGGCTTGCCCGAACCGGCCTTTGCGCGAGCAGGGAAGTACGCCGATCAGCGCCCTTCGTGTTGGCGCCGATAGGCCCCAGGCTGCACCCCCATGGCCTTGGCAAATGCCCGGGTAAACGCCGCCACCGACTGATACCCCACCTGCGCACCCACTTGCTCCACGGTATTACCCGCCCGCAGCAACTGGCTGGCATGGCGCATGCGCAGTGCCAGCAGCACCTGCCCTGGCGATTGCCCCGCCAGTTCGTTGAAGCGCTTGAAAAACGCAGACCGCGATAAGCCGGTGCAGGCGGCCATGCTCTCCAGCGTCCAGGCTTGCCCCGGTTGTTCGATCAACTGCTCCAGCAGCCCGGTAAACGCTGGCTGGCGAGCGAGGGCGACAAGCCCGCCCAGTGACTGCCCGGCAATGACCTGCTGGCGCAGCACGTACAGGAACAACAGGTGCGTCAGGCGCTCCAGCAACGCCTGCGACGGGCCGGCGGCCCGCCGGCATTCTTCCAGAATGAGCTCGAACAGCGCCCGCGCCGCACTGCCGGCGGGGTCTTCGGCGCGCAGCAGGATCCAGTCGGCCAGGCCTTCGACAATCAGTGAAGACAGGCCGGACTGGAAATGGAAGAAGCCGCAAACCAGCCCGACGCCGTCGCTGGCTTCGCTATCCAGCGACTGCATGGCCTGGCGCGGTTGGGCACAGGCGTCGACCGGGTCCTGATCGCTGGACAAGCGATAGGCAAGGTCGCGCAACAGGAATACGGCATCTCCCTTCTCCAGGCGCACCGGTTGCGGCTGGCCGTCAATGTGCAGCCAGCAATGCCCTTGCACCACCAGGTGAAAGCTGGCGCGGCCCATGCCCTGGGTGCTGGCATGCCAGCCACCGCAATAGCGCCCGACATGAAACAGGCTGGCATCGAGCTCCAGGCCCTCTAATAACCAATCGACAAGGTGGCTGGACGAAATCATCTAATACAAAGACTCAGGAACAAGGAAAGGCGACTGATGAATATGGAGGGTAGTTCTTATAACCAACAGACTGTAGTGACACTCATCAAAGGAGATCACTGCATGTCCTCGCGCATTACTTTACACACGCTGCAGAGCGCCCCGGAAGCGGCACGGCCGTTTCTTGAGAATGCCCAGAAGAATTCCGGCTTCATCCCCAACCTGCTCGGCGTGCTGGCCAACGCCCCGGCGGCGCTTGAAACCTACGTGACCGTTTCGGCACTCAATGGCAAGTCTGAGCTTGGCCTGGCCGAGCGTGAAGTGGTGCAACTGATCGCGGCCACCCAGCATGGCTGCGACTTTTGCGTGGCCGGCCATACGGCCGTCGCGCTGAACAAGGCCAAGCTGCCGCAGGAGGTGGTCGATGCTCTGCGTGCCCGTGGCGAACTCCCGAACGCCCGCTACGAAACCCTGGCCGCCTTTGCCCGCGAAGTGATCGCCACCCGTGGCAATGTCAGCGAAGCCACCTACCAGGCCTTCCGTGAGGCCGGCTTCAGTGAAGGCAACGCCTTGGAGGTGATTCTGGGCGTAAGCCTCGCAACCCTGTGCAACTTTGCTAATGTTTTCGCCCAGACGCCACTCAACGAAGAGCTTGGCAAATACCGCTGGCAGCCTTCTGCGTAGCCCACCTGTGATAATGGCCATTACCAGGCCGTTGTAGGAGCGGCCTTGTGCCGTGAACGGGCCGCAGAGCGGCCCCGGCGTTATCAAAGGAGCAAGACCATGCAAGATTGTGCATTTCGACACTGGCTGGATGCCAATGCCGAGGCCATCGACCGGGGCCTGTGCGAGCCGCAGCAGGTACTGGCGCAGATCGCAGAATCGCAGCTGCTGCGCACGGGGGTCGACCCAGCGCTGGGCGGTACGGGCGGGCAGGTGACCGACGCGGTCGAGGCCATCGCCGCCATTGCCAGCCGCTCATTGGCTGCGGCTTTCGTCTGCTGGGGCCAGCGTGCCTTCATCGAATACCTGCTGCACAGCCCCAACCTGCCCCTGCGTGAGCGCCTGCTGCCGCGGCTGTTGACCGGTGAATTGGCCGGTGCCACCGGGCTGTCCAACGCCATGAAGTTCCTGTCCGGTATCGAAGCGCTGCAGGTGCGTGGCCGCCCGGCAGCCGATGGCTGGCACCTGGAAGGGCGACTGCATTGGGTGACCAACTTGCGTAAAAGCGGCTTCGTGGTGGCGGCGGCCATCGAGGATGAAGCCGGCGGCGCGCCGTTTGTGCTGGCCATTCCTTCCGACGCTCAAGGCCTGGAGCGTTCTGATGATCTACAACTGATGGGCCTGCAGTCGAGCAACACGGCAGCACTGGCTTTTCACCAGGTATCGCTGGCACGCGACTGGCTGCTGCATGAAAATGCACGCGAATTCCTGCCACGGGTACGCCCGGCATTCCTGGCGCTGCAATGTGGCATGGCCATCGGCCTGGCGCGACGGGCGCTGGAAGAGGTTCACGCGCACCTGCATGGCCGAGCGTCGTTCCTCGACGAAGCCTGTCAGGTGCTTAGCGAACGCCTGGAAAACACCGTCAGCGAACTCAAGCAGGGCTTGCTCGACGGTCGCTTCCAGCAGCAGCCGGCGGCCTTGTTCAAGCTGCGCATCATCCTGGCTGAAAGTGCTGCCGACGCAGTACAACTGGAATTGCAGGCCAGTGGCGGCAAGGCTTACCTCAGCGAATACGGCGAAGGGTTTGCCCGCCGCTGGCGGGAGTCGGCCTTCGTGCCGATCGTCACGCCCAGCCTGGTGCAATTGCGCACCGAACTGCAGCGCCAGGCGGGCGTTGCATGAGCGCAGTGTTGCTGGAGGCCCGTGACATCCGCCTGGGCTACCCGCGTGAGGGGGGGTGGCAGCAGGTGCTGGCGCAGTTCGACCTGCAGCTGGCGCCAGGTGAAGTCGTGAGCATTCTTGGCCCCAGTGGTGTGGGCAAGTCAAGCCTGCTGCGGGTGCTGGCAGGCCTGCAGCAGCCTGGCGGCGGTAGCGTGAGCTTGCACGGCCAGCCGCTGCAGGGGCCGCACCCGCGTCTGGCGGTGGCCTTTCAGGACCCCAGCCTGCTGCCATGGCTGAGCCTGGAGAAAAACGTCGCCTTCGGCCTGGACTTCGCCCGTCAGCCCAAGCTGGCGGATGCCGAACGCCGTGCACGCATCGACCATGCGATTGCGGCTGTGGGCCTGGCCCACGCGCGTGGCCAGTACCCGGCGCAGTTGTCTGGCGGCATGGCCCAGCGCACCGCGCTGGCCCGCTGCCTGGCACGCCAGCCCGAAGTCTTGCTGCTGGATGAACCCTTCGGTGCGTTGGATGAGGTGACCCGCGCCGACATGCAGCAGCTGCTGCTGCAACTGATCGCCACGCACAAGACCGCGGCCGTGCTGATCACTCACGATATCGACGAAGCCCTGCTGCTGTCAGACCGGGTTCTGCTACTGGGCAACCACCCAGCGCACATCCTCGGCCAGTGGCACATCGACCTGCCGCAACCAAGGACGCAGCGGGTCGAAGAACTGGGCGCCTTGCGTATCGAAATCCTCAAAACCCTTCGGCGGGCAAGCCGCACAGTCGAACCTACCCCAACCTCGTTGCCCTCGGAGGCTGTCCATGTGCATGGATGACTGCTGTTCCTCTTCTTCGCGTCGTGACTTTCTCAAGCTCGGCGCCATGCTCACTGCTGCCGGTGCATTGCCGTTGCTGTCGAGCTTGCAGGCGCGTGCCGCTGCCGAGCCGGACGCGCCGGTGCGTATCGGCTACCTGCCGATCACCGATGCCACGCCGCTGCTGGTGGCACATAACAACGGCCTGTTCGAGGCCGAAGGCATCCAGGCCGAGCGCCCGGTGCTGCTGCGCAGCTGGGCGCAGGTGATCGAGGCATTCATTTCCGGCCAGGTCAATGTCATCCACCTGCTTTCGCCGATGACAGTATGGGCGCGCTATGGCAGCAAGGTGCCAGCCAAGGTGGTGGCCTGGAACCACGTGGGCGGTTCGGGCCTGACTGTAGCGCCGGATATATCCGACGTGAAACAGCTTGGTGGCAAGACAGTGGCCATTCCGTTCTGGTACTCGATCCACAATGTGGTACTGCAACAGTTGCTCAACGACAACGGCCTGACGCCCGTGTCGAAGCCCGCCAATGCGCAACTGGCCGCCAACGAAGTCAACCTGCTGGTGCTGCCACCGTCCGACATGCCACCCGCTCTGGCCAGCAAGCGTATTGCCGGCTACATCGTTGCCGAGCCGTTCAACGCGCTGGCCGAGAACCTCAAGGTAGGCCGCGTGCAGCGCTTTACCGGCGATGTATGGCGCAACCATGCGTGCTGCGTGGTGTTCATGCACGAGCATGACCTGAATAACCGCCCGGCGTGGTCGCAGAAAGTGGTCAACGCCATCGTCAAGGCCCAGCAATGGACCCGTGACCATCGCACCGAAGCCGCCGCACTGCTGTCCCGGGCGGGCCCCAACAAGTACACCCCGCACGAGCCTGCGGTACTGACCAAGGTCCTGGCGCCCGCCGCCGAAGACCGTGCTGGCTACATTGCCAGTGGTGCCATTCGCCATCAGCAGTGGGACGAAAAGCGCATCGACTTCCAGCCATACCCGTTCCCGAGTTACACCGAAGAGCTGGTCAAGCGCCTGAAAACCACCCTGATCGAAGGCGACAATGCGTTCCTTGCCGGGCTGGATCCGGCGTATGCCGCCCGCGACCTGGTCGACGATCGCTTCGTGCGTAATGCCATCGCGACAGTGGGTGGCCCGTCTGTGTTCGGCATTGCCGACAACTTCGAGCGTAGCGAGGAGTTTGCGGTCTGATGCGCACCCATGTCGTACATGCCGGCCTTGGGCTGGTCGGGTTGCTGGCCTTGTTGCTGTTATGGTGGGCCGGTGTAGCACTGTTCGGCCAGGCCGACGGCCTGTCGGCGCGCTTTTCGCCGGCGGCAACCCTGGCCAGCCTGGTCGAGCTGCTGGGGCAGGGCGAGGTCTATGGGCATATCTGGGTCAGCCTCAAGCGCATCCTGATTGGGCTGCTGCTGGCGCTGCTGATGGGTGTGCCGCTGGGCTTGCTGGTAGGCAGCTACCGGCACCTGGAGGCGGCGACCACGCCAGCATTCCAGTTTCTGCGAATGATATCGCCATTGTCGTGGATGCCTGTGGTGGTGATGCTGATGGGCGTGGGTGACCAGCCGATCTACTTCCTGCTGGCGTTTGCCGCGTTGTGGCCGATCTTGCTGAATACGGCGGCAGGGGTGCGTCAACTGGACCCGCGCTGGCTGCAACTTAGCCGCAGCTTGAGTGCAACGCGCTGGGAAACCTTGTGCAAGGTGATTGTGCCGGGGGTGATCGGTCACGTGCTGACGGGCGTGCGCCTGGCCATCGGTATTCTGTGGATTGTGCTGGTGCCGTGCGAAATGCTTGGGGTGAGTGCGGGGCTTGGGTATTTCATTCTTGATACCCGCGACCGGCTGGCTTATTCCGAACTGATGGCGATGGTGCTGCTGATTGGCGTGCTGGGGTTTGTGCTGGATGCCCTGGCGCGTGGGCTGCATCGGCGCTGGGGGCATGGCTGAAAGGCCAATGGGGCTTCTTCGCGGGCTCGCCCGCTCCCACAGGTACATCACCGGCCTTGGGCCTTACGGTATTCCTGTGGGCGCGGGCAAGCCCGCGAACAGGCCATCGGATCAATGCACGGTCTTGCGCTGGCGCACACATTCCTGGGCCTGAGCGGTCAGCTCATCCAGCCGCTCATCGCGCATCTGCTCCGCTTCGATCATTGCATCCTCACCCTGCTGGTTAAGCAGATAGGTGTGAATCTGCAGCACTTCAGCCGTCTGATAAATCGGCGCAATGTCCAGGCGCCCGATCAGCGCACCACTGGGCTGGCCGGTACTGCTCATCAGCACCTGCGGTCCATTGGCGGCCACCACTTGCATGCCCATCGCCTCGAACCACGGCACCTGGTTGGCAAAGGCGTTCAGCTCCACGCAGGCATGGCGCGACCGCAGGTCGCCCAGCAGAGCACGGGCGATGCCCTGGCGGCGATGGCTGGCGCACACGGCCAGAAAGGCCAATGAACAGGCCCGCCCATCGTCCTGGGCTGGCAGCGACAGCGCAAAGCCCAGCAACTGGTCCGGTGCTTCGGCATCCAGCGCCAAGGTAAGTGCCACCGCCAGACCGCGGGCGCCGTCCAGCGCTTGCAGGTACTGGTGGACTTCCATGCCGACGCCGTACTGGTACAGCGGGTACAGCGGGTTGTCGACAGCGATGGCGACACTGCTCAATTCGCCGACATTGTGAATGACCAGCTCGCGGATCTGGTTCTGGAAAGATTCGGGTGGCACGCTGTCGAGGCGGCTCAGGATGAACATCTGGGGGCTCCGGCGGATGAGAATACGACCCGCGCTGTGTTGGCGCGGGTGTACAGTCTAACTGGTTTTGCCGCATCAGCCGTGTGCCTGTAAGGCACCGAGCATCAGGTCGAGGTTTTGCACGGCAGCACCAGAGGCACCTTTGCCCAGGTTGTCGAACACTGCGGTGAGCAGTACCTGGCCATGCTCGGGGTTGGCGTACAGCGCCAGGCGCAGGTCATTGCTGCCGTTCAATGCCTCGGGGTCGAGGTTTGCCGCAGCGCCGCCCTGATGCAGAGGCATCACCTGAACATGGCGGGCACCCTGGTAATGCCGTTCCAGGCAGCCTTGCAGCTGCGCGGCGCTGACCTGTCCAGGCAGCAGGCGAAGCTGCAGCGGAATGCTCAGCACGATGCCTTGGCGGTAGGCGCCATAGCCGGGCATGAACATCGGCCGCGCCGACAACCCCGCGTGCTGCTGGATCTCCGGTACGTGCTTGTGCGCCAGCTCCAGGCCATACAGCTGTAGCGCCGGCGCTTTGGCGGCGCCGGGCTGTTCGTGCCGCTCGACCGCCGCGCGACCACCGCCGGAGTAGCCAGACACGGCGTGGATGTTCAGGGGGTAGTCCGCAGGCAGCAAGCCAGCCTTGACCAGTGGGTGCAGCAGCGCGATGGCGCCGGTGGGATAGCAGCCGGGATTGCTGACACGCGTGCTTTGCGCGATGCGCTCGGCTTGCTGTTCGTCAAGCTCCGGCAGGCCATACACCCAGCCTGGTGTGGTGCGGTGCGCCGAGCTGGCGTCGATCACCCGCACCTGTGGGTTGTGGATTGCGGCCACGGCCTCGCGGGCGGCGTCGTCGGGCAGGCACAGCAGGGCGATGTCGGCGCTGTTGATCGCTTCGCGGCGGCGTTGCGGGTCCTTGCGCTCGGCCTCGGGGAGGGTCAGCAGGCGAAGATCGCTACGGCCCTGCAGGCGGGCATGGATCTGCAGGCCTGTGGTGCCTTGGTCGCCGTCGATGAAAACAACAGGGGTGTGCATGCTCGGGGTCCGGTTGGGGAAAGATAGCCTATGCTCGCCCGTAGCGTTGGTAATGAAAATTTGAATATGATGATCGATACATTCAGGTTTTCTGAATCAGTTTTGAAACCCGTGGTGAACCTGTGGGTTTACCCGCAAAAGGGCCGGCTCTGAACAATGCGCGAAATCAGCCTCGACCGCCTCCGCACATTGGTGGTCATCACCGACCTGGGCTCCTTTGCCGAGGCCGCCCGCCAGCTTAACCTGGCGCCGCCCACCATCAGCTTGCACGTGGCCGAGTTGGAGGCGCGTATCGGCGCCCCGTTGCTCACCCGCACCCGCGGCCAGGTGCGGCCTACCGTCATCGGTGAAACACTGCTGGGGCGTGCCCGACGCCTGCTGGCGGACGCTGACTTGGCGCTGGACGAAGTACGCCGGCAGGTCGAAGGGTTGACCGGGCGTGTGCGGCTGGGCGCCTCCACCGGTGCCATCGCCCATTTGCTGCCGCAGGCGCTGGCGCGCCTGCGTGTGGAGCACCCGGGGATCGATGTGCAGGTCCAGGTGCTGACCTCCCAGGCGTCGCTCGCGCGCTTGCGTGAGGGCACACTGGATATCGGCCTTGTGGCCTTGCCGCAGGTGGCCGGCAAAGGGCTGACGGTTACCCCCTGGCGGCGCGACCCGATCCTGGCGTATGTGCCGGCCGACTGGCAGCCACCGGCCAGGATCACCCCGGCCTGGCTGGCGCAACGGGCGTTGATTCTCAACGACAGCACCACCCAGCTGTCGCGGGTTACCGGCGAATGGTTTGCAGCGGCGGGGTTGTACCCCGAACCACGGATCGAGCTGAACTACAACGATGCGATCAAAAGCCTGGTCGGCGCCGGGTATGGAGCGACCTTGTTGCCGCAGGAGGGGGAGGCGACCGAACTGGACCGGCGCATTGCCCGCCGACCGCTGCGGCCGGGGTTGTGGCGGCAGCTGGGTATTGCGTGTCGGGAAGGGCAGGTGGAGCGGGCCACGGGGTATGTGCTGGAGGCGCTGGAACGGTTGCTGTAGGGGCGATTGCGCTGCGGCAAGACCTGTGGCAGGTACGCACGTTCCAGCCCCGACGCCTTGCCAAACTCAGAACCAGCGATCGTTCTTCTTGCGCCCACGGGTCAGTGCCGGCAGGATCAGCCCCGCCAGCAAGCCTGCACCGGCAATGCTACCGCCATACACCATGTAGCGCATCATCACCTGCTTGTTCTCATCCCCCAGGCGGGCCTGGGTATCGCGCAGGTCCGATTGGCTCTGATCGAGCTGCTCGTTCAGTGCCTTGTTGCGTGCCTCCAACTCGTCAATCAGTTGCTTGCGCGAATCAAGCGTTTCCTGCATGCCCTGTACGCGGTTCTTCCAGCTGTCGTCGATGGTCTTCAACTGCCCGGTCAGTTCGGCGACCTGGGCATCGAGCAATGGCAGGCGCTCGTTCTGCCCGGGCACTGTCTGCAGGTCGTTGCTGAGGATCCACACCACATCGCCGTTCTGCCCGCGCACCTGGCTGTAATTGCCCTGGCTGCCGAGCAGGGTCAGCTTCTGCCCGGACTTGAGCGTGCCGACAATGCGGTGCCCGTCGGTCGGGCCGCTGCGCACGTAGGTGCTCAGGCTGTCACTGACCCAGCGTGCGTCGCTGGCAGGCTCTTCGGCGTGCACGGGGGCGGCCAGGCCCACCAGGGCGGCAATCAGGCCGATGCGCAGGGCAGGGAGGGCGGAAGCATTTGGGCGGGAATCGGGCATGTTGGGTCTTCGCTGAAACAGGACAAAAAGTAGGCCCGGTGACTGGGCCGATGAACCGGTCGGTGAGTTGACCGTCAGCGAAAGACCGTTTTTTTGTCAGCAGGTTCACTGCCTAGTGTCGGAAATGTCTGCAGAATGTTGCAGTGCCCGCCCCAGAGCGCTGCGTTGCCGATGACGCAATTGTAATGCGCCGATCACCTTGGCGTTATCTGCCGGCCGTCAATCTTGGCCCGCCGACATAACAACAAATGCGACGTTCAAGGAGCATCGGATGACGTGCAGATCACCCCTGACACTGGCTGCTTGCCTGGCGCTGGCCGGCGTTGGCAGCCAGGTTGTTGCTGCAGAAAAAAGTGCGGATGGCTTCATGGAGGGCAGCACCCTCAGCGTGCTTAACCGCAACTTCTACTTCAACCGCGATAATCGCGATTCTGTGGCCCCCACACACAACCCGAGCAAACAACCTGACAACGGCTACTCCGAGGCCTGGGGGCATGCCGTGATTACCCGATTCGAGTCGGGCTTCACCCAGGGCATCGTAGGTGTTGGCCTGGATGCGTTTGCCATGCTTGGCCTTAAGCTCGACACGGGCGGCGGCCGCAACGGCGGGCGCAGTTCTTTCGACGTATTGCCGGTTGACCGCGACGGCCAGGCACGTGACGAATACACCAAGGTGGGGGGCGCGGCCAAGCTACGACTGTTCGACACGGTACTGAAGGTGGGTGATGTGTTCCCGGCCAACCCGGTGGTGGCGGCTGGCGACTCGCGGCTGCTGCCGGAAAGCTTCCGTGGGGTGACCCTGGAGAACACCAGCATCCAGGACCTCACCCTGCAAGCCGGGCGCCTGCATGCCATGAGCCAGCCGATGTCCAGCGACCTGCGGGAGAACTTCGTGACCTTTTATGGCGGCCCGGTCGATTCGCCCTGGATCGCCTATGGTGGGGGGGACTACAGCCTCAATGAGCATGTCAGCGTCAGCCTGTTCAGTAGCCGGCTCAAGGACGCGTGGAACCAGTACTACGCCGGCACCAGCCTGAGCTGGCCACTGAGCGAGGCGCTGGCGCTGATTGGCGGTTTCAACTATTACAAGGCTGTGGATGAAGGGCAGCAGCGCCTGGGCGCCTTTGACAACGACATCTGGAGCGCCAAGCTGGGTGTGCGCTTTGGTGCTCACACCCTGGCCCTGACGCACCAGCGCAACAACGGCGACGACGACTTCGACTACCTGCGTCAGTCCGACTCGATCTTCCTCGACAACTCCATCCAGTACAGCGACTTCAACGCGCCCAAGGAGCGTTCGTGGATGCTGCGTTATGACCTGAACATGGCTGCCTACGGCGTACCCGGGTTGTCGTTCATGACACGCTACGGCAAGGGTACCGATGCTGACTACTCCAATGCCAACGCCACCTACATGCGCCGTGACGTTGCGGGCAACCCGCTGACCGACCAGAAACGCTGGGAGCGTGACATCGAGGTGAAGTATGTGGTGCAGACGGGCGCGGCCAAGGACCTGTCGTTGCGGGTTCGCCAGGCCACCACCCGGGCCACGGCGTTCGAGTCGGACCTGGACGAAGTGCGGCTGATCGTGGAGTACCCGTTGTCGATTCTGTGATTCCACCTTGGCAACCTTGTTGCTCCTTTGGTTTGGGTGGATTTTCTGGCGCTCCGCTTGGGGCGCTTTTTTTATCGGCTTGATCGCCTATCAAACCTGCATTTGCATCAGGTGGTCAGGTGCTACCGGTACGCCGGGGCTATGGGGCTAGACTCAAGGCTCACCTTCGATCTTGGAGCAAGACCATGACTGCCAAGAACACCGTCTGCCTGTGGTATGACCACGCTGCCGAAGAGGCGGCGAACTTCTATGCCCGAACTTTCCCCGATAGCCGGGTGGTCGCTGTGCACCAGGCACCCGCCGATTACCCTTCAGGCAAGCAGGGCGATGTGATCACCGTGGAATTCACGGTAATGGGTATCCCGTGCGTGGGGCTCAATGGTGGATCGGCCTTCAAGCACTGTGAGGCATTTTCGTTCCAGGTCAGTACCGTGGACCAGGCAGAGACCGACCGCTTGTGGGAGGCCATTGTCGGCAACGACGGCGAGGCCAGCGTTTGCGGCTGGTGCAAGGACAAATGGGGGATTTCGTGGCAGATCACTCCACGCATCCTCATCGAAGCCATCGGCCATTCCGACCGTGCGGCGGCCAAGCGTGCGTTCGAGGCCATGATGCAGATGGGCAAGATTGATGTGGCGAAGATAGCGGCGGCGCTAAAAGGTTGAAGCGGGTCTGTGTTTCAGCAGGCGCGGCCTCGAATCGCGAACGGGCTGCGTGGCAGCCCGTGGTTTTCGGGTTGGCGCCGTCAGTTGCTGGTTACTTCGGCCTCTGCCGCTGTCTTGGCCGATGCCTTCTTCTCCTGCACCACAATGTAGAACTCCTCCCCATGCTTCACCGCCCCATACAGTACGGCCTTCTCGATCAGCTCGTTGCCGCGCAGGTGGCGCAGCATCATCGGGTCCTTGCGCAGGTCGCGGTACAGCGCCAGGCATAGCAGCACCATCACCACCACGAATGGCAAGGCCACGACGATGGTCAGGTTCTGCAGCCCGGTCAGCGCCTCGCCAGGGTTGCCTGGGTCGCCGATCGCCAGCATGATCGCCGCCACCGTACCAGTCAGCGTCCCCCAGAAAATCACTGTGCGTCGCGATGGCGCGGTGGTGCCGTGTTCCGACAGCGTGCCCATCACCAGCGAAGCGGCGTCGGCGCCCGAAACAAAAAAGATGCCCACCAGGATCATCACCAGCACCGAGGTTGCCGAGGCCAGCGGGTAGCTGTCCAGCAACTGGTACAGCGCGTGGTTACTGTTGACCGCCCCGTTGGCCAGCTGGAAGGCGCCCTCGCGCACGGCCTCGATGGCGGCGCCACCGAAGATGGTGAACCACACCAGGCTGACCAGGCTTGGCACCAGCAGCACCCCGGTAACGAACTGGCGAATGGTGCGACCGCGGCTGATACGGGCGATGAACATGCCCACGAAAGGCGTCCAGGAGATCCACCAGGCCCAGTAAAACACGGTCCAGCCGGCCAGCCAGCTGTTCATCTGCTCGCCGCCGCTGGCGTTGGTGCGGGCCATCATTTCCGGCAGCATCTTGATGTAGATGCCGAGCGAGGTCGGCAGCAGGTTGAGCATCAGCAGCGTCGGCCCGACCATGAACACGAACACCGCCAGCACCAGTGCCAGCACCATGTTGGTGTTGGACAGCCACTGGATACCCTTGCCGATGCCCGACACCGCCGAGGTTACGAAGGCAATGGTCAGCAGGGTGATGATCGAGATGTAGAACAGTTTACCGGGGCTTTCGATCCAGCCGTTGTATTCCAGGCCGCCGGCAATCTGCAGCGCCCCAAGGCCCAGCGAGGCGGCCGAGCCGAACAGCGTGGCGAAGATTGCCATCATGTCGATCAGGCGGCCGAGAGGGCCGTTTGCGTGCTTGCCGATCAGTGGTCGGAAGGCGGCGGAAATCAGCTGCGAGCGGCCACGGCGGAAGGTGCCGTAGGCGATTACCAGGCCGACGATGGCGTACATGGCCCAAGGGTGCAGGGTCCAGTGGAACAAGGTGGTGGCCATTGCCACCTGCATCGCTTCGCTGGTCTGCCCGCTGGCCGAGCCGGGCGGCGGCGATATGTAGTGCGACAGCGGCTCAGCCACGCCGAAGAACATCAGGCCGATGCCCATACCGGCGCTGAACATCATTGCTACCCAGGACACCGTGCGAAATTCTGGCTGTTCGCCATCGCGGCCCAGCGGCACTCGCCCGTAACGGCTGGCGGCCAGCCACAGCACGAACACCACGAACAGGGAGGAGGTGAGCACGAAGAACCAGCCGAAATTGAGAATGACCCAGGATTGCGCGCTGGAGGCGCTGCTGGCCAGGCTGACCTGGTTGAGGAAGCCCCAGAGCACGAAGGCGATGGCCAGAAGGCTGGTGAAACCAAAGACAATCCAGTCAAGCTTGCCCTCGAAATGCCGGTCCTGGCGGGCTTCTGCGGTTTTCGAGGGGTCTGTGACGCCAAGATCGAGTGTTTCGGGGATGTGTTCCTTTGCCATGTATGATGAGGCCCCATTGTGTCTGCCTGAGCGCGCAGGCTTGTTGTTGTGTGGGCTGCCGAGCGCGATGACGGCCTCGGCGGGGTGGATTGCTGGCGGGATTATCCTGCGCAGCAAATGGCGGCTCATGTCCCCATAACGTCCTGGGGCGTCCATTACGCGACTTGGCAAATACTTTTAGTTCTGGGGGCAGTGGCCCTTTCTGCCTCGGCTTCTGGTACCCTGATGGGCATAACCCGGGCCCGCACATACGAGCATCGTAGAAGCGCTGCTGCTTGTGGGCCTGGCCGCACCAGGAAACGGAGATTCGTCATAATGGCCACTGACCGTGTGAGCCTGATTCATTTCGATAAATTGAGCATGAGCCCTGCCGCTGCCGATCGGTTCCAGAAAGCCCTCGACGCGCTGGAAGCGCTCAAGCTGCAGGACCGTTACGTGTATCTCATTGCTCCCTATCTGGGTGATATCGCTGACGCCTCCGACGCCGAGCAACTGGCCACAGCCCTCGAGCAGGGCTTGCGCGTAGTCGAAGAGTTGCTGGCAGCCAGGTCGGTAACCAAGGTCAAGGCCGAGGAAGTGCGCCAGGTGTTCCACAGCGCAGGCGAACGTGCGCGTGCAGAGCTGCCTGGCTGAGCAGTTGCATGGCCAAAGACATCGACAACCCCTGCGTCTCGTTATGCCAGCTCAACAGCGAACTGTGCGTGAGCTGCGGCCGTACCCGTGACGAAATCCGCAAGTGGCGGGGCATGAAGCGGCCCGAGAAAATGGCCACTGTGCAGCGGGCGGCGACGCGAATGAAGGCTATCGCCAAGAAGGCGGCCAAGCGGCAGAATGCCAGCTGAACCTGCGTGCAATTCACGCAGCCTTTCCTGATTGTCTGCCGAGCCTGAAATGGATTCTCACTCGCTGTTCGCGTTCACCCTGGTCGCCGCCATCGCGATCGCCAGCCCCGGCCCTGCCACCTTGATGGCTATCAACAACAGCCTTGCCCATGGCCAGCGCAGCGCGATCTGGTCGTCGCTGGGCAATGGCACGGGCCTGTTCTGCTTGTCGGCTGCGGCCATGCTGGGGCTAGGCGCACTGCTGGCCAGTTCTGAAGTACTGTTCAATGCCGTGAAGATCCTGGGGGCGGGCTACCTGTTCTACCTGGGCGTGCGACAACTGCTGAAGAAGAGCCCGATGCTGGAGCAGGGGGCCGCAGAGCGTGCGGCCAAGGTGCGACCCGCGCCGCTGAAACTGTTCAAATCGGCCTTCCTCACTGCAGTCACCAACCCCAAGGCGACCATGTTCTTTACTGCGCTGTTCCCGCAGTTCATCGACCAGGGGGCTGCGTTGTTGCCGCAGTTCCTGACCTTGACCGGGATTTTCGTGGCCTTGTCGCTCACTTCGCTGAGCGCGTATGCCGCCCTGGCTGCGCGGGCCAAAGGGGTGCTGACCCGGCCGTCGCTGTCGCGCTGGGTGAACCGGGTGGTGGGCACCACCTTTATCGGTTTCGGCGCGGCGATCCTGGCGATGCGACGGCAGGGTGCCTGAAAAGCCCACGTTGTCGCCTGCTGTGCAGGCCCTTACTGTCTGTCCTTCGGCAGATTTTTCAACTGAACGATGAAAGGCTCGTCTGCGGGTTGCTGATGGTCCAGACTGTCCACAGCGCGCAGATGATAGCTGCAGGCGA
Organism: Pseudomonas sp. BO3-4; assembly: GCF_034044115.1. Taxonomy (NCBI): domain Bacteria; kingdom Pseudomonadati; phylum Pseudomonadota; class Gammaproteobacteria; order Pseudomonadales; family Pseudomonadaceae; genus Pseudomonas; species Pseudomonas sp. BO3-4. The sequence continues at coordinate 2,610,254 of NZ_CP139018.1, forward strand.
CCACAGTGGGTGGCAGCCTTTGGCTATCACGCCGGGTCGCCGGGTGTTTCATGTGCCGAGGGTTGTAGATGATCGAGCGTTGCTTTCGCCACGTCTTGCTCCTGGTGTGCCTGTCACTGCTGCCCCTGGCTGCGGTGGCGGATGATGCATGCTTACGGCTGACCGCCACAGGAAATCCGGAGTACCCCCCCTACCTGTGGCGCGACCCGCTAAACCCTCAACGATTGATCGGTGCCAATGCCGACCTGCTCAAATACGTGGGCAAGCAGTTGGGGCTGGACATAGAGGTGGTTTACGCCGGGCCGTGGTCGCGAGCCCAGGAAGCCGTGCGCACTGGGCGGATCGACTTGATGGCCGGGTATTTCCTGACCGAGGCGCGCCGGCAGCATGTGGACTTCATCGCCCCGCCATTTTTGCGCACCCCCAGCGTCATCTGGGTGCGCCAGGACAATGCTTTTGCCTACCAGCAATGGGCCGACCTCAAAGGCCGCAAGGGTGGCACTCTGGTCAACAACAGCCACGGCCAGCAGTTCGATGAATACGCCCAGGCCAATCTCACCCTCGAAGCGGTGCCCAGTGCCAGGCAGGCGTTCGAGAAGCTGATGCACAAGCGCAGCGATTATGTGGTGTACGAGCAGTATCCTGGCATGGCGCTGGCACGCACATTGGGCATCGCAGCCACTGTGCAGGTGTTGCAGCCACCGGTGTCCAGCGAAGGGTTGTACCTGGCAATCTCACGTGAGTCGCCCTGCAACCGGCCACCGCTGCGTGAGGCGCTGGCGCGGGAGATGGCGAAGATCGTTGGCGGGGCCTTGCCCGAACAGTGGTTGAAACAGAATCTGGAGCGGTGGCAGTGACAGAGTGGCTCATGTGCTGCGCGGTCTTTGTTGGGGGCAGCCTCGCGTCGGTACATGTGCCACTCCAATTCAACGCATATGCAAGATGATGGGGCTGCTGCTGGCCGGGTCGGTATGCCCACGCAGCTTGCCTACCGCCTGCGCATCCACCGCACCACCCTGGTTGCCCCAGGCCGTACGCACAAAGCTGAGCACGTCGGCAATCTCCTGATCACTCAGCTGTTCGCGCAAAGCCGGCATGCGATAGGCGTCCGGCACCCCTGCAGCCACCACCCGCTGCGAACCATTGAGCGTGATATTGATTGCCGAGGCGCTCTCCTTGGCCAGTGCCGAGGTTGCCCCTGCCAAGGGCGGCATCCATTCGGCCTGGCCCTTGCCGTCCAGGCCGTGGCATGACGCACAGCGTGTCACGTAGGTGCGCGCTCCTGGGCTGTCCAACCGCGTCGCTAGCGATTCGGCCTGGTATTGCCAGGGTGCGCCGTCACGTTGAGGGTCGCCGGGCAGCGACTTCAGGTAGTGGGCGATGGCGGCCAGGTCGTCGTCACGCATGAATTGCGTGGAGTTGTTGAACGCCTCGGTCATCGAACCATATACCACTGCATGCCGGTTGCGCCCGGTCTTCAGGAACTGCGCGATCTCGGCCTCGCTCCAGCGCCCCAGCCCGGTGTTGTGGTCGGCACGCAGGCTGGGTGCATACCAGCCGTCGAGCAGTGCGCCGGACAGGAACGGCTTGCCGCTGTCATCCAGCGCCTTTTCATTGAAGGCCAGGCCGCGTGGCGTATGGCAACTGCCGCAGTGCCCGGGGCCCTGGACGATATAGGCGCCACGGTTCCACTGTGCATCCTGCCCGGCCTTGGCGGTGTAAGGCGTGGTGGCGGCGAACAGGCCGTTCCACAAGGCGATGGGCCAGCGCAGGTTCAGCGGCCAGGGGATGTCGCTGGCCAGGTTGGCCTGCCGCGCCGGTTGCACGCCGTGCATGAAGAATGCATACAGCGCCTTGACATCATCATCGCTGAGCTTGGCGTAGGACGGGTAAGGCATAGCCGGGTACAGGCGTCGGCCACCCGGCGCGACACCCTGGCGCACGGCGCGGTCGAAGTCAGCCAGGGTATAGTTACCGATACCGCTGTCGCGGTCGGGGGTGATGTTGGTGGCGTGGATTGCCCCCAGCGGGGTGGCCATTTCCAGCCCGCCGGCGAACGGTTTGCCATCCGGCAGGCTATGGCAGGCCACGCAGTCACTGAGCCGGGCTACGTATTCGCCTCGGCTGACCAGCGCCGGGTCGGCAGCAGTGGCCTGTGCATCGGCAAACGGCGATGCGGGTTCACGGGTGACATACCAGGCCAGCAGGCCCGCCGCGACCAGGCACGGCAGCGCCAGCCAGCCAGCGGTTCTTGCGAAACGATGGGTCATGAGGCGTCCCTTGTGCGATCAGCTGAAGGTGTGGCGGCTCAATGGCAAACTGCGCACGCGCTGGCCAGTGAGCTGCGCGACCGCATTGGCCACCGCCGGGGCAACGGCGGGCAGCGGTGGTTCGCCGATGCCGCCCATCTTCGCCCCGCTTTCGATGATGCGCACATGCACCCGGGCCATGCGCGAAGGCGGCAGAATCGGGTACAGGTCATAATTGCGCGCGCGCGGCTTGCCATCCACGTACACCGCTTCTTCCACCAGCGTCTGCGACAGGCCCAGGGCGACAGCGCCGTTGACCTGATGCTCGATGATCGCCGGGTTGACGATGCTGCCTGGGTCGATGGCTTGCCAGATGTCGTGCACCCTGACCTGGCCGTTGTCGATGGAAACCTCGGCAATGACCGCAGCCTCCGAGCCGAACGGTGAGGCCATGGCCACGCCGCGTGCGCGCTTGCTGCCATCCTCGGCGGTGAACGGTCCGCGCTTCCAGCCGCCGGACAAGTCGGCCACTGCGTTCAGCAGGTTGGTCAGTCTCGGGTTGTCGCGCAGCAGGTGCAGGCGCAGTTCAAACGGGTCCTTGCCACCTTTGTCAGCCAGTTCGTCCAGGAATGATTCGTAGAAGAAGTCGTTCAGCGAGTTACCTACCGAGCGCCAGTAACCGAGCATGGCCGGGCCTTTGACATAGATCTGGGCAATGCGCTTGTTGGCGATGGCGTAGGACTTGCCTGACAGCCCCTCAAGCGCGGTCGGGTCGATCTTCTCCCCTTGTTTTCCAGCAAGGGCCTCGGTTGGGCCCTCGGTGGCGCTGACCGCTTCGAGCGCCACTGGCATACCGTCTGCGTCCAGCCCGGCGCGGAACTTCACCACTGCGACGGGGCGCAGTACATCGCGCAAAAACTCCTCCTCGCGGCTCCAGATAAGCTTCACGGGCCGGCCAACCGCTTTGGCCAGGGCAATGGCCTGCGGGTAGGGGTTGGCAGAGTCGTACAGGAAGTGGCGGCCAAAGAAGCCGCCCAGCAGCGGCGAGTGCAGGTTGATTTGTGCAGGCTCCAGGCCGGTGCGTCTGGCAATGTCGTCACGGAACATGTCCGGGGCCTGGTTGGGCAGCCAGACGTCGAGGCTGCCGTCCGGGTTGAAGCGGGCGAGGGCGGACGGTGGCTCCAGCTGGGCATGGTTCAGGTACTGGTTGTGGTAGCTGGCCTCGACCTGGGTCTTGGCGTTGGCCAAGGCGCCGGCAATATCCCCTTCGTTCTCTTCATCACGGGATGGCCCTTGCACCGTCGCGAGGTGTTCGCGCCAGGCGTCGCTGGAAAAATCGGCCGGCATCGGTCGCACTTTGCTGTCGGCGGCCGGTTCTTTCCAGTCCACCTGAATCGCTTCCACTGCACGCTTGGCGTGCCACCAGCGCTCGGCGACCACGGCCACGGCGCCTGGCAGCTGATGCACAGAATGTACGCCTTTCATGGCCTTGACCTGGTCTTCGTTGCGCAGGCTGCCAACCGTCATGCCCAGGCGCGGCGCATGTTGCACGGCAGCGTGGAGCATGCCGTCGACTTTGATGTCGATGCAGTACTGGGCCTTGCCGGTGGACTTGTCGTAGGCATCCAGGCGGCGTACGGGCTTTCCAATCCAGCGAAACTGGCTGGGGTCGCGCAGCTTGACGCTGGCCGGGTCGGGCACCGGCAGGTCCATGGCGCGACCGGCCAGCTCACCGTAGGGTACGGAACGTCCGGTCGTGGTATGTACTACGTTACCCGGCGTGGTTGAAAGCTCATCGACCGGTACACCCAGGTGTTCGGCGCCCGCCTGCAGCAGCATGCCCCGAGCGAGCGCGCCCAGGCGGCGCATGGTCGGGTAGCTCATGCGTACCGACATGCTGCCACCGGTGATGCGCATGCCGTTCTCCATCACCACGTAGGCTTCGCCCGGTGGCGCGCTATCGACCACGAAATGGGCCGGGTCGACATCCAGCTCTTCACCCACAATCTGCGCCATGGCGGTGAAAGGGCCTTGTCCGCCTTCCATGAAGGGGCTCAGCAGGCGCACCGTGCCGTCCGGGCGAATCTCCAGAAATGCAGGCACCTGGGTGCCGCGTTCCGCGGTTGCCGCAGCGGCGGCGGCTGCCTGCACGCGGGCCGAGCCCATGGGCAGGCCGAAACCTAGCACCAGGGCACCGACTGCGGTGCCGGCAAGAAAGCGCCGACGTGACAGGTTGACCGTTTCGCCCCGCTGCAGCCTGAGCAGTTCGGCGGGTGTATCGACTGGCGTGTTCATCAGGCCTGCTCCCCCTGGGCCAGGTCATGCACGGCGGCATGGATGGCGTTGTAGGTGCCGCAGCGGCACAGGTTGACCATGGCTGCATCGATCTGCGCATCGCTGGGTTTGGGCGTGTGCTTGAGCAGCGCCGTGGCTGCCATGACCTGGCCAGACTGGCAATAGCCGCATTGAGCCACCTGGTGCTCGACCCAGGCGGCGACCACCCGTTTGCCGACGGGGTCGGCTTCGATCGCCTCGATGGTGGTGACCTCACGCCCCACCACACCGGCCACCGGGGTAACGCAGGCGCGCACCACATTGCCGTCCACCAGCACCGAACAGGCGCCGCACTGGGCCAAGCCGCAGCCATACTTGGTGCCGGTCAGCCCCAAGTCATCGCGGATTACCCACAGCAGGGGCGTGTCGGCGTCCGCCTCGACCTGATAGGTCTTCTGGTTGATGCGTAGTTCCATGGTTTCACCTGCCCGTCACGGTTGTTGTCGCTGTGTTTTATCTGCATGGGGAATACGTTGTCCCCCGGTGCAGAAACGCTAGCACAGCAGGATGACCGCTGGTCTGGTGGCGGGGGTGGCTTCAGAGGATCAGGCAAGTAATCCGGCGGAATACGCAAGCCAGCTTCGAAAAATCAAGCCTGCAGTCGGCGTTGAACAGGACTTGCGCAACGAAAACCCGGATAATGCCGGCCAATTTCGTTTTGCACGCTTAAATCACGGTAATCCCGCATGGAAATCAAGGTCAATTTTCTCGACAATCTCCGTCTCGAAGCCAAATTCGATGACTTCACGGTGATCGCCGACCAACCTATCCGCTACAAAGGCGATGGTTCGGCCCCCGGCCCGTTCGACTATTTCCTGGCGTCTTCGGCCTTGTGCGCGGCTTACTTCGTCAAGCTGTACTGCCAGACCCGCGATATCCCCACCGAAAATATCCGCCTGTCGCAGAACAACATCGTCGACCCGGAAAACCGCTACAACCAGATCTTCAAGATCCAGGTCGAACTGCCCGAAGACATCTCCGACAAGGACCGTCAAGGCATCCTGCGCTCCATCGACCGCTGCACGGTAAAAAAGGTGGTGCAGACCGGCCCTGAGTTCGTGATCGAGGTGGTCGACAACCTCGATGCCGATGCCCAGGGGCTGCTGATGCCGGTGTCGGACACCAGCACCTATATCCCCGGCAAGGACCTGCCGCTGGAGCAGACCATTGCCAACATGTCGGGCATCCTCGCCGGGCTGGGGATGAAGATCGAGATCGCCTCGTGGCGCAACATTGTCCCCAACGTCTGGTCGCTGCACGTACGCGATGCGCAGTCACCCATGTGCTTTACCAACGGTAAAGGCGCCACCAAGGAGGCTGCGCTGGCCTCGGCGCTGGGCGAGTTCATCGAGCGCCTCAACTGCAACTTCTTCTACAACGACCAGTTCTGGGGCGAAGACCTGGCCAACGCCCCGTTCGTGCACTACCCGAACGAGCAGTGGTTCAAGCCGGGCCCGCGCGACGCGTTGCCGGCCGAGATCCTCGATGAGCACTGCCTGGCGATCTACAACCCTGACGGGGAGCTGCGTGGTTCGCACCTGTATGACACCAACTCGGGTAACACGGCGCGGGGCATCTGTTCGCTGCCGTTCGTGCGCCAGTCCGACCAGCAGGTGGTGTACTTCCCGTCCAACCTGATCGAAAACCTGTTCCTCAGCAATGGCATGAGCGCGGGCAACACCTTGGCCGAGGCGCAGGTGCAGTGCCTGTCGGAAATCTTCGAGCGGGCAGTGAAGCGCGAAATCCTCGAGGGCGAGTTGTGCCTGCCGGACGTGCCGCAAGAGGTGCTGGCCAAATACCCGGCGATCGTCGCCGGCATCCAGGGCCTGGAAGAGCAGGGCTTCCCGGTGCTGGTCAAGGATGCGTCGCTGGGGGGCGAGTTCCCGGTCATGTGCGTGACCTTGATGAACCCGCGCACGGGTGGCGTGTTTGCCTCGTTCGGTGCCCACCCGAGCCTGGAAGTGGCGCTGGAGCGCAGCCTCACCGAGCTGCTGCAGGGCCGCAGCTTCGAAGGCCTGAACGACCTGCCGCAACCCACCTTCGAAAGCCATGCACTGACTGAGCCGAACAACTTCGTCGAGCATTTCATCGACTCCAGCGGCGTGGTGTCGTGGCGCTTCTTCAGCGCCAAGGCCGACTTCGAATTCGTCGAGTGGGACTTCTCCGGGCACGGCGAGGACTCCAACCAGCAGGAGGCCGCGACCCTGTTCGGCATCCTCGAAGACCTGGGCAAGGAAGTGTACATGGCGGTATACGACAACCTTGGCGCCACCGCGTGCCGCATACTGGTGCCGGGCTATTCGGAAATCTACCCGGTCGAGGACCTGATCTGGGACAACACCAACCGCGCCTTGTCGTTCCGTGCAGACATCCTCAACCTGCACAGCCTCGACAGCCGCTCGCTCAAGCTGCTGCTCAAGCGCCTGGACAATTGCGATGTGGATGACTACACCACCATCACCACGCTGATCGGCGTGGAGTTCGATGAAAACACAGTGTGGGGCCAACTGACCATTCTGGAGCTGAAGCTGCTGATTTGCCTGGCGGTACAGCGTTTTGAGGACGCCAAGGAACTGGTTGAGGCATTCTTGCAGTTCAACGACAACACCGTAGACCGCGGCCTGTTCTACCAGGCGCTGAACGTGGTGCTGGAAGTGCAGTTGGATGACGAACTGGAGATGGATGACTACGAAGCCAACTTCCGCCGTATGTTCGGCAATGCGCGCATGGACGCGGTATTGGGTTCGGTGGACGGCAGTGTGCGCTTCCATGGCCTGACCCCGACCAGCATGAAGCTCGAAGGCCTTGATCGCCACCTGCGCCTGATCGACAGCTACAAGAAACTGCACGCGGCCCGGGCCAAGTTCGCCTGACAGGCACTGCGCCCAATCATCGCCGGCAACCCAGCGCCACAGGTATTGCACCTCTTGAGATTTGTGCCGAACCTGTGGACGCTGGGTTGCCTGCGATAAGTCAGGCGCCGTCCTACAGCCCTTTGATCTGGGCGCCATCCCCATTCTGTCTTGCCGCGTTGCTATCCAGGCGCTTAGCGTTCTCTTCCTATCCACTTCAGGTGGTGACTATTCGGGCTTAGCAGGCCCCCCTTCGAAAGCCTCCGCCGGTGGTGGCGCTGCACGGACATTGAAAAGCTTGCAGACACAGTACCAACAGAGGGCGACGGTCAGGTTGTAGGGAAACAGCACGGCCCAGAACGGCAATTGCCAGTTCTTTTTGCCCTGCATTTCACCGGGCTCACCGGTTCGCCAAGGGGCGTAGTGGCGCCAGGCTTCTGCCGGGGTCAGGCAGATGGCGTGCAGTGGCTTGTGCCACCAGTTGGGTTCACCGGGCGGGGGGAGTTTGTCCGGGCCGTGATCCATGAAGTGGCGCAGGTATTCCCACACTTCGGCGACATGTTTGACGCCGGGTTCGGTGGGTTCGTTGCTGTCCACCCACAGGCAGTCTTTTTGGTGCAGGCTGCCGTCTTCCCGGCGGGGGGCGAAGGCGAGGGCATAACTGGTGCTGAATGATGAACCGCCGTATTCGGTGCGTTTGAAGATGCCACCTCCGGTGTTAGCCCATTCGAATACGAGTACCTTGCTCAAACGTTGGTAATAGATTTTTTGGGTTGACCGATTGAAGCAGAAACTTGATAAGCGTTTTATGAAATATATTCGATAAATAAGGAAAGGAAGGAAGGTGAAGGGGGCGAGTGTGAAGCCGGACATTAATATGGGGTTGGAATTAAAGTAGCCCAGGAATTCTCGACCAAATAGATTTGGGTATAAGCCGATTATTAATGATAGAGTCATTGTGCAGTACAGTTTCCCCATGAATACAGAATCTGATACCCAAGGATTTCGCAGGCATAAAGTGTTTTTTGATAAGTTTGATACTTGCCCGCCAATAGCGGGCTTATGCCCTGAAACTGACGTTGAATTGAATATCCAGATGGTTGCCATGATCAGCGCTCCAGAGGAAAAATTGACAGGGTCTCAGCCATGGCCGGGAAGTCGCGGGTGCCTGGCACGTTGGTGTAGTGCACCGTCAGGATGGGGACGCGTGAACTGCAGACAGGGCCTGGAGGTAGCGCTGCTGACGGAGGTGTCGCTCATGTACGCTTCCTTTTTTGGGTTGAATGCGCTGGGGCCTCCTCAAATGCTTCGGGTGGCGGTGGCGCTGCTCGGACGTTGAACAGGCGGCAGATGCCATACCAGCAGAGGGCGACGGAGAGGTTGTAGGGAAACAGCACGGCCCAGAACGGCAATTGCCAGTTCTTTTTGCCCTGCATTTCACCGGGCTCGCCGGTTCGCCAAGGGGCATAGTGGCGCCAGGCTTCTGCCGGGGTCAGGCAGATGGCGTGGAGTGGCTTGTGCCACCAGTTGGGTTCACCGGGCGGGGGGAGTTTGTCCGGGCCGTGGTCCATGAAGTGGCGCAGGTATTCCCACACTTCGGCGACATGTTTGACGCCGGGTTCGGTGGGTTCGTTGCTGTCCACCCACAGACAGTCTTTTTGGTGCAGGCTGCCGTCTTCCCGGCGGGGGGCGAAGGCGAGGGCATAGCTGGTGGTGAAGGAGGAACCACTGAATTCTGTGCGACTGAAAAGACCGCCTGCGACTTGGCTCCAGTCAAATATTATGAGTTTTTTGAATCGATTATAGTAGATTTTCTTTGTGTGTCGATTTAAATATATGTTCGATAAGTTTTTTATGAAAAGTATTCTGTAGGCTAAGAATGGGGTAAAAATAAAGGGGAGTGAGATCAGGATGGCAATGAAAATGTCGCCGCCGTTGATTGAGTAGTCTATATTTTCGTTAATAAGATTGTAACATGAGAGTATCCAGGCAAATAGAAACATGGCAGTGTAGATTTTTCCCATGAATACAGAGTCGGACACCCAAGGGTTTTGCAGGCATAAGTGTGAACTGGTTGTTTGAATAAGTTGTCCGGAAATTTTTGGCTTGAATCCTGAATTGTGGGCTTGATTAAAAAACCAGATAGTCGCCATAGGTTTAGCGTTCCAGATGAATAGTGGTAGTAGAAGGGGTGTCGTCATCCAGTCCTTGGTTGGCATAGTAATTAATCGTTAGCGTGGCAGACCTGATTTGTCTAGCATCAGCTTTGTAATGAAGTAATAAGCCTGCTGGGGTGATATGGCAGTCAGGGGTTATTTGGAGTGGGGTTGTCTGCCTGTCGAGATTCTGGCTCACTAAACTCCCTGACCATTCGCTTTGACCTAATCCGAATTCTGGTAAAAGTATAGTTAGCTCGAGTGTTGCGTTTTGTTTAATGACCTGGGTATGGATAATTATTGCCCAGTCAGGTGTTGGCCATTTGTTATTTATATCCAAATGTGTCGTTAGGGCGCCTAAGCCGAGCTGCTCAGAATACGGTGCCAACAATGCTTTCGGTGAGAGAAATTCAATCTGCCATGACTTGATTTCTTCGTGGATGTGGCGAAAGGGTGGCAATTTTTTATCAAAGTCTAACTCTATATTCTCCCGTATTTCTCCATCATTTTCCCTTGTCCCGAATATGCTTCTGCTGGCCCATAATTCTAAAGGGCTGTGAAGGCGGGAGTGAGCTTTTGAGTAGAGGAATAGACCTCCACCGATCAAAGTTGCTCCGATCAAGGCGATTCCAGCTGCTGTCCAGCCTGCAAAAGGAATGAGGACTGTCGTGCCCGCGATGGCAAGGCTTCCTTCTAGAACAAGAATCGAACCTAAAGCAGTAGTCGCGCTGGCGGCCGCTGTATATAAGCCTGGAATAAGATTGCCGTTCTGCCATTGACGTACTGCCTTAAAGATATCTGAGGAAAACCCAATTATTATCGCCGGGTAGCCTGATGCCCGCGCGAAAAGATTACTCGTCAGAAAGTTGATGATGCCGTTACCAAAGGCCATGCCTGGCGCCGTTGAGATCCACTTCAACATCATGGCCTTTTGCGTCGCCCGCACGCTGACCAATGTCGCCGCCGCTGCACCGATCACCCCGAAAACAGATGAAGCGAACCCCAGGGTGTATTCCGGTGCATCGCTCTTTTGCAAGCTGTTGTAGGCCGTCTTGAGCGATAAGATATTGAACCACAGCATCCCCGCGTTTAAACCACCACCACCGCCCGAGGTGAGCAGCCCCAGAAAGTTAGGTTTCGCACGCGCAGTGGTGGTCAGCTCGATGGACACCGTGCGGCTACCCGAAATGCGCAACGCTTTCATCTCTTCAACCTGCGCCATGCCGCTCTTCAAATACCGCTGTACCTCCTGGCTAAAGGGATTTTCCGTAATGGCCTGTTCGGTGATTCGATAGCGCGCCGCCAACAACCCCAGCGCTTTCTCGGCATTGGCCTCGCGCGCTGCCAGCAACACTTGCTGGCGCAGGCCATGGCTGGCATCCCAACGGGTTTGGCCACGCAGGCGCTTGAGCACCACGGCATTGACCGACTGGGCGGTGAGGTCGGTGATGTCAGCCATGGCCGGGAAGTCACGGGTGCCTGGCACGTTGGTGTAGTGCACCGTCAGGATGGGGACGCGTGAACTGCAGGCAGGGCCTGGAGGTCGCGCTGCTGACGGAGGTGTCGCTCATGTACGCTTCCTTTTTTGGGTTGAATGCGCTGGGGCCTCTTCAAATGCTTCGGGTGGCGGTGGCGCTGCTCGGACGTTGAACAGGCGGCAGATGCCATACCAGCAGAGGGCGACGGAGAGGTTGTAGGGAAACAGCACGGCCCAGAACGGCAATTGCCAGTTCTTTTTGCCCTGCATTTCACCGGGCTCGCCGGTTCGCCAGGGGGCGTAGTGGCGCCAGGCTTCTGCCGGTGTCAGGCAGATGGCGTGGAGTGGCTTGTGCCACCAGTTGGGTTCACCGGGCGGGGGGAGTTTGTCCGGGCCGTGGTCCATGAAGTGGCGCAGGTATTCCCACACTTCGGCCACATGCTTGACGCCGGGTTCGGTGGGTTCGTTGCTGTCGACCCAGAGGCAGTCTTTTTTGTGGAGGCTACCGTCCTTCCTAGGCGGGGCAAAGGCAAGTGCATAGCTAGTGCTGATGGATGAACCACCGAACTCTGTGCGCTTAAATACCCCTCCCTTGATATTGGTCCAATCGAACGAGATAAGCTTTTTGTTACGTTGATATAGGATTTTTCCAGTTGCGCGATTGAGGTAGATGTTTGAAAGATTTTTTATGAAGAATATCCTGTAGGCGATGAATGGTGTAAATATTAGTGGTGCAACAATGTATTGTGCGAGTGAGTGAAGGTCCGCTAGCGCGGACTTTCTAAAATCCGCATCTATGATATCCGGGTAGATATAAGCTGCTAACCCGAATGTCATGGCGGTATATAGTTTTCCCATGAATACGGAGTCGGATACCCATGGGTTCACGAGGGATAAGTGATGTTTGTTTATGGTTGATAGTTGGCTTGAGATATGTGGAGTGAACTGAGAGCGTGCGGAGGGTGTGAAAATCCATGAAATGGCCATTATCGTTCCCCAAGCTTGAAGGTCTGGGAGGAGCCTGCTTGTTCATCTAAGCCTAGATTTGGCAGATATTTGATGTTCAGTTTAATGTGGCGGTGGTTTCGAATTTGATTCTTGAAGTGGAGTATCAGTCCTCCCCTGATTTCATAGCAGTCTGGTGTGGCTGGGAATACAGATATGCCATTGTTCTCGAGTTGGCTACTAAGGCTGGCTTGCCATTCGCTCTGGCCCAATAGAAACCCTCGTAGGAGGACTGTAAATTCAGCAGTGGGGGGGATGCTAGAAACTTGATTGTGTGTGATAGCAGTCCAGTTCGGAGTAGTCCATGTGTTTAAGTCAGTCCATTTGCTGTCCAGATGCCCTAGGTCAAACAGTTTTGTCTCTTTTTTTGAAAGCAGCGAGGGTGAGTAAAATACCTGATGCCAAGCGTTGATTTCGTCTTTAATGTTGACGAAGTTTGGAAGTTTCTTGTCGGTATCTAAAATTATGTCTGGTCGGCTTTCGCCGTCATTGAGACGGTTCCCAAATATACTTCGACTGGCCCATAGCTCTATAGGGTTGTGAAGGTGTTCGGTGGCTTTCGCATGGAGGTAGATGCCTCCAGCTATGATCGCAGTACCTAATAGGACTACTGCAGCTGCAGTCCACCCTGCAAAAGGGATAAGTGTTGTGGCGCCTGCAATAGCTAATCCACCTTCTAATACCAAGACGGAGCCTATTGCGACCGCGCCCCCACCATAGAAAGTTAAATCAGAAGCGGCAGTATTACCGTGCATCTTCTGCCTTTGGGATTTTTTATAGTCAGAGGCGAATCCTAGGAAAATAGCCGGGTAGCCGGACAACCTTGCGAACAAATTGCTTCCTAGGAGCTTGATTAGACCGTTACCAAAGGCCATGCCCGGCGCTGTGGCACTTAGTCTCAGCATGACGGCCTTTTGCGTCGCCCGTACGCTGACCAACGTCGCCGCCGCTGCACCAATCACCCCGAAAACAGATGAAGCGAACCCCAGGGTGTATTCCGGTGCGTCGCTCTTTTGCAGGCTGTTGTAAGCCGTCTTGAGCGATAAGATGTTGAACCACAGCATCCCCGCGTTTAAACCACCCCCACCGCCGGAAGTGAGCAACCCAAGGAAGTTGGGTTTCACGCGCGCAGTGGTGGTCAGCTCGATGGATACCGTGCGGCTTCCTGATATGCGCAACGCTTTCATCTCTTCAACCTGCGCCATGCCGCTCTTCAAATACCGCTGCACCTCCTGGCTAAAGGGATTTTCCGTAACGGCCTGCTCGGTGATGCGATAGCGCGCCGCCAACAACCCCAGCGCTTTCTCGGCATTGGCCTCGCGCGCTGCCAGCAACACTTGCTGGCGCAGGCCATGGCTGGCATCCCAACGGGTCTGGCCACGCAGGCGCTTGAGCACCACGGTATTGACCGACTGGGCGGTGAGGTCGGTGATGTCAGCCATGGCCGGGAAGCGACCGGCCAGCCCTTCGATCACGTTGTCGCTGGCGCCGAACATGGAGCCGATCGAATCGGCTTTATCCTTGAATGGGTTGAACGGCGCCAAGGCGGTGTAAAGCGGGCTGTCGTGCTGGTCCAGCCATTGCTCCAGGCGTTTGAAACGCCGGTCATGATCTTCGGTGCCAGGTGTCGGCTGGCCCATCGGGTGGATCAGCAACGCCAGTGAGATTTCCAGACCGCGGGCGGAGGTGCGTTCGTCGCGGTCGTAACAGGCCAGTGCCGCAGCCAGGCTGTAGGGATTATCAATGTGTTGGGATTCGGCCGTCGCCAGCCAGGCGTCATGATCGTTGCTGGCTTGCAAGGCCAGGTTGCGCAGGGCGGCAATCCGTCGTTCCAGCGCGTCGCGTTCGGCGAGGAAGCGCCGGTATTTGTCGACATCGAGGCGCTGTGCCAGGCGCGCGCCATTGGGGGAGTAATCTTCATGGGTGAGGGCCTGGAAATGGGACTCGGCCGGCGACAGGGCAGGCCCCCGGCGTGACGTGCCCAGCCTGAACGCGGCCAGTTCCGGTGAAGGTGCATCCGCCGGGTACAGGCTTTCCAGCGTCTTGTTCAGCAGCATGGCGACCAGGTTGCGATGGTGAAAGTCCCGGCTCTGCGGGCTGAGCTGTTCGGCATCCAGCCGGTAGCATGCCGGCACGCGCTCCTGCTCGGGAGGTTGGGCGGGTTTTGTGTGCTCCAGTTGCTCGGCCGGCATCAGGTCACGCAGTTGATGCTGGTAGGCCGAGACCGACAGGCTCAGGTCCAGGGCCATGCCTTCGGCGTCGGCGAGCGCCACCACCACTGGCACTTTCGGCTGGGTCCAGGGGTAGTGGCGGGCGATGGCATTGAGGTTGCCGATGGGCAAGGTTTCGGTGATCGGGTCGCTGCTCCAGGTCAGTGGCATGCGCCGCTCGGTTGGCTTGAAGTCTTCGACCCAGGTTTGCAGGGCACTGACTGGCAACACATGGGGCTGGGTGGACGGCGCCTGGTTGCCGCTCACCAGCTCGGCCATGTCCAGCTGGCGCATGTGCCGTTTGCGCAGGGCTGCCGAACCGGTGATACGGGCGGTGATGGCGTTGGTCCACAGGTGCGGGCTGTAGCCGATCCACACTTCCTCTGCGGTGTCCTGGCAGGTGTCGGCCCACACCCAGCCGGTGCTCTGGCCGGACAGGTAGCGCTCACGGCGGTGGTAGCCCTCCAGCCCTTGGTAGCGCAGCTCCTTGTAGAGGCCCGCGCCGACGTGCTCATGAATGACCAGCTTTTCGCCCAGAGGGCCTTTCATGAACACGTAGACATAGCCTGGGCGCAAAGCGCGGAGGGTGTAGGCCGAGTGCTGCAGCGTGGGGAAGCCTTGTTCCAGGTTGAAGCCTGCATCGGCATAGCGGCAGGCGGGGGCGTCCGCGGTGCGGGGCACGATGGCGTAGCGCAATGGCAGGATGGGCACGCGTGCGCTGCAGGCAGGGCCGGAGGTGGCGCTACTGACGGAGGCGTTAGTCATGGGCAGGCTCCTTGCTTTCGACCAGTGCCTGGAGCTCGCGAAGGCGGGCCTGGGGCGACTCTTCGAGGTTGGTGTAGATTTTTCCCGCCTTGTCATTGCTCATCAGCCACATGTGCCCGGCTATCAGCCGAATGAATTGGCCCGCAACTTCCTCGCTCCGGAAATTGAGGGCTGTCAGTTGCGGCAGGAGTGTTTCTATCCATAGGCGTATGTCCGCCAAGGTATGGTTGGCATGGGGCGGCATGGCCAAGACCTCATGAGCCAATGAGAGGACAAAGTGCTCGTGCATGCCTGCTTGCAGCCGATCAAGTTCAAGCTGCTGGAGGGTCAAAGGCAGTTCTGATTTTGAGCGGGCAGCAATCGGCTTGTTTTCGTGTGTTTTCCACTCATGAGCCGGCCCCCAGTTGGCTCGCCATGCCAACCGAGACACCGGGCCAAGCCAGGCCTTGCGATGGTCGTCGTCCAGCGCATTCAGCCAGGCTGCAAGATGGTCCGGTGTGACATGGTGAGTGGCAACGCTCTGGTCAGGGAGCACGACCTGCACCAGGCTGGTGAAGTGGTCTGCCAGCGCTGCCAGGCCAACCTCGGCATCCAGCGCGATGGCTCCACCGATAGGCATCCAGGTCGTGATTGCATGGGCAAGCAGCTCGTGAGCGTCTGCAACGTCCACCAGCAAAGGCCCAAACTCATGACGGTCATCCAGGGCGCTGTTCTTCCATAACCATGCCTTTTGAGTATTCCGGCTGACAGCGTTGATAAGGTCGAGTACCGATGGGGCATAAGCAGGAACCAGTTCACCTTCCTGCGGGATGGGCCGATAGGCCCAGTACTCGATTGCTCTGGTCATGAGCAGCAGAAAGCGGCAGTTGTGAGCGAAGTCTTCGCTGCGCGGAGCAGCTGATGACGGTGTAGTCATTGGACTGGCCCTCGGACACAGCGGCAATCGGGCAGGGGGCAGGAACCATCAGGGCGGCGCCCACACAAGCGCTCCAGAGGCTTGCCGGTGTTCGGGGCACTGCTGATGGAAAAGGGGCTTGTCGTCCCATTTGCCGACTTGAGCATCTGGCCGGTGATGCGAATCGTCGGGCTGTCCAGGGTGATGCCTGTTTCGTCGATTCGAATGGAGCCCCCAGGGCCTTGGATGACCACGGCTTCCGATGCTCGAAGTTCATAACGGCGAGTACGTCTGCGGATATCCCCACGGGCTTCCAGCTCGGCATGCCCTTCGACCCGTTGCTCGAAGTTGCCACCGATACGGGTGTGGTGATTGGCGGCGATCTGGTCGTGACGGTGATTGCCGATGTTTTCGACACGGTCCTTGGCGATCCTGATCGTGTGGTTTCTGCCGATGTCGAGCGCGGCGTCCTGCCCGATGGTGATGTGCTCGTCATTGCCAACCGTTTCCGTACGGTCGTGGCCGATCAGGATCGATTCGTCGTGATCGACCTGCTCTTTGCGGTCATTGCCGACCTGCGTAGTCTCATCGTGCTTGACCACATTGTTCTGGTCCCTCTGGGCATGAATGAACACTTCCTCCTGGCCCAGTTCGTCCTCGAAGCGCAGCTCGTTGAAGCCATCGCCCTTGTGGGTCTGGCTCTTGATGGTCATGCGGGTCTTGTGACGGGGAAGGTCGTACGGTGGCAGCTGGTTACCGCAGTAAGTACGGCCGGTGATCATCGGCTGATCGGGGTCGCCGTTGACGTAGTGGATGATCACGTCCTGGCCAATCCGTGGGATGGCCATCGAGCCCCAGCTGCCGCCGGCCCAGCCTTGGGATACGCGTACCCAGCAGGAACTGAACGCGTTGTCCTGGCTTTCTCTGTCCCAGGGGAAGCTGACCTTGACCCGGCCCCATTCGTCGCAGTAGATCTCTTCACCGGGCGGCCCCACCACGGTGGCCATGTGCGGGCCGTCAACGCGTGGTTTGGGCAACGGGGCTGGGCGCCACTCGGCTCTGCCTGGCACCAGTACCGCCTTTTGCTCGTAACGTGTGCCCTGGTCGGCCCCGGCAGCTTCTTCCTGCAGGCTGGTGAACTGGCTGCCTTCGTGGCGAACCGTGCTGACCCGCCAATGCACATTCAGGTCTTCGCGCGGGTGGCCTGTCAGGGTGAAGCTCAGGCCTGGTTGCAAGCGCACATCGTCGCCTTGCACTTGGGCAATACGCACGTCATGGCGCAAGCCGGTGATGCGGTTTTCGGTGAACGGCTTGCCAACGGCATCGCGTTTGTAACGGCCGGGGTAGTCGAAGCACTCATAGTCCGTGGACTGGTGCTCAAGATACGGGCCCGAGGCCCTGTGTTCCTGACGATAGGCCGGGTGGGTGAAGGTGTAGTCGCGTTGAACCTGCCGTGCAGTACGCACCTGTTCGCTGTAGCGCAAGCGCCGTAGGCACGGTTGAGGCTGGTCGCCGCCGTGGTTGGAATGGTACAGCACGGTGTCTGGGGCTGACGGTTCACGCTCACGGTAGAAGCCTTCGGCGTCGTCCTCGTGTTTGATGACACCGTGACTTATCAGACCGAGTGACTGCAGTCTGTCGGTGATGATCAGCTTATGGCGTTTTTCATTGTGCTCGAAGCGGTAGACAAAGCCTTCTTCGGCCGCCAGGCGGGCGATGAAGTCGAGGTCGGTTTCGCCGGCCTGAACGCAGAATTCGCGCACCTGGTGGTCCAGGCTGGCGCGTAGTGCGTACTGGTCGATGCCCTGGCGCTTGAGCATCAGTTCAAGAATTTGCGGCACGGTCTTCTGCTGGAAGATGCGCCAGTTCGAACGCAGGCTGGCACGGGCCAGCTGTGGCTCGATCAGCGCGTCATAGTAGGTGCGGTAGAAGCCACTTTCCGCTTGGCTGAAACGACTGACCAGACCGTGCACGTAGCGTACTGGGCGTCCGCCTTCCCAGATGGTGAAGAGCACCGGTTTGTCGAGCAGGTGGCCGAAGTCGATATCGTTCTCGAAGCTGATCAATTTCAGCTCCAGTTCGAAGGGTGTGCTGATCCCTTCTCGTAGTTCGAACGACACCACTTCGAACTCAGCGTTGCCAACGAGTGCCTCAAAGCTGTAGCGCAAATCAGATTGGCTAGGCATAAAAGATCCTTGTCCGCCGTCTGAATCAACACAAAGCCCGGGCGGGCATGGCCTGCCCGGGGCATTTGCACAGGTCAGGCGGCGGGTGCGCGCCAGTCGTCAGAGCCTTCGGTATTGGCTACATCGTGAGCCCACGTGATCTTTCGATACGCCAGCGATACTTCAACCAGCTGGGTGTAGTTTTCATTGTCTTTGTCGAGTGCGTGGGGAAGCACGGTATTGATGCTGACGATGGTGGCGTCTTCGAGCGTGGTGGTGAAAAAATGCTCTTGTTTGCCTTCCGACGAGGTGCGATACCAGCTGACCTCGACCGTTGGCAGCATTTCGCCGGTGGCAAGTGCCTGATACATCAGGGGGGTAGCTTTGTTCAGTGAACTGGTGAATATGAAAGGCTTATGCACGCGCTGGCCACTCGGTTGACCGCTCTGGGGGTCAGTGGGCGTAGTCACCTCATGCTTGATTTCCTGAACCAGAATCTGATCTTCATGGCCTTGTTGGAACACGTTGCCGACGGAGTCAGCGGTGAAGGCGCCCGCGGTGATGTTGCCTTGGGTCTGGCCTATGATCTTGATGTAAGCGGGTGTTGGCATGGCAGTTACTCCTGCGTCCATGTGGGTAAAGCACGCGCACCACGGGTGGCGTGGCCATCGGGAGCGATGGGCTTGTCAGCGAGGCAAAAACCTCGCGAATTCGTTGAATTCAGTGGTGCTGTGTCACGGTTGGCTATTGCTGCAAGATGCCGTTCAGCGACTCCAGCACCTCGGTTGTGATCAGGTGCAGGCGGTAGCTGTAGATCCCGTAGGCCACCGCCATGGCGATGGCGGAAATCACCAAGGGGCTCCACCAGGGCCATTGCCGGCTTATGCGGAAGTTGCGTGGGGCCACATTGGCGTAGGGGTCGCAGACTTCTTCGGGGGTAGGGCCGCGCAGTTCGCGGATGATCCCGTGCAGTTGGTGAATCAATGCGTTGAGTGTTTCTTCGCCTTTCGGCGCGAGCGCGTACTTGCCCTTCAGCCCAAGGCACAGGGCGTAGTACATGAACTCCAGTACGTCCTGGTAACGCTTGGGCTCCTGCATCAGGCGGGTAATCACCGTGAAGATTTTTTCTCCACCCCAGGTCTCGTCGTGGAAGATGCTGAGCAGCGGCTCCTGGCTCCAGCAGCTGCTCTTGCCCCAGGGGCGCTCCATAACGGCCTCGTCTATGAACAGGCACAGACCGTAGGAGTACGCCAGCAACTGAGCCGGCTCGTAACCGTGCTGGCGCATTTCTTCCTGGATGTTGTCGATCTGGCCGCGCACTTGCTGGTGCACGTCCTGGATGTTTGGCAGCTCGTCCAGCGTACGCAGGCGTATAACCAAGCCGAACAACGGCGATGCGGCATCCAGCATCAGGTTGGCGAAGCCGCCCCGCAGCTGAAATTCCGGGTCAGCGGGGTAGCCTTCGGAAACGGGCTCAGGCTCAGGTTTGTCCGTGGATACTTGCGCATTGGTTGCCGCAGCCCGGGGGGCGGGTACTGGCTGTTCAAGGGTTGAATCAAGCGCGTTGACTGCAGCGTTGTTTTCATCGGTGGGCGTATTGTTGTCTTTTCCCATGTCACTCACTCCTGATCGCCCAGAACTGCAGTTCAAGCCCTGGGAAGTCGCCCGCAATGTGGATGCCGAAGCCATTCGCCTTGCTCATGCACGCCCAGGCCGGGTCTCGTCGGTCCAGCTCGAAGTAGCTGAAGCCCGCATGGAAGGGCAGGTCGCGGGGCGCCACGGGTAATGGCAACAAAGGGATGCCCGGCAATTGCAGCGGCACCAGGTCATTCAGTGACTCAAGCGAGGTGATCTTGGCTTTCTGGATGAACATCTGGCGCAACGCCTGTGGTGGCATGCTGGCGCGCACGGCGAGGATGAAGTCGGCTTCGTCGATCAGCCGGCGGTCTTCCAGCGTGGTCGTCATCACGCCGAATTGTTCGCTCTCCAGCGGTAGTGAAACAGCGCGTGGCCGCAAGACGGTGCTCAGAGACCGACGCAAGGTGTCTTCCAGTGGTTTGAAAGAGGTGCGCAGCGCGGTGTGGTGATAGGCGGGGTACTCCTGCGGCAGCCTGTTCTGGTCGGTGAAGGTGACGAATTCGCCGCAGGCCTGGCTCATGCACAGGTACAGCTGCTCGGGGTGCGTTTGCGCTTGCCTGGCCAGATGCTGGAAGCATGGCCACCAACGGTTCATGGCCTGCAGCAGGTTGAAGTCGCGAATGTCGGCGATCCCGGACTGGCCCGAGGCACCAATCCGCGTGGCGAGGCCGCGCGCCCGCTCGCGCAAGGTATGGGTGATTTCTTCAAGAAACCGCTGCAGCGCTGGCACCGCCCGCACCGAAACGCTGGTGGGGTAGAACGCTTCGTCCAGTTGCAGGCTGCCGTCGGGGCGCCGTTCCAGAATACGTGCCAGGGCCAGGCGGGTGTAGGCGCTGCTGTCTTCGGTCTTGCGTTTGAGCTGCAGGTTGGGCACCGCAAGGTCTACCTGCACCAGGTCACCGTCAGCGGTGTGGGTATCCTTGATTTCCTGTGCCTGGGCGGTATAGCGGAAATTGGCTGCATTGTCGGGCCAGCTCACTTCGCGGCCGCCATCGGTACGCAGCGGCAGGCACAGATACACCTCACTGTCTTTGCACGCGTCGTCGCCGATTTCCAGCGGCGGCGGTGGCGGCAGGTCGGCGGGAATGTCGAACACCGTGCCGTCCGGCATCACACCGCGCGCCCGGGTGATGGCGACTTTGCCCAGGCTCAGGTATTCGTCGCTCAACTGAAGTTCGCTGAAGCCGCAGAAGGCTGCGTTGAGGCTGGCGAGGCGCTGGTGCAGGGCTGCTTCGCTGGCCCTGGTCGCCTGCTGGAAATGCTGTGGTTTGACGAACAGGCCTTCGGGCCAGAGAACGGGATTGCGTGAACTCATGGGCGCTCCGTGTCAGCGTGAGTAAGCAGGAAGGGCAAAGGGTGTTGAGGCGCCATCAGTCTTCTTCCTTGAGCACGATGTGCGTGTCGTTGACCAGCACCGACAGCATGATCTGGCGGCCACGCGGTGGAATGCGCAGAACTTGCCGCCAACTGGCGTTTTCATGCCCTCGGTAATCGGCAATCACCGCGACGAAGCGGGTTTCGGCGTGGATAGGCTCGAACGGGATGTACTTGAACTGGCCAGGGCGCAGCAGGTAATCGTCACTGCGGATGTAGGTACTGCGCAGCGCTTTGGCCGGGTCCTGCTCCAGTAGCTGGTACACGGTGTTGCGCAGCAGTGAGTCGTCGCGCAGTTGCAGGATCGTGATGGCAATGGGCGTAGCGACCAGCGCTGAGGCAACGCTTGTGGTGCGCGGCAAGGTCAACGCCACTTGAGGGGCGTCGTAGCTGCCGGGGCCGCTTTCTTCCAGGGGCGAGCGCGCCGGGTCGCTTTCGTCTCCTTCGTCCAGCTCGACGGGAGACATGGCCGGGAATTGCGCTTGCAGGTATTCGAACAGAACCCCGATTTTTTCGGTCAACGCATAGGGGTCGCCAGCACTCAGGGTTACAGCGTAGGGGCTGGGCTCCAGGGCGCTATCCTGTTCGGCTGCGACGTCAAGGCTGTTCGGATTGCCGTTGAGGGTAGGGCTGGCATTGATGCTGAATGCGACCTCGGTCGGGTGATCCTTGGGCGGCCCGATGGGCAACGAGTGGTCCATGGCCACCTGGCTCATTCTGCTCAAAGAGGTACAGCCGGTGGGCACGACCAGCGCAAGCAGCAGGCTGGCGAGCAGAAGTGGATGAGGCTTCATGGGTATGCTCCGGCAATCAGGCGCTGCAGCGGGCTTTCTCGGAGTGCCCCTTCACCGTCTGCTGCGTCCAGCGCTGCCAGAGGGTCATTCCCCATGGCTGCTTTGAAGACCGAGGAGATCTCGACGGCTGGTTGGGGGGCAGAAGGCTGTGCCGGCCAAGCGGGTGCAGGCGCTTCCGCTATCAGGCGGTCGAGCACCCTCGGGTCCGGGTTGAACAGGTCCTCCAGCGAGCGCGTGCAGGCCTGATCCTGGGTGTACTGAACCTGTAGCCGATAGGTACCAATGAGAAGCTGGTCACCCTCAACCAGGCGTCTGGGTGGAAGCGGCCCCAGGCTGTTGGCACTGCCATTGAGGTAGGTGCGGTGGCAGTGGTCGATCACGCAGAAGCTGCCTTCGATCCAGCGGATTTCGCAGTGGATGGGCGCAACGGTCTGATCGCGGTCATTGATCTGCCAGTTTGCTCGCCCGCTGCCGATGGTGCCGCCCTTGCAATCGAACAGGTGCCGAGCAGTAACGCCGTGCTGCAGTTGGTCGAGGTTGGTGATGCTCAAGGTGACTGTGTTCATGAGCGCCCCCGGATGCGTACAACCGGGCTGATCTGGCCATGCCGGTCGTCGACGAAGCTGGTCCAGCCCAGGTATGCGCCCTGGCTGCGGTGCAAGCAGAAGGGGGACAACGCGCTCTGCTTAAGGCGCAGTTCCAGGTCGTAGGCCAGCCCGTCACGCAGCAGAAAGTCGATCAGTGCACGCAAACGGCCGAAGTTGATGCCGCTGGGCAGCAAGTCCCGCAGCTGTGTCTGGTCGAGTTCGCTGATCACGATGGTGAACTTGCTGCTGCGAGTGCGCGTGCGGCTGCCGATCATGAACGTGCTGCCCAGCTGGCCGTTGGTCCGCCCCAGCCTTGCAAGCTGCCTGGACGGCGTGACGACTGATCGCGTCTCGAACTCGCGGATGTGCACCTGCTTGAGGTCGAAGCAGTGCGCAATGATGCCGGCCACAGTGCCCGGCGCACGGCTGCGGCTGGCGATCACGCCGGCAAAACTGAGCAGGCGGCTCCAGGGCAGCGCCGTGTCCCCTCGCAACTGCTTGTCGTTAAGCCCAAGCAGGGCAAACACGTACTGCGAGAACCCGTCACTGGCACCTGGCTGGAAGCGGATGTAATAGCGGTACTTGCGCCAGATACGGTGCAACAGGCTGAGCAGGTAATGGTTGAAAAAGTCGAAGAAGGCCGGCCGTACACCGATGCCATGCGCATGTTCATACGCCACCTGTTCCAGGTAATAGGTGGGCAATGGCGAATCGGTGCCGTGCAACCCCAGGAATGTGGCAATGATGCGGTAGCGCGCTTCCTCAGCGGGCATCCGCTGGGCTTTGTACACGTCCGAAACAGGGAAGGTCAGCCGTGGGTCGCAGGCCAGGCGCACGCGCCGCCGGGTGGCCTTGTCCGGCCAACGGGGTTCCAGGTCATCGCCATGCAGCCCGTGCAACCGCTCCAGCAACTGGAAGAAGTTGTACTGGTGCGCTTCGCAAAGCAGCTTGTCGGCTAGATCAGCGGTTGCTTGCCGGTCTGTATTGGCCATGTGTAGTGCTCGTTATTGGTGGTGTTGATCACTTCCAGCTGGTGGAAGGAATTGATGCTGGCGTACAGGGCGAAGAAATGAGCGAGCACACAGCTGAACAGGTACAAGTCGCCTTCGCAGAGGAAGGCGGTCTGGTCCAGTTTCAGCCGGGTGTGCAGGCCGCGAATGGGTTGCCCCTTGATCAGCCAATCCATGGGCTGCGTATGAATGTCGCGCATACCTTCCAGGCGTTTACGGGTGGTGCGGGCCTGCTGGATGTCGTGCAGTGCCATGAAGTCGTAGGCGCGGATCACCGCTTTCAGCGGCTCTACCGAGAGCAAGGACAGGTAGTTGAGCGACATGTTGGAGATCAATGCCCACTGCAACTGGCCGTCCAGCACCGGGCGACAGGGGCGGGTGGGTGTACAGAGATTGGTGTAGGTGGCCAGAGGCGGCGTAAGTTCGGTCAGAACGTTGATGTCATCGATGCCCAGCGCCAGCGGGAGGTCCCGATTAGTGCAAGTGAGGTCGATGGACGCGGTTTCCAGCTCGCCTATGTAGCTGTTGGCGTCGGCGCGGACGAAGGCGATTCGATGCATGACGCCATTGCCGTGCAGGCACTCTTCCAGCTGGCAGCGGTAATACAGCGCCGTGCGCCCCTGGACGTGCTCGATTTCATGGGCGAATGACTCGAAGGGACGGAAGGTCCGAAGGTGCTCACCGGTGTTCCCGTCAGTCGTCGTTCGGGTGCTGATCACCTGGTCGACACTGAAGATTTCGTAGCCGTACGGCGCTGTGCCCTTGGGCTTCAGTGGAACCATGGCGTCCTTGCCGGACAGGTCGATGGGCTCGGCGCTGTGCTGGAACAGGTTGACCGCAGGTGCGCAGAACAGGTTGAAATCTGCTTTGTCGACACGCAGCGAGTCGGGTAGCTGGCGCGTGAAGTGAAATTCGAGGTTTACCTGCTGGCTGTCATGAGCTGGCCAGATCTTTTCAAGCCCAGTAACGCTGAAAAAGTGGAAGCGTTGGGGGAATGCGAAGTATTCCTGCAGGATCCGGTAGCCATCAAAGACGTTCTGTGGGTAAGGCAGCAAGGCGTCGTTGGGGCTGAACCCTGGGAATGCGATGCTGTTTGCCGGCAGCCGACGAACCACGTCATTGATGGTCACGCTGACATGCTTGAGGTATTGGGAAACCCACAGGTAAAGCGTGCGGGCGGTACGAGTATCGCCGCTGAGGTAAAAGTCGAGGCTGGTACAGCCCAGGCTGTTCAACGGCCGCTCGGCCAGTGATTGAAGGCCGATGCAGATCACAGAACTGTCGGATGTCTGGGTGGCTGCCACCGTGTCGATCTCGAACGGATGAATGTTGACCGCTGTACAGGTGCGGAACTCGCAGGCCACGCCGTCTACCGGTTTCGAGAACAGCCGCGACCCCTTTGGGATGCGCTGTGACTGGCTGAGGGATTGCCTCACCGGGCTGAACTTGATGATCGTCGCGCTGGGCAGCGGCCGCAGGTAGTTCGGCCAGAGCAACTGCAGCATGGGATGGGTCAGCTCTGGCAAGTCGTCTTCCAGCTTCAGCCGTAGCTTGGCGGTCAGGAACGCAAAGGCTTCCATCAGGCGTTCGACATCGGGGTCGCTGGCACCTTTGCCAAGCAACCGCGCGAGTTGTGGGTTGTCCTTGGCAAAGTCGTTCCCCAGTTCGTGCAGGTAACGCAGTTCTTCGCTGAAACGGTCTCTCAGTGACATGGGTCACCTCACGCGCGTGTAGCGGTTGTGCCCATCGACCAGCAGCTCGAGTTGCAGCTGCTCTGCGTGGTTGTTGACCTGTACCAGGCAATCCAGCCTGAAATGCAGCTCCAGCGGGGCAAGGGTATCGGGCACTGCGTTGAGCGTGCGTACCTGTATGCGCGGCTCGAAGCGCTGGAGTGTGCGGCGGATATCCGCGCTCACCTGCACAAGCAAGTCGCCGTTGCTCACGTCATGCCCGTTGAAGTCGCGCAGGCCCAGCTCAGGGCTGCTCTGGGAGCACCCCTGGCGGGCATTCAGTAGCGTTTCGAGGTGGCGCTTGATGGCGGCGAACTTGTGGGAAGCGCTCTCGCGTCGGGAGGCCTCTCGGCAGATGCACTGGTCCACCATCAGGCGATCAAAAAGACCACTCATTGCGTATCGAGCCGCCCGACCAGGGAAATCTCGAAGTTCGCGCCCATGTACTTGAAGTGCGGACGTACGGCGAGCGAAACCTGGTACCAGCCCGGGTCACCCGCAACATCCGAGACCTCAATACGGGCGGCACGCAGCGGCCGGCGGCTGCGAACGTCGGCAGACGGGTTCTCCTGGTCGGCGACGTACTGCTTGATCCATTTGTTCAGCTCGGACTCAAGGTCACGGCGCTCTTTCCAACTGCCGATCTGCTCGCGCTGCAGCACCTTGATGTAGTGGGCGAGCCGGTTGACGATGAACAGGTAGGGCAACTGGGTACCCAGCTTGTAGTTGGTCTGTGCCTGAAGCCCCTCAGGGGTTTTTGGGAAGTGCTTGGGCTTTTGTACCGAGTTGGCGGAGAAGAACGCGGCGTTGTCGCTGTCTTTGCGCATGGTCAGGGCGATGAAGCCCTCTTCGGCCAGTTCGAATTCCTTGCGGTCGGATATCAGCACCTCGGTAGGAATCTTGGCCTGCAACTGGCCCAGGGATTCGTACAGGTGGACCGGCAAGTCTTCGACAGCACCGCCGGATTGGGGGCCGATGATATTCGGGCACCAGCGGTAGCGGGCGAAGCTGTCGTTGATGCAACTGGCTAACAGAAAAGCAGAATTGCCCCACAGGTAGTTGTCGTGCTGCCCGGCGATGCCTTCGTTGTAGTTGAAGCTCTCGATCGGTTGTTCCTGCGGGTGGTAAGCGGAGCGAAGCATGAAGCGCGGCCCGGTCAGGGCGACGTGGCGGGCGTCTTCGCTTTCACGAAAAGCGCGCCACTTGGCATGCCGAGGGCCGGCGAAGAGGTCTTTTATTTCCTTGAGGTTAGGCAGCTCCTCGAAGCTGTTCAAATTGAAAAATTCGGGGGCAGGTGCAGCAAGAAAAGGGGCATGGGACATGGCGCCAACGGAGGCCATGTAACTTAGCAACTTGATGTCAGGGGAAGAGGGGCCGAAGTTGTAGTTGCCTACCATGGCCGCAACCGGCTCTCCCCCGAATTGGCCATAACCCGCGGTGTAAACATGCTTGTAGATACCGCTGCAGGTAATGTCAGCAGCATTTTCGAAGTCGTCGAGCAGGTCCTCTTTCGTGACATGCAAGACTTCAAGCTTGATGTTCTCCCTGAAGTCCGTGCGGTCGACCAGAAGTTTAAGGCTGCGCCATGATGATTCAAGCTGCTGGAACTCAGGCTGATGCAGAATGGCATCCATCTGATTGCCGAGCATTCGGTCGATCTCGGCAATCATCTGGTCGGCTCGGTGCTTGTTGATCAGTTGATCTGGGTCATTGCTTTTGAGTATTTCGGTGATGAAGGCAGATACGCCCTGCCTGGCAATCTGGTAGCCCTCCTGGGCAGGTACCAGTTTGGTTTCTGCCATGATCTGGTCGAGCAGGGTGGCATTGCTCAATGTGTCGGCCGTTGCGTCTGTGGTGATGGCGGTGCTGCTTGGCTTGGGCATGTGGACGCTCCGTTGTCTCAATCTTGTTCTGGCGCCTCGAGCACCAGGTCCAGTTCTTGGGCGAGCTGCTTACGCGCCTGCTCGTTGTTAAGCAGGTGCTGCAATTGCTTGCGGAAGGCCGGGACGTTACCCAGCGGGCCTTTCAGGGCGACCAGTGCTTCGCGCAGCGCCAGCAGCTTGTTCAGCTCGGGCACCTGGCGCGCGATCCGGTCCGGCCCGAAATCGTTGATGGACCTGAACTGCAGGCGGACGGCCAGCTCGGTATCCGGGGCGGTGCCAAGCCTGGACGGTACCGTCACGTCCAGGCTTACGTTGGCGTCGTTCAACACGCTGTTGAATGTATGTTTATCGATGCGCATGACCTGACGGTCCTCAAGCGCACGGTTGTCATCCAGGCCGAAGTCGCCCAGCACCAGCATCTTGTGCGGCAGCTCCACCTCAGCCTGCTCATCGCTGGTAGCGGGGACATACTTGATATTGACGCGTTCTTTCGGCGCAACGGATCCCGTATTTTTAGACATCGGTACGCAACTCCCTGTTGGGCTGTAGGATGTTCAGGTGCTAGTTGTGTTTATTGTTGTCTCGGTCTTGTAGGAAGATTCCCACATATGATTAATGGGTTGGGTTGTTTGTCCGTTCCCTATGAAAACGATGCACGGAAGCGTGCTCTTTGGTCGAGCTTTAAGATGTAAAGAAATATTTGTTTGTGTGCATTCGGTACTGTGTAATAGGCTTCTGCTGGATTTGTTTTAATTGGTCGCGCGGGTGCATGGGCATTGCTATCTATTTGTAGGAAAGTTCTTTGCGTCATATAGGCCATTTGTACTATTCAGAGAGTAAATTCAGGATGATTAACCGCTGTGCATATGGCGCTGGTCTCTCGTTGCTGTTTTGTCTGCAGCCGGTGCTGGCAGGCTCCACGCGGGAATGTCCCCGGATCGTGTCCAACGTCGAGCGACTGGCCTGTTTCGATCAGGCTGCTGGCACCCCGGCGTACACGCCAAAACGGCAGTGGTCTGCACCGGAGCAGCAGGCCCCCACGGTGTTGCGTGTGATGGCAAATGAAGCTGAACGGGCACCGGATGACCTGACGTTTCGCATCGGGAGCCAGCCTCAGGACGGGGCAGGCGCACCAGCGCTTGTGATTTCGGCGCCCGCCATCGCATCGGGTGATGAACGTGCCTACATGGCAATCAGTTGCATACAGGCCATCTCCCGGCTGCAGCTGATTGCCAGGCGTCCGATCGAAGCAAGCTGGGTCAAGGTACGCCTGAGCGGGGAGGGCTGGTCTACCCGTGAGACGCCCTGGCAAGTGATGGAGAACGGCCAAGTGCTCGATGCCGGGCGGGGCCTGCCCGCCATCGAGCAGATCAGGAAGCTGATCGGTGCCCAGCGTATCGAGGTTGTGAGTGATCACGGCGAGGTCGACGGGCTGACCTTCGATGCGCAAGGCCTGGACCCCTTGATCAGCCGGGCGCGAAGCACATGTCGGTGGTAGCGCAGGTATCCAGGGAAGAGGTCACTCGGTTGCTCGCGCCGATTGATCCGGCAGTTCCGGCTGGCCTGTTCGATGTCGAGGACGAAACCTATCAGGCCATTGATCAGGAGATGGTCAAGCTGGGTGGGCTGCAGGAAGCCTCGATCGACTGGGTCTACATCGAAGACGCGTCCCGTCAGTACCTGAGCCAGCAATGCAAGCACTTGCGAATCGTTGCGCACCTGAGTGCCGCATGGTTGCGTAGCGGCTGCTGGGAGCAGTGGGGATGCACCTTGGCGTTGCTGGCCGGCATGCTCGAGTGCTATTGGGAAGCCGCTCATCCCAAGCCGGGACCGAAAGGCTTCCTGGGCAAACGCAAGCTGGTTGCCCTGGTGATCGATCGCTTGGCCGAGGCGCTACCGCGTCTTGATCGTTTTACCTACACCCCGACCCACGCAGCGGCAGCGCAGGCTGCCTTGAAACGCCTGCAACAACAGGAAACGGTGCAGCTGGACACGGCAGCACTGGGCGAACTTGAGCGCCTGCTAGGCAAGTACTCGGAACTTGCCAACGGTGTTGGCGAGGCTGCTGTGCCCAAAGCGCCGGCTGCAACCGAGAAGCCTGCGCCGTTGGCCGATGTCATCGCCACACCCGTGTCACGCATGTCGATGGGCAATGAGCGTGAGACACGGCGGGCCGTGCTGTCCATGGCCGAGCTCATCAACCAGCAGGACCCTTACGACGCTACCGGCTATCAGTTACGGCGTTTCGGTTTGTGGGCGCACATTCAGATTGCTCCCCAGGTCAGGCAGGGCAACCGTACGGAATTGATGGCGGTGCCGCTGGACATCACGCGGGTCTATGAAGAGGCCATTGCCAGTAAGGCGGTTGACCCCGCCTTGCTGCAGCGTATTGAAAAGAGCCTGACGGCTTGCCCCTTCTGGATTCGTGGCAGCTTTCTGGCTGCGACCGTCGCCACACAGCTGGCGATGTGCGAGGTGGCCGAAGCCATCCGTTGTGCCACCGCCCGGTTTGTACAGCGCATGCCGTCGCTGCAGCAGTTGTGCTTCAGCGACGGGCTGGTATTTGTCGACGACCAGTGCCTGGCCTGGCTCAAGGGCACGCAAGGGCCGTCTGGCCAAGGTGCAACCCCCCAGGAATTCAGCGGCCTGCGCGAGGAGTTGGTCAGCCAGCTGGAAACCGGTGGCGTAGAACCGCTGCTCCTTCGGCTGCAAGGGCTGCAAGCGGGCTTTCGTGCTCCCCGTGAGCGCTGCCACACCACCGTGATTGCAGCTGATCTGCTGGCCGCGCGGGGTGTGTCCTGGCTGGCCCAAGACCTGTGCGCCAACGTTGCCCGAACCATGCAGCAAACCACCGCCAGTGCGTGGGAGCCCGAGGTGTTTCAGCGGCTTCAGCAGTATGCGGCATCCCCAGTGCTGGCAGTTCAAGACAAGGATCAGGAGCCTCGATGAATCAAATATGGACGCAACTCAAACGTTGGGGCTGGCCGTGGGTAACGCGCATTGGCCTGGCGCTGCCGCTGCTGCTAGGGCTTGGCGCCTTGCTGATGCTGGTCGCTATCTGGTGGCTTGGCCCGCAATGGACGTGGCGGGAGCAGCAGCCGCTGGCAAGTGTGGCTCATCGCAGCGTGGCAAGCCTGGTGCTCGTGCTGGTGCCGCTTCTGTGCTGGCTTGGGGTGCTGCGCACGCGCTTTCGCCGCCTGCAAGCGGAGCGCCGGCAGGTACTGGCCGCCGAACAGGATGTCGCGCTACCGTTCGTGCAGGCGCAAGAGCGGGCCTTGAGCCAGGGGCTTGAGCGGTATCTCGACAATGCCGGTGGGCGACGCGCGTTGTACCGGCTGCCTTGGTACCTGGTGTTGGGCGACGAACAGTCCGGTAAAAGCAGCTTCATCGACCGCACCGATCAGCGCTTTACCCTGACGCGTATCGACCAGGCCCAGGCACGGGGCCGACAGGCTGAAGCACTGGCCTATCCGGTAGGCTGGTGGGTCAGCGACGATGCCGTGATCATCGACCCGCCCGGCGTTTTCATCAGTCAAAAACCACCGGTGGGCTCGGCGGCCAACGACCCCACCAATGCCTCCGCGCCGCCCGGCATCCAGGCCCGGTTATGGGAGCACCTGTTGGGCTGGCTGCAGCGTAAGCGAAGCCAGCGGGCGCTCAATGGTGTGTTGCTGGTGGTCGACCTGCCGGCGCTGCTGCATGGCAAGCCCGAGCAGCGCGTCGCGCTGGCCCATGGGTTGCGCACACGCCTGTACGAAGTGAGCAGTCAATTGGGCGCGCGCCTGCCGCTGTACGTGGTACTGACCAAATTCGATCTGCTGGACGGCTTCGACCAGTTCTACAGCCAGCTTCCGGCCGCCAAGCGTGAAAGCCTGTTGGGGTTCACCTTCAAGCTGGATGCGGTTGACGCGTTCGACGCCTGGCTGGATGAGTATGACGAGCACTACGGGCGGCTTCTCACCCAATTGCATGAGCAGGTCATCGATCGGCTGGATGTACTGGGCAAGACAGCACCGTGCGTGCGCCTGTTCTCACTGCATGCACAGCTGATCGGGTTGCGCCCCATACTGCAGGCATTCTTGCGCGAAACCCTGGCGAGTGACCGGTTCACCACGCCACCCTTGGTGCGTGGTGTGTACTGGTCGTCTGTGGTACAGCAAGGCGACATGCGCAATGCCTTTGTCCGTGAAGCGGCTCAGCCCTACACGACGAAGCTACCCCTGCGTGAAGGTAAAGCACAGGGGAAGGCGTTGGTCTATTTCATCCAGCAAGCATTCAGGCGGGTTATTTACCAGGAAGCCGGGCTGGCGGGCGACAATGTTCGGGTAGCGCGCAGCAAGCGCCACTTGTTGTGGGTGGGCTCTGGTGTAGGCATCCTGGCGTTCAGTATCGCCATTGCCAGCTGGCAGCGTTACGCCGAGATCAATGGCGCCAAGGCTGCCAGTGTGCTCGCCAAAAGCCAGGAGTACGGCGGTCACGAAGTCGATATGCGTCTTGATCCGACCGGGCGCAACCTGCTGGCGCCACTGGACCAGATTCGCGATGCGGTGGCGGTGTTTGGAGACTATCGTGCGGCCTGGCCGGTGGTTGCCGATTTTGGCTTGTATCAAGGGCGCAACATTGGTCCCTTGGTTGATGAGGCGTACCTCAGCTTGTTGTCGAAACGTTTCTTGCCGGCCTTGGCCAGTGGTGTGATCGATGCCATGAACGCTGCACCACCTGGCAGTGAGCAACAAATGGCCGCGCTCAGGGTTTACCGGATGATCGAGGACCGCAATAGCCGCCGGCCAGAATGGGTCGAGGACTGGATGGCCCGTCAGTGGCAACGGGCCTTTCCTGGCCAGGGTCAGTTGCAGCGTGACCTCATGCAGCACCTGAAGTACGCCTTGGCCTATGCCGATACCGATTTGCCGCAGTACCGCCAGCGGGTCAGCGAAGTGCAGCAGGCGTTGCGCAAATTGCCGTTGCCACAGCGGGTCTACGCTGGGCTGAAACAACAATCGTACGAGCAGGTGCACGCCGGGCTGGACCTGCGCCACCAGGTAGGGCCTGCGTTCGATGTGGTGTACCAGCCGTCTTCCGGGTCAAGGCAAGGGGGGGAGGATGTAAGGCTGGCCGGCATGCTCACCGCCAAGGGCTTCAGGGATTACTTCGAGCCGCACAGCCAACGCTTCGCTGAAATGGCGATGGTTGATCAATGGGCATTGGGGGAGCGCAGTCAACTCGACTATTCGGACGTCGACCGCGATGCGTTGACCGAGCGGCTGTATAACCTCTACAGCGCCGATTACATTGACAGCTGGCGGCGCGCCCTGAACGCGTTTACGGTGGCTGACTTCCGTGATCTGGACCATGGTGTCGCGATCCTGGAGCAGTTGACCGGCCCCGCAGCACCGTTGCAACGGCTGCTGGATACGGTCAGGGATAACACCTCGCTTGCGTCTCCAGCAGTTGTTGAATCACCGGGTGAGCTGAGTACGCTGCGGGTAGCAACCGGAAAACCCGAGCAACAGCAAGCGTTGGCTATCCAGCGGGCGTTTGCAGGCCTGGGCGCCATGCTGCAGGCGACAGGAGAAAAGCCGAGCTACTACGATGAAACCCTCGGCGCTGTTGCGGCCGTGCTGGACTACGCCAAGGCCGTACAGGACAGCCCGGACCGCGGCAAGGCCGCGTTGCAAGCCGTGCATCAGCGCTTTGCGATGACAGGGCAGGACCCGATCGGCACCCTGCAACGTGTTGCCACAGGTTTACCGGAGCCTATCAGCCACCAGGTCAGAAAGCTCGCCGACCAGACTGCCCAGGTGCTGAACGTCGAAGCACTGCGCGAACTGGAGCGACGTTGGGATGCTGACGTGTACAGTTTTTTCCAGCAACGCCTGGCAGGCCGCTACCCCTTTGTGGTGAAGGCACCCGATGCTTCTTTGGATGACTTCGAGGCGTTCTTCGGGCCGAAAGGGCGCCTGCAGCAGTTTAATGATCGGTATCTCAAGGTTTTCCTGAAGGACAACCTTGAGGCTTTGCAGTCCGCTCAGCACGGGCAATCCCTGATTCGTGCCGACGTGATCGAGCAGCTCGAGCTGGCGGAGCGCATCCGCGAAACCTTCTTCGATCAGCGTGGCCAGCTGAGTGTGCAGTTCAGCATCGAGCCCTTGGGGCTCAGTGCGAACCAGCGTACCAGCCTGCTGGACCTGGATGGCCAGTTGATTGCCTACACCCATGGCCCAAGCCATATCACGGGTATTGTCTGGCCCAATACCCTGGGGCAGCAGGTCCGTAGCAATCTCACCTTGCTAAGGCAAAATGGCAACAGCAGCAGCCTGGAGTACCGTGGCCCGTGGTCGATGTTCCGCTTGCTCAGCCGCGGCGCGCTCAATGGCCGGACGGCGACCAGCGTGGACCTGAGCTTCCGGACCGGAGATGGCGTGATGCGCTATCGGCTTAACGCTGAAAAAGCCTTCAATCCTATTACCCAGCAACCGTTCAAAGGCTTCCGCTTGCCCCGAGGCTTATTGCAACAGCCAGCCAATGGGGTGCAGGCGGCGCTATCGTATGAGCAGCGACTATGAACATCGTCAGGGGCGCAATGCATTGACTGGGCAGGCTTTCGAAGCCTGGGTATGCGCTGGCTGCCCCCGGCCTCTGCTTACTCCACAGCCTCGGCCACGCCCCGATCCTCACCCAGGAACCAGCCACTCTGGTGCTGCCACAACCGTGCATAGGTACCCTGTTTTGCCAACAGTTCGGCATGGGTGCCTTGCTCGATGATGCGCCCTTCATCCATCACGATCAGCCGGTCCATGGCGGCGATCGTCGACAACCGGTGGGCGATGGCGATAACGGTCTTGCCCTGCATCATCTCATCCAGGCTCTCCTGAATGGCCACTTCCACCTCCGAGTCCAGCGCGCTGGTGGCTTCGTCAAGCAGCAGGATCGGTGCGTTCTTCAGCATCACCCGGGCAATTGCAATGCGCTGGCGTTGGCCGCCAGACAGCTTGATACCGCGTTCACCCACCAGGGTGTCATAACCGCTGTTGCCCTGGCGGTCGCTGAGCTGGCTGATGAAACCGTCGGCCTGGGCATTGGCCGCAGCAGCACGGATCTGTGCTTCGGTAGCATCGGGGCGGCCATAGGCAATGTTGTCGCGAATCGAACGGTGCAACAGCGAGGTGTCCTGAGTGACCATGCCGATGGCGCTGCGCAGGCTGTCTTGCGTGACCTTGGCGACGTTCTGCCCGTCGATGCGTATTTCCCCCTTATCCACGTCGTAGAAGCGCAGCAGCAGGTTGATCAAGGTGGATTTACCGGCGCCGGAGCGGCCGACCAAGCCGACTTTTTCGCCTGGACGAATGTGTAGCGTCAGCTCATTGAGCACCTGGCGCTCGCCGTTGTAGTTGAAGCTGACCTTGTCGAAACTCACCGCGCCACCCGTGGTGACCAGCTCTGCAGCACCCGGCGCATCCTGTACCTTGGGGCCGCGGGTGAGGGTGGCCATACCGTCCTGCACGGTGCCGATGTTTTCGAACAGCGAGGTAATTTCCCACATGATCCAGTGCGACATGCCGTTGACGCGCAAGGCCATGGCGGTGATTGCCGCCACGGCCCCGGTGCCGACCTGGCCCTGGTGCCACAGCCACAGTGCATAGCCACCGGCACCAAAGATCAAGCCCACCACCAGCGCCTGGTTGACGATTTCGAACTGGCTCACCAGGCGCATCTGGCGAAAACCGGTCTGCTTGAAGTCTTCCATGGCTGCGCGCGCAAAGTGCGCTTCGCGGTTGGAGTGCGAAAACAGTTTCACCGTGGTGATGTTGGTGTAAGCGTCAGAAACCCGCCCGGTCATCGACGACCGGGCATTGGCCTGCTCCTGCCCGACTTTGCCCAGCCGGGGTACGAAGTACAGCATGGCCAAGCCGAACAGCACGACCCAGGCAATGAAGGGCAGCATCAGTTTCAGGTCAAAGCCGCCGGCCAGGGCAATGATCGCGATGAAATACACGCCAATCCCCGGCAGGATTTCGATAAGGGTGAACAGCACATCGCGCACTGCCAGTGCCGTCTGCATCACCTTGGTTGTGACCCGGCCAGAAAACTCGTCAGAAAAGAACGACAAGCTTTGGCGCAACATCAGGCGGTGAAAGTCCCAACGCAGCCGCAGCGGCAGGTTGATCGCCAGCACCTGGTGCTGAACCATGGTGCGCAGCGCCACCAGCCCGATGCTGACCAGCAGGACGATGCCGATACCCCACAGCACACGGCTTTCCTCGGGGCCAACAGTACCGCCTGCCTGCCAGGACGCGAGCAGGTCGACCACCTGGCCGAGGAACGCGAACAGCCAGGCTTCGTATATCGACACCCCGGCACTGAGCAGTGCCAGCGCCAGAATGTAGCCACGGGCGCCGCGGGTACAAGCCCACATGAAGCGCAACAGGCCAACGGGCGGCGGTGGTACCTCGTCGGGTGGGAAGGGGTCGAGCCGACGTTCAAAGATACGCAGCATGCTTGTCTCCGGAAAACGGTTTTTGCCTGGCCAATGCCCTGCCGGCTTGCCTTTGCCGACTTTTGTTTTTAACCCGGAAAAGGTCGGCCTTGGGGTGTTTGTTAACAAACCTTTGCAACTCATTACATTTCAGATTGATTTCATTCTGCCCTGATGCTGTATAATTGACGCGACTTTGTGCTCGGTATCCTTTTCGTCGTTTTTTTGACATGAGTCATAAGGCGTCAGCAGAGGATGTGACACATTCCGCCTTCAAACCGTTTCAATTTACCTTTTGTAGAGCCAGTGTTTTGACTAATGGAATGCAGTTGTTGGCGATTTCCGGCCTGAGCGTCGAGAGCAGCCAGCTTCATCAACAAGGACTGTACTGGTTAGCCTGTGACGCCGCCGAAGACGCCTCCTTGCTATGCCGCCAGGTGGTCGAAGGCATGCCCGATAATGCCAGGGCAGCCCTGATCGCCGATGCGCAAGCCATGGATGACGTGCTGGGTGCGCTCGACGCAGCGCGCGGCCCGGCCGAGCTCGCGTTGTATGAGGCCAACTCGCAAGCCACCCGTTATCTGGTTGAAGACCTGCCTCGTCTTGATGCCCGTGGGCGTGTGCTGGTGCTGCTGGCACCGGCACACGCCTGGGCGGATACCGAAGTCGAGCACTGGTGCAATGCGCTGCGCCCGGCGTTGTTGGCTGAAGCGGCGTTGCTGCTGGTCGTCAGTGGGGGACAGAGCACCGCCTTGGTCGAGCGCCTGCGCGTTTTCAACCAGTGCCTCGACGGCCTGGGGCAGGTGTACCGCGGCAAAGGTGGGGTGCGCTACCTGCAGCATTTCTGGAGCAACCCGCTTGGCAAAGCAGCCACCCGGGACATGGAGCTGACTCGGCTGAGCGCGGGGTTTGCCGTTGCTGCCACGCCTCAGGCACCCAGCGACACCGGTGGCGACGAGTTGCTGTGCCTGGCCCAGCGCCCAGTACTGGAAGGCGCGCCAGCCTTCTCTGAACACTGGCAGGTCTGCGAAAGCTTTGAGGAACTGGGGGGCAAAGCCAGCCGGGCGGTGTCTGCCACGGTGATCTTTGCCATGGACGGTGGGCAGCGTCTGGATAGCCTGGCGCGCCAACTGCACCACCTGCGGCAGTCGCGTGGCAACGCCTTGAAGCTGGTGGTGCGCGAAATGGCGCCGACCCTGCGTTATCAAGACGAACAGTTGCTGCTGGCTTGTGGTGCCAGCCAGATCGTGCCGTTCGGTGCCAGCTTGTCACGCTTCCTGACCATGGTCGAGAGCATCCAGGGTTACGTCTGGCGTCGACACCTGCCAACCGACTTCGATGCCTTGCTGGCACGCCTGCGGCCGCTGGCCATCTGTGGGTTGGTAGCGCCACGGGCGTTCGCCGAGGCTGTGCAAAGCATGTGGCACGGGGTGCGCAACGGCGAAATCGTCCACCAGTTGCTGGTGTTGCGTCCGGCGCCCGGCCTGACCCCGCTGCAGGCTTGCTCGCGTACGGTATTCCGCCGTGATGGCGACATTGCCTGCGTGGTTGGCGAGGTGCTGTTCCTGTTCCTGTTCGCTTGCCGCTCGGAAGGGGTCGAGCAGGCGCTTGACCACATCTTCCAGCTGTCATGGAAAGAGCTGTTCATCAGCCAGGAGGTGCTTGCCGGTGTCGACAGCCTGGCCACTCCGGCTTTCCTCGACAGCAACCTACCGCAGCCACCCCGCAGCGACACGGCGGCGCAACTGCCTGCACAGGCATGGTCGGCACTGGCACCGCGCAAGGTTGGCCTGGCCAAGCGGGGTGGCGCATGAACTTCGTGCAACTGCTGCAGGTGGTCGGCATTACCGCACTCGTCACGCTGGGCCTGGCCTTGTTGCTCGTGCGCCTGTGTTCGGCATTACGTGGCGTGTTGCGCCGTCGCCTTCCCCCCCGTTACCTGAAACCGCTGGGCGTACGCCGCCGCGCTGCACGCCAGGAACCCCAGAATGACTAATACCACCATCACCCTCCCGGTACTGGCCCGCTGGCCTGGACTGGGAGGGTGGAACCTCTATTTTTTTGCAAAGTTTCTGCTGGTCGCACTTGGCATGCTCGACTTCCAGGCGCTGCCGAACCTGTTGTTCGCTGCGTTTCTGCTTGTCCCTTTGCCGGGCAAGTGGCTGCGTATTGCCCGGCAACTGCTGGCGGTGCCAATCGCTATCGCGCTTTTCTACCAGGACACCTGGCTGCCACCCTTCAGCCGCCTGCTGGCGCAGCCGGGGGTGCTGGACTTCTCGTGGGACTATCTGCTCGAGCTGCTGGGCCGCTTCATCAACTGGAACCTGCTGGGGGCGCTGGCAATGTTGCTGGTGGGTTACCTGTACCTACGCCATTGGCTGCGCCTGAGCACCCTGAGCCTGCTGGGGTTGGCATGGCTGTCGGTCGGCGGCTTGCCGTCGCTGGGTGCAAGCCAGGCGCCCGGCGTGGCGGCGCGCACCGCAGCCGAACCCGCGCCAGCCACTGCAGTAGCCGACAATGCCACGCTCGACAGCTGGCTTGAGCGCTTCTTCGCCAGTGAGCGCGAGCGGGTGACGGCATTCCCTGCCGTGAATGCCGATGAGCAACCGTTCGACCTGCTGGTAATCAACATCTGCTCGCTGGCCTGGGAGGATCTGTCTGCCGTGGGGCTGCGGGACAACCCGCTGTTGTCGCGCATGGACGTGATCTTCGACCAGTTCAACTCGGCGACCTCCTACAGCGGCCCGGCCGCCATCCGTGTGCTGCGTGCCAGCTGCGGACAGTCGTCGCACACTGGCCTGTACCAACCGGCTCCGGAGCAGTGCCTGTTGTTCCAGAACCTGGCCCGGCTGGGTTTCCAGAGCAACACCTTGCTCAACCACAGCGGCCGGTTCGACAACTTCATCGGCGACATTACCCAACAGCACATGCCGCAACCCGGCATGCGCAATACCGACTTCCCACGGGCGCTGGTGGGCTTCGACGGCTCGCCGATTGCCAGTGACCTGGATGTCCTGCGCCGTTGGTGGGGGCAACGCAAAGGTACCCCGGACGAGCATGTGTCACTGTTCTACAACAGCATCAGCCTGCATGACGGCAACCGTATCGTCACTGCCGACGGCGGTACCCGCGTGGCCGACTATGCCACCCGCGCCAATCGCCTGTTTGGCGAGCTTGGCACCTTCCTTGACGAACTGGAGCGCAGTGGCCGCCGGGTAGTGGTGGCCATTGTCCCTGAGCATGGGGCCGCGTTGCATGGTGACCGCATGCAGTTGTCTGGCATGCGCGAAATTCCCACGCCGTCGATTACCCATGTGCCGGTCGGCCTGAAGTTCATCGGCATGGGCCAGCCTGCCCGCAACGAGCCGCTGCGGGTCACAGCTGCCACCAGCTACCTGGCGCTGTCCGAGCTGATCTCGCGTGTGTATGCGGGCCTCGGCCAGCAGCAGGTGCTGGATGTGCCCGGCCTGCTGACCGACCTGCCAACCACCGAGCAGGTTGCCGAAACCTCTGGCGCACAGGTGCTGAATTACCAGGGGCGTGCCTACATGCGCCTGCAAGGCCAGCCTGACTGGCAGCCCATTCCGAAGGAGCGCCCATGATCACTGGCAAGTCAGACCCGTCCGACCGCAGCGACGATATTGCCCAGTTGCGTCAGCACCTGGACATGCCAGAGCTGAACTACCAGGACATCTCGATGCTGGTGGGCGTTCAGCAGGCCCTGCAGCGCTGGCCATTGCTGGGTGAAAGCTGCAAGGCCAGCAGCGACGAAGCGCTGTACGCAGCTGTCACCCTGCGCGAGAGGGTCGCGCCATGACCAGCCTGGCATTGCATGGGGTACGCGGAGGCCTGGGGCGCAGCGCCTTGCTGGCTGCATTGGGCTACGCGCTGCAGGGCGTGGGCGAGCGGGTGCTGCTGATTGACCTGTGCCCAAGCAACTTGCTCGGGCTGCACTTCAACCTGCCGCTGGATACGTCCGAGGGCTGGGCGCTGGCCGAGCGGGAAGGGCGGCCGTTCAGTGATGCCGTGTACGAGGTGCTCGATGGCCTGTGCCTGCTGCCGTACGGCAACCTGCCTGGCGGTGCGCAGCACCGTGTGCCCGATGCGCAGTCATGGCGCGCTCGCCAGGTCGAGCTGGCCGAGCATTTCGACTGGCTGTTGTACGACCTGCCGCAACTGCCGGGCGATACCACCGGCAATGGCATCGAGACTGATGTACGGGTACTGGTGGCAGAAGCCGAAATGGCCAGCCACCTGCTGCTCGGGCGACGCCCGCTCGAGCACTTCGACATGCTGCTGGTCAACCGCTACGACCCGGCCAGCCGCTTGCAGAGCGACCTGTTGATGGTGTGGCGTGACCTGTTTCGTGATCGCTTGCCGATCCAGGTGGTCCATCGCGACGAAGCCTTCCTCGAAGCGCTGGCGTACAAGGCTCCCCTGGGTCTTTACGCACCGCAGAGCCTGGCCTGCCGGGATGTGCAAAGCCTGGCGGTGCGCTGTCTGACGAGGCGCCAGCCGTGACCCTGACCCCTCTGTCGGCCTATACCTGGTTCACTGTCCGTGGCGCGCGTCTGCCGGTCGCGTGGCTGTTCACCCTCGGCGTGTGGTTGGCCTTCCTGTTTCTGCGCCTGGAGTCACCCGCCTGGCAGGCGCTGCTGGCCGAGCGCCAACGCCTGTACCCGCAGCTGGCGGGCAAGCGCCCAACCCTGGGTGACCCGCTGCGTCTGTTGATCCAGAGCCTGTGGTTGTTGCTGCGGCGCCAACCGCAGGCACGTACAGCAGGGCCTGGCCGCCGCGCGTTGGGCGCGGTGCGCATGCACCTGCGGGCGGCAGGCGGGGTGGCGCGCCACTACCGCGGCCTGCTGATCGATGCATTGCAACAGGTACCCGCGCGCTACCGCGCCAGTGCTTTCAAGCACCAGGCCTCGGCACGCCTGCGCGGCCTGAGCGTGTTTGCCCGGCGGGCGTTCTATAGCGTGCTGACGGTATTCGCCCTCAGCCTCGCCCTGCTGTGCGTGACGGAACCGTTCGGCTATCTGGCGCAACTGATGTTCATCTGCCTGCTGCTGGTCATCGCCCTGCTGGTGCGACACATGCCGGGGCGTTTCCCGACCCTGATGCTGATCGTGCTGTCGACCATCATCTCGTGCCGCTATCTGTGGTGGCGCTACACCTCGACCCTGAACTGGAACGACACCACCGACTTGGTATTCGGGGTGATCCTGTTGGCGGCAGAAACCTATTCGTGGTTCGTGCTGATCCTGGGTTACATCCAGACCAGCTGGCCATTGCAGCGCAAGCCGGCAAACCTCCCGGCCAACGTCAGGCACTGGCCAACCGTCGATTTGCTGATCCCTACCTACAACGAAGACCTGTCAGTGGTGCGCACCACGGTAATGGCCGCGCTGGGCCTGGACTGGCCACGCGAGTGCCTGCGCATCTATATCCTCGATGATGGCCGCCGCGACGCGTTTCGTGCCTTTGCCGACGAAGTCGGGGTAGGGTATATCGTGCGGCCCGACAGCAAGCATGCCAAGGCCGGCAACCTCAACCATGCGCTGGGCGTCACCGACAGCGAGTTGATCGCCATCTTCGATTGCGACCATGTGCCGGTGCGCTCCTTCCTGCAACTGACCGTGGGCTGGTTCCTCAAGGACGCTAAACTGGCGCTGGTGCAGACACCGCACCATTTCTTCTCGCCTGACCCGTTCGAGCGCAATCTCGGCTCGTTCCGCCGCCGCCCCAACGAAGGGGAGCTGTTCTACGGCCTGATCCAGGACGGCAACGATATGTGGAACGCGGCGTTTTTCTGCGGCTCGTGTGCTGTGCTGCGCCGCACTGCGCTGGAAAGCATCGGTGGTTTTGCCGTCGAGACCGTGACCGAAGATGCCCACACCGCCCTGCGCCTGCATCGCCAAGGGTGGACGTCAGCCTACCTGAGCATTCCGCAGGCTGCGGGCCTGGCCACTGAAAGCCTGTCGGCGCACATCGGCCAGCGCATTCGCTGGGCCCGTGGGATGGTGCAGATCTTCCGCACCGACAACCCGCTGTTCGGGCGTGGCCTTAGCCTGTTCCAGCGGGTGTGCTACGCCAACGCGATGCTGCACTTCCTGGCCGGCCTGCCGCGGCTGGTGTTCCTGACGGCGCCACTGGCGTTCCTGTTGCTGCATGCCTACATCATCTACGCACCGGCATTGATGATTATGCTGTACGTGCTGCCACACATGATCCACGCCAGCCTGACCAACTCGCGCATGCAGGGCAAGTACCGACAAACCTTCTGGGGCGAGGTCTACGAGACCGTACTGGCCTGGTACATCGCCCGCCCGACCACGGTGGCGCTGTTCGCGCCGAAAAAAGGCACGTTCAACGTCACCGCCAAGGGCGGCCTGATGGAGCAGGAACAGTTCGACTGGCGTATCGCCCAGCCTTACCTGTGGCTGGCGGCGCTCAACGTGGTGGGTCTGGGCTTTGCGGTGTGGCGCCTGGTCACTGGCCCAACGGCAGAAATCGGCACGGTGATCGTCAGCTCGCTGTGGGTGATCTACAACCTGCTGATCATCGGTGCCGCAGTTGCGGTGGCCGCCGAAGTGCGCCAGGTGCGCCGCGCCCATCGGGTGCAGATGCGCTTGCCGGCGGGGCTGATGCTGGCCAGCGGTCATGCCTACCCCTGCACCCTGGTCGACTACTCCGACGGCGGTATCGGCCTGCAGGTACAGCCCGGTCTGGCGTTGAAACCGGGGGAGCAGGTACGCCTGCTGCTCAACCGCGGCCAGCGCGAGTTCGCCTTCCAGGCGTGCGTCACCCGTACCGTCGGGCAACACGTGGGCCTGGTGTTCCGCGACCTCGCCCTGTAGCAGCGTATCGACCTGGTCCACTGCACCTTTGCCCGCGCCGATGCCTGGCTTGGCTGGAACGAGCAGCACGAGGTCGAGCGCCCGCTGCGCAGCCTGATCGATGTGTTGAAGCTGGGTGGCGTCGGTTACGTGCGCCTGGTCGAGCACATGCCGCCATGGCTGCGGGCGTGGTTGCGCCCGTTGCGTTCGCTGGCGCTGTGGCTGGCCAGCTACTGGCCCCGCACACCGCGGGCAATCCCTTCCATGAACCCTGTTGATCGAGACGCATGATGACTGGTTATCCCGCGCGTACCTGGGGCCTGGCGATGGCGCTGTTTACCGCCTTGTCGCAGAGCGCCGCTGCTGCTTCTGTAGCTCCGCTTGCCGAGCCTGCGGTACCCACACCCACGGTACCAAACTGGCAGGTTGCGAAAACCTTCGAGCAGCTTGGACATGCGTCCGACAGCCTGCTGCTGGGGGTACGCAACAGCGAGCATATTGAGTTCGGCCTGCGTCGCGATCGCCTGGCCACCGATGCCAGCTTGCAACTGGACTACACGCCTTCGCCAGCCTTGCTGCCGAACCTGTCGCACCTGCGCGTCTACCTCAACGACGAGCTGATGGGCGTAGTTCCGGTGGAAAAAGAGCAGTTGGGCCAGCGTGTGCGTCGCCAGCTGCCGTTGGACCCGAAACTGCTCGGCGACTTCAACCGGGTACGTCTGGAGTTTGTCGGGCACTATACCGATGTCTGCGAAGACCCGGCGCACAGCGGCCTGTGGCTTAACCTTAACCGCAAGAGCCAGGTACAGTTGCACGAGCAGGCGCTGGTGCTGGAAAACGACCTGGCGTATTTCCCGTTGCCGTTCTTCGATACCCGCGACACCGGCAAGGTAGTGCTGCCGGTGGTGTTCAGCGGCGTGCCGAGCCTGGGCGAGCAGCGTGCGGCGGC
Organism: Pseudomonas sp. BO3-4; assembly: GCF_034044115.1. Lineage (NCBI taxonomy): Bacteria > Pseudomonadati > Pseudomonadota > Gammaproteobacteria > Pseudomonadales > Pseudomonadaceae > Pseudomonas > Pseudomonas sp. BO3-4. Next base: position 2,653,639 of record NZ_CP139018.1, read on the forward strand.
AATCCTGGCATCCTACTTCGGTAGCCAGGCCGGTTGGCGCAAGGCCAGCTTCCCTGTGCTGTACAACCACCTGCCGGCCCGTGGCGAAAAACCTGCACCGAGCATCGTGTTTGCCAGCAACGACCGTCGCCCGGCGTTCCTCGCCGATCTGCAGCAGTTCCCGCCAGTCGACGGCCCCGTGCTGCAGGTGATCGATCACCCGGACGACCGCTTCAGCAAAGTGCTGCTGGTGCTGGGCCGTAACGACGACGACCTGATCAAGGCCGCCTCGGCGCTGGCGGTCGGCAACAATCTGTTCCGCGGCGCGCGCGTCAAAGTGGAACAGATGACCGCGCTGCAACCGCGTCAGCCCTACGATGCGCCGAACTGGACGCGCACCGACCGGCCGGTTCGATTTGCCGAGCTGCTGGATTACCCCGAGCAACTGCAAGTCAGCGGCCTGCAACCGCGGCCGGTGACACTGGAACTGAACCTGCCGCCCGACTTGTTCGTCTGGCGCAACCAGGGTATTCCGCTGCGCACCCTGTACCGCTATACAGCGCCAGCGGTGACCGACGAATCGCGCCTGAGCATCAGCGTCAACGATCAGTACATCACCAGCATGCCGCTGGTGGGCAATGACCGGCGCGGCGGTACCCTTGAAGAAATGCGCCTGGCAGTGCTGTCCGGTGACAACACTGCATTGACCGAGAACTCGCTGGTGCCGGCGCTGAAGATTGGCGACCGTAACCGCCTGCGCTTCGACTTCAGCTTTGCCAGTACCCTGGGCAGCGCCCAGCGCGATCGCTGCCAGACCTCGCTGCCGGTGGACGTGCGTGCAGCAATCGACGACAACTCCACCATCGACCTTTCCGGTTACCACCATTACATCGCCATGCCCGATCTGCGTGCATTCGCCCGCAGTGGCTTCCCGTTCAGCCGCATGGCCGACCTGTCCGAGACGCTGGTCATCATGCCGGCCAAACCTACGGCGATGCAGGTCGGCACTTTGCTCGACACGGTTGGCGGGTTGGCCGGACAGATCGGTTACCCGGCGCTTGGCCTGCAATTGATCGACGACTGGCAACAGGTCGCAGCGGCAGACGCCGACTTGCTGCTGATCGGCAGCCTGCCCGAGGCCCTGCGCGACGCGCCCGACCTTGGCCTGTTGCTCAGCGCCCAGCGTGACTGGTTGCTGCAGGGCCGCAGCGCATCGCTGCCCGGTGGCCAGCGTTTCGATACTGAGCCGGTGGCTGCAAGCAGCCGCGTGGCGGTCAGCGCCCAGGCGCCGATTGCGGCCATCACCGGGCTGAAGTCGCCGTTCCACGAGCAGCGCAGTGTTGTGGCCTTGCTGGCCAACAGCGACAGCGATTACGCATTGCTGCGCGACGTGCTTGGCGATGTAGGCAAGCTCGATGCGGTGGCGGGTTCGGTAACGCTGGTACGCAGCAGTGGCGTGAGCAGCCAGTTCGTCGGCGAGCACTACTTCGTGGGCGCGCTGCCGTGGTGGCTGCTGCTGTGGTTCCACTTGTCCGAGCACCCTGTGTTGCTGGCGGTGATCGCGGCTGTTTGCGTGGTGCTGTTCGCCTTCTTGTTGTGGCGGGCACTGCGCTGGGCAGGCAAGCGCCGCTTGGGTGAGGCGGGGTGATGATGCGTCAGATGCTGGTAGGGCTGGTCGCCTTAGGCCTGCCCGTCTTCGCCAATGCCGGGTCGGTTTGCCCATGGCCTGCCTGGGAGCGGTTCAAGGCCGAGCTGGTGAGTGTGGATGGGCGGGTCATCGACCCGAGTGACGAGCGCCTGATCACCACCTCGGAAGGGCAGAGTTACGCGTTGTTCTTCGCCCTGGTAGGTAACGACCGGCAAACCTTCGCGCAGTTGCTGCGTTGGACCAGCAACAACCTCGCCGAGGGTGACCTGGCCCGGCATCTGCCTGCCTGGCTGTGGGGCCGTGACGGGCAGCAGCAGTGGCAGGTGCTGGACGCCAACAACGCTAGCGATGCCGATCTGTGGATCGCCTACAGCCTGCTGGAAGCAGGGCGGTTGTGGGACCAGCCGGCCTACACGCAACTGGGCCAGCACCTGCTGTGGCGTATCGCCGCGCAGACCGTGCGCAAGCTTCCAGGCCTTGGCGTGATGTTGCTGCCAGGTGACTACGGCTTCGAAGACGCCCAGGGTACCCGCCTGAACCCCAGCTACCTGCCGCTGCAGCTGCTCGACCGCTTCAGCGAGGTGGACCCCTTGTGGGGTGAGCTGGCGGCCAACACGCGGCGTTTGTGGTTGGCATCGTCGCCAAAGGGCTTTGCACCGGACTGGTTGCTGTGGACGCCGGCCGGAAAGCCAGCGGCAGACACGAAACATGGCAATGCCGGTGATTATGACGCCATTCGTGTGTACCTGTGGGTCGGCATGTTGGCCGAGGGGGCGGCGCAACGCCGCGAACTGGTCGCCCATTATGCGCCGATGGCGGCATTGACCCAGCGCCAGGGGCTACCTCCTGAGCACCTGGATGCACGCAGCGGTGAAGCCCGCGGCCATGGCCCGGCAGGTTTCTCTGCGGCCTTGCTGCCATTGCTTGCTGCCTCGCCAGAGCACGTGGCCGGCCTGGCGGCCCAGCGCCAGCGCTTGCGCGAACAACCGGTCGAGGCCAAGGCGTATTACAGCCAGGTGCTGGCGCTGTTCGGCCAGGGCTTCGACGAGGCCCGTTACCGTTTTGACCCGCACGGCCGCCTGTTGCCGGCCTGGAGTGCGCCATGCAGCGAATGATCGGCGTGTTGATGCTGGCGGCAATAACCTGCCAGGCAGATGCACAACCCAAGGATATCGATGAACAGCGCCAATGGCTGCTGGACCAGGTACGCCGTGGCGAAGCGCTGCACCGTGACGACCTGGTGCGCGATGCGCTGGGCCGTTTGCAGTTGCTTGAGCCGCGCAACCCGGAGGTATTGCTGGCGGCCTTGAGCCTGGCATTGCGCGAGAAGAACAGCAGTGAAGCCGAGCAGTTGAGTGCGCGGATCAGTGCCGTGGCGCCTGGCAGCCTGCAAGCACGTCAGGCCGCACGCCTGCTTGAACTTCAACAACCGGCGCCTGCGCGGCGCTTGCAGCAGGCGCGTCTGCTGGCGGTTACCGGCCGTAATGAAGAGGCGCTGGCGGTGTACGAACAGTTGTTTGCCGGCGAACCACCCAGCCTTGAATTGGCCCTGGACTACTGGCGCGTGCGCGGCAACCTGCCAGGTCAACGCCCTGAGGCGATCCGCCAGTTGCAGCGGTTGGATCAGCAGTACCCAGGCAGCGCCGGGCTGCGCCAGACCCTGGCCGGTTGGTTGTTCGCCGAAAAGCGTGACCGCGAGGCCTTGGCCCTGCTCGATCAGCTGGCGCGAGACCCCGGTGCACGGGATGCCGCTGCCCAGCGCGAGTTCGACTACCTGTCCGGGCAAGCCGTGAGTGCCACCAGCGCGGCAGCCTGGCAAGCCTTTCTTCAGCGTTACCCGGCTTCGCCGTTGTTGGCACAGGCCAGCGAGACCTTGCAACAGCAGCGCAAGCTGCTGGCCGACCCGGCATGGCAGGCCGGTCAACGGGGTAAGGCATTGCTCGACAAGGGCCGTAATGCCGAAGCGGAAACGCAGCTGCGCCGCGCCCTGCGCCAGTACCCGGGCGATGCCAGCCTGCATGGGGCCCTGGGTTATGCGTTGATGCGCCAGGGCCGCCATGAAGACGCCCATGCGGCGTTCCGCGCGGCGAGCGCCAAGGAGCAGGACACCTACTGGATCAGCCAATGGAAGGACCTGGAGTCGTCCAGCCAGTATTGGGCCCTGCTGAAGAAAGCCGAGCGGGCCCTGGAGGTGAAAGACGTGCGCGGTGCGCGCGCACTTTACCAGCAGGCTCGCCAGCAACGGCCAAAGGATGAATACGCGTTGCTGGGCTTGGCAGATGTCTCGCTGGCCGAGGGCGATGTGGCGGCTGCCGAGCGGCAGTACCTGCAGGTACGGCGTATGGCGCCGGATAACGAAAGTGCCGTGCGTGGCTTGATGCGCGTTTACCAGGCGCAGTCGCCAGGCAAGGCGCAGTCATACCTGGACAGCCTGCCACCACGGCAGCAGGCGCAGTTCGCCAGCCTGCGACGCAGCCTGGAACTTGCGCGCCTGCGCCAGCAAGGGGACGAAGCCCTGCAGCGCGAGGACTGGTCGACGGCCAGCCATGTGCTGGGCCAGGCTTCAGCCCTGGCTCCCGATGAGCCTTGGCTGGTGTATCAGCTGGCCAACAGTCTGCGTCACCAAGGGCGCACTGGCGAGGCCGACGCGGCATTTGCCAGGCTGGTGCAGCACCAGCCACGTGATCCGGCAACGCGCTATGCCCACGGCCTGTTCCTGGAGTCCAGCGACCGTGATGCCTTGGCTCTGGACAGTCTGAGGGCGGTACCTCAGGCGACCTGGAGCGCGGACATGCACGCGCTGGAGCAGCGTGTTCAGCGGCGTATGACCCTGGCCTCTGCGCAGCAGTTGCAGGCACAAGGCCGCAGTGCCGAGGCGACAGCCTTGCTTGAAGCCGGCCTGGCGCGTGGTGAAGGTAGCCCGGACGACTTGATGCTGTTGGCTGACTGGGCAGCCGCGCGTGGTGAACATGGCAAGGCGCGCAGCTATTACCAGCGTGTGCTGGTCGCGCAGCCTGGGCGTCCTGATGCACGCCTTGGGGTGATGGAAAGCGCCGTGGCCGAAGGCAACCTGCAGCAGGCCCGGCACATGCTGGGCGTGAAGGTGCCACAATTTGCCGCTGATGACGGCAACGCCCAGCGGCGCCTGGCGGCGGTGTGGACCGCGCTGGGTGAACACGATCAGGCGGCCAGGCTGCTTGACCGGATTGCCGCGCAGCAGACGCGACCCGATCCGTTGTTGCGGCGCGACGCAGCCCGCCTGGTGGCGCAGGATGATCCTCAACGAGCACTGGACCTTTACGCGGCAGCGATGGCTGATGCGCAGTTGCTGGACCGTGCTGCCGTAGCGCCACGGGATGACCGTGCATTGACCCTGGCCAGCCGCGAGCGGGATGGCGACGACTGGCTGGCCCGCAGCCTGCGCAGTGATGTGGACGCCCTGTATCGCCAGCGCAATACCCATGTGACGCTGATGCATGACTACGGCTGGCGCGAGGATGACGGTACGCCCGGCACGTCGGAGCTGAGTACCCAGTCGACCTTGTTGCATGCCGACACTCCTTGGCAGGAGGGCACCGCGTTTGCGCGAGTAGAGCGCATTGGCATGGATGCGGGGTCGTTCGAGCCGAACGATCAGGGAAGCTACACCCCCGACTTCGGCAGCTGCCAGTTTGTTGGCCAGACCGCTGACGGCAAAACACTGCCCGCGTGCACGGGGGGATCGCAGACTGCAAACGGTAGCCTGTTGGCGTTGGGTTGGCAGGGCAGCCGCTGGGCGTTCGACCTGGGCACCACCCAGGGCTATGCAATCAACAACTGGCTGGGCGGCGCAACGGTCAACGGTGACCTCGGGCAGGTTGGCTGGTCGCTGACCGCCTCGCGCCGGCCGATGAGCAATTCATTGCTGTCGTTCGCCGGCGCACGCGACCGCCCGACGGGCGTGCGCTGGGGCGGGGTCACTGCCAATGGCGCCACGCTCGGCCTGAGCTGGGACCAAGGTGGCGACAACGGGGTGTGGGCCAGCCTGGGGCACCATTGGCTGTACGGCGAGAACGTGGCCGACAACCAGCGGACCCGGGCCATGGCCGGCTTTTACCACCGCGTGGTGGAAAAGGCCGACGAGCGTGTCCGTGTTGGCGTGACGCTGATGCACTGGCGCCATGACAAGGACCTGGGCGGCTACAGCCTGGGGCAGGGCGGTTACTACAGCCCGCAGCGCTACAGTTCGGTGGGCGTGCCGGTCAGTTATGCCTGGCGCAACTACGACTGGTCGCTGCTGCTGGAAGGTTCCGTCAGCTGGTCTCAGGCTCATAGTGGCAGTAGCCGCTTGTACCCGGACGCGCACATCAACCGCAAGGTACTGGCGAATTATGGCGTCGACTCCAACATCGATGCGATGACCGAAGCCAGCGACAGCAGCGGGTTGGGCTACCGCCTGCGCGGTCTGTTCGAACGGCGCCTGAGTGACCAGTGGGTACTGGGCGGCGGCTTCGACTGGCAGCACAGCGATGACTATGCGCCTAGCCATGGCATGCTCTACCTGCGCTACCTGTTCGAACCGTGGCGAGGCAACCTGGCCCTGCCGGTGACACCGCTGGAGCCTTACAGCGAGTGGCGGTGACGGCAATCGCTGCGTTGCAAGGGGCGCGCCTGCACGGGGCGATGCGGGCCAAGGGTTGACACCAGGCACGCCGCCCCACCATTATCCAGCCATACCTACGCAACGGGCTTGCCAGCATGTCCACATCCAACCACGCCATTTCCGCTTCGGGCTTCATCGCTCAGGCAGACGCGTGCGTTGCCGTTGCCAAGAAATCCAAGAAACAGCCGCTCATCTGACCGAGGCGCGCTGTCTCGTCAGGTGGGCTGACGAGACAGAAGGCGCCAGGTATCCCTGCCACCACTTCCACTCTTCGCCCTGCTGACGCTGACTTTCGGTCAACATCAGGAGTTTTTGCATGTCGAATTTCCGTGGTATCTGGATCGCTCTCGTCACGCCAATGCGCGCCAATGAAATCGACTTCCCAGGCCTGGAAAAGCTGGTGAAGAAGCTGCTCGAAGACGGTGTGGCCGGTTTTGTGGTGTGCGGTACCACGGGTGAGGCAGCGGCGTTGTCCAAGGCCGAGCAACTGGCAGTGCTGGATGCCGTGCTGGCCTGGGTGGAGCCTGGCAGGGTGGTGATGGGCCTGTCAGGTTACAACCTGCGTGAGTTGCTGGCCTTCCAGGCTGAAATCCAGCAGCGTGACATTGGCGGACTGCTGGTTCCCGCACCTTGCTATATCCGCCCTTCGCAGGCTGGCATCGAAGCCTTCTTCGCCACCGTGGCCGATGCCGCCAGCGTGCCAGTGATCGTCTACGACATTCCCTACCGCACTGGCGTACGCATCGAACGTGAAACCCTGCGCCGTATCGTGCGCCATCCACGCATTGCAGCGGTGAAAGACTGTGGTGGTGACAGCGAGACGACCATGGCCCTGATCGAGGACGGCCACGCCCAGGTGCTGGCCGGTGAAGACCTGCAGATCTTCAATAACCTGTGCCTGGGTGGGGCAGGGGCCATTTCAGCCTCCGCACATGTGCGCGCCGACCTTTACGTACGCATGGTGCAGCAGGTTGACAGCGGTGATTGGGCCGCCGCGCGTGGTACGTTCTACCAGTTGCTGCCCTGGATCAAAGTGGCCTTTGCCGAGCCCAACCCGGCCGTGGTCAAGGCGGCATTGCAGCTGCAAAGCCTGATTGCAGACGAGCTGCGCGAGCCCATGCAGGCGTGCACGAATACCACCCGAGACAAGCTGCAAAGCGTGCTGTGTTCGCTCGGCGCCTGAAGCGGCAACGGTTGATGGCGGGTTGACAAGCCGCCACACCCTTGGTCGGTTCGGGGTCGGCGGGTGCCTCGCGAGCGGATTTCTGCCAGCTACGCGCTGAGACAGAGTATTGCCAGGGCCGCTTTGCGGCCCTGTCGCGACTCCAGGTTGCTCCTACGCTGGCTGGGTCGGCAGGCGCTTTTCCATCGGCTGATACACCAGCCCGGCAAACTCACCCACGTCGCCTGCCAGGCTGAATCCGTAGCGTTGGTAGGCGGGTACAGAAGACAGTGATGCCTTTATCGTCACCACCTCAGCGCTGGCATGCTCCAGTGCTGCGTTCATCAACCGCTTGCCTATGCCCTGACGTTGCAGGCCTGGTGCAATGAACAGCATCGCAACGTGGCGGCCTTCCTTGAGCTCGATCAGCCCCGCGATAGCGCCTTCGACAAAACAGGCCAGCATGAGGTTGTCACCTTGCATGCGCTCGGCAAACGCCAGGGGTGCTGACACCTGGGTAAAGGTCTCGATACCTTGCGCCGACAGCGTGGGCGCGACAGCCTGCATGAAGGCATCCATGCACAAGGCGCAGGCCTGGGGGAGCTCGTCAGGGGTGAGCGTGCGTACTTGCATGGTAATCGTCCTTGTCGGGTGTCCTTCTGCTGCCCACTTTAACCTGTTACGGGTTCAAGGGCTGATGCGGTATCAAGCTGCCCTGGCAGCGCCCGGCTTGCGTTCGCCAATCAGGATGTCTTCGAAGAATGCCCCAACAGGTTCGGTAGGGTGGCACAGCTGTATCTCCAGCACCCACACCACCTCGCTCGGGACAATCTCCACCTCGGCCAGCTTGTCCTGGCTATACAACACATGCGGGAAGTCGGCGATGCGATGCCCGGCCAGGTTGCGCTCCAGCTGCCAACCTTTGGCCTGGGCACTGCGCTCGGCGAAGTCATACAGTTCACGTCCGGTCAACCCGCGGCCCCAGGCCTGACGGGTCTCGTCGAACACTTCATGCAGTGCCTTCACGCAGGCGTGGTGCAAAGCGTGCTGGCCAAACACGAAGGTATCGCCATAGTCACCTTCATAGCCATCCCATACCGGCCCAACGTCGACCACGACGATGTCCGTGGTACGTAGCACGCGTTGAAGGTCAATGCCTTGCCGTGGCGTACGCACGGTATCGTCACCAAAACGGATGTAGGTGGGGTGCCAGGTGTGTGAGGCGCCCATCGCCTGCAGGGTATGCGCGGCCATCTCCAGTGCCTGGGCGGTGGTCATGCCGACCTGCAGTTGGCTGGCAATGGCGGCCACGGCCCGTACCGACTGTTCGCGAGCTGCGAGCATGCCGTCCAGCGAATAACGTGGGCCGACCTTTTCCAGCTCAGGGTGCAGCGGGTTGGTTGAGGAAGCCTGCGTTGTCAGTGCACCGCTGGCGACAAAGGCCTCGGCCACAAAACGATGGGGCTGTACCCCTGCTGCAAGGCATTGCTCGCGGGCCTGGCTGATCATCGTGGCATTGCCACAGGCATAGACCTGGGTTTCGCCCCAGCGATGCGTCTGGCTGAGCGCCACCTGCTGTATACGTGCCTGGGCCGAGAGCACCGGTTGCCAGCGAAAGTGCGGGTGCACACGGCTAGACAAATCGAGAAATTCGCGGTCATAGAAATCCGCCGGCGAAGAGCCGCCCCAATACAGCGTGACGTCGGCATCGCCGGCCAAGGCTGTCAGCAACAGCGGCTTGATGCCGGCGTAACCTGTGCCGGTGGCGAAAAGGATCAGCGGGCGTTGATCATCGTGCTGCCAGGTACAGGCGCCCAGCGGGCCCTCGAGCTTTACCGTTGCACCTGCTTGCAGGGTGGGCAGCAAACCTTCAGTGAACAGGCCGCCGCTGACCTTGCGGATGTGAAACACCAGTTGCCCTTGTTCCTGGGCAGGCAGGTTGGCAATGGAGAAACAGCGGCTGTCGCCGTTGTCCAACTGAAACCGCATGTACTGGCCCGCCCGCACCTCCAGCGGCTGAGCAGGTTGCAACACCAGCTCGACGATATCTGCGCTCAGCGCGCGCTTGCCAACCACCTGTGCCTGGGTTTCCAGTGCGGGTGCGTCCAGTGACCAGCCGGGTATTTCCAGGCGCATGTCGCTGCAGGCGTGGCTCTGGCACAGCAACATCTCGTCGGCGGCCAAGGGGTAGGAAGGCGGCGGCGTGTCCGCATCCCGCTGCTTGTCCTGATGCTGCCCCGACACCACCTTGACCTTGCACGAGCCGCAGGCGCCGCGGCGGCAGGAGAAGGGTACCGGCAGGCCGCTGGCGAGCATGGCGTCGAGCAGCAGCTCCTGGCTGGCTTCGAAGGTTTTGCCCGTGGGCGAAATTTCAATGACGTGGCGGCTTTGCATGAGCACCTCGGGGCAAATGGAGGTTCGATTGTTGCTATAGTCCAGGACCAGCAGAACCTCCAGTTTTGGATATTTCATATGGTCCAGCTTCGTAAATGGCAGCCACTGCTCAAACTCGATGGGGCACAAGCTTCGTACCGGCAGATCGTCGAAGGGTTGGTGGCCGCAATCAGCGAGGGTCGCCTGCGCCCTGGCACGCCGTTGCCGGGCACGCGGGAGATGGCGCAACTGCTGAACGTCAATCGCAAGACCGTGATCCTTGCTTATGAGGAAGCCGAAACCAAAGGCTGGCTGCAAAGCGTGCAACGCCGGGGCACCTTTGTCAGCCAGCAGCTGGCGCCTGGCACAGCGGCCGTTTGCGGTGCCGTGCGGCCTTTTGCCCTGGCGCTGCCAGAGGAACCTGCCGTTGCCTACTTCAAGGCGAACGAACAGGCTGTAGCCCAACAAGGCCGGCCAGGGGCCTTGTTCTTCGACAACGGCGCCTGTGACCACCGCCTGCTACCGCAGGCTGTACTGCACCGCTATTACCGCAATGCCTTGCGCAGCAGCTTCAGCAGCAATAGTGTGCGCCACGGCAGCGAGTGCAGCAGCCGCAATCTGCGCAGCGCCCTGGCCGACATGTTGCGGCACAATCGCAGCCTGAACGTTGGCGCCGAGCATATCTGCCTGACCCAGGGGGTGCAGACGTCGCTGTCCCTGGTGGCCAGTGTGTTGCTCAAGCCGGGTGACGTTGTGCTGGTCGAGCGCCTGAGTTACCCCCCTGCCTGGGAGATCTTCCGTCAGCTGGGTGCCCGCCTGGTGACCGTGGAGCTGGACCATGAGGGCTGCCGAGTCGATCAGCTCGAGGCCCTGTGCCGGCAGCACAAGGTGCGGATGATGTACATAACACCCCATCACCAGTTCCCGACCACGGTCAGCCTGCCAGCCGGGCGCAGGCAACAGCTGCTGGAGCTGGCGCGCCAGCATGCCTTTTGCGTGGTCGAAGAAGATTACGACTACGAATACCACTTTGCCGGGCGGCCTTATCTGCCGTTGGCCAGCGACCGCCAGCAGCGGCACGTGATTTACATTGGCTCACTGTCCAAGCCTTTGGGCAGCACGTTCCGTTGCAGCTATATCGTGGCACCGGTGGAAGTGACAACCGTGCTGGAACGCAGGGCGATGTTGACCCTGGGGCAGGGCGATGCAGTCATGCAGCAGATGTTGGCGGACCTGATCAATGATGGCGAACTGAAGAAGCACTTGCGCCGTGTCAACCGCGAGTACCGGCGCCGGCGCGAAACCTTGTTGGGGTGCTTGCGCGATGCGTTTGGCGAACAGATCAGCGTGCAGGCGCCAGAAGGTGGCCTGGCGCTGTGGGTGAGGTTTGCCGATGAGATCAATGTGGATCAGTTGGTCGACAAAGCGCTGGAACGGGACCTGGTGGTGCGCAGTGGGCGACAGTTTTCACCGTTTGGCCATGCCGAGAATGCCTTGCGCCTGGGGTTTGCTTCGCTGGATGCGGATGAGATTCGGCAGGCGACCCAACGCCTGGCAGACGCCGCGAAAGCGATTGGCAAGGCGCGGTGGCTGTAGGCATGGCCTTGTGTCGCGACAGGGGATGGCACGGGCTTCGCCCGTGTTCGCGGGCAAGCCCGCTCCCACAGTGATCGCGGTGGGCTCAGGATTTGTGCAGGAGGGTTACGCCCCCAAGGGGCGCGAGGCCTCTGGGCCTCAACGCATTCCGTTCGGTTACCGCACATAACCGCATCTCGGCGCCTCAAGCCTGCGCCAGCACCTCCGATAGCAGCACACCCACCCTCGAATCTTCGATCAGAAGTGGTGCCAAGAAGGAGTACTGCCCGCATGCTTGCCAACCTGAAAATTCGCACCGGAATGTTCTGGGTGTTGTCGCTGTTCAGCCTGACCCTGCTGTTTTCGACGGCCAGTGCCTGGTGGGCTGCCGTGGGTAGCGACCAGCAGATCACTGAACTGGACCAGACTGCGCACCAGTCGGACCGGTTGAACAATGCGTTGCTGATGGCGATTCGCTCCAGCGCCAACGTGTCTTCGGGCTTTATCGAGCAGTTGGGTGGCCATGACGAGAGTGCAGGCAAGCGCATGGCGCTGTCGGTGGAGCTGAACAACAAGAGCCAGGCGCTGGTCGACGAATTTGTCGAAAACGCCCGTGAACCCGCCCTTCGCGTGCTGGCAACCGAGCTGCAGGCTACCTTTGCCGAATACGCCAAGGCGGTGGCGGGGCAGCGTGAAGCGACCCGCCAGCGTTCGCTGGAGCAGTATTTCAAGGTCAACAGCGATGCCGGTAATGCCATGGGGCGGTTGCAAACCCTGCGCCAGCAGCTGGTGACCACACTGAGCGAACGTGGCCAGCAAATCATGCTCGAGTCCGACCGGCGTCTGGCCCGGGCGCAATTGCTGAGCCTGTGCCTGCTGGGCATGACCGTGGTGCTGGCGGTGCTGTGCTGGGCGTTCATTGCCCAGCGTGTGTTGCACCCCCTGCGTGAAGCCGGTGGGCATTTCCAGCGCATTGCCAGTGGCGACCTGAGTGTGCCGGTGCAAGGGCAGGGTAACAACGAAATCGGCCAACTGTTCCATGAGCTGCAGCGCATGCAGCAGAGCCAGCGCGACACCCTTGGGCAGATCAACAACTGTGCCCGGCAGCTGGACGCCGCCGCCACGGCGTTGAACGCGGTCACCGAGGAAAGCGCCAACAACCTGCGTCAGCAGGGGCAGGAGCTGGAGCAGGCCGCCACCGCCGTGACCGAAATGACCACGGCAGTGGAGGAGGTTGCGCGCAACGCGATCACCACCTCGCAAACCACCAGTGAATCCAACCAGCTGGCCGCGCAAAGCCGCCGGCAAGTCAGCGAAAACATCGACGGCACCGAAGCCATGACCCGCGAGATCCAGACCAGCAGTGCGCACCTGCAGCAGTTGGTGGGGCAGGTGCGGGACATCGGCAAGGTGCTGGAAGTGATCCGCTCGGTGTCCGAGCAGACCAACCTGCTGGCGCTCAATGCTGCCATCGAGGCGGCCCGTGCCGGTGAGGCCGGGCGCGGCTTTGCGGTGGTGGCGGATGAGGTGCGCACACTGGCCTACCGCACGCAACAATCGACCCAGGAAATCGAGCAGATGATCGGCAGCGTGCAGGCGGGGACCGAAGCTGCGGTAGCATCCATGCAGGCCAGCACCAACCGCGCCCAGTCGACACTGGACGTGACCCTGGCCTCGGGGCAAGTGCTGGAGGGCATCTACAGTGCGATCGGCGAAATCAACGAGCGCAATCTGGTCATTGCCAGTGCGGCCGAAGAGCAGGCTCAGGTGGCGCGGGAAGTAGACCGCAACTTGCTGAACATCCGCGAACTGTCGAACCATTCCGCGGCGGGTGCGCAGCAGACCAGCGAGGCGAGCAAGGCGTTGTCGGGGCTGGTGGGGGAGATGACGGCGTTGGTGGGGCGGTTCAAGGTTTGAGGCGCTGCGCCTGCGTGGAACATTAAGATAAGGTTAAACTTATTTAAAGTTCCCCTTGCGGGTTGACTTCGATACTACGCTTGAATAAAGTTCGACCGCCCCGAGCACGGGGCCTTTTTTCCCTTCACTGAAGAATTCAATGGACACAGTATCTCGTCGCTGCCTGACCTTTGCCAAATGGCCTGGTCAGGCACTTGAACCGGAACACCGGTCCCGACACCCTGGTCGGGCAAGCCGCGCCAGAGCCTGATGCTCCGCCGTGACTTGCCGCCGCCGGTGTTGGCCGGTTGGAGGCAAGCTCATGAACCTCACTTCATTCGTTTCACATCGCCAGCCTGCGTGCCTTGCACCGCGGCAGGCCCGCGCCTGGCCGCGGCGTCTGCACGGCTACCTTGACCACCACCAGCACCCCCCAAGTAGTTGCGGGGTGCTGGTGCGTGTTCATGCACGCTTGAGCCCCCGCACTTCTCACTGAATAAAAAAATATTGAACGGTATCTTTGTGCTCGAACTTTTTACCTTAAAAGTTCGCGGGATAACTATTGCCCTGTGTTTATGAAAAGGAATCAAACCATGGATTGCGCGAGTAGAAAGTTCGCTGCCGACACAACTTCCGACTCTCGACAGCGGACAGACAACTGTCGGAAAGAACCAGCATTATTCAGCGACCCGACATGCCTTCGTTCACCGCCTGAGTGAAACGTCTGTGTGTCGTGCCGCCGCAGCGGCAGGAGCACAGCAACATGACTGTCAAATACCGTAACACCTCATCGGCCAAGGCCGAACGCGAAACCCGCCTGTCCACCCGCGCCGCCCGTGAAGCGCGCAATGGCCTGGCGGTCACCCTCGCCAACCTCGATGCCAGCGAACAGGGCCTGACCGAGCACGAAGCCGCCAAGCGCCTGGCGCGCGATGGGGCCAACCAGGTTGCCCACGACCCGCAACCCCACGCCCTGGTGCAGCTGCTCAAGGCCCTGAACAACCCGTTCATCTATGTACTGCTGACCCTGGCCGGGATCAGCTTTGTCACCGACTACTGGCTGCCGGTCAGCGCAGGCGAAGCAGACGATGCCGACCTGACCAAGGTCATCATCATCATGACCATGGTCAGCCTCAGCAGCCTGCTGCGCTTCTGGCAGGAGTACCGCTCGAACAAGGCTGCCGACGCGCTCAAGGCAATGGTGCGCAGTACTGCCACGGTGTTGCGCCGCGAGCAGATCGGGCAAGCCCCGCGCCTGCGCGAAGTGCCCATGGACGAACTGGTGGCCGGCGACATCGTGCAGCTTTCTGCAGGTGACATGATTCCCGCCGATATCCGCCTGCTCGAAGCGCGCGACCTGTTTATCAGCCAGGCCGTGCTCACCGGCGAAGCGTTGCCGGTCGAAAAGTACGACACCTTGGGTAATGTCGCGCAGAAGTCGGCGGCCGAGCATGGCGCACATCAGGACAACCTGCTCGAGTTGCCGAACATCTGCTTCATGGGTACCAATGTGGTCAGTGGCCGCGCCCGCGCCGTGGTGGTCGCCACCGGCCGACGCACCTATTTTGGCTCGCTGGCCAAGGCCATTGCCGGTTCGCGCAGCCAGACCGCTTTTGACCGCGGCGTGAACAGCGTCAGCAGCCTGCTGATCCGCTTCATGCTGGTGATGGTGCCGGTGGTGTTCATGATCAACGGTGTGGTGAAAGGCGACTGGGGTGATGCCTTCCTCTTCGCGCTTGCCGTGGCAGTGGGCCTGACCCCGGAAATGCTGCCGATGATCGTCAGCGCCAACCTGGCCAAGGGCGCCGTGGCCATGGCCCGGCGCAAGGTGGTGGTCAAACGCCTGAACGCCATCCAGAACCTGGGCTCCATGGACGTGCTGTGCACCGACAAGACCGGTACGCTCACCCAGGATCGGATCATCCTCGAGCACTCTGTGCGCTTCGACGGCCAAACCGACAAGCACATCCTTGAGCTGGCCTGGCTCAACAGCCATCACCAAAGCGGCATCCGCAACCTGATGGACCAGGCCGTGCTGCATTTCGCCGGCCAGGACCGCCAGTTCCAGGCGCCTTACGCCTACGCAAAGGTCGACGAACTGCCGTTCGACTTCATCCGCCGCCGCCTGTCAGTGGTGGTGAAGAATGCCTTGGGCGATCACCTGCTGGTAAGCAAAGGGGCGGTTGAGGAAATGCTCGCCATCGCCACTCATGTGCAGGAAGGCGACAAGGTGGTTGCCCTCGATCCGTGCCGCCGCCAGCAGCTTCTGGCCAGTGTCGATACCTTCAGCCAGGACGGCTTCCGCGTGCTGGTGGTTGCCACCCGGGAGATCCCGGCGGCCGAAGGCAAGGCGCAGTATCACACTGAAGATGAGCGCGATCTGGTCATCCAGGGCTTGCTGACCTTTCTCGACCCGCCCAAGGAAACGGCCGGCCCGGCCATCACCGCTTTGCGCGACATGGGCGTGCAGGTAAAGGTACTGACCGGCGACAACCCGGTGGTCACGTCCAAGGTCTGCCGTGAAGTGGGCCTGGCGCCAGGTCAGCCGTTGCTCGGCCAGGACATCGAGGGCATGGACGACCCCACCCTGAAGCTTCAGGTGGAGGAGCGCACCGTCTTCGCCAAGCTCACCCCGCTGCAGAAATCACGGGTGCTCAAGGCCCTGCAGGCCAATGGTCACACCGTGGGCTTCCTTGGCGACGGCATCAACGACGCCGCCGCCCTGCGCGATGCTGACGTCGGTATCTCGGTGGACGGCGGCACCGACATCGCCAAGGAATCGGCCGACATCATTTTGCTGGAAAAGAGCCTGATGGTGCTCGAGGAGGGTGTGCTCAAAGGCCGCGAAACCTTCGGCAACATCATGAAGTACCTGTGCATGACTGCCAGTTCCAATTTCGGCAACGTGTTCTCGGTCCTGGTGGCCAGTGCGTTCATTCCGTTCCTGCCCATGCTGGCGATCCACTTGTTGCTGCAGAACCTGATGTATGACTTTTCCCAGCTGTCGCTGCCCTGGGACCGCATGGACAAGGCGTTCCTCAGCAAGCCACGCAAATGGGATGCCCGCAACATCGGCCGCTTCATGTTGTGGATAGGTCCTACGTCGTCGATCTTCGACATCACCACGTTCGCCCTGATGTGGTACGTGTTCGCCGCCAACAGCGTCGAAATGCAGGCGCTGTTCCAGTCGGGCTGGTTCATCGAGGGCTTGCTGTCACAGACGCTGGTAGTGCACATGCTGCGCACTCGCAAGGTACCGTTCTTCCAGAGCACCGCTGCATTGCCGGTGGTATTGGCAACGGGGCTGGTCATGGCATTGGGTATCTACATCCCGTTCTCCCCGGTGGGCGCGATGGTTGGCCTGGTGCCGCTGCCGTGGGAGTACTTCCCTTGGCTGGCCGCCACACTGCTGGGCTACTGCGTGGTCGCCCAGGCCATGAAGACCCTCTATATCCGCCGTTTCGGCCAGTGGTTCTGAGCGATGCAAGGAGAGCAGACCATGCGAGTACTGATTTGTGCAGGGCGCAACTACGCCGACACCCGACGCTGCCGCCAGGCCCTGGACGACGTCCAGCGCCAGCGGCCGATCCGGGTATTGATCCACGGCGGCAGCCAGTTCATTGGAGGGGAAATCGAAAGCTGGGCGCGCGAGCATGGCGCCGATCTGGTGCGCTACCCGCCAAACTGGCAGCTGCACGGCAAGCAGGCCGAACGCTTGCGCAACCTGTTCATGCTCAATGACAGCCGCCCTGACCTGTTGCTTGCCTTGCCCGGTGGCGATGACACCGAGGAGCTGCTGGCCAGGGCCCGTGGCGCCGAGGTTCAGGTGATGTGCGCCAGGCAACCACGCCAGCCCGAGCGGGGCGATTGCAGCTAATGCAAGCGCCTGGGGCCGTACGGTACCTGCGGGCTTGCCCGCGAAGCAGGCGCCTCGGTTTCACGGCCTCAAGCTTTGCGCAGCCGCCCTGGGCGGCTGCTTAACCTGGCTGCGCCGCCAGATCGTTACTGACGTTGCGCCCCAGCACCAGCACGGTCACAAAGCCACAGCCCACCAGCGCCGTGGCCAGGCTCAGCAGTACCGCAGTGCCCATATGGTCCACGACTTGCCCGCCGAAGAACGAGCCCACGGCAATGATCACCTGGAACAGGGCCACGAACAGCGGCATGCCACGTTCGACATCCTTGGGCGCCACGACAAACATCCAGATATTGGCACAAGCCGGGAACGCACCGAAGGCAAAGCCCCACAGTGCGATCAGCATCGCGGCACCCGTCATGCCGGTGGCGAAGTGCGGGAACAGGGCGGTGCTGACTGCGATCATGAGCGCGACCAGCATTAGGGTATGCCGCACGCTGCGGTTGGCCGCAAAGCCGGCGAAGATGTTGCCCATGAAGCCGGCCACACCATACAGCAGCAACAATGAACCGATCGTAGGCCCGTCAAAGCCGGCATTCTGTTTGAAGAACGGTGCGACGTAGGTGTACGCCGCAAAGTGCGCCAAGCCGATCAGCAACACGGCGATCAAACCGACCCGTGCTTGCGGGTTGATGAACAACGCCGGCAGGTCGCGGATGCGAATGGCCTTTTCCGGCATCAGCCGCGGCAGCAGGAAGACCTGTGCCAGCAGCACCGGTACGCCTACCAGTGCAGTGACCAGGAACGTCATGCGCCAGCCCATCAGGCCACTCAGCCAGGTGCCGACAGGCACGCCCACTACCGTCGCCAGGGTTACGCCCGCCATGATGATGGAGTTGGCTTTGGCTACGCCCATCCCGTCAGGTGCCAGGCGGCCGCTGAGGGCGATGGCTGTCGCCCAGAAGCCGCCAATACTGATACCCAGTAGCACACGGCCGACCAATAGCAGGTTGAAGTCACCGGCATAGGCCACGATGGCGTTGGCGATGATCATGATCAGCGTCAGGCCGATCAGCAGGTAGCGCCGGTCCAGCGCGCCGACGCCTACGGAAATCAACGGGGCGGCTAACGCAGCCATGATGCCGGGCAGGGTCACCATCAGGCCGGCAAGGCCTGCACTGATGCCCAGGTCGCTGGCCACATCGTTCAGCACCCCCACCGGGAGGAACTCACTGGTGACCAGGGCGAAAGCACCCACGGCTACCGAGAGGATTGCCAGCCATTGCTGGGTCACGCTTTGTTGGCTGTGTTCGGGAAGGCCGCGAGGGGCCTGGCTGTTGCTTGGCATGGGTTAGGTTCCATGAGGGATCTCGCCTGTAGCAGGCGCAGGAGCGGGGGGATTTGCAGGGGATTGTAGAGGCGGCCTTGCCTGGCCGACAGGCAGGCCGCTCGATAGTCATCATCAGTGCAATCGATGAAACGTCTTGCGTAGAGCTGCTGCTCTCAGCAATGACGCCCCACTCGCGAATGCTGTGGGCGGGAGGAGCTCTTCCCAAGCCCGCACGTCAGCAGGCAAGGCCAGCCACGGTGGTTTGACCCAGATAGGCGCAACAGGCGGCAGTGCAGAACATTCATGCAGCCTAGGGTGTTACCAGCACATCACACTGCGATTCGTTCAATACATGCTTGGTGACGCTGCCCACCAGCAGTTCCTCCAGCGCGCTTGCCCCCTGCTTGCCGACAACGATCAGGTCGCACTCCAGCTCCTGTTCCTGCTCGGCAATGCGCCAGCCAGGGTCGCCGTGCACGAGGATCTGCCGTGCATCGGCCAGGCCGGCAGCCTCACTCAGCGCCGCGAGCTGTACTTGTGCATCCTTGCGGATGACATTGCGGTAGTGGGTGAGGGTGTCGTGGTCGAGATGGGCGAAGCGCACGCTGGCTTCGAACGGGGCTTCGTACACGTGCAGCAGAATGATCTCTGCTTGCGGGGCAATGGCCTTGGCCAATTCGAGGGTGCGCAGTGAAACGGACGAAAAGTCGACTGGCACCAGCACGGTGCGGTAGGCATCACGAGGGGCCGGCTTGACCACTAGCAAAGGGCAGGGCATGCGGTTGAGCAGTTTCTGCACGGTCGAGCCCAGCAGCAGGCGCCGCGCCACGCTCTGGCCCCTGGCCCCACACACCAGCAGGTCGCTGTGCTTGTCCTGCACCACCCGGTTGATCTCCGTGATCACCGAGCCACTGGCGACCTGCACGCCAGCGGAGATACCGTAACGCTGGAACAGCAGCGCTGCCAGTGCGTGGGTTTTCTCGCCTGCGCTATCCAGTACGCGTTTCAACAGATCGTCATCAGGCGTCACCAACTGTTTGAGGCGCTCGAAGGGTGCCGGGTTGGCAACGTAGAGCAGGTCCAGCGAGGCCTGTTGCGCATCGCTCAGGTAGGCAGCGCGCTCAGCGGCGTTGCGGGCATGTGGGGAAAGGTCGGTGGCAACCAGTATGTGTTTCATCGGGTTCATGTGGGGCTCCTTGGCCAAGGCCGCGCACAGCGATCAAGCGGTAAACCTTGAGCACTGTGCGTCTGGCGGTGCTTGAGTCATTCCTTGCGTGCAGCCATCGTCGCGCGAACCCGGCGCGAGGGCTTGATCTGGGTCAATGGCGTGTAGGTGTAGCGGCAGGTCGTGCCGCCAACAGCACTGCCGGTGTAGCTGCAAGGCTGATTACCCAGGGCTGGCGGGCCGCCTCATTACTGTCTTGACCCTCAGCCTCTCAGCCCGGATGTCCCAGTGGCTTCTGCCATGAAACCGCATTAACTGTCGCAGCGCTGTCGGCCCTGCAACAGCAGCAGTTCGGTGAGCGTGTCCATGGCCGGTGTTGCCTGGCTGCCTTTACGGGTCACCAACTCGTAGGGGTCGCTGACCGAGCCCATGCTCAAGGGCAGTATGCTGACCTGTTGATTCATTGCACATAGCTGGGCCACGTCGATCGACACCAGCGCAACGAAGTCAGGACGGTTTTGCAACAGCGACAAGGTCGCCAGGATCGAAGTGGTTTCAACCAGGTGCAGCGGGAAGCGCAGCCCGGCATCGTGAAATTCGCGCTCCAGTTGCACGCGCATGGGCATGTTGGCCCGGTAGACGATCCAGCGGCTCTCGGCCAGGTCGGCAAGGCTCAGGCTTGGCGCATGCTTGAGCGGGTGGTCGATGTTGGCGATGACCGCCAGTGTCTCATCCTGGACAAAGGTGCTGGCGAACAGCTGCGGCGTATTGCTGACACTGGTGCGGCACAGGGCGATGTCCAGGCGGCCGCTCTCGATCTGCGTCAGCAGCGACTGGCTGGTGTCTTCGATGATTTCGAACGACATCTGCGGCTGGATGCTGGCCAGCTGTGACACCGCCTTCATCAGCAACGGCACCGCGCCCATGATCGCCCCCACAGCCAGCCGGCCGCCGACCCCACGCAGGATCGCATCCAGATCGTGCCGCAGGTTGGCGATATCGGTCTGCAACAGGCGTGCGTAGCGGATGGCGCAGTGTCCGGCGGCCGTGGGCTCCAGGCCTCGGTTGGTGCGGTTGAACAGCACAGTGCCGAAGGTGGTTTCGATTTCCTGCAAGGCCTTGCTGGCACCAGGCTGGGTAAGCCCGACGCTGCTTGCTGCACCGAGCAGCGAGCGGTGCTCGTCCAACTCGATCAACAAGCGCAGGTGGCGGGCGTGCAGGCGGGACATGATCGAATTGAGCGATGGGGTCATCTGGTATTCGTCCTGGTTATACCGATATGGATTGTTCTCAATACCATGGCCAGCCGCGCATTCCTATACTGGCGCTGCACAGTGTCGCATCCAGTGCGGCTGAAACGCCCAGAACAATAAAGCCAGGAGCCTGCCAAGCCTTATGTCCCTGATCAACTACATCACCCAGATCCAATTCGATATCGGTGCCATTGCCTGCCTGCCCGCCGAATGTGAGCGCATTGGTATAACCAGGCCTTTGATCGTGACCGACCGTGGCGTGCGTGCCGCCGGTATCGTCGATACGGCGTTGAACACCTTCTCCAGCGACATGGCACAACTGCCGATCTACGACGGTACGCCACCCAATCCCAACGAGCATGCCGTGCGTGAGGCCGTGGCCATGTTCAAGGCATATGGCTGTGATGGCATCATCGCCATTGGCGGTGGCTCGGCAATTGACCTGGCCAAGGGGGTGGCTGTGTGTGCCCGGCACGACGGCCCGTTGAAGGGCTTTGCGGTGATCGAGGGCGGCCTGGCCCGGATCACCCCGGCAACCGCGCCGGTGATTGCGGTGCCGACCACGGCCGGCACGGGGAGCGAGGTCGGGCGCGGTGCCATCCTGATACTCGATGACGGGCGCAAGGTGGGGGTGATCTCGCCCCATGTGGTGCCCAAGGCCGCCATCTGTGACCCGGCATTGACCCTCGGGCTGCCGGCACAACTCACGGCTGCCACCGGCATGGACGCGATTGCCCACTGCCTGGAAACCTTCATGGCACCTGCGTTCAACCCGCCTGCCGACGGCATTGCCCTGGACGGCCTGTGGCGGGCCTGGCGCTTCATCGAACGAGCCACCCGCGCGCCGGGCGACCTGGACGGGCGCATCAACATGATGAGCGCATCGCTGCAAGGTGCGCTGGCCTTCCAGAAAGGCCTGGGCTGCGTGCACAGCCTTAGCCACGCGCTGGGCGGGATCAACCCGCGCCTGCACCACGGCACCCTCAATGCGATCTTCCTGCCTGCCGTCATCCGCTTCAACCGCACGGCCGAAACGGTGGTGAGTGAACACAAGATGCAACGCATCGCCCAGGCGATGGGGCTGGCCGATGACAGCCAGATCGAAGATGCCATTCGCCACATGACCCGTACGCTGGGCCTGCCGACCGGCCTTGGCGAACTGGATGTCAACCCGGACCTGTTCCCGCGCATCGTCCAGGGCGCGTTGGCCGATCACAGCCACCGCACCAACCCACGTGAGGCATCTGCCGAGGACTACCAGTGGCTGCTTGAAGCGTCCATGTAAGCCGTTACCTGCTGTTCAACCAATAACAACAAAAGTGAACGCCCATGAATACCAAATATGCGCAACCCGGGCTTGCCCGCGAACCTGAAGCGGTCGCCAGCTCGAACCCGTTCAGAAAGTACCAGGTCATCACCGTCAGCCTGTTGCTGGTGATCGGCATCATCAACTACGTCGACCGCAGTGCGTTGTCGATTGCCAATACGTCCATCCAGCGCGACATGGGCATCACGCCGTCACAGATGGGCATTCTGCTGTCGGCGTTTTCCCTGGCGTATGCCTTTTCGCAACTGCCCTTGGGCATGATCATCGACCGCCTGGGCAGCAAGATTTCGCTGGGGGCGGCCCTGCTGGGCTGGTCGGTGGCACAGACGGCTTCAGGCCTGATCAACAGTTTTTCTGCATTCATCGGGCTCAGGGTGGTGCTGGGAATTGGCGAGGCGCCGATGTTCCCGTCGGCGGCCAAGGCGCTGGCGGAGTGGTTCGAGGCCGAGAAGCGGGGGACGCCGACCGGCATCGTGCTGTCATCGACCTGCATCGGGCCGTGTCTGGCGCCGCCGTTGCTGACGCTGCTGATGGTCACCTGGGGCTGGCGCGGCATGTTCATCGTCACCGGAGTGTTCGGCATTCTGGTTGCCGCCTGCTGGTTCGCCTTCTACAAAAGCAAGGCGCGGTACCTGGCTGAACTGCCTGCCGAGGCGCGTGAGCAACTGCTGGCGGCCCAGGCGCATAAACAGGCGGTGCCAAGCGCCAGGCCCAGTGTGCAGGCACAACTGGCGGCGTGGGCCGAACTGTTCCGCCACAAGAGCACCTGGGGCGCAGTATTGGGCTTCATGGGGGTGATCTACATGCTGTGGCTGCACCTGACCTGGCTGCCGGGCTACTTCGAGCGCGAGCATGGCTTGAGCCTGTACCAGACCGCCTGGGTGGTTTCACTGGCCTATGTGTTCGGCGCGTTGGGCACCATTGTCGCGGGCCGCATCTGCGACCGCCTGGTGAAGCACGGTGCCAGTGTGCTGGGTAGCCGCAAGCGGGTTGTCGTGACTGCGTTGCTCGCGGCGGCCGCATTCACCGTTCCCCTGTCGTTCGGTAGCGGCTTTCTGCTCAGTGTGGCGCTGCTGTGTTGCGCACTGTTCAGCGTGAACATGGCCAGCTCTACCGCATGGATGATCGCCAACACCGTGGTCGATAGCCAGCGCGTGGCCTCGTTTGGCTCGATCCAGAACTTCGGCGGCTACCTGGCAGGCTCTGTGGCGCCCATCGTGACCGGGTTCAGCATTCAGCAGACCGGGTCCTTCGCTTCTGCATTCCTGATCAGTGCCGCCGTGGCCGCGGTTGCTGCGATGGCTTATGTGTTGTTGTTGAAGCAGCCGGTTTCCACTGATCGCTGAGCATGTACCTGCAGGCGGATTTCATCAGGCAATTCAATAACAATTTGTGATGATTGGCATCATGACAATATATTTATCATTATCAATTTCAGGTCATAGCATCTGTTGCCTGCCATCGCCTATCTCAATGAGGTCTTGATGAACCGTTCGCTTTTCGTACACCAACGCACTGCAGCCTTGCTACTGCAACACTGGCGCAGCGGTGACCTGCTGACGGAACTGCCCGCCAGCCTCAAGCCCGAGACGTTGAAACAAGGCTATGACAGCCAGGACCAGTTGTTTGCCGCTGCCGCAGGCCAGCGCGCCGGGTGGAAGCTGGGCGTCGGCAGCCCGGCTGGCATGCGTGCAGGCAAGTTGTCGCGGCCCTTGATTGGCCAACTGGAAGCGGGGCGTTGCCATGCCGATGGCGCACATATCCCGCTGCCAGCGGTTACGCCGGTGACCATCGAATGCGAAATTGCCTTCGTGCTGGACCGGGATATTCCTCCGCAAGCCGGGCGCGTACCGGTGAGTGAGGATATTCGCGCCACGTGCGTCACCTTTGAAGTGGTGCGTTCGCGCTTTGTCGACCGCAAGGCTGTCGGCTGGCCAAGTTTTGTGGCTGACAACGTGGGGTTTGAAGCATTGGTGGTCGGCAATAGCCTGGGCGCCGGTATCAATGTGCCGTTGCTCGCCGACCTGGCCGAAACCACCGAGGTGCATGTGGATGGTCAATGGCGCGCCGGTGGCTTGTCTGGCGATGCGGCCACCGACCCGCTGGTGTCGCTGGCTCACCTGTACGCGCACGCTGCCGAGCGTGGCCAGACCTTGAAGGCCGGGGATATCGTGACCACCGGGGCCATGTGCCAGCCGTTCGACCTGCATGAAACAGGCCACCAGGTCAGCGCCAGGTTCCTTGGCCAGGCCCTGACGTTCACGCTGTAACGGCCGACCATTGCTCGAACGCTGCCTGCATTCTTTGCCGGGTCTGTGGGTCGGCGGGGATCAGGTGTTCGATGCGCAGTGACTGCACGGTGACATCCTGCGGCATGCCAAAGGTGGTGAACGTGGACAGGAACCGCAGCTCACCATACGGGGTGTTCACGCGGGTCAGCAGCAGAGGGGTGGCTGTCGTCATCTGGCACGGGCTTG
This sequence comes from Pseudomonas sp. BO3-4, assembly GCF_034044115.1. Classification (NCBI taxonomy): domain Bacteria; kingdom Pseudomonadati; phylum Pseudomonadota; class Gammaproteobacteria; order Pseudomonadales; family Pseudomonadaceae; genus Pseudomonas; species Pseudomonas sp. BO3-4. The sequence continues at coordinate 2,678,322 of NZ_CP139018.1, forward strand.
CCGGTGCCGGCAAGTCGCGCAAGCGCGCTGCCAGTGCCGGATTGCCTGCGGCCTCCCGGGAGGCACGTTGCCAGGCTGCAGCGCGGATTTCCGGCGCGTTGACCAAGTGATCACCCAGGCCACCGGGGCACAGCAATGTCTGCAGCAGGTTGAGGCCGGTTGCCGGCTGTGCGCTGACACCGGCCATCGCCAGCAGCAGCCCGGTACTGGCGTTGGCGGCGATGACGTCCCAGTGGCTGTCGATGACGATCGCCGGAGCGGGGTTGTTCACCTGCAGAATATGCTCGATGGCAGTATTCACCAAGGCCAGTTCAGGCGCATCGAGTGGCGTGGCGGCGTAGCGGGGCGCGTATCCTGCAGCAACGAACACTTCGTTGCACCGCTCCAGCGGCGCATCCAGGGCCGAGAGGAGGGCATGCAACGTGCCTGGGCTGGCCTTGGCGCGTCCTGTTTCCACACAGCTCAGATGACGCTGCGACAGCCCCGTCAGCAGCGCCAGCTCCAGCTGGCTGAGGTTGGCCTGACGGCGCAGTTCGCGAAGATGCTGGCCCGCTGAGATGTGCGGGGCAGGGGTGCTGCGATGGAACAGATGCTGATTCATGCGTTGCCCTGATCGTCCTTGAGTGCAATGTCCATGACCTCACGGGTCATTGAGTGCAAGCAACCCTATCACTACTGTGCCGGCAAACCCTATCAAGGAGAGCTATATGGGCTTGCGTATCTGCGCGCTGGCAATACTGGTGCTGTTTTCGCTGTATACCGGCTGGACCATGCTGATTGCCGAGCAATCGCTGCTGGCATTCGGGCTGGCACTGCTGGCACAGCCGGACACGGCCCAGGTGCTCATCGACCTGTACCTGATGGCCGGGCTGGCCGGTTGCTGGATGGTGAGAGACAACCGCATGCGCGGCAGCGCCGGGATCGCGGTGCTGCCTTACCTGCTGCTGACCGTCGTGTTCGTTTCGCTGGGGCCGTTGCTGTACCTGGTGATCAGAGGCGTTGCCGAGGGGCGCCAGCCATGAGCAGTGCCTTGCAGGCCTATGCGCTGTGTGTGGTGGTGCTGTTCCTCAAGATGTTCCTGGTTTCCTGCTATCAGGGCTATCACCGCTTGCGCTTCGTCGCGTTCACCAACCCGGAGGACGCTGCCGTGTTCGGGCGCGTCGCCCAGGCCGCAGAACGCCCGCAGGTGATACGGGCTGCCAAGGTATGGGCCAACGACCTGGAGAACATTCCCCTGTTCTTTGCCCTCGGCGGGCTGGCTGTTGCGCTGGAAGCCGCCACGCTACCGGTGTTGTGGCTGAGTGTGGTGTTCACGGTTGCCAGGATCCTGCACACGCTGGCCTACCTGCGCGGTTTGCAGCCTTGGAGAACGTTGTTCTATGGCATCGGGGTCATTTGCCTGCTGGGATTCTGCTCACTCATCACCGCGAGAATAGGCGGCTGAACCAAAATATTGCATGAGTCATCTTGATGCTTTCACATAGCAGTACTAATACTTAAGCACTGCCGAAGGGGATGATCATGCAGACACGCTTCGTTGTGGTTCCCGCAGTGCCACTCAAGAAAGAGGCTTATCCTCGGCGGCTTGGCTTTCCCGCCGCACTGGGGGAGGGTTACGACCTCTACGACACCCAAGACAAGATGCGTCTGAGCCTGAACTTTTCCACCCGTGCCCAAGCCGAGTTCGAATGTGCATGCCGCAACCGCTGTGCGGATGCCGGTGATGCAGGTCTTGCCGGCATTGGTTGATCGACTGCAGTGGCCAGGTTCCTGTTCCTGGTGCTGCGTTACAGGGTCTTCGCGCTTGCCGGTTTGCCTGAACGGTTGAAACCCTGCGCGTCTAAAAAGTGCCGGCTAATGGGCGAGCGGTGCTTTGGCCTCGTACGGCCGTCATCCAATCGGCACATTCAAGCGTTAGCGTTGAGGCCGGAGCCGTTTCGGGGTTCCAGCTCGGCGCCTGATGGCACAGTCAATAAGCTCTACCGCGCGGCCTGCCATTCAATAGTCACAAAGTTGTAACACAGCTGATGCAAAGTGTGCCGGCCATCACATGGAGCACATTTTGATGAAACGCCTGATGAAGTCTGCTGCACTCGCCGTTGCCGTTTCCCTTTGCGCCACCTCGGCAGCCTTTGCTGCAGAAAACGTTCGGTTGACCGGTTCGGGCGCCAGCTTCCCTGCACCGATCTACCTGACCTGGTTCAAGGACTTCAGCAAGAACACGGCTGGCGTCACCGTCGATTACCAGTCCAAGGGCAGCGGCGCGGGCGTTCAGGACTTCCTGAACAAGACCGTCGACTTCGCCGCCAGCGACTCGGCCATGAGCGAAGCAGACATTGCCAAGGTTGGCGAAGGCGTGCAGTTGCTGCCAATGACCGCCGGTGAAATCGTCCTGGCTTACAACCTGCCGGGTAACCCTAAAGGGCTGAAGCTGCCGCGCGACGTCTACTCCAATATCTTCCTCGGCAAGATCACCCAGTGGAACGACCCGCAAATCGCGGCGGCCAACCCTGACCTGAAGCTGCCTGCCACCCCGATCACCGTGGTCGTGCGTGCCGACTCCAGCGGCACCACTGCCGTCTTCACCAAGCACCTGTCGGCCATCAACGCTGACTTCAAGCAAGGGCTGGGCGAAGGCAACACCGTCAACTGGCCGGCCACCGACAAGTTCATCAAGTCGCCGAAGAACGACGGCGTAACCGCCACCGTCCGCCAGACCCCGGGCGCCATCGGCTACATCGAGTACGGCTTCGCCAAGCTGGCCAAGGTCGACTTCGCCATGTTGCAGAACAAGGCTGGCCAATACGTCGTGCCGAATGCCGAGAGCGGTGCCGAAGCACTGGCTGCGGTGAACATGCCGGAAAACCTGGTGGCCTGGCTGCCTGACCCGGACGGTGCCAAGTCCTACCCGATCACTTCCTATACCTGGATGATTTTCCGCAAGGACAACGGCAACCCGGAAAAAGCCAAGGCCATGCGTGAAATGGTCGAGTACAGCCTGACCAAAGGCCAGACCATCGCCGACTCGATGGGGTACATCCCGCTGCCGCCGTCGGTAGTCGACCAGGTGCGTAAAGCGTCCGCCAACATCCAGTAATACCCAGGCGCTCCCGGTATCGGCATGAAGCCATGCCGGGGGTGTTTGTCCCTTGTCCCGGAACTCGCCAATGAACACTCCTTTTGCCATACCGGATAACCCCGACTCCGCGTGCCAGCCACCGTCTACGAAAGACTTTCTGGTCGATCGCACCTTCCGTGCGCTTGCGCGCATTGGCGTGGTGCTGGTACTGGCGCTGGTCTTCGCGCTGGTCTACGAAGTCGGCCGCAAGGCACTGCCCGGCATTGAAAAGCACGGTTTTGACGTGTTGTTCGGCAGCGTCTGGGACGTTAACCAAGGCAAGTACGGTATTCTGCCAGCGATCTGGGGGACGCTGTACAGCGCCTTGATCGCCCTGTTGATCGCCGGTTTCTTCGGCGTCAGCATGGCCATTTTCCTGACCCAGGATTTCCTTCCGGCCAAGCTTGCCGCGGTGTTTCGCACCATCGTCGAGTTGCTTGCCGCCATCCCCAGCGTGGTGTATGGCCTGTGGGGCATCTATGTGGTCATTCCGGCGATTCGCCCGCTGACCGCCTGGCTGAACAGCGAGCTGGGCTGGATCCCGTTTTTCGGCACTTCCCTGAGTGGCCCAGGCCTGCTGCCTGCGGCGTTGGTACTGGCGATCATGATCCTGCCGACCATCGCGGCGGTTTCCCAGGATGCGCTGACCAGCGTACCGATGAAAACCAAGCAGGCTGCCTACGGCATGGGGACCACCCACTGGGAAGCCATCCTCAAGGTGATGGTGCCCTCGGCGGCTACCGGCATCTTCGGCTCGTTGGTGCTCGGCCTGGGCCGTGCACTCGGCGAAACCATGGCGCTGGCCATGCTGGTCGGCAACGCCAACACCATTTCCCTGTCCTTGTTCGCACCGGCCAACACCCTGGCGGCGCTGCTGGCGCTGAACTTCCCGGAAGCCGGCCCGAACGAGGTCGAAGTGCTGATGTACGCGGCACTGGTACTGATGTTCATCACCCTGCTGGTGAACGTCCTCGGCTCGATGATCATGCTCTACGCCCAGCGGGGTAACAAACAATGACTGACCTGACGACCCCTGTTGCCGCGCTGCCCAGCCTGCAGCGCAAGCTGGAAGGCCGCGCCCTGCGCAGCCTGGTATTGACCACCCTGGCATGGTTCGCGGCACTGGTGGCCAGCGTGCCGCTGATTTCCGTGCTGTACATGCTGATCACTCGCGGCGGGGCACGCCTTAACCTGGAAGTGTTCACCGAGCTGCCGCCGACCGGCTTCGAGATGGGCGGTGGTTTCGGTAACGCCATGGCCGGTACCTTCGTCATGGTCGGCATTGCCGCCGCCATCGCTGTGCCGGTCGGTATCCTGGCAGCGGTGTTCCTCGCCGAGCTCGGCCCGGACAGCAAGCTGGCCAATGCCGCGCGCTTTGCCGCCAAGATGCTCACTGGCCTGCCCTCGATCCTGGCCGGGGTGTTTGCCTACGCCCTGGTGGTGATGACCACCGGTACCTACTCGGCACCGGCAGGCGGCGTGGCGCTGGCGGTATTGATGCTGCCGATCGTGGTGCTCACCGCTGAAGAGTCGATGAAGATGGTGCCCAAGATCATGAAGGATGCTGCCTACGGCATGGGCTGCACCCGTGCCCAGGTCATCTGGAAGATCGTGCTGCCTACCGGCCTGCCGGCCATCCTCACCGGCGTCATGCTGGCCGTGGCCCGCGCCGCTGGCGAAACCGCGCCACTGCTGTTCACCGCGTTGTTCAGCAACTACTGGATCTACCACGACGGCGACCTGGCGGTGATGAACCCCACAGCCTCGCTTGCGGTACTGATCTACAACTTCTCCGGCATGCCGTTCGACAACCAGCTGGAGCTCGCCTGGGCGGCCTCGCTGGTGCTGGTAATGATCGTGCTGGTCATCAACATTTTGAGCCGAGTCTTCGGCAAGCCCAAGTATTGAGAAAGGGAGCATCCAACTTGAACGTATCCACTGCGCAAAGAGCCGCTCCCATGGTCAGCGAAGCCCCCATCGTCATGGACTGCAAGCTCGACAAGATTTTCTACGGTAACTTCATGGCCGTGCGTGACAGCCATGTGCCGATCAGGAAAAACGAGATCACCGGTTTCATCGGCCCTTCGGGCTGCGGCAAGAGTACCGTGCTGCGTAGCTTGAACCGTATGAATGACCTGGTGAAGGGCTTCCGTTTCGAAGGCCATGTGCACTTTCTTGGGCAGGATGTCTACGGCAAGGGCGTCGACCCTGTTGTAGTGCGCCGCTATATCGGCATGGTGTTCCAGCAGCCCAACCCGTTCTCGATGAGCATCTTCGACAATGTGGCCTTCGGCCTGCGCCTGAACCGCTACAAAGGCGACTTGGGCGATCGCGTGAAGCACGCCTTGCAAGGCGCCGCATTGTGGGACGAAGTGAAGGACAAGCTCAAGGTCAGCGGGCTGTCACTGTCCGGTGGCCAGCAGCAGCGCCTGTGTATCGCCCGTGCCATCGCCACCGAGCCGGAAGTGCTGTTGCTGGACGAGCCCTGCTCGGCACTCGACCCGATTGCCACCCGCCGCGTGGAGGAGCTGATGGTCGAGCTGAAAAAGGACTACACCATCGCCCTGGTGACCCATAACATGCAGCAGGCGATTCGTGTGGCCGACACCACCGCGTTCTTCTCGGTGGATATTTCCCAGGGCACCCGCACCGGCTACCTGGTCGAGATGGGCCCGACCGCGCAGATTTTCCAGAACCCGCGCGAGCAGCTGACCAGCGACTACATCAGCGGCAAGTTCAGCTAAACCATGCAAGCTCAAGGTGGGCGGGTGTTGCAGCCAGGAAGGTTGCAACACCCGGCCGCGTTACCTTCCGTTAAAGTGTTACCCGGGATTACCAATGCGAGCGACGCGTCGTCTTGATCTGTCAGCGGTAGAGCGCGCACTGCGCGAGGTGCAGGGCCGTTTTGCCGAACTCAGCCAGCATTTCACCGAACCGCGGGACCCGTTTACCGACGAGGTGCTGCTGAATGTGGTTGAAGGCTATGCGCTGATTGACGACTATGTCGCTCGCGGTATCGACCTGTTCGACCTGCAACAGCTGAACCTGATGCTGGAAATCAATGCCACCGTGCTATGCGGCAGCGATCCGGCCCGTCGCCTGGAATTCGCCCCGCACCTTGCGGCAACCGAAGCGCACTTTTTCAACAACGTGGAAGGTGGCATCAAGGATTTGTACAACTGGTACTGCGCGTACCGCAGCGATTCCATCTGGAAGCGGGCAGCGGGTGTGTATGTACGGATCCTCAGCAAGCCGCAGCTGTTCATCGAAGGCAACAACCGCACGGGTTCGCTTATTGTCAGCTATTTGTTGATGCGTGCCGGGCTGCCGCCATTCGTGCTGTCGCTGGACAACGCCGAGGGTTACTTCAACCCGTCCTCGGTCATACGCAACTCCGCCAAACACGGTGTCAAGGCTTTGTACGAACTCCCCAAGATCAAGAAAAAATACGCCGCGTTCCTGGAAGCGAAGGCGCCTGAGCCCGGCAAGTTCTTCCTGAACGGCACGCCCGTGCCTGCCTGTGAGGGGAGCCGCTGATGCAAGGTTCATCCCTGTTTGCACGAGGGCGGCAAGCCATCGAACGCAAGCTCAAGCGTGGCCAGGTACGCATTTCGTTCGATATCGACGACACGCTGGCCTGCCTGCCCGAACACGCCGCCGCCGAGGACAGCAAGCTGCCGGGTTTCGTCCATCGCTGGCTGGGTGAGCCCCTGCGCAGCGGCACCCGCGAGCTGATCCGCGACCTGCGCCGCCAGGGCTGCAGCATCTGGATCTACACCTCCTCGGGGCGTACCCCGGCTTACATCCGCCGCTGGCTGATGCTTTACGGCATTCATGTCGATGGCGTGGTCAACAGCGATCGGCACCAGCACATCCTGGCCCAGAACGGGCTGGAAAACTCACCCTCCAAGCTGCCTTCGGCTTTTGATATCGATCTGCACGTAGATGATTCCGAAGGTGTGCGCCTGGAAGGTGTCGACCACGGTTTCCGCGTGGTGGTGGTGTGCCCGAAGGATGAGCACTGGGCGCAGAAGGTGAAGGACGCGGTGGTGGATGTGCAGGCACGGCTGGCCTGGCAGCAACCGCATCGCTATGAGATGCCCGCTTGCCAGCGTTCGCAGGCACTGGCTTCCTGAAGCCAGGAGATTCCGCTCAGACAATGTAATTGGGGCTGCTTTGCAGCCCTTCGCGGGCTCGCCCGCTCCCACAGGGATCTTGGATATCCAAAGATTGTGGGAGCGGGCGAGCCCGCGAAGGGCCGCAAGGCGGCCCCGGTTCATTCAATCGTATGGATGCCCGCCTGCCACTCCTGCCTAAGCCATAAGTCTCGAACCCAGACCCAAGCAGGTACCGGGACCAAATCACCGGGCCACACCCTCCCGCCCCAAAGCACTCGCCACCCCACGCCAAAGCAGCGTTTCTGGCAATTTGCCCACTTCTGATAATCGCCTCCGACATCCCGTCCCCGTTTGGAGCGCGCCATGCACAACAACAATAAGCACCTGCCGCCTCGTTTTCTCGCAGCCGCCATCGCCAGCTTTTCTGCGCTTGGCCTGAGCAGCGTCGCCGAAGCCGAGATCATGCTGTACGACAAGGACCAGACGACGTTTTCCACCGATGGCTATATCAACGCCTTCTACGTCAACAGCAAGGTCGACCGCGAGGGCGAGCAGTTTGACCGCCGCCAGTCGCGGGTGAAGATGGGCTTCTTGCCCAACTACCTTGGCTTCAACATGGGCAAGCAGGTGGATGACCTGAAGCTCGGCGCGCGTGCCTCGTTCTGGGTAACCATCAACGACAGTGAAACCAACGGCACCGACACCGCCATCGACGTGCGCCAGTTTTACGGCACGGTGGCCAACCCCGAGTGGGGCGAGGTGCTGATCGGCAAGGACTTCGGGCTGTTCGCCCGCTCCAACATCCTGCTCGACGAACTGCTGGCCGGCTATGGCCAGGTCAGCGACACCCTGGGGCTGGTGGACGGCGGCGGGGTGTCGTTCGGCAACATTGGCAGCGGTTACCCATACCCGTTCCCTACCTCACAGATCACCTACCGTACGCCCGTGATGGAGGGCCTGCGGGTGGCGGTGGGCATCATGGACCCGGTGGACACCAACGACAGCAGCCCGACCGGAAAGGCCTACCAGGAAAACCCACGCACCGAGAGCGAGATCACCTACCAGTTCGACCTGGGTGGGGCGCAGATCTACAGCTGGGTCAACGGCAGTTACCAGACCTCGGACAATACTGACTCCACGGTAGAAACGATCACTTCCAAGGGGGTGGGTTACGGGGTGCAGGCAAAGATGGGCGGCTGGTCGCTGACCGGCTCGGGGTTCCAGGCCAAAGGCATCAACCCGTTCTTCACCAACAATGCCGGCGAACCGGTTTTGCGCAATGTCGACAGTGATGGCTACCTGCTGCAGGGCTCGTACAAGTTCGGCAAGAACCGCGTGGCGCTGTCCTATGGCAAGACCAAGGACGATGGCAACGGTGCGGTTGGCAGCGGCGCGGACTACGAGACCCGGGGTGTGGCGCTGTTCCATGACATCAACGACAACCTGAAACTGGTGGCCGAGTACAACCAGTTTTCCATCGACGGGCATGACACCAGTGCGCAGAACGAAGACACCGATACCTTTGCGGTGGGCGCGGTGTTGACCTGGTAAGCGGCCGGGGCCGCAAGGCGGCCCCGAATGACACGGTCTTTTACGCCCATGGAACCGCCCACCCGCTACCCAAGTAGCATTCGTCACCCACCTCCACCTCCTTAAACTGATCACTCAGCCACCCCGTGCCGGAGACCACGATGCAGCAGGCTCATAACGACGGTGTGGTCAGTGCCATGTCGCAGGCTACCGACGCACGGCTGGCCGCTCAGGACCTGGCGCGGCAGTTGCTGCACCCGCACCTGGGGTTCGTGCTGTTCTTCTGCTCCGCCGAATACGACTTGCAGGCTTTGGGCGAAGCGTTGGAACAAGACTTTGGCGGTATACGCCTGGTCGGCTGCACCAGCGCCGGTGAAATCACCCCGCTGGGCTACGGCCGCAATTGCGTGACGGCGGTGGGCTTCGATCACCGGCACTTTTCGATCGCCACCGCGTTGATCGATGAGATGGAGCGCTTCAGCCTGATCGACGCGCAGCAGATGGTCGAGCGGCTGGTCGGCACCTGCCGCAGCAATACCCTGGCGCCAATCAAGGGCCACAGCTTTGCACTCACGCTGCTCGATGGCTTGTCCAGCCGCGAGGAGATGGTGCTTGCCGCACTCAGCGCAGCACTGGGGGATATCCCGCACTTCGGCGGCTCGGCCGGTGACGACAACTACCTGAACCGCACCCATGTGTATTACGGCGGTACATTCCACAACGGTGCAGCCGTGGTGGTGCTGGTCAACACCTGGCTCGACTTCGAAGTGTTCACCACGCATCACATACTGCCGCGCCAGGAAAAGCTGGTGGTCACCGGTGCCGACAGCGCCCAGCGCCGGGTTTTCGAACTGAATGCCGAGCCGGCGGCCGAGGAATATGCCCGCCACATCGGTGTGCCTGTGGCTGCGCTCGATCACCGGGTGTTCGCCGCCCACCCGCTGGCCGTGCGCATTCATGATCAGTACTACGTGCGGGCGATTCAGCAAATGCACCCTGACCTCAGCTTGAGCTTCTACTGCGCGGTGGAGAACGGCATCGTGCTCACGGCCATGACCCCGGGCCCGCTGCTGCCGAACCTGCACCAGCTGTTCGATGGCCTGCACCAGCGTCTCGGACCGTTGCTGCTGACCATCGGTTGTGATTGTTTCCTGCGGCGGCTGGAACTGGAAGCCCACCACGGCCTGGAGCCGGTCGGCGCGTTCCTGCGCGAGCAACGGGTGATCGGCTTCAACACCTACGGAGAACAGTTCAATGGCATGCACATCAACCAGACCTTCACCGGGGTCGCCATTGCCCGCAACCGGCCTCCTGTCGGTCGCTGAACTGCAGGCCGAGCTGACCCGGCTGCAGCACCAGAACCACAAGCTGCAGCGCATCAATGACGCACTGATCGAGCGCATCGAATCGGGCGTGACCCGGGGCAACGACCCATACGCCGCGTTCCAGCATTCAGTGGTGCTGGCCGAGCAGGTGCGCGAACGCACCGATGCGTTGAACCAGGCCATGGCCGAGCTCAAGGCCGTCAACCGCCTGCTCAGCGAGGCCCGGCAGCGGGCTGAGACGGCCCATCAGCACCAGATTCGCCTGATTACCGACAACGTCCCGGCGCTGATCGCCTACCTGAACGCCGATCTGGTCTACGAATTCACCAACAAGGTTTACGAGGAGTGGTATTGCTGGCCGCATGGCGTGATGCTGGGCCAGAGCCTGCGCGAGGCCCACAGCGAGCAGCATTACCAGCGCCTGGAAGGCTACGTGGCGCGGGCGCTGGCGGGGGAGAGCGTAACGTTCGAGTTCGCCGAGACCAATATCAACGGCCAGGAACGCTACATGCTGCGTTCCTACGTGCCGAACCGCCTGGCCAGTGGCGAAGTAGTGGGTATCTTCGTGCTGATCCGCGACATCACCGAGCGCCGCAACACCGCACAGGCGTTGCACCAGGCGTATCAGCACCTGGAGCAACGGGTGCGCGAGCGCACTGCCGAACTGACCAGCCTCAACGACCAGTTGCTGCGCGAGATCGAAGAGCGCAGCCAGGCCGAGTCGCGTCTGCGCGAGGCCAAGCGCGAGGCCGAGCAGGCCAACCTGTCGAAAACCAAGTTCCTGGCTGCGGTCAGCCATGACCTGCTGCAACCGCTGAACGCGGCGCGGCTGTTCACCAGTGCATTGCTTGAGCGCGACGAGCCGCAAAACGCTGCCCACCTGGTGCGAAATGTCAGCAATTCACTGGAGGATGTGGAAAACCTGTTGGGTACCCTGGTGGATATTTCCAAGCTCGATGCCGGGGTGATCAAGGCCGATGTCGCCCCGTTTGCCCTCCACGAACTGATGGACAACCTGGCTGCCGAATACGCCCAGGTGGCGCGTAGCGAAGGGTTAGAGCTGCATTTTGTGGGGTGTTCTGCCGTCGTGCGCAGTGACATCCAGCTGCTGGCGCGCATCCTGCGCAACCTGCTCAGCAATGCTATCCGCTACACCCGCAGCGGGCGCGTGGTGCTGGGGTGTCGGCGCCAGCGCGGTGGCGTGCGGATTGAAGTGTGGGACAGCGGCATCGGCATTGCCGAAGAACACCTGGAAGACATGTTCCTGGAGTTCAAACGGGGTGATGTGCAGCGCCCGGACCAGGACCGCGGGCTGGGCCTGGGCCTGGCAATCGTGGAGAAGATCGCCGGCATCCTCGGCCACCGGATCCGCGTGCGTTCATGGCTGGGCAAAGGCTCGGTGTTCGCTGTCGAGGTGCCGCTGAGCGCCACTGCACCCAAGGCCCAGCCGAGCCAGGCGATCTGCGAGCCAATGCTCGAACGCCTGCGCGGGGCACGGGTATGGGTGCTGGATAACGATGCGGCGATTTGCGCGGGCATGCGCACCTTGCTGGAAGGTTGGGGCTGCCGGGTGGTCACTGCGCTGTCGGAGGAAGACCTGGCGCGCCAGGTGGACAACTACCACGCCGAGGCCGACCTGCTGATTGCCGACTACCACCTGGACAATGACTGCAATGGTGTCGACGCCGTAGCGCGGATCAATGCCCGCCGCGCCCAGCCGCTACCGGCGCTGATGATCACGGCCAACTACAGCAACGATCTCAAGCAGCAGATCCGCGAGCTGGGTCACACGCTGATGCACAAGCCCGTAAGGCCGATGAAACTCAAGACGGCGATGAGCCATCTGCTGGCCAGTGGCGTGGCATAGCGGTTGGCCGCTTCGCGGGTTTACCCGCGAAGCGGCCGGAACAGGTCAACGGCGCAGATAGTCAGCAAAATCGATATCGCCAGCACTGAGGATGGCTTGTACCCGGTTGTGCACATTGAGTTTGCGCAAGATCGCCGAAACGTGGGCCTTGACTGTGGTTTCGGCGATGTCCAGCGTGTAGGCGATCTGCTTGTTCGATTCACCTTTGGTCATGCGCTCGAGCACCAGCAGTTGCTTGCGGGTCAGGGCCTGGAGCATTTCCGGCGGGAAGCTCGGGGCATCGTTATGGCGCCGGCTGGTACTGCTTTTTTGCGCGCGGATGATGTCTGGCGGCAGGTAGACATTGCCATTGAGGATCTGCTCGATCGCTTCGATCATCTGTGAGCGTGGCGACGACTTGGTGATGAAGCCCACGGCACCGTAGGTAATGGCCTGCAGCACGATCTGCTTTTCCTGCTCGGCCGAAACGATGACCACCGGCGTGGTCGGCGCCTCGTTGCGCAGGGTGATCAGGCCATTGAGGCCGTGCATGCCGGGCATGTTCAGGTCGAGCAGGATCAGGTCGAGGTCGTCATGCGCCTGGGTCAGGGCCAGGGCGCTTTCAAGGTCGGCGGTCTCCATGACCTCGCTGCCCTGGAAACCATCGCTGATGACATTGTGGATGGCTTCGCGAAACAGGGGGTGATCGTCGGCAATCAGAATTTTGTACATGGCCTTTTCACCTTGTTTTTATTGGATGGAGCGGGGCACGCATACACAGGCATTTCAGGGGAACGGCACCGGTTGTGCCGGCTGCAATGGCAGGTTGGCTTGCTGCCAGGCATCCAGGCCGTCGCGGTACCAATACAGGTTGTTATAGCCCAAGGCTTTCGCGCGTTTTACCGCGTTCCAGCTTAACCAGCAATCGGAGCGGCAGTAAAAGACCAGTGGTTGGTCCGGGTGCCCGGCCGTGGCTTTTTGCAGGTTACGCACGAAGTAGTCCTGCCATGCCGGGCTCAGTTCGCCGTCGCCGGTGTTGGCCAGCCACAGGCTGCCGGGGAGGTTGCTGTGTGGTTCGTCTTCGATGAAACGACCTTGCAGCCATTGGCGGCGATAGACGTCGATCAGCACCGGTCTGGGCGTCTGGCCCAGCAGGCTTTGCAAAGTGGCGGTGTCGACGACCTGGCCGCCTTCGACCTGTTGCGGGGTCGGGCTGCGATAGTGCATGCTGCGATAGCCGTCGGCGGAGAACAGCGGCGCCGTGTCAGCCTGGGCAATGCCTAGCGTCAGGCTCAGCGAAAGTACCGCCAGCAAAGGGCGTGGCAGCCGGGGCAGGGCACGTGGCATGGAGGTTTTTCCTTTTTGTTATGGACTCATTACATGCCAGTGGCGGTGCTTTGTGAATGCGACGATAGACAGTAAATGCAGTACTAAAGTAGTAGATGACCGGGCGCCTGAAGGCAGGGAGACGCCCAAGGTGTGGGAGCGGCCTTGTGTCGCGAAAGGGCTGCGCAGCAGCCCCGGCAATGGGTGCGGTGCAGCTGAAATCTAGGGGTCGCTTTGCGGCCCAATCGCGACACAAGGCCGCTCCCACACGCGTTACACGCCAGGTTTTCAGCGCGGCTTGCGCAGCGCTGCATGCTGGGGGTTGAAGGTGAGGATCGCCAGCAGGGTGAACAGCCCGGTCAAGCCCAGGCACACCGCCAGCGCCAGCAGGTTCAGCCGTTCATAAAGTGCAAACCGCACCAGCTCTACGGCATGGGTGAACGGGTTCCCAGCACACAGCCAGTACAACCACTGGCTGGCCTCGCGCATTTTCCACAACGGGTACAGCGCCGACGACAGGAAGAACAGCGGGAAGATCACGAAGTTCATCACCCCGGCGAAGTTCTCCAGCTGGCGGATGGCGTTCGACAGCAATAGCCCCAAGGCACTGAGCATGAAGGCCACCAGCAGCAACGCTGGCAGCGCCATCAGCAGGCCTGCAGCCGGTGGCTGTACCCCGTATAACCAGGCGATGGCGAGGAAGGCATAGACTTGCAGCAGGGAAATCAATGAAGTTGCCAGCAGTTTGCTGCCCAGCAGGAACGGGCGTGGCAGCGGGCTGGTCAGCAACACGCGCATGCTGCCCATCTCGCGGTCGTAGACCATCGACAATGAGCCCTGCATGCCGTTGAACAGCAGAATCATGCAGGCCAGGCCGGGGATGATGTACACCTCGTAGGGGATGTAGGTGTCGTAGGGCTCGATGATGGCAATGCCCAGCGCTGCGCGAAAGCCGGCAGCGAACACCAGCAACCACAGCAGCGGGCGTACCAGCGCGCTGAGCAGACGTGTACGCTGCAGCACGAAGCGCAGCCATTCGCGCAGCATGATGCCGTTGAAACATTGCCAGTAAGCGTTCATCGGGCGTTGGCTCCTGAGGGGGCGTTGGTCAAGCGGGCAAAGGCGTGATCGAGGTCACCGCCGTGCTCAAGGCTCAGCGCATCGGCGGTGCCACTGGCCACCAGGCGCCCCTGATGCAGAATCAACAAATCATCGCTGGGCTGCACTTCGTCCAGCAGATGAGTGGCCCACAGCACACTGAGCTGCTGCTCGCGGCACAACCGGCGCAGGTGCTGGTTAAGCGCCAGGCGGCTGGCCGGATCGAGGCCGACGCTGGCTTCGTCCAGCAGCAGCAGGCGCGGTTCATGCAGCAGCGCGCGGGCAATTTCCACCCGCCGCCGATGGCCGATGTTCAGCTCACGCACACGATCGCGCCGGCGTTCACCAAGGCCTTGGCGGGCCAGTTCGGCTTCGACCCGCAGGTGGCTCTGACGCCGCGACAGGCCATGCAAGGCGGCGTGGTAGCGCAGGTTCTGCTCAACGCTCAGGTCCAGGTCCAGGGTGCTTTGCTGAAACACCACGCCCAGTTGGCGCAAGGCCGGGCGTGCAGCGTTGCGTAGCGAGCAGCCACACACGCGGATGTCGCCATGCTGCAGGTCGTACAGGCGCGTGAGCAGGGCGATCAAGGTCGATTTGCCGGCACCATTGGGGCCCAGCAATGCGGCGAAGCGCCCAGGTGCCAGGCTGAAACCGACCTGCCTGAGTGCCTCGCGCTGGCCATAGGCAAAGCTCACGTCACTGACGTCGAGGGCATTCATGGTGTCACCACCACGCCCCAGGGGTAGCGCCCGACCTTCACCGACTTGAGCACTTTGAGCTGCTTCACATCGATGACCGAAACGTCACCGCTGACACCGTTGGTGGCCAGCAACTGGCGCTGGTCCGGGGTGAATGCCAGCTGCCAGACCCGCCGCCCGACCAGCAGGTAGTCGAGCACATCAAAGGTCTTGGCATCGATCACCGCCACGTGGTTGGCCGGGCCCAAGGCGACGAAGGCGTACTTGCCATCGGCGCTGAGCTTGATGCCCACTGGCTGGACTTTGTCCGGGTGCACGCCCTTGATCTGGAAGTTCAGGGTTTTCAGCACCTGGCGCGTGGCCACGTCAAGTATGGTCACCGTGCCGCCGATTTCTGCCGAGGCCCACAGGCGCGAACCGTCTTTGCTGAACTCGACGAAGCGCGGGCGCTGGTCGACCAGCGTGCTGTCGGCCAGGGTCTGGGTGCTGGTGTCGATCCAGTGCAGCATGTTGGTGGTTTCACTGGTGTTGACCGCCCACTTGCCGTCAGGGCTGACCGCCATGCCTTCGGGTTCGATGCCGACTTCGATCTGCCCGAGCACCTTGTCGGTGACGGTGTCGATCACTGTCACCAGCGCATCGTCCTCGTTGGACACATACAGCCAGCGGTCGTTGGGGTGCAGGGCGAACTGCTCGGGGTCCTTGCCGGAAGGCAGCTCCTTGATGATCTTGCGTGTGGCCACGTCCATCACCTGCACCCGGTCCGAATCGCTGGCGCAGATGTACAGCAGCTTGCTGTCGTGTGACAGCAGCAAGCCACGCGGGCGCTGGCCCACCGGCAGGGTTTCGGTGACTTCCAGCGTTTGCAGGTCGATCAGGCTGAGGCTGTTGTCCTTCTCGTTGGAGACCCAGGCGGTGGCAGCCATGGCGTGACTGCTGGCCAGCGCCAGGGCGCCCGACAGCAGGCTGGGGTAAAGCAGGGCCCGGTGGAAGAGGGGGCGGCGCATGGCGGATTCCTTATTGTTGTGGTTGTCGGGTCAGGGGTAGCTACACGTCACTTCGGGCTTGTCATAGCCCAGGCTGTCCATTTCGTTGAAGGGATGCAGGAAGCCCTCCTGCGGCGAGGTGCTGACCAGGGCGCGGGGCTGAACCAACGGGATCGGCTGGCGCAGTTCGCCGTTCCACGGGCGGTAACTGAGCTTGCGCCCCTTGAAGCCGTCCAGCGGCAACTGCTCGCTGAGCAGCAGTTGCTGCAGCGCGCGAGGTTCGGCCAGGCGCAGCTTGCTGGCCGCACTGGCGACACTGCGCACAGCCATCCAGGCGGCGAAGTCACGGTCATTCATCCAGCGCCCGGCCTGGGCCTCGAAGCGTTTTTGCAACTGCGCCGCCCCGAAGGTTTCCACCGTCTTGTGCCAGCCCGTGGGGGTCAGGCCCTGGGTACCGGCCACCGGGCGTGGATACCACGTCTGGTAGGGCAGGTACTCGCCGAAGTCACCGCGCTCGTCGGCCACCAGTACCACGTCGTATTCGGCAGTCTGGGTGAACAGCGGCATGTCGGCCTGGGCGCTGCGGCGCTGGTCGTTGTCGAACGTCCAGGTTTTTTCCGCGACCAGTTGCACGCCAAAACGCTTCACCGACCGCCGCAGGGCAGCGGCGTACGCCTGATCGTCCGGGGTCTGGCCGACCACCAGCAATGCCCGTTGCCATTTGCGCAGCACCAGAAACTGCGCCAAGGCATCGGCCAGCATGGCCCGGCTCGGCAGGCTGTGCAGGACATTGCCCAGGCACTGGCTGCTGCGCAGGCTGTCGTCGGGGCTGCCGGCGTTGAACAACAGGCTGTCGGGCAGGGCGGCAGACAGCGCGCGCAGGCTGGCGGCCGGGGCATTCACCACGAACAGGCGCAGGCCTTGTTCATGCTGGGCCCTGGCGGCTTGCAGCAGGGCCTCGGGGCTGTCGACATTGGCGCTGGTCAGCTGAAACTGCTGCTTCAGGAAGCGCCCGGTGCTGTTGCTGTCGACAATGGCCAGTTCGGCACCTTGGAGCCCGGCATCGCCGGGTTCGGGGATGACGTTGGACAGCAGCGGGCCAGCGGCGGGGCGATAGCCCAGGTAGCCGATGCGTATGTGCAACGGGGCTGCGGCCTGGCCCTGAGCGGCGGGCGCCTGGGGCGTAGCCAGCGTTGCGGCCAAGGCCAGCAGGCAGGTCAAGGCAAGGTGGGCAGGCTGGCGCATAACACACTCCACGGCAGATGGCGCCAGCATAGGAAGCCCGCCGGGAGGGGGGAATATGCAGAAAGTAGCGCTCGGCCGGTACCAAGGTAGTAATTCAGTGCGGGGGCCGCAGTTTTACGATGGTCCACAACGGCCTGAGGAGAACCGCTTGTGCGCCTTGTCAACTTGTCGGCCCTGTGGCGAGTCAACCTCTGGGTCACGTTATGCTTCGCCTTGGTGACGCTGGCTTGTGCCGGGGTGCTGTTGCACCAGGCGGTGGCCGACGTCGAGCGTGAGTTGCAGTCAGCCGAAGCCGTGGTGGCATACCTGGGCGACACCGCCGAACGCGACCCGGCAAACCTGCAGCCCGGCTTGACCAAGAACCTGCGCCATGTGCGGGTGCATTGGCTGGCAGCGGGTGAGGTGCCAAGGCTGCCGCAAGAGGCCGGTATGGATGCCTGGCTCGGCCGCCAGTTGTTCGGCGAGCGCTACCACAGCAGCCGGCTGCTGGACTTGAGTGATGGCCGCCGCGTGTTGATTGCCGTGGATGCGCGGGATGAAATCGATGAAGTCTGGGACTCCCTGCAACAACTGCTTGTCGTTTGTGGCCTGGCGTTGTTGCTGAGCTTGTTGACCATCCGCTGGGCGGTACGGCGGGCCATGGGCCTGCTGGATGAGCTGCTGGGCGCCTTGCATCAGGTTTCAGGCGGGCAATTGACGGCACGCCTGCGCGAAGCCGGCCTGCCGGAAGCGCGCCAGCTGGCCAAACACTTCAACCGCATGGCCGCAGCCCTGGAGCAGGCCCAGGCCGACAATGCCCACCTGACCCAGGCCCTGCTGGCGGTGCAGGAGCAGGAACGTACCCAGCTGGCGCAGACCCTGCACGATGATCTGGGGCAATACCTGGCAGGCATGCGTGCCCAGCTATGCCTGCTGCGTATGGTGGCCGAACAGCCTGAAGTGGTGACGCAGACGGCGCAGGCCCTTGAATTCAATTGCGAGCGCCTGCAGCAGGGTTTTCGCGCGCTGGTGCACAACTTGTATCCGGTGGCGCTGCACTACATGCCGTTGGCCGAGGCCTTCGGGCTGTTGGTGAGCCAGTGGCAGGCCAGCCAGGGCATCGAATGCCGGCTGCGGGTTGGCGAGCACTTGCCGGCGCTGCCTGGGGCGAGCAGAACGCATTTGTACCGCTTGCTGCAGGAGGCGTTGACCAACGTCGCCCGGCATGCCGGTGCCAGCCAGGTGCGGGTGCGCCTGCAGCGCAGTACCAAGGGCTTGCGCCTGTTCATTCGCGACAACGGCTGCGGCGGGTGCCAGCCCCAGCGCCCAGGGGTAGGCCTGCACTCGATGGCCGAGCGCGCCCGCAGCCTTGGGGGGGAGTTACGCATTTTCAGTCGCCCGGGCGGTGGCTGGGCGCTGGCCCTTAACATTCCCGAGGAGGTGCGATGAATATCGTGTTGGTCGATGACCACGCCGTGGTCCGCCAAGGCTACGCCAGCTTGCTGCGGGCGGTGCTGCCATTGGTGCAGGTGCGTGAGGCCGCCAGTGGTGAAGAGGCGCTGGCCAGGGTACAGGAGCAGGTGCCCAACCTGGTGATCATGGACTTTGGCCTGCCCGGTATCAGTGGCCTGGAAACCACCCGCCGCCTGCGCCAGCGCCTGCCGCAGTTGCGAGTGCTGTTTTTCAGCATGCACGATGAGCTGCCGCTGGTGCGCCAGGCGCTGGATGCGGGGGCCTCGGGCTATCTGACCAAGAACTCGGCGCCCGAGGTGCTGATCGAGGCGGTGCAGCGGGTGTTGGCCGGGCATGCCTACATCGAGCAGCCCCTGGCCACCCAGCTGGCTTGCCTGTCACAGCAAAGCACCAGTGACCCCCGGTTGCAGCGCATGACCCAGCGCGAACTGGAGATATTCACGATGCTGGCCAAGGGCACCCCGGCGCGGGTGATTGCCGAGCAGTTGTGTATCAGTGCCAAGACCGTGTCCAACCACCTGACCTTGCTCAAGAGCAAGTTGCAGGTCAGCTCGCATGCCGAGCTGGTGCATCTGGGGATTGACCTGGGGGTGGTGCGGGTGGCGGGGTGAGGTATTTCATTGCACCTGTTGGGGCTGCGTCGCAGCCCTCCGCGCACAACGGAATGTGTCCAGCCCCCGACATGTGTCCACCCCCGAATCAGGCGTAGGAGCGGGTTTACCCGCGAATACGGTAGCGGCAGCAACAGTGAACGGCAGGTGGAAATTGGCCAGCAGGCCCGGCCTTTTCACGGGTGAACCCGCGCCTACAGGCCGCTCATTTGTCCCAGGTTTCAGGGCACCCCTTGCACCCCTCCATGTTAGCCTCCTGAAAATTCCCGTAATGCTGCCGCGCCCCGCGCAAATCGGCGTGTGCCAGGTTGCTCTGGCCAAACTTGGCCTCCTGCAGGTTGGCATCGCCCAGGTTGGCCGCTTGCAGGTCGGCCTTGCTCAACCAGGCCATCTCCAGGTCCGCCGCCTGCAAGTTGGCCTGCTGCAGCTTTGCCCCGGACAGCCTGGCGAACTGCAGGTAGGCTGCGCGCAGGTCCGCCTTTTCAAACTGTGCACCCTGGGCGAACAAGCCCCAGCCTTGAATGGCCACCAGCCTGCTGTTGCTCAGGTCAGCCAGGCGCAGATTGCTCTGTTGCAGGCTGGCGCGGGTCAGGTTGGCACCTTGCAGGCGGGCTTTTTCCAGATTTGCCAGGTCCAGCTGGGCATGACGCAGGTCGGCATCGCGCAGGTCGGCACCGGCCAGGTTCATCTTGCGCAGGTCCTGGTTGGCCAGGTTGGCGCCGCGCAGGTTGGCCCCCGGGCACTGGCTGGCTTCGGCAATCACACAGCCGTTGATGGTCAAGGGGGTATCGTTGCCGGCGTCGTCGGCGCTCACTGCCAAGGCAGGGGATAGCGCCAGCAGCAAGGTAAAGGGCAGGTAATTCATGGCAAAAGCCTCTGGGCAGGAGAAGGGCAGAAACGGGGAGGGGCGCAGGCCGCTCCCCGCTGCAGGTCAACGCTGTGCAGTCTTGTTGTCCCAGCTCGGGATCTTGAACACCCAGAACGAGCCACCCTGAGCCACCGGTTTGGTCAGCTCGGCCATGTCGCCGCCCCACAGCGGTACTGCACCGCCGTAGCCCACGGTCACGCCGATGTACTGCTCGCCGTCCTGCTCCCAGGTGATGGGCGGCGAGACGATGCCGCTGCCGGTCTGGAACTTCCACAGCTCTTTGCCCGTCTTGGCGTCGAAGGCCTTGAAGAAGCCGTCGCCGGTACCGGTGAACACCAGGTTGCCCTTGGTCGCCAACACCCCGGCCCATAACGGCAGGTGCTCCTTGTGTTCCCAGACCAGCTTGCCGGTGGTCGGGTCCATGGCGCGCAACGTGCCGACGTGGTCGTCGTACATGCGCTTGATACGGAAGCCCATGCCCAGATAAGCCGAGCCCTTCTTGTAGTTCACTTCCTCGGTCCAGTATTCCTCTTTCCACTGGTTGCCGGGGATGTAGAACAGCCCGGTGTCCTGGCTGTAGGCCATGG
Organism: Pseudomonas sp. BO3-4; assembly: GCF_034044115.1. Classification (NCBI taxonomy): domain Bacteria; kingdom Pseudomonadati; phylum Pseudomonadota; class Gammaproteobacteria; order Pseudomonadales; family Pseudomonadaceae; genus Pseudomonas; species Pseudomonas sp. BO3-4. Next base: position 2,699,130 of record NZ_CP139018.1, read on the forward strand.
GGTTCCAGTTCTTGCCGCCCAGGAACGGTGGCGAGACTTCCACCGGCTTGCCCTTGGTTTCACCCGGCAGCGGCTTGGCCGGGCGTTGGCCGGGGTTTTCCACCGGGCGGCCGGTCTTCAGGTCGATATGGCTGGCCCAGGTGATGTTGTCGACGAAGGGGAAGGCGTTCTGCAGCTTGCCGTTGTTGCGGTCGACCACATAGAAGAAGCCGTTGCGGTCGGCGTGGGCGGTGGCCTTGACCACGTTGCCGTTCTTGTCCTTGTAGTCGAACAGCACCAGCTCGTTGTTGCCGGAGAAGTCCCAGGCATCGTTGGGGGTGTGCTGGTAGAACCACTTGACCTCGCCGGTACTCGGGTCGACGCCGACCTGGCCGGAGGTGTACAGGCTGTCGAAGTCATGCGGGTTGCCGTCTTTCGACGTGCGCGCCCAGGTATTCCAAGGGCCGGGGTTGCCAGCGCCGACAATGATGGTGTTGGTTTCGGGGTCGAAGCTCGCGCTTTGCCAAGGGGCTCCGCCGCCGTGGCTCCAGGCTTCGACCTTGCCGGTTTCGGTGGTAGGGTCGTCTGGCCAGGACGGCGCCTTGACGTCACCGGTCGGGGTGCTGTCCTTGCCGTTCAGGCGGCCCATGTGGCCCTCGACGAAGGGCCGCATCCACACTTCTTCGCCGGTGTCCGGGTCGCGTGCGAACAGCTGGCCGACCACGCCGAATTCATCGCCGGAGCTGCCGTGGATCAGCAGCACCTTGCCGCTGGTCTTGTCCTTGATCAGCACTGGCGCACCGGTCATGGTGTAGCCGGCGCTGTGGTCGCCGAACTTCTTGTTCCACACCACTTTGCCGGTGCGCTTGTCGAGGGCGATGACACGCGCATCGAGGGTGCCGAAGTAGATCTTGTCGCCGTAGATCGCCGCCCCGCGGTTGACCACGTCGCAGCAGGGACGAATGTTGTCGGGCAGGCGGTGGTTGTAGGTCCACAGGCGTTTGCCGGTCTTGGCATCGAGGGCGAATACCCGTGAGTACGAGCCGGTGACGTAGACCACGCCATCGCTGACGATGGCCTGGGATTCCTGGCCGCGCTGCTTCTCGTCGCCGAAGGAGTAGGACCAGGCCGGGGTCAGCTTGAACACGTTCTTGTCATTGACCTGGGCCAGCGGGCTCCAGCGCTGGGCATTGGTGCCCATGCCGTACTGCAGCACGTCCTGGGTGGTCAGGTGGTCATTGGCGATGTCTTCCCAGGTGACGTTCTTGCCGGCAGGTGCAGCGGGTGTGCTGGCCGCTGTTGCCACATTGCCCAGGGCCAGGCTACCGGCTATCAGCAGGACGCGCACGCTCAGGGCCAGAGGGGAAAGGGCGGGTAGCGATCTTATTGTCATGGTTGCAGTTCCCAGTGGAGGTTTTGGCCTGCACAGGGTGGGGCGCAGCGGCCATCGCGGGATACGGAAAAAGTCCCGCCCTTGCCGGGAATAGTTCCCGCACGGCACCTCAATTGGCCCTTCGCCACAAGCCCTACTACCAAGGGATTAAGGCCCGGCCACCAAAGCAGCATTCGGCCGCCCGCGGGCTGTTTCTAAGATGGCGGCACGGCCTCTGTGGTTGAGGCTTTGTGTGCAATGGTGAGGGCATAACAATGACAACAAAATGCAATGTGTTGCTGGCTGCTGGGTTGCTGGCCGCAGCCGTGCTGACCGGTACAGCCTGGGCCCATGGCAACGTGGTGCCCCAGGCAGTGGAGACCAAGGGCCTGACCCCGATCAAGGACACTGGCGTGAGCCTGGACGGCGACGGCTGGGCCGCGGTCAATCCGTACCGCAGCTCGCCCGAGCACGAAAAGGCCGTGGAAATCGGCGCCTCGGCCTACAACCAGAACTGCGCTGCCTGTCATGGCCTGGAGGCCAAGTCGGGTGGTATCGCCCCTGACTTGCGCATGCTCGATGCGGGTGATGCTGGCGATGAATGGTTCGTCGAGCGGGTACGCCACGGCGCGGTTCGCGACGGCCGCGTGTACATGCCGAAGATGGCCGACTACCTCAGCCAGGAAGCCCTGTGGGCGGTGCGCACCTACCTCGACAGCGTGCACGTCGAGGAGTGACGGCCATGCGTCTGTGGGCGGTGCTGTTGAGTGGCCTGCTGCTGTGTTGCGCGGCGGCCCAGGCGCAGGTGCGCAACTATGACGCGATCATCGCCGCCGGCGAGCTCAAGGTGGCAGTGTACAAGGATTTCGCCCCCTACAGTTTCCAGGACCACGGCCAGCCGCGTGGTGTCGATGTGGAGCTGGCGCAGGCCCTGGCCACGGCCTTGGGGGTACGCCTGCAACTGATCTGGGCGCCACCCGGAGAAAAGCTCGACGATGACCTGCGCGACTACATCTGGCGTGGCAGCCCGCTGCGTCATCAGCAATTGGCCGACCTGATGATGCGGGTGCCTTACGATCGCGCCTACGCCCAGCGGCGCAACGAGCTGGGGGAGCTGGAAAACGCCCAGGTGGTGATGTTCGGCCCCTATCAGCAGGAGCGTTGGCAGGTGGCCTACGATCGCCGTCGCCTGGCCTCGGTGGCCAGTGTCGCGGTATTCCAGCAGCATCCTATCGGGGTCGAGGTGGACAGCGTGCCGTCGTTTTACCTGACATCGGTGTTCAACGGCATGCTCAGCGCCAGGACCCACCATTACCCCAGCGTGCAGCAAGCTTTCGCTGCCATGCAGGCCGGCCAGGTGGACGCAGTGATGGCGATGCGCGGCGAGGTTGACTGGCAGCTGCACCAGGCCGCCGACCCGCAACTGGCCTTGGCAGAAAACGCCTACCCGAACCTTGGCAAACAGGCCTGGGAAATCGGCATGGCTGTGCATGAAAGCAACCGGCAGCTGGCCTATGCCGTGGAGGAGGCCATGGAAGCGATGATTCGCGATGGCCGGCTCAAGGCGATGTATGCCGCATACGGCCTGCGTTACGAGGTCCCGGAGATGTATCAATAGGAGTGGCCATGAACTGGCGAGCAACTTTCCTGCTGGCCTGCTGGATGCCCTGGGCCGCCCAGGCTGCGACACAAGGCACCCACACAGACCCGGTGCCTTCTGTGATGTGGGACTTCTACCACAAGCAGTTGCTGGGGCAGGCGGCGTTCGTGTTCGATGACCGTGTGAAGCTGCTGGCGCCGCCCTTTGCCGAGGACGCACGGCAGGTGCCGCTGGAGATCGACGCCCGGGCATTCGCTGGCGAGGTGGTGCGGATAATCGCCTGGGCCGAACTCAACCCTCTGCCGCGCATCGTCGACTTTCAGCCCGGCGAGCGCGTATTGCCCTGGTTGTCGATCCGCATCCGCATCGAACAGGCCACACCGTTGCGCGCCGCCGTACTGACACGCGATGGCCTGTGGCACGTCGGTTCAACCCTGATCGATGCTGCCGGCGGCGGTTGTACCGCACCCAGCGTGGTGCGCACCCAGCCCGGCTGGGAGGAGCACCTCGGGGAGGTGCTGGGCGGGCGCTACCCGCGTGGCGACAGCAGCCGCCTGCGCCTGCAGGTGGCCCACCCCATGGATAACGGCCTGGTCAGCGGCATTCCTGAGTTCTTTCTCAACCATGCCGAGTTGCAAGGTGCAGATGGCCAGCGCCTGGCCAGCCTGGAGCTGTACCCGGCGGTCAGCGAAAACCCCAACCTGGGCTTTGACATTCAGGGCCCCGGGCCAACACGGCTGCTGTTGCAGGACAACAGCGGCAACCAGTTCGAGGCGGCGCTGCCCTGAGCGCGTTGTCTGATTTCACCCTGACCCGAGGCACCGCCATGCGTTGGATCCTGCTGTTGCTGCTGTGCCTGGGGCTGCCGGCCCAGGCTGATCTGGCGTACCGGCTTACCCCCCGGCAGATCGCCGAGGGCACCTGGTTGCTGGAAGGCAGCACCGACAATTTCGCCAAGGCCAATGGCGGCAATGTGGTCAACACCGCGTTCATCGTCACCGACAGCGGTGTGGTGGTGATCGACAGCGGGCCGTCGAAGGGCTATGGCGAGGCATTGCGCAAGGCAATTGCCACCCTCACCGACAAGCCGGTAGTGGAGGTGCTGCTGACCCATCATCATCCTGACCATGTGCTGGGCAACCAAGCCTTTGCCGATGTGCCGATCGGTGCCCTGGCCGGCACCCGCGACCTGCTGCGCCAGCAAGGCGATGCCATGGCCGAGAACATGTATCGCCTGGTCGGCGACTGGATGCGCGGTACCGAGGTGGTGCTGCCGACCCAGGTGCTGCAGCCGGGCGTGCATGAGGTGGGTGGGCACCGCCTGAGGTTGCTGGGCCTGGGCGGGCATACGGGGGCCGACCTGGCGATTTTCGATGAAAAGACCGGCGTGCTGTTTGCCGGCGATCTGGTGTTCTACGAACGCGCCCTGACCACGCCCAACAGCCCGGGGCTGGACGTGTGGCTCAAGGACCTGGATACCCTGCAGGCACTGCCCTGGAAACAGCTTGTACCCGGGCATGGCCCCTTGGCCAGTGATGCGCAGCCGTTCGTGCAGATGCGTGACTACCTGGGCTGGCTCGATGGCCTGATGCGTGATGGCGCGGCGCGCGGTGACGACATGGCTGAGATGATCCGCAGCCCCATTCCCGAACGGTTTGCCGGGATCAGCCTGACGCGTTATGAGCTGATCCGCAGTGTCAGCCACCTGTACCCGCGTTACGAGCGCCAGCAGTTGCAGCGCTTGCCATGACATTTACGGTGCCTGTGAGCCCCTGCGCCGTCCGTGCCGCGCTCTATGGCTGCCCCCGTCCATCGCTCAGGCCCCTACCAAGGAACTAGAAAACTCCGCACTGCGGGCAATTGTTGGCAATCGGGTCGGGACCAAGAATTCCCGGCACACCGGGAAATTTTCCCGGGCACAACAAAAAAACCAAAGGTAGCCGTCATGACCCGATCCCCACGTCGCCCCTTGTTCGCCGTGAGCCTGGTGCTCAGCGCCATGCTGCTTGCCGGCGCGGCGCACGCCGCTGTCAGCAATGAAGAAATCCTCCAGGACCCGAAGAACCCGCAGCAGATCGTGACCAATGGCCTGGGCGTCCAGGGCCAGCGCTACAGCCCGCTGGATCTGCTCAACGTCAATAACGTCAAGGAGCTGCGCCCGGTCTGGGCGTTTTCCTTCGGCGGGGAGAAGCAGCGCGGCCAGCAGGCCCAGCCGCTGATCAAGGACGGGGTGATGTACCTGACCGGCTCCTACTCGCGGGTGTTCGCCGTGGACGCCCGCACCGGCAAGAAACTGTGGCAATACGATGCACGTCTGCCGGATGACATCCGCCCTTGCTGCGACGTGATCAACCGCGGCGTCGCACTGTACGGCAACCTGGTGTTCTTCGGCACGCTGGACGCCAAGCTGGTGGCCCTGAACAAGGACACCGGCAAGGTGGTCTGGAGCAAGAAGGTCGCCGACCACAAAGAAGGCTACTCCATCAGTGCCGCGCCGATGATCGTCAATGGCAAGCTGATTACCGGCGTTGCCGGCGGCGAGTTCGGCGTGGTGGGCAAGATCCAGGCGTACAACCCGGAGAACGGCGAGCTGCTGTGGATGCGCCCCACCGTGGAAGGGCACATGGGCTATGTGTACAAGGACGGCAAGGCGATCGAGAACGGTATTTCCGGCGGTGAGGCGGGCAAGACCTGGCCTGGCGACCTGTGGAAGACCGGCGGCGCCGCGCCGTGGCTGGGCGGTTACTACGACCCTGAAACCAACCTGATCCTGTTTGGTACCGGTAACCCGGCCCCGTGGAACTCGCACCTGCGCCCCGGTGACAACCTGTACTCCTCCTCACGCCTGGCACTGAACCCGGACGACGGCACCATCAAGTGGCACTTCCAGAGCACGCCGCATGACGGCTGGGACTTCGACGGCGTCAACGAGCTGATCTCGTTCAACTACAAGGACGGCGGCAAGGAGATCAAGGCTGCCGCCACGGCCGACCGCAACGGTTTCTTCTACGTGCTCGATCGCACCAACGGCAAGTTCATCCGCGGCTTCCCCTTCGTTGACAAGATCACCTGGGCCACGGGCCTGGACAAGGACGGCCGGCCGATCTACAACGACGCCAGCCGCCCGGGCGCACCCGGCAGCGAGGCCAAGGGCAGCTCGGTGTTTGTCGCGCCGGCCTTCCTCGGCGCCAAGAACTGGATGCCGATGGCCTACAACAAGGACACAGGGCTGTTCTACGTGCCGTCCAACGAGTGGGGCATGGACATCTGGAACGAAGGCATCGCCTACAAGAAAGGTGCGGCGTTCCTCGGCGCCGGTTTCACCATCAAGCCGCTCAATGAAGACTACATCGGCGTGCTGCGCGCCATCGACCCGATCAGCGGCAAGGAAGTGTGGCGCCACAAGAACTACGCGCCGCTGTGGGGCGGTGTGCTGACCACCAAGGGCAACCTGGTGTTCACGGGCACGCCAGAGGGCTTCCTGCAGGCATTCAACGCCAAGACCGGCGACAAGGTCTGGGAATTCCAGACCGGCTCAGGCGTGCTTGGCTCGCCCGTCACCTGGGAAATGGACGGTGAGCAATACGTTTCGGTGGTCTCCGGCTGGGGCGGCGCGGTGCCGCTGTGGGGCGGCGAAGTGGCCAAACGGGTCAAGGACTTCAACCAGGGCGGCATGCTCTGGACCTTCAAGTTGCCCAAGCAGTTGCAACAAACGGCAAGCGCCAAGCCATAACGCCTGCCTACTGCCGCTTGCTGCCGCTGATCGGTGGCAAGCGGCCCTACTACCAAATGACGAGAGCCCCGCTGCCAACGATGCATTCGCCCGGCACGCGGGGCTTCTTACCATCGGTGCATCGCCTGTCGTGGGACAGGCACCGACCCGCAGAGGCTCAGCATGATCTACGCACAACCCGGAACTCCAGGCGCCGTCGTATCCTTCAAACCCCGTTATGGCAACTTCATCGGTGGCGAGTTCGTGCAGCCGTTGGCTGGCCAGTACTTCACCAACAGCTCGCCGGTCAATGGCCAGCCGATTGCCGAATTCCCGCGCTCCACGGCCCAGGACGTCGAGCGCGCCCTGGACGCCGCGCATGCCGCCGCCGAAGCCTGGGGCAAGACCTCGGTGCAAGACCGTGCGCGGGTACTGCTCAAAATTGCCGACCGCATCGAACAGAACCTGGAAGTGCTGGCGGTTACCGAAAGCTGGGACAACGGCAAGGCCATACGCGAAACCTTGAATGCCGACGTGCCGCTGGCAGCGGACCACTTCCGCTATTTTGCCGGTTGCATCCGCGCCCAGGAGGGTAGCGTAGGCGAAATCAACGAAGGTACCGTGGCTTATCACATCCACGAGCCGCTGGGTGTGGTGGGGCAGATCATCCCGTGGAACTTCCCGCTGCTGATGGCCGCCTGGAAGCTCGCCCCGGCCTTGGCCGCTGGCAACTGCGTGGTGCTCAAGCCCGCGGAACAGACGCCGCTGTCGATTACCGTCTTTGCCGAACTGATCGCCGACCTGTTGCCGGCAGGCGTACTGAACATCGTCCAGGGCTTTGGCCGTGAGGCCGGCGAGGCGCTGGCCACCAGCAAGCGCATTGCCAAGATCGCGTTCACCGGGTCCACCCCGGTGGGCTCGCACATCATGAAGTGCGCGGCCGAGAACATCATCCCGTCCACCGTCGAACTGGGTGGCAAGTCGCCGAACATTTTCTTCGAAGACATCATGCAGGCCGAGCCGGCATTTATCGAGAAGGCTGCCGAAGGCCTGGTGCTGGCGTTCTTCAACCAGGGCGAGGTGTGCACCTGCCCGTCACGGGCGCTGATCCAGGAGTCGATCTACGAACCGTTCATGGCCGAGGTGATGAAGAAGATCGCCAAGATCACCCGCGGCAACCCGCTGGATACCGAAACCATGGTGGGTGCCCAGGCGTCCGAGCAACAGTACGACAAGATCCTTTCGTACCTGGAGATTGCCCGGGAGGAGGGCGCGCAGCTGCTCACCGGCGGTGGTGCCGAGCGGCTGCAGGGTGACCTGGCCAGCGGTTACTACATTCAGCCAACCCTGCTCAAGGGCAACAACAAGATGCGCGTGTTCCAGGAAGAAATCTTCGGGCCAGTGGTGGGCGTGACCACCTTCAAGGACGAAGCCGAAGCGTTGGCGATCGCCAACGACAGTGAATTCGGCCTGGGCGCCGGCCTGTGGACCCGCGACATCAACCGCGCTTACCGCATGGGCCGCGGGATCAAGGCCGGGCGCGTGTGGACCAACTGCTACCACCTGTACCCGGCGCATGCGGCGTTCGGGGGGTACAAGAAGTCCGGTGTTGGCCGTGAGACCCACAAGATGATGCTTGACCATTATCAGCAGACCAAGAACTTGCTGGTGAGCTACGACATCAATCCGCTGGGCTTCTTCTAAACCGCGTCGCGGCCTTCGCGGACTCGCCCGCTCCCACAGGTTCACCGCTGGTTCCAGAACCGGTGCAGAGCCTGTGGGCGCGGGTTTGCCCGCGAAGAGGCCGGCACACGTAACGGCCTACCCGTACCAACGCACCCCGCCAGCTCGTTCCAAAGTAGCATTCGGTCCGGTCCGCCCCCGTGCATTAATGCTTCTACCGGAATCCTCCGGCACAAGAAGAGGACTTGCCCTATGTGGACTAAACCCGCCTATACCGACCTGCGCATTGGCTTCGAAGTGACGATGTATTTCGCCAACCGTTGATGACGGCCCGGCCATCGCCACGGTGGCCGGATCCTCCTGGAGCATGTGCCTGTGAACCTGATTGATCGCCAGCAAGCCCTTGCCTTGGGGCGAGGCTTGCGCCTGGACTGGGAGCCACAGAAGGCTTGCCACGTGCTGTTGTACGCCGGGGGCATCATCGAGCTCAATGCCAGTGCCGGCTGGGTCCTGGCGCTGCTGGACGGCCACAGTACCGTGGCAACGGTCATCGACCGCCTGGCACAACGCTTCCCCGATGTACCGGGGCTCGAGGAGGACGTACTGGCGTTTCTGGAGGTGGCCCGCGCCAAATCCTGGATAGAATGACCGGTAGCCCCGCTTTGGTCTGGTTGCTTTCGTGGTGGGATGCTTTACGCTGGCGGTTATCTTCCAGAACAATAAGAACAGGCTTACCGATGAGCCAGAGTTTCAGCCCCCTTCGCAAGTTCGTATCGCCTGAAATCATCTTTGGTGCCGGCTGCCGGCACAATGTGGCCAATTACGCCAAAACCTTCGGTGCGCGCAAGGTACTGGTGGTCAGCGACCCTGGCGTGATCGCGGCCGGCTGGGTGGCGGATGTGGAGGCCAGCCTGCAGGCCCAGGGTATCGACTACTGCCTGTACACAGCGGTGTCACCCAACCCGCGGGTCGAAGAGGTGATGCTCGGCGCCGAAATCTATCGGCAGAACCACTGTGACGTGATCGTCGCCGTCGGTGGCGGCAGCCCGATGGATTGCGGCAAGGCCATCGGCATCGTGGTGGCCCATGGGCGCAGCATCCTCGAATTCGAGGGCGTGGACATGATCCGCGTGCCCAGCCCGCCGCTGATCCTGATCCCGACCACCGCCGGCACCTCGGCGGACGTGTCGCAGTTCGTGATCATTTCCAACCAGCAGGAACGCATGAAGTTCTCCATCGTCAGCAAGGCGGTGGTGCCGGACGTGTCGCTGATCGACCCGCAGACCACCCTGAGCATGGACCCGTTCCTGTCGGCCTGTACCGGCATCGATGCGTTGGTGCATGCCATCGAGGCCTTCGTGTCTACCGGCCACGGGCCGCTGACCGATCCCCATGCGCTGGAAGCCATGCGCCTTATCAATGGCAACCTGGTGGAGATGATCGCCAACCCCACCGATATTGCACTGCGTGAAAAGATCATGCTCGGCAGCATGCAGGCGGGGCTGGCGTTCTCCAATGCGATCCTGGGCGCAGTGCACGCCATGTCGCACAGCCTGGGCGGCTTCCTCGACTTGCCCCATGGCTTGTGCAACGCGGTGCTGGTGGAGCACGTGGTGGCGTTCAACTACAGCTCGGCGCCGGAGCGTTTCAAAGTGATCGCCGAAGTGTTTGGTATCGACTGCCGCGGTCTCAATCACCGGCAGATCTGCGGTCGGTTGGTAGAGCACCTGATTGCCCTGAAGCGTGCCATCGGCTTCCATGAAACCCTGGGCCTGCACGGGGTGCGCACGTCCGATATCCCGTTCCTGTCGCAACACGCGATGGATGACCCGTGCATCCTCACCAACCCCCGTGCGTCGAGCCAGCGTGATGTCGAGGTCGTTTATGGCGAGGCCCTCTGACGAGCAGCAGCGGGCGTTGGCCGGGCTGCTGGGGCTGGGTGACCACTCGGCGCGCAAAAGCCATTACCCGGAGCTGTCCGCCCGCCTGGACGAACTGGAAGCCGAACGCAACCGTTACAAATGGCTGTTCGAAAACGCCGTGCACGGTATTTTCCAGGCCAGCCTTCAGGACGGCATGCGTGCCGCCAACCCGGCGTTGGCGCGCATGCTCGGCTATGACGACCCGCAATCGGTGCTGTTTTCCCTGACGGACCTGGCCGCCAACCTGTTTGACGGCGGTGCCGAGGAGTTACAGGCCATTACCGCAGTGCTTGCCCGTGAGCACAGCCTGCACGGCTACGAAACCCGTTTGCGGCGCAAGGACGGCAGCCATCTCGATGTGCTCATGAACCTGCTGCTAAAACCCGGCCATGAAGGGCTGGTGGAGGGGTTCGTTGCCGACATCACCGAACGCAAGCTGGCCCAGCAACGCCTGCAACAGCTCAATGACGAACTGGAGCAACGGGTCGCTGCGCGTACCGATGAATTGCTGGAGGCGCGCGATGCTGCTGAAGCTGCCAACCGCAGCAAGGACAAATACCTCGCCGCCGCCAGCCATGACCTGCTGCAACCGCTGAACGCCGCCCGCTTGCTGATCTCGACCTTGCGCGAGCGGCCATTGCCAGAGGCCGAGCATGTGCTGGTGGAGCGGACCCACCAGGCCCTGGAGGGCGCGGAAGACCTGCTGACCGACCTGCTGGACATTTCCCGGCTCGACCAGGCGGCGGTAAAGCCGGATGTGGCCGTGTACCGCCTGGACGAGCTGTTCGCGCCGCTGGTCTCGGAGTTCAGCTCAGTGGCCGATGCGGCGGGCCTGAAGCTGCATGCGCGCATCCCGGACTGTGCCATCAGCACTGACCTGCGACTGATGACACGTATCCTGCGCAACTTCCTCAGCAACGCCTGCCGCTACACCGACGAAGGCCGGATCTTGCTGGGGGCGAGGCGCCGCGGTGGTCATTTGCGGCTGGAGGTGTGGGATACCGGGCGGGGCATAGCGCAGGATCGGCTGCAGGCCATATTTCTCGAGTTCAACCAGCTGGACGTTGGCCGCGCAGCGGATCGCAAGGGCGTTGGCCTGGGGCTGGCCATCGTCGAGCGGATCGCCAAGATTCTCGGTTACCGGATTGAGGTACGTTCGTGGCCGGGGCGTGGTTCGGTGTTCAGCATCGAGGTCCCGCTGGGTAAAGAGGTGCCGCTGGCCGCTCACCAGGTTGTGCCGCTGCCAAGCGTCGGCAACCCGCTACCGGGCCGCCGCCTATTGGTACTGGACAACGAAGTGAGCATCCTCGAGAGCATGGGCGCGCTGCTTGGGCAGTGGGGCTGCGAAGTGGTGACCGCGACCGACCAGGCAGGTGCCTTGCTGGCCTTGCAGGGGCAGGCCCCGGAACTGATCCTGGCCGACTACCACCTGGACCATGGCGTGGTGGGTTGCGAGGTGGTCAGGTATTTGCGTGAGCATTTTGCGGTTGCCATACCGGCGGTGATCATCACCGCCGACCGCAGCGATCAATGCCGGCGGGGCTTGCAGAAATTGGGGGCGCCGCTACTGAACAAACCTGTGAAACCCGGGAAACTGCGGGCGGTGTTGAGCCAGTTGCTCTTGGTGCATTGATTGGGTAGCGGTTCACCGCTGAACAGACAATGCCAGCTAGTCGATGAGCATCGACTGTGCGATGGTCCTGTTTTAACCACCCTCTTTAGCTGCCGAATGGCCTCGGGGGTGGCAGCCAACAAACTGCGAACATTGAAATAGAGCACTTAAATGGCCTGTCGCGAAGTTTGGATCCACGGGCCTTTAAAACTTACCATTCGGTCAGAATGCAAGCAGTTAGCAAACTAACTAATACGGCTTTAAATACCGCTGGTCGGTGCTTTTGCTCAAGAAATGAACGATTTGCCAGCGAGTCGTTCCTATTTGCCAGCAAGTGTGTTCTTCCAGCACCGCACTTCGCACCTCTCCCCAGAACGTATGGACGTTCAACTTGATCTGCATGGCAGGGATGCTCACGGGGCTTCTTACCTCTGACAATGGAGTAACGCCATGCCCAACCGGGGCTCAACGGTTGAGCCACTGTGCGCAATCGAGTAACCATTCGCTGTTTCAATTAACGATATGAATTTGGTCTTCCCAGTGCGATCAGGCCGTACGCATGCTTGTTGCAAGGCCATCTAGCGCTGATGCATTACGTGGAGAATTCGACGTGGAGTTTAATACAATTATTAGCCTGTTCGGGCAGAAAGAATCCATGGAGTTGGTGCGGTTGTCGGTCATTTATGTTCATTTACTGGCCTGTTGTATCGCCATCGGCCTGGTATTTACCAGTGATGCCGAGATGGTCAGGGACTTGTTGAAGGGGCATCAAAAGGCCTGCCATGACGGTAAGCACATGGCGCGATTGCAGGCGTCTGTTGCCAATGCCTTGATATTCTTGTGGCTTACCGGTGCCGCGGTCATTGGTATCGATTACCTTGAAAAGGGCATGAGTTATTTTGCCAATCCCAAACTTCACGCCAAGGTCATTATTGTCTTGCTCCTGACCTTCAATGGCATGTTGTTGCATCGTTATGTATTACCTGCCTTGCTCAAGGCCGGTTCTTTGCTTGACCTGAATATAGGCGTGCGGATGTTTGCCCTGTTTTCTGGTGCACTGTCAGGTGTTTCCTGGTTATATGCAGCGATGCTGGGCGTCGGTCGGCCACTGGCCTGGAAGTATTCGCTGACCGAGTTGCTGTTGGCCTATCCGGTGATGATCCTGCTTGGCTTTGCCCTGATGGCCGCACTGACCCAGTGGGCGCGAAAACGCACCATGGCCAAAGCGACGCCAGCACCTGTCTGGCCGCTGGCGGGCATTCCTTGCTGATGGCCTGAGGCACTGCGACGGCGCCACGAACCGCAAACCTGGTTTGCGGCGCCGTTGCAGTGCCTGATGTGATTCAGCACGGCAAGCGTGCAACGCTTCCATGATCCGTTGCATGACTGCGAACCGGCGATCGCGGTTACAGGTTTGCCTGCACGCTGCGCCCTTTGGCCAGATAGGCGTTGAACTCATCTTCCGGCACCATGCTGCCCCCCGTTCCCCAGACGAGGTGTGTAGCCTGCTGCAGCTGGGTTGGGGTGAAGCCCTGGCGAGCCAGGTACTCGCCGGCTTGCAGCACCCGTAGCATACCGGGTACGCCGGCCAGGGCAGAGGGTTCCAGTTTGACCTTGTCCTGCTCATGGGCGATGACCATCAAGCGGTACAGCTCTTCGTCGGTCACGGTGTAGTAACCATCGATCAGCCGCTGCATGGCTTTGCCGACAAACCCTGATGGGCGGCCGACCGCCAGGCCGTCTGCTGCGGTGATGTTGTCGATGCCGAAGTCCTGCACGCAGGTTTCATCATGCAGGCCGGTATAGACACCCAGCAGCATGCAGGGGGAGTGGGTGGGTTCGGCAAAGATGCAGTGCACCGCATCGCCGAACACCAGCTTCAGCCCGAATGCGACACCGCCCGGGCCGCCCCCTACGCCGCACGGCAGGTAGACGAACAACGGGTGATCTGCGTTCACCTGGATGCCAGCCTGGTCGAATTGCCGCGCCAACCGTTCGGCGGCGACGGCATAGCCGAGAAACAGCTGTGGGGAGTTTTCGTCGTCGACAAAATAACAATTGGGGTCTGAAGCCGCCTGCTGGCGACCCTGCTCGACCGCTACGCTGTAGTCGCACGCGTGTTCTACCACGGTCACGCCGTTGGCCCGCAGCTTGTCCTTCTTCCATTGCCGGGCGTCTGACGACATGTGCACGCTCACCTTAAAACCCAGCTTGGCGCTCATGATGCCAATCGACAGCCCCAGGTTGCCGGTTGAACCCACGGCGATCGTGTACTGGCTGAAGAATGCGCGGGCCTGGTCGCTCGCCAGTTTGGTGTAGTCATCCGTTGGCGTGATCAATCCGGCCGCCAGGGCCAGGTCTTCGGCATGCTTGAGCACTTCATGGATACCGCCCCGGGCCTTGATCGAACCGGAGATGGGTAGGTCACTGTCCGCCTTGAGCCACAGGCTGCCTGCGTTCTGCAGTGATCCTTCTTCGACAAGCACCCGGCGCAGCTGTGGCAGCGGGATGACAGGCGACTCGATGACCCCGCCGGCAGCGGCTGTTTCGGGGAACACAGTGGCCAGGTAAGGCGCGAACCGCTGCAGCCGCGCGCTGGCCGCTTGCACGTCGGCCGCCGTCAGGCCCACGTCGTGCAGGGCTTCTGCAGCCTTGGCGATACCAGGGTTGAACCAGCTGGTCTGCTTCAGGGCAACCAGCTCGGCGATGATCGGGTGGCTTTGTTGCCAGGCTTCCAGGGTTTTTCCGTGAATCATGATTTCACCTGCAGTGCAGTCTGTAGGCCGCCAGCAGCAGTCTCGTGACAGGGGGGAAGGCGCAGGATAACCCACGGAGTTTCGAACATTACACATTGGTTTTACTGAGGTGTTGCCTGTACCGGCCTGTTCGCGGGCTCGCCCGCTCCCACAGGCCATCACAGCCTTCAAGGCTTGCACAGTACCTGTGGGCGCGGGCCAGACCGCGAAAGTGCCTGTCCAGGCACCAAAGGATCTGGACAGTTCGCTGACTCAGCCATAAGGCGGCGCTGGCAGTTCGGCCAGCAGGGTTTTCAAGCCGTCGCTCCACTGCCTGCGAATCTGCTGGTAATAGGCATCGTCGCTGGTAATGCGCTTGCGCGTCATGCTTTCCAGGCTGTTATTGCGGTACACCAGCAAGTCCAGCGGCATGCCCACCGACAGGTTGCTGCGGATGGTGGAGTCGAACGAGATCAGGCCGCAGCGCAGCGCTTCATCGAGCGGTGTGCGGTAATCCAGGTTGCGGTCGAGTATTGGCCTGCCGTACTTGCTTTCACCCAGTTGCAGAAACGGGGTGTCCGGTGTGGCCTGGAAGAAATTGCCTTGTGCATACACGTTGTAGATGGCCATGGGGCCGCCGGCTATCTGGCCGCCGACGATGAATGAACTGCTAAGGTCGATATCGGCCGTGAGCTTGCTGCGGTCTCTTTTGACCACCTCGCGCAGGGTGTCGGCGACCAGCACCGTTGCATCGTAGAGCGTGGCAACGTTCAGCAGGTGGGGGCCGTTGCCCTGGGTGCGTTGCTGCAGCAGGTTTACCACCGACTGCGAGGTCGCCAGATTGCCGGCGGTCTGCAGCACGATCAGCCGCTCGCCCGGTACGCTGAAGACGAACAACTTGGTGAACGTGGAGATCTGGTCGATGCCGGCGTTGGTGCGTGAGTCGCTGATGAAGACAAGCCCGTCCTCCAGGTGCATGGCGACACAGTAAGTCATGCGGTTTCCCTTGTGTTGCGTGTGGAAGGGTCTTGCCGCACTCGCGCGGCAAGACCGGTCTGAAGCCAGCCTGTCACTGGCGATGCACGTGGACGCTGGCCTGCATCGATTCGGCGCCGCCGCCGCGGCGTACGCCCCTGACCGGACAGGCATCGAGGTAGTCCAGGCCCACCGCCAGCTTCAGGTGACGCTCTGGCCGGGTCAGGCGGTTGGTAATGTCGAAGCTGTACCAGGCATCGTCGACCCAGGCTTCGGCCCAGGCGTGGCTGGCCAGGTGTTGTTCGTCCTCGGTGCACAGGTAGCCGGACACATAGCGTGCCGGCACCCCCAGGCTGCGTGCGCAGGCCAGGAAGGCGTGGGTGTGGTCCTGACACACGCCTGCGCCACCGTTGAAGGCTTCGATGGCCGTGGTGCCCACCGACGTGGCCCCAGGGCTGTAGGGCATGTGCTCGGCCAGGCCTTGCATCAGCCCGATCAGTGCTGCCCGGTCGCGGTGACTGCCACATTGCCGGGCGGCGAAAGCAGTCAGGGTGTTGTCGGCCAGCGTCAGGTGGCTACCGCGCAGAAACGGCAGGGGCGACTGGCTCTCGGTTTCGTGCTCGCAATCCGGGTCGATCTCGACCTGGCCGTGTGCGGTAAGCGCCAGGTGGCCATGGGGTTTGTCCAGTGTCAGCACATGCAGGATGTTGCCGTAAGGGTCGATCTGGCCCTTGACCTTGCAGGGCAGGTCCAGTTGCCATTGATTGATACGCTGGCGTTCGCTGCTGCGCGGCGTCAGGCGCAGGAACTGGATACTGTTGCACACGTCGCTGGCGTAGCTATAGGTTGTGTCGTGGCGAATGGACAGTTTCATACAACCTCCAGGTAGGAGTGATGGACGGCCTGGCCCAGTTGGTTGATGCGGCCGATGAAGTCGCTTAGCCAGGGATGCAACCCTGCATCAAGGATTTCGTCGATGGCGGTGTAGCGCAGGCGCGCGTTCAGTTCGGCGGCCATGCGCTGGGCGGCACGCCCGGTACTGCCCGGCAGGCCTGCCAGGATCAGGTCCAGTTCCTCGATGCAGGCATGCAGCGAGCGCGGCACGTCCACCCGCAACAGCAACAGCTCGGACACCGGCCGGGCGCTGGGCGCGGCGCGATAGAGCTCGTTGAAGGCCTCGTACGAGGTCAGCGCGCGCAGCAGGGCGCTCCATTGGTAATAGCCGCGGGCGGAGTCGTCGCTGACCTCTTCGGAGGCCTCGCCGAACATTTCATAGCGCGAATCGAGCAGGCGCAGGGTGTTGTCCGCCCGCTCCAGAAAGGTCCCCAGGCGAATGAAGCTGTAGGCATCGTTGCGCATGATGGTGCCGGAGGTCGCACCGCGGAACAGGTGCGATCGTTCCTTGACCCAGTCGCAGAACTGGCTGATGCCATAGCGACCCAGGCCATTGCTGGCAATGTTGCGCATTTCGATCCAGGTGGCGTTGATGTTCTCCCACATGTCGGCGGTGATACGGCCGCGCACTGCATGGGCATTGGTCCTGGCGGCCTGCAGGCAGCAGTAGATGCTGCTGGGGTTGGTGGCGTCGAGGGCGAAGAAGTGCAGCATGCGCTCGGTGTCGAGTTCCTTGTGCCGACGCAGGTAGTCGTCCAGCATGCCCGAGGCCATCAGCGACATTGCCAGTTCGGCATGGCCGTCGCTGCGCCCGGCCTGGGGCATCAGCGACAGCGAGTAGCTGACCTCGAGCATGCGCGCGAGGTTTTCTGCACGCTCCAGGTAGCGGGACATCCAGTACAGGTCGGAAGCGGTTCGCGAAAGCATGGCTCAGTCCTCCACCACCCAGGTGTCCTTGGTACCGCCGCCTTGCGACGAGTTGACCACCAGCGAGCCTTCCTTGAGCGCCACGCGCGTCAGGCCACCGGGCACCAGGCGGGTTTCACTGCCCGACAACACGAACGGGCGCAGGTCGATGTGACGCGGTGCGATGCCGCTGTCGACGAAGGTCGGGCAGGTTGACAGGCACAGCGTCGGTTGAGCGATATAGGCGTGCGGGCGGGCTTTGATGCGCGCGCGGAAGTCCTCGATCTGGGCTTTGGTCGAGGCGGGCCCGACCAACATGCCATAACCGCCGGAGCCCTGGGTTTCCTTGACCACCAGTTCGGGCAGGTGGGCCAGTACATGGGACAGGTCCGCCGGCTTGCGGCACTGCCAGGTCGGCACGTTGTTCAGGATCGGTTCTTCGCTCAGGTAAAAGCGGATCATGTCGTCGACGAAGGGGTAGATGGATTTGTCATCGGCCACGCCAGTGCCGACGGCGTTGGCCAGTACCACATTGCCGGCGCGGTAAACCGAGATCAGCCCCGGCACGCCCAGCATGGAGTCAGGGTTGAAGGACAGCGGGTCGAGGTAGTCGTCGTCCAGGCGACGATAGATCACGTCCACCTGTTGGGGGCCGGCCGTGGTGCGCATGTAGACATGCTCATCACGTACGAACAGGTCGGCGCCTTCGACCAACTCGATGCCCATTTCCCGGGCCAGGAAGGCATGCTCGAAATAGGCGCTGTTGAAACGGCCGGGCGTGAGCAGCACCGCGGTGGGGTTGTCCAGTGGGCTGGCGCTCTTGAGCGTGTCCAGCAGCAGGTTGGGGTAGTGATCGATGGGCGCGATGCGCTGGGCGGCAAACAGTTCGGGGAACAGGCGCATCATCATCTTGCGGTCTTCGAGCATGTAGCTGACGCCGCTGGGGGTACGCAGGTTGTCTTCCAGCACGAAGTAGCTGCCATCGCCGTCACGTACCAGGTCGACACCGGCAATATGCGCATACAGCCCACGGTGAAGGTCCAGGCCCTGCATGGCGATCTGGTAGCCCTCGTTGGCCAGCACTTGCTCTGGCGGGATGATGCCGGCCTTGAGAATGCGCTGGTCGTGGTAGATGTCCTCCAGGAACAGGTTCAGCGCCTGTACCCGTTGAATGCAGCCACGCTCGACCGTGCGCCATTCGCTGGCGCGGATGCTGCGCGGGATGATATCGAAGGGGATCAGGCGCTCGGTATCCTGCTTGTCGCCATACAAAGTGAAGGTGATGCCTGCGCGGTGAAACAGCAGGTCGGCCTCGCGCCGGCGCTGTTCCAGCAACTCCAGCGGGGTGTTGGCCAGCCAGCGGGCGAACTCCTGGTAATGCGGGCGGCAGTTGCCGTCCGCTTCGTACATTTCATTGAAAAAAGCCCGGGACATACCCACTCCTTGCCGCCGTTGCCGGCAGCTTCATTGCGGTTCATCTGCGTCTTTCAGGGTGCTGCCTTGCTGGGGTAAGTGGGAGCTGTGTCTCGCGTTAACCTCGGTTTCGGTAGATTGCCTGTGCGTTGAGTACAACCAGTCTGTGCAATAAAAGTGCCGAATACGCCTGGCGGTTCTGGCGATGCAGGAAATGTGAGGGGCACACCCGATGTGTGCTGCCTGGCCGCAAGGGCCGGCGCATCAAAAAAGGGCGCTTTTGATCCGGGCGCGGGTTTTGAACCGAAATGGGGCGCAGGCCGGTGCCTGGCGGGAGAAAAAGGGAGTATTCCGGGTGCATGACGTGGGGTGGAGGGTGCATGCATCGAGCGCCGCGCGGGCGGCACTCGATTGCGCGAACGCTGAATATCGTGAGACGGGCGCCTTCAGGGCGTCAGAGGCAGGCGTAGACCACCAGCTCCACCAGCATTTCTTCCCGGGCGAGGCCAGCCACCACTACGGCCGCACGGTTGGGGTAGGGTGCCTGGAAATACTCGGCGTACACGGCATTCACAGTCGCCAGATAACGGCGGTCGGTCACGTAGATCAGTACCTGGGTCACGGCATCCAGCGAGCTGCCAGCGGCTTCCAGGGTGTGGCGCAGGTTGTCCAGTGTCTGGCGGGCCTGGGCCTCGATGCCGCCGGCAACCACCTGGCCCTGCGTATCGATTGGGATCTGGGCCGTGTACAACGTACCGTTGCCGACGACCGCCCATTCCAGTGGCGCCCTGGAGGCGAACAGCTCGGTCTTTATCGCATGCTTCATGGGTTTTTTCCTCAGTGGCAAGGGTGTTCAGTCGGCGTCGCTGCCGCCGCCTGCACCGTGGCGGCGTGAGGCATCGGTGCTCTCGACAAGGATGTGTTCGGCCAGCTGCCTGAGCCTTTGCCAGGTATGTTCGTTGACGGTAAAACCTTGCTGCAGTGGGCGCTGCGGGTCGCTTATTGCCTGGGCGGTCTGGCCTGCTCGGGTGAACAGCACCGTTACGTCTTGCGCGGCCGCTTCAATGGCCTGGGGCCGGGTTTCACTGCTCAGTTCCGGGCGCGGCATGCCGGCGGTAAAATCGGCCAGGTGGCATTGGCGGGCGTCCTCCCAGCGGGCTTGCACGTGCAGCCCCTGCACCGCTGCCCGGCTCAGGTAGCCCAGCAACAGCAAACGGTTGTGGCAGTGGCGTATGCGCAGTTCAGCCTGACCACAGCGCATGGCCTTGGCTGCCGCCAGTTCCACCACCGTGGCGGCGCAGCGCAACACGCTCTGGCCCTTGGCGTCGATCACCAGCAGGGCGTTATCCTCATGGCACAAGGCGTATGGCCGTGCAGCTTCGGCTTGCAGATAACGCAACGCCTTTTCCAGTGCACCGACGCCATCGAGCCCCTGCAGTTGCAACCAGCCCACGAGTTCGGCGGCATCCTCGCAGTCGCCCGGGGCGAAGCCCATGCCTTCGAATGCCTTGCGGCACATCACCTGTATTTCGTTAAGCGATACGCGCATGGTCAAAGCTCCCTTTGCGGCATGACTGCGAAATTCCAGTCGTCTGCGAACGGCTGACCGATGTCGCTGACCAGCGGCGCGCCCTGGAACAGCGTGATACGCACCCAGCGGCTTGACTTGGGGTCGAATTTCCCCGCGCCGAAAAATGCCAGTTTGCAGCGCAGCAGGTGAATCGGCAGCATGTCCCGGGCCAGCAGATTGGCACGGATTTCACCGTAGTTTGTTTTTGCCATGCCTTGCAGGCGGCGTACCGCGCCCTTGAACCTCGGTTGGGCGATCAGGAAGTGAGCGGTCAGCGCCTGAGGCTGCAGTTGCAGGTGCTCCAGTAGCGCGCTATGGCACTGCTGGATATTGCGGGCAATACCCAGTTGCATTTCTTTTTCGGCCCCTGGCTCCTCTGCGCGAATGCCCAGGCGCGGCTCTTCTTTTTCAGCTGAGCGGTACCAGAAGAAGTGCTCCGCATCGACAGCACTGAAGTCGTAGCGCAACGCCCAGCCATATTGCTGCTCGATGAGCTGGCGCAGTTGCCCAAGGGGCATCTGGGCGTCCAGCTGCCAGCTTTCGTTGACCCCCATGTGCTCGGCCAGGGGCGTGACCTGCTCGGGGTACAGCTCCAGCAGCAGGCTGACCAGAAGCTCCTGGCAGCCCACCCCCGTGTGTAATTGCGCCCAGGCCAGCAGGCGCGGCCAAAGGCCCGCGCCGTCGGCTTGCGTGCCAAGCCAGGTGGCCAGTAAAGCAAGCTCGGCCAAGGTTTGCAGGTTCTGCTCATGCTGGCGCTGGTCTTCGGTCCGGGACTGGCTCAGGTGCAACTGGGCGCGCGCCAGCAATTGCTGCAGGCGTGCCAATTGGTCGGGCTCCGCCGACTGCGCCAGTACCAGTGCCAGGGCCGTTTCCCGCGTACTGATCCAGTGCTCCACCAGTTGAGGGTGGTTGATCAGAAAAGGGGCCATTCCCAGCCCGGTCGCGTTGCCTACCCCCAGGTAGCGCTGTAGCGCCGGGGCCAGTTGCACTGCCCGCTGCGGGGCGAGTGCCCGGGCCATGTGGTTGATCTGCTCGATGCTGAAGTGACGCAGCAGGTAGACGGTGAACATCTGCGCGCTGAACGGCTGGTTGAAGTCCGGGTTATCTTGCAGGCAACCAAAATCGGCGATGCCAAACTTGCCGTTACCGTAAACCGCGGTGGTGCGATACAGGTAGCCGACTTCAGCCAGTTGCTGTGGATCGGGCTGGCGTCCTTCTGCCAGCGCCGCCAGAAACCGGTCGAAATTGCGCAAGCTACGGTTGGCCCGCGACAACACCAGCACGCGTGCATCGAAGCGGCCGGCTTCCTGCAGCGGCACGTTGCGTTGCAGGTCGGCCAGTTGTGCCGAGTCGACATCGCCGGCCACCAGCACGAAGCTGACGTCCCACTGGTCGGCGATGACCCGATCGCTGCGCTTTTCCGGCGGCAGGTAGGCCGAGAAGATCACGCAGTGGTAATGGCCGTTTGGCGTTTCGATGCGGTAGATCGCAGTGCCGAAGCCTTGGCCATCGAGGTCGAAACAGCTGCGCCGGATTTGCCAGCGCTGCTGCATCATCCGCCGCATGCTGCTGCGCACGAAGCTTAGCGGGCTCTGGAAGTGGCTACCCAGCCGGGCCAGGTCCATGACTTGGCTGGCAGGGCGCAACGCGGGTATTGCAGGCACGCTGTTGGGCATTGTTGTTGTACCTGGATGGATCATGTTCAGACGCCTTGTTCACGGGCCATGTGTCGAGCGATGCGCACGGCATCCCACAGCGCTGGCAGGATCACCAGCGACACCGGCACCGCGGTGATGACAATGAAGGATTGCAGGGCCGTCACACCGCCTGCGCCAATGGTGATCAGCACCACCGCCGCCAGGCCCATGCCGATTGCCCAGAAACCGCGCAACCACTTCTTCGGTTTATCGTCGCTGGACATCGCCAGCGCCACGGTGAAGGCCATGGCGTCGCCATTGGTGGCCACCGAGATGAAACTCAGGAACAGGAACAGCGCGCTGACAAGGCCACCCAGTGGCAGGTTCTGCGTCACTCCCAGCAACAGGTCTTCAGGCTTGGCGCCATGGGCGGTGACGATGCCTGGCGTTTGCAGCTCCAGGCCGATCCCGGTACCGCCCACCACAGTGAACCAGAACATGGTCACCAGCGGTGCGATGATCGACAGCGTCATGATGATCTCGCGGATGGTGCGGCCCCGCGAGATCCGCGCGACATACAGAGCCACCATGGGCGCGTAGCCGATGAACCAGCCCCAGTAGAACACCGTCCACCAGTCGAGCCATTTGGGGTCGGCGCGGAACATCGTCAGGGGGATGAAGTGCTGCACGTGCAGGGCAAAGGCCGCCGGGAAACCGCCGAGGATGAACAGCGTCGGTCCGAATACCACCATGAACAGGGCCAGGCCGATCATCAACCAGACGTTGATCTCGCTGACAAAGCGGATGCCTTTGAGGCCCACCAGACACGAGACAGTGTACATCGCGGTCACCAGGACAATGGTCAGCGACTGGGTGACGATAGTGTTGGGCAACCCCCACACGGCGTGCATGGCGCTGCTGATCTGCAGGCCAAGGAAACCGATCGGACCGATGGTGCCGGCCACTACCGCGATGATCGAGGCAGCGTCGGCCAAGGTGCCGATCGGGCCCTTGAGCGCTCGCTGGCCGAACAGGGGGTAAAGCAGGGTGCGCGGCGCCAGCAGAAGGCCTTTATCGTAATGCAGGTGCATCAGCACGATCGCCAGCAGGCTGCCCAGCACGGCCCAGGCCAGGAAGCCCCAGTGCACGAACGATTGCGCCAGTGCCGCGGTGGCCGCCGCTTCGCTGTGCGGTTGCAGGCCGGCGAAGAAGGGCGGTGGGCTGGCAAAGTGCATCAAGGGTTCGGCAGCGGCCCAGAAGGCGCCACCACCTGCCAGCAGGGCGCACATGATCACGGCGATCCAGTTGAAGGTGCTGACGTCCGGGCGCTGGGTGACCCCGCCCAGGCGTACACGCCCGCACTTGGAAAAACCGATGAACAGGCTGACGGCGAAGGTTGCCAGCATCAGCACTTGCCAATAGAGGCCAAAGGCCTTTGTCGACCAGGCGAACAGGGTATTGACCAGCGCCGACACGGTGTCGATGTCGATCAGCGCCGCCAGCAGGAAGGCGCCGAGGAATCCGCCGCTGATCAGGAACAACGGCCAGTCGATATCGCGTGCCATAGGCAGGCCCATGGCCTGGCCGTCGGCCTGCAAGGTAGTTGGGTTTTTCATGAAACCTCCGGAACCTGCGATTCTTTTTATTGTTGATGCTGTCCGTGCAAGGGGTTCAGGCCTGTGCCGTGGTGGCGGTCTCCAGCAAGCGCAACCAGTTCAGCCCCATGATGTTGCCCACGTCGTGCTCGGCAAAGCCGCGGGCGCGCAGGCCCTGGGCAATGTTGCGGAAGTCGCGGCTGTCGCGGAACCACTGCAAGGGCGCCGGCCAGTTGGCGTTGTCCCTGGAGCCTTCGCCGTAGTCCTTGTCCTTGCTCCAGCGGCCGTTGCGCATCCATTCCAGCACAGACAAGGGTTGCGCCTGGCACAGGTCGGTGCCGATGCCGATGTGCTCCACACCCATCAGGTCGGCGGTGCGCGCGACCATGTCGCAGAAACTTTCCAGGCTACAGTCCGAGGCACCCTTGAGGTGGAACGGGTAGGTGCTGAACCCCAGTAGCCCGCCGGACTCTGCAATCCCGCGTAGCACCGCATCGGATTTGTTGCGCTTGGCGGCGTGGAAGCTGGCAGGGTTGGCATGGGAGATGATCACCGGTCGGCTCGACAGTTCGATGGCCTCAAGCGTGCTTCGCTCGGCGCTGTGAGACATGTCGATGAGCATGCCGACGCGGTTCATTTCGGCGATCACCTGGCGGCCAAAGCGGCTGATGCCGTTGTCCTCGCGCTCGTAGCAGCCGCTGGCCAGCAGGCTTTGGTTGTTGTAGGTCAGCTGCATGACGAACACCCCGAGCTGGCGGAAAACCTCCACCAGGGCAATGTCGTCCTCGATCGGCGAGCAGTTCTGGAAGCCGAAGAAGATACCCACCCGGCCCTCCTCGTGGGCCAGGCGGATGTCGCTGGCCGTGCGCACCGGGCGGATCAGCTCGGGCCATGTCTCGAAGCGGCGGTTCCACTCGCCCAGGCGCGACAGGGTTTCGCGGGCGTTTTCGTGGTAGGCGATGGTGGCGTGCACCGCGCTCAGGCCACCGGCCTGCATCTGCTGGAATATTTCCTGGCTCCAGTTGGAGTACTGCAGGCCGTCGATCATCAAGAGGTCGTGCATGGCATGTATTCCTTCAGGGCCGCAGGTAGGTGGTCTTGACCACGGTGTAGAAGTCGCGAGCGTATTGCCCCTGTTCCCGGGGGCCGAAACTCGAGGCTTTGCGGCCCCCGAATGGCACGTGGTAGTCGGTCCCGGCGGTGGGCAGATTGACCATCACGCAGCCGGTCTGGGCGCGGCGCTTGAAGTGGCTGGCGTGGCGCAGCGACTGGGTGATGATCCCGGCTGTGAGGCCGTACTCGGTATCATTGAGCGTGGCCAGCGCCTCTTCAAAATCGCGCACGCGGATCACGCAGGCGATGGGGCCGAACACTTCCTCGCGATTGATGCGCATGTCGTTGCGGCTGTTGATGAACAAGGCCGGGCGCATGTAGTAGCCATCGGAGGCCAATTGCAGGCGCTCGCCGCCTTCTATCAGGGTGGCGCCTTCGGCCTGGGCCAGTTGCAGGTAGGCCAGGTTCTGTTCCAGCTGGCGCGCGTCAGCGACCGGGCCGATCTGGACGCCAGCCTCCAGTGCATGGCCGACCTTGAGCTGGCGCATGCGCAGGCGCAGCGCCTCGACGAAGCGGTCGTGGATGCCGTCGCAGACGATCAGCCGTGATGACGCAGTGCATTTCTGCCCAGTGCCAAAGAAGGCCCCGTTGAGCGCGCATTCCACGGCCAGTTCGAGGTCGGCGTCGTCCATGACCACCAAGGCATTCTTGCTACCCATTTCCAGCTGGCAGCGCACCAGGTTACCGGCGGTGGCCACCGCTACGCGTCGGCCCGTCTGCAGAGAACCGGTGAACGTCAGGGCATCGATCTCGGCGGACTGGATCAGGGCCTCGCCGACGTCGGCACCGCTGCCCATCACCAGGTTGAAGGTACCGCTGGGCAGGCCCTGGCGGCTGATGATCTCGGTGAGCGCCCAGGCACTGGCCGGCACCAGGTTGGCCGGCTTGAACACCACGGCGTTGCCGAAGGCCAAGGCCGGGGCGATTTTCCAGGCGGCGGTGGCCATGGGGAAGTTCCATGGGGTAATGATGCCCACCACACCCACCGGTTCGCGATGCACTTCGATGTCGACCCCTGGGCGCACCGAGGCGGCAGTCTCGCCCATCTGACGCAGCACTTCGGCGGCGTAGTAATGGAAGAACTGGCCACTGCGGTTGACCTCGCCGATGCCTTCGGCCAAGGGTTTGCCTTCTTCTCGCGACAGCAGTTCGCCGAGTTCTTCCTTGCGGGCGATCAGCTCGTCGCCGATGGCCATCAGCACTTGTTGGCGGCTTTCCAGGCCACTGGCGGCCCACAGGGGTTGAGCGGCGCGGGCGGCCTGGATGGCCTGGCGGGCCTGTTCGGCGCTGGCCTGATGGTACTGGCCGATCAGGTCGCCAGTGTCCGAGGGGCTGTAGTTGCCCAAAGTGGCGTGGCCTTCACACCACTGGCCATCGATGTAGTTGTTGTAGGTCTTGTGTGACATGGATGAACGCCTCCGTTTGCATGGCATTCATCATGCGAGCAATATGCAGCAAATAAAAATTAATAAAAAAAATGCTTTGATAAGGAATGCTAACCATGTTGCCCGAGCTGAAAATCGCGCAGTTGCGTTACTTCGTACTGGTCGCCGAACACAAGAGCTTCCACGCGGCCGCCCGCCAGGCCTTTCGCACCCAGCCTGCGATATCCCTGGCCCTGCGTGAACTGGAGCAGAAGCTGGGGCAGGCACTGGTCGAAAAGGGCGGTGGCCGGGTGGAGCTGACGCCATATGGCGAGCATTGCCTCCCGTTGTTTCGGGGCTTGATTGAGCACCATGACCGTATTGCCCGTGAAGCCATGCTGTTTGCCCGGCATGAAATCGGCCAGGTCAGCATCGCCACCGTGCCTTCTGTGGCCAGCCGAATGCTGCCAGGGCCGCTGGCCCGCTTTGTGGCCGCGCACCCCAATGTGCAGGTCAGCATTCAGGACGGCACGGCCGAACGCGTGCAGCAGTTGCTCGCTCAAGGGCAAGTGGATTTCGGCATCAGCAGCCTGTGGGTGGACGATGACCAGCTCGAATTCGCCCCCATCGTGAATGATCAGGTTGGCGTGGTGTGCCGCAGCGACCACCCGCTGGCGCAGGCGGGGGGGCAGCTGCATTGGGCGCAGTTGCTGGGCGTGCCGATGATCCGCAACGGTACCTCGCAATTACTGGCGGGTACCGAGGCCGAGGGTTTGCTGGCCGATAGCCGGCTGTTCATTTCCAACATGATTTCGTTGATCGCCATGCTGGAGGAGGGGGTAGGGATCAGTACCTTGCCGTACCTCGCTTTTCCGCAGGAGAACGAAAAACTGGCGTTCGTACCCCTTGTGGAGCCCAAGGTAGAACGGCACATCGGCATGCTCACCCGCAAAGGGCGCAGCTTGTCACCTGTCGCGGGGGCACTGATGGCGTTTCTGCAAGTGCAGTTGGCGAAGGCTGGCTGATTCGTTGGCGGTAGGGGCATGGCGCGCCATCGCCGGCACTGAGGTTCGCAAACGCACGCCCGGCTTTCAGATAACCGGGCCTGAAGGCACGCTGACACCTGCCAGCGTGGTGAACGAAATATCCTTGGCCGTCAGCAGAAAATCACGCACGTACGGCACCTCCAGCATGTCACTGCGCAGTGCCGCATAGAGGTTTGCCTGCAGGCCGTGTTCGCCAAGGCGCTTGGCGGTTACATAGCCGCGCGAACTGTATTCGTGCACGGCCCAGTTGGGCAGGCAACAGACGCCGCGCCCGGACGCAACCAGTTGCATCATCATCACGGTAAGTTCTGAGGTGCGGACCTGTGCGGGCTCGACGTCGGCGGGGTCTAAGAAGCGGGTGAAGATGTCCAGGCGGGTGCGTTCGATCGGGTAGGTGATCAGTGTCTGGCTGGCGATATCGGCGGGCTCCAGGTACGGCTTGTGGCGCATGGCGTGGTGGTTGTCGATGGCCAGCAGCGCCTCGTAGCTGAACAGAGGCACGTAGCTGATACCCGGCAATGTCACCGGGTCGGAGGTCACCACCAGGTCCAGGTCGCCGCGCTCCAGGGCTGGCAGTGGCGCGAAGGAAAAACCCGAGGCGAGGTCCAGTTCCACCTCAGGCCAGGCGCCGCGGAACTCATCCACTGAAGGCATCAGCCACTGGTAGCAGCTGTGGCACTCGATGGCGATGTGCAACCGTCCGGCGCAGCCCCCGGCCAGCTTGCCCAGGTCCCGTTCGGTATTGCGGATCTGAGGCAGCACCTGATCGGCCAGCTGCAGCAGCTTCAGCCCGGCGCTGGTGAAGCGCACCGGCCTGGATTTGCGCACGAACAGTGGCATGCCGATGCGCTCTTCCATATCGCGGAACTGGTGCGACAGGGCTGATTGTGTCAGGTGCAGGCGCTCGGCGGCCTCGTGCAGGCTGTCGGTTTCACGCAGCGCGTGGAGGGTTCGCAGGTGGCGTAAATCGATCATGAGTTAAATGGCGGATCAACGCAGTAATGGCGGGTTTTCTTCACTGCTGCGTGATCCTGACA
This sequence comes from Pseudomonas sp. BO3-4, assembly GCF_034044115.1. Lineage (NCBI taxonomy): Bacteria > Pseudomonadati > Pseudomonadota > Gammaproteobacteria > Pseudomonadales > Pseudomonadaceae > Pseudomonas > Pseudomonas sp. BO3-4. Next base: position 2,727,295 of record NZ_CP139018.1, read on the forward strand.
ATTCCTTTGCTGGGTTTTCCGTGAGTGGGGTGAGGCTCAAACCGCGTGAGGCGCGGCGAGGTTGCAGTACTGCCCCTTGAAATACAGCAGCGGCTGCGTGGCAGCAGTGGCCTGCAGGTTCAACGCTTTGACTTCGCCAATCACGATCAGGTGGTCCCCGGCGGCATGTTCGGCGTGAATTTCGCAATCAAGCCAATGCAGGCTGCCGGCAATGATCGGGTTGCCCAACGGCGATGCTTGCCATTCGACGCCCTGCCACTTGTTGGCGCCGCGCCGGGCAAACTGGTTGGAAATGCCGACCTGTTCACCTGACAGGATGTTGACCGTGAAGCGCCCAGCCTGGCGAATTTTCGGGTAGCTGGCCGAACGGGACATCACACTGAATGACACCAGCGGCGGGCTCATCGATACGCTGTAGAACGACTGGCAGGTGAAGCCGATCGGCTCACCTTCGTGGTGCGATGTAATCACCGTGATGCCGGAGGCGTAGTGCCCGAGTGCCTGGCGAAAAGTCGACGGCTCGATCGCCGTACCGGAAAGCAACATGGTAGGTCCTGTGGCTGCATTCATTTCAGCGTGCGTTAGCGAGTTCCTGACGGACGATGGCTGCGCCTGCACTCAACGCCTTGAGCTTGCCGCTGGCTACCTGGCGAGGCAGGGGTGCCATGCCGCAATTGGTGCAAGGGTAGAGCTTGTCGGCATCGACGAATTGCAGTGCCTTGCGCAGGGTGGCGGCGACCTGTTCGGGTGTTTCAATGACATGGGTGGCCACATCGATGGCGCCGACCATGACTTTCTTGCCGCGAATCAGCTCGAGCAGGTCCATCGGAACATGCGAGTTATGGCATTCCAGCGAAATGATATCGATGCTGGACTGCTGCAGTTTGGGGAAGGCCTGTTCATATTGCCGCCATTCTGAACCGAGGGTCTTTTTCCAGTCGGTGTTGGCTTTGATGCCATAGCCATAGCAAATATGGATGGCCGTTTCGCACTTGAGGCCCTCGATGGCCCTTTCCAGGGTAGCCACGCCCCAGTCATTCACGTCGTCAAAGAAAACATTGAATGCCGGTTCGTCGAACTGAATGATGTCCACGCCCGCGGCTTCCAGTTCTCTGGCTTCCTGGTTGAGAATCTTGGCGAATTCCCAGGCCAGTTTCTCGCGGCTTTTGTAGTGGTTGTCATACAGTGTGTCGATCATGGTCATGGGGCCGGGTAGCGCCCACTTTATCGGCTGTGTGGTGTGCTGGCGGAGGAACTTGGCATCTTCGACAAACACCGGTTTTTGTCGAGCGACAGCACCCACCACCGTCGGTACGCTCGCATCGTAGCGATCACGGATTCTAACAGTTTTCCGTTGTTCGAAATCAACGCCGCTGAGGTGCTCGATAAACGTGGTGACAAAGTGCTGCCGGGTTTGCTCGCCGTCACTGACGATGTCGATACCGGCGTGTTGTTGTTCTTGCAAGGCCAGGCGCAAGGCATCCTGTTTGCCTTCGACCAGTTGCGCGTCTTGCAACTTCCACGGTGACCAGAGTGTTTCGGGTTGAGCAAGCCAGGCGGGTTTAGGCAGGCTGCCGGCCGTGGAGGTGGGTAGCAATGTGTTCATGAACAGTGACCTTGTGCTTTGAATGTTCAACGTGCGTATTGAGCGGACCATTGCGCTAGCGTGGCCTGGTAGGGTTTGACAAATTGCTCCTCGGCAAACTTGCCCTGCTCGATCGCCAGGCGGCTGCGCTCTTCCCGGTCGTAGACAATGCGCGTGAGCGAGTAATCCTGGTTTTGCAGGCTGGGCTGGTAGGCCTTGCCTGCGGGAGAATTGGCGTTGTAGATCTCGGGTCGGTAGATTTTCTGAAAGGTGTCCATGGTGCTGATGGTGCTGATCAGTTCAAGGTCGGTGTAGTCAGCCAGCAAGTCGCCGGCAAAATAAAACGCCAACGGGGCGACGCTGTTCGGCGGCATGAAATAGCGCACCTTCAAGCCCATTTTCTTGAAGTATTCATCCGTCAGGGAGTATTCATCCTGCTGGTACTCAACCCCTAGCACAGGGTGCTGATTTTCGGTGCGCAGGTAAGTCCTGCTGCTGGATACGCTCAGGCAGATAACCGGTGGTTTGCTGAAATGCTCCTGGTAGGTGTGCGAGTTGACGAAGCATTTGAACAGGTTGCCATGCAGCTCGCCGAAATGATCGGGTGTGCTGAAGGTCGACCGATGCTTGTTATGCTCCAGTAACAGCACGCTGAAGTCGTAATCGCGCACGTACGAAGAGAAGTTGTTGCCTACCATGCCTTCGAGGCGCGTATTGTTTTGGCGGTCGACAATATGGGTTTTCAATATTTCGATCAGCGGCAGTGCATGGCCGTGCTGCGCATTTTCAATATTCATTTCCACCGATATGATGTCCAGCTCTACGCGGTAGCGATCATGTTCGGGGTTGTCCCAGTGCGCCAGCGCATTGAAACGGTTATTGATCATCGTCAAGGTATTGCGCAGGTTTTGCTGGCGGTTTGCACCCCGTGCCAAATTGGCGAAATTGGTCGTGATGCGGGTGTTTTCGGCGGGGTGATAATGTTCGTCGAACGCAATGCGCTTGACGGTGAATGTTGGCGCTTTATTCATGGTGACGGCTTCCAGATGCCTGAGTGTGAGCAACTCAGTGCTGGTCAGTTGCGTAGGCTGAGTCGTTCACACCGTAATCTTGATGTGTTTGATTGAGGCGTATCCTAGGCGGGGCGCTGCATGAATGATATTGAAGTTATTTCACAGGTTTTTTAGCCCTGTTCATGATGCGTTGCCTGGACGACTGCGGCATCATGGCCGCCTGGCCCTCACCTCACCCAGGAGACAGCGATGATCAAAACCGGCGATCAACTGCCCGACGTTACCCTTTATCAATACAACAGCGACGCAGGCGCCTGCGCGATCGGCCCGATGGCCTTTTCCATTCGCGAGCGTTGCAAGCACAAGAAGGTGCTGATCTTCGCGTTGCCGGGCGCATTCACGCCGACGTGCTCTGAACGTCACGTTCCCGGTTATGTCGCGGCGGCCCCTGCGTTGTGTGCGGCTGGCATTGACGAAATCCTGTGCGTCTCGGTGAACGATGCCTTTGTCATGAACGCCTGGGGCAACAGCATGCAGGTCGGGGATGCGGTCAAGATGATCGGCGATGGCAATGGCGAATTCAGCGAGGCGCTGGGCCTGACCCAGGACCTTTCGGCACGCGGTTTGGGGCGGCGCTCGCAGCGGTATGCAATGTTGGTCGACGATCAGGTAGTCCAGTACATCGCGGTTGAAAGCCCCGGCAAGTTCGAGGTCAGCGATGCGGCCAGCCTGCTGGCTGTGTTGCGCTAGCCATACCTTTCAGGCCTTGCCGACAACGGCTGTCAGGGCTGCCAGAACACTTTTCGAACCGGCCGCTAACAACAAGGTATAAACGGTTGAAACTTCACCAACTCAGGGCGCTGGTCGCCATTCATAACGCAGGCAGCATCCTCGAAGCCTCCAAGCTCATGCACATTACTCAGCCCGCGCTGAGCCGTTCGATCAAGGAGCTGGAGCGGGAGGTGGGGTTTACCCTGTTGCAGCGGTCGCACAAAGGCATGGCCCTTACCGAGGAAGGCAAGCGTGTCATCCGCCATGCCAACCTCGTGGTAGAGAGCATACGCCGCCTGCAGATCGAAGCGGCGAGCATTCAGGATGCGGCGCTGGGCGCCGTGTCGATCGGGGTTACGTCGTTGACGGCGATGCTCGATGGCGTCGATGAAAGTATCCTGGCCTTTCGGCGCAAGTACCCGCGGGTGAAGATCACCATCACCGACCTGCGTCCCAGCCAGATCCTGCAGCGCTTGCGCGATGGCAGCCTGGACTTTGCCATTACTTCGCAGCAACCGCTGAGTCGGCTGAGCCTGGACTGGGAGGCGCTGGGCAGTATCAAGGGCAGGGTGATTTGCCACGCCTCGAATCGGCAGAAGTTCAGCCAGTCACTGCGCACCTTGCAATACGCCCCCTGGATCAGCCTGGACGAGTTGTCGGACCAGGCTTCGCAGTTTCACCAACTGTTCGAAGCCAATGGCCTTCGAGTGCCACAGAACACTGTTGAATGCACTTCAGTGATGATGGCGCTGAAGCTGTTGAAGAACACGGAATCGTTGATGACCATCAGCGAGCTGGCGGTGGACCAAGGGTCTACCTACGGTATCGATTGCGAGTTCGTAGCCATGGCGGTGCAGGAGTTGATTCCGGATTACCCCATCAACCTGGTCTGCATTGACCGCCACAGCCTCACGGCGCCTGCCCAGGAGCTGTTCCACAGCTTGCGCGGGCAGGTGCTCAAGCAGACCCGCCCCGTGGGGTCAGAAGTGGTAGTACATGCCTAGCGAGACGTTGCTTGGGTTATCGCCCGCCTGGTCCACCGGGGTCCCGGCGTAGGTGACCGACGAGGCGCGCTGGTTGGCGATCATGCCGAGGCGTCCATAGAGGGCCCAGCGGGGGTTGATGAAATGGTCATAGCCGATCATCACACCCCACGCGTCCTTGTCGCGGGCGCTGACCTGGCGTTGCATCACCGCCAGGCGCAGCACGTCCAGTTCGCCCACTGGCGCCATCATGCCGAAAGTGTACAGCGTGGTGCTGGGCGTGCCGGCCTGGTCCACATCCTGACGCTGCCAGGTGAGGCTGGTGGCCAGCGGGCCGAAATCGTAGAACGCCGACAGGCTCTTGAAATCGTTGGCGGTCTGGCGTGAAACGCCGCCGTCGTCCCATGGGTCGCTGTAGTAACGGTTGTAGGAGGCCAGCAACATCACCCGGCTGTTGTGGTACTGCAGCCGGGCGCCACCGCCACGCACGGTGCGCCCAGCGCTGGCGGCATCGTCGAAGCCGAAGCTCAGCGCGGTACCGAGGCTGAAGCCGCTGAAGGTCGGGCTGGTGTAGGCCAGGGTGTGCTTGGGGCGCAGGTCAAGGTAATAGGCCCCCTTGCCGGCGGCAGGCAGGGCCAGGTAGGTGTAGGGCGAGCCATAGGTGGCCAGGAACGGGTCGGCGTAGGTGGGCGTGGCCATGCCGTAGGTCTTGCCGAACTCGAGCTTGCCCAGGGTGCGCGAGCGCAGCGCGACTGTCGCCAGGCGCAGGGTACCGACGGTGTCCCAGGTGCCCTCCAGGGCCTCGCCATTGAGGTTGAAACCCTCCTCGACGTCAAGCTCCACCACGGTATCGGGGTCAAGCGCCTTGCGTGCGTACAGCCCGAGCTTGTTGGTCCAGGCGCCGCCACCGGCCAGCCTGAAACCCGAGTGGTGCTGTGAGTCGTGATAGCTGGCGAATGCATCCACGGTGCCGTACACCTTGAGCGTGTCATCGAAGCCGTAATCCAGCCCGTAATAACCAAAACCCGGCGCAATCCGCGCGAGCGTCGGAAAACCCTCTGCCTGTGCCTGCGCAGCAAGGCAAGCCCCTTGGATCATCAACAGCAACGACGTAATGCGAGTGTTCATTCACGACTCCAGGCCAGCACGGTGATGGGGTGGCTTTAGCGTCGGTGAACAGAACGTTGCAGCGTGATTGCTTATTCGGTCAGGTCATGCCGTTTGGTTAATCAAGGGCTGGCGCGGCGTGTGGATTGGCGAGCGCATCCGCGTTAGACAGGCTTGGTACCCGCGTCAACGCTGCGCTACGGATGCTGATCTGTGGGCGTTATTGGGGCCGCGCGCGGAGCGAGGGCGGACTGTGCGCCAGCTCAGGGCAATTTGGCCAACGATCGCGCCAGCTAATTAATCATTGGTTATCCCTATGCCGAAACTGCAAGTGTATTGGGTGCCCGATTGGCTGATATTCGCTGCACGCCGCGATTTGCCAACGGAGACAACAATGATCAGACCGCTACCCACATCGCCGAGCCTGCAAAAAGGTGCGCATTCAGCCGCGCAGGTATCGTCCTCCCGTAAAACCTTGGTCGCCTGCTCGTTGGGCAATGCGCTGGAAATGTACGACTTCACGATCTACAGCTTCTTCGCTGTACTGATCGGCAAGCACTTCTTCCCCTCTGACTCGGCCATGGCGTCGTTGTTGATGTCGCTGGCCACCTTTGGCGTCGGTTTCCTGATGCGCCCGGTCGGGGCGATGGTCATCGGCCGCTATGCTGACCGGCATGGACGCAAGGCCGCTTTGAGCCTGACCATCGGGCTGATGACCCTGGGCACCGCAATGATTGCCTTTGCGCCCACGTATTCACAGATCGGGATTTTCGCCACCTTGCTGCTGGTGACCGGCCGGCTCATCCAGGGCATGTCGGCAGGCGGGGAGGTCGGTACCGCGTCGGTGTTCCTGATGGAATCCAGTGCAGTCGGCAATCGCTGCCAGAGCGTCAGCTGGCAGGCCGCCAGCCAAGGCTATGCCGCCTTGGTGGGGGCCGGCTTTGGCCTGGCCCTCAGCCAGTTGCTCGACCCTTCCGCGCTGGAAAGCTGGGGATGGCGCATACCGTTCATTTTTGGCCTGCTGATCGGGCCGGTCGGTTGGTACATACGCACGCGGTTGCCGGAGACCCATGAGGCGGCACCGGCGCAGAAGGCAGAGCAGGGGCTGGATGCCGAACTGCTCAAACGCATCGCCCAAGGCATCGGCCTGATGGCCAGCTCGACCATTGGCATGTACCTGTTCGTGTTCTACATGCCGACCTACCTGACCACCGCCTTGCATTATCCACCCGGCAGCGCGATGGCGATTGCCTGCATCAGTAGCGGTTGCATGGCCGTCATCTGCCCGTTGGCCGGCAAATTCGCCGACAAGTATCAGCTCAGAAAACGCCTGCTGGTGTGGACGGTCGCCGCACCGGTGGTGTTGACCCTGCCCGTGTTCTATCTGCTTGGGCAAGTGCAGCACATGGGCCTGGCCATGATGGGCGTGGCGATCCTGATCTTGCCGACCTGTATCGGTGCCGGTGCGTTCTTCGCGCTGATCATGGAGGGCTTTCCGAAGGCCAGGCGCTCGTTCGGCACCTCGGTCAGCTACAGCCTGGGGGTGACCCTGTTCGGTGGTTTCTCGCCATTGGTGGCCACCTGGCTGATTGCAGCGCTGGACACGCCGTTGGCGCCAGCTTACTTCCTGCTGGCCGGCGGCATCGTCAGCCTAGCCTGCCTCAGGTACTTCCCCGAAAACAAAGGATGCGAGTGATATGGGTATTTTGCAGAGCAATCAAACACCGAGCTCAGCTGCCGAGCTGGATGAGTTCGTCATGCTGCGCCGGCAGATCCACGCTGCGCCGGAAATTGGCGGCGACACCCCCGATACAGCGGCCCTGGTAGCCGACAAGCTGCAAGCGTTGGGCTATGAAGTGCATCGCAATGTAGGTGGGCATGGTGTGGTCGGCGTGCTGAAAGTGGGGGACAGCCCGCGCAGCATCGGTTTGCGTGCAGACATGGACGCACTGCCCATGGGCGAAAAGAATGCGTTTGCGCATGCCAGCAAGATCCCCGGCCGGATGCATGCCTGTGGCCATGACGGGCATACCGCGATCCTGCTGGCAGCCGCTGCGCAACTGGCGGCTACACGCCAGTTCAACGGGACGTTGAACGTGATATTCCAGCCCGACGAGGAAGGCCTGGCGGGGGCCAAGGCGATGATCGACGACGGCCTGTTCGAGCGTTTTCCGTGCGACTCGGTGTATGCGCTGCATAACATGCCCGGCCTGCCGGTGGGCACGTGCGTGGTGCAGGCGGGGCCCACCATGGCGTCTTCCGAACGCGTCAGCATTCGGATTACCGGCAAAGGCGGGCACGGTGCGATGCCGGAGCTGTCGGTAGACCCGGTGATGGCGTTGAACAGCCTGATCAGTGGCATCCAGACCATCAAGTCGCGCAACCTGAGCGTCGAGGACTACGCCGTGATCAGCATCGGCATGATCCAGGCCGGCACCGTCTACAACATCATCCCTGACGAGGCCTGCATGTTGCTGAGCGTGCGCACCGACACGGCCCAGACCCAGCAGAAGATCAACAGCCGCATTGACGCCCTGGCCAAGGGGCACGCAGAAAGCTATGGCGTGGAGATCGAGGTGCAATTCACCCAACTGGCGCCCGCCTTGTGCAACAGCGATCACGAAAGCGCGTTGCTGCGTGACAGCCTGAGGCCGTTGTTCGCCGACGGCGCGCTGCTGGACAAGATGCCGAAGAAGGTCATGGGCACCGAAGACTTTGCCTACATGTTACAGGCGCGGCCTGGCTGTTACTTCATGCTGGGCAATGGCACGGGCGAGTTCCATGGGTGCTCGGTGCATAACCCCCACTACGATTTCAATGATGCGTTGGTGAAAATTGGCGCTGATTGTTGGGTGAAGTGGGTTCAGGACTATCTGCGTTGACCCCTTTGTCGGGGCTTGCCGGGGCTTGCACAGCTCCGGCAAGTGCCGCCTTTGCCGTGGAGAATGCCCTGCGGTGCAGGGCACCGGCTTCGCCGGTGTTCGCGGGCAAGCCCACGGCTGCAGGCTGGACTGCCTTTTGACCCTGGGGCATCTGCGTCGAAATAGTCTACGCTTCCAGCCGAAGCGCGTCGTGACAGGCTTCATCCCGTTATCGTCGCTCTGGCGATTCACACCGACGGACCAGGCTTGGTCCAAAGAGGGTGCTGCAATGGCGACTATCGACACCGAGAACCTTGCAAAGGGGCTGCAGCAGGTTGAAGCCTGCTGGCAGGCGTATACCTCCTCACAGCGACTTATTGAGGGCCTTGAAGGGTGCGACCTGAGCAGTGCCATTGAAACAGCCAACCGTGATTTCACCAGGTTTCAGAACCAGTGCCAGCTTTTTTATGCCGAAGTGCGCAAGAGGGCCGCGGATGCGGACAAGCTGGAGAGCGACATGGCACGGTATCCCCATTACTTTCAGTGACGCCCTGATTGAACGTCGCGCTGTGCCCGGGTTCTGACAAGCAAAGGGTACAGCGAGGACGCTTTCATGAGCATCGAACGCAACATTCCCGAGCTTGAAGCCTGGTACGCCCAGTACGACGACATCAGTTACCGGCGCGCGTCACCGGATGCCTACCACCATGAACTGCTTCGCACAGCCGAGGCCCTGCGCGACGACGGTGCCATCGACTGGGACGACTGGTTGGCGCTCAAGGCGCTGGCCGATGAGGCGCATATCCGCGCGCTGGAAGATGCAGTGCAGGCCCATGTGAGCGACCCGGACGCATGAAAGCGCTGAAGATTGCCACCTTCAACATCAATGGCATCCGCAGCCGTTTGCCGGCGCTGCTGGCCTGGCTGGAGCGGGAGCAGCCCGACATTGCCTGCCTGCAGGAGCTGAAGGCGGCCGATCAGCAGTTCCCTCGCGCGGAGCTGGAGGCAGCAGGCTATGGCAGCCTTCATCATGGGCAACCGTCATGGAACGGCGTGGCCATTCTGGTGCGGGGCAGCGATCCGCTCGAGGTTCGCCGCGGCTTGCCCGGCCTGGAAGAGGACAGCCAGAGCCGCTATCTGGAAGCTGCGGCACACGGGGTGTTGGTCGCTTGCCTCTACCTGCCGAACGGCAACCCGCAGCCCGGGCCCAAGTTCGATTACAAGCTGCACTGGTTCGAATGCCTGATCCAGCATGCGCGCAGCCTCTATGGAAGTGGCCACCCCACGCTGCTGGCAGGGGATTTCAATGTCGTGCCCACCGACATGGACATCTATAACCCGCGTTCCTGGCTGAAGGATGCACTGCTGCAGCCTGAGTCGCGAGCGTGTTACCAACGACTGCTTGATCAGGGCTGGCTCGATGCCATACGCCATTTGTACCCGGACGAGCGTGTCTACACCTTCTGGGACTATTTCCGTAACCACTGGGTCCGCAATGCCGGGTTGCGGATCGATCATCTGTTGCTCAACCTCGAGCTTGCGCCTTATCTGAAGCGGGCGGGTGTCGATGCGTGGGTGCGTAACGAGGCCAAGGCCAGCGACCATGCACCCGTCTGGATCGAGCTGGGCACGCGTCGTGCCCGGTCATAGTCAATTCAGCACATGAACGAGCACCGGGCTGAGGCGCTCCGACAGTAGCCGACTTCAGATTGCATTCAGATTCGGCCCCGATAATTCCCTCCGTCGCACCCAGGCGGGGAAATTTCATGACTCAGACTCATCAATGGCACAGTTTGCTTCCGTTACCCATCGGTAGCCATGCCGATCATCAGGCGCATCTTTCTCTTCACCTCAGCGGCGATCATGGGCGAGGCGAGCTGGAGCACTTCATACACGAGCGCTTTGCCTGCGTGCACCAGGCGGATGTGCAGCATTACCTGCCGGAACTGCTTGCCTTGCAGGGTAGCCACGGTCGCCTGATCGCGGCGGCGGGCATGCGACCGGCCAGCGAAGGGCCGCTCTTTCTTGAGCGGTACCTGGACGAGCCTCTGGAATCCGCTGTTTCACGGGTAACCGGTGCCTCACCGGATCGCAACTGCATAGTAGAAGTAGGCAACCTGGCCTCGCTCAGCGCCGGCAGCGCTCGAATAATGATCATTGCCGTGACGTGGTTGCTGGCCATGCGCGGTTTGGAGTGGGTCGCATTCACGGGCGCCGCGACACTGTTCAACAGTTTCCAGCGACTGGGGCTGGTGCCCACTGTGCTGGCCTCAGCGGATCCTGCGCGCTTGCAGGGCCAAGTGGACCAATGGGGGACCTACTACGACCAGCGACCCCAGGTATTTGCCGGCAACATAGGCTTTGGCTTCGATGCCCTGAAGCAGGCGGGCATGTTCGAGCGGCTTGGGTTTCCCATGCTAACCCTGGAGACCGGCCATGCGGCATGAACTGACTGCCTTTCAGGCACTGTTGCGCCAGCATGCCCTGGAACATCCTGACGCCGTGGCCGTCCAGGGCGATGCGCAGCGTTACACCTACCGGCAACTGCTCGACGAAGTCGAATCTCGTGCGGGCTGCCTGCGTAGCCAACCACCGGGAACCTTCGCCGTGGTGCTGGATAACGGGCCCGAGGCGCTATTCTGGGATTTGGCGGCGCTGTTCGCCGAACGCGCCACTGTGACAGTGCCGTCGTTTTTCAGCGCGACCCAGTTCCAGCACTGCTTGCAGCAAAGCGGGGTCACGGCGGTCGTGTGCGAGGCGCAGTGGGCCGAACAGCTCGTTGCGCTTGGCTTTGCCCGGCAGGCGCCAGCTGGCGTGTGGCAGCGTGACAGTTTTGTCGCCCCGGCGCTGCCTGAGGGCACTGCCAAGATCACTTACACCTCCGGTAGCACCGGCACGCCCAAAGGCGTGTGCCTGAGCGCTGAAACCCTGCTGCGTGTGGCGCATGAGCTGGAGGCCGCCAGCCGCCCAACCGAGCCGCAGCGATACCTGGCGGTACTGCCACTGGGTGTTCTGCTGGAAAACCTGGGCGTCTACGCCGCGCTCATGGCTGGCGCTTGTGTGCAGCTCTATCCGCAGCAGCAGTTGGGGATGGGAGGCGCGAGCCAGGTCGATTTCAAGCGCCTGCTGGGCGCAATCGCCCTCAGTGGTGCGCAGAGCCTGATCCTTGTGCCGCAACTGCTGATGGGGCTGGTGACAGCGATCGAACGCGGGCTGATGCGGGTCGGCCCTCTGCGTTTGGTGGCGGTAGGCGGCGCTCGGGTATCGCCAAGCCTGCTCGCGCGGGCCGAGGCGGTCGGTTTGCCGGTGTTCGAAGGTTACGGCTTGTCTGAGTGCGCCTCGGTAGTGGCGCTCAACCGCACAGGGGCTGTGCGCCCTGGGAGCGTCGGCAAGCCATTGCCGCATGTGCAGGTGCGCATTGCCGACGATGGCGAAGTTTTGGTGGCCGGCTCGATATTGCTGGGCTACCTGGGAGAGCCGCCGGTAACCGGGCAGTGGTGGGCAACAGGCGATGTAGGGCACCTCGATGAGGAGGGCTACCTCTACCTGGATGGCCGCAAGAAGCATCAGTTCATCACCAGCTTCGGGCGCAACGTCAACCCGGAGTGGGTAGAAGCCGAGCTGAGCCAAAGTGGCGTGATCGCCCAGGCTTTCGTGCATGGCGAGGCCTTGCCACGCAACCTTGCCTTGCTCTGGCCGCTGGATCCCGGCATCAGCGACGAGGCCATCGAACAGGCCGTACAGCAATGCAACGCGCGATTGCCCGATTACGCCAGGGTGCACACCTGGCGCCGCTTGCCAGTGCCTCTGAGCACGCTTGACGAAACCCTGACTGCCAATGGCCGCCCGCGACGTGAGGCGATCTTGCAGCGTTACCACACCCTGTTGTCCGACATCTCGTTGTGAGGTTCACAATGTCCTTTTTCGACACCCTGCAAGTACAAACCGCCCAAGAGCGTCAGGCGCTGTTCGCCGTACCGGTGATCCGCGAAGCGCTGGCCGGCCAGGTCAGCCTGGACAGCTACGTCGCCTTCCTGACCCAGGCCTATTACCACGTGCGCCATACCGTGCCGCTGATGATGGCCTGTGGGGCTCGATTGCCGCTGCGGCTGGAGTGGCTGCGCGGCGCGGTCTGCGAATACATTGAAGAGGAATACGGCCACGAGCAGTGGATCCTCAACGACATCAAAGCGTGCGGCGGTGACTGGGAGGCCGTGCGCGATGGCCAGCCGGTGCAATCCATCGAGCTGATGGTCGCCTACCTGTACGACCTTATCGCCCGTGGCAACCCGGTTGGGTTGTTCGGCATGGTCAACGTGCTTGAAGGCACCAGCATCGCCCTGGCCACCCAGGCGGCGGGCGTTATCCAGAACACATTGGCACTGCCAGACCAGGCGTTCAGCTACCTCAGCTCGCACGGTGCGCTCGACCAGGAGCACATGGTGACCTACAAACAGTTGATGGACCGCCTCGACGATGCCGGTGACCAGCAGGCCGTCCTCCACGCGGCCAAGGTCGTCTACCGCTTGTACACCGAGATGTTCCAGGGCTTGCCGCATGCCGGGCAGCAAGAGGTGCACCATGCGTTTGGCTGAGTCCGTGGTGATCCTCACCGGCGCCAGTGGGGGCATAGGCCTGGAGCTGGCTGAACAGCTCTGTGCTGCCGGTGCCCAGGTGTTGGCCGTCAGTCGGCATATGGGCAAGCTGGCTGGCCTGATGAACCGGTACCCTGATCGTCTGCGCTGGCAGGAGGCCGACCTGCGCAGCCCGTCAGGGCGCGAACATGTCATCGAGCGGGCACGCGAGATGGGGGCTGTCAATGTGCTGATCAACGCGGCTGGCGTGAATCGCTTCGCTCTGCTCGACCAGCTGGATGAGTATGCGCTGGACGAGCTATTGGACATCAACCTGAAGGCACCCTTGCAACTGACCCGGGCCTGCCTGCCGTTGCTGCGTGCTCAGCCCAAGGCGTTGGTGGTCAATGTCGGGTCGACCTATGGCTCGATCGGCTACCCCGGCTACGCCACCTACTGCGCCAGCAAGTTTGCGCTGCGTGGTTTTTCGGAAGCGCTGCGCCGCGAGTTGGCCGACACCACGGTGAACGTGCTGTATGCCGCCCCCCGGGCGACCCGCACAACGATGAACAGCAGTGCTGCGACTGCGCTCAATCAAGCGCTGAAAGTTGGCATGGACGACCCTGCGGACGTCGCCCGTGCTGTGCTCGAGGCGGTGCAATCCGAGCGCACCGAGCTTTATCTGGGGTGGCCGGAAAAGCTCTTCGTGCGTATCAACGGGATGTTGCCGGGCATAGTCGATCGCGCACTGCGCAAGCAACTGCCAGTCATTCGCCGCTATATCGGTAGCCACTCCAAGGAGTCGAACAAATGAAGCGTCTGTTCATTGCCAGCTTGCTGGCATTTGCACCCTTCACCTGGGCATTGGACCAGGCAGGCAGCCAGCGCCTGAGTGATCTGCAGCAGCGCTGGGCGCAGATTCAGTACCAAATGCCCAAGGACACGCGTGCCGACGCCTTCGAAAAGCTGGCAGGCGATGCAGCAACGTTTGTTCATCAGTATCCGGGCACACCTGAACCCTTGATCTGGGAGGGCATCATCAACAGCAGTTGGGCGGGGGCGACGGGTGGCCTCGGTGCACTGGGCAAGGTCAAGGCGGCGAAAGCCAGCCTGGAGCAGGCCATGAAGCTGGACCCCAACGCCCTGCAAGGTTCGGCCTACACCAGCCTGGGCACGCTGTATGACCAGGTGCCCGGCTGGCCTATCGGTTTCGGTGATGCCGAAATGGCCGACAAGATGCTGCGCAAAGCCTTGCAGATCAACCCCAACGGTATCGACAGCAACTATTTCTGGGCTGATCATCTGTATCGGCAAAAGCGCTACCCTGAAGCTACCGCCGCCCTGCAGAAAGCCTTGCAGGCACCGCCCCGGCCGGGGCGTGAGTTGGCTGACCAGGGCCGGCGTGCCGATATCGATGCTTTACTCAAGGCCATCAAGGACAAACAGGACTGAACATGCGGCTGTTGCTGGTTGAGGATGACATTGCACTGGGGGAAGGGATCTGCGACGGCTTGCGCCAGGAGGGGTACACCCTCGACTGGTTGTGTGACGGTGTCAGTGGCTTGCATGCGCTGCAACACGAGACCTTCGACCTGCTGATCCTGGATCTTGGATTGCCCCGTATGGATGGCCTCGAGCTACTCAGGCGATTACGCGCCGGCGGCGACAGCTTGCCGGTGCTGATCCTCACCGCGCGGGATGCCCTTGATGATCGCATTGCCGGCCTGGATGCCGGCGCCGATGATTACCTGGTCAAGCCTTTCGACCTCAACGAGCTCAAGGCGCGCTTGCGCGCCTTGCTGCGGCGCAGCGTAGGGCGCGCCAAGGTGCTGATCGAGCATGCCGGGGTCAGCCTGGACCCGGCCACCCAGCAAGTGCACTACAATGGCGTCGAAGTTGTGCTCACCCCCAAAGAGTATGTGCTGTTGCATGAGTTGCTGGCACATCCCGGCAAGGTATTCACGCGTGAGCGCCTCACTCAACTGCTGTATGGCTGGGATGAAGAACCGGAGAGCAACACGCTGGAGGTGAACATCTACCACCTGCGCAAGAAGCTGTTCAACGGCCTGATTCGCACGGTGCGTGGCATTGGCTATCTGGTCGAGGTCAAGGCATGACCTCGCTTCGCCAGCGCACGCTGTGGCGCGTGATGCTCTTGCTGCTACTCGGTACCGGCTTGCTCGCGCTCTATAACTACCACGACAGCAGCCACGAAATTAACGAGGTGTATGACGCGCACCTGGCCCAGAACGCGCGTTTGCTGCAAGGCGTCATGAGCATGCCGGTACAAGAGGGCTCGCGTGAGGCGCTGTATCAGGCCTTCAACGATGCCTTGGGCAAAGCAGGGCGGCATCAGGTGGGCCACCCTTACGAAAGCAAGCTGGCGTTCCAGGTCTGGGGAGAAGGCATGGCGTTGCTGGTGCATACACCCAGTGCGCCACCCATCGACCCACCACCCACTGCTCCAGGGTTCTACGACTTTTCCAGTGGCGGTGAACAATGGCGCGGTTTCGTTTTGCCGGTGCCGGAAAAGCACTGGCTTATCTGGGTGGGTGAGCGTGATGATGTGCGCTACGACCTGATCGACCGCATCGTTCGCCACACGCTGTTCCCGTTCCTGCTTGGCAGCCTGGCGTTGGCACTGCTGGTGTGGGCTGCGATCGGCTGGGGGCTGCGGCCACTGCAGAACATGGCCAATGTCATCCGCAGGCGCCATGCCGATTCGCTGGAGCCGCTGCAACTGGTACCGCTTCCCACTGAACTGGAGCCCATGCAGGCGGCCATCAATCGCTTGCTGGCGCAGATCGACGATCTGCTGCGGCGTGAGCATCGCTTCATTGCCGATGCTGCCCACGAAATGCGTACGCCTCTGGCCGTACTGCGGCTGCACGCGCAGAACGCGCTGGCCGCCAGCAATGATGCCGAGCGCGAGAAAGCCCTGGGCTTTCTTGTGGGCGGGGTCGATCGGCTGACACGGGTGGTCAACCAGTTGCTGACATTGGCCCGCGTTGAGCCAAAACTGGGGCAGCGAGCCAGCGCCCGTATCGACCTGGCCGAGGTCGTCACCGAAACCCTGGCTGAATTGACCCCATGGATACTGGACCGTGGCCTGGAACCCTCGCTGGACATAGGCGAAGGGGGCCTTCATCTGCAGGTCGACGCTGGCGCGCTGGGCATTGCGCTACAAAATCTTGTGTCCAACGCGGTAGAACATTCACCGCCTGGGGGGCGCATAGCCGTGTCACTGAGGCGCCTGGCCAGCCGTATCGAACTGGTCGTCGAGGATGAAGGGACGGGTATCGACGAGGAGAGCCTATCCCGTGTATTCGAACGCTTCTATAGCCGAAACAGCCCAAATGGTGCTGGCCTCGGGCTCTCCATCGTCACGACCATCATCGACCGTATGGGGGGGCAGGTACGCCTTGAAAACAGAGCGGGTGGCGGGCTGGCCGCTACCCTGTCGTTTCCACTGTCTTGAATCACGTTTGCGTCAGATGGATCGCTGATTGACCCGCTCAGACAGCTGCTCGGCGCTTTCCTTGCGCTCCGAATAGCGATCCACCAGGAATGCCTGGCGGTCGCGCAGCAGCACGGTGAACTTCACCAGCTCCTCCATGACATCAACCACGCGATCGTAGTACGGCGATGGCTTCATCCGCCCGGTGTCGTCGAACTCCAGATAAGCCTTGGGTACCGAAGACTGGTTCGGGATGGTGAACATCCGCATCCAGCGGCCCAGCACACGCAACTGGTTGACCACGTTGAACGACTGCGATCCGCCGCATACCTGCATCACGGCCAGGGTCTTGCCTTGGGTGGGGCGCAATGCCCCCAGCGCCAACGGAATCCAGTCGATCTGTGCCTTGAACACCGCAGACATCGCCCCATGGCGCTCCGGCGAGCACCACACCTGGCCTTCTGACCATTGCACCAGTTCTCGCAGCTCCTGCACCTTGGGATGCTCCACGGGGACATCGTCAGGCAGCGGCAGGCCCGACGGGTCGAAGGTGCGGGTTTCGGCACCGAAGTGCTCCAGGAGGCGCGCGGCTTCTTCTACCAGCAAGCGACTGAAGGAGCGTTCTCGGGTAGACCCGTACAGCAGCAGGATGCGTGGTTTGTGTTCGCTGGTCGGGGTTGCCGAAGGCGGCAGGTCGAACAGCGTGAGGTCGAGGTTAGGCAGTTGCTCGGACATGTTTTCTTCCTGTTCAAAGCGAGCCGATGCGATCCAGCGCGTGCTTGAGCTGCTCGCGGTCGAGTTGATCGAACGGCAGTGCGAAGAAGGCCTGGCAGCGAGATTCGATGCGGGCCAGTGTGGCGCGGAACGCCGCATCGACCGAAGCTTCGTCACCCACGACATCGGACGGGTCTTCCAGCCCCCAATGCGACTTCAGCGCAGGGCCGAAATACACCGGGCAGGCTTCGCCCGCAGCCTTGTCGCAGACGGTGATGACGATGTCGGGTGGGTTGCCCTCGAACGCATTGTTGCCTTTGCTGCTCAAGCCCTGGGTCGAGATATTGGCCTGCTGCAACGTGCTCAGGCTGCGTGGCAACACCTGGCCCTTGGGGAAACTGCCAGCGCTGACTGCCTCGAAACCGGGCGGTGCCAGGTGGTTGAACATTGCTTCGGAAAGGATGCTGCGGCAGCTGTTGGCCGTGCACATGAACAGGACTCGCATGGAGGGCTCCTCCGCTGGGGGGCGAATGTCAGAGACTCAGGCGCATTGCCAGAGCAGAAAGGGTGATCAGCAAAACCGGTACGGTGAGCAGCAGGCCGACCTTGAAGTAGTAACCCCAGGTGATGCGCATGCCTTTACGCGCCAGCACATGCAGCCAAAGCAGTGTGGCGAGGCTGCCAATCGGGGTGATCTTCGGGCCGAGGTCGCAGCCGATGACGTTGGCGTAGATCATCGCCTCACGTACCACGCCCTCTGCGCCGCTGGCCTGGATCGACAAGGCGCCGATCAGCACGCTGGGCATGTTGTTCATGACTGAGGACAGCAGCGCGGAGATCAACCCGGTGCCAATGGCCGCGCTCCACAGGCCCTGCTCGGCAAGCCTGTCCAGCAGGTGGGTGAGCATGTCCGTGAGGCCGGCGTTCTTCAGGCCGTACACCACCAGATACATGCCCAGAGAAAAAATCACCACCTGCCACGGCGCTTCCCGCAGCACGCGACGGGTTGAGATGCGGTGACCGCGAGCGGCCACGGCAAAGAGGATTGCGGCACAGACGGCGGCCACCGCACTGATCGGGATGCCCAGAGGTTCCAGTACGAACAGGCCTGCAAGCAACACCAGCAGCACCCACCCACCGACTTTGAAGGTGGCGTGGTCATGAATTGCCTCGCTTGGCGCCTTCAGCGCATCGAGCGCGTACTGCCTGGGGATATCACGACGGAAGTACAGAAACAGCACCAGCAGGGTGGCCGCCACGCTGGCGATATTCACCGGCACCATCACCGATGCGTATTCGGCGAAGCCCAGGCCGAAGTAGTCGGCCGAGACGATATTGACCAGGTTGGAGACCACCAGCGGCAGGCTGGCCGTGTCGGCAATGAAGCCTGCGGCCATGACAAAGGCCAGTGTCGCTGCAGGTGAGAAGCGCAGCGCGAGCAGCATCGACATGACGATGGGGGTGAGGATCAGCGCCGCACCGTCGTTGGCGAACAGCGCCGATACAGCGGCGCCGAGCAGTATGCAGAAGGCGAACAGGCGGTAGCCGCTGCCGTTTGCCCAACGCGCCACATGCAATGCGGCCCATTCGAAGAAACCGGCCTCATCCAGCAGCAAGCTGATGATGATGACCGCGATGAACGTGGCGGTGGCGTTCCAGACAATGGCCCATACGGCAGGGATGTCATGCAGTGAAACGGCGCCTGTAGCCAGGGCGATGATGGCGCCTAGCGCGGCGCTCCAGCCAACACCGAGCCCCTTGGGCTGCCAGATGACCAGTATGAGGGTGAAGACGAAGACAGCAATGGCGGGCAGCATGAAAATCTCGCTTGGTGATGATCAGCAGCAGACGGAATCACGCACGGGGCGACCGTCCATGTTCTTCAGCCGAAGGGCATTGTCAGCCAGCCATTGCGAATTGGCGTGCAAGGTGACCTGAAGCATTTCGTGAACCCAGGAAGGCAGTTCCGGATTCAGGCGGTAATACACCCATTGGCCCTGACGGCGGTCCAGCAGCATGCCAGTGCTGCGCAGTTGTGCCAGATGGCGACTGATCTTGGGTTGGCTGTCGTCCAGCGCGCACATCAGTTCGCAGACGCACAGTTCGCCCAGGCTGGCGATAAGCAGCGTGGCGCGAGCGCGGGTTTCGTCAGAGAGGCTCTTGAAGACATCGGGCGGTGTGATCATGGGGGTGCCTGTACATACGGAAAGCCGAATATACGTATTTCCATATGTTCGAGCAAGCATTCCTGGGCTTGTGCGCTTGCAGCTCACCATGGCCACGCCCTTCGGTCGACAAAAGCAGGGTTTTGGCAGGCTTCAGACGCTGATGGCACTGCAGGGTGTATAGTGCCTGCTCGGGTGACTGTCGTTCAGTGGCTCATAACCGAGAGGCCAACATGTCCCAGACGTACCCCAGCGCGGCCCAAAAAGCCCATGTGCGCATCTGCGAGCAGGTCGAAGCTTTCCTTCAGCATGGCGGCCGCATTCAGCAGGTAGCGATCGGTGTCACCGGCTACGCTGATGGTGTCTCCAGGGCGCAGTGGAAAAAAGAGCGAACGGCCAAGCCTTGAGGATGCCGGCAGTGTTTATCTGCCAGTAGGGGCCACACCATCAGAGCGCCGCGCGCGCTTGCTTGCCAGGGGCTCTCCCGTGGACGAAGAACCAAGCGATTTTTCGGTAGCCGTGTGCATCGGTATTTCCGAACAGCAAGTCACGTTGTACCGCCGTGAAACGTTCCATTTAGGTGATGGTTCATGGCTTGTGCATTTCGCGTTCTCCATGCCCAAAGAGCTGCGTCAGCAACTGACCGGCAGCTTCACATTGTTGTTGAAAGCCCCGCGAGCGTTCGGTGACGCTCGTTGGACCGATGAAGCTTGAACAGCGTAGCGGGGTGCCTGCGCGTTTTCACTGCTGAACCCTGGGTGGTCGCGCAGAGCTCTTCCAGCAGTTTCTTGACCAACTTATGGTCTTGAATCAGCAAATCGATAGCATTCATGGTGTCACCTCGTCGCGGGCGAATGAACAATGGCTTGCATGGAATTGAGTGACAGTGGGCGGCAGGGTTCAACGTCGATGATGGCTGGCAAAGCGCGCTTCGAGGTCACGCTGCGATTACGCGCTGCCAGAAGCCCCAAAGCCCGCGTATGCAGGCCTCGGCAGCACATTCAAAGGATAGGTTTGCCCCCCGTCACGGCGTACCGCGAACCCGAGATGTAGCTGGCTTCATCGGACCCCAGCAAGACATAGATTGGCGCCACCTCCACAGGTTGACCCGGCCGCCCCATCGGGTAACCGGAACCGAAGTTCCTCACGGCCTCATCAGGCATGGTGGCCGGGATCAGCGGGGTCCAGATCGGGCCGGGTGCGACGCTGTTGACGCGAATGCCCTGCTTGCCCAGCAATTGCGCAAGGCCTGCAGTGAAATTGGCAATGGCACCTTTGGTCGCGGCATAGGCCAACAGGCTGGGTGACGGGTCGTCCGAGTTGACCGAGCTGGTGTTGATGATCGAACCGCCTTTTGGCATCGAGGGCAAAGCGCGCTGGCAAATGCGGAAAATGGCGGTGATGTTGGTATCGAAGGTCTTCACCCATTCATCGTCGTCAATGTCGTCCAGGCTTTCATGGGCCATCTGGAACGCGGCGTTGTTGACCAGGATATCGATGCGACCAAACTGCGCCACGGTCTTGTCGACGATGTCATGGCAGTGCTGTTTCTGTGCCAGGTCGCCGGGTAGCAGCAGGCACTGGCGGCCCGCCGCTTTGACCCAGCGCGCGGTTTCCTGCGCATCGTCGTGTTCATTCAGATAGGCAATGGCAACGTCAGCGCCTTCTCGGGCATAGGCAATGGCCACCGCACGCCCGATGCCGCTGTCAGCACCGGTTATCAAGGCGATCTTGCCTGCGAGGCGATTGTTGCCGGTGTAGCTCTGCTCACCGCAGTCCGGATAAGGATCCATCCTGCGCTGGGAACCGGGAACGCTTTGCGGTTGGGAAGGGAATGGCGGGGTAGGGTAGTCGCTCATGCTGGAAGCTCCTGCAGGTTTGGAACGCTCATTCCCATTCGAAAGGCGCGCCAGGCCGGTGTTGAAGTGGATCTTCGTGCTGAGCGACGAGCGGTTGATGCACCCATTCCCAGTGAATTTTTACCCACCGCATGGCTCTACCGCTGACGGGGCTTGCTGGCATGGGTGAGGCCCACGTTATCAAGGAGTCTGCGGTGCCTCGAATCATCACGCCTTCCACGCCGGAACATGAGATCGATCAGACGAACGAGAGGATGTTCGGTACGCCCAAGGAGAGGCTGGATTTCTATCGACGCGAAATTCAGTATGAGACCACCATCCTGGCCAACCGTACCGACGCTTATCTTGCGGCCCAGTCGTTCCTGGTGATCGCCTACGTGTCATCGATGGGTAACCTGAACCAAAGCTGGGGCGAAATGTTCACCCTGATGGTCCCGGCTTTTCTCGCACTGCTCGGCGTGCTCAGTACACTGAATGCCTGGCCTGGCATCCGCGCGGCCTTCCGGATTATCGAGCACTGGCAGATGAAGCAGAGCCACCTGCTGCGCAGCGAGCCGATGATGGGCCTGGCCTATGACGAGTCGCCGCTGTTCTGCGAGGCCGAAACCTCTCAGGCGGGGCACCGCAAATCGCTGCTGTTTTCCTTGCGCACGCCCTGGATTTTCCTGTGCTTCTGGGTGTTGCTGGGCGGCTATTCAGTTTTCATCCAGCTGGCGTGATCAGTGCGTGCTGGTCGGCACCATGGGCGACCAGCACGCGCTGAACAGAAGCAGGGTCAGTCTGCCAGTGCCTCGCTCAGGATATCGACCACCGCGCCGCTGTTTTCCAAGGCATCACGCGGGCCGGTCAGTTCCACCTGTTCAAAGCCATTGGTGACCAGAAAGGCACGCGATTGCCGTTCAATTGTGCACTCATCATTGTGCTCCTCGTACTGACAGGACTCTCATAAGGGCCTGCAAACAGCAAGCAGAGTTCCTGCTCGATGCTTGGCGGTAGAGGGAAAACAGGCTAACGGTTGCGTACAGTCTCCAATGCAGGCGACCACACCGTATGACCGCAACGTGAACACGCCAGGGTGTCGTGAGGCTCATGGTAGGCCGGACAACCACAGCCCACGCAGCAATGCAAACCTGCGCCGGGCGGCGATGTGTACTCTGGGCGATGCTCGACCGGCAGCACTGACAGGCCGGGGCGTGTGTCTTGCTGGTCATAGAAATACAAACTGAGATCGCCATCGGTTTCCAGAAGGCCCAGTCGAACCTGGCCCAGGTGCTCGACACCTTGCTGGCGTAGCTCCATGAACAGCTCATTCGGTGAAATGTTCATGTGACGCAGCGAATGGACTTCGTACATGCCCTCTTTCACTACCGTAACCGGCAGCCCGTCGATCCAGGCCTCGCAGGTTCTGTCTCGCCTCATGAGGTAGACCGTTCCTCGGTAAAGCATGAACAGCGTGAGGAAAACCAAGGCCACCGGCAGCAGCGGTACATCTTCATAAAAGGTTACATCGCCGGCCGCTGAGCCCAGGGTGAGAATGACCACGAGCTCGAACCGGGACAGCTGTCTGATACCGCGCCGGCCACTGAATTTCAGAAAGAAGAACACGGCCAGGAAGGCCGCTGAAACACGCACAGCAACTTCCAGCAGAAAGGTAAAAGGAAAGTCGCCTATCAGCATCCGTTGCAGATCAAACGAAACCATTCGCTCCACCCTTCCTTCTGCCGTTGTCAGATAAAGGGTTGACCGTTCTCGCTCAGGGCTGGTTCATCGACTTGGCCTGGAGCTCTCCGCCCGCGTCACCAGGGAATCGGCGTGCCATCCCACGCCCAGAACGTTCCGCTCTGCGCCGGGCCGTGACGGCTCACAAGTGCCAGGATGCAGGTGGCGGCAAACGCGGGCGAGAACAGTTTGCCCGGCGGCACATTGCCCTGAAAGGGGCGGGAAAGCTGGGTGTCGGTGGTGCCGGGATGCAGTGCAAGTACCGTTGACGCGGGGTTCAGTCGCTTCAGCTCGATGCTTGCAGTGCGCAGAAGCTGATTGAGCGCGGCTTTGCTGGCACGGTAGCTGTACCACCCACCCAGGTGATTGTCGCCGATCGACCCGACCCGCGCCGACAAGGCGACGAAGGCCATCGGTTGCCGACGCAGCAGCGGCAGCAAATGCTTGAGCAGCAGAACAGGGGCGAAACAGTTGGTTGTGAAACTGCTCAGCAACCCCGCCATATCAAGCTGGTTCAGCGCTTTTTCAGCCCGTGCCGGGCCTTCTTGCAGCACGCCAAGCGTGCTGAAGACCAGGTTCAGCTGGTCGCAGCAGGCGCCCACCTGTGCTGCCAGAGTGTTCAGTGCCTGCTCGGACCGGGCGTCGCAGTCGAGGCGAACCAACCGTCGCCCGTGCTCTGTGAACAAGGTATCCAGCGCAGGGCTGGTGGTGGCTCGTCGCGAAACGGCGAACACCAGCCCGATGTCATCGCGCGCCAGCAACTGCGTGCACAATGCCAGGCCAATCCCTTCACTGGCCCCGCAGACCAGCACGTTGGCGGGTGTGTGAAGGTCGTTTATCAGGCTCATCGGAGTGTCCTCTTGGCTGGGCGCTGGTGCTTCGTCCTGTGATGCCTGCCAACGTTCTTGCACCTGGCAGGGGTGAGCTCACAGCAGGATATAGTCGCTGTACTGCCGTAAGCCGTCATGGGGCCCTTCGATCAAGTGCACGTAATGGCCGTTCACCCAGTCGATCGGCAGGCAATCGTCGACGTCCAGTACCGCGTCGGTATGCGGCTTGAGCCAGTCTGCCTGCAAGCGCTGCTTGCCCAGTTGCCTGGCCTCGGCCTTGTCCCTGGCCACCACCAGCAGGTAGCGGTGTGCCTCGCCAAACACCCCGGGCTCGTAGCCGCCAAGGTTGATGAAGAACAACCTGGGATCGTGTGGGCCAGGCGCTACCTGACTGAACGCGACGCGGTAGCGGTCAATACCGTCGACTTCCATCCATGCGTCGATGTGCAGGCCCGTTCGGCTTCCGAACCAGGCTTGGCGCAGATGTGGGTAGGCCTGTTCAAGTGAGTCCGCCTGCGCGAACAACACGTCGTGGACCTCGATATTGGCCCGTGGGTGGCGTCCACCGAGCATGACGACGTACAGCATGGGCAATTCCTTCTATCTCGACTTTCATGGGTGTTCGATAACGGGGCGCGAGGCTTGCAGAATGTGCATGCTGGGCATTAAAAACTATACATGGCTCGTCAAATATCTGTACAAGAGTCTACTATTGTATAGTATTTAACAAAGTGCTCGAGGTCAGAATGGCGCACCCTGCACGTTGGACCTGTCTGTGCCTGCTGCTAGCCGCCATGTCGTCGGCGGCAGACTGGCGCGCGGAGCTGCCTGCGGCGCAACGGCTGGGCGCCGGTGATTTCACCTGGTTCGGCCTGCGGCTGTATACCGCCCGGTTATGGGCAGTTGGCCCGGTTCAGGACTGGAGCCAGCCGTTCGCCCTTGAGCTGCTTTATCACCGTTCATTGTCCAGGGACACGCTGGTCAATGCCAGCCTCGAGGAAATGCAACGCCTGGGTGGCGGCAGCATGACGGCACAGCAACGCGCGGCATGGACCAGGGCGATTGAGCAGGCATTCGTGGACGTGAGCCCTGGCATGCGCATCACGGGCTTGTACCTGCCGGGGCAGGGTTGCCGCTTTTACGTCGACGGCAAACTGAGCCACGCGATCGACGATCCGGTGTTCGCCCGGGCCTTCTTCGCCATCTGGCTTGACCCGCGGGCCAGAGACCCCCAATTGCGTCAGCGGCTGCTTGGGCTGGCTGGCGATGACCGAGGAGCCTGAACATGTACAAAGCGCTGTTGCTGGCTGCCTGCCTGCTTCTGGGCAGTTGTGGCAATGTCGGTATCGAGCACTATGCCCAGGAGCAGCCGAAGCTGGACCTGGCGGCGTTCTTCTCGCGCCCGGTTCAGGCGTGGGGGATGTTCCAGAAGCGTTCCGGGGAGGTGGTCAAGCGCTTCCACGTGCGCATCGACAGCCGCCGCGAAGGTGAACGGCTGATCCTCGACGAACATTTTCTTTATAGCGATGGCACACGCCAGCAGCGTACCTGGACGCTGGTGCCGGACGGCCCCGGGCGCTGGCGGGGAACCGCGGGGGACGTGATCGGCGAGGCGCGTGGCGAAGTGGCGGGCAACGCGCTGCGATGGCGTTACCAACTGGACCTGCCGGTCGATGGGCGGCACTGGCAGGTAGACCTGGACGACTGGATGTACCTCATGGATGACGACACCCTGATCAACCGCTCGAGCATGAGCAAGCTGGGCGTTGAGATTGGCCAGATCACCTTGTTCTTCCGCCGCCTGCCAGAGGGCACACCATGAACCTGATCGCGCTGACCCAGCTGGTTTCGACCGGCGAAGCCAAGGAACTTGAACTGCTGTCGCTGGAGGGGGGCTTCTACCTCCTGCGCGCCCTGACCGACGCCGGCCCTGTGACATTGAGCGATGCCCAGGGGCAGCCCGTGCGCGTGCGCTCCACGACCGAACTGCGGCAGTTGCTGGTCGACCTGCCGCCGGTGCCCTGCATGCTGGTGCAGCAGGTGGTGCATGATGAGATGTGCGGGCAACGCGACGGCCCCATCGCGCCGCTGCGCGTACCGGTAACGCTCACCAGCCAGTGGTAGCCCGGACGATGCGCCTGGGCCTGGTGCTGGGTGACCAACTGTCGTTCGACCTGGCAAGTCTGGCGTCCCTTGACCCTGCTCGCGATGCGGTCCTGATGGCGGAAGTGGAGGGGGAGGCCCGATACGTACCGCATCATCCGCTGAAGATCATTCTCATCTTCAGCGCCATGCGGCATTTTGCCCAGGCCCTGCGTGAACGGGGTTGGCAGGTGCACTATGTCGAGCTGGATGCCGAGGGTAACAGCGGCAGCATCGTGGGGGAGTTGCGTCGATGGCAACAAGCCTTGGGCGCTACCCACATTCACTTGACCGAGTGCGGTGAGTGGCGCCTGGAGCAGGCCTTGCGTGATGCCGAGCTGCCGCTTGTATGGTTTCGCGACACGCGTTTTCTGTGCTCCCGTGAAGCCTTCGGGCGCTGGGCCACAGAACCTCGCCAACTGCGTATGGAGCACTTCTACCGTGGCATGCGCAAGCGAACCGGCCTGCTCATGGAGCCTGACGGCAGCCCGGCAGGTGGGGCCTGGAATTTCGATGGCGACAATCGCAAGCCATTGCCACGGCAGCTGCGTGGCCCGTTCGCTGCGCATTTCGCGCAAGACGACATCACGGCAGCGGTGGTGGCCTTGGTGCGTCAGCGCTTCAGCGACCACTACGGGGGCGTCGACGGTTTCGACTACCCCGTGACCCACGCCGAGGCACAACAGCTGTGGCAGCATTTTCTGGATTTCGGCCTGGCGGCTTTCGGTGACTACCAGGATGCGATGGCCGAAGGCGAGCCGTACCTGTTTCATGCGCGCATCAGTGCGGCGCTCAACATCGGGCTTCTGGATGTGCGTCGTTTGTGCGACGACGTCGACAAAGCCTGGCGCGAGGGGCGGGTGCCGCTCAATGCAGCCGAAGGCTTCATTCGCCAGTTGATCGGCTGGCGTGAATATGTGCGTGGCATCTATTGGCAGCGCATGCCGGCGTATGCCGGGCTCAATCACCTGAACAACGACCGGGCGCTGCCAGAATTCTACTGGACCGGGCACACCCGCATGCGCTGCATGGCCCAAGCCATCGGGCAGACCCTGCGGTTGGGCTACGCTCACCATATCCAGCGCTTGATGGTTACCGGCAACTTCGCCTTGCTGGCCGGTATCGTGCCAACCGCGATTTGTGAGTGGTACCTGGCGGTCTACATGGATGCCTTCGAGTGGGTCGAACTGCCCAACACGCTTGGCATGGTGATGCACGCCGATGGCGGCTACCTGGGGTCCAAGCCGTACTGCGCCAGTGGTCGTTATATCCAGCGCATGTCCGATCATTGCAAGGCTTGCAGTTACAGGGTCGACCAGGTAACCGAAGAGGAGGCCTGCCCGTTCAATGCCTTGTATTGGCATTTTCTCATTCGCCATCGCCCCCAGCTCTCGGCTAACCCGCGCCTGGCCCTGGTCTATCGCAGCCTCGATGGCATGCCCGCTGGCCGTCGCGATGCTGTGTGGCAACGTGGCCAGTCATTGCTGGCGCGGCTCGATGCGGGGCAGGCGTTATGAAAAAGAGCCTTCTGCCCAGCAAGGTTTGCGTGGTGTGTGGCCGGCCGTTCACCTGGCGCAAGCGCTGGGCACGCTGTTGGGAGCAGGTGCGCTACTGTTCCGAGCGATGTCGCCGGTCAGCGCCGCGCCGCGATGCGCGCCAGCAGGGGCAGGGCCAACGCCCATATCGGCATCAGTAGCAGGCCGGTTTCCAGCGCGCCCAAGGGCAAGGCGACACCTGCCAGCCTGGCGCCGCCTACGTAGGCCAGAGGGCCGCCAATCGCCCCCAGCAGTGCGCCGATTCGCCAGTGCCTGCCGGCCCATGCCAGGCTGTGACGCATCCCGCTGGCCAGCACCAACCACAGCAGCGCTAGCCACAGTGGCAGGGGCCAGGCGTCGAAACCGAACACCCCCAGTGCTCCCAGCACGCTGTCGAGCACACAGCCGATAAAGGTGACGCGCAACAGCGCCTTGACCTCGGCATGGATGTCCGGGCACAGGCGCAGGTGCACTGCCACGCCCGGAATCACCAGCAGCAACAGCAAAGGCCGCTCGGCCCCCAGCACGCAGACCCACCAGCCGGCTTGCAGCCAGAGGGCATTGGCGATCAGCCAGCGGCTGCGCATCAGGCACTGCCAGGCAAGGGCGCGCGGCGTGCCTGGGGTGCTGCCCAGAGCAGGTGCGCAACACCGATGGCGCGTTCCTCGAAACCGCCTTGGCAGTAGCAGAGGTAAAACTCCCACAAGCGCTGGAACATGTCATCGTAGCCAAGGTCCGTCAGCGCAGTGCGTGCCTGACGCAGGTTTTCGCGCCAGTGTCGCAGGGTGTGGGCGTAGTCCAGGCCAAAATCTTCCATGTGCACAAGGTTGAGGCCAGTGTGCCGGCTGGCGGTGTCGAGCAACACGCTCAGCGAAGGCAGGGCGCCACCGGGGAAGATGTACCGCTGGATAAAGTCGACCGAGCGCTGCGCCTGGGCATAGCGCTGGTCGCGGATGGTGATCGCCTGCAATAGCATCAGGCCTTCAGGTTTGATGAGCGAAGCACACTGGCGGAAATACACCGGCAGGTAGCGATGGCCAACCGCTTCGATCATCTCGATCGAAACCAGTTTGTCGAACGTGCCTTGAAGGTCGCGGTAGTCTTCGCGGAGCACTTGCACGCGCTGCCCCAGCCCCAAGGCCTTGACGCGCTCCAGGGTATGGCTGTACTGCGCCTCGGAGAGCGTCGTGGTGGTGACCCTGCAGCCGTAACGGGTGGCTGCGTGGATAGCGAGGCTGCCCCAGCCGCTGCCAATTTCCAGCAGGTGATCGTCAGGGCTCAGTTCGAGCTTCTGGCAGATGCGCTCCAGCTTGTGCAGCTGGGCCTGCTCCAGTGTTTGCCCCGGGTGTTCGAATTGCGCAGCCGAATACATCATGGTGGGGTCCAGCAGCCGCTCGAACAGGGCATTGCCCAGGTCGTAGTGGGCCAGAATGTTGCGCCGGGCTCCACGCTTGTCGTTGCGGTTGAGCCGGTGCAGCAGGCGCAGGGCAGGGCGGCCCAGGCGGGCCAGGCCGCCCTCGAGCGCGTCGAGCACTTCGAGGTTGGCGACGAACAGGCGGGTCACCAGCGCCAGGTCGGGGCTGCGCCAATAGCCGTGAATGTAGGCTTCGCCAGCACCGATCGAGCCATTGCCGGCGATCAGGCTCCAGGTGGCGTCATCGAGGATCTCCACCTCGGCCTGCAACGGGCTGTCGGCATCACCGAAACTCCACTGCTGCCCGTGGCTGAGCAGGCGCAGGTGGCCGTGACGCAGCTTGCCCAACTGGGCGAGCACGGCGCTTCGTGCCAGCCCGCCGAGCAGGGGCGCAAGGCCTGCGAACTTGCTAACGCTCAGGGTGGGATTTGACATCATCAAGGTCCTCGCAAGGTTGGCCGAGTGCCAGGTCACCCTGGCAGGTGGTGTGGTCGTGCACGGGGGTGCGTTTGAGTAACAGGCGAAGCGCTTGCCAGTAGATGGCCGAGACGGTGCGCAGGCTCATCCATGGGAAGTTCAGGACATACCGCCGTAGCGCTGCTCCATCCAGTGGCGTGCGGCGCAGGGCGAGGTCGGCCTCGAACACCTTTGTGCCGCCTTGCCAGTTCTGCATCTGAATGCGTACATGGTCCGTGTCCAGGAAGAAGCGCAGGCGATAGTCCATGTCCAGCGGCATGAACGGTGACACATGGAAGGCCTTTCCGACGCTGAAGGGCCTGGCAAGGTTGCCTTGCACCGGGAGCACGTAATGAAAGCGTTCACGCCAGGGCGTGTTGCGCACTTCCATCAGGATCGCGCTCAGGCACCCGTCGCGGTCATGGCAGAAATAGAAGCTCACCGGGTTGAACGACAGCCCCCAGCAACGCAGTTGCGTGAGCAGCTGTACCCGGCCTTCGGGCAGATGCCCTGTCGCCTGCCGGACCAGCAAGCGTGCAGCCTGGGCCAGCGATTCGCCTTGGCGGGTTTGGGCGGGCAGGTAGTCGGTCTCGCGCCAGCACAACGGCGCCAGGCGCCAGCGCCCCAGCCAGCGTGACAGGCCCATCAGCCAGGTTTGTTCGTCCAGGTCCAGGTAGAACATGCCGATCCGGTAGCGGAACGCGTGGACCCGCGGCGTCAGCCGTCGGTGGCTGATCCAGCCCAGGCAGAGGCTGCTGTTCACAGTTGCTCTCCGAAGTGCGCGGCCACCTTCAGTGCGCTGACCACCCCGTCTTCATGAAAGCCATTGCCCCAGTAGGCGCCGCAGAAGTAACTGTGCTGTTGCCCTTGCAGTTGCTCTTGGCACGCTTGCGCGGCGGACGCTGCAACGCTGTACTGGGGATGGGCGTACTGGAAGCGGGCGATGACCTGCGCCGGGTCTATCAGTGCGGTCTGGTTGAGGCTCACGCAGAAGGTTGTCGGTGCCTGGATACCCTGCAGAATGTTCATGTTGTAGGTCAGCGCGGCGGGAGCCCGCTCAGGGCCGCCCAGGCGGTAGTTCCAACTGGCCCAGGCGCGCTGGCGGCGTGGCAGCAGGCGGGTATCGGTGTGCAGCACCACGTCGTTGCTGGCGTAATCGATGGCGCTGAGTACGGCGCGCTCCTGGTTGCTGGGGCTTTCCAGCAGCGCCAGGGCCTGATCGCTGTGGCAAGCGAACACCACATTGTCGAAGCGTTCGGTGCCGGCCGCGCTCACGAGGGTAACGCCACCTTCGTCGCGGCTGACGCGGTAAACCTTGCAGTTGAGGCGGATGCGCTCAGCAAACGGTCGGCACAGCGGCGCGACATAGCTGCGCGAGCCGCCTTTGATCACCCGCCACTGTGGGCGTTGGTTGACCGATAGCAAGCCGTGGTTGCGACAGAAGCGCACAAAGAACTCAAGCGGGAAGTGGAGCATGTCTGCGCGAGACATCGACCAGATCGCCGACCCCATTGGCACGATGTAATGATCGATGAAGCGTTGCCCATAGCGGTTCGCTTGAAGGTAGTCGCCCAGCGTGGTGCTGGCATCGATACGCCGGTTGTCCAGGTCGGCCAGTGCCTGACGGTTGAAACGCAGAATGTCCCGGATCATCCCCCAGAACCCTGGGGACACCAGGTTGCTGCGTTGGGCGAACAGGGTGTTCAGGTCGTGGCCGTTATATTCCAGGCCCGTCATCGGGTCATGCACGGAAAAACTCATCTCGGTCGGCTGTGAAGGGACCTTGAGCTGGTCGAGCAAGCGGATGAAGTTCGGGTACGTCCAGTCGTTGAAGACGATGAAACCGGTATCTATTGCATGGCGCTGGCCTTTCCAGACCACATCAAGGGTGTGCGTGTGGCCCCCGACCCATTGCTCGGCCTCGAAAACCGTGACTTCGTGTTTGCGTGACAGCAAATGGGCGCAGGTCAGCCCCGCGATGCCACTGCCGATGATTGCTATACGCATGGATCATCATTCCTGTTCATGACGGGCGAGGCGTTGGCCCAGCGCCAGGCGCAGGCGCGCGGGCAGCGCCCCGAGCAGGCGCAACACCCAGGTGAAAAGACCGGGGAAGTTGATTTCCAGGGGGCGGCCGGGCAGGCGCTTGGCGATATGCCGGGCGGCACGCTGCGCAGACCACAGCTGTGGCATGGGGAAATCGTTGCGACGGGTCAGTGGCGTGTCCACGAAGCCTGGGCTCACCAGGGTGACCGCGATGCCTTCGCGAGCCAGGTCGATTCGCTGTGACTCCACCAGATAGCGCACTGCGGCCTTGGACGCGCCATAGGCGCCAGCGCGGGGCAAGGCCAGCCAGGTCACCGAACTGCCCATCACCACCAGGTGGGGGCGTTTGCCTGCGCGAAGCAAGGGCAGTGCCGCCGCCAGGCAGTAGCTGACGCCCAGCAGGTTGGTGCGCATGACGCGCTCGACCAACGCCGGGTCGAAATGCCCCGGCTCCAGGTATTCGCAGGTGCCGGCATTGAAAATGGCCATGTCCAGGCCCCCCCAGGCCTGCTCGATATGCGCAGCGATGCCGGCGACCTGCTCCGGGTTGTCAAGATCGCCAATGGCCAGCAATACCTGCCCAGGAAACCGTTCGGCCAGCGGGGCAAGGCGGTCGGCGTGGCGCCCGCCCAAGGCGACCTGGTGACCTTGTTCCAGGAGGATTTGCGCGAGCGCGGCACCGATACCGCTGCTGGCGCCGGTCAGCCAACAGCGGCTCATGCCAGCCTGCCTTTGAGCCAGCGGATCGCAGTGCCCATGACGGGAAGGTGCTCATAAAGCAGGGCACCGGCGTCGAAATAGTCCTGGTGAAAATGCACACGGTCGCGCCAATGCAGGCAGCTGCACCCTTGCAACGTGATCGGCTGGCCCCCCGCCAGGCGCGGGTGGCAAAACTGCAGTGTCCAACGCAGGTAACCTTGCCCGGGCTTTACCTCGTCGGCGCTGGTGAAGGCGTAGCGGATATCGGTGGCGTTGGCGTACAACTGCTCGAAGTAGGCGCGCAGGGCCTGCAGCCCCTGTATCTGGTGCAGGGGATCACGGAAGGTGACATCGTCGCTGTACAGTTTATCCAGCGTGTCGAGGCTCGCCCCATCAAGGCGGGCGAAGCGCTCGGCGAACTGCTGTAGGTACGCTGACATACTGGGCTCCAGGCAATCCTGTACAACATTGAATTGTTGTACAGGTATAACTGAAGCCTAAGCTTTTATCTATACAAGTCAACGTCCTTGTATAGGTTTTTTGTCAGCGCTTGGCCTGGCCCTGCTGCCGGCGCAGTTCTGCCACTTCAGCCTCCAGCTCGCGAACCCTTTCCTCGGCGAATATCTGCGCTGTGACATCGCGCTGGATGCCGATGTAGTAGGTTAGCTGGTCCGCCTCGTTGTGCACGGGTGTGATGGACAACTCGTTCCAGAACAGGCTGCCGTCCTTGCGGTAGTTGCGCAGCACCTGGCAGCAAGGGCGGCCTTCGCGGATCGCCTCGCGGATAATTGCGATGCCCGGCTGGTCGTGATCCTCGCCCTGAAGAAAACGGCAGTCCTGATAGAGGATATCGTCGGCGCAATAGCCGGTCAGGCGCTCGAAGGCCGGGTTGACGTAGATAAGGATGCTCTCATTGCCTTCCTGCTCGGCGACAACGATGCCATCGTTGGAATGTTCGACCATCAGTTGCAGGAGTTTTGCGTTGATCATGGGGCTCACCTACAGACACTTCGTATGCGATGTGCACCGAAGGCTTCCGTGCAGAAGCTTTTGGCGCCGTTTGTTGCATGATGAACCAAGGAGGCTCGCCGCAGAAGGTGCATCTGGGTTTAGAATGTATCACCCCTTGAATGACACCTCGTTATGACCGACGCCACCCCACCCGAATTGCTACCCATGCGCGATGTGGTCAGCCTGACCGGCATCAATCCGGTGACCTTGCGTGCCTGGGAGCGGCGTCATGGGTTGATACGCCCGCAGCGCACCGAGGGCGGCCATCGCTTGTACACGGCCCAGGATGTGCAGCGCATACGCGACATCTTGCGCTGGACCGCCAACGGCCTGCCCATCAGCAAGGTTAGCGACAGGCTCGCCGGCCAGCCTGAGGTGCCTGTGCAGCAGCCCTCGGCCTTTGACGATTGGCGCGCCGCCGTTGCACGCGCCTCCAGGGCATTCGATGCGCAGGCGCTGGAAGCTATCCATGGGCAGCTGTTCACACTCTTGCCAAAGGCCACGGTGCTGCGGGACGTGCTGATGCCGGTTTGGCATGAGCTGGCTTCAGGCACTGCACCAGGCCAGCGTAGCCAATGGTTGTTTCTCGATACGTTCTTGCGCGCCCGGCTGTTGCTGCGCTTGCAGATGAACCAGGCCGATGCGCCACGGGTGCTGCTGGCGGGTACCGAGGGGCAAGCCGAGTGCCAGGTATTGTGCGCCGGGCTGCTGTTGAGCAGTGAGCAACAACGCATCGAAGTGCTCGGCTGCGGGCAGCCGCTGGAAGAGCTCCCGCTGCTGTGTGCGGCGATGCAGCCTGCGGCACTGGTGATCGCGCTGCAGCCGCCGGTGAGCCCTGCCTTGGCCAAGCGCCTGCGCTCGCTGCAGATGGAAATTGATTGTCCGCTGGCCTTGACGGGCGAGGGGCTGGCCGGTGTGCAAGCGGCCTTGCACGGGCTGCCGGTATGCCTGCTGGACGAGCAGGGTGCTGACGTCGCGCGTGTGCTTGAGGCCTTGCTCAGGGGGGCGCTGGACGTTTGAGCTTGGTTCTGCGCCGTACTCAAAGTGGTTGGGTGCATAGCGGGTTGGGGATGGGGGCGCTGCTCGGCATGCTTTGGACCCAATCGGCCTCACCGTCTCCAATGTCCTGCTGGCGGTCTGTGGGCCGGTGATCATTGCGCTGACCGGCACCTGAGGCCTCATTGCTCACGCGGTGTTTTCAGGTTTGGACGGGGCCGCGTGCCACTGCTCCTTGGGCACCCATTTAGGTTGCTCGGGATCGCCCAGGTAGTGAGGCGACATGATTTGCACTCCATACTCGTTGAACACGTCCTGGATATTGGCGTGCAACAGGCTCAAAGCTGCGCGCGTGGCCTGGGCTCTGACGGAATGGCCTGGGCCACTAATCGATACTCGGGGTAGAAGTCCGACAGTGCCGTCTGGAATACCTGGGGCATGGGCGTTTGCAGCACGCCGTCGGTGCGCCGAGCCGCTTCCAGCAACATCGCCTCGACCTGACGCCACGGGGTGTCGTAGCCAATGGTCACCACGGTGTCGACCACATAGCCTGGCCCTTGCACGATTCGTGAGTAGTTCTTGGTCACCGAGCCGGTAATCATCGAGTTGGGAAGTGTCAGCACCTCGCCAAGCCCGGTGCGAATGGTCGTGGTGAACATACCCACTTCGGTCACCGTGCCCTCGTAATCACCCACACGTACAAATTCACCGACGCGCAGCGTGCGCGTGTAGGTGAGAATCAGTCCGGCGGCGCCTTGGCCGATGACACTGGTCGCCCCCAGTGAAACCATCAGACCGAGCAACACTGACAACCCCTTGAAGGCATCGGTACCCGAGCCGGGTAGATAGGGGTAGGCCATCACCAGGGCGAAGAGCCAGATCGCCAGCGACGTCAGGCGCATGGTCGGTTGCAAGGTTTCGGCGGTCAGCCATTTCAATGTGCCCGGGCGTGCCATGCGCCTTAGCACACGTTTGGAGAAAGCGCTGATGCCCCGGGCGATGAAGAAGATCGACAATGCAACGGCCAGGCCGGGCATGGCACGCAAAATACCGCTGATCAGGTAGTTGAGCAGCGCCATCAGGTGGATATTGAGGCTTTCCCCCCAAGACCTTGTGTAGGGGAACTGAGACAGCACGAAGCCCAGCCACTGGTAGCAGAACAACAACACGAGCAACCAGTACAGCAGCCAGAGAGAGCGGTCGATCAGGTAGTACAGGTTCTGCAGGTCGAACAGTTGCGTGTGGCCGACCTTGAGGCGCTCGGAGTGTTTGCCCATCAGTTTAGGCAGCAGTCCCAGGAGCTTGCGTCGACAGTAGCCTGCGGCCTTTACCAGCATGAAAAAGACCAAGGTTGCAGCAGCGCTGTAGCCTACCGCGGTGAGCAAGAACCGCAGGCTTCGCGCCTGGCGGGTTTCCTCGACGACAAGGCGCAGGTTCTCGGCGGCCTGCTCGGCGGCTTCGCCTGTTGTAATGGTATCGGCCGCAGCATCCAGTGGCGTCACGATGAATGCCCGGCGCCCGCCCAGCAGCACCAGGTAGCTGTGCAGGATAGGGTCGACGCGAACCTCCAGATCGTTTGTTTCCTGAAGCGTATCCTCGATGACCTTCTTGGCGCGCTGGGCACGCACCGTGGGTGTTTCGCCCAGCAGCGTCGCACGAAAGACCAGCACCGTGCGGTTGATGACGGTCAACGGTGCGGGTTCGGCAATCACACCCTCTATCTCTGGCCCAGGCTGAGGGGTGTCGGCATGGAGCAGGGGCGAGAACAGCAAGTGGATCAGTAGCATCAGCCCAGCAGCCCGTCCGAACCTGCGCTTGTTGCCCATTTAACAGCCCCTGTGCCGGCGTGTGGATTGCTACCAGCATAGTCGGCTTCAGCCAGCATTCAGTGGCTTAGTTCGCGGGCACGAGGATCACGAAGTTCTTCTTCATGTCTTCCACTACGGTCCATTTGCCCTTGGCGCCCGGTTCGATAATGAACGTGTCGCCAGCGGCCAGTGTGACCGGGGCGCAACCCTCAAGCTCGATGACGCAGCATCCACTCAGGACATGGCAGAACTCCCAGACTTTGTAGTCAATGCGCCACGCCCCGGTGCTGGCTTCCCATTCTCCGGAAATGCGACCTTGCTGTTCATCGTGATAGTACTTGGACGTCAGCGTGTGAGGGCTGCCTTCCAGGACTTCTTCAAAGAACGGAAGGTCGCGCAGCGGTTGGATATCCAGTTCGCGGAACACGGTCAGTTTCTGGTTCATGGCTGTTTCTCGAGCACGTTATGAGTAGGGCGATACATTAAATAGGCTTCACCGGTGACGCCCAGCATCGGGTGCGGAACGATCTGGCAGGTTTTAACAATTTGAAAACCATGACGTTCGTAGAAGCGGCGTGCACCGTGGTTTTCTGCGTAATCGATCAGGCACAACCCATCAAGGCCCGCGTCGTCAGCGCGCTGCTGGGCGTGGCGAAGAAACTGGGCGCCCAGCCCCTGGCTCCGCCAGTCCTCATCCAGCGCCAGGCTGGATATGTACAAGGTATCGGGTATTTCCATGTCGGAATAAGGCGCGAGGACGGGGTCGGTCTCGACTGGCCTGTCAGGCGTTGCGCGCAAGGCATAGCTATGCATCATGCCGATGACGCGCCCTTCAAAAGTGGCCATCAGGCAGTTCTTGTATGAAAAGTCGCCCTGTTCTCTGGCATAGCGAGACGCACCGACACTCAGCAAGGCTTCTCCAGGTGCGGCGAGCTTGCTCCATATGTAATCGGCCATGCCCTCCGATGTCAGTTGAAAGAAGCGCGCAATATCATGCGCGTCCGAGACTCGAGCGGGTCTGAAGTCGATAGGCATGCACAGTGCTCCCATGGTGCCGGGGGTCAGTTTTCAAGGGCTACGCCTTTGGCAGGGAGGCAGGGTAGACGGTTATAGCGGTTCCCATGATGCTCTGCGCGAACACCATCAGCATGGCCTGCGACACGCCTCATGGCCCGACCGATTTCAGGAGCAGGGACGCTCCGCCGTCGCCACCTGCGCCGGGGTCATGCGCCAGTGCCCGGGCGGTTGGCAAGCAACTCGGCGACCAAGGCGCTGGTATCGACGATATCCAGTTGCTCCAGGCATCGCACGGGCAGGCGAAAGGGGGCGATGCTGTCGGCCACCAGTACCCGTTCGAACGCGCCGCTGTCGAACAGCTCGCCACCGGTGGTGAACAGGCCGTGGGTGGCCGCGGCCAGTAGGCGGCTGGCTCCGGCCTGCCGGCAGGCCTGGGCAGCGCGCAGCAGCGTCTGCCCCGTGCTGATCAGGTCGTCGAACACAATGACGGTGCTGCCTGCCACGTTACCGACCAGGTGTTCGCCGCTCAGGCCTGCCTGCTGGCGGTGTTTTTCCATCATGGCCACCGAGACCGGGCGCGCCAGCAGGTGCGCCAGGACCTGGCGAAACTGCTCCGCGCGTTTGACGCCACCGATATCCGGCGACACCACCGTGACCGCCTGCTCACCGAGGAGCGGGGCCAGGCGTTGGGCGAACAGTGGGGTGCATTGCAGGTTCCAGCTCGGGATTCGGTAGGCGTTGTCGAAGGCGCTGGGGTTGTGCACGTCCAGCGCCACAATGCGGTCCACGCCGCAGCTTTCCATCAGCCGAGCCACATGGCGAGTGATGATAGCGTCCTGAAACTCCACCTTGCGGTCCTTGCGACCATAACAGAGGTAAGGCGTGACTGCCGTCACCTGGCGGGCAGCAGCGTCCTTGAGCGCGCCACAGAAGAACAACAACCGGCATAGCTTGTCATGCGCGCTGTGGTGCGCGTCACCATACAGCGAGTGGAAGACGATGACCGATCGACCGTCCACCGATTCGCCGGGCCAGCACTTGTGCTCTCCGTCCTCGTAGTCGCGCTCTTCATGTGCAGACAGTGTCCTGCCCAGGCGTTGCGCCACGGCATTCCCATAGGCCTGGCTGCCTTGCAGGGCGAACAGCAACGGCGGTGTGTCATTCATGCCCTGCGCTCCAGAGGTCGTTCACAGCGACATGAGCTGCATGGCACTGTGCGGTTTGATGAGTATCCAGTCGAGCATAGCCAGTGGGCGACCGTTCAACCGTGAATCGCCAGAATACTGGAGTGAACCTTGTACAGGGTTTGCTCGGTAGTACTGCCGACGACCTTGCTCACCCCCTCGTGGTAGAGCGTGCCCATCACCACCACATCGAAGCCTTGCTGGTTCGCGTACTCGCTGACCACGTTACGGGCAGCGCCCCGCACCAGGTGCAGGTGGTCTGGCTTGATGCCATAGTGGCCGCCGAACGTCGCCATGCGCTCGCGCGCACGACCGGACATTTCCTCGACCAGTTTGTCTGTCCAGGCCACGGGTGCGGCGGCATAGGCGACGAAACTGGCGCTGGGTTCGTAGGCCTGCAGCAAATGCAGCTGCGCCTTGCAGCGTTGTGCCAGTGCCTGTGCCGATTGCAGGATGTGGTCGTTGAGCTTGTCGATCACCGGGTCGTGCTCGACCAGATCAACGGCGACCAGTATGCGCGCTGGCAGCGTCGTTTCAGCCTGGGCTACCAGGTGCAGCGGGATCGGGCAGCGGCGTAGCAATTGCCAGTCCAATGGCGTGAGCAGGGCACGGCTCAAGGCGGTTTCGTGCTGGATGTCCTTGATCACCATCCCGACCCGGTGCAGTTGGGCCAGCCGGATCAAGTCCTTGAGCGGGTCTTGATCGTCCAGTGTCTCGGCGTAGGCGGTAATGCCCAGCTCGCCCAGCGCCTTGACCTGCTCAGCGAGCCAAGCCTTGCGATGCTCGGCGTCCTGCTTGCGGGCGTTTTTGCGTAGCACCTGGTCCAGGGTTGCCAGGCGCGAGGGCAATTGACTGAGCGCCACCAGGTGCAAGGTAGCACCTGCCGCACTGCTCAGCGCTTGAGCACGCGTCAGGGCAGGCGAAGGGTGCAGGTCTGGATGGCAGATCAGCAGCAGTCTTGAGTAAGTATTCATGATGGCCTCCACCGCGGTGGCAGCCTCGATGAAGGCCCACCGGTTCAGGCCAAGCGTGACGCAGTGGGGCTCGATGACCTTGATATTTATCAAGATTGGCTGAATGCGGTGTACTCATGACCGGGTCGCAGAGCTCGGCATGTTTCTCGCTGCGCATCAACACTGTTCGCTGTTGTACAGCTGATCAGCAGTGATGTCGTCCTGCAGGCATTAAAGCTGCTTCGAGTAATCTCTATGTAATTGTAAATAAAGAAAATATTTATTGGCATGGATTGTGTTGAGAGAGCATTGAGAGGCGCCGAAACAGGGTGCCGAGCCTATCGATCAGGAGCCCCCATGCCACGTGAAATTCGTTTGAACGCCTTCGAGATGAACTGTGTCGGCCATCAGTCGCCCGGACTCTGGAGGCACCCCAAGGATCGCGCCTGGCAATACAAGGATCTGGAGTACTGGACGGATCTGGCCAAGTTGCTTGAGCGCGGTAAGTTTGACGGCATCTTCATCGCCGACGTGATCGGCATCTACGACGTGCTGGGTGGCAATGGCGATGCGGCCATCCGCCAGGCGACCCAGGTTCCGGTCAATGATCCGCTGGCGCTGATCACCCCGATGGCGCTGGTTACCGAACACCTCGGTTTTGGCCTCACCGCCTCGCTGACGTTCGAGCACCCGTATCCTTTCGCCCGGCGCCTGTCGACCCTGGATCACCTGACCAAGGGGCGCATCGGCTGGAACATCGTTACCTCGTACCTCGACAGCGGCGCGCGCAACCTCGGGCAGAAGGCGCTGAGCGACCACGATGCGCGCTACGACTACGCCGACGAATATCTTGAAGTGCTCTACAAGCTGTTCGAGGGGAGCTGGGAAGAGGGCGCTGTGCTGCGTGATCGCGAGCGCGGCATTTTCAGCGATCCCAGCAAGGTTCATGAGATCCGCCACCAGGGCAAGCACTTCCAGGTGCCCGGCATCCACCTCTGCGAGCCTTCGCCGCAGCGCACGCCGGTGCTCTATCAGGCGGGGGCGTCGAGCCGTGGCAAGGACTTCGCAGCCGGACACGCCGAGTGCGTGTTCGTCGCCGCACCGTCCAAGGTGATCCTGAAGAAAACCGTGGCCGACATCCGCCGTCGCGCTGCCGAGGCCGGGCGTGATCCACGCAAGGTGCTGATCTTCAACCTGCAGACAGTGATCGTCGACGAGACCGACGCCAAGGCTCAGGCCAAGTGGCAGGAGCTCACGTCATATACCAGCTACGAAGGTGCGCTGGCGCTGATCTCGGGATGGACGGGTATCGACTTCGGCCAGTACCGGCCCGACCAGGTGCTCAAGCATATCCATACCAATGCCATTCAGTCGGCAGTGGAAACCTTTTCCACCGCCGACCCCAATAAGCAATGGACGGTGCAGGAACTGGCCGATTGGGTTGGTATTGGCGGCTTCGGCCCGCTGATCGTCGGCAGTGCGCAGACCGTCGCCGACGAGCTGCAGGCCTGGGTCGAGGAAACCGACGTGGACGGCTTCAACCTGGCTTACGTCCTGGCCCACGAAACCTTTCGCGATGTGGTCGAGCTGTTGGTGCCCGAGTTGCAGAAACGCGGTGTGTACAAGACCGAATATCGTTCCGGAACCCTGCGCGAGAAGCTGTTCGGCGATGGCCCGCGACTGCCCGCCAACCATCCTGGCGCTGGCTATCGCGACCTCAGCCAGCAGCGCGAAAACGTCGATGTCAACCTGGCCGAGCCGGCCTGAATCGGCAGAGGAGTCATCGCATGAGCATTCATGAACGCTATCCGCCGTTGCCCGACGTAGTGGCCGACAGCGCCCTGACGGCGCTGCAGCGTTGGGCCAGAGAACGGCCGACACAAATCGCCCTGCGTCATCGCCGTCTTGGTGCGTGGAAGGCCTGGCGCTGGATCGATGTGCAGCACGAGGTCGAGCGGGTTGCCAACGGCTTGCGCCAGCAGGGGTTCGGCCCCGGGCAGCGCCTGGCATTGAGTGGCGCCTTCGAGCCGAGCCTGCTGATTCTGGCGTTGGCTGCCCACCCGCTTGGCGGCCACAGTCTGGTGATTGGCCGCGACAGCCGTGGCGATGAGCTGCAACGGCAACTGCGCCAGGCGCGTCCGACGTTCGCCTTCGTCCAACGCCGTGAAGACGTGTCGCACTGGTTGGGCAGCGGCCTTGCCGAGCTGTGGCCACTGCGTTTGTTTTCCGCCCAGGCCACTGTCGTGAGCAACGGCTTGTGGCAGGTGCAGCCGCTGTCGACGGTGTTTGTCGGCGAGGCGCCGGTGGCGCAGCGCCAGGGTTGGGCGCAGGGCGCCGAAGATGACGTGCTGTGGGTCGATGAGGGCACCGAATGGCGTGAGGGACTGGGGCATTTGCTGAGCCGTTGGTTGCACCATGGCGAAAGTCTAGCCTTCCCGGAAACGAGCGAGTCTGCTGGTCGCGACCGTCGCGAAATCGCCCCGACCGGGTTGTTGTTGTCCGCTGCGGGGGTCGAGGCGCTGGCGGGCGAAATCGATGCCCGCCTGGCGCCACCAGACAGTTGGCGACGGCGTCTGTGTGACTGGACGCTGGAGAATCCACACCAGGGCTTGCGTCGCTGGCTGAAGCAGCGGGTGCGGCGTCTGCTCGGCTTCCATCGCTTGCGCCGGATCGAGGTGCCAAGTGCGTCTGCCAGCGTGGCGCTACAAGGCCCGGCACGCTTGTCATGGCTGCACGAATATCTGGAGCGCGCGGCATGAGTGCTTTGCTGGAGGTGCGCAACGTGTCGCTGTCGTTCAAGGGCGTGAAGGCGATTTCCGACTTGTCCTTCAGCGTCAGGCGCGGCGAGATCTGCGCCCTGATCGGGCCGAATGGCGCCGGCAAGAGCTCGCTGCTGAACATCCTCAATGGCGTCTACCGGGCCGATGCCGGCCAGCTGTTCTTCGCCACCGAGCCGTTGCGCCGGCCGCACCCGCTGCAGGCGGCGCGGCTGGGGATCGGCCGTACCTTCCAGAACAATGCGCTGTTCAAGAAGATGAGTGTGCTGGACAACCTGCTTACCGGTCTGTCGCGTTTCCAGCGCAGTTTCTTTCTCGAACAGGCACTGGGCCTGCCACGTGCCCGGCGCGAGGCCCGGGCTTTCGCCGAGCGCGCCGAGCAGGTGCTGGAGTTCCTCGAGCTGCAGCCCTGGCGCGACGTTGCCGTGGGCAGCCTGGCCTATGGCCTGCAGAAACGCGTGGAGCTGGGGCGTGCGCTGATCGCGCAGCCGACCCTGCTGCTGCTCGACGAGCCGATGGCGGGGATGAACGCCGAAGAGAAACAGGACATGAGCCGCTTCATCGCCGATATCAACCGTGATCTCGGCACCACGGTGATTCTCATCGAACACGACATTCAGGTGGTCATGGGGCTGTCCAGCCACGTGGTGGTGCTGGACTACGGGCGCAAGGTCGGCGATGGCACACCGGCCGAAGTGCAGGCCAATCCCGATGTGATCGCCGCCTACCTGGGAGCGCCACACGGATGAACTTCTTCCTGGAAACCTTGATCGGCGGCTTGCTCGCCGGCACCCTGTATTCGCTGGTGGCCATCGGCTTCGTGCTGATCTACAAGGCCAGCGGCGTGTTCAACTTCGCCCAGGGCGCGATGCTGCTGTTTGCTGCGCTGACCTTCGTCAGCCTGCACGAGCAGGGCCTGCCGTTCGCCCTGGCGTTGGCCCTGACCGTACTGGTGATGATCGTCGGCGCGCTGCTGATCGAGCGCCTGGTGCTGCGGCCCCTGGTCAATCGCTCGCAGATCACCCTGTTCATGGCCACCCTTGGCCTGTCGTTCATCATCGAGGGCCTGGCCCAGGGCTTGATGGGCGCCCAGGTACGCGCGCTGGATCTGGGCATCGAGGACGTCCCGCTGTTCGTCGGCGAACTGATGATCAGCCAGTTCGACCTGGTTGCCTCCGGCGTTTCCGCCTTGTTGGTGGCGGTGCTGGCGCTGCTGTTCAACAAGACCCGCATCGGTGTGGCCTTGCGGGCGGTGGCCGACGATACCCGCGCGGCGCTGTCGCTGGGCATCAACCTCAACCGCATCTGGCAGATCGTCTGGGCCGTGGCCGGAATGGTCGGGCTGGTGGCCGGGCTGCTCTGGGGGGCGCGTCAGGGCGTGCAGTTCTCGCTCTCGCTGGTCGTGCTCAAGGCGCTGCCGGTGCTGATCATCGGCGGCTTCACCTCGATTGGCGGAGCCATCGTCGGCGGGCTGATCGTCGGTGCCGCCGAGA
Organism: Pseudomonas sp. BO3-4; assembly: GCF_034044115.1. Lineage (NCBI taxonomy): Bacteria > Pseudomonadati > Pseudomonadota > Gammaproteobacteria > Pseudomonadales > Pseudomonadaceae > Pseudomonas > Pseudomonas sp. BO3-4. The sequence continues at coordinate 2,770,464 of NZ_CP139018.1, forward strand.
ACCTCGCCGAAGCCTACATAGGCCCGCTGATCGGCGGCGGCATCACGCCCTGGTTCGCTTATTTCCTTGCCCTGATCTTCCTCTACATCCGTCCGGCCGGCCTGTTCGGCGACCGGGCCACCGAACGGGTATGACGCAATGACCGCTACCGTTTCACGCCTGGGCGCCGGCTTCGACGAGGCGCCGCTGACCCTGGTGCGCCGTCGCTGGCCAGTGGGCCTGCCGTTGTTGCTGCTGGTGGCCTTCGTCGGCTTGCCCTGGCTGGGCAACGACTACTGGCTCAACGCGATCCTGATTCCCTTCCTGGTGCTGTCGCTGGCCGGGCTGGGGCTGAACTTGCTGACCGGCTACACCGGGCAGACCTCGGTCGGTGCCGCCGGCTTTATGGCGGTGGGCGCCTTCGCCACCTACGGCCTGCTGCTGCGTGTGCCTGGGCTCCCGTTGCCGCTGGCGCTGATCGGCGGCGGGCTGATTGCCGGCCTGGTCGGCTTGCTGTTCGGCATACCCAGTTCGCGGATCAAGGGTTTCTACCTGATGGTCACCACCCTGGCTGCGCAGTTCTTCCTCGAATGGGTGTTCGCCAAGTTTCCCTGGTTCTACAACCATGCCTCGTCCGGCACCATAAGCGCACCGCGCCTGGAGTTGTTCGGCCACAGCCTGGCCTCGCCGGTAGGTCGCTACCTGCTGACCCTGAGCTGCGTGGTGCTGCTGACCTGGGTCGCGGTCAACCTGGTGCGCAGCCAGGTCGGGCGCAACTGGATGGCGATCCGCGACATGGACACCGCCGCCTCGGTGATCGGCATTCCGGTGGAGCGCTACAAACGCCTGGCCTTTGCCGTCAGCTCTTTCTACCTGGGCATCGCCGGGGCGCTCTGGGCCTTCGCCTACCTGGGCACGTCCAGTGCCGGCAGCTTCGATATCAACCGCTCGTTCCAGATCCTCTTCATCATCATCATCGGTGGCATGGGCAGCATCGCCGGCAATTTCATCGGCGCGGCTTTCATCAGCCTCACACCGATTCTGCTCAGCCATGCCGGGCAGTGGCTGTTCGGCGGCAACGTCGATGCCGGGCAATTGCAGAACCTGCAGAAGATCCTCTTCGGCAGCCTGATCATCTGGTTCCTGATCAAGGAGCCGGAAGGCCTGGTACGCCTGCTCGGCGACCTGCGCGAACGCATCAGGGTCTGGCCGCTGCGATTCTGAGCACGACCGCCTCTTTCCATGAACCTTGACCCGACCGCGGGAAAGGAGGTTTTCACCCCAGCACAAGAAGTTCACACCATGCGCAAACCCTTGCATCGTCACCTGCTCGTCAGCCTCTTTGTGCTCGGCGCCCAGGCCCTGTCTCCGGTCGTCACCCAGGCCGCCGACAACCAGCAGTTCATTCCCATGGCCACCTACCGGGTCGGCGCCTATGCCTCCAGCGGGATTCCCTGGTGGGCCGGAGAGATCGACTACTTCCGTTACATCAACGAGGTGGAAGGCGGCATCAACGGCGTCAAGCTGGTCTGGCAGGAGTGCGAGACCGAGTGGAACGTCGACCGTATCGTCGAGTGCTACGAGCGCTACAAAGATGGCAAGGATGGCGCGCCGACGGCGTTCTTCTTCACCCACAGCACTCCGGGCTCCTATGCGCTGATGGAGAAGGGCGCGGCCGACCGCATCCCGCTGATCGATGGTGCCGGCGGGCGCACCGAGTCTACCGACGGCAGCGTGTTCCCCTATGCCTTCCCACTGCTGCTGAACTACTACGGGCAGGCCTCGGTGGGCATCAACTACATCGCCGAGCGCGAGGGCGGCTTCGACAAGCTCAAGGGCAAAAAGATCGTCACCGTCTACCACGACTCGGCGTATGGCCGGGAAACCCAAGCGCCGATGAAGCTACTGGCGGAAACATACGGCTTCGAGAACATCCAGATCCCGGTGGCCGATCCGGGCAATGAGCAGTCGGCGCAGTGGCGCCAGGTGCGGCAGATCAAGCCAGATTGGGTGTTCCTGCGTACCTGGGGGGTGTCCACTCCGGTTGGCATAAAGACGGCCGCACGCTTCGGCATCCCGGTGGAGCGCATCATCGGCGACGTCTGGGCCGGCTCCGAGGCCGACGTGCTCCCTGCCGGCACGGCGGCCAAGGGCTACCAGGCCCTGGCGCCGTTCCCCGGTGGCGACGGTTTCGAGATTCACCAGCGCCTACGCCAGCACATCCTCGATGTTGGCAAGAGCGACCTGAAGGATAAGCGCTACTTCGGCAAGGTGTACTAAAACATCGGCCTGATCAATGCCGCGATTGCCGTCGAGGCGCTGCGCACCGCCCAGGGCAAATTTGGCAACCGCCCGCTCAATGGTGAGGAAGCGCGCTGGGGCTTCGAGCACCTGAATATCGACGCCGCGCGCCTCAAGGCCAGTGGCTTCGAAGGGCTGCTGCCACCGCTGCAGCTGTCCTGCTCTGATCACGAGGGCGGTGGTGCGGCCCGCGTTCAGCAGTGGGACGGCGAGAAATGGGTGCTGGTGACCGACTGGATCCAGGCTGACCGCACCACCTTGCGTCCGCTGATCGAGGCCAAGTCCGCCGCCTATGCCCAGGAGAAGGGCATCACCCCGCGTAATTGCGCCAACGAGCAATAAACCCCCATGACCTGCGCCCGGCCACCGTCGCGTGGGCCGGGCGCCTGAGGAGAAAGACCATGTATGCAACGCTGAAACGCGGTGTCGCCGCCTTTGGCCTGGCGCTCGCGAGCTACGCCGCGATGCCGTCGGCGGCCCAGGCGGCCAATGAACAATTCTTCCCGCTAGCCACCTACCGAGTCGGTGCCTATGCCTCCAGCGGCATTCCGGTGTGGGCCGGGATGATCGACTACCTGCGCTACATCAACGACGTCGAAGGCGGCATCAATGGCGTCAAGCTGGTCTGGCAGGAGTGTGAGACCGAGTGGACGGCGGAGAAGGGCATCGAGTGCTACGAGCGCTTCAAGAACGGCCTCAATGGCGCTCCGGTAGCGGTCTACCAGCCCAATGGTGCGCCGGCTGCCTATGCCCTGGCGGACAAGGCCGAGGCCGACCGGATCCCGCTGATCACCCTCGGCTATGGTCGTACCGAGGCCACCGATGGCCGCGTCTTTCCCTACAACTTCCCGGTGATGCTGACCTTCTACAGCGAGGCTTCGGCATTCATCAACTACGTGGCCGAGCGCGAGGGTGGGCTGGACAAGCTCAAGGGCAAGAAGATCGCAACCGTCTACCACGACTCCGCCTATGGCCGGGAAACCCAGGGGCCGCTGAAGCTACTGGCGGAGAAGTACGGCTTCGAGAACATCCAGATTCCCGTCGCCGACCCGGGTAACGAGCAGGCCTCGCAGTGGCGCCAGGTGCGCCAGCTCAAGCCGGACTGGGTATTCCTGCGCACCTGGGGCGTGTCCACCCCGGTGGCGATCAAGACTGCGGCGCGCTTCGGCTTTCCGGTCGATCGCATCGTTGGCGACATCTGGGCCAGCTCCAATGAAGACGTGCTGCCGGCCGGCGAGGCGGGCAAGGGTTATCTGGCCCTGACGCCCTATCCGGGCGGTGCCGACTTCGACATCCACCAGCGCATCAAGGCACACATCCTCGACAAGGGCAAGAGCGACCTCAAGGATCCGAAGAGCTTCGGCAGCGTCTACTACAACTCCGGCCTGGTGAATGCCGCCATCGCCGTCGAGGCGATCCGCGCCGCGCAGAAGCACTTCGGAGCGCGGCCGCTCAATGGCGAGGAAGGTCGCTGGGGCTTGGAACACCTCGATCTCGACGATGCGCGGCTCAAGGCGATCGGTTTCCTGGGGCTGATGCAGCCGCTGAAGCTGTCGTGCAGCGACCACGAGGGGGGCGGTGCCGTCAAGGTGCAGCAGTGGGATGGCCAGCAGTGGAAGCTGATCACCGATTGGGTGCAGGCCGATCATGTCACCCTGCGCCCCCTGATTGACGCCAAGGCTGCCGAGTACGCGAAAGAGAAAGGCGTGACCCCCCGTGCGTGTGACGCGCCGTGAGCGCTCGCTTTTCACCTGTGGCAGGGGCTTTAACCGCGACCGGCACGGGCAACGCATTTCAAGGCTTTGGGGCGGCAGGCGCCGCCCGCTGAACGACGACCAGAGGGCAACAATCCATGACCAGTGCGACTCTTCCAGCCGCCGTCAGCAGCGAGCTGCTGGCAGTGGAGGACATCGAAGTGATCTACGACGGCGCAATCCTCGCCGTGGCCCGTGTATCCCTGCGGGTCGGGCAGGGCGATATCGTCGCCTTGCTAGGCGCCAACGGTGCTGGCAAGAGCACCACACTCAAGGCTATTTCCGGCCTGGTGCAGGCCGACCGGGCGCAGGTCAGCCGTGGCCATATCCGCTTCCAGGGGCAGGACACCGCCGGTGTCGCGGCCAACCTGCTGGCACGCCAGGGTATCGTCCATGTGTTGGAAGGACGGCATGTGTTCGCCCACCTGACCATCGAGGAAAACCTGCGCAGTGGCGGCTTCCTGCGTAACCCGACGCGGCGCCAACTGGAGCAGGATCTGGAGCGCATCTATGCCTGGTTCCCGCGCTTGAAGACCAAGCGCAAGACTCAGGCTGGGCTGACTTCCGGCGGTGAGCAGCAGATGCTCGCCATCGGCCGCGCGCTGATGACCAAACCGCGCCTGGTGCTGCTCGACGAGCCCTCAATGGGCTTGGCGCCGATCCTCGTCGAGGAGATCTTCGCCATCGTCGCCCAGCTCAATGCGCAGGAGGGCGTGAGCTTTCTGGTGGCCGAGCAGAACATCAACGTTGCCCTGCGCCATGCTAGCCATGCCTACATCCTGGAGAACGGCCGGGTGGTGGGTGAGGGCAGTGCTGCCGAGCTGGCCGCGCGGGAAGATATTCAGCATTTCTACCTGGGCGGCAAGGCTGACTGAGCGGTGGCGACGGCTGTGGGACGCTGTGGTCATACCGCCTTTTACTGAGTAGGTGATGTTCCATTCAACGCGGCCCAGGCCGCGTTTTTTTGTCCTGACGAAAGCGCTGTGGCGCCGGCAACAGCAGTTGTGCAGATTGCTCCGCAGACGGTGCATCATATTGTTGAGTAGATTGTTCAAGTGATTGAATAACAATGATTATTTCTGTTGGCATGGTTGTTGGAACAACTGGATTTGCAGCGCCTGGAAAGGCGCCTACCTCGTCATTCCAAGGATCACTGCCATGCGCTCTACCGCTTGCTACAGAACAGCTCTTTCTCTGGCCATCCTGCTGGCCGGCCCCGCGTTTGCCGACAGCGATGATGAAGGCTTCATCGACGGCACGCAGATCCATGTGCTCAACCGCAACTTCTTCTTCAGCCAGGACTATCGCAACGGCGACTTCACCCTCAACCCCAACAAGGGTGAGCGGCAGAGCCTGCATCGTGAATGGGGCCACGGCATCATCGCCAATCTGCAATCCGGTTTCACCCGTGGCACTGTCGGCTTCGGCGTGGATGTGCAGGGGCTGGTCGGGCTCAAGCTCGATGGCGGCAATGGGGCAGTCGGCAATGGTGTCGGCGTGCCCGGCATCGTGTCGCGCTCGGGGAGCAACTTCGATGGCGAGCCCAAGGACAGCTACGGCAAGGTTGGCGCCGCGCTCAAGGTGCGCGCCTTCGACACCGAACTGCGCTATGGCGACGTCAGCCCGACCAGCCCGGTGCTGCACGCCAGCGACATTCGCCTGCTGCCGCAGACACTGCGCGGCTTCATCTTCAACAACAACTCGCTGGATGGCCTGAGCCTGCAGGGCGGCAAGCTGGAGTCGAGCAGTGACCGCAACGCCAGCAACCACCGTGGTGATCTCGGCACCGTCTATGCCGGGCGTATCAAGGGCGCCAACGATGTGGTGTACCTGGGTGGCGATTACCTGTTCAACGACCAGCTCACCTTGCGCCTGCACAGCAGCCGCCTCGACGACGTTTGGAACCAGTCGTTCTTCAGCGTCGACCATGTGCAGCCGCTGGGTAGCGAGCTGAGCCTGAAGACCGGCCTCAATTATTACCGCACCCGTGACAGCGGCCAGGCGCTGGCCGGCCAGATCGACAACGACTCATGGAGCGTGCATGCCGGTGTGGCTGCCGGCGCTCATGGCTTCAAGCTGTCCTACACACGCATCGATGGCGACACGCCGTTCGACTACGTGTGGAACACCTATGACCTGCAACTGGATGCCGCCTCGCAGGTTTCCGACTTCAACAACCCCAATGAGCGAGCCTGGGAAGCCCGTTACGACTATGACTTCGCCACGCTTGGCGTGCCTGGGCTGAGCCTGACGGCCCGCTACGTGCGCGGTACCGACATCGACGGTACGCGCGCGGGGGGCGCTTACAGCTACTTCAATGGTACCGAGGACGGCCGCCACTGGGAGCGCAACCTGTGGCTGAAGTACGTGCTGCAGAGTGGGCCGGCCAAGGACCTCTCGTTCAACCTGATGCAGGCCACCCACCGCGTCGGTGGCGATCACGTCGCCGAGTCCAACGTCGACGAACTGCGCCTGATCGTCCAGTACCCGCTGGATATCAGCCTCTGAGAACCTGCTCACGATCTCGCGAGATAACGCCATGCAACACCGATGGCGGCCCCGCAAAAACAGGCGCGGCGCGGTCGGAGTCGCGCTCGACTTCATCCGCTGTAAATGAGCAGTCCGACCACGCTGGCGCTCCAGCCTTTTTTAACGCAGGAGGGCCGACGCGCAGCAGGTCGTGAACAGGTCTGAGGCAAGTGTCCGCCCGGCAACAGCCAATCCACAGTTTGCCGCCACAGGTGCTTTTCCAATTATCTGGATTGCGAATCAAGTCATTGAATATAAAGGATTTTCCAGGTTGGTACGGGCTGTGCAGTAGCCCTGGAGAATCCATCACGCTTGGAGCAACACATGACTCAGTCAGAACCCGCCGATCTGCGCGAGCAGGTCAGCTCGGCGCCTCGGCGCCCGGCACAGATCATCCGTAGCGACGCCGAAGCCATCGAGGTGGCGCAGCGCTTGGCCGAGGATTTTGCCCGTGAGGCAGCCTGGCGTGATCGCGAGCGGCGCCTGCCCTGGGAGGAACTGGATCGCTTCTCCGAAAGCGGTCTGTGGGCAATCAGCGTGCCCAAGGCGCACGGCGGCGCCGGGGTATCTTATGTCACCCTCAGCGAGGTGATCGCGACCATCTCCGCCGCCGATTCATCGCTCGGCCAGTTGCCGCAGAACCACTTTGGTGTGCTCAGCAACCTCGGCCTGACCGGCAGCGAGGCGCAGAAGCGCCGCTACTACGCCAAGGTGCTGCAAGGCTACCGTTTCGGTAACGCCTTTTCCGAAGCGCGCAGCCAGTACGTCACCACCTTCCAGACGCAGATCCGCTTCGACGGCGACAGCGCCGTGCTCAATGGCGAGAAGGCCTACTGCACGGGGGCACTGTTCGCCCACATCGTCCCGGTCGCGGGTGTCGACGAGGAGGGCCGCCCGCACATCGCCTTCGTGCCACGCGATGCAGCTGGCCTGACGGTGATCGACAGTTGGGATGGCTTCGGCCAGCGCATCACAGCCAGCGGCCAGGTGCGTATCGAAGGCGTGCGAGTGCCAGCGAGCGAGGTGATACCGGCCTGGAAGGCCTACGACCAGCCAACCGCTGATGGCCCGATCTCGCAGATCATCCAGGCCGCCGTGGACACCGGCATCGCCCGTGGCGCCTTTGCCGAAACCCTGCGCGTGGCGCGTCAGGCACGCCCCTGGGTCGACAGCGGCTTGCAGCACGGCTGGCAGGATCCACTTGGCCAGGCGCTAATCGGCGAGCTGGCCTGGCGCCTGCAGGCGGCCGAGGCGATCTTGCAGCGCGCTGCCGAGGCGGTCGATCGCGCCATCGCCGAGCCTGGCGAAGAGCACGTTGCTGAAGCCTCAGTGGTGGTCGGCCAGGCCAAGGTGCTGTCTACCGAGATTTCCCTTGAGGCGTCCAGTCGCCTGCTGGAGCTGGGCGGCACGCGCAGCGTCTCGGCCAGCCAGGGGCTGGACCGCTTCTGGCGCAATGCGCGCACCCACACGCTGCATGACCCGGTGCGCTGGAAGTACCACCTGGTCGGCAATCAACTGCTCAACGGCATCAAGCCGCAACGTCATTCCTGGAACTGAGGTCACGCCATGTCCAACACCCATTCCCAAGGCCGGGGTGACCTGGCCCACGCCCGTCATGTCGAGGCAGCTCTGCTTGACTACCTGCGCGGGCAGAGTGCTCGCCATGAAGCGCTGGTCATCGCTGCAGTCGGCGAGTTGCGCATCCGTATCGACGCCGCCGACGCGTTGCTGGCACGCGCCGACGCCTCGCAGTCGGCCGCCATCGCTTTTCGTTTGGGCGCCGCCGAGGCCGCGCGCCTGGCCGCGCAGACGCATTTCGAACTGGTGGGCAGTAGTCTGCCGCGTCCGCAGCCGGGCAGCGCCGAACCGGCACTGCCCACTCAACGGCGACTGCTTGGCGACCACTACCTCAACGGCGCCGCCTTGGCAGATCAGCAAAGGGTGCAAGCATGAGTCGAATCCTGACGTTGCTCACCGCCCTGGTGCTGGCATTGGCGGGCGGCCTGACACAAGCCGAGGAGGAGGGCGAGGCCGTGCCGTCGCTGGCCGGCAAGCGCATTGCCGTGAGCATGACTGGCACCAGTCATTACTTCGACATCAAGGCGTTCCAGGCGCAGGTCAATGAGATCAAGCGCCTGGGCGGCACGCCGATCACCCTCGACGCCGGGCGCAACGACCGCAATCTGGTCACACAACTGAACACGGTGGTCACGCAAAAGCCCGATGCGGTGATTCAGACCCTCGGCACCCTGAGCGTGATCGACCCCTGGCTCAAGCGCATCCAGGCAGCAGGCATCCCGCTGTTCACCATTGATGTGCCATCGCAGTACAGCCTCAACAACACCACCTCGGACAACGTTGCGGCCGGCCGCGCGTTGGCCGAACAGCTGGTGCGCGACACCGGCGGCAAGGGCCGCATCCTGGTGTTCAACGGCTTCTACGGGGTGCCGGTCTGTGCGATCCGCTACGACGAGTTGAAGAAGGTACTGGCCGATCATCCGCAATTGCAGATCGTCCAGCCGGAGCTGCGTGACGTGATTCCCAACACCGTGCAGGACGCCCGCAGCCAGATCGCCGCGCTCCTGAACAAGTACCCCAAGGGCGATATCGCTGCCATCTGGTCGGCCTGGGACATCCCTCAGCTCGGCGCCAGCCAGGCGCTGATCGACGCCGGGCGCAGTGAGATCCGCACCTATGGTGTGGACGGCACGCCGGAGGTACTGGAGCTGCTCGCCCCTGACAACTCGCCCATCGGCGCGGTGGTTGCGCAGCAGCCCGACCTGATCGGCCGCACCGCCGTGCGCAACGTTGCCCGCTACCTGGCCGGCCAGCGTGATCTGCCGAAGGAAACCCATGTCGCCGCGCTATTGACGACCCGCGACAACCTGGCTCAGGTCAAGCACCTGCGAGGTGACCAATGAGTGACAACGACTGCTCCGGCATTTCCCGGCGCGGCCTGCTCGGCGCGTCTTCGGCGATGCTCGCTCTCGGGCTTGCCGCACCATTGACCCGCACCATGGCGGCTGGAGCCGACAGCGGTGCCGAGGCCAGTGCCACAGTGCCTTCGCTCAAGGGCAAGCGCATCGCCATCAGCACCGTGGGCACCAGCATCTACTTCGACAGCCGGGCCTTCAAGGCGCAGGTCGAGGAGGTACAGCGCCTGGGCGGCACGCCGATCACCCTGGATGCCGGGCGCAACGACAAGGCCATGGTGACCCAGTTGCAGAATCTGGTGACGCAGAAGCCCGATGCAGTGATTCACACCCTCGGCACGCTGAGCATCATCGAGCCCTGGTTCAAGCGCATCAGCGCCGCCGGCATCCCGCTGTTCACCATCGAGGTGCCGTCGCAGTACGCGGTCAATACGATTTCCGCAGACAACTGGAGCACGGGTTTGCTGCTGGCCAAGCAGTTGGTGGCCGATCTGCGCGGCAAGGGCAGGGTGCTGCTGTTCAATGGCTTCTATGGCGTGCCGAGCTGCGGCATTCGCTATGACCAGTTGAAGCTGGTGAGCAAGTTCTACCCGCAGATCGAGTTCATCCAGCCGGAGTTGCGCGACGTGATTCCCAACACCGTGCAGGATGCCCGCAGTCAGGTTGCCGCCTTGCTCAACAAGTACCCCAAGGGTGAGCTCGACGCGATCTGGGCGGCCTGGGATCTGCCGCAGCTCGGTGCCAGCCAGGCGCTGATCGAAGCCGGGCGCAATGAAGTGCGCACCTATGGCGTCGACGGTACGCCCGAGGTGCTGGAACTGCTGCGCCAGCCCGGCAGCCCGGTGGCTGCAGTGGTGGCGCAGCAGCCTGCGTTGATTGGCCGGACGGCGGTGCATAACGTCGCCCGCTACCTGGCCGGCGAGCACGATCTGCCGCCCGAAACCTTCGTCGAGACCCTGCTGACCACGGCGGGCAACGTCGATGACGTCAAACGCATCCGAGGCGACGCATGAGTACGCCGGTGCTGGAGCTGCGTGGCATCGTCAAGACCTTCGGTGCCACCCGGGCGCTCGACGGCGCCAGCCTGCGGGTGGCGGCGGGCAGCGTGCACGGTCTGGTGGGCGAGAACGGCGCCGGCAAGTCTACGCTGATCAAGGTGCTGGCCGGCATCCACCGCCCGGACGCCGGCAGCCTGCTGCTCGACGGCCAGCCGCACGGGCATTTCAGCCCGCGCCAGGTGGAGCGCCTGGGCATTGGCTTCATCCACCAGGAACGCTTGTTGCCGGCCCGTTTCACCGTGGGTGAAGCCTTGTTCTTCGGCCACGAACGGCGATTCGGGCCCTTGCTCGATCGCCGCTCCCAGCAGCGCGAGGCCGCGCGTCTGCTGGACGACTACTTCGGCCTGCGACTGCCGGCGAATGCGCTGATCGGTGAACTGAGCAGCGCCGAGCAACAGATGGTGCAGATCGTCCGCGCGCTGCTGATCAAACCGCGTGTGCTGGTGTTCGACGAACCCAGCGTGGCCCTGGTGCAGCGTGAGGTGGAGCGTTTGCTGCGGATCGTCCAGCGCCTGCGTGACGATGGCCTGGCGATCGTCTACATCTCCCATTACCTGCAGGAAATCGAGGCCCTGTGCGACCGCGTGACGGTACTGCGCAACGGTCGCGATGTCGCTGAAGTCTCCCCGCGCAACACGTCGCTGGAGCAGATCACCCGGCTGATGGTCAACCGCGAAGTCGGCGAGCTGTACCCCAAGGTAGCGGTGCCTGCCGGTGCGCTGTTGCTCGACGTGCGCGGGCTGGGTCGGGCACGGGCCTACCAGGGCATCGACCTGCAGGTGCGCCGTGGCGAGATCGTCGGCCTCACCGGGCTGGTGGGCTCGGGCGCCAAGGAGTTGCTACGCAGCCTGTTCGGCCTGGCGCCACCGGACAGCGGCGAGGTGCGCCTGGACGGGCAACCGTTGTCCTTGCGCAGCCCGCGCGAGGCTGTCGCCCAGGGCGTCGCGCTGATGCCCGAGGAGCGCCGTCGGCAAGGCGTGGCGCTCGACCTGAGCGTGCAGGAGAACACCACCCTGGCGGCACTGTCGCGCTTCGTCCGCCTGGGGCTGCTGTCGCTGGCGCGCGAGCGGCATACCACCCTGGAGCTGATCGAGCGCCTGAGGATCAAGGCCCCTGGCGCGCATGCCAAGGTGCGTCAGCTCAGCGGCGGCAATCAGCAGAAGGTGGCGCTGGCCAAGTGGTTCGCGCGGTGTTCCAGCCTGTACCTGCTGGACGAGCCCAGCGTTGGCATCGATGTTGGCGCCAAGGTGGAGATCTATCGGCTGATCGGTGAACTGGTGAAGGAGGGCGCCGGGGTGTTGATCCTCTCGTCCGACCTGCCGGAGTTGATCGGCCTCTGCGACCGCATTCATGTCATGCACCGCGGCGCCATCGCCGCACGTTTCGCCGCTGGCGAGGCGAACAGTGACCGCCTGCTGGCGGTGGCTACCGGCGCGCAACGCGCGCAGAACGAGGAACGACCTTTTTATGCCTATGCCATTGCTATCTGATGCCTTCCACCCGCGATTCGCGCAGTGGCTGCTGCGCCGTGGCGCGCTGCTGGCCTTCGCCGCGATCCTGTTGGCCTTCGCCCTCAGTGCGCCGAACTTCCTCACCCCGAGCAACCTGGTCAATGTGCTGGCCCAGTCGGCGATCCTCGGCAGCCTTGCCTTCGGCCTGACCACGGTGATCATCGGCGGCGGCTCGAACGTGGTGTCCGGTGGGCTTGATCTGTCGCTGGCGGCCAACCTCGGGTTGTCCGCTGCGGTCTATGCCAGCCTGAACAACGCCGGTTTCGGCGATGTTGTCAGCATCGCCGCGACGCTTGGCACTGGCCTGGCCATCGGCACGCTGAATGCGCTGGTGGTGGTCGGTTTCCGTTTGCCGCCGCTGCTGGCAACCCTGGCCACGATGAACCTGGTGGCCGGGCTGGAACTGGTGCTGACCGAAAACACCGTGCTGCCCAGCACTTCGCCGTTGCTGGAAGGGCTGGCCTTCGGTAGTTGGCTCGGCGTGCCAGCCCTGGCCTGGGTGCTGCTGGCGGTCGGTGGCGTGCTGATCATGTTGATGCAGTACACGCCATTCGGCCTGCGCCTGTACGCCATCGGCGAATACCCGGAGGCGGCTAATGCCGCTGGCCTGTCGGTGCGTGGCTACGTGTTCGCCAGCTACCTGATCAGCGGTCTGTGCGGCAGCCTGGCCGCGTTTTGTTCAGCGGCCTGGTTCAGCGGCAGCACCACCGGTTCCGGCGAGATGCTGTTGTCGGTGGTGGCCATCGCTTTTCTTGGGGTGATCTTCTCCCAGCGTCTGCAGCCGAGCATCGGCGGCACGCTGCTGGCAACGATGCTGGTCGGGGTGCTGATCAACGGCTTCCAGCTTCTGAATATTTCCAGCTTCTGGGTCGACGGCGTGCAGGGTGTCCTGATCCTGCTGGTGGTGGCCCTGTCCGGTTTGCGCAACAAGGAGGCCTGAGATGTCCGATTCGTTATCCGCCCCGCAGCCTGCCGGTCTGACCGGGCTCTCTGGCCAGGCGTTGCTGCGCCTGGTCATGCCGACGCTGTTCGCCGCCGTTCTACTGTTCTTCGCGTTGAAGGCACCCGGCTTTCTCACCGTCGGCAACCTGTCCAGCCTGTTATTGAACAATTTTGTGTTGCTGGCCATCGTCTCCATCGGCATGACCTACGCCATCGCCGCGGGTGGCATCGACCTGTCAGTCGGCACTGCGCTGGACTTCTCGGCGCTGACCTTCGTCCTGCTGCTCAATGCCGGCTTCGGGCTCTATGTCGCGATTCCCGGTGGGCTGCTGGCTGGCAGCCTGGCCGGGTTGTTCAATGCCGGGCTGATCGCCGGGCTGCGTATTTCCCCTTTTCTGGCCACCCTTGGCACGCTATTCATTGGCAGCAGCGTGCAAAAGCTGCTTTCCGATGGCGGACAACCGATCTACCTGGAGGCGCAGGTGCGCAGCGGCTTGGCCAGTGAGCGCTTGCTCGGCGTGCCGCTACCCTTGCTGCTGGTGGCACTGTTGGCGCTGATGTATGGCGTGGTATTGGCGCGTGGCCGCTTAGGCCGGGAGATCATCGTCCTTGGCAGCCAGCCACTGGTGGCGCGTTATTCGGGCCTGGCGCAGCGACGTATCGCTGCCCTGGTGTTCATCGCCAGTGCCTTTGCCAGCGCGCTGGCGGGCATCCTGCTGCCGGCCACGGTGAACGCCTACGCGCCGATGTCCGGCAATGCCTTCCTGATGAATGCCATCGGTGCGGTCTTCATCGGTGCCACGCTGAGCCTGCACAACCGGGTCAACGTACCCGGTACACTGCTCGGTGTGCTATTTCTCAACGTCACGGCCAACGGTCTGCTGCTGATCGGCTGGAATTTCTTCTGGCAGCAGGTGGCCACCGGCGTTCTGATTCTCTCGGTTCTGCTGTTCAGTTTTGCCAGTCGGCGGCTCGGCGCTGGCTAGTTCTGGCGTTTCGGGCGAAACGCCAGTGCCGTGACGAGGCCTGGGGGTGTGCCCCAGGCCATGCTTTCAGGACTGCTTGGCACCGCCACCGATCTGCCAGACATAGGGCGGTTCGCTGCCATTGACGTGCCAGTCGCCGATGATGCGTTCCTTGTAGATCACCGGGTTGTGCGAGGCGGCAGTACGGGCGTTGCGCCAGTGGCGATCGAGCTGTTTGGTGGTGCTGGTACCGGAGGCGCCGAGGGTGTTGAACAGGTCGCTGGTGGCACGCAGCACCCATTCGATGGCCGCCACCTGGGCCTGGGCCGATTCCAGTTCGGCGGCGATGTTGGCCTTGCGCTCGGCGTTCTCGTCATTGCCGAAACGCGCCAGGTAGGCTTGCTGCGCGGCCTCGCTGGCGCGCAGGGTACCTGCCTCGGCGGCGTAGATCAGGCCGGAGGCCTTGCCGATAACCTGCAATACCTGTGGATCCTCGCTTACCGCTGCGCCATTGCCATGGCTGAACACGCGCGTGCGCTTGCTGGTTTCCTGGCTGAAGTCACGCACGGCGGCGCGGCCGGAACCGACGATGACGGCGAGCAGCACCAGTTGGTAGAAGGCCGTCTGGTATTTGAAGCGGGTGGCGAAGTCGATGATGTTCTCTTCCTCGACCACCGCGTTCTCGAACACCGAGGTGCCGCTGCCGGTGGTGCGCTGGCCAAAACCATCCCAGTCGTCGCTCTGGGTGATCCCGGGTTGGTGGGTACGGATCGCTGCGATCACGTCGCCACCGGTGTCGTCTCGGCGGGCGAACAGGTCGATCCAGTCGGAGAAGAGGCTGCCGGTGCTGTAGTACTTGGTGCCATTGACCACCCACTGATCACCCTGGCGCGACACCCGGGTGCTGACGTCGCCGATCTTCACTGCGCCCACCTCCGTCCAGGCGCAGCCCACCAGATCGCCGTCGACGAAGCGTTTGAACCAGACGTCCTGTGGGGTGCTGGCATGGGCGTTGAGGCGGTCCTCGACAAAAGCAAAATGCCCGCGCAGTGCCTGCGGCACATTGGAGTCGGCTTCGGCCAGTTCGATCAGCAGCTGGAACAACTGTGGCAGGGAAGCGCCGGCACCGCCCTGTTCGACGGGTACACGCGCGGCGCCGAAGCCGGCTTCCTTGAGCCACTGGATGGGCTCATGGGGCAGGGTGCGGTTGCGCTCGCGTGCCACGCTGGATTCGGCGATGCGGGCAAAGATGGGGCGGAAGCGGGCGGCAAGGGATTCGTAGTGGGTACCGGTAGACAGGTGGGGCAGTGGGGCTTGGGCGGTCATCGCAGTTCTCCTCGATTGATGCGATTGCTGACGGTGACGCTCTCGCAAACTTCGTGCCTTGCAGTGAATGCCTTTTAAATCAACGGGTTGTGATCATTCTGGTGGGGCGGGCTGTTCGCTCGCCGACAGCTTGCTGAATGACTGTTGGTGGGCGGTCAATTGCGTTTTCCGGGGCAACTGTTGGCCGAGGGTCAGTGGTTCAACAGCTTGTTGGCCAAAAGACAGTTCAGGCTGCTAGCGCTAGCGTTCAAGTACTTGAATTTAAAGGTTTTAATGGGTTGGCACGGTTGCTGCTCAAGCTCCCTCAGGTAATGCCCGCTGGGCAAGGAAGGATGAGCATGAACGCACGTGTTATCAGGGTCGTGGTGGTGTCCGGCAGCCTGCGGGCTCCATCACGCACCCATGGTCTGCTGCAGGCCCTGGTGGAGCGGCTGCCGGCCGTGTTGCCGAAGCTGGAGGTGCACTGGGTGCGCATCGCCGAGTTGTCCGCCAGCCTGGCCGGTTCGCTGGAGCGCGATAGCGCCTCGGCTGACCTGCAACCGCATTTGCAGGCCATCGAGCAAGCCGACCTGCTACTGGTCGGCAGCCCGGTGTATCGCGCGTCCTACACCGGTTTGTTCAAGCACCTGTTCGACCTGGTCGATTACCAGTCGCTCAAGGGCGTGCCCGTGGTGCTTGCCGCCACCGGTGGTAGCGAGCGACATGCCTTGATGATCGATCACCAGTTGCGCCCGCTATTCGCTTTCTTCCAGGCCCACACCCTGCCGTACGGCCTGTACGCCAGTGTCGAGTCTTTCGACGATCAGCGCCTGGCTGACCCTGCGCAGTTCGAACGGATCGAGCGGGTACTCGATACCGTCGGCGCCTTCTTTCATATCCCGGTCGCCCGCGCGGCCTGACTTTCCGAGTTACAGGAGACATCGCCATGAGCCAACCGATCAAATTCGCCTACTGGGTTCCTAACGTCAGCGGTGGCCTCGTTGTCAGCAAGATCGAACAACGCACCAGCTGGGACATCGATTACAACCGCAAGCTGGCGCAGATTGCCGAGCGTTCCGGGTTCGAGTACGCGCTTTCGCAGATCCGCTTCACCGCCGGCTATGGCGCTGACAACCAGCACGAGTCGGTAACCATCAGCCACGCGCTGCTGGCCGCCACCGAAAAACTCAAGGTGATCGCCGCGATCCTGCCCGGACCCTGGACGCCGGTATTGGCAGCCAAGCAATTGGCAAGCATCGACCAGTTCACCGCGGGCCGCATCGCCATCAACGTGGTGTCCGGCTGGTTCAAGGGCGAGTTTCGCGCCATCGGCGAGCCATGGCTGGACCATGATGAGCGCTATCGCCGATCCGAGGAGTTCATTCGTGCCCTGAAGGGCATCTGGACGCAGGACAATTTCAGCTTCCACGGCGATTTCTACCGTTTCAACGACTACACCCTCAAGCCCAAGCCGCTGCAGCACCCGCACCCGGAAATCTTCCAGGGCGGGAGCTCGCGGGCCGCGCGCGACATGGCCTCGAGGGTCTCCGACTGGTACTTCACCAATGGCAACAGTGTCGAGGGCATCAAGACCCAGGTCGACGATATCCGCACCAAGGCAGCGGCCAACGGGCATTCGGTGAAGGTCGGGGTAAACGCTTTCATCATCGCCCGCGACACCGAGGAAGAGGCCCGCGCGGTGCTGGCAGAGATCATCGCCAAGGCCGACCCGGAGGCGGTCAACGGCTTTGGCAGTGAAGTGAAGAACGCCGGTGCGGCCAGCCCGGAAGGCGAGGGCAACTGGGCCAAGTCGACCTTCGAAGACCTGGTGCAGTACAACGACGGCTTCAAGACCAACCTGATCGGTACGCCACGGCAGATCGCCGAACGCATCGTCGCGCTCAAGGCGGTCGGCGTCGACCTGATCCTCTCCGGCTTCCTGCACTTCCAGGAAGAGGTCGAGTACTTCGGCAAGCATGTGTTGCCGCTGGTGCGCGAACTGGAGCAGGAGAAGCATGCCTCCCTCGCTGTGGCCTGAGGTGCGTGGCCATGCATGAGGCGCTCGCGGACAACCTGCCGGCCAGCTTGCTGGCCCGGGCACATCAACGTGGGGCGAACGTTGCGTTGCGCCACAAGCGTCTAGGCCTGTGGCAGGCGCGCAGCTGGGTGCAACTGCTGGCCGAGGTGCAGAGCCTGGCCACCGGGCTGCGCGAGGCCGGCTTCGCGGCCGGCGACAGTCTGCTGATCGTCAGCCGGCCGCGCCCTGAGGCGCTGCTGGCAAGCCTGGCGGCGCAGTGGCTGGGCGGCGTCGCGGCACTGCTCGATCCGCTGATGCCCGACGCGGAGCAACTGACGCTGTTGCGTGAACTGCAGGCCGGTTTCGTCTTTGCCGAAGGTCAGGAGGAGGTCGAGCGGGTGCTGGCGAGCGGTCATGTACCGGCATTGCTGTTCTACGCCGATGGCCGTGGCCTGGCGGATTCCGGGTTGCCGAATTACGCTCGCCTGGCCGCGCAGCTGCCCGATCCTGCCTTGGCGGTGCAGGCGCAGAGCGAGCGCCCAGCGTTCAGCTTTCACCGGCTGGATGCCGATGGCCAACTTCAGCAGCACGGGCTCAGCCATGCCGAGGTGCTGGGCGAGGGGCGTCGGCTGGTCGAACAGGAGCGCCTGACGGCGGCCGAGGAAGCCTTGGCCTCCCGCAACTTCGCCACCAGCGGCCAGGCCCGCTACCTGCTGGCGCCTTGGCTGCTGGCAGGCTTTCGGATGAATTTTCCGGAGAGCCTGGCGACCCGCGACACCGACCGCCGTGAACTCGGCCCGACCCTGGTACTCGGCACCCACGACAGCTACGGCCGCCTGTATGCACTGGCGCAGCAGCGTCTACCGCTGCCGGGCAGCCTGCTGCGGCGCTGGCTGGACTGGGCGCTTGACGCGCGCGGTGGGTTGCTGCGCAACGGCCTTGGCCACGTGTTGCTGCGTCGGCCGCTGGGCGATGTGCTGGGCCTGAGCCGCACCCGGGTGCCGCTACTGGTCGGTGAGGCCCTGCCGGGCGAGGTGCAGGCGTTCTTCGCCGCCCTTGGGGTGGCGCCGCGTATCTGGCGGGAGGCGCCCCGCTGGCAGGCCGTGCGCAGCCCCCGTTCATCCCTCGCTGCTCGGTCGCAAAGCCGGGTTCAGCCCGTCTGAGGA
The DNA here is from genome assembly GCF_034044115.1 of Pseudomonas sp. BO3-4. Classification (NCBI taxonomy): domain Bacteria; kingdom Pseudomonadati; phylum Pseudomonadota; class Gammaproteobacteria; order Pseudomonadales; family Pseudomonadaceae; genus Pseudomonas; species Pseudomonas sp. BO3-4. The sequence continues at coordinate 2,788,924 of NZ_CP139018.1, forward strand.
GTGTTCATGTCGAATTCCCCGTTGCTGGAACTGGAGGGCATCAGCCTGTCGTTCAAGGGTGTGAAGGCCATCAGCGACATCGGCTTCAGCGTCGCCGAAGGCGAGATCTGTGCGCTGATCGGGCCCAATGGCGCGGGCAAGAGCTCGCTGCTGAACATCATCAATGGCGTCTACCGGGCGCAGCAGGGGCGTATTCGTTTTGCCGGGCAGCAGCGTCGGGTGATGCACCCACATGCAGCGGCACGCGACGGCATCGCTCGCACCTTCCAGAACATCGCGCTGTTCAAGGGCATGAGCGTGCTCGACAACGTGCTCACCGGGCGCAACCTCAAGCGCCGCAGTTCCTGGCTGGAGCAGGCGTTGCGCATCGGCCGCGCGCCGGGCGAGGACGATCGCCAACGCGCCGCCGCCGAGCGGGTCATCGAGTTTCTGCGCATCCAGCCGTGGCGTGACGAAATCGTTGGCACCTTGCCCTATGGCCTGCAGAAGCGGGTCGAGCTGGCCCGTGCGCTGGCCGCCGAGCCTCGCTTGCTGCTGCTCGACGAGCCGATGGCCGGGATGAATGCCGAGGAGAAGCGCGAAATGAGCCGCTTCATCGTCGAGATCAACCGCGAGTTCGGCACGACGGTGGTGCTGATCGAGCACGACATCGGCGTGGTCATGGGCATTTCCCACCATGTGGTGGTGCTCGATTACGGCCGCAAGATCGGCGACGGCTCCCCCGAGCAGGTTCGCCGCAACCCCGACGTGATCGCGGCCTATCTGGGTGTCCGCCCGGCGGCGGCTTCGGGGCTGTTCCCACACAGGAGCGCGACATGGCATTCTTTTTCGAAGTGCTGATCGGTGGCCTGCTGGCCGGGGTGATGTACTCCCTGGTGGCCATCGGTTTCGTACTGATCTACAAAGCCAGCGGTGTGTTCAACTTCGCCCAGGGGGCGATGGTACTGTTCGCCGCGCTGACCTTCGTCAGCCTGCTGCAGCGCGGCGTGCCGTTCTGGCTGTCCTTTCTCGTCACCCTGGCGACGATGATCGCCCTGGCGCTGCTGATCGAACGGGCGGTACTGCGGCCATTGGTCGGGCGTTCGCCGATTACCCTGTTCATGGCCACGCTCGGCCTGGCCTACATCATCGAGGGCGCCGCCCAGGCCCTGTGGGGCGCCCAGGTTCACGGCCTGGAGCTGGCCATCAGCGACGCGCCGCTGGAACTGGGTGGCTTGCTGCTGTCGCAGTTCGACCTGTTCGCCGCCGCAACGGCGGCGGCCCTGGTGGTGCTACTGTCCTTGCTGTTCAACCGCACGCGCATCGGCCTGGCGCTGCGTGCGGTGGCCGACGATCCCCGCGCGGCGATGAGCGTCGGTATCCGCCTGCCGAGGGTGTGGGCGGTGGTCTGGGCGGTGGCCGGGTTCGTCGGGCTGGTCGCCGGGCTGCTCTGGGGCGCGCGCCTGGGGGTGCAGTTCTCGCTCTCGCTGGTGGTGCTCAAGGCCCTGCCGGTGCTGATCATCGGCGGCTTCACCTCGATCAGCGGGGCGATCGTCGGCGGCCTGATCATCGGCGCTTCGGAGAAGCTCGCCGAGGTGTACCTCGGGCCGCTCATCGGCGGCGGCATCGAAAACTGGTTTCCCTATGTGCTGGCCCTGCTGTTCCTGCTGGTGCGTCCGGCTGGGCTGTTCGGCGAGCGCGCCATCGAGCGAGTCTGAGGAGCGTCGATCATGCTGTATCGAGAAGCGGGTCAGTTCAGCGTGCGTTACGCCGACGACCGACGATTCTTCCGCCTGCGCCAGGATCGGCTGGGCCTGGCGGCCTTGGTCCTGTTCGCCTTCATCGGCGTGCCACTGCTGGGCAACGATTACTGGTTCAGTGCCATCCTGATCCCATTTCTACTGCTGTCGCTGGCCGGCCTAGGGCTGAACCTGCTGACCGGTTATGCCGGGCAACTGTCCCTGGGTTCGGCGGCGTTCATGGCAGTAGGTGCCTTCGCGGCCTATAATTTCGAGCTGCGCGTGGCGTGGCTGCCGCTGCTGGCCAGCCTGCTGCTCGGCGGCCTGGTGGCGGCGCTGGTGGCCGTGGTGTTCGGCCTGCCAAGCCTGCGCATCAAGGGCTTCTATCTGCTGGTGTCGACACTGGCGGCGCAGTTCTTCGTGCCATGGGCGCTGACCCGCTTCAGTTGGTTCAGCAACGACAGTGCCTCGGGGGTGATCAGCGCGCCGCCGCTGCTGATGGCCGGGTATGACTTTTCGTCGCCGGCCGGGCGCTACCTGCTGACCCTGGCGGTGGTCAGCGCGCTGTTCTGGCTGGGCGCCAACCTGGTGCGCAGCGAACTGGGGCGCAACTGGATGGCGGTGCGCGACATGGACACCGCCGCCGCAGTGATCGGCATCCCCCTGTTGAAGACCAAACTGCTGGCTTTTGCCATCAGCGGCTTCTACCTCGGCGTGGCCGGTTCGCTCTGGGCCTTCACCTACCTGGGCACGGTGGAGCCACACGGCTTCGACCTGAACCGCTCGTTCCAGATCCTGTTCATCATCATTATCGGCGGCCTGGGCAGCATCCTCGGGAACTTCCTCGGCGCCGCCTTCATCGTGCTGTTCCCGGTGCTGCTGTCGAACCTGGCCGGGTTGCTGCCGACCGGGCTGATCGATGCCGGACAGATAGAGAACCTGCAGAAGATGGCCTTCGGCACGCTGATCATCATCTTCCTGATCAAGGAACCGGAGGGCCTGGCGCGCCTCTGGCAACGCTTTCGCGAGCGCACTCGGCGTTGGCCGTTGCGCCACTGAGCGAACCTTCGCACCGGGCTTCGCCCGCCTTATGCCACTGCCCACTGATTTGTAAAGGATAACCACGATGTCGACCCGATCCGTCCTCGGCCGCCTGGCGCTGGCCGTGAGCCTAGCGGCCGGTGCACTCAACGTGCACGCGGCCAATGAACAGTATTTCCCCCTGCAGAGCTACCGCGTTGGCCCCTATGCCGCAGGTGGTACTGGTTTCTTCGGTGGTTTTATCGATTACCTCAAGTACGTCAACGCCCAAGGCGGCGTGAATGGTGTCAAGCTGACCTGGAGCGAGTGCGAGACTGAATACGTCGTGGAGAAGGGGGTGGAGTGCTACGAGCGCCTCAAGGGTGGGCTCAACGGCGCACCGGCTGCCGCCACCAATCCGCTGTCGGTGGGTATCGCGTATGCCACCCTGGAACGCTCCACGGCCGACAAGCTGCCGCTGATCACCATCAACCACGGGCGTACCGACTCCACCGATGGCAGCGTGTTCCCTTACGTCTTCCCGCTACAGCTCAATCCCTATTCCGAGGTATCGGCCATCGTCAACTGGATCGCTCAGCAGGCAGGCGGCGAGCAGGGCCTCAAGGGCAAGAAGATCGTCACGCTCTTTCACGGTTCGCCCTATGGCAAGGAAACCAACGGGGTGCTGCAGGCCCTGGCGGACAAGTACGGTTTCGAGTTGACCCTGCTGGAGGTGCCGCACCCCGGTAACGAGCAACAATCGCAATGGCTGAACATCCGCCGCCTGAAGCCGGACTGGGTCATCCTGCGCGGCTGGGGCGTGATGAACCCGGTGGCGCTGAAGACCGCGCAAAAGGTCGGTTTCCCTGCCGACCGCATCATCGGCAATATCTGGAGCAATTCCGAGGAAGACGCGGCGCCTGCCGGTGCCGCGGCCAAGGGCTTCATCGCCATCACCACGCATCCGTCCGGTACCGAGTTCCCGGTGCTGCAGGGCATCGAACAGGCGGTGGTGGACAAGGGCCAAGGCGACCTGGCCGATCCGAAGCGCTTTGGCACCGTGTACTACAACCTCGGCGTGGTCAACGGCATCCTCAACGTCGAGGCATTGCGTCTGGCTCAGGAGAAGTTCGGCAGGCAACCGCTGAGTGGCGAGCAGGTGCGTTGGGGCTTCGAACACCTGAACCTGGACGATACCCGCCTGCAGGCACTCGGTGCCAAGGGGCTGGTGCAGCCGCTTAAACTGTCCTGCTCCGACCATGAAGGCGGTGGCGCGGTGCGCTTCCAGCAGTGGGACGGGCAGAAGTGGAAACTGATCAGCGACTGGGTACAGGCCGACCGCGCGTTTTTGCGGCCGATCATCGAGGCCTCGTCGCATCAATATGCCAAAGAGAAGGGTATCACCCCGCGTGATTGCAGCCAGGAAGGCTGATCGCGCGGGCAGGGCCGGTGGCGTCCCCCCGGCCTGTCTTCAGCCCTGCGCAGTTCGGGCGCCGCCGCGCACCAGGCCCACACCGGCTCAAAGGTTGGGGGCTGCTTCCAGTCTGTTGCGATTGCCGCCATTTGTCGCGGCCATGCGCTTCTGTCCTTCGCAACCCTCCTCGCGCAGTTGGCAAGGGGGGCGCAATCGTTCGTGGCGGCCTCTCAGATTGATAGTTGTATCGCCCGCTCAGGGCGCATCTGGGGCTCTGGCCGGCGCCGATTGACCACCAGTTCGCCGATGGCGATCAGTCGGGCGCGGGTGATGTTGCGGCTCAGACCCAGCAGGCTGGCCGTGTGCACCTGGTTGCAGTGGCAGAAACGATAGGCACTGCGTAGCAGGGTGTCCTCGACCTTCTCGTGCAGGCTGCCGGCCTGCTCCTCGAACAGGCGCTGAAAGGCACGCAGCAACTGCTCTTCGGCGCTTTCGGCGGTGCTCACCGGCGACTTGTCCTGGCGCTCGATACGCAGGTGCGACAGGCGCAGGTCGTCGTCCTGCACCAGGCCATTGCGGCACACCAGCAGGGTGTGGTGGATGACGTTTTCCAGCTCGCGGATGTTGCCGGGCCAGTCGTAGCTCACCAGCTTGCGTTCGGCCTCGGGGGACAGGCGCACTTCGCCGTAACCCAGGCGGTTGCAGTAGGTCTTGATGAAGTGTCGGGTCAGCGGCAGGATGTCGCCCGGGCGTTCTCGCAGCGGGTAGAGTTGCAGGCTGACCACGTTGAGGCGGTAGTACAGGTCTTCGCGGAAGTTGCCGGCAGCGATGGCCTTGTCCAGTTGCACGTTGGTGGCGGCGACCACGCGCACGTCGATGGGGATGCTCTTGCGCGAGCCCAGGCGCACCACTTCACGCTCTTGCAGCACGCGCAACAGCTTGACCTGGATGGCCATGGGCAGGTCGCCGATTTCGTCGAGGAACAGTGTGCCGCCGTTGCCCTCCTCGAACCAGCCGGCCTTGGCCGCCAGGGCGCCGGTGAAGGCGCCTTTCTCGTGGCCGAACAGCTCGGCTTCCACCAGCGACTCCGAAAAGGCGCCACAGTTCACCGCGACGAAGGGGCCGTTGCGCCGTCCGCTGAGGTTGTGTATGTGGCGTGCGACCAGCTCCTTGCCCGTGCCGGTCTCGCCGATGATCAGGACGCTGGCCTCGCTGGGGGCGACCTGTTGCAGGTGGGCGAGCAGCGCCTGCGATCTAGCGTCTTCGAAGACCTGTGCGGTCGCCCGGATCGAGGTGGCCAGTGACGGCGAAGGGGGGAGGGTCAGCAACTGCATGGCGATTCCTATGAGTAGAAAGATGGGGTGGGTCGCGTCTGGCTCAGTGCCCACTCACCCAGCTCGTGGAGTTTGTAGTCCAGCGGGTCGTGCAGGCTCTGGGTACGCAGGTTGCGCCAGTAGCGATCGAGGCGTAGCGAGGCGTGGGTCGCGCGTGCGCCAGTGACCTCGAACAGGCGGTTGCAGATGTCCAGGCCAGTGCGTGCCGCCGCCACCTTGGCCGTGGCGATGGCCAGCGCCAGTTGCGCACGCTCTTCGGCGCCGAGCGCGTGCTCCTTGTGCCAGGCCGCGTCGAGTTGCGTAGCGGCGCGCTCCACCAGCAGGCGCACGCCTTCCAGACCGACCCAGAACTCGCCGTAGTGGCGCAGGATGTAAGGGTCTTCGCTGACATGTCGGGCTTTGGAGCGGAACCACGGGCGGCCTTCCTTCAACGTGTAATGGCGAGCCTCTTCCAGAGCGCCTTCGGTGATACCAAGGAATACGTTGGCGAAATGCAACTGGGCGATCAGCGGGCGCAGGCTGGCGAAGGGTGTGCTCAGCGGGCCGGGGTCGAGAAGCATCTCGTTCTCTTCGACGCGCACGCGCTCGAAAGTAGCGCTGCCGCTGTCGGTCTGGCGCTGGCCCATGTTGTTCCAGTCATCATGCAGTGTGATACCGGTCCGGCCGCTGGGGATGGCAGCGATCAGCAGCTTGCCGCCAGCACTTTCATCGACCGCCGAGGCAATCAGCATTTCCGAGTCGCTGGCGCCTGAGCAGAAACTCTTCTTGCCGGAAAACTCGTACCAACCGTCGAAGCGTGTGAGTACGGTGCGGCTGTCCAGGGGGTTGAGCGCATTGCCCCAGAACCAGTTCTTGCGCGCGGTCTGCTCGAACCAGGGTTGCCACTGATCGCGGCGGGAGAACAGGCGTACGGTAGCCAGCATCAGGTGCTGAAAGCCGAAGACGTGGGCGATGGAACTGTCGACCCGGGCGAATTCGCGCACCACCTCCAGGGTTTCGCTCCAGCTAGCGCCGAGGCCGCCGAACTGGGTGGGTATGCTCAGCGCCAACAAGCCGCTCTGGCGGATAGCGTCGCGCTGGGCCTTGGGTGTGCCGCCGGCCTCGTCGCGCTCGACGGCGGTTTCGGCGAACGCCGTCGCTAGGCGACGTGCAGTCTGCAAGGGGCTGAGCACGGCAGGTCGTAGAGGGGTTGTCACTCGGCATTCCTCGCTGGCGGGTGGGGAGGGCGGATTGGGGGGCGTTTCATAGCGGCTCCTCAGGCAATTTGCTCAGCACATGCGCTTGGCGGTGGAAGAGGGCTGCGGTGCGTTCTGCGGCTAGCGGGATGCGGGCCTGCAGAGGCTGGAAGAAACTGAACAGCGGGTGCAGCTGCAACAGCACCTGGGATTGGCCGGAGGTAGGCAATGACGTTGGCATCAGAAACTTCAACCCTCCAGCACGGTTACCCCGATTCATCGCAGGCCTGATGAAAGTATAAAAGTCGATTAATATCTCTAAAAATAATAAAAAATAATATTTATATTCCCACATGGAATACTTAGTCATTGCAAATGCAATGGCAGCACAAGGCTGCCAAAGCTTTCGTTCAACTAAGACCGCAGGCGTGTTCCTCGCTGTTTCCCACACAACAGCAGCCATGCAACGTTGCTGCCTCTTCAACACCATGCCGGCATGACAAAAACCCTTCTCGCGCTTGAGTACGCGGGGTTTGGCCGATTGGCATGGCGTCTGCGTCGTTGCCCTGGAATCCACTGAACTCCAGGGGGCGACGTGATCGCTGATAAATATCCACTGATTGCCAACGACCCTTTGGAAACCCCTGCGCGGATCAGCGCAGACTCCCTTGGCTCTGCATCGATTCCTGCTGTCGCGCTGGAATTTCGCGCGGTCACCAAACGCTACGAGGGGAGCCGGTCAGGCTCCAGCAACGCGGTTGAGCAAGTGAACCTCGCGGTGCGGCGTGGCGAAGTGCTTTGCTTGATGGGTACATCCGGCAGCGGCAAGTCGACTTTGCTGCGCCACGTCAACCGGTTGATAGAACCGAGCAGCGGCGAGGTGCTCATCGACGGTGAGGCCCTGAGCGACTTGACGCAGCCTGCGCTGCGCCAACTGCGGTCGCAGCGCATCGGCATGGTGTTCCAGCATTTCGGTTTGCTGCCGCATCGAAGCGTGCTCGACAACGTGGCCTTGCCCCTGGGATTGCGCGGTGAGCCGGAGCGTACACGACGCGCAGCGGCACAACGGCAGTTGCAGGCGGTGGGGCTGAAAGCGTGGGGCGAGTGTTTTCCCCACGAGTTGTCTGGTGGCATGCAGCAACGTGTCGGGCTTGCGCGGGCAACCACCCACCGCTGGGTCATCTGGCTGTTGCCTATGGCCGGCTTTGCGGCGGGGCTGGTTTATCACCTGATCGGCAAGCCGGTGAACGCGGCAATAACCTACTGATCAACGAGATTCACGGCCCGACGAAAACCGTTCCGCTGCGCAGGGTACCTCTGGTGCTTGCGGGTACGGTGACACCCCATTTCTGGAACTCTCGTGCTGTTTCAAGCCATCGATTTTGTCATCTTACGATTCCTCTCCTTATCGATGAGCAACAATGGCAGGTCATCGCGGCGGCCTTTCCGGGCGACCTGCAGACCACCTCCCGCCAGGAATGGCTGGCGCATTACGTGGCCCGTCAGGCGCTGGCCCATGCCGGCTTGGCCGACGGCGCATTTGCCCGAGTCGCCAGCGGTATTTTCGTCGGGGCCAACAAACATTGCGTGAGCGGTGATTTGCGGGACGCCAGCCGTTACATGGACGATCAGGGGCGGGTCGATCTCGACCAGTTCCTGGATAACCACACCCTCAGCGGTGGGGCGTTTGTCCGGCGGGTTGATCAGCAAACCCGCCATCTCGCCGAATGGCTGGGCGTCCGTGACCATATCTCCACACATTCCGATGCCTGTGCCGCCGGCACCATGGCCATCGGCAGCGCCTATCGAGCGATCGCCCGTGGCGAGATCGACCTGGCGTTGTGTGGCGCGGTGGAGTTGATGGCCCATGAATTGTCCTACTACAGCTTTGATGGGCTGGGCGCACTCTGCCAGCGCGTGGACTTTTCCCCACAAGAACAGAGCCGGCCGTTCATGCCGGACCGCTGCGGCTTTGTGCTGAGTGAAGGGGCGGCGCTGTTGGTGCTGGAATCCCGCGAGCATGCCGAGCGTCGTCAGGCCTGTTCGCTGGGCCGGGTGCTGGGTTACGCGAATCTGTGCGAGGCAGAGAAAATTACCTCCAGCAGCCGCGACGGCAGCAAGTATGCCGCCTGCATGACGGCCGCCCTGGCCGATGCCGAACTGACCAGTGCGGCTGTGGACCATGTGAATGTTCACGGTACGTCGACACAGGCCAATGACCGTTGCGAGGCCCTGGGCCTGGCGCAGGTCTTCGGCGAAACCCTGGAGCAGATGACGTTCACCGCCAACAAGTCTGCCGTAGGGCATTCGTTGGCCGGCAGTGGTGCCATTGAGGCGGTGCTGTCGTTGATGAGCATTCAGTTGGGCGTGGCCTTGCCGACCCTCAATTTTCAGCCGGAAAAATCCGAATTTCCGGCGTTGAAATTCCTTTGCGAACCGTTGCAGCAACCGATCAATGTCGTGCTCTCCAACTCCTTCGGGTTTGGTGGCGTGAACAGTTCGTTGGTGCTGGGCAGGGCATGACATGACCAGATCCAATTCAACCGCTGTTTATATCACTGCGGCGTCGGTACTCAACGCCGCCGGTACTGAATGTGCGCCTCGTGACAGTCAACCTCAGGCCGCGCAACCGCTGGATTTCGACCCGGCACGTCTGGCCCATTGTGTGGCAGCGCCCGCCTTGCCGGCGGGTGTGTACGACCGCAGACTGTCCCGCAGCCTCGAGCCTCAGGGCGCGCGCCTGCTGTATTGCGCCGGCCGTCTCGCCGAGACCTTGCGTGGGCTGGAACTGCCCGACGAGCGGATCGCATTGACCGCTGCCTTTGCCTCGATTGTGCCGCAGCCAGCCGTGCAAGAGGGCGAGCAGCCGGGGGGTGGGGCTGTGCCAGGCTAAATCGCCGGGGCGCCTGCGTGCTGAAAACGGCACGGGGCGCCATGGCCGGTCAGGGGCGGCGGAGCGGATTCAGCGGGCCTTTTCCAGGTGTTCGAACTGGCATTGCATCTGAGCATATTTGAGGCTCAGCTCAAACTCAACCAAGCCGTCATGCACTTGCTGCAAGGCCTGGATCTGCCCCATCAATTCCTGCTTTTTGTTATCGATGGCCTGCATGGCCAGATCCCAGGGCAGCTCCTGGCCGCGATGATCCTGCAGAATGGCCTGCATTTCCTTGAGCTTGAAGCCGAGTTGCTGAGCGCATTTGATGAAGGTCAGCAGCTCTACGCTTTGCTGGCTGTAGATGCGGTACTTGCCTTCGCGTTGCGGGGGTGGCAACAGGCCGATTTCTTCGTAATGTCGAATGCTTTTGACGGTGGTGCCCGACAGCTGGGCAGCTTTGCCGATGTACATGAAAATCCCTTTTTATGACGCATCAGAAGCAAAAAGATGTCGCGTGCTCGTACAGGCGCGCGACATCTTTGCACAAGCGTCAGGGTGTGGGAAGCCAAGTTGGACAAGGTGTCACAGCAGGGAGGCCCGGCTGGGCGGCGCAGGGGCACGGCCCGACCGGGGCCGATCAGCGGCTGGCGACTGCCTGGACTTGTTTGAGCCAGGCTTCACGCTGTTCCGGCTTGGAGCCCAATACCGGACCGAAGGTCAGGGTTTTCAGGGGTTTTATGCCGCAGAACTCCAGGGTGGTCTTGCGCATCTGGTGCAGGCCCGGCATGCGATACACCCACCGGTAGTACCACGGCGGCGTGTCCATGGTCACCAAAAGGTGAGCCGTGCGGCCCTTGAGCAGCTTATCCGGGAAGGGCGAGCCCTTGCGGTACTTGAAGGCAAAACCGGGCAGAAACACGCGGTCGAAGAACCCCTTGAGCAACGCCGGAATGCCGCCCCACCAGATCGGGTACACCAATGTCAGGTGTTCGGCCCAGGTAATGTCGTTCTGTGCGTTGATCAAGTCGGGCTCAAGCAACTGGATCTGGTTATAGCCATCGTGCAAGACCGGATCGAAATCCAGGGTGTCCAGGCGCAGCAGGCGCACCTCATGGCCTGCTTGCGTGGCAGCCTCGACATAACGTTCGGACACAGCGCCGCAAAAGGTGTCGTTCGAAGGGTGGCCGAGGATTACGAGCATGCGTTTGCGCTTCATGACAAACTCCAGGTAATGAAGTGCCAAGGGTAAAGTCTGCCCCTTACGGTAGAGTCAAGCCTTGCCGGTTAGCGGTAGAGACAAACAGTCCAGCAGCGCTCGGGTGGAGCCCGGTAAACCGTCGAATGAGCGGGCGCAGAAACGCAATGTGCGTTGAGCCCGCACTCGCACCTGCAAGCGCCAACCGGCTTGAAGGGCTTGCGCCTCCAGATAGACGGCGAGGGCACTGTTGGCGTTGAGGGCGACATAAGCGTGGCTGAGGGGTCGCGATCGCGCTGGGGGCATGCCGACCTACAGCCAAAGCGTCTATGAAGCCTTACCGGCGCGAGATGAGCCGGCCGCACAGGTTCCGTTGAGGGTGTGCGTTTAGAGGTCTCGTACCTCATACCGGTCGTGCAGACCGTTTTTTTGGGGTTCTTCACGGATTGCCGGGAAAGTCATTCAAGGCCAGATTTGAGACCAGAATGGGATAGACCCCAGTTCGGTTTTTCGATGGAGCGGGATCGTGGACAGATGAGCATTTGGCTTCTGGCAGGTTCAGGAGGTCACCATGGCTCTTTCGGAAACAGCGATGGGCTTACTCGAACCGCTGTCTATACAGAGGGTCGAGTGCGTGCGGCTGTTGCTGGATCAGGTGGGCCCGGCTCAATGGCATTCATAGCGTGAAAGTGCCTGCCAGGCGTTTGCGCACAACCCTCTACGTTGTCACCGTTCGATCTTGCCGCGTGAACAGTGTTTTCAAAGTTATAGCCGGCACTGGCAACCGTGGAACAGATTCTCGATACCAACGTGGTCGGCAGCTTTCAATTCGCGGTTGCCATAAGCATGACGGCGGCCGCTTTTTTTAAAGGAGACGTTTTGATACCTATGGATAGACCAATAAGACTGGTGGTATTGGGCGCGTCGGGGCGCATGGGTCAGAGACTGGTGCGAAGCTTGCTTCATGCCCAGGGTGCGTGCCTGCATGCTGCGGTGGTACGGCCCGGTTCCAGCTTGGTTGGCAAGGACTGCGCTGAAGTGGTGGGGAGTGACCCGACTGGGGTGCATTTCACTGACGATATGTTGCGATCGCTCGACGGGGCTGATGGCGTGCTTGATTTCACCCAGCCCGAAGTCACGTTGCAATGCTTGGAGTACACCTCGGCCCGAGGGTTGGTTCACATTATTGGTACGACTGGTTTCAACCCCGAGCAGGAAGCGGCGATTGCTGGCAGCCAAGGGGCGCGCATTGTCAAGTCTGGCAACATGAGCGTAGGGGTGCAGTTGCTCAGTGTCCTCGCTGAAATTGCCGGTCGAGTGCTACCTGCGGAGGATTGGGATGCTGAGGTGCTGGAAATGCATCACCGTCATAAGGTAGATGCACCGTCCGGCACGGCGTTGATGATGGGGGAAGCGGTCGCCAAGGGCCGGCAGGTGGACCTAGGCAGCCAGGCGGTGCGCGTGCGGGATGGGCTGACCGGCCCGCGTGAAGTGGGCACCATTGGTTTCGCCACCCTTCGGGGGGGCTCAGTGGTGGGGGATCACTCACTCATCTTTGCGGGCGAAGGAGAAGTATTTACCCTTAGCCACCAGGCACTAGATCGGCAGGTATTCACCCGAGGGGCGCTGCGGGCGGCACGCTGGGCTTGGCATCAGCCTGCCGGGGTATATTCCATGCAGGCGGTGCTTGGCTTGGCAGTGAGTTGAGCGTGCGTGCGATGCGGGCTAGTGGTGCTCTAGTCGCAAGGATTGGTCCAGCGCTTGCAAGAGTGTCTGGTCGATCTCGTCCAGATCCTTGCAGATGAACCGCACACCCGATGCCTGCATCTGCTGTTTCTGGTACAGGGTTGCGGGTTTGCCGATAAAGCCACAACCGAGCGTTTTGCTCACTTGGGCGACCCGGTTCAGGTCATCGATGAACACCAGCTCGCCGGCACTGGTAGCTGTTTGACGGTGGATTTCAGCCATGCCCGGGCGTGCGTGGCCCATGTCGATGTAAGGCAGGTCGGCATCGAAGTACTCACTTACCGGCGCCAGGTAGCGGTCGAAGATCGCTGCCTTGGTGCTTCCCCCATATGCGGTGATACGAGCGCCTGTTTCTTTGAGCCGGGCGAGCAAGGCAACGGCTCCCGGTGCCAGCTGTACAGGGTGGCGTGCGGCGTACTGGGCTTGTTCTGCGAGGAAGGCATCTATGGTTTCCATGGCTGTCCAGGGCAGGTTGCAGGCCAGCGCCATGATGTGCCCCCCGGCCATATGCGGCGAGCCTAGTATCTGGCGTTCTAGATCGGCCGTGTAGTGGCCGCCATGGCGTTCGACGAAGGTACGAATTGGAGTGCTATAGACATCGCTCAGCAATACACCATTGGTGTCTATCGCGAAATGGCGAATTTTTTCGAGCTTGTTCATTCTGGATTCCATCTCAAATGGGCGCATAGCCGACGAGAAGCAGCGCGGGCTGCTTCTCAACGCGGGGGATTAGGTGTTTTGCGTCGCGGCTTGGCGAAGGCGGAACGTGCTGGGGTCATAGTCGTGGAGGCTGGCGAAAGGCAGCGCTTCGGCTGTGAACAAATGGTCCAGGCGATCACGGTAGGCTTGTAGGTAGTCCGCACGAACCTCGGCGGAGACACTTGCTGGTTGCCAGCAGATGAAGGGTTCGAGCACATCGAAGCCGGTCAGACGCAGTACACCGTGCTGAATGGGAAACAGCAGCGTATTGATGTTGCCGTTGATGCCGTCATGGCCGTACATCGAGGCGCCACCCCCGGTGGTAAGCGAAACCATGGCTTTCTTGCCGGCGAACTTGCCGTTGTCATACCAGGCCCCGGCGCCATAGACCGCACCGTAAGCCAGCACGCGATCTACCCAGCCCTTCAGAATCGCAGGCATCGAGAACCACCAAAGTGGGAACTGCAGAATCAGCGCGTCGCAAGCAAAGAGCTTGTCGATCTCTGCTTGAATGTCCGGGGCAAAGCCTGAGTTTTCGGTAGCGTGCGCCTCCTCGACCTGTTGCTTGAAATAGTCAGGGTCGGCACAGGTTGTGAAGTTGCCACGCCCGGACAGTGCCTGCCAGTTCATCGCGTAGAGGTCTGAAACCGTGACTTCATGACCTTGCTGAGTGAGGTGACTGCGGGCTTGGGCTGTGAGTGCAGCGTTGAAGCTCTTGGCTTCAGGGTGGGCATGGACGATGTGTACTTTCATGTGTGTTCCCGGGAGTCGTTCGCTGATGGAAGTAAACGAACGGTGCATACTCAGCCCATCTCATGCAGGGCAGGCTCACGCCGTTCGCCCGCAAACTCTGGCCAAACGGGGGCATTTCGGCTAGCTGCGAACTATCTCAGGTAGGGGGGCGCCCAGCGGTGCGTCAGTGGGTTTCTGCGCCGGATCGTGCACCCCATGCAGGGTGATGACTTCGCCAGCTTCGTTGCGCCATTGAGCCTCGATCTTGGCTTTTTTGGCTTTGAGTGGGTCGATGTGATTGGTCACGCTATTGCGCGCTGTCCGTGCGAGCTCACGGGCTTCTTTCAAGCCTACATCCGGATACCTGCCAATCACGAACACGTTTTCCTTGCCGCGAAGACGGTACTTCAGTCGCCAGTGCCGGGAGGGTGATTTGCCAGGCTTGAGCGAGGCACGTACCTGTAGATACAGACCCGGCACGTCGCCATCGGCGTACTTACCTGATGGGGTCAGCGAACGTATGAAGGCATCGCTGAGCTTTGAGCGGAATGGAGGTGGTTTTTCGGGGGACATGGTGTGGGGGTAGCTTTTTTGATCTGGGCTCGATGTACCCCCAAGATACCCCCAGTCAAGCTGGAATTTAGTGGATTCCTACGGACGCAATGGACGGAAAGTCTTTATAACGCTATGTATTTAAAGGTTTTGTGGCGCTTAGTGGAACTCAGTCAAGACTGTCAGGTCGTCGAAGAACATTTGGAAGGGCCTCTAGCGCGGCATTTCTGGCGTGCAAAAGCAGAAATGTCCCCCAAAAAATGCCCTCGATACCCCCAGCAGGATGCGCGATCGCGAATGGCGATTTCTGATAGCTGTCGGGGTGGCGCACTCTGGACTGTATCTCCATGGCCGGATCGACGTAAGCAGGGCGGGGCTGCATCTACATGGGTCGTATGTCACGAATGGCAGCTTTCGACCCAGGCTGTGTGAAAACGCCTGCGATTGTCTAACCTTCTGATCGTCGAGATCGTGGCGGGGACGATCATGAAGCGATTCATAGAAGGTGAGTCTCGGACGCAAGTCACGTTGCTGCCGGAGTGCCTGGACGACTACATCACCGAAGAAAACCCAGTTCGGGTAGTCGATGTTTTTGTCGATGAACTTGACCTTGGAACACTCGGTTTCGAGGGTGTCGATCCTGCGGCAACGGGTCGTCCGGCGTACCATCCAGCAGTGCTGCTGAAAATCTACATCTACGGCTATCTCAACCGGGTTCAGTCCAGCCGCCGGCTTGAGCGCGAGGCAGAGCGCAATGTCGAGCTGATGTGGTTAACGGGCCGGTTGGCTCCTGACTTCAAAACGATTGCCGACTTTCGCCGAGACAACGGTAAAGCCATTCGCAGCGTCTGCCGGCAATTCCTAGTGCTTTGCCGCAACCTCAATCTCTTCACCCAGTCGATCATCGCCATTGACGGCAGCAAATTCAAAGCCGTGAATAACCGCGACCGCAACTTCACCCAGGGCAAGATCAAGGCGCGCATGCAGCAGATCGAGCAGAGCATTGACCGCTATCTTGCGGCGATGGATTCGGCGGATCGGGCAGCGCCCGAGGTCGCCGAGGCCAAGGCTGAACGGCTGAGCGAAAAAATAGAAAAGCTGAAACAGCAGATGACGAAGCTCAAGGAGATTGAAGCGCAGCTTCACGCCAGCCCAGATCAGCAAATCTCTCTTACCGATCCTGATGCGCGCTCAATGGCCACGAGTGGCCGAGGTACTGGCACGGTTGGTTACAACGTACAAACAGCAGTCGATGACAAGCACCATCTGATCATTGCCCATGAAGTCACCAATGTTGGCAATGACCGAACGCAGCTAAGCAATATGGCGAACCTGGCACGCGAAGAGATCGGCGCTGAGTCGCTGACAGTGGTTGCCGACCGAGGCTATTACAAAGGTCCGGAAATCCTTGCTTGCGAGCAGGCCGGGATCACCACTTTTGTCCCGAAGCCGCTGACATCAAGCAGCAAAGCGGAAGGCCGATTCGGTAAGCAGGACTTCATCTACATTGCTGCATCGGATGAATACCGATGCCCTGCGGGTCGGCTACTGATCCGCAGGCACTCTTCGATGGAGGACGGCATGTTGCTGCACTCCTACTGGTTCTCAGGCTGCCAAAGTTGCTCCATGCAGAAGCAGTGTACGACGGGTAAGGAACGCCGGTTGAAGCGCTGGGAGCATGAAACGGTAGTCGAAGCCGTGCAGATCCGATTGGAGCATGACCCAGGAAAGATGAAGGTTCGCCGGCAGACGGTGGAGCATCCCTTCGGAACGCTCAAATACTGGATGGGAAGCACTTACTTCCTGACCAAAACCCTACCGAGGGTAAGCACCGAGATGAGCTTTCACGTGCTTGCCTACAATCTCAAACGAATGATGAGCATCCTTGGCATGGCTGGACTGATTGAAGCGATCAGGACTTGAGTCCAACCGTTTCTTTGCGTCCGTATACGGCTATCTGGGCCGCTGCCGCGGCCCAGATAGCCCATGTCGCGCCTGGCGTCCGACTGAGGTAGATCTGCACTTACATCTGTTGAATTTACAGGCTGCCCCAGCTTCTTTCGCTACTCGAGGTACTTACTTGCGTTTTCACACAGCCTGGACCCGAAGCCGCCGTTGGGGATCGGCAGAAACCGGCCAGAAGCGGCCATTCGCTCGGTCAGTGACTTTTAAAAAAGTGCGGTTACCCGCCCAAACACCAATGAAATACCTCTGGAGCAACTATCAGCCTGCCCAGGCATTCAGCCGACCTAAAGGCCGAGTGTTGGCCGGGTTGTTGTCGATATCAGGGCCTGTAATAGGCTCAGGCCTCAAAACGACTTGCTGACCCCTGCAATCACGGTTGGTGCGCAGACATCGTCGAAGCCGTTGTAGCTGTAGCACTCGGAGTCAGACAAATCGCTATCTGCATACGACAGTGACCAGTCGGCAGTGAACAGGGTCTTGCTGAGGGTCACTTGTAAGCGTCTGCCCAACACATCTTGCTCAATGTTCAGGGTTCTTCTGTATGCAGGAAATCTACCTCGTAGATACCCCGCGCCGCGCGGATGGTAACAGGGGATATTGGTCTTATGTCACTCAACTCCCATGCGAGCCAGCCGTCTTCAAAATAACTTGCGCAGGCTGCTTCCATGTCAGCCAGGATGAACGGACGCACGGCTTTTACGCGCACAATCGCGACCGCAATACCGTCATCATCTTCCTCCCCGTCGGCATGAAGAAAACGCCCATTTTCGACAATCAGAAGATCCTCGGTAGGTTGTAAGTCTGGATGCCAACGACGGACTTCGAGTGTTTTCTGGCCAGAAGCGATTCGACTGCCACTGGGCCGTACAATTGATAAAGCCTTGATGGTTCTCTCCTAAAAGATATGCGTCCGGCTAAGTTACTTTGTCGGAGGGATGGGAGGTACCGCTACGAGCGCAAGCTTGAGCTGCGGCCAGATTTTCACCCAATTTTTGGAATTGAGGCGGCTTTGATAGATCGCAGTTTTCTCCGTGGCGAACCTCCCCGCTGGCCTGATAATCAAGTCAAAAAGATCATCAAGCCCCAAGGGCGCCGCGACCTCGCATGAGCCTTTCTCTCGCAGTGCTACGGCTACCGCCGTTGCGGTTTCTGGCCAGTAGCGCATTGCGTCGGTCGCTGAGAGATATGGCTTATCGCCGTTCTGAGCATGCATTCTCGCTTGATTTTTCACAGACCATAATACGTTCGGCTCTAGACCTCTGAGAACTGCTTCCAGGGCTTCATCTTGCTCTGGTGTGCAGCGTTGTGCATCAAACCAGATGACATCAACGTCTGTTGAAATCGGGGATGAATCGCGCCCGTGCAGATAATCCCAAACCGCGTTTCGTACAAAGCCTGCTCCGATCCAGCAGTCTGGCAATCCCAAGGAGCGCACTATTTCGAGTAACCGCCACCGAATGGGGTCATCTGAGATAATCGTTTGGATTTTCGAACTATTGTCCATTCAGAAATCACCTTGTTGCAGCTAGGCCGATACCCACTGATGCGGAAGTAGCTGCCCGATCTCACTGGCCCGTTGCGTCGGCAACCGCGTCAGCACATCTTTAAGGTAGGCATACGGATCATGCCCATTCATGCGCGCTGACTGGATCAGGCTCATGATTGCAGCCGCCCGCTTGCCACTGCGCAGTGACCCGGCAAACAGCCAGTTCGAGCGTCCGAGTGCCCACGGCCGTATCTGGTTCTCGACCTGGTTGTTGTCGATGGGCACAGCCCCATCGTCCAGGTAGCGCGTCAGCGCTACCCAGCGTTTCAGGCTGTAATCGAGGGCTTTAGCTGTGGCTGATCCGTTGGGCACCAGGTCGCGCTGGGCCAACATCCAGTCATGCAGTGTTTTGCTGATCGGTACCGCCAGTTCCTGACGTATTCGCCAGCGATCTTCATCACTCATGTCCCGCGCCTGGCGTTCGATCTCGTACAAGCCGCTGATCGAGTGCAGCGCTTGTTCGGCTAACTGGCTTTTGTTCGCAACATGCAGATCGAAAAACTTGCGACGGGCGTGGGCCATGCAGCCGATTTCAGTGATGCCTTGCTCAAAACCAGCTTTGTAGCCAGCGAAGTCATCGCAGACCAACTTGCCGTTCCAGTCGCCCAGGAAGTTGCGCGCATGTTCGCCTGCACGACTGGGGCTGAAATCGTAAACCACAGCTTTGAGTGCCGAAAACGGCGTAGTGCTGTAGGCCCAGACGTAAGCCCGGTGGGTTTTCTTCTCGCCCGGCGCAAGCATTTGCACCGGTGTTTCGTCAGCGTGAATCACACCCTGTTTCAGGACAGCTTCACGCAGCGCATCGACCAGCGGCTGGAGTCGCACGCCGGTCTGTCCAACCCACTGGGCCAAAGTCGAGCGAGCAATCGCCAGCCCGGCGCGGCCAAAGATTTTCTCCTGCCGGTAGAGCGGCAAGTGATCGGAAAACTTGGCCACCATCACATGGGCCAACAGGCCTGCGGTTGGAATACCTTTGTCGATGACCTGCGCGGGCACCGGCGCCTGAATCAGAGTTTCGCACTGACGGCAGGCCCATTTGCCACGCACATGTTGCTCGACGGCAAACACGCCCGGCGTGTAATCCAGCTTCTCGCTGACGTCTTCCCCAATACGCTGAAGTTGGCAGCCACAGGCGCACAGAGTGTTTTCTGGCTCGTGGCGAATCACGGTACGCGGAAATTGCGGCGGCAATAGTGCACGTTTGGGTGATTGCCGTGGCTCGGCCTGTGACGAAGCGGGAAGAAGCTGTTTTAGTTCTGCCTCGATAGCTTCAAGGTCTGTATCGAGCAGGTCATCCAGCAAGCTGCCTTGTGCCGGGCTGATTTGCTCGCTGCGCTTGGCAAACTTGTGGCGTTTGAGCAGGGCGATTTCGAACTTGAACTGTTCGATGAGGATTTCATCGTTCTGGATCTTCCTGCTCATCGCCTCGACCTGAGACTGCAACTGCAACGCCTGTGCCGCCAAGGCACGAAGCTGTTCCGGGGTCATCTGATCGAGATTGGGCGAGAAAGTCATGCTGCCGATTGTGCCAGAGCAGGCGCAGGACGACGACAAGCAGACCAGTCAAATGGCCGGCGATTACAGCATGCTGATCACACCACCTGCGCCGACTCGTTGCCACGGCAGGCCCAGTACCAACGCCTGGAGTTGTTCACTGTCGAGTTCGACCTCGCAACCATGGCGAATGCTGGGCCAGTGAAACTTGCCTTGATTCAGTCGACGCGCGGCAAGCCAGACGCCGACGCCATCGTGCACCAGCACTTTCATCCGGTTAGCCCGGCGATTGGCGAACAGATAAGCGCAGTGCGGCTTCGCCGCACCGAACACCGCAATCACCCGGGCCAATGCCGTTTCGGTGCCGGCGCGCATGTCCATCGGCTCGGTGGCCAGCCAGATCGCATCGATGCGGATCATCGAGCGACAGCCCGGATAAATTGCGCGCAGCCCTCGGGATCTGAGGTTGGCCATTTGACGGTCATCACTTGCCCGGCCATGGGCAACTCGATGATCGCTGACGCTTCGGCTGGCCGTTTAGGTGCGGCTTTTAACGGGACGAAGGCTGGCAGCGAGGTTGTTGCAGGCTGGTCTCGATAGAGCGGCATCCATTTGCGGATGACATTGGCGTTGATGCCGTGGCCGATGGCGACACTGGATACGGTCGCCCCAGGTTGCAGGCATTCCTGAACGACCTGGGCTTTGAAGGGTTTCGGATAAGAGCTTCGTTGGCGCATGGAAATCCTGGCGATAAGGGTGATTGCGTCCGCTTAAAAATACGCGGACACCATCGCCCTTAAAGCTGGAGTTCGGAAGGTGAATTCGCCGGACGCTTACGGTCACTTGCCACTCGTTGTAGCTGGATCGAGCCTTCTCGTCGCGGCTGAAGAAGGTGTCGTCCTTGAAGTCCACCTTGCCATAGCGAAGATCCAAGCCCACCTCCATTGGGAGCGTGGTCTCATAGCCCACGAAGCTGTAGAAGTAGCTCTGATCGCCATACAGGTCGTTGGAGTAGTAGCCGCCGACATAGGCGCCGTAGGCGGTCAGCTTGGCGTAGGTTTCACTGTTGTTCAGTGCCCCTTCTTTGGGGTACTCGTACTGGTAGTACGTCAGATCCAGGCTGATGTCATCGGTGGCCTGCCAGAAGTAGCCGACGTAGTAATCAATCTCCTGTCGGGTCTTGCTGTCATAGCCGTAGTCCACGTTTGAACTCCAGATGCCTGCGTACAGCCCACTGGAGTGGGACAACCTGGCGGAGCCCTGGATGGCCGGGTCGCCCTGAGTTTGAGACATGCCTCGCGAGTGGTAGTCGCTGTAGGCACCAACAGTTAGATCGAGACTGAAATCGTCGTTTAGCGTGATGGCCTGGCACACCATCCAAGGGGCGAGTGTCGCACCCATAAGGGCCATTTGCAGCGCACGTTTCATCATTAACTCCTCGTTTCTTTCTTGTGTTTTGGAGTGGTAGAAGCTCAACTGATCTCGCCTGCGCAAACTGATAGCTCCGACGAAATTCAGGGCGAGAGAAACCAGGGCAGGCATGAGTACCTGCCTGCTCTTGTTGGGCTTTTCCTTGATGACTGTGGGGCTGGATCAGGTGTTGCCTCAGCTCGACATCGTTCCGCGTGGGCCCTATATCCTGTTGCTCATGGCCTGGGGTAGATGTTCTGGAACCACCATTCTCGGCGTTTGCCGTATGGGTCTGATTTGATGCTGGGGTCGGCATCCAGAGCGAGCAGCGGACGATTTTCCGTGTCGTAATCAGCCCAGGCGGGATAATCCGGTTGACTGGTCTCTGCGTAGTTGAAGATCAAGCCCTGCATCAGCCTTACCAGGGACTCACGCTCCTTGCTGTCGGTACTGTTGGCGGGCAACCCAGCAAGGCGCTTACCTACATAGGTGTCCAGCTTGTCGAAGAAGTACACCTGATCCGCAGCGTGCTGAGCGCGGCGACGCGGGTCGGTTTCACGATCAAATCGATAGACCTTTACCCGATTGTTTCGAGCCAGCCCCTCGGCAGCCCATAGCGAAGGCATTACAAAAGCGCTGTCACCGAGCAGATGCATTGCCCGCTGTCCGTCGTTTTCATCGGGGAATGTCTCGCAGTACAGGTTTTTAACCGACTCCGCCAACCTTGCCGGAATGCCAATGTTCTCGATGACGGAGTCCATTCCCAGCTGGTCAATTTGCTCATCCCAGTTCAACCACAATCCCATCTCGTAGTTGGTGAATCCGATGATGATGTCTATGCCTGTAGCCTCCCCTTTGGCAGCAAAAGCGATAGGGTCTACGAGAGAACTCTTGGCATGGGATTTTGGCCAGAACAGCGAATCCATATGGAAAAGCATGTCCCTGCTTTCGCTGAGCTGGTGAACCTTCATCATCAGGTCGGCGGTTGTCATCTCATTTAGCTGCTGGAAGCTGTCGATACCGCAGTCAGCAAAAAACTCACGAGCCACATCGCCTGCTGACGCATCGGATAGCCCATAAGTTAGATCGCCACTCAGGCCGGGCAGCCCTGCGTAACCGCTCATCATCACTACGCGCCTGACCAGGCCGTTCAGATGCCCGCCTGCCAGATGCCAGCTGATATCGATGCTGCCGGCAGACTCTCCCATGAGCGTGATGTTCTCTGGGTCACCACCGAACTGTGCGATGTTACTGCACACCCAACGTACGGCTTGGAGTTGATCAAGCAGTCCGTGAGAGTGCGAGCCAGAGTATTCCGTGCCTCCCAAAACGCTGACATCAAGGAAGCCGAACACTCCAAGGCGATAGTTGATAGAGACAAAGACCAAGTCGCCGTTCTTTGCCAACTGATCACCGTGGTAACCCTCCAGCCGACTGCTCTCTAACCAGTTCGCGCCTCCGTGAATCCAGATGACTACAGGCTTCTTGTGTGGCGCAACAGCTGGAGTCCACACGTTAAGAGTCAGGCAGTCTTCTGACCCGACCCAGGGTTGTCCTTCAACCTGAGGCTCATCAGTGAACTCTGAAAACTCGCCCTCAGTAGAGTCGAACAACTGCGCAGAGGCAGAGCCAAACCGGCTAGCGTCACGAACGCCGCTCCAACCTTCGTACGGCTGTGGTGGCCGGAAGCGCAGAGCACCCACCGGGGCTTTAGCGTAGGGAATACCGAAGAAAGTGTGCAGGCCAGCGGCGATATCGAAAGTACCGCGGATAGCGCCTTGCTCAGTCTGAACAACCGCAGATTGAGTGGATTTAGAACACATTGCGAAATCCTTGAGCGATGGGGCCTGATGCAGCCCCAATAACAAATAGAAGGGGTTTGGTGATCACATGGAGTTCTTGAATCGGTTCCACGCTCGGCTCATGTCACGTAGCTGCCTGGGGCTTGGATCGGTTTGCCAGAACATCTTCTTGCGGACATCCTCAGGCGGGAAAATTGCTGGGTTTTTGGTGACCTCTTCAGGAAGCAAGGCAAGGCTGGCTGGCACAGCATTGGCATAGCCAACGGTTGCCGTGAAATCCGCGCTAACCTTTGGCTCCAGGGTTTCGTTTAGGAAGCGATATGCCGCATCCAAGTTAGGAGCGCCTTGGGGGATGACAAGGAATCCAAACCAGGCTAGAGCGCCTTCACGCGGTGCAACGTATTGGATCTTGTCGGTGATGCCTGCTTCTTGAGCCCGTGCTCGTGCGATCTCCACATCGCCTGACCAGCCCAGCACGAGGCAGACGTTGCCGTTGGCTAAGTCGTTAATGTAGGTGCCCGATGCGATATAACGCAGATTGGGAAGGACTGCTTTTAGAAGCTCGTTGGCCTTCTCCAAGTTCTGCGGTGTCGGCTGCTGCGGATCAAGCCCAAGGTAGTTCAGGACGATGGGATACACGTCCTCTGGGCTGTCGAGCATTGCGACACCGCAAGATTTAAATCGACTAACGATCTCCGGCTTGAACAGCAGATCGAGCGAGTCGAATGGCGCATCGGGCATTTTTGCCTCAAGCAGGCTCCGATTCATTCCTATGCCGGTGGTGCCCCAGTCGTAGATGAGTGCATGGCGATTGTCAGGGTCTTTGCTCTCTACGAACTTCATCAGCTCCGGATCAAGATTCTTCCAGTTGGGAATCTTGCTGCGATCCAGCTCAGTCAATGCGCCAGCCTTGATCAGTTGACTCAGCGAGGTATTCGAGGGTGCTGCGACGTCGTATCCACTGTTACCTGTGAGCAGCTTCACTTGAAGCGTCGCCTCACTGTCGAAGGTGTCGTACAGCACCTGGATGCCGGTCCTGTCCTGAAAGTCTTTGATGGTGTGTTCACCGATCAGATCCGACCAGTTGTAGACCCGAACTTGCTGGGGAGCCGCGATTGCCGCGCCGATGGACGCTGCGACTGACGCGGTGAATCCGATAACCAAACCGAGCCTGCTCATGGCGCTGATGCCCTCGTTTTTTTCTTGTGGGGAAAAAGCTATTCAATGTCATTTATGTAGTCAACTACATTTTAACTGCCGACTACACAGAATGGCTGTCAGCCGCTAGAATGCCTCGTTGTGCCACCACCTATGGAATGAATATGCCCGTTAGCCAGCCACAGCAGACGCCATCGCTTCGCGAACGGAAGAAGGAGAAGTTTCGCCAGAACCTCGTGAATACCGCGACCAAGCTGTTCCGCGAAGGCACGGTCAGTAGTACGCGCATGGAGGACATTGCGGCGCAGGCTGAGGCTGCGGTGACGACGGTTTACAACTATTTCCCGAACAAGCATTCGCTGCTGATAGCAATCATTGAGAACCAAGTGTTATTGGCGCAGGAACGGGTGCATGAGGTGCTCAGAGATCTGCCGACAGACCCTCAGCAGGGCATCCTCGCGATGATTGCCGCAGACTACGGGGACATCGATACCGTCGAGGACAAACGCTTCTGGCGCGAGCTTTTAGCGGTGATGGTGCTGGCGGTGGATGAGCAGCCTGACATTGAGCAGGCCCGGCGTCGTTTCCGTACGTCATTGAAGCGGGCCATTGAGGTGTATGCAGGAAATGGCACGCTGCAAGGTAGTCATGACCCAGATGCCCTAGTCGACATCATCTATGCGATTTACGCATTCCACTTTCGCAACCTGGTGTGCTCGCAGGGCTCCCTCACAGCGGGCGTACTACAGCTCGTTCAGCGCGACATCAGCTTGTTGTTTGTCGATACGCTGAAATGACGTCGCTTTACTGCACTATAATATTGGCCTGCTTCTGGCCGAGTAGTTGCTATCCCTGAGAGGCAGCTTTTGGCCGGTTTCTGCCAGTTCCCACCGGCAGCTTTGGGTCGTTCTCTACCGGTCATAGCCATGCAGTGGTTGGTCAAATCCGATGCAAATACTTGGTCAAGTAGAATGCAACCAAGTGGTCAAGTAAGTGCGCTGCGAGGCCACCGCCTGGAACTTGCTGCCATCGATGGCCGCCAACTGGCCACTGATCACCCCACCTGGCGGCAGAACTGCACGAAGGCCCGGCAGGTCGCCTGGAAGGCCGCGCCATTGTCCTTGCGGAAGTCGGCGATAGTCTTGAAGTCCGGTGCCAGGCGACCGAGCGGCCACATCACCTCGACATTGCGCTGGCACTCGGCCTCCAGCCGGCGCGAGGAGCGGATGCGCTGGAAGTAGCCATACAGGTAAAGCTTGAGCAGGTCCGCCGGATCGTAGGCTGGCCGCCCCGTCCTCTGCGGCTGGGCTTTGCTGAAGCCCAAGACCTGTGGATCCAGTCGGGCCACGTAGGCCTCAATCACCCGCACCAGATGGTCTTCCGGAACCAGTTCGTCCAGCGTCGGTGGAAACAGGCTGCTCTGCTGGCGCCCCTCTCCCTGAATGTAGCCCATAAACGACAATGCCCATATTGATCGATACGGGCATTGTCTTCAGCTCGGCCCTGGACTGCCAGGTTTTCACACAGCCGACGTGGGCCATGGCATCGCGCATGAAATGCACACCGCAGCGCTGCCAGGTGGTGCACGCTGGACATCAGTGAACCTCCCTGGCAGGGTCGCCGGCCCTGATGCCCCGCATTTTGCTTTCATTCCATTTTGCCGGTGCGCACGATACCTTGCACATACGCCACGATCTGTTCGTTGGCGACCTCGACATTGCCCCAGTGTGCCCGTCCGCACAGCAGGCTCAGCACTGCTTGCGCGATGGCGTGCGCCCGTGATCCGGACGCGGGTCCACACAAGTTGCAGTCGGCGATGATGATTTCGGCCAGCAACGCACTATAGACCGCCTTGAGCTGCTCGACCTGCAGCGCCTGGTCGTCGGTCAGGTTCATCGCCTCGCGGGTCAGCAGTACCAGGCGGTCGGGGTGGGCCTGGCTGAAGGCGATAAATGCCTGCACGAAACAACGCAGGCGCTCGTCGGTGGAGCGGCTAGCCTTGAGCGATTTGCGGGTTTCATACAGCAGGTCGGTCAGGCTTGACTCGATTAGTTCGAACAGCAGCCCCTGCTTGCTTTCGATATGGTGGTACAGCGAGCCTGGATGCAGGCCTAGATGGCTAGCCAGGTCACGCAGGCCGATGGCTTGGTAGCCACGCCGGGCGAATAGGTTGCTGGCGGTCTCCAGCAAGCGGTCTCGGGCATCGGGGGAGGGAACAGGCAGGCGGTTGGCGGCGGGCATAATGGGACCTGTCAGTGATTTGATGTTTGACCAAATGTAAGACAACAGGCATCTTACGTAAAGACTCAATCACGGAGGTGTGTTGTGGAAAATCAGACAGTGGTGATCGTAGGTGGCGCGTCGGGTCTGGGGCTGGAAACAGCTCGCCTGATGGTCAAGCGTGGGGCTGGCAAGATTGGCCTGATCGACCGTAACGAGCAATTGTTGGTACAAGCTGCCGAAGTGCTGCGCACACAAGGTGCAGAGGTGGCCATCGCGGTCGGCGACATCGCTCGCAAAGATACCGCCCATGCCGCCTTTGGCGAAATCGTCAGCGCACTGGGTCGGGTTCACTGCCTGGTCAACAGCGCGGCCATCTACCCGCGCCAGGACATCTTCGAGATCAGCGACGAAGAGTGGGACCTGGAAAACGCCGTCAACATCAAAGGTACCTATCACATGATGGTGGCGGCAGTGCGACACATGCAGCAGTTTGTCGCGGCGCCTGCGGTGACCGGTCGCATCGTCAACGTCACCTCCGTGGACGCTTTCAAAGCCCACCCGCAGAATGCCCACTACGCTGCCACCAAAGCTGCGGTTGTCAGCCTGACCAAATCCTTCGCCCAGGCCTGCGCCAAGGACCAGATCCTGGTCAACTCGGTAGCGCCTGCCGGCTTTGCCACCGAGCGCGCCAAGCAACTGGGCTTCCTTGGCGAACTGGCGGCAGCCAACCCGCTGGGCCGCGCCGCAGAACCTGCCGAAATCGCCGAGTGGATCGTGATGATGGGCAGCAGCCGCAACAGCTATGCCACGGGTGAAAACGTCATTGTCAGCGGAGGCTACATCTATGCCTGAAGTCGCATTTCCCGAGGGCTACCAGCGCGCGCTGGTGACCGGGGCCACCAGCGGTATCGGCAAGGCCATCGTGCTGGCGCTGCGCGATGCTGGCCTTGAAGTGATTGCCGTTGGTCGCAGCGCCGAGGCGTTGGCGGAGCTGGCACGCGAGCCAGGGGTGAGCACCTTGCAGGCCGACGTGCGCGACTACCGCGGGTTGAGCCGGGCGCTGGAGGGCCGCTCGGTGGATGTACTGGTCAATAACGCCGGCATTCTGTCCACCCGCGCGGCGTTCCAGGAAATCGACGAGGCCGAAATCGACAACATGCTCGATATCAACCTCAAGGCGCCGCTGCACCTGGCGCGCCAGGTATTGCCGGGCATGGTCGGGCGGGGCAGGGGGCACCTGTTCTTCATCGGCTCCAGCGCCGGCCGCGCCCCGCACCCGGGTGCTGCGGTGTACGGTGCGTCCAAGGCTGGCGTCAGCCTGTTTTGCGATGCCTTGCGCTGCGACCTGCTGGGCAGCGGCGTGCGCGTGACCGAGATCGCCCCGGGCCGGGTGCAGACCCAGCTGTACAAAACGGCCATGGGCATGCAGGCGGCGGGCAACGAGCTGTACGAAGGCTATGAATCGATCCAGCCTGAAGACATCGCCGAGCTGCTGCTTGCCGCGCTGAGAATGCCGCGCCAGGTGGATGTGTCGCGCCTTGAAGTGTTCCCTACCGCCCAGGCAGTGGGTGGCGGGCGGATGGTCAAGACCAGCGCCTGAGCCGCTGGCCCTGTCGCCGGCGCCTACAGAAAACCCCTGTAGGTGCCGGCTTGCCGGCGATAGTGCCACAACACTGAAAACAGACGAATCACTGCTTGACCACATGTAAGACAACATATAACTTACATGAAGACCGCTTAAGCGGATCGATACAACTACAAAGCAACAGCAGGGGATATGACGATGACTGCGACATCATGCCGGGTCGGCGTGGACATAGGCGGGACCTTCACCGATATCGCGCTGGACGTGGACGGCGTGCTGCATTCGACCAAGATCCTGACCGACTACGAGCTGCCCGAGCGGGCCATCCTCACCGGCGTGCGCCAGGTGGTGGAGCAGGCCGGCCTTGCACTTTCGGATATTGACCAGTTGATCCACGGCACCACCCTGGCTACCAATGCCCTGATTGAGCGCCGCGGTGCGCGCACGGCCTTCATCACCACCGAGGGTTTCCGTGACACCCTCGAAATGCGCACCGAAAACCGCTTCGAGCAGTACGACATCAACATCGTCCTGCCGCCACCGCTGATCGACCGTGAACACCGCTACACCCTGCGCGAGCGCCTGGGCGTCAAAGGCCAGGTGCTGATCGCCCCGGTACAGGCAGAGATCGACGCGCTGGTCGAGCGCATCGCCGAAGGCAACTACGACAGCGTCGCCATTGGCTTCATCCACAGCTATGTCAACGGCGCCCACGAGCGCCAACTGCGCGATGCCCTGCAGTCGCGCCTGCCGCAGCTGTCGATCTCGATTTCCAGCGAAGTCTCGCCGCAGATGCGCGAGTTCGAACGCTTCAACACCGTTTGCGCCAACGCCTACGTAAAACCACTGATCAAGTCCTACCTGGACCGCCTGGTGGTCACCCTCAAGCAGGAAGGCGCCGACTGCCCGGTGTTCATGATTCACTCAGGTGGCGGCATCATTTCGGTGCAGAGCGCTGCCGAGTTTCCGGTGCGCCTGGTTGAATCGGGCCCGGCCGGCGGTGCGATCTTTGCCGCCGACATCGCCCGCCGTTATGCGCTTGAGAATGTGCTGTCGTTTGACATGGGCGGCACCACGGCCAAGATTTGCCTGATCGAAGACCAGGTGCCGAAAACCGCCAAAACCTTCGAAGTGGCGCGTACCTACCGCTTCAAGAAGGGCAGCGGCATGCCGATTTCCATTCCGGTGGTGGAAATGGTTGAAATTGGCGCCGGCGGCGGTTCCATCGCCAGCATCGACAGCATGCGCCAGATCCGCGTCGGCCCGCACAGCGCCGCTTCCGAGCCGGGCCCGGCGTGCTACGGCCGTGGCGGCCTGGAGCCGACCATCACCGACGCCAACCTGCTGCTTGGCCGCCTGGACGCCGACAACTTCGCCGGTGGCGCCTTGCGCTTGTCTACCTTGGCTGCCGGTAACGCCATGGCGCGGGTGATTGGTCAGCCCTTGGGGATGAAGCCCGAAACCGCCGCCTTCGGCGTCTGCGAAGTGGTCGACGAGAACATGGCAAACGCCGGCCGCGTGCACGCAGTGGAAAGCGGCAAAGACATCGCCGACTACACCATGATCACCTTCGGCGGCGGCGGCCCGCTACATGCCGCGCGCCTGTGCGAAAAAATGGGCGTTGCCCGTTTCATCGTTCCGGCCGGTGCCGGCGTGGGCTCGGCCATCGGCTTCCTGCGCGCACCCTTTGGCTACGAAGCGGTACGCAGTTCGTTTGTGCGCCTGTCCGAATTCGATGTAGTCGCCATCAATGGCCTGATCGCGGAAATGAAAACCGAATCGCTGGGCTTCCTGCGCCAGGGCATGCCCGAGGGTGAGCCGGAAATGGAATGCACGGCGTTCATGCGTTATGTCGGCCAGGGATGGGAAATCCCCGTGGCGCTGCCGTTCAAGGCGTTCAGCGCTGCCGATACCGTGCAGTTCAAGACGCTGTTCGAAGAAGCCTACACGCGCTTCTTCGGTCGCCCGATCGACGGCCCGGACATCGAGATCGTCAGCTGGTCGGTACGCGCCAGCTCGCCGCTGCCGCCCGTGGAGCGCATCGAGACCGTGGGCGCCTCCTACCGTGCCCAGGAAGTCGATCGCCGTCAGGTGTTCGATGTGGCCGCCGGTGGCTTCGTCGAAGCTGGCATCCATCCGCGCGAAGAGCTGCAGGTCGGTGCCCGGGTCGACGGCCCGGCAATCATCGTCGAGCGCGAGACCTCGACCTTCGTCACCTCCAACTTCACCGCCACGGTCCAGCCAGACGGCTGCCTGCTGGTTGTGCGCCGCTAACGCCTGAATTCGGAAGACCTGAACATGAGCGATACCTTGATCGACATTCAAATGCAGGTGATGTGGAACCGCCTGGTTTCGGTGGTCGAAGAGCAGGCCCTGACCCTGATCCGCACCGCGTTCTCCACAAGCGTGCGCGAGGCCGGCGACCTGTCGGCCGGCGTCTTCGACCGTGCCGGCAACATGCTCGCCCAGGCGGTCACCGGCACCCCTGGCCACGTCAACACCATGGCTGAAGCGGTGGTGCACTTCATCAAGGACATCGGCGAAGACAACATCTTCGAAGGCGATGTGTACGTGACCAACGACCCGTGGAAGGGTACCGGCCACCTGCACGACATCACCATCGTTTCGCCGTCCTTCTACAAGGGCAAGCTGATCGGCTACTTCGCCAGTACCGCCCACGTGGTCGACATCGGCGGCCGCGGCTTTGGCCCCGACGCTCGTGAAGTGTACGAAGAAGGCCTGTTCATCCCGATCATGAAGCTGTTCGAGCGTGGCAACGTCAACCGCGACCTGATCAACATCCTGCGCAACAACGTGCGCGAGAATGACCGGGTAGTGGGTGACTTCTATGCCCTGTCGGCCTGCAATGAAACCGGCCACAAGCGCCTGTTGGACATGCTAGAAGAGTTCCAGCTGGACGACCTGGAGCACATCGGCGGGTTCATCCTCGAGCACAGCCGCCGCGCCACCCTGGAATGCTTCAAGTCGCTGCCGCACGGCACCTACAGCAACAGCATGACCCTCGACGGCTACGACGTCCCGGTCACCCTGGCGGTGACCATCACCGTTGGCCCGGACGGCATCCAGAGCGACTTCACCGGTACGTCGGGCATGAGCCAGTTCGGCATCAACGTGCCGTTGGGCTACGCCAAGGCCTATGCCTGCTACGGCCTCAAGTGCATCGTTGCGCCAGAGATCCCGAACAACACTGCGTCGCTGGCACCGTTCGAAGTGACTGCGCCTGAAGGCTGCATCCTCAATGCCAAGCACCCGGCGCCGGTGTCTGTGCGCCATGTGCTCGGTCACTTCGTGCCTGACCTGGTACTCGGTGCGCTGCACAAATGCCTGCCAGGCAAAGTGCCAGCCGAGGGCGCCAGCGCCCTGTGGAATCTGCACCTGAGCGTTCGCCCGCTGGAAAGCAACCGCAATGGCCGCAACGCCGAAATGCTGATGTTCAACAGCGGCGGCATGGGCGCCCGTTCGGCGATGGACGGCCTGAGTGCCACCGCCTTCCCAAGCGGCGTGCACACCATGCCGGTGGAAGCCACCGAGCACGCCGGCCCCGTGGTGGTCTGGCGCAAAGAACTGCGTGAAGGCTCTGGCGGTGCCGGCCAACTGCGCGGTGGCCTGGGCCAGGAAATCGAAGTGTCGGCCAGCGAAGGCTACAGCTTCCGCTTCAGCGCCATGTTCGACCGTATCCAGTACCCGGCTCGCGGCCTCGAAGGCGGCCAGGAGGGTGCACAAGGCTTCGTTGGCCTGGATGACGGCAGCCTGCTGCGCGGCAAGGGCCAGCAGTTTGTGCCGGCGGACCGTCGCCTGGTGTTGCGTTTGCCGGGCGGCGGTGGTTATGGCGACCCGCGTCAGCGTGACCGCCAGTTGGTCGAGCGCGACCTGCGCTACGGCTACATCAGTGCCGAGCAGGCGCGTGACGACTACGGCTTCGAAGCCGCCAAGGAGCGTTGAGCAATGGACATGCAAAGCAGCCGCGTCAAAGCGGTAAAAAGCTCGCCGAGCATGGCCGTGTCGGTGCTGGCCAAGCAAATGCTGGCCAAAGGGGAGCCTGTGATCAACCTGGCCCTCGGCGAGCCGGACTACAACGTCCCGGCCCACGTGATCGAGGCGGCACACCAGGCGATGCTGGCCGGCAACAACCACTACACGCCGCCCAATGGCATGGACAGCCTGCGCCAGGCGATCGTAGACAAGTTCGCCCGGGAAAACGACCTGCACTACGGCCTGGACGAAATCTGTGTGGGCAACGGCGCCAAGCAGCTGTTGTTCAACGCCTTCCTGGCTACCCTGGAAGAGGGCGATGAAGTCATCACCCCGGCGCCGTACTGGGTGTCGTACACCGACATGGCGATGCTCAACGGCGGTGTGCCGGTGGTCATCCCGTGCGGTGCCGAGCAGGGCTTCAAGGTCACTGCCGAGCAGCTGGAAGCGGCCATTACCCCGCGTACCCGCTGGGTGATGCTCAACTCGCCGAACAACCCTAGCGGGGCGATCTTTACCCGTGAAGAGTTCGCCGCCTTGGGCAAGGTGCTGGAGCGCCACCCGAAGGTACTGATCATCTCTGACGAGATCTATGAGCACATCGTGCTGGGCGACCAGCCGTTCGTTTCGTTCGTCACTGCCTGCCCGCAACTGCGCGAGCGCACCCTGTTGATCAACGGGGTGTCCAAGGCCTACGCCATGACCGGCTACCGCCTGGGCTACGCGGCCGGGCCAAAGGGCCTGGTGGTTGCGATGAACAAGACCCAGTCACAGACCACCACCTGCCCGTCGAGCATCTCGCAGCTGGCAGCGGTGGCAGCGCTGAACGGCCCGCAGGACTTCGTGCGCGACGCAAACCGCGAGTACAAGGCGCGTGGCGCGCTGGTGGTCGAGGGCCTGGCGCAGATCCCCGGGCTCAAGCTGCAGATGCCCCAGGGCGCGTTCTACGCCTTCCCTGAAGTCAGCGCCTTCATTGGTAAGCGCACACCGGACGGCCAGGTGATCAACAACGACACCGAGCTGTCGGCCTACCTGCTGCGGGTCGGCAAGGTGGCCACGGTGCCGGGTTCGGCCTTTGGCGTGGAGCCTTATGTGCGCCTGTCCTTCGCCACTTCGCGCCAGGAGCTGGAACAGGCGCTGGGGCAGTTGCGCGAAGCCTTCGCGGCGCTGGCCTGAACACACGAATCGAACAGAGGTAAACCATGAGCAAGCCATTCAAACGTCTGCTGATCACCGGCGCCGCCGGGCGCCTGGGTAGCGTGCTGCGCAAGCACCTGGCGCAGTTCGCCGACGAATTGCGCCTGACCGACATCGTCGACCTGGGCCATGCCGCGCCGCACGAAGAGCTGATTCGTTGCGACCTGGGCAACTTCGATGACGTGCTGCCGCTGACCGAGGGCGTCGACGCCATCGTGCATGCCGGTGGCGTGCCGGTTGAAGACACCTTCCAGAAGATCCTCAACGGCAACATCGTCGGCACCTACAACATCTACGAAGCAGCCCGTCGCAACGGCGTGAAGCGGGTGGTGTACACCAGCTCCAACCACGCCATCGGCTTCTACGACCGTACCGAGACCATCGATGCCACCGCCGCCCATCGCCCGGATAGCCTGTACGGCGTGAGCAAGTGCTTTGCCGAGGACCTGGGCCGTTACTACTGGGACAAGTTCGCCATCGAGTCGGTGAACCTGCGCATCGGTTCGTCGTTCCCCGAGCCGCTGGACCGGCGCATGCTCGCCACCTGGCTGTCGTTCGACGACTTCGCCCAGCTCACCGAGCGCTCACTGCTGGCGCCGCGGGTCGGGCACATGGTGGTGTACGGCATGTCCGATAACCGCGAAAGCCTGTGGGACAACCGCCTGGCTTCGTCGATTGGCTATGTGCCGCAGGACAGTGCCGACGACTACCGGAAAAAGGTATTGGCCGAGCACCCGCCGCTGGACCCGAACGAGCCTGCCGCACGCTACCACGGCGGCAACTTTGCCGGCGCTGGCCACTTTGAAGACCCGAAATAAATCCACATCACGAGAGCGCTCAACATGGCTTCTACGGCAAAACAACAGAACTACGATGTGGTGATCGTCGGCGGCGCGGTCAACGGCAGCGCCACGGCCTATTTTCTGGCCAGCAACCCGGATTTCAAAGGCTCGCTGCTGGTCATCGAGCGCGACTGGACCTACAACAAGTCGGCCACGGCGCTGTCGAGCAGCTCGATCCGCCAGCAGTTCTCCAACCCCATCAACATCGAGATCTCGAAGTTCGGCGCCGAATTCGTGCGCAACTTCCCCGACCTGATGGAAGTCGACGGCGACCGCCCGGACCTGGCATTCCACGAGAATGGCTACCTGTTCCTGGGGGACACCAAGGGCTATGAAGTGCTGCGCCGCCTGCACGACACCCAGGTGTCCCACGGCGCCGACGTGCACCTGCTCGACCCCGAGCAACTGCAGCGCAAGTTCCCCTGGGTGAACATCGACACCCTGGCCGGTGCCAGCTATGGCCAGACCGGCGAAGGGTGGTTCGACAGCCTCGGCATGCTCAACGGTTTCCGCCGCAAGGCACGCTCGATGGGCATCGAGTACATCGAAAACGAAGTGGTCAGCATCCAGCGTGAAGGCGATCGCATCACCGGCGTGCAACTGGCCAGTGGCGAGCGTATCGGCTGTGGCCTGCTGGTTAACTGCGCCGGTACCCGCGGTACCAAGGTCGCGCGCATGGGTGGCCTGGACATCCCGGTCGAGCCACGCCGCCGTTCGCTGTTCGTGTTCGACTGCCGCACGCCGCTGGAAGGCACCGTGCCGCTGACCATCGACCCGACCGGCGTGTTCTTCCGCCCCGAGGGCAAGTTCTACCTGGGCGGCACTTACCCCAAGCACGACCCGGAAGTGGACTTCGAGGACTTCGACGTGATGCACGACGAGTTCGACGAAGAGGTATGGCCGATCCTCGCCGAGCGCGTGCCGGCGTTCGAGGGTATCAAGGTGGTCAACTTCTGGGCCGGGCACTATGACTTCTGCGTGCTCGACCACAACGCTATCGTCGGCCCGCACAACGAGGTCAAGAACTTCCTGTTCTGCAACGGCTTCAGCGGCCACGGCCTGCAGCAGGCGCCGGCCATCGGCCGTGGCCTGTCCGAACTGATCACTTACGGCGGCTACCGCTCGCTGGATCTGGGCGCGCTGTCCTATCAGCGCGTCATCGACAACAAGCCGTTCCTGGAAGATTCGGTCATCTGATCGCACGGCCTGAGGGAGAACAACAATGAGCAACTCCGAAATCAAACGCAGCGGCGGCCAGGTACTGGTCGATGCCCTGCGGGTCAATGGTGTCGACCGTGCCTTCTGCGTGCCGGGCGAAAGCTACCTGGCAGTCCTAGATGCCCTGCACGATGTGCAGGATGAGATCGACCTGATCGTCTGCCGCCAGGAAGGCGGCGCGGCCTACATGGCCGAAGCCTATGGCAAGCTCACCGGCAAGCCGGGCATCTGCATGGTCACCCGCGGCCCGGGCGCGACCAACGCCTCGGTGGGCGTGCACACCGCGTTCCAGGACTCCACGCCAATGATTCTGTTCATCGGCCAGGTGGCGCGCGACCAGATCGAGCGCGAAGCCTTCCAGGAAGTGGACTACCGCCGCATGTTCGGCCAGATGGCCAAGTGGGTGGTGCAGATCGACGATGCCGCGCGCATCCCTGAACTGGTCAATCAGGCCTTCCAGCGTGCCATCAGTGGCCGCCCGGGCCCGGTGGTGGTGGCGCTGCCCGAAGACATGCTCACCGACTTGGTGAGTGTGGCCGATGCCCGCCCGGCCAAGCGTGTGGAAGCGGCGCCAGCGCCGGAAGCGCTGGGCGAGCTGCAGCAGCTGCTGGCCGGGGCTCAGCGCCCGCTGGTGATCGTCGGTGGCGGCGGCTGGACCGCCGAGGCGGTGGCCGACCTGAAAACCTTCGTGCACACCCAGAACCTGCCGCTGGCGGCCTCGTTCCGCTGCCAGGACCTGTTCGACAACACCGATCCGCACTACGCCGGCGACCTTGGCCTGGCGGCCGGCCCGGTATTGGTGGATGCGGTGAAGCAGTCCGATCTGCTGGTCGTGGTGGGCGCGCGGCTGGGTGAAATGACCACCGGTGGTTATGCCCTGGTCGACATCCCGACGCCGAAACAGGCCCTGGTGCATGTGCATGCCAGCGCCGAGGAAATCGGCCGCGTCTATCAGCCGGCCCTGGGCATCAACGCCGGCCCCGGCAGCTTCCTGCGCCAGGCCAACATCCTCGGTCCGGTGCGCCCGCAGGCCTTCGAAGACTGGACTGCCAGCCTGAACAGTGGCTACCGCGGCAACTTCGACATCCCGCGCTCGCCGGGTGACGTGCAGATGAGCGAAGTGATCGCCTGGCTGAACAGCAACCTGCCGGCCGACAGCATCCTCACCTGCGGCGCCGGCAACTACACCGGCTGGGTGCACCGTGGTTACCAGCATCGGGTGTTCCGCACCCTGTTGGGCCCGACCAACGGCTCGATGGGCTACGGCGTGCCAGCGGCGGTGGCGGCCAAACTCACCTACCCGCAACGTACCGTGGTGGCGTTTGCCGGTGACGGCTGCTTCATGATGAATGGCCAGGAGCTGGCCACCGCCGCACACTACGATGCCCGGCTGATCACCATCGTGGTCAACAATGGCATGTACGGCACCATTCGCATGCACCAGGAAAAGACCTACCCAGGTCGTGTCTCGGGCACCGAGCTGCACAACCCGGATTTCGCCGCCCTGGCTCGTGCCTATGGGCTGCACGGTGAAACGGTCACCCGTACCGAGGACTTCGTCGCGGCCTTCGAGCGCTGCCAGGCGTCCGGCAGGCCGGCGCTGATCGAAATCCAGGTCGACCCCGAAGCCCTGACCCCGCGCATGACCCTCAGCCAGATCCGCGACAAGGCCTTGCAGGCCCAGCGCTGATTTCACCTCAGGTGGGGCGCGGTCTGGCCCCACCTTTTTTCATTTCTTCAGACGAGCCAATCGACATGAATCTTGCCGATCACGATCTGCTGCGTGAAGTTTGCTACATCGACGGTAAATGGCAGCAGGCCGACAGCGGCCAGCGCATTGCCGTGACAGACCCAGCCACCGGTGAGGTGCTGGGCCATGTTCCGCGCATGGGCGCCGAGGAAACCCGCCGTGCCATCGCTGCCGCCGAGCGCGCTTTGCCGGCCTGGCGTGCGCTTACCGCCAAGGAGCGCGCCGCGAAGCTGCAAGCCTGGTTCCGTGAGATCCTTGCCCACCAGGAAGACCTGGCGCGCATCATGACCGCCGAGCAGGGCAAGCCGCTGGCCGAGTCCCGTGGCGAAATCGCCTTTGCCGCAGCCTACGTGGAGTTCTACGCAGAGGAAGGCAAGCGCATTTACGGGGATGTGATCCCGTCGCCGAACGCCGACCGCCGCCTGCTGGTAACCAAAGAGCCGATTGGCGTGTGCGCGGCGATCACGCCGTGGAACTTCCCGGCGGCGATGATCACCCGCAAGGCCGCGCCGGCACTGGCCGCAGGCTGCACCCTGGTGCTCAAGCCGGCTTCGCAGACGCCGTTCAGCGCCCTGGCACTGTGTGTGCTGGCAGAGCGCGCAGGCATTCCTGCGGGCGTGCTGAGCGTGGTGACCGGCGATTCGGCAGCAATCGGCGGCGAGCTGACCGCAAGCCTGGTGGTGCGCAAGCTGTCGTTCACTGGATCCACGCCCATCGGTATCCAGCTGCTGCAGCAGTCGGCGGCCACGGTAAAGAAGGTGACCATGGAGCTGGGCGGCAACGCGCCGTTCATCGTGTTCGACGACGCCGACCTGGAAAAGGCCGTGGACGGTGCGCTGATCGCGAAGTTTCGCAACAGTGGGCAAACCTGCGTGTGCGCCAACCGCTTCTACATCCAGGACGGTATCTATGAGCGCTTTGTGGCGCGCTTTGCCGAGCGGGTGAACGAGTTGGTGGTGGGGCAGGGCGATGCTGCTGGCACCCAGGTTGGGCCGATGATCGACGGGCGTGCTGCGCGTGGCGTCGAGCAGTTGGTGGGTGAGGCGATTGAGGCCGGTGCGCGAGTGGTGAGTGGTGGGCGTCGGCATGCGCTGGGGGAGGCGTTCTTCGAACCGACCTTGCTGGCCGATGTGACGGCAGGCATGCGCGTGGCGCGTGAAGAGATTTTCGGGCCGGTGGCGCCGATTTTCCGCTTCAGCACCGAGCAGGAAGTGATCGCCCAGGCCAACGACACCGAATTCGGCCTGGCGTGCTACGCCTATACCCAGGATGTGGGGCGCGTGTGGCGGGTGTCCGAGGCGCTGGAGTACGGCATGGTGGGCATCAACGTTGGCGTTGTGGCCACCGAAGTGGCGCCGTTTGGTGGGGTGAAGGCGTCCGGGTTGGGTCGGGAAGGGTCGCGGTACGGGATCGAGGATTACCTAGAGATCAAGTACGTGTGCCTGGGCCTCTAGGGGGCGCTTTGCGGCCTATCGCGACACAAGGCCCACAGGAGACTGCATCACCTGTGTGGGCCTTGTGTCGCGATCGAGGGCAAAGCCCTCGCCAGCGCCTGCGCCGTTTTCAGGCCTTGCTGTCCAGCAACCGCTGATACCGCGACAGGCTCTCTTCCAGGTGCTTGCGCAGCGCGGTACGCGCACTGCTCACATCGCCCATGCTGATCGCCGAGAGGATCGCCCCGTGCTCGCGGCCGATCTTCTTGATGTGCGCCTGGCGGTTCTTGCCGGTCACCTGGCCGTGCTTGAGGTTCAGGTCAAGGATGATGTCCGGCCCAAGTGCTTCGAGCAGTTGGGTGAAGTGCGGGTTGTTGGTGGCGCGGGCAATGGCCAGGTGAAATTCGAAATCGGCCTTGGCTTCTTCTTCCTGGGTGGCGCCATCGAGGGAGTTGAAGCGGTCGAAGGCTTCGGTGATCGCCGCCATGCTGGCAGGGCTGCGGCGTTCGGCGGCGCGGGCCACCGACTCGGCTTCGATGCCCAGGCGCAATTCGAGGATCTGCGCCGCAGCGCGCACATCGTCGACCACGCTATCGATGGCAAAGCCGATGCGCTTGACGTCCTGCTCGACCACGAACACGCCCACGCCCTGGCGGGCGATCAGGCGCCCGCCCAGGCGCAGGGAAGCCACGGCCTCACGGATGACCGGGCGGCTGACGCTGAACTCCTTGCACAGCTCCTGCTCGGACGGCAGCTTGTCGCCGGGCCCGTAGGTGCCGTTGTCGATCCGGCTGGACAGCTCCTGGATGACGGTTTCCGCCAGGTTGGCGCGGCGCGTGCCTATGGACGCATTCATAGAAAAGTGGCTCCTGAAACTGATTGGCTCATCACGGTTGTTCTCCGGCAGGTTGTGCGCAGCCCGTAAGCCCCTTTGCGGCGGGATCCGTAGCCAACCAGCGGTGATGTTGTCGGCATAGGTTATCAAACATCTGACACAGCTTGTATGACGACCTGTTTTTTGCTGGGACTCCTTTCGTCGCTCGCCGGTTTTTTAACGACACTCACAGCATACACCCATTGACAGTTGCCTGCTGACTGTTATCTTACAAGTGCGACGGCGATCCTGCCAGTTCGTATGCGGTAAGTGATGTCGAGGTTCGTCCAATCATACTGGGAGCTGAGCATGTATAAGAACAATGGAGGGCGTACAGCCCTCGCCACCGCGGTAACCTTGCTGATGGCCATGGGGACGGCTCAGGCAGCAGAGACCGAAACCGTCAAGATCGGTTTCGCAGGCCCCCTGACCGGGCCTTCGGCACACCAGGGACAGGACGTTGAACATGGCATTCAGATTGCCGTGGAAGAGGCCAACCAGCAACAACTGAAGATCGGCGACAAAGTGGTGCAGTTTAAACTGGTGTCCGAAGATGACGTTGCCGACCCGCGCACCGGCACCGCCGTAGCGCAGCGCCTGGTGGACTCGAAAGTGGCCGTGGTGATCGGCCATTACAACTCCGGCACCAGCATCCCAGCGTCGAAAATCTACGCCGCAGCGGGTATTCCGCAAATCTCGCCGTCGGCCACCAACCCCGCGCTGACCCGTCAGGGCATCCCGTCTGTGTTCCGCGTGGTCAACGACGACGCCACCCTGGGCCGCTATGCCGGCAATTACCTGGTCGGCAAGCTTGAAGCCAAGCGCATCGCCATCTTCGATGACCGCACCGCCTATGGCCAAGGCCTGGCCGATGAAGTCACCAAGGCCGTCAAGGCCGCCGGCGGCAACGTAGTAGTGCGCGAGTACACCAACGACAAGTCCACCGATTTCAACGCCATCCTCACCACCGCCAAGGCGCAAAAGGCCGACGCGGTGTTCTTTGCAGCCCTGGACTACCAGGCCGCACCAATGGCCAAGCAAATGAAGAACCTGGGCCTGAAAGCCCGCTTCATGAACATCGGCAACCTGCCCAACGATTCATTCAAGCAGATGGCCGGCAGCGCCGCCGAAGGCACCTACGCCTGGAACTACGGCACGCCGCTGCTGGAGATGCCCAAGGGCGCGGCCTTCGAGCAAAAGCTCAAGGACAAGTTCGGGGTTGGCGTGGTGCAGTCTTCGCCGGCAGCCTACGACGCCACCTGGGCTGCGATCAACGCCATGGTCAAGGCCGGCTCCGACGACCCCAAGGTCTACCTGCCGGTTCTCAAGAAAGAGAGCTATGAAGGTGTCACCGGCACCATCGCCTTTGACGACCAGGGCAACCTGAAAAGCCCGGCCGCGACCGTATTCCAGTTCGCCGATGGGGGCTGGAAGACCCTGTCGGTCGAGCGCGACTGACCCGCAGCACCCATAACAAGCAGGCTTGAGCCTGCACATAACAAGAAGACTTTTCCCACCTGCCAAGCCAGTCGGCCGCGTGGCGCCTTGGCGCCGCGCGGCGACGCAATGCAGTTTCGAGGATTCAGCGCGTGGACGGTACATTCGATATCTTGTTGCAACAGGTGCTCAATGGCCTGGTACTGGGCAGCATCTATGCCCTGGTCGCTCTGGGCTACACCATGGTTTACGGCATCATCGGCCTGATCAACTTCGCCCACGGCGAAATCGTCATGGTCGGCGCTATGGTGACTATTTCGGTACTGACGATGCTTGCCGGCGCAGGTTTTGCTCCCGGCATCATCACCTTGCTGCTGGCGATCATGGCCGCAGTGGTGGTGTGCATGCTGCTGGCCCAGGGCATGGAAAAATACGCCTACCGGCCGCTGCGCAAGGCGCCGCGGCTGACCCCGCTGATTCTGGCCATCGGTATTTCCATTGCCCTGCAGAACCTGGCGATGATGATTTGGGGCCGTGGCTACAAAACCTTCCCGGAAGTGGTTGAAACCCAGCCGGTGGACGTATTTGGCGCCACCATCACCAACGTGCAGCTGTCGATCATGTTGATTGCCGTGGTGATCATGTTTGGCCTGTGGCTGCTGGTGGACAAGACCCGCCTGGGCAAAGCCATGCGCGCAACGGCGCAAAACCAGGAAGTGGCGGGGCTGATGGGCATCAACATCAATCGCGTCATCAGCGCCACCTTTCTGATCGGCGCAAGCCTGGGCGCCATCGCCGGGGTGATGCGCGCGGTCAACTACGGCCAGGCCGACGCCTACATGGGCCTGTTGCTTGGCCTAAAGGCGTTCTCCGCTGCGGTGCTGGGTGGTATCGGCAACCTGTTCGGGGCCATGGCCGGCGGTTTGCTGCTGGGGCTGATCGAGTCGCTGGCCGCCGGTTACACCGGGCAGCTCACTGGCGGTTTCCTGGGGGCCAACTACCAGGACATCTTTGCCTTCGCAGTGCTGATCCTGGTGCTGTTGTTCCGTCCCAACGGCCTGCTTGGCGAACGCCAGGCCGACCGGGCCTGAGGTAAACCGTCATGAAAAACCTCAAGACGCAGTACCTGTTGCTGATTGTTGCCTTCATTGCCTTGCCGTTCCTGATCGAAGCCATCCCGATGCTTGGCCCCACCTGGGTGCGCATCCTTGGCTTTGCCATGCTCTACGTACTGCTGGCACTGGGCCTGAACATCGTCATCGGTTATGCCGGCCTGCTGGACATGGGCTACATCGGTTTCTACGCCATCGGCGCCTACCTCTACGCCTTGCTCGCCTCGCCGCACCTGAACCTGGCAGGGCTTGCCAGCGGGGTGATGGACTGGCCGCTGTGGGTGATCATCCCGCTGGCGGCGGTGGCTGCGGCGATCTGCGGGGTGCTG
This sequence comes from Pseudomonas sp. BO3-4, assembly GCF_034044115.1. Classification (NCBI taxonomy): domain Bacteria; kingdom Pseudomonadati; phylum Pseudomonadota; class Gammaproteobacteria; order Pseudomonadales; family Pseudomonadaceae; genus Pseudomonas; species Pseudomonas sp. BO3-4. Next base: position 2,830,752 of record NZ_CP139018.1, read on the forward strand.
ATCGGCGCGCCGGTGCTCAAGCTGCGCGGCGACTACCTGGCCATCGTCACCCTGGGCTTTGGCGAGATCATCCGCATCTTCATGAACAACCTCGACCAGCCGGTGAACCTCACCAACGGGCCGCAGGGCATCAGCAACATCGCCCCACTTCACATCGACGGTGGGCCGTGGATGCACGCGGCAGGCGAGGGCGCGGTGCCGGTGCTGTCACTGCAGCAGAGCTGGAGCCTGTTCGGCCTGCAGGTGTCGCCGGTGATCAGCTACTACCTGTTCTTCCTGCTCATCGTGATCCTGTGCATCGTGCTGTCCAAGCGCCTTGAAGTATCACGCATCGGCCGCGCCTGGATGGCGCTGCGCGAGGACGAAGTGGCCGCTGAGGCCATGGGCCTGAACAAGCGCAACCTCAAGCTGCTGGCGTTTGCCATGGGCGCCACCTTTGGCGGCGTATCGGGGGTGCTGTTCTCCAGCTACCAGGGCTTTGTCAGCCCCGAGTCGTTCACCTTGATGGAATCAATCATGGTGCTGGCCATGGTGGTACTTGGCGGCATGGGTTCGATCCGTGGCGTGGTGCTGGGTGCGCTGATCCTGTCGGTGATGCCTGAGCTGTTCCGCGACCTGGTCAACTGGATTCAGCCGTGGGTGATGGACAACGTCACCTTCATCAGTCGCGACATCCTGCGCAACGTGCTGGATGCCTCCACCCTGCGCATGCTGGTGTTTGGCCTGGCGCTGATTCTGGTGATGCGTTTTCGCCCCGAGGGCCTGTGGCCGTCCAACCGCCGCCGCGCCGAACTGCACGACGGCGACCCGGAGCCTGCACGGCCAGGGGCGGCCCTGGCCACCACGGTGCACTCACCAGCCAGCGAAGCATCCTTCGACCTTCCGATCAAAGAGGCAGACAAGGCATGAGCGACGTCCTTCTTGAGCTGCACCAGGTCAGCAAGTTCTTTGGCGGCCTGCAGGCGCTGCATGGCATCGACCTGAGCATCCGTCGCGGCGAAATCCGGGGCCTGCTGGGGCCCAACGGCGCCGGCAAGACCACCTTGTTCAACGTGCTCACCGGGCTGTACCAGGCGGAGCAGGGGCGGGTGGTGTTCGACGGCAAGCCGCTGCTGATCAGCAAACCGCACAAGGTGGTGGAGGCCGGGATCTCCCGCACCTTCCAGAACATCCGCCTGTTCCACAACATGACCGCCCTGGAAAACGTGATGATTGGCCGCCATGTACGTACCCGCAGCGGCGTGTTCGGCGCCATCCTGCGTACCCCGGCCTGCGTGCGTGAAGAGCGCGAAATCCGCCAGGCCGCGCGGCATTGGCTGGAATATGTGGGCGTTGGCCACCTGGCCGGGGAGTTGGCCAAGAACCTCTCCTATGGCGACCAGCGCCGCCTGGAAATCGCCCGCGCGCTAGCCACCGAGCCCAAGCTGATCGCCCTCGACGAGCCGGCGGCGGGCATGAATGCCTCAGAAACCGAAGGCCTGCGCCAACTGATGTGCAAGATGCAGGCGGACGGCAAGACGGTGCTGTTGATCGAACATGACGTAAAGCTGGTGATGGGACTGTGCGACCACATCACCGTGCTGGAATTCGGCCGCAAGATCGCCGACGGGTTGCCTGCCGACGTGCGCAAGGACCCCAAGGTGATCGAGGCGTATCTGGGCTCGGAGGCAGTGGCATGAACAACATTCTGCAAGTGCAAGACCTGCAGGTGGCCTATGGCGCCATCCAGGCGATCAAGGGCATCGACCTGAACGTGGCCCAGGGCGAGATGGTGGCGCTGATAGGTGCCAACGGCGCCGGCAAGACCACCACCCTCAAGACCCTGGCCGGGCTGCTCAAGCCCACTGCCGGGCAGATCACTTTTGACGGCAAGGCCCACGCGGCGATCAAGGGTTTCAATTTGATCCGCGAAGGGCTGGCGCTGGTACCGGAGGGGCGCGGCATTTTCCCCAAGCTGACTGTGCACGAAAACCTGGAAATGGGCGCGTATTCGCGGCGTGACGGAAAGGACGCCATCGATGCCGACATCGAGCGCATGTACGGGGTGTTTCCGCGGCTCAAGGAGCGTGCGTTCCAGCTGGCCGGAACCATGTCCGGCGGTGAGCAGCAAATGCTGGCGATTTCCCGGGCGCTGATGGGCAAGCCCAAGCTGCTGCTGCTGGACGAGCCGTCAATGGGCCTGGCGCCGATCATCGTGCAGAAAATCTTCGAAACCATCCGTGATGTGGTCAAGGGCGGGGTGACCCTGCTGCTGGTGGAGCAGAACGCCCGGCTGGCCCTGCAGACTTGCGACCGCGCCTACGTGATCGACTCCGGGCGTATCGCCCTGACCGGCAGTTGCCAGGACCTGTTGCACGACAAGCAGGTGCAGAAGGCCTACCTGGGCGAGTGACGCCTGGGGGCTGCAAAGCAGCCCCAATCATCGTGTTTTCCATCAAAAGAGTGTGTGCTGTGACTGATATTCAGCGTTACCAATTCGATACCCGTGTTCACCACGCCGTGAAACACAACGGTGTGGTGTACCTCACCGGCCAGGTCGGCACCCCCGGCACCTCTGCCGCCGAGCAGACCCGCGAAGTGCTGGCCAAGGTTGACCACTTGCTGGCCCTGGCCGGCACCGACAAGCGCAAGATCCTCAACGTGATCCTGTGGCTGGACGACCTGCGCGACTTCGACGAAGTGAACAGCGTATGGGATGCCTGGGTGGACAAAGAGCACGCCCCGGCACGCTCCACCGGCCAGGCTCGCATGGCCAAGCCCGGCATGCTGGTTGAACTGATCATCACTGCCGCTACCTGACGGGCAGTGCCTGCTTAATCTCGCCGTTGCCTGCGCGACGGCGAAGCCGCACGAAGGTTTCAGATGACGTCGATTCAACAAGAACAACAGCGTTCACTGCAACATGGCCTGACCTCGCGTCAGGTCTCGATGATCTCCATTGCCGGCATCATTGGCGCCGGGCTGTTCATTGGTTCCTCAAACGCCATCGCCTCGGCAGGTCCGGCCATTCTGGTGTCCTACGCAATGACCGGCCTGCTGGTGCTGCTGGTGATGCGCATGCTCGGCGAGATGGCGGTGGCCAACCCCGACAGCGGGTCGTTTTCCACCTATGCCGGCCAGGCCATCGGGCCGTGGGCAGGCTTTACCATCGGCTGGCTGTACTGGTGGTTCTGGGTGCTGATCATTCCGGTCGAGGCGATTGCCGGTGCCGATATCCTGCACGCCTGGTTTCCTTCAGTGCCGTCGTCGCTGTTCGCCTTTTTGATCATGGGCTTGCTGGCGTGCAGCAACCTGGTCAGCGTGAAGAACTTCGGTGAGTTCGAATTCTGGTTCGCACTGGTCAAGGTGGTGGCGATCATTGCCTTCATCGTGGTCGGGGGTATGGCGGTGGCCGGGGTCTGGCCGTTGACCGAAACGTCGGGCGTGAGCCACCTCTGGGCCAACGGCGGGTTCGCGCCCAACGGTTGGGGTGCGGTGCTTGGCGGCGTGTTGATCACCATCTTCTGCTTCTTTGGCGCCGAAGTGGTGACCATTGCGGCGGGAGAGACCGACAAGCCCAAGGAGAAGATCCGCCGTGCCACCAATCTGGTGGTGTACCGCATTGCAATCTTCTACCTGGTGTCGATTTTCCTGGTGGTGTCGCTGGTGGCCTGGAACGACCCGGCGCTTAAGGCGGTGGGCTCGTTCCAGCGGGTGCTGGACGTACTCAACGTGCCGGGTGCGAAGCTTGTTGTGGACATCGTGGTGCTGGTGGCGGTGACCAGTTGCATGAACTCGGGGCTGTATACAGCCTCGCGCATGCTCTATTCACTGGGAGCGCGCGGCGAGGCACTGCCCGTTACCCGGCGGGTGTCGCGCAGTGGCGTGCCGGTGGTGGCGGTGCTGCTGTCGACCCTGGCCGGGTTTGCCGGCTGCGTGGTCAATTACTGGTTCCCGGGGCAGGTGTTCAGTTTTTTACTGTCGACCACGGGGTCCATTGCGTTGTTGGTGTACCTGGTGATTGCCATTTCGCAGCTGCGCATGCGCGCCCGGGCTGAGCGCGAGGGTGCCGAGCTTGCTTTCAAAATGTGGCTGTTCCCGTGGCTCACCTGGTTGGTGATCGGCGCCATTTTGCTGGTGTTGGGGTACATGCTGGTCAACGATGCCTATCGGTACGAGGCACTGATGACAGCAGGGGTGACGCTGTTCATCCTGCTGGTCTGCTTTACCCGTCAGCGCGTGCCGAGGTTGTTGCGGGCGGTTGGGCAACGTTAGCTCAGGATTGCCGCGCTCTTTGGAGCGGCCTTGTGCCGCAAAAGGGCTGCAGAGCAGCCCCGGCGATATTTGCATTCGCATGGATATCCTGGGGCCGCGTTGCGGCCCTTTCGCGGCACAAGGCCGCTCCTGCAGGTTATCCGGCCCTCAATGCTGCTTGGCCCGGTGAATGCGCAGCAGAATCACCAGCAAGGCCAGCAGCACCGGCGGCGCCATCGCCAGCAGTGCATCGCGCGGCGCCAGCCCCGCACCCAGCACATTCAACCCGCCATACAGCAGCTTGAACAGGTTCAGCAGGTAATAGGTGATGGCGATGATCGACAGCCCCTCGACCGCCCGCTAAATCTTCACCTGGGCATCGGCGCGGGTGTTGAGGCTGCGCAGGATACCGGCGTTCTGCTCCTCCATTTCCACCTGTACCCGCGCCTGCAGCAGGTCGCCGAGGTTGGCCACGTTCTTGGCCAACTGGTCGAGGCGTTGCTCGGTGGCGGCGCAGTAGCGCACGGTGGGTTTGAAACGCCGCTCGATGAACACCCCCAGCCGCTGGCAGTCGCCCACATGGCTTTCGCGCAGCTCTCCAAGGCGCTCGAACACCAGCTGCGCATAGGCCTGGGTGGCGCCGAAACGGTGGCGGTTTTTCACCGTGCGGCTGACCACCTGGCGCGACAAGTGGGCGATGGCTTCGAGCAAGGCCTTGGAGTCATGGCCATCGCCGCTGGCGCTGCGTTCGGACAACTGCACCAGCGTCTTGTCGAAGGCGTCCAGTTCTTGGCTCAAGGCCTTGGCGGTGCTCAGGGCCAGCGATGCCATCATGCGGTAGGTTTCGATTTCCAGCAGGCGGCGGATCATGCGTCCCTGGCGGTAGGCATTAAGGCGACGGTTGATGAACAGGAAGCGGTTGGTGCCTTCGCTGTCCAGGCGAAAGTCGCTCCAGACCACCGCATCGCCACCGCCCACGCAGTAGCCACAGGGGTCTTTGAAGCCGTAGCGGGGCAGCTCGAGGTCTGTCTCGTCGCGCACCAGAATCTGCACGGCGTTGATGATCTCGGCAGTCTGTGGCGCTAACGCGTCAGCCAGCACTTTGGGCAGCGGCTGCCAATCGCTGTCGGCAACGCTGCAAGGCACCACCAGCGTCAGGGTGAAGAATTCAGTGTGCCGTTCCCACTTGAACGGGTGCCCTTCCAGCAGCGTGATGCCCTGAGCCTGCTGCGCATCGAGTGCATCCGGGCAGCAGCGCCGCGCAGGCTGCATCGCCGCCGAGCACGGCCAGGTGATGGACATGGGCCGGGCCGTCGAAGTACAGCGACGGGCGGGTGTGCAATTCGTTGTGCAAGACAGTGCGTTGAGGGTGCATGGTCGTCCGCTTTGGCGTTGTGATTGTTGGAGTGCCAGGTAGTGGGACTTTGCTGTAGAAGCGGGAAGTCACATTGCTTGCAGTGCGGCCGGCTTAAAAAACGCAGGGCTTTATTCGGTGCTGCTGCTTAGCGCATCGCGACACCGGGCTACCCCATGACGCAGAGTCCACTCAGGACATGACAGAGCCCCAAACTGTGTAGTCGATGCGCCACGCTCTGGTTCTCGCTTCCCATTCACTGTAAATACGACTTTGCTGTTCATCGTGTTAAAAAACGGATGGGTGCTTTCATGGGATCGGGTGGTTGGTTTTTCAGGATTACGCCTTTAACCGGGTGGCAGGGTCGGCGGTTTCAACGGTTCCCATCATGGTCTGTGCAAACAGCGTCAGCATGTCGTGCGATGTAGCTCCCGGATACTCAACTATATGCGACGGACGGTCCTGCACTAAAAAATCAAGTAAAATACTGATTGTATTGATATTTGTGGATGTCAGTGCAGCTCAGTCACAAGCTATCAGGATCCCCGAAAAACATTTTGACTAGGCTCTAGGACGGTAGTTACAGGATGGGATTTTAAAGCTATGCCCCCAATTTTGCCCCCAGTCTCAGCGGGAGCGTAGGCGATCGCGACTGGCGATTTCTGACACGGACCAGGGTGATCTTCAGCGGCCCTCAGTGTACGCCAGTCTCGGCTTTTTCGGAGCATGCCTGATGATTGGTTGCCTAGTGCACGGCGCCAAGCGCGTGGTAGGACTTCACCGCGTCCGAATTAGGCCAGGTTCGCACTACTGCTCGTCAAGCGGCTGACTAATCGCCAGATGTCCGCATCCAACTGCTTTGCGAATTGTGGATCCTGGATGGCCGCTATCGACCCAAAGCTGACACTGATCGAAGGGCATTCGACCGGAGTGAAACGGTTTCCTGCTATGAGGCCCTGCGGTGCCTGGCCAACTCATCCCGAACAGACTGCAATACGCGCGATTCATGCCCGTTGCGCCAGACCAGGTGAGTGCGAACCCGAGCAACCTTTGGGGGCAAGGGGAGCGATCTGACCAAGCTTTCCACGTTTACAGCCTTGAGCACGGACTGCGGCATGATTGCCACCCCAGTTCCGGCTGCAACGCAGACTGCTATCGCATGATAGGACGCAAGTTCCAGCACCCTGGTGGGCACGATTTCGCAGGTCTGAAGCCAGCTTTCCAGAATGCGCCTGAACGAACAGCCCCTGGAAAACGCGATGATGGTCGCTCCTTGGAGTGCACGCGCATTAGCGATGGGGCTGTTCTTGGCCACGACGAGTGCCAGTTCCTCAACGAAGACCTCTTGGCAATCTAGCCCGGCAACGGTGAATGGGTCCGAGATAAATGCAGCCTCGATATCACCGCGATGAACCTGTGCAATCAGTGCGTCCGTTGAGCCGGATATCAACTCGATTTGAACATCCGGAAAGCGTTCGTGATAGCTGGACAGCAGCGGAGCAAGCCTGGCGGCAGCGGTACTTTCAAGCGTACCGATCCGAAGCACGCCTTGCAGGGTGCCGCGCTTGAGAGCGGTTTCTGCTTCTATGGAAAGGCGAAGCAACTTCTCAGCATATTGATACAGCAGTAGCCCTTCATCGGAAGGCGTCAGCTTCCCACCCTGGCGATGGAAGAGCGCCACACCCAAGCGCTCCTCTAGGTTCTTTACCCTGGTGGTGATATTCGATTGCACGCGATGAAGCTGGGCTGCCGCGTTCGTGATGCTGCCGTAGTCCACCACGGCTTTGAATATTTGCAGTGAATCGAGGTCCATGTTTCTCATTTTGAGATTCAACTATGCTGATTATTCATTATTGAAGAATTTGCACGCAGCATACACTCCAGATGATCCGAGCGGGCAGTGCCTGCCATCTGGTCGTCGAGAGCAGCTTCCTGAGAGGTGTAATGTGCGCAAGATTGGTCTTATCGGTGGAATGAGCTACGAGGGCTCTGCGGTGTACTACCGGGAGCTGAATCGAGGTATCAACCAACGCCTGGGCGGTCTGCACTCGGCTCAGATACTGCTGCACTCGGTAGATTTTCAGACCATTGTCGACAAGCAGAAAGCTGGCGAATGGGCGCAGGCCGGGAGCCAACTTGCTGAAGTGGCTCAGAGCTTGGAAAACGCAGGCGCTGACTGCGTGATGATCTGTGCTGTGACCATGCATCTGGTAGCGGATGCTGTCATGGCAGCCACCTCGCTCCCCTTCATCCACATCGTTGATGTCGTAGCGGATCGCCTCAAGCTCGTCGGGCACAAGAAACCGTTGCTGATCGCGACCCGATACACCATGGAGAATGGCTTCTACCCAGCCCGCATGCAGAATCATGGTATTGATGTGCTCGTTCCCGACAGTGCGGGTCGGAGTCAGATACACGACATCATTTTCAACGAACTCAGCCTGGGGATCGTACGCGACGAATCGCGGGCAGTGCTTTTATCTCTGATCGAGCAGGCCAAAGCCGAAGGCGCGGACTCTGTCATTTTTGGTTGTACGGAAATCTGCCTGATCCTGGAGAGTGACAAGCTTGCTCTACCTGGTTTCGATTCAACCGCGATTCATATCGAGGCTGGAATCAATTTTGCGCTGGGTAGCTGATCGCTCCACAGTCGTCCCAGCCATGTTCCTTTGAAATAGCGATACACGTCATTGAACTCACCCACGCTCCTCATCGTTCAGGTAGGTACGCCACCGGCAGACATTCGCGATCAACTTGGGGACCTGCCGTCATGGTTTGCAGCGGCCTTGGAGCTTTCACCCAGTGAGATGACCGTTGTACGAGCTTTCGGGGGAGAACTGCTGCCTGATCCGTCCAAGGATCTTGTTGCCATCATTACTGGTTCATGGGCAATGGTTACCGACCGCGAGCCCTGGAGCGAGTACGTAGCGCAGTGGATTCGTGAAGCCATGAGGATCGAGATGCCACTGTTCGGCGTGTGCTATGGGCATCAGCTCATGGCTCACGCGCTAGGTGGGGTTGTCGACTACCACCCTGCCGGGCGTGAAGTGGGCTGCGAGATGATCCAACTGCTACCTGCGGCCATAGCCGATGAAATGCTGAAGCAGTGGCCTGCTCAGTTCCCGGCCCATCTCACGCATGAACAGACAGTTATCACGCTCCCTGAAGGCGCTGTCGCGTTGGCCCGCTCGACTCATGATCCTCACCAGATCATCCGATATGGCCGCCACGCGATCTCCACCCAGTATCATCCGGAGTTCACGCCTGGTCACCTTGAAGCCATGATCCGACGACGTCATGCCCTACTGGTCGCTGAGCAACACGACCCCGCCCAAATGCTCAATGCTCTTCAGAAGACACCAAGTGCCCAAGCGGTAATGTGCCACTTCGTATGGAGCCGTTTGGAGTAACCGCCGAGCATGCGCCATAGACCAGAATTCCCTTCTGGGTCTTACGTCATGCCGACAGGCCGCTATGGGTCGAAAGCGGTCACTCGCGAAGGGCACCTACCGACCCAAAGCCGCCTGTCACGACCCTCTTGCTCAGGATAGGCTTGGCCGGGAGCCCGGCCAAGCAGGTTGGCACATCACAGCCGGGGATCGCTTTCCCACGTGGTGCCATAGTAGTCGTGGATACCTCTGCCCCAAGTCGGATCGCTCATGTTTGGCCAGTTGTCCTTATCGAAGCCTGGGGCGTTCTTCAGGCGGTCCTTGTCGGCATCAAGGACGAAGCGCTTGTTCACCGTATCCAGGCGCAAAGCAGCCCACGGCACGGCGAACAATTTTTCACCCATCCCCAGGAAACCGCCGAACGACAGTACAGCGTAGGCCACCTTGCCGCTGGCGGTGTCCAGCATGATTTCCTTGATGTCACCCAAGTCTTCGTTTTGCGTGTTATACACGTCGTTGCCGATGAGGGTATCCGCGCCCATCAGCCGCGGCCCCGGGCCGCGGTCTCCCTCGGCAGTGAAATCGGTCCGTCCCTTGTACATACCGTACTTGTCGCGTTCTTCGAAGTTCATAGTACGCTCCTGGCAAGAGGCCACAGGCAGTAGAGCATCTCGACTATTGGTTCAAGGCTGCTCGGGCGACGCCGGCGGGAATGTCGGCGTAATCAGACGTTTTTTAACCGCGCGATATCCCTCGAGCATTCAGCAAGGCTCGTACGAGAAACGGGCGGTACAGCGAGCGACGGAATAGGACACTAAGCTACGACAGCCTGGATGTGTTCTGCGGCGCTCAGAATAGGAGAGTGGTCAGCATAACCAGCCGTTCGCTATTTGCGACCAGCGGCGGGACATGGAGTCGACTGAAGCGGCTGCGGATGGCCGTCAATTGGGTCTGGACGCCTTACCGACAACACAGCAAGCGCCGAGAGCATCTACGGCGAAAATTTGATGCTGACTGTCAATTGCAGAGGCGACCACTTGAGCGTGCGATGCAGCAAACGTGCAGTGCTCGCAGTCATACACTGTAACTGCCTCCGGAGGTCCCGGCCATGCCCATCGAGATCATAAAAACGCCTATCCGCGTACGCGCCAGCAGAGGCCGAACGTGTAAACGGCCCGGGCCCCCTCCATGGATCTGATCTGGCAAACAATCCAGGCCGAATTCGCCGATATTGGCGATGAGCGCGAGATCGTGCGAATCCTCGTACGGCTGGTGATGGCTGCCGTACTGGGCGCTGTTCTAGGCTTCGAGCGAGAGCACAAGGGCAAGTCCGCCGGGGTGCGCACGCACATGCTGGTTTCGTTGGGCGCGGCGCTGTTCGTGCTGGCACCGAGCATGGCAGGTGCCGATGCGCAGGCGCTCAGCCGGGTGATTCAGGGCATCGTTGCCGGTATCGGATTTCTGGGCGCGGGCACCATTCTCAAAGGAAATGGCCAGGACACCAGTCATGTCAAAGGTCTGACCACAGCTGCCGGGTTATGGATGACGGCTGCCATCGGTACGGCAGCGGGGATGGGACGCGAAGCCACGGCGCTGGTCAGCACGGTGCTGGCGCTGTTGGTGCTGGGCACGATGCCTTTGCTGATGGACAAGGTTGAAGGGCAGGACGAAGAAAAACAGAAGGAGGAGGGCAGGAAGCACTGAGGGGCGTGGGTCGCCCCGCAAAGCCTACCTCCTCTATTCAAACCGACGCTGAGCCATTCAGGCGCTCGATCGCGTCAATCAAGTCGTCATAACCCACCGGCTTGTTCAAGTGGCGGTCAAAACCGGACTGGCGAGACTTGTATTGGTCCGCGCTTGCCCCATAGCCAGTCAACGCGATGGCAGGGATGTAGCGCAGATGCTCCAGGCCGCGCAGCGCCCGGATCAGAGCATGGCCATCCATGCCAGGCATGCCGATGTCGGAAATGATCACGTCGTAACGCGCATCTGCCGCCGACTGCAGCGCCAGTTTCGGGTCGCTGTAGGCATCGACGTCGGCATCTTCCATCAACAGCAATTGTTCCATCACTTCCAGCACATCGACCGAGTCATCCACCAGCAGGATGCGAACCCCTTTCAGCCGACCTTCTGATAGCAGGACTTCGCCCTGCACCTGGGGTTGCTGGGCGTACGCGCACAAAGGCAGGGTGATGATGAACGTACAGCCCTGGCCTATGCCGGGAGACTCTACGCTGACCGCTCCGCCATGGGCTTCTACCAATTGACGAACCAGGGAAAGGCCAATACCTAGCCCCTCTCGCCCATGGCCGGTGGGTGCAGCCTGGTTGAACAGCTCAAAAATATCTTCCAGGGAGTTTTTGGCGAGGCCTATGCCCTGATCAATGACTTCAAGTCGCGCCTGCTCATCCTGGCGAGCAAGTCTCAACAGAATCTCGCCATCGGCAGGGCTGAACTTCAGTGCGTTGTTCAGCAGGTTCCAGATGATCTGCTCGACACGGGTGCTGTCGGCCTCCACATAGACCGGTTCGCCATCGGCCGGCAGCGTCAGCCGAACACTGCGGCCGCGCTGTTCATTGCAGGCTACAGCGTAGATACCTTGCAGCACGGCACACAAATCGACGGGTTGGGTCTTCAGCTTGAGCTTGCCCGTGCGGATGCGCGCCACATCAAGCAAGTCATCGATGATGCGTGCCTGGCTGGTGACTGCTTCGCGAATGACGTTGACCGCTTTGCTCGCCATGCCGGTGCTTGTGACCGATGGTATGCGTCGCAAGATATCGGCATTGAGCTGGATCAGGTTCAGCGGGTGCTTGAGCTCGTGGGACATCACCGCGAAGAACTCGTCCTTCATGTGGCTGGAGCTTTGCGACTCGGCCAGGCGCTTGCTTTGTTCGTCCTGCAAGCGCTTGTGGCCGGTCAGGTCACGGGCGATCTTCACGTAACCCCGCAAGCTGCTGCCCTTGAGGCGCGAGACTTCGCCACTGCAATAGAAGCGGCTGCCGTCCTTGCGCACATGCCAGCGTTCGTCCTGGCCACGGCCATGCAGACGGGCAGCGCGCAGCTCGCGCGCCGGCTCGTCATTTTCGCGGTCTTGCTCGGTGAAGATCAGCGCATAATGCTGGCCGATGACTTCATCCTTGGCGTAGCCGAATACCAGCGCAGCGCCGGTGTTCCAGTCGATGATCAGGCCTTGTTCGTCAAGCAGGATGATGGCGAAGTCATGGGTACTCTCGGCAACCAGGCGCATGCGCTCTTCACCCTGGCGCAAGCGTTCCTCGGCCGCACGACTCTCGGTGATGTCGATGAACGTTAGCACCGTGCCGTCAACGTTCTGCTCACTGGCCCGGTACGGTAGTAGACGTGCCAAGTACCAATGTTGGTCCTGCCCGATGACTTCACGCTCGATCGTGGTTTCGCGCTCGATCACCGCGCGCGCATCGTCTGCCAGCCCCGGATACTCCAGGCGATGGGTGATGTCGAGCAGTGAGCGGCCGGTGTCGACCGGCAGTATGCTGAAAATGGCGGTGGCCCCGGGCGTGAACCAGCGAATGTGCAAGTTGCGGTCGACGAACACGGTGGCGATCTGGGTGGAGGCGATCAGATTGCTCAGGTAGTCGTTTATCTTGTCGGTTTCATCAACCTTGGTCTTGAGCTCGTAGTTGACCGTCAGCAGTTCTTCGTTGATGGATTGCAGCTCTTCCTTGCTGGTTTCCAGCTCTTCGCTGGCCAGGCGCAATTCCTCGTTGATCGCTTGCATTTCTTCGTTCGAGGCCATCAGCTCCTGGCTGGAGATATCCGACTGCTCGATGGTTTCCTGTAACTGCTGACGGGTCCGCTGCAGTTCCCGCTCCAAGGTGTTCAACACCATGCCTTCGGTTTGCTGGATAGCAGGCAGGCTCTGGGGATCAGCTTCGCGAACCTGGAACGTCACCAGCAGGCATTCGCTGCCACTGGGTTCGTCCTGGTGGGGCAGGACCTGTACCTGGACTTCGACGCGCTGATCGTCGATGGTGGTGATCACGGCGCCCGAGCTGACCGGCTGGCCGGTGTTATGAGCCTGCAACAAGCTACTGCGCAGGGCAGGGCGCAGCGGTGTGAGTACCAGGTTCAGCAGGCTGGGGCTGACTTCGCCACCGGCGTGGCGTAGGAATCGGCCGACGCTATCACTCATGTGCAAAATGTTGCCATCACCATCGACGATCAGGCTGGGCGGTGTGCGTCTGGACAATGCACGGTGATGGATTTCAGCATAGGACAGCTTGCGCAGGGGTTTGGGTTTAGCGCGTATGGCTTGCGCGTCGGGCGTATGAAGCCGCCCCGGGCGGCGTGCCGGCTCCACTTCCCGAGCCCGGAAGATGCGATGGTGCTTGTCTACGGCAATAAACAGGTCGGCAGCCACGTCCGCCGATTCCGAACTGCCCAGGAACAAATAACCCCCTTTGCGCAGGGCGAAGTGGAACAGGCGCAATATTTCCCGTTGCACTTCCCGATCCAGGTAGATGAGCAGATTACGGCAGACCACCAGGTCCAACTGTGAGAACGGAGGATCGGACAACAGGTTATGTCGGGCGAACAGGACTTTTTCGCGAATGTCCTTGCGTACCCGGTAATGCTGGTCTTCCTTGATGAAAAACTGACGCAACCTGGCCGTGGGCACATCGGTGGCGATGGCATCGGGATAGACGCCTAGCCGGCCGACATTGATCGCGCGTTCGTCGAGGTCTGTGGCGAACACTTGGACTTTGGCACTGCGCTGCTCCATTGCCAATTGTTCGGTCGCCATCATCGCCAGGCTGTAGGCTTCCTCGCCGGATGAACAACCTGCCGACCAGATGCGTACTTCGCGCTGAAGATCTTCGCTGTCGTCGTTGGCAAGACCCGGCATCACATGCTGCTGCAATGCTTCGAAAGCTTCGCGGTCCCGGAAGAAATTGGTGACCCCTATCAACATGTCAGCCAGCAATGCACGGCATTCCTCAGGATGCCGCTCAAGGTAATCGCGGTAACCGGCCAGGTCGGTCTGTGCGGTGACATGCAGGCGCCGTTCAAGTCGGCGCAGGATCGTCGCGCGCTTGTAGTGCTGGAAATCGTGGCCGGTACCGGCATGCAGGCGGGTGAGGATGTCGTCGAGCAGGGGGTCGGATTGGGCTGGGTCGCCTGAACGTTCGCCCAGGGGCGGGGGCAGGCTGTCATCCTCTATTTCCGGAAGTTTCACCTTCTTTGCCGAGCGCCACAGTTCCAGCAGCTTGCCCGGGATCTCGGTTACCGGCAGGATCAGGTCGACCATGCCAGTGGCGATGGCGGCCTTGGGCATGTCGAGGTACTGGGCGTCATCGGGCGACTGCACGAGGGTCACGCCACCTTGTTCCTTGATGCGCGACAGGCCCACTGCGCCATCGCTACCGCTGCCCGAAAGTATCACGCAGAACGCATGGTCCTTGTGCACATCAGCAAGGTCGCGGAAGAACAGGTCGATGGCGACGTGGTCGCCGCGGCTGCGTCTGGCCGGACTGACCCGCAGGTAACCGTCATTGGTGGACAGGCGGTTGGCCGGCGAAATGACATAAACGTGGTCACGCTCGATCGGTACTGGCTCGCTTACCTGGCGCACCGGCATGCGCGTGACGCGCTGGATCAAGCGGTCGGCCTGGCTCTGGTGGTCCGGCGACAAGTGCAGCACCACGACGAACGCCATGCCGCAGTTTTCGGGGGCGTGCTGGAAAAACGCCTGCACCGCCTCCAGCCCGCCGGCCGATGCCCCGATGCCCACCACTGGAAAGTCCAGATGGCTGGGGCTGAGCGAAGGGTTGTGCGGCGAGGCGAGGGAAGTCTTGCTGGACGATTTCATGGGCACGAGCCTTGTGCGAACCGGGAGTGAGCTTAGCCAGCGATTATAGGCCCGACATCCTTCAGACGACGAGCAGGGTTAAAGGTAGACAGCCCTCGCTGGCCCAAGTGCCGCTAGTTGTTAGTGGGCCTGAGGCTCAGCGGGTGAATGCGTTAGCGCGCAGACCTTGATAGGCGGCGATCACGAACCATAAGCTACTGGCCGGCCCAACCAGCGCTTGGGCAGGTCCAAAATGCTCAGAAATTCGATCATTCATGGAGAGCAAACCGGCGTTTCGGTCACCGCTCATCCGCTATGTCGGAATCAGAACGAATTCACGGCAACCGGTCGGACTCGTTGATGTAGGTCTTGACGAAAACGAGAGCCCATCAGATGAAAAACAACCAGTTTGTCGTGCTGCTGTTGACTGCCAGTTTCTCGCTGCTCGGAGGTTGCTTCGACCGCGACAAGGATCACCCGGCGAAGGATGCTGACCCAAGTAAACCCTCGCTTCAGATGCAGCAACCCATTCCTCCCGCAACTACCCCATCACCTGAGACCAAACCGCAGAATCCCTGAGCGAGGTACAAGGCATGGTGGCAATGACACAGGCAGGTACCGCGACCCAAAAGACCAACGCAGGACTGGAACATCGCTATCGGGCGCTACTTGAGGGCCCTGAGCCGACCAGTGAGGGCTGGTTGACGGAGCAATTGCGCCATGCCCGTCTGCTTTGCGATGATCTGCCAGATGACCCGAGGCTACTCCCTCAATGGGCCGATGCCCATGCAGGTTGTGTCGCCAAAGCGCATGCGGCCTATCTGGAGCACCGGCGTCAGGGCGGGGCGCGTCGTTATTTTGCCAACCGTTCCCACGCCTTGTGGTTCCTGCAGCAAGTCGCGCCGACCAAGGCGGTTGACGGCGCCTGGCTTCACGGGGCCCTGTGGCACTGGCAGGACCCGCGATTCCACGGGCTGATCCGCACCTTCCTGGAAGAGCTCGGGGACGGCGACCCACGCTGCAATCACGTGTTGATCTACCAGCGCTTGCTCAGCCGTCTGGGTTGCTCGCAGGAGCGGCCGCTTGACCCCGCTCGTTACCTGCAGGGCACGCTGCAACTGGCTCTGGGGCAGCACTGCCAGCGATTCTTGCCGGAAGTAATCGGTTACAACCTGGGTTACGAGCAACCGCCTTTGCACCTGCTGATCACCACCCATGAGCTGGCCGAGCTGGGTATCGATGCCTATTACTTCCAGCTGCATGTGACCATCGACAATGCCGCCAGCGGCCATGCGCGACGCGCTGTGGAAAGCGTCACCGAGCTAGTGCGCGATCAGGGGCCGGCGTTCTATGAGCGCGTGAGGCACGGTTACCGGCTCAATGACCTGGGGGGCGACACGCCCTCATTGATTGCTTCGTTCGACTTGCAGGCCGAGTTGCTAGGTACCTTGGAACGCAAGCGCATCTACGGGCAGTGCATGCATTCGGACCGCTGTCGCCTGCAAGGACGCACCATCAACCAGTGGCTAGCTGAGCCCGGCGCAATGCCCGGGTTTCTTGAAGCATTACAGGCCCAAGGCTGGATCAAGCGTGACAGCGATCCTAAGCAAAGCCGCTTCTGGTCGCTGATCGAGGGCCCGGTCGCTGCCATGTTCGGTGTGTTCGATGCCTATGAAAAGCAGCTTTGGCATGACTGGATCGCCGGCTCCTGGCAAGGCGCGGGAATTCGTCGGGTGCCGCCAGGGCAGTGGGAGCACGCCTTGCAACTGGACAATGATGTCTCCATCGCGTCCCAGGTATCGGACATACCGACCCTGATCGATGCAATGGCCGGCAATCGGCACGCCACCCCTCAGGGCCTGCACGCCACGCGTGCGTTCATCCAGACCACCGGTTTGATGCACGGAGGGCTTCATTGATGCTGCTCGACCAAGACCAGATTCGCGCCGATGAGGCCTTGCTGCAATTGGGGAACCGCTTGCGTGCCGACGGCTATCGTTTCACCTGCGTGACGCCGGCGACCCACGCCACGGTCAATGCCCGAGCCGAGGCGCAGCAGGCGCGTACCTTGCGTGATGTGTTCGGCTGGAGTAGGCCGTTCGCCGCTTCACTGCTCAGCCCCGACGAACTGGAGCAACTTAGCCTCGCTGGCGTGCTGGAGGCTCAAGGGGCGCTGTGGCGCAGCAACGTGCGCTGGTCCAGCCTGGACGATCTGCTGCTGCTGCATTCCGCCTGGCCTACGAACAGCCGCGATGCCGTGTTCTTTGGCCCGGACAGTTACCGGTTCGCCCAGTTGATCCACGATCACCTCAGCAGCACGCCCGAGCGCGTGCAGCATGCCGTCGACATAGGCTGCGGCAGTGGTGTCGGGGCATTGCTGATCGCGCGCGCCGTGCAGCATGCGCAGGTCTGCGCGGTGGACATCAACCCCATGGCCTTGCGCCATACTGCCATCAATGCTGCCTTGGCCGGTGTGGCGAATGTTTCGGTAGAGCGCAGTGACCTGCTCGATGATATCGCGGGTACATTCGACCTGATCGTCGCCAACCCGCCGTACATGCTCGACGCCGGCCAGCGCGCCTACCGCCATGGCGGCGGCGCACTGGGTGCCGAGCTGTCGCTGCACATCGTCGAGCAAGCCCGTGAGCGCCTGTCGCCCGGGGGGACGTTGCTGCTGTACACCGGTGTCGCCATCGTCGAGGGGCGCGACGCGCTGCTCGAAGCCATGCGGTTGCGCCTGGCGGGGCCTGGGTTCAGTTGGTTCTATCGCGAGCTGGACCCGGACGTATTCGGCGAGCAATTGCTTGACCCCGGTTACGAGCAGGTCGAGCGCATTGCCGCCGTGGCCCTGACCGTCACCCGTCGCGGCTGATAGCGTCGTGACGCGGCATTGCACGTTTGGCATCGAGGAAGAATACCTGCTGGTGAAGCTGGCCACCGGGCAGGTCATGGCTGTTCCGTCAGCAGCCGTGGCCCGCTGTTGTTGGGACGCGGCGGGCCCGTGGTTCGCCGAGGAAATGTTCCACAGCCAGATAGAGATCGCTTCGCCCGTATTCGACGCACTGCACCAAGCGCGTGATTTCTTTGGCGAGCGGCGTCAGCGCCTGGCCCGGGCGCTGGCCGACGAGGGCGCCGGCCTGTACGGCGCGGCGAGCCACCCAAGCGCCCAGTGGCTGCGCCAGCGCCCACGTGGCACCCCGCACTATCGCCAGTTGTTCAACGATTACCAACTGGTGGCGCGGCGCAGCCTGTTGAATGGCCTGCACGTGCACGTCGGAGTACCGGTGGGCATTGATCGCATGCGGGTGATCAATCGGGTGTTGTACTGGTTGCCTTTGTTGTTGGCGCTCAGTACCTCGTCTGCGTATTGGGGCGGTGAGGATACCGGCTACATGAGCTATCGCCGCGCAGTGTGCGGGGAATGGCCGCACATGGGGCTGCCAGAGCCGTTGCCGGACTGGAGCGCGTACCAGCGATACCGGGCATTGCTGCAACGCACCGGCAGCCTGGCCGAGAACGGCGACTTCTGGTGGGCGATCAGGCCCTCGCGGCGGTTTCCAACGGTCGAGCTGCGTATCTGCGACGGCTGCCCGCGGCTGGAGGATGCCCTGGCTGTCGCAGGCCTGTTTCGCCACCTGGTCGAGCAGGCGCTGGCCCGCCACGATGACCCCGCCAGCCGCGAGTTGCGCTGGGTCACCCAGGAAAACTACTGGCGCGCCCTGCGTCAGGGGCGCCTGGCCACCTTCATCGGTGTCCACGGTCAACAGCCGGTCAGCGCCGAGGGCTGGTTGACGCAGCTGCAGCAGCAGTGCCCGGCTGACACCGTTGATGCCGAGCGTTCATTCATTCAGGCCCGGCACATCCTGCGCGAGGGCAGCAGTGCCGATCGCCAGCGCCAAGCCTTCGCGCTGGCCCGTGAACAGGGCCTGGATAACCGCCAGGCGTTGCGCGCAGTGGCCGGGCAGGTGATGAACGACCATCGTTAGGGCCGGTGGCAAGCCGCTGCCCTGATGGCCCGACCGGAAAATCCGGATAAACCTTCGCGGCCCTGCGCAGTCAGTTTCAGTACGGCCCCGGATACCCCAGAGGGTCAGGGACCCATCTAGCGTCACTGGCCGGTGAGCCGTGGAGTGACGAAGTGGTGCCCGAAGAAGATGACAGGAGAGACCGTGATGAGCGAGCAACGCTGTTCCTGCAACCACTGTTCATGCACCGTGGATGCCAATGCTGTGCTCCAGGATGGCAAGGCTTATTGCTGCGAAGCGTGTGCGACGGGGCACCGCAATGGGGAGCCTTGTCGTATGAACGACTGCAAATGCGGCCAGTTGAGTCAGCCGAAGGAGAGCAGCGTCGGTAATGCGTTGGATGAAACGTTCCCGGCCAGTGATCCGATTTCGCCGTGAGGCCCGTTGCTTTGAGATGTAAGACGGGGGGAGACAGGACGTCGTTGAGATCATGTGCAAGCTCACCCGTCACTCATCTGGTTCAGGTCACGGTTGGTCAGTGTCTCCTGCGTCAGTGCAGGATTGACGAGTGGATGGCATGCAAAAAAGCAACTTTACCGGTGTTGCAATTCTCCACCGGACGCCAACATTCTACCGAGGTATTTTATGAACAGCCTATTCAGATAGCGGCCAGACCGTGACGGTGAATACATCACACTTCGGAGACCAAAACATGAACAAACCCGACGATCAGCAGCAGAAAGGCCCCCATTCTTCCGATCATGCAACGACTGATCAGGACTTGGGGTTCGACCCGGACTCTCCAGACCTGAGCGATCCTCAGGTGGACCCACAAGGCCCGGCGAAAGCGCCCAAGGACGTGGAGAAGAAACCGTGAGCTTGCCTACCGTGAACCCTGCCTGAGCAGAACAGGAGGTTGAGGTGTTTGCTCGCCCACGGTCAGCAAATTAACCAGCAAGGGCTCTGATCAACTGCTCGTTGAAGGCGGGGATATCATCCGGCTTGCGGCTGGTGATCAGATTGCCGTCCACCACCACCTCTTCATCTACCCAGTGGCCACCTGCATTGCGGATATCATCCTGCAACGTCTTGAAGCTGGTCATGCGTTTGCCCTTGGCCAATCCACTCGATACCAGCAGCCAGGCGCCGTGGCAGATTACCGCCAGTGGCTTGCTGGCCGAGTTGTGGCTTTTCACCAGTTTCTGGGCGCCAGGTATCAGGCGAATAGTGTCGGAATTTTGTACCCCGCCCGGTAGCACGATGGCATCGTAAAGATCGAGGAGGGCGCTGTCGAACGTCGCGTCTACCGCAAATTCGTCGGCCGGCTTGTCATGGTTCCAGCCGCGGACAGTGCCTTCCTTGTCACTCAGGATGTCGACCACGGCCCCGTTTTTCTGCAAGGCTTCACGAGGCCCCGTCAACTCGAATTGTTCGAAGCCATCGGTGACCAGAAAGGCTACCCGCTTACCACTCAATTTTGCACTCATCGTTCAATCTCCGTTTTCGTCAGGTGTGGATGTGGGACGTCCCGGACGGGGTTGGAAGTTCCAATGCAATACTTCAGCGGTAGGGGTGCTGACCGGCTGACCATTGCGGTTGAACATTCCAAGGCGGTTGGGTTCTCACTTGCAGGAATAGAACGAGGCGGCCGTCATGAGCATCGAACGCAGCATTCCTCAACTTGAAGCCTGGTACGCGCAGTACGACGACATCAGTTACCGGAGTGAAGCGCCGGACGCCTACCACCATGAGCTGGTGCGCACGGCTGAGGCGCTCAGGGACGATGGTGCCATTGACTGGGATGACTGGCTGGCGCTGAAGTCACTGGCCGACCAAGCACATATCTGGGCACTGGAAGATGCCGTGCAGGCCCACGTGAATGACCCTGACGCATGAAAGCGCTGAAGATCGCCACCTTCAATATCAATGGTATCCGCAGCCGGCTGCCCGCACTGTTGGCCTGGCTGGAACGGGAGCAGCCGGACATTGCCTGCTTGCAGGAACTGAAGGCGGCCAACCAGCGGTTTCCTCGCGAGGCCATCGAAGCGGCAGGTTATGGTTGCCTTTACCAGGGGCAACCCTCATGGAACGGCGTGGCGATCCTGGCGCGTGATAGCGAGCCGCTGGAGGTACGTCGTGGGCTGCCTGGCATGCAGGACGATCAGCAAAGCCGCTATCTGGAAGCTGCGGTGCACGGCGTGCTGGTGGGCTGTTTGTACTTGCCCAATGGCAACCCGCAACCCGGCCCGAAGTTCGATTACAAACTGCGCTGGTTCGAGTGCCTGATCAAGCACGCCCAAACACTTCATGTCAGCAGCCATCCTACGGTGTTAGCAGGGGATTTCAATGTTGTGCCGACCGATCTGGACATCTATAGCCCGCGCTCATGGCTCAAGGACGCGCTGCTGCAGCCTGAGTCGCGGTCGTGTTTTGAAGTGTTGATGGCCCAGGGCTGGGTGGATGCTGTTCGTCACCTGTATCCCGAGCAGCGCATTTACACGTTCTGGGACTATTTTCGCAATCACTGGGCGCGTAATGCCGGGCTTCGTATCGATCACCTGCTGCTCAACCCGGGTCTCAGCCCTTATCTGAAGGGGGCGGGCGTGGATGCCTGGGTGCGCAACGAAGCCAAGGCCAGTGATCATGCGCCGGTCTGGATCCAGTTGGGCGGGCGCCGACAGCAACGCTAGCTGTCAGGGCGCAATCCCTCGCTTCCAACCTCATGGCTCACGATCCCTGTTCCGGTGGGAGCGACAGCAATTAGCGCCACCGGTCTGCCTCTACAGTTAACACGCTGAACGTACGGACGCTGCGTTCGCCTGAACAGAGTAGGGCGCATTTCAATCGCCCCTGACTATCGGGAGTTCAGCATGAAAGCAATCGTGTACAACGGCCCACGTGACGTCGCGGTGAAGGATGTACCGGACGCAAAAATTGAAAAGCCTACGGACGTGCTGGTACGCATTACTACGACCAACATCTGCGGTTCTGATTTGCACATGTACGAGGGCCGAACCTCGTTCGAAGCCGGGAGAGTTTTTGGTCACGAAAATCTCGGTGAGGTAATCGAGGTAGGGGCAGGGGTCGACCGGGTCAAAGTCGGTGACCGAGTCTGTCTACCTTTCAATATCGGCTGCGGGTTCTGTGAGAACTGTGAGAAAGGCCTCACTGGATTCTGCCTTACAGCGAATCCTGGTGCTGCGGGCGCTGCTTACGGTTTTGCCGAGATGGGCCCGTATCAGGGCGGGCAGGCCGAGCTGCTGCGTGTGCCCTATGCGGATTTCAACTGCCTGGTACTGCCGGAAGATGCCCAGGAGCGTGAGGATGACTATGTCATGCTCTCGGATATCTTCCCTACAGGCTGGCATGCAACAGAGCTTGCCGGTTTGCTGCCGGGTGAAAGCATTGCGATTTACGGCGCAGGGCCTGTCGGCCTGATGGCGGCCCATTCGGCAATCATCAAAGGCGCGTCCCAGGTGTTTGTCATCGACAACCAACCGGATCGCCTGCAACTCGCCGCGCAGCTTGGCGCAACCCCTATCAATGCAGTCGAGCAGAAGGCCGTGGAAGAGATCATGAACCTGACCCATGGCAAAGGTACTGACCGGGGCTGTGAGTGCGTGGGTTACCAGTGTTGCGACAAGCATGGCCATGAAGCGAACTACCTCACCATGAACAACCTTGTCGCTTCCACCAAGGCCACAGGCGGCATAGGCGTGGTTGGGGTGTTCGTTCCAGAAGATCCTGGAGCGAAAAACGAACTGGCGAAGGAGGGTAAGATGGCCTTCGACTTCGGTGCGTTCTGGTTCAAGGGCCAACAGATCCGGACAGGCCAAGCGAATGTTAAAGCCTACAATCGCCGCCTGGCAGAGCTTATCCATCATGGGCGCGCCAAGCCCTCGCAGATCATTTCCCATCGTTTGAAACTGGCCGAAGGCCCAGATGCCTACAAGCACTTTGATGCGCGGGATGATGGCTGGACGAAAGTGGTGCTCAAGCCTGCGGCCTGATCCGCTCTCACTGCTTCCAGGGACGGAAGCTTGGTGAAGAGTGCAACCTGTATGTTTTAGAAGCAACCTTTACCGGCTTGTCAGTGCGTTATCACCCGGTAATTTCCAGTTGCGTGTTCTTGCGCCACCCTCGCAGATTCATGGCGCAGAGGCAGAACTGCAGGATGATCAGAGCCCAGGCATGTGCTTGCCAGCCCCACACAGCCCACAGCACGTTGCTTGCGATGAAGCAGCAGAATCCTATCTTCCTTCTACCCGGACGGCGCGAACCAATGCACCAGGCTGCCAGTACGGTCATCACCATGGCGGGCCATTCAAGTAATCCAATCCAATATTCCATGAAACCTTCCAACTGATGATGGGGTATTTGAAGCTGATCACCTGCAAGCGTCCTGAGCGCTGGCAGGTGATCGCTCGACTAAGCCGCTCGCTGCTCGCCCTTGAGCATCTTTTTCTGCACTTCCATCGTTCGCCCCAGCTCCTCGAGGGTGTCCTTGCTGAGCAGCTTCTTCGCCGTGGGGAACAGCTCGCCTTCTTCTTCCTCGATGTGATGCTCCAACAACTCTTTCATGACCTTGACCCGCCCGGCGAATTCGACGGTGCCAGTTTCGGTATGCAGAAGGTCGGGTAGGACGAGGGCGTCAACAGTCCGGTGTTCTTCCTTGGCCTCGTAGTACATCTTCGCTTCTTCCTTGCCTCCCGCTTCCTTGATGGCCGGGTAGAGAATTTCTTCTTCGAGCGCGGTGTGTATCTGCAGCTCTTGCTCGATGCGGTACAGCAGTTCAGCGCGTTTTTTCACAGCCCTTTCGGTGGTGGTAGATAGCTCCTCAAGCAGCTTCTTTACCAGCTTGTGGTCTTGAATCAGCAAGTCGATAGCGTTCATGGCGTTACCTCATCACGGATTGAAAGAATGGAGAACTTGCCTGTGGTTGAGTAGCCGCCAAGCGAGACGGTTCAACGCAGATGATGACTGGCCTCATCGTTCAGGATGGCAGCCCCCGATGGCCATCGCGGCTTTGAGGGCTGCCAGGTGAGTCAGGCCCTGCGGAAGGTTGCCCAGATAGTGTCCCGTTTGCGGATCGATCATCTCCGAGTAGATGCCTACACCGTGTGACAGCCCTTCCAAAGCATCTGCATAGGCGGCTTCGGCGCGATCCTGGTTATCCAGAATGGCCCAGGCTTCGATTAACCAGAATGTGCAGGCTAAGAAGCAACCTTCCTCTTCCTGTGCATCGGTGTAGCGATAATGGAAAGCGCCGGCTCCCAGATCATGGTCAATGGCTTCCAGCGTGCTGCGTAGACGTTTCTTGCTTGGGTAGCCGAACCTGACGGCCAATGTCAGTGAAGCGTCCAGTCGGTCGCTGTCTGGATAGAACAGGTAGGCCTGGCGCTCCTCGCTCCAGCAGTGCCCCTCGATCCATGCCTGGATGCGCTGCCGCTCGCGATCCCAGCGTTCCCGGCAGGTGGTGGGAAGATGGCCACCATCTGCCAGTTCGATGGCTCGGCTCAAGGCTTGCCAGCAACTGATCTTGGACATCGTGTAGTGCTGTTTTTCCGGCAACTCCCAGATACCGGCATCTTGCTGGCGCCAACAGTCGGCGCACTGGTCGGCAAGGCCTGAGAGGAGCATGGCGCTCGGGGAATCAAGAATGTTGCCGCTGTCGATGAAGCAGCGCGCTGTTTCGAAGATATCGCCGAACACCCCGTGTTGGAGTTGGTCGCGGGCATCATTGCCGACGACTGGAGGGGAGTTCTTATAGCCAGGCAGATCGACCGGGCGCACGCAATCACCGATTGCACCGTCCAGGGTATAAAACACCCGTGGCCCATATTCATCCAACCGGCGCAGTAGCCAGGTAAATGCAGCCTTGGCCTCTGGCTGAGCGCCGATGCCCAGAAACGCCTCGATGGTGTAGCCGGCATCGCGTATCCAGGCGAAGCGGTAGTCGTAGTTCTTACTGCCGCCAATCCGTTCGGGCAGGGATGAGGTCGCTGCCGCCATGATCGAGCCACTTAGAGAGGACAGCAGTAGCTTGAGGGCCAGCGCATTGCGCAATACCTGGGTCTGGTGTGGGCCATCGTAGACGAGCCCTTTCGACCACTGGCACCACTCCCGGTGCGAGCCGTCGATGCGTTCGTCGATCAGGGCCAATGGCGGTGCCACCAGGGGCTCATCACGCCCTGCGATGATTGCGACCACTGAGCGTTGTCCTGCTGCAAGGCTAAGGACAGCACGGACGCCCATGTCGTCTTTGCGTTCGATGTGCACATGATGGTCGTGCAGGAACATGCCGAGAATTCGGCCCGCATGAAAAACACAGGCATTGTCATTCGGCGCCACGTAGGGGCTTACCGTGTCGGCTTGGGTTCCGAAGTCGATGGCAATCTCGAAATTGACCTTACCCTCGATACCTTCGATGCGTCTGCCAAGTTCGGCCCAAGGCAGGCGCCCGGCAGGGCCACTGTTCAAGGATTCCGTCAGCCGGGCACGACCCTGACGGGTGATGAAAATTGTCTCAAGGATGTTGCTGCCTGGCAGGTAGCGGCGCTCAGCAACGAATGGCTCGCTAGGGGTAATGGAAAAGAAGCCTCCAGTCTGAGGGGCCAGCAGCTTGTCGAATAGGGGAGGTGAATCCATGTGCGGCACACACCACCAGTCGATGGAACCGTCCAAACCAATCAGTGCCACAGAGCGCCCATCGCCGAGCGCACCATACTGCTCCAGGGGCAACCATCCACCCTCATCTCGCTGAGGTGCACCCCGTTGAGCTTCTACCGGTTCTCTTTCCATTGATATGCCTTCGAGATCACGTGTTCTGATTCCGACATGGCTATCTGGCGTCTGGTTCGTCTTATGTGAGCGCTGCGCAAAAGAACTGATGCCTCTCCCTACCATCGACCATAGCCAGGCGAGATTGGCACGTTAAGCGGGCCTTGGCTCCACGGTGAGAAGCGCCGTGCCTTACTCGGTAGGAATGATCGAAATCTTTCCATTGCGTTCGACGATAGCGAATTTCACCTGCTCAATGCTCTCTATGCCTTGGCTGTCCCGCGCTGATTCAAGGATATCGGCCTCCGTGAGTCGTGCCCGACGCATGCGGTGGTGCAGAAAGCGCCCATTCTCGACAACCAGGGTAGCGTGCCCGTCCAGAAGTCGGGCCAAGGGCTTGGAGTTCAGCTTCGCGAGTGAAAGGCCGACGTCCAGTACGATCAGCGTGGCGATTACCAACATGGCGTTGGTGAATGAAAAATCGTCACCCAGAAGCGCCTGCTGGGTGGCTTCCCCTATGATCAGCAACAACACGAAGTCGAAGGTCGTCAAATCGGCCAGCGAGCGCCGCCCGGCCACGCGAAACAGCAGCATGAGGGCGACATACATTCCGGCTGCGCGGAGGATCGAATCCATGACGCACTCCTAGGGGTAAAGGAATGTGGAGAAGTGAACGGCGCTTTCAGGGCCAGCCTTGACGCTGCCCTTCAGAGTCCCCACGTGCTCACTTCGAAGGGTCAAGTACAAGGTGGCCAAGCCATCTTGCCCAGTACCCAATTGGAACAGCATGGCCTGGCCATGCGACATCGACCGTTGCGGCTGCGGCTGTAACGTCTCGATACTGGCGTCACGGAGCAATGATCCCTCGAGTTGCACCTCCACCGGCCGACCAGGGATACCCTGAATGGTGATGAAAAGGCTGTCTGTCGTGCCGCTTCGGCTGAGACGCTGGTACTCAACCCGTACCCGTCCATCCTGGCTCACCACCTCCGCATCGCTCAATGGGCCATTACCGAACAGGCCTGCCAAGGCAAGCAATACGATGGCCACAAGCACGTACCACCCCACGCGCTCGAAGCGCCAAACACGCTGCTGCATCGGCATGTCTTCTTGAACAGGATGACGCCTGGATAGCAGTTCATCTTCCGACATGATCACACCCCTCAGGCGCGCTCACCGCGTAACCAGCGCTGGTGATAGTGGGAAAGCCGGGTCAACCCGAACAGGGCGCCTTGGCGCATAACTTCAGACCGCTCGCCGAAGAAACGTTGAGTGCGCGTGAAAACGGCAATTGGCTCGCCGGCGAAAGCCCACGCAAAGCACATCGTCCCCGGTGGTATCCCTGATTCGGGCGCCGGCCCGGCTACCCCGGTGGTGGCGATCACCACACTCGCATAGCTGTCTCTCAATGCACCCAAGGCCATTTCCCAGGCTACTGCTTCGCTGGTCAGGCCGTATCGTTCGATGGTTTCGGCGCTGACCCCCAGCAGCCGCTTCTTGGCGCTGGGCGAGTAGACGACATAGCCGCTTTCCAGCACCTCTCCGGTACCCGGTACCGCCGCCAATAAAGCCACAAGGCAGCCTGCAGTGCACGATTCTGCTGTGCTCAAAATCAGTTTGTTGTTTTTGAGGTAGCCGAGGGCGGCCAGTACAGGGTCGTTTTCCATTTCAGAGTCGACTCGCTTGTTTTGCGGTGGACGCGATGCTGGGGTATTTGGTTCATCGCACCTAACGCCCGGCTATCTCGAGGAGTGAACCTGACCTGAACTTTGCCTCGTACATTAGCTTCTTTTATTCAAAGGCAAGGGTAGGAGAGCAAGATGAAGAAAGAGAGCGATAGGCAAAAGGCAGGTGCGCAGACGAGGCCGCAGGGGGAAGAGGAGCGAGATAACGATGCTCATCGTCCGGATGGATCAACGGGGACAGACCACGACTCCACGGCGCAAAAAACAGCCCGTGATTACGACCAGCAAAAACGCTGAAACTGCCCACGAAAAGGGTTTGAGGCTCGCCAACTCGGCGAGCCTCTTTTCGCTAAAGGATCGGTTTGCCGCCAGTCACTGCGTAACGTGAGCCACTGATGTAACTGGCTTCGTCGGAGCCCAGCAGCACGTAGATTGGCGCGACCTCGACCGGTTGCCCCGGGCGCCCCATCGGGTAGCTGGAACCAAAGTTCTTGACGGCCTCGTCCGGCATGGTTGCCGGAATCAAAGGCGTCCAGATAGGGCCTGGCGCGACGCTGTTGACCCTGATGCCTTTCTTGGCTAGCAACTGAGCCAAGCCAGCAGTGAAGTTGGCAATGGCCCCCTTGGTCGTGGCATAGGCCAGCAGGCTGGGGGATGGATCGTCGGAATTGACCGAGCTCGTATTGATAATCGAACTGCCCTTGGGCATAGAAGGCAGCGCCGCCTGGCAAATCCGGAAGATCGCGGTGATGTTGGTATCGAAAGTCTTCACCCATTCGTCATCGTCGATTTCTTCCAGGGTCTCGTGGGACATCTGGAACGCCGCGTTGTTGACCAGGATGTCGATACGCCCGAACTGGCTAACGGTCTTTTCGACAATGTCGTAGCAGTGCTGTTTCTGCGCCAGGTCTCCGGGCAACAGCAGGCATTGGCGGCCTGCGGCCTCGACCCAGCGCGCGGTTTCCTGCGCGTCCTCATGCTCATTCAGATAAGCGATGGCGACGTCGGCGCCTTCACGGGCATAGGCAATCGCAACTGCCCGCCCGATGCCGCTGTCTGCTCCGGTGATGAGTGCAACCTTGCCTTCGAGGCGATTGTGGCCGGTATACGACTGCTCACCACAATCCGGGTAGGGCTCCATCTTGCGCTGTGAGCCAGGGACATTTTGAGGCTGCGAAGGGAAGGGCGGGGTAGGGAAGTCTCGCATGGTAGAAACTCCTGCAGTTGAGAACGTTCATACCGGTTCGAAAGGCCCTGCCTCCTCGTGTTGGTTTCAATCTGCGGTTGGTACGACGAGCGGTGCGGGATATCAATCCAATTGAATTCCATGCCCCATCGCCTGTTCTACCGGATTCAGCTCCAGTCTCATCTCTTCGCTCGGAGCCCAATTCCCGGAGTAGCGAGTGCCTCGAATCATTACCCCTGCGACCCCTGAGCATGAGATCAGCGAGCACAATGCCAGGATGTTTGGCTCTCCCAAGGAGCGTCTGGATTTTTACCGGCGTGAGATCCAGTACGAAACCAGCATCCTCGCGAACCGCACGGACGCCTACCTGGCGGCTCAGTCATTCCTGGTCATTGCCTTCGTCTCCTCCATGGGCAACCTCAATCAAGGATGGGGCGAGATGTTCACCCTGATCGTGCCAGCGTTCCTCGCCTTGCTCGGGGTGCTGAGCTCGCTCAACGCCTGGCCTGGCATCCGGGCGGCATACAACATCATCGATCACTGGCAGCTCAAGCAGAGCCACCTGCTGCGCAGCGAGCCGTTGATGGGGTTGGCTTACGACGAGTCGCCGCTGTTTTGTGAGGCGGAAACCTCGCGTGCAGGGCATCGAAAGTCATTGCTGTTTTCGCTACGGACGCCGTGGATCTTTCTGGTGTTCTGGGTGCTATTGGGTAGCTACTCGGTGTACATCCAGCTGGCCTGAACACGTTTGCGTGCAAACAGGGAGGTAACATTTTGAAGACTGAGGCATTACTGACCGAGCTCCTCAACGCCCGAGGGCCGGGCGGACAAGAAGATGAAGTACGGGCCATTTGTCTGCGCGAGCTGCGCCTGTTCTGTGATGACACGCACACCGACCCTGCTGGCAATGTGGTGGGGGTGATTCGTGGGGGCCGCACTGGTAGCCCAGAGGCAGCCATACGCGTTATGGCCCACCTCGATGAGATCGCGATGATCGTCAAAAATGTGCTGGAGAACGGCACCCTGGAGGTGCTCGCTCTAGGGGGTTCGCAACCGATAAGCTTCGGCGTCTGCCCTGTCGATATCCTGGGTGATGAACACATCCTGCCGGGTGTTTTGTCCTACGGTTCAATGCACAACAGCGGTCGAACTTCGAAGGGAAGAGACGTGCTGGCAGGAAATGTTCAGTGGAAAGATGTCTATATCGTCACGCGCAAGAGCAAGTCAGAGCTCCAGAAACTTGGAGTTCGGCCTGGTACTCGAGTCGTGCTCAGTCAGCACTGGCGTAAGCCCTTCAAGGTACATGACTGTATTGCCGCTCACTTCCTCGACGACCGAGCTCCGCTGAGCGCTGTCATTCTCTGTGCGAAGCTGCTGAGTGAACGTCGAGAAAAACTGAAGCAGGACGTTTGGTTCGTGCTTACGACGCTGGAGGAAGAGTCGAATGCCGGCGCCATGTACGCAGCTTCCCGGCTGCCCGGCGACACCACAATCGCGGTCGAGGTCGGCCCTGTACTTGAGGAGTATGGCACGGAGCTTTCGGCCAACCCGATCATCAATACCGGCGACCAGAAGGGATACTACAGCCGCACCGTGGTGCAGGGCCTGATCGCCGCTGGCCTAAAGGCCGGTTTTAAGCCCCAGTCGGCATTGCTCGTCGATTTTGCGTCGGATGCAAGTGCGGTATTGAGTGCGGGGATCGATGCCCTGGCCGGTTGCATTGCGATCCCGACCGAAAATACCCATGGCTTCGAGATGGTGCTCCTGGAGGGGATTACGGCCTGCGCTGAGACCTTGTTCGAATTCCTTACAGGTACACAAGACACATAGCCCGAATCGCAAGCATCCCTTACCCACGAGCGATTTCGATGGAATTTTTTTCTCCCGTGCTTGCTCAATAACGCATGAGCTAGGGAGGGAATTCTGGTGGTCGGACAGCAACTCTATGTCATTGAGTACGAGCTTCACGGTGAGCCTCGGACATTCATCATCCGTCTGGAGAAGATGGACAACGGCGTCGCGTGGCACTGGGCCAGTTGCGATGCCGGTGTTGGCATCATCCCGCGATTCAGTCAGCAGAACATCAAGCTGGTCAGTCGCCCGATGGCTGAGCGTTATGGCGTTGCCAAGGTGAAGTGGAGGCTGGCTGGCGAGGGCCCCGAATTCGTTCCGCAACCTATCGATGTCGGCAAATTCTCAGGTGCTACCTAAGGGGCCTGAGACCTGCATTCCGTCAACGTGCCTGGAGGTGTTGCCATGCAGCCTAAAACCGAAGGCTCTGAAGAGAAAGGCCCAAGCGACTTACCTTTCATTAATGATCCGGAAAAGCCCACGTCGCCTCCTTTGAATGACGCTGATGCCACTGAGGCAGCCGAGGCAGAGGAAGACATCGAGGATGACGGCCAATCCCTTTAAGCTAGGAGGAGCACACGATGGACAACTACCAGCTCAGCCCTACAGCAAATGGATGGGAATTGAAGAAAGCCGGTGCTGAACCCGCCTCCAAGCGAGCAGCGACTAAGCATGAATTGGTCAGCGCCCTCGCAGATTTCTTTGATGGCAAGACGGCATCGGTGAAGATCCATAAGGCGGATGGCACTATCGAAGAGGAGCGCACTTACCCCCGATCTGCTGACCCGCGCCGTAGTGAAGGTTGAAGACCGTAACTGCCTCTGACCTCGGCATCGAAGTGACGGATGTCGGGGGAGTGTTTAGGTGGTTGCTGGCCAGCTTTCTCATGGGCAAGCGCATCCGATCTACAGTCGCCCTGAGGGCGTACCGGATACTTGCCAATGAGCAGGGACTAGATACGCCGTATAAGCTTTCGCAGGCTACACATGCGACCCTTGTCAGGCTGCTCGGGCAGGCTGGGTATGCGCGATACGATGAATCCACTGCCCGACGATTGCATTCCCTTGGTAAGAAGGCCGACGCGGAATTGGATGTTCAACTTGAGGCGCTGCGGGACGATCCAGGTTGTGAGGGCTTCAAGCGCTGGCTGCTAAGCTTCGAGGGTATAGGCCCTAAGACGGTGGAGATTTTCATGCGAGAGGCACTTGTCTATTTGTCTGTGTCTGGCAGCCATTGAGCAAATAATGGCCATTAGCCTCCGTCGACACGCGTCCAGATGAGTGGAACACTCGAAAAATCAATTATGGACTGGAGAGGGTGATGAAGCTCGACATCGAGGGTTTGTCGCTGTCAGGGAAGACAGTAGTTGTCGTGGAAGATGATCCAACGCTTCAAACCCTGCTGGTGGATATCCTGATCGAGTTGGGCGCTGTATGCGATGCGTTCGATAACGCCGAAGACGCCTTGATTCACTTGATGGCGCTCAAGAGCGACTGTTCGTTGATCGTTGTCGATCACGGTGTTCCTGGAAGTATCAAAGGCATGGAGTTCATCTCCATGGCCCACGAAAGGTGGCCTGGGCTGCCCGCCATCCTGACCTCTGGTTACCAGCTTGATCCATCGCAGGTCACCCCACCTGTCACTTACCTGTTCAAACCATGGTCAATTGACGAGCTCGCTGAAGCTATTAACCAAGCGCTCAGCTCTGCAAGTGTTCCGCCAGCTCTGCCCGCATCGTCCGACCGTAACGCTCTTTAGCGCTGCAGGTTGTCTCGAGCTGCATCGTCCGCCCGCTGCTCGCTAGACATTTGATGGGGCGTCTCGCAGTGGCTGCCCATCGCCTGATATTCCTTGCGAAGTTTATGGATTTCTCGATTGTCGAGTGCTTCAAGATCGAGCACCGACTGCTCTGCGGATTTCGTAGCACGGATAAGCTCGTCGAGCTTCACGTGGATGATGTCGTTGTCCCGGTTCTGGGTATTCTGGATCAGGAAGACCATCAGGAATGTGATGATGGTGGTCGACGTATTAACGATGAGTTGCCAGGTGTCGTTGTAGTGAAACCAGGGCCCGGATGCAGCCCATGTGGCAATCAGTACCACGGCGATCAAGAAGGTACTCGGTTTACCGGCGTGGTCAGCGAGCAATTGGCAGAAGTGGGCGAATTTCATGACGATAACTCCAATGCGACCTATCGGTTTTGACAGCAGAGGAGCGCTGAAATCTTTTTTTACATTTCGCCGTGATGATGGACGAACGCAGTAAGTGCAGCGGAACGACGTGTTTAGCCAGAAAGTCAAAAAGTAATCGAAAATTCTCCCAAGGCTTCTGCGCAGATGACCTTCATCGTCTGGTTCGCCATGCTGGGTGCAGTGCTCCTGCTGCTCTCGCTTTCATCCTCGTACCTGCGCTGGATTCCAGTTACAACGTCCGTTGTGTGCCTTGGGTTAGGTATGGCTCTGGGAACATCGGGCCTGGGTTTCCTACAGCTCGACTTGAGCAAGTCGAGTGGCTGGATGGAGCACCTCACCGAAGTCGCGGTGTTGTTTTCGCTGTTCTTCAGTGGCCTGAAGTTGCGCTTGCCCTTGCGCAACCGCAGCTGGTTGAGCGCTTTCTATCTGGCGGGGCCGGTGATGTTGCTCTGCATCGGTGGGGTAACGCTGGTGCTGCATTACGGCCTCAGCCTGGGGTGGGGAGTGTCCGTTCTGATTGGAGCTATCCTGGCACCCACAGACCCGGTGCTGGCAACCCTGGTACAGGTGGTTGATGCCCAGGACGATGATCCTGTACGTTTCAGCCTGTCCGGTGAGGCAGGGCTTAACGATGGAGTGGCTTTTCCCTTCGTCATCCTCGGCCTGTTCCTGCAACAGGATACCGGGCAAGCTTGGTTCTCTAGCTGGCTCCCCAAGGACATGCTGTGGGCAGTCACTGCAGGTCTGCTGCTGGGCTATTGGATGGGGCGTGGCTTGGGCAAACTCACGCTTTTCTTGCGTTTGCGCAACGATGACAGCACCGTGTCGCCCAACGACTATCTCGCCCTTGCCCTAATCGCGCTGGCTTATGTAAGCGCCGAGACTATTCAGGCCTATGGGTTTCTCGCGGTTTTCGCTGCGGGCCTCGGTTTGCGCCAGGCCGAGGTTCAGACCTCAAATAGCCCCGAGGATCCAGCTGCAGAACATCTGGTACAGCCCGTGGTAGGACACCAGCATGTCGCGCCGGAGCAGGCTGTCAGAGGTGATGTGGAAGGGCTCGATGACTCGCAGGTGGCAGCGGGGATCATGTTGGGTGACATGTTGGCATTCGGCAGCTTGATCGAACGGGCAATGGAAGTTTTCCTCGTCACCATGCTAGGGGTAGTGCTGATTGAGCATTGGGACTGGCGGGCATTGCCGGTCGCCGGAGCGCTGTTCCTGCTGATGCGACCCTTGAGTGTCTTCCTGTTTCCGGTTCGGGGAATGCTTAATGTCCGGCAGCGAGGGCTTTTGGGTTGGTTTGGCATCCGAGGTATCGGCAGCTTCTACTACCTGTTCTATGCCCTCAATCATGGGCTGCTTCCCGCCTTGGCCGCGCAGAGCATCAGCCTGGTTCTGTCGGTGGTGGCGTTGAGCATTCTGCTACATGGATTGAGCGTTCAACCGCTGCTAGCCAAATATGAAGCATGGAAGGGGTAGGCAGTGTTCTTTGGATCAAGCTTCTACTTGCGGCGGGAGCGTTACTAATTTGTTGATCAGCGAGGCGAGATCAGAAATCTCCCAAGGTTTGGGGAGAAATGCTGTCCGAGCAGGCAGCAAACCGGTGTCGATTACTGCGTCGCCCGAAGTCAGAATCACTGGCAGAGTAGGCCATCGACGCCAAATCTCGTGTGCAAGGCCTAAACCGTCCATGCTTCCAGGCATATGGATATCGGTCATCACCAAGCTAGGGACTTCCTTATTGCAAAGGTAATGCAACGCCTCGTCAGCATTTGCGCAGCACGTCACAGCAACGGCGTAGAGTGACGAGAGGCTCTCGGCAGTTAGGTCTCTTAGGAGGTCGTCGTCTTCCACAATGAGGATGGTTTTCGGCATGTAGGGTTGCTCGCGGGTCATATGTATTAGGGCTCTGGGCCTCTACGCCGTTGCTCCTGGGCGATGAGTGGTGCGCTAGGCGCCGTCATGGATTAGCGGCTATGGTAGGAAAGCGGTAAGCGAACCGCCTGTACGCCCTGAAAGGATTCTGGGCGTTTCCCGTTAATCCGGAAGGGAAGACTATGCAGCAGCTACCAGTCGATGAAACAATCCGAGCGGCCTTGAAGAAGACTCATGCGCGCTTGCATCGCCAACATGAGCTCGTGGTCGAGTTTGGCGTAATGTCCCTGAAGGCTGCGGACTTGGATCTGTTGCTGACCCGTGCATGTGAAGTAGTCGCTGAAGGGATGAGCACTCGTTTTTCCAAGGTGCTCCAGCCAGCGGAGGACGGGGAAGGGTTTGTTCTGACCCACGGCGTTGGCTGGGATGCTTCTGACATCGGGCGGGCAACCGTGGGCGGCGATGTGGCTAGTCCGGCTGGCTATGCATTGGCCACCTACAGGCCCGTACTCTCGAATCATTTGGGTATGGAAAATCGCTTTCGAACGCCGGAACTGCTGAAAAAATATGGAATCGAGCGGGCCATCAATGTCCCGATCCGGGGTGTGCTCAGCCCGTTTGGTGTACTGGAAGCCGACAGCAGCAACGGGGACGATTTTGTAGAGAGCGATCTGGTATTTCTAGAAGGCATCTCGAACGTCATTTCCATGGCTGTCGAAAGAATATCTGCAGGCGTGGATGTTCCAGTTCCCGACCCTTATTCCGAGACTATCCTGAACGCAAGCCCTGACTGGGTGGATATCCTGGCCCCGAGCGGCGAGATCGAGTTCATGAATGAAGCCGGGCTGACATTCCTAAATACCCAACTGACCAGTGTTAAAGGTCAGCGATGGTATGACTTGTGGCCTGAGGAGTCGCGATCACTTGTTTGGGAGGCGGTAGCTAAAGTTAGCGCTGGCGAAACCATGAGGTTCGAATCGTACTGCCCAATCGCTCCCGACGAACCCAAATGGTGGGACGTGACTGTGGCGCCAATCATAGCCACGGATGGCCAGGTCGAACGGATCATAGCGGTATCACGGGATATCACTGAACGGCACCATTACGAAGCTCAGCTGCTCTCTCTCATTGAGGCACAGAACAGCAGGCAAAATCGAAGCGACCTTTATCTCGAAGAAATCCATCATCGCGTCAAAAATAGCCTCCACCTTGTAAACACCCTGCTGTTACTTCAAGCCAATCTCACGCCAGATGCGGCTGTTAAGTTGCAGCTCGAAACTGCCGCAGGGCGAGTGGTGACCATTGCCAGTGTTCACGAGAGACTATACCAGGCCGCCGAAGACCAAGAGGTACGCGCTCGCGATTATCTGAGTGCCCTGTTGGGTGATCTAGGCAAGGCGTTGGCCGACCGACAAATTCTGTTGGAGGCTGACGACTTCGTCCTACCACCTGAAAGAATGGCGCCTTTGGGATTAGTGATCTCCGAGTTGATCACCAACGCCCTTAAGTACGGCAAAGGCTCTATAGACGTGATCGTCAAGCATGCCGGCGATCATGCTCAGCTCACCGTCAGGGATGAGGGCGACGGCTTTCCTGATCATTACCCTAAGCCGACAGGAACGGGGCTTGGAATGCGATTGGTCAAAAGCTATTCCGGTTACGGCAGCGCGGCAGTAGTGGTTGATCGCCAAGATAGTAAAAGCTGCATCCATGTCCGCTTTAAGCTCTAGACGCGAGAGGGGCGCGTCTACGCGCCGATGGCACTTTGCCAAATGGGTATGGTCTCGTATCAAGTCGAATTGATCTCGAAAATCAAACTTGAGGAGTCGGGGATGCGAACCTTGGGATGGCTTATGACTGCTGTAGGCTACGCTGGGCTTTCAGGAATGTTGGCCATGATCGGCGCTGCGGCTTTAGGGTTTCATAACCTCACCGCCAGATGCTAGGGGTGAGCCTATTGTTAGCGGCAGCATCATTGGCGCTGGTGTTCGTCGGTGGTCGTGTTCGAGCTAGAGGCACAAGCCCTTGTTGCCCATTTCGCTGTCTACTTAAGACCGCTTTGTCATTTTCTCACAAGTGGCCAGAGTGCCACGCACCCTGGCCACACCTTCCAGCACCGTCGGCGTGGTTAAGCTGAGCGTAGAGCAGTTCCTGGAGCTGGGTTATTGGCCACGGCTAGGAAGGAACTCCGCACCTGGCGGCAACACTCTCCCTGCAAATTCGTAGTATCCGCTCATGACAATGATGCGCGTCTGAGGTTTTTGCTGGCTTGCCATCCAGGCAAGATCAACCCCATTGAGTAAACCAGGCGTTTGTACATCCGTTATCAGCAGCGTCCAATCTTGCTTCCTCAACGCCTCATTGCCGCCATCGGCAGTCGCCACTGCTGTCACCATGGCCCCCCATTCTTCCAGGTACAGGGTCAAAAGCTCTCGAATCATGGGTTCGTCCTCAACGATGAGAACAGTTGGGCGAATTATCTTCGCAGCGGAAAGCAGCTCTTTCATACGGGTACTCGGACATGCGGCTGCAGGAAGGGAGGGACATCCAGGTCTGCTTGCTTTCTTCCAGCAAGCCGTAGCAGCGCGCCATCACTACGACATTGCCAGCGTTCAAGAAATTCACTCCAACTTGAGTCAGTGCCATTAATTCGCATCCGTGAGCGGATCCCTAGCGGGGGCGATCCTCGGGACGTATCCATGCCGCTGACACCGCTCTGCTGAACCTCTGGGAGCAAGGGTGACTCAACCCTCCATCAGCGTATGAGGCCTCCTGATGCGAACGCTCGAGAAAAACCTGTCTGCCGCCCAATTGCTGAAGCTTACTTGTTTGGCGGTTTGGTATCGGGTGCTTGAAGACAGGGCATTGCGCATGGACTCGCCTGACGACTATCACGAGGAACTGCTTCGCCAGGCCGATGAGATGGATCGTCGAGGGATTATCTGCTGGCAGGAGTGGCGCGATCTTCGTCTGGAGGCTGACGCTGCTTACCTGAGAGCGGTAGCAGGGGAGGACTATCGCCATGTTAATCCCACAAGCTCGTTAGCCAAGTAGGGATTGAACGTGATCTCGCAATGAAACCACGGTCATTCCTCTGTAAGCAGACCTTCTCTATCTATCCCTGCGTCGTGAATGTGTGAGGCTAAAACCCAAAAGGATTCCCAGCGCCGCTGCGCCGATCAGCAGGGGCGTTTTATCTTTTGGCTTCCTCCAACCTCCGTCGATACCCCTCCTGCCACTCGGAGGCTCAAAGAGGTTGCCTGACGATGTTTCGGCTATGGGGCTGCAATTTATCCCCCAGCGCGACAGCCTTCCTGACAACAGAGGCAGCCCTGGTATCAGGTAGCTGGCCAAATGCGCGAGGCGCGCCGCAGCGCCAACCGTGGTGTGAGCACGAGGCGAGATTGCGCAGGCCACCATAGCCTTCGCCACTATTTCGGGATCGTATACGGGGCCTGGCGGCGTCAGCGCGTGCCCGGTATAGTTGCCGCCGTCTCGGAAGCCTGGTGTGTCCATGACTGCTGGATATATATCGCAAACATGGATGTTGGGAAACTCAGTCAATTCGCCCCGCAATGCCTCGGTCAGTCCACGCAAGCCGAATTTGCTCGCCGAATAAGCGGCGGCGTAGGGCTGGGCCACCCAGCTGCCCAGCGACAGCGTGTTGATCAGAATGCCGCTGCCCTGTGCCTTGAAGAAGGGAAGGGCAACGTAGGCCCCCCGCAGGTAACCGATCAGGTCGGTCTGGATGACCTGTTCGTGTGCCTCCAGTGGAGTGTCTTCGAAGTGGCCGACCGCGCCAACTCCGGCGTTGTTGACCCAAACATCGATTCGGCCATGGCCAAATTCGGCGGCCTGCGCCGCCAGGGCTTGAACCTGGTCGCGGTGGGTGACGTCGGTGGTGATCGCTATGGCATCCGTACCGCAATCGGTGCATTCATCCAGGACGTCGAACAACGCCTCTTCGTCGCGTGCGGCGAGTACCAGGCGAGCACCTTTGCACGCAAAGGCATGCGCGGCGGCTCGGCCTATGCCGCTGGATGCGCCGGTGATGACCACGACCTTGCCGCGCAGAGGCCCTTTCAGCGGA
Organism: Pseudomonas sp. BO3-4; assembly: GCF_034044115.1. NCBI lineage: Bacteria > Pseudomonadati > Pseudomonadota > Gammaproteobacteria > Pseudomonadales > Pseudomonadaceae > Pseudomonas > Pseudomonas sp. BO3-4. Next base: position 2,869,182 of record NZ_CP139018.1, read on the forward strand.
GCGCCACGGTCAGGCGCTTCTCGTTTCGCAGCTGAGGCGCTGGGGTCAAGGGGTGCAATGGGGTCGCAGGCCTCGATCCGCGAGAGCTCAAGGGAGGTGCCATCGACCAGGGTCAACGTCAGCCCTTCGACCGTGCCTGCCGCTCGGTTTGGAAATACGGGCTCACCTTCGGCATCCAGGCTGTCGTAGATGAAGCGCGTACCTTCGAGCCAGCCCACGGCGGTGAGAAGCTCAGGGCCCAGGTAATATTTCCCGTCTTGAAAGAAGCCTGGAAACTGATGAGCGCGCTCCACGTTTTCCACGCGATAGCGTTCGCCTGATTTCATGCCTGTCGCTTGATCGATCATGTTGAAACCTCTGTAAGTGGAGCTGGGAAATGTCAGCCTTTGCTGTGCTCGTCGGAAGTGGGCCCGGTACCTCGCTTGATGCCGCGTGGGCCAGCAACGCCCCAGATACCGAGGCCAACCAGCGGTAGCGCGACGATCAGCAGGGCCCAGGCCGCTTTGACTGCATCTGACTTGTCGCTTCTGAAGACGCTGACGATGGCCCACAGATCGATGAGTAAAAGGATTGCCGCCACGGCAATCCAGAAATAGCTGGCGAGCCCGTTCATGACTTTACTTCCTTTATACGTAGTCAGGGCCCAGGGTGCCGGGTGCAGCGCCTGGCACGAGGATGACCTTGCGGCAGTTATCCTGCTTCTGATCGAACATCTCGTAGCCCATGGCCGCTTCCTCGAGGGCGAGGCGGTGAGTGACGATCAGTTCCGGTTGCAGGCGTCCTGCTTCGATGTGCTCAAGGAGTTCCGGCAGGTATTTCTGCACATGGGTCTGGCCCATCTTGAAGGTAAGGCCCTTGTCGAAGGCATCGCCAAACATGAAGGCATGGATGAAGCCGGCGTACACACCGGGGACACTGACAACGCCTCCGCGACGCACCGCAGCAATACTCTGGCGCAGTGCCTTGCCACTGCTGCCTTCTATCTTCAGCGCCGTCATCACCGTTTCGGCAGTGCTGCCTTTGGCTTCAAAGCCGACTGCATCGATCACTGCATCGACCCCGCGCATGCCTGGTGACTGGCGGATGATGCTATCAGCGGGGTCGTCGTCCTGCTCAAAATTGATGGCTACGGCGCCGTAGGCCTCTTTTGCGTAGGCCAGGCGGTGGTCGTTGTCATCAACCATGAAAATGGTCTGGGCGCCGAGCATTCGCGCACAAGCGGCACTCAGCAAGCCGACCGGCCCGGCGCCGTAGATCGCCACAGATGACCCCTGGCCTATTTCGGCATTGATGACCGCCTGCCAAGCGGTCGGCAGGATGTCCGAGAGAAACAGTACCTTGTCATCGGCCAGCTCGGTGGGCACTTTGAACGGTCCGACGTTGCCCTTGGGTACCCTCACGTAATCCGCCTGGCCGCCAGGGATACCGCCATAGAGATGGCTATATCCAAACAGCGCGGCGCCTGGGGGAATACCCTTCTTGTTGATGATCGCACCCCGACCTGTGTTGGTGGTTTCACAGGCAGCGAACAGGTCGTGCTGGCAGAAGAAACAGCTGCCGCAAGCGATCACGAAGGGAATCACTACGCGGTCGCCGATCTGCAGGTTGGTGACGGCACTGCCAGTATCTTCGACGATGCCCATGAACTCATGGCCGAAGATATCGCCCGCTTCGGTTTGTGGAATTTTGCCTCGGTAAAGGTGCAGGTCAGAGCCGCAGATGGCTGTGGCGGTGACCCTGAGGATAATGTCGTCTTCCTGCTCAATAATGGGATCGGGGACGTTATCGACCCTGACGTCGTGTGCTCCGTGGTAGGTCAGTGCTCGCATAAGGTCAGCTCCTGCAGGCGTTTTTCCGTGATAGGTATGCAGGGGAAGCCAGGACAGATGGCAAAGTTCAGACCAACATGTCAGGCGGTACTGATTTGCTGCAGCCCCAAACCGGAGCCTCGGAGGTGTTTATCGGGATTTAACTTGAACGTTGCCACCGTTATGCCGGTCATCTGACAAATGCACGGACGATTTACGCTCGGCAAGGAACCTGCCGGATCCTGGCCAGCCAACTTCAAGGGCAACACATGAAGGCAATGGACACTGCAACAGCGAAACGCAAAGGCATCAAGCTGCGCGCCACCATCATCTACCGCAAGGCTGGTGAGGTTTTGTTCGTTCGCAAGCGCAACGCCAAGTGGAACCTGCCGGGTGGACGTGTCGAGCGGCACGAAACGCCGCTTGAGGCGGCTATGCGGGAGATGGCCGAGGAAACTGGCCTCGCATTCGACGAGCTTCGTTACCTCACGATGTACCGGGAGGACAAGGTCATCCATTATCTGTTCGAAGCCCGAAAGGCAGACGACAAGCCACACCCTCGAAACGAGATCGAGGCTTGCCGTTGGATCAAGGCGAGGGATGTGTCGAAGCGCCGAGTAAGGCGCCCGATCAAGACCATCCTGAAACGCTGCGCCTGATCAGCCCACGCTATGCTTTTGAAGATGCCGCACATTGATATCCTCCCCGAAGGCTGCCCGGCGGCGTGCTACCTGCAATGCAACCCGTGGAGACCGTCCTTGCACCCTGACGCGCACAGTAAAGTGCAGACGGAAGGTCAGCTTGGTTGACTTCGGCGATGCGACGACGGCGCTTCTGGCTGCGCGGCTTCAGTTCGCCATCACCATCAGCTTTCATATCGTCCTGGCGGCGTTCAGCATTGGGCTGGCCCAGTGGCTGATGGTGCTTGAAGCGCTATGGTTGTACCGTCGTGATCAGCAGCTGATGGCCATCTACGGTTTCTGGCTGAAGGTGTTTGCGCTGACGGTGGCTGTCGGTACCGCATCGGGGCTGGTGATGGAGTATCAGTTCGGGCTCAACTGGTCGGGGTTGTCCTTGGCGGCCGGGGAGGTGATCGGGCCCTTGATGTTCTATGAAGTACTGGTAGCGTTTTTCCTGGAAGCGGGATTCCTTGGGGTCATGCTGTTCGGCCTCAACAAGGTCGGGCCGAGGCTGCACTTCATGGCCACCTGCGCAGTGGCTGTCGGGGCATTGGTCAGCGCTTTCTGGATCCTCAGTGCCAACTCATGGATGCAGACCCCCGCAGGCTACTCGATCGATGCCCACGGGCGCTTCGTCGCCGAAGACTGGTGGGCGATCATTTTCAATCCGTCATTTCCTTACCGTCTGGCGCATATGCTGGTGGCCGCGTTGCTGGGTACCGCCACAATGGTTGCGGGAGCGGGCGGTTGGCAACTGCTGCGCGCGCCTTCAAACCTGCGCGCACGGCAGCAGTATTCGATGGCGCTGTGGGCCATTGCAGTGCTGGCGCCCTTGCAGGTGGCGATTGGCGACCTGCATGGACAGCACACGCTCGAGACGCAACCGATCAAGGTCGCGGCCATCGAGGGCTCTTGGCACCGTCCGGCGAAAGGTGCCGGTGAGCCGATGAGGCTCTTCGCCGTGCCTGACATGGCGTTGCAACAAAACCGCCTTGAAGTGTCGATCCCGCGGGCGGGGTCGCTGTACCTGACTCACGACCTGGTTGGCACCATCGCGGCGCTCGATGAATTTGCACGCGAAGACCTGCCACCGGTCCCGGTAGTGTTCTTTGCCTTTCGCATCATGGTTGGCTTGGGGTTGCTGATGGTCATGCAGGGCATTGCTGGCTTGGTGGTGCGCTGGCGCGGGCGGCTAACGAGTGCACGGTGGCTGCAACGCGTCAGTGTAGGGTTGGCGCCTGCGGGATTTGTCGCCATGCTCAGTGGCTGGGTAGTGACCGAAGTCGGCCGTCAACCGTTTACCGTTTATGGCCTGTTGCGCACGGCCGACAGCGTGTCGCCGGTGGCCACCTCGACCGTTTTGGCTGCCACGGTGGCGATCCTGGCGTTCTACGTGATCACCTTCGGTATCGGGTTGTGGTTGTTGTTGCATGTGCTGCGCCGGGCGCCCGCGCTGGACGAGGCGGGCCCTGAGCCGCGAGTCGGGGAACAATCATGAGCATCCTGGGTGTCGACCTGCTGACCCTGTTGAGCGCCGCAGCGCTGGCGTTCTCGGTCCTTGTCTATGTGTTGCTCGATGGTACCGATCTGGGTGTGGGCATGCTCATGGCTGCTCATCGTCGCGCCGAAGAGCGCGAGGTGCTGGTGCTGACGATTCTGCCGATCTGGGATGCCAATGAGACTTGGCTGGTATTGGGCGGTGGAGGGCTGCTGGCGCTATTCCCGACAGCCTACGCGGTGTTGCTGCCAGCGCTTTATGTGCCGTTGCTGTTGATGTTCATGGGCTTGATCCTGCGTGCGGCAGGCCTTGAGTTTCGTGAGCACTTGACCCACAAACGCTGGTCGGATGCCGCAACGCTGGGTGGCTCGCTGCTTGCCACGCTGTGCCAGGGGCTGGTGTTGGGCACGTTGATTCAGGGTGTCCCACACTATCAGGGCCAATACAGTGGCGACGGCAAAGAATGGCTGGCGCCTTTTCCTTTGTTTTGCGCGTTGGCGCTGGTTGTCGGCTATCTGTGGCTGGGCGCTTGCTGGCTGTACTGGCGAACTGATGGAACACTGCAAGTGCGCGCAAAGCACCAGGCTCGGCTGTTATGCGGGGTTGCCGTACTGATGCTGGTCGCTGTGCTGCTCCTGACCATGGCGCTGGATGCACTCTACTGGCAGCGGCTGAGCCAGGGCTGGGTTGTGCTGACGGCCGGGGCGGCCTTGGCAGTGCTACTCGCGGGATTCTCCCTGGCCTGGGGCAGGACGCGGGATTGGTTGCCGTTGTCGTTTGCCCTGGGCGTCATCTGCTTCGCGTTCACGCTCATGCTGATCGCGCTCTTCCCCTTGGCAGTTCCGCCGGCACTGACCCTTGTCGAGGCCAGCGCCTCAAGAGCCACCCAGCTGTTCATGCTGATCGGCTTTGCAGCCGTGGTGCCGCTGACGCTGGCTTATAACACCTGGGGCTTCCGGGTGTTCGCCGGCAAGGTCCGAGCGCGTCGTCGTTAGCGCAAAGCGGGTGGGGAATTGGTCCCCGCCCGATCAGAGCACTTTGTCGAGCGTGATCGGAAACTCCCTTACACGCTTGCCCGTGGCATGGTAGACCGCGTTGGCCACCGCCGCGGCCACCCCGACGACGCCGATTTCACCCACACCCTTGGACCCCAGTTCGTTGACAATGTCATCGTGCTCGTCAACGAAGATCACCTCGATATCCCCACAATCTGCATTGACCGGGATGTGGTACTCCGCAAGGTTGTGATTGACGATGCGGCCCAGCCGGTGGTCGGTCAACGCCGCTTCGTGCAGGGCCATGCCAACCCCCCAGACCACGCCTCCCAGAATCTGACTGCGTGCGGTTTTCGGGTTGATCACACGTCCTGCCGCCACAGCGCTGAGCACCCGGGTTACATTGATCGTGCCAAGGTCCTCGTCGACGTGGACTTCTACGAATACCGCCGAATGGGTGGCGGTGGAGAACGGTTGGCGCCTGGCGCCGGGCTCGGCGTCGATCTGCACTTCGAACTTACCGTCGGGGGCGCTCGCCACGATGTCCGCCAAGGCCCAGCGATGGCTGCCTGCGTGCAGGTAGCCATCGGTGAAAACGATCTGCTGCCGGGGTGTGTTGGCCAACTGGGGGTACAGGGTGCGCGCATGTTCCAGCACCTGGGTGCGCAGGACATGGCAGGCTTGGCGCACGGCCGAGCCCACCGACGACACCGTGAACGATCCGCCCTGAAGCGGGGCGGTGGGCAGTGAGGAGTCACCCAGCATGAAGGTGACATCCTGCACCTTGACGCCAGCTGCGTCGGCGGCGATCTGAGTCATGACGGTATAGGTGCCGGTCCCGATATCGGTGGTGGCACTGCTGACGGTAAGGTGGCCCCGGCCATCGATGCGCGCTTTGGCGCTGGCCTTCATCTGCATGGCTTCCCAGACGCCGCCAGCCATCCCCCAGCCGATTAACCGGTGGCCACTGCGCATGCTGCGCGGTTGCGGATTACGGCCATGCCAGCCAAAGCGTTCGGCACCTTGCTGATAGCACGCCAGTAACTCCTTGCTGGAGTAGGGCTTGCCCTCGTTGGCGTTGTGGGCGGCGAAGTTGCGCAGGCGCAGGTCTACCGGGTCGACCTGCGCTGCACAGGCGAGCTCATCCATGGCGCATTCCAGTGCAATCATCCCGGACGCGGCCCCAGGCGCCCGCATATCCAGCGGGGTGTACACATCGAGCGAGGCCAGGCGATAACTGAGCGCAACGTTATCGCACTGGTAAAGCATGCCGCTCCATTCCACCAGGTGCTCGGTGAAGTCCTCGAAGCGGGAGGTCTGGCCAAGCGCATCGTGAGCGATCGCTAGCAAGCGCCCATCTGCGTCTGCGCCCAGGCGCAAGCGTTGCTCGGTGCGGGGCCGGTAGCCAAAGGTGAACATCTGCTGGCGGGTCAGGGTGACGCGGACCGAGCGCTTCAGGTGCAACGCCGCCATCACTGCCAGCGGCAACTGGTACTGCGGGCGCAAGGCCGAGCCGAAGGCACCGCCGACGAACGCCGCGTGCACACGAATGTTTGCCTTGGGCAGGCCGAACACCTTGTGCAGGTAGTCCTGGCAGTTCTGCGTGCCTTGGGTCTTGTCGTGGATTTCCAGGGTTCCGTCGGCCTTGTAGTGCACCGTCGACGCATGAGGTTCCATCGGGTTGTGGTGCTCGTTGGCCGTCAGGTAGGTGGCATCCACCTGCAGAGGCGCCCCGGCAAACTGCCCGGCGAAGTCGCCACGCGGCGCCGGTGTTTCGGCGGGGGCGGCATGCGATTTTTGGGATGCGCCCAGGTCTGTCTGGTGAACCTCCTCGGCATAGTCGATTTTGATCAGCGAGCCTGCATAGCGGGCCAGTTCCAGGGTTTCGGCGATCACCAGCGCCAACGGTTGCCCGCTGTAGAGCACTCGATCATTGAACAAGGGCCGAAACGGCGAGCCCTCGGCAGAGTCGGCATCGCTGTAGTCGTCGTCATAACTGGAGATAGGCGGACGATGGCCATGGTCGAGCACGGCGATTACCCCGGGCACGCGCATGGCCTGCGTGCTGTCGATGTCGAGAACCCGACCGCGGGCGATGGTACTGGACACGACGCTGCCGTGCAGCAGGCCCGTCTGGGGGTATTCGCCCGCATAGCGCGCCTGCCCGGTGACTTTCGCCACACCGTCCACGCGGTCCAGGGGTGTGCCGACTACCGGTGTGCTGTTGGTCATGGTCGCGGCCCTCTGTCAGCGGCGCCGCGCGCCGCGTCATCCAATGCACGCACGATTGCGCGCTGGGCGAGCGTTACCTTGAAACCGTTATGGCTCAGAGGTTGTGCACCTTGCAGCAATGTTTGCGCGGCGCGGGTGAAGAGCGCTTCGCAAGGCACCTGGCCGGCCAGCATGCGCTCCACAACCGGGTCCCGCCAGGGTTTGTGGGCAACGCCGCCCAGCGCCAAGCGCGCTTGTTGGATCACCTCGCCATCGAAGTTCAAGGCGGCAGCGACCGACACCAGTGCGAACGCATAGGAGGCGCGGTCGCGTATTTTCAGATATCGGTAATGGTGTTCGAACACCGGGGGCGGCAGCTCGATGCCAGTTACCAGCTCAGCGACTGCCAGTTGATTGTCGCGCTCGGGGGTGTCCCCGGGCAGGCGATGGAAATCCGCAAATGGTATCTGCCGTTTACCCGACGGCCCTTCTAGATGCACCACCGCTTCGAGCGCTGCCAATGCCACGCACATGTCCGAGGGATGGGTCGCGACACAGGCATCGCTGCCACCGAGAATGGCATGGATGCGGTTCATGCCTGTACGCGCAGGGCATCCGCTGCCCGGTTCACGCTTGTTGCACGGGGTGCCTGTGTCGTAGAAGTAGTAGCAGCGGGTACGTTGCAGCAAGTTGCCACCGGTACTGGCCATATTCCTCAACTGCGGCGATGCCCCCGCCAGGATCGCGTCTGACAGCAGTGGATAATGCTGCTCGATCATCGGGTGCCAGGCCAGGTCGGCATTGCTCACCCGTGCACCGATCAGTACGCCGCCGTTCCGGGTGGAGTGAATACCGTTCAGCCCCAGGCCGGAGATGTCGATCAGGCGCTGGGGGCGCACCACATTTTCCTTCATCAGGTCGACCAGGTTGGTGCCCCCGGCGATGAAGTGCGAGCAGGCGTCAGCTAGGTTCACCGCTTCGCTGACTGAGGCGGGCTTGTGGTAGCTGAAGGGCGTCATGGATTCTTCCCTCGTTGTGGCTGGGCCCCGTCCGTCATCAACGGTAAGGCTTCTTCCACCGCTGCGACGATGTTGCCGTAGGCACCGCAGCGGCAAAGATTACCGCTCATCTGCTCGCGAATAGCCTCCCGGGTGTCTGCACGTCCCTCGTGAGCAAGCCCGACCGCAGAGCAGATCTGCCCCGGGGTGCAGTAGCCGCACTGGAACGCATCGTGGGTTATGAAGGCGCGCTGCATGGGATGCAAAACGTCGCCGCTGGCCAGCCCTTCGATGGTCACCAAGTCGGCCCCGTCGCACATGATGGCCAAGGTCAGGCAGGCATTGACGCGCTTACCATCGCGCAGCACCGTGCAGGCGCCACACTGGCCATGGTCGCAACCGTTCTTGGTACCGACCAGGTCCAATTGCTCACGCAGCAGGTCGAGCAAAGTCACCCAAGGATGCACCTGCAGTGTGCGGGGCTGACCATTGAGGGTCAGACAGATGGGGTGCTCTGCAGCCCCGTTGGAAGCGATCGCGCTCATGGTAGGTCCTCACGGTCAGGGTTCGCGCAGTCTGCTGCGTCTCTGTTGTGCGACCGGGCCGGCTGATCAAACGTTCAGCCGGCTCGCCGAGGTGCCGATCACTTCTTGCCAGGCAGCACCGAGCTGAGCACCTGCTTGGCTGTCTGCACGATGATGCCCGCTTGGTCGGGGTCGCCCTTTAGCAAGGTACTGGCAAACTTCTTCGCCTGCTCCAGCTTGATGTGGGGTGGCAGAGGCGGCACGTTCGGGTCGGTCTTGAACTCGATCAGTACTGGCCGATCAGCAGCCAGCGCGCGCTCCCACGCAGCGGCAACGTCCTCTTCGCGATCTACGTAGATACCTTGCAGGCCAATGGAAATGGCGAACAGGTGGTAGGGCACGTCAGGGATCGACTGCGAAGCTTCGAACTTGGGGTCACCCTCCATCACCCGTTGCTCCCACGTTACCTGGTTAAGGTCCTCATTGTTGAACACGGCACAGATCCATTGTGGGTTGTCCCACTGCTGCCAGTATTTGGCCACGGTGATCAGTTCGGCGAGGTTGTTCATCTGCATCGCCCCATCGCCCACCAAGGCAACCACAGCCCGTTGCGGATGGGCGAATTTGGCTGCAATCGCATAGGGCACAGCTGCGCCCATGCAAGCCAGGCCACCGGACAGCGAACACTGCATACCCTGGCGAATTTGCAGGTCGCGGGCAAACCAGTTGGCACAGGAGCCAGAGTCGCTGGTGATGATGGCGTGGTCGGGCAGGCGAGGGGACAGCTCATGGACCACGCGTTGCGGGTTGATCGGGTCGGCCTTGACCAGCGCGCGCTTGGCCACGGTCTTGTCCCACTGCGCACGCCAGGTCTCTACCTTGTCGCGCCAGCGCCGGTCGGTCTTGTGCTCAAGCAACGGCAACAGTGCGCGCAATGTTTCGCTGGCATCGCCGACCAGGTTGACCTCCATCGGGTAGCGCAGGCTGAGCATGTCGGGTTGCAGGTCGATCTGCACGCCCCGTGCCTGGCCTTCCTTGGGCAGAAACTCGGAATAGGGGAAGCCGGAGCCGATCATCAGCAAGGTGTCGCATTCGGTCATCAGCTGATAACTGGGTTCGGTGCCGAGCAGGCCGATCGACCCGGTGACCCACGGCAGATCATCCGGTAGCACAGCCTTGCCCAGCAACGCTTTGGCCACGCCAGCGCCGAGTTGTTCGGCGACCGCCATTACCTGCTCAGTCGCCTGCAGGGCGCCGGCACCCACCAGTATCGCCACTTTGCGCCCGGCGTTGAGTACAGCGGCGGCGCGCTGCAGGTCTTCGTCGAACGGCAACACCCTCGGCTTGCTGTAGCCGATGCCTGAATGCACCGTACCGTGAGCCCTCGGGGGGGCGTTGTAGGGCAGGTCCTGCAAGTCGTTGGGCAGAATAACAGCGGTGACCCGGCGTTCGCCCACGGCCGTACGCACCGCACGATCGAGCAGGTGGCGCACCTGCTCCGGCGTAGAGGCCTGCTGGACGAACGCGCCGGCGACATCCTTGAACATCGACAGCAGGTCCAACTCCTGCTGGTAGTGGCCGCCCAGTGCTGCACGGGCCTGTTGACCGACGATGGCCAGCACTGGCTGATGGTCCATGCGTGCATCGTACAGCCCGGTCAGCAAGTGCGAAGCGCCCGGGCCGGAGGTCGCGATGCAAACACCGAGCTCGCCGGTGAACTTGGCATGGGCGCTGGCCATGAAGGCGGCCATTTCCTCATGGCGGGCCTGGATGAATTCAATCTTGCCGTTGGCCCGGCTCAGCGCGCCGAACACGCCATTGATGCCGTCGCCGGGGTAACCGAAAATGCGCCGTACGCCCCATTGATACAAACGCTCCACCAGAAAGTCGCCTACCGTGCCGGTCATTGCCTGCTCCCGTTCTGTTATCGATAGGGTTCTGGACTTGGCACGTGTCAGGAAAGTTTCAACAGTCTGTGCACCCGTCTGCCGGCTGGAACCTGACAACAGCCGACGGGTTCGAAGTTGAACCGATAACCCCTCAGGGAGCGCATCATGACGCGCATGAATACACAAGATGCCAGCGTGCGGGCCTTGTATTTCGAAGACGATGGCGCGACGCCGAACAGCCGTTTTCCCGTACTGCTCTACCGGTTGAAGCTTGATCTGTCGGGGGACAATGCCAGCGCATTCGAAGCGATGTTTGCGGCTCACCAATGGACCCCGCTCTGGCGCTCAGGGATCTTCGACTATCACCACTTTCACCCTAACGCTCACGAGGCGCTCGGCATTGCCTGTGGGCGGGCGCGATTGACGCTTGGCGGTGAATACGGGCAGAGCGTGAGCGTGGAGCGGGGTGATGTGCTGGTGCTGCCAGCGGGCACGGGCCATCGCTGCATCGAGTGCAGCGATAACTTCCTGGTGGTCGGCGCCTATCCTCATGGGCAGGAAGACTACGACATTCAGCGGCCCGACAGAGCAGCGCACCCGCGCAATCTCGCGCGCATCGCCCAGGTGCCATGCCCTGAACAAGACCCGGTCTGCGGTATTCGGGGCATGTTGATGACGCAATGGCGTTGAGTGTGAGTTAGTGAGCCTTACGCTGCGCCGACCTTCTCCGATCACCCCTGTTTTTGCAGGGCTTCGACCAACTGAGCTTTGTTCATGCTCGAGCGCCCCTTGATGTCTTTGCTGCGCGCCTCCTTCATAAGGCTTTCCTTGCTTTGCGATTCCAGCGACGTGTGCGAAGTGCGTGAATGCCCCTTGCGAGACTCAGCGGCGCGTTTGGCTGAATCAGTGCGTGCGGTCTTCTTCTCGCGCGATGGCGTTCTGCTGCCCGATCCCCCCGGCTTTTCACCGCCACCGGATTGTTTGTTCACGGTGGCCCAGGCGCGCGCTTCGGCTTCGTCCTTGCCCACGCCCTTGTCCTCGTACGATTGCTCGATGTGCTCGGCCTTGCGTTTCTGCTTGTCCGTATATGTGTCCTTGTCACCGCGTGGCATGGCATTCACTCCTGAGTGTGTTTCTTGAACAATGGCGAAACTGAAGCGCTGGGCCATGGACGGGAGATCCTCCGCCATTTGGCCATTCCACCTAGCTGCCCGATCCTGAACCTGATCCACTACCGGTTGAGCCACCACTACCATTCGCCGGACCTGCACCGCTACCATCCCCCCCATTATCGCCGGAGCCCGAGTCAGTATCGGTGCCATCACCTCCCGTGTTGTCCGTTCCATTGTCATGGGTACCGCCATTACCCGTACCCATTCCATCGGCTGGTGTTCCAGAGCCTGTCGCATCGCCTTGGCCGTTCATGGACCCATTGCTGTGAGGTTGCGTGCCCGGGGCGCGCTGATCGTTCAGGTCTGTGGCGGCCAGGGCAAGTGGCGCCGCGCAACCCAAGCACATTGCGAGCAGCAACGCGCACGGTTTCTCTGCTTTCATGGTGAAACTCCCTCTCTGGTTGTTCACCCTGTGTTCGGCCTGCTGTTTACCGAAGGGTGCCCGCAGAGCGACGGAAGGTTTTGATGCAAAAAGGCCGGCTGTCACGGTCTGGCCGATCGCGATCGAGGGCATTGGGAGGATCAAGAGCGCTTACCTGTCGAAGTGGATGAACCGACGCCCTTTTCTGAGGAAAGGCGTTCAACCGAAGGTCCGGCTTCGACAGGCTGCTACGCCACTCGTCTAGCTGCAGGCACTCTCAAGCATCGCCCGCTTCTCAAGTTTAGGTGCAGATACCATCTGCCTCTGAACGGAGAAAGGACATGGTCATTGATGACAATGCTCCCGGTGAGGTATCGCAGCAGGTCATCTGCGATAAACACGGTGATGAAACATCGCAGCGTCACGGGACCAAAGAGGTTGAGGTCCCATTGCCGCCTGAGGATGAGTCACCCGTAGAAGAAGAGATGGATGATGTGGATGCAAAGAACTCAGTATCCAGTGAACACCCAAACCCTAGCGGTGCGAGTAGTCGGCGGGATGTGCGCCGGGATAGTCAACTAAAGGAAGGGGCTCCCATACCTGATGATCCGGGTACCAACCCGGGTCTTGGCAATGACAAGGAAAGCCAGCGTTCCCCTGGAGTTCCGGCGAGCGACCCTGAATCAGGGGCGTAGCATGCCTGGAAATTCCGGGAAGCCAACCTCCCCGCTGATTGCGGGCGTGGGACCCTCGCTACGCTGATTCCAGCCACGCAAGGTATTTTTTGTCGGTCAGGTCGAGGACGAGATGCCAAATCAAAACAAGGATCAAGCCGAGCAGTTGGTGGCTGAGGTGCTCGCTGCGGCCTGCCTGGCCATCGAAAATGATGCAGGCTCAGCGAATGATCGCAATGTTATACGACATTTACTGCGTTGTGCCTTTGAAGCACTTCGCTCTCGGCACATCTCAGTGCACAGTCAAGTGGGAGTGCTGGAGTTCCAGCTTCCGAGCGACAGGGTAGCTATCGCAGATCCGGGCGCCGATTGGAGAGTTGTGATGAGGAAGCGCGGACGGCAAGTCGTGCTGGATCGGGCTCGCCTTCAATCTCATTGTGCATTCATGACCATGGGCCGCTGGTGCAGATCAGCGCTGAGAAGCAATCTTCAAAGGGCCTTTAGAATCCTGGGACATCCTGAATTCCGTTGACGCATTTGGAAGACCTCCCACGTCACATCCCGTCACAGTAAGTGTCCATAATCCGCTCGGCGGGGCTGTCTCTTCTGCTTCGCTGCGCTAAGGTGCAGAGACCCATATATAAGACTAAAGTCGTAGGAGGGCGGCATGCGGATACGCGGTGATATTTTCTGGAAATGGGCAGACCCGGCGCTACATCACAGGACGCACGATGAGACCCTGGATGACGGCACCATGATGGATATCCAAGTGCGCCTTTCTCGCACAGGTGACACGCAGATGTTCATAGGCGTGTATGCCGGCACCGGTATGGCACTGCACGAAGAAGCCTTCGACACGCGCCCCGGAGAATCGATGACGCGTGCCTTGGCCTGGGGCGTTTGCCGTGCGAGGTGCCTCGCAACCGAGCGTCACCAGCCTAAACAACGGATTGCTTAAAACATCGCTGGAAACCGTGGGTTGCAGTTTCCGTTCAGCGATCCACGGCTTTATGCGTCCAGGCGGCATAACCCGCTTTGAGAGAGTCGATATTTCGGCAGAGGTCATCGGTACGAATGCTGTATTGGCTACGCCCGAAGGGTGCTTGCAGGTCGGTGCCGATTCGCTCCATGGCCAGCAGCATGCAACCTACCACCGTAAACATGCGAGGCATCAGTAGTGCCTGGATTAGAAGGGTGGTGTTGCAGCCCGGCCGAAGCCGGGCTTTTCAGCTCAACGGCGGTCATCAGAAAGTGGCGTCTGTTCATCCGCTTCCGGAGGCAACCGTTCTTGGTCCTCCCAATCCTCTGGACGATCCAGGCTTGGCTTCCTTAGCGGATCGTACTTCTTAGGGTCATCGGGGTTCAGGGTAGGATTATTCACATCAGGACCAGGCATCGATGGATCTGAGCCTTGCGGTTGATCTTGAAAACTCGAGTCAATAGACATAGGGACCTCTCCGATAGAGTCCAGTTTTTCCGGGCCGTACTCTTTGGAAACTACCTAATTCATCGCGGTGCGCTCGAGCAGATGAATGGGCAACAAAATGCCTTACTCAAGGGGCGGGCCCAACACACTCGGGGAAGAACGATCGGGTGATTGCAACAGCTATCAGTGTTGAACGTCAGCTCTGAGATTGGCTGCTTTTCCACGAAAGATATCTTAGGGTCAATAGCGGACCCTGATGGGCGACCTGCTATCTCCTAAGTGCTAGCACGGGACCATCGAAAGGTACTTCAAATTGCAGTGGGGAGCAGTGCTGCGGCGGGAAGCTAGGTGGAGCACGAAGTTGCCAACGATGTCAGCCTGAGTTCGCGACTGTCTTCCCGCAGTCACAAGCTATCGGGATCCCCGAAAGCGCTGGGCATCTTCGGTTGGGGGCATCCTTTTCAAACCACCAAAAGCATGCCCTCAAATATGCCCCAAATGTAACAATTAGCTGGAAGTAAATGGCAATTTGAGGCTGGAAAAACGCAAAAATGATCCGCTAGGGATGCTCCGATCAACTTGTCGTGCAGCCGCGGCAAGTTGCAATTTTCCAGGCACCTACAGCGTCATTGGACGAAAAGTGACCGAAAAATCATGTACGGAGAGCTTTTTCGACCGGTTCTCCGTGTTAAACGCGAACCTCACCCATACCCATGAGCTGTTTTCGAACCCTCCACAGGTTTGCCAGGGCGAACAGCGTGGTCAACTGAGCCGTGTTTTTCATCAGCCCACGAAAACGTATTTTCACGTAACCAAACTGCCGCTTGATCACGCGAAACGGATGCTCGACCTTGGCCCGTGTCTGAGCCTTGCAGAACTCGATCTTGCGCTTGGCTTTGTACAGTACGCTGCGCTGGTTCAGCTTGGAATAGGTGCTGCGACGCGCTGCAATCTGCCAGATCACCCCCCGATTTTCATGCTCTTCGCGCCTTTCGACACCGGTGTAACCGGCATCTGCATACACGGCGTTTTCTTCGCCATGCAGCAGTTCAGCCACCTGCGTGACATCGGCCACATTGGCAGCGGTGCCATGGACGTGATGCACCAGGCCGGACTCGACATCGGCACCGATGTGCGCCTTCATCCCGAAGAAATACTGACCGCCTTTCTTGGTCTGGTGCATCTCGGGATCACGCTTGCCTTCTTTATTTTTGGTCGAGCTGGGGGCATGAATAATGGTGGCATCGACGATGGTGCCTTGGCGCAGCGACAGGCCTTTTTCCTGCAGATAACCATTGATGACCGCAAGGATTGCCGGTGCGAGCTGATGCTTCTCCAGCAAGTGCCGGAAGTTCATGATCGTGGTGTCTTCGGGGATTGGCGCGCTCAGCGTCAGGCGTGCGAACTGGCGCATGGGCGTGATTTCGTAGAGCGCTTCCTCCATGGCCGGGTCGCTCAGGGAGAACCAGTTCTGCAACAGATGGATGCGCAGCATGGTTTCCAGAGGATAGGGTTTTCTACCGCCGCCGGCCTTGGGGTAGAACGGTTCGATCAGCTCCAGCAGGCCTGCCCAGGGCACCACCTGATCCATTTCGGCGAGGAAGCGCTCTCGGCGGGTTTGCTTGCGCTTGCCGGCGTACTCAAAGTCGGAAAAGCTCATCTGGCTCATGGGCGGCTCGGATCAGGTGTTGCGGGGATTCTCGCATAACTGAAGGCTTGTTCGGAGATTCCCTAACAAGCATGCGCGAAGCCACTAAAGACTCTCAGAGTCGCCAAAGAACATTTGGATAGGGCTCTAGCGCGGGTTTTGCGGGTGGAAAAAGAAGAAATGTACCCCCAAAAATACCCTCGATACCCCAGCTGGATACGCGATCGAGAATGGCGATTTCTGACACGGATCAGGATGGTCGTCGGCGGCTTTTAGTGTACGTCAGACCCGACTCACTAGGAGGTTGCCTGGATGATTGGTTGCCTGGGCAGTGCGCCAAGGGCCTCGTGAGATTTAGCTGCGTCCGTCCTTCGCGGGCCGCTCTATCTATTAAATTGGTCGCCCGGGAAAGCCTGATGCCTGCTTTGCACAAGCTGAAGCTGGCTGGACTGTCGGCCGTGCAGCTCGACAGCGCTTTGGTGTGCAGCCTTCGGACTCGTTGTACCAGCTGATCGAAAAATGCGTCGAACTCTATTCTCAGGGACCGCCCCTTGCATGGGGTGCAAGGGGTCGAATGTTCGAATCACTCCGTCCCGACCAAAATACTCCAGAAAATCCAGTCACTTAGCGGTGACTGGATTTTTTTATGGCTGTTCGTTTTTTGTGGTTAGCAATTTTGCCCCACTTTTTGCCCCACCGAATTTCAGTTGCCCCTTTTTCGAAGATTCTGAGTCGGCAGAAAATTAGGCACTCGCACCTACTCATGCAGAATGGCCTCTAGCCGACAGCGGGGGAGCGACTTGATAGTTCGAATCCCTACGCTTCCGCCATTATTCCTCATTAAAGCCCTGATTATTCAGGGCTTTTTTGTGTCTGATCGGTTTTAGCCCATACCCTAGCCCATACTTTGGGCGCTGGCTTTCATTGGGCTTCCTCGGAATTTTCTGCCCAACGGTTAAGAACCTGCTGCGCCGTGCATTTCCCTTCCCGGGGAAATGAGCCGGCGAACATCAAGGGCTAAGCTTTGGAATCAGGTGCAGGAGGGGGGGGGGTGCGATCATGCAGTCCTTTCAAAAAATCGCAAAACCGACCACATAAGGGGCGCTGGTTTTTTGCGAAAATTTAGTCCTCGGTCTTCTTTATCCAGTGGATTTAGCCGCACGTTTCAGGCTACTGGGCTCATGAGATCCGTAGGTTGGGAGCAGTATTCCAATTCACGCGTAGTGCTGTTGCTATCTGAGGTCCATTTGCTTCTGCTCTTAATGGGCCCCCATAGGTCTACTGTGCAGTTGTCCTGCTGAACTCATACAGCGGGGGGCGGCACAATCTTCCTATGAGCCGAGTCGGCATAGGCCTACTTGAAGTCACGCTGCCTACTTGGCAGCCGTTGAACGCCCGCCCGAAAATCGCGCTTGGTTGATCATTAGCTAGCCAGGGATGTTGTAGGCGGCGCCATACGTACTTGCCATCCTCTTGCACATAACGCTGGCGAAGGCGTGGTGCTTAGTGGCTTTCCGCAGATCGCATGGACTTTAGTGGTTGGCAGCGAACAGGTGGTCCCTTTAAAATGATGTTTTTTTGCTATCAGTGAGATGTGCCCGGTTGCGCTATCGCAGGAGGTCACGCTTTAAGCATACCTGCGCCGCAGGATTTCGTGGAGAAGCGATTAGCCAGCCCTAGCCCTATAGGAAACGGGCTTACCATTCGCTAATGAGTTGCTTGCGAAAGCATCGCTACGTCTCTCCGGCATCTGCTTCCGTGTGGTCGAGTCATTCCTAGGAGCAAGAGTTTGACGACTATTGATGTGCAATTTCATAGCGATGAAGAGGACCGCAAGCTGCGGGAAGAAAACCCAAGTACCCCTGAACTCTTCGCGTTTGACTGCGGCCAGCTGCCTTTCGAGCGAATGGGGGACGCCCATTTTGAGCTTCTCCTGGCAGACCTCTACGCTGCACGAGCAGACGATGGTTCAGAGGACTGGTATGACACTGCCCGCCGCCTAAATGACGGGGCCGATCAGGGGCGCGATGTCATCCTGCTCGAGGATGGCCGTCCGGTTGGCGTCATTCAGTGCAAGCGCTACAACGGCATCGTCTCTCTTCCCATGGTCATTCAGGAAATTTGCAAATTCTTCCTTTATGCGACCATTAAGCCTGGCATCGCCTCCGCTCCAGGTGAGCCATTTCGCTATTACGTTGCAGTATCTGATCGGGCAGCTGGTAAGCTTTTCGAATTCCTGCAAGGGAGCGGCAGGCAACGTTTCGTAGACCTTAGAGCAGAATTCGAAGAGAAGGCGCTAGCCGCTCGCAAAGGATCCGCCACCCTTAGAAAGCATCCTGACCTGAAAGATCTGACACAGGAGCAGCTGTGTGATTTGGTCTGGGCCAGGATCGACAACCTGCAAACCACCCTGCACAAGAAAGATGACCTTTCACGGTTGGTAGGCGCCTATCCTCGCATCAAGTCGACCTATTTCAAGCTTGAGTCCGATTCGGCACAGGTCGTTGGTGAGCTGAAAGCGTTCCTCCAATCACGGAATCTGATGGTGAGTCAGGAGGACGAGGAGCTCATTTCCGGAATCCGGACTGAATACATCAAGTTAAAGCTGGGTCGCAATCAGCGTTTCAATCTGGGGCTGTTGCAAGGCGTAGAGCTTCTGCCTTTCATGCGAACCATGCTCTTGCCCAAGGCAGGCACGCTGTTCAATAACTTTGGCTCGCTTCCCGTGATTTTTACCGGCGGAGCCGAGGCGGCAGATCCGGGCGACTGGGCAGAACTTCACCAGCTTGTCGAAACATACGATAGCCAAGCGGTGGTATTCGTAGGTTGCGGTGGCGTGACTGGGGCTCAGCTTGCTGCCTGGAAAAATTCAGATGACATGATTTGGATTGATCCAGAGTGGGATCCGGCTCCGCTCCAGAACTACAGGGCCGGTTGGTGTTGGGTCAAAGATCCTACACAGGGTATTTTCAACTGCTATGTGCTCGTGGAAAACGAGACAGGCCTGGCTGAGTACGGGCACGGTAAAGTGTCGCTCCGTCTAGCATTTGACGACGTTGTCGTCTGGCCGACCTTGGGTAACGATTTTACGAACCCGATATCCAATGCCAGGTCTCAGTTGCGTCGGATAATGGCTAGCCAAAATGAGGACAGTTCGAAGCGGCCTAATCTTGTCCTCGCATCCATTAGCGTCACCAGCCTCGAAAAAGTATTGACCTCGGCCTCAGATCACTATGGCCAGCGCATACACTCGACAATTGCCACGGCGATTGCCAACAGTAACCGTGTCGAAGCGTGTCCTACAGAGCTGTACAGTGCCACTGGCATCTTTCCAGCGATCGACGTCGAGTTCGCGACCCGACCAACCCCTGCAACCGTTAACCCCTCTGGACGTGTTATGCGTCGGAGCACCAGTGGTGCTCTTACATTCACTCTCGACTGGAATGCAGATGTGACCCTGGCTGCAGTAAAGGCGCATCGCTTGGTTGCGGGGATAGTTACAGACGATATGCATCCGATGTCGCTTGAATTTCATGAGCTCTTCAATCGGTATCCCCCATACCCAGGCTACCTGCCTGCAGTGAAAGCAGAGCTGGATCTGCTCGATACGTTGGTGCAAGGCGCAGGCCTGCCTGACTACTCGGGTTTCACCTACAGAACTTGGTTTGGTGTCAAAGCGGGGGAGGATTTTCCACTGGAGGCGCTCTGCGCATCTGGTGAAAGCGTTATGAGAACCGTCCAGGCACTGAGCTATCTCAATGTACCACCCGCCAGCCAATGGGTCTGCTCGCCCGACCTGCAGGGACATATCCGGCATGACGACCCTGTGCATGGCGAGGTCAACCTTATGGCTTGGGCAAACAGGAACTATCCCGTCAGACAAATGGAAGGTGACCTGTTCGACTGGGCTCGACAGCCGATTGTGCATCCGAGCCTCATCGTCTTCGCGCAGGGTAGGGGGAACGTCGCGGACAAAAAGCCCAGCGATGGGCGTTACGATTACACCAGTCCGCCTGCCCCCAAGGGATCAATCACTGAACCCGCGATTGCAAGAAACGTTTATATGTTCAGTTTGGGCGACATTGAATCGGTGTATGACGACCCGTCAGCTCCTTCACCCAATCAGTTCATGCAAGATATTTTTGTTCGGAAGGGG
This sequence comes from Pseudomonas sp. BO3-4, assembly GCF_034044115.1. Taxonomy (NCBI): domain Bacteria; kingdom Pseudomonadati; phylum Pseudomonadota; class Gammaproteobacteria; order Pseudomonadales; family Pseudomonadaceae; genus Pseudomonas; species Pseudomonas sp. BO3-4. The sequence continues at coordinate 2,889,222 of NZ_CP139018.1, forward strand.
AAGTTAGATGCTCAATGAATTGACTGAAATCATAGGGCGTCGAGCTGAGGATGCCGGCTTCTCCAGAGCCTCCACTCAGCAGTACTTATCGGGCAGTAATCAGAACTGGCAGGATGGTGCGATAGGGAATGAACTCGGGTATTGGGAGTCGTCCTTCGCCTCTATTTTATTGGTCAACATCACCACTGAGACCGGTGTCGATGCGATGCGCCAGGCCAAGATTGCAGAGACGTTCTTGGATGCCGCGATTGTCCAGCGCGAGCGCTCAGGTCTCGTTATTGACGGCTACCTGGTGATCGCCGCTACCGAGGTGAATGATCAGTTCAAGGCGTTCATCCTTGATATCGAGAGAGATATCAGATTTGTCAGAAAGCATGTTGTTACCCGGGGTGATGAAGGTTGGGAACGCTATGAGCGAATCACTCCGTTAGGCCTGGAGCGTATTGAAGATCAAGGGGGTGCGGTAGTCTTTTCTTCCGAGAATACCGACTATCTTCAGCTTGTAGAGTTACTGGCGGAGGTGGACAGTCAAGAGCTTGCCCAAATTCATGGTAAAGAATGGAATCTCAATGAATAACCTGCCCATCAAATTCCTTGCCGTTACCATCCAGAATTTTCGGGGCATTCCGGATGAGTTGGTGGTGCCGTTGGATGCACCTTTAACCGTCATCCATGCGGCCAACGGCACAGGTAAAAGCACCATTTGTTATGCCTTGGAGTGGTTGGTTACCGGTAAGGTCGATGATCTGAACGGGGCAGCACTGGAATGTCAATGGGGTAAGGGTGCTACTACAGTCTCGGCAAACTGTTTGATTGACGGAAAGCTTCACGTACTTACCCGAACCAATACCTCCCTGTGGATAACCCCCGACGGCGAGAAAAAGAAAAAAATTAACGATGAGTTTCTTCTGGGGATGCTCACGCCTACGTCGGTTTCGGGGAAAAGTACCATCGCATTGCGAAAGGCCAAGCGTGGATGGTTGCGCAATAGTCGGTGGCTTTACTCGAACTCGCTAGCATTGTTGATTGATAATAATAAGGCCGACGAGCGTCAGCAAATCTTCGCTGACATACTTGGTTTTGGTCATCTCACCAGTACCTTGCGAGATCTGCGCGATTACAGGAAGGCACTTCCCAATACGAAAGGGCTAGCGGACAAAGTTTCGGGCGTGAAGGCTGAAATTGAAACGCTCAAAGCCTCCTTGGCCCTTAGTTCTCCGGCCAAGGAGGCCGCGCTAGACAACCTTGAAGCTATTTTTACGGCGTTTCCACCAGCAGTCGAGGGAACCATTCCTGAGCGGCTAGAGGCAGCTCAGCTGCGTGTTAACTCGTTCAGCCAGAAGCAACAGCGAGAAATGGCAGTGCTGAACACCGTGTATCAGCAGTGGACGCCGTACCACGGTTCTTTGCAGCAAATTGAAACTCTTCGTCAGTCAGTTGATGCCCTGACGCAGGAGCAGAAAAAGGCGAGCGAAGATCACAGTGTTCGAGCATCAGAATTGTCCGACGCCCAACAGAAAGTGTCTGACGCTCAGCGGTCATTAAAATGGGCTGATGACAGCCTGCTAACCTTCCATGGGTGGCAAACAGCTACTAGCGCTCAGGGTGTGGGAGGGTATTTTGAGCAGATTGACCGAAGCCAAGCGGAACTTGAGGCGGCGGGTTTTGTAGAGCTGGGATGGAGTTCTGATCGGCAAACGGAGTGGAAAAAGGCAATTGCTCTTCTGTCCGCTAACTTCCAAAAAATTATGGAGCTTGAGCGTCAGAAAAGTGACCTGAAGGCGAATCCTGTAGCGCCTGCTATCGACTTCGACGAAAAGGCACGCCTGGCTGATGCGGCAAAGAATATACGCATTCGAGCAGAAGCAGACTTTGACGCATATACTAACGTTTTGGGTAAGTTAAAGGTTATGGGCAGTGAGTTCGCTCATGCTCATGATGACCCTCACTGTCCGCTCTGTAATTATAATTGGCCCACCACTGCTAGGCTTCGGGAAGAAATATCCTCGAATATGGAAGTGCTTGCACCGGCTCTTGAAGCTGCCTCAAGTGCACTGACGTTGGCTCGTAAAGATGAGCAGGACGCCATTAAAGCCCTGGAGTTAGCTACGTCGCAGAAATCGGCGTATGAAACTTATTTGGCTCGATCTAATTCCGTGTATCAAGAGCTGCAGTCGTTTGCAATCAGGAGTACGTACTTCGAAACGATGAATGTTCAAGACTTCTCCGGAATGAACATGGACGGCCTTGCTAATATGAATCGCAGGGTAACCTCTGCAATTCAAATCAGCGGAATTTTTGAAAAGCTTTCCGAAGTAGAGAAGTTTTTCGCCATTACTCCGGCGAGCGGTGCGGCAACACGGGTATCGAGCGCCGTCGCAAGCTTGGGAAGCTACAAGAAACATTTTCAGGATCAATTCGACCAATACGAGCCGGCGAGAGCTCGCCTCGTTCTGGCTGTACAAGGACTTTTACAGGCCGTTCAGTCCAAGGCAGGCGAGATCGCTGGTCTCAACGCGAACATCGCTGCGGCGGTAGAGATCTCCAGCAGCTTCGATTCCCATTGGCGTGAGCTTTTTGGTGATCAACCCGTGTCAGTAGAGTCCTACGACATCATGCGTCAGCAGCTGGGTCAGCGAGGAATTGATGCAACGACATACACCAGCATGCTTGATCAATGCAAAGCTGTGGTGAGCGTTGATGCCGACTCGGCGAAGTTGAAAAAGCTGGAGCAGGAACTGGTTCAATTGACCAGCAAGCTCAGAATCGGCACAGGCTATATTGCTGATGCAGACCTGGCGATTGAGCAGTATGCCTTGCATGTAAAGGACTTCACTGCCTCTAGCCTGAAGCCCCTGTTGAGTCCTGCAGCTGAGCTGTTTTCCAGGATGCATGCCAACGAGGTCTACAAGGGGCTGGGCGTTTCAGAAGGCGAAGACGCATTGAAATGGACAGTCTTCGCCGAGGGCCATGAGCCTGCATTGGACGCAGAAGGGAAGCTTAGCCAAGGCCAGCGCCAGGATCTGGCATTGTCGCTATACCTAGCCAGGGCTCGGAATACCGGGGGAAGCTTCTTCCTCGATGAGCCAATCGCGCATTTGGATGACCTGAATCGCGTGGCAATGCTGGACATTTTCCGGCTGGTGGCCACCTCGATGCCGGATATGAACTTGATCTTGACCACTGCCAGTGATTCGCTGGCCCGGCACATGGCTCAGAAGTTTTCGAGCATCACCGACCGGCACCTGTTGAACATGATTCATTTGGAGGGGAACCCCCGCACCGGAGTTAAAATGACAGTTCAGGGCAATGCGGCGGTGCCAAATAACCCCGGTCAAACCGAGAGCTTGAGGGAGTAGCCTTAGCGGATCCAAGCCGATGAAGCGTGGTGACCTTTAGGATTTCCTCGTCATAGAGTAGGTTTGCCCTAGCCACGCTCTCAATCTTCAAAACTGTAACTTTAGGAAGGGGTTGTCTGGAGGTGGCGTCAGACCAACGAGATTGACATTTTGCAGGATGTAGCCATTAAGGGATGTGGTTTTCCGCGGGCCTCGTACAGTGCAAGTCCAAATGTTCTGGCTATTGGGCTTTCTCAGATGAGCATCCAGCTTTTCAAATTCGCGTTGAATACGTCGCCAAGGTTCTTTCTGAGCCGCGCCGTCAGGCTGCTCTAGATGCTCGGCTGCGTAACGCTGGAAAATGCCCGGAGTGACCAGGAAAAAAGTGCCATCCACGGTGTGGACCTTTGCTTTGCTGTCGTTGACCAGTAAGCGATGTGTGTGGATTCCGTCGCGCAGCCACTCGAGAAAGGCAAGGCCCACGGAATTCTGAGGTGGCGCAGCGGTTGATTGCAGGCTTCCCGTGCTTGATCCAGTTTCGAGCTCGCCTGGCACTTGCAACATTTCCATCAAATCGTCGAGGTAGTCGAAATCCTGATTCAAAAGCTCGGGGTCGTGCTGTTTTGGTTTCGGGGCTACGTGCGGCCGATCTGGGGCTGACTCGCGGGCTTCATGAGGTGGCAGGGAATCGCCCATCATCGACTCAATCGTTCCGTTGAAGCAGTCTGGCCGAGGTTCATCGGCCCAAATCAGGCTCGGTTTCAGGCGGAGAAAGGTAAAGCGATGCTGCCAGTCCCCGTCTGTGACGGCGGCGCTCCACACCGCTTTCCCTTTATCTGTCTCATCCACCAATCCATGTGATTGCAGTTCATCGAACATGGCGATGTTGGAGGAGGGAATACCGTCCACCGATTGGGCCAACAGGTAGGCACGCAGCCTGTCGGTCGCGGTTTTGCTGACCAACCACAGGTGGTCAACAGTGAGCCAGCCGGCAGCACCGGGCTGGTTGAGCTTGAACTCGTTTTTGACCAGGTGGCGTAGCCCCATGAGCAGGTGATGCTGCAGCGAATGTTTAGGTGCCTGCAGTGCTTTGGTGGGGTTGGCCCCAATGTTCTGTGCCGTGGATACCCGGTCTGCTTGCAGCACCAACTCCCCGAGTGTGCCGGCCTGCTCGTAGTGGTCGGCCAGCAAGGACAGCAATTGTCTCCACAATTCTGGGTAGCTGCTGAGCCAGTCAAGCAGCGTGGGCGTCAAGATCTGCGTATACAGCAGCCCAGCGGCGGCACCGTGCAGTTGGTAATCCCGGTCGGGGACGTAGCGGAAGCGGTAGGGCTGATTCAAAGGGCCGTGCCAGGGGTGCCAGCGGTCACCATTCTGGTACTCCACCTGGAGATCGACGGCGATTTTACCCACGTCATGGAGCAGGGCGCCATAGGCAATGGCGGCGCTCCAGGCATCAGCCTGCGCAGCCTGGTCTTCCGGAGCGGCACCACCGGGGAGCAGGTAGGACTGGCGCAACTTCAGGCTGCATGCCACCAGCTCCAAGCCGTGGTCGAGCATGCCACCTGGGTAGGCATGGTGATGGCTCTCACTGGCCGGTAGTTGCTGTACATAGGTGGCGTAGCGACGAATCGGTTCGAGGTAGAGTTGTTCGAACTGTGGCGGGGAGAGGGCCGTGTACTGCCAGATGCGAGCAAGCAGCTTTTTTCGATGGCTGGCAGCGAGCAGTGATTCCGCCGACAGTGGTTGATGAAAGCCCACGGCGGCGGGGGTGGACTCTTCGGGAAGGCCTTTTTGCGGTTTGAACCACCAGCGTTTCATCGCAGTACCTGTCTTGCGTTCAAAAGGTCCTTTTGCCTTTTCGGATAAGCCTCTTACCCTTGCGCCCCCTTCCATTGACACCATTACCCTTTACCGCCTTGGCCTTTTTCGCGAGTGCGATAATCCGAAGTCTGGCGCGTCGGGTTAGCCGGCCGATCGGCGTGGCCGACCACTTTAGAGTGGGGGTAGACTGCCCAGCATCATTTTTCTGAGCTGTGGCGCTGATGACGCTGAGTGATGCTGTATTGATCGTGCTGCTGGCGGACCGGATTCATGGCACTGATGCTGCCATTCGGTCTGCTGCCAAGCGCTGTGCGAAAAAGTTGCCGCGCAGCCAGCGCGACATCTTGTTCAAGGTTGGCAACAGCGCGGCGCCTCGCGAAGTGGTGGCGCATCTCTGCCAGAACTTGGCTGACTGATCTGTCACAGAGTTTTGCAATTGATAAGCTTGAAGTGACTCTTAGATTGGGAATTAGTACTCGGATATTGAGTGTGTCTCAGTTAGTATGCCTTCACGTGTCTCATACCTAGGAAAGATTTCTCATGTCCAAACTTGCCGAATTTAAAGCACTGGAAGCGCAACTGGCCGCGCAACTTCAACAGCTGGATGCGATGAAAAACGATTCTGGCCTGAAGCAGGAAATTGAGTTTGAACAGAAGCTGAAGGCTTTGCTGGAAGAATACGGCATGAGCCTGCGTCAGGTGATCACCATTCTGGATCCGTCCAAAGGCGTAAGCGTGAGCGCCGCAAGCGCGTCGAGTGGCGCTCAGCGCAAGCCACGCGAGGTCAAGCGCTACAAGAACCCGCACAGCGGCGAGGTCGTGGAAACCAAGGGTGGCAATCACAAGATCCTCAAGCAGTGGAAGCAGGAACACGGCTCGGATACCGTCGAGAGCTGGCTGCAGTAATCGACTGCGCATTTGCAACGGCCGATACACGGCGCTGCCGAAAAACAAAGGCCCCAAATCGGGGCCTTTTTGCTAGTTGATGGAAATTACGCCGTGAGTCGCTCCGGCGCTTCTGTGGTGCGCTCGGCCTGCAGTGCCAGCAGGAACTCCGAGGCCTCACGGGCCTGGCCACTGGCGCGGAAGATCGCACGCTTGTCTTCCTTGAGGATCTTCAGCCAGGAGGCCAGGTACTCCTCGTGGCGTAACTCTCCCTGGGTGGCGGTCAGCGCGCAGAGAAACGCTGCCCCCATCTCTGCAACCAGTTCCTCGAAGGCATAGGCTGCGGAGCCAAACGCGTGCCCGCCGGTGATGCCATCGCGGTTCAGGCGCGATCGATGACCCGACCAGTGAGTCAGCTCATGCAGGGCCGTCGCATAGTAGCTGCCGACGTCTTCGAACTGGGCCTTGGTTGGCAGCTGGATGCGATCACGCAGGGGTTGATAGAATGCGCTGTCGCCGTAGCAATGTTCGATCTGTGCGCCACTGGCTAGCAGCAACTGCTCGGCTGGGGCATGGTCGATAAATGCGAGCGGCTCGGTGTGTTCAGTGAGGCCTGGCTCCTCGTCAGGCAGACCTTCGGTCTGCTCGATGTTGAACAGGCAGTGCGTGCGCAAGAGGGCGAATTGCACCATCTTGATATTGCCCTGGTCATCGCGAACGACCTGACCGTCCTCGTCGTGCGCCTCCTTGCTCATCGGTTTGTACAGCACCGCGAGGGTGGATTGCTCCCCCTTGCGTACATGGCCACCAGCTTTGCGTGCCTGGTTGAAGGTCAGCCAGCGATCCTGGGTGAAACCTCGCAGGCGCGCCTCGGCCCACAGCAGTGGAATGTTGATCCCGGCGTAGGGCCGCCGGGTGATGGCGTTGATGGGAAAAGGGGAGTCAGCACTGGAACCGGTGGTGGTCCAGGGTTTGATCCAGGGAATCACGCCTTGGCTCAAGGCGCTGACGATCTTGTTGGTGACATCCAGATAGACATCTGACATGGCGTTCTCCTGGCGTGTAGGGGGAACGCTGCCCAGCCGGGAAGGGTTCCCGGTGGGGTAGTCAGGCAGTAGCGGTGCTACAGGGTTAGAGGGCTGCGATATCTACTACGATCTCACCGGGTAGCCGGATGAGCAGAAAAGCCGGGCCCCTGTGTGGCGTGATGCGAGCCAGCTGAAACTGCGGCAGGTGAGCAGATACTGAAGTGCCGTTGTGCTGCAAGCGGTCGAGTTGCAGCTCGATGGGGCAGTGTGAAGCACGCGGTGCTGAAGTCAGCACGCTGTTGAGCAGGTCTGCCAGGCGCAGGCCTGACTGTCCAATCGGTTCCTCCCCTGTGGCAGGTTCAATGAACTGCTGCCAAACGCCTGGGCTCAGTACCACCGCATCGGAAAAGTGCTTCATCCTGGACATTGGGACCTCCGCGTAACTGATCCCGCGCCACCTCATGTGAGGTTTGTGCATGGATTGGCTCAATCCGAACAAGACATTGAGCAGGGTGTCCATGTATTAAACCGCGTTTGGACGTGAGGTCAATTTCCGGCCGTGCCTCCAATGGAGCTCTCTATCCAGGGTGTTCCAGCGAAGACATCCGACCTTGTGTTCCTGACAAACGGTGATCTTCAACCGACTGAAGAATGATGCGAAGGGCGCCCAGAGAGGCCCGGTTAAGGTGCCGCCCTGGGTCCGCGTGGAACTCGCCTCTGCGTTCAAGATTTGCCTGCGGGATCAACCTCGGCGGCGAGGTACAGGTGGGTGGAGGTGGCCTCTACCACCAACGATCCTGCAGTGCCGCGAAGGCTGGCGAGGACAGGATCATCGATGTCGAAGTACTCGGCAAAATCATCGCCGCCGAATTCTTCGTGGGCCCGATTCCACCAGGTGTCGAAGTCGTCGACGTTGGGGTTGCAGCCAGTGGCATAGGCCACGCGTTTGCGGCCGCCACCGTCCGGTTTGCTTTCGCCGATCTCGGACATGAGGTAAACACCGTGGTCCTTGACCAGTATCAGTCTGCAACCATTGATACCGGCCTCGGCTAACACGGCGTGAAGTTCAGTGCCTGTGAAACGCAGCATGATGAGATCCTCCAGAGGGTGCGGAGGAACGCCACCCGTGTGGGAGAGTTCCCAGCACTGGAATGGATGTGAGTAGGGTGCAACGAAGACGCAGGTTCAGTGAACCTGGGGGATTAAAGAGCGTTCATCACCGGGGAACGGTGACCATGCGAGCTGCCGAACGCGAATCGCATTTCGGGGTAACCATCACATGCGTGACGTAGCCTCAAAGGTTATGGCTACCTGGGATGCCGGAAAAACCAGCGATTGCACAAGTGGTTTACCAAGCGAACCGATATTGCGTCAATGGCGCTTTTCAGTGGAGGCAATGTTCCCTATCCAATGAGCACCACCGGCGATAATCCAGTTTGTCCAAGTGATCAACGGTCATGGAATTCAGCGACAGAGGAGTAAGCTAAAGCTTGGATCCAAATTAACGATAGTGGTTTGGCCGCAAGCGCGGTGATGGGTAAGGGAGGTAATCAAATGTCGACTCCAGCTTCTGCCAATTCCGGCCGGACCGGTCTCGGCAGGTTTCTCATTCGCACTGCGGTTGGTGCTGGTCGAATGATGCAACGACTCGAAACGAAAGTGCTGCAGTCTCGCATATTGGTTTCAGTACCTTGCGAGTATCGGCGATTTGGCTTGCAGGTTATCAAGTTGCTCCTCGTCCTTGCGGTTGCGTCAGTTGCACTTTTCCTTGCGATCGGAATGGTCGCTCTCTGGGCTATGGCGGCACTGCCCATTACGACGTCCGATGATGAGGAACCTGGCGTGCATCAGGTCAGTCACCCTCAACATCAACACAAGTATCCAGAGCTGTATGACGAGTACGGGTCGCTCAAGTAGAGTCTTATTTGAGTTTCTGGACACCTGTCATTAGCTGTGATGAGCCTCTTCCTGCTTGTGTCTGAGCGGCCTCTGTTCCACGAGTAAGAAGGGTCTGGATAGCACTTCCCACGTTGTATCCCGCCCAACTCATTGCACCGATAAAGATCATGGGTAGCAAAACAAACATTGCGCCCATGACGTACTCGATCACCTGCGCGGTGACCGTTCCGTCCATGAAGCCTGCTGTCGGCAACGACAACAGCGCCTGGTCTGAGACCGATACCTGATTGTACAGCGTTTCCAGCATGCTTGAGTCGATCCAGCGTGCGAGCTCCCACCAGAAGGTGAGCATGTGCAGGGTGAACAGCGCGAATGTGATCGTCATGAGCGCCTTGAGCTGGTAGGTGCTGATCAGCAGCACCAGTGGCAGACTGATGATCGTGCCCATGATCAGAAAGGCTTGGATCATCGGCAAGGCCGCGCGCAGCGCATTCATCGCCGGGAAGTTACTGAACGAGCCTAGGGCCAAACCGGTATTGGTGGCCAGGTTGTTTAGCCCTTGCGTCAGCGATCCGCCCCTCGCGCTACTGCCATAGTCCTGGAACACCTGCCCAGGTGCCATGCTCAATGATTGCTGCCGTGGGCTCACCAGCTCGCGCAAGGTGGCGTCTTCGACCTCCGTAGAGGTGCGCCCGGTGAGCCAGCCCCGCAGCTGCGATAGCAATGAAGGATCAACAGCGGCCACCAAGCGGTCGCGCAGTCCGATCGTGCCGTCGCTCCACCACTGTTTGCAGGTGGGGTAGCCGGCGCCGCTGTCGAGCTGAGGCAGAGAGGTGTCCCGGGTCTCGTCGTACGGCCAATCGACTCTGGGCATTCGCGAGCGATCGGTATCGTAGTAGCCCGGTGTGTTGAGTAGGTAAGTCGAGCCAATCCAGGACGCGTCGTAGCTCTGCGACTCGTCCAGCTCGGGGCGATTGGTGAACAGCCGCGAGCGCGAAAAACCGTAGCAGTCCCGGGTGAAGTCGGCGACTTCCTGTAGCAGCACCTGGTCGTTGATCCGCGAACTATCGATCTCCATGCGCATCGCCCGGATGTCGGGCGCGCAGGGAATCGCCGCGGTGGCAGCGGCGGTGATGCCTTTGCTCATGGCATGCACTAGGAACCACCACACCGGCACGTTCGCTGACTTCTCGCCGATGGTGTTGAAAGTCGTGGCCCAGGCCGTGTCGGCGGGCCTGGCCATTGTGACCCCACAGCGCTGGCTCGCGGCATCGTCAAACGTCACGGAGGACAGGTTCAGCGGGAAGAACGGCATGCAGCCGAACATAATGACCACGTAGCTCATCCACAGCCGGTTCTCGACGCGAGGGATCGACAGTAGGCCCTTGTTGCCTTCGTCAGCACCCTGTTGGCGGGCCGACAGCCATTCCTGCAGGATGACCGCACCGAAGGGAGCGGCGAACAGCCCGGTATCCACCAGCGTATTCCAGATGCCGTTGTTGATGATCCAGGCCAGCAGCGACAGGTAGTACTCAAGGTAGCTGTTGGTGCTCATGTTCATGGCTGCACCTCACAGGCGAGACAGCTCGACCAGGATGATCGAACTGAAGCCGATCAACCCCAGACGCTTTAGCCGTTGCTGGTCCACAGGCGTAGCTCGCATACGCAACGCTGCGGCCCAACCGGTGAAGATCAGGGTGTACAGCAGGGCGCGCCACCACGCGAAGTAGGCGGCAGTTGCCCGGGTTGGTGCGAGCCAATCCAGTTGGGCGGCGGGCAGTTGTAGTGCCATCCAGGCAATCAGCAACATGATCAGCATGGCGCCGATGATCAGCAGCATGTGGACGATCAGTGATCTCATAGATGACGTGATCATGGCGTGCTCCTCTCCTGTTCAGCCCGGCGCAGTCGGTCCGGCATCGGGTCGCGCTGATCGATGCTGCGCGAGGCGTCGGCACCACCGGCGTGGCGATCGAGGACCAGGCTGGCGGTATTAGTGGCCAGCGACTGGCGTACCTGCAGCTCGGTTTGCAGCAAGCGGATCTCCCGTTCCAGGGTTTCGACGTTGCTGTTGAGGGCGGTAGTGGCGGGCTGCGCCGATGCCACGTTCGGTTCGTGGCTGCCGGCGAACAGCGTGCGCTGTAGCAGCATCGCCTTGTAGATCACGCTGGACAGCGCGGTCTCACTGGCCAGGCGCCGGGCCAGCAAGTTCTGGTCGGGGTCATCGCGCAGCCCCTCGATGACGCCGCGGGAGACCTGCAACAAGGGGCTGGAGACCTTGCTGAGGTTCTCTGGGGTAGGCTGGTCGGCGCGCGAGACCATGTGCTGCAGGCCTTCCAGGTGTTCCGTGTAGGTTTCCTGGATCAGCGGCGACAGGCCCGTACCGGCGGTTACACGCAGCGTCTCGCAGTCGTCACAGGTCTCCACCTCAGTTTCACCGAGCACCCGTGTCGCCCATTCCGAGGCCTCCTCGGGGCTCGACCAGGCTTGGCAGATGGCGCCATTCTGGCAGCCCGAACCAACGGCCGAGGTGTCCTCGACGGATCGGTTGTGCAGCAGGTTGTAGCCGGCCTTTACCACATCCGAAGTCACCCGGATGGGTTGCTGTCCATTACCCCCGGCTTTCTGCCCACCGACCCAGCTGACGCCGTTGTTGCCGTTGTTCGACTCGGTATCCTTCACCGCCATTACGGCATCGCCGCCGGACTGCTCAAGGTTGTGCTGCATCTCCTGGTTCTGGGCCAGCGCACCCCATCCGGCCTGGTCGACCTTGTCGGCCATTTTTGCCGCCATCGCCTGGCAGGTGAGCTTGGAACGATCGAAGTCGATGCGTCCCTGCAGCACGCCATTACTCAGCAGCTCATACAGCCCAGGGTTGGCGCGCTGGATGATCATCGCCGGCAGCGACATCACCGCTTGTGTGGCGTTCTGGATGACGTTGCCCATGATCTGCTGGAAGCCCTGGGTGGCACCATTGAGCTGGTTCTGCAGGGTGTTCGAGAGGTTCATGTTTCCGCACATCATGTTGGCCCGCCAGGACATGCCGACGCCGAGGCCGTTTGGACGGTAAAGCGAGGAGGGCGCTCCTGCCGCGGAGCCGCCGCCGATGGTGTACATCACGCGGTCATCCAGGACCTGGGCTTGGTCACCGAGGTGGTAGCCGTTCTCTGCGGCATGGCCTGCGGTAGACACAAGGAAGCACACCAACCCGAGCGCGAGGTTTTTCATCACTGGCCTCCATCAAAGTCAATGCTGAACAGAAACGTCTGACCCATGCGCTGGCAGCAGCGGTAGGGCCGCCACAGCGACCAGGCATAGGCGCCGTCGGCGCTCTGGATCGTTGGGCTGGGGAAGATGGCGCAGGTGTTCTGGATTACCGGGACCAGCAACTGCCAGCGGTGGTTGTTGACGTTGTTCTCCATCACCGGCTGCGGCGGCCAGTAGCCGGGAGCCGGCATCGGCTGCAGCGGTAGATAAACGTGCGGCTGGCCGACACGGGTAATGAAGTCGCTGGCGCGCTGGGCCATCACGGCAGCCGCCTTGAAATCATCGGGCTGCACCAGAAAGCCGTGTCGCGGATACACGCTGCCCCACATGTCTCCGAGTGCCTGGTTGCCGATCTCGCGCATCCCCGGGACCAGTGCCTGTGGGTAGACGGACTCGGGGATCGCCTGGCGCCACGCCAACGGGTCGAGCGTGCTGAGGTAGTAGGGCGCAAACGGTACGGCTCCGCTTGGGCACGCATAACCTAATGTATGCGCGAGAGCTGTGAGGGCTGCACCGCCGGGATGGCCAATGCCGTCGACATTCTTGAACCTGGGCAGGTTATCGCGCTGCGGCGAAGGCGTAATCAGGTTGCCCCCCCCTTGTGACGCCGGCGTCGGCGTCGACAGCGCCGACATCTCGCTCCAGGGATTGGCGCCGGTGTCGGCATAGCTCGATACCACCAGCTCGGGAATGAAGTGACGGATCTTCGGTGAGGTTCGCACCGTGCAGCCGAACGGTGTGCACAGCAGCCAATAGCAGATGCCGACGACCCGGTACTCCAGGCACTGCAGCGAAGTGACGGAGGCGATGACGGTAGGAGTGGTCAATGCTAGGCACTGCTCGGCGGCCACCAGCAGAGCAGTGGCGGTGAAGGCACGGCCACGGCGAGCCTTTCTGGATTTCGGCGCTTTGCTTCGAGTGAAGACGGTGACGTTCATGGGCAACGCTCGGCAGGTGGCAGCGGTGTGCATCCATGCGCCAAGTTTCAGCATCCCGTATCCGAGGCAGTTGGTGGGCGGACAAACTGCGGCCAGGACGATCGTTTTAGGAGGTAGCCGGCTAAAGGGGGCTGATAAGGCAGTATGGCAGGAGTACAAATGTACTCATGTGTCGCGCTATCGAATGTTGTGCGCGATGGGGCCGAGGTGGTCGTTTGGCGTTAGTAATAGGAGCAGGGTATGGACGAGCGCACTCTTTGGGGATGCTAGACGCCGGTGGAGCGCTCACCCCGCAGGCAGTTGACGTTTGGCGAGAGTTCCGCGCCGCTGAGGTAGGCCCGGCATCTGAGGAGGAAGTTGTCCGGCAGCGATTATTGGCTGATACCCTCTATCATGCAGCTGTGGACTTTCAGCTGATCAAGTCAGGCCAAGCCGTCCATACCGTTCATTGAACAGCCAAAACTGAGGATGCTTTGTGATGGGGAATAGACCGCCGATTCTGTATCCAGACCATCCAATGTATACCGATGCGGCAGAAGCGCTGAAGAACTATCACGAGGCCCTGGCCGCTGGCGAACCGCCCCTTGAGGTCGAACGGCTCCGCCAGATCGCCGAGTCGCAGTATCAGGCTGTAAATGAATACCAACTCAAAGCTCTAGGTCGCCTTGGCGGCCGTGGCGGTCCTGCTCACTAACCGGCTCAATCAGCTCTGGCCCTTGATTGCGCACGTTACCGACAGCCTTGCCGACCGGGTACCATCGAAAATTCTCTGCCGGGCGGCATCCCGTCTCTATGATCGCCGCAGCGCGTTCGGGCGATGTGCCTGGGTCCAACCATTCCCTTGCCACATCAGGTGCAAGCACCAGAGGTTTTCTGTCGTGGATGTCGACCAAGCCTTGATCTGCAGCTGCAGTGATAACCACGAATCCATCGCGGTCGTCCGGTTCGATTCCCTGGTGCACCTGCGCAAGTGCGCCGAAGAAAAGCGGGCCGCCGTCGGCGCTCGTGATGTAGTACGGCTGCTTTCGCTTGGGGTCTGCTGGGTCCGGGATCCACTCGAACCAGCCATTTGCAGGGGCTAGCGCTCTGCCGTCTGGCCACAACCCCTTGAAAAACCTCCCCGTCATCACCGTTTCTGCTCGAGCATTGATCGGGTCGGGACGCTTCCCCTTCGCCCAAAATGGCGACCATCCCCATTTGACGCGTTCCACACTCAGGCCTTCTCCGATCTGGCGAATGATTTCGACACGCGTCGAAGGCGCCACGTTGAAGCGGCTGAGTGGCTCGTGGTCATATCCATTGATCACCACCAGGTCCAGCGATAGCTGGCGCAGGTAGTGATCCATCGACTCATACATCGAGTACCGTCCGCACATAACCCGCCTCTCGCTTGTCAGAATTTTCACCGCCCAGGATTGACCGGGCACCCAATGCCATATCTACTGTATATGCATACAGTTTGCATTGGACCTTCCATCATGACCATCACATTCTTGGGCGTGCCCACCGGCGGCACTGAACCCTTACCCCTGTATTCGTTTCACGTCCCTGCCGGCTTCCCGTCGCCTGCAGCGGATCACCTGGAAAGCCATATTTCCCTCGATGAGCTATTCGACCTCCGCGCGCCGCATGTGTATCTGGTGAAAGTGGAGGGCGATAGCATGCAGGGCGCCGGTATCTATTCCGGGGATATCGTCATCGTAGACCGGGGGCGAGAAGCGGAGCACGGCGATATCGTCATTGCGGCCGTCAACAGCGAACCGGTATGCAAACGGCTTCACCGTCGTGACGGGGTGGTAATCCTCAAGTCGGAAAACACAGCGTATCCCCCACGCTACATCATGGAAGGTGACGACCTGGTCGTTTGGGGTGTGGTCCGGTACAGCGTCCGTGATCATGCGCAGTGACCCGGTGTTCGCGCTCATTGATTGCAACAGCTTTTACGCAAGCTGTGAGCGCGTGTTCCGGCCGGATCTGGCCAAAACGCCGATTGTCGTACTGAGCAACAACGACGGCTGTGTGATCGCCAGGTCTTACGACGCTAAGCCCTACGTGAAGATGGGGGAGCCTTATTTTCAGGCGAAGGACAAGCTCAGTCGGCATGGCGTCGTGGCGTTCAGCAGCAACTACGCCTTGTACGGCGACATGAGCGAACGGGTTATGACGCTGATCGAATCAATGGTGCCGGCGACTGAGGTCTATAGCATCGATGAATGCTTCGCTGACCTCTCCGGCATTCCTGAAAACCTAACCGAGTTCGGGCGCAAGGTTCGATCGAGAATTTTCCAGTGCACGGGCATCCCGGTCGGTGTAGGTATCGCCAGCACAAAGACGCTCGCCAAGCTGGCTAACCATACGGCTAAACGCCTCCAGGCGCAGACCGGCGGAGTGGTGGACATCACTGTTCCGTTCAAGCGCGATTGGGTGCTGCGCAATACCGAGGTGAAAGAGGTGTGGGGCATTGGCCGGCGGATGACGGCTCACCTCGAGGCGATGGGCATCCGGACGGCCATGGACTTGGCCAAGGCCGACGCTTGGACACTTCGGCAGAAGTTCAGCGTCGTGGTGGAAAAGACTGCCCGCGAGCTGGCCGGCACGCCCTGCCTTGAACTTGATGAGGTCGAACCGCCTAAACAAGAGATCTGCTGCAGCCGGATGTTTGGCAAGCGGCTAACCGAGCTGGCGCCAATTAAGCAAGCCGTGGCCACCTACGTCGGGCGAGCGGCGGAGAAGCTCCGCTCCCAAGGTTCGGTATGCAAGCGCATGCGCGTGAGCATCCGCACGGGGATGTTCAATCCGGACGAGGCCCACCACGCCCAGGGCGCTCTGGTGGAGCTGCCGTACCCAACCTGCGACACGCTATTGATGACCAGATTGGCCACCGACGCAGTCGCGCGGGTCTTTCGGCAAGGGTTCCGGTACAGCAAAGCAGAGGTCCTGCTGATGGATCTGCGGCAGCCCGGCGAGTTTTCAGAGGATTTGTTTGCGCTCAAGCAGTCAGTTGCATGTGACCGGTTGATGCAGGTGATGGACGACATCAACGAGCGCTGGGGAAGGGGAACGATGCGCGCCGGTAGTGTACCGGTGGCGCCAGAGTGGGGGATGAGAAGGGAAATGATGAGCCAATCCTTTACGACCAGGATCGATCAGTTGTGGACGGTCAAATGCTGAACCTTCCTGCGGCGTGGCTGGCCGAACTGAATGATCAGACGGAACTTCAAGCTGATCCGTACGGCCGTGCGTTGGTGCTGAACGAGATGGCGTATGCCGCCCATCGGCGGCAGGAGATCAGCGATGAGGATTTGACGGAGATGCTCGAGCTTGCGGACGCAGGCAGGGAGTGGGCATTGCTCGAGGATTAGGAAGATTGGCTCGGGACGGCCTGGGGAGAGTGGAGGTGGCAGTCAGCATTAAGGTAGGAGGGCGCTCATATCAGCGCGTGGAACTCGCACTCAGATGCATGGCGCAGGCCATCATCTTACTGGTGGTGCGGAAGTAATTATGACATGCCACGCAGGCGATCAATCTCCGCCGCGACCTGCAGGGCGGCTTCCAGCTCAGGCTGCTGGTGCTCTTCCATCAATCGCCAGCGCTGGGCTTTCTCCTCGGGCTCGGTCATGGCCAAAGCGAGGTACAGGCTCGGCGGCACTGCGCGGAACAGCGTCTCCAGGTTCTTCGACAGGACCACGCCCTCGGTGTACTTGCCCGAGGCCTTGCTCGCGGAGAGCAGCAGTACCTTCTGCGCCGGCGTGAGTTTCTTGAAGCGGGCGATCTCCTCGATTTCCGCTGGCGGCATGTTCAAGCAGATCCACCACTCAATCATGTTGAGCATGGTCTGCGCGGCATCGGGCAAGTCGGCCATGTTCTGCGTTGCCAGCCAGAACCAGGCGCCGAGCTTGCGCCACATCTTCGTGCCCTTGACCACAAAGGGGGCCAGCAGCGGGTTCTTGGTGATGATGTGGCCTTCGTCGGTGACCATGATGATCGGGCGGCCGAGGTACTGGTCGCGCTCGGCAATGTTGTTCACGGTGTTCATCAGGCTGATGTAGCTGATCGACATCTGCGCCTCGTAACCCTCACGGGCGTACGTGGCGAGGTCGACGATCGTCACGTCGCTCTCCGGCCAGGGTGTGCCGGCGCGGTCGAACAAGGCACCTTCAAAGCCCTGGCAGAACAGGTCGATCGACTCGGCCATCTCCTGCGCACGCTCGCGGCGTTTGTCAGGCAGGTGGGTGTCGCTGGCGACCTTACGCAGGGCATCGCGGACATGGCGGGTCAGCACCTGCTGCTCAGTCGTCGCGCAGTGCCGGGCGGCGTCGAGGATGCACTCGCGGATCAGACTGCGGTCTGCGCGAGTCAGGCGCGCCTCTTCCTTGGCTTCGCCGCCGGTGATCATCAGCCGCGCGGTGATCTCCAGCTCGCCCAGTACATCGCGCTGCTCGCCACTGTCCGGCGCGGCCTCATCCAGTTCTTCGGTTGACAGACTGGCGACCTGGTCCGGATGCTCTATCAGGCGCCGGGCATGGGCGAACGGCGCCAGGCTCACATCGCTGCCTGGTTTGAGCTGAACCTTGTTGACGGTTAGCCCGAGCGTGGCGAAGTAGTCGCCCTGCAGGCCAAAGGAGTTGCCCGCTTCGACGATGAACAGCCGCGGTCGGTACACGGCCATGACCTGCATCAGGATTGAAACCAGGGTGGCCGACTTGCCGGCGCCGGTAGGGCCAAATAGCAGCAGGTGGCCGTTCATGGAGCGGTCGAAGCGCGACAGCGGGTCGAATGACAGCGGCGCACCACCGCGGTTGAAGAAGGTAATACCCGGGTTGCCGGTACCGATGCTGCGCCCCCAGAGGGGCAGCAGATTGGCGACGTGCTGAGCAAACAGCAGCCGGGTGTACCAGTTGCGTGTGTCCCGCGCCGGGTTGTAGACCATCGGCAACCAGCGCAGATAGCTGTTGCACGCGGCCACTTCATCGCCCTCGCGCACCGGCTGCAGGCCGGCGCCGAGCAGGACGTTAGCTGCCTGGACCGAACGTTGGCGCAGCTGCTGCTCATCGGCACCGCGCAGGTACAGCGCCAACGTGCCGCGGTACAGTTTGTGTTGGCGGCCAATCAGCGCGCGGGCCTCCTCCACGTCCTGGCGGGTCTGGGTCGAGGCGAGGTTCTCGCCGATGGCTTTGCGCGCCAGGCGATTGAGCTGCTCCTCGAGCACATCCTGGGGCGTGATCACCAAGGTCAGGCTCATGACCGACTGCTCGGGCAACTGATCGAACAAGGCGTTCAACGCTTCGCCTTTGCGCGTTTCACCGGTCAGCTGGCCGATATGCGGCGGCCTGCGCAGCTTGTCGACCACCATCACGGCGTGCGGTTGCTGATCGAAGTACCACAGACCTTGCTCGCTATTTGAGCGTGGTTCCTGAAAGAACAGCCGCTCGGCGAAATCGTGGTCGAACGGCAGCGGCAGCTCCTCACCGTCATCCACTTCCGGGTAGGGCACACGTCGATAGAACGCGGCGGGGGATTCGCCAGTGAGGGCTGGTGCCGGGTTGAACCAAGGCAACAACCAGGCGTAAAAGTCGCGCCCGGTCAGCCGCCGAGGGCTGACCCCGCAGGCCTGCAGCGAGGCCACCAAGCGGTCGCAGGTGCGGTTCAACAGCTGGACCGGGCTCTGCCCATCCTCGTCAGCCTGCTCCCCGAGCCAGCGGTAGACCACCAGGCGAATACGCCGATTGCTACCGCGCCACGGAAGGTGAGACACCACATGGTCGTCGAACAGCCCACCCGGTTTGCCGACGGCTTCAAGATGGCGGCGCATCGAGGCGAGGAAGGCCTCGGTGAACGGCCTACCTCGCGCGCGCGGCGCGATGTAGCGCTCCAGGCGTTCAAGGTACGGGGCAAAATCACTGTCGTCCTGGCAGAAGAACTGCACCACCCAGGGCGCCTGATCGAGCTCGTCGAAGCTGTCCTGCAGCGCATCTTCCAGGGCGTCGCGTGCGGCCATCAACCATTCGGGCTCGCGACCCTCCGTGCCGATCGGTTGCAGCTCGAATACGGCACCCACAGAACGGTTGTCATCAAGCAGAAAGCACTGTCCCTCTTCCAGATACTCGACCCAGGGCAGGTGGTCGGTGAAGCTGGGGTTGTGCGCGTACTGGGCGGTTTCGTCGGCCAGGGTGGCGCGCCGGCGCTGTGCCGCGCGCCAGGGCTTCCAGCGGGACGGATCGCGACTCGCGTCATCAGCCATCACAGATCGTCCAGGCGCTCGCCGGGCAGGGCGTACTGGACCTTCTCGTACAACGGGAACACGGTCGAGTAGCCAGGCACCGGCGTTTGTTGGGTACCTGCCAGATGCGGGTAGACGTACATGACCAGGTCTGGATTGGGCAGGCGTGGGAACTGGGCACGGATCTCGTTCGCGGCGGTGCGAGTGTAGGCGCTCTGGGCGTTGATCAGGCGCTCGGGGTCCTGCACCGGGCGACGCAGTTCGCCACGCGCCTCCAACAGCTGTTGCTGCGTACCGACCGAGCCACCGCCGTTCCAGATATCCAGCATGGTGTGATCGCCGTGGGGCAGCATTTCTTCCTTGCTGGTGGAGCAGCCGGCCAGGTGCAGGCCGAGCAGCAGGCTAATCCAGATCCAGTACCGAGACGGATGGGCTTTCATGGTTCACTCTCCGGCCTTTAGGTTCGTAGTCGATGCTGATTTCGTGGTCCAGGTGCAAAGCCACCTTGGCCCCGGGTGGCACGTAGATGGCGGCGAAGGCTTCACCGTAGAGCTTGTTGATCCACTCACGAATGTCGCCAATGCCCCCGCTGATCACTGAGTTGAGCGCGCTGTTGCCGCTGTTCTGGGACAGGCCCAGGCTGCCGCTGGCCGAATTGATGAATGAGGTGTTGGTCTGCTCGCTGCCCAAGGCCGCGGCAAAGCCGGCGCCGGCTGCGGTGATCAGGCTCTGGCTGCCCAGGTACTGCTGGGCGTTGGAGCGGCGCTCGCCGGAAATGCACGGAATGCCGTACGGGTCGGAGATGTAGCCCAGGCCGCCGCGGATCTTCTCGGTGTCCGAGGTTTGATTACTACTGCGATTGCGGCTGACGACCTTCTGCGGCTGCGGCACCGTGCGGACGGTACCGTCGCTGAAGACGAAGGTGATCGACTCGACCTGGCCGCGCACGCAGGACAACGTCCAGTCACCGGCGGCAGTCCCGCTCATGACCGCGCCGACCACGTCCGGCAGGTCGATGCCGTTGGCAGTGAGGTTGTCTGGCCCCACCAGCACCTTGAACGGATAGGGATCGTTCACTGTGCCGTCCACCGGCACCCGGCCAATGAGCGCGGTCATGGCGATCGAGCCCATCAGCGTCGAATTCTCGGGGATGGTGTAGACGGGACGGGCACCTTCGGTACGGTCCTGGGCGTTCTCCAGATCACGCTCGCCTTTGGCGACGGCACGCAGGCGGTCCTGGCCACGATCAATGGCGTTGTTATCCAGGGCGTGCAGGTCCTTGAACTTAGAGGTCAACGACGACAGGGGACCATCAGCTTTGTCGGTATCCTCTTGCCCAGCGCGTGCATTCGACGGTTCGATCCACTGCACCGCATCTGCCGGCGCTTGAGCCCCTGCCAATTGCTGCTCGTCGCCTTGTTCAAGACCGAAGCCTGCGGGAACATCTGACTTCGCGGCTGGCTTGCCGGTGAGCTGGTCCTTGAGCCTGGAGAGCAGTCCCTGGGTCTCGCGGTGTTGCTGCTCAGCTTTCTGCCGAGCATCGTTGGCCTGCTGGCGCTGCTCGGTGACCTGTTGGGTGACGCTGCTCAGCGTGCTCTGGATGCGCGTGTCGGTGTTTCCTTCGCGCGTGCGCAGCCGGTTGTTTTCGGTCTGCAGCGTATCGTTGCCTTTCTTCAACGTCTGCATTTCGCTGCGCATCGCTTTTACCTGGCCGATCAGCGTGGCCACGGTGTCGCGCGGGGTGTCGCCGGCGATGCCCAAGGCTTTGGCCTGTTCCGCGCTGAGCGTGGCATTCTCCGGATCGTGAGTTGGCTGGCCATCCGGGGCGGTCACCCAGGACTTGATGATGATCAGCACGATGCCCAGCAGGACCGCAGGCACCAACCATTTCAGCAGGCCGTTAGCTTTCATGAGCGTCAGCCTCCGGCTTTGGCGGGGGCAACAGCAGCGCATGCCTCAGGTCGCCGCCGCGGGTGACGAGATAGGCCACGGTGGTGTCTTCAGGCGTACCGGCAAGGCCGAGGTCCGCGTGCTGGAAGGTTGCGGCGTACAGCGTGGCCTGCAGGTGACGCGGGTCAAGCGTGATCTTGCCGGGGCCACGGTTCACGATCTTCACCGCGGTCACCCAGTAGTCGCCCAGCCGCCAGGCGGCGAGTGCCTTGATCGAGACCCGCTCGGTGGGCAGCAACGAACTGAACGCAACGGCGTCGCTCAGCGGCACCCGTCGCACACCGGGCAGCGGTCCCACGGTGCGCAGGGGCGCATAGAGGTTCTGCGCCGCATAGCGGGTGAGCACCACCGGTACCGGCGTCGCGGCAGGTGCTGCATCTTTCGCCGCTTCCACGTCCGGTGCCGAAGCCTGGGCCACGATCTTGACCGGCTCCAGGGCCTCACTGCCCTCAAGCGCTTCGATGTCGATCAGGATGATGTCGCCTGACTTCACCGACTGCAGTTGCAGCCGGGTAGGGGGAAGGGCTTCCGCGGCGCGCAGATACACGGTGCCGCCGACGGACTGCACACGCAGCTTGCCGGCGATCGTGCCCGGTACCCCCACGCGAACATCCTCATCCAGCATCAGGATGCGCTCTTGGCCCACCGTGAGTGGAACGGCCAGCGGCAGGCGATCCCAGTATTTGACCTCGACCGCACCGACTGCAGAACACCAGCCTGCGGCTACCGCCAGCATCATGATCAAGACTCGCATCATCCCGCACCTCCTGGCAGCGTCAGCTTCTGCGGCGTGCCTTCGTAGCAGTCCAGGGCCAAGCCCCACTTGTTGTGCTCGGGATCGACGTCGAAGCGCACCACCCGTAGCGGATAGCGCACCACCACGCGCTTCACCGGCTCAGCGGCGTAGTACTCGTCGGCGTTGAGGTCGAGCTTCACCAGCCAGCTGTGCCTATCCAGCTGCTTCACCCGCAGGTCGGGGTCGTCGCTGTAGCCGCGGCCCAGCACCTCGTATACGCCGCGCACCCGACCGCGCAGTTCGCCGGCGGCCTTGCGGTACTCGAAGTCTCCGTCGAAGAAGGTCTTGCACGCCGGGGTCAGGTAGGGTTGAAGGGCAAAGATGGCGCGGTGGTAGTCGACCTCGCCGTCGGTGGGCCAGCGGTTGAGCTGGCCGAAGATGTACAGCGCGAAGGCGTAGATGTTTTCCGGGGGTACATCCCACCACTTGCGCGTACTGCCAGAGCGCAGATCGGGCGGCACGTGAATGGTCAGCTCGGAAGGCGCGGACTGCCAGCCGTACCAAAGCCCGCAGGACAGCAGTGCCAGGATCGAAACGGCCAGACGCAGACTGAAGATATGCGCCTGCTGCGCATCCACCTTGTTGCGAAAGCGGCTCATGGCGTCGCCCTCGCATGTCGACGCGTGCGGCGCACTGTCCAAGGCCCCGAGTGCAGGATCAACTGGTGAGTGCCGACACTCCAGTGCACTGCCAGATGCCATTGCAGGCGCCGATAAAGCCAGGTTTCGGGGCGGGCGCGCTTGGCTCGGCGCAGTAGCTTGCCGCCACCGAGCAGCACCAGCGCCATGCAGATGAACATGCAGGTGGGGAGGGTCGCGATGGAGACGGTGGCCACGGCCAGCGGCGCGCCGAGAATCACACCTAGCCCTGCGCCGATGATCAGCGCGACCCACATCTCGTCGTTGGTGAGCCCACGAAGAACGGCCGGGTCACGGTTGAGGCGCTCAGGAAGAAAGGTCAGCGTGCCGTCAGGCAGGGTGGCAGGGGCGTCGGACATGGTGACCTCACAGGATCGTCGCGGCTTTGGTGAGAAACCACAGGATCACTACCACCAGCAGCGCGCCGACGCCGACCACGGCGCCGAGGTCCTTCCAGGTCTTGCGCTGGTTCTGCACGTCGGCGTAGACGGTCAGCGAATGCCAGGCCACGCCGAGGAAGGCGAGGGTGGCGATCAGCAGGCCGAGCAGGATGCCGCCGTCGTAGGCATAGTTCTTGATGGTGTCGATCAGCCCCGAACCTTCACCGCGGGAGGGCGCTTCCATGGTCGGCAGGTCAGCCCAGGCCAGTGTCGAGCTCAGCAGCACCTGGCCACCGAACAGGCCTCGGGAACAGGACTCCCGCAACAGACCGAGCGGGCGATGGCAACGACGGGAAAGGTTCATGGCAAGCTCTCCTGATTACGACAGCATGAAAAACATCAACACGATCACGGCGAGGGCCAGGCGCAGCGTGCTGCCGCCGAGCGCACCGAAATTGAGGTTGCCGGCCGCCCAGCCGCGATAGCCGGTCCACAGGACCCAGGTACACCAGAGCAAAGCGAGCACCAGCACCAATGACCGCCACAGCACCGAACTGAGCTGCGGGGTAAATCCGGCCACGGCCGAAAACGCGGTGAGTTGGGCGTCAGTCATGCTCATCGTTTGGGCTCGAGTGAGGCGCTTCAGCACGGTAATTACCGGTCAGCTCGACCAGATCGGCTGGCTGCGCACGCGAAGGTGACAGGTATTGTTGGATGCCTTGACGCATAAGCTTGAGGTCCGCAGCGAACCTCGAATAATCGAAGCGAAAGCGGGCCCCTGCGGAATCGACTGAGCCGCTGCTTGCGCGGTCGGCCAACAGTTCGATGGCTTTGAGCTGCCGCTGCACTAGGCCGAGATCTGAGCGCTCCGGCGCGTCTTGGGCGACGGCACCGAGCGACACCACACAGGAAAGTAACAGGGCGAAAGAAGCGTTCATGGTGAAATCCAGACGGGTATCTGGCATCCACCCTGAGGACTCAGGCAGTTTTTGACATGGATTAAAGGGATCTGCGAGCCCTCGGTTTAAACCTGAGGCAATAGCGAATGTGTCGTGTGCCTGATGCAGCTCTCTATTGGTCGGCTACGAACTGGCTCTCCTGTGCCCATTTCGTTGAACGAGTCGTCTTACCCATAAGTCTCTTGGGAAGAACGCCTTCTCAATTTCCCAGCGAGTCGGCTAAACCCTGATGTGAACAGTTGAGCCTGCGGATGCCAGACAGGAACATAAGAAAGTTAAAAGCGAGAGCCACAATCATCTGTCTGCACAGCGGCAAGGTGCTGCTGGTGCGCAAGAAAGGGGGAAAGTGGAATTTCCCAGGCGGGGCGATCGAGGCGGGCGAAACTCCACTTGCCGCTGCGGCGCGAGAGCTTCGGGAAGAAACGAGCATCAACGGCCATGGCTTACTTTACTTGTCCACCATCACCGTGGAATCAACCATCCACCACATTTTCATCACCCACTTTCACGACGGCGACAAGGTCGTAGCCTGCAATGAGATCGCGGCCTGTAAATGGTTGCCGCGCGACAAGCTGACCCCTTCCATTCTCAAGGCCACGGCAGCAGGCTTGATAGCGACTCAGCTGCCAGCCTTGATCGCTTAGCGTCCGGCCTAGCCTGGCGCCGCCGAGCGCATGACCGGTTACATCTGACTGATCGGCCTTGTTCTGCGCCAAGAAGGATTTCGGCAAGCTCTGCAGGCCATGAACGCTGCAAAAGCTTCCGAGGATCAGAGACTCTTCAACTGGAGCGTTACGCAAAACACGTTCGAGCGGCATCATCAGCAGGTTGAACAACACTGCAAAGCAGGCGAGCAACAGCATGTGGGTTCGAATGCGCGAGACCATAATCCTTTCCGTTGGACGAGCACCGGCATTGAGCCGAAATCAGCATAGCCTGTAAGACTCAGAGGTGATCGGCGATCCGCACCACGCTTCATATCCCACTCCCGGTAACTAAGCGATTCAGCTTCGTTACACACCGATTTCGGCCTCAAGCTCATATAAAAAACTGTTCTGTATCGCTATTAAAGCCAGCTGTCTGATATTCCAGGGCGATCATCATGCTGTCATTGAACTGCCGCTTCGCTTTGCTATGGTTAGGTTTCCGTATAAGACTAAAGTCGTAGGAGGGCGGCATGCGTATTCGAGGTGACGTTTTTTGGAATTGGGCGGATCCAGTGCTTCATCATCGTACCCATGACGAGGAGCTCGATGACGGCACGACCATCGATGTTCAGGTCAGGCTCTCGCGCACCGGTCAGACGCAAATGTTCATCGGCGTGTACGCGGGCTGTGGCATGGCCCTTCACGAAGAAGCTTTCGATTCTCGACCAGGTGAGTCAATGACTAGGGCATTGGCTTGGGGTGTAGGATGTGCAAGACGCCTCGCGACCGATCAGCGGCTTACCGTGCAGCGGGTGGCATAGACGTCAAAATCAGCATTTTGGTGGTCGCTGTGCTCAGATGCCAGCGATCACGCAGTCTTGGAATGTCCTGCAGTGACGGTAATTGCGGGCAAAAGAAAGGCCGCTGCTAGGCGGGCAAGATCTATCACACGTAGGGATTGTTTAACTTTCCCACGCTGCATGTGAAAAAGCTGTGAAGACTATTGGAGGAGAATGGCTTTCCCCAAACACTTCATGCCACGGCCTACGCTGCTCACTGATCGGCCAAGCATAGATATTGATGCAACTGCTCTCCAAGAACCTCGAACACTTGAGCGATCCTGTTTATTTTGCGCAGGTCATTGTGCATTGCGATCCACACGTCTACCTCAAAGCCAAAATGGTGTGGTAGTACATGTACCAGGCCGTGCGATTTTGCGATTTGCGTCGGGCAAAGTCCGAAGCCCAAGCCCGCTTTCAGCGCGGCCAGCTGAGCGAGGTGATGATCAGAGGCAATGGCGAAGTGCTGATCGGCATTGCACAGACCGGCGTCGACAAACCGACGCAAATCCGCTGAGCGTCTGTCCGGCCCGATCAGCGGCCCATTGCGCAGCGACAGCAGGGAGGCTGGGTTACCGTAGCGCTCCAGGCACCCGGCACTGGCATGGATGCCAATCCGCAAACTGCCGACACGCCGCACGGTGATATCCGCTTCATTGGGCCGCATCAGCCGCACCGCAATATCCGATTGCAGCCTGGCGATGTCTTCAAGGTCATCGCTTATGCTCAACTCAAGTTTGAGCCCGGCGTGTTCGTAATGGAAAGGGCGCAGCAGGTCGGGCAATACTTCGACGCCAAGCAACTCGCCACAGGTCAGCCGGACTGTACCGTGATCTATCGACGCTTCAGAGCTGGCCATGCGAGTGAAGGTTTGCGCGGCCAGATCCATTACCTCCACATGTTCGATCAGGCGCTGCGCTCCGGCAGTAGGCGTCAGTCCTTGATGTGTGCGGGTGAACAGATTTACACCGAGAGCGTGCTCAAGATGGTCGAGGCGCCGGCGCGCAGTGGCCTGAGCGATACCTAGCAATTTCGCCGCGCCGCTTAGGCTGCCAGAGCGCAGCACCGCGAGAAATACACGCTGGCTTTCCCATTCAATGCCGCTCATACATTCTTGGCCAACAGTTGCTCCTAATTTGATCTTCTGCCCGAACCCGTGAAAGGCGATCATACGCCCACATTTTTCCGGGCGTCATTGTAAGGAACCAACGCATGAGAATCACCGGTCAGTGCCGATGTGGCCAAGTCACCCTCGAGATCGTGGCGCAGCAATTGCCGCCGCTGTATGCCTGCCACTGTTTGAACTGCCAGCGCTGGAGTGGCAGTGCGTTTGGTCTGCACATGCTGAGCGCGGCGTCAGCTGTTCAGGTATGTGGCGAAACGGCCATCTTCGACCATGAATACCAAGGTCAAACGTCTACCCAACATGCCTGCGGTAAATGTCATACCCGGATGTTCAACGAGACCACGGCAGCGCCTGGAATGCGAGTGGTACGGGCCGGCATCCTGGAAGGCGCTGAGCGTTTCGAGCCGGTTGCGCATATCTGGACACGGCGCAAGCAGCCATGGCTGGTGCTGCCGAGGACTATTGCGCAATGGCAGGAGGGCCCAACGCCAGAAGCATTCGCCGCAGCGCTAGGGTAAATGAGTTTGCTCTTTCATGAGTGAATGTGTGGCTTGTCGAACGGCAAATTGTCAGGGCTGACTTCGTCCGCTTTGGGTCGACAGCGTACAGTCAAAGGTATTTTTTGAAAGTCGCAGCCGTGACTGCAACCATCCATCCAAGCACTGCAGCGCATGGCAGTAGGACCCAAATGGGATTCACCGTTAAGGGAAGGGAGAGGTAGATCACCCAAGGGCTTACCATCAGCGGCAGCAACGTCCGCTTCGCTCGATGGTAGACAAAGCTGCTCTCCCGACCCGCCCCGAACTTGCGGAGGTCACGACGCATCAAGCCGTCGACGGCGCCGGTGACCACCGCAAGCAGGAACAACGGCATCGCCAGTGTGAGAACGGCCAGCCGCACTACGAAAGTAAAGACCGTGAACAGAGCCGCCAGCAGGTAGTCCTGTATCACAACATAGACCTGCGCGAACTTCCCCTGGAATGACGCTTCTCGACTGAGCAGTTTCAGCTGGGTGTCAGATTGCGCCCATCCAGAGCGCACTGCGGCCCAGTCGTTCAAGTGTTCGAGTATCTTGGCGGTCGCTTGCGCCGGCTCTTGCACGAGCAAAGAGTTCTTGAAGTGATTACTGAGCCAGCCGAGCTCACTCAGCCACATCGCATGGCTGTGATGCCAGCCCTGCTCGGGCCAGAACCACAGCATGCCCACGAATTCCAGGGCGATTGAGAAAATCAGCGAAGCGAGCAGCAGGCCGAGTAGCCGCAGACACAGCTCGAGCGTGCCGAAGATGAGCCCCGAACTTCGTTGTGGAGGTGGTGGGCTGGCTGGGGTCGTAGGCATACGGGCTCCACATACTCGGTTGCTGACGGCGCGCTTACGGTGTGTGTCTGCGCCCGGGTGGAGGCTGCTCTGGATCGAAATCGACCGTCGGAGCGCCGCCGGTGGTGCTCCACCAACTCCCCGCATTGGCGTTGTAGGAATCGCGCATGCGCTCTGCTAGGGTCTGCAGGTCTGCCGGCATTGCGTCGTCGCTGGCCGGCTTCGGTAGCGGCATGCGCACCTTCCACAATTGTCCGCCTTCCTGGAACGAGAACATCTGTCCCTTGGGCAAGGCGATAATGTGCGCCGGCTCGATCAGCGGTACCGAAGTGGTGGTAACCCGATCCTGCGAGGAGGAGGTGAAGTCGGTTCGGGCATCCGGATCGGCGGTGTCCGTCGCGCCAGAGACCAGGGTGCGGGTCTGTACGTTGACCTTGGGCAGTTGGTTGGTCAGCAGTTCGGCGGTGGCGGTCTCCCGTACCCGTAGCATCTGCAGGGTGTTGAAGTTGCCGATGACCTGGCCGGCCTTGGCCCGGTTGCCGATACGCGCTTCAATGTCGCTCAAGGTCTGGGTGTAGGCGGTGACCTGGATACCGGCGCCACCACCCTTGTTGATCAGTGGAATGAACTCGTCGCCCATCAGTTCGTTGAACTCGTCGGCGTGCAGGTTGATCGGCACCTTGTCCGCGGCGCTGGAGGAGCCTGGCAGGCCATGATCGATACCGTGTTTGTAGATATGGCCAGCGACGGAGACCAGGTCGGCAAACATCGAGTTACCGACAGCGGCGGCGACCTCAGCATCGCACAGCGCATCCAGGCCGACGTAGACGATGCCGCGTTTGCGGATGACCTGCAGCCAGTCGAAGATCGGCCGTGGATCGTCGAGGTCGGTGTAGTTGGGGGCGAGCAGTTGTGCGGTCTTGCCGCTGGTGAGTTTTTCCAGGAGTGGCAGCAGTGAAGCCACGATCTTGTCGAAGTAGGTACGGTCGTAGCGTACGGCTGAGCGAAGGCCGTCCATCACCGGATCGAAGATGCGCTTGGCGCTCAGGTACTGCTCGATGGCGACCACGCGCTTTTCCCGGCCAACCATGTGGCGCGGGATGTTCTTCTCGTTCAGCCGGCCTTCGATTTGCACGATCGCTTCCCAGGCCTGAGGATCATGGCGGGCGAAGAAGTGCTGGGCGTACTCGATGAACAGCGCATCGATGTTCACCACATGCCGCTGGATTTGCAGGTAGTCGGGGCGCCGGCCGAGCTCGATCAGGGCCCGGGCGATGATGTTGACAAAGCGCCAAGCGAACTCGCGAAATGCGGCCGAATTGCCTTCGCCGCTCAGTTGGCCAGCGATGCGGGAGGCGACTTCGGAGATGCGGCCGAAGCGGCCGATGGCGTTGTAGCGCGCGGAGATCTCCGGCCAGCCCAGGTGGAACACATAGAATTCATGCTCACGGCCGGCGCGCCGCGCTTCCACGTACATACGCTTGAGCAGGTCGGCATCGCCCTTGGGGTCGAAGACGATCACCACTTCCTGGCTGGGTCGGTGTATGTCCTGGGTGATGTACACCTCGGCCAAGCGTGTCTTGCCGACTCGCGTGGTGCCCAGCACCAGGGTGTGGCCGACGCGCTCGCCCAGCGGCAAGCTGGCTTCCTGTTCCTTTGGTTCGACGCCGTGCAGCAGTGGCGAGCCGCCCACCGGCGGCAGGGGCCGTACCGGGTTAAATGGGCTGTCCCAGGCGGTCAGGCGGGGCAACAGCGACAACCCTGGCGGGGCCTTCTCCAGCAGATGTTCCATCCGTCGCGCCCACTGGTGGGCGGCCGACTGATTGACGTAGCGGGCCAACGCCGGGTCCTGCGCCTCGAGCAGACGCTGGGTGTGCAGGCGGGTCCAGCGAAAGCCACGGCCCATGAACAGGCGCTTGCCGCTCACCGGAATCTGTCGGCTGGTCAGCGAGTAGCGCGGCAGGCGGCGGATATTGCGCCGATAGCGCAGGACGATCCGTGCCTCGTTGAGCCGCTTCAGGCCGAATGCGGTATAGGCCAGGGCCATGCCTGCCCCCACCTCTGGCGATAGCGCCACCGCCCAAGGTGAGTGCAGACACAGGGCGCCGGCACCGGCGCAGATGCCCACGGTGTACAGCTCCACCGCAGGGCGCAGCAGGGACTCCATCGCATGTTCGCCCATGATGCACCCTCACTGTTCCAGGCCGGTGGGCGTGATCAGCACCGGGTAGTGCTGCAGTTCCAGGCGCTCGGCGATGTCGTCGCCGCTCACCGGCCAGATGTCCACTCCAGGGGCTGCCGCCTGGATGCGGCGCAACGCCGGGGCGTCGGCCACTTCAACCGCCAGGCCGCTGGCGCCCAGGTCCTGCAGCCTCTGTGCATGCTGGGCCAACCATTCCAGAGAGGCGACGTCGTGCCCGACCAGGAACAGTGGCGTGAACCCTGGCAGGCTCAATGCCCTTGGCGACACGGCACCGGGTGAAAGGCGTGTGCTGTGTACGGGCAGGGCCCAGGTCAGCGCGCGGGGATCGGGCCGCTGGCTGGGGGGCGCGGGCGTGCCAACCGTCCACCACAGACAAATACACAGCGTTACCCAGCACCGACGGTTCATGGCTGCGGCCCTCTCGGAGATGCCACGAGCGCTTGGACACGCTGCCAGTGCTGGCTGAACTGGCGGCGGTACTGCGCTGCAGGCTTCCCGCCGGCAGGGCGATGATAGCGGCCCGCCGCCACGACCCAGTCACCGCTGTCGGCATAGTGGGCGCGTAGCAGCTCGGCAGTCACAGCCAAGTTGGCGCGCGGATCCAGAGCTTCGCAGGCGCTGCGGTACCGATCAGGGTGGTAGCCGAGGTTGGTCTGGCCCAGCCCGACGTCGATACGCTTGGGATCGTGACGGATCAAGGCCTGTTTGAGTGCGGCACACGCTTCATCACGGCGGGCGAAACGCTGCGGCGTACCAGCAACATTCAAGGTCCAAGGCCAGGGCATGAGGTGACCTCGCAGCGGCGTGCCGCTCTCTTGGAGGGCGATGGCGAACAGCACGGAGGCAGGGATGCCGGCGCGTGCGGCGGCCAGTTGATACGCCGGAGGCGGCAGCGCGTCGGCGTGAACGGCCGTGGCGCAGGCCAAGGCCAGCGCGAGGATCAGTCGATGCGCTGCCATTTGCCGTCCATCTGCTGGTAGCGCGCCGGTAAGGGGCGGCTGGCGCCCAGAGCGAACCAGCGGCCACGGTCATGGTTGAGAGTGACTTGGCCACTGCTGATCTGGGTGGGGGTAATGCCCGCGCCCTGTGCCCACTGGCGGAGACGCCCATCGTCACCCTGGCTGCCGACCAAGTACACATCGAGGCGCGCGCCACCATGCAGCCATTGCTGAGTGTTGATGACGCAGCGCGGGCAGCGTTCTTCCACAAACAGGGCAAAGCGGCTAGCAGGGGTGGCTGCTGGATCATCGGCCATGCCCTGCACGGGCAGCATTTCCGGGAACAGCCGCGCCCAGGCGGAGGTGTAGGCCTTCTGGTAGGCCAGTTCGCGCTCGGCGCGCTTGGCCTCGAGACGGACCTGCAGCTCGGCGTAGCGTTGCCGTTCCTGGTCCGAGTCGGCTTCCACCCCGAGGGTGGTGAGTGGGTCGAGCTGCGGCGACCAATAGTGGCGGGGCCCAGCCTGCAGGTGCTCGAACTTAACCCACTCATCCTCCGTCAGCCCCCAGGCCTTGGCCCGAGTCGCATCGGATGCCTGCCATTCCAGCGGTGTCTGTTCGCTGAACTGCGGGGCCGAGTCGACCAGTTTTGGCGCGGTCCACGCCACTCCTGCGGACAGGCAGCCGGGAACCAGGACAAGCGAGAGGATAGAGAACCGAGCCATAAGCACCTCGTCAAGGCAGGGGCAGTGTGCAGTCGCCATGCCCCGGGACATGGAACACCACCTGGTCCGCGCGGATTGCGCGCAGCTGCCAGCTGTTCAAGCTGTCGCCAGGCTGTAGCAGGTGCACGGTCGTGAGCGAATGGGCGCCGGCGGGCAGGGCAGCCACGAACCTGATGTCTCCTCGGGTCTCGATACCCAGCAGGGTGAAGGGTGGGGCCAGAGGCTTGGCCTTGGCTTTCTCACCGCTGGAGGCCTGCGGTTGCGTATTGGCGGTTGCAGGCGCAGAAGGGCGGGTCGACAGTTTCTCGAGCGTGGCCTCTGCCGTGGCCAACCGTTGTCCCAAAGCCGTCAGATCGTTGCTGCTTGGTCCTGGCGGTGCTGCCTGGAGCGCCTTGAGCGAGACGGCCAGCTCATCCTGCTGCTGGCCGAGGGCGGCCAGCGCCGCAGTGTGTCTACCTTGTGCCTCGTCCAACGCCACGACCTGCGGCTGCGGCGTCGTGAGCCGGGCGGCCAATGCATCGATATCGCGGCGCAGGGCCGGCGCTGGGTCGGCCGGGGCGTTGCGGGCCGCAGCCTGAAGTTCGGCCAGTTGCTGATGATGGTTGTGCGTTTCGGCGGCGAGCACGGCGGCGCCCAGGCACAGGGCACCGACCACCAAGGCCTGAAAATGGAGAACCTTCATGGCGCAATCTCCAGTGTCGAGAAAGGAGGTGCAGGCGACGGCACGCGCAGGGCATAGCACACGGTCCGATCAACTGGATCGATCTCGAGTCGCCAAGCCGGGCCGGCGATGATGGTCAGGGCGTCCAGCAGTGAGATGGGGCCGAATTGGTGCTGTACTGCAGGCAGAGGGCGACGGAACAAGCGATCCACCGCTGCGCTATCGGCACACAACGCGTAGCCTGAGCGTTGCAGCAGGTGACGCAGGGCTTCACCGACGGTGGCATGCAGGGCTGGCGCAATTTGTACGTTGACCAATTGATACAGCGGCTGGCGCTGCTCCAGCGTGGGCCGGGTCGTGACCAGGGTGTAACGGTCCTGGCGCACCCAGGCCGGCAGCTGGGCTTTCGGCTTGGGCAATGCCGCCGGCAACGCGGGTGGCGCTGCGGGAGCCGGGGCCGGAGCCGGTGGCGGCGTGCTACAGCCCGCCAGGGCGATCATCAGTCCGAGGGTGGAGAGTGTGGGTGTGTGCATGACCGTGTCTCGACAAATGTTGCCGATACCATGGCGAAGGCGCGAGGCAAGTCCCCACTGGAAAACCGAATCTGGCCAGCCAGCTTTTCAGTCGGCTACCACAAAAAAGGCGCCCGGGAGGGCGCTTTGGTCAGTCTTCGGTAAACAGCGGTAGCTCCGCCAGTGGTGCGGCGTCAGGGTCAAAGATCAGCAAGCGGGTGCCTGCCTGGCCTGCCAGCATCAGCAGCTGGAGCAGCACCGGCGTGACATGGTCATCGCGCATGCGCGCACAGACTTCGCTGGCGCTCCAGCCGATCCTGCTGGCTTCATGTGCCGCTACCCAGGGTGTCGAGTACAGCTTGCACCCCACAGCATGGTTGCTGTTGAGCTCGAAGCACTCGAAGAAGCCCGCTGGCGAGTTGCACCAGGTGAACACCTGCAGGAACTCGAACTCGTCTGCGGGCAGGTGCGCGCTGCTGATCTCCCAACTGCGGCTGTAGTGTCCGGTGGCAAACGACAACTGCTCGATCAGGTGACGCGCAGCCTCGACGTTGCCGAGGTCGCCGATATGCATCGGGCGTCCGAGCTGATCGCCCATGATCTGGTAGAGCACCGTGTTCACGAAGCCGTTGGCCGGGCAGCGCATGCGCAGAAACTCGGGTACGCACACACCGTCGGTGATCACCGCGACGTCGTCATCGAACAGGCACGGTTGCAGGCTAATGACCTCATCGGACAGCTCGTTCTGAGCTGGGTGCAGCGCGCGGTAGCACGGTGGGCAATCGTCGGCATAGCTGATTTGCAGGACACGCTCGTAGCGCAGGCCTTGGAAGCCGCGAAGAAACGGATTGGTAAGAGAAGGGCGCATGGTGGTTCTCCGAAAACGCCGAGGCCACCCCGAACGGGCGGTGACCTCCAGGGCAAGGTGGGCTGTTAGATCCAGCCGTACTCGGCCAACGAAAGCGGAGTGCCTTCGCCGACGATGATGTGGTCCAGGACGCATACCTCGACCAAGGCCAAAGCCTCGGTCAGGCGGTTGGTGAGCACCCGATCGGCGCCGCTCGGTTCCGAGCAGCCTGAGGGGTGGTTGTGGCTGAAGATCACGGCGGCGGCATTGTGTTCGAGGGCCTTGATGACCACCTGGCGGGGATACACGGAGGCACCGTCAATGCTACCGGTGAACAGGATGTCGAAGCTCAGCACACGGTGGCGCGAGTCGAGGCAGAGCAGGGCAAACACTTCGTGGTGGTAGGGGGCGAGTTGCAGTTTCAAGTAGGCTGCGGCATCGGCGGGGGTTATCAGCGCCTCGCCGCGCTGGAAGTGACGCTGGTCCAGCAGCTGCAGGGCCTCGGAGATCAGCGCATCCTCACGGGCGCGCTGGGCCAGTACGGAGTCGAGCGGGTCGACCAGGTTCAAGGCGGTGTTCATGGGCAATTCCTCGTGAGAGATGGAGCGCCCCCTGAGGGCGTGCCCCAGGCTGGTTTAAGTGTGTGATCAAAGGCGCGTGAAGCGATGTCGAGTGCCGTGCAGCGGGCTTTGGCAGCCCTCGCATGGTTGCGTGGAAAAGGCCTCGATACCGACGCCGGTCTGCGGATCGAAGTCGGCGCTCAGGGGTAGCAGGGCCTGCAGTTGGGCGCGCATGTGGGTGATGCGTTGCTCGACTTCAGCCTCGCTGTAGTACAGCGACAGTGCACTGAAGTCGTCGTAGGCGACCGCCTGCAGGCAGTCCTCACAGAGCCAGAAGCTTTCCATGGCAACCTCCGACGTGAATGAACAACAGGCGCTCCTAAGAGCGCCTGCTGCGAGCGGCCAAACTGGCTTAGGCAGATTGACGTGCGGCGGTGGATTCACGTGCAGCGGGTGGGGTTGGCTGGCCTTGGTCAGCGTCATCGTCCGCCTGTTCCGGCTCTGCTGCTTCAGCACCCTCAGGGGCGGCGGCAGCGTCGGTGCGAGCCGGCGCACGGTAGCTGAACTGACCGTCGACCTTGATCCACTCGATGAAGATCAGTCGGCCTTTGAGGCTGGCGCCGGGTTGCCCCTTGCGTTCGCCTTTCTCGTACATGAACGGATCGACCCAGAGGTCGCCGATGCGAAACGCGATAAGGACCTTGCGTTCCGCGCGGACGTCTTCCAGGTGTTCACGGATCAGCCGGTCGGCTTCACCGCTGGCGACCTTGCAGTCGAAGCGGGTGTACTCGACGTCGTCCGAGGCACCGTGCAAGGCAGCGATGTCACAGGCCATGAACGCTTGGCCGCGGCGAACCGGGACTTCGCGAACACGGTTCAGGTAACCGATGCCTTGGGTGTGCAGGTTGAAGTAGGTGGTGGGGGCGTTATTGCTTGCAGTAGTCATGATGGAGCTCCTGTTCAGCAGAACGCGGACATCCACCGGCCCTGGCGGCTGGTGAGTTCCGCAAGGGGAGGTGCAAACACCTGATCGGTCGAGAAGGCGCTCATCACCGATGGGACGGTGACCGTGCGA
Organism: Pseudomonas sp. BO3-4; assembly: GCF_034044115.1. Classification (NCBI taxonomy): domain Bacteria; kingdom Pseudomonadati; phylum Pseudomonadota; class Gammaproteobacteria; order Pseudomonadales; family Pseudomonadaceae; genus Pseudomonas; species Pseudomonas sp. BO3-4. The sequence continues at coordinate 2,924,791 of NZ_CP139018.1, forward strand.
GCTGCCGAGCGCGAGTCGCACTTTGGGGGAGAACCACCCGAAACGGGCGTAGCCTTGAAGGTCCTGGCTACCTGGGTGCTGTCAACGACAGCGGTGTGCAGCTCATCTATAGAACGCCGCGAAAGGCCCGTCAACCATGGTCTTCAGGCGGTCTGAACGCGCGGAATCGGGTGGCTTTCGGTGGATTGTCGTTGGCGAAAAAATAGCCCGACGGTCATCAGGCTAGGAGGAGTTGGACCACCCTTGACCCGGCGATGTGGCACCGGAGTCCGTCGCAGAGCTCCACTGCCGATCCACCTGGATCAACCGACCCTTGTCGTGGCCTGGGTCGGAATCAACTGGCACGCATCCGCGCACAAAAGGTGCCCAGTGTTTCGCCGGCGGGCACCGGAGCTGAGCATCGTCGCCGAAGCGGATGACCCCTACGGCCTGGTACAAGCCGCACGGGTCATCCACCTAGGAGACTTGGAACGCTGAGAAGTCATCCGCAGATGTGCTGAAGTGTGGCTCCGAACTCTAGGAGTCTGACCGAGCTACCCGGAGCGAATCGGTCTTGGTCGCCAAGCGGCGAGGGGCCAGCTCACTACACCAGCGCTGTGGTGTGCCGTCAAGTCATGCGTTTTTCGCCCGCTTGGCTTTCGCCACCGGTTTGGTGCCCTTGCACTCGGGGTAGCGGATGCACGACCAGAAGCTGCCGGTGCGACCTTTACGCTGGCGCATGGTGCTGCGGCACACCGGGCAGAAGGGCCCCTTGCTGGGGGGCGGGCGCAGGGTGAGCGTGGCGTTACTGCGCACCAAGCGGGTCAGCCACTCTGCCTGCTTGGCGAGAAAGGTATCGACACTCAGCTGGCCCGATTCGATGCGATCCAGCGCCTGCTCCCACAGCGCAGTCATGACCGGGTCGGCCACCTCTGGTGGCACCGCTTCGATCAAGGTATGCGCCGCCGCTGAGGCAGCCAGGCTGCGTTTCTTCTTGGTCAGGTAACCGTGATCGATCAGGCCCTGGATGATGGCCGCGCGGGTGGCCTCGGTACCGAGCCCGCAACTGTCCTTGAGCTTCTGCTTCAGCCGCGGATCGGCCACCTGGTTGGCGATGGTTTTCATGGCTTTGACCAGCGTGCCTTCGGTGTAGGCCTTGGGCGGTTGTGTGCGCTGTGCATTGAGCGTGGCGTCGATCAGCGCCACCGTCGCGGATTCACGCAACGTGGGTAGTCGCTGCGCCTGTTCGGCCGGCTCGTTACCGTCGGCCTCGTTGATCACTGCCTTCCAGCCGCGGACCAGGATCTGTTTGCCGCGCGCCACCAGTTGATCTGCCTGGCTGTGCAGCAGCGCCTGGGTTTTGAGGTATTCGTGCTCGGGCATGAACTGCGCGAGGTAGCGTGCGCGGATCAGCGTGTAAACCGCCCGCTCGCGTTCGGAGAGCTGCGCCAGATCCAGCGTGACGGCGGTGGGGATGATGCCGTGGTGCGCGGTGATCTTGCTGCTGTTCCAGGCACGGGAGCGGCGGCTGGGGTCGACTTCCTTGAGCACTGCCCCCAGCGATGGTGCAGCGGCCAGGGCGTGAAGCACGCGAGGCACCTCATCGAGCATACTCTCCGGCAAATAGCCGCAATCGGTCCGCGGGTACGTCGTCGCCTTGTGGGTTTCATACAGGGCCTGGGCGGTGGCCAAGGTTTCCTGTGCACCCAATCCGAGCTTGGCCGAGCAGATTTCCTGCAACGTGCCCAGGTCGAACGGTAGCGGCGGGCCTTCGCGCACGTGCTCGACTTCGGCATTATCGATCTCGGCGGTGCCGGCTTGAATGAAGCGTCTCTGCGCCTGCTGTGCGGCGGTTTCGTCAATACAGCGTCCAACCGCATCGCTGACCGCGGTCGGGGCCTGCCAGCGCGCTTGAAAGCGGATCCCGTCCTGCTCCAGGTGCACATCGACGGTCCAGAACGGTAGCGGCACAAAGCTGGCGATCGCCCGGTCGCGCTCGACCACCAAGCGCAGGGTGGGCGTCTGTACGCGTCCCACCGGCAGCAGTCCATCGAAACCGGAGCGGCGGCCGAGCAGCGTGAACAGCCGGCTCAGGTTGATGCCGACCAGCCAGTCGGCACGGGAGCGGGCCAGCGCACAGTGATACAGCGGCAAGGTTTCCTCCCCTGGACGCAAGGCGCCCAGGGCTCGGCGGATCGACGCCTCGTCCAGCGCGGAGAGCCACAGGCGCAAAATAGGCCCCTGATACTGGCAGCGCTCGAGAATCTCCCTGGCGATCATCTCGCCTTCGCGGTCGGCATCGGTAGCGATGACCACCTCGCTGCAGGTGCGCAGCAGTTGACTGATCACCTTGAGCTGGCCAGCGACCTTGGGCTTGGCCACCAATTTCCATTGACTGGGAATGATCGGCAGATCGTCCAGCGACCAGCGCTTGTAGTCGCCATAGGTTTCAGGCGGAGCGGTCTCCAGCAGATGGCCGACGCACCAGGTGATGGTGACGTTCTGCCCCTTCAGACAGCCATCAGCGCGGTGGCTGGCCTGCAGCACCCGGGCGATATCGCGGGCTTGGGATGGTTTCTCGCAGATGAACAGGCGCATAAACGTGCCCTCTCGGTGGGTACCGACAGGGTGGGGGTATGGTCGCGAGGCGCCAGGGTAAATCCGAAGGTGCCGGGTTCATATCGGCGGGCGGGTGTTACTTGCGCTGTGCGAGGTGGTTCGCCAGCGTTTTCAACGACTCCAGGGCGAACTGCTTATCCGCCTCATCGAGCTCCTTGATAATGGAGTTGATCTGCACGCCTAAGTCCTGCGGCCGAGGACTGATCGCGAGCAGCAGTTCATCGGCGGGGCAGCCGTACAAGTCGGCCAATTGCAGCAGCTTGGAAACCGAGAGTTCAACGAAGCCTCGCTCCAGGCGCGACACCGCTTCGCCAGAAATCTGCAGATGCTCGCCGACCTGTGTCTGGGTCAAGTGCCGGGCAAGGCGATACTTCGCCAACTGGCGACCAATGTGATGTGGGCTAGGCTCTTTCACGGGCAATGGGTGCGCTCTCCAATTCGACCTATATGGTCGAACAGCACCTCAAAGATATGAACGACTCAGAAGGTTGACTAACAAACTTACGAGGCGTATCACCGAGAATAAGATGGATGACTCGACCGTCACCACGGAGGCAACAAACTTGCACGGAACCCACCAGAGTGAGGTAGATGCGTTAGCGATCAAGGCCTATGAGCTGTTCATGGCCACCCATCTGGAACCGGACAAGGAGCAGGCTCGCGCCCGGCTGATTGCCTGGGTTCAGGAGAGTCCGCTGCACTGGCGGGCATTCCTTGCCCTGGACCAGTACTTGGCGGAAGTGAAGCAAATGCTGGAAAGTGAGCGGCGTAAGAGCGCCCGGCGAGAGTAAATCAAACGACAGTAGCCAATGTTGCCCGCTGAGCTGACTTTATGGTTCCAGTGATATCGCGCTGCGGGCGGCAATTCCACTGAGTACCACCCACTTACCCGGACTTGCGTGGCGCTTTCTTGCCTCCCCCCTTGCGCGATGAGCTGGCGTTGTCGCTGGCTTTCTCGCGCATGGTCACCGAGGCCAGGCGGTGCGGCAGAATACCGATGCGCCGCGCCTCCACCTTGAACGTCACGCGCGCGTTGTCCTCGCTGTCCTCCCATTCCTCCTTGACCGTGCGCCCCTCGACCAGGACGCGCATGCCTTTCTGGTACAGCGTGGCCCAGTGTTCGGCGTCGCGGTTCCAGAGCTCGACGGGCGCCCAGTAGCCGCCGCGATCTTCGTAGCCGCCTTCCCGTGGTACCGGGTTGTCGAAGTAGACATTCAGCCGCAGCAGGCGCCGCGGCTCATCCGGGTTGGTGTTGAACTCCTGATACTCCGGAACGCTGCCGATGTTGCCTTCACCAACAAACAAAGTACTCATGCGGGTTACTCCTCGGTGGGGGAACGGGTTAGGGCGAGCTCGGCGGCCTCGAGCTTGCTGGCACCGGTGATGGCCTGGCGATACAGCGACTGCAGGCTGCTCATCTGCAGGTTCAGCACCACGCGGTTGGTCTCCAGCTGATACAACGCCTGCCGCAGCTCCGGGTGCAGCCGCGGCTGAATCACCGCCTCCTGCCACACCTGCACGCCCATGCGCTGAAAGTCCGGGCTGCGCCAGCGCAGGAAATCAGTGCCCGTCGCGCTGTGCTGGACGACCAGTCGCAGGTCCAGCAACGAGAAGGGTGGCTGGGCCATGATCGCCAGCATCACCGCCATCAACTCGGCGACCTGTGCACGCAGGCGCAGGATCGTCTCGGCGAACTGCTGCAGCTCCCCCTTACCCTTAAAAGGCTTTAAAAGGCCTTTTAGGGAGGCACCTTGTGCGAACTCGCGATAGGCATCGGCTGACAAACGCCGGGCAATGGCTTCGGCCAGGGTCATGCCTCACCCCCGTCGTTCGAGGTGTCAGCCGTGGGCTGTTCCTCGGCTTCGGCCGGATTCGGGCCTTCGATCTCGGCGTGCGCGTTACTGCGGGCGATTGGCGGGGCGAACTGGGAGCGGCGCGTACCTTCGAGAATGTCCTGCGGCAGGGTGCCGAACTTGTCGATGGCTTCGCGGGCACGGGCGTTGTTGGCGGCCATGTCGTCGCGGCTCACCCCGGCCAGGCGGTAACGCTGCGCCAGGCCAAACAGGCTGCGCAGCAGATGCGCGCCGCCATCGATCCAGGACTCCATGTCGCCCCGGCCGATCAGCGCCGTATGGTGGGCAAGCAGCACCCGCCTGACCAGGGTGTCGTAGTCGGTGAGTAGGTAGATCGCGAGAAAGCCCAGCTGGCTGCCGATGAACAGCGGCAGGGTGACGGGGTGGATGTTCAGGTTGTCGCCGACATCGACTTGCGTGGGCAGAGCCCGTTCCACTCGGCTCATTTGCTGCGTCAGCGTGGCCATATCTAACCTGGCCTGCAGCAGCTTTTCCTCCAGTTGCAGCATGAACCAGTCCGCATATGGATCACCCTGGCTGCTGGCGTGCTTGAGCAGGTTGGTGACGCTGATGTAACCGGGCATGCCCAGGATCGGGTGCACACCGTCGCGACCGCTGCGCCCCTGCCACAGCCGTGCCGCATGGTGGGTGTGCAGGGTTAGGGTGATGCTGCTGCGCAGGGAGCCCAGGTTGAGTTGGTAGTGATCGACCATCGCCAGTACCTCGCCGTCGGAATGACGCCGACGATGGGCCGATCCTTGGCTGGCGATGCGGATCTACCTGAAGATGGATTGCTCGCATTTTCCCGAGAGTGGATCCCCCTGGAAACGATGGCATCGACATTAGATCCACCGAGTTCCAGCCCTATGTAGCCGTAGTGATCCCTCGGCAGCGTTGTTTCAATTCCTCCAGGCAGGAGAGGGCAAGTGGCGACGCGGTGCGCTGACCGCTGCGCTTGGATCGCTCGCGGGGCGGATCTTCCGACGCAGGCTTGGCTGTGCGTGAAGGATGGGTTGAAGATTTTTCATCCTCGGTACGCGCGGCCCAGAGGGTGAACTCGCCCTGGCAGGCGCGCTTGATCAATCCCATCAAATACGCGACGGGTTTTCGGATCTCACCGCGGGCGCAGCGAACCGCCGCTTCATTGATCACCGCTTGTTGCTGTTCCGGCTCGAGCTGACGCATCGCCTGGGAGGCCATGCGCCGCTCGTTCGGGTTCAGCGGTAAATCCTCAGGCCACCGTGCTCGACCAAACTCCACCTGACCCAGTACCGTACTTTTTTTGCTTTTGTCTTTCTGTACTGTACGGCCAGCGTCGGTATTCCGAACCACAGGCAAATCCGGTGCATTGCCGCAGGGTTCGGGATCTGTTGCGCCAGCCGGAGAATTCCGAACGAGGTCGACTGCGCCAGGTTCGGAATTCTGTGGGTCTGCTTCTGCGCCCATCAGCGGCAGCGTTTGCTGTTGGGCTGGCGGCAGCGAGCCGAGCCTGTCCTTGTCGAGCTGGGCCACCTGCGGGTCGGCCTGGATCTCGGCGATCACATGCTGCGCCACGTCACGGACGCCTTTGGTGGCATGGGAGAGGTTTTGTTGCAGCAGCGCCGCGTAGCCGCTGTCCAGTTCCAACTGCTCGGCTGCGGTCAACGGATCGCCGTGCAGCACATAGACGCAACCACGCAGGCAGCCGTTGGCATCGCGTGAGCGCTCCACCAAACTGAGCCAGCGGGTGGTGCGCAGGACATTGAGCGCCCGGGCGATGGTTTCCCGCGAGGCCTGGCTACCGCAGGGACTGGTCGCCAGGTAGGGCTGCAGGTCCTGGTAGCGTGGCGTCTTGACCTTACGTTCGGTGATCAGCCAGCGCAGCACTTGCCAAGTGTTGCGTTCCAGTGGCGTCAGCCGGCGATCCAGCAGCAAGGTCTGCGGCAGCGGGTTGTTGTCGCCGTAGTAGATCGTCCGCACCGCGGGCTCCTGGGTGGGGACAACCAGTTTGCCGTTCGCCGCGTACCACTCATTTCGGCGCCGAAGGGCGTCGTAGCACTGACGCACCACGTCCTGCCAGTCGACCTCGTAAAAGCTCAGCATGGTGTGCCTCCGTACAGTTCGACCTGTTGCCAGACCAGGGTCAGACTGATGTGTTGCTCCTCGGCCAGCATCATCATGGTGTCCAGCGGATCGTTGTCCGGATCCTCTGTGCGCAGCTGGCTCCAGCGATTCCACACGGCATGCTCCTGCGCTTCACTGAGTTGGACCGGCCGACCGCGGTGCGTCTCGATCTTCAGCACACGGCGGCGCAACGCTGTCTCCGAATGGTCCAGGCCGAAGCAGCGGTACATGATGTTGGAGCTCGCGCCCAACTTGAGCGCCCGGTTGATCAACCGCTCGTTCTGTTCGTCGCGCTCGGCCTGAACGATCAGACGGCGCAACACGGTGATGTCGACCTTCACTTCGACCCAGGCGATCGAAGAGTGCGCCAGGTGAGACAAGGTGGTCGGCGGCAGCGACTGCAGCACCTCAATGTCTTCATCGGCCAGGCCCAAGGCTTTGCAGCGCTGTAACCTGCCATGGCGCAGCTCATGCAGCACCTGGTTCAACATGGCATGGTTCAACAGATTGAAAGTCGTGCTCATGAGGTGGTTCCTCACGTTATCGAGTGGACGACAGCGTCAGTTCGATCAACTGACGGGCGTGGCGGATCAGCGTGAACAGCTGCTCCAGCTGGGCATCAGGAAGGCGTTCAAGGCCCACCGTCAGGGCTGGGCGGTCGGTGAAGGGCAGGTCGTAGACGCCGATCAGCAGCTGACCAAACAGGGCAGCCGGCAACTGCTGGCGTTCCTTCCAGCTCACGTCGTCCTGCAGGCGCAGAACGGCGGAGAGCAGTAGCTGGATACCGGTGTGCCGCGGGCTAATGTGCTCGCCATGATCCGGTGTAAGCGTGAAACCCAAGTCGTCTGCGAGCGGGTTGATCATGCCGCTGGCGTCTGCGTAAGCGGCGAGGTCGGCAGCCAGCGCGGCGCAGCTCGCGCGCAAGTCGCTGATATCGTCCAGTAACTCGGGGCGTGAGGGTGGCGCGCCGACCGGGCTCGGAGCATCCTCGAGCTTTTCCACGGGCTTATCTGGCAATGGTTCGTTACCCAGCGCCTGGCGTATATCGGGCAAGCGTGGAGCTTGCGGTGGCAGGAGCGTTCCATCAGCGTGCTCGGGCTCGGGGTTGGACACCCCGGTCGACGTCTCAGGTGGATGTTCCGGTAATGACGAAGGTACAGGAGGCTCGGCAGCTGGATTGTTTGAAGGAGCATGCATACTGTCCGCTGGAGGCAATGAGGGACGTTGCTCCTGGTGCAGCTCCAGCGTCAACAGACGAGGTGTTTGCCTCAGGCTCACCGCCATTTTGGCAATCAATTCGTCCTGCAGCTCACTCGAATCCAGATCCGCTTTTTCACCGTCGAACGCTGACAGAACCTCGAACCACAACAGCGGGAACTGCTCGGGAGCACCGAAGTACCGGTTCCAAATCGACTCCGCCCGCCGCCGCAGACTAATGAGACGCACGATGGCAGATTTGCCCAGCCCGGCGTACAGCATCTGCGGGATGGCAGGAAGCAGGTGCTCGAGCGTGTCGAACATGCGGCTGATGTGTGACTGCGAGATGGGATAGCCACCCTCACTCAAGCGCGTCGCGAGCTCGCGCTGGGTGAGATGGGTATGCGCGTACTGGAACATTTCCTGGAGTTTCGCCACGGCCAGAGCCCGCTCGATAAACGTCAACTGGCCATGCAAATCACTCTCGGCCAAATGCCCGAGCAAGGCATGTGACTCCGACTGCCAAGGGCGGAACAGGCAATGGATACGGAAGAACCGCTCTTCGCGCGTTTCCTGCCACAGCTCACCGAGGATGCTCAGACGGGTGTTACCGCCGTTACGGATGATGAAATGCGATTCATCGGGCCTGCGGGTGATGGCGGGCGGCTGATCCAGACCGCGCTCGCGGATCGAGGCCTTTATGTCGCCATACAGCGGGTTGCGCACCACTCGCGGGTTAAGCTCGTAGGGCCGCAGTTGCTCAAGGCTGACCACCATCGGTGTGTCGCCGGCGGGGGCTGCTGCGAGGTCGCGGCCATGTTTCTGCGGAAAGTGCGCCTGCTGCAGTCGACGCGTGATGTCTTCGGAGGTTGGCGGCTTCATCACTCTCCCTCCGCTCAGCCGCGACGAATTAGTTGGTGTTCGGCAGCACCCGAGAGCCGAGACGTAGGCGTGGGGAGAGCACCAAGCTGCTCGGCCCATTGTGGTAACAGCTCTATGGCCAAGCCGCACATGACCTCAGCGGCGCAAGGGCTGCGACTGCCGGGCGGAGAGGTTGCCTCCACGCGGTGCACAGGCAGGCCGAGCGAGGCGGCATTGGGATACGCCACACGGTCGGGGATTACCGTGTTGCAGACACTGACATGCGGATCAGACTGAAAAGAGGCTTGCAGGCTTTGCATGATCAGGCGCGTATCGCGGCGATTGGTGTTGACCTGGTTAAGCAGCAGCTTCACCGATGGCAGGGCTACGCCTAGGTAGCGATAGGGTTCCAGCTCTTCGAACAGGCTCAACGTGCCCCGGCGCAGCTCGCGCGCGACGAGCATTTCCGGCGGCACCGGGCACAGCGCGCAAGCGGAGGCGAGGATGACCATCTCCACGACCACGCTGCGTGCGCCCTGGGTGTCGATGATCAGCACATCGTAGTGATCCTCGAAGGCGGGCAGCAGGTTGCGCAGGCGCAGACGGCCATCGGCGGCGTGCAGCAGCAGGGTGCTGATGTGCCCGGCGCGGTCGTTGGAGACGATCAGATCGAGGTGCTGGATGACGGTTGTAGAGACCACCTGCTCGGGCTCCGTGAGCCGATGCGCGATCAGTTCATAGCTGCCGGCCTCACGGGACTCGCACAAGGCGTAATAGCTGGACAGCGTCGGTTGGCTGTCCAGGTCCAGCAACAGGACGCGAAGGCCGGCATCGGCGAGCACACCGCCCAGATTGGCGGCGACGGTAGTCTTGCCCGCGCCGCCCTTGGTCGAAATCAACGAGAGGACGTCCATGACTTAGTCCCCCGTGGACAGTCGGTCCTGGACCCACTGTTCAATCTCCAGTGAATCCCAGCCAACGGCGCGTGTGCCGATGCGTCGGCATTGTGGGAACTGGCCGGCTTTCATCAGGTTGTAGATGTGCGAGCGCTTGAAGCCGGTTTTCTGCTCCACTTCATCGCGGCGCATGATGTGGCGGTCGGTGGGCAGAGGGGTAGCGGTGGTTGCTTGCATGATGTCACTCCGTAGCGCCGAGTGGCGCGTGGTGGGATGTGACAGTTAGTGAAGGTCGAGAGAGGGTGAAAAACATTGTCAGGCAATGCCGGGCATTGCCTGACAATGCGGCGTCAGCCCCGTTCTACCAGGGCTATAAGACGGCGTGCGTCGGCAAATCGCCGATCAATGGTACTTTTGCTCAGGCCATCCACCCCAGGAAATCGCAGCAGAATGGCTTGGACCAGAGCAGCCTGGCTGGGATAGATCGATTGCATCTTGCCGTACTGGTCTTTTCCGAGCGTGGTCGCGAGCATTGCGCCGATCAACTTGTCGTGCATGGCTTCAGAAGTCTCGGACGGAATGCCAAGTGAGTCGAGTCGCGCTTTCAGCTTGTCGTTGAGCGTGGAGAGGGCAGCCATTTCATCAGCGGCGACAGCATAGGTTTGCTGCAGTTGCTCAAGCGTATGCATGGCAAAGTCGAGCTCGGCTTGCTTGGCCAAATGCGCATCCAGGCTGACGCATTCTGAGTGATCCACGTTTTGCGAAAACAAAAAGGCTGGCTTCTGATCGGGGTGGTTGCGTACGAACCAGACCAGGAGATCGGCTCGCCGAATGGAGTAGTAAACTCGATTTACGTGGCTATCTGACGTAATCGGATGTCCTAAGTAAGTCGCAGGCAATTCGCCGCTGAGAATGGCATCGCAGATGCACTCGACGTGGTCGTGTAGATTTGGCCACTGCGGAAAATGCTTTCGCAGGCTGCCTGGCTGGGAGAGGTCTATCTGAAGAATTTCGTTTTCGTGCTCGGAAAGGCCACACCACAGTATCGCGGCGTCAATGGGATGGTAAGAGCTTCTTATCGAGATCATGGCACACAGCCTCCTGCTGCGTTCGTCCTGGAATCGCTGGCGAGGGCTGCTGTTTGGGGGGCCCTGTCGAGCGAGCCTGATTTCATTGGATCGTTTTACGATCCAATGGTGATGACCTGCAACCATTCGGTATGTTCAGTGCGGTTGTTTTGGGCGCGACAGGTTTTGCCGCTGAGAAATCTGGAATAATAACATTCCGCAATAAAATGTATTCAGATGTGTCTGGGGGCGAGGAAGTCTGAGAGATCAGTGAGGATTTGCAGCAACGTTGTTGCAACCATCGCGCTCAATGCAGTTCGATCATAGGGTCGGATAACCTGTGGCTTATCTGACCTAATGTAGTGTAGGGCAGGCCGTGACGGTAAGCCCTCCTGAAACGGACGAGTTCGCGGGGCACCCTCAGTGTCAGGGCGCGATGATCAGTCGGCGGTTAGCGGATCTGCTTGGAACAGGGACGGACAATCATTAGCGCGCTGGCGCATTGTTCGATCAGTGATTGGTTCAGATGAACGGATGGCTCCTCGGGAAAACCCGTCTGCCGAGTTCATCAATGGGGCCTTCGAGAATGGCAACCCAGGGCGTTGAGCTGATTTCGTTCACAGCTTGAAACCGTGATTCTGCAATTTGAGGCAGATGCTCGATCTCTTCGGCGGGACAGTCAGAAGCCTGCGCCTCGTGGTACCGCTTCAACGCGTCCACAGCCTCGGTATACATGGGTGGTCAGGGTAAAGGACTGCCGTTTTGTGCGTCATTTAGTGACGGCGCCTCAGTGAATGGTCGACGGTGGCTTGCCGGCTTTGACAAGCTGGAAGTCAATGACGGCTTGGTAAAGCGAGTCCGCCAATAGGTGAAGACGTTCTACTTCATGCTCGGGCAAACCAGAAGCCTCAGCTCTCTCAGCGGCTCGCCAGCCTCGACCAATCCAATGAAGGTGCGTTTTACAACCACGATGCTCCGATCAGTTGATGACGCATTATAGGTCGCTAGAGCCAAGACTTGAGCAGATCGAGAATTTGTAACGGCCGCTATCGACCCTGGCTGTGTGAAAACGCCCTGAGTACATCGAATAGGAATTGATGTGGGTTAGCCTGATCCTTGCCGCCTATCATGGCCAGGGCTAGGCGGTGGAGCAACTGCTTACGGCGGGCGCCGATCCCTGCGCTCAGGACCAGCGGGGCAATACTGCGCTAATGGGGTAGAACTTCAAGGGCGAGCTGCGCATTGCCCGGCGCTTGCTCGATGCCTACTGCAACCCTGGCCAACGCAATGCCAGCGGCTTAGTGCGGAATTGGTATGCTGCTGTCCTGTCCAGACCGCTGCACTTGAGCGGGGAACAGGAAATTGATCTGCCGTTCGCGAAGCATGTTATCGATGTGACCTGATCGGCATCCTCATTATCAACGAGCAGGTCTTGAGCATAAATTGAGCCAGTGCAGTATTGTAGTGCCTTGCTTGGCAGAGGGCTTTCAGGTCGAGGGTGTCAAGCAGACTTCAATCTCGACGACGATTAGTACAGAAAGATGGTGATCATGAGTCCAAAGAGAAGAACACAGGCAGAGCGCGCAATGGAGACCCAGGGCAAGTTGATTGCAGCGGCCCTGGGGGTTTTACGGGAAAAAGGTTACGCGGGATTCCGGATCGCAGATGTGCCCGGTGCTGCAGGTGTCTCGAGAGGAGCGCAGAGCCATCATTTCCCGACAAAGCTTGAGCTTCTGCTTGCCACTTTTGAATGGCTTTACGAACAGATCACCGAACGCAGTCGGGCTCGATTAGCGAAATTGAAGCCAGAGGATGACGTCATCCAGCAAATGCTGGACGACGCCGCCGAATTTTTCCTCGACGATGACTTCTCTATCAGCCTTGATTTGATTGTGGCTGCCGACCGGGATCCAGCGTTACGCGAGGGTATTCAGCGCACGGTAGAGAGGAATCGGTTTGTCGTCGAGGATATGTGGCTTGGTGTTCTGGTGAGCCGTGGTCTTTCGCGTGATGATGCAGAAGATATCCTTTGGTTGATATTCAATTCGGTGCGTGGGCTTGCTGTTCGTAGCCTATGGCAGAAGGACAAAGAACGCTTTGAGCGTGTCAGGAACTCGACACTCGAAATTGCGCGAGAGCGGTACGCGAAATTCAAGCGCTAGCAGCTTTGTTGAAATGTCTAGTGTGGCAGCGCGAGGTTTACGATATCAGTTCCAGCTAACGAGAACTCTCGATTGCCATGCACGGAGCCGATATCACCCAGTGGAAGCACTGCTTAGTATCATCTCAGACTATTCGTGCCAGCGGGTAATCCGCTCGCTGATGAAGCGGATGAGTGGCCTGTTTGATACGTGTCATGCAGACGAGTGGCACTCTCTGGAAGCAGCCCGAGACTGGCCTCTTTCTCCGGTCAGCGCACGTGATCGAGGCGGGCATGCAAATCCTGATGTTCTTTTTGGCTATCGCTATGGTCTAAAGAGAACATGGTGCGTTCCGCAAAGGCGCCCAACTGATCTCTTCTCCTGAGAGCTCAGCCGGGGCTGTCGGCGGGTTGAACGCCCTCAGCTCGGCTTCAATGGCGGCGATGTTGGTGTCGATCAGGTCTTTCAGCAAGCGGCCTAGGGCAAGGCTCAGCTGTTTGCTGCGCTTGGCAAACTTGTGACGCTTGAGCAGCGCGATCTCGTGTGGCAGCTGTTCGTTGACCGCTTCGATGCGCTGGATCTTCTTGCCCATCGTATCGACCTGCTGGCCCTTGCGACATCAACAGCGCGGCTAGTGTCCGCACTTGGTCAGGAGTCATCTGGTCGGGGGTAGGGCGAGGCAGTCATGCTGGTAATTGTGCCTGGGTGGGCAAGCAAAGGCGACGCATCGATGGGCTAATTGCAGGTGCTACAGCACTGTGATCGCGCTACCTGAATCCACGCGTTGACAGGGGAGACCCAGTACAAAGCCTGAGGTTGCTCGGCGCCCAGCTCCATTTCAGTTCCGTGCTGGAGCCCCGGCCAGATGAGGCCCCTTGGAGCAATCGCTGGGCAGCGAGCCATTACCCCGGCGGATACTCCAGATCAGCCGATCAGTGTGCTTTTCCACGGATGTGGGCTCGTAGAAACTCCAGTGATTTCCGTAACGCCAAATCTGCGCATTCGGATTGATGGCGCTGCGCATCGCTTACTCGGTAGAAACCACTCTCCACAGGGTAGGTCAGCACATTCAGATTCAGCACTTTTTCGCGGAGAAGGGACTCTCTACCAAGGGCATCGTTACTGGAATGGACGAGTATCGGAATGCTCGATTGCTCGCAGGGCCAAAAGACGTCGTGTACACCGCCATAAACGATACAGGGTGCTGATAGCGTTTGTGCTGCTCGCAGAGCTACAGCTCCGCCCCAGCCGTAGCCCACGATCGCCACATTTCCAGCGTGAGCTATCGCGTCGACGGTAGTCGCAACCAGTTCTGCGGCTGTCTCCAGACCGATCTCAGTTGCCAACCTGCTGCCTAGCAGGATGTCCTCTGGGGCGTAGCCGAGTTCGACCTCACGTTGGATTTTATCGAAAAGTGCGGGCACCACCGTCAGGTAGCCATCCTCGGCATATCGTTCGGCAATTTGACGCATGTCGCCGTTGACGCCGAAGAATTCGTGGACCAGAACCACGCCACCTACGGGCTTGTCGTCAGGCTCGGCAGACCATCCATTCATGGGGCCGTGGGGAGTTACCATCGTAATCCAGTGACTCATCGGAACCTCGCTCTCTTGACTATTACGGTTTCGTTGATGAATCGCAGACCATCGCGGCGGTTCATCGTCCGGGTTGCTCTACCTTCCGGTTGTCTACTACCTAGCACACGGAGTGGGTCTCGTGCCTCGCAGGGACGGTACCTCCGTCCTCCAAAAAAAATCATTGACTCAGGAGTTTTTCAGCCGGATGATCGCGACAAGAAAGAAACAAACCAACCTGTCTGTATTATCTCCACAGCAGGGTACAAAAACAATCAAAGGAGACTGCCATGAGACTGAAAGACAAAGTCGCAATCGTGACTGGTGCGGCAACCGGGATTGGCAACGCTATCGTGCGCTCTTACCTTGCTGAGGGTGCGAAGGTGGTCATTGCTGATGTGAAAGGTGCTGAGGCAGCCGCGGCGGAACTGGGTGAAGACCTAGCGTTGGGTGTCTTTGCCGACGTTTCGGATCCTGATAGCACCAAGCAGATGGCAAAGGCAGCACTGGATCGCTTCGGCAAGATCGACGTGCTCGTCAACAATGCCGGTATCTTCACCGGTCTCAACTATGTCCCGATGGAATCGATCTCGGTTGCGGATTGGGACAAGCTCTACAGTGTCAATGTCAAGGGGCCCTGGCTGTGCGCCAGTGCGGTGTCGGCCGCGATGCGCGAGGGTGGTGGTGGCAAGATCATCAACATCGCCTCAGTAATCGCTCACATCGGAGCGCCCTTCATGTTGCACTACGTTTCCAGCAAGGGCGCTGTTGCGGCGATGACACGTGCCATGGCGCGCGAATTTGCGACGACCAAGGCAGGGATCAGCGTCAACTCCATCTCTCCCGGCTACACCCATTCGGAAAATGCGCTCGCAAACGCTCAGCAGCATGAGCAGTTCGAGGGCGTTTCTGCGTCCATGCGGGCAATCGATCGACCGCAAGTGCCGGCAGATATTGCGGGAGTGGCGCTTTGGTTGGCTAGCGACGAAGCCTCCTACGTAAACGGGCAGAACATTGTGGTGGATGGCGGCATTTACATGAGCCTCTGAGCGTCATTCGCCACGACATTCATCCTTAGTTGTGATTTGGGAGTCAGCTTATGAGCGCTAGCTCGAAATTCAATGTGGATCCGGCCGGGTTCCGCAATCGTAATCTTATCGGCGGGCAGTGGAAGGGCTCGATTTCCGGCGAGACCATTACTGTCGAAAATCCCGCTACCGAGGAAATCATCGCCCATATTCCGCAGGGCCGACACGAAGATATCGACGAAGCGGTACGGGTCGCGCGCGCTACATTCGAGTCGCCAGCCTGGCGGAAAATTCGTCCGATCGATCGTGGTCGGATCCTGGAGAACGTCGCACGCAAGATTGAAGAGCATGCTGACGAATTGGCGTATCTGGAGTCACTGGATACCGGCAAGGCCTTGACGTTCGCCAAGGCCATCGACCTGCCTTCGACAATCGACGTCTTCCGCTATATGGGTGGTTGGTGTTCCAAACTTGGAGGGACGACCCCTCCAATTTCATTCGATGGGCGTGAATACCACACCTATACCCGACGTGAGCCGATTGGTGTAGTTGGTGCCATTACGCCTTGGAACTACCCGCTTGCGCTGGGCTCGTGGAAGATCGCTTCGGCGCTGGCTGCCGGCTGCACCATGGTGCTGAAGCCCACAGAACTCACGCCTCTGAGCACTCTCCGGCTTGCAGAGCTGTGCCTTGAGGCGGGGCTGCCAGAAGGCGCGCTCAACATCGTCAATGGTCATGGGCACGAAGCGGGCGAAGCGTTGGCGCGTCATCCGGGGGTCGACAAGATCACCTTCACAGGCTCGACAGTAGTTGGCAAGAAGATTGTCGAGTACGCGCTGGGCAATATGAAGCGTGTCACCCTTGAGCTTGGCGGCAAATCGCCGAGCATCGTATTTGCCGACGCGGATCTGGACCAAGTCGGTCTGGGGGCTGCACTCGCAGTCTTCTTCAACTCGGGACAGATCTGTTTCGCCGCCAGTCGGCTGTTCGTCCAGGACAGCGTGTATGACCAAGTGGTCGAAGCTGTGGCGGCGGCGGCGGCACAGTTCAAGGTCGGCAATGGCTTGGATCCGGACACTCTGTTGGGGCCGTTGGTGTCTCGCAAACAGCAAGAGCGGGTGATGGGCTATGTGCAGTCTGGGATAGAGCAGGGCGCAAGGCTGGTCTGTGGCGGGAAGTCAGTCGGAGAGAAAGGCTATTTCCTCCAGCCCACTGTTTTTGCCGACGCAGCCCCATCAATGCGGATCGCTCAAGAAGAGATTTTCGGGCCTGTAGTCAGTGTCATCCGATTTAAAGATGAAGCCGAGGCGATCCGGATGGCCAACGACACAGCTTATGGCTTGGCCGCCAATATTTGGACGCGGGACATCAAGAAGGCCCACCGGGTCGCGCACCGCTTGCAGGCGGGTTCGGTGTGGATCAACTGTCACGGTGTGATCGATCCAGCTGCACCATTTGGAGGATTCAAGCAGTCAGGCTGGGGGCGCGAGGTCTCGGAGGAAGGGCTGTCTGCCTATACAGAGACTAAGACGGTCTGCGCACTACTCGATGACTGAACGAAATCCTGCCCTCGCGTGCGAGGACGTCACGTCCGCTTAAGGAGACCGATCATGTGGGAATAC
Source organism: Pseudomonas sp. BO3-4 (assembly GCF_034044115.1). Taxonomy (NCBI): domain Bacteria; kingdom Pseudomonadati; phylum Pseudomonadota; class Gammaproteobacteria; order Pseudomonadales; family Pseudomonadaceae; genus Pseudomonas; species Pseudomonas sp. BO3-4. The sequence continues at coordinate 2,941,731 of NZ_CP139018.1, forward strand.
ATCAAGTACTACTTCGCACCCCTGGTACAAGTCTTTGCGATTCTGGGGTTCTATTGGGGTGGTCATTACACTTGGATTGCAATTGGGGCTTTTCCGGCCATTGCCATCCTTGACATGCTGCTGCCGCTCGATCTATCTGAGCGCCGAATGAAGAACCATTTCTGGGCTTACTTGCCGATCTGGGCTTCGACGCTGTTATTGCCGTTCATGTACTTCGGCTTCGCGTGGTCGGTAGCAAATAACGATCTGACCGGATTGCAAATGGCAGCCGGTGTGCTGGGGTTGGCATGGCTTTCGGTTGTGCCTGGCGTTCCTGCAACCCACGAGTTGTATCACTCGCGCGGGCGGTTGGCTCGCTTTGTTGGGCGCTATGGCCAGATCGTATTTCTCGATGTCATGCGCATGGAAGTGCACGTAGTCGGCCACCACCGCGACGTGGGGACGGCTGAGGACATTGATACTGCGGCACGCGGTATGAATCTGTACAGATTCGTCGTTCGTGCAGTGGTGGAGTCCGTCCGCTGGGAGCTGAAGCTGGATGCAGACAATCTGGAGAAACGCGGTTACGGTCGCTATTCGATCCGTCACTCGGTCTGGCGCGCGCTGCTGGCCATTGTAGTGTTCCTGGGGTGCATCTATGCCATTGGCGGTGGGATGGCGGTGGGTCTTTGTTCGATCTCGATGATCATCGCTCGTTTTTGGGTTGAGGCATTCAACTACTACCAGCATTACGGCCAAGTCCGTTTGGTCGGCATGCCCATCGAAAAGCGGCACGTCTGGAATCACTTTGGAACGCTCTCACGCTTGTATGCGTTTGAAATCACCAACCACGCAGACCACCATCTCAACTCCTACATCCCATATTACAAGCTGGTGCCGGATCGTGAGGCGATCATCATACCAAGCATCATCGCATGCTTCCTGTCGGGCTTCATTCCACCCCTTTGGTATCGAGCGATCATCAAACCTGCGCTCAAACGCTGGGACAACGAATATGCATCACCGGCCGAGCGGCGCCTTGCGCAGGAGCAGAATCGTGAGGCGGGATGGGATGATTGGTTCAATGATCAGGGAGGGCGTGGCAGTCAGCCTGATGGTCCTTCCTTGGCTCGCGGCTGATCACATGGAGTAAGTGTTGTCCCACGCTGGAAAATCCAGAAATGAGTGATTGGCCACAGCCCGTCGACTGTCTGATGTCCCATCTCTGTTGGTCTTGGAGGCTGACTCCTGGAGTGTCAGTCTCCGAGGTAGATGAGTTATCGGGATCGGTTGAGTGAACACTTGGCGCTGCGCGGTTGTGCAGTTTGCACCGAGTCGAGCACTGATCTTGGCGGAAAGCGCCCAAAGGGCGCCAACCTGGCATCGTTAATCGGCGTGGCACCGGCCTTGGCAGCCTCATGGGGGCTGTATAGGCACACCTTCTTCCGCCCAATTTGACTGATGTCTCTCTCGCGAGGTTTCAATGAGAAGTTTCTTTCAATCCATCTTCGGCAAGGCAGTGCAGAAACAACTGCGAATCCTGCCTCAGGACATAACGATCTCGCTTAATCCGGGGCAAACGCTGCTGGAGGCTGTGTTGGCCAATGGTATTGCCTATCCTCACGACTGTACGGTTGGTACCTGCGCCTCTTGCAAGACGCGCCTGAAGCAGGGGCGTGTTCGAGAGGCAACTCCGTTTGGTTACACCTTGTCAAAGGCTGAGCTGGATGCGGGCTACATTCTGGCCTGCCAAGCGTTTCCGCGTGATGAACTCACCGTAGTTGAGATTGACCCGCCGTCGGCCGATCAGCCGGCAACCGAGCAGTTCGCTGCCACTATTGTAGCGACGGAGCCGCTCACTCACGACATTCTCAAGGTAGTGATCCAGTCGGATCGACCAGTGCACTATCTGGCCGGCCAGTATGCGAACTTGCGTGTCCCGGGTTCCTCTCGCTTCCGCTCTTATTCATTCGCCAATGCACCGCAACGCAAGGGGCAGAGCACCCTTGAGTTCTATATCCGCAAGGTGCCAGGAGGCGAATTCACCGAAGCCTTGTTCCGTGGCGAGTTGGATGGTCGGCCACTGGAAATGGAGGCTCCCCAAGGTACCTTCCACTTGCATGGCGGTGATGCGCCGATGGTGTGTATCGCTGGAGGCAGTGGTTTGGCACCACTGATAAGTATCCTACAGCACGCGCGAGCAAATCGTATCAAGCGAGACTGTACGTTGTTGTTTGGCGCACGCACTCAGGATGATCTATATCAACTCGATATAATCAGCAATATCGCTGCCAACTGGCAAGGTGATTTTCGTTTTATTCCGGTGCTTTCGCATGAACAGGAATGCAGTAACTGGACCGGCGCACGTGGCCTTGTGACCGAGCATATTGCTGCTGATTTCTGCGAGGGGGCAGAGGGTTATCTCTGTGGACCTCCACCGATGATAGATGCCGCCATCTCTCGTCTTGCGGAGCAAGGCATACCGTTGGAAAGAGTCTTTTATGACAAGTTTACGGACGGCCGGAACTCCTAAAGGCTAATTGCAATATAATAAAATAAGGACTAGCTGATGAAAAAAACAATATACAGCTTAAGTGCCTGCGGCATTTTGACGTGCTTGTACTGTGGTATTGCGTCTGCAACAGATGCTTTCAACCTCGTCGGGGTTGGACCGGTTTCCCAAGGTATGGGGGGGATTGGTGCAGCCTTCAATATCGGGGCACAAGGTATGATGCTGAACCCGGCAACGCTTACTCAGATGCAAGAAGGTATGCATCTGGGGCTGGGAATGGACATCATTACTGCGGAATTGGAAGTCAAGAATACCGCTACCGGCGAAAAAGCCGACTCCCATAGTCGTGGGCGCAACAACGGGCCTTACGTGGCGCCTGAGCTTTCTTTGGTGTGGCGTGGTGAGCGATATGCGCTGGGAGTCGGTGCTTTTGCTTCCGATGGGGTTGGAACCCAGTTTGGAGACACCAGCTTTCTCTCGCGTACCACGACCAATAATCTTAATACAGGGCTGGAAAACTACTCCCGTCTGATAGTTTTGCGGATACCGTTCTCTGCGGCTTACCAGGTGAACGAGAAGTTGTCCGTCGGGGCATCGTTGGATGCTGTGTGGACGTCGGTGAACTTGGGACTCCTACTGGATACCACACAGATTGGTACATTGGTTGGACAAGGCCAGGTGTCCGGCTCATTGATGCCAGCGTTGCTGAGCGTGCCGGAGCTGTCGGCAGGTTATCTATCCGCGGACAATCACCGTGCCAGCGGTGGTGGCGTGGACTCCTGGGGCATAGGTGGCCGGCTTGGTCTGACCTATCAGTTGACCCCAAAAACACGGGTGGGGATTGTATACAACTTCAAGACCCATGTTGGAGACCTGTCTGGCAATGCCGATTTGACGGCAGTAAGCGCTGTCGCGGGTAATATCCCTCTCTCGGGTGAACTCAAGCTACATAACTTCGAGATGCCAGCATCTCTCGTTGCGGGCATCAGTCACGAATTCAGTGATCAGTTTGCTGTTGCGTTCGACTACAAGCGTGTCTACTGGAGCGATGTCATGGATGACATAGAAGTCAACTTCAAGCAGAAAGCCACGGGCGACACTATCAATCTGAAACTGCCTTTCAATTATCGGGACACCAACGTGTATTCGTTGGGAGCGCAATACCGCTACGGTGCGAACTGGGTGTTTCGAGCGGGCGTGCACTATGCCCAACTGGCCAACCCTTCAAGTGGTACAATGCCAATCATTCCTTCGACACCGACTACCAGTCTCTCGGGAGGCTTTTCATATGCCTTCAGCCCTGAGGATGTAGTCGATTTTTCTCTGGCCTACGGATTCAAGAAGAAAGTATCCAATGACAGCCTGCCGATCACCGACAAGCCCATCGAAGTATCGCATTCGCAGATAGTTACATCGATTTCCTATACCAAGAGTTTCTAGGTCGTAGCCATAGAAACTCTCTTCATTCATGTGAAGGAAAGAAGAATATGAGCTATTCGAGTGGATTGATCCGTCCGGACGGAGCAAAGAAGGAGGATCGCTATCTTAATCTCTATCGTCATTCCGTGGACGATCCTGAGAGTTTCTGGGCCGAACAAGCGCAGCGCATCCATTGGCACGTTCAGCCGCAGAGAATCCTTGAGGCGTCGAACCCACCCTTCCGACAATGGTTTGTTGGTGGTCAGACCAACCTCTGCTTCAACGCCCTCGATCGCCACTTGCCAGAGCGTGCCGAACAGTTGGCGTTGGTAGCTGTTTCCTCGGAAACAGGAGTTACCCAGGAGATCACCTATGCGCAGCTGTATCGGGAAGTTAATACCTTCGCCGCAGTACTCAAGCGACTCAACGTAGAAAAGGGTGACCGAGTCGTCATCTACATGCCGAACATGGCTGAGGCAGTTTTCGCCATGCTTGCTTGTGCGAGGATCGGGGCGATCCACTCCGTAGTCTTTGGCGGCTTCGCTGCGCGTAACTTATCGGCGCGCATCGACGACTCGCAGCCTAAGTTGCTGATTACTGCCGATGCAGGGATGCGCGGTGGCCGGGTCATTCCGTACAAACCACTGGTGGACCAAGCCTGTGCGGAGTCGGAGTCACCGCCACCCAAGGTGCTGATAGTGTCTCGTGGTTTGCAGCCAGAGCTGACCTGGGTACCGGGGCGTGACGAAGACTACGCGACTTTGCGCGCCGCTGTTGGTGATGCGCAGGTGTCAGTGGAGTGGCTGGAGTCGAACGATCCCAGCTACCTGCTTTACACATCGGGCACTACCGGAAAACCCAAGGGGGTACAACGCGATGTCGGTGGCTATGCGGTTGCCCTGGCGCTGTCAATGGAGACGGTTTTTGACGTTGCTCCTGGGCAGGTGATGTTCTCGACCTCGGATGTCGGTTGGGCGGTCGGGCATTCTTACAATGTCTATGGGCCGCTAATCGTCGGTGCGACTTCGTTGTTGTATGAGGGCTTGCCTACCCATCCGGATGCCGGCATCTGGTGGTCGCTATGTGAAAGGTATGCCGTGCGTACCATGTTTTCCTCACCGACGGCCGTCCGTGTGTTGAAGAGGTTCAATACCGACGCCATTGCTCGGCACGACTTGAATGCCTTGCGCTACCTCTTCCTGGCCGGGGAACCCCTGGACGAGCCGACAGCTAACTGGATCAGTCGGGCACTCGGCAAGCCAGTCATCGACAACTACTGGCAGACCGAGACTGGCTGGCCGGCGATTACCCTTCATCCTGGCTTGGAAATGAAACCTGTGAAGTTAGGCTCGGCTGGCCTGCCGAATTTGGGCTACAGGATCAAGGTGATTGATGAGCTCAGCGGGGCGCCTGTCGCGGCGCATCAAAAAGGCATGCTTGTCGTTGAGCCGCCGTTACCACCGGGCTTCATGACGACGATCTGGCGTGATGATGATCGCTTCTGTAGTAGCTACTTTGGGCACTTCAAGGAGCAGGTCTACAGCTCGCTTGATTGGGCGGTCCAGGATGAGGACGGTTACACCTACATTCTTGGGCGTACCGATGATGTCATCAACGTTGCTGGGCATCGTCTGGGGACTCGCGAAATCGAGGAGTCCGCTGCGGAAGCTTCCCGCGTTGCCGAGGCGGCAGTTATCGGTGTCCCCGACGAGATCAAGGGGCAGGTACCAGTTGCCTTTGTCACGCTCCGTAAGACTGCTTCCGATGAACTCCAGCGCCGAGAGGCTGCGGCAGAGATACGCCAGGCGGTAGAGAGCCGTCTGGGGGCGGTGGCGCGACCTGCTCGGGTGTATATCGTCAATCTCCTGCCGAAAACGCGTTCAGGCAAATTACTTCGTCGGTCATTGCAAGCCCTGGCGCTGCAGGCGGATCCAGGGGACTTGTCCACCCTTGACGACCCTAGTGCACTCGATGAGATTCGCCATGCCCTGAGACGTGGACCGGACGCGGGGAACTGAGAGGTACGGCTCTGCTAGCTCGAAATTAGTGAGGGATCCGGTTGTAAATCGCCGTCAAGCGGCAAGAAGGCCCTAGCAACTTGACAGGTGAATTCGAGGCGGATGATTTTTTTTGAAAACAAACAGACAATCTGGTCTGTTTGTATTATAAGTAAAAACACCCACGTACGTGGGTGCGATACAAGCGAGAGAGGATGGTCAATCCGATGGGCGAAGACATCAGCAAGATCGTGATTATCGGTGCCGGTCAGGCCGGGGCGACGGTGGCCTTCGGCCTGCGCCGCAACGGATTCGCCGGTGAAATCACCCTAGTGGGAGAGGAGAGCCACTTGCCGTATGAAAGGCCGCAGCTATCCAAGGAAATGCTGCGGCCAGAGGCAAGCGCTCACAAGTCGATCAAGACACGGGCTGACTACGAGGAGCAGAGCATTCTCTTGGAGCTCGGTTGCAAAGTGGTCCGTGCTGACGCTCAGGCGCACAGCATCGTCTTGGATGACGGTCGCCAGCTTGCCTTTGACCGGCTGGTGATCGCCACGGGTGTGCAGCCACGCCGACTGTCCTCGGCATTTCAGGGTGCACATCGGGTCCACTACCTGCGCACGCTCGAAGATGCAGCGCGCTTGCGCGCCGACCTTGAAGCAGGGAAGTCACTAGCGATCGTTGGCGGAGGCGTGATTGGACTCGAGGTTGCCGCTGCAGCGCGTGCGCTGAACTGTCCGGTGACCCTGATCGAAGCTGCTGACCGGCTCATGTCGCGCAGCGTGGACGAGGTGGTTTCCGCTTATCTGGATCGGGCGCACCGGCGAAACGGGGTGGACATTCGCTACGGCGTGGCGGCCACCGAGTTGCTGGACGATGGGCGTCTCAGGCTTTCCGACGGCGGCACCGTGCCCGCAGAGGCTGTGCTGGTCGGTATCGGTGTAACGCCGAACATCGAGGGCTTTGAACACCTGGATATCACCGATGCCACTGGGGTGCGGGTCGATGCGTACAGCCAGACTGTCGTTCCCGGCATCTTTGCCACCGGCGATATCGCCTCACAGCCCAATGGCGGAGGTTTCGGGCGCATCGAGACCTGGGCCAACGCCCAGGACCATGCACTGAATCTGGTCAAGAACCTGATGGGCGAAGCGGTGCCCTACGAAGCCCCGGTGTGGTTCTGGTCTGACCAAGGACCGATCAACTTGCAGGTCGTTGGGGACGCGGCTAATGGCCGGCGGATTGTCCGCGGGGATGAGCATGGAGACGTCTTCAGCGTTTTTCGACTCGACGCCAATCAGCAGGTCATCGGTTGCGCGACGGTCAACTCACCAAAAGACATGGCTGTGGCACGTCGTTGGGTGAAGCAACGCAGTAGCGTCGATCCGCAACGGCTGGCTGACCCAACCATCCCATTACGCGACTGTGCCGTCTGAATGCATGCAGTCTGAACTACGAGGAAACCACCATGAATAATGACAAGAATCTGGTAGAGATCGACGATGAAAACCTCTTGTTCCGTGTGGCTCGCGAGTCGTTCGTGAGCGAAGAGGTCCTGGCCGAGGAGTACGAGAAGATCTTCGACCGCTGCTGGCTTTATGTTGGCCACACATCCGAGTTCAAAAAGCCTGGCGATTTCGTCACTCGCACTGTCGCGCGCCGCAACCTGCTGGTGACAATGGGAACGGATCGGACGATCAATGCTTTCTTCAATACCTGCCCGCACCGTGGCGCCACTGTTTGCCGTGAGCGATCAGGCAACTCCAAGAACTTCCAGTGCTTCTACCATGGCTGGGTATTCGGTTGCGATGGCAACCTGAAGAGTCAGCCTGGCAAGGAGCGCTATTGCGCTGACTTCATTACTGGCGGCGCGGGCAACCTAGTGCCGGTGCCGCGCTTCGACATCTACGCCGGCTTTTGCTTCGTCAGCTTCAATGCCGAGGTGGAACCACTGCCCGACTATTTGGCAGGAGCCAAGGAGTACCTCGAACTGGTTTCCAAGTATTCCGAGAGCGGCATGGGTATCACCACCGGCACCCAGGAATACGCCATCCGTGCAAACTGGAAATTGCTCGTTGAGAACAGTATTGACGGCTATCACGCTGTCAGCACCCACGCGAGTTATCTCGACTACCTGAAAAACATCAATGATGGCTTTTCGGGCGCCAAGCTCGAAGGCAAGAGCACTGACCTCGGTAATGGTCATGCGGTAATTGAATTCAGTGCTCCTTGGGGACGGCCGATTGCCTCCTGGGTTCCGATCTGGGGGGAGGAGGGCAAGCAAGAGATCGACCAGATCTATGCACGGTTGGTCGAACTGCATGGTGCGGAGATGGCCGACCGCATGGCGTACAAGAACCGCAACCTGCTGATTTTCCCGAATCTCATCATCAACGACATCATGGCAATTACGGTGCGGACCTTCTATCCGCAGGCGCCGAACTACATGCATGTCAACGGTTGGTCATTGGCGCCGAACGAGGAGTCCGACTGGGCGCGCAAGTACCGCCTCAGCAACTTCCTGGAGTTCCTTGGCCCAGGCGGTTTCGCAACGCCGGACGATGTCGAAGCGCTGGAGTCCTGCCAGAACGGCTTCAGCAACTACCGACTGGTGCCGTGGAGCGACATTTCCAAGGGAATGGGCAAGGAAACGGCCAACTACGACGATGAGCTGCAGATGCGTGCTTTCTGGACGCGATGGAACCAATTCATCGGTGGCGCGCCCACGCCCGACTCCGGCGTTCAATACATACCTACCATCGCTTTGGCCTGAGGATAAGCCGATGAGTGCCGTTGCCCTAGAAAAAGAACCTCTGCGTATCCCATCGTCCCAGGACTTCGCCGCCTTCGTCACCCGCAGCGAAGTGGAGGACCTGCTTTATCACGAGGCTGAACTGCTGGATACCTGGCATTTGCACGACTGGCTGGCCCTGTTCACCGAGGACTGCAGCTACTTCGTGCCGTCGACCGACCTGCCGCGCACCGCCAGCGCCGACGACAGCCTGTTTTATATCGCCGATGACGCCGTGCGCTTGCGCGAGCGGGTGATTCGGCTGATGAAGAAGACGGCTCACGCCGAGTACCCGCGCTCACGGACGCGCCACTTGGTCAGCAATATCCGCATTCTGGCTGCCAATGCCGAAGAGATTCAGGTGGCCTCCGCCTTCGTGACCTACCGCATGAAGCTCGGCAACAGTGATGCCTATGTCGGTAGCACGCACTATCGGTTGCGTCGAATCGATGGGCAACTGCGCATCGTTGAGAAGCGCTGTTTCCTGGACCTCGAAGCGCTGCGCCCGCATGGCCGGGTCAGCATCATTCTGTAACGGAGCACAACGATGGATATCACACTTCCCTTCCGCTACAAGAAGTTGGCCTATGCCGCGATCAACGTGACCGATCTGTCCAGGTCAGTGCCGTTCTATCGTGACATCGTCGGGCTCGACCTTGTGAAGCAGGATGGCGACATCGCCTATTTTCGCTGCAGTCGCGACCACCACAACATTGTTCTCTACCAGGCGCCCGGACACGGTCTCAAGCGTGTGGGCTTCGAGCTGGAGCAAGAGAGTGACGTGCGCGCCGCCTTCGAGCATTTCGACCAGCGCGGCATGCAACCCACTTGGGTATCGGCGGAGGAGGCCAAGCAGCTTAGGCAGGGACTAGGTTTCCGCGTGCGTGAACGCCACAGCGGACTGCTGTTCGAACTGTTTGTCGGGAACATGCACCTCAGCAATCCGTTCGTTCCGACAGTGGCCAAGATCGCGCGTATCGGCCATGTGGTGATTGGCAGCGAGAACTTCGAAGGATCTCGCGATTCCCTGGTTGATGACTTCGGCTTTCGGGTTTCGGACCTGATCGAAGACCGCATCGTCTTCATGCGTTGCCATCCCAATCCGTTCCACCACACGTTCGCAGTTGGTCCAGCGAGCAGCAGTCATTTCCATCATGTCAATTTCATGGTCACGGACATCGACGATATCGGCAAGGCGCTGTATCGCATCAAGCAGCACGATATCAAGGTGGTCTTCGGTCCCGGTCGGCATCCGCCGTCGGACAGCGTCTTTTTCTACTTCCTCGACCCCGACGGCATCACCGTGGAGTACAGCTTCGGCATGGAGGAGTTCGCTGAGCACGGCGCTCGTCCGCCGCGCTACATGGAACCTGTGCCCGAGTCGCTGGATGCATGGGGAGCAGTGCCGGACGGCCAGTTCGGTCGCAGCGGACCGATCGAACGCGAGCGGATGCCCACACCCCATGCAAAGGGGGTACTGGCATGAGCACGCTGAGCAGAAACGCCTTGCCCTTGGAGGGACAGGTCGCAGTAGTTACGGGCGGAGCCCACGGTATCGGTCTGGGGATCGTCGAGCGGCTGCTGGGGTTGGGGGCCCGGGTCACCGCCTCGGATATCGATGAGTCGGGCCTCTCGTTGCTTTGCGAGCGTCTGGCCGCCAAGCATGCGGACGCTATAGCGGTGCATGCCGCCGATCTCTCTGAAGAGCAAGGTGCCCAGGGACTGCACCGGGCTGCGGTCGAGCGCTTCGGTTCGGTACAGATACTGGTGAACTGCGCGGGGGGCGGTGTGATCCGGCCTTTCCTGGAGCATACACCCGAGACCTTGAAGGCCACCATCGATCGTAACCTGTGGACTGCGTTGTGGTGCAGCCGGGTATTCCTGCCGGACATGCTTGCTCGGCAGTACGGTCGGATCATCAACATCGGCGCCGACTCGGTACGCAACGGTCTGCCGGACCATGCGGCCTACAACGCAGCCAAGGGCGGTATGCACGGACTGACCACCGGCCTGGCGCGCGAGTTCGCCCGCCAGGGCGTTACGGTGAACACGGTTGCGCCGTGCGCGGTGAACACCGAAGTGTGGGTCAGAATCAAGAACGCCAACCCCGAGCTCGCCCAGCGATTTCTGGATGTCATTCCGATGGGCCGGGTGGGCGAGATCGAAGAGGTTGCGTCGATGGTTGGCTACCTGGCTCAGCCGGAGGCGGCCTTCGTCACCGGTCAGGTAATCAGCGTCAACGGCGGCAGCACAATGCTGTGAGGACAGTGATATGACTAACATCATCGAGACAGTTGACCTGACTGACCTCGTGGGCCTGTGCGCGACCGATGACGTAGCTGAGGGTGAGATTCTTCGCGTCAAGCTGCCATCCGGTCACGCTCTGGCAATCTACTGCGTCAACGGGGAGTTCTTCGCCACCGACGACATCTGCTCCCACGGCGAGGCATCCTTGTCGGAGGATGGTTCGCTCGATGGCTACGAGGTCGAGTGCAGTTGGCACTTCGGACGTTTCGACATTCGTACAGGGCATGCCTGCGCGATGCCATGTGAGCACCCGTTGCGAAGCTGGCCGGTCACAGTCGAGGGTGGGCAGATCTTCGTCGATGTGGGGGCGCACCCTGTATGAGCGGCGTCGATATTTCCACTCTTGAACAGCGCGTGCGCGTGGCTGCGCGCGCGTTGGGCCGACATGGCCTGGTTCAGGCCTGGGGGCACTGCAGCGCCCGGATCGATGCAGAGTCCTTCGTGGTCTGCGCGGCCCGCCCCATGGGCCGTATCGAAGTCGGTGAGCCGGGGACGATAGTGCCGATCGAAGGGGCGCTACCGCCCGGTGTGCTGGGCGAGGTTCGCATCCACCAGCAAATCTACCGGCGACGTCCGGACGTGGGCGGTATTTGTCGCTTCATGCCGCCACATGTCGTAGCACTCTCCACACTGCGCAGCGTGCCGAAGCCGCGTCATGGTGTAGGTGCATTCAATGCGGCGTGCCGCTTCTGGGACGATCCGCGTTTATTGCGGGACGACGCTTTGGCGGCGGAGCTGGCGGCGCACCTTGGACAAGCCCCATCCCTGGTCATGCGCGCCAATGGCGCGGTGACCGTTGGGCCTAACATCGAACTGGCCACCGGGTTCGCTTGGTGCCTGGAGGATGCCGCCCGCATCGAAACGCTGGTGCGCTCCATGGTCGATGTGGCCGAGCGTGATGATGCTTGCCTGACTGCTGAAGAGATCGATGCGAGACAAGTCAGTTCGGGCGCGGTCTTCGAGCGACTGTGGGATTACCTGACGGCGGATGACCCGGAGAGCCTGGGCAGCGGGGCCGCATTCCCAGTTCCACAGTGGGGACGGCCATGACTTTCGGTATGCGCTGTTACGCAATCATGGCGAGGACTGGAGCGGAGACTCGTGCTTGCCGCGCAATTAAGGGTGAGCGAATCGTGACTCCATCAATCTCCCTGGATATCTCGAGCTTCGATGGCAAAATATCCCGCGCAACGCAGAACCCAGGCCGAGAGACGCGAAGAAACACGCTCCCGGATAATCGAAGCCGCCATCAGCGAGCTGTTGCACAACGGCTACGCAGGAATCCGTGTCGACAAGGTGGCGATTGCCGCCAAGGTGTCGCGCGGGGCTCAATCGCATCATTTTCCGACCAAGGAAAGCCTCGTCCTTGCGGCACTGGAGACGCTGTACCAGGCCTCGACGGAGGTCAGCATGAAGGTCATCGACAACCTGGCTTCGGAGGATGTGCTGGATGCGCTGATGCAGGAGTCGGCCAAGTTCTATCTGGGGCCGAACTTTACTATTGCCATGTCACTCTTGAACTTGGGCGACAGCAATCCCGAGCTGCGGAAGAAGGTGCGCATCATGGCCCGCAAGTACCGCCTGCCCATCGAGAAGGCATGGCTGGATGCGTTGACTCGCTCCGGTCTGGACGAAGAGCCTGCACGCACAGTGTTGAGCATCACTCAGAGTGTCTATCGCGGCATGACCACCCGGCGCTTCTTGCGCAACGATCCGGAATACGCGAGCTTTACATTCGAGCAGTGGTCGAAGATAGCGCGTGCGTTCATGAACCAGCACTCCCTCAAACGTTAACGGCTACACCCTCCTTCCGGCTACGCCGGCACTCCATCTCAACAGCCATTCACACCGCTGCTGCGCCGTCAGCAGTGGCTGTGTCGTCGTGCGTTTAATTTCTATAGAGAGGTATTTATGAGTCTTTGGCTTGATCTGCTTGGCGCGGAAATCCGTTTCGTCGACACCAAAAGCTTCGGCACGATCCGGATTGCCGAGGCGGGCAAGGGGAACCCCGAAACTATCATTTTCCTGCATGGCATCAACGGCCACCTGGAGGCCTACGCAAAGAACCTGATTCCGCTGTCGAAGGATTTCCATGTCATTGCGTACGACTATGTGGGGCACGGTCTGTCCAGCAAACCCGTTCGTGACTACGACCCGCTCATGCTGGCCGAGCAACTCGGCGAGCTGATGGATGCGCTCGGTATCGAGAAAGCGCACCTGTCGGGCGAGTCGCTGGGTGGTTGGGTCTCCGGTCATTTCGCCGCCAGGTACCCGCAGCGCGTGGGGCGGCTAATGCTGAATACTTCTGCTGGTATCCCGATCGTGACCGAAAAGGGGCGAGCGGACCTGGAGCACTTCATCGCGTTGAACAGGCGCAACATCGACAACACTCCAACTTATGAATCGGTGCAGGCACGCTTGCAATGGCTGATTCATCCCAACAATCGTCATCTGGTGAACGATGAGCTCATCAATCTGCGTCTGCGCATCTACTTGCAGCCGGAGAGTCGAGCGATGCTGCCGAAGCTGAACGAAATCCTTGTGCATCACGATGACTACCTGATCCCGCTGGAAAAGCTTCCGGCCGGCACGCTGTTCCTGTGGACGCATGACAACCCAATCCATGACACCGAGTCGGTCAAGGCGGCGCAGGCCAGGGTGCCGGGCAGCAGTCTCTACTTCGTCAAGGGCGAATCGGCGCATTGGCCGCAGTACGAGTCGATCGACGAGTTCAACACTCTGGCGCTGCGGTTCTTCAAGTCCGGCCAGGTGGAGTGAGGAGCACCTCATGAATGAAGCCAACGTGATTGCGAACCTGTTATGGGATGCGCAGCGGCAAAAGCTGCCCTGTGCACCGGTGCGGGAATATTTCGAGGGGAAGAGCGAGGTTGACCAGGCGCTATTGGCCTATGCCGTACAGCAGGTGAATGTTCAGCGCCAGGTGGAGGGCGGCCGACGTATCGTCGGTCGCAAGATCGGCCTTACCTCTCCGGCAGTGCAGAAGCAATTGGGTGTAGATCGGCCGGACTTCGGCACGTTGCTGGACGACATGGCGATCGTCGATGGCGAGCCGATCAACACTGCGCGTCTTCTGCAGCCCAAGGTCGAAGCTGAGATCGCCCTGGTACTCGAGCGTGACCTCGATCGGGAGCGTCATACAGTCGCCGACCTGATCGACGCGACAGCGTATGCACTTGCTGCAATCGAGGTGGTGGATAGCCGTATCACCGGTTGGAACATCCGCTTTGTTGACACCGTGGCAGACAACGCCTCATCGGGCTTGTTCGTACTCGGTACTCAGCCTGTTGGCCTGTCGAAGCTTGATCTGGCCGGTATGTCGATGCGCATGGCGCGTGGCGAAGAGCTTGTATCGCAAGGGGCTGGAGCTGCCTGCCTTGGCAACCCGTTGAACGCAGCGCGTTGGCTTGCTGACACGTTGGTCCAAGTGGGCACGCCATTGCGTGCCGGCGATGTGGTTCTGACCGGCGCTCTGGGGCCAATGGTCGCGGTCGAGTCCGGTCACACCTATACGGCATGGATCGATGGCTTCGCCCCGGTACGAGCAATTTTCTCCTGAAGGAGTTCCTCTCATGCAAACACATGATGGTAAGACCGCAGTGGCCATTATCGGTTCGGGCAACATCGGCACCGATCTAATGGTGAAAATCCTTCGCCATGGCAAACACCTGAGAATGGGGGCCTTCGTCGGCATCGATCCGGAGTCCGATGGTCTCAAGCGCGCCGAACGGATGGGCGTGCCCACGGTGAGCACCGGCATCGAAGGATTATTGTCCCACCCCGATTTCGGCTCCATCGGCTTCGTATTCGATGCCACCAGTGCCGGCGCGCATGCACGTCACGAGCAACTGCTGCGGCCGCACGGCGTACGCGTGATCGATCTGACACCGGCGGCGATCGGGCCGTTCGTGGTGCCCGCAGTGAATATCGAACAGCATCTGGATGCGCCGAACGTCAACATGGTGACCTGTGGTGGCCAGGCGACGATTCCTATGGTTGCTGCTGTTTCGCGCGTCGTGCCAGTCGAGTACGCCGAGATTGTCGCTTCCATTTCCAGTCGTTCGGCCGGACCGGGCACGCGGGCGAACATTGACGAGTTCACCGAGACCACCTCCAACGCCATCGTTCGCGTAGGTGGGGCCCAGCGTGGCAAGGCAATCATCATCCTCAATCCGGCAGAGCCTCCGCTGATCATGCGCGACACCGTCTACTGCCTGGTGCCGGGCCATGCGGATCGGCAAGCGATCGTCGAGTCGGTCGAGCGTATGGCTTCCGCAGTGGCGGCATACGTGCCTGGATATCGGCTCAAGCAGACCGTGCAGTTCGATGAGTTCAAGGGCCGCATGCCGCAGGAAACTGGAAGCGCACAAGCACCCCGTCTCAAGGTCTCAGTGTTCCTCGAAGTCGAGGGCGCCGGACATTACCTGCCGAGCTATGCCGGGAATCTGGACATCATGACCAGCGCTGCGCTGGCGACGGCCGAGCGCATCGCTGCCCGTCAGCCGGTGGCTGCGTAAGGAGGAAACGATATGTTCGACACCAGAAAGAAAATATATGTCTCAGACGTGACCCTACGTGACGGCATGCATGCCGTCCGCCATCAGTACAGCCTGGCCGATGCCGAACGCATCGCCAGGGCGCTGGATGAGGCAGGCGTGGACAGCATTGAGGTCGCTCATGGCGATGGGCTGCAAGGGTCGTCGTTCAACTATGGGTTCGGTGCACACACTGATCTTGAATGGATTGAGCGCGTTGCCGCTACAGTGAGGCGGGCGAAGATCGCCACGCTATTGCTCCCTGGAATCGGTACTGTCCATGACCTGAAGAACGCGAATGCGGCCGGGGCAAGTGTTGTGCGCGTAGCCACGCATTGCACCGAGGCCGACATTTCCCAGCAGCACAT
This sequence comes from Pseudomonas sp. BO3-4, assembly GCF_034044115.1. Taxonomy (NCBI): domain Bacteria; kingdom Pseudomonadati; phylum Pseudomonadota; class Gammaproteobacteria; order Pseudomonadales; family Pseudomonadaceae; genus Pseudomonas; species Pseudomonas sp. BO3-4. The sequence goes on from NZ_CP139018.1 coordinate 2,957,657, forward strand.
CGAGTATGCCCGCAAGCTGGGTATGGATACGGTGGGCTTTTTGATGATGAGCCACATGACAACTCCGACGGCACTGGCTGTCGAGGCAAAGAAGATGGAGAGCTACGGCGCTCAGTGCATCTATGTGGTCGACTCCGGTGGTGCGATGAACATGTACGACATCGCTGACCGCTTCAAAGCACTCAAGGATGTGCTGGATCCCTCGACTCAAACTGGTATGCACGCGCACCATAACCTGAGTCTGGGCGTAGCCAACTCGATCGTTGCCCTGGAGTATGGTTGCGACCGTATTGATGCCAGTTTGACGGGTATGGGAGCGGGAGCAGGGAACGCACCTCTGGAGGTCTTCATTGCCGCGGTAGACCGTATGGGGCTGAAGCACGGTTGTGATGTGCGCAAATTGATCGATGCTGCCGAGGAAATTGTGCGCCCCCTGCAGGAGCGGCCAGTTCGTGTAGACAGGGAAACACTTGCGCTGGGTTATGCTGGGGTCTATTCGAGCTTCCTCCGCCATACCGAGGCGGCGGCACATAAGTATGGCTTGGATGCTTTCGAGATTCTGGTTGAGCTGGGTAGGCGTCGCATGGTCGGCGGTCAGGAAGACATGATCGTGGATGTTGCACTGGATATGATGTCTAGAAAACCACAGGGAACTATGCGTGACGTGATCTCCCACTAGGTCGATTGCCGTTCTCGATGTTTGGTGCTTCGCGGATACTTCTTCGAGGCACCTGACTTAATTACCAAAGAGCTTATGTGTCTCTCGTGTGGGTTTAGTGGGGGTGAAAGCACTGGGTAGTGTGGCTAGGTTCTGTAATTATTCTGTGGTGAGCGCTTATCATGCGCCCGGTCTAGTGCAAGCACTCCACAAATGTGCACTGTATCTGCGTTGCAATGGAAGTAAGCAGGCGCGATCCCAATATCGCTAAGGGGTAGCATATAGCCCTTTAAATTTTGATGGTCATTTCCAGTTTTCCTTTATTACAGTCGCCTCCTATGTAGCGCCCAAAAGGCGGATAAAAATTTCCGTTTTAAATCACTTGCGTCTATCGCAAGTAAGAGGTCTTAGCATGAGTGATACCGAAGTACCTGTATTGGCCGAAGTACGCAACCGTGTGGGTCACTTGGCACTGAATCGTCCGGTCGGGCTTAACGCGCTAACACTGCAAATGATTCGCATCACTTGGCGACAGTTGCATGCTTGGGAGAGTGATCCAGAGATCGTCGCCGTGGTGCTGCGCGCCAATGGCGAAAAGGCATTCTGCGCCGGTGGTGACATCCGTTCACTGTACGACAGTTACCAGGCAGGTGACGACCTACACCACGTCTTCCTTGAGGAGAAGTATTCCCTCGATCAGTACATCCACGGCTATCCAAAACCTATCGTTGCACTGATGGACGGCTTCGTCCTCGGTGGCGGCATGGGCCTGGTTCAAGGTACAGCGCTGCGAGTTGTCACTGAGCGCGTGAAGATGGGTATGCCTGAAACCAGCATTGGCTATTTCCCGGATGTCGGTGGTAGCTATTTCCTTCCTCGTCTGCCAGGTGAACTGGGCCTCTACCTCGGAATTACCGGTATCCAGATCCGTGCTGCCGACGCCTTATATGCACGCCTAGCAGATTGGTGTTTACCCAGCGAAAGGATCTCGGAGTTCGATCGACGCTTGGACCAGATTAGTTGGGGCTATGCGCCGCGCGAAATTCTAGCCGGCCTACTTTCCAGCCTGGCCAGCAATCGGCTGCTGGGGGCGGAGCTCAAGAGCCTGCATCCCGCCATTGATGAACATTTCACGCAACCCGACTTGTCGGCCATCCGCGCCTCACTGCAGGCAGAAAGGCGCCCCGAATATCAAGATTGGGCAGAGCAGACCGTCGAGTTGCTCAATAATCGCTCGCCGCTCGCCATGAGTGCGACCCTGAAACTCCTACGTCTAGGCCGCACTTTGTCCCTGGCCAACTGCTTCGAGTTAGAGCTCCACCTTGAGCGGCAGTGGTTCGCCAAAGGCGATCTCATAGAAGGCGTGCGTGCCCTCCTCATCGACAAGGATAAGACGCCACGCTGGAATCCGCCGACTTTGGAACAGTTGGATACTAATCGCGTGAATGAGTTCTTTGATGGTTTCCAGCCAGCTACATGAAGAGCCGACTCTTCGGTATTCCTTAGTCCGCTTCAATACTGGTGTGTTGTTCCGATTTTAGGCGCGAATCCTGTGGAAGGTAGATCGGCAGGTAAGTGTTGACGCTTAACGCCGATACCTGCATCGACCTTCGGGAACAGGGCAGGCCGCTTGATTCTGTGCAGGGCACAGCAGGTCTCGAATGTTGAGTGCCGTCTAGCTCAGGTCGCGCTTGCTGCTCAGGGCCGTGGCGATCAGTCTGGATTACGAAAGAATACTTGCCATCTCAGTGTTGCATCGCGCGCCTGGGAGGGCAGATGAGTATCTGCTGTGAGCTCTTGGCCAAGGCCGATCTGAAGCGCGTCCAGCAGCTGGCGGCGAAGCGGCAGGATTAGCCCGGTAGCAGCCGGCCTTGCCGGTACCAGGCACCGCGGTGTCTAGGACTGGCTTCCACAGTCTGGTCATTTTTCTCTATGAGGCTGTCATGTACAGATTGATGCTCGCGGCCGTGCTGGGCCTGTTGGCCATAACGGCTCACGCTGAGGACGAACTGCCGGTCGAGCAACGCCTGAGCGATTAGTATTTCGAAGCGGCACGCCAGGGCGATCAGGCCATGCTCGCACAATTCATCCAGGCCGGCTTTGACCTCAACGTGCAGGACGCCAAGGGCTACACTGGCCTGATCCTTACCGCTTAGCATGACCAGGACCAGACGGTGGAGCAGTTGCTTGCGGCGGTGGGGGATCCCTGCGCTCAGGACCAGCGTGGTAACACGTACGGTGCTGATGGAGGCGATCCTCAAGGGCGACGGCGCATTGCCCGGTGTCCGCTACAACCCCGAATAACGCAACGCCAGCAGCCAGATCGTGGCCATGTACGCGGGCTGTTCAAGTGTGGCGAACTGCGGCAGGTGCTGACCTGCAAGCCCGGGACGCCTTGGGCAACAGCGTCGACAGCCTGTGCCGCGGAGCGCTCAACGGCGTGCTCTAGCAGTCATGCGTTCGACGTCAACTCTTTCAACACCCGCCTGAGCCAGCGATGGGCCTCGTCATGGTCGCCCCGCAGGTGCCAGGCCTTACATCGTCAGTTGCGACAGGTAGGGTGAAGGGGCGAGTTTTCGGCCCTGCCGCCATGGCGTTCAGGTCGATGTCGCTTTCCGGGACGAACCGCAGTACGGAATCCGGCGAATGCTTCTTCAGGATCTCGGCGAGCCTCACGCCATACGCACCCACGAACAGATCATTTGAACGTCCTGCTTAGGCGGTCAAGGTCGAAGCCCTGGCGCTGGGCAAAGTAGCCCTCGGCCAGCTCGACGATGCCGCGCACCTGCTCCTGCATCTGCAGGGCCTTTGGCGTCGGCACCATGCTCCGATAGGCACGGACCAGAATCGGGTCGTCCAGGGTTTCGCGCAGGCGCGCGAGGGGCCGGCTCATCACCGGGGAGCTCAGGTGCAGGCGCCGCGTGGCTCCCGTGACAGAACGCTCCTCGATCAACGCATTGAGCGCCACCAGCATGTTCAGGTCTGAGGTTTTCATCGACATCAGGTTATCAACCTGCTCGTGGACCTGAGGGAAACTGCCGTGGCGGCGACGGGGCTTGCGCGTAAGCCCCCGCTATACGACCAGCCTGTTCGAAAGCCGCAAAGTGCTTAGGTTTGGGTGCATATCCATCAGAAGCGGCATAAACCATCGTTTATCACAGTTAAACTTTGGTTTTCTAAGTTGCGATAGCCATATAAACCCATAAGCCAAAAAACAATATTTCCCAGGGCGTGATTGTAATACTGTGCGTGCTGTAAGGCGGTGTTTGCCTACTTCACTTTATAAAAAAAATAAGATGTGGAAGGATTGTAATTATGAAGATTGCCAGCGTGCTCGGACTGCCTTTGAGTGGATATGCTTTCAGTGTGCATGCTACACAGGTTTTCGACCTGGAAGGTTATGGAGCGATCTCTCGTGCCATGGGTGGCACCAGTTCATCGTATTATACCGGTAATGCTGCGCTGATTAGTAATCCCGCTACATTGAGTTTTGCTCCGGACGGAAATCAGTTTGAGCTCGGGCTGGACGTGGTGACTACCGATATCAAGGTTCACGACAGCCACGGAGCAGAGGCAAAAAGCAGCACGAGATCCAATAATCGAGGCCCCTATGTGGGTCCACAATTGAGCTATGTTGCTCAGTTGGATGACTGGCGTTTCGGTGCTGGATTGTTTGTCAGTAGCGGGTTGGGTACAGAGTATGGAAGTAAAAGTTTTCTATCACAGACAGAAAACGGAATCCAGACCAGCTTTGATAATTCCAGCCGTCTGATCGTATTGCGCGCTCCTATTGGCTTTAGTTATCAAGCCACATCAAAGCTCACCTTCGGCGCTAGTGTCGATCTGGTCTGGACTTCACTCAACCTTGAACTTCTACTTCCATCATCTCAGGTGGGAGCCCTGACTGCGCAGGGGAATCTTTCAGGCGGTTTAGTTCCCTCGCTGGCTGGATTCGTCGGGACAGGTGGTGCCGCCCATTTCAGTCTAAGTCGCAACAGTACCGCTGGTGGCGCCGTGGATGCGGTCGGTTGGGGCGGGCGCTTGGGACTTACCTACAAACTCACGGATAACACTGTCCTAGGTGCGATGTACAACTTCAAGACTTCGGTGGGCGATCTCGAGGGGAAGGCGACACTTTCTGCTATCAGTGGTGATGGAGCGGTGCTTCCATTGGATGGCGATATCCGTGTAAAAAACTTTGAGATGCCCGCCAGTCTGACGCTTGGCCTCGCTCATCAGTTCAATGAGCGTTGGGTAGTTGCTGCTGATATCAAGCGTGCCTACTGGGGTGATGTAATGGATAGCATGAATGTGGCTTTCATCTCGCAGTTGGGCGGGATCGATGTCGCATTGCCACACCGCTATCAGGATATAACGGTGGCCTCAATCGGCACTGCTTACAAATATAACAATGATTTAACGCTTCGTGCTGGATATAGCTATGCACAACAGGCGCTAGACAGCGAACTGATATTGCCAGTGATTCCTGCTTATTTGAAGCGGCACGTTACTTTCGGTGGCGAGTATGACTTTGACAAGGACTCCAGGATCAATTTGGCAATTTCTTTTGGCCTGAGAGAGCGCGTGCAGACGCCATCGTACTTGGCAGGCACCGAGATGTTGCGGCAAAGCCACAGTCAAATAAATGCAGTGGTTTCCTATAGCAAAAATTTTTAAATCCCAAGGGCACGGAGCGTAAGTGATGACGAATGTAAACGCAGAGATCGGCCGCATGGTGCTGGCTGGTGGAATCGAGACCAATCTCCATGATGTTGGCGCCGGCAACCCTGTGGTACTCGTTCATGGTTCAGGCCCAGGTGTGACCGCCTGGGCGAACTGGAGGACGGTCATGCCTGAGTTATCCAGGCATCGCCGCGTCATTGCGCCGGACATGGTGGGCTTCGGTTTCACACAGCGGCCGCACGGGATTCACTACGGCGTCGAGTCCTGGGTTGCACATCTGGCTGGGATCCTTGATGCCCTGGAACTCGACCGTGTCGATCTCGTGGGGAATTCGTTCGGCGGTGCCTTGTCTCTGGCCTTTGCTATCCGATTTCCGCATCGGGTTCGCCGCCTGGTGCTGATGGGTGCCGTTGGCGTGAGCTTCGAGCTCACGGATGGACTGGATGCAGTTTGGGGTTATGAGCCGTCCGTGCCGAACATGCGCAAGGTCATGGACTACTTCGCCTACGACCGAAGTCTCGTTTCCGACGAACTGGCGGAACTGCGCTACAAGGCGAGCACCCGGCCCGGTTTTCAGGAGGCCTTCGCTTCCATGTTCCCTGCTCCGCGGCAGCGCTGGGTAGATGCGCTGGCCAGTTCCGATCAGGACATCCGGGACATCCGGCATGAAACGCTGATCCTGCATGGCCGCGACGATCGCGTGATTCCCCTCGAAACCTCGTTGCGGCTGAACCAGCTGATCGAACCCTCCCAGTTACATGTCTTTGGCAGGTGTGGCCATTGGGTGCAGATCGAGCAAAACCGGGGCTTTATCCGCTTGGTCAACGATTTTCTTGCCGCGGAGGACTGATCGCAAAAACGGGAATGACCATCCGTTCTGAAAGCACGTCATCGGCAATTGCCTGCCAAGTACCCGCCATCCACTACCTTGAAAAGTGAGAAGACAATGAATCAGACCGACACATCACCTATCAGGCTGCGCAGGAGCTGGAACACCAGCGAGATAGAAGCGCTCTTTGACGAGCATGCCGGACGTATCGATCCGCGCATTTATACCGATGAGGATCTGTACCAACTCGAACTGGAGCGTGTCTTCGCCCGGTCCTGGCTGCTGTTGGGGCATGAAACCCAGATTCGCAAGCCGGGCGATTACATCACGACCTACATGGGTGAAGACCCTGTCGTGGTCGTCCGGCAGAAAGACGCCAGCATTGCCGTGTTCCTGAACCAGTGCCGCCACCGTGGCATGCGCATCTGCCGCGCGGATGCCGGAAACGCGAAGGCGTTCACTTGCAGCTACCACGGGTGGGCTTACGACACCGCCGGCAATCTTGTCAATGTGCCTTACGAGGCCGAATCCTTCGCGTGCCTGAACAAGAAGGAATGGAGCCCGCTGAAGGCCCGGGTAGAAACCTACAAGGGCCTGATTTTCGCCAACTGGGATGAGAACGCTGTAGACCTCGACACGTATCTGGGCGAGGCGAAGTTCTACATGGACCACATGCTCGACCGCACCGAGGCCGGCACCGAAGCGATCCCGGGCGTGCAGAAGTGGGTCATTCCCTGTAACTGGAAATTCGCCGCAGAGCAGTTTTGCAGCGACATGTACCATGCCGGGACGACCTCGCATCTGTCTGGCATCCTGGCAGGCCTGCCAGAAGACCTTGAAATGGCCGACCTTGCTCCGCCGACAGTTGGCAAGCAGTACCGTGCGTCATGGGGCGGACATGGAAGTGGCTTCTATGTCGGCGACCCCAATCTGATGCTTGCCATCATGGGGCCAAAGGTCACCAGCTACTGGACCGAAGGCCCCGCGTCGGAAAAGGCGGCCGAACGTCTGGGTAGCGTGGAGCGCGGCTCGAAACTCATGGTCGAGCACATGACCGTCTTCCCCACGTGTTCCTTCCTCCCAGGTATCAATACGGTCCGGACATGGCATCCGCGCGGGCCGAACGAGGTCGAGGTATGGGCGTTTACGGTGGTCGATGCTGATGCTCCTGACGATATCAAGGAAGAGTTCCGGCGCCAGACGCTGCGCACCTTCTCTGCCGGTGGCGTGTTCGAGCAGGACGACGGGGAGAACTGGGTCGAGATCCAGCACATCCTGCGAGGCCACAAGGCGCGGAGCCGCCCTTTCAATGCCGAGATGAGCATGGACCAGACCGTCGACAACGACCCGGTTTACCCCGGGCGGATCAGCAACAACGTCTACAGCGAGGAAGCTGCCCGCGGGCTCTATGCCCATTGGCTGCGGATGATGACATCCCCCGACTGGGACGCGCTGAAGGCGACACGCTGAATCCAGAGACAGCTTGCGCCACGCAGTGGCGCCGGCCAGAGGCCGCATTTGACTTCGACCCAGGTTGGATGCGGTGGACCTTGTCCATTTGAAATCTACAAGGAACGACCATGATTGATTCAGCCAACAGAGCCGACGTCTTTCTCCGCAAGCCGGCACCCGTAGCGCCCGAACTGCAGCACGAAGTCGAGCAGTTCTACTATTGGGAGGCCAAGCTTCTCAACGATCGCCGCTTCGAGGAGTGGTTCGCGCTGCTCGCGGAAGACATTCACTACTTCATGCCCATTCGCACCACGCGGATCATGCGGGACTCGCGCCTTGAATACTCAGGCTCCCGAGAGTACGCGCACTTCGATGACGACGCCACGATGATGAAGGGACGCTTGCGCAAGATCACGTCCGACGTGAGCTGGTCCGAGAACCCCGCATCGCGGACCCGGCATCTCGTGAGCAACGTGATGATCGTCGGCGCAGAGGCAGAAGGGGAGTACGAAATCTCAAGCGCCTTCATTGTGTACCGCAATCGTCTGGAGCGGCAGCTCGACATCTTTGCCGGTGAGCGTCGCGATACGTTGCGCCGTAACACGAGCGAGGCCGGGTTCGAGATCGTCAATCGGACCATCCTGATCGACCAGAGCACCATCCTGGCCAATAACCTCAGTTTCTTCTTCTAGGTGATGTCATGACTTGGACATACATATTGCGGCAGGGTGACCTGCCACCCGGTGAGATGCAGCGTTACGAAGGCGGCCCGGAACCTGTGATGGTCTGCAACGTCGATGGCGAGTTCTTCGCGGTGCAGGATACCTGCACGCATGGGGACTGGGCGTTGTCGGATGGTTACCTGGACGGTGATATTGTCGAATGCACGTTGCATTTCGGCAAGTTCTGCGTGCGGACCGGGAAGGTGAAGGCGCTGCCTGCTTGCAAACCTATCAAGGTATTCCCAATCAAGGTCGAAGGCGATGAAGTGCACGTCGATCTCGACAACGGGGAGTTGAAGTGATGGCTACCCATGTGGCGATCATCGGCAATGGCGTGGGTGGCTTCACGACCGCGCAGGCCCTACGTGCCGAGGGCTTCGAGGGGAGAATCTCGCTGATTGGGGACGAACCGCATCTCCCCTATGACCGACCATCCTTGTCCAAGGCGGTTCTCGACGGCAGCCTTGAGCGGCCGCCCATACTGGCCGAGGCCGATTGGTACGGCGAGGCCCGCATCGACATGCTGACCGGCCCGGAAGTCACTGCCCTTGATGTGCAGACAAGGACGATCAGTCTGGATGATGGCACCACGCTCTCTGCGGACGCCATCGTCATCGCGACGGGCAGTCGAGCGCGGACGATGGCGTTGCCCGGCAGCCAACTGCCCGGCGTCGTAACGCTGCGCACCTACGGTGACGTGCAGGTATTGCGCGATAGTTGGACTTCCGCGACGCGGCTGCTGATTGTGGGTGGCGGATTGATCGGCTGCGAGGTCGCGACGACGGCGCGCAAGCTCGGCCTGTCGGTCACGATCCTGGAGGCAGGTGATGAACTGCTGGTCCGAGTACTTGGGCGGCGTATCGGTGCCTGGCTGCGCGGCCTGCTGACAGAACTTGGTGTGCAGGTCGAGTTGGGAACGGGTGTCGTAGGTTTTTCTGGTGAGGGCCAGCTCGAACAAGTCATGGCCAGCGATGGGCGCAGCTTCGTAGCCGATAGCGCACTCATTTGCGTCGGCGCGGAGCCCGCGGATCAACTTGCGCGTCAAGCGGGCTTGGCATGTGACCGCGGCGTCATTGTCGATCACTGCGGTGCGACGCTTGCCAAAGGCGTATTCGCCGTCGGAGATGTGGCCAGTTGGCCGCTGCGCGCCGGCGGCCGGCGTTCGCTCGAAACCTATATGAACGCGCAGCGCCAAGCCGCCGCGGTGGCTGCGGCCATTCTGGGGAAAAACGTATCGGCACCGCAACTGCCCGTGTCCTGGACGGAGATCGCTGGGCATCGCATGCAGATGGCGGGCGATATCGAAGGACCTGGTGATTTCGTCTCGCGCGGCATGCCCGGTAGTGGCGCTGCCCTGTTGTTCCGCCTGCAGGAGCGAAGGATTCAGGCGGTCGTCGCGGTCGATGCACCCCGTGACTTCGCGCTTGCAACCCGATTGGTAGAAGCCCGCGCGGCAATCGAGCCAGCACGGCTGGCAGATCTTTCAAACAGTATGCGCGATTTTGTTCGTGCGAATGAAGGAGACCTAACGTGAGACTTGAAGGCGAAGTGGCCTTGGTGACAGGCGGTGGCGCAGGCCTGGGCAGAGCGATCGTGGATCGTTATGTCGCGGAAGGTGCGCGTGTCGCGGTGCTGGATAAATCCGCGGCAGGCCTGGAAGCGCTCAGGAAACTCCATGGCGATGCAATCGTGGGCGTGGAGGGGGATGTTCGCTCGCTCGACAGCCATCGTGAGGCTGTGGCCCGCTGCGTCGAAGCGTTCGGCAAGCTGGACTGCCTGGTTGGCAATGCTGGCGTTTGGGACTACCTGACCCAACTGGTGGATATTCCCGACGACCTCATATCGGAGGCATTCGAGGAAATGTTCGAGGTCAATGTCAAGGGCTACATCCTGGCGGCAAAGGCTGCGCTACCTGCGCTTTATCAGAGCAAAGGCAGCGCGATATTCACTGTGTCGAATGCCGGTTTCTACCCGGGCGGTGGCGGTGTTCTGTATACAGCTGGCAAACATGCCGTGATTGGATTGATCAAGCAGCTCGCGCACGAATGGGGGCCGCGTATCCGCGTCAACGGCATCGCCCCCGGTGGCATTTTGGGGAGCGATCTGCGCGGGCTGAAGAGCCTTGATTTACAAGACAAGAGCATTTCGACCTTTCCATTGGACGACATGCTGAAATCCGTTCTTCCGACCGGGCGGGCCGCCACTGCCGAGGAATACGCCGGCGCCTATGTCTTCTTCGCGACGCGCGGCGACACGGTTCCGCTCACCGGTAGCGTGTTGAACTTCGATGGCGGCATGGGCGTGCGTGGCTTGTTCGAAGCCAGCCTAGGCGCACAGCTCGACAAGCACTTCGGTTGAGACAGGAGAAGTGTCATGAGCATTCAAAGATTGGGCTACCTCGGCTTCGAAGTCGCAGATGTGCGTTCATGGCGTACCTTCGCCACTACCAGGCTGGGGATGATGGAAGCCTCAGCCAGCGAGACGGAGGCGACGTTTCGAATCGACTCACGTGCCTGGCGACTGTCGGTCAGCAGAGGCCCCGCAGACGACTACCTGTTTGCCGGTTTCGAGGTGGATAGTGAACAGGGGCTACAGGAGGTCAAGGAAAGCCTGCAGGCCCACGGCGTTACCGTCAAGGTCGAAGGAGGGGAGCTGATTGCCAAACGCGGTGTGCTTGGGTTGATTTCATGCACCGATCCGTTCGGCAATCGCGTCGAGATCTACTACGGTGCCACCGAACTGTTCGAGCGACCATTCGCTTCGCCCACCGGTGTTTCTGGATTTCAAACTGGAGACCAGGGCTTAGGTCACTATGTGTTGAGCGTCGCAGATGTGGACGCAGCGCTCGCCTTCTATACCAAGGCATTGGGCTTTCAGCTTGCCGATGTCATCGACTGGACCATTGGTGACGGGTTATCCGTGACCCTCTACTTCCTGTACTGCAATGGCCGTCACCACTCCTTCGCCTTTGCCAAGTTGCCGGGATCGAAGCGGCTCCATCACTTCATGCTGCAAGCTAATGGCATGGATGACGTGGGCCTGGCATACGACAAATTTGATGCGGAGCGTGCGGTCGTTATGTCACTTGGTCGACACACGAACGACCACATGATTTCGTTCTACGGTGCCACGCCCTCGGGCTTCGCGGTCGAGTACGGCTGGGGCGCACGTGAGGTGACCCGCCACTGGTCGGTGGTGCGCTACGACCGTATCAGCATCTGGGGACACAAGTTCCAGGCGCCCGCCTGACCGGCCAGCCTGGCGGTGCTAGTCCTGCTTCTACCTGCATGCCCATATGCCAGAACGTGCTGGACGGCAGGGCAGCACACGCAAAAATCCTGGAAGGTGTTAATCGAGGAGAGATATCAGCATGAGCGAACTAGATACCGCGCGGACAGGTGCCGTGCGTAAAGCTGCCGACCTGCTGTACGAAGCCACCCGGTCCGGTGTGGCCGTGGTGCCGGTGCGCAATCTGATCGGCGAGACGGATTTGGAGGCAGCCTATGCAGTACAGGAGGTTAATACACAGAGAGCATTGGTTGCCGGGCGGCGCCTGGTTGGACGCAAGATTGGGCTGACCTCTGTCGCTGTACAGAAGCAGCTCGGAGTGGAACAGCCCGACTATGGCATGTTGTTCGCAGACATGGCGCGTACCGAGGGGGAGGAAATCGCCCTTGATGACGTGCTCCAACCTAAAGTCGAAGCCGAGATCGCCTTTGTCCTGGGACGTGACCTCGATGGCGATCAATTGACGGTGGCCGACCTCTTTCGCGCCATCGAGTTCGCCGTTCCGGCGATCGAGATCGTGGGTTCGCGGATAACCAATTGGGATATCCGTATCACGGACACCATTGCTGACAATGCTTCGTCTGGCCTGTATGTGCTGGGCTCCACGCCGAAGCGCTTGTGCGATTTTGACTCGCGCCAGGCAGGCATGGTGATGGAGCGGCAAGGCATACCGGTGTCTTCCGGGGTAGGGGCCGCCTGCCTTGGAGCGCCTCTCAACGCAGTCCTTTGGTTGGCCAGGGTCATGGCTCGAGCGGGCCGTCCGTTGCGCACTGGCGACACGGTGCTTTCCGGTGCGCTGGGCCCCATGGTGCCAGTGGCAGGAGGAGATGTATTCGATGTGCGGATAGCCGGGCTTGGATCGGTGACCGCCGCTTTTGCAAAGGCATAAGCCCGTAAAAACGATCCCATCCACTGTCGCAACCTTCCGGGCCTTGCGTGAACAGCTGCCGGTTATGCAACCGGACGCGATGGCCTACTGATTCAAGGAGTATCACCATGACCCGCAAAGTCAAGGCTGCCATCATTGGTAGCGGTAATATCGGCACCGACCTGATGATCAAGATACTCAGGCATGGTCAACACATTGAAATGGGAGCGATGGTCGGCATCGACCCCGCTTCTGACGGTCTGGCACGCGCCCAACGCATGGGGGTGGCTATCACTCATGAAGGTGTCGAGGGGCTGACGCGCCTGCCGGTGTTCAATGAGATCGACGTCGTGTTCGACGCTACTAGTGCTGGTGCGCATGTGAAGAACGAGGCCCTACTGCGTGAGCGCAAGCCAGGACTGCGCATGATCGACCTGACACCCGCCGCGATCGGCCCCTATTGCATCCCGGTGGTCAATGGTGACGACCACCTGGATGCGACGAACGTCAATATGGTCACCTGTGGCGGCCAGGCCACCATCCCCATGGTGGCTGCGGTATCGCGCGTAGCCAAGGTGCATTACGCCGAAATCATCGCCAGCATCTCCAGCAAGAGCGCCGGCCCCGGCACGCGCGCCAACATCGATGAGTTCACCGAGACCACGTCCAAGGCCATCGAGGTGGTTGGCGGGGCGGCGAAGGGCAAGGCGATCATCGTCCTGAACCCGGCCGAGCCGCCGCTGATGATGCGAGATACGGTTTACACGCTGAGCGACTTCGCTGACATCGACCAGATCGAAGAGTCGGTGCAGCGCATGGCCGACGCAGTGCAGGCATACGTACCCGGCTATCGCCTGAAGCAGCGCGTGCAGTTCGACCGCATCGAGGCCGATTGTCCGATCCGCATTCCTGGCGTCGGAGACCGCATGAACGGGCTCAAGACTTCGATCTTCCTGGAAGTCGAGGGCGCTGCACACTACCTGCCAGCTTATGCCGGCAACCTGGACATCATGACCAGTGCCGCGCTGCGCACCGCCGAGAAGTTGGCTGAGCGTTTGCTCGCCTCCCTGGTCGCCTGAGGACATAGCCATGACTCAACAGAAACTCTACATCTCTGATGTGACGCTGCGCGACGGCAGCCACGCGATCCGCCACCAGTACACGGTGGAGCAGGTAAAGCAGATTGCCCGGGCGCTAGATGACGCCAAGGTCGACTCCATCGAGGTTGCCCACGGCGATGGCCTGCAGGGAGGCAGCTTCAACTACGGCTTTGGCGCGCATACGGATCTGGAGTGGATTGAAGCAGCCGCGAGCGTGGTCAAGCATGCGAAGATCGCCACGCTGCTTTTGCCCGGCATCGGTACTGTGCATGACCTCAAGGCAGTCTATGAGGCCGGCGTGCGCGTGGTGCGTGTCGCTACGCACTGCACCGAGGCCGACATCTCCAGGCAACACATCGAGTACGCGCGCCATTTGGGCATGGAGGCCGTAGGCTTCCTGATGATGAGCCACATGACTACACCGCAGCACCTGGCCCAGCAGGCCAAGCTGATGGAAAGCTACGGTGCTACTGTCTGTTACGTGGTCGATTCCGGTGGCGCGCTGAGCATGAACGACGTGCGTGACCGCTTCCGCGCCTTCAAGGACGTGCTCAAGCCCGAGACGCAAACAGGAATGCATGCTCACCACAACCTGAGCCTGGGTGTGGCCAACAGCATCGTTGCTGTAGAGAACGGCTGCGACCGCGTGGACGCGAGCCTCGCCGGCATGGGCGCTGGCGCTGGCAACGCACCGTTGGAGGTGTTCATTGCCGCGGCCGAGCGCATGGGATGGAACCACGGCACCGACCTGTACAAGCTAATGGACGCGGCCGACGACTTGGTGCGCCCGCTGCAGGACCGCCCTGTGCGCGTGGACCGCGAGACGCTGGCCCTGGGGTATGCGGGCGTTTACAGCAGCTTCCTGCGCCATAGCGAGATGGCGGCCAGTAAATATGGGCTCAAGACGGTGGATATTCTTGTCGAACTCGGACGTCGGCGGATGGTTGGCGGCCAGGAAGACATGATCATTGACGTGGCACTCGATCTGCTCAAGCAGCAGGAGCACGAGCGTATCCGTTCCGAGCCGGTATCCAGCGAGGCGAACTGAACGGAGCATCACATCACTATTGATACGCATCAGCCCGAAGCCAATGTAGCGTAGCTCCATTGGCTTGCCTATTTCGCGTTCACCGCCCCCTCGAGAAACGAGCCCAGTACTATTTCAGGTCGTCCGTAGTTGCTCATCAAAAAAGTATTCTCAGGATGATACGAGGGCGTATGATCTATAATGAATCCGTCAGAATCTTGTGAGTCATTAAAGATGAGCTCCTTGGATAGAAAAAAGCCTCAAAATAGATCGAAAAATAATTATTATAATATCTGCCTCAAGGAGAAAGGATCTGAAGAGCTGACGTGTGAAGAACATGCACGCATCATATTTGATGGGCTCTACGAGTTTGTGGGCCTTCTTGATGCTCATGGAAATGTGCTTGAAGTGAACCAGGTCGCATTGGAGGGGGCCGGGATTACTCTGGAAGAAATACGAGGGAAGCCATTCTGGAAGGCGCGTTGGTGGCAAATTTCAAAAAAAACCGAGGCGACCCAAAAGCGACTTGTTGAAACTGCATCATCCGGTGAATTTGTTCGCTGTGATGTTGAGATTCTTGGAAAATCAGGTGGAAGAGAGGTAATAGCCGTCGATTTTTCATTGCTGCCAATTTGCAATGAAGAAGGGAGCATTGTTTACCTTCTTGCGGAAGGGCGCAATATTACCGATAAGAAGAAAGCCGAGGCCATGCTGGCGTTGAAGAACCAGGAATTGGAGCAGTCGGTTGAGTGTATCCGAAAACTCGATAATGCGAAGAGTGATTTCTTTGCCAAGGTGAGCCATGAGTTGCGCACTCCGCTGTCTTTGATTCTAGGGCCACTGGAAGCCGTTATGGCGGCAGAGGCTGGGCGTGAATCGCCGTATTGGAAGCAGTTTGAGGTCATTCAGCGTAATGCAATGACCCTGTTGAAACAGGTTAACACGCTGCTTGACTTGGCGAAAATGGACGCCCGGCAGATGGGGCTTTCCTATCGGCGAGCCAATCTTAGTCAGCTCACCCGTACTATTAGCTCGAATTTTGAAGGAATAGCCCAGCAAAAATCAATAACGTTCGATACAAAACTGCCTGTACAGATGGTCGCTGAGGTGGATTGTGAGAAATACGAACGCATTATCCTTAACTTGCTTTCCAATGCGTTTAAATTCACCCCTGACGGGGGGCTTATCCGTTGCTGTCTTAGTTTGAGTCGACCAAATTATGCCTTGGTTACTGTATCTGATAGCGGGCCGGGTATTCCTCCTGCACTGCGTAAAGAAATATTTGAACGTTTCCACCAGCTAAGCCAGGAAGGTCAACAAGCTACGCGGGGTACAGGCTTGGGGCTTTCCATTGTGAAAGAATTCGTTGAATTGCACCGTGGAACAATTTCTGTAAGTGATGCCCCGGGCGGGGGGGCGCTTTTTCAGGTAAAGCTGCCGCTGAATGCTCCTGAAGGTGCTTATGTTGCGAGTAACACCGCGCCGCGAAGAGATAATCCTCAGGTCGTGGATACGGATGAGTACCTTTTGCTGGCGCCCAATGCGGAAAATGAAGCCGAGGTGCTTCCATTTCAATCCGACCAGCCTCGGGTGCTAATCGTTGAAGATAACCCTGATATGCGTGGTTTTATAAAGGACTGTCTCAGTAGCGACTATCAAGTTTATGTTGCACCCGACGGTGCAAAGGCATTGGAGTTGATGTCAAACATGCCGCCAGACCTGTTGATTACAGACCTGATGATGCCTGTTATGAGCGGCGATATGCTGGTTCACCAAGTGCGTAAGAAAAATGAACTTTCACATATCCCGATCATGGTGCTGTCGGCCAAGTCAGACGCAGAACTGCGTGTGAAATTGCTCTCCGAGTCGGTGCAGGACTTTCTTCTTAAGCCATTTTCTGCTCATGAGCTACGAGCGCGTGTAAGCAATCTGGTATCCATGAAGGTGGCAGGCGATGCGTTGCGTAAGGAGCTTTCCGATCAGGGGGATGATATTGCGATACTTACTCACCGTCTGATCAAAAGTCGCCATCGTCTTCAGCAGAGTAACATCGCATTATCCGCCTCGGAAGCGCGTTGGAAAGCAGTGTATGAAAACTCTGCGGCCGGTATTGTACTGACCGACCCGGAAAACCGAATACTCAACGCCAATCCTGCATTTCAACGCATTACCGGATATGGGGAAAAGGATTTGGAGGGACTTTCCATGGAGCAATTGACTCCATCTGACGAAAGCCCACAGATAAAGCAGCGTCTGGCCAATTTGCTTCAGGGTGGGGGAGCGGAATACAGTGTGGAGCGCTCCTATCTATGCAAAAATGGTTCTACGATTTGGGCCAATGCGAGTGTCTCGCTGATGCCTCAACGTGTCGGTGAATCTCCAGTTATACTGCAGATCATCGATGACATCACTGAGAAGAAACAAGCACAGGAAAATCTTAACCAATTGCAGCAACAACTTGTGTACGTTTCCCGATCAGCTACGATGGGTGAATTTGCAGCCTATATTGCACACGAGATAAACCAACCGCTCTCGGCGATCATGACCAATGCCAATGCTGGCACACGTTGGTTAGGTAATGAGCCATCTAACATCCCAGAGGCTAAAGAGGCACTGGCTCGCATTATCCGAGATTCCGACCGCGCTGCAGAAATTATCCGTATGGTACGCTCCTTCCTGAAGCGTCAAGAAACGGTGCTGAAACCGATTGATCTAAAAGCACTGGTAACTGATACAAGCCTGATACTTAAGGCCCCTAGTCAGAATAACAGTGTCAATTTGGATGTTGTTGCGGATGATGAACTCCCTGAGATATGGGGGGATGGTGTACAGATCCAGCAGTTGATAATAAATCTGGCTATGAACGCTATTGAAGCGATCAGCCAAGCCGACTGTGAAACCAGGCAGCTAACCCTGTCATTCTCAGGCAATGATACAGGTGATGCGCTTGTTATCTCAGTGAAAGATACAGGTCCAGGTATTTCAGAGAGGCAGATGGCGCAGTTGTTCAACGCATTCTACACCACAAAAAAAGAAGGGCTTGGTATGGGATTGGCAATCTGTCTTACAATCACGGAAGTGCATAACGGTAAAATATGGGTTGAGTGCCCGCCCGCTGGGGGTGCTTGTTTCCTGGTAAGTATCCCTGCCAGACAGGGCTCCGGCACATGAGTGATCGGGCATCTGTTATCTATATCCTCGATGACGACAATGCAGTACTGGAAGCACTGAGCAGCTTGGTGCGTTCAATCGGCCTGAGTGTCGAGTGTTTTTCATCCGCTAGCGTATTCCTGAACGATGTCAATCGCTCTGCCTGTGGCTGTCTAATTTTGGATGTCCGTATGCCCGAGATGAGCGGGTTGGATGTGCAACGACAACTGAAAGAGCTTGGCGAGCAAATCCCCATTATTTTTATCAGCGGCCACGGTGATATTCCGATGGCAGTCAAAGCGATCAAGGCGGGTGCGGTAGACTTCTTCACTAAACCTTTTCGAGAAGAGGAGCTGCTTGGCGCTATTCGCGCCGCGCTGAAGTTGGCGCCCCAGCAGAGATCAAACGCTCCCCGAGTCAGCGAGCTTAAAGAGAATTACGAAAGCCTCAGCAAACGCGAGCAACAGGTGCTTAAGTTCGTCTTGCGAGGATATCTAAACAAGCAGACGGCTCTAGAGCTTGATATATCGGAAGCAACAGTGAAAGTGCACCGCCATAATATCATGAGGAAAATGAAAGTATCTTCAATCCAGGATCTGGTTCGAGTAACTGAGCGGCTCAAGGATAGCCTGGAATAGTCGTAGTTCTTCATGGCATGTGAAAAGCATGCCATGAAGAATAGGCCAATACCATGCCAGAGTGGCTACTCTGGCATGGTTTCGTGGTCAACCAAATGTTGGATTGCTTATCTCCTTCACGTTCAGGCTCAAAAATCCTTTTTGCGGAAGTTGTCGTGGATGGCGTCGAACGCTTGCTTGGTGGTGTATAGCATGTGGCCCGGCGACATGAACTTGGCCTCCATGATCGATTTCTTGATATTCTGGTAATTGAGCAGATCGCCGAAATTGCCGTGGACGGAGACCCGGATAATACGGGTCTCCAAAAAAGCATTCCTTATGGTCTGACTGTGGTTTCCACTGTTGCGATGAAGGGCCGCGTCCTAGAGACGCGGCCTGTTTTGCTCAGTTCTGAGCGGTAAGTGGCTGGGAGGAAATGTTATCCCAGCCACCACCCAGGGCCTTGAACAGTCTCACCTCGCTGCTGAGCTGATTGAGGCGGTCCGAAAGGAACTGTTGTTGTGCGGCGAACAGCTCACGCTGTGCATCGAGCACCGCCAGATAATTGTCCACGCCCTCGTCGTAGCGTTGATAGGCCAATTTGTAGTAAGCTTGGTTGTTATCGACCAAGTCGCGCTGGGCCTGCAGTTGTTCGCCAAAAGTGCCGCGCGCTGCCAGGCCATCGGCTACCTCGCGGAAGGCGGTCTGGATGCTTTTCTCGTACTCGGCTACGTTGATGTCCTTGATGACATTGCGGTAGTCGAGGTTGCCGCGCAGGCGCCCTGCGGTGAAGATCGGCAGATTGATCCGCGGCATGAAGGCCCACAGCCCCGAGCCTCCCTCGAACAAACCATCCAATTCATGGCTGGCCGTGCCAGCCGCTGCGGTCAGCGTGATGCTAGGGAAAAAGGCCGCCCGCGCCGCGCCGATATTGGCGTTGGCGGCTAGCAGTCGGTGTTCGGCAGCGCGGATGTCTGGACGGTGCAACAGCAGATCGGCCGGAAGGCCGGTGGAGAGTGCGGCCAGCGGTTGGTCGAGGACGTCGCTGATTGGCAAGTCGGCCGGCAGCTTGGTACCGAGCAGCAATTGCAGGGCATTCATGTCCTGCGCGACCTGGCGGGTATACAGCGTCTGTTGCACGCGTGCGGTTTCCACAAGGCTGCGTGCCTGGCGTACATCGAGTGCCGAGGCAGTACCGACCTCGCGACTCGACTTGATCAGGTTCAGGCTGTTCTCGTAGCTGGCGAGCGTCGAGCGCGCCAGATCGAGTTGAGCCTGGTCGCTGCGCCAGCTCAGATAGGCGATGGCGACATCTGCGATCAACGCGATCTGCATGCTGCGCTGGGTTTCGGCGGCGGCTAGGTATTCTTGCAATGCCGCACGTTCAAGGCTGCGCAGGCGACCGAACATATCCAGCTCGTAGGACATGCTCAGCGTCGTATCGTACTGACTCTGGATACCGGCCTCACCTGTGGGGGATAGATCGGCGGGCAAGCGCTGGCGCGTAGCGCCAACACCGGTATTGGCCCTCGGGAGCAGAGCAGACCGCTCGATCCTGTGCAGGGCGCGGTAGGCCTCGACGTTGAGTGCGGTCTGGCGCAGGTCACGGTTGTTGTTCAGGGCTGTGGCGATCAGTTCGCGCATGACTGGATCGCGAAAGAATACTTGCCAATTCAGCTCTGCATCGCGCGTCTGAGAGGGACGATGAGTACCTGCCTTGAGCTTGGCGTAGGCTTCGCCCTGGGGCCAGCCGGCTTGGATGGGGGCAGGCGGGCGCTGGTAGTCAGGGATGAGACTACAGCCGCTTAGCGCTACGCTCAGTGCGATCGAAAGATAGTGAGTCTTCATGCCAATTCTTCTTCCGCGAGCGCAGCTGGTTTCTTGTTGCGTTCGAACACTTTCACAACCACTACATAGAACAAAGGTACGAAGAACACGGCAAGTACCGTGGCGGTGATCATGCCGCCTACCACGCCGGTGGCAATCGAGTGCTGACTGCCTGCACCTGCGCCGGTGGCACGGGCCATTGGCAGTACGCCAAAGGTGAAAGCGAGAGAGGTCATTATGATCGGACGCAGACGCAGCCTGGCCGCTTCGATGGCAGCCTTGACCAGCGGTACGCCTTCTTTCTCGTACAGTTCCTTGGCGAACTCGATGATCAGGATCGCGTTTTTCGCTGACAACCCGACAGTGGTCATCAGGCCCACCTGGAAGTACACATCGGCTTCCAGGCCGCGCCACAAGGTGGCGAGCACCGCACCAAAGATACCGAGTGGGACCACGAGTATCACCGACATCGGTACCGACCAGCTTTCGTAGAGCGCCGCTAGGCACAGGAACACGATCAGGACGGTCAAGGCATAGAGCATTGGCGCCTGGTCACCTGTTCGGATCTCCTCGTAGGACAGGCCGTTGTAGCTCAGGCCGATACCGGATGGTAGCTGCTGCATGATTTGTGCGATCGCGATCATGGCGTCGCCAGTGCTGAAGCCAGGAGCAGGCTCACCGAGGATATTCACGGCCGAGATACCGCCGTAACGTTCAAGCTTTGGCGAGCCATGGATCCATTCGCCAGTGGCGAAGGCGGAGAACGGCACCATCTCGCCCAAGGCATTGCGCACGTACCATTTGTCGAAATCTTCCGGAGCGATCCGCGAGCTGTCCACCCCCTGAATGTACACACGCTTGACCCGACCCAGGTCAATGAAGTCATTGACATACATCGAGCCCCAGGCAGCGCTCATGGTGTCGTTGATCGAAGCGATGCTGACTTGCAGCGCACGCGCTTTCTCGTCGTCGATCTTGACTTGAAACTGCGGTTCATCGTCCTTGCCGTTGGGGCGTACTGCACGCAGACTGGGGTTCTCGGCAGCCAGTTCCAGGAACTGGTTCCGCGCTGCCATGAGTGATTCGTGACCAAGCCCCAAATTGTCCTGCAAGTAAAGGTCGAAGCCCATCGCATTACCCATTTCCAGGACCGCGGGTGGCACGAAGGCCATAACCGTAGCGTCCTTGATCCTGGCAAAGCGAGCGTTGGCCCGCTCGGCCACGCTGAGCACGTCCTCTCCGGCAGCCTGGCGGGCGGCCCAGTCCTTGAGCACCACCAGCACCAGGCCCGAGTTCTGTCCGCGTCCGGCGAAGTTGAAGCCGTTGACGGTCATGACGTGGTCGACGAGTTGCCCTTCCTCCTTGAGCAGGTAGTCCTTGACCTCCTGTAGAACAACCTCGGTGCGCTCGGCGGATGCGTTCAGTGGCATGCGCACCTCTGTCATCATCAACCCCTGGTCTTCGCTTGGCAGGAAAGCCTTGGGAATTTGGGTGAACAGGTAACCAGTACCGGCGGTGATCAGTGCGAAGATCAGCAGGTAGCGCCCGCGATGCTTGAGTATGCCGCCCACACCCCGCTCGAAGCGTGCGCTGTTGCGGTCAAAGCTACGGTTGAACCAGCCGAAGAAGCCTTTCTTCTCGTGGTGAGCATCATTTTCTGGTGCCTTGAGAATGGTCGCGCACAGCGCTGGCGTGAAAATCAGCGCCACCAATACTGACAGCGACATGCAGATAACGATGGTGACAGCGAACTGTTTGTAGATGATGCCCGCGGAACCGCCGAAGAATGCCATCGGCACAAATACTGCCGAGAGCACCATACCGATGCCGACCAATGCCCCGGAGATCTGCCCCATCGACTTGCGGGTCGCCTCCAGAGGCGATAGCCCCTCGTCATGCATCAGGCGTTCGACGTTCTCCACGACTACGATCGCATCATCCACCAGCAGGCCGATCGCGAGCACCATGGCATACATGGTCAGTACGTTGATGCTGATACCAAAGTACGGCAGCAATGCAAACGCCGCCAGCAAGACCACCGGCACTGCCAAGGTTGGAATGATGGTGGCACGTAGGCTCTGCAGGAACAGGAACATCACCAGGAACACTAGGACCACGGCTTCTAGGATGGTGTGCACCACGGAGTCGATCGAGGCTTCCACTACCGGCGAGGTATCGTATGGATAGATGACTTCAACGCCTTCTGGCAGGTAGGCCTTCTGTTTCTCAAGCTCTGCCTTGACCGCTTTCACCGTCTCCAGCAGGTTGCCACCGCTGGCCAGACGCAGGCCCAGGCCCGCTGAATCCTGACCTCGGTATTTGGCGGAAATCGCGAAGTTTTCAGAAGCCAGGACGACGCGGCCAAGATCCTTGACGCGCACCTGTGAACCATCCGCCTTGACCTTTACGAGAATTTCCTCAAATTCGGCAGGGGTGGTCATGCGCGTCTTGCCCACTACTGTGGCGTTTAGCTGTACACCCGAGCGGGTCGGCAGGCCGCCGAGCTGGCCAGAGGAGACCTGCACGTTTTGCTCGCGGATAGCTTGGGCCACATCACCAGGGGTCAGCTGATAACTATTGAGTTTGCCGGGATCAAGCCAGATACGCATGGCGTAGGGCGAGCCAAACAAGAGGAAGTCGCCCACACCGTTGATCCGTGAGATGGGATCCTGCAACTGCGAGGCAATCAGGTTGCCAAGGTCGAAGTTGGTCATCTTGCCGGTTTTGTCCACCAGACCGACGACCATGAAGAAGTTCATCTGGTACTTGACCACCCGCAGTCCCTGGCGCTGTACCTCTTCGGGCAGACGAGGAGTGGCCAGTTGCAGCTTGTTCTGCACCTGGACCTGCGCAATATCTGGGTTCGTGCCTTGCTCGAAGGTCACGATGATATTCATGCTGCCATCGGACGCACTTTCCGCAGCCATGTAACGGAAACCATCAAGTCCGTTGAGTTGCTGCTCGATAACCTGGACCACCGTATCCTGTACGGTCTTGGCCGAGGCCCCAGGGTAGACGACCTGGATCGAAACCGCGGGGGCAGCAATGTTGGGATACTGGCTGATCGGCATCTTGGTCAGCGACAGTGCCCCGGCGAGCATTGCGATGATCGCTAAGACCCAGGCGAATATTGGCCGGTCAATGAAGAAGCGAGACATGAATCAATAACTCCTCAATGGGCCTGGGCTTGCACCTGTGAGCCGAATTCGCTCATCAGCTTGACGTTCTTGGCGGCAACAGGCTTAACCGTGATACCTGAGCGGGCCAGCTGGACGCCCTCGGTAATCACCCGCTCGCCATCATTGATACCCGCACCTAGTAACCAGGCGTTGCCTACGGTCTGCAAGGTTTGCACTTCACGCGATTCCACGGTGTTATCTGGCTTAACCACCCATACGGTAGGCACTCCCCGCGCATCACGGCCCACGGCCTGATGGGGAACCAGAATGGCTGCCTGTTGCTCGCCCTCATTGAGCAGTGCATGGACGAACATGCCCGGTAGCAGTTTGTGATCAGGATTGGGGAACTCGGCACGCAGGGTGACCGAGCCGGTGGAGGGGGCGACGCTAACCTCGGAGAACTTGAGTACTCCTTTGAGCGGGTAGGGTGTGCCGTCATCGAGGGTAAGGCTGACTTGAGCCTGATTATCCCCAACGCGCTGCAGGCGTCCTGACTCCAAGGCACGTTTGAGGCCCAGCAGCCTGGTGATAGGCTGATTGACGTCAACATAGATCGGATCGAGTTGGGTAACGGTGGCCAACTCCTGCGCTTGCCCATTGGTCACCAGTGCGCCTTCAGTGACGGCCGAACGCCCGATGCGGCCGGTAATCGGTGCCAGCACCTTGGTGTACTGCATGTTGATACGCGCCATCTGGGCCTCGGCCTGCGCCTGCTTCCAGGTGGCCATTGCGTCGTCGTACTGCTGCTGGCTGATCGCGTTGGTGTCGAGCAGGCGCTCATAACGGCGGGCGAGATTCTGCGCGGTCAACAGGCTCGCCTCGGCACGGGCCAACAGCGCCTCGTAGGTGCGCGGGTCGATCTGGTACAACTGCTCACCCTGCTTCACCTCTGCGCCCTCTACGAACATGCGTTTCTGCAGAATGCCGGAGGCCTGAGGACGCACTTCGGAGACTCGGTAGGCCGAGGTGCGTCCGGGCAGGTCCGTGGTCAGGGTCAGTGCTTGGGCCTTCACGGTATAGACCCCAACTTCGGGAGGCACCGCAGTGCTTTCCACCGTTTCCTGCTTACCGCAACCCACCAGCAACCAGATGGCTGCTAGCGGAATTAACTGTCTCGCACGCAAAGCTCGCTCGAGTCTCACCGTTCGTCTCCTGGTTGTAGAACTGATCTTTTGGGAATCACAATGCATGGCCCGCATTGCAGAATAGTGTATCACTATGTGGTTTTTGCGAAACAGCCGTTCATGCCATGCGTGACTGACCTGCACCCAGAAAATGCAGAGACAAGAGAGATCAGTCGCTCGGCTGGCCTGATCGTTCACTTGCCATTAGAGTGGTGGCCAATCATGAGCAGGCACGGTGGCCTGGATCAGAAGGAAACGGTATGAGCGATTCGGAAGAAAGCAGCGCCAGGCATGGCGGTATACAGGTCATCGCGCGGGCTGCATCGATCATGCGGGCTTTGGGAAGTCATCCGCAGGGCTTGAGTCTTGCGGCCATCGCTCAGGTCGTCGATCTGCCGCGCTCGACGGTACAACGCATTATCAATGCGTTGGGCGCGGAGCACCTTGTGGAGGCTCTGGGGCCCAGTGGAGGGTTTCGTCTTGGGCCGGCATTCGGGCGGCTCATCACTCAGGCGCAGACGGACATCATCTCCCTGGTCAGGCCTCACCTGATTGCGCTTTCGGAGCAGGTGTATGAGTCGACTTGCCTGTTGTCTCTGTCTGGCGAAAAAATTTATGTGCTGGATCGTGTTGTTGCTGAACGAGAACTACGCGTCGTCTTTCCCATTGGTATTCATGTCCCGGCGACCGCCGTTTCCGGCGGCAAGGTATTACTGGCCGAATTGTCGGAAGAAGCGCAACAAGCTTTGTTGCCCGATCCTCTACCTGTGTGTACGCCCAGAAGCGTGGCGCGGGAGGCCTTGCTTGAACAATTGAAGACGATCAAGTCCGGTGGTGTGGCGGACGACCATGACGAATACATCGAAGGGCTGTGCTCCTACTCCGTGCTATTGGACACATATCTTGGGCATTACTCGGTATCCATTGTGGCCCCCAATTCACGAGCAACCACTAGGGTGGCGGAATTCCAGCAGGCGCTTCAGGCATGCAAGCAGAATATTGAGGTGACGATTGGTCGAGCGCCTCGGGAGTTTGCGGGTTGATTAGAGGACTTTTGCTCGGCGCAGGCCTACCTATCCCGTGAGAGTTCTCCTTATCGCGCAGACGTTCTGGTCGCGGTGGCAGGACGCTCAGGGGGTCGGGAATGCAATGCGACAAGGACAGCTCAATGACTATTGGGTCGATGGCCAAGTGTTCGTGGTAATAGTCCGGTATGTGGCGTGAAAGCCGTGAGCGGTGATGTTGTACTCCAGTCAAATCCGCTGGAGGGACTTGAATTTGGAAGCGGGGTGGATCGGTCGGCCGGTATGCCGACGACACGAACAGCCTGCCGCCGCCGCTATCATCGACGATGTGGCTCTTGCGCAATTTGCACAGCAGCACGAGGGCTTGCTGGCGCATGGCGGCGGGCACGCTGCCCAAGCGACAGTCGTCCAGGTTCCAGAAGCCGACCGAAGTCGGCGGTGCGTTCAATCGTTGGGTTGCTGGTCATCACGTGGCGGACTTTCTGGCCGCTCGGGCGCGCAAGCGCTCGATCCCGATGGGGATCGGTAAGCGTTCCGCAAGGTATCTACCTGGTCCCTGTATTAAGGGCGATGGTGCCCACCTATTCGATGCCACTTGGCGAGGACGGCGAGGCGATGGCTGACCAGGTTTGCCTTTGTAGCCAGCGGCGACCAGGGCGGTATCAACCTCAATTGGCAGTGAATGGCTCACCCGCCAGCGCCGTTGGGGCGGGCCTAATGCTCGACAATGAACTGCACGGCAACTCTTGGCGTTAGAACGCCTTTACTGAGCGCAGGACCATAGCGCAGTTGCAGCCAGGCAGATAAATAGGCGGTCTGCGATGGCAGGTGTGTTTTGCGCAAGAAAACTGAGCGCAAACGGCGCTTCGCGAGGTGTATAAATGAAACTGTATTATTTATTACGTTTAGCGTATTATAAGTTCGAGTTTAATCTTGTGAGGTCGGATAAGATTTAACTATCAGGTTCTAGCAATTGTGGGGGGTTAAGGGTTTTTTGGGCTTATTGGTCGTTAATTAGATTGCTTGTAATAAGAGTTCTGGAGGTTGTAGTTACAAACCCTGGTGTGTTCATACAGCACAGATTCTATTTCCTAGATTTACAAGTTAGCACTTCCTTTGTTTGATTCAGTCAGTCTGCATCGCCAGCGCTGCATTCTTACGTAACCGATCCAAATAATCCGTCCATTGCTGCGCGGCCTCCCGACGCTGCGGCAGCAGCTGTGCGCGCGCATATACCGCGCCCAACGTTCCTGGCATGCGATGGGAAAGTGACAACTCGAGCACGATCGGATCGATCCCTAAATGCTCGTGGGCTATGGTGCGGTAGGTGGCGCGAAAGCCGTGGGCAGTAATGGCGTACTCCGGCCAGATCCGCTGGTAGGACTTGGCCAAAGAGGTGGCGTCGATTGGGCGGCCAGGATAGATCGGCGAGACGAACACCCAGCCGTTGCCGGCCTCATCCACCACCCGGCATTTGTACAGTTCACGTAGCAGCACGAGTGCCTGCTCTGGCAGCGGTACGATGTGTTTGCTCTTGTCCAGATACCGAGTTTTACTGACAACGTAACGCCAGTCGGCGCTGATCAGATCAACATCCTCCCAGCGCATTTTCACCAGTTCGCCCGGGCGCACCGGCAGCATCACCAGCAGGCGCATTGCGGTGGTCACGCTGCTCGCGTCGAGTTCATCCAGACGCAACAGGAACTGACCCAAGTCGGCCGGTCGTTCGATCGCGGGATTGCTGGTGACCACGTGGCGGATTTTGAGTTCCTCGATGTTGCTCAGCGCCACGTTGCGTTCTACCCAGCCGCGGCCTTCAGCGAAGCCGAGCACGGCGCGAATGATGGTGCGCACGCGTTTGGCCATGGCCATCGTGCGGGCACGGCGCAGCGTACTGATGATCGAGGTGAGGTGTTCAAGTCTGATTTCTGTGACAGGTTTTTCGCCGATGGCCGGCAAGATGTGATTGCGCAGCGCACCGCGAAACCCTGCAATGGACTTGTTGACCAAATCCGGAGATTTGAAATTCATCCACTCTTCAGCCACGTAAGCGAATGTACGTTCCTCGTTGAGCCATTGCGCCTCGATCTTGGCCTTTTTTGCTTTGAGTGGATCGATGTGATTGGCCACGCTATTGCGCGCTGCCCGGGCGAGTTCACGGGCTTCTTTCAAGCCCACATCCGGATACCTGCCGATCACGAACACGTTTTCCTTGCCGCGAAGACGGTATTTCAGTCGCCAGTACCGTGAGGCTGATTTGCCAGGTTTAAGTGAGGCACGCACCTGTAGATACAGACCCGGTACGTCGCCATCGGCGTACTTGCCTGATGTGGTTAGCGAACGTATGAAGGCATCGCTGAGCTTTTGGCGGAAGGGTGGCGGTTTTTCGGCGGGCATGGTGTGGGGGTATCTTTTTTAATCTGGGCTTGATGTACCCCAAAGATACCCCCAGTCAAGCTGGAATTGAGTGGATTCTGACGGGCGGTTATGGACGAAAAATCTTGCTAACTCTATGTATTTAAAGGTTTTGTGGTGCTCAGTGGAACTCAGTCAAAGACTATCGGGATCCCCGAAGAACATCTGTATCCGCGACCGCAGCCACCGCTCCGCCGGGTCATTGTCCTGTGCCCCCCGCCAGGCCATGTGCAGTTCGAAACTGCGCACGGGTATCGGCAGATCCTCGGCCCGCAAGCCGCCGGCGGCCGTCAGTGCATCCGCCGTGTAGTCCGGTACCGTCGCCACGATATCGGTACCTGCCAGCAAGCTCCCCAGCCCGTTGAACTGCGGTACCGCCAGCACCACGTGGCGCTTGCGGCCGATTTCTTCCAGGGCTTCGTCGATGAACCCGGACAAGTCCCCGGCAAACGACACCAGCGCATGGGGGCGGGCGCAGAAGTCATCCAGGGTGATGCTGCCGGGTACGCTGTCGGCGCGCAGCAGTTTCGGCATGCTGCGGCGCAGCACCTTGCGCTTGGCGTTGGCCGGCAGTTCGCTGGTGTAGCTGACCCCCACCGAAATCTCGCCCGAGGCCAGCAGGGTTGGCATCAGCAAGTAGTTGACCCGTCGCACCACCAGCACGATACCGGGCGCCTCGGCGCGAATGCGCTTGAGCAGTTGCGGCAGCAAGGCGAACTCGGCGTCGTCCGACAGGCCGATGCGGAACACCGCATTGCTGGTGGCCGGGTCGAATTCGGCGGCGCGGCTGACTGCCGTGGAAATCGAATCCAGTGCCGGTGACAGCAGGGCGAAGATCTCGTGGGCCCGTGCCGACGGCTCCATGCTGCGCCCTGTGCGCACGAACAACGGGTCATCGAACAGGTTACGCAGGCGCGACAGCGCCGCGCTGATGGCCGGTTGGCCGAGAAACAGTTTTTCTGCGGCACGGGTCACGCTGCGCTCGTGCATCAGCGTTTCGAACACGATCAGCAGGTTGAGGTCTACACGACGCAGGTCGTTTCGATTCATCGGTGCGCTTCGCCTAATGTGGGGCAGAGGTGAATCTTAAGGCCAAAGGCTGTTACCCTGCACGGGTTTAGGGGGACCAATCGCAGGGAAAGTCAGGTGCCCAATCGATGACAAGCATGTCGACTATTAATGCCCACTGATGGTCTAACGGGCAAAGCCCGGATAGAGTCAGTGGTAATTAGAGGTTCACAAAGGCGAGGTATGCGATGTCCCGCATGATCCGTTTCCACAAGTTCGGTGCTGCCGACGTGCTCCGTTGCGAAGAGCAGGCCGAACCGTCACCCGCTGCCGACGAGGTGCAGATCCGCGTCGAAGCGGTTGGCGTCAGCTGGTATGACGTGCTTTGGCGCCAGAATCTGGCACCGTCCCAGGCGCGTCTGCCAGCGGGGATCGGTCACGAAATGGCCGGGGTGGTGACTGCGGTCGGGGAAGGGGTCGATGACATTGCCGTCGGTGATCGGGTCGCCAGCTTCCCGGCCACCAGTGCCAACGACCACCCGGTGTACGGCGATGTCATCGTACTGCCCCGTACAGCCATCACGCGCTACCCGAATGTGCTCACCCCGATCGAGGCCAGCGTGCACTACACCCCGCTGCTGATCGCCTACTTCGCCTACGTCGACCTGGCACGGGCCAAGGCCGGGCAGACAGCACTGGTCACCGATGCCAGCCATTGCGCCGGGCCTGCCTTCGTGCAGCTGGGCAGGGCCCTGGGGCTGAAAGTGTTCGCCGCCACCAAGGATGCGGCGCAGCGTGACTACCTGCTGGGCTTGGGCGCAGACAAAGTGATCGTCACCGAAGAGCAGGACCTGCTGCTGCAGATTGGCAAGTACACCGATGGCCGTGGTGTGGACATGGTGCTCGACGGCATGGGCGGCCCGCAGATGTCGCTGTTGGGTGATGTGCTGGCGCCGCGTGGCAGCCTGGTGCTGTACGGTCTGCAAGGCGGCAACCAGACGCCGTTCCCGGCCTGCGCGGCATTCCAGAAGAACATTCAGTTCTATGTGCACTGCATCGGTAATTTCACCGGCAAGCCAGAGCTTGGCATCAGCCAGGACCAGGTGGCACTGCAGCGTGCCTTGCGCGATATCAACCAGTTCACCGCCGATCAGCTGCTGACACCGCAGATCATCAAGGTGTACCCGTTCGAGCAGGTGGTCGAGGCGCATCGCTACATGGACCAATGCCCGTGCGGCGGGCGCGTCGTGCTGGACATGGCGCAACACTGACGGTGGATGGCGCAAGCAGAAAACCCGGGCAATGTCCCGGGTTTTTTATGCGCGGAGTAAAGTGTTTCAACACTTAAAGTAGGACTGTTCCTACAATAAACCCAGATGTGGACTACATATAAGTCCGTAGCTTTCGGGCTGTCAGAAATATTCCGGCAAATAATCAGCCTTGAACGCTTTTGCCTTGCGAGTCACTGTGAACTGACACGGATGCTGAATGGTTTTTTTACCCTGAACTGTATCTTCAATTCATGCTGCCTCCCTCTCGATAATGGCCCAATGATAGTTTGTGCAAGGAACGTGGGATGAGCATGGCTATGCCTGATATAGAGCAGCATGTGACAGCGACAGGCCATCGCAGGGGTGGTTTCTTCTCGATGGCTTGGCGACAGTGAAGGGTTACGTCATTACTTTCATTTTGTTGTAAGAAATTTCTTCTAGGTAAGTTCGGCGCATGTTCACGTTCAAGTGTTGGGTACCGCATGCGCTGGCTGCATGAAGTTGATGAGGTGATTGCGTGACTGCTATTCACGACCAGGCGATGCATTATGTCTACCAGCAAGTACTCGAGCGCTTGTTGAACCACATGTCCCAGGCCCAGCGCGCTTCCTTGCAGTTGCTGATACAACGCCTGTTGGTCGCTGCAGGCGGGCCGGAGTACATCGGTACTTTCAGCTTGCAGGTATTGCAAGGGAGCGACCGCCATAGCAGCCGGCTGCTGGCCATGTTGCGTGCCGCGCAACTGAGCATTGCCCTGCGTTCGCCGGTAACCTTCCAGTTGCGGGTATTGGTGGTCAGCCTGCCGGTTGCCGATAGCGCCACGCTGGAAGCTCACGAGCGCAGTTTTAGCGCGTTGTTCATGCAGGATGACCCGCGGGTGCAATTGCAGATGATCGAGGGGCGCGCAGTGGTGCCGTTCAGTCGTCGGCTCTCGGTAATGCCTGAGCGCTGGCTGCTGGCGAGGGACGCGATGTTGATGTTCGGCCACATGATCGATGCCAGGCCTGAAGCCCTGCTGGGCTGCCGCCTGCACCTGGAGCTGGCCGGGGCCGTGGGTCAGGCGCTGCAGGCAGCGGTGCCTCCCGATGCGTTGGTCACCGCCATGCCCGGGCTGCAGCGGCGCCGATACCTGGCGTGGGCCCGGCGTAGCCTGCGCCTGGCCGGCGTGCGTGGCTCGCATGCAGTGCACCAGTGCCTGGCGGCGCTGGCCCAAGGGCTGAGCCGATTGCACGGTGCTGTTGGGGGCGCACCGGGTGGTCAGCACGAGCCGGTTCCAGGCGCCGTACCGGAGCGCGCGCCGGTGCGGCTGATTGCTATTGATGACCTGTTGCCGCACTTGCTTGAAGAGCCGCAGCTTGACGCGATGCTGGGTTGTCACTTCGAGACGGCTGCGGATGCTTTGCCGCTGTCCGAATTCGTTGACTCGCTAGCCACGGCCCAGCTGCATGAACTGCGCGCCCGCAGTCTGGAGCCGCTGGCCGGGCGCCCAGCGCTGAGGCTGGCAGGGCAGGCGGGCGGCAGCAAGCAGCGTGACGCCGCGTCGTTGCTATTGGGCAAAGCCTACGGCATCAATCAGGCCCAACTGGTGTGCCTGCTGTTCAGCCCGTTTGCCAGGCAGGGGAAAAACCTCGAGCGGTTCTTGCAGTGTCGGCACGCCGACATGGTGGTGGCGTTGCCGTACCTGCACAGGGCCTTGCAAGGCAAACCCTGCCCCGATGCAGTCAAAGCCTGGCTGGTGAATACCAGTGGCTTGCCGTTGGGGCAACTGCGGCAAATTTATGATGGGCAGTTGCCGCTGGCGGGATGGCGCCTGCTTAACAACCTGGCCCGCCGCGATGTACACCTGAGGCTGCTGCCGCAGCTGGCGTTGGGGCGGCGGCGTGGTGTTGCGGGGCTGCCTTGATGGGGCGAGCGGCCCCAGGCGAGTTCGCGTATCGCAAGGTGTATCGCTACCTGGAAGCGTTGATCGAACAAGCTGCAGGCGTTGGCACATGCCGGTTGCCGTCATTGCGTGAGCTGTCCCGGCGGCTGCGGGTGTCGTTGGCCACGGTACAAAGTGCCTACAGCCTGCTGGAAGAGGAGGGCCGTGTACACTGCCTGCCGAGGTCGGGCTATTACGTACAGAGCGGTGGCAAAGATCAGGCCGTGGCCGTGGCCCGGCAGCCTCCCTTGCCGACGCAGCCACTGTTGGAGCGCATGCTGCTTGGTCACGAACGGCGTTTGGCCCGTCAGCGTGATCGCAGCGTTGCGTCCTGGGAAGCGCTGGGTAGCGCCCGTTTGCGCAATGCTGTGGCTGAGCGATACACCCGCTGCTCCAATCAGTACTGGCATGCCGATGATGTCCAGCTAGCTCCCGATGTGCTGGCGGTGCTGGAGACGCTGCTAGCGGCGCTGGCCCTGCAAGGTGGTACCGCATTGGTGCATTCGCCTTGTTGCTGGCAAGTGTTGCGCGCCCTGGCGCGTGCCGGCATGCGCGTGCTGGAAACACCACTGGATGCCCGTGGCAACCCCGAGCTGCACGCGTTGGCCAAGCTGCTGGGTAGCGAGCCGGTAAGCCTGCTGGTCATGCCGTCTTGCCTGGGCATGCCACAAGGTCGGCTGGTTTCACCGTATTACCAGCAGCAGCTTGGTCTTTTGCTTGGCCAGCACCCTGTATGGCTGCTGGAAAACGACCTGGACAGCGAGCTCTGTTACGACGGGCCGCCGAGCACACGCCTGCGTGACTGGATCGACCCGCGCTGGCTTCTGGTGATGGGCACGTTCGAGGCCGCAGTGGGGGCAGAGGCGCCGTATGCCTATTTACTGAGCCGTGACACCGTGTTGGCCAAGGCATTCGCTGAACGGGCGTTTCGGCTTGCGCCGCTACGTTTGCAGGCGCTTGCTCACATGCTCGGCAAGGGGGAAATCGAAACGCAGCTGGTACAGCAACGCACAGACTTGCAAAGGCGTACGCAATACCTGGCGCATGTACTGCAGTCGCAATTCGGCCAACGGGTGGTCTTCGACATGCCGCAAGGTGGGCAAATGCTGTGGGTGAGCTTTTGCCAGCCGCTGGCGTGGGACGGTATTGCCGCAGCGTTGGCAGGCTCTGCATTGCACGCACTGCCGGGCGAGCAGTTCGGCCTGCCGGGGCATTACCCTCAACACCTTGCGCTGATCTGGCTGGGGGGGCGCCCGGATGAACTGCAACTGGCGGTAAGGCGACTGGCGCAGGCGCTTGAGGTGCGCTGCGGGCGAAACACCCGCTTCTCAAGTTGAAATCAAGACGCTTGCAGGCGCCGCCAAGTGCTGCGAGAGGGCCGACAAGTGAAATGACGGCCTGAAGATCTCAAGGCTCACTCGCAGCACAAAGAGCCACCTGCAGGGGGTGTAAATTGAGTACGCCTCAGGGTTGCTCTTGCCCTTGACGCAAACGGGTACTGACCAGCGCCGCACATACCAGCAACGCTGCAATGATCCACAACCCGTTGCGGGTGCTGCCGGTGGTCTGCTCGATCAGGCCCATCACCGACGGCCCGACGAAGCCGCCAAACAGACCGCAAGTGGTGACGAAGGCCAGGCCCGCCGCCAACGCGCTGCCGCTCAGTCGGCTGGAGGGGAAGACGAAGATGATCGACTGCACCACGAACAGCATCAGCGCGGTCAGGGAAAACCCGATCAGGCCGATGAACGAGTTGGCCAGCGATGCCAGCAGCAATCCGGCCGCCATGGTGAGCAGGCCAAAGAACAGCAGGGTGCGGCAGCGGCGCGGCGAGGTGGCCAGGCGTGGGAAGGTCGCTGCACCCATGGCTGCTGCAATCCACGGCACTGCTGTCAACAGGCCGACCTGGAAGGGCGAAAGCGCAGCGTAGGTGCCGATAATGCCCGGCAGGAAGAAAATCACCGTGTAGATGGTGATCTGGTGCACGAAGTAGACCACGATCGCCAGCCAGATCTGCCGGTCGCGGAACATCTGCCCCAGCTTGCTCTGCTGCGGTGCGGCCGCCTGCTCTGCGGCCAGGCGGCGCTCGATGTCCTGGGCGTCGGCAGCCGTCAGCCAAGGCGCCGAGGCTGGACCGTCCGGCAGCTTCCTCCACACCACATAGGCCAGGGCTACGGCGGGCAGGCCTTCGAGCACGAACAGCCATTGCCAGCCATGCCAGCCCAGTACACCGTCCAGCTCCAGCAGGGCACCGCCCAGCGGGCCGCTAAGGATGTTGGCCAGGCACACACCCAGCAGGAAGTACCCCGTGGCACGGGCGCGTTGTTCGCGGTCGAACCAGTAGGTCAGGTACAGCATTACCCCGGGGAACAGGCCAGCTTCGGCGACCCCCAGCAGCAGGCGCATGATGTAGAACGAGGTTTCACCCTGAACGAAGGCCATGCCTGCCGAGAGCAAACCCCAGGTAATCATGATACGGGTGATCCAGAAGCGCGCGCCCACCCGGTGCATGATCAGGTTGCTGGGCACTTCGGCCAAGGCATAGGTAAGGAAGAACAAGCCCGCGCCCAGGCCATAGGCGGCTGCCGAAAGGCCCAGGTCAATGCCCATACTGGCTTTCGCCAGGGCGATGTTGGTGCGGTCAAGAAAGCTCATCACGTAGACGACGATGAGCAGTGGCATCAATTTGCGTAGCAGCAGGCCGTTCAAGCGCTGCTCATGGGTGGTGGCA
This sequence comes from Pseudomonas sp. BO3-4, assembly GCF_034044115.1. Classification (NCBI taxonomy): domain Bacteria; kingdom Pseudomonadati; phylum Pseudomonadota; class Gammaproteobacteria; order Pseudomonadales; family Pseudomonadaceae; genus Pseudomonas; species Pseudomonas sp. BO3-4. The sequence goes on from NZ_CP139018.1 coordinate 2,992,552, forward strand.
GGGGCGCAAGCCGCTGCGCGGGTGAGGGTTGTCATTGTTTTTTTCCCCGTGAAAAGTGCTGGTGGTGTGCCGCGCAGCAGCGGCACACTCAGGTCTGTGGGTCAGGAACGGTTGATGTCGAGCCACACTGCGCCGTTGGGGTACTGATAACGTTCCAGGGTCTCAGCGTGCATCTCGATGCTGTAGCCAGGGCGTTGTGGCGGCATGTAGCGCCCGCGATGGATCACCACCGGGTCGATGAAGTGCTCGTGCAGGTGGTCGACATACTCCAGCACCCGGTTGTGCAGCGAGGCAGACACCGCGATGTAGTCGAAAAGCGCGATGTTCTGCACATACTCGCACAGCCCGACGCCACCGCCGTGCGGGCAGACCGGCACGTCGTACTTGGCGGCCATCAGCAGCACGATCAGGACCTCGTTAAGGCCGCCCAGGCGGGCTGCGTCCAGCTGGCAGAAGTCCAGTGCACCGGCCTGGAACATCTGCTTGAACATCACCCGGTTGTGGCAGTGCTCACCGGTGGCGACACCGATTGGCGCAATGCGCTGGCGAATGGTGGCGTGGCCGAGAATGTCATCGGGGCTGGTCGGTTCTTCGATCCAAAGCGGTTCGAAGGCGGCCAGGCGGCGCATGTTGGCCACCGACTCTTCGACGCCCCACACTTGGTTGGCATCCATCATCAGGGTGCGTTCCCAGCCGATTTCGTCGCGCAGGATGCTGGCGCGGCGGATGTCTTCTTCCAGGTCGGCCCCGATCTTCTGTTTGATGTGGGTCCAGCCGTCTGCCACGGCCTTGCGGGCCAGTTTGCGCATTTTCTCTTCGCTGTAGCCCAGCCAGCCCGGGGCAGTGGTGTACCCGGGGTAGCCTTCACGCAGCATGTGTGCTTCGCGCTGGGCTTTGCCCGGCGCCTGGCGGCGCAGCAGGGCGATGGCCTCTTCGGGGGTGAGCACGTCGGTGACGTAGCTGAAGTCCAGGCAGCGCACCAGCTGCTCTGGCGTCATGTCGGCCAGCAGTTTCCACACGGGCTTGCCCTCGTGCTTGGCCCACAGGTCCCACACCGCGTTGATGATGGCGGCGGTGGCCAGGTGGATCACGCCCTTTTCCGGGCCCAGCCAGCGCAACTGGCTGTCGCTGACGGTAAAGCGATGCCAGAAAGCGCCCATGTCGGCGCTGATTTCTTCGAGCGTAAGGCCGACGATCAAGGGGGCCAGCGACTGCACCGCTGCCGCGCATATCTCGTTGCCACGGCCAATGGTGAAGGTCAGGCCGTGGCCTTCGAGGGCTGCAGCGCCGGTGTGCAGCACCACGTAGGCCGCCGAATAGTCGGGGGCACTGTTCATGGCGTCGGAGCCATCCAGCGACAGCGAAGTGGGGAAACGGATATCGCGAACGCTCAGGTGGGTAATGCGTATGCTCATGGTCGACTCTTGTTGTGTTCAGGCACAGGGAGAGCTGACTGTAGGTTGTCGAGCGATACAGGCATAATCGCCAAATCTTAATCAGTGATACCGGATTCGATATGTCTCGCTTGCCACCTGACAAGGCCCAGGCGCCTGCCGGCCTCGGTGCCTTGAAGATTTCCAGCCGTCAGATCACGTTGCTCAATGCCCTGGGCGAATTCGGCAACCTGCGCCGCGCCGCCGCCGCGATGCACACCACGCAACCGGCCGCCAGCCTGTTGCTACAGCAGCTTGAGGAGCGCCTGGGGGTACGTTTGTTCGAGCGCCTGCCCCGGGGGATGCAAGCGACGCTGTATGGCGAGGTGATGATTCGCTATGCGCAAAACGCATTGCATGAGTTCGATCATGCCCAGGCGCAAATCGCCGAACTGGCGCGCGGGGCGTTGGGCCTGGTGCGGGTGGGCAGCGTCATGGGCCCGGTACCGGGCGTGCTGACCAAGGCGGTGCTGGCCTACAAGCGCGACCAGCCCAAGGTGCGTATCTCGCTGGAGGTGGGCACCAGCGACACCTTGCTGCCGGCCTTGCTACGCGGTGATTTCGATATGGTGGTGGGGCGCCTGCCGGACCAGAGCGACAGCCAGGAACTGAATATCGAGCTGTTCGACGGCGGTGAGCAGATGCGTGTAATTGCTCGCGCAGGTCATCCCTTGGCGACAGCCACAGGGCTGCAGCTGGCCGACCTGGTGAGCTTGACGTGGATCTTGCACCCCATCGGCAGCCCGATGCGCCGTCGCGTCGAAAGCGCATTGCAGGCCGGTGGCATGGTGCAGTCGCTGGATATCGTCGAAACCGCTTCGATCCTGGCGACCACTGCCATGCTCGAAGCGTCCGAAATGATTGCGGTGGTGCCCAATGACGTGGCCCAGCATTATGCCCGCTATGGCATGGTCGCCGTCCTGCCGGTGGAGTTGCCACTGGCGATGGCCAACCTCGGCGTGCTGACCCTGCGCTCGCGGCCCAACTCGGTTGCCCTTGATACCTTGCTGCGTTACCTGCGGGCACAATAACTTTCACCTGCATGAGGCCCTGCGTCTATGCCGCCGGACATGACCCATTCCAGCTTTTGCAACTGGATCCGCTACAAGCACCTGGTGTTGATCGACACGCTGGCGCGCACGCGCAACATGCACGCCACCGCCACGCGCATGAACCTCAGCCAGCCGGCGCTCAGCAAAATGCTGCGTGACCTTGAGGAGCAGTTCGGCTTCGCCCTGTTCGAGCGCCTGCCGCGCAGCATGCCACCCACCGAGCTGGGTGAATACGTGGTGCGGTACGCCCAGGGTGCCCTGGCCGAGTCGCAACAGTTCGTCGACCAGGTCAACCGCCTGCGCAACGGCGGGCACGGTTTCATCCGCGTTGGCGGGATCTTTGCCGCGACCGCATTGGTATTGCCGCAGGCCATCGCCGCCATCAAGGCGCGAAGCCCGTTACTGTCGATTGAAGTGGTGGAGCATTCCAGCGATCACCTGCTGACCATGCTCGAGCAGAACAAGCTGGACATCATGATTGGCCGCTTCACCGAGGAACGCTTCGGTCAGCTGTTCGACTTCCAGCCGCTGGAGCCTGAACCCTTCAGCCTGGTGGTGAACAGTGAGCATCCGCTCAACCGGCTCGACAACACACCGCTGGAAGCACTAGGCGATTGGCCGTGGGTGCTGTACCCGGTGGGTACGCCGATCCGCAACCGCCTGGAGCAGGCGTTCCGAGTGGCCGGAATCGCCACGCCTGCCGACTGCGTGGAGACCATCTCCATGCCCATGTTCCTGCAGTTGCTGCAATCGGCACCGATGATTGCCATGCTGCCGCGCTCGATGGTGGCCGCGCAGTTGGCCAGCGGGCAGTTCAAGGAGCTGCGCAGCCCTTTGCAGGTGCCCGCGCTGGAGTATGGTGTGGTCACCCGCAAGGATGAACCGCTGAGCGCCTCCGCCAGGGCGTTTGTCGAGATTCTGCTGGAGGGCGCGCAGCGACGGCGGCAATCTCCGGCAGATGCTGCGTTCCACCCCTAGCCGATTTAAGATCACGCACCCAAATACCCTTGCGATAACTCCAGGTTATCGCTCGATCGGATCATCTCATTGGGAATGCGGCACCAGGCTTCTTACAGTGGCGACAGCCATAACAAGAAGTCAGCCGCTCCGCCCTGAGAGGTCCCATGCAACTGATTGCCAAATCCGGTGACCCCGCCGTCATCCGCCTCAACCCTTTGGACAACGTCGTCATCGCCCGCCAGGCCCTGGCGCCGGGCGTGCGCCTGGATGCCGAGGCGATTACCGTGCGCCAGCCCATCCCTTCAGGCCACAAGCTCGCCACCGAGCCTGTGGCGCAAGGCCAGCCGTTGCGCCGTTACGGGCAGATCATCGGGTTTGCGTCCCAGGCGATCGACGCTGGCGACCATGTGCACGTGCACAACGTGCAGATGGGCGATTTTGCCCGCGACTACGCGTTTGGTGTCGATACCCGCAGCCTGCCAGGCTGCGCCGCGCAGTTCCAGGGCATCGTGCGCGCCGATGGCCGTGTCGCTACCCGCAACTACATCGGCATTCTCACCTCGGTGAACTGTTCGGCAACCGTGGCCCGGGCCGTGGCCGACCATTTCCGCCGTGACATTCACCCCGAGGTGCTGGCCGACTACCCGAATGTCGACGGTGTGGTCGCCCTGACCCACGGTGCCGGCTGCGCAGTGGACCCGAGCGGTGAAGCCTTGGGCCTGCTGCGCCGCACCCTGGCCGGGTACGCCGTCCACCCCAACTTCGCTGCCGTGCTGATCATCGGCCTGGGCTGCGAAACCAACCAGATCGAAACCCTGCTGGAAACCCAGGGCCTGCAGGCGAGTGCGCAACTGCGCGCCTTTACCATCCAAGGGATCGGGGGCACCTCGAAAACCATCGCTGCCGGTATCGCCCAGGTCAAGGCGCTGTTGGCCGAGGCCAATCAGGTACGGCGCCAGCCGGTCAGTGCCCGCCACCTGGTGGTCGGCCTGCAGTGCGGCGGCTCAGATGGCTATTCGGGGATCACCGCCAACCCGGCACTGGGCAATGCCGTTGACCGCCTGGTGGCCGCCGGTGGTACCGCCATTCTCTCCGAAACCCCGGAAATCTATGGTGCCGAGCACTTGCTCACGCGCCGCGCGGTAAGCCGTGAGGTGGGGGAGAAGCTGGTGGCGCGCATTCGCTGGTGGGAAGACTACTGCCAGCGTATGAACGCCGAATTGAACAACAACCCCTCGGCCGGCAACAAGGCAGGGGGGCTGACCACTATCCTCGAGAAATCCCTGGGCGCAGCGGCCAAGGCAGGTTCCAGCAACCTGGTCGATGTGTATCAGTACGCGCAAGCCGTGCGTGCCCAGGGCCTGGTGTTCATGGACACCCCCGGCTACGACCCGGTCTCGGCCACCGGTCAGGTGGCCGGCGGGGCCAACCTGATCGCCTTCACCACCGGCCGCGGCTCGGCCTACGGCTGTGCCCCGGCGCCATCGATCAAGCTGGCAACCAACAACCGGGTGTTCGAGCACCAGCAAGAGGACATGGACGTCAATTGTGGCGGCATCGCCGATGGCTCCACCAGCATCGAAGAGCGCGGCGCATTCATCTTCGAGCAGATGCTGCGCATTGCCTCCGGGGAACGCAGCAAGAGCGAACAGCACGGCTACGGGCAAAACGAGTTCGTCCCGTGGCAGATCGGCGCCGTGACCTGATTGACCGCTCCCGTCCCATTTGCGAGGCAACTGCAATGATTCAAACCACACGGTACAACGTGCAAACGCTTACCACGTTTGTCGAGCAACTGTTCATGAAAGCCGGAGCCGACGTGGAGGTCGCCCAGGTGGTGACCCGGGTGCTGCTCGAAGGCGAACTGCTCGGCCACCGTACCCATGGCCTCAACCTGGTCAGCCGCTACATCGACGGTGTGCTCAGCGGGCAGGTCAAGGCCCGCGCGCAGGCGCTGGAACAGGTCGCCGACAGTGGTGTTTCCAGCCTGTTCGACGGCCACTACGTGTTGGGGCCCTATTGCGTCAGCCGGGCACTGGATTGCGCGGCCGCGGGCGCGACCAAGCAGGGCATCGGTATTGCGGTAGTACGCCGCGCTGCCCATATCGGTTGCCTGGCCGCCTACCTCAAGCCATACACCGACCAAGGGTTGCTGGCCATCGTCTACTCGTCGGATCCGTCGGTGGGGTTGGTCTGTGCTCATGGTGGCATCGACCCGGTGTACACCCCCAACCCGATTGCTGCCGGTATCCCGACCCAGGGTGAGCCGATCCTGCTGGACGTCAGCATGTCCACCGTCACCCTCGGCCTGGTCGGCCAATGCCGCGATGCCGGCCGACGTCTGCCGCACCCGGTGCTGGTGAGCAATGACGGGCAGCTCAGCGATGACCCGGGCGATTTCTTTACCCGCCCGCAAGGTAGCATCCTGCCGCTCGGCGGCCAGGCCTTTGGCCATAAAGGGTTTGCCCTTGCGCTGTTGGTCGAAGCCCTGACCTCGGGGCTGGCCGGCCATGGGCGCAAGGATGCACCGGACCAGTGGGGCGCCTCGGCCACTGCGCTGGTGATTGACCCGCGCATGTTCGGCGGCCTGGAGGCGTTCCTCGACGAAACCAGCTTCCTGGGGGGATTGGTTCTGGCAAGCCGCCCGCTCGACCCCGAACGCCCGGTACGCCTGCCCGGGCAAGCAGGCCTTGCCCTGCGTCGCCAGGCCGTGGAGCAGGGCGTGAGCCTTTCGCCGCAGTTGATAGCCGACCTTGAGCGCGTGGCTGGGCAGTTGCAACTGCCGGGACTTTTCCAATGATGCACAGCAAGGGAACACAGATGACTGATCGAACGAACGCCAATCAACCGCTGCCACTGAACCATGATGCCAGCGTTTTTGACAGCGGCAGCTGGGTAGGGCGCGTCTGGTTGCCGGAGCAGGGGCCGGCGGTGGTGCTGGTGAAAGCCGGCGCTGTCTACGACATCAGCACCCACGTGGCGACCGTCTCGGCGCTGCTGGAAGTGGACGATCCGGTGGCCTACCTGCGTGCCTTGCCGCTGGCCGAACCCTTGATTGCGCTGCCGGCATTGCTGGGCAACAGCGATCCCGCACGGCGCACCCCGCACCAGCCGTGGCTGCTGGCGCCGATCGACCTGCAAGCGGTGAAGGCCGCTGGTGTGACCTTCGCCACCAGCCTGCTGGAGCGTGTGGTAGAAGAACAAGCCAAGGGCGACCCGGCCAAGGCCGACGCCATCCGTGACACCCTGGCCAGCCGCATCGGCGCCGACCTGTCGCAGATCGTGCCCGGCTCGGCTCAGGCCGAAGCGCTGCGCAAGGTGCTGGTAGAGCAGGGCCTGTGGTCGCAGTACCTGGAGGTGGGTATAGGCCCGGATGCCGAAGTGTTCACCAAGGCCCAACCGCTGTCCGCGGTTGGCCACGGCGCCGACATCGGCATCCACCCCAAGTCCAGCTGGAACAATCCAGAACCGGAAGTGGTGCTGGCCGTGTCGAGCAATGGCAGCATCAAGGGCGCCATGCTCGGCAACGACGTCAACCTGCGTGACTTCGAAGGGCGTAGCGCGTTGCTGCTGTCCAAGGCCAAGGACAACAACGCCTCCACTGCACTGGGCCCGCTGCTGCGGTTGTTTGACGAAAGCTTCGGCCTGGACGATGTGCGTGCTGCCGAGGTGGACCTGCGGGTGGAAGGCGAGGACGGCTTTATCCTCGCCGGGCGCAGTTCCATGCGCCAGATCAGCCGTGACCCGCAAGACCTGGTGCAGCAAACCCTCAACGAAAACCACCAGTACCCTGACGGCCTGGTGCTGTTCCTCGGTACCCTGTTCGCCCCCAAGCAGGACCGCGATCAGCCGGGTAACGGCTTTACCCACAAACCGGGTGACGTGGTGAGCATCAGCAACCCGCAACTGGGTACCCTGTGCAACCGCGTGACCACCAGCGATCTGGCACCGCAGTGGGACTTCGGTCTGCGCGCGTTGATCGACAACCTCGGCCGGCGTGGCCTGCTGGAGGTTGCGGCCACCGCCCGCCCGCTTTGAACGGCTCGCTGCGTCAGGGAGGGGCGCAGCATCATCGAGGGATCGTCAAGGCGCTGACAGCGCGGCAACAATAATAATAAAGGTCATCACATGAACCCAATGAAGAAGTACCAGCGCATTACCGTCGTGTTCCTGCTGCTGATCGGCATCGTCAACTACCTGGACCGTAGTGCGCTGTCGATCGCCAACACCTCCATCCAGAAAGACATGATGATCAGCCCGTCGCAGATGGGCATCCTGTTGTCGGCGTTTTCCATTGCCTATGCCTTTGCCCAGTTGCCAATGGGCATGATCATCGACCGCCTGGGCAGCAAGATCGCCCTCGGCGCCTCGTTGCTGGGCTGGTCGGTTGCCCAGGCGGCGTTTGGCATGGTCAACAGTTTTGCCGGTTTCATGGGCCTGCGGGTGTTGCTGGGGATTGGCGAAGCGCCGATGTTCCCATCGGCGGCCAAGGCATTGTCGGAGTGGTTCGACGCCAACGAGCGCGGCACCCCGACCGGTGTGGTCTGGTCGGCGACCTGTCTTGGCCCCTGCCTGGCGCCGCCGTTGCTGACGCTGTTCATGGTCAACTTTGGCTGGCGCGGCATGTTCATCATCACCGGCGTGATCGGCGTGGTGCTGGCGCTGTGCTGGCTGACCTTCTACAAGAGCAAGGCCCGTTTTCTGGCAGAGCTTGCCGCCGAGGGCAAACCGCTGCCGAGTGAGCGCCAGGCTGCGGCCGCCACGGCAACCGCGCCGAAGGCTTCGTACTTTGCCGGCTGGCTTGATCTGTTCAAGCACCGCAGTACCTGGGGCGCGGTGTTGGGTTTCATGGGGGTGATCTACATGCTCTGGCTGCACTTGACCTGGCTGCCGGGCTACTTCGAGCGCGAGCATGGCCTGGACCTGTACAAGACCGCCTGGGTGGTGTCGCTGGCGTATGGCTTCGGTGCGGCAGGTACCATCGTTGCCGGGCGCTTCTGTGACTGGCTGGTAAGGCGTGGCATGAGCGTGCTGGGCAGCCGCAAGTTCAGTGTCATCACTGGCCTGGTGCTGGCAGCGCTGTTCACCTTGCCACTGTCGTTCGTCACCGGCCTGACGGGGTGCATCATGCTGCTTTGCCTGGCGCTGTTCAGCATCAATATGGCCAGTGCCACCGCCTGGATGATCGTCAACACCATTGTCGACAGCCAGCGCGTGGCCTCGTTTGGCTCGATCCAGAACTTCGGCGGTTACATCGCAGGCTCGGTGGCACCGATCGCGACGGGCTTCAGCATCCAGTACTCGGGCTCGTTCACCACGGCGTTCATGATCAGCGCGGTGGTGGCGCTGTGCTCGGCGGTGGCGTATTTCCTGCTGCTACAGGCACCCATTGGCAGTGCCAAGGTCGAGGCGGGCGGGATGGCTGGCGCAACTGAACAGGCGTGAACGCTACGGGGGCTGCAGTGCAGCCCCTGAACCCTTGGTTGATTGTGACGCGACCCGCGGCGCTTGTCATGGAGGGGTATCTGTATGTATAAACAGTACCTGTTGCCGCCATCTGACTTCCGCCCGTGATCGCCCATTCCGTCGACGACCCGTTCTACTACCTGCATAACTTCCGCCAGGTCGTGCTGTGGGTCGAACAGCGCTACCAGGACCTGCTCGATGACCAGGAACTGGCCTTCATCCGTGCCTTCAGTCAACTGCAAGCGCCAGCCCAGGCCTTGATGGTGCGCATGGTGATGCGCAAAGGCGAGTTGTTTCGCAGCGATCGGCTCGACTACGCCGAAATCGGCGATACTGCACTGGCGCTGCAGCCGTTGCTGGCCCTCGGCTGGGTACGGGAGCCCGAGCAACTGGACCTTGAACAGCTGTTCGCGTTGCTGCGCAAGGAAGAACTGGCCCGCTGCTTCGCCCGGCAACTGAACCGCCCGCGCGCGGCCAAGCATGAGTTGTTGGCACAGCTGCAACCCCTGGCGCTGGCGGCCCGGTCACTGGTCGAGTGGTTTCCTGACAGCGAGGTGCGCATCCTCCAGTGGTGCCTGCAACCTCTGTGCGACCGCATGCGCCTGCTGTTCTTCGGCAACCTGTACCAGGACTGGTCAGACTTCGTCCTTGCCGACCTGGGCTTGCTGCGTTACGAGCAGGTGCCGTTCAGCTCCGATTCGCGTGCCTTGCAGCAACGTGACGATGTCGACCTGGCCATGGCGCTGCACCAGTGCGCCGAGCGCCTGGAGCAGGGCGGCGACCCCCTGCCGATCCTTGCCACCCTGCAGGGCCTGCACAGCAGCAACCCCTGGCTGGCCCGGCGCCATGCGCGGCTGCAATTCGCCGTGGGCCAACAATGCGAACGCCTGGGTGAATGGGACCTGGCCACGGCGGTGTATGCGCAATGCAACCATCCCCAGGCGCGCATTCGCCAGGTGAGGGTGCTGGAGCGCAGCGAACAGTGGCACCAGGCCCATGCACTGGCGGTGCAACTGGCTGCGGCACCTGCCAACGCGCTGGAGGTGCAGGCGCTGCAGCGCATGCTGCCACGCCTGGCGCGCAAACTCGGCGGCCCGCCACAGCGGCGCCAGCGCACCACGCCGCTGGAACTGATCGAGCTCGAACTGCCCCGCGGGGACGCTGCACTGGGCGTTGAAGAAGCCGTGCGTCAGCACCTGATGCAAGAGGGGGGGCAGGCGCATTACGTGGAAAACACGCTGTTCAACAGCCTGTTTGGCCTATTGTGCTGGGAGGCCATCTTCGCCCCGGTGCCCGGCGCATTCTTCAACCCGTTCCAGGCCGCGCCACAGGACCTGCACGACAGCGACTTCCAGCAACGGCGCAGTGCACTGTTCGAACGCTGCCTCGGGAGGCTCGACGAGGGTAGCCATCGGCAGGCGATTCTCGACTGCTACGTGGCCAAACAGGGGCTGCAGTCGCCGTTCGTGTTCTGGTCCATGCTCAGCGAGGAACTGCTGGAGCAGGCCTTGGCTTGCCTGCCGGCCGCGGCGCTCAAGCAATGTTTCCTGCGCCTGTTGCAGGACATTCGCAACAACCGTACCGGCATGCCCGACCTGATTCAGTTCTGGCCCGAGCAGGGCCGTTATCGCATGGTCGAGGTCAAGGGGCCCGGTGACCGCCTGCAGGACAATCAGCTGCGCTGGCTGGAGTTCTGCAGGCAGCACGGCCTGCCGGTCGCGGTGTGCCACGTGCGCTGGAGCGAAACGCCTTGAGCTACAGCGTAGCGGTGCGCGCCTTGTGTGAGTTCAGCGCCAAGGTCGGCGACCTGGACCTGCGCTTCACGCCATCGCCCACCGCCCAGGAGGGTATCGAAGGGCATCAGCGGGTGGTGGCACGGCGGGCTGCTGGCTACGAGTCGGAAATCGCCCTTGAAGGCCAGTTCGAAACCCTCAGGGTGCGGGGCCGCGCCGATGGCTATGACCCTGGCAGCAATCGCCTGGAAGAGATCAAGACGCACCGTGGCGATCTGGCGCGTCAACCGGCCAATCACCGTCAGTTGCACTGGGCGCAGGCCAAGGTCTATGGCTGGTTGATGTGCCAGGCACGACAACTGCCCGCCATCGAGGTGGCGCTGGTGTACCTCGACGTGGACAGCGACAGCCAGACGCTGTTCACGGAGCACTGTTCGGCTGCCGAGTTGCAGGCCTTCTTCGAAACCCAGTGCCAGCGCTTTCTGGGCTGGGCCCGATCGCAGCAACGACGCCTGGCCGACCGTGACCAAGGCCTGCTGGCGCTGAGTTTCCCCTACCCACAGTTCCGAAAGGGCCAGCGGCAGTTGGCTGAAACCTTGTACAAAGCGGTGAGCACCGGCCGTTGCCTGATGGCCCAGGCCAGCACCGGCATTGGCAAAACCCTTGGTACCTTGTTCCCGCTGCTGAAGGCCATGGTGCCGCAGCAGCTGGACAAGCTGTTTTTTCTCACCGCCAAGACACCAGGCCGGGCACTCGCACTGGATGCCCTGCGCCAGATCACCGATGCCACGGCCCAACCTGCCCTGCGCACATTGGAGTTGATCGCCCGCGACAAAGCCTGTGAGTACCCGGACAAGGCCTGTCATGGTGAGTCCTGCCCATTGGCCGCAGGTTTCTACGACCGTTTGCCGGCTGCGCGCGAGGCTGCGGCAGCACTGCCGTTGCTCGACCGCGCCAACCTGCGTGAAGTAGCCTTGGCGCACCAGGTGTGCCCGTACTACCTGGGCCAGGAGATGGCGCGCTGGGCCGACGTGCTGGTCGCCGACTACAACTACTACTTCGATGCGCATGCTTTGCTGTTCGGCCTGACCCAGCTCAACCAGTGGCGAGTGGCAGTACTGGTGGACGAAGCGCATAACCTGGTCGAGCGGGGGCGCGGCATGTATAGCGCCAGCCTTGACCAGGGCCAGCTGCTGGCGTTGCGCCAGAGCAAACCGCCTGGGCTGGTCAGTGCGCTGGACCGCCTGAACAGGCAGTGGAACGCGCTGTATAAAGAGCAGCGTGCGCCGTACCAGGCCAGTGAGTCGCTGCCTGAAGGCCTGCTGCGCGCCCTGCAGCAGTGCGTCGGGGTGATTCAGGAGCAGATGAACCAGGCCCCCACGCACATGGACCCCCAGGTGTTGCAGTTCTACTATCAGGCCTTGCAGTTCTGCCGGGTTGCCGAGCTGTTCGACGAGCACTTTCTGTTCGACATCAGCCAGCGCCAGGGCCCGCGCAAGCGGCGGCTGGCCACGCTGTGCCTGCGCAATGTCACCCCGGCGCGGCTGCTGGCACCACGCATGCAGGCGGCGCGCAGTGTGACGCTGTTTTCCGCCACGTTGAGCCCACGGCACTTCTACAGCGACCTGCTGGGCATGCCAGCCGATACCGCCTGGCTGGACGTGGCCGCGCCGTTCCGTGCCGAACAGCTGGAGGTGCGCATTGCCAGCCAGGTGTCCACCCGTTACCAGCAGCGCCAAGCCTCCCTGGCGCCGATCGTTGACCTGATTGCCCGGCAGTATGAGCGCATGCCGGGTAACTACCTGGCGTTCTTCAGCAGCTTCGAATACCTGCAACAGGTGGCAGGGCTGTTGGCCGAGCAGCATGGGCAGATTCCGCTGTGGTCACAGGAGCCGGGCATGGACGAGGCAGCTCGCCAGGCATTTCTCGATCGCTTTGTCGCCGATGGCCGAGGTGTGGGCTTTGCCGTATTGGGCGGCGCTTTCGGCGAAGGGGTGGATTTGCCCGGCACGCGGCTGATTGGTGCGTTTGTCGCTACCCTGGGGCTGCCTCAGGTCAACCCGGTCAACGAGCAGTTCAAACAGCGCCTGGGGCGGCAATTTGGCGCGGGTTTCGATTACGCGTACCTCTACCCGGGCGTGCGCAAGGTGGTCCAGGCGGCGGGCCGGGTTATTCGAGGTGACCAGGACCGCGGCGTACTGGTGCTGATTGACGAACGCTTCGCCGAGCCCCGGGTGCAGCAGATGTTTCCAGGGTGGTGGGCGGCGGCTATTGTCTAGCGGTCTTTCGCCTTTGGCGATCAGACGCAATCAGGAGGGTGAGCAAACCACCCACCAAGTTCCCCTCATGGCACACCGCCGCACGGCGGCCCAAGCACGTCAACCGGGCATTCCGTCTGCCCGGGGCCGCAGCAGGATGGGCAGGTAATGGTGCAGGAACAGCAACAGCGCCAGGCTCCAGCACAGTGCCGAAACGCTTACCCCCAGCGATGTGAACAGCGGCAGAATCACCCGGGCCAAGGTCGCCAGTTGCATCAGGGCAAAGGCCCAGGCAATGCTGGTCGGCACCTGCAATCGCCTGCCGGTGTGGCCCAGGCTGACCCGCGCCATCATAGCCAGGATCAGCCCGGTCATGGCGCCAACGGTCAGCGCGTGGGTCACCAGGCTCGGGCTCAGGGCCACCCGGCTATGCCACAACGCCATGCCCAGGCAGGCCAGGGCGAGCCAGGCGTAGGCCAGGTGTAGCGACCATAGCAACGGTACGCGCCACAGGCCACGGTCGTGCCACAGCACCAGTCGGGTCGCATGCAGCGCGAACAAGGCAAAAAACAGCACCGCCAGGCTTGCTTGCGGCGTATCGGCCAGGCCGGTGGCAAACGCCAGCGGTACTGCGACGCCGAGCAACAGGCAGGCTCGGTCCAGCCATGGGCGGGCAGGGGCCGCGTCAAGGTGACCCAGACCACGGCGGGTAAAGAATGGTATGACCCGGCCGCCGAGTACGGTCATCATCGCCGTCACCAGCCACAGCCCGGCAAATATTCCACGACGCTGCCACAGTTCGTCCTGGTGCAACCAGCCGGCCAAGGTCAGCCACTGGCAGGCGGCAATCAACAGCACCAGTACGACGATCGGGTAGTTGTTGCGCAGGCGCCGTTGCAGGACCGGTCGTGCCAGGCTCAATGCCACCAATGGCAGGAAGCTGCCCTCGACCAGTACCAGCAAGCTACCCGGTAGTGGCATAAACCAGCTTACCCGCCCCAGCAGCCAAAGCAGGAACACACCCTGCAGCGCCCGCCCGCTCAAGCCTGGGATGCCGCTCCAGTTCTGCACGGCGGTCAGCAGAAAACCCGCGATAATGGCGGCGGCGAAGCCGAAAAGCATCTCGTGGCGGTGCCAGGCGAGCATACCCCCGGGCGGTGCAGGGGCCGGTGCCCCAGCCAGTACGCCAGCCCACAACAGCAGGGCGGTCAGCGCAAACAAACTGCCACCCAGGAAGAACGGGCGAAAACCCAGGCTCCAGACGGCTTGGCGTGGGCGTGAAGCAGTGGGTTGCAAGAGCATGGGCAGTCCTTGGTTCGTTCAGTAGGCTTCAATTGGGGTAAGATCACGATCCGTGCCAGTTGCAAAGCCCTTGAATATCAAGGTGATGGCACTTCTCAGGGTCCGAATGACACGCGTGTGTTGCGGTCATTCAGACTGGCTTGTATGTCGTTTTGACTTGCTTCAGGGTTTGCCTGGTTCAGTGCCGGCTGACGCTTCGCTACAGGATTCACGTTTTGTCCGACCTCTCGAAAAATCCGCTGCTGCAGTACATGGCCCGTCTGGCCCCATCCAGTCAGCAAACCATGCGCTACATTCTTCAGGACGCCGCCGACCGGCTAGGTTTTGTCGACTGCAACATTGTCGATGTGCCTTGGCATCGGCTTGAGCCGGGCCATGTGATTGCACTGGTGGCTGCCCTGCGTGCCGATGGCTTCGCGCCCAACAGCTCGTCGCTGTACGTCAACGCGATTCGCGGGGTGATGAACGAGGCCTGGCGTCAGGGCCTGATCGACCACGAGCAGCTGTTGCGTATTCGCGAGGTCAAGCCCGCCACGGGCAGCCGCCTGCCGCCAGGGCGCAACCTGCGCCGCAGCCTGATCCGCGAGCTGATGGATGTGTGCGCCGCCGACCCGCGGCCACAGGGGGTACGTGATGCGGCGATCATTGCCTTGCTGTACGGCACCGGCATGCGCAAGTCGGAGTCGGTCGACATCGACCTCGACCAGGTCGACTTCGAGGCGCGCAGCCTGCAGGTAGTGGGCAAGGGCAACCACCAGCTGGTCAAGTACGCACCGCCGTGGGCGTTCGAGAAGCTGCAGGCCTGGCTTGAACTGCGCCGCCAGGAGCTGCCTGCCGGGGCGGAAGATGACCCGTTCCTGTTCAACCGCATCCGTCGCGGCAACCACATTACCCGGGCGCGCATTACCAAGCATGCGATCTACTACATTGCCCGCCAGCGCGGCGCGCAGGTGGGGGTGAAGATCATGCCGCACGATTTTCGCCGGGCATTCATTACCCGGGTGATCGAAGAGCACGACCTGTCGATTGCGCAGAAGCTGGCGCACCACGCCAATATACAGACCACGGCCATCTATGACCGGCGTGATGACAACGAGCGTCGGCGTGCTGTGGACCGCTTCGATTACTGAGGCTTGAAATTGTGGGGCTCAAAGCAGCCCCCTTTTCACGTATGCCGGCACCGAAACAGGGCCGACATACGCCCCTGCTTTGTGCGCCATTGCCCCGCATGCCCGATGCCAGAGCGGGCACCGCACAGGTTTCATCATCGTTCACCTGCGAAGTTGGCCCGCAACCTGCTATATCCAGCCTGCGAATTTGATCGAGTGGTCAGGCCGTGCGCGCTAGCAGGCGCCCGCGCCGGACCCTCTAAACGGCCAGCAGGCCACGGATTTCAGGGGCCGCAGGATGTCGCTCGCGGAGCAGATCGAACAACAGCAAGACGATGCAGGCTGGAGTGCTCACCTGCAGTTGCGCTTTGTCCAGCGTGACGGCGTGACCCGCCTTGGTGCGTGGAAGCATTTCGGACCTCTTTTGGTGCAGCGGCCGTTCTATCCTGAAGGTGCGCCGTGCCATGTCTATGTCCTGCACCCGCCAGGCGGTATCGTCGCCGGCGACCGCCTGGAACTGGACATTCACCTGGAGCCGGGTAGCCACGCGCTGCTGACCATGCCCGGCGCCAGCAAGTTCTACCGCAGCATTGGCCCGACCGCGCGGTTGACCCAACGCTTTCATCTGGCCGCGGGCAGCACCCTGGAGTGGCTGCCGCAGGACAGCATCTTCTTCTCCGGCACCCGCGCCAGCCTCGCCAGCCGTTTTACCCTCGAGCCGGGCGCCCGCCTGCTGGCCTGGGAAACCCTGTGCCTGGGCCGTCCGGTCATGAACGAGCGTTTCGACCACGGCGCCCTCGACAGCCTTTTGCACATCGAACTGCCTGACGAGGTTGGCCTGCATGAGCGCCTGCGGCTCGCAGGCGGGCACCTGGGCAAGCTGGGTGGGCATCCGCTACTCGCCACCTTCTGCGCCGCACCTGCCGATCAGGCCGTGCTGGAGCAGGTGCGCCCGCTACTCGATGAACTGGGCAACCCGGCCGGTGCGACCCTGCTCGGGTCGTTGCTGGTGATCCGCGTGCTCGACCATGACAACCAACACCTGCAACGCACCCTGCAACGCCTGTGGCATGTGCTGCGCCCGGCCATCCTTGGCCTGCCAGCCTGCCCGCCGCGTATCTGGGCTACCTGAGAGAGCACCATGGAGCTTACCCCGAGAGAGAAAGACAAACTGCTGCTGTTCACTGCCGCGCTGCTGGCGGAGCGGCGGCTGGCCCGTGGCCTGAAGCTCAACTACCCGGAGGCCGTGGCGCTGATCAGTGCCGCGGTGCTCGAAGGCGCCCGCGATGGCCGCACAGTCGCCGAACTGATGAGCCTGGGGCGTGAAGTGCTGACCCGTGAGCAAGTGATGCCCGGTATCGCTGAGATGCTTCACGACGTGCAGGTCGAAGCGACCTTCCCGGATGGCACCAAGTTGGTGACCGTGCATGACCCCATCGTCTGAAACCGCCAAGGAGCGTCGCATGATCCCAGGTGAAATCCAGGTCGCCGCGGGCGACATCGAGTTGAACAGTGGCCGAGAAACGGTCAGCGTCAGTGTGGCCAACCATGGCGACCGGCCGGTGCAGGTCGGCTCGCACTACCACTTCTACGAGGTCAACGACGCGCTGGTATTCGACCGTGCGCCCACCCTGGGCTTTCGCCTGGACATCCCGGCCGGCACTGCCGTGCGCTTCGAGCCGGGTCAGGCGCGTACCGTGCAACTGGTGGCTTACGCCGGCAAGCGTGAGGTCTATGGTTTTCAGGGCAAGGTGATGGGCGCGCTGGAGGGCAGGGCATGAGCCGTATTTCCCGTCAGGCCTATGCCGACATGTTCGGCCCCACGGTTGGCGACCGCGTGCGCCTGGCCGACACTGCGCTGTGGGTGGAGGTCGAGAAAGACTTCACGATCTACGGCGAAGAGGTGAAGTTCGGCGGCGGCAAGGTCATTCGCGATGGCATGGGGCAGGGCCAGATGCTGGCGGCCGAGGCCATGGACCTGGTGTTGACCAATGCGCTGATCATCGACCACTGGGGCATCGTCAAAGCCGACATCGGCATCAAGCATGGACGCATTGCGGTGATCGGCAAGGCCGGCAACCCCGATGTGCAGCCGGGCGTGAACGTGCCGGTTGGGCCGGGGACCGAGGTGATCGCGGCCGAGGGCAAGATCGTCACCGCCGGGGGGGTCGATTCGCATATCCACTTCATTTGCCCGCAGCAGGTGGACGAGGCATTGAACAGCGGTGTCACCACGTTCATCGGCGGTGGAACCGGGCCGGCCACTGGCACCAATGCCACCACCTGCACGCCCGGCCCTTGGTACCTTGCGCGCATGTTGCAGGCCGCCGACAGCTTGCCGATCAACATCGGGCTGCTGGGCAAGGGCAATGCCTCGCGGCCGGACGCGCTGCGCGAGCAGATTGCCGCAGGTGCTGTCGGGCTCAAACTGCATGAAGACTGGGGCTCTACGCCAGCAGCCATCGACTGTTGCCTGGGCGTGGCCGAGGAAATGGATATCCAGGTGGCGATTCACACCGACACCCTCAACGAGTCGGGCTGTATCGAAGACACGTTGACGGCCATCGGCGACCGCACCATCCACACCTTCCATACCGAAGGTGCCGGTGGCGGCCATGCCCCGGACATCATCCGTGCGGCGGGGCAGGCCAACGTGCTGCCATCCTCGACCAACCCGACCCTGCCGTACACGATCAACACCGTGGACGAGCACCTGGACATGCTCATGGTCTGCCACCACCTGGACCCGAGCATCGCCGAGGACGTGGCCTTCGCCGAGTCGCGCATTCGCCGCGAAACCATCGCTGCCGAGGACATCCTCCACGACATGGGCGCCTTTGCCATGACCTCGTCCGACTCCCAGGCCATGGGCCGGGTTGGCGAGGTGGTGCTGCGCACCTGGCAGGTGGCGCACCAGATGAAGCTGCGTCGCGGGCCGCTGGCACCGGACACCCCGTACAGCGACAACTTCCGGGTCAAGCGCTACATCGCCAAGTACACCATCAACCCGGCACTCACCCACGGCATCGGTCACGAAGTGGGCTCGGTGGAGGTCGGCAAGCTGGCCGACCTGGTGCTGTGGTCGCCAGCGTTCTTTGCGGTCAAGCCGGCTTTGGTGCTCAAGGGCGGGATGATCGTCACCGCGCCCATGGGCGACATCAACGGCTCCATACCCACCCCCCAGCCGGTGCACTATCGGCCGATGTTCGGCGCGCTGGGCGCGGCGCGGCATGCCACACGCATGACATTCCTGCCTCAGGCGGCAATGGACCGCGGGCTGGCAGAGGAGCTTAACCTGCGCAGCCTGATTGGCGTGGTCAACGGCTGCCGGCGGGTACGCAAGCCGGACATGGTCCACAACACCCTGCAGCCGCTGATCGAAGTCGATGCGCAGACCTATCAGGTGCGTGCTGATGGCGAGCTGTTGGTCTGCGAGCCGGCCAGCGAACTGCCGCTGGCCCAGCGCTATTTCCTGTTCTGAGGAGCACAAATGATTGTCTTGAGCCGCCGTATCTCCGAACCCGGTACGCGGGTTGTCAGTGGCACTGTCACCCTCGACGTGGACAGCCGTATCAAGAGCCGCCTGCGAGTAACCCTGGACGATGGCCGCGAAGCCGGGCTGATGCTGGAGCGCGGCCACCTGCTGCGCGGAGGTGAACTGCTGGCCGATGCCGAGGGCACCCAGCTGATCCGCGTGCTGGCGGCGCCCGAGGCGGTGTCGACGGTGCGCTGTGCCGATCCACACCTGTTGGCCCGCGCCGCCTACCACCTGGGTAACCGCCATGTGCCGCTGCAGATCGAACCCGGGCTGTTGCGCTTCCAACACGACCATGTGCTGGACGACATGCTGCGGGGGCTGGGCCTGACGGTAGAGGCCGAACAGGCCCCGTTCGAGCCTGAAGCGGGCGCTTACCAAAGTGCACCGCATGGCCACAGCCACAGCCATGCCCATGGCCACGATCACCCGTTCGTACGCTTGCCTGCCCATTCCTGAACTGCCCTGGAGCAACCGATGAAAAAGACTTTCGCCCTGTTTCTGTTGATGCTGGCACTGCCAGCCTTCGCCCATCCGGGCCATGACAGCAACCCGCTGCAGGACGGCCTGCTGCACCCGCTGACCGGGCTTGATCACCTGCTGATGCTGCTGGGCACCGGCGTGCTCGCCGCGTTGACCCGGCGCAACCTGACATTGCCCCTGGCGACCCTGGCGGCCATGTTCGGTGGCGCCGTGTGCGGTCACCTGTTCGGCGATGTGCTGGGCATGGAAACCCTGATTGCCGTGTCGCTGCTGGTGGCTGCCGGGGCGGTGCTGCTGCCGAGCCGCCAGTCGCTGCTGGCCATGGCCATGCCGGTGTTCGCCTTGTTCCATGGTTGGGCACATGGCGTAGAAGCCACGCCGAGCGCGTTCTGGCAATTCAGCGCGGGGTTTGTCGTGGTCAGCGGCTTGCTGCTGGCGGCGGGCTTTGCAGTCGGTTGCCTGCTGCGCCGCCACAGCGGCCTGCAGAAGGCCTTTGGCGGTGGCCTGTTGGCCGGCGCCGCGCTGGTGCTGGCCGGTTGATGAACAGCGACCTGGCGCTGCTGCGCCTGCTGCAGTTGGCCAGCCCCGGCTTGCCGGTGGGTGGTTTTACCTATTCGCAAGGCCTGGAGTGGGCGGTCGAGGCCGGCTGGGTTCGGGGCGTGGACAGTTTTGCCGGCTGGCAGCGTGAGCAGGTTCACGACACCCTGGCCTGCCTCGACTGGCCGGTGCTGGCGCGTCTGTACCACGCCTGCCAGGCTGAGGACGCCGAAGCGTTCGGTCACTGGAGCCGGTTCTTGCTGGCCAACCGCGAAACCGCCGAGCTGCGCCTGGAAGAACAGCAGCGCGGCGCAGCGCTGGCGCGGTTGCTCGACGGCTGGCAACTGGGCCAGGCACCCGCCTGGCGCACCAGCCTTGAGCTGACCCAGTTGGGCGGCATGGCCTGGCTGGCTGCACACTGGGCCATCCCGCTGCGCCAGCTGGCATTGGGCCATGGCTTTGCCTGGCTGGAGGGTGCAGTCATGGCCGGGGTCAAGCTGGTGCCGTTCGGCCAGCAGGCTGCCCAGACCTTGCTGCGCGACCTTGGCGCCGACTTGCCCGCTGCACTGGACCAGGCACTGGCCCTGGGCGATGACCAGCTTGGCGGCGGCCTGCCGCTGCTGGCCATCGCTTCATCGCGTCACGAAACCCAATACACCCGTTTGTTCCGTTCCTGAGGACTGCCTGCATGCAAAGCTATCAACAACCCCTGCGCGTCGGTGTCGGCGGCCCGGTCGGCTCTGGCAAGACCGCTCTGCTGGAAGCACTGTGCAAGGCCATGCGCGATCACTACCAGATTGCCGTGGTTACCAACGACATCTATACCAAGGAAGACCAGCGCATCCTCACCGAGGCCGGCGCCCTTGAGCCGGAGCGCATCGTTGGCGTTGAAACCGGCGGCTGCCCGCACACGGCCATTCGTGAAGACGCCTCGATGAACCTGGCGGCGGTCGAAGCGCTGGCGCGCAAGTTCGGTAACCTCGAAGTCATTTTCGTGGAAAGCGGCGGTGACAACCTCAGCGCCACGTTCAGCCCGGAGCTGGCTGACTTGACCATTTATGTGATCGACGTGGCTGAGGGCGAGAAGATCCCGCGCAAGGGCGGCCCAGGCATTACCAAGTCCGACTTCCTGGTGATCAACAAGACCGACCTGGCGCCTTATGTAGGGGCTTCACTGGAGGTGATGGAGCGCGACACCCAGCGCATGCGGCCGCAGCGGCCCTGGACCTTCAGCAACCTGAAGAAGGGCGAGGGGTTGCAGGCGGTGATCGACTTTATCGTCGAGCGCGGGATGCTGGGTGTGCGAGCCTGACAGATCGAGGTCTCTGTGCGGGCATGTCCGCACAGAGACCAACGCGGTGGATGGCACCGGCTCTGCCGGTGTTCGCGGGTGAACCCGCTCCTACGACGGGCTGTGTCCAATCACCGAGGTGTGTCCACCCCCGATCAGGTGTAGGAGCGGGTTTACCCGCGAATACGGTAGCGGCGGCAACGGTGAACGGTGGGTGGAGATTGGCCAGCAGGCCCGGCCCTTTCGCGGGTGAACCCGCTCCTACACGACGGGCTGTTTCCAATCACCGATGTGTGTCCACCCCGATCAGGTGTAGGAGCGGGTTTACCCGCGAATACGGTAGCGGCGGCAACGGTGAACGGCGGGTCGAGATTGGCCAGCAGGCCCGGCCCTTTCGCGGGTGAACCCGCTCCTACACGACGGGCTGTGTCCAATCACCGATGTGTGTCCACCCCCGATCAGGTGTAGGAGCGGGTTTACCCGCGAATACGGTAGCGGCGGCAACGGTGAACGGCGGGTCGAAATTGGCCAGCAGGCCCGGCCCTTTCGCGGGTGAACCCGCTCCTACACGACGGGCTGTGTCCAATCACCGATGTGTGTCCACCCCGATCAGGTGTAGGAGCGGGTTTACCCGCGAATACGGTAGCGGCGGCGACGGTGAACGGCTGGTGGAGATTGGCCAGCAGGCCCGGCCCTTTCGCGGGTGAACCCGCTCCTACGGGGCGACCGCGCAAGCCTTCGAATGTTGATCAAGACAGTTGCCCCACAGGTGTGTGTTGCCTGCATCATTTGTGACAACAGTGAGGCTTGTCCGGTTGCCCTTCATAGCGGTCATGGTGCCGCACCCAGTCCATGGTCCCACCTTCATTGCGCCCCAGTGGCGCAATGTCGAGGAAGTTGTAGGTGTTGACCAGAATGTCCAGCCCGCGGGCGTAGGTTGAGTAGGTGTGGTACACGCTGCCGTCGCCTTCGCGGAAAAACGCACTCAAGCCGGGCAGCTCGCTTTCATTGCCCTCATACGGCTCATAGTTGTACTGCCGCTGGCCTTCACTGCCGACACTGACGCCAAAGTCCTCGTTGAAGGGGCTGCCATGCGACGAATACCACGGGAACTGCCAGCCCATGCGCTGGCGAAATGCCTGAAATTCAGCATACGGGGCCCGTGACACCGTCACCAGCGACACATCGTGGTGGGCCAAGTGCAGGTTGGCGCCGTCAAAGTGGTCGGCCAGAAAAGAGCAGCCGGGGCAGCCCTCGCTCCAACCCTCGGCGAACATGAAGTGGTAAAGCAACAACTGGCTGCGGCCTGCGAACAGGTCGGCCAGGCTCAACGCGCCGTTCGGGCCGAAGAAGCGGTAATCCTGCTCGACCTTTACCCAAGGCAGGGCGCGACGGGCTGCAGCTAGCGCGTCGCGGTGGTGGGTAAACGCCTTTTCGTGCAGCCACAGTTGCTGGCGAGCTGCCAGCCACTGGCTGCGGGAAACCACCGGGTGCCTGCTTTCGCGGGTGCTCATGGTGCTGTCTCCTCGCTGGGGGATTCACACCTTGGTCGAGTACGACCAGGTCGATTCGACAAGCACCGGTGACCGGGCGATGAGCGGTACCTGCTTAGCCCGAATGAGCGATATGCCCCTCGGCCAGCTCATCGGCGCCGTCATCCTCACCCGGCAGGGCGGTGATCACGCTGAAGTCGCTGACTTCTACCTTGCCGCCGCCATAGCCCAGCAAGTGGAAGGAAAACGCCTTGCGCTCGGTCGGGTTGTCGAAGCTGAACTCCATCTCCAGTGGCGCGTCGGCAGTGACCTTTACCTCTTCTGGCAGGCCCAGCGGCACGTCCTGTTCCAACTGCTTGGCCTTGAGCCGGATATAAGCCGCACGTTCAGGGTCCAGCGAGCGGACCTTGACCCGCACGCGGGTATGCGAGCCTCCGGGCATTTCCAGATACTGGGCGCCAATGAGGTTGTCGGCCCAGTCATCGTCAATGCGCTTGCGCAACTTGATCGGCGAAGGGCCGCCGAACTGGTAGCGCAGGTTGAGCGGGGTTTGCAGCAAGGATTGGTCGAGCACCCCGGCCAAGGCGCCGATCTGTTGGCCCAGCAGGCTGTCGGCCGGACCGAGGTAGCGGGCCTGGTCGGCGATAAAGCCCTCACTGGCATAACGCCGGCAGCGCTGTTGGAAGTCACATTCGGTGAACAGGCCCTGGCCGTTGTGGTAGCGCAGCATGCCGTTGGTGTAGGAGATCATCTCGCGGCCGCTGTCGTAGTCGCGGTACAGCGAGCGACCGCCAAGCGCGACGGGAATGGGCAGTGCGAAGTAGTCGAGCAGCGAGGTGGCCAGGTCGATATGGCCGTAGGTGCCGCGCTTGATGGTTGGCAGCTGGGCCTGCTCTGGCGCCAGGGTAAGGTTGAAGCCCCAGGACGAGGCCAGGCGCACGCCATCGATGCCGTGGGACTCGTCGGAAGTCACCACCACCAGTGTGTCCTTGAGGACGCCCTGGTGCTCGAGATTGTCAAGAAATGCCCCGACTGCGTCATCCAGGTAGGCGACCGCTGCCTGTTTCGGTGTGTCGAAGCGCTCGAGGTACTCGGCCGGCGCCGAATAGGGCTGGTGGGTGCCCACGGTGAGCAACGTCAGCATCCATGGCTTGTCCTGCTT
Source organism: Pseudomonas sp. BO3-4 (assembly GCF_034044115.1). NCBI lineage: Bacteria > Pseudomonadati > Pseudomonadota > Gammaproteobacteria > Pseudomonadales > Pseudomonadaceae > Pseudomonas > Pseudomonas sp. BO3-4. Next base: position 3,016,366 of record NZ_CP139018.1, read on the forward strand.
CTGCAACTGGCCCACATAGCCCAGGGCACCTTCGAAGAAGGCGCGGTCATCCTTGCCCCACGGGAAGTCCAGGTAGTTCTTGTTGGCGAACCACTCCTGGCCATGCACCGCATCGAAACCGATGTGCGGCATGATGCGGTCCTTGGCCATGAAGCGCAGCCCCGCGCCTTGCAGATAGTGGGTGGTGAAGCCGGCCTGGCGCAATTGCGCCGGCAGGCAGGCCTGGTTGCGTTCGTTCTGGGTCAGCAGTTCTACGCCTTTGGGCGTGCCGTTGGCCAGCTTGTCGTAATCGCCGCACAGCATCGCATACAGGCCACGGATGGTCTGGTGGGTGTGCAGCACGTAGTCTGGGGTGTTCATGCCGCGCTCGGCCCACTTGCTGAGCTTGGGCATCAAGTCGTCGTTGAAACGGCTGTTCAGCGCCTGGCGGTTAGGCTGCAGGTAGGCGCCCGGGATGCCTTCCAGGGTAATCACCAGCAAGTTGCGGGCGCTTCCCGGGCCGGCAAGCAGCCTTTGCCCATGCAGGTCGGATTGAGTCAGGCCGCTGCTGGCCAGCGGGGTGAAGGGTTGCGTGCGGCCCATCCAGCCTTCGACCTGGCGTTGCAGGTTACCGACCCCGGCAGACATCAACTGGTGGGGGAGGTTGTATTGCCGCCACTGGTCGGCATCGGAAGGTAGCAACTGCTGGCTGCCCCAATGCGCGCCGAACAGCAGTATGGGTATGGCCCAGGCTTTGCGCGGCAGTGGCTGGCTACGCCGTGCACGGCTGCGCCACGCAAAGGCCAGCCAGGCCAGCAGGCCGCCACCCAGGGCCCAGGGCAGCCAGGCATGGGCCAGGCCGCCACCGGTCGAATTCTCCATGAATTGCGGGTCGGTCAGGTAATTAAGGTCGGCGCTGGTGGGCAGTCGGCCCACTGCGCTTACCAGCTCGGCCGAGGCCACCCACAGCGCCGCCCAGGCCAGCAGCACGGGCAGCGCCAGCCACCACGGCCTGCGGTGTAGCAGCACTATCAACAGGCTGCCGAGGGCGAGATCGGACAGGTAACCGAACGGGTTGGACCAACCCAGCATGGCGCGCGTACCCAGTGGGATCACCAGCACCAGGGCCGCCAAAGCGGCAAGCCGGGTGCTTGGGTGGTCGGACAGGTTCTTCACAAAAACTTCCCTTTTGCCATTAAATCGTCATGCATCTGTGATTGATGATATCAGGCCTGGGCAGGGAAGGCGGCCGGTTACAAGGCTTGTAACCAAAGCCGGGCCCGTTCGCACAGGCCCGGCCGATGGCAACTATCAGAAGTAATAAGGGAATTTCAGGCTGAAAGAAAAGTCAGGTGCGTCATCGGTCAGACCAATGGACAGGTTGGGCACGATGGTCAGGTTGTCGGTGGCGGCGAAGGTCAGGCCAATGTTGAAGTTGGCGGCGTTGTAGTCACTGTTGGAGATCGATTGCCAGTCGCCGCCATCAGGTTTGATCTTGCTCTTGCGGGCGAACTGGTCGGATACCGAGAACGACATACTCATCTTTTCGTTAAGGGCAAAGGCGATGCCACCGCCGATCTGCCACGAGTCGCCAAGCTTGACGTCACCCGGCACCTTGCTGTTCACCTGCGGACTGATGTCGCTGAACGAGTCTTGCATGTTGTAGGTGTAGGACAGGCTGCCGAACAGCACGGCCGGGTCGAAGGTCTTGACCAGCGAGATGCCCGGTGTGATCGACCATACACCGTTGCCGGTCGGTAGGCTTTCCGGTACCGCGAGGTTGTTGTTGCCGTCCACCTCGCGCAGTTTGATGCCATAGGGGTCTTTGCCGGTCGGTGCCTTGATTCGCAGGGTGGCCACTGCGTCAGGCCAGGTTTCGTCCTCGTCGAGGAACTTGTAGGCCACCCCGACGTTGATATCGCCGATTTCCGGGTCGCGGGTCACGCTGGCATCGGAAGTGGTTGCCCCGGCTCCCCCCGCACCGCCAGACGAGTAGGTGGACTCGCGGTAAACCACGGGGACGTTGATATCGAACTGCCAGCGCTGCGCCAGGTTGTAGCGCGCGGTCATGTCCAGGGTCCAGTTGTCAGCCTTGATCCGGTCAAGGTTGATGCTGCCGAGGAAGATCGAGTCCAGTGCCAGAAAGCCATTGAGGGTCAGCGCACGGGTATCGTAATGGGTATAGGTAACGCCGGTTTCGAAGCTGAACTTGCCCCCGCCAAAGAATCCGCTGGCTTCGTCATACAGGTTGGAAACGCTTTGCGCCGGCTCGGAATCGGCTGTCAGCGCCTGGCCGTAGGAGCTCCCTGTAGTGCCCGGTGCGCCAGAGGCGACGGTCTGCGCACCTTTCACCCCTTCGGCCGGAGACTTGACCAAGCGTTTGGGTTGCGCGGCAGCAGGGGCCTCCTCGACCTGGCGCACACGTTGCTCCAGCACCATCAGTGCCTGTTGCTGTGCCTCATAGCGGCGTTTGAGTTCAATCAGTTCCTGTTTCAGCGCTTCGACTTGTGGGTCGGCGGCTGCGTAAAGTGCGGTGGCGGGGGCCAAGGTAGTCAAGCACACAAAAGCTCTGAGCGTAAAAGATCGGTACATGGAGTTGCCGTCCCTTCCAACTACTTTTGATGAGACTGAGCGTAGATCAGTATCCGAAGGTGCGAAGACCTTTGAGCTGGTCGAGGCTACCGTTGAGGGAAGCCGCTGTCGGCACGCTCTCGCGCATGACAACGTTCAGGGTGGTGACGTTGTTGACCAGGTTGCCGTTGCCAAGCAGCGTCGAGTTCTGCAACAGGCCACCTTGGGCCAGGCGTTGTACGCTGCTGCCCTGGTTATTGCTGGCATTGATGTTGAGCTGCACGCCCACACCGCTTGAGGAGACACTGAGCGCGCCGGCGCCATTTTCCCCGACCAGGGTCTGGCCGGCGGCCAGTACCTGGCCTTGCTGTTGTGCAGCGGGGGCCTGGTTGGCTTTGGTCACGTTGATGTCGACGTTGTTGTAAGCGGCGTTGTTGTCACCGGCTGCACGGACCACCTGGGTCACACCTTCGGTGGTGGTCAGGCCGTTGCCGCCCGTTACCACGCCAGTCCCGGCCGCAGACGCGCTGCTCGGCGCCGTACCTGCGCCTTTTCTATCGATCATCGATACATAGAACTGGGGTTTGATGGTCGATTGCTGAACTTGCAGCGTGGACGTTGCTCCGATCACATCCCCTTTTGCATTTTGCCAGGTGCTGGACATGACAATGCCGAAGCTCACGATTCGTCCGGGCATCACATAGCGGCCCCGCAGGTTGGCCAGCTCCTGGTCCTTCAGTTCGATGGGTTTCAACGCCTCTGCGTGACTGGGCAGGCTGGCTGCCAGGCAGGCGATGGCCAACCACAATGAAGTCTTCATGAAATGCTCCCTGGAGCCTCATGCTCCTTGTCATTAGAACAGTCGTTAGAAGAAGTCGCTTCTGATGAAGCCGAAGTCCAGCAGCTCTGAGTCCTGCACGGGGGTGAAGTTGTTCACCCGGCCCTTGGCGGTCAGTGGCAGGGGCGGGTCGAGCAGGATGTTGTTCTTGTCGTAACCCTGGCCGATCACCGCGAAGATGATGCCGTTCCAACCCTTGAGGAAATCGTCGACCTTGTATCGCCTGTGGCCCAGCACCGGATCACCGATGTACACCCAACCTTTGTCGACTTTCTGCATGACCACGAAGTGCTTGTAGCCGCGCACATCCATCAGCACCACGACAGGAATGCGTACGCTGTGCAGGGTTTCAGGCGCCACCCGGTAACCGCGGGCACGCATCCCGAGGCTTTCGACGTAGCGCTTCATGTCGAGCATCGAGAAGCCTTGCGTACGCACAAGGTCCTGGTCGGCGTGGGCCAGCATGCCTTCGATGATCTGATGTTCGTCCACATCCAGCCAGTACGCCTGGCGCAGGATGGTCGCCAGCGCGGCGGCGCCGCAGCTGAAGTCGGTCTTTTGTTGCACCAGGTCGGCGAACTTGCGTTCACGCAAGCTCTGGATCGGTTTGAACACCACAGCGCCGCCCGGCAGGACGGACAGCGGCATTTGTGCAGCTTCGCTCACGCTGGCCAGGCACAGCAAAAACGCCAAGGCGAAAATACGCATGATCGGATGCCTTAGGGTGTGTTGAAGAAAGGCCCCCCGAAGGGGGCCTCAAGCACAGCGGTTAGAACGAAGTGTTGGAGATGGCCAGCGAGTTGCTTTGCTGGTTGCCCACACCGGCTGCTACGTTCACGCCCAGGTTACCGCTGCCACCGTTCACCGAACCGCTAAGGGTTGCAGTGTTGGTAACTGGGTTGGCCCAGCCGGTCGGGGTCAGCACTTGGAAGGACACAGTATTGCTCAAGTCGTAGGCGCTGCTTTCGCTGTAGCTCTTCGAAACGTCGTTCGAGGATTGTTTTGATTGCTCGCCAGACTTCGAGAACTCAGACGCCGAAGCATTCTCGTACGAAGAGTCGTGAGACTTGGTGTACGAAGACTCTTTGGACTTGTCGTACGACGACTGATGCGCCTTGTCGTAGTTGGAGTCGAATGCTTTCTCGAACGACGAGTCGTATGCACTTTCGTGCGACTTGTCGACCGACACATCCAGCGACGCACTCAGCGAGCCATCGAAGGAGCTGGAGTCGGTACGCTCGTGACGGCCATAGTCGGTGGTCCGGGTACGCGAGGCGCTAACGTCAGCGTCCAGCGAAGCTGCCAGGCTGGCGCTGCTCGACGCGCTGTGGCTGCCGCTGGCAGAGCCACTGGCATCCCAGCCGAACGAGCCACTTGCGCTCGAGTTGTGGGAGCCGCTGGCATTGCTGGATTGCGAGCCGCTGGAGTTCCAGCCACTGGAGCCGCTGGAACTGGCGCTTTGCGCACCGGCGACGCTGAAGCTCGAAGACGAGCTGCGGTCGTCGGTCGAGTTGAAGCTACCTTCCTTCGAGCTTGAACCGCTGGCCGATTTGGTGATGGTAATCGTATCCACCCGATAGGTGCGGTCGGCGCTGTTGTTTACAATCAGGCCTGGGCCGTCCTGATTGGCTGAAGCCGTGGCAGTGGCGTTACCCAGCGGGGCACCGGTGTTGGCGATGGCCATGGTGTTTTTCTGCTGGTTCAGGTCGCCACCGGCAACGTTGATGCCAATGTTGCCCTCAGCCCCGCTGGCTGAGCCGCTCATCACAGCCGAAGACTGGGTCGAATAGTTGTCGACCCGGTTGTTTCTGCTGGTTTGCACAACGTCAGCCGTGGCACTGGCCATGCCGAACACGAAGCTGTTGTCCAGGCTCGAGTCGGAGCCTGCGTTGGCAATGGCAGCGGCGTTATCTTGCTGGTTGCCGTTACCGGCCGCCACGTTTATGCCAACGTTGCCGCTGGAGCCGGTGCCAGAGTCACTCATCTCGGCTTCGTTGATGGTGCCTTCATTGGAGATGCGGTTGCGAGTGCTGGTTTGGGTGTCCCAGGCATTGGCCGTTGCATACACAGGGATCTTGGTGGGTGGAGGCGTGTGATGACCATTGTTGTGGTGGCCGTTATGGTGGTCATTACGCCGATCATTTTGCCCAGCTTGTACAGCAACAGCCATGACCGCAGCAATTGCGAAAACCAGAGGCTTGATTGCCATCGAGGGTTTCATGGTGATTCTCCGTACGCTATTAGGTTAAGTGTCGTTCTTAACTGCAGGGTCAATCCGCGACCCGGATGCTCAAGGTGTTGGCCATTCGGTTTCCCACCCCGGCACTCTGGTTCAACTGGATCACCCCTCGGCTACCGGTGAAGGCCTGGTCACTGGTAGTGACCTGGCGATAGCCTGCTGGAATGTCAGTTGCTCCTGAGTTGTTGATCAGCGCCACGTTCTGCTGCATGAGGACGCTGTCGTCGATGCTTTGCGGTTGTGCACCAATGCTGATGCTCAGTGCGTTGGCTTGCTGGGTGTTGGCACCTGCGCTCTGGTTGACCCCCAGGGCGCCGCTGCCGTTGCTGAAAGCGTTGCCTTGGATGGTTGAGCGGGCGTCCATCGCGGGGTCGGCGGGCGTGTCGAGCCGTTGCCGGATCTGGGTGCTTGCATTGGCTTCGGGGCCGACGGCGATGGCGCGCGCATTGACTTGCTGCTGTTTGTCGCCAGCGGCCTGGTTGACAGAGAGGTTGCCCTGATAGCGGCTGCCTGAACTGTCGATATCGGCGTTGTTGATGACGGGAACCAGGGATTGCGCAAAGGCCGGCGCAGTGCAAAGGGCGGCCAGCATCAGCAGTGTGCGCTTCATCTCACTTGCCCCCGCCGGTCAGAATCTGCAGCGGCGCGAGGCCACGCTGCACGCTCGAGTTGACCATGTTCGAGATACCGTTACCCGACCCCGTGCCGCGTCCGCCCGCCAAGTTGGGAAGCTGGTTCTGGTTGCCGAGGTTGCCACCCAGGTTGTTGGTCTGCTGGGTGACCAGGTTGCTGATGCCTGCACCGCTGCTGATGCCGGCGAAGTCGCCATCGCTCAGCTCGTTGGTTTGCTTGAGCACGTGGGCAGAAGGGTTGGCATTGACGGTGGTAGGGCTCGGGTCTGGGATCAGAGGGGGGATGGTCGCGTTGCGCACCTGCACATCGCGCTTGATGATGATGATCCCCTTGTCCGCCTGAGCCGTCAGGCTGAGTGACCCCAGTACACAACCCACCAGTAATAGGTGATAGAGGCGTTTGTCACGTTTCCTCACGACGGCAACTCCTTCTTTGAGCGCTGGCCCTGTTCAGCGATGCGAACGACAGAGCAGAAGGTGTGCCGCTTTTTAGAATCTTTTTTAGATCAGATAGTTAGGGCAAGAGGCTGACAAAATGCGGCGCATGTTGTCTCAGGCTTGAAACAGCTTGCCCTGCGCGTTGCCGGCAAAGTCAGCTGTGGCCTTGATTGGAAGGGTTTTTGCAAGTGTGTTTCACGGGCTTGACACTGCACCCAGGACAGGGGGAAGCCCCGCAATTTCGGGGGCTTTGCCCCACCGGAGTGTGTCAGTGGTTTAACACTCGGTTGGGCATGATGGCGCATCGCTACCAAGCAGCATAGCAACCGATTGCAAGGCCAGCAATTGGCGTTGCGGCCAATTGCCATCGAGTATTCGGTGCGGCTGTTTGTGCCGCCTCAGCCACGCCTGGCTGTCGTCGAAAAAGCGCTGACGATCGCTGAGATCGGGTTGGCAACGCTGACCATCGGCAATCCAGTCCACCCCTTGCGGGCTGAGCAACAGGTGCAGGTCGTAACGCCGTGTCAGCAGTGCCTCTTCCAGCCAGGTTGGGCAGTCGTCGAACAGTGCCTGGCTCCAGAGCATGTTGCTCAGCAGGTGGGTGTCCAGAATTAGCAGTGGGGGCGCCAGCTCGCGCGCACGGTCCTCCCATGCCAGTTGCCCGCGGGCGATGGCGGGAATATCGGCGTAGCAGGTGTCACGGCATTGCTGGTCGATGAAATGGCGCACGTACTCGCCCACCACCACGCCACCAAAATGTGCCTGGATCACCCCGCTAAGCCAGCTTTTGCCACTGGATTCTGGGCCGCACAGTACCAGCACTTTCATTGCTTGTGGCGCACTCATGGCTGTACCAACGCCGGGTCGCGGCGCCATTCCAGCCAGCCGCGTACAGCAATCAGGGTGAGCACGGCGAAGAAGCCGGCGGTGAAATACAACTGCTGATGCAGGTATTGGCCCACATAGATGATGTCGACCACGACCCACAGGGGCCAGCACTGCAGGCGTTTCTGCGCCATCCACAGTTGCGCCACCAGGCTGAATCCGGTCAGGGTGGCATCCAGCCAGGGCAGGGCGGCATCGGTCCAGTTGGCCATGGCCGCGCCCAGGGCGGCGCTCAGCAGCACCCCGGTGGCCAGGCCGGTGAACAGTGCCGGGCGTTGCAGGCGGGAGACCTGACGGGCGTCTTCAGCGTGGCCGGGGCGCTTCCATTGCCACCAGCCGTACAGTTGCAGGATGGCGTAGGCCACTTGCAGCAACATGCCCGAGTACAGCTTTACCTCGTAGAACAGCCAGCCATAAATCAGCACCATGACCAGGCCGATTGGCCAGCACCAGGCGTTCTGCTTGACCGTGAGCCAGACAGCGGTTACGCCGAGGAGGGCGGCAATGAGTTCAAGGCCGGACATCGGCGATCCTTGGAGGCTACGGGGAAGGGGCGAGATTGTAGCGGGTCAGCCGGTGAAGGTGTAGGGCGCAGCGGTGGGATACCCGGTTGTAGGAGCGGGTTTACCCGCGAACACCGGCAGCGCCGGTGCCATCCACCGCGTTGCTTCCTTCGCGGGCATGCCCACAAAGGATCGGCGGCGCCTTGATTACCAGCGCCCCGCCGCATCCTGGTCACTCTGCTTCCCCTCCACCCATCCAGTGGTGTGTCAATCAGCTTTGCCGGTGAAGATGACGCGTATCATCACTGACCTTCAGCGGGCTACACGCGCCCTGTGGGAGCGGCCTTGTGTCGCGATTGGGCCGCAAAGCGGCCCCGGGATTTCGGCTTTGATGCGCAGATTGTCGGGGGCCGCTACGCGGCCCTTTCGCGACACAAGGCCGCTCCCACTCCAATCACGCCAGCTTTCAGAAATTGAGCAAGACAGAGCTCTCACAGGTGCAGCGCAGGCTTCAAGGTCACGCGATACCTGCAGGAGCAGGCATGCCCGCTCCCACAAAGGGCTTGTTCTCAGACCCGGAACTGCCGCAACAACTGCTCCAGCTCTTCGCTCAACCGCCCCAATGCCACCCCGGCATCGCTGGACTGACGCGCCGCATCGGCGGTCTGCTGCGACAACCCGGCAGTATCCAGCACATTGCGGTTGATCTCTTCGACCACATGCGACTGCTGCAAGGTGGCGCTGGCAATGGAGGCATTCAATGCGGTGAGGTTGTTCAGCACCTGGTTGATGGCGTCCAGGCTGGCGCCGGCCTCGCGGGCTTGTTCGACAGTCTGGCGCGATGCCTCGCTGCTGGTGTCTATGGCCTTGACCGCAGCGTCCGACTGACTCTGCAGGTGCTCGATCATGGTATGAATCTCGGCCGTCGATTGTGCTGTACGCTGGGCCAGCAGGCGCACCTCGTCGGCGACCACGGCAAAGCCTCGGCCTTGCTCGCCAGCCCGTGCAGCCTCGATGGCGGCATTCAGCGCCAGCAGGTTGGTCTGTTCGGCAATGGAACGAATCACGTCCAGCACGCCGCCGATGCGCGTGCTGTGGCCGGCCAGGTCGCGGATTACCTGTACGGCCTCATCGATGGTCAGCGACAGGCGGTCGATCTGCGCCAGGCTGCCGTGGATGGCCTGCTGGCCGTGCGTCACCTGTTGTTGTGCCGTCCGCATTTCTCCGGCGGCCTGTTCAGCCGTCTTGGCCACGTCCTGCACGGCGTAGGTCACCTCATTGACTGCTGTGGCCACCTGGTCCATCTGCAACGATTGCTGGGCACTGCGCTGTTGTGCGGCACCCGCATTGTCACCGACGTGCCCGGCGGACTGGGCCAATGCGTGGGCCGCGCCTTGCAGCTGGCCGACGACACCTTGCAGTTTGCCGTTGAAACGGTTGAAGTGCTCGCCCAGGTGGGTGATCTCGTCGCTGCCATGGGTGTCCAGGCGCCGGGTCAGGTCGCTTTCGCCGCTGGCGATGTTGCCCATCGCCTGCACCGCTTCCTGCAGCGGGCGGGCGATGCTGCGGGCGATCAGCATGACCACCAGCGCCATCAGCAGGGCAATGCCCACACCAACCAGCGAAGCGTCGCGCAACTGGCGAGCGAATTCGGCCTGCACGTCATCGACGTACACGCCCGAACCGATGATCCAGCCCCACGGCTTGAACAACTGAATATACGAGGTCTTGGCTACCGGCTCACTGGCGCCGGGCTTGGGCCAGCGATAGTTGACCGGGCCGGCGTCCTGCTGGCGGGCAAGGGCGACCATTTCGTTGAACACGGCGAAACCATCGGGGTCGCGGATGGCTGAAAGGTCCTGGCCGTCGAGCTTGGGGTTGGCCGGATGCATGATCATCTTCGGCCCCAGGTCATTGATCCAGAAATAGTCGTCATGGTCGTAGCGCAGCGCGCGCACTACTTGCAGCGCCTGTTGCTGGGCGGCTTCGCGGCTGAGCGTGCCGGCAGCTTCCAGGCCTTGGTAATAGGCCAGCACACCCGCGGCGGTTTGCACCACATGGCGGGTTTTCTCTGCCTTGGCCTGGTACAGGTCGCCATGGATCTGCCGCAGCATCAGCAGGCCCAGTACCACAAGCATGGCCACCGCCACCACAAGGATCAGCCACAGGCGCTGACTGATTGACATCGATCTCAAAGTGTTCATCCATCAGCTCCCGCATTGTTCTTTTTATTAAGGTGCATCGAAGCATGCTTTGCAGCGAGCCCACACTCGACTAATGGCTAAGTGCTATGTTGGTGATAGTCTGCAACGGGTCGGGTAAAGCGATTGCCAAGGGGCTCTGTCAGGATTTCGGCCGCGCAAGATGAAACCTTTAACAGGCATGAACTTTTCCGCTGGCGTTGCGCCCAACAGTCGCTGTAAAACAGCCGGGCCGTGTAAGGCAATTTCAAGCAAATCAAGAACAAGGGGCCTGCGACAAGCAGAGCTCCATCCGGGGGAATGATGGATTTTTGGACTGCCTTCCAGGCAATCATCTTAGGCGTGGTCGAAGGGCTGACGGAGTTTCTGCCGATCTCCAGTACCGGTCACCAGATTATCGTCGCCGACCTGATCGGTTTTGGCGGCGAACGGGCCATGGCTTTCAACATCATCATTCAGCTGGCGGCAATCCTGGCGGTGGTGTGGGAGTTTCGCAGCAAGATTTTCGAAGTGGTCTTCGGCCTGACCCACCAGCCCAAGGCGCGCCGCTTCACGGGCAACCTGCTGCTGGCGTTCATGCCGGCGGTGGTCCTGGGTGTGCTGTTCGCCGACCTTATTCACGAATACCTGTTCAACCCCGTCACTGTGGCGGCGGCTTTGGTGGTGGGGGGCGTCATCATGCTCTGGGCCGAGCGCCGTGAGCACCGTGTGGAGGTGGACCATGTGGACGACATGCGCTGGAGCCATGCGCTGAAAATAGGCTTCATCCAGTGCCTGGCGATGATCCCGGGCACGTCGCGCTCCGGTTCGACCATTATCGGTGGCCTGCTGTTCGGCCTGTCGCGCAAGGCAGCGACCGAGTTCTCGTTCTTCCTGGCAATGCCGACCATGGTCGGTGCGGCGGTATATTCGGGCTACAAATACCGTGACTTGTTCCAGCCCGGCGATCTGCCGGTGTTCGCGCTCGGCTTCGTGACTTCGTTCATCTTCGCCATGATTGCCGTACGGGCGTTGCTCAAGTTCATTGCCAACCATAGCTACGCGGCATTTGCCTGGTATCGCATTGTGTTCGGCCTGTTCATTCTGGCGACCTGGCAGTTCGGTTGGGTCGACTGGTCCACGGCACATGGCTGAGGCGCTGCGTGGGCAACGGGCTGAAGGCGTGCGCAATGTGCGCCTGAAGCTGCTGCTGTTGGGCGTGCTTTGCCTGTTGCCCGGCCTGGGGGCGGCACGCATGGCCTGGAACGATCAGGCCTGGTGGCCGTTGGCGTTGTACCCGGCCATGAGCCTGATCAGCCTGTTGCTGTATTGGCAGGACAAGCAGCAGGCACGTAACCAGGCCTGGCGTACACCCGAGAAAGTGCTGCATGCCAGCGAGTTGCTCGGTGGTTGGCCGGGGGCGCTGTTGGCGCAGCAGCTGTTTCGGCACAAGACCCGCAAGGTGTCGTTCCAGTTGGTGTGCTGGGGGATTGTGCTGCTGCACCAGGTGTTCTGGGCAGACTGGCTGTTTCTTGACGGGCGTTATCTGCCCCTTGGTTGATGTGCAGTTGTGCCGGCCTCTTTGCGGGTAATGCCGCGAAAGGGCCGGTACAGGTAGATCACATGACCAACCCCACCTGCAACCGCTTGGGCAACCGACGCACGACCAGCTGGTGCGACCGCTGCAACACATCACACAGTTCATCACGCCCCATGGGGTAGGGCGGCGCCATGCTGACCCATCGCGCCCGCGCCAGGTAAGGCGCCGGCCGTATCCCGGGGCGATCGCAATAACCCAGAAACAGCTCGTCGGCTACCTTGAACGACAACCCGGCACCCGCCAGGTCGAGCACCGCGAACATCTTGTTTTCGGCCACCGAAAACACTCGAATGCCGCCCCATTTGTAGTCTTCCCGCGCCCCCGGCAGGCTCAGGCAAAATGCCGCCACCTGGGCCTCGCTCATCTTCCGTTCAGACATACCGCTCTCCACAAGCCTCGAATGACGCCGCCAGGTGATCGATCCACACTCGGACCGCAGGCAGCAGGCCGCGCCGGTGTGGGTAAACCGCCTGCAGGTAGCCACCCGGCAGCGACCAGTCTGGCAGCAGGCGCACCAGTTCGCCGCGTTCCAGTTCCTCTTCACAGAACATGCTGGGCAGCGCAGTGAACCCCAGCCCGGCACGTACAGCAGCGTTACGTACTACGAAATCATCGATCGCCAAGCGTGGCTCCAGCGCTATTTCCTGCTGCTTGCCATGGGGGCCGAACAGGCGGAAGTGTACCAGCCGGTCCGCTTCGGCTGCGCCCAGCACGGGCAAAGATGCCAGCTCGCCCGGTTCGCGAATGTGGTCGGCAAAACCGGGTGCAGCCACCAGTTGCATTTGTGCCTGGCGCAGGCGGCGGGTGACCAGGGCCGGGTCTTCGTCGCCCAGGTCGCGTACGCGCAACGCTACGTCAATGCCTTCGGAAATCAGGTCGACCCGGCGGTTGAGCAATACCATGTCCAGTTGCACCAGCGGGTACTGCTCGAGAAAGCGGCTGATCACATCCGGCAGGAAGGCGTGTGCCAGTGCCACCGGGCAGGAAACCCGCAAACGCCCGCGCGGTTCACTGCTCATGCTGGCCACGGTTTCGTCGGCGGCTTCGGCCTCCAGCAGCATGGCCTGACAATGATGCAAGTAACGTTCACCTACTGCGGTGAGCTTGAGTTGCCGTGTGGTGCGCTGCAACAGGCGTGTGCCCAGGCGTTCTTCAAGCTCGGCGATACGCCGCGACAGGCGCGACTTGGGGATACCCAGCTGGCGCCCGGCGGCGGCGAATCCGCCGGCTTCGACGACGCGCGCGAAGTAGAAGAGGTCGTTGAGGTCTTGCATGGGCATGTCTCACTGTTCCATCTGTGGGACAAACTAACGCATTTTTGCTGACTTATCAGCTATTGATCACTTCGATAGGATTCTCCCCATCGTGATCGCCCACAGATGCGGTCTTCACTCACAGGAGAGTCCCATGAAACTGTTGCACATCGATTCGAGCATCCTGGGCGACAATTCCGCCTCGCGTCAGCTGAGCCGCGAAGTGGTCGAAGCCTGGAAGGCTGCAGACCCAAGCGTTGAGGTGGTTTACCGCGACCTGGCTGCCGATGCCATTGCCCACTTCTCCGCCGCCACCCTGGTCGCTGCAGGCACCCCTGAAGACGTACGCGACGCGGCCCAGGCTTTCGAAGCCAAGCTGAGCGCCGAGACGCTCGAAGAGTTTCTGGCTGCCGATGCCGTGGTGATTGGCGCGCCAATGTACAACTTCACCGTGCCGACCCAGCTAAAAGCCTGGATTGACCGTGTGGCCGTCGCCGGCAAGACCTTCAGCTACACCGAAGCCGGCCCGCAAGGCCTGTGCGGCAACAAGAAAGTGGTGCTGGTTTCCACTGCGGGTGGCCTGCACGCTGGCCAGCCGACTGGCGCCGGGCATGAAGACTTCCTGAAAGTGTTCCTGGGCTTCATTGGTATTACCGACCTGGAAATTGTCCGGGCCCACGGCCTGGCCTATGGCCCGGAGCAGCGCAGCCAGGCGATCGATGCTGCACAGGCGCAGATTGCCAACGAGCTGTTTGCGGCCGCCTGATCAAGGCAGCGGTTGGTTGCAAGCGTGGCCCTGTCGAGGGACAAGGCCACCCCAACCCGTAGAAGCGTTCAGGCTACCGGAATAAGCGGATCAGCGGCTGCCAAGGCTGCTGCACGGTCAGCCGCTGGCGGATAAATCCACACTGAATTGATCTGGCGCTTCAGCGCTTTGGCTTCGGCCTTGTCCTCCGGTGGCGACACCTCACGGTCCCATCCTTCGGTATACACCGCACCCCAAGCCCCCAGGTCCAGGCAGGTCACGTACTTGGGCTGGCTGTAAGCCATCGGTGGCACGCCAATCAGCTCGGCCGCGGCATTGTTGCCTGCGTGGCGCCCCAGCGGAATCGCATGCTGGCACGACATCATTGCAGGGTTGCCAAGCGCGTCACAGGTGGCGTAAGCCACGTCTCCCGCGGCATACACGGCATCATTGCCCTTGACCTTCAGGTTGCCATCGACATGCAAGCGGCCGCGGTTGTCGCGCTCGCCGCTGATCTGTTCGGTGAGCGGGTTGGCCTTGAAGCCAACCGTCCAGACCACCGTGCTGGCGTCGATACGCTGGCCGTTGTCCAGCTGCACACCGGCAGGGCCTACCGAAACCACCGTGGCACCGCAAACCCACTCCACGCCTAGGGCCTCGCATGCCTGCTCGATGGCTGGGCGGATGCCGTCACCCAGGGCTGCGCCAATCCTGGCGCCGCGGTCGATTACCACTACGCGCAACGCGGCGTCTTCACCCAGTATCGCGCGCAAGCGGGCCGGCAATTCGGTGGCCGTCTCGATGCCGGTAAAACCGCCCCCGGCTACTACCACAGTATTGCGTGCCGGCGTGTTCGGCAGGCTGGCCAGTGACTTCAGGTGGGTTTCCAGGCGTGCGGCGCTGTCGAGCTTGTCGACGTCGAAGGCATGCTCGATGCCGTCCATGTCAGGGCGCTCAAGCTCACTGCCGCAGGCCATGATCAGACGGTCATAGGGCAGGGTGCAGCGAGTGCCGCTGCGGGTGCGATAGCCCACGCGGCGGGCCGCTTCATCGATGTGGTATGCCGTGCCCTGCACGAAACGGACATTGACAGCGTCGAACAGCGCCTGCAGGGGTGCCGCCAGGGTATGCACGTCTGGCTCGTAGAAGCGCGGACGCACATGCAGTTCAGCCTGGGGCGCGAGCAAGGTGACCTCGACGCCCTTGCTGCCGTTGAGGTCAAGCTGGCGGATGGCGCTGAGTGCGCTCCACAGGCCGGCAAAGCCCGCACCAATGATCAGGATCTGCTTCATGGTTGTGCTCCTTTGAAGTTCGGTGGACAAGGTAGACCGTATCGCCGGTCAACGGTGTTACCAGTGCTTGCCGGAGTGCTTCAGAATGTTGGCGGTGTGATCACCCAGATCACCACGGCATCCACTTCACCGGGGTTGCCGTAGCGATGGGGCTCCTGGCTCGAGAAGCTGAAGCTGTCGCCTTCACTCAGCTGGAAATGCCGCTCGCCTACCCACAGCTCAAACGTGCCGCTGAGCAGGTAACCGGCTTCTTCGCCGTCATGGCTGTAGCTTTGCTGGCTGTAGGTACCTGGCGGGAAACGTGAGTGCAGCATCTCCAGCTGGCGGTTGGGCTGGGGAGTGAGCAGTTGATCAACGATGCCATCTTCGTAATGCACGCTCAGGCGGCTGTTGCGCCGCACCACATAGCCTTGGTCTTCGGGCGCGGTGGTGGCTTCGCTGGCGAAGAACCACTGGATGGTCACGCCCAGGCTGCGGGCGATATTGAACAGCGCCGGGATCGACGGGTAGGAGAGGTTGCGCTCCAGCTGGCTGATGTAGCCTGCGGTCAGTTCACTGTGTGCGGCCAGCTCCGCCAAGGTCATGCCGCGGCGCTTGCGCAGGCCGCGGATGCGGGTGCCGAGGAAATGCGGCGCGGCGCCCCCGGGTTCGCTGGCGGTGGGCTGGGAGGGTTGGCTCATGCGCGTCGGTCCATCGCAAAAGCCGCAGTATGTACAGCCTCAGAGTGCCCAGGCAACCGTCAGGCCATCGTGAATCGCTTCTTCGGCTGTGCGCGGCGCCAGGCAGTCGCCAATCCGCCGTACCTCCACCACACCTGCCAGTTCAGTGGCCAGGCGGTCTTGCGGTTGATGCCCCATGCACAGCACCAGGGTGTCGATGCCTTCGAAGATCATCGGATCGCCGCTGGCGGTGTGCTGCAGGTACACCGTGTTGTCGTCGCTGCCATACAGGCGTGCGTATGGGGTGACAGGGATACCCAGGCGATGCAGCTCGCCGGCCAGTTGGTCACGTACATAAAGCGGCAGGCTCTCGCCGCAATGAGTACCGTTGACCGCCAACTGGACCTGATGACCTTCGCGCACCAGGCGTTCGGCGATACCGGGGCCGATCCAGTCACAGCGCCAGTCGATCACCAGCACCGAACGCCCCGGTTTCACCTCATTGCGCAGCACTTGCCAGGCGTCCACTACCTGAAGCTCGCCGGTACGCTCGAACGCCGGCCAGTAGGGGGTGGCGCCGGTAGCAGCAATGACCAGATCAGGGCGCTCACGTTCGACCAGCGCGCGGTCGACCCGGGTGCTGCGCACCACTTCTACACCTGCCAGGGCCATTTCCCGTTGAAGGTTGGTGCTGGCACCCCCGAACTCGCTACGCCGTGGCAGTAGCTGGGCCAGCAGCACCTGCCCACCGAGCTGCGGGCCCGCCTCGTACAGCGTGACCTGGTGCCCGCGCGCGGCGGCCACGGCGGCGGCCTTCATGCCGGCAGGCCCGCCGCCGGCGACCATTATGCGCTTGGGCGAGGAAGTGGGCGTGAGGTGCCCATACTGCAACTCACGCCCGGTTTCCGGGCGCTGGATGCAGGAAATGGCCAAGCCACGATGGAAATGGCCGATGCATGCCTGGTTGCAGGCGATGCAGGCGCGCACGTCTTCGACCTGGCCGCGTTCGGTCTTGCCTGGCATCGACGGATCGCAGATCAGCGCCCGGGTCATGCCGCACACATCAGCCTGGCCGCGGGCCAGGATCAGCTCGGCTTCCTGGGGCTGGTTGATGCGCCCGGTGACGAACAGGGGGATAGCCAGCTGTTGCTTGAAGGTGCCAGCCTCGCGGGCCAGGTACGCCGGTTCGATGGCCATCGGCGGCACGATATGGACCGCGCCACCCAGCGAGGCCGAGGTACCGGCGACGATATGCAGGTAGTCGAGTTGGCCCTGCAAGGCCACGGCAGCAGCCAGTGACTCGTCTTCACTCAGGCCCTGGCTG
Source organism: Pseudomonas sp. BO3-4 (assembly GCF_034044115.1). Taxonomy (NCBI): domain Bacteria; kingdom Pseudomonadati; phylum Pseudomonadota; class Gammaproteobacteria; order Pseudomonadales; family Pseudomonadaceae; genus Pseudomonas; species Pseudomonas sp. BO3-4. Next base: position 3,033,504 of record NZ_CP139018.1, read on the forward strand.
TCGCGCTCGTCAGCGCTGATGCGCAGGCCAATGATGAACTGCTCATCGGTGGCGGCGCGCACCGCGGCCAGCACTTCGCGCAAGAACCTCAGGCGCTGATCCAGGCCACCGTTGTAGCCATCACTGCGTACGTTCACCCGGGGGTTGAGAAACTGCGCGGGCAGGTAGCCATGGCTGGCCACCACCTCGACGCCATCCAGGCCGGCCTGGTGCAGGCGGCGTGCGGCGCCGGCATAGCCCTGGACGATTTCGTCGATCATTGCCTGGTCCAGCGCCCGTGGCATCACCCGGAAGCGCTCATTGGGCACCGCAGAGGCCGAGTAGGCTACCGCCAACAGGCCGTCTGCCGATTCCATGATCTCCCGCCCGGGGTGAAACAGTTGCGACAGCACCACGGTGCCGTGCGCGTGGCAGGCCTCGGCAAGCTGGCGGTAGCCGTCGATGCAGGCATCGTCCGTGGCCATTAGCACATGCGAGGTGTAGCGGGCACTGTCGTGCACCCCGGCGACCTGCAGCACGATCAGGCCAACGCCGCCGGCAGCGCGGTCGCGCTGGTAGGCGATCAGTTTGTCGTTGACCAGGTTGTCGGTGGGCAGGCAGGTGTCGTGCCCGCTGGACATGATGCGGTTTTTCAAACGTTTGCCGCGGATCTGCAAGGGCTCGAACAAGTGTGGGAAGGCGGTCTGCATACAGGCGGCTCCGGTACGGTGTTGTTATTTTTCTATCAAAGTGTAGCGATAGTAAAAAATCAACTTGTTTTTTTACTGGCGTCTGTCTAGGTTTTCCTCACTCGCATGGCGAGGGTGTGACCTCAAAACAACAAGAAAACGGGCCCGTCGGGCACCGCCAGTAGGAAACTACGATGCAGCTATATCCACGTGTGACCGGCCTTTGTGCAGCCTTGCTGGCCCTTGGCCTGGGCACTGCGCAAGCTGCGCAGCAGATGGTTGTGGTCGGTTATGGCGGCGCGGGCCAGAAGGCCCAGGATGAGGCGATTTTCAAGCCCTTCATTGCCCAGGACGGCAGCCAGCTGATCCAGAGTGAATACAACGGTGAAATGGCGCGGATCCAGGTCATGGCAGACACCGGCAACGTCGATTGGGATGTGGTGCAGATCGAAGGCCCTGACTTGATGCGCGGCTGCGACGAGGGGATCTACGAGCACCTGGACTGGCAGCGCCTGGGCCATGCCGCCGAACTGATCCCGGCAGCCGCACAGGATTGTGGGTCGGCCGCGCTGGTCTGGAGCGTGGCTATTGCCTACGACCGCAGCAAGCTGGCCCAGGCGCCGGCGTCGTGGGCCGACTTCTGGGACGTCGACAAGTACCCTGGCAAGCGCGGCCTGCGCAAACGTGCGGTGTACAACCTGGAATTCGCGCTGTTGGCTGACGGGGTCAAGGTCGAGGACGTATACCGGGTATTGTCCACGCCGGCAGGTGTCGAGCGGGCCTTCGCCAAACTCAGCGAACTCAAACCCCATATCCAGTGGTGGGACGCCGGCGCTCAACCCGCGCAATGGCTGGCAGCCGGTGACGTGGTGATGACCTCCACCTACAGCGGACGAATTGCGGTGGCGGCGCAGCAGGGCAGCCCGTTGGCCGTGGTATGGCCTGGCAGCCTGTACGGTATGGACTATTGGGCGATCATCAAAGGCTCGCGGCATGTCGACCAGGCCAAGCGGCTGATTGCCTATGCCAATCAGCCGGATACCCAGGTGCGGTATGTACAACAGATCCCCTATGGGCCAACCAATACCCAAGCCGCGGCCAGGCTTGACCCGGCGCTGGCCAACTGGGTACCCACTTCGCCACAGAACCTGCAAGGGGCGCTGGCCATGAACGTGGAATTCTGGGTCGATCATGGCGAAGAACTGGAGCAACGCTTCAACGCCTGGGCCAGCAAATAGCATTCAGTAAAGGGGCAACAAGATGACTTCAACGGAACTAAGCCTGCGTCGGGAGCTGGCTGCCTGCTACCGGCTGATCGCGCACTTTCGCATGAGCGATCTCATCTTCACGCATATCTCCCTGCGCCTGCCTGGGCCGGAGCACCATTTCCTGATCAACCCGTATGGCCTGCTCTTCGAGGAGATCACAGCGTCCAGCCTGGTGAAGATCGACCTGCAGGGGCGGCCGGTGGGGGCTGCCCGTCACCCGGTCAACCCGGCCGGGTTCGTCATTCACAGTGCCATTCACGCTGCCCGCGAGGATGCCCGGTGCGTGCTGCACACCCACACCCGCGCAGGCTGCGCGGTGGCCGCACTGGAATGTGGCCTGCTGCCGGTCAACCAGATGTCCATGGAGTTTTACGGCAATGTGGCTTACCACGCCTACGAGGGCGTCGCGCTGGACATGGATGAACAGCAACGGCTGGTGGCCGACCTGGGCAACAAGCCGGTGATGATGCTGCGCAACCATGGCCTGTTGACCACGGGGCGCAGTGTGGCTGAAGCCTTCTTGCGCATGTACTACCTGGAGAAGGCTTGCGAGATCCAGTTGGCGGCGCAAAGTGCTGGGCAGCTGGTATTGCCGACGACCGAAGTGTGCGTGCGTACCGAACGGCAGTTCAACGCGCCGGGGAGAGGGTTGAAGCAAGGGGAACTGACCGACCCGGATGCGCTGCAATTGGCGTGGGCGGCATTGTTGCGAATGTTGGAAAAGGTGGCGCCTGGTTATCAGGATTGAACCTGCGCTTGCTGATTTGGCAGTTAGTCGTGCAAACGACAGCGGGCGGACGGAACAGTCACTGTAGTGCAACCATTGCTTTCAACTGTGCTGGTCCCTTCTCAAGGAATACCGTTATGCTGTAACGAAATATGTCTAAAAAGCCTGCAGAAGGAAGTCGCAATGCCACTCAAGGACCTGCTTATCGCCCTGGTGGTGATTGTCGCCTGGGGCGTCAACTTTGTGGTCATCAAGGTTGGCCTCGACGGGCTGCCACCGATGTTGCTAGGGGCATTGCGTTTCTTGCTGGTGGCGTTCCCGGCAATCTTGCTGGTCAGGCGGCCCAAACTGCCGTGGCGCTGGCTGATCGCTTACGGTGCGACCATTTCACTGGGCCAGTTCGCGTTCCTGTTTCAGGCCATGTACAGCGGCATGCCGCCAGGGTTGGCTTCGTTGATCCTGCAGTCGCAAGCCTTCTTCACCCTCGGTTTTGCGGCGTTGTTTCTCGGTGAGCGGCTGCGCCTGGCCAGCGTGCTGGGGCTGCTGGTGGCGGCCGGCGGCCTGGCACTGATCGGCAGCGAAGACGGCGGCCATGTGCCCATGCTGGCGTTGGTGCTGACCCTGTGTGGCGGGGCAATGTGGGGCCTGGGCAACATCATTACCCGGCGGTTCGGCTCGGTCGACTTGGTCGCGTTGGTGATCTGGGGTGGGCTGATCCCACCACTGCCATTCCTGGCACTGTCCTGGTGGCTGGAAGGCCCCGAGCGCATTGGCCATGCCTTGGCCAATATCAGTTGGAGTTCGGTGCTGGCCCTGGCGTATTTGGCCTTTGTGGCCACCATGCTCGGCTACAGCCTGTGGAGCAAGTTGCTGTCGCGTCACCCGGCAGGCAAAGTGGCGCCATTCTCGCTGCTGGTACCGGTAATTGGCCTGAGTTCGTCGGCGTTGCTGCTGGGAGAGCGCCTGACCGCTACGCAGGGCTGGGGCGCATTGCTGGTGATGGCCGGCCTGCTGGTGAATGTATTCGGTGCGCGCATCGGTCAGCGTTTGCGGGCTGCCAACGCGTAAAGCGCTTAAATCCGCCGATCTGCGCTCTGTTAGAATCGGCCTCTTTCTGCCAGGCCAACGGAGCGCATCCATGATCATTTCCACCACCAGCCAGCTCGAAGGCCGCCCGATTGCCGAATACCTGGGCGTGGTCAGTTCCGAATCGGTGCAGGGCATCAACTTCGTGCGCGATTTCTTTACACGGTTTCGCGACTTTTTCGGTGGCCGCTCACAAACCCTGGAAAGCGCGCTGCGCGAGGCCCGGGAGCAGGCCACTGAAGAACTCAAGGCCCGGGCACGACAGTTGCAAGCCGATGCGGTAGTGGGGGTGGATTTTGAGATCAGCATGCCGTCGGTACAGGGCGGCATGGTCGTGGTATTTGCCACCGGCACGGCAGTACGCCTGAAGTAAAGCCTTTTGCCATTGGTCGGCTGCAGGGTTCTTGTCCGGTCGGTCCGCAAATGACCAGCTAGTCTCACTTTCACAGGCCGCGTTTCCTGGGCAACTTGTCTGGTTGCCGACGCGACCGCCACTGGAGGGAGACTGGGCATGAGCGAATCCTTTTTCGAAGACCTGAACGACGCGTTCCCGATCAACAGCCAGGTGCGTTGCGGCCAGGCGGCATTTCGCCTGGGTTTCGCCCACATGACGCTGGATGATTCCGAACAGCTCCAGCCTGCACATTTGCAGCGCAGCAAAAAGGGCCGCTTCATGCCGCGGGTACCGCTCAAGAAGTGATCCCGCGTCTGCACACACCCCGCCCAACGGCGGGGTTTTTATTGCCATTCGTTGATCCGCCTCATGGTATTGCCCGGTAGCGCTCGCCGGATGGCCCGGCCTGTGGTTTTCTGACGCGGCATTCCAGCAACGGAGGATTGAATGCTCATGCGAGTCAGGGAAGAAACCTATTGGCAGTGGGCCGACGCACATTTGCACAGCCGCTGCCACGACGAAGCACTCAGCGACGGCACCACACTGGACGTGCAGGTGCGCTTGTCGCGCCTGGGGGCGACGCAGCTGTTTCTGGGGTTGTACGCCGGGGATGGGCGGGCGTTGCTGGAAGAGTATTACCCCGCGCTGCCGGGCGAGACCATGACCCGTGCGCTGGTGTGGGGTGTCGACCGCGCCCGGGCGATGGCAACAGGCGCCTTGCCTCTGCCGGAAACCCGTCTGCAGCGGCGCCAGGCATGAAAAAGCCCGGCCTATGCGGGCCGGGCTCTGGTAAGGGTGCGAACCCTCAATTCAGCGGTTCGATCACCTTGACTGCCTGCTGCTCACGGGCAGCGGGCCATTCTTGTTGCAGGGTCTGCAGCACGCGGCCAACGAATTCGGTGTCGGCGGCGGCTTTCTTGCCGACGTAGCCTTGGCCACGGCGGTAGACCTTGAAGCGGGCACGCATGCTGGGCAGGTGCTCTTCAAATTCATCTTCGACGGTGTTCGGTGGCAGGCGGTCGAGGCGCACTTCACCGGTTTGGCTAACCCACAGCAAATGGTCGTCAAGGCTGTCCTTGCGCACGGCGAACAGCTGGGCCAATTGGTCGATAGTCGGATTGTTGTTCAAGTTCATCATAAAGCCCCCATTACCCATTCATAGGTGATTTTCACAGTTGGCGCTATCACGGTGTAGCGCACTACCAAGGCTGCTACAGCAGCATCGCAACAGGGGCTTTCTCACGCTGCCTTTTGGACAGTTTCCCTCTCCACGGACGGCCTGCGTTACCGCGCAGGCCGTCTGGAACACCCTTGCCACCGCTCCCGATCGGGGAGACGGCTTCATCATGCCCAAGCGCGATGAACGGCGTCAACCATTTTGTAGTGAATATTTTTGCTCACTACATTCTGTCGTTTTGTCCGACAATCAACGCGAGCGTTATAAGCCGGAAAGGATGTCGAAGGCGGCTTGCACCCGCGCCTGGTTGGGGTAATTCCGATTGGCCAGCAGCACGACTGCCAGCTGTTCTGCCGGCACGAACGCGGCGTACGCGCCGAAGCCGTTGGTGGCGCCGGTCTTGTTGTACCAGGCTGCCGGTAGCGCGGGCAGGGCCGGCTGCAAGCGAGTGGTGGCCTGCGGTTCGCGGATCAGCCGTGGGCTGTTGCCATCGATCAATGTGCTCAGCGTGACCGGGTAGGGGTAGCGTTCCCAGCCCAGGCCTTGCGTCATGCCGCCAACCTGGAAATAGCCCTGCTGGGTAATGGCGGTGGCTTTCACCAGGGCCGGTGGCAGGCCCTGTGGCTGCATGTGCAACCGCACATAGCGCAGCAGGTCGCTGGCGCTGGTTTTGATGCCGTAGGCCTCATCGGCGTAGGGGCCGGGCCCTACACGCACCGGCTTGTCGTCGGCGTCATACCCTTGGGCATAAAGCCCCTGGGCGCTGGCCGGAACCTGAAGGTAGGTATTTTTCAGGCCCATCTTCGTCAGCAGGCCCTCACTCATCAGCGTGGAAAACGGTTCATGCTGCGCACGGGCAGCCAGGTCACCGAACAACCCCAGGCTGGGGTTGGAGTAGCAGCGCTGGGTGCCGGGTTTGGCGCGAGGTTGCCAGTGGCGGAAGAAATCGACTACCTGCTGCGGTGTTTGCACGGTGTCGGGGAACTGCAGTGGCAGGCAGTCGGCGCTATAAGCGCCCAGTTCCAGCACCGTCGCGTCGCCGATGGGGACGCCGGCCAGTGCCGGGTGATAGCGCTTGGCCGGGGCCTCGAGGTCAAGCTTGCCCTCGGCGCTGGCAAGCGCGGCCAGGGTGGCAGTGTAGGTCTTGCTCAGCGAACCGATTTCGAACAGCGTATCGCGGCTGACCGGTACGTTGTCGGCCTTGCTGGCCACACCGTAACTGAAGTAATGCGCGTGGTCGCGTGCATAGATGGCCACAGCCATGCCGGTGATGCCTTGTTCCTGCATGAGCGGGCGGATGATCTGGTCGACCTTGGCCTGTAACTGGTCGTCGGCCTGGACGCTGGCATGGCCCAAGGCAAGGGTAATGGCGGCTGCAAGTGCAGCCAGACGTGGGCGGAGCATGGTGAGTCCTTTTTGTGGAACGTGTCCGTTGAGCGATACCGCTCGGGGTTCCGGCGTTAGCGACGGAGAGCCAAAGACCTTATCGTCTGCCCAGCCACCATGACAAGATGGATACAGTGATGAAGTATTTGCGCATGTTATTTGACAATTTCACCTTGGCCTTGCTCGGTGTAGTACTCATCGCCACCGTGCTGCCTTGCGCGGGCGATGGCGCGGTGTATTTCGGCTGGCTGACCAACCTGGCCATCGGCCTGTTGTTCTTCCTGCATGGCGCCAAACTGTCCCGTGAAGCCATCATTGCCGGTGCCGGGCACTGGCGCCTGCACCTACTGGTGTTCTCCTGTACTTTCGTATTGTTCCCACTGCTGGGCCTGGCGTTCAAACCTCTGTTCGTACCGCTGGTGGGTAACGAGCTTTACCTGGGCATCCTGTACCTGTGTGCCTTGCCTGCAACCGTGCAGTCGGCCATTGCCTTTACCTCGCTGGCCCGCGGTAACGTGCCGGCCGCCATCTGCAGCGCGGCGGCCTCCAGCCTGCTGGGTATCTTCCTCACCCCGTTGCTGGTGATGCTGCTGCTGGGTGCCAGTGGTGATACAGGTTCCGGCCTGGATGCGGTGTTGAAGATCACGTTGCAGCTGCTGGTGCCGTTCGTTGCCGGGCAGATCGCGCGGCGCTGGATCGGTGCCTGGGTCAAGCGCAATGCGCGCTGGCTCAAGGTGGTGGACCAGGGTTCGATCCTGCTGGTGGTGTACACCGCCTTCAGTGAGGCCGTGGTTACCGGGCTGTGGCACACCGTATCGCCGCAGCACCTGGCGGGGTTGTTCGTAGTGTGCGCAATTCTGCTGGCAGTGGTGCTGTTTGGCACACGCATGCTTGGCAAGGCGCTGGGCTTCGACCTTGAGGATCGCATCACCATCCTGTTTGCCGGCTCCAAGAAAAGCCTGGCCACGGGGGTGCCCATGGCCCAGGTGTTGTTCGTGGGCAGTGGCATTGGCGCGATGATCTTGCCGCTAATGCTGTTCCACCAGATACAGCTGATGGTGTGTGCTGTGCTGGCGCAGCGTTATGCCAGCCGCGAGCAGGAGGTGGAGGCTTCGGCGGTGTCGTGAGCGCCTTTGCGTTCCGATTAGATACACTGTTGGCGGTCAAGCTTTTCTGCGGAGCTCAGCGCTGAAAAGCTTGGTCGTATTAAATGGTTGATGGCCGCGAAGAGGCCGTGCCTGCTGGCCAGTTTCCACCCGCCGTTCACCGTTGCAGCCGCCGCCGTATTCGCGGGTAAACCCGCTCCTACAAAGTCACCACAGTTCTGAAGTGTTGTGGCTTACCTGTGGGGGCGGTGTCATGCCCTCAGTCTTGCAGCCGTTCCGGGCTGTTGAAGTTGCTTAGCCGGCGATCGCTCTCGGCGCACTCCAGCCCTTGCACCGCCTCGCGCAGCAAGGCCTTCTGCAAACTCCGCTCACCCGCTGCCCAGGCCTGCTCCAGCACCGGCAACACCCGCTTGGGCAGCACGCTGAACATCGGCTGCCAAAAACCACCCTGACGCACCATTGCCGCGCTGTTACCGGCCACTGCCAGCCGCAGCAGGTCTTCGATCAAGTCGCGATCAACCAGGGGTGCATCGCAGGCCAGCAACACCACCCACGCATGACGTGCCACCTTGAGCCCGGCAATCACCCCCGCCAGCGGCCCGGGGAAGTCGGCTTCTGCATCGCCCACCCACTGGTCGGCGTATGCTCGGTAAGCCGCCTGGTTGCGATTGCAGGAAATCACCAAGTCGTCGCTCAGTGGCCGCACCGCGCGATGAACATGTGCAATTAACGGCTCGCCTTGCCAGTCCACCAGGCCCTTGTCACGGCCGCCCATGCGCTGGCCGCGGCCACCCGCGAGAACGAGGATTGAGCAGGGGGGGAGTGCATCAGGCATGAAAAAGGGTTCCGGGCAGTCATTGCCGGGAACCCTCCCATTTCACGCGGGGCTTGTCCAGTCAGCTTTCGCGGGGCACGGGTTGCCCGTCGCTGTCATGCGCCTGGCGTCGCTGTGACAGGCGCATCACCACCACGAAGAACACCGGCACGAACACCACCGCCAGCGTGGCGCTGAGCATGCCGCCGATCACCCCGGTGCCAATCGCCTGCTGGCTGGCAGAGCTTGCGCCGCTGGCGATGGCCAGTGGAACCACGCCGAGAATGAACGCCAGCGAAGTCATCACGATCGGCCGCAGGCGCAGGCGGGCCGCTTGCACGGCGGCGTCGACGGCGTCCACGCCCTGGTCTACCAGATGCTTGGCAAACTCGATGATCAGGATGGCGTTCTTCGCCGACAGGCCGATCAGCGTGATCAGGCCAACCTTGAAGAACACGTCGTTGGGCATGCCGCGCAAGGTCACCGCCAGCACCGCACCGAGCACGCCGAGCGGAACGACCAGCAGCACCGCAGTCGGGATAGACCAGCTTTCGTACAGCGCAGCCAGGCACAGGAACACCACCAGCAGCGACAGCGCCATCAGCAGGGGGGCCTGGCTACCGGACAGCCGCTCCTGCAATGACAGGCCGGTCCATTCCAGGCCGGTACCGGCCGGTAGCTGCGCCACCAGCCGCTCGACTTCGGCCATGGCTTCGCCCGAGCTGTAGCCGGCGGCGGGCTCGCCAGAGATCGACACCGCCGGGTAACCGTTGTAGCGGGTCAGTTGCACCGGGCCGCTGACCCACCTGGCCTGAACGAACGCACCCAGTGGCACCATCTTGCCGCTGTCGTTGCGCACGTGAATGTTCAGCAAGTCTTCAACCTGGCTGCGCTGGTCACCTTCGGCCTGCACCACCACCCGCTGCATACGGCCCTGGTTGGGGAAATCGTTGACGTAGCTGGAGCCTACGGCCACGTCCAGCACCGTGCCGATATCGGCAAACGACACGCCCAGTGCATTAGCCTGGCGGCGGTCGATTTCCAGTTGCACCTGCGGGCTTTCCGCCAGCGAGGCTTCGCGCACGTTGGTCAGCACCTTGCTTTTGCTGGCGCTTTCGAGCAACTGGTCACGGGCTGCCATCAGCTCGGCGTGGCCCATGCCGCCACGGTCCTGAAGGCGAAATTCGAAACCGGTAGACTCACCGAGCCCGTCGATGGGGGGCGGCAGCACCGAATAGGCTATCGCGTCCTTGAGCTGGGTGAAGGCCATGGTCGCGCGGTCGGCGATCGACTGGGCGCTGTCGTCGGCGCTGCGCTCGGACCAGTCCTTGAGGGTGGTGAAGGCCAGCGCCGCGTTCTGCCCGCTACCGGAGAAGCTGAAGCCGAGGATCAAGGTGGTGTTGCCCACGCCTGGTTCTTCGGCGTTGTGCGCCTCGATCTGCGCGGCTACCTGTTCGGTGCGCATGCGGCTGGCGCCCGGCGGCAGTTGAATGTCGGTAATGGTGTAGCCCTGGTCTTCGGTGGGCAGGAACGCCGTAGGCAGCTGGCTGAAACCGTAGCCCAGCACCGCCAGCAGCACCGCGTACACCAGCAGGTAGCGGCCGCTGCGCTTGAGCGCCTGCACCACCCAGCGCTGGTAGCCGTTGCTCATGCGTTCGAAGCGGCGATTGAACCAGCCGAAAAAGCCTTTGCGTTCATGGTGCTCGCCCTTGGCCACGGGCTTGAGCAGGGTGGCGCACAATGCCGGGGTCAGGCTGAGGGCGAGAAACGCCGAGAACAGGATCGACACCGCCATCGACAGCGAGAACTGCTGGTAGATCACCCCCACCGAGCCTTGCATGAAGGCCATGGGCAGGAATACCGCCACCAGCACCAGCGTGATGCCGACGATTGCACCGCTGATCTGGCCCATGGCCTTGCGTGTGGCGTCCTTGGGCGGCAAGCCTTCTTCGGCCATGATGCGTTCGACGTTCTCCACCACCACAATGGCATCGTCGACCAGAATGCCGATGGCCAGTACCATGCCGAACAGCGTCAGCACATTGACCGAGAAGCCCATGGCCAGCATCACGGCGAAGGTGCCCATCAATGCCACTGGCACGACCAGGGTCGGGATCAGTGTGTAGCGCAGGTTCTGCAGGAACAGGAACATGACTGCGAACACCAGCAGCATGGCTTCGAACAGGGTGTTGATGACCTGCTCGATCGACACCTTGACGAACGGCGAGGTGTCGTAGGGGATGTCGTACTTGACGCCTTCCGGGAAGTAGCGCGCCAGGTCCTGCATCTTAGCCCGCACCAGGGTAGCGGTTTCCATGGCGTTGGCGCCGGGTGACAACTGCACGCTGAAGGCCGTGGCCGGTTTGCCGTTCAGGCGCGTGCCGTACTGGTATTCCTGGGCGCCGATTTCAACCCGGGCGACATCCCCGATGGTGACCGTGGAGCCGTCCGGGTTGGCACGCAGGACAATGGCAGCAAACGCTTCGGGGCTGCTCAACTGGCCTTTGACCACCACGTTGGCGGTGATTTCCTGGGTGCTGCGGCTGGGCAGATCGCCGATGCTGCCAGGGGCGACCTGGGCGTTCTGCGCGGCGATGGCTTCGGCTACATCGTTGGGCGTGAGGTTGAAACCGATCAGCTTGCGCGGGTCGATCCAGATGCGCATGGCCCGTTCGGAACCATACAACTGGGCCTTGCCGACGCCCTTGAGGCGGCGGATTTCGTCCATCACGTTACGTGCAAGGATGTCCGACAGCGCGGTTTCATCGAGCTTGCCGTCTTCGGAAGTGAGGGTGGCCAACAGCAGGAAGCCGGTGGACACTTTCTCCACCTGCAGGCCTTGCTGGGTGACCGGGCGTGGCAGGCGCGACTCGACCACCTTCAGGCGGTTCTGCACGTCGACCTGGGCCAGGTCCGGGTGGGTGCCCGGGGCGAAGGTGGCGGTGATGGTGGCGCTGCCCAGGCTGCTCTGCGACTCGAAGTACAGCAGGTTGTCGGCGCCATTGAGCTCTTGCTCGATCAGGCTGACCACGCTTTCGTCCATGGTCGCCGCCGAGGCGCCTGGGTACACGGCGTAGATTTCCACCTGCGGCGGTGCCACGTTGGGGTACTGGGCCACCGGCAGCTGCGGGATGGCCAGCGCGCCGGCCAGCAGGATGAACAGTGCGACCACCCAGGCGAATACCGGGCGATCGATGAAGAATTGCGGCATGAATCAGGCCCTCACTGGCGGGTATGCTGTGCGATGGGCGGGGCAGCGGGTGCGTTGTCGACCTGCACCTGGTCACCGGCCTTGATGTGCTGCAGCCCTTCGACCACCACCCGCTCGCCGGCCGCCAGGCCCTCACTGACGACCCAGCGGTCGCCCTGGGCGCTGCCCAGTACAACCTGGCGGTCGCTGACCCGGGCGTGCTGGTCTACCACCAGCACCTTCGGCACACCGGCGCTGTCACGCAGGATGGCGCGTTGCGGCACGCTCAGGCCCTTGGGTTGCACCGCTTGCTCCAGGCGTACCCGCACGTAGCTGCCAGGCAACAGGTCGAGGTCCGGGTTGGGGAACTCGCTGCGCAGGGTGATCTGGTTGGTGCTGGGGTCGACGCTGATGTCGGAGAACAGCAGCTTGCCCGGCAGCGGGTAGGCGCTGCCGTCATCCTGGATCAGCGTGGCGCGTGCCTGGCCGTCGCCCACCTGGTGCAATTCGCCAGCGCGCAGGGCGCGGCGCAGCGCGTTGAGCTCACGGGTAGACTGGGTGACATCGGCATGGATCGGGTCCAGCTGCTGGATGGTCGCCAGCGGGGTGGTTTCGTTTTGCCCGACCAGCGCGCCTTCGGTGACCTGGGCGCGGCCGATACGGCCGGAGATCGGCGCGGTCACGGTGGCATAGCCGAGGTTCAGCCGGGCGCGCTCCAGCGCCGCCCTGGCTTCGGCCACTTCGGCATCGGCCTGCAGGAAACTGGCCTTGGCGTTGTCGTATTCCTGGCGGCTGACGGCTTTGTCGTCGACCAGCTCGCGGTAGCGCTGCTCTTGCAGGCGCGCCTGATACCGGGTGGCCTCGGCCTTGGCCAGCGTGGCGCGGGCGCTGTCGTGGTCGGCCTTGAACGGTGCCGGGTCGATCAGGAACAGTACATCACCCTGCTTGACGTCGCTGCCTTCGCGGTACACCCGCTTGAGCACCACGCCTGCGACCCGCGCACGCACTTCGGCGGTGCGTGGCGCGAGGATACGGCCGCTGAGTTCGCTGCTGATGGCCAGTGGCTGCAGTTGCAGGGTTTCCACGCGCACTTGCGCAGTGGGTGCCTGTTCGTCCGGCTCGGCGCTGTCGCTGCAACCGGCCAGGGACAGGCTCAGCAATGCCATGAGCGCCAACGGGCGCAGGCACGGGGAGAGGGTAGTAGGCATGCGGATCTTCCGATGATGACCGTGTATATGCTAAGGCAGACGCTGGCTGGGCGGCTGTTAATACCTGTAGGACGAGTGTGAAAAAGTGTGAAGAATGATCCTGTCGAGTGGTTGGGTTCTATATTCTGCATGGGCCTGTGCTGGCCTCTTCGCGGGTGAACCCGCTCCTACGGGGACCTGCAGCAGCGGGTTTACCCGCGAAGTGCTCGCCACAGGCTTACTTCAACCCAGACGCCCAAGCACCTATGCCGAACATTTTCCTGGTCGAGGACGACAGCGCCCTGTCCGAGCTGATCGCCAGCTACCTGCAACGTAACGACTTCCATGTCCAGGTGATCGCCCGGGGCGATCATGTACTGGACGAGTACCGTCGGCAAAGGCCTGACCTGGTCATCCTTGACCTGATGCTGCCGGGCATCGATGGCCTGCAGCTGTGCCGGCTGCTGCGCCAGGAGTCGCAGACCCTGCCAATCCTCATGCTGACGGCCCGCGACGACAGCCATGACCAGGTGCTTGGCCTGGAAATGGGGGCCGACGACTACGTGACCAAACCCTGTGAACCACGCGTGCTGCTGGCCCGCGTGCGCACGCTGCTGCGCCGCAGCAGTGTCAACGAACCGCGCCTGGACAACGACCTGATCCTGATTGGTGGCCTGCGCATCGACCTGGCCGAGCGCACGGTGAGTTGGCGCGGCGAGGAGGTGGAGCTGTCCAGCGGCGAGTACAACCTGCTGGTGGTGTTGGCGCGCAATGCCGGTGAGGTGATGAACCGCGACCGTATCCTGCAACAACTGCGTGGCATCGAGTTCAATGGCACCGATCGCTCCGTTGACGTGGCCATTTCCAAACTGCGGCGCAAGTTCGACGACAACGCCGGCGAAGCGCGCAAGATCAAGACCGTATGGGGCAAGGGCTACCTGTTCAGCCGTGTCGAGTGGGAGTGCTGATCGGCCATGCTCAAGATCCTGGTGCGGTTGTACCTGGTGATCATCGTCGCCTACGCCGGCGCATTGCTGTTCATCCCTGACACCATTGTCGGCCTGTTCCGCGACCGGTTCATGGCCTACAACCTGGACCAGGCCAAGGGCGTACAGGCGTTGATCGTGCGCCAGTTCCGCCAGGCCCCGCGCGAGCAGTGGCCAGCGGTGGAGCAGGAACTGGCCAGTGATTTCGCGCCGCTGGAGCTGCAGCTGCTGCGCAGGGATCAGGCCGGTTTGAGCGATGAGGAGCAGGCGCGCCTGGCGCAGGGGCTGTACGCAGTGCGCATTGCCGAGTGGGGCTATTACGAGACGGTGCTGGCGCCGCTGGACAAGGAGTGGCTGGTACGCCTGCATTCCCCGCCGGACCCGCTGGACATCAACGTGCTGTCGTGGGGCGTGACCGTATTGATTGGTGCAGCCATGCTGGGCTGCCTGCTGCTGTGGGTATGGCCGCACTGGCGTGATCTGGAGCGCCTCAAGGAGACCGCTCGGCGCCTGGGCCAGGGGCAGATGGCTGAGCGTACGCACATTTCGCCTCACTCCAATATTGGTGAGCTGGCCGGGGTATTCGACACCATGGCCAGTGACCTGGAACGCCATGTCAACCAGCAGCGTGAACTGCTCAATGCGGTATCGCACGAGTTACGCACGCCACTGACCCGGCTGGACTTCGGCCTGGTGCTGCTGTTCGACGAAGTGCCGCCAGCCAGCCGCAAGCGCCTGCTGGAGCTGGTCGGGCATGTGCGCGAGCTGGATGAACTGGTGCTGGAGCTGCTGTCCTACAGCCGGTTGTACAACGCCGATCAGGCGCGGGAGCGGGTGGAGGTATCGCTGCTGGAGCTGGTCGACAGTGTGCTTGGCGGCTTTGCCGAGGAGCTCGATGGCCGGGGTATCCATTGGGAAGTGCGGGCCGAGGGTGAGTTGCCGCGCTTTGTACTGGACCCGCGGCTGACGGCGCGCGCGGTGCAGAACCTGGTGCGCAATGCCATGCGCTATTGCGATGAAAGCCTGTTGCTGCGCTTGCGCCTGGAAGCCGATGGCGCCTGCTTGCTGACGGTGGAGGATGACGGGATTGGCGTCCCTGTGGAGGAGCGCGAGCGGGTGTTCCAGCCGTTCTACCGTCTGGACCGCAGTCGCGATCGCAACACCGGTGGTTTTGGCCTGGGGTTGGCCATCAGCCGTCGGGCAATCGAGGGGCAGGGTGGCACCTTGACCCTGGCGCAGTCGGCGCTGGGTGGGGCGCAGTTCAGGATTCGTTTGCCCGCCGGATGATGTTTCGCCTGTTCTGCCAGCTGGCTTGATCACAACGCAAAGCGGTCTTGGCTTCCTGCAACACCTGGGCAGGGACGGCGCCGCCACGCGCTGCTCGGCCCCAGCGGGTCCAGCCCTTCAACGCCTATCGCGAACGCTTCACCTCACAGCCGGGCAGCCAAGCGCGAAGTTGTCCAGCGTTCGGGCTTTTTCTTGGGGGCTACATCTTGTAGCTTTACAGGTCGTTTATTCAGGGAGCTGAACATGCAAGGCAAGGCCCGCAAGATCGTCCAGGCCATTCTCTATGAGGCCATCGCCGTCGCCTGTGTGGCGCCTGCGCTGGAGCTGGCGTTCGGCGCCGGCATGGCGCAGTCGACCGTGCTCTCGGTGCTGATGTCGGGTATCGCGATGAGCTGGAACATGGGCTACAACTGGGTGTTCGAACGTTGGGAAGCGCGCCAGCACAAGCGTGAGCGCACCTTCTTGCGGCGCCTGCTGCATGCGCTGGGTTTCGAGGGTGGGCTGGTGGTGATTCTGCTGCCGCTGGTGGCGTACTGGCTGGACGTGAGCCTGTGGGCGGCACTGCTGACCAACCTGGCGCTGTTCGTGTTCTTCTTCGTTTACGCCTTTGTCTTCCAGTGGGGCTTCGACAAGGTGTTCGATGTGCCGCTTTCGGCGCAGCAGGCCAAGTGTTGACTTCTGGCTGCGAGGCAGGCTAAGTTCCTACCCATGAACACATTCCCGCACGTGAACGCCATTATTATTACCGCCATTATCAGCTTGGCGGGCTAGCGCGTACGTGCACCGAACCCGCCCTGGAGGCGGGTTTTTTCTCTCTGACTCCTGGGCAACGTAAAAACAGCCAAGGAGTCATCGATGACCAGCTTCAGTGTCCCTCGTACTACCGTCACCCCCCAGCAACTGCTGTCGGAGCAGGTGCGGCGCATTCTTGCCGCGCCGGTGTACGACCTGGCCATCGAAACGCCCCTGCAAGCGGCCCCGGCCTTGTCTGCCGCCCTGGGCAACCAGGTGTTGCTCAAGCGCGAAGACCTGCAGCCTACGTTTTCGTTCAAGATCCGCGGTGCCTACACCCGCCTGTCGCGTCTGACCGATGTGCAGCGTGAGCGCGGGGTGATCACCGCTTCGGCGGGCAACCATGCCCAGGGCGTGGCCTTGGCGGCATCGCATCTGGGTATCAAAGCAACGATCGTCATGCCCACCACCACGCCATCGTTGAAAGTGGAAGGCGTGCGTTCGCGCGGCGGGCATGTGGTGCTGCATGGCGAGAGCTTCCCGCATGCGCTGGCCCATGCACTGAAGCTGGCCGACAGCGAAGGCGCCACCTTCGTGCCACCGTTCGATGACCCGGATGTGATCGCCGGGCAGGGTACCGTGGCCATGGAAATCCTCCGTCAGCGCCCGGGGGCGCTGGACGCGATCTTTGTGCCCGTGGGCGGTGGTGGGTTGATCGCCGGGATCGCCGCCTATGTGAAGTACCTGCGCCCTGACGTGAAGGTGATCGGCGTCGAACCGGTGGATTCCAACTGCCTGCAGGCTGCCATGGCCGTCGGCGAACGCGTGATCCTGCCGCAGGTCGGCACCTTTGCCGATGGCGTGGCGGTGGCGCAGATCGGCGCCCATTGCTTCGAGCTGTGCCGCCACTTCGTCGACGAGGTGGTGACGGTGAGCAGTGACGAGCTGTGCGCGGCGATCAAGGATATCTACGACGACACCCGTTCGATCACCGAGCCGTCCGGGGCCTTGGCCGTTGCCGGGATCAAGAAGTACGTGGCGCGTGAAGGTGTGCAGGGGCAGACCCTGGTGGCCATCGACTCCGGGGCCAACGTCAATTTCGACCGCTTGCGCCACGTGGCCGAGCGGGCCGAGCTGGGTGAGCAGCGTGAGGCGATCATTGCCGTGACAATTCCGGAACAGCCGGGCAGCTTCCGGGCCTTTTGCCAGGCACTGGGCAAGCGGCAGATCACCGAATTCAACTACCGCTTCTACCCTGGCAAGGAGGCGCGCCTGTTCGTGGGCGTGCAGACCCACCCGGTGCACGACCCGCGTGAGCAGTTGCTGGCCAGCTTGCGGGAGCAGGGGTACAGCGTGCTGGACCTGACCGACAACGAGCTGGCCAAGCTGCATGTGCGCCATACCGTGGGCGGGCATGCCGCGTCGGGGGCTGATGAGCGGGTACTGCGCTTCGAGTTTCCCGAACGGCCAGGGGCGTTGCTGGGATTTCTGGAGCGGTTGGGCAAACGTTGGAACATCAGCCTGTTCCATTACCGCAACCATGGTGCGGCGGAGGCGCGGGTGTTCGCTGCTTTGGAAGTGCCAGCGGACGAATTGGCGAGCTTGCCGTTGACGCTGGACGAGATGGGGTACCGGTATTGGGACGAGACTGACAACCCGGCGTACAAGCTGTTCCTGGGCTGAGGCACCTGTGTGGCCAATGCAGGCGTGTATAGCCGCTTGCTTGCCGCCTTTGTTCGCAGCGTGATCGCCCGGTCCAAAGGGCAGGGCGATCTCCTGCAAGAAACTGCGCGAGCCAACGCGTGGGTTTCAACGCTCGCGCATGAAAAAGCCGGCAACGAACTTGCGGAATGTTTCCAGGCTTTTGAAGTCGGCGTAGCGCTTGAAGTTCTCGGTATCCGGCTCGGGGCCGATGGGCTGTTCCAGCAGCGACACTGACAACACCCGGTCCTGGTCCGAGGTCAGCACCAGTTCATCCATCACCTGCCCACCGATCACGGGGCGACGCATCTGCACTTTCACCCCTTTACTGGCCATCCAGTCGATCAGCGACACCAATGCCTTGAGCGGCTCGCGTTCTTCATCGCGGTACACCGGGAACAGGTGCGCGCGCGACAGCACGGGCACACTGGCCACATGAATCAGCTCATAGAAATGGCTACCGGCGCTGGTCGGCGAGTAGATCATCAGCGCCAGCAACGGCCCGGTGGTGCGGCTCCCGCCCCAGTACAGGTGATGCCCCTGGAAGTCGAAGCCGTCTTCGCTGCGGTTGTTGAACAACTTGCGCCCTTTGATCTGGTCGACGCAGTCCAGCAGCAGGCCATGGCGGCGATGGTTGCCGAACACAGAGGCTTCGCGCAGGCGGGACTTGAGCATCATCATGTGCTTCATGTCCAGGCGGGTTTCCAGGTAGTTGCTGGCGGGCACCCGCTCCAGCAGCGGATAGCGGCTGGCCACGCTGCGCAACTCGGCAAACTGCGTGGTCAGGTCTTTTTTCAAGTGGGTGGCGTAGAGGTTGAGCCCGCTGGTTTCAATCCAGGTTAGCAGCAGTGACAGCAGGCGCTGCTGTTCGCGTCTGTCGTTGCCGTCGCCGGCGCCACCGGCCGTGCCAGTACGGAAGTCGCTGATCAGGCGCAAGGGTGTGTCGGGTGGCAGCCAGGCGGCGGGGGGGACAGGGTCATTTTCGCGTTCGGCGGCCTCCCGCTCGTCCTTGGTGAACGGGCAGCCTGGCGCGTGCTCGGCAGTGCCCGGGTTGTTCTTGAGGAAGAGCGTACCGGTGCTGCCGTTGAGGGTGACGTTGAGCACCGGCAAGGCATCGTTGCGGCAGTCGCAAGCCAGCCACTGGTTGGCGTTGCGCACTTTCATCAGTAGCTGGTTGGCCTGTAGCAGGCGCGGGCCGGCGAGGCTGCCGGTGGCAAAGCCGACCAGCAGTTCCTCTTCAGCGGGGGTCAGGCTGCGCACCTGGGTGGCGGTTTTGTCGATGATTCGCATGAAGCAGCTCCAAGCTACGAGCCTCAAGCTTCAAGCAAAGTCGCGCGGCTTTCAACTCGTCGCTTGGCTGCCGCCGAACATCTTCGCGGCGCGGGCGCGAATCTCGTCGGGGGTCAGGTCCTCTTTGTGGGTGGACACGAACCAGATGTTGCCAAACGGATCTTTCAGGGTGCCGCTGCGGTCACCGTAAAACTGGTCGGTCAAGGGATGTAACTGGATGCCCCCGGCGGCCAGGGCCTGGGCGTAGACCTTGTCGCAGTCTTCAACATACAAGTGCAGGCCAACACCCGCACCGCTGAGCTTCTGGCTGGCGGTGAGGCCGCCTTCCATGTCGCAGGGGTCGCCCAGCATCAGCGACGAATCGCCGATTCTCAGTTCGGCATGGCCAACGCGACCGCCCGGGGCATCGAGGCGGAACATTTCCTTCGCACCAAAGGCTTGCTTGTAGAACTCGATGGCCTTGGCGGCGTCGTTGATGGCCAGGTAGGGCGTGATGCTGTGCTGGCCTTCGGGGATGGGTTTGACTGCCATGTTCGACTCTCCTGTGCAATGGGCGCCGAAAGGCGCCCTGTTGCTTAGAGTCGTTCGCCCAGATGGAAAATCGACAGTGACGCTAGATCGATTGTCTATAAGCGCGGCGGTCAGAAGATGTAGTCGGTCGTCAGGAAGCTCGACTGGCGGTTGCGAATGATCTCGCTGATCAGCGCTTTGTTGGCCTCCTGGAAGCGGGTGGCGACCAGCGTCCGGATGGAGAACACACGCAAAGCGTCATCCACCGAGAGCGTGCCCTCGGCGCTGTTCTTGCGGCCGTTGAACGGGTAGGTGTCAGGGCCGCGTTGGCACTGAGCATTGATGTTGATGCGCCCGACCTGGTTGGCGAAGATGTCGACGAGGCTGCCGATGGTGGCCGGGTCGTTGCCGAACAGGCTCAGTTGCTGGCCGTAGTCGGAGTCCAGCACATAGTCGATCACGGTCTGCAGGTCGCGGTAGGGCACCACCGGTACCAGCGGGCCGAACTGCTCCTCGTGGTACACGCGCATTTCCCGGCTGACCGGGTACAGCAAGGCCGGGTAGAAGAATGAACCGCGGCTGTGCCCACCATTTTCGTTGAGCACGCGCGCGCCCTTTTCCGTCGCATCGGCAACCAGGCCATCGAGGTAGTCGACCTTGCCAGGCTCGGGCAACGGTGTCAGCGCCACGCCAGGTTCCCACGGCATGCCGGGCTTGAGCGCTGCCAGCTTGCGCTGAAACTTGTCGAGGAAGGCCTCGACCACATCCTCGTGCACGAACAGGATCTTCAGTGCCGTGCAGCGCTGGCCGTTGAACGACAACGCCCCGGTGACGGCCTCTTCGACAGCGTTGTCGAGGTCGACCTGGGGTAGCACGATGCCCGGATTCTTGGCGTCCAGGCCCAGTGCGGCGCGCAGACGATGCGGGCGTGGGTGCAGTTTCTTCAGGTCGCTGGCGGCCTTGTGGGTGCCGATGAAGGCGAATACATCGACCTTGCCGCTGGCCATCAGCGCGCTCACCGTTTCCCGGCCGCGTCCATAGATGACATTGATCACACCTGCCGGGAAGCTGTCGCGGAACGCTTCGAGCAAGGGGCGAATCAGCAGTACGCCGAACTTGGCCGGCTTGAACACCACGGTGTTGCCCATGATCAGCGCCGGGATCAGCGTGGTAAAGGTCTCGTTCAGCGGATAGTTGTAGGGCCCCATGCACAGGGCCACGCCCAGCGGGACGCGACGGATCTGGCCGAGGGTGCCTTGTTCCAGCTCGAAGCGGCTGGAGCGGCGGTCCAGGTCCTTGAGGGCGTTGATGGTGTCGACGATGTAGTCGCAGGTGCGGTCGAATTCCTTTTCCGAATCCTTCAGGTTCTTGCCGATCTCCCACATCAGCAGCTTGACCACGGCCTGGCGCTGTTCACGCATGCGGGCAAGGAAGGATTCGACATGCTGGATACGCTCGGCCACGCGCATGTTCGGCCAGGCGCCACGACCTTTGTCATAGGCCTGCACGGCGGCATCGAGGGCGGTCAACGCGGTATCGGCATCCAGCAGCGGGGCGCTGCCCAGTATGACCTGATGCTCTTCGTCGCCTTGCTTGAGCCACACCGGGCTGCGCACCGTGGCCAACGGGCCGTCCCAGCGCCTGAGTTCACCGTTGACCAGGTAGTCGCGTTGTTCCAGTGGGGCTTCCAGGCGCCAGGTTTCCGGGATGTTCTCGGCGCTGGGGAAGAGTGAATCGAGCAAACGGTCCATGGGTACTGCACCTCACATCAAAGGGCGGTTTTCAAGTCAGTTGAATCGTTTCAGCTGGGAGCATGCACTGGCTGTCGGAAAAACACCAGTCTGGCTCAACATGGCCGCCCATGCCCGCCCGGCAAGCAGACAGCGGCCTGAGAGGCGTTGATGCAAAGTCGTAAAAGGTTATTCATGGATAGCGAAGTGGCCAGCGGAGCTTGATGGGCACGGTTATAGCAAATGTGTTGTTGAGCGTCGGTTTGATGCGGGGAATTTGACGCCATGAAACTTGATCTAAAGTCAGCCAGAAGCCGCTTGCCAAAGCGGTTGCAGGCATCTTAAATTGTTACTGAATGTGATAAGAAAGTTGCAAGCCATACTATAAAAATCAAAGTGTTAAGTGTTTTTGCTGGATTTTTCTCTTTTTCCGATTGGCCAATAGTGCACTTCAAAAGGACGTCGAAGAAGAAATGAAAAAGACCTTGACGACTGTGGCGCGCAAGCTCCTGTCGCCCTCCATGCGCTACGAAATCAGGCTGCTGGCCAGCAAAATGCGAGAAATGATGGCGCGTGCCTGTCTCTGGCGTTGGGAAGTCGCCAGGTTTCGCCCGCAACAGGAGAGCCCGTACGAAATCCTCTACATCGGCCGCAAGCAGCAACGGGAAATGGCCAAGCTGCTGATTGGGGGCAAGGGCCAGGGCAGCGCATCGATCGTGGACGGTGCAAGTGCCACGGCGGCTGCCAGCCACGTCGTGGTCATCAGCGAAATGCCCACGTCGGGGGCGCTGTCAGTGCCGCACTACCTGAGCGCCGTGGTGCCCTTGGGGCGCCCTCTGGAAGACATCACGGCCCGCTACGACAGCGAACTGCGGCGCAGCATTCGCAAGAACCGGCCGCTGTATCACATGCGCCAAGCTCTTTCGGACGAAGAAATCGCCATGGCCGACCGGGATCTGCTGCGCCCTTATGCTTCGGCCCGGCAGGGCATTCATGCCGCGCAGTTTCCTACCGAAGAGGTGTTCCGTATTGCCAAGAGTGTCGGCCGGCTTGACTTGATCATGTTGGGCGATGAAGTGATCGGCTGTCACCTGGGGTGTGAAGTGGTACGCGGCGGCAAGCGTTACTGGAGCACGTTGCGCTTTGGCTATTGCGAGGCGGTGTTTTCCGATGCGAAGAAACTGCGCGAGGTGAATTCGATCACCACCTTCATGGCGCTTGAATGGGCACTGGAGCAGGGCTTCGATTATTACGACATCGGCCTGTGTCTGGCGCGCCCGGACGACGGCCTGCTGAAGTGGAAGCGCCGCCGCGGTGGTGATATCGATTCGCTGGGTAACCATGCGTACCTGTTTGTCCGCCTGCCCAAGACCGGTACGGCAAAGTTCTTGTGGGATACGCCGATGTTCGCGGTCGAAGGCGACAAGCTGACGTTGCATCTGGGGCTCCCGGATGGCCCAAGCGATGAGGAAGTTGCCAGTCGCTATCACGAAATGGTGTTTGGTGGCCTGCACAAGATTTATCTCTATGGCGGCAGCGGGGCAGGCGAACCGTTTGTGCAAACGTTGCGCAGCCGTTACGCCAGCTTGCAATCACCGCCCACCATGGAAAGAGTCACGAGCAATTGAGTAACTGCCAGGGATGCTTTGATCTGGCGCCTAGGCGCTGTAAGAAAAGCCTTGATACTTGTTCATGCTGCGTTGAAAACAGCCTCGGAATGCTCATGTACTCCAGTACAGTCGGGCGCGACCCCGGCCGTTCCTCGGCTGTTTTCGCCTTGCCTGACCCGCGTCTCAAGACTTTTCGTACAGCGCCTAGCGCCGGGCTCCACACTTCGCCATCAAGGGAGGACGCTTCATGGGAAGCGACATCTCGCAGTTCAGTGCATCGCCCGCAGCCAGGCAACACAGCTGGACCTTGGCCGCCTACCGCCACATGGCGCGCAAACGGCTGGGTGGAAAAGCGGCGACCGATCTCAAGAGCGTCGCCACCAAGTGCTGGGACATCGCCCCGGGCGAAGCCACGGTTTCGCCACCGGCCATTTTCCTGCCTGGCCAGCTGGAGCGGGTAACGGGCTGGGAAGGCAAGCGGTTTTACCCCTACGTGCACCCGGCGCAGACCATGCAGGGAGGCGTCAACACATTGCAAGGGCCAACCCGCGGCTACTTGATCAAGGATGTATGGCTGGTCGAGGGGGCGTTGTACAAGGGCAAGGCCAGCCATTGGCTGTCACAGAAGCCGAGTACCTTCCCGACCATCCTCATCGACAATGAAATCGACCGCGCTGCAATCTACTGCACACAAAACGGTAACGCCTGGTTCGGCACCTGGTTGATGGAAGATTGTCCGACCTATGCGCTGGCCTGCAACGAGGGCATCCCGGTGACCACCGCCCCCTCTGCCAGGTATCCGCTGTTTACCCAGGCACCGGCCTATGAAGACTGGCTGGACATGAAGCCTTTGCGCCTGCGCAGTGCGTTCTTCCGTGAGCTGGTGCTGTTCGATGACCAGAGCAACAACCGCAGCCGGCATGCTCGCTACCGAGCCATGGGTGACAAGCTGCTCTCGCATGTGTCGTACACGCAGCACCCGGGGGTTTTCCTGTTGCGGGGCGGTGATGGTGACCTGCGCCTGTTGCGCAACGAGCTGGAGCTTGCCGAACACTTGCGTACTACCCGCGGTTTTCGCATCGTCAACCCGCTGAAGTCCGATGTACCGAGCATTATCGCGGCATGCGCCGGGGCTAAAGTGGTCATCGGGGTGGAGGGTAGCCAGTTGGTGCATGGCGTGAATGTGCTGCAGGCTGGAGGCTGCCTGCTGACTTTGCAGCCGCCGAACCGTTTCGTCAGTTACTACAAATACCTGACGGATCGTGACCAGCAGCATTTTGGCTTTGTGGTGGGCCTGCCGGAAGGCGATGGTTTCAGGATCGATATTGACGAAGTGGAGCGCACGTTGGATCTGTTCCCACGATAAGTGTGTAGTATCGGTGCATGGATCCGCGGCGGGCAGGGCAGTAGAGGATGATCGAGGTATCACGGTTTTGGCGCGACCCTGCCTTGCCGTTCGTCGAAGCCCGACGGGTAGGGGACGGGCGCAAGGTGTGCTACGCCGCGCACTCTCACGAGAGCTTCTCCATCGGGGTGATCACGGGGGGACGTAGCACTTACATCAACAGTGACCAGTGCGTTGAGGTGGGGGCGGGTACCACGGTGTTGATGAACCCGGGCGTGGTGCATACCTGCAACCCTGTTGCCGGGGAACCCTGGTCTTACCTGATGCTGTTCGTCGATCAGCCTTGGTTGCAGGCAGTGGGTTTTACCCTGCCAACGCAGACCTGGAGCCGCTCACCTGTGTTGTACGGGCGGCTGTTGCAGGCCTTTGCCGACCTGTTCGACGCCAGGCTGCCTGATCGGGAAACCCGCCTGGCGGCCCTGTTCAGCGAGCTGCCGGGCATGCTTGCCCGTAATGCCAGCGAGATTGACCAGGGCAATCCACGGCTGGATGCAGCGGCTGCTTTCATACGCGCCCACCGCAGTGACCCGCTCAGCCTCGAAGACATCTGCGGGGCTTGCGGCCTGTCCCGCTCCTACCTGATTCGTGCGTTTCGCCAACGCTTCGGCCTGACGCCGCATGGTTACCTGCTAGACCAGCGTGTACAGCTGGCCCGGGCGCAGTTGCGCCAGGGCCGCTCAATTGCTGAAGTTGCACAGGAGGCCGGGTTCGCTGATCAGGCACACCTGCAGCGGGCATTCAAACAGCACCTGGCGGCGACACCGGGGCATTACAGAAATGCTGTCGCTAGCCTCGGTGCTCCTGCAGGAGCCGTGCATGCCTTAAAGGATCAGGTAAACCGCACTGGCAACCAGTAACACGGCCAGGCTCCGATTGAGCATGCGCAGGTGACGTGGGTTGTCCAGGTACCGGCGAATCACGCTGCCGGCCCAGGCCCAGCAGGCCACTGAGATGAAACAGATCGGCCCGTAGATCCAGGTAAACAGCCACAGCAAGTGCTGTTCACCACCGGTGTAGGCACCCACCCCGGCAACGGCTGCCAACCAGGCTTTGGGGTTCAGCCACTGCATTGCTGCGCCGTGCCAGGCTGAAGGGGCTTGGGTAGGCTGTGCGCTGTTCAGGTTACCGTCGTCACTGGCCAGCTTCCACGCCATGTACAGCAGAAACGCCACACCGCCCCAGTGCAACATCAGGCCCAGCAAAGGCCAGCGAAGCAGCAGTTGATGCAGGCCCAGCCCGACCAGCACCAGCAACAGGCAGAACCCCAGCGTGGCGCCGGCGACATGTGCAACGCTGGCGCGCAGGCCATGGCGGGCACCGCTACCAAGGGCGACGATGTTGACCGGGCCGGGAGAGATCGAGGCCGCAAGGGCGAAGGCGGCCATGGACAGGGATAGGCTCATGAGGAAGATCCACGTGGTTGGAGAGGCGTCATCCTCGCGTCGCCGACGGTCTGATGTATTGAACAAAAGTACCCGCGCACGACTCGCTCCCGCGGGGCGATAGGGCGTTGCAGGGTCGTTACAGGTTTTGTAATAGTTTTGCGCTACAACAGAAACCTGCTGTGCTTGTAGCATCGTTCTCCCAATTTGTTATCAAGGTCTATATGAGCACCTTCGCGGAGCCCCCCAGTCTTCGGCCTTTCTGGCCATCCTTCTCCCGTCCTTGTGACGTGTCCCACGTGAGTACCCGCTAATGGAATGGCTAGCCGACCCCACGGCCTGGCTAGGCCTGTTGACGCTTATCGTCCTCGAGCTGGTGCTGGGTATCGACAACCTGGTGTTCATCGCCATCCTTGCCGACAAGTTGCCGCCCCATCAGCGCGACCGCGCGCGGGTCATTGGCCTGAGCCTGGCGCTCATCATGCGCCTGGGCCTGTTGGCCAGCATTTCGTGGATGGTCACCCTTACCGCACCGCTGTTCGAAGTGTTCGGCAAGAGCTTCTCTGGCCGTGACCTGATCATGCTGTTCGGTGGTGTGTTCCTGCTGTTCAAGGCCACCATGGAGCTGCACGAACGCCTGGAAGGTCACGTGAGCCAGGCCAGTGGCACGCTGCGCCATGCCGCGTTCTGGCCGATCGTTGCCCAGATCGTGGTACTGGACGCGGTATTCTCGCTGGATGCCGTGATCACGGCGGTGGGCATGGTCGATGAGCTGTCCGTGATGATGATCGCGGTGATCTTCTCGATCGGTATCATGATCGTTGCCAGCAAGCCGCTGACCCGCTTCGTCAACGCCCACCCCACGGTGATCATGCTGTGTCTGGGCTTCCTGATGATGATCGGTTTCAGCCTCACCGCCGAAGGCCTGGGCTTCCATATCCCGAAAGGCTACCTGTACGCGGCCATCGGCTTCTCGATCCTGATCGAGCTGTTCAACCAGCTGGCGCGCGCCCGTCGCAAGCGCAGCCTGCAACAGCACAAGCCGTTGCGTGAACGCACTGCCCATGCCGTGCTGCGCCTGCTGGGCGGCCGCCGGGTCGAGGCTGACGAGGTCGGCGAGGAGATTGCCGATCTGGTCGAAGGTGGCGGCGAGCAGGTGCTGTTCGACCGCCGTGAGCGGGTCATGATCAGCGGCGTGCTGAACCTGGCCGAGCGGCCGATTCGTACGGTGATGACTGCCCGTGCCGAGGTTGATGTGATCGACCTGGCGCAACCGGCCGACGCCATTGCCCAGGGCCTGGCCAATTCGCCGTACTCGCGCCTGCCGCTGATCCGCGATGGTCGCGTGGACGAGCCCTTGGGCTTTGTGCACAAGAAGGAACTGCTGAAGGAACTGCTCTCGGGCAGCCAGCCCGATCTGGAAAGCATGGCCCGGGCGCCGTTGAACCTGCTGGAGAGCTTCAGCATCCTCAATGCCCTGGAGCAAATGCGCGGTCAGTCGACCCACATTGCCTTCGTGGTCAACGAGTTCGGTGACTTCACCGGGCTGTTGACCATGACCGACATCCTTGAGTCGATTGCCGGTGAGCTGCCGGATGCCAGTGAAGTTGAAGGCCCGGGCATCGTTCAGGAGGGCGAAGGCTTTGTGGTCAGCGGCGCGCTGAACCTCAGCCAGGTGCAGGCGCGTACTGGCTTCAGCGCCCGTGCTACCGAGGATTACCAGACCCTTGCGGGCCTGGTGATGAGCTTGCTCGACCGCCTGCCGATGGTCGGTGACCGGCTAGCCTGGAATGGCTGGATGCTGACCGTGGAGGCGGTTGAAGAGCGACGGGTACGCCAGGTTCGGCTTACACCGAACGGCGACGCTGACGTAGCAGGTGCTTGAAGCCCTCTAGCACCAGCACCAGTACTGCGGCCCAGATTGGCAGGTAGGTCAGCCACTGATCCGGGCCGATGGTTTCGCCCAGCAGCAACGCCACGCCCACCAGCAGCACGGGTTCGACGTAGCTGAGCAGGCCGAACAGGCTGAATGGCAGCATGCGGCTGGCCAGCACGTAGGCGATAAGCGCCGAAGCGCTGATCGCGCCAAGGATCGGCACCAACACATACAGCCCGGGGTGTGCTTGCAGGTCAGCGCTGGAAAGTGGGCTCTGGATCACGAAGTACAGCGCCCACGGTAGCAGCAGGCACATGTCGCACCACAGGCCGCCCAGGTGGTCGGTGCGGCAGCGTCGGCGCAGCACGAAGTAGATCGGGTAGCCGATCGTTACCAGCAGGGTTTCCCAGGCAAAACTGCCGTTTTGGTACAGCTCATGGCCTACGCCCAGTGCGGCGCAGGCCACGGCTACCGTCTGCAGGCGTGACAGCCGCTCGCCATAGACCAGCCGCCCGGTCAGGACCATGGCCAGTGGCAGCAGGAAGTAACCCATCGACACTTCCAGGCTGCGCCCATGCAGGGGCGCCCAGAGAAACAGCCACAGTTGCACCCCCATCAGCCAGGACGTGCCGACCATGCCGAGCAACAGCACCGGCGTGCGTTTTACCCGGCCCATCAGTTCGCCCACCCGCTTCCAGTCTTTCGAGACAAGCATGAACAAGGTGAGGCAGGGCAGTGTCAGCAGGGTACGCCAGCCAAAGATTTCTTCGCCATCGAGTGGCTTGAGCAGGGAGGTATAGAAGTACATCACAGCGAACAGGCAGGACGCCATGACCGATGAAACAATGCCTTTTGACACGAATGCCTCGAATACGGGAATTGAGCGGGTTGATCAGCCGCGCATGATCTCAGGGGGCGCATCTTGCGGCAACTGCGTTGCGCCCGGGCGGGTGGCCAAGGCTGCGAGGAACTGGGCGGCTGGCATGGGCCTGGCGAACAGGTAACCCTGCTGGAAGTCCACCCCATGCTTGGCCAGGTAGTCGCGCTGCAGGTCGGTTTCCACACCCTCGGCGACGATGCCCAGGTCCAGCTTTCCCGACAGCTCGATGATGGTCTCGAGTATGTGCACAGACAGCGCATCGGCGCCGATCATGGCAACGAAGCTCTGGTCGATCTTCAGGTAGTCGACCTTGAATTGCCGCAGGTAGTTGAGGCTCGACTGGCCGGTGCCGAAGTCGTCGAGGGCGATCATCACGCCCATGGCATGCAGCTTTTCGAACAACTCAAGGGTGACCGGCGTGGGCTCGATCAGCTTGCGCTCTGTCAGTTCCAGGGTCAGCACCACCCGGCCGGGCGGAAAGTGCTGCAGGAACGTGCGGCAGTCATCCAGCAGGCTGAGATCGCGGCAGTGGTCAGCGGTGATGTTGACACCAATATGGAAGCCGTCTTCCAACAGGCCGGCATAGGGCGCCAGGCTTTGCGCGGTATGTGTCAGCAGCGCGCGGGTCATGGCGACAATCTGCCCGCTGTGTTCGGCATAGGGGATGAACAGGTCGGGGCGAACCAGGCCTTCTCGTGGGTGGTGCCAGCGCATCAGCACTTCCGCACCGGCCCAGCGGTAATCGCCCTTGCGCACCACCGGCTGAAAATACGGCAGGAATTCATCGGCCTGCAGGGCACGGTCCAGTTCGGCACGCGGTGAGGTGGCGCGGCGAATCTGCCAGCGGCACGCCAGCGCTGCCAGGGCACCCAGTACCAGCAACAGACTGAGCAGGCCAGGGTAGTGGCTGCGCAACAGTTGGCCTTGCTTGTCGGCACTGTAGCCGCCCTGCACGCTGAAAGGGTAACGCGTTGAGCCTATCAGCACGTTGGCACTGGGGGCGGCAGGGGAGACACCTTTGTGGACCACGCCGTCCTTGCCCATCCAGGCGTCGCCCACGCGGATTTGCAGTTCTTCATCGGGGCCGATCAGGCGCAGTGCTGTTAGCAGGTGGTCGCCGTCCACCGTGGTGATTGCGCCGTGGTCGCCGTCGCTGGCACGGTAGACCAGCAGCGGGTGGCCCGGCGTAACCGAGTTGCCGTCCATCAGCCATAACTTGCCGTCGACGTAATCCCCAGGATTGACCGGTTCGTCGAACTCGCCGAACAGCGAGGTGCAATAAAGGTTGTTGTGCCTGAACAGGTTGGTCGAGCGCACGAAGGCATTGCGGGTAACCTGGGCCCGTAGCATAAGCTTGACCTGCTCGCATGGGCTGTCAGTCAGTGGAAGTAGCGAATTGGCGGCACGGGACAGGTTGTCGAGGATGTGTTCGACGTGCTCCAACGCCTGGCGGGTGGTGGCGTGGCTGCTGGCCTGCATTTCACGCTCGACCTGCCAGTTCATCACGGCCAGGCCGCACATGACCGGCAGCACGCCGACGACCCAAGGCAAGAGCGTGCGCCAGCTGAGTGCGGCGCGGCGTTTGGCGGTAAGGGGCATGCTGACCTGACTATCATGGCGTAAAACGAGAGGATAGCCGTTTGTCGCCGCGTACGAGCAACTAAAACGCGACAAACCATTTTACGCAATGTAGAATCGATTTACGAATACAACAATAAGGTCCTTCACCTCCGAAGGATCAAGCCCGCCGAGAATGGGTCCATATGACATACCATGGGTTCAAGCTGATCATAGGTGACTTCCTCGCCCGCAGCGTGCGCGGTATCCCGTGCTCACCGCCGTTTCTGTTCCACATCCTACGCAATCTATAATTTTCGCAGCAGATGAGGACACGAACATGGCTGATATCTTCGACAATCCAATGGGCCTGATGGGCTTCGAGTTCATCGAACTGGCTTCGCCGACCCCTGGCGTACTTGAGCCTGTATTCCAGATACTGGGTTTCACCAAAGTGGCCACCCACCGCTCCAAGGATGTGCACCTGTATCGCCAGGGTGGCATCAACCTGATCCTGAACAATGAACCCAAAAGCATCGCCTCGTACTTCGCCGCTGAACACGGCCCGTCGGTATGTGGCATGGCCTTTCGCGTGCGCAATGCCCATGAGGCTTATGCCCGCGCCCTGGAACTGGGCGCCCAGCCGGTAGAAATCGAAACCGGCCCGATGGAATTGCGCCTGCCTGCGATCAAGGGTATCGGGGGGGCACCGCTCTACCTGATCGACCGCTTCGAGGAAGGCAGTTCGATCTACGACATCGATTTCAACTTCATCGAAGGCGTGGATCGCAACCCGGTGGGTGCTGGCCTGAAAATCATCGACCACCTCACCCATAACGTCTACCGTGGGCGCATGGCCTACTGGGCCGGGTTCTACGAGAAGCTGTTCAACTTCCGTGAAATCCGCTACTTCGACATCAAGGGCGAATACACCGGCCTCACCTCCAAGGCCATGACTGCGCCTGATGGCATGATCCGCATCCCGCTCAACGAAGAGTCGTCCAAGGGCGCAGGGCAGATCGAAGAGTTCCTGATGCAGTTCAACGGTGAAGGTATCCAGCACGTGGCCTTCCTGACCGATGACCTGCTCAAGACCTGGGATGCCCTGAAGGGGCTGGGCATGCGCTTCATGACCGCGCCACCGCAAACCTACTACGAAATGCTGGAAGAGCGCCTGCCTGGCCATGGTGAGCCGGTCGACCAACTGCAAGCGCGTGGCATCCTGCTCGATGGCGCCTCGCAGCCCGAAGACAAGCGCCTGCTGCTGCAGATTTTCTCGGAAACCCTGCTTGGCCCGGTCTTCTTCGAGTTCATCCAGCGCAAAGGTGACGATGGCTTCGGTGAGGGCAACTTCAAGGCGCTGTTCGAATCCATCGAACGTGACCAGGTACGCCGTGGCGTGCTGAGCACAGACTGATCGCCCCTGGAGTACCGTCGTCGTCATGTTCGTTCGGCGGCGGTACCCCGTCTGTTTGCACGTGCCCTGAACAGGGCCAGGTAGACGATCGAGCCGGTCACGATCCCCACCAGCATCAGCGAGGGGACGATCTGCAGCACCGACTGGCGGATTTCCTGAGCGGTGAAACCCTCTGGGTAGCCACCTTTGACCGTGTATCCATACTTGGCCGACATTGCGCTTGTAAAGAACTCGGACTGTGAAGGGCGCTCAAGGTCACGGCTGTCACCGTTGCTCCATATGTAGCGGTCGCCAAATTCGACCAGCAGTGTCAGCCCATCCAGAAAGCCATCCAGCTCGTTGCGAATCTGCATGGCATAGGCGGTGACGATTACGCTATTGCTTTTGCCCTTCTGGTGAAAGTCGACCAGCAGCTTCTGACGCGTATCAGGAGGGCCGTAGGACAGTGCGACTCGCTGGCCGGACGACGCGAAGGATGAATAATGCTCCAGCGAACCTGAAGCCGTGCTGCAGTAGGGTTGATTGTCTTTGAGCAAGGTCAGCGACCTGACCATTGAGCGAATGGCAACCTGGTCCTGCAAGGCACTTTTGACGTTATCGCAAGATTCCCCTGCAAATGGCAGGGTGCGCAGGGCCGTCTCGTGCATTCTGTCCAGTGCATTGTCGACGCTGAAAACCGCCTCCTGAACGGAAATGCTGGCGTTTTCCGCAAGTTTCGCTTCCAGCTGGAAAGCCATCACCAGCAAACCGGAAACCACAGGCACCAGCGCCACTGCAATGAGCAGCAGCAGCTCCACCATGCTGCGCCCCGCGTGCATGATTTTCGACATAGGCTAATAGTTCTCCGCTCTGAAACTGTCCGTGGTGAACAGCTGAGCCCTGAGCCTATGTATTTGCTGACCGGGCTGCTGTAGTCCGGCTGCAGTTGAAGCGGTAGGAAATCGAGCGCCTTGATGTAGCTAACTGCCCTTGAGTTTTTTCAGCACTGCCTCGGCCAGCATGGCGGTAGAAGCGGGGTTCTGCCCGGTGATCAGCCTATCATCGTCGACCACGTACGGCTTCCACGGCTCATCATGTTTGCTGTAATCACCGCCGCGACCTACAAGCTCGATCTCCGTCAAGAAAGGCACTACGTCGTTCAATTCGACCAGTTTTTCCTCTATGTTGGAAAAGCCGGTCACCTTGCGGTCTTTGAGGAGCAGGCAGTTGTTACTCAGCTTGATGTTCAGCAGGCCGACAACGCCGTGACAGACTGCTGCGACAATGCCACCTTTTTCGTAGATTTTGCGTGCCAGTTCTTGCAGAGCCTGGTTTTCCGCGAAGTCATACATCACCCCATGGCCACCGGTGTAATAGATGACGCTGTATTCATCGGCCTTCACCTGCCCTGGGGCCAAGGTACTGCCCAGGCGCGTCATGAAGCGCTTGTCGTCGTACCACTGCCAGTCCAGGTCAGGGGCCATATGCAGGCTTTTCGGGTCGACGGGAACGTAACCGCCCTGTGGGCTGACATAGTCGACGGTGTAGCCGGCCTTTTCGACTTTCTCGACAAAGTGAACGGCTTCACCCAGCCACAACCCGGTCGCCCGTTTGAGGGTTGGATACTTCGCTGTATTGGTCAACACCACCAAAATTTTCTTGCTCATGACCCTGCTCCCGTCGCCAACCTGAATGGGCCGGTGCTCCCTGGCCCGAGGGAAAACCTAAATAGCATAGCTGCCACCTGCAAGTGCGCCATGGTGTGCGGGACATGCTGTGCTAATTTGAACAAATCCACAGGCGAGCCTGCCAGGCTTGGCGGCGCTGTGGTCAACCCTTAGCATTGCTGGAGTCACGGTATTGGTCGCAAACGGTACGCCACGCGAGCCTGCGTCGCAGGTCATCCTGCAGTCGCCTGTTTTGCCATTGATCGCGCCGATGGGGGAGCGGATAGCCCAGTTCGACTGGTGGCGTACCTCGCTTGGGCCATTGTCGCGCTGGCCGGCTTCGTTGCGCATAGCCGTGGACATGATGCATTTGTCACCTTTCCCATGTGCGGTGGTCTGGGGGGCGGACCTGTGTGTGGTGCATAACGATGGCTACCGTGCGTTGCGGGCATTACCGGATGCGCTGGGCATGGCGTTCGATACCCTGTGGAGTGATATCTGGCCTGCAGTGGGACCCTGGGTGTTCAAGGCACTGGAAGGCCACTCGAATTTTGTCGAGGACCCACCCCTGCGTATCGTCCGCAGTGAAGGCGCCGAACCACTATGGTGCGCATTCGGTTATGCCCCCCTGCACGACGAACTCGGTAATGTGGCGGGGTTTCTGCATACGGTGATCGAGACCACGGCCAGCGTCGAGGCCCACCGCCATTGGCGTGAGCAGGTGCAGAGCTTTGAACGCCAGGTTGAGCAGCATGTGGCCGAGCGAGAGCAGTTCTGGTTGCTGTCGCGCGAAGCGATGATGATGCTCACCCCTGAATTGAAACTGCATGCTGCCAACCCGGCCTGGTACCGCATTCTGGGCTGGACAGAAGAACAAGTGCAGGCGAAGTCGGTGATGCAGCTGGTGCACCCGACAGAGCGTGCCGAAGTGCAATTGGCAGTGTCCGAGCTGCTGCAATGCAGCCACGCGGAGCAGTTGGAGATCCGCCTGCGACACCGTGATGGTCACTACCACTGGTTTCGTTGGAGTGCGCGGTTTGACGGCAGCCTGCTGACTGCGGTTGGCCGCGACATCACCGCAGACCGTGAAGAGGCTGCGCGTCAGGCGGAGATGCTGATGCACAACAGCGAGCGTATGGAGGTGGTTGGCCAGTTGGCAGGCGGCATGGGCCATGAAATGAACAACTTGCTGTCCGGTATTGGTGGCAGCCTCGAACTGCTGCAGCGGCGCCTGCAGGAGGGGCGGCTGGAACGTGTGGAGGCCTACGTGGACGTTGCGCGCGACGCGGTGCAGCGGGCCATGGACCTGACCCATCGGTTGATCGCATTTTCCCGCCATCAGCCATTGGTCCCTCGGCCACTGGACTTCAAGCGGCAGTTACGTTTGAGCGAACCCCTGTTGCTGCAGGCGTTGGGGGCAGAGATGCGTTTGCACTGGCAACTGGACGTTGCACCTTGGGCAGTGAGCCTGGACGTGCCCCAGCTCGAGAATGCCTTGATCAACTTGTGTGCCAATGCGCGTGAAGCGTGCCTGGAACAAGGGAATGTCACCATCAGCAGCGTCAACGAACGGCTGACTGCGTTTTTCCCGGATGAAAGTGGCTTGCCGCCAGGCGACTATGTGGCGTTGCATGTCGAGGATGATGGCCATGGCATGGCAGTGGTGGATATCGCCAGGGCTTTTGAACCGTTTTACACAACCAAACCTCTCGGGCGTGGGGCGGGGCTGGGTCTGTCGATGGTGTATGGCTTCGTCCGTCAGTCGGGCGGGTATGCCTGGATCGAGTCGGCGCCGGAGCAGGGCACCAGGGTTTCCATGCTTTTCCCCAGGTGCCATGAGCCGGTTCCGGATGAGCCCGCGCCGGTACTGCTGTCGCAGCGCATGGCCCGGGGCGAGCGCCTGCTGCTGGTGGATGACGAGCTTGATCTGCGCGCGGTCATGCGTGAATACCTGACTGAGCGTGGTTTTGACGTCACGGATGTGGGCGATGCCAATAGTGCACTGGAGCGCTTTCGCCATGGCGGCCCTTTCGATCTGGTCATCACCGATATCGGCTTGCCGGGTGGGTTCAGTGGCCGGCAAGTGGCCAAGGCCATGCGCATGCAGCTTGCACAGCAGAAAATTCTGTTTATTACCGGATATGCGGATCAGTCCATTGAACCGCAATTGCTCGATCAGCCGGGCACGGCATTGTTGAACAAGCCGTTTTCGCTGGCGCTGCTTGCCGATGAGGCGCTACGCATGCTTGACGTGTAAGGCGCTTCAAGGCTTGCCTAGAATCTGTGCCACTCGCGTCTGTAACTGCTGCAACTCGAACGGCTTGCAGATCAGCTGCATGCCTGCGCCCAGGAAGCCTTCGCGGGCCATGGCCGTTTCCGCGTAGCCAGTGATGAACAGCACCGGTAATTGTGGCCGCAGGCTGCGGGCAATTTCTGCCAGTTGCCGGCCGTTCATGCCGGGCAAGCCCACATCGGTGATCAGCAAATCCACCGGTTGTGCCGAGCGCAGCACCTTCAGTCCCTCGTTGGCGTCGGCTGCGCTTTGGCAGGGGAAGCCGTTTTCGCCCAGTGCCTGGCAAAGCAGTTGGCGCACATGGGGATCGTCCTCGACAATCAGCACGTGTCGGCTGCAGCCGTCTTGTCTGGCCGGCACAGGCTTGCTGGATGGCAGGGCCTGGTCGACATGGCGTGGCAAATACAGCTCCACCTGGGTTCCCTGGCCAATCTCGCTGCTGAGGGTGATATGCCCATGGGACTGCTTGCTGAAGCCGTACACCATCGACAACCCCAGGCCAATGCCCTGGCCGGTCGCCTTGGTGCTGAAGAAGGGTTCGAAGGCGTGCTCCAGCGTGCTTTGCGCCATGCCTTGGCCGCTGTCGATGATTCGCAGGCGCACATAGTCGCCAGTGCGCAAAGCGCCGTCCGCAGCTTGCTCGGTGGCGATGTGATGATTGTTCGCCTCGATGCGTAGCAGGCCACCGTTGGGCATGGCCTCGCTGGCATTGAGCAGCAGGTTGTCGAGGGCCTCTTGCAACTGCTGGTCATCCGCCTCCACGGGCCACAGGTCTTTGGCCGCGTGCACTTGCAGGGTTATTGACGGGCTCAGGCAAGCTTCCAGGCGTTCTGTCTTGAGCAAGGTAGGCAGGTCTATACGTTGGCTGTGCAGCGATTGGCGGGAAGAGAAGGCAAGCAGGCGGTGGGTCAGGCGGGCGGCGCGTGAAACGGCCTCGCGGCCCATGCACAGAACGCCATCCAGTCCCTCGCCGCGGCCTTGGCGCAGCCGCCGCTGGATGAGTTCGAAGCTGCCGCTGATGCTGGTGAGCAGGTTGTTGAAGTCATGAGCGACGCCGCCGGCCAGTTGGCCGATGGCCTCCATCTTGCGTGCCTGGCAGCGGGCGAATTCACCGCGGTCCTGCTCTTCTTCCGGCGTTGAAGGCCGGCTGTCCAGGCGCTGCTGCATACCATAGAGTTCATCACGTGTAACGTACTGTCGCCGGCGGTTGCGCAGCGCGGACCGGGTCATGTGCAGTAACTGGGCATTTTCGTAGGGCGCGCCCAGCCATAGCAGATTGCCCACCGGATGATGACTCACGCCAGCGGCCGACCAGGCGCTCTGGGTCAGCAGCACAATGGGCAAATCCGACCAGCTCGGTTGCTGGTCGATGAATGCCTGCAGCAAGGCGCTTGGGCCTTGGCTGAACACTTGCTCGGCAATAATCGCCAAGCCTGCGCCTTCGGCCAGACGCGCCTGCAGGTTGGCCAGGTCGACCGCGCAGAGGCTGTTGATGCCGGCGGAAGTCAACAGACGTGAGGTATCCGCCGCCAGTTGTGGCGGTGCGAGGATCAAGGCACGTTCATCCAGCGCCAACGAACTGGCCAAAACGACTCTCCTTTAGGGTGGCCTGATACCCACTGGACCCTGGCGCAGGCTCAGGGTTCAACTGAATTCAGGCACTGCCTACAGGCCCTGTTGCAGCGCAGGGTCGTCCGGGTTCTGGCGCTCCAGCTCGGCGAGCGAAACTTGCACGTTCTGCAGTTGGCCGGACTCTTTCCAGTACTGGATCAGCAGCACCCGTACCCGGCGATTGGCTGGCTGGCGATTGAGCACGGTTTCCAGTTGCTTCTGGGCGGCGTCGGGCTGGTCCAGCTCATGCAGAGTGACCGCCAGGGTATAGCGGTAATCGGCGTTGTCCGGGTCCAGTTCCACGGCGCGGGACAGGGCCAGCAAGGCATACTCGTGCTGTTCGTGGCGCTTCAGCCAAAGCCCTAGCTCATACTGCAGAAAGGCCGAGTCGGGGCTCAGCGCCAGGGCTTTGCCCAGCACCTGGCGGGAGGCGTCGTGGTGGCCCTGGCGCTCGAGCAGGCGTACCTGAGTTGCCAGGGCATCGAGGTTGCCGGGGGCAACCGCGAGCGCACGTTGCAAGGCCGCAGCGGCCTGCGTGTAGTCGTTTTCGTGCAGGTACAGGCGCGCCAGGTGCACTTGGGCGTCGGCATCTTCAGGCTGTTGCTCCAGGGCTTGCTGGTATTGCTCCAGGGCTGACTGCAGGGGGCCGAAATAGAGGCCGATGGCGTCGGGATCGAGGCCCAGCAGGGCATCCACGGCGGCAAAACGCACGCTTTGCTCACTGTCGTCCAGCAGCGGGCCGAGTACCAGGCTGCGCTGCGCTGGCGGTAGCAGGCGGCGGATACTGGCAATGGCCGCTCGACGCACCAGCGGCTCGGCATTTTCCAGGTCCTGGCGGGCCAGTTTCAATGCCTGCGGCGAGGGGTAGTTGGGCAACTCATCGTAGAGCGCCGCACGGCGGATCGCAGGCAGGTCGTTACGTTGCAATTGCTGGTACAGCACCCGTGCGGCACCGGGCTGGCCATCGTGGGCCTGGCGCAGCGCCTTGGCGTAGCTGTGTGCTGGCAAGGTCGGCGGGGTTGGCGGGGCGTCGCGCCACAGGTAGCCGAACAGGGCCGATACCAGAATCGACAACAGCAGGGCGATCAGGTAGCGGTTGCGTCTGGGCATCGGACGATCCGTGGCGGCGGGAAGGGCAGAGCTTGGGCCAGCCGGGGGGTAAATGCAACCGAACCGGGCACGCCGCTCGCCAGGCGCCAGGCCTGAGGTGGCATTCCATGCACTGCGTATTGGGGTGAATACGATGGCAAACATAAAAAAGCCCCGCGGGCCAAGGCCTGCGGGGCAAACGGTTGGGGGAGGAGCCAACCAAAGGAGTCGTTGAGCAGTGGAATCAGTGTGCGCTGGCCACTGTCTCCGGTTGCCAGCCGCCACCCAGGGCCTTGTAGATCGAGACGATGCCGCGATAAAGGTCGACTTCACCCTGAGCTTGTGCATCTTCAGCACTTAGCCGCTCACGTTCGGCATCGAGCAGTACCAGGTAGTCCACGGTACCCTCGCGATAGCGAATCGAGGCCAGTTCTGCAGCCTTGCGGCTGGCGTCGCTCTGGCGCATCAGCGACAGCAGACGCTGCTGGGTCTTGTCGTAATCGCTGAAGGCGTTGGCCGACTCTTCAAGCGCCAGCAGCACCTGCTGTTCGTAGTTGGCCAGAGCCCCTTCGGCATCGGCCTTGGCGCCACGCAGGCGGGCCCGCACGCTGCCCAGGTCGAAGGCCGCCCAGGTAATGCTCGGGCCCAGTGCCCAGGCGTTTGCCGCCGAAGAGCCGATCTGCGAGCCGCGGGCGGCGGTAAAGCCGAGGAAGCCACTAAGGCTGACGCGCGGGAACAGGTCGGCGGTGGCCACGCCAACGTTGGCGGTGGCGGCCGCCAGTTGGCGCTCGGCGCTGCGGATGTCCGGGCGGCGGCGCAACAGCTCACCCGGGTCACCGACCGGCAGCGCCTTGGCGATGGCCGGCAGGGCCTTGGGCGACAGGTCTACGCTGAGCGCGTCAGGGCGCTGGCCGAGCAGGGTGGCGATGCGATGCCGCGCCCGTGCCTGTTCGGCTTGCAGTTGCGGCACGGTGGCTTCGACCCCGGCCAGGCGGGCATCGGCACGCACCACGTCGAGGTCGTTGCCCACGCCGGCATCGCGCAGGGTTTCGGTGATGGTGCGCGATTCCTGCTGGGTCTTGAGGTTGGCCAGGGCGATTTTCTCGCGCAATTGCGCGCCACGCAGCTGCCCATAAGCATCCACCAGCTCGGCGATCAGGCTGACCTGCAGCTGTTGCAGGTCGGCGGCGGCTACCGCTTCCTGGGCTTCGCTGGCTTCGATCTGGCGCTGGATGCGCCCGAACAGGTCAAGCTCCCAGGCCATGTCCAGGCCCAGGTCGTAGCGCTCGCTGTTCACCCGCTCGGTGGTCTGGCCGGGGATCTGGCCTTTGCCGAGATCGCTGCTGGCACGGCTGGTGACCACCGGGAACGGGTCGTTTTCGGCGTCTTCGCGGATCGAGCGGGCAGACTTCAGGCGGGCGAAAGCCACGCGCAAGTCACGGTTGCCGTCCAGCGAAGCCTGCACCAGCTGGTTCAGCACCGGGTCGTCGAACTGCTTCCACCACAGGCTCTCGAAGCGGCTACGGTCGTAGGCCTTGGCCTGCACATCGCTGCCAAGTTGAGCAGGTTCGGTGGCTGGCGCCTGATAGTCCGGGCCTACCGCACAGGCCGCCAAGGCCAGTGCCAGCAGGCTTGGGGTCAAGGGTTTGAGCAGGTTCATGCGTGGTTCTCCAGCACTTGAGCGTGTTCAGCCTTGCGGGCCTGGCGACGCTCGACGAAACGGCGGATCAGGAAGAAGAACACCGGGGTCAGGAACAGGCCGAACACCGTTACGCCGATCATCCCCGAGAACACCGCCACCCCCATGGCATGGCGCATTTCCGAACCTGCACCGGAGCTGAACACCAGGGGCACCACACCCATGATGAAGGCGATCGAGGTCATCAGGATCGGCCGCAGACGCAGGCGGCAGGCTTCCAGCACTGCAGCCAGCGGGTCGAGGCCCTTGGCCTGTTCGTCCTTGGCGAACTCGACGATCAGGATCGCGTTCTTGCACGCCAGGCCCACCAGTACGATCAGGCCGATCTGGGTGAAGATGTTGTTGTCGCCACCCGAGACGATCACACCGGTGATGGCCGACAGCAGGGTCATCGGCACGATCAGGATTACCGCCAGCGGCAGGCTCCAGCTTTCGTACTGGGCGGCCAGCACCAGGAACGCCAGCAGTACGCACAGCGGGAACACCAGCAATGCGGTATTGCCCGAGAGGATCTGCTGGTAGGTCAGGTCGGTCCACTCGAAGGTCATGCCGTTGGGCAGTTCCTCTTTCAGCAGCTTCTCGATCGCAGCTTCCGCCTGACCAGAGCTGTAGCCCGGGGCAGCAGCGCCGTTGATCTCGGCAGTGATGAAGCCGTTGTAGTGCATGACCCGGTCCGGCCCGGAGGTGTCGCTGACCTTGAGGAAGGTCGCCAGCGGGATCATCTCACCAAGGTTGTTGCGCACTTTCAGTTGGCCGATCTGCTCGGCATCAAGGCGGAACTGCTGCTCGGCCTGGACGTTGACCTGGTAAGTGCGGCCAAAGCGGTTGAAGTCGTTGGTGTACAGCGAGCCCAGGTAAACCTGCAGGGTGTCGAAGATGTCGGTAATCGCCACACCGTGGGTCTTGGCCTTTTCCCGGTCGATGGCGGCATCGACTTGCGGCACGTTGACCTGGTAGCTGGTGAACAGGCCTGCCAGCTCTGGGACATTGTGGCTCTTGGCGATGATGTTCTGGGTTTCCTTGTACAGCGCTTCGTAACCCAGGTTGCCACGGTCTTCGATTTGCAGACGGAAGCCGCCAATCGTGCCCAGGCCCTGTACCGGCGGCGGTGGGAAGATGGCGATGTAGGCGTCCTGGATGTCGGCGAACTGGGCATTCAGCGCGGCTGCGATGGCCGCCGCTGACTGGCTCGGGTCCTTGCGCTCATCGAATGGCTTGAGCGGGGTGAACACGATGCCGCTGTTAGGGCTGTTGGTGAAACCGTTGATCGACAGGCCCGGGAAGGCTACCGAGTCGGCCACGCCAGGCTGCTTGAGGGCGATTTCGCTCATGCGCTTGATCACCGCTTCGGTACGGTCGAGGCTGGCCGCGTCCGGCAGTTGGGCGAAGGCCACCAGGTACTGCTTGTCCTGGGCCGGCACGAAACCGGTCGGCGTGGACGAGAAGCCGAGGTAGGTCAGGCCCATCAGGCCGGCATACACGAACAGGGCGATGCCGCTGGAGCGGATGACCCGGCGCACGCCACCGACGTAGCTGTGGCTGGCCCGGTCGAAGAACCGGTTGAAAGGGGAGAACAGCCAGCTGCTCAGCAGCTTGTCGAGGAACCGCGAGAAACGGTCCTTGGGTGCGTGATGGTCCTTGAGCAGCACCGCGGCCAAGGCTGGCGACAGGGTCAGCGAGTTGAACGCCGAAATGACGGTCGAGATGGCGATGGTCAAGGCGAACTGCTTGTAGAACTGCCCGGTCAGGCCGGAAATGAACGCTGCAGGTACGAACACCGCGCACAGCACCAGGGCGGTGGCGATGATCGGCCCGGTCACTTCGCTCATGGCTTTTTGCGTGGCTTCCAGCGGCTTCAGGCCCAGCCCGATGTTACGTTCGACGTTCTCCACCACGACGATGGCATCGTCCACCACGATACCGATGGCGAGCACCAGCCCGAATAACGACAGCGCGTTGAGTGAAAAACCGAACAGGTGCATGACCGCGAAGGTACCGATCAGCGAGACCGGCACCGCCAGCAGCGGGATGATCGAGGCGCGCCAGGTCTGCAGGAACAGGATCACCACCAGCACCACCAGCACCAGGGCTTCGAACAGGGTGTGCACCACTGCTTCGATGGAGCCGCGCACGAAGATGGTCGGGTCATAGACGATGCTGTAGTCCATCCCCTCCGGGAAGTCCTTTTTCAGCTCGGCCATTTTCGCCCGCACTTCGTCCGAGATCTCGATGGCGTTGGAGCCTGGGCGCTGGAAAATCGGGATGGCCACCGCCGGCTGGTTGTTCAGCAGTGAGCGCAGGGCGTACTGGCTGGAGCCGAGTTCAACCCGGGCGATGTCTTTCAGGCGGGTGATCTCGCCATCGGCACCGGCGCGGATGATGATGTTCTCGAATTCTTCCTCGTTGACCAGACGGCCTTGGGTATTGATCGACAGTTGGAAGCTGGTCGAGCCTGGGGCAGGCGGCGCGCCCAGCTGGCCGGCGGCCACCTGGCGGTTCTGCTCGCGGATTGCCGCGACCACATCACTGGCCGTCAGGTTGCGCGAAGCGGTCTTGTTCGGGTCCAGCCAGACGCGCAGCGAGTAGTCGCCCATGCCAAACAGCTGCACATCGCCTACGCCGCCCAGACGCGCCAGCTCGTCCTTGATGTTGAGGATGGCGTAGTTGGACAGATAGAGCATGTCGTAGCGGTTGTCCGGCGAGGTCAGGTGCACGACCATGGTCAGGTCAGGCGAGGCCTTGTCGACGGTGATACCGATACGGGTCACTTCCTCGGGCAGCTTGGGCTGGGTGCGGGTGACGCGGTTCTGCACCTGCACCTGGGCGTTGTCCAGGTCGGTACCCAGGGCGAAGGTGATGGTCAGCGTCAGCTTGCCGTCCGCAGTGGACTGGGAGGACATGTACAGCATGTTCTCGACACCGGTAATGGCCTGCTCCAGCGGCGCGGCAACGGTTTCGCCGATGACCTTGGGGTTGGCGCCGGGGAAGTTGGCGCGCACCACCACGGTGGGCGGCACCACTTCGGGGTATTCGCTGATCGGCAGCTGGAACAGCGAGATAGAACCCGCGATCAGCAGCACCAGCGACAGCACCGCGGCGAAGATCGGCCGGGTAATGAAGAATTTCGAGAAGTTCATCGGTAGGGTCCCTTAACCGCGTGGCGCCTGGGCGCTGGCGACTTTCACGTTGTTGCCCGCCACCTTCGGCGCCGGGTTGCTGGCCTCCAGGGCCTGCCGCTGCTGGGCGAGGGCGGCGAGGGTTTGCTCGCTGGCCATCTGTGTTTCTTCCGGGGTTACCGGCGAACCAGGGCGCACGCGCTGCAAGCCCTTGACCACGATGCGGTCGTCCTTGCCCAGGCCGCTGCGCACGATGCGCAAGCCTTCCAGTTTTGGCCCCAGTTCCACGGTGCGGTAGGTGGCTTTGTTGTCCTTGTCCATGACCAGCACAAACTTCTTGCCAAGGTCGGTGCCCACGGCTTCGTCGTTGATGAGCATGGCGTCGTACTGGGCGCTGCCGACCAGCTTCAGGCGCGCATACAGGCCCGGGGTAAACTGGCCGTTGCTGTTGTCGAATACCGCGCGGCCGCGGATGGTGCCGGTGCGCGGGTTGACCTGGTTGTCGACGAAGTTCATCTGGCCCAGGTGCGGGTTGCCGCTTTCGTTGGTCAGGCCCAGGTATACCGGGGTGCTCTGGCTACGCTGGCCTTCACGGGCCAGCTGGGTGTACTTGAGGTACACGCGCTCGTCGGCGTCGAAGTAGGCGTAGACCTTGTCGGTGGACACCACACTGGTCAGCGGGGTGACATCGGCGGTGACGATGTTGCCGGCGGTGAACTCGGCGCGGCTGACACGGCCACTGATGGGCGCGGTGACGCGGGTGAAGCTGAGGTTCAGGCGTGCCAGGTCGAGCTGGGCCTGGATCGCATCGACGCCGGCACGGGCTTCGGCGGCGGCACTGCTGCGCGATTCGGCCAGTTCGGCGGAGATGGCGTTGCTGTCACGCAGGCGCTCGCCACGGCGGGCTTCGTTGGCGCTGCGGATGGCGGTGGCCTTGGCCTGTTGCAGCTGGGCTTCAAGGCGGCGGACTTCAGCCTGGAACGGGCGCGGGTCGATCTGGAACAGCAGGTCGCCTTTCTTGACCTGGGCGCCTTCGGTGAAGGCGACCTGGTCGATCTGGCCGGAGACCCGCGGGCGCACTTCGACGGTTTCCGGGGCTTCGAGGCGGCCGGTGAACTCGTCCCATTCGGTGATCGGTTGTTCGATCACCTTGGCCACACTTACCTTCGGCGCGGCGGGAGCCTGCACGGCGTCGGGGGTTCGACCGCAAGCGCTGATCACCACCACTGCCAGGGCAGCGAGGGGGAAGCGCAAGGGTTTGAGTGATTGTTCCATGGAGAACTCCGCCAATGTATTAGTAGTGGGCGGAGTGTGAGTGTGTTGCGCGCGAGGCACGAATCGAACGGGACGAAGGTTAATATCACGCTGAATGATAAGTGGGGATCAACTATCGATGGCTGCCAGGGTTGGGCGCAGGGCACCGCCTGTGCGGGCACCACGTTACGCGAGAGCCTGGGCCTGGCCATTCAGTGAATACTTGAGGCCAGCTCGAAGATTGGCATGTACATGAGGATCACGATCAGGCCGATCAGCAGGCCGATGAAGGTCATCAACAGCGGCTCGAACAGTTTGACGAACCATTCCACCCAGCGGCCGATTTCCTGATCATGGAAGTCGGCGCAGCGCTCCAGCATCTCGCCCAGGTTGCCAGACTGCTCGCCAGCGCGCAGCAGGCGCAGTGACACCGGTGTCACCAGGTGCCCGGCCGCGAGTGCATCGGAGAGGGGCAGCCCTTCGCCCACC
This sequence comes from Pseudomonas sp. BO3-4, assembly GCF_034044115.1. NCBI lineage: Bacteria > Pseudomonadati > Pseudomonadota > Gammaproteobacteria > Pseudomonadales > Pseudomonadaceae > Pseudomonas > Pseudomonas sp. BO3-4. The sequence continues at coordinate 3,078,067 of NZ_CP139018.1, forward strand.
CGCTGGCTGGCCTGCTCCAGGCCCTGCGCTGCTGCGTTGCCGAGCAGGCCGCGGGCCATGCCCATGGCGGTGAGGATGGGGATGCCGCCTTGCAGCAGGATGCCCAGCGAGCGATAGAAACGCGCCAGCTCGTACATCATCAGGCGTTGGTGCAGCGCGGGCAGGCGCCGCAGTTGGCAGGAGGCCCAGTACCGTACACGCGGGTGCCGGCGCAGCAGCCAAAGCGCCGCGACCCCACCGATGGTGCCCAGCGCCAGTGGCGCTTGCTGGGCATGCAGAAACAGGCCGACCTGCATCAGCACCCGTGACAGCCAGGGGAGCTCGGTGCCCATGCCCTCGAACACCTGGCTGAACCGCGGCACCACATAGCCGAGCAGGAACAGCACCACACCGCCTCCCACCAGCAACAGCAGTAATGGGTAGACCGAGGCACCCACCAGCTTCTGCCGGACCAGGTCCAGGCGCTGGCGATAGCTGATGTAGCGGGTGAGGGCGTCGCCCAGAGCACCGGTGCGTTCGCTGGACTGCACCAGCGCTACATACAGCGGCGGGAATACCCGCGGTTGCTGGCCCAGCGCCTGGGACAGCGAGCGGCCCTCGTACAGCTGGCGCACCAGCTCGGCGAGCACCTTGCGCGCTGTCGCTGCGGGGCTCTTCTCCGCCAGGCTTTCCAGTGCGTCAATCAGCGGCAGGCCGGCATTGAGCAAGGTTGACAGTTCCTGGCTGAACAGCACCAGGTCGAACGCCGCTTCACGGCGCCAGGCCATGCCGCGCAGGGTGCCGCCGCTGCTGCGCAGGCTGAGCACACGCAGGCCTTGGTCTTCGGCCTGGCGGCGGGCCTGGTCGGCGTCCTCGGCGTCGATCTGCAACTGCACCACACCCTGCCTACCCAGGGCCTTGAGGCTGTAGCGCATGGCCGCTCTCCTTACTGCCAACTGGTGATTTCGGCGTTTTCCCCATCACCACCCGGCTGGCCGTCCTTGCCCATCGACAGCAGGTCGTACTCACCGCCGTTCTCGCCAGGTTGCCGGTAGATGTAAGCGCGGCCCCACGGGTCTTGCGGCACGGCCTTCTGCAGGTACGGACCGGTCCAGCGAGCCTCGCCACTGGGCGCGACCACCAGCGCCTGCAAACCTTGTTCGCTGTTGGGGTAGTGGCCGACCTCCAGACGGTACAAGTCCAGGGCCTTGCTCAGCCCCTCGATCTGCGCCCGCGCTACCTTGGCCTCGGAGCGGCCTAGCTGACTGAAGTATTTGGGGGCGACGATGCCGGCCAGCAGGCCGAGTACTACCAGTACCACCAGGAGTTCAAGCAGAGTGAAGCCACGTTGCGGGTTGGTTCTGCGCTGCATGGTGAAACCCTCCACTGCATGGGGACAAGCGTTGACATGCGCCATGCAACAGCCGTGCACGTCTGCCTCGGGGCCTTGCGCCATGCGGCACAGGAAGCGGCACAGTGCTTGCGTCGTGGTGAATGTACTCGGGTTTTCCGGGGCATTTCCCCCACATCGGGGGCCACGACGAAGAGGCGACCGGCATGCGTGGACTCATCCTCGGTTTGATCTGGCTGGCGGCAGGTGCTGCCCAGGCCGATGTGTACATCTCAATCGATGCCAAGGGTGGCTACGTACTGACCAATGTCCATCGACCAGGGCGACACTATGAGAAGGTGATCAGCGAGCCGCTGGCCCAGGGCGGGCCGGTCAAAGCGCAGATGATCACCGGCCGCCCTTACGCCGAGGTAGTCGCCACGGCTGCGCGCCTCCACAACCTGCCGCCGGCGCTGCTGCACGCGGTGATCAAGGCCGAGTCCGGCTACAACCCCAAAGCCCGTTCGCGGGCGGGTGCAGTGGGGTTGATGCAACTGATGCCGGACACCGCCCGCGAGATGGGGGTGCAAGACCGCCTGGACCCGGAAGACAATGTGCAGGGCGGGGCACGCTACCTCAAGCAGATGCTCACCCTGTTCGACAACGACATCACCTTGGCCGTGGCGGCCTACAACGCTGGCCCGGATGCTGTACTGCGGCGCGGTGCCGTACCGCCGTTTGCCGAGACCCGGCGCTATGTGCCCACGGTGCTGCGCGAGTATCGAAAGTTGCAAGGGTTGACGGATGATTCGTCTTTGTAACAGCGGGCGTGCAGCTCAAGCATTCCCGCAGGGGCCGCGCCACCCTCAAGCTGTTTTGGGTAGGTGAAGTCAGGGCGAATAAATACCCTTCGGCGGATGCCATCAATTTAATACTATAGTTTCCCCAAGTCTGGGCTATAACCTTCTGAAGGTGCCCAGCTGAGGAGTCCGTTATGGACGCCGCCCCTCGTTCCGTCACTCTTGACGTGCCAGCCGGTAGCGAGCTGGCCGCCCCGCGCAAGCCATTCAACCTGCTGCGCTGGTATGCCTGGGTCAGTCTAGCCATCATTCTCTCGGTGGCTGCCGGGCTGGGGCTGATTTCCAGCCGCTTCATCATCGACGAGAGCGTCGAGCGTGATGCGTTACTCACCGCACAGTTCATCACCTCCATTGCCGATGCCGAAGTGCGCCATGTGTCGATCCCCAATGTGCGGACCATGGGCGAACTGCTCGACCCGCGCACCGACCGCAATAACTTGCCCGACGTCGACCCGCAAGCCCGGCGCAAGGCCCGTGGCGAGTTCCTTGACCATATCGCTCACCTGCCCGATATGCTGCTGGCCAATATTTACGCCTTGGACCGCACAGTGATCTGGTCCAGCAACCCGGCGCTGATCGGCAAGCTGATCGAAGGCGACGAAGACCTGGATCAGGCTTTCGAGTACAAGATACGGGTCTCGGCCAGCTACCACAATTTCGAACAGGCCCGCGCCGAGCAGAAGTTCATCACCCCGCCCAAGCAGTTGTTCATCGAGAACTACATTCCGCTGTTCGATGCCGATGGCGATCGGGTCACAGCGATGGTCGAGATTTACAAGGAGCCCCACGACCTGATCGCACGCATCGAGCGTGGCCTGATCCTGATCTGGTTGGCCATCACGGTCGGCGCTGCACTGGTCTATGTCGGCCTTTACGGCATCATGCACCGCGCCGCACGGCTGCTGGCGGTACAGCAGAAACGCCTGATCAGCAGCGAAACCTACGTGGCACTGGGTGAGGTGTCTTCGGCGGTGGCCCATAGCTTGCGCAACCCGCTGGCCAGTATCCGCTCAAGTGCGGAACTGGCCCTGGCGTTCGACGAAGGCCCGGCGCAACGCCAGGTCAACGATATCATCAGCCAGGTCGATCGCATGTCGCAGTGGATCCGCCAGATGCTGCAGTCACTGCGCCCGCTGAACGACGAGGTATTGGCGGTGGACTTGCCGCAGGCGTTGCAGGAAAGCCTGCAGACCTACGCTGTGCCGCTGGCGCGCAGCGGGGTAAGCCTGGACCTGCAACCGTTACCGGCCGTGCAGGTGTTGGGGCACCCGGTATTGCTGCGCCAGGTATTCAGTAGCCTGATTGCCAATGCCTTGGAGTCGATGGAGCAGGGCGGGCGGTTGCGTATCGAGGTGGTACGTCACAACCGGCGCAGCCTGACTTTGCGCCTGGCCGACAATGGTAAGGGCATGAACGAAGAGCAGCAGCGTATGGCTTTTCGGCCGTTCTTCACCACCAAACAGGGTGGGCTGGGGGTGGGGCTGGTGCTGGTGAAACGCATCATGGAACGTTTCGGCGGTACGGTCCGGCTCAGCAGCAGCGAAGGCCATGGCACAAGGGTTTCGCTAAGTTTCCGACTGGCGTGAATTCGTCAAATGACATCAAGATGGTTCAGTAAGATGTTGATATGAAAAGGATTTATGTTTTTTGGGTGATAATCACCCAAATGTGGGGGTTAATCCTCTAATTACTCTTAATAAGTTCTGGCAAGCTACTGAAAAATAACATTTTTAATTTTGCATGTTTCTGCTGGCCAAGTTTTTGCAGCGAAGTTTGTGAAGCGCGACACGCGACAAATGGCAGCTGCGACTGCCCAGGTGGATTGCTACCCAGTGGCTGCTGCCATTGGCCTTGATGCAGTTCTGAACGTACGCCCTGCGCGGGAACCACGGGATGCAGATGCTGGAAGACGAAGTGCCCGACAAGGCCAATGCGACCGCCAGCGGACGGGCCGTACCCTTGCGTGAATTCAACCTGCTGCGCTGGTTTTCGGTGATCAGCCTGTTGATCATTACCTCGGTGGCAGGTGGGCTGGGTTATGTTTCGACGCGCTTCGTGGTGCGCGACAGCGTGGAGCGCGATGCCATGCTTACTGCGCAGTTCATTCAGGCAATGGCCCAGGCAGAAGTGCGGCATTCGCAATTGCCGCCTGGCACCACCATGGGCGAGTTGCTGGACCCGCGGCTGGACCTGCAGCACTTGCAGTTCACCCCGGCCCTGGCCGAATCGACCCGCATCGAGTTCCTCGATCATGTCGAGCACCTGCCGGACACCTTGCTGGCCAATGTCTATGCCCGCGACCGCACCATTGTCTGGTCCACCAACGTGGAGCTGATTGGCAAGCGGATAGAGGCTGATGGCGATCTTGAGCGCGCCTTCCGCTCGCGCAAGGCGGTGTCGGCCAGCTATCACAAGGTTGCGGACGATCGTGAGGAGCAGAAGTTTCAGCGCGCACCACGCTACCTGTTCATCGAGAACTACATCCCGCTGTTCGGCAGCCAGGGTGAGCAGGTACTGGCCATGGTGGAAATCTACAAGGAGCCGCAAGACCTCATCCGGCGCATCCAGCGCGGCTATGTGCTGATCTGGGCCTCGACACTGGTGGGTGGGGCGTTGATCTACTTCGGCCTGTTCTGGATCGTGCGCCGGGCGGCACACATGCTGCACCTGCAGCAGGACAGGCTGGTGGCTAGCGAAACCTACGTGGCGCTGGGTGAAATGTCGTCGGCAGTGGCTCACAGCATGCGTAACCCGCTGGCCAACATACGCTCCAGCGCCGAACTGGCCCAGGAAACCGCCAACCCTGCTGCGCAGAAGAACATCACTGACATCATCAGCCAGGTCGACCGCATGTCGCGCTGGGTGCGCGACCTGCTGGTGTCGTTGCGTCCGGCCAGTGACGAAGCCGAGGCCGTGGACCTGGTGGCGGCCATCGAGGACACCCACCTGGCCTTTGCCCAGCAGATCGAACGCAACGGCGTGCGCTTCCATTTCGAAGGACCTGACGTGCAATGGGTGGTCAGCCAGCCGCTGCAGCTCACGCAGATTCTCAACAGCCTGTTTTCCAACGCCCTGGAGGCCATGCCCGCTGGCGGGTTGCTCAATGCCCAGGTCAATGTGCAAGAAGGCGTGCGTGCCGAGTTCGTGCTGACCGACACCGGCAAAGGCATGAGCCAACAGCAGGAACGGATGGTGTTCAAACCGTTCTTCACGACCAAGCAGGGAGGCCTCGGTGTAGGCCTGGCCCTGGTCAAACGCATCATGGAACGTTTTGGCGGCTCGGTCAGCCTGAGCAGCCGCGAAGAGGAAGGAACCCGCGTCAGCCTTACATTCAATATTGCAGCGGGAGGGGAACATGGAGCACAGCATCCTGGTCGTCGAGGATGATGAAATCCTTGCCGACAACATTCGCACCTACCTCAGCCTCAAGGGCTACGAAGTCATCGTGTGCCACAGCGCGGAGCTGGCGCTGGAGCAGATCAAGCGGGCGCAACCTGACGCGGTGCTGACCGACAACTCGTTGCCAGGCATGAGCGGGCACGACCTGCTACGTACCCTGGTGGCCCAGGCGCCAGACCTTAAAGTGATCATGATGACCGGCTACGGCAATGTCGAAGATGCCGTGCAGGCGATGAAGGAGGGCGCCTTTCATTACCTGACCAAGCCGGTGGTACTGGCCGAGCTCAAACTGACCCTGGACAAGGCCCTGGCTACCGAGCGCATGGAGCGCACGCTGTCGTTCTACCAGGAGCGTGAGGCGCAGAAGTCCGGGTTGCAGGCATTGATCGGCGAGTCGCCGGTGATGCTCACCCTCAAGCACACCCTGCGCCAGGTGCTCGATGCCGAGCGGCGCATGGCCAGTGACGACCTGCCACCGGTGCTGATCGAAGGCGAGACCGGTACGGGCAAGGAACTGGTGGCCCGTGCCCTGCATTTTGATGGTTCGCGCAGTAAAGGGCCGTTCATCGAGTTCAATTGCGCTTCGATCCCTGCCAACCTGCTTGAGGCTGAACTGTTTGGCCACGAGAAGGGCGCGTTCACCGATGCCAAGGAGCGCCGGGTGGGGCTGGTGGAGGCTGCCGATGGCGGCACCCTGTTCCTTGACGAGATCGGCGAAATGGACCTGGTGCTGCAGGCCAAGCTGCTCAAGTTGCTGGAGGACCGCAGCATCCGCCGGATTGGTGCGGTGAAGGAACGCAAGGTGGATCTGCGGGTGATCAGCGCCACCAACTGTAACCTGGAGCAAATGGTGCAGCAGGGCAAATTCAGGCGTGACCTGTTCTTCCGCCTTCGCATTATCGCCCTGAAGGTGCCGCGCCTGTATTCGCGTGGGCAGGACATTCTGCTACTGGCGCGGCATTTCCTTGCCCACCATAGCCGGCGTTACGGCAAGCCGAACCTGCGCTTTTCGGCCGAGGCCGAAAGCCTGCTGCTCGGTTATAGCTGGCCTGGCAATGTGCGTGAATTGCGCAACATGCTGGAGCAGACGGTGTTGCTGGCGCCGAACGAGGTGGTGCAAGCGCATCAGTTGAACCTGTGCATGACCTTGGTTGACGAGCCGTTGGTGCAACAGCCGATGGCGGCCATGTTCGAAATACCGCGGCACGAGCCAGAACCGGGTACAAGCCTGCCTGACATGGAGCGTGACCTTGTCTGCAAGACCCTGGACCGCACCGATTGGAACGTGACCAAATCGGCGCGGATGCTTGGGTTGTCGCGGGATATGCTGCGTTACCGGATCGAGAAGTTGGGGCTGACCCGGCCTGACAAGCGTCAGTGGTAGTACAGACCGTGGCGTCAGGGGTTACCTGTGCCCGAGCTGCCTTCTCCTTGCCGGCCGGTACCTTCCGACCCACTGCCATCCATCCCCGGCAGATCGCGGTTGTCATTTTGCTGCGCCGGTGGGCTTTGCGGTTCGTTGCCCTGTATGCGCGGGTCGGTGTCCCGCGGCAAAGGCTTCTCGATCGGGTTGAGGGTGCTGTCCACGCCTGGCTGTGGCGCCGTATTGTGCGGGTCGTCGGGGTAGGTCGGACCGGTGCCGACAGCAAAGGCCAGCGGCGAGGCGAGCAGGGCAATCGACAGGATGATTGAGCGGGGCATGGCAGGCTCCTTTGCTGTACGGGTAAGGCTCATACTTCCCTTTGGCCTTACCCGAACCGTCAAGGTGCCATTACCCCGATCAACGGTCACACCACCAGCGACAGCAACATGATGAAAATGATGCCGACGATGGACAGGATCGTCTCCATCATGCTCCAGGTCTTGAAGGTTTCTGCCACGGTCATGTTGAAGTACTGCTTCACCAGCCAGAAGCCGGCGTCGTTCACATGCGACAGGATCAGCGAGCCGGCACCGGTGGCCAGTACCAATAGCTCACGGTTCACCCCCGGCACCAGGTCGATCACCGGCGCCACGATACCCGCGCCGGTGATGGTGGCGACCGTGGCGGAGCCGGTCGCGATGCGAATCACCGCCGCCACCAGCCATGCCAGCATGATCGGCGAAATTTCTGCCTGCACAGCCATCTGCCCGATCACGTTGCCTACGCCGGTGTCCACCAGCATTTGCTTGAAGCCACCGCCAGCGCCGACGATCAGCACGATGGCGGCAGTCGGTGCCAGGCTCTGGTCGAGCATCTTCATGATCTGCTGGCGGTTGAAGCCGCGGGCCGAACCGAAGGTGTAGAAGGCCAGTAGCAGGGCGGCGAGCAGGGCAGTGATCGGGTGGCCGATCAGGTCCATCCACTGGCGCACGATGTGCTCGGCAGGCAGCACCACGTCGGCGAACGTTTTCAGCAGCATCAACGCGACCGGCAGCAGTACGGTGATCAGGGTGATGCTGAAACTTGGCAGGTTGCCCTGATCGGACTCCTTGGCGATCTGGTCCATCAGCTCCTGGGACGGGTTGCCCGGGATGTAGCGGGAAATGAAGTTACCGAACAGAGGGCCGGCGATGATCGCGGTGGGCAGTGCGACGATCAGGCCGTAGAAGATGGTCTTGCCAATGTCAGCGTGGAAAATGCCGATCGCCAGCAAGGGGCCCGGGTGTGGTGGCACCAGACCGTGCACCACCGACAGGCCGGCCAGCAGCGGAATGCCGATTTTCACCAACGAGACGCCCGAGCGCCGGGCGACGATGAACACCAGGGGAATCAGCAGCACAAAGCCGATTTCGAAGAACAGCGGGATGCCCACCAGGAAGGCGGCGAACATCATCGCCCAATGCACGTTCTTCTTGCCGAAGGCGCGGATGAGGGTTTGCGCGATCTGGTCGGCACCCCCGGAGTCGGCCATCAGCTTGCCGAGCATGGTGCCCAGGGCGAGCACGATACCGACGAAGCCGAGTACGCCGCCAAAACCGTCCTGGAACGATTTCATGACCTTGGCCACCGGCATGCCGGAGGTAAGGCCCAGGAAGCCGGCCGCGAGGGTGAGGGCGACGAAGGGGTGAACCTTGAAGTGGGTGATCAGCAGGATCAGCCCGACGATGGTAACCAGCGCGTCGAGCAGCAGGAAGGTATCAGTAGCCAGTCCGAACATGGTTTGAAGGCCTCGGTCTTATCGTTGTTTTGGGCGTAGCTTTTTGGAGTCTTTGCCGCGTTTACGGGTTGGGGTAGCGCTGTCTTTGGTGAGACGGAAAAGCCGCCGAGGTCAGGCGGTTTGCGCCAGGCCCGGCTCACCGCAGCGCTTTAGCCAGTGGTCCACCGCTTCGGCCAGTGCTTCGATCGGTTGGGTGGCGTCCAGTGCCAGCGTCAATGGCTCGCCGCGTGGCGATTCCAGGGCCGCGAACTGGCTGTCGATGAGGCTGGCCGGCATGAAGTGCCCTGGGCGAGCCAGCACGCGTTTTTCGGCCTCGGCAGGCGACAGTTCGAGGAACACGAACACCAGCCCGGGCATGGCATCGCGCAGGGTGTCGCGGTAGCGGCGCTTGAGTGCCGAGCAGGTCAGGATCGGGCGTTCACCGGCCTGGGTGGTGGCTTGCAACTCTTCACCAAGGCGGACCAGCCAGCCGGCACGGTCGCTGTCGTCCAGCGGGATGCCAGCGCTCATCTTGCGGATGTTTTCGGCAGGGTGGAAAGCGTCGCCTTCGATCAGGCGGCCGCCGCTTCTGGCAGCGATGGCAGCGCCGATGCAGCTTTTGCCGCAACCGGCCACGCCCATCACCACAATGGCGGACAGGGGAGAATTCATCAGTACCTCCTGCGGGTGAGATAGCGCTGTCTCGCCGTTGACGAACAGCCACCTCCCCGGTGTTATTGGTCTTGTCCTTACGCAGTATGGACGCCTGGTGGCGAGCGCGTGGTGGCTGCTACCAAAGATTACATTGCCTGCATCCTGAGACAGCGCTACCTTAGTGGCCGTTCCCTCTCCTTGCAAGTAGTAAAATTACAACATTCATGTCCCGCACCGGCTCCCGAACTACAGGTCGTCCCACCCTGGCTGAAGTTGCCAGGCTTTCCGGGGTTTCCCCGATTACCGCTTCGCGCGCCTTGCGTGGGGTCAGCACCGTTGCGCCTGACCTGGTGGAAAAGGTCATCGCCGCAGCGGCGAACCTTGGCTATGTGGCCAACCCGGCCGCCCGGGCGCTGGCCTCGGCACGCAGTCAGTCGGTGGTGGTGTTGATCCCGTCGTTGTCCAACCAACTGTTCATCGACACCTTGGAGGCCATTCATGAGGTCATGCGCCCTCGTGGGCTAGAGGTGCTGATCGGCAACTATCACTACGACCTTGCCGAAGAAGAGAACCTGATCCGCAATTACCTGGCCTATCAGCCCTGCGGCATTTTGCTGACCGGCTTCGAGCGTAGCGATGCTGCGCGGCAGATGCTGGCTGCCAGCGGCGTGCCGTGTGTGCACATGATGGAACTCAATGGTGAGCCAGGGGCTTTGTCAGTCGGCTTCTCGCAGCATCAGGCCGGGCGTGCTGCTGCACGGCACCTGATCGAGCGCGGGCGCAAGCGCCTTGCATTCATTGCCGCGCAGCTGGACCCGAGGGTGATGCAGCGTGCCGAGGGTTTCCGTCAGGCGTTGGCAGAGGCCGGTTTGCAGGCTGCCGAGCTGGAGGTGTTGGCCCCGGAGCCATCGTCGATTGCCCTGGGCAGTGTGCTGTTCAGCCAGCTGATGCAGCAGGCGCCGGATGTCGACGGTATCTTCTTCTGTAACGACGACCTGGCTCAGGGCGCGGTGCTGCAGGCCTTGCGTCAAGGGGTGGAGGTGCCACGCCAGGTGGCGATGGTCGGTTTCAACGATCTACCGGCCTCGGCGCATATGGTGCCACGGCTGACCTCGATTCGCACACCACGGGCTGCGGTGGGGCGGGGCGCAGCGCAGGCGTTGCTGGCGTTGCTGGATGGCAAGCGGGTGACGAATGCGCAGCAGGATCTGGGCTTTGAGCTGATGGTGCGCGAGAGCACCTGAGAGTGCCCGCCAAGGCGTTCTCGCGCGAATGCCACAGGAATGATTGGCCCGAAACGAATGTGCAGCGGGTTTACCTGCGAAGCGGGCGACGGGGGCATGGCACCGGCTGCGCCGGTGTTCGCGGGTGAACCCGCTCCTACAGGCGCTGTCGATGCCACGACTTGCCAACGGCGATCTATGCTCAGAAAACCGCGCATAGGGAGCCCCGCGTCATGTTCGATTTCCACCGCAAGTCTGATTTGGCAGAAATCCAGCGCAGCCGCCAGGCGTTAGTCAATGCGCAAGCCAAACTGGCCGCTATCGGCCGTTCCATGGCGATGATCGAGTTCGCCCCTGACGGCACTATCCTCGACGCCAACGAGCGCTTCTGCCAGGCCATGGGCTACAGCGCCGACGAGCTGCGTGGCAAGCACCACCGGCTGTTCTGTGAGCCGGACTATGCAAAAAGCGCCGAGTACCAGCAACTGTGGCGCGAGTTGGGGCAGGGCAAGGCTATCAGCGGTACGTTCGAGCGTATCGACAAGGCGGGGCGCGAGGTCTGGCTGGAAGCCAGCTACATGCCCGTGCTGGACGAGCACCGGCAAGTCACCAGCGTAATCAAGGTGGCCTCGGACATCACCCAGCGGGTGGTGCTGGAGCACGAGAGCGAAAGCCTGCTCAAGGCCATCAGCCGCTCCATGGCGGTGATCGAGTTCACCCCGCAAGGCCGGGTGATCAAGGCCAACCAGAACTTTCTCGACACCATGGGCTACCGCCTTGATGAAGTGGTTGGCCGCCATCACGGGCTGTTCTGCCTGGCGCCTGAACGCGAATCGGCCCAGTACCGGGAGTTCTGGGCTTCGCTGAACCGTGGCGAATACCACTCGCACCGCTTCGAACGCGTCAACAAGCAAGGCCAGACTGTTTTCCTGGAGGCCTCCTACAACCCGATCTTCGACAGCAAGGGCCGCCTGTGCAAAGTGGTCAAGTTTGCCAGCGACATCACCCATCAAGTCTGCACCCAGCAAAGCGCCGCACATGCCGCCCATGCCAGTTCGGTGCAGACCGATGCCTGCGCGCGCAAGGGTACCGAAGTGGTGCAGCAGACCGTGCAGGTAATCGAGCAGATTTCCCAGGAGCTTAACGACGCAGCGCGCAGCATCGATGCGGTAAACAAGCAGTCGGATGTGATCGGGCAGATTGTGCTGACCATTCGTGGCATCGCCGACCAGACCAACCTGTTGGCCCTTAATGCAGCCATCGAGGCCGCGCGTGCCGGCGAGCACGGGCGAGGCTTTGCCGTGGTGGCCGATGAGGTGCGCAACCTGGCCGCGCGAACCAGCAAGGCCACCCTGGAAATCGTCGATGTGGTGCGGCAGAACCACGACCTGTCGCTATTGGCGGTGGCCAGCATGCAATCGAGCCTCAACCGTACCGGTCACGGCGTGGCACTGGCCAATGAGGCGGGGACAGTGATCATGGAAATTCAGCAAGGTTCACGGCACGTCGTGGACGCCATCAGCCAGATCAGCTCGACGCTGCAATTGCATTGAGCGCCTCGCGCATCTCGTCAAGCAGTGCCTGCAGGCTGACTTGCAGTTGCCTGCGCTGTTCAACGGTTGGCAGCCCTTGTGCGTGGGCGTGTTCGATGGCTTCACAGTCTTTGACCACGACGCGCACCCTGATCATTTTGGCGCCACCCTTGATGCGGTGGGCCAAGGCGCGTACCGCTTCATCAGGGGCGTCTGTGGCCAAGGCACGCAGGGCGGCCAGGTCTTCACTGACGCTTATCGACAACTGCTCCAGCAAATGCCGCGTCAACTGTTCGTCGTCCTGGGTCAGGTGGCGCAATTCGGCCAGGTCGAACCCATCATGGGAAGGCTCCGGCGACGGCTGCTGAGGGCGCACCTGGGGCAGATGGGTCTTGAGCGTGCGCAGACCAATCGGCTTGAACAGGCATTCGTCCATGCCGCTGGCCAGGCAGCGAGTACGCTCCTCGGCCTGGGCGTTGGCGGTCACGCCAAGAATACGGCCTGCTGGCAGGCCGTGTTCGCCCTCCAGGCTACGAATGCGTCGGGTGAGTTCATGCCCGTCCATGACCGGCATGCTGCAATCGGTGATCACCAGGTCAAAGCGTGCTTCCTGCCAGCGAGCAAGGGCGATCTCGCCATTCTCCGCCAGTGTCACGTGGTGCCCCAGGGTTTGCAGTTGCCGTTCCAGCAATAGCAGGTTGGCTGGGTAGTCGTCGACCACCAGAATATTGAGCGGGCCGCTGTTGCTTTCATGTGTCGTGAGTTGAGGGTCCGCTTGTGCCGGTGCTTCGCAGACGGGTAACCGCAGGCTGACTTGTACCCGGGTACCAACGCCCTCGACGCTCTGAAGGCTCAGGGCGCCGCCCATCAGTTCGGCCAGGGTACGGCTGATGACCAACCCCAGGCCTGCCCCTTGACGTGCCCTTGGGCCATCGACCTGAACGAAGGCACTGAACAGCCTGGCCTGGTCGGCGGGGCTGATGCCGATGCCGGTGTCACGCACATTCAGCTCGATAGCCAGAACGCCGTGGCCGGCAACTTTGGGCAGCAGCAGGCATGCCTGCACTTCACCACGGTCGGTGAACTTGATGGCGTTGCTGATCAGGTTGGACAGAATTTGCTTGAGTCGCAGTGGGTCAGCCAGCACCCATACCGGCTCTGCAGGCAGCTCGCCCTGCAGATGCAACCCTTTGGCCCGGGCATTGCCTTCGAACACCCGCAGCGTGGCGCGCACCAGTTCGACCAGATTGGTAGGCACCGGTTGCAGGCTGATATGGCCGGATTCGATGCGGGAAATGTCGAGAATATCGCCAATCAGCTCAAGCAGGCCAATGGCCGAATCATGGGCGGTCTGCAAGGTCTGGGCGTCGCTGCGGCCGCTGCGGCTATCTTCCAGGGCCAGTTCCAGCAGACCGATCACCGCATTCATCGGGGTACGGATCTCATGGCTCATGGTGGCCAGGAAGGTGCTTTTGGTCTGGCTGGCCTGTTCGGCATCGTCTTTGGCCTGGCGTAACTGTTCCAGCAGCCCACGGCTCAGCGCGAGCTGTGCCTGCAGTGCGTGCTGTGCCTCGGTTCGCTGGTTGATCAGCTTGCGCAGGTAGCTGTTCCAGAACACCACCCCGGCCAGCAGCAGGGCCGACAGCACCAGCACCTGCAAAGCCAAGGTGCGGTAGTCGCGCCATGGGCTGTCGCTCACCAGTGTGCTGGTGCGCCAGCGGTTGATCAACTGGTCCAGTTCTTCAGGTGGAATGCTTAGCAGCGCCTTGTCGAGAATGGCCTGCAGCTGTGGCTGGTCGGCGGCTACGGCAAAGGCGGCAATGGCCGGGGCGTCGTCGAGCACGCTGGCAATGCGCAAACGGTCCTTGAACACATGGCTGATGTAATAGGCCGCATTGATATGGCTGCTCAGGGCCACGTCGGCAACACCGTTGGCCACGGCCTCCATCTGGCCCAGTGGGTTGTCAACTTCGACGATCTTGGCCTGCGGGTATCGCTGTTGCAAAACGGCCTGCAGCGGTGAGCCGCGCACCAAGGCGATGCGCTTGTCATCCAGGGCCTTGGTCTGTGCAGGTGATTCACCGTCGTTGCGGGTGACAAGCACGCGCGGGCTGACCAGGTAGGGGCGGGTGTAGCGCAGTTGCTTCAAGCGGTCGGCACCATAGCCCAGCGCCCCGATCATCTGTGCCTCGCCGTGCACCAGGCGGTCGATCATGGCCTGCGATGAAGCACTCTCGACGGGTGTGAACTGCAGCCCCGTGCGCAGCGAGATCTGCTTGAGCAGGTCCAGGGTGATACCGCTAGGGCGGTGCTGAGCATCGTTGAACGTCAAAGGTGCCAGCGAGGTATTGACCAGTACGCTGATAGTGGGGTGGGCGGTGATCCAGGCTTCTTCTTCTTCGCTCAAGGCAGTGAGGTGGCGCTGCAGCAGCAGGCTGGTGTTACCACTGCTCCAGCGGCGCAGAATGTTCAGGCGTTCACTTTCGCTAATGCGTGACAGCGCCTTGTCCACCAGCCGATGCAGGCGCGGGTTGTCGCTGGCGATGGCGAAGGCAAAAGCCTCTGGAGCCAGTTGGGAGAAATGGTCGATTTTCAACGTGCCCTGAAAACTTTTGCCGATCATGTAGTCGGTGCTGATCGCATCGCCCAGATAGGCGTCTGCCTCGCCCAGTACCACAGCGGCGAGCCCGGCCAGGGTCGAGCGGTACAGGCTCAGTTGCGCCTTCGGGTACAGGGTGCGAACGCTGACGGCCGGCAGGTAGTGATCGACCATCGCCAGGCGCAGGCCGGCGAGGTCGGGCGTGCTTTTCAAGCTGTGCCCCTCACGGGTGACGATCACTGGCAGGTCGTCGGCATAGGGGGTGCTCAGGCTAAGCTGGGCGTCTGCCGCTTCGAAGGCGTTGGAGCTACCTAGCAAGTCGATATGGCCATCACGCAGGGCAGTGATGGCCTCGTGACGGCTGTCAAAACGGCGTACTTCAATGGGTATGTCAAGCTGTTCGCCGATGATGCCGGCGTAGTCTGCGCTTAACCCCTCATAGTCATGCTGACTGACATTGATTTCGAACGGGGGGTAGTCGGGGCGCGCGCTACCCAGTATCAGGCGTTGGCGATTTTTCAGCCAGTGGCGATCATCGCCGGATAACGTCAGTGGGGCAGCGGCACTGATTGAGCGCGCCAGCAGATGGCGTGGTTCGCTGCTGGCCTGCAGCACCGTGGAGTTGGCCAGACCGATAGCCAGAAGGACGCTCGCCAGCAACTGTTTCATGGTAGCCGAGCGCTCAATAGACGCTGTTGCGCTTGGCCAGGTCGACCATTTCCACGAGAGACTCAGTCTTGAGCTTTTCCATGATACGGCCCCGGTAGGTGCTGATGGTCTTGGCGCTGAGGTTCATGCACGTGCCGATGTTCTTGTTGTTCTCGCCGCGCGCAAGGCGCCGCAGCACTTCCATTTCTCGGTTGGAGAGACTGGCCAGGCGCACTGGCTCGCTCTCCAGCGAGTTGCTGTTGACCGACATTTGCGGAAAGGTCGAATAACCTTTGGTCAGGGCCTTGAGGGCGAACAGCAGGGCCTCGTGGTCCTCTTCCTTGGTGACGAAGGCACCTATCCCGGCATCCAGGCAGCGGCGTACATACAGGTCAGTGGCCTGGCCGGTCAGCACCATGATCTTCGGTACCGGCTCCAGGCTCTGCAATCGCTTGATGACTTCCATGCCGTCCAGGCCGGGCAGGCCGATGTCGAGAATGACTACGTCCGGGCGCAGTTCGCGGGCTACCTGAGCCACTTCACTGCCATTGCCGACCTCGCCGATGACATGGAAGCGCTCGCGCTCGAGCAGTAGGCGCAACGACAGCCGGACAATAGGGTGGTCGTCGACGATCAGCACGGTTGTCATGAGGAAAACTCCTGTAGGGATGTGGTCCGCTTCCTGGAACACTCAGGAATACGTCTGCAAGTGGGGTTATCGGAAGCGCTGCACGATACGACCATTCCCGAAGTTTGGTAATGCCGAGTATAGAAGTGTTGAAAACCCCAGTGCTTTTTGTTGAAAAGTCCTACAAGAAACAGGAAAGACATCACCCTGAGAAAGCGGTGATGCCGCTTCTTTGCAGTTGTTCAGGCGCAGGCAGCGTGCGGTTTGTGTATACGCAGTGTGGAGGCAGGGTTGTTGGCCAATGCCTGGCCGACCCGCGTCGGGCGGGCTACCAACTGCCCGGTACAATTTGGGCAGCGGCCTTGGAAGCGGGTTTCGGCACAGGCACGGCAGAACGTGCATTCGAAGGAGCAGATCATAACGTCGGGGCTGTCACCCGGCAGATCGGCATCACAGCACTCGCAGTTGGGGCGTAATTCCAGCATGGGCATGGCTCCTGTTCGCAGGCGGGAACCCGGAGTCTGCTACGCCCGAGGCAAGGCTGGCAATGTTCAGTCGCCAGGGCGGTACAGGTGGGCATGCCCGGCACGGTACAAGGCCGATTCGGCGAACGGCGTATCCCCCAGTACGTGGCCTACCAGGATCAGCGCCGTGCGCCGGAAATCCTTGGCCGCTACGCGTTCGACGATATCACCGAGGTTGCCGCGCACCCAATCCTGGTCTGGCCAGGTGGCCCGATGCACCACCGCAACCGGGCAGTGCGCGCCGTAGTGCGGCATCAACTCATCGACAATGCGCGACAGGTGCTTGACCCCCAGATGAATTGCCAGGGTGCTGCCATGGCGCGCCAGGTCCCCTAACTGCTCACCCGGCGGCATGGGCGAGCTGTCGCCGTAGCGAGTAAGGATCACCGTCTGCGCCACTTGAGGCAAGGTCAGCTCGCAGCCGAGCAGGGCGGCGCTCGCTGCCGTGGCGGTAACGCCGGGGATGATCTGGTAATCGATGCCCAGCGCCTGCAGGTGGCGAATCTGTTCACCGATGGCGCCGTACAGGCTGGGGTCGCCGCTGTGCACCCGGGCCACATCCTGACCTTTTTCGTGTGCGCTGCGCATGGCAGCGATGATCTGTTCCAGATGCAGTTCGGCGCTGTTGATCACGGTTTCGGCCTGGTGGCCTTCGAGCACGGCGGCGGGTACCAGTGAACCGGCATAAATGATCACCGGGCACTGACGAATCAGCCGTTGGCCCTTGACCGTGATCAGCTCCGGGTCGCCGGGGCCGGCACCGATAAAGTAGATGGTCATGCAAAGTCCTGGCAAGAAAGAGGGTACGAAACGCTCAGCAGGCCAGGGCGAGCGTCGCCGGGCCCAGTACCTGGCGCGTCAGCAGCAGCCTGGCCTTACCCTGCCGCTGGCTGGCCAAGGCCAGTGCCGCGCTCTCGGCTACGCCCCAACAGCCACTGTGCTGGTGGGCAGCGGCGGAACGGTGGCTGAGCAGTGGTTCATAGGGTTGCAGTTGCGCGCCATGGTACAGCACCAAGGGCAAACCGAGGCGCTCTGCCAATTGCTGCAAGCCGGGCTCGTCGGCCTTCAGGCTGATGCTTGCGATGCCGCGCAGGTCGGCCAGCGCCAGGCCCTGGTTGTCCAGGGCCTGGCGCAGCAAGCGTTGCAAGGCATCTGCCGGGCAACCCCGGCGGCAGCCAAAACCGGCATAGAAGGCAGGCATCAAGCCTGGCTGGAACGGCGGAACAGCCAGGCGCTGAGCAGGCCCAAGGCCAGCCAGAAGGCGGCGTTGGTCAGCCAGGAGGCGACTTTGAACTGGGTTTCCAATGCTTCAGGGGCCAGGCTTTCGTGCACCTCGGGTTGCGGTGCACCGATTACATGGGGAATGACCAGCAGCACGGCGCCCAGCGCCTTCAGCAGCCAGTGGCGGGCGAACACCAGCAAGGCCAGGCCCAGCGCTGTGGCACTGGCTGTACCAACCCACCAGGTTTGGCGTTGCCCCAGGTCGGCGGCCGCAGTCCCCGGCAGTTCTGGTGGCAAGCCCAGGGTGGGAGCCAGGCAGAACACGGCGAAGCCAGCCAACCCCCACAATGCGCCAGTGGTAGCGCGTTTGGGCTCGCGAAGGCTGTACAGGGCGGCGAGGATCAGGGCGAAGCCGACTGCGACCACCAGGTTGCCGCCTGTGGTGGACAGCACGCGCTGCCAGCCGTCTTCCGGCGACCAGGCTTCGGCGCTGTGTTCATGAGCGGCCACTTCGCTACCGTGTTCGTGGTGTGCGGCCGGGGCCGAGGACTCGTAGGTTTCCGCCTCCAGAATCAGCGGAGCCACCCAGAAGCTTTGCAGCAAGGTCAGCAACAGGGCTGCAAGGAGCCCGCTGAAACCCGCAGTACGGGCAATGCGCGTGATCATCAGGCGTACTCAGTGGCAGGGGAAGGCGGCGCTGTGGCGGGTGTCGTGGGCGGCGTTGTGCACAGCCTCGATGTGCGAGAACCCGGCAAAGTACACCAGGCACAAACCCAGCAAGCTGGCACCGACGGCGATGATTACACGCTGGCTGAGGGTAACGGGGGTAGCAAGGCTGTGTTGTTTGGCGCTTGTGACGGGCATGACGCGATCCTCTGCTTTTTGTGGGCAATGGGCGAGCGCGGCAGCCCCGGACGTGGTCGCCCAAGGGAATGCAACAGCGCCCGCCCACCGCGGGGTGTTCATGAACGCCAGGCCGGTCTCCGGGCTTGCGAGGAAGAGCTGGGCTCCTGGAACGCGTCACCTTCCCATGCCGCACTACAAGGCACAGTGGTACAGACGCTTCACTCGCTTACCGTTGCGGGGGCAGCACCGGCATTGTCCAGTCCTGCTGAAGGGCCTGGGACGCACCGGTTTCCCGTTTCACCCCCTGAGGGGCACCTGAACGTGAGGCATAAGGAGAGCATGGGGCGGGCTTGGCGTCAATGTCATACAGCGCGCGAGGCTGCCGAGCAGCAGGTAGGACAGGCTCAGGCCTGCCGTGTTCTTCCAGCAGGCAGAAGTGCAGAAACCGGGCGATCACCCGCGGGCGAATGCCGCCAGCTTGTCGCCATCCAGGCGGTAGCGCACCCACTCATCCTGCGCCTCGGCCCCCAGCTTCTGGTAGAAGCCGATCGCTGGCTCGTTCCAGTCCAGCACGCTCCATTCCAGGCGCCCGCAGTTGTTCGCCAGCGCTTCGCGGGCAATGTGCTGCAACAACTGCCGGCCGGCGCCATCGCCGCGTTGCTCGGGGGTTACGTACAGGTCTTCCAGATAGATGCCATTGCGCCCGAGCCAGGTCGAGTAGCTGTAGAAGTACACGGCAAAGCCAATTGCACGGCCATCACGCTCGCACATCAGGGTGTGCACAGTGCTGCCTTCGTCGAACAGGCTGTGCTCGATATCGGCAAGGGTGGCGACCACCTCGTGGCGCGCGCGTTCGTACTCGGCCAGTTCGGTGATGAAGGTGAGGATCTGCTCGGCATCGGTACGAACGGCAGGGCGAATGGTAAGGCTCATGGTGACGGCTTCCTTGATCCGGGTTGTCGGTACAGTGATGTGTATCTGCGTAATTTAATTGAACTGTACCGGTTGCTGGGAGTGGCGCTCCGTTAGTGTGACAGCACCCATAAAGAAAGTGGAATGCCCGCCATGCTTGCCTCTGCCGACCTGCTGACCGCCTTTGTGCTGTTTGCCTTCGTGTCTTCCATCACCCCGGGTCCCAACAACACCATGTTGCTGGCCTCGGGGGTGAACTTCGGCGTGCGCCGCTCGGTCCCTCAT
The DNA here is from genome assembly GCF_034044115.1 of Pseudomonas sp. BO3-4. Classification (NCBI taxonomy): domain Bacteria; kingdom Pseudomonadati; phylum Pseudomonadota; class Gammaproteobacteria; order Pseudomonadales; family Pseudomonadaceae; genus Pseudomonas; species Pseudomonas sp. BO3-4. Next base: position 3,097,826 of record NZ_CP139018.1, read on the forward strand.
GCCTTGGGTATCAGTTTTGGTTTCATGATGATGGTGCTGGCCGTCGGCCTGGGGCTGGGTGAAGTATTCAAGGCCTGGCCACCCCTGTACACGGTGCTGCGCTACGCTGGCGCCGCCTATCTGCTGTACCTGGCCTGGAAGATCGCCACTTCCGGGCCGGTCGGCACGGCCGCGTCCAGTGCCCGTAAACCGCTGGGCTTCTGGGGGGCGGCGGCGTTCCAGTGGGTCAACCCCAAGGCTTGGGTGATGGCGGTAGGGGCGATTACCACCTACACGCCAGCGCAAGGCTATGTAACCAACGTGATCGTCATTGCGGCCTTGTTCGCGTTGGTCAACTTGCCCAGCGTGGGGGTATGGGTGATGTTCGGCAGCGCCCTGCGCAACCTGTTGCAAAACTCGCGCTGGCTGATGCTGTTCAATGTCGTGATGGCCTTGTTGCTGGTGATTTCACTGTACCCGCTGCTGTTTGTAGAATCAGCGTTTTCCTGACCCCGAGAGTACAGTAAGCCGATGCAGTTGATTCCCTGGTCCCACGAATGCGCCGAAGGTTTCACCCTGCGTGGCTGGCGAACCCCGGCCAGTGGCAAACCGCTGCTGCACTTCCTGCATGGCAACGGCTTCTGTTGTCTGGCTTACCAACCGTTGCTGATGCGCCTGGGCGAGCATTTCGACCTGTGGCTTTGCGACGTTCAGGGCCATGGGGACAGTGACCATGGTGGGGTGTTTCGCGGCTGGAACCGCACCGCTGCCTTGGCGGTGGAGGCCTTTCAGGGCGGACGTGGCGAGTATGGCGACGTACAGCGGTTTGCCGTAGGCCACAGCTTTGGTGGCGTGCTTACGGGGCTGATCCTGGGCAGTGAGCCGCAACTGTTCGCCCGTGCCGTGTTGCTCGACCCGGTACTGTTCAGCCGACGCATGATCGGTGTGATGGGGGCGGCAGCCCTGGTCGGCCTGCATCAGCGTCACGCCCTGGCCCGTAAGGCCGCCAGCCGCCGCAGCCACTGGCCCGATCGCGAGTCGGCGTTGGCCTCGCTGGAAGGGCGCGGTATCTTCAAAGGCTGGACCCATGCGGCACTGCAGGCCTATGTCGAGCATGCCATCGGTGAGTGTGGCGAGGCCGTGGTGCTCAAGTGCCGGCCCAGCCGTGAAGTGGAGATCTTCAGCTCATTCCCTAAACGCATGTGGGCCAGTCTGGCCGCAATCACGACGCCGACACGGGTGTTGTATGGCGAAGACACCTATCCCTTCGTGCCACATTCGGTAAATCGCCTGGCGCTGCTAAACCGCAATGTGACCGCACGGCAAGTTCCCGGTGGGCACTGTTTCATGCAGGAAGACCCGGCCATGGCGGCCGAGCAAGTGCTCGATTTTTTGCAAGATTGACTGTTCTGCAGATGGGACGATGCATGCCATTTCAGCCGTCTACCGCTTGATTGGCATCATTGATAAGGTTACCTCAACCAAGAGAGGAGCCTTCTCATGAAAAAAATTCTGGGTATTCACCGCAGCCCTCACGCCCATTGGGTGGGGGATGGTTTCCCGGTGCGCAGCCTGTTCACCTACGACAACCTGGCCAGCCGGATCAGCCCGTTCCTGCTGCTGGATTACGCCGGCCCGCATGATTTCGCCCCGACCCAAGCACGACGCGGTGTAGGCCAGCATCCGCATCGCGGCTTCGAGACTGTGACCATCGTCTACCAAGGTGAACTGGAGCACCGTGATTCCACCGGTGCTGGAGGCTTGATCGGTCCAGGTGACGTGCAGTGGATGACGGCGGCCAACGGCATCATTCATGAAGAGTTTCATTCCCCGGACTTTGCACGCAGTGGCGGCACGCTGGAAATGGTCCAGCTGTGGGTGAACCTGCCGGCGCGGGACAAGCGTGCAGCGGCCGGCTACCAGACGCTGCTGGCCGGCGACATTCCGGTGGTAGCGCTTGACGGTGATGCCGGGCGCTTGCGGGTGATTGCCGGTGACTACCATGGCCACCACGGGCCGGCCAGAACCTTCACCGCGATGGACGTGTGGGATTTGCGGCTCAACGCCGGCGCGGCCTTGCAGTTGCCGGTTGCTGCCGGGCGCAATGCAGCGCTGGTGGTGTTGCGTGGTAACGTTCGAATCAATAGCGAGCGCGAAGCAGGCCCGTCGAGCCTGGTGCTGCTCGACCGGGAGGGTGTAGACGTAGCTGTCGAGGCGCTGGACGGCGCAAGTGTGCTGCTGCTCAGCGGTGAGCCAATCGATGAGCCGATCGTCGGCTACGGCCCGTTCGTGATGAACAGCCAGGCGGAGATTGCCGAGTCGTTCGATGATTTCCATGCCGGGCGGTTTGGGCAGATGCAGGATGAGAGGGGAGGTGCCGCGCACTGATCCTGTTGATTGGGTGGCCTGTCCCGGCCCTGTCGCTGGCAGGCCATCTTCCCACGGCCACCCGGCTGGACATTGGTCAGCGCGTTGCTGACCAAGACCACTCGTCGTCAAGTCTGCTAATGCAGTCGAACACTCGGCCCTCGCGGAGAATCTTCCACTAAGGTGCTAAAGGATCCCCCGCAAGCTCATTGCCCGGGCGCATGGACAGCTGGCCGAGCATGCGCAATATCAATTGGCGCCCCGCCCGACAAAGGCGTACTCCCAAACAACAGGCCATCCCACAGAGAGGGTCGTACCATGTCGTTGATAGGCGTTTCGATACTAGAGATGCGGCAACTGATCGAGCAGGCCTGCTTGCCAGACCGCTGTGAAGTCAGCTGCCCGGACGGCGCCAACCTGACCATCCGCCTGGGCCAGGGCCAGGATCTCGATCAGGGCGTGACCCTCAGCGGGGTCGCGCTGCAAAACCTCAACAGTTGCCGTGACCTGGTCAACCTGGTGGAGCAGCTGCATGCGCTGCGTGACAACCACCCGGCGCCACTCAAGGCGATTGCCTGAGCGCGCCTGTCGTGCCCCGGTCAGCCAAGGCTGGCCGGGCATAGGTGGCGGCCGAAAGCAACGCGCTGGCATGCGCCCAGGCAGCCACAACCCTCGTTGATCGGCTTATTGCAGTTCCAGCAGCAGGTTCAATCCACCGTCGCCGCACTTTCCCTTCTCGCGAACCACGCCGTGGTAACTCCGCCCATCCCAGACGAAGGCCACACTGTGAGCTCGGTCGATCTTGTCAGGCAATGGGGGGCAAACGTGCAGGCGCAGCCCTGGGCGACCCTGCAGGTTGAGGGCGGCGAGCTGGCATTGGCATTCCACGCGTTGCGCCACCGGGCCGAACAGGGTGTCGCGTACGTAATCGAGCTGCAGCGAAGCATTGGGTGCGCGGCCAGGCATCTTCATCGGGACATGGCTCCGTTGCAACGGCTCGAAGAACCAGGCGGGTTGGGCATGGCAGGCTCCAGACAAAAGAAAGGCGGCTTATCATTCGAAGCTTGCCTGGCCAAGATGTTCAATGTGTTTCATGTGCGTTCATCTTGTTTTGCGCGGGGTGGCAGATGACGGCCCCTGTTCAGGCACCCGCCTTGCGCAAGGTCAGGTTGATCCGCCGTTCGCCCAGGCGCGGATGCACACCGGGTTTGATCGGTAGCACGCCGTGGAAGCGCAAGCGGTCTTCGCCGCCCCAAACCAGCACATCGCCGTGGCTCAGCGCAATGCGCTGGGCCTTGTCGGCACGCTGCAGGCCGCCGAACAGGAACACTGCCGGTAAGCCCAACGACACCGACACGATCGGCTGGCCGAAATCCTGCTCGTCGCGGTCCTGGTGCAGACTCAGGCGTGTGCCTGGCAGGTAATGGTTGACCAGGCAGGCATCCGGCACAAAACCGTCAAACCCGGCCATGGCTGCCGCGCGGGAGGCCAAGGCGAGCAGAACCGGGGGCAGGGCGGGCCAGGGCTGGCCACTGAGTGGGTCGCTGGGGCTGTACCGGTAGCCATGTTGATCACTCACCCACCCCAGCGTACCGCAGTTGGTCAGGCCCACTGCCATGCGCAGGCCTCCTGGGGTGTACATGTGCCGGAACGGCGCAGCACGCAGCACCGGACGCAGGGCATCGAGCAGCGCCTCGGTTTCGGCCAGGGCGAAGCCGGGCAGCAGCACAGTGTGGCTGGCCAGGCGTTGCGGCTGGGCGCCGAACAGGTCGAGGTCGGACTGGATCATGCGGCTGCACATTTTCGAGCGGTTTGCCATTGTACCCGACCGATACACGTCAAGGGATCGCACACGCCGATCGGATCGAACGATTGCAGAGGGCGGGATAACAGAAAAAGGAACCGCGGCACCAGGGAGAGGAGCACCGCGGTTCAAGGGGGAGCGGTTTACTGCTGGGTCACAGTGGCCAGGTTCGCGCTGCCCAGCTGGGTGATGGTGGCGGATTGGGCGACGCCACTTTGGTCGACGAACGCCTTGTTGCTTTGGCCTCCCTGGGTCACGTAGGCGACGTTGATGCTGTCAGTCTGTTTGATGGTGGCTTCGTTTCCGCTTCCGTAGAGTTGGTTGGTGTAGCTCTGGTTGCTATAGCCGGACTGGTCGAGCGTGATGGTGTTGCCGGTGCCCTGGCTGCTGCCGTAGGCATAGTTGTCGGTCCCACGCTGGTCGGCGATCAGAATGTTGTCAGTGCCGTTCTGTTCGAAGTACAGCTCGTTGCTGACGTCATCCTGCTTGGTCGACATCTGGTTGCCTTTACCCGTCTGGGTCAGCGTGGCCTGCTGGTCAGCGCCCTTCTGGGTCAGATTGACACCGTTGCCGTTGCCCGTCTGGTTGATGGTGGCGTTCTGGTTGGTGCCGAACTGGCCACCCATCTTGGCGCCTTTCCAGTTACTGGCGGTGATGCTGTTGCCATTGCCTTGGGTGTTGATGGTCAGGTTGAGGTTCTCACCATTCTGATAGGTGAAATGCAGGTTGTTGTTGCCGGTTTGGGTAATGGTGGTGGTCGAGTTGTTGGTCTCGAACTGGTCCGACCAACTGGCGTTGGCATTGCCTTGCTGCGACAGGCTGACCTTGTTGCTGACGCCGAAGCTCTGGTCGATATAGCCTTCGTTCGACTGGCCGGTCTGGACTACGGAGGCCTGGCTACCGATCTGTGTGTCCTGCCACACTTCCACGGAGTTGCCGCCCCCGTACTGGCCAATGGCAATGGTGCCACCGGTGCCTTCGCGCTGGTCGCCATAGGCCCAGTTGTCGTGGCCATCCTGATAGACCTGGATATCGCCATCGATATGGTTCAGGTGCTCGGCGGCGGCGTAGTTGTCCTGGCCGGTCTGGTTGACGGTGCTGCGGTTGTTGCTGCCACCGAAGGTCTGCTCGATGAACGCTTCGTTGCGCTGGCCGGATTGCCAGCTGGTGGCTTTGCTGCCTTCCTGGCTGTCCTGCCACACGGTGGATTTATTGCCGACGCCTTGTTGGGTTTGCAGCGATTCGTTGTTCGACCCTATCGACTGGCTGGCGAAGGCATCGTTGTAGCTGCCTCCGGCGTGCTGGGTAATCTGGCTGCCGTTCTCGAACAGTTGCTCAGCGTAGCCGGCGTTGTACTGGCCGGTGGCGCTCTGCTGAATATCGCTGGTGCTTTCGGTCTGCACGGCGAGGTGGTTGTGGCCCTTGCCAGTCTGGTTCTGGGTGGCCGAGGCGAAGGATGCCTGGGTCTGAGAGACTTCGGCGATGTTTTCCTTGCCGTCCTGGGTCTGGGACGAGGTGCTGTCAGCTGCCATGGCCTGACCTGCGAGGGCCAGGACGATAGCGGCACTTAACGGAGCGAGCTTGTACATGGTGGTGCCTCCAGGTCTATCGGTATTGGGTGATCTGAACATGCTGGCCATTGCCAGCCTGGGTCACGGAGCTGTTGAGCCCTGAGCCGGACTGCACGATGCTGGCGCTGTTGTCGTTGCCGATCTGCTCGATGGCAGCGTTGTTGCTGCTGCCACTCTGGCGAATCGACGCGCTGTTGCCATTTCCCTGTTGGCGGATGATGGCCATCAGGTCACTGCCTTCCTGCAAGATGTACGCTTCCTGGGCACCGCCGGACTGGACGATACGGCCCAGCAGGGCCTGACCGTTCTGGTCGAGGGCGGCGCGGTTGCCTGACCCCTGTTGCTCGATCACCGCAGCCTGGCCGGCACCGGCCGGCAGCAGGCGGATGATCACGGGTTCACCGAGGTCGTTGCCGGGTGCGAGGTCGGCATTGTCCATCAGGTCCTCTGCCCAGCAGGCCTGGCCCGCCAGGGCCAGGCAGAGCAACAGGGAGTACAGCCGTTTCATCGAAGCCTCCGGCTTTTACTGCACGACTACGTTGACGGTGCGCGTGGTGCCTTGGCTGGTTGTGATCGTCGCCGTCGGTGCCGCAGTCGGGATGATCGTGGTGCTATTGCTCACCGCCAGGCGCCAGCGGCCGGTCAGCGCTACCGTGGCCGTACCCAAGGTCTGGACGCCGGTAGTCGTGGTTACCCGCACGGTTACGGTATTGCCGGTGGTCACCGACGAGGTGCCACTGATGTCCCAGTTGTAACGGTTGTTGGAGCGCGCCGTGACCGTGGCTGCCGTGACGGCGAAGGTTTCAGCGGCAGGCCGAGGCGACACGTTGACGGTGACCGTACCTGGGGTGGACAGCCCCCCCAGCGAGTCACGTGCCTGGTAGGTGAAGGTGGTGGTGAAGGCTGTGGTTACAGTGGCTGGTGGGGTATAGGTGACGGTTGTGCCGTCGGTGCTGACCGTGCCGCGGCCGGCGGCCGGCTGGGTGATGTTGGTCACGCTCAGCGGTACGTTGCCTTCTGGATCGGTGTCGTTGGCCAGTACGTTGATGGTCAATGGCACGCCCAAGGTGGCGACGGTTTCCGGGTTGGCAGTCGGTGCCTGGTTAGGTGCGACGTTGATCGTGACCGTGGCCGGTTCCGATTTCAGCCCCTTGGCATCCACCGCCCGGTAGCTGAAGTTGGCTACCAGCGGTTGTGTGGCCCCGGTCGGCGGCGTGTAGGTAACCGAGGTGGTGCCATTCATCACGACGCCGCCAAGGCCGGTCCCGGGTTGGGTCAGGTCGCTGATGGTCAGCGGCACGTTGCCATCCGGGTCGCTGTCGTTCAGCAGCAGGTTAAGTGTGATCGGTACACCGACACTGGTGCTGCCGACATCGGCCTGGGCGAGCGGTGGCTGGTTGGCGGCCTCGACCGGGGCGTTGCCGACCACGATCACTGGCTCTACATCACTACCGCCGCGGGCAGACTTGACCGTAACGGTGGCGGGCGGTTGCGCCAAGTCGTTGACCGTGATGCTTTGCAGTGTGCCCGATTTCGACAGGCGGCCGTAGCCTTGGGCGAGCAGGTCGGGGACCGCTACTTCGTCGCTGGAACTGGCCTCGATCAACAGACGTTTGTTGGCCCAGTCGTAGCGTGCGGTGCTGACTTTGACCACGTCGCTGAGCTTGCTCGAGAGCGCAGTCGGCTGGGTGCCGCCGACTGCGTTGCTGGCGGTGACAACCACCACCTCTGGCGGCGCCGACTGGTTGAACTGCTGGCTGAAGAACAAACCGTTGTTGTCCGAAGTCAGGGTGAACTGACAAGGCGAAGGCGGCGTGCCGATCAGTGCCAGGCCATTGCGCATACACAGGCTGGCCTCACTCGGGGCCTTGGCGAACACTTCCACGCGGGTACCGCTGCCGTTGCGCGAGTAGGTGGCGCGCTCCAGCGTGACCGGGGTTTGTGCTCGCGGGTCCAGCACCTTGCCAGACACTGTGAACGTGTTGGTCTGAATGGCGCCCGCGGGCCCTTCGATGCGCACGAAGTTGGTATTGAAGGGGCTACCGGTTACCGCTTCGGTGATATTGGGGTCGCCGATGTAGGTTTCGGTGGTGCCAGTGTCAGGATTGACCTCTGTATACGGCCCGCCAACCCCCTTCAGCCAAGGGCCGATCGCCCCCCCCAGCGCCCCCTGGAAGTTGCCCGGAGCGCCAATGCCTATGTCCCGAGTGATATTGATCGCGCGACGACCTGCCGTGGTGACGTTGACCGTCTCCACCCCGTAAGGGTGCGTGATGGTGTAGGTACCGGTGCGTGGGACCGATGCGCGGATACGGATGCGGGCGAAGCTTTGCTGATCACCGTCTACCGGGTTTTCAGCCGCGAAGGCTGCCTCTATACCGGCAACGTAGACCTCCAGTTCATATCCGCTGTTACCCACTTGTGGTATCGAGGTTTCGGCCAGGAACCAGAACATCTCGGGTGGCCAGTTATCTGGAAATACCAGCGGCAGGGCATCGTCATAGATCCCGGGCTCGGGCAACAAGGTGCACATGTAGGCGGGCGCCCCTGGTGCGCCTGGCGCACGGGTGCTGGTGGCACGCGACTGGCACAGCTCCAGGGATTGGTCGAGGCTGTCCTTGTACCACATCGGATAGCCACCTGTGGCGAAGGTGTAGGGCCCCGGATCGACATCAGACAGCGCGGCGAACGCGGCGCTGGTAACGGTAAGAGAGAAACCGGCGGCCAACAGCGCACGGCGCGACCAAGTGTTCATGCTGCCTCCTTGAAGGCTGAGCCTTTGTCTGTTCATGGCACCAGCACCACGTCTTCGGAGTCGCTACCACCGTTGGCGCTGGTGACCTGCACCTTGGCCGGCGGAATGGGCGAGAGGGTCATGCTCAACGTCTTCACGGCGCCGGTACCGCCCAGGTTGCCGATCAGCGTGCCGTTGCCGGTATGTGCGGTAAGTACTGGAGGTGTTGTTTCGTCACTGGTGCTGGCCACCAGGGTCAGCTCGCCAGTGGACAGGCGGTACTGGGCCTGCGTGATGGTGACCAGGTCGGTCAGGGGAACGTTGCTGGTGGTCAGGCTGCTGGTCGGGATTGCCACGCTGTTGTCAGCGGACAGCGTCACGAGGGTTCCGGCCGCCGGGTTGAGGGCTGACTGGGCGTACCAGGCGCCGGTGCCGTTGGCCTCGGTGAGGCTCAGGTTGGGGGTCTGACTGGTCAGGGTGACGCTTGCCGGTGGCGGCGGGGCCAACACGAAGATGTCTTGCTGGGCGATCAGGTCGCCGTTTTCGGTATGGCGTGAGTACGTGCTGCGTTGTGGCATCAGCGGGGTTGGCAGGGCCACTTCGGAAAGTTTGCCCGAGACAGCGAACAGCTCGGTGCGCAGGTCGATGCCACCAGGGCCCTCAATGCGTACGTAGTTGGTGTTGAATGGGCTGCCGGTGACCCGCTCTTCCAGGTTCGGGTCGCCGATGAAGCGCTCGTTGCCTTCGGTGTAGGGGCCGTTGACACTGCGCAGAAACGGCCCGACATCACCCTTGAGTGCGCCGGTGAAGTCGCCTGCCCCGGCGATGCCGATGTCACGGGTCATGTTGATCGCCCGGCGCCCTGCAACGGGCACATCGAACACTTCAACGCCATAGGGGTGGGTGACCACGTAGGTGCCCGCGGTGGGTACGTCGACCCGGATACGGACCCGGGCGAAGCTGACCTGGTCACCCTCGACAGGTTCTTCGGCGGCGAATGCCGCTTCGATCGCGGTACCGTAGCTGAGGTCGATGCCACTGGCGGCGTCGACGATGGCAGCGTCAGCAGTGAACCAGAACGCTTCGTCAGGGAAGTTGGTGGGGAAGACGATGGGTTGGGTATCGTCGAACACACCAGGCGTGGGTAGCAGCGTGCACATGTATGAAGGTGCGCCGGGCGCGCCGGCGACCCGGGAGCTGACCGCCTTGGTCAGGCACAGGTCGAGGGTACGACCGTGGCTGTCCTGGTACCAGGCGGGGAAGCCGCCATTGGCTGGGACGTAAGCGCCTGGATCGACAGCGTTCAAGGCGGCTTGCGCGGGAAGCTGGAGCATGCCGGCGAAAATCGCCACTGCCAGCGGGTGGGGTATCGGTCGGTGCATGAGTCAATTCCTCCTGCAAACGGGCCCATGGACTTGGGGCGTCTGGGAGGAGATCGGCAAGACCTGTGCCAAACCCTGAAAAATGCTGTGCAGGCCTTGTGGGGCAGGGGGTTCAGATTTTCAGTAGGGCTTTATGCCAGCGGCTGGCGGTGGGCAGCGTTCCCCCAAGGTTGGGGATTGGGGGCCGGTAATTCAAACCCGGTTTTAGAAGCCAATGCGGTTTTTGCTAAAGTGCTACGGCGGTCCCTTCCCCAAGCCGAGCCAAGCGATGCAGCCCCTCGACCACCTTTCCCTGAACCTGTTCATCGTCGTCTGCGAAGAAGGCACCATCGCCCGCGCAGGCGAGCGCGCGTTCATGGCGCCGTCCGCCGTCAGCAAACGTATTTCAGACATCGAGGCGCGCTTTGGCACCGCCTTGCTCAAACGTAGCAAGCGCGGCGTGGAGCCCACCCCGGCGGGGCTTGCACTGCTGCGCCATGCCAGGGAAATGACCCGCGCCATGGAACGCCTGGACAGCGAGCTGAGCGAATACGCACACGGCGCGCGTGGTCATGTGCGGGTGCTGGCCAATGTATCGTCGATCATGGAGTTTCTGCCCGAAGAACTGTCAGCGTTCATGCTGGAATACCCACTCATCCAGGCCGATATCGAAGAGCGCTTCAGCGCCGATGTCGTTCGTGGTGTGGCCGAGGGCACTGCAGACCTCGGCATCTGCCGCAAATCCATGGCGGTGGGTGACCTGGATTTCGTACCGTATCGGCAGGATCACCTGGCCGTGGTCGTTGCTGCTGACCACCCGTTGGCCGGCCGCAGCCAGATTGCCTTCGAGGAAACCCTGGGTTACGACCACCTGGGGCTCTCGGCCTTTGCCACATTGAACGCTTTTATGCGTAAAAGCGCCGAACAGTCAGGCAAGGCGCTGCATTTTCGTTCGTACGTGTCGTCGTTCGACGCGGCATACCGTCTGGTGCAGTTCGGCCTTGGCCTGGCGGTGTTTCCGCAAGAGGCCGTGTCCCGCTATGCGGCGTTGTTCGACCTGCGGGTCATTGCGCTGACTGACGACTGGGCGCTTGGCGAATTCGTCATCTGCATGCGCGACCGGCACACGCTCTCGCTGTCGGCTCGGCGCCTGCTTGACCACCTGTTGCTGCGTGCACCGGCCTGGCAGGTCGCGGGCTGATCCATCGTGGCTGACGATGGATCAGCCCGCGAAACACGTCTTTTCTGCCCGTCATCCAGCTCTTAGTCTGGCGCAACGCTTCAGACAGAGAGACCGTGATGACAACAATAACAATCAATGAAGTCGGCCTGCGCGATGGCTTGCAGAGCCTGCAAGTGATCATGCCGACAGCAGCCAAACGCCGCTGGATCGATGCCGCTTACGGCGCCGGTGTGCGTCATATGGAAGTCGCTTCGTTCGTGCCGGCACGCTTGCTACCGCAGATGGCCGATGCCCGCGAAGTGGTGGCCCACGCCCTCACGTACCCGGACCTGCAAGTAACCGTGCTGGCTCCGAACCTTCGTGGCGCAAGGGACGCACTTGAATCGGGTGCACACCGCATCGTCGCCCCGGTATCGGTGAGCACGGCGCACAGCCTGGCCAACGTGCGCCGCACGCCAGTGGAGATGGTCGAGGAACTGGGGCGCATGTGCCAGCTGCGTACTGAAATGGGCCTGCATGGGGTGCAAGTCGTGGCCGGCATGTCGGTGGCCTTTGGCTGCACCCGCCAGGGCGAGGTGCCGCTGGCTGACCTGTGTGCGTTGACCCGCCAGGTGATCGAAGCCGGTTGCGACCTGGTCTCCCTGGGAGACACCACTGGCTATGCCAATCCGGGCCAGGTGGCAACGGTGCTTCAGGCCGTACGGGAGATTGCAGGCGACCGTCTCAAGGCCGCGCACTTCCATGACACCCGGGGCCTGGCCTTGGCCAACAGCCTGGTGGCGGTGCAGCAGGGCATTGGGGAACTGGATGCCTCCCTGGCGGGCCTGGGAGGATGCCCGTTCGCCCCTGGCGCGTCTGGAAATACCGTGACCGAAGACCTGGTGTTCATGCTGCAAAGCATGGGTTACGACACCGGCATCGACTTGCCTGCACTGATCGAAACCCGGCAGGTACTAAGCGAAGCGCTACCGGGCGAGCCACTTTACGGCTTCATCGCCCGGGCCGGATTGCCGCTCAACTTCGCCAACACACACCGCCACGCCTGAATTGCCCGTAAGAGGAGCATCACAATGTCCAGACTTCCCTTGGACGGCATCCGTGTCGTTGAGATTTCGCATATGGTCATGGGCCCGACGTGCGGCATGATCCTCGGCGACCTTGGCGCCGAGGTCATCAAGATCGAGCCGGTACGCGGCGACGGCACACGCCGTTTGCTGGGCGCAGGGGCGGGCTTTTTCCGCACCTTCAACCGCAACAAACAATGCATCGCTGTCGATGTTGAAACGCCCGAGGGCCGTGAGGCGGTGCTGCAACTGATCGACACCGCCGACGTCTTCATCGAGAACTTCAAGCCCGGGCGTATGCAAAAGCTGGGTCTGGGCTACGACGCACTGTGCCAGCGCAATCCAGGGCTGATCTATGCCTCGCACAAGGGGTTCCTCAGCGGGCCATACGATAACCGCCTGGCGCTGGATGAAGTGGTACAGATGATGGCCGGTCTGGCCTACATGACAGGGCCAGTGGGGCGCCCGCTGCGCGCAGGCAGCTCGGTGAACGACATCATGGGTGGCATGTTCGGCGCCATTGGCGTGCTGGCCGCACTCAACGAGCGCCACAGCACCGGCAGGGGCCGTGAGGTGCAAAGTGCCCTGTACGAGAATTGCGTGCTGCTGGCTGCCCAGCATATGCAGCAGTACGTGGTCACCGGTGAAGCCGCAGCGCCGATGCCGAACCGCATCAGTGCCTGGGCCATCTATGACGTGTTCACTTTTGCCGGTGGCGAGCAGATGTTTGTCGCCGCCACAGGGGAAGGCCAGTGGCACGCGTTATGCCGGGTACTGGGGCAAACCGCTTTGCTTGATGACCCGACCCTTGGTAGCAATAACGACCGCGTGTTGCAGCGGCCACGGCTGCTGGCGCACCTGGCCGAGGTGTTTGCGCCGCTGGACGCCGGGCAGTTGGCGGTGCAGCTGGAAGCCAACGGCATTCCTTTCGCGCCGATCCGCCGCCCTGAAGAGCTGTTCGAGGACCCCCACCTGCTACAGAGCGGTGGCATGGCCGAGCTGCAACTGGAAGACGGCAGCCACACACCGATGCCGTTATTGCCGCTGTCACTGGACGGCCAGCGCCTGCAGCCACGGCGGGCGATCGCGCGGATTGGTGAGCACACCCGCCAAGTGATGCGTGAACTGGGTTACAGCGACGCGCACATTGCCCAGCTGTGTGCGGCGGGCGTGCTGAAAACAGACGACGCGGCGTGAGGAGGGCTTGAGATGGCGATCTACCAATATGACAACCTTGCGCCCAACCTGCACCCGGAAACGTTCATCGCCGAGGATGCCAGCGTCATCGGCGACGTTACCCTGGAACAAGGCGTCAGTGTATGGCCGCAGGCCGTGCTACGGGGCGACAACGAAGCGATCCGTATCGGCCAGCACAGCAACGTGCAGGAGGGTGCTGTCTTGCATGCCGACCCCGGCTTTGCGTTGACAGTGGGGCAAGGTGTCACCATCGGCCACCAGGCCATGCTGCACGGCTGCACCATCGGCGATGGCGCGCTGATCGGCATTCAGGCGGTGGTGCTCAATGGCGCGGTCATCGGCAACAACTGCCTGGTGGGTGCCGGCGCCATCGTCACCGAAGGCAAGGTGTTTCCCGACAACTCGTTGATTCTGGGCGCACCTGCCAAGGTAGTGCGCGAGCTCACTGCCGATGCCATCGCCAGTATGCAGCGCAATGCGACCGAGTACGTCGCAAAAGGCCAGAGCTTCAAGGAAAAGCTGATCCGTATTCGCTAAAAAAACCTGCTGGTGGCGCCCTTCGAGACGTCGCTGCTCTCCAATAATTACAAGAATGGAGATTCACCATGGTTGCTTTGACCGGCGAACTGGCGCGTGAGCGCAACGACAGTCACATCAATGAGCTACTGCTATACCGCCGTGTGGCCTGGCGCATCATGCCGCTGGCTATCATCTGCTTCCTGTTCTCCTACTTCGACCGCATCAACATCAGTTTTGCGAAGACACAAATGCAGCAGGAACTGGGCCTCAGCGATGCCGCCTACGGCCTGGCCGCGAGCATGTTCTTCGTCGGCTACGTGCTGTTCGAAGTGCCCAGCAGTCTTGGCCTGAAACGCTACGGGGCTCCGGCCTGGATCTGCCGGATCATGGTGTCCTGGGGCCTGGCGACGGCTGCGCTGGTATTTGCCTATACCCAGTACACGCTGTACTTCCTGCGCTTTCTGATCGGCGTCATGGAGGCCGGTTTCGGCCCGGCGATCCTGTTTTACCTGGCATGCTGGTTCCCCCGCAAGCACCTGGCGAAGATGAATGGCCTGTGGTTCCTGGCGGTGCCGCTGGCCGGTGCGGTGGGTGGCCCGGCTGCGGGCTTTTTGCTGGGGACAATGGACGGCGTGCTGGGCCTCGCTGGCTGGCACTGGTTGTTCCTGATGTCCGGGCTGCCGTGTGTGCTGCTGGGCCTGCTGGTGCTATGGAAGCTGGACCGTGATATCGAGGCGGCGAAATGGTTGAGCCGCGAGGAGAAGGACCTGCTGGCGGAGAACCTTGCCCAGGACAAACGCACCGCAAAACCGATACTCGGCTCGATCTGGCGGGTGTTGCTGACCCGTGAAGTGGCGATCATGGCGTTTATCTACTACGTGGTAAAAACCGCGTCCTACGGGCTTAATTTCTGGATGCCGCACCTGATCAAGTCCTCGGGGGTGCAAGACATGCTCTGGGTTGGCGTGCTGTCGGCATTGCCCTATGCGGTAGCGTGCATCGGCATGGTGTTGCTGACTCGTCACTCCGACCGCACCGGCGAGCGCAAGCGCTATCTGGTGTACTGCCTGCTGGCGGCCGCCGCCGGTTACCTGCTGGCGTGCCTGTTCTCCGACTCTCCCTTCGCGATGATGACCGCGCTGGTGCTGGCCACCGCGGGCACCTTTATCGCTATCCCGATCTTCTGGACCATTCCACAGTCGACGTTCTCGGGGCTGGCCATTGCCACCGGCACCGCCGCGATCAACTCGGTGGGACAGCTGAGCGGCATCGTTGCACCAGTGATGGTGGGCAAGATCAATGACCTTACCGACAGCACCTACATGGGCATGCTGTCAATCGCGCCGCTGATCCTGGTCGCATGCCTGGTGGTGATGCGTTGCGTGCGCAACCCCAAAAGCTGATTGGCGCTGAGTCTTCGAACAACAACAAGAATAAGCACAAGGCATACCAATGATCGTGATCTTTCGGCGAGCATCGCTGGTGCTCTCGGCGCTTTACTGCGCCTGTCAAACCGCCCAGGCTGCCTTTATCCATGACGGCAGTGGCAACCTGGAACTACGCAATTTCTATTTCGACCGCGACTTTCACGGTGACAGCGCCACGCAATCGCGGCGCAGTGAATGGGCCCAAGGCTTCATGCTGCGCTTGCAGTCTGGCTATACCGACGGCGTGGTTGGCTTTGGCCTGGACGCAGCCGGCATGCTGGGGCTCAAGCTGGACTCATCGCCTGACCGTAGCGGTTCCGGCCTGTTGCCGCGAGGCAGCGACAAACGCGCCGCGGATGACTACGCCAAGGCCGTGGCTACCTTCAAGGCCAGGCTGGCGCAGAGCGAATTGAAAGCGGGGGGCCTGAGCCCGCAACTGCCATTGCTGGCGTCCAACAGCAGTCGCTTGTTCCCCCAGTGGTTCAACGGTGTGCAACTGGTGAGCAAAGACTTGGACCGGTTTACGTTCACCCTGCTGCAGGTGAATGCCACCAAATTGCGTGACTCCACCGACTATGAGGACCTGACCGCCATGGCGCAGCAAGGGGCCTATTTGGCGACGGTCACCAGTGATCGTCTGCGCTACGCCGGTGTCGATTACCAGCCGTTGAACAACTTGACCCTCAGCCTTCACACCAGTGTGCTCGAAGACCTGTTCCGGCGTGATTTTGCCGGTTTCAAGTTCAAGACCCGCCTTGGGCCGGGGGATGTGTTCACCGAGTGGCGCTGGTTCAATGCAAGGGAGCAGGGCCGGGCATTGCTGGGCGGAGTCGACAATCAGACCCTCAGTACCAACTTCGGGTACAGCGTTCAGGGCCACACGTTCAGTGGCGGCTATCAGAAAGTGCGTGGGGATACGGCCTATGCCTACGTGGGGGGCACCGATACCTACCTGTTCAGCGAACAGCAGGTCAGCACATTTGCCTTGGCCAACGAACGGGCGTGGATGCTGCGCTACGACTTCAACTTTGCTGCCGTGGGCATCCCCGGGCTGACGTTCAACGTGCGTTATGTAAAGGGCGATCAGGTGGACCCGCAACGCATTGCCAGCGTCAAGGGCAGGACATTGGCCGCTGGCGGCGGAGAGGGGCGGGAATGGGAGCGGACTACGGATATCACCTATGTGGTGCAGTCGGGGGCGCTCAGGAATGTGTCGCTGCGTTGGCGCAATGCGAGCATGCGCTCGAATTTTGCCGATGCAGCGGATGAGAACCGGGTGATCGTGGGGTACACGTTCGAATTCTGAATTCAGACACAATCATTCGTTGGGCGCAGCCGGTTTCTCTTGCGCTTTGGATCTGCGCGGTTTGCGTGGCTTTTTCGCCGGCCGCTTGCCGGGCTTGAGCTGCCAGCGGTCGGCGTTGGCGAGCAGGCGTGCCTGGATTGCGGGTGGGTAGTCGCTCAGGGTTGTCACGGGTGGGACTGGCTTGCCGGGCAGGCCGGCCTCGCGGATGACCTTCGGCCAGCGCGGTCGCCAGCACAGCAGCAGGCTGAGCCAGTGGCCGGTACCGATGATGACGAACGCGGGCCAGACAAACAGCAGCGCAACTTTGAACAGCCAGCTGCTTTTGCGGAAGAAACGCCCAAGGCCTTCGAACTGTGCGCTGAATGCCTGGATGGGTGAGGGTAGCTGGGTGCTCAGGCGGGGGCGGGGGACGGCGTGTGGGCCTTCTTCCATGTAACGGCGGATGAATTCCCACTCATCACGCAGTTCGCTGCCGCCTTGGCCTTGTTTGCCGAGCAGGGCCATTTCCATGTGTGGGAGGCCGGTGCGGCTGGGGTGCCAGACAAGACCGAGTCGCATGCCCACGCTGAGTGGGTCATCTTCTGGGTCGATGGCTGTACTTCCTGTTGTTTTCCATGGGAAGGTTACGATGCCGCCGCAGTAGCCGGGGCGGTGGAGGTGGACCTGTTGAGTTTTTCGATTGAATCGAATGAGCAGATGGCGGCTGGTTAGCATTTCCAGCCTTGAAAGTCTGAATCCATATTTTGCATATATATAATAGGCGGCACCCCCTAGCAAGATCATGTAAGTGCTAAATAAAACTGAAAATACGGAAAGGAACTCAGGCTGGGTTGCATTTATATAGATTGAGCCAAGGGTTATGTTTAGCCATGAGTAGGTCATTGGTCCCAAGCTGCCCAAGGTCATTAAGGTGATGATGCCGCGCTTCTCTTCCGAGCCACCGCATCGCATCTCTAGGAAATTTTCATTGAAGGAATAAACAGGGGCGCGTGCACGAGGGTTTTCGCTTACCTTCCGAAAATGGACTTCCTCTTCTAGGTCACCTTCGTAAAAGTCACGCATTGCGCGATTTTCTGCTGGCGTCATTTCGGCTACGTACGCCTTGCGCGCAGCTTCGGACTCGATTGCCATCCGCCAGAAACCCCATTCGATTAGATGCACTATAAGACCTCGCTGAAAGCGGAATGAAGCTCCTTTAATTCTTCATGTTCTTCATAAGGCTTAGCTGTTTTTCTGATTCGGAAACAGCAGCGCCTACACCACTTTTCCAATGCATCATCTTCAAGGAGGTAAATTGCGATCGTCAGGATGAGCCCTATCCAGAAAGCTCCGACTACCAATCGTGCGAGCAGAAGGCGCGCAGCTTGGGTTCCTAATTTTTTTGCAAGCTCACCCATAGAGGATGCCAACATTCTTGCAAATTTAGTCTTGGCGTTATGGGATAGATAATCAAAAAAAGGCTTCGCTATGGCAATGGCAGTTCCCAGTTCGCCTATAGATAACGTCAATGTTGCCATCGCGCGCGTGTGGTAGGCTCCGGCCAATGTCCATGATTTTGTTGAAGCGCTTGCTGCTTTGAAGTTTTCCGCTCCGTCAGCGAAGTCCCACCACGCCAAGACGAATCCTCCCGTACCAGCTAACGCAGCTCCCCACAGCTTCAACCTACCCAAGGTTGCCGCAGCCCCTCTGCCGGTCACACTTTTCGCGCCATATCGGATTGCCACCTGATCCACATAGCTGGCGCCAACTTCAAAGCCCGCCGCTGCCGTGGTCATCGCGGCTGCCAGGAGTTCGGTCTTCACTCGCGCATCACTGTCGGGCAGCTCCCGCGCCTTGAACGCCATCAGCATGCCTTCCAGCAGGCAGACCAGACCGGCGGCACGCACTTTATAGAAGTCACTCTTCTGACTGTCCGCCTGCATCAAGCCTTCAGCCCACGCCTGATCCAGATAGCGCGCAATCTGGCCACCACTGCGTAGTGAATTAACCGGTTGCCCGCTACGTGCAGCTTCACTCAGGCGTACGTCGACAGCTGTTTCATGTACCGAAGCAAACAACGCCAGGCGCAGTCCATGGTGCAATGCTCGGTCTGCACTGTTTGGGGCTCCGCTACGCAGCACCTGTCGCCCAAGCGCGACGAACCATCCATACAAGCCGATGCTGGCGCTGTTGTTCCGCTTCTGCAGTTCCTCGTACAGCGCGTTCATACGCCCGAAGGCATTCGCTGCCGCATGTGCTCGCTTGGCAAGGCCTTCGGCCAGCGTGTAGTTGAATTCCGAGGGCGGTTCGGCCTTGGCGGCCTCAATCAGTGCCGCCAGCTCTTCCCGGATGTCGTCCTGGTTGTAGCTGATGCCGCGCATCGCCAGATTACGCCGGTCCGCCACGTCACTTCGCCACCAGTGGTCCAGCACCTTCGTACCCCCTTCACTCAACTCCATGCCGATCACGCACTGGCCGGTCTGTTCGGCAAAGGCCAGGCCGTTGATGAGGTCGGCGTTGTCGTAGCGGTCCAGCGCCTGCAACAAGCGTTCGCTGACCACCCAGCGGGTATGGTCCTTGGCGCGGTCCTCGGCGGCTTGCTGGGCGTGTTGCATGGCCTGCTCGAAACCGTCGAGCTGATCGTGCATGGCCTGGCGGTCGACCAGGTGGCCGTATTTCTGGTCGAACCGCTTGCGGAACTCGCCGGCATCCTGGCGGGCCTGGACTTTGCTGCGGACCTCGCGCTCGAACTGCGCCAGGTGGGGCTTCATGCGTTCATCATGGGCATCGGCCTGTTGATTGGCCCGTTCGGAGAACAAGTAGATCTCGGGATGCAGGTGGGGCTGGTTGCGGACTTTTTCGGCCATGACTTCGCGCTTGACGATCTGCTCGGCCACCATCTGCGGGTAGAGTTTTTCGATTTCCAGGAACGACTGCGCGACCAGCAGCTTGCGTTCGTTGTCCACCCCGGGTTCCACGGTGCGCGCCAGCCACTGGGTCTTCACATCCTCGACAGCGGCGTTGCGCCAGGCGTTGAGCTCCTGGGTGATCCCGATGGCGTCTTCGATGACGATGGCGGCGCCACGGGGTTTGCTGTGGTTCACCAGCGGTGCCAGCGCTTGGCGTGATGCGTGCGGCGAGACGATCTGGTCGTTGTTGAACGGCTGCAGGTCCAGCAGTGCCTGCAGGTCTGCATCGTTTTGGGCCTTGAAGTCGGCCACCCAGTTCAGTTGGTCATGCTTGAGGACGTGGGGCTGTGGCGGGGCGTCGGAAGGCTGGATGAAGCGGGCGATATCAATCGTGGGCAGGCTGCTGCGGTATTCCTCGTCGAGCAGGCGGTAGTTGTCGAGCATACGCGGGGTCAGCGGGGAAGGGCTGAACAATGGGCGCAGCTCCTGGATGTCATCCAGGTCGTAGAGGGTGATGGTCCAGCCGAAACCGCGAAGGATCTCATCCAGATTGCCGGCGCTGGGGGCAGGCGCCCAGGGGGCGTCGCTGCTGATGTACAGCAGCGAGCCATTGGGCGCCACGCGGTATTGGCTGTGCCATTCGTAGGCCGGCGCGCTATGGCGCTTGATCAGCAAGTAGAGAAAGCCCTCGCGCAAAGGGCGGATGGCGTAGCTGGAATGGGTCAGCTCGCCGACCTCCTGGAACGGGCTGAGATAGCCTGGCAATTTGGGCAGGCGGGCACGTTGTGCCGGGTTGCCGCCGACGGCGGCGTAGCGCAGGGGCAGCAGTTCGAAGCGGCGGGTGCAGTCGGCGACGGGGCTGTTGCGCAGGGCAGGGCGGTAGCCGGAGGTGATGCGCCTGCACAGTTCGAGGGTTTCGTTGAGTGAGTCCATGGTTGTGTTGTGCCTCAGTCCTTGGTGCGCAGGCAGCGCTGCACGTTGTCCATCAGGGATGTCTGCTGCTCGCGCGTGGCGGCAATCGCCTCCTGCCAGGCTGGCGAGTTACTGAGCTGTTCGCCACCGCGAGCCAGCATCAGCACATAGCTGATAAGGTCTTCTTCACGCCCCAGGCCTTGCGCGCGCGCCTGATCCAGATAGTGCTGAATCAAGCCAACCCGTGTGCCGTGGCAGGCAGCGTGCAAGGTCGGGCAGGACTGCTCGTTCTTGAGCAACTCGGCAAGTTGATAGCTCAGCGGGTCACCCGCCAGTTCGGCCCAACACGCTTCGTTCAACGTGATTGGCGGACAGTGCGTGGATTGAGGCTGATTACCGCCGGATATCTGCATCCACAACCGCTTGCTCGGGTGTGCCACGGGTGCCCACCAGTGATGGATGGGGGCCAGCCATTCGCTAACCCCAGGCAGCTCACGGTGCCTGTCCAGCACTAGCAGAGCCGCGGCGGTGTGGAAGCGCAACAGGTACGAGTGGCCGTCCGTGCCCGTGACGATGTTGGCGTGGCTCAGGTGTCCGGCGAGCCGGGCAGCGGGAAGCGCGCTGACTATCCAGCCGCACACGGCGCCAGCAGCACCTTGTTCAAGTTGCCATTGGAAGTCGTACTGGGCCGAGACATCGGAACCGAGGCGCGAACCGAACAACCAAGGGCCTGCTGTCCGCAGGTTGCTGAACTGGGCTTGCTGCAGCAGTGGCCAGCAGCGGCCCGTGTAGTGCCCGGTCAGTTGTTCCTGCACCTTGGGTGTCAAGTTGGCCATTTCCACGATGGCGCTGAGGCGATAGTGATCGGATGCCCGCAGCACATCGACCATTGCTCTGACAAATGGGCTGGGCATCAGCTTGCTCCTTCCATGCGAATGATGGTGTGGCCGTCGGCGATCGCTTTGAGCAGGCAGCTGAGGCAAATGGGTTCGCCCGGCGCTGGTACGCCAGACGTTGAAGTGACGCGATTGCTACCCGTAGCCTGCTGGCTGACAGGCCCTTTGAAGGCCAGCGCCAAGCCGTCCAGCGTGATACCGGCGCCGTCGACCCTCAGAAGCCCCGCGGGGCTGCGGATCGTCAGGCTTTCGCTGACCTGGATGTCATAAACCTTGGTGGTGTGCCGGATGGCTTCGCCCGTTTGCAACGTGCTGTGACCGGCAACGACCTGTTCGAGGTGGCCGCCGATTTCTACTGTGTGGTTTGCCTTGGTGATGTCCTGCCGGTGGTTCCCTACCTGTTCGATTCGGTCCTTGCCTGTGGTGATCCTGTGGTTGCGACCAATCCTCAGGCTGTCGTCGTTGCCGATTTCGTGTACCCGGTTCTGGCCGATGCCAACAGATTCGTCACGGGCGATGTCTTCGCGACGGTCCTGACCGATCGAAATCGTCTCGTCTCGTTCGACGCGTTCGGTACGATCGTTACCCACGCGTGTGGTTTCGTCGTGCTTGACGATGTTGTTCTGGTCCCGCTCGGCATGAATGAACACCTCCTGCCGACCCAGTTCATCCTCGAAGCGCAGCTCGTTGAAGCCTTCGCCTTTATGGGTCTGGCTCTTGATGGTCATGCGCGTCTTGTGCTCGGGCAGGTCATAGGGCGGCAACTGGTTACCGCAATAGGTGCGCCCGGTGATCATCGGCTGGTCCGGGTCGGCGTTGACGTACTGGATGATCACATCCTGGCCGATGCGCGGGATGGCCATCGAACCCCAGCTGCCCCCCGCCCAACCTTGCGACACGCGCACCCAGCAGGAGCTGAACTCGTTGTTTTCGCTTTCCCGGTCCCAAGGAAAGCTCACTTTCACGCGGCCCCATTGGTCGCAATAGATTTCCTCGCCCTTGGGCCCGACCACCGTCGCCATGTGCGGGCCGTCAATGCGTGGCTTGGGCAGGGGGGCCGGGCGCCATTCGGCCCTGCCGGGAACCAGCAATGCGTCCTGTTTGTAGCGGGTGCCTTGCTGCGAGCCGGCGGCCTCTTCCTGCAGGCTGGTGAACTGGGTGCCTTCGTGATGCACGCTGACCGTGCGCCAGTGCACGTTGAGGTCTTCACGCGGGTGCTCGATGAGGGTGAAGCTCAGCCCCGGTTGCAGGCGCACATCGTCGCCTTCCACTTCGGCAATGCGCGCATCATGGCGCAGGGCCGTAAGGCGGGTGGCAGTGAACGGAACCCCAACCGCATCACGCTTGTATCGGCCGGGGTAGTCGAAGCGCTCATAGTTCAGCGATTGATGGGTGTTGCTATTGTCGTACGCCTGGTGTTCCTGACGGTATTGCGGATGAGTGAAGGTGTAGTCCCGTTGCACCTGCCGCGCTGTTCGCACCTGTTCGCTGTAACGCAAGCGCCGCAGGCAAGGCCTGGCCTGATCGCCGCCTCCAACGGATCGGTACAGCACCTGATCGGGGCCCACGTCGTCATTGTGAAACCCTTCATCCTCATCATCGGTCTTGATGGCCCCCCGGCTGATCTGGCCCAGCGCCAGCAGCCGGTCAGTGATGACCAGCAAGTGCTGTTTCGGCGTGTGTTCGAAGCGGTAGACAATGCCTTCCTCGGCGGCCAGGCGGGCCATGAAGTCGAGGTCTGTTTCACCGGCCTGCACGCAAAATTCGCGCACCTGATGCGGGTCGAGACACTTGAGCTCGTAGGCATTCACGCCCTGGCGTTTGAGCATGATCTCGAGAATCTGCGGCACGGTTTTCTGCTGGAAGATGCGCCAGTTCGAGCGCAGCCCGGCGCGGGCCAGCATGGGCTCGACCAGTGCGCGGTAACGGGTGCGATGGAAGCCTGTTTCACCTTGGCTGAAGGTGCTGATCAGTCCGTGCACGTAGCGCACCGGGCGCTCACCCTGCCAGAGGGTGAACAGCACCGGTTTGTCGAGGAGCTGGCCGAAGTCGACATCGTCTTCGAAACTGATCAGCTCCAGCTGCAGCTGGAACGGTGAGCTGATGGCTTCGTCCAGTTCGAACGACACCACCTCAAACTCGCTTCGGCCAACCAGCGGCTGGAAAGTGAAGCGCAAATCGGATTGGCTGGGCATGTGGCGTCCCCCTTTACTGCTGCAGAATGGCGTTGAGCGATTCGAGGACTTCGGCGGTTAGCAGGTCGAGGCGGTAGCTGTAGTAGCTGTACGCGCAGACCATGGCGATGACCGAAATGACCAGCGGGGTCCACCAGGGCCACTGCCAGCGGCGCATACGGTGGGGGCAATGGACGACGTTGCTATAGGGGTCGCTCACTGTTTGCGGCGTGGGGCCACGCAGTTGGCGAATGACCTTGTGCATCCGGCTGATCAGCGCGCTGAGGATTTCATCGCCCTTGGGGTCAAGGGCGTATTTGCCTTGCAGGCCCAGGCAAAAGCAGAAGTACAGGAACTCCAGCACATCCTGGAATTCCTTTAGCGATTGCATGATGCGCTCGAGCAGCACGAAGATCTTTTCGCCGCCCTGGGTTTCGTCGTGGAAGATGCTCAGCAGCGGTTCGTGGCTCCAGCACGAGTTCTGGCCCCAGGGGCGGGTCATCACGGCCTCGTCCAGGTGCAGGCACAGGGCGTAGGAATAGACTTCCTGATGGACCGCGCAATAGCCGTGCTGTCGCATTTCTTCGCGAATAGTACTGACCTGTGTTTGCACGGTCTTGTGCACGAACTGGATGTTGGGCAGGTCATCCAGCGTGCGCAGGCGAATGACCAGGCCGAACAGCTGACTTGCCGCGTCGAGCATGAGGTTGTCGTAGCCGCCGCGTAGCTGAAAGTCTGGATCGGCCGGGTAGCCGGGTAGATCGGTTGCGTATTCAGGACCCGCGCCGTCAGGAGGCGGTGGGGTTTCGTTTATGTCTTCGAGCAGGATTGGCTTTTTGGGGGGGCACTGGTTTGCCAGTGCGGTCGGACTCTTTGGGCATCCTTGATCCTCGTCTCTTGGCAGCTCAAACACTCGCGGTGGCCCCCCGCGTCCATGCGGTCGGGCATTAGCAGTTGCGAAAGCCTGAAGAGTAACTAGGAATCAATTTTTGTGGGAGATTGAAACTTCCTAAAGCATTGTAGGAAGTTTCTTTGGAAGTTGTTGTCTAATTATTTCTGTCAAGAAATGAGTGATGTTTTATAGAGGGCGGATTTTTCTCATGACTGTTGTGACCACGTCTGCACGTGCTGCGGCGCAGCATCAGATAGGACTGGGCTAAGTTCAGCCGCCTGCAGCGCGATGCGTCCATAGAAGAGCAAGGCTGTTGCCCAGGTTGTAAGCCAGACAAAGATCCCGGCCCAGAACGTATGAGACATGTAGTGCCAGCCCTGTAATACTCGGGTAGTGCCGTACACGAACCCGATCAGCAGAATGGCCACCAACAACTTGCGAGCATGTGCCCACCGATGGCGCAGGGCCACGAAATACAGCGCCAACAGCGTAAACCCGCTGGATGCATGGCCACCCGGCCAGCAACGGCCATCGCCGGGCTTGCTCCATAAAGAGAAGTTTTCGAACCATTCGACCCGGGGCTGCGAACCGCCATACAGCGTGGTTTCCACAGGGCAATACACGCTGGTATGGCTTTTCAGGTAGTGAATCACGGTGGTGCTCAGCGCGAACGCTACCACCACGAACAACAGGTCGCGTCGGTGTTGGGTGGTAAAGCGCAGCACCGGTGCAATACGGACCTTTTCCAGCGCCCGGGCAAGGCCCAGTTGGGGGCGGTTGGCCAAGCGCGGCCAGATGAACGACAGCAAGCTGCCTATGACGGCCAGTTCACCGGTCCAGTCCGGCAGGATGCGTGGCCATTTGTGAGTGACTTTCTCGAATAACGGGTTGTGCAGCAGCGGGAACTGGCCAGTGGCCGGGTCAAGCAGCAGGTTGCTGATCCAGCGATCGAAGTCTGTGAGGTCGAAGGCCATGAACACAATGGCGGCCAGCAATAGCGGCAGCAGCAGGTTGTTGCGGTAGAAGGTGGCGCGGGAGGGCATGTTCAGAGTTCCTTGGCATCAATGAGTGTGTGCCATTCACTGGCCGCCATTTGGCCCAGCACCTTCGTCTTGCCATCGTTGCCACGCGTGATGAACAGGGCGCTGGCATAGCTGTTCGCTGTTGCGCTAGAAGGCGCTTTGAGTGCCTGCTCCAGTTGCTCCATGCAGCCGCTGTGGCTGACCAGCACGAGGTTGTGGCCTTTTCGCTTGAGGGCAAAGGCATTTTCGGCAAAGTGGCCGTCACACTGATTAAGCCAGTCTTGTGTGGCAATGGTTTTACCGAACATGGCTTGTGCGGTCTGCCGGGTTCGCACCTCTGGGCTGGTCCAGACATCAACTGCGCCCAGGCCAAGGTGTTGCAACCCGAGGCCTACATCGGTGGCCGCCTGCCTGCCCGCGACGGTGATGCCGCTGGGGTCATTCAGGCACGCCTCACTGGAGCGGTCGCAGCGTTCGGCATGGCGCAATACGACAATCACCGAGCCTTTCGCCCAATCGGTATACAGCCCACTGTGCTGCAGGTGATGGGGATTGCCCAGGTTGGGGATGGCCGCGCGCTGCTGAGCCCAGGCTGCCGCTACGTCGAGCAAGAGCAGCAGGCACAACACCACCCATTGCGCTGTGCCCCAAGGCCATCGGTATATTGGCCCAAGCCGTGAAGCGGGGGAGTCGTCGATCACGTCGTGCAGCATGTTTGCCACTCCAGTCAGTCTGCTCCATGCAAGAGCGTCGGCACTGTAGGCAGTGGAATGTCGGCAGAGGGTGAGGTGGGTGTGAAAAAAGCCTTGCGCTGATGGGCGTGCGGTGGAGGTCAAGCCGGGTGAGAGGGTAAAAATGAAACCGGTTTCAAAACCTGTCTGAACGCGCTAGATTATTCGGCTGTCTTCTTGATGGCCTATCAAGATCACCTCTTTATTGAAAATCAGATGGCGCTTATCAAGGCCACCCCCACAGCCGATGAGGATTCGCAATGCCTGAGCATGCCCCAGACAACCCGCGCAGGGATTTTCTGCGCAAGACCTTGACCCTGATCCCTGTCGTTACAGTGGCCAGTACAGGGCTTGGCGTGGGCGCCAGCCAGCTGCTTGCGGCCCCGCAACCGCATCAGCAACCGAAAGTGCCGGCCACGCCGCCTGCGGGCAATTATCAACCGACATTCTTCAGCGCCGAAGAATGGGCTTTTGTACAAGCCGCCGTGTCGCGCATCATCCCGGCCGATGAGCTTGGCCCAGGGGCACTGGAAGCTGGCGCCGCCGAATTTATCGACCGGCAAATGAACACCCCCTACGCGACTGGCGCACAGTGGTACATGCAAGGGCCCTTCAACGCCGACGCCCCGCCCGAGCTGGGCTACCAGCTGCAGCTCAGCCCGCAACAAATCTACCGCCTGGGCATCGCTGCCGTGGACGGCTGGTGCAAGGCCAATGGCGGGCAGGTTTTTGCTGCGCAAGATAGCGCTACCCGGGACCGCATTCTCAGCAAGTTGGAGGCAGGAGAGCTGGTTTTCGAAACCGTTCCGGCCAAGGTGTTCTTCAGCCTGCTGGTGCAAAACACGCGCGAAGGGTTCTTCTGCGACCCGATTCATGGCGGCAACAAAGGCATGGTCGGCTGGACCCAGATCGGCTTCCCCGGCGCCCGCGCCGACTTCATGGACTGGGTCGAGCGCAATGAGCCTTACCCGTTCCCGGCTGTATCGATCCGTGGTGAGAGGGCCTGAGGCATGGCGACTGTGTTGAACAAAGTGGATGCGGTGATCGTCGGCTTCGGCTGGGCCGGTGCGATCATGGCCAAAGAGCTGACCGAGGCCGGGCTGCACGTGGTAGCCCTGGAGCGGGGGCCGATGCAGGATACCTACCCCGAAGGCAGCTACCCGCAGGTGATCGATGAGCTGACCTACAGCGTGCGCAAGAAGCTGTTCGTCGATGTATCGAAAGAAACCGTCACTGTCCGCCATAGCGTGAATGATGTGGCATTGCCCAATCGCCAGCTGGGCGCATTCCTGCCGGGCAAGGGCGTGGGGGGCGCGGGCCTGCACTGGTCGGGTGTGCACTTCCGGGTCGACCCCGTCGAGTTACGCCTGCGCAGCCACTATGAAGAGCGCTACGGGCGCACGTTCATTCCCGAAGGCATGACTATCCAGGACTTCGGTGTCAGTTACGAAGAGCTGGAGCCCTATTTTGACTTTGCCGAAAAGGTCTTTGGCACTTCGGGCCAGGCCTGGACCGTCAAAGGCCAGGTGGTCGGTGAAGGGAAGGGTGGCAACCCCTATGCGCCGGACCGTTCCAACCCGTTCCCGCTGCCCGCGCAGAAGAACGTTGTATCGGCAAGGCTGTTCGAAAAGGCGGCCACCCGCCTGGGCTACAAACCCTACAACCTGCCGTCGGCCAACACCTCCGGGCCATACACCAACCCCTACGGGGCGCAGATGGGGCCGTGCAACTTCTGCGGTTTCTGCAGCGGCTACGTGTGTTACATGTACTCCAAGGCCTCGCCCAACGTGAATATCCTGCCGGCGCTGCGCCAGGTGCCCAACTTCGAGTTGCGGCCCAATGCCCATGTGCTGCGGGTGAACCTGGACGACCGCAAGCGCAAGGCCACCGGCGTGACCTACATCGATGCCCAGGGGCGCGAGGTGGAGCAGCCGGCAGAGCTGGTGATTCTGGCGGCTTTCCAGTTCAACAACGTGCGTCTGATGCTGCTTTCCGGCATTGGCAAACCTTACGATCCGGTAAAGAACGAAGGTGTGGTCGGGCGTAACTTCGCCTATCAGAACATGGGGACAGTCAAGGCGTTCTTCGACAAGGACACCTACACCAACAACTTCATCGGCGCGGGTGGCAATGGCATTGCCATCGACGATTTCAACGCCGACAACTTCGACCATGGCCCGCACGGCTTCGTCGGCGGTTCGCCAATGTGGGTGAACCAGGCCGGTAGCCGGCCGATTGCCGGTACCTCCAACCCGCCGGGGACGCCGGCCTGGGGCAGTGCCTGGAAGAAAGCCACGGCCGACTACTACACCCACCAGGTGTCGATGGACGCGCACGGCGCCCATCAGTCCTACCGTGGCAATTACCTGGACCTGGACCCCACCTACCGCGATGCCTACGGTCAGCCGCTGCTGCGCATGACGTTCGACTGGCAGGAAAACGACATCAAGATGAACCAGTTCATGGTCGATAAGCTGAGCAAGATCGCCCAAGCGATGAACCCCAAGGCCATTGCCGTGCTGGGCAAGCAGGTCAAGGACCACTTCAATACCGCCAGTTACCAGACCACCCACCTGAACGGCGGGGCGATCATGGGCACCGACCCCAAGACCAGTGCACTGAACCGCTACCTGCAAAGCTGGGACGTACACAACGTGTTCGTTCCGGGCGCTTCGGCGTTCCCGCAGGGGCTGGGTTACAACCCGACCGGGCTGGTGGCTGCGCTCACCTACTGGTCGGCCCGCGCCATCCGTGAGCAGTACCTGAAAAACCCCGGTCCGTTGGTCCAGGCTTGAGGAGCGATGAGCATGAAGACACTGTTGATCGCCACCCTGGTGCTGGGTGCCGGCGCGGCTGCACAGGCCGTAGCGAATGACGATGCGCAGGTACGCCTGGGCGAGTACCTGGCCCGCGCCGGTGACTGCGTGGCCTGCCATACCGCCAAAGACGGCAAGCCCTTTGCCGGTGGGTTGCCGATGGAAACGCCGATTGGCACGGTGTACTCCACCAACATCACCCCGACGGCCAGTGGCATTGGCCAGTACAGCTTCGAAGACTTCGACCAGGCCGTGCGCAGGGGTATCGGCAAAGACGGCAGTACGCTCTATCCGGCCATGCCATACCCGTCGTATGCGCGGGTCAGCGAGCAGGACATGCAGGCGCTGTACGCCTATTTCATGAAGGGCGTGGCGCCTGTCGAGCAGGCGAACAAGGCCTCTGACATTCCCTGGCCGCTGAGCATGCGCTGGCCACTGGCAATCTGGCGCGGCCTGTTCGCACCAGAGGCCAAGCCCTGGCAGGCATCGGCGACAGCTGACCCTGTGGTGAACCGCGGTGCGTACCTGGTCGAGGGCCTTGGGCATTGTGGCGCTTGTCATACGCCGCGGGCGCTGACCATGCAGGAGAAGGCCCTGAGCGCGGCCGATGGCGAGCAGTTTCTGGCCGGCAGCGCACCGCTGGAAGGCTGGATTGCCAAGAACCTGCGTGGTGATCACAAAGACGGCCTGGGCAGCTGGAGCGAAGCGCAGTTGGTGCAGTTTCTCAAGACTGGGCGCAGTGATCGCAGCGCCGTGTTCGGCGGCATGAGCGATGTGGTCGAGCACAGCATGCAGCACATGAGTGATGCCGACCTGACCGCTATCGCCCGCTACCTGAAAACCCTGCCGCCGAGTAATCCGAATGACCAGCCGCATGTGTACGACAAGCAGGTCGCGGATGCGCTATGGAAGGGTGACGACAGCAAGCCTGGGGCGGCGGTGTACATCGACAACTGCGCGGCCTGCCACCGCACCGACGGGCAAGGCTACACCCGCGTATTCCCGGCCTTGGCCGGCAACCCGGTGGTGCAGACGGCGGATGCCACGTCGCTGATCCATGTGGTGCTCGCCGGTGGCACGGTACCGGCAACGCACACTGCGCCGTCGAACTTCACCATGCCGGCTTTCGGCTGGCGTCTGAGTGACCAGGAGGTTGCCGAGGTGGTGAATTTCATTCGCAGCAGCTGGGGGAACCAGGGCAGTGCCGTCACCGCCGGTGATGTGAAGTCGCTTCGCTGACGTGTTTTTCTGCGCCCTCGCCCGTAGGAGCGGATTTACCCGCGAACACGGGCGAAGCCTGTGCCATCCCTAACCCCGATCCCGTAGATCTAAATCTATTAATATCAATGATCTATGCAATATTCTTAATGCGATTTAACATTCCCTGTCTTCGTGCCCGACCAACGGCCTGTTGACGAATCCGCGCATTTTTGCTGTATTGAAACCGGTTTCATCACTATTAAAACAATCATAAGGAAAACCCATGACCGACGCGCCTGCCCATACCCGCGAACGGGTCACCATCAGCGAAGTGGCGCGTGTTGCTGGCGTTTCCAAAGCCACCGTCTCCCGTTACATCGGTGGCGACCGCCAATTGCTGGCCGAAGCCACGGCCAAGCGGCTGGAAGAGGTCATCGAACGCCTCGGCTATCGCCCCAACCAGATGGCTCGCGGCCTCAAGCGCGGCCAGACGCGACTGATCGGCATGCTGGTGGCCGATATCCTCAACCCCTATTCAGTGGCCGTGATGCACGGCGTGGAAACCGCCTGCCGTCAGCATGGTTACAGCCTGGTGGTGTGCAACACCAATCGCGACGACGAGCAGGAGCGTCACCACCTGGTGGCCCTGCAGAGCTACAACGTCGAAGGGTTGATCGTGAACACGCTCGGTCACCACCCCGGCGAACTGCTCAACCTGCAGCGTGACATCCCCATGGTGCTGGTCGACCGCCAATTGCCCGAGCTGAATGTGGACCTTGTCGGCCTGGACAATGCTGACGCAGTCGAGCAGGCCCTGGACCACCTGCAGGCCCAGGGCTACCGCGACATCCTGGCGGTCAGCGAACCCCTCGATGGCACCAGTTCACGCCTGGAGCGGGTGCAGGCATTCGGCGCGTCGATCAGCCGTCGGCCAGGCATGCGTCAGCAGGTACTGGAAATCGGCACCGGGCTGCAGGGCCAACTGGCTTCGTTTCTTGCCCACAGTGGTCATGGTCCGCAAGCCATCTTCACCTTCAACGGCGTTGCCACCTTGGCGGTGACCCGGGCGCTGCTCGAGGCCGGGCGCGACCTGGTTGCCGATGTCGGGCTGATCGCCCTCGACGACCTCGACTGGTACCCCTTGGTCGGCAAAGGCATCACCGCACTGGCCCAGCCCACCGAGCGTATCGGCGTGGCGGCCTTCGAAAGCCTGCTCGGTCGCTTGCGCGGCGACAGCGGCGCAGCCCGGCGCATCGACTTCAAGGCCAACCTGATCATCCGCGGTTCAACCCAACCCCAGTAAGAAAACGGCAGGCTTGTGCCTGCTGTTGATCAAAAATGAAACCGGTTTCATAAGGACAAGAACAATGCAAGCGAACCCCGTTTCCATCAGTCTCTCCAGCTACGGTGCCGACTTTGTGCGCCAACGTGGCCAGGAGCAGTTTCTGGACCTGCTGGCAGCCGCTGGCGTCAGCCGCGTCGAATTGCGCGAAGAATTGTTCGCCAGCGCACCGGACGCAGCTGCGCTGGGCAGGATCATTGCCGCGCTGCGCCTGGAATGCCTGTACTCCACCCCCCTTGAACTGTGGACCGCGCAAGGCGTGCCCGACCCGCTGCTGGTGCAGAAACTGGAAATTGCCCGGGCGCTTGGCGCGGTGGCGCTGAAGGTTTCCTTGGGGCACTTCGATGAGCACTGCGATGTGGCGGCCCTGGCGTCGCTGCTGCCTGCGCAGGGGCCTCTGTTACTGGTGGAAAACGATCAGACCGCACAAGGTGGCAGGATCGAACCGATGCTGCAGTTTTTCCAGCGTGTCGACCTGCTTGGGCTGCGCGTGGGCATGACGTTCGATATCGGTAACTGGCAGTGGCAGGGCGAGCCTGCGCGGCTAGCTGCAAGGCAGCTAGGCCGTTGGGTGCGCTATGTGCATTGCAAGGCTGTGCAGCGCCGGGCCGATGGCCGTCTGGTTGCCATACCGCCGCAAGCAGCGGACCTGCAAGCGTGGGCAGTGCTGATGGCCGAGTTCGCGCCGGGCGTGGTGCGCGCCGTCGAGTACCCCCTGGTGGGCGAAGACCTGCTGGCGCTGACCCGGGCCCAGGTGCGTCACCTTTCTGCACTCGGCGCGGCGCAGGAGCTGGACCATGCATGAACATGACGTGCTGTGTTTCGGCGAAACCATGGCCATGTTCGTCGCCGAGCAAGCCGGCGATCTGGCCGGTGTCGGCCAGTTCGGCAAACGCATCGCCGGCGCCGACAGCAACGTGGCGATCGGCCTGGCGCGGCTGGGTTTCAAGGTGCGCTGGCTGAGCCGGGTAGGTGACGATTCGTTGGGCCGTTTCGTGCTCGACAGCTTGCGCTGCGAAGGCCTGGACTGTTCCGGTGTCGAGGTGGATGCCAATTACCCGACGGGCTTTCAGCTCAAGGCCCGCTGCGATGATGGCAGCGACCCGGCAGTGGAGTACTTTCGCCGCGGTTCGGCGGCCAGCAGGCTGTCACCTGCGATGGTGAGCCCCGTTTGGCTGCAGGCTCGCCACGTGCACGCTACCGGTATTCCGCTGGCGCTGTCGGACAGCTGTCGGGCGCTGTCCCACGCGCTGTTGGACGGGATGCGCGCAGCCGGTCGCAGTATATCGTTCGACCCCAACCTGCGCCCCTCGCTGTGGCCCGATCAAAGCAGCATGGTGCGTGAAATCAATGCCCTGGCGGCCAAGGCCGACTGGGTTTTACCGGGGTTGGAGGAGGGGCGGTTGCTGACCGGTCAGCACACCCCGGCCGATATCGCCGCGTTCTACCTGGACCAAGGGGTGGAACTGGTGGTGATCAAGCTGGGCGACGCTGGCGCCTACTTCCGCAGCGCCAAGGGCGAAGGGCAGGTAGCCCCCGTGCCAGTCAGCCGCGTGGTGGACACCGTCGGTGCAGGTGATGCCTTTGCCGTCGGTGTGCTCAGCGCGCTACTGGAGGGCCGTCCGGTAGCCGAGGCGGTAGCGCGCGGCAACTGGTGCGGCAGCCGTGCCGTGCAGTCGCGGGGCGACATGGAAGGGCTGCCGCTGCGCCATGAACTGGAGGCCTACGACTTGCGCAGAAGCGCGTGAAGGCCCCAACCCGAATCACCTGTTGCAACAAAAAAAACAAGCTCAGGAGCAACAAACCATGCAAAGCCAAAGCCTGGCACCGCGCCGCTGGTGGTACATCATCCCGATCGTGTTCTTTACCTACAGCTTGGCCTACCTGGACCGCGCCAATTACGGCTTCGCCGCCGCCTCCGGTATGGCCGAAGACCTGCACATCACCCCCGTGCTTTCGTCATTGCTGGGGGCGTTGTTCTTCCTCGGCTACTTCTTCTTCCAGGTACCTGGGGCGATTTACGCCGAAAAGCGTAGTGTGAAGAAGCTGATCTTCGTCTGCCTGATCCTTTGGGGCGGCCTTGCCACGCTTACCGGCATGGTCAGCAACGTCTACATGCTGATCGGTATCCGCTTCCTGCTCGGGGTGGTGGAAGCTGCGGTCATGCCGGCCATGCTGGTGTACCTGTGCCATTGGTTCACCCGGGCCGAGCGTTCGCGCGCCAACACCTTCCTGATGCTGGGCAACCCGGTGACCATTCTGTGGATGTCGGTGGTGTCCGGTTACCTGATCAAGCATTACGACTGGCGCTGGATGTTCATCATCGAAGGCCTGCCCGCCGTGATCTGGGCGTTCTTCTGGTGGCGCCTGGTGGATGACCGCCCGGCCCAGGTGGCTTGGCTGAGCGAGCAGGAAAAGGCCGCTCTGGCGCAGGCGCTGGCTGCCGAGCAGCAGGGTATCAAGCCTGTAAAGAACTACCGCGAAGCGTTCCGCTCGCCGCAAGTGATCATCCTGGCGCTGCAGTACTTCTGCTGGAGCATCGGCGTGTATGGCTTCGTGCTGTGGCTGCCGTCGATTCTCAAGCAGGCGGCGAACGTCGATATCGTGCAGGCCGGCTGGCTGGCCTCGGTGCCTTACCTGGCGGCAGTGCTGGCAATGGTGGGCGTGTCCTGGGCGTCCGACCGCCTGCAAAAGCGCAAGCGCTTCGTCTGGCCGCCGCTGCTGATTGCCGCGTTGGCGTTCTATGGTTCCTACGCCTTGGGCAGCGAGCATTTCTGGCTGTCGTATGCATTGCTGGTGGTTGCTGGCGCCTGCATGTACGCCCCTTATGGCCCGTTCTTCGCGATCGTGCCCGAGATCCTGCCGGCCAACGTCGCAGGCGGCGCCATGGCCCTGATCAACAGCATGGGGGCGCTGGGCTCGTTTGGCGGTTCGTGGCTGGTGGGCTACCTCAATGGGGCTACGGGCGGGCCCGGCGCCTCTTATCTGTTCATGTGCGGTGCGCTGCTGACTGCAGTGGCGCTTACCGCTGCGCTCAATACTTCCCAGACCTCTGGCCGAGCAAAGCGCGATAGCTCGCGTCTGGCCATGAACCATTAGGAAATCTGCAATGAAGAAGCGAATCGTCCTGTATAAACGGCTGTCAGACGACTTGATGGCACGCCTGCAAGATCGCGTCGAGGTGACCTGGGTGGACACCACCCAGCCCGATGGCCTGGCCCGACTGCGCGATGCGTTGCCGGGGGCGCACGGGTTGCTGGGGGCCAGCCTGCGCCTGGATGCCAGCCTGCTCGACCTTGCCCCGCAACTGGAAGTGGTGTCGAGCGTTTCGGTGGGCGTGGACAACTACGACATTGCTGAACTCAGCAGGCGTGGTGTGATGCTTACCAACACGCCCGACGTGTTGACAGAAACCACGGCCGACACAGGCTTTGCCTTGATCCTGGCTACCGCCAGGCGGGTGGTGGAGCTGGCGAACTGGGTGCGTGACGGCCGTTGGCAGGCCAACCTGGGGCCGGCGCATTTTGGCAGTGATGTGCACGGCAAGACGCTAGGCATCGTCGGCATGGGCCGCATTGGCGAGGCCCTGGCCCGGCGCGCGGCCGCTGGCTTTGGCATGCGCGTGCTGTATCACAGCCAGCGTGCCAAGCCCGAGGTGGAAGCACGCTATGCCGCATGCCAGTGCAGCCTGGATGAGCTGTTGCAGCAGGCAGATTTCGTTTGCCTGACGGTGCCGTTGAGCGCTAGCACCGAAGGCCTGATAGGCGCACGGGAACTCGCGTTGATGAAGCCTGAGGCAATCCTGGTGAACATCTCACGCGGGCGTGTGGTGGATGAGCAGGCGCTGATCGAAGCGCTGCGGGCCAGGCGCATCCGCGGTGCGGGGCTGGACGTGTTCGTGCACGAGCCGCTGCCGAGCGACTCGCCGCTGTTGCAGCTTGATAACGTGGTAGCGACCCCGCACATCGGCTCGGCGACCGAGGACACCCGCCAGGCCATGGCGCGTTGCGCGGTGGACAACCTGCTCAGCGCGCTGGCCGGTGAACGGCCGGTAAACTTGGTCAACGGCTGACGCGCCCCGGTTCCCACAGGGGCCGCGCAGCCTTTGAAACGGTCAGCGGCAGTTGCCTGCCTTGCGATACCCCGCTGCCTGCGCTTCACCTTCGTTTGCGAAGGTAACCTGGTTCTTCGCTGCAACCTGGTTGTAGCCCGGGCAGCCGACTGACAGGTGATAGACGTGGCTGTTGCGGTTGCCAAGCACGGCGCCGACCGAACCGGCGCTGGCCAGGCTTGGTTTGGCCTCTGGCTTGGCCGCTTTTACCGGCACCGCCTCTACCACGCCGCTGCCAACCGGCTTGTAGCCGGCGGTCCACTTGCGTTCGCCGCTTACGAACGGGTTGGCATGGCCCATGATCGCGGCAATGCGCCGGTCGCGTTCTTTCTCCCAGGCCGACACCGGGTGTTGCTTGTCCCAGGCCATCAGCAGCTGTTGCTGTTGGCGCGACATGTTCAGCTTGTAGCGGTCGAACATGTAGAACGTGGTGCGGGCCACCAGGCCTTTGACTTCGTCACGCGGTTCGGCGGTGCGCTGGACGAAATCGACCTTGGTGGTGCATTGGCCGTATTCGCCGGCATTGCCAGTGACCATGCCGTAGTTGAAGTTGCTGCGGTCACCGTTGACCTCACCCACGGCCGGGTAAAGGTTGAACAGGTCGGCCTCCATGGCGCGGAACACCGGGTCGTTGTCCACGCAGTGCTCACGGCCGCCGTTCTTCCAGCACTGGCGCTGGTTGCCGAAGGTGTGGGCGGGCACGATGTGTTCCCACTCGGTGCGTTCGGCACGGTTCTGCTGCTTGCGCGTCTGGTAACCACACGAGGCGGCATCGATGCGCCCGCCAGACTTGCCCACCCAGGTCCATTTGCAACCGCAGTACAGGTCGCCCATGGCACTGCTGGCCTGGTCCAGGTAGACCTTCTGCTTGGCCACCACCTTGGCTTCGGTGAAGGTGGCCGGCGGGTTGGCCAAGGCAGGGAGGGTAAAGGAAAATAATAAGGTTACGGCGTAAAGCAGTGATTTCATGGGGAAAACATATTTCAGGTTGGGCCGCGCATTGTAATGGTTTCCCCGGGGCTGACCAGCTCGCGGAGCCATACCAATGGTCGGCCAGGGTCATCGCTGCCCATACGGCTGAAGGTGGCTGAGTCGAGCATGTCCCGCACCTGGGTGCCCATGCGCAGCAGGTGCTCGACGAAACCGGCACCGACGTCACCGTAATCCTCCAGGGAAACCCCGCTCTGGTTGTGCTGGATTGCCAGGTGGTAATGACTGACACCATCGCCGTTGCCGCTACCGCCCAGTACCACCGTGAAGCGTGGGCCAAGCAGGGTGGCCAGGCGTTGCTGCACCAGATCGAGCAGGGCGACGGGTATTTCATTTTCGCGCAGTGATGTAGGGAAACAGGGTGTGAACGGAGGCATGAGGGTGTCCTGCTGGGCGGGGTTCGAGTGCTGGCCAGCTTAGGCAAGGTGACTGTCAACTTGGGTAAAGCGGGGGTAAAAGCGGGTAATGCTCAACCCCCGTGCTGCGCGGTTCATTTCATGAGCAGCCTCAGAAGGTCTGCCCCAACGAGAACTGGAACACCTGGGTTTCGGCGTTATCCGGCTTTTTCAATGGCGCCGCCAGGCTGAAACTCAGCGGCCCCATCGGGCTGTACCAGGTCACGCCAACCCCCAGCGACACAGCCATCTGCGCCAGGTCGACGCTGCCGCAGCCTTGGGTGGTGGACAGGTAGCAGGTGTCGGCATATACGTTGCCGGCATCGACAAACACCGAGCTGCGCAGCTGGCTCTGGTCCTTCACGAAGGGCAGTGGGAACAGGTACTCGGCACCGCCGGTAATCAGGATATTACCCCCCAGCACATCGGTGTCGCGGTCGGAATAGTAAGCCTGCCCAGCGCTGGAATAGGCCCCGGTAGCCGGTGTGCTGCGCGGGCCGAGGGTGCCGTCCTTGAACCCGCGTACCGAGCCCTGCCCACCGGCGGTGTAGCTTTCATAGAATGGCAAGCCGTCGGTGGAGCCATAGCCGTTGCCGTAGCCCAGGTTGGTGTGCAGGCGCAGCGTGGTGTTGCTGGTGACCGGCAGGAAAGCCTGGCCGTCGTAGTCGAGCTTGTAGAACGACAGGTCGCTGCCAGGGGTGGTAGCCATCAGCGTCAGGCTCTGCGAGTGGCCCCGGGTGGCTAGCACGCCTTTGTTGAGGGTAGATTCCGACCAACCGATCGACGCCTTGAGGTTGTTGAAGCTTTTGCCTTCGCGGGAGATGAAATCGTAGATCTCGTCAGCGCTGTAGGTGCCGGGCGAAATGTCGTCGTGCTGCAGGGTCAGGCCGTAGGTCAGGCGCGAGGTTTCGTTGATCGGGTAGCCGAAGCTGACCCCGGCGCCGTAGCTGTTGATTGCATAGTACGAAACCCCATCGTCGTAGTAATCGCTGTAGTCGGTGGTGTTGTAGAACAGGTTGTAGCCCAGGCTCACGCCGTCGGCGGTGAAGTAGGGGTCGACGAAGCCGAAGTTGTACTTGGTCTGGTATTCCGAACGGGTCAGGCCGATGGACACCTTGTTACCGGTACCGAGGAAGTTGCTCTGGCTGATCGACCCCCCCAGGATCAGGCCGGCGCTCTGGGCGAAACCGACGCTGGCGGTGATCGAGCCGGAGGCCTGCTCTTCGACGCTGTAGTTGACGTCGACCTGGTCGTCGGTGCCAGGCACCTGCGGGGTCTCGACGTTGACTTCCTTGAAGAAGCCCAGGCGCTCCAGGCGGGTCTTGGACTGGTCGATCAGGTAGGTCGACGCCCAGCCACCTTCCATCTGGCGCATTTCGCGACGCAGCACTTCGTCTTCGGTCTTGGTGTTGCCGCGGTAGTTGATGCGGTTGACGTAGGCACGCTTGCCCGGGTCGACCACGAACATGATGTCGACCGTGTGGTCCTGGTCGTTCGGCTGTGGCACGCCGTTGACGTTGGCGAAGGTGTAGCCTTCGTTACCCAGGCGGCGGGTGATCAGCTCGGACGTGGTGGTCATCACCTTGCGCGAGAACACCTGGCCCGGCTGCACCAGCAGCAACGACTTGACCTGGTCTTCCGGCACCTTGAGGTCACCGGACAGCTTCACGTCGCGAACGGTGTATTTCTCGCCTTCGTTGATGTTGACGGTGATGTAGACGTGCTTCTTGTCCGGCGTGATGGACACCTGGGTGGAGGCGATGTCCATGTTGATGTAGCCGCGGTCCAGGTAGTAGGAACGCAGGCGCTCCAGGTCACCGGAGAGTTTTTCACGGGCGTACTTGTCGTCGTTCTTGAAGAACGACAGCCAGTTGGTGGTCTTCAGCTCGAACAGCTGCCCCAGGGTCTCATCATCGAATACGTTGTTGCCCACGATGTTGATGTGCTGGATGGCGGCGACGGTGCCTTCGTTGATCTTGATCTTCAGCGCCACACGGTTGCGCGGCTGCGGCACCACCTCGGCGTCGACCTCGGCCGAGTAGCGGCCTTGGGCCACGTACTGGCGCTGCAGCTCATTACGCACACCTTCGAGGGTGGCACGCTGGAAGATCTCGCCTTCGGCCAGGCCCGATTGTTTCAGGCCCTTCATCAGGTCTTCGGTGCTGATCGCCTTGTTGCCTTCAATCTCGATGCTCGACACCGACGGGCGCTCGACCACGTTGATGATGAGCACATTGCCATCGCGGCTCAACTGGATGTCCTGGAAGAACCCGGTCTTGAACAAGGAACGCGTCGAGTCCACCAGGCGGCGGTCGTCGGCCTGGTCGCCAACGTTCAGCGGCAAGGCACCGAACACACTGCCAGCGGAAACCCGCTGCAGGCCGTTGACGCGAATGTCGGCGATCCTGAACGGTGAGGCCTGGGCCAGCGTGGCTTTCAGCAGCAGGATGGAGAGCAACAGGCGCGGGTAGTTCATCGGGGGTTCCAGACAAGCGGATTTGGAGGGAGGCGAGCGCGGGCAACCCGCAAGCAGCGGGCGATGAGGATACGGGCGGGCTGTGTACGGCGCGGTTAGCCGAGGGTAAAGATGTGTAAAGTCCGACCGGCCGGCGGTGACAGTGCCGGCGCGTAGGGCGATCATTACCCCCCCTGCAATTGCGATATCTGGCCCTGATGATCCCTGTGCTGCTGGTCGACGACGACCGCGAACTGACCGAAATGCTCTCTTTGTACCTGGCGCGCGAAGGCTTCCAGGCAACGGCCGTGGACACCGGCGAAGAAGGCGAGACCCAGGCGTTGTCCGGTGACTTCCAGGTGGTGGTGCTGGACGTCATGCTGCCCGGCATTTCGGGCATCGAAGTGTTACGCCGCGTGCGCGCGCGCAGCCAGGTGCCGGTACTGCTGCTGACGGCCCGTGGCGACAACATCGACCGCATCGCCGGCCTTGAGCTGGGTGCCGACGACTATGTACCCAAGCCCAGCTCTCCTGGCGAGCTGGTGGCGCGCCTGCGGGCGATACTGCGCCGCGTGCAGCCACACCTGATGGGTGAAACCAGCGCGCCCGAGGTACCTGAACAGGTACGCAGCGGCGCATTGAAAATGTGGCCGGGGCGGCGCGAGGCACGCTGGGGCGCAGCCACGCTGGAACTGACCGGCTCCGAGTTCAGCCTGCTCGAAGCCCTGGCGCGCCAGGCCGGTCAGCTGGTCAGCAAGCAGGACCTGTCGCTCAATGCCCTGGGCCGGCCGCTGACCCGTTATGACCGACGCATCGACGTGCACGTCAGCAGCATCCGGCAAAAACTTGGCCCGCGTGCCGATGGCAGCAGCTGGATACAGAGCGTGCGCGGCATGGGCTACATGCTGATCGTCGAATGATGCGCCGGCGTCTGTTCTGGAAGCTGTTCCTGGCGTTCTGGCTGGCCAACACCCTGACCTTCCTGGTGGGGGCGGGGGCCTTCATGCTCAATGAGCTGCGCGGCGATACACCCGGGCTGCGTTCGCTGCTGGCCACCGAGCTGCAATTGCTCGAACGGCATGGCGAGCGGGCCGGCCGCCAGTTGCTGGACGTGTCGCCACAGCCGCAGGATGTGCAAGTAGGCCTTTACGACGATCAAGGCCGCTTGCTGGCTGGCCAAACGGTGCACGTGGCGCGTTTCGAGCAGGCACTGCTCGACCGTGACGGCCGCCCGCTGGTGCTGCGCGCTTCGGTGGCCACCCGTGTCGGTATGGCACCGCGCCCACGCAACCTTGGCCCGTTTGTGACAGGGGCGGTGATGAGCGCGCTGTTCGCGCTGTTGTGCAGCTTTTACCTGACCCGGCCGCTGACCTGGCTGCGCGAGGCCATGGGCCAGGTTGCCCAAGGCCGTTTCGATGTGCGGGTCAGGCCGCGGCTGGGCAAGCGCCGTGACGAAATCGTCGACCTGGCCGAGGACTGTGACCGCATGGCCGGCCAGCTCAAGGCCCTGGTGCAGGCCCAGCAGAACCTGCTGCATGATATTTCCCATGAGCTGCGCTCACCGCTTACCCGCATGCATGCCGCCATCGGCCTGATGCGCCAGCAACCCGACCGGCCCGACATGCTGGAGCGGGTCGAGCGCGAGTCGCGGCGCATGGACGACCTGATCGAGCAACTGCTGACCCTGGCCCGTGCCCAGTCCCGTCAAGGCAACAATGACTTCGCCAGCGTGGATGTGGTCGAACTGCTGGCGCAGATCGTCGAGGATGCCCGTTTCGAGGCAGGCATGAAGCAGTGCCAGGTGTCCTTGCTGGCTCAGGGCGCGTTTCTCATGCATGGCCATGAAGAGCTCCTGTACCGGGCTTTCGAGAACGTCATCCGCAATGCCGTGCGCTACACCAAGCCCGGCACGGCGGTATTGGTGGAGGCCGCACCGGCACCAGGTGGGCAATGGTTGCAGGTGTGCGTCAGCGACCATGGCCCGGGCGTCGACCCGGCGCGCCTGCAGCGCATCTTCGAACCGTTCGACCGTGGCACCGACAGCAGCGACGGCTTCGGCCTGGGGCTGGCGATCGCCCAGCGTGCCATCGCCTTGCACGGTGGCAGCATCACCGCGCTGGCCGCCGCCACAGGGGGCTTGCGGGTGCGCATCGAACTGCCGCAAGCCATTGCTACTTGAAGCCGGTGACCGCGTGGGGAACGTAAGGGGCCTGCAAGCGCGCCACCTCGTCCTCGCTCAGCTGCAGTGACAGTGCGCCCAGGGCATCGTCCAGGTGGGCGGGCTTCGAGGCGCCGACGATAGGGGCGCTAACGCCGGCCCTACCCAGCACCCAGGCCAGCGCAACCTGTGCCATCGGCACCCCCCGTTCGCTGGCGATCTGCTCGACCACATCGATTACCCGGCCGTCCTCCACCTCGGTCTTTTCATAGAACGACTGCCCGGACACATCGGTGCGCGTGCGCTGGGTTTGCTGCCCATGCGGTCGTGTCAGGCGGCCGCGCGCCATCGGGCTCCAGGGCATCAGGCCGACGCCTTGATCCAGGCATAGCGGGATCATCTCTCGCTCTTCTTCGCGGTAGATCAGGTTGAGGTAGTTCTGCATCGACACGAAGCGGCGCCAGCCATGGCTGGCGGCTACCTGCTGCGCCTTGGCAAACTGCCAGGCATACATCGACGATGCACCGATGTAGCGCGCCTTGCCGGCCTTGACCACATCATGCAGAGCTTCCATGGTTTCCTCGATGGGGGTGTGGTAATCCCAGCGGTGGATCTGGTAAAGGTCGACGTAGTCTGTGCCCAGGCGGCTGAGGCTGGCGTCGATGTTGGCCATGATCGCCTTGCGTGACAAGCCTTGCTCATTGGGCCGGCTGGCGCCTTCCCACATGTTGGCAGGGAAGAACACCTTGGTGGCGATCACGGTTTCTTCGCGGCGGGTAAACTCCTTCAGGAGTTTGCCGAGGATGATTTCCGAGGTGCCGGCGGAATAGCTGTTGGCAGTGTCGAAGAAGTTGATGCCTTGCTCGACGGCATGGCGAATGATCGGCCGGCTGGCGTCTTCGCCCAAGGTCCAGGGATGAGTGCCGGCGTCGGGGTCACCGAAAGTCATGCAGCCCAGGCACAGCCTTGAAATGTCCAGCCCAGTGCTACCCAGCTTTACGTACTGCATCGTCGTCTCCTTCAAGGGCGTGAGTGATGGAGTTAGCCTAACGCTGGCAGGGTTGTGCGAAAATTCCGTATTGATGCATGCGCCATCTGCAAGAATTCACAAGCGTAGCAGCGGCCGCACCTGTTGCTGAAGGAAGTCGGTAACCGCCTTGATCCGCGGCGTGGCACGCACGTCTTCATGCACGGCCAGCCAGATTTCGATGCTCATTGTCTGTTGGGCGCTGCCTGCTTCTTTCAGACCGTGTTCCTGTGCCATGAACGCGGGCAGGCAGGCGATGCCGATGCCGCCGGCACAGGCTTGGGCCTGGATGCGCAGGTCATTGCTGTGCAATGCGAACGGCTGCTGGCCGGCCTGGAGGTTGAGCCATTGCTGTTGTGGGGAACGGGCCTGAGACTCGTCGTAGCCGATGTAGCGTCTGACCGTTGCGCTGGCCAGGTAACCGGGCGAGGCATACAGCCGGTAATCCAGGTGCCCCAGCAGGCTGACCACCAGAGTTGGCTCTGTCGGCCTGGCCAGGGCGATGCTGATGTCAGCTTCGCGGCGGACCAAGGATGCCTTGGATTTGCTGCCTACCAGCTTCAGGCGCAGCTGTGGGTAGCGCTGGTACAGCTCGCCCAGGCGCCGGGCAACGATGCTGCCCAGCAGCGCCGGTGGTGCCGAGAGCACCACTTCGCCTTCCACTGTCTGTTGGCCGGCGCTGGCGAAATGTGCCAGGGCAAACGAGGACATGGCCATCTGCTCGGCGAGTTCCGCAACACGTTGGCCTTCGTGGGTGAGGGCATAGGCGCGGGGACGTCGGTCGACCAGCTTGAGCTTGAGCGAAGCTTCGAGCGAGGCGATGCGCCGGGCCACGGTGGCGTGGTCGACACCCAGGGTCTTGGCAGCGGCCGACAGCGAGCCGGCCGAGCTGAAGGCGGAGAAATGGCGCAGGTCTTCCCAATCGAACATGAATGACTCGGCAGTGGCGGGTGCATAAAGGGGTAGGGTAACCCTTTATGACCCTGCCGGCTTCAATGCCCGCCTTTCATCCGCCGCGCCACCAGGTAGATGCCCAGGCCAACCAGCGCAGTCGCGGCGCCGATGTACCCGGTGCTGGTCCAGCCCATGCCGGCAGTGATCGCCATGCCTCCCAGCCATGGCCCCAGGGCATTGGCCAGGTTGAACGCCGCATGGTTCGACGCCGCTGCCAGGCTAGGTGCCTCATGGGCAATGTCCATGAGGCGGATCTGTAGCGGTGCCGCCAGGGCGATCATGGTGCCCACCAGGCCGATGCCCAGCAGCAGGCTCCACAGCGCCTGGGCGGCGAAGGTAAAGAACAGCAGCACGGCGACCGACCACATCAGTACCAAGCCCACGGCGCGGAACTGCAGGCGGTCGAACAGCTTGCCGCCAGCGATGTTGCCGACGATACCGCCCACGCCGAACGCCGCCAGACCAAACGGAATCCACTGTGGCGACACCTGGGTCACGTGCAGCATGGTCGGTGCCAGGTAGCTGAACACGCAGAACATGCCGGCAAAACCGATCGAAGCGATGGCCAGCGCCATCCATACCTGTGGGAGGGCAAAGGCCTGTAGCTCCTTGCGCGGGTCGCTGCGTGTTTCGTCGTGGCGCTGGGGCACGAAACGCCAGACCAGGGCGATGGTGCACAGGGCGATCGCGCCGACCAGCACGAATGCCGAACGCCAGCCGAAGTACTGGCCCAGGAAGGTGGCAACCGGGTTGCCGAGCAACATGGCCAAGGTCAGGCCCATCATCACCCGGGCAACGGCCCCCGCGCGCTGATCCTTGGCGACCATGCTCGAGGCCACCACTGCGGCAATGCCGAAGTAGGCGCCGTGGGGCAGGCCGCTGATGAAACGAAATGCGACCAGGCCACCGAACGAGGGGGCAAAGGCAGTGGCCAGGTTGCCCACGGCATACAGCAGCATCAACAGCAGCAGCATGTGCTTGCGCAGCAGTTTGGCACCGAGAATGGCCAGTGTCGGGGCGCCAACCATTACCCCCAGCGCATACGCGCTGATGGCATGGCCCACCTGCGGTTCGCTCAACTGCAAATTGCTGGCAATGTCGGGCATCAGGCCCATGATGGCGAATTCGCCGGTGCCGATGGCAAAGCTGCCCAGTGCCATGGCGGCTTCCATCTTGGCGACGGTGTGTTTACTGGGGAGCGGGGGGCGTTCCTGGACTGACATTTGTATCCCTATTGAAACATGCTGAAACTTTCAAGGCGGGATAATAGTCAATCGATGGCTGCAACGTCGAGGATGCTGCCCCGGCTTCCGCGACGTTGCAGCCCGTTTCCTGCTCAGT
This sequence comes from Pseudomonas sp. BO3-4, assembly GCF_034044115.1. Lineage (NCBI taxonomy): Bacteria > Pseudomonadati > Pseudomonadota > Gammaproteobacteria > Pseudomonadales > Pseudomonadaceae > Pseudomonas > Pseudomonas sp. BO3-4. Next base: position 3,142,642 of record NZ_CP139018.1, read on the forward strand.
GTGCGGGCGCGCTTGCTATGCCCCTGGCTGAAGTGACGGGATCCTGTGGCAGCGGGTACGCCTGCTCTTTTAGACTGCGGGCGGTGACGCGCCAACCCTCGGCAAACGGTGTGTACACGCGCCACGCACTCGGTTCACAAGGACAACTGCAATGTCAGATACCCCGCGCAACCCGCTGCTTATCGATGGGGCCGTCGGCCAGATCGAGCTGTTGATCGACTACCCCGACGGACCACCCAAAGGGCTGGTGCTGGTCAGCCATCCGCAACCGCTGCTGGGCGGTAGCCCACGGCATATCGTGCCACTGACCCTTGCACGGCAGCTGCGTGCAGCCGGCTGGCAAGTGGTACGGCCGAGCTTTCGTGGGGTGGGGCAGACGCAAGGCACGCACGACCAGGGCATCGGTGAAGCCGAGGATTGCATCACGGTCATCCGTCACGTCAACCAGCAACAGCCCGAGCTGCCGGTAGCCCTGGTCGGGTTTTCCTTTGGGGCCTACGTGTTCGCCCGGGTTGCCTGTGCGCTGGAAGGGCAGTTGCAGGCAGTCGCATTGTTGGGGCTGCCGGTGGGGGATGTACCGGGAGGGCGCTATTACGAGCCATTGCCGCTGCCTGGGGATTGCCTGTTACTGCAGGGTGAACAGGATGAAATGGCACCGCTGGCCAACCTGCTGCAATGGGCTGGCCCTGAACAACGGGCAGTGTCGGTATACGCCGGTGCCAATCACTTTTTCAAAGGCTGCCTGGGGCGTGCCGCGGAGCAGGTGATTGCTCATCTCGCCCAGAAGACTGGCCCTCACCGCTCCAGGTAATGCGTCTGTGCAGCAAAGTCGATGAACCGCTTGCTGGCCAGCGACAGGTATTCCCCCGAGCGCCAGCACAAGCGGAAACTCATCTGCTGTGCTGGCCGGAACGGCACGCCGACGATGCCTGGCGTGCGTTGCTGCACCGAGCGCAGCAGGGTCGCCACCCCCATGTTGTCCAGCGCGGCCTGCACCACCAACGAGACGAAGTTGCTCTGTAGCGCCACCTGGTAAGTGATGCCATGTTCGGCGAAGAACGCATCCAGAAGATGGCGTTGAACGAAGGTGCGATCGAACACCACCATGTCGGTATTGCGCAGGTCTTCGGCGGTGAGGTAGGCCTTGCCGGCATAGGGGTGATCCGGGTGCATGCACGCCAGCATCTCGTCGCTGCCCAGCAGGATCGACTCCTTGTCGGGCGGTACACGCCGGGACTCCAGCAGCGCCAAGTCGATTTCCCGTTGCTCCAGGCGATGGCCAATGTCTTCGGCACTGCCTTCGAACACGGTCATGGCAATGCCCGGGTACGACTTGCGGAAGGCGTTCATCAACCCGGGGACGTAGTGCAGGCCGAACATCGGCGGGATACCCAGGCGCACCTCACCGCGCTTGAGGTCGGCCATGTCGCGCAGTTCTTGCCGGGCAACGTCCATTTCGCGCAGGGCAGAGGCAATGCGCGGCAAGAACTGCTCGCCTTCTGCCGTGAGGATCACTTTGCGCGTGGTGCGGTTGAACAGGGTTACCCCCAGTTCTTCTTCCAGCCGGGTGACGGCCATGCTCAGCGCTGGCTGGGCGATGTGCAGGTGCTGCGCGGCCTTGGTGAAGCTGCCTTGCCGGACGATTTCGACACAGCAGCGCAATGCCTTGAGGTTCATTGAGGGGTGCTACCTTTCATGCGAGATGCATTCATAACGAACTGTGATGCTAAGCATCATAACAATATATTTATTATTATTAACCAGAGGGCCTACGATGCGCGCCACTGAGACATCCTGCAACATCTCAGTCACGCAGCTTAATAAATCTGCAATCCCACAAAGATTTTGAGGTAGTACCCCAAATGGCCAAGGCCGCCGATGTCGTTGTGCAATGCCTGGAAAACGAAGGTGTCGAGTATGTATTCGGCATTCCCGGTGAGGAAAACCTCGACCTGCTCGAATCCCTGCGCAAGTCGAAGATCAAGCTGGTACTGACCCGTCACGAGCAGTCTGCAGGTTTCATGGCTGCCACCTACGGTCGTCTGACCGGCAAGACCGGCGTCAGCCTGTCGACCCTCGGCCCTGGTGCCACCAACCTGGTGACCGCCAGCGCCTACGCCTACCTGGGCGGCATGCCGATGATGATGATCACCGGGCAGAAGCCGATCAAGAAGTCCAAGCAGGGTCGCTTCCAGATCATTGACGTGTGCGGCATGATGGACCCCATCACCAAGTACACCCACCAGTTCGCCTCGGCCGACAACATCCCGGCCCGCATGCGCGAAGCCTTCCGCCTGGCCGAAGAAGAAAAGCCGGGTGCGGTGCACCTGGAGCTGCCGGAAGACATCGCCGCCGAGCAGACCGACGCGCTGCCGATCCCGCGCAGCCTGCACCGCCGCCCGCTGGCCGAGCACGTGGCCATTGAAGCTGCCGTCGAGAAACTGCAGAACGCGCGTAACCCGATCCTGGTGATCGGTGCCGGTGCCAACCGCAAGATGACCGCCAAGGTCCTCAAGCAACTGATCGACAAGACCGGCATCCCGTTCATCACCACCCAAATGGGTAAAGGCGTGGTCGACGAGCGCCACCCGCGCTTCCTTGGCAACGCTGCGCTGTCGTCGGGCGACTTCGTTCACCGCGCCGTCGAAGCCGCCGACCTGATCATCAACATCGGCCACGATGTGATCGAGAAGCCGCCGTTCTTCATGGTCCGTGGCGGCACCGAAGTCATCCACATCAACTTCCGCTCTGCCGAAGTCGATGCCGTGTACTTCCCGCAAGTAGAAGTGATCGGCGACATCGCCAACGCCGTGTGGCAGATCAGTGAAGCACTGAACGACACGTCGCACTGGGACTTCACCCGCCTGATGGCCATCCGTGAAGCCAACGAAGCACAGATCGCCGAAGGCGCCGACGACGACCGCTTCCCGGTCTACCCACAGCGCATGGTGGCTGACATCCGTCGTGTACTGCCGTCCGAAGGCATCGTCGCCCTGGACAACGGCATCTACAAGATCTGGTTCGCCCGCAACTACAAAGCGCACAAGCCAAACACCGTGCTGCTGGACAACGCCCTGGCGACCATGGGCGCCGGCCTGCCATCGGCAATGGCTGCGCACCTGGTGCACCCGGACCGCCCGGTAATCTCGGTGTGCGGCGACGGCGGCTTCATGATGAACAGCCAGGAACTGGAAACTGCAGTACGTCTGGGCATGCACATCACCGTGGTGATCCTGCGTGACGACGGCTACGGCATGATCCGCTGGAAGCAGGCCAACATGGGCTTCACCGATTTCGGCCTGGACTACGGCAACCCGGACTTCGTCAAGTATGCCGAAGCCTACGGCGCCAACGGCCACCGCGTGGAAAGCGCCGAAGGCCTGCTGCCGCTGCTGGAGCACTGCATCAAGACCCCAGGTGTGCACGTGATCGACTGCCCGGTCGATTACAGCGAGAACGACCGCATCCTCAACAGCGAGCTGCGTGAGCGCGCGCTGGCGGTGTAAGCCCTGACAGGCCGGCGCCGTCTTTTTGCCGGCGCGGCCTGGTGCTGCAAAGAGGCCCGTATAGCTGACGGTGATGTGTCGGCTTTACGGGCCTTTTCGCAATACAAGGCTGCTTCTGAACCCCATTCACCCCAGCTCAAGCAGGCCTTGCAGGCTGGCCAGAATGGCATTGGCGTCATAAGGCTTGCGGGTGATGGGCACATGCTGCAAGTGCTCGGGAATGCTGATGCCGTCGCCATAGCCGGTGGCAAAGAGGAACGGGACCTGCCGGCGAACCAGTTCATCTGCTACGGAAATGGAGGTTCCGGTGCCCAGGTTGACATCCAGTATTGCCGCGTCCGGTTTGTGGCTACCAAGCAGTTGCATGGCTTGGTCCTCGGAGCTGGCGGTGATCACGTCCTCGATTTGCGCATCGTTGAGAATTTGCTCCAGGCCTACTGCAATTACCAGTTGATCCTCGAGTATCAGCACACACAAACCCGAGCGCGCTGCAAACGCACCGTTTGCACGGGCCATAGGCGTGGCCGGGAGAGCGGTTACTGCCGCTTCGGCTACGGAAAGGTGCTTGGCCGGGATTCTGAAAAAGCCTTGCAGGCCTTCGGGGTGATATTCCACCGCGCTGGTGCCACCCAGGTCGAACGGGATGCTGCGGTCGATCAGCACCGTACCGAAGCCGCTGCGGCTGGGCGGGCGTACCGTTGGCCCACCACTTTCCCGCCAACTGATGGCACAAGCGTTGGTGGCGTCGATTGCCCAGCTCACCGAAAGCTTGCCGCCAGCCCGCGATAGCGCACCGTACTTGGCCGCGTTGGTGGCCAGTTCGTGCAGCACCAGGGCCATGACCGAGTACGCGCGCGCATCGAGGATGACGTTCGGGCCCTGCAACTCGATCACGTCGGCAGCCGTGCGATAGGGAGAAAGCTCGGCCTCCAGCAGCTTCGCCAGGCGCCCGCCACCGTCACCGCGCACCACCTGGTCATGGGCCAACGACAAGGCCTGGATACGCCCTTTGAGCGTTGCCACATAGTCCTGCAGGGTCTGGCTTTCCGGGGTCGGATGGGCAACCAGTGCACCAATCAGCGACAGGATGTTCTTGACCCTGTGGTTGAGCTCTTCGTTGAGCATGCGCTGGCGCACGTCGGCTTTGGCGCGTTCACTGGCGAGCAGTTCGCTGTTGTGCAGCACCACTTCGACGATAGCGGTACGGATGGCATCGCCAAACTGGCGGTCCTGCTCGGTCCAGGGTAGCGACTGCTGGTGAACGGTTTCTTTCCAGATGGCGAAGCTCTTGCGGGGCGTCAGGCGGTCGCCCAACGCGCCGCTGTCATAGGTCTTGTTCGGGTCCCCGGCCCAGTCGAGTGTCTCGACCACCTCCTTGCGGAAGAAGATCAAGTAATCCCGGGGGTGTTGCGACATCGGGACGATCAGCACACCCGACACATCATTAAAATACGCCTGGGCCGACGGAAGCACCGTCGACAGGCTATTGGACGCCCAGATTCGGCCTTCGCTGACCATGTCTGCCAGGCGCAGCAGATCAGGCACGGCCGTTTGGGGCGGCGCCAGCCCTGCGCACGACCAGCGGCCTAGCAGCGACATGCCGATGCCGTCGCAGGGAATCAGCGACATCAACCGGTGCAGGCGTGCGTGGAAGAACCCATCAATGTCCGCCGCCTGGTTGGCGTCGCGCAGCAGGCTGTCCAGGGCTTTGTGGATGCGCACGGCGGCTTCGAGTTTTTGCCGGCTACGCAGGGTCTCGATATGCAGGGAGAAGAACTCACCGAACATCTCGGCGGCCACACGTTGCCCCATGGCCAGCGTGCGCGGTGCGTAGTGATGGCAGGCAATCATTCCCCACAGCTCGCCATTGACGATGACGGAAATCGACATCGAGGCGCCCACGCCCATGTTGCACAGGTATTCGCAATGGATCGGCGAGACGCTGCGCAGGTGCGCGTAGGACAGGTCGAGCGGTTCGCCCGAGGGGTCGAGCACCGGGTTGATGGCGACCGTATTGAACTGGGCGTCGGAGATTACCCGGATCGGGTTGCGCAGGTAGAGCGCGCGGGCCTGCTGGGGGATATCGGAGGCGGGGAAGTACTGGCCCATGAAGCTTTCGAGGTCGCTACGCTTGGACTCGGCAACCACCTTGCCGGCACCGTCGGCTCCCAGCTGGTAGATCATCACCCGGTCGTAACCGAGCACCGCCCTGACAAAGCGGGCGGCGTCGCGGAACAGCTTGTGGGTCTGGTCGATTTCGCGCAGTTGGGCAATCAGCGTGCGGGCCAGCTCGATCGGTTCGGCGATGCTCGCCCCGGCGGGCTCGAATTCGAGGATTGCCGTGCCTTTGTACAAGTGGGCGGCGATGTCGACGGCCGCGCCGTTGGGCAACGTCACGCCGAAACTGAGCGCGGGCCGCGAGGCATCCCGGGTACGGGCAAGTGCGTTGCGAAGCGTATGCGTGACCTCGTCACCCAGCACCGCGTGCAGTTTCTGACCATTGATATCGTTTGCTACACCCAGCATCTGTGGGGCGTTGACCGAATGGCGCAGCACTACGGTCGCCGAGGCATCACAGGCCAGCAGGCAGCCATGGGGCTGGATGCTCCCGGGAATCTGGATGGGCTCCCGGTCGCAGTTGGTCAGGTTAACGTGGGGGTTGTAGGTCATTGGCCCGTGCCTGTGGGTAAGGGGAGGCGGGCTGCAGGTCCGCCATCGTCCGTCAGCCTAGCAGGCATTGCACGCCTTGGGGATGGCGGGTCGGGCAATGCCGGTCCATTCCCAAGGCAATGCTTTGATCACAGCGTGGAGTACGGATGTACTCCCGTCGAGAATCGCTTGAAGGCAGCTACGATCAATGGTCTTATCCCGGGCTTGAGCCAACTGGTATTGCAAGATGAACCGCCCGCTGTTTATTTCCTTCGATGGGCCCAAGGGGACCGGCAAGACCACGCTGCTGGAGGCCGTCACTCAAGCGTTACGGCTGGACGGGAACAAGGTGATCCGCCTTTGCGAAAGAAAGAATGATCCTCACCGGGGCGAGACCATGGCCCTGGTCAACCAGCTTTCCAGAAGCCCTTGCCAGGACCTTGAGTTCAAGGTTTGCGAACGCTTCGCTGAAAGCCGAGCCTGGATTTCCCGGCATGTACTGCCCAGGCAGCCCGCTGACAGCATCATCCTGATTGACCGCTGGTACCCCTCTGACGCTGCGTTTCGCCGCACAGTGCCGTTTGACAAGATCCTGCGCCTGAACCTCGAACGAAACGTGCAAGTGCCCGATTTGCATGTCGGGGTTGTCACAACGCCTGAAACCTCATGGGCGAGGGCCGCGGCGCGCACGCGTGGGCTGGGCAGTACGGTGATCCATAACCTGGATGAACAGGTTGCCTGTACCGAGGCGTTCGAGCGTGCGGTTGCGGAGCAAGGCTGGGTGCTGTGCCGCAATGAAGGGACCGTCGACGAGGCAACGCGGCAGGTCGTAGGCGAGATTCAGGGCGTGCTTCGACACCTGTGAGGCTTGGGTAAGTACGGCCTGTCTACTGCCTCTGCAGGTATCAGGCGCCCTGGCGGTCGATATCACGGCGCAGGACTACCGACGTGGTAATGTCATCCACTGATTCGTGACGTGCCACGTTGTCACGTACCTGGTTGAGGTCGTCGATCGTTCGGGTCTCCACTTCAACCACCAGGTCAAGCTGACCGCTCACCGACGAAACCCGCCGTACGCGCGCGTCCGTTGCCAACTGGTCGAGCAGCCCCATGGCAGGCGTACGCTGCAACGTCACCAGCAAGATCGCGCGTATCACGTTGGCGTCTATTTCGCCGATGTCAGCGCGATAACCGCGAATGACTCCGCTGCGTTCAAGGTTGGCGACACGCTCGGTGGTGGCACTTCGGGAAAGGCCTATGCGGCCGGCTAACGCCTTGAGCGCAATGCGCGCGTCCTTCGAAAGTACCTCAAGAATCTCACGATCTTTAGCGTCCAGGTCACGCATTGCAGCCCCTTGATAAGCTTGCCGTCATTATGCCGGTCGGAACCGGCATAATGCCTGTTGCGCCCGACCGTATGCAGGGTGTCCGTTTCGGCGGCGCATGACAAGCTATTGAAAACCAATCAGCGCGCTCGGAACCTGATGATATGACAGACCTTTCCCACCCGGCACCTCGGTTTTCGGCAAGCGATGCAGAGGGCCTTGCAAAAGATTTCTTCAATGTCACCGGCACTGCAACGCCCCTGGATGGGGAACGTGATCGCAATTACCGGCTGGATACGGGCGTAGACGCAGGCTGGATACTGAAAATCGTCAATGCCAGCGAGCCCAGGGTAGAAAGCGAGTTTCAAACCGCGCTACTCGATCACCTGGCCGTGCATGGCGCGCATTTGGGCGTACCACACCTGCGGGCCAGCGTGACGGGCGACTACCTGCCGTCTGTGGCCAGCAGCACCGGTGAACAGCACGCTGTGCGCCTGGTCAGCTGGCTGGCCGGCACGCCACTTGCCAAGGCCAGACGCTCCCTGGCGCTGATGAGAAACTTCGGCCAGGCACTCGGTGAACTTGACCGTGCGCTGCAGGGCTTCATGCACCCGGGCGCAGTCCGCGACCTGGACTGGGACTTACGCCATGCTGCGCGCTCCCGTTCGCGGCTGCACTGCATCAAGGACCCTGATCGCCGGGCCGTTGCCGAGCGCTTCATCGCCCGGTTCGAGCAGACGGTACAGCCTGAACTGGCGTCCCTTCGGGCCCAGGTGATCCACAACGATGCCAACGACTGGAACATCCTGGTCGATGCCGAAACGGCCGGTAACGTGACTGGCTTCATCGATTTTGGCGATGCCGTGCACACCGTTCTGATTGCCGAGGTCGCAATCGCCAGCGCCTACGCCATTCTCGACATGGACGACCCGATCGGCGCTGCGGCTGCGCTGGTGGCCGGCTTCCATGAGAAGTACCCGTTGCAAGCGCAAGAGCTTGATGTGTTGTTCAACCTGATAGCCATGCGCTTGGTCATCAGCGTCACGTTCTCCGCTTCCCGGCAGGACCAGACCGACGACAACCCCTACCTGGCGATCAGTGAAGCACCTGCCTGGCGTCTACTGGAACAGCTCGATTCGATGAACCCACGGTTGGCCACCGGCATTTTGCGCAAGGCCTGTGGTTTCGATGCCATCGAAGGTGCGGGGGAAGTCCGCCGCTGGATTGCCGACAACCACAAGTCGTTTGCCGACCTGGTGCGCCCGTCAGCCGCCATTCTCGACAAGGTCATCGGGCCGTTTGGCGATGCCAGCCATGAGATGACCATTGCCTCGGCCCAGCAGCGCCCTGCAGATGCGACGCGGTGGTGGAATGAATGCTCTGCCGCGCACAAGGCCCCGCTGGGCATCGGGCCATGGGGCGAGGTACGTGCCGTCTATACCGACAGCGCCTTTGAGTCTCGCTTCATCAAGGGGCAGCACCGGACCCTGCATGTGGGGGTAGATTTGCTGATGCCAGCGGGTACGCCGTTGTACGCACCGATTGCCGGCACCGTCAGAAGCGTCGAGGTTGAGCCAGACCCGCTGGGTTATGGCGGCCTGGTGATGCTCGAGCACACCCCGCCCGGTTGCCCGCCATTTCTGACACTGTGGGGGCACATGGCCCACGAGGCGCTCAGCCGTTTGAAGGCCGGTGACAAGCTCGAAGCCGGCGACCTGGTCGGTTACATGGGCAGCGATCACGAGAACGGCGGCTGGATTCCCCACCTGCATCTGCAGTTGGTCACCGATACCCAGTTGCGCGCGTGCGAGGTCATTGGCGTGGGTGAGCCAGCGTACCGCGAAGCGTGGGCCGACCTGTTCCCCGATGCCTCGGCCCTGGCCGGTATCCCGCCAGAGACCTACAGCCAGCAGGGGATGACCAAGGCCCAGATCATTACCAGGCGCAAGGAACTGCTGCTCCCTAACCTGTCCATTTCGTACACCGATCCGATCAAGTTCGTGCGCGGTGATGGCGTATGGCTGATCGACAACTTCGGGCGGGCCTACCTGGACTGCTTCAACAACGTCTGCCACCTGGGCCATAGTCATCCCGACGTGGTCGAGGCCCTGACCCGCCAGGCTGCGCTGCTCAACACCAATACACGCTACCTGCACGACAACATCGTCGAATACGCCGAGCGCCTGACCGGCACTTTGCCCAAGGGCCTTTGCGTAGCGTCCTTTGGCTGCTCGGGGAGTGAGGCCAACAGCCTGATGCTGCGTATGGCGCGCAACTACACAGGCAGTGATCAGGCGATCGTGCTGGACTGGGCCTACCACGGCACCACTCAGGAACTGATCGATCTGAGCCCTTACAAGTACAAGCGCAAGGCGGGCAAGGGCAGGGCGGCGCATGTTTACGAGGCCGTGGTCCCGGACAGCTACTACGCCCCCGAGCACTGGCCCGTGGAAGCGCACGGCAAGCGCTTTGCCGAGTCGGTGGCAGAGCAGCTGGATGCCATGCGCAAGGCAGGCAAGCGCCCCGGGTTTTTCATTGCCGAATCGATCCCCAGCGTGGCGGGGCAGGTGTTTTTGCCCGAACACTACCTTGAGGAGGTGTACGCCATGGTGCGTGCCGAAGGTGGGCTGTGCCTGGCCGATGAGGTTCAGGTCGGGTTTGGCCGGGTCGGCAGCCACTGGTGGGCATTCGAGACCCAGGGCGTGGTCCCGGATGCCGTCAGCATGGGCAAACCCATAGGTAACGGCCACCCGATGTCGGCGGTAGTGACCACGCGCGAGGTTGCCGATGCTTTCAACAACGGCATGGAGTATTTCAATACCTTCGCCGGTAACCCAGTGTCATGCGCGGTAGGCCTGGCGGTGCTCGATGCAATCGAGCGCGACCAGTTGAAAGAAAACGCCTTGAATGTCGGCCATTACCTGCTCGAGGGTTTGCGCAAGCTTCAGCAGCAATTCGACGTGATTGGTGATGTGCGCGGGTTGGGCCTGTTCCTCGGCGTCGTGCTGGTTACCGACCGCCAGTCGAAGGCGCCAGCCACGGCCCTGGCCAGAAAAGTGGCTGATGGTGCCCGGGAGCGCGGCGTGTTGATCGGCACCGAAGGCCCGCATGACAACGTGCTGAAAATGCGCCCTTCGATGATTTTCAGCCGGACCAATGCGGACTTCCTTCTCGAGGTGCTGAAAGACAGCTTCATCGCGGCGCTGAAATAGCGTTTCAGCGCGGGCAGGGCGTGCGCATGTGCACGCCCTGCGGCGGACCTATCTGGCGAGCCGGGCAGGTTGCCAGCATCAAGCGCCCCTGATGCTCAGGCCTTCGCGAGCCTGGCCATGCAGGCCGGCGGCCTCTGGCAATGCCGTGACCTTGATCGCGCGCACCGGCACGGCGAACTTGGCGCCGATTTGCGAGAATCGCTCCAGCAGCCTGAAGTTGATCGCCTGCTGAATGTCCATGTAAAGGTTGTAGCCTGGGTCCCGGACAATGTAGACACACTCGAACTCCAGCGCCTCTTTGCCGAAGCCGCGCAGGTGAGCGCGATCGAAACGCGCCTGCTCCTGGGCCTTGATGGCGTCTTCTACGATGCCTGGCGCTTTCTTCACGGCCTCGGTGGGCGTGTCGTAGGAAAGCCCGAACTCGAACACGATGCGACGCTCTTGCAGGCGCTTGTAATTCTGGATGGTGCTGCTGATCATGCTGGCGTTGGCCATGACGATCTGTTCGCCGCCGAGGCTGCGGATGCGTGTGGTTTTGAGGCCAACGTGCTCAACGGTGCCCGCCAGGGGCCCGATGACGATGAAGTCACCGATCTCGAACGGCTTGTCCACGGCGATCGACAACGAAGCGAACAGGTCGCCAAGGATATTCTGCACAGCCAGCGCCACCGCGATGCCACCCACGCCAAGGCTGGCGACGAAGGCGGTGATGTTCACCCCCAGGTTCGACAGCATCGCCAGCACTACGACTGACCACAGCAGGACCCGCGCGCCCCAGGCCGAAAGGGTTGCCAGTGCGCTGCCCTGGTTCAGGCCGTCGGTACGGTGGCGGGCGAAGTAGCGGCTCAGGCCCAGGCCGATGGCGCGGTTGGCCCACAGGCCAATCTGCAAGGCAGCGACCACGAACCACAGGCTGCTGACCCTGCTCAGCCAGCGCTCGGGCAGGTCGAGCATGCTCAGGCCTACCAGCAATGAGGCCAGCAACAACAGAACGTTGCTGGTGCCGGAAAGCACCTTGGCCATTATCTGGCTCAATGGGCCTTCGTGTTCGGACCAGCGCCGTACCCGGCGCATCAGGAAACTGATGGCGGCACGGGCGACCAGGAAAACTACGGTGGCGACTGTCAGCGCCACCAGCAGATTGAGAATGGAGATGCCGAATAGGGTGGTTTCGGTGAAAAACGCGATGATGCGGTCGTTCATGAGTACCTCGCCTCTGGGGTGATTTGCCAAGGTGCTTTCTTGGGACGTCAAAGAGGCGCAACAGGTCGATCGGATTTCACCACGCTGGGCAGACGGAGTCAGTCTCGGTAGATTTTCTTCAATAACCGCAACAACTTGTTCAGCATTGGCACGACTTGCGGGGTTCGATTGCCAACGCACGCTTGCCGCAACGGCTGCAGGCCCATGCCAACCTACACCTGTTCGACGATTCCGTGCGCACGCTGCGCCGAGCGCCGGGTGACGCCGTGGCCCAGGACCCTGCATAGCACTTCCTTGGAGGGGCTAGTGCTGCTTGTGCAATGCCTCCTGCTCCGGTTCGGCTACCGTGACCCGGTTACGGCCCGATACCTTGGAAAGGTACATGGCGCTGTCTGCGCTGCTGAGCAAGGCGCCGAGCTCAGTGGCAGGGGCCTTCGCGAACGCTAAACCTATGCTTGCGGTGACCGGGTGTTCATCATTCACACGCAGTTTGGCTATCAGGGCCCGCAGGCGCTCGGCAACCTCAATCGCCGTGTCTGGCGGCGTATTGGGCAGCAGGATGGCGAACTCCTCGCCGCCCAGCCTGCCGGCAATGTCGTTGTCACGCAGGCTGGCACTGATCGCTGCACCGATGCGCTGCAGCACCTGGTCGCCTGCGGCATGCCCGAACGTGTCGTTGATCTGTTTGAAATGGTCGACGTCCAGCATCAACACGGCCATGAATGTACCCGCATCCCTGCACTGGGCGTGCTGCGCCGACGCGTTGTCGAAAAAAGCACGTCGGTTGTTCAGGCCGGTCAGTTCGTCCGTGCACGAGGCCACCATGGCAAGCCGATGCGCGCGTTGCATTTCGTGTTTCAGGCGCCAGGCCGTCGTCAATGCCGAGGACAGGCTTTGCGTCGCGCTGACCACGAACCAGGCGAACACCAGCACCGCCAAGGCTATCCCTTGTTGCAGCGTAGAAGGTTGCAACAGTAGCCAGCCTGTAGAAGGCAGCAAGACCAGGCCCATCGACACCAGGGTCATGTTGCGGTAGGAGGAGTAACACGACACCGCGCTGACAGACATGCCGACGGCAAACAACATGATCAGCGTCTGCCCCAGCGCGTCGTCGGTGGGCATTACGGCAAAGGCGCCCCAGCCCCAGATAGCCGCCGACAGCATCAGCGTGACCCAGTAACGCCACTCCCAGCGTTCGGCCGTGCGCTGGTTGGCCGGTGCTCGCAGATAGGCGAAGAACATGGCGGTACGCACGCCGGTCGACAGGCCCAATAACGTCATCCACACGATGACCCTTTGCGGGTCGAAACGCTCCCAGCCCAACCAGCACAGCATGACGGCGGCCAGGAAGCTGCCAAGCACAGCGGGCGCCGACTGGACAAACAGCTGTTCAAGCCGATCCCTCCGTACGGAGTAGGCTACTTCATCGCCGGGATCAAGGTTTGTCATGGCTGGCGCCGCCGCATGTGACCGGTAGCGGATTCTGGCACTTTGACGGCGTCCTGGAAAAGCCTCCTGGCGTTCACATGTGATGCCCTTCGCCCTGTTCGATTGCTGGATTCAGAAAGCGTTGCGGTAAGTAGTGGCAGTGCAGCACAGCTTATCGCCACGGTTACGGCACCTGCGACGTTTCCCGTATTTCACGTCGTTGCGCGGATCCTTTTCTTGATCGAAGGCTGCCTTGGCTGCACAGTTTCCCCTCGCAAGTTCAATCACGAACATAGCGTGTTTTCCGGCACTTCGAAAGCCAATTGATCGCGACGGCCAACAAGCGGTCGAGCAAGCCAAGGCCACTGAGGGCGTTGCCCGAGCCACTGGCGCCGACCAACGTGCAGACTTTCAGAAGTCGAACGTCACGCCGGCATACAGCGCACGACCGTCACCCGGGGCGTGCAGGGAAGCCTCCGCACCATCCGGGTCGTACCACACGTACTCATAGTAGCGGTTGGTGAGGTTCTTCAACTGCAGGTCGACACTCATCGCTTCGGTGACCTTGTACGTCGCGCCAAGGTTCGTGAGTACGTAACCGCCATACCGGCCCTGGGTATTCTCGCGTTCCAGGTAGTAGTGGGTCTGGCCATTCATCCAGGCCGTCAATTGCAGGGCAGGGGTGGCCTGGTAGCTGATGCCGGTGTTCCACAGGTGATGCGGCACGTGGTCGATTTCCTTGCCTTTGCTGGCTGGCAAGGCACTGCTGGGCTCAAGGATTTTCGAGTACTGCCAGGAATAGGACATCCACATCTCGGTGCGTGCGTCCGGGTGCAGGTTAACCTGCAGGTCATAGCCCCAGCGGCGTGTCTCGCCGACGTTGTCCGACTCGCCGCTGGGGTCGTTCAGACGGCGGCTGACCTCGCCCGTGGCGTCCTGGCGCCAATAGGCGAAGCGGCCATCGACCCAACCGGCTGGCGTGAACTTGACACCGGTTTCCCAGCCTTCGTTGATCGACGGAGAAAGGTCTTCGTTGCGCGGTGGTACTTTGTAGGCGGCCGCGCCCGTACCCACCTGGAACGTTCTGCCCCAATTGGCATAGACGCTGGCGACCTTCCAGGGTGAATAGACCACGCTGAGCTTGGGCTGTTTGATCAGGCCGTAGTCGTTGATGTCGTAATCCAGGCCGGTCATCTCGTTGGTGAAGTCACCGCTGATCCTGTCCACACGGTACGCCGGGACAATCTTCAGCGATTCGACCGGTTCGATCTCCGCCTGCACATAGGCCCCCACGGTGTTGAAGTCGTAACGCTGGTCGCGGGTTTGCGCCTGCCGCACGCGGTTGAGCGTGCGGTAACGTTCGCTGCGGTTTTCCTGCTTCTGGATATCGCTGCCGCCTTCCAGGGCGAAGGCATGCAGCCAGTCGACCTGCGGGCGCCAGGTGAGCGAGGTAATGGCGCCGTACTGGGTTTCGTACGTGTCGCGTTCCTGCTGCGAACTGCTGCTCCAGTACTGGGTCCAGCGCCGGTCGTCAAAGGTGTTGACGTAGGTCCTGGCGGACCAGGACAGGGTCTGCGCCAGTTCGGTATCGAAATGCAGGCTGACCTGGTTCATCCGCCGCGTGCCCTTGTCCGTGGCGTTGTAGTCGTTGCTCATGCGCGGGTGATGGCGGGCGTTTTCCTCGGTGAGGTAGCCGGCCTCCTGCGCTTCGGACTCGTAATGGCGGGCGATCAGGCCCACGCGGTAGTTGCCATCGTCCGGGGTGTAGAACCATTTACCGCCGAAGCTGTAGCGTTCGGTGTCGGCATGGTCGCGGTAGCCGTCGACCTGCTGGCGGGCGAAGAAGTAGTTCTGCGTCCAGTTACTGGTCTCGATGCCCTTGGCCAGTTGCACCTCGCGGGTGTTGAAGCTGCCATAACGCATGCGCGCTTTGTTGTAGTTGCCGCCGGTACGGGTATTGATGTTGACGTTGCCCGCAATGTTGTTGAGGCCATAGCGCGGGTCGCTGGTGCCGCGCACCACCTCGATGCTGTCGATGTCCATGGGGAACACCGAGTCGATGAAGGGCATGTTGCCGTCATTGGTGTTGCTGGGAATGCCGTCGATCAACAGTTTCACGGCGTTGATTTCGCCTTCGCCATTGAAACCGCGGAACGAAAGCTTGCCGGAGGTGGTGCCTTGGTTGAACTCGGTGAGCATCACCCCCGGTGCCCGGCGGAACAGCTCCCAGCTGTAGGCAACAGGCATCTTCTCGAGGATGTCACCGCCCAGAATATCCACCGAACTGAGCACGCTGGTTGTGGCCAGGGGGCCGCTGTCGGTGCCGGTCACATTGACCGCGCCGAGGGTGAGTACCGAGTTTTCGGCAGGCAGTGTTTCAGCGATGGCAAGTGACAGTGGGTTGAGGCCGAACAAGGCGAGCACGGGCAATACGGCGCGTGCGGTGCAACGGGACGCAGGCATGTGTGGTTTCCTGGCAAAAACGGTCGGGCAAGGTCAGGCGTCGTTCAGCGCACGCCATGACCACAAGACAGCAGCGACGGTTTAGGCCAGGGGTGAGGCGCGGGGATTCAGCCGAGGCCACTGTTCTCGTGGCAGCGGCAAGGCATGACGGTCTCCCAGTAGAAGGTCGGCCGGCCAGTAGCGGGGGAACAGATGGCGGTAGTAATCACCGCCTGCCAAGGCATGGCTGGCATGGCCACAACAGCAGTCACCACGCTGATGCTTGGGTTCAGGGGAATGGTCGAGTTGCGGCAGGTCTGCCTTGAGCTGGGTCAACAGTGACTTGGGCAGGCTCTGGGCACCGTGCAGGCTGCAGAAGCTGCCAAATATCAACGACTGGCTGTCGATGCGGGGGGCCTGCAAGGCACGGTCAAGCGGCATCGCCAGCAGGTTGAACAGCAGGGCGAAGCAGGCGAACAGACAAAGTTGTGCACGTGCACGTGAAAGCATGAGTCACCCGACCGAACGTGGCGCGAATTGAGCCGCATCCGTTGCGGGCTGTATACATTGCGTGGCAGGCCATTTTGTCGCAGGTGCACCACGCTGAGGGCTAAATGACTGCGCATGCTGGCGGCCACCCTGAACACCCGCATCAGCCAGGCGAACAGGCGCAGCGCCTTTAGCGGCTGTTGCGCCCAATGGCCGGGCAACTCGGCGCAGCACCCCGCCGGCAAAGCCGGCAGGTGGGCAAGGCGCTCGGTCGGTGTCAGCTTGGGGTAGCCGCCCTACAGCATGGCAACCCCAGAGACGAACCACCGCGCCATGAACAGGCAGGCGACGATGCCCAGCCAGCGGTGCCACAGGTACAGCTGGCTCCACGCTCATCAGTAGCGCCACTGCACAGCGACTTCCAGGCCGCGCGGTTCACCCAGGTAGTACTGGGTGTTGGTCTGGTGGATGAAGCGGGCATACACCTCGTCGGTGAGGTTGCGCAGCCGCGCGCTGACTTGCACGTGCTTGTCCAGGTCGTGGGTCATGGACAGCCCGTAGACGGTGTACGACGGTACCCATGCGGTGTTGGCGGTGTTGGCGTACACCGATGAGACATAGCGGGCATCGGCCCCTACCTGCCAGCCGGGCGCCAGGTCGTAGGTCAACCAGAGGTTGGCCACGCGGTCGGGGATGTTGACCGGGTGCTTACCCTTGCGCGAGTACACCACGCCGCCGATGGTTTCGTTGAATTCATCGTATTCGGCATTCACCCAACTGAAGTTGCCCGCCGCCAGCAGCTTGGACGTGACCTTGAACGAGGCTGCCAGCTCGATGCCGGTGGAGGTCTGCTGGCCCGCCTGCTCGGTGGTGTTGGGCACGGTCGAGGAGGGCACGGAGATATCCTTGCGCACGATGCGATACGCCGCTGCCGTCGCCGAGCCGCGGCCGTCGAGGAAGTCGAACTTGCTGCCTACCTCGACCTGACGGCCGGTGCTCAGGTCGAAGTCGCCGACCTGGCTGATCGAGGCGCTGGTCAGGGTACCGCCTGGTGGTTCGGCCGAGGTGCTGTATTGGGTGTACAGGCTGACGTTGGAAGTCAGGTCATAGACCAGGCCCAGGCGCCCGGTGATGGCGTCCCAGCGTCGGTCGAGCCTGGCTCGCGCCACATGGTCGACCACGTCGAAGTCGATATGGTCGTAGCGCAGCGCGGTGATCAATGACAGTTGATCGGTCAGACGGGTACGGTTCTCGACGAAGGCCGAGGTGGTGTCGGTGGTGGTGGTTCTGCCCTTGGTCATGGGCGCGTCCATGCCCGGGATATCGAGGAAGTGCCCGGGTTCGAAGCTATTCGGGTCAACCGTGTCGAACGCCCCCTTGGACAGCGGGTAGTTGGTTTGCTGGTTGGTGCTGTAGTCCATGCCGAACGCCCAGTCGCTGGCCAGGCCGAACAACTGGCCCTGGTGGGTCAGCTCCAGCTTGTTGCCGTTGACCTCCTGGTCGTGCCGCTGGCGATAGCCGCCGGAGCGAGCGATGGCGCTGTTGTCGGCGTTGTAGCGATACACCTCGAGATTGCGGTAATCGCGCTGGCCGTTGTAGTGGTAGAAGGTATTACGCAGTAGGGTGTTGTCGTCGAAGCGGTAGTCGGTGATCGAGCGCAGCCACCGGGTGCGCTGCTCGTAGCGACCGTCTTCGACGTTGTAGTTGTTGAAACGGTTGTGCTTGTCGATGTGCAAGGTACCGACCAGTGGCTGCAATACGGGTGAGCCCCAGTAGGGGCTGTCCTCTTGCTCTTCCAGGTACTCGATGGCCAGCGTGTGCGAGAGCTGGTCGTTGATGTCGCTAAGCAGCGAGAAGGCCAGGTTGCCGGCCCCATTCTCCTGGCGATCGATATAGCCGTTGGTGCTGGTGCGGCTGTAGTCGAGGCGTGCATAGTGGCGTGGGCCGTCGCCCGTGTTCAGCGCCTTGTTGAAGGCAACCGACGTTTCCATGGTGTCGTAGCGTGCATAACTGACGCGCCCTTCGAAGGTGTCTTCGTCACGGCTTGCCAGCCGGGTGATGAAATTGAGGCTGCCACCGACAGCGCCGCTGCCGTTGAGGAAGGAGGAGGGCCCGCCGAGCAATTCGACGCGGTCGTAGATCCAGGCGCCCACCGGGCGCGCCGCGCCGCCATACTGCAAATTGATGCCATTGAACAACTGGCTGATCTGGGCACCGTTGAACCCTCGGTACGCCACATATCCCCCCCAGCCGGGCGGAGCCGAGGCGTTAACCCCGGGCAGTGCATTGGCGGCGTCCTGGAAGTTACGTGCGCCAATGCGCTCCATGGTCTTGCGGTCGGCAACGCTGACGGAGGCGGGGTTCTCCCTGGCGCTCAGGTTCAGCCGCGAGCCGCTTTCGATGGGGCGATCAAGGTCAAGGCGGGTTGCCTCCGTGGGTTGATTGGCTGTGGCCGTGACATTGCTGGCCGGCAGGGTCAGGGTGTCATCCTGCGCCCAGGCACAGGTTGCGCTGCCAACGAGCAGCGCCAAAGTGGTCATGCGGAACATGCAAGGCTTCCTGGCTGAAATCGGTGAGCACACGCCCGCTGCCGATCAGGCGGCACGGGGACGTGGCGATGTCAGAACGCGAGAAGCGAAGCGGGAGAGGCGCGGGGATTGACCAGTGGCCAGCGCTGCCTGGGCAGGCGTGGCGGCGGTTGGTTGGGTAAAGGGCTGCCCGGCTCGCCGGCGAGCAGGGTCAGCAGGCCGAAAAAGACGGCCAGCAGTGTGGCGCTGAACAGGCTGGCGATCACGCAGTCACCGCCGGCAGGCAGGCTCGGATCGCTGAAGTCTTGCTCACCTTGGACCATGCCGCTGCTGTCGGCCGCGCACCAGGCGGCATCATCCATGCCAGCCAGGCGCAACCCGGCCATTTGCCCATGGCCCATGGCGCACAGCAACGAGCCGAACAGGATGCTGAAATACAGCACCCAGGCGACCTGTGATCGTGTGTGGTGGGCCAGCTTCATTGCAGGACTCGGCGTGACAACTGAATGATCAGGTTTAGAGGTTGGCGAGGGATTCTACATGTTCTGGTGCATCTGAACAGGGGGGATTTTTCAAGCACGAATAGTCAATCGGGTACTGTCGGGGGAGGGCTATCGCAGCAATGTCGGCTTCATGTACAGGCCCACCGAGACTCAGTGCTCACCGATGAGTTCGGCAGCAAGAGCGCGGCGTTCGTAAAGCACAAGTCCACTGCCCGCGTGTGCAAACAAGCGCGCGGCATGCCGGCTGCAGCCGGGTTAAAATGCGCAGGGGTAACGAGATGGGCGACACCCTCGGAGAGGTAGGCCGCCACTCCTGTTGTTGCCAGTATGGGCGTGGTGAGATCCGGCCCCGAGTCAGTTCAAGCATGATGGCTGAGGCAGTCAACGCAGCGCGTGTGTGATCGATGGGAAGCTGCAGTTATTCATAAGCTGTTCCTTCAAAACCTCCACCGCTTTAGGCCTTCTGGGGTTGGACTTGTAAAGCAGGACTACCTGGCGCATGTAGCGGTCAGCGTCCGACACGGGCGTTGCCTGTACGTCGTCAGTTTTCAATCCCGCCCATAGCGGGACGACGGAGGCCCCCATACCTTTTGCGACCATGATGTAGATTGCATCTAGCGCATCCAGGTTGCAGAGGACATCGGGTTGCAGGTTATTGTCATTCAAGTATTGCTGTGCAATCTGCCCACCCCAGGCATTTGAGTCATATCGAATCAGGTTTCGACCAAGAATCGTCGAGCGGATGTCGCGCTTGTCAATCGGGTCTTTGGTCAAAAGCATCAGGGGTTCTTCTCGAAGCACCTGTACACGAATGGTTTTGGGGACGGTGAAGGGCGGACATACCATGATTCCCGCATCGAGCTCTCCGCAGGCTACTTGTTCGTAAAGACTGCGCGAGTCCCCTGGCGTGATGCGTAGCCTCAGTTGCGGGGCAATACTTGATAGCTGATTCATGGCCTCCGGCAATAGGCCTGTCAACGCTGTAGAAATCGCGCCGATCTTGAGGTACCCGGACAGGCTACTGGTGTCCAGATCCTCTTTCAGCTCTGCTGCCCCCTGGATCAGATCTCGAATTTTCGGCAGCAACGACAGGCATTTCTCGGTAGGTTCGACAGCGTGTGCGCTTCGGTTCAGGAGTTCGCACGCCAGCGATTTCTCGAGTGCTTGTATACGTTGGCTGACTGCAGGTGCGGTCAGGTTTTCCCGTCGAGCAGCCGCTGCAATCGAGCCAGTTTCTATCACCGCCATCAGGCTTTCGAGAAATCGAGTGTCCAAAACATTTCCTTTCGCTGAGAGATGGAAAAATGCGCTTTAGCACGTGCGCGAGGCTACGCTAACCTCCCCAAAAGTTCTATCACGAAGCAAAGAGGTTAGTTATGAAATCGTTATTTCATGTTTCGTACCACGTCACAGATCTCGAAACGTCTCGTAACTTCTACGGTAACATTCTCGGCTGCAAAGAAGGCCGTGCGAGTGAAACTTATGTGGATTACGATTTCTTCGGTCATCAGATTTCGCTTCACAAAGGTGTTCCTTTTCCAACTACCCGTACCGGTAAAGTCGGCGACCATGAAGTGCTGATGCCGCATATCGGCTTGGTGCTGCATCTGGATGACTGGTTCGCGATGGCAGACCGCCTGGCGCTTCATGGCGTGCAGTTCGACATACCGCCGGTTGTACGATTCCCGGGCCAACCTGGGGAGCAGCGAACGATGTTTTTCCTGGACCCCAGTGGCAACCCGATCGAGATTAAAGGGTTCAAGGACTTTGAAGGTGTATTTGCCAGCTGATTGGCATAAACCTTCGGGACGCGCCTCCCGCTTTGTCTGCGTGAGATAAGAGGCGTGTATCGATGAGTGGCCACTCAATAAAAATAATAGGCTCCAACGATGTGTTTGGCATTTTTGCCGGCCAATGTACAGTCCAAATTATAATAACTGGAGGACGTATGGCGAAGACTAGTCTGGTGACTAGAATTATTGTAGGTCTTGTGTTCGGGGTTGTAGTGGGGGCACTTCTCAATTTCTTTCCCGAGTATAAAGCCTGGATAATCAGCAGTTTTTTGCAACCCGTCGGCGATATTTTCATCAAGATGATGAAGATGATTGTCATACCCCTTGTATTCGCGTGCATGGTCGGCGCGATTGCAGGCAATGGTGATAGCAAGGCGATAGGGCGGGTAGGGGTGAAAGCCTTGTTCTACTTCTTTGTCGTGACCAGCATCGCAATTGTGTGTGGCCTGCTGGTTGGCAATCTTGCGCAGCCAGGCGTAGGTGCCAACTTGACGACGCTGACAAACACCCAATCGCTCTCGCTTCCCTCTACCTCGGAGAGCACAGGGTTTGCTCAAGTCATCCTCAATATCATCCCGGACAATATCGTCGGTGCAATGGCGCAAGGAAAGCTGTTGCCTGTCCTGTTCTTCTCGGTCATGTTCGGCTTTGGGCTAAGTGCTCTGGACAAAGAGAAGAAAATGCCGTTGATCGCGGTAGTCAATGCCATTTCCGCGACGATGTTCAAGGTGACGCATATCGTGATGCACTACTCACCCATCGGGATCTTTGGCCTGATCGGCGTGACGGTAGCCAACTTCGGGCTTTCCGCGTTGCTGCCTCTGGCAAAACTGATTGCCGTCACCTACGTCGCGGTCATTCTGTTCGGCGTGGTCGTGCTGGGCGGCATCGCGAAGGTTGCAGGGATCAACATCTTCGACCTGATCAAGGCGATCAAGGATGAGTTGATCCTGGCGTTCAGTACTGCCGCCTCGGCGACTGTCATGCCCCAGCTGATTGAAAAGGTCGAGGCCTACGGTGCGCCGCGTTCGATTGCTACGTTGGTTATTCCTACGGGTTATTCCTTCAATCTGGATGGCGCATCGCTGTTCGTGGGCATCGGCACGCTGTTCATCGCGCAGCTGTATGAAATTCCCCTGAGCTTGGCTGACCAGGTGATGCTGATCATCATCATGGTGCTGACCTCCAAGGGCGCAGCCGGCGTCCCGGGTGCCATGTTCGTGATCTTGACCGCTACGCTGACCAGTGCCGGTCTGCCGGTGGAAGGTATTGCATTCATCGCCGGAGTCTATCGCTTGATGGACATGCCGATCACGGCGCTGAATGTCTTGGGCAACGCACTGGCGCCTCTGGTTGTGGCGAAGTGGGAGAACCAATACCGGATGCCTGCTGCCCCGGTGGTAGCGCCCGAGGAGCGCCCGCAAGTGTTGACCTCTTCAATTAGCGCTGGGAGCTCGGCAAACGCGACCTAGTGTGTTCATCGACATGATCGCCCTGCATGTGATGCAAGTGCCCATCATGCAGGTAATCGACATGCCCATCGTGTTCGATTGCCGTGTGGCCGCAGCTGGGCTTGTGCCAATGGTCATGGTGCGGATGCTGGTTGCAGGCACTCATTCCGAACGCCTCCAACTGCCATACCTCGGCCGTCACGGCCGAGGTAGGTCGCTTAGTTTACTCGTGGTGCGGCTCACCCAGGAACGTCAGTGAACTGAACAGGCTCTGCTGGGCCACGGGGCTGCCGTCTGCCATTGGCAGGGTAGCCTGGGCCGCGATGATGTTGAGTCCTTCATTGCGTACGGTGATACGTGCCCGCCCTTGCTTGTCGGTGGTGGCGCTGACCTGATGAGGGGCGCCCCGGTAATCGCCCTGCAGCGGGATATCCGCAGCCGGATTGCCATCGAGCAGTACCTGCACTTCCAGCGTCTTGCCTAGCCCGACTTGCACAGGGTCGCTCAGGGGGATAATCGCCAAACGCAGCATGTCCAGTTTCGGCAGGCGAGCACCGCGCTGGTAGATTGCCAGGCTGTACTTCAAGCTGTGGGTGGAGGCGATCGCATCCTTGACGTGGGTGCGATCCTGATTGACCCATTGCCTGTCCGGGCGCTGCGACCAAGGCCCGTTGTCCAGCAGCACGGCAAGTGCCGCAGGCGGGGTAAGTGGTTGCAGCACGGCATGATCCGCCAGGCGCTCGACCGTGACCGGGACCATGTTCCCGGCCGCGTCGAACGCCCAGGCGCGCTTGATCTTTTCCGCCTTGTAGGCGTTATCCTCGGCGCCGTGGCCGTACACGGCCTCGATATTGCCACGTCGCTCCTCGGTCCACAGACCGTGGGCGCCTGCGTTGACGCTGACCATCAGGGTCAACAGGGAAGCGACTTTCAACGATGGATGCATGATGGTTCCTCGGTTCAAAGGCTCAGGGTCAGGCTTACACTGAAGTTGCGTGGCTCCCCGGGCAGCACCCAAGCGCTGTTGTACGAGCGTTCGTAGTACTTGCGGTCGAACAGGTTGTTGAGGTTAAGGCCGACGGTGACCTGTTCGCTGGCTTTGTAGTGCGCCAACAGGTCGACCGTGCTGTAGGCGTCCAGGGTGAAGTCGCTGCCGGCCTGGCCGGAGCGTTCGCCGACGTAGTTCACCGCCGCGCCCACATCCGAGCCGCGCAGGGCACCGTCCTGGAATTCGTAAACGCCCATCAGGCTGCCGCTGTTACGGGCGATGCCGAGCAAGTCGCTGCCTTTGGGCAGGGCTGCGTCGCCTTTGGTGACCTCGGCGTCGATGTAGGCGTAGGCGCCGATCACTCGCAACGCGTCGGTCAGCTGGCCGCTGAACTGCAGGTCCAGGCCTTGGCTGCGCGCTTCGCCCGCCGCCACGCTCTCGCCAAGGGCGTCGGTGGTGATGACGTTCTCCTTGTCGATATGGAACAGGGCGATGGTCGCGCCCAGGCGGCTGTCGAGAAGGTCGAGCTTGACCCCGGTCTCGTAACCCAAGCCCTTTTCAGGCTTGTACACCTGGCCCTGGGTGCCGATGGTGTTGGGTTTGAACGAAGTGGATGCGTTGGCGAACACGCCGACTTGCGGGGTCAGTTGGTACAACACCCCGATGCGCGGTGTGGCAACGTCCTTTTCCTGGCTGTTGCTGAGACCCGTGGTGCGGTTCTGCGAGGTCTGCTCGAAGCGCTCCAGGCGTACGCCCAGCAACCCGCGCAAGCGCTCGGTGAAGGCGATCTGGTCTTGCAGGTTGATCGCATAGCTTTCAGTGTGCTCGAAGAAGTCGTTGGCACGGGTGATGGCCGGCTTCGGCTTGCCGTATACCGGGTTGTAGATATCCAGCCCATACGCTGCGGAGGTGGCGCTTTGCGGGTACTTCTGGCTGTTGCGGTAGTTTTCGTACTCCAGCCCGACCAGGGTCTGATGCTGCCAGCCACCCAGCTCGAACTGCCCGTGCAGCTCGGCCTGGGTGATGTTGTCGTTCCATTCGAAGTCGCGTTCGCGATAGAAGCGCGTGATGGTGGTGCCCACCAGGGCCTGGGGCTCGGAGCTGTTGCCCTTGAGCGTGCCCTGGGTGTAGTGGTTGGCCAGGCGAAGCTTCCAGTTATCGTTGAGCACGTGTTCCAGCGCCACGTCGAGGGTCTGGTTGTCGTTGCGGATCTCGCCGTCATTCGGCTCGCCAAGGAAGGTCGAGCGCTTGACCGACCCCATTTCACCGTTGACCGCCGGAATGCCGCGGTCGAACACCGACTCGGTTCGGGAGAACTCGGTGTCGATCATCAGTCGGGTGTCGGGTGACAGTTGCCAGCTCAGGGAGGGGCTGACGATACGGCGCTCGCTGCCGACATGATCGCGGAAGCTGTCGTTGTCTTCGACGGCGAGGTTGATCCGGCCCAGCAGATTCCCCTCGCTGTCCAGCGGCGAGTTGGCGTCCAGGGCGGTGCGGTAGCGGTCCCAGCTGCCTGCGCTGAGCGTGAGCGTACTGAAGGCTTCGGCCTGGGGGCGCTTGGTGACGATGTTGACCAGCCCGCCAGGGTCGCCACGGCCGTACAGGCTGGCAGCCGGGCCTTTGAGCACTTCGATGCGTTCGATGTTCGACGTGTCCGGCGCGCTGTAGCTGCCGCGGTTGATGGCGAAACCGTTCTTGTACAGCTCGCCCGTGGTGAAGCCGCGCACACTGTAGTTGAGGAAAGTCAGGCCGCCGAAGTTGTTCTGCCGCGACACGCCGCCAGCAAAGTCCAGGGCGCGGTCGATGCGGGTGGTGTTGAGGTCCTTGATCACCTGCGCGGGCACGACGTCGATACTCTGCGGTGTGTCGCGCAGGTCGGTATCGGTGCGGGTGGCGGTGGCAGAGCGGTTGGCACGATAGCCTTGCACCGGCCCGTCGGCGCGTTCTTCGAGGTAGGCGTCGGTGATGGAGGTTTCGTTCAGCAGCAAGGGTTGTGCCGCTGAAATCGGCTGGCCGAACAAGCCCAGCGTCAGGCCGGCCAGAAGGGGTGCACGAGGGTTCACGTAAAGTCTCCGTTTTTCACGCTATAACGTTGCAATTTTGGGTACGTCCTGACTTGGGCACTGTCCACGAGCTCGAAGGGGATCACAACGGATACACCATCAGGCTCGACGGTGTGGGCTGTGCAGGCTGCACTCGATGCCAACATCGATGCCGCGCGCTGCTTCGGGCGGTGCTGCATCACAGATGACAAGAAACCCTTGCGAGTAGAGCGGCCCGTCTTGCGTCAGGCCTGACAAATGAATCCTGATGAGAGAATGTTCATGTGTTGGGATGCGCATGTTATTAGATGTAATAACGTAACACCAGTGGTTAGCGCTCATTACCGGTTGCAAATGATTCTTGTTGGTCAGGCCCAGATGCCTGCGGGGCGGACCAGGCCGAGGCATCGTGCGGGTGCAGGCTTTCCAGGTGGCGAACGTGCACTTGGCTATCGCGGTAACCGCGCAGGCTTGCCTGAATACGCCGCGCAGCGTCTTCGACGAACATCAGGTTCTGCCCGTTGAGCGCTGCGAAAGCCTGTTCGTCAGCCCGTTTTACGGCCGTCTGAACCGGCGTGCGCAAAGCGCCTTCGACTTGGTCGATCAGGGCCAGCAACCCGAGATCCGGGGCATCGGAAGGTACCGTGACGCGCACTCGAGCTTCGCTGCGTTGGCTATGTGGCGTCGCCAGCGACGCGTTGCTGCGCAGCCACTGCGCGACAGCGCTGGCTTCGAGCAGCGGTTGGTCCTTGAAGGTTCGCAGGAAGCCGTCCTCAATCAATTGTCGGGAGAGAGCGGCCGAGCACGGGCAGGTCGAGGAGTAGCCGATCCTGACCTCGATACTCAGGGTCAGTGCCCCGCCGACCTTCGTGGCGAGCACGTGAACCGGGTACGACTTCCAGCCAGAGAGGCCCTCGGTCACCAGCGCAGGGCGGCGAACCAACAAGTCGAAATCCAGGCGCAACCTGGCATTGCGGCTTTCGCAATCCTGATGGCTGTCGATCATCTCCTGCAACAGCGCAAAGAGACTTGCCGGCGACACCGCCGCAGCCTGCCCCCAGGCGTCCAGCAGGCGATACAGCCTGGACATGTGAATGCCTTTGACGTGCGGTGCCGGCAGGTCGACCTGGACATCCGCCCGGGCGTGTAGCTCACGCTGGTAGGTCGGTTCTTGGATCCTTACCGGCAGGTCGATACCCTGCATGCCGACCCATTGCAGCGGGCTGAGGCTGGGGGCCAGGTCGGTGACGGAAACGTCGGGTAATGCTGAGCTCATCATGTATATCCAGTGGTGGGAGCCTTGCACGTGGCAGCAAGGCGTTTGAATCAGTTCCAGCCGGGGAAGGGGTTGGTCAGCTTCATCCAGCCTTCCGGTCCCTGGGCCCTTTCCTCATCGGTCAGAAGCGCGCGACGGGCCCGGCCTGGGACCGGTTGCCGGCCATGGATGGTTCGCAGTCGAGCTAACGATAACGGTTAATGTAGTTAGTTATAACATAACATTAATATCAGATTGCAAATCATGTCCGTGCTCTTGAGCAGGCAAAGGCAGGAAGCCGCTTCGCGTGTGGCTGCTGGAGTGGGAGAAAACTGCTGGACAAGATCGACGCTGACCTGGAACGCGTTGCCCGGGGCGAGCTGAAACGTAGTCGCTCGGGCAATTCCCATGTGCAGGAATGTCACAGGGGGCCGATGCTCAAGGAAGGTCATCGGCATTCATGGGCATTTCCTCGCGTTTGAGCCAACGACAAAAGTGCACAAAAAAGGCCCTGTCCATCGCCTACGGGCCTTTGAAGCGCTTCCGCTATGAGTATCAAGGCTTTTCATACAGAGCCTGATAGTCCTTTCACTGCATTGCTTTGTCAGTGGGGCTTTCAGAAAATTGGAACCGAATAGTTCACGTAAATCCGGTTTTCGGTATTGCGATGGTTGGCCTCGTACACTGTTGTACTATGTCCTTGATTGGCGTCTTTGAGTTCGTTGTCGAAAATGGAAGTACTGTAGGCGGGACGGGTAGGGCTGGTCGTGTTCAACACAGCGCCGGTCTGGTCGCTTGTATCAACCGATACCCGCATGGACAGGCCGAGACGCAGCGGATGGCGCTCTACTTCCTTGGCATCCAGGGCTATGCGCACGGGGACGCGTTGGGTCACCTTGATCCAGTTGCCCGTTGCGTTCTGCGCAGGCATCAGGGAAAAAGCGCTACCTGTGCCGGCGTCCAACCCTACGATCGTGCCGTGAAAGACGGTGTCACGACTGTAAGCGTCGGCGCGAAGCTCGACGGGTTGGCCAATGCGCAAGTCTTCAATCTGAGACTCTTTGAAGTTGGCATTGACCCAGACCTGGTCGACCGGTACCACGGACATCAATGCCACACCGGGGTTGATCCGTTGGCCTACCTGTACACTCCGTTTGGTAATGAGCCCGCTGACTGGCGAGCTGATCTGCGTGCGGTGCAGCGCGATGTAGGCATCGCGCAAATTACTCGCGGCCACAAGCACCTCAGGGTGTGTGCGCAGCGTGGTGTTATCGACCATGGCCAGGCGCACCGCCAGGGCGTGCTGGGTTCCCTCAAGGCCAGCCACAGCGTTTTTCAAAACTTCCTCAGCATGGCTGATTTCTTCCCGGGATACGGCACCGCTGGACGCTAGCTGATTGCGTCGCCGCACATCGTCCTGTGCCTTACGGACGTCGTTCTTGCGTTGGCTGACCTCGGCTTCCAGTTGTTGGACCTGATAGTACTGAGTGCGCGCCTGACGTACCGCCCGCGCGAGGTTCGACTTGGCACGCTCGAACTGGATTTCGGCATCTACAGGATTCAGTGTTACCAGCGGGCTATGAGCGGCAACATAATCCGTGTTGTCGCCATTGATGACCGTCACCGTGCCACTGACTTGAGAGGTGACCTGGACGATATTGCCCTCGACGTAGGCATCATCGGTAGACTCCGCGCCCATACGGGTCGCGTACCAGATACCCAGCGCTACTAACAGCAGCACGATGGCCAGCGCCAACAGCAGCTGCGGGGAACGGGAGGGTTTAGCTTGCTCTGGGGAAGCGGATGCAGGTGTTTTACTGGTCATGATTTTTTGGCTGCTGTGGAGGTGACGTCGGCATCAGGTTGAATTTGAGGGCTATATCCGCCCCCCAGTGCTCGGCTGAGGTTCGCCTGCAACGAAAGTGCGCGAGACTGCAAAGTGACGAGTTGTCGTTTTTCGGCCAGCGTGGCGTTTTGTGTGGCAAGGACCTGCAGGTAAGTGGCCAAACCTGCCGCGTAGCGACTATTCACCAAGTCCGAGGCCGCTTGTGCCGTAGCGACAGCCTCATTTTGTTGAGCCAGGCGTTCCTTCAGCCAACGCAGGGAAGCAATTTGATCAGCAATGTCTCGCAGCGCATCGATGACGGTCTGGTTGTAGTTCTCAACAGCGAGGTCGTAGGCTGCATTCTGTGCATCCAGGTTGCCACGCAGGCGGCCCCCTTCAAAAATTGGCAGACTGATAGCAGGGGACACCCCGAGGATGCGACTGCTGTGGTCGTTGAAGGTGTCGAATGCAAGGCTCTGCATGCCAATGAACGATGTAAGGTTCACATTGGGATAAAAACGCGCCTTGGCGACTTCGATCTCATGCCCTGACGCCTCTACTCGCCAGCGCTGGGCTACGACATCGGGTCGATGGCCGATAAGCTCCGCAGGAAGAATGGTTGGAAGGGTCACGGTGCTGCTTGCACGCATGCGTGGCCGTGTGATCGTTCGACCACGGTCCGGCCCTTTACCCAAAAGCGAAGCCAGTTTGTTCTGGTTGAGCTCGATCACCTCCCTCAGCGCAGCGATGTTCGCCCGGCTGGCAGGAAGCGCCGCTTGAGATTGCTTGATGTCGATCTGCGTACCCAGTTCCGCTTCGAACCGCTGCTGGGTCAATTTCTCGATCTGCTCCTGCTGATCCAGCAGTGCTTGAGCCAGATCGAGTTGTTCATAGTTGTCCTGCAAGGCGATGTAGGTCTGCACCACTGAAGTGGAGAGCATGAGTGCTGCAGCGCGCTCGTCGACCTCCAAAGCATGACGGCGCCCGACTGCAGCTTGCACTGCTTCGCGGTTTTTACCCCAGAAGTCCAGTTCATAGCTCAGATTGAACGTCCCCTGATGGACGTTCTGCCAAGTTCCTTTTGCCGGCGCCGGCGTTGTGCCGTTCGAGCTAAAGCGTTCGCGAGTAACACTCACGCCCACTTCGGCATTAGGCAGCAACGATGCCCCCTGTATGTCTTCAAGCGCATTGGCCTGATGCACGCGCGCGGCCGCGGCACGCAGCGTGGGGCTACCGGACAGCGCTTGCGCGACCAACTCATTCAGCTGCGCGTCGTTATAACTCGTCCACCAGGTTTCGCTTGGCCACGCAGCAGCCGACAACGTGAGGTCACTGTCGGCGAGGGTTTGCTCCATGCCTAGTGGCTCACTCATATGGGCGCTGGTTGTCAGGTCACTGAATGCACAGCCGGAGAGCGCGCCTAATAGTAGGGCAACCGAGATGTACTTGCTGGGGTGCAAGGTGGCTGCAACCCTTGCACTAGCCTGGTGTTTTCTGGTGTTCATGACGGGATTCTCTGACGCTAAAAGGAGGCCTGCGCCTGTCGGCGTAAGTGGTGGATGAAAAAACCTATAAACACTGGCAGTGTCGTTATGGGCGTAAAAAAGCATCGGCACCTCCCGTAAGAGGTTCAGCCGACGCGCAGGCCTCGTACAACGAGTGCAACAGACCGATCAATATCTTCAAGGTTGTCCAGGTTTGCGGTAACCAAGTGCAACCAGGATGTCCCGGTGAGCATCGCTACGGCAGCATCAATGGCTGGCCCGTCGATGATTTCACCTCTACTGACCGCTCTGGCAAAAATGTTCCGCAGCGTTCGCTCGCGGCGAGGAAGAAAGGCCGTCCGAAACTCTTCGATGGCTTCGATATCGAGTTGGATTTCGATAAACACGCTGCGCAGCGTCTCGCCAGCACTGGAAGATCGCCACCACACCCACAAGGACCGCAAGTGTTCGATCAGGTCTTGTTCGAGATCCCCGGTATCTGGGGAGGTTACGAACGTCACAGCGGCACGCTCGTACACATCGCGCAGTAATGCGCCTTTGCTACGCCACCATCGATAGATGGTGGGTTTGCTGGAACCTGCTCGTTCCACCAAAGCGTCCATGGTGAAGGCTTTGTACCCCTTTTCCTTGAGAATGGCAGCCGCCGCATCGAGGATCGCTTCGGTGCTTTGGGGGCTGCGCACAGCTCCGATGGATGACCGGCTCCGAGGCTTGGCAGTTTTGATCGGCTTGGCTGTATCGCTCATGTTGGCTCGCATCAGAGGTCGAGGTAGGCGTGGGTCACAATAGACACTGGCAGTATTTATAGCGTAGTATTTTTTGAGGGTCAACGTGGCAGTTCGTCATGACTCACTGAATTAACAGGCATTCAAGGGTTTTTTGAGGCAGTGTCATGGATACTTTGCAGAACATGCGCACGTTCATGTGCGTAGCGCAGACGGGGAGCTTTACCGCTGCTGGCAAGCAGATGCACCTGGCAGTGCCGACGATTTCCCGCAATATCGCCAAGCTTGAGGAGCATCTGAAAACGCGCTTGATCAATCGCAATACGCGGCAGTTGATCTTGACCGAGGCCGGTGGACGCTACCTCACATGGTGCCGGCGGATTATCTCTACCGTGGATCAGGCTGAAGTCGAGGCGCGGGGTGCGATGTCATTGCCAGAAGGGCGTTTGCGCCTGCATGCGATGGTGGGGGTCGGGGCTCATTTCGTAGTCCCTGCTATCGCTGAACTGCGCAAGCTTCATCCAGCGATTACTTTCGAGCTGACGCTTTCGAACCGTCTCCCAGACTTGCTAGGCGAAGGTATCGATATTGCGATCATTGCCTCCGATCGGCTGCCTGACTCCGGATACATCTCACGGCAACTGGGTAAGACTCAGAGCATTTTGTGCGCCTCGCCATCCTACCTGGCCGCCAATGCCGCACCACAGACGCCTGCAGACCTTATCCGATTCGATTGCCTGCAATTGTCGGTGCCTATGACAGATGCACTCGAGTGGTGCTTTATGTCAGGTGGCCAGACAGAGACGATTCAACCCCGTCCCGCGTTTCTGGAAGTCGACTCTACCGAGGCAATGGTCAGGGCCCTGGAGTCGGGAATGGGGGTAGGGATATTGCCTGCCTTTGCTGCCAGGCCGGCGTTACAGGAGGGGACGCTGGTGCATGTGCTGCCTGATCACCAGCTACAGGAACTGAACCTGTATGCCATTTATGCGGGAAGAGATTACCTTGATGCCAAGATCAAAGCCTTCATTCGCACCCTCAGACGGCTGATGCCTTGAGCAATGCAGAAGGGCGGCGCAGGAGCGCCGCCTTTATTGATTAGAACGGCTACGGCTGATTCAGTTTTCCCTCGGTAACGACTGGCGGTAGCCCAACCCTGAACTGATGCGGTCGCTCCCAGTTGCAGCGCTGCATCAGGAGCCTGCCGATGTCTCGCTGTGCCTCCGGGGCGCTCAAGCAGCCCACACTCGGCACCCATCCTGTTTTCAAGCTGCAGAACAAGCGATCCATTGGCGCATTGTTTGGGCAGTTACCGCGCTGGCTTATGCTTCGCTTGAAGCGGTAACGCCAGACTCGATCGTGTCCCGGGAAGTGGTGTAACTGAACCAGCCGAAGGCGCCCTGCAGGCGAAAGAGGATGGTCATCGTGGTTCTTGGCTAACGTTGAGTTTGCGAAGACCAAACACTCACCAGAGAAACCACGATGACCAAGCCCACTATCGCATTGACCGAGTTGGTTGAGAAAGGGGCAGACGCTGATCTGCTCAAGCAAATGATCCAGTTCGTTGCCCAGCGCATGATGGAATTCGATGTCGAAGGCCTGTGCGGTGCGGGCTTCGATGTCAAAAGCCCTGACCGGACAAACAGCTGCAATGGCTACCGTGATCGCTTGTGGCAGACCCGCGCCGGCGACGTCGACCTGAAGATTCCCAAACTGCGCCAGGGCAGCTACTTTCCTGGCTTCCTCGAACCTCGACGCACCGCCGAAAAGGCCATGGCGGCGGTGATTCAGGAGGCTTATATCCAAGGCGTTTCAACACGCTCGGTGGACGAGCTGGTGAAGGCCATGGGCATGACTGGTATTTCTAAAAGCCAGGTGTCACGACTAGCTGGTGAGATCGATGAGCGCGTTCACGCTTTCCTTGATCGCCCGCTTGAAGGTGACTGGCCCTATCTCTGGATCGATGCCACCTACGTCAAGGTGCGGGAGGCCGGGCGCATCGTCTCGGTCGCCGTAATAATCGCCGTGGCCGTGAACACCGACGGTGGCCGCGAAGTCCTGGGCATGCGGGTTGGGCCGTCAGAGGCTGAGCCGTTCTGGACAGACTTCCTGCGCAGCCTCATGCGACGTGGCTTGCGGGGCGTGAAGCTGGTCATCTCCGACGCCCACGAAGGGCTCAAAGCGGCTGTTTCCAAGGTATTCAACGCGACCTGGCAGCGCTGCCGTGTGCATTTCATGCGCAATGCCATGGCCCACGTCGGCAAAGGTCAGCGCACCATGGTAGCGGCGCTGCTGCGCACGGTCTTCGCCCAGGACAGCCGTGCCGAATGCCATCAGCAATGGCGGTTGGTCGCCGATCAACTGCGCGAAAAGTACCCGAAGATCGCGACGCTCATGGACGGCTGCGAGGATGAAGTGCTGGCTCACATGGCGTTTCCCAAGGCGCACCGGCAGCAGTTACACAGCACCAACCCGCTTGAACGGCTCAACGCTGAAATCAAACGCCGCACCGATGTCGTGGGGATTTTCCCCAACGATCTGGCCATTACACGGCTGGTAGGCGCGATGCTGCTGGAGCAGAACGACGAGTGGTGCCTGCAAAGACGTTACATGCAGTTGGAGGCCTTCGAAGCGGTCAGCGATAATCCACAAGCCAAGCTGTCAGCTGTGATCAACTAAACGGCGAACTCAATGGCAAGAGCCATGATGAGTTACACCACTTCCCGGGACACGATCTTGATCTGAGTCAGGCAATCCGTTGGATTCCGAAACCCGGGAGGTGAAATGGGCATCTGGGCACGAGGAGAAACCATAGGGTTCACTGGTCACGTTAGTGGTGGAATGGGTGTAGGTCCATTGTAGTTGGATTGAAAGCGCAAGGATCGAGTGCTGAAGGTTGATCATGTGGAGAAAGAATTTCGAAATTGAGCACTTTCGGGCGAGGCTGTTCTAAATTTTCGCTAAAAAACTCCAAGTGCTTGCGAGTCTCATAGGAAAAGTTCCGAAATTCCGAAGTCGCGAGGGGGTTAATGGAAACGGACACTGACCCTGGCTCCCTTACATAGCACATTATTTAACATAATACTCATTATGCATAACTGCGTATTAGTCACCGGTACCGCTGGGTGGGCAGATTTAAAGCCAGGTACATGACAGCTCAGGCGCCTTTCCAGCTGTGACAGTACACGGAAGCCTCTTACCCTAATCTCGAAAGTAAATCGACCTAGGCCGATTTTTTTGCCTCATTCCAATCCATCTTGCTGCTCGGATCGCTCTCACAGCCGCAGACCCATTCAACGCTTCTGTCCACCGATGCCATGGATACAAGGCGCTTCCTGGCGCGACGCCAGCGCCTTTGCTATTTCTGAAGACTTGCGAAGGCCGCGTATGCTTACTCATCGATGAAAACACAAGCATCGGCGCGAACTCCTTTTTCTGACCAGAGGTCGAACCTGTGAAATCAGAAGAAACTTTAAGCGCGATGGCCTCGAGTGACTGCGGTTGCGCTGTCAATCCTGTACGGTTCCGAACACGCAATATCGGTGAGATCTGTTTCAGGTAGCTCATCATTATCCAGGTGAAAATAAAGCATGAGATATTTGTAGAGCCTGGTTTTTCCAATCGTATTTGGCTCTGATTGGCACAGACGCCACGACCTTTCAATAGCCTAAATGCCCAGATCAATCCCAATAGACGCTTTCGCCTAACCTTGGCAACCCCTCAACCTAGAGCGGTTTACTCACTCAATAAACGATAAAATCGGTCAAAATCATCGCCCTGTACAGCTCTGTCTCAGTCAGTACACCCGTTAAATCTGCCTGGCGCGCGGGTGCACGCCAGCCATTCTGTATCCTCAAAGCCCAATTCCAGGCTACCTGAGCGCTTCAGTTTGCCACGAAGCTGTCCGATATCAGCGTGCGCCCGCAGCCCGATAACCCAGAGAACCTGAGATAAAGCCAGTCGGTTGCATTGTCGAGCAATAAATACCAAACTACCCTTCTTTTATGTAAGCGCGCGACCCAACTCGACTAAATGAATATTTAGTTGAGTTATACGCATAGCCTGTCTGGAAAGTGCCCTTCACGCTTCCCTCAATATCCGATAACTCTCAGGCCGGGATATTGTGTATTCCTCAGCGCCATTCTTTATTCAGGTTGTCCCATGTCATCGTTATCACCCTGTCTTCGAAAGTTACCGGTGCTTTCTGATGCTGAATTTCCAGCAGCTGACCGAAGAACAGCCGACGGTGCGAGCCTACCTGGCCTCCTTCCCCGCCCCCTAAACGTGGCCGAGGGCTACAGACGACTATGCAACTGGCCGCGCCCTCACCCGCCTTCAATGGGCGACTTTCGTCGGGATGGCAATGATAACGGGTGGTTCCATGTCGTCGGTAAGGCCAACGGGGTTGTCTCCTCTGCCCTCACCCAATGAAACCCACCCGCTGTTGTCTAGGCGGCACGGCCGCAGCTTGCTTTACGCCTGGCGGCTTTTACTAAGCACTTCCAGCCCATTGAACAGCGCCATGCCGGCCAGCATCGCTGCCACAAACAGCCAGCCTTGCCAAAACCCGCCGGCCAGCAGCACCAGGGCCGGCCCTGGGCACACCCCGGCTAGCCCCCAGCCAATGCCGAAGATCAGGCTGCCACCCACTAGCCGTCGGTCAATGTCGCGCCGGGCAGGCAACTGCATCGCGCCGCCGAGCAAGGACACAGCGTGCTGACGCGCCCAAGCCATCGGCAGCAGTGCAACACCGATGGCGCCCACCATGACGAGTGCCAGTGACGGGTCCCACTGCCCCGCGAGGTCGAGAAACCCCAGTACCTTGGTGGGGTTTGCCATGCCCGACAGCAACAACCCCATGCCGAACAGCAACCCCGCGATGAATGCGCTGATCCGGGTCATTTCATGCTCCTGGGTAAAGGTGGCGAACCACGAAGACGGTGGCAAAGCCGGCCGCCATGAAGCACAACGTGGCCACCGCCGAGCGAGGGGACAGGCGAGAAAGGCCGCACACACCATGGCCACTGGTGCAGCCGCTGCCATAGCGGGTACCCACGCCCACCAGAAGCCCCGCGACCATGAGCAACCAGGGGGCCGTACTGAAATGTACCTGGGGCATTGCCGAGAACGCTCGCCACAAAAGTGGCGCCGCGATGATGCCCAGCAGAAACGACAGTTTCTCGCCTTGCCCTTCTCCCGTGCGCTGCAACAGCGAGCCGAGCAAACCGCTGATACCGGCAATGCGTCCGTTCGCCACCACGAACAGCCCGGCGGCCAGGCCTATTAGTGCTCCGCCTGCCAGAGCCGACCACGGTGTGAAGGCAGCCATATCAACCAACATTTCAGTGCTCCCTATCCAACTGCAGAAATGAACCGGTTCCATCTTAACGCTGTGCCTGCACCGCTGGAATCCACCCCTTCGCGACGGCCCTTCGGGCCCATGGCCAGCCACGGGTCCAGATCAGCATGACCGCCCCAGCCAGCCACCAAGCCCATTTTCTTTGCTGGATGACTCATGGTGCCCTCCTGCGCGTACAGGCCTTGATGAAACCGGTCGCCCCCCTGTCACACCCTCATTCTCGTGCGCTGCGCCCCAGCCGCCGCGCCCCCGGCAATGCACTCATGCCGTGCAATACCACGCTGAGCAGAACGCAAGCGATAGTGCACGCGATGATCGTGCCAGCCTCTTGCAACGGCGCATCCAGTATCAGTATCGCGAACACGATGGACGCGAGCCCACGGGGGCCGAACCAGCCGATGAACAAGCGGCTCTCGGCGCTGAGTGTGCTCCCCGCCAGGCTGAACCAGACAGGCAGCATTCGCACCAGCGACAGGCTCGAAAGTGCGTAGAACCAGACGGAGGGTGCCATGATCTGCGAAGCCTTGGGCGCCACATAGGCGCCAAACACCACCCAGGTCAGCAGTGACAGCGCTTCACCGCACGACTCGCCGGTGACGATCAACGGCTGGGTTTCCCGTTTGAACAGGTAACCTGTCAGCAGCCCTGCGCAGAACGCGGCGATAAAACCGCTGCCCCCCAGTGCCTGAGCGCTGGCGAAGCTCAGTAATGCCAGCGCGGGCATCACCAGTTGCTGCCAGGCCTCGATCTGCAGGCAATGGCGTTGCGACAGACGTAACAACCCGCCTACCAACAGCGCAAGCGCCGCCCCCGTGAGAACTCCGATACCCAACTCCTCCAGGAAGAAGTAGCCCGCCAAGGCAAAAGGCATCGTCGAGTGAGCCTCCGTCAACAATGCCAACAGCAAGAGTAGTACCGGCACGCAAATGCCGTCATTCAAGCCGCTTTCGACATTCAGGCTCTCGCGCACATCGGCCGGAACGTCGGGGTTGCTTACGACGGCCTTGCCGAGGGCGGCGTCGGTCGGGGCCAGTATCGTCGACAACAGCGCCATCTCCAGCCAGGGCATCCGTGGGAACATCAGCCAGGCAGCAAGCCAGCCCGCAATCAGTGTCAGTGGCAGCCCCAGGGTCAGCAAGCGCAAGGGCAGGCTACGGGATTGCCGCAATTGGGTCAGGTTGGCCTTGGCGGCATCATTGAACAGGACGATTGAGAGGGTAAGCTCGGCCAGCAAGCGAAGATCGTTGCGGTCCAGCGAAAGGTTCAACAACCCGAGCCCGGAGGGGCCTGCCACCAGGCCTGCCAGCAGAAACAACAGCGGCCCATTGACAGGTTTGGACTCAAGCGCGCCGGCCAGGCTGGCGTACAGCACCAGCAAGGCGGCCAGAACAGCCAGGTTCTGATACATGGCCACGCCTCGGGATCAAAAGCGTATGTAGCAACGCTATCACTACCCGCGCAACGCGACGATCTGAAAGGCGGCAGAAGTTATCTTAGGTCAACTATGCAGGTAATAAAGATCTCGCGTGCCGGTAACGGCCATGGCCCATCAGTGTCATCAGCAGGCTATTGGTGCCTGCGCCCGTCTGGTAGATGCAGTAATCCGCGATGCACTGAAACTCAGGTTCCTGGCCCGGACTCGGCTGGCTATCACTTGGCTTTTATCAAGCCCACCTCAAGGTGCCCGGGTAGGCTCCCGCCCAGGGATATCCAATAAAGGAGAAACACCATGAATCGCCCCGCTCCATCGAGGGTCCGCCTGTATGACGAAGACGATCTGGACAGCGTGCTGCGCTCGATGGCCCGCCAGGCCATGGCCTGCCTGCCTGCGTCCGAAGTGGCACTGGTAGGCATTCAGCGGCGTGGTGAGCCGCTGGCGCAGCGCTTGCAACTGCACCTGCAGGCACTCACCGGTGCTGCGCCCTTGCCGCTCTACCCGATCAAGGTCAAGCGTTATGCAGACGACCTGAGCCTCCTGCATGCCCATACTCAACTCACCGAAAACCCTGAACTCGCCAAGCTCGACCTTGCCGCAACCACCTTGCTGGTGGTCGATGACGTGCTCTACGAAGGGCACTCTCTGCTACGCACCTGCGCCTACCTCGCCGAACTGGGTGCGCGCCACATCATCAGCGCGGTGCTCGTCGACCGCCACGTCTGCCACCAACCGGTGCATGCCGATATCGTCGGCATTCATCTGCAGGTCGCGGCGCAGGATATCGTCGAATGCCATGTGCCCCCCTACGAAGGTCAATTCTGCGTGGAGGTGGTGCGCCATGGCCGAACAGGCGATACCGTCTGATTCAACTGCCAGGTGCAGGCCTGATCGTCAGGATGCTGCACGGCGCATGGCTGACAAGCCGCTCGGTGGTATCGCCGATCAGCTTGGCCCAACGCCTGGCCTGCACGGCGCCGACCACCACCACATCGGCTCCCAGCGCAGCGACATGGGACTTGATGACACGCAACGGCGCACCTTCGCTGAAGAATCGATGGTTGTGGGCGATGCCGTGGGCATCGGCCAACGCATCGAACGGCAACTGCAGCGATTCCCGCAGCTCATCCGCCCAAGGGCCGGCGAGGTCAGGATTTGCCAGCATGGCGATTGGCAGGTCGTAAGCCGAAAGCAGGTTCAGCTGGCCCTGGCATTGTGTTGCCAGTTGCTGACCGGCCATCACCAGTGCGTCATTGAGCGGCGAGGCGTGGGATACATCCACCGCGACCAGCACGCTAGCTGGCATGGCTGGGGCATTCGCCGGTACGAACATCAACGGCACCTCGCTCCCATGCAACAGTACCTGGTCAAGTGAAGTCCGGGCCCGCTGATCGATCAGGGAACAGCCCGAGCAGTCCTTGATCACCAGGTCAGGCGCATAGCGGGCAATGCAGGCCGGCACCAGGTCTCGGGGATCGGAGGTTTCCACGGCCTCGAAACCTGGGCTTGCCCCCCTTGCCGGCTGTTCATCGAGCAGCGCCTTGAGCGCTGTGCTGAAATGCACGAATGAAACGCAAGGCCGCGGGGTTGTCGGCAACTCGTGGCGCAGGCGCAGTTCGCCGGGTTCATGAATACCCAGCACGTGCAGGGCAGCACCAGACGCCGCAGCCAGGGCCATGGCCCGGTCCAGCGCGGCATTGGCTTGAGCCTTGGTCATGATCAGCAAAATCCGGCGATACGGGCTCATCGGGCACCTCCCGGTGCGGCTGCAGGATAGCCTACGCCGCCGCAGCTTCAGCAGCGCGGGGCGCTGTTCCAAAACGGGATGTTCGAACGCATCCTGGTCGCCGACAGCATCAAGCCCTTTCGCCTGCCCGCCCCTTGCCAGGCCCGGCTGGACATCGTCGCCACCAGCGCCCTGGTCGCCGAGCGCCTCCCGCCCATGGCGTAGTCATCCGCACGTTCCTACACCACCAGGATGTTGCAAGGTACCTGGTACAACACATGTTCGGTGGTACTGCCGAACAGACGGTCCAGTCCCCGTGCGATGGGCCGCCCCAGGACCAGTACCTCCACCGGCTGTGATTCGACGTATGCGCTGAGCACCGCGACCGGGCG
Source organism: Pseudomonas sp. BO3-4 (assembly GCF_034044115.1). Classification (NCBI taxonomy): domain Bacteria; kingdom Pseudomonadati; phylum Pseudomonadota; class Gammaproteobacteria; order Pseudomonadales; family Pseudomonadaceae; genus Pseudomonas; species Pseudomonas sp. BO3-4. The sequence goes on from NZ_CP139018.1 coordinate 3,182,423, forward strand.
TCCGAGCACGAAATGGCAACGTTGCGGTGGTGCGCCGAAGCGTTCGGCCAGTTTCCTGAAATCATCCTCCAGCGCTTGGCGCAAGGGCTCGGCAATGTCACCGATGGCCCAGGCGGCATACCCCATATCGCCCATGTAGGCCATCGACAGATCGCAGGCGTGCAGCAGGTCCAGTTGCGCCCCTGTCTGCAAGGCCAAAGCACCGGCCTGCTGGACGATGCTGTCATTTCGGGCTTGCCCCTCTGGCGAGGTGTCGGCCACGTCCACCGCCGCCACGATCTGGCGCGGCAACGCCGGCTGGCTGGCACCGAGCAAGTAGACCGGGACCGGGCAGTGGCGCAACAGTTGCCAGTCAAGCGGCGTGAAGAAGGCGCGCTTGAGCGCAGGCTCATGCTCGACCTGCTTGAGCAGCAGGTCCGGTTGCATCTCCAGCACGTGCTGCAGAATGTCATCCTGCAGGTCGTTACTCCAGGCCACCTCGGTCGTCACCTGCACGCCGGAGGCACGCAGTGCGTTTGCCTGGGCTTCCAGCTGTTCATGCTGAGCAAGCCGATAAGCCTCCCGCTCCGCTTGATGCTTACCGGACTCCAGCAGCCAGAGTTTGTCCAATGACTCGAGCAAGGCGACGATGTGCAGGCTGGCCGATGCCGATCTGGCCAGTGCAACAGCCTGCTCCAGGGCGACCGCCTGGTGCAGCATTGGACGCATGATCAGCAACAGCCGTTGATAGTGACTCATGATGGCCTCCAACGGTGGGCCGGCCTGATCACTCAGGTCGCTCGGGTTGCATCGAGACGGGGCTTTTCGGCCGGCAGTGATTGACCGCTGCTGCCAGCATCCGGTCAACGCTGCCCTTGGCGCTTGATTTTTATCAAGCGTGCAAATGCCCGCAGCGGTGTTCAATGTTGGTCAAGGTAACGGTACAAGGCCTCCTCCTGGTCGAAATGCAGTTTTGCCAAGGTATCCAGGCGTATGAGCTGGTGCTGGATTTCGTCGGCGCTCGGGTTGGCGGCGGCCTGGGCGAAATCCTCGTTCATGCGCGTCAGCAAATGGATCAGTCTGAACATTTCCCGGTGGGTATGGCTGAGCGGCGAGAGCGGATCCTCGCCTCCCATGTAGCGGCTCAACAGGGGGTACAGCTGCTGCTCGTCGTCCCGCTCATGGCGCTCCAGCGAGCCATGCAGGGCGGCGACCAGGCGCCCGAGGTCGGCCCGCGCCTGCTCCGCAGGGCGGCTGGCAAAGTCCCGCGCCATCTGGCTCAGGTCGGTCAACACCCCGTCCAGTTGTCGATGCTCGTCCTGCATGCGCTGCAGGCTCTCGGTCGGCAACCCGTTGTGGCCATCGCCCGCAACCGGGCCGAGGGCGCGAAGGGCGTTGAGGATGATCAACAGGTCGATGCCTTCCTGCAGTACCGCCCCCATCACCGCAGGCAGGTAGCCGGCCGCAGCGAACAGCATGGCCAGCAGCGAGAGGCTCATGCCCACCCACACGCCTTGCCGGGCGATGTGCACGGTGTGTCGGGCGATGTCGAGCGCTTCGATCAGACGATCCAGCCTGTCGACCAGCAAGACCACGCCGGCTGACTGTGCCGAAGCAGTCACGCCGGACGCGCCCATGGCAACCCCGACATCGGCGGCAGCCAGTGCTGGCGCATCATTGATGCCATCCCCGACCATCAGCGTGGGACCTTTTCGGCAACCTTCCTGCACCAGGCGGACCTTGTCCTGCGGTGAGAGGCCAGAGTGAAGCGCATCGATACCCGCTGTCAGCGCGATCATTTGCGCCGTCTGGGGGCGGTCGCCAGTCAGCATGACAATCTGGTCGATGCCGCGGGCTCGAAGCCGGCGCAGGGTCTGAGGGGTTTCCCGACGCACATCGTCGGCCAGCCGCAGCATCGCTTTCAATTCACCGTCCACGGCTACGAAACTGCCACTGCTGGCCAGATAGTCCAGCTGTTGCAAGCACACCTGTGCCCAAGGGCCCGCATCCCTGCCCTGCTGCACGTAAGCCAGCAGCCCCAAGCGCACGGCTTTGCCTTGTACCAGGCCGGCCAACCCTTGGCCTGGCGCCTCCTGCACCTGTTGCGGCGCCGCCAGGCTCAGGCCCCGCGCGAGGGCCGCATCGACAATAGCCCGAGCGATCGGGTGGGTGGATGCCTGGGCCAATGACGCGGCCCACTGCAAGATCTGCAGCGGCGCGCCCTCCCCGTTAAGCTCGATCGATTGCAGCCGAGCATGGCCGCTGGTCAAGGTACCGGTCTTGTCGAGAAAAACCTGGCGGATCCCGGCGAGCGCCTCCAGTACCGCGCCATCGCGCACCAGAATGCTACGCCGCGCCGCTCGCGAGATGCCCGACAGCACGGCAATCGGCACCGCCAATATCAGGGGGCAAGGTGTGGCGACCACCAGCACCGCCAGCACGCGTTGCGGGTCGCCACTGGCCCACCAGGCGAGCGCGGCGATCAGCAACGTCAGCGGGATGAACGCCAGCGCGTAGCGGTCAGCCAGGCGCACGAAGGGCGCCCGTGACTGGCGTGCCGCCTCGGCCAGGCGCACGATGCCGGCATAGGTGCTTTGTGCCGCAGTCTGCGTGGCCACCAGCACCATCGGCGCGCCGGCGTTGCACACCCCGCTGGCCACCGGCTCGCCGCAATGACGAGTGACGGGTAACGACTCCCCGGTCAGCGCCGCCTCGTCCAGGGTGGCCTGGGGACTCTGCAGGCGCCCGTCCACGGGCACGATTTCACCCAGGCGCACCAGCACGGCCTGCCCTGGCCTGACCTGATCCACCGCAACTTCGCGCAGCCCGTCTTGCTCCTGGATCCAGGCACGTTGCGGCGCTCGGTCGATCAGCGCCCGCAATTCGCGCTCGGCATGACGCACGCTGAACGCTTCAAGTGCTCGGCCAGTGGCCAGCATCAGCGCGACCACCGCAGCCACCAGCATGTTCTCCAGGGCCAGGGCGGCGGTGATCGACAGCAAGGCAATCAGGTCGATACCCGCCTCACCCCGGGCTAGGCGCCTGAACATTTCCACCGCCAGGACCCCGGCCATGACCAGGCCACCAGTTGCCCACACCAGCGCGGCCCAGGCAGGCCGCTGCGCCGCATAGGCCACGCCGCCAGTCAGCAGGGCCAGCGTGCAGACCACCAGCAGTGCGGGGTCGAGCCATCGACGTGGCATGGCGGGCTACTTGCGTCTGGCCTGCTGGCGCAGTTGCTGCACTTCCTCCTGAGCCTGAGTTGCCCGCTTTAGGGCCTCGTTGGCGGTCTGCTCGACCAGATCGATGCGGTAACACACTTGATCGGCGCGCAACCTTGCGGTGGCGGCGTTGTTCTCCGCTGATTCCAGGCGCGCATCGTATTCCTGGGCGCGCCACGCCGTGCAGCCGGACGCGGTAACCAGCAACAGGCTTGCCCACCCGCAAAGCACATAACGTCGCATGTCGGTACCCTCGTGCATGGCCAGGACACGCTAAGTATCGATGGCGGCGTGCGCCGCACGCCTGACATTTGTCAACCGCGACCGGCCTGTTCACCCGGTTTGACCTTTATCAATCGCGCTGGGGGGCACAAGGGTAGAAACAAAGACTCAGGGCACCGCCCCTACCCTATCTGCTACCGGAGCCGATCATGAACGACCTTGACCTGCGAGACCTTGTGCTCGAAGAGCTGGAATTCAAACCCGATATCAATGCAGCCAGCATCGGTGTGACGGTGCAGAACGGCGTGGTGACCCTCTCCGGGCACGTCAACAGCTACGCCCAGAAAGTCAGTGCCGAGCGCACGGTCAAGGCCATGAAAGGCGTGCGCGGCCTGGCAGAGGAGATAGAGGTACGCCTGAACAAGCTCGAAGGTACCGCTGACGACACGATTGCCAGCCGTGCCCTGAACATCATCGCCTGGAGCTCGGACGCCAACGTGGAGGGCATCCAGGTCACCGTGCAAAAAGGGACGGTGACCCTGGAAGGCCAGCTCGATTGGCAATACCAGAAGGAAGTGATCGAACAGGCGGTCTTGCGCCTGTCGGGTGTGGTTGGCGTACACAACCGCATCACCCTCAAAGCCCGGGCCGACGTGGTCGATATCAAGCGCCACATCGAGGACGCACTCAAGCGCAGCGCCGAAATCGAGGCCGAAGGCATCCGCGTCACGGTCGACGGTGGTGTGGTCAAGCTGGAAGGCAAGGTGCACTTGCTGCGCGAGCGAGAAGTGGTCGAGCGTGCGGCCTGGTCGGTGCCGGGCGTCAGCAAGGTCGAAGATTATCTGTTGATCGCCTAGCGCCGCCGCGCCGAGGACAGATGGCCATGAACAAGGATAAGCCCTGGACGCTCTACCTCCTGGCAGTTGGCCTGGCAGTGCTCGCTGCCGTGCAGTTCGGCCTGTTCAGCCAGCCGGCCGTGCAAGCCATTCCTTACAGCCAGTTCCTGCAACTACTCGATCAGCAGAAGGTCAGCGACCTGCATATCGAGCACGAGCGGATCCTCGGCAGGCTGCAGGAGCCGATCGATGGCCACTCGGTATTCTCCACCGTTCGCGTCGACCCGGCTCTGAGCGAGCAGCTGGGACGCTCTGGAGTCGCGTTCTCTGGCGTCGTCGAGGGCAACACGGTAGCGACCGTGATGGGCGCGTTGATGCCGCTGTTGATGATGCTGGCGCTGTGGTACTTCCTGTTTCATGGCCTGGGGCAGAAACAGGGGTTGGGCGGGTTGATGGGGGTGGGCAAGTCGCGTGCGCGGGTCTATGTCGAACACGACACCCAGGTGACTTTCGCCGACGTGGCCGGTATCGACGACGTCAAGGGCGAGCTGACCGAGATCGTGTCCTTCCTGAAAAACAAGGCGTGGTATGCGCGCCTTGGCGCCCATGTGCCCAAGGGCACGCTGCTGGTAGGCCCACCCGGCACCGGCAAGACCCTGGTCGCCAAGGCCATCGCCGGGGAAGCAGCGGTGCCATTTTTCTCGATTTCCGGCTCGGAGTTCGTGGAGATGTTCGTGGGCGTGGGTGCCGCCCGGGTGCGTGACCTGTTCGACCAGGCCCGCCAAGCGGCGCCTTGCATCATCTTCATCGATGAGCTGGATGCCCTGGGCAAGATGCGCGGCGTCGGCAGCTTTGGCGGCAATGACGAGAAAGAGCAAACCCTCAATCAGTTGCTCGCCGAGCTCGACGGCTTCGACCCACGGGAAGGCGTGGTGCTGTTGGCAGCGACCAATCGCCCGGAAGTGCTGGACCCGGCGCTGCTGCGTGCCGGGCGCTTCGACCGGCAGATTCTCATCGACCGGCCCGACCGCAAGGGCCGCCTGGCGATCCTGAAAGTCCACCTGCACAAGATCATCTACAAGAACGACCTGGACTGCGAGCGGATTGCCGAGATCACCCCGGGCCTGACGGGCGCCGACCTGGCCAACCTGGTCAACGAGGCTGCCATCGTTGCCACCCGGCGATCCAGCCAGTGGGTCGAGTTGCAGGACTTCACCGCTGCGGTCGAGCGACTGGTGGCGGGCATCGAGCGCAAAGGCAGCGTATTGCGCAGCGACGAGCGCCAGGTGGTGGCGTACCACGAAATGGGCCATGCCCTGGCCGCCAGTAGCCTGCCGGCGATGGACCCGGTGCACAAGGTGTCGATCATTCCCCGCGCCGCGGGTTCACTGGGCTACACCCTGCAACGGCCGACCGATGACCGCTACCTGATCAGCACGCAGATGCTGCGTGACCGCCTTGTCGTGCTGATGGCCGGGCGCGCCGCCGAGCACCTTGTGTTCGGCCAGGTCTCCACGGGGGCCGCCGACGACCTCGGGCGCGCCACCGATATCGCCCGCCAGCTGGTCACCCGCTTCGGCATGAGCCCGGTACTGGGCCAGGCGGTCCTTGAGCGCCAGCAAGCCGGCTATCTGGGTGACTCGCTGTTGCGTCAGGAGCGCAAGGACTACTCGGAGCAAACCGCGCGCGAGATCGACCTCGCTGTCCGCGGCTTGCTCGAAGAAGCCTATGGCCGCGCCCGGGCTTTGCTGGAGCAGCGCCGCGACGACCTGGATGCAGGCGCGCGTCTGTTGCTGGCCAAGGAGACCATCACCCCCGAAGAATTCCCGGCGTTGCAACCGCAAGCCAATGAGCCCGCCACCTATGTGCTGGTCGATGCAACGAAATGAACCGCCGATCCTGGCCAGGGTACCTGCGATGCTCTTTGTCACGCTGATCAATATGCTGGTGGTGATCCTGGTGGTGATCATTCATTACGAATGCCTGCTGCGCCTGAATGACTGGCTACCTCGGCTCAAGCTCTGGAGCCGCTTTCGCATCGTCGCAGGCGTGTTCGGCGCGCTGCTGGCCCATGCCCTGGAGGTGTGGTGTTTTGCCTTGGCCTATTACCTGATGGCCCATGCCCCAGGCTGGGGCACGCTCAGCGGCAATTTCGACGGCAGTTTCCTGGACTGCGTGTATTTTTCCTTCACCACCTACACCACCATAGGCTTCGGCGATATCGCCCCCACTGGCCACCTCAAGTACCTCACCGGCCTGCAGGCGCTGACGGGCCTGGTGCTGATCACCTGGACCGCCTCGTTCCTGTTCCTGGAAATGCAGAAGTACTGGAAGGCCAAGTAAGGCGGGGTCAGGCACGCGACGCTGATGTCCAGCGCCATTGCGCAACTTCAGGCATGTCTTCGCCATGTTCGATGAGGTAGAGCTTGTGCTTCTCCATCGTGGCCCAATAGCGGGCGCGGGCCTGTTCGAGCTGGGGCTGCAAACGTGGCACGCGCTCGAACACATCGAGCAGCAGCTGGTAGCGGTCCAGATTGTTGATGACTGCCATGTCGAATGGCGTGGTCGTTGCGCCCTCTTCGCGAAAGCCCCGGACATGAAACCGTTGCGGATTGGCGCGTTTGTAGATCAGGCGGTGGATGAGCGCCGGATAGCCGTGGAAGGCAAAGATGACCGGTCGATCTTCGGTAAACAGCCCGTTGAAATCGCTGTCGGACAGCCCGTGAGGGTGCTGTTGCGACAGTTGCAGCGCCATGAGGTCAACGACATTCACCACCCTCACACGCACGTCTGGAGCCTGCTCTTGCAGCAGTGTAACCGCCGCCAGTACCTCCAGTGTCGGCACATCGCCCGCGCAGGCAAGCACCACCTCGGGCATCTCGTCATCATGGCAGGCCCAGCCCCAGCGCCCTATACCTGATTGGCAGTGCACGGCGGCCGCTTCGCAATCGAGCCATTGCCACTCCATCTGCTTGCCGGCAACGATCACATTGATGTACCCACGGCTGCGCAGGCAATGCTCAGCCACCGACAACAGGCAGTTGGCGTCAGGTGGCAGATAGATCCGCGCAAGGTTGGCCTTCTTGTTTGCCAGCAGGTCGAGCAAGCCCGGGTCCTGGTGCGAGAAACCATTATGGTCCTGCCGCCAGACATGCGAAGTCAGGAGGATATTCAATGAGGCGATCGGCTTGCGCCAAGGCACCTCGGCAGCTGTCTTGAGCCATTTGGCATGTTGGTTGATCATCGAATCGACGATATGGATGAAAGCTTCGTAACAGGAAAACAGGCCATGGCGGCCCGTCAGCAGGTACCCCTCAAGCCAGCCCTCGCAGATGTGCTCACTGAGGATCTCCATGACCCGCCCCTGTGCCGAAAGGTGTCTATCATCGCTGGCCCGAGCATCCAGCCACACCTTGTCGGTCACCTCAAATACCGCATCCAGACGGTTGGACGCCGTTTCGTCAGGGCCGAACAGGCGGAAATTCTGCGACGCAAGGCTGTTCTTCATGACATCGCGTACATAACCACCCAGCACTCTGGTCGCCTCGGCCCGCACCTGACCAGGGCCCGGCATCGGCACGCAGTAATCGGCGTAGTGCGGCAAATCCAGGGCCCGCAATAAGAGACCGCCGTTGGCATGGGGGTTCGCGCTCATGCGTCGCCGGCCAGTTGGGGTCAGCGCGGCCAACTCAGGCAACAACGTACCCTGTGCGTCAAAAAGCTCATGGGGGCGGTAACTTTCCAGCCATTGTTGCAGCTGCATCAGGTGCGGCGGTTTGTCAAGGTCCGCCAACGGCAACTGATGGGACCGCCAGGTGCCCTCTACGCGTTGCCCATCCACGTACCTGGGCCCCGTCCACCCTTTGGGGGTACGAAGAATCAGCACCGGCCACAAGGGCCTGTCGACCACCTTCGGGTCTTCGGCATGCCGCGCGAGGCGCTGGATCTGGCTGATCTTCTCGTAGATGACATCCAGCGTCCTGGCCAACGCGCGATGGACCTCCATAGGCTCGTCACCCTCGACAAAATACGGATCATAACCATAGCCATACATGAGGCTGGTCAGCTCCTCCTCGCTGATCATCGACAGCACGCTGGGGTTGGCGATCTTGTAACCGTTCAGATGCAAGATGGGCAGCACCGCGCCGTCGCGGGCGGGGTTGAGGAACTTGTTGCAGTGCCAGCTGGCAGCCAGTGGCCCGGTTTCGGCCTCACCATCACCAATGACGCACGCCACGATCAGTTGCGGATTGTCCAGGGCGGCACCATAGGCATGGGCCAGCGAATAGCCCAGTTCGCCCCCTTCGTGAATTGAGCCAGGCACATGGGGACCGACATGGCTGCCAATGCCATAAGGCCAGGAAAACTGCCGAAAGAGCCGGGCCATTCCAAGTGCGTTGCGCTCGACCGATGGGTTGAGCTCGGTGTAGGTACCGTCGAGGTATGCCTGAGCGACCAGGGCAGGACCGCCGTGGCCAGGCCCCGTGACAAACAGCACATTGAGGCTGTACTGGCGAATCAACCGGTTCAGATGGGTATAGACGAGGTTGAGCCCCGGGGAAGTCCCCCAGTGGCCCAGCAGCCGAGGTTTGACATCGGCCAAGGTCAAGGGCCTGGTCAACAAGGCATTGCCCTGCAGATAGATCTGGCCAACGGTGAGGTAGTTCGCCGCCCGCCAATAGGCATCCAGGCTTTCGAGCTCTTCAGTACCGGGGAAATCACTCATGCCAGCCTCCTTTCATAATCGCGCACGGGGCGCTCAAAGGTCTTCGCCGCGAAGATCTTCCTCCCGCCGGCTCTGTTGACGGATCAGCAGTCACAGTTCGTACAGGTGGTCCGACAGCAGGCCCATCAGGTCGTCCGCCGTGGCGATTCCGACCAGCAGACCGAGATCATCGACGACCGGAATGCGTCGGACAGTGGCGCGCCGCGGCATAGATGGAGATACCGGGTGGTGCGATGACCACGTCCCGGTTGCAGTATTTGCCAATGGACATCATGTGCTACCTCCACAGGCGGAGCCTCCTTGCTCCTCGATGCGGTGAGGATGGGTGATCATTTACCGCTCTTGATCGGAATCACCTTTTCCGGATGGATGGCTTCGGCGCGTTTGGGCAGGTGCACCAGCAGCACGCCCTTGTTGAACTGAGCGTTGATCTTCTCGGCGTCGACTTCACGGGGCAGTTGGAAAACCCGCTCGAAGCTGCCGTAATGGCGCTCGGACAGGTGATATGCCTTGCGTTTTTCGTCCACTTCTTCCTGTTTCTCGCCGCGGATCAACAGGTTGCCATTGACGAGCTTGATCTCGATATCCTTGTCGTCCACGCCAGGCAACTCGGCGCTGATGCGGTACTCCTCGGCCAGCTCGCTGATGTCCATGGCCGGCATGCCGTGGGTGAACAGGTCACGCCGCCAGAAAGGTTCGACATCGAACGGTGTGTGGCTGAACGGCATGCGCATCGGCCGCCGTCCAAAATCCTCGAACAGGCTGTCGATCTGATGGCGCAATTGCTGGAAGGGCCGCCACAGCTCCGAAGGTTCGACGCTGGGCGGCGAAGCTTTGGTTGGCTGGGGGGCGGCGGGGGTAACAGGCACTTTCTTGGCAACTTCTGACATGGCGACCTCCTCGAATGAGTAATGCCTCCCAGGGAGACGCTTCGATCATGCGCCGTGGGGCAGCAGCCCATTTGACCTTTATCAACAACGTGAAGTCCCTGCCGCCCGCTGGTTTGATCCTGATCAAAGTGCCGGATTGCCCACGGTCTAGGCTGATTACAGCAAGTCATCCTTACAGTGCGAGGCAGTCATGGACCGCGAGGGTGCCAGCGTTCGCTTGCTCCAGACATTGCCCGGCCTGGGCATCCAGCAATTCGTGCGCCTGGCCCTTTGCAGCCAGCCATGCGGCGAGGCAATGGCTGGCCAGTACTGCGTGCTCAGTGGTCGTACCGAGTGCTGGCCGTGCAGTTACGTGACCCTACCTGGCGTGGCCGGGCAATTTATCGTCAGCACCCAGAGCGCGCAGCCCTTGGGCCGTGCGGGGGAGCTGCTCGACTATTCCGGGCCGCTTGGCAGCGCTTGGCCGTTGCCCCTGCAAAGCACAAGGTTGCTGGCCATCAGTCGCGCCGACGGCCTGCTGCCGTTGTTGGGTGCGCTGGATGAGATTCGCTGCTGGCTGCCCTGGTTACAATTGCAGCTGTCACATGACGGCATTGCGGCCGAACTGCTGCCAGACGATTGTCGAACCTGGCTGTCGGCACTGTCGCCATTGTCGCGTGACTACAGCAGTGGCTGGTGGCAGACCAGGCATTTGCTGACCACTTTCCGCCCGGACACGGTGTACTGTTGCGCGCCGCCACAGGTGGCGCGCCAAGTGGCACGGTTGTGCTGGCAAACTGGCGTAGCCGCGCAGCGTATCTGGATACGCACAGACCATGTGTCACGCCCGATCTGGGTGGGGCACTCCCCCGAAAGCTGGCCTGTGCAACGCTATGACCGGGTGCTTGCCGCGCTCAAGTGGGCTCCTCCAGGCGGGTCAGGTTGACCAGGCCTTGCATGTCGATGAGCCTGACCTCACGCCCGGCGCACAGCATGAAACCTGCATGGACGAAACGGCTGAACAGTCGGCTGACCGTTTCCTGCGTGAGGTCCAGGTAGTTGGCGATATCACCACGGGACATGGGCAGGTTGAACACATCAGCCTGCAAGCCTCGCGCCTGGTAACGCGCGGACATGCCCAGCAGGAAGATCGCCAACCGCTGTTCGGCACGCCCATGGCAGCAGCGCAGGTGCTCGTCCTTGCCCTGGATCCCCAGGCTGAGCATGTGCAGCAACTGATAGCGCAGCCCTGAAATCTGGCCGGACAGGTCCACCAGTTGGTCCAGCCTGATGGCGCAGACCAGCGAGATTTCCAGGGCAACGGCAAAGCTTCGGTAACAACTGGCACCAATAGCGTCCAGCCCGAGCATTTCCCCCGGCAGGAGAAAGCCGGTCACCCGCTCGGTGCCCTCGGCATCGAGCAGAAAATTCTTGATCGCCCCGGAGCGCAAGGCATACACGTGCTCCATGGGTTCATTGGCCTTGAACAGGTACTCACCCCGCTTCAACGGCCGGTTACGGCGGACAATTCGCTCCAGCTTGGCCACTTCGTCGGCACTGAGGCTGGCTGCCAGGCAAAGCCGGCTCAACGAGCACGCAAGGCACTTGACCTGGAGCTTTGCTCCCATTTCCGCAAGGCCTGACATGATGATGCCTCTGCTTTTTTGCAGGCGTGTATCTATTGAAGTTAGCGGTTCCACTAAACGTTAGCGGTCTGTCCGACCAAGGGTCGGACGCTATCCCCGGCTATACCCGCTTTTTTCTATCGGTTTGACAAGTCATGTGGGAAGCAATTGACAACTGTCAAGTCAGCGATGGGCCCGCTGCCGAAACTGAACTTCCTTGTTCATTCGACACAGAGGACATTGCCATGGCGCCCGCCGAGACTTCCCGTGAGCATAAAACGCCTTCGTTCCCAAAACCTTCGGGTGAATACTGGATCGAAGCCCTTGAAAACGGCGTTCACGTATTGATCAGGCCCTTGCAAGCCCAGGACCGAGAACGCGAAAAAGCCTTCATCGAACGGCTGTCGCCCGAATCGCGGCATTTCCGCTTCCTGTGCCAGCTCAGGGAGCCCGGTGAAGCCATGCTCGACCAGCTGATGAAGGTCGACCAGGATCGCCAGGCGGCTTACGTCGCCCTTGCCCACGTGGATGGCGAATTGCAGGAAGTGGGCATTTCCCGCTACGCCACTGCTAGCGGCAAGGACGAGTGCGAGTGTGCCGTTACCGTCATGGACAGCTGGCAGCACCATGGCTTGGGTCGCCTGCTGCTCAAGCACCTGGTCGACCATGCCCGGGCCAAGGGCTTGCGGCAGATGTATTCGGTTGATGCAGCAGCCAACCAAGCGATGCGCGAGCTGGCCAAAGCGGCGGGGTTCACCACCGTCGCTGACCCGGATGATCCCAGCCAGGTCATCCACCGGCTCTCCCTGATCTGAACCCTGGGCCGTCGCACTGACGGGTCAATGCGCGGCGGCCCGATTACGGGAGGCTCTCCATGAGCGGCCCTTCGAAGACATTGATGGAAAAACTCTACGGCAAGCAGTATCAGGTCGACACTGCCGATATTGCCCCGGTGCTTCATCAGTACGCCGAACCTTTGCCGGACCTGGATACGCCGGCATTCGCAGCGCTGTTCGACCGCTATGCTGACGCGCGCGTCATCCTGCTGGGCGAGGCAAGCCACGGCAGCAGTGAGTTCTATCGCGCCCGCGCGGCGATCACCCGGCGCCTGATCGAACAGCATGGTTTCAACATCGTTGCTGTCGAGGCTGACTGGCCGGATGCCGGGCATGTCGATCAGTACGTCCGAGGCTTGGCGCACTCGGCGTGGAAACGCCATATTTTCAGCCGTTTTCCTACATGGATGTGGCGTAATAGCGAAGTCAAAGCCTTCGCCCAATGGCTTCACGGGCACAACCGCCTGCTGCCCACCGACCACCGCGTGGAATTCCGCGGCCTGGATGTCTACAGCCTGCGCAATTCCATCCATGAAGTCCTGGCCTATCTGGACCGGGTCGATCCGCATCTGGCCCATGAAGCCCGCCGCCGTTACGGTTGCCTGACGCCTTGGCAGGACGACCCCGCGCTGTACGGGCACTTTGTCGAGCGCGGTGGCGTCATGCCTTGTGAGCAACCGGTGATCCAGCAGTTGAATGTCATGCTCGCCGAGCAACTGTCAGGGCTTGTCCGCAATGATGAAGCCTTCTTCAACGCAACGCAGAACGCCCGTGTAATCATCGCTGCGGAACAGTACTACCGCGCCATTTACCGAGGTTCGACGGCTTCCTGGAATCTGCGCGACCGGCACATGTTCGATACCTTGCGCGCACTGCTGGAACACCGTGGTCCCCACGCCAAGGCCGTGGTCTGGGCACACAATTCACACATCGGCAATGCCGGAGCCACGGAAATGGGCTGGAAAGGCCAGTTCACCATCGGCCAGCTTTGCCGCAGCGCTTTCGGGCACGACGCGGTGCTGATCGGCATGGCCACCGACCGCGGCCAGGTGGCCGCCGCCGATGACTGGGACGGCGACATGCAGATCAAGGAAATCCGTCCTTCGCGCAGCGACAGCTGGGAGCACCAGTTCCGCCTCGCAGGCGTGCCAGCCAGCCTGAGCGACTGGCGCGACCCACAGCGCAAGGCGTTGCGCCATGTGTTGTCCACGGCGCTACTCGAACGCGCCATCGGCGTCATCTATCGCCCCGAGAGCGAACGGCTGAGCCACTACTTCGAGGCGGTGCTGGCCGAGCAGTTCGATGCGCTGCTCTGGTTCGAACAGACCCAGCCAGTGACTGCCCTGCCCTTGCCGAAACAACAGCACCTTGAGCCTGAGGACGAAACCTATCCATTTGGTGTATGAGCCTCGGCGAAGCGCTATCAGTCTGCGTGCGGATTTCAACCCTGCGCTCAGTCATGGGGGGCACTCCGGCAAAGTGCTTGCTGATCAGCTTGCCCCATGAGCGTCATGACTTCCTCGTCCGACGTCTGCGGGAAATCCTGGTACCAATAGCCAACCGAGACCATCCGCTCAGGCACACGCGGGCACACCAGCTCATCCACTTCACCGTACAGCGCTTCGAGCGTTTCTGGCGGTGCGACCGGGACGGCGACGACGATTCGCGCCGGTGACTGGGCTCGTGCAGCCTGTATCGCCGCCCTCATCGTGGCACCGGTCGCCAGGCCGTCATCAACGAGAATCACCACCTGATCCTTGAGTTGCTGGGCTGGCCGCCCTCCCCGGTAAGCCCGCTCGCGCCGCGCCAGTTCCTCGGTTTCCCTGGCAACCACGGCATCGAACACCGCGCGATCTACCGGATAGGCCCGCAACATGTCGTCATTGAGGAAGGTTACTCCGCCGCTGGCTATCGCCCCCATGGCGAGCTCGGGATGAAACGGCATACCGAGCTTGCGCACCATCAGCAGGTCCAGGCGAACGTTGAGGGCAGTCGCGACTTCATAGGCCACCGGAACACCACCACGCGGCAGTGCAAGCACGATCACGTCGGGCCTGCCGGCATACCGGGCCAGTGGCTCTACCAGGCAACGTCCAGCCTGGGTACGGTCGACAAACACAGTTGGCAAGGCAAGATCATGGGACATGAACACCTCCCGCGCCGCGATGGGCGCCGGTCATTTCAGCTGCCGATGGAGCCGTTGATGGCTTCAAGGCGTGGCTGCACGCCCCGCCTCGGGCAACAGGTCGAACTGCGCGAGGCAACGCTGCTCATCAGCGGGAGTCAGCGCCTTCAGACCGCTCACTTCCTGCATGGGCGTTTCGAACAGGGCCAGGCGCAGCACCCCATTGCGCTCCAGAAAGGTCTGTGCCAGGCACGTGCACACGGGTTTGCCGACCAGCGCAGCGAGCTTGTCATCCTCAGGCACCTCCACCTGGGCCTGCAGGTTGGCCGTGCAATTCTCCACGATCTGCGCCACGGAGCGCCCCGCCAGCCACACGGTGCCAGCACCGAGTAGGACCAGGAGCAGCAACACGCTTATCAACGTGTTCGATTCCCGGGTGATTGAACGCAGCAACGCCAGCCTGGCCTGCCAACCCGTCTGCTGGCCATTGAAAATGGCCTTGCCGACCGTGCGCTTGACGCCCCGCTGCACCGCCCACCCCAGCGCGACACTCAACGCCAGCAGGCCAAGGAGTACCGCCGGATCACGCATGGGCATGCGCCAGCTAGCGCTCAAGGCGCGATAGACGGACGCGGCGACGAGTAAAGCGACGATGGTCACGATCCAACCCAGGCTGCCCCTGGGCCTGTGCAACCAGGCCCGCAGTTTCGCCCTTGCTTGTGTACTCATGATTCACCTCCCGCGCCCGGCTAGCGCACAGGGTCGATGGCAACCGTTTCCTGATACTCAGGCACGCACACCTGCCAGCCGAGTTCGAGGCTGATTCGCCGCCGTAAGGTGTCGGCAGCGTGTGGCTCACCATGAATGACATAGGTCTGACGGGGTGGCCGGGTGAACCCGCGCAACCATTCCATGATTTCATCGGCATCGGCGTGCGCAGAAAGATTCTCCATCGCATGCACCTGTGCACGGATGGGCACATCCTCGCCGTGCAACCGCACACTGTGGGCGCCCGCGACGATATCGGCACCCCGCGTCCCCCCGGCTTGAAAGCCCGAGAACAGAATGCTGTTGCGTGGGTTGGGGGCCAGCGCCTTCAGGTGGTGAAGCACCCGTCCGCCGGTCGCCATGCCACTGGCGGCGATGATCACTGCGGGCTCGCGCAGCTGGTCCAGGTGCCTGGACTCATCGACTGTCCGGACGATGTGCGTGCCTCTGCACATGGCGGCGCACTCGGCTGCGGTCAGCCGATGTTCACTACGGTACTGCTGGTACAAGGCGGTGGCGTCGGTGGCCATCGGGCTGTTCAGGTAGACCGGGACATCAGGGATCAACCGGTCGCGCTTGAGCGTGTACAGGTAATACATGAGCAGTTGGGCACGGCCGACGGCGAACGAGGGTACCAGGGTAATGCCGTGGCGCAGGAGCGTTTCGTTGATGACCTTGGCCAGGTACTGCTCGGTCGATTCGGCGGGATGCTGGCGGTCCCCATAGGTAGACTCGATCAACAGCACGTCCGCCGTCCTGACCAGCTCAGGCGCACGCATGATCGGATCCTGAGGGCGGCCGAGGTCACCCGAAAACAGCACGGTCTGCCCTTCGGCGCTGATCTGGACCGTGGCTGCCCCCAGAATATGTCCGGCGGTACGCAACAGTAACTCCATGCCCTCCGCGATCATGGTCACCTGATGTAACGCCACGGGCCGAAACAGTGCCAGGGCACGTTTGGCATCCTGCTCGGTATAGAGCGGTTGCGCCGGCGCATGCTTGGAGTAACCGTGGCGATTGGCATGTTCGGCCTGCTCTTCCTGCAGCCGTGCACTGTCGAGCAGGAGGATTTCCGCCAAGGCGCACGTCGCCGGCGTGGCGTAGATCGGCCCGCGGTAGCCTTCCCGAACCAGCACCGGTAGATAACCACTGTGGTCAAGGTGGGCGTGGGTCAGCACCACCGCATCGAGCGCCCGCAGCGCCGGGGGCAGTGGCTGCCAGTTACGCAGGCGCAGTTGCTTGAAACCCTGGAAGAGTCCGCAGTCGACCAATACCCGCGTGCTGTCACGGGTCAACAGGAATTTGCTGCCGGTCACGGTGCCGGTGCCGCCAAGAAATGTCAGTTGCATGGCCAAGGCTCCCAACTTTCGGCTATTTGGGGATGAACGGCGAGCACGCTGCACGGTGGGCGGCTGACGATACGCTCGGTGGTGTCTCCCAACAGTTTGTCCAGGCCTTTGGGCTGCACCACGCCCATCACCACCGCGTCGATGTCCAGGGCTGCGACCTGTTCACGGATCACCTGTACCGGGCCTCCTTCCATGAAATGTCGGCGGTCAGGCGCGACGCCTTCGGCATCGGCCAGCGCTTCGAAAGGTTCCTGCAGTGCCTCGCGCATCTCGTCGATCCACGCCTGGGTGACATTCATGTCCGAGGCAAATACCCCTGCCAGGTTGTAGGCCGATAGCAGATGCAGGTGCGCGTCACACTGCAACGCCAGCGCCTGGGCAGCACGAACCAGACCACGATTGAAGCACGCCTGAACGGCAGGCGTCTCACTGAACGCCGTATCCACTGCGACCAGCACACGCCGCGGCAATGAGATGGCCCCCGCCGGCACGAAATGGCTGACGCCTTTGAAACCTCGCATCAGCGCACAATCCAGTGGGGTGCCGAACACGCGCACCAGGGCCGATGCGGCTTCGCTGTCCTTGATGACCATATCGGGCTGCAGTTCACTGATGTAATCGATCGCCTGGCTGCGGATATCCTCCGCATTCAGGCTGTCGACCGTCAGCGTTATACCGCTGCCGCGATGCCGCTCGACCAATCCCGTCAACTGAGCGCGATAGTGCTCGTACTGGCGCTTGATATCGGCCTCGTTCAGCCGCTCTTCGCGCAGAAGGTGCTCCTCGCTTGGCTCGAACAAGCCCAGTACATGCACGCTGGCGCCGCTGACATGCGCCAAGGCAAGGGCTCTGCGCAAAGCGGCGGAATGCGGTTCTACCTCGGTCAGCAGCACCAGCAATTGTCGATATTGCCCCATGGTGAACCTCCGCGCTTTCGTGAGTGGGTGTGATGCTGACGATATTCCGCGCGCAGGATCGCTGCTGCTTGATGCAGATCAGAAAACCGCTACCCAGGCTGAACTTGATGATTGTCAGAACCGAAACGGCCCGCCACGTTAAAACGGCTGCACCAGGTACTGATCAAGCAACGGGAGGCGTCATGAACGGGCAGCAAACAGCACAGCCACAGACCTGCGAACACTGGGTCGAAAACCTCGAGGACGGTTCGGCGGTGCTGATCCGCCCACTGCGCGAGGAAGACCGCGAACGGGACAAGCGTTTTCTGAGCACCATCGCTTATGAATCACGGCGTTTTCGTTTCATTGCTGGGCTCAGCGGCGGCTTGCCTAGCTTGGACACGCAAGACATGCCCGTGGACTATCACCAGCGCATGGCCTATGTCGCCTTGGTTCATGTAGACGGTCAATTGCAACAAATCGGCGTCAGCCGCTATGCAGGCATACCTGGTAGTCCGCGGTGCGAATGTGCAGTGGCGGTCAGCGAAGACTGGCAGCGCAAGGGGGTGGGCAAGCGCCTGATGCAACACCTGATTGAAGCCGCACGACGCAATGGCTTTCAGTGCATGGTCTCCAGGGATCTGGCCAGCAACTATGGCATGCACCGGCTGGTCAAGGCACTGGGCTTCACCTCAAGATACCCTGGCGGGGATGTGAGCGAGATCCTGCACGAACTTGACCTGCGGCCTTGAAAAAACAAGGCCCTTGCGGGCCTTGTGCTTCAGCCTTTGGAGCGTTCTGGAGAAATCACCAGCACACTGCTGGACAACCGATGCAAAACGCGCTCGGCAGTACTGCCGATGAACCAGCCGATGCCATGGTGGTGATAACTGCCCATGACCAATACGTCGATATCATTGTTATCCATGAACATGGCCAGGGCCTTTGCCGGGTCGCCGATGCGCATATGGCGGTGTTCGACGGCGATCCCGTTGCGTTCGGCAAGCTCTTGGAAGGCAGCGCTCTGAACGTCATGCAAGGTCTGGGCACGGTTCGAATCGAACAGGAACGAATGTTCCCGGCTGCCGCCGGCGTCCAGGTACATGGAACCCAGGTCGTAGGTGTACAGCAATTCGATCTGGGCATTGCACTGCAAGGTCAGCTTCAGCGCTTCGCTGATGATCTGGTCGTTGAAACCTTCAAACTGATCCTCAGGCCTGGACAGGTCCACCGCCGCCAGAATCCTGCGTGGCAACGCATGGCTGGCCTTGTGTACCAAGTGCAAGGGTATTCGCGTTTCGCGCAGCAGCTGGATATCCAGCGAGGTGAACATTGCGCGCATCCACCAAGGCTCATGCTCAAGCTCTTTGATCAGCATGGCAAACGGTTGCTCACGCAAGTGTATCAGGATCTCATTCAAGGGCTGCTGCACCCACACCACCTCGGTTGTGACGGTGACGCCATTGCGCCGCATCGGCAACGCCTGGGTTTCCAGCCATGCACGGTGCTGCTGCACGTAACCCTCGCGCATGACTGCGAGCGCTTGATCATTCACCAAGCCCGCCGTGGCAAGCCCTTCCACGTAGTCGAAAGCGACGATGTGCAGCGCCATCCCCTTGGCCTTTGCCAGCGCAGCGGCCCGGTCATAGGCCGGGGTTCGGCGCATCAGGGGGGAGGCGATCAGCAGCAATCTTTGCGGAGTTTCCATGGCACACCTCTGAGGTTGCGATACGTACGTAAAGCATCTGTCACCTACGTGTTGCGAACTTGATGTTTATCAACTGGAGGCACCTACCGACCAGTGGCATTGCCCATGGCGCAAGAACTTGACGCGGATCAATACCTCGGGACTTCGCCGGCGCACCCTGTACCCAGATCACAGCCACTTCAGGCCCCGCAGGCGTGCCATGGCGACACCGCCCTGAGTTTCACCTGCACTGCCGGCAGGGACGCCTTCATTCTGCATTGTCTACCGATACATGCTTTGGAGGCCCTGATGAACGTTTACGTCGAGAAGCACACAGAGCAGGGACGCTGTTGGGTACACATGGATGACTGGCGGGTGGGTTTCAGGACGGCTGCCGAAGCCGAGCGGTTTGTTGAACGGCTTACAAGCCGCCTCAATGCCCCCCACTCGCGTGACATGCTTGCAGATTGGTCGCCCCATACCGGGGTGACCGTGGGGCTCGGTGCGCGTCATGGCGCAGGGGCCCAAAGCGGCCTCCAAAATGCGAAGGAGGCCTGAAAATGCCTGGCCAGCTGAAGGTCACCCTGCTCGACTCACCCAACGCATTGTCCAAGGCAAACCCTATTCACCTGAAACCGCTGGTGAACCACTGCATGGATTGCCGGGTAAGCGGCCTGTGCCTCCCCACTGGTCTGCCGGTTGACGACAACAGCTGCCTGGGGGCCTTGATAGGCCCGCGCATGCGCATTCGCAAGGGTGCCGCGCTGTTCAATGCCAACGATCCGCTGACCATGCTCTATGCCGTACGTTGCGGCAGTTTCAAGACCAGCCTGAACACCGCCGAGGGGCAAGGCGTGGTGATCAACTTCTGGATGCCGGGCGATGTACTCGGCCTCGATGCCATTGCCATAGAGCACCATGTCTGTGACGCCATTGCCCTGGAAGACAGCGAAGTCTGCCCCGTCCCCTATCGTCGCTTGCAAACCCTGGCGCGTGAGTTTCCGGAGCTGCAGCAGAGCCTTAATCGCTTGATGAGCCGCGAGATCGTGCGTGAGCACGGGCGCGTGTTGATGCTGTGCAACCTGACAGCAGAACAGCGGCTGGCCAGCTTCCTGGTGGGGCTCTCCAGGCGCTTCGTCAGCCGCGGTTACTCTGCCCATGGCTTCATGTTGCGCATGTCTCGTGAAGACATGGCTTCGTACCTGGGGTTACGCCTGGAAACCGTGTGCCGATCCGTCGCCCGTCTGCGCGCGCTGGGTATCGTCGACCTGCATGGCAGGTTGGTAGAAATTCTCGATATGCCTGCACTCATGGCACTGGAACAAGGTGGCGGGGAATGTGAGGCCAAGGTCCCGCTAAAGGCACCATGCTCGACGCCTTGAATGTTGGCCACGGCGCTGTGGCGCTGGGGATTGGCATGCTGGTGGGGCTGGAGCGCGAGCGTAAGAAGGGGCGTAACGAAGACCACGCGGCCGCCGGGCTCAGGACCTTCGCCATCACTGCATTGCTGGGCTACGTCAGCATGTTGCTGGCCGGTGCGGTGCTGGTCGCGGTGGCGAGTCTGGGCCTGGTGCTGATGCTCTGCATGCACTACCGCAGACATGCCGATAAAGACCCTGAAGTGACCAGTGAAATTGCCCTGCTGCTGGTGCTGACACTCGGGGCGCTTAGCCTTCATGAGCCTGAGCTCGCCGCAGCGGTGGGCGTGGTGCTCACCGTGCTGTTGGCGCTGCGACGCGAACTGCATCATTTCGTGCTGCAACAATTGAGCGAGGAAGAGCTGCGCGATGGCCTGATGTTGTCCACGGTGGCCTTGGTGGTACTGCCGCTGACACCGGACCAGTTTCTAGGCCCCTACAACATACTCAACCCGCGCACGATTTGTAACCTGGTGGTCTTGCTGATGGCCGTGGGTGCTTTAGGACACATCGTCATGCGCCTGATGGGACCTCGCTATGGCCTGCCCTTGAGCGCGATCGCATCGGGCTTTGCTTCAAGTTCTGCCACCATTGCCCTGCTTGCGCACCGCGTCAGACAGCAAGGCGCTGCTGCCAGGCCATTTGCCGGCGCTGCCGTATTGTCCAATCTCGCCAGCATCACCCAATTTGCACTGGTGCTGAGCATCGTCGACCGTCGCTTGCTCGACCCTTTCTGGTCATCGATCGCGCTGGGGGCACTGGTCACACTCGTGTATGGCGTGCTTCTGCTAGCCCCTTGGCGTGCTGCTCATGGAGGATCCGCCACACATCCGGGTGATGGCGCGTTCAGTCTCTGGACAGCACTGGCGATCACCGCTGCAATAACCGGCATCGCCTTGTTCTCGGCATTTCTGCTTCAGCTTCTGGGCCCCAATGGCGTCAATCTCGCGGCTTTCGTCGGCGGCCTGGCCGATGCTCATGCGGCCACGGCCTCGATCGCCTCGTTGGTCGCTGCCGGACGAATCAGTGCGAATGAAATCGTCATACCGGGGTTGCTCGCATTGACGGGGAACACATTGAGCAAATGTGTTCTGGCCTTGAGCAACGGAGGTTTCAGCTTTTCGCGATACCTCATTCCAGGGCAACTGCTCATCCTGGGGGCAATGTGGTTGGGGTTGCTCCTATAGGGACACAAGAACTGCCTGCTGGTAGTAGGTGACTTACCCTCAAGCCAACCCGCCAAAGCGCTTGTAGAAACTCTCACTCACATCCGGCAATGGGCCATCTGCTGTTTCCAGTGCTGCATTCAACCATTCTTCGGCTTTGGCAAACACCAGTCGGTAGAGGTTACGGCACAACTGCCGCGCAGCCCTTCCCTCCCAGTCCCCTGGCAGCAGCTCGTCGGGCAGTTGCGGGTCGCGCAGCAGCAGGCGGCGGTACTCGTGAATCAGCAGCGTGCGTGCCAGGAAGCAATCTTGAGCATCCAGCAACGGCTGCTCTTTCAAACCTTGCCACAGCGGCCTGAACAGCTGGATAAACTCGCTGTATTGCTGCCCCAGTTCGTCGATACGCCAGCTTTCCCGCACCTGGGCGCGCATCGCCTTGGACGCGAGTACCTCTTGGGTGTGGGTGTCGAAGACGATACTGTCGTCGCCGGCCTCAAGGTCACGCAACGTGGCCACCAGGTCGGCACGGTCTGCCCGTGGGCAACCCAGCAGGTTCGGCGCCATGACACCAAACCCCTGCCACTCCAGCTCTTCACGCACGGCCTTGCGCTTACCCGCCTCGAGTTGCGACAGCAACACCAGCGTCCAGGCCCCGTCCCAGGCTGGCTGGCTTGGGCTATAAACGCGCTTGAAGGCTTTTTCGAAACGCCGACGGCCAGTGCCTGTCAGGCTGTAATAACTGCGTCGACCCACCTTTTCTGCAGTGAGCCAACCTTCTTTGGTCAGGCGAAAGATGGACGTGCGAATCAGCCGTTCATTGATGCCGATCGGTTCCAGCAGGTTGATCAGGCTACCGAGCCAGACTGTACCGCCGTGCGGCTCGATGGCATCGCCGTACAACGTGATGATCAGGGAACTGGCGCGGATCGGCGTCTGTTCCTGAAAGCGGGTGATCAAGTGGTTCAGTGGGGCAAGAGTGCTCATGGGCGAACTGTGCGCGGATAAAGCACCGACTATACCTGTGCGGTGGGCCGCCTGGCCATTGCGTGTCGCTGCCAGGCTCATGCGCTCGCCTGGCCCTTGGGCCTGACCCCGGTGTCTTCCATGCGCGGGCGTCCCGGCTCTGCCTCGGCCAGCGGCGGGCATTCGACCATGCTGTTCATGGAGCGCTGCGCCAGGTGCTGGTACTCCGCCGTCCCGCGCTGTTTCCAGGCAAGCTCCTGATCGGTCAGTGGGCGTTTGACTTGGGCTGGCGACCCCATCACCAGGCTCTGCGCCGCGCTTTCGAAGCCAGCTTTGACGAAGGCGGTGGCCGCGACGATGCTGCGTGGTGCTACATGGGCACCATCCATCACCACGGCGTTCATGCCGACCAATGCGTCTTCGCCCACACGGCAGCCGTGCAGCACGGCGCCATGGCCGATGTGCCCGTTACGCTCTACTACGGTGTCGCCCCCCGGGAAACCGTGCATCACGCAGGTGTCCTGCAAGTTGGCGCCCTCCTCCAGCACGATGCGGCCGAAATCGCCCCTGAGCGATGCCAGTGGGCCGATGTAGCAGCGGGGTCCAACGATGACGTCGCCGATCAGGACTGCACTGGGGTGCACGTAGGCTGTCGGGTGAACCACGGGCGTCAGGCCGTCCAGTCGATAGCAAGGCATGGCATCACTCCTGAAATGATTTGAAATTTCTTTCGATCTTGTATCAGAAGCTGTTTGGTCGTCAATCGTGTATCACTTGTGTTGATTTGATTCTGTCAGGCAAAAACCAGCGTTAAATACCAGAAAATAACGAGATGAACCGATTCTTCTGCAGGCATTGCTCTGCGGCTTTGGCCGCTGGAAAATAAAAAAGAGATACGCGAACACATTTTGAACCTTGCATTGATGTATCACATAGAGCATATACTGACCTCACCTGGTCGTGATCCCGCATTACGCCCCTGCAAACAATTCCAAAAAATGCCGGCCACGCGATGTGCCGAGCGTGCAGCCAGAGGAACCCGACATGCCGCGATATATCGATGTGCAGGCGCCCGAACACGGCGTTCAGCTCATTACCCTGCAACGGCCCGAGGCCTTGAATGCCCTGTGCACCGAGCTACTGGCAGAACTGGCTGCTGCGCTGCAGGCTGCCGGGGACGACGAGCATGTCCGGGCCACAGTGATTACCGGCAGTGCCAAAGCATTCGCCGCAGGCGCCGACATCCGCGAGATGGCCGATCGCGACCTGGTCGGCATCCTCAATGACCCGCGCGTAGCGCATTGGCAAAGCATCGCCGCATTCGCCAAACCGCTGATTGCCGCAGTCAACGGCTATGCCCTGGGTGGCGGCTGCGAACTGGCAATGTGCGCCGACATCGTCATCGCCGGTACCGACGCCCGTTTCGGCCAGCCGGAAATCAACCTTGGCATCATCCCCGGTGCTGGCGGCACCCAGCGCCTGTTACGTGCCGTCGGTAAGCCGTTGGCCATGCAGATGGTGCTGACGGGGGAAGCCATCACTGCCCACCGCGCCCAGCAGGCCGGCCTGGTCAGCGAAATCACCCAGCCCGAACTCACCGTAGAACGCGCCATGCAGATTGCCCGCAGCATCGCCGCCAAAGCGCCGCTGGCCGTGCGCCTGGCCAAGGAGGCGTTACTGAAGGCCGGTGATACCGACCTGGCCAGCGGCCTGCGCTTCGAGCGCCATGCCTTCACCCTGCTGGCGGGCACCGCCGACCGCGACGAAGGCATCCGCGCCTTCCAGGAAAAGCGTCAAGCCCGTTTCCAGGGGCGCTGACCATCATTCTCTCGACTGACGGAGCGAGCCTGTCATGACTTTCCAGCACATCCTGTTTTCCATCGAGGACGGCGTTGCCTTCCTTTCATTGAACCGCCCCGAGCAGCTGAACAGCTTCAATACGGCCATGCATCTGGAGGTGCGCGAAGCGCTCAAGCAAGTGCGCCAAAGCAGTAACGCCCGGGTGCTGCTGCTGACGGCTGAAGGCCGCGGCTTCTGCGCCGGCCAGGACCTGTCCGACCGCAACGTTGCCCCAGGCGCCGAAATGCCTGACCTGGGCCAATCGATCGACAAGTTCTACAACCCGCTGGTGCGCACCCTGCGCGACCTGCCTTTGCCGGTGATCTGTGCGGTCAACGGCGTGGCGGCCGGTGCCGGTGCCAACATTCCCTTGGCCTGCGACCTGGTGCTGGCCGCCCGCTCGGCCAGTTTCATCCAGGCCTTCTGCAAGATCGGCCTGGTGCCGGACTCCGGCGGTACCTGGCTGCTGCCGCGCTTGGTTGGCATGGCCCGGGCCAAGGCGCTGGCCATGCTGGGCGAGCGCCTTGGCGCCGAACAGGCCGAGCAATGGGGGCTGATCCACCGCGTGGTAGATGATGCCGCGCTGCGTGATGAAGCCCTCACCCTAGCCCGCCAGCTCGCCGCCCAGCCCACCTACGGCCTGGCACTGATCAAGCGCAGCCTCAATGCCAGTTTCGACAACGGTTTTGAGGCGCAGCTGGAGCTGGAGCGCGACCTGCAGCGCCTGGCCGGGCGCAGCGAGGACTACCGCGAAGGCGTGAGCGCCTTCATGAACAAACGCACGCCAGCCTTCAAGGGGCGCTGAACATGGGCGCACTCGCAAGCAATGTGCAGGTGGCGGTGATCGGTGCCGGCGCCATGGGCGCCGGTATCGCCCAGGTCGCGGCCCAGGCCGGCCACCCCGTCAAGCTCTACGACAACCGCCCGGGTGCTGCCGCCCAGGCGGTGACGGGTATCGATCGCCAACTGGCCCGGCTGGTGGACAAAGGAACGTTGCTGGCCGCTGAACGCGAAGCGATCAATGCCCGCTTGTGCCCGGTCGATACACTCGACGCTTTGGCAGATGCCGGCCTGGTCATTGAAGCCATCGTCGAAAACCTGCAGGTGAAGCAGGCGTTGTTCGGCCAGCTCGAAACCTTGTGCGCGGCCGACTGTATCCTTGCCAGCAACACTTCGTCACTGTCCATCACAAGCCTCGCGGCTGGCCTTGAACGCCCGCAGCACGTGGTTGGTATGCACTTCTTCAACCCGGCACCGCTGATGGCGCTTGTCGAGGTGGTGTCGGGCCTGGCAACCGACCCGGCAGTGGCCGCACGCATCTACGCCACTGCCCAGGCCTGGGGCAAGCAGCCGGTCCATGCGCGCTCTACACCCGGTTTCATCGTCAACCGGGTAGCGCGGCCGTTCTATGCCGAAAGCCTGCGCCTGCTACAGGAAGGTGCCGCCGACTGCGCCAGCCTGGATGCGCTGATGCGTGACGCGGGTGGCTTCCGCATGGGGGCGTTCGAGCTGACCGACCTGATTGGCCATGACGTCAATTACGCTGTTACCTGTTCCGTATTTGATGCTTTCTATGGCGATTTCCGCTTCCAGCCTTCGCTGGTGCAGAAGGAACTGGTGGACGCCGGCCGCCTGGGGCGCAAGACCGGCCAAGGCTTCTATCGCTATGCCGAAGGCGTCGAGCGCCCGCAGCCGGCCGAACTGCACAGCTTCGCCTGCGCAGAGGCCTGCGTTGTCGAGGGCAACCTGGGGGTGATGCAGCCGCTGGTCGAGCGGCTTCGCCAAAGCGGCATTGCCGTGACCCAACGCGCCGGTAGTGGCTTGATTCAGGTGGGCGATGCCACCCTGGCCCTGTCCGATGGCCGCCTGGCCAGCCAGCGCGCCCGCGAAGACGGCCTTCGCAATCTTGTGCTGCTCGACCTGGCGCTGGACTACAGCAGCGCCACCCGCCTTGCCATCAGTTGGTCCGCCGATACCACTGACAGCGCCCGCGACCAGGCCGTAGCCCTGCTGCAGCGTGCCGGCCTGAAAGTGACCGGTGTCGCCGACCTGCCCGGCCTGGTGGTACTGCGCACCGTGGCAATGCTCGCCAACGAGGCCGCCGATGCGGTGCTTCAGGGCGTCGGCAGCGCCGCCGACATCGACCTGGCCATGCGCGCCGGCGTCAATTACCCCTGCGGCCCGCTGGCCTGGGCGGCGAACATCGGTATTGCCCATACCCTGCGCGTGCTCGACAACCTGCAGCGTAGCTACGGTGAAAGCCGCTATCGCCCTTCCCTGTTGTTGCGTCGCTGCGAAGCCAAAGGAGGCACCCTGCATGACTGAAGTGGAACTGGCACAAGCCTGTGCCGACGCCATGTACGCCCGCGACCCGGCCACTCAGGGCCTGGGCATCAGCCTGCTGGATGCCGGCCCAGGCCGGGCCAGCCTGCGCATGGCGGTACGTGCCGACATGATCCAGGGGCATGGCACCTGCCATGGCGGTTTCCTGTTCGCGTTGGCCGATTCGGCGTTCGCCTTCGCCTGCAATAGCTACGACCAGGCCACGGTGGCGCTGGGCTGCACCATCGACTACCTGGCCCCGGCACTGCGCGATGACGTGCTCACCGCCCACGCCAGCGAAGTCAGCCGCAAAGGCCGCACCGGCCTGTACGACGTGCGCATCGACAACCAGCGTGGTGAGCTGGTGGCGATGTTCCATGGCAAATCCTACAAAGTGCGCGGCACCGTGCTGGCGCAGGAGACGCAAGATGAATGAACCGACCCACGCCGATGCCTTGATCATCGACGCCGTGCGCACCCCCATTGGCCGCTATGCCGGGGCCCTGAGCAGCGTGCGCGCCGACGACCTGGCGGCCATCCCGCTCAAAGCCTTGATCCAGCGTCACCCCGAACTGAACTGGAAAGCCATTGATGACGTTATCTTCGGCTGTGCCAACCAGGCCGGCGAAGATAACCGCAACGTGGCCCACATGGCGAGCCTGCTGGCCGGGCTGCCACTCGAAGTACCAGGGACCACGATCAACCGCCTGTGCGGTTCCGGCCTGGATGCCATCGGCAATGCGGCACGTGCCCTGCGCTGCGGCGAAGCGGGGCTCATGCTGGCCGGTGGTGTGGAGTCCATGTCGCGTGCACCGTTTGTGATGGGTAAGTCGGAGCAGGCATTCGGGCGTGCGGCCGAGCTGTTCGACACCACGATCGGCTGGCGTTTCGTCAACCCGCTGATGAAGGCCGCCTACGGCATCGATTCGATGCCGGAAACGGCTGAAAACGTGGCCGAACAGTTCGGCATCTCGCGCGCCGACCAGGATGCCTTTGCCCTGCGCAGCCAGCACAAAGCCGCAGCAGCTCAGGCCCGCGGCCGCCTGGCGCGGGAAATCGTGCCGGTCGAAATCCCGCAACGCAAAGGCCCAGCCAAAGTGGTCGAGCATGACGAGCACCCGCGCGGCGACACGACCCTGGAGCAGCTGGCTCGGCTCGGGACGCCGTTTCGTGAAGGCGGCAGCGTAACAGCGGGTAATGCCTCCGGCGTGAATGACGGCGCTTGCGCCCTGCTGCTGGCCAACAGCGCCGCGGCCCGCCGCCATGGGCTGAAGGCCCGCGGCCGCATCGTCGGCATGGCGGTGGCCGGGGTTGAGCCCAGGCTGATGGGTATTGGTCCGGTGCCTGCGACCCGCAAGGTGCTGGCGCTCACCGGCCTGGCACTGGCTGACCTGGATGTCATCGAACTCAATGAGGCCTTTGCCGCCCAAGGGCTAGCCGTGTTGCGCGAGCTGGGCCTGGCCGACGACGACCCACGCGTCAACCGCAACGGCGGCGCCATCGCCCTGGGCCATCCACTGGGCATGAGCGGTGCTCGATTGGTGACCACTGCCTTGCACGAGCTTGAAGAAACGGCCGGCCGCTACGCCCTGTGCACCATGTGCATCGGTGTAGGTCAAGGCATCGCCATGATCATCGAGCGCCTCTGAGCGGTTCGGGCCCTGCGCTTGTTACCGAACTGAACGCAGCCGTATATGCTGCCTCCATGACACTCACCGCGTGGCCTGCAACCGCTGGCGCGCGGCGTACAAGAACAATTCGAGTGAAGCCATGAACATGTACCATGATGCCGATCGTGCCCTGCTGGACCCGATGGAAACCGCCAGCGTCGACGCCCTGCGCCAGCACCAGCTGGAGCGTCTGCGTTGGAGCCTGAAGCACGCCTACGACAATGTGCCGCTGTACCGCCAGCGCTTTGCCGAGTGCGGCGCCCACCCCGATGACCTCAAGTGCCTGGAAGATCTGGCGAAGTTCCCCTTCACCGGCAAGAACGACCTGCGCGACAACTACCCCTACGGCATGTTCGCCGTGCCCCAGGAAGAAGTGGTGCGCCTGCATGCCTCCAGTGGCACCACCGGCAAGCCGACGGTGGTCGGCTACACCCAGAACGATATCGACACCTGGGCCAATGTGGTTGCCCGTTCGATTCGTGCGGCCGGCGGGCGCAAAGGTGACAAGGTACATGTGTCCTACGGCTACGGGCTGTTCACCGGCGGGCTCGGCGCGCACTACGGTGCCGAACGCCTGGGCTGCACCGTGATCCCCATGTCCGGTGGCCAGACCGAAAAGCAGGTGCAGCTGATTCGCGACTTCCAGCCCGACATCATCATGGTCACCCCGTCCTACATGCTCAACCTGGCTGATGAAATCGAGCGCCAGGGCATCGACCCCCACCACCTCAAGCTGCGCCTGGGCATTTTTGGTGCCGAGCCGTGGACCGACGAGCTGCGCCGTTCAATTGAGCAGCGCCTGGGCATCAATGCCCTCGATATCTATGGCCTGTCGGAGATCATGGGCCCCGGCGTGGCGATGGAGTGCATCGAGACCAAAGACGGCCCGACCATCTGGGAAGACCACTTCTATCCCGAAATCATCGACCCTGCTACCGGCGAGGTACTGCCGGATGGCCAGCTGGGCGAGCTGGTATTCACCTCGCTGAGCAAAGAGGCGTTGCCGATGGTGCGCTACCGCACCCGTGACCTCACCCGGCTGCTGCCCGGCACCGCTCGGCCAATGCGGCGGATCGGCAAGATCACCGGCCGCAGTGACGACATGCTGATCATTCGCGGGGTCAATGTGTTCCCGACCCAGATCGAGGAACAGGTCCTAAAAATAAAACAGCTTTCAGAGCTGTATGAGATTCATCTGTATCGCAATGGAAACCTGGACAGTGTCCAAGTGCATGTGGAACTGCGCGCAGAGTGCCAGCACCTTGACGAAGGCCAGCGCAAGCTGGTCGTCGGGGAGTTGACCAAACAGATCAAGACTTACATCGGCATCAGCACCCAGGTGCACCTGCAACCCTGCGGCACGCTCAAGCGCTCCGAGGGCAAGGCGTGCCATGTGTTCGACAAACGGTTGGCCAGCTGACCCAATCGGCTGCCATTTCGGCCCCGGCATTGCCCGGGGCCTTTTTTTTGCCTGCGTTCCCTCGGGCACGCGCTGATGCAGGCGCAGCCTTGTGCCGAGAGTGGGCTGCAACAGCCCCTTGGCCGGCAATGTGATACACAAATATTACTTGATACACATAAATGTGTTTGACGTTATGTTTTGTATCGCTTACAAATGACTCATGCCTTAGCAGGAGTCGCAGCACATGTACGCACAGCTAGTGGAAACCGGAGTCAAGCGCGTCAAGACGCTGGAAGAAATGTCCCCCGAGGAACGCAACTTCCAGGAAAAGATCGACGCCGAAATCAAGATCGAAGCCAAGAACTGGATGCCCGAGGCCTACCGCCAGACCCTCATCCGGCAGATCTCCCAGCACGCCCACTCTGAAATCGTCGGCATGCTGCCCGAAGGCAACTGGGTTACCCGTGCCCCAAGCCTCAAGCGCAAACTGCAGCTGATGGCCAAGATTCAGGACGAAGCCGGTCACGGCCTGTACCTGTACAGCGCCATGGAAACCCTGGGGGCTGACCGCGACGAAGAGATCGACAAACTGCACAGCGGCAAGGCCAAGTACTCGAGCATCTTCAACTACCCCACCCTCAGCTGGGCCGACATGGGCGCTGTGGGCTGGCTGGTGGATGGCGCCGCCATCGTCAATCAGGTGGTGCTGCAGCGCACCTCTTACGGCCCCTACTCCCGCGCGATGATCCGTATCTGCAAGGAAGAGAGCTTCCACCAGCGCCAGGGCTACGAAATGCTCCTGACCATGATGCGCCAGGGCACCCAAGCCCAGCGCGACATGGTTCAGGACGCCATCAACCGCCTGTGGTGGCCGGCGCTGATGATGTTCGGCCCGAGCGATGAACACTCGCCCAACAGCGCCCAGTCGATGGCCTGGAAGATCAAGCGCCAGACCAACGACGAACTGCGCCAGCGCTTCATCGACCAGACCGTGCCGCAGCTGGAACTGCTTGGCTGCACTGCGCCTGACCCTGAGCTGAAGTGGAACGCCGAGCGCGGCCACTACGACTTTGGCGAAATCCAGTGGGACGAGTTCTACGAAGTGATCAAGGGCAATGGCCCATGCAACCTGGAACGTGTCGCCACCCGGCGCAAGGCCATCGAGGATGGCGCCTGGGTACGCGAGGCCGCCGTGGCCTATGCGCGCAAGCAACAGAACAAGAACGCCGCCTGAGCGGCGATTGATGCGGAGATCGAAAATGTCTGTCTGGACCCTCTACGAAGTGTTCGTGCGCAGCAAGCACGGCCTTAACCACAAGCATGTCGGCAGCGTGCACGCCGCCGATGCCGCCATGGCCATCGAGAACGCCCGCGAGCTCTACACCCGCCGTAGCGAAGGTGTGAGCCTGTGGGTGGTGCCTTCGGCGCTGATCACCGCCTCCTCCCCCGACGAGAAAGACCCGCTGTTCGCCCCCTCGGACGACAAGGTCTATCGCCATGCCAGCTTCTACGAGCTGCCCGACGAAGTCGGACACATGTGAGGTGGGCCATGCATAAAGAAGCCCTTATCCCCTATCTGCTGTTGCTCGGCGACAGCGCCCTGGTCCAGGGCCAGCGCCTCTGTGAGTGGTGTGGCCGCGCCCCGGCCATCGAGGAAGAGCTGGCCCTGATGAACGTCGGCCTCGATCTGGTCGGCCAGGCCCGCAACTGGCTGGAGTATGCCGCCGAGCTGCTCGACGATGGCCGAGATGCCGATGCCCTGGCGTTCCGCCGTGACGAGCGCGCCTACCGCAACCTGCTGCTGGTCGAGCAACCCAACGGTGATTTTGCCGTGACCATGACCAAGCAGTTCCTTTACGACGCGTGGCACTTCGCTGTGCTGCAGGGGCTGGTCGAGTCCAGCGACGCGCGAATCGCCGGTATTGCCGCCAAGGCCCTGAAGGAAGTCACCTACCACCTGCGCCGGTCCAGCGAATGGGTACAACGTCTGGGCGGTGGTACCGATGCCAGCCGCCAGCGCATGCTCGCCGCTATCCCGGCACTGTGGCGCTTCACCGTCGAACTGACTGCTGCCAGCGACAACGAAGTCCGTCTGGCCGAATGCGGTATCGGTGCCGATCCAGCTACCGTCGGCGCCACCTGGCTGAAGCAGGTCACCGCGACGTTTGCTTCGGTCGAACTGCCGCTGCCCAAGGCCGCCAGCCACTTCTACCTGGATGGCCGCAAAGGCCTGCACACCGAGCATCTGGGCCTGCTGCTGGCCGAAATGCAGTTCCTGCCAAGGGCCTACCCCGATGCAACCTGGTGAACTGATTGCCGGCGACCGCGGCGCACGGGCACAGCAAGGCGACGACCTGGCTCGCGCCTGGGCGGTATTGGGCCAGGTCATGGACCCTGAAGTGCCGGTGGTCAGCGTGGTCGACCTGGGGATCGTGCGCGACGTCGATTGGCGCGCCGGCCACCTGCACCTGGTGGTCACCCCGACCTATTCTGGCTGCCCGGCCACCGAAGTCATCGAAGGGGATATCCGCCAGGCGCTGGAACAGGCCGGTTTCACCACGCCAGACCTGGAGCGCCGGCTGACCCCGGCCTGGAGCACCGACTGGATCAGCGAACTGGGCCGCGAGCGCCTGCGCGCTTATGGCATTGCGCCGCCGCAAGGCAGTGCCAGCAAGCGCAGCCTGCTCGGCGAAGCCCCCCAGGTGTGCTGCCCGCAATGCGGCAGCGCCCATACCGAATTGCTCAGCCAGTTCGGCTCCACGGCCTGCAAAGCGCTGTACCGCTGCCGCGAGTGCCTGGAGCCATTCGACTATTTCAAATGCATTTGAGCCGTGGAGACCACCATGAGCCAGTTTCACAGCCTGACCATCAAGCAAGTGCGCAATGAGACCCGTGATGCGGTATCGATTGCCTTCGATGTGCCCGAGCACCTGCAGGACCAGTTCCGCTTCACTCAGGGCCAGTACCTGGTCATGCGCACCCAGCTGGATAACGAAGAAGTCCGCCGCTCCTACTCCATCTGCAGCGCCGTACAGGACGGCGAACTGCGCGTGGCCGTCAAGCGCGTACCGGGCGGGCGCTTCTCGGCGTTTGCCAATGAGGTGCTCAAGGAAGGCCAGCAGCTGGAAGTGATGCCGCCATCGGGCAGCTTCTTCGTGCCGCTGGACCCGGCTCGCCAGGGCAACTATCTGGGTGTGGCCGCCGGCAGCGGCATCACCCCGATACTGTCGATCATCGCCACTACGCTGGCCAGCGAGCCGCACAGCCGTTTCACCTTGCTGTACGGCAACCGCTCCAGTTCGGGGGCGCTGTTCCGCGACAAGCTCGAAGACCTGAAAAACCGTTACCTCGACCGCTTGAACCTGATTTTCGTGTTCAGCCGCGAACAGCAGGACGTCGACCTGTACAACGGCCGCATCGACGCCGACAAATGCGGCCAGCTGTTTTCGCGCTGGCTGGACGTTGCCGGGCTGGACGCGGCATTCATCTGCGGCCCGCAGGCGATGACCGAGACCGTGCGTGACAGCCTGCAGGCCAACGGCATGGCCAAGGAACGCATTCACTTCGAGCTGTTCGCCGCCGCCGGCAGCGAGGCCCGCCGCGAAGCCCGTGAGGCGGCACGTCAGGTGGATTCGGCGCTTAGCCATATCACCGTGATCAGCGACGGCCGGGCACTGAGCTTCGACCTGCCGCGCAACACCCAGAACGTGCTGGACGCCGGCAACGCCATTGGCGCCGAGCTGCCCTACTCGTGCAAGGCCGGCGTGTGCTCCACCTGCAAGTGCCGGGTGATCGAGGGCGAAGTGGAGATGGACAGCAACCATGCCCTCGAAGACTACGAAGTGGCGGCCGGGTATGTGCTGTCGTGCCAGACGTACCCGGTGAGCGACAAGGTGGTGCTTGACTTCGACCAGCTGTAGCCGAGTCGACTGCTTCGCGGGTAAACCCGCTCCTACAGGGCCTGCGCAAGGCCTTAGGGCGGCATCCTTACCTGCGAAGAGGGCCTAAGCAACAACGCAATACCCCGCGTGACCTCAACACAACAATTACAAAACCAAGAGATCGCTTGCCATGACACCCGAACGCATAGAAAGCATCGCCAACCACCCCGACTTCCAGCACCTGGTGCGGCGCAAGCGCCGCCTCAACGGCAGCCTGACCCTGGCCATGCTGGTGGTCTACTACGGCTTCGTCCTGCTGGTTGCGTTTTCGCCCAGCACCCTCGGCCAGTCCCTCAGCGGCGGCGTGACCACGGTCGGCATGCTGGTGGGCGTGTTGATGGTGCTGCTGTCCTTTGCCCTGACCGGCATCTATGTGCACCGCGCCAACAACGTGCTCGACCCGCTCAACGACAAGGTCAAGCAGGAGTGCGCACAATGAACTGGACCGCCATTTCGATGTTCATGGTGTTTGTCTGCTTCACCCTGCTGGTCACCCGCTGGGCTGCCCTGCGCACCCGCTCGGCCAGTGACTTCTACACCGCCGGCGGCGGCTTGACTGGCATGCAGAACGGCTTGGCAATCGCTGGCGACATGATCAGTGCCGCTTCGTTCCTGGGCATTTCCGCGATGATGTTCATGAACGGCTACGACGGCCTGTTGTATGCCCTTGGTGTCCTGGCGGGCTGGCCGATCATCCTGTTCCTGATTGCCGAGCGCCTGCGCAACCTGGGCAAGTACACCTTTGCCGACGTGGTCAGCTACCGGTTGGCGCAAACCCCAGTGCGCTTGACCTCGGCTTTCGGCACCCTGGTGGTGGCGCTGATGTACCTGGTGGCGCAAATGGTCGGCGCCGGCAAGCTGATCGAGCTGCTGTTCGGCATCAACTACCTCTACGCGGTCATGCTGGTCGGTGTGCTGATGGTTGCCTATGTCACCTTCGGTGGCATGCTCGCCACCACCTGGGTGCAGATCATCAAGGCGGTAATGCTGCTATCAGGCACCAGTTTCATGGCCTTCATGGTGCTCAAGCACTTCGGCTTCAGCACCGAGGCCATGTTTGCCAGTGCGGTGGCCGTGCATGCCAAGGGCCAGGCGATCATGGCCCCAGGCGGCTTGTTGTCCAACCCGGTGGACGCCATTTCCCTCGGTTTGGGCATGATGTTCGGCACCGCTGGCCTGCCGCATATCCTGATGCGCTTCTTCACTGTCAGTGATGCCAAGGAAGCACGCAAGAGCGTGTTCTACGCCACCGGTTTCATTGGTTACTTCTACCTGCTGCTGATCGTTGTCGGCTTTGGCGCCATTGTCATGGTCGGCACTGAGCCGTCCTACCGCGACGCCACTGGCGCCATCATCGGTGGCGGCAACATGGTCGCCGTGCACCTGGCCCAGGCCGTGGGTGGCAACCTGTTCCTGGGCTTCATCTCTGCCGTCGCCTTCGCCACCATTCTGGCTGTGGTCGCCGGCCTGGCGCTGTCCGGGGCATCGGCCGTGTCCCACGACCTGTATGCCTGCGTGATGCGCAAAGGCAAGGCGACCGAGCAAGAGGAAATGCGCGTGTCACGCATTGCCACGTTGCTCATCGGCCTGCTGGCGGTGATCCTGGGCCTGATGTTCGAGTCGCAGAACATTGCCTTCCTTTCCGGCCTGGTGCTGGCGGTGGCCGCTTCGGTCAACTTCCCGGTGCTGCTCCTTTCCATGTTCTGGAAAGGCCTGACCACCCGTGGCGCGGTGTGCGGCAGCATGGCCGGGCTGGTCTCGGCGGTGCTGTTGGTAGTGCTGGGCCCGGCGGTGTGGGTCAACGTGCTGCACAACGAAACGGCGCTGTTCCCCTACAGCAACCCTGCGCTGTTCTCCATGAGCCTGGCCTTCCTCAGTGCCTGGGTGTTCTCGGTTACCGACAGCTCCGAACGTGCCGTTGAAGAGCGTGGTCGCTACCTGGGCCAGTTCATCCGCTCCATGACCGGTATCGGTGCGGCTGGCGCCAGCAAACACTGACTTCAAGGACGAACAGACATGTCGGGTAAAACAACAACAATGAACCGCACACACTTCCTGTCAGCCGCCTGGCTGGCCACCTTCGCCCTGCCGATGCCCGCGCTGGCCGACTTCATCGGCGACAGCCATGCACGCCTGGAGCTGCGCAACCACTACATCAACCGTGATTTTCGCCAGAGCAACGCCCCGCAGGCCAAGGCCGAGGAATGGGGCCAAGGCTTTACCGCCAAGCTGGAGTCGGGTTTTACCGAGGGCCCGGTCGGCTTTGGCGTGGACGCGCTGGGCCAGTTGGGCATCAAGCTCGATTCCAGCCGCGACCGTCGCAACACCGGCCTGCTGCCTTTTGGCCCGAACAGCCACGAACCGGTCGATGACTACAGCGAGCTAGGCCTGACCGGCAAGGTTCGCGTGTCCAAGAGCACCTTGCGGCTGGGCACCTTGCAGCCGATCCTGCCGGTGGTGGTGTACAACGACACCCGCCTGCTGGCGTCCACCTTCCAGGGTGGCTTGCTCACCAGTCAGGACCTCGATGGCCTCACCTTCAATGCCGGACGCCTGACCAAGGCCAACCTGCGTGATTCCTCTGGCCGCGACGACATCGGCTATGGCGCTGCCAGCAGTGACCACCTGGACTTTGGCGGTGGCAGCTACGCCATCACCCCGCAAACCACGGTCAGCTATTACTACGCCAAGCTCCAGGACATCTACCGTCAGCAGTTCGTCGGGCTGATCGACACCCGCCCACTGGCAGAAGGACTGAGCCTGCGCAGTGACCTGCGCTACTTCGACAGCCGCAATGATGGTGCCGAGCGTGCCGGCAACATCGACAACCGTAACTTCAACGCCATGTTCACCCTGGGCGTGCGGGCGCACAAGTTCACCGCCACCTGGCAGCAGATGTCCGGTGACAGCGCCTTCCCGTTCGTCAACGGCGGCGACCCGTTCACCGTCAACCTGGTCACCTACAACACCTTCACCCGCGCCGGGCTGGACTCTTGGCAAGTGCGCTACGACTACGACTTCGTTGCCATGGGCATCCCCGGCCTGAGTTTCATGACCCGCTATACCGACGGTCGCCACGCGGAAACTGCCACCGTGACCAATGGCCGCGAGCGCGAGCGCGACACCGACATCACGTATGTCATCCAGAGTGGCCCGTTCAAGGACGTCAGCCTGCGCTGGCGCAATGTCACCTTCCGCTCCGGCAACGGCCTGACCAACGCCGTGGACGAAAACCGCCTGATCATCGGCTACACCCTGGCGCTGTGGTAACAGCGCCTCTCACATTTTGAACAGCATGGAGAACAGCATGTCTGCCGCCCCTACTCTGCAAAGTTTCATCGCCGGCCGTTGGCTCGGCCAGCACGGCGCCCAGGCCCTGCGCAGCGCCCTCGACGGCCACGTACTGGCCTACAGCCATGAAGAGCGCCCGGACTTCGCCGAAGCTGTGGACTACGCGCGTGCACGCGGTCTTGCCTCGCTGATGGGCATGGATTTCCAACAACGTGCCCAACGCCTCAAAGCCCTGGCCCTGTACCTGGCCGAGCACAAGGAGCAGCTCTACGCCCTGTCGCACCACAGCGGCGCCACCCGGGCCGACAGCTGGATCGACATCGAAGGCGGCAACGCCACGCTGTTCTCCTATGCCGGCATCGGCAGCCGCGAGCTGCCGTCGGGTAACCTGGTGCACGAAGGGCCAGCCATACCGTTGGGCAAGCAAGGCCATTTCGCCGGTAGTCACATCCTGGTGCCACGGGCAGGCGTTGCGGTGCACATCAACGCGTTCAACTTCCCTATCTGGGGCATGCTGGAAAAGTTTGCCCCGACGTTCCTGGCCGGTATGCCCTGCATCGTCAAGCCGGCGACCTCGACCAGCTATTTGACCGAGGCCGTGGTACGCCTGATGAATGCCTCCGGCCTGCTGCCCGAAGGCAGCCTGCAGCTTGTTATCGGCAGCACCGGCGACCTGCTCGACCGCCTGCAGGGGCAGGACGTGGTGACCTTCACCGGGTCCGCCGATACCGCTGCCAAATTGCGCGTGACGCCCAACCTGATTCGCAACTCGGTGCCGTTCACTGCCGAGGCCGACTCGCTCAACTGCGCCATCCTCGGCCCGGACGTGACACCGGACAGCGAAGAGTTTGACCTGTACATCAAGGAAGTGGTGCGTGAAATGACCACTAAAGCCGGGCAGAAGTGTACCGCCATCCGCCGCGCGATCGTCCCGGCCAGGCACCTGGATGCCGTTGCCACGCGCCTGCGCGAGCGCCTGAGCAAGGTCGTGGTTGGCGACCCGTCGCTTGAAGGTGTGCGCATGGGGGCCCTGGCCTCCCATGACCAGCAGCGCGACGTTGGCGAGCGGGTGCGCAGCCTGCTGCAGAGTTGTGATCAGCTGTTCGGCGCCAGCGATGGCTTTGCCCCGCGTGGCGAAGGCGTGGCTGAAGGCGCGTTCTTTGCGCCAACCTTGTTGCAGGCCCGCGACCCACATGCCGAGGGCGGCGCCCACGATATCGAAGCGTTCGGCCCGGTCAGTACGCTGATGGCCTATGACGACCTCGACGAAGCCTTGGCACTGGCTGCCCGTGGCAAAGGCAGCCTGGTGGCGACCCTGGTCACCGCCGACCGCAGCGTGGCCGCCAAGGCTATCCCGGTGGCGGCTGCCTGGCATGGCCGTCTGCTGGTGCTCGATAGCCAGGCTGCCAAGGAGTCCACTGGGCACGGCTCGCCGCTGCCGCAGCTCAAGCACGGTGGCCCGGGCCGCGCCGGTGGTGGTGAAGAGCTGGGTGGCCTGCGTGCGGTCAAGCATTACCTGCAGCGCGCCGCCGTACAAGGCTCGCCGAGCATGCTCACGGCGGTCACCGGCGAGTACGTGCGCGGCGGCGAAGTTATCGAAACCGACGTGCACCCGTTCCGTCGCTACTTCGAGCAGCTGCGTATCGGCGAGTCGCTGCTCACCCATCGCCGCACCGTGACAGAAGCTGACCTGGTCAATTTCGGCTGCCTGTCAGGCGACCATTTCTACATGCACTTCGACGAAATCGCCGCCAAGGCGTCGCAATTCGGTAAGCGCATTGCCCACGGTTACTTCGTACTGTCGGCAGCGGCCGGGCTGTTTGTGTCGCCCGGTGCCGGACCGGTGCTGGCCAACTATGGGCTGGACACCCTGCGCTTCATCAACCCGGTGGGCATTGGCGATACCATCCAGGCGCGCCTGACCTGCAAGCGCAAGATCGACCAAGGCAAGACCAGCCCGCTGGGGCAGCCGCAGGGGGTGGTGGCGTGGGATGTGGAGGTGACCAATCAGCTGGGTGAGTTGGTGGCCAGCTATGACATCCTGACCTTGGTGCTGAAAAAACCAGAATGAGGGGTTGAAGCTACTGGCCTCCTCTCGGGCAAGCCGCCTCTGATCGGTAATGCCCAGTGCCCTTTGTAGGAGCGGGTTCACCCGCGAAGAGGCCGGTAGCTGCTCAAGCCGCTTAAGGACAGTTCACGGTATCTACGTACCCTATAGGAGCGGGCATCTCCGCTCCTGCAGTTTCTTTACCGGTTGCACGCGAGCTATTAGACCATCGCCGCCGGATCGCCCACCGACTGGTTAGGCTTGCTCCCCGAAATCCGCCAGCTCACGGCGGTAATGCCGTAACGCTCGGCCATCGGCCGACTGACCTTCCTGATTTTCTCGCGACCGAACTTGGGAATGATGCCGATGCCCGCATCACAACTTGCCCAATGCCAGGCCTCGGCATTGTCCAGGCGTTCCAGGCGAATGATGAAACTGCGCGGCTGGTCATGCAGTTTGTAATCGATTATGTACAACTGTGGGCTAGGCATCGCAGGGGGCCTCCTCTTCTCCATGGATGACATTTTGATTGATCGGGCGGTGGCCAGAAGATTCAAAATTTTGTCTAACAAAATGTCATGGCGCGATTCCGGGGCGGCTACCCCGAAATCGCTGCTGGGCACCTGTGGGGAGTTGCCGTTCAGCGAAAGCCCCACTCACTGGCTGCGGCCTGCGCCGTGGCTGTTGCGTCCCCCCTTGCGTCCGGCTTCCGACGCCCGTTGGCGGTCGTTGGCAAAGTTGCCGCCAGATGCCTGGCCACCCTTGTGGCCAGCGCGCGATGCCCTCTCGCGGTCATTGGCAAAGTTACCTGGGTTGGTTTCCTTGGTGCCGCCGCGCTGGCGGGTTCGCTCTTGGTCCTGCGCCATGTCGTTTCTCCTTGCGATGGATTGGCTGATCGCATGAATCGGTGCCATGCCTAACTTCCGAGCCCCCGATTTGTCGCTGTGCTCAATGGTTTTACGATCAGCTGACCGGTGGCATGAAAAACAGGCAGGCAAGCTGTTTGCGTGCTGGAAGTGACCGTTCGTCAGCTTCAACGCAACGTTTATTGCCATCCAGGGCCGAAACTTCATGCAATAAAGGAATCGCCCAGGAGCCGGAATGAAACCAGTCAAGCATCGCGCCACCATCATTTGCCGGCATGGCAAGCAGCGCCATAAGTGGTTGTGGGTGAGAAAGCCCAAGGCGCCTTGGACCCTTCCAGGCGGCAAGATCGAGCCCGGCGAGACGCCGATGCAGGCCGCGCAGCGGGAGTTGCTGGAAGAGACTGGGCTACAGGCTGAATCGCTGGTTTTGTTGATGCGCCACGAAACGCCAGAGCGTGTGCATTACGTGTTCGCAGCGGAGTTTGCCGACGCACCGCAGCCCAAGGCCCGGCACGAAATTGCCGACTGCCGCTTTGCCCACCTGGATCAGGTGGCTGTGGTGAAGGGCGAGATCAAGGCCCTGATCCGCTCCTTGCTGGCCTGTGACGCGGGCACGGCGGCGTCCGTTCGGTAAGCTAGGCGTGCACACTCCACTGAACGGCGTCTGACGCGATCGGCATCTCGTCGATGGCATGGATCATTCCGTTTTCCAGCGCCTCCCGCGGCGCCAGAATCCTTGGATAGGCCATTAGATAGCGCGGTACATCCAGGACCTCGGCCGCGCCTTTGGTGCGCTCGGCCACGATCTGCGCATACAGGCGCAGGTCGTAATCCAGGCTCATCGCATACTCGGACATCCGCGAATGGTCCACCGAACCATGCAAGGTCCAATGAAACGGGTGGAAAAGAAACTTGCTGAAACTGCAAGCCGTGCGTCGCGCTCCGGCAAGGAAGAGGATATTGCCCATGGATTCCACCGTACCCAGGTTGTGGGTATGCACCTCTACGGGTAACCCCCGCAGAAAGTTGTACAGGGTAAAGCCATAGCTGCATTCGCCGCCCATGGTGGCGATGTTCAGTTGCAGAAGCTCGGCACCCTGTTGCAATGCCCGTGAGCAGGTCGTGATCAGGTTGCCGCAGGTAGACGAATTGATCGGCCCGGTGAAGTGGATGATATGTCTGGCCATGCTTGCCTCCGCGGGTGGCAGGTCATTGCTTGTGCTTTTGCACATCGTTGCCCAGCCCGGCCATCTGGCAGTGGGAGAAAGGCTCGAATGTCATCCGGGCACCCTGCCAGGAAACGGGTATGCGGTGGAGACGCCAGCTGCCGCAAAGTTCAACTCGGCGTCAGCATTTCCGTTGGTCAAGCGTTGTGAACCCTCGCCGGCCTTTGCCGGTCGCACTTTCAGAGCGACCGAACAAGGAACCGGCAGTGAGGACGGCAGCGTGAGCGATATTCGCATCGGTATCTCCGGGTGGCGCTATGGCCCCTGGCGCAAGGACTTCTACCCCAAAGGCCTGAGACAGGACGATGAACTGGCATTCGCTTCACGGGCGGTGAACAGCATCGAGATCAATGGCTCGTTCTACAGCCTGCAAACGCCCGAGCGCTATCTGGGCTGGCGTGAAGAAACGCCGGACGGCTTCGTGTTCGCGGTCAAGGGGCCGCGTTATATCACCCATGTGCGGCGGCTGAAGGACATCGAAGAGCCAGTGGCCAATTTTTTCGCCTCCGGGCCGCTGCTGTTGGGCGAAAAGCTCGGGCCGTTCCTGTGGCAGTTCCCTCCCAACATGAAGTTCGATGAAGACCGTTTTGCCCGATTTCTGGCGCTGCTGCCACACACCCGCAAAGCGGCCCTTGAACGCGCCCAAGGCTGCGCCGAGCGCCTGAAGGGTAATGGCAGCCTTGCTATTAAGGGCAATGCTCGCTTGCGTCACGCCGTGGAAATCCGCCACGAGAGTTTCCTCTGCGAAGCCTTCATCAAGCTGTTACGCAAGCATCGCGTGGCGCTGGTAGTGGCCGACAGCGCCGGCAAATGGCCCTGTGTCGAAGATGTGACCGCCGACTTCGTCTACATGCGCCTGCACGGGGATGTGGAGCTTTACAGCAGCGGATATACCGCACGCGCGCTGCGGCGCTGGAAGCAGCGTATCCAACAATGGAGTGAAGGTAAGCAGGCGGACGATGCCCGCCTGATCGTGCCGGGGCCGCCGCCTCGGTGTGCGGCACGGGATGTGTACTGCTACTTCGACAATGACCAGAAGGTTCACGCGCCATACGACGCCAGGCGCTTGCTGGAAAAGCTGTCCTTGGACCATGAGCTGATGACCGAGCCAGGCGTGGTGCCGGAGGTGGCCTTGTGAACAAGCCCCTGCCCGCCCCACGCTGCATCATCGACAAGGTGACCGCTGTACGCCGGCTCAATGTGTTGACGCTGAACGTGCACAAAGGCTTCACCTTCTTCAACCGTCGCTTCATCTTGCCCGAGTTGCGCGAGGCTGTTCGTGCCACCGGCGCCGACCTGGTGTTCTTGCAAGAGGTGCACGGCAGTCACCAGCAGCACGCCTTGCGCCACCCTGCCTGGCCCGAAACACCGCAGTACGAGTTTCTGGCCGACAGCATGTGGCCGCAGTTCGCCTATGGCCGCAATGCGGTGTATCCCCATGGCGACCACGGCAACGCGCTGTTGTCGAAATTCCCCATCAGCCGCTTCAACAACCTGGATGTGTCGGTGCAGGGCAATGAACAACGTGGCCTGCTACATTGCCAGCTGGAGGTGCCGGGCCATGACGAGGTGCATGCGGTATGCGTACACCTGGGCCTGCGCGAAGCACACCGGCAGCGCCAGGTGAAGCTGATGCTGGACCTGCTGGCCAGCCTGCCGCCCAACGCGCCGGTCATCATCGCCGGCGATTTCAACGACTGGCGGTTGAAGGCGGACGCGGTGCTCAGCGAACACCTGACAGAAGCCTTCGGCACCCCGGCGCGCAGTTTTCCCGCGCGCCTGCCGTTGTTGCGCCTGGACCGCATC
Source organism: Pseudomonas sp. BO3-4 (assembly GCF_034044115.1). Taxonomy (NCBI): domain Bacteria; kingdom Pseudomonadati; phylum Pseudomonadota; class Gammaproteobacteria; order Pseudomonadales; family Pseudomonadaceae; genus Pseudomonas; species Pseudomonas sp. BO3-4. The sequence goes on from NZ_CP139018.1 coordinate 3,225,519, forward strand.
TACTTGCGAAACGCGATGCCGGGCGCGGCCCAGGTGCTGTCCAAATACCCGTGGTCGCATTTGTCCGACCACGTACCACTGGCTGCGGAGATCAACCTGTGAACCGACCTTGGGTAGATGGCAACAGTGTGCAGTTGCTGATCAATGGCGAGCAGTACTACCCCCGCGTGTTCGAGGCCATGGCCCAGGCGCGGGAAGAAATATTGCTGGAAACCTTCATCATCTTCGACGACAAAGTGGGCAAGCAATTGCAGCAGGTGTTGATCGAGGCGGCCCGGCGCGGTGTGCGCGTGGAAGTGGCCGCGGATGGCTACGGCACAGCCGAGCTGCCGGCTGAGTTCATTTCAGCGATGACCGACGCGGGTGTAAGCTTTCATGCGTTCGATCCACAGCCCCTGTTGTTGGGCATGCGCACCAACCTGTTTCGCCGTTTGCACCGCAAGATCGTGGTGGTCGATGGTGAACGGGCCTTCATCGGCGGTATCAACTACAGCGCCGACCATTTAGGCGACTTTGGTGCCATGGCCAAGCAGGACTATGCCGTGGAGGTCACTGGGCCGGTCGTGGCGCAGGTACATGCAGCCAGTAAGCGCCTGATGTCTCCCGTGCTGCAGCCCCCCAGTGCAGTACGCCCGGTTACCGAGCCCGCCGGAAGCAGCAGTGCGGTGTTGATCGAGCGTGACAACGGCATGCGCAGCACCGATATCGAGGCACACTACCTTCAGGCGTTTCGTAAAGCCCGGCAACGCATTGTGGTCGCCAATGCGTATTTCTTTCCAGGCTACCGACTGATGCGTGAGCTGCGCAACGCGGCCCGGCGTGGCGTGGAGGTTCGGTTGATCTTGCAGGGCCAGCCCGACATGCGCTGGGTCCGTGCATTGTCGCGCCTGCTGTACAACTACCTGCTGCGCGACGGGGTGAAGATCCATGAGTACTGCCAGCGGCCGTTGCACGGCAAGGTGGCACTGGTGGACGACCAATGGGCCACCGTCGGCTCCAGCAACCTCGACCCCCTCAGCCTGTCGTTCAACCTGGAGGCCAACCTGTTCATTCGTGATCGGGCCTTCAACCAGCAACTGCACCAGCATCTGCAGGCACTGGCCAGCGAGCAATGCAAACCGGTCACCTTGGAGCGCATGATTCGCGGCTACTGGTGGCGAGCACCGTTGATCTTCGTGTGCTTCCACGTGATCCGCCACTTCCCGCGCATTGCGGGCTGGTTCCCAGCGCACCGGCAGCGTTTGCGCTCGGTGCAGCCGGAAGCCGAACCTCATGGCAACTTGCACGAGGGCAACTCCTGATGGCGCGCAAAAGCTGGCAAACGTGGGGCAAACGTCTGCTCACACTCGCGTTTCTGATCCTGATCCCTGTGCTGTTGTACCTGCTGGCGCGCAACCTGGACTGGAACGAAGTGCGCCAGTCTTTGCTGGCCTACAAGCCTGGCACCCTTGCCATCGGCTTGGCGATCGCGTTGAGCAGCTACCTCGCGTTCGCCAGTTACGACCTGCTGGCCCGGGCTTACACCGGCCATACGCTACCTGCCCGGCAGGTATTGCCCGTCGCGTTCGTGTGCTACGCGTTCAACCTCAATTTCACGACCTGGGTAGGCGGGGTTGCCTTGCGCTACCGACTCTATGGTCGACTGGGCCTGGATACCGCGACCATTACGCGAATCCTCACCTTGGGGCTGTTGACCAACTGGATGGGCTATATGCTGCTGGCCGGCACCGTATTTGCCCTGGGCCTGGTCGAGATGCCCGGCAACTGGGCGGTGGGCACTACAGGCCTGCGCCTGATCGGCCTGCTGTTGCTGGCGATTGCAGGCGGCTACCTGCTGGCCTGTGGTTTTGCCAAGAAGCGCACCTGGCGCTGGCGCGACCACGAAGTGACCCTGCCCTCGCTGCGTCTGGCGCTGTGCCAGGTGGCGCTGGGTGCCAGCAACTGGGCACTGATGGCCCTGCTGATCTTCTGGTTGCTGCCGGGTGAAGCGTTCTACCCATCGATTCTCGGCATCCTGCTGATCAGTTGCGTGGCCGGTGTGGTGGCGCATATTCCTGCGGGGCTGGGCGTGCTGGAAGCGGTGTTTCTGGCCCTGCTGCACGGGCAGATGGCCCAGGGCACGCTGGTGGCTGCCCTGCTCGGCTACCGCACGTTGTACTACCTGATTCCGCTGCTGTTGGCGGTGGTGACCTACCTGATCCTGGAAAAGCGCGCCAAAGCCATGCGCCGGCGCGACAAGCCTGCTCAGACCTGAAAGGGGCCGTGTGCGCTGGAGCTGGCTGCGTGGCACCGGCTTTGCCGGTGTTCGCGGGTGAACCCGCTCCTACGGGGGGGCGCGCCAAGAAACCAACCCGGCGCAAGACATGCGCCGTAAATGTAGGAGCGGGTTTACCCGCGAAGCAGGCAGCACGTTGCATGGCACCGGCTTTGCCGGTGTTCGCGGGTGAACCCGCTCCTACGGGGGGCGCGCCAAGAAACCAACCCCGCGCAACACCCGAGGCCCAAAGAACTGGGCGATCGGGTGAAAGGGCTGCCCGCCTACTGGCTTCAGGGTGAAATCGGATCACTCGCTGGAAAGGTTTCATCCAGCGCATTGTCTACCGCGCTCTCGCCGGGCTTATCACCACAATGGCAGTCCTGCATCCGGCATGGCTCACCCTTGCGGTGGCCGCTGGCGCAGGCCTCGCAGCAATAGGCCTTGCCGTCGCGTTGCAAGGCATTGGCATCCACCGTGCAGGAGCAGTGCGTGCAGGCGCAGCGTTGTTCGTTCATGGCTTGCTCTCCTCGTCGTCTATCACATCATCGGTCCAGGGCACCCCATCCAGCGGAGCGGATCGGGCCAATTCGGCCTCGTCCAGGCCAATGCCGCCACCGATCTCATCGGCATCCACCTCGCGCAGACGCTGGTCTGCCGGGCCGTCACTGCCGCCCGGTTCGTGAGGGTCGCGGGCACCGGTTTCGTCCAGCAGGGTGTCCGGGCTCAAATCGTCGTAGGTGACATTGTCCTCATGCAGGCTGTCACTCAGCGTTTCGCCGCCGGTCATGCCACTGTGTGCCACGCGCTGGGGTGGGAACTCACGGGCGATCTCGGCGGCGGGTCGTTCGTCGCCCACACGCCCTTCGCGCTCATCCAGGCGTTCATCGAAATCCAGCTCATGCACGCTGCCCATGCGGTCTTCGGTGTCATCGATTTCGGTGGGGGTGTATGGCTTAGGTGCATCGGGTCGGGTCATGTGCGTTCTCCATCAGGTGGCTTCATTCGGTCGACTGCACCCGCTCACGGAAGATTCAGAGTTTTTTGAACTACCGCCTCGGCCGGCACCTCCCACCTTAGAGACTGTGATCTGCCCGGAGCCCGCCATGGCCAAGCCCCTGCAGGAATATGCGCGCAAGCGCGACTTCAACGCCACGCCCGAGCCCAGCGGCAAACGCAAACGTGGCAAGCGGGCCCATGCGCTGCAGTTCTGCATCCAGAAGCACGACGCCAGTCACCTGCACTACGACTTCCGCCTCGAGCTCGACGGGACCCTGAAAAGCTGGGCGATCCCCAAAGGCCCATCGCTGGACCCTAAGGTGCGCCGCCTGGCAGTGCATGTGGAGGACCATCCGTTGGACTACGCCGATTTCGAGGGCCATATCCCTGAAGGCCACTATGGTGCAGGCGATGTGATCGTCTGGGACCGCGGTATCTGGGAGCCTGAAGGCGATGCCCATGAAGCCTACGTCAAAGGCAAGCTGCGTTTCCGCCTGCAAGGCGAGAAGCTAGCCGGCGTGTGGAACCTGTTTCGCACCCACCTGGCCGGCAAGAAAGAACAATGGATGCTGGTCAAGTCGCACGACGCCCAGGCGCGCAGCGAAACCGAGTACAGCATTGTCGAGGCCCTGCCCGACAGCGTGCTCAGCGAGCGCACGCTGGTGCCACGCAAATCCGCTGCAAAAAAAGCCACTGCCCCGCGCAGCAGCCGTAAACGCGCCGACAAAGTTCAGGCTGCCCCCTTGCCAGCACAGCTACAGCCACAGCTGGCAACGTTGGTGGATTCTCCACCCAGCGGCGACTGGCGCTACGAAGTCAAGTTCGATGGCTACCGTATCCTGGCCCGAATAGAGGGCCAGGACATCCGCCTGTTCACCCGCAACGGCCATGACTGGAGCAGCAAGATGCCCCGGCAGGTGGCTGCCCTGCGCGCGCTCGGTATCGACTCGGCCTGGCTCGATGGCGAAATGGTGGTGGCTGATGAGAATGGCATGGCTGACTTCCAGGCGTTGCAGAACGCCTTCGATACCGAGCACGACGAACGCATCACCTATTACCTGTTCGACCTGCCATTTCTGCGCGGTCAGGACCTGCGACAGCTACCGCTGCAGCACCGCCGCGATACGTTGCGCCAACTGCTTGAGCACAACCATTCCGACTTCATCAAGTATTCCGCCGACTTCGACGAACCTGTCGAATCGCTACTCGACAGTGCCTGCCGGCTGAAGCTGGAAGGCCTGATCGGCAAGCGTGCTGACAGTGTTTACAGCGGCCGCCGTAGCCCAGACTGGATCAAGCTCAAGTGCAAGCAACGCCAGGAATTCGTGATCGTCGGCTACACCGACCCCAAAGGCAGTCGCAGCGGCTTCGGTGCCCTGCTGCTGGCCCTGCACGACAATGAGCGTGGCGAGCTGCGCTATGCCGGCAAGGTTGGTACCGGCTTCAACACCACGACACTGGCCAGCATCCACACGCGGCTCAAGCCCTTGGAAATCGCCTGCCCTGCCCTGCCCTCGCCACCTGCCGGAGCCGAAGCGCGTGGTGTGCACTGGCTGCGGCCGCAGTTGTTGGCTGAAGTCGCCTTTGCCCAGATGACCCGTGACGGCATCGTGCGGCATTCGGTGTTCCACGGCCTGCGCGATGACAAGGCGGCCACCGCCATTGACCTGGAGCGCGCCATGCCCGCAAAAACTGTATCCAACCGCAACAAGCAGGCCAAGGCGTCTGAGAACCTGGGTGAACTGCGGCTGACCCACCCCGACCGGGTCATCGACCCCACCACGGGTGTGACCAAGCGCGAAGTCGCCGAGTATTACGCTGGCATCAGCCAGTGGATCCTGCCACAGCTCAAGCACCGCCCGGTGGCATTGGTGCGCGCCCCGGACGGCTTGGGTGGCGAGCTGTTCTTCCAGAAAAACGCGGGCCAGCTGCACATACCCAACGTGCTCAGTTATGAAAAGGCCGAGGCAGGCCAGGCGGCGATGGTCATCAATCGCCCGGACACGCTGCTGGGCGCGGTGCAGATGAATACGCTGGAACTGCACACCTGGAACGCCACGGACAAGGATTTCGACAAGCCGGACCGTTTTGTCCTCGACCTGGACCCTGATCCTGCGCTGCCCTGGAAGGCGATGGTGGAGGCGACCCAACTGGCCCTCACCCTGCTGGATGAACTGGGCCTGAAGGTGTTCCTGAAAACCAGTGGTGGCAAGGGTATTCACGTGGTTGTGCCCTTGACCCGACGTGCCGGCTGGGACGAAGTCAAGGACTTCAGCCACGCCATCGTCAATTACCTGGCCAAGCTGTTTCCGGAGCGCCTGAGCGCGGTGTCGGGGCCGAAAAATCGCGTGGGACGCATCTTCATCGACTACCTGCGCAATGGCAAGGGCGCTACCACGGCGTGCGCCTATTCACTGCGAGCCCGTGACGGGCTGCCAGTATCGGTACCTATCTGGCGTGAGGAACTGGCGCAAATCAAGGCCGCCAACCAATGGAACATCACCAACCTGCACGAGCGTCTGGCGGAGGTCGACGACCCTTGGGCCGACATGGGCAAGGTACGCCAGTCGATCACCGCGCGCATGCGCAAGCAACTAGGGCTCGAATGATGACGCCCAAGCGATTGGACACGACCCGGGAGGCCCGCCCATGAGCATCGTTCAGGACTTCAACCTGACCACCCTTGACCGCCTTTTACGCACCTTTGGCGAACGCCAGCTACCGCTCAACCTCGATACCCAATTGCCGCAATTGATCCAGGCGCTGCAAGCTGATCACCTCGACCTGCTGCCGCTGCCGGGGCAAGGCAACACCTTGCGTCGCTGGCAGACCTTGGCACGGGTGGCCGGCTGTGACCTGGCACTGGCCAAGCTCTATGAGGGCCATACCGATGCCTTGGCGATCCTGGCGGAATGCGGCGCAGCGCACCACGCCAACGACGGCATCTGGGGCGTATGGGCGGCAGAGCCGCCCGATGCGCGAGTCCACATCACTGCGCGTGAAGGCGACCAGGTGCACCTGAGTGGCACCAAGGCCTGGTGTTCCGGTGCCTTGCAGATCGATCGCGCGCTGATTACTGCCTGGGATGAGGCCGAGCAGCCGCAATTGGTGGCAATCGAGCTGTCACAGCCAAGCCAGGGCCTGAACATCGAGCACTGGCAGGCCGTTGGCATGGCCACTACCGCCAGTGTCGAGGTGGCGTTCAACGATACCCCAGGCACGCTCATCGGCGCGCCGGGCCAATACCTCTCGCGCCCTGGCTTCTGGCAAGGCGGTGCGGGTATCGCCGCCTGCTGGTACGGCGCGGCCGAGGCGCTGGCGGATTACCTGCGTGAACAGTGCCGCAAACCCCGCCCAGACCCGCATGCCGATGCGCATCTGGGCGCTGTGGATGCTGCGTTGCATGGCGCCCGTGCGTCATTGCGTGAATGTGCTGCCTGGATCGATCAGCAGCCCGGTGTGGATGCCAGTTTCGAAGTTCGCCGCACCCGCGCCCAGGTAGAACAGGCCGTAGAGCAGGTCATCAGCCACGTCGGGCGTGCCTTGGGGGCCACGCCGTTCTGTCGCAGCAGTCATTTTGCCCGGCTGAGCGCCGACCTGCCGGTGTTCCTGCGTCAGAGCCATGCCGAGCGCGATCTGGCGATGCTGGGCCAGCAGTTGGCCCACTTGCCAGCGGGGGTATGGCAGCTATGAACCAGAACCTGATCCAGTCCGCCGGTGGCACGCCCTGGACAGCCTGGCAGCATAGCGCGCACCTGGCGCGTGCAACCTGGCTCGATTCACGCCAACTGTGCCCGCCGGGGCGCCGGCTGGTATTGATTGCGCCGCACCCGGATGACGAAATTCTCATGGCTGGCGGCCTGCTGGCAGGCTTCAAAGGGCGCGAGGACGAGCTGGTGCTGATCTCCGCCACCGACGGCGAAGGCAGCCACCCCGGCTCCAGCCACTGGACCGAACATCGCTTGCGCCGCCAGCGCCCCCAGGAAAGCCGACAGGCCCTGCAACAGCTCGACCTTGACCTTGAGCGCCTGGACTGGCGCAGGCTCCATCTGAAGGACGGCCAGTTGCCGCGCGAAGAAGCGTTTCTGGCCAGTCACCTCACGCAGTTACTTCGCCCCAATGACCTGCTGATGGCCACCTGGCGCAGTGATGGCCATTGCGATCACGAGGTCGTCGGCCGCGCCGCTGCGCAGGCGGCTGCAGCCCGTGGGGTGCAATTGGCTGAGGTACCGGTCTGGGCCTGGCACTGGGCTGAGCCTGACGACCCGCGCCTGCCATGGCCCCGTGCGCACCGCGTGCAGCTCGATGAAAGCCGTCTGGCACGCAAGCGCAAGGCCTTGGCCGCCCACGTCAGCCAGCTGCAGCCGGACGGCGAGCAGCCGCCGGTGCTACCGCCGCACCTGCTGGATTGCCTTCTGCAACCTTTCGAACTGGTGTTCCTTTGAGTGGAGCTGTCATGAGCCTCGATCCACAGTACTTTGCCGAGCTATACGCCACCCATGAAGACCCTTGGGCCTTTCGCACCCGCTGGTACGAGAGGCGCAAACGCGAGCTGGTGATGGCCAGCCTGCCACGCCAGTGCTATCAGCGCGTATTCGAGCCTGCTTGCGCAAATGGCGAGCTCAGCGCGCTGCTGGCCGAGCGTTGTGCCGAACTGCTGTGCCAGGACCTGGACCCGACGGCCGTAGGCCTGGCCCGTGAACGCCTGGCTCACGTGCACAATGCCTCGGTCGAACGGGCCCGGTTACCGGGGGACTGGCCCGGCGGCCGCTTTGACCTGATCGTGCTCAGCGAGGTGGGTTACTACCTTGATCCCACCGACTGGCTGCAGGTGATCGAACAATCGGTGGCCAGCCTTACCTACGACGGCGCGTTACTGGCCTGCCACTGGAAGCACCCTATCGCGGGTTGCCCGCAGGACGGTCGCGACGTGCACCGCCTGTTGACCCGGCATTTGCCGTTGCATCAGCAGTTCCGCCATGAGGAGGCGGACTTTTTGCTGGAGTACTGGTCATGCCAGCCAAGCGTTGTCGACCTCGACGAGACGTGCCCATGATTGCCGTTGTCATCCCTGCACACAACGAAGCCCGCCGCCTTGGGCGATGCCTGCGGGCAGTGCTGATCGCTGCCCAGCAGGCGCAGCAGTCGGGGCTGCACGTGGAAGTGCTGGTGGTACTGGACCGCTGCAGTGACGGCAGCGCCGCCGTGGCGCGGCGTTTCGGCGTACACCTACTGGAGGTGGATGCCGGTAATGTCGGCATGGCACGTCGCGTGGGCGCGGCGCACATGGTCGCGCGAGGCGCCACGTGGTTGGCATGCACCGATGCGGACAGCCGGGTCCCGGCGCACTGGCTGCTGTCGCAGCTGGCCTGTAGCGCCGAGGTGGTTTGCGGCACCGTGCATGTCGAGTACTGGCAACCCTGGCAGACAGCCGCGCTGCGCAAGCTCTACCAGAGCCGCTACCAGGCGTGTGAAGGGCATCGGCATGTGCACGGCGCAAACCTGGGGGTATGTGCCGATGCCTATGAGCGTGTGGGTGGCTTTCAGCCCCTAGCGGCGCATGAAGATGTGCAACTGGTCAGTGACCTGCAGGCCAGCGGCGCCCAGATCGTCTGGACCGCCAGGCATAGTGTGGCCACCAGCAGTCGACGTGACAGCCGCGCCCGCGAAGGGTTTGGTGATTACCTGGCGGGGTTGCAGGCGCAGTCTTGACCTTAATGGTCTTGGCCATGTTCATGAGGCCTTTCGCGTCTTCTTCACCGGTTTCTTGCCACCCAGGCTGCGCTTGAGCAGTTCGGTCAGGTCGAGGATGTCCGCACCTTTCTCGGCCCCTCCTGCGTCGCCCTTCTCCACCGCCTCGATCTTGCCCTTGCTGGCCTTCTCTTCCACCAGGTCCATGATTGTCTGGCGAAAGGCGTCGTGATAATCCTCAGGCTTCCAGGGCCCGCTCATGTCCTCTACCAGGCGCTTGGCCATCTCCAGCTCACGCTTCTCCACCTTGCTGTCGGTCACGCTGGCATCCAGCTCCAGCGTTTCCAGCCCGCGCACCTCTTCAGGCCAGCGCAAGGTGATCATCACCAGCGCCTGGTTCAGCGGCCGCAGCAGCGCCAAGTGCTGCCGGGTATGCAATACCACGGTGGCCAGTGCCACCTTGCCGGTCTTTTCCAGCGTCTCGCGCAGCAAGGCGTACACCTTGCCGCCACGGCGGTCCGGGGTCAGGTAGTACGGCGTATCGAAATGCTGCAGCGGAATATCGCCCGCTTCCACAAAGGAAAAGATATCGATCGTCTGGGTCGCTTCGGGCCGGGCCTTGCGGATCTCCTCCTCACTGATCACCACATAGCGGCCCTTCTCGAACTCTACGCCCTTGACGATATTGTCCTTGTCGATTTCCTTGCCGGTCACCTTGTTCACCCGCTTGTAGCCGACCGGCTCCATGCTGCGTTTGTCCAGCCAGTCGAAGTCCACACGCTCGGTGCGCACGGCGGTATTGAGTGCCACGGGGATGTGCACAAGGCCAAAACTGATGGCGCCTTTCCAGATTGCCCGAGCCATGAGGGTGCTCCCAGGGTTGCCTGCTGATACCAGAAGTGACTGCGCCGAGCGACAAAGGTTTAGCTGGCCTGCCCTGCGGCGACCGTCACGCCTGGCTGAACAGCACCCGCTTGAACGCTTCGGCCGCCAGGTGCACTTGCACCGTCCAATCCCCCGCGGCTTCGCTGCCGGCATCATCGGAAATGTATTTCAGGCACACGAACGGAATACCTTCGCCACGCGCGATCAGTGCCAGCACGTAGGCTTCCATGTCGACCACGTCGTAAGGCGCGTCGCCATGGTTGATCTCGAAGCTGTCACCGCTGCCACAGGTTTCCACAGCCAGGCCGGGTATTGCCGCCCCGTGTTCGAGTACCACCGGGGTGTCGGACAAGGGCGTTTCATAGCGGGCAAAGCCCAGCGCGGTCACATCCATGTCGCGTTGTACGAAGCGGTTACAGCACACGACTTCACCCTTGCCATGACGCTGGCTGCCAGCCGAGCCCAGGTTGACGATAAGCTTGGGCCTGCGCGTGGCGATCGCCTTGGTCAGGGCGATCGCGGCATTGACCTTGCCAATGCCGGTGAACACGGTGTTCACCTCGGTAAAGACATCGCCAGCCTCGGCCTCAAGCGCAAAGACGAACAGCGTGTCATTCAGGGAAATGTCGGGGAATTGCTTGATCAGCATCATGGAGCAGGTGTTTCCGAGTGGCTGCAAAGGGCGCGGCCATTGTCGGTCAACCCGGGCTAAATGCAAGTCCCGGCAGCCACCACGGCGCGTAGCGCCTGCCCTTTGCCAAGCCCGTCTGCCCTGGCCTGTGCCAGGCAGCGCAATTGCTGGTCGGCATGGGTGCCATGGCGCAGCACGTGCAGGGCGTGCCGGCAGGCGCGCTCGGCGTCCGCGCTGTCTATGGGTATCTGGGCCTGCAGTTGGGCGAGCCAGCCTTGCGCCGTGACCGGCTGCTGCTCGTGACAACCTATGAAGTGTGCGTGGCGCCCATGGCGCATGGCACGCCAGTAGTTCTCCTGGGCGATCCAGCGCAATTCGCGGCTGCAGGGTAGCGGGTCATGGCGGTAGGCAATGCTGTGTTCAACCAAGTGGCGAAACAGTGCTGCAATGCACAGAACGTCTTCCAGATTCGGGCAGCCATCGCAGATGCGCAACTCCACTGTCGGATAGCGCCGCGAAGGCCGGAGTGCCCACCAAAGGTCGCCATCGGCAGCCAGTGCACCGGTGCGCTGCAACAGGGTACGGTAGCGTTGATAGGCGGCCCAATCCGGCAACGCTTCGGGCAAGCCCATGTGCGGCCACTCACCACAGATCACACGGCGACAGCTCATGTACCCGGTAGCCTGGCCAGCCCACAGGGGCGACGAAGTGCTCAACACCAGCAACAACGGTAACCAGGGCAAAAGGCGGTTGATCAGTTGCATGCGGTCACAAGCTGGCGGCACGCCAACGTGCACATGCAGGCCATTGAGCAGGCTACGCCTTGCCACATGGCGGTAGTCATCGAACAGCTGCTGATAGTGCCCTTGTGCCGCGGGCTTCTGCCGCAGCCACGCGGCGCAGGGGTGGCTGGCCGCAGCGTATGGCCCCATCCCCTCTTCGGCCTATGCCACGCGCAGCCGCTGACGGCTGCGCTGGAAGAATTCACGCGCTTCATGCAGGTTGGTGAACACCGGCGACGCCAGCTCGATCTGGCTGCGGAACATTTCCTGGGCGAAATAGCGGCCAAGTGCTTCACGGCAGCGCCCGATCACCGCGGGTGACGGTGTGGCCGGAACCTGACCCGAGCCCAGGTTCACCAGCAGGTACTCTTCCTCGATGCCGAACGTACAGGGCCGGATCATGCTGCCTCAGCGGCTGCGGGTAACGGTGAGCGCCACGGCGGCGATGCGTTCGACCTGTTCGTAGCCCGGCTCAGCCAGTTGCTCGCCAAATACGTCCGGGTCGATTTCCCGATACACCCAAGCCCAATCCGGACCGGCCAGGCGCAGGCGGATGGCTTCGAGCAAGGCATCGCGGCCTTCGACAATGGCCACGCCTGTGTATAGCAGCAACGTACCGTGGCGGCTCAGCCGATCGCGAGCCTGCTCCACGATACGTAGCGACAGGTCGACGCCTAGCGCGCCTCCGCCGTGGCGGTACAGGCGGGCGTTGGGGTCCAGCATGTAGGGCGGGTTGGCAACGATCAGGTCGAACGTGCCGCTGATACCGTCCAGCAAGTCGCTGGGCTCGACCGACAGGTTACTCACACCCGCCAAGGCTGCATTGATTGCCGTATAGCGCAGTGCCAGGGGGTTGATGTCAACGGCGCTGACCTGTGCGTGCTGGGCGGCGCGGGCAATCAGCAAGGCGCCCACCCCGCTGCCACAGCCGATATCCACTGCATGCTCGACCCGCTCGGGGCAGTGCTGGAGGTGATCGCGGATGACCTGGGCAAAGCGGTAACTGTCCGGGCCGAAGAACACGGCATCGCTGGCGTCGGTTGGATACGCCGAATGCAGCAACAGTAAATCATCCAGGCTGGACCAGCGTACCGTGCTGATCAGCCGTTCACCCTGTGCACCCAACGCCTGCGCACGTTCGAGCAACAGTAACTGATCTGCCGACAGCAAACCTGGCTCGAAAGGTCGGCTCCAGCCGAATATATCGCGCAGGGTGCTGGCCTGCCCGCAGCCCTCGCGGGCATTGACGCGCGCGTGGGTGGCGGGTGTCACGCAGGTAAAGCGGTATCCATCGGCGCGCAGGCGCTGTCCCAGTTGTAGCAACGCCTGGTCTGCCTCGATTTGCCTGTGAGCGAGCATCATCAACGTGGTTCCTCCTGGCGCAGCCCGGTTACGCGCATGTAGGCGCGCGTGGCAGACAGACCGTCGGGCGTGGCGTGGCGATTGCCGACCATCCTCTGGATCAACGCCTTGGGGGCCACATTCAAGGCGTCCTTGGGTATGTCTTCAGGCTCCTCGGGCAGCCCCCAACTGCCAGGGGACACGCGGCGGATGGACGGCTGCCAATCGTCGGCGATCCAGTCATGCCATAGCTGTTTTTCATAGGCGTTGAACACTCCGAACATCGCCGCGGTCGGCCCGTCGATCAGCGTCCACCAGCGGCTGTTCGCTGGCGGCTGCCCTCTGCGGATCCAACCCTGAGCCTGCAATGCGGCAACGAATGCGGGCATGGCGCCGGGTTCGGCCAGCCATTGATTGATCGTACGCTGCTGCAGGCGGCAATGGTCGGCATGCATCAATTGGCCATAGACCCGCTTGCGTTCAAGGGCTGCAAACAGTTCGCCTTGCAGGTCGAACTGGCCGATGAGGTCTGGCGTGGCGATACCCCGGTCATTCAGGCGGTAGCCTACGCGCGCGCGGGCGTAGAACGCCTGCGTATCATGCGCGGGGCTTAGCTGGTTCAGCGCCTGAATTGCCAGGCGGGCGTGGCCGCTGGCGGCATTGTCGATGGTCACATGCAACTGAAAATACTGCCCGTCGATGCCCAGTTCGGCCAGCTCGTACGTGGTGATCAGCAGATGCAGCGGTGGCTGCTCATAACCGAGGTTGTAGCCAACCACCTCTGGCAGGTGAGTGTCGCAGTGCTGCCCCAGGGCAAGTTGCAGGGCCCCTTGCAGATACCGCGTGTCATCCAGGGGCATGGCCTCTACGCAACCCAGGCGACCAAGCAGGCGCTGATAGATCAGCACATGGTTGCAGCGTGGATCACCGTTGCCGAGCTCTTCCAGATAGGTGCGAATCAGCCCGTGATAACGTGGATCGCGCCAGTGATGCAGGGTGCCCTGCAGCCAGGCGCCATCGACGGCCTTGGTCGGCGCAACCTGTTGCAGGAACCACAATGCGTGGGCGCGGTTGGAAAAGTAACGCCGGGGCATGCCTTGACGGCGTTGTGCCCGGTAATCGGTGTAGGCCTTGGCGACCTCGGCGGTATGCTTTTTGCTCCAGGCCGGCAACTCGGACGGTGTGTCGGGCAAGTCGTCCGGCATGCTCGCGGCCCCCGCCAGTTGTTCCTCGAGCCATGAGCCGCTGCCAGCATCCTGGCCTGCGAGCATTGCTTGGTAGCGTTGTCGCAGGCTGGTCGATTCGGTGACCACTTGCGCAGTTCTTGCAGTATTGCGGTTCATCACCGTCATGCCGTGCTCCTTGTCTTCTTACTGGCTCGGCTTTTGGCCAGGCATCGGCTCGGGGTCGGGCGCAGGCTGCGGTGCAGGCTTGGAATCAGGTTGCTGCATCTGCAGCGAAGGCTTGCTGGGGTCGGAATCTTTACCAGGGTGGTCATTGTCGCGGTCGAAACAGCCGCCGACCAAGCTCAGCGCCGCCATCAGGATGATCAGTGGAGTCAGTCGCATGGAGTACCCCCTTGGATAATTGCAGTGCCAGGTCGCCCCGGCACTGCGCGTCGGTCAGTTACGAACGGCCGCCCTTGTGGCCCGACTCGCGGTCGTGGGGCATGTTGCCGCCCGAGGACTGGCCGCCTTTGCGACCGGCTTCGGAAGCTTTTTCACGGTCATTGGCGAAATTGCCCGGGTTCTTGTTACCGCCTTGGCTGCCTTGTTGATTGCCGGTGCGGCTGTTGTCTTTAGTGGCCATGGTGTTCAAACCTCATATGACTTCGGAATGCACGGCAAGATGCCGTACACAGATTCGGAGTTCGGCGATATCGGCAGATTCGCTTTATTACGAGAGGTTCGGACCGGTGGCGTTAAATAAGCGGCATCGCCGTATTTGGTGCGCGTGTCAGTGGTGCGGCGGGCGATCCATGCGCGCCTGGCGCCGGCCCAGCCAGCCGCCCGTCGCGGCCCAGCCCACGGCAAGCAGCGCGCCGATCAGCATCGCCAATTGTGGGTGCTCGCCCATGACGTCCAACCCACGCTTGACCCAGCCGCTCAGCGCATCGCCACCACGGTAGACCACCGTGTCGATGAAGTTCTTGGCTTTGTACTTGTCCTCGGCGGGCAGCACGGTGAACAGCATCTCCCGCCCTGGCCGTACCAGTGCGTATTCACCTGCCCGGCGCACCACCATCACCACCACGAACAGGGCAAACACCGGGGCCAGTGCCAGCCACAAGAAGCCGACAGCCATGACCAGCGGCACTGCAACCAGCAACACACCGACACCCAGCCGACGGGCCAGGCGCCCGGTAAGAAAGACCTGGGTGAGGATGGCCAGGGCCTGCACAACCGTGTCGATCAGGCCGAACACCTGTGTCTGTCGGGTGCGGTCCGTGAAGGTTTCGCTGACAATACGCGCCTGCTCGAAGTACAGGAATGTGCTGACGCTGGCCAGCAATACCACGAACAAGGCGATGCCTAGCAGATAGGGCGAACGCAGGACGGCGGTGGCGCCAGCAAAGGGGTTGCCACCCAGTGGCCGCGCGTCCTGATGTTCGGTTTGAATCGCAATGGGTTGACGGGCTCGCCAGCGTTGCAGGAACAGTGTCGCGCCGATACTGCCCAGCAGAAATACCGCCGCCAGCACCAGTAACCCGGCATGGCCGAGCGGCGCCACCAGCAGGGTGCCAAGCAGGGGGCCACTGAGCCCGCCTAGGCTGGCCCCGGCTGCCAGCAGACCGAACAGCCGCTTGCCTTGGGCGGTGGAAAACAGATCGGCAAGCACGCTCCAGGCCAGCGAGATCGTCAGCAAATTGAACACCGACAGCCAGATGTAGAAGGCCCGGGCGGTCCAGAGATCGTCAGGGTTACCGGCCAACAGTGCCGCGAACAGCAACAGGTTGCTGGCGAAAAAACCATAAGTCCAAGGCAGGATATGCCTGCGCTGCACCCTGGATGCCAGCCAGCCGAACAGCGGCAGGCACGCCAACGTGGCAATGAACGTGCCGGTGAACAGCCACTGCAGGTTTTCCACGCCACCGGCAACGCCCATGGTTTCGCGCACCGGGCGCAGCATGAAGTAACCGGTGAACAGCAGGTAGAACAGCAACAAGCCGGCGATGACCGCCGGCCCCTCACCAGGCTGGATATTCAGCCCTTGGTCCAGGCGCCGCCGCCAGGCTTGCATGATGTCAGGCAAACTGCGTGATCAGCGCCTGTTGCTGCGCCGGGGTGAGCATTGGCTCATGCCCGGCCTTGAGCTGATCGAGCTGGCGGTCAGGCCGACTGGTAGCGGGTATGACCGTGGTCACTGCCGGGTGGCTGATGGCGAACTTGAGAAACAGCTGTGCCCAGCTGCCGATGCCTGCTTCGGCGGCCCAGCCCGGCAAGGCCTGGCCCTTGACCCGGGCGAACAGCCGACCATCGTCGAAGGCCCGATTGATCAACACCGCAACGCCCTTGTCCTGGCACAGCGGCAGCAGTTCCCGGGCAGCGTCCGGCGCGTTGACCGAGTAGTTGATCTGGATGAAGTCCAGCGGCTCGCTGCGCACGATACGGGCGACGTCGTCGTGACCACTGTTCAGGTAATGGGTGATGCCGACATAACGCGTCCCGCCCTGCTGCTTCAGCTCGCGGGCATAAGGCAGCTGGGTCTGCCAGTCGCGCAGGTTGTGAATCTGCAGCAAGTCGACCTTGTCGGTGCGCAGGCTCTTGAGGCTGCCGGCCCACTGCGCTTGGGCTTCAGCCCGGCTATTGGCGGCGATCTTGGTGGCCAGGAAGCACTGGCGGTGCCAGCCGCCCTCTTCCAGCAACTGGCCGAGAATGCTGTCGGCGCCCCCGTAGTTGGGCGAGGTGTCGATCACCCGGCCGCCGCCTTCGAAAAATGCCTTCAGCACCGTTTTGAGCTGAAGGTACTGGGGCGAACCGCTTTCTACCTCGAAACTGCCCGAAGTACCGGCACCGATCACCGGCAACGCTTCACCGGTGGACGGGACTTTACGGGCCAGCAAACCCGCCGGCGCGGCAGCGTGCAGCCAAGGGCTGGCGGCGGCCAGCAACCCCAATGTTGCACCTGCGCGTAGGACTTCACGACGTGCGTACATGGAAAATCTCCCGTCATGAATCGGAAACTTTCAAGCCTAGCCGCTCTGTCCCTCGCCTGCGGGTGTTTCTGTATCTGGATGTTTAGAGATCAGGCCCGCAGCAAGGGGCTCAGATCAACACCCGTCTCGCTCATTGGCGGGCACCAGTAGTAGCCCCCCGTCAGCGGGCGGCTAAAGCGGTACAGCCCGTCGATGATGCCGTCTTCCAGGCCACTCATGCGCCGCAGCTGCACCTCGAATGCCTCGAAACTCTTGCCCAGGGCGACGAAAGCCAGGCCGGCGCCGCGTTGGTCGGCCCAGGCTACCGAGCGACGGACCATGAACGCCTCGGGTTCAAAGCTTTCCTGGGCGGTGCGCTTGACGTGCGCGGACTCGGGGGCGTCGTCGAGTTCTTCGTTATCGCTCAAGCGACGGCCGATGATGTTGTCCTGGTCAGCCTGAGGCAGCGACTTGAAGTATTGCAGGTCGTGCTTCCACAGCTGGAACGCGGCAAAGCTGGAGCCATCTGCGGCAATGGCCGCTTGCACCGCTTCTTCGTCTACCGGGTTTTCGGTGCCGTCTTCATAACCGGTAAGGTCATGGCCGCCCCGGTGCAGGAAGCCATCAACGCTGTCGGCCAGGCCCAGCGCGGGAGCCAGCGCCTGCTCCAGGGCCTGGGCGCGCAGCAGCAGGTCGCCACGTTCGTCGCCACGCAGCCACAGCCACAGGGCGTGTTGGGTGCTGGGGTTCTCCACCGCAGCATCCAGCAGCGGGAACGGGCGCAGGCCTGGTATTTCACGGCCCAGGGCCTTGGCCAGCGGGGCGCCTACGCCCAGCAGCAACTGTTTGCCATCGACCTGCGGCAGCAAGGCATCCAGCGCGGCAGGCAACGCCTCGGGCGACTGCAGGGTGAAGAACAGGTGACGGGCGTGGGCCGGCACCGGGGTGGCAAGCAGACCTTGCTGGAACGGCATATCAGGCTAATCCTAAGGTAAAAACGGAATGCTACTTCGCCTGCATGCCTGCTGCAATGCGGCATGCAGCCTCGCCAGCCGCTGCACGTGGTAACAAACGGTTACCAAGAGCTGGCCCTTTGCAATTAGCTATCAATCAAGGCCGACCTACACTGCTTCAGATCCTTCGCCCGAGAGACCACTCATGACCGCCTCGCCCCTGCTCACTGCGTTTCTGCCGCTTGCCCTGGGCATCATCATGCTTGGCCTTGGGTTGTCGCTGACCCTGGCTGACTTCGCTCGCGTGGTGAAGTACCCAAAGCCCGTGGTGGTGGGCCTGGTGTGCCAGATCCTGCTGTTGCCGCTGGTGTGCTTCCTGATCGCCAACGGCTTTGGTCTAGAATCTGCCCTGGCAGTGGGGTTGATGCTGCTGGCTGCTTCGCCGGGCGGTACCACGGCCAACCTGTTCAGCCATCTGGCCCACGGCGACGTGGCGTTGAACATCACCCTGACGGCGGTCAACTCACTGATCGCGATCCTGACCATGCCGTTGCTGGTGAACCTGTCGCTGAGTTGGTTCATGGCCTCGGACCAGGCTATTCCACTGCAGTTCGCCAAGGTCATGCAGGTGTTCGCCATCGTCTTGCTGCCGGTGGCGCTGGGCATGCTGATTCGCCATTTTGCCCCGGCGTTCGCTGCGCGCATGGAAAAACCGATGAAGCTGGTGGCTGCGCTGTTCCTGGCCTTCACCATCGTCCTGGCACTGGCCAAGGACTGGCAGACAGTGGTCGAGTACGCACCGGTGGTGGGCCTGGCGGCGCTCCTGTTCAACCTGCTGAGCCTGACGGTGGGCTATTGGGTGCCGCGGCTGTT
This sequence comes from Pseudomonas sp. BO3-4, assembly GCF_034044115.1. Lineage (NCBI taxonomy): Bacteria > Pseudomonadati > Pseudomonadota > Gammaproteobacteria > Pseudomonadales > Pseudomonadaceae > Pseudomonas > Pseudomonas sp. BO3-4. Next base: position 3,244,063 of record NZ_CP139018.1, read on the forward strand.
GAACATTCCCAAGCGCCAGGCGATTGCCATTGGTATGGAAATTGGCATCCATAACGGGACCTTGGCGATTGCCCTGGCGTTGAGCCCTTCGCTGCTGAACAACGCGACCATGGCGGTGCCGGCTGCGTTGTACAGCTTGATCATGTTCTTTACTGCGGCCGGGTTTGGCTGGTGGGTGAGCCGCGGGCATGTGACGGCAGAGCCCAAAGGTGAAACCGTGAACTGACGTCACCCAATGCCCGGCAGGTGCCGGGGATGCGTCACGATGGGCTGCGCCTGCTGCGCAGTTGCTGCTTCAACACCTTCAGCGGCGGCGCATAGAAGAACCCGAACGACACGCTCCCCGTGCGCCCCTTCACCGCATGGTGCAGGCGGTGTGCGCGGTGCAGGCGTTTCAGGTAGCGGTTGACCGGCCGCGGCTTGCGCGGCCAATGCCGGTGAAAGAAACCGTCGTGGGCCAGTACATACAGTGCGCCATACCCTGCCACACCACCGCCTACCCACTGCAAAGGCGCATAACCACTTTTGCCCAGCGCCACCAGCGCCGTGGCGATCAGCCCCAGGGCCACCAGGTACAGGTCGTTGGTTTCGAGCATGCCCAGGTGTGGCTCATGGTGCGATCGGTGCAGCCACCAGCCCCAGCCATGCATGATGTACTTGTGAGCCAGCGTACCAACGCCCTCCATGGCCACCAGGGTGCCGAACAATACGGCGAGATTGAACAGCATGGAACGGTCCGGGTGATGGCAAAGGAAGGCGCAAGGTTACCGGCTGCCCAGGGTTTTTTCCATGTGGGCGTGACCGGCAGCAGGCCGTTCCCGGATGAAGCCATTGTCATGTGTTTGCCCTTGACCTGCTTTGCCCTGCGGCGTATGGTCCGCGACGCAATTTTGCCTTCCTCAACAGGAGACCTGCCTTGGACAGTAGCCCCAGTCGCTTGCGACAGGCCCGCGTGGCGCGCTAGCCCGGCAGTGTTCTGCACTGTCTGGCCGCTCTGGCAAGACGGTGGTTTCCTGTAACCCCCGCTTCTCCTTCCCTCCGCGTGGTCCTGCGCAATTTCTGGTTATTTCAACCGCGCCAACTGATGGCGTTCATGCGGGCGTGTGCCTGCGGAAGAGGTTTGCTATGGATTGAAAAGTATTTCTGCTGCGCGTCAGCATTGCCCTGGTGCTGGGGGCGCTGATCGGTGCCGAGCGGCAATTGCGCCAACGCCTGACTGGGCTGCGCACCAATGCGCTGGTCAGTACCGGTGCCTGCCTGTTCGTATTGATGACCCAGGCGGTGCCAGGCATGGCGCCTGCCGATGCGTCGCGCGTCGCAGCCTATGTGGTGTCGGGCATCGGCTTTCTCGGCGGTGGTGTCATCATGCGCGATGGTTTCAATGTACGTGGCCTGAACACCGCGGCCACCTTGTGGTGCACGGCTGCGGTCGGCGTGCTGTGCAGCCTCGGGCTGATGATGGAGGCGGCACTGGGTAGCCTGGTGGTGCTCTGCGCCAACATCTTGTTGCGTGACATCGCCCAGCGCCTCGACCGTCAGGATGTAGTGCCGGCCAGCGAGGTGGAACAGCATTTCGAAGTCCGCGTCGTCTGCCGCGGCGAGGATGAGATCCAGGTGCGTAGCCTGATGCTGCACAGCCTGGGCGATCCACAACTGCGCCTGCAGTCGTTGCAGAGCCAGGACCTGGACAACCCTGCGCGCCTGGAGGTGCGCGCCGAGCTGTTGGGCACCGCGCAGGCGCCGGCGCAACTGGAGCGCCTGGTCAGCAGGGTCAGCCTGGAGAAAGGTGTAAGCTCGGTGCGCTGGCAACTACAGCCGCAGGTGCTGGCGACGGATTAGAACGACAGGAGTGACTCATGCTTATCCGCCCCACCCTTGAACGGGACATCACGTGGCTACCGGACGTCGAGCGCTCGGCAGCCCAGGCTTTTGCCAGTTGGCCGGCACTGGCCTGGCTGGCGCAAGGCGAAGTCATGGATTGCGCGGCGCACAGGGCTTTCGTCGAGGCGGGTAGTAGTTGGGTGGCGCAGGACCCGGCTGGGCGCATTGTGGGTTTTGCCTGCGCGCGGCTGGCGGATCAGGCATTGCACCTTCATGAAATATCGGTTCGCCAGGAGGCCCAAGGGCAAGGTGTTGGGCGCCGGTTGCTGCAGCAAGTGGTCGATGCAGGGCGCTGCGCCGGTGTGCGCGAGCTGACGCTGACCACCTTTGTGGATGTGCCGTGGAATGCGCCGTTTTATGCCCGTTTAGGGTTTGAGATGCTTCAGGAAAGCCGGCTTTGCGAACGACTCCAGAGCATCCTCGCAAGCGAGCATGCTCACGGTCTCAGCGGGCGTTGTGCAATGCGCCTGGGGCTTTAGCGTTTCATCGCGACGCATGGCGCCTGCGCAATCTCCATCCAGGTCAGCAACCCTGCCCCGCCGCCACATTTCCCGCCACGCAATACCCATCCCGCCCCTGCTGTTTGGCCTGGTACAACGCCCCGTCCGCCGCCGCGACCAGCGCCTCGGCAGTGACGCCCTCCCGCGCCAGGTCGACCACCGCGATCCCGGCACTGAACGACACCCTCCCCAATGGGCTAGCGGCATGTTCCAGTGCCTGTCGGCGCACCAGCTGCTGTAACTCCTGCACCAGCATTTCCGCCCCGCGGCGATCGGTATCGGGCAGCAACAGCGTAAACTCCTCCCCACCATAGCGCACCGCCAGATCGGCCGGCCGTTTCAAGGCCTGCTGCAGCACTTCGGCAAAGCGTCGCAAGCACTGGTCGCCAGCCGGGTGGCCGTAGCGGTCGTTGTAGGCCTTGAAGTAATCCAGGTCTAGCATCACCAGCGCCAGGGGGTAGCCTTGGCGCCGTGCACGGCGCAGCTCAGGTTCGAACACCCCATCCAGCCGCCGACGGTTACCCAGCCCGGTAAGGCTGTCGGTCAAGGCCAACGCTTTCAGCGTCTGATGCGCCTGGAGCAGCGCCCGCTCGATGGCGATCCGCTCGCGCAGTTGGCGCAGCACCACCCCGCCAAACGCTGCCAGCCCTACCAACAACAGCAGCAATACCGCCACCGACTTGATCGCATCGTACCGCCAGGGCGCGACAATGGATTCACGCGACAGCCCCGCCTCCACAACCAACGGGTAGCTGGACAACGCGCGGTAGCCATACAGCCGAGGGGTACCATCGACGACCGCTACCGCCTCGGCTACCCCTTCTGTGGCATACGGTAAGTGGTTGCGGAAGATCTCACTGTTGGCAAGACTTCGGCCTATCACCTGTTCCACGAACGGGCGCCGTACCAGGAGGGTGCCGTCGCGCTTGGCCAGCACCAGCGCGCCGCGTTCGTCGATCTTGAAGTCGCCGTAGTAACGCACGAACCACTCCACTTTGATGGTGCCGAGCAATACGCCGGCGAAGCTGCCGTCGGCATACTCCAGGCGCCTGGAAATAGGAATGATCAGGTCGCCGGTGGAACGGCTGCGCACCACCGAACCGATACGTACACCAGGGTCGGTATGGCTGCGGTGATAGGCGAAGTAGTCCCGGTCGGCGTTATTGGCGTTGGGCGGGATGGCCGCCTGATCAGTGACGATCCAGCTGCCGTCCGGGCCGTAAACGAAAAGCCCGTGCAACTGCGGCATGATGCTTTTTTGCTGGGCCAGCAAGGCGTGCAGGCGGGGCCGGTCGATGTGATCGAAACCATCGCCTTCCAGCCGCTCGGCCAAGGCTGCGGTAATGGCGTCGACCTGGCGGATAGCGTCCTCGGCGTGCTGCGCCGTGGCTCGGGCCAGGTTGCTGACCATGTTCTCGGCATTGTTATAGGCAAAGCGGTAGTCGCGCCAGATGCGCCAACCTTCCACCAGTACAAATGCCAGCATCACCACCAGCATGAACGCCAGTACCAGGCGGAACAGCGCCACCGCGCGGCCCTCGCCACTTATGGCGTAAAGCCCATCGTCGTCCTGTTTCCTGGCTGCGCACATTGGAATCCCTGGCCGTACCGCGTTCGCCGTCTTCACTATAGTTCAGCGTCGCACGGTCGGAACCGGCGGCAAAAAAGATTAAACCTTTGCCCTGCCTTCCCCCTCAACCGTACGCGACATTGAGGTCGCGCCACGGTTTAAAGGAGTGAAGCATGAAGAGTCTCTTCATCAGACGCGTTGGTTTTTCCATGGTGTTGGGCCTGGCATCGGTGCAAGCAATGGCCGCGACTTCCGATGATTTCGTCGATGCGGCCACCGAAGCCGGCATTGCCGAAGTGGTGACTGGCAAGCTGGCTCAGGAGAAAAGCCAAAACGCCGAGATCAAGACATTCGCCCAGCAAATGGTCACCGACCACACCCAGGCCAACCAGAAACTCGGCGACATTGCCCGCAAACTGGACATTTCGGTTCCGGATGAAGCCGCGATGACCGACAAGATCAAGAAAATGATCCTGGAGTGGCGCGATGAGTCCTTCGACAAGTCGTACCTCAACAACCAGGTCGACGCTCACGAAAAAGCGGTGGAGCTGTTCAAGAAAGAGGCTGCATCGTCCGACAAGGCTGAACTGAAGGCCTTTGCCAGCGAAACGCTGCCCAAACTCGAACAGCACCTGGAGCAGGCCAAAGCCCTTCAGTCCAAGCACGGCAAGTGAGGCCGCACATGAGTAACGATGCATTGAAGACCGAAGTACTTACCCGCCTGTTGCATGCGCACCCCGAAGGGCTAGGCAAGGAAGTACTGGACAACTACCGCGGCGAAAAGGCGGTGGCCGGCATGCTCAAGACGTTGCAGGAAGCCGGTTTGATTCACGACGGTAGCGTGGCGGTAAGCAGTGATCATCAGATCAGCGTGCACTACCCGATCAAGCTGTCGGCGGCAGGCGTAGAGGCCGCCAGGCGCGCTGAAGGCTGACAGTCGTCTGTGGTGACCGTCGCCGGCAAGCCGGTTCCCAAGGGATCGCACATGGCTTGCCGGCAACGAGACCAGTAATCAAGGAAGAAACCACCCACCAGGAAACGCCTGATTAATCTGCGACCGGGGCCAACTGCGCGCGACACTGCGCCAGCGCCTCGTCACGCGCCTTCAACTGCTCCTCAAGCCACTGCAACTGCCGCGCCTGCTCGGTGCACACGTCGCGCCTGGCTTCAAGGCTCTGGGCTTGCACATCCAGCTGCCGGCGCATCTCTTCGCTGGCGCCTTGTGCCTGGGCCAGGATCGTGCGCAGGCCTTGGATCTGCGCATCGCGTTGTTCCAGCAACTCATCCTGCGCCCGGCATTCACTGGCCGCCTGACGATGCTCTCCCAGCAACCGCTCATTGTCACGGTGCAAGCGGGTAAGTTCGTCCTGCTTGACGATCATGCCCTGCTGCATCTGACGTAATTCCACCTGCATCTGCTGCAACTGCGCTTCGTGGCGGCGCTGTTCCTGCTCACGCTGTTCACGGCTGGCATTGCGGTAGTGCTCCAGGGCGTCGCGGGCATGGCGGTGCTTGTCTTCCAACGATTTGACCTGCTCGTCCTTGTCAGCCAGGCGCACCTGCAACTCACCCAGCGACTGGTTGAGGCTGGCACTGCGCAGCTGTTCGGCTTGCAGCGTGCTCTGCGTGGACAACAGTTTTTCTGTCTCTGCAGCCAATGCCGCTGCATCGATCTTGTGTTGCTGATGCGCTGCAGCCAGTGCCTGCTGGGCGATTTCCAGCTGCGCCTCAAGCGTCTCGCGCTGTTGCGTGAAGGTGCTCTCGGCCTGCTCGATCTTCAGGTTGGCCTCGTCCTGCAGCTGGGTTGCCAGTTGCCCAACCAGGCGGCTCAGCACATCGCTCAGCGCGACCCCGCCCTCGGAAGCCACCGGCTGCTGGCCGTTCAGTTCCTTCAGGTAGCGGTGAATCGTGGTTTTGGAGCCGGTATTGCCCAATTCGATACGTATGGCATCGATGCTGGGGTTCTCACCCCGGGCGATCAGTGCCTGACGTGCCTGCTGCACTACCACCTTGTTGATGCCGCCACGGGCCATGCTTGCTCCTACGATTTTGTACTGTGTTATGTAACATGTAATTACGTACCAATTATGGCGATAGAAAACCCCTCCTGCAAACATTTCCTCAGGTGGAATAATCACGGCTTATCGTATGTGAGCGGTAAAATCGCTTGGATTCAGCTGGCGCAGCAGCGCTCATGACTGAATCTGTGAACAATCGCGAACTGAAGGCTCTGACACAGGCGAGCGGACGTGTTGGTTATAATGAGCCGCTACATGGGCACCCGCATGCGCTCAATGAAGTGCAATCCAAAGCGTGGTTTACCCAGACTGTTTGATCGGCCCAAGTACCAACAGCACAACATCATCGAGCGCATGTCTGGCTGACTGAAGGGAACCGCCGGGTCGTGACACCCTTCGACAAGCTTACGAAAAGCTATGCCGCAGTTGTCTCGCTGGCTTGTCCATGCGGTGTTTGCGACATCTGCATTCGTACAGAGCCTAGAAATGCACCTTGATCAATGCACTCAACGCGTTCTGATCGGTCGGAAAACCGTGGCTGTCTTCGATGCCATATTTGTCGGACCAATAGTCCCACTCGATTCCCGCATAGAAACGCGCCGGCGCTTGCCCCATCGCCTTACCGACGTCGTACTTGATTTGGGGGTTGAAGTGGAAACTCTTGGCTACATAGTTCGAGGTACCCTTCGTCCCCACATCATTGACGTACCACTCCAGATAACCGTCGAACAAAATGTCGGAGCGCCCGAGCGGTATCGTCATCGCCCAGGTCGGGTTGATCTGCCACTGTCCAGACGCTTTGCCGGTTATCCCATCGGGCTTGCGGTAGTAAGTGTTCAGTGAAAAACGATCAAAACCAGGCAGGTTCAGGTCAACAGCGGGCCCAAGCAGGTACTTTCGATTGCGCCCTTCTCCGCGCTCATAGGTGGCAGCGATCAACACATCCTTGACGATGCCATAGCTAAGACGGTGTCCGCTGATTTTGCCGAGCGACAGTCGCGGTGAAAACTCGCCGTAATAGGTGTAGCCATCGTTGCCGGACAAGCCGTTGGACCACTTGTTATCGACGAACAAGAACATGTCGCCCCACGTCCAGCCACTGGCGTGCTCGAAGGTGATGGTTTGCTGGATATCGTTGCCGGTGCCATCGACTTTATAACCATGCCCGTAGAGGTAGCTTAGGCTGTTGTTGCTCCACATCAGCGGATTCGCCTGGGCACTGCCAGTGGCCAGCGCGCAGAGTGGGACGACGCTGTGAAGCAGCCAGGAAAGAGCGTTCGGTTTCATTTGCATCCCTTGGGTCGTGATTGTTGGTTTTCGCCAGCAAGGGTATGCAGCAGCGGACGACCTCTCCTCTGGCCCCGGCTCATGCCGAGGCGCCACCCTTGCCGGGGGAGCGGCGCGAGGCCGCCAGAGCAATGTCCCATGCCAACTTTTGGCACTGACCGCTTCTACTCGAGTTAGCGCAAAGCAGGGCGCGTGCCAACTAATCGGATACACGTAATTTGCTTATTGTGAGCAATCCTCAGAATCAATGAACACCATCCCATCAGAACATTGCGCACTTTATTAGTGCTCAATCGGTACGTTCTGCACCTTCTCAACTCACGCGTCAGTCCAGGCCCCCTCGGATGCGGGTCGCTACACCGCAAAGTCAGCGGCTTCATGAAATTGGCATGCTTCTGGCTTCTTGTATCAGCGAGTAGAAGCGGTCAGTGCCAGGCATGGCATGGGGCATTGCTCTTGCGTCCTTCGGGGCGTACATCCGAGCGGATGTTTGAACGAGGCTATGGCAGCCCCGGGCAAGAGAGCAATGTCAGTCGCCAGTTCACGCCCTTTTGCTTCGCGACGCCATTCTCTTCCCACGTTCTCTCCGCCCGGCTCCTTCGCTGTCGCGCTATCCGGCGCACGGCGGTTTTTGAATCGGGGTGAAGAACACATGATGAAAACGCGTTTTGCCTTGGCTCGCCCGTTACGCTCGCTGTTGGCAGCAGCGTTGCTCCCCACCACGCTGACGATCGCTCCGTTGGCGATCGCTGGCGACAAAGTCGTGTTGCTGACCTCCTGGTATGCTCAGGCCGAACAGGGCGGCTTCTACCAGGCACTGGCCGATGGGTTGTACGAAAAGGAAGGCCTGGATGTGTCCATCCGCATGGGGGGACCACAGGTCAATGGCATGCAACTGCTGGTCAGCAAGCAAGCTGATTTCATCGTCAACTATGACCTGCAGATTCTAAAAAGTGTCGAGCAAGGCCTGCCAGTGGTCGCAGTGGCTGCGCCCTTCCAGGGAGACCCGCAAGGGTTGATGACCCACGCGGACGTCAGCGGACTTGATGGGCTTGGCGGCAAGCCTGTGCTGGTGTCCACCTCGGGCCAGCAAACCTGGTGGCCCTGGCTGAAGGGTAAATATCAATTGGCTGACAACCAGGCGCGGCCTTACACCTTCAACCTGCAACCCTTTCTAGCCGACCCGCAAACCACACAACAGGCGTATGCCAGCTCGGAACTGTTCCAGGCGATAAAGGCAGGCGTGACGCCTAACTTTTTCCTCTTCGCAGATGCCGGTTATCCACCCTACGGATCCACCGTGGTCACCCGTCAAGACATCATCGCTCAGCACCCGGAGCGGGTAGCAGGTTTCGTGCGCGCGTCCATGGAGGGTTGGAAGCGCTATCTGGATGACCCCAGCGCCGGCAATGCACTGATCAAGCGCGACAACCCCAACATGACCGATGAACTGCTGGCCTGGGGCGTCTCGACCCTCAAGCAGTACCGCCTGGTCACCGGTGGAGAGGCTGCAACCCAGGGGATCGGCACCATGACGGACAGCCGCTGGCAAGCAACCCGCGACTTCATGGTCGAGGCGGGTCTGCTCGGTCCCGACGCACCTTGGCGCAACGCGTACACCACGCGCTTTGTGCAAGACCTGAAGGTACTCCCTGAGGCCGAGCAGGTCGGCAGCCGCTGAACACCCTAACAAGCTCAACGCTGTGAGGAATCCTGATTATGTTGGTTACCAAACAACCTGTATTGCGCCGTTTCTGGTATGCCCTGCTCCCTATGACAGCCCTCGAAGACGGCCCCAAGCCATTCACCCTGCTGGGTGAAGCGCTGGTGTTGTGGAAGCGTCCCGATGGTACCCCGGTGGCAATGCAGGACCGCTGCTGCCACCGCACCGCCAAACTGTCCAAAGGCTTCGTCAGTGCTGAGGGCAATATCGCCTGCGGGTACCACGGCTGGGAATACGACTGCACTGGCACCTGCGTGAAGATCCCGCAGAATCCCACCGGCGCTATTCCTCCGGGTGCCGCGGTGAAGGCTTATCACTGCCAGGAGAAGTACGGCTATGCCTGGGTCAGCCTGGACGACCCGCTACAACCGATCCCTGAGTTCCCAGAAGACGGCGCCCCCGGTTACCGACGCATCTTCCAGTTTTACGAAGAGTGGAAGACCAGCCCGCTGCGGGTCATGGAGAATTCCTTCGACAACTCGCACTTTTCCTTCGTGCACAAGGCCAATTTCGGCTTGTTCGACCAGCCCCAACCGGCCAGTTACGCATTTCGCGAAACCGATTATGGCTTCGAAGCCGAGACCCGCGTGCCGATCCGCAACCCCGAGGCAAGCTTCCGTATCACCGGTACCACCGAGCCAATCACCCAGCGGCACCTGCTCAACCGCTATTACCTGCCCTTCTCCCGGCGCTTTGGCTGCATGTATCCGGACAGCGGCATCCATCACATCATCTACAACTGCGCCACGCCCATCGACGACAACCGACTGATGCTCGTGCAGTGGTTGTATCGCAACGACAGCGAAGACCAATGCTCAACCCAGGAACTGATCGACTGGGACGCGGCGATCACAGCCGAAGACCGCGACATACTGGAAGCCACCGATCCTGACGCCTGTGTCGACACCCGCCGCAGGGTGGAACTGCACATGCCATCGGACAAGCCTGGGTTGGTTATCCGTCGGCAACTATTGGGTCTGCTTGAAGCCCATGGCGAGAGCGAAGTGTTCCTCAGCCACTGACACTTGCCCAACGCCCCGGTGCGCCGGGGCATTCACCACCGCTCATGACCCACGGGGAGAGCGCTATGTTGATGCAGACCCTATCCAAAGCCGACGTCCAGCCGCAGGCCCTGCCGAACACCATCGGTGTGGACACCCCTTTGTTCGCCAATCAGGTGGAAAAAACCTACAGCAATGGCACCCATGCCTTGAGCCGCGTGAAACTGGCGATCGAACGCGGCGAGTTCGTCTCGCTCTTGGGCCCGTCGGGGTGTGGCAAAAGCACCCTGCTGAAAATGTTCGCCGGGCTCGAACAGCCCTCCGCCGGCCATGTGCGCTGGTGGGGCAAGGATGCCCCGGGTACGGACCACCACGCAGGCACACCGGGGCGCAGCCTGGCCATGGTGTTCCAGGAAGCCACCCTGATGCCATGGGCCAAAGTGCACGACAACGTGCGCTTGCCCCTGGACTTGGCCGGCGCCCCCAAGGCCCAGAGCCAGCCCAAGGTGCAAGCCGCCCTGGAACTGGTGGGGCTGGGCAAGTTCGGCGACGTTTACCCGCGGGAGCTCTCCGGCGGTATGCAGATGCGCGCCTCCATTGCCCGGGCATTAGCCACCGAACCCAATCTGCTGCTGATGGACGAACCCTTCGGCGCCCTGGACGAGTTCACCCGCAACAAGCTCGATAGCGACCTGCGCCAGCTCTGGCTCCAGCGCGACCTGACGGTGGTATTCGTGACCCACAGCATCTTCGAGGCGGTGTACCTGTCTTCGCGGGTGGTCGTGATGGGCGCGCGTCCCGGTCGAGTGATCGCCGATGTAATCATCGACGGCCCACGGGAACGCGACGAGGCATACCGTACTTCGCCGGCGTTCATCGAGCAATGCGCGCACCTGTCCCGACTCCTGGCCCAGGCCAATGGCGACCCTTCCTGAGAGCATCATCATGAGCCGACCCTCTACTCCCTGGCTACGCCACCCTTCCGTACTACGCATCGTTTCACCACTACTGGTTGGCGCCTTGCTGCTCGGCGTCTGGCAACTGGCATGCATCGCCTGGAAAGTCCCGGTGTACCTGGTACCGTCACCGGCCGATATCGGCCGCACCCTGGTCGCCGATGGCCCGATGCTGCTGGGGGCACTGTGGATGACCCTGAAGATCACCTTCCTGTCATTCGCCCTCGCCGTTGTCATCGGCACGCTGGCGGCGTTCGTGTTCGTGCAGAGCCGCGTCGTGGAGGCCAGTCTGTTTCCCTACGCGATTCTGCTGCAGGTCACGCCGGTGGTGGCCATCGCGCCGCTGATCATCATCTGGTGCAGCGACACGACCTTGGCGTTGGTGATCTGCGCCACGCTGGTGGCGATCTTCCCGATCATCGCCAACACCGTCCTGGGCCTGCGCAGCGTCAACCCTGGCCTGCTCAACCTGTTCCACCTGAACCGTGCCAGCCGCTGGCAAGTGCTGTTGCGCCTGCGCATTCCCAGCGCCTTACCGTGCTTTTTCGCTGGCCTGCGCATCGCCAGTGGCTTGGCATTGATCGGCGCGGTGGTGGCCGAGTTCGTCGCCGGTACGGGCGGCACGGGTGCGGGCCTGGCCTATCAGATCCTGCAGGCGGGATTCCAGCTCAACATCCCCCGCCTATTCGCCGCCCTGGTGTTGATCGCCCTGACCGGCGTGGCGCTGTTCAGCCTGATGGCGTTGCTGGCGCGCTTGAGCCTGCGCCACTGGCACGAAAGCGAACTGGGCTGACTTCCATGCAAAACGCCGTACTGCCTATGGAGACGAACATGAAACACAGCAACAGCTGGCTGATCCGTAACGCCAGCGCCATCCTCACTGGCCTGCGCGGCGGCGCCGCGCGCCATGTCGGGCCGGACATCCGTATCACCCAGGGGCGTATCGCCGCCCTGGGCTCGCTGCAACCGTTACCAGGTGAGCAAGTGCTCGATGCCACCGATTGCGTGGTGTATCCAGGCTGGGTGAACACCCATCACCATCTGTTCCAGTCCTTGCTCAAGGGCATTCCCGCTGGCATCGACCAGAGCCTCGGTGCCTGGTTGGGGGCCGTGCCCTATCGCTATCGCGGGCTGTTCGATGAGCACAGTTTTCGCTTGGCCGCACGGGTCGGGCTGGTGGAGCTGGCCCGTTCCGGCTGCAGCACGGTGGCCGACCATCATTACCTGTACTTGCCAGGCATGGCCTTCGACAGCGCACAGATCCTCTTCGAAGAAGCCGAGCGCCTGGGACTGCGTTTCGTCCTTTGCCGGGGCGGCGCAACCCAGGTACGTCAGGCGGAAGGCCCCGCGACGGCCGGACCTGAGACCCTCAAGCAGTACCTGGACGATGTTCAGCGCTTGGTGCAGGTCTACCATGATCCCGCCGATGATGCCTGGCGCCGTGTGGTAATGGCGCCGACCAGCCCGCCCTACTCCATGCCGCCCGAGCACCTGCGGGAGACCGCCCGCACCGCACGCCGCCTGGGCATCCGCCTGCACAGCCATTTGAGCGAAACCGTGGAGTACCAGAACGAAGTCCATGATCGCCACGGCCTCTCGCCCGTGGTGTTCTGCGCGGAGCAGGAATGGCTCGGGCCGGACGTGTGGTTCGCGCACCTGGTCAAGCTGAGCGCCGAAGAAATCCAGCTGCTGGGCGCCACCGGCACCGGCATCGCCCACTGCCCACAAAGCAATGGCCGGCTTGGCAGTGGTATCGCAGATATCGTTGCCATGGAGGCTGCAGGCATGTCGGTTTCGATCGGCGTGGATGGCGCTGCCTCCAACGAAGCCTGCGACATGATCAGCGAAACCCACGCCGCCTGGCTGATGCAAAGGGCCAAGGCCGGCGAACGCGCCATGGCCCGCCATGCCGGCGGCGATCTGGAGGGCGGTGCCCATGTCGCCAGCGTGGAGGACGTTGTGCGCTGGGGCACAGCAGGTGGCGCCCAGGTGCTGGGCCTGGACGCCATCGGCACGCTGCAGGTCGGCATGGCGGCGGACCTGGCGATCTACCGCCTCGATCAACCCCGCTACTTCGGTCTGCATGATCTGGGTATCGCGCCAGTGGTTGGCGGTGGCCGTCCGACGCTGCGGGCATTGCTGGTGGGCGGCCGCCTGAGCGTGGAAAACGATGCGCTTCCTGGCTTGGACCTGGCCGAACTGGGCAGCCAGGCGCGGCAGGCTGTACTTCGCCTGCAACAGGCCGCGGGGGTACGCGCATGAGCTGGACGCCTCTGCAGGTGCGGGCCCTGCGCCTTGAAGCCGACGACGTGCTAGGTGTGGAACTGGCCCCGCCGAGTCCTGCTCCCCTGCCCTTCGACTGGGCACCCGGTGCTCATGTGGACCTGCGCCTGGGCAATGGCGTGGTACGCCAATACTCAGTGGTCAGCCTGCCCGAGGACGGTCATGTATACCTGGGCATCAAGCGCGAAAAAGCCTCCCGCGGCGGCTCGCAATGGCTGCACGAGCACCTGCGGCTGGGTGCCCGGGTGGAGGTGGGCCTGCCGCGCAACTTCTTTAACCTGCAACCTGGCACTGGACAGGTCGTCTTGGTGGCCGCAGGCATAGGAGTCACGCCACTGCTCGCCATGTACCGGCAATGCCAAGCGCAAGGTCGGTCGGTGCGCTTGCTGTTTTTCACCCGCGATGCCAAACAGGTGCCTTTTGTCCAGTACCTCGATGCGAATACCGAGGTTCATGCAGGCTTGCGCGCCCCGATGATCGCCGGGTACCTGGAGGAACACCTGCCGGCCTGGGACGGCAGCGCAAGCCTCTATTGCTGTGGCCCTGCAGGTTTCATGGATTGTGTTGAGCACGTCGCGCTGGCAAGCGGCTGGCCAACCACGGCGCTTCATCGCGAACATTTCCAGGCCGCAGAACCCACCTTGCACGTGGAGCGTCACTGCACACTGGTGCTACAGCGCAGTCGTCTTCAGGTCGAGGTGCAACCGGGCGAAAGTTTGGTACAAGCAGCATCGCGGGCTGGCGTGGAGCTACCCGTGTCATGTGGGATGGGTATCTGCGGCGCCTGTGTCAGCCGGGTCATCGAGGGGCAGCTTGATCACCGCGACGAGTACCTCAGCGATGCCCAGCGCAACAGCGGAGAATGGATAACGCCCTGCGTATCGGGCTGCCACAGCGCCCGGTTGGTGCTGGACGTTTGACCATCGCCCGCAGCTGCCCGACGGCCAACGGCTGACGGCAGCTGCGCACGCCCGCTCCTTTCGCCCATGGCTTTGTCCCTAATCGAAGATCGCTACCGCCCGGACGAAGCCGGCTGAGGCATGCCGGATCTTGTAAGGGAAGCAACTTACCAGAAACCCATCCGCCGGTAGCTGCTCCAGATTGGCCAGCTTCTCCATCTGCCCATAGCCGATATCACGCCCGGCCTTATGGCCCTCCCAAATGATCGAGGCGTCGCCCGTTTCACTGAAGCGTTCGCGGGTGAACTTGAATGGCGCATCCCAACTCCAGGCATCGGTACCGACCACCCTCACCCCGCGCTCCAGCAGGTACAAGGTCGCCTCGCGGCCCATCCCCACTCCGGCTTCGAGATAGCCTGGCTGGCCGAACAAGCTGCCCGCGCGGGTGTTGACAAGCACGATCTCCAGCGGCTGCAGCTCATGACCAATACGCGCAAGCTCCGCCTCGACCTGCGCCGCAGTGACCACGTGGCCATCCGCCATATGACGAAAATCCAGCTTCACCCCCGGCTGCAGGCACCACTCCAGCGGCAGTTCGTCGATGCCGAAGGCCGGCTTGCCACCGTCGGTGGTGGATGCGTAGTGCCAGGGCGCGTCCATGTGAGTACCGCTGTGAGTGGTGATCTGCAGGCGCTCCGCCGCCCAGGACTCGTCGCCCGGCAGGTCCTCCTTGCGCAGCCCGGGAAACATCGCGGCCATCTCCGGCCAACCCTGCTGATGATCCATATAATCGATCTTCGGCAGCAAAGGTGGCGGATCAGTGTAAGGGTTGTTGTCCAGGGTGACAGACAGGTCCAGCAAGCGACGTGTGTTCAAGCTCATACGAGGATTCCTTTGCGGATGGCCGCGCGACGGGTGTGGCGCGGCGGCAAGTCGAGGGCATTACGCAGCAGCCCGGCCACTGAACCGTCGTGGCAGAAGCCCAGTTCGCGGGCAAACGAGGTACGCAACGGTGGGTAGCGGCCAAACAGGCTTTCGAGCTGGGGATCGGGGGCGAAGGCGATGCGCTCACGGTTGGCCTCGCCAACAACAGCCGCCAGCCCGTTCAGCACCTGGGCGATGGTCAAATGCAGCACGGGCAGTTGCCAAACCCGCTGGCTGCCCGGGTCTTCCAGCTCGGCGGCGTGCAGCAGGTTGTCCACGCAACAACGGGCCGACATCCACCAGGCGCTCGCTTCGGGTGACACCGGGCAGGTGTAGGCCTCCCCGGCCACATAGGCGTGCAACAGGTCGCTCATGAACGCCGAGCGCAGACCATTCGGCTCGCGCGGGCGAGCAACGATACCGGGCAAGCGCAAGGCGCGGCCGTCAACCTCGCCACGGCGGGCAAGGTCCTGCAACGCGATCTCCACCATGCGTTTGTGCGCCGCATAGGACAGCTGGGGCGACGCTGGCTGGCCTTCGTCCATGCGCGTCGGCAACTTGCCGCCGTACACCGCGACGCTGCTGGCGTACACCAGCACCGGTGGACAGAGGGGATTACGCAGTTGGTCGAGCAGCTCCAGGCTTGCTTGCAGGTTTACCTGGTAACCCCGTTCGTACTGCGCCTCGGCAGCGCCGCCAGGCACGCTGACGAGATGGAAGACCACGTCGACACCGTCAGCCAGCACTCGACGCAGCAAGGCCGCGTCAGTGACGCTACCGTGATGGCGACGCAGGCGCGCGTCTTCGGGCAGGCCATCCAGTGCCTGATCCAGCGCCAGCAGTGCCTCGATTCGCCGCCCGCGCAGCTCGCCCAGGTCCAGCAGGCGCTGCACCAACTGGCGCCCGACGAAGCCATTGGCCCCGGTGACCATCACTCGCATGGCCAGCCTCCCCGCACCACGCGCTGGTCAATCGCCCCGAACAGCACCTCGCCCTCGGGCCCGCGAGCCTCCATGCGCACCCGGTCGCCAAAGCGCATGAAGGCCGTGCGCGGCGCACCGCAGGCGATGGTTTCGATGGCGCGGCGCTCGGCGATGCACGCCGAGCCCACGCTGCGCTCGGCGTTGGACACGGTGCCGGAGCCCAGTAGCGTGCCCGCACTCAAGCGTCGCGTCAGCGCCGCATGGGCAATCAACTGGTGGAAACCGAAGTGCATGGCGCCGCCATGCGGATGGCCGAACCACTCGCCGTTCCAGTGCACGTGCAGCGGCAAGTGCACCCGGCCGTCGCGCCAGGCCTCGCCGAGTTCGTCCGGGGTGACCGCGACGGGCGCGAAACTGCTGGCGGGCTTGGCCTGGAGAAAGCCGAAGCCGGTCTTCATTTCCCGCGGTGCCAGGGCCCGCAGGCTGACATCGTTGAGTTGCAGGATCAGGCGAACATGCTGCAAGGCCTGCTCCGCCGGGCATCCCATGGGTACGTCATCGAGCAACACCGCGAACTCGCCCTCGAAGTCGATGCCGTGGGCCTCGCTGGGCAAGGGAATGTCCGCGAGTGGCCCGAGAAAGTCGTCGCTGGCACCCTGGTAAATCAGTGGTGTGTGCTCGACGCCTTCGATCGGGTCCAGGTTGAAGGCCTTCTGCATCAACGCGCCATGGCTGAGGAAGCACGAGCCATCCAGCCATTGGCTGGCACGCGGCAGGGGCGCAGCCAGTCGAGCGAGGTCGAGCGCGAAGGCACCCGCAACCGCATCGTCGTTGAGCTGCTGATACAGAGCCTGCAAGCGGGCTTCGACCTGGGGCCAGTTTTCCAGCGCGACCTGCAAGCTGGTGGCGATGTCGCTGGCATCGACCGCATGCCCGAGGTCACGGGCCACCACCAGCAGGCGACCATCGCGGCTGCCGTCGTCGAACGTGGCGAGCTTCATGGCAGCAGCTCCTTGAGCGTCTCGGCATAACGCCCATCGAGCAGGATGAAGACCATCCGGGCCATCTGTTCGCTGCGGTTGCTCCAAGCGTGGTTGGTACCGCGCTGGACCACGATATCGCCCCGTTTGAGGTGGACTTCGCCATCGTCCAGCACCAGCCAGACCTCGCCCTCGGTAACGATGCCGTAGTCCAGGGTTTCGGTGCGGTGCATCAGCTTGTGCTTCGAGTCGGCTTTGCCCGTGCCGGCACTCGCCTCGCCGATCTCGGCGAAGGCAGCGGCTGCATCTTCGGCACTGACCTGGTTCTGCACGCTGTCAGGCGGTATGTCCACCACGCGAATCACGCTGCCCAGCGGGCCAGGGCTCAATTGCAGCGGCTGCGCTGTCGGATCATTGCCGTTGTCCAGTGTCGCCGGGCTGCCGACACTGTTCCAGACTTCGTAGAACAGGGTGCCAGGCACCGCCTTGAGTGGGAAGTTGTTCGGTGTCGGGCCGCAACTGGCGACGACCGCCTGGCCCTCGGCATCGTGGCCGGTGACTACACGTTTGAATGCAGGAAGCGATTGCATGCTGTCTCCTTTCAATTGCCGTCGCCGATGGTCGAGCCACCGTCGACAATAAGATTCTGTCCGCTGATGAACGCTGCGCCTTCAGCCATGGCCGGTAGGCGCGTGCTGGTCAGCCACATGGCGCTGCGCAGAGAGCGACTGGCACCGGCTCGCCCGCCAAGGAAAATTTCGTTCATCGTGCACCTGCCACCGTCACCGCACGCCGGTGGCGCATCAAGGACAGGCACACAGGCGCCAGTAGCAGTTGTCCGATGGCGACCAGCAGCAGTGCATGCGGCAGTTGCGTAGCCACACCAGCGGTCAATGCCAGGACGATCAATGGACTGACGAACTCACCCGCGAAAATCGCCGAAGTGAACCCACCCGTGGCACGGCCGCGCTGATCGAAGCCAACCTGCTGCATCACCAGGGTGATCAGCGTCGGCAGCAACAGCCCAACACCCAGGCCGTTGATCAGCACCGCCAGCACCACTGGCGCGTGGCTGCTCGCCAGCGCCATCAGGCCGCCACCGAGCCCCGCCGTGGCAAAGCCCAAGGCCAGCAACCGCCCAGCCGGCAAGCGCGCCAGTAAGCGAAAAGCCAGTGCGCCGGCCAACACGCCGAGCTGGTTGGCGCCCATGGCCAGGCCGACCTGACGGGGCGCATCTATGTGCAGTAACTGCAGCACGTAACCGGCCTGTACCGGGACGATGAACAGGCTGACGCCAGCCAGCACGGTGAGCAGGTATAACGGCGTCAGGGCCGCCCATGGAAAACGCGAATCGACGGTGGCTTCGCTGGCGGTCTGGCAGGCACGCGGCTCCCACAACAGCAGGGCCATCAAGGGCAGGCACAGCGCACCCACCGCATAGAGGGTGAACGGTGTCCGCCAGTCGCTTTCCCCCAGCGCACCGCCCACGCCCATGAACAACGCCGCCGCCAACGAGGTGACCACCATCTGCAAAGCGAACAACCGCGCCCGGCGCTGGCCGTCGAAGTAGTCACCCATCAGCGTGGTGCAACAGGTCATGATGCCGGCTTCGGCCAAGCCGATGCCGGCGCGGCTGGCGACAATCAGCACCAGCGAGTCCAGCCACAACGGCAACAAACCGCACAGGCTGTAGAGCAACATGCTCGCCAGCAGCAGTGCTCGCCGCCCCACACGGTCTGCCAACACCCCGGCCAGCGGCGCCAACAAGGCTATCACCAGTGCCGGCAACGTCAGGGCCACCGGCACCAGCACGGCCACGCCCGGCGTCTCGGCAAAATGCGCGTGCATGCGGGGTAGCACCGGTGCGATGAGCACCGCCCCCAGGACGGGCAGGCAACTGCCGAACAGCAGCAAGGCAGCCTGGGCGCTTCCGGCGGTGCGTTCAGCGGCCATGGCTCACCTCCTCCAGTGGGCGAAAACTGGCGCCCTGCTCCAGCATCCCGCTGCTGTGCTCGCGCCTTGTGTGCTCATGCGCCGGCAATGTCAGCTGCTCGGTACAGGCCTTGCGGTGCGGCAACAGGAAGTAGGCCAACGCCGGCAGCAGGATCAATGCGCCGACCATGTTCCAGACGAACATGAATGCCAGCAGCACGCCCATGTCGGCCTGGAACTTGATCGGCGAGAAGATCCAGGTACCAACGCCGATGGCCAGGGTGATACCGGTGAGCATGACCACCTTGCCGGTGAACAGCAGCGCGCGGTAATACGCCTGGGACAGGCTCGCGCCTTGGCGCAGCTGGGCCAGCACGATGCTCATCACATACAGCGCGTAGTCCACGCCGATGCCGACCCCAAGGGCGATCACCGGCAGGGTCGCCACCTTCACGCCAATACCCAGCGCCACCATCAGCGCTTCGCAGAGGATCGAGGTGAGTACCAGTGGCAGCACCGCGCAGAGCACCGCGCGCCAGGAGCGGAAGGTCACCAGGCAGAGCACGATCACCGCGCCGTAGACCCACCAGAGCATGTCGCGGTTGGCCTGCTTGACCACCTGGTTGGTGGCAGCCTCGATGCCTGCACTGCCGGCAGCCATGAGGAAGCTGGCCTGCTCGCTGTCGTTGGCCTGGGCAAACGCCTGGACGCTGTCGACCACCCGCGCCAGGGTGTCGGCCTTGTGATCGTTCAGGTAGGCATAGAGCGTCAGCAGGCTGCAGTCGTCGTTGTACAGCCCGCGCGGGGCACCGGCGGTGACCATGTTCAGGGTCGCCTGGTTGTTGACCAGGTCATACCACTTCGGGCTGCCTTCGGAGAGGCCGACCAGCACCCGGCGGTTGAGCAACGCCAACGAGTTTGTCGAGTCCACGCCCTGCAGGCCACGCAGTTGCCAGTCGAGGTCATCCACGTGTTTCAAGGTGCCGTAGGCCGAACAGCCACCGGGGGCGGTGCGCACCATCACCGCGAACACATCGCTGCTGGCGCCGTAGTGCCGGGTGACGAAGGCATTGTCGCGGTTGTAGCGCGAATCGGCGCGCAGCTCGGGAGCGCCGGCGTCGAGGTCGCCGACCTTCAGGTGCAGGCTCACGGCGTAGCCCCCGGCAGCCATCAGCGCAGCGACGGCGATGCACGCCGCCGCCCAGCGCCGGCGGGTGAACAGGTCGAGGAAGCGCCACACCGCATGCTTGCCCGCTCCGCTGGCCTCGCCCTCTTCAGCGCGCAGGCTGCGCCGCGCCGCACGGGCACTGACGCCCACGTAGGAGAGCAGCACCGGCAGCAGAATCAGGTTGGTGAAGATCAGCACCGCCACGCCCAGGCTGGCGATGACGGCCAGGTCCTGGATCACCTGTATCTGAATGATCATGAGCACGGCAAAACCAACCGCATCGCATAGCAGCGCGGTGAGCCCGGCCAGAAATAACCGGCGGAAGGTGAACCGCGCTGCCACAAGGCGATGCATACCGCGGCCGATGTCCTGCATGATGCCGTTCATCTTCTGGGCGCCATGGCTCATGCCAATGGCGAACACCAGGAACGGTACCAGCACCGAATAGGGGTCGAGCGCGTAACCCAGCAGTGGCAGCAGGCCGAGCTGCCAGATCACTGCCACCAGCGAACACACCACCACCAGCGCGGTGCTGCGCACACAGCGGGTGTACCAGTACAGCACGGCGGCGGTGATGGCAATGGCGGCGGCAAAGAACAGCAGGATCTGCCGCAGGCCGTCCATGAGGTCGCCGACGACCTTGGCGAAACCGGTGATGTGGATCTCCACCCCCTGCGCCTGGAAGCGCTCGCGCAGGGTTTCCAGCTCATGGGCGAAGGCCGTGTAGTCGAGGGCCTGGCCGTCCGGGGTCTTCTCCAGCAGCGGCACGTAGACAATGCTCGAACGCTGGTCGAAGGCCACAAGTTGACCAATCTCGTTGGAGCGTTCCACGTTGCGCTTGAGCGCTTCCAGGCTAGCGGCAGCGCCATCGTAGCCGTCGGGCACCACCGGGCCACCTTCCAGGCCCTCCTCGGTGACTCCGGTCCAGCGGGTGGACGGCGTCCACAGCGACTTCATCGCCGCACGGTCGACGCCAGGCAGCAGGTATACCGCGTCGTTGAGCTGCTGCAGGCTGTGCAGGTAGTCCTTGTCGTAGATGCTACCGCGCGGATTGGCCACGGCGATGCGCACCGCGTTGCCCAGGCCGGCGAGTTCCTGGCGGTGCTCCAGATAGTTGTGGATGAACGGATGATCGCGCGGGATCATCTTCTCGAAGCTGGCATTGAGGGTCAGGCGCGAGGCCTGCCAGCCGAGCAGCAAGGTCGCCGCCAGGCACAGCAGCAACACCAGCACACGGTGGTTGAAGAGCGCACGTTCCAGCAGCGAGCCGGACGCGCTGTCGAAGTCGTCGAGATGGCCGCTGGAAGGCGCAGATGAATTCATGACGTGCATGGTTCAGTCCGTCGTGGTGGAAAGAGAGGAAGGTTCCAGGCGGCGCGCACCGGCCATGCCGACGGCGACGATGGAGCCATCGGCGGCGGTGGTAGCGGCGGTCAGTGGCAGGCCATCGGAGACCGCCACGGGCTGGGCGACAAAGGCGCCGAGGCCGCTGCGCAGGAGCATCCCTGCCTGGTTGGCGAGCAACAACTGGCCACCGGCGACGCGCAGGCCGTTGATCGATGCCGGGATCGGGTTGGCTAGCGCCTGGAAACTGTCGCCACCGTCGTCAGAGGCGAACAGCGAACCGCGCAGGCCGCCGAGCAGCAGACGGCCATCAGGCAACACGGTGGCGGCGAAGTAGCTGCCATCGTAGGGCCCGTGCAGCGCCTCGTAATGCTCACCGCCATCACGCGAGCGAAGCAGCAGGCCCTGCTCGCCGGCGATGTACACCTGGTTGCCTTGGCGCGCCAGGGCATACAGGTGCAGTCCACGCCCGTTCGGCAGTCGGCCGATCTCCGACTGCCAGCTGCGCCCGCCGTCGGCGGTGCGCATGGCCACCCCGTAGGCACCCACGACCAGGCCGTTGCGGGCATCGGTGAAATTCAGGGCCAACAACGGCTTGTCCGCGCCGTCGGCCAGCAGCCGTTGCGCCGCCGCCAGGCGACGCTCGTCTGAGGCAGCCTCGGCTGCCTGCACCTCCAGGGCGGCGGCGCGCTTGCCGTCGAGCTGCACGCTCCAGTGCTCACCACCGTCCTGGCTGTGCAAGACCACGCCGGCATGGCCGACCGCCCAGCCGTTGCGGGCGTCGATGAACTGCACGGCGGTCAGGCTGACACCCACCGGCACGGCAGTGGCCTGGCGCCAGGTGGCACCATTGTCATCGGACAGCAGTACCACGCCACGTTCACCCACCGCGACCAGGCGTGCATCGGCCCGGGCCACATCCTGCAACACCGCACGCAGGGCCTGGGGGCCGTGCAGCGCGGGCTGCGCGAGCACATCCACGCTGTCACCGGCGAACGCCGGCGGCAGCCCGCAACAGGCTGCCAGCAGCCAGCCGTAGAGCATCTTGTTCATCGCACGCAACCTTTTGTTCTTAGAGTCGGTACTGCACCTGCGCAGCGCGCCTGCTCAGCGCACACCCTCGCCGGCCATGGCGTCGGCGGTGAACACCGAGTCCTTGTAGGGCGGCACGATGCGGTACTGTTCGTTCTTGCCTGCGAACAGGTCACCGGCGAACCAGGCACCGGAGAGCAGGTCGTAGAAGCCGTTGGTCAAGGTCACCACACCCGGCAGGTCAGGCAGCACCACCGGCGATGTCCAGACCACCTTGGCCAACTGGTTGCGGGCGTCATAGCGCTCGCCCAGCACGGCAGCCCAGGTGTCTTCGTCGAGGTAGTAGGTGCTACGCGGCATCACATGACGCTGGCCATTCTTCAGCGTCGCCTCCACCTCCCACACACGGTGCAGCTCCCAGCGGATGGCGTCGGGGTTCAGGTGATGGGGGGCCAACAGCGCCTCGGCGTTGCTGGCGGTGAACACCTTGTTGGCGTTGTAGGGGATGTACATCTCCTTCTTGCCCACCAGCTTCCAGTCGAAGCGATCAAGACGACCGTTGAACACGTACAGCTCATCGAAGCTCATGACGCCGGCGGTGGCCGGGGTCGGCGTGTCGCAGCAGGCGTTGGGCAGGCGACGCACACGGCGCTGACCAGGCAGGTAGGTCCAGACCGCAGCTTTGTCGGCGTTGAGATTCTCAAGGCCGGTAATGGACTCCCCGGCACGCAGGGGCGGGCCGTCGTTGGTCATGCGGATGGACCAGAACACACCCTTGTCGCCACTGCCACCGGGCAGGTACCAGGGCATCTGCAAATCGGCCCGCGAGTCATTGGTGAGCACGTGCTTGCCGTCGGCGGTGGTCAGGTACTGATTGAAGCTGGCGTGCCAGGACGCACCCCGCCAACGCAGCAGGTGGTTCCACATGGCTTCCACGCCATTGGCCGGGATCGGGAACGGGATGCCGCCGGATGCGCCTTCGGGCATGGGGCCGGCGGGGCCGTCCACCAGCTTGCCGCTGGTGGCGTTGGCGAGGGTGGCGTCGTACACCGACTGCGGAGCGGCAGCGCTGCGGCGTGTCGGGTAGACGTCGAGACGATAGCTGTCCGGGTACTTCTTCAGCATGGCCTGGATGCCCGGCGTCAGCTTGTCGGCATACTGCGCCATGTTCTGCGCGGTGATGCTCAACAGCCGCTTGTCGCTGGCGAACGGATCGCCACGCTTGCCGCCTTCCTTATAGGCCGGGTCGGCCTGGATGTAGCCACCGGTCCAGGCAGGAATGCTGCCATCCGCATTGCCGGCCCGCTCGCCACCGAGCGGGGTCAGGCTGGTCTTGAGCATGGCCGCCTGCTCGGCGGGCACTGCGGCAACGGCGCCGTGGGCCAATAGCAGCGAGGCACTCAGGGCAGTGAGCAGGGAAACGACTTTATTATTGTGTTTCATCGGGTGGTCCTCGGTCAGAAGGTGCGGCTGACAGTGAAGGCGATGAAGTCGCGGTCTTTGAGCGACTGTTCGAAGGTGTAGTGGTTATCGGCGTCGAGGAAGGTGTTCTCCGGGCCGTAGTAGTGCGTGTAGGTCAGACCCAAACTCCAGGTGTTGAGGTAGTTACCTTTCAGGCCGATGTTCAAGTCACCGCCATGATCGGTACCAAAACCGGTGCCCAGCGCCATCGACGCGCCGTTGGTGTAGCTCGCGCCGATCGGCACCGACAGGTCGAGACCCGGTAAGATCTGCCGGTACATCGGTTCGAACACCAGGCGCAGGCTGGTGGCGTCACGGTCGGCGTTAGGGTCAACGGCATCGGCGTTCTTGCTCACGCTCATCACCCGGTTCCAGGCGATTTCGCCGAGGAAGCTCGACTCGGCAGCGATGAAGTTCGGCTCCAGGCTGGCAAGCCAGGAGACGTTGGCGTGCAACGTGCGGCCGGTGGCGTAAACCGGGTTATCGTCATTGTCGATCGCCTCGCCCACGGCCAACGCATGCTGGTTGGTCGAGGCCAACGGCTGGTTCCAGCGCGTTGACAACTCACCGGCGAGGTTGAAGTTGCCAACGGTGGTGGAGAAGCTCGCACCGAACGCCTCGATACCCTCGGGATACACCCAGTAGAACTCGCCGGCCTTGCCGCTGACCGGGTCGAGGTTGGCGAAGTTCGGGCGTACATTGAGCTGCGGCGACTTGTCGTGGAAGCGGATGGCGTACAGGCCCCAGTCGACCGTCTCGGTGCGCCAGCGCACCTGCATGCCGCCCTGCCCTGAGTCCTTGGCTTGCTTGTCGTTGCCGTGGAAGAACGCCAGAGGTTGGCCACCGGGGAACACCGGCGCGCCGACGAACATGCGCTCGGCGCCATCACCGAAGAAGTCGTCTGTGGAGAAATAGCTGCCCGCTGCCGGCAGGCGGTTGGCCTCCCACTCGAACTGGTAATAGGCCCCCACCGACACATCCGGCGTCAGTTGGAGTTGTCCGGAAATCTGCTGTACCGGACGGATCAGTTCCTTGAACTGCGTGTTGGGTACCGACAGCCCCTTGACCACGTCCACCGGAGCCATGCCGCCAGCAATGCCGTTCATGCCAAAGAACAGGCTCTCGCCCCACTGCATGGCGTATTGACCCAAACGGCCGGACAGCGGCATGTCGCCGATCTCGGTCTTGCCGAAGATAAAGGCGTCGAGCAGCTCGCCCTTGCGCCCATGCAGCTTGCGCGTGTCGTCGGTGAACGCGTCGTAGTCGACCGAATAACTGTTGGCACGGCCAGGGTCGTTGTTGTCAGTCCCTTGGTTGTAGACATCGTCGTACCAGGCCGCGCCGCTGACCCGTGCGCCGACGTTGTTGTAAGTAATGTCCAGTTCCGACAGCAGGTCGAGGCGGTTGGAGATCAGGCCCTTGTCGAAGTTGCGGTCACCGTCGTCCAGGTTCAGCGCGGTCTGCCCTTGGGTGAGCTTGCTGCTCGCGTCCTGTGTACGCCAGGCGGCGCTGTATTTCAGGGTATTGTCCCAGCGCACCCGCAGGTCGGGGTTGCCGGTATCGAATTCAAAGGCCTGCGCCTGGCTTGCGGCCAGCGCGACAAGCGCCAGGCTGAGGGGCTTGAGCGCCGGTAACGGCCGTGTGAATGCACCTTTGCGAGTCAACATCGGGGTTTCCTCTTTCTTTTTATTGTGCGTCGGTGTTGGCATAGGGCCGGCGCGCCGACAAGGCAGGGCGTGCCGGGTACGGGGAGTCAGATCGGCTGCGCAGTGACCTCCAGCATGCGCTTGACCAGGCCGATGCGGTCGAAGGAAGGATCGCGCTGGATCTCCTTCACACCTGCCAGCAGGGACATTTCGCTGATGAACTTGCAGCGCTCGAAACGCCGGCCCATGAAACGCTGCAATTGCGCGTCGAGGCTGCCACCCGCGGTGAGTTCTTCGGCGAGCACCACGGCGTCCTCAATGGCCATGCCAGCCCCCTGCCCCAGGTGTGGCGTGGTGGCATGGGCGGCATCCCCGATCAGCAGCACTCGACCGCAGTACCAGGGTTCGTCGACAAACACCGCTTCAAGCGGCTTGTAAACGACCCCGGCGTTGTCGACGATCTGCTCGCGCAATTCGCCGATCAGCCCGCCGAAACCGGCCAGGCGCTGGCGAAGGCCATCAGCCAAAGCGGCCGGTTCCATCCAGGGGTTGCCCGGCTCGTGGGAGGTGGTGAAGAGGTACATCAGGTCATCGGCCAGCGGAACCAGCCCCGCGTTGCCAGAGGGCCCTTGGTAGTTGGCAAGGTGGTCGATACCTGCCGCACGCGGGAAGTTGTAGCGCCACACCGACTGCCCGGTGAAACGCGGCTGATAACGATCACCGAACAGCACGCTGCGGACTTTCGAGAACAACCCGTCGGCGCCGACCATCAGACCGTAGCGCCCCTGGCTGCCATCGGTGAACAGCACGTCCACTGCGCTGTCGTCTTGCTCGAAACTTTCCACCGAGGTGCCCAGGCGCACCTGGGTGCCCAGTTCGATGGCAGTTTCGCTCAACACCTTGTGCAGGGCGCGGCGCGAGATACCCACATTGGCCGGATACTGCGGACCGGCCAGGCGCTGGCCAGGGATGCGCGCCAGTTGCTGCCCTTCGGTGGTATAGATGGCCACGTCCTCGAAGGAGTAGGCGGCATCAAGGTAGGCTTCGAGCAGGCCCAGCCGGTGCATCTCGCGCACCACATTGCTCTGTTGAATGATGCCGACGCCGTAGACGGTCCACTCGGTTTTCAGCTCGACCAGATCGACGGCGACGCCCTTGCGGCGCAAGGCGATGGCGGCACACAGCCCGCCAATTCCGCCGCCCACGATCAACACGTTGTTCACAGTATCCATGGCATGTCTCACGTTTTGTTCTTGTTGTGCGCCCCGTCATGCGGGGCGGCCGTTTCCTGTGCCTATGCACAGCTTCCCGCCTGCGCCGGTCCATGACCAATCGCGTCGCGGGATGCGACCTATCGCGCGGCGCGATAGGTCAGCGATCGAGCTGCTCCAGCGGCAATAGCAGCCAGCCGTCCGCTTCCTTGTGATCGAGTGCCTCCAAGGCTTCGCCTCGGCAGGGGCCGTGA
Organism: Pseudomonas sp. BO3-4; assembly: GCF_034044115.1. NCBI lineage: Bacteria > Pseudomonadati > Pseudomonadota > Gammaproteobacteria > Pseudomonadales > Pseudomonadaceae > Pseudomonas > Pseudomonas sp. BO3-4. The sequence continues at coordinate 3,271,056 of NZ_CP139018.1, forward strand.
ACGCAAGTGCCGTCTTCGGGCATGAAGCGCGCACCGTGGGCGTAGCAGACGATCCACTGGCCATCGGCGCTCAAAAAGCGGTTCTTGCGGTACTCCAGGGGCACCATCAAATGCGGGCACAGGTTGCGGTAGACGCGTACCTGGCCCAGGTACCGCAGGGCGAACAGGCTGTCCGCGCCCCTGCCCTGTGGGTCGAAACCGCGCGCGTGACCCTCGCCCAGCTCATCGAGCCGGCACAGCTCCACCCACGCCATGTTTCAACCCTGCTTCGCAGGCGGGCCGCTGGGTGCCCATTTCTCCCGCGAGGCGAACAGGAACAGCTGCGAGTTGTCGGCCGACATCGGCGCCTGACGCGCCGCCCATGCGTCATCGTGCTTGTCCATGTCGGCGTCGTACTCGATGTGGCAGCCCAGCGGGCTGTTGAAGTACCAGAACCAGTTGGAACCCAGCAGGTGTCGGCCCGGGCCCCAGAAGCTGGTCCAGCCTTGCTGCTGGAAACGCGTACCGGCCAGCAGGACCTCGGTGCCGCTGCCCATATGGAAGGTGAAGTGCTCGCAACCCTGCATGTGGGGTGGGGTCTGGATCATGAACAGGCAGTGGTGATCATCCATGGCGGCGGTGCGCATGAACGGGCCGACGCCGATGAAGCTGTCAGTGGTGACGAAGCCCAGGCGATCGCGGTAGAACGCTTCACCCTTGGCCGCATCGGGTACGAAGTACACCACGTGGGACAAGGTGCGCGGCAACGCCGGCATGTCCGGGGCAATGCCGAGCTGGTTGATCGGGCGCTGCGGTGCGCTACCGGGGGCGTTGGTAAGGTCGGCCGGCGCGTCGAAGGGGCGACGGCAGGTCACCTGGAAGGCAATGGCAAAGCCCAGGTCGTCGAAGGTGTGCAACGCGCCGCTGGCGTCGCGCCGTACTTCGCGATCACGGCCCAGTTCGTCGGCGATGGCCGCCAGATCGGTGCTCGAAGCGACGCCGTAAACGGTCTCGCGCAGCGATGGGGTCGGCCCGAGCGCCGGCGGCAAGCCAGGGTCGTCGCCGCGGCGGATAATGATCGAGGTGCCGTCCAGCGCCTCGAAACGGCCACCGTCGCCGTCCAGTTGAACGGCATCGAGGCCATAGTCACGCAGGCAATCGGCACAGGCCTGGATATCGTCGACGCCAAACACCAGCGCGTCGAGACCAAGAATATTCATGGCTACCACTCCATTGAAATTGTTATTCGGCGAGGCAGGTCACCGGTAATGGGTCGCGGCGGCACGTCGGCCGTACGACTGGCGTGCAGGTTGCTCGGTGGCGGGGTGGCGTGACCAATCGCGAGTCAGAATGCGAGGCATCGGCAATCGCGATACCTGGACCACAGCCCATGTGCTGTGGCGTTGGCTCGGTATCGTGGCTTGCAGGTCTTGACGTAGCGGCAATGCAGCGGGAAGGTATCGCGAAAATAACTACAAGAACCGAGAGCTATCACCATGCGCTTTCACCACCTGGACTTGAACCTGCTGGTTGCCCTGGACATCCTGCTCGAGGAGCAAAACATCACACGCGCCGCCGAGCGCCTGCACATGACTCAATCGGCCACCAGTGGAGTGCTGGGGCGTTTGCGAACGTTTTTCGAGGATGAGTTGCTGGTGCAGGTCGGCCGCAAGATGCAGCCCACCCCCTATGCTCTGGAACTGGCCAAACCGGTACGCGAGGTGCTACTGACCATTCGCGCCTCGATAACGGCCAAGCCGGTGTTCGATCCGGCCGCCAGCAAGCGACACTTCCGCCTGGTGACCTCGGACTACCTGATCAGTGTGGTATTCGCTCAGGTCATCCAGAAAATCCATCAGGAGGCGCCGCACATTACCTTCGAGATGATCGGCCCAGGCGACAGTAGCGCCGAATTGCTGATGCGAGGCGAGGTCGACATGATGATCGTGCCCGAGCGCTACCTCATCGAAGGCCATCCGGCGCAGCTGCTGTTCGAGGAAGATCATGTCTGCGTGGTGTGGCGCGACAACCCCTTGGTGGGCGAGCATCTGACACTTGAGCAGTACATGCAGATGGGCCACATTTCGGTGGGCTTTGGCCGCAACCGCCACTTGAGCATCGAGGACTGGTTCATGAACCAGTACGGCTTCAATCGGCGGCTGGAAGTCATCACCAACGACTTCAACACCCTGCCCCAGTTGTTGGTGGGCACCGTGCGGATCGCTACCATGCACCGCCGACTGGCCGAACTCTATGCCGGCTACCTGCCGCTGCGCCTGTTGCCACCGCCAGTGAAGATCCCGGTTATGCGTGAATTCATACTGTGGCACCGCAGCATGGACGGCGACCCCATGCACAGATGGCTGCGCGAGCGCATCAGCGATGTCATTCAGTGCGCCAGCACGCAGCCAGATGCTCTGCGCGCCACCGCCTGAGCGGCGGCCATCGCCCCAGACACCGCGACGGTGCTGGGGCATCGCGTTTCGCGATACCTCGCATCCCTGATCACGATTGGCCCCACCCTGCCCTGCCTGCGTACCTTGCCTTCAAACCGCGCCCTGCCTGCCTGTCGCTCAAGTGGGCGCCGGACTCCACGACCGCAGAAGGACAACAAGAATGTTCCGTTACTTCCCCACCAATTACGTCTGGAACCTCTCGGTGGACCTGGCCATTGAAATGGGTGCCCGCATGGGTGAAATCGAGGAAATGTGCGCACCGCTGCAGGAAGCCGCCAAACAGCCCGACGCCGCCGGCACCCAGGCCTTCCGGGAAATATGGTCGACCATGGCCGACAAGCTGTGCGGCTTGGCCGAAGAGGACGAAACCGCCGGCCGACGCTTGTCCGCCGGCGAAAAATACAACCGCGCGGCCACCTATTACCTCACCTGCGAACGCTTGCAGGCCCACGGCGCGCCGGGTCGTGCGGCCTTGTATCAGCGCTTCCTCGACACCTTCGCCCGTGGCATCGATTTGGCCAAGGAGAACTGTGAGCGCGTAGAGATCCCGTATGAAGGCAAGCACCTCTCGGGATTGCTGGTGCGCGCAGAAGGCGTGAGTGGCCCGGCACCGCTGCTGGTGCAAGTCAACGGGCTGGATTCGACCAAGGAAATGAAATACCGCGTCGGCCTGCCTGCCTGGCTGGCCAGGCGAGGCGTGTCGTCGCTGATTGTCGACCAGCCTGGCACCGGCGAAGCGCTTCGCCTCCACGGCATGACGGCACGCCATGACAGCGAACACTGGGCCAGCCGCATAGTGGACTGGCTGGAAACCCGCGCTGATGTCGATGCCAAGCGCATCGGCCTGGAAGGCGTTTCCCTGGGCGGCTACTACTGTCCGCGCGCAGTGGCGTTCGAACCGCGCTTTGCTTGCGGCGTGGTGTGGGGCGCCAACCACGACTGGCGCGACGTGCAGAAGCGTCGCCTGGAGAAGGAAGGCAACTTCCCGGTGCCACACTACTGGGCGCATGTGCAATGGGTCTGGGGGGCGAAGGACCTGGACGACTTCATGCGCATCGCCGAAAACGTACACCTCGACGGTGTACTCGACCGCATCCACGTACCGTTTCTGGTTACCCACGGCGAGAAAGACTCGCAGATCCCGCTCAAATGGGCACACCGCACCTACGAGCAACTGGTCAACAGCCCGAAACGCGAACTGAAGATTTTCACTGACCGTGAAGGCGGCGTGCAGCACTCGAGCTTCGACAACAGCATCAATGCCGGGCACTACATCGCCGACTGGATCGCCGAAACCCTTGGCGGCCACACGGCCTGATCGGCGCTGCCGGCCCTGGCTCCGACGGCGCCGATTGGCGCCGTTCTCGTTTCTGCGCCAGAGAGCGCCAAGTATCGATGCCATCGATACCTGGCCATCAATAGCATCTGTTGGTGCTGGGCAGTCACCACGGCCTAGCCTTGCACCAACCTCACGATGAGAGAGCTCACCAATGAGTGCCCTGCACCTGCACTGCTCTACCCTGTTCGACGGTACTGGCCTGCACACCCGCCAACGACAGACATTGATCATCGAAGGCGGCGTGATCCGCCATGTCGGGCCATCCGCCGAGGCACCCCGTCCGCAACCCGGCGACCGTGAAGCCCACGGCCAGTTCGTCATGCCCGGGCTGGTGGACGTGCACACCCACCTGGCGTTTGGCAATGCCCAGAGCGAGGAAGACATCGACATCTGGACCAGCGACGAGTTTCGCGCCCTGCGGGGGCTGTTCTTCGCTCAGCACGTTCTGGCTGCCGGCGTGACGTCCATGGTCTGCCCTGGCGACAGTGGCCAACTCAGCATTGCCGTGCGCAATACGGTCAACGCCGGACTGTTCGAAGGCCCCCGTATCGCGGCAAGCAGCCGAGTGATCACCAATCGACAGAGCCTGAACGACTGGTTCCCCAGCCGCGTCGGCGCCCCTGAGTACTTCACCGCCGCGCTGGTCACCAGCCGTGACGATGCCATTGCCCAGATCCGCAAGCAGGCCAAGGACGGCGTGGACCTGATCAAGATCGCCATGGACGGCACCCACCGCCGCCCCAACGGCGAAATCATCGCCGCTTTCACCGCCGACGAGACCCGTGAGATGGTCTACGAAGCTCATCGCCTCGGCTGCCGGGTGGCTACCCACGCCTATGGCCGAGAAGCGGTGATGTACGCGGCCAAGGCCGGCGTCGACCTGGTGTTCCACGCCTTCTACATGGATGACGCCTGCATCGAAGCGCTGCTCGAGGCTGGCAGCGTGCTCGCTCCGACCATGACCTTCCCGCAGAACACCGTGGACTTCTGCCAGCCCCATGACCCCGCGATCAGCACCGGCTACGCCGCCTACTGCGCCCGGACCCTCGAGCTCGGCGCGCCGGTACTCAAGCGCGCCAAGGCCGCCGGCGTACCCTTCGCCTGCGGCAGCGACAGCGGCTTTGCAGTGACGCCCTATGGCGAATGGCACGCTCGCGAACTGGAGCTGCTGGTACGGCACCTGGACTTCACCCCGGCCGAAGCGTTATTCGCCGCAACCCATGTCGGCGCACGCTTGATGCCGCGCGGCGAGACGCTCGGCACCCTGGAACCGGGCAAACAGGCCGACCTGCTGGTGCTCGACGGTTCGCCCCTGGACGACATCCGCATCCTTCAAGACCGCGCTCGGCTGCAGGCGGTGTACAAGGCCGGCGAGCCGGTACGGCTGCAACGCACCGCCTACAACCCCAAGCAGGTGTCGGACTTCAATTCGCTGAAATGGACCGACCTCTACACCCGCGACCGCGTGTCCGAACTCGGCAAATGGAGCCTGTGAACATGACAACGCTCAACTTCGAACTGGCAGTGCAACTGGCCGTCGCGACCCTGCACCAGGCACGCGCTTTGAACCTCAAGCCTATGGCCGCAGCGGTGCTCGACAGCGCCGGCCACCCGTTGGCGGTGCTGCGCGATGAGCAGGCCAGCTTCCTGCGCCCGCAGATCGCCACCGGCAAGGCCCGCGGCTGCCTGGGCCTGGGCTTCGGCGGCCGCGAACTGGCGCGCCGCGCCCAGACCATGCCGGCCTTCTTCGATGCTATCAACAGCCTCACCGGTGGCGAGGTGATTCCGGTCGCCGGCGGCGTTCTTCTGCGCGATGCAGAAGGCCGCCTGCTGGGCGCCATCGGCGTCAGTGGCGATACCTCGGACAACGATGAGCGGTGCGCGCTGCTGGCCATCGAAGCGCTAGGGCTGATCGGCGACAGCGGCGATCTTCAGCCCTGAGCCAACGCCTTGGCCTGCTCCACCAGCAATTGGCGGAGCCAGGCCAAGGCGAGGTCGCTCGCCGGCTGCGGATCCCACTGGAGGACTTGGGATGCTGCTGACGCAGCAATGGCCGAGGCGAACGGCTCGCAGCCAGGACTTGATCCTGACCCGGTAAAGCTCCGTCTTGTGCCCAGGATTCTCTAGGGCCAACATAGGCGATCTTCAATAGATCATTGGCTAATGCATGACACTGGAAAATTACCAGGCAATCGCTGAAAGCATTGCCCTGCTGCTGTACCCCCACGCGGAAGTCGTCATTCATGAGATACGCGCCCAGACAATCGTTCATATCGCCAATAATTTCTCACATCGCAAGCTCGGCGATGATTCAGCACTCGGTTCAGAACTGGGTGACCTTTTGAAGGGTACCAACCTTGGTCCCTACGAGAAGCTCAACTGGAACGGTCAGAAGGTCCGCTCGATCAGTGCTGTGCTGCACAATTCGCAAGGCGAAGCCGAGTATCTGATGTGCATCAATCTGAACGTGTCGGTGCTGGAACAGGCGCGTGTGGCATTGGATGCGTTCTTCCAGATGAGTCGGCTGGAGCCGCAACCGGATGCGTTGTTCCGCAACGATTGGCAGGAGCGCATCAACACCTTCCTGCAAGCGTGGCTGCAAGCGCATAACCTGTCGCTGCAGACCTTGAAGATGAAAGACAAGCGCAACCTCGTACTGGCCTTACACGCCGAGGGTGCATTCGAGGGGCGCAGCGGCGCCGATTACGTTGCCAACGTCCTCAGCATGGGGCGAGCCACCGTGTACAAATACCTGAAGGAAGTCAGGGCCTAGGCGGTATTGCCTGGCTGTAGGCACACGCCCTTGCTGCTGGTGGAATATTATTCTATTGTGGACAAGTTATCCATACGCCTGCAAGGACCCGTCATGCCAGCCACCCCGTCAGTTGATGCCCAGTTCCTTGATACGCTGCACCAAAACATTCAGGACGCCCATGCGGCGCTCCGCCCGGCCGTCAGCATTACCCCGCTCTTGCACAGCCCTCGTTTGTCGGCATTGACCGGCTGTGAAGTGCTGCTCAAATGCGAACACCTGCAGCACACCGGTTCATTCAAGTTTCGCGGTGCCAGCAACAAGATGCGCCTGCTGCCGGCCGAGGCGCGCAAGCAGGGGGTCATAGCTGCCTCTTCCGGTAACCATGGGCAGGCACTAGCCTTGGCCGGCAAGATGGCTGGCGTGCCAGTGAAGGTCTACACCACCACGGGCGCATCGGCATACAAAACAGAGGCAATGCGCATGCTGGGCGCCGAAGTGGTCTGCCTGCCCACCGACCCGCTGAGTGCAGAGCTGGAAGCCGCCAGGCAAGCCAAGGCCCACGGCGTACCCTTCGTATCCCCCTACAACGACCTGCAAGTCATTGCCGGCCAGGGCACCATAGGCGTGGAGTTGTTCGAGCAGGCGCCAGACCTGGACGCGGTGTTCGTCGCCGTGGGCGGTGGCGGGATGATTTCCGGTATCGGCGCCGCCCTGCGCGTCCTCAAGCCGGGCACTGAGATCATCGGCTGCTGGCCGGCGAATGACCCAACCCTGCAGCAATCACTCAAGGCCGGTGAAATCATCGAATTGGATGCCTGCGAAACGCTGTCGGATGGCACGGCTGGCGGTGTCGAGCCAGGCTCGATCACCTTCCCGCTTTGCCAGGCGCTGCTCACCGATACTGTGCTGGTCAGCGAGGACGAAATCCGCCGCGCCATGCGCGACATCGCCAGCAGTGAGCGCTGGATCATCGAAGGCGCTGCAGCGGTTGCGGTCGCCGGCATGCAGAAGCTCGCCGAACGCTATCAGGGCAAGCGTGTCGCGGTGATCCTGTGTGGCCGTAACATCCTGCTGGAGAAGTTCCTCGAGGCTGTTCAATGAGGGTCTTCAGCAAGGCGCAGATCATCGCTCGCTTCAACCCCGAGCTCGCGGTCAGCCAACTGGAGGAAGGCTTCATCGCCTACTCCGAAGGCAAGGTGCAGGTGCCGCCCGTGCAGGGCTTCGCATTCAAGGGCGCGAACGGTGACTGTTGCGTGAAGTCGGCCTACATCGAAGGCAGCCCGACCTTCACCGTCAAGCTTTCGACAGGCTTCTACGACAACCCGTCCAAGGGCCTGCCGAGCAATGATGGCTTGATGCTTGTGTTGTCTGCACACACCGGTCAGCCGCTGGCACTGCTGCAGGACCAAGGCTGGCTGACTGCCATGCGCACCGCATTGGCCGGGCGTATCGCCGCCCGGCTGCTGGCGCCGGCCCAGGTCAAGGCCATTGGCATCCTCGGCACCGGCATGCAGGCGCAGATGCAGCTTGAGCAGCTTCGCGCTGTTACTGATTGTCGCCAGGTGATTGTCTGGGGTCGGCATGAACGCGGGCTTGCGGCCTATACGGCATTTGCCCGCGAGCTGGGCTTCGCAGTGCACAGCACGCAGGATGCTGCCGAGGTTGCGGGCGCGGCAAACCTGATCGTCTGCACCACGCCTTCTCGCCAGGCGCTGTTGCACAGCGATTGGGTCCAGCCGGGCACGCATATCACCGCCGTCGGTGCCGATGCGCCCGGCAAGCAGGAACTGGACCCGGCACTGGTGGCCAGGGCGGACCGCATCATCGTCGACGCCATCGCGCAGTGCAGCCAGTACGGCGAAGTGGCCCATGCCCTCGGCAGTGGCCAGATCGACGCTCACCAGCTGATCGAGCTGGGTACGCTGCTGGCTGGCCGTGCCAAGGGGCGTGAGCACGACAGCCAGATTACCTTGGCGGACCTGACCGGTGTGGCAGTGCAGGATGCACAAGTCGCAAGCTACGCCCTGGCAGCCCTGTGCGCCTGAGGCGACAACAGCGTCAGCGCAAACGTTGCACCTGCGCTGGCGTGCGCTGCATCAGCACCTTGCCATTGCGTACCGATACCAACGCGTGCCCCTGGCTGCGCACCATCTCGTAATCATCTGGCGCCGACAGCAGCAACAGGTTCGCCGGCCGACCCACCTCGATGCCATAGCGCTCGCCCAGGTTCAGGGTGCGGGCGCTGTTGTCGGTAATCAGGTCCAGGCAGCGCTGCAGGTCTTCATAGCCGAGCATGTGACAGATGTGCAGGCCGGCTTCGAGAATGCGCAGGATATTGCCATTGCCCAGTGGGTACCACGGGTCGACGATGGAGTCCTGGCCGAAGCACACGTTCATGCCGGCGCGGTCGATCTCGGCCACGCGGGTCACGCCACGACGCTTCGGGTAGTTGTCGAAGCGCCCTTGCAGGTGAATGCTCTCGGTCGGGCACGACACGAAGTTGATGCCCGACAGCTTGAGCAGGCGGAACAGCTTGTAGCAATACGCATTGTCATACGAGCCCATGGCCACGGTGTGGCTGGCCGTGACCCGGGCCCCCATGCCGCGTACCCGCGCTTCTTCGGCCAACACTTCGAGGAAGCGTGATTGCGGGTCGTCGGTCTCGTCGCAGTGCACGTCCACCAGGCAGCCGGTGCGCTCGGCCAGGTCCATCAGGAACTTCACCGACGATACCCCCTGGTCGCGGGTATTTTCGAAATGCGGAATGCCGCCGACGACGTCGGCGCCAATCGCCACGGCTTCAGTCATCAGCGCCCGGCCGTTGGCGTACGACTCGATGCCCTCCTGCGGGAAGGCGACAATCTGCAGGTCGATCAGCTCCCGCACTTCGTCACGCACCTCGACCATGGCCTTGAGCGCGGTGAGTTTCGGGTCGGTCACATCGACATGGGTGCGCACATGCTGGATACCGTGGTCCGCCAGCATGCCGATGGTTTTTTTCGCACGGGTCTTGATGTCGTCGTGGGTGGTGATTTCCTTGCGCTCCGACCAGCGCTCGATGCCTTCGAACAACGTGCCGCTCATGTTCCACTTCGGCTCACCTGCGGTCAGCGTGGCATCTAGGTGAATGTGCGGCTCGACAAAGGGCGCGACCACCAGGTTTTGCCCGGCGTCCAGGTCATTGGCCGTAGCGGGCGCCACGACGTCGGTCTGGGGCACGATGGCGGCAATGCGCTCGCCGTTCAGTTCGACGCGGAACAGGCCAGGCTTGCCGCGCAGGCGTGCGTTGATGATGTTCATGCTGTTACTCCTTGCCGTGGGCTTCGCTCATGCGCCATACCAGCATGGCGACCGAAGCATTCATGCGAAAAAGCGGGTCGTCCAGCGACTGCCCGCTCAGTTGTTCGATGCGCTGGATGCGCTGATTGATCGTGTTGCGGTGCAGCCCCAGACGCTGTGCGGCCTTGAGCCCGTTGCCATTTTCCATGAGCAAGGCGTCGAGGGTATGCACCAAAGCATGGGCGTGTTTGCGCCCAGGGGCGATCAGCGGGCCGAGGGTGCGGCTGACGAAATCGTCAACCAGCGAGCGGTCAACAATACCTTGCAGCAGGCGCAACACGCCGAGCTCGCTGAAGTTGCAATAACCGTTGGCCGGGCGCAGATGCTGCGCCACATCCAGCGCCTGGCGTGCCTCGTTGAGGGCCTGGCGGTAGTGCGCGCAATCGTCAGCGAGGCTCGACAAGCCCATGTAAAGGCCCAGTTCATCAGTCGCGGCTTGCAACTGCCGGTACAGCGCGCCCAACGTCTCGGGTAAGTCGTGTGTATCGGCCAGCAGCACCACGAACAGGTCGCCCGGCAACTGCGCCGTCACACTGCCGGGCCGCTGGCGGCACCAGGCTTCGAGCTGGTCTTCCAGGGCCTGCCGGGTGGCTTGCCAGGTACGCTCGCCGTGGGCCAGCCCTTGGCGCTCGAACAAGGCGTCCACGCCCGTCAGGCGCAACGCCAGCAGGCGCCGCGGTTTATCCAGGGCCAGTTGCAGGTGTGCTGCCCGCTGCCGGGCAATCGCCAGGCTTGGGTAGTCGCCTGTGAGCAGTTGCCCAAGGATGTCGTTACGCGAGCGGCGCGCCTGGCTCATCTGTACCAGTGCAGTGCCGATCAGGTGGGTGACCACCACCATCTTCAGTGCGTAGGGCTGTTCGATCAGCGGCAAGCCCAGCTGCTCGGCGCGCGCGACAACGGGCGCCGGGATGCTCTGGATGAAACTGCCGCCGGTGAGAATCACCATGCCGGCAATGCCCACGGCGTCGCCATCCTCCACCAGGCTCAGCAGGTTGGCTTCGCCGCGCGGGTGATTGATGCCGGTGACGAATACCAGTTCACCGCCCATCACCCATTCGGCGATACCCTCGTTCTCCGCCACGTAAGGCCAGCGTACCCGCCGCTGCAGGTTGCGCGCGCCGGCCCGCACCTGCATTTCGTGCAGACCGGGCAAATGAAGGAGCTCGTCCAGCGCCAGGCTCACGGCTCGACGCCCGCCTGGCCGGGCGCGCGGCGGCGTGCGCCCAGCTCTAGAATGACGATGTAGCACACTGCCGAGGCGGCGATGCCCACCAGCGGCGCGACCCACGGTGAGGCATAGGCCAGTACAGCGCCCACGGCATAGGCAAACAGCCCGGTGAGGTTGTAGCGTGGCAGGTTTGCCGTACCCAGTGCCGGGTATTTGCCGCGGTGGCGGTACCAGAAGTCAGCCATGATCACCCCACCCACCGGCGGAATGATCGACCCCAGCAGCACCAGGAACGGGATCAGCATTTCGTACATGCCACCCATCGCCAGCACAATGCCAACCCCGGCCGCCACCAGCGTTGCCGTGCGCCGGCGCTCGCTGCGCAACAAGTGGCAGGCGGCGGCCGACACGTTGTAGATGGTCGGACCCTGAATGGTCCACAGGTTCAGGCACAGCATCACCACGGCCGCGAACGACAGGCCCTGCAGCATCATCACGTCGACGATATCGGCCTGCTGATAAACCATCGCGCACCACGCCCCGGCCACCACCATCAGGCCGTTGCCAAGGAGGAATGCCACCACGCTGGCGATCACCGCTACCCGGCCACTGCGTGCCAGCCGTGTCCAGTTGGTGGCTTGGGTGGCGCCACTGGCGAAGGTGCCGAAGACCATGGTCACTGCCGCCGAAAAGGTCATGGTTTCATGCGGGACGACTGCAGCCAGGCCGGCAAAGCCACCGGCATCGCGGGTGGCGATGTACATGGACACCAACAGCAGCACGAACATCAATGGCACCGACACCCGCGACAACAGGTCCAGCCCCTTGAACCCGATGATGGCCGTAATGCTGAAACCCAGCCCGAACAGCACCATCAACGGCATGCCGAAACCATCCGCCAGCCCCAGCAGCTTGACCAGCACGATGGCCACCGTGGCCGTACCCCAGGCATACCAGCCCAGTTCGGCAAAACCCAGCAGAAAGTCCGAGAGCCGGCTCCCCGCTTCACCGAAACAGAAGCGCCCCATCAACACGGTATTCAGCCCGCTGCGTGAGGCGATGAAGGCCAGCACTGCGGCATACAAGGCAAGCAAACTGTTGCCGAGGGTAGCTACCCACAGCATGTCGACAAAACTGAATGCCATGCCCAGCTTGCCGCCGGCGAACATCGTGCCGGTAAAGAAGGTGAAGCTGAACAAGACCATCGCGATCGGCAGCAGGCCCTTGCGGGCGGACTGGGGGGCTTCGCTGAGTGGAAATTCGCTGGGTGAGCTCATTGCACGGGGCTCCGGGTGTGTAGTTGGGAGCGGAAAGAGCAATATGCGGGCCGCTTTTTCCTGCGCCGCCACCCGGAAGAAATCGGGCTGCTCGCCCAGAAATCCATATGCACTGTGCACATTAAAGCTGCGATCTGACGATCTGAAGTGTGCGGGACGACTTATTTTGAGGCGCTCATGCACCAAAGCGGGCCTGGGCTGGGTAGTAATCACCCAGCCCACGGCGGTTTACACGGTCCCGTCCAACCCCATTTGCCAGAAATCAGCCTCCAGGCTGGAGGCCTGGCCAAAAATCCCTGCCAGTTCGGCGAACCGCTGCTCGGTCATGCTGCGCGCCGCCAGTTCATCCAGGTGCTTGCGCGCTGCTGCGGCCACCCCTTGGTAGCCCTCCCCGGCATACTCGCCAATCCACTCGCGGTAGGGGTGATTGCTCAAGTCGCCAATGCGCTCGGCCAGGGTCCGGCCGATTTCGGCATAGCCGATCACGCAAGGTGCCAGTGCCACGTGCAGCTCCAGCAGGTCGCCGGCTGCGCCGCAGTCCAGCACATAACGGGTGTATGCCACCGTGGCCTGATGCTCTGGCGCGGCCTCGATGTCTGCCTGGGTCAAGCCCCAGCGCACGCACAGGCGCACGTGCAGCTCGGTTTCATCCAGGATCGCCGCCAGCCCGGCCTGCGCTGCACGAATGTCGGCCGGGCGGCGGCTCTTGTAGGCGGCCAACGCCCAGGCGCGGGCGAACTGGATCAGGAACAGGTAATCCTGCACAAGGTAGGTCCGGAACGCTTCCTCGCTCAGCGTGCCCTCGCCCATCTGACGCACGAAGTCATGGTCTACGTAGCTGTTCCATTGTGGCGAGGCAGCGGCCTTGAGGCGCTCGAAGATATCCATGCTCATTTGCCCTCCGGGTACACTGCATCGAAGAAAGCCAGCTCCAGCGCCACGGTGCGCTGGTAGAAGTCACTTGCCAATGCGGCCTCCTGCGGGCCGACGCGGTCCAGTTCGGCCTGCAGGAAAGCGACGAATGCCTGGAATGCCGGGTTGTCATGCAGGGTAATCCACTCGGCATGGACGAAGTTGTCCGGCATCGGTTTCGGCGCCTTGAGCGCCCAGTCCAGGTACAGGCCTTCGGCAACGTTCAGCACCGCCAGTGCCGCTGCGTAGGAACGGGTGGCTGCCGCTTCGCGCATGATCGCCTTGAAACCTGCGGTAGGCGCGGTATCGGCCGGTTCACTGCGTTGCGCCGGGCTGACACCCAAGGCCTCGAAGGCACGCAGGAAGTAGGTGTTCTCGTCACTGCAGATCATCCCGGCAAAGCGGCCGAAGCGCAGGCGGGCTTCAAACGTGTCAGCGGTGGCGATGGCCGCGCCTAGCAGGGTCACGAAGCTGTCGAGGAAACGGTGGTCCTGGACCAGGTAGTCGACCATGATCGGGTCCGGCAGGCTGCCGTCGCACAATCGGGTCACGAAACGGTGGCCAACGGCCGCCGACCAGGTCGGCTCGCTCTGGCGGCGCAGGGACTGGCTGAAACGTTCGGTCATGTTGCTGTCCTTGATGAGGGTGACAGCGAGACCTTGAAAGTTGGCATGGACTGGCCTCGCAGTGAGGCCGGCAAAAAGGCAGGTTACGAGCCCCATCCCTTCGCCGGCATGATCCGGATCAGGTTCGAAGGGTCACCGCGCTGCAGCGTTCAGCGGTTTCTCAGCCCATTGCCGGGCTCCCCTTGGTAGCGCTCAGGTATACCCGAGGGCGCCGCGGCTGTCACGCCCCAAACTGTGGGCAATGGTGACCCGCTAATGGGTATCTGTCCCCATTCTTGACGCGCCATCTTTGAGTGCACGCCAGTCGCTGCAAAGTTATGTATGTCAAAGCATTACTGAAATATCTGTTGGCATAGCTGTTGCTGATGGCCATTTAACGGGCAAAACGCCATTGATGGCTTAAGGCCCTAAGGCCGCAAAAGAGGCTTAAGCCAATGAAAACACCTGCTGCGAGTCACGCGTCCAGACGCGTGTTCCATCTGTCCTCCGTCACTGCGCTGATGATCAGCCTCGGGTTGATCACGGCCATGGCAGCCCCCCTCGACGACAACAGCATGCCACCGCCGACCGACCCGTCGGCCTACACCGACCAGCCGGACGACCCGACCGCTGCCTTGCTTGAGCTGAACACCATGCCAGAGGCCAACGAAGGCTCGCTGGAGCTGACCGATGGCGCGTATGGCGACCGCAACACGGTAGGCACCGACAACGTGCTGCCGCCGGCCCTGCAAACATCGGACAAGTACCCTACCAACGGCAAACCCAGCCCGTTGTTCGGTGCACAACCTTTCACCCAGCAACTGTTGCTGTTCGAAGAATTCGGAGCAGAGAAGCTCGACCCGACCACGCCGGCGCCCGATCTGACCTTCCCGGTACCGACCCTCGGCGCGGCCCCCGCGCAAGACCCCAACGTGGTAGCACGCAGCGGACCCAGTGGCAGCGCTCTGGAAGCGTTCCTCAAGCAACCCGGCCTGTACCCGTTTCCGACCCAGTACGCCAACGTGCTGGACCGCAACCCATGGAAGGCGCAGATCGAGATGTTCCTCAACCGCCAGCCGGTCGGTTCACCCGCTGAAGGCCGGCCACCAGGAAAAGGCTGGTCGCACCAGCGCTGGACCGAGTTCTACCCGCAGGCAGCGTTCAAGACCGCCCAGGCCGGTGCGCGCATCAACCTCGGTCTGCGCGACCGCAAGCAAATGCACAACTATGCCGTCGGCGAATTTGCCCCGGGCGGCCTGTACTACCAGACCTCCGACATTCCGACCACGCTGGGCACCACCAAGGGCATCGACACACGCTTCCATCCGAACATGCCGCTGCAAAACCACAAATCGCTCTGGACCTTCGACGGCACCTTCCCGCCCAAGCTGCTGATGGTGCGCTACGGCCAGCCAATTCTGATGCGCCATTACAATGCCCTGCCGATTGACCCCTCGGCCAACGGTGGCTTTGGCCTGCATACCATTTCGACCCACGAGCACAACGGCCACTCGCCGGCCGAAAGCGACGGCTTTGCCAACGCGTACTTCTTCCCCGGCCAGTACTACGACTACCGCTGGCCGGTGCAGCTGGCCGGCTACGACACCATCAACACCCGTGCCCAGGACCCGCGTGCAGCGTTCCCCTGCTCGCCGGGTGAAACCTTGTTCGTCAACGATGGTTCACCGGGCCTGAAAACCTGCGAGAACGGCAGTATCAAGATTCGTGGCGACTGGCGCGAAACCATGAGTACCCACTGGTTCCACGACCACATGATGGATTTCACGGCGCAGAACGTCTACAAGGGCAACGCCGTGATGATGAACTACTACAGCGCCCTGGACCGCGGCAACGAGGCCCTGCAGGACGGCGTCAACCTGCGCTTCCCAAGCGGGTCAGCCATGCCTTGGGGGAACCGTGACTATGACGTCAACCTGGTGATTGCCGACAAAGCCTGGGATGCCAATGGCCAGCTGTGGTTCAACCCGTTCAACACGGACGGCTTCCTCGCTGACCAGATTCTGGTCAACTGGCAGTACAAGCCCAAGCTCAAGGTGCGTGCGCGCAGTTACCGCTTCCGTCTCCTCAACGGCTCGGTGTCGCGCTACTTCAAGTTCGCCGTGGTGCGGGAGATTGCCGGTACCAGTGGTGAGTTCAAAGGCCCGTCCGGCTCCAACCTGTCGTATGCGCGGGTGCCGTTCCACATGATCGCCAACGACGGCAATATCATGGAACACGCGGTGCCATTCGACGGCACGATGGACCTCAATGGTGACGGCAACCTGCAAGACAACAACGGCGTCTTGCCGTTGCAGGCCATTGCCGAGCGCTACGACATCATCATCAACTTCGCCAAGAACGGCATCAAGGCCGGCGACAAGCTGTACTTCGTCAACCTGATGGAGCACGACTCCGGCAAAGGTCCGAATCAAGCTATCCCGTTGGCCGACGTGCTGTCGGAAAAATACAAGGCGGTAATCAAGCAGACCAGCAAAGGCCCGCAGTGGGACAACGGCGACCCGGCTGTCGGCAAGTTTCTGCAACTGTGGGTGCAACCGTACACCGGCCAGGACCTGAGCATGGACCCGGTAGCCTATGAGCCGGCCAAGCCAGGCAAAGCTGCTGGCCTGAAAATGCTGCCCCTGCCCATTGACCGCGACGCCGCAGCCGACCAGGCCAAACTCAAGGATGCCCGCCACCGCGAGTTCATCTTTGGCCGCTCTGACGGTACGGACACCACCCCGTGGACCATCAAGACCGACGGCGGCTTTGGCTACAGCATGGACCCGCGCCGCATCAGTGCCGCGCCGCAATTGGCCAACCAATCCACCGACGGTGGTTTTAGCGGCGACGGCACCCTGGAAGTGTGGAAGATCGTCAACGGCGGCAATGGCTGGAGCCACCCGGTACACGTGCACTTCGAGGAAGGCGTGATTCTTAGCCGCGACGGCAAGGCCCCGCCAGAATGGGAAAAATGGGCGCGCAAGGATGTGTACCGTATCGGGTCGGAACCTGATTCGTCCGAAGAGGTGGAAATGGCCATCCGCTTCCGCGAGTTCGCCGGCACCTACATGGAGCACTGCCACAACACCCAGCACGAGGACTCTTCGATGCTGCTGCGCTGGGACCTTGAACACCCGGGGCAGTTCCAGGTGATGCCCACCCCGCTGCCAGGATGGGATGGCGTGCGTTACATGGCCTCGGTAGGCCTGCCAACGTTCCGCACCAAAACCGATGACGACAATGACGACCCGGCCAACAAACCACCTGTCGTGGCCAATGACAGTGCCGCAACGACTGCAGGCAAGGCGATCACCCTGAACGTGCTGGCCAACGACAGCGACCCGGACGGCAACGTACCGCTCACGGTCACCGGCCTCAGCCAGCCAGACTCCGGCCAGGGAGCCGTCAGCACAGACGGCACCACCGTGACGTACAACCCACCCGCTACGGTCGCCACGCCGTTCACGGCCAGCTTCAATTACACGGCGCGTGATACCAAGGGGGCCGAGTCGGTGACCCCGGCCACGGTCAGCATCGCCGTCACCCCAGCAGTGGCGGCCGACGAGCTCAAGGTCACCAGTGCCACAGTGCAACTGCGTAGCGGCAACCGGTTCACCTGGGATGTGCAGGGGACAACCACGGTGGCCACGGGCAACAGCATCAGCGTGACTGCAGCAACCACCGGTGGTCCGGTAAGCCTGGGGAACGCGACGCTGACTGCCACGACTACGGGGGCCCGTTGGCGGGTAGCGGTGACCACCACCGGCTTTGGCCCGGCCACGCCAGCGACGGTCACGGTGAAATCGACGCTGGGCCAGACGGTGACAGCGCCAGTCACCTACAAGTGAGTGCAAAGCGGGGCCGCCATGCGGCCCCCATCAGCCAACCCACGAGGACCGCATCATGCCCAGCTCATGGCGTTTCCTGCTGGTACTCGCGTTGTTCGCCGCCAGCATTCCGTTCTGGCCGCTGCAACCCCAACGAACGGTGGCCGAAGCAGCGGCCTCTCCCTGGGGGGCCAGCTATTTCCCCAACATCCCCTTGCTCACTCAGGACGGCGAAAAAGTGCATTTCTTCGACGACCTGATCAAGGACAAGGTGGTCGCCATCAACTTCATCTTTACCGGCTGCTCCGACTCCTGCCCAGTAGAAACCGCTCGCCTGCGCCAGGTACAGAAAATCCTCGGTGACCGGGTCGGCAAAGACATCTTCCTCTACTCCATCAGCATCGACCCTTATAACGACACCCCCGCCACCCTCAAGCGCTATGCCGAAAAGTTCGGCATCGGCCCAGGCTGGACCTTGCTGACCGGCGAACCCGACGACATCGAGCAACTACGCCGCAGCCTGGGGTTGTGGATCGATGGCCTGGAAAACGGCCGCTCAAAAGACCACAACCTGAGCCTCATCATCGGCAACCAGTCCACCGGCCGCTGGATGAAAGCCTCGCCTTTCGAAAGCCCGTACATCCTCGCAGACCGCCTGGGCAACAGCCTGCACAACTGGAAGCAGGCCAGCGCCATGAGCAATGACTACGCTCAGGCTCCGCAAATCCGCTCACCCAGCAGCGGCGAGCAGATATTCCGTACCCGCTGCTCGTCCTGCCATACCGTGGGCAACACCGAGCCAGGCCAGCCAGGCATCGGCCCCGACCTGCTGGGCGTGACCCGTCAGCGTGACGCCAACTGGCTGGCCCGCTGGCTCAAGGTGCCCGACCAGATGCTGGCCGAAAAAGACCCCTTGGCCATGCTGCTGTTCGAACAGTACAACCGCCTGGCCATGCCCAACATGCGCTTGGGCGATGCCGAAGTCAGCGCATTGATGAGTTACCTCGAAGAGGAAACAGCTCGCCTGCAAACACCCATGGCTAATAGGGAAATCCCCTAAAGGCTATTGGCCACCAGTCATCAGGCTGTCATCTTATTGTCGTATTTTCCGAGCATTACCCAGGGTCGGGAACTATCAGCAGTGATTCGCCGTTCGCTTTCCTCCTCCAGCCTTCTGCGACTGCTGATCCTGATGCTCTGTGCAGCGACCCTGGCCTTTCTCTGGGGGCTGCACGTCACGCAGAAAGCCACCGCCCGACAGGGTGCACTGTCGGCCAAGGCCGTCGAGCACCTGAACCTGGCCAGCATCGTGGGCGAAAACCTGCGACAGCTTGTCGACCGCGCCCAGGCGGTGGGTCGTGTTACCCAGGACGACATGAAAGCGCTGCGCCAAGGCAACTTCAGCCTGGTACCCAGCCTGGCCGCAGACCCAGTGTTCAAGCGCTTGAGCCTGTACGACCGACAAGGCCGGCTGCTAGCGGCCAGCCACACCGATGAGGCCGCCGAGTTGCCGGCAGACTGGTTGCACCAACTGCAGCGGCACATTGACCGCTACGGTTTCAAACCTTTCCTGCCGAGCATTCAGCCTGTCAGCCAAAACGCTGCCCCGCCCACTGGGCGCCTGCCCTTCCTGCTGCCGTTGACCAATTCGACCGGCCGGGAAATCGACAACCTTTTGGTGGTGCAATTGGACGTCGGCTACCTGGCGGTGCTGTTTCAGCCTATCGACCTGGGCAACAGTGGCCTGGTGCGTCTGCTGCAGGATGACGGCCTGGAGCGGCTGCGCATCGACAACAGCGGCGTGGTGACTGCGGGCGACCTATTGCAGCCACCGCTGCCGGTGCTAAACACCGAAGCAGGCATGCTGACCCAATACATAGCGGGTGATGCCTACCAAAGCTTGTACCGCCATGTACCCGAGCACGGCTTCAGCGTGGTGGTCAGCCAGCGCCAGGCAGAAATCCTCGCACCCTCGACGCTGGCCTATTCCCGGCAGTTCTGGTTGAACCTGAGCATGACCCTGATGATCCTGGCCAGCCTGCTATGGACCTTGCGCCTGCTACGCAAACGCCAGGAGGCCTTCGACGCGCTGGAACATGCCCAGCAGGTCAATCAGCAACTGATCGTGCGCCTGGAGGACGAACACCGGCGCAGCAGCCACGCCGCCGCCACGGACCACCTCAGCGGCCTGCACAACCGCCGCCAGTTCGTCGAAGTGGCCAGCCAGGCGCTGACTCGGCAACGTGGCAAGCGCCGACTGATGGCGATTCTGTTCATCGACATGGACCGTTTCAAGTCGATCAACGACTCGCTCGGACACAAGATTGGTGACCTGCTGCTACAGGCTGTGGCCGGGCGTATCCAGCGCCTGCTGGAGCCCGGCGACGAGGCTTCGCGCTTTGGCGGCGACGAATTCGTGGTGCTGCTGGCCGGCGAGCGCAGCGAGGAACAGATCAACGCCTGGGTCCACGAACTGGTGCAGAAACTGTCGGCCGCGTACGCCCTGGATGGCCAAGAGGTCAACACCAGCCCCAGCGTAGGGGTGAGCATCTGCCCGCGTGATGGCCAGGACATCGACAGCCTGATACGCAGTGCCGATGCTGCAATGTACTCGGCCAAGCAGGCTGGACGCGCGCAGTATCGCTTTTTCGACCCCTCGCTGAACCGGGCCGATATCCAGGCTTTCACCCTTGAGCAAGCGTTCGGCAGTGCCTTGGCCGAACGCCAGTTCGTGCTGCACTACCAGCCACAGATGCGCCTGGACACCCACCAGGTGCTGGCCTACGAGGCGCTGGTGCGCTGGGACCACCCTGATTTCGGCCTGCTGTACCCGGACCGCTTCATCGGCCTGGCCGAGCGCAGTGGTTTCATTGTCGAACTGGGTTGGGAGGTGCTGCGGCTGGCCTGTGAAGCCTTGTCGAGCTGGAATGCCCAAGGCCGCAAGACACGGCTGGCAGTCAATGTCTCCGCCCTGCAGCTGCGTCAAGCCGATTTCGCTGACCGGCTGCTGAGCAAATTGCAGCATCACGGCATCGCGCCCCAGCAGCTGGAGCTGGAAATTACCGAAACCACCATCCTGGACCCCGAAGGCACGGCGTTGACGCACCTGCATACGTTGCGCGGCGCAGGTTTGGGTATCAGCCTGGACGATTTTGGCCGTGGCTACGCCGGCTTTGCCCACCTGCATTCACTGCCTCTGAGCAAGCTGAAGATCGATCGTTCGCTGATCGCGGCGCTGTCCAACAGCCATGACGACAGCCCGATCGTGTCCTCCACCATCATCCTGGCCAAGCGCCTGGGCCTGGAAGTGGTGGCCGAGGGGGTGGAAACCCGTGAGCAGGTGGTGTACCTGAAGCTTGCCGGCTGCGATATCGCCCAGGGCTACCACTTCAGCCGGCCACTGTCGCTGCCGCAGCTGTGGGTTTACCCGCCCTTCAACGGTATCGAGGACAAGGCATGCGTGTACTGAGCGCAACGGCAGGCTTGCCGATGGCGTTGGGCAAGGACAGGCAACGCATTTCGGTTTATCGTGTACCGATCACACACCGACACCCGCACCATGACCGATATCGAGCGCTACCTTCGCGCCGCCACCCGTGACAACACCCGGCGCAGCTACCAGGCCGCCATCGAGCACTTCGAAAGCCATTGGGGCGGCTTTCTCCCGGCCACCGCCGAGACTATCGCCCGCTACCTGGCCGATCATGCCGACCAGCATGCAGTCAGCACCCTGCGCCAACGCCTGGCCGCGCTCAGCCAATGGCACGTCGCCCAAGGTTTCCCCGACCCGACCAAGGCGCCGTTGGTACGTCAGGTGCTACGCGGCATCCGCACCCTGCACCCGACGCCGCCCAAGCAGGCTGCCCCGCTGTTGTTGCAACACCTGCAAACCGCTGTAGCGTGTTTTGAAGAAGAAGCCCGACAAGCCCGCGAGCACCATGATTTGGCAGCCCTGCGCCGGGCTCGCCGTGACAGCGCCTTGCTGTTGCTGGGTTTCTGGCGTGGTTTTCGCGGCGATGAGCTGGCACGCCTGCGCATCGAACACATCCAGGCACAAGCCGGTGTCGGCATCACGCTTTTCCTGCCGCGCAGCAAGGGCGACCGCGAAGCCTTGGGCGTCCAGCACCGCACCCCTGCCCTCAAGGCCTTGTGCCCTGTCACTGCCTACCTGCAATGGCTTGAAGTCGCCGGTATTGCCCATGGGCCGGTGTTCCGCAAACTCGACCGCTGGGGCAACCTTGGTGACAGCGCGCTCAACAGCAACAGCCTGGTCGGCCTGCTGCGGCGCATGCTGGAACGTGCCGGGGTGCCGGCGGCGCTGTATACCGGCCACTCGCTACGGCGTGGCTTCGCCACCTGGGCCACGGCCAATGGTTGGGAACTGAAGTCGCTGATGAGCTATGTGGGCTGGAAAGACGCCAAGTCGGCGCTGCGCTACATCGACTCGGCGCAGCGTTTTGGCGATCTGGCCGTGCTACCGGCCAGTCAGGTGCAACCGCTTATTCCTTGAAGCTGTACCTGGCGACGCCGCCAATTTCCGGGCGAATGGCATACAGGTCGCCAGCGTCCGGATAATGGTGCAGGTCTTCTGGCGTCATGTCGTAACGCGCGGTACTGATGTACAAGGTGTTCATCCCGGGCCCGCCAAAGCAGCAGCTGGTGGGGCACGGTACTGGCATCAACACCTGGTCGGTCAGGTGCCCGTGGCGGTCGTAGCGCAGCAGGCAGCTGCCATGGTACTGGCACACCCACAGCCCGCCGTCGCGGTCCAGCGCCAGGCCATCCGGCCGGCCCAGTTCGGCGGGGGTTTCGGCAAACAGCGTAACAGCGCCCAGCCGGCCTTCGATGAGGTATTCTGCGCGGTAGATCGCACGCGCCGCCGAGTCGACGAAGTACACCGTGTGGCCGTCCTGAGACCAGGCAAGGCCGGTGGGCAAAGCCATGTCATCGTGGATCACCTGGTCGCTCAATTGCCAGTCAAAACGAAAGAGCGCCCCGGTATTGCCGCTGAGGGCCTCGTCCATCAGACCGGTGACGAAGCGTCCCTGCGGGTCGCAGGCGCCGTCGTTGAAGCGGTAAGTCGAGCGCGGATGCACTGATGCCGAATGCTGGCTCACCTTGCGTGTTGGCACATCGAAGATGGCCACGCTGGCATCCTCGGTGAAAATCAGGTTACCCCGGTCGGTCAGCGCCAGGGCGCCAATACGCGCGGCAGACTCGTAAAGGCACTCGACTTCGCCATCGGGTGTCAGGCTGTTGATGCGCCCGCCAGAGATATCGACAAAATACAATACGCCGCTGCGCTCATCCCAGACCAGGCTTTCACCAAGGTCCGCGCGCGTGTTGGCCACTTTGACCGGCACGTAATTGCATTCCTTGATGCGGCGCCAGCGCTCGGCCACCTGCACACGGCCGAGGTCCCGAGGGTAGCTGACACTGCTGTATTCGTTGAAGCGCATGGCGATGTGCTGGCTATTGCTGGCGCGCAAGGTGCAATCAGTGGGATGGCACAACGCACCGGCCAGGTGAGTAACGGGCATTTCTAGCTACCTTCAATTCTCCTTTCTTACGATATCAACAAAAAAATCAATGACTTAATATTAAAAGCATGCAACTTTGATATCCCATGGATATCACCGCCGAGTCGCCACGCTGCAGGATTGCTGGATGATCGAAACACGTTTGCTCAGGCAGTTCATCGCCGTGGCCGAAGAGCTGCACTTTCACAAGGCCGCCCAGCGCCTGCACATGGCGCAACCACCGCTGAGCCAGGCGATCAACCGGCTCGAGGAAAAGCTCGGTTTCGGCCTGCTTCTGCGCAACAAGCGCGGGGTGCGCCTGACCGCAGCGGGTGCAGCGTTTCTCGACACCGCCTACCGCACGCTTGCTGAACTGGAGCAAGGGATCGAGTACGCGCGCAGCGTTTCGGCGGGGGTCAGCGGCAAATTGACCATCACGGCCATTTCCATCGCTTATTACGACTCGCTGCTCAACCGCTTGCGCCGCTTTCGGGAGACTTATCCGAACGTGCAGCTGACCATCCGCGAGATGCCATCCGCTTCCCAGGCCAAGGCCTTGCTGGCCGGTGAGGCGGACATCGGCTTCATGCGCAGGCTACCGCTGCCGGCCGGCACCCTGGAGGCACGCTTGCTGCTTGACGAGCAGATCGTCATGGCGCTGCCCGCCAGCCATTCCAAGGCGCGGCACGAGGCCGTCGACTTGCGCGAGTTTGCCGATGAGGACTTCGTGTTCACCCCGCAAGCGCTGGGCGGGGGCTACCACGCACAGTTGGTTGCGCTGTGCGAGTCGGCCGGGTTCTACCCCAAGGTCGTGCAGGAGGCGGCGCAGATCCACACCCTGCTGGGTCTGGTGGCCTGCGGCTTTGGCGTGGCCCTGGTGCCGGCGTCGTTCGTCCGCTCGACCCCGCGCGAACGCGTGCGGTTTTGCCCGATCCGCCCTATCGATGACCAGCCCGCCCCAGGGCTTGGGCTGTACATGAAATGGAGCGCCCAAAATACTTCGCCAGCGCTGGCCAACTTCATTGCCATGTTCGAGACGCAGCAATAAGGCCATTTCTGCACGGTGTTCAGCCTCGCTTCGCGCAGCGCCACAGCCGACCTATATCACAAGCCCTGGCCTGCAACAGCTCGGCAGCATTCACACACGCCTGCTCCAGGCTCATCGGTCCACTGGCCAGGGCAAATGCAGCGTCGACCCCATGGGCATACAACTGCTGATACCCCTCCCCCAAGGTCCCGGCCAGTACCACCACCGGCACGCCATGGCGCTTGGCAACCCGCGCCACCCCCATCGGCGTCTTGCCGCGCAGTGTCTGGGCATCGAAACGCCCCTCGCCCGTCACCACCAGATCTGCCCCCTGCGCCAGGGCGTCAAGGCCAGCCAGCTCAGCCACGACTTCCACCCCAGGGCGGAACTGCGCGTCCATGAATGCCCGGGCAGCGAAGCCCATGCCACCGGCCGCGCCACAACCAGGGTAATCGCGCACATCCTCGCCCAACAGCAGCGCACAATGGTCGGCAAAATGATTCAGCGCGTGGTCCAGCGCCTCCACTTGCTGCGGGTTGGCACCTTTCTGCGGGCCGAAGATCGCCGATGCGCCGTTGGCGCCACACAAGGGGTTGTCGACATCCGCTGCGACTTCAAACTGCACCCCGGCCAGGCGCGGGTCGAGGCCGCTGGCGTCGATATGGGCCAGCTTGGCCAAGGCCAGGCCGCCCTCTTCCAGCGCTTGCCCGTCAGCATCCAGCAGGCGCAGGCCAAGCGCTCGCAACATGCCACTGCCGGCATCGTTGGTGGCGCTGCCACCGATGGCCAGCACCACACGCCGGGCGCCGGCGTCGAGGGCTGCGGCAATCAGCTCGCCGGTACCCCAGGTGCTGCTGCGGCAAGCATCGCGCTGGCCTGTTGGCACCTGTTGCAGGCCACTGGCCTGGGCCATTTCGATGATTGCGGTGCGACTTTGCGGCAACCAGCCCCAGCCAGCCTCGACGTGCTGCCCCAATGGCCCGCGCACGGTCTGGCGGCGCAATTCACCGCGGCTGGCGGCCAGGATCACCTCCATGGTGCCTTCGCCACCGTCGGCCATTGGGCACTCGACCAGTTCAGCCTCCGGCCACGCTTCGCTCAGGCCCGCAGCGATGGCGCGGGCGACACCGACAGCGTCTAGGCTGTCCTTGAACGAGTCGGGGGCAATGACGATCTTCATGGGGTTTCTCCTGTCCTGATGAGCGGCATGCTGACAGGTGGCTGCGCAGGTGGCCTCGGTCAAATGCACAAAACGCCGGCCGGGTTGTTTGGGCAGATGCCTTTTTGCCTGTTCTGGCCCAACCGCCGGCAAGTGAATACTTCAGTCAGCGGGCAACAGCTGCAACCCCAGATACAAGCTAAGCATCCCTTCCAGGCGCAGCGGGTCGACCTCACCCAGCTCGGCTATGCGCTCCAGTCGATAGCGCAGGCTGTTGCGGTGGATGCCCAGGGCATCGGCACAGGACTGGCTCTGGCCGTCATGGGCACACCAGGCGCGCAGGGTGGCGAGTAACTGGCCACTGCTGTCCTTGGCGCGGATGCGCTGCAACGGCTCCAGCAGCTCGTCCAGCGCGTCGTCGTTACGGTGGCGCCACAGCAGCGCCGGCAGCCGGTAGCGCTGCAGGCTGAGCAATCGTTCGCTGGGCAACACTTCGCGGCCATAGGCCAGCAAGTCACGCACCCGGCGGTACCCACGGCGTAACTGCTCCAGGCTCTGCGCTGCACTGCCCAGGGCCAGTCGCTCAATGTTCCAGCCGTGGCGTTGCAGGCGTTCCAGCAGGCGCAGTTCATCCAGTGCCACGCCTGCCGGGCGGCACCACAGCAACGACTGGCGGGCCGGGCTGACGCACCAGCTATCCGGATAACGGCTCATCAACCATGCGGCCAGCGCCTCGGCAGGTGGCCCCGAGGCAATCTCGAACAGGCACGGTATCCGCGGTAGCTGAGGTTTCAAGCCCAACTGACGGGCTTCGTCCAGCAAGCGCGGCGAGTTACCGCTGCCGCCGAGCAATAGCGCCAGCAGGTCGTCACAGCGCTGCCTTCGCCATTGCTGGTCAGCCTGTAAATTGCGTTGGGCCAGCAGCATTTCGGCGGTCATGCGCACCAGCTCGCCATAGGTGCGCACCTGCTGCGGGTCGCCGGTCAGGCCCAACACGCCCATCAGCCGCCCATCGAGCATCAATGGCAGGTTCACGCCGGGCTGCACGCCCTTCAGGCACTTGGCCGCGTCGGTATCCAGTTCGACGATCCGGCCATTGGCCAAGACCAGCTGCGCGCCCTCGTGACGGGTGTTGATGCGCTCCGGCTCACCACTGCCCAGGATCAACCCCTGGCTGTCCATGACATTGACGTTGCAAGGCAAGATGGCCATTGCCCGGTCAACGATATCCTGCGCCAGGTCATGGTCGAGTTCGAACATTGCGGGGTCCTTTAGGTGTTTGGCTTTTGGGCTCGGGCACAGCAGCCTGGGCCAAGCGCTGTGCAAAAGCACAAAGACAGGCTTGCCGCAGTCCCCGAGACTCGTCAGGGCGAGCGCCGGAACAGGCGACGCGGCGAAAACCATAACAACAGAGAACCCGATCATGGCACACAGCCCCGCCCCTGACCAAGGCACGGACACCACCCGCAACGCGCTGTACCGGCGTATCACCTTGCGGCTGATTCCGTTCATTTTCATCTGCTACCTGTTCAACTACCTGGACCGCGTCAACGTCGGCTTTGCCAAGCTGCAGATGCTCGACGCCCTGAAATTCAGCGAAACGGTGTACGGCCTTGGCGCCGGCATCTTCTTCATCGGCTACGTACTGTGCGGCCTGCCGAGCAACCTGGCCCTCAACCGCTTCGGCCCACGGCGCTGGATCGCGCTGATGATGATCGCCTGGGGCAGCCTGTCCACCTGCCTGCTGTTCGTCACCACCCCTACCGAGTTCTACACCCTGCGCCTGCTCACCGGCGCTGCCGAAGCCGGCTTCTTCCCGGGTGTGGTGCTGTACCTCTCGCGCTGGTTCCCGGCGGCCCGGCGCGGCCGCATCATGGCCCTTTTCATGTCGGCGATCCCGGTATCGGGCCTGCTTGGCGGGCCGTTCTCCGGCTGGATCCTCGAACATTTTGCCGCCGGCCAGCACGGCCTGGCCGGCTGGCAGTGGATGTTCCTGATCCAGGGCCTGCCGACCGTGGCCTTGGGCGTACTGGCGGTGTTCCTGCTCAGTGACGGCTACCAGAAAGCCGCCTGGCTGAGCCCGGCTGAACGTCAGCTGATCGCTGCCGACCTGCAGGCCGATGCCGCAAGCAAACCGAGCACCACCAGCGACAGCGTGCTGGCCGTGTTGACCAACCCGCTGATCTGGACCTTCGGCTTCGTCTACTTCTGCATTCAGAGCGGCGTATACGCGATCAACTTCTGGCTACCCTCGATCATCAAGAGCATGGGCTTCGACAACCCGCTGCTGATCGGCTGGCTCAGCGCCATCCCGTACCTGCTGGCGGGTGTGTTCATGATTCTTTGCGGGCGCTCAGCCGACCTGCGCAACGAGCGCCGCTGGCACCTGGTGGTGCCAATGCTGATGGGCGCCGTCGGTCTGCTGATTGCGGTGAACTTCGCCGGCAACCCGAGCATTGCCATTCTTGGCTTGTCGATCGCCACCATGGGCGCGCTTACCGGTTTGCCGATGTTCTGGCCAATGCCGACTGCGCTGCTCAGTGCCGGAGCCGCCGTGGCAGGTCTGGCGATCATCAACTCGGTAGGCCAGATGGCGGGGTTTCTCAGCCCGTACCTGGTCGGGTTCATCAAGGACCAGACCGGTTCAACCGATGCCGCACTGTATTCGCTCGCGGCGTTGATCGTATTGGGTAGCCTGGTGGCCTTGCGTGTTACGCGAGCGGGTTCGCTGAGTACTGCACGGGTGAGTTGAGGCATTCGCAGGCTTGCCCACGCCCACAAGTTTCAAGCCTGTGGGCACGGGCAAGCCTGCAATGATGCCCACCCAAGCCACACCAAATCCACACCCGCCACCGATCGTCAGCTCAACGCATCCCCTTCCCGCCCCAGGCGTCAAATGGTTCCAAAGGCCCCTTTGGAGAAGCCCCCATGACCCAGTACGCCGTGGCCCGCTTGGCCCAGCTCGACGAGCACCGCCCCCTGCGCGTCCAGGCCGGCAACGAAGAACTCATCCTCATCCGCCAAGGCGATCAGGTACACGCCTACCAGGGCAACTGCCCCCACGCAGGCGCCCCCCTTGATGAAGGCGTGGTTTGCGGTGGTTTGCTGGTCTGCCCTTGGCACAAAGCTGCATTCGCCGTTGACGATGGCGTGGTCTGTGAGCCGCCTGCACTCGCCGACCTGCGCCGCTACAAGGCGTGGATCAAGGGCGATGAAGTCTGGGTCGATGACCAGCCCCTGTCGGCAACCGAACCGCCCAGGCACAGCGATGCCCGCTGTTTTGTGGTGGTCGGCGCCGGGGCCGCCGGCAGCGCCGCCGTCGCCACGCTGCTGGCTCATGGCTTCGCGGGCAGGCTGGTATGGATCGACCAGGAGCGCCAGCCGGCCTACGATCGCACAGCACTGAGCAAATTCGTGATTGCCGGGCAGATGCCGCCCGATGAGGTCCCCGCGCTGCTCGAAGCCGACGCCCTGCGCAAGGGCCAACTGCAGCGCAAGCACGGCAAGGTGCGCACCCTGAACAGCCAGAAGCGCCAGGTCACCCTCGCCGATGGTCAGCAGATCGATTACGACGCCTGCCTGCTGGCAACCGGCGGTAAAGCACTGCGCCCAGACATTCCCGGCGCCGACCTGCCCGGGGTGTTCACCCTCCGCTCACTGGAAGATGCTGCACAGTTGCTCGACGCAGCCGAGCCTGGCCAACCGGTGGTCATCGTCGGTGACGGCTTCATCGGCCTGGAGGCAGCCTCGGCATTGCGCAAGTATGGCGTGCAGGTGCACGTGGTCTCGCGCCACGAAGTCCCTCTGGCCCGACAGTTGGGCGAGCGTATCGGGCGCTGCATTCGCGCGCTGCATGAACGAAAAGGCATCACCTTCCACGGCCCCACCGAGGTCGAGCGGATCGAAGGCCAGGACAAGGTCGAAGCGGTGCAACTGGCCAATGGTGAACGGCTGCAGACCCCCTTGGTGCTGTTCGGCACCGGGGTAAAACCCGCCACCGCGTTCCTTCAAGGGGTGCCGCTTGGCGAAGACAAATCGGTGAGGGTCGACGCCGAAATGCGCGCAGCTGACGGTTTGTGGGCCGCCGGTGACATCGCCACGTTCCCGCTCACGGGGCGCCCGGTGCGCATCGAGCACTGGCGCCTGGCCCAGCAACACGGGGTGATCGCCGCCGCCAACATGCTTGGCGAACAACGCCGTTATGCCGATGTACCGTTCTTTTGGACCTACCAGCATGGCCGTACCTATGAAGTGCTAGGCCATGCCAGAGACTGGAACCGGATCGAATTCGTCGGTGACCCGGAAAACGGCGATTTTGTTGCCCTGCAGTGTGTGGATGAACGCGTCGAGGCCGTTATCGCCAAGGGTTACTCCGATGCCATGGCGACGCTGTCGCAACGCCTGAAGCGCCCCTTGAGCCTGCAGGAGGCTTTGGCGCTCATTGGCTGAGGGGTGCCTTTCAATGCATCCCGGTTGTGTGTAAAACAGGCAGGTCAGCCGACTGCATAAGGACCCACGCGCATGATCTACCGCCCCCTCGGCCACAGTGGCCTGCAGGTTTCCGCCCTTACCCTGGGCAGCATGATGTTCGGCGAGCAGACCCGTACCGAGGATGCCCTGCGCATCATCGACAAGGCCTGGGACCAAGGCATCAACTTCATCGACACCGCCGACGTGTACAACGCCGGGCGCTCGGAAGAAATCGTCGGTGAAGCCGTGGCGCGCCATCGCCATGACTGGGTCGTCGCCAGCAAGGTCGGCTTCGGCCCGGCCGACGGCCTGCCTAACCGCAGCGGGTTGTCGCGCAAGCACATCTTCAATGCCGTGGATGCCACACTGACCCGCATGGGCATGGACTATCTGGACATCTACTACCTGCACCGCGAAGACCACAAGGTACCGCTGGAGGAGACCGTGCAGGCCATTGGCGACTTGTTGCGCCAGGGCAAGATCCGCTACTGGGGGGTGTCCAATTTCCGTGGCTGGCGCATTGCCGAGGTCTGCCATGTTGCCGAGCGCCTTGGCGTGCCCAGGCCGGTAGTCAGCCAGCCGCTGTACAACATCGTCAACCGCCAGGCCGAGCCCGAACAGCTCACGGCCGCCGCCGCCCATGGTCTGGGCGTCGTACCCTTCAGCCCGCTGGCCCGGGGCGTGCTCAGCGGCAAGTATGCGCCGGGCGCGGTGCCGGACGCCGGCAGCCGCGCAGGGCGGCAGGACAAACGCATCATGGAAGTGGAGTGGCGCCAGGAGTCGCTGACCATTGCCCGGCAGATTCAGACGTATGCAGAGGCCAAGGGGGTGGGTATTGTCGAATTCGCCATTGCCTGGGTGTTGAATAACCAATGGGTCAGTTCCGCGATTGTCGGGCCGCGGACCGAGGAGCAGTGGGATACCTATGGCGGCGCATTGGCGGTGAAGATTACCGCAGAGGATGAGGCGTTCATCGATTCGTTGGTAACGCCAGGGCATGCGTCCACGCCGGGCTTCAATGACGTGGCGCATTATGTGACTGGGCGGCTGGCACGCAGCTGACGCATTGGGGAGCCCTGAGCCGGGCTCCCGGTCCCCCCTTTCCCCAATCACCTCGGTATCGTGCGCACCATTGGTTTTCCACCTCTGGAGCTGCAATGAAACTCTTGCAACCGCTGCAAATCGGCCCACTCACCCTGCCCAACCGCGTATTCATGGCCCCCCTCACCCGCCTGCGCAGCTTGGAGCCGGGTGATGTACCCACCGCGCTGATGGCCGAGTACTACCGTCAGCGCGCCAGTGCTGGCCTGATCATCACTGAAGCCACGCAAATCTCCTTCCAGGCCAAGGGCTATTCTGGCTCGCCCGGCATTCACAGCGCCGAACAGATCGCTGCCTGGAAGCACATCAACCAAGGCATCCATGCCGATGGCGGCCACAGCGCCGTGCAGGTGTGGCACACCGGGCGGGTGTCGCATACCTCGCTGCAACCTGGCGGCGAGGCACCCGTGGCCCCTTCGGCGCTGCCGGCGGACGCACGCACCACCCTGCGTGACGCGCAAGGCAACCTGACACGCGTGGAAACCTCCGCCCCCCGGGCGCTCAGCGAAGCGGAGATCGCTGGCATCGTCGCCGACTTTGGCCAGGCCGCGATCAATGCCTGTGAAGCCGGCTTCGACTTCATCGAGTTGCACGCCGCCCACGGTTACCTGCTGCACCAGTTCCTCACCCCCAGTGCCAACCAGCGCGAAGACCGCTACGGCGGCAGCGTTGAAAACCGTGCGCGCATTGTGCTGGAGGCGGTGGATGCGGCCATTGCCAACTGGAGCGCCGACCGGGTCGGTATTCGCGTGTTCCCGCTGGGTGGTTTCAATGGTGTGGACAATGGCGAAGACCAGGAAGCCGCCGGCCTGTACCTGATCCGCGAACTGGCCAAGCGAAACCTCGCCTACCTGCACCTGTCCGAGCCGGACTGGGCCGGTGGCAAGCCACTGCGTGACGAGTTCCGCCAGGCCATTCGCGCCGCCTACCC
The DNA here is from genome assembly GCF_034044115.1 of Pseudomonas sp. BO3-4. Taxonomy (NCBI): domain Bacteria; kingdom Pseudomonadati; phylum Pseudomonadota; class Gammaproteobacteria; order Pseudomonadales; family Pseudomonadaceae; genus Pseudomonas; species Pseudomonas sp. BO3-4. The sequence goes on from NZ_CP139018.1 coordinate 3,302,923, forward strand.
CGGGGTGATCATCGCGGCCGGTGCCTATACCGCCGAGAAAGGCGAAGACCTCATCGGGCGGGGTTTGATCGATGCCGTGGCGTTCGGGCGCGCCTACATTGCCAACCCCGACCTGGTGGAGCGTCTGCGGCTGCAAGCGCCGCTGAATGAGCACCGGGCGAAGTTCGATTACGCCAATGGGCCTGAAGGGTATACGGATTATCCGTTCCTGAAGCAGGCTTGATGCAAAAACGGGCGCTCTTGCGGGCGCCCGGTTTTTGTCGTGTCAGCCCAGTTCAGCCAGCGCCTGCGCGGCATAGGCATGTGACCGCTGCCGCGCCAGCGGGTCATGGATGCGGCAGTCGATCATCAGCTCGTCCGCCCCGGTCTGCTCGATCAGCGAGCGCAGCCCTTCCCTCACCCGTTCAGGCCCTCCGGCTACGGTGCAGGCCATCACCTGCTCGAGCACGGCGCGCTCGTGGTCCGGCAAGCGTTCGATGTAACCCTCTTGCGGCTTGGGCAGCAAGCCAAAGCGCCCGACATGCAGGTCCAGCATCCACTTGCGGTGGGAGCTGGCCAGGTAGTCCGCCTCAGCATCGCTGGCAGCGGCGAACAGGTTCATGCCAACCATCACATAGGGTTTGGCCAGTTGCGCGGAAGGCTGGAAGTTGGCGCGGTAATGGGCAATGGCCTGCAGCAGGTAACGCGGGGCAAAGTGCGAGGCGAAGGCATAAGGCAGGCCCAGCTTCGCCGCCAGGTCAGCACCGAACAGGCTGGAACCGAGGATCCACACCGGCACATCGTGCGCACCCGGTACGCCGCGCACCCGGCGTTTGCCGTTGTCCGCCAGGTAATCACGCAGCTCGGCGATGTCCTGGCTGAAATCTCGCTCTGGCGCGGCGCCGCGCAATGCACGCACGGTCGGCCCGGACGTGCCTGGCGCACGGCCCAGGCCCAGGTCGATACGGCCCGGGTGCAATGTATCGAGGGTGCCAAACTGTTCGGCCACCACCAACGGCGCATGGTTGGGCAGCATGATGCCGCCAGCCCCAACACGAATGTGTCGGGTGGCGTTGGCGATTTCGTTGATCACCAGCGAAGTGGCAGCCGAGCCAATGCCCGGCATGTCATGGTGCTCGGCGATCCAGTAGCGGCTGTAGTGCTGTTGTTCGACATGCCGCGCCAGCTGGCGGGATTCTTCGATCGCATCGGCGAAGGTCTTGCCTTCGCCGATCATGACCAGATCCAGTACGGACAGTGCAGTCATGGGGTCTCCAGAGGGATTATCAGTGGCTGCCAGTTTCCATGCTGCGCCGCCAGCGATAAACCCGGTTTCAGGCCCGGCATAGGGGCCTGGCATTCCCCAATCAGTATTCCCAAGGCACGCCCGGCTCCCAGCTGGCCACCAACAAGTCGATGAAGCCGCGTACCCGAGGGGACAGGTGGCGCTTGCTTGGGTAGACGATGCGAATGGGGTCTGCCGGGGGTCGGTAGGCGTGCAGTACCTCCACCAGATTGCCAGCGCGCAGGTCGTCACCGGTGATATAGGTCGGCAGGTGAATCAGGCCGAAACCGGCCCGGGCGCCGTCAAGCATGGCCTCGGAACTGTCGATGTTCAGCCGCCCGGGATCTTCGCACAGGTGCAGCCCCGCTTCTGTGTGAAAGCGCCAGGGCATGGCCTTCTCGCCCGCTAGGAAGGCGATCTTGTCATGGCCATAGAGGTCGCCGGGCATCTGCGGCACACCGCGCTTCTCCAGATACGCAGGCGATGCACAGGTCACGAACTGCTGCCAGGCGACGGTGCGCGTCAGCAATTGCGAGTCTTCCTTAGGTGCACCGATGCGCACGGCGACGTCCACGCCCTCTTCGACCAGATCAACGAAACGGTCGGTGAAGCGGATATCCGCCCGCAGTTCGGGCCATTGCTTGAGGTACTGGTCGAGGATAGGCAATACATGGCGCTGCCCGAGCGACAGCGGTGCGGTCAGGCGCAGGGTGCCAGTGGGCTTGCCGCGGCGCAGGGCCATGGTGCTTTCGACCTCGTCCAGGTCATCCAGAATCTGCCGCCAGCGCTCGAACGCCACCAGGCCTTCATCGGTCAGGCTCAGCTTGCGCGTAGTGCGGTTGAGCAGGCGCACCGCCATGCGGGCTTCCAGGCGGGCGATGCTCTTGCCCACCGCTGAACGCGTCAGGCCCAGGCTGGCAGCCGCAGCGGTGAAGCTACCGGCCTTCGCGGCGCTGACGAAAGCGGCGATATCGCCGAAGCGGTTGGGTTCCATGGTGTTTTCCTGACGCTGATCGAACCGCCATAGATGGGTGCGATTTCAGGCAATGCAAGGTTCCTGATCTAGTGGGGCTGCCTTGCAGCTTCCGTTTGCCCGAGGTAGCGATCGGTCCAGTTAGCCAGCGGCAGTGGCGGCTGCTGGTCGACAATGCGTCGCCAGATAAGCATCAGCTCTTGAGCGTTGAACAGCGAGCCAGGCCCGCTGCCTCGCCACGGCGAAGGGACACCGACCCTCCACTGCCCTTGATGATCGCGCTGAGCCATGTTGAAACGGAAGGTGTAATTCCCCGGGATACCCATGCGCAGGTCGGTGACCACCAGTGCGTCGCCAATCTGGTCATAACGCAGCCAGTCATCGGTGAACCAGCGCAAGCGCTGGTGCAAAGGGTCATTGTTCAGTGCTTGCGCCAGTTCCAGGTTGCGCGACAAGCGTTGCATTTCGGGTGGTTGCTGGTCGAGCACGCTGCTGATGCCTTCGTAGTAATCGCCATCCGGGGTCTTGGCCAACACCCGCCAGACCAGGCTGTTGAAGGCCATCGGCACGGCACGCACCTCGCTCACGACGACACCTTGCTGGTCCAGTGCCGACTGGAAGCGCTGCTCGGCAGCCATGCGCCCCGCCAGGCCGAAACCCAGGTAGCATGTACTGAACACCAGGGCCATGGTCAGCAGGCGGGTAGCCCTGCGGGTCACGCCCTTCATGAGGGTGAAGACCACCGCAGCCAGCAGCGGCACGGTGTAGACCGGGTCGATAATGAACACCGCCGCCCAGCTTTCCGGGGTGGTGTGCAAAGGCCAGAACAACTGCGTGCCGTAAACCGTGAAGGCGTCGAGCACCGGATGGGTTACCAATACCAGCCAGAACGCCACAAAAAGCCTGGGCAAGGTATACCCCTTGCCGGGCCAGCGCCTGTTGACCAGCCAGGCCAACAGCAAGGCCAGGCCGGTGAGCACGAACAACGAGTGAGAGAAGCCGCGATGATAAGTCATCTGCGACACCGGGTCGGCATAGCGAATGATCACATCCAGGTCCGGCAGCGTGCCCAGTGCTGCACCATACAGCAGCGAGCGTCGGCCCTGGATGCGCCCGAGCACGGTCCCTTGCAGCGCCGCGCCGAGTACGGCTTGGGTGATGGAGTCCAAGGTGGGGATTCCTGAAAGAGTCGTTTCCGCACGCTACCCCCATACACCCCTGATGCGCAATTCTCCTGGAAGGCTCAGAACAGCTGCCAGGTGTACACCAGCGTCAGGCGGTTCTCGTCGATATCACTGCGGTAGTTGGAGCGCGCCATGGCGTTCCTCACCCGTATCCCCAACCCTTTCAGTGCCCCGCTCTGCACCGCATAGCCGATATCCAGGTCACGCTCGCGGTCACGCCCTTCGTAACCCAGCCCGGTGTCGACATTGTTACCGGTTATGTAGCGCACAGTCGCTGTCAGGCCCGGCACGCCCATGGCGGCGAAGTTGTAGTCGTAGCGCACCTGATACGAGCGTTCATCGGTGTAGGCAAACTCATAGGTCGGCACCTCGTTGCCCAGCGGCGAGATGTTGGCGAATACCCGTGGGAACGGGCTATCGCCATAAATGCCCTGGTAGCCGGCGTGGAAGCTGTGCCCGCCATGCCGGGCAGTGAACAGCGAGAAGAACGCCTGGTTGTCGATGTTGCCCAGCAGCGCATCGCCTTGCTCACGCGCGGTGAAATAACCCAGGTTGGCGCTGAGTACCCAGTCCCCGACGGGTTTGCTGTGCTTCAGGCCAACGAAGCCTTGTTGGTAGATGTCCTCCAGCTGACCGTACCAAAGGCTGACGCTGCTCTGATTGGCATTGAACGCATAGTCCCCTCCCACATAGTTGAACGCGTCGCTTTCGGCCTGTCGCATCGGCACATGGCCGAGCATCGCGTTCATCTTGCCGTCGCCACCTTCGTTGCGCAGGTGGGTGCTTTTCAAGTGCCCGGCCTGCATAGTCAGCCCGTCGATTTCCGACGAACTCAAACTCAGGCCCTGATAGGTGGGTGGCAACAGGCGAATATCACTGAAAGTCAGCACCGGCAGGTTCGGTTGCAGTTCACCTGCACGCAGTTCGGTTTTTGATATCCGCGCCTTGAAGGTCGGCGCCAGGCGGCTGTACTCGTCGGCAGCGCGGCCGTCGCCATGCGCCGGCAACAGGCCGGTGTTGGTGCGGTCTGGACTGCTGTCCAGCTTGATGCCCAGCAAGCCCAGGGCGTCCACGCCAAAGCCGACCGGGCCCGGGGTGTAGCCACTTTTGAAGTCGAGGATGAAACCCTGGGCCCACTCCTCGGCCTTGGACTGTTTGTTGGCCCCGACAATGTCGGAAAAATCGCGGCTGAAGTAGTAGTTACGGGCACTCAGGGTGGCCTTCGAGTCCTCGAAGAAGCCGCCTTCGGCAGCCAGCAGTGGCTGGCTGAGCAGTGTCAGGCCCAGGGCAACGCAAGGGGTGTGGTTCATTCCGAAGCTCTCTTGATCTTGTTTTTATGGGTAAAGCGTTGGAAAAACGGCAGTTCATGGGGTACGGCGCAGCACCTCCCGGGCACGTGGTTGGCGCAGCCTCAGCAGCGCGTGCGCCAGCAGGCCGAACAGCAGCCCCCAGAACGCCGCCGACAGGCCCAGGAAAGCCACCCCCGAAGCGGTGACCAGGAAGGTGAACAGCCCGGCGTCGCGCTCGGCCGGTTCTGCCAGGCTGCGGACCAGGGCTTCGCTGATGGCGCCATACAGGGCCAAACCGGCCAGGGCCGCGATCAGGACGGCGGGAAAGGCGGCGAACAGCGACATCAAGGTGGCCCCGGCAATGCCCAGTAGCAGGTACAACACACTGCCAGCCACCGCCGCTACATAGCGCCGTTGCGGGTTTTCATGGGCTTCATGGCCGGTGCACAGGCTGGCGGTAACCGCCGCCAGGTTCAGCCCGTGGCAACCGAACGGCGCCAGTAGCGCCCCAGCCAGGGCACTGGCGCTGATCAGCGGGCTGGCCGGCGTGGCATAGCCAGCGTTGCGCAGTACCGCCATACCCGGCATGAATTGCCCGGTCAGTGCCACCAGCACCATCGGCAGCGCCAGGCTGAATACCGCCGACAGGCTGAACTGGGGGGTAACCCACTGGGGTGAGGCCAGTTCCAGCACCAGTGCCTCGCTGCGCAACGTACCGCTGGCCACGGTCACCAGCATGCCCACGCCCAGCACCGCAGCCACGGCATAGCGCGGCTGCACCCGACGCATCAGCACGTAGGTGACGAACATCGCCAGTACCAGCAGCGGTTGCACCGGCAAGGCGCGGAACACCTCGATGCCAAAACTGAACAGGATCCCGGCCTGCATACCGGCAGCGATAGAACCCGGCAGGCGCGCGATGATGCGGTCGAAGGCCCCGCTGATGCCGATCAGCAGCAGGACCAGGTTGGCCACCAAGTAGGCGCCCACGGCCTGCGCCAGGCCCAGTTGCGGCAAGGCGGTGACCAACAGCGCCGACCCCGGGATCGACCAGGCGATCACTACCGGCACGCGGTAGCGCAGGCTGAGCAGCGCACCGAGTACCGCACTGCCCATGGACACGGCCCAGACCCAGGATGACAACTGCTGGTGCGACAGGCCGGCCGCTTCGGCGGCGTGGAAAATGATCACCAACGGGCCGGCGTAGGAGATCGTCGTGGCAATGCTGCCGGCGACGATGGCCGACACAGAGCAGTCCTTGATCAGCGTTTTCATGAAGCTTCTCGCAAGCCAGCGGCCGGCCTTTGTGGCGGGCTCTTGTTTGGGTGTTGGCTGCTTCGCGGGCTTGCCCGCTCCCACAACGACTGCACAGGCTTCACCTGTGGGAGCGGGTATGCCCGCGAAACAGCCCACTCGGTGGATCAGGCCTCCTGCAAAGCCCGCGGCCGCCCGCTGCGCTGCTCATCGGCACCGCCCTGGGCCTGCTGCAACTGGAAATCGAACTTCAGCTCGGCATGCCGACCCTCCGGCCCTTCGACGAACACCACCTCCCCGACCAGCCCGTCCCGTGTGGCATAGGCAAAGTCATCCCACAGGTACTTGTCCCCCGACAGGTTTATCTGCGTGGTCAGGTGCCGGTACCCGGGCGCCGAGATAAAGAAGTGCACATGGGCCGGGCGCTCGCCATGACGACCCAGCAGGTCCAGGCATTCCTGGGTTGGCCCCTGCGGGTCGCAGCCATAGCCCGATGGCACGATGGAGCGCGCGCGGTAACGCCCTTGGGCATCGGTAACGATGCGCCGACGCAGGTTGTACGCCGACTGGCTTGGGTCGAAGAACGAATAGGTACCACGGGTATTGGCATGCCACAGGTCGACCGTGGCACCCGGCAGCGGGTGTCCGTGCGGGTCCAGCACCTGGCCTTCCAGGAACATCACCGTGGCCACGCCCTCCTCGCTGCCGTCGTCCATGCGCACTTCACCTTGGGCAATCGGTGCGCCAGCCACGTACAACGGGCCTTCGATGGTGCGTGGGGTACCGCCAACGCGCCCTGCCTCCTGGTCCTTGGCATCCTGCAGCAGGTCGAGGAAGTGTTCGATGCCCAGCCCCGCCACCAGCAGCCCGGCCTCGCCACGACCGCCCAGGCGGTTGAGGTAGTCGACGGCGTGCCAGAACTCGTCTTCGCTGATGTCCAGGTCTTCGATCAGCCGCGCGGTATCCTGCAGCAGGCGCTGCACGATGCGTTTGAGGCGTGGGTTGCCGGCCGCATTACCGAAGCCTGCGGCCTCCTCGAAGAACTGCTGTACCTCGGCAGTATGGGAAATGTTCACGGTCATGGGGGTTACCTCGTCTTGTTCTGTTCGGTTCAGGCCTGCGCCGCCAGGGCCTGGGCGTGGCGCCGACCACTGGCCAGGTGCACGGCCATGGCCAGCGCGGCGATGGCGCCAGGAATGGCGAAGGCGATGAAATTGAGTTGAAGTGGCAGGTTGATGCCCATCAGCGCACCGCCCAGCAGCGGGCCGACGATGGCGCCATTACGGCCGATGCCCGAGGCCCAGCCCAGGCCGGTAGAGCGCACCGACAGGCCGTACATCTGCGCCGCGCCGGCATACAGCAGAATCTGCGTACCAATGGTGGTGGCGCCGGCAATGAAGATCAGCAGGTACAGCACCGGCATCGGGCTGTTCACCCCCAGCAGGCTGATCGACAGTGCGGCGGCAATGAAGAACGCCACCTTCACCTTGACCAGGTTGTAGCGGTCGCCCAGCCAGCCGCCGAGGATTGCCCCAGCCATGCCGCCAAAGTTCAGGGCCAGCAGGAATGACAGGCTTGAGCCCAGGCTGTAGCCGGCGTTGGCCATCAGCTTTGGCAGCCAGGAACTCAGGGCGTAGACCATCAGCAGGCAGCAGAAGAACGCAACCCACAGCGCCAGGGTGCGAATCGCCAGGCCATTGCGGAACAGTTCCAGCACCGAAGCGCCGCTGCCTTTGCGGTCGGCCGCCTGAAGCACATCATCGGCCTGGACATCGCAGTCCGGGTCCAGCCGTTTGAGCAATGTGCGTGCTTCCTCGATACGGCCTTGGCGCACCAGGAAGCCGATGGATTCAGGCAGGTAGTAAAGAATCACTGGTAACAGCAGCAGAGGCACCGCTGCGGCGAAGAACATCGACTCCCAGCCAAAACGCGGCAGCATGAAAATGCCGACACCTGCCGACAGCATGCCGCCCAGCGAATAGCCACTGAACATGATCGCCACCAGCGTGCTGCGCAGGCGCTTGGGCGCGTATTCGTTCATCAGTGCCACGGCGTTGGGCATCAGGCCGCCACAGCCCAGGCCGGCGATGAAGCGGTAGATGCCAAACTCGCTCGGGCTGCTGGCAAAGCCGTTGAGGATGGTCGCCCCCGAGAACAAGGCGAAACAGATGGCAATGCCCTTCTTGCGCCCGATGCGGTCGGCCAGGCTGCCGAAGGCCAGGGCGCCGAACATCATGCCGAACAGCGCATAGCTGCCCAGTGCACCGGCTTGCAACGGGGTCAGGCCCCACTCTTTCATGATGACCGGCAGTACCACACCGTAGATGAACAGGTCATAGCCGTCGAAAATCAGCAGCAGGCCGCACCAGGCCATGACCATCCAGTGAAACGGGGAAAAGCGCGCATTGTCGATGATCGGGTGTACATCAAGGGTTCGCATGGCATCTGTCGCTCTTGTTTTTGTTTTGGAAGAAAACTTTTGCCTTGAGGTTGCAGTTCAGCCGAGGTCGCCGCCCCCAACCGGCAGGGTCACGCCGGTGATGTACGAGGCTTCGTCGGACGCGAGGAACAGAATGGCCCCCACCTGCTCGTCGATGCTGCCGTAGCGGTGCATCAGGCTGCTGTCGAGGGTCTGGTCGACGATCTGCTGGTACCAGTGCTTTTCCTGCTCGGTTTGCGCTGCACTGTTGCGCGGTACCCGCCGGGGCGGCGCTTCGGTGCCACCCGGCGCGGTGGCGTTGACACGGATCCCACGGCCAGCCGTTTCGAAGGCCAGGCAGGCGGTGAGCGCATTGACGCCGCCTTTGGCCGCGCCATAGGGCACACGGTTGACGCCACGGGTGGCGATGGACGAAACGTTGACGATGACGCCGCTGCCACGCTCAAGCATGTAGGGCAGCGCGGCATGGCAGCACCACAGTGTCGGGAATAGCGAACGGCGCACTTCGGCCTCGATCTGCTCGACATCGTAGTGCTCGAAAGGCTTGGCCCAGATGGTGCCGCCGACGTTGTTGACCAAGATGTCGAGGCGGCCGAAGGTTTCCACCGCACTGGCCATGACCCGGGCGCAATCGGTGTGTTGCTCCAGGTCGGCGGTGAGGGTGAGCATGCCTTCGCCGGCCAGCTCGTGGACCAGTTCGGAACGGTCTACGGCCACCACTTGCGCACCTTCGGCCTTGAGCCGCCAGCACACACCCCGGCCGATGCCTTGAGCGGCACCGGTGACCAGGGCGACCTTGCCTTGGAATCTGTTGTTCATATGCAAATCTCCGCCTTCCCGCGCGCCCTGCAGGCGCGGGTTTACCCGCGAATGCGTCCGACAAGACAACGCTGCTGTACCTGCAGGCCTCTTCGCGGGTGAACCCGCTCCTACAGGGGCGGTGTCATGTTCGAAATGAAAGGAATCAGGCCGCAGCCGCAAACTTCTCGTAGTAGAAGTTGGCCGGGGTAATGCCCTGTTCGCGCACGTACTGGCTGACCGCTTCCACCATGGGGGGCGGCCCGCACAGGTATACGTCCACATCGCCGTCATTGAGGTGGCGTGGCTCGATGTGCTGGGTGACATAGCCCTTTTGCGGGTACTGGCTGTCCGGGTTGGCGACGCAGGCGCTGTAGGTGAAGTTGGGGATACGTGCCGCCAGCGCTTGCAGGCGGTCGAGTTCGACCAGGTCAAAGTCGTTGGTCACGCCGTAGATCAGGTGCAACGGGTGCTCACTGCCCTGCTCGGCGATCTTCTCCAGCATCGCGGTGAAGGGTGCCAGCCCGGTACCCCCCGCCAGCAGCAACAGCGGGCGCTGGATCGGCCGCAGGTAGAAGCTGCCCAACGGCCCGGCCAGGCTCAGGCTGTCGCCAGCCTTGGCAAGGTTGGTCAGGAAGCTGCTCATCAGCCCACCCGGTACGTTGCGGATCAGGAAGCTGACTTCGCCGTCCTTCTGCAGCGAGCTGAACGAGTAGGCCCGGCTCTGCTCGCTGCCCGGCACCTTGAGGTTGACATACTGCCCCGGCAGGAAGGCCAGACGGCTCAGGGCCTCACCCTTGATCGACAGGGCAATGGTGCTGACCGACAGCTGGCGGACATCGCTGATGGCGGCCTCGAAACTGGCCTGCTCGGTCTTGCACAGCTGCGACGAAGCGGGGATGCGGATGACGCAGTCGCTTTCGGCGCGCATCTGGCACGTCAGCACGTAGCCTTCGGCGATTTCGTCTTCGCTCAAGGCGTCTTCGATGAAGTTGTCGCCAAGGTCATAACGACCGGACTCAGCCTTGCACTTGCAGGTCCCGCAAGCGCCGTCACGGCAGTCCAGCGGAATGTTTATGCCTTGGCGGTAAGCGGCGTCGGCCACGGTTTCTTGACCGGTGGCTTCAATGAAACGGGTAACCCCGTCTTCGAAATTCAGTGCGATCTGGTAGCTCATGTTGCACCTCGCGGGCGAGCCGGGCCACGGCGCGTCACAAGACGCACCGGGCAATGCTCGCAAAACCCTGTATCAGATGTGGTAGATGTCGATGACCTGGCGGACGTAGTCGTTCTTCAGCACCACCTTCTTGGCCTTGATCAGCGGCTGCTCGCCGCGCAAGTCGAGGGTGTAGAAGCTGGTGCCGAAGTAACTGTCGGTGGTCTTGTAGCGGAAGCTCAGGGTGTGCCAGTTGAAGCGCACCTGGCAGCTGCCCTCGCCCTGCTCGACGATCTCGATGTTGCTGATGTTGTGCGAGGTGCGGGTGTCGGGCACGGTCGCACTGGAGCGCTCGGTCTTGATGCGGAACACACGGTCTTCCAGGCCGCCACGGTTGCCGTACCAGATCAGCGAAATTTCGCTTTGTGGGTCTTCGGTGAGGGTGTCGTCATCGTCCCAGCTCGGCATCCAGAAGCTGGCATCGCTGGCGTACAGTTCCAGCCACTGGTCCCACTGGGCATCGTCCAGGTAGCGCGCTTCGCGGTACAGGAAGTCGCGCACGGTGTCATACAGGCTCATTGCACGGCCTCCACGGGGATCAGCTGCTGTTCATCCTTGAGGGCCTGGATCATGGTGTCCTGCCAGTACTTGTGCTGCAGCACGAACAGGCCTTCGTCCTCGGTGCGCACGCCCGACAGCAGGGGTTCGAGTTCAATCTCCTTGGCCGCCTCATCGGCGCCTTCGACCCAGTGTTTCGCGCCGCGAGACATGTCGTTCCAGCCGGTGCCGCCACCATAGCCGGTCTGGCACGAGCGGAATTCTTCCAGGTCGTCCGGGGTGGCCATGCCGCTGACGTTGAAGAAGTCTTCGTACTGGCGGATACGCTTGGCGCGGGCATCGGCGCTCTCGCCTTTCGGCGCGATGCAGTAGATGGTGATTTCGGTCTTGTTCACCGAAATCGGCCGGGCAACGCGGATCTGCGAGCTGAACTGGTCCATCAGGTACACGTTCGGGTACAGGCACAGGTTGCGCGAGTTTTCGATCATCCAGTCGGCGCGTGCCTGGCCGAAGTCGGCGGCCAGTTGGTCGCGGCGCTCATAGGCCGGGCGGTCTTCCGGGTTGGCCCAGCGGGTCCACAGCAGCAGGTGGCCGTGGTCGAAGGAATAGAAACCGCCGCCCTGCTTGGCCCAGGCGCCAGCACTCATGGTCTTGATCTCGTCACCCGCCTCGCGCTGCTTGCGCTGGTTCTGGGTGGCAGCGTAGTTCCAGTGCACGGAGCTTACGTGGTAGCCGTCAGCGCCGTTTTCGGCGGTGAGCTTCCAGTTGCCTTCGTAGATGTACGAGCTGGCACCGCGCAGCACTTCCAGGCCTTCAGGCGACTGATCGACGATCATGTCGATGATCTTCGCTGACTCGCCCAGGTGCTCGACCAGCGGTTTCACGTCGGCGTTCAGGCTGCCGAACAAAAAGCCCCGGTACGACTCGAAGCGTGCCACCTTGGTCAGGTCGTGGGAGCCGTCGCAGTTGAAGCTGTCGGGGTAGCCGGCGTTGCTGGGGTCTTTCACCTTCAGCAGTTTGCCGCTGTTGTTGAACGTCCAGCCGTGGAACGGGCAGGTGTAGCTGGAACGGTTGCCGCGCTTGTGCCGGCACAGCATGGCACCGCGGTGGCTGCAGGCGTTGAGGAAGGCATTGAGTTCACCGTCCTTGTTGCGCGCGATGAAAATCGGCTGGCGCCCCATGGTCAGGGTGAGGAAGTCATTCTTCTCGGGGATCTGGCTTTCGTGGGCCAGGTAGATCCAGTTGCCCTCGAAGATATGTTTCATCTCCAGGTCAAACAGGCGTGGGTCGGTGAACATCTCGCGCTTGCAGCGGTAGACGCCCTTTTCACGGTCGTCCTCAAGCATGGCATTGAGGTAGTCGAATCCCAGGGACATGGCCAGGGTCTCCCTTGTTATTGTTTAGACCTGGTCAGGTTAGAGGCTGGGATTGGGTCGCAATATCCGGTTTGTGCGGGGTGCTATCCGTTTTGTGCAGGTTGAGGTGACAGGTTCAAGCGTCTCTTCGCGGGCGTACCCGCGAGAGACCGGTACCGTTTAACGCCGGTTGCGCAAGGTTTCGGACGGCAATTCGCCAAACTGCTGTCGATACACCTCGGAGAAGCGCCCGAGGTGCAGAAAACCATAATCCATGGCCAGTTCGGTCACGCTACGTACCGAGCAACTGGCATCGCCCAGGCAGGCACGCACCTGTTCCAGCTTGCGTTGTCGCACGTACTGCTTGGGTGTGGTCTGCAGGTGCCGGTCGAACAGCGCATACAACGAGCGCAGGCTCATGCACGCCTGCTCCGCCAGCGCCTCCGCTGTCAGCTCGAACTTAAGGTTGCGGTCGATGTAGTCGATGATCCGCTCCAGGCTTGCACCCGGTGAGCTGAGGCTCTCCCGGCGGATATTGGTGCTCATCAGGGTCAGCAGCTTGCTGGCGACAATCTGGCTGTAATGGCCCTGCACTCTTGGCAACGAATCGCTCACTTCCGCCTCGTGGCAAACCATGGCCAGCAGGTTGACGAAGCCATCCAGCTCCTCCAGCCGGTAATGATTGCGTAAGAACCGCACGCCCCCATCAGGCCGCTGCCAGCGCTGTTCATCGCAGATCGAGTCCAGCAGCCGGGTCGGCACCTTGAGGATGAACTTCTCGCAGTCTTCCGAGTAAGTCAGGTCAACCGGGTCGTCCGGGTTGATCAGCAGCAATTCGCCCGGCACCAGGTGCTGCTCGCGCTTGTGCCCGCGCCACAGGCAGTTGCCATTGAGCAAGACTTGCAGGTGGTAGATGGTTTCCAGCGCGGGCGACGTCACGCGAACACTGCCGCCATAGCTGATACGGCACAGGTCGAGCTCGGCGAACTTGCGATGGCTGAGGCTGGCCTGGGGGTGGGTGGTGCGGGACAGACCGATGCAATGCTGGCCTACATGCTGGTTCACATAATCGGACACAGCGTAAGGGTCGGCGTGGTGAAACACGCTACTGCGCTCGCTCAGCAGGCGGCTTTCCATAGGCAAGGCACTCGGTATCGTTATTGTTCTGGTCGCCGCGCCCTACCGCCTTGTGGGCTGTGGTTGCGGTCATCACGGTCATTCTATCGGGCTGGCAGCGCGTCGCAGGGGCAGGCGACAGCCGGCGGATAGGGGACACTACAGCAAAAAGGCGGGGGTTGGGCAATGCAACGATGGGATTGGCTGGGCGGATAGCGGACAGGTCAGGCGTCATGCGTGTTCGTTTATCGAACAGTATCTTCCGGTACTCGCGTGGCCTGCACGTGACGGCGGAACAAGCGCTCCTGCAACGACCGTCATTCACTGCACCGGCAGGAAGTTCATCAGCAACAGGCTCTGCGCGTAATTCAAGCCTATGCGCCGATAACGTTCATCCAGCAACTCGGCCAGCAAGTCCAGCCGCGCGACGATCTTGCCAAACTCAACGGCAAAACTCAGGTTGCTGCCCTCCTCCGAGATCTCGTTCGAGAACAGCAGCAACACCCCATTGGCATCTTGCCGCTGGCTGAGCATCCATGTTGCCTTCTCGATATTGCGCGCGGCGTTGTTGACGAACAGGGGGTCGATGGTATCGGTCATGTAGAACTCGGTACGCCCGCCATGCGCGGTGATCAGCATGCTGCCAATGGCGTAGATGAAGGCGCCGACCCGGTCCCCGCGAAACTCGGGGCTCAGGGCGTAGCTCAAGGCTGCAAGGTCACGGCGGTTGCCCAGTTGTGGCAGCGGCCGGCGCTGTTCGATGGCAATGCGGATCTGTCGCTCGGCAGTGGCGGCGTCCAGGTAACCAGACATCTTCCACTGGCTGGGGTTGCGCAGGTACAGCTTGTTCATCAGCAGGTACAGGCTTTGCAGGTTGTCGCGCATCGACAGCGTGGCCAGGCGGTCGACGCTGGTCTGGAACAGCTCGCTGGGTTTACCGTTGCCGAGCTGGTTGACCATGTCACGGCCCTGCTGCTGCGTACAGGCGCACAGGCATGCCAGGGCACTTGTCAGAAGCAGGCGGGGGAGGAAATTCGGGTAGCTTGCAACCATCGGCACCGGGTCGATATTCGGCGGCTGCGCTGGGAGTCAGCGCGGCCTGGCCAAGCATAGAGCCCGAAAATGGGAAAAAGTGCGGTGGCTGGAGAGAATGCAAACCTGTGGCGGCCTCTTCGCGGGTGAACCCGCTCCCCCAAAAAGGGACTCGCCCGCGAAGAGGCCAGGGCCGACGAGCCCGGATCACATGGCGTGGCGCAGCATCTCCAGCACCTGCGCATGCAGCGCAGGGTCACCACAGGCCACCACGCACCCGCCATCCTGCGCCGAACTGCCATCCCACGCCGTGATCACGCCACCCGCCCCTTCGATGATCGGCATCAGTGCCTGTACGTCATACGGCTGAAGGCTCGCTTCGACAATCACGTCGACAAAGCCCGAGGCCAGCATGCAGTAGGCATAGCAATCACCGCCGTACCGCATCAATCGCGCCTTGCCGGCGACCGCTTCGAATGCCGCCTTGCGCTCGGCGGTGTCGAACATGTCCGGCGTGGTGCACATCAGCGTGGCGGCAGACAGGTCAACGCAGGCACGCGTCTTCAGGGGCGTGCCACTGCGCCAGGCGCCTGCCGGGGTACCCACGAAACGTTCGCCGGTGAACGGCTGGTTCATCACGCCCAGCACCGGGCGGGTGCCGTCATTCAGGGCAATCAAGGTGCCCCACAGCGGCAAGCCGGTAATGAAGGCGCGGGTGCCATCGATCGGGTCCAGCACCCACGTCAACGGGCTGCTGCCCACTGCAACACCGGCCTCTTCGCCAAGAATGCCATGTTCGGGGTAACGTGCCTGGATCAACTCACGCATGGCGTCTTCAGCGGCCTTGTCGGCCACGGTCACCGGGTCATACAGACGCCCGCCCTTGTCCTCGACATCCAGGCTGGCGCGGAAGTACGGCGCGATCGCTGCAGCGGCAGCATCGGCCAATTGCTCGGCAAAGGCGCGATACGCAACGATCTGTTCAGCACTCAGGGACATGGGACGGGCCTCGTGACAATGATGGGGCACGCATCATACCCGACACATCGCCCCGGTGTACGCTGCGGCAGTCTAGACTGAACATGATCAGGTTACCGGGGGGCTGCCACACGTGGAGGTGTGCGATGAGCCAGTTCAAACGTCTGTTCGTCATGCTCGGCCCGCAAATGCGTCATACGCCTGCGCTGCAACGCGCGGCGGCGTTGGCAGAGTCCAGCGGTGCCCTGCTGGATATCAATGTGTTCGTCGACGACGTCGACACCTTTGGCTTGATGAGCGATGGTCGTGAGCGTGAGCGGCTGCTCAGCGACAACCGCCAGTGGCTGGCGGATGAGGCCGAACAGCTGAGCGATGCCGGTGTGGACGTGTCCACCGAGCTGTTGTTGACCCGCGACCCGCTGGGCAGCGTACTGGAACGGGTCGAACGGCTGGGCTGCGATCTGTTGGTCAAGGACGTACAGCACGAGCCCGTACTCAAACGCCTGCTGGTCACGCCGCTGGACTGGCAGTTGCTCAAGGACAGCCCGGTCGCCGTGCACCTGGTCAGCGACATTCGCCTGCCCCTGCCACGGCAGATCGCCGCCGCGGTGGACCTGAACAGCCACGGCGCTGGCGAACACCTGGACGAGCAGGTCATCCAGTGCGCCCATGACCTGGCCCTGCAGTGCAACGCCGAACTGCACCTGCTGCATGTGTGCGACGCGGCCAAGACCCACATCGCCGACTTCGGCGCCGGTACGGTCACCATGCCCGGCTTCGACAGCAGTGTGCGAACCGCGCAGCGGGCGGCGTTCAACCGCCTGGGCGACCATCACCAGATCCCGCTGGAGCGCCGGCACTTCCTCGAAGGGGCCGCGATCAGGGCCATTGCCCAGTTCGTCGGCCACAACCGGGTGGACGTGATCGTCATGGGCAGCCACCGGCATGACGCCATGCAGACATTCCTGGGCGGGACAACGGCGCATGTGCTGGAACACCCGCTGTGCAATGTGCTGGCGATCAAGGCTGTTCGCTGAGCTTCAGCAGCCTGCCCAGGGGCCAGGCAGGAATAACCTTGTACTGCGAAGAGGCACTTGCACCCACAGAGCAGCTTCTAACCTGTCGGCCCCTTCGCAGTGCCCTGCAGGCACTGTTGTCACTGACGCTTTATCGTCGCTGGTATCTGGTACACCAGTGCCACTCAAAATTAATGCATTTGATAATGATTCGTAGTATGTTCGCGGCGTTTCCCGACCCAGCCCCTCAGCGCCCTATTCAAGGACCGTACTGTCGATGCGCCGCACGTTCGTTTCGCTTTGTGTGCTTCATGCTGTCTCCCCGCTGGCCTTTGCCGAGCCTGAACCGCTCAGCGACCCTAACCCGATCGAACTCCAGGCCCTGAGCATCACCAGTACTGCCGACGGTGAACGCGCCGACGGCCCGGTCGATGGCTACAAGGCCACCCGCTCGGCCAGTGCCACCCGCACCGACACGGCGCTGCACGAAACCCCGCAATCGGTCAGCGTGGTGCCCAAGGATGTGCTGGTAGACACGGGCGCCACGCGCCTGCAGGACGGCCTGGACTACGCCGGGGGTGTCGGCCGCGCCAACAACTTCGGCGGCCAGGGGCTGACAACGTTCACCGTGCGTGGCTTCACGACCGGAGAGTTCTATCGCAACGGCTTTCCGATCAACCGCGGCTACCCCAATGCTCCGGATGCCAACACCGTCGAGCGCCTGGAGGTCATCCGTGGCCCGGCCAGCAGCCTGTACGGCCGTGGCGACCCCGGCGGTACGTTCAACGTGGTCAGCAAGCAGCCGTTGCCCGAGTCCAAGGTCACCCTTGGCAGCCAGTTCGATGACCAGGGTATGCACCGTGCCACCCTCGATGCCACCGGGCCGCTGAGCCAGGACGGCTCGCTGGCCTACCGCCTGAACGTACTGGGTGAAGGCGGCGACAGCTTCCGCGACGATGTCGAAAGCGAGCGCTACGATGTCGCTCCGGTCATCAGCTGGCAGGTCAATGACGCCACGAAGATCACCTTCGAAGGCGATTTCATGCGCAACAACCACCCCCTCGATCGCGGCCTGACCCGCTACCCCACCCAGACCGGCAGCGCCTCGCGCGATACCTATATCTGGGAAAAAGGCAGCGACAACCTGCTGCACAATGACAACAACATGGCCCAGGTGCGTTTCGAGCACCTGCTCAATGACAACTGGTCGCTGGCTGGCGGGTTCCAGGTCCTCGATGGCTCGCTCAAGGGCAACGCTGTCGAAGCCGACGGCGCACCGGCAGATGGACGCACGCTGCAGCGCAACTTCAACTACCGCAAGCTGGAGTGGACCGACCGCGACTGGCAGCTGAACCTGACCGGGCATTTTGACACCGGCAATTTCAGCCATACCTTGTTGACCGGGGTCGAATACGAGAACTACGACTACAACTCGATCATCCAGCGTTCCTCGGCAGCCTACCCGATCGACATCTACAACCCGGTACTGGGCCAGCCGCGTCCGGCCCTGAACCGCACCACCACTTGGGACAAGGAAAACCTGCAGACGTGGGCGTTCTTCATTCAGGACCAAGTGGCCCTGACCGAGCGTTTGAAGGCATTGGCAGGCGTGCGCTTCGAGCGTTTCGAGCATGACTATGACAACAAGCTGAACAATGCCGGCGATTTCAGCAAGGGCGAAAACGGCGTCACACCCCGCCTTGGCTTGATCTATGACCTGACCGATACCCTGGCGGTCTACGCCAACACCGCACGTTCGTTCAAACCCAATACGGGCACGCCGGCCAGTGGCGGTGGTTTCGACCCGGAAAAGGGCAAGTCCTACGAGCTGGGTGTGAAATGGGAGTCACTCGACCGCCAGTTGAGTGTCGACGCGGCGATCTACCACATCGTCAAGGAGAACGTCCTGACGCGCGACCCGGTGAATACCAACTACAGCTTGGCCGCCGGGGAAGTGCGCAGCCGCGGGCTGGATATCAACATCGCCGGTAATATCACGCCTGAGTGGCGAGTAATCGGTGGCTACGCCTATGTCGATGCCGAAGTTACCAAGGACAACCGCCTGCCGACGGGAACGCGACTGGCCAACATCCCGCGCAACAGCTTCAGCCTGCTCAACACATATGAGTTCCAGGACGGTTTTGCCAAAGGTGTTGGGCTAGGACTTGGGGTGAAGTATGTGGATGACCGCAATGGCCAGACCGAGGCGGTCACCTACAACATGGACCAGTACACCGTGGTTGACCTGCTGACGTTCTACAAGGTCAACGAACACGTGCGATTGAATCTGGACGTGAAAAACGTGTTCAACAAGGGGTATGACGAGGGGGCGTTCAACAGCTACGTATACCCCGGCGCACCGCGCACGGTGCAGGCCGGCGTTTCCTATACCTTCTGAATTGCCGGGGCCGCGCCGCGGCCCCGTCATGTCAGAACGCTGTGCTATAGAACAGCGAGTACGACTCTATGCCGTCGTTTGGCTGCTTTATCCCGGCGTTGGAGTAGTGCATGGCACGGATGCCTACCTTCTGTTCTCCCGGCAACTTCAGGCCAAAGCCGATACGGTCTTCAAAGTTGACCGCCGACCCCAGTCGCTGGTCGCCCACGTCGGTCTTTGAAAACGCTGCCAGGCCAATACCTGCCTCGATGTAAGGCGTGTAGGTAAAGCCGCTGAACTCATACGTGAACACCGGGCTGAACGACAGCGAGTGCGCACCACTGGCATCGCCACCTTCCCAATAGGTGTAGGCCGCATCCCAGTAACCGCTCACATGGCCGGTGCTGCTTTCCAGCCATGTCTTGTCCCAGTCGAACGACAGGCCGATACGGTACGTCATGTCACCTTGGCCAGTGGCGCCCACGGCGCCTGATATCTGCGCAGCCTGAACCAGATCGGCCCCGGCAAAGGCCAGCACTGCAACGGCCAGCGAAGCGGCTAGACGGGTTTTCATCAACGACTCTCCTGATGGTCTACACGGCAAGCGGGGGCTTGGGCCCCTCGATGTTTTGCGCTGACCGGTGCATCCAGACCGGTCATACGAGTAATACTTTTCTGATTATTGTCCAGATAATCAGAAAGTTGGAAGTATATTGCCACTATTGGCTAAAACACTCGGTAAAGATGTGCTTGCCGGGCACAGGCATTCGCGAGGCGTGACCTTACCCCAGGCAGGAGCACATCCGTACTCCTGCCTGTCTCTTCATCAACGCCAGTTAAGGCTAACGGTCGTGGGGGCCTTGCCCGTGACGGCCGCCCACTGCTGCACCGCCTGACCTTGGGCATTGCCAATGACCTTGTATTTGCCGGGAGGCAGCTGCACATACAGCAGTGGCCCGGCATCGCTGACGCTGATCACGGGCTGGCCCTGGGCAGTCTGGATATCGACGGTGGCCCCGCTCTGGAACTTGCCTTCCGGGCCGGTCGAAAGCTCTACGTGCAGGTCATAACCCGTGGTCTTGCGCAGGGCATTGGCCTCGTCCTGGCCGATACCGCCCTGCAGGTAGCGCACGCCATTCTGCTCCTGCGGTTGCAACTGCACGGCCTGCATGTCGATGGGGGCATTGAGGTCGGCGGCGGCGGCCAGGGTCCATGGCAGGGCCAGGGTGATCAGTAAGGCTGCGCCGAGCGCATAGTGATGGTTACGCATGGTACGACCCTCCTTTCGAGGATGGCTTACCTAGCATTTGATCCTCCCAGCGAAGGGGTGTTCGTGCTGATGCCTGGTCATGGAGATGAAAGTCACTTCAGATAATCAGGTTATCGAGTGAAAACATCAGCTTGCGCGGCCTTCTTCAAGCAACTTCACGAACATGCTCAAACTGCGCGAGACCGTCCCCCGTCGCCATACCAGCCAGGTTTTCAGATAGCGGAAGTCCTCCGACATTGGCCAGGCGCTGACGGTGCTGCACCCGGGCATATTGTCGAGCATGCTGCGCGGCAGCATGGCCAGGCCGGCACCCGCACTGACGCAGGCCAACATGCCGTGGTACGACTCCATTTCGTGGATCTTGCCCGGTACCGCCTGGTCCTGCACGAACCAGTTCTCGAAGTGATGGCGGTATGAACAGTTGGCGCGGAAGGCGTAGATGCTTTCACCGTTCACGTCCTGGGCGCGGGTCACCGGTGTATGGTTGAGCGGCGCAATGACCATCATCTCTTCCTCGAACACCGGTATGCCCTCCAGCGTCGGGTGCAGCACCGGGCCGTCGACGAACGCGGCCACCAGGCGGCCAGACAGCACGCCTTCGAGCATGGTCCCGGAGGGCCCGGTGGACAGGTCAAGGTCAACCTTGGGGTAGCGTTGGTTGTAGGCGGCCAGCAGCGCCGGGATGCGCACCGCCGCCGTGCTTTCCAGCGATCCGAGGGCAAAGGTGCCCTGCGGGTCTTCACCCGCCACGGTCAGCCGCGCCTCATGGACCAGGTCGAGGATGCGCCGGGTGTATTCGAGGAAGTTCCAACCCGCAGGCGACAGGCGCAGGCGGCTCTTCTCCCGAATGAACAGTTCTACACCCAAGTCCTCCTCCAGTTGCTTGATGCGCGTGGTCAGGTTCGACGGCACCCGATGGATGTGCTGCGCGGCGGCGCTGATGCTGCCCTGCTCTGCCACGGCCTTGAAGATCTCCAGTTGCACCAGGTCCACAGGCATTCTCCAAACGTGAATGTTTCGCTCATTATTATTCAGTTTTCATTAAAGCCATAGCCCACTAGTCTGGCCTCATTGATTAACAACAACGAGAGTGTCCCGCCATGAGCGCGATCAGCAGCCTGACCCACGCCATCTCCCTCGACCCGTACAGCGGCGAGCAGATTGGCGCCTACCCGTTCGACACCGACGCCGCACTGGAAGCGGCGCTGCAACGTGCCAAGGTTGGCTATCGCCAGTGGCGCCAGGTGTCGCTGGGTCAGCGCAGCGAGTACCTGCTGGCCCTGGCCGGTACCCTCGAAGCCAAGGCTGAAGCTTTCGCGCACATGATCAGCCGTGAAATTGGCAAGCCGATCGCCCAGGCCCGTGGTGAAGTCGCCAAATGCGTTGGCCTGTGCCGCTGGTACGCCGAGCACGGCCCGGCCATGCTCGCCGCCGAGCCGACCCAGGTCGAAAAAGCCCGTATCGAATACCGCCCGCTGGGCCCGATCCTGGCCGTGATGCCGTGGAACTTCCCGGTCTGGCAGGTGCTGCGCGGCGCCGTGCCGGCGATTCTGGCGGGTAACACCTACGTGCTCAAGCACGCACCGAACGTAATGGGCAGCGCCTACCTGATGGGTGAGCTGTTCAAGGATGCCGGCCTGCCGGAAGGCGTGTTCGAAGTGTTGAACGTGACCCCGGATGGCGTCACCCGCGCCATCGACGATCCGCGCATCGCCGCCGTGACCCTGACCGGCAGCGTGCGTGCCGGCATGGCGATTGGTGCACAGGCCGGTGCCGCGCTGAAGAAGTGCGTGTTGGAGCTAGGTGGCTCCGATCCCTTCATCGTACTGGCCGATGCCGACCTGGATGCTGCCGTCCAGGCCGCGGTGATAGGCCGATACCAGAACACCGGCCAGGTGTGCGCCGCCGCCAAGCGCCTGATCGTGGAAGCCAGCATCGTCGATGCGTTCACCCACAAGTTCGTTGAAGCCACTCGCCAGTTGAAAGTCGGCAACCCGCTGGAGGACGACACCTATATCGGCCCGATGGCCCGCTATGACCTGCGCGACGAGTTGGACGGCCAGGTTCAGGCGACGTTGGCCGAAGGCGCCACGTTGCTGCTGGGCGGCAACAAGGTCGAAGGCGTGGCCAACTTCTACGCGCCGACCGTGTTCGCCAATGTCACCCCGGACATGACCGCGTTCAAGCAGGAGCTGTTCGGCCCGGTAGCGGCGATCATCACTGCACGCGATGCCGACCATGCCGTGGAACTGGCCAACGACAGCGAGTTTGGCCTGGCCTCGACCATCTACACAGCCGACTATGCGCTGGCCGAACGCATGACCGCCGCACTGGATACCGGCGGCGTGTTCATCAACGGCTACTGCGCTTCCGACCCCCGCGTGGCGTTTGGTGGTGTGAAGAAGAGCGGTTTCGGCCGTGAGCTGTCGCACTTTGGTGTGCGCGAGTTCACCAATGCCCAGACCGTGTGGCTGGACCGTAACTGATTCATGACCCTGGGGCTGCTTTGCAGCCCCAGCTGCGTCAATCCCGAACCTGGTCCTTGACCCAGTCCAGCATCCCCCCCGGCACGATCAGTTCATGCCGCGCCCGCGAACAGGCGGTATATAACCCCGCCAGCATACGCGCCCGCTCATTGCGGTTACCCGCCACCTGTGGCGCCACCATCAGCTCCGGCGACACCATCACCCGGGCAAACTCCATGTTCTTCACATCCCGTACTCGCCCCAGAAACAGCTTCGGCGCCTTGTCCCAGCGGTAACGGCTCTTGGCCTTGGCAAAGTGCTCCGGCGTGTAGCCCTTGCGCAGCATATTGGCCACGGCGACGAACGCTTTGTCATCGCCCTTGTCCTGTTCCAGCGCCTGCCAGCTGGCATAGCGGAACAGCATCGGGTGGCGCGGCCGGGTGCCGTAGCGGTACAGCTCGATGCAGTCCTCGACGAACAGTTCAAAGTCCTTGCGAGCGCTTTTCAGCAACAAGAACGGCACCCCCTGATGCGTCAGGCGCTGGAACCAGCCAAACAGGCCCCATTCATCATCGACGATAAGCGCCGTGGGCTGTTCCGGCACCATCACCGTATCGAAGAAACTGACCCGGGTGTAGTGCTCGGCGTTGCCACTGAAGGCCGCCTGGATCGTGGCCGGGTGCGCCTGGATCAGCGGGTTGAGCACATTGTCCATTGCCGGCCCGGCGCGCAGTGAATGGTCGATGCAGCGTTGCCGGATGAAGCTGCCATGGTGCGGGCTGAGGCCGTTGAGGTTCTGCAGTTCGTCACCCAGGGTAATGATCGACTGCGGACTGCGATCGAGTACCGCCAGCATCGGTGCCGACAGCTCGTGGGCCTCGTCGACGATGACATGGGTGTAACGGCTGTCGATCACATGCTCGGTCAGCGACAGCAGCTTGACCCGGTGGTAGTCACGCACCGGTAGCTGGATGTCCCGCGCCGACGGGCGAATCAGCTCTTGCCAGTACAGACGCGCCTTTTCCAGCAGCACCTCCTGATCCAGCGGCGAGGTGCCAGGCCCGGCCCAGGGCAAGTGATGCAGCTGAAGCTGGGTATCGGCACTGTGGCAGAACGTGCGCACGGCGCGGATGCACAAGGCAACCACGTCACGCGCTGCGAGCGGGCCGATATCAGGGATGGCCAGCCAGCGCACCACTTGCGCTTCCTGGGGGCGCCAGGACAGCTTGGTGCGGTATGGATCGCGCAATCGCCAGCCGTTGCTGGTGAGGTCACGGTTGAGCAGCTCGTCAGCCAGTTGGCCGAAGGTCAGCGCGGTATAGGCGGCAGCGTCCTTGACCCGCGCCTGCAGCGCGCGCAACTGCCCTTCGGTCAAGGCCAGCAGCAAGGTGCGCTGTGGCTCCAGCAGCCGGGCGAACTGGTGAATCAGGAAGGTCTTGCCGGTGCCGGCGAAACCTTGCACAGCCACCGACTCGTCTACGCCACTGAGGAATTCACGCAGCAGGCGGTTCTGCTGGTCGCTGAGCATCAAGTCACTGGCCAGCGACGGCAGGTACACTGGGTGCAGCGGCGTGGCCCGTTGGCGGTAGCGGTCGGCGAACTGGAAGTTCCACTGGCCTTCGTCGTCCAGCCATTCGTCCGCCTGGTACTCCACTTCGGCCGACAGCAGTGCAATGCCATTTTCGCCCAGCATGCCCAGGCCCATGGCGAACGCTTCGCGATCGAATTGCTGCGCTACCTGGGCCTGGAAGCGCCCGGGGGCGACACCTTCGACTTCGTTTGCGATGCGCACGATTTCGGCGAAACGACGCTCCTGCGCGTCGGCCGACGCGGTGGCAGGCTGGCGTGGCAGGTTTTGCACGAACAGTACGGCAGCGGCATCGAGCACACTGGCGGTGGTGAAGAACTCGGTTACGGCGGCGCTGGCGAGGCGGTCGGCCTGGTCGCTGGGCAAAGGCAGGTAGAACATCGGCACCTCGGGTGAAATCAGGGCGGCACGATAGCAACTTTCGGCGTGGAATGCTGGGCTCAGTGTTGCCTGGGCTGGCTTCTTCGCGGACTTGCCTGGACGCCAGGCTACGTGCGATTCACGAAACCATGCTGGCGCTGTGGGAGCGGGCGAGCCCGCGAAGAGGCCGGCAGCCCCGCCTCCACCTCAAACCCTGCAGCGCTTCAATGTTTCACTGGGAAACTCCTTGAACAACTGCCGGTAACTCTCTGAAAACCTTCCTAAATGCCAGAACGACCAACGCATCGCCACCTCGGCCACGGTCACGCCGCCACCGCGCAACAAATCACGCCGCGCACCGTTGAGCCGGCGCAGGCGCAGCCAGTGCGCCGGCGGCATGCCGGTAAACGCCTTGAACGCCTGCTGCAACTGACGCAATGAAACCCCGGCAACCTCCGCCAGCCCCACCAGGTTCAGCGTTTCTTCCGGGCAGTCGGCCGCCCATTCGCTGACCCGGTGCATGATCGCCCTTTCCTCGTCCCGCCGCCCCAGGGCCACGCCCTGTAAACGCTGGCTGGCGTTGTCAAGAATGAACAGGCAGTCCTCCAGCAACTGCTCAGCCAGGGCCTGCCCCTGCAACGGGCAACCCTCCTCGCCCAGCCGGGTCAAGGTGGCGCTGAGCCAGCTGCCGAACAACGCATTCTGGCCGCTGCCCAATGGCACCATGAACAACCCTTCCAGACGCTGCGGGTCTAGCCCATGGCGGGCCAGGAACGCCTGGTCGAACACGACCGCCACTTCGTGGTAGTTCTCCGGTGTGATCCAGATATTGCGACTTTGTTCGTTCAGCAGGTACAGGCTGTTCTCGCTGCGGTCGAAGCAAAACGCCAGCGAGCCGCTTGGCGCGCGGAAAAACTGCTCCACCCGGGTGTTCAGGCGCTCTTCGTACACCTCCACACCCTCCAGCCCCAGACAACGCAGCTCACCGCTGAAGTACCCGGGCGACATCTGCCGGTACTGCTGCTGCCAGCCAGGGGTGGCGCGCACTTGCTCGGTGACGTCAGTGGTGTGGAAAGCCTGGACCTTCAACGCATTGGCGGTTGTCACACATCGTCCTGTATGCACTCTTTTGGTGCATTCGATACTGAAGAAAGTGGATAGATTGCCCCGGGGGGCTGCGCCCAAGATAGTCTGCAGCGCGTCACCTGGGAAGCGTAACGCCTTCGCAACTGTTCAACGGTTTTCGCAAGCGCCCACGCTCCCCCACTAAAACCCAACCAAGAGGTCTGTATGAACGCCCCCTTCGATCAGCTGTCCACCTGGCTGAAAGAACACCGGATCACCGAAGTCGAATGCGTGATCAGCGACTTGACCGGCATCGCCCGCGGCAAGATTGCGCCCACCGCCAAGTTCCTCCATGAGCGAGGCATGCGCCTGCCAGAAAGCGTGCTGCTGCAGACGGTCACCGGCGACTACGTCGACGATGACATCTATTACAACCTGCTCGACGCCGCCGACATCGACATGGTCTGCCGCCCCGATCCCACCGCCGTTTACCAGATCCCGTGGGCGATCGAGCCAACCGCGATCGTGATCCATGACACCTTCGACAAGCAAGGCAACCCTATCGAGCTTTCGCCACGCAACGTGCTGAAGAAGGTGCTCAAGCTGTACGCCGACAAGGGCTGGCAGCCTATTGTCGCGCCCGAGATGGAGTTCTACCTGACGAAGCGCTGCGAAGACCCGGATTTGCCACTGCAGGTACCACTGGGGCGTTCCGGCCGTGCTGAAAGTGGCCGTCAGTCGTTCTCGATCGACGCCGCCAACGAATTCGACCCCCTGTTCGAGGACGTCTACGACTGGTGCGAGATCCAGGGCCTGGACCTGGATACGCTGATCCACGAAGACGGCCCGGCGCAGATGGAAATCAACTTCCGTCACGGCGACGCGCTGGACCTGGCCGACCAGATCACCGTGTTCAAGCGCACCATGCGCGAGGCCGCGCTCAAGCACAACGTGGCCGCCACGTTCATGGCCAAGCCGATCACCGATGAACCAGGCAGTGCCATGCACCTGCACCAGAGCGTGGTCGACATCGCCACTGGCAAACCGATCTTCGCCAACGAAGACGGCAGCATGAGCCCGCTGTTCCTGCATCACATCGGCGGCTTGCAGAAGTACATCCCCAAGCTGCTGCCGATGTTCGCGCCCAACGTCAACTCGTTCCGCCGCTTCCTGCCGGATACCTCGGCGCCGGTCAACGTCGAGTGGGGCGAAGAAAACCGCACGGCCGGCCTGCGCGTGCCCACCTCCAGCCCTGAGGCGATGCGGGTGGAAAACCGCCTGCCGGGCGCCGATGCCAACCCGTACCTGGCCATCGCTGCCAGCCTGCTGTGCGGCTACCTGGGCATGGTTGAGCAGATCGACCCTAGCGCACCGGTGCAGGGCCGCGCCTATGAACGCCGCAACCTGCGCCTGCCGATCACCATCGAAGATGCGCTGCAGCACATGGAAGACTGCGAAACCGTGCAGCAGTACCTGGGCAAGCAGTTCGTCCAGGGCTACGTGGCGGTCAAGCGCGCCGAGCACGAGAACTACAAGCGCGTCATCAGCTCATGGGAGCGTGAATTCCTGATGCTGAGTGTCTGATCCACCGCGAGGGGTGCTTTGCACCCCATGCACAGGCAAGCCTGCTCTGAACTCCAAGAACAAGACCAACGAGGTGTTCCCATGCGTCATCTGCAAGCCCTGATCCCCGCTGCATTCACCCTGCTGTTCGCCACCACCACCCAGGCCGCGCCCACGGTCAGTGTGTACAACTGGACCGACTACATCGGTGACACCACCCTGGCCGACTTCCAGGCCAGCAGCGGAATCAAGGTGGTCTATGACGTGTTCGACTCCAACGAAACCCTTGAAGGCAAGCTGTTGGCCGGGCGCACGGGTTATGACGTGGTGGTACCGTCCAACCACTTCCTCGCCCGCCAGGCCCAGGCCGGCGCCTTCCTGCCGCTGGACCGCAGCAAGCTGCCGAACTGGCAGCACCTGGACCCCAAACTGCTCAAGCAACTTGAAAAGAACGACCCCGGCAACCAGTACGCCGTGCCTTACCTGTGGGGCACCAATGGCATCGGCTACAACGTCGACAAGGTCAAGGCGGCACTGGGTGTGGACCATATCGACTCATGGGCGGTGCTGTTCGAGCCCGAGAACCTGAAAAAGCTCAAGCAGTGCGGCGTGGCATTCATGGACTCGCCCGACGAACTGTTCCCGGCCGTGCTCAACTACCTGGGCATGGACCCGCGCAGCGAAAAACCGGGCGACTACGCCAAGGCCGAGGCCCGCCTGCTCGAACTGCGCCCCTATATCACCTACTTCCACTCCTCCAAGTACGTCTCTGACCTCGCGAACGGCGATGTCTGCGTAGCGTTCGGCTACTCCGGCGACGTGTTCCAGGCCGCCAACCGCGCCGTAGAGGCGAAAAACGGCGTGAAGGTCGCCTACAGCATTCCCAAGGAAGGCAGCAACCTGTGGTTCGACCTGCTGGCCATCCCCAAGGACGCCAACAACCCCGAGCAGGCCCTGGCGTTCATTAACTACCTGCTCGACCCCAAAGTGATCGCCAAGGTCAGCGCCACGGTCGGCTATGCCAACGCCAACCCGGACGCCAAGGCCTACATGGATGCATCGCTGGTGAACAACCCCGAGATCTACCCACCCCAGGAGGTGCTGGACAAGCTGTACATCTCTAGCACCCCGAGCCCAAAAATCATGCGCGTCATGACCCGCTCCTGGAGCAAGATCAAGTCCAACCGCTGAGTCGAGAACGCTCATGTCTTTCAATACCCAACACACCGCCTCGTACTACGCCGCCACCGCGCGCGACGCGGCACCCTACCCCAGCCTGGACAGTGAACTGACGGCCGACGTATGCGTGATCGGCGGCGGACTGACTGGGGTCAATACAGCCCTGGAGCTGGCCGAGCGCGGCCTCTCGGTGGTACTGCTGGAAGCCCGACGCATCGGCTGGGGCGCCAGTGGGCGCAATGGCGGCCAGCTGATTCGCGGTATCGGCCATGATGTCAGCGGCTTTGCCCGGCATGTCGGCCAGGACGGTGTGCGCTACCTGAAGCAGGCCGGCATCGACTCAGTGGAACTGGTGGCCGAGCGCATCGCCCGCTACGGCATTGCCTGTGACCTGCGCTGGGGCTTCTGCGAACTGGCCAACACTGCGGCGCAGTTTGCAGCCTTCAAGGAGGAACAGGACGACCTGGCCGCCCTGGGCTATCGCCATGAAACACGCCTGGTCGGCGCCGGGCAACTGAACGAGATCGTCGCCAGCGACCAGTACGCTGGCGGCCTGGTAGACATGGGGTCGGGCCACCTGCACCCACTTGACCTGGTCCAGGGCGAAGCCCGCGCGGCCCATAGCCTGGGCGTGCGCATTTTCGAGCAAAGCCCGGTGCTGCGTATTGAGCACGGGCCCAGGTTGACGCTGCACACGGCGCGCGGCAAGGTGCGTGCAAGCAGCCTGGTGCTGGGCTGCAATGCCCACCTTGATGAACTGGAACCGCGCCTGAGCGGCAAGGTACTACCGGCCGGCAGCTATGTGGTGGCCACCGAACCCTTGCCCGAAGCGCTGGCCAGCAGCCTGATCCCGCAGAACATGGCGCTGTGCGACCAGAAGGTCGGCCTGGACTACTACCGCCTCACCGCAGACCGCCGCTTGCTGTTCGGTGGCGCCTGCCACTATTCCGGGCGCGACCCTAAAGACATCGGCGCGTACATGCGGCCGAAGGTATTGAAAGTGTTCCCGCAACTGGCCAACGTGCGCATCGACTACCAGTGGGGTGGCATGATCGGTATCACCGCCAACCGTTTCCCCCAGGTCGGGCGCCTGAACCAGCACCCCAACGTGTATTACGCCCAGGGCTATTCAGGCCACGGGCTGAACGTGACGCACTGGACGGCGAAACTGCTGGCCGAAAGCATCGCGCTCGGCCACAGCCACGGCCTGGATGTGTTCAGCGCCGTGCCGCACCTGACCTTCCCCGGCGGCAAGGCTCTGCGCTCACCCCTGCTGGCATTGGGCATGTTGTGGTACCGCTTGCGTGAGGCCCTGGGTTGAGTGGGCAGCAACGTTTGCAGCGCCCCTCAGGGCGAGCCACGCTCTGTGTTCTTTTCAACGAGGATTGCCCCGTCCACTGGCCAACTGCCTCGCACCTGCTAGCGTTGTTGAGGCCGACCTCTCATGGATGCCTTTTCATCATGAAATCATTGCCTCGCATTACCCTGTTGTGCGCCGCGCTGCTTGCCGTGGCCGCCTGCTCCAGCAACCGCGTGGACCCCAAGGATTACTCCGGCTTCCTCAAAGACTACAGCCGGCTGCAAGAGGCCAAGAGCCCGTCGGGTGACCCGGTCATGCGCTGGATCGACCCCAAGGTCAATATCAACCAGTACAGCCAGGTGTTCGTCGAGCCAAGCCAGTTCTACCCCAAGCCGCAGCCCACAACGGTTATCTCGCAGCAGACGCTGCAGGAAATCACCCGCTACTTCAACGAGGCCCTGCGCCGCGAAATGGGCAGCGTGATGCCTTTGGCCAAGGGGCCTGGCCCGGGCGTGATCGTGGTACGCCCGGCGATCACGGCAGTGTCCACCAGTAACGAGGGCCTCAAACCTTACGAGGTGATCCCTATCGCGCTTATCGCGGCAGGAGTGAATACCGCCATGGGTGGCCGTGACCAGGACGTGGATGTCGGTGTGGAGGCGGCGTTCCTGGACGGCGCCAGCCAGAAGGTACTGGCCCAGGTGGTCCGCAAGGGCGCGGGCCAGGAACTGGAGAACGATACCCAGAAGCTGACCTTGAATGACGTCAAGCCGGTGCTCGATGGCTGGGCCAAAGACATGCGTGCGAGCTTCCTGGCAGCCAAGCAGAAAGGCCGCTGAGTCCGTCGCAACCTGGTTCAGGAGCGGCCCATCGTGACACAAGGCCGCTCCAGTTGACCGCGTTAAAACTCAGCACTCGACAAAAGCGACCGCCAAACCGCCGCGCGAGGTTTCCTTGTAATTGGCATGCATGTCCGCCCCGGTATCACGCAGGGTGCGGATCACCCGGTCGAGCGAGATGAAGTGCTCGCCATCCCCCCGCAGCGCCATCTGCACAGCATTGATCGCCTTGACCGCAGCAATCGCATTGCGCTCGATGCACGGCACCTGCACCAGGCCGCCCACCGGGTCGCAGGTCAGCCCAAGGTTGTGCTCCAAGGCAATTTCGGCGGCGTTTTCAAGCTGTGGCGGCGTAGCGCCCAGTACCTGCGCCAAGCCGGCAGCAGCCATCGAACAGGCTGAGCCCACCTCCCCCTGACAACCCACCTCGGCACCGGAAATCGAGGCGTTCTTTTTGCACAGGATGCCAACCGCCGCTGCGCCAAGCAGGAAGTCCACCACATCAGCATCGCAGGCACCGGGGTTGAACTTCATGTAATAGTGCAGCACCGCCGGGATAATGCCGGCTGCCCCGTTGGTGGGCGCGGTAACCATACGCCCACCGGCAGCATTCTCTTCATTGACCGCCAACGCGAACAGGTTGACCCACTCCATGGCGCCCAGGGTCGAGCCGATCACGTTGGGCTTGCCCAACTCCTGCAGGCTGCGATGCAACCGCGCGGCGCGGCGCTTGACCTGCAAGCCACCCGGTAGGACGCCCTCGTTGCGCAAGCCGTTCGCCACGCACTCACGCATGGCCGCCCAGATGCGCAGCAAGCCTTCGCGCACCTCGGCCTCCGGGCGCCAGGCGCATTCGTTGGCCATCATCAGTTGCGCCACACTCAGGTTGTGGGCCTTGCACAAAGCCAGCAGTTGGGCACCACTGTCGAATTCATAAGGCAGCATCACGGCATTCGTGTCGCTTGCCGGCGCATCGATCTCGGCTTGCTCGACGATGAAGCCGCCGCCCACCGAAAAATAGGTCTGGCTCAACAGGCTGTGCTGCCCGTCCAGGGCTTCCAGGCTCATGGCATTGGGGTGATAAGGCAGGCTCTCGTCGAGCAGCAGCATGTCACGGCCATAGTCGAAGGCCAGCGGATGGCTACCGTCGAGCATCAGGCAGTGCTCTTGCAGGACCTGGCCGATGCGCGACTCGATCGTGGCCGGGTCGATGCGGTCCGGCCACTGGCCCATCAAGCCTAGTAGGCACGCGCGGTCGGTGGCATGGCCAACCCCGGTAGCCGACAGCGAGCCATACAGCCGCACTTGCACGCGCGTTACCCGCGCCAGCACCCCCTGTTCACGCAAGGCCTGGGCAAAGGTGGCCGCCGCCCGCATCGGGCCCACGGTGTGGGAACTGGACGGCCCGATGCCAATTTTGAAAAGGTCGAAAACACTGATAGCCATGCTAATGCCTGAGCCTACCCTGATATGCATCCAGGGTACGGTTGTCTGAAGAAATTGAGCGTTATTGCGAATTTGCGCGATACTGCCGCGCTGGCTCACGGATGACCAACGAAACTTCCTAAGCAAGCCTTTAGCGGTACTAAACGATGCGACGACAACTCAATGGTCAGATGTTCGTCTGGCTGCATGTATTTGCCTGCGCAGCCCGGCACTTGTCCTTCACCCGCTGTGCCGAAGAGCTGCACATCACCCCGGGCGCGGTCAGCCAGCAGATGCGCCAACTGGAAGAGCGCCTGGGCTACCGGCTGTTCCTGCGCCGGGCGCGCGGCGTGGAGCTGAGCGCCGAGGGGCAACGGCTGGCCCAGACGGTGGCCGAGGCCTACGGCAGTATCGAAGCCGAGCTGCTGCGGCTGGACGCGGGGGAAATCCGCGGCACATTGCGTGTGCGTTCGATCCCCTCGTTCCTGGCCAAATGGCTCACGCCGCGCTTGCCGCGTTTTCAACAGCGCTACCCGGACATCGAACTGCGCCTGGTCGCCGAAGACAGCGCCCAGGCGCTGACCCCGGGTGACTTCGACCTGGCCATCGACCTGAACGATGGTAGCTACCCAGGCATGCTCTCGACGCCGCTGCTGGACGAGCAGATCTTCCCGGTGTGCTCACCTGGCCTGCTGCGCGGGCGCCCGCCGCTGCACGGCCCCGCTGACCTGGCGCACTACCCGCTGCTGCATGACATCACCGCCTGGCGTGGCAGTTCGGAATATGCCGAGTGGGAGTTCTACCTGGAAGGCATCGGCGCCGCCGGCCTGGATGTGCGGCGCGGGCACACTTTCAACCGCAACCACCTGACCATCGAGGCGGCGATTGCCGGTATCGGCGTGGCGATTGCACGACGCACGCTGCTCAATGACGAACTGGAGCGCGGCGCACTGATCGTGCCCTTTGGTGTACCGATCGCCAACCACAAGCGTTATGTGGTGCATTACCCGCCAGGCGGCTTGAACCAGCCAGGTGCGCGGGCGGTGCATGACTGGCTGGTGGAAGAAGCGCGGGGGTTCAGGGCGTTGCATCCGTTGAACAAGGAATAGCCACCTGGGCGCGCTTGAGCAGGAGCGCTTCGCTCAATAGGCCTGCTTACCGGTGAAGGCATTGAGCGTGCGCACCAGGATCACGAAGTCCAGCCACAACGACCAGTTGTTGATGTACTCGATGTCCGAGTCGACTCGCTGGATCATTTGCTCGATATCCTTGGTCTCCCCCCTGAACCCGCGCACCTGCGCCAAACCTGTCATGCCGGGCTTGATATTGTGGCGGGCAAAGTAGTCAACTATATCCTGCGAATACAAGGTGTCATGTTGCAAGGCATGCGGCCGCGGCCCTACCAGGGACATTTCCCCGGTCAGCACATTGAACAATTGTGGCAGTTCATCAAGGCTTGTACGCCGGATAAAGGCGCCGACCCGGGTCAACCGTGGGTCATTCTTCTGCGCCTGCTTGACCACACCTGCTTCCGGTTGGTGAACATGCATGCTGCGAAACTTCCAGATACGGAACGATTCTCCTGTCCAGCCGGTACGTTCCTGGCGGAAGAACACCGGCCCGCGGCTGTCAATCTTGATGGCCAGCGCAACAGCCAGCAATACGGGTGATGCAAACAGCAAAATCAACGCGGCCAGCACCCGGTCCTCAAGGTTTTTCAAGAACAGGCTCATGCCCGTCAAGGGTGTCTCCGACAAGGTCAGCACCGGAATGCCGGCAATTTCCCGCACGCTGTGGTTGATCAGGCGCAACGAGAAGATATCCGGCACCCAGTTCACCGCAATGCACTTGTCGAGCAACTTGAAGTACACGTCGTTGATGACCTCGGAGCCACCCAGTGGCGTCACCAGGTACACCGTACGAATGCCGTGTTGGGCCACCAGCTCGTCGAGGTCGCCAATATGCCCCAGCACTGGCAGGCGCTGCTTGCCCTCGGCACTCTCCAACCCCTGCCCATCGCCTTTGTCGAGCAGCACGCAGCCCAGCACCCGCTCGCCAAACCACGGGTTGTTGCTGATTTTCTGATACAGGAAGTTGGCCAGGTCACCGTTGCCGATGATCAGGGCATTGTCCAGGCGCGCATGCGCGCTAAAGCGCTTTTGCAGTTCGCGCACGGCAAAATGCAAGAATAGCTGGGCGACATAACCAATGACGAACAGTTGCACCACCAATAGCCGTGAATAGGTTTCGCTCTGTTTGGTCAGGAACGCCATGACGACCAGGAAGCAAAACGTTGCCGACCAGGCCTTGAACAGGCGGAACGCCTTGATCGAAAGCCCGACGTTGGTGCGGTAGATGGCGTAATGATCATAAATGACTGCCAGTGCGCCAATCAGCAACAGCAGCATGATCACGTAATCGGATGTGATATAGCCGAACTGGTCGTAGATCAGGTACCAGGCAATACCGGTGACGGCAATACCATCGAGGCCGGCCTGAATGGCGTTACTGACACTGCTTCTTCTCTGGAGTAAGGAACGACTGCTTCTGGGTTCGAAAACCATTTCAGACCTCATCAAAATGAGCGTAGCAAGTGCCTTCCATCAAACAGCAAGTCTTGAAAACAGGTTACGCAAAGCCCGTGCAGCAGGCGCGTGGCGCTCTCAAGCGATTGATATCACTGTAGCAGCCACCCGCTGCTGGCGTACCCGGAATCACCGCTTGTGCGATCGTTGACCGATTCATAGGGCCCGCCTGGCCGAAACCGCCGCCCGCCGGTACAGCAGGGTGCGCAACAGGAATAGCGGATTGCCCACTACGTAACGCATGAACAGGCGCTTGGGTTCGCGCAGCAGGCGGTACAGCCACTCGCCCCCCAAACGCCGCAGCCATTCGGGGGCACGGCTGACCTTGCCGCCGAGGAAGTCCAGGATCGCCCCACCGCACACGATCAGGCATGGCCCACCAGTGACTGCCAACTCCGCTGCCACCGCTTCTTGCTTGGGCATGCCCATGCCCAGCACGATCAGCTCGGGTTGCTGCTCGCGGGCCAACTGCAAATAGGTTTCAAGGCTGGCGAAACCATCGTGAACCGACACCGGCACGATGCCAAACTCGGCTTCACAGCGCCGCACGGCCTGGTCCAGGTAGGGTTGCCGGGTGCCCCAGAAGGCGACCTTGCGCCCTCGGTAAGCAGCCATGAGCCTGGGAATGAAGTCAGTGCCGTTCATGTTCAGCCCGGGTTCCAGGCCCAGGCGGCGATACAGAATCGCCATGCCGGCGCCATCGCGCAGCAGCACATCTGCGGCCGACAGTGCCTGGCTGTAGCCACCATCGCGCACCACCAGGTTCATCGCATGGGCGTTGACGAAGCCCAGCACGGTGCCCGTATCCGGCGTAGCCAGGCGGTCGAGAAGACGCTGCACAGCGGCGTCATCAGCGATCACTTCCAGCTGGTCGATCACACGCTTCCAGCGATTCTGCCACTGATCCATCAGTCGTCATCCCGTTTTGAACGCACCCATTCAACCTGGCGCTTGATCAGGAAACTCAGGTACAAGGGCATTTTCCTGGCCGCGTAAAACGGCGCGTACAACAACACCGAGAACGGTATCACTTCACGGCAGAAGCGCGCCCAGGCCAACATCACGGCGAAGGCCAGCAAGGCCAAACCGGCAAAGGCGAGCCACGCGGGCGCCGCCAGGCCGAACAGCAGGTACGCCAGCCAGGTCACCAGGTTAAGCCCGAGCAAGGTCAGTACCAGCAACGCCAGGGGCGGCACCAGCAGGTCCAGGGTCAAGGCCGCCAGGCTAGCGTTGCGCTGGGTGATTGCAGCCATCGCCCGTTTGGGTGCGTCGGCAAGCATCAAGCCCAGATGGCCATGCTCCCAGCGGGTACGTTGGCTGTTGAGGCCTTGCTGGCTGAGCGGGAACTGGCTAGTGACCAGTGCCTCGGGGCAGAAAGCAGGCGGTTTACCCTGCTGGCAAAGGTCCAGGCCCAGCTTCACATCCTCGACCAGATGACCATTGGCCAGGTTGATCAGGCTCAGATCGTGCCAGCCGAACGCCATGCCCGCGCCCATCAGCTGACATGGCAGGCTCAGGCGCGCCCAGCCGCGTGGCCGCACCAGGTTCTTGACCCGCCAGGCAAACTCGGCAACTTGCACCCGCAACCCGGCACCTGCCGGTGCACGCATCAGGTACAGCGACTGTACCGGGCGGGCAAGTGCGTGGCAGCGGCGCGCCAGGCAATCGATCGCCCCCTCGCCCACCTGGCAGTCGGCATCCACCACGATGACCACCTCGGGTGGCCGCTGAGCCAGGTGGCGCACGCCGAAATCCAATGCGTAACCTTTGCCGCGCAACCGCGTATCGTGGCGCTCTACCACTTCGGCGCCGGCCTCACGTGCCAACTGGGCCGTGTCATCCGAACAGTTGTCCGCCACGACCAGCAAGCGGTCGCCGTCCAGCAGTTGCGGCGTAACGCTGGCCAGCATCGCACGAATGACCAACGCCTCATCGTGGGCGGGCACCAACACCGCCACTCGCGGGCGCTCGCCAATGCCCTTGGGCCTCGACCGCGCCGGCAGGCAAGCCAGCAACACTTGCAGCACCAGCACCAACACCGGTACCAGGACGATGATCGCCAACAGGCCCAGTAACCAACCCAATACACTTATCATGCGTATGCCTTGAAATAGCCGGCCAGCCTGGCCGCCTCGGTGTCGATGTCATGCCGTTGCACCACACGCTGGTAGGCCACCTCGCCCATGCGCTGCAGTACCTCGGCCGGTTGCGCCAGGCAGTCGGCCATGGCTGTTGCCAGCTCGTCCACGGCGCCGGCAGGGAACAGCCAGCCGTTCTCGCCAGGCCGCACCAGCTCGGGGATACCCGCTACATAGGTGGTAAGCACGGGCCGGCGCAAGGCCATGGCCTCCATGATGACCACGGGCAAGCCCTCGGCGAAACTGGGTAGCACCAGCGCACGGGCGGCCAGGATTTCCTCACGTACCTGCGCACTGCTGATCCAGCCAGTGATACGCACTTGCTGCTGCAAGCCGTGCCGGGCAATCAAGGCCTCGATCTGCTCGCGCATTTCACCGTCACCCGCCAGCACCAGCTCGAAGGTGATCGACCGGGCAGCGAGACAGCGCGCCGCTTCGAGCAACAGCAGCTGGCCCTTCTGTTCGCACAGGCGCCCAACACACACCAGCCGTGGCGCCGATGGCACATCGACTGGCGCCACCTCATGGAAACCACGCTCCAGTCCGCAATGCACCACCTTCACCTTGCCCCAGTGCTCGTGCGCCACCCAACGGTACAGCTGGCTGCGCCCGTACGAGCTCACCGCCGCGACAAAGGCGGCGCGCTGCACCTTCTCACCCATGTGCAAGAACTGTGGTTTGTCGAATTCTTCCGGCCCGTGCACGGTAAAGCTGTATGCCGGCCCGCCCAGGACGTTGGCCAGCATGACCACTTCAGTAGAGTTGGTGCCGAAATGCGCGTGCACATGTGTCGCCTCCCCGGCCTGCAACCATTGCAGCACCAGGCAGGCCTCGGCCAGGTAGACCAGGTGGTAGGGCCAGGCACGGTCGGCCCGCAGGCCAAGGCGCATGGCCAGCCCCAGCGCCTGGAAAAACCGCCGCGGCTGCGTACGCAGTACCTGCCACGTCGGTGCCAACAACCCCTTGAGCCCACCTTGCAATACGTAGCGGGTCTTGCCCCGTTCGGTTGCGTCCTCGGCATCCTGCACCTCGGCGTCCCACCCACGCAGGGCTATACGTTGCACCTCAACCCCCTGGCGCTCCAGCGCCAGAATTTCGCGACGGATGAAACTGTGGCTGACTTTCGGGTACTGATTGATGAAGTAAGCAATATGCATACGAATCCAGATCCAAACCCGCTTGATGACCAACCTTCCCTGGCAACCTTCACTTCAGGCTGTCGACTACGGGCGGCCTGTCTACTGCCGATGCACTCACAGCAAATGCATCCCCCTGTTTTCCTTGTAGTCCAAGGTTGTGGTTGCTGCTTGGCAATGCTGCCTGCAAGCGGGTGAAAACATCGTCAAGCAATGCCTGGCGGCGGCGGTACATCGCCCGTTTCTTGGCCGGAATGTCAGCTTCCGCCCGTTGAGCCGGCGCTAGAGGCAGGGTAAAAAAGTCCTCACGGTCAGACGCTGTGGCGCCATGTTCCTGCCAGATCGCGTCGTAGTTGGCCGCCAGGTCCTGGCCCTTGTCGCTGCCAAAATAGGGATGGCGATGGTGCCGGCAGGCGTCACTGACGGCATACAGCTGCGTCACACCCAGGGTCCTGCCCAGGCATTTCAACGCTTCGAGCAACAGGCTGCGTGGCCGCAACCCTTCGAAGTCCTTGGTCAGGTCACGGTAGATAGCCAGTGAGGTTTCGCTGTCGATACCTTTGTGAATACCCTGCACCGCACCGATGAACAGGCTGGTCTCACCTTGGCTGCAGCCCAGGGTGAAGGCCAGGGATGCCACACGCAGGTCGGCCTGGAACAGGTTCAGCACCAGCTCGCCTTCGCGCTTGAACCAGATTGGCCGGTCCAGTACCAGGCAACAGCCCGGCGAGTGGCTGGACAGGTCACACAACTTCAGGTTTTCGTCGCGCCCCAGCAACAGCAACGCCGGGAACTGCCCAGCTACCTGTTCAAAGTGCGAAGCCACCACCTCCAGACGCTGTGGCGCCTCCCAGCATCGGCTGATGTAAGGCCATTGCACGACACCGATACAATCCACACCCAGGCGCTGCAAACCATGTGGGCCCAGCGCCGCCGTCATGCGCTGCATGAACCCGTTCAGCTCAGGCCACTGCCTGGCGATCTGCCGTGCCAACTTGTACTTGTTGTGCATCGCCCGCAACGAGTAACCCGGTTGCAAGGTAAACACGCTTTTCACGAGGGTGCCGAGCATCATGGGTTTCTCTCACTTGTACTCGATCAAAGCCGATTTGCCAGCCGCAAGGCGGTGGCGCAGGAACCTCAGCTGGCCGAGCATTTCCGGGAATTTGCCCAACACCAGAAACACAGCCTGCAGCCAGTTCTCGCGCGTCCACTTGCCGCCGCGGCGCGCCAGGCGCACCGCCTGCAGTGGGTAGATCAACAGCAAGAGCAGGCCCCAGCCGCCCAGCAGCAGGCAGGCCAGCACGATCACCAAGGGTATGCCCAGGCCCCACAACCAGGCCCGACGTGACTCACGCAGCCAATGCCGCTCGGGTGGCTGGCCATGCAGGTAGGCGCCCTCGGCATAGGCGTGCCCAGCACGCAGGCTACGCCGCCACCACTGGCTGAAACGGGTCATGCCGGCATCGTGCAGGGTCATCTCGGCAGCCAGTCGCCAGACCTTCCAGCCGTTGGCCCGCAAACGCACGCACAGTTCAGGCTCTTCTCCGGCGATCAGGTCAGGCCGGAAGCCACCCACAGCAGCAAAGGCGTCTGCCCGCATCAGCGCATCGCCGCCACAGGCCTTGGCCTCACCGACCGGGGTATCCCACTCCAGGTCGCACAGCAAGTTGTACACCGAACGCTGCGGGAAGCGCTCACGCCGGCGACCACACACCACTGCCACGGCGGGGTGCTGCTCAAGAAAAGCCTGCGCCGTGGCCAGCCAGGTGGCATTCACCTCGCAGTCGCCATCGACGAACTGTACCAGTTGCATCGATGGCAAGAGGCGCTGCAAGGCGGCAAAGCCTTCATTGCGGGCGCGTGCGGCGGTGAACGGGATACTCATGTCCAGCGCCAGCACCGCCACGCCAAGGTTGGCGGCCAACTGCAGCGAACCATCGGTGGAGCCCGAGTCGACGTAGATGACTTTGTCCGCCCCGTGCGCCAGCGAAACAAGGCAGCGCTCGAGACGCTGGCCTTCATTGCGGCCGATTACCACCACCCCGATCACCGTTGCCATAGGCCTCACTCGACCGATGCCGCGGCGGCCGGTTGTCGGGCCTTGATGATGGCCGGCACCCCCACTGCCAGTGAATTGTCAGGCACATCTACCAGCACGACGGCATTGGCGCCGATGATCACGTTGTTGCCGATGCGAATACTGCCCAGCACCTTGGCCCCGGTGCCGATGTCGACGTTATTGCCGAACACCGGGGCAATCGGCTCGTCGACATTCTTCAGGCCCACCACCACGCCGTTGCGGATACGGCAGTCATCGCCGAAGCGGGCATAGCCGCTGACAACGATGCCACCAAAATGATCGATGACGAAGTTGCGCCCGATCACCACCTCGCACGGCAGTTCGATACCGGTGATGATCTGGACGAATTTGAACAGCACCTTGTAGATGAGCGAGCACAGTTTGCGCAGCAGTGCCGGGCGCAGCGTATAGCGCCAGCGGCCAAAGCGGTACACCAGCAATACCCAGAAGCCCTGGGCGCCCCAGTCCCCGCCATGGGCACGCAGGTCGGCGCGAATATTCTCGAACATGGCTCCACCTACCTTGTCGGTTGGCTGGCGTACCGGGTCTTGAACAGCAAAGACCAGGTTGCCCGGCAATGACGCCAGCAGGCCTGTATGGCGCCCCAGCCGCGTCGTTTCAACAGCGCCTTGAGTGCCAGCACCAAGTCGCCCAGCGTCACCAGCAGCATGTGCAGGGCAAGCCCCGCCACCCCGTGATGCTTGCGAAAGTACAGCAACTCGCTTTCGATCTGATAGGACGAGATCTGCCGGCTGGCGGCCTCCAGCTCCGCCACCGACTTGGAGCTTTCGCCACCGATATGCACCACCGTGGTATGCGGGTAGAACACCACTTTCCAGCCAGCCTCCTTCACCCGCTTGCAGTGGTCCACCTCTTCGTAATAAAGAAAGTAGCGCGGGTCGAACAGCCCCACCCTGTCGAGCACTTCGCGGCGCACCAGGTAGAAGCAGCCGGGCAACCAGTCACACTCGCGCACCGAGGCGTGGTCCCAGTTCATGTCGTCAACCATCTTCACCCCTGGGAAGAACCGCCCCAACCCGGTACGCCCAACGAACACATTGAGCGGCGTGGGGAAGTAGCGACAGCTTGGTTGCAGGTCGCCATCGCGACCCTCCAGGCGCACCCCCAGTACGCCGCACTCCGGGTGGGCGTCCATGTAGTCGAGCGTTTTTTGCAGCGAGTCGGCGGCAACGAAGGCATCGGTATTGAGCAGCAAGGCGTACTTGCCCTTGAGGTGCGCCAACAACTGGTTGTTGGCCCGGCCGAACCCCACGTTCTGCTTGTTGCTCAGCAGCAGTGCCTCGGGGCACACCTGGGCCATGCGCTGCACCGAGTCATCGCGCGAGGCATTGTCGACCACCAGGTAGCTGGCCAGCCGCTCGCTGTCGGCCCGGCGCAGTGCATCGAACATCGGCTGCAGCAGTCCAGCGGTATTGAAGTTGACCACCATGACATCCACTGGTTTGCTAGCCATTTTAGCTGTCCCCGAAGAAATACTGGCGTCTTTGCGCCATCAGTAACGGTTCCACTTCCGGGTCGTAGGCACCGTTGCGCTGCTTCACCAGATCGATCCATGGGTAGGCTTCGCAACGTGCCTCGACCCGTTTGATCAACTGCTCGGTGGTACAAATGAACTCCGCAGGGTTGCCACCATAGACGGTGCCTGGCGGCACGTCCTTGGTCACGACCGCCCCTGCGGCCACGATGGATTCGGGCCCGATGGTCACGCGAGGCATCACGATCGCACCATGGCCGATGAAGCAATTGTCCTTGATGTCGATGAATCCGACCGAATCCAGGTGCTTGCCAAAGCGATGCTCGATCAGCAATACCACCCCGTCATGACCGATCAACGTACAGTCGGACAAGCCCACGCTGTTACCGATACGGACCAGCGACGGGTCGAGAAACTTACAGCCTGTATTGACGTAGAAATTGCTGCCGACCGAATGAAAGTTGCCCCATCGGGCCAGATAGGCCCCCCATTCGAGACCAGAAGGGTTGCAGAACCTCCTGTAAAATTTGCCCCCTCGCCCGGTTGCATGGGCGTAGTGCGCCACTGCCTTGCGTATCCATCCCTTCATACTGCCTGGCCTCGCGATCTGAACAATCTGGAGTATCCTGAGGCGTTCCGGTCTCGTTCTTCTAGGTGCTGACCGCATCGCACTCACCCGTGTACAACCTGCATCAAGCAGCGGCGCTGCTGGCCGCTTTCATCTTGTTATCGAGGTGGTCGGCCAGCCGCAAGGCAAATTGCAACAGCGGCATGGTCGGGTTGGAGGCGCCGCCCTTGGCAAAAATGCTGCTGCCGGCGACATACAGGTTTTCGGTACCGAACACCTTGCAATTGGCATCGACTACACCGAACTGTGGCGAGGCGGCCATACGCGTGGTGCCCATGTGATGGGCATGGGGCGCCATTTTCAGCGGAATCGAGGTGTCGTAGACGAAATCGTTGAGTTTGACGAACCCCAGATCCATGTCGGCGAACTGCTTGGCCAGTTCGCTGCCAATGCACTTGATGGTGTGCCGATCTTCGGCGCTCAGCACCCAATTGACATTGACCTTGGCCACGCCCAGCGCATCCTTCTCGTCCAGCAGCGAAATACGGCTGTGCAGGTTGGGGAACTGCTCGATCATGGTGCTGATCACGCCGTCACCCGGGCAACTGAACTTGGCGACGAAGGCGACCTTGTTGGCAAACCCCATGTCGCAGGCCAGGCTCTCGAGAAAATACTTCACCTCGGCAGTGCGGCCATAGGTCTGCACATCGGCCAGCAAAACAGCAGTGACATTGCCTTTACCGGCCTTGTACTCGTCGACGAAAGCATCGGTGGTGTAGTACTGGCGCGGCTCTGGGTCCTGCCCGGACTTAAGGATGAATGTGCCCATTTCGATATTCAGGTGTTCCATGAAACACCCGCCGACCAGCCCTTCCTTGCACACCACGCCTGCGGCCACCAAGGTCTCGCTGTTAAGCAACTGCCGGGCATTTTCGATGGCACCTGTGGCCAGAATGAAGTTGCTTGCCACCAGGCGTTGACGATTGCGCTCATAGTCGGACAACACCACCGCAGCCAGGTGGCCGGAAGCCTTGTCGAACTCCAGGTCAACGCAATTACAGTGGATGAATACGTCCAGGCCTGGCGTCTGCTCCAGTGCTGAAGCGTACTTTTGCGCAAAGCGTGTCGGTGTGCTTAGCAGAAAACGGTCCGCCTCGAAGTCACCACCATTGAGGCCGGCATTCATCGCGCGAAAATCCGAGCCAGGCGCCAGATCGACGATCTCCATCGCTGCCGGCAGGAAGCCTTCGAT
The DNA here is from genome assembly GCF_034044115.1 of Pseudomonas sp. BO3-4. Classification (NCBI taxonomy): domain Bacteria; kingdom Pseudomonadati; phylum Pseudomonadota; class Gammaproteobacteria; order Pseudomonadales; family Pseudomonadaceae; genus Pseudomonas; species Pseudomonas sp. BO3-4. The sequence goes on from NZ_CP139018.1 coordinate 3,346,024, forward strand.
CTCCGAGTAGGGAATTGGCCAACCCGGCAAGTTGCCTGGCGGGGCGACGGCAAAATCCGAGGGGGTGAATGGGCGGCAACGGCCAGCCCAGTGATTGGAGGTGCCACCCAGGTAACGCAGGCGGGCTTCCTCGGCATACAGTTCCAGGCCAGTGGATGAGCACGCGTACAAGTCTTGCGAGTACGGCGCATATTCGCGCCCCCCGCCTTCGGCGATCATGACGCTCCAGCCGGCGGCTGCCAGGCGCAAGCCCAAGGTTATACCCGCCGGGCCGGCCCCGATGATGCAGAAGTCATAGTGGTCGCGCAGCGCCTTCTGCTGCTGAAAGTCCTTGATCATACTGACGCGTTCCGGAAGTAACGGGACGGTAATACCCAACCGTTGATTACCACGAACCCGGGCTTTTCGACCGGCTTGCCGGCAACGGCCGCCGAGGCGCCGAACACCGCCCCCCCCACACTGAGCAAGACACAACTCTGGAGAAAACCTCTACGACCCAACTGCGCATTACAAAAAGTGAGCTTCTCCATGATCCCGTGACCTGTAGCCATGAAAGTTACACCCAGCAAACTGCGCTACAGCCAGTTGAAAAAGGCCGTCAACAGTGCCCCGCACAGCGCCCCGACCAGCAACATCGGCAGTACCACCAGCTCACGTTTGAGGCTGAAGATATCCAGTTTGCAGTTCACATACACAACCAGCACCAGCGTTGGCACAGCATGCAGGGCAACCCCCCAGATCGCCCACTCCACCCCGCCAATCGCCAGTAACAGCGGCAACAGCCCCCATAACGAGACCAGGCGGATAATGTTGTCCATGGCCTGGTACTTGGTCAGGCCCAAGGCAATCCACACCTGATGAGCCAAGGTATAGCGCAATACGATGAACGATAGCGAGAGAATCGCCAGCATCGGTCCGGCTTCGCGGTAGCGATCGTCATACATCCAGCCGATCAGCAGCGGGCTGGCGGTCAGGAAACCGCCACAGATGAACAGCACCAGCAGGTCGACCAACAGCCGAAAGCGGAAATACAGCGCTTTCAGGCGCGGCTTGTCGTCGGCCCTGGCCGCCTCGCTGAAAGCAGGCAGCGCCACCGCGCCGACAATTTTCATGAGCGCGGTCTGCACCGCACCCAGGATCAGCACGGCGATCGAATACACACCCAGTTGCGCCGCCGACATGCTGGCGCCAAACCATATGCGGTCGCCGTACATCGCCAGCACGCCGACCATCGACGACAACAGGATCCAGCGGCCAAACACGATCAGCTCGGTCAGCGCCGAACGGTCCCAGCGCAGGTGGTTGTTGGGCCCCTCCAGGGCGGTATGCCCCAGCACGGTCCAGACGACCGCCGAAACCAGGCCTGATAACACCAGCGCCCAGATCGAATGGGTCAGCAAGCCCAGCACCAGCATCACCACCAGGCCAGCCAACTGCGAGGCAAGGTCGACCAACACCACGCGCTTTTGTTGGAAAGTGCGTACCGCCACATCTATCTTGGTGGACTGGAAACCCCAGATGGCCGCCGACAGGCCGGTGACCGCCAGTACCATCGGCAGTACGGGCGCGGCATAGGTAGAGTCTGCCGGCCAAAGCTCAGCCAGTTGCGCCAACCAAGCCCCCAGGGCCAGCAACAAAGTAAGGGCAAACAGCAGGAAACCGCGGATGATCTGCACGGTCCAGGCGGTATTGAGAAAATCTGGATCGTCACCACGGTGGCTCTGGATGATGTTCTGGCGCAGGCCCACATCGGAAAGCAAATGCAGCAGTATCGAAACGGTGGTGGCAATGACCATCACGCCGAACATTTCCGGCAGCAGCAAGCGGGCCATGATCAGATTGCCGCCCAGGCGCATCACCTGTGAAGCCACCTGCGAGACCAGGTTCCATGACCCGGCCCTCAGGGCCCGCTTGCGCAGGCTCGCGGCGGCTGACACATCAATCGACGGCATGACTTCAATCTCTGACTGATTGGCTAAAAGTCACTATAGTTTCAATTAGCCACGATGCTAGCCGTTGCCCACCAAGGGAAAGGTGTACATAGCCGATGCCTGAACATTTTCGTGCGTTGATCGTCATCCTGTTTTTGGCGAGCGTGGTCTTCCTGATGGCCCGGCGGCCTGCCACCGACCTGATTCCGCTCAGCGACTACAAGCGCCGGCGTAATCTGTGGTTCCTGCTGACCCTGCTGGCTTTTTTCTCGCACAGCTTCTGGCTGTACCTGGGCGTGGGCGCGGTCGTCCTGTTGCTGGCCGGGCGCCGCGAGCACAACCCCATGGCGCTGTTCTACATGCTGCTGTTCCTGATCCCGCCAGCGTCGGTACAGGTGCCCGGGTTTGGCGTGGTCAATTACCTCGTTGACCTGAACCATATTCGCCTGCTGAGCCTGTGCGTGCTGCTGCCGGCCGCGCTGCACCTGCGCCGCCAAGGTGACACCCTGCGCTTTGGCCGCACCTGGACTGATAAGTTGCTGGCGGCCGGCCTGCTGCTGCTGAGCGTGCTCTATTTGCGCGAAACCACCCCTACCGACACGCTGCGCCAGGCGCTGTACCTGTATGTCGACGTACTCCTGCCGTATTACGTGGCCAGCCGTGGCCTGCGTCAGATCAGCGACTTCAAGGACACCCTGCTGGCCTTCGTACTCGTCTCTTTCGTCATGGCGCTGATCGCTGTGGCCGAGTATGTGCGCCACTGGTTACTGTACAGCGCGCTGGTCGACGCCATGGGCGTGCCATGGAGCATGTCCGGTTACCTGAGCCGCGGCGGTGCGCTGCGGGCGAGCGTCACCACCGGCCAGGCGATCGTACTGGGTTACGTGATGAGCGTGGCCATCGGCCTGTTCCTGTTCGTGCAAGGCTATGTGCAACGTCCGCTGCACAGGGCCATGGGCGCCCTGCTGCTGGCCGCCGGGCTGTTCGCGCCATTGTCGCGTGGCCCGTGGATCGGCGCCGTGGTCATCGTGGTGGTGTTCATTGCCCTGGGCAAAGGCGCCGTCAAGCGCCTGGCGCTGCTGGGTGCGGCTGGCATGCTGGCGTTGCCCTTGCTGACCGTCGTGCCTGGCGGCGACAAGGTGCTGGACCTGCTGCCGTTCATCGGCAACCTCGAGAAAGAGAACATCACCTACCGCGAGCGGCTGATGGACAACGCCTGGATCGTCATCCAGCGCAACCCGCTGTTCGGCTCCTTCGATTTCCGTAACACACCCGAAATGCAGGCGATGATCCAGGGCGAAGGCATCATCGATATCGTCAACACCTACATCAACCTGGCGCTGCGGGCCGGCCTGGTCGGGCTAGGCCTGTTCGTGGCGTTCTTTGCCGTGCTGCTGCTGGGTATCCGCAGGGCCATGCTCAGTTTTGCCGACAAGGATGACGAGCGACGACAGCTCGGCCGGGTGTTGCTGGCAACGCTGACCGGCATTCTGGTCATCATCTTCACCGTCAGCAGCATCACCTTCATCCCGGTGGTGTACTGGTCTATCGCAGGGCTGGGCGTGGCCTACATCCAGATGGTTCGCCGCCTGCACAACAGCCCGGCCGTGGAGCTGGCAGAACCCGACCTACAACCCAGGTAATGTTCATGAATAGGCTGTCCCTGCGTCATTACGTGCGCCTTTCGGCCATTGCCGGCCTGGCCCTGCTGCCGCTGGCCAGCTGGGCTTCAGACTGGCAGGTCAGTGTCGATGAGCAAAATGGCTTGCCTACCGTGACACACGGCGGTGGCCCGGTCATGAAGGCCAAATTCGATTTCTGGGCTGCCAACTGGAGCTGGACCGGTTTCTATACCGACTTCAAGGTCAATGGCCCTTACCACTACACGCTGCGGGGCAAGAACAAGGAACTGGACTTCGACCTGCAGGCTGACATCCGCAAGGAACAGGCGCAAACCCTGAGCTGGGCCTTCGACCTCGACGCCCACAGCCGCCAGAGCGGTGTCATGGGTGGCGGCCTGGTGTTCCAGTTCGACCCGGCGCAAATCGCCGGCGACATGGGCGCCCCGCAGTTGCTGCCCGACAACCGCGGCTGGACGTGGGGCAAGGCCGACCAGGGTCGACGCATCGAAATGCGCTTCGACCCGCCACTGGCCAAGGTCTATTTCGAGCGCGGCAACCCGTCCGAGCTGCGCGCATTCCTCTACAAGGACCCGATCAGCGCCGGCCGCCAGCAGCTCAAGGCTGTGCTCAACGTGACCGGCGACATCGAACTCGGCCCGACGCCCACCGAGCGCTTCGGCCTGGCAGACCCCGCCAAGTGGCCTGATGACCAACTGGACTGGCGCACCTCGCCGGTGGACCTGTCGTTCCTCAACGCAGCGGAAAAACCCGCCGGCAAGCGTGGCTTCGTCAAGGCGGTCGGCGACCAGTTGATGTTCGCCGACAACACCCCGGTACGCTTCTGGGGCACCAACCTGTCGGCCTACTCGCTGTTCAAAAGCCCCGACGACGAAATCCGTCAACAGGCCAAACGCCTTTCGGCACTGGGTTTCAACCTGGTGCGCCTGCATCACCACGACTCGCCCTGGGTCAGCCCCAACGTATTTGGCGACGGCACCTTGGTGCGGGATACCCAGCAGCTCAGCGCCGAATCGCTGCGCAAGCTCGACCTGTGGATCAAGTCGCTCAAGGACGAAGGCATCTACATCTGGCTGGACATGCATGTGCAGCGTGCGTTTACCGCCAACGACCACATCGAAGACTTCAAGGAGCTGCCCGAGCAGGACGGTCGCGTCGACCTGAAAGGTTACGCCTACGTGAACGACAGTATCCGGCAAGCGATGAAACGCTTCGCCGAGCAGTACCTGACCCATGTGAACGAGTACACGGGCCTGGCCTACAAGGACGACCCGGCCATCGCCGCCGTGCTGATCACCAACGAGAATGACCTGACCCAGCATTACGGCAACGCCCTGATGCCGAACAAGGATGTACCCCGCCACAGCGCGCGCTACATGACGGCGGCCAAGGCCTTTGCCAAACAGTTTGACCTGCCCGCCGACCTGACCTGGCGTGCCTGGGAGCATGGTCCGTCGAAGCTGTTGCTCAACGAGCTGGAACAACGCTTCAATGCCGACATGATCGCCCACTTGCGCAGCGTGGGCGTGAAAGTCCCCATTGCTACCACCAGCACCTGGGGCGGTAATGGGCTTAGCGCACTGCCGGCATTGAGCGTTGGCGATGTCATCGACGCCCACAGCTACGGCGACACAGGCCAACTGGAGAAGAACCCGCTGACCAGCGACGGCATGATCGACTGGATTGCTGCCGCCCAGGTCGTCGGCAAACCGCTGACCGTCACCGAGTGGAACGCCGAGCCCTTCCCGCTGCCTGACCGTCACTCGCTGCCAATTTACATCGCCGGCACCGCCAGCCACCAAGGCTGGGACGCCATGCTGCAATACGCCTACAGCCAACAGGCGTTCAACCCGGGTTGGCGCACGGCGGACAACTGGCACGCGTACAACGACCCGGCGATGATCGCCACCCTGCCCGCCGCTGCCCTGCTCTATCGCCGTGCGGACGTGAAACCCGCCACCACTCGCTACGTGTTCGCACCGACACCTGACACCCTGTACAACCAGGAAATCACCCCGCGTAACTCACCGCTGTTGCGCACGGCCATGGAAAAGGGCCAGTTGCAGATCGCCCTGCCACACACGCCGCAATTGCCCTGGCTAAAACCCGCGCCCATCCCGGCAGGCGCGCAGGTGCTGCATGACCCGGGGCAATCGCTGCTGGCCGCCGATGCCACCGAGTCGGTGACCGATACGGGCGAGCTCAGGCGCAACTGGCAACAAGGCATCTACACCATCGACACGCCACTGACCCAGGCCGCCAGCGGCTGGCTGGGCGGCCGCCCGGTCAACCTGGGTGCCATTCAGGTACAAGCGAAAACGCCTTACGCCAGCGTCGTGGTCCAGAGCCTGGACGGCAAGCCACTGGGCCAGTCGCGCGAGCTTCTGCTGTCTCTGGGCACCCGTGCCATGCCCAAGGCCGATGACAAGACGCCGTTCAATGTCGAGCCCCTTGAAGGCCGCCTGGACATCAAGGCACCCGCCGGCCTGAAATTGTTCGCCCGCGATGCACGGGAACAGCTGAAGCCGCTGCCAGTGGCCTACAAGGATGGGCAATACACCATTACCTTCGACGGTACCTACATGTCCAATTGGCTATTCTTGAAATAGAGCATATGGCCATCTACGCTCAGGTCACCTGTAGCTGATCATCCCACCTGCACGTGTCAGGGAGTGTTCACTGCGTCTGTAAACAGCAGATTCCAGGAGGTGGGGATGAAATATCTGGTTGTGGGTGGTGCGGGCTACATTGGCTCGCACATGGTCAAGCACCTGCTCGCCGCCGGCCATGAAGTGCTGGTGGCGGACCTGGTCTCACCTGGCCCCGGTATCCAGTGGGCCAAGCTCGACATCGCCGACGAAGCCGCACTGGATGTGCTGTTTGGCGTGTGCCACTTCGATGCGGTGTTTCACTTCGCCTCGTTCATTCAAGTGGGCGAGTCGGTCAGTGCACCCGGCAAGTACTACCAGAACAACGTCGCAGCCACCCTTTCCCTGCTGCAGGCCATGGTCAATGCCGGCATCAGGCACCTGGTGTTTTCTTCGAGTGCCGCCGTTTACGGCAACCCGCAGTACGTGCCGATCGATGAAGCGCACACCAAGGGGCCGATCAACCCGTACGGGTTGAGCAAATGGATGGTCGAGCAGATTCTTGAGGACTTCGACCGGGCCTATGGTTTGAAGTCGGTATGCCTGCGCTATTTCAATGCAGCGGGCGCTGACCCGGAAGGCCAGCTAGGCGAGCGTCATGAACCGGAAACCCATCTGATCCCGTTGATCCTGCAGGCTGCATCTGGCCGGCGTGAGGCGGTGACAGTGTTTGGTCGCGACTACGACACACCGGATGGCACCTGCATACGCGACTACGTGCATGTGGCAGACCTGGCGGCGGCCCATGCACTGGCAGTGGATTATTTACTGGACGGTGGCGAGCGTGCCGCGTTCAACCTGGGCAATGGCTTGGGCTTTTCGGTGCAGCAGGTGATCGATACGGCCCGGGCAGTGACCGGGCGACAGATCAATGCCCTTGACGCACCGCGCCGCGCCGGCGACCCACCACGGCTGGTGGCGGATGCGAGCAAAGCCATGCAGGTGCTGGGCTGGCGCCCGGCCTTCGCCTCATTGGAGCAGATTGTGCGGCATGCGTGGCAATGGGAGTTACAGTATCCCTGGGAGCGCTGAGTTGCCCTCGGCTTCCTGTAGGCGCAGCACAAGGCTGCGCCTACAGGCGCATTGGCTGAAGGCTCAGTAATAGGTGCGCGGCTGTTCGTCAGCCTTGTTCAACACTGTCCCGATCAGGTTCACCGTGGCCAGGTGATGCAGGCAATCCTCGATTTCCTTCTTGTTGTTCATCCCGTTGGCCACCACCAGCAACACGCAGTCGAACTTGGGCATCACGGTGATCGCATCGTCCGAGCTGAGCAGCGGTGGCAAATCGAAAATGCAGATGCGCGATTCGTAGCGGTTGCGCAAATCACCAATCAGGTTGTTCACCTTGGGCGAGGACAGCATCTCGGTCGACAGGGGCACGGGTACCCGCGTTGGCAGCACCACGAAGCGCGGCAAGGTGGGGTTGACCAGGCAGTCCTGCAACTCGGCCTTGTCCGTCAGAAACTCGTTCAGTGCCTGCTCCATGGGCAGCCCCAGGTAACTGCCGACCTTGGGCCGACGCAGGTCGAAGTCCACCAGCAACGCAGTCTTGGTGGTGTGGTGGGCAATACTCATGGCCAGGTTGATCGCCAGCATTGTCTTGCCCGCTTCCGGCGTTGGCGAGGTGATAGCCAAGGTACGCCAGCCGTTCTCGTCCATGGCCCTGAGCACCTGCGTACGCAACAGGTCGATCGGCCCGTTCATGTTGGAGTTCTTGTTGTACGCCACGATGCGGTTACGCTCCAGGTGGTCTGCACGCAGCGGCACCACCTTGGTGTTCACGTAATCGAACTGACCCGGCACTTCGGCCAGCGCCGTACCGGGGGCGGGAGACAGTGCCTGGGGGGTACCCGGGGTAACCTGATGAATATTGTTGCCAACAGCCGGCTTGATCCTGTCCATCACTGCTTTCCCTATACAAACCGAGACATGACTTTGTACAACAGCACATCCAGTGGCATGTAGAACACGTGCACCAGCCCTATCATGATAGCTGCCAACGCCAGTGCCGCCAGGATCAGACGATTGCGCCAGCGCTTGCGGCGGGCCACGTCGGCCCGGGTATCGATATAGGGCAGTGCCACCAGCACCCGTTTGCCCAGCAGGTTTTCCAGGGCGCCAACGCCGCGCACGCGCTGATTGAGCATTTCCAGCAGCATCACCAGCGCACCGCCACCGGCCGGTGCCAGTACCAGGCCCAGCGCAGCGATTTTCTTGCGGTTAGGCTTGATCGGCTTCTCAGGCAACAGAGGAGGCTCCAGCAGCACAAAGCGTTCAGCCTTGTTTTCCTGCTCGAGGCTTTCGGTAATCTTTGCGCCCATTTCCTTGGCACGAATCTCTTCGTATTTCTTGCGCGCGTTGTCGTGGTCACGCATCAAGGTCACCAGGCCACGCTCGACTTGCGGTGCCTCGAGGATCTCGGCTTCATAGCCTTCCATTTTCCGGGTCAGCTCACGCTTTTGCTCTGCCAGCGAGGCAATACGCACCTGCGCGGCACTCATCTTGGCGCGGACACGGGCCGCGTCGAGGCTGACCGTGGACGCTGCCGCAGTGCGGCCACCACTGGCTTCGAGCGCCTGGATCTTGCGCTTGACCGCCACGACATCCGGGTGGGCGTCCTTGTAGCGGGTCAGCAGCTGCGCGTATTCGGCTTTCAGGCTTGGCAGGTCTTCGGGCAGGTCGGCACGGGTTGGCCGGGCGCCCTCGACAACCTTGGTGGCAAGGCCGGCATTGGCCGCAGACAGCTCCAGTTCCAGATAGCGCAGCTCTTCCTGGGCAGCCTTGTAGTCACGGTCGACCTCACGGAATTCCAGCTCCGCCCGCGACAGCATGTTCATGCGCAGGGTCTGGTGCTCGGGCAAGGCATTGGCATGGGCCTGCTTGAAATCGGCCAGCTGGTTCTCCAGGCTGGCCAGCTCGGCACCCAGCTTGTTGGCTTCCTGGGTGAGGAATTCGGTGGTTTCGTTGGCCCGTTCGGTGCGCTGCTTGAGGTTTTCATTGAGGAACAGCGTCACCAGTTCATCGGCGACTTCCTTGGCTACTTGTGCCTGTTTGTGCTCGAACGACACATTGAACGCCACGGTCGCTTCACCACGACCGCGCACGTAGGTGGTCAGGGTTTCGACCACGATCGCGTTGCGCATCTGGTCGATCTTGTCGCTTTCGCTGAAGCGCTTGTCGGCGAAGAGGTCGTACTTGCCGATGATGCGCAGCAGGTTGTCGCGGGTCATCACCCGTTGGCGGATCACCTCGATGCGCTCATCGGCAAAGCTGGTGTTGTTGGTCGACACCAGTTCAGGCGAAATCTGCTGCGACTCCACCAGAATGGTGCCGGTCGACTGGTAGATCGGCGGCACCATCAACGCGACGGCCACGGTCGCGGCGAGAATGACTGCGGCACTCACCCCTAACACCAGGGCCCTGTCCTTGATAATGGCGATGTAATCTCTGAGGGAGAGCTCGTAGTCAGACTTCATAGGGCCACCTGCCTGCAGTTCAGATGTCGGGGTACCTGTACGTCAACGTCAAACCAACGATCGTAGCGGTCGCATCCGGTACATGGTCCTGCTGCCGTTCCTTGTACATCAGCGACAGGCGCAGGTCCCAGTAAGGCGAAAACTGGCGGCTGGCCCATACGCTGTAAGTCTGCAGCGTGTTGGGCGACTGCCCTTTGCTGTCTTGCCACGCGGCGTCGGCGCCGACCCGGGACAACTCGGTCAGCGCATAGCTCCACACACCGCGCACCTGGTCCAGTTCGGCGAAGCCGCCTTCAGCGCTTGCCACCGTGCTGCGCTCGGCGGTGAAGCTGGCGTCGGCACGCGGGCCGGTGTACAGCAACGCAACCCCACCCTCCCCGCGCCGGCCGCCGTCGTCACCTGACACTTGGTTGACGCCAACATGGGCATCGGCGCTCAAGCCTTCGGCAAGCTGGTATTTGATGCCGACTGCCGGGCTGTAGCTGTTGGAAGCAGTGGCGGTAAGGTCCTCTTCGGGCTCATAGCGCCGGGCACCAAAACGGGTATACAGGTCAGCCCGCTCACTCCAGCCGTAAGTCCAGGTAAAGACGTTCGCCAGTTCGTCGTAGCCCGTCAGCGTGCTGATGTCGTAACGGGCACGGCTGTAGGTGGTTTCGTTGCTCAAGGTACTGCGCTCGGTCACCGCCTGGCTCCAGTTGCCAGTCAAGGTGTAAAGCTTCTGCGTACCGTCGGTGGTAATCACCCCGGTATCCAGTACTGTCCCCGACAACGTCGAGCTTTCGTTGTAGCGCCCCACCAGGCCGAACCGCCCCCGCTCGGTGGTGCGCTGCCAACCCAGGCTGATATCAGGGTCTTCACGGTCATCGACGATATCCGTATCGGACGAGCGCAGCAGATTCATGCCAAGCCCCAACCTCAATTCGTCGCGGTCAAAAGTGCCGATCAGGGTGTAATCCGGCGCGATGATCGTGCGCGTTATGCCCTTTTCCCCCGAGGTCAGCAGCAATGGGTTGCTGTCGTATTCGACGGATGTCGGTACCACCACCGTAGACTGCCAATTTGCCGCCAGTACCGCGTCCGTGAACGGCAAGACCAGGATTGCCGTTGCAATGCGAGTTGTTCTAAGAAGAGGCATTAAATGTTCTTATTAAAGGCAAGATCAAGGAACGACCAGCGTATCGCCAGCCTGAAGTTGGATGTTGGTGGACATGTCCCGCCCAGACACCAGGTCCTTATATCGCACGGGCAGGATCTTTTGGGAAGCACCGGTGCCGCGGACCACCTTGATTTCGCTTTCATCCGCAAACTTGTCCAGACCGCCCGACATGCTCAGCGCCTGCAATACCGCCGTGGGGCCTGCCATTTGCACAGGCCCAGGCTTGATCACTTTGCCCTGCACATAGACCATATTGCCGGCAATGCTTTTGACGACAACGCTGACGTTAGGGTCGGGGAGGAATTTTTCGAGTTTGGCAGCGACCTGCTTTTCCACTGCCGTCACATCCAGCCCGGCAACATTGATGCGCCCGGCCAAGGGGAAGGTGATACTGCCATCGGGAAGTACGGTGGCTTCTTGACGCAGGCTGTCTTCCTGCCACACCGATACCATCACCACATCGCCGGGGCTGAGCAGGTAGGCAGCACTGCTCTGGTCGGCGTTACCGGCGCCAGACCACACCGTCAGCATGCAGAAAGCGGCAAACATTGAACGCACCATGAGGGTCCCTCCGGCCAAATGGCCCGACAAAGAGCACTGAATGAGAACAACACACCAACTCTCGCTCCGCTTCACGGCGCACTGCTGCCGCGATGGCCTCGACCTTCCTGGAGGCCCTTGCCTTGACGCTGCAGACGTGGCTGCAACGCCTTGTAAATGTTGGTCCTACGGGCTACTGGGAATATAGCAACGGTTGGAGAATTCACAAGCCATGCTTGTGGCCTCGCAGCAATGGGTCACTTTAGGTACCCGGTATACGGCTCAGATCTTTCTGCGGTTGGCAACGGCAACAAAACCGACCACAGCAAAGGCAAAGAACCAGCCTGCAGTTGAAACAGGAATGATACTGTTCTGATTTATATACGAATCCGCTGCGCGGGCAGCACCACTTAGCATCACCAGCAAGAACATCGATTTGATTATCAGAGTCGTGCGCATACTCCCCTCCTAAAAACAGGAAAATCAATTAGTTATTGGCGCTGTGCTGCGGGAGTTGTTTCGTTGTTGACTTGAGCTTATGGGCACAATGACATTACGTCAATGATCCGACACCATAATAAAATTCAATGAGCGATGGGCGCATTCGTCAAAAAAACGGCATGCAGATTATGCAAGGGAGGGATGATGCGATGAACATGGCGTTTCACAGCTGAGAACACGTGGGGGCATGATTGCCCCCTGCGGTTTCATTCGTCTGCGTGGTGAACCACAACCAGTAACTGCGCCGGTGTCGCACCTACCGAGCGCAGGCGGTGCGGCGTCTGGGCATTGAAATGCAGGGCGTCGCCCTGCTCCAGCAACACCCGCTCACTCATGAAATCCACTTCCACCTGGCCTGCGTGAACAAACAGGAACTCTTCGCCCTGGTGTTCCTTGAACGTGGGGTCGCTGAACTCGGACGGCGGCTGAATCAGAAACGGCAGCAGGCTGCGCTGGCCAACCTGACTGGTGAGGGCCGCGTACCCCGGCCCTTGCCCATCGCCCACCAAGGCCTGGCGCTCGGTACGGCGCACCAGGCTGTAGCGGCTCTGACCGGGCTGTTCTTCGGCGAACAGCTCTTCGACATTGACGTTCAGTGCCCTCGCCAGTTTCAGCGCCGCAGCGATCGAGGGCGTGTTGAGGCCGCGCTCGACCTTGGACAGGTAGCTTTTGGTCATGCCAGTCTTTTCGGCCAGCATTTCCAGGGTCATCCCCAGTTTCTTACGCAGCAGTTTCAATCGGATAGACATGTGACGCGGGTTTCCCAGGCTGAGGCAGCCATGATACGCGTCTGAAAGCTGGCGCCAAGTCTCCAGGGGCCTCGAATCAAGGCATCACGGGCGGCACGTACTGCAGCGTTGTACCCAGCGCCCAGAGCAACACCAGCACCAACGGCACATGCACCAGCAATTGCACGAACGAGAAACCGATCAGGTCGCGCGCCTTGAGCCCCAGCACGCCCAGCAGCGGCAGCATGTAGAACGGGTTGATCAGGTTCGGCAAAGCTTCGGCCGCGTTGTAGATCTGCACGGCCCACCCCAGGTGGTACTGCAGGTCGTTGGCCACCAGCATCACGTAAGGGGCCTCGATGATCCACTTGCCGCCACCTGAAGGGATGAAGAAGCCCAGCACCGCCGAATACACGCCCATCAGCACGGCATACGTGTCATGGGTGGCAATCTGGGTGAAGAACAGTGAAATATGGTGGGCCAGCGTCTGTTCATCGACGCCCTTCACCTGGGTGAGGATAGCGGCGATCGAACCATACAGCGGGAACTGGATGAGCACACCGGTGGTGGTCGGTACCGCGCGTGCCACCGCGTCAAGGAAGCTGCGTGGGCGCCAGTGCAGCAAAGCACCGAGCATGATGAACAACAGGTTGTAGGTGTTGAGCCCCGAGATGGCGGTAATCGCAGGTTTTGTCGCAAACTCCTGATACAGCCAGCCAGCAGCCAAGGCCACCAACAGCAGGATCAGGATCGGGCTGTGTTCCAGCCACTCCCCCGGGCGCGTGCGTTGCGGCGCGGGTGGCGCTGTGAAGCTGGGGTCGACACCGCAGTCTTCTGCGCTACGTGCGCTGTTCGGGCCCGGAGCGGTGGCATAGGCGATCACCAGCGAGACCACCACCAGTGCCGCCAACATCACGCCGGACTGCCAGAGAAAGATGGTTTCGGTAAACGGGATCACCCCGGTTATCGACAGGATTGAAGGTGGCAGGCTGGCCGGGTTGGCCTGCAGCTGCGCCGCCGAGGATGACAGGCCCAACGCCCACACCGCACCCAGGCCCAGGTAAGCGGCCGCACCCGCAGCGCGGTAGTCCATCTTCAGGTCGGTGCGCCTTGCCAGGGCGCGCACCAACAAACCTCCAAACACCAGCGACAGCCCCCAGTTGAGCAAGGAGGCCAGCATCGAGATCAGTGCTACCCAGCACACTGCCGAGCGCCCATTGCCGGGGATGCGCGCCAGGCGATCGATCAGCCTCGCGGCGGGCGGCGAGCTGGCCACCACATAACCGCCGATGACCACGAAGGCCATCTGCATGGTGAACGGTATCAGGCTCCAGAAGCCGTCGCCAAACGCCTTGGCGGTGTCGGTCGGTTTGGCGCCCATGGCCAGTGCGCCGATACACACCAGCAGCACCGCCAGCGCGGCGAACACCCAGGAGTCGGGGAACCAGCGTTCAGCCCAGTTGGAGCAGCGCAAGGCAAAGCGCGCGGAGCGGCTGTCTTGAATTTCAGCGGCCACGGTTGAATTCCTTTTATTGGTTTTATGGGATGAAGCGGTATTGCCAGGCAACGCAAAAAACCTGTGGGAACGGGTTGACCCGCGAATGCGGCGGTCAATGTACCGACGCATTCGCGGGTCAACCCGCGCCTACAGGGTGAGATCACGTCATGCCTTAGAAGGTCATTTCCTTCACATCGTCCGGCACGATCAGTTTGCCGGCGGTTTTCTCGATGATTTCCTCGACGCTGACCCCAGGCGCGGTCTCGCGCAGGATGAAGGCGCCGTCTTCGATTTCCAGGTAGGCCAGGTCGGTCAGCACCTTGCGGATGCAGCCTGCACCGGTCAACGGCAGGCTGCACTGTGGCAGCAACTTGGACTCGCCGTCCTTGGAGGCGTGGGTCATGGTAACGATGATGTTGTCGGCGCCGGCCACCAGGTCCATGGCCCCGCCCATGCCCTTGACCAGCTTGCCCGGAATCATCCACGAGGCGATGTTGCCCTGCACGTCCACCTCGAAAGCCCCCAGTACGGTCAGGTCGACGTGGCCGCCACGGATCATGGCGAACGATTGTGCCGAATCGAAAATCGAGGCGCCGCGGCGGGCGGTGACCGTTTGCTTGCCGGCATTGATCATGTCGGCATCGAGGGTGCTTTCGGTGGGGAATTCGCCCATGCCGAGCAGGCCGTTTTCCGATTGCAGCATCACATCCATGTCGGCGGGTACATAGTTGGCCACCAAGGTGGGGATGCCGATGCCCAGATTGACGTAGTAACCGTCCTTCAGTTCACGGGCAACGCGTTGCGCCATCTGTTCGCGGGTCAGTGCCATGGTCAGGATCTCTTTATTGTTCGGGTGGATGGCGCTCAGGCCTTGACGGTGCGCTTTTCGATACGTTTTTCGAAGGTGCCGACGATGACACGGTCCACGTAGATGCCCGGGGTGTGGATTTCGCTTGGCAGCAGCACGCCGGGTTCGACGATTTCTTCCACTTCGACCACGGTGATCTTGCCGGCGGTGGCCGCCAGCGGGTTGAAGTTTTGCGCAGTGTTGCGGTACACCACGTTGCCGTAGTGGTCGGCCTTCCAGCCCTTGACGATGGCGAAGTCACCGGTGATGGACTCTTCCAGGATGTACTTGCGGCCCTTGAACTCGCGGACTTCCTTGCCGTCGGCAACCGGGGTGCCATAGCCGGTGGCGGTGTAGAACGCCGGAATGCCGGCACCACCTGCGCGCATTTTTTCGGCGAGGGTGCCCTGTGGGGTCAGCTCCACTTCCAGCTCGCCACTGAGCAACTGGCGTTCGAACTCGGCGTTTTCGCCCACGTAGGAGGCGATCATCTTGCGAATCTGCCGGTCTTCCAGCAGCACGCCCAGACCAAAACCGTCAACGCCGCAGTTGTTGGAGACCACGGTCAGGCCCTTGACGCCGCGCCGCTTGATTTCGCTGATAAGGTTTTCCGGGATGCCGCACAGGCCGAAACCACCGGCCAGTACCGTCATGTTGTCGGTCAGGCCTTCGAGGGCCTGCTCATAGGTTGCAACGCGCTTGTCCAGTCCGGCCATGCTGATCCGCCTTTTGTAGTTGTTTAACCGACGAGGCTGTCGGTGAGCGTGTGCAGACATCTTCACCGCAAGCGACTGATTTGTTAATTTTGTTTTCGTCATCGATTGATAATTTTTACAAAACAAACGATAGGCCCGACATGAACGTCAAACAATTGCGCGCCTTTGTCGCCGTGGCCAAGTACCAGAGCTTCGCCCAGGCCGGTGAACACCTGCACGTTTCGCAACCGGCACTGAGCCTGACCATCAAGGCGCTGGAAGAAAACCTCGGCGGCGCCCTACTCAGCCGCACCACGCGCAGCGTCAGCCTGACTGCCGAAGGCGAAGTGCTGCTGCCACTGGCACGCCGCCTGCTGGCCGACTGGGACGATACCGAAGAGATGCTGCGCCAGCGCTTTACCCTGCAATTGGGCCGTGTGTCAGTGGCGGCCATGCCGGCTTTTGCCGGCAACCTGTTGCCCCACGCGCTCAAGGTGTTTCGCCAGCGCTACCCCAAGGTCAACGTCACGGTGCACGACGTGATCAACGAACAGGTACAGGAACTGGTACGCCATCGCCGCGTCGAACTGGGCATCGGCTTCGAGCCGGATAACATCGATGGGCTGGACTTCCACCCGTTGTACATGGACCGCTTCGTTGCGGTAGTGGCCGCCGACTCGCCCTTGGCGCTGCTGCCCCAGGTCAGCTGGGCACAGCTGATGGCCGAAGATTTCGTGGCCCTGCAGCGCCCTTCGGCGGTGCGCCTGCTGATGGAGCAGAATGTGGCGGCCCGCCACGGCAAGCTGGCAGTCGCGTTCGAAAGCCACCAGCTGACGACCATCGGCCGCATGGTGGCCAGCGGCCTGGGGGTCAGTGCTGTGCCGGCGCTGTGCATCAACCAGATGCAGGAGCTGGGTGCCCGCTGCGTAACCTTGGTCGAGCCCACTGTCGAGCGGCGCATCGGCGTGATTGCCCTCAGCGAGCACAAGCTTTCCACCGCAGCGCAGGCACTGCTTGAGGTGCTTCTTTCCAATACCCGGATCCCGGAGGTGACATGCGTTACGTAAATCTGGCAGGCACGAGCGTTCCAGCCATCGGCCAAGGCACCTGGTACATGGGCGAAGACCCAGGTCGCAAGGCTGCCGAAGTCGCGGCACTGCAACAGGGCATCGAGCTGGGCCTGAACCTGATCGACACCGCCGAGATGTATGCCGAAGGGGGGGCAGAAGAGGTCGTTGGCCAAGCCATTGCCGGGCGCCGCGACCGGGTATTTCTGGTCAGCAAGGTCTACCCGCACAATGCCGGCCTGCGCGGCATGGCGGCTGCCTGCGAACGCAGCCTAACGCGCCTGGGCACTGATTGCATCGACCTGTACCTGCTGCACTGGCGTGGTCAGCACCCGCTGGAGGAAACCGTCGAAGGCTTCGAGCGCTTGCGCGAGCAAGGCAAGATCAAGCGTTGGGGCGTGTCCAACTTCGACGTCGACGACCTGCGCGAACTGCACAACCCTGATTGTGCCACCAACCAGGTGTTGTATAACCCGGCCCAACGCGGCATCGAATTCGACTTGCTACCGTGGTGCGAAAAACGTGGCTTGCCAACCATGGCCTACTGCCCGCTGGCTCAGGCCGGGCGCTTGTTGCAGCACCCGGTACTGGCGGAAATCGCCGAGCGCCATGGCGCCACACCGGCCCAGGTCTGCCTGGCCTGGGTGACCCGCGATGACGGCGTGATCGCCATCCCCAAGGCGGTGGCGCCCGAGCACGTGCGGCTCAATGCGGCGGCGGGAGCGCTGACCTTGACCGGTGAAGACCTGCGGGCGATCGACCGGGCGTTCCCTGCACCGACGCGCAAGCAGCGGTTGGCGATGGTGTAGGCGAGCACAAGCGGGACCAGGACGCGACCTTTGGGAGCAACTGTCTTGCTCAATTTCTAAAAGGCGGCGCGATCCCTGTGGGAGCGGCCTTGTGTCGCGATAGGGCCGCAAAGCGGCCCCAGCAATCTATGCATGATGCCGAGATCCTGGGGCCGCTGCGCGGCCCTATCGCGACACAAGGCCGCTCCCACAGGGGGGGCTCAGGCCTAGTGGCAAACGTGGCCGTCGACCAAGGAATAACGCACCGTGGCCAATGAATGGTTGGGGCAGGCTCAAGGTTGCAGGCGGTCAATGTGGGGCATGCCCGCGAACACCGGCAAGGCCGGTGCCCTGCAACGCGGTGGCTGCTTCGCGGGCTCGCTCGCACCCACAGGGAACCGCGCAAGTACCGAGCGTTGGGGGTCAGTGAAAATCCCGGCTGCGCACATCCAGCCCTTGCAGCAGCGGACTCACATCCTCCAACCGCCGCGCAATCAGGTGCCGCACCCCATTCTCCTGCTCCAACCGCCCACTGACCTTGAGCAACTGCGAACCCACCAGCGCCCGCCGCTGCCGTTCGGCCAGCGCACGCCACACCACCACGTTGACCATGCCATGTTCGTCTTCCAGAGTAACGAAGGTCACACCGCTGGCGGTTTGAGGCCGTTGCCGGCCCACCACCAGCCCGGCCACGGCAATGTTGTCGCCATGCTCCACACCCTGCAATTCACTGGAGCTGCGACACCCCAGCGCCCTCAGGCGAGCGCGCAACAGGGCCAGCGGATGTGGGCCAAGCGTAGTGCCGAGGGTTTGATAATCGGCCATCAGGTCCTCGCCCACGGTTGGCACGGGCAATTGCACCGGTTCTTCAGGCAGGGCCTGCACATCGGCGAACAACGGCAGCTGCGGCTGCACCGCCGCCACCTGCCAGCGCGCCTGATGCCGATCGCTGGCCAAGGCGCGCAGCGCCCCGCCATCAGCCAGGCGGGCACGGGCCCGTGCGTCCAGGCCGGCGCGCAGGCACAGGTCTTCGACGTTGCGCCACGGCCGCTGCGCCCTCGCCTGCTGCACGCGCCTGGCATCGGCTTCGGCCAGGCCACGTACCAGTCGCAGGCCCATGCGAATGGCCAGGGTGCCTTCAGCATCAGGCTCCAGGGTGCAGTCCCAGTCGCTGTGGCAGACATCAACCGGCCGTACCTCGATACCTTGGCGGCGAGCCTCTTGCAGCAGCTGATCAGGGCTGTAGAAGCCCATCGGCCAACTGTTGACCAACGCACAGGTGAAGATCGCCGGCTCATGGCACTTCAGCCAACTGCTGGCATAGCACAGCAAGGCGAAGCTGGCCGCATGCGACTCAGGGAAGCCATAGCTGCCAAACCCCTTGATCTGCTCGAAGATGCGCTCGGCAAACGCCAGCGTGTAACCATTGCGCAACATGCCCTGCACCAGCCGTTCGCGGTGCGGTTCAAGCCCGCCGTGGCGCTTCCAGGCTGCCATGCTGCGGCGCAACTGGTCGGCCTCGCCCGGGGTATAGTCGGCCGCGACCATCGCCAGTTCCATCACCTGCTCCTGGAACAGCGGCACGCCCAAGGTACGTTCGAACACTTCCTTCAGTTGCGGCGACGGATACGTCACCGGTTCCTGCTTCAGGCGCCGGCGCAGGTACGGGTGCACCATGTCGCCCTGAATCGGCCCGGGGCGGACGATGGCGACCTCGATGACCAGGTCGTAGAACTTCTGGGGCCGCAGCCGCGGCAACATGGCCATTTGCGCGCGTGACTCGATCTGGAACACGCCCATGGTCTCGGCACGGCTGATCATGGCGTAGGTGGCCGGGTCTTCGCTGGGGATGGTCGCCAGGGTCAGGTGCCGGCCACGGTGGTGCTGCAGCAGGTCGAAGCAGCGGCGCAAGGCGCTGAGCATGCCCAACGCCAGTACGTCGACCTTGAGCAGGCCAACCATGTCCAGGTCATCCTTGTCCCACTGGATCACCGTGCGCTCCGGCATCGCGGCATTCTCCACCGGCACCAGCTGGTCGAGCGGTTGCTGGGAGATGACAAAACCGCCCGGGTGCTGTGACAGGTGCCGGGGGAAGCCGATCAGTTCGCCGGCCAGCACCAGCACCCGCCGCAGCGAAGGGCTGCCCGCTTCGAAACCGGCTTCGGCCAGGCGCTGGTCATCGGGTATGCGATCGCTCCAGCGGCCACAGCATTTGGCCAGGGCATCCACCTGGTCGGCAGGTAGCCCCAGCACCCGCGCCACATCCCGCACCGCACCGGCGGCATGGTAGGTGTTGACTACCGCAGTGAGCGCCGCCCGGTGCCGGCCATAGCGACGGAACACATACTGGATCACCTCCTCGCGCCGGTCGTGTTCGAAGTCCACGTCGATGTCCGGCGGCTCGTTGCGCTCGCGCGACAGGAAGCGCTCGAACAGCAGGTGGTGTTTCATGGGGTCAAGCTCGGTGATGCCCAGCACGAAGCACACTACCGAGTTGGCTGCCGACCCCCGGCCCTGGCATAGGATGCGCTGGCTGCGGGCGAAGGCGACAATGTCGTGCACCGTCAGGAAGTAGCTTTCGTAACCCAGCTCTTCGATCAGCCCCAGTTCCTTGGCAAGCACAGCCCGCACTTTGCCACTCGGCCCGTCTGGCCAGCGCAGCGGCATGCCTTGCTCGCACAGTTCGCGCAGCCAGCTTGCCGGGGTATGCCCCTCGGGCACCAGTTCGCGTGGGTACTGGTAGTTCAGTTCGCTCAGGTCAAACTGGCAGCGCCGGGCAATGACCAAGGTCTCGGCCAGCAGGTCGAGCGGATACAACTCGGCCAGTTGCGCCTGGCTGCGCAGGTGCCGTTCGCCATTGGCAAACAGAAAGCGCCCGGCCTCGCTCACCTGGCAATGCTGGCGGATAGCAGTCATGCAGTCCTGCAAGGCACGGCGACCACGCACGTGCATGTGCACGTCGCCACAGGCCACGGCGCGGATACCCACATCAGCCGCCAATGCCCGCAACCGTTGCAGGCGCATGGCATCGTCACTGCCCCGGTGCAGGTGCACGGCCAGCCACAGGCGCTCAGCGAACACACTGCGCAGCCACGCGCCGGTAGCGGTATCGCCACTGTCAGCGGCCACCCACAAGGCCAGCAGGCCTTGGTGGTGCAGCAGCAAGTCATCACGAAACAGCTGGTACGCACCCTTCTCTGCCCGCCGCCGGGCACGGGTGATCAGCGCGCACAGGTTCTGGTAGCCGGTCAGGTTCTCGACCAGCAGCACCAGCTTGGGCCCGCCGCACAATTGCACCTCGCTGCCAACGATCAGCCGCAGCTGGTGCACCTTGGCTGCCTGCCAGGCGCGCACGATACCGGCCAGCGTGCATTCGTCAGTGATTGCCAAGGCCTGGTAGCCCTGCTCGCGCGCACGCCGGAACAGCTCGTCGGCGCTCGATGCACCGCGCTGGAAGCTGAAGTTGGAAAGGCAATGCAGCTCGGCATAACCCGGGGTGTTCATGCGAACCAACCCTGCAGCCAAAGCGGGCCGGCCTGGCTCAGGTCGCGGTAGGCCCAGCCGCGCAGGCCGTCGCGGGTTTCGATGCGGTAGTAGTCGCGACGCACATCGCCGCCATCCCACCAACCTGATTCGATGCGTTCGGCATAGCCCTGCACCTGGTAGGCGGCGTCATCCAGCGCGATCGGTGCCGGCAACAGCCACCCCGGGCGGCTACCCGGTGCAACGGGCATGTTGCCTTGGGCACCCTGCTCCGCCAACTGCCAGGCGCATTCGGGGCGGTGATCGGCGGCTGCACCAAGCCCCTTGACGGCCTCATCCCCCAGGCGGGCGCGCAACCGCTCGCGCAATTGCGCCCAGGGTTGCGCCTGTTGCGCCCGCGGGTCGAACAACGCCTGATGCTGTGGCACGAAGGGTGGCAAGTCTTCGGCAACCAGCCGCAGGTTGCGCACCGGTGCGGGTATGCGCAGCGGCTCAAGGCGCCCACGGGCCAGCTCGAACAGCATCGCAGCATCGCGTTCGGCCGCCAGCAGGCCCACCTTGAGCAGGGTATCCGGCCCCTCGGCGTGCTCCAGATGCAGGCAGAAGCGCTGCACGCCACAGTCTCGCCCGGCCAGAAATGCAGCAAGGTCGTTGAGCATGCGCCGCAGCGGGAACAACAGCGCCTGGTGCGACTCGACGTCGAAATTGAGTTCCAGCCGGGTTTCAAAACGGTCCGGTGGCTGGTAGAAGTCCAGCCCCAGGTTGCGCAGGCCGAGCAACTGGTCGAGGTGCAGCTGCACCTGGGCCGCAAAGCGCCTGGCCAAGGTATCGCGCGGCAAGGCCAATACCTGGCCCAGCTGGTGCAAGCCCATGCGGGCAAACGCTTCGGCCGCCTCTGCCGGCAGGCCGACGCGCGTGATGGGCATGCCCAGCAGCGCCGCTCGGGTGGCGTCGACATCGCCCACGGCCAGGCCATCGTGGCCATTGGCGAGCATGCGAGCAGCCACCGGGTTGCTGGCCAGGACAATGCGTTGACGCAGGCCCAGATCTGCCAGTTCCTGACGCAGACGTGCCTCGAACAAGGGCCAGGGCCCGAACAGTTGCAGGCTGGAGCCCACTTCCAGCAGCAGCGCCCGAGGGTAATGCAGGCTGACCTGGGCACTGAAGCGGTAGGCCCAGGCCGCCAGCAACTGTTGCACCTGATCGATGCGTTTGGGGTCAGCTTCGACGCAGGTGAAGCCATCGGCCAGGGCACGCGCTGCGGTCAGGGTTTGCCCGGCCCGCAGGCCCAGTGCAGCGGCCGCCGGGTTGACTGCCTGCAACACGCGACGCTGGGTCGGCCCGCCAATCAGCACCAAGGGTGTATCAGGGTCGTCACGCTCACGCAGGACGGTGTCCAGCGCAAGCTGCGGGAGCAGGATGCAGGCCCAGAGCATGGTGCATCAGCCCCGCCCCGGGCAGGGAATAGGCAGCGCTGGAGGCATGCCACCCCGGCTTTTCAGCACACGCCATTGCGCCGGGCGCGTGTCGACTGCAATGCGCAGCGCTGCGGGTGAAGGGTTGTGCGACGCCTGCTGCGGCCTGCAGGCGAACGCCAGTGCCTGCCCGGTTTCGGCCGCTACCTGCAAGCGCCGCAGGGCGCGGTCATCGGCACGTTCCGGCCAGCACAGCACCGCCGCGCAACTGCCCGAGCGCAGGCACTGTTCGGCAGCCCACAGGGCATCGGCAGGCTCGGCATCCACCTGTACCAGCCAGCGCAGGTCCACCCCCGCTGCCTGCCAGGCGGGTGCAAAAGGGATGAAGGGTGGAGCCACCAGCACCACTCTGCTGGCTTCTGCACTCAGCCGGGCCAGGGTTGGCCACAGCAACTGCAATTCGCCACAGCCGGGGTTGGCCAGCAACAGCTCGCTCAGTGCTGCCGCCGGCCAGCCACCTTCCGGCAAACGTTCGTCGAGGGCCGCATGGCCGGTGGGCTGCAGCCCGAGTGGCCGCGCCTGGGCCTGCCGGCCGCGCCATACCCGGCGCTGTTCCAGCAGCCTGTCGAGGTCGACCACGGCGCCCATCAGTCGCGCCTCAGCAAGCCGCAGAACACGCCTTCGATGAAAAAGTCCTGTTCGGGCTGCACATCGATCGGCGCGTAGGCCGGGTTGCGTGGCAACAGCCGGTAAGTGCCGCCTTGGCGTTGCAGGCGCTTGATGGTCACTTCGCCGTCCAGGCGCGCAACCACGATTTGCCCGTCGCGGGCGTCGGCCTGTTGCAGGATGCCGACCAGGTCACCGTCAAAGATGCCGTCGCCGATCATCGAGTCGCCCCGCACCTTCAGCAGGTAGTCGGGGGTACGGCGGAACAGGCTGGGGTCGAGCAGCAACTGCTCGTGGATGTCCAGGTCCGGGCCGATGGGGGCACCCGCCGCCACCTGGCCCAGCACGGGTATTTCGAGGATTTCCGGCCGGCGCAGCGGTTCGGCCAGGCGTATGCCCCGGGCCTGGTTTGGCGTGACATCGATGTAACCGGCCTGGCACAGGGCGGTGATGTGCTTGCGCGCAACGCTGCGCGAGGCAAAACCGAAGCGCGTGGCGATATCGGCCAGGCTCGGCGGCTGACCATGCTCGGCAATGCGCTCACGGATGAATTCGAAAATGGCGCGGCGTTTGGGGGTAAGAGTGTCCATGGAGCACATTTGTACTCTTTTCGGAGCACGCTGAACAGCCCCCTTCGTCGTCAGCTTTGGTTATGATCCCCTGGCTTGTGTTTTTTCATCTGGATATCCCATGCTGACCGCCCTGCTGTTCGACCTTGACGGTACCCTCACCGACACTGACACCCTGCACCTGCAGGCCTTTCGCCAACTGCTGCGCGAACACGACGGCCGCGAGCTGAGCCAGGCGCAGTTCGACGCCCAGGTCAGCGGCCGCGCCAACGCCGAGCTGTTCGCCGAGCTGTTCAGTGGCGCCAGCGTCGAACAGTGCCAGGCGTTGGCCGACCGCAAGGAAGCGCTGTTCCGCGCGATGTCGCCGTCGCTTGAGCCGATGCCAGGCCTGTTGCGCCTGCTGGAGCATGCCCAGGCCCATGACATCGGCATGTGCGTGGTGACCAACGCACCGCGGCTGAACGCCGAGCACATGCTGAACGCCATGGGCCTGGGCCAGCACTTTGAACATGTGCTGGTGGCCGAAGAACTGGCACGGCCCAAACCGGACCCGCTGCCCTACCTCACCGGCCTGCAGCGGATAGGTGCCGAGGCGGGGCAAGCGCTGGCCTTCGAGGACTCATTGCCGGGGACGGCCGCGGCCAGTGGCGCGGGGATCTTTACCGTGGGCGTGGCCACGACGCAGACCCCGGAGCGGTTGCTGGCGGCGGGCGCCAGGCTGGTTGTCGACGATTTCAATGATGCGGCGTTGTGGGCGTTGATCGAGCGTATGGCTTCAGACAGGGGCTGTGTTCCCGAAGGCTAGGGAGTGGGAGCCGAACCTGCTGGCGCTGCAGCCGGGGTGCCGGATGTACAACCTGGAACGCTAAGCCGTGACGCCGCATTTCGCCCTTGCAGCCATACCGCCAAAGCCGCCAACCCTGCGGGTAGCAACAACGAAGCGAATACCTGGGCAAAGCTCCAGCCCAGTGCCAGCATCTGTGCCCCGGCAAAGGCACTGAGAATCGCACCCAGGCGCCCGATGCCGCTCATCCAGCTGGCGCCGGTCGCCCGTGCTTCAGTCGGGTAAAAAACCGCCGCCAGTGCATTCATGCCAACACTTGCCCCATTAAGGCCAAAGCCCACAGCGCTCGCAACCGCACACAACCAGGCGAAGTCCGCAGCGACCTGACCAATTGCAAAAATCACCGCACCACTGAACAGGAAGGTCAGTACCAGCACGCGCTGCGCCGGGTAGCGATCCATGGCCCAACCCACCGAAATCGCGCCCAACGGGCCGCCAATCTGGAAACAGGCGGTGACGATGGCCGCTTCGGCCACCGAAAACCCGCCCCCCTCCTTTACCAGCGTCGGCAACCAGCCGCTGAACAGATAGACCAGGAACAGCGCCAGCACGTACCCGCCCCAGAGCATGCAGGTACCAAAGCGATACCGCGCAGAGAGGATGGTGCCGATTGCACCGCCTGCGGCCTGGGCTTTACCGGGCAAGACAAAGGTCGTGTCGGCGTTGACATGCTCAGGTGCCAGGCGACGGACAATGGCCAGAATGCGCTTGCGGTCCGCCCCCTTGCTGACCAGGAACGTCACCGATTCCGGCAGGCGCCAATACAGCAACGGCAGGACCATCAGCGGCAACACCCCACCCAATGCCAAGACACTGCGCCAGCCCAGGTTCGGAATCATCCAGGCGCTGACGAAGCCACCTGCCGCCGCGCCCAGGGAGAACCCGCAGAATGCCAGGGTAATGAGCAGCGAGCGGCTGCGTGCCGGGGCATACTCGCTGACCAGAGTGCTGGCATTGGGCATGGCTGCGCCCAGGCCCAGGCCGGTCAGAAAGCGCAACGCGACCAGGGCTTCCAGGTTGGGTGCAAAGGCCGAGGCCAGTGTCCAGAGGCTGAACAGCAGGACGCTGCACAGCAACACCGCCTTGCGCCCGTAACGGTCCGCCAAGGGGCCGGCAATCAAGGCGCCAAGTGCCAGGCCGATCAACGCGGCGCTCAATACCGGGCCCAGACTTTGCGCATCCAGGCCCCAATCGCTTTTCAATTGCGGGGCAATGAAGCCGATGATGGCGACGTCCAGGCCGTCCAGGGCGATGATGAGAAAGCCGAGGAACACCACCCATTTCTGGTAGCGGCCGATGGGTTGCTGGTCGATCAGTTGGCGCACGTCGAGTGTGTTGTTCATAGGTATCACCTGTTGTTGTTGTTATGACGGTGTTTGTCGCAGCCCTAGTGGAAAAGGCTGGGTAAGCGCACAGGCCTTATGATGCGTGTTTCCTGAGCCACCACCAGGTCGCGGGTGGCATGCAGGTACGCGGCAAAGTCCGGGTCGGCATCCCGCGCTGCGCTGCGCTTCTCGAAGTCATCGAGGCTGTCATAGCCCCACAAGTGCACCACCTGGTTCAACGGCCCGATGCTGCTGGTGTAAAACGCCAGGGGTGCACCGAGGTGGCGCAGCAGGATCGGCATCGCCAGCTGGTCGAACGCCTCGAGAAAGGCCGCCATGCCGCGCGGGCGAATGGTGTAGATGCGGTGGTCGACCACAGGCTTGTCCATCACGCCACCTCCCGTGCGTTGCCCGCCGCCAGCCCCTGCTCGACACCCGCCAGATGGCGCCCGGTGATGTAGCCAAAGGTCATGATCGGCCCCAGGGTGATGCCCGCCCCGGGGTAGTTGCCGCCCATGATGCTGGCGCGGTCGTTACCCACCGCATACAGGCCGTCGATGACTTGCCCGTCGGCCGCCAACACTTCACCGGTCACACGGGTGCGCAGCCCGTCGAAAGTGCCCAGATCGCCCATGATCACTTTCACGGCAAAGTACGGTCCCTCGCCAACCGGCGCTACGCACGGGTTGGGTTGTTGCTGCGGGTCGGCCAGGTAGCGATTGAAGCTGGTGCTGCCGCGGCCGAACTGACGGTCTTCGCCGTGGACAGCGCCAAGGTTGTACTCGCGCACAGTCTGCTCCAGCCCTTGCGCATCGATACCGGCCTTGCCGGCCAACTCCGCCAGGGTCTGGCCCTTGAGCAGGTAACCGTTGCGCAGCAATGGCCCCAGCGGCATCGGCGCAGGCTTGGCAAAGCCCAGCCCGTATTTGGCCAGTGTGCGGCGGTCGCACACCAGCCACATGGCGGTTTCTGCCTGGTCGGAACACGCCTCGATCAGCGCTGCGCCTACGTCGTGGTAGGCATTCGACTCGTTGGTGAATCGCTGCCCCGAACGCAGCACGCCGATCACACCCGGCTTGTAGCGGTCGAGCAAATGCGGAAAGGCAATATGCCGCCCACCACCCACCGGCACCTTCGACACCGGCATCCAGGCTGCAGGTGCCTGCAGGCAGATATCGACCTTTGCTCCCAGCGCCTCGGCCATGCGCGCACCATCGCCGGTGTTGCCCGCTGGCACCGGTGAAAAATGCTCGCCGCCACGCCGTACATGCGGGTAGGCCTGGCGCAGCCGTTGCAGGTCATGGGAGAAACCGCCACAGGCCAGCACCACCCCGCGCCGGGCCTCGATGCGCTGCTCGCTGCCGGCCTGCCCGGTCACCGCCCCCACTACCCGCGCCCCTTCGCGCAGCAACTGCCGCGCCGGGGTGCCTGTGAGAATCGGAATGCCCAGGTCCAGTGCCGAGCGTACCAGCCTTGCCGCCAGGGCATTGCCACTGGTGACCTGGGTGCCGCGTCGGTACAAGGCCAGCTCCTTCAAATGGGTCAGCAGGCGTTTGGCCACGTAGGCGAACGAGGTCAACGAACGGGTGACATTGAAGAAGTGCTTGAGGTCGGCATTCGACGAGTTGAACATCATGCCGATGAAGGTGATGGTCTTCAGCGGCGGGCGCAGCCGCGCCATGTCGGGCCCCAGACCACGGATGTCGTAAGGTGCGGCCAGTATCGAGCGGCCCACATCGACGCCGCCTTCCACCTGCGGGTGATAATCGGGGTACAGCGTGGGCACGAATTTGACTGCCGTCTCGCGCTCGAAAAACTCAACCATCTGCGGCGCGTAGCGCAAGAATGCCTCCACCCCGGCCGCATCGAAGCAGGCACCGGTTTCGTTGCGCAGGTAGGTCATGGCCGCTGCTTGGCTGTCATTGCCCCCGTGCCGGGTGCCCGGCACCCACAGCACGCCGCCGGAAAACGCCGTGGTGCCGCCGAAGCACGCCTCCTTTTCGATGACGATCACATCCAGGCCAAGCTTTTTCGCCGTGATGGCTGTCGCCAGGCCGCCAGCACCCGCACCGATGACCAGTACATCGCAGCTACGCGTATTCATTGGCCTGCCCCCTCGAAGCCAGGGCGCGGGATCAATGCCATGGGCATGCTTTCCAGTCCGCCATCCACGGTCAGTTCGGCGCCGTTGATATAGTCGGCGCGGCGGCTGGCCAGAAACAGCACAGCTTCGGCGATGTCTTGCGGCTCACCGATGCGCTGGTTGGCGGTCATGGCGCTACGCCGGCGCTCCACCTGTGTGTCGGCATAGAACGCCGCCGACAATGGCGTGCGGATCAAACCCGGGCATACGGCGTTGCTGCGCACACCGCGTGGCCCCCATTCCACGGCGATCTGCCGCGACAACATGCTGACGCCTGCCTTCGCCGCGCTGTAGGCACCACTGTTGGGTTGCGGGTAATGTGCTGCAATCGAGGCCACATGCACGATACGGCCCTGGCCGCAGTCCAGCATGGAACGGCCAAAGGCCTGGGCACACAAGAGGTAGCCACTGAGGTTGACCGCCAGCACCTGGTTCCATTGTTCCAGGCTTAGCGTGTCCAGCGCGCCGGGGCGCAGCACGCTGGCATTGTTGACCAGTACATCGCAGCGCCCATGCAGCGCCTGTACCTGGGCCGCGGCCTGCTCCACGCTGGCCGGGTCGGCAATGTCGCAGGCCAGGGCACTGACTTCGCCTGCACTGTGTTCCCCCAGGGTGGCCGCCAGTTTGCGGCATTTGTCCAGGTCGCGGTCAAGCAGCACCACGTGGGCCTGCTGCTCCACCAAGGCTGCGGCCAACGCTGCGCCAATGCCGCCGGCCGCGCCGGTCACCACGCATACGGCCGACTCCAGGCCTAGCCACTGAGAAAGGATCTTGTTGTTGTGCATGCTGCTCTCCAGAGCGTTGCTTGTTCTGGGCAACAGGCTATGGCCGGCAGGCCCACCGGCAGAATGGACAAAACCTGCAACCAGCCCCACATTCCCGTCAATTTGCCCACTGCGCCCTGAAGCCTGCGGGCAGCTATGGCACAGTAGCGGGTACTGAACAGAACAATTACAACACCATGAACAAGATCCCCAATTACGCCCTGTACGGTGAAACCGCGCAGCCGGTGTGGCACGAAGCCTTGCATGTGGAGCAGATATCCCAGCGCTCTGGCGCGCACAACTGGGAGATTGCCGCACACCGTCACGAAGGCTTGCTGCAGCTGTTGTACCTGCAAAGCGGTGGCGGCGAGGTGCTGTTCGACAGTGACCGGTTTCAGGTTCATGCGCCCTGCGTGGTGTACGTCCCGGCGCAGGTGGTGCATGGATTTCATTGGGCCAGCCAGGTAGAAGGCCAGGTAATCACGGCTGCGCAGCACCCGCTGGATAGCATCGCCCAGGTGCTGGCACCCAACGTGCGGGTGCAACTGCGCAAACCACAGGTGATTGCCCTGCCCCACTGGGCCGCCGATGAAGACCCGTTGTTGCCCCTGTTTCGGGCCCTGCGCGAGGAATACCACAACCGCGCCCGCGAGCATGTGGCCAGCAGCATGGCGCTATTGCTGGCACTGATGATCCATGTCCTGCGCCATGAGCCGTACATGCCCGCAGGTGAGCAGCGCCCAGTATCAAGACGCAGCCAGCAACTGACTGCTTTTCGCGAGCTGGTAGACATGCACTATCGCGCGCACTGGCCACTGGCAGAATACGCCGCCGAGTTGGGCATGACCCTGGTGACGTTGGGGCGGTTGTGCCAGGAACACCTGGGCATGACGCCGATGAATGTGATCCATGCCCGACTGGTGCTGGAGGCCAAGCGCATGCTCGGGCATTCGAGCCTGAGCGTGAAAGAGATCGCTCATGAACTGGGGTTTGCCGATGTGGGGTATTTCAGCCGGTTCTTTCGCAAGCAGGCGGGGGTGAGCCCTAGCGGATTTCGGGACGGCCAGTAACGCCCCGCAGGCTCTGTGGGCATTACTGGCAATGCACGCGTCTGTGGCTTGCCCGCGAAGAAACCCGTGCAGGAAACATCAAACAGCCAAGGCCCGCTGCACTTCCCCCACCGTGGTCGCCAAACTGCTCAGGTGCAGGCTCGACACCCGCTCCACCGGCGCCTGATCCAGCGGCCATTGCAAGGCAATGCTGCCGACCAGGCGCCCTTCGGCATGTACCGGCAAGGCAATGGCGCGGATCAGGAACGGCAGGCGCACCGGGTATTCCCAGTAGCCTTCGGTGCGCTGACCAAAGCCCTTGTGCGCTTGCTCTTCGATATCGCGTAACAACCCGTCGTCACCCAGCCGCTCATGGGCCGCCAGGCGCTGCACTTCGTCCACCGCCAGCTCCCCCAGGCACGCCCGCCCCATCGCCGAATGAAACAGGCTGGCATGCTGCCCAACGATCTGACTGGTGAGCGGATAGCGCTTGCGCAGCACCTGGGGAATGGCGCTTTCCATCACCTCCAGCCGCTGGCCGTCGAAACACGACAGGTCAGCGACCAGCCCGGTGCGCTCACTCAGTTCCAGCAGCATGGGCGCTGCGCTTTCCACCAGGCGCCGCTTGAAACGCAACTGGCGGTCACCGAACAGGCGTCGCG
Source organism: Pseudomonas sp. BO3-4 (assembly GCF_034044115.1). Lineage (NCBI taxonomy): Bacteria > Pseudomonadati > Pseudomonadota > Gammaproteobacteria > Pseudomonadales > Pseudomonadaceae > Pseudomonas > Pseudomonas sp. BO3-4. The sequence continues at coordinate 3,376,459 of NZ_CP139018.1, forward strand.
CGCACAGCCGGTAGCGCCGGTCGGCAAGGCCGCGGTACACCCAGCCTTGCGCCTGCAAGGTGGCGATCATGCGCGACACCGTGGCCTTGGGCAGCGCCGTCAGGTAGTGCAGTTCTTCCAGGCCCAACGCCTGGTGTTCGCCCAGCAGGTCGACAATGGCCAGCGCCCGCTCCACCGAACGCACGCCGCCGCTGTCTGCCGTGATGCCCATGGGTATGACCTCCTTGTAGCGGGATGGTCAGGATAGCCAGCAAGATCCGCGCCTGCCCATGCTTTCATGGCGCAAGCAGGCGTTGTGGCGGGCAGCGCACCACCCAGCGGGTGAGCTGTTCGTGGGCATACGCCAGCTGCAGCACGCCATGGTCGGCCTGCGCCGGGCCTATGATTTGCAGGCCCATGGGCAACCCGGCGGCATTGAACCCCACCGGCACGCTGATGCTCGGCAAACCGGCCAGGGTCGGCCCGATCACCACTTCCATCCAGCGGTGGTAGGTGTCCATTGGCCGCCCCCCGACCACCGTTGGCCATGGCTGGCGTGCATCGAAAGGGAACACCTGGGCCGAGGGCAACAGCAGGAAGTCGTAACGCTCGAACAGCTTGCCCATGGCGCGGTACCAGTCACTGCGGTCCAACGAAGCCTGGTACAGCGCCGCCGCACTCAGCTGCAAGCCACCTTCCACCTCCCACTGTGCTTCGGGCTTGAGCAATGCGCGCTTGCCAGGGTCGGCATAGGCTGCGCCGAGGTTGCCATGCACCAGGAAGTGGCGGTGGGTCAGCCAGCATTGCCACAAGCGCGCCAGGTCGAATGCCGGCTGGCAGGCCTCGACCTGGCAGCCCAGCTCGGCAAAGTCGGGCAGCGCCGACTCGCACAGGCTCATTACCCCGTCATCCATCGGCAGATAGCCGTTGTAGTCGCCCAGCCAGCCCACCCGTACACCGCGAAAATCGCGCGGCAAGCCAACGGTAAAATCGCGCCGGCCTTCGCTCAGCGACAGCGGCGCCCGGGCATCAACACCCGCCTGTATCGACAGCAGCCGCGCCACGTCGACCACACTGCGGCCCATCGGCCCTTCTGTGGCCAACTGCTGCACGAACAGCTCGGGCGCCGGCCCATGCGGCACGCGGCCCTGCGATGGGCGCAGGCCGAACAGGTTATTGAACGCCGCCGGGTTGCGCAGCGAGCCCATCATGTCGCTGCCGTCGGCCACCGGCAGCAAGCGCATGGCCAGCGCCGCTGCAGCCCCACCACTGCTGCCACCCGCCACCCGCGACGGGTCGTAGGCGTTGGTGGTGGTGCCAAACAAGGGGTTGTAGCTTTGCGAGCCCAGGCCAAACTCAGGCACATTGCTCTTGCCCATGATCAACGCCCCGCTCGCCCGCACCCGCGCCACGCTGATCGCATCCTGCTCGGGTACCTGCTCGACAAACAGCGGCGAGCCGAGCGTGGTACGCAGCCCGGCCGTGGCGGCGAGGTCCTTGATTGCCTGCGGCATGCCATGCATCCAGCCGCGCGAATGGCCACAGGCCAGTTCGCGGTCACGCGTCTCGGCCTCGGCCAGCAGCACTTCGGCCGGGCGCAGCGAGACCAGTGCATTGACCTGCCGATTGAAGCGCTCGACATGCCCCAGGTAAGCCTGCATCACCTCCCGGCATGACAACTGGCGGGCATGGATGGCCTGGGACAGTGCCTCGGCATCGAGGGCAACAATGGGGTCGATGGCTAGCGGCTTCACGGTTTTACTCCAAGGTTGAAGGCGGCAGGCTTGACTGCCCGCGGTGCTTCTTTCAGGCAATAGGTGCCCAGCAATGTCAGCACGCAGGCAAACAGCACGTAGAACGCCGGCGCCACTGGGGTGCCGAGCACCTGGGTGAGCCAGGTCACGATCAACGGGGCAAAGCCACCGAACACCATCACCGCCACGTTGTAGGCCACCGACACGCCGGTGGAACGCACCTGGACCGGGAATTGTTCGGCCAGGGCAGTAGGTGCCGGGCCGAAGAAGCCACCGATGGCCGTGCACAACAGCAGTTGCATGACCAACAGGCGCTCCAGGGAAGGCGCAGCGGCCACCCACACATACAGTGGGTAAACCATCACGAAGAACGCCAGGGTGAAGGCCATCAGCACCGGGCGCCGCCCCAGCCGGTCAGACAGCGCCCCGGACAACGGAATCACGAGGGTCATCAGCCCCACGGCGAGCATCTGCACCAGCAGCACCTGGTCCAGCGGCAGGCCTAGGCTTTTGTGGGCGAAGGTCGGCATGTTCACCAGCACCACGTAGAACGATACCGTCGCGCCGCAGGCCAACCCCATCGACACCAGCAGGCTGCGCCGGTGTTCACGCAGCACCTGCCACAGGCTGGGCGACTGGCCCTTGGCATGGCGACGCGCCTCGACAAACGCCTCAGGCTCCTCCATATGCTTGCGAATCCACAGCCCGACCGGCCCGATCAGCAGGCCCAGCACGAACGGGATGCGCCAGCCCCAGCTGTCCAGCGCCTCAGGCGAGCACAGGTGGGTAACCAACGCCACCATTGCCGCCCCGGAAAACACCGCCAGGCACTGCCCTACCAATTGCCACGAACCATACAGGCCCTTGCGGTGGGCAGGCGCGCTTTCCACCAGAAATGCCGTGGCGCTGGCATATTCACCACCGGTGGCAAAGCCCTGCAGCATGCGCGCCACCACGATCAGCAGCGGCGCAGCCATGCCGATGGCCAGGTAGTCGGGCGCGAAGGCGATCATGGCGATGGACACGGTCATCAGGCGGATGATCATCTGCATGGCCGCCTTGCGGCCCTTGCGGTCGGAATACATGCCCAGCAGCACGCCGCCCACCGGGCGCATGAAAAACCCGACGCCGAAGGTGGCAAGGGCCATCAGCAGCGAGGCGTACGCGTCGTCGGACGGGAAGAACTGCCGGGCGATGATGCTGGCCAGAAAGCCATACACGATAAAGTCATACCATTCCAGGGCGTTGCCAATAACGGCGGCCACCACTTGCCGGGTACGCGACACGCCGGTGCTCGAAGTCTGCATAGGGAACACTCCACACAATGATTGGGTGATCGCCCAGGCGCAGTCGCGCCCGGGTTCCAGCGGCAGTGGTCAAAAAGGGACAATCAGGCAGGTGCCAACCAGCGCTCTGCCAGCGCGCCCCAATAGGCGGCGCCGGTCAGCAGGATGTCGTCGTTGAAGTCGTAGGCCGGGTTGTGCACCATCGGCCGCGATACACCATTGCCGATGAACAGGTAGGCCCCCGGGCAGCGCTGCAGCATCCAGGCGAAGTCTTCGCTGCCCATCAGCTTGCGGGTGTTGCCATCCACAGCCTGGGCGCCCAGCAACTCGACCCCTACTTGGGTGGCAAAGGCGTTTTCAGCGGCATGGTTGACCAGCACCGGGTAGGCCGGGCGGTGCTCGATGCTGGCGCGGCAGCCAAAGCTCTCGGCCTGACTGACGATGATTGCCCGCACCCGCTCAAGGGCCTGCGCCCGCACCTCGGCGTTCAGTGCGCGCAGGCTAAGGCGCAACAGCGCCTGTTGCGGAATCACGTTGGCCGCTTCGCCGGCCTGCAACGCGCCGACGGTGACCACTGCCGCCTCCTGCGCATCGATATTGCGCGCCACCACGGTTTGCAGCGCCATCACCACACTGGCGGCCGCCACCAGCGGGTCGACGGTCAGGTGCGGCATCGAGCCATGGCCACCCACCCCGTCCAGGGTCACCGTCAGCAGGTCTTGCGAAGCCATCATCGGCCCTTCACGAAACCCCAGGTGCCCGGCCGGCAGCCCTGGCATGTTGTGCATGCCGAATAGCGCATCACATGGGAATCGCTCCAACAGGCCGTCGGCCAGCATCGCCTCGGCACCGCCCTGGCCCTCCTCGGCCGGCTGGAAGATCAGTGTCAGCGTGCCGTCGAACTGCCGGGTGGCCGCCAGGTAGCGCGCGGCGCCAAGCAGCATGGTAGTGTGCCCGTCATGACCACAGGCGTGCATGCAGCCTGGGTGCTGGCTGCTGTATGCCGCACCCGTTGCTTCGTGGATGGGCAGCGCGTCCATGTCGGCGCGCAGGCCCAGCCGGCGGGGGCTGCTGCCATTGCGCAGCACGCCGACCACGCCGGTCTTGCCGATACCGGTGTGCACTTCATAGCCCCATGCCTCCAGCAGTCGGGCGACCAATGCCGAGGTGCGGCTTTCTTCAAAGCCCAGTTCCGGGTGAGCGTGGATATCGTGACGGATCGCGTGCAGGTCGCTGGCCACGTCGGCGAGCCAGGCCTGGATATGCTGATGTCGGGACATGTGGAGTCTCCTCGCGCGGGTGGTTTCCCGTTCTTGTTGTTCGCCTTCAGGTCACGACAGGTGAGGCAGGTCGTGCTTGGCTCACAGATAAGCGCGAGTGACGCGGGATCACAAACGAATGTGGTTCCGCCCAGCGGAACCAGTCGGGGGGAGAAGCGGAATGGGTGCGGAGCTGGAGTCGTAGGTAAAGCTGTACGTGGCGTTGTTTTCGTTGGCCAGCGCGGTCAGGCGAATGGCCTTATCGTACTCGTAGCGAACCCGCTGGCCCTTGGCATCCTGGCGGCTGCTCGGCAGGCCACGGGCCGTGCGCATCAGGCGAGTGGTCTGGCCCTTGCCGTCGGTGTGGCTGAGCACCTGACCGTAGACGTTGTAGGTGAAGCTTTCCGTGGTGCCGTTCGGGTGGCTGATGCGCAGCACTTCGCCGTCGGGCTTGCGCGCCAGCGTGGTGGTCTTGTTCAGCGCATTAGTTAAGTTAGTCAGATGACGTAAAAACTAAGAATTTGCAAGAAAATGATAGCTCTCCCCAAGCGATTACACACTACGAATTTTTAAAAATCAAAACCACACAGCATACGAACTAATTAAACCTTATTTCAAAACAACAGCACGAAGCCATCGTCGTAGGTGAATTGCTAATGGGTTTCCAGATTGAGCTTGATAATCAAGCGACCAATGGTGGCGCGCGCGAACAGACTGCGGCCTTACGGCACTCTCTGTTCGAGCCGTAGCCAATGTCAACCCTGGCTTCGGCAAGCAAGAAAAATCACGGCACATTGAAAACGGGGCGAAGCCAGTAGTTCAATCAACACCTCAGCATCGCCATAATTAACAATAATCAATGAAATTTAACTATCAACTCATTACGAGACTTAGTATCCTCTAGGAATATTGCCATCCATGCATCCATAACTTCAAAAATATCAATCCCCATTTCTGGAGTCACAGGATCTTCATGCCACCATATCAAGCCTTCCGTATCATCTTGCTTGTCGGCCTCTACCGCGACATAGTCTCCGGCGCCATTCGAGAATACCGTAATCCACTTATCAGCAAAAGAGTCGTCCTCCTCATCAACTAAGTCGGAAACACGTGACTGGTCACTAAGGCATTGCGGCCCCATTGAGCGCGCTGGAAAGAAAGTGTACCCATCATGCACTTCACGATAAAAATCTTGAAGCCTACTGGGAAGGTGCTTGAATTCCCCAGCCTCAGCCCTTTCCACAGGCCTCCCTCCTACATAATAGTAGAAACTGGCGCCATCATGAAAGACATACACCATTTCAATCTCAGCATCTATCAATAATACGGTGCCCAGCAGGCAGTCCTTGAACAGCGCGAGCGTTGTTGGAAACTCATTTAAAAATGAATTCCAACCTTCAGGATATACAGGCGCAAGACCAAGACCAAAACCCTCCCAACTTGCGGGCAAGACGACATCTTGAGGAATGTCTTTGAGTTCAAAGCACAACTTACGGCCAGAAAATTCAACACTGAGATCTTGCAAAATATCATCAAGAGCAATCATTTAATTTCTCCTACAAGACACCAGATATCATTTCTTGCAACCAAACTTCCAATTTCATCGCTCGATCCATCATACTACTTCTGAAACCAGGATCAACATCTACTCCACCTTTTTTATACTGAGTCCATTCTGAGTAGGTTTTAGCGACGCGCGAGGTATTAGCAGTTTCACTCAACCCATGAAAATTGGGCTTGTAATTCAATTTCTCGACTTGCTATTCAATGTCAATTTATCAAATCCTTTCACTTCTGTAATCGTCTTCATCGGGACGATATGATCAGCATGCAGCGGCTTTGTAACTTCCAGGCCGGCAGCGCTGGATCCTTCATGGGTAATACAACATCCTTATTCACCATCGTCTGGATTTCTCTGCTGGGCGTCTTCGCTCGCAACTTCTGGTAAAGCTGTGGAGATACTCCTTTCTCAGGTGTAAGTGGAGATGCAACCCGTCTAACAACTTTAACATTCCCGAGGTTAGAACCGAAACCATGAGACCGGATCTCATATCGGGCGTCAAATGCTTTTCCGCCTTTCGCGCCTAGCCCACCTCCTAACAGAGCCCCACCAAACGCCATCAGCTTCTGGCCATCAGAGCCCTCACCAAAAAGCTCGCCGCCAGCCCAATGTCCAGCCATTCCGCCAGCAATACCACCTGCCAACCCCGCCATCACCAACACTGGACTTGCCAGTACAAAAGCACTAGCCAGCCCCAACGCCACCACCGAACGCACAAGCCAAACAGGAACTTCCGGGTCAATTGCATCAGTCGTCGCTGTTCCTCCTCCTATACACACATTAGGGGAGCCAGCACTTATTTTTGCATCACAAACTCTCCGATCACCGACTCGAGCCGCAGGCTGACCATTGATATAAACCGAGTCACTACCCTGGGCCAATATCTCAGCTGGCAACTTAGTCTTTAGTGCCAGGTTTATAAATTACATCAGACCGACCTGAGTTCATCATGAGTGAGCACCAATTACCAGGATATCTGAAATCAGGATGAATCGTCTGCCCTTCAGCACTCAGCACTGCTTGCCTAATAATTTCGGCGTGCTGCTACGCGGAATTTGTTCGTGCCCCCTGTAGGCTTAAGGCCCGTTCACCATGTGGACGTAGCAGGTAGTACGATAATTAATCTGAACAAATCTTGATCAACGATATTGACCAGTACGGTCAGGCGCAGGGCCTTGTCGTATGAGTAGCGGATCCACTCGCCCTTGGCGTCCTGGCGGCTGCTTGGCAGCCCGCGCGAGGTACGCTGCAAACGGGTGGTCTGGCCTTTGCCGTTGGTGTGGCTCAGTACCTGACCAAGGGTGTTGTAGGTGAAGGTTTCTGCAGTGCCGTCCGGGTGCTTGATGCGCAGCACTTCGCCGTCGGGTTTGCGCTCCAGCGAAGTGGTCTGGTTCAGCGCATTAGTGACGGTTGTCAGATCACATAAAAAATAAGAACTTGCAAGAAATGATTGCTCTCTCCAAGTGACTACATGCTACTAATTGTTAAAAAACAAAATCACACAGCAAATAAACCAATTCGATTTTCTTGCCAAACCGAAAACACGAAACCTTACAGCGGCGAACGAAGCCATTTATCATCAAAACTTAAAACTTCTTTTTTCTTTATTCTCCAGACACCATCTTTAGACACCAAATACATCTTAGAGCATGTTTCAGCACCTTTAGTTTGCTGCACTTGAATTGTCAGCGCTTTTCCACCCCCATCCAAAATCTCTAACTCATCAGTCGCAGGATCATAAGTGGCCGGCTTAGTGCACCCAAGATCGACAAGTCGCCCATAATTAGACTTATCCTTAACGGCATATTTATCAAGTATCTCTTCAAGTTGATTTGCATACTTTTCTTTTAGCTGAGAATCTTCTACCCCCTGAGCCAGGCTTTTTTTACGCTGGTCAAAGAACTCAGTCTCCCAGCAGTTCATTTCCCTCATGAAGGCTACTAGTTCACTAGGAGGATTCATAACTAAATTTTCCCTTAGTCATATTAATTCGCAAAAATACCTTCAAGGATTTTCTCACCTTGACGATACTCGTCATAGGTTGACAATGATAAAATCTAGCCCCAAAAAACAGACGTTACATTCATGCCATACCTAATACAGATTCAACGGCGCTAAAGTATTTTTTATCTTGGCCCCTGAAAATATCTACCCCTTCCAAAAAATATGCTTTGCATAAATAATCCAACGCATCTGAATTTTCTTGTTCGTATAGACACTCGCCTAGACGTAGAATTACGAACGCATTCTGTGCGCCGTCCGGGCCGTTGGCAGCTTCAAAAAACTCGCTCAAGGCCCGACTATAGTCCTGCATAAAAAATAGAGCGTCCCCAATACTGGCCTTCAACCAAACGAACGCCTCCCACTGCTCGACGGGTTCAGGCAGTTTGACCAAGGCAGCCGTGAACGCTTCGACAGCATCAGGATATCGACCTTTTTCCATCAGCAGATCACCCTGTTCACTAAGAACCAGTATCTCCTCATGAACCTGATCTGGTAAAAATCCCATTCTTTAACCTTTGAAACCAGCAAAGAAGGCGAGATATTTTTTATCAAATCCCTTGAATGCTCTTTCGCCGCCCATATCGAAAGCTTTTTTCATTTCGTCAAATGCATATCCCTCCTCACCCAACCCGAGAAAACATGCACCAAGAATAATAAAACTGGACGTTTCTCGAGGTGGTTTCGACTCAACCGCCTTGAGCGCCCATATCTTCGCACTTTCATAATCTTGCTGCTTTAAATAGACCTCGGAACTGCATTTTCCGATCCAGTGGGAAAGATCCCACTGCTTTTTTGGGTCGGGAAGCATACTCCACGCTTCTTTGTACTTTTCTAAAGCAGCCTGATAAGCCCCTTTCTCTTGCAGTTCATTTCCAGACTCCATAGCCGCTACTATTCTTTGAGACAACTGCAAGTTCACTTCCGACAAATCTTTCATAAACACCTCAATACTGAAAACTTTCGTGCGGACCAACAATATTATCTGGCGACCGACAAAACTGATTTAATTTTGCACCTGCCGACCTGTTGTACGAATAATGCTCTAGCTCATAGTTCTTCGGATCAAGCATCCACTTTCCAACCTCCTTAGACTTAGCTCCAAAGAACCCACCTCTATCATTCCAATATGTTACCGCATCATACTTATGTGCCATATCGGCCTATCGAACCGGATACCAATGCTTATCGGTTGAGCTTTTAAATTCCATCGAGTCACCTTTACCTCTAATTCGACCCTCGCCCCTCATATTTTCAATTACTTTTCGGCCGGTCCTGCTAGATTTGCCCGGAGTTCTGCCCAGATACTCTGTTCGACAGCATAGCCCCCAAGGATCAATCCATCCAGTGGTACTAGGTGCAAAAATGTATAAATTATCACCACCGAGCAAGCTTATAGGGTCATGAGAAATAAATCGTCCAATTTAAGGATCATAATATCGGAACGTATTGTAATGAAGCGCCGTTTCAACATCAAAGTACTGGCCCTGGAACCGTAGATTCTGCTCGACTTCATTGACCGTCAGTTGCTCAATCGCCCCCCAAGACCGATACGTCGCCTGCCAGACGATCCCACCCTCGCTATCCGTCAACTCCAACGGCGTACCAATCTGGTCAGTATGGAAGTAATAAAGCTTCTGCACTTTCCATTCCATCTGATCGACTCGCGCCAATGGCGCATAACTACCCGGCTCATACAGGTATAGAATGCTCTGCCCAGGCGTCTCCTCGCGCAGCATCCTCAGCCCTTGCCAGAGGAAGCGCTTCTGCTCGGTGGTGCCGTTATTTTCCGCCTGCTTGGCCACCCGCCGCCCAAGTCTGTCGTACCGGTACTCGCCTCGGCTTTCCAGCTTGCCATTGACCAACGTCTCCGCCCGCACCAGCCGGCTCTCGCAGTCATAGTTAAAACTCTGCAGCTTGCTATGCCCCGAGCGCTTCTCGATCAGGTTGCCCCACGGGTCGTAGCGGTATTCCTGGTCCCGCAAATGCGTTATCCGGTTGTCCTTGAACTTTGCAAACTGCCACGCATTGAAATCCAGGCGGTTCTCCGCTGTCGTAGCGAAACTCTTCGCTGCCTATCAGCGAGCCGGTATCGCGGCTGCGCAACTGACCATTGGCCTCGTACTCGTATTTGGTCTCTCCACGCAGCTTGTCGAGCGTTCGCACCAGTTCTCCCGCCGGGTCGTACTGATAACGGCGATGAATCGGGTTATAGGCATGCTCCACCAGCAGCGAGGTATTGATACCGGTGTTATGCACCTGCGAGAGTTTGTCGGACGGCAGGGTCGACGCAAACTGCCAGGCCTTGCCCCCCATCGCGTCGTAGCCAAAGCAACTGGTGAGCTTGCCTTGGGTGCGGTACACCTCGCGGTGCAGGTCTCGTAGGTGTATTCCAGCTTTTCTTCCGCGATCCCAAGCTGCTTGCCGATCCCGGTCGGTTGCCGCTCGATGCTCAGCAAACGGTCACCGTCGTCGTATGCGAATGTCTGGCTCGCATCACGGTTGATCTTGGCAACCAAACGACCAATGGCATCACGCTCGAACAGCGTATAGCGCTCGGGCCGCTCTTCATTTTCGCCATAGCCAATCTCATCCAGTCGTGTGAGATGGCCACCGACGTTGTAGCTGAAACGCCGGGTCAGGTTATCCACCCGCACTTCCTCGCTTAGCCGGTCCGACGCGTCATAGGCAAAGCAGTTGGCCGCGCTGTTCTCGTTGACCAGTGCGGTCAGGCGCAAGGCCTTGTCGTACTCATAGCGGAGCCACTCGCTCGTGGCGTCCTGGCGGCTCTTAGCAGCCCCCGCGAGATACGCTACAATCGAGTAGCCTGGCCTTTGCCATCGCGGGGACCCAGTACTTGGCTGAGGTTATTATTGGGATAGGAAACCAATATTCAGATCCATGCCTACTTCACTTATAAATGACACCTGAGACAAGACATTAATCATCTTCACCTAAGCCCTAAAGATAGCAAACCTTGCCCCAACTCATAAAAATTGCGCAACGATACAACTACAAACCACTTATTCGACAACTTTCAACCAACATACACCTACATAGAAGCCAGCCAAAATAAATTCACTACAACTCAAAGCTCCCTAATCGCTTGCCTAATCGAGTCAACAAAAAACTCCTCAAAACTTTGATAAATTACATTTTTTTCTTTGGTTCGCTTGAACGAAAGCTGAGTTTCAACTATGACCGGCTCTCCAGTAGCTCCGAGAGTCGAGACATCTATGGAATAAATCGGACCATAGCCAGAAGCTTTCACTACAATCATCGACTCATTTGCATCGCCATCAGCTCTAGCACTTTTTGTGGCAAAAACCACGTTAGGAACAGACGTTGCACCAATACCGCTCTTGGTTATACCATAGTAAGTATCACCCGCAAACGACAGCGCACCATATTTCTTCAAAAACAGTTTATATGATAATGGAAAATTAACACCAAGAGCTTTCTCAAAGTCTGCTATCGCTTCATCCGATGCCCCCCCTGCGTATGCGGGGTCTTCCCCGCTGGCGTTGATTTCAGATTCTATAATATCTATATAGCTCATTTTATATCCTCAAAAATCCAAGGCTCTGGCTTTCCAATAAGATTTCTTCCAAGTATTGAATGGACCGCGATTCATGCTTGGCGGCGCGCTGTTATAAACACGTCTTAATCCATCACTTCCCACCCAACTTTTATCCCACTGGTTAGAATATATATGCACCACCCTGTCGTGCTTAGAATGGAAACTGCTTAGAACCTCAGCCATCGGACCAGGTTCATCTTGGGTAAGATGATGAAGATTTACTTCTTTCCCATCCTTACCGATAGGCGCGTCCCCCTTCTTCATTCTCTGTATGTTAGTACGTCCCAGCTCATCCACACGATGCGGATCAAATATATCATTACGCTGATAAACTTTCCGGCCCGCTACACTTTTCGGTGTCCAGCATGCCCACCCAAGCGGGTCAACCCAAGAATTAGGATTAGGGGCAAATCCATAAAAATTAATCCCCCCACTTAAACCAATTGGGTCTTGGGTCGTAAATCTTCCTACTTCGGAGTCATAATATCGGAAAGTATTGTAGTGCAAATAGCTTTCACAATCAAAGTACTGCCCTTGAGATCTAAGGTTCTGCTCAACCTCACTAACAGCTAGCTGGTCTACAGCCCCCCAAGAACGGTAAGTAGCCTGCCAAACAATCTCACCCTCGCTATCGGTCAGCTCCAACGGGGTACCAATCTGGTCCGTATGGAAGTAATAGACCTTCTGCTCTTCCCCTTCAACCTGATCGACCCGCGCCAACGGCGCATAGCTACCCGGCTCGTACAGGTACAAGATGCTCTTCGCAGGCGTTTCCTCCCGCAGCATCCTCAGCCCCTGCCAGAGGAAGCGCTTCTGTTCGACCTCGCCATTGATTTCAGCCTGCTTGGCTATTCGCCTCCCCAAGCTGTCGTAACGGTACTCGCCTTGACTTTCCAGCTTGCCATTGACCAACGTCTCCGCCCGCACCAGCCGATTCTCACAGTCATAGGCGAAGTGCTGCAGCTTGCTGTGCCCAGAGCGTTTCTCGATCAGGTTGCCCCACGGATCGTAGCGGTATTCCTGGTCCCGCCACTGTTTGATCCGGTTGTCCTTGACCTTGGTAAACTGCTGCGCATTGAGATCCAAGCGGTTGGCTGCCGGGTCGTAGCGGAACTCCTCGCTGCCGATCAACGAGCCGGTATCGCGACTGCGCAACTGGCCGTTGGCTTCGTATTCGTATTTGATCTCGCCACGCAGCTTGTCGAGGGTACGCACCAGTTCACCGGCCGGGTCGTACTGATAACGGCGGTGGATCGGGTTGTAGGCGTGCTCGACCAGCAACGAGGTATTGATGCCGGTGTTGTGCACCTGCGAAAGCTTGTCGGCCGGCAAGGTCGAGGCAAACTGCCAGGCCTTGCGCCCCATGGCGTCATAACCGAAGCAACTGGTGAGCTTGCCCTGGGTCCGGTACACCTCACGGTGCAGGTCATCGCGCTCCATGTCACTGATGACCTGGCCATCCAGGTTCAGCTGGTGCAGGTGGCCGCTTCCGTAGTACAGGTGATTGACCTTGCGCCCATCCGGCAGGGTCAGCGTGGTCAGGTTGCTGAGTGGGTCGTACTCGTAGCCGAGCGTGCCGTCAGGGGTGATTTCTTGGGTCAGACGGCCGAGCAGATCGTAGGTGTATTCCAGCTTTTCTTCCGTGATCCCAAGCTGCTTGCCGATCCCGGTCGGTTGCCGCTCGATGCTCAGCAACCGGTCACCGTCGTCGTATGCGAATGTCTGGCTCGCATCACGGTTGATCTTGGCAACCAAACGCCCAATAGCATCACGCTCGAACAGCGTATGGCGCTCGGGCCGCTCGGCATTTTCGCCATAGCCAATCTCATCCAGTCGTGTGAGATGGCCACCGACGTTGTAGCTGAAACGCCGGGGCAGGTTATCCACCCGCACTTCCTCGCTTAGCCGGTCCGACGCGTCATAGGCAAAGCGGTAAACCGCGCTGTTCTCGTTGACCAGTGCGGTCAGGCGCAGGGCCTTGTCGTACTCATAGCGGATCCACTCACCCTTGGCGTCCTGGCGAATGCTTGGCAGCCCGCGCGAGGTGCGCTGCAAACGGGTGGTCTGGCCTTTGCCGTCGGTGTGGCTCAGTACCTGACCAAGGGTGTTGTAGGTGAAGGTTTCCGCAGTGCCGTCCGGGTGGTTGATGCGCAGTACTTCGCCGTCGGGTTTGCGCTCCAGCGACGTGGTTTGGTTCAGCGCATTAGTTACGGCAGTCTGATCACATACAAAATAAGAATTTGCAAGAAGATGATAGCTCTCTCCAAGCGACTACATAATATTAATTGTTAAAAAACAAAAGCTTGCAGCAAAAAACCAATTAACCTTCTTACCAAACCAAAAGCACGAAACTTTACAGTGGCGAGCGGCGCCATTTATCATCAAAACTTAAAACTTCTTTTTTCTTTATTCTCCAGACACCATCTTTAGACACTAAATACATCTTGGAGCATGTTTCAGCACCTTTAGTTTGCCGCACTTGAATTGTCAGCGTTTTTCCACCCCCATCCAAAACCTCTAACTCATCAGTGGCAGGATCATAAGCGGCAGGTTTAGTGCACCCAAGATCTACAAGCCGCCCATAGTTAGACTTATCCTTAACGACATATTTATCAAGTATCTCTTCAAGTTGTTTTGCATACTTTTCTTTTAGCTGAGAATCTTCTATCCCATGAGCCATGTTTTTTTTACGCTGGTCAAAGAACTCAGTCTCCCAGCAGTTCATTTCCCTCATGAAGGCTATTAGTTCACTAGGAGGATTCATAACTACATTTTCCCTTAGTCATTTTAATTCGCAAAAATACCTTCAAGGATTTTCTCACCTTGACGATACACGTCATAGGTTATGGAAGTCGGTCGCGCCCCCCAGCTCGATGGCGTAAAGTTCGCCACCGTAGTCGCGGCAGGCGACCACGCGGTGGTGGGCTCACGGCTTGCCGCCCTGGGTTTGACAACGGTAGTGGCAGCCCAGCCCCAGCGCGTCGCTGTGGGTCACCGTCAAGCCGTCGGCGTAGCTGAAGCTGCGCACGGTGTCGCCGTTGCAGTTGATCACCGCGCTCAGCTGGCCGTGAGCGCTCTCACTAAATTCAAAGCCGAATGTTAATGCTCGATACTATGTTCCCGATTTTGTGAAGCCCGCCCGCCATTATGCGCCCCAGCAACAGCGCTCAACCATCAAACCTTCTGATAAAATAGTTATATTTTTCTGAAGAATTGAGAAGTTCAGCTGTTTTATTTTCAAGCTCTTCTGCATTATCATCATCCGTAACGGTGACAAAGAGAATTGGCTCCTGAATCTTGAAGGAGGTGAAGAAACCTTCCCTCCGCAGAGAACTTAAAATATTGACCATGAGGGAGTGCAGCTTTTCTTTAAAACGTGAGATATCGCTTCGATCACTTGCCTCTCTCAGGTCCTTACAAACATCTTTGAAATACTCCCCCTTCCACCCCTCGTATTTCCATTCCGAAGAAGCCCACTTATAGTAGGGCATCAGCTCTTCACGCTCCTCTTCACCTTCCCCCTCAAGTTTCTCCTCGAGTGCCTCAACGGAATTAACCGCGACCGCCATGGTCATAGCGCTACTATCCGTATAAAGCGCGCAAGCGTAGAACTGCTCATCCGGATGTTCCGCACTCAAATCTTGCAGAGCTTTCGTAACTAAGGTTAAAGCTGTGCTCTCTAATGCATGCCAATTCATTGCGCTCTCCTGTTCATCCACCAAAAACTTCTACACCAATTTTTTGCAACTCGCCTTTCATGGCAGCAACAGCTTTACTAAAAGACATATCTTGCGCCATGATTACTTTATCTGCAGCCTCCAGCTTACTAGCTACCATTCTTGCATTTGCAATGGTGTGGCCTTGGTTTTCAGCCCACATCATCGCAGATGTATCATGTACGGGATCAATCTTATACTTCGAGAGAACAGCCCTACTACGCTCAAGCGCCTTCTGCATTGCAGGAGAGCGGGCGAACTCACCTTTGAATACTATGTGGTGAGCATGAGGTCTCTCCATGGTAACTGGTGGGCGAGTACCCGTCCTGCTCGAGTAATAAGCGCCCCAGTCCTTGTCAGCACAAAGCCCCCATGGATCTACCCAACTGACGGGGTTGCTAGCGTAGCCGTAAAAATTGCAACCACCTAATATACCGATGGGATCTTGGCTATTGAAACGGCCTATTTCAGGGTCGTAGTACCTGAAAGTATTATATTGCAGTCCAGTTTCATTATCTGAGTACTGCCCCTGGAAGCGTAAATTTTGTTCGACATCATCGACAACCAATTGCTCTATCGAACCCCAAGACCGATACGTCGCCTGCCAAACAATCTTGCCCTCACTGTCCGTCAACTCCAACGGCGTACCAATCTGATCCGTATGGAAGTAATAGACCTTCTGCTCTTCCCCTTCAACTTGATCGACCCGCGCTAACGGCGCATAGCTACCCGGCTCGTACAGGTACAAGATGCTCTTCGCAGGCGTTTCCTCCCGCAGCATCCTCAGCCCCTGCCAGAGGAAGCGCTTCTGTTCGACCTCGCTCTTGATTTCAGCCTGCTTGGCCACCCGCCGCCCAAGGCTGTCGTACCGGTACTCGCCTCGGCTTTCCAGCTTGCCATTGACCAACGTCTCCGCCCGCACCAGCCGGTTCTCGCAGTCATAGCTAAAGCTCTGCAGCTTGCTGTGCCCCGAGCGCTTCTCGATCAGGTTGCCCCACGGGTCGTAGCGATACTCCTGATCCCGCCACTGTTTGATCCGGTTGTCCTTGACCTTGTCGAACTGCCGCGCATTGAAGTCCAGGCGGTTGGCTGCCGGGTCGTAGCGGAATTCCTCGCTGCCGATCAACGAGCCGGTATCACGACTGCGCAATTGGCCGTTGGCTTCGTACTCGTACTTAATCTCGCCGCGTAGCTTGTCGAGGGTACGCACCAGTTCACCGGCCGGGTCGTACTGGTAACGGCGGTGGATCGGGTTGTAGGCGTGCTCGACCAGCAACGAGGTATTGATGCCGGTGTTGTGCACCTGCGAAAGCTTGTCGGCCGGCAAGGTCGAGGCAAACTGCCAGGCCTTGCGCCCCATGGCGTCATAACCGAAGCAACTGGTGAGCTTGCCCTGGGTCCGGTACACCTCGCGGTGCAGGTCATCGCGCTCCATGTCGCTGATCACCTGACCATCCAGGTTCAGCTGGTGCAGGTGGCCGCTGCCGTAGTACAGGTGATTGACCTTGCGGCCATCCGGCAGGGTCAGCGTGGTCAGGTCGCTGAGCGGGTCGTACTCGTAGCTGAGCGTGCCGTCAGGGGTGATTTCTTTCGTCAGCCGACCGAGCAGATCGTAGGTGTATTCCAGCTTTTCTTCCGTGATCCCAAGCTGCTTGCCGATCCCGGTCGGTTGCCGCTCGATGCTCAGCAAACGGTCACCGTCGTCATAGGTGAATCGCTGTTGTGCGTCGCTATTCAGTTTGGCGGTCAGGCGACCAATGGCATCACGTTCGAACAGCGTATGGCGCTCGGGCCGTTCGGCATTCTCGCCATAGCCAATTTCATCCAGTCGTGTGAGATGGCCACCGACGTTGTAGCTGAAACGCCGGGTCAGGTTGTCCACCCGCACTTCCTCGCTTAGCCGGTCCGACGCGTCATAGGCAAAGCAGTAGGCCGCGCTGTTCTCGTTGACCAGTGCGGTCAGGCGCAGGGCCTTGTCGTACTCATAGCGGATCCACTCACCCTTGGCGTCCTGGCGGCTGCTTGGCAGCCCGCGCGAGGTACGCTGCAAACGGGTGGTCTGGCCTTTGCCGTCGGTGTGGCTCAGTACCTGACCAAGGGTGTTGTAGGTGAAGGTTTCCGTAGTGCCGTCCGGGTGGTTGATGCGCAGCACTTCGCCGTCGGGTTTGCGCTCCAGCGACGTGGTCTGGTTCAGCGCATCGGTCACGGCTATCAGGTGCTGGCGATCATCGTAGCGGTATCGGGTACTTTTGCCCGAGCAGTCGTCGAAGCGCTCGACCTGAGCGTAGGCGTTCCACCACAGGTACTTGGACTTGAAGTTGGCATCGATGATGGTATGCGGCAGGCCGTCGTCGCTGTTGAGGTATTGGGTTTTGTTGCCCAGCGGGTCGATTTCGGTGATGAGGTTGCCTTTGTCATCGTAACGCGACTGCCACACGCTGCCGTCCGGGAAGCGGGTTTCGGTGATCAGTGGCGTGGCAAGGTGGTGCTTGTAGCTGATCTTGCGGCCCAGCGGGTCGGTTTCCTCGATCAGCCGGGAGAATTCGTCGTACTTCAGTGCGAGGCGATTGCCATCGGGCAGCTTGATGCCTACGAGATTGCCGGAAGCGTCGAAGTCCATGCCATATCGCTCGCCGCCAAAATCGCGGCTAGCGATGACCCGATTGTCCTCGTTGTACTGGATTTCCAGTTCGCGGCCCAGCACATCCGTCGCCCAGCTGATGCGCTTGGCGAAGTCGTAACGGAAGTGGTAGTGCTCGCCGTCGCTGGTCCAGTGCTCGACAACGCGCGGTTTTCCCTCGTAGGTTTCCCAACGGTAATCACAGAGCAGGCCCAGGGCATTGCTGTGGCGGGTCATGAGATTTTCGGCATAACCGAAATGGCGGACCGAATCGCCATTGCGGTTGATCACTTCAGTGAGCTGGCCGTTATCGTCGTACCGGTAATGCACCAGCGTTTCGACGGCGCTCTCACCGACCACCCGCTTGACCTCGGTGAGGCGACCGAGCGGATTGTCGTAGTGCAAGTGGACACGCACGGCACCTGGCGCAGTGATATCCGTCAGGCAGCCGTCAGCACTGCGAGTGAAGTGGAGATAGTGGCCCAGCGCATTTTCCAGGCGCTGCAAAGGGACGCCTGTATTGTCATTCGGCACTTCGCCAAAGTAAAAGAAGACGTTGTCGAGCGTCTGCAGGATGTAATGCCCACCCTCGGTGCGCACGAGGTGGATGCGCTCATGAGGGTTGTAGATGCTTTCGCCGGGTTCCAGGTCGATGAACGGAACGCTGCGGCCTTGATTGTCCGTGTGATAGACAAAACCGCCGCTACGACGCAGGCTCTGCTCCCAAGGCAGTATCCACCCCTGCCCTAGAACACTCGCTACGGTGAGGTCACTGGCATAGAAGCGAGACCATTCGATAGGCATCAACCCTGGCAGAACGAAGTCTGTCTCGTTGGGCAGAATCTTGCGGCCGTTGGTCATGTCCACAGGATTGCCGATCAAGCCACCAATGGCCCGCTCCACTGCGGGGCCGATGATGAAGCGCCCGGCGAGATAGCTTGCTGCAACGGTGGCACCAATTTGAAGCGCGCACGGGCCAGCAGCCTTGAGACCGGCCTGCAGCCCCAAGCGACCAACCGAAGCCACTGATCGCCCCATCGACGCAACAATCATCAAGATATCGACCGTGACGCGTAGCCATTCCGGCACTTCTTCATCGACGGGCAGGTAGCGCTCAGTGCCGCCGCCAATGAAGACATTGTTCGAGCCGCCGGAAATCTTGGCCCCGCAAGTCAGTTTGTCACCTTTGCGTGATGCGGCGACACCATTGATGAATACGTTAGACGAGCCTTCTGCAACCAAAACAGGCGCAGGATGTTTGTCGCACTTCGCAGTACTTAATGTCGCGTGAGCTGCATTGCGGTTGTTGATGAACACATCCGGCGAACAACCGGCAAGCTCTATCTGCCCAGCCGGTGAACTGAACATTGATCCTAGCTTCTCGCCAAGCATCGGCAGCATACCTGCACCAATGCCAATGACTGCTGCCAGCAAAAAACCACCCAGCCCGGCGGTACAGAGGGTAAAGGTAGCCGCTGTAGCGATCGCCAAGCCAATCACCGCACCCGCAAGAAACCCTGCCAAGGCACTGGTGTGTTCAATCTCGTCATGCAGCCGCGCGGCTTCGAACATAGGTCAACCCTGCGTTGTATTTTCTGTGGCAGGGGCTTGGCGAGGCTCGAAGCTGCCCAACAACTCTAGCCAACTGTCGTTCTGCTTGCCGCTGAAGTCGGCCTGGCTGGTAGTGGAGAAAACCAGAATGCGCCCAGGCGCAATCTCGAATGCCGCCTGGCGTTGATAAATAGGTCTACCGTCTTTGAGGTAATAACCATCAACCTGAATACCGGCCTGGGGCTGGCTGGACGAAAGTTGTGCAGGCTTCTTGCCCAGAATGGTGTAGCCGCGCAATTTAGATGCAATCAGCTTTACCTGGCGCTCGATATATGCTCCCAGATCTTCGCCGGACAACAGATTGTCACGCGAAACGGTGATATTCAGGGGCGCAGGGATACTGTTGCCAAGGATGAACATGTTGACTGTCCGATCCTGGAAGCCTTCCGGCAATGTGATAGACCCTTCCTGCAGCTGATAGTCCATTGAATGTATGTTCCATGAAAACGTGAGAAATTTTCGCTTTACTACGCGGTCATACCAGCGAGCATGGCGTCGAATTCGATCAGCCAGTTGGCCAACTGCGACTTGTCTGGGTCGATTACCGTAGACATGTTCAACCACTGCCGTCCATTGCCATCGGCGGATACGATAATCGTGCACACGGCGCGTCCATGACGTCGCTCTTGCCCAGCGCTGAACTGGTAGTCGAGGCTGATCGCCGAGTGGCCGGCCAATATGGCTTCAGCTTGGCGCACGACGGTCATGTCGGTGTGGCGTTCGCGCAACTTCCTGGTAAACAGCTCGACTGCATCCCTAAGTTCAAGGCCTTCGGGCGCATTGCGGCGGCGAACACTGAATTGCACATGGCAACCGGCGAATTCCAGCGTGGTATCAATATCGCGAAAAGCGAAGCTCTCGGGCATTTGCAGGTTCAAGCCCGCGATGTGCAAGGCGTTCTGCTCGGCGTTCAGTGGCAGCACTGATGGCGGCGGAGCACTCTCCATTGCACAATCCGCTGCGCGGCGTGCCTCCTCTGCCTGCTGCCGAGCCGCTGCCTCGGCGGCTTCCCGCCGCTGCGAAAGCCTGTCGTAAATGTTTGCTCTGACCATCACACGGTGCCTTATTCGTTGATATCGACACGGTCACCTTTGACAAAGGTGTTCTTGCCAAGAATGTCGATGCTGTCTGCTTCGATGGTGATTTTGTTTGGCTTGATCGTGATCTTGCTGGTGCCGACCTCAAGCAAAATGCTCTCCATGGCGCTCACCTGAATGAGGTTGTTGTCCACCTTCAACGTGTAACTACCTTCCGTGACATTTACCAGCGTGTCTTTCTTGATGACCTCAGAGTGGGTTCCGCCTACCTTGATTACGCGGTTATTCCCCACATCATGGGTCTCATCCAGCTCGATCTCGGTATCCATGTTGCGCTCGGCATGCATGATGATCTGCTCGGCGCCGGCCTTGTCCTCGAAGCGGAAGAAGTTGGCGGTACCGCCGTCGCCCTTCATCGACCGCGTCAGGAACCCACTCTGGGTCTTGTTCGCCGGCAGCGACCATGGCGGGGTGTTGGTGCTGTTGTACAGGCTGCCCATGATCAGCGGCCGGTCCGGGTTGCCATCAAGGAACACCACCACCACTTCGTCGCCTACACGTGGGATCTGGATGCTGCCGAAGCCACCGCTGGCGCCGGACTGGGCGACACGTACCCAGCAGGAGCTGTGATCGTTGTATTTGCCATTGCGGTCCCAGTGGAACTGGACTTTCACCCGGCCCAGTTCGTCGGTGAAGATCTCCTCACCCGGTGGGCCGACAATGATCGCGGTCTGCGGGCCGGCAATGGTCGGTTTGGGCGTACTCAGCTGCGGGCGGAACGGGATCTTCTTGCGCACGCAACTGAAGGTGTTGAAGTAGCTGGCCTGCTGGCCGGTAAGGTAGTTGTTGTGGCCTTCGCTTTCCACGCTCATCAGCAGGAACTGACGGTCTTCTACCGGCCCCTGGTCGTGGATGTAGTGCTGCAGCAGTTCGAAGGTGTAGCCCGGCTTCATGGCCCGGCAGTTGCTGGCACCTTCAAACTTTTTGCCGCGCAGCTCCAGCGCCTCAATGCGCAGGCGCAGCAGGGTTTCGCCTTCGTCATAGGTACCGTGGGTGTACTGGCCGGGGAAGTCGTAGATCTCGAAGTTCTCGACATCGCCTTGATTGTTCACGCTGTTCAGCGCCACCGGCAGGCGGTTGTTCGGTTGGCGGTAGTCAAAGGTTTGCGTGGCCATCTTGCCGGATTGCAGTTGACGGTTACCGCTCCACTGGGTAATGGAGTCGGCGGTCTCGGTGACCGAGGCGCTGTGGAAGCGGATTTGCGGTTGCTCGGGGATGGCCACCAGCGTGCTGGAGTCATCGCAGATGATCATGGTGTGGCCTTCGGCGGTGTGCTCGAAGTAGTAGAACATCCCCTCTTCCTCCAGCAGGCGCTGGACGAAGTTGAAGTCGGTTTCGCGGTACTGGGTGATGTAGGTGTAGCGCTTCTGTGGCCGGGTCAGGCGAAACTCGTGGCGGGAAAACGCCGGGCATAGGGCGAACACTTCGGTGACCACTTCCTCGACCGTGTTGCCCTGGAAGATCCGCGTGTCGAAGCGGTTCTTCAGCATCGAGAACCACGGGTTGAGGGTGGCGGTATAGCGTGCCATGCCGCCGTCGCTGCCGATGCTGGCAAAGCGTGTGAGGTAGCCGGTTATGTACCGCGGGCCGCCTTCGGCCAATTCGATCTCGATGCTGACGTGCTGGCCCATCATGGATTTGAGCGGCACGCCGGAGTCTTCGCAGACCAGCAGCAGTTCGTAGTTGAACGCCCGCGACAGGGCTTCGGTGCCCTTGAAGGTTTCCAGCAGCAGCTCCTGCTCGGGGTTGGCCAGGTTGTGAAACTTGAACAGGCGGCGGTTCTGTGGCGACAGCAGCGCGGAGGCCAAGTCCATGATCATGCGAAATCTCCTTGAAAACACGGCCAGCACGCGCTTGCGATGCTCAGCTGCAACCCTGATCTTGCGGGCGTATTCTGCATGCGCGCATAACGCGCGTGCTTGCGGAATCATGCGACTGCCTACAGAAAGGAAAGTGCCATCATGCATTGAAATAAATGCGACAGGGTTCACATTCCCAAATGCCAGGCAGGCAGAAAGGCCCAAAGGAAACACCGGCAAAAGCTGCCCTGTCAACTCACTACAGGCCTAGGAAAACCGGGCAATACCGCCCTGCAAGGCAATGTCATATCGCCATCCTTCATCCTCCTCACTGGCGCCCGGAAGCGCCCCCGGCAATCGCCGAACGGCCCGTCACAGAAGGTTTTTGAGGTATCGATCAGAGCCCATGCCTGACAGCTCCCACTCGAACTGTCTCGCTACCTGACGCATCAACTCCACTGGCGGAGAAAAATGTTTCATAACGTGGATTGGTTCAAATTTTTTGCCACTGGCCAATTCCGCCAAATGGCCATCGCGAACGCGGCCGTAATGGCACTTGCGGGATGCGGTCAGCCACAAAGCCGTGCAGCGATGCTCAATTGCCATCATTGCCGCGCACGCCTGTCATGAGAACAATGGGCTCTCCGCCGGACTTCGCCCCCATCCTGAGGTCTGAAGCGACATGCTGCGCTCGCCGCCGAGCGCCGCCACTTCCATGGACAGTGAAGCGAAAATGGATCTTTTAGCCAACATCCCCAGTTGGGGAGACATCGAACGCAATCTCGAGCAGAAATTCAGCGAGCTCAACCAGAGCGTCGACAGCGGCCTGAACAGCGCCCATGAGGCCTGGGACGGTTTCAGCCGGCGAGTGAGCAATGGCGCCAACCAGGCCTATGGCAACCTCGGTGGCCAGCGTATCGACAACGTGCGCCAGGCCATGGCCCTGTCCTACCCGATCATTCAGGACAACCTCAAGCGCAAGTGGTCCTCGATAGGTATCGGGCAAATCCTGCCGGTACTGCTGCAACTGGTCAAAGAGGTGTCGATGATCCTCGGTGGCAGTGTGGCGGTTGGCTCGCTCGCCGGTGGCGTGGCCGGGGCGTTCGCCTTTGGCGTCGGCGCGGCGCCGGGCGCGGTGGCCGGCGCCGGCATTGGCCTGCAGGTCGGCAACCTGATCCTCATGGGCCTGGGGCTGTCCGCCATCGCCGAGTATTTTTATCAGGGCCTGCCTGCCTGCCTGTCGACCCTTCAGCAAGGCATGGCCACGGCCTGGTTCGCCGAGGATGGCCTCAAGCCCGCTGGCCTGGACCCGAGCGGCGGTTCCGCGGCGCAGGCCCAGGAGCGTGTCGAGCGTGCGGCGCGCCAACTGGCCCGCGGCCAGGAGCAACTGGTGTTGCTGCTGCTGACGGCCATTGTAACCTACCTGACCCGCGGGCAGATAAAGGCGGGCATTCAGAGGAATATGGAAACGCCCGCCATACGCAGTGCCCGGCTGCAGGCGGAAATGTCCAACAAGCAACTGGCCGCCTGGCTGGCAAAGAACGAGCAAAAGCTGCTGGCACATGCTGAACTTCAAGCACGTGACGCCACACCATTCAAGCGTGCAGAGACTGAACCACTACCTGCCAACGGACGCTCTCGCGAGCTATCGCAGAAGGCTGTTGAGCCGCCAAAACCCAAATACAAACCTGGATTCACCGAAGAAGATATCCTTGCAATCGCCAAAGGCGAAAGGCCCGACCCCACCACTTATCTAGACCCAGATTATGTCGCGCAACACTTGGCCCAATTCGAAAATGGCGCCTCACGCTTCATGACCCAGACCAACCTTGAGAAATACGGCATCGCACAGAGAGATGGTACGTCGTTCATCATGCCAGGCCACGAAGCAACCGAACTACTTGCCAAGACAGCAGGTGACAAGCGCGCGTTGGAGCAAGCCCTTGGCTTGCCTGAGAATTTTCTTGATACCAATGCACTGGTCCGGGTAGACATCCCTGATCCGAAGCAGTTGAATCTACGGATTCCATCAGGAAATGAAGCCGGTGCAAACGAATTCTGGATCCCTGGTGGCAAGCTACCTGACGGCAACAGTGAAGCCGTCATAGACGCGGCGGGTATTTCCGCCAAGATGTTCAGCACCTCTCCCCTTTTTTGAAGGCCCCCTATGAAATTCAAAGATCTTTTCATCAGTCGTCAACACATGTACTCAATCGGCATCGAAGAAGACGCTGGCCAGTATTACGTTTCGTTCCCCGTCAGCAACGGCATGGTTGACTACGAAGAATATTACGCCATCGCTCCAGCTACATTTGATGCCTTCATGGATGATCCTGATGCGGCGCTGGCTTTCGTGATAAAATGCCGCAAAAGACAACTCGATGAATTACTAATCATCAAGCCAGGAAAAAATCGGGGCACGGCCATCTAGTGCCACATAGATAAATGCTGACTAAATCCGACATTGCATGAACGTTTGACCCTGCCAACAAATGAGTGGCGCCCTCTTACGTTGCGGTGAAGTGGTGCATTTCCTTACCCCAATCAGGACTGACCATGAACACCGAAACACTCAAGCAAAAATTACTCAAGCTTCGCTTGATCATCGACAGCCTGATGGCGCAAGACCCTGCCGCGATGAAGCTGAGCGTCGAACTGGAGCCACTGCTGAAAGCCGCAGGCCATTAGGCCCCATGCCTCCAAGTGAAAACGGCCAAGAATCGTACACATATCGATACAACTCATGCACATCACGTGGACCGAAATCCATTCCGTGGAACGATGCAAATAACCTGTATCGGAAATAACCTTTCAAACTAATATGAGCAGGTGAGAGATGAAACCAGCCACACCACTGGAGTATGTAGATAACGCAATTGCGCTGGCGATTGACCGACAAAAGCGCATTCCTGGCTTTACGGTTTACGCGACTATAGTCGACCAGTTAAAGTACATCAGGGCAGTTTTCGACGGTACCGAAAAGGATAAATCCAAGCTGCACAGGCTAACGATTGGAGCTGTTGCATCGAAGGAATTCGAGGAAAATGACCCGGAGCTGGCCAGGGTATTGAAGGACGCTTACTACGTGGCCATTCAGTCGGCCCGCGGCTTGACGATTCAACTACCTGATTGAACTCGGCCACTCGCGAGTTCATACCTTGGTTGATTACGAAGAGTACTATTGGACCGAACAGGCACCGTTCGTTGCCTAGCGGCAGCGGCCGAGCATCGCCCCTGCGATGGTCAGCAAGGGCCGGAAACGCCAGATGGACATGAGTTGATCTACCCGCCAAGCGCCAATCGAGGTCGAGCGCGCAGGACTCTCAATGCGCCACGCTATGGCATCCAAAAACATCGCGGGTAGAATTGCCGACGAGCTTTACGATGAAGCCAAGTGGTGGGTCATCCGCAAGCTGCGCCCCGACGGAATAGACTTGCCTACCTGGCCAAGCGCCCTCAGGCTGCCATCGATGCCCTCACTGCCATCGCCCCCACGTTCAACCTGCCCAAGCTCTGCGAATGAATACACGCTCCTCACAAATGTCACCCGGGCTTACGCCTCTCAAGATGAGGCTGCTGGCCGTCGCCATGTTCATCGCATTGCTCCTGGTAGGGGCCGTCTCGCTTTATGCCTATACCAACTACCTGTTCCCGCTGTACGGCAGGCTGCTTCGTGGCGCTCCGGTCGTGGAAACACCGTACCTCGCGTTCGGCCTGCTCATGGCGCCACCGGCACTCGCCATCCTGCTCGTTGGCAGCGCGATCTGCGCCTGGACCGGCAAGAAGTTCGACCCACCCCCTGCATCCCGGCTGCACCGCTTCCAGGCGTTGATGTTCGGGATATCGATTAAAACGCTGATCCATGTCGTCCCTGCGGTGATGATTCTGACTACGGGGGCTTTGCTGGCCAGGGGTTATACGCCCTGCTCGAAGCTGCTGATATCGGGTTCTGCCTGGCAGTTGTTCTGGGTCAATGATGATCGGGTGTGCTTCAAGCCGGATCACTACATCAACGACAACTGGCCATGCAAGGTCATCGACGGCAAGGACATTTGCGTCCAGGTCGATGGGCGGTGAGTTGCCTACCTTGGTCAGGCTCAAAGCGAGTACGGCGGAGAAAACCGACAAGGTGACAGTTGATAAGCCGCAGCAACTTGGAGACGGGGCGACGTGGACGTACAGCGGCGCCCCTCTGGACTATGCATACTCGGGCATTAAATGGACAAGCACACACTGAAAATTACAGCCAGAGCGCTTCGCGAAAAGCTTGAAACTATCAAGGACCAGAATCCTGACGCCATGACCATGCTCAAGCTACTTCGCGACCTTCTGTTGAAATCTGAGAACGGTGAAATCCACGCACCTTTAGAGGCGCGAGACATCTCCTGGTATCGTTATCTACAGGAAACAAACTTACAAGACGACCATGAACTTAGCGAGGCTTTTGCCAAATTCTATATGGCGTTAATCAATGGACAAGAATGGAGTTCATTTAAAAAATTCCAGGCTAAAAGCCACTCAGCATAAACTGACCTGTTAACGCTCGACCTACTTCGATTTTGCCGAGCTGCAGTTGACGCGTTGAGAGCCATTACCTGATCAAAGGTGCTATCACTCACTGCCAGATAGCAGCTCGTCCATTTCATCCCCCTGAGGCGCGAGTTCAAACAACCGGCTTGCCAGTTCACAAATGTGCCGCGACCAGGCAACCTTGGCCACCCATTCCGGCGGCATGCCCGACACCCCATATAAGGCGCCCGCAATCTGCCCTGCCGTCGCCGCCACGCTGTCGGCATCATCGGCAAGGTTGGCAGCCAACAGAATCGCATCCCTGAAATTGTCCGTATTCCACACCGCCCAGAGCGCAGCTTCCAAGGTATCGACCACATACCCTGACGAGCGAATCTGCTCACGGGTTTTGTGCTTGTACTCCCCGGCATTGATGATCAAGGCCCGGGGCTGCAGGGGGCGCACCTTCGGCGACAACGCCTCTTCCTTGTCCGCGCCATTGAGCGCCAAATGCAGCTGTGCACCGAACAACTTGCAGCACTCCGAGACCTCAATCGCGCGATGGGTCACGCTGCTCTGCGTCACACTCTCCCACCAGGTTGCCGACAGCGAGTGGCGTCGGAAAATGGCCGTAGGCGCGAGCCGTATCAACGAACCGTTGCCCGCTGTCGAGGCCTCGAGATTGCCCATCCACGCAAGCCCTTGGGCCTCCCACCCTTCCAGGGCTCGGCGGGTGACATTGCCGATGTCGAAGCAGCGGCCATTGGCGCTGTTTTCGCCCTGCCGGTACCAGCGCACCATGGCATCGGCAAAGGTCGCGAAATCGAACTTGCCTTGGCTTGCGTAGGTGTCTGCCAGGCACAGGGCCATGCTGGTATCGTCGGTCCACTCACCTGGCGCGAGGCGGAACGGCCCACCGCCGACCATGTCGCTGACCTGCCCCTGATCGCGGCGCCGGAACTCCAGGGTGGTGCCTACCGCATCACCAATCGCCAGGCCCAGCAATGCACCCTGCGCGCGGTCTATCGCCTGGCCTGGTGTCAACGTGCAGGATCGGTCGCTCAGCCAGACGGGCTTTGTCCGCGGCAGCCTCGGTGCATCGGGCTCCGGCATGTAGGCCATGCGCTGTTGCAACTGCGGCGATAGTTCGGGGAGCAAATGGGCGTAACGCTTTGCGTAGTCGCTCAGGATTGCATCCGGGCTTCTCAGGTCGATCATGCTGATTCCTTGCAGTAGGTTGCTCTCGTCCATGCGCTCATTTTGCTTGACCTGCACTACCCCGGCAATGACCCGAGCAGGCCGCCGACCATGAGGATGGCACCGGCTACGCCGGTGTTCGCGGGTGAACCCGCTCCCACAGGGGCCGTGCAGGTTTCACGGTTTTGGCTGAGGCAATTGTTGCTGCAGATAGGGCACAAACCCTGGCGCCGGCGCTGTTCCTGTGGGAACGGGCGTGCCCGCTCCCACAGTGATCGCGCACGTTTTCAAGGTTTTCGGTGGGACCGTTGCCTCTGCAGGTGCGGCACAGGCCCGGGGGTCGACGCTATTTCCGAGGGAGCGCGCGAGCTTTCAAAAGTCACCATCCAAACGGATGAATCACGCCTGATAACACTCTTTCCGCGCGGCACATTCCGTCGCATTGCCATCATCCTGAGGCGCCTCGCCAACACCTCCGCGAGAAAGCGGTCAGCGCAAAAAATGAGACCGGATTCACTTTTTGAAAAAATCTTTTGCCAACGATTCTCATCGCTTTCCAGCCCCTTTCGTACCCAGTCTTTAGGGCTTGCCCCCCCATATTCTGCGCCCAAGACACGCTGTCAATATCATCGCGCCATTATTGCGTCGCGTCTCAAAACGGGGAAAAAATCACCCCCCTCGCCGGAACTTCTTCCGCAGCGAGGTGCCCTACTCGGCATTGCTGGCAACACAATATTCATATGCCAGCACTCAAATTCGCTGTAGCCGAAAGGCGATTTTTCAAGTCCACGCCACCGGCGTTTCAGGACGATCAAGCAGGCACATGGACGATGCACCAATGACACAGACATTCGATGTCGAAGCACTGATCAAGCTGCGTAGCCAGACGCGGGCGATCTCCGATGCGCTGAAGGCGCAGGCGGCGGATTACCTTGCCACCGTGGCACCGCTGATCCGTCCGCAAACCCTGTTTGGCGAATACCTGCAAGGCGCCCAGCGCAGCAGCGGGCGCGAAACCCAGGGCCACTTCCAGGCCCTGGTCGAACTCTACGAACGTATCGGTTCGGCCGCGCCGTTCCAGCTGGTCACCGAGCTGGAAGTACCGCTGAACCTGATCAGCACCACCCCCGAACTGTTCCCGCTGGAATACGACAGGACCCTGGAACACAGCGGCCAGGTCATCCGCATCACCAGCCCGACCCGCTGGGTAGTGGGCTTCCACGCCTTTGACCTGGCGCGGTTTCGCAATGTCATCAAAGACCCCAACCGCAGCAGCGCCGAGCTGTACCGCTTCGTGGTGCACTACCTGGTGCTGTTCTACTGCCTGAGCAAGTCGCCTGGCCTTGGGCGGCTGTTCGAGGGCTTGCGCTACGGCCTGAGCTTCGAGCGCCTGAAGGGCTTTGGCGACCTGCCGTTCTGCGTCATCAGCTCGCCGGTGCGCTCGGAACTTCCCGACGACTCGGTCATCCGCAGCAGCACGCAGATTGCCGGCAACACCAGCTTCGAAGAACTGGTAGGCCGCGACAACATCCTGGAAATGAACGACGAAATCCGTCAGCGCCTGCTGCTGACGATCGAAGGACTGTAACGCGCAGCGCCCGGCACCGGGCCGCGCAATGATTCGCAGCGAATTGCTCGCACTGGAGAACACGATGGCGAAGAAGGAAAGCACTCAGCACAAACTCGACCGCGTTCGCGCGCCTCGGGTTCATATCACCTACGACGTGGACATCGGCGATGCCATCGAGAAAAAGGAGCTGCCCTTCGTCGTCGGCGTACTGGGTGATTTCTCCGGCAACCCGCTGGAGCCGCTGCCCAAGCTCAAGGACCGCAAGTTCGTGTACATCGACCGCGACAACTTCAACGGTGTGCTCAAGGGTATCAAGCCACGCTTGACCTACCGCGTCGACAACACCCTGGCCAAGAACGGCACCCAGCTGGGCGTGGAACTGAACTTCAACAGCCTCGAAGACTTCGAGCCACAGAACGTGGTCAAGCAGGTCGAGCCGCTGCGCAAGCTGCTGGAAGTGCGCAACAAGCTGGCCGACCTGCGCAACAAGATGGGCGGCAACGACAAGCTCGAAGAGCTGCTGATGGATGTGCTGCAGAACACCGAAAAGCTCAAGACCTTGGGCAAGGAGTTCGGCCGTGAAGCCGAAGTGAAAGACCCGTCCAGCGACGATCGCGCCTGAGCAGGAGCCCGAACATGACCGACAAGCAAACCGCACCGCAACAGGCCGGCGACCTGGTCGAAGTGGAAAACTTCGCACCACAGCCCTCGCTGCTCGACAGCATCATTTCGCAAAGCCGCGTGGCCCGCTCCGACACCGAGCGCAACCGCACCCGCGACCTGATTGGCGAACTGGTGAACCAGGTGCTCGAGGGTGAGATGACCCCGAGCAAGGACCTGATCGCCGTGCTCGATTCGCGCATCGCCGAAATCGACGCGATGCTCTCCGAGCAGATGAACGAGATCATGCACGCCCGCGAGTTCCAGCAGTTGGAAGCCTCCTGGCGCGGCCTGAAATACCAGGTAGACCAGACCGAGACCAGCACCACGCTGAAGATCCACCTGCTCAATGCCTCGAAGAAAGACCTGGTGCGCGACCTGAAGGCCGCCAGCGAATTCGACCAGAGCGCACTGTTCAAGAAGGTCTACGAAGAAGAGTACGGCACCTTCGGTGGCGCACCTTTCGGCATGTTGATCGGTGACTACGAGTTCAACCGCAACCCCGAAGACATGTACCTGCTCGAAGAGATCTCGCACGTCGCGGCGGCGGCGCACGCGCCGTTCATCTCGGCCGCTTCGTCCGAGCTGTTCGGCTGGGACTCGTTCACCGAGATGTCCGGCCCGCGTGACCTGGCGAAGATCTTCGACACCGTGGAATACGCCAAGTGGAAGTCGTTCCGCGCCTCGGAAGACTCGCGCTACGTCGGCCTCACCCTGCCCCACGTGCTCGGTCGTCTGCCGTATGGCCCGGATACCACCCCGGTGGAAGAATTCAACTTCGTCGAAAGCGTCGATGGCCGCGACCACAACAAATACCTGTGGATGAACGCCGCCTACGCCCTCGGCACCCGCGTCACCGACGCCTTCGCCCGCTACGGCTGGTGCGTGGCCATCCGCGGCGTGGAAGGCGGCGGCCTGGTCGAAGGCCTGCCGACCCATACCTTCAAGACCGACGACGGCGAAATCGCCCTCAAGTGCCCGACCGAAATCGCCATCACCGACCGCCGCGAAAAAGAGCTGTCGGACCTGGGCTTCATCCCCCTGGTGCACTGCAAGGGCACCGACTATGCCGCGTTCTTCGGCACCCAGTCGGCGCAGAAACAGAAGCAGTACAACACCGACATCGCCAACGCCAACGCACGCCTGTCGGCCCAGCTGCAATACATCTTCGCCACTTCGCGCATCGCCCACTACATGAAGGCGATCATGCGCGACAAGATCGGCAGCTTTGCCTCGCGCATGGATGTCGAGCGCTTCCTCAACCAGTGGCTGGCCAGCTATGTGCTGCTCGACGACACCGCCAGCCAGGAGGCCAAGGCCAAGTTCCCGCTGCGTGAAGCCCGCGCCGAGGTGTTCGAAGTGCCCGGCAAGCCAGGCGTGTACAAGGCCGTGACCTACTTGCGCCCGCACTACCAGCTGGATGAACTGACCGCCTCGCTGCGGCTGGTTGCCGAGCTGCCACAGGGCGCGCGCGGCTGACAGGCCGTTGTGTACAGGGATGACACATGAGTAACCAGGCCCGCCTGCTGCCCTCGCTGCTCGACCGACTGCTGGACGACCGTCCCTACCAGTCGGCCGAGCCCGCAGCGCAGCGCACCTGCTCGCTGGCCGAGTACAAGGCCAGCATCGTCCGCGACCTCGAAGTCCTGGTGAACACCCGCCAGTCCCTGGTCGCCGAAGAGCTCGACGGCTTCAGCCAGCTCGGTGGTTCCATCCTTGAATACGGCATGCCGGACTTCATCAGCCGCAGCGTGCTCGACCCGCACGATCGTCGCCTGATCCAGCAACAGCTGGAGCGGGCGATCAGCACCGGAGACCGGCGCTTTCGCCGGGTCCGTGTTCAGCTGTTGGCCCAGCAGAACGGCCATCGCATGTTGACCTTCCGCGTGGACGCCGTATTGCGTCTGCAGGACATCAGCCGCCAGGTGTCATTCGACGCCGTGCTGCAGGTCAACACCCAGGAATACAAAGTGCAGAACCTCAACTGATGCTCGACGAACTGCTGCCCTACTACGAAAAGGAACTGTCGCACCTGCGCTTTCTCGGCCAGGAGTTTGCCGCGCAGTACCCGAAGATCGCTTCGCGGCTGCTGATCGAAGGCGACAACTGCGAAGACCCGCACACCGAGCGCCTGATCGAGGCCTTCTCGTTCCTGTCTGCGCGGGTGCACAAGAAACTCGATGACGAGTTTCCGGAAATCGTCGAATCCTTCCTCGAGGTGCTGTACCCCCACTACCTGCGCCCTACTCCGTCGATGTCGATTGTCGAACTGAGCCTGGGCAGGCACGAAAAAGTCACCGAAGCCTACCGCGTGGCGCGCCATACCGAGATGCATGCCAATCCCGTGGAAGGCGTGGTGTGCAAGTTCCGCACCTGCTACCCGGTAGAGCTGTGGCCGATTGCCGTGCAGCAGGCCTCGTTCACAGAAATGGAACGCTCGGCCTTCAACGGGCACAGCGCCGACCTGGTCGCTCGTCTGCGCATCCGCCTGGCAGCCACGGGCGATGCCCTGTTCGGGCAGATGGACATGAACCGCCTGCGGTTCTTCCTCGACGGCGAAGCAACCCTGATGCTGCAGCTGTACGAGCTGCTGTTCAACAACCTGGCCAAGGCCACGCTGAGCTTCGACGACCAGGGCCGCCGCCGCGAAGTGGCGCTGCCGGCCGATGCCCTGAACACCGTGGGCTACGCCCGTGACGAAGGCCTGGTGGACTACTCCGAGCGCTCATTCCTGGGCTACCGCCTGCTGCACGAGTATTTCACCTTCCCCGACAAGTTCATGTTCTTCGACCTCAGTGGATTTGCCCGCATCCTGCAGGGCAAGGCCATCGAGCAGGTAGAGGTCAACTTCTATTTCTCCGACTACGACCTCAGCGAGCGCCTGGCGCGGCTGACCCAGAACATCGGGCGCAACAACTTCAAGCTCAACTGCACGCCGATCATCAACCTGTTCCGCCAGCAGGCCGAGCCGATCAAGCTGACCCACACCCAGCACGAATACCCGGTCACCCCTGACACACGGCTGCACAACGCTGCAGAAGTGGTATCGATCGACCGGGTACGGCGGGTGCGCAAACTCGGCGGTATCGACCAGGTCGCCACCTGCCAGCCGTTTTTCGAACCCCGGGGCGAGCAAGACCCACACAGCAGCTTCTGGGTCGCGCGCCGGCGAAACCAGGGTGACGCCACTGCCATGAGCATCCGCGTGGTCGACCGCGATCTGGAACTGATCGACGCCAGCAGCGACACCCTCAGTATCGGCCTTACCTGCAGCAACCGCGACGTGCCGCTGATGCTGCCGTTCGGTGGCGAACGGGGCGATTTCACCATTCCCGCCAACTCGGTGATCAAGGATATCCGCTGCCTGCGCAAGCCCACCGCCACGGTGCGTGTGCCCTTGGGCAAGGGCCTGATCTGGCGGTTGATCGCCCACCTGTCGCTGAACCATCTGTCCCTGGTCAGCCAGGGCCGGGAAGTGCTGCTGGAGCTGTTGTCGCTGTACAACTACCGCAATGTTTCCGCCATTCGCAAACAGATCAACGGCATCAAGGCGATCAGCAGCGAACCGGTGGTCGCGCGCATTGGCCACCCGCGGCCAAATTTCGTGCGCGGCGTCGGCATCACCCTGACCCTGGACGAAAGCCAGTTCATCGGCAGTGGCGTGTTTCTGTTCGGCAAGGTGCTGGACCACTTCTTCGGCCAGTATTGCTCAATGAACAGCTTCACCCAGCTGACCCTGCG
Source organism: Pseudomonas sp. BO3-4 (assembly GCF_034044115.1). Taxonomy (NCBI): domain Bacteria; kingdom Pseudomonadati; phylum Pseudomonadota; class Gammaproteobacteria; order Pseudomonadales; family Pseudomonadaceae; genus Pseudomonas; species Pseudomonas sp. BO3-4. The sequence continues at coordinate 3,410,399 of NZ_CP139018.1, forward strand.
CACCCAACAACGAGAAAAGAGAGTCGTACAATGGCCAGCACGCACCGGCGATCAGCCCCTGGTCTGATCGATCAGGCCCGAGCCGAGCCGCACCGATTCGAATTCTTCCAATTGGTGCGCCTGCTCCGCCTGCATTACAGCCGCACCGGGCGCATGGACCTGGCAACCCGGCCGCACGAAGACCCGCTGCGTTTTCGTACCCAGCTGTCGCTGGCGTTCCCGGCCAGCGAGGTCAGCGACCTGCACTTCGAGCGCGAAGGCAAGGTGTCGCCGGCCGGCTTGCCGCTGTCGGAAGTGCAGGTCACCTTCATGGGCCTGGTCGGGCCGTCAGGCGTGCTGCCACGCCCGTACACCGAGCTGCTGCTCGAGCGCCACGTGCAGTATCGCGACGATGCCGCCCATGCGTTTCTCGACATCTTCTCGCACCGCATGACCACGCTGTTCTACGAGGCCTGGCAAAAATACAAATTCCACATCGAGCACGAGCGCAATGGCACTTCGGGCTTCGACGGCTACCTGCTCAACCTGGTTGGCCTCGGGCCGCGCGCCCAGAAGCTGAAGTTCGAAGAGCAACCGTCAGCATTGCGTCGTGAGCTGTTCAGCTATTTTGCCGGCCTGCTCAGCCAGAAACCGCGCAATGCGCTGAACCTTGAACGCATGCTCGGTTTCTATTTCTCGCTGCCGATCAAGGTCCAGCCGTTCGCCGGGCGCTGGCTGCACCTGCAGCCCGAACAATGCACCCAGCTTGGCCGCCGCAATGCCCAGCTCGGCCACAGCGCCGTCGCCGGCAACCGGGTCTGGGACTATCAGTCGTGCATCCGTATCGAGCTGGGCCCGCTGAACCTGGCCGACTACCAGCGCTTCCAGCCGGGCACCGCCTGCTACCGCAAGCTGGTCGAGCTGGTGCGCTTCTATATAGGTGCCGAACTGGATTTCGAAATTGCCCCGCGCCTCAAGCGCGAGGCGGTGCCACGCGCCCAACTGGGCCGCAGCGGCAATGTCGCCCTGGGCTGGCTGGGTTGGCTCAAACGCCCGGGTCGTGACGCGGAGCCTTCGCGTTGCGCCGTTTTCCACATTCCTTACGATGGGGTCGCCTTGTGAACCTGAAGTCTCTGTTCGCCAAGCTCAACGAAACCAGCCGCACGGCCACCGAAAGCGCGGCGGCCCTGTGCCTGTCGGAGCACCACTACGACGTGGAAGTGGAGCACCTGCTGCTGCAGTTGCTCGACAACAACGACAGCGACCTGGCCCCGATCCTGCGCCACTACGAAGTCGTCGCCGAACGCCTGCAAGCGCAACTGGTCACCGCCCTGGGCACCTTCAAGAAAGGCAATACCCGCACCCCGGCGCTGTCGCCGCACATTACCCGCATGATCGAGCAAGCCTGGTTGCTGGCCTCGATCGAATACGGCGTAGGCCAGGTGCGCAGCGCTCACCTGCTGCAGGCTCTGCTTGACGATGCTGAACTGCGTCGCGTGGTGATCGCCTCGGCGCCGGAGCTGGAAAAAATCAACGCCGATGACCTGCGCCTGAACCTTGCCGCGCTGGTGGAGGGTAGCGCCGAGTCCAGGCAGGCCAGCCCACTGGCCAGCCCAGCGGCGCCAGTGAGCACGTCGAGCAAGGCCAGCGGCAAGACCCCAGCGCTGGACCAGTACACGGTCAACCTTACCCAAAGCGCCCGCGAGGGCCGCATCGACCCGGTGCTGGGCCGTGAGTTCGAAGTACGGCAGATGGTCGACATACTCACCCGCCGCCGGCAGAACAACCCGATCCTCACGGGCGAAGCCGGGGTCGGCAAAACCGCCGTGGTCGAAGGCCTGGCGCTGCGCATCGCCCAGGGTGACGTGCCGGCGGTGCTCAAGGACGTTGCCCTGCACACCCTCGACCTGGGCCTGTTGCAGGCCGGCGCCGGGGTCAAGGGCGAGTTCGAGAACCGCCTCAAGGCTGTGATCGAAGAGGTCAAGCGCAGCCTGCACCCGATCATCCTGTTCATCGACGAAGCCCACACCCTGATCGGCTCCGGCGGCCAGGCCGGGCAGAACGATGCCGCCAACCTGCTCAAGCCGGCCCTGGCCCGTGGCGAGTTGCGCACCATCGCTGCCACTACCTGGGCCGAATACAAGAAGTACTTCGAGAAGGACGCCGCCCTCGCCCGCCGCTTCCAGGTGGTCAAAGTGGAAGAACCCGACGAAGACAAGGCCATTCACATGCTGCGCGGCCTGCTCGGCAAGATGCGCGAGCACCACAAGGTGGCGGTGATGGACGAAGCGCTGGTGCAGGCGGTACGCCTGTCCAACCGCTACATCACCGGCCGCCAGCTGCCCGACAAGGCGGTCAGCGTGCTCGACACGGCCTGCGCGCGCATTGCCCTGGCGCAATCTTCGCTGCCCGGCGCACTGGAAGACTGCCGCCGGCAGATCGACAACCTGCAGGCAGAAATCGGCGTGCTCGGCCACGAAGCCGGCAAGGGGCACGACCATGCCCGCCGCCTGGAAGCGCTGCAGGCTGCCCTGCAGGCCGAGCAGCAACAAGAACAGCAACTCAATGCCCAGTGGCAGCAGGAGCTGGAGCTGGTCGAACAGCTCAAGGCGCTGGACGCCGCCAACGATGCCGACGCTCAGCAGCTCAATACCCTGCGTGCCGAGCTGGCGCGCGTGCAAGGCGACCAGCCACTGGTCCATGCGCTGGTCGACAGCGGCGCCATCGCCCAGGTCATCAGCGGCTGGACCGGCATCCCGCTGGGCAAGATGCTGCGTGACGAAATCGATACCGTGCAGCGCCTGCCGGCCCTGCTTGGTGAACGCGTGCTGGGCCAGGACCACGCCCTGCACGAGATCGGCAAGCGCATCAAGATTTCCCGAGCGCGCATGGAAGACCCGAACAAACCGATTGGCGTGTTCCTGCTGCTCGGCCCCAGCGGCGTCGGCAAGACCGAAACCGCCCTGGCCCTGGCCGACACCTTGTACGGCGGCGAGCGCAACCTGATCACCATCAACATGTCCGAGTACCAGGAGGCCCACACCGTGTCGAGCCTCAAGGGCTCGCCACCCGGCTACGTCGGCTACGGCGAAGGCGGCGTGCTGACCGAAGCGGTGCGCCGCAAGCCGTACAGTGTGGTGCTGCTCGACGAGGTGGAAAAAGCCCACCCCGACGTGCTCGAACTGTTCTTCCAGGTGTTCGACAAGGGCGTGTTGGACGATGGCGAGGGCCGCGAGATCAATTTCCGCAACACGGTGATCATCCTCACCTCCAACACCGGCACCGAGCGCATCATGCAGACCTGCCTGAACGCCACCGAGCTGCCGACGCCCGAGGCGATCGTCGAGGACCTGCGCGACCAGCTCAACCATGTGTTCAAGCCGGCCTTCCTCGGTCGCCTGAGCATCGTGCCGTTCTACCCGGTGCAGGACCAGATTCTCGAGCGCATCGTCGCCCTCAAGCTCGAACGCATCGCCAAGCGCTTCGCCCGCAACCACCAGGCCGAGCTCAGCTATGACCAGGCACTGGTCAAGGCCATTGCCGCGCGCTGCACCGAGGTCGACAGCGGTGCACGCAACATCGACAACATCCTGTCCCAGACCCTGATGCCCGAACTCGCCCAGCGCGTGCTCGAGCGCATGGCCCAGGACGCGCCGATCCAGCACCTTGCGATCGAGCTGGGCAGCGATGGCGATTTCGCCTATCGCCTGGCCTGACCAGTACCCGGAGGTTTTGCCGTCATGCAACACAAGCACATCGTCCTCAAACGCCTGACCGCAGCCGCCTTGCTGGTAGCGCTGGCCGGCTGCGGGGTCACCGACCGTATCGGCAAGCGCATGGAAGACAGCTGGGCGGCCGACATGCTGGCCGACAGCGAAAAGGTCATCCTGACCTCCGACGGCGGCAACCAGCTCAACCCCGACGCCGAGGGCAAGCCGCTGTCGGTGGTGATGCGCGTGTATCAGCTGACCGACCTCGAGCGCTTCGCGGCTACCGATGCCGAGACCCTGTGGGACGCCCCGGAAAAAGCCTTGGGCAACACCCTGGTGGAAACCCGCGAGATCACCCTGCTGCCTGGCATTGGCCAGATCGACCAGTGGCCGCTGGCCAAGAACGCGCGCTACGTCGGCGTGGCGGCGTTCTTCCGCGACGAGCAGGACGCGCGCTGGAAAGTCGCCTTCGACGCCAACTCGCTGCGCAAGGACGGTATCTGGTTCTCCTCCGACGGCCTGCGGGTGCTGGTGGACAACACCGAAATCAGCGCCATGCGGGGCGTGGACGTACTGAACAAACCGCCGACCGCCGACCAGCTTGCCGCTGCGCAGAAGGCCAAGGATGCCGACGCGACCCTCACCGACAAGGTGCAGGACGCGGCCATCGACAAAGCCACCGACGCCGCCAGCCAGTCGGCCAGCAACGCCATGGATTCAACCTTCAATTCTTTAGTGGATAGCGTCAAATGAGCAAGCAGAGCCGGGTGATGTGGTCGGAAGGCATGTTCCTGCTGCCCCAGCACTTCCAGTATCAGGACGAATTCCATCAGCACCAGTTGGCTGAGGCGACCCTGCGCAGCACCCCTTTCCATTGGGGGGTTCAGGCGCTGCAGGTGGACGAGGACGCCCTGGCCAATGGTTCACTGCAGCTCAAGCGCCTGAAGCTGGTGTTCCCCGATGGCAGCCTCTACGACGCGCCGCAGCACGATCCGCTGCCGGCCGCGCGCGACCTCAAGGACCTGCTCAAGGCCAACGACCTGAAGGTGTATGCCGCGCTCAAGCTGCCCGAGCCATTCGGCCTCAACTACGTCGAGGATGGCCACGAACACAAGGCCGCACGGCGTTTCCGCAAGCAGTTCGACACCCTGCCCGACCTTAATGAAGGCGAGCTGGAAAACGAAATCACCAGCTTGCGCCTGAACGTCGTACTGCTGGTCGACGGTGACAGCCTCGACGGTTACAGCCACTGCCCACTGGCCAAGCTGACACGCAACAGCATGGGCGGTTTCAACGTTGACCCGCATTTCGTCCACCCCACCTTGCACCTGGGCAGCCACGAGACCATTGCAGGCATCGGCAAGCGCCTGCTCGGTGCCCTGCAGGCCAAGAGCAAAGCGCTTTCCGGCCGGCGCCGCGAGCGCGCCGACCAGATCGCCGAGTTCGGCTCCAGCGATGTGACCCTGTTCTGGCTGCTGAACACGGTCAACCGTGCCCACCCGCAGCTGGCTCATCTACTGGCCCACCCGCGCCTGCACCCAGAGCGCCTGTACCTGTTCCTGGCGGACCTTGCCGGCGGCCTGCTGACCTTCACCCTGGACACCCAGCTCAGCGACATCCCCGAGTACGACCACCACGACCCGGCCGCGTCGCTGGTCAAGCTCGACGAAATGATCCGGGTGATGCTCGACAACGTCGTGCCCAACCAGTGCATTGTCATCAACCTGACCCAGACCAAGCCATCGCACTGGCAAGGCCAACTGCACGACCCGCGCCTGGCCGAAGCCGACTTCTATATCGCCGTGCACGCCGACATGCCCGGCGCCAGCCTGCTGGAGCTGGTGCCCCGTGCCTTCAAGGTCGGTTCGCCGGAAGACATTGAAGTGGTGGTCAACAGCGCCATGCCGGGTGTCACCCTCAATCATGCCGCGCGGCTGCCGAACGCGATTCCGGTGCGCCTGGACAACCAGTACTTCGCCATCGAACCACACGGCACTGTGTATGAGCGAATGATCAGCGCCCAGGCCATCTGCTTCTATGCGCCCAGCGCCTTTACCAACCTCAAGCTTGAACTGATGGCGGTGCTCAAATGACCGAAGCCGTACTGCAACAGGGCGCCGTCCCGGCCGCCAGCGACAAACCGACGCTCAAGGACCTGGTCCAGGACTTCATCAGCATGGCGTTGATCGTACGTCGCGGCCGCCAGGTCACCTCGGTGCAGGCCTTCGAAGGTAGCGTCGAACGCTTCTTCGCCAACCTGGAACGTGATGCCCGTGCCGCCAACTACAGCGTCGAGCAGGTCAAGGACACCCAATACGCGTTGTGCGCCTTCCTCGACGAAAGCGTACTGCGCTCGGACGACAACGCGTTGCGTCGGCACTTTGAACTTCAGCCGTTGCAGTTCCGCTATTTCGGCGTGCACCTGGCCGGCGAAGGCTTCTTCGAGAAGGTCGATGCGCTGCGCGCCGACGTCAAGCAGAACATCGACGTGCTCGAGGTTTACCACCTTTGCCTGGCACTGGGCTTCGAGGGCAAGTTCAGCCTCGGGCAGAAAGACCAGCTGCGTTACCTGGCCAATACCCTGGGCCAGGATATCGCCCGCTACCGCAAAGCGCCCAAAGCCCTGTCACCGGACTGGGCACTGCCCGACCAGGTGTCGCAGATGCTGCGCCATGAAGTACCGCTGTGGGTGTATCTGGCGCTGATCGCGTTGGTCTGCGTCGCCGTGTACCTGACGCTGGACTGGTTGCTGGACAAGGACGTCGCCGCCCTGTCCGAACAAATCCGCCAGCTGTTCAGTGCCTGAGCACATGCCCGGTAGCCGAGTCAGGAAGACATGAAAACATTACTGCGTCTGTTGAAAAGTTTCTGGGTGCTGCTGCCATTGCTGTGGCTGGCTAGCCTGTTGATTTGCTGGCTGGCCGCGCCGCTGGTGCCGGGGCTGCGTCATCACGTGCCTGAAGCGCTGGCAATCATCAGTGCCTGCTTCCTGCTGGTAATCGTGCTGCGCCAATACCAGCGCATTCGTGCCGAACACAACCTGGAGAACCTGCTGCAGATCGAGGTCGACCGCTCGTGGAATGCCACTGGCGAGTTCCGTGACCAGCAGGTGCTGCGTGAGCGCCTGAAGCACGCCATCGCCATGCTGCGCACCGACCGCTCCGCGGGTGGCGGCGGCAAGGCGGCCCTGTCCGACCTGCCCTGGTACCTGGTGGTCGGCATGTCGGCGGCCGGCAAGACCTCGCTGCTGACCCATTCCGGCCTGTCGGCCAGCATCGCTACGGCCAACGACAGCGAAAGCGGCACCCAGCACTGCGACTGGTACTTCAGCCCCGACGCCGTGATGATCGACACCGCCGGGCGCTACCTGCGCGACGACCAGTCGGCCAGCGAGTTCTCGGCCTTTCTGCGCATGCTGCGAAAGCAGCGCGGCAAAGCGGCGATCAATGGCCTGGTGCTTGTGGTCAGCCTGCCCGAGCTGCTGGCGGCCAACAGCGATGAGCGCAATGCCCTGGCGGCCCAGTTGGTGGCACGGGTGGAAGAATACGCCGAATGCCTCGATGCCAACCCGCCGGTTTACCTGATGCTGAGCAAGACCGACCAGTTGCCGGGCTTCAGCCAGGCTTTCGACGGCCTCGACCTGCACGAACGCCAGCAGCCGCTGGGCATGACCTTTGGCCTTTCGGAAATCCGCACCAACGGCCTGCACGCCGTGCTGCAGACGCGCCTGAAGAAGCTGCAGGCTCATATTCGCCAGCACGTCGACGCGCAGATGATCGCCCTCGGTGCCGAAGCCGACAGCACCCTGCTGAATTTCCCGCAGTACTTCGCCGCCCTCAGCGGTGTGCTCGAGCAATTCCTCGACCACTTCACCCGCGGCCATCGCGGCGGTGCCCCGCTGCTGCTACGTGGCCTGTACTTCACCAGTGCACTGCAGAACGGGCAGCAACTGGGGCAGGTCTATGAAGACGTCATCGCCGACGAATTCGCCCTGCAGGCCGCCTACGATGAACAGGCCGGGCACGTCGGCAAGGCCCTGGGCAACCGCAGCTACTTCATCACCGACACCTTCCGCCAGGTGATCTTCCCCGACCGCGACCTGATCCTTTACCAGTCGCGCCTGGGCCGCCAGGCTGCGTTCAGCCCGCTGCTACTGGGCCTGGCCGCCGCCACCGGGTTGCTGTTCATCGGTTGGCAAGCGCTGTCGTTCGCCAATAACCGCCAGTGGCTGGACAGCCTGCGCGGGCAGCTGGCGCACATCGAACAGGCAGCAGACCGCGAGCAGCAGCTGGCCGCAGGCAAGGGCCTGGAAGTGCTGCGTGAACAGATGGCCAACGTCGAGGCCCATCGCCTGCAGGGAGTGCCCTTGCAGTTGGGTGGCGGCCTGTACCAGGGCGAGGCGATTCACCAGGTGACCCGCAGCGCCTACCTGGCGCAGCTGCGCAGCCAGGCGCTGGAACCGATCGCACGCAGCCTGCAGGTGCAGATGCGGGCGTTCAACACCTTCGCCAACGGTATCAATCAGGAGCTGGAATTCACCCCGGCCCCGCAGCCGAAGAAGCGCAATGGCAAGCCGCTTGCCCCTGCCATTGCGGCCAGGGCCCAGGCCGCGCTGGGCAACACCCGCGCTGGCGCCTATGCCGCCAAGGTCAACCTGGCCACTGCCAGCGATGGCGCCGAGCTGTCCGCCGCCACCGGTGGGCTGTCACTGTCCGAAGAAATGCTCGGGCGCCTGGACGAGCAGCAGGTGGCCTCGATCATCGAGGCCTACAACACCCTCAAGCTGTACCTGTTGCTGACCGAGCCACAGGCCCATCCAGACCCGGCCTTCGTCGCTGCCAGCCTGCCCCAGGCGTGGGCCAGCGCCGCCGCCGAAGGCACCCCGGCCGACGCTGGCGTGATCGCGGAAAATGCCCCGCTGTACGTGCAGTTGCTGGAACAGGGCCAGGCGCCGTCGTTGCCGCGCAACGAACAGCTGATCAACGAAACCCGGCAGAACCTCAAGTCGTTCATGATCTCCAGCTCGCTGGTCGATCGCGAGTACCTGCGCCTGCAGCTCGAGTCGAGCCGGCAGTTCCCGGCGCTGAGCCTCAACGACCTGGTCCCGCAACCAGGCCGCGCGCTGCTGTACGGAACCGCGGGTGTGCCGGCGATCTACACCCGCCAGGGCTGGGACACCTTCGTCAAGCCCGAGCTGATCAAGCTGGTGTCGGGCAACCTGCGCAACGAGTCGGACTGGGTGCTGGACGGCGAAGGCGGCGATGCCATCGTGCAGAAGGCCAACTTCGTACGCGAGTTCATGACCCGCTACAAGCGCGACTACACCCAGGCCTGGTACAAGATGGTCAGCAGCGTTGGCGTGCGCCACTTCGCCGACCTGGCCTCGGCGACCCGGGAACTGGGGCTGTTGAGCGACGTGCAGAACTCGCCAGTGAAGAACCTGCTGCAGGCCGTCAACGACAATACCCAGTGGGACCTGCCGGTCAAGCAAGCCATCCCGGCCCCCGGCACCAGCCGCGATGACGGTTTCTGGAGCAAGGTCACCGGTCTGTTCGACGCCAACGACACCCTGCCTGCCAACGTCGCGCCGGCCCTGCCGGCGGTGGACGACGGCAGCCTGGCCAAGCGCTTCGAGCCGGTGGCGCGGGTGTTCGCTGAAAACAACGCCGAAGGTGCCGACAGCACCATCATGGACCGCTACCTGGCCGCCTTGCGCAAACTCAAGGTGCGCATGAACAACATCCAGCGCTCGCAGGATGTGGGCAAGAGCAGCAAACAGTTGATCAGCGAGACCCTGGAAGGCCAGCCGAGCGAGATCACCACCGTGCGCAACTACGTGGAAAGCAGCGTCGACACCAGCCAGGATGGCCTGTCGCGCTCGCTGCAGGGGCTGTTCAGCCTGCCCATCCAGTATGCCTGGGCGACCCTGCGCGACCCGGCCGGCGAGCAGATCGCCAAGGCCTGGGCGCAGCAGATCGCCAAGCCCTGGGAGCAGGTCATGGCACACCGTTACCCGATTGCCGGCAGCAGCCGCAACGAGGCTTCGGTGAAAGACCTGCAACGCTTCGTAGATCCCGACAGCGGCCTGCTGCCGGCCTTCAAGCGCAACGAAATCGGCAACCTGGCCGGTGGTGAAGGTCTGGGTGTGGGCGATGGCAAGGGGCCGGCGCTGGTCAACCCTGGCATGCTCAACAGCATCGACAAGGCCAGCTCCGTGGGCCAGGTGATCGCCAGCCTGTCGGACCGTGACAACGGCTTCGAAATCATGCTGGAACCTTCAGCCAACTTCACCGACATCGTCTTCACCCTCGATGGCCAGGAGCAGCACTACCGCAACGGCCGCAGCAGCTGGAACCGCTTCGCCTGGCCGGGCACCAGCACCGCGCCGGGCGCGCGCCTGGACGTCGTCACCCTGAGCGGCACACGGGTCACCGTGTTCGATTTCCCAGGGCGGTGGGGCCTGCTGCGCATGAACGAGAGCGCTCGGGTCGACGACCTGGACGGCATTCAGCAACGCTTTAGCTGGAACACCGCCAGTGGCCGCGTAAGCCTTATCGTGCGCAACTTCGGCGGGGTCAAGCTCACCGATCTGGGTGACGTCAAGGCCCTGAGCGCCCTCAACAGCAGGGGCGCGCAATGATCGGTTGCTTCGGCAAGCTGCCGTCGAGCGCAGATTTCGTCAGCCTGCATGGGGCGGCGGAAGAAGTCTGCGAGTTCGACGCCTGGTTGCAGTCATCGCTGGCAGCCATGCGCTACCGCGATGACTGGCAGGCGTTGTTCGACGCGCTGCCGATGTGTTTTTTCACCTACCGCGCACGCAACGGCAACTGGCTACTGGGTGGCCTGCTCAGCTCGCGCGATGCCAGCCAGCGGCGCTACCCGTTCTTCATCTTCCAGCTGCTCAAGGGTGAAGACAGTACTGTGCTGGTCAACCCGTTCACCCTTGGCGAGCTGTTCAGCGCGCAGATCAAGCCGATGCTGCACCAGGCCGTGCAAGGCGCCGACTGCGCCCGCCTGTTCGAACGGATCAAGGCCTTGCGCCCGCTGCAGGGCCAGGATCTGGACCTGTTCCGCCGGGTGCACGCCAAGTTCCTGCATGATTTCAGCTTCACGGATGTGGCCCGTGCCCTTCATGGGTCCTGGCCAGGTTTCGACAGTGCCACTGCCCTCGCCCACCTGCAGCTCGGCCGTGCCTCGCTTCAGGGTGACTTTGCAGGCGGCATCGAATTGCCGTTGCCGGCCGAACGTGGCCTTAAAAACCCCACTGCCGACCTGTGGCTGACCTGGCTGGCCCGCATGAGCGAACACCGAGCGCTACCGGCAGTGAGCCTGTTGGCCGACGATTTCATGCACCCGCAGCTGTACTGCTTCCCGGCGCGCCACGCCAGCTGTGCCTACCGCCTGCTCAGTGGCTGTGCCGACCCGTGCCAGCACCTGGAGTTGCTCAGCCCGCTGACAACGGTGCCACGGCTGCACGATTACGACCGCCCCCTTGAACATGTCATCGACCAGTTCGTCGATGCACTGGATGCGACGCCTGTATGAACAAGCTCAAGTACTACTGCCTGCGCTACCAACCCTACCTGCTGGGCGTGGCATTCTTCCTGGCGATCTTCCTGGTCTGGGCCATCGGCCGAGCCTTCGGCTTCGCCTCGCTGCACAGCCTGCTGGCCGGGATCGGCGTGTTTCTGCTGCTGTCGGCGGGCTATGTACTGCTGCTGTACCGCGGCGTGGGTCAGCACCACAACCTTGAAGGCCTGCTGCGCGACGACGCCGACCAGGCCGTACTCAGTGCAGCCCCGGCCGACCGGGAAGAAGTCAGCCTGTTGCGCGAGCGCCTGCTGCAGGGCATCGAGCGCCTGCACAGCAACAAGCCGCGCGGTACTTCGAACAAGGATGCCCTGTATGCCCTGCCCTGGTACCTGGTCATTGGCCAGCCTGCCGCCGGCAAGAGCACGATGATCCTGCAGTCAGGCCTGAACTTCCCCTATGCCGAGCGCGAAGGCGTGCGGGTCGCGGGCCTGGGCGGCACGCGCAACTGCGACTGGTTCTTCAGTTCTGAAGCGGTACTGCTGGACACTGCCGGGCGCTACATGAACAGCCCCGAGGAAGCCGGCAAGTGGCGCGGCTTTTTGCAACTGCTGCGCCAGCACCGCCAGCGCCGTCCCCTTAACGGCTTGATCGTCAGCGTCAGCATCGCCGATATCCTGCATGGCTCGGTCGAAGACCAGGAGCGCGTGGCCAAGCGCCTGCGCGAACGCATTCAGGAAAGCTGCGCGCTGCTTGAAGTGCGCCTGCCAATCTACCTGGTTTTCACCAAGTGCGACCTGATCCCTGGTTTCACCGCGTTCTATCGCCAGCTGGACGACGCCGCGCGTGGTGAAGTGATGGGTAAAACCTTCTCTCACAAGGGGTATGAGCAAGCCGACTGGGGCCAGCGCTTCAGCAATGCGATGGACGAGCTGACCCGTTACTGGGGGCAGATGGCGAGCCAGCAGCTGGTGCAGCAGGACATACAAGTCACTCGGCAGAACAACGCTGCCTACCGCTTCCCGCTGGAACTGGCCGCGCTCAAGCCGCGCCTGCATCAGTTCGTCGACAGCCTGCTGCGTGCCAACCCTTACCAGAATGCCGAAATGCTGCGCGGTTTCTATTTCACCGCGGCGCTGCAGGCCGACGAGGCTCAGTGGGGCTGCCACGGCCAGCATGTGGCCGAACGCTTCGCGCTCGAACACGCAGAAGGAACGGGCACTGCCGGCAGCCAGCCGGCGCCGCTGTTCATCAACAGCCTGTTCCGCAAAGTGATCATTCCCGACCAGCATTTGGTGGCGCTGTACACCAGCAACCACCGTGAACGCCGGCGCAAGGCCGGGTGGGTTGGCGCCGCCGGCCTGGCGGCACTGGTGCTGTGCAGCCTGTGGGGCTGGTCGTACCTGAACAACCGCGCCACCCTGGCCAGCATTGCCGGCGAACTGGCCCAGGCCAAGGCCGACGACCAGGCGGCCAGCGGCCAGTACACCGCCTGGCGAAGCCTAGACCGCCTGCGCTTCTGGGCTGCTCACTACCATGAGCAACACCACGCAAAGGGCGTGCCCCTCGGCATGCGCCTGGGCCTGTACCAGGGCCATGAGGTCGAGCCGCTGCTGCGCGACCGCTACTTCGCCACGTTGCAGAATGTGATGCTAAAGCCCACGGCCGATAATCTGACCCGCACCCTGTACCTGCTGACCACGCTCAAGGTCTACCAGCGCAACACCCGTGAGCTGCAGCCAGTGAGCGGTATTGACAGCGTGGAGGCCGAGGCGCTGCCCCATGACAACCGCGCCCAGTCGATCGCCAATTTCGGAAAGGCGGCGCTGGACACTTATGTGATGCTTTCTCCGGGCCAGCGCGAGCATGCCGACCCGGCGTTTCTCAAGGCGCACCTGCCGGACTACTGGTACCCGGCCATCGCCCGCCATACCGGTAAGAGCATGGCCGCCGCTGGCAGCGAGGCCGGTGGCAACCAGGACTACCTGTACGCCAGCCGCCAGATCACGTTCTACAGCGACCAGATTCGAGAGCCAGATGTACCGCGCATCCTCGACAACGCCTTCCTGATGTCCAGTTCGCGCAACTACATCGATAGCCTGCGGGCCCAGTCACTGCGTGCCATCGAGACCATCACGCTGGAGTCCGACACCCTGTTCGCCTTCGGCCGCGCCGACTTCCAGAGCCTGAAAAACGAAGGCCAGCATCAGCTGAGCGCAATTGCCAGCAAGCTGCTGAACACCCCGAATATCGGCAAGATCATCATCTCGGGGCACGCCGACCAACTGGGTGACAGCCAGGGCAACCTGCAGGTTTCGAAACAACGGGCGCAAACCATCCGCACCTATCTGGTTGGCAAGGGCGTACCTGCCGAGCTGGTGGTCGCGCAGGGCGAAGGCAGCCGCAAGCCATTGGTCAACTGCGACATGCAACAACCGCGAACGCAGTTGATCAAGTGCCTGGAGCCCAACCGCCGGGTGGAAATCGAAGTGCGTGGGCTTAACTGAGCCACGCCACAATAACCGGTCGCCGGGGCCTCACAGGATGAGGCCCGGGCGGCGGCAAGCTACCTCTGCCGGCACGCCCGGCGAGGTCAAAACCAAGGGGCGCATGAGCAACCCTTTACATGTTGTTAATGGAGAGTTTCACAATGGCATTTGACGCGTATATCCAAATCGACGGCATCCCAGGTGAAGTACTGGATGAAAAACACAAGGACTGGATCGAAGTGCTGGGCTACGAGTACGGCGCCACACAGGCTACGTCGGCAACCGCCAGCTCTTCGGGCGGTGCGTCCTCCGAGCGCGTTGCCCTGAGCGACTTCAAGATCCGCAAGGCAGTCGACAAGGCATCGGCCAAACTGTTCGAACACTGCTGCACCGGCAAGCACATCGCCAAGCTGAAGCTGAACGTGAACCGCGCCGGTGGCGACAAGGTCACCTACCTGACCATCGACATGGAAGAAGTGGTGGTCTCTTCGGTCAAGTTTGTCGCCGGTGGCAACCAGAATGGTGAAGACAAGGCGGTCAGCGACCTGCCCGTTGAAGAAATCAGCTTCAACTTTGCCCGCATCAAAACCACCTACACCCAGCAGAACCGCACCGACGGCCAGGCCGGCGGCAACATCGTAGGTGGCTGGGACCGCACCGCGAACAAAGTGTTTGCCTAAGCACGTACCGAACCATGGGCCGCTTCGGCGGCCTGCGTTCCGCAGCGCGCCGGGTTTTCTGGCGCGCTGTTCACTAGCCATGTCCAGAGTGTTCTATGCCTGAAATTCTCAATGACCTCTCGCTGGCCACACTGGTCGCCCCTATCGAGGGTGGCAGTGGTGAAGACTTGAGCTTCTCTGCCTTGTTCGACCAGATCAAGGAGGCACGCCGGGCGGACCCTGACTACCTGACCCAGGGCGACTGGCAAACCGACTTGAAGACTGCCGACTGGGAGCAGGTGATCAACCTGTCGGCTCAAGGGCTTGCGCAGCAAAGCAAAGACCTGATGCTGGTGGCCTGGCTCTGCGAGGGGCTGGCCCAACGTGAACACTTCGAAGGCATCACCTTTGGCCTCGAGCTGACCGAACAGCTCCTGGTTGCGTTCTGGGAAACGCTGTATCCCACCCTCGAAGACGGCCTGGACGAGCGCGCGGCGCGACTGTCCTGGTTGAAGACCACGCTCACCGACATTGCCGGTGGCTTGCCCATTATCCAAGGGCAGCATTTTGGCGTGTTGCGCTATGACGAGTCACGCCATGTAGAAAACCTCGCCTTGCAAAACCCCAAGGCAATGCAGACAGCGCTGAACGAAGGCAAGATCAACGCCGAGATCTTCCAGCGCTCGGTAGCGCTTACCGACACCGATTACCTGCGCGCCAAGGCCCAGCAGATCGCTACCAGCCTGAATGCATGCAAACGCCTGCAGGCCAGCGCCGACCGCCTGTTCGGCCACGAGGCGCCCAGCTTTGCCAGCCTTGCCGACATGCTTTCGCGTGCCAGCCAGCTGGCGGAAAAACTGCTCAAGGACCGCGGCGTAGAGCTTCACCCCGCCATCCCGGAAGAAGCACAGCCACAGGCCATGGCTGCCAACCTCCACGAAGCAGGTGAACCGATGAATGCCACGCCCCCGACGACCGCGCCTGCCGCCCTGCGCACCACCCCGCTGACCCGCGACGAGGCATTCACCATGCTTGCGGGCATCGCCCAGTATTTCAAGCAGAGCGAACCGCAAAGCCCGGTACCCTACCTGATCGAACGTGCGATCAAGTGGGGCAACATGCCGTTGGAAGGCTGGTTGAGTGACGTGATCAAGGACAACAATGTGGTGGACAACATCCGCGATGTGCTGGGTACCCGCTAGGGTCTGCAATAAAAGCCTTGAGACGAACGTCAGGTAAGGCGAAAACAGCCGG
The DNA here is from genome assembly GCF_034044115.1 of Pseudomonas sp. BO3-4. NCBI lineage: Bacteria > Pseudomonadati > Pseudomonadota > Gammaproteobacteria > Pseudomonadales > Pseudomonadaceae > Pseudomonas > Pseudomonas sp. BO3-4. The sequence goes on from NZ_CP139018.1 coordinate 3,426,020, forward strand.
CGCCCTGCCACCCCAACGGCTCCATCGGGTAGATTCCTTGACTGCTGCCCACGCAAGGGCGCTGCAATTGCTGTTAACTTGAGCGCACTGCTCAGCTTCAGACAAGGACTGCTTCATGCCTCCAAGCCCGACCACCCCAAGCGGTTTCATCCGCGTCCGTGGCGCCCGCGAGCACAACCTGAAGAACATCGATGTCGATATTCCCCGCGATGCCTTGGTGGTGTTCACCGGCGTGTCCGGCTCGGGCAAGTCTTCGTTGGCGTTCTCCACGCTGTATGCCGAAGCCCAGCGGCGTTATTTCGAATCGGTGGCGCCCTATGCCCGGCGCCTGATCGACCAGGTTGGCGTGCCGGATGTCGATGCCATCGATGGCTTGCCGCCGGCGGTGGCCCTGCAGCAACAACGCGGCACGCCGAGTGCACGTTCCTCGGTGGGTAGCGTGACCACCTTGTCCAGTTCGATCCGCATGCTCTATTCACGCGCAGGCCACTATCCGGCCGGGCAAGCGATGCTGTACGCCGAAGACTTTTCTCCAAACACGCCCCAGGGCGCTTGCCCGCAGTGCCATGGCCTGGGCCGTGTCTACGAGGTGACCGAAGCGACCATGGTTCCCGACCCGGCGCTGACCATTCGTGAGCGTGCGGTGGCGGCGTGGCCAATGGCGTGGCAAGGGCAAAACCTGCGCGACATCCTGGTCACGCTGGGCTATGACGTCGATATCCCTTGGCGCGATCTGCCCCAGGCGCAGCGCGACTGGATCCTGTTCACTGAAGAGACGCCCACCGCCCCCGTGTATGCCGGCCTGACCCCGGCGCAGACCCGCGAAGCGCTCAAGCGCAAACTGGAGCCCAGCTATCAAGGCACGTTCATGGGTGCCCGGCGTTACGTGCTGCATACCTTCATGCACTCGCAGAGCGCGCAGATGCGCAAGCGTGTGGCCCAGTACATGCACCCCAGCCCCTGCCCGCTGTGCCAGGGCAAACGCCTGAAGCGCGAAGCGCTGGCCGTGACCTTCGCCGGGCTGGACATCGCCGAACTGTCGCACCTGTCGTTGCAGGCGCTGGCTGAGGTGTTCCGCAAGGTGGCGGCAGCCGACTACCTGACCCAGCAGCAGGACGAGCTGACACTGGAAAAACGCCTGGCGGCCCAACGTATCGCCAAAGAACTGCTCGAACGCATTGACACGCTGCTTGACCTCGGCCTCGGTTACCTGGCCCTGGAGCGCAGCACCCCGACCTTGTCTTCTGGAGAACTGCAACGCCTGCGCCTGGCCACCCAGCTGAATTCGCAGCTGTTTGGGGTGGTTTACGTACTCGACGAGCCGTCGGCCGGCTTGCACCCGGCCGACAGTGAAGCGCTGTTCGAAGCCCTGCAGCGCCTGAAACAGGCTGGCAACTCGGTGTATGTGGTGGAGCATGACCTGGACACCATGCGCCGCGCCGACTGGCTGGTGGATGTAGGGCCAGCTGCCGGCGAACACGGCGGCACCATCCTCTACAGCGGGCCGCCCGCCGGCCTGGCCGAGGTGCAACAGTCATGCACCCGCACCTACCTGTTCGATGCCCCGGTACAGGCCACACGCGCCCCCCGCCAAGCACGCGACTGGCTGAAGCTTGAAGGCATCACGCGCAATAACCTCGATAACCTGAGCGCCGCATTTCCGTTGGGCTGCTTTACCGCCGTTACCGGTATTTCCGGCTCGGGCAAATCCAGCCTGGTCAGCCAGGCCCTGCTGGAACTGGTGGGGGCACACCTGGGCCATGCCGAGCAACCTAGCGAGCCCGAAGCGCAAAGCCTGGAAGACGAACCTGAACAGACCAGCAGCGGCCACGTAAGCGCCGGGCTTGGCAGCATCAAGCGGCTGGTGCAAGTTGACCAGAAGCCGATCGGCCGCACCCCGCGCTCCAACCTGGCCACCTACACAGGCCTGTTCGACCACGTGCGCAAATGCTTCGCGGCGACCGAGCAGGCCAAGGCACAGGGCTTCGACGCCGGGCGCTTTTCCTTCAACGTTGCCAAGGGCCGCTGCGCCAACTGCGAGGGAGAGGGTTTCGTCAGCGTCGAGTTGCTGTTCATGCCCAGCGTGTACGCGCCCTGCCCGACCTGCCAGGGTGCCCGCTACAACCCCGAAACCCTGGCGGTGAGCTGGCAAGGCATGAACATCGCGCAAGTGCTGCAGTTGACCGTCGACCAGGCCCTGCAGGTTTTTGCCGAGCAACCGCCTGCCCGCCGTTGCCTGCAGGTGCTGCAGGATATCGGCCTGGGCTACTTGCGTCTGGGCCAACCGGCCACCGAGCTGTCCGGTGGTGAAGCGCAGCGGATCAAGCTGGCGACCGAGCTGCAGCGCATGGCCCGCGGGGCGACCCTGTATGTGCTGGATGAGCCCACCAACGGCTTGCACCCGCAGGACATCGACCGGCTGCTGGTACAGTTGAACCGCCTGGTAGAAAGCGGGCATAGCGTGGTGGTGGTCGAACACGACATGCGAGTGGTGGCGCAGAGTGACTGGGTGATCGATATTGGCCCGGGGGCCGGGGATTCCGGGGGCAAGGTGGTGGTCAGCGGCACCCCGCAGGTGGTGGCCGGGTGTAAGGCAAGCCGCACGGCCGAGTTTCTGGCCAAAGCGTTGTAGCGGGCGGCGCTAAATCTTGACACCCCCCCAAAAACCAAAGGACGCGCCTAGCAGCATCAAGCGCCGCTAAAGTAAAGTCTGCCGATGGATAAATACGCCCCCCGCCAGTGGCTCCCCCACGAAAAGCCCAGCCTGCCAGGCTCCCCTTCCACGCCCCTGCATTCGCCAGCCAAGCGTCTGGCCTACGGCGTGGTCGGCCTGCTGGTGGCAATCACCGGTGGCCTGGGCAACGCGCTGGTCACCGCCAACCTGGTGTTCCTGCAAGGCGCCCTGGGTGCAACCACCGCGGAAATGGCCTGGCTGCCGGCCGCCTATGTGATGACCAACGTCTCCATCAACCTGCTGTTGGTGAAGTTCCGCCAACAGTTCGGCCTGCGAGCCTTCACCGAAGTGTTCCTGGTGCTGTACGTGGTGGTCACCTTCGCCCACCTGCTGGTCAACGACCTGAACTCTGCCATCGCTGTACGCGCGGCCCACGGCATGGTCGGCGCGGCGCTCAGCTCGCTGGGGCTGTACTACATGATTCAGGCCTTCCCGGCGCAATGGCGGCTCAAGGCGATGGTACTGGGCCTGGGTGCCTCGCAGCTGGCGCTACCGCTGGCACGGATCTTTTCTGAAGACCTTCTGCAAATTGCCGAATGGCGCGGGTTGTACCTGTTCGAGCTGGGCCTGGCACTCACCGCACTGGGTTGCGTACTGCTGCTGAAATTGCCGCCCGGTGACCGTTTTAAAACGTTCGAACCCCTCGACTTCCTGACCTTCACCTTGATCGCCAGCGGTACCGCACTGCTCTGCGCCGTACTGTCACTGGGGCGCATCGACTGGTGGCTGGAGGCGCCGTGGATCGGCGTGGCACTGGCGGTGTCGATCGCGCTGGTCTTCAGCGGCCTGGCCATCGAGCACAATCGCCGCAACCCCTTGTTGATGACCCACTGGTTGGGTAGTGGCGCCATCATACGTCTGGCCCTGTGCGTGGTGCTGATCCGCATGGTGACCTCGGAACAGTCCACCGGCGCGGTCGGTTTCCTGCAGGCGCTGAACATGGGCAGCGAGCAGATGCGCACGCTGTACTGGATCATGCTGTCAGGCGCTGTCACGGGCCTGGCCAGCAGCGCCCTCACCATCAACCCCAACCATTTGGTGATCCCGCTGTTCGTCTCGCTGCTGGCCATGGCCGCCGGCGCCTTCATGGACAGCAGTTCCAGCAACCTCACACGCCCGGCTCAAATGTACTTGAGCCAGTTCCTGCTGGCGTTCGGCAGCACGTTCTTCCTCGGCCCGTCGATGGCCCTGGGCATCAGCCATGTGCGCGCCAACCCGCGCAACCTGGTCAGTTTTTCGGTGTTGTTCGGCATCTGCAACAACCTCGGCGGCCTGATTGGTGCGGCGTTGTTGGGCACCTTCCAGACCTGGCGGGAAAAGTTTCACTCCAGCCACCTGATGGATCGCCTCAGCTACCTGGAACCCCTGGTCAATGCCCGCGTTCAAAGTGGGGGTGCCGGTTACGGCGGCATCATTGCCGACCCTGCCTTGCGCAGTGAAGCCGGCATGCGCCTGCTGGCCAGCGCTGCTACCCGTGAAGCGAACGTCATGGCCTACAACGATGTGTTCGTGCTGATCGGCAGCATCGCCATCCTGACCATGATTTGGATCTGTATCCGCAGTACCTGGCTCTGGCATGTGAAACGTCAGGCCACCCTTACCGACTCTACCCCCGGCGCGCCCACCCGATGACCGACGACACCCGCACCACGACCACCACCGCCATCGCCGAAACCCCGGAGGGCGTCAAACCGCCCAGTGAACCAACCAGCCCGGTACGCACGCGGCGGGTGCGCATCCTGTCATCCATCAGCTTCGCCGCCGTGGCGTTGGCCGGCATCCTGTTGGTGCTGTATGCCTGGCGCCTGCCGCCATTCAGCAGCGCCATCGAAAGCACCGAGAACGCCCTGGTGCGGGGCCAGGTGACCATCATCGGCCCGCAACTCAGCGGCTACGTCGTCGATGTACCAGTGCACGACTTCCAGTTCGTCAAGGCCGGCGACTTGCTGGTGCAACTGGACGACCGTATCTACAAACAACGCCTTGCCCAGGCCAGCGCCCAGCTGCAACAGCAGTTGGCGGCCCTGGCCAACAACCAGCAGCAGCGCAAAAGCGCCGAAGCGACCATTGCCCAGCGCCAGGCCGCCATCGGCGATGCTGCGGCCCAGGCGGCCAAGGCCAAGGCTGACCTCGGCCGCAACCAGGCGCTGGTCAACGATGGATCGGTGTCGCGCCGCGACCTGGACCTGGCCCGTGCCAGCGAGGCCGCTGCCGTCGCCAGCCTGGCCCAAGCCAGGGCGGCGCTGGAAATCGCCCGCCAGGACCGTGAGACCGTGGTGGTCAACCGGGCCGCACTCGAGGCCTCGGTGGAGAACGCCAAGGCCGCCGTGGAGCTGGCACGCATCGACCTCGACAACACCCGCGTCACGGCCCCGCGCGATGGCCAGCTGGGGCAGATCGGCACCCGCCTGGGTGCTTATGTCAACTCCGGCGCGCAGCTCATGGCGCTGGTGCCCGACACCCTTTGGGTGATTGCCAACATGAAGGAAACCCAGATGGCCAATGTGCGTATCGGCCAGCCCGTGAGCTTTACCGTAGACGCGCTGAACCACCGGAAGCTACGGGGCCATGTACAGCAGATTTCGCCGGCCACCGGCTCTGAATTCGCCTTGCTGCAGGCGGACAACGCCACTGGCAACTTCGTCAAGATCGCCCAGCGCATACCGGTGCGCATCACGGTGGATGCCGACCAGCCGACTGCCAGGCATCTGCGCCCAGGGATGTCGGTGGTGGTCAGTATCGATACCCGGGGCGAACAGTGATGTAACCCCGGCAGCCCCTGCAGGGATGCCGTCGTGCCACGATTGCGCCGCTCTAACCCGTGGGTTTTAATCGCGCACGATCCGTCGCCAAGGAAGTTTCACCATGTACAGGAAGATCGTGCCACTGGCATTGCTGGCAACACTGGCCGGTTGCTCCGACAGCCAGGACACCATCAAGGCCCGTTTCCACAAGGCTATCCAGGCCTCCCTGGATACCCGGTACCCACACTGTTTCGTCATCAGTTCGTTCCCTACCAAGACCCAGGACTTCGACGTGCACGGCACCAACAAGGCGTTGCACGCCCTGGCGCAGGTAGGCGTGGTCAGCGAGAAGGAAATTTCGCGCACCGAAATACCGGCACGGCTGTGGTCGCCGGCACGCACGGATATCTACTACGCCTACGACCTGACCGATGAAGGCCGCAAATACTACAAGGCAGGCGCCGGGCTGTGTTTCGGCAAGGCACAAGTGACGGCAATCGAGCAGTTCAGTGAGCCGAGCGAGGCAACCGGACAGAAGCTGTCGAATGTGACCTATGCCTACAAGATCATCGAGTTGCCGGCGTGGGCCGCCAATGATCAGGTGAAAGCCAGCATCGCCGGCTTGGGCCAGGCGGTGGCCAGCCATGCTGCCCCGCTCAAGGAAACCCGAACCCTGGTGCTGACCAGCCAAGGCTGGGTGGATGACCAGTTGTCGGTCCAGTAGCCCGAAGCCTGTACCGGCACTATCGTCGGTAAAGGCCTACATCCACCAAGCCAGCACCACCGGCAACCAGGCAAACGACAGCACCGTAGAACACATCACCAGGTTCGCCACCTGCTCTGGCTCACGGTTGGCCCGCACCGCCATCAGGTAGTTGAACACGGCTACCGGCATCGCCGACTGCACCATCAGCACCGCACGCTCCAGGCTGTCCATACCCAGTACCGCGCCCACTGCCCAGCCCACCGCAGCCCCCAGGCCAATGCGCAAACCGCCCAGCAGCATGCCGCTGCCCACGTGACGCAGGCGAATGCTGGCCAGTGACACCCCCAGGGTCAGCAGCATGAGCGGAATGGTCATGCCGCCCAGCAGGTCTGCGGTGTTGGCCAGCCAACGCGGCAGTTCGAAATCGAGAAAAATGATGGGCATGCCGCCGGCCAGGCTGATGACGATAGGGTTGCGCAGCAACGCCTTGAGCGAAGCCGCCGTGCCGGAGATGGCCATGCCGATGGTGAACTGCACGATCGACAGGGTCAGGAAAAATGCCACGGCCAGGGCCAGGCCATGCTCACCGAAGGCATACAGACTGATCGGCAGGCCCATGTTGCCGGTGTTAGGGAACATGAATGCCGGCAGCAGTACCCGCCAGTGCATGCCCGACGCGCGACACACCAGCAAAGCGGCCAAGGCCATCCCCAAGGTGCACAGCAAGCAGGCCACGGCCATGCTGGTAAAGGCATTCGGGTCCAGGTCGGTACGACTGAGGGTGGACAGTACCAGCGAAGGTGTGCCGACGGTCATCACCACCCGGGCGATGAAATCAGTGGGGTAATCCAGGCCCTTGCGGGCCCAGGCAAAACCAATGCCGGCGACGATGAAAACCGGGGCCAGGACTGCGAACAGCGACGCGAACATGGGGGGCCTTCCTTGGTGGGGTTCAGCATTATGCCGCACTCAGTGAGAGTACCGGGCCGATCTCACCGCACGCAGGCGCCGCCATCGAAAATGTCTGTGGAAGACATGTTCATGTCGCGCTGAGACTGCGGCGTCTCGTCGCATACCCAGGCCCCTTGGGCAAAAGCGTCCAAGCCCGTAGAATCCCGCTTCCTTTTCGCCCGTCGCCTTGAACGGTGGCAACCAGTAGCAATGACAGAGTCAGCGCCTGAACACATGAACGCACATGTGAAGTAGGCTCAACCCTCCCCGCCCGGCCCATCTCCCATAACGCCCAGCGGTTGAGTCTTGCCCAGGTCGCATCCGTGTCGCCACTCGCCCCTTGCCGGGTCGAGCCGGTGTGCGCGCCGAGAAGGTGCTCATTCCGCTCATCCAACTAGAGGTACGTATGTCTCCGCGTTTGCTGGCCATGGCGCTGGCGCCCCTGCTCGGGCTGTTCATCATTGCCCTGGGCAACGGCTTCATGTCTTCCCTGACCACCCTGCGCCTGGGCGCCGCCGGTGAGTCTGCAACCACCATTGGTATCGTCTCGTCGACTTACTTCATCGGCCTGACCCTCGGCGCCATCTTCAACGACCGGCTGATCCTGCGCATCGGCCACATCCGCGCCTACACCAGCTTCGCCTCGCTGATCGCCGTGACCATCCTGCTGCAAGGGTTGTTCTACGAGGTCACCTGGTGGTCGGTGCTACGCCTGATCAACGGCTGGGCCGCAGTGGGCGTGTTCCTGGTGATCGAAAGCTGGCTGCTGCTGGCCGGCGACGCGAAAATCCGCGGCCGCCTACTGGCGCTGTACATGATCGCCTTCTACGGCGCCGGGGTAATCGCCCAGGCCGGCCTTGGCGAAATCACCCAGCTAGGCGATACCGCCCCGTTCATGCTGGCCGGCGTGCTGGCCGCCCTGTCGGTGTTGCCGATCGTGATCCTGCCGCGGGTGTCGCCGCTGCTGGACCAGGTCGAACCCCTCAAACCCCGCCAGTTGCTGGGCGTGGCACCGTCGGGCCTGGTCGGCTGCTTCGGTTCGGGCGTAGCGATTGCCGGCATCTATGCCCTGCTGCCACTGTACTTGCAGCGCATCGGCCTGGAGGTGGGTGAGGTCGGCAACATGATGGCCTGGGTGATCCTTGGCGCGATGCTGCTGCAGTACCCGGTCGGGCGCTGGTCCGACCGCAAGGACCGCCTCGATGTGCTGCTCGCGCTGGCCGCGTTGTGCGTTGTCCTGTCGCTTGTAACGGTGTTCCTGCCATCGGACTCGTTCCTGCTGCCGGCCATGCTGTTCCTGCTGGGTGGTGGCGTGTTCACCCTGTACCCGGTGGCGGTCAGCCATGCGGCCGACCGCGCGCCGTCCGATGCGCTGGTGCCGATGATCCAGGGCCTGCTGCTGATCAACTCGCTGGGCTCGGCCATGGCACCGGTGGCCATTTCGCCGATGATGACCGAGTTTGGCGAGGCTGGGCTGTTCTGGGCGTTTGCCGTGGTCAACCTGGCCATGGTGTGCTTCTTCATGTGGCGCCGCGGCAAGCGCCCGGCGGCAGAGCACCCTGCGCCGTTCACCGCTTCGACCACCTTCTCGCCAACCGGTGCCGAGTTGCGGGTGACCGAAGACCTGATGCATGCGGCGCAGGAGCATCCGCCGCTGGAGCCGGTCGAAACCCCGGCACCCGCACAGCGCTCGGAATCTTGTTGATTGCCACTCGTCGCCTAGAAGGCACCCCGCCAGCCGCTGCCAGCCAAACGAATGACAGATCTTGCACAAAGGAGAAGTCCCATGATCCGCATTCGCCCGCTGTCCCTGTGCCTGGCGCTGGCCCTGACCAGCCTCACCGGCGCTGCCTTCGCCGCCACCGACACCCATACCGACAGCCATCCGCAAACTGACCAATCCGGCGGCAAGACCGCCGGTGAAGGCAGCAGCGTCAACAGCCCCGGTAGCAGCAAAGGTAACGACAGCAGTGACACCGGCAGCAACGCCGATGCCGCCGACGGTGCCACTGGCGGCTCCAACAGTACCGGCGAAGCCACTGGCTCTGGTGCCGGGGCCAGCGGAGGTACTGCCGAGGACCAGGACAGCCGCTGAAGCAGACCTGGGCTAGACTGAGCCCTGACGCCCTGCCAAGGATTGACCATGCACCTCAGACACTGGCTGTTCGCTGCTTTGCTGCCCTGCACAGCGTTGGCCGCCGCAGGCGGCCAAGGCGCGATGTCGGTCAGTTCCTCGTCGTTCACCGATGGCGGCGTCATTGCCCTGCAACAGGTCGGCCAGGACCCGGCATGCGGGGCCGGTGAAGAGCGGACCCCGCAACTGAGCTGGGACAACCTGCCCGCAGGTACGCGGTCGCTGGCCCTGATCATGTTCGACCCGGACGGTGGCAAGGGTGTGGGTGTGGTGCACTGGGTGGCCTACAACATCGATCCCGAACACGATGGGCTCAAGGAAGGCATGGCGGGGTTGAGCGGGCCCTACGTGACAGTGGGCCGCAACTCCCGTGGCACCGAGAGCTACCGCGGCCCCTGTCCACCCGCCGGCGACAACCCCCATCATTACGCCCTGACCCTGATTGCCACCGACCTGCCCTTGGGTACCTTGCCCGAGGGGCTGGACCGCAGCGGCCTGCTGCAACTGCTGCAAGGCCACGCCCTGGGGGCGCAGAGCCTGGTCGGGCGCTACGGCCATTGAACCAGTCAGTACAAAAATAAATGATCGGCCCTATAGCATTTATCCATTGAATGGCCCGCACGAACTGAAGTAAGCTCGGGCTCATTCACTGGAGAGCAACATGCCGAAACACACCCGCAACCACGCCAACCACACCGGTCGCAGCCCGCGCCCTGTGCTGGCCGTTGCCGGCTGCGTGGCACCTGCCAGCTATTACTTTGGGTATTGGTTTAGCCACTAGGCGCCGATACCCACCCGGCGTCCACCTTCGAGGGGCCGCCGAACATGAGAATACTCAAACCCCCGGTCGGCTTCCCGACCGGGGGTTTTGTTTTTCAGGCCTTTGACCAACACCGATTCACTTTGAGGACAGATTCATGAACTACGCCACTTATTACTACGCAAACACCTGCGCCTGGCGATTTAGCCAATCCCGTTCGGGCCAGCCTGCCGCCTCCGATCGGTCTTCTACAGGTGGCAATGCAGCAGCCAATACGAACTCAACGATCTGTCGAACACCTCGATAGGGCCGACCATGCGGGCTTGAACCCGCTGTCCGCCCAGGGAAAAACGCCATGCACGCTTCCAGCCTCGCCCTGCCCCTGACCCAGCCGCAAGCGGCCAACACCACTGTCAGCAAACGCCTGCCCAGCCCGCACCTGCTCAAGCAGCAGATGCCACTGTCCAGCGAACTGGCCCAGCAAGTCCAGGCCCATCGCCAGGCCATCCGCAACATCCTCGAAGGCCGCGACCCGCGCCTGCTGGTCATCGTCGGCCCCTGCTCGATTCATGACCCACGCTCGGCCCTGGAATACGCCGACCGCCTGGCCGCCCTTGGCCGCGAAGTCAACGACAAGCTGCTGCTGGTGATGCGCGCCTACGTCGAAAAACCGCGTACTACTGTGGGCTGGAAAGGCCTGGCCTACGACCCGCACCTCGATGGCAGTGACGACATGCACTCGGGTATCGCCTTATCCCGCGGGCTCATGCTGAACATGATCGAACGCGGCCTGCCAATTGCTACCGAGTTGCTGCAACCGATGGCCGCCGGCTACTTCGACGACCTGTTGGCCTGGGCCGCGATCGGCGCACGCACCACCGAATCGCAAATCCACCGCGAAATGGTCAGTGGCCTGGAGCTGCCGGTCGGCTTCAAGAACGGTACGGACGGCGGCATCGCCATCGCCAGCGACGCCATGCGCAGCGCGGCCCACCCGCACCGCCACTTCGGTATGGATGCACAGGGCCACCCGGCGATCATCGAGACCTTGGGCAACCCGGACACACACCTTGTACTGCGTGGCGGCCACAAAGGCCCGAACCACGATGCCAACAGCATCGCCATGGCCCGTCAGGCGTTGGCCAAGGCCGGCCTGCAGGCACGGATCATGGTCGACTGCAGCCACGCCAACAGCGGCAAGGACCCGGCGCGCCAGCCAGCGGTCTTCAATGATGTGCTGGAACAGCGCCTGGCCGGCGACCGTTCGCTGGTCGGCGTCATGATCGAAGGGCACTTGTTCGATGGCTGCCAGGCACTGGGCAAGGGCACACTGAAATACGGTGTGTCGATTACCGACAGCTGCCTGGGCTGGGCCTCGACCGAAACCCTGTTGCGTGAGGCGGCACAAAAACTGTAGGCCGAAGGTTGTAAGCCTGGCGAGACATACCCCGGACAAGTGCGCTAGGCTTGCCTTTTTACCCCCAAGGAGCAGTACCCATGGCCCGTGCAACCGCCCGCCACATTCTGGTCAGCAGCGAAGACAAGTGCAACGAACTCAAAGCCCAGATCGAAGCAGGCGCCGACTTCGCTGAAATCGCCAAAGCCAACTCCACCTGCCCGTCCAGCCGTCAGGGCGGTGACCTGGGCTCGTTCGGCCCAGGCCAGATGGTCAAGGAATTCGACACCGTGGTCTTCAGCGCCCCGGTCAACACTGTGCAAGGCCCGGTGAAGACCCAGTTCGGCTACCACCTGCTGGAAGTGACCAGCCGCCAGGACTGATTCACCCCTCCCGGTGATCAGCCCCCCTGTGGGAGCGGGTTTGCCCGCGAAGAGGCCAGACCAGACAACCTCGTTGCCTGCTCCGACGCATTCGCGGGTAAACCCGCTCCCACAAGTATTGTGGGGGCTTGTATTTTCGTGCATGGGCTTTACGGTCCAGGCCGCTCCCACCCACGCCCTCACGGTCTACGGCGAAGCCCCCCGCTACGCCGCCAGCTTCCGGCATTTCGACTATGTAAACCCCGACGCCCCCAAGGGCGGCATCTTGCGCCGTTCGGCCATCGAGATCGGCCAGTTCGACCATATCCTCCCCTACATCGACAAAGGCATCGGTGTCAGCGAAGTCGATGGTCTGTTGTACGCGCCACTGGCGGTACGCTCTTACGATGAACCCTATACCGTTTACGGCCTGATCGCCCGGCGCATGGAGCGCGGCCCCAATGATGAGTGGCTGCGTTTCGACATCGACCCACGCGCCACCTTCGCCGATGGCAGGCCGGTGCGCGCCGAAGACGTGCGTTTCACCTTCGAACTGCTGATGAGCAAGGGCAGCCTGAAGTACCGGACCCAGTTCGCCGACGTGGCCCGCGTGACCGTAGAAAGCCTGCACAGCGTGCGATTCGACTTGAAGCCCGAGCACGGCCGCACCCTGGCGCTGGACCTCGCCAGCCTGCCGGTAATGCCCGAGCACGACTGGCAGCACCGCGATTTTGCCAACGGTGCCGGCTTCGACAAGCCGGTTGGCAGCGGGCCATACCGCATCGGGCGCATCGACAACGGCCGCAGCATCACCTTCGAACGCGACCCGACATGGTGGGCGCGTGACCTGCCGGCCAGCCGTGGCCGCTACAATTTCGACAAGCTGCGCATCGAGTACTTCGGCGACACCGAAGTGGCGCGCCAGGTACTCAAAGGCGGTGGCTACGACTACAACCGTGAGTTCTCCGCCACGGCCTACACCTTGGGCTACAACGGTGCGCAACTGGACGACGGCCGCCTGCAGCGCGCCCACCTGGGCCCGGCCAAACCGCAAGTGGCTCAGGGTTTTGTGTTCAACCTCGACCAGCCGCAGTTCAAGGACCGCCGTGTGCGGCAGGCGCTGGGTATGTTATGGGACTTCGAGTGGAGCAACCGGCAGATGATGCGCAACCTGTACATCCGCCAGCAAAGCGTGTTCTCCAATACCCCGTTGGCCGCTCGCCAGTTGCCGGATGCGGGTGAGTTGAAGCTGCTCGCCCCCTTGCGCGGCCAGGTGCCAGATGAAGTGTTCACCACGGTGTTCACTGCCCCGGTCACCGACGGCTCGGGGATCGTCCGTAAACAGCAGTTGCAGGCCCTGGCCCTGCTCGAACAAGCCGGCTGGCACCCCGAAGGCGACCGCCTGGTCAATAGCCAGGGCACGCCGCTGGCGTTCACGTTCCTCAATGGCCAGGCGGGCCTTGAACGCCTGCTGCTGCCGTGGAAGCGCAACCTGGCCCAGATCGGCGTGACCCTGAACATCCGCAACGTCGACTCAGCCCAGTACGTCAACCGGCTGATGGCGCGCGATTACGACATGATCGTCACCGGCTACCCGGTCACCCTGTCGCCCGGTGCCGAGTTGTACAACTACTTTGGTTCGGCGGCCGCTCACGACCCCGGCTCGAACAACCTGATGGTTTTGCAGGACCCGGCCGTAGACCACCTGATCGACGGCCTGGTCCGCGCCGACACCCAGGCCGACATGCTGCGCCACGCCCATGCCCTGGACCGCGTGCTGCAATGGAATTATTACTGGATCCCCAACTACTACCCGCCAGGCAGCTCCACCGCCTGGTGGAACCGCTTCGGCCTGCCCAAGGTCCAGGCCACCTATGACGAGGGCCTGGACACCTGGTGGGAGGTCAGCCCTACCCCGCTGACCAACGCGCAGATGGCCGAACGCCAGAAGGCCTCGCCATGACCGCTTATATCCTGCGCCGTCTGTTGCTGATCATCCCGACGCTGCTGGCAATCCTGCTGGTCAATTTCGCCATCGTCCAGGCCGCGCCGGGTGGGCCGGTGGAGCAAGCCGTGGCGCGCCTGCAGGGCCTCGGTGGCGGCGCACCCGGCGCGCGAACTGAAGTGGTCCATGGCGAATCCCGGGCCACACGCGGCCTGGACCCGAAACTGATCGAAGAGATCAAGCGCCAGTATGGCTTCGACAAATCCGCCCCCGAGCGGCTTTGGTTGATGCTCGGCCAATATGCCCGGCTGGACTTTGGCAACAGCTTCTTCCGCGGCGCCAAAGTCACCGACCTGATTCTCGACAAGTTGCCGGTCACCCTGTCGCTGGGCTTCTGGGCCACGCTGATCACCTACCTGGTGTCGATTCCGCTGGGCATCCGCAAGGCGATGCGCCACGGCAGCCGCTTCGATGCCTGGAGCAGCGCGTTGATCGTGATCGGTTACGCCCTGCCTTCGTTCCTGTTCGCATTGCTGCTGATCGTACTGTTTGCCGGCGGCACTTCGCTCAACTGGTTCCCGGTGCGCGGCCTGGTCTCGGACAATTTCGACGAGCTCAGCCTGCTGGGCAAGGTCGCCGACTACTTCTGGCACCTGGTGCTGCCGGTCGCGGCCCTGGTGATCGGTGGGTTCGCCACCCTCACGTTGCTGACCAAGAATGCCTTCCTCGACGAGGTTTCCCGCCAATACGTGGTCACTGCCCGGGCCAAGGGCCTCAGCGAACGCCGCGTGCTGTATGGCCACGTGTTGCGCAACGCCATGCTGCTGGTAGTGGCCGGGCTGCCACAGGCGCTGATCACGGTGTTTTTTGCCGGCTCGTTGCTGATCGAGGTGATCTTCTCGCTCGATGGCCTGGGCCGCATGAGCTATGAGGCCGCGGTGTCGCGGGACTACCCGGTGGTGTTCGGTACGCTGTTCATCTTCACCCTGGCGGGCCTGCTGATTCGCCTGCTCGGTGACCTGTCTTACACGTTGCTCGACCCGCGCATCGACTTCGATACGAGGGCGCACTGATGCTATCGCCCCTGTCGCGCCGTCGCCTGCAACGTTTTCGCCGCCACCGCCTGGGCTGGGTGTCGCTGTGGTTGTTTGCCGGCCTTCTGCTGCTGAGCCTTTGCGCCGAACTGGTGGCCAACGACAAGCCACTGCTGCTGGGCTACAAGGGCAATGTGTACGTGCCGGCGCTCAAACGCTATACCGAGCAGCAGTTCGGCGGGCAACTGCCGTTTCAGCCCGACTACCGCAGCGCCTATGTGCGCCAACTGATCGCGGAACAGGGTGGCTGGATGCTGTTCGCACCTATCCCGTTCAGTGCCGACACACCTAATTACGACCTGCAGGTGCCCACCCCCAGCCCGCCCAGTGCCAGCAACTGGCTAGGCACCGACGACCAAGGCCGTGACGTGCTGGCGCGGGTGCTTTATGGCACGCGGGTATCGCTGCTGTTCGCCTTTGCCCTGACCGCGGTCAGTGTGCTCATTGGCGTGGCGGCGGGCGCCCTGCAAGGCTACCACGGCGGCTGGGTCGACCTGTTCGGCCAGCGCTTGCTGGAGGTATGGTCGGGGTTGCCAGTGTTGTATCTGTTGATCATCCTCAGCGGTTTTGTCGAACCGGATTTCTGGTGGCTGCTGGGGATCATGGCGCTGTTCTCCTGGCTGACCCTGGTCGACGTCGTGCGCGCCGAGTTCCTGCGTGGGCGCAACCTGGAGTATGTAAAGGCAGCGCGGGCGTTGGGATTACCGGACAGTCAGGTAATGTTGCGGCATATCTTGCCCAATGCCATGACTGCCACGCTGACCTATGTGCCGTTCATGCTGACCGGGGCGATCACCACACTGACCGCGCTGGACTTTCTGGGCTTTGGCATGCCAGCGGGCAGCGCCTCGCTGGGCGAGCTGGTGACCCAGGGCAAGCAGCACCTGGAGGCGCCGTGGTTGGGCTTTACCGCGTTCTTTGCGCTGGCGGTGATCCTGTCACTGCTGGTGTTTATCGGGGATGCCTTGCGTGAGGCGTTTGACCCCCGACGATGAGTTTTCAGGCCAGGCCTTTTCGCAGGCTTGTGCCAATACATGATTCAGGATGTTCACCCATGCACGACAGCAACAGCCTCAAGGACTACCCCCAGGTACGGCAACTGGCAATCCGCTCGCTGTTCGAGATCATCGAACAGTCCAGCGAAGGCACGGTGATCGTCGACCGCCAGGCGCGCATCGTCTGGATGAACGAACGCTACGCTCGGCGCTTTGGCCTGGCCGACGCTGCCAGTGCCATCGGCCAGCCGTGCGAAACAGTGATCCCCGGCAGCCTGATGCGCGACGTGGTGAGCAATGGCCGCCCCATCCTGCTGGACATGCTCGACACGCCGAACGAGCCGTTGGTGGTCATGCGCCTGCCCATCCACGATGACCAGGGCGCGCTGATCGGCGCCATTGGCTTTGCCCTGTTCGACGAACTGCGCAGCCTGTCGCCGCTGCTCAAGCGCTACGCCAGCATGCAGCAGGAACTGGCCTCGACCCGCTCGCAACTGCGCGCCCGCCAGGCCAAATACAGCTTCGCCCAGTTCGTAGGCAGCAGCGCGCCCAGCCTGGAAGCCAAGCGACGCGCCCGGCGTGGCGCCGGCAGTGATTCGCCCGTGTTGCTGCTGGGCGAAACCGGCACAGGCAAGGAGCTGCTGGCCCACGCCATTCACGCAGCGTCAGCACGGGCACACAAAGCTTTTGTCAGCATCAACAGCGCCGCCATCCCCGAGACGTTGCTGGAAGCCGAATTCTTCGGCACCGCGCCGGGTGCCTTTACCGGCGCTGACCGCAAAGGCCGCAGCGGCAAGCTGCAACTGGCCGAAGGCGGCACGCTGTTCCTCGACGAGATCGGCGACATGCCGCTGGCCCTGCAGAGCAAGCTGCTGCGGGTGCTGCAGGAAAAGGAATACGAACCGGTAGGATCGAACCAGATGCTGCGCAGCGATGTGCGCATCATTGCCGCCACCTCCATCGACCTGCAGGCAGCCATGGCCCGCGGGGCCTTCCGCGCCGACCTGTATTACCGGCTGAATGTGCTGCCGATCGAAGTCCCGCCGTTGCGACAACGGCTTGAGGACCTGCCCGCGCTGTGCGAGGCCATATTGGCTGAGCTGGGCAGCCAGTACGAGCTGGAAGCTGAAGCGCAGCAACTGCTGGCCAGGCATGCGTGGCCGGGGAACATTCGCGAGCTGCGCAATGTGCTGGAGCGCGCGACCCTGCTGGCGGATCAGCCCCGGTTGGGGGTGGCGGACCTGCGTGCGGCATTGGGGCCATTGAGCCCGCTGGCTGAAGCGCCCGTGCGGCAGCGCTACCGTGACGCGTGCGAGGCCTTTGAACGCGGCCTGATTGCCGGGGCGCTGGCCGAACAGGGGGGAAACGTGCCAGAGGCAGCAGCAGCGTTAGGGCTGGGCCGGTCGACGCTGTACAAGAAGATGGCGGCACTTGGTCTCTGATTGGAGACTTTTGTTTCTGATTTGAGATTACAGCGAAGGCCCGCCCTCGATCACGGGCAAGCCAGCGATGGGCTGTAACGCAGCCCCTGGCGTCTCTGAAGGTAGACACAGACTTCTAACAAAACCCTTTAACCCTTACAAATCAGCCAGTTACATAGTTGGCACGATTCCCGCTATCTCCTGTTCAACGATAAAAACAAGACTCACCCAGGAGACCCACCCCGATGACCGTGCTCATCGCACTCGCCGCTCTGGCCTTGCTGATGCTGGCCGCCTACCGCGGTTACAGCGTAATCCTCTTCGCCCCCATCGCCGCCCTCGGCGCTGTGCTGCTCACCGACCCTGCTGCCGTCGCCCCTGCGTTCACGGGGGTGTTCATGGAGAAAATGGTCGGTTTCATCAAACTGTACTTCCCGGTATTCCTGCTAGGCGCGGTGTTCGGCAAGCTGATCGAGCTGTCCGGCTTCTCCCGCTCGATCGTCGCCGCGGCCATCCGCCTGCTCGGCACCCGTCAGGCGATGCTGGTCATCGTACTGGTCTGTGCCCTGCTCACTTACGGCGGTGTTTCGCTGTTCGTGGTGGTGTTCGCGGTGTACCCGTTCGCCGCCGAAATGTTCCGTCAGAGCAACATCCCCAAACGCCTGATCCCGGCCACCATCGCCCTGGGCGCATTCTCGTTCACCATGGACGCCTTGCCCGGCACCCCACAAATCCAGAACATCATCCCCAGCACCTTCTTCAACACCACCGCCTGGGCCGCACCGTGGCTGGGCCTGATCGGCACGCTGTTCGTGTTCTTTACCGGCATGGCCTACCTGCAGCGCCAGCGCAACAAGGCCCTGCGCGCCGGTGAAGGTTATGGCACCGACTTGCGCAACGAACCGGAAACCGCTGCCGACCTGAGCCTGCCCAACCCTTGGCTGGCGCTGTCGCCGCTGCTACTGGTGGGGGTGATGAACCTGGTGTTCACCCACTGGATACCGCATTGGTACGGCCCCAGTCACAGCCTGCAATTGCCAGGCATGAGTGCACCGGTACAAAGCGACGTGACCAAGCTGACGGCCATCTGGGCTGTGCAGGCCGCGTTGCTGGTGGGCATCCTGATGGTCCTTGTGTGCGCCTTTGGCGCCATTCGTACACGCCTGGCCGAAGGCACCAAAAGCGCGGTGGGTGGTGCCTTGCTGGCAGCCATGAACACCGCCTCGGAATACGGCTTTGGCGCGGTTATCGCCTCGCTGCCGGGTTTTCTGGTGCTGGCCGATGCCTTGCGCGGCATCCCCAACCCCTTGGTGAACGAAGCCATCACCGTGACCTTGCTGGCCGGCATCACCGGCTCCGCTTCGGGCGGCATGAGCATCGCCCTGGCGGCCATGGGCGACACGTTCATCGCCGCCGCCCACGCGGCCGATATCCCGCTGGAAGTGCTACACCGGGTAGCCGCCATGGCCAGCGGCGGCATGGACACCCTGCCGCACAACGGCGCGGTGATCACCTTGCTGGCGGTGACTGGCCTCACCCACCGCGAGGCCTACAAGGACATTTTTGGTATTACCCTGATCAAGACCCTGGCGGTGTTCGTGGTGATCGCCACGTTCTACGCCACTGGCATCGTCTAAGGAGCATGGCATGACCCTTGAAGGCAAAACTGCACTCGTCACCGGTTCCACCAGCGGCATTGGCCTGGGCATCGCCCAGGTATTGGCCCGGGCTGGCGCCAACATCGTGCTCAACGGCTTTGGTGACCCGGGCCCCGCCATGGCGGAAATCGCCCGGCACGGGGTGAAGGCTGTGCATCACCCGGCCGACCTGTCGGAGGTGATCCAGATCGAGGCCTTGTTCAACCTGGCCGAACGTGAATTCGGCGGCGTCGACATCCTGGTCAACAACGCCGGTATCCAGCATGTGGCACCGGTTGAGCAGTTCCCGCCAGAAAGCTGGGACAAGATCATCGCCCTGAACCTGTCGGCCGTATTCCATGGCACGCGCCTGGCGCTGCCGGGCATGCGCACGCGCAACTGGGGGCGCATCATCAATATCGCTTCGGTGCATGGCCTGGTCGGCTCGATTGGCAAGGCAGCCTACGTGGCAGCCAAGCATGGTGTAATCGGCCTGACCAAGGTGGTCGGCCTGGAAACCGCCACCAGTCATGTCACCTGCAATGCCATATGCCCGGGCTGGGTGCTGACACCGCTGGTGCAAAAGCAGATCGACGATCGTGCGGCCAAGGGTGGCGATCGGCTGCAAGCGCAGCACGATCTGCTGGCAGAAAAGCAACCGTCGCTGGCCTTCGTCACCCCCGAACACCTCGGTGAGCTGGTACTCTTCCTGTGCAGCGAGGCCGGTAGCCAGGTTCGCGGCGCCGCCTGGAACGTCGACGGTGGCTGGTTGGCCCAGTGACGGGCGGCCTGGGCCTGGCGACGGCCCCGCATTCGTTTATCAGCAAGGAGGCCTTATGCGCCCTACCCCAATGACCGCGATTCTGGCCCTGAGCCTGGCCGCCGCCGCACCTGCGATGGCCGCCAGCCTGAAGGACATCGCGCCCTACCCCGAGGCGGAAAAAGGCTTCACCCGGCAGGTTATCCACCTGCCGGCGCAGGCCGACGAGTCGGCCTATAAACTGGAAATCCTCGCTGGCAAGACGCTGCAGGTCGACTGCAATCGCCAGCGCCTGGGCGGCAACCTTGAAGCACGCACCCTGGAAGGCTGGGGCTACAATTACTACCGCCTGGACAACGTCAGCGGCCCGGCCAGCACGCTGATGGCCTGCCCGGACGGCAAGAAGACCGAGGCCTTCGTGCCGGTGGTCGGCGATGGCTTCCTGCTGCGCTACAACAGCAAGCTGCCGGTGGTGGTGTATGTGCCCAAGGATGTCGAAGTGCGCTACCGCGTGTGGTCGGCATCGCAGGATGTGCAGAAGGCTAAAGTAGAGTAGGCAGGACCGCTTTCTCTGCAGGGTCAGCCTCTTCGCAACACGAGGCTGATTCTGCCCTGAGCCTGCTTTTGTTCCGGTAAAGGAGATTCGGCATGAACGATGTGCTCTGGCGCCCGTCCACAACGCAGATCGAGGCCAGCCGGATGGATGCCTTCCGCCGCCGGGTCAACCTGCGCTACAACCTGCAACTCAACGACTACCAGGCCCTGCACGGCTGGAGCATCGAACAGCGGCCCGCCTTCTGGCAAACCCTGGCCGAGTATTTCCACGTTCATTGGCATACTCCGCCCAGCCAGGTGCTTAGCGAAGGGCCGCAAATGCCCGATGCGCAGTGGTTCGCCAATGCCACCCTGAACTTTGCCGAACACCTGCTGCGCCGCCGCGACGACCGCCCGGCTGTGGTCGCCGTACGCGAAGACGGCCAACGCGAAGTGTTCACCCATGCCGAACTGGCCGCACAGGTGGCCGGGCTGCAAACGGCATTCAAGGCGGTAGGTATCGTCCCGGGCGACCGGGTAGCCGCCATCATGCCCAATACCTGGCAAACACTGGTGGCCATGCTCGCCTGCACCAGCCTTGGCGCGGTCTGGTCTACCTCCTCGCCCGAGTTCGGCGTGCACGGCATCATCGACCGCTTCGGCCAGATCGAACCCAAGCTGCTGATCGTCTGCGCCGGTTACCAGTATGCGGGCAAGGCCATCGACCAGGTGACCAAGGTCAACCAGGTGTGCGCGCAGTTGTCTGGCCTGGAGCAGCTGATCGTGGTGCCCCATACCCGCAAAGGCACGCGTGCCGATGAATTCCAGGCAGCCAACGTCAGCCTGTGGGATGACTTCTTCCAGCCCGGCGGCGAGCCCCGTTTCACCCCGCTGCCGTTCGACCACCCGCTGTACATCCTCTATTCCAGTGGCACCACTGGCGTGCCCAAGTGCATTGTCCATCGCGCCGGAGGCGTGCTGTTGCAGCACCTCAAGGAACACGGCCTGCACAACGACCTGAAGGCCGATGACGTGCTGTTCTACTACACCACCTGCGGCTGGATGATGTGGAACTGGCTGGCCAGCGGCCTGGCGGTGGGTGCCACGCTGGTGCTGTACGACGGCTCGCCGTTCCACCCAGGCCCCGAGCGGCTTCTGGACCTGATAGACGCCGAGGGCATCCACGCCTTCGGCACCAGCGCCAAGTACCTGGCGGCACTGGAGCAGGCAGGCCTGGAACCTGCCGACAGCCACTGCCTGACCAGCCTGCGGCTGCTGCTGTCCACCGGTTCGCCGCTGTCACCGCACAGCTATGACTATGTGTACGACAAGATCAAGGCCGACCTGTGGCTCGTGTCCATGTCGGGCGGTACGGATATCGTCTCCTGCTTCGTGCTGGGCAACCCGACCCTGCCTGTGCGTCGCGGCGAAATCCAGTGCAAGGGCCTGGGTATGGCGGTGGAGGTGTGGAACGAGCAGGGTCAGCCCGTGGTGGACGAAAAAGGCGAACTGGTGTGCACGCGCAACTTCCCCTCGATGCCACTCGGTTTCTGGAACGACCCGGACGGTCGCCGTTACCACGATGCCTACTTCAGCCAGTTTCCGGGGGTGTGGGCCCAGGGCGACTACGCCGAGCAGCGTGCCAGCGGGGGCATGGTGATCCACGGTCGCTCCGACGCCGTGCTCAACCCAGGCGGTGTGCGCATTGGCACGGCAGAGATCTACCGCCAGGTGGAAAAGGTCGAACAGGTTGTGGAAAGCGTGGCCATCGGCCAGGACTGGAACGGGGATGTGCGGGTGGTGCTGTTCGTGCGCCTGCACGACGGCCTGCAGTTGGATGAAGCCTTGCGCCAGCACATCCGCCAGGTGATACGCCAGTACACCACGCCCCGCCATGTGCCGGCGGTGATCGCCCAGGTCAGCGACATACCGCGCACCATCAGTGGCAAGCTGGTGGAACTGGCGATTCGCGATGTGGTGCATGGGCGGCCGGTGAAGAACACCGATGCCCTGGCCAACCCGGAGGCGCTGGAGCAGTTTCGCGATCGCGCTGAGCTGAAGAGCTGACATTCATCGCGGCCATTTGGGCGCGATCGCTTCAACGGGACTCAATCAGGCATAATGCCGCCTTTTTCCCCGATGCACAGGTAGCTCATGAAAGCCCAAGCCCGCCACATTCTGGTCAAGACCGCTGACGAAGCCGAAAAGCTCAGGCAGCGCATCGCCAACGGCGAGGCTTTCGACGTGCTCGCGAAAAAGTTCTCTCTTTGCCCATCCGGCAAGCGTGGTGGTGACCTGGGCGAAATTCGCCCGGGGCAGATGGTCGGCGCCATCGACCAGGTGATCTTCAAGAAGCCTCTGCGAGTGGTGCACGGGCCGATCAAGAGCAAATTCGGCTACCACCTGGTGCAAACGTTCTACCGCGACTAACGCGCTAGCCCTTTGCCACCTGACATTTTTGCCAGTTGTGGTCGTGACGCACTCCTCTATACAACCCCGGTAACCCTGTGCACCACACGTGGTGCGCAGGTCTCCCTGGAGAATGGAGGTTTTCCTGATGCGTCTACGCCTGATGCTGACCCTGGGTTCGCTCCCGCTGCTGGGCATGGCCTCGCCCGCTGCACACGCGGCTTGTACCTTCTCACCCGGCCCGGGTAACGACACCTACACCTGTGACAGCGGCACTGCGCCCTCGCTGGTGGATACCAGCGGTGATAACCGACTGGTATTCCCGGCATCCGGTAGCGGCGCCATCACCGGCGACGTAACCTTTGGCGCCGGCAGAGACAGCATCGACATGGCCTCTGGCAGCGTCGGCGGAAACGTCAACCAAGGCGCTGGCATCGATGACTTCGTCATGAGCGGCGGCGTCATCGAAGGCAACCTCAACCAGGGTGATGGCCTGGACACCTTTCACATGAGCGGCGGCTGGATCAAGGGCACGTTCGACAGCGGCGACTATGCCGAAATGGACGACGGGCGTATCGGCAACGTCAACATGCGGCTGGACGAGAACACCTTCATCATGCGTGGCGGCAGCGTCGACCGGAATGTCATCACGGCCTTCGACAAGGACTACATCGAAGTCTTCGAGGGCAACATCGGTGGCAACATCAGCGTCAGCGGTGGCGACGACCAGGTGCTGGTGCACGGTGGCCAGGTTGGCGGCGATGTGTTGCTGAGCACTGGCAACGACCGCTTCACCTGGGACGGAGGCCGTATTGGCGGGCGCGTGGATGCCGGGCCAGGTGATGACACGGCGCTGCTCAAAGGCCTTACGCCCGAGGTGCTCAGTATCACGTTGGACGGCGGCGAAGGTAACGACAGCCTGACGTTCGATGCCAGCCAGCCGGCAGGCGGTGCCCACTATGTGAACTGGGAACGCGTGGCGCTGAACAACGGCAGCCGGCTGGCACTGGATGACACGCTGGTACTGGGCGACAGTGACAGCAGCACGGGCAGCCTCACCCTCGACGCCAGCAGCAGCATCACTTCACGCCAAGGGGTGATCACTGCGTTTGCCCCTGGCCAGCGCGCCGCAATCAGCAACGCAGGCACACTTGACCTCACCGCCGGCAATGATGCCATGGGCCGCTTGCGCATCGAGGGCGATTACACCGGCAACAACGGCACCCTGCGCCTGAACAGCGTGCTGGCCGGCGATGGCGCTGCTTCCGATCGCCTGGTGGTCAGCCGCGGCGCCATCGCCGGCTCTACCCAGGTGCTCATCAACAACCTCAACGGCGCAGGCGCGGCGACGGCGCAGAACGGCATCCAGGTGGTCGAAGCCCGTGACGGCGCCACCAGCACGGCCACCGCCTTTGTACAGACCCAAAGGCTGTCGGCCGGTGCCTACGACTATCGGCTGTTCAAAGGGGGCGTCACTGCCGGCAGTGAAAACAGCTGGTACCTGCGCTCGACGCTGGTTGCGCCACCCGCTCCAGCCCCTGTGCCGGCACCGGGCGAGCCGCCAGTGATCGCCCCGGCCGTCACCCCGCCCGTCGCTGCGCCTGCGCCCGGCCAGGCCGAGCTGCCGGCGCCGGTGCAGGGCCAAAGCCTGCCGCTGTACCGCCCCGAGGTCCCGGTGTATGCCTCAGCGCCACGGGGTGCCGCGATCATCGCCCGTCAGGCATTGGGCACCTTCCACCAACGCCAGGGCGACCAGCTGTTACTGCAGGGTGAAAGCGCCCTGCCCGCCAGCTGGGGGCAAGCCTACGGCGGCACGCTGCGCCAGCAATGGAGCGGCACGGTCAGCCCGAGCCTGGATGGCGACCTGTACGGTTTCAAGGTGGGCCAGGACCTGTATGCCAAGGTTGGCGACAACGGTTACCGCCAGCATGTCGGTATCTACGTAAGCCATAGCCGCCTGGACGCCGACGTCAAAGGGTTTGCCCTGGCCGTTCACGACCGCAGCGTGGGCGACCTGAAGCTCGATGGCGACAGCGTGGGCACCTACTGGACGCTGGTCGGGCCACAGGGCGCGTACCTGGACGCGGTGTTGCAGTACACCCGCCTGGATGGCCGCGCCCGCTCCGAGCGTGGCGACACGCTGAACCTCGACGGCCACGCCTGGACAGCTTCACTGGAATCGGGCTACCCCATCACCCTGTCCGAGCACTGGCGCGTGGAACCGCAAGCTCAGCTGATTGCGCAAAAGGTCGCGCTGGACAGCGCCAGCGACGGCGTCTCGCGTATCCGTCATGACGCCCAGGTCGAGCTGACCGGCCGTTTGGGCCTGCGCCTGGAGGGTGCGTTCACGGGGAGCAGCGGGCGCCTGTTGCAGCCCTATGCGCAGGTCAACCTGTGGCACGGCGACGGTGGGCGCGACACCTTGAGCTTCGATGACGCAGACAGGATCAAGACCGATTACCGCTATACCTCAATGCAACTGGAAAGCGGTGTGGTAGCGCAGGTCAACGAAGCACTGAGCCTGCATGGCGGCGTGCAGTACACCGCCAACCTGGACAGCCGCCAGCAGGAAGCCAGCGGCGTGAACCTGGGCGTGCGCTGGCAGTTCTAGCGGCGCGCAGCCAGCAGACCGAGGCCCGCGCAGCCCAGCAAGGAGGCGCTGACCCGGTTGAACATCCGGCGTGGGCCGGGCTGGCTGAACCAGCGCTGCATGTAGGCGCCCAGGCCTGAGTAGATGGCAATGGCCGCCCATTCCAGCAGCAGGAACAACACACCCAGCCAAAGGAACTGCTCACTTACCGGGGTGCTGCTACCGACCGATACGAACTGCGGCAGGAAGGCGGTAAAGATCAGGATGGCCTTGGGGTTGCCGGCCGCCACCCAGAACTCCTGGCGCGCCAGGCGCCAAGTGCCGCCTGGGTGATCGCTTGCCACCACGGCCTCGCTCACGGGTGCGCGCCACAGTTGCCAGGCGATGTAGAACAGGTAGGCCGCGCCCACCACCTTGATGGCCAGGAACAGGTATTCGCTGGTATGCAACACCACTGCCAGGCCCATCGCTGCCAGGGCGATCATGCCGCAGAAGGCAAGGATACGGCCGGCGCCGGCCACACAGGCGGTGCGCAGGCCATAACGGCTGGCGTTGTGCAGTGACAACAGGTTGTTGGGCCCTGGCGCCATGTTCAAGGCGAAGCAGGCGGGGATGAAGAGCAGCAGGCTTGAAAGGTCCATTCTCGTTTTCCTCTGACAACAGCCCTCTATTTCGGTGGGTTCCGGGCCCTGCGGTCAAGTAACAGCCAGCGATAAAAACTGTACGGGTTCACGGTACCTGTTACCCTGCCGGCAATACCGAGGAGCCTGTAATGCCCCGTTCCCACGCCGACCTGTGGCGCGACCCGGCCCTGGCACATGTCGAAAGCCGGCGCGCCTGCCACAGCCGGGCCTGCTACAAGGCCCACAGCCACCCGACGTTTTCCATCGGTGCGGTGGATGCTGGCCGCAGCCATTTCACCGGGGCTGCCGACGGGCAGCATCACTTGGCGCCCGGCACGCTGGTACTGGTCCCGGCCCACCGCGTGCATGCCTGCAACCCGGCCCCCGGCCTGGCGTGGAGCTATCAGATGCTGCATGTGGATGCCGACTGGCTGACGCAGTTACGCCTGGAGTCGGGCTTTGGCGGTATCGAAGCCGGCGAACCGGTTCGCATCTGCAGGGAGGCTGAGGTGTATCGGCAGTTCTGCGCGCTGAACAGGTTGCTGTTTTCCAGTGCCTGCAACGGCGAGAAAGATGCGGCGCTGATTGCCTTCCTGGGGGACCTGGACGTTGCCGCGCACCCACCGCTGGCAGCGGCCCCCGTCCTGAAAGCCGCCACCTTGAGCGGGTTGCTTGCACGCATCGAACACCAGGACCCTGCGCAATTGAGCCTGGAGGTGTTGGCGCGGGAGGCCGGGCTTGGGCGCTATCAACTGATCCGCGCGTTTCGAGCGGCTACCGGGTTTACCCCGCATGCCTACCTGCTCAATGCCCGGGTCAATCGCGGGCGGCAACTGTTGAGTGAAGGGCTGGCCCTGGCGGAAGTGGCCTACCAGCTTGGCTTTGCTGACCAGAGCCATTTCCAGCGGGTGTTCAAGGCCCATGTGGGGGTTACGCCGGGGCAGTACCGCGGAAACTGAAGGCCGCTGCAGGTGCAATATTGTTCAATACGCCAGAACGGGCCCGGCAGCAGACTGCGGTTTTTCCGCAGAGCCGCCCCCAATGCAACAATTCATGATCATCGCCCTGGCCCACTTCCTTGCCCTGCTCTCACCTGGCCCGGACTTTTTCCTGGTCGCACGCAACGCGATCAACAGCGGCTGGCGCATCGCCAGCGGCGCTTGCCTGGGCATAGCGCTGGCCAATGGCGCGTTCATCGTCATCGCCTTCACCGGGCTTTCGGTACTGCAGCAGGGCAGCCTGCTGTTCACCACCCTGCAACTGGCCGGCGCCAGCTACCTGCTGTACATCGGCGTGCTGTTCCTGCGCCATGCCGGGCAAACCAGCCTGGGCACAGTCGCCGGTAGCCAGCGGGTGCGTGGCTGGTGGCGCAGTTTGGGCATGGGCTTCTTGTCCGGCATCCTCAACCCCAAGAACGCGCTGTTCTATGCCAGCCTGGCCAGCATGGTCGCCAGCGTCAGCCCCGGCTGGAAAACGGCCTACGCCCTATGGATGTTCAGCATCGTCCTGCTCTGGGACTTGCTGGTTGCCGTGGCCATCGGCAACCAGCGGGTACTGCGACGATTCGCCCGCAGCCTGGCGTGGCTGGAGCGGGCCTCGGGGGTCATGCTGGTGATGTTGGCGGGGGCGTTGTTGCTGCATCTGGCTCTGGGCTGACCCGTTGCAAGGTGCGCATGTCGACCAAGGTGAAATGGCCGCTGGCCCAGCCCCCCGTGTCCAAGTGCCACACATTGCCCAGCAGCTTGGCCTCCAGCACCGGGGTGTGGCCGACCAGCAGGGCCCGCAGGCCCTGCACCGGTTGGGTGTCACCCTCTTTCAGGCGCCGACGCGACCACTGGCACACTTGGCGCACGTCAGGGTCGTCATCCAGCTCCAGCCAGGAGCGTAATACTGCCCAGTCGGCAAACGGGCTGTCGGCATGCAGCAGGCCTACCAGCCCGTCCGCACTCTCCACTTCCATGGCAATCGGCAACTGCTCGAAACGCTCCACGAAACGCAGTTGCTCGCGCCGCGGCAAGTCGAGGAACCAGCCCCCCCCGGCGGCGCGGTACATGCCCAGGTCGAGCCGCCCACCACGCACGCGGGTGATTGCCAAGGCCTCATGATTGCCCTGGACGGCATGGAACCAAGGCTGGGCCAGCCAGTCCAGCGCTGCCTCGCTGTGCGGCCCACGGTCGACCAGGTCACCTACGCTGAACAGGCGGTCCACCGCCGGATCGAACCCTACCGCATCCAGGCATTGTTGCAGGCGCTGGAAGTGGCCATGGATATCGCCCACGGCCAGATCCCGTCCCCGGATATTGGCGATCATCCGCCGAAACCGTGCCATTACAGTGTTCCTCCGCTGGTAGCACCCTGCCCGCCTTTGCGCGGGCCGTGCGCATGGCGCTGTCACTGGACAGCATGGCACAAGGTACCGTGGCTGCGCAGGTCGGGGGGCGTTTTGCTGCGCATCCCAGGCTTCCTGAAAAACCCTTCACTGGAACAGGCGTTGGTGCCGATAGTATGCTCGGCACGTCAATCTTCACCAGGGAATGGTTCTGATGAAACTGTGCGCCGTACAACTGGCGTCGCTCAAGGGCGATTTGCCAGGCAACCTCCAGCGCCATCTGGTTTGCATCGAGCAGGCTGCGGCCCTGGGTGCCGAACTGGTGGTGTTCCCCGAGCTGTCGCTGACCGGCTATGAGCCGAGTGTGGCGCGCCAGTCCGCCCTGCCCGTCACCTCCGCACGCCTGGACCCGCTGCAGGCAGCCTGCGACCGCTTGGGTATTACGGTTGCCGTGGGCCTGCCATTGCCGACGCCCGATGGCATACGCATCGGCATGCCCATCTTCTGCCCTGAGGCGCCGCGCCAGGCCTATGCCAAGCAGCGCTTGCATGATGATGAACTGCCTTACTTCACCCCAGGTCATCAGGCATTGCTGCTGGAGGTGGGTGAGCACCGGGTGGCACCGGCGATCTGCTACGAATCGATGTTCATGGCGCATGCCGCCGTGGCCCGCGAGCGCGGTGCCGACCTGTACCTGGTCAGCGTTGCGAAAACCGCCAAGGGTATCCGCGAGGGATATGCGCACTATCCAGAGGTGGCACGCGAGCTGGGCATGCCGGTGTTGATGGCCAACTGCGTGGGGCCGGCCGACACTTTCATCGGTGCCGGCGGTTCTGCAGCATGGGACAGCCAGGGGCACTTGCTGGCCAGCCTGGATGACCACAGTGAAGGGCTGATCGTACTCGACACCCGCAGTGCCAGCGCGATCACCCTGCCCTTGGCCCCGTACCTTGCATGATCTATCTGTTTCTAGCGTTACTGAGTTACGCCAGCACCTACTGCCTGGTCGGCTTGCTGATTCAGGGTCAACTTGCCGATGTGGCCGAGGGTTTGCGCCATCGGCCCGATGCGCCTACGCCCGGCGAGTACCTGCGTGAGGTCGGGCCCCGCGCACGTCAGGCCCGGCGGCAATACACCCTGATCGCCGGTTCGGTGCTGGCTGTGCTGGCTTGCCTGATCGCCAGCGGGTTCGGTTGACGCCTTACAGGTCCAGTGCCAGGCTTTGCCGCCCTTCCAGCGCCAGCAAATACTGCTTGGCCGCCAGGCCACCGGCAAAGCCGGTCAGGCTGCCCGACGCGCCGATTACCCGGTGACAGGGAGCAATGATCGAAATCGGGTTGCGGCCATTGGCAGCGCCAACCGCGCGTACCGCCCTGGGGTTGCCGAGCTGCCGGGCAATGTCGCTGTAGCTGCGGGTTTCGCCGAACGGTATCGCCAGCAACGCGGCCCACACCTGGCGCTGGAACTCAGTACCGGCAAAGTCCAGTGCCAGCTCGAAACGCTGGCGCTTGCCGTCAAAGTACTCGCCCAGCTGGCGAGCGGTTTCCCGCAATACCGGGCACTGGTCGTCCCGGTGCAGTGCGCCCAGGCGTACGCGGTTTTCCCGCTCCTCTTCCCACAATACGGCTGCCAGGCAATTGCCACGGGCCACAAGGGTCAGCATGCCGACGGGCGATGGCATGATCGTGAATGCGCTGGACATAGCGGGCTCCTGCAAGTTGCGATCGGCCCACTGTACGCATCCACAGTCCTTGATGCACCCGCTTTCTTGCTCAGTTCATTGCGCAGCCGGCAATGTGCCGCGCCTGGCTGAGCGTGACCTTGGGGATCAGCTCAACGGGAATGCGTGATGTTGCCGACAGGTTGTAGACGTGGAAATGCTCGCTGACCACTTCCCTGGCCATCAGCTTCAACGACGGCAGGATGCGGCTGTCCCAATGCTGATCGAGCCCGCACGGCGAAGACGGGCCTTGGCCGTCCTCGTAAAAGCGCCCGACGCTCTGGTCGAGGTCAACCCCCACCAGCAACACTTCCTCGAAGCCCAGGTGATAGGCCAACTGCAAGGCCACATAAGCCACCGTGCGGGCATCGAAAAAGCCATGGCCCATGTCTTTACTGAAGGCGATCGAGCGGCTGCGTTTGCTCCACAGTGCCCGGTTGCACACGCAACTGTCACCATGGCCGCGCAAACCGTCCAGCAGGCTCGGCATATCGGCTTTGTGCAAGGCATAACACTGGGTGTGAGCTGGCACATCGGTACGCGCATACTGCTCTGGCCACAAGGCCAGGCGTTCGCTGTCGCGCACGGCAGTGGCGAACAAGGCCGGCTGTTGCTGGCAAAAGCTTTTGTCGGTGCACACGTAGAAGAAGGGTTTGATGCCGTGTTCGGCGGTCATGGCGACCGAGCCATTCATGGCGATGATGGGCAAGTGCGCAAACTCGCCCAGCGGAAAATGTTTGGCAGAAGCGCCGGAGGCAAGGATCACCACGGGGCCCTGCTGGGAATTGCGACACGCCTCGAAACCGGAGAACGCCCCGCGTTCAGCGCTTGGCTGCGACGGAAGTGTGTTCATCAATGGCATCTTTAACTGGACAGTACAAACCACAATACTGATCCGTGTATATGCCGTGGCCGCTTTTACCTAACTTTACGTGGGTGAACTTAAGTCAACCGCCATTCCCTTGTTTGGCGGGGTTTTGGGGCTGCTGAACGCGCGGGCAAAGACCCCGCCAGCAACAGGATGGGGCGCAAGGCGCCCCCAAGCATCGCAAGCCACTTCTATAATGCAGTCTGGCGAATGCGTTTCTTGTCGATCTTGCCGACACTGGTCTTGGGCATCTCGTCCACACACCGCACCTGCCGCGGTACGGCCCATTTGGCCAGGTGCCCGCTGTCAACATACGGCTGCAGGTGCCTGGCCAATGCCGACTGGTCCAACTGCACACCGTCATGACAGACCACCAGAGCCAAAGGTTGTTCCCCCCACTGTGGATCAGGAATACCGATTACCGCGACCGAGGCGACGGACGGGTGCTGGCTGATCAGGTTTTCCAGCGCCACCGAACTGATCCACTCGCCACCGGTCTTGATCACATCCTTGATGCGATCGCGGATGCGCACCACGCCCAGCGGGTCGATACAGGCCAGGTCACCGGTGTGCATCCAGCCCCCCAGCCACAGCGCCGCGCCTTGCTCCGGTTCGTGCAGGTAACCCTGGGTCAGCCAAGGCGCGCGCACCACGATTTCGCCCAGGCTCGCACCATCGTGCGGTACTTCCCTGCCCTCGCTATCGACGATGCGCAGGTCCACCAAGGCAATCGGCACACCGGCATCGATGCGCAGCGGCAGTTGCTGTGCCATGGGCTGTGCCAGCAAGTCGGTGCTAAGGTGGGTGATGCTGAGCAGCGGGCAGCTTTCCGACATGCCGTAGCCACAATGCACACTGATGCCGCGTGCGCTGGCACGCTGGGCCAGGCTCAGCGTCAGGGCGCTGCCGCCCAGCAGCATCTTCCAGCCGGTCAGGTCGGTGCAGCGCCCTTGCTCGCTGTCGAGCATCATCTGCAGCACCGTCGGTACGCAATGGGAGAACGTCACCCCCTCGTCATGGAACAGGCGCACCAGGCGGTTGGGCTCGTAGCGCCCGGGGTAGACCTGCTTGATGCCCAGCGCCGTGGCCACATAGGGCACGCCCCAGGCATGCACGTGGAACATGGGCGTGATCGGCATGTACACATCGCCGGTGCGCAGCAGCGGCACCTCCCCACACGCGGCCAAGGTGCCCTGCTCGACCAAGGTATGCAGCACCAGTTGCCGGTGGCTGAAGTACACCCCCTTGGGGTTGCCGGTGGTACCGCTGGTGTAGAACAGTGTGGCCAGCGAGTTTTCGTCGAAGTCGGCAAATTCGAACTGTGGCGCTGCAGCCGCCAGCATGGCTTCGTATTCGCCCAGCAAAGGCACAGTCTGCGCGGCGGCAGCGCCGTCGCTGAGGCGGATGATGCCCTCGACGGTCGGCAGGTCGCCACGCAGCTGCTGTATCAATGGCAGGAAGTCGTCATGCACCAGTACCCACCGATCCTCGGCGTGGTTCATGGTGTAGCGCACCTGCTCGGTGGACAGCCGCACGTTCACCGTATGCAAGACCGCGCCCAGCATCGGTACGGCAAAGAAACACTCCAGTGCCCGGTGGCTGTCCCAGTCGAGCAATGCCACCGTGTCGCCAGGCTTGACCCCGGCCGTGGTCAACACGTTGGCCAGCCGTTGGATGCGTTCCAGCAACGTGGTGTAGGTGTAGCGCAGCTTGTCGGCGTAGACGATTTCCTGGTTGGGCTGGTAGCGCACACCCGACAGCAGCAGGCGCTTGATCAGCAGCGGATAGGCATAGGCCTGCTCGGCCCGGGGCATGACGCGAGTGGTGAGCATGTTGGCGGCCATCACAGTTGCACGGCCTCGAGCAGGTACAGGCTATCGCTGCCGGCCCTGACACTGGCGCTGAGCGAGTGGATGCGTGGTAGCAGGCGTGCAAAGTAGAAGCGCGCGGTACCGAGCTTGCTGAGGTGGAACGGCTCAGGTGCCGCTTGGCCCTGGCACACCACGGCCATGCGCGCCCACAGGTAGGCGTAGAAGGTGTAGCCAAACACGTGCAAGTACTCCACCGCCGCCGCGCCAAGCTCGCGTGGGTTGCCTTGGCTGCGGTCGAGCAGCCACGCACTCAGTTCGTCAAGGTTGTGCACGGCCGCCAGCAGTGGCGCACTGAACTCGGCGTGCGCCACTGGCAGCGCCTGGGCAAAGCTGACGATTTCGTCAGACAGGCCACGGTAGGCCTTGCCGCCATCACCAAATAGCTTGCGCCCTACCAGGTCGAGCGCCTGGATGCCATTGGTGCCTTCGTAGATCTGGGTAATGCGGCAGTCACGAATCAACTGCTCCTGGCCCCACTCGCGGATATAGCCGTGGCCACCCAGCACCTGCTGGCCGTGCAGGGTAGTCTCCAGTCCCATGTCGGTGAGGAAGGCTTTGGCTACCGGCGTAAGCAACGCCACCTTGGCCTCGGCATTGGCGCGTGTAGCCGGGTCGTCGCTGTATTTGGCCAGGTCCAACTGCAACGCCACGTAGGTGGAAAATGCCCGCCCGCCTTCGTTCAGCGCTTTCATGGTCAGCAGCATGCGGCGTACGTCCGGGTGGACGATGATCGGGTCGGCAGACTGCGACGGCGCTTCGACACCCGACGGCGCGCGGCCTTGAAGACGATCACGGGCATAAGCGATGGCCCCCTGATAAGACCGCTCGCCCAGCGCCAGCCCCTGGATACCCACGCCCAGGCGCTCGTAGTTCATCATGGTGAACATGGCATTGAGGCCCTTGTTCGGCTCGCCGACCAGGTAGCCGATGGCGCCGTCGAAGTTCATCACGCAGGTGGCCGAGGCCTTGATGCCCATCTTGTGCTCGATCGAGCCGCAGCTCACTGCATTGGCCTCGCCAAGCACGCCGTCGGCGTCGACCAGCACCTTTGGCACCAGGAACAGCGAGATGCCTTTGGGGCCGGCCGGGGCATCCGGTAACCGCGCCAGCACCAGGTGGATGATGTTCTCGGTCAGGTCCTGCTCGCCGCCAGTGATGAAGACCTTGGTGCCGCTGATGCGGTAGCCGCCGTCGGCGAGGGGTTGTGCCCGGGTGCGGATCAGGCCCAGGTCGGTGCCGGCGTGGGGCTCGGTCAGGCACATCGAACCGGCCCAACGCCCTTGGTACATGGGTGGCAGGTACAGCGCCTGCAAAGCCTCACTGGCATGGTTGAGCAGTGCCAGGCAGGCCCCGGCGGTCAGCATCGGGTACAGGCCAAACGACAGGTTGGCGGCATTGAGCATCTCTTCGAGTTGAGCGCCGATCACCTTCGGCATGCCCATGCCGCCGTAGGCCGGGTCGCCGGCCACACCGACCCAGCCGTCAGCGGCAAATGCCCGGTAGGCATCGGCGAAGCCGTCAGGCGTGCGTACCTGGCCAGCCTCCCAGCGGCAGCCCTGCTCGTCGCCACTGCGGTTGAGCGGCGCCACTCGCTCGGCAATCAGCTTGCCGGCCTGCTCGAGGATGGCCCGGGCAGTGTCACCATCGACCACCTCGGCCAGTTCGGGCGTTTGCGCCCACCAGGTCGGGATGTCGAACACTTCGTTGAACAGAAAATCCATGTCGCGCAGTGGCGCAAGGTAATCAGACATGAGGCGAGCACTCGGTTGCTTGGGTTTGCGAAAGCGCCGGCGCCTGGGCATCGGCAGCTGCCGGGGCGCCCTGGCCGCGCAGGAGGAAGTGCGACAACGCGGGTATCAGCACCAGCGCGCCGAGCATGTTCCACAGGAACATGAAGGTCAGCAGCAAGCCCATGTCGGCCTGGAACTTGATTGGCGACCAGGCCCAGCCGGCTACGCCAGCGGCCAAGGTGATACCGACCAGCCCCACCACCCGACCGGTGAAGGCCAGGGCTTTCTGGTAGGCGTGGGCCAGGCTCAGGCCGGCGCGCTGGTAGTGCAACTGCACGCTGAGCAGATACAGCGCGTAGTCCACGCCAATGCCCACCCCCAGGGCGATCACCGGCAAGGTGGCGACTTTGACGCCGATGCCCATGGCCACCATCAACGCCTCGCACAGTACCGAGGTAAGCATCAGCGGCAGGATTGCCACCAGCGTCGCTCGCCAGCTGCGGAAGGTGACCAGGCAGAACAGGGTCACCGCCAGGTACACCAGCAACAGCATGCGGTGGTTGGCCTCGCGCACCACCTCGTTGGTGGCGGACTCGATGCCGGCGCTGCCGGCGGCCAGCAGGAATTGGTGGTCAGCATTGCTGTTGGCCTGGGCGAAACGCTCAGCCGCTACAGCCACCTGGGCCAGCGTGTCGGCGCGGTGGTCCTTGAGGTAGGCGATCACCGGCATCAGCGAACAGTCGTTGTTGAACAGCTCCGGGGCGTTGACCGAGGCTTGCTGGGCGGCGTAGTTGAGCACGTCCTGGTTGCGCTGCAGGCTGTTCAGGCGCGCGTTGCCTTCGTAGGTACCCGCAGTGATCTGGCGCACCGCGTTTGCCAGCGACACGGTGGTCTGCACACCCGGCAGTTGCTGCAGCTCCCAGGCCAGGCGGTCGGCGAGGATCAGTGTCTGGTATTGCAGGCAGCCTTCGGGGGCCGTCTTGACCATGACCGCGAAGGTATCGCTGGACAGTGCGTAGTGCTGGGTGATGTAAGCGTTGTCGAGGTTGTAGCGCGAGTCCGCACGCAGCTCGGGGGCGCCACTGTCGAGGTCACCGATTTTCAGCTGGAGGCTACCCCAGGTGCCAAGGGCGGCCAGCACCAGGGCAGCCAGCAATGCAGCGCTGGCCCACTTGCGTTCGGTGAATCGGTCAAGCAGGGCCCACAGCCGGCCGAAGCCACGGTGCTGATCCGCGCGGGCATCGATACGTAGCGCTCGCTCGGCCGCCTTGCGGCCCACACCGACATAGGACAGTGCCACCGGCATCAACAGCAACGAGGTAAAAATCAGCACCGCCACACCAATGCTGGCGGTGATTGCCAGGTCCTGGATCACCGGAATATCGATCAGCATCAGCACCGCAAAGCCCACGGCATCGGCCAGCAGTGCGGTGACCCCGGCCACGAACAGGCGGCGGAAGGTATAGCGGGCGGCAATCTGCCGGTGCGTACCGCGGCCTATGTCCTGAAGGATGCCGTTCATCTTCTGCGCCGCGTGCGACACGCCGATGGCAAAGATCAGGAACGGCACCAGGATCGAATACGGGTCGATGGCATAGCCCAGCCAGGCAACGATACCCAGCTGCCATACCACCGCAGTCAGCGAACACACCACCACCAGCAAGGTGCTGCGTACACAGCGGGTATAGCAGTAGATGATCACCAGGCTGGTCAGCACAGCCAGCGCAAAGAACGCCATCACCTGGATCAGGCCGTCGATCAGGTCACCCATCAGCTTGGCGAAGCCGATCACATGAATGCGATACTGGCCGCTGACCTGGTACTGACTGCGCAATTGTTCGAGCTTTTGCGAAAAGGCATGGTAGTCCAGGCCTTTGCCGGTGCCTGAGTCCTGGTCCAGCAGCGGCACCACCAGCATGCTCGACTTGAAGTCGCGCGCTACCAGGCTGCCGACGATGTTGGCACGCTCGATGTTCTGCCTTAGCTGTTCGATATCACCGGCTGCGCCTTGATACCCGTCAGGCATGACCGGCCCGCCCTGGAAACCCTCCTCGGTAACCTCGGTCCATCGCACCGCCGGGCTCCACAAGGACTTCACCCATGCCCGGTCCACGCCTTGGCTGAGGAACAGTTCGTCGTTGATATGGCGCAGGGTCTGCAGGTAACCCGGGTCGAAGATATCACCGTGGGTGTTCTCTACCACCACCCGTACCGCATTGCCCAATCCGCGCAGCGAAGCGCGGTTTTCCAGGTAGTTCTGTATGTAGGGGTGGCTCTGCGGCAGCATTTTGTCAAAGCTGGGGCGCAGCTCCAGGCGCGTCGCCGCCATGAAGCCCAGCACCAACGTTGCCAGCAGCATGCACAGCAGAAATGGCCAGCGATGGTTGAACACCAGGCGTTCCAGGCAATTGCCCGAGCGTGGGTCGAAATCGGCGAGGTTGCGGATTACCGGAAGCGTATCTTGGCGGGTAGCGGCCATCAGGGTCTTCTCTTGTCAGGGGTGCAGCGTGGGGTTACCGGCCAGGTTGCGCGTGCCCCGCTCGCCCACCAGCACCAGGCCGTTACCGGCATCGCTGACGAGTGCGGTGACTGGGCTGCGGGGGCTGTGGGGTACCGGGCTGAAGCTGGCGCCGTCATCGCGGCTGAGCAGCAGGTCACCGGCCTGGCTGGCAAGCCAGAATTGCCCGTCACGGTCGATACCGGCGGCGGTGAGGCTGGCGTTGATCCCGGTGTCGATCAGTTGCCACTGCTGGCCGCCATCGGTACTGCGGTAGGCGTGGCCGCGCAGGCCGTATATCAGCAGCACGCCGGGCTTGCCGACAGCACCGAACAGGGTGCCGGCGTAGGGTGTGCCAACGCGAGCGAAGCGCTTGCCGTCCCACTTCAGCAACAGGCCCTGCTCGCCCGTGATGAACAACTCGTCGCCCACCGCGGCCAGGCTGGTCAGGTGCAGGCCTTGCGGGTTGTCGCTGTGGTCGAGCCACGGCTGCCAGTGCTTGCCGCCATCCGTGGTGCGAAGCAGCAGGTTGAACACCCCCACCGCGTAGCCCGTGCGGGCATCGCCGAACCACACGTCGAGCAAGGCATTGTCGGTGTCCGCGCCTGGCAGCTGTTCGGCCAGTACCCGGCCGTCCAGCTGTTTTTGCCAGTGCATGCCACCGTCACGGCTGTGCAGGACCACGCCGTCGTGGCCCACCGCCCAGCCCAGTTCGGGCGTGGCGAAGCTCACCGCATTCAGGTCGGCGCTGACCGGCACCTGGGCTTGCTGCCAGTGCCCGCCGTGGTCATCGGAATACAGAATGTGCCCGCGCGGGCCGACCGCGACCAGGCGCTGCCCGGCCAAGGTCACATCACGCAGGGCGCTGCTGCTGGCAAGGGCGCTGGGCATGGCGGGCACATCCAGCACATCGGTGAATGGCGCTGCCTGGGCCGCGCCATGCAGCGCAACCAGGGCCAGCATCACCACGCTGCATCGTTTGAAGACAGGCATTGGAACCTCTGCTCCGTGCGTTTAGCGAATGCCGTTGCCGGCCAGCGAATCGGGCGACCATTGGGTTTTCGACAACGGGTCGATGTAACGGATGCCGCCGTAGGCACCGACCACGCCGTTGAGGTTGTAGGTGCCGCCGATGAGGTCGTAGATCATGAACGGCGTGGCGTCCGGGGTCTGCTTGTCATAGCTCTGGGTGAGGAAGGCGAACGACCCCCGGTACAGCTGGCCACGGGCGTCGTACTGGTCCGAGGCCAGCGCGATCCAGCTGTCCTCATCAAGGTAGAAGCGGCGCTTGTGGTAGATGTGACGCGCGCCGTCCTTGAGCTTGCCTTCCACCACCCACACGCGGTGTTTTTCCCAGCGTACAAACTGCGGCGCCAGGTGGTTGGGGGTGATCAACTGCTTGACATCGGTGTTGTAGGTCAGCTGGTAGGTGTTGTAAGGCACGTACATCTCCTGCTTGCCGACCAGGGTCCAGTCGTAGCGGTCCAGCGCGCCGTTGAAGACGAACACGTCATCGTAAGTGCCAGAGCCGGAGGTGCCCGGGTTGGGCGTGTCGTAGGCCAGGTTAGGTGCCAGCTTGACCCGGCGCTGGCCCGGCAGGTACTGCCAGGCGCTGCGCGGCTGCACCAGCGGGTTGGCAGCGTCGCGCAGCATCATTGCTTCACCGGCACGGCGTGCGGGCCCGGTGTACACCAGTTTCATTTGGTAATAGGTGTCCTT
This sequence comes from Pseudomonas sp. BO3-4, assembly GCF_034044115.1. NCBI lineage: Bacteria > Pseudomonadati > Pseudomonadota > Gammaproteobacteria > Pseudomonadales > Pseudomonadaceae > Pseudomonas > Pseudomonas sp. BO3-4. Next base: position 3,464,549 of record NZ_CP139018.1, read on the forward strand.
GGCGCCGATCGGCTTGGCCATGTCCTCATAGATCGGGTAACTGATGTGCGCCTGGCCTGTGGTCGACAATGACGGTTTGCCGGCAGCATCGACGTTCCACGAGTCGTACTTGGCGGTCATGCTCACGCCCTGGTAGCGCAGCAGGAAGTTCCACATGGCCTCGGCGCCGTTCTGCGGAATGGGGAACGGAATGCCCGGCAGCACGTTGTCCACGGCAGTGCCGCCCTCCTGGCTTCTGGCGCCGGTGGCGTTCTTGCGGGTGTTGTCCAGCACCGCCTGCGGCAGCGCAACGCTGCGGTGCGTCGGGTACACATCAACGTGGTAGCTGGGGTAGCGCTTGAGCAGTTCGAGGGTAGTGGCGGTCAGTTGCCCCTTGTATTGATCGGCATTCCTGCCATCGATGACCAGCAACGGCTTCTCGCTGGCAAACGGGTCGGGGCGCATGCTGGCGCCGCTCTGATAGCTGGCCGGCGGGGTAAGCAGGCCGCCTTGGTAGGCCGGGATAGAGCCGTCGGCATTGCCGGCCTTTTCGGCGCCGAGGGTGGTCAGGTTGGTGCCCAGGTGTGCAGCCTGGTCAGGGGAAACGGCAGCCTGGGCGGCGTTGAGCGCGGCCAGCGACAGGCACGAGGCCAGCAGGGTACGTACGAAGGTCATGATGGTTGTCTTCCTGTGTAGGCGGTAGGAAACAGGGCTCAGAAGGTCGTCTTGACGGTCAGGTACAGCGCGCCACGGTCTTCGGTAGTGGCGCCACCGCCGGAGAAGGAGGCGTAGCCGCCGCCGTAGCAGGTGTAATCCTGTTCGCCGTCCAGGGCATTGGGGGTGCTGCCGTCGGTCTGGCCGTCCTTGCAGGCCTTGGTCTCACCGAAGCTGTCGACGTACTTGAGGTCGACGAAGTACTGGTTGTAGATCGCAGCGCTCAAGCCCACCGCGTAATTGCCGGTGTTTTCGGCGCCGCCGCCTTGCACTGGCGAGACACCGTCCAGGCCGACGTTGACCGACAACGGCATGCTCAGGTCCATGCCCGGCAACACCTGGTACCAGGTGGGGGTGAAGTTGACGGCGATACCCCAGTTGTCGCGGGTCGCCTTGTCGATGCCGCGGTAGCTGCCCTTGCCTTTGTACAAAGCCTCGTTGTGGCCATCGAGCTTGAGCAGGTTGCTGTAGAACAGCTCACCCAGCAGGGTTGCCGAGTCGAACAGCGGCGTGTCACCCATCGTCATCAGGCCGTTGACGGTGAAATGCAGGGTGTCGCCAGTGGCGCTCAGGCTGTCACCATCCTTGGGCACGTCGTAGACCACCCCGCTGCTGGGCAGGCGCGACGGCAGTAAACCGAAGCCACCACCCAGGCCACCTTGGCCGGGGGCACTGACGATTGCCGGGATACTCGCCAGCGGCATGTTGTGGCGGATGTTGAGGTCGCTGCCGACGCTGATGCCGGCCACATCCTTGGACAGGCTCAGGCCATAGATGTCGATGTTGTCGGCGTAGGCGAACTGGTAAGTGGTGCTTTGCAGCGAGTTGTACAGGTTACCGACCGCCCCTTGGCGGCTGCCCGGCGGGTTGCCGAAAGGGCCACTGGCCACGGTCATGCCGCGCGCATCAAGCCAAGCCTGGGGCAAAATCTCGGACGTCTTGCGGTAGTAGAAACCGAGGGTGCCGCCCAGCCATTGCGGCGACCACCTGGCCATGATGCCCCAGTCGCCGCTCTTGCCGGGTGTCAGGTCATGACCGCGACGGAGGGTGGTCAGCGCTCCGCGCACCGGGATCAAGCCCGGGGTGCCGGTGTGGCCGAGCAGGAAGCTCTGCGCGCCCTCGCCTACCACATCGGCGCCGCCATAGTAGGTGCCCGCTTCGGGCAAGCGGGCAGCATCCCAGTCGAAGAAGTACTGCGCACCCAAGGTGAGTTCGGAGTTGACCAGGAACGAGGTCGACAGTTGGTTGCGGGGGACGAACAGCTCCTTGGCCTCGGTGCCTGGCGAGGCCGCCAGCTTGGCCAGGTCCAGGCCGGATTGGCCATAGCTCAGCGAATGCACGGGGTTGAGCAGGGTTTCCCCCCAGAACAGGTTGTGCTGGCCCAGCTTGGCGCTGACCTGCGACGCTTCGCCCACGTCACGGCTCATGAATACGAACGCATCCAGCACTTCGCCTGATGGGCCGCTGTAGTATCGCTGGGCGTAGTTGCTCAGGTGCGGGCTGCCCAGGGGTATGCCAGTACCCGGCAGGCCATTGAGGCTGGGGCTGATGCCCGACTGATCACCGTTGCCATTGACGAACGGGTTGCTGTTGGAGCCGGTATTGTCGTAGGCCTTGTCGTACCAGCTGGCAGTGCTGACGCGAAAACCGGTGTTGCCCTGATACACCACATCCAGCTCGGTCAGCAGGTCGACCCGGTTGGTGATGTTGGTGCCGGCTTTGCGGAAGTTGTAGTCACCGTCGTTGCTGTTGGGCGTGCCCAGCATGCGCTTGTCGGCGCTTTCCGTGCGCACGCCATAATTGTATTTGACGGTATTGTCCAAGCGCACGGCCCAGTCTTCATTGCCGGTCTCGACTTCGACGGCCTGGGCGGCGGGCAGCGTGAGCAGGGCGACGGCGCAGGCGAGCAGGCAGCGCTGTGGCTTCACGGCATGGTGAATGCGGTGTTCTGGCATTACGATGGCTCCACGTATTGTTATTGTTTTTTACGCCGCCCGTCTGTTGCGGGCGTGGCTGGGGCGTCCATGCGTTACTACAGGGTTTCGGCGTCCAGACGGCGGATCAGGGCCTCGGCCAACGGCCAAGGGCCGAAACCGGAAGCCGGGTTGAGATGGCCGACGGCGCCCAGGTTGACCAGCTCACTGCCCCAACGGTGGGCAAGTTCGCTAACGGCGGCGTAGCTGGCCAGGTGGTCATTGCTGCTGGCCGCGACAATGCTCGGGAACGGCAGCGCCGTGGTTGGCAACGGCGACCAGCCCTGGGCGGCCAGGCTGGCTGGGCTTGGGTAGTGCGCCGGCCATTGGGCGTTGAGGTCTGGCGGTGCAGCCAGCAAAGCCCCCTTGATCGGCCACCGGTAACGTGCGGCCCAGTGGGCGACCATCAGTACGCCGGCACTGTGCGCCACCAGCAGCACCTGGCCGTCGATCTGCTCCAGTTCGCGCTGGATCGCCTCTACCCGGGCGTTGCAGCAAAGGCCGTCAAGCTTCAGCGGCGGTACGCTGCGCACCTTCGCCAGGCGGCTGGCAAGCAGCGTCTGCCAATGATCGGCAACGTGGTCGCGCAGGCCAGGGACGATCAACACGGTGGCAGTGGTTTGCAGTTTTTCCACGGTGAACCTCGTGTGCGGTGTAGCTGTTGAGGTTCACAGTAAACAGCCCTCCCCCCGGGTGCTTCACATTGGGCGTCAGGTACTTTTCATTTGATGACAATGGCCCGAACAGGGCTTTGCTTTTCAATTGATGACACGCAGGCTATAAAACCCGTGCACCTGCAAGCCAAGTGCTTTTTGTCGCAACAGCCTTGTGCTGCTGCCTGAAAGCGCCAGGTTGCCTGAACAATAGGGATAACAATAAAAAATGCCTGCCCTCGTCCGCGCCGCCAGCTTGACCAATTACCTGGAGGTGTCTCGCCACCTGGGTCTGAACCCCCACAAACTGCTGGCACAGGTGGGCCTCAGCGCGGCGTTGCTTGACGACCCCAACCGGCGTATCCCGGTGGCCAGCGTGATCAACCTGCTGGAAGCTTCCGCCAGCGCCAGCCAATGCGAAAGCTTCGGCTTGCGCATGGCCGAACTGCGCCAGTTGTCGGACTTCGGCGAAATCAGCCTGCTGCTCAGCCACCAACGCAACCTGCGCGATGCGCTGCAGGTGATCGTGCAATACCGCCATCTGCTCAATGACGCGCTGGCCATTCATATCGAAGAAGCTGGCAAGACCGTGGTCATTCGCGAAGAGGTGATCAGCGAGCGCGCGCCCTGTAGCCGCCAGGCCACCGAGCTGGCTATCGGCGTGATGATGCGCTTGTGCGCGGCGCTGCTAGGCACGCACTGGCACCCGATCAGCGCCAATTTCACCCATGCGGCCCCCGCCGACCCCGCCATTCACCGGCGCATTTTCGGCTGCACGCTGGTGTTTGGCAGCGAGTTCAACGGCATCGTCTGCCCTGCCGCCGACCTCGACAGTGCCAGCCCGCAAGCCAACGAAGCCATGGCCCGCCTGGCGCGGCGCTACCTGGACACGCTGCCAGCAGGCAGCGAACCATCGCTGGAGCTGGAGTTGCGCAAGACCATCTACCTGCTGCTGCCCATGGGGCGGGCCACCCTCGAGCAAGTGGCGCAAACCCAGGGCATGAACGTACGCACGCTGCAGCGGCGGCTGGAAGACAGCGGCTTGACCTTCAAGGACCTGATCAACAGCGTGCGACGTGACCTGGTGATGCGCTACCTGGAGAACCCCAGCTATTCGCTGGGTCGCATTGCCGATATGCTCGGCTACTCGATGCCCAGTTCGTTCACCCGCTGGTTCATCGCCCAGTACGGCATGCCGCCGGCCAGCTGGCGGGCAAGCAGTGTCAGCCCTGCTCCCCAAACCCGTCACTATCGAGGGTGATGAACACCGCATCACCCTCCTGCTGCACCGGGTAGCAGGTAACTTTCAACGCCTTGGAATTGACCAGGTACCCGCTGGCCAGGTCGAAGCGCAGGCCGTGGGCACAGCACTGGATCACCCGCCCTTCCAGGCGCCCACCACACAGCGACGCCCCTTGGTGCGGGCAGCTATCGTCGATGGCATAGAGTGCACCGGCGACATTGAACAACGCTACGCTGCGGCCCTCGCAAGCCAGCAGCACCCGGCCATTGCGCTCCGGCAGTTGGCTGGGGTTGAGGGCGATACGCAGGCTCATGCCTGCCCCCCCTCTGACAAGGCGTCGGTCATCGCCGCAAACAGCGCCTCGGCTGGCCGCACCCCGGCAATCAGAGGGCCCAGGTTGAAGCGATAACGTGGCACGGCACTGCCTGCACGCCCTGCACCGTCGAGGAACGGGCTGCCATCATCACGCAAACAATCGATTACCTGCGCGGCCTTGAGCCCGCAACTCTCGGCGATGCCGAGCAACGTGCGGCCATCGCCGAGGTCGCGGCCTTGGTGGAAATAGGCAATGAACAGCCGCTCCAGCAACGCTTGCTGTTGCGACGCGCCAAGCAGACTGCCGGCGCGCTGCATCAACCGGTGGGCGTTGCCGGTGTTTGGCATGCGGCAGATGCGCGAGAAGTCGATGTCCTCGCCCACCACACGGGCAGCGGCGCGCACCTGAGCCTGGCGCTCGCGCACTGCCTGCTCGCTGCCCAGGCGTTGAAGGTAGAACTGCTTGAAGGGTACCCCATTGGCTGGCAGCCCCGGCAGCAACTGCACGCCCTGCCTGTGAACCTGCACTTGCACGTGTGGCTGCTCACGCTGCAACAGCAACAGCGCAGCTTGCAAGTGCCGCTGGCCAATCAGGCACCAGGGGCAGACGAAATCGAAGAACACTTCGACGGACAATTGCTGTTTCACGGTTTCAACTCCTGCAGCGCAGACGATCCATGTCGCGGTGGTAGTGACGTTTGGCAACCCAGAACACGGCCGCCGCTGCAATGCTTGTCAGTGGCACCCACTGCAGCGCCGCCTGAAGCCCGATCAGGTCAGACACCCGACCGGTGATCAGCGGCCCGGTGGCCAGGCCCAGCAGGTTGTTGGCCAAGGTCAGGGTGGCGAATGCCGTGCCATGCACAGCAGCGTGGGTCAGGTTGGCGACCATGGCACTGGACGGGCCATTGGTGCCGGCGGCTATCATCATGCCCAGGCAGATCAGCACCAGTTGCGCGGTACCGGCAGGCAACGCAAAGGCTATGCTCAGCAGCGCGCAACTGCCCAGGCAATAGCCGATGGCCAGGCTGATCTTGCGGTCGGGGCGCTGCCGCCCAAGGCGATCGCAGAGCATGGCGCAGAGAATCATGCCGATACCACTGCACAGCACGATGACGGCGGCGATCGCCCCCGCGTGGTCGGTGCCCATGGCGTAATAGCGGTTCAGGTAACTGGGCATCCACACGATCAGGGTGCCGCCGACAAACAACTGCAGGCCACTGCCGACATAGGCGGCGATGACCGAACGGCTGCTGTACAGGGTGCGCAGCGGGTGGCTGGCCTTGTCCAGCGCCTGCTGCGCGCACTTGGGCGCAATGCGCCCCTCTTTAACGATGAGGGGGTAGAGCATCGCCAGCACCAGGCCGAACAATGCCATGCCGGCAAATGCCCAGCGCCAGCCCAGGTGCTGAGCCAACACCCCGCCCAAGGCCATGCCCAGCACCGAGCCGAACATGCCGCCCGCCATGAACGCCCCGGCCAGCGTCGACCGCATGTCGCGGGGGAATACCGCGACCACCACGGCAATGCCGACACTGCCATAGGCGGCCTCGCCGACCCCGACCAGAAAGCGCGCAATGAACATTTGCGGGTAGTTTTCCGCCAGGGCACAGCCGAGCGTGGCCAGGCTCCACAGCACGGCCATCAGCACCAGGCTGCGTACCCTGCCGAAACGGTCGGCCAGCAGCGACAACGGGAAGGTCAGCAGGCCGACCATCAGCGCGACGATGCCGCTGAGCAAGCCCAACTGGCTGTCGGTCAATGCCCATTCACCCTTGAGCAGCGGAAACACCGCATTGAGCACCTGGCGCGACATGTAGTCGGAGATCAACAGGCCGAAGGTCAAGGCGAAGACGACCCAGGCATAGCGCCGGGGGATGCTGTTGGCAGTGTCGGTGCCGGAGTCTTCGGCGCTGACGAGATAGGTGGCCATGTTGCCTCCTTGGGTGTGAAGCGTGGGTGTTGTTTTTGTTGTTATGGGTAACCGCCAGAACTCACGTTGCTTTTTGTGGCCTCTTCGCAGGTATGCCCGCGAAGAGACCGGGCCTGCCATAACCGCCTCAAGTGCGCTGCGGCACGCCCTTCTCACCCGCCTGGCGGTTCGGCGCCATGCCATTGGCTTTCAGCGTCTGCTCGATGCTGTCGTACTGCTGCCCGATGCGGTAAATGGCGCGGGCCTCCTTGCCGCTGGCAATCTCGCGCCCCAGCTCATGGGCCACGCGCACGGTCTGCTGGATCTGCTGCACCGAGGTAAAGCGTTTGCCGTGCTGGTCGATGAGGGTGTCTTCATTGCCGCAGCGCGGGTGCAGGCCCATGGCCAGCGCCATGGTGTTGAACGGCAGCACGTTCTTGAGCAACGATTCGGCAGTCAGGGTGCAGCCGTCCGGCGCGCGGTGGATGAAGTTGAAGAAGTTGAACGGGTTGGGGCCGTCGAAACCGCCGCCAATGCCGATCCAGGTCAAATTCAGCGGCCCCATGTAGTCACCCCGGCGCACGAGGCGTTCGAGGGTTTCCAGGGCATGCATGCCGGTCAGCTGGAAATGCGGCTGGATATGGCTGGCCTGCAGGCGACGCAAGTGCTCGCGGACCCAGGCCGGGCCGGCCGGCACGGTCATTTCGCTGTAGGCAGCATGGATTGCGGGGCTGGCCAGCGAGGTGCCTTCAAGGTACTCGGGGTACAGCAACTCCATGATGTTCATCTGCGTGGTGTTGATGGCCACGGTCACCTGGTCGGGCCGCGGCGTCAGCTCGGCAAGCATGTGCCGGGTGTCATCCGACAGCCATTTGGCCGCCTCGCCTTCACCTTCCGGGGCGAAGGAAATCGAACCGCCAACTTGAATGATCATCTCCGGCACAGCTTCACGTACCCCGGCGATCAGCTCGTTGAACTTGGACAGGCGCTTGGAGCCTTTGCCGTCCAGCTCACGCACATGCAAGTGCAGCACGGTGGCACCTGCCTCGTAGCAGTCGACGGCCTTCTGCACCTGCTCGTCCATGGTCAGCGGAATGTCTTCAGGGAAGTCTTCGGGCATCCACTCCGGGCCATAAGGGGCGACGGTGATGACCACCTTTTCCATGTTTTCCGGGTGCAACGAATCGTCGAAGAATTGCATGCTGTAGTCCTCGCTATTGTTATTGTGGGGTTACCGCCAGGGACGGCGGCAGGCTTAGAACGTGCGGCTGCCCCTGATCCCGGCACGCTCCATCTTGCGATGGCATGGCGGGTAGTCCATGACGGCGTAGTGCTGGGTGCTGCGGTTGTCCCAAATCGCCACGCTGTTGGGCTTCCAGCGCCAGCGCACCTGGTATTCGGGCAGATAGGCCTGGCTGATCAGGTAACGCAGCAGGTCGCCGGCGCCCGGGTTTGCATCCTGGCCGAAACGCACCCGCTGCGGGGTGTGGTAGTTGCTGAAGTGGGTGGTGAAGGCGTTGACGAACAGCACCTGCTCGCCCGTTTCCGGGTGGGTGCGTACGACCGGGTGCTCGGCGTCGGGGAACTGCGCCTTGAGTGCCAGCCGTTTGTCCAGCGGCATTGCAGCGCCGAAGCTGGCCTCGATGCTGTGGCGGGCGCGCAGGTCTTCGATTCTGGCCTTTACATCGTTTGGCAGGTTCTCATAGGCCAGCACCATGTTCGCCCACAAGGTGTCGCCGCCTACCGGAGGGCATTCCACACAGCGCAGCACACAACCCATGGGCGGTGCCTCACGCCAGGTGGCATCGGTGTGCCAGGCATTTTCATAGCGGTCGTTGGGCTGGTCCGGGCGCTTGTAGATCTGCACCAGCCCCGGGTGCTCCGGGTCGCTCCCGGCCACCGGATGATCCTCCAGCTCGCCGAAGCGGCGGGCGAAGGCCACGTGCTCGGCACGGCTGAAGTGCTGGTCGCGCAGGAACAGCACACGGTGCTGGAGCAACTGCTGGCGCAACTGGGCGAACAGTTCGTCATCGTGAATCGCATCGGCCAGGTTGACGCCACTCACCTCGGCACCAATCGCGCAGGTCAGTTGTTCAATGTGCATGCTGTTGCCCTCTTCAGATGACGAAGATCGACGAGCCCGTGGTTTTGCGGGCTTCCAGGTCACGGTGGGCCTGTACCGCGTCCTGCAGGGCGTAGTGCTGATTGATTTCGATACGAATGCGCCCGCTGCTGACGTGGTCGAACAATTCGCCGGCCAGGTCAGCCTTTTCTGCCGGATCGGCGATGAAGTCGGCCAGTGCCGGGCGGGTAAGCTGCAGCGAACCCTTGATTGCCAGCAACTGCGGGTCGAACGGCGGGATGGTGCCCGACGCCGTGCCGACGCAAACCATCAGCCCGCGGCGCTTGAGCGAATCGAGCGAGCCGGTGAAGGTGGTCTTGCCGACACTGTCGAACACGACGTTCACCCCTACCCCGTCGGTCAGTTCGCGCACGCGGCTGGCGACGTCTTCGACGCTGTAGTTGATGATGTGCTTGCAGCCATGAGCGCGGGCCACCTCGGCCTTGGCCTCGGTGGATACTGTGCCGATCACGTTCAGCCCAAGCAGCCGCGCCCACTGCGCGACAATCAGGCCCACCCCGCCAGCAGCCGCATGCAGAAGCACGCTGTCACCGGGTTTGAAGTCATACAGCCGGCGTAACAGGTAGGCCGAGGTCAGGCCGCGCATGGTCATGGCGGCAGCAGTCTCGAAGGCAATGGTTTCCGGCAGCTTGATCAGCGCCGCAGCGGGGATCAGGCGCTCGGTGCAATAGGCACCCAAGGTATTGAGGAAACCGGTATAGGTGACCCGGTCACCGACCACCACCTGGGTCACGCCTTCGCCCACCGCCTCCACCACCCCGGCAGCTTCAACGCCGATGCCATTGGGCAGCGCGATTGGGTAAGTGCCGTTACGAAAGTAGGTGTCGGCATAGTTCAGGCCCACCGCCACCTGGCGCAAACGAACCTGCCCGGGGCCGGGCTCGCCAACCTCGGCGTCCTCGTAGCGCAATACCTCGGGGCCACCGGTCTGATGGAAACGTACCACTTTGGACATGCTTGTCTCTCCAATCATCGATCTGGACGTCAGGCGTCAGTGTTGGGTGATTGGACTGTATGCCCTTGGCTTGCGGGGTGCTTCGCATCGGACGACAGCGGGTTTTCATTTGATGACAGCACGTGTCGACGCACCGGTGTTCGGACCAGCGCCTTTATTCATGAGGCTGCTTGATGGTTACCTCTTGCGAGACTAATACTTAAATCTCTGCCTGGGGAGGCACGAAAAATGCAACCAAGATTCGTTATCGTTCCCGCTGTACCGATCGAAAAGGAATCGTTCCGCGTTGGCAGCCGCTACTACGCCGCTACCGTGTGTGGAGGGTTCGACATTTATGACAATCAGGCAAAGGAGCGGCTCAAGCCGAGCTATCCGAGCCGCACGGAGGCGCAGGTGAAATGCGAGCATTTGAACAAGCGGGATGAGTTGGGGTAACTGCAGGAGATCGGGGCGGCTCAACCCGCTCGGGGCACGGGTTCAATCCAGGCATTGCTTGGCAGCCTGGCGTAATTTGTCGCCAGACAGAAAGCTGCCCTTGTAGAAGGTCGCGCGGCTGCCCTCGTGAGCGTCAACCACATCAAGCACATCGTCGCTTGCCACGGCGCTTGGCGCCGTGAGCCGGTAGCCATGGGCTATCGACTTCTGCGTGGCCTGTGGGGCCAGCGCCTGCCATTTTGGCAGGACACAGGCGGCGTACTGCTGCGGCGATTTTTGGGTCAGTTTGCTGGCAGTGGGTTTGCCGGGGGTAGCGCAACCGGCGAGGCTGGCAACCAACACAGTGGCGATAAAAATACGAATGTCAGGCATTTGCAATCGACCGTTATGGATACGCTGCATTCTAACGGGCGTGACGCCGCGTTACTAATCAACCAAAGTCTTGCTGCAGGACGACGCCCAAGCGGGATCCGTGCAGCGCACCTGATATTTCTGCCAGTAGCCGGGGCACGCCGCAACAGTGAAACTCCCGAGGGACATCACACCACGACTCGGCAGGGCTTCATACCATGCAAACGAACGCCAACCACACTCAGTTCTTCTATCAGAACGGCAAACTCGTCACCCTTAAAACCGGTGAACAGGGCCATAGTATCTTTCGCTCGCCGGACGTCCCCCTTGCCGAGCGACAATCAGACGACACCGACGCCGGCGGATTGCTGGCAACTGACGACAAGGGTTCGGTGCTGCAGGTACAGGAGAAAAGCTGAAGCCCTGAGGATACTCCGGCGCCATTGCGAGCCAAACCCGGGGTCAGGGCTTGGCTCCCCTGTACAACACGATGGCTGCTATATCCAGGGCCAACACACTGCCGACAACCAGGAACATGATGTACAGATCTTCAGAGAGCATTGCCGTATCCCACAGATGCGCCGGTTTCAATGGGGTATGCAATTACTGATCCCGTCAGCGCATCAGGTAGCGAGCTGCGACTCAGCTGAACTTCAACTTGACCACTTTGCTCAGCGCCCAGCCACTGAAGACATAGAACGCATCCAGGTAGAAGCGCCCTGCATAGTTGGGCAACGGTGATTGATTCAACAGCACATCCGGCTCGGGCGCGGGAGGAAACAGTGCATAAAAGCCGTTGGGCAGAACTGCCAGTACCAGCAGCAACAGGTAAGTCGAGGCTTGTAGCAGGGTGGCACGATTACTGGATCTGGCGGACCACTTCAGCCCGTAGTAGGCAACCAGGCCGGCAACAGGCAAAACCCAGAAATGCGTCGGAATCCCAATGAACATTTCGGCGACTACGCTTCTTGCTTCCACCTGCGACTCTCCATCCAAATACAACGATTATTACGGGCGGGGCCGGCAAATGCAAAGCAACGCTGCTCAGGCCATACCGGCTCCACCCGCCCTTTTTGAACGTTGCCGGGCAGGCGATCGGCAGACAAAAAGCCCGCTCTCGACGGCGGGCTATTGGTGTGGGGTTGGATGATTACGCTTTTGAACACATCAGTGCAGCATCCAGCAACCTGCCATGGTCGTACCAGGCATCACGTTGATAGGCCGTGAAGTGGCGCTCGTTTCCCGTGTCCCGCAACTCTACAAGACCCTCTGCCTTGTCGGGGTCAGTGCTTTCGACGAAAAGCCTGACCGCGTTATCACCCTCGACTTCATAGGTTTTCACATTCCCTTGTAGCTCGCCTTTGACGCAGCCCAGATAAGCGGGTGGGCTTTTCACGGTAGTGCCAGCGGTATAATCGTGGCTGTCACGCACATCAGGGTTTTGTGCGCAGCCTGCGACGAACAACGAGGCTGCCCCAATTACCAGTATTGCACCTGCTCGCGAACTTGAGTTTTTCACGCGACACGCTCCTGCAGCCCCATCGAAAACTGGGAAATGTTGCCAAGCAGCCTGCCCTTTTTTTAGTTTTGTCCTGCCCATGTTACTGCGCAACGACAACAGGGCATCAGGTTTGTTTGCTATATAGGGTTCGGGGCGTTTTCCTCACACCCTGCGTTGGCCCCGATTACGCGTAAGGCCTGACCCATAACCGGGGTCAGGGAATGGCATTGAGAAACACATAAGTCGCCGCCAGATCCAGTACCAGCACAGCAACCACGCTGAAAATCATGTAATAGCGGTCATCCTGAGTCATCTCTGCGTACTCCGCATGATCAATGTCTCAGGGGTCACAGCAATTCTCGTTCCAGCGCCCAGGTGCAGCCCGCTGACACCGCGCCCGCCAAACAGCGCAATCGCGCAGTCAGTCCTTGATCTGGCATACGCCATTGGCTTTGTTCTTACCGGTATACGAGACGTCAGGCGAGCCGTCCGGGTTGATCGACAACGATACCGTTACCCCGCCACCTTTGGCCTCGAAATAGTTGTCATTGAATTTTTTCAGCGTGGCTTCCTTGCCATTGATGTAGACAGGCCCACCTTTATCGGCATGGACCTCGATATTGCCGGGGCATGTTGCGTTCAACAGCGGAATACCGGCGTGGGCAGCGCCCGATGCGGCAAGCAACAGGCCCAGTAACAAACGCTTCATTTGCAGTGTCCTCGTGGGGTTGTCGGGGGTGCGCGCGTTAAAGCAGTCCTGCGATAGCAAAGAGGCTCATCGCGCGTTCGAGAGGGTAGGCAAGCACATGCAGGCTCATCTCGCTACGCATTTTTTTTCATTCAGTGCATCCAGTCCGCCCGTTGGCGGGTATTGCTAGTGGGCGGCCTTTGACTGCCCAGCCCAATGACTTTCAGGAGCACTGCCCATGAACTTCAAATACTCCGCCTGCCTGCTCGCCTGCAGCCTCGCCCTTGCGCTGCAGCCCGCCCACGCCCAGACCACGCTGCCAGAAGCGGTCAAAGTCCCTGATGGCCATCGCGTCCTGCTCGAAACCGTCGGCGTCGGCGAGATCACCTACGAGTGCCGCGACAAGGCCAACACCCCCGGTCAGACCGAATGGACTTTCGTCGGCCCCAAGGCAGTGCTCAATGACCGTGGCGGTAAACAGGTGGGCGACTACTTTGGCCCACCCGCTACCTGGCAGGCCAAGGATGGCTCGAAAGTCACTGGCACCCAGTTGGCAGTGGCACCGGCGGACAAAGGCGCCATCCCCTATCAACTGGTCAAGGCCAACCCGGCCGAAGGCAAAGGCGCCATGCAGGGGGTCAGCTACATCCAGCGCCTGGCCACCCGCGGCGGTGTGGCGCCTTCAGTCGACTGCACGGCGCAGAACAAAGGTGCCAGGCAGGTCGTCCAGTACCAGGCTGACTATGTGTTCTGGACAGCCAAGTGACACGCACCTGACCCAACGCCCTGCGAGTGATGATCTACGCTCGATGGCAAGCCCCCCGGCTGGATGGCCGGGGTACTTGCCTTACACAAGGAAGCCACACACGTTGAACTCGCCGGCCACTCCCTTCGACTTCCACCGCTGCCTGTTAGCCTGTGCACAGGGTGACCGGCGGGCCCTGCAGGCGCTCTACGATCACGAAGGCGCGCGCCTGCTGGGCGTTGCCCGACGTATCGCACGTGACGACGCCACCGCAGAAGACATCGTCCACGATGCGATCATCCGCATCTGGACCCGCGCTGCCAGCTACGACCCGGCGCGCGGCTCGGCTCGAGGCTGGATCTACAGCATTACCCGCCACCTGGCGCTGAATTCGATACGTGATACCCGCCGTGAAACTGTACTGACCGATGCCGACACCGAAACTGCGTCAACATTGCACGGGAGGGTTGATGACCTTGACCTCTGGTCCGGCTCAGCAAAGATTTACCGCTGTCTTGAACAACTGCAGCCCGCACCGCAACGCTGCATCCTGCACGCCTACGTGGACGGCTGCAGCCACGCCGAGATAGCCGGTTTATTGGGCGCGCCACTGGGCACTGTCAAGGCCTGGATCAAACGCAGCCTCAAAGCGCTACGGGAGTGCCTGGAATGAAGCCCGATTCTGCCGAAAAACTGGACAGCCTCGCCGGGGAATATGTGCTGGGGACCTTGTCGCCGGAGCAATATGCCGCGGCGGCCGAACGCCTGCGTACCGACCCCGCGCTTCGCGCCGCCGTGGATGCCTGGGAGGCCCGGCTGCTGGAGCTGACCGCGCTGTCTACCCCGCAGCCCCCAAGCCCCCGCCTGTGGCGCCGTATCCAGCGCAGCCTCGACGAGCTGCCCGCACCGCGCACGCAGGCTCGCTGGTGGCAACGCCTCGGCCTGTGGCAAGGGCTCAGCGCCGCAGGGCTGGCTGCAAGCCTGCTGCTGGCGTTTACCTTGCTGACCACGCCCCCCTCTACCACGCAATACCTGGTGGTGCTGGTGGCGCCGAACAGCCAGGCCCCCGGCTGGGTGGTGCAGGCCAGCGACAGCCACATGATCGAACTGCTGCCGCTAGGCCAGGACACGGTCCCCGACGGCATGGCCCTGCAGTTCTGGACCAAGGGCGAGCAATGGCGTGCCCCGGTTTCGCTTGGCCTGGTCAAACCGGGCGAACCCTATCGAGTTCCGCTGCAAAGCCTGCCCCCTTTGGAGGCCAATCAATTGTTCGAGCTGACGCTGGAGAAAGCCGGTGGCTCGCCGACCGGTCTGCCGACAGGGCCGGTGAAGTTCATTGGTCGCGCGGTGAAAGTGATATGACACGAAAGGGCCGCAGAACATGACTGCGGCCTTCGCAAGGCTGGAAGCCAGGGTCAGCCGCGGATCACCTCAAGGCGATCCCGCCCAGCCTCTGTGATGGCGTTCTCCCCTTCATCGCTGATGCGATAACGTCCTGACACCATTTTGGTAATTGAGAACCTGACCAGCCCGCTTTGGGACAAGGCTTGGCCTGCTTCGAAGCGCATTGCCTGCTCCAGGTCGAAGATCTTGATCTCTCCGATTTTGTAGCGTGCAAACGCGACCAAGGCGTTATCCAGTTCTTGTTGACTGATCGTTGTAGCGACTTCCATTCGACCTCCCAGGTCATGAGAGCCCCGGTCCGTGGGGGGTGAAGGCAACGAACCGGGTGGCTTGTTGAAGGCGGACCGTACTATGCAGTCACGGAAGTCGCTACTGGCTTTCCATCCATGCTGGATGGGTAGGCAGCACGACACCCGCCACACCTACGGTCACTTCAAGAGCCGTCGCTGGCGGCGGAACGCTTACGGCCTTGATCTGCGTCGTCCTGTTCAGTGCCCGCTGCCCTTTACGCCCGTGCGCTTTGGGGCGAAAAGCTGCCGATCGTGAATGACCGCTATCGACCCGTTATCGGTTGTCCGTTCGCTGTAGGTCGTTAATGGCCCAAAGGATCCCGATCCCAACACCTGTCCCCCTGATGACGTGGCCGTGAACCCAACACAGCTAAGTACGCAATACCTGTTCACCAGCATTGGCCGGCAGGCGTACTGCATCAACCAACGCGGCGCAAGCAATCAGGCCGATACCGACAAGCGCCCAGCGAAAGTCGCCCACCGTCATCTCGCTTTCCCCCCCACGCAGCATCGTCGATACCCTCAGCAGCAGGGCCGCAATCGCAACCCCGAGCGCCATCGCCAGTTGGAAGAACATGCTGAACAGCGTCGACGCCTGGCCCATCTGTGCTTTTGGCACCTCGGCAAAACCGATGGCGTTGTAGGTGGTGAACTGCATGGAACGAGACAGCCCGCCGATGAACAGCACCAGCGCCACCCAGTACCACGGCATGTCTTGCTGCAGGAGCAAGCACGCGAAAATGCAACCGACGCCGATCAAGCCATTGACCAGCAGCACTCGACGAAAGCCGTGGCGGCGCAGCAGCCCGGTGGTAAACGGTTTCATCGCGAGGTTGCCGACGAAGATCGCCAGCACCAGCAACCCGGCATCCACCGGCGAATAGCCGAAACCGATCTGCAGCAACAGCGGAATCAGGAACGGCAAGGCGCTGATCGACAGGCGGAACAACGTGCCGCCGATGATGCTGGCGCGGAACGTGGCGATGCCTAGGGTAGCCAGCGGTAGCAGTGGCGCCGGGTGACGCTGGCAATGGCGGATCGACAGCCAGGTCAGCAGAGCCCCCACGGCCACCAGTGTAGCGCCTGTGCCGAGGCTGCCGCCCGACAGCGAGCCGAGCATCTCCAGGCCCAGCAACCAGGTCGCGCAGGCCGAAGCGAGGAAGACGAAGCCGAGCCAGTCGAAACGGCGCGCTTCACTGGCACGCGTGTTGGGGACCAGCCACCACGCCGCTGCGATGGCCAGCAGGCCGAGCGGGATGTTCAGGTAGAAGATCCACGGCCACGACAGGTGGGTGACGATCAACCCGCCAATCGGTGGGCCGAGCACCGGCGCCACCAACCCGGGCCAGGTGATCACCGCAAGCACCTTGACCAGGTTCTGCTTCTCGGTGGTGCGCAGCACCACCAGACGCCCGACCGGTACCATCAGCGCGCCACCGATGCCTTGCAGCACCCGTGCGGCGACGAAGGTTTCCAAGGTTTGTGCCAATCCGCACAGCCACGAGGCCAGGGTGAACAGGCCAATGGCCCCGGCGAACACCTGGCGCGCGCCGAAGCGGTCGGCGACCCAGCCGCTGAGCGGGATGAACACTGCCACCGCCAGCAGGTAGGCGCTGATGCCGATGTTCAGGCTGACCGGGTTCTCGGCGAAGTCACGGGCCATCTGCGGCAGCGCGGTGGCGATGACGGTGGCGTCGAGGTTTTCCATGAAGAAGGTGACGGCGACCAGCAAGGCGATGCCGGTGTTGGGGACTGCGGGGGTGGCCAAGGGTTCAGTTCCTTCTGCAAAAGGAGAGTCTCGATTGTAGGTGCGGGTTTACCCGCGAACACCGGCGCAGCCGGTGCCATGCCCCGCGTCACCTGCTTCGCGGGTAAACCCGCTCAGAGCGCCGAGCCATGCGGCCCTGCTCAGACCATGCTCATCGCCGCACGCAGTGCCAGCAGGTAGGTTTCGACACCAAACCCGCAGATCTGCCCGCGCACCACCTCGGCAAATACCGAGTGATGGCGGAATGGCTCCCTGGCATGGATGTTGGACATGTGCACTTCTACCACCGGCACTTCGATAATGGCCAATGCATCACGAATGCCGTAGCTGTAATGCGTCCAGGCACCGGCATTGATCAGCACCGCATCCACCCGGTCCTCATAGGCCTGATGGATGCGTTCGCACAGGGCGCCCTCGAAGTTGCTCTGGAAGCTCACGACCTGCGCCCCCAGCTCTTCGCCCAGGGCCTGCAACGCCTGGTCGATGTCGGCCAGGGTCGCTGTGCCGTACTGGCGCGGGTCGCGCTTGCCGAACATGTTGTGGTTGATGCCATGCAGCATCAGTACATTGGCGACCATCGACCTACTCCAGGGGAATCGTCAGCTGATCGATCACGGCACGTGTGTCGGGCCGCACCCCGCGCCACCAGGCAAACGCCTCGGCGGCCTGCTCCACCAGCATGCCGACGCCATCGGCCAGGCGCGCCTGGCCCTGCTCGCGAGCCAGGCGCAGGAAAGGCGTGAGGCCTTTGCCATAGGCCAGCTCGTAGGCCAAGGCCGCCTCCCCCAGCACATCAGCCGGCAGTGGCGGCAAGTCAGCGGTCAGGCTCGCCGAGGTGGCGTTGACCACGATGTCGAACGATTGCCCTTCCAGCGCTTCGTAGCGGCTGATGCGCAGACGCGGGTGATCGAGCTCGTTACGCAGCGCCAGCGCCTTGGCCATGTCCCGGTTGGCGATCACCAGCTCGCGTGGGCCCGCCTGCAGGAACGGCAGCAACGCCCCGCGCACCGCGCCGCCAGCGCCCAGCAGCAGCACACGGCGGTTGCGCAGCGGCTCGCCAAGGTTCTCCTCGATGTCCCGCAGCAAACCGATGCCATCGAAGTTCTCGGCGACGATGCAGCCATCCTCGAACTTCAGCGCATTGGCCGCCCGTGCCAATTGCGCCCGCTCGCTGCGCCGGTCGGCCAGTTCGAAAGCACGCAGCTTGAACGGGGCGGTGATGTTCATGCCCTTCCCGCCTTCGCTACGAAACTGCAGTACCTGGGCTTCGAAGTCGTCCAGCGAGCCTTCGATAGCCCCGTATTCCAGCTGCTGGTTGCTGGCCTGGGCGAACAGGCCATGAATCAGTGGGGACTTGGTGTGGTTGATCGGTCGGCCGATCACTGCGTAGCGGTCGCTCATCGTGCATCTCCGTGGGTAAACAACACGCCATCCGCCTGCAAGGCAGTGATTTCTTCAAGGCTGAAGCCAAGCCCGGCGGCCACTTCGGCGTTGTGCTGGCCAAGGTCCGGGGCGACTTGGTGAATCGTGGTATCGCAGTCGGAAAAGCGGAACGGCAGGTTGGCCAGGCGCAGCGTGCCGTAGCGTGGGTGCTGCTGCTCGATGACCATGTTGCGTGCCTGGATCTGCGGGTCGGCCAGCACTTCGTCGATGCGTTGAACCTTGGCACTGGGGATGTCGATGCCATCGAGCAACGCGAGGATCTCGGCCACCCGACGCGCGCCAACCCAGTCGCGGACCACCGCCAGGATCGCCTCGCGGTGGGCATTGCGGCCGTTGAGGCTGTGGTAGCGGCGGTCGCTGCCGAACCCGGGCGGGCCGCCGTTGGCTTCGAGCATGGCCGCGAAGCGCTGCCAGGCATCGTCGACCTGGGCGGCGATCACCAGGTCGCCGTCGGTGGCGCGGAACACGCCGTACAGGGTCGAAGTGGGCATGTCGTGGCCGGTCTGCTGGGGCAACACAGTGCCACCGGACAGCGTGTAACACTGCACCGCGTATTCGTGCATCGACACCAGGGTGTCGTACAGCGCCATGTCGATGTGCTGGCCTCGGCCACTGCTCACCCGGCCGAGCAGCGCGGCATTGATCGCCGCCACCGCGTGGATGCCGGTGTACATGTCGCCCAGGGAAATACGCAGCAGCGGCGGTGCCTCGCCCGGCACGCCCACCATCTGCATGATCCCGCTCTTGGCCTCGGCGATCAGGCCGAAGCCGGCGCGGTGGGCGTCCGGTCCGGTATGGCCGTAGGCGGAAATCGAGCAGTACACCAGGCGCGGGTTGCGCGCCGACAGCTCGGCGTAGCCCAGGCCCAGCTTGTCCAGGGCGCCGGGGCGGTAGTTCTCGATGAACACGTCGGCCGAATCGGTCAGGCGCTGCATGAACGCCTTGCCGCGCGGGTCCTTCATGTTGACGCTGACGCCCTGCTTGCCCATGTTCAGCTGCAGGAAATAGCCGCTCTGCTGGTCGTCCAGGGTGAACGCATGCTGGCGGCCAGCGTCGCCGCTACCCGGCCGCTCGACCTTGATCACCTCTGCGCCGAGCGCCGCCAGGCAACGGCCGACATAGGGGCCGGCGAGGAAGTGGCTGTAGTCAATGACGCGGATACCCGCCAATGGCAATGCCTGGCTCATGCTGCTGCCCTCCGCGGCACCATCAACCGGTGCTCGCCACGTTGCACGACTTCGCCGTGCTGGTTGATCAGTTCCGAAGGCAGCACCACGATGCCCCAGCCAGGTCGGCTGTTGCTCGGGCGCATCGCCCCCACCCGCATGCGCACGTGGAGCACGTCGTTGACCTTGATCGGCAGCACGAAGTCCCAGGTCCAGCCCAGCGACATGCCCGGTAGGAAGCGGTACTCGCACTGGGTCTTCAGGCCGTCGGCGATCGACAGCCCGAACAGGCCGTGGGCGACCAGGCAGCCAAAGTGGCTGGCGTTGGCGTAGGCCTCATCGACATGTACCGGGGTGTGGTCGCCGGTGAGGTCGGCGTAGGCCAGGATGCGTTCGCGGGTCACGGTGTAGGTCGGGCTGATGCACTCATCGCCTTCGCGGGCATCGTCCCAGTACTTTTCAATCACGCTCATGCCTGCACCTCCGCGCGCGGGTCGATGGCCAGTGCCTGGGCTACGCATTTGGCCGGCAGCGCCTGGATGAACTCCACCGCCAGGCCATCAGGCAGGCGTAACCAGTTACGGCCCTGGGGCATTTCGCTGACGCCAAAGCGCTGGGCAGCGGCCAGTGCCGCTTCCAGGTCTTCGCACATGATGCCCAGGTGCGCCAGGCGCCCTTCCGGGCCAGCGAAGTCCGGCTGGTGAATGAACTGCAGGCCGCCGAGGGTCCAGTACTGTGCCGGCTGCTCGACGTCACCCTGCACTTCACGCATGGTCATGCCGCACACCTCGCTGAAAAAGCGGATATGCCATTGAATGTCCTGCACCCAGAACGCCACGTGTTCGAGGTAGGCTTTTGACTGGCTCATGGGGTTTCCCTCTTCTGGTGATCGGCCATGGCGCGCTCGATACCCTTGATGCAGGCCACCAGGGTCGCGTTGACCGGCGTGGCCACGCCATGGCGCTGGCCCCAGCGCACGACGGAGCCGTTGATGAAGTCGATTTCGGTGATCGAGTTTTTTTCCAGGCTCTGCAGCATCGAGGTGCGGAAGCTCGCCGGCAGGCCCTCGGCGGCCAGTGACCAGGCAGCCTCGGGGCTGGTCAGGCTCAAGCGAATGCCCGCGCGCTCGGCCACGGCAATGGCCTCGGCCACGGCGGCCTTGGCGGTGCTTTCCAGCAGCGGCTCGCTGTACAGCTGGCCGTAACTGAGCATGGTGATGCCGCTCAATGCACCGGTGGCGACGTTGACCAGCAGCTTGTCCCACATGGTGCCGAGGATGTTGTCGCTGACCGTGGTGGCCAGCCCGGCATTGTTGAACGCTTCGGCGATGGCCTGCACGCGGGGCGTCAGCTGGCCGTCGAGCTCACCGATGAAAGTCTGTTTGCCGGCCACACCGGCGCGGATCGAGCCCGGTGCGAGGAGCACGCCGCCGACATAGGTCTTGCCAGCCAGCACCCGCTCGCGACCCACCACTTCGGCCAGGATATCCTCGTGGCCGAGGCCATTCTGCAGCGACAGCACCAACGTCTGTGGGCCTATCAGCGCGAGGGCACCGGCGATGGCCTCGGCAGTGTGAAACGACTTCACCAGCACCACCACCAAATCGGTCACGCCAACGTCTTCGGCTTCGATGGCCGCGTTGACCGGTACATAGCGCTCGCCCCGTTCGTCCTGCACCCGCAGCCCATGCTGGTTCATCGCCTCGACATGCGCGCGGCCGCGGTTCAGCAGCCAGGTTTCATGCCCTGCCTCGCTCAGGGCTGCGCCAATGGCGCACCCCAGTGCACCGGCGCCCAGAATGCAGATTTTCACGTCGCAGACCTCCTGTGATTTGCGATCACCTTATGCAGCGGGGTTTATTTGCGCTATACAATGACCTCAATACAGCTATTGAGAATCTCAATAATGACTACCCTGGAGGCCCTGCCCGAACCCAAGCTGCTGCAGCTGTTCGACGTGCTGTACCAATGCCGCAGCGTGACCCGCGCCGCCGAACAGTTAGGGCAGAGCCAGCCGACCATCAGCATCTGGCTGGCGCGCCTGCGCGAGCAATTGAACGACCCGCTGTTCGTGCGTACGCCGGGCGGCATGGCCCCTACCCCCCGCGCCGATCAGCTGATAGGGCCGTGCCGTGAGGTGCTGGAATCGCTGCGCCGGCTGACCGCCTGGGAGCCGCAGTTCATCGCCGCCACAGCGCAGCGGCGTTTTCGCCTGTGTGTCAGCGATGCCAGCCACATCACCTTGCTGCCAAGCATCCTCAACCATCTGCGCAGCCATGCACCGGGCATCCGCCTGGAGGCGGCGCGGATCGACGGCAATACCGAGAGCGCGCTGGAGTCGGGCGAAGCGGACCTGGCCATCGGCTTCGTGCCCTGGCTGGGAGGGGGGATGTATCAGCAGGTGCTGTTCGAGCAGGACTGGGTGTGCCTGAGCAACCCGCAGCATCCGCGCCTGGGCGATGGCATGAGCCTGGAGCGGTATCGGGCCGAGGGGCATGTGCAGATCAGTTTCGGCACCGGGCAGAAGCTGCTGGAAGCGGGATTGGCGCGGGCCGGGATCGAACGGCGGATCATGCTCGAGCTGCCAGCGTTTCTCGGGTTAGGGATGATAATCGGGACTACCGATCTCCTGGGCACCTTGCCGCGGCATATCGGGCAGACACTGGCCGATATGCATGGGCTACAGGTCCATGACTGCCCGTTCGAAGTGGAGGGGTTCACGGTCAAACAGCATTGGCATGCCCGCTATCATCAGGACAATGGAAATCGATGGTTGAGGGAAGTCGTTCGCGGATTGTTTCAGTAAGCCCGCCAAGCAGGCTCCCGTTTCGACTTGGATAGCAGGTCTGATTCAAGCCATCCGCTCTGGCCGCACGCCTATCTTCGCGAAGGATGGGCTTGGGTCGTAAATTGGCATTCACGACCGGCCGCTTTCGACCATAAGCGGTCGCTCGATTATTTACTATTAAACGCGAACGGCCTGTTTCTGAGCACTTGCTTAGGGCGTCTAGACGTCCATGAGGACACAGTCGCCACCTCCCGATTTCTGGGACTGATGAGCAAACCTCATGAACCCTTGCCGATTTCACCGTCTAGTCCCCGCTCGTTAGCTCGCTTACTGTGCTCCCAACGCCAAATGTCGGGAGATCCAAATGCACAAGCGCACACTCGGAAACAGTTCACTCGAAGTGTCAGCCCTGGGTTTGGGTTGCATGGGACTGAGCCATGGCTACGGCCCGGCGACTGACACAAAACAAGCCATTGCGCTGATCCGATCGGCGGTTGACCGAGGCGTCACGCTCTTCGATACCGCCGAGGTTTACGGCCCTTACCTGAACGAACAAGTGGTAGGCGAAGCCCTCGCCCCGGTGCGCGATCAAGTGGTCATCGCCACCAAGTTCGGCTTCACCTTCGGCGACGACAATAAACAACAAATTCTCAACAGCCGCCCTGAGCACATCCGGGTCGCGGTCGAGGGTTCGTTGCGTCGACTGAAGACCGATTACATCGATCTGCTTTACCAGCACCGCGTCGATCCGGATGTGCCGATCGAGGAAGTCGCCGGGGTGGTGAAAGACTTGATTGGCGAAGGTAAGGTCAAGCACTTCGGCCTGTCAGAGGCTGGTGCGCAGACCATTCGCCGTGCGCACGCGGTACAGCCAGTCGCAGCGTTGCAAAGCGAATACTCGCTGTGGTGGCGCGAGCCTGAGCAGGAAATCCTGCCGACGCTGTGGGAGTTAGGCATCGGCCTCGTGCCGTTCAGCCCATTGGGCAAAGGTTTTCTCACCGGCGCGGTGTCGGCGCAGGCCACTTACGGCAGCGACGATTTCCGCAGCATCGTCCCCCGTTTCAGTCAGTCGGCGCTGCAAGCCAATCAGGGACTGGTGGTGTTGATTCGTCAGATCGCCGCGCAGAAACAAGCGACACCCGCACAGATCGCACTGGCATGGCTGCTCGCGCAGGCGCCATGGATTGTGCCGATTCCGGGGACAACCAAACTGCATCGCCTGGAAGAAAACCTCGGCGGCGCGGACATCACGCTTGACGCCTTCGAACTTAAGGCAATTGATACAGCGCTGGCGCAGATTCGCGTCGAAGGCGAGCGTTATCCCGAGGCCCTTAAGGCGCGCGTGGGTCGATGAGCAACGATCACGACCCGCTGCGGCGCACGGTGATCGCCGCACTGGCCAGCGCCCCGCTGCTGTCGCTCGCCGACACGCAAGGCGTCCGTCAAACACCGCGTTCAGGCTCGCGGATTCTGGTCGCGTACTTCTCGCGCTCGGGCAATACCCGCGTGGTCGCCGGGCTGATCCAGCGTGGACTGGGTGCCGATCTCTTCGAGATTCGCCCGGCCCACGCCTACCCCGAGGACTATCTGCAAACCGTGGAGCAAGCGCGTCAGGAGCGTGACAGCGGCTTCGAGCCCGAGCTGCAAAACAAGGTTCACGCCCTCAGCGACTACGACACGATCTATCTCGGCTTTCCGATCTGGGGTGAAACCGCCCCGCCCATCGTGCGCGCCTTTCTCAGCGCCCACGACCTGACCGGCAAGACCCTCATCCCCTTCAATACCCACGGTGGTTATGGCTTGGGCAACAGCCGCAGCGTGCTGGTCGAGCACGCGCCGAAGGTTCGGGTTCTCGAAGGTTTTGTGATGGAGAGTGAGCAGGAGCGCAAGACCATGGAACGCGTGAACGGCTGGTTGAGCAATCAACCCAGCACGCGTTAATCGAATTCTGTACGGAGTGACATCATGAAAATCCGCACGTTGGGCAATGGCCTGGAAGTGTCTGCACTGGGCCTTGGCTGCATGAGCATGACCTCGGCTTATGGGCCGGCTGCCGACAAAGCCGGCATGATCAAGCTGATTCGTTCGGCCCACGAGCAAGGCATCACTTTGTTCGACACCGCCGAAGCGTATGGCCCGTTCGCCAATGAAGAACTGCTGGGCGAGGCCTTGCAGCCGATCCGCGAGCAGGTCGTCATCGCCACCAAGTTCGGCTTCGATATCGACCTGATCACCGGTGCACGCGGCGGTGGAACCAACAGCCGCCCGGAACATATACGCGCCGTGGCCGAGGCGTCGTTGAAGCGTCTTCGCACCGATTGCATCGACCTGTTTTATCAGCACCGCGTCGATCCGCAGGTCCCCATCGAAGACGTCGCCGGCACCGTCAAGGATCTGATCGCTGAGGGCAAGGTCAAGCATTTCGGCCTATCTGAGGCGGGTGTGCAAACCATTCGCCGGGCGCACGCGGTGCAAGCGGTCACGGCGGTGCAGAGCGAATATTCGCTGTTCTGGCGAGGCCCGGAGTTGGAGCTGCTGGCCGTACTGGAAGAACTGGGAATCGGTTTCGTACCGTTCAGCCCCCTCGGAGCCGGTTTCCTCACCGGCCAGATCGATGAGCACACGCAGTTCGATGCCAGCGATTTCCGCAACTTCGTCCCGCGTTTTTCCCCTGAAGCGCGCAAGGCCAATCTGGCATTGGTCGAGGTGGTGAAAGCCGTCGCGCAACGCAAACACGCCACGCCGGCGCAAGTGGCGCTGGCCTGGTTGCTCGCACAGAGACCGTGGATTGTGCCGATCCCAGGCACGACCAAACCCCATCGACTGGAAGAGAACCTGGGCGCAGTCGAACTGCAATTGACCGGTGACGATCTGCGCGAGATCAACCAACAGATGGCGCAGATTCAAGTGCACGGTGAACGCCTGCCGGAATCGGCACTGAAGATGACCGGACTCTGAGTCTGCCCAACGCGGCGCCACGTGCGGCGCCACTTTCGCGTCTGAATGGAGTTGACCCGATGAACCGATTGATTGCACCACTCGTTGCTTTGTCATTCATGGCGGCAGAATCCCAGGCCGCCAGCGAAATCCGCGTTACGCCGAACGGCTCGCAGCCCTCGGTCAAGGGCGCTGCTCAAAACTTTACCGGCACGGTGCGCGTTGATGGCCTGTTCAACGGTGATGCGCCGGCGCGCATCGGCGGCGGCACGGTGACCTTCGAGCCCGGCGCACGCACGGCTTGGCACACCCACCCGCTGGGGCAAACGCTGATCGTCACCGCCGGCGTCGGCTACGTGCAGCAAGAGGGCGGCCCGCGACAGGAAATCCGGCCGGGCGACACTGTCTGGATTCCGCCGCACACCCGTCATTGGCATGGCGCCACGGCCAGCAACGGCATGACCCACATCGCCATCGCTGAAGCCGAGGACGGCAACACCGTCACCTGGGCAGAACAGGTCTCGGAGGCGCAATACGCCGGCCAATGAAGTTACGGAATGTGTCGAAGTTGCTCGCCCGGCACCTTTATCGCAGTCCGTCATCCGCCCTGCAGGCCCCGCATCAGCGGGGTCGCGCCGGAATTGCAGCGGTAAGGTCAAGGTCGACTCATGAGCTCTGCTCAGAAGTCCATGCGCAATTTCGGGGTTAATCGATACAACCATCCTCCGTACGATCCAGCGACACCCCGGTGACCTGCAATGGATGGAGCCTTTCACGATGACCATTGACACACGCAACAACGCTACCCTCCCCACACTCATGGCGCTTTGTCTGGGCATCGGGGCGATGTTCAGCGTTACCACTCAAGCAACCGAGGCATCGCAGACCATGGCCAGCAAGCCCGCCAGCGCAGCCACCTTGTCGCGCCAACAACAAACGATCCCTCTGATCGCCGCGTTCATGGCGACCAGCGACATGCCCAACCTCAACACCGCGCTCAATCAAGGGCTCGATGCCGGCCTGACCATCAGCGAAACCCGGGAAATTCTGGTGCAGCTGTACGCCTATGTGGGCTTCCCGCGTAGCCTTAACGCCTTGAACGAGCTGATGACCGTGGTGCAGGCGCGCAAAAAGCGCGGTATCGAAGACGCACCGGGGCGTGAGCCGAGCCGGCCGACCCCGATCGGGGATGAGCTGCTGGCCGCCGGCACTGCAAATCAAACCCGGATCTCCGGCGCCCCGGTCAAAGGCCCGGTGTTCGAGTTCGCGCCAGTGATCAACCGTTTCCTGCAAACCCACCTGTTCGGCGACATCTTCGAGCGTGACAACCTCGACTGGCAAAGCCGCGAACTGGCGACCGTCGGGGCCCTGGCGGCAACGCCTGGGGTCGAGCCGCAACTACGCGCGCACATGGCGGCGAGCCTGCGCGTCGGTCTGAGCCCGGCACAGTTGCACGAGGTCACGGAACTGCTGAAAAAACACGGCGATGCGCAGACGGCTGAACGCGCCAACACCGCGTTGGCCCAAGCCCTCGCGGCGTCGGGGAAATGACATGAAATCTGCAAAGTACCTGCTGAGCATCACGCTGTTGAGCGTGTTGGCGGCCTGCGCGAACCACCCCGATGGCTCGTTGCTGATTCAACAACAAGGCAGCTTCGCCGCAGGCGGAACGGTGACCACTGCACCGGGCACCTTCAACCCGCACCAACCGATGACGCCCAACGGCCAGACCTACCATGGTGACCATGCCTACGCCTTCTATCAAATCCCGGTGGATGCGCGAAAGCTGCCCATCGTCATGTGGCACGGTGCGGGTCAGTTTTCCAAGACCTGGGAAACCACCGCCGATGGTCGCGAAGGCTTTCAGAACATCTTTCTGCGCCGCCATTACGGCGTCTATCTGATCGATCAGCCCCGGCGTGGCGATGCTGGACGCAGCATGGTCGAGACCACAATCAAGCCTGTGCCTGACGAACAACTGTGGTTCAACCAGTTCCGCATCGGCTTGTGGCCCAACTACTTCAAGGGCGTACAAGTGGCACAGGACGCCCAGACCCGCGAGCAGTTTTTCCGGGCGATGACGCCGAACACCGGGCCGTTCGACATGGGCGTGGTCGCTGATGGCGTGTCAGCACTTTTCGACAAAATCGGCCCAGGGATTTTATTCACACACTCGCAAGGTGGCGGCCCGGGCTGGTTGACGGCGATCAAGAACGACAAGGTCAAGGCCATCGTGGCGTTCGAGCCGGGCAGCAGCTTCGTGTTTGCAGATGGTGAAGTGCCTGCGCCGATTCCCAGCGCGTTCGACACGGTGCAAGGCGCGGCGGTGCCGATGGAGCAATTCATGGCCCTCACGCGCATTCCGATCCTGATCCTTTACGGCGACAACATCCCGGAGCAGGCGGTCGACCTGCCCGCTCAGGACAGTTGGCGCGCACGCCTGAAAATGGCCCGGCTCTGGCGTGACGCGGTCAATCGCCACGGCGGTGATGTGAGACTGATCCACCTGCCGGAGATCGGCATTCACGGCAATACCCACTTCCCCATGTCGGATCTGAACAACGTGCAGATTGCTGACCTGGTCGCGCAATTCCTCAGAGATAAACAGCTGGACTGACCCAAACACATCTGCAACTGCCGCCCTTTTGATTGCTCAGGAGCTTCACGTGAAAAACACTCTCAAAGCCACGCTCATGTCGGCATTGGTCGGCCTCTCGGCGGGCGAAGCCTTGGCCGCCGATTACAAAAAGAACCCGTTCACCCTCTCCTACGACGGCGCGATCAGCAAGAACGAACCGGGCAAGGTCAACATCCACCCGGTCAGCTACAAACTCAATGGTCTGGACATCGCCGCCAACGTTTACACTCCAGCCAACTACGATGCGAAGAAGACCTACCCGACCGTGGTCGTTGCCCACCCCAATGGCGGCGTGAAAGAACAAGTCGCCGGTCTGTATGCCCAACGCCTGGCCGAACAGGGCTACATCACCATCACGGCCGATGCGGCTTATCAGGGTGCCAGCGGTGGTCAGCCGCGCAGCATCGATAAACCGGCGTATCGCATCGAAGACATTCACGGCATGGCCGACTTCATCAGCCAATTTGCCGGCGTCGATGACAAGCGTCTGGGCCTGCTCGGCATCTGTGGTGGCGGTGGTTATTCGTTGGCGGCAGCGCAAACCGACAAACGCTTCAAATCGCTGGCAACCGTGAGCATGTTCAATTCGGGCCGGGTACGTCGCAACGGCTACAACGACTCGCAACTGGACAGCATTCAGCAACGCCTGCAACAGGCGTCAGCAGCCCGCGCGCAAGAAGCGGCCGGCGGCGCGGTGCTGTACTCGGGCGATGCCAACCTCACCGACGAGCAGATTGCCAAACTGCCCTTCGAGCTGTATCGCCAAGGTTATGAATACTACTGGAAGACCCACGCGCACCCGAACTCGACCTTCAAATACACCACCAGCAGCCTGATCGACTTGATGCGTTTCGACGCCACTGACCATATCGAGCTGATCAACCAACCGTTGCTGATGATCGCGGGCAGCAAAGCCGATAGCCTGTACATGACGCAGGACGCCTTTCCCAAAGCCACCGGCACCACCGACAAGGAAGTGTTTATCCTCGACGGCGCGACGCACATCGAAACCTATTGGGTGCCGCGTTATGTCGATGCCGCAATTGGCAAACTGACCGCGTTTTACGCCCGCACCTTGTAATTACCGCTCTTGGGGTCGCGCTTCCGTGTGTAACCTGCTTTCATGGATTAATCCCGCGCCCCTCATGAGAGGTTCTCATCAATGTCACGCGCCAATCTAAACGACCTGCAAGCCTTCGTGGTCATCACTCGCGAAGGCAGTTTCACCCGCGCGGCCGCTCAGCTTGGCGTCTCGCAGTCAGCGCTGAGCCACACCATGCGCGCGCTGGAAAGCCGATTGGGCGTCCGCCTGCTGACACGTACCACCCGCAGCGTGTCGCCCACCGAGGCGGGTCAGCGGCTGTATCAATCGATGGCGCCGAGGTTCGATGAAATTGAACTCGAACTGGCTGCGGTCAGCGAGTTTCGTGACACCCCAGCAGGCAATGTGCGGATTCAAGCATCCGAACATGCCGCCAACAATATTCTGTGGCCCAAGCTATTGAAGGTGCTACCCGACTATCCGGACATCAAAGTCGAAATCACTGTCGACTACGCCCTCTCCGACATCGTCGCGCAACGCTATGACGCCGGAGTACGTTTGGGAGATCAGGTGGCTAAGGACATGATCGCCGTTCCTATCGGCCCACCCTTGCGCATCGCGGTCGTGGGCTCACCCGAGTATTTCAAACAGCGGCCGGTGCCGAAGGAGCCCGGTGATCTGGCCGCGCAAAATTGCATCAATCTACGCCTACCCACCCATGGCAGCCTGATGCAATGGGATTTTGAGAAGGATGGTCACGAACTGAAGGCCCGTGTCGATGGACAATGGACGTTCAACAGCAGCCTGCCGATCCTGCGTGCGGCCGTGGCGGGATGTGGCTTGGGGTTCCTGCCGGAGGACATGGTGGCGAAGGAGCTAGCGGACGGTAGCCTTGTGCGGGTATTGGAAGATTGGTGCCAACCCTTTGCCGGTTACCATCTCTACTACCCCAATCGCCGAGAACATTCGTCAGCGTTTGGCGTTGTAGTTGAAGCGTTACTCTACAAGCACTGAGTCATCGACCTTCAAGGCGTCTGACTTTTACCCGCCCCACAAACCCGCGAATGAGTAGATATCTTTGATCGACTGCAGGCGTACGCGACCGATTGCAATCGGTCGTTAGAAGTCCTTCGTGAAGGGCTGCTTTGGGTCCAGGCTGTGTGAAAACGCCTGCGATTGTCTAACCTTCTGATCGTCGAGATCGTGGCGGGGACGATCATGAAGCGATTCATTGAGGGTGAGTCTCGGACGCAAGACCCAGCGGATCGAGCAGCGCCGGAAGTGACCGAGGCCAAGGCTGAGCATCTTCGACATCATAGGGCTACTTGAGGCGATCAGGGCGTGAATCCCGCCGCTTGCTGGCCCGTAAACAGGCATATGGGCCAGCAAGCGGCGCATATGGCCTTCTTCTCTTCTGCTCCACCGGAACACGCTAAACCTAAGTCAGATTCAACCCACCGTCTGAAAGGAGTATCTCGCCGGTCAAGTAGTCCGACTCGACCAGCATGACAACAGCTTTTGCGATGTCGTCTGGGCTGGCGGCCCTGCGCATGGGTGCGCGAGTTCGCCACAATTCTTGGGCCTCTGTCCACTCTGCGGTCAGAGGCGTGTCGACCAAGCCAGGCGCCACAGCGTTTACGCGAATGTCTGGCCCCAGCGTTAGCGCGAGCAAGCGGGTCATGTGATTAAGCGCAGCTTTGCTTACCGCATAGGGAATCGATGTGCCCTTAGGACGCGTACCGGCATGCGAACTGATGTTTACGACGCAACCTGCTCGACGGTAACGGGCGGCATCGCGCAGTGCCGACTCGGCCAAAGCAACCAGATGGAACGGTGCCACGACATTAACCTCGTTAAGTTCGTGCCACACCGTCGAACTGGCAGAGGCAAGGTCGCCGTGCGCAATGACTCTGCTAATACCGGCGTTATTGACCAGTACGTCGAGCTGCCCCCACGCGGCGATAGCCTCGTTAACAAGCCTGACCCTGTCCGCTTCGACAGCAAGATCAGCTTGCAAGTAAATAGCCTGCTTCATTTCGGCAACCATAGCGTGTCCCGTATCCGCAGAATTTCGCGAATGGAGCACCACCGCATAGCCTGCCCGGCTAAGGACACGTGCAATGGCTGCGCCGATACCGGAAGTTGATCCTGTCACCAACGCAACGCGTAATGCGTTATCAGTTGTCGGATTGGGTGTCATATGGGTATCTCGAATGGAGTGCTAAAGAGTAAGCGGCCAGCGTACACACCTTGCACAGATCAGTCAGCCATCCACAGATGCGGAAGCAGTTGCTCGGTCTCACTGGCTCACTGCGTCGGCAGCCGCGTCAGCACATCGTTTAGCTACGCGCATGGGTCATGACCCTTCAGCCGCTCAGAAGCTGATATCGTGGGACACGCGAACGTATCCGCTACCGGGAATCTGCTTGGCCATCTACCAACGTCTGGATCTCTGCGAAGACATCTGAAGCCAGGCTAGCCGGGACGACCCAATAATCAAACATCCCGCCCTCCTCTCGATTCTGGCCACAAGTCACAAAAACACCGGTCCCAAACTTCTGCTTCAGGCGCATTGCCAAACAGCCAACGAGCCCTCTACAGCGATCGTCATCTTGCGTCTCCCAGGCCCTTGTCATGCGCAGACGTTTCAATCCATTTTCGATACTGGCGCGTGCGATAAGCCATGAAGAGCTGTTGCACGATCAGCGCGCGCAACGGCGAAACGCTCGGGTCAGGCTTTTTAGCCCGGCTGAGTTTGCGCAGTTGAAACTTCACTACTGCCATGTTTGCCAAGGATGCGATGGCTTTGTTTTTCCAGGTGATCGCCGGCAATTGAGGGGCGTTGTCTTTGCCCTGCAACCAGTCACGAGGCAAGTGCGGATCGATGGCTAACGCCGTGCCGATACCCACCATGTCCACACCGCTCTGCACGACGCTTTCGGCCACCGCGCGGCGACGTATACCGCCAGTGACCATCACCGGCATTTTGGCGACGGTTTGGAGATCACGGGCGAACTCGACGAAATAAGCTTCGCGAGCCAGGGTGCGACCATCGCGCGCGTCACCCTGCATGGCGGGGACTTCGTAGCTGCCTCCCGATAATTCCACCATGTCTACGCCCAGGTCGTTGAGCCACTCAACGACCTTTTTCGCGTCTTCGGTAGTGAACCCTCCACGCTGGAAATCGGCGGAGTTGAGTTTGACCGCCACTGCAAAATCCACAGAAACCACTGCCCTGACTGCCTTGACGATTTCGAGCAACAGGCGCGCCCGGTTTTCCAGAGAGCCACCCCACTCGTCCTTCCTTTGGTTGGTCAGTGGCGAAAGGAACTGGCTCAACAAATAGCCGTGGGCCGCGTGGATCTCCACACCTGTGAATCCGGCTTGTTCGCCCAGGCGTGCGGTGTTCGCAAAGCGCTGAATAACTTCTTCGATGACGCCGGAGGGCATCGCGTGAGGCGTGGCAAAACGCTTGGACATTGTGCCCAGTTCCAGCGGCACGGCTGACGGTGCCCAGGTTTTTTGCCCAAGATTGGACTGCATCTGCCGCCCTGGGTGGTTTATCTGCAACCAGAACTGCGCGCCGCCGGATCGACCAATACGCGCCCAGCGCTTGAACTTGTCCAGTTGCTGATCGTCCTGTAACACCACACCACCCGGTCCGGTCATGGCGCGGCCGTCGACCATCACATTGCCGGTGATAATCAGGCCGGCACCACCGTCGGCCCACGCTTGATAGAGACGCATGAGTGCTTCGGAAGGCGCCTGGTCGGCATCCGCCATGTTCTCTTCCATGGCGGCTTTGGCGATTCGGTTCTTGACGGTCGAACCGTTGGGAAGCATCAGGGTGTCGAACACATTCATGGAGCAGTCCTCAACTGGGTATGAGGTCACCTTAAGTTTGAAGTCAACTTTAAGGTCAATACCTTTTTCAAGATCAGTCGATTTTCAACACGCCGGCACCTGGCAAGTGCGTCACCCGATGGGCGCCCAACAACCGAGTGGGGAGTGTTCAATCGAGGTCTTGGCCGTACCGGGTGAAAAGCTTGAGCGCGAATCAAACCCCAGCGCCAGATGCGTCGGACATTATTTGCAGCAGGGGGATTGACCTTAAAGCGAGGTTTAAGGTGAGCATGCTCTGACCTGCTTGAGTGATGGAGCTCGGATGATGCTCAACACCTTTGTTTCTTATGCGTTGGTACTGATAGGTAGCGCTTTCATGACATTTGCAAATGCTGGCACCGCCGCTTCCACAATGACTGCCAAGAATCGCCAAATGCTGGTGATTCTGACCAATCACGCCAGATATCCCTCACGCACCGATTCCACGGGGTTGTGGCTTACTGAGCTGACGCATTTCACCGATGTGGTGGAGGCGGCTGGCTACAGCACAGTTTTTGCCAGTCCCAAAGGCGGTGCAGTGCCACTGGACGAGCGCAGTCTCGGTTGGCTGTACATGGACAAAGCCGCGCGTGAGCATTTGCAGTCCCCGGCCTTTCGCACTCGCTTGCAAAACACGCTGCCGATCGCCGATATCGATCCGTCCCAGTTCGGCGTCATCTACTTCACCGGGGGCCATGGCGTGATGTGGGACTTCCCCAATAATCCCGACCTGCGACGTGTCGCCGAAACCATCTACAACCAGGGTGGCATCGTCTCGGCCGTCTGCCATGGCGTAGCGGGCCTGCTGGATCTGAAGGATGAAAAGGGCCAGTTGATCATCAAGGGCAAGAACATCACCGGCTTCTCTGATCGCGAAGAGCTGTTCTCCGGCATGAAAAGCCAGGTGCCCTTCTTCCTTGAGGACAAGTTGGTGAGTCAGGGTGCTCGGTACCGCAAAGGCTGGCTGCCATTCACGTCATTTGCCATCACGGATGGAAGGCTTGTCACCGGCCAAAACCCTCAATCGCCCAAAGCCGTAGCTGAAGCCGTGGTGGCGGTGCTCTCTGGCAACAACGTCGCTCGCTGACCCCTCAAGCAGTTCCCACCCGCGGAGTAAGACCGATTGAAACTCGCACGCACCGTATTAACAGGATTGCTGTTCAGCTCAATTGCCAACCAAGGGTTGGCGGGGACGCCTGAAATGCTCACGCCGACTGAAACCAGCACA
Organism: Pseudomonas sp. BO3-4; assembly: GCF_034044115.1. Taxonomy (NCBI): domain Bacteria; kingdom Pseudomonadati; phylum Pseudomonadota; class Gammaproteobacteria; order Pseudomonadales; family Pseudomonadaceae; genus Pseudomonas; species Pseudomonas sp. BO3-4. The sequence goes on from NZ_CP139018.1 coordinate 3,498,741, forward strand.
ATCGAAATCGCAGGCCACCCAGTGCCGGTCGTCAAAGGCGGCCTGTACGACCGTTATCGCTCGAACCCGCCCTTGTCGGTGATTGCAGCAGAGCTGCCGGGTGTTGATTTGAGCTGGTTCAAAGGACTGCAAAAGCACAAGGTCGACATCGGCTTCGAGTCATACTCCCCGAACTTCTACTACCAGAACAGTCGGGTAACGGCTGTCTACACGGCCGACTTGGACGCACTTCGGGCATTGATGCCGCCGGAAGTACTAGCAACCGCATCCCCCCTGCAAGTCTGGCCAGGCCGGGGCTTGGTTGCGTTTACTGCATACACCTATGAGCATTGTGATAACGACGCCTATAACGAAGTGGCCGTGTCGATCATTACCAACACGCCAGGCAAAGCCAATCTGGGTCCGTTCACACTGATTGGCCAGTCGATGTCCGGCGACTTCTGGGGCTATGTACTCAAGCTGCCGGTCAATACCGAGCTTGCACGGGTGCGTGGTGTCGTCGGTTACAACCTGCCTAAATGGCTGACCGGTATCGACCGCAAAGAAGATGCCCAGTCTGTGGTCTATGACATCACCGACAGCCAGACCGGAAAAGTCGACGTGTCCTTCAAAGCGAAGAAACTCGACAAGCTCTCTCGCGAAGTCGATATCGTCACCAGCAGCTTCACCAATCTCGATCATCAGGGCCAGTTGGCATACGGTTATGCGGTTTCCCGCCAACTGCGTCACGGCTCGAGCCGCGACGCAGATTCAGCCATCCTCACACTAGGCGACGGCGCTCTGTCGAATTACCTCCGCACCCTGAAGCTTGGGAAAATGATGAAGTACGAATACGTGCCAGCGTTTCAGAGTGCGCTCTATGCCCCCAAACCGCTCGCCGGCCTGATTGGCGAGCGCTGAGACCTTTTGCGCCTGTCAGGCCCCGGAAGCCTGGCGGGTGTTTTTTCTCGTTGAAGACGTTACCGCACGCTTGCCGGACGCTTGGCCAACCCCTTCTTCACGCAAACGATTTATCAGCATTTGCGCATTGTCCGCGCACGCCATGCCTTCGGGCTTACCCTCGATGCCTTCGATGACGAGCAGAAGTTGCGCTTTGTTTTGTGCTAGCCGTTCCTCCAGCGCACTGATTTCCTCAACCTTTTGCTTGAGCCCAGTGAGCAACTCGTCGTGCCGCCAGCCACTGGCGTCCATCGGCATCAATTGCCGGATCTCCTCCAAAGAAAAACCTGCCGCCTGTGCGCTGGTTATAAGTTGCAGCACCCATTCGGTATCAGGCGCATAGTCCCGGTATCCATTGGCCTTGCGCTCGACGGCGCTGATCAAGCCACTGGCTTCATAGAAACGGATGCGTGACGGAGCCAGCCCACTGATTTTTGCCAGTTCGCCTATTCTCATACCTCACCCTGAAAAACCTATTGACCTTAAAGTTGACTTTAAGTCTAAAGTCATCGGGCGGCCAAGCACAACGTGTGACTTGGTCGCCTTGGTTTCATAGCGAAGCGGAGGCCGCGAATTCGATCATTCGTACACAATCACGCGTTCAGTGGGCGCTGATATCGTTCAGCCGCGTGGGTTTGTCGAATGTCAGACATCAGCCCTTGACGTGCACCTTCCAGTGCATCCCAGCGCTCGGCAACATGAAGTGGCGGGATGGTTACCAACTCGCGACGGTCGAAACCGACAAGTGCAGCATCGACCAGCTCACCGACCTCCATCACCTCCGGGAGTGTGTTGACGTCAATGCCGGCCCGCGCCCAGATCTCGGTACGGGTCGCTGCTGGCAGCACCGCTTGCACGTACACGCCCTTGGGTGACAGCTCCTGACTCAGCCCCTGTGACAGAAACAGCACGAAGGCTTTGGTAGCGCCGTAGATGGACATGCCGAACTCGGGCGCAAAACCCACCACTGAACCCACGTTGACGATTGCACCAGTGCCCGACTGCGCGAGGCGCGGCGCGATTGCAGCAGCGAGCCGCGTCAGCGCGGTGGTGTTGAGCGTGACAAGGCGCTCAATAGCTTCAGCGGACTGGTCCAGGAAACCACCCGATTGGGCCATACCCGCGTTGTTGATCAACACGCCGATATTGGCGTCGTCGCGCAGTCGACTTTCAAGTACGGACAGGTCTGCCGAGCTTGTCAGGTCGGCGGGCAGCACCTCAACGGCCACATGGCTTTCCTTGCGCAAGCGTAATGCAAGCGACTCCATGCGCGATGTGTCGCGCGCCACAAGGATGAGATCGTGGCCACGACGGGCGAAACGCTCGGCGTAGGTGGCGCCAATGCCGCTGGAGGCGCCGGTAATGAGTACGGTCGGACGTGTGGTCATGGAAGTTACCTTTATGTCGATAGTTGTGTGAGAAACACGGCGGCAGTCACATCTTGATTACGACCTTGCCCTTGGAGCGCCCTTGAGCAAGGTACTCAAGCGCACCCTTTGCGTCCTCGAACGGAAATACCCGGTCGATCACCGGCTTAATTTGCTGGGCGTCCAGAAGTTTGCCGATTTCGGCGAGTTGGGCACCGTCGGGCTGCACGAAAAGAAACGAGTATTTGACATTGCGCCTCTTTGCCAGGCGCATGATCTTGCGGCTCATCAGGCCGAACACGAAGGTCAGGAGGACGTTCAGGCGTTTGGCCCGGGCGAACGCAGCATCCAGTGGGCCAATGAGCGAGACAATCTGGCTTCCGGGTCTGAGGATGGACATGGATTTTTCAATCGCATCCCCCCTTACGGTTCCGAGCACCGCGTCGTAGTCGCGCAGCACGGTCTCGAAATCCTGCGTCTTGTAGTCCACAACCTCGTCCGCCCCCAGAGCGCGCACCAGGTCAACGTTGCCTGTACTGGTGGTGGTGCCCACCTTTGCACCGAGGTGTTTGGCCAACTGGATTGCGAACGTACCGATGCCGCCGGACCCGGCGGGAATGAACACCTTCTGCCCGGCCTGAAGCGTGAGGCGCTCTTTGAGCGCTTGCCATGAGGTGAGGCCGACCATCGGGATGGACGCCGCCTGCTCGAAGCTCAGATTGGCCGGTTTCAGCGCGGCGGCGCTTTCCGGCACAACCGCGAATTCAGCAATCGCCCCTGTGCCAAGATCGAAGAGGCTGGCGAAGACAGCATCGCCTGGCTTGAAGCGGGTCACATTGCTACCCACCTCGGTCACGATGCCGGCCAGATCGCTGCCCAGGGTGGCTGGCAGCTGGAAATGCAATACTGGCTTGAACATCCCCGTTGGAATCATGTTGTCGATCGGATTCAGGCCGGCAGCGTGGACGTGCACCAGTAATTCGTCAGCCTTTGGCGTGGGGCGGGGAACATCGGCCAACCCGATGTCGGGTGACTTGCCGTAGCGCTTGAAGGTCAGTGCTTGCATGGTTCGGCTATTCATCATTGGTTTTTTTCGGGTGGATGGCTCATCATCGAGGTGTTACTATCAATTTGATACAGACAATACTCCCCTTTTGAAGGCAGGTCACTATCAAAATAGTATGGACGTGAAAAATAGTTGTGATGACCCGTGCCCGATCGCCCGCAGCCTGGCTGTTGCCGGTGACGCCTGGAGCATATTGATCCTGCGCGATGCCCATGCTGGCATCGCTCGCTTTGACCAATTCCGCAAGAGCCTGGGTATTGCACCGACAATGCTGACCCGCCGGCTGGCGGCACTGACGGAGGAAGGATTACTGGAGAAGCGGCGCTACTCGGAGCACCCGCCTAGGGAGGAGTATCTGCTGACCGCTGCGGGTCGCGATTTTCTCCCTGTGCTGTTCATGATTGGTGCATGGGGCCGGCAATACCGAGGCGGTGGTAAGCTGACGCGCTTCTTCGATGCGCAAACCGGCACAGAAATCAAAGCTGTCGCCGTGGACGAGATTACGGGGGCAAAGATCGGCACGCGCCCCATGCGTATTGTCACACCTGACGAAAGTTGACACCGCCTGTTCAGCCTTAGAACCGGTAGTCGTACAGCAACATGCCGTCTTGCGCCGAAGAATGCCTGCGGGTCACTTGCTGATCCGCTGTCGCTCTGGATCGTCGCGCCGACATCCACCCTGAAACTGCAGGCTTTATTGCGTTAACAGGTGGCTCGTGGAACAACCGTCGCATTTGCCGAGGACACGGCTTCGAGCAGAACCCCCTCCAAGGTGTCAAAAAAGCATTTGATGTGAGCTTGCTTCAAGGCCTGAGGCCGGGTCACCAAATAGATCTCCATATCGGGAAGTTGGAGATGCGGGAACAGCTCGACCAAATCGGTAGCCGCTATACGGGGCAGCACAGCCACCCCCATCCCTCGCTTCACCGACTGGAGCTGCACGGCGAACGAATTCACGCTGATCTGCGCGCGGTCCAGACCCGCGGCCTTTGCCGCTCGCATTTGCGGCAAGATATCCAGCGGGGGAAGCAAGGAAACACTGACCGCCGTGGTAAGCGTCACGCCTGGAAATTGCTTCAGATAACCCGGGGCAGCAAAGATGCCGTAGGCGAGCCGGCCAATGGGTCGATAAATCAGTGACGGTTCCCCCAGATGGGCGGTGCGCACAGCAACATCTGCCACGCCGCGGGCGATCTTGTGAAACTCGGCTGCCACCGTTAGCTCCACTGAGCAACGCGGGTGCAGGGATGTAAAGCGCCTTATCGCCTCCAGAATGTAATCCGAGAACCCCTCCCCTGCACTGACCAACACACTGCCGGACAGCTCGGTAGGCTGCTGCGATGTGCCAGAAAGGGTTTGCCGCCTCAAGCCTGATTCTGCAGTGATAGCAACTTCCACCAGGGATTGCCCCCGGGACGTCAGCCGGCATCCTTCAACGCCGCGCTCGACAAGTGGCTCGCCCACTGCAACCTCAAGTTGAGTCAGGCGGCGTGACAATGTAGAAGCTGCGATACCGAGCAATTGTCCAGCCTGAAGAAAGCTGCCACGTCGCGAGACGGCCAGCAGAAGGCGAAGATCATCCCAATTTGCGTGCAACGTCATACTGTCGGTCATTCCCGGCTTTGCGAATATGCAAAGCCATTATGCAGTGATTGCTGTTTTTCGAAAGCACCCTCAAAGGTATATCTATAGCCCTTCGATACGAATGGACCGGACTTTATGACTCTCCCCCCCAACGTCTATGCGCAACACGCTTCTGGCGCTTTCAATCGACCAGATCCAGAGGCGTTGCTTGCAGTGCTTGGCGACGATTGCATCCACCTCGATAGCAGGGGTCTGATCGTCAGCGACGAGGCCTTTTTCGACAGGGCCGTGTTGCTGCCGTTAACCGAACAGCGAGCGTGTTGAGCCATGCGCAACGTATTTGTGACCGGAGCAACCGGCTTGCTGGGCAACAACCTGGTGCGTGAATTGGTCGCTCGCGGCTACACGGTCAAAGGCCTGGTCCGCTCAAAAGCCAAAGGTGAACAGCAGTTCAACAATCTGCCGGGCGTGGAACTGGTCGTTGGGGACATGGCCAAGGTCGACGCATTCTCAGCATCGCTGCAAGGCTGCGATACGGTATTTCACACAGCGGCGTTCTTTCGCGATAACTACAAGGGCGGCAGCCACGGGAACGAACTCGAACAGATAAACGTGTCGGGTACGCGGCGCCTGCTTGAGCAGGCCTACGGGGCCGGCATACGACGGTTCATCCATACGTCTTCCATTGCTGTGCTCAACGGCGCACCTGGCACGTCCATCGAGGAGAACTGCCTGAGGGCCGACGCCGACGCAGATGACTACTACCGCAGCAAGATCCTCGCTGACCGTGTCGTGTTGTCGTTCCTTGAGAGCCACCCCCAGATGCATGCCTGTATGGTCCTGCCTGGCTGGATGTGGGGGCCTGGCGACATTGGCCCAACCTCGTCGGGGCAATTGGTCAACGATGTGGTACAGGGCAAATTGCCCGGGTTGATCCCTGGCAGTTTTTCCATTGTCGATGCCCGTGATGTGGCATTGGCACACATTGCCGCAGCCAGACATGGGCGCCGAGGTGAGCGCTATCTCGCGGCGGGTCGACATATGACAATGCGCGAACTGATGCCTGTTTTAGGACGCATGGCGGGCGTCAAGACACCCGCCCGACAAATACCGCTGCCCTTTCTATACACCTTGGCGGCTGTGCAGGAGATCTATGCGCGCCTGACCGGCCGACCCATTCTGCTGAGCATGGCCACGTTGCGTCTACTGGTTCGAGAGCAGGACCGCACCCGTTTCGACCACCGCAAGAGTGAACAGGAGCTTGGGCTGAGTTTCCGGGCACTCGAGCTGACAATCGCCGACACCGTGGCGTGGTACCGTGATCATGGCGGGTTTGAAAAAGGCAGCCTGCTGTGAGCGGGGAAATAATCCTGATGCGCCACGGCCAGCCAAAACGAGTCACAGCCGTTGTTCGGTCACGGTTTCATGAATCGGATGATCTCCAAACACCTGATGGCAGACGGATGGAAACATCAAACGCGTAACGGCAGCCAGTATTGGAGTGCGACGGTCTATCGATATGCAGGTGTTGAAGCGTGAATCGCCCGGATTCCGAATACACATATCGGCGACAGTGATTGACCTGTAAGTGAGTGGCAAAAGCACACGCCTTGATGGACAATCCGGCGCCTCGAGGATTTATCGCCAAGGAACGGACATGGCACTGACCAGCAAGATTACCCCCTACGATCCCACATGGCCCGCCCGCTTCCTGACAGACAAGCCACTCATTGCCTCGGCATTCGACGCTGAACTGATTGCTATCCACCACGTTGGAAGCACGTCTGTCCCAGGGCTGGCGGCGAAGCCCGAACTCGATGTGCTCATTGAGGTTCACGCGCATCGCAATACCTCGGCGCGGGACGGGGTGTTGATGGCTCTGGGGTATGTACGGGGAAGTGATCTGTCAGAGGGCCATCATTTCTACCGGCGCAATGTGGATGGGATTCGTACGCACAAGCTCCATGTTTGTACCCGCGACCACCTGACGATCACTCAGATGCTGGGGTTCAGAGATTTGCTTAGGCGCGATGCCTCGATCCGCCAACAGTATGAAACGCTGAAGCTTCAGTTGGAGTCGAGCAATACGGGTGGGATGGCTGAGTATCTAGAGAAGAAGGCGCCTTTCATTATCGCGGCGCTGCTTCATGCCGGTATAACCACGCGTGAATGATCGATTCTTCTGGCACTCCCCTTCCTCCCGACAGTAGCGACGAAGTCACCACTTCGATTGCGGCCAGCTTGACCGGCCGCCGGCAACGCCTGGAACAAAGCCCCTCATATCAAGGAACCACTTTCATGATCACTTGCCATGTCCCCCTTTGGCAGTTGTTTGTGAAGGCCAGCCAAGGCTGGAAACGGGCATTTCTGGCAGGTAATTGCTGATTAATAAAGCTCGGGAGACTATTCACTTACCAACTGGATAACCGTCTTGCCCCTGCCGCGACCTTCCGCGACCTGTCGGAATGCGTCGTTGACCTCATCCAATGCAAACTGTTGCGGGTCCACCCGGATCGCCAGTTGCCCGGCATTGGCCAGAACGGCAGCCTCGCGCAGGATACTTCCATGGTGTTCGCGTCCCTTGCCGGTTAGCAGCGGTGCCAGGGTAAATACGCCCGAGTAGGTGGCACTTTTGAAGGATAAAGGCGCGAGGCTGTGCTGACCCCAACCGAGGCAGCTGAGTACGTGCCCGGTATAAGGCTTTACTGCCTTGAATGACGCGTCCAACGTGCTGCCGCCGACGGTGTCATAAACGATGTCGAAACCTTCCCCGGCCGTATATTGTTCGACATAGGCCTCTACACCCTGCGCCTGATAGTCAATTGCCGTGGCCCCCAGCGAGCGAATGAAGTCTAGACTGCCCGCGGAACCGGTGGCGTAGACTTCGGCACCGCGAGCCTTGGCCAATTGCACCGCAACTTGGCCGACGCCACCTGCGCCGCCATGAATCAGCACACGCTGACCACTACGAACATTTGCGTGATCTACCAAACCTTCCCAGGCGGTGATGAATACCAACGGCAGCGCGGCAGCCTCACGCATGCCGAGTGCATGCGGCTTTGATGCAATCAGCCTGGCATCCACGGCGATGTATTCGGCCAGGGTGCCTTGGGCGCCGCCGATTCCGCCGGCCATGCCGAAGACCTCCTGGCCAGGCGTGAAGCCATCAACTGCCTCGCCCAGTTCGACGACCGTACCGGCGAGATCCAGGCCGAGCACGGCCGGTAACTCCTGGCGGGCGTGAGCACCCGCACCGATTGCAATCTTGGTGTCGAGCGGGTTGACCCCGGCGGCGTGAATCCGCACCAAAACCTGCCCCTTACCGGGCACAGGGCGGGCGATGTGGCGCACGACCAGCGGGGTCTGGGCGGATTCGGCGATAGCGGCAAGCATGGTCTGATTCATGACGGAAACCTCTGAATGAATGGACGCTTACAGGTTGCACCGCCTTCCTCATTCCGATAAGAAACTAAATTTGGATATTACTTATTCCCCAAAGAGGCCCAATAGCGATGGATCTGTTCGACAGCATGCGCATCTTCGTGCGCGTCGTGGAGCGTGGCTCGTTTTCCGCAGTGGCTCGGGAGCTGAACATGGGGCAGCCGGCAGTCAGCAAGCAGGTCCGTGCGTTGGAGCAGTACCTGGGCGGAGCCGTGTTCGCCCGCAGCACCCGGCACCTCGCCCTCACCGATCAAGGGCAACGCTTCTACAGCCACTGCCAGGAGATTCTCAGCCAGCTAGAGCATGCCACGCGCAGCTTCGCCAGCGGCCAGGAGCAGATCGCCGGCCCCCTGCGAATAGCCGCACCGGTCAGCTATGGGAGGCTGTGCATAGCGCCCCTGATCGGGGCTTTTCTACAGCGCCACCCCGATGTGCAGATCGACCTGCGCCTGAACGATTACAACGAAGACCTGCTCATGGAAAACATCGACCTGGCCATCCGCATTGGTGTGGTGAAGAGCGAGGGGCTGGTGGCCGTGCCCCTGGGCACCAGCACACGGCGAGTCTATGCTGCACCGGCCTATCTCGATCGCCATGGCCAGCCACGCGAGCCCGCCGAACTGGCAGGCCACAACTGCATCGCCTTCACCTTGCTTGAGCATTACGACCGCTGGCACTTCACCCGTCGTGACGAAGCACTTGAGGTTGCAATCAAAGGCAACGTCACCAGCAACAACAGCGAGGCCATTCGTGAAATGGTCCTCGGTGGCCTGGGCATCTCCCTGTCTCCGCAATGGCTGTTTGCTGCAGACTTCGAGCAGGGTAGCGTGTGTAGCCTGCTCGACGAATACCAGACGACCGCGCTGCCGGTCAGCGCCGTGTTCAGCCGTGAGCGGCGCCGCTCGGCAAGGACGATGGCGTTCATCGATTTTCTTCGGGAGAACGTGTAAGCCACCCCGATGAGGCGCAGGACCTTGCTCATTCCCTGGCGTGCAAGTCGGTCGACCAGGCGTCACACCGTTCCCTGCTGCAGCCATTGTTTCGGGCTCGCGCCCACCTTGCGGCGAAAGGTTCGGGCTAGCGCAGAAGGACTTTCGTAGCCGACCTCATCGGCGATCAGGGCAATGGGGCGCCCTTCGCGAAGGCGTTTTTGCGTCAAACTGATGCGCCAGTTCGCCAGGTAGTCCGCAGGCGTAATACCCACGATCTCGCGAAAGTGCGAAGCGAAGCTTGCCCGCGACATGCCCGAAAGATTCGCCAGTTCCGCCACGGACCAATTGCGCTGCGGCTCATCGTGGATCCCCACAAGCGCGCGAGACAGCTGAGCGTTGGCCAGACCCGCCATCATTCCCGAGGCGATGCTGCGGCTGGCGATGAGGTGGCGAAGCAGCTGAATGATCATCAGCTCGAACAAGCGATTGAGAATGACATCACGACCACACTCATCTCCAAAGGCTTCTTCGAACAGCCAGTCAAGGGTGCCATCAAGGCCTTGCAATTCGCCGAGGGGCTTGATGATGAAGTCCGGCAAAGCCAGGGTCAGCGGATTGTTGGCGCCGCCATCGAATTGCAGGGTGGCGCACACTAACTCCGCTTCATCGGCGTCGGTGGCAAGCAAGTGATGCTCCTGCGGGCGCACCGCCAGAATCAGGGTGGGTTCGGTCAACTCGATACGCTGCCCACGCTTGTCCTTGAAGGACAGACGCCCCGAGCGCAACAGATGGGCGTGCCCGACACTGTGTTGCCCAAGTTGGGTCGTTCCACAGAACCCACCCTGGTGAAACGCACTAGCGTGCAGGTTGAAGTGCTTAAGCAGTGTCGACAGTCGGTCCATAGCGCACTCAGGTTTAGACGATCTGTTGCATAACTTCGACGATCTGAAGCCGAAAGAAAAGTCTGCCTCTCTAGTATGGACCCCAAGCTTGATAGACAAGCCGGTTACTCAACCTATTGGAGAACGACCATGACTCGTATTACCGCTCTCTCGCTGGACCAGGCGCCTACTGGCTCGCGCGCAGCTCTCGAAGGCATTCAAAAAGGTCTCGGCTTCATTCCCAACGCATTCAGGACCCTGGCGCACGCTCCGGTCGCGCTCAATGGTTACCTGGGCCTCGCCCAAGCGTTGGGTAAAAGCTCACTGAGCGCCGCCGAGCGTGAAGTCGTTGCCCTCGCCACCTCGGAAATCAACGGGTGCGACTACTGCCTGGCCGCACACACCTTCTTCGGCGGCAAGGCGGGTTTGAGCGATGAGGCCGTAAGCCAAGCCCGAGCCGGCACACTCAGCGCGGTTGCCGCACTGGCGCAGCAGATCACGGCAAGGCGCGGCCAGTTGAGTGACGAGCAGATCGCTGCCGCGCGTGAGGCAGGGCTTACTGATAGCAAGATCGTGGAGGTGGTGGCACAGGTCACGCTGTTAACCCTGACCAACTACCTGAACAACATCGCCGCTACCGATATCGACTTTCCGCCATCGGCAAACTAGGAGGGTAACCGCCATGAGCCCTGTGACTATCTATACCACCCCGCACTGCCCATACTGCCTGAGCGCCAAGCGACTGCTGTCGAGCAAGGGCATCACCCCTGACGAAATCAACGTTGAAGCGTCACCCCTGCACCTGGCGGAAATGATGCAGCGATCCCAACGCCGAACCGTCCCACAGATATTTGTTGGCCAGGTGCATGTCGGCGGCTTCGATGACTTGGCACGTCTCGACAGCAAGGGCCAGCTCGAGGCATTGCTTCACGCTTGAAGCGTAGAGTGCTCCGGCATGTGACCCTATCCGGAGCACTGCTTGCGTTCACTCAATGCCCATGCCATGCGTACTCACCTGTGCAGCCGTTCTATCGCCCGCGCAACAGCACAGCGGCCCTTACCCGCTGCCTGCCGAAACTGCTCATGCGCTGAAATTCGGCATGGCTTACGGGCAGATGCTGGCAATCCAGGATGCGTTTCTGGCGGCTGTGATCCACATCAGGATCATGCAGGTACACGAATTCGTCATCGCAACCCGTGACCAGAATCCAGTGCGGGGCCTTCAGACGGGTGAAACGGTAGCTGCTAATCAGCACCACCGGCCTGAACCCGGCTTGCAACGCTGAACGCACATCAAGGCCGGGCGCCAGCACCTGATGCACGTCGGTTTCGGCCAACGCCCCGGCAAAGCCGTCCTCGACCAATTGCATTACGTCTTTTTTCTGCGCGCTGCGCACCCCATCGAGGAACAGCGATCCAGGCTGGCTGACCACCATGCACACCTCAAACCCGCGTCGCCAAGCCGCCAGTGCAAGCCCCTGCGGGCTGCAACCGCCGTGGCCTGCCGTCATGAAGATGGTGGTCGCCTCTCGCCACAGTTGAATCTCCTCGCTGCGGTGCATGGCCCGCTCCCGTTCGACCGCAGCCATGGCCATCAGCAGGCAGGCCGCTCCGCAGGTGAACTCGGTCGTTTGCGCGTAGTACGGCACTTGCCGTGCAGGGGGCGGAGCACTGCGCAGGATACGCTTCTCGAAACGCAGCGCCTGGCTGTGGTCTTCGTAGTAGTTCTCAACCACAGCGAAGCGTTGATAGCCATTGCTTTCGTACAAGCTGATGGCCGCAGGATTGTCCGCGCGTACTTCCAGGCGCAGCCAGGCGCAATTACGCTCCAGCGCACTGGCCTGGGCCTGGTCCAGCAACTGCTGGCCCAACCCATGGCCGCGCCAGGCCGGGCTTACGGCAATTGAATACAAACGGGCAAGTGATGTACCGCGATGGAACAGCAGCAGCGCATAGCCTGCCAGATGGCCCTGTTGTTCAGCGACAATAAGGCAGGCATTGGCGCGTCGCACCATCCAGTTGAAATTACGCGGGCTCAGGCGGTCGAGGGTGAAACAGTCCTGCTCCAGGGCAACCAGCGCATCGATATCGGCCACCGATGCAAAGCGAAAATCAAAAGCCATGGCAACACCGTAATGTTTGAGTAACGAACCGGGACAGGTCGGGAAACCCGTGATTTATTGAAGGGGCGTCTTCTTCAACAGGGATCGAATACTCATGTCAGCGGTGCAAGCCAACGTGGCCGAAGTATTGGCCAAAACCGACGTTTCCACAATAACCCTCTCCGAGGAGCCACCCAGTAAGCGGAGCGCTGGTAACCGCTTGTTGATCGTGGTGGAGCGCAAGGAAGACTGGGCCAGCTACTTTCCCAGCGAGAGCCTGATGCTGGCCCAGGATTACTTTGAACACAGCGACGACGTTGCGAGGCGTACGCAGGTAATCAACCTGTGCCGCAGCTACAAGTATCTGGGGCAAGGCTACTACTGCTCGCTGCTCGCCGAGGCACGGGGCCACAAGGTGTTCCCGTCGGTGCGAACCATCAGCGAGCTTACCCGCAAGGCGCTCTATGGCGTGGGGCTGGATGACCTGGAACGCACGCTGGAGCGAGCCCTGGCCGATCACCCCTATGGCAGCACCGAGGCCTTCACCCTCACCTTGTATTTCGGGCGGACCGCCATTGAACCCCTTCAGGATATCGGCCGACAGCTGTTCGAGTCGTTCCCCTGCCCTGTCTTGCTGGTGGAGTTTCGCAGGCGTGACACCTGGCAGATCGACGGGATCAAGGCCGGCGCGCTGCACAAACTGCGGGATGAGCAGCAGCACTTGTTTGCCGACGCGCTGGATGCCTTCAACCGCCGGACGTGGCGCCAGCCCGCCTCGAAACGCCTGGCCCGGTTCGACCTGGCGATTCTGCATGACCCGGCCGAGGCGCTGCCACCTTCCAATCCTGAGGCGCTGGAGCAGTTCATCGAAAACGGCAAACAGCTGGGCATCGATGTAGAGCTGATCGAAAAGAAGGACTATGCACGCCTGGCCGAATTTGACGCCTTGTTCATTCGGGAGACCACGCGGGTGGACGACCATACCTACCGTTTTGCCAAAAAGGCCGAAAGCGAAGGCTTGGTGGTGATCGACGACCCTTCCTCCATCCTGCGCTGCACCAACAAGGTGTATCTCGCCGATCTGCTCAAACGCCACAACCTCGGCGCACCGGCCACGGAAATCCTGTACAAGGACCGCCCGCAGGAACTCGAGCTTGTGGGCCGGCGCCTCGGTTTTCCGCTGGTGTTGAAGATTCCCGACGGCTGCTTTTCGAAAGGCGTGATCAAGGTCGCCGACGCCCAGGCACTGGCCTCGGCGGCACAGGAGCTGTTCGAACACTCGGTACTGTTGCTGGCCCAGGAGTACTGCTACACCGAATACGACTGGCGTATCGGCGTACTCAACGGTGAGGCGCTGTACGCCTGCCAGTACTTCATGTCCAAGGGCCACTGGCAGATCTACAACCACAAGGCCCAGGCCGGCGAAGTCAACGGCCTGTGCCGCGCGGTCCCGGTGGAACAGGCACCGCCCGAAGTCGTAAAGCTGGCCGTCGACACCGCCAGGCTGATCGGGCAAGGGCTGTACGGTGTGGACCTGAAGCAGACCGGCGACCGCGTACTGGTGATCGAAGTCAACGACAACCCCAACCTCGATGCCGGCACCGAAGACGCCGTGCTGGGTAACGCGCTTTACCTGCGAGTGCTGCAGGCTTTCGTGCAGCGGCTTGAACGTAAACACCTCGGCCAGGCCTGGTAAACGATGATCGAACACTACCTCGCCGTAGACGGTGCGCTTCTTGAAGCCCCCGAGGAACGAGCCAGCGTCTGGTTGTGTGTCGCGCCAGACGCCGCGGAGCAATCCAGGCTGTGCAAGTGCCTGGGGGTCAGCGCCCAGTCGCTGGAGTCCTCCCTGGACCCGGATGAAGTGGCGCGTATCGAGATCAAGCCCGATCACCTGTTCCTGATCTGGAAGCGCCCGGAAAACTTTGATGGCCGGGTATTCAATGTCTCGTCATTTGGCGTCGTACTCAGCGAAAAGCGCCTGGTGGTGATCTGCGCCGCCAACTCGCTACTCGCCGGGGTAGACCGGCAGACCGGCATGAGCACCCCACTGGATGTGCTGATGGCGATGCTGGCGGAGAGCGTGCATCACTACCTGGGCCACCTGCGGGTGGTAAAGCAGGTGGCCCGCGAAATCCAGCTGCAGTTCGATCGGACCATGGACAACCAGCACCTGGTGCAGATGTACAGCCTGAGCGAAAGCCTGGTGTATTACGTCAACGCCATTCAAAGCAATGGCGCCGTGCTAGCCCTGCTGCGCAGCCATGGCCAGAAACACGGCTTCGGGCCCGAACAACTGGAAATGCTGAATGACCTGATCATCGAAAACGAGCAAAGCTACCAGCAGGCGAAGATCCATGCCCAGGTCTTTACCAACCTGATCGAGGCCCGCGGCAACCTGGCCAACAACGGCATGAACCACGCGCTGCGCAACCTGACCATGATCAATGTGGTGTTCCTGCCCTTGAACCTGCTCGCCAGCATCGGCGGCATGTCGGAGTTCAGCATGATGACCGCCGGCCTGCCCTGGTGGTGGACGTTCCCCGCGCTGCTGCTGGCCATGGCGGTACTCGGGGGGGCCATGGTCGTGGCGTTACGGCGTATGACATGACCCGCCGCCCAGGAACTTTCGTCGACGTCTAACCATCACCCCGCAGGACGAGATCATGGAACAGTCATACATCGGGTTATTCATGCTGGCGCTGATTGCAATTACAGGCACCCTGATAAGTCTGTTTGAACGCGGTCTATCTTCTAAGACTTGACTCAGATTGATCGGAGCCTTGATGCATGAACGCCCTCTGGATCGCACTGGCCATTTTTGGCTGCTTGGTCGCCGCCTCGCTGCTCATGATGCAGTGGTACCCAAAGCTGGCATCCCACCACAGGGATGAGGACACGAACACGGTAATTCGCCTGGTAGCTAACATTTTTGTGGTCATGACATCGCTGGTCTTTGGCTTGATGATCAATTCCGCCAAAAATACCTTCGAGTCCATCGACGCAAACTTCCATGGGTACGCAACCAGCATGATCATTTTTGATCGGACACTGCGGGGCTATGGCGATGCGGCCCAAGACACGCGCAATCGTCTGATCACCTATCTAGAGCACGCTATCGAGACGCCCTATCGGGGGGACGAGGCGCTGCAACACCGTAACAGCGAGGCGGCTAAATACTTGGATGACATAGGCAAAGCGCTGGCCGTTATAAGGCCTGTGGACCGCTACCATGAAACGATGCTTCAGGATATTCGTCAGCAATATCACTCGCTCATTGAGCAACGCTGGAGAATCGTCGAGCAGTCAGAGGGGGCAATTCCTGGCCCGCTTATTGGGATGCTTGCTGCTTGGTTGACGCTCATTTTCGCCAGTTTTGGATACCGTGCGCCTCGTAACTCGATGGTAAAAGGCATGTTCATCCTCTCTTCATTGCTTATTGCGGCTTCCGTGTACCTCGTATTGGACATGGACATACCATTTCACGGTCCTATCCAGATATCCGACGAGCCCCTGCGTAGAGCGCTCGCCGTGATGCAGCTCTAGTGTGGTGTTTCACAAATAACGACCATAACGCGCGGCGCTTTTTGCGCTCATGCGGCGTTGTCGCTCCTCGCCGTAGCTGGGCTACGACTCGTCGCGACGCCTTGCTTGAGCGCAAAAATCGCTCGCGAGTTATTGGCCGTATTTGCAAAACACCACACTAGGCTCTGTACGAAAAGTCTTGAGACGCAGGTCAGGCGAGGCTGTTTTCAACGCAGCATGGCCTGGCTCTGTTTGCCCGCCACGCTTGGGTGAGCCTACGTGCCAATGCTGCTGGCAGTAATGCCACAGTGGCCAGGGCCTGGATGAATGACCTCAGGGACAGGGCGCAACGGCAGATGACACCGGGTCAAGGAAGATCAGTTGCAAGGGCTCTGCCAGCAGCTGTTCAGCCTGCTCGGCAAACCGCTGGAAATGAGCAGTGGTCAGGTGAGCATCCAGGGCCTGCTGGTTATCGAACGCCTCGCGCATGTAGAACGTCCCTGGCTCGTCACGACGTTCGAACAGCATGTAGTCGCGGTTACCGGGCTCCGACCGAGTCGGTTCGATCAACGCCAGCAAGGCCGCTTTGAGCGTTGGTGCCTGGCCTGGTTTGGCCTTGAGCATGGCGAGGGAAACGAGGGGGTAATCTTGTCGGTTCACATCAAGCTCCTGGTCAGTTGCAAAGAGCAGGCACGGTAGTGCCTGCTTCAATGTGTGCATGCGTTTCACCGGGCGTAGCGCCGGGAATGTGCGCAGCGCAGAGAAACACGGTTCGTTCAAGCATGCATGCTCCTGGCAGACCGGATCGACCGGTCCGCCGTTGTCTGTCAAACAGGTTTCAGAAGCCTTCCAGGACGATCTTGCCGCGCGCCTTGCCACTCTCGACCAGCGCATGGGCACGGCGCATGTTGGCGGCATTGATGGCGCCGAAATGCTCGCCCAAGGTGGTCCGCAGGATACCTTGATCGATCAGCCCGGCCACGCGCTCGAGCAGCTCGTGCTGGCGCACCATGTCGTCGGTTTCGTAAAGCGAGCGGGTGAACATCAGCTCCCAGTGCAGCGACAGCGACTTGCGCTTGAGCGGCATGACGTCCAGGGTCTGCGGGTCGTCGATCACGCCCAGGCGACCTTGTGGTCGCAGCACTTCAACCAGTTGCGCAAAGTGTTGATCAGTATGGGTAAGGCTGGCGACATGGCTGACTGACTCGATCCCCAAGGCCTGCAGCTGCCCTTGCAGCGGCGCACTGTGATCGATGACGTGATGGGCGCCCAGTTCGCGTACCCAGTTGCTGGTCTCGGCGCGGGAGGCCGTGCCGATAACCGTCAGGCGGGTCAGTTGCCGGGCCAACTGCACCAGCATCGAACCGACGCCACCGGCAGCGCCAACGATCAGCAGGGCATCGCCCTCCCCGCCGCCCTCCACGATGCCCAGGCGATCGAACAGCAGTTCCCAGGCGGTGATGGCCGTCAGCGGCAGCGCGGCTGCCTGTGCTGCACCCAGGCTACGCGGTTGATGCCCGACGATACGTTCGTCAACCAGGTGATATTCGCTGTAGCTGCCGGGCCTGGCGATGGAGCCGGCGTAGTACACCTGGTCTCCGGGCTTGAACAGGGTCACCTGAGCCCCGACTTCGCGGACGATACCGGCCGCGTCCCAGCCGAGTATTTTCGGCTCACGCGTGAAAGTGCCGGCGCGCACCTTGGTGTCGACGGGGTTGACCGACACGGCGTTGACCTCGACCAGAAGGTCCCTGGGCCCAGGGCTGGGCTTGGGCATGAAGATGTCTTGAAGAGACGCAGGGTCTTCGATAGGCAAACCTTTGTGGATGAAACTGATCGCTTTCATGGGCACTCGCTGCTGAATGTGGTTTGATTTGGCATTGAGTCTGGCGTGCCTGGCGTCCGGGAAAAACGGGCCCTGCCCGTCAACACTTTCATTGCAGGAGTGATAATGATCCGTCTCGACGACCTGGGCATCTTCGTTCGCAGCGCCGCGCTGGGCAGCTTTACCGCGGCGGCCCGCGAGGCCGACCTGCTACCCGGCCAGGCGGCCGAAGCAGTCAAGCGCCTGGAGCGTGAGCTGGATGTGCGATTGTTTGCCCGCACCACGCGCAGCTTGCGCCTCACAGCCGAAGGCGAGCAGTACCTGCCCTCGGCCCTGATTGCCCTGGAAGCCCTCAGGCACGGGCGCGACAACCTGCGTCAGGAAAGCGCCCAGCTCAGCGGAACGTTGCAGGTGGCCGCGCCCTCCGATCTGGGGCGCAACGTGCTGCTGCCCTGGCTCACGGCGTTTCGCCGAGAGCATCCCCAGTTGAACCTGCGCTTCTTCCTCTCAGACCAGATCGCCGATCTGTTCCGCGATCCGGTGGATATCGCCATCCGCTATGGCCTGAACGCCGACGCCAACTATGTAGCCCTGCCACTGGCACCTTGGAACCGCAAGGTACTGGTGGCCTCGCCCGAGTACCTGGCGCGGGAAGGCACCGTGCAAGCCCCCGAAGATCTGCTCGAACACCAGTGCCTGCTGTACATGCAACAGGGCCGGATCTACGACAAGTGGCAACTGGGTACGCAGACCGTCCAGGTGCGTGGCGCCCTGCTCTGCGACGACGCCGATATTGCCCGGCGCTGGGCCGTGGGCGGCGAAGGGATAACCTACAAGTCGTGGCTGGATGTGAGCGACGATGTGCTGGCGGGAAGACTTGTCGTGCTATTGCAGGACTACCCCGGGCCGACCATGCCTTTGAGCCTGGTGTGCCCGCACCGCAAGCAGTTGTCGCCTGCGGTAAGGCACCTGCACGCCTGGTTGTCCAGCCGCTTCGCCGAACTGGAGCGCGACTGATCAGCGGGAAGCCAGCCGCCCTGATCGAAAGCACGCCGGCACCCCGCTGCACGCAATCGAATAATTTCAAGCGCTGCTTGACCAGGGAGAACGATCGTTCTACTCTGACGACATGGATAAGCCAATGACTGACACACGCGAAAAAATCCTGGCGACTGCCGAGAAGCTGATTTACGAAAACGGGATTCACGCCACGGGCATGGACCTGTTGGTAAAGACCTCGGGCGTCGCACGTAAAAGTATTTATCGCTATTTTGCGAATAAAGACGAGGTCGCAGCAGCGGCACTCAATGCACGCGATATACGTTGGATGACGTGGTTCAGAAGTGAATGCGAAAAAGCGCAAACGCCAGAAGCGCGCATCCTTGGCATTTTTGATGCACTCAACAGTTGGTTCGCGTCTGAGGGTTTTCGCGGATGTGCTTTTATCAACACCGCCGGAGAGGTGGGTGACGCAGACGACCCTGTTCGACAGATCGCAAAACTGCATAAACAAAAGCTGCTGGACTACACGCTAGAACTGACCAGCGCATTAGGTGTTAACGATCCGACTGGCTTGGCCAAGCAACTTCTTTTGATTATAGAGGGCACGATAACCGTGGCCCACGTCATGGGTGATCACACCGCGCTCGACAGTGCACGAGAAATCGCAAGGGTCTTGCTCAAAGATGTGCAGCGCGCAAGCGCTTTAAGTTAAAGAAATACCCACCCAACTGAACCATCCAAACGATTGGAGGCACCACCATGTCCAACGAACACGCTCGTCCGCCACTTCCTCCTTTCACTCGCGAATCGGCGATTGAAAAGGTCCGACTCGCTGAAGATGGTTGGAATACCCGCGAACCCGAAAAGATTGCCCTGGCCTATACGGTGGACACCCAATGGCGTAACCGTGCCGAGTTTGCAAACAACCGTGAAGAAGCTCGGGACTTCCTCACTCGCAAGTGGAAGAAAGAACTGGACTACCGCTTGATCAAAGAGCTCTGGGCCTTCACCGACAACCGCATCGCCGTCCGTTACGCCTACGAGTGGCACGACGATTCGGGCAACTGGTTCCGCTCCTACGGCAACGAAAACTGGGAATTTGAAGCCGACGGCTTGATGCATCGCCGCTTTGCCTGCATCAACGACATGCCCATCAAGGAAAGCGAGCGAAAGTTCCACTGGCCACTGGGTCGCCGTCCGGATGATCACCCAGGTCTGAGTGAACTGGGCCTGTAATTCAGGTTTAACCTGATCCTTTTACATAAAGGATCAGGTGTTTTGTGCAACTCAGCCCGGGGTCAGACGGCGGGGGCTATACCCAACTGTTTGACTGGGCATGACGCTGTGCTTAGGCATATTTCCTGGCCCCGTAAACACAGATGACAGCCCCCAGCGTCACGAGAAGCATCGTCCAGCTGACATGCTCGTGCAAAAGCAACGCTGCCAGCCCAAGCCCCATGAACGGCTGAAAGAGTTGCAGTTGACCCACAGCCGCAATCCCCCCCTGGACGAGCCCTCGGTACCAGAAGACAAACCCGATCAGCATGCTGAACAGTGAAACGTAGCCAAAGCTGAGCCATGCAGGAGCACTTACCCTGGCAAAGTCATCAGGGGCTGGAAGATTGACCACCGTCAGCAGCAGCATGACCGGTAACGCTACAAGCAATGCCCAACTGATTACCTGCCAACCACCCAATGTCCGCGAGAGGCGCGCCCCTTCGGCATAGCCCAAACCACAGACCACAACCGCAGCCAACATCAGCAGATCGCCCACCGCCGATGCCTCGCCTCCGTTCATCAAGGCATAGCCAACGACCAGCCCGGCACCTGTCAACGAGCACAACCAGAACAGTGGCCGAGGTCGCTCACCGCCCCGCAGAACCGCAAATACTGCGGTACACAATGGCAGGAGCCCGACAAAAACAATGGAATGAGCAGAGGTGATGTGCTGGAGGGCGAATGCTGTCAGTAGCGGGAAACCGATAACGACGCCGAGCGCTGTTACGGCCAATGGCGACAAATCCCCCCGTTTGGGGCGAGGCTGCCGTAGCACGATCAGGAAAAGCGCACCCAGCATGGCGGCAATTGTTGCCCTGGCACAGGTCAGGAACGTAGGTTCGAAAGCCGTGACTGCCACTCGGGTGGCCGGCAACGAGCCTGCAAAGATGGCGACGCCTATGAAACCATTGAGCCATCCGCTTGCTGATTTTTCCATCGGTAAGTCCTCGATAAGCCAAGGTTCAGTACATCACCGACAGGCTCGCCCAGGCCATGTACAATCCAATACACTTAAACCGAACTGTTAGGCATATTTATCCAGCACAGTTGAGGGTGTGATGAAACGGAGCGCAACGCGAATTCGAACTGTCATGGGTGAAATCCAGTCGCGGATAGCCTCTCGAACCTACACACCAGGCGCGAGAATTCCCTCGGTGCGTGCGATGGCTCAGGCCATGCAAGTGTCGGTTTCTACGGTGCTTGAGGCCTATGAAAGGTTGATGGCAGAGGGTGTACTCAACTCTCGCCCTGGCTCCGGCTTTTACGTAGCCGGGCCAGTGGCACCTCTGGTGCTCACCGAACTCGGCCCAAGGCTTGATCGTGAAGTGGACCCGCTGTGGATCTCGCGCCAGTCTCTAGACACCGCTAGCGATGCGTTGAAACCGGGGTGCGGGTGGCTACCGGCCTCCTGGATGTTCGAAGCCGGCTTGCGCAAGGCGCTTCGCACCGTTGCCCGTTCTGACACGTCGAAGCTGACGGAGTACGCCTCGCCACTTGGGCATCTGCCGCTCAGGCAGTTCCTGTCACGCAAGCTGACAGGCATCGGGATCGAAGCCCCTCTTGAACAGATCATGCTCACTGAATCCGGCACCCACGCCATCGACCTGATCTGCCGTTTTCTGCTGGAGCCGGGGGACACTGTGCTGGTCGACGACCCCTGCTATTTCAATTTTCACGCATTGCTGAAAGCGCACAGGGTGAACATCGTAGGCGTTCCCTACACCGCGACGGGCCCGGACATCGATGCTTTCGGCGCAGCGCTGCTCGCGCATTCTCCCCGGTTGTACATAACCAATTCAGGCATCCACAACCCGACCGGCGCTACCCTGTCTCCGGTCACGGCACACAGGTTGCTGAAGCTGGCCGACAACTCCAGCCTGGTGATTGTAGAGGACGACATCTTCGGGGATTTCGAGAGTGCGCCAGCGCCACGGCTGTCAGCCTTCGATGGCCTCTCTCGTGTCATCCAGATCGGTAGCTTTTCCAAGACCATCTCCGCTTCGATTCGATGCGGCTACATCGCGGCTCGCAGTGACTGGATCGAGAGCCTGGTCGATCTCAAGATTGCGACCACATTCGGGGGTGGCCGCCTGGCCGCGGACATCATCCATCTGGCGATTACCGATAGCGGGTACCGGAAACACATGGAGAGTGTTCGCCTCAGGCTGGCCGAGGCTATGGACAGAACGGTAGCGAGGCTTCGCGCCATTGGCATCAAGCCCTGGATAACGCCCCAGTCAGGCATGTACGTCTGGTGCCAACTCCCTCAAGGCAAGGATGCAGCAACGCTGGCTCGGGCTTGCTTGAATGAAGGTGTAGTGCTGGCGCCTGGTAATGCGTTCAGCCAGTCGATGGCTGCGGGTGATTTCCTCCGTTTCAACGTTGCCCAATCAGGTGATGCCAAAATTTACGAAGTGTTGAAACGGGCGCTGAGTGCTTAGTCGCGTGACCATCCCCGTTCTGCCTGAGCAAGGATCGTTAGATGCAGGCCTTCATCTCCTTACATTCAACCTGGCCGAGGCTCGGGTATCAGGAAAGCACTGTTGAACGTGGTGAGTTCCAGGGTCTTTCAGGATGGGGCAAGCGGTAACCAGATGCAGACTTCAAACCCATCGCGTCGACCTGTTGCCGGGGAGAACAATGCCATACGCGCGTTTACCCCCTGCACGATGGTTTTGGCAATCGCCAAGCCCAGCCCTGAACCACTGATCTCACTGTGACCGCGCACAAAACGCTCGGTCAGGTGCTCTAATACAGACTGCGGCACTGCCGGGCCGCTGTTGACTACCCGCAGCTGTGCCTGATCGGTGAGACTGACTTCGACCGGTTGGTCCGTTGCACCATACTTCAGCGCATTCTCAATCAGGTTGCGCAGCAGGATGCCAAACGCGTCCGGGTCAATGATCGAGTACACGCCGGCCTGACTTGGCAACTGCAACTCGATGCGCTGCCCGCTGCGCTGGTTCCACTCGTCGACGCCGTGGGCAAGCAACGGAATCAGGTCTTGTGGCGTTTCGGACAACAGCCCGCCGCCCTCCGCTTTGGCCAACTGCATGAGCTTTTCTGAAAGCCTTGAAAGCTCGCGCAACGCCTGCTCGATCTTCTGCGCACGCAGTCGCAGCGGACCTTCCGGCGCTTCGTGGTGTAACCGCTGGATCTGCGCCAGGGTCGAGGCCAATGGTGTGCGCAGCTCGTGAGCGCTGTTGGCGGTAAAGCTGCGCTCGGCCTCAAGGGCGTTGCGTAAGCGCTCCAGCAGGTGATTGACCGCCTCCGCCAACGGATCGATTTCTGCTGGCAGGTGCGCCACCTTGATTGGCGACAAGTCACCCACACCGCGCGTTTCAATGGCACGACGATAAGCCCGCACGCTGCGCAGGCTGAAACGTACAAACAACCAAGTGCCCGCCAGGCTGACAGGAATCAACACCATTAGAGGCAACAACAACGCAAACAAGGCCTCCCGCGCGGCTTCACGACGATGACCAAGCGGTTCGGCCATCTCGATGAACAGTGTCTGGCGCAATGCGCTAGCGCCATACAATCGGTATTTTTCAGAAGTGGAAAAGCCTTCAGACGGTTGTCGGTTGAAAATCTCCGGGTTGGCGTCGTGAGATTGCATCAGGATCTTGCCCTTGGCGTCGCGCACCAGGTAAGTCAGGTACTCCTTGTGCATCTTCAGCGTCGCGACGTGTTGTGCAGTCCGGGATTCTTCCCGATTGCTGATTTCCAGCACAGCCAAGGGCAGGATGCGTTGTGCTGTCTCTTCCAAGGCGCTATCGAACGCTTCGTTCAACTCATGCCGCACCACGAGCCAGGCCCCCACTGTCGCTACCAGCCAGAGTATGGTCATACCAAGCGTCAGCCCCAGGCCGAGACGTATCTGCAGGCTCGAAGACGGCTTCATGCGGACATTAACCGGTAGCCCATGCCTCGCACGGTTTCGATCAGTTCGCGTCCGAGTTTTTTACGTAGACGGCTGATGTATACCTCGATGGTATTGCTCTCGATTTCAGCGCCGAACGCATACAGCCGCTCTTCGAGCTGCGACTTTGACAGCAGTGCGCTGGGGCGCTGCACAAACGCCTCGAACAGCGCCCATTCCCGCGCCGTGAGGTCCACCGTCGCACTGCCCCGCTGCACCGTGCGGGCACTCATGTCGACCTGCAAATCACCGAGTTTGATCTGTGGATTGGGGTTGCCGCTATAACGGCGGCCCACCGCTGCCACGCGGGCCGAGAGTTCAAACAGGTCGAACGGTTTGACCAGGTAGTCATCGGCGCCAGCGTTCAGGCCGGCGATACGATCGGAAATCTGATCCTGGGCGGTCAGGATAATCACGGGGGTCACGTCTCCTGCCGCGCGTTGTTGACGCAGAAAGTCCAACCCGCGCCCGTCCGGAAGCATCAGGTCCAGCAAGATCAGGTCGTAAGGCGTGCTGCGGACGCTGTTGCGCGCGTGGTCCAGGCGCTGTACCCAATCGACGGCGTGGCCGTCATCGGCAATTTGTTCGCGCACCGCTTCACCCAGGCCTGGAGCGTCCTCAACCAATAGAACCCGCATCTGACATCTCCTGAGATGGTTGCCTTGCAGCACCTTAATTGCGTTGCCTGATGTGAATCTGAAGATTCAGCTGGCTTTCAGGTAGGCACTTTAGGTTATGCCACAGACGCCGCCCTCGACAGGAGACAAGTCATGAAATCCGGTTTTATTGCCAATGCCACGCTGTTGGGCTTGCTGGTCAGCGGTTACGCCCTGGCCGGTGACGACTGCAGCGACCCAGTAAGCGACTGGCAGCCTCGCGAAACCTTGCGTCAGCAGGTAGAGCGGCAATACGGCTGGCGCGTGCAGCGCATCAAGGTCGACGACGGCTGTTACGAACTCAAGGGCCTGGACCGCAAGGGCAATGACATCGAAGCCAGCTACTCCCCGGCATCGCTGCGCCTGAAGACACTCGAGGTCCATTTGCGCAATGACGGCGATGCCAATGACTATCTCGGCAGCCCGCTCGCCGAATGACAACTCACCTGTCTATCAATTTTCCTGCCCTTCAGGTTGCTGTCAGCCAGCAGGTCCAGGCTCTCGACCTGACGATCAAGAGGACACGCTCATGAAGAAGATCATCGCAGCAACCTGCCTCATCGGCGCCATTACCCTACCGGCGCTGGCCCAGGCCCGTGAAGTGACCCTGACCACGCAGCTCAAGGACTACAGCGGCAATGATGCCTACCTGGCGATCTACGTCACCGACGCCAATGGCCAGTACCAGAAAACCCTCTGGGTGGCCGGCAAGAAGGCCAAATATTACAAGCACCTGGCCGACTGGGCCCGTGGCAGCGGGATGAACCCGAGCGAGTTCGACGGGGTCAGCGGCGCCAGCGTCGGCAGTGGGGGCACGCTGAAAGTCAGCGTAGAACTGGCGGACACGCTGATTGATGCCGGGTATCAGATCCGCATCGACAGCGCCGTCGAGGACAAACGCGACGCCCGCGGCGATGTCAGCGTGCCGCTGACCTCCAAGGGCGCAGGCAAGCCCGCGACCGGCAATGCCTACGTCGACGCCTTTACTTACGACCTGTAGCACCCGCCACCTCCGGAGGCTGAACATGCTTCGTCAGTTCCATTCCCTTCCTGGCCTGATCGCCGCCCTGTTGGTCATGGTATTGGCCATCAGCGGCGCGATTCTGTCTGTCGAGCCGGCGCTGGAGCGTCTGCACAACACGTCCACTTCTGCCGGGCAACTCAACGTCGGCCAACTTGCCGGGCGCGTGGCCAACCACTTTACGGGGGTGGAGCAGATCCAGCGCTCAGCGTCCGGCACGGTGATCGTCTACTACAACCAGAACGGCAAGGCCGGGGCGGAGAAGGTCGACCCACTGACCGGCCAAGGGCTCGCCCCTTACGAGCCATCCGCGTTCACCCGCTGGGTGAAAGACCTGCACCGCTCGCTGTTCCTTGGCACGCCGGGCCATGGCGTATCGGGTGTTGGTGCCCTGCTCATGCTGGCGCTGTCAGTGTCCGGCGCGCTATTGCTGGCCCGACGCCTGGGTGGCTGGCACAACCTGCTGCGGCCGCTGCGGGGCACTTTCAGCCAGCGCTGGCATGCTGAAGTCGGGCGACTGGCCTTGCTAGGGCTGTTGTTGTCGGCACTGAGCGGGGCCTACCTGTCCGCCACCACGTTTGGTTTTATCGCCGACGGCAGTCAAGGTGAACCCGCCTTCCCTGCCCACGTCAGCGCCGGCCCGGCCTTGCCGGTGGCAAAACTGCAGGCCTTGCAGGCCACCGACCTGAACGACCTGCGCGAGCTGGTCTACCCGAGCCCCGGCAACCCTCGCGATGTGTTTTCCCTGCGCACAGCACAGGGCGATGGCTACGTGGACCAGGCCAGCGGCGCCTTGCTGTCCTATCAAGCCCACGACCCAATGCTCAACCTCTATGAATTGATCTACCAGTTGCACACTGGCGAAGGCCTCTGGTGGCTGGGCCTGCTGCTCGGGCTCTGCGCCCTCTGCGTGCCGTTGATGAGCGTGACCGGCATTCTGTTATGGTGGCGCCGCCGCAAAGCTGGCCCGCGCCTCCGCCACAACAGCCCTGCTCATGCCGCCGACAGCGTGATTCTGGTGGGCAGTGAAAACAACAGCACCTGGGGTTTTGCCAAAACCTTGCATGACGCCTTGCACCAGAGCGGCCATCAGGTGCACAGCGCGGCGATGAATGACTGGTTGGGCGATTACCCTAATGCCAAACGAGTGTTCATCCTCACCGCGACCCACGGTGACGGCGATGCGCCGGCCTCGGCTTCGCAGTTCCTGACGCGGCTGGCCAAAACCGGCGTCAAGCCCGGCCTACCCTTTGCGGTACTGGGCCTGGGCGACCGCCAATTTGCGCGATTCTGTCGGTACGCCCATCAAGTGCAGCATGCGATGTTGCAGGCCGGTGGCTCGCCATTGCTGGGGCTGGAGACCGTCAACCGCCAGTGCCCTCAGGCGTTTGCGCGTTGGGGCCACGCGCTGGGCGACGTGTTGGGGCAGGCGCTGGCGCTGGTTCACACCCCGCAGCAGCCGCGCACCCATTCATTGGAGCTGACAGAGCGGATTGCCTATGGCGAACAGGTCAATGCACCGACCCATGTCCTGCGCTTCAACGCTCGCGGCGGACTGCCGAATTTTCTGGCCGGCGACCTGGTCGGGATTCTGCCCCCGGGCAGCCCAATCCCGCGCTTCTACTCGCTGGCCAGTGGCGCCCAGGACGGCGTGCTGGAGATCTGTGTGCGTAAACACAACGGGGGCATGTGCTCGGAGTTTCTTCACGGCCTGGACATTGGCGCGCAGATTGACGCCTTCATTCAGCCCAACCCGCAATTTCGTCCGGCATCGGGCACGCACCCGGTAATCCTGATCGGCGCCGGTACCGGTATTGGTCCTTTGGCCGGTTTTATCCGCAACAACAAGGCCCGACACCCGATGCACCTGTATTGGGGCGGGCGCAACCCGGCCTCGGACTTTCTCTACGAACCGGAGCTCAACCAATACTTGTCGGACCGCCGCCTGACGCAATTGCACGCCGCCTTTTCTCAAGTCCAGGAGCGCAGCTACGTACAAGACCGGCTGATCAGTGATGCCCTCGCCTTGCGCCGGCTGATTGAAAAAGGTGCCCAAGTGCTGGTGTGTGGCAGTCGCGAAATGGCCAAAGGCGTGATGCAGGCCCTGGATGAAGTCTTGGCGCCCCTCCACCTCAGCGTGCTGATCCTCAAGGCACAAGGACGCTACCGTGAAGATGTCTACTGAGTTGCAGCGTTATAGCCTGAACGGCGAAACCATGGGCACCCGCTACACCGCCCTGTTTTATGCCGGGGCCGGGATGGATACCGACGAACTTGGCCAGCAGCTGGCCCGCGCCGTGGCCCGGGTGGACCAGCAAATGTCCACCTGGAAACCCGAGTCGGACCTTAACCGCCTCAATGCCGCCCCCGAGCAGGAATGGGTATCGGTGCCCAAGGAACTGGTCACGGTGCTGTCTGCTGCATTGCGCGTCAGCCGGCAATCCGGTGGCGCCTTCGACATCGCTGTCGGTGACCTGGTGAACGCGTGGGGCTTCGGCCCAGCGGCGCGGCAGGTCACAACGCAGGTGATCGATTCCCCTGCGCCGCGCACCCGGCTGTTAGCCAGCGGCGCATTGGAGGTTGAGCCACAACGCAACCAGGTGCGCAAGCGCGTGCCGCTGAGCCTTGACTTGAGTGGGATTGCCAAAGGGTTTGGCGTGGATGAACTGGCCCGTTGCCTGGAAGGTTCAGGTATCACGCGGTACTTGGTCGGTATCGATGGCGAGATGCGCGCCCGGGGCGTCAAACCTGACGGACAATGCTGGGTCGTGGCGCTGGAAAAGCCCAAAAGGGGCGTGCGGGAAGTCATGGGCGTCATGGCGCTTAGCGATATGTCAATCGCGACCTCCGGGGACTACCGGCAGTGGGTCGACATAGCCGGTCAGTCCTATGCTCACACCATGAACCCGGCCACCGGCGCACCACTGTGCAACGCGCTCGCCGCCGTTACCGTGGTGGCGACCTCGTGCATGCTCGCCGATGCCTGGGCCACGGCGCTGATGGTCCTGGGCGAAACCGAGGGCCCTCGTCTGGCTCAGGAACGCGGGATGGACGCACTGTTCGTGCTGCGCGAAGGTGAGCAATTCAGGGAAATATCCATTGTCGGCGGACAGCTGCAGGTGCAAATTGAAGCCCGCTGACGCCGGCTGCCGGCCCGCTCGGCACCCGTGCAACGTGAACCGCCTGATGACAGGGAGCCGCGTCAAACAATGAAATTCATGCACAGGCATACCGAGGCACACAGAAGTGATCGTATCGGCTGGCTACGCGCCGCTGTCCTGGGTGCCAACGACGGCATTGTCTCTACCGCCAGCCTGCTGATTGGGGTCGCGGCGGCCAACGCCAGCCACGCCACGTTGCTGGTCACCGGAATGGCGGGGCTGATGGCCGGGGCCATGTCCATGGCCGCTGGCGAGTACATTTCGGTGCACTCCCAGGCCGATACCGAGCGGGCGGACCTGTCCCGCGAACGGGCAGAACTGGCCAGCGACCCGAAAGCTGAGCACGCCGAACTCGCCAACATCTACATGCAGCGTGGAGTAGCACCCGAGCTGGCACATCAAGTGGCCGATCAATTGATGGCCCATGACGCATTGGGCTCCCACGCCCGCGACGAACTGGGCATCAGCGCCACGCTCACCGCCAAACCGTTGCAGGCCGCCCTGGCGTCCGCCGCGAGCTTCGTGGTGGGCGCCGCCTTGCCGCTGGCGGTGACGTTTGTCGCACCGGAGCACAGCGTGGGCCCCTGGATATCGGGCATGTCATTGGTATTTCTCGGGTCATTGGGGGCTATTGCCGCCAAGGCTGGCGGGGCCAGCATCATGACGGGCGCCTGGCGGGTGACCTTCTGGGGGGCGTTGGCCATGGGCGTCACGGCACTGGTGGGGCACTTGTTTGGCGCGGTGGTCTAGCGCGAGAATCGGGCCTCAGGCCGCGCCATTGGCGGCCTATGCATCGATCCTGCCTAATACCGTTCGGCCAGGGCGCAGAACTCAGCGTCGGAGTATTCGGCCCAGTTTCTTCGATGTCATGAATTGTCTCAGCGGGTACGAATCTGAAGATTGAAAAGGGGCAATGGCAGGCGCTATAAATCAGGTTCAAAGCCGTTCGACAAGGCACATCATGCAGCTGCATTTCCGGCGTCTGAGCGACGCCCCCATCGCCGACATCATCGCACTCAACAACAACCCCGATGTCTTGCGCCAAATGCCCTTGGGTCGTCCCGACTTTGACGAACGCAAATGCAAGGTGTGGGTTGCCCAAAAAGAGGCCCAATGGGCACTGAATGGCTATGGTCCCTGGGCTTTTTTCGTTGACGGTCAATTCGCCGGCTGGGGTGGCCTGCAGCAGGAAGACGGCGACGCTGATCTTGCCTTGGTGCTTCATCCAGACTACTGGGGGCTTGGCAGAGTGATTTTCGATGAGATCGTACGGCGCGCTTTCCAGGAGATGGGGCTAGCGTCCATTACCCTATTGCTTCCATTAACCAGAACTCGAATCAAAGGTATTCTTCGCCTGGGGTTTTGCCTTGACGCAGAGGTGGATATCGACGGCACGCCCTTCTCACGCTATCGGCTACTCGCCACCGCAAAACATTGACTGGTTGGCGGGATCGCCGGGGCACGCCCCCTGCCCTAGTTGGGTTGTGGTATACCCACCTTGTGTGCCCTGTCACAGCGTTGCGCTCTGCTTAACCGGCAGTTGTACACGAAACGTTGTTCCCACTCCGACCTGGCTTGATACAGATATCTCTCCTCCGTGTTTCTTTACAATGCCGTAGGAAAGGGACAGGCCTAGCCCGGTTCCTTGGCCGACGGGCTTGGTGGTGAAAAAAGGATCGAAGATTTTCTTGATGTTCTCCGGTGCTATCCCAGCGCCTGTATCCGCAACGTCGATGCACACCCAGGCGCCTTGATGAACAGTGCCCAATGTGATGGTGCCCCGCTCGGGGCCCATGGCTTGGACGGCATTGAGCACAAGGTTCATTATCACTTGGTTGATCTGCGACGGCAGGCATTCGACAGGGGGTAACGGCTGGTACCGTTTTACCACGTCGGCTTTATGTTTCAGCTCGCTCGCGACGATGTTGAGCGTGGAGTCAATGCCCTGCTGCAAATCGGCTAATTGCCATTGCTGAGCGTTGTCAACGCGCGAGAAGTCTTTGAGGTCCTTGACGATATGCGCCACTCGACCGATTCCGTCCTTGGACTCCTTGATGAGGATCGGGATGTCTTCCATGAGGAACTCCAGCTCAGTCTGCTCACGAAGCCTTTGCAAGCGCCCAGTGGTTTCGTTTGCGCCGAGCATCAGTTCGGCCTCGCGATAGGCGTCGAGCATCGCTAACAGTTGTTGAAAGTACCCTCCCAGAGTGCCCAGGTTGGAGGACACGAAACCGATCGGATTGTTGATCTCGTGCGCCACGCCGGCGGCCATCTGCCCCAACGAGGCGAGCTTCTCCGATTGCACCAGCTGGCTTTCCAGCTGCTTGCGCTCCTCGATCTCCTGCTGCAGCGCCTCGCTGGCTTGGGTCAGTTGCTGGGTACGCCGCTCTACCCGCTGTTCGAGCTGGTGCATTTTCAGCGAGGCTCGTTGGGTCATTTCCCACTTGGTCAGCAAGGTGCTGGCCATTTGCTGGACCTCGATGTTGTCGAACGGTTTTTTCAGGATCAGCAGGCGATCGTGGGCCTGCAGCCGGTCGAACAACTCATCCCAGGAATAGTCCGAGTAGGCGGTGCAGACGACTACCTGCAACAGCGGGTCCTCTTCCCACAGGTGCTCAATGGTTTGAGCGCCATCCCATCCACCTGGCATACGCATGTCGACGAAGGCTAACGCGTAAGGCTTGCTGGCCTGCAGCGCACGCTTCAGCAGGTCGAGCCCTTCCTCACCGCCATAGGCTGAATCGAGTTCGAATACCGGTCGGTCGTTCTTGATCTGCTCGCCAAACAACAACCCTTCCATCTCGTCCAGTTCTGTGTTCTGCGCTTTGGCCGGGGCAAGGATCTTGCGAAAATCCTCGTGGATAGTCGGCATGTCATCGATCAGCAGGATCCGGCGATTGGTCAGGTCACTCATGCAGGCTCCGTCACCGCGATCAGCGGGATCCTCAGGGTAAAGACAGCACCCAGGCCAGGGCCGTCGCTGTATGCGGTCAGGTGACCATTCATCTCGATGGCGGCCAAGGCGCAACTGTGCAAGCCGAAGCCATGCCCGTCTTTGCGCGTGGTGAAGCCATGGGCAAAGATCTTCTGCAGGTTTTCGGGCGCAATGCCTTCGCCTTCGTCCAGCACGCTCATTTCCAGCAAGCCCCCCTCAATGATGCGCGTCCTGAGGATCATCGTCCGTGGGTCGCTGCCGGGGCCGGACATGGCGTACTTGGCGTTGCTGATCAGGTTGATCAGTATCAGCAACAGCCGATGCCGGTCGCCCATCACCAGAGGCAGATCTGCGAAGTCGCGCACTACCCTCACCTGATGCCGGATCAACGCGCCTGCGTTCATGCGCAGCGCGTCCTCGACCAGGTCGTTGACCGACAGCGGCACTGGCACATTTTTAGCCCCGGCGTAGGATTGCTGGGTGGCCACCACTTCCTTGATGTGGTCGATGCTCTTGTTCATCCGCTCCAGCTCGATCACCATCTCCTTCTGCTCCTCGGCGATCGCCTCGGTCAGCTGGTGGAGGTAGCCGGGAAGCAACCGGCCTCTGGGATCCTCGTCGAGAAACCGACCGATGTCAGTGGCATGCTCGCGGAACAGTTGCATGGCCTTGCCCAAACCCTGGGTTTTGCTGCTGCGCAACGTTCGAGCGATCAGATCAGAGGATGTGTTCACGCTGTTGAGCACGTTGCCCACGTTGTGCAACACATTGGTAGCGATCTCCGCCATGCCTGCTTGGCGCGCCGCGTTAAGCAATTCGCTCTGAGCGTTTCTGAGTTCCAGGGTGCGATCCTCGACCCGTTGTTCCAGGACATCATTGGCGCTTTGCAACGCATTGTTGACCCGTCTCACCTCGGCGAAGCTGCGCACCAGCAGCGCAGCCAGGCAAATGACCGAGAACATCAGCAAGCCGGATAGCCATAACGTGTAGAGATGGTTTTTACGGTTGATCCTTTCAACCTGCTGTTGATCCCTGTCCAGGAGGCTGGTGATCGTATCCAGGCGTTCGGCAACCGGGATCGCCTCGATCTGTTCGAGCAGGCGGTTGACGACAGGTTGCTCGCGCAGGATCAACGCCACGTGATTACTCAACAAATTGAGGGGCGTGTGGAATTCTTTGGGCAGGTTCTCCGCGTTAACAGCCAGGTTACCTAACCCCACCTCTATCTCGGCAGCCCTTTCCACAGAGGTAACCTGCGCGAACTCCAGGGCACTTAGCAACAGGTCATAAGTGTCAGCAACGAATACGTGTACCTCCGGCCGATTCGGGGCCAGCATGGTGTTGATCTGGGCCTGAATACCGTCCTCGGCTGTGGGTAGAAATGCCAACGAATTTCGCAGCAAGGCATTGTGCGATTTGAATTGCTCCACGAGCCGAGCCTTTTCCCCAAACGCAGAGAGAAAACCGTCATAGGCATCGCGCCACTGGTCTGCGTCAACGCGCCCTTGTTCGGCTTCCCGGCTGTCGAATCGTGCCCACAGCCGCTTCATCTCCTTGAGGGGGGTCACGAGTGGATCATAGTTATGAGAGACGGCTACCCGGGCCTTGAGCACCTCGTTTTCCCACACAGCATCCTGTTGCTTGAGCTGACGAATGAGATCTCGGGATTCGTTGTAGGTCTGGGTCTGCTCTGACCCGGAATTCAGGTACAGGTACAGCAGCATCGACGCCAGTACAAGGACCAACCCACTGAATAGAATCAGGCTTGTGCGCCGGGAAATCACCCTCATGGCTGACCCGCCTTTTCAGCAGTAAGGGTTTTGAGGAACAGCATGATGAGCCTGCGGTCCTCATCACTTGGGATTCGTCCAAGCTGATACTGAAACATCACATCGATCGCACGCTCCAGTGTAGGCGCCGAGCCATCGTGAAAATAGGGCGCGGTCATCGCCACATTGCGCAGGCTCGGCACTTTGAACACGCCCCGGTCGGCCTCCTCTCCGGTCACGTTGAAGCGGCCCTGATCCGCCTCGGTGGGGTGGCCGCGGTCCGCGATGTAGTCGCCGAACACGCCAAATTTCTGGAACATGTTGCCCCCAATATTCACCCCTTGGTGGCAGGCGATGCAGCCATAGTCCTTGAAGCGCTGGTAGCCGTATTTTTCCTCCAGGGTAAGCGCCTCGGTATCGCCCTGCAGGTAACGATCGAAGCGTGCGCCAGGGGTAAGAAGCGTCCTTTGGTAATCGGCCAACGCGCTGAGGATGTTGTCCTTTGTCACCGCGTCCGGGTAGGCATCCTTGAACCCCTGACGGTAATGCACGTCTGCGGCGATGCGCTGCTCGATCACGCGCCAGTCTCCGCCCATCTCGTGAGCGCTGGTGATCACGGCCTCCCCCTGCTCCTCGAGTGACTCGACCCGGCCATTCCAGAACTGTCGGAAATTAAGGCTGGCATTGAGTACCGTTGGCGTATTGAGCGTAAGCGGCAGGCCATCTGCCCCCATGGAAAACGCCCGGTCATCGGCCCCGTACTTGTCCAGACGGTGACAGCTGGCGCAGGACCGTGTGCCGTTGCGCGACAACCGCGGATCGTTGAACAACTGGCGGCCCAACTCGACACGCCCAGGTGCCAGAGTGGGTATCGGAGGCAGCGGCTTGAGCGGCTCGTCCAGCGGCTCCGCCCCGCTGCCTCCGCTCAGAACGAGCAGCACCCACAGGCCCAGACAACGGCGCAAGCGCTGCAGGTGAAGAGCGGAACGATAACGACAGGTTGTGCGCGCTGACATCCGGGAGAATCCTTTTCCCTGGGCTGACGGACTTACAGAAGGGTGGTGCCATGCCGTCAGGTTAGATGCCTTCCAGACAATTTGCCTGCCACCCGCCACACCTTGCCCGGCACCTGTCACGGAAAAATGAACTAGCCTTTGACCTAAGCGCTCGTTGAGCTCGAGTGCCTCCATCGATCGACCACGTGAGGCCTGCCATGGACGTGCAACCGCCCCTGATTTCACCCTATCGGCCGACCGTGTTGCTGGTAGACGACGAGGAGTCGATCCTTAACAGTCTGCGTCGGCTATTGCGTGGCCAACCCTATGACGTGAAGCTGGCGACCAGCGGAGAGCAGGCACTGGCGCAGATGGCCGAGGGCCCGGTTGATCTGGTGATGAGCGATGCGCGCATGCCCGGGATGGACGGCGCCACCTTGTTGGCACAGATCAATCAGCATCACCCATCGACCGTCAGGATCTTGCTGACCGGCTATGCCGACCCAAGCGCAATTATCAAGGCCGTCAATGACGGTCAAATCCACCGTTACATCAGCAAGCCCTGGAACGACGACGAATTGCTGATGACCTTGCGCCAGGCCCTGGACCACCAGCATTCCGAACGCGAGCGCCAACGCCTGGAGCTGCTGGCACGTCGGCAGAACGCCCAGTTGAGACTGCTCAATAACGACTTGGAGAAACGCGTTGCAGCCCGTACCGCGGAGCTGCAGCAGACCGCTGACATGCTCGATCTGGCCTACGAAGAACTGAAACACAGCTATGTGACCGGGACCGAGGTGTTCTCGATGTTGGCTAATCTGCGGCTGCCTCCAGCCAAGCAGACCAATCGACAGATCATCGAACTGGTGCGTTGCTACTGTCGGGTCCACGCTTTGGACGAGGCGATCAGCCGCGATCTGGCCATGGCTGCGGCGCTGTACAACATAGGCAAATTGAGTTGGCCGGATAGCATGATCGTTGCCCCTTCGGACCAGTTGATGCACAGCGACCGCGACCGCTATCGCGACTACCCACGCCAAAGTGAAGCGCTGCTGATGACCCTTGAGCCCATGAAAGATGCAGCGCGCCTGATCCTGCATCACCAGGAGCACTGGGACGGCAGCGGTTTCCCCGACCGGCTCAAGGGTGAAGCTATCCCGTTCGGCGCTCGCTTGCTCAAGCTGGCCGTGGACTTCGTTGAGCTGCAACGGGGTTTGATTCTTGAACGGCAGATGAACAGCGATGAGGCCTTGCTCTACCTGCGCAAGTACGCCGGCCGGTTGTATGACCCGGCACTCCTTGAGGATTTCGTCCAGGTTTGCGCCTCGTTCCACAGCGATCTCACCCTGGTGGACCCTGAAGTCCAGGTGTGTACCACCCGTGACCTGGCGCCGGGAATGGTGCTTGCGCGCAACCTGAACGCCGACAACGGCATGTTGCTGCTTAACGCCGGCAAGGTTTTGAGCGCCGCGCTGGTGGAAAAGCTGGTGGCCTTTGAATCGATGGAGGGTGGTAAGTACTGCATTTTCGTTCGGGTTCCCTCGAACGACCCTATAACGCCTGGAAGATCAGACTTGGCGCCGTGTTGAAGGAGGTGGGGCGCTCATTCAGCCCGGCACCATCAGAACTGCGCGTACAGCACCACGTCGGCGTCATCCACACCGGCAATACACCCAAGCGCTATGCTTGCTCTGGCAGGAGGGTTGCGCATGTGTGGAAGGTTGAGTCAGTACCGAGGCATACACGACTTTGTCGAAACCCTGAGCCTGCCAGAGGCCTGGCGGAACAACGTCGGCGACCAGCCACTTGGCCGGTACAACGTCGCGCCGACCACGCCGGTGGCAGTGCTGCGAGTGGATGAAGCAGGCCCGCGGGCGGACCTGGTGAGATGGGGCTGGCGGCCGCATTGGGCGACCGACCGTGCCGCGCCGATCAACGCCAGGGTCGAAAAGGTGGCACACGGCCCCTTCTTCCGGGCGATCTGGCCGCACCGAGGCATAACGCCGATCGACGGCTGGTATGAATGGGTCGATGAAGGCGGACCGAAGAAACAGCCGTACTACATCCGACGCCGGGACGGGCGCCCTTCCCTTTGCGCCAGCATCGGCCAGTTCGCTGGCAGCGAGCATGATGGGTTCGTCATCATTACGGCCGATGCTCAGGGCGGAATGGTGGATGTGCACGACCGCAGGCCAGTGGTTTTGGCCCCAGACCTCGCGCGTGAGTGGATGCAACCCGCGACGCCGGGCGAACAAGCCGAGCAGATGGCGCTCAACCTGGGCGAGCCAGCCGAGGCCTTCGAGTGGTATCGAGTGAGCACAGCCATTGGCAATGTGCGCAACCAAGGCGCCGAGCTGATAGAGCCGCTTCAGTGAAGCGGTAGTAGACCATGCCGGCCCAAGTACCGGTAGCGCAACATCATCGACCACTGATGTGCAGGGTTTCGACTCGGGGACCGGGTCGACTTGGAACCCGCACAGCACGACGATTGGTAACACCACCGTCCACAATGGCACTTGCGCAAGCGGTTACTGTTGAAATGGCTCGACTCGACGAACAGGGAATACCGTTATCAACAGCTGCACAGATTCGCAGGTGGTCGACCTGCCCGTGGTTGCGGTGGGTCCGATCAGACCTCGGCGAACTCACCTGGCAGCACAAGCTCCGCTTTTTTGACTTTCCACGTACTGTTCAGCCATAACCTTCCCTTCGAGAATGGCTTCTGTCGAAGAGGAGAATGGTCGACTCACACGCAGGGTTCGCGCCGTTGCGCCCGGCTTCCCTACCTCGACCAACATCCCCGTGGGAAATTCGACGCTCGACTCCCACAGCACGTAAATCGATGCCTGGTAACCAAGGTAGGCATGCACGTAAAGGTCATGACTGGTGGACTGAAGGCTCATCACTTTCTCCAACTGGGCGCCTCAATGCGCTTTTGATGGAGATACGACTCAAGCGATCTGACGAGCGTTCCGTTTTCCCTGCATCGTTATCCGTGAAGACGCGAGCCTCTGCGCGGGAGTGGTTCAGGCCCTGGTGCTTTGGGCGCAGGAAACGCCTTGGCGACCCAGTCGTGAGCACGCTCGAGCGCCCAGGCCATCGCCGCGGACAGTTTCTGTCCACGGCAGTCAGGGTGTACCTCTTCGAGCAAGAGCACGCCTTTTTTCCCGTAGATACCCAGGAAAAGTTGAGTGACGTTTTCAAGTGAGAGTCGGGCTTGGATGTTGATTAAAGTGCCGCAGGGAAGGCGCTCATCGTAATTGCGGGAATGCAACGCAGAATTGGCCCATTCCCAATAGATTTTGCCGCGATTACGCATGGAACGGACCTTGAACTCATATTCTTGACTGGAGAGACAGAATACACAGCTGTTCCAATGAATTCACTGCTTAAGGTGTGTGTTACATTTTTTTACAGCTGCTTTTCATTTAACAGCCGTGATCGCCCCCTCCTTCAAGCGCCGCGCGATCAGCGCACGGTCGCTCAAGGAAAGTGGCTACGGTGTTCCGCTAGGCGAGCGCCATGAATTACCGGCGGATGGACCACCTGGCCTAGCGGACAGGCAACCTGGCGCATGACGCATCACGTTCCGCAGCCTTGGCGTCGGTATCGGCCTTGGAGTTCCATCGGTTCATTGCATGTGCTCGGATTGCTCATGCGTCGCTGCAAACACTAGATGCTGGTGGAGAGCCCTCAATCGAGAGCAAGATAACCGCACCCAAGCGATGGGCAAGATTTTCCGGCCGTCT
Organism: Pseudomonas sp. BO3-4; assembly: GCF_034044115.1. NCBI lineage: Bacteria > Pseudomonadati > Pseudomonadota > Gammaproteobacteria > Pseudomonadales > Pseudomonadaceae > Pseudomonas > Pseudomonas sp. BO3-4. The sequence continues at coordinate 3,536,891 of NZ_CP139018.1, forward strand.
TTCGACACAGGAGTGACCATGAAAGAACACCATTACGCTGTCACGGTAAATTGGATAGGTAACACGGGTGAAGGTACTGCCAGTTACACGGCGTACCAGAGAGACTTCAACGTGGAGGCTCCAGGCAAGGCACCTATCCTTGGCTCTGCCGACCCCGCCTTTCGCGGGAACCCTGAACGCTGGAACCCTGAAGACATGTTGCTGGCCTCGATCTCGGCCTGCCACAAGCTTTGGTATCTTCATCTGTGCGCAGTCAACAACGTGAACGTCTTGGAATATGTCGACTACCCGGTGGGCCGGATGCTTGAAGGGGATGGCCAGCGCAAGGGCCATTTCAAAGACGCTGAGTTAAGGCCTCAGGTCATTATCAGCAGCCAGTCAAATCTGGATCTTGCAAGACGCCTGCATGACGATGCTCACCACGAATGTTTTATTGCCAACTCAGTCAACTTCCCTATCAGATGCAGTGCTGTTATCAAGCATCAAGACTAGATGTTTTGAATACAACTGCTTCCGTTGTTTAACAATGGCTTCTAATCGACGCTATCAATAGAAGGGGCGAGGCACTCTTTCACGAGAGGCCGATAAGGGTCGAAAGCTGATAATCACAACCGACCGCGATCAATCTGAAGCGAAAACCTGACCAGACGAAAACCAAGCATCATCGGGTGGTCCTGTTAAACGAGCGCGCATTGAACGCCATCAACCATGCCCAGCCAATCGCTACCCTTCGTCGCATGGCGTCCAAGTCGGCCCACCCGACTAGCCCCTTCGTGTTCCAACCTAGCAAAGGTGGGCTGTGGATCAACGAGCCAAGTGTTACAATCCGCCCCTTCAAATCGGCGCTGAAGGCGCTGAACATCCGTGAACGCCGTCAGTACGACACCCGCCACACCTACGCCACCCTATGCCTGATGCCTGGGATGAACCCCGCGTTCATCGCGAGCCAGCTTGGCCACAGCGTCGAGATGTTGCTCTCTACCTACGCGAAATGGATCAGCTCCTCCTCGGACTGGAGGGAGCTGGAGAAGCTGCCGCCCCGAGTCGAATTGGCCCAAAAATGGCCCAAGACTGACGACAGGGCCTAAATACACCTCTGGAACCCCCGCAGGACAAGCACTTGATTTCTACCGCTAACATCACCATGCAGTTCGGCTCCAAGCCGCTGTTCGAAAACGTTTCCGTCAAATTCAACAACGGCAACCGCTACGGCCTGATCGGCGCCAACGGTTGCGGCAAGTCGACCTTCATGAAAATCCTCGGCGGTGACCTGGAGCCGTCCGCAGGCCAGGTCATGCTTGAGCCGAACACCCGCCTGGGCAAACTGCGCCAGGACCAGTTCGCCTACGAGGAATTCACCGTGATCGACACGGTGATCATGGGCCACGGCCAGCTGTGGAAAGTCAAAGCCGAGCGTGACCGTATCTACTCGCTGCCGGAAATGACCGAAGAAGACGGCATGGCCGTCGCCGAGCTGGAAACCGAATTCGCCGAAATGGACGGCTACACCGCCGAGTCCCGCGCCGGTGAACTGCTGCTGGGCCTGGGTATTCCGCTGGACCAGCACTTCGGCCCGATGAGCGAAGTGGCACCGGGCTGGAAGCTGCGTGTCCTCCTGGCCCAGGCGCTGTTCTCGGACCCGGACGTGCTGCTGCTCGACGAACCGACCAACCACCTGGACATCAACACCATCCGCTGGCTGGAAACGATCCTCACGGCGCGTAACAGCACCATGATCATCATTTCCCACGACCGGCACTTCCTCAACAGCGTCTGCACCCACATGGCTGACCTGGATTACGGTGAGCTGCGCCTGTTCCCGGGCAACTATGACGAGTACATGACCGCAGCCACCCAGTCGCGTGAGCAGCTGCTGTCGGACAACGCCAAGAAGAAAGCCCAGATCGCCGAGCTGCAGACCTTCGTCAGCCGCTTCTCGGCCAACGCCTCCAAAGCCAAGCAGGCCACTTCACGTGCCAAGCAGATCGACAAGATCCAGCTGGCCGAGGTCAAGCCGTCCAGCCGCGTCAGCCCGTTCATTCGCTTCGAACAGACGAAAAAACTGCACCGCCAGGCCGTGGTCGTCGAAAAAATGGCCAAAGCCTTCGACGACAAAGTGCTGTTCAAGAACTTCGACATCACCGTCGAAGCGGGCGAGCGCGTTGCGATCATCGGCCCCAACGGTATTGGCAAGACCACCCTGCTGCGCACCCTGGTCGGCGAGATGACCCCGGATGCGGGCTCGGTGAAGTGGACCGACAGCGCCGAAGTGGGCTACTACGCCCAGGACCACGCCCACGACTTCGAAGACGACATGAGCCTGTTCGACTGGATGGGCCAGTGGACCTCTGGTGAGCAGGTTATCCGCGGCACCCTGGGGCGCATGCTGTTCTCCAACGACGAAATTCTCAAGTCGGTGAAGGTGATTTCCGGTGGTGAACAAGGTCGCATGCTGTTCGGCAAGCTGATCCTGCAGAAGCCGAACGTGCTGGTGATGGACGAGCCGACCAACCACCTGGACATGGAATCGATCGAAGCGCTGAACCTGGCGCTGGAAAACTACCCGGGCACCCTGCTGTTCGTCAGCCACGACCGCGAGTTCGTGTCGTCGCTGGCCACGCGCATCATCGAGCTGTCGGCCGATGGTGTGGTGGACTTCAGCGGTACTTACGATGACTACCTGCGCAGCCAGGGTGTGCTGGTCTGATTGAAGGCCAAGGCCTGGCCACCTTGTGTGGCTGGGCCTCTTCGCGGGCTTGCCCGCGAAGCCCCCCTCCCACCGACTGACACTGCCCGACGAATAATTCGTTAGCCTGCTTTCTTTTCCTTTGCGCAACGGCCATGATGGGACCACGCCCAACCGCCCGCCCGCGAAAGAGCCCATGACCGCGCAACAACCTGCCCCCGCCAGTCACACGCTGCACATCACCCTGCAGATCCTGTCGATCGTTTTCTATACCTTCATTGCCTTCCTCTGCATCGGCCTGCCGATTGCGGTGCTGCCCAGCTATGTGCACGACCAGCTCGGCTTTGGCGCAGTGATCGCCGGTGTAACCATTGGCCTGCAGTACCTGGCCACGCTGCTGAGCCGCCCGTTTGCAGGCAGGGTGGCGGACACCTTGGGAGGGAAACAGGCCATCCGCTTTGGCCTGCTGGGGATTGCCGGTTGCGGGGTGTTGACGTTGCTGTCAGCCTGGACCCTCACCTTACCGCTGCTGAGCCTGGCACTGCTGCTCGGTGGACGTTTGCTGCTGGGCATCGCCCAAGGGCTGATCGGTGTGGCCACTTTGAGCTGGGGCATCAGCCAGGTCGGCCCCGAACACACTGCCAGGGTGATCTCGTGGAACGGCATCGCCTCCTATGGCGCGATTGCCATCGGTGCGCCGATCGGCGTGCTGGCCGTGGACGGGCTGGACTTCAGCGTGCTGGGGCCGGCTTTGCTGGTGCTGGCAACCCTTGCCCTGCTGGTGCTTCGCAAGCGCCCCGACGTGGTCGTGGTGCGCGGCGAGCGCCTGCCCTTCTGGTCGGCGTTCGGCCGGGTTGCCCCGTGTGGCCTGGGTTTGACCCTGGCCTCGATCGGCTACGGCACCTTGACCACCTTCGTCACCCTGTACTACCTCGAGCGCGGCTGGGCCGGTGCGGCCTGGTGCCTGAGTGCGTTTGGTGTGTGCTTCATCATTTCGCGGCTGCTGTTCGTCAACGCGGTCAACCGCTTTGGTGGCTACAACGTGGCGGTCGCCTGCATGGCCACCGAAGTGCTGGGCCTGGGCCTTCTGTGGCTGGCGCCCTCGCCGCCCTGGGCGCTGGTTGGCGCCGGGCTGACCGGTTTCGGGCTGTCGCTGGTGTACCCGGCATTGGGCGTGGAGGCGATCAAGCACGTCCCCAGCAGCAGCCGCGGCGCAGGGCTGGGTGCCTATGCTGTGTTCTTCGACATGGCCTTGGCCATTGCCGGCCCGGTGATGGGCGCCGTGGCGGTACACCTGGGGTATGCCTCGATCTTCTGCGTGGCGGCCCTGCTCGCCTTGGCCGGGGTCGGCCTAACGTTGTGGCTGGCGCGGCGCGCCCGTCGTAGCTGAACGCTCAGCCGGCGCCGGCGCCCCCAGCGCCTGGCTGAAGAACGCTGCCGTTTCTCGCTGCAGCGAATGATGGATATGCCGGCGGTCGACGCCGTCGGCGTCCTTGCACAGCGCCGGCATTCGCGCGTACTGCTCGGCATCGCAGTGGGCCATGAACACGAAATGCCCGGCACCGGCCAACAGGCGGTAGTCCGGTGTGACCGGCAGTTTGCGGGCCAGGGCCTCGGCATTACGGTCTACGGCCACAAGCTGATCGCTGTCGCCACTGTAGATCAGTGCGGGAACCTGCACCCCGGCCAGCGCATGGCGCCCGAACAACAGGCTCAGCGGCGCCATCAACATGACCGCCCCCACTCGCGGGTCGGTCTCGGGCGCCAGTTCGCTACGGTCGGCAATCAGGATGCCGTGGGTCTTGCAGGCGTCTGTGTCATGCGGGCGCTCCAGGCAGTACTGACGCAGACGGTCCAGGTCGGGGCGTGCGCCAGACAGGATCAACGCGGTTTCTCCGCCGGCCGAGTAGCCAATCACGCCCACCTTGCCTTCATTCAGATAAGGCCCGACCACTGCATCATCACGCGCTGCGGTGATCGCCGCGCTGACTTGCAGCGGCCGCCCATAAAGATTGCTCAGGGTGCCAAGGCGACTGTGGTCGCGCACGTTGTCCCCCGGGTGCACCACCGCCACCACCACGAACCCTTGCCGCGCCAGCGACGTGGCCAGGTAATGCAAAGCCAATGGGCTGCCCGTATTGCCGTGAGACAGCACCAGCAACGGGAATCGCCCCATGGCGACGGGCGCCTCTTCGGCCACGTCGACGGGATACCCGTCTATACGGCTGATACGGGTTTTGCCAACGGCCGGGTAGAACGCCAGCGCTTGCATCGGGCGGCTATCGACCGGGTCGGTCAAGGTCATAAGGTGCAGGCCGGCAACCCACGGCGCGGCCTCGGCGCGGGCCAACAGGCCGCCGAGCAGGACCAGCGCCAACACGCAGCGTGCAAGGGTCATCGGCCAGCGGTTCCTTGCAGGACGGAGGGATAACCCAGCATAAAACCGGCCGGCGTTGTGCCGGATGAAAACTGGATGAAACCGCCGTCATGCAAGCTGCGCCTGCACCCTGTGCATTTGCGCATTGCGTCGAACCCATGGCATAGATGCAGGTCAACGTTTTCACGTGACCGTTTTCGCGCCTTTGAAGGAGATTCATGCATGAGCAAGCCTGCCTACGTGCCACCCAAAGTCTGGCGCAACGACGCAGCCTCCGGCGGCCAGTTCGCCAGCATCAACCGCCCGGTCGCCGGCCCGACTCACGACAAGGACCTGCCGCTGGGCAAACACCCGCTGCAGCTGTATTCCCTGGCTACGCCCAACGGCGTCAAGGTCACCATTGCCCTTGAAGAGCTGCTTGCCCTGGGCCACGCCGGTGCCGAATACGATGCCTGGCTGATCCGCATCGGCGAGGGTGATCAGTTTTCCAGTGGCTTCGTCCAGGTCAACCCCAACTCGAAGATTCCCGCCCTGCTCGACCGCAGCGTGGAGCCGCCGGTGCGGGTGTTCGAATCAGGTTCGATCCTGCTGTACCTGGCAGAAAAGTTTGGAGCATTGCTGCCAAAATCGCCGGCTGCGCGCACCGAATGCCTGAACTGGTTGTTCTGGCAGATGGGTGCGGCGCCTTACCTGGGCGGTGGTTTTGGCCACTTCTACGTGTATGCACCGGAAAAGTTCGAGTACGCCATCAACCGCTTCACCATGGAGGCCAAGCGTCAGCTGGACGTACTTGATCGTCGCTTGGCCGAAAGCCGTTATCTGGGCGGCGAGGCATACAGTATTGCTGATATTGCCGTGTGGCCGTGGTATGGCCAGCTGGTACGCGGCAACCTGTATGACGCGGCGCAGTTCCTGGCGGTTGACGAGTACCCGAACGTACAGCGCTGGGCCGAGGACATCGCCCAGCGCCCTGCTGTGCAGCGCGGTACACGCGTGAACCGTACCTGGGGAGATGAACACAGCCAGGTGCCGGAGCGCCATAGCGCCGCCGACCTGGCAGGTTGACGCAAACCGTGTGGAGCAACTGTCTTGCTCAATTTCCATAAGCTGGCGCGATCCGTGTGGGAGCGGCCTTGTGTCGCGAAAGGGCCGCGAAGCGGCCCCAGCATTATTTGCATCGACGCTGAAATCCTGGGGCTGCTGTGCAGCCCTTTCGCGACACAAGGCCGCTCCCACAGGGACTGCGCCAGGCTTTAGATGTGGACGACGACTTTCAGGACTTCCAGCGCCGGTTCGACCTTGATGCCCAGCACTGCCCCCAGGTCCATTACCCGTGCCAGTTCCTGCTGCCCTACCATGACCATCTGCAGTTCATACCTGTGGGAAACAACGGCGACCCTGGGGTTGTGGGTGGGTTTGCGGTGATGATGTTTCTCGATATCGCGCAGGGCTGAGGCTGAGCACCAGCCTGTGGGCGGCCCTTGGGTGACTGAAAGGCCGCCCCCACAATGGGCCGGGTAATGCCTGTGAATGCCCCCGACAATGCCCCCCTGCATAAAACCATTTGCCCCTGCGCAAACCTGCGTCCGCCAAGCCCTTCTTGTACACTCCTCGCATTAGCCCCCACCTGCACATTTTTTGGTGAACGCATGATCGAGGTAACCGAGGTTTCCATTGCCGAGCTGCGCGACGCGCTCGAGTCGGGCCGCACGACAGCGGTCGCGCTGGTCAAGGCCTACCTGGCGCGCATCGACGCCTACGATGGCGCCGACACGGCCACAGCCCTTAACGCCGTAGTGGTACGCAACCCGGAGGCGCTCAAAGAGGCCGAGGCCTCCGATGCCCGTCGTGCCAAGGGCCAGGTGCTTAGCCCGCTGGACGGCATCCCCTACACCGCCAAGGACAGCTACCTGGTCAAAGGCTTGACTGCTGCCTCCGGCAGCCCTGCCTTCAAGGACCTGGTCGCCCAGCGCGATGCCTTCACCATCGAGCGCCTGCGCGCCGCCGGTGCCGTGTGCCTGGGCAAGACCAACATGCCGCCCATGGCTAACGGTGGCATGCAGCGCGGCGTCTATGGCCGCGCCGAAAGCCCGTACAACGCCAACTACCTGACCGCGCCCTTCGCCTCGGGCTCGTCCAACGGTGCCGGTACCGCCACCGCCGCCAGCTTCAGCGCCTTTGGCCTGGCCGAAGAAACCTGGTCCAGCGGCCGTGGCCCGGCGTCCAACAACGGCCTGTGCGCCTATACCCCGTCGCGCGGGGTGATTTCGGTGCGTGGCAACTGGCCGCTGACGCCGACCATGGACGTGGTGGTGCCCTACGCCCGCACCATGGCCGACCTGCTGGAAATCCTCGACGTGGTGGTCGCCGATGACGCCGACAAGCGCGGCGACCTGTGGCGCCTGCAGCCGTGGGTGCCAATCCCCGCTGCCTCGACGGTACGTCCGGCTTCGTACCTTGAACTGGCGGTAGATGCCAGCGCGCTCAAGGGCAAGCGCTTTGGCGTACCACGCATGTATATAAATGCCGATCCCGAAGCGGGCACCGCCGAGAAACCAGGCATCGGCGGGCCGACCGGCCAACGCATCAACACCCGCGCCACGGTGATCGACCTGTGGCAACAAGCACGCCAGGCCCTGGAAGCGGCGGGTGCCGAAGTGCTGGAAGTGGACTTCCCGTTGGTGTCCAACTGCGAAGGCGACCGCCCAGGCGCGCCGACCGTGTACAACCGTGGCATCGTCAGCAAGGCATTCCTGCATGACGAACTGTGGGAACTGTCGGGCTGGGCCTTTGACGACTTCCTGCGCGCCAACGATGACCCCAAGCTTAACCGCCTGGCCGATGTCGACGGGCTGAAGATCTTCCCCCACGACCCGGGCACCCTGCCCAACCGTGAAGATGACCTGGCTGCCGGCATGGACGAGTACGTCAACATGGCCAAACGTGGCCTGAAGACCTGGGACCAGATCGAGACCCTGCCCGACGGCCTGCGCGGGCTGGAGCAGACCCGCAAGCTGGACCTGGAAGACTGGATGGACAAGCTGGGCCTGGACGCGGTGCTGTTCCCCACCGTAGCCGACGTTGGCCCGGCCGATGCCGATATCAACCCGGTATCGGCGGACATCGCCTGGAGCAACGGTGTCTGGGTAGCCAACGGCAACCTGGCAATCCGTCACCTGGGCGTGCCGACCGTGACCGTGCCGATGGGCGTGATGGCCGATATCGGTATGCCGGTGGGGCTGACCTTTGCCGGGAAGGCCTATAGCGACAACGCGCTGCTGAGTTGTGCTGCCGCGTTCGAGGCCACCGGCTCGCGCCGGATGATTCCGCCGCGCACGCCGGCGCTCGGCTGAGTCTTACAGGGGCCGCAAAAGCAGATCGCTAATTTCAACCATATGTGTAAAAATGCACAAACAGTTGATTTTGCGGTCTGCCATGTCTATCACCCCCAGCGAAGAACGCCAACTCACCCTCACCGTGCTCAAGGCCGCGATCCAGGCACTGGGCAGCGTTGCCGCGCGCAACATGGAAATACTCCTGCACGACCTTGACCACCCCGAACACTCGGTGGTGGCGATCGTCAACGGTCATCTTTCCGGCCGCAGCGTGGGCAGCCCGATCCTCGCCGCACCGGAGCAGGACCAGGGTTTCAAGGCACTGATGCAGGCCTCGGCCGACCAGCACGGCTGTGAGCCGGTGGTGCTGCCCGATTACCCCACTACGCTCAAAGGCCGCACGCTACGGAGTGCCACGGCAATCTTCCGTGACAGCAGCGGCCACCCCTTCGCCAGCCTGTGCGTCAACACCGACGTCACCGGCCTGGATGCTGCCATGAGCTTTCTCCAGCAGTTGCAGCCGCTGGGGGCCATACCGGCGGTCAACGAACCGGCCGACATGGAGCTGCTGATGAGCGAGATCATCCAGGCTGCCCTGCAGCGCAGCGGCCAGGGGCGGATGAACAAACAGGCCAAGGTCGAGGCCGTGCGCGTCATGCAGGAGCGCGGCCTGTTCATCGTCAAGGGCGGCGTCGAGAAGGCTGCCAGCGCTCTAGGCGTGACGCGCTACACCATTTACAACTACCTCGAGCAACTACGCGGAGCCAGCCAATGACCTTGCACATTCATACCCCCCTGATCGAGTCGCGCCCGCTGTCGTTGGCGGCCGGTCGTAATATCTGGCTCAAGCTCGACGCCCTGCAACCCTGCGGTTCGTTCAAACTGCGCGGTGTAGGCTACGCCTGCGAGGTACACCACGCGCGTGGCGCCCGGCACTTTGTGTCCTCGTCAGGTGGCAATGCCGGTTTGGCAGTCGCCTACGCCGGACGCAAGCTGGGGGTGCCGGTGACCGTGGTGGTACCCGAAACCACCACCGAACGGGCCAAGCAGCTGCTGCACCTGGAAGACGCCAAGGTGGTGGTGCACGGCAGTTCCTGGCAAGAGGCCAACGCCCTGGCACAGACACTGGTAGGCCCGAACGATGCCTTCATCCACCCATTCGACGACCCACTGCTGTGGGCCGGGCATGCCAGCCTGGTGGATGAGGTGGCCGAAGCCGGCCTGAAGCCGGACGCGGTGGTGTTGTCAGTCGGCGGGGGCGGCTTGCTCAGTGGCGTGGTAGAGGGGCTCAAGCGCAATGGCTGGGGCGATGTGCCGGTGCTGGCAGTAGAAACCGAGGGCGCGGCGTCGCTGCATGCGGCCATGCAGGCTGGGCATTCGGTGGAGCTGGAGCGCATCGCCTCGGTGGCCACGTCGCTGGGGGCCAAGCGTGTGGCTGATCAGGCGCTGACGTGCGTGCAGCAGCATCCGGTGCACAGCCATCTGGTCAGCGATCGCGCAGCGCTGGAGGCCTGTGAGCGGTTCTTGCTGGACCACCGTGTGCTGGTCGAGCCCGCGTGCGGGGCGGCGTTGGCAGTGGCCTATGATGCCAAGGCACTGGGCGCCTTGCGCAATGTACTGGTGGTGGTCTGTGGCGGCGCTACCGCAACACTGGAGCAGATCCAGGCCTGGCTGCAGCAGGCAGACTGAAGCTGCCATCTGTCGGGGGTGATTACGACAGTCACATGCACCTGATCTACTAGGCTCGCCGCAACCGAAAAAGCCCTCGCAATAGCGTCAACCCTGACGAAATGCGTATCCCGCCCTTTCGGTCTGCGGCAAGTGAAGGCACAATGCGTGTCCTTTTTTTGGCCGGCCTGGCCGGGGGCCTTTAAATGATCAAGACGCCGTATTACCTCATCGATAAAACCAAGCTGCTCAGCAACATGGAGAAGATCGCCTACGTGCGCGAACACTCCGGTGCCAAGGCGCTGCTCGCCCTCAAATGCTTCGCCACCTGGTCGGTGTTCGACCTGATGCAGCAGTACATGGACGGTACCACCTCGTCCTCCCTGTTCGAGCTCAAGCTCGGCCGCCAGAAGTTCGCCGGCGAAACCCATGCCTATAGCGTGGCCTGGGCCGACGACGAGGTCGAGGAGATGCTTGAGAACTGCGACAAGATCATCTTCAACTCGATCGGCCAGCTGCAACGCTTTGCCGAACAGTCCGAAGGCAAGGTGCGTGGTCTGCGCGTCAACCCGCAGGTCAGCAGCTCCGACTACCTGCTGGCCGACCCGGCCCGCCCGTTCAGCCGCCTGGGCGAATGGGACCCGGCCAAGATCGAGCAGGTGATCGAACACATCTCCGGCTTCATGTTCCACAACAACTGCGAGAACGGTGACTTCGGCCTGTTCGACAAGATGCTCACGCACATCGAAGAGCGATTCGGCCACCTCCTGCACAAGGTCGAGTGGGTCAGCCTGGGTGGTGGCATTCACTTCACCGGTGAAGACTATGCAGTAGACGCCTTCTGCGCGCGCCTGAAGGCGTTTTCGGAAAAATACGGCGTGCAGGTTTACCTGGAGCCGGGCGAAGCCGCCATCACCAACAGCGCCTCGCTGGAAGTGACCGTGCTCGATACCCTGTACAACGGCAAGCACCTGGCCGTGGTCGACAGCTCGATCGAAGCGCACCTGCTCGACCTGCTGATCTACCGCCTCAACGCCAAGATGGCCCCCAATGACGGCGAGCATACCTACATGGTCTGCGGCAAGTCATGCCTGGCCGGTGACATCTTCGGCGAGTACCAATTCGACCGTCCGCTGGCCATCGGCGATCGCCTGTCGTTCATCGACACGGCGGGTTACACCATGGTCAAGAAAAACTGGTTCAACGGGCTGAAGATGCCTTCCATCGTGGTCAAGCAGCTCGACGGCAGCGTCGAAGTCGTCCGCGAGTTCGGTTTCGAAGACTACGTTTCCAGCCTGTCGTAAGACCGGCTTTCAAGTAAGGAGCAAAGGGTAAATTGAAGAAGAACGTTCTTATCATTGGTGCAGGAGGTGTCGCCAAGGTGGTGGCCCACAAGTGCGCGCAGCATAACGACGAACTGGGTCGTATCGCCATCGCGTCACGGAACATCTCCAAATGCCAGGCCATCATCGACAGCGTCAAGGCCAAGGGTAGCCTCAAGGTACCCGCCGACATCCAGGCCTTCTCGCTCAATGCCCTCGATGTCGAGGCAACCAAGGCGCTGATCCGCGAAACCGAATCGCAGATCGTGATCAATGTGGGTTCCGCCTTCCTCAACATGTCGGTGCTGCGTGCTTGCATCGATACGGGTGTCGCCTATCTGGACACCGCCATCCACGAAGAGCCGGGCAAGATCTGCGAGACCCCACCGTGGTACGGCAACTACGAGTGGAAACACCTCGAAGAGTGCCAGGCAAAGAACATTACCGCCATTCTCGGCGTCGGTTTCGACCCGGGTGTGGTGAACAGCTACGCCAAGCTGGCGCAGCAACAGTATTTCGACAGCATTGATTCGATCGATATTCTCGACGTCAATGCCGGTTCACATGGCAAGTACTTTGCCACCAACTTCGACCCGGAAATCAACTTCCGCGAGTTCACCGGACAAGTGTGGAGCTGGCAGAACAGCCAGTGGACCAGCAACACCATGTTCGAGGTCAAGCGTACCGACGACCTGCCAGTGGTAGGCTCGCAAAACCTGTACCTGACCGGCCACGATGAAGTTCACTCGATTTCGAAGAACCTCAACGTCCCGAACGTGCGCTTCTGGATGAGCTTCGGCGAGCACTACATCAACGTGTTCACGGTTTTGAAAAACCTGGGCCTGCTCAGCGAGCAACCGGTGAAAACCGCCGAAGGCCTGGAAGTGGTACCGCTGAAAGTGGTCAAGGCTGTACTGCCAGACCCGGCCTCGCTGGCCCCTGGCTACACCGGCAAGACCTGCATCGGCGACCTGGTCAAAGGCACCAAGGATGGCCAGCCGCGCGAAGTGTTCATTTACAACGTGGCCGACCACGAAGAAGCCTACGCCGAGACCGACAGCCAGGGCATTTCCTACACCGCCGGCGTACCGCCAGTGGCTGCCGCCCTGCTGGTAGCCCGTGGCGAGTGGGATGCCAAGCGCATGGTCAACGTCGAGGAGCTGCCAGCCGAGCCGTTCCTCAAGGCGCTGGACGTGATGGGCCTGCCGACCCGCGTCAAAGATGAAAAAGGCGATCGTCCTTGGGACGCTGAAGCCTAAGCAACAAACAGAAGGGGCGCCACATGGCGCCCCTTCTGCTTTCCAGGCCCAGCCACTTCGCGGGCAGCCCAGGCGCTCACAGGCCTGAAACAAGCACGTAACCTGTGTGGGCGAGCCCGCGAAGAGGCCGGTGCAGGATCACGCTCTACTTGCGGGCCTCCAGAATCAGGTTGAACGGCGTCTGCGTCGCCCGCCGGAACCTGCTGAACCCTGCCTCCTCGAAGACCGCCCGCAATCGCGCCTCCCCGGCCTGCGCACCCAACCCCAGCCCCACTTCCTGCGACAACGAATTGGGCGTGCAGATAAACGTCGACGCCGCATAGAACAAGCGCCCGACCGGTGTCAGGTTACCCTCCAGCGAGTCCTCGGCATAAGGCTCCACCAGCATGACCGTGCCATCCGCTTTCAAAGCATGGTAGGCATGCCTGGCTGCCCCGACCGGGTCACCCATGTCGTGCAGGCAATCGAAGAAGCACACCAGGTCATGGTCATGCCCCGGGTACTCCTTGGCGCTGGCCTGCTGGAAGCTCACCCGCCCCTCCAACCCCGCTTCCCGTGCACGCGCGTTGGCGGTGACGATCGAAGGCTGATGATAGTCGTACCCCACGAAGGTCGACGCCGGAAACGCCTGCGCCATCACCAGCGTCGAGGCACCATGACCGCACCCCACATCCGCCACCTTGGCGCCCGCCTGCAGCTTGGCCAACACACCCTCCAGTGCCGGCAGCCAATCCGCTACCAGGAAGGTGCGATACCCCGGCCGGAAAAACCGCTCGGTACCGCTGAACATGCACGGGTGGTGATCGCCCCAGGCCAACCCGCCATCGCCGCGCATGGCGGCTACCAGCTTGTCCTTGTCATGGAACAGCGCCGCCACCACTGACGCGCCGCCGGCCATGTAGGCCGGAGAGTCCTCCAGCGCCAGGGCCATGGCCTGTTCTTCAGGCAGCACAAAACGGCCCTTGTCATGGACCATGTAGCCCGATGCCGCCTGGGCATTCAACCATTCTCGCACCAGCCGCGGGTGGCAGCCGGTCTTTTCCGCCAGTTGCTCAGGGGTGACCGCCTGGCTGTCGGCCATGGCCCGGTACAGCCCCAGTTCATCGCCGAGAATGACATTGGCCAGCGTCGCCGCCGCGCCCATGTCGCCCACCAGCTTGCCCATGAAATCGTGAAGCCTTGCCTCGTCCATGACCTGCCCTCCTCTGCAAGAAGGCCATCGCCAACGAGGGACATCCGCTCCGGGAAGGCGGTGGTCGGTTCAAGGGTTTTCGTTCGCGGTACAACGCGCTAACGCGAGCTGTCATTAAGTTTAGATGCTCTGCCTGGGCGAAGTGGAATAAAGGCCTCATGGCCCACGAAAACATCCTTCAGGTAACAATTCCTAAACAAGGATGTGACATTTTTTTTCAGCTTTCCTATCAAGGAGCTGTCAAATGAAGGTCACGGTTTTCGGAACCGGCTATGTCGGCCTGACCCAGGCGGTGTGCCTGGCCCAGGTGGGCCATTCGGTGTTGTGCATGGATGTCGATGCCGATCGGGTGGCCAGCCTGAGTGAAGGCCATTGCCCGATCTTCGAGCCCGGCCTTGCGCCGCTGCTGGAGAAGAACCTCGCCTGCGGTCGGCTGCGCTTCACCACTGATGCCGCAATGGCTGCCAACTATGCCAGGTTGCAATTCATTGCCGTCGGTACTCCGCCGCAAGCCGATGGTAGCGCCGACCTGAAGCACGTTTTCGCCGTGGTCGACAGCATCCTCGAACATGCTGACGGGCCCAAAGTAATCGTCAACAAGTCCACCGTGCCGGTGGGTACGGTACACCGCATCAAGGCACGCATCGCCCAGGCCGTGGCCGATACCAGCCGCTTCCAGGTGATCAGCAATCCGGAGTTTCTCAAGGAAGGGTCTGCGGTGGATGACTGCATGCGCCCCCAGCGCATTATCATCGGCGGCGCAGAAGCGGCCGAAGTGGAGTTGCTACGCGAGCTTTACCTGCCGTTCAACCGCAACCGCGAAAAGTTCATGGTCATGGACGCGCGCAGTGCCGAGCTGACCAAGTACGCAGCCAATTGCATGCTGGCCACCAAGATTTCCTTCATCAACGAAATCGCCAACCTGGCCGAGCACCTGGGGGCCGACATCGAAATGGTGCGCCGTGGCATCGGCTCGGACCCGCGCATCGGTTATGACTTCATCTACGCCGGCTGCGGTTTTGGCGGCTCGTGCTTCCCCAAAGACCTGCAAGCCCTGCGCCACAGTGCCGAGGCAGAGGGCTTCGAGACGCAGTTGCTGCGCGCAGTAGAGTCGGTCAACGAGCAGCAGAAGGGCCGGCTGTTCAGCAAGATCCAGCGCCACTACCCTGGCGGCCTGCGGGGCAAGGTGTTTGCCCTGTGGGGGTTGTCGTTCAAGCCCAATACCAATGATATCCGCGAAGCCTCCAGCCGGGTCCTGCTGGAAGCGTTGTGGTCCGCGGGCGCACGGGTGCAGGCCCACGACCCTCAGGCCATGGAAGAAATCCGGCGCCACTACGGCCCGCGTGCCGACTTGCAACTGGTGCCCTGCAAGGACGATGCGTTGCGGGGCGCCGATGCCCTGGTGATCGTCACCGAATGGCAGGACTACCGTGTGCTCAACCTGGACGAGGTGCCGCAGCAGCTGGCCGACCGGGTGGTGTTCGATGGCCGCAACCTGTACGAACCCGAGCACATGGCCTCGGCAGGGCTGACTTACTACGGCATCGGACGTGGCAAGATTGCGCCAGCTTGACTGCAATGATTACCGGCTGGCCACTCCCTGGCTGTCAGCCGGTCTTATGGACTCAGGGCGCTGTGGACTGACAGGCGGCTCAAGCTGCAGCACCTCGTTGGTATATGCCCACTCCTTCTCTAGCTGATCCGGGTGGTCGTTCAGGCGGATGCCATAGGACGGGATGATCTGTTTGATCTTGGCCTGCCACTCGGGCGACGCCACCTTGTTCTTGAACACCTTGTTCAACACGTCGAGCATGATAGGCGCAGCGGTCGACGCACCGGGAGAGGCCCCCAGCAAGCCGGCGATACTGCCGTCCCTGGACGTCACCACCTCGGTACCGAGCTTGAGCACACCGCCCAACGCTTCGTCTTTCTTGATGATTTGCACCCGCTGGCCCGCCTGCCACAGCCGCCAGTCTTCTTTCTTCGCCCCGGGGAAGTAGGTGCGCAGC
Source organism: Pseudomonas sp. BO3-4 (assembly GCF_034044115.1). Lineage (NCBI taxonomy): Bacteria > Pseudomonadati > Pseudomonadota > Gammaproteobacteria > Pseudomonadales > Pseudomonadaceae > Pseudomonas > Pseudomonas sp. BO3-4. The sequence continues at coordinate 3,552,739 of NZ_CP139018.1, forward strand.
GCTTCGAAGCGGTCATCGTCCGATTGCAGCACCTGCCCGATCAGGTACTGCACCAGGTCGAACTCGCGTACCCCTACCCGCACCATCGGCCAGGCATTGTGCACGCTGGTACTGGCGAGCAGGTCAAGCAATGAGCCCTGCTTGAGGAACTTGGTCGAGAAGGTGGCGAACGGCCCAAACAGGATCAGGCGCTTGCCATCAAGTACCCGGGTGTCCAGGTGCGGCACCGACATGGGCGGCGCACCGGTTGCGGCAATGCCATAGGCCTTGGCCATGTGACGCTGGGCGATAGCCGGGTTGTCAGTGACCAGGAACGAGCCACCGACCGGGAAGCCGCCATAGTCCTTGGCCTCGTCGATACCCGACTTCTGCAGCAGCGGCAGTGCCGCCCCGCCAGCGCCGATGAACAGGAACCGGGCATCGGTGGCTGCCTTGCTGCCATTCTTCAGGTTCTTGTACTCGACGTGCCAGGAACCGTCGTCGTTACGGGTGATGTCCTGCACTTCGCTCGACAGCTTGAGATCGAAGTTCGGCCGCGTCTGCAGGTAACCCACATACTGCCGGGTGATCTCGCCAAAGTTGACGTCGGTGCCGATCGGCGTCCAGGTCACGGCCAGCTTCTGATTGGGGTCACGCCCTTCCATCATCAAGGGTACCCACTTGCGGATCTGCTCGTGGTCTTCGGAATACTGCATGGGTTTGAACAGGGGGCTGGCCTGCAGCGCCTCGTAGCGCTTCTTCAGGAAGCGGATATTGTCATCGCCCCAGACAAAGCTCATGTGCGGGGTGGTGTTGATGAACGAATGCGGGTTTTTCAGCACGCCCTGTTTCACTTGCCAGGCAAGGAACTGCCGGGTCACCTGGAAAGATTCGTTGATTTCCACCGCTTTGCTGATGTCGATCTTGCCGTCTTTTTCCGGCGTGTAGTTCAGCTCAGCCAGGGCCGAGTGGCCGGTACCCGCATTGTTCCAGCCGTTGGAGCTTTCTTCGGCCACCTTGTCCAGGCGCTCGACCATTTCCATCGACCAGCCGGGTTCCAGTTCGTTGAGCCACACAGCCAAGGTGGAACTCATGATGCCGCCGCCTACCAGCAGCACATCGACCTTTCGGGTTTCTGCAGCCTGGGCATTGAGCATAGCGATTGCCCACGCCAGACCGGCCAGCGCCAATGTTGGCTTGATGGTGATCGTCATAACCTCTCCAATGCCTCGTTGCCTGCAAGACTCAGCCAAAGCTTAGCTGACGGTTAGGGTCGGGCATGGCTGGCGCAAACTGCTTGCAATCCATCAAATCTCAAAATACTGTATGAATATTCAGTATTGCGAGGCAGCGCCATGCAACTCATCGCCAAACTCGGCATCCTGGCCGATGCCGCCAAGTACGACGCATCTTGCGCCAGCAGCGGCGCGCCCAAGCGTAACTCGCGCGGCGCTGACGGCCTGGGTGCTACCAATGGCATGGGTATCTGTCACAGCTACACCCCCGACGGCCGCTGCGTATCACTGCTCAAGGTACTGCTGACCAACTTCTGCCTGTATGACTGCCAGTACTGCGTCAACCGCCGCTCCAGCAACGTGCCACGCGCGCGCTTCAGCCCCGAGGAAGTGGTACGCCTGACCCTGGACTTCTACCGGCGCAACTGCATCAGCGGCCTGTTCCTCAGCTCCGGCATCATCCGCTCGGCGGACTACACCATGGAGCAGCTGATCCGTGTGGCCCGGCTGCTGCGCGAAGAGCACAGCTTCCGCGGCTACATCCACCTCAAGGCCATCCCCGATGCCGACCCGCTGCTGATCGAAGAAGCCGGGCGCCTGGCCGACCGCCTCAGCGTCAACATCGAACTGCCCACCGACGCCAGCCTCAAGCGCCTGGCGCCGGAAAAGCAAGGGCGCACCATTCGCCAGGCCATGGGCGTGATTCATCAGGGCCAGCAGGCCGTGGCCAACGAGCCCAGGGCGCCGCGCTTTACCCCGGCCGGGCAGAGCACCCAAGTCATCGTCGGCGCCGACAGCACCGACGACAGTACTTTGCTGCGCAATGCCGAGTCGCTGTACCAGGGCTACGGCCTCAAGCGCGTGTACTACTCCGCCTTCAGCCCGATCCCCGACAGCCCCGGCAGCGTGCCCCTCGCCGCACCACCGCTGCTACGCGAACACCGCCTGTATCAAGCCGACTTTCTGCTGCGTGGCTATGGCTACAAGGCTGGCGAGCTGCTGGGCCACAGCGGTAACCTGGCACTGGACATCGACCCCAAGCTGGCCTGGGCGCTGGCCAACCGCGAAGTCTTCCCGCTGGACGTGAACCGCGCCGAACCTGCGCTACTGGCGCGTATCCCCGGCATCGGCCTGCGCAGCGTACAGCGCCTGGTCGCCCTGCGCCGGGAGCGGCGCATCCGTTATGACGACTTGATCCAGCTGCGCTGCGTGCTGGACAAGGCACGGCCGTTCATCGTCACCAGCGACTACCGCCCCGCCCAGGCCGAGCTGCGCAGCGGCTTGCTACGCGCGCGCTTGAGTGAGCCGCCAGCGCCCGTGCAGATGGGGTTATGGGGGTGATCGCACTCGACTGCGACGACCTGTTCGCCACCTGGCGCGACCAGGCCCGGGTGTTGTTGAGCCATGGCATCGACCCGTCGGAAGTCACCTGGTCGCAAGGCCCGATGGCGGACCTGCTGGCCGTGCCGGCAGCGCCGCCTGAAGGGCCTGGCCCTTTCCGGGCCAAAGTCCCGGCCGCACTGCTGAGCCAGTTGGAGCAGGCCTCTCGCTACCGTGGCGAACAGCGCTGGAACCTGCTGTATGAAGTGCTGTGGCGCGTCGCCCATGGCGACCGCACGGCAATGCTGGCCGGTGACCGGCTGGGCAGTGAGCTGCAACGGCGCATCAAGCAGGTAACCCGCGAGGCACATCACTTGCACGCGTTTGTACGCTTCGTGCCGCTGCCTGATGAACTGGCTGAGCACTTGCAACTGGAGCTGGTGGCCTATCACGAGCCGGCACACGACATTCTGCACAGTGCCAGCGCGCATTTTGCCGACCGCCTGGGGCGTTTGCGCTGGTTGATTGCCACGCCACAGGATGGCATTCGCTTCGACGGCCAGTCGTTCGACTACCAGCGACAGTGCCCCGAGCCCTGGCGCCAGTGGGCCCGCAATGCCGAAGACCCCGGCGCCGAACTCTGGCGCACCTACTACCGCCACACCTTCAACCCGGCCCGCCTCAACCCGGACGCCTTGCGCCTGCACATGCCTGGGCGGTTCTGGCGGCATTTGCCGGAAGGCATGCTGATACCGCAGCTTGAAGGCCTGGCGCGCCAAGGCAAACAGCGGGACGGCCAAGCCCTTGAGGTGGCCTCGCAAACCGGCAAGACCATCAGCAAACCTGCGCGCTCGGCGTAGCCGCGGAGCCCGTTGCGGCCCCGTCGGGCACAAGGCCGCTGCTACAGCGAAAACATCATGCTCAACTGAAGAGCCTGGCCAGGCAGGCCAGCTTCTTCTTGTACGAACGCCGCGCCTCCAGTGCCTGCTCCAGGCTCACCGGCAGGAACCGCGCTTGCTGGTTGGGCTGCATCTGCCCGATCAGGTCGAGGTCGGCACTGATCACCGTGCCGATCATGGCGTAGCCGCCCCCCGACACTGCATCGCGATGCAGGATGATCGGTTCCAACCCCGCCGGCACCTGGATCGATCCGATCGGGTAGCAGCTGTCGACGATATTGGACGGATCCGACCCCGCACCGAACGGCTGCTCGCGCGGTTGGAAACTCAAGGCGCTGCCGCCTTTGTAGCGATAACCGATGCGGTCCGCTTCGGAGCCAACGGTCCAGGCATCGGTGAAGAAACGTTGTGCTGCAGCTTCGGTCAGGCGGTGAAAGTACAGCCCAGGCACCACCCGCAACACCACCTCGCCCCCCAAGGCCTGACGCAGGGCCATGGGCAAGCTTGCACCGGCACGGGTCTTGCCGCTGGGCACGCCGACCGGCAGCAGGTCGCCCGCCATCAGTTTGCGCCCATGAAAGCCACCCAACGCGCCTAGCGCGTAGGTGGACCGGCTACCCAGTACCTCGGGCACATCGATGCCTCCGGCCACTGCCAGGTAGGCCCGGGCGCCCGCTGTTGGAAAGCCGAAACGCAACACTTGCCCGGCCCGCACGGCAAACGCCGTGTCCGGGCGCTGCTCGCGGCCATCGAGCAACGCTGGCATCTGCGCGCCGCACACAGCGACCAGTGCGTCCTGCTGGAACTCCAGCTCCGGCCCCACCAGCGCGCACTCCAGGCCCGCAGCGCCGGCCGGGTTGCCCACCAGGTGGTTGGCTGCGCTCAAGGCGTACTGGTCGAGTGCGCCGGACGGTGGAATGCCCAGGTGGTAGTAACCTTCGCGGCCCAGGTCCTGTACAGAAGTGGCCAAGCCCGGTTTGAGTACCTTGATCATGCCAGCACCTCCTGCAACGATTTGGGGTAGCCGACCGGGTCGGCGAGGAAGGCGTCCAGGGAAAACGTCACCGGGCGAATGCGCAGGTCGAAGCAGCCATCCTCCACCTCCGCCACCGCCTGGTCGTAGGTGCGGCGGTCGATAGGCTTGAACTGCACGATGTCACCCGGGCGGAAGAACACCATGTGCTCTTTCAGGTAATTCAAGGTCTGCTGCGGGTCGTAGATCGGTGCCGGGGTGACGCCAAACATCTGGTAGCCCCCGGCCCCGCGCACCGAGTAGATGCAACCAAAGCAGCCGCCATGGCCCAGGGTGAGCTTGGGCGTGTCGGTACGGGGGCGCAGGTACTTGGGCACCTGCAGCTGCCGCTGGCGCTCGACCATCTGGAACATGAACGGCAGGCCGGCAACAAAGCCGACCATCGACACGAACCATGGCGCGCCACTGTGGGCGGCGATGAAGGCCTCGACATCGGCCAGGCCGTTGATGCGCGCAGCGTACTCCAGGTCAGTGCTGGTCGGGTCCTGGTGGCGATCCCGAAAGCGCATCAGGGTTTCATGGGTCCAGGGGTCGTTGTACAGCACCGGGATCTCGATGATCCGCGTCTGCAACGAACGCTCGGCCACCGCCTGCGCTTCGGCGCCGCGCACGGCTTCGAGCAGTGCCTCGGGGGCGATACGGTCCGGGTCGAAGCGGACCTGGAACGACGCATTGGCCAGGCACACATCAAGCACGCCATCCAGGGCCATGCGCTCCACCGCACGGGTGACGGCCATACCCTTGAAAAAGGCCTCCAGCGACATGCTTTCGCTGACTTCGGCAAACAGGTGCTCGTCGGCGCCGAAGCTGTAACGGATCGGGGTTGTAGCAAGCGGTTCGGCCATGACAGTTCCTTTTCTTGGAATCTTTATAGAAAGGCAGGCGAAAACAAAATGCACGGGCTCCGGCGTGTCTGTTTGCCGGATGCCTGACGGGTTCAGCGCGGTGCACGCACCACGATGCCGGCCGCATCCAGTGCCTTGCGCGTGGCCTCGACCAGGTCCAGCGCGCCCGGGGTGTCACTGTGCAGGCAAATGGAATCGAATTCGATCGCCAGGTCCTGGCCTTCGACCGTGCGCACCACGCCTTGGCGGCAAGCACGCAGCACCCGCTCGGCGACGGCCTGGGGCTCATAGCCACGCACATTGCGGGTAAACACGATCGACCCGCTCAGGTCGTACTCGCGGTCGGCATAGAACTCGCGAATCACCGGCTGCCCCATTTCCTGGGCAATGCGGCAGATCACCGAACCCGGCATGCAGTACAGCAGCAACTCGGGCTCGATCACCCGCAGGTTCTGCACCAGCAAGCGCGCCGCTTCTTCGTCACGCGCCAAGTGCATGTACAGCGCCCCATGCGGCTTGATGTGCTGCAGGCGCACGCCCTGGGCACGAGCGATTTCACGCAGCGCGCCCAATTGATAGAGCATGTCGTCCACCAGTTCCTGCGCCGAGGCATTGATGTGCCGGCGGCCAAAGCCGACCAGGTCGCGGAAACCCGGGTGTGCTCCCACCGCAACCCCAAGGGCCTTGGCGCGCTCGACGGTGCGGCGCATGGTGCCGGGGTCGCCGGCGTGGAAACCGGTGGCGATGTTGGCGCTGCTGATGTAGCCCATCAGTTCGTGATCGACGCCGTCGCCAATCGTCCACGGGCCAAAGCCCTCACCCATGTCCGAGTTGAAATCCACTGCTTGCATGACCGCGTCTCCTGGCACTTGTGACTGCATGCAAGCCACGTTAGATTCTCTACACCCCCTTGGGAAGATCTATAAACAGATGGGGTACCTTCTGAAAATCAGATACCCCGGGAGCCTACCGTGTCACTCACCTTGCGCCAGGTCCGCTACTTCGTTGCCACCGCTGAAATCGGCCAGATCTCCCAAGCGGCAATCCACCTGAACATCTCCCAGTCGGCAGTGACCACGGCCATCAAGGAGCTGGAAGCGATGCTCGGCGTGCTGTTGTTCCAGCGCTCGGCCCAAGGCATGAGCCTGACCGAAGCCGGCCGGCACTTCTTGAACCGGGCCTACGTCATCCTGCGCAGTGTCGACGATGCGTTGAACAGCCCGCTTCCGGACGTGCGCGCCAGTGGCCTGTTGCGCCTGGCGGCGAGTTACACGGTGATCGGCTACTTCCTGCCGCACCACTTGCAGCGCCTGGAGCACTGGCATCCGGACGTGACCCTGGAGCTGTACGAGCAGGAGCGCAGCGCCATCGAGCAAGGCCTGCTGGAGGGGCGTTTCGACATGGCGGTGGTGCTCACCGCCAACCTCACCCACCCCGACATCGTCTCGGAAACCCTGTTCAACTCCGAGCGCCGGCTGTGGCTGCCCGGGCATCACCCACTGTGCGAGCGCTCGGCCGTGAGCCTGACCGAGGTGGCCTGTGAGCCGTTCATCCTGTTGACCGTGGATGAGGCCGAGCACAGTGCCATGCGCTACTGGGAGCAGGCCGGGCAACGGCCAAGCGTAAGGGTGCGGACCAGCTCGGTGGAGGCCGTGCGCAGCATGGTCGCCAATGGCAGCGGTGTGGCGATCCTGTCGGACCTGGTGCACCGGCCGTGGTCGCTGGAGGGCAAGCGCATCGAGACGGTGACCATCAGCGACCCGGTCACACCGATGAGCGTGGGGTTGGCCTGGCATCGGGAACGGGCATTCAGCCCGGCGATGCAGGCGGTGCGCAATTACTTTCATGATGCGTTTCTGGCACCGCAGCAGTTGTCGGCCCGGCGCTGAGCCTGCCTTTGCAAGCCCGTCCTCTTCGCGGGCGCGCCCGCTCCCACAGGTGCAGCGCAAATCTTCAGCGGTATGGGAGCCTGTGGGAGCGGGCAAGCCCGCGAAGAAACCAACACCCATCTCGGGCCGAACGTTCAGGCCGCAGCGCCGTCATAACCTGAGCCGGTGCCGACACGCAAAGAGGACGCGAAATGACCCAGCCCGACCCGTCGTACGTCAAATGGCTCGAAGACCGCGCCATGCTCAAGGCCTCCCAGGCGCGCGCCAGCCTGTACTCAGGCCAGTCGCGCCTGTGGCAACAACCGTACGCCGAGGCCCAGCCACGCCGCGCCACCGAAATCGCCTCGGTGTGGCTGACCGTCTACCCCGACGCCATCATCGCGCCCGAGGGCTGCTCGGTACTCGGTGCCCTGGCCCACGAAGCGTTGTGGAAGCGCCTGTCGGAGATTGGCGTGCAGGGGTTGCACACGGGCCCGATCAAACTGTCTGGTGGCATCCGCGGCCGCGAACTCACCCCCAGTGTGGACGGCAACTTCGACCGCATCAGCTTCGACATCGACCCGCTGTACGGCAGCGAGCAGGAACTGATCCAGATGAGCCGCATGGCCGCTGCGCACAATGCCGTGACCATCGACGACCTGATCCCCTCGCACACCGGCAAGGGCGCCGACTTCCGCCTGGCCGAGATCGCCCATGGCCCCTACCCGGGGCTGTACCACATGGTCGAGATCCGCGAAGAAGACTGGACGCTGCTGCCCGAGGTGCCCGCCGGGCGCGATGCGGTCAATTTACTGCCAGCTCAGTGTGACGAACTGAAGGCGCGCCATTACATCGTTGGCCAGCTGCAGCGGGTAATCTTCTTCGAGCCGGGCGTGAAGGAAACCGACTGGAGCGCCACGCCGCCGATCACAGGCGTCGACGGCAAGACCCGCCGCTGGGTGTACCTGCATTACTTCAAGGAAGGCCAGCCCTCGCTGAACTGGCTGGACCCTACCTTCGCCGCCCAACAAATGATCATTGGTGACGCGTTGCACGCGCTGGACTGCCTGGGTGCACGCGGCCTGCGCCTGGACGCCAACGGCTTTCTCGGCGTGGAAACCCGCGCCAGCGGCACCGCCTGGTCGGAAAGCCACCCGCTGTCGCTCGTCGGCAACCAGCTGATCGGTGGCATGATCCGCAAGGCCGGCGGTTTCAGCTTCCAGGAGCTGAACCTGACCCTCGACGACATCGCACAGATGTCCAGGGGCGGTGCCGACCTGTCCTACGATTTCATTACCCGGCCGGCCTACCAGCATGCGCTGCTGACCGGCGACACCGAGTTCCTGCGCCTGATGCTCAAGGAGATGCACGCCTTCGGCATCGACCCGGCCTCGCTGATCCATGCCCTGCAAAACCATGACGAGCTGACCGTGGAGCTGGTGCACTTCTGGACACTGCACGCGCACGACATGTACCTGTACAAGGGCCAGACCCTGCCTGGCAGCATCCTGCGCGAACATATCCGCGAAGAGATCTACGAACGGCTGTCGGGGGAGCATGCGCCGTACAACCTGCGCTTCGTGACCAACGGCATTGCCTGCACCACCGCCAGCCTGATCGCCGCTGCACTGGGTATTCGCGACCTCGAACAGATTGGCGCAACGGATATCGAATTGATCAAGAAGGTGCACCTGCTGCTGGTCATGTACAACGCCATGCAGCCGGGGGTAGTCGCCTTGTCCGGCTGGGACCTGGTCGGTGCCCTGCCCTTGCCCGCCGAAGCGGTGGCCGAACGCATGCTCGACGGCGATACCCGCTGGATTCACCGAGGCGGCTATGACCTGGCCGGGCTTGACCCACAGGCGGCGGCTTCGGTGCGTGGCATGCCGCGTGCCCGGTCGCTTTACGGCAGCCTCGACAGCCAGCTGGACGAGGGTGATTCATTTGCCTGCCAGGTGAAGAAACTGCTGGCTGTGCGCCAGGCCTACGGCATCGCCACCAGCCGTCAGGTGCTGGTACCTGAGGTACGCAGCCCAGGGCTGCTGGTGATGGTGCATGAGTTGCCAGCCGGGCGCGGTATCCAGATCACTGCGCTGAACTTCGGCCAGGAGGCAATTGCCGAGGAACTGCTGTTGACCGGCTTCACACCTGGGCCGGTGGTCGACATGATCAACGAGACGGTCGAAGGCGATTTGACCGAGGACGGGCGCCTGATGGTGAACCTGGACCCCTACGAGGCGCTGTGCCTGAGGATCGTCAACAGCAGCGGGCATGTTTGAATCTGGCGTGGCCCTGCCGTCGGCAAACCGGTTTCGCCCGCAAGCACGCCGCCTGCCCCGCGCAGGCGCCAGACTCGCAAGCCGGCTTGCCAGCCAAGAAGCCGGTCTTGCATTTACGGCGCTACGGGCATAGCGTTCGGAAGTTTTCTTTTCCGTGCCCAGGAGCAACTCCATGTACACCGGCATCGTCCAGGCCGTCCGCCCTCTGCTTGATGTGACCACCTACCCGGGCCACAACCAATTCACCATCGACCTCACCCCGGAACTGCTCGACGAACTGAAAATCGGTGCCAGCGTCAGTGTCGAAGGTACCTGCCTGTCCGTGACCGAAATCGACGGCAGCCAGGTCAGGTTCGACGCCATGACCGCTACCCTCGAACGCACCAATCTGAGCAGCTTCAAGCCTGGCCGGAGCGTGAACATCGAACGCTCAGCGAAGATGAACGCCGAAGTCGGCGGCCACCTGATGGCCGGCCACATCGCCACCACCGCCGAGATCGTCGAGCTGTCGATCAAGGAAACCGGCGCCTTCATCAAGTTCCGCATGCCGCCGCGATGGGGCAAGTACGTGTTCCCGCGCGGTTTCATCGGGGTCAATGGCTGCAGCCTGACGGTCGCTGACGTGGAGGATAACGTGATCACCATCAACCTGATCCCGGAAACCCTGCGTCAGACTACCTTCGCCAGCTACCACACAGGTGAACTGCTCAACATCGAGGTCGACCACCAGACCATGGTGCTGGTCGATGTGGTAGAGCGCACCATCAAAGGTACCCTGGCCCGCGAAAACCTGTTGCCCTGAGGCCTGCACATGCTCCCTAACGCCCTCCCCGCGCGCACAGCCAGGCGTTTGCGCCTGCAGGTAATGCGCGGTCGCGTCGGCCTTGGCCTGGTCGCCGCCCTGTCGGTGCTGGCCGGCATGACCGATGCCATCGGCTTGCTGGCACTGGGCGATTTCGTGTCGTTCATGAGTGGTAACACCACACGCCTGGCGGTGGCCATCAGTGAAGCTGACCTGGCCCTTGTGCTACGCCTCAGTGGCGCCGTACTGGGCTTCGTTGCGGGCAATGCGCTGGGTGTGCTCCTGGCTCGCGGATTGCGCCGTCGAGCCTGGCCGGTGCTGTTGGTGGTTGCCGCACTGCTGGCTTTCGCGGCAGCGTGGCCGTTGCCGGCCACCTTCCCTGCGTTGTTGGCGGCCACGCTGGCCATGGGCATGATCAATGCGGTCGTGGAACAGGTGAATGGCCTGCCCATCGGCCTGACTTACGTGACGGGCGCCCTGTCGCGTTTCGGCCGCGGTCTGGGGCGTTGGCTGCTGGGCGAGCGGCGCAATGGCTGGCGGGTCCAGTTGATACCTTGGGCCGGGATGTTGCTGGGCGCCGCGCTCGGCGCCTGGTTGCAACAACACCTGGGCCTGCAGGCGCTGGCCGGCAGTTGTGCGCTGGCCTGCGTGCTGGCATTGGTATCGCGGTTCATACCGCGCTCCTGGCAGCGTGGCTACATGCCGCGCTGATCATTCGATACGCGGGTGCTGCTGTGCCAGTTTTTCGCGCTTGGTTTCCAACTCGGCGATCTGCGCATCGATGTCCTCGATCTTCTGCTCGATGTTGTCGTGGTGCTCCTGCAGCAGTTCACGCGCCTCTTCGATGTCTGACGCCGCAGGGGCGGCGCCGCGCAGGGGCTTGTTGGCGGTTTCCTTCATGGTCAGGCCGGTGACCAGGCCGACAGCAGCGATCACCATCAGGTAATAGGCCGGCATGTACAGGTCGTTTGTGGTCTCCACCAGCCACGCAGCGAGGGTTGGAGTAAGGCCGGCGATCAGCACCGAGATATTGAAGGCGCTGGCCAGGGCGCTGTAACGGATGTGCGTGGGGAACATGGCCGGCAGCGTCGAGGCCATGACGCCGATGAAGAAGTTCAGCAACACGGCAATGATCAGCAGGCCGGCGAAAATAAGCCCAAGCACCCCACTGTTGATCAGCATGAATGCCGGAATGGCCAAGGCCAGCAGGCCGACACTGCCGACGATGATGAACGGCCGTCGGCCAAACTTGTCGCTGAGCAGGCCGATGATCGGCTGCACGAACAGCATGCCGACCATGATCGCGATGATGATCAGCACGCCATGGTCTTCGCTGTAGTGCAGGTTGTGCGACAGGTAGCTGGGCATGTAGGTAAGCAGCATGTAGTAGGTGACGTTGGTGGCGATTACCACGCCGATGCAGGTCACCAGGCTGCGCCAGTGCTGGGTGGCCACCTCCTTGAACGACACCTTGGGCCCGGAGGCCAGGCCTTCACGATCGCCCTGTTCCAGCTTGTCGACGTGCTGCTGGAACGCAGGTGTTTCTTCCAGCGCATGGCGCAGGTAAAGGCCGATGATGCCCAGCGGCAGGGCCAGGAAGAACGGCAGGCGCCAGCCCCATTCGAGGAATTGTTCTTCACCCAGCACCGTGGAAATGAGCACCACCACCCCTGCGCCCAGCACAAAGCCGGCAATCGAACCGAAATCCAGCCAGCTGCCGAGAAAGCCGCGCTTGCGGTCAGGCGCGTACTCGGCAACGAAGATCGAGGCACCGGTGTATTCGCCACCCACCGAAAAGCCCTGGGCCATCTTGGCCAGCAGCAACAGGATGGGCGCCCAGATACCAATGCTTGCATAGGACGGTATCAGGCCGATGGCGAAGGTGCTCAGGGACATGATCACGATGGTCGCGGCGAGGATTTTCTGCCGCCCGAACCTGTCGCCCAAGGCGCCGAAGAACAACCCGCCAAGGGGCCGGATCAGGAACGGCACCGAGAAGGTGGCCAAAGCCGCGATCATTTGCACGCTGGGGTCGGCGTTGGGGAAAAACACCTTGCCCAAGGCATAAGCGACGAAGCCATATACCCCAAAGTCGAACCACTCCATGGCGTTGCCCAGCGCGGCGGCCGTGATCGCCTTCTTCATCTTGGCGTCGTCGACGATGGTGATGTCCTTCAGGCCGATTGGCTGGACGCTTTTCTTGCGAGGTTTCATACCCGTATCCCTGTCGATGAATGCTCTAAGGGATCAGATACAACGGGACACTAAATAATTCAGCGCTTACTGTTTTTTTGTGTGTTTGCGGCCCCCCCCAACGGCGCCCAAAGAAAAGCCGCTGCAATGGCAGCGGCTTTCATGCCCAAGGCCTGGCTTCAGATACCGTCGCGCGCCAGGTCCATGGCGAAGTAGGTCAGGATCAGGTCGGCACCGGCACGCTTGATTGCGCCAATGCTTTCGCGCACCACCCGGCCTTCGTCGATGGCACCGGCCAGGCCACCGAACTTGATCATCGCATACTCGCCACTCACCTGGTACGCCGCCAGTGGCAGGCGCGAAGCGGCGCGGATGTCGGCGATCACATCAAGGTAGGCACCGGCCGGCTTGACCATCAGCACGTCCGCGCCTTCCTGCTCGTCGAGCAGCGACTCGCGCACCGCTTCGCGGCGGTTCATCGGGTTCATCTGGTAACTTTTGCGGTCACCCTTCAGTGCAGTGCCGCCGGCCTCACGGAACGGGCCATACAACGACGAGGCGAACTTGGTCGAGTAGGCCATGATCGCGGTGTCGTGGAAACCGGCACCGTCCAGCGCGCTGCGGATAGCTTGCACCTGGCCGTCCATCGCCGCCGAGGGGGCAATGAAGTCGGCACCGGCAGCAGCGGCGATGACGGCCTGCTTGCCCAGGTTGGCCAGGGTGGCGTCGTTGTCCACGCCATGGTCATGCAGCACGCCGCAGTGGCCGTGGCTGGTGTATTCGCAGAAGCAGGTGTCGGACATCACCACCATTTCCGGCACGGTGTCCTTGCAGATACGCGACATGCGCGCAACCAGGCCGTTTTCGTTCCAGGTGTCGCTGCCATCGGCATCCAGGTGGTGCGATACGCCAAAGGTCATCACCGACTTGATACCGGCGCGGGCATAGCGCTCGATTTCCTGGGCCAACAGCTTCTCGGGGATACGATTGACACCGGGCATGCTGGTGATCGGCACGAAATCATCGATGCCCTCTTCGACGAAAATCGGCAGGATCAGGTCTTCAAGGCGGAACTCGGTTTCCTGGAAGATCGTGCGCAGGGACTCGTTCTGGCGCAGGCGGCGGGGACGAACGGACGGGAATTGGTTGGACATGACAGCTCCAGGGAATTTGAACGGCGTATACCTTATGCCTGTCGCGCGCCAGTGAAAAGGCTAAATGACGAGATTGTGTCTTGCGTCAATGGCAACGACCGGGGTTTGCCTGTGTTGGCCTCTTCGCGGGCAAAACCGCGCCCACAAATCCCGAAGGTGCGGGTTTACCCGAGAAGAGGCCGGTACAGGAATAAATTACTGCAGCCAGGGCGGCGTCACTTCCTCTGCCTTGGCCGGCCCATGCTCAGCCTCGGCGCGTGCTGCACGGCGGCGAGCGTCGTCCATCCGGGCGGCGTCGATCTCGCGCATCACCCCGGTTACGTCAGCTTCATGTTCGTCATCCTCGAACACCCCGGTCAACGGGCTGTCGGGCAGCAACTCGCCGGCCTCGTACAACGCCCACATCTCCTGCGCATAGCGGGTGCTTTTCAGCTCCGGGGCAAAGCGCCCGAAATAATGGGCCATGTTGTCCACATCGCGCTGCAGCATGCTGAAGGCGTGATTGTTGGCGGCTGCGTCCACTGCCTGCGGCAGGTCGATGATCACCGGCCCGTCCGGGCCGAGCAGCACGTTGAACTCGGACAGGTCGCCATGCACCATTCCGGCGCACAGCATCAGCACGATCTGGCGAATGACGAAGGCGTGGAACGCGCGGGCATCCTCCGCTTCGAGGTGAACGTCGTTCAGGCGCGGGGCCGCATCACCATCGGCATCGGTGACCAGCTCCATCAGGAGCACGCCATCCTGGAAGTCGTAAGGCTTGGGCACCCTCACACCTGCGGCGGCCAAACGGAACAGCGCTGCCACTTCGGCGTTCTGCCAGGCATCTTCGGCTTCTTTGCGGCCGTACTTGCTGCCCTTGGCCATGGCCCGGGCCTGACGGCTGTTGCGTACCTTGCGGCCCTCCTGGTATTCGGCGGCCTGGCGGAAACTGCGCTTGTTGGCTTCTTTATAGACCTTGGCGCAACGTACCTCGCTGCCACAGCGCACCACGTACACAGCGGCTTCCTTGCCACTCATCAACGGCCGTAGTACTTCGTCGACAAGGCCGTCTTCGATCAACGGTTCGATTCTTTTAGGTGTCTTCATCAGGCTGCGTTCAGGGTCCTGGCTTTGTTGGCGGACATCCTCTCACAGCCTGATGCGACTTGCTCGTCTGTCTTCAGACCGGACGAATCAGGCGCCCTGCCCTACGCCAGCCACCGCCCCGCCGCGTGCCCGGCGCCGGGTCACCAGCACCCCCGAGCACACCACCAACACCGCCAGCACCATCGTCGAGACCACTTCCAGGCGATGATCCGGGCGGAACAGCATCAATACCAGTACGCCGCTGATGAACAGGATCACGCCCCAGGTCAGCCACGGGAACAGCCACATGCGGTAACCCAGTGTCTTACCCTGTGCCGCCAGGCGCTGGCGCAGGCGCAGCTGGGAAATGGCGATGACCAGATACACCAGCAAGGCAATGGCACCGGAGCTGGCCATGAGGAAGCCAAACACCTGAGCCGGCACCAGGTAGTTGGCGATCACCGCCAGGAAGGCAGCCCCCGTCGACAACAAGACTGCCACCACGGGTGTACCACTGCGGCTGGTTATCTGGGCACAGGCCGGGGCATCACCACGGCGGCTAAGCGAATAGACCATGCGCGAGGCGGTGTACAGCGACGAATTGAGGCAACTGGTCACCGACGTCAGCACCACGAAGTCGATGATGGCCTTGGCATTTGGCACGCCGAGGGTGTCCAGCACCGTGACATAAGAGCCTTCGGTCGCCAGGCGTGGGTCGGTCCACGGTACCAATGCGATGACGATGAAGATCGACAGGATGTAGAACAGCGTTATCCGCCAGATCACCGAATTGGTGGCCTTGGAAATATGCTTGCCCGCCTCGTCGGATTCAGCCGCAGCGATGGTCACCACCTCGGCCCCGAGGAACGAGAACATGGTGATCAGCATCGCGCTCAGCACCGCACCAAAGCCGTTGGGCATGAAGCCCCCCGTATCCCACAGGCGCGAGACGCCGCTGACGCCGGACCCCGGCAACAGGCCGAAAATGGCGCAAACACCCAGGGCGATGAAGCTGACGATGGCCACCACCTTGACCAGTGCCAACCAGAACTCGAACTCACCGTAATTCTTCACGCTGAACAGGTTGGTGGCCGTCAGCAGCAACGTGATCACCAACGACAACACCCAGATCTCCATCTGCGGGACCCAGGAGTTGATGATGGTAGCGGCGATATTGGCCTCGATCGGAATGATCAGCACCCAGAACCACCAGTACAGCCAACCGATGGTGTAACCGGCCCATTTGCCGATGGCGAGGTCAGCGTAGGTTGAGAACGAGCCGGTGTCCGGGGAGGCAACCGCCATTTCGGCCAGCATGCGCATCACCAGCACCACCAGGCCGCCCGCCAGGATATAAGCCAGGATGGTGGCAGGCCCCGCTTCGGCGATGGCGCGGCCAGAGCCGACAAACAGCCCGGCGCCGATCACGCCGGCAATGGACAGCATGGTGACATGCCGTGATTTCAATCCATGACTCAAATTGTTCTTGTGGGTTTGCATGGCGCTACCTTGTTGTTTTTGTCATGCCCACGCAGGGGCCGCCGGCTGCACGTCACCGACGCAGGCGCGAAAAAGCCCGCCCTGCCCTGAATGGTGAGCAGGGCAGTACGGGTTGAGTAAAACGAAACCGCAGGAGGTGTTACCGGGGTGTCAGCTGGCAGCCCTCTGGTTGGCCGACAGGTCGGCCTTGGGGAAGCTGCCGCCCTGCAGGCCGACCTGCTCGCACACCTTCTCGACGATGTAGGCGCCGATCGGGATGGCCGAGGTAGCAGCTGGCGACGGTGCGTTGCACACGTTGACACTGCGTGCGGTGTTGACGAACAGGAAATCGTCGATCAGCTTGCCGTCGCGCGACACCGCCTGGGCACGCACGCCGGCCGGGTAAGGCGTGAGGTCGGCTTTGGTAATGCTCGGGCAGTACTTCTGCACCTGCTTGAGGTACCCGCCCTTGAACAGCGAGTTCTTCATCTCGATCAGGCCCGGGCGGAAGTTCTTCGCCAGCACCTTGAGGATGCCGGGCGTGGTCAGGGTCTGGAACAGGTCGCTGGGGCTGACATCGGTCTTACGGTAGCCCTCGCGCTTCATCGCCAGCACGGCGTTGGGGCCTACGGTGACGGTGCCGTCGATCATGCGGGTCAGGTGCACCCCCAGGAAGGGCATCGACGGGTCGGGAATCGGGTAGATCAGGTGGTTGACGATCTGATTGTGCTGCTTGGGCAGCAGGTAGTATTCGCCACGGAACGGGCAGATCACGAATTCGGTACGCAGACCGAGCATGCTCACCACGCGGTCGGCCATCAGCCCCGAGCAGGTCACCAGGAAACGGCTGCGCAATTCATCGCGCTGGGTGCGCACGATCACTTCATTTGCCTGTTCCTGCAGGCCGACCACTTCTGCGCCATAGCGGATTTCGCCGCCGGCACGCTGGAACTCTGCGCCCATCGCAGCGGTGACCTGCGCGTAGTTGACGATGCCGCTGGACGGCACGAAGATGCCCCCCATACCGACGATGTTGGGCTCACGCTCGCGCAACTCGTCAGCCGACAGCCAGTAGCGTTCCAGGCCATTGGTCGCCGTGCGCTCCCACAGCGCCTTCATGCGCTGCATTTCCAGATCGTTGGTGGCGACCAGCAGCTTGCCGCACTCATCGAAACGGATGCCGTGCCGGGTGCAGAAGGCTTTGGTCGCCTTGTTGCCTTCCAGGCAGAAACGCGCCTTGAGGCTGCCGGGGGTGTAATACACGCCGGCGTGGATCACGCCACTGTTATGGCCGGTCTGATGGCGGGCCGGGCCGGACTCTTTCTCCAGCAGGAGAATCTTCGCGTCCGGGTAGACCTTGATCAGGTGCATGGCCGTGGACATGCCCACAATCCCGCCGCCAATAATGATGAAATCGTACACAGCCTTACCTCACACGCAGGCATTGCCTGGCAGGCTCACCAAGGCCCGCACGGGGCCTGGTGGCATTGTTTTGTGCAAAAACGCGTGGGCGAGCGCCCGCCCCGCGCCCTGTCATTATTGCCCGCGCTGGTACAGCGGCTTGGGGAAGGCGACGTAACCACGCTGGCGCATCAGTTCGCGGCGCAGGCCCTCGTGTGGGGTGAAGCGATCGCGGCCATGCAGCCAGAACAGGTTGTTGATCAGCAGGAAACTGCCTACGCCTACCGGTACCGAGACCTTCTTGCCGCTGCCTTCCAGCGACTCGGACAAGGCGTTCAGCCAGATACCTTCCTCGTAGTTCTCCGGCTGCACGAACTGGTCAATGTAGCGCATGGTCGGCCGGCCTTCGGTATCGGTGTCGAATACCGAATGGAACACATCTTCGGCAACCTTTTTGCTCGGCGGTGCGGTCCAGCGCATTTCGCGACGTGCCATCGGGTGACGGAAGAACGCCTCGCACTCTTCCCAGTCGTCCAGGTGCAGCAGCAGCGAGTTGCCGCCTTCCATGTTCTTTTCGTCGATTTTCAGCATCAGCACATAGTCGGTGATCTGGTTCACGAACGTACCGTCGTTGTGCAGCTCCATCACACGGTGCGGCTGGCGCAGGTAGCTGTCGGAGTTGTCGCTGTTGACCACCACGAAGCGCGCATAGAACTGGCCACTCATGGCGTCATAGTTGGAACGGCCGATCAGGTGTGCACAGGCGGTGGTGAACTTGACCATGTCTTCGGCCTGGCTCACGTCGTCCAGGCCGATCGGGGTAATCAGCATGCCACCTGTGGCGCGGTCGAGGATGGTGTTGAGCAGCACAGGGCGCAGCGTGCCCTGGCACAGCTCGTCAAGGATTTCGCCTACGCGAAAACGCAGGAACGACTTGTACTCCAATGCCTGCACCGGCCATTGGGCAACGGCCTGCACGAACGCTTCGACGGTTTCCCGGGCAAAGGTCAATTCAAGCAGGCGCGGCGACTGTTTCGAGGGGGCGATGGTGTAGCCCTGCGGTTCGAGCGGCAGTGGCATGACAAGTTCGTCGATCTGCGTAAAGGCGTTCATGGCAGTGTCCTGGCTAAAAAAGTAGGTGGCGCCGTCCGGTCATGACCTGGATCAGTGCGGGCGAGGTAAAAATATCGCCACTAAGTAAAAATGTCTACATTTTTATGTTTCAACGACACTAGCCGCGTTTGTCCATTGTTTTTCGTCGGCAGAGGGTTTCGGTATGATCGGCAAAACGTTTTGAGGAACAGGATCTTGGAAGCGCTCGCCCCCCGACAAAACTCAGCATTCAGCGGGTATGAGAGGCTCAAGAAGGACATCATCCGCGGGGTGTTCAAGCCCGGTGAAAAGCTATTGATGAGCGCCCTCAAGGAACGCTACGACCTCGGTGTGGGCCCGCTGCGCGAAGCACTGTCGCAACTGGTGGCCGAGCACCTGGTCAACGCGATCAGTCAGAAAGGCTACCGGGTAGCGCCCATGTCGCTGGATGAGATGAACGACATCTACGACGCCCGCGCCAACCTGGAAGCGATGATCATTGCCCTGGCCATCGAGCGCGGTGACGATGCCTGGGAGGCGTCGGTGCTGGCCCACTCGCATACTTTGGCCAAGGTGGTGGAAGTGAAAACCCGCGAGCAGCGGCTGGATGTGTGGGACGAGCGGCACAAGGCGTTCCATACTGCCATTGCCTCGGGCTGCGGCTCCAAGCACCTGCTGCAGGCACGCACCTACCTGTTCGATCAGGCCGAGCGCTACCGCCACCTGTGGCTGACGCAGACGGTGTTTTCCGAACAGGCGCTGGCGCTCAAGCGCCAGGAGCATGCGGCACTGGTCGAGGTGATCCTCGCCCGGGATGCCAAAACTGCCAGCGCCATGATGCGCTCGCACCTGATGACACCGGTACCGATCATTGCGCAGATCATGCATGCCGAAGGCATCGGTGCCCGCTAGATGAATTTTTCTTAAATCGCCGGTTGTCTATTCTTTGGCACAATCAGTTCTCCATTAGATGCCCAGGAACCAGCATGCCTCGCGTACTGACCATCGAAGACGACGCCGTCACCGGCCAGGAAATCGTCGCCGAACTGACCAGCCACGGTCTGGAAGTGGATTGGGCCGACAATGGCCGCGAAGGCCTGGCCAAAGCCATTGCGGGCGGCTACGACCTGATCACCCTGGACCGCATGCTGCCCGAGGTCGACGGCCTGACCATCGTCACCACCCTGCGCAACCTCAAGATCGCTACGCCGATCCTGATGATCAGCGCCCTCTCCGACGTCGATGAGCGGGTGCGCGGCCTGCGTGCCGGCGGGGACGACTACCTGACCAAGCCGTTCGCCTCCGACGAAATGGCTGCGCGAGTCGAGGTACTGCTGCGCCGTAACAGCGTCCCCATGACCCAGACCCGCTTGCAGGTTGCCGATCTGCAGCTGGACCTGATCAGCCACGAAGCGCGCCGCGGTGACAACACCCTCAACCTGTTGCCCACCGAATACAAGCTGCTGGAGTACCTGATGCGCCACAGCGGCCAGGTGATCACGCGGATGATGATTTTCGAGGAGGTCTGGGGCTATCACTTCGACCCGGGCACCAACCTGATCGACGTGCACATTGGCCGCCTGCGCAAAAAGATCGACTCACCCGGCCAGTCGCCGCTGATCCGTACGGTACGGGGCTCCGGCTATGCCATTGCTGAACCCGTCTAAAGGCTGGAGCTCTTCGACCAGCCGCCTGCTGGCGCTGTACAGCTTTCTGTTCGTGGCCTGGAGCAGCATCCTCATGGGGGTGCTGTACTTCGAGGTATCCAGCTACCTGAACAAACTCACCCGTCACTCCATGCTGCAACGCCAGCACCTGTTCGCCCACATGAGCGGCAAGCAACTGGACGACGCCCTGATTGCCAGCCAGGCCTTCGAGGAGCGCAGCTTTGACGCCTACGGCCTGTTCGATAGCCAGCTCAACCCGATTGGCGGCACCGTGCGAGCCTTGCCCCCAGAGCTCAGACTGGACGGCAAGATCCATGAATTGGAACGCTGTCTGGATGCCGACGACCCACGCATGCCCCGCGACAGCTGCGACGCGGTGGCAATCAAGGTACAGGATGGCCGGTGGCTGGTGCTGGTGCGTGACAATGGCTCGTTGTTCGTGGTTACCCGGATCATCCTGCACGCCCTGCTCTGGGGCATCTCGCTGACCCTGATCCCGGGTTTTGCCGGTTGGTACCTGCTACGGCGCAGGCCGCTCAAGCGTATACGGGCGATCCAGGCCCAGGCCGAACTGATCGTCGCCGGCGACCTGACCCACCGCCTGCCACTGTCGGCCCGTCGCGACGAGCTGGACATGCTTGCGGCGATCGTCAATGCCATGCTCGACCGTATCGAACGGCTGATGCATGAGGTCAAGGGTGTATGCGACAACATTGCCCATGACCTGCGCACACCGCTGACCCGTCTGCGCGCCCAGCTGTACCGTATTCGCCAGCAAAGCGACGTGGATTCTGCGCAAGCCGAAGCGCTGGACCAGGCCATCGGCGAAACCGACACCTTGATGGCGCGCTTTCGCGGGTTGTTACGCATCAGCGAGCTGGAAGACCGCCAGCGCCGCGCCGGCTTCGTCCAGCTTGACCCGCATGAACTGCTGGTAGAACTGCACGATTTTTACCTGCCATTGGCCGAAGATGGCGGCATTCATCTGCAATTGCACCAACCTGCGCAGCTACCGGCACTGCACGGCGATCGCGAGCTGCTGTTCGAGGCGTTGGCGAATCTGGTGGGCAACGCGATCAAGTTTACGCCCGAGGGTGGTCGGGTGCGCATAAGCGCCACGCTGGATGACAACGGCGTGCACATGGCGATCGAGGATAGCGGGCCAGGTATTCCCGAAGAAGAGCGGACGGCCGTACTGAAACGGTTCTATCGCAGCGATGAAGGCCACCGCCATGCCGGCTTCGGGCTGGGGTTGTCGATCGTGGCGGCAATCGTCGACCTGCATGGGTTCGGGCTGGAGATCGGCGAAAGCGAATTGGGTGGGGCCAGGCTGGTACTGCACTGCCCGCTTGCGGGTCTAGCGAAGTAAAAGCGGGGGCCGCTTTGCGGCCCTTCGCGGGCACGCCCGCTCCCACAGGGATAGCGCACACTTGAAATGTCGCGCCAACCCGTGGGAGGCCACCACCATGCCGGCTTCGGGCTGGGGTTGTCGATCGTGGCGGCAATCGTCGACCTGCATGGGTTCGGGCTGGAGATTGGTGAAAGCGAATTGGGTGGGGCGAGGCTGGTATTGCACTGCCCGCTTGCGGGTCTAGCGAAGTAAAAGCAGGGGCCGCTTTGCGGCCCTTCGCGGGCACGCCCGCTCCCACAGGGATAGCGCACACTTGAAATGTCGCGCCAACCTGTGGGAGGCCACCACCATGCCGGCTTCGGGCTGGGGTTGTCGATCGTGGCGGCAATCGTCGACCTGCATGGGTTCGGGCTGGAGATTGGCGAAAGCGAATTGGGTGGGGCCAGGCTGGTATTGCACTGCCCGCTTGCGGGTCTAGCGAAGTAAAAGCAGGGGCCGCTTTGCGACCCTTCGCGGGCACGCCCGCTCCCACAGGGATAGCGCACACTTGAAATGTCGCGCCAACCTGTGGGAGCGGGCATGCCCGCGAAGGGCTGCAACGCAGCCCCAGTTGCTTTAGTCAGCCAGGCGCCAGGTCGTCGTGCCCTTGCTGTCTTCCAGCACTACACCCATGGCGGTCAGCTGATCGCGAATGCGGTCGGACTCAGCCCAGTTCTTGTCCGCACGCGCCTGCAGGCGCGCCTGGATCAAGCCCTCGACTTCAGCCGCATCGACCTTGCCTTCGGCACCGGCACGCAGGAAGTCATCGGCCTCCAGCTGCAGCACACCCAGCACATCACCCAGCTCGCGCAGTCGACCGGCCAGGCCAGCAGCAGCCTCCACGTCGCTGTCGCGCAGGCGGTTGATCTCGCGCACCAGGTCGAACAGAACGGCACAGGCTTCCGGGGTGCCAAAGTCGTCGTTCATCGCCACGCTGAAGCGCTCGACAAACGCTTCGCCACCCTTGGCCGCCACCCGTGGCAGGCCGCGCAGGGCGTGGTAGAAGCGCTCCAGCGCGCCCTTGGCGTCACGCAGGCTGTCTTCCGAGTAGTTGATCGCGCTGCGGTAGTGGCTGGCCACCAGCAGGTAGCGCACCACCTCCGGGTGGTACTTCTCGAGCACGTCGCGGATGGTGAAGAAGTTGTTCAACGACTTGGACATCTTCTCGCCGTTGATACGGATCATGCCGCAATGCATCCAGGCGTTGGCGTACTGCTTGCCGGTGGCCGCCTCGCTCTGGGCAATCTCGTTCTCGTGGTGCGGGAACTCCAGGTCGCTGCCGCCGCCGTGAATGTCGAAGCTCTCGCCCAGGCAGCAGGTGGACATCACCGAGCACTCGATGTGCCAGCCCGGGCGACCCGGGCCCCATGGCGATTCCCAGCTTGGCTCGCCCGGCTTGACACCCTTCCACAGGACGAAGTCGAGCGGGTCCTGCTTGGCTTCGTCGACCTCGATGCGTGCACCGATACGCAGGTCTTCGATCTTCTTGCGCGACAGCTTGCCGTAGCCGACGAACTTGCCGACCCGGTAGTACACATCGCCATTGCCTGGCGCGTAGGCGTACCCTTTGTCGATCAGGGTCTGGATCATCGCGTGCATGCCAGCGATATGGTCGGTGGCACGCGGCTCCTGGTCCGGCGGCAAAATGCTCAGGCGGCGCTCGTCTTCGTGCATCGCGTCGATCATGCGGGCAGTGAGGGCGTCGAAGGTTTCGCCGTTCTCGTTGGCCCGATTGATGATCTTGTCATCGATGTCGGTGATGTTGCGCACATAGGTCAACTCGTAGCCGCTCTTGCGCAGCCAGCGGGTGACCAGGTCGAACGCCACCATGCTGCGGCCATGGCCCAGGTGGCAGTAGTCGTACACGGTCATGCCGCACACGTACATGCGCACCTTGTTGCCATCCAGCGGCTTGAAGACTTCCTTGGTTTTGCTCAGGGTGTTGTAGATGGTAAGCACGGCGGTTCCTCAGCTGCCCCAGGAGTCACGCAGGGTGACAGTGCGGTTGAACACCGGGCGGCCCGGCTGGCTGTCTTTCAGGTCGGCGCAGAAGTAGCCTTCACGCTCGAACTGGAAGCGGTCCTCGGGCTGCGCCTGGGCCAGCGACGGCTCGGCACGGCACCCGCTGAGTACTTGCAGCGAAGCCGGGTTGATGTTGTCCAGGAAGCTGCCGCCCTCCTCGGTCTTTTCCGGGTTCGGCGAGCGGAACAGGCGGTCGTACAGACGCACTTCGCACTCGACGCTGCCCTCGGCCGGCACCCAGTGGATCACGCCCTTGACCTTGCGGCCTTCCGGGTTCTTGCCCAGGGTGTCCGGGTCGTACGAGCAACGCAGTTCGACGATATTGCCGTCGGCGTCCTTGATGGCTTCGTCAGCACGAATCACGTAGCTGCCGCGCAGGCGCACTTCACCGGCCGGTTCCAGGCGCTTGTAGCCCTTCGGCGGCTCTTCCATGAAGTCGTCGCGGTCGATGTACAGCTCGCGGGAGAACGGCAGCACACGCACGCCCATGTCTTCCTTCGGGTGACGTGGCAGCTCAAGCTGCTCGACCTGGCCTTCCGGGTAGTTGGTGATGACCACTTTCAGCGGGCGCAGCACACACATCGCGCGTGGCGCGGTGCGGTCCAGGTCGTCACGGATGCTGAACTCGAGCATCGACATGTCGACCACACCGTCGGAACGGTTGGTGCCGATCATTTCGCAGAAGTTGCGAATCGAAGCCGGCGTGTAGCCACGGCGACGGAAGCCGGACAAGGTCGACATGCGTGGGTCGTCCCAGGCGTCGACGTGCTTCTCGTCCACAAGCTGCTTGAGCTTGCGCTTGGAGGTAATGGTGTAGTTCAGGTTCAGGCGGCTGAACTCGTACTGGCGCGGGTGTGCCGGCACCGGCAGGTTGTCGAGGAACCAGTCGTACAGCGGACGATGCCCTTCGAACTCAAGGGTGCAGATCGAGTGGGTAATGCCCTCGATGGCGTCCGACTGGCCGTGGGTGAAGTCGTAGTTGGGGTAGATGCACCACTTGTCGCCGGTCTGGTGGTGGTGGGCATGGCGAATGCGGTACAGGATAGGGTCGCGCAGGTTCATGTTTGGCGAGGCCATGTCGATCTTGGCCCGCAGCACACGCTCGCCGTCCTGGAATTCGCCAGCCTTCATGCGGGCGAACAGGTCGAGGTTTTCTTCCACGCTACGCTCGCGGAACGGGCTGTTCTTGCCCGGCTCCTTGAGGTTGCCGCGGTATTCCTTGGCTTGCTCAGGGGTGAGGTCGCAGACGTAGGCCTTGCCGCGCTTGATCAGCTCGACCGCCCAGTCGTGCAACTGGTCGAAATAGTCGGAGGCATAGCGCACGTCGCCGGCCCAGTCGAAGCCCAGCCACTTCACATCGCTCTGGATGGCGTCGATGTACTCCTGGTCTTCCTTGGCCGGGTTGGTATCGTCGAAGCGCAGGTGGCAGACGCCGCCGAATTCCTTGGCCAGGCCGAAGTTGACGCAGATCGACTTGGCGTGGCCGATGTGCAGATAACCATTGGGCTCCGGCGGGAAACGGGTGACGATACTGCTGTGCTTGCCCGAGTCCAGGTCGGCCTGGATGATCGGCCGCAGGAAGTTCGCAGGGACAGCGGGGGCGCCTTTGGCAGCGGCGTTGGGCGCGTTGTCGGCAGTGGGCTTGCTCATAGGATCCTTGAATGCGTGTGTCCAGCCTGGGTAGGCCGATTGAATCAAAGGGCCTATCATAGCCGAAGCAGTCAAGCTGCTGACAGCCGCGCCCGGACAAACTGATGTGATTTATCACGGCTTTTTGCCGCAGCCTGGCAAAATGGCCAGTGCGCGCCATGTGTCGCGATCGCCTGATCCTGCGTCTGGTGATAACCCGCGCCCTGCGCACCCCAATTTCTGATTGCCTTGAAAGAGCGAGTTTCAGCATGTCCAAAGTCAAACTGAGCACCAACCACGGCGACATCGTTCTGCAATTGGACGCCGAGAAAGCGCCACTGACTACCGAAAACTTCGTTCAGTACGTCAAGGACGGCCACTACAATGGCACCGTGTTCCACCGTGTGATCAAAGGCTTCATGATCCAGGGCGGCGGCTTCGAGGCCGGCATGAGCCAGAAGAAAACCCGCGCCAGCATCCAGAACGAAGCCGACAACGGCCTGAAGAACAAGAAGTACAGCATTGCCATGGCCCGTACCATGGAGCCGCACTCCGCCTCGGCGCAGTTCTTCATCAACGCCTCCGACAACGACTTCCTCAACCACAGCGGCAAGAACGTGCAAGGCTGGGGTTATGCCGTATTCGGTGAAGTGATCGAAGGCCGTGAAGTGGTCGACGCCATCGAAAAAGTGGCCACCGGTTCCAAAGCTGGCCACCAGGACGTACCGAAGGACGACGTGATCATCGAGAAAGCCGAGATCATTGAGTGATTCTGCTGATCTCTGATCTGCACCTGCAAGAAGAACGCCCGGATATTTCCCGGGCGTTTCTTGATCTGCTAGACGGCCGCGCCCGCCACGCCAAGGCCCTGTACATCCTTGGTGACTTCTTCGAAGCGTGGATTGGCGACGATGCCATGACGCCCTTCCAGCAGTCGATCTGCCAGGCCATGCGCCGGCTCAGCGACAGTGGCACGGCCATCTACCTGATGCATGGCAACCGTGACTTCCTGATTGGCCAGGCCTTCTGCGATGCCGCTGGTTGCACCTTGTTGCACGACCCCAGCGTGATCGAGCTGGGCGGTGAACAGGTGCTGCTGATGCATGGCGACACCCTGTGCACCCGCGACCTGGGCTACATGAAGATGCGCCGCCTGCTGCGCAATCCGCTGAGCTTGTGGATCCTGCGCCACCTGCCGCTGTCGGCCCGCTACAGGCTGGCGCGCAAGCTGCGCAATGAAAGCCGTACACAAACGCGGATGAAGTCCACTGAGATTGTCGACGTCACGCCGGAAGAAGTACCCAAGGTGATGGCGGCGCATGGCGTGCGCACCCTGGTGCATGGCCATACCCATCGGCCGGCGATTCACAAGCTGGTGGTCGACGGCCAACCGGCACGGCGTATCGTGCTGGGCGACTGGGATCGCCGCGGTTGGGCCTTGCAGGTTGACGAGCAGGGCTTTCAGTTGGCGCCGTTCGAGTTTTCCTGACATTACAGGGTCTCGCGGGCAAGCCCGCAGGCCCCTGTAGGAGCGGGTTTACCCGCGAATGGGCCGGCGCAGGCTGACGCCTCAGGGCTGGCTGACTACCGCCCCCTTGTCCCGCTCACTGATCACCACTTCTCGGTACTCAGGGTCTGCCTTGATCTGCGCCTCGGTAAACGGGATCAGCGCCAGCTGCTTGGCCGCAAATGCCTTGGTCTGGTCACTGGCATGCGCCGAAGACTTTTCACTCGACTGGGAAAACGCAAGCAGGCCACGGGCTTCTGGCCCCTTGTCGGTAAAGCTGACCAGTTGCAGGTAGCTGGTGCCACTCACCACCAGCCGCTTGCCCTGCCCGTGCGGCACGCTGTAGATCGCGTTGTACACCCCTAGCGCCTGCGGGCCGCCCGGTACCGGCGTACCATCAAGGGCCTGTTGCACCTGCCCCCAGCGCGCTTCCCCGGCCACGCCACTTTCACTGACCTGCTTGAGCGACGCCAGTGCTGCCTGATGTACCAACCTGCTCACCGCCGCCTGCTCGACAGCCAGGCCGCGCGGGGTGTGCTGCGGGTCGGCCGGGTTGAATGCCACTCGCCAACTTTCCGGGTGCTCGGCCAGTGCATTGAACAGGTTCTGGAAGTGCACCAGGCCCATACCACTGTCGAGGTCGGCCTTGCCGTTCCAGGCGGTCAGGCTGCTGCACACAGCCTGCACATCTGCGCTGGCACCCTTGCACCATTGCAGCAGGTCTGGCAACACCAGGCTGGCCAGGTACACCTCGTCATCGGTGACCATGCGCTGCAGTTCATCTACACCTAACCGGGCTTTGCCCTGCAAGCGCTGCAAGGCAAAGCGGCCACGCATGCCCAGCGGCTGATCATTACGGCTGACCAGTGGAGAGTAGCCGGTCAGCGGCTGCGCCGGGTTGGCCATCCAGGCCGGGTCGTTGGAGTTCTGAACGAAGTCTCCACGCTCCAGGCTTGGCAGCAGCCGCGCCGGGAAGATGCCCGGTTGCGCCGCCTGCGCGTCAACCTTCCACTGGCAGGCGCTCCGCGAGCCATCCAGCACCACCAGGCGCCCTTGTGCCTGCGGGTTGCTGCAGGTATCCAACAGTTGCTGGTCAACATAGGGCACTACCGACTGGTTCAGGTACAAGGCCCGCCCTCCCTCGTCCACGGCCAGCGTGTTGACCCAAGGGATACCTTGCAACTGCTCGACCGATCCCTTCAATGCCGCCAGGCTGTCGGCTCGGTTGATCTGGTACCACTGCTGCAACACCCGTGAGTTCTCGAGGTTGGCGTCTCGCACGCTGTAGGCCGCCTGCGCATCCCAGTCCAGGCGGCCTGGCCATTGCACCACCGGGCCGAACTGCGAACTGTAGACCGGCCGCTCAACCTGGCTCAGGCTGCCATCCGTGCCTTTGACCGCGACACGGATGGTTTGCCGGGCCATCGGCAGCGACTTGCCATCGAGCACATAGCGGGTCGGGTCTTTGGGGTCGAGTTGCAGGCGGTAGAGCGTGAAGTGCTTGGAGGTGTCGACGGTGTGCGTCCACGCCAGGTGCTGGTTGAAACCGATGTTGACCACCGGCAGGCCCGGTAGCGCCGCGCCCATCACATCAAGCTGGCCGGGAATGGTCAGTTGCATCTGGTAGAAGCGCATGCCGCCCATCCACGGGAAGTGCGGGTTGGCCAGCAACAGGCCGCGGCCATTGGCTGAACGCTGCGCGCCTACTGCCACCGCATTGCTGCCGCGCTCCGCGGCGAACCGCTCCTGCCGGGCCAACGCGCTGGCAAAGCCCGCGGATGATTGCTGACGGGCCAGCGTTGGCGGTTGCGCCCCTGCCAACGCCTCAACGAACTGCCCGACACCGCCCTCGGCCAGTAAACGGCGGGTCAGTTTGACCAGATCCTGGCTGCTGATGGGCCGCACCCACTCACCATCGCCACACTCGGCGGGCAGCCCTTGACGACGGCGTTCGACCAACGCCCGGTTGTAGCCGCTGGCGTATCCCGCCAGCAACGCCTGCACCGGCGCGGGTTGCGCCTGCAGGAAGGCATCGACCGCCGCTGAGCTATTGAGCCAGGTGAAGAACAGGTCGCTGGTCAGGTTGTCACGCTGCTCCAGGGTCTTGCCCTTGGCGCCGAAATAGCGTGAGCGCTCACCGCTCACGGTCAGCACTTCATTGGCGAGCAGGCATAGGTTGTCCTGGGCGTAGGCATAGCCGACGCCATAGCCCAGGCCACGCTCATCCTTGGCCACGATATGCGGTACGCCGTATCGGGTATAGCGGATCTGGGCACTGGCGTCGGCTATCGCGGGCTGCGCCTGCACACCGACGCTGAAGGCCACCAGGGCAGCGGCCAGGCCGGCGCAAGTCATGGGACGGCAAAGTGGAAACACGGGCACTCCTCGGGTTCGGGGGTCATCCCGATCAGACGAATGGCCAGATGAATATTTTACGTATTACAAGGCGATGGAACGTCTTGATGAGAAACAGGCATTTTTTTCACGAATGGGTTGCAGTTTTTGCGTTCTCATTCGTCCTAGTAAGTGAGCCACCCACATTTCGGGTTCGTCCACGAAAAGGAGCATTCGCATGTACAACCCGCAAACCTCGATCCAGGCCGGGCGCGCGCCAGGCAAAGCGTCCAAGGAACAGGACGTATTTGCTGAAGAACGAATCGGCAACGAACAGATCCGCGAGCTGTTGCGCACCTTCGGCCTGCGCACCAGCCTGATCCGCCTCAAGGTTATCGATGCCTTGCACGCCGCCGACCGCAATGGCCGCAGTATTGGCGTACGCGGGGTGCACGCACAACTGGAACAGCTGGATATCCCGCTGTCGTTCCTCAGCGTGCGTGAAGTGCTCAAGCGCCTGTGTACCGAAGGCGTCATACAACTGGGTAGCGACAAGTGCTACAGGCTCAACCCCCAGGCGCGCGCCGTACTGGAGCAAACACCCTCGCGCTGAGCGCATGGCCGGCCATACCTGGCCGGCCCGCGCAGATCAGGGCTTGACCTTGCGCCGCAGAATGCCGTTGATCACCACGACCACCACGGCAATGGCGATGGCCAGCATCTGGAAGGTCTGCTCACTGATCGTGCCCTGCTTCTGCAGGTGGGACAGGCCCAGCATCAGGCCCAGTACCACCAGGATGATCAGAAGTGAATATTTGAGGCGCTGCACGTGTGTCATCGAATGTTCCTTGCAACATCAGGGGCAAATGGCTCGCAACGAGCCGCGGCAATGATACAACGGTCACCGCCCCCGGCGCTGGATTTCCTGCTGGGTGGGGTGACGTCAGCCTGAAAGCATGGGGCTTCCTAGCACCCACGCCGGAGGCACCATGTACAAACCCCTGTTGTTCGCATCGCTGTTACTGACCCCGCTCTCGCTTCATGCACTGGACACCCAGCAGACGCCGACCGAGCACCTGCTCGAACTGGGCCGCGAGTTGGCCACCCATGCCGGTGCCAGCCAATGGCAACAACTGTGGCAACGCGTACGCCAGGCCGGTTACCTGCAGACCGAAACTGCACCGGTACATTTCAGCGTGCCCACAGCCCGCTTGCCCGACCTGGCCCGACAAACGCTGGCGCAGGCCGACCAGGCACAGCCTCTGAATCAGACCCAGGTACTGTACCGCCGCCACTTTGCCGACCAGGTCATCGGCCAGCGCAACGGCCAGCCGTTGCACGCGCTGTGCCTGCTGGTCGATTGGCGCACGTTGCCGCCGGGCATGCGCGCCACCCCTCAAGCCTATCTGGGTAGCGCCAGCTTGCTGAGCAGCTACCCGTGCGATTGAGGGGTGCCGCACCCGCTCCGCATCATCGCGAGCGACCCGACAGGAAACCAGGAAGCACAGCCAGATGTCGACGCCATTTCCTACAGCGCCAGATATCGCTGCCTGCAAATCCTGTTCACCGAAGCTACAACCCCCAACCCATATGCCGCCTAGCGACGCGCCTCGGCTGTCGCACAGAATTTGCTCACACCTTCGACATAACGCCGCGGGTGATCGGGTCGCACATCCCATCTACCCCGAAGGAGCGCCATATGCAAATGCCAGATTTGAGCCAGATCGATATCAGCCAACTGCCCCACTCGCTGCAGGCACTGATCGACTGTATCGGCATCGAAAACGCCTACCAACTGACCTGCGCCTACGGCGGCAGGCCCAAGTACATCCCCAAGCACCGCGAGCGCACCAAGCTCGCTGACGTGCTGCCGGCCGAAGCGCTCGACGCACTGATCAAGCGCTTTGCCGGGGTCGCCCTGGAGATCCCCAAGGCTGACCACTTTCTGCGTCAGCTGCGCAACCAGCAGATCCAGAAGGAAAGCGCCAACGGTTTGTCCCGCAGCCTGCTGGCCAACAAGTACGGCCTGAGCCTGCGACAGATCGGCAACATCCGGCGCCAGGAGCTTTGCACGCGCTGACGCCCGGACACCTTGGCTGCTATTCGCGGCGGCCTTACCCCACTAGATAGAGCGAGCTTCCCGATATGTCGTTAGATAACAGCCTTATAGGCTCCGTGATCAATGCCCTGCCGATGGACCGCATGATCGCCGGTCCCTTGCAGGCCATGGTCCAGGCGCAGGTCACCGCCAGCAAATCCTACGCCGACTTCCTGATGCAGGTATGTGTCCAGGATGGCAAGGCAGTAGCCATCCAGTTCGACTACGACGAAACCATCGTCGACGAACAGGGCGAATACAAAGGGGTGGTCAGCAAGACCATGAAAGTGCCGCTGATGGCGGCCATTACCCACCCGAACATTTCCATCGAAGAGGGTAATGTTGAATTCGAGCTGGTTATCAACCAGATGTCGGAAGATGTTTCCAACAAGGACATGAGTGCAGAAGCTACCGGCTCACTGGGATGGGGGCCGTTCAGGCTTAACGTGAAAGGCAGCGTGAGCCACAAATCCACGCAAACCCGTAAAACAGACACCCGTGCCCGCTATGCCTTCAACACGACCCTGAAGCGTCAGGAACCGCCCGAAGCGATGATGAGGGTAATCGAGTTCCTCACTGACGCCGCAACCAAGCCAACCATTGTCCGAACCGCCGCACTGGAAAGCCCGGACGAAATATCCCAGGCGGACACCTTGAAACGGGCCGCGCCTGCAAACCTACCGACCCCGTAAAACGCTAGCGCTTGACCCATAGCCCCTCCTGCCGGTAGCCGGAGGGGCACACCCTGGCCTGAGGAGTCGAATCGTTGCAAAAGCCCCCCGCCCCCATGACCTCCATTGACCTGCGTGAAATTACCCGCGGCCTGCAAGAAGCCGCCAGTGCCACCAACAGCCTGATTGCCCAGCAGTACATCAACCTGTTCGACCAGTTTTTCGAGTGCGACACAGAAGCGCTGGGCGCCCCCATGAAAGCCAAGATGGTCGAGGTGGCCATGGATGGGCAGCACATCATGCGCGTCCCCCTGTTTGCTCTGGTGTCACCGAAAGGCCTGGCCCTTGAGCGCATGCAGGTCGACCTGTCGGTAAGGGTCAAAGGCACCGAGGCGCAGCAGGCACTGCTGACCGCGAGCGAGAGCAAGGCCGCGAGCTTCAAGGTCACCATTGGTGGCCAAGGCCGCCAGGGCGAAAACCGCGACCCCGACGAAGTGCAGATCCGCATGCAGTTCCAGGCGAGCGAACCGCCAGAGGCCCTGAACCGGTTGATCGAGGAATACACCAACCTGATCGTCCCGGTACGCGCCACCGCTCCACCGCCCTCACCCGACACCAACGAGTTCATCGAGGCGGCCACCGTCCGTTGATGGCCGCCACGCTGCGGGCCTAGAAGTCGCGCTTGTAGAAGATGTCCAGAGAGCTTGCCAGCCCACTGGCGGCCTCGAGGTAAACCTTCTTGCTCAGCTTGTAACGCAACGCGATCGTGTTGGCCGGTTCGAACACGCCCACCCCGTAACGAAGGCTGAGTTTCTCGGTAAGGTTACCGCTGGCGACCACGCTGGTGCTGTTGCCAGAACCTTCGGTATCCAGCTGAAAGTCGTCGATCCCCAGGCTCGACGCCAGGCTGCCGGTTATGCCGGCGCTCCCGGCAAGGCCCAGGCCCAGGGCCGCCTCGGCGAGCATGTTGTTATCTTCGCCGGTATTGCCCAATGGCCGCCCCAATACCAGGTACGAAAGCGCCTGCTCCTGGCTCATGGCCGGCTCCGAGAACACTTTGGTCGTCGGCTGCTCGGCGCTGCCGCTCAGGCGGATGCCGGCTATCACATCGTCAACCTTGCGGATCGCTTCGATGTCCAGGTATGGCTGGTCAATCGGGCCGGCGAACAGCAGACGCGCCCGGCGTATGGTGAGGCGCTGGCCGTAGGCACGGTAGCGGCCGTCTGCCAGGCTCAGTTCGCCACGGGTATCGAGGTTATCGCCGATGTGCACATGACCCAGCAGGTTGGCAGTCAGCCCGAAGCCGCTGAACGACAGCTTGTCGCGGCCGACTTCGACATCGATGTCCATGGCCATTGCCATGGGTGGTTTGCTTTCCTCGGTCTGGTGACCGACGATTACCGTGTCATCCGACACCTTGACCGTGGACGGCGGCAGCTCTCGTACTGTGATCTTGCCCTTGGGCACCTGCACCTTGCCGGTCACCGCCAGCTTGTCATCGATCAGGCGCAAGGTCAGGTCCGGGGCAACTTCCAGTGTGGCGTAGGGCTCGACCGCGACCGGCAGTTGCTGGCCTTGCAGACGCACGTCCATGCCCAGTGCCTGCCCCCAGGTGAGGTTGCCGCTCAACTGGCCACGTCCCGCCTCGCCACTGCGCCAGTTACCGTTGAGCTGCACTTGCTCGCCGGCAATCAGCGCCTGCAATGACAGGTCCTGAAGGCTGGCCGGCAGCTCGGCGCCACTGACTTCGCCACCGCTGAGCATCAGGTTGCCGTTGACCTGAGGTGCCAGCAAGGTGCCTGAAAGCCGACCACTGCCATTGAGCTGCCCGGCCAGGC
The DNA here is from genome assembly GCF_034044115.1 of Pseudomonas sp. BO3-4. NCBI lineage: Bacteria > Pseudomonadati > Pseudomonadota > Gammaproteobacteria > Pseudomonadales > Pseudomonadaceae > Pseudomonas > Pseudomonas sp. BO3-4. The sequence goes on from NZ_CP139018.1 coordinate 3,586,542, forward strand.
GTTCGACCATGGGCACGAACGGGCGGGCCACCGACAGATCCAGCCCGGCCAGGCGGAAATCACCCGACAACGGTTTGTTCTTGCCCAGCGGATCGAGCCGGGCGTTGACGTTCAGCTCACCCAGGCGCTCACCGCGAAACGCCAGGCGCGTATCGATGCGCCGCGGTGCCAGCGTGCTGTCCAGGCGCAGGGCCTGGTAAGGGAAATCGACCCAACGGCCTTTGTCGCGCACGCGCAAGGTGCCGCCACTGGCATCGACAACGACAGTGCCCTTGGGGCCGCTGGCCGGGATATCCAGGTTGATATCGGCATTGAGCAGGCCTTGCCAGGCAAAGTCCTTCGGCAGCCACTGGGCCAGGCTGCCCAGCGGGAACTGCTTGAGGTGGTAGCGCAGGCGCGGCTCGGGGGCCAGCCGCTGGTCGTCGCCACACAGGCTGGCCTGGCCGGAGCGCCAGCAGTGGGCCCCGAAGTCAAGCTGGCCGCTGGCCAGCCGCTGCAGGCGTGCGGGCGCCTGCAACTGCCAGTCCTGGCCACCGGCCTGGATGCGGCCAGTGGCCAGGCGCCCGCGCCAGTCACCTTTGTTCAACTGGCCATCCAGGCCAAGGTCGAGCTTGAGCTGCGGGCCATCCAGCGCCAGGGTCAAGGCCTGTTGGCGAATGTCGCCTTTGCCGTTGGCCTGCAACGTGCCCAACGCGGTATCACCCAGGTGGATACCGGTTGCCTTGAGCCCGACTACACCGCGTTGCGCGTTGTCCAGGCGGGCATCCAGGTCCAACTGCTGCAGGCGGTTTTCGCCCTGAGCCAAGCGCTGGCCCTGCAGGGTGAGCGTACCTTGCGGGGCCTGCAAGGTGCCGGCGACATCCAGCCGGCCCTTGACCCCGCCTTGCAGCCTTGGCCACAACTGGCCCAGGCGCGGCAAGTCAAGGTCGATTTGCCCCGCCAGGCGCTGTTGCACGCTGCCACTGCCGTTGATGCGGTTGTCACCCAGCTGGATAGCCAGTGCGCCCAGGGTCCAGCTTTGCCCTGCCCCTTGGGCCTCGGCCTTGAGCATGGCTGGCTGGCCACGCAGGCGGCCTTTGAGGTCAAGCTGGGCATCGAGGGTAAGTGCATCGCCTTTCAGTTCGCCTTTGCTGCGCAGTGGCCCCGCCAGGGTACCGGGCAGCTCGGCCAGCCAATAGGCAGGGTCGAGCGCGGAGAGCTGCAGGTCGACATCCCAGGCCAGGGTGTCGGCAAAACGGACGGCGACACTGCCGGCTGCCTTGCCCTGGCCGGCGGTCAGCGCCAACTGCGGCAGTTTCACCTGGGTGAGGTCACCTTCGAACGGGCTGGCCAGGCTGAACGCTCCTGCCGGGCCGTCCAGGTCCCCCGTGAAAGTCCCCTGGTAATTGCCATCACGATAATGCACCTGGGTATTGAAGCGCTTGAGGGTGACCTCGGGCGGTGTCTCCAGTGGGTACAGACGCAACCACGGGAAGTCCTGCCAGTCCAGCTGCGCATCGGCGCTCAGGCCTTGCTGCCAGTCAGCCGTGGCTTGCAGCTTGACCCGTTGGCTGTCGCTGGCGGTCAGGTCCAGGGCATCGAGCCTGGCGCCTTTACTGTCAACCAAGCCGGACAGAAGCAAGGCGATCGGTGACTGCTCGGCCGGCAGGCTGGCCCTGCCAGACAGTTGATAGCCATCGAGCAGATCGCCCTTGGCATCGAGCTCGAGCGCGTTCAATTGCAGGGTGTCAGGCAACGCACCAGCCGGCTTGAACGCCTCGGAGCGGATGTGCAAGGTCGCCGGCAGGTGCTCGGCCAATGCCTGCAACTGCCCGCTCAATGTGGCATCGAGGTAACCACTGCTGGTGCCGGCGAGCTCCAGCGTCTTCTGCAATTGGCCATTGGCCGTCAATGCCAGTTGCCAGGGTTTTTCGTCTACCGCAGGCAACTGTAATTGCGCCTGTAGTGTTACCGGCCAGTCGCCTTCGGGTTGCAGGTCACCCTGCAGGCTCAATTGCAGGTCGTCGCGCAGCAGCCGCAGGCTGTCGATGCGTATCCCGCTGTTGGTCCAGTGCGCAGCCAGTTGCAAATCGCCAAGCAGGTCGCTGCCATCCAGGCGCAGCTGCCCGACCTTGACCTCACCCAGTTCGATGGCCAGCGGCAAGCGCAGGGTCGGCAATTGCAGCGGGGCACTCTCGGTCGGTTCGGTGCTTGGCGCAAAGGCCATGTCAATGCGGTCTGCCTGCAACCGGTCAATGCACAAGGTAGCGCGCAGCAAGCAAGCAGGCGACCAGGCCAGCGACGGCGCCTGCATCTCTACCTTGCTGCCGCCGTCGGCCCAGGTCAGCCGGCTGGCCTGCCAACTGCCCGCCAGGCGACCCTGGAAGTCGGCCACTTCAAGCCCGGGCACCTTGCCCAGTGCCCAGCGGCTGCCGGCCTGGGTACCCAGCAGCAAGCCGAGCACCAGGCCCATGCTCGCGACGCCCCCCAGCAGGCCCAGTGAAGTAAATTTGATTACGCGTTTCACAGCTCGGGCCCCATGGAAAAGTGCAGACGAATGCCCCCTTCGTCATCCAGCGCCTTGGCCAGGTCCAGGCGCAGCGGCCCGACCGGCGATACCCAGCGCACACCAAAGCCGACACCGGTCTTGAGGCTGGGCAGCTCCAGGTCATTGAACGAGTTGCCTTGGTCGACGAACGTCGCGACCCGCCATTTTTCGGTCAGCGAATACTGGTACTCGACACTGCCTGCCACCAGGTAGCGCCCGCCAATACGGTCACCGTCGCTGTTCTTAGGCGACAGGGTCTGGTAGTCGTAACCGCGCACACTCTGGTCGCCACCCGCGAAGAAACGCAGCGACGGCGGAATGTTGTTCTTGAAGCCATTGGTCGCACTGCCACCAAACTGTACGCGCCCGAGAAAGCGATGGTTGTGGCCGAGCGTGGTCAGGCCTTTGAGCAATACGTTGCCGTGCAGCAGGTTGGTGTCGGAAACCAGCCCTTCCTTGGCACCTTGAACATCGAACTGCAGGCGATAGCCATTGTGCGGATCGATGCGGTTGTCACTGCGCAGGAAGGAATAGCTGACGCCTGGCATCAGCAGGTTGCTCAAACCGGAGTCGTCACCCAGGCGATATTCTTCGCGTTGGTACTTGAGCGAAATCACCCGCTGCCAGCCACTGGGCAGCTTGCTGTGCCACTCGGGGCCGACCGTCAACAGCTTGCTGAGCGTGTCGGTGCCGGCAAGCTCCTCGTTCTGGTAGCCACCGGCAAAGCGCAGCTTGTCGGTCAGCGGCGGATCAAGCGGAATGTCATACCACAGGCCGACGTTCTGGCGCGGGGCCGACAGTTCGGTTTCCCAGCCATAGCTGTGGCCTTGTGGGTTGACCCAGTGGCGGGTCCAGTTGGCCTTGCCGCGCGGCCCGACGTCGGTCGAGAAGCCCAGGCCAAGGCCCATGGTGCGTGGTTTACGGGTTTCCAGGTGAACATCCACCGGGACTTCTTCGCCCACAGCAGCAGTGGGTGCCGCATCCACACGCACGCCTTCGAAATAGCCGCTCGATTGCAGGTCGTTGTTCAGTTCCGCGATCAGTTCCGAGTCGTAAGGGGTGCCCGGTTTGAACGAAACCATGCGCTGCAGCAGGTCCTCGTCCAGCGGCGCGTCGCCACCGAAGGTGACGGCGCCCAGGCGATAACGCGGGCCACTCTGGTAGACCAGTTCGATATCCGCCACACCCGCTTGTGGGTCAACGGCCAGGCGCTGGCTACTGAAGCGTCCACTGAAGAAGCCATAGCGCGACGCCTGGTTCTGGATCAACCGCTTGGCATCCTCGTAATGGCCGTGATTGAGTTGTTCACCCGCACGCAGGGCCTTGCTGTCAGGCACGCGGAAGGCCTTCATCTCGCTGGCAGGGCCCTCGATGCGCACGGTCACGTTGCGCAGGCGAATCGGTTCGCCCGGGTTGATGCTGATGATCAGTTGCGGGGGATGGTCGGCGTCGCTGGCAGGCTTGACCTCAGTATCGATCTGCGTTTGATAGTAGCCAAGTGCCTGCGCCGCTTTGCGCGCCTGCTCCTCTGCCCCGCGACTGAAGCGTAAAAGTGCTTCTTCGTCGCGGTCACCCAATGTGCCTATATAGCCTTCGACATTGGCCTTGAGCGCCTTGTTGGCCGGTTTCACCTTCACCAACAACTCGCTCTGGCCCCATGCTGCGAAACTGGCGACCCAGAATACCAGGCCCCAGGTCAATCTTCCTGAATACGTCATGCGGCGCATGCTACCAGAGCCAGGCGCTCAAGGGAGCCGCCCGGCGGCCTGTTCAGGCAAAAGCGGGTTTTGAAGAGACTGGATTAGGATGAAAGAACACCCTCTCTCGGATTGGTCCTACAGCTACTTCACCAATTTCCTCATAACCCTGACGCTGGTAAAAAGCCAGGTAGTGCTCGTTACCGGTGTCCAGCACCACCCCTTGGGTGCCTGGGTCTTCCGCGCACCAGTCGTGCACAGCTTGTAACAATTGCTCGCCGTAGTGCTTGCCCTGAAACTGCGGGTGCACCCCCAGCAAAGGCAACACATGCACCTGGTCAGTGGGCAGACAGCTGGCCAATGCAGCCTGGTAGTCCATGTAGCGCCGCGTACAGCGCAGGCCGGTACCCAGCATCATGCGCAGGCGCCAGGCCCAGCTGTCGGCCACGCCCAGCCGGCGCTGCGGCGGCACGATCAGGGCCAGGGCAATCAGGCGGTCCTCGACCAGCAGGCCGATGGCGGGCAGTTGCAGGTAGAAGTGCTGGCGCACCCATTCGCGCACCATCACCCGCAGGCGCCGCTCATACCCGGGGCGCTGGGCTTCGAAGATGTAGGCGAAGGTGGGCTCGTGGCGGTAGGCGTTGTACAGCAGCGAACGTGCCTCGCGGCTGTAACCATCGTCGAGCAGGCAGACACGGGCCGGGGCGGCTGTGGTTTCGGGCATTGCGGGCAGACCTCCTGGAATGGGCGTTCAGTGCCTTGGAGGTGCCCCAGCGTGCTTCGTTCACCCCCAACAGCACGTTAGCAGCAGGCTCGCCTGGCCGCCATGCTGGTGATGCAGGTCGATGTCGGCTAGCATCGCGCCTTTTACCGGGATTGTCTTTCCATGAAGATCGTCTGTTTCAACATCAACGGCCTGCGGGCCCGCCCGCATCAGCTGGCGGCGCTGATCGAAAAGCACCAGCCGGACGTGATCGGCCTGCAGGAAACCAAGGTCAGCGACGATCAGTTCCCGCTGGCCGACGTGCAGGCACTGGGTTACCACGTGCACTACCATGGCCAGAAAGGCCACTACGGCGTGGCCCTGCTGTCGCGCCAGCCGCCGCTGAGCCTGCACAAGGGCTTTGCCACCGACGAAGAGGATGCCCAGCGCCGCTTCATCTGGGGTACCTTTGCCGATGCCAACGGCAGCCCGATCACCATCATGAACGGCTATTTCCCCCAAGGCGAAAGCCGCGACCACCCCACCAAGTTCCCGGCCAAGCAGCGCTTCTACAGCGACCTGCAGGCACTGCTGGAAAGCCAGTTCCGCAACGACCAGCCAGTGCTGGTGATGGGCGACATGAACATCTCGCCGCAAGACTGTGATATCGGCATTGGCCCGGACAACGCCAAACGCTGGCTGAAGACCGGCAAGTGCAGCTTCCTGCCGGAGGAGCGTGAGTGGATGGAACGTTTGAAAGGCTGGGGGTTGGTAGACAGCTTCCGCCACCTGTACCCGGAGGTGACCGACCGTTTCAGCTGGTTCGACTACCGAAGCCGCGGCTTCGAGGACGAGCCCAAGCGCGGCCTGCGCATCGACCTGATCATGGCCTCGCAGCCGCTGGTGCCGCGCATCAAGGCAGCGGGCGTGGACTATGAGCTGCGCGGGATGGAAAAGCCGTCGGACCATGCGCCGATCTGGCTGGAGTTGAGCTGATTCGGGTAACGGGCCCAAGGTGCACACCTTGGGCCCACACTCACAACCCCAACCTCAACGCCTCCCCCACCCCCGCCCCACGCACATCGTCCGCCGCGCTGACCAAGGCAAAGTTATAAGCCCCATGCGACCAGTACCGCGCCTCCAGCTGGCCATCGACCCGCTGCCCGTCCGGCATGCGCCGATAAAGGTCGCCCGGCGAGCGCAGGAACAGGCTGATGCGCTGGCCCTTGCCATCTTCGAATACCAGTAATGCAGCCGGCCCCTGCTCGTTGCTGAGCAAGCGGGCGCCCACCGGTTTGAAGCCATACCCCGCCAGGTCCGGTAACTGGCCCACCCGGCTGAAATGGCGGCCCAGCCAGTCACGTAACTGCCCAGGATCACTGGCCTGGATATCCAGTGCTTCACTGCTGGCGAACAAACGGTGCGCCTGAACAGCATCAGCCATGGGCAGGTCGACCCGCGCCAAGGTTGCATCGCGCACTTGCCAGCCGCCCAAGCCCCCCACACCCAACGCCAGCATCACCACCGCCGCCGCCGCCCAACGCCGCTGCCGACGCTGGCGCAATTGCCGACGCAACTGGCCAAGGTCCAGCTGCGCCGCACCGGGCAGCTCGCCCAATCCGGCCAGCGCTGTGCGCAGCCGCCGGGCATCGGCGCGCCAGCCTTCCACCCGTGCCGCAGCTTGCGGGTTGGCCGCCAGCCAGGCCTGCACTTCGGCCCGGCGCACAGGTTCCAGGCGCTCATCGACGTAAGCGTGCAATTCGTCATCGCTGGGGATCAGGCGCTTCATTTCAGTCTCCGCAAGGCCGGGGGCTGGGGGTTGCCCTCGGTCAGTTCGCGCAAGGCATTGCGCGCGCGCGACAGGCGCGACATCACAGTGCCGATGGGGATGCCCAAGGCCTGGGCGGCCTCCTTGTAACTCAAGCCTTCGATGCTGACCAGCAACAACAAGGCACGCTGCTCCGCCGTCAGCCGGGCAAACGCCTGCAGGTCGGCCTGTGCCAGGACGATGGTTTCGAGGTTGTCACCGACCGGCTCATCGTCGTGCTCGTTACGGCCGAACCAGGACAACCAGCGCGCATGCAATCGCTCGCGGCGCTTACCGTCGAGGAACTGTCGATAAAGGATGGTGAACAGCCAGGCACGCAGGGCATCAGCGTCCCGCTGCTGGTCGCGACGGCTCAGGGCCCGCTCGACCGTGGCCTGCACCAGGTCGTCGGCGCTGCCCGGCTCGCGGGTCAGCCACACGGCAAAGCGGCGCAGGCGGGCCAGCAGCTCGTGCCACTGGTGGTCGTCCAAATCATGCATGGCTAGGTCCCGGCCTCTGGGGTTGTCAGTGTAAAGGGCAGACGCCTGTGAACACATTCTATTCCCGATGAGGGAATAACTTTTTCTCTGACACGTCGTACTGGCACCTTCACTGAACCGGACGATGACCATGAACACACCCTTGCACGGCTCGGCCAAAGCCTTGCGCCTGGCCGCCATTGGCGGCGTGCTGCTGGCCGCAGGTGCCGGCTTTGCCTATGCCGCTGGCTGGCTCGGCGCCCCCCGACTGACGCCACAGCGCATCATCGACACCTTCGAAGCCCAGGCCGGGCATTACCCCGGCTACCGCAAGAACCACGCCAAGGGCTTGTGCGTGAGCGGCTACTTCCAGGCCAGCGGGCAGGCCGCCAACCTGTCCACGGCGCGCGCCTTCAGCCAGCAACGGGTGCCGGTGGTGGGCCGTTTTGCCATCGGCGGCGCCAACCCGTTCGCCCCGGATACGGGTATACCCGTACGCAGCCTGGCGATTGAGCTAAGCACCGACGATGGCCAGGTCTGGCGGACCGGCATGAACAACCCTCCGGTGCTGGCAGTCAGCACGCCGCAAGGGTTCTACCAGCAAGTACTGGCGAGCGCACCAGACCCGGCAACCGGCAAACCGGACCCTGGCAAGCTGCAGGCGTTCTTCGCCGCTCACCCGGAAAGCGCGGCGTTTCGCCAATGGGCGGCGGGCTACAAACCCAGCGACAGCTTCGCCAACACGCAGTACCACAGTATCAATGCCTTCCGCCTGATCGACGCAGCGGGTGCGGCCCACCCGGTGCGTTGGCAGCTCGAGCCACAAACTGCATTTGCGGCATTACCCGCGCAGGTTGATGACAAGCAATTCCTGCAACACGACTTGCAGCAGCGCCTTGCCCAAGGCCCGTTGCGCTGGACGCTGCGCCTGGTACTGGCCGAACCTGGCGATGCCGTGGACGACCCTGCCCGGCCGTGGCCCGCCGAGCGGCGCAGCGTGGACGCTGGCACTCTGGTACTGGAACAGGTAGACGCCCCCGAGCAAGGGGCCTGCCGCGATCTCAACTTCGACCCGCTGATCCTGCCCCGCGGCATAGAGGCGTCAGCCGACCCGATCCTCGCCGCCCGCTCGGCCGCCTATTCCGAATCGTTCAACCGCCGTAGCCGCGAATCGCTCAGCACCGGAGCCAAGCCATGAAACCTCAAGCCTTCCACCCTTTCGCCCGCGTGTTGCACTGGCTGATGGCCGTGCTGATTCTGGCCATGCTGTTCATCGGCGTAAGCATGGTCGCCGACCTGTCGCTACGCCACCCGGTGCTGATCAGCCTGCACAAGGCCACCGGGCTGGCCCTGCTGGTGCTGGTGGTACTGCGCATTGCTGTGCGCCTGACCCTACCTCACCCGCCCCTGCCGAACGATCTGCCAAAACTGCAGCGCTGGGCCGCCGGAGCCTCGCATCTGCTGCTTTATGGCCTGATGCTGGCCATGCCGCTGCTGGGCTGGGCCATGCTGTCGGCAGGCGATTACCCGCGCCCGCTCGGCTTGCCCGCCATCGCCCCCCACAACCTGCAGCTATATGCTGTGTTGCGCCAGGCCCATGGCTGGGCCGGCTACCTGCTGTTCGCCACGGTGCTGGTGCATGTGGGGGCCGCTTTGATGCATGCGTGGGTGCGTCGCGACGGTGTGTTGCGTAGCATGTGGCCTGGCCCCTTGCACCGCAGCGAGTGAACGGTAGCAGCACGGGGTTCGACAATCGATAATGATTCCTAATAATATCGGTTTTGTTTGCCACTCTGCCCTGGACTGCCCATGAACGTCGCAAAGGATCCTGCAACCCTGCTGCCTGCCAGCACCCTGAACCTGCGCCCGCTGTTGCTGGCCAACATGGCCTGCACCATGTCGATGATGGCCTTCGTCGCCCTGATCGGCCCGATAGCCCGCCAGCTTGGCATGGCCACCTGGCAAGCCGGCGCCGCCGTGACCGTGGCCGGCGTGGTCTGGGTGCTGCTGGCCCGGCCCTGGGGCCGCGCGGCAGACCGCCTGGGCCGCCGGCGCATCCTGCTGCTGGGCAGCGCCGGCTTCACCCTGGCCTACTGGCTGCTGTGCCTGTTCGTCGAAGGCGCACTGCGCTGGATGCCGGGGGCGACCTTGGCGTTCATCGGCCTGATGATCGCGCGTGGTTGCATCGGCGCCTTTTATGCCGCCATCCCGGTAGGCTGCAATGCGCTGATCGCTGACCATGTCGAGCCGCAACGCCGGGCGCGGGCCATGGCCTCACTGGGGGCGGCCAACGCCGTCGGTCTGGTGGTCGGGCCGGCGCTGGCCGCACTGCTGGCGCGGCACAGCCTGAGCCTGCCGTTCCATATCATGTCGCTGCTGCCGGCCACTGCCTTCCTGGTGCTGTTTTTTACCCTCAAACCACAGGCGCTGCCGCACAGCCACGCCCCCAGCCCGGTGCGGCTGAACGACCCGCGCCTGCGCCGGCCGCTGCTGGTGGCATTCAGCGCCATGCTCAGCGTGACCGTGTCGCAGATCATCGTCGGTTTCTTTGCCCTTGACCGCTTGCATCTGGGCCCTGCCGAAGCGGCCCAGGCGGCTGGCATTGCCCTGACCACCGTGGGTGTGGCACTGATGCTGGCCCAGGTGATACTGCGCCAACTGGAGTGGCCACCGCTGAAGATGATCCGGGTGGGTGCCACGGTATCGGCACTGGGCTTTGCCTGTGGCTCGCTGGCCACCACGGCCCCCTGGCTGTGGGCTTGCTATTTTGTTGCGGCGGCCGGCATGGGCTTCGTCTTCCCGGCGTTTTCGGCACTGGCGGCCAATGCCATGCAGGCCTCCGAACAAGGCGCCACGGCCGGCTCCATTGGCGCCGCCCAAGGCATGGGCGCGGTGATCGGGCCGCTCGCCGGTACCTTGGTGTATGCCCTTGATCCGCGCTTGCCATTCCTGGCCGTGGCCGTGCTGTTGCTGCTGGTCGGGCTGTGGCCAATGCCGCGTGAGCAGCGGGTTTGAGAAGCACAGCGCGCAAGGGCGCAGAGTGTGTTTTAATGCGCATCGCTCATTATTATTGACACCTCTGATTACAAGGCGGCTATGGACACGGGGACGCGACTCAAACTGGTGCGTGAACGCAACAACCTCTCCCAACGGGAACTGGCCCGTCGCAGCGGGCTGACCAATTCGACGATCTCGCAGATCGAGCAGAATCGCGTCAGCCCTTCGGTCAGCTCCCTGAAAAAACTACTCGAGGGCATCCCCATGAGCCTGGCGGAGTTTTTCAGCTTCGACGAGCCGGTGCGTGAGGAACGCTACGTATTCCGTGGTGGCGAACAACCCGACCTGGGCCGCAATGGCCTGCGCATGCTGCTGGTCGGCGCCAGCGTCGAAGGCCGCCAAATGCGAATGCTGCGTGAACTGTACGCACCCGGCGCCGACTCTGGCGAGCCGATCGTGCACGCTGAAGGCGAAGAATGCGGGTTGGTCACCCGTGGCACCGTCGAGCTGTGGGTCGACGGCCAGGTCAGCGTCCTCAATTCGGGCGACGGCTACTACATCCCCACGACCCTGCCGCACAGTTTCAAGAACATCGGCCCGGATGAGGCCGAGATCATCAGCGCCAACACGCCGGCGAATTTCTGATCTTGACGCACAGACCTTCACTGAGCGCCCGGGATGTCTATCAGTGCCTGCGTAATGTGGCCCTTGGCGTGCACCACCTTGAGGTGGCTGCACGCCGCGAGGGTGGCTTGGTCGATGTCGGTATCCAGGGCTGGCAACTGACGTTGGCCTTGGATACTGAAGGCTTGGCGCATTGCGTTCATTGCCAAGCCCCCGACGGCGAACAGGCTGGGCTCGAGCACTGGCAGCGCTATGGCACCAACCCCACCGACCTGCTCAGCCTGTGGGAGCGCAGTCAGCTGGAGAGGCTACTGGCCCCCTGACGCAGCGCCTCCTCGACAAAGTCCAGGCGGTCCTGGCCGAAGAACATGCCATCACCGACAAAACAGGTGGGCGCGCCAAACACCCCGCGCGCCACAGCGGCCTCGGTCGCCTGCTTTAGCGCGGCTTTTACTTCGCTGTCAGCGGCCAGGGCATGAAACACCTGCGGGTCGAAGCCTGCCTGCACGAGTGTTTCATTCAGCACAGCGCTGTCGCTCAGGTTGCGGCGCTGTACCCACAGCCCAGTGAACAGCACCGATAGCAATGCCTCGAACCGATCCGGTGAATGCAACTGGGTACCTGTCACGCCGCGCATCAAAGTCAGGGTATTGACCGGAAAGCCCGGCGGCATCCCGAGCGGCACACCGTAGCGTTCGGCAAAGCGTGCCAGGTCGGTAAACATGTAGCGCCCTTTGGCCGGGATCATGGCCGGCGAGGCATTGCCGGTAGCCTGGAAAACCCCGCCAAGCAGCATTGGCCGGTAGCGCAGCGTAGCGCCGTGGCGGGCACACAGGTTCGGCAGTTGGGTCCAGGCCAGGTAACTGGCCGGGCTGCCCAGGTCAAAAAAGAAATCGACAGACGTGTGCATGGTGACGGTCCTTGCGTATTAACGGGGGTTTACCAGCGTTCCATCCAGGGGCGCAGGTCCAGCTCGAACGTCCAGGCGTCGCGGGGCTGGGCGTGCAGGAACCAGTAACTGTCGGCAATGTGCGCCGGATCAAGGATGCCATCCTGGTCTTTGAGGGCATAACGCTCGGGGAAGCTGTCGCGGATGAAGGCCGTGTCGATGGCACCGTCCACCACCACATGGGCGACATGGATGTTGCGTGGCCCCAACTCGCGCGCCATGCTCTGTGCCAGGGCACGCAAGCCATGCTTGGCACCGGCAAAGGCGGCAAAACCGGCTGCGCCGCGGGTACCGGCTGTAGCGCCGGTGAACAGGAGGGTGCCGCGCTCACGCTGAACCATGCGCCGGGCCACCGCCTGCGCGGTGAGGAAACCGGCAAAGCAGGCCATTTCCCAGATCTTGAAGTACTTGCGTGGGGTTTCCTCGAGAATGCTGCACGGCACATTCGCGCCGATATTGAAGACAAATGCCTCAATCGGACCTATATCACGCTCGATAGTCTCCACCAGCGCGGTCACCTCCTCTTCCTTGCGCGCATCAGAGCCAAAACCGTAGGCCTGGCCGCCAGCGGCGTGTATTTCCTCCAGTAGCGGCTGCAGTTTGTCGGCCTGGCGCCGGGTTACGCAGGCAATATAGCCCTCACGCGCAAAGCGCTTGGCGATCTCACCCCCAGTGGCGTCGCCCGCCCCGATCACCAGCACGACTTTTTGTTGTTCTGACATGCCTGCCTCCATGGGTAAATGATCGTTTAGTAAACGAACGCTATGCTATGATCGCGGTCATCGTCAAGCCTGTCTGCCGAGGCATGTGAATGCGCTATTCCAACGAACACAAACAGCAAACCCGCGAACGGTTGCTGGCCAGCAGCGGCGCGCTGGCCAAACGCGGGGGTTTTGCCAGCACCGGCGTGGCCGGGTTGATGAAAGCGATCGGCCTGACCGGCGGTGCCTTCTACAACCACTTCCCGTCCAAGGACGACCTGTTTACCGAGGTGGTACGCCAGGAGCTGAGCAACAGCCCCCTGGCACGCCTGGCTTGCCAAGGCGCCAACCGCGAACGCCTGGGCCGCTGTCTGCAGCAGTACCTGAGCCTGGCCCACCTGCGCAATGCCGAAGGTGGATGCCCGCTACCGCCGCTGGGTGTGGAAATCGCCCGGGCCGACACGCCGGTGCGTGAAGTGGCTGAGCACTGGCTGGTAGAGCTGCACCAGGCCTGGAGCACAACCTTGGAGGATGAGCAGCTGGCCTGGGTGCTGATAAGCCAGTGCGTAGGAGCATTGCTGGTCGGGCGCATGCTGGCCAGTGAAAGCGTGCAAACGCAGGTACTGGGCGCCAGCCGCCAGTTTGTCGAACAGGCCCTGCATGAGACGGATTAGTGCCCTGCTGGGTTTGCTATTGGCCCTGCCAGCGCTTGCCGAACAGGCCTGCCCGCCTGGGCAGTATCAAGTGTGCCTGATGGGCTGCTTCTGCGCCCCGATCGACCCAGGCCAGGCCGGGCAGATCCTCAAGGATGTGGAGGTCATGGCCTCGTCCAGCCTGACCTACGCCTTGCGCCAGGCCCGCGACGAAGCCACGGCCAGCGGAGTGCAGCCGATTCCGTTGCATATTCGGGCGCAGCTTGAACCTTGGTATGACTTTGCCGTGCTCGACGCGGCGCGCTTCCGGGTGGGGGATGAGCAACAGATGAGCGCAGCCAATGCGCTATTGCAGAACCCCGATGTGAACGCCGTTACACTGATCGACACGATCATCTTCCGCCGGGCCGCCGATGCCGAGGACAACGTGGCCTTGTGGGCGCACGAGCTCAAGCATGTGCAGCAGTATCAGGAGCTGGGCGTGGAGGCGTTTGCCCGACGCTATACGCGTAACTACGACGACCTGGAGGGGCCGGCCTACAAGATCGAGGCCGAAGTCGACAAGGCGCTGCGCGAGCGTCGTTCAGGCCTGGCCCGCTGATTGGCCAGGGATGTTGGCCAGCAGGGCCGGCCCTTTCGCGGGTGAACCCGCTCCTACAACGGCATGTGTTCAACTCCCGCTGTGTGTCCGCGACCGCGTAGGAGGGGGTTTACCCGCGAATACGGTGGCGGCTGCGACGGTGAACAGCGGGTAGAGATTGGCCAGCAGGGCCGGCCCTTTCGCGGGTGAACCCGCTCCTACGGGCGACCGCGCAGTATGTTCGAATCTTGAGCAAGGCGTTCACCTTGGGCACGTAAAAGGTCATCTGGCAGACAGCTCTTCGACACTGATCTCGCGCATCCGGAACTTCTGCACCTTGCCCGTAACCGTCATCGGAAACGCGTCGACAAAACGGAAGTACCTGGGCACCTTGAAGTGCGCAATCCTTGCCCTCGCCCACTCACGCAACGCTTCTTCACTGACAGCATGCCCCGGGTGCAGTCGCACCCAGGCCACGATCTCTTCACCGTACTAGCTGCACGGCACGCCAATCACCTGCACATCGGCCACCGCCGGATGGGTGAAGAAGAACTCCTCCAGCTCGCGCGGATAAATGTTCTCGCCGCCGCGAATGATCATGTCCTTGCTGCGTCCGACAATACGCACATAGCCCTGCTCGTCCATCACCGCCAGGTCGCCAGTGTGCATCCAGCCCTCTGCGTCGATGCTCTCGGCGGTGGCTTTGGGGTTGTTCCAGTAACCCAGCATCACGCTGTAGCCGCGGGTGCACAGTTCGCCGATCTCGCCACGCGGGACAGTGTTGCCTTCGGCGTCCACCACCTTGCTCTCCAGCCGGGGCTGGGTGCGACCGACGCTGGTCACGCGACGCTCCAGGTCGTCAGCGGCACCGGTCTGCAAGGACACCGGGCTGGTCTCGGTCATGCCATAGGCAATCTGCACTTCGGCCATGTGCATCTCGCCAATCACCCGGCGCATCACCTCGATCGGGCAGGTCGCGCCGGCCATGATCCCGGTGCGCAGGCTCGACAGGTCGAATTCACCACGCTGCGGATGGTCCAGTTCGGCAATGAACATGGTCGGCACGCCATACAGCGCAGTGGCTTTTTCCTGCGCCACTGCCCGCAGCGTGGCCAGCGGGTCGAAGGCATCGCTGGGGTAAATCAGTGCGCTGCCGTGGGTCATGCAGCCAAGGTTGGCCATGACCATGCCGAAGCAGTGGTACAGCGGCACCGGCACCACCAGCCGATCGTGCTCGGTAAGGCCCAGGCTTTCACCGACCATGTACCCGTTGTTGAGGATATTGCTGTGGCTAAGGGTGGCCCCCTTGGGGAAACCGGTGGTGCCTGAGGTGTACTGGATATTGATCGGGTCGTCGCAACGCAGTTGTGCCTGGCGCGCGGCCAGGGCCTCGCCGCTGACGGCCTCGGCACGGGCCTGCAATGCGTGCCAAGCCAGGAAGCCCGGCGGTGGCGACAGCGCCAGGCTGACCACGCCACGCAGCTCGGGGAAGCGCTCGCAGATCAGCGCGCCCGGTTGGCCGTTGGCCAGGCCCGGGAGCAGGCCCTGCAGCGTGGCGTGGTAATCGGAGGTCTTGAACGCATCGGCACAGATCACCCAGCGGCAGCCGGACTGGCCAAGGGCGTAGTCCAGTTCGCTGGAACGGTAGGCCGGGTTGATGTTGACCAGGATCGCGCCAACCTTGGCGCTGGCGAACTGGGTAATGCACCACTCGGCGCAGTTGGGTGCCCAGATGCCAAGACGGTCACCGGGCTGCACGCCCAGGGCCATCAGCGCGCGGGCGTGCTGGTCGACAGCGTCGGCCAGTTGCCGCCACGTGTAGCGCAGGGCCTGATGGTGAACCACCAGCGCCTCACGCTCGGGGAAGCGGGCCACGGTGGCGTCGAAGGCGTCGCCGATGCATTGGTTCAGCAGGGGCTTGTCCTGGTTGCCCTGGGTGTAGCTTGGCTGGGGCATAGGCGTTCTCTTGTTGTTCTTGTGTTTTCTGTGCTGGCTTCTTCGCGGGTGAACCCGCTCCTACAAAAACCTCCACCGGCCTCAAATGTGGCGCCGTCCTTTGTAGGTTTACCCGCGAAGAGGCACACACCGGTTTAGCGAACGAACACCTGCGGCGTCGTGGTAGACATGTCACCACCCGGCAACTTGATGTTCTTCACCTTTTCCAGCGTATCCGGGTTGAACACCGCCAGGTCATTGAAGGTGCCGCCTAAGTAAAGCTTGTCGCCCTTCTTGTCGAACGTCACGCAGTAGTAGGTGTGCTCCAGATTAGCCGCCTTGATCAGCTTGCGCTGTTTGATGTCGTACTTGGCCAGGCGGTTGAGCACGCCGTAGATCTGGTTCGGGTCCTTGGGCGAGCGCAGGCCGGTGAAGTACAGCTCGGTCAGGTCGGCGAACTCCTGGGTGTGGGTCTTGCCGGTCTTCAGGTCGATGCTCAGGTAGCCATACAGCGGTTCGGCGGTGGCAGGGTCCTGCTTGTCATCCTTGAACCTGGCAATGGTGTACAGCATGGTGAACTCATGGCGCGGGCTCTGGTGCGGCCAGAAGTACAGCACATCCGGGGCGCTGTAGCCTTTGCGGTTCCAGTTGCGCAACGGCAGGGCTACCGAGTATTTGCCGGTCTTCACGTCCATCTTGTAAATGTCCGGCCCGGCAACGTACAGGCTGCCATCGTCGGAGGCGCGCATCAGGTACACCTGGCGCGGCATCGGGAAGGTGCGTACGGGCTTGGCCTGAAGGCCATCGGCGGTGCTGAACACCTCCAGCCGGGGTGGCTTGACCACGTAATGGTCGTTCAGCCTCTGGGTCGGGTTGACCGTGGCATACACCTCTTTGCCGTCTGGGCTGATGGCGAACGAATAGATCGACCGGCCGACTTCACCGGCTACGCTGGACAGGTTGGCGTGGAAGGTGTTCTTGCAAGTGTCCAGGTCGATGCCGTAAATGTCGCCGTAATGGTTGTTGAGCACGTAGGCGGTGCGGTTGTCCGGCGCCATCATCGCGGTGCCAGGGCCGAACTTGTCGGGCATCCGGCAGCTCTTGTAGACCGTGTCACTGGCCACATCGACCACATGCAGGTTGTTCGGGTAGTTGGTCACGATCATGTATTCGTGGCCAGCCTTGAGTGCCGGGCCAGTGTCGTCGGCCTGTGCCTGCCCGGCGCAAGCCATGGCGGCGATGGTGAGCGCCAATGGCGCGCAGCGTCCAGCTTTCATGCGGTTTCCCCTTGTCATTCTTGTTGGGCCGTCACTTGTCTTTCGGGAACACGGTGCCGAGGTTGCGCCAGTCCTCTGCCGAGTTGGTCGCCTGGGCGTTCCAGTCCTGGTAGGTGCTCATCATGTCCGGCACCTGGGCCGGCCACCAGCAAGGGTCGGAACAACCATAAAGGTCGGCCTCCATCGGCTGGCACAGCGAGCTCACGCCGCCAAAGGCGTCCACCTCCCAGCCGGGGTCGGTAGTGGCCGTGCAGCCGGCCACCGCGCTCATCGCCATCACGTCTTCGACACGGTCTTCGGCGGCGGCCTGCTCCAGGATGCGCGCCTTGTTGTTCAGGGGCTTCAAGTGCTTCATGTCAATGCGCCTTCCGCGGGGTGATGTAGCGATCGATGAAGGCCGGGTTGGCGGCCATGATGCGGCTGTAGACTTCAATGCCGAAGTCCACCCAGTCGCGCATCAGTTCGCAGTAGTGATACGTCGGGTGCTGCGGGTCGCCGTAGCGCGCATAGCTTTCGTGGTAGCAGCCGCCGGAGCACAGGTTGCGGATACGACAGCTTTCACAGCCGGTGTTGCTGCGGTCCAGGCGCTGCGACAGGAAGTCGTTGAGCTGCACCTGCTTCACGCCCTGGTGCACGTTACCGAAGGTGGGCAGGCTGGAGCCGGTGAAGCGGTGGCACAGGTTCAACTCACCTTCGTGGTCCACTGCCAGCATCTTCAACCCGGCGCCACACGGCAGGGCCTTCTTGTGGCCTTCGTGGATGTCGGTGATCAGCTGATGCAGGTTGGAGAACCCGATGTTGCGGTGCTCCAGTGCCGCCTCCAGGTAGCGCCGGCCGAGCGCCTTCATGTTGGCGAAGACTTGCACCAGCTCGTCGCCAGTGAGGTTGAAGTCGGCCATGTCGCCAGAGGTAACCGGGGCAAAGCCGACCTCGGCGAAACCCATTTCGTTGAACAGGTGGTTCCAAATGGTTTCAACGTCAGTAATGCCACGGGTCAGCGTGACCCGCGCGCCCACCGGCCGGCTGGTGTAGCGCGACAGCAGCAGGTCGGCCTTGCGCCGCACCACGTCATAGGTGCCCTGCCCGCCCACGGTGATACGGTTGCGGTCATGCACGGTCTTGGGGCCATCGATGCTGATCGACAGGCCAAAGCGGTGGGCGTTGAGCCAATCGATGATTTCTTCGGTCAGCAAAGTAGCGTTGGTGGTCATGATGAACTCCACCTGCTTGCCCGCTTCGGCGAACCGCCGCTCGCAGTAAGCCACCATGTGTTCGATCAACGGCCGGTTGGACAGCGGTTCGCCACCGAAGAACACCACGCTGTAGCGCTGCTCGTTGGGTGATTCCTTGAGCAGCATCTCCACCGAGGCTTCGGCGGTGGCGGTACTCATCTTCTTGCCGGCGGAAGGCTTGTCCAGGTCTTCCTTGTAGCAATAGGTGCAGCTGAGGTTGCAACCGGTGTTGACGTTGAGCACCACGGTGTTAAGTGCGGTGCGCTCGACTTGCCTGAGGGCGATTTCCGGGGTCAGCGGCGAGCCGTCGCTGACCAGCTCCAGCGCGATCAGCTCGCGCAGGGTGTCCTGGATATCGTCGCCGGCAAACTGCTGGCCAAGGCGCTGCATCAGCTCCTCGGCCGAGCAGCCTTGCTGGCGCAAGGTGTCGATGATGCCGCCGGTCACCGCGTCAGCGGTAAACAGCGAACTGCTGGGGATATGGAACAGCATGCGGTCGGCATCAACCTGTACTTCGTGCAGGTTGCGTTCGACCAGGTTCAGTAGTACGCCCATGGCGACCTCCCGATAATCGATCCGTTGGAAAACCGTTGCAGCCTGCCGTTACGGCAGCGGCGGGTTATTCCAGCGCTGTACGGTGACGATCATGTGCCCTTCGCCGGTCTGGCCACCGTCGGCCAGCGTGGCGATGACCTTCAGGTTACCGGCGTTGTTGGTCATCATCTTGCGCTCAGGGTTGGGCCCGGCACCGCCTGGCACGAACACACCGTCGGCCTGCATCTGCCCGGCGAACTTGACGTCTTCATCCTCGACAGCACGCTCGTTGAACGGCTCGACCTTCCAGCTGGCCGGCAGGTAGCCGATACGCAGCGGCTGGCCATTGGCATCCTTGCCCCAGGCTTCGGCCTCGAACCGCCCCTGCACTTTCGGCACGGAGGCGCCGTTCTCACCAATGCGCGCGATGGAGAACGCCGGCACGACCTTCACTTCATCGACTTTGTCGTAAACCGCCAGGTTCACGCCCTTGAGCGCACCTACCGCCACCTCGCGCAGCCCTGGCCTGGCATCGGCCGCGGCACGGGCCTTGACCCTTACCAGGGTCGGGGTCTGCTCCAGCACTTCGGTCACTACCACCCCGGCGCCCAGGTCCGGCTTGCCAGTCAGGCCGCTGCCAACCAGGGTGATTTCGCTTTCGCCTCCGGCTTTGATGAACGCCGGTTGTACCGCCAGCAACTGCGCCTTGCCTTCTTTTACGGCGCTGAAGTCCAGGCCGCGCTCATCGTGATCGGCTTCGAACATACGGCCTTTCATTTCGCCATCCAGCGCGGCGAACACCTGACGCAGGTTGGCATCGCCAACCTTCACATTGCCCCGCCATTCATAACCGTTGTACAGGATGGCCGAGCCGCTGCCGTTGAACGGTGTACCGTCGGCGTAAGCGCCCTTGACCTCGACCTTGAAGGTATCGCCCTCTCCGGCCGTGACGCTCATTACCCCACGTACATCGCCCTTGGCCAGCATATGGCCGCTGAATGCCCACTGCCCCGGCAGTACGTCCGCCTTGGGTTTGGCCTTCTGCCATTCGTCCCAGGCCGCGCTGTCCATCGGGAAGCGCTTGGCAAGGTCCGGCACCACTTGCTGCAGGGCGATCGGCAGCCAGTCGCGGTCACGCGCCTGGGCCTGGTATTCAAGGGACGGCCATTGGCCAAGGTGGAAGTGGACCAGGTGTTCCCACTCCTTGGCCGGGCGCCGTTGCAAGGCGACACGGGCACCCGAGTGGCAACGGCCACAGGTCTCGCTGAGCTGGGTGTCGAAGTGCTCGACGGTATTGAGCCGACGCTCCATGGCGTAACGCACGCCATCGGTTTCGCTGGGCGCCAGGCCCTGTTTGTCGGCCAGGTATTTGACCAGCGTGCGACGGTCGTCGTCGCTGATCTGAAGGCCATGCATCACCTGCATGCGGGCGATGCTCATCAGCCAGCCTTCCGGCGTCTTGCGCTGGTGGCTGATGCGGCTATAGGTGTCGTTGCCTTCGGGGATATGGCACCCCATGCACTTGTTCTGCAACAGGCTCGGGCCCTGCTCGGCCGCCATGGCCTGGGTGCTCAGCAGCGCGGCGGCGACCAGCGCCAGTTTGCCCGCATGCCGCCGGAGTCGAGTCGTCTTCAAGGTCAGACCTCCACGGTTGTTGTTCTTATCGTTTTCGCACGCTTTGGTACAGCAGGTGTGCATGTGACGGTTGTGATACAGGAACTGTGCCAGTTAGGGTAAAAGCGTTTCCTTTCAACCCTTTAAGCGGTTTTCGGGGCTTGGCCAGGAGCCGGGATGGCCATTTGCAGCGTGCCATTTCGCGACAGGGTGTTTCATGTTGAGACAGGGCCCGCGAAGAGGCCGAACAGCCACTGTTTCACCACCGTCTCACACCGTCTCAATGTGCAACAGCGCAACCTGGCAAACGCAGCCTTGCGCTCAGGCAAAACCCAACGCCCACAACGCTTTGCGGCCATCTGCCCAGGTTGGCACGGCCATTGCGCCAGTGCCCGTCACATCCAATGACAAGAGGCACAGCCCCATGCTTTCCGAACTGCCCATCCTGCCCGCCACCCGCGCCTTTCTCGAACGCAAGCTGAAGATGCGCATCGGTGCCGACTGGCAGGACGCCGCCAGCGGTCGCACCCTGTCGTTCCGCAACCCGGCCACCGGCGAGGTGCTGGGTGAAGTGCCGGCCGCCGAGGCCGAAGATGTCGACCGCGCCGTGCGCGCTGCGCGCCAGGCCTTCGACGACTCGCCCTGGAGCCGCATGCGCCCGCGCGAGCGGCAGAACCTGCTGTGGCGCCTGGCCGACCTGATGGAGCGCGATGCGCGTCAGCTGGCCGAACTGGAATGCCTGAACAATGGCAAGAGCGCCGCCGTGGCCCAGATGATGGACGTGCAACTGGCCATCGACTTCCTGCGCTATATGGCGGGCTGGGCCACCAAGATCGAGGGTAGCACCGTCGAAGCGTCCATGCCGTTGATGCCCAACGACCAGTTCCATGGCTTCGTGCGCCGCGAGGCAGTGGGCGTGGTGGGCGCCATCGTTGCCTGGAACTTCCCACTGCTGCTGGCCTGCTGGAAGCTCGGCCCGGCACTGGCCACTGGCTGCACGGTGGTGCTCAAGCCTGCCGATGAAACCCCACTGAGCGTGCTCAAGCTGGCCGAGCTGGTCGACGAGGCCGGCTACCCGGCCGGCGTGTTCAACGTGGTTACCGGTACCGGCCTGAACGCCGGCGCCGCGCTCAGCCGCCACCCCGGCGTAGATAAACTGACCTTCACCGGCTCCACCGAGGTCGGCAAGCTGATCGGCAAGGCGGCCATGGACAACATGACCCGCGTCACCCTGGAACTGGGCGGCAAATCGCCGACCATCGTCATGCCCGACGCCAACCTGCAGGAAGCCGCAGTCGGTGCGGCCACGGCGATCTTCTTCAACCAGGGCCAGGTGTGCTGCGCAGGCTCGCGGCTGTATGTGCACCGCAAGCACTTCGACAATGTGGTGGCCGACATCGCCGCAATTGCCAATGCCATGAAGCTGGGCAACGGGCTGGACCCGGCGGTGCAGATGGGCCCGCTGATTTCAGCCAAGCAGCAGGACCGCGTCACCGGCTACATCGAGCTTGGCCGCGAACTGGGTGCAACCATCGCCTGCGGGGGTGAAGGTTTCGGGCCTGGTTACTTCGTCAAGCCGACGGTGATTGTCGATGTGGACCAGCGTCACCGCCTGGTACAGGAAGAAATATTCGGGCCGGTGCTGGTGGCGATGCCATTCGATGACATCGACGAAGTGATCGGCATGGCCAACGACAATCCCTACGGCCTGGGTGCAAGTATCTGGTCCAACGACCTGGCCGCCGTGCACCGCATGATCCCGCGCATCAAGTCCGGCTCGGTGTGGGTCAACTGCCACAGCGCGCTGGACCCGGCGCTGCCGTTTGGTGGCTACAAGATGTCTGGCGTTGGTCGTGAGATGGGTTCAGCGGCCATCGAGCACTACACCGAGCTGAAATCGGTGTTGATCAAGCTCTGATCCTTTTTCCTGTACCGGCCTCTTCGCGGGTAAACCCGCTCCTACACCCGGTATCACGTGCCTTGTGGGCGCGGATTCACCCGCGAAGAGGCCGGTACAGGCGACACAAAAACAACAATAAAAACCATGGAGCAAACCCATGAGGCACACACTCGCCTGCACATTGGCCCTGCTGTTAACCGCCCCCGCCAGCCAAGCCTACGAGCTGTACAACCACGATGGCACCAGCCTCAACGCCAACCTCGAAGCCCTGTTCGGCGTCTTCCACAGCGACGAAAGCTTCAACCAGGCCGGCAACCGCCAACCCGGCAGCACCGCCTGGCAGGAAGGCTACGTCAAATACGGCCTCAGCGGCAGCCAGACCCTGGCCGATAGCGGCACCCTCTACGGCGCCTTCAGCCTGCTCAGTTCCGCCACCTGGGGCGATGGCGACGCCGCCGGCCTGACGTTGGGCGACGAACGCCGTACCGCCATCGAGGACTTGTACCTGGGCTGGCGCTCGGCCAACCTGTTCCCGGCGCTGGGCGAAGATGGCGTGGACATTTCCGGTGGCCGCCAGGTCGTCACCCTGGGTGATGGTTTTCTGATCCAGGGTGACCCGGTCAACCTGGGCAAGGTCGACCTGGGGGCCAACTTCGATCGCGGCGGTGCCTACTACCTGGCCGCACGCAAGGCCTTCGACCGTACCGCCGTGCTGCGCCTGGGTGGCAACCAGGGCTGGCGCGGTGACCTGATGTGGTTGAAGTCCGACAACCATTACCAGGCCGACACTTCCCTGGCGGTCGCCAACCTGGAGCACGTCGCCGATACCGGTACCGTCGGCCTGAGCTGGATCCGCGGCCTCGACGTGGACCAGCGCTACGCGCAGATCATGGGCCTGGAACACCGCGACGGCATGGACACCGCCAGCCTGCGCGGGCGCGGCAACCTGGGCGTCAAAGACCTGGAGCTGGCCGCCGAGTACGTGACCCAGGACAAGACCGGCGGGCGCGAGAATGCCTGGTACCTGGAGGGCAACTGGACCTTCTCCCAACTGCCCTGGTCACCCACCGCCACCTACCGCTACAGCCGCTTCTCCGAAGGCTTCGACCCGCTGTTCTATGGCCTGAGCCGGGGTTACGGCACCTGGTTCCAGGGTGAAGTGGCAGCCAACTATGCCGGTCCGTTCAACAAGAACAGCCAAGTGCACCATGTAGCGCTGAAGGGCAAGCCACGGGACAACCTGACCGTCGGCGCGCTGTACTTCGACTTCGACACGCTGGACACCGACCAGGGCAACCTTGGTGGGCGCGAGCTGGACCTGTATGTGGAATGGATGGTCAACGACCACCTGCTGATCAGCCCGGTGGTGGGGTTCTACAAGCCGGAGCGCAGTGCGGCCAATGGCGGTACGCAGTTGGGCGGGCGGGATACCGGGACTTACCTGCAATTGATTGTCGGGACCTTTTTCTGATTAGAAATCCCGGGCCGCTTTGCGGCCCATCAGCACATCTGCCAAACCAGACGCTCAAGCGTAATGGCTCGCCAATTTTTTGCTCATACTTTTCATCTTGCAGTACCTGACCGGCACACCGCGAGGAAGCCCCCCATATATTGGGTAATACGCTCGTGGTCCGCCTTGTCGCGCCCAGACTTTAATATCTTCGGGCAATGTAGGTAGCAATTTAACACTCGACAATCAACCGGGGTGAATGTATTGATCGAGCCACGAACGAGTGGGGTCTGAGCTTCAGCAAGCAATGCCTCCATAGACCCTGTCAATTTTGCCAGTAGCTTCTAGTCTCTCAAGCTGCACATCATTCATCTCCCATGGATGATTTTCTGAGAGAACCGGAGATTGACATGAGATTTTTTTATCAAGGCGCACATCAACATAGCTGCATCGAGAAAACCACTGCCCGTACAGCTTTTCGCCAGGGCGAGCAACTGCTCGCACTGCAGCAATCAGGTTTGCTGCCGCGTACATCGTTAATGCCAACAGACGTGGCCAACTCCGTTTTTGAACATGAACGCAGAGCTATCGCCTATTCCCCTTATGGCCATGACGGACTGAAAAACCCCATCCATTTCGGATTCAAAGGAGAATACCGCGATACACTCACGGGAAATTATCTTCTGGGCAACGGCTACAGGCTATACAATCCGGTTATTATGCGATTCCAAAGTCCCGATCATGATGCTCCATTCGATCGGGGTGGAATTAATGCCTATACCTACGTGTTGGGCGACCCCATAAACTTACGAGACCCTTCTGGGCATCAACCCATCGGTATCGGAAAAATAGCCTTTAGCTATGAAGGCTGGGCTGCGAGGTTGGATGATCTTGCAGTTTTCTGGACCTCGGACTTGTCAAGTCCCACCGGGCTCGTCTTGAACATCTACGGGCATGGAGCACCAGGAAAAATTCAGATGAGTCGGGGTAACCTGATATCGGGTACCAAGATGCTAGCGGCCCTCAACGATGAGCTGGGCATCGATGCTTCCCAACAACCCATCCATCTAATCTCCTGTTACTCTGCAAACCGTCCTCATGGCGGTGGACTTTCGATGATGGAACAACTCATGAACAAGACTCAATCATCTGTGACGGGATATCAGGGCCCCGTACACGTCCGTGAGGTGTATACCCCTGACCGCTATGCAATCGAAATTGTCGAGTCCAACACTTTCAAGCCAGGCTCAGAAAACCATAAGAAATTTCTCTACCATCCGGTGACAATTTCTCCAGGCAATACGGAGGCCTTAGCTCTTCATCCCAGGGATAATTACTCATTAAGCAATAACATCAGACGGCTGTAAGAGTGAACGTGCCCCCCCCCCCATGACCCAGACCTCAAGTGCGGTGTCCAGTAGGGCTGATTTACCGCCTCCTGGTCTCAAACCAAGCCAACCCCTGCTCCCTTAGCCACCGCCGCACGCTCCTCTGCTGTTCACCCGCAAGCCCCGACAATACCGCCTCAACAGGCCGCCCACTGCGTATTTGTCGCACCACAGGCGCCAGTTCCACCCCCTGCAAATGCCAAACCCCCAGCGGCTGGTCCGCCGTCACCACGACCTCGGCTTCATCCACCAGCCCGTCACGCAGCACCGGCCGCCGCTCAACCCGCACCGCTTGCCAATCAGCCGCCTGATGCAGGGGGTGCGCATCCGGCCAGCCTTGGCGGCGTGACCAGAACGGTTGCCCCACCCGGCTTTGTTCCTGGGCATAAAAATCCCGGCCAATGCGGGCAAAACGCAAGAACAGCTGCTCGACCCGCTGCTGGTGAAACTGCCGCGCCAGCTCGGCCCGCTCAGGCCTGCGCAGCAACGTATTGATCACCACTGGCGCCTGCAATGCCGAAGAGAGCGACTGAAAAATCCCGTTGCCCGACAGCGGGTCAACGGCCATGGCGGCATCCCCCACCCGGATCCAGTCCTGCCCGACACATTCACCCGCCAGAATGGCGGTACTGCTGCGTGCATGCACCTGTGCCGGTATCAATGCCTGACCGTCGAACAGCTCGGCTACCAACGCGCTGCGGCCCCGCAACGCCACGCAGTAAGCTGCCAACCCAGCTTTCCCCGGCAGCCCGGCAGCGTCCTGGGTGACTTGCCAGTAACAGCGGCCATCTTCCAGCCGTGCCATCCACGCCCAGCCATCCTCCAGGCTCTCCACCGCCGACGCAGGCGCACCCGGGCTACCCTGCCAGACATTGAGCAGGCTGACCGTTTCCGGCCCACGCAGGCGGTCTGTGGCCAGGGGCGCCTGACGGCCTCGGGCCTCGACCAGGAAATCAGCGGTCAGCACCTGCCCATCGTCCAGGCGCACATGATGACCGCCCCCCGGCACGACCTCACGCACCCGCCCCTCGACCACACTCACGCCTGCGCGCTGAAGGTCTTCGCGCAGCGCCTGGTCAAAACGTTGCCGGTCGAGCAAAAACTCCTGGTTCATGTGCAGGTGCTGGCCGTTCCAGAGCACCTGGCGAGTGGCCGGCATGGCCGCCTGGCTCAAGGCCCCACCCAGGCCTGCATGACGCAAGCCCTCCAGCACCCGCTGCGAAACACCTTCAACTGCCGCGAAACGGCGCCACTCCGACACCACCGTCACGGTGTAACCCAGCCGCCGCAAGCCAATGGCCGTGGCGGCACCCGCAGGGCCGGCGCCCAGCACCACAATGCGCGGCTCAACCATGGCTGGGCCCCCGTCGCTCTGGGCCGATGAACGCCGCGTGATCGCGCAACCAGTCATGGACCTGCTGGCGATCCCTACCCGGCTCGTCACGCAGCAAAGCCGCAATCCTTCCGCTCAAAGCCGCACAGCCCAAGCTCGCACCTGCTCGGCCGCCCGCCCCCACATAACCACCAAAGTCCGCCTGCCGGGTGCCAAGCCAGGACCACTGGCCGGGCGCACAACGCGCATCACCGGTCAGTCGAAACACCCCAGGGTAGCTGGCCGGGTAGACCGGCCCACCCTGTGCCGGGCTGGATGCACACAACAGCACGCCAGCCGCCAGCGCCTCGGCACAAGCCTGATGCAGCACGGGCCGGTCCTGCTGCAAGCCCAGGCTGAGGTTGATCAGCGTCGCCCCCGACTCCACCAGCCACAGCAATGCGGCAGCCACCTGCAACGCACTGGTGCTGGCCTGAGCACTGAACACCTGGGCCACCAGCACCGACACCGGACCGGCCTCGTGTTGCAAGCTGGCGAGCACCGCACTGCCGTGCCCAAGCTGGTCGGGGAGCATTTCACCTTCGCGCAACTGGCTGTCTTCCAGCCAGAAACGGCGGGCGTCCCGCAAGCCGTTGGCCTGCTCCGGCGAGCAGCCGCTGTCGATGATGCCAACGCGCACGTCAGTGCCCATGCTTGATCACCTCCTGCGCCAGCACCTGCAACTGACCGTCATGCAGTTGCAGATGCAGGTCGGCATCGGCCAGGGTCGAAGCCCGGTGGCTGATCAGGATGCGCGTACGGCCGGCGAACAGCTGGTCGATGGCCGCGATCACTTCACGTTCGGTTGCCTCATCCACCGCCGAAGTGGCCTCGTCCAGCACCAGGATCGCCGGGGCCTGCAATACCGCGCGGGCAATGGCAATACGCTGCTTCTGCCCCCCGGACAACTGCTGGCCACGCTCGCCCAGCAGGCCGTCCAGGCCCAACGGCAGGCTGTCGACCAGGCTGTCCAGCCGCGCCAGGCGCACCACCCGTTCCAGTTCATCACGGCTGGCCTCGGGCACGCCATAAGCCAGGTTCTGCGCCAAGGTGCCACGGAACAGCACGATGTCCTGGCTGACCACGGCGATTCGCCTGCGCAGCGCAGCCAGGTCCAGGTGGCGCAGGTCGACGCCGTCCAGCAGGATGCGCCCGGCGTCCGGGTCGTAGAAGCGCTGCAGCAGGTCGATCAGGGTTGACTTGCCCACGCCGGAGGCACCGCTGATGGCGACTTTCAGGCCACCCGGGATGCTCACCTGCACGTTGTTCAGTACCGCACCCTGGCGCCCCTCATGGGCAAAGCTCAGCGCCTCCAGGCGCAACTCGCCTGGGCCATCGGGGATGGGCTGCGGATTGACTGCCTGATGCACGGTCACCGCTTCGCGCTTGAGCTCCATGACCCGCCCCAGGCTCACGGCCATGCGCTGCACCGCCACATACAGGCCCAGCAGGCTCTGCACCGGCCCCACGGCCATGCCCATGTAGGTAGAAAAGGCGATCAACGCGCCCAACTGCCAGGTACCCTGGATCACCCACCAGCCACCGACCAGGAACGCACAGGCGCGGCACCACGAGGTGAGCGTGCCGGGGATAGCCTGGGTGAAGAATTCGGTCACCTGCACCTTCAGCAGCTGGCGCATGTAACCTTGCCCAAGCTGGTCCAGGCGCCCTGCTTCCCGGCCTTGCTGGCCGGCCGCCTGAATGAACTTCATCGCCGGCAGGGTCTCGACCAGAAAAGACGACACATCCGCCGAGCGCTCACGCAGGTTGCGCACTTCGCGTTCCACCTTGCGCCGCATCCAGCGCAGCCACAGCACCTCGATCGGCACCAGCAGCGCCAACAACAGGGACAACTGCCACGACAGCATCAGCATCAACGCCACCGCGCCCACCAGGCCGATCACCGCCGACACCGCCGAGAACAGCGAGTCCACGGCAAAGCGCTGGATCTCTGCCACATCGCCATCCAGCCGCGAAAGAATGTCGCCGATACGCCGCCGCCCGTAAAAGGTCGGCGACAACTGTTGCAGATGGCGGTAAAGGTCGTCGCGCAAGGCGAACAGGATGCGCCCCGACAGGCGCGTGTGCAGGTAGCGGTTGACCCCAGCCAGCACCGTGCCCAGCAGGCCCGCGCCGATCATGATTGCCGCCATGTGCCAGAGGGTCTGGTAGTCCTTGGCCAACAGCCCTTCGTCGATCAGGGTTTTGACCAGCCAGGGTTGCGCCAGCGCCAGCAGCGATGCACCCAGCGACAAGCCGAGCAACAGGCCGATGGCACGCCGGTGTGGGCGCACGAAACCATACAGCCAGGCCAACGCCTGGCGCATGAGTACAGGGTCGCTGGAATCCACCAGCCTTGCGAACAGGCCGCCCACGTCAGCCGCGCAACTGCTTGAGCTTGCGGTACAGCGTCGCCCGGCTGATACCCAGTGCCTCGGCGGCGGCCGAGACGTTGCCCTGGTGGCGCGCCAGAGCACCGCGGATCTGTTCCAGTTCACTGTCTTTGAGGCTGCCGGAGGGCGCTGCGCTGCTGGCGAGTTCGTCCAGCAGGCAGTCGGTAAGGTGATCGAGTGTCAGCACCTGCTCCCCATCCTCGCGCATGGCCAGGGCGGTGCGCACCACCATTTCCAGCTGGCGGATGTTGCCAGGCCAGTCGAAGCCTTCGAGCAACGCGGTCAACGCCGGGTCGAGGGTTACGCCACGCGCATCAGCCTTGTCCAGCAGGCCCTGGATGATCGCCGCCAGGTCATCACGTTCGCGCAGGGCCGGCAGGCGCAGCGACACGCCGTTGACCCGGTAGAACAGGTCTTCACGGAAGTGTTGTTCCTGCACCAGGCGCTTGAGGTCGCGGTGGGTGGCGCAGATCAGCGCCACGTCGATGTCCTGCTCGTCGCCCGCCCCCAAGGGTGCTACGCGGCGCTCCTGCAGCACCCGCAGCAGGCGTGCTTGCAGGGCCAGCGGCATGTCGCCGATTTCGTCGAGGAACAGCGTGCCGCCATGGGCCTGCATCAGCCGCCCGACCATGCCACCCCGGCGCGAACCGGTGAAGGCGCCCTCGCGATAGCCGAACAGCTCGGACTCGATGAGCCCTTCGGGAATGGCCGCGCAGTTGACTGCCACAAACGGTTTGTCGGCACGCGGGCTGGCCTGGTGCAAGGCCCGAGCGACCACTTCCTTGCCGGTACCGGTTTCGCCCAGCAGCAACACTGGCAAACCATTGCCAAGCCCCTGGCGAGCCATGCGCAGGTTGCGCGCCAGGCGTTGATCACCTCCGGCCAGAGCATCGAGTGCAGGCGACTGTTTGCTCAAGGCCGGCTTGCCAGGTGGTGTGCTGGGGCTGACCCGGCCATGGCGCGGCAGCTGTAGGGCACGGAAATAGAACTCGCCCTTGGCGGTCTGCACGCTGCTCACCCCGCCCTGCCACAGGCGAGCGATAAAGGCCGGGGAACGTTCGCCAAGCAGGTCGGTGCTACGCCGCCCAATCAGTTCGTGACGCGGCACCTGCAACAGCTGGCAGGCACTGTCGTTGGCAGCCAGCACTTCGCCGTCCAGGCTCAGGGCCAGCAGGCCGTGCCAGGCACTGTTGAGGTACTGCGGGCGGCTGTGGAAGGCCAGCACCAACTGGTCCGGGTGGCACAGGCCAAACAGGCGGCTTTCAATGTTGCCGGCAGCCAGCATCAGGGTCGACAGGCTGTCCTGCGGTTGCGCCATCACCCCTTCGCGGGTGATGTCGAGCACGCCGATCACCTCGCCCCGCGGGTCGCGCAGTGGCACGGAAGTACAGGAGAACGGGCTCAGGCGGTCAAGGTAATGTTCGCCGCAGTTGATCAGCGTCGGCCGGCCTTCGACCACGGCCGTGCCGATGGCATTGGTGCCGCGCAGCGATTCGCTCCAGCAACTGCCCGGATGCAGATCGCGCAGGCCTTCGCGTTGCAGCACGTGCTTCTGGCCTTCGATGGCCAGCACGTTGGCCTGGGCATCGCCGAGGATGACGATGCCAGCCTTGCCCTGGCGCGCGACCAGGTAGTCGAGTTCGGGGGTAACGGCATCGATCAGCAGGCGGTTGCGCTCCAGCAGCAGGCGCAGGTCATGGCCCTGTTCCAGGCCCAGGCCGACCTGCTCGCCCTGCAGGCAGTCCAGGCCGTGGCCCAGGCTGCGGCGCCAGGAGGCGTCGATCTCGTCGCGCAGCATGCCCAGCGGTAGTTCGCCTTCGCTGGCCAGCTTCAACCGGGCCTCGCGGGATTCGTGCAGCGGGTCGTGGGCGTTTGTTATAAGTTGTCGCGCCATTTTCTACTCCGGCTGTGCCCCGCAATGTGACGGGGTACGGGCTTGGGAATTTTCCGCAGTGTGCGGGAGAAATGGCTGGCCGTCATCTGGTAGTGGATGGATTGGGGTGTAGCTGGCCAGGTTACTTGAAGCGGGTGCAATCCCTGTGGAAGCTGGCTTGCCAGGGTTCGCACCAACCCTGAGGACTGCGCTGTACCTGTGGGAGCGGGCGAGCCCGCGAAGAGGCCCTCGAGGTCAATCAGGGATATCGATCGATATCGCCAATAGCCAAGCCCCGTCAGGCACTCGACGCCGCCTTCCGCCCAGCCAGCTGCTGCCTCTCCACCCCATCCAGCAACGCCTCCACCACCGCCTTGGCCGAATCCAACCCATGGTCATTGCTCAACAACAGATCACGGCAGGTGCCCTTGGCCAGTTCCAGCGCCTTGAGGTTGGTCGCAAACGCCCCTTTCAGCAGCGTGGACAGGTGCACCAGCGCATCTTCGTAATCCACGCCGGAACGAACGGCGAACAACGGTGGATGGCTGCATTCGCAGGTGGAGAAACTGGAGGCCGCCGTGGTGGCGCGTACAGGAGGATCAGGTAAGCCTTTTGTCATTGTGTCGCTCCTTGATTCACTGGAGTCGCCACACAACGTGACCAAACGAATGGGTGGCGACTGTACGCGGGTTGGTCAACCGGGAATCAAGGAAACCGGCGCGCACGGAGGCGCCCCACGCACAGCCGCCATAAAACGAAACAGCCGGGCACAAAAAAGCGCCAACTGTATCGCAGAGCGGGCGCTTGTGCGCCTTGATGATTGCGGGTGACCAAACCCGACTGCTGGATTGACAGCAGCGGGCAAAGACTACCGAGGTCAGGGAAGGGTTTCAAGCTGAGGGCATGCGCAGTAACACTTCTGTTGCCTGATCGCACTCTTGGTCGGCAGCTGCGGCCGATGTGGGAGCCTTGTGTCGCGATAGGGCTGCGATGGCGCACTCCTTTCAAGGTGATCGGTGAGGCCTGGACGAAAACGCCGGAGCGATTCCCTATCAATCCGCACCATCTCATTCGGGGACCGTCCCCCCTTGCGGGCCATACTTACCAGATCCTCTTTGAGCGCAGGAGGCGATATTAGGTAAAACTGTAAAACTGGCATGGATTAATCCGGGCGCCCGCACACCCCAACAGCATATGTCAACTGTTAAAAATAACGATTGCGGCGCGCCATTCACTAATCTACATATACCTACAACATTAAATAAACCAGGGGCAATGATCGATGCTACGCTATACCCCCTATGGTTGGCACATGGCGGCTAACCACTCAATCCTCGCATTCAACGATCAGCCGTTCGATAAAACATCCGATGGATATTTACTCGGGAATGGTCGGCGCGGATACAAGCCGCGCTTGATGCGCTTTTGTTCGCCGGACAATTTAAGTCCATTTCAATCAGGCGGCATCAACAGCTACGCCTACTGCCAAGGAGATCCGATCAACTTTGTTGATCCAAGTGGCCATTCCGGCGTTCTGCCACTACAAATTCTGGCCGCGCAAAAATTACCGCCTTCGTCAAGGTCAGGAAATTTAAGAGCATCCAACCTGCGGTCATCTCAATTAATGTATGATGATTACATAAACATATTAAACAAAAGAAAGCCAAACCTCTATACCATGGAGAGTCTCGAGATATTCAAGGGACCACACACAGATGTCATGATCAAAGCGTCGGCACGTGATGCTTACTTTTCGGTTAGAAGCAAAGATTTCAGTCGCCTGGTAATAAAGGAGCACCGAGACCGCTTAATATTAGCAGGCATCGACGAAGTTACACTACAGCAACGAGACCAAGCTAGAGATGCGATATATCTTGGCAAACCCCCGACAGACCCTGAAATCATACCACTATACCGTGGACTGCTTGAGATCCGTAACCTATATGAGCCCCCTACAGTGGGTTCTACTACTCTACTCAGCGGGCCAAGTGTGCTTCACGGGCGCAACTATCAGGAGCAGGTAAAAATAATAAGAAACAGAATGCACTCATCCCATTTCAACTTCTCACTAACTCAATGAAAGCTGATCGCCTAGCCGGTAGCTTATACTATTGCCTGCATCGAATAAGCTAAAGTCTCGAAATGCTTTAGGGAAACTCCAATCAAGTTGCCCGAAACCTGAAATTCGCAATGTTTTCAAGCAAATTCAGCACAGGTCAGGCGGCCTGTGCTGAATTGATCAGAGCTTCCCTAACAGTCAATCACGGCTGCTGATTCTGGCTCAAGAACTTGTCCACCGTGGCTTTGCCATCAGCTGGATCCCCCGCCACCTGCCACAACCGCCGCTCGATCCCCTGCGCCAGCAAGTGCCCCACCGCCGATTCAATCGCCGACAGCACGCACAACTGCGCCGGTTCATTGGTGGTATACCCCACCTCGGCTTCCAGCAGCTTCTTGAACTCGATGAACTTGAACACGCCGGCACTGCGCCCTACCGAGTAGATGGTCTTGCTGGTCATCACGTTGGCCAGCACCTGCCCGGTGCGCACGTCCACAGCGCGCAGGTTGACGGTGACCTGGTCCACCCGGTACTCGCGGGAGATGTCGATGCCTAGGTAGCGGGCGCCTTCGCCGCCGCTGCGCACGTTGGTGTCGTAGGCAATGATGCCGCCCTCCAACATCAGGTTGGCGGCCTGCAACGGTGGCAGCTCGCCCATGATGTTTTCCGCCACATCAGGCTTTTTCTGCGATGCGCGGATGATCTTGCGCTCGGTCAGCAGGTTCTGCAGCCCTTCACGCTCCAGCACCACGAACCAGCCGCTGGCACTCAAGGCGTCCATCAACATGCTGGCCGCGCCTTGGGTGACGCTGGTGGAAAACGAGCTGGCCGGGGTCGGCTTGTACTGCCCGGTCTGGTCGCGGAAGCCGTACACCACGGCCATCAGCCGGCCTTTGGGCCGTGGCATGTTGATCAGGTCGTAGTAGGTCGAGGCCCGAGGGGTCAGGGTCGGGGTTTCCGAGTCCTGTTCGGCCGACATGGGTTCGCGCAGGCTGCAACCACTTTGCAGGCCCAGGGCGGTGAGGATCAGCAGCGCGCTCAGCAGACGTTTCATGGTGTTCTCTCCCCAACATAAAAGCCCTTCCCTCTCAGGGGTTCAGGCCGCTGACCTCAATGATCGAAATTTCTCCTGTGGCACGATCGGTGACCTTGATGCTCAAGGCCCCGGAATCGTCGATGACGTCGATGAGAAACGCATCGGTCGCCATGCTGCCGGTGTTGCCATTACTGATGTTGTCCAGCAACTGCGACAACATCCGCGACTCCAGCTGGTTGCTGAAGCGCTCAAGGGCTGTGGTGCCGGTAAAGGCCGAGGCACGGTCCTTGAGGTCCGGGTCGTCGTAGTCGTTCTGCGCCTGGGCGTTGTTCAGCAGCCAGGTGCCGTTCAACGGGTTGCCGCCAAAGGCCGGGTTGACCGGGGTGTACACCAGCTCGGTGGCCTGGGCAGCACAGGCGCTGGCCAGCAGGCAGGCGGCAATGCAACGTGGAATGCGGTGGTTCATAGCTCGTCCCTCTCCAAGTCGGTGGTGTCCTGTAGCAGGCGTTGCAGCTTGCGTTGAATGATCTGCTGCTTGACCAGGTCGGCAGCGGCGACGGCCTCGTCTTTGAGCTCGGTGGTATTGGGTGGCAGGAAGCGGCGGTACACCACTTCACGCTCGAACTCCACCGTCACCAGGCTGCCCCAGCGGGCATCGGGGCGTTCGCGTACCACCAGGTTGAAGTCCAGACGGCTGGTGGCACGCAGGCGGTCGGCGAAGTAGTAGTAAAAGTCGTGGCCAATGTGCGAGATGGTGTTGTCGACGATAAAACCCTGCATCTCGTCTTCAGCACCCGCCTTGGCGCAGGTGGTCCCCCCAGCCATCAGCAGCAGGCTCAGGCACAGCGCAGTCAGGCGCTTCATGGCGTGTCTCCCGGGCCCGCATTCGTCTGCACACCGCGTGCACTTTCGGTAAAGGCCTGCTCGGCGACGAACTGCCAGTCGCTGTAGTGCTCCATCCCCTCGAACCCGCTCCATTCGGCGCTGAAGCCACTGCGCTTGAAAGGGGTGGCGTCCGAACGGCTGTAGACGCCAGTGATACGACCGTCGATCGAGCGCAGCAGGCCCCATTCGTCGCTGTTGCTGATCGGGTCAGGGTAAAGCCTGCGGATGTGCCGTTTGGCCTGCGGGAAACGGTTGTCCTGCAGCAGGTCGGCCAGGTCTTGCGGGTACTGGGCCAGCCCGGGGGATGCGCGGTAGTAGCTGCGCAGGGCCTGGGCGTACTGGCTGCCGACCCAGAGCAACTGGCGTTCGCGGTCGCGCTGGGCGGCGCTCGCCCAGATCGTGCCGGTGGCCGCCAGGGCCACGCTGCTGACCGCAATCAGCAGCAGCACACCCAGGTAGGTGAAGCCGCCGTTGGCCTTACCATTCAGCGAAGAGGCTGCCATCACGCGCCCTCCCTGTGGCACCGCTCTTGATATCGGCCACGCCACCCGCCACACCCTCGGGCGGCGGCACCAACTGCCAGGCATCGCTGCGCTCGGTGATCGGGTCGACCGGTGTGTTGCGCAGGTAACGTTGCTCCACCAGTTGTTCCAGCGAATCGGGGTAGTGGCCGGTATCACCGTAGTAGTGGTCCAGCGCCTCGCGCAGCACTGCCAGGCTCTGACGCAGGGTGGCCTCGCGCGAGCTTTCCAGGCTGTTGAAGTAGCGCGGCATGGCGATGGTCATCAGCGTGGCGATGATCGCCATCACCACCAGCAGTTCGATCAGGGTGAAGCCTTTGCGGCGTTTCATGGCTGTCACCATTGCCCGTAAGGGATATTGTTCAGGCCTTTGCCGCGGGCCCTGGAATACACGTCGAACACGTCTTCGCCGTCGCGCGGGTTGTCGGGGCTGCTGTCGTAGGCGCGCAGGCCCCAGCCGCCTTCGTCTTCATCCTTTGCCGCCACCAGCGGGTCGTGCGGGATGCGCCGCAGGAAGTAGAACTTGGCGCCCTTGGCACTGCGCACATCGCGCACGCCCTCTACCAGCACCTGCAGGTTCGGCGGGTAGCCACTGCTGTCCACGCGCTTCTCGATGTAGCCGGCGTCGAAGGCCCGCTTGTAGGCATCGATGGCGTCGCGAATCTGGTACAGCGCCTCGCGCAGTTGCTGCTCCTTGCCGCGGCGTACCACCGTTTCGGTCAGCGGCGCGGCCATGCTGGCGAGCAACCCGAGCAGTGCCAGGGTCAGCACCACCTCGATCAGGCTGAAGCCGTGCATGCGACGCCGCGCGTTCATGGCCGTGGGCTCCCGTTGACCGGGGCGACCGCCATCTGGCTGTCCACGACCGGTTCATCGGTGGTCGGCGCATTACCGGGTACGTCCATCGGCGGCAGTGGCGCCATCTGGCGCACCTGCATGGCCGACTCGGTGCCCGTGGAAAACTCCATGTCCGACGGGCTCTGGTACGGCAGGTTACGCACGATGCGCGGGGTGATCGCCAGCACCAGCTCACTCTTGCTCATGTCGTCCTTGTTGCTGCCGAACAGCCGGCCCAGGCCTGGGATATCGCCAAGGCCGGGAATCTTGTTGCCACTGGCGTTGTGGTCGTTGCGCACCAGGCCGGCCAGCACCTGGGTTTCGCCGTCATGCAGGCGCAGGCTGGTCTGCGCGTTGCGGGTGTCGACCTGGACCGGGATGGTGCCCTGGCGGGTGGCCTCCAGCGGGGTGGCGTTGCTGACCTCGAGCGCCACCTTGATCGCCACTTCGTTGTTCAGGTGCACGGTGGGCTGCACTTCAAGCTTCAAACCGACGTCCAGGTAGGTGACGCTCTCGGTAATGACCGGCCCTTGGGTCGACGGCACCGAGGTGGCGCTGATGATCGGTACCCGCTGGCCGATGTGGATGCGCGCTTGCTCGCGGTTGCTGACGCGGATCACCGGGCTGGCCAGGGTGTTGATGTCCTTGTCCTGGGCGTTGATCTTGGCCTGCGGCGCCGGCGCAATGCTGATGCGGCTGGAATTGATGCCCTTGAGCTGGTCGAGCACGCTGACCGGGTTGCCATCGTCGCTCAGCACGCCGAAGGTGTTCGGCCATTGCAGGCCAAGGTCGAGGATGCGCGAGGTGGCCACCTCCATCACCTCCACTTCCAGCACCACCTCGGGGTTGGACTGGTCCTGCGACTGCAGCAGCTTCTCGGCCATGCGCACCGCGTCCGACGTGTCGCGCATGGTCAGGGTGTTGAGGCGCTCGTCAACGAACACGTCGCGGGTCTTGAGCATGGTCTTGACCATGTTCAACGCGGTATTGGCGTCGATGCTGGTCAGGTAGAACGTACGCATGACCAGTTCCTGATAGTCCTTGGTCTTCTGCGGCGAATCGGGGTAGACCATGACGGTGTTGTCGTTGACGATCTTCTGGCGCAGCTGGTTTTGTTCCAGCAGCAGCGCTATCGCGTCCTCGATGCGCACCTCGCGCACGAAGATGGTGGCTTTCATGTCCGGGCGCAGGTCCTTGTCGAAGATGAAGTTGATGCCGGCCACCTGCGACAGCACTTCGAAGATGGTCTTCAGGTTGGCATCGCGAAACTCCAGGGTGACCGGCCGCTCGAGCTTGCTGCGTAATTGTGGGTACGGCTGCGCGGTGCGTGCCTGCACGTTTTCGATGTCGCTGCGCAGGGTTATGCCCTTCTGGTTCTGCGGGTCCAGACGCAAGACTTCGCGCATGTAACGTTCGGCACCGAACAGGTCGCCCTGGCGCAGCGCCGCCTGGCCAAGCGCTACGCGTTCGTCCAGGGTGCGGATCAGCTCCAGCTGGCGAATGCCATCCTGGGCGCGGCGGTTGTTCGGTTCCAGGGTGAGCACCCGGCCATAGCCCATGCGGGCATTGGCGAAGTCGTGGCGGACGCGGTCGCTGTCGGCCTGGGTAATCAGGGCCTCGACTGCCGCCTGGCGGCTGTGGGCCAAGGCGATATTCAGCTCTGTGTCACGCGGGTCGTCGCGCAGGGCCTCTTCCAGGCGGGCGATGCCGGCCTCGTACTGGCCCTCTTTCATCAACTGGTCGCTGTCCTGGCGAACTGCACTGGAGCCGCAACCGGCAATGGCCACGCACAGCGCCACGAGCAGAAACGGAGCAGGCTTGCACAGCTTTGACGACTTCATGGTGCGCTCCCGACAGACAAGGTCTGCGACTGGTGCAAAGGCAGGTAGACCAGGTTCAGCTCGCTGGCCGATACCCGATCGAGGCGATAGGTGTCTTCGATCACGTCGCCTTGGCGCACGACGTAGAGTTTTTCGCCGCTCTGCAGGAAGACCTGCAGGTCGTCGCGGTCACCCATGCGGCCGATGAACTGGAAAGGCAGCTCCGGGGCCGTCGGGGCCGCGGCGACGACAGGTGCGGTCATAACCGGTTGTTCGGTGACCGTGGCCAGGGTTTTGGGTGGCGTCCATTGCTGGGTTGGGAACAGGTCGCGGGAGGCCTGTTCCGGCCCTTTCGCGGGTAAGCCCGCGCCGACCATGGACGCAGCGCTTTCTGTTGCAGGCGCGGGTTTACCCGCGAAGGCCGCGACGCCATCGTCCTGGCCAAACCAATGGTCCGGTACCCAGGCCAGCGCCGCGCTCACGCCAAGGAAGCCGGCCCAGATGACTGCACGTTGTGTGTTCATCATGACCTCGACAGGTAAAGGGTCATGCGCAGGCGGGCATTGAGCTCGCTGTCGCCGATGCGTTTGCGTTGCAGCTCAAGGTCTTCCAGCACCAGCGTCGGCAGTTGCTTGAGCAGGCCCTTGATAAAGCCGCGAATCTGCGGGTAGCTGCCACGCACTGGCAGCACGATCTGGTAGCGGGCCAGCTGGGTCTTGGGGTCGATGCCCAGCGCGTATTCACCGCGGGCCAGGCTGATGCGCTCGGCGCTGGCCAGGCGGTACAGACGCTCGATCAGCTCGCTGGCCTGGGGCTGACCGGGCAGTTGCTGGCGCAGGCTGTCGAGGGCCTGCTGCTCGGGCTGGACCGCAATCTTCAGCTCACCCCGCTTGACACGCCCTACCTGTTCGCTGGCCTGCGCTTCGCTGGCGCGCAGTTCGCGTACGCTTTGCCATTGCGGCAGCACGCCGGCACACCCCACGCCAATGGCGAGCAGGCCTACGGCTACGGCAGCCAGGCCTACCGGGCCGACAACGCGCAGGCGCTCCTGGAGGATCAGGCTACTGAACGATTCAAGGGCGCGCATGGCCGATCTCCCAGGTGGCGGTGAGGGTGAAGCGCACCGGGTGCTCGGGCCGCGCAGCGAGCACTTCGTGGTTGAGCAGCGACACGTCGCTGAGCTCGTCGCTGGCTTCCAGCCGCTGGTGGTACTGCAGCATCGCTTCGAGGTTGCGCGCCTCGGCGGCAATGCGCACCTGGCCCTTGCGCGCATCCGGCGTCAGGCCGAGCAGCGCGACGTCGTCCTGCGGCATGGCTTCAAGCATGGCGAACAGCTGCTGCCAAGGGCGTTGCAGTTGCTGCGACACACTGCGCATTTGTGCCAGGCGCTCAGCCTGCTCCCGGCTGGCAGCGCTGTTCTTGGGTTGTGCGATGGCCGGGCGGCGGCCCAGTTGCAGTTCCAGGCTATGGACGCTGGCTTCCAGTGCCACTTGCTCGGTCTGCAAGCGTTGCTGCAGCAGCACCAGGCCGGCGACCATGGCGCTGGCAAGGACGAGCAGCGACCAAACCAGCGGTCCGCTGCGCCGTGGCTGGAATTCCAGGTCGAGGCGGCGCATGTCAGGCCACCGCCCGCCACATGGCGCACAGCGGGTCGGCTTCGCTGGCCGGCTGGCACAATTGCACGGCCGCCAGTTGCGGCACGTCGCAGCGGCCCGGGGCATGCAGGTACACCCGCGGCAGGTGCTCGCCGTACAGCTCACAGGTACGCTCGATCAGTGCTTGCAGGGCCTGGTCGCTGTCAGCGCAACCTTGCGCCAGCACTTGCTGCCAGGCACCGCCGGCGGCCAGCAGCAATACACTGCGGCGCGGCTCGGCCAGCACGAACAGGAAGTCCCCCTGCTCCAGCTGTGACCAGCAACGGTTGTAGGCAGCCATCAGGTATGGCTGCACCGAGCGCAGGCTCAGGCGGCTTTCCCGGCCCAGTGCCTGCAGCCGCTGCAGCAAGGCTTCGGGCAGCGCCGTGGCGATGCGGGCGGCACCGGCAGGCTCCGGTGACAGCACGATGCGCCAGTCGTCCAACGGCTGCCCGTAGAGGTTTTCGAAGCAAGCGCGGGCATAGGCATCCAGCTCGCGAGGGTGGCCGATGGCGTCACTCCAGGGCACCAGGCAGAAGCGGCTGTAGCGGGCCGACAGCAACACCCGCAACTGGGCGCCACGTACCGCATGCTCGGCCAGCAGTGCCGCCAGCCCGTCGACAGCAGCATCCCAGGTCGGTTGGGTGGCGTCGCTGCTGAACGCGCGGCTGCCCAGCCATTGGTGGTGATTGTTGTGCCAGCGACCCAGGCCGACACCCTCGGCGCCCAATACGGCGCAGTAACGGTCAGATGAATGTGACACGGTTGATCTCCTCAAGGGTGGTACGGCCATCGCGGACCAGGTCCAGGGCCGAGGCTCGCAGCAGGCGCAGGCCGCGCTGGCAGGCAAGCGTCTTGATCTGCGCCAGCGGGCGGCGCTCCACGATCATTTGCCGCAGGTCGTCATCCAGGTGCAGCAGTTCGGCAATGGCACTGCGGCCGCGGTAACCACTGCCACGGCAGTGGCCGCAACCCTTGACACGGACGAATGTCCAGCCGGCCACCCCCTCGCGGGTCAGGCCTGAGCCATACAGGGTGTCGTCATCGTGTTCGCAGGGCGTGGCGCAGTGCGGGCAGGCCAGGCGAATCAGGCGCTGGGCCAGCACCGCGTTGAGCGCAGAAACGAAGCTGTAGGGGTCGACCTGCATCTGGCTGAAGCGGCCAATCACGTCGAACACGTTGTTGGCGTGGATGGTGGTGAACACCAGGTGGCCGGTGAGCGCCGATTGCACGGCAATCTGGGCCGTGTCGGGGTCACGGATTTCACCGACCAGGATCTTGTCCGGGTCGTGACGCAGGATCGAGCGCAGGCCGCGGGCGAAGGTCAGGCCCTTCTTCTCGTTGACCGGGATCTGCAGCACGCCGGGCAGTTGATACTCGACCGGGTCCTCGATGGTGATGATCTTGTCCACGCCATGGTTGATCTCGCTGATCATGGCGTACAGGGTGGTGGTCTTGCCGCTGCCTGTAGGGCCGGTGACCAGGATCATGCCGTAGGGTTCTGCCGCCAACCGGCGCAGGGCGCGCAAGGTTTCGTCGGCAAAGCCCAAGGCTTGCAGTTGCACGCCGCTGACCCGGTCGGACAAGTCCTGCTTGTCGAGCA
The DNA here is from genome assembly GCF_034044115.1 of Pseudomonas sp. BO3-4. NCBI lineage: Bacteria > Pseudomonadati > Pseudomonadota > Gammaproteobacteria > Pseudomonadales > Pseudomonadaceae > Pseudomonas > Pseudomonas sp. BO3-4. The sequence continues at coordinate 3,627,622 of NZ_CP139018.1, forward strand.
CCCGCAGCACGGCATCTTCACCGAAGATGCTAGGCATGATCGACACCCGGAAGTCGATTTGCCGGTCGCCCACGGCCACCTTGAAGCGGCCGTCCTGGGGCACGCGTTTTTCGCCGATGTCCAGCTCGGCCATGACCTTGATGCGCGAGATCACCTGGTCGGCGAAGGCGCTGCCACTGGCCTTGCCGGCACCGTTGAGCACGCCGTCGATGCGGTACTTGATGGTCAGGCCCTGGCCGGTCATGCCCAGGTGGATGTCGCTGGCGTGCAGCTTGAGGGCGTCGTACAGGGTGGAGTTGACCAGCTTGACCACGCGGCTCTGGTCTTCGCTGATACTGGCCAGCGACAGGCGTTGCAGCGGGTCGCTTTCGCTGCTGGCGTCGGCGTCGTGGTCAAGGGCATCGACTGCGTGGAAGCTTTCTTCATGACGGGCCAGGAAGGTGGCCAGGTCGGCGGCGTGGGCCAGGTAAAGCGGCGCGCCTTGCAGTACGTCGTCGATCCAGGCCAGGCGGGCGTGGTCGAAGGGGTCGGCGAACACGCCCAGCAGTTGGCCGCCTTGCTCGATCAGCACACATTCGCGCTTGAGGCACTGGGCCAAGGCCAGCTTGTCGAAGCGTGGGGTGCTGGCCAGCAGGCTGTGGCTGTCGAGTACCGGGTAATGCAGGGTCAGGCCCAGGCGCTGGGTGAAGGTGTCGGGGGTGTCGCAGGCCAGGCGTTCCAGGCAGTCGAGCAGGCGCTCGTCGGTGGCTTGCAGACGAGCCTGGGCCAGGAGTTCGCGGGGGTAGGCGGAAATTTTTGCTGGGTTCTTCGCGGGCATGCCCGCTCCCACAGGTACATCACAGGTCTGTGGGCTGCATACATCCTGTGGGAGCGGGCCTGCGCGCGAAGACGTCGGTGCAGGCTTTGCAGATTCCGGGGTTGCATCGAATGCTTCTGGCATGGCCTGCGACTCCGCTCAGGGGCGCGTCGCAGGCTGGCTCGGCCAGGGGTGCGGGCGCCGCTATTCCCCTGTGAGCAGTTGATCGTCGTCGGGCCCTGGTGGCTTGGCGCCATTACGGCGGCGGTCGGCCAATACCCAGCTTCCATCGTACAACTGCAGGGGGAACGATTCGTTCCTGTTCTGGCGTCGTTCGACGAACCCTTCGGCCGGGTTGTCCGTGGCCCTGCGCCGGCGCTCGATGCCCAGCAGGTCGAAGATCGCACGCGCCAGCTCCATCAGTGGGAACGGCTTGAACAGGACGTGACTCACACCGAGTTCGGCGGCCCGCTCACGCACCTCGACGGTGGGGTGGGCGGTGATCAGCACGAAGTGGCATTGCCTGTTCTTGCGTACAGCCTCCAGAACCTGAAAACCTTCCATGTCGGGCAGGCGGTAATCCAGCACAACTACTTGCGGTGCCAGGCTTTCAGCCTGTTCGATACCACTGGCACCGTCGTGGGCAACGTGAACTTCCAGGCCTTGCGCCTGCAGGTACGCTTGCAGGTTCTGCGCAAGAGTCTGTTCGTCATCGACTACCAATACTCTGTTCACCAAGGTCGACTCCCCAATACTGCCCGGTTCCCCCGTCTGCGAAGTACGCCCTTGTAGAGACTTGAGCAGGCTTCGTGCCAGGCGTGAATAGTCATGTTGCACCACTGTAAGCCACTGATTTTACTAGGGTGCCGGCCAGTAACCGACATACGCTGAGCAGGCGCACCCCACCCGTTCCCCACAAGCGGGGAAAATGATGGCACATTGCCAAACCTTAATTCCCCAGGATTGGGGCAAGCGCCATCAACGGCCTCAGTCAGCGATCTCCACTTTAGCGGACTCGCGCAAACGTTGGCGCACGGATTGGCGCGCCTGCGCCTCCCGCTGACCGATGAGCGTTGCCCTGGCCAAGGCCAGGCCGTGTTCGCGTATGACCGATGGATTATCACTTTGGTTCTGCGCTCCTTGCAGTCTCTCCTGGTTGGCATCATAAAATGCCTCCACTTCGCCCTGGCTCGGCGCGTCGACTGCGCTGAGCAGGGCGTACACTTGCTGGGCCGCCATCTCATGCCGGGTGTACTCAGTGTACTGCGCCCTGTCGAAGCCCGCCTCTGCCAGTCGCCTTTCGAATAACGCCGGGCTGCCAAACGCCGCTTCTATCTCGCCAACCTGTGCCGACACGTGTTCATCGCTGACGGCAATGCCTTGGCGTTGCGCTTCCTGCCACAACAGCTCCTTGTCGATCAGCTCGTCCAGCGCCTGGTCACGCAGGCGTTTATACAGGCCTGGATTGCGGATGCTGGTCACCGCCCGACCCTGGGCGTCCAGGTACTCGCTGAAGTAGCGCTCCAGGCGCATCAACCCGATCTCGACACCATTGACCCGCGCCGCTGGCACATCGGCCCAGCTCACCCTGGTCAGCACCAGCAACAGGCACAACCACACGATCCGCATGACAACCTCCGCTCAAGGGCTGACCGGCACTGGCCGGTAGGGGGTGACCGCAGTAAAGCGTGGCCCGGGCAGGGCCACCGCCACCACATGGGCACCTGCCATGCCCTGGCGGCGACCAGGGCCGAAGCCCAGTGCCGGGGTCAGGCCGGTGGGCACATCGTGCAGGCCTTCGAGGGCAGCGATCAGTTGTTCGCGGCTGGCATCCCGACCAATCTGCTTCAGCGCTTCGCTCAGCAGGCGCAACGCGCACAGCGTATTGACCTGCAACGACACCTGGCGCGGGTCCAGGCCCTGGCGCTGCTGCAGCCCGGCGAGCGTAGCCTGGCCTTGCTCGGTCCAGTCCTCTGGCACGTAGGGGTAGGCCAGAAACAGCCGCTGCGACCACTGCGCCGGCAAGCGCGCCACAGCGCCGGCTACCTGACTGGAAGCGGCGAACAGGTAGGGCTCGCGGCCCGCCACCTGCAACGCCGCCGCCAACTCGGCAAAGGCCTGGGCGCGGCCAAGGAAGACGATGCCCTGCCCGTCCACCGCCTGGCCGTCGAACGCCTGGATAGCGGGTGGCGCCCAGCCCTGCTGTCGTAAACGCTCGCGCACCTGCTCGGCCAACGCGGCGTGTTCGTTACCGGCATACACCACGCGTAACTCATCCGGCGCCAAGCCCAGCGCCACACGGGCATGGCCTGCCAGGCTCAGCAATTGCTCGGGCAAGCCGGGCAGCGGGTCGAAGATCTGTGCGCTGCCGCCGCTGCGCGGGGTACTGCCGACCATCGGCACGTTCTGTGGCGCCAGCAAGGTCGTCAGGCGCTGGTCGAGCATGGGCGCCAATGGCGCGATCAGGGCGAACACTCGCTTTTGCTCGAGCAACTGTTGCAAGGCGCGTTCGGCACTGACCGGGTCGGAGCCTGGGTCAAGCACCACCAGTTCCAGGCGCCGCCCGTGAATGCCGCCTTGCTGGTTGAGTTGACCCACGCCGTCTTCCAGCACGGCGCGCACCACCTGCCCGGCTTCAGCCAGCGGACCGCTCGCGGGCAGCAGGGTCCCAAGGCGCAGCACGCCCTCTTCCACACCAGGGTCACGTTCTTCGGCCAAGCGTTTGAGATAGGCGGTGAGGTTGCGCTGGTCGGCCAAGGTCAACTCGAAGCGTGGCATGGCCGGGTCGAGGCGATTGCCAGCCGGGTCGATACCCTGCTGGATGGCCCGCGCCAGGCTGCTGTCGGTGTAGGCCGGATAGCGGCGGCCGTTGGCCTCGCGCGGGCCCTGGCCGAGTGCCAGGCGTTGCCAGTCGAGGCCGGGGGGGCGAACACCGCCTTCGGCACGGCCACGGCCGTCGCTGCCATGGCAACTGGCGCAGGGCAGCACGCTGGCGGGGACTGTGATGTCACTGGCGCCGACCCGGGCTTGCAATTGAGCGTCGCTACTGGAAGCGCCCTCGCGGTAGAGGCGTTTGCCGGCTTGTTCGTGGTCGGTCAGGTCCAGGGCCAAGGCTGAGGTCGAAGATGCCATGCCAAGCACGCATGTGAGCCATATCGCAAGCCCTGTGGGCGCGGCCTTGCGTCGCGAAAGGCGCTCGCCTCTTTCTGCGCTTGAGCTGCCACTGCCGGGGCTGCTGCGCAGCCCTTTCGCGACGCAAGGCCGCTCCCACAACAGGTGATGCCACAGAGGCCAGTTTCCCAGGCGGCCCATGATACTTACCGACCTGCCAGCGGCTGGGTCAACAGCTGCATGCGCTGGGCAATCGCCGCTGGCGGTGCATCCGGGCGAATCTTGCTCCAGCGTTTACCTGCAACATCACCGGCAATCAGCTGCGTCGAGTGCTGCTCGGGACTCGGCAGGAACTGCCCTATACGGCCAAGCACCAGGTCGACATTGGCCTTGTCACCGGTCAGGAACAACCAGTTCGGCCCATCCACCCCTTGCTTGGCGGCGAACGCCTTCAGCGCCTCGGGGGTGTCGTTCAGCGGGTCACTGCTGATCGACACGAAGGTCACCTGGGCGGCCAGGGCTGGCCCCATGGCCTCGCGCACCTCGCGCAGCTTGCGGGTGATCAACGGGCAGGCATCGGTGCAATGGGTGAAGATCACGTTGAGCATCACCACCTTGTCCTTGAGCACGTCACTGTAAAAGCGCAGCTCGCGGCCATTCTGGTCCTTCAGCACGGTGTCGGTGAACCAGGTCTTGGCGTCGCGTGTACCGCCACCACTGGCCATCGCCTGCGGTGCTGGCTGCGGCTCGGGGGGTTGCGGCGCATGGCCTTCGTGGGCGAACGCCACCGACGTGAGGATCCACAGGCAGCCACCCAGTACCAGCCAGTCGAATGCGCGCATGCCAGCGCGGTGGGAGGTTGCAGTGCTCATGGTTGCACCTCGTGATGGTCGGCAATGGCGGTGCTCTTGGCATGTACCCGGCGCGCACTGAGGCGGTTGATTTCTTCGATCAATACGCCCGGGTCGGTGAAGCCGTAGTAACGCGTCCAGTGCCCGCTACGCCCGTCACCCACCAGTATCAGCGGCGGGTGCTGGCTGAGGTCGGCGTTGAAGCTGCCCAGCCCCTTCAGGGTTTCGGTGATGGCGTACGGGGTACCGGTCAGCCAGCTCCAGCCCGGCCCTTTCTGGAATGCCTTGGCATAGTTTTGCAGGCGCTTGGCGTCGTCACGCTGAGGGTCGACACTGATCGACACCAGGCGAACCTCCTCGCCTACCCGGCCGCCCAGCTGCTGCTGGACCTTGCCCATGATTGACGACACCACCGGGCATACCGTGGTGCAGCTGGTGTAAATGAAGCCCATGACCACCAGATGGTCACCCACCAGGTCTTTCTCCAGACGTACCGGCATGCCTTCCTGGTTCAGCAGCGACACATCGGCAAAACGCACACTGGCCTTTTCCTGATGCGCCGCCGGGGGCTGCCCGGCATGGCCGTCATGCGCGTGACCGGCGTGGGCCATGGCCAGGTGGCTGGCGAATGCCAGGCTCAGGGCCAACAGTGTGCAAGCAGGCTTGGCGTTCATCGCACATTCCTCACGTCAGTCTGGGAGGCGTTGGTTGCAGCAGCCGGCAGAACGCGCAGGCTGGTGTAGTTTTCTTCGGCAAACTTGCGCCCCAACGAGGGCGACTGCACATGCAGGTACCAGGCGCCGGCCTCAGGCAAGTTCAGCGCTGCCTGGTAGACCCCCTCGCCCACCTCTTGCAGCTGCAGGTTGCGCGGCATCGACGATGGCGCCAGGAAGTAGCGCAGGCTCAGGTCGTTCAGGCCCAGGCGTGGCTGCCCGTCGTCACCGACAATACGCACCCGCGCGGTGAAGTCGCTGTGCTGCGGCAGCGGCTGGTCGAGGCCGATGAACTCGGCACGCGCGCCTTTGCGTTTGCTGGCATCGCTCCCTGCGGCCACCTCGGTGCTGAAGCAATGAATGATTTGCGGCTGGTTGAGCAGGAAGGCAACGTCGAACTTGCCGGCGGCGGGCAGCTTCACCGTCGAGCCATACACCCCGGGGGCCACTTCGCGCAGGCTGCGGTCAACGACGATGGCGGCGCGGGCCTGGTGGCCGCGGTTGTTGTAGCCGGACATCGGTGCATTCATGCCTTCGGCATAGAAGTAGGTGGTGTTGTCCACCGGGTTGACCACGAACACCGAATTGTCATCACGCGATACCGACAGCCCCTGGGCCAGTGGCAGGTCGCCAGCCTGGCGCGGCGCTGCGGGGCCAGCCTCGAAGCCTTGCACGATGGGCGCACGCCCCTCGCCAAGGCTGGCCAGATTGATCATGCTCACTTTCGGCGAGGCCAGGCCACGCACATAGGCATAGCCTTTGGTGAACGTCAGCTGGTACGGTTCGGCCGCCACCGGAATGCGGTGGATCAGCTTGTCGGTACTGGCGTCGATGACCAGGGCCTGGTTCTCAAGGGTATTGAGCACGATGCCGTAGCGGCCATCATGGCTGAAACGCATCGGCCCCAGGCCCTGTTCGGCCTGGACCGTGTGGCGCAACTGATGGCTGCGGGCATCGAACACCCGTACGCTGCCCTCCTCGCCATCGACCACGTAGACGGCTTGGGACAGCGCCGAATAGCTGACCGACAGCGGGTGCGGGCCTACCTTGATGGTCTTGGCCAGGCGCATTTCCGGGATGTCGATGACGCTCAGGGTGCCGCTGTCGCGATTGCTGACATAGGCATAGCGCGAGTCGGCGCTGAAGGCGATTTCGTGGTGCCCGGTACCGGTGTTGAAGTGCTTCATGGCGCTGCGCCCCGGCACGTCGATCACTGTTACCCCGCCTTTGCCCGGGTCGCTGCTGTTGTTGCCAACCCACAGCCGATGCTGGTCCGGCTGCAGGGCCACGCGCAGCGGCTGGTCGCCGGCGTCCAGGTCGGCCACGCGGGTGAAGGTTTCGGTATCGATCACCGAGACCTTGCCCCGCTCGGGTATCGACACGAAAACCTGCTTGTCGTCGCTGGTGGCCGCCCAGTCCATGGGCCGCCCTGGCAGCTCGATGCGGGCCATGGTGCTGGTCACGCCCCCCACCGACACCGTCGGGTCGATCACTGTCAGGCTGGCGTCATTGTTCAACATCAGCAAGAAGTAGCTGTTCAGGTCGAGCAGCGGCCGGGCCCCGATGCTGCTCTTGAGAAACAGCGCGACCCGCGCCTTGCAGCTCTGCTCGCGGTCCCCGGCCGGGGCCGACTGCGCCGGGTCGATCCACGCCCCCGGGGCCATGCCCGACAGCGGTTGGCCACTGGTCTGGTCGCTGAGCTTGAAGCGGATGTTGGCGAAGCCGCCCTCCTTCAGTTCGCCGCCGGCCAATGGCCGGGCCTCGAACTCCACGTTCACGCCGTCCCGGCTGAGCCGGTGCAAGGCCTGCGAGCCGCCCCGTTCCTGCAACAGCTCGCGCGGGTCGCACCATAGCTTTTCGTACGCCACGCCCAGGCCGATCAGCGCTACCCCCAGCACTACCCCCAAGTAAGCAGGGCGAGTCTTTTTGTTCATGCTCGCGTTCCCCTTCCGTCACTGCGCCGGGGCCGTTGCCGGCGGCGCTTCATTGGTCACCCGCAAGATCCCCCACAGCCCCGAGAGGTTGCCGTAGGCGGCGTAGTCGCGGAACAGGTAGTCACCCGCCACCGCGTTGGCACCGCCAGCACTCGGCAACATGAAGCTGAAGTGCGCCGCTGGCAGTACGCTTTCCTGCGCGCCGATGTACATGGCCATCGGGTTGTAGCCAAAGCGCACCGAACCGATACCAGGCAGGCCAATTGGGTAACCGTCCGCATCGCTCTTCTCGGCCTGGTAGTTGTGCAGTGGCCATACGTGCCCGTCCAGCTGGTAGACCATGCCGCGGCTGCCACCACTGGGCATCACGATATGGTTGCGTACCGGTTGGCCAGGCTTGGCGTACAGCACCGGGGTTTGCGGGTCGCCACCGACCAGGGCGTTGGCGTAGGCCATGTGGGCGTTGGGTACATCACCAAAGCCCAGGCCATCGGCGCGGCCGAATGGCGAGTCGGGCGCCATGCCGAAGCGCAGCCACAACGGTTCGGTCTTGTAGTTGACCGCCATGTTGCCGTTGTCTTGCGGGTCACCGGCAGCACCGTTGCCTTCGGTATTGATGCCTTCTACCGGACGGCCATCGGCCCAGCGCATGTTCAGCGCACGCTGCCACACCGTGACGAAGTCGCGGTAGTCCGGCTGGCCGCTGACCTTCACCGTGGCCTGGGTACGGGTAGCAGTATCCTCGGTCCAGGTGGCGGTTTGCGGCAGGATGCTCATGGCGCCCACCAGGCCTTTTTGCGGCTGCTTGATGAAGTCTGACGGGGTCAGGTTGAGGCCGCCGAACTCGATAGGCGTGGTGTTTATGTTGTCCACTGTGCGGCCCAGCTGCGACACCGGTTTGCCTTCACGCTCCAGGTGGCCGGCGTAGTACTGGTACTCCTTGGTCGGGTAAGCGCCGCTGGTGCCGGCACGTGGTGGCACGGTCTGCACCGGGTTCAGGCCAACGTTGGCACCGTCTGACTTGGTGATGTCGTAGGCCAGCAGTTGCGCATGCAGGCCCACGTGGCTGGACGGCCGCATCAGGTTGTTGGCAAAGGCGGTGGAGCCTTCGCTGTCGAAGCGGTCACGCTTGACCACGTTGTGCATCACTGCAGTGCTCGGCAGGTCTGGCATCACCAGTGGCAAGCGGTTCTCCAGGGTGATGCTGATGCAGTCGCCGGCATTGGCGCGCAGTACCAGCGGCTCTACCGGGACACCCGCCTTGAGCTTGCCGGTGGTGGCATCGAGGTCAGCCTTGCGCACGTACAGGATCGCGGTCGGGTCATGCAGCGGCGCACTGTGGCCACCGATGGTGAAAGGCTCCCCATCTTCGGGGTCTACCCCGCTCACCAGCGGGATGGCGGTTCTACGGCTGTTGAACACCAGGGTGCCGCCGTTGGCCTTGAGCGCGCCACCGACATGCTGGCCGACGCCCGCCGGGTCATTGATGCTGACGCCGTTACGGTTTTCGAGGATGTCGTTGGCCAGCGCTGCGACGATCTCGTAGCTGCGCTTGACCGTGGTGCGGGTACCGATGCCGTTCGGGTTGGCCGTGGTTTTCGGGCAGATGCCGTTGAAGTTCACGGTGTTGCGCATGGCCACCGGCTGCGGGTTGTTGGGCAGCGGGAACAGGTCGGCACGCTGCGCGGTGTAGTTGCGCATGATGCCCCAGATACCGTTCCAATAGCCCTCCAAGGCCGCGTCCAGCGAGTACAGGTAGTCGCCGTTGGTGGCTGCCGAACTGGAGATCATCGACACCGGCGCCATGAAGCCCAACTGCTCGGAGATGCCGATCATTTGCGACGACTTCCAGCCCGAGTTGGAGCTGTTGCCGAAGCCAGAACCGTTCTGCAGCCATTTCACGCCGTGCAGGGTGACGTTGTGCTCCTCTTCATGGCCACCGGCGTGCATGCGCAGGCGCACGTTGTCGCCGGAATAGGTGCGCAGCAACGGGGTGAACGGGTCGCCCGGCTCGGCGCCAGCCGTGTTGATATGCGGCGGGAACAGCGTAGTGCCGCCGGTAGGGCCGACTGCCGAGGTAATCGCCGATGGCGACAGGTTCATCGCCGGGATGGCGCGGTCGGTACGGGTTTGCAGGGCATAGCTGAGGTCGCCGGCCAGGCCGTCGGCCTGCATGCCACGCTTGCCGTCCGGGCCGACCTTGTTCGGGTCATACACGCGCAGGGCCAGCGGCTCGTTGCGGTAGTTGACGACGAACATCCCCGGGTCATCAACCGAGATCGCCTGCGGGCATGGCCGGCTTGGGCAGCCCGGGTTGAGACCGCCGCGTTTCTCGACGATGGCTTCGAGCAGGTTCGACGCCTTGCCGCGCACGGGCGGGTTGATGGCGTAGCGGAAGCTGTCGGCAGTGGCCGGGTACGACTGGGCATTGGGAATGCCGTCCGGCCCTGCGCCTACGTACACCCCGGCTTCATAGGCATGCTGGAAGTCACTGTACTCCAGGAAGAACTCGCGGTAGCTGTCGTTCTTGCCGTCGCCATCGTGGTCGCCGGTCTTGATCACCGCCTGCCACGAGGTCGGGCCGCCGTCCTGGCGCGTGGCCGGGTTGTACAGTTGCTCGCCGGTTTCGGCGTGGTACCAGGTGGAGCCGGCCGGTTCGGCCAGCACGGTGGCATACAGGCCCAGTTGCTGGTGGGTCGATGGGCCAAGGTGGTCATGGGTGAAGATGGTACCCAGGCCACGGTCGACGTTATGCACGTTCACCAGCGGGTCAGCGAACCAGCGCTGCATGGCTGTACGCGCGCCCAGCCAGTCGGCGCGACCAAAGCGGCCGAAGTACGGGTGCTGTCTGGCTTTCGGGCAGGCAGCGGTGCCATCGCGGCTATCCCCATCAGTGCAACCGTTGTAAGTACGAATGGCATGCACGCGCTCGACCACGCTACCGGGCGAAAGTATGCCGTCTTCGTAGTTCCAGCCGTTGGCCGAGCCGTCGGCAGCGGTCAGGTCCCACTTGGGCAGGTGGATGTGCTGGCCGATCACGTCGGTCGGGGTGCGCACCTGGTAATCGTCCATCTCATAGATGTTCGGGATCAGGTTGGTGTGCTGGTACATCGCGCAGTCGAAGGTGTTCATGCGCATCACCAGCGGCTCTGGCGGGCGCTGCTTGGTAATGACCGGCCAGGCGTCTTCCCACAGGGCAATGATGCGTGCCTGCGGGAAGTGGTAGCCCACTTTGTTGTACACCGCGTCGAACTGGATGTTGGCCCCTTTGTAGATGCGTGGGCGGTCGGCAGTGAAGGCCGAGGCGCCACGGAAGTTCACGCCCGTCAGGCTCTCTCCACTGTTGAACTCCCCTACCCCGGAAGACTGGGTCAGGCGTTTTCCACGGTCATCCATGCACGGCTCGTAGAACGGCGCACCCGCAGTCGGCAACGCGCCGTTGGTGCGGAACGCACTGGCCACTGGCTGGCTGCCGGGGATCAATGCATAGCTGGGGTGTTCAGCCATGGCGTGGAACTGCATGGCGGCCTGCTCGACATCGGTGCCCTCTTCCGGCAGGTAGATGGGCTTGGCCTTGTGCACGACCTTGGTGAAGTCCAGTTTGGTGGTGGTGGTCTCCGCCACGCCACCGGCGGACACACCGTCCAGTGCATGGCGGCCAAGGCCGCCGTCCCAGCCATCGACCTGGTTCGCATCCAGGTTGGCCCACAGGGCTTTACCACTGTCTTTCAGTTGCCGGGCCAGGGCCGGGTCGAGCATGTCCAGGGGCGGGGTTGGCGGGCGGTTGCCCACGCTGCTTTCCATGCCGCCGATCCAGAACGGGTAGCCTGGGTTTTTCAGCGTGCCGTCGGCATTGCGGTTGGCCTCGGTGCGATCGACCAGCGCCAGCGAGCCCACGGCCTTGCGCACGGGCGCCTCGCTGGCAGCTTCGTCATCGTCTTCGTGGTCATCATCGTTGGCAGCAACCAACGCTTCGGAGAGCTTGGGCACGACGACGACTTTGCCGGGCATGGGCGCCATGGCCTTGCCAGGCAACGGCACGATGGCCGGAATCGGCGTACCGGCAACGATCTCGCCATCGGGCAGGGCCCGGGCGCCAGCGGCCGGCTTACCGCTACGCAGGGCGAACGGGGTACTGTGGAAGCCATTCTCGCCCTGCCCGCTCACCTCCAGCCGCGTGCCTTCCTCGAACACGTCATGCACCCGCCACATGGCCCACATGCCCTGGGCGAAGTGCGGGTAGAAGTGACAGTGGTAAATGGCATCGCCGGCAACGCGGTTGCGGTTGCCCGAACCACCGTTGGCGATTTCGTAGGTGTAGCCGACGCCGGCGCCGATGCCTTGGGCATCGATGTAGTCGGAGTTGTCGTCATTGGGGTTGAACAACCACTGATGGCCGTGCAAGTGGAAGATGTGCTGCTCGTGCCCGTTGTGGGTGTTGCGGAACTTGGTGAAGTCACCGATATAGCTGTGGTGCACGTTGGCAGGCTCTGAGGGGTAGAGGGCCATGCTGGCCTTGACCCCGACGGCGCTGGCCGGTGGCACCTCGCCCGGGCGGATGTGTTCCAGGCCGACGTTGGCCGGTACATCCACCAGGGTGCCTATATCGCCGACCGTGTGGGCGCTGAGGAAGAACTCCTCATAGGCACACGACAGGCAGTCGTGCATCGGGCCCACCCCCAAGCGGTTGGCCACCACTTCGGCACCCATGCCACCAGAGCCGTAATTGATCATGAACGAATCGCGCGCCGGCTCCAGCACGTGGCCCATCACCGGGTCGGCCCAGTAGCCAGGGAAGGCCTGGGTACCGGCAACCTCGTCGGCGAACTGCGAGGCGAAATCACGGAATGCTTCCAGTCGGTTGGGCAGCGCCGGGTTGCGTTTGCCCACGCTTTCCAGCGGGTAAGTGGAACTGGGGAAGCTACCGTCAGGGTTGGGCCCCATGACGATGGCATCGGTTTCGCTGCTGATGATCTCGTTGCCGTTGACCATGGCAATGATCGGTTTGCCGGCCTTGCCTTCGGCGATCCACGGTTCGAGCTGCGGATAACGGGCTTCGTAGTCGATCACGGGCTGGCCGGTGGCGGTTCGCCCCGTGGTGGCCAGGCGCATTTCTTCTTCAGTGAGGGTGTTGCGGTAGGTACGGCCCAGTTTAGGCACGACCACCACCTGGCCGAACAGGCCGTTGGAGACGTTGCCCGCCGTGCCCTCGCCGCCGAACGTAGCGGCTTTGCTGGTGGCAGCGAAGGCGCCTTCGCGCTCGGCATACAGGGTGTAGCTGCGGGTGCTGCCGGGGCTGACGAAGAAGTTGCCGTTACGCCCGGTATAGGCGGAAATATCGGCAATGCTGTTCACCGCCTGCATCCCGTTGACCTGGAAGCCGACCATGCGCTCGGCCACCTGTTCGTCGGCGACAAAGCCTTCGCCGCCTTCGTTTTCAACCTCCGGCCCCTCTGCCTCACCCTCGGGCTCTTCAGCCTCGATACCGTGCTTGTTGGGGTTCGCCTTGTAATCCAGCAGGTTGGTCAGGTTGACCGTCAGGCAGTCACCGGCCGCCACGCGCAGCACGATAGGCCGCGGGCGCTTGTCCGGGCGCAGGGTGACCTTGCCCGGTACCGCGGCCCCGCCCTTGCTGAGGGGGACCTGCTTGTCGTCCACCACGTCCTCACGAAGGGCAAACATCATGCCGTTGGCGTTTTGCGCGCCAAGGCGGTTGAACATCAGTGGCTGGTCCAGTGCCACCACGTTGGCGACCAGGGTGCGCTGGCACTGCACAGCCGCCTCGCTGGTTGCTTCCCAGCCAAGCAAGGCCAGTACAAGTGATGACAGGATGGGGCCTTTGAGCGGCGTCGACATGCTGCACCTCCGGGACACAGGATCTCTGCCGGGAGCTGGAGCAAGGTGTGTGCCAGAAGAAAAATCCAATATTAATCAATAACTTGTACGATCAACCGCAACGGATTGGGGAGGATCCCCCAGCAGGTTCCCCCGAATCGGGGGACGAAATCCCGTGGGGGCAAAGGCTGCTCCACAGGCGCGCGCTAACCTCACACAAGGTAAAAACGCACGGTACCCTTGCACAATTGTCGATTGTGCAAGGCAAATTCGCATGCCAGGATCCTGCGATCCTCCAGCGAACTCCAGACTTCACTTGGAAAATCAATAACAAAGCAGGGAGAACGCAATGACTGCACACGCTCATACCCCGGCAGCAACCGACCATGTATTGGCCGAGGTCCGCAACCAGATCGGCCACCTGACCCTGAACCGCCCAGCCGGTCTCAATGCCCTGACCCTGGACATGGTGCGCAGCCTGCGTCAGCACCTGGACCAGTGGGCCGACAACCCGCAGGTACGCGCCGTGGTCCTGCGCGGCGAAGGCCCCAAGGGGTTCTGTGCCGGTGGCGATATCCGCTCGCTGTACGACAGCTTCAAGGCCGGCGACACGCTGCATGAAACCTTTTTCGTCGAAGAGTACGCCCTCGACCTGGTCATCCACCGCTACCGCAAGCCAATACTGGTGGTGATGGACGGCTTCACCCTCGGGGGCGGCATGGGCCTGGCCCAGGGCTGCGACCTGCGCGTGGTCACCGAGCGCAGCCGGCTGGGCATGCCCGAGGTCGGCATCGGCTACTTCCCGGACGTGGGCGGCAGCTACTTCCTCTCGCGCATCCCCGGCGAGCTGGGCATCTACCTGGGTGTCAGCGGTGCCCAGATCCAGGCGGCCGACGCCTTGTATTGCGGCCTGGCCGACTGGTACCTGGCCAGCGATCAGCTCGCTGCCCTCGACCGGGGCCTCGACCAGCTCGACTTCAGCGACCACCCGCTCAAGGACCTGCAAAACCTGCTGGCCAGGCTCGGCACCCAGACACTGGATGATGCGCCACTGGAAAAGCTGCGCCCGGCCATCGACCACTTCTTCGCCCTGCCCGACCTGCCAGCCATCGTCGAGCAACTGCGTGCGGTGAGCCTCGGCGACAGCCACGCCTGGGCGGTGGCCACCGCCGATCAGCTGGAAACCCGCTCGCCTCTGGCCATGGCGGTTACGCTGGAGATGCTGCGCCGGGGGCGCGAGCTGGGCATTGACGACTGCTTTGCCATGGAACTGCACCTGGACCGCCAGTGGTTCCAGCACGGCGACATCATCGAAGGCGTGCGTGCCCTGATCATCGACAAGGACAAGCAGCCCCGCTGGAACCCGCCGACCCTGGCCGCGCTGCAAGGCCAGCGGGTCGAACAATTCTTCGAAGGCTTGTGAGCCCGGGAGTACACAGATGCAAGACCTCGAACTGAGCGAAGAACAGATCATGATCCGCGACATGGCCCGGGACTTTGCCCGTGGCGAAATCGCACCCCATGCCCAGGCTTGGGAAAAGGCCGGCTGGATCGATGATGGCGTGGTGCGCAAGATGGGCGAACTGGGCCTGTTGGGCATGGTGGTGCCCGAGGACTTCGGCGGCAGCTACACCGACTATGTCGCCTATGCCCTGGCCGTGGAAGAGATCGCCGCCGGCTGCGGCGCCACCGGGGCGATGATGAGCATCCACAACTCGGTAGGTTGCGGCCCGCTGCTGGCCTACGGCACCGCCGACCAGCAACAGCAGTGGCTGCCACGCCTGGCCAGCGGCGAGGTAATTGGCTGCTTCTGCCTGACCGAGCCACAGGCCGGCTCCGAGGCGCACAACCTGCGCACCCGCGCCGAGCTGGTGGATGGCCAGTGGGTCATCAACGGTGCCAAGCAGTTCGTCAGCAATGCCCGCCGTGCCGGCCTGGCGATCGTCTTCGCAGTGACCGACCCGGAGCTGGGCAAGAAAGGCCTGTCGGCGTTCCTGGTGCCCACCGACAACCCTGGGTTCAAGGTTGATCGCAGTGAGCACAAGATGGGCATTCGCGCCTCCGATACCTGCGCAGTGACCTTCGACAACTGCCGCATTCCTGCCGCCAATATCCTCGGTGATCGTGGCAAGGGCCTCGCCATTGCCCTGTCCAACCTCGAAGGCGGCCGTATCGGTATTGCCGCCCAGGCCTTGGGCATCGCCCGCGCCGCATTCGAAGCGGCGCTGGTCTACTCGCGTGACCGCATACAGTTTGGCAAGCCGATCAACGAACACCAGAGCATTGCCAACCTGCTGGCCGACATGCAGGTGCAGGTGAACGCCGCACGTTTGCTGATCCTGCACGCCGCCCGCCTGCGCAGCGCCGGCAAGCCATGCCTGTCGGAAGCGTCACAGGCCAAGCTGTTCGCTTCGGAAATGGCCGAGCGGGTGTGCTCGATGGCCATCCAGGTGCATGGTGGGTACGGCTATCTGGAAGATTACCCGGTGGAGCGCTACTACCGGGATGCGCGGATTACCCAGATCTATGAAGGGTCGAGCGAGATCCAGCGCATGCTGATTGCTCGGGAATTGAAAAACTATCCGCTGTAACGCAAAGGCAACGCGGTTCTTGGGGGCGCGGGCGACGCTGTGGCTGGCACCGGCTTTGCCGGTGTTCGCGGGCGCGCCCGCTCCCACAGGACCCTCTCGCCTCAGCGCCAATACCGCGCGTCATCCACCACCCTGGCATGCCCCTCGAACAGCGCCGGCAACTGCTCCTTGAGGTAGTCGATCCAGGTGCGCACCTTGGCGTCCAGGTAGTGGCGTGACGGATACATCGCATACAGCGCACTCTCCCTCAACCGATACGGTGCCAACAACCGGCGCAAGCGCCCCTGCTCGATCGCCTCGCTGGCGGTGTAGAACGGCAGCAGGCCAATGCCCATGCCCAGCTCGCTGGCCACCAGCATGGCGTCGGCAACGTTGGTGGAAAAACTGTCATTCGGCGCAATCACGCACTGGTCAACCCCTTGCGGGAACACCCAGTCGCCTTCGTACATCGGGTAAGCCATGCGCAGGCAGCGATGGCCGTGCAAGTCTTCGGGGCGCTCCGGTACACCGTGGGTATCCAGGTAACCGGGGGCCGCGCAGGGGATGCTGAAAATGTTGCCCAGCGGCACAGCGATCAGCTGCGAATCCGGCAGCGCACCGTCCACGGTGATCACCACGTCATGCCCTTCTGCCAGCGGGTCGGGGTTGCGCTGCGACAGCGTCAGCTCGATCACCACTTCCGGGTATAGCGTGTTGTAGCCGGCCACCAGCGGCATCAGCAACAGCCCCATGCCGTGCGGGCAGTGCAAACGCAGATGGCCGCGAGGCGTGAGGTGCGCCCCTCGCGCTTCGCCCACGGCTTCTTCGGTCAGCAGCATGATCTGCCGTGCACGCTCCAGAAACCGCTCACCCGCCTCGCTCATGCGCAAGCGCCGGGTGGTGCGGTGCAGCAGGCGGGTCTGCAGCTGGTTCTCCAGCTCGGCAACGATGCGCGAAACCTGCGCTGCAGAAATATCCAGAGCATTGGCAGCTGCAGCGAAGCTGCCACATTCCACCACACGGGTGAAGGTACGCATGGCATGCAGCATGTCCATGAAGGTGTGCTCCTTTCTTTGTCTTATTCTTGCGTTAAAGGCAGGAATCTATCACGGTTTAGCCCATTTATTGTGGATGACCAATGAATAGATCATTAGCCATCCATTAAAAAAGGAGCCTGTCATGAAACGCTCGATCGCTGTCCTTGCCATTGCCGCTGCCTTCGCCTCGTTCGGTGCTTTTGCCGATGCCGGCAACAACCAGCCAGTCAGCAGCCAATATGAATACGGCATGCCGCTGGACGTGGCCAAGGTCATCTCCATCACACCGGCCAGCAACGCAGCCGACTGCCAGGTAGGCACCGCACACATGGTGTACGTCGACCATCAGGGCCAGAAGCGCGAAATCGACTACCGGGAAATGGGCAACTGCTCGCAGCAGTGAGTCAGGCCAGCACCTGGGTGATCCAGCCCACCTGCTGATTGAAATCGTCGATCTTCGCCTGAGGCACCGCATCGCGGGCCCGCTGGAAATTGGCCAGGGTCTGCTGCTTCTGCCGCAGCATGCGCCGCCACTTGACCACAAACGCCTCGCTTTTCTCCTGCATCAACACGGGGCCGAAGTACAGCTGTTCAGCGCTATACACCCCCCTGCCCGGCTCGGCGACGATGATCTCGTAATCGAAGCGGTTTTCCCGTAGCAGCTCTTCGCTGACGATCTGGTAACCATTGCCCGCCAGCCACTGGCGCAGTTCGCGCTCACCGCCATTGGGCTGCAATACCAGGCGCGTGACGCCGCCAAGGCGCTGCTTGCCGGCTTCGAGTATCTCGCACATGGTGTCGCCGCCCATCCCGCAGATGCTCACCACCGAGATACGGTCTTGCGGTTCGACCGCTGCCAGCCCATCGGCCAGGCGTACGGTTACCTGCGCTTGCAGGCCGTTTCTGCGCACATTGCGCTGGGCCGAGGCGAACGGCGTCTGTGCCACTTCACCCGCTACCGCGGCCTCGAGCACGCCACGCAGCATCAAGGCCACCGGCAGGTAGCCGTGGTCCGAGCCAATGTCGGCCAGGCGCGCCCCCTGCGGCACATGGGCGGCCACGCGCTCCAGGCGCCTGGACAAAGTCTGTTCGTTCAACGTAAACCTCTGGTTTTGCAATCGCCCGCGATTCTGACGGCGAACGCCGCGCATTTCAAACGCCGAGGCACCCTCGACCGGGCTGGTGTGCTCGCGTAGGCTTGCCGTTTTCCTTCCGTTGCAAGGCAGACACACCATGGCACATGCAGACATCCTCTACACCCCGGACCCGGACGCCGAGTCGATTTCCTCGGACGTTGCCGAGTACAACGGCGTGCTGGTCACCACGCAAATCCCGACCCACGCCGACGGCAGCCTGGAACTGGGCGGCATCGTCGAGCAGAGCGAATGCACCCTGCAGGCGCTGAAAGTGGCCCTGGAGAAGGCCGGCAGCGGTATGGACCGCGTGCTGCACCTGACCATCTACCTGACCGACATGGCCGACCGCGCGGCGTTCAACGAGGTGTACCAGCGCTTCTTCAGCAAGCCCTGGCCGGTGCGTGCGGCGGTGGGTGTGGCTTCACTGGCCTTTGAAGGCATGCGTGTGGAAGTGACGGCGATGGCTGCCAAGCGCTGAGCTGCGCTTGTTGGGTGCGTAGCGCCCCCAGCATCGTTGACTGACCGCAACATCGCCGGGGCCGCTCTGCGGCCCTTTCGCGACGCAAGGCCGCTCCCACAGTTGCGCGTACCCGCAGCCAATCCCGCACCTCTCGGCACCCCAATGATGCCGCCAGCCCGTTTCACCGCTACAATGCCCGCCTAAACCGTGACAGCCCGAAAATATAACGACATGTCCCTTCCAAAGAATCACCTGGAACTGCTCAGCCCTGCCCGTGACGTGGCCATCGCCCGTGAAGCGATCCTGCACGGCGCTGACGCCATCTATATCGGCGGCCCGAGCTTCGGCGCGCGCCATAACGCCTGCAACGAAGTCAGCGATATCGCCGAGCTGGTCGAGTTCGCCCATCGCTACCATGCACGCGTGTTCACCACCATCAACACCATCCTGCACGACAACGAGCTGGAACCGGCGCGCAAGCTGATTCACCAGCTGTACGATGCCGGCGTTGACGCGCTGATCGTGCAGGACCTTGGGGTGATGGAGCTGGACATCCCGCCGATCGAGCTGCATGCCAGCACCCAGACCGACATCCGCACCCTGGAACGGGCCAAGTTCCTCGACCAGGCTGGCTTCTCGCAACTGGTACTGGCGCGGGAGCTGAACCTGCAGCAAATCCGCGCCATCGCCGCCGAAACCGATGCCGCCATCGAGTTCTTCATCCACGGCGCGCTGTGCGTGGCGTTCTCTGGCCAATGCAACATTTCCCATGCGCAGACCGGCCGCAGCGCCAACCGTGGTGATTGCTCGCAAGCCTGCCGCCTGCCCTACACGCTGAAAGATGACCAGGGCCGCGTGGTTGCGTTCGAGAAACACCTGCTGTCGATGAAGGACAACAACCAGACCGCCAACCTGGCTGACCTGGTCGATGCCGGCGTGCGCTCGTTCAAGATCGAGGGCCGCTACAAGGACATGGGCTATGTGAAGAACATCACCGCCCATTACCGCAAAGAGCTCGATGCCATCCTTGAAGACCGCCCTCAGTACGCCCGCGCGTCCAGCGGCCGTACCGAACACTTCTTCCTGCCCGACCCGGATAAAACCTTCCACCGCGGCAGCACCGACTACTTCGTGACCGACCGCAAGGTCGATATCGGCGCCTTCGACTCGCCAACCTTCACCGGCCTGCCGGTGGGCGTAGTCGAAAAGGTCGGCAAGCGTGACATGCAAGTGGTCACCGACGTACCGCTGACCAACGGCGACGGCCTCAATGTGCTGGTCAAGCGCGAAGTGGTGGGCTTCCGCGCCAACATCGCCGAACCGCGTGGCGAATTCGAAGAAGACGGCCAGAAGCGCTACCGCTATCGCGTCGAGCCCAACGAAATGCCCGAAGGCCTGCACAAGCTGCGGCCCAACCACCCGCTGTCGCGCAACCTCGACCACAATTGGCAACAGGCCCTGCAACGCACCTCCTCCGAACGCCGGGTCGGCGTGGAGTGGCACGCTGTCCTGCGCGAGCAGCGCCTGATGCTTACCCTCAGCAGTGAAGAAGGCGTGAGCGTGCAGGTGGCCCTGGACGGCCCATTCGGCGTAGCCAACAAGCCGCAGCAGGCACTGGAGCAGTTGCACGACCTGCTCGGCCAGTTGGGCACCACCCTGTACCACGCCGACCGCATCGAACTGGATGCCCCGCAGGCGTACTTCATTCCCAACTCGCAGCTCAAGGCCCTGCGCCGCGAAGCCATCGAGGCACTGACTGCAGCACGCGTGCAGGCGCATCCGCGTGGCGGGCGCAAGGCCGAGACCACGCCACCGCCGGTGTACCCCGAGTCGCACCTGTCGTTCCTGGCCAACGTATACAACCAGAAGGCCCGCGACTTCTACCACCGCCACGGTGTGCAACTGATCGATGCGGCCTATGAAGCGCATGAAGAACACGGCGAAGTGCCGGTGATGATCACCAAGCACTGCCTGCGCTTCTCCTTCAACCTGTGCCCCAAGCAGGCCAAGGGCGTGACCGGCGTGCGTACCAAGGTGGCACCGATGCAGCTGATTCAGGGTGACGAAGTGCTGACCCTGAAGTTCGACTGCAAGCCGTGCGAGATGCATGTGATCGGCAAGATGAAGAGCCACATCATCGACCTGCCGACCCCGGGCAGCGCGGTGGCCCAGGTGGTGGGGCATATCAGCCCCGAAGACTTGCTCAAGACCATCCCGCGCGGACCGCACTGAGTTCGCCGGGCAGGGCCTCTTCGCTACACGGGCTTGTGGTTTTGGTGGTTCCCTGTAGGAGCGGCTTTAGCCGCGAATACGGTAGCCGCGACAACGGTGAACGGCAGGTGGAAATTGGCCAGCAGGCCCGGCCCTTTCGCGGGTAAACCCGCTCCTACGCAGGCTTGTGGTTCCCCGGTAGGAGCGGCTTTAGCCGCGAATACGGTAGCCGCGACAACGGTGAACGGCAGGTGGAAATTGGCCAGCAGGCCCGGCCCTTTCGCGGGTAAACCCGCTCCTACACAGGCTTGTGGTTCCCCTGTAGGAGCGGGTTTACCCGCGAATACGGTAGCGGCGACAACAGTGAACGGCCGGTGGACATTGGCCAGCAGGCCCGGCCCTTTCGCGGGTAAACCCGCGCCTACGCAGGCTTGTGGTTTCCCGGTAGGAGCGGGTTTACCCGCGAATACGATAGCCGCGACAACGGTGAACGGCGGGTGGAAATTGGCCAGCAGGCCCGGCCCTTTCGCGGGTAAACCCGCTCCTACACAGGCTTGTGGTTCCCCTGTAGGAGCGGGTTTACCCGCGAATACGGTAGCGGCGACAACAGTGAACGGCCGGTGGACATTGGCCAGCAGGCCCGGCCCTTTCGCGGGTAAACCCGCGCCTACGCAGGCTTGTGGTTCCCCGGTAGGAGCGGGTTTACCCGCGAATACGATAGCCGCGACAACGGTGAACGGCGGGTGGAAATTGGCCAGCAGGCCCGGCCCTTTCGCGGGTGAACCCGCTCCTACACGGGCTTGTGTAAGAGCGGCTTCAAAGAACAGCGCAAGCGTACCTCAGCAGCGCTCAGCGTATCTGGTGCTTGTGCAACAACCGATAGAACGTCGGCCGTGAAATGCCCAGCACCTTGGCCGCCACGCTCAGGTTGTCGCTGTGCCGGTTGAGCACATCGCACAGCGCCTGGCGCTCGGCGCGCTGCTTGTACTCTTCCAGCGTGCCCAGCGGCTGTTGTTCCGGGTCGAGCAGTTGCAACCCCAGGTCCTGCGCCTCGATCTGCCGCCCTTCGGCCAGCACCAACCCGCGGCGCACGCGGTTGGCCAGTTCGCGCACATTGCCCGGCCAGTCATGCCGCCCCATCGCCGCCAGGGCATGGTCGCTGAACGACCGTGGCCGACGCCCGGTCTCCACACTGTAGAAATGGGCAAAATGGTTGGCCAGCATCGACAGGTCACCATGCCGGTCGCGCAACGGCGCGGTCACCACCTGCAATACGTTCAGGCGGTAATACAGGTCTTCGCGGAAACGCCCTTGCTCAATGGCCCGCTCAAGGTCCACATGGGTGGCCGCCAGCACCCGTACATCCACCGGTATGGGCTGGCTGCCACCCACGCGCTCGATGTGCTTCTCCTGCAAAAAACGCAGCAAGTTGGCCTGCAATTCCAACGGCAGGTCGCCGATTTCATCAAGAAACAATGTGCCGCCATCGGCCGCTTCGATACGCCCGGTCTTGCGCTGGTGGGCACCGGTAAAGGCGCCCTTCTCATGGCCGAACAGTTCGGACTGGATCAAGTGCTCGGGGATCGCCCCGCAGTTGATCGCGATGAACGGCTGCTCGCTGCGTTGCGACTGACGGTGCAAGGTGCGCGCCACCAGCTCTTTGCCGGTGCCGCTCTCCCCGCGGATCAGCACAGGCGATTCGGTGGGTGCCAGTTTACCCAGCAACTTGCGCAACTCGCGGATAGGTCGGCTTTCGCCGAGCAACTCATGGGTTGCCTCATCGACCTTGATGGCCCCCTTGCCGCGCAAGCGCGCCATGCCGAAGGCCCGGCCCAGGGTTACCTGCACGCGGGAGACGTCGAACGGCAGGGTATGGAAGTCGAAAAACCACTCACACACAAAATCACCGAACGCCGGCATGCGCAACTGATCGGCGCTGAGCACGGCAATCCATTCGGTGTTGCTGCGCTTGATCATGTCCTTGACCGCGTCCGGGTGCCTCAGGTGCGAAGCCTGCAAGCGCAATAGCCCGACATCGCACGTGTGGTCCAGCGCAGCCCCGAGCATACAGCTGTCCACATCCCAGCCTGCGTTGCGCAGGCCAGGTAACAAGCGGTGGCAATCGTCGCAGGGGTCGACGATAAGCAAACGGCGTTGAGCGGCAGGCTGCTGCATGACCGATCCTTGGCGCCAGTTTTTGGTTTTTTGAAGTAAAACAGCAAGTTGTGGCGCCCGTTTAACAGTAGCAACGAAGTTGACGGTTCCCAGTACCGTCTGTCTGCCGAATCATTTTTTTACAAACCGCCACGGGAATTTTCGCACTTTATCGACATCACATGGCGGCGCAGGCAAGAACAGCGTCGACCCTGAAAAAAAATTTACAGCCAATGTGTGACTTACCCACGAACAACGAGCATCAGTAGACATAACCCCGCGCTGCACTTCGCGATCAATGAGGCGACTTTGAAGCAACGCGGACTTCACTTCGATGTTTGGGACCATAGAGAGACCGAACCATGAATGCCCCGCTCCGTGTCAACGAAGCACTGCTGATTGCCGACCACGCCTTCGAACCTTTCCAGTGCGTAGCCTGGGATGCACCCAACGGTACTGGTGAACTGAGCCTGGCAGTGATCGACCGGACCAGCACCCGCATCGGCGCCAAGCAAGTGTCGTCGCGCATCTACTCCGACCCAGCCCAGTGGGCCAGCCTGATCGAAGAAGTGCGCGCCGAATTGTGTGAAAAGGGCTACGACCTGCAACCGTGGTCGATGCCGAAGTAATATCGGCCAGCACAACAAGTGCGTGCATGGTCACGCACTTGTACAACTTCTCTGTTGCTGTTGTGGCAACTTTCCCAATTGCGACAACGTGTCGCAACCTGCCAGTTCAATCCACCACCTTGAATTGCTGCAAGTGCTGGTAATCAGCCTGCAATTGTTCTGCCAGACGCTGCGCGCGTCCCAGGCGCACGGGCGCCAGTTCCATATCGACCAACAACGTGGCGCATGGCATCGGCTGCACGGTATTGCTGTGCTGCAGGCGACCGTCGGTGAACACCAGGCAACGCAAGGCCTCTTGCGGATGGGCTCGCTGCCGCGCCTGTAGCCAGTGCCGCGCCTGTTCCAGTGCGGCGATCAGCGGCGTGCCCCCACCTGCTCCCAAGGCCTGCAGCCAGGGTTGCAAGGCAGCGGATGCCTTCAGCCCGTGGCGCTGCCACTGTGGTGTGCGCCCGCTGGCAGTCAGCAGGGCCAGGCGGGCGCGTTGTCGATAGGCTTGGTCGAACAATGCCGCCAGCAGCCCTTTGGTCTGTGCCAGCGCCTGATGGCGCCGGGTTGAAGCCGAGGCATCGACGATCACCAGCCACAATTCTGCCGGCCTGCCTTGGCGCTGCTGCCAGCACAGGTCCTGTCGCTGGCGTGGCCGCCCTTTGAGCAAGGTCGGCAGCCAGGCTACCCGGCCGGCCGCCGCATTTCGCACGAGGCCACGGCGGGTACCGTTCTGCTTGCCTATGCCCGTTCTGGCATCCGCCCCGTTGGCTGGTGGCTGGGGGATGCTCAGGGCTTTTTTGCCCAGTTCGGCACCTCGCGGCGGGCGCCGCTGGCTACCGGCTGTGCCGGTAATGCCCCCCAGTCGCCCTGCCCACCCTGTTCGCCCGGGTTGCCGGCGCCGGGCTGCTGGTCAGGCGGCTGTGGCGCCGACGGCGGGCTGGCCTGGGGCGTCATACGGCGGCGATGGCGCAGGGCGAATTCGGCCACCGCCTCGACATCCACTTCTTCGATAGCTGCAGCCCCACGCCAGGCACAGTGGGCGCGCGCAGCGCGCAGCCACACCAGGTCGGCGCGCAGGCCGTCCACGCCGGCGGCGTAGCAGCGCTCGGTAATCCAGGCAAGCGCCTGGTCATCCAGGGCAATGTCGGCCAAGGCCTGGCGCGCCGCGTGGCAGCGCTCGCGCAGTTGCGCCTGGGCCTGGGCCCAGTGTGCGCAGAACGCCTGAGGGTCACTGTCGAAGGCCAGACGGCGGCGAATGATCTGCTGCCGGGCCTCGGGCTCCGGCAAGCCCTCCAGCGCCACGTTCAAGCCGAAACGGTCGAGCAACTGCGGGCGCAGCTCGCCCTCTTCCGGGTTCATGGTGCCGATCAGTACGAAGCGGGCGCTGTGCCGATGCGAGATACCGTCACGTTCGATACGGTTTGTGCCGCTGGCAGCCACGTCAAGCAACAGATCGACCAAGGTGTCGGGCAGCAGGTTGACTTCATCGACATACAGCACACCGCCGTCGGCCTGGGCCAGCACGCCCGGGGAAAACTGCGCCTTGCCCTGCCCCAGCGCGGCATCCAGGTCGAGGGTGCCGACCAACCGTTCTTCACTGGCGCCCAATGGCAAGGTGACGAACGGGCCTTCGCCAAGCAGGTCGGCCAGGCCACGGGCCAGGGTGCTCTTGGCCATGCCACGCGGCCCTTCGATCAGCACACCACCGATCCTGGGGTCGATGGCGGTCAGGCACAGCGCCAGCTTGAGGTCGTCTGCACCGACCACGGCCGCCAGCGGAAATTGTACGGGTTCACTCATTTCAAGCCTGTTCCTCGCCATCGAGCAGTTGGTCCTCAAGGGCTTCGCGGTAGTCGCCCGGCGCCTGCCACAAGCCGCGCTGCTGGGCCTCCAGCAGGCGCTCGGTGAGGTCGCGCAGGGCCTCGGGGTTGTGCTCGCGCATGAAATCGCGGGTTGCCGGGTCGAGCACATAGGCATCGGCCAGCCCCTGGTAATGATGGTCGTCGATCAGGTGCGTGGTGGCGTCGAAGGCGAACAGGTTGTCGACTGTCGCGGCCATCTCGAAGGCACCCTTGTAGCCGTGACGCTTGACCCCGTCGATCCACTTGGGATTGAGCGCACGCGCGCGGATCACCCGGTTCAGCTCTTCCTTGAGGGTACGGATGCGCGGTCGGTCGGCCTGGCTGTGGTCGCCATGGTAGCTGGCCACCACCGCCCCGGACAGGGTTTCCGAGGCCGCCAGCATGCCGCCCTGGAACTGGTAGTAATCGTTGGAATCGAGCAGGTCGTGCTCGTGGTTGTCCTGGTTCTGCAGCACCGCCTGCACCTTGGCCAGGCGCTGGGCGAACTGGGCGCGGGCCGGGGTGCCGTCGTCGCTGCCGCCGTAGGCATAGCCGCCGTGGTTGAGGTAGACCTCTGCCAGGTCGTCGCGGCTGTGCCACAAGCGCCCGTCGATGGCGTTCTGCACCCCGGCACCGTATGCGCCGGGTTTGGCACCGAACACCCGCCAGCCAGCCTGACGTGCAGCCTGCTCGGCATCCACGCCTTGAGCCTGCAGCGTGGCCCGTTCGCTGCGCACGCGGGCAGCCAGGGGGTTGAGGTCGTCAGGTTCGTCCAGCGCGGCCACGGCCTGCACGGCGGCGTCGAACAGGCGGATCAGGTTACCGAAGGCATCGCGGAAGAAGCCGGAAACGCGCAACGTCACATCCACCCGCGGGCGGTCGAGCAGGCTCAACGGCAAGATTTCGAAGTCGTCGACGCGCTGGCTGCCGGTGGCCCAGACAGGCCGCACGCCCATCAGCGCCATGGCCTGCGCGATGTCGTCGCCGCCGGTGCGCATGGTCGCCGTGCCCCACACCGACAGGCCGAGCTGACGCAAATGATCGCCGTGGTCCTGCAGATGGCGCTCGAGGATCAGGCTGGCCGAGGCGAAGCCCAGGCGCCAGGCTGTGGTGGTGGGCAGGTTGCGCACATCCACGGTATAGAAGTTGCGGCCAGTGGGCAGCACATCGAGGCGCCCTCGGCTAGGCGCACCACTGGGGCCGGCGGGCACGAAGCGCCCGGCCAGTGCCGCCAGCAGGCCATGCATTTCAGCCGTGCCGCAGGCGTCCAGGCTGGGTGCGACCGCTTCACGCAGGGCCTGCACTACAGCGTGCACCGGTTGCCACTCAGTCAGGTCGGGTAACTGTGCTGTGCCTTCCAGCGCCTGCCCGATCACCTGCAGTGCCAGCAGCTCAAGGCGCTCGCGGGTGTCGCCACAGGTGCGCCAAGGTTCATTGCTCATGGCCTGCAGCTGTTCAGGGCGTATGCCCTGCCACGGCTGCCCAAGGTCGCAGTCGAGCGGGTCCCAGCCCGGCACCAGTGCTTTGGCCAAAGCCCGCAGCAGGCTGGCATTGCCGCCACGGCCGTCGCCACGCTCGACCCGCAACAACGCCAGCAGCGTATCCAGGCGTAGCCGCCCCTCAGGTGACTGACCAAACACGTGCAGGCCATCGCGAATTTGCGACTCCTTCAGGTCGCACAGGTAGGTATCCAGGCGCGGCAGCCAGAGCGCCGCATCGTCCAGTTGCCCTTCCAGTTGCAATTCACGGTCGATGTGGTTGGCCTTGACCAGCTCGAGGATGTCACGCTGCAACTCGCGGGCACGCCGTGGGTCGAGCAACTGCGCTTCATAGAACTCGTCGGCCAGTTGTTCCAGGTGGCGCAGCGGGCCATAGGTTTCGGCACGGGTCAGCGGCGGCATCAGGTGGTCGATGATCACCGCCTGGGTGCGGCGCTTGGCCTGGGCACCCTCGCCCGGGTCATTGACGATGAACGGGTAGATGTTCGGCAGCGGACCCAGCAGCGCGTCCGGCCAGCACTGCGCCGACAGCCCGACGCCTTTGCCCGGCAGCCATTCGAGGTTGCCATGCTTGCCGACGTGGATCACCGCATCGGCGGCAAATGCGTGACGCAACCAGAAGTGAAATGCCAGGTAGCCGTGCGGCGGCACCAGGTCAGGGTCGTGATACACCGCGCTAGGGTCGACCTGGTAGCCCCGCGCCGGCTGGATACCGACGAAGGTCAAGCCAAAGCGCAGGCCGGCAACCATCAGCCGGCCGCTGCGGAACATCGGGTCCTGTTCGGGTGGCCCCCAGCGTTCCAGTACTGCCTGGCGGTTGGCCTGCGGCAGGCGCTCGAAGGCCACCTGGTAATCGGCCAGGCTCAGGCTCTGGGCACAGGGACGCTGGTCGAGATGGTCGAGGTCGTTGGTCACGCCACCGAGCAGCTGGTGGATCAGTTGCGTACCGCTGCCCGGCAACTCGGCCAGCGGATAGCCTTCGGCCTGCAGCGCCTTGAGGATGTTGAGTGCGGCAGCGGGCGTGTCCAGGCCGACGCCATTACCAATGCGGCCATCCCGGGTCGGGTAGTTGGCCAGCACCAATGCCACGCGCTTCTGGGCATTGGGCAGGCGGGCCAGCTCGACCCAGCGGCGGGCCAGCTCGGCGACAAAGTCCATGCGCTCGGGGTGGGCGCGGTAGCAGACAACGTCGGACTGGCTGCGCTCGCTGCGCCAGGCCATGTCCTTGAAGCTGACCGGGCGCGTGATGATGCGCCCGTCCAGCTCCGGCAATGCAATGTGCATGGCCAGGTCGCGCGCGCCCAGGCCCTGCTCGCTGGCTTCCCAGCCTGGCTGGTTGTCCTGCGCGCAGATTGCCTGAAGCACCGGGATGTCGCGGCGAAACGGGCGCAGGTTGGGGCGCTCGGGGCTGGACAAGGCGAAACCGGTGGTATTGACCAGCACTTCGGCGCCGACCTCGTCCAGCCAGGCTTCGACCTGTTCCAGGCAGGCGCTTTCCTTGAGGCTGGCCACGGCGATCGGCAACGGGTTCAGGCCGGCAGCCTGCAGGCGCTGGCAGAACACGTCGATGAACGCGGTATTGGCCGCTTGCAGGTGCGAACGGTAGAACAGCAGCGGCGCCACTGGCTGCTCGGGGTGCCAGTGCGGGTACCAGTCCTCGAGTGTCGCGCTGCCCTTGGCGGGGTGATAGACCGCCGTGCGCGGCAAAGGCTGCGGCTCGTCCCAGGCATAATCGCGGCCCAGCCACTGGCTGGCCAGGCAGTTGAACAGGTTGATGGCGTTGGCCTTGCCGCCCTGGCGCAGGTAATGCCAAAGCCGCTCGGCCTGCTCACCGCGGACGTTGCCCAGGCGGGTCAGCTCCGGGTCCGGGCGGTCATCGCCCGGCACCAGAATCAGCTGCACGCCACGGGCGGCCAGCTCGACCAGTTGTTCGACACCATAGCGCCAGTAACCAACGCCACCGTGCAGCGACACCAGGATGACCTTGGCGTGGCGCAGCACCTGGTCGACATACAGGTCGACCGAGGCATGGTTCTGCACCTGCATCGGGTTGGCCAGGCGCAGGCTGGGAAAGTCTTCGGGCAATTGCTCGGCGGTGTCGGCGAGCAAGGCCAGGTGTGAATCGCCGCTGCAGAGAATCACCAGCTCGGCGGGTGTCTGGCCGAGGTCGGCAATGCTGTCATCCGGTACGAAACCACCGGGCTGGGTCCGCAGCAGGTGCATGGGTCAGGCGCCCAGCGCCTGGCGCAGGCGCGCTTCCAGCTGGGCAGCATCGAGGTCCTGGCCGATCAGCACCAGGCGGGTGATGCGCGGCTCATCGGCGCGCCAGGCGCGGTCGAAGTGCTTGTCGAAACGGGTGCCCACGCCTTGTACCAGCAGGCGCATCGGCTTGCCCGGGATGGCGGCGAAGCCTTTGGCGCGCAGGATACCGAACTCCACCACCAACTGGGTCAATGCATCGAGCAGCAGGCTTTCGTCGGCTTCTGGCAGGTCGATGGAGATGGAGTCGAAAGCGTCGTGGTCATGATCGTCATGATCGTCGCCATCGTGGTGCGAATCGTGGTGGGTTCGGCGGCCATCGATATGCGCCTCGGACTCGGCACCCACGCCCAGCAGCACCTCCAGTGGCAGCTTGCCGCTGCTGGCCTCGATCACTTTCACCGCCGGCGGCAGTTCTTCGGCCACCTCGGCACGCACCTTGGCCAGGCCTTCGGCGTCGATCAGGTCGGCCTTGTTCAACACCACCAGGTCGGCGCTGGCCAACTGGTCAGCAAACAGCTCATGCAGGGGCGATTCATGGTCCAGGTTAGGGTCGAGCTTGCGCTGGGCATCGACCTGGTCCGGGTAGGCAGCAAAGGTGCCGGCGGCCACGGCCGGGCTGTCGACCACGGTGATGACCGCATCGACGGTGCAGGCGTTACGGATTTCCGGCCACTGGAACGCTTGTACCAATGGCTTGGGCAGGGCCAGGCCGCTGGTTTCGATGAGGATGTGGTCGAGGTCGCCACGGCGGGCCACCAGCTCGCGCATCACCGGGAAGAACTCTTCCTGCACGGTGCAGCACAGGCAGCCGTTGGCCAGCTCGTAGACGCGGCCGCTGGCTTCTTCCTCGGTGCACCCGATGCTGCACTGCTTGAGGATTTCACCATCGATGCCCAGTTCGCCGAATTCGTTGACGATGACCGCAATGCGGCGCCCTTGGGCGTTGTCGAGCATGTGGCGCAGCAAGGTGGTCTTGCCCGAGCCGAGGAAGCCGGTGACGATGGTGACGGGGAGCTTGGCCAGTGTTTTCATGTCGCATTGCCCTTGGCAGTGTGGCGCGGGCATGCAGGACGACAGCCGCAGGCCAGGCCGGCCGGGCTTGTTCGCCACCGGATCACCCCGCCCGGTTGAAAGTCGAAAACGTGACGAGGCAGGTCTCCTGGCTTGCACCGTTCCATGTCCCCGTTCAGTCGAACAGCGGGCTGGCGGGATGACGCCTTCCCGCGCGCTGGCGCAGTGGCTGTGTCGATCCGTTGTCGGTGCTTACAGTTGCGGGGGCAGCCGCGGCTTGTACCGCGTTCCCGTCTTAGCTTCGGCCAGGCCGAAGAACCTCGAAGTGGGCAAGGCTACGCAGTGGCTGGCGGGTGGTCAACCATTGCTGCCGGCTGGTCGACCATAAGGGGAGCAACTGCGCTACAGTGGCACCTTTTCAACGGACAAGGACGCCCCATGCCCCTCGCCCCCGCCCTACCGGTACTGCGCATGTTCTCGGCCGACAAGGCCAAGGCTTTCTACCTGGATTGTCTGCAGGTGCAGGGGCAGGCCCCGTTAGACAACCACCTGCGCTTTTGCCAGCAGATCGATGACGAGGCCAACCCATGAAGGCACTGGGCAAACGCGAAATAGGCCGCCTGGAGCGGGAGTTGGTGGCATGCCTGACCGATGCCTGCGAAACCGCCAAGGCGGAGATTGTCGGCTTCTGTTGGCTAACCCATCGCCTCAACCCGGAGGACTTTCCGAGCAGCCTGCGTATTACCTGGGTATTCGAGCAAGAGGCCGACAAGGCAGCGGCCGTGGTCGGTGATGCGAAGGCGCGCATGCTGGCACTTACCGCTCTGGCGCTGGAGCAAGCCGGCATTGAGCTGGACCATCCGGCCTGGCATGTGCGATTCGACAGTGAAGAAGCCTGCGCGCACGGCCACGGCGGAGACTGGGCCAAGCGCTTGCAGACGCAGCGCTGAGCCCCAACCGGCAGCCGGTGCTTTACCCGGCCCCAGACGGTCCGTTAGGCTACGCATTCTCTAAATGACGAGGTGTTCGTCCAATGCGCCATTGATGCCGCCGTCCGTTCGACGGCCAGTCTTCAGCCTCCGGTTCGTTCCGGAGATGTCGCGGCATTTGTGGAGTTGTGCATGACGAACACGTCGATTCTGACGCTGGACAGCGTCTCCTTGGCCTTGCCTGATGGCAGGCCGCTGTTTAGCAACCTCAACGAAACCTTCGACCAACGCCGCACCGGCCTGGTCGGGCGCAATGGCGTGGGCAAAAGCCTGCTAGGGCAGATTCTTGCCGGCCGGCGTGAACCGAGCAGCGGCCATTGTCGGCGCCTCGGGCCTGTCCATTTGCTGGACCAGCAAGTCATCGCGCGCAGCGCCACGCTGGCCGACCTGGCCCAAGTGGGGCCGGTGATTGCGGCGCTGGAGCGCATCGAGCAAGGCAGCATCAAGCCCCAGGATTTCGACACCGTTGGCGAGCGCTGGGATATCCGCGAGCAATTGCAGCTGCAGCTTGAGGGCCACGGGCTGGGTCAACTCGACTGGCGCCAGCCCGCACGGACCCTGAGCGGTGGCCAAGCCATGCGCGTGGCACTGATTGGCGCGTGGCTCAGCGATGCCGATTACCTGATCCTCGACGAGCCAAGCAATCACCTGGACAGCAACGCCCGTGCCCAGCTGCTGAGCATGATCGAAGCCTGGGACCGTGGCTTGCTGGTGATTAGCCACGACCGCAGCCTGCTGGCGCACATGGCACGCATTGTCGAATTATCCAGCCTGGGCTTGCAGGCCTACGGTGGCAACTACAGCCTCTATAGTGCGCAAAAAGCCAACCAGACGGCGCAGGCGCAGCAGCAACTTGCCCGGCTGAAGCAAGAGCAGCAACGCCAGGCCCGTGAACTGCAGCGCCAACGCGAAGACCTGGAGCGCCATCAAGCCCGGGCCGGGCGCCAAGCCAAGCACGCCAACCAGGCCAAGATTCTGGTCGACCGCAAGCAGGAGCGCAGCCAGGCCACTGCTGGCAAGCAGCGCCGCGACCATCGCGATGCTCGGCAAACGCTACTGGGCAAAGTGCGTGACGCCGCCCGCGAGGTGGAGCAAGACAGCGCTATTACCTTGCACGCGCCCACTCCTCAGCGTCATCCGGGCCGAGAGGTCTTGGCCTTGCAGGCACTTTGCTTGCCCCATGGCACCCGCAAAGCGCTTGACCTGCGCTTGTGCCTGGGCCAGAGCGTAGGGCTGATCGGCGCCAATGGCAGTGGCAAGTCCACCCTGCTCAGGCTGCTGAATGGGGAATTGCCAGCATCGCCCGACAATGTGCGCCTCAGTGGCGAGACCGCCCTACTCGACCAGCACTGCAGCACACTGGCAGGCAACCGCAGCGTGCTCGAACACCTGCGCCAAGCCAACCCGACGCTGGCCCAGGGAAAATTGCGCAGCCGCCTGGCGCAACTGGGCCTGGATGCGGCCCGTATCGAACTGCCCAGTAGCCTGCTGAGCGGCGGCGAGCGTATGAAGGCGGCGCTGGCCGCCGTGCTGTACCGCGAACGGCCGCTCGATCTGTTGCTGCTGGACGAACCCGGCAACCACCTTGACCTGCCATCGCTGACGGCGCTGGAAGGTATGCTTGGGCAGTTTCGCGGGGCGCTGATAGTGGCGTCCCATGATGCGGTATTGCTGGAAAACCTGGCGCTGGATGAGTACTTGCTGTTGTAGACACCGAAAAAAAAGCATCGCAGCCTATCAATTCGTGACTGGCCGTTCCCGATCCGCCAAGGATGGTTTAAGGTGGCATGGTGCGCATATAACAGCAGCCCGAGCGATCGGGCACTTGCAAGACAATGAGGGTGTCATGAGCAACGAAAGCATTAATTGGGACAAGCTGGGTTTCGACTACATCAAGACCGACAAACGCTACCTGTCCGTATGGCGCAATGGCGAGTGGGACAAGGGCACCCTGACCGAAGACAACGTACTGCACATCAGTGAAGGCTCCACGGCCCTGCACTACGGCCAGCAGTGCTTCGAAGGCCTGAAGGCCTACCGTTGCAAGGACGGCTCGATCAACCTGTTCCGCCCGGACCAGAACGCGGCCCGCATGCAGCGCAGCTGCGCACGCCTGCTGATGCCGCACGTGCCGACCGATGTGTTCATCGAAGCGTGCAAGCAAGTGGTCAAGGCGAATGAAAAGTTCGTGCCACCGCACGGCAAAGGCGCCCTGTACCTGCGCCCGTTCGTGATCGGCACCGGCGACAACATTGGCGTGCGCACCGCCCCCGAGTTCATCTTCTCGGTGTTCGCCATCCCGGTTGGTTCGTACTTCAAGGGCGGCATGAAGCCGCACAACTTCCAGATTTCCAGCTTCGACCGTGCTGCCCCACAGGGCACCGGCGCGGCCAAGGTCGGTGGCAACTACGCTGCCAGCCTGCAGCCGGGTGCTGAAGCGAAGAAGGCCAACTTCGCCGACGCCATCTACCTCGACCCGCTGACCCACACCAAGATCGAGGAAGTCGGTTCGGCCAACTTCTTCGGCATCACCGCCAACAACGAGTTCGTCACCCCGAAATCGGCCTCGGTACTGCCAGGCATCACCCGCCTCTCGCTGATGGAACTGGCGCAATCGCGTCTGGGCCTGACCGTGATCGAAGGCGATGTCGAGATCAGCAAGCTGGACCGCTTCGTCGAAGCCGGTGCCTGCGGTACCGCAGCCGTGATCACCCCGATCGGCGGCATCGAGTACAACGGCAAGCTGCACGTGTTCCACGACCTGGAAAAGGTCGGCCCGGTTACCCAGAAGCTCTACAACGAGCTGACCGGTATCCAGAGCGGCGATGTAGAGGCACCGGCAGGCTGGATCGTCAAGGTCGCCTGAGGCGCATCAGCTGTATGAAAACGGGGCATGCCAGCAATGGCATGCCCCGTTTTTCATGGGTTTATACGGTCACCTTGGGCGGTTGTACCCGCAAAGCAGGCGACGCGGGGCATGACACCGGCTGCGCCCACCCCCCCACATGTGTCCACCACCGTGGTAGGAGCGGGTTTACCCGCGAATACGGTGGCGGCAGCGACGGTGAACGGCGGGTGGAGTTGGCCAGCAGGCCCGGCCCTTTCGCGGGTGAACCCGCTCCTACGGCGGCCTGCGCCCAACAACCGACCTGTGCCCCCCATGGTAGGAGCGGGTTTACCCGCGAATACGGTGGCGGCAGCGACGGTGAACGGCGGGTGGAGATTGGCCAGCAGGCCCGGCCCTTTCGCGGGTGAACCCGCTCCTACGACGGCCTGTCCCCAACCACCGACCTGTGTCCACCTCCGATCAGTGAACCGCGCCAGGTGGCAGAATCATGCCAGGTGCCGCTGCACCAGCAGGTGCCGGGCTTTGTCGAACGCCCAGTTGTAGACCACGGTGTAGGGCAGGATGATCACGAAGAAGCCCAGCTCCACCATGAACGCCTGCAGCAGCGAAATCTCCAGCATCCAAGCCGCCACCGGCAGGCACCACACCACCAGGCCGGCTTCGAAGCCAAGACCGTGCACGAAACGCGTACTGGCCTTCCAGTTGATGCGTTCGGTTTGCACCCAGCGATCAACCAGTGCGTTGTAAACCATGTTCCACAGCATGGCGATCACCGACAGGGTCACCGCCAGCGCGCCCGCCGTTGCCAACGACTTGCCCATGATCCAGGACAGCAGCGGCGCACACAGCAGTACCGCAAAAACTTCATAGCCAACGGCGTGGACCAGGCGTTCGGTGAAAGACACGTTTTTCATTGCACATTCCATCCATTGCGGGAGTCGTGCTTCCCATTTTCTTTGATAGAACTGATACTCGCGACATAGCTACCATCGGTTTTATCAATACCATGCGTTACTCTCCCGAAGCTCTGGTCGCCTTTACCGAAGCCGCCTCACTCGGTTCGTTTTCTGCGGCGGCGCGCAAGCTGCGCAAAAGCCAGTCCACTGTCAGCATCGCCATCGCCAATTTCGAGGCCGATATCGGCTGCCCGCTGTTTGACCGCAATGGCCGCCACCCCACGCTCAATGAGGCGGGCAGGCAGGTGCTGAGCCATGTCGAGGCGATTCTCGATGCCAGCGCCCAGCTCGATGCGCTGGCAGTGCGACTGGCGCAAAATGTCGAGGCGCTGGTATCTGTGGTGATGTCGGACAGCTACAGCGTAACGTTCCAGGGGGCGGTGATGACTCGTTTCGCCCAGCACTACCCCCATACCGAGCTACGCTGCGGCCCGGCGGAGGACGCTGATGTGATCGAGATGATCCAGCAGGGCCTGGCCCATGTCGGCATCCTTGCCACACAGCCCGGCTACCCCGCCGACGTGGCCGTGGCGCGCTTGCCGGAGCAGGCAGAGTTCGGCGTGTATGTCGCCAGCGAGCATCCGTTGGCAAGCCTGGCGCAGGTAAAGGCGCAGCATCTGGAGAACGTACGACAGCTGTATATCAAGACCTATGCCCCCAGCCTGCACCATGGCCGTGGCCAAGCGTGGTCGGCACCGGATTACCTTACCCTGCTGGAGTTCGCCGTGCGCGGGTTTGGCTGGGCCGAGCTGCCCAGGGCGCTGGTAAAACGGTTTGGCAACGAGCTGGTGGAGTTGCAGATAGCGGGTTACCCCCGGCGGGTGGATATGGATGTGGCCTGGTCGAGCCGGCGTGCCTTGGGGCCGGCCGGGCAATGGCTGGTGCGACAAATGTTGGGGCAATAGTTGTGTCGCCTGCCCGAACTTGAAGTGCGCCCAGACACAACAACCGGTACACCCAGCGACAAGCCTTCCCCCCACCCCGCCCCTTAGCCTGTCACCACGCGCCGCCCCGCTGCGGCACGCACCCAAAAAGCACAAGAACAAACGTTGGTGACCTATGCAGACAGTAGATCCGATCACCCTTGCGGTTGTCCGGGGTGCGCTGGAGACAGCGCAACGCGAAATGACCCTGACCCTGGAAAAGACCGGGCGCTCCAGTGTGTTCAACCTGGCACACGACTATTCCAACTCGCTGTTCGACCACTTGCCGGAAATGATCCTGCAGGGCCAGGACATTCCCATCCACCTGGGCTCGCTGATACCGGCCATGAAATGCGTGGCCGAGTTCTTCGGCGACGACATCGCCGAAGGCGACGTGATCTACCACAACGACCCCGCCTACAAGGGCAGCCATATTCTCGACTGCTGCATGTACAAACCGGTGTATTACCAGGGCGAGCTGGTGTTCTGGACCGTCTGCAAGGGCCACCTGACCGACATCGGCGGCCCGGTGCCGGCGGGCTACAACCCCGATGCCAAGGAGATCTATGCCGAGGGCCTGCGCATTCCACCGGTCAAGCTGTGGGAAAAGGGCAAGCGTCGTGAGGACGTGATCAACTTCATGCTCACCAACATGCGCGCCCGCCCCTATCAGGAAGGCGACCTCAATGCCCAGTATGGCGCCTGCAAGGTCGGCGAGCGGCACTTGCTGGAGCTGCTGGACAAGTACGGCGTGGCACAGGTGCGTGCCTGCATCGCCGAACTGAAGAACATGGCCGACCGACACATGCGGGCGCTGTTGCGCGATGTGCCGGATGGTGACTACAGCGGCACCGCCGTGCTCGAAGATGCCGGCCACGGCCTGGGTGAACTGGCCATCACCGCCCATGTGCAGATCCGTGGCGACCAGG
Organism: Pseudomonas sp. BO3-4; assembly: GCF_034044115.1. Classification (NCBI taxonomy): domain Bacteria; kingdom Pseudomonadati; phylum Pseudomonadota; class Gammaproteobacteria; order Pseudomonadales; family Pseudomonadaceae; genus Pseudomonas; species Pseudomonas sp. BO3-4. The sequence goes on from NZ_CP139018.1 coordinate 3,664,305, forward strand.
CCCATGTGCGCATCGAAAGCCCGCCGCAGGTGCCGTACTTCATCAATTCCTATGAGGGCAACTCGGTATCCGGGGTTTACCTGGGGCTGATGATGTTCGCTCAGGTGGCGCCGCCTTACAACGAAGGCCTGTATCGCTGCGTAACGGTCGATGTCGGCCCCAGGGGTACGCTGTGCAATGCCGAGGAACCCGCGCCTCACGTCAATTGCACCACCACGCCGATGGAAACCCTCGCCGATGCCGTGCGCACGGCACTGGAACAGGCCTCGCCACAGCGGGTAACGGCCTCCTGGGGGCATACCAGCGGCATCAACATTGCCGGCCGCGACCCGCGCAACGGCAATAGCGAGTACGTGACGATGGTGCTGGCCTCGATCATTTCCGGAGCCGGTGCCAACAAGGTGATGGATGGCTGGCACGCCTGCGGCCCGCTGTGCTGCTTCGGGGCGCTGATGAGCGGTGACATCGAGCTGCTCGAACACGCGTATCCGGTGCTGATCCACCGCTACAGCCTGATGGCCGACAGTGGTGGCGCCGGTGAATTGCGCGGTGGTTCGGGCACCCGCCTGGAGATCGAACCGCTGGACCACGCCATGACCGTGGTCGGCTTCGGCGAGGGCCGCCAGTTGCCCACCGCCGGTGCCGCCGGGGCTCGCAATGCCCTGCTCGAGCCCAAACTGGGCCGGCTGATCCATCGCCATGCCGATGGCCGCGAAGACCACTACACGCAGAACCCCATGCTCACCCTGCAGCCCGGCGAACGCATCATCAACATCAACCCAGGGGGTGGTGGCTACGGCGACCCACTGCGCCGTCGGGTCGCAGCAGTACTGGAGGACGTGCGCAACGGCCTGGTCTCGCCACAAGGCGCAGCCCTGGAATATGGCGTGGTCCTCGATGCCGATGGCCAACTGGACGAAACAGCCACCCGCCTTGCCCGCGCCCCGCGCTAACCGGAGAACACGCATGCGTAACCAATATCGCCTGGGCGTAGACGCCGGCGGCACTTTCACCGATTTCATCCTGGCCGATCGCGACGGCGGCGTGCAGCTGTTCAAGGCCCCCTCCACGCCGCAGGACGGCACCTTGGCCATTCGCGCCGGCCTGGCACAGATCGCCGACGCCACCGGGCGCAGCCCGGCCGAACTGATCGCCAACTGTGACCTGTGCATCAACGGCACCACCGTGGCCCTCAACGCGCTGATCGAGCGCACCGGCGTCAAGGTGGGCCTGCTGTGCACCGAGGGGCACGAGGACAGCCTGGAAATCCGCCTGGGCCACAAGGAAGAGGGCCACCGCTACGACGCCCACTACCCGCCGGCACACATGCTTGCCCCACGCCACCTGCGCCGCCCGATCGGTGGCCGAATCCTTGGCGATGGCCGTGAGCACAGCCCGCTGGACGAAGCCGCCATCCATGCCGCCATCGACTACTTCCGTGCCGAAGGCGTGCAGGCCGTGGCCATTTCCTTCCTGTGGTCGGTGCGCAACCCCAGCCACGAACAACGGGCCGCCGAACTGGTACGGGCTGCCCTGCCCGAGGTGTTCGTCTGCACCGGCTGCGAGGTGTTCCCGCAGATTCGCGAATACACCCGCACCTCCACCACCGTGGTCAACGCCTACCTCAGCCCGGTAATGGCACGTTACGTGGCGCGCATCGACAGCCTGTTTCAGGCACTTGGCGCACAGCAGCCAGTACGCTACTTCCAGTCCAATGGCGGGTTGGCGCCCGGGCACCTGATGCGTGAGCGCGCCGTCAACGCGATCAACTCCGGTCCGGCCTCGGCACCACAAGCCGGGTTGGCAGTAGCGAGGCCGTTCGGTATCGACAACGTCATTACCGTGGACATGGGCGGCACCTCGTTCGACATCACCCTGACCAACGCCGGACGCACCAACTTCAGCAAGGACGTGGACTTCCTGCGCCAGCGCATCGGCGTGCCGATGATCCAGGTGGAGACCCTGGGTGCCGGCGGTGGCTCCATCGCCCACCTGGACGAGTTTGGCATGCTCCAGGTCGGACCGCGCAGCGCCGGCGCCATGCCTGGGCCGGTGTGCTACGGCAAGGGTGGCCACGAACCCACGGTCACCGACGCCAACCTGGCACTTGGCTACCTGCCCGACGGCGCACTGCTGGGCGGCAGTATCCGCCTGAACCGCCAGGCCGCGCTGGACGCCATCCGGAGCACGATCGCCGAACCGTTGGGCATCAGTGTGGAACGCGCGGCATTCGGCATCACCACCCTGGTCAACCTGAACATGGTCAACGGCATCCGCCGCGTATCGATCGAGCGCGGTCACGACCCGCGTGACTTCGCCCTGATCGGCGCAGGCGGTGCGGCGGGCATGCACGTGGTGCGCCTGGCCGAAGAAATCGGCATGCACACCGTGCTGATCCCCAAGGTGGCCTCGGGCTTGTGTGCGTTCGGCCAGATCCTGTCCGACGTGCGCTACGACCAGCTCACCAGCCTGTCGATGCGCCTGGACGCCGGGCACGTCGACCTGGCGCAACTCAACCAGACCCTCACCGAACTGCGTGAGCAAGGCCTGGCCAACCTGCGCGAAGACGGTTTTGGCGACCAGGCCAGCAGCTGCCACTACACCCTGGAGATGCGCTACCTGGGGCAAATTCATGAGTGCAGTGTGGACCTGCAGCAGCACAGCCTGGACGAGGCAGGGCTGACCGCGCTGGTCAGCCGCTTCCACAGCCGCCACCAGACCCTGTACTCGTACAGCGAACCCGACAGCCCGGTGGAGCTGGTGAACCTGGAGTGCTCGGTGATCGGCCACCTGCCACGCCCGCCGCAACCCGAGCTGCAGGGGCCGGCCGAGCCCCCCGCCCCCGCCGCGCAATCCGTCCGCCCGATGCTGTTCAGTGCCGACGGTGAATGGCAGCCCACACCGGTGTTCAACGGCAACCACCTGTTGCCAGGGCAGACCGTGCATGGCCCCTGTGTGATCGAGGAAGACACCACCAACATTGTCCTGCCACCCGGCTGGCAAGCTCGCCTGGAGCCTTCGGCCACCTACCGAGTGACACGCGGGGGTTGATCTTGCGGTCGGCGCGCGCCGATCATGGGCCTGACAACCGCCCGGCAGTTTTGCGCTGCCGGGCGGTTTTTACAATAACAAGAGCTGCTTGAGTAGCTTGCCTGCAGTTCCTTTTTTCAATGCTGCCCTCTTTGAAAAAGGACCCACCATGCCCACAGAACTCTCGACCCACGGCTGGCCACAGCCTGAACGCCAGGCACGCTGGGCCGAAGCCATCAGTGACACCTATTTCCCACTGAGCCTTGAATTTGCTGCCGGACAGCCATTCGATGGCCACCTGCAGCGCTGGAGTACGCCGAGCACGCCGCTCAGCCTGTCGCGCCTGCGGTCCAGCCAGCTGGGTTACTCGCGCAGCAACGCGCATATCGGCCAGGACCATGAAGCGTTCTACCTGGTGACCGTACCGCATGGCAGCGAGGTGCACTTCGAACAGGACGGCCACCAGATCAGTTGCAGCCCGGGCGGTTTCATCGTCGAGCGCGGCGATGCACCCTACCGCTTCCACTACGGCACGCAGAACGACTTGTGGGTGCTCAAGCTGCCCGAGCGTGCGCTCAAAGCCAACCTGCTGGGGCACAAGCGCTATACCCGGCATTGCTTCGATGCCCGTCAGGGCCTGGGGCGCATCTTCGTCGAGCAACTCGACCTGTGTGCCCGCCATTTCGACACCAGCCCCCCGGCAGCCCGGCATCTACTGCTGGAACAGGCCTCCGCCACCCTGCTGCTGGCCTTGCAACAGGATGAGCGCGTGCTGGGCAGCGAAGGCAGCAACCTCAGCACCCTGCACCTGACGCGGGTCGAGCAGTACGTGCAGCAAAACCTGGGTGACCCCGAGCTGTCGCCACAAACCATCGCCAGCGCCTGTGGGCTGTCGCTGCGTTATCTGCACAAGTTGTTCGCGATCACGCCCTACACCCTTGGCGAGTGGGTACGCCGTCAACGCCTGGAGGCCGTGCACCGGCAACTGCTTGACCCGCATTGCCACCTGGCGATCGGCGAACTGGCATTTCGCTGGGGCTTTGCCGATCAGGCGCAGTTCACCCGAGCATTTCGCCAGCAGTATGGGTGCACGGCGAGCGAGGTGCGGGCTACGCGTGCGCACTGATCACAACAACGGAAAATGGCCCGCTTCCACAGGGGCACCGTCGCGTTGGCTTGGCGGGCTCAATCCCCCGCCACCACATCCACCACTTTCCAGCTGTCGTCCGGGTCAAAGCGTTTCATCTCCTTCGCCAGCCTGTCGCCATGCGGCCCGAGGTCTTTCTCGAACACTTGGCCGTCATGGCTGATCATGAAGCTCATCACCCCGGTGTCGTCGTACTTGGCCGGCCAGGCGACCATGGCGAAGCCACGGCTCATCTGGTTGCCGATCAGGTAGCTGTAGGCACCGCCCGGGGCGGATGGGCCCTGTGCGTCCAGGATGCGGAAGTGGTAGCCATACCAGGCGTCACCGACCACATCCTGGCCGAACAGCGGGCCCAACGGGCTGACGTCACCGTCGCCATTGTCATCCCAATACAGCCCGTCATGCTTGCCCGGCTCGCTGAAAATCTTCTGTGCGTACTCCAGCGCACCATCTCCGTTGTGGTCCTGGGTGGCGTAGTCCATTTGCGCATCGTGATAGGCCAGCAGCGACTGCAGAACACCCAGCTCGTTGCGCCCGATGCGACGGGCGCGAATTTCGGCACTGCCCGCCTTGAGGTCGAAGCGCCAGCCCTGGCTGCTCCTGGTCAGCGGTATGGGCAAGGTCCAGTGACCGGTGCCCACCGCCAGGATGGCCTTGCCCTCGCCTGACATGTCGATGCTGTGCTGTGCGCGATACTGCTCGAGAAAGGTATCCACATCGCTGCGTTGCACACCACCGCGCGGTATATAGGTGCGCCAGTCATCGCCCAGCAACTGGGCCAGGCGGGCTTCATCAGGTTTTTCCTGGCCCAGCGCCGCGACAAAGGCTTCCACGGCCTTCTCCGGCGTTGGGAAGGCTTGCTGGGCGGCGGCCATGAACGACCAGGCCAAACCTGCCGTCAGCAGCAATGCAGCCAGTGTTGGGCGCTTCATCGACGGCCTCCTGCGCCGCGACGCGCGGGCGCACTGGGCCGGGAGATCGGGTGCCCGGCGGCACGAGACGCACCTGGCCGCTGAGCGAACGACTGGCTGGTATGGCCGCGGTTGGCCTGCACGCTGGTGCGCGACGGCGAGCGCACACCGTCGAAGGCATTGTTGCGGGCACGGCCTGCCGTATTGGCAGGACGGCTCTGCGCCGGCTGCCGCACCTGGCCGTCGCCCTGCCGGCGTTGATTGGCCAGGTTGCCGTTCTGCTGGCGGCCTTGATCAGTGCGGGTTTCCTGCCGACGGTCAGTCGCCCGCGCGCCATCATCACGGGACGGCATGCGGTTGCCGTCAGGATTGCCTGCCTTGGCCTCGCGCATTTGCTCGCGGGCCTGACGGTTACTGGTAGCCGGCCGTTCGATACCTGCGCGGTCCATCGATGCCCGGGCTTTGTCTCGGGCCTGGGCCCGTTGGGCGTCGTCGCCGCGGAACGCGGTGCGCTGAGTGGCACCGTCCAGCTGGCGGCCGTACTGCTGACGGCTGCGAGAATCGCGGTATGGCACCCCGTCGCGGTTGGCGGCATTGTGCTGCCATTTGTTCTGGTTGTTGGTGATGCGGTTGTTGACGTTGAGGTTGTTGTAGCGGTTGACGTCAATGTCGATGTCATTGTTGTCCCAGTCGCAATCGCCCCACAACGAGGCGACGATCGCCACGCCGGTACCGAAGGCCAGGCCGGCCACCAGCGCGGAACCGGGGTAGTACATGGGCGGCGGCGGGTAATACACCGGCGGCGAGGCCGGGTAGGCCCACGTACCATAGGTGGTGGTCGGGTTATAGCTGGGCACATACACCACTTGCGGGTCGGCCGGCGCGATGACGATGGTGGTGGGCGGGCTGCTGGCCGCTGCCCCTTGGGTGCTACTGCCGCTTGCGGCTGGCGCCGGTGCAGGTGCGGTCTGCACGGTGACGTGCTGGTACTGGCTGCTCTGCAGATTGCCGGCGGCCTGCGCCTGGTGGCGCAAACGCTGCACGCTGCCCATGACATCATCGGGCTGGGCGAGGAAAGCATCGCCCAGGCGCTGCACCCAGACCGGGTCCTGGCCAAGCGTTGCCAGCACCTGCGGGAAGGCCACCAGTGCCTGTACGCTAGGGTCCCAGGGCTGCTTGGCCACTTGCCTGACCGCATCGTCGCCGGTGGCCCTGGGGTTGGCCTTGGACCAGGTCACGGCTTCATTGACCTGCCCCGGGTAGGTTGACGCCATCAGCACCTGAGCCAGCAACTGATCAGGGTACAAGGCAATGGGGGCCAGCATCTGGTCAAGTTGCTCCTGGGAGAACACCGGGTCCTTGGCCACGGGCGTGGCAGCGGATGGCGCCGGATCCGGCGCGGGCACGTCTTCGGCCAGCACCAGGCCCGGGGCAGCGCTCAGGCAAAGCAGTGCCGACAGGACAGCAAACAATGGCATGCGCATCGCTTATCCCCACAAGGTCAGACCGCGTGGGTTAAGGGTAGCAATGGCAGTGCTTTTGACCAGACGAGGGGACGCTAACTTTTCGCGCTTCAACGGTGGGATGGTTGATGCATTTGAGTCTATAGGTGGGCTTCGCCGGAACCGTCGATAGTCACTATCGAGCGGGGCAATTTCTAACGAACGCTGTGGCCGCATAACCTAGCGCCATCCCCACGCTGCTTCCTAGACTGCCCTGGAGCTAACCAATGAATACCTTGGCCCGCCAGCTGTCCGCCACCCTTGTCGCTTTTGCCATCGCCGTGATCAGCGGCTGTGCCAGCCACCCTGAACTGCGCCCGTACACCGCCGAGGAAACTCGCCAGTTGCAACTGGAAGCCTTGCAGCGCCGCGGCCTGTCACTGGACAATTACGAGCAGCAACGGCGGGTGATCCTGCGTGCCGGTAACCTGCCTGTCGTGACCGAGGCCGCCGACGCTGAACGTTCGACCAAAGGCTGAACGGGCTAACCGGCGGTTCCCTCCCTCCACTTGCGCAGGTATCCTCTACCGCTCAACCGCAAGCCTTCCAGGACGGAGACCATGATCAGGCCCCTTCTGTTGCTGAGTGCTGCGCTGCTTTTAAGCCCCGCGTCGCAAGCCCAGCAGATGAAACGCCAACTGGGCGATTTCGACTTCACACTCGGCACCACCCCCTCACGCAGCATGGCGCAAGGGCTTATCTCACCCAGTGCCGTTGGCGCATTCCATGGCGGGCTAGACCTCAGCCACCCCAATGGCTGGTACCTGGGCCAGTACGCCCCAAGCATGGGCGTCACCCCTGACTCGACCCTGCGCCTGGACAGCTACCTGGGCTACAAGCACCATTTCGACAGCAGCCTGGGCTACGAGGTAGGGCTGATCCATTACAGTCAGCCCAATATCGCAGGCCCCGACAGCTACGCCCTGTATGGGGGGATTTCGGTGCTGGGCAGCCGCTTCGGCGGGGCGCTGCGCGACAACCCCGACAACCGCACGGGCACGCTGTTCGCCGACTTCGGCCATCTGCCGATGTTCGACGTCGACTTCACCGTCAAGCTCGCCCACCACCGCCTGGGCACGCCGTTCACCATTGGCGATGGCAGCCAGGTGAATACCTTTTCCGATTGGTCACTGGAGCTGTCGCGGCCCTGGCTGGGCATCGACCTGAACCTGATCTACAGCAACTCCAGCCTGAGTGGCGCGAGCTGCGATGCCTATTCGGGCATCAATACCTATTGCGACAGCGTGGTCACACTCAAGGCCCAGCGCAGCTTTTTTTAACGGCGCGGCGCCAGCGCCAGGGCAATGCCGCCCAACACCACCACACAGGCGATCAACAAGCGCAACGACACCGACTCGCCGATCAGGGCAACCCCGCCCAGTGCGGCAATCACCGGCACGCTGAGCTGCAGGGTCGCCGCCTGTTGCGCACTGATCTGCCTGACCACGCCATACCAAACGGCATAGCCTGCGCCAGAAGCCAGCACACCGGAACCCAAGGCATACAACAAGCCAAGTGGCGTGAGGTGCGGGCCGGCCCCCAGCAACAGCATCGGTAGCAGCAGCACCAGGCACGGCAAGCTGCGGGCAAAATTGCCGGCAGTGTCGGCCAGCGGCCTGGGCGAGCCTTTGCCCAGTAGCGTATATACCCCCCAGGCCACACCGGACAGGGCCATCAGCAAGCCACTGGCCAACGGCGGCGCCGAGACGCCAGGCAACAGCAGCACCAGCAGGCCGGCAAAGGCGATCAGCATGCCCAGCAGCATGCGTACCGTGATGTGTTCGCCCCTGTACCACGCAAAGCCGAACATGGTGATCTGCACGGCACCGAACAGCAACAACGCCCCCCCCCCTGCCCCCAGTTGCAGGTACGCCGCAGAAAACAGGAACGCGTACAGGAACAGGGCCAAGCCGCCCCACCAACTGCCGCCCATGGTGTGCACCGGGCTGCGCAGGCGAATCAGCAACAGCAGAAACAGCGCACCACTGGCCAGGCGGACCATGGTGAAGGACACCGGGTCGATGGCCCCGTCCTTCAGCGCCAGCCGGCAGAACACCGAGTTGGCGGCAAACGCCACCAGGCTGAAAAGGGCAGGCCAAAGCCAGGCGCTGGTCTTGCGGTCAGTAAGCGTGGTCGTGCCTGTACTCATGGTGTGGTCACCTCTGAGCGGGATTGTTGTTATAGCGGCATTTAGTCAGGACCGGCACCGATATACAAGGAAGAATCCACCGTGGAGGATGGCACCGGCTACGCCGGTGTTCGCGGGTAAACCCGCACCTACGGGCGACCGTGCCGGCTTTTCAGGTTTTGAGCAAGACGGCGGCTACTGCTTCGATCTCCACCAGCATGCCGTCCAGCGCCAGCCGGGGCACCGGTATCAGTGTGCAGGTCGGTTTCATGTGCCGCCCCCAGGCCCTGTCGGCCTCAGCCACCCATTGGTGCAGGCGCGCTTCTGAATGCTCGACAATCAACAGGGTCAGCTTGAACACCTGGGCCAGGCTGGCACCTTTCGACGCCAGGGCCCGTTCCAGGTTGGCCAGCGCCTGGCGGGCCTGTTCGGCGAACACGGGTGACAACTGGCCCTGGCTATCCTCCCCACCCTGACCGGCGATGAACAGCAGACGGCTGTCAGCGCGCACTTCGGCGACATGGGAGTAGGCATTGCCACTGGGGTCGTAGAGGCCTTCGGGGTTGCTTAGCTGGAATGCGCTTGATGGGGTCACGACAAGCCCTCGCACGGTTGAAAGAGCGCCGGAGTATCGGACCTTAAGCTAACTCGAGGTCAAGCATAAAGTAGGAAATTTCGTACAAGGCATCGTCATGTCAAAACCACGCGTGTGTTTGCGCAGTGGCTGTAAGGCCGTAGGCTCTGTACGAAAAGTCTTGAGACGCAGGTCAGGCAAGGCGAAAACAGCCGAGGAACGGCCGGGGTCGCGCCCGACTGTACTGGAGTACATGAGCATTCCGAGGCTGTTTTCAACGCAGCATGAACAAGTATCAAGGCTTTTCGTACAGAGCCTAGTGTGGTGTTTTGCAAATACGGCCAATAACTCGCGAGCGATTTTTGCGTTCAGGCAAGGCGTCGCGACGAGTCGTAGCCCAGCTACGGCGAGGAGCGACAACGCCGCATGAGCGCAAAAAGCGCCGCGAGTTATGGTCGTTATTTGTGAAACACCACACTAGATTGCAAAGCCCGGCATGGAGGCCTTTAACCAACAAGGAAAAACCGATGAGCAAATTTGATTTTCAGCTGGCCTATACCATCAAGCCGCACAGCGCTCCACGCGATGAAACCGATGCGGCACAGGCACGTCTGCACCTGCGGGAAAAGCTCGGCCTGGACACCGTCGAGCACATTGAAACCACGCTGCTTGGCATGATCACGCTCAATGGCACCACCCTCGCTGACCGCAAGCGGGAAGCTGAAAAGCTGGTCCGCGATTACATCCATGACGCGCTCAAGGAACTGCGCGTACTGTCCACCGTGAAGTTCTACGGCTGCCTGATGGTGGACGGGCTGGGGCCAGCCATGCGTTTCGACATCCTGCCCAAATGACCCTCGACGGCCTCAGGCGCCCCCGCGCCCGAGGCCGCAAACCGTCATTTTTCCTGCAGCACCGCCCTGCCCTTCACCGCCCGCGGCCCACGCCAGGCCCAGAACAGCAAACCGGGGAAGGGTGCGTAGACCACGAAGACGATCCACAGCATCTTGCGCTCGGCGCGCCGTTCACTGCCGATGATGTGCCAGATGGCCCAGATCTCCAGCAGAATGACCAAGGCTGCGATGATGATCCAGATCGTACCGATTTCCATGAGCGCTCTCCCAATGGCATGTATTGGGTTGGGTTGCTGCAAGCGCTGAGGGTTCAGATTGATTTGACTCACCGCGCCTCTTTGCAGGCGCGGCGAAAAGGCCTTATTGCCGTGGTGCATTCTCCAGCGCAGCCTTCAACGCCGCTGCATCGGTGAACGCCCGCTGGCTGACCAGCACGCCCTGCTGCAGTTGTAACCACTGCACCTGGCCCTCCTGCCCGGGGTAACGGCTGGCCACTCGCCCATCACGGTCGAGCAGCACCCGGTAGCTGTAATCGCGCATGGCCGGGACAGCGAAGAGTTTGCTGATCAGCGCAGGCATGCGCTGAATGTCGGCCACGAATACAGCGGCGCGTGCTTCCAGGTAGCCCTTGGGCTGCTCGGCCAGTGCCGCCTTGACCAGCTTGGCACCGTCCATATCGCGCGCCACCAGCAGTATCTGCGTGTCGGCAGCAAGGCTGTAGGCCTGGTCGTACTGGTCGAGCAGTGTGAACGGGGCAAGCTTGTCGCCCTGCTCCAGGGCGTTGGCCAGCAACGGCAACAGGCTGAGCAACACTACAGCGGCATATCTCATCAGGGGCATCCTCAATGACGGAAGGTCAGCATAGCGGTAAAGCGCCAGGACAGGCAGGTTTGCCTGAACACGACCTGTAATACGACACAGCCACCGGGGAGATTGTCTTTCCTCCGGGCACCGTCCACACTCTGCGGGCCAGCCAGGAAGCGGAGTTCAGAGTGCCCACGCCACGCCAGTTCAGCCAAAAGACCAGCACCAGCAACATGCTACGGCTCAAAACAAGCAGCGCCAATGCCCAGGCGCCCTATCGGGTCGACTTTATCCTGCTCGAACACTTCTCGATGGCCAGTTTCACGGTGGCCATGGACGTACTGGTCACGGCCAACCTGCTACGTGCCGACAGCTTCCGGTTCACCCCGCTGTCGCTGGACGGCGACCGGGTGCTCAGCGACCTGGGACTGGAACTGGTAGCCACCGAGCTGTCCGCTGCGGCGCTGAAGGAGCTGGACCTGTTGGTGGTCTGCGGCGGCTTGCGCACACCACTCAAGTACCCGGAACTCGATCGCCTGCTGAACGATTGCGCGGCCCACGGCATGGCCTTGGGCGGCTTGTGGAACGGCGCCTGGTTCCTTGGCCGTGCCGGGGTGCTGGACGACTACGGTTGCAGCATCCACCCCGAGCAACGTGCCAGCCTGTCGGAGCGCAGCCCGCAAACCCGCATCACCCCGGCCAGCTTTACCCTCGACCGTGACCGCCTCAGCGCTGCCAGCCCCAATGGCGCCATGGAGCTGATGCTGGGCCTGGTACGCCGGCTGTATGGTGATGGCCTGGCCGAAGGCGTCGAGGAAATCCTGTCATTCTCCGGTGCGCGCTACCGCCAGGTGGGTCCTGGGGCGAAGAAGTCCATGAGCCTGCACCTGCGCACCATTGTCGAGCTGATGGAGAACAACCTCGAGGAAACCCTCAGCCTCGACCAGTTGGCCGCCTACAGCGGGCGCTCGCGGCGGCAGATCGACCGCCTGTTCCAGGCCCAGCTGGGCACGTCGCCCCGGCGCTATTACATGGAGCTGCGCATCACCAAGAGCCGCCGGCTGCTGCAGTATTCCGACCTGTCGGTGATGGAAGTGGCAGTGGCCTGCGGGTTTGTCTCGGTGTCGCACTTCAGCAAGTGCTATGCGGCGTATTTCGGCTACCCGCCATCGCGCGAGCAACGGCTGGGCGAGTGACCGAGGCCCTTTGAGCCAGCCCAGGCGCTCGAGCAATCTCAGGTACGAGGTTCGAGCTGGATATACCGCAATACCGCATCACAGATCATGGCTTTGTGGCGCAGCTTTACCTGCTCATCAGACAGGTCGATCTGGAAGATCTCGCCAAAGGTATGGCGGTTCGACACCCGGTAGAAGCAGAACGAGCTCATCAGCATGTGCAGGTCGATGACCTCGATGCCGGCGCGGAACACGCCTTCCTGAACGCCACGGCGCAGGGTGTTGCCCAGGGCCTCCAGCACCAGGCTGCTCATTTCGCGAATGGCCGGCGACTGCTTGACGTACTCGCCATAGTGGATGTTTTCGGTGCAGATGATGCGCACGAAATCGACGTTGCGGTCATGGTGATCGAAGGTGAACTCCACCAGCCGGCGGATCGCCTGCTCAGCCGGTAACGACTCCAGGTCCAGGCTCTGTTCGGTCTTGCGGATATCCCCGTACAACTTCACCAGGCACTCGCAATACAGCTGCTCCTTGCTGCCGAAGTAGTAGTAGATCATGCGCTTGGAAGTGGCGGTGCGTTCGGCGATGGCGTCGACGCGGGCGCCGGCCAACCCTTGCTGAACGAACTCGTTGATGGCGGCCTGGAGGATGTCCTCGCGTGTTTTCTCAGGGTTGTTCTTGCGCGTTTTGCGCACCCCTTCGGTTTCAGGCTGGCCGAGGCCGACTACGGAATCACTCATACCCACTCACAGGCTGTTTATTGGAATGCCGGGATTATCCGTTAGCGCGGCCATGCAGGGAAGCACGCTGTTGGTCGGGTAGCCATGATGCCTTGGGCTCGAGCAGCGCGGTCAGCCTGCAGGCACTGATCATCAGCCAGGCGCACAGTCAGTTACGCTGGGCAGTCGCGGGCGCCGGCGCGGGCGTCAGGCGCAGCACGCGGTTACGCCCACCTTCAGCGAGCAGATAACCCCCGATACCATCGGCGATGATCGCCTGCGGAGCCTTGAGGAAAGTCAGCACCGTTTGCTGGCTGCCATCGGCATCGATGCGCAGCAGGCGCGCACGGTGTGTGTTGTCCTCGCTGATCCATAAGCCACGTTGATCACAATACAAGAATGTAGGGTTACGCAGACCGTCGACCACCACCGGGTCGCTGCCATCGTCGGACAGGGAGCGGACCCTGCCATTGGCCTTTTCGGTGTACAGCAGGCGGCCGTCGCTGCAGCGGGTCAGGCCTTCGGTTTCGGTCAGGCCGGACCGCAGTACATCCAGCTGCCCGCTGCTCCAGTCATAGCGCATCAGGCGACCATTGCCCTTGCGGTCTTCGATGGCATAAAGATAGTTGCCTTCGTTCCAGAGGCCTTGCACGCTCTCGCCGTCGAACAGCCGGGTGACCTGGCCATCGCGGGACAGGCTGACAGGTGCCAGGCCACCTTCCTGGCTGAACACCCAGCCGCCCTGCGCCGCGACCATACCGTCGGGCTTGGACAGGTTATCGATCAGCACAACGCGCTCGCCCGTAGCCGTGATCTTGAGGATGCTGCCCCGGCCGTCATCCAGTTCACGGCTGACCAGCAGGCTGCCATCCGTTTGCGGTAACAGCGAGGCGGCTTTGGTTACGTCGCGATGCAACACCTCAACATCCCAGCCGGTAGCGGCCTGAACCGGGTAGAAACTCTGCCACGCGAAGAAGCCCAAGGTGGCCGCGAGCAGGCCGGAGGTGGCAGTCAAGGCGATGCGGGCGCTGCGCTTGCGCAGGATGTGCGGCATGAAGGGGGCTCCTCGGAATCGTTGCGGATCCTAGCAAGCGAATGTGAAAAAAATGTCGAAAGCTGCACAAACGGGTGCTGCAGGACCCGCCGATCTCAGCCCATGGCGCCTCCAACAACGATAGGCACCCCGCTACTAAAAACAAAATGATATAAAAATAACTAAACAATCTAACAAACTGGAATATATAAATTGAAAGCCAAACGCCACCTCCTTAGTCTGGGCAGATCGCCTCTCACCCGATTCAAGGAGCAATGCCCATGCCCAAACATGCCTTCTCCCCATTACGCCGTCTGCTGATCGGCGGTTTACTGGCCAGCGTCGCCAGCGCCCTGCTGCCCTGGTCCGAAGCCATTGCCGACGACGCCAGGACACTGCGCATCGGCTACCAGAAATTCAACAGCATCAACATCCTCAAAGGCAGCGGCGCCCTGGAGAAGGCCCTGGCACCGCAAGGTGTGAAGGTCAGCTGGCATGAGTTCGCCGCAGGCCCCCAGCTCCTGGAGGCACTGAGCACCGGCGCCATCGACCTCGGCCACGCAGCCGATGCCCCCTCGGTGTTCGCCCAGGCCGCCGGCAAGCCTGTGGTCTACCTGGCCGCCGAACAACCCTACCCACGCGGCATTGGCCTGGTCGTGCGCGAGCAGGACCACCTGGCCAGTGTGCAGGACCTGAAAGGCAAGCGCGTGGCCACCGGCCGCGGCTGGAATGCCCAATACCTGCTGGCCGTAGCCCTGCAGCAGGCTGGCCTCAGTTACAACGACATTACCCCCGCCTACGTCAACAATGCCGCCGATGCCGTGGCCGCCCTGCAATCGGGCAGTGTGCAGGCCGTGACCCTTTGGGACCCGTTCCTCGCCGCCGCAGAAAGCCAGCCAGGGTTGAAAAACCTGCGCGACGGCAGCGGCCTGTCCAACAACCGCACCTTCTACCTGTCCACAGCCCGCTATGCCGACCAGCACCGTGCACTGCTGAAAACCTTCTTTGCCGAGCTGGGCAAGGTCAGCCAGTGGGCCAACGCCAAGCCCGCCGAAGTGGCCGCGCTGCTGGCACCGCAGCTGGGGATCAGCACCCAGGTGCTGGAAGTGGCCAGCGAACGGCGCAACTACAACGCCGTCGCTATCACCCCGCAGATCGTTGCCGAACAACAGAAGCTGGCGGACACCTTCCAGGGCCTGGGCCTGATTCCACGCAAGCTACAGGTGGCCGAAGCGGTCTACCCGGCTTCCGTGTTGCCTTGAACGGAGCGCGCTGACCATGCCTCGCCCGATCCGCTTCAACGCCTTCAGCATGAACGCTGCCAGCCACCAGTCCCCTGGGCTGTGGCGCCATCCGCGCAACACCAGTGTGGCGTTCAACCGCCTGAGTTACTGGACCGACCTGGCCCGCCTGCTCGAGCGCGGCCTGTTCGACGCCCTGTTCATCGCCGATGTGCTGGGTATCTACGACGTCTATCAAGGCAGCCCGCAAGCCGCCCTGCGCGGTGGCGTGCAGGTGCCGGTCAATGATCCGCTGCTGCTGGTGCCGGCGATGGCCGGGGTGACCGAGCACCTGGGTTTCGGTGTCACCTTTTCGCTGACCTACGAACACCCCTACCCCTTCGCCCGGCGCATGTCCACGCTCGACCACCTGAGCAATGGCCGGGTCGGCTGGAACATCGTCACCGGGTATCTGGACAGCGCTGCGCGCAACCTCGGCCTGGCGCGTCAACTGGGCCACGACCAACGCTACGACCTGGCCGAGGAATACCTGCAAGTGCTGTACAAACTGTGGGAGAAAAGCTGGGACGACGACGCCGTGCTGCTGGAGCGTGAAAGCGGGCGCTATATCGAACCCTCGCGGGTACACCCGATCAACCATGTGGGCGAGCACTTCCAGGTGCCCGGCATGCACCTGTGCCAGCCGTCGCCGCAACGCACCCCGGTGTTGTTCCAGGCCGGTGCGTCGGCACGCGGCCAGCAGTTTGCAGCACGGCATGCCGAATGCGTGTTCATCAGCGGGCCAACGCCGACGGTGTTGCGCCGCTACGCCGACGGCATCCGCCAGGCCTGCGAAGCGGCCGGGCGTGGCCGTGACGAAGTGCTGATCTACGCCCAGGCGCTGTTGATCGTCGCCCCCACGCGGGAAGAGGCCGAGGCCCGCTTTAACGACTATCGCCGCTATGTCGACCTGGACGCTGCCCTGGCGCTGCTGTCAGGCTGGACCGGTATCGACTTTGCCGGCCTCGACCCCGATGCACCGATCGAGTACGTCGAGAACGATGCTGGCCGTGCTGCCCTGGCAGCCTTTACCGCCGCCGACCCCACTCGCCGCTGGACCGTACGCGAAGCCGCCGAGTTCGTTGGCCTGGGCGGTCGCGGCCCCGTGCTGATCGGCGCTGCCAGCGAGGTGGCCGACCAGCTGGAAACCTGGCTGGACCATACCGGCATCGACGGTTTCAACCTGACCTACGCCGTGCAACCGGACGACCTGGCCAATGTGGTCGACCTGCTGGTGCCCGAGCTGCAACGGCGCGGACGCTACCCGCTGAGGTACACCGAGGGCCCCTTGCGCCACAAGCTGTTCGGCCGCGGCGGCCAGCTGCCCGAACGGCACGTTGGGCGTCAGGTCAGCATTCAGTGATCAAATACCGGGTATTCCAACATTTAATTTGTGGATGGCACGCACTCGACCCTATTCTGTGGCCACATCCCCTGCGCCGCACCGGCCGGTGCGGTTCAAGGCATGGGGAGAGAACAACAAGTCGAGATCGTCCATGTCGAACCATTCGTACTTCGCCCCCCACGGTGGGCACCCGGCTCAAACCGAGCTGCTGACTGACCGTGCCATGTTCACCGAAGCCTATGCCGTCATCCCTAAAGGCGTGATGCGTGACATCGTCACCAGCCACCTGCCCTTTTGGGACAAGATGCGCATGTGGGTCATCGCCCGCCCGCTGACCGGTTTTGCCGAAACGTTCTCCCAGTACATCGTCGAACTGGCCCCGGAAGGCGGCAGCGAGCGCCCTGAGCTGGACGCCGATGCGGAAGCCGTGGTGTTCATCGTCGAAGGCGAACTGGACATCACCGTCGAAGGCAAACACCACACCCTGGTACCTGGCGGCTACGCCTTCCTGGCCCCGGGCGCCGAGTGGAGCCTGCGTAACAACAGCAAGTCCAACGTCACCTTCCACTGGCTGCGCAAGCACTACCAGAAGGTTGAAGGCCTGGACGTACCGGAATCCTTCGTCACCCACCGCGACAACGCCACCGTCATCGAGATGCCGGGCACCGAAGGCCGCTGGAAAACCACCCGCTTTGTCGACATGGCCGACATGCGCCACGACATGCACGTGAACATCGTCACCTTCCAGCCGGGCGGTGTGATTCCGTTCGCAGAAACCCACGTGATGGAACACGGCCTGTATGTGCTGGAAGGCAAGGCAGTGTACCGTCTGAACCAGGACTGGGTCGAAGTGGAAGCCGGCGACTTCATGTGGCTGCGTGCCTTCTGCCCGCAAGCCTGCTACGCCGGCGGCCCAGGCAACTTCAGCTACCTGCTGTACAAGGACGTGAACCGTCACGTACACCTGACGCTGAACCCTAAGCGCTAAGCCCAGGCTGATGCCCGCAAGCCCGCCAACCTGGCGGGCTTTCTGTTTGCCGCGCATACTGAAATACCCACCCCTGCAGGGTACCGGCCATGAACCGCTGCCTGCTGCTCGCGGCCTTGCTGCTGTGCGCCTCTGCCCCGGCCACCGATGACTGGCACCTGGCCTACGACCGCGAAGGCATTCGCGTGTACCTGAAAGATGCAGGCGACTCGCCCTACCAGCAGTTTCGTGGTGTCAGCACCATGAAAGCCAGCGTGCGCACGCTCACTGACCTGCAGGATAACCTGCGGGTGGCCTGCAAGTGGCTGTACGCCTGTGACCAGATGCGGCTGCTGGATGTGGAGGGTGACAACACCTGGGTGTACCTGACCACTCAGCTGCCTTGGCCGGCGAGGCCACGGGACATTGTGCTTAAAGTGACCAGCGAACGCCTGGTCGACGGTACCCTGGTGCGCCACCTGAGCGCCGATCCCGATAGGATCCCCAGGGTTGACGGCCTGATCCGGGTAGAGCACCTGAGTGGCGTGTGGCAGATGAGACCGCTGGGTGACCGCGTGACCGAGGTGACCTACCAGTTGCAGGCCGCCCCTGCCGGGGATGTGCCGGGGTGGCTGGCCAACCGGTTTGTAGTGGATACACCGGTGGTGACGTTGCGTACGTTGCGAGCGGTGGCTGAGCGCCAACCTTGAAGTGCCGCCAGGCCGCAGACCGACTGCAGCAGGGCCAGCAGCTTTTTATGCAATACCCCTCTCTGGCTCAGCGGTCACATCTTGTAGGTCGACAGCAGGATGCTGGTCTCGGTGTTCTCGATATGCGGGATCGAGCGGATGGCGTTCAGCGCCCGGTCGAACGCTTCGAGGGTGTCGGCGCGCAGCTCTGCCATCAGGTCCCAGCGGCCATTGGTGGTGTGGATGGCCACCACATTGGGATGCCCGCGCAGCGCGTGCTTGACCTCTGCGGCATGGTGGCCGCTGATGCCGATGCTGGTGATTGCCCGCACCCCCTGGTCCAGCGCATCGGAGCGCAAACGTACCGTGTAACCGATGATCACACCCTGCTCTTCAAGCCGGGTGATGCGGTTATGCACCGTTGCCCTGGCCACCTTCAGCTTTTTTGCCAGGGTCAGCACAGGGGTACGTGCGTTGTCCCGCAACAGTGCAATCAGTTCCCGATCGATCGTGTCCATAAGCCTGCCAAATAATCAGATTGCTACGTTGGGTTGGCAGATTGTCCAGAAGCCTGACGAAACTGACAACCTGTATGCTTCCGATTGGCGCAACCTGTCATCAAAATGTTCATGCGGCTTCACTTCGATAATCTCAAGCGCTTACCCCGCACTGCTGGGCAAGCGCACAATAACAAGGTGCAAGAGCATGACGTATTTCATTGATGTTCCAACCATGTCGGACTTGGTGCATGACATTGGCGTAGCGCCGTTTATTGGCGAGCTTGCCGCTGCCCTGCGGGACGATTTCAAACGCTGGCAGGCGTTTGACAAGTCCGCGCGCGTTGCCAACCACTCGGAAGTGGGCGTGATCGAACTGATGCCGGTCGCCGACAAAAGCCGCTATGCCTTCAAATACGTCAACGGCCACCCGGCCAATACTGCACGCAACCTGCATACGGTGATGGCCTTCGGTGTACTGGCCGATGTCGACTCCGGTTACCCGGTGCTGCTGTCCGAACTGACCATCGCCACCGCCCTGCGCACCGCAGCGACTTCGCTGATGGCAGCCCAGGCACTGGCCCGCCCGAACGCGCGCAAGATGGCGCTGATCGGCAACGGCGCGCAAAGCGAATTCCAGGCCCTGGCCTTCCACAAGCACCTGGGCATCGAAGAAATCGTCGCCTACGACACCGACCCGCTGGCCACCGCCAAGCTTATCGCCAACCTCAAGGAATACAGCGGCTTGACCATCCGCCGAGCCAGCTCGGTAGCCGAGGCAGTGAAAGGCGTGGACATCATCACCACAGTGACGGCCGACAAGGCCTACGCCACCATCATTACCCCCGACATGCTGGAGCCCGGTATGCACCTGAACGCCGTGGGCGGTGACTGCCCAGGCAAAACCGAGCTGCACGCCGATGTGCTGCGCAACGCGCGGGTGTTCGTCGAGTACGAACCACAAACCCGTATCGAAGGTGAGATCCAGCAGTTGCCGGCGGACTTTCCGGTGGTCGACCTGTGGCGCGTGCTGCGCGGCGAAACCGAGGGCCGCCAAAGCGACAGCCAGGTCACTGTATTCGATTCGGTGGGCTTCGCCCTCGAAGACTACACCGTACTACGGTACGTACTACAGCAAGCCGAAAAGCGCGGGATGGGTGCCAAGATCGACCTGGTGCCGTGGGTTGAGGACGACCCGAAAGACCTGTTCAGCCACACCCGAGGCCGCGCTGGCAAAAGGCGCATCCGACGGGTTGCCTGACATTGAATCGGTTTAGTCGAACGTGTGGGAGCAGGCATGCCCGCTAAGCAGGCTGCACGGTGCATGGCACGGGCTTAGCCCGTGCTCGCCGGAAAAGCCCACAGTGATCGCACTGGCGTTGGGTCGTGTGCAAGCGCATTTCCCACTGACCGTCAGATCCCACCGCCCGCCAGCAACTGCGTCATCACCTCAGCCAACGCCTTGACCATCACATCCGCCGTCGGCCGGTGCACGATGACGATCTCATAGCTGTCGACCTCCGGCAGCCCTTGCCCGGCCCCCAGCACCCTGTGCTCGCCGGTGGCCGCCCTGGGTGGCAGCAGGCTGATACCCATGCCATCGGCGACCGCAGCCTGGATGCCACTGAGGCTGGAACTGGTAAAGCTGATGCGCCAGCGCCGCCCCATGCCTTCGATGGCGTTGATCATGTCCTCGCGGTACAGGCCGCGTGGCGGAAAGGTGACCAACGGGATCGGGTCCAGCTCGAAGGCAGGCGTATGTGCGCTGTCGATCCACTGCAGACGCTCTGGCCAACAGGCCACGCCCTCACGGCTGTTGCGCCGCTGCTTGAGCAGCACCAGGTCAAGTTCGCCATTGTCATAGGCCTGGCTCAGGTCACGGCACAAGCCGCTGGTCACTTCGAGCTTCACCTGTGGGTGCAGCCGGCTGAATGCCGACAGCGCATTGGTGGTACGCCCGCCCACGAAGTCCTCGGGCACACCAAGCCGTACCGTGGTGCCCACCATCGCCCCGGCCAGGGCTTCAAGCATCTGATCGTTCAGGGCCAGCATGTGCCGGGCATAGCCGAGCAAGGTCTGCCCGGCGTCGGTCGGCAGCACATCACGGTTGCCTCGCACCAGCAGGCGGTGGCCAACCATGTCTTCCAGGCGGCGCACTTTCTGGCTGATCGTCGACTGGGTCGAATGCAGCCGCGCGGCAGCGGTGGTGAAGCTGCCGCAGTCGGCCACCACGACAATGGCGCGCAGCAGGTCGAGGTCGAACAGAGCCCTATTCGATTTCACGCTGATAGACATCTAGATATTCAACGACTGAATGGCAAGTCTGCGTTCTATCACGGCTAGTCACCGAGGGCCACTCCTTCCCGCCGAGGATCGGCACCGCCTGACCAACCCTCGCCGCTGCGCTGGATGATCTGCATGCCGCTGGTCATGGTCATCGGTGTCACCTCATGGCCCCAGGCTGCCAACTGGCGGATCAGCGCCGGGCTGCTCAGCCCTGCTTCCACTTCGGTGCCGGCATTGCGGCTGCCGAAGTTGGGCAGGCCCGCGGCCTGTTGCGGGTCGAGCTGCCAATCCAGCAGGCCGACCAGTGCCTTGTTCACGTAACCGATGATTTGCGAACCACCCGGCGAACCGACGCTCGCGACAAACTCGCCCGTGGCACGCGAGAACACCAATGTCGGCGCCATGGCCGACAGCGGCCGTTTGCCCGGCTGCACCCGATTGGCCACAGGCTTGCCGTGCTCGTGGGGGATGAACGAGAAGTCGGTCAGCTGATTGTTGAGCAGGAAGCCCTTGACCATCAGGTGCGAGCCAAATGCGGCCTCCACCGAGGTGGTCATGGCCAGGGCCTGGCCGCTGTCATCCACCGCACTGAGGTGAGAGGTGGAGATGCGCAGTGGCGAGCGGTCGGGCGCAAGTGCCAGGTCCGCTCCTTGCGGCTGGCCCGGGCGGGCGCGCTTCATGCTGTGCTCGCCGATCAGCGCCGCGCGGCTGGCCAGATAAGCAGAATCGGTCAGGGCCTTGACCGGGACGGGCACGTAGTCGTTGTCGGCCAGGTACTGAGCGCGGTCGGCGTAGGCCAGGCGCTCGGCCTCGGCGATCAGGTGCACGGCCAAGGGCGGGGCTTCCAGGCGGGCCGGGGACGAGGTGACCAGCGGTCGCAGCGCTGCCAGGTCGCGTTGCGGCGCGGTGCGCTGCACGGCTTCGAGCAGGCCCAAGGTCTGCAGCACAGTCACCCCACCCGAGGAGGGTGGCGGCATGCCGCATATTTGCCAGGCCTTGTAGGGACCGCACAACGGCTCGCGCTCCTTGGCCTGGTACTGCTGCAAGTCCTGCAGCGACAGATACCCGGCATTGGCATGGCCACGCACCGTGGCGACGATGGCTTCGGCAATTTCACCGCTGTAGAACACCTCGGGCCCCTGTGCGGCGATCTGCTCCAAGGTATGGGCCAACTCAGGGTTGCGCAGGATCGTACCCACGGCCAACGGCCTACCCTGTTCATCCAGGAAGTAACGGGCCATTGCGGGTGAACGGGCAATGTAGGGGTCCCCGGCCAGTAGCGTGTGCAGGCGCTCGGAAACCGCGAAGCCGTTGCGTGCCAAGGCGATGGCCGGGGCGAACAGGTCGTGCCAGGGCAACTTGCCGTGCTGCTCGTGGGCCTGTTTCAGGGCACGCAGCACCCCGGGCACGCCCACCGAACGCCCACCGATCTGCGCCACCCGGAACGGCATGGGTGTGCCATCGGCTTGCAGGAACAGTTTTTCCGTCACCGCCGCAGGTGCTGCCTCACGCCCGTCGAATGCCTGCACGCGCTTGCCATCCCAGTACAGGATGAACGCCCCGCCACCGATCCCACTGGACTGCGGCTCGACCAGTGTCAGCACCATTTGCATGGCGATGGCGGCGTCAATCGCACTGCCGCCGGCACGCAACATCGCCCGCCCCGCTTCACTGGCCAGCGGGTTGGCTGCGGCAACCATGTGCCGGCTGGCGTGCACCGGCTGCAAACCGCTGCGGTAGCCGGAGGCCAGTTCCGGTGGCGTGGGCAATACCTGGTCGGCACCGGCCCAGTTACTGGTAACCAGCAGGCACAAAGCGCCGATCAGCGGGGTGGGATATTTCATCGTCATGCATCCTGCCATCACCTATTCAGCGAAGCACTGTCGGTCATACGCAGTCTCGACTTCAAGCCTTGGTGTAATTACCGGCAAGCCATTCGCTGACCAATGCAGCCCTTGCTCTCTGCATGAGTGCCAGGTTTGCACAATGACAGATCAGGTCACTTCTTCGAACGGCAGCCCCACATAGTTCTCGGCAATGTTCACCAGCCCCGCCGGCGAGGTCAGGAAGTACTCGCGGTCAGCTTCCTGCATCTTCTGGTCCCAGGCATCCTTGTGGCTACCGAAATCATGCAGCAGTTGGGTCATGAACCAGCTGAAGCGCTCGCCCTTCCACACGCGGCGCAGGGCCAGCGGCGAGTATTGCGCAAGCAGGTCGACGCGCCCTTCGTGGTACACCTTGACCAGAATGCGGTACAGGTAGTTGACGTCCGAGGCCGCCAGGTTAAGGCCTTTGGCACCCGTAGGGGGGACGATGTGCGCCGCGTCACCCACCAGGAACAGGTGACCATACTGCATGGGTTCGACCACCAGGCTACGCAGTGGCGCAATACTTTTTTCCAACGCGGGGCCTGTGACCAGGTCCGCCGCCACCTCGGCGGGCAAACGGGCTTTCAGTTCGTCCCAGAAACGCTCGTCAGACCACTCCTCGACCCGATCCTGCAAAGGTACCTGCAGGTAGTAGCGGCTGCGTGTTTGCGAGCGTTGGCTACACAACGCGAAACCGCGCGCATGGTGGGCGTAGATCAGCTCGTGATTGACCGGCGGTGTGTCCGACAGCAGCCCCAGCCAGCCAAACGGGTAAACCCGTTCATACTGCTTCAGCACACCCTCCGGGATGCTCTGCCGCGAGATGCCGTGGAAGCCGTCGCAGCCGGCGATATAGTCGCAGTCAACCCGCTGCACCCGGCCATCCTTTTCGAACGTCAGGTAGGGCTTCTCGCCTTTCAATTCATGCGGCTGAACGTTGGCGGCTGAATAGATGATCGGCGCACCACTGGCTTCACGGGCCTGCATCAGGTCACGGGTGACCTCGGTCTGGCCGTAGACCATCACCGTCTTGCCACCGGTCAGCGCCTTGAGGTCCAGGCGTTGACGGCGCCCGCCAACCAGCAGCTCGACCCCCTCGTGCACCAGGCCTTCACGGTCCATGCGCTCGGCCACGCCGGCCTCGCGCAGCAGGTCGACCGTGCCTTGCTCCAGCACCCCGGCGCGGATGCGGCCTAGTACGTACTCGGCGGTCTGGCGTTCGACGATGATGTTATCGATACCGGCCTTGTGCAGCAGCTGGCCCAGCAGCAGGCCAGACGGACCTGCACCAATAATTGCAACCTGAGTTTTCATTGTTGTTGTCTCTGTTCGGACGATACCGGCCCGGGACTGGCAGCGGGGCGGCATCTGCTGTTAGGGTTTGCCATTGCATTTTTACTGGCAGAAAACGCCGTTTAAGTGTGCTATTCCATAAAAAACCTGCACTTTTACGAAAAGCGTTCGATTAACGGACAGGCCAACCCAGATGAAATCCACCCTCCCCGGCGTCCCGTTGTTCAAGCTGTATGGCGAAAATCAGGCCTGGCCCGGCACCGACCTGCTGCACTGCGAGTCGATCCCGGCACGCAGCCGCCTGCATCACTGGGAGATCAAGCCGCACCAGCATGCCGAGCTGTTCCAGCTGCTGTATGTACAGCGTGGCCAGGCGCAGGTGGAGATCGAGGGCGTGCGCAGTGCCATCGGCGAAGCGGCGATCCAGGTCGTGCCACCGATGACCGTGCATGGCTTTCGCTTCAGCGCCGATATCCAGGGCTATGTCCTGACCTTTGGTACTGCCCTTGTAGCGAACCTGGAACAGCGCCTGGGCGCGCCACTGACGGTGCTGGCCCAGCCTGCGTGTTATCCGTTGGGCCATGACCGCGTGCACCTGCGCAGCCTGGTCGACACCTTGCAGCGGGAGTACCAAGGCAATGCCCCGGCACGCGCCGCGATGCTGGAAGCGTTGGTGACCGCGCTGATGGTGTGGATCAGCCGCCGTCAGCAGCAAGGGCAGGCACCGCGTAACCGTGATGAACGTGACCGCCTGTTGCTGGGGCAATACTTGCGCTTGGTCGAAGCGCATTACCGCGAGCATCTGTCGGTTGAAGACTTTGCCGCGCGGCTGAATATTCCGAGTTTGCAACTGAACCAGCTGTGCCGGGCACTGAGCGGTCAGACTGCATTGCAGGTGGTGCACCAGCGGTTGTTGCTGGAGGCGCGACGCAACCTTATTTACACGCGGATGAGCATTGGGCAGTTGTCGGATAGCCTGGGGTTTACCGACCCGACCTACTTCGCCCGGTGGTTCAAGCGCTTGAGTGGGCAAACGCCCAATGCGTATCGCAGATCAGGGTTGTCGGAATAATCCTTGGCGGCCTCTTCTTGACGTATACGTCATCCTGCCCTCAGGATATCCGCATACCCCACGCCGAGCCCGAGCATGAGCACTCAGACCTACAGCATCTCCGACCTGTCCCGCGAACTGGACATCACCACCCGCGCTATCCGCTTCTACGAAGAACAGGGCCTGCTCAGCCCTGAGCGTCGTGGCCTGGAACGTATCTACTCACCGCGCGACAAGGTCAGCCTGAAGCTCATCCTGCGCGGCAAGCGCATTGGCTTTTCCCTGGCCGAGTGCCGCGAGTTGATCGAACTGTACGACCCCACCAGCGGCAACCTCAAACAGCTCAACAGCATGCTGGCGAAGATCGCCGAGCGCCGCGCCCAGCTGGAGCAGCAGATGCTGGACATTCACCAGATGCAACTGGAACTGGACACCGCCCAGGAGCGCTGCGAACAAGCCCTGGCCGCCACCCTGAACAACAAAGACAACCGCTGAACGCCACAGGAAACCCGCCATGTCCTTGCCCAAACACGTCCGCCTGGTCGAAGTCGGCCCCCGCGACGGCCTGCAGAACGAAGCCCAGCCCATCAGCGTCGCCGACAAGGTACGCCTGGTCAACGACCTCACCGAAGCGGGCCTGGCCTATATAGAAGTGGGCAGTTTCGTGTCCCCCAAGTGGGTGCCACAGATGGCCGGCTCTGCCGAGGTATTCGCCGGCATCCAGCAGCGCCCCGGTGTGACGTATGCCGCACTGGCGCCGAACCTGCGCGGTTTCGAGGACGCCCTGGCTGCCGGGGTCAAGGAAGTAGCGGTGTTCGCTGCCGCCTCCGAAGCGTTCTCGCAACGCAACATCAATTGTTCGATCAGCGAAAGCCTCAAGCGCTTCGAACCCATCATGGACGCTGCGCGCAGCCACGGCGTGCGCGTGCGCGGGTATGTGTCATGTGTGCTTGGCTGCCCTTATGAGGGCAAGGTCAGCGCCGAGCAGGTGGCCCCGGTGGCCCGCGCCCTGCACGACATGGGCTGCTACGAGGTCTCGCTGGGTGACACCATTGGCACCGGCACCGCAGGCGACACCCGACGCCTGTTCGAGGTGGTGTCGGCCCTGGTACCGCGCGAGCAGTTGGCCGGACACTTCCATGACACTTACGGCCAGGCCTTGGCCAACGTCTATGCCAGCCTGCTCGAGGGCATCAGCGTATTCGACAGCTCGGTAGCCGGGCTGGGCGGCTGCCCTTACGCCAAGGGTGCTACCGGCAATATCGCCAGTGAAGACGTTGTGTACCTGCTGCAGGGGCTTGGCATTGAAACCGGCATCGACCTGGGCCGGCTGATAGCCGCCGGCCAGCGCATCAGCGGCGTGCTGGGCCGCGACAACGGGTCGCGGGTAGCACGGGCGTGCAGCGCACAATAGGTCACACCGGTGTCACATTGGTGTGGGTGAAGTGTTACCTCCCGCACATTTCACAGCAAAAAATCGGGTAACAGGGAAACAAATCGGCAGAATTTCAGGCTGGGCGGTGTCGACCAAAATTCTTAAATCATTGATTTTAAAGGGTTTTTAAAAGTTGGCACGCACCCTGCTATATCTCTGGTACAAGAACAAAAAAAACGCGATACCCAATAAAAACAACAGGTAACGGCTCTGACATAACAAGAACAACACGGCAGAGGCGTAGCAAGCAGATTTTTTTGGAGTCGACACGCTTTTCAGGGGTTCGCCCCGCGGTCTGGCACAGAACAATAAAACTACCTCAAGGTAGCGGCAGCCAGGTTCGGATCAGCAATGATGAAAGCAGGTCAGCGCTCAAAAAAATACGTTTGCTCTTGACCCCGCATGGGGGTCGCCCGCAACACCAGGACAAGCCGACAAAAACAACAAAAGGCCGGTCCCAATAATAAAAAAAGAGCAGGCAACAACGCTTTGAGGGGAGCTTCGGCTCCCCTCAGTGCTTCCTGCCCTCTTCCTCCTTCTGCTTCTCCTCATTCTGTCCTTCGACCTTCTCCACCAGCAACGGCATCGTGCCCAGTACCAGCAGGGCCAGTACCGTGCTGATCAGCGCCGTGGCTTCGCGCCCCATGCCAGCCGCCGTGCCAATGGCAGCCGTCATCCATAGCCCGGCAGCGGTCGTCAGGCCCTTCACATGGCTGGTGTCCTGGCCGTTACCCTTCAGAATGGTACCCGCACCGAGAAAACCGATACCGGCAACGATGCCCTGGATCACCCGACTGAGTGCCTGTTCATCGGCCCCCGCCATACTGGGCGCCAGCACGAACAGGGCAGCCCCCAGCGACACCAGCATGTGGGTACGCACCCCGGCAGACTTGCCCTTGTGTTCGCGCTCGAAGCCCAGTACTGCGCCGAGCACAGCAGCCATCAGCAAGCGCACAAGGATTTGCGTGACCTCGCGCTCATCGGTGACATCGGCGAATTCCGCCTGGATTGCTTGCCAGATGACATCCATCGCAGTTGTGTCCCCTGCTTGAGCTTCATGAATCCGCCCGCCACGTCAGCAGGCCTGCCCTCTGCAAGGTTGACCGTCACACGTACTGCAAAGTGCCGCTCAGCTTGCTGATGCAGCAACTGGCCCCTGACCGCGGTCCACCCTGTAATCACCCCGGGAGGACCCCACCATGCCCATTGAAATCGACGAAACCACCCGCCGCTGCACACTGATCGGCGAAGGCCTGCGCATCGAGGGCGAAGGCCCGGATATCGAGATCATCACCGACGAACAGTTGCGCATGTCGGTGGCCATACTGGCCGGCCAACGCGTGCCCATTACCGAAACCGAGGCCGATGCACTGACCGTGGCGGGTGCGGTGGATAGCCGCAGGCATCTGAAGGCCAGCGCGCCAGGCTCGGTGATATGAGGCCTGGCGGGGCCATGCGGCAAATCTGATATGGTTTTTATCGTAAAATCTGAACCTGTGCTGATAACAGCTTCAGCGCCATAGTGCTCATGCCTGATCGAGGCCTGATGAGCACCGAACCATGAACGATAGAATCCCTTTTACAGAGATCGCCACCGCCCCAGCCAGCATCCAAGCGCGACGCACCGACAGCGGCATCCAGACCCGCAGCTTTACCGGGCTTTACCGTAACCTGCGCATCGGCTTTGCCGGCGCCCTGTTCGTGCTGTTCTTCGGCACGGCCTGGCTTAACTGGAACGGCCGCCAGGCCGTGCTGTGGGACCTGGGAAACAGCAAGTTCCACATCTTCGGCGCCACCTTCTGGCCCCAGGACTTCATCCTGCTGTCGGCGCTGCTGATCATCTGTGCCTTTGGCCTGTTCGCCATCACCGTCTACGCCGGGCGCGTCTGGTGCGGTTACAGTTGCCCACAAAGCACCTGGACCTGGCTATTCATGTGGTGCGAAAAGGTTACCGAGGGGGACCGCAACCAGCGCATCAAGCTGGCCGCGGCGCCCTGGAGCCTGAACAAACTGGCCCGTCGCACGCTCAAGCACAGCCTGTGGTTGGCCATTGGCGTGCTCACGGGGCTGACCTTCGTCGGCTACTTCACCCCGATCCGGCCACTGGCCGCAGAATTGCTCACCTTGCAACTGGGCGGTGTGGCACTGTTCTGGGTGCTGTTCTTCACGGCCGCTACCTACATCAATGCCGGCCTGCTGCGTGAAGCGGTGTGCCTGCACATGTGCCCGTATGCGCGCTTCCAGAGCGTGATGTTCGACAAGGACACCCTGGCGGTCGCTTACGACCCGCGTCGTGGCGAAGCCCGTGGTCCGCGCAAAAAAGGCAGTGATGTCGGTGCCCAGGGACTGGGTGACTGCATCGATTGCACCCTGTGCGTGCAGGTGTGCCCCACCGGCATCGACATCCGTGATGGCTTGCAGATGGCTTGCATCGGCTGTGCCGCGTGCATCGACGCCTGTGACGGGGTAATGGACAAGATGGGTTACGCCCGCGGCCTGATTGGCTACAAGTCCGAACACAGCCTGCAAGGCGGTACCACGCACTGGCTGCGTCCGCGCCTGTTGGGCTACGCTGCCGCACTGCTGGTCATGATCGGGGCACTGGTGGTGGCCCTGCAGATGCGCCCGATGGTATCGCTGGATGTGATCAAGGACCGCGGCCTGTTCCGTGAAAACGCCCAAGGCCAGATCGAGAACATTTACCTGCTCAAGGTCATCAACAAGACCGAACGTACCCAGCACTATCAATTGCGCCTGCTGGACGCTGACGGTTTCACCCTGCAGGGCAGTAGCGCACTGGTCATCCCTGCTGGCGAAATGAGCGAACTGCCGGTGTCGGTGGCGATGCTCGCCGAGCGCCCGACCAGCAGCTCGCAGACACTGAGCTTTGAAATCAGCGAGCGTGACGACCCCGCTATCCGCAGCGTGGCGCACAGTCGCTTCGTCGCCCCCATGAACCGCTGATCCCTTACACTCACGCCACCTTGCCTGCCAGGCTGGACAGAAGGCCAGAATGAAACGCTACGAACGCTTCGCCGATGATATTGCCGAACTGATCCGCTCCGGGGTGCTGGGCCCCGGCCAGCGCGTGCCGTCCGTACGCTACGCCAGCCAGACCCACGGGGTCAGCCCGTCTACCGTGTTCCAGGCCTATTACCTGCTGGAACGCCGCGGGCTGATCCGCGCCCGGCCGCGCTCCGGGTATTTCGTCAACGCCCACGTGCCGCGTCAGTTCAGCGAGCCGCAGGCGCTGCAGCCGGTGAGCGAGTCTACCGATGTCGACGTCAGCGCCTTGGTATTTTCGATCCTCGACTCGATCAAGGACCCCAACACCATTGCCTTCGGCTCAGCCTTTCCCAGCCCTGAGCTGTTCCCGCTGCAACGCCTGTCCCGCTCACTGGCCAGTGCCAGCCGCAGCATGGACCCGCGCATGGTGGTGACCGATCTGTCCCCCGGCAACCCGCAGCTGCGCCGGCAGATCGCCCTGCGCTACATGGTCGGTGGGCTGATGCTGCCGATGGAAGAGCTGCTGATCACCAACGGCGCACTGGAGGCCCTGAACCTGTGCCTGCAGGCCGTGACCCAGCCGGGCGACCTGGTCGCCATCGAGGCCCCCGCCTTCTATGCCTGCCTGCAGGTGCTGGAGCGGCTCAAGCTCAAGGCCGTGGAAATCCCCGTGCACCCACGCGAGGGCATGGACCTGGGGGTGCTGGCGCAGACCCTGGAAAAGCACCCGGTAAAGGCCGTGTGGTGCATGACCAACTTCCAGAACCCGGTGGGTGCAAGCATGCCGGAGGCCAAGAAACAGGCCCTGGTGGAGTTGCTGGCGCGCCATCAGGTGCCGTTGATCGAAGACGATGTATACGCCGAGCTGTACTACTCGCAACAGGCGCCCAAACCCGCCAAGGCCTTCGACACTCAGGGCCTGGTCATGCACTGCGGCTCGTTCGCCAAAAGCCTGGCACCGGGCTATCGCATTGGCTGGGTGGCCGCCGGGCGCTTTGCGCAGAAGATCGAGCGGTTGAAACTGATGACCTCCCTGTGTGCCTCCATGCCGGCCCAGGCGGCCATCGCCGACTACCTGCAACACGGCGGCTACGACCGCCACCTGCGCAAGCTGCGCTACGCGCTGGAGGGCCAGCAGGCCAACATGCTGGCAGCCATCGCCCGCCACTTCCCGGCGCAGACACGGGTCAGCCAGCCTTCCGGCGGCTACTTCCTGTGGCTGGAACTGCCCGAGCAGATGGACGCCCTCAAGCTGTTCCACATGGCCCTGGCCCAAGGCATCAGCATCGCCCCTGGGCCGATCTTTTCGCCCACCCGACGCTTTGGCAATTGCATCCGCCTGAACTACGGCAGCCCCTGGCATGACGGCGCCGAACAGGCCATGGAGACCCTCGGGCGGATCATTCGCTCGTTCTGATAGCGAGGGGCCCGAGGGGCGACTATAGTTGCTCGATCCGATCATCAGGCCTTCGTCATGCAGCCAGATACGCTTGCGTCCTTTGCCCAGTTGCAAGCGCGTGTCGCAGAACTGGAAGCACGCCTGGCAGAGCGCGAAGACAGCGTCCAGGCGCATGACAGGCTGCTTGGAGAACTGCTCGACAACAGCCCGGCCAACGTGTTTGCTGCCGACCGCAGGATGCGCCTGTTGGCCATCAACCGCACGGCGCGCGAAACCTTCGAACGTTACCGAGGCTTCGTGCCGCAGATTGGCGACTACGTACCCCAGTTCCTGACCGATCAACCCGACATCATGGGCCGCCTCGCCCCGATATGGCCGCGCATACTGGCAGGGGAAGCGTTCATCGACACCGTCACCTTCGGGCTGGACGACGCACCACGCCACTACGAAATTCGCTACCACCCGTGGCTCGATGCTCAGCAGCGAATTCAGGGCGGCTACCTGTTCGCCTATGACATCACGCAGCGCGTGACCGAACAGGAACGCCTGCAGCGGGCCGAAGAAGCACTGCGCCAGGCGCAGAAGATGGAGGCGGTCGGCCAGTTGACCGGCGGGATTGCCCATGATTTCAACAACCTGCTGGCCAGCATCCTTGGCGCCCTGGAACTGGCCGGGCAACGTCTGGTGCAGCAACGCCTGGCGGACACCGCGCAGCTGCTTGAACTCAGCCGGCACAACGCCCAACGCGCCGCAGCCTTGGTGCAGCGCTTGCTGGCATTCTCACGGCAGCAGACGCTGGTCCCGCAACGGGTCGATGTGCAGCAACTGGTGGCCGGTATGCACGACCTGATCAGCAGCTCCACCGGCCCCTATGTCGACTACCACGACCAGACACATGCCGGACTATGGCCTATCCGAATAGACGCACAGCAACTGGAAAACGCGCTGCTCAACCTGTGCATCAACGCCCGTGACGCCATGCCGCTTGGCGGCACCTTGAGCATCGGTTGCGCCAATGTCGACGTGCAAGGCGCCGAAGCCAGACAGCGGGGCCTGGCCACTGGCCAGTTTCTGCGTATCCGCGTTGAAGACACCGGCATGGGCATGTCCAAAGCAGTGATGCAGCGCGCCCTTGAGCCCTTCTTCACCACCAAGCCGCTCGGCCAGGGCACTGGCCTTGGGCTGTCGATGGTCTACGGCTTTGTGCGGCAATCCGGTGGCCAGCTGGTCATCGATAGCACGCCTGGCCAGGGTACGGCCATCAACCTGTATCTCCCCTGCGATGAAAGCATCGCCGCCGCTTCACCCAGCCCCCACGTCGAGGGGCCTGCGCCTGCGGCCTCGCTTCAGCAGCGCGCGTGCAGGGTGATGCTGGTGGAAGACGAGCCGGCCCTGCGCCTGGTCATGCTGGAGGTATTGATAGATCAGGGCCATGAAGTTCAGGCATTCGAAGATGGCCGGCAGGCATACAAGGCCTTGCGGGAAGCCCCTGCACCGGACTTGCTGATCACCGATGTCGGCCTGCCTGGGGGTATCGATGGCTACCAACTCGCGGACGCCTGTCGAAGTATTGCCCCCCATGCAGCGGTGCTGCTGATCACAGGCTATGACCTTGCGCACAGTACGGCAAAAGTGCGGCCCGACCGGCGCACCGAACTGCTGGCCAAGCCATTCGATCTTCAAGCACTTGCCCAGGCGCTTGAACGGCTGCTGGGGAGCACCGCCCAGTCACCCTGAGTGGCTATTCGCCTGCAGGTGAACACGTTAAAGTCAGGACTTTTCATTGGCCGGACGCAGGCATGCCTTCTCGTGATCTGAACTCACTGCGCCAACAAGTCGAAGACCTCCAGCGACAGAACACACTGCTGGAGCAACGGCTTGCAAGCCACCAGGCGCACGACCAGGACTTCTATCGCTCACTGTTCGACACCATGGACGAAGGCTTCTGCATCATCGAGTTCTTCGATGGCCCCCATGGCCCCCTGAGTGACTACGTGCACGTGCTGGCCAACGCAGCCTATGCCAAACACGCCGGCATCCCCAACGTGGTCGGGCAAAAACTGCGCGAGATGGTGCCCGATGAGGCGGATGACTGGGTGGCCCGCTATGGCGCGGTGCTTCGCACCGGCGAACCGCTGCACTTCGAGCAGGAACTGATTGCCACGGGCCACGTGCTGTCGGTGACCACTTTTCGCATAGAACCTGCCGAGAAACGCCAGGTAGCGGTACTGTTCAAGGATGTCACCGAACGCCGGCGTGCAGAGCAGGCCCTGCAGCGCCTGAACGAAGAGCTCGAACAACGGGTGAATGCCGCACTGGCGGAGCGACGCTTGTTTGCCGAACTGGTCGATCACAGTGTGGTCAATGTGCATGTGATCGACAAGGACCTGCGCTGGCTGGCTGTCAATCGCCAGGCCAGGCATGACTTCCACCTGCTGTACGGGAGGACACCCGAAATCGGCGACTACCTGCCCGGGTTGTTCGAGGATGGCACCGCCGGCCAGACGCCTGTTCTGCCGATGTGGCAGCGCGCCCTGGCAGGCGAGCAGTTCATCGAGATCGGCACCTTCGGCAAGCCCCCCGCGCTGCGCCATTATGAGTTGCGCTTCAACGCCTTACGCGACCCAGAAGGCGAGGTACATGGCGCGTTTCTGTTCGCCTATGACATCAGTGAGCGAGTACAGGAGCAGGAACGCTTGGCCAAGGCCGAAGCGGCGCTGCGCCAGGCACAGAAGATGGAAGCCGTAGGCCAGCTCAGTGGCGGCATAGCCCACGACTTCAACAACTTGCTGGGCGGCATCCTGGGCGCCCAGGAGCTGATGCGGCAACGCCTTGAGCAGTCACGCTTCGACGCCCTGGCGCCCTTGCTGGAGCTGTCCAGCAGCGCGGCGCAGCGGGCCTCTTCGCTGGTGCACCGGCTGCTGGCGTTCTCCCGCCAGCAGACCCTGCAACCCTGCTCCACGCAAGTGGCCACCTTGGTGGCCGGCATGGAAGACCTGCTGCGCCGCACCATCGGCCCGGCGATTACCCTGAGCAGCCGCTTTGCCAGCCAGCTGTGGCCGACCTTCATCGACCCTCCCCAACTGGAAAGCGCCTTGCTCAACTTATGCATCAACGCGCGCGATGCCATGCCTGCCGGTGGTGTGATCGAGATCATTGGCGACAACCTGCAGCTTGACGACGAGCAGGCCGTGGCACTGGAACTGCCGGCCAGCGAGTTCGTGCGGCTGAGCATCGTCGACAACGGTAGCGGCATGTCGGCTGAAGTTGTCGAGCGCGCAGTCGAGCCGTTCTTCACCACCAAGCCGATGGGCCAGGGCACCGGCCTGGGTTTGTCCATGACCTATGGCTTCGTGCGCCAGTCGGGTGGGCAATTACGGGTGCTGTCGGTGCCTGGCGAGGGTACCCGCATCGAGCTGCTGTTACCCCGCCACCACGAGCAAGCCCAGGCGCCAATCAGCAAACCTCCGCGCGCGCTCTTACAAAGAAGCAGCGAGACTGCAAAACGCATTCTGTTGGTTGAAGATCAGACGGCCTTGCGCCTGGTGATTGGCGAAGTGTTGGAAGAGCTGGGCTATCGGGTGGACGCCTTCGAGAACGGTCCGTCTGCCCTCACCCACCTGCAAAGCGGCGAACGGCCAGACTTGCTGCTGAGCGATGTCGGCCTGCCTGGCGGCCTGAATGGCCGCCAGGTAGCCGAACGCTGCCGTGAGCGCTACCCGGACCTCAAGGTGCTGTTGATCACCGGTTACGATGAGAGCGCGGCGCTCAGCGACGGCCAACCGCTGCAAGGTACGTTGGTGTTGACCAAGCCGTTCGAACTGGAAGCACTGGCAGAGCGGGTTCGCGAGCTGCTGGAACCTTGACGGGCGCGCTCAGCGCCCGCCGCCCAGGTCGATGAAACTGCCGGTGGCATAGGAGGCTTTGTCCGAAAGCAACCAGAGGATGGCCTCGGCCACTTCCTCGGGATGCCCTCCTCGGCCCATGGGCAAGCCAGGTTCAAGCTTGCTGACGCGATCCGGGTCACCCGAAAGCGCATGGAAACCGGTATGGATATAGCCTGGTCGTACGCCATTGACGCGTACGCCCTCGCCTGCCACTTCTTTGGCCAGGCCGATGGTGAAGGTGTCGAGCGCGCCCTTGGAGGCGGCATAGTCGACATACTCGTTGGGCGAACCCAGGCGTGCGGCGACCGATGATACGTTGACGATGGCCCCGCCTTGCCCGCCATGCCGGCGCGCCATGCGCAGCAGGGCGTGCTTGGCGCAGAGCATGGGGCCGACGACGTTGGTCTTCATGACGTTCAGCAGACGGAACTCGGACATGTCCTCGACCCTGCTTTGCTGGCCGATGGTGCCGGCGTTGTTGACCAGTGCGGTGATCGGGCCGAGCTCATCGTCGACGCGCAGGAACAGCTGGATGATTTCATCTTCGACGCTAACGTCGGCGCGCACCGCGATGGCCTCGGCGCCCAGGGCGCGGACCTGGCTGAGGATGGCTTCGGCGGCCTGGTCATCGGCGTGATAGTTGATGCAGATGCGGTAGCCCTGGCGGGCGGCCAGCAGCGCAGTGGCGGCGCCGATACCGCGGCTGCCGCCGGTGATGACAATGACGTTCTCCATGGGTTTGCCAATGGTTTGGGGAAGGGAGCATCGACAATAGGCGAAATGGCGCTGCGTTGGAATGACGAAGATCAGCACAGCCAACCCTCTGCTGTTGATGTGGCTGTTGATCTGGCTGTTGATCTTGCTTTTGATCTTGATCTTGATCTTCGCGACTTCAGGAGGCCGAACGCAGGCCTTGCGGAGGCAGGTGACGGGCATGGATGCCCGTCAAGCGCTGAGGCCCCAGGATGGGGCCTTCGGCGCGGTCCTGCCGGGAGCAAGGCCGGAGTGAGGGAACCCCGGAGCGCAGCGCAGGGGCCGGATGATGGGAGCGCAGCGTTTTTTGGTTACTTTTTGTCGCGTTTGACAAAAAGTGACTCGCCGTAAGGGCGAAAAGGTGAGTCAGCGTCGCCATCGCGAATGGACTGTTCGCTGAGTCAAAACAGACGAATTTGCTTCTTGCTTCTTGCTTCTTGCTTCTTGCTTCTTGCTTCTTGGATGTGGGCATTCACATCGAGTAGGTATTCATTCACGCAGGTGGCGCATAGTCACCCTTCCGCCCTTACGGCGGGTCACTTTTTGTCAAACGCGACAAAAAGTAACCAAAAAACGCTGGCTCCTATCATCCGGCCCCTGCGCTACGCTCCGGGGTTCCCTCGCTCCGGGCTTGCTCCCGGGAGGACCGCGCTGCAGGCCCCATCCTGGGGCCCAGCGCTTGACGGGCATCCATGCCCGTCACCTCCCTTCGCAAGCCCTGCGCTCGGCCTCCTGAAGTCGCAATCCGCGGCGCCTGGGCTATCGCGCGCTTAGAAGCAAAATCAAAAGCCGAAGCGAGAGCGAGAGCGAGAGCGAGAGCGAGAGCGAGAGCGAGAGCGAGAGCGAGAGCGAGAGCGAGAGCATCGGGATCTTGCCTTGTTTAGCTCAATGCCCTGACGATGCCGGCCCCGCCTTGGCGGTAAAGGGCGGCTTGGCGAACCACACCAGCAGAATCAACCCGGCAAACACCCAGCTCATCAAGGTGAAGTAATCCACCGTCGACATCATGTAAGCCTGCCCGTTGAGTATCTGCTCCAACTGCGCATAACTCTGCGGGCTGGCCCCGCCCAACTGCTCAAGGGTATGCCGCGTCGTCGGGTCGAACTGGCTGATGTGCTCGCTCAGGTAGGCATGGTGCTGATCCGCCCGACGAATCCAGATCCAGGTAGTCAACGAAGCCGCAAAACTCCCGCCCAAGGTTCGCAGAAAAGTCGCCAGCCCCGAACCGTCGGCAATCTGGTGCGGCGGCAGGTCAGACAGCAGAATGCTCAAGGTCGGCATGAAGAACAACGCCACGCCAATCCCCATGAACAACTGCACCAAGGCCACGTGCTGGAAGTCCACCTCGCTGGTGAAACCGGCCCGCATGTAGCAACTGGTGCCAATCGCCAGGAACGCCAACCCAGCCAGCACCCGCAGGTCGAAACGGTGCGCATATTTGCCCACGAACGGCGACATGATCACCGGCAGCAAACCGATCGGCGCCACCGCCAGTCCCGCCCAAGTCGCGGTATAGCCCATCTGCGTCTGCAACCACTGCGGCAGGATCAGGTTGATACCGAAGAACCCGGCATACCCCCCGACCAGCACGATGGTGCCAATGCGGAAGTTGCGGTGCACAAACAGGCGCAAGTTGACCACCGGGTGCCGGTCGGTCAGTTCCCAGATCACGAATACCGCCAGGAACACCACCGAAACCAGGCTGCCGACAATGATGAACGACGACTCGAACCAGTCCAGATCGTTGCCCTTGTCCAGCACTACCTGCAAGGCCCCAACGCCGATAATCAGGGTCAGCAGGCCAATGTAATCCATCGGCTGGCGGCTGGTGACCACCGGGCGCGTACGCATCTGCTGGCGCACCACGGCAGCTGCAAACAGGCCGATGGGCACGTTGATGAAGAAGATCCATGGCCAGCTGTAGCTATCGGTAATCCAGCCCCCAAGAATCGGCCCGGCAATCGGCGCCACCACCGTGACCATCGCCAGCAGCGCCAGTGCCATCCCCCGTTTTGCCGGGGGGTAGACAGCAATCAGCAGGGTCTGGGTCATCGGGTAAAGCGGCCCGGCGACCACACCCTGCAAGACGCGAAACCCGACCAGCTCGGGCATCGACTGGGCGATACCACACAGGAACGAAGCCAGCACGAACAGCAGCGTGGCCCAGATGAACAGTTTCACTTCACCAAAGCGCCGGCTCAGCCAGCCGGTCAGCGGCAAGGCGATAGCGTTGCTCACCGCGAACGAGGTGATGACCCAGGTGCCTTGCTCGTAGCTCACCCCCAGGTTGCCGGAAATGGTCGGCAGGGCCACGTTGGCGATGGTGGTGTCCAGCACCTGCATGAACGTCGCGAGCGACAGGCCGATGGTGGTCAGCAGCAGACTTGGCGGCGTGAACTGGGCAGCGGCGTTGTTGCTCATCGTTGCGCCGTCTTGCCGGTTGCACTGTTCTCGTGAATCAGCCGGGCGATCAGGTTGTCGGCTTCGATCATCTGGTGGTCATACACCTGGGTGGTGTAGCTGGCCTTCTGCGGTGGCTGCTGGGCCAGGGTCGGGCCGCTCTGGTCATGCAGGTCGACTTCAACCACGGTGGACAGGCCAATACGTAGCGGGTGGTCCTTGAGCTGGTCGGGGCTGAGGTGGATGCGCACGGGCACTCGCTGGACAATCTTGATCCAGTTACCGGTGGCGTTCTGCGCCGGCAGCAAGGCAAAGGCGCTGCCGGTGCCCGCGCCAAGGCTGTCGACCGTGCCGCTGTACTTGACCTCGCTGCCGTACACATCAGCGGTGATTTCCACCGGCTGGCCGATGCGCATCTCTCGCAGCTGGGTTTCCTTGAAGTTGGCATCGATCCACACCTGATCCAGCGGGATGACCGCCATGGTCGCGGTGCCCGGCTGCAGGCGCTGGCCCAACTGGACGGTACGCTTGGCGACGTAGCCGGTGACCGGCGCGACCAATGTGGTGCGGGCGTGGTCGAGGTAGGCCTGGCGCAGGTCGGCAGCTGCAGCCATGACATCGGGGTGCGAGGACACCACGGTGTCGTCGACCAGCGCGCTGCTGGTGCTGAGCTGTTGCCGCGCGCTGTTGACGGCGGCCTGGGCAACGCTCAGGTCGTCGCGGGCATGGGACAGTTCTTCGGCGGCAATCGCACCACTGTCAGCCAGCACCTTGCGCCGGTTGAAGTCCTGCTGCGCCTTGCGCAGTTCGGCTTGGCGCGTTTCCAGTTGAGCCTTCAGCGAGTCGACGTTGCTGTACAGCCCGCGCACCTGCCGCACGCTGCGTGCCAGCTTGGCTTCGGCGGACTGCAAGGCCACTTCGCTGTCGGCCGGGTCGAATTGCAGCAACACCTGGCCGGCGTGGACCAGGTCGCCGTCATCGGCCCCGATGCTGATAACGGTGCCAGCGACCAGCGGGGTGATCTCCACCACGTTGCCGTTGACATACGCATCGTCGGTGCTTTCGTGCCAACGCCCGACAATGCTGTACCAGGCCCAGGTGCCGACCCCTGCCAGGATCAGCAGCAACAGCAGGCCAAGCAACCAAGCCTTGCGCTTGCGCGACGGCTCGGGCGAGACGGAGGGAGTCGGGGTGTCTGCGGGAGTGGCCATGACAATACCTTGGATAATTCGTTACAGGGTTCAACGGTCGCCGAAGCGGCGGATCGTCAACGGGTCGCCAGCACCGAGCAGCACCTTTGCCAGCAGGCCTTCCAGGGTCTTGAGCTCCTCTGGTGCCAGCACGCCGCACAACTCGTTCATGGCGGCGGCGCCAATTTCCGGCAGGCGGTTGGCCAGGCGCTGGCCGTCAGCGGTGAGTGCCAGGCGCACCTGGCGACGGTCGTCGGCGCAGCGGTTGCGCACGATCAGCTCCTTCTGCTCGAGGCGGTCGAGCATGCGGGTCATCGATCCGCTGTCCAGGCCCAGGTAACGGCACAGTTCGGCCGGGGTATCCACCTGGTACTGGGTGACGATGATCAGCACTTTGAACTGCGCGGCGGTGACGCCCTCTGACTCCAGGTGCCAGTCAAGAATGCGGTCTTTGAGAATCGCAGCACGGCCAAGCAACATGCCGATGGCGCAGGTTTGGAAGTTCTCGGGAGAAAAATGGGCCATCGTTGGCTGCTCAGTTAAGTGTGTAGAAATATTACTGCCTAGGCAGTGAATGTCAAAGCTTTCATTAGCTAGCTATGAAATAGTGGGTGTTTTCTGGCTGTCACACCGCCCCCAGCAGGCGCGCATTGCGGCCCATTGCGACACACAACGCCGCCCCTGCCAGGGGCTACGTAAAGGCGGCTACCGCGCTCGCAGGCCCAGCGCCTCCACCGCCCCGCAAGCAATCGCCATCCCCACCAGCTCTGCGAGGCTGCCTGCCTGCAACCGCTTCATCACCCGGCCTCGGTACAGGTCCACGGTCTTGACGCTGATGCCCAACTGCTCGGCAATCTCGCGGTTGTTCAACCCTTGGGCCAACGGTACGAAGACGTCTCGCTCACGCGGCGTCAGGCCGTCGATGCGCGCCTGCACCAAGGCCAGCGCCTGATCGCCCTCTCGCGCCAGCCCGGCGTGCTCCAGCGCAGCCTGAACGCTGTCGAGCAGCAACTGGTCGTTGTAGGGTTTTTCGATGAAGTCGCAGGCGCCGGCCTTGAACGCCCGCACCACGATCGGTACATCGGCATGACCGCTGACGAAGATCACCGGCACCATCAGGCCACGCTCGCGCATCGCCTGCTGCACAGCCAACCCGCCCAGCCCCGGCATGCGCACATCCAACAGCACACACGCGGGCCCATCATCGACGCAGGCGTCGAGAAACGCCTGCCCGCTGGCGAATGGCAAGGCTTGCAGGCCCACCGACTGCAGCAGCCAGACCGTAGAGTCGCGCATAACCTGGTCGTCATCGACCACATACACTTTTGCTTGCAACACTGCCTCCCCTTATTCCCTGCTGACCGCCAGCCGGCAGCACAGTACCAGACCGCCGTTGTCACCCGCCCGCGCCCACAGGCTGCCACCGAAGCCTTCGATCAGGCTGCGGCTCATGCTCAAGCCCAAGCCCAGGCCGTCGGCCTTGCTGGTGGTAAACGGCGTAAAGATTTCATCCAGCCGCTCGGGTGCCACGCCCGGGCCCTGGTCGGCGACCTCGACCAGCACCCCATCGCCATCGCGCGCCGCGCAGAGCAGGATACGTGACGGCCGCTCACCCTGCTGCTCGCGATTGGCATCGATGGCATTGCGCAGCAGGTTGAGCAGCACCTGCTCCAGCAGCACCCGGTCGGCATACACCAAGGGCAGTTGAGCGCTCATGCGAAGTTCCACCTGCACCTGGTCCCGCGCGGCTTCCCAGGCGCACAGGCGCATGGCTTCGCCGGCCAGCTCGGCCACGTCCAGTGCCTGCAGGCGGCGCGGTTCCTTGCGCAGAAAGGCACGCAGACGGCGGATCACTTCGGCGGCATGGGTGGCCTGCTCGCTGATACGCTGCAGGCCCTGGCCAATCCGCTCGCGCGCCTGGGGATCACGTTCCAGGCCCTGCAGGTAACGCTGACTGGCGTTGGCATAGTTGACCACCGCGGCCAGTGGCTGATTGATCTCGTGGGCGATGCCCGAGGCCAGCTCGCCCAAGGTCGCGAGGCGGGCACTGTGCGCCAGGCTTTCCTGCGCTTCGATGCGCAAGGTGATGTCGCGGGACACGCTGACCACCTCCACCACCGCGCCGGTGTAGGTCTCGCGGATCGCCCGGCTGGCAATTTCGAACCAACGGTAGTCACCTGTCGCCTGGCGTACCCGGCAGGTCATCGTGTGGTAGCCGTCCTGGTCCAGCGCGGCCGCGGCCTGGCGCAGTACCTGACGCCGCTCGCGCGGATGCAGCAGGGTATGTACAGGCATGCCACGCAGCTGCTCGGGCCACAGGCCGAGCAGGCGGTAGGCTGCCGGTGAGGCATCGAGAAAGCGGCCATCGGGGCTGTGCCGGGAAATCAGGTCGGTGGTGTTTTCGATGATCAGCCGATACAGGCGCCGGGCGCGGCTGGCTTCGCGTGCGCCATGGCGCTCTTCGCTGGCATCGCGGCAGCGGCCCAGCACCTGCTGGCCCTGGTTGTCCGGCATGAACGTCCACAGCACGATGCGTTCGCCGACCTGCACTTCGACATCGCTGATCGCCCGATGCTGGCGCAGACAGGCACGCACCAGGGCCGCGCAATTGGCCGGCAGCCAGCGAGCCAGCTCAGGCCCTTCGGCGACCCAGGCCTGCAGTGCCGGGTTGAGTGCCAGCGGGCTTGCATCACTGGCCAGTAACAGACTGGGTTGTGGGTCTTTGGCGAGCAAGGGGTAAGCAGTGTCATCCACAGTAGGCGGCCTATTTTTATAGTAGTTTTACTATATTGCTATAGTCGATATTCCTAATACCATAGCGACTCGCGTAAAACTGCGACAGAGGGGGCGGCCCACCGTCCGCCCCCTGCACCCTGAACAGAGCTAACAATCAGCCATCGGGGGCCAGGTGCACAGGCTGCGTCTGCCTCCCTTACAGGATTACCGCATGTCGATCTATGCCCAGGGCCTGATGCCCGCTGCCGTCAACCATGTCGCCCTCACCCCGCTGAGCTTCATCGAACGCACCGCTGCCGTGTACGGCAACTACCCGGCCGTCATCCACGGCGCCATCCGCCGCAACTGGCAAGAAACCTACCAACGCTGTCGGCGCCTGGCCAGCGCCCTGGCCGGTCGTGGCATTGGCCGTGGCGACACCGTGGCAGTGATGCTGCCCAACACCCCGACCATGCTCGAGGCGCACTTCGGCGTACCCATGACCGGTGCCGTGCTCAATACCCTGAACGTGCGCCTGGATGCCGAGGCCATCGCCTTCATGCTGCAGCATGGCGAGGCCAAAGTGCTGATCACCGACCGCGAGTTCCATGCGGTCATCGAAGGCGCTCTGGCACTGCTTGAACACCCGCCGCTGGTGGTTGATGTGGATGACCCAGAGTACGGCGAAGGCCGCGCGGTCAGCCAGCTGGACTATGAGGCCCTGCTCAACGAAGGCGACCCGGAATTTGCCTGGGAATGGCCCGATGACGAGTGGCAGGCCATATCGCTGAACTACACCTCCGGCACCACCGGCAACCCCAAGGGCGTGGTCTACCACCACCGTGGTGCCTACCTGAACGCCCTGGGCAACCAGATGACCTGGGCCATGGGCCACCGCCCGGTGTACCTGTGGACGTTGCCGATGTTCCACTGCAACGGCTGGTGCTACCCCTGGACCATCACCGCCCTGGCCGGCACCCATGTGTTCCTGCGCCGGGTCGACCCGCAGAAGATCCTGACCCTGATCCGCGAGCACAAAGTCAGCCACCTGTGCGGTGCGCCGATCGTGCTCAACGCGCTGGTCAACATGCCCGAGGCGGCCAAGGCAGCCATCGAGCACCCGGTGCAGGCCATGGTCGCCGGCGCCGCTCCACCGGCCAAGGTCATCGGCGCCGTGGAAGAAATGGGCATCAAGGTCACCCACACCTACGGCCTGACCGAGGTTTATGGCCCGGTGACCGTGTGTGCCTGGCATGACGAATGGGACGCGCTTTCGCTCGAGGAGCGTG
This sequence comes from Pseudomonas sp. BO3-4, assembly GCF_034044115.1. NCBI lineage: Bacteria > Pseudomonadati > Pseudomonadota > Gammaproteobacteria > Pseudomonadales > Pseudomonadaceae > Pseudomonas > Pseudomonas sp. BO3-4. The sequence goes on from NZ_CP139018.1 coordinate 3,707,535, forward strand.
CACGCATCAAGTCTCGCCAAGGCGTGCGCTACCCGACCCTCGATGGCCTGATGGTCGCCGACCCGCAAACCCTTCAGCCAGTACCCCGCGACGGCAATACCCTGGGCGAAATCTTCATGCGCGGCAACACGGTGATGAAGGGTTACCTGAAAAACCCTGAAGCCACCGCCGAAGCCTTCCGTGGCGGCTGGTTCCACACCGGCGACCTGGCCGTGTGGCATGCCGACGGCTATATCGAGATCAAGGACCGGCTCAAGGACATCATCATTTCCGGTGGCGAAAACATCTCCACCATCGAGGTCGAAGACGCCCTGTACAAGCACCCGGCAGTGCTGGAAGCCGCCGTGGTGGCACGCCCGGATGAAAAATGGGGGGAAACCCCGTGCGCCTTCGTTGCCCTGAAGCCGGGCCGAGAGGACACCCGTGAAGCCGACATCACCAGTTGGTGCCGCGAGCACCTGGCCGGGTTCAAGGTGCCGAAGACCGTGGTGTTCGGCGAGCTGCCCAAGACCTCGACCGGCAAGATCCAGAAGTACGTGCTGCGCGACCGGGCCAAGGCCCTCTGATGCCGTAGCCGCCCCCCTTCAGGCGCAGCACACGGCTGCGCCTGAAGGTTCAGCGCACGCCCAACCCTCCCTCACTATTGCAAGAGCTGCCGATGACCACCTATTCCGCCCCCCTGCGCGACATGCGCTTCGTCCTGCATGACGTGTTCAACGCTTCAGGCCTGTGGGCCCGACTGCCCGCCCTGGCCGAACGCATCGATGCCGACACTGCCGACGCCATTCTCGAGGAAGCATCCAAAGTCACCGGCCAGCTGATCGCCCCGCTCAGCCGCAACGGTGACGAGCAAGGTGTGTGCTTCGACGCAGGCCAAGTCACCACCCCCGAAGGCTTTCGCGAGGCCTGGAACACCTACCGCGAAGGTGGCTGGGTCGGCTTGGGCGGCAACCCGGAACACGGCGGCATGGGCATGCCAAAGATGCTCGGCGTGCTGTTCGAAGAGATGCTCTACGCGGCTGACTGCAGCTTCAGCCTGTATTCGGCATTGAGCGCAGGCAGTTGCCTGGCGATCGATGCCCACGCCAGCGAAGCGCTCAAGGCCACTTACCTGCCACCGCTGTACGAAGGCCGCTGGGCCGGCACCATGTGCCTGACCGAACCCCATGCCGGCACTGACCTGGGGCTGATCCGCACCCGCGCCGAGCCTCAGGCCGATGGCAGCGTGCGCATCAGTGGCAGCAAGATCTTCATTACCGGCGGCGAGCAGGACCTGACCGAGAACATCGTCCACCTGGTGCTGGCCAAGCTGCCGGATGCGCCCGCCGGTGCCAAAGGCATATCGCTGTTTCTGGTCCCCAAATTCCTGGTCGAGGCCGATGGCCGCCTGGGCGCGCGCAATGCTGTCCATTGTGGCTCGATCGAACACAAGATGGGCATCAAGGCCTCGGCGACCTGCGTCATGAACTTTGACGGTGCCATCGGTTACCTGGTGGGCGAACCGAACAAGGGCCTGGCAGCGATGTTCACCATGATGAACTACGAGCGCCTGTCCATCGGCATACAGGGCATCGGTTGTGCCGAAGCCTCCTACCAGAGCGCCGCCCGCTATGCCAACGAGCGCCTGCAGAGCCGAGCAGCGACTGGCCCGCAGGCACACGACAAGGTGGCCGACCCGATCATCCACCATGGTGATGTCCGGCGCATGCTGCTGACCATGCGCACCCTCACCGAAGCAGGTCGGGCGTTCGCCGTCTACGTTGGCCAGCAACTGGACGTGGCGCGCTATGCCGAGGACGCTGGCGAACGCGAGCATGCCCAGCGCCTGGTGGCACTGCTGACACCGGTGGCCAAGGCATTCTTCACCGACAACGGTCTGGAAAGCTGCGTGCTTGGCCAGCAGGTGTACGGCGGTCATGGCTACATCCGCGAATGGGGCCAGGAGCAACGGGTGCGAGACGTGCGCATTGCGCAAATCTATGAAGGCACCAACGGCATTCAGGCCCTTGATCTGCTGGGGCGCAAGGTGCTGGCCGACGGTGGTCAGGCGTTGGCCAGCTTTGCCAGCGAAGTGCGGGCCTTCAGTGTGGATGCGCCCTTGCACCGCGAGGCCCTGCAGGCAAGCCTGGCGCGGCTCGAGGCCACCAGCAGCTGGCTGCGGGCGCAGGCTGGCGAGGATGCCAACCTGGTCAGCGCGGTAGCGGTTGAGTACCTGCAGCTGTTCGGGCTGACGGCCTATGCGTACATGTGGGCGCGGATGGCGGCGGTGGCGCTGGCCAAACGTGATGAGGACGAGGCGTTTCATGGTGCGAAGCTTGCCTGTGCGGCGTTCTATTTCCAGCGGGTCTTGCCGCGGAGCTTGGGGCTGGAGGCGAGCATTCGGGCCGGTAGTGGCAGCCTTTATGGGCTAGAGGCCGCACAGTTCTGACCGGTGTGTCGCCGACGCGCTTGTTGCAAGGGCAGCCGTGTGCTGCGAAGAGGCCGGTACCTGCAAACACTGACCTCTTCGCAGCACCAGGCTGCCCCGAAAGCGATTGCAGGTATCGTCTTTTGCCCGCGAAGGGTTCTCAAACACTGAAAAACCGTGGCTAATCCGACGAAAAACCGGCACAACTGATAGTCATTCGCCATTACATTGGTTCTCGGGAGCCCTCCCGCAAGGGTAGAATGCGCAAAACCCGGAGCCGCAATGAACCACGACCGCCTCAATCCCAGCCCAGACGATGCCATCACCGACGCCGCAGCGCATTGGTGCATGCGCCTGCACGCCGACGATTGCACGCAGGCCGAGCGTAAAGCATTCGCTGGCTGGTTGGCGGCCGACCCGCGGCATGCCGAAGAATATCAGGCGATGCTGGAAATCTGGCAAACAGCCGACCTGCTGCCGCGCAGCGCCACCGTCATCGACTTCAACCCACCTGCCAAACACGCCGCCCGCCCCCGCAACTGGCGGCCGCTGGCGTCTGCTGCGGCCATCGCCCTGGCAGTGCTGCCGCTGGCCGGCTGGATGGGGTGGGAACAGGGCTGGTTGCCCAACCACTACCAGCACGTCGAAGCCGGTGACCGCATGCAGACCGTGGAGCTCAGCGACGGCAGCACGGTACAGCTCAACCTGCACACCGAGCTCACCTTCCTCAACTACAAGGACCAGCGCCAGGTCACGCTCAAGCGCGGCGAGGCGTTCTTCAAGGTGCGACACGACAGCAGCCACCCGTTCATCGTGCGTGCAGGCAGTGGCCAGACCCGGGTCACCGGCACCCAGTTCAACGTGTGGAAGTACCAGGACCAGGTGAAGGTCACCCTGGTGGAAGGTTCAGTGCTGGTGTCCAGTGAGGGCAATGCCGGTGGCTACCGCCTTGGCCCTGGCATGCAGGCCAGCTACCACAAGGGCGACTTCGAGCCGCAGCTGGAGCAAAGCGACGACTATGGCAACAGCCTGGCATGGCGCAGCGGCAAGCTGGTGCTCGACAACCTGAGCCTGGAACAGGCGCTGCCGGTGATAAACCGCTACCTCGACGCCCCGCTGCGACTGGCCGATGCCAGCACCGGCCGCATTCGCATCAGCGGCATCTACAACACCCGTGAGGTGGGGCGCCTGGTCAACAACCTGCCCAAAGTCCTGCCGGTCTACCTGACCCGCAGCAAGGACGGCAGCACCGTGCTCAATCGCATCTCGCCGCCGCCCGACAAGGGCTGACGCCCTCCCCCGCCTTACAAGGTCATCGCCGCCAACCAACCGAACGCCAGCAGCGGCAGGTTGTAATGGATGAAGGTCGGCACCACGGTGTCCCAGATGTGGTGGTGCTGGCCATCCACGTTCAGGCCCGAGGTCGGGCCCAGGGTCGAGTCCGAGGCCGGCGAACCTGCATCACCCAGCGCACCGGCAGTACCAATGATGCACACCGTGGCCAACGGGTCGAAGCCCAGTTGCACGCACAGTGGCACGAAAATCGCCGCCAGGATCGGCACGGTGGAGAACGACGAGCCGATCCCCATCGTCACCAAAAGGCCTACCAACAGCATCAGCAGAGCACCGACGCCCTTGCTGTGGTCGATCCACTGCGCCGAGGTTTCCACCAGGCTCTTCACCTCACCGGTGGCCTTCATCACCTCGGCAAAACCGGACGCGGTAATCATGATGAAGCCGATCATGGCCATCATCTTCATGCCTTCGGTGAACAGGTCGTCGGTCTCTTTCCACTTGACGATGCCCGACAGCGAGAAGATCAGGAAACCGACCATGGCACCGATGATCATCGAGTCCAGCAACAGCTGGACAATGAAGGCTGCCGCGATCGCCAGCCCGGCCACCAGCAAGGTCAACGGGTTGTACTGCACACTCACCTGCTCCACCTGCTGGATCCGCGCCAGGTCGTAGTCACGCTTCTTGCGGTAGCTGATGAACACCGCCACCAGCAGGCCGACGAGCATGCCGGCAGCCGGGACGGCCATGGCGTGGGTGACGTTGACGCCGCTCACATCGACACCCGCGCGGGCCACATTGGCCAACAGGATCTCGTTGAGGAAGATGTTGCCGAAGCCCACCGGCAGAAACATGTACGGGGTGATCAGGCCAAAGGTGATCACACAGGCGATCAGCCGGCGGTCGATACGCAGGCGCGTCAGCACGTACAACAGAGGGGGTACCAGCAGCGGAATGAAGGCAATGTGGATGGGCAGGATGTTCTGGGACGACACGGCCACCACCAGCATCAGGCCGATCATCAGCCATTTGACCTTGCCGCCCTTGGCGTCGCCCTGTCGGTCGATCATGGCCAGGGCGCGGTCGGCCAGCGCATGGGCCAGGCCAGACTTGGCGATTGCCACGGCAAAGGCACCCAGCAGTGCATAGGACAAAGCCACCGTGGCACCACCGCCGAGGCCACCGTTGAAGGCCTTGAGCGTGCCTTCGATGCCCAGGCCGCCCACCAGCCCACCGGCCAGGGCGCCGATGATCAGGGCGATGACCACGTGCACGCGGGACAGGCTGAGTATCAGCATGATGCCGACCGCGGCGATCACTGCATTCATGGTTGGCTTACCTCATTACGACAGAAAAAAGCGCGAACTCTGAAGCAGTAGGCGGCAGATGTCAAAAGCGCCTTGATACGGCGCGTTAGTGGCGGTCAAATTTAAATTGAATGTTTGAATAAAGAAAAAACGGCAGGGGCCGATATTGAGGGAGGCAGCGAGGTGCCTGGCCGCAGCGCTTTGGCACCTCCCGGCCCCACCGCAGATAAAGCCATAACCCTTAATGCCAAAAAAGGGATCCGCCCCCATGCCTTTGCGACAACTTTCCATCCAGTGGAAGATCACCCTGCTCGCCGGTCTCTGTCTGGCCGCTATCGTCACCTTGCTCGTCGGCCTGTCGCTGTACCGCATGGATCACAGTTCGGACCTGGTCAAGGCCAGCAGCATGCAGATGCTGACCGAGGCGGCGCAGTCGCGTATCGAGTCACAAGGTGAAGTGCAAGCGCTGAACATTCGCCGCCAGTTCATGGATGCCTACCAGTACGGCGCCGGCTTCGCCCGTCAGGTGCTGTTCCTGCGCGAGCAGGCCGAAAAGCGCTTTCTCGATGCCTTCGACCTGCGCGAGGACATGACCCGCCAGGTACGCGCCGCACTGCAAGCCAACCCCGACCTGCTCGGCCTGTCACTGGTGTTCGAGCCCAATGCCCTGGACAACAAGGACAGCCTGTTTGCCGGCAAGGCAGAATTGGGCAGCAACGAAACCGGGCGCTTTGCCCTGTACTGGTCGCAGCCACGCGCCGGCCAGTTGACCTCGATGGCCCTGCCCGAACATGACATGGCCAACACCGAGATCGGCCCCAGCGGCCAGCCGGCCAACACCTGGTGGGTATGCCCACGCACCTCCGGCAAGGTGTGCGTGGTAGAGCCGTACTTCTACGACATCGATGGCCAGCAGGTGCTGATGACCAGCATCGTGTTCCCGCTGGCGGTCAACGGCAAGATCATTGCCACCCTGTCCATCGACATCAACCTCAATAGCCTGCAGGCGCTGAGCCAGGAGGCCAGCCGCAGCCTCTATGAAGGCCGCACCACGGTCGGCATTCTGACCCCGGTCGGCCTGCTGGCCGGCTACAGCGCCGATGCCAGCAAGCTGGCCCAGCGCTTCGACCAGGTAGACCCGGTCAAAGGCGCCGAGCTGGTGCGCAAGCTGGCTGATGGCAAGCTGACCATCCTCCACGACCGGCAGCGCTTGAAGGTGCTGGCGGCATTCCGGCCAATCCCGGACGCCCAGCCCTGGGGCGTGTTGCTGGATGTGCCGGAAAACGCCCTGACCGGGCCGGCCGAAACCCTGAAGCAGGAACTTGACGCGCTCAATACCAGCGGCACCTTGCTGGAACTGAGCCTGGGCCTGGCCGCCGCCATTGTCGGCCTGCTGCTGGTATGGCTGATGGCCCGCGGCGTTACCCGGCCGATCCTCGGCGTGGCCGCCATGCTCAAGGACATTGCCAGCGGCGAAGGCGACCTGACCCGTCGCCTGACCTACCAGAAACAGGACGAACTGGGCGAACTGGCCGGCTGGTTCAACCGCTTCCTCGACAAGTTGCAGCCAACCATCGCCGAGGTCAAACGCTCGGTGCAGGCCGCCCGAGGCACGGCCGACCAGTCCTCGGCGATTGCCACTGAAACCAGCGCCGGCATGGAGCAGCAGTACCGCCAGGTTGACCAGGTAGCCACCGCCTCCCATGAAATGAGCGCCACCGCCCAGGACGTTGCCCGCAGCGCCGCCCAGGCTGCGCAGGCGGCGCGCGATGCCGACCAGGCCACCCGCGAGGGCTTGGCGGTAATCGACCGCACCACCAGCAGCATCGGTGCCCTGGCCGCCAACATGAGCGACACCATGGCCGAAATAGAAGGCCTGGCGCAGAACAGCGAGAAGATCGGCTCGGTACTGGAAGTGATCCGCTCGATCGCCGAACAGACCAACCTGCTGGCACTCAACGCTGCCATCGAAGCTGCCCGCGCCGGAGAGGCCGGCCGTGGCTTTGCCGTGGTCGCCGATGAGGTGCGCAACCTTGCCCAGCGCACTCAGGAGTCGGTGGAAGAAACCCGTCAGGTCATCGAAGCCCTGCAGAACGGCACCCGCGAAGTGGTCGGCGCCATGGACCACAGCCACCGCCAGGCCCAAGGTGGCGTGGAGCAGGTCGGCCAAGCCGTCACGGCATTGCAGCGCATTGGCCAGGCGGTGACGGTGATCACCGACATGAACCTGCAGATCGCCTCTGCCGCCGAGGAGCAAAGCGCGGTAGCCGAGGAAATCAACAGCAACGTGGCGACCATTCGTGATGTCACTGAATCCCTGTCAGGCCAGGCCAACGAGTCGGCGCGGGTCAGCCAGTCGCTGAACAGCCTGGCCAACCAGCAGCAAGCGCTGATGGACCAGTTCCGCGTCTGAAGCGAACGGGGCCACGCCAGTGGCCCTGAAACTGACAAAACCTCGTCGTCTACACTTGCCCCCACCGCCAAGGCATGGCGAACGACGAGGTTCACATGAAGAGCATTTCAACGCTGCTGGCCGGGCTGCTGTTGACGGTGGGCCTGGCCAGCACCGACAGCGCCACATCGGCAGAGCAACCTGCGCCTATCCATTTTGGTGCCATCGGCTGGGAAAGCGGCGCCCTCACCACCGAGATCCTGCGCCTGATCGTGGAGCGCGGCTACGGCTACCGCACCGACACCCTGCCTGGCAGCACGGTCAGCATGGAGGTGGCCCTGGCGCGCAATGACCTGCAAGTGATCGCCGAGGAATGGGCCGGGCGCAGCCCTGCCTGGGTCAAGGCCGAACAGGCCGGCCAGGTGTTCGCACTGGGCGATACGGTCAAAAATGCAGAGGAAGGTTGGTGGGTACCGGCCTATGTGATCGAGGGCGATGCCGCACGCAACCTGAAGCCCGTGGCGCCTGAGCTGCACAGTGTCGAGGACCTCAAGCGTTACCCGCAGGTATTTTCTGACCCCGAATCGCCCGGTAAAGGGCGTTTTCTCAACAGCCCAAGCGGCTGGACGTCTGAAACCGTCAACAGCCAAAAGCTCAAGGCCTATGGCCTGGATGGCCTCTACAACAACTTCCGCAGTGGCTCCGGCGCCGCGATGGACGCCGAGATCGGTTCGGCTATCCGGCGCGGCAAACCTGTGCTGTTCTACTACTGGAACCCGACCCCGCTGATGGGGCGCTACAAGCTCATCCGGCTGGAAGAACCCCCGTTCGATGCCCAGGCCTGGGCCACCCTCACCGACCCCGCCAACCCCAACCCGAAAGGCAGCCGCTCGCTGCCGGCAAAGTTGTCGATCGGCGTGTCCAAAGCCTTTCGCGAAAACTACCCAGACTTGGTCAGTGTGTTCGAACAGGTCAACCTGCCCATCGATCGCCTGAACAAGGCCCTGGCCGTCATGAGCGAAAAACGCACGCCCCCGCGCGAAGCCGCCCTCACCTTCCTGCGCGATCACCGCGAGGTGTGGAAAGCCTGGCTGCCGGCGGACATCGCCGCCAAGGTCGAGGCCAGCCTGTGAGCAGCGGTTTCCCGCAGACCCTGCAGTTTTCCTTTGCCGACAGCATCAACCGCCTGGTCGACGGGTTGGTATTGAACTACGGCGACCACCTGCGCAGTTTTTCTGACCAGTTGCTGCAACTGCTGGTCGGCCTGGAGAACCTGTTGCGCCTGTTGCCTTGGTGGCTGTTGTTGTTGCTGGTGGGCCTGCTGGCCTGGCACGCCAGCCGCAGCCTGCTGCGCAGCGCCGTGCTGGTCGCGCTGCTGGCCTTGATCGGTATGCTCGGGCTCTGGGACAAGCTGCTGCAGACCCTGGCCCTGGTGCTGGTCAGTACCGGCCTGTGCGTACTGGTGGGTGTGCCGCTGGGCATCCTGCTGGCCGCCCGGCCACTGGCCAGGCGGCTGCTGTTGCCGGTACTCGATGTGATGCAGACGCTACCTGCGTTCGTTTACCTGATCCCGGTGCTGATGCTGTTTGGCCTGGGCAAGGTGCCTGCCGTGTTCGCCACGCTGATCTACGCCCTGCCGCCGCTGGTGCGGTTGACCGAACTGGGCCTGAGCCAGATCGACCCCTCGTTGTTGCAGGCCGCACACGGCCTTGGCGCCAGCCGCTGGCAGCGGTTGCGGCGCATCGCCCTGCCCCTGGCGCTGCCGAGTATCATGGCCGGGCTCAACCAGTCGGTCATGATGGCCTTGTCGATGGTGGTCGTGGCGTCGATGATCGGCGCCCGTGGGTTGGGTGAGGATGTGCTGGCGGGGATCCAGACCTTGAATGTTGGCCAAGGGATGGAGGCCGGGCTGGCAATTGTCGCCCTGGCCATGGTGATCGACCGGATCAGCCAGGCCTATGGGCGTAGCAGTCGCTGAGCCGTATCGGCACGGCCTGGGAGCAGCCTTGTGCTGCGAGAGGGCCGGGCCTGACAATATGCCTCTGTCAGCTGAGAACCGGACCTCAACCGCATGTCCCTGAAAGCCCTGCGCACCTTGGTGACCATCGCCCGCCACGGCACCTTTGCCCGCGCCGCCGACCTGCTCAGCCTCACCCCCTCGGCGGTCAGCCTGCACATCAAAACCCTCGAAGACGAACTGAAGGTGACCTTGTTCGACCGTAGCCGCAGGCAGGTGGTGCTGACCGAAGCCGGCCAGTTGGCGGTGGCCCGCGCCGAAAGCCTTCTGGCTGCCTATGACGAACTGGCCGATGCCCTGGCCAGCGGCCCAAGCCTGCGCGGCCGCTTGCGCCTCGGGGCGATCCACACGGTGCTGGCGCGGCGCTTGCCCAAGGCGCTGGTGTGGATCAAGGCCCATCACCCGCAGCTACACATCAGCGTGGCCTCGGGCATGTCGGCGGAGCTGGCGCGGCGCGTGGAAGACGGTGAGCTCGATGCGGCGATCACCACCGAACCGGTCAGCCCTTACCCGCAGAACCTGGACTTCACACCGCTGTTCGAGGACCGTTTCTGGGCCATTGCCAGCCCTGAGCTGGCCGGGTATAGCGTGCCGCAGTTGCTGGCCAGCCAGCCATTCCTGCGCTTCGACAAGCGTGCCTGGGCCGGCCGGCAAATCGAGCAGGAACTACGCCGCCAGCAGGTGCAGGTGAGCGAACTGATGGAACTGGACAGCCAGGAAGCCCTGGCGCGCATGGCGGTGATGGGCCTGGGCGTGGCGGTCATCCCCATGGCGGATGACGACCTGCAACGCTTGCCACCCGCCACCTGCCTACCGTTTGGCGAGCCGCAGCTGACCCGGCGGGTGGTGTTGCTGGAGCATGAAAAAAGCCAGCGGCGGCATTTGAGTGCGGTGTTGAAGACCGCCCTGGAAGCCTGACACCAGGCTGCTCCAAAGCGCGATCTGCACCCACCAACATGCATTTTTCCTCAACGGTCACTGAAGAAAACAACGTTTTTACAGATTGATCCGCCCCCGTAGTCTGTGCACGTACCCGACCACGGAATGCTGACCATGCTGCACTTGCTGCTGACCACCCTGCTCCCCATCATCCTGCTGATAGCGCTGGGTACCTTCCTGCGCCTTCGCGGTTTTCTTGCCGAGAGCTTCTGGCCTGGCGCCGAGCGCCTGAGCTACTACGTCCTGCTGCCGTCGCTGTTCCTCCATGGCCTGGCCACCGCCAACCTCGATGGCATACCGGTGCTGGGCATGGCCGGCGCACTGATGCTCTCGACCCTGGCCGGTGCCGTATTGCTGATGCTGTATCAGGGCGCGGCGAACCATGAGGGTGCCGACTTCACCTCGGTGTTTCAGGGCGGTATCCGCTTCAACAACTACATCGGTGCCACCCTGGCTGCGGGCATCTACGGCAGCGCCGGGATTGCCCTGGCGGCGGTGGCCAACGCTGCCATCGTGCCCTTGGTCAACCTGCTCTGCGTGCTGGTGTTCGCCCGCTTCAGCGCCCGTCACAGTTCGCCAGCCACAGTGCTTCGGGCGATCTTCGCCAACCCGTTGATCATCGGCTGCGCAGGGGGGCTGATGCTACGGGCCACGGGGCTGGGCTTGCCGGCCGGTATCGACGCCACGGTCAAGGCCTTGGGCCAGGCCGCACTGCCTTTGGGCCTGCTGTGTGTCGGCGCTGCCCTGGGCGGCGCCAGCCTCGGCCAGCAGGTACGGCCGCTCATGGCAGCATCGGCGTTCAAGTTCCTGGTCATGCCACTGACCACCTGGGGCGTTTGCCGGCTGCTCGGCCTGAGTGGCCAGGCAGCTGTGGTGGCGGTGTTGTTCCAGGCGCTGCCAACCGCTTCGTCATCTTATGTCATGGCCCGGCAAATGGGCGGCAATGCGCCACTGATGGCCACCCTCATTGCCCTGCAGACCGTGGCTGCGGCCGCCACCCTGCCTTTGGTATTAATGCTTACGCTTGGCTAGACTGAAATTCTGCCCACCGCCTGGTAATGTGCCCATGCGCCTTCACTTGATGCTGATCGGCTTGACCTCGGCCCTGCTCGCAGGCCCCCTGTATGCCGCTGACCCGGCCAAAGCCGCCGTTGCCGAGGACAAGGCCGAAGTGCTTGAAGAAAAGGTCGTTGAAGATGCGCCGCCCCCCAAGAAGGCAGAGAAACTGACCCCAGGCGAAACGCAGGCAGTGGACCCGGCTGGCCAGGCGCCGCTGGATGACAGCATCACCTGCCTGGCACGTACCATCTACTGGGAAGCCAAAGGCGCCGACGCCAAAGACATGACCGCAGTGGCCAGTGTGGTGCTCAACCGCCTGGGCCACGATGGCTTTCCCGACACCATCTGCGCGGTAGTCAAACAGGGTGTGGAGACCAAGGCCTGTCAGTTCTCATGGTGGTGTGACGGGCGCCCGGACCAGGTCGAGGAACCGCAACGCTACGACGTTGCCAAAGAGATCGCACGCAAGGCGCTGAACCAGCAGTTGAAAGACCCCACCGGCGGTGCGTTGTACTTTCACGACCGCACGGTGCGCCCCGACTGGGCGAAGGCTTATCGCAAGACCGCGCAGACCACCCACTTCCTGTTCTACAAGCCGAACCAGGCGTTGGCCCATTGACGCGTAAACGGCTGACAACGCCGGCCCGATGCGAATGACTGGCACCTGACCGCACTTTTCCACGGGCCTGGAGTCTACCCCCTCTTTTGCCGCCAGTAACGATTGCCGGTGTTTTCATTGCCTTGCACGACCTCGGGCCAAAAGCCCCGGGCTTGTGTAGGATGAGCAGCGCACACCACGACGCTGCCAGTCATAGGGAGATCCACATGCGCGTCCTGACATCCGTTGTCGCCTTGTCACTGGGCCTGGTCGTTTCGACCGGGGCGCTGGCAGCCACCGGCGAAGAGGCGCAGTTGATCGATTCGATCAATGTCTACCGCAGTAAGGCCCAGCCCTGCGCTGGCGAGGCGTCGTTGGAACTGCCGCCGCTCAACAGCGACACACGCCTTGCGCTGTCGCCAGAGGGCACCCGCGACCTGCAACAGGCCATGACCCGCGCCGCCTACCCCATGGTCAGCGTCCAGGCCATCAGCCTGTCGGGGCCACGCGACGCACGCGCCGCCATGCATGCCATCGAGGAAAGCTTCTGCCAAGTGGTGCTCGACCCGCAATTCGTCGATATCGGCGTCAGCCAGGAGGGCCGCGACTGGCGCATCGTGCTGGCACGGCCGCTGCTCAGCGGCCGCCTGGGCGACTGGCAGGCCGAGGGACAGAAAGTGCTGCAGGAGGTCAACGCCGCGCGCAAGGTGCCACGGCAATGCGGTGGCCAGCCGTTTGCCGCCGCCCCGGCACTGAGCTGGAGCACAGTGCTGGCGGAGGTCGCCGCCAACCACACACGGGCCATGGCCAACCAGAACTTCTTCGACCACATCGACAAAGATGGCCGCACACCCGGTGACCGGGCGGAACTGGCCGGGTACCTGTACCAGCAGATCGGCGAAAATATCACCGCCGGGCGTGACACCGCGCAAAAGGTCGTCAACGGCTGGCTGGACAGCCCGGGGCACTGCGCCACGCTGATGAATCCGGACTTCCGTGAACTGGGCGCTGCCTATGCGATGGACCCCAAGAGCGATGCAGGGATCTACTGGACAGGGTTGTTCGGGACGCCGCAGTAGATCACGTGAACGGGTAATGACCTGCACGCAACTGCAGGGCCGTACACCCAAACCGACGCCGCACGCACTTGCCAAGGTAGCTGGCATCACCCAGGCCCACCTCATCGGCAATCTGCGCCAGGCTGTGGCTGGAGTTGAGCAAACGCCAGCGCGCCTGCTGCAAGCGCATCTCCAGCCACCAGGCCTTGGTGCTCATCCCGTGGCTGGCCTGGAACTGCCGGTCCAGTTGACGCCGGCTGATGCCCAGTTCTGCAGCCAGCTGCTCCACGGCCAACGGTGTGCCCAGGTGATGACGCATCAGTGCTTGCGCCCGTTGCACCTGGCGCCCCTGACCAGCACCCAGCTCCAGCGAGCGCAAGGCGTGACGGCTGTCGCGGGTCTCGTCCACCAGCATGTCAGCCAGCCCTTTGAGCGCACGGGTTCGCCCGCAAGCGCGTGACAGTAGTGCAACAGCCAGGTCTATGGCGGCAGTGCCACCGGCGCACGTGATGCGGTTGCCATCGATGCAGTACAACTGCTCGCGCAGCAGCTGCAACTGCGGAAAAGCAGCACGAAACTCGGCTTCGTGACGCCAGTGCACCACCACCTTGTGCCCCTGCAGCAGGCCGCAGGCAGCCAGCAGGAAGGCGCCATTGTCGACCCCCACCAGCTTGACTCCCGCCTTGGCGGCCTGCCTGAGCAACGCCTGGTAACGTGGCGCCAGCGCCGCGGTGGCCATGGCACTGCGACCGCCGAACACCACCAGGTAGTCGAAAAGGGCGAGGTCAAGCTGATCGGCAATGGCCTCGACCTGCAGCACTGCGCCACTGCTCGACGGTACCGGCTCAAGACTGAGCCCCGCCACCGTCCAGCTGCAATAGCGTTGTTGGCTGTAGTCCTCGTCGTCGGCGCTGAAGCGCAATTTGTCGAGAAAGGCGCCAAACGGCAGCAAGGCAAAATCCGGTAACGGCATGATCAGCAAGCGAATGTCGGGCGGCATGAAACCACGTCCAGAAAAGACTCTTGTATGACCAGATAGTACTCTTTCAGCGTGAGCGTTGCGCCATAGACTGTCGCCCTCTCTCGAACAAGGCAGTTTTCAACATGGCACTGGACACCTGGCTCATCTACCTGCTGGCCAGCATCGGCCTGTCGCTGACCCCAGGGCCCAACAGCCTGTTGGCGTTGACCCATGGCGCGCTTTATGGCGCACGGCGAACGCTGTTCACCATCGTGGGCGGGGTATTGGGTTTCAGCGCCCTCATCGCCTTGACCATGTTCGGCCTCAGCGCACTGCTGCAGACCTCGGCGGCAGTGCTGAGCGTCCTGAAGTGGGTGGGTGGGGCTTATTTGATCTGGCTGGGCATTCAACTGTGGCGCAGTCCAGGCCTGCAGCTGGAACTGACCGCGCACAGCGCGCGGCTGGGCAATGCCGGGCTGTTTCGCCAGGGCCTGCTTTCGGCCATGGCGAACCCCAAGGTGCTGCTGTTCTATGGTGCCTTCCTGCCGCAGTTCATCGACCCACAGCGAGGGCTGGTGCTGCAATTTGCGGTGATGGCCGCGACCTTTGCCAGCGTCGAGTTTCTGGTCGAATACCTGCTGGCGCGCCTGGCGTTTCGCATTCGGCCATGGCTGGCCAAGGGTGGCAAAGGTTTCAATCGCTGCTGCGGGAGCCTGTTTGCCTTGATTGGCCTGGCGCTGCCGCTTGGCCGATAGCGGGCCCGCGAACACGGGTGAAACCCGTGCCACCACCGCGTAACGGTTCAACCCCGGCGTGCTTTGAGTAGAAACACAACCAGCGCCACACCCGGCAACCCCGCCCCCACCAGTGCCACGCCCTGCCAGCCAAACTGGCTGAACAGCGCACTGGCCACCGCTGACCCCAGCGCCCCGCCGAGGAAGATGCTGGTCATGTACACCGCATTCAGCCGCCCGCGGCTGGCAGGGTCCAGTGCGTACACTTCACGCTGGCCGATGACCATGTTCATCTGCACCGCAAAGTCCAGCAACACGCCGGTAAGGCCCAGGCCAATCACGCTGTATCCCGGCACTGTCAGCCCCAGCAACAAGGCCGCCGGCGCCAGCAGCAGCGCCAGCAGCGAGCCGGCCCGGGCATGCCCGGCATCGGCCAGGCGGCCGGCCATGGGCGCAGCAACGGCACCCACCGCGCCGACAAGGGCGAACACAGCGATCTGGCTCTGTGACAGGCCATGCTCACCGGCAAGCGCCATCGGCACTGCCGTCCAGTAAAGGCTGAACGCTGCAAACATCAATGCCTGGTACAACGAACGCTGGCGCAACAGCGGATAACGACGCAGCAGTGTGAGCAGCGACAGCATCAGCCCGGCATAGCTGGCTTTGTGCTCGGGCCGCCGCTGCGGCAAGGTCAATGACAGCAGCAGGATGATCGCCAGCATTACCCCGGCGGCGCCAATGAACACCGCACGCCAGCCGAAGTGGTCGGCCACCACGCTCGACAGCGGTCGCGCCAGCAGGATGCCCAGCAGCAAGCCGCCCATGATGTTACCGACCACACGTCCACGCTGCTGCTCCGGCGCCAGGTGCGCCGCCAGCGGGATGAGCATCTGCACCGACACCGAACTGAAGCCGATCAGCAGTGCGTAACCCAGGAACAGTTGCCCCTGGCCACTGCTGCTGGTGCCCGCCAGCAGCAGGCTGACGCAGGCCAGGACCGCGGTGGCCACCATCAGGCGGCGGTTTTCCAGCAGGTCGGCCAGCGGTACCAGCAATAAAAGGCCCAGGGCATAGCCCAGCTGAGTGAGGGAAACGATCAGGCTGGCATGCTCGGTGGACAGCCCCAGGTCCGGGGCGATCAGCCCGACGATGGGCTGGGCGTAGTAGATGTTGGCGACAATCGCGCCGCAGCAGAACGCCAGCAGCACTACCAGAGCCCGGCTCAGGCTGGCGGCTGCCGGTTGCGCTGTCGCAAGGGAGGGGTTCATGCGAAGTTCCTCGACAAGGGTTGGGTATATGCCGGCCACCTTACCCATGGACGTCAGCGCCGAGAATCCCGCGGTGGCGCAATGCGGCTTTGCGCACTGCGCAACACTAGTGACCGTGTATGAGCAAATTTTCGCAAAAGTCGATGAATGCGTTTACCCGCCGTGAGCCCCGGTGGTTGGGCATATACAGGGCGTTGATGCTGCTATTGGCTGCGCCAGGACTGGCCTGCCAGTCGGGGAATACCCGTTGCAGGCGCCCTGCCAACACATCCTCGCGTACCAGCCAGTCGGCCAGCAGTGCGATACCACTGCCTGCCAGTGCCGTTTCACGCAACATGTCGGCATTGGCGCTGCGCAGTGGCCCACTTACGTCCAGTTCCAGGCTGTCCTGGCCACAGGTCAGGCGCCAGGGGCGCGCCTTCTGCCCATAGCGAAAGCGCAGGCAGGCATGGTCAAGCAACTCCCGGGGATGCTGCAGTGGCTCACGCCCGGCCAGGTAAGCCGGGCTGGCCACCAGCCAACGCTGAAAACGGCCGAGCCGGCGGCACACCAATTCGTCATTGGGCGAAGGGTCACCCAGGCGAATCGACAGGTCATAGCGCCCGTCAAGCAAGTCGTCCAGGCGGTCGCTGAGGTCGATGTCCAGTTCCAGCGCCGGGTGTTGCGCCAGGAATGGCCCCAGGTGCGGGGCGATGACCCGCCGGCCGAACTCCACTGGCAGGCTCAGGCGCAGTACACCCACAGGCTCCTCGCCGCGATCGGCGATGCTGGCATCCGCCTCGTCCAGTGCTTCAAAAATGCCCCGTGCCCGCTGGTAGTAACGGGCGCCGGCCTCGGTCAGGCTGACCTGGCGCGTCGAGCGGTTGAGCAAGGTGGCACCCAGCGACGCTTCCAGGGCATCGACCAGACGTGTCACCGACGATGTCGCCAGCCCTAGCCTGCGCGCGGCAGCAGAAAAGCCTTGGGCATCGACAGTGGCCACGAACATTTTCATCGCCAGCAGCTTGTCCATGTTCAGCCCGTCTTCCAAAACTCGGAAAGTTCTTACAAACAGCCGGGCGGGTCAAGCCGCGCGCGTCAAGGCGATTGCGTCCATAGTGGAATCACCCCATTTCCAAGGAGGCTTACCATGACCCTGAACAACCTGCTGACCGCCCTGCCGCCCTGCGATCCCGCCAGCGCCGAACGTGTCGACGAATTGCTCAGCCGCCCGGGCATCCGCGTGGAGCGTATCGTCTCCAGCGGGCAGGCCAGCCCGCCCGGCTTCTGGTACGACCAGGCCGAAGGCGAGTGGATCATGTTGCTCAGTGGTGCTGCCGCCCTGCGTTTCGAGCACGAGCACCACACCCGCCTGCTGGCGCCGGGCGATTGTCTGGACATCCCCCCGCACGACCGCCACCGCGTGGAATGGACCGCGCCCGGCACGGCCACCATCTGGCTCGCGGTGTTTTATAGCAGCAGCACCCCATGGCCGGCCTGAAGGGGCCATGCCGGCCCGTGCACAAGGCGCAGTTGTCCCTTCGCCGTGCAAGGTTGGGCTTACGACCAAAGCATGAATACAAATCGAAGAGGCGTCATAAACGCCCCGTTCAATGCGTTTTTCAGCACCTTATCTATACTTTTAGCCACATCTTCGTAAGTTCAGCCCTGCGACAATCAGCCTCGCTCAATTATGTACCAACTTGTTAATTAGCAAGCTAAGGGCTTAAACTGCGCGCATTCCACCTGCTGAGATCCCTGGCATGAAAGAAACACCGCGCGCCTCTGGCGCCACACACTTCATCCTCGTCGGCCTGGGCGTGATCATCGCCCTCCTCGGCCTCCTCCTCGCTGCTGGCGGCGTCAAGCTCGCCGGTCTGGGCGGTTCCTGGTACTTCCTGATCGGCGGCTTGGCCATGGCCATCGCCGGTGTCCTCATTGCTCGCCGCAAGAAGGCGGGCGCCTGGCTGTATGCCGCGTTCCTGGTCGGTACTGCCGTCTGGGCACTGATCGATGCCGGCCTGGTGTTCTGGCCGCTGTTCTCGCGCCTGTTCATGTTCGGCGCAATCGGCATGGTCGTGGCGCTGGTTTACCCGCTGCTGGCGCGTGCCAACGGCGCCAGCGCCGGGCGCGGTGCGTACGGCGTAGCCGGGGTAATGGCCGTGGTATTGGTGATCGCGGTCGGCAACATGTTCGTTGCCCACCCAAGCGTCGCCCCCACCGGCAAAGGCCCGGGCATGACCCCGGTCGAAGCCGGCAAAGAACAGAAAGACTGGGCCCACTACGGCAACACCGAAGGTGGCAGCCGCTTCGCCGCGCTTGACCAGATCAACCGGGACAACGTCAACAAGCTGAAAGTGGCCTGGACCTACCACACTGGCGACGTGGCGGTCAGCGACGGCAACGGTGCCGAAGACCAGCTGACCCCGCTGCAGATTGGCAACAAGGTGTTCATCTGCACCCCGCACAACAACCTGATCGCACTCGATGCCGACACCGGCAAAGAACTGTGGAAGAACGAAATCAACGCCCAGTCCAAGGTCTGGCAGCGCTGCCGTGGCATGGCGTACTTCGACGCCACCGCCGCCATCGCCCAACCGACCCAGCCGAACAGCTCGCCGGTCACCGGCGTTAGCGTAGCGGCCGGTGCCAACTGCCAGCGTCGCCTGCTGACCAACACCATCGACGGCCGCCTGATTGCCGTCGACGCTGACAACGGCGAGTTCTGCCAGGGCTTCGGCAACAATGGCCAGGTTGACCTCAAGGCCGGCCTGGGTGATGTACCGGACTCTTACTACCAGCTGTCCTCGGCACCGCTGATGGCCGGCACTACCGTAGTGGTCGGCGGCCGTGTTGCCGACAACGTCCAGACCGACATGCCAGGCGGTGTGATCCGTGGTTTTGACGTGATCACCGGTGAAATGCGCTGGGCCTTCGACCCGGGCAACCCGGAAGATCGCCAGGCACCACAGGCCGACAGCACCTACGTGCGCAGCACCCCGAACAGCTGGGCGCCGATGTCCTACGACCCGGCGATGAACACCGTGTTCCTGCCCATGGGTTCGTCGTCCACCGACATCTACGGCGTAGAGCGCAGCAAACTGGACCACACTTACGGCGCTTCGGTGCTGGCCCTGGACGCCACCACCGGCAACCAGAAATGGGTGTTCCAGACCGTGCACAACGACCTGTGGGACTTCGACCTGCCGATGCAGCCGAGCCTGATCGACTTCACCAAGGACGACGGCCAGTCGGTACCTGCGGTGGTGATCGGCACCAAGGCCGGGCAGATCTACGTGCTCGACCGTGCCACCGGCAAGCCGCTGACTCAGGTCGACGAAGTACCGGTCAAGCCAAGCAACATCCCGAACGAGCCGTACTCCCCTACCCAGCCCAAGTCGGTGGGCATGCCGCAGATCGGCGCGCAGACCCTGACCGAATCGGACATGTGGGGCGCCACCCCGTATGACCAACTGCTGTGCCGCATCGACTTCAAGAAGATGCGCTACGACGGCCTGTACACCGCGCCGGGTACCGACCTGTCGCTGAGCTTCCCGGGTTCGCTGGGTGGCATGAACTGGGGCAGCATTTCTACCGACCCGGTACATGGCTTCATCTTCGTCAACGACATGCGTCTGGGCCTGTGGATCCAGATGATCCCGTCGCAGAACAAAGGTGGCGCGGCTTCCGGTGGCGAAGCACTGAACACTGGCATGGGCGCGGTACCGCTCAAGGGCACCCCGTATGCCGTGAACAAGAACCGCTTCCTGTCGGTCGCCGGCATTCCATGCCAGGCACCGCCGTTCGGCACCCTGACCGCCATCGACATGAAGACCCGCCAGGTGGCCTGGCAGGTGCCGGTCGGCACCGTTGAAGACACCGGCCCGCTCGGCATCCGCATGCACCTGCCGATCAAGATCGGCCTGCCAACCCTTGGCGGCACCCTGTCGACCCAAGGCGGCCTGGTGTTCATCGCCGGTACCCAGGACTTCTACCTGCGTGCCTACGACAGCAGCAACGGTAACGAAATCTGGAAGGCTCGCCTGCCCGTGGGCAGCCAGGGCGGCCCGATGACCTACGTCTCGCCGAAGACCGGCAAGCAGTACGTGGTGATCACCGCTGGCGGCGCCCGCCAGTCGACTGACCGCGGCGACTATGTGATTTCTTACGCTCTGCCGTAAGACCGCGTCGCCTGCTTCGCGGGCAAGCCCGCTCCTACAAGGCCCCTGTAGGAGCGGGCTTGCCCGCGAATGCCCCTCAAAGACAACCCGAGATTCTGTAATGCCATCCGCAACTCGCATCACCCCCACCCTGCTGCTGGCCCTGGCCAGCACCACTGCCCTTGCCAGCGACGACCTCATGACCCGCAGCACCCTGACCGGTGACTGGGGCGGCCTGCGCCATCAACTCGAAGAAGACGGCGTCAAGATCACCGGCGACTACAGCGGTGAAACCGCCTACAACGCCCACGGTGGCCTGCACCGTTCGGCGCGCTATTCGCAGAACGTCAAGCTGGGTGTGCAGTTCGACCTGTCGAAACTGTACGGTCTGGACAACGGCGGCAAGGTCCAGCTGACCATCAACGACCGCCGCGGTAACAGCGCCTCGGAAGACCTGGTCGGCAACCGCCTGCCAATCCAGGAAAACTACGGTGGCCTGTACACCCGCCTGACCGAGCTGAGCTACGAGCGCACGCTGTTCACCCCGGCGCTCAACGTAAAACTCGGCTACATGGCCATGGGCAACGACCTCGGCGGCCTGGACAGCGGCATCCTGTGCAACTTCATGAACGCCGGCTTCTGCGGCCACCCGCTGAACATGTCCGGCGGCAGTGGCTGGACCAATTACCCCAACGCTCACCTCGGCGTGCGCGTGAAGTACGACCTGTCACCTGCCTGGCAGTTGCGCGTGGCGGCGTTCAACGTCGACCCCGAAAGCAACGGCAACTCCAGCCGCGCTTGGCACCTGGGGCCCAAGCACACCACCGGCACCGTGGTACCGGTAGAACTGGTATACAAGCTGCAGGGTGAACTGCCAGGCGAGTACAAGCTTGGTTACTACTACGACAGCTCTGATGTGAAACGCATCGGCAGCGATGATGAAGTGTCCGGCCGGGGTGGCCATTACCTGCTGGTCGACCAGGCGGTGTGGAACGACCAGGCCTCCCCAGGCCGAAGCCTGCACGCCTTCGGCCAGTACTCGGCGTCGAGCAAGGCCGCTTCGCCGTTCACCAAGTGGTATGGCGCCGGCGTGGTGCTGTACAAGCCGTTCGAAGGCCGCCCGAAGGATACCGTGGCACTGGGTTACGGCCGGGCCGTACCCAACCCGCGTAGCCGCGATGTGCTGGAAGATGCCGCGTTCAACGCGGGCCAGCAGTTCCCGGATATCGACAGCGCCGAACAGTTGATCGAACTGAGCTACGGCTACCAGGCCACGCCATGGCTGAACCTGCGCCCGGATGTGCAATACATCATCGAGCCAGGGGCGTTTTCGGGCAAAGACATCGACAATGCACTCGTGGTCGGCCTGCAGGTCAAGGCGACCTTCTGAACCGCCGGGGCCGCACTGCGGCCCCATCCGCCGGCGCAACCCTCAAGCCTGTTTGAGGTAGTCCACTAGTCTCAGCAGCATGGCATCACAGCCGCGCAACTGCTCGACACTGACAAACTCATCCGGCTTATGGCCCTGGTCCATGCTGCCAGGGCCGCACACCACGGTGGGGATGCCCGCCTGGTCGAACAAGCCACCTTCGGTACCAAACGCTACCGTGCCGAACGTATCCGAGCCGCTGAGTAGCGCCACCAAGCGCGCAGCCTCGCTGTCTTCCGGTGTCGCCAGCCCCGGATAGGCACTCAGCGGCGCCAGGCGAATGGCGCTGGCGGTATTGACCTTGCGCATACGCGGCAGCAACTCGGCTTCAGCATAGGTTTGTAACTGGTCGGCCACCGCCTGCGCCTCGAACCCAGGGAGCGCGCGCACTTCGAAATCGAACTCGCACTCGGCCGGCACGATGTTCAGCGCCCTGCCCCCTTTGATCACCCCGGTCTGCACCGTGGAGAACGGCGGATCGAAGCGCTCGTCGTGATGAGCCGGCAGTGCCAGGGCCTCGCCGATTTCACCCAACTTGCCAATCAGTTTCGCCGCATACTCGATGGCGTTCACCCCATACGGCGCGTACGCCGAATGGCACGCTGCGCCCTGTACCTGGCAACGCATTGCCAGCTTGCCCTTGTGCCCCAGCACCGGTTTGAGTTCGGTGGGTTCACCGATCAGACACAGCCGTGGTTTACACGGGCGCTGTTGGAGGGCAGCCAGCATCGAGCGCACGCCCAGGCAACCGACTTCTTCGTCATAGGAAAATGCCAGGTGTACCGGCATGCGCAGCGGCTGCGCGAGAAACGCGGGCACAGCAGCCAGCACCGAGGCGATAAAGCCTTTCATGTCGGCCGTGCCGCGGCCATACAGACGGCCGTCACGCTCACTCAGGGCAAACGGCTCGACCGTCCAGGCCTGGCCATCCACCGGCACCACATCGGTATGCCCAGACAGCACCACACCACCCACATCCCTGGGGCCGACAGTGGCGAACAGGTTGGCCTTGGTGCCCTCCGGGTTATGGAACAGCTCGCACGCCACCCCCAGCTCGGCCAGGTAATCACGGATAAAACCGATCAGCGCCAGGTTGGAGTCGCGGCTCACCGTGGCAAAGCCGATCAGCCGGGCCAGCAGTGCGCGACTGGCAAATTCACTCATCGCCCGGCACCCCATAGCTTGGCGCGGCGGTCGGGTTGAGGGCGCGGGTGACGTAATCCTGCATCTGCGGGCGATAGGCTTGCCACAGGCCATCGAGCACGCCGATCGGGTCGCTGTCGGCCCAGTCGACGCGCAGGTCCACCAGCGGCCAGGTCAGCTCGCCAGCAATCTTCAGCGCCGCCGAGTGCACGGGCCCGGCTTCGCCACCCGCTGCCATCGCCGCGTGCATGGCTGCCAGCAGGCGGTCGGCCAAGTGGCCGCCGGCCTGCTCGAAGGCCAGCACCATGGCTTCGATCACCTGGGTCGAGGACAGCAGGTTGCCGGCCGCCGCGCATTGTTCGCCGGCCACTGCATGGTGTGTGCCCAAGGCTTCCCGCCCGGTGAACAGGGCCACCTGGCCTTGGCTGTCGATCACCGTGACCTGGCGGTACTCACTCCAGCCATTGGCACTGAGCACCCTGTCCAGCGCAGCGGCGGGCGGCAACTGGCCATGCTCCAGGGCATCGAGAATCTGCGGGCCCAGCGCCGGCAGGGTGATGTTCTGGGTCGAGACCGCGCCCACACCGGCACGCACCCAGGGGCAACGTGCACCCACGGCGATGCTCGACGAGCTGATGGCAATACCGACCTGGCCGGTTTCCTGGCAACGACCAATGATGGAGAACGTCATGTCATGGTTCCTGTTGTGCTGTGCGATACACGGCATTCTGAGTGGAACCTTCGAGCGGGCGAAACGACCTTTTTCCGAGGGGGTAGGCAGGAAAAAACTATGCTCTAGGGCCCGCTCTCTGCACCCGCTCGAAAAACCACGTCACCCACCCGGCCAACCCGCCCCACAGGCCAGAAAACTCAAGGCCTTCGCCGTTTTATCGGCAAGCACCAGCTAAATACTATTTTCGCCATTTCCACGGCATCCCTAGTCTGGCTCCAGGCAACGGCGGTCCTCCAAACCGACCTGACAAAAACCGCCTGAACAAGGGCTCGGACATGACACTGAACAACCTCGAAATCGACACCCTCGTCGTCGGCGCCGGCCAGGCCGGCGTGGCCATGAGCGAACACCTGAGCAAGCTTGGCGTGCCGCACCTGGTACTGGAGCGCAACCGCATCGCGCAGGCCTGGCGTACCGGCCGCTGGGACTCGCTGGTCGCCAACGGCCCGGCCTGGCACGACCGCTTCCCGGGGCTGGAATTCAACCTCGACGCCGATGCATTCGCCGGCAAGGACCAGGTGGCCGACTACTTCGAGCAGTACGTACGCAAGTACAACCTGCCCGTGCGCACCGGCATTGAAGTGAAGCGCGTGGTGCGGAACAGCGACCGCCCAGGCTTTACCATCGACACCAATGAAGGCGTGATTCGCGCCAACCGCGTAGTCGCTGCCACCGGCCCATTCCAGAAGCCGGTGATCCCAGCCATCGCGCCGAAAGACAGCAACCTGCACCAGATTCATTCCGCCGCTTATTTCAACCCAGAGCAGTTGCCTGAAGGCGCGGTACTGGTGGTCGGTGCCGGTTCTTCCGGTGTGCAGATTGCCGAGGAATTGATGCGCGCCGGGCGCCAGGTGTACCTGTCGGTCGGCGCCCACGACCGCCCGCCGCGTGCCTACCGCAACCGTGACTTCTGCTGGTGGCTGGGCGTGCTGGGCGAGTGGGACGCGGAAATTGCCAAGCCCGGTCGCGAGCATGTGACCATCGCGGTCAGCGGCGCCCGTGGTGGCCACACCGTGGACTTCCGCGCCCTCGCCCACCAGGGCATGACCCTGGTCGGCCTGACCCAGTCGTTCGAGAACGGCGTCGCGCGCTTCCAGGACAACCTGGTCGAGAACATCAACCGCGGCGACGACAACTACCTGGCCCTGCTGGATGCGGCCGATGCCTACATCGAACGCAACGGCCTGGACCTGCCGGAAGAGCCCGAAGCCCGCCAGCGACTGGCCGACCCGGAGTGCATGCGCAACCCGCTGCAGCAGCTGGACCTGGCCAAGGCCGGCGTCAGCAGCATCATCTGGGCCACCGGTTACGGCGTGGACTTCAGCTGGCTGCAGGTAGACACCTTCGATGCCAACGGCAAGCCCCAGCACCAGCGTGGTGTGGCCCGTGAACCGGGCGTGTACTTCCTCGGCCTGCCGTGGTTGTCGCGCCGTGGTTCATCGTTCATCTGGGGGGTGTGGCACGACGCCAAGCACGTCGCCGGCCACATCGCCACGCAACGTACCTACACCGCCTACCGCGACCGCGAGCAACGCGCAGCGGATGAGCAGCAAACCGCCAAGATCAGCAATGTCAGCACCCTCGGAGCCCACTGATGCCTACCCATACTCGCATCCGCATGTTCAACACCAAGGAAACCTACCCCAACCAGACCCTGGACAACGACTTGTGCCAGGCCGTGCGGGCAGGCAATACCATCTACGTGCGTGGCCAGGTCGGTACCGACTTCGAAGGCAAGCTGGTAGGCCTGGGTGACCCGCGCGCACAAACCGAACAGGCGATGAAGAACGTCAAGCAACTGCTTGAAGAAGCCGGCTCGGACCTGTCGCACATCGTCAAGACCACCACCTACATCACCGACCCGCGCTTCCGCGAGCCGGTGTACAAAGAGGTGGGCAAGTGGCTCAAGGGCGTGTTCCCGATTTCCACCGGGTTGGTGGTGGCCGGGTTGGCCCAGGCCGAGTGGCTGATGGAGATCGACGTGATCGCCGTGGTACCCGATCATGAATAACCACAGGCCTGAATGACGGCGGGTGACTGCCACCTGCCCGTCCAGCCACGCCTGGGTTGCCCGTGCCGCTGCTTGCAAGCGTTGAGGTGCGGGCACGCCAACGGACGACGGCACTTGCACACTGAGACGTCGCCCGCAGTTCGCGCGTGGCTGGCTACCCGGCGCAGCTCCAACGCCATCGGGCGTACCACACCCAGCCCACTCAGTAGGTCGCCCTCCCGCCGCTGAGGTCAAACACAAAGCCAGTGGTAAAGCTGCACTCAGGCCCGGCGATCCAGCTGACCATGTTGGCAATCTCCTCGGCCTTGAGGAAGCGCCCCATGGGGATCTTGGCCTTGCTCGCGGCAATATGCTCGGCCGTCATCTCGGCCATCAGCGGGGTCTCGACCATCGCCGGTGCCACACAGTTGAGCAGCACGCCATCCTGCGCCAGCTCCTTGGCTGCCGCCTTGGTGAAGGCGATGACCCCGGCCTTGGCTGCCGAATAGCCCGAGATGTACTGCACACCCTCCTTGCCGGCCATGGAGGCGATATTGACGATGCGCCCGTAGCCGCGCTCACGCATGTGCGTGATGGCGGTGCGGCAGCAATAGAACACACCGTTCAGGTCGATGGCGATGACCTTGTCCCAGGCCTCTGGCGGGTACTCCCAAGACGCCACCACCGGGCCGTTGATGCCGGCATTGTTGACCAAAATCTGCACCTGCCCCAAACGCGCCAGCGTCTGGGCAAAAGCCGCCTCCACCGAGGCCAGCGACGACACATCCACTGCCTGGCGCAGCACCGGCTCGAAGCCGTTTTCCGTACTGCTCCAGCCATCGACGGCAAGGTCCCAGATCACCACCTGGGCGCCGGCGACATGCAAGCGGCGGGCAATCGCCAGGCCGATGCCACGCATGCCACCGGTGACGATAGCGGTTTGGCCTTGCAGGTACTGGCTCATTGTTCAGCTCCATTTTCGACAGAAGGAATATCCGGCAAGCGACGCAGGTCACATGCCTTTTGGGGCGCTAGCCGAGACGATCCTCCAGGCCATGGAGGATGCCGCCCGGGACGGGTGTTCTGTTCAGTGTTCATCACGATTGCGCGCTTGTTGTTTGAAGGGCACACAACGGAGGGGCTAGGCAAACCCGAACAATCGCCGAGGGGTGTCCCACATCACTGTGCGGCGCAGCCGGGCATCCGGCATCAGGCGCTCGGCCAACTTCAGCAGCGGGCCGTAGTCCACCCGCGCGGGCTGGCGAATGAACGGCCAGTCCGAACCCCACACACAGGCTTGGGCGCCAAAGGCTTCGAGCAGGGCCTGCACGTATGCACTGCTCTGTTCGAACAAGGCATCCGCTGCGGCAAACTTCTGCATGCCTGACAGCTTCACGCAGGCGCGGCCGCTGTCGGCCAGCCGCAGCAACGCCTGGAAGCCGGCTTGCTGCACACCGGCAGCGACATCCGGGCGGCCGCAATGGTCAATCAACAGACGAGCCTGCGAGCCTTGCAGCAGGCCGTGCAGGTCCAGCAACTGGTCGTCACACACCTGCAGCTGGGCGAACATGCCAAGCTCGGCGAGCTTGCCGAACAGCCCGTCAACGCCCTTGAGGCTGGCTACCCCGTAAAGCGCGGGATTGAAGGCGATACCCACCACGCCTTGCGCCTGTAACGCCGCCAGCGCGTCGAGGTTGATGTCCGCCTTGACCACCGCCACCCCCTTGAACCGCCCCTGCCCGCTGGCCAAGGCATGCAGCAGGCAGCGGTTGTCGGTGAGGTAGCCGCTGTTGGGGCCCACCAGCAAGGCATGTTGCACGCCGTAAGCCTCCATCACCCGGGTGAACTGCGCCTGGGTGGCGACCTCCTGGCCGGAGGGCGCATAGGGTGCATCGGGGTGATAGGGGAAACGGGCGGGGTCAAACAAATGGTTATGGCAATCGATCTTCGCTTCGTCAAATATGTTCACGCAGCACTCCCGTCAAGCGCCACTGCGCTTGTCTGCAGATCTTGTTATTGTGCGCCGCAAGGGCAGTTAGGCTGGGGTTAACGATACTGTGTGGCCGGCTTTGACGCTCATACCCAGATGGCGAAAACCATAACCGAAGGTAATACATATGCTGCTTGGCAACGAAGGCGCAGACGCAAGCCCCATGGTGTTCAAGCTGCGGCACATGGAAGTGTTCAGGGCGGTGATGCTGACGGGCTCGATCAGCGCGGCGGCCAAATTGCTGTATGTGTCGCAGCCGGCGGTGAGCAAGCTGATCCAGTACATCGAAGCGCGCCTGGCCTACCCGCTGTTCGAGCGCGTCAACAACCGCCTGGTGCCGACGGCCGAAGCGCAGGTGCTGTTTCGCGAGGTCGAGCGGGTGTACCAGGCAGCGTTGCAGGTCAACGAATGTGCCCTGGCGCTGGGCGCTGGCGGCCAGCGCAAGTTGCGTATCTCGTGCAGTGCATCGTTGTCCACGGTGGTGATCCCGATGGCCCTGGCCCAGCTCAAGCGTGAATCACCGTCACTGAATATCGAGTGGCAAACCTCGTTGATGGGCGAAATGCCCAACCAGATCTTGTCGAAGAAGGTCGACCTGTCGATCGCCGCCCTGCAGGTGGTGCACGACCACCTGCATTCGCAAGCGTTCATGCGTGGACGCATGGTGGTGGTGATGCCGCCAGGTCACCCTTTGGCCGGTCAGCCCGCGCTGACCCTGCAGCAGCTGGAGGGCCATGCGTTGCTGCTGTTCCGGCCCGACATGCCGTTTGGCAAGCTGTTGGCCGAACACATCGGGCGCCGCGGGCTACAGCTGAAATCACTGTTGTCGTTCACCAATGCCAACGAGGCTGTGGCGTTGGTCAAGCAAGGCATGGGCATCAGCGTGATCGACGAGTTCGTTGCACAGGACAGCGGGCTCGCGGTGGTGCCGTTGGCCGATGAGATTCACTTCGATATCAGCTTCGTCTATTCGCGCTTCGAGCCGCCCTCGCATGCAGCGCTGCAGTTGATGCGGGTGTTGCAGGGGCAGGCGCAGAAGCTGGGCCGGGCGCTTGCGCCGGGCTGATCAGCTACGCAACTGCCCCCCTGTGGGAAAGGTTTCAGCCGCGAACACTGCCGAAGCCGGTGCCATGCACCGAGTCGCCAGATTCGCGGGCACGTCCGCTCCCGCTGGGTATACAAGGGTTCGGTTTAAAAGCCGACCGTGGCCGAGAGCAGATAGGTCCGCGGGGTGGACAGGGTCAACCCCGGCTCACTGTCATCCGACGCCCCTGCCGAGCTCCAGTAGCGATCATCGAGCACATTCTCGACACTGGCCCGCAAGGTAACCTCGGTGGCGTCCACCTTGAAGGCGTAACGTGCGCCCAGGTCATAACGCTCCCAGCCGTCGATGCGTTTGCTGTTGTTCTGGTCCAGGTACTGCGAGCTGGAGTGAATGCCGCGCGCTGTGAAGGTCAGCCCGCTCACCCCTGGCACGTCCCATTCAGCCCCCAGATTGACGTTGTATTCGGGCGTGGCCGGCGCACGGTTGCCATCGTAGGCACCGCCGACGGTGTCGGTCAGCTCGCTGTCGATATACATCACCCCACCCAACACCCGCACGCCCTGCACCGGCTCACCGAACACACTCAGCTCGATGCCGCGGTTGTCACGCTTGCCATTGGGGCCGAACACCCGCGAGGCGGGGTTGGTCTCGTAGGCCGGCTGGCGAATGCGGAAGGCGCTGGCAGTAAAGGCCACCTGGCCGAGGTCGTACTTGGCCCCCACCTCGATCTGGCGGCTGGTGAACGGCGGGAAGATCTGGTCTTCGTTGATCGAGGTCGAGGGGGCGATCTTGCCTTGGCTCAGGCCCTCCATGTAGTTGGCATACAACGAGAGCTGGTCGGTGACCTTGAGCAATACGCCCCCAGAAGGCGAGACTTTTTCTTCGTCATAGCCCGTATCGCCTTTGACGCCGTCGCTCCAGTCATCCACCTGCACCCGTTGCCAGCGCGCACCCAGGGTCAACAGCAGGCGGTCGTCAAAAAAGCCAAGGGTATCGGCCAGGGCCACGCCGGAGAAGCGGTTTTCCGTGTAGACCTCGGGGTCGAGGCGGGTTGGCGTACCGGGTGTCGGTGCGGCCACCGGGTTGTAGAGGTTGCTCGGCGCCGAGGCATAGCGCGCCCCGCCGTTGGTGAAGTCCATGTAGTAATAGGTGGCGGCCAGGTTCAGCTCGTGGCTCACCGGCCCGGTATGGAGCCAGTGACGCAAACCGGCCATGGCGGTGCGCACCGACTCGTCCCGGGTAAAGTCACGCGGCTGCACGGTGAAGTCGCCGGCATCGTTGGTGATCGACACGTTATGGCGCAGGAAGTCGTGGTTGCTCTTGCGCGCACCGACCGCACCATAGGCCAGCAGCGATTCGCTGATATCGTACTCGGCGTTCAGCGCACCGAAGGTGTCGTTGGTACGCGCCTTGCTCCAGGCCTGGGCGTAGTTGTGGCGTACGTCATTGGCATTGGGCACCTTGGCATTGGCACCAACCAGCACACGCTCCTGCGGGGCGTCGGTATCGCGCTCGGTGTGGCCAAGGTCTGCCGAGAGACGCAGGCGCTCGCCTCGAAAATCCAGGCCCAGCACCGCCATTTCGCGGTCGACGCGCTGGTGGTCCCATTCGGTATCACCGGCCTGCTTCACGCCATTGAAGCGCACGCCGAACTGCTGGCCTTCACCAAAGCGACGGCCGATGTCCACTGCGCCGCCAGCCTGGCCGGCCGAGGCGTAGCTGCCGGTGAATTCGGTGATCGGCTTGTCAGCGGCTCGCTTGGGCTGCACGTTGATACCGCCGCCCACGCTGCCACGCGGCGAAATGCCGTTGATCAACTGGCTGGGGCCTTTGATGATGTCGACCCGGTCGGCCATTTCCATGTCGATCGAATAGGTCGGCAAGATGCCATAGAGACCGTTGTAGGCCACATCACTGTTGAACAGGCTGAAGCCGCGAATGGTGAACTGCTCGAAACGCCCGCCCGCCGGGTTGGTAGCACGCACTGAAGGGTCACTGGCAATCAGCTCGCCCAAGGTGCGCGCCTGTTGGTTCTTGACCAGGTCGCTGGTGTAGCTGGTGATGCTGAACGGGGTTTCCATGAAGTCGCGCGAACCGAGCAAACCTTGTGCCCCTTGGCGTGCCACTTGGCCACCGGCATACGGCTGCGTTTCGTTGCCTGCGGCCAGGCCGCCGACGATGCGGGTGGGGGCGATTTCCAGCGCGCCACTGGCCTGGGGGGCCGGCATCAGGGTGAAGGCCCCCTCACCCACTGGTAGCGCCTGCAGGCCGCTACTGCGCAGCAACTGGTTGAAGCCTTCATCGACACTGTAACGACCGGACAAGCCGTTACTTTGCCGGCCCTCTACCAATGCCGGGTCCAGCGAAAGGCTGACACCGGCCTGGTCGGCGAAATGGGTCAAAGCGGCACCCAGGCTGGCTGGCGCCACCTGGAACGTACGCCGGGCCGGCTCATCGGCCCAGGCAGGTGCACACAACAGCAGGCTCATCGCGAACAATGGATGTGCTGCGCGCGCCAGTGGGCGCAGGCGGCAAGTTTTTACTGCAGGCATTGAACAAGGCTCCCCTTTTATTTTCTCCTACCGGTAATGACCGGCGAGTGAAAAAAAGGGGACAGCCTCATGCTCGATGTTCTCGTGCGGTCAGGCTCACCCAATAACGCGTGCGGGTCTGCACTTGCAACGGCAGGCTGGCGGCGAGCAGGGCCAACACCCGGTCGGTGTCGTCAAGGCGGAACGTGCCGGTAACACGCAAGCGCTCCAGTTCTGGTGCCCAGCGCAGTACGCCGGGGCGATACCTGCGCAGTTCGTGCAGCAACTCGCCCAGCGGGCGGTCGTCCAGCCGTAGCGCACCTTCGCGCCAGCCCAGTTGCCATGCGTCGAACGCTTTGACAGGGCCAACGCCGGCCGCCTGCAAACTGGCCTGTTGGCCGGCCTGTAGCATCACGGCTGGACCCCGCAACGGCTGCAGGCTGACCGCCCCCTTGATCGCCGACACCCGGCAGGCCTCATCAAGCAGGCGCAGGCACGCCTCGCCCTCACTGAGCACCACCCGGCCGTAAGGCACCTGCAAGGTGAGGCTCAGGTTAGCGGGCACGCTGACGGCCACTTCACCGCGCAGCAGTGCCACGCGGCCTGCACCCAGCTCGATATCGACCGCACTGTCGGTGTTCAACTGCAACAAGGTGCCGTCGCTCAGCAGTGCCTGCCTGCGCTCTCCTACCGCGGTGCGCATGTCGGCGGTCCAGGCATCCAGCGGCAGCTCACGGCTCACCAGCCAGGCCACCGGCAACAACGCCGTCACACCCAGGGCTTGTTTGAGCAGTGCCCGACGACCGGCATCCGGACGATCCAGGGCGACCATCGCCAATGCGCCGGGCAACCCGGCAAACCGCGCTCGCAGCAGCGATGCCTTTTGCCAGGCGTCTTCGTGCAGGTGACTGCTGGCGCGCCATTGCGCCAGACGCTGCAGGTCAGATTCGCTTGCGTCGCCAGAATCCAGTAATGCTAGCCAACGGGCTGCAGCACGCAGCGCCTCGCGGGTTTCTGGGGGGTGGGGGCTCATTGCAACTCGGCCAACAGGCAATGTTCGTAAGCCTGCGCCATGTAGCGTTTCACCGAGCGCTGGCAGACGCCCAGGCGCTGGCCAATCTCGGCGTAGCCCAAGCCTTCCAGCTGGCTCCAGAGAAAGGCCTTGCGTATCGGCGGCTTGAGGCCGTCGAGCAATTCATCCAGTGCTTGCAGGGTTTCGAGCAGTACCCAGCGCTGTTCTGGCGACGGCACGTGTTGCTCGGGCAACTGCGCCAAGGCATCAAGGTAGGCCCGCTCCAGGCTACGGCGCTGGTGGAAGTTGCTGAGCAAACGCTTGCCCACGGTCAGCAGGTAGGCACGCGGTACGCGTATGTCTGCCAGCGGCTGGGCGCTGGCCAGAATGCGCAGAAAAGTATCCTGACTGAGGTCGGCGGCATCCCAGGCATTGCCCATACGCCGGCGCAGCCAGGTTTCAAGCCAGCCGCGATGCTCCCGGTACAGGGCAGGCAGGCCAGGCTCCGGTGGCGGCGCGGCGTCGATCATGAGGAGGGTCCTGCGGCGGAGTAAATAAGATTAATTCTAATTTACATCACGCCACAGAACCAAGCGGTTTGTTACCGGTCAGGCAATTGCTTCATCGACCAGCACTTGTGCTTCCTGCACCAGACGCTGCAAATGCGCCTCGTCGATGAAGCTTTCAGCGTAGATCTTGTAGATGTCTTCAGTACCCGACGGGCGCGCGGCGAACCAGCCATTGG
The DNA here is from genome assembly GCF_034044115.1 of Pseudomonas sp. BO3-4. Lineage (NCBI taxonomy): Bacteria > Pseudomonadati > Pseudomonadota > Gammaproteobacteria > Pseudomonadales > Pseudomonadaceae > Pseudomonas > Pseudomonas sp. BO3-4. The sequence continues at coordinate 3,740,328 of NZ_CP139018.1, forward strand.
CCGTCATCACCTTAAGCCCGCCAATCGCCTGGCCATTGCCTGGGGCGTGGCTGAGGATCTGCACGATCGGCTCACCGGCCAGTTCGGTCGACTTCACCTGCTCCGGCGCCAGCTTGCTCAGCAACGCCTTCTGCCGCGCATCGGCCTTGGCCTCGACACGGGTGGCGAACGGCTTGCCCAGCGCCTCGGTCAGGTCGGCATAAGCCTGGCTCGGGTTACGCCCGGTACGGGCGGTCATTTCGGCGGCCAGCAAGGCCGGGATCAACCCGTCCTTGTCGGTGGCCCACACCGAGCCATCGCGGCGCAGGAACGAAGCCCCTGCACTTTCTTCGCCACCAAAACCGAGCGAACCGTCGAACAGGCCCTGGGCGAAGAACTTGAAGCCCACCGGCACCTCATACAGATCGCGGCCCAGGCGTTGGGTAACGCGGTCGATCAGGCCGCTGGAGACCACGGTCTTGCCCACGGCGGCGTCGGTGCGCCACTGCGGGCGGTGGCGGAACAGGTAGTCGATGGCCACGGCGAGGTAGTTGTTGGGTTGCAGCAGGCCGTCAGGGGTGACGATGCCGTGGCGGTCGTGGTCCGGGTCGCAGGCGAAGGCCACGTCAAAGCGCTCACGCAAGCCTATCAGGCCCTGCATGGCATACGGCGAGGAAGGGTCCATGCGGATCTGGCCGTCCCAGTCGACGGTCATGAAGCGGAAGGTCGGGTCGACCTCGGTGTTCACCACTTCCAGGTCCAGCTGGTAGTGCTTGGCAATGGCCGACCAGTAGCGTACCCCTGCCCCGCCCAGCGGGTCGACGCCCAGGCGCAACCCGGCGCCACGGATGACATCGAAATCGATGACGTTTTCCAGGTCGGCCACATAGTTGCTGACGTAATCGTGGCGGTGGGTGGTCGGCGCCTGCAGCGCCTGGGCATGGTCCATGCGCTTGACGCCCGCCAGGTTAGCCGCCAGCAGCTCGTTGGCCTTGCCCTCGATCCACTTGGTCACGTCGCTGTCGGCCGGGCCACCGTTGGGCGGGTTGTACTTGAAGCCACCGCTTTGCGGCGGGTTGTGCGACGGGGTGATGACAATACCGTCAGCCAGGCCCTGCGTGCGGCCACGGTTGTGGCAGAGGATGGCGTGGGAAACCGCCGGCGTCGGCGTGTATTCGTCATCCTTGGACAGCATCACCTGCACGCCGTTGGCGGCCAGCACTTCCAGGGCGCTGGCGGTCGCCGGCGCTGACAGGGCGTGGGTATCGGCGCCGATGAACAGCGGGCCATCGATGCCTTTTTCCTGGCGGTACAGGCAAATCGCCTGGCTAATGGCCAGGACGTGATACTCGTTGAAACTCAATTCAAGCGAACTGCCCCGGTGCCCCGAGGTGCCGAAGGCCACGCGCTGGGCCGCCACGGCAGCGTCTGGGCGGCCCGTGTAATAGGCGGTAAGCAGCCGGGGAATATCGACCAGCACGCTGGCCGGAGCCGGCTTGCCTGCCAAAGGACTGAGCGTCATGCAAAAACCTCGAGTTCAACGGATGTTGGTGTTGGAACGTGCAGTGTACTGAGAGTTGCAATGCCGTGCGATGGGGGACTCAAAGAAACCCCAGGCCCTGCAGGGTATTGCGCCTCCCACCCAACCCTATGACGGTCTAGAGTACAAGCCATACCCCTTGTGAATGAGGCCCCATGGCTTTCCATCGCCTGACCCGCACACACCCCCGCCTGAGCCTCGCCGCTGCAGTCGGCCTCGCTGGCGCCTGGCTGATCCCCGCCGGTGATACCGTGCAGCACATCCTCGCTGGCTGGAACCTGGGGGTGTGGCTGTACCTGCTGCTGGTGCTCTACCTGAGCTGGACAGCCAGCCCGGAAAAGGTCCGCAAAGTCGCCGGCGTCGAAGACGAGAACGCAGGCCTGGTCCTGCTGACCGTGTGCATCGCCGCCATCGCCAGCCTTGCCGCGGTCACCCTGCAACTGGTCTCCAGCCGCGGCCTGCAAGGCACGGCCCTGGCCGTGCACTATCTCTACACCGGCCTGACCGTCGCCGGTTCCTGGCTGCTGATCGGCTGCATATTCACCCTGCACTACGCCCGCCTGTTCTACACCGGGCAAAACCACGAACCCCCACTGCGCTTCGCTGATGGCGAGCGCAACCCGGATTACTGGGACTTCCACTACTTCTCGTTCACCATCAGCGTGGCGGTGCAAACCTCGGACGTGGGTGTCGCCGGGCGTGGGTTGCGGCGGGTAGTGCTGGCGCATTCGTTGGTGGGCTTCGTGTTCAATACGGCGATTCTGGGGTTCACTATCAACATCGCCGCCGGGTTGCTGGGTTAACCAAGCCGCTCGTCTGAAAAACCTGCGCGTCGAACGTCCGCGAAAGTCACCAAACCCGATGGTTACCTGGCACCTTGCGGCCGGGAAAACGTTTGCCATGCAGCCAGTCGTCACACTGCGCCCATGACAAGGGTGTGACCAGTGTCAAGCATTCGCACATTTGTCGTACTTGCAAGCGAAAATCGCGCGTAGCAGGTGCTATCTTTAATTTCCCGGCGGCCGCATCGATGTGGCCACCCGCTCATCATGTCCAGGTACGGACAAGGAGGCTGGCATGAACAAGATGACGTTCCCCAACGCCTGCCAGGTGATGCGCTGGCATTTCCATCCGTTGGGTTTCGAGGCCAGCATGGATGCGCCACGCAGCATGGTTGCGCGGCTGTTCGACCGCGCCAGCGGTGAAACCCTGCTGGCGATTGCGGGCATCCCCTGTGCAGCGATCATGGCCGCCGCCGATGTAGAGCGCATCATCGAGGCCGTCGAGGCGGAAATGGACGCCTTCATACCCGCCTTTACCTTGCGCGATGCAGTCTAGGCTCTGTTTTCAACGCAGCCTCACCGAGTATCAAGGCTTTTCATACAGCGCCTAGCCTGCAGCAGTGAGTTCCGGGCCCATGGCCTGCAATTTGCTCATGAACTGCTCGGCCGGCACAGGCTGGCCCAGCAGGTAGCCCTGCAACGAATCACACCCCAGACGGGTCAGGAAGTCCTGCTGCTTGTCGGTTTCAACCCCCTCGGCAACGATACGCAGGCCCAACGCCTGGCCCAGTGCGACGATTGCCGAAACAATCGCTGCATCGTCACTGTCCTGCTCCAGGTCGCGTACGAAGCCGCGGTCGATTTTCAGCTCGTTGGCTGGCAGGCGCTTGAGGTACATCAGGCTGGAATAGCCCGTACCAAAGTCATCAATGGACAAATCCACGCCCATGTCGGACAGGCGCTGCAGCACGGTCAGGCTGGCGTCGGCATCGTGCATGGCGGTGGTTTCGGTAATTTCCAGTGTCAGGCAGTTGGCTGGCAAGCCGTTCTGCTGCAGGGCGCGGGCCACGCTGTCGACCAGACCGGCATGGCAGAACTGGATGGCCGACAGGTTCACCGCCATGCGCCAGCCATGGTGCCCCTGGTCCAGCCACTGACGCATCTGACGGCAGGCCTCAGTGAGTACCCACTCACCAATGGGGATGATCAGGCCGGTCTTTTCTGCCAGGCCGATGAAGCGGTCAGGCAGCAGCAGGCCCTGCTGCGGGTGCTCCCAGCGCAGCAACGCTTCGGCACCGATCGGCTGGCAGGCCTGGGCGTCGAACTTGGGCTGATAATGCAAGCGGAACTGGCGCTGCTCCAGCGCCAGGCGCAGGTCCTGCAGCAGCTGCAACTGCTGGCGCGCGTTGCTGTTCATCGACACATCGAAGAAGCTGTAACCGTTCTTGCCGGCGCTCTTGGCATGGTACATGGCAGCGTCGGCGTTACGCAGCAGCTCATGCTGGTCCTGGCCGTTGCCCGGGTACAGAACGATGCCCAGGCTCGCCGACAGTTGCAGGTCGTGCTCGGCCACGCGGAAAGGCCGGGACACCAGGTTGACCTGCTTGACCGCCACGTCCATGGCATCGTTCGGCTCCTGCAGTTCCACCAGCAGCACGAATTCGTCGCCGCCAATCCGTGCCAGCGTGTCCTGGCTGTGCAGGTGGCCGCGCAGGCGGGCCGCCACCGCTTTGAGCAGAAGGTCACCGATATGATGGCCAAAGGCATCGTTGACGGGTTTGAAGCCGTCCAGATCAATGAACATCAGGGCAAAACAACCACCCTGCTCCGCCACTTTGGCGATGGCCTGTTCGATGCGGTCCGCCAGCAGGGTACGGTTGGGCAGATCGGTGAGGGTGTCGTGCAAGGCCAGTTGGGTCAGTTCCTGGTTGGCCAAGGTCAGCGAACGGGCCAACTCGGCAGTACGCGCCTCGAGACGCGCGTCCAGCACCGAAGTCAGCAAAGCCACTGCCAGTACTGCCAGCGTGGTGATCAGCACCAGGTAAACCAGGCTGTCCCCCTGCAACCCGCCCCCCAGCGCGCCGCAGAAGCTGCCCTCGGGGAAGTTTGCCGCTGCCATGCCGGTGTAATGCATGCCCACGATGGCAACGCCCATGACCACCGCCGCCAGACCGCGGATCTGCCGTATATAGGGTGTGTGTGTGCGCAGGCGGAAGGCAATCCACAATGCCGCCGCCGAGGCGCCTACGGCAATCAGCAGCGAAGCGCCGAACAACGTCGGGTCGTAATCGATGCCCGGCAGCATGCGCAGGGCAGCCATGCCGGTGTAGTGCATGCAAGCGATACCGGCGCCCATGATCAGCGCGCCAAACCCCAACTGCGGCGCTGGCAGGCTCGGCTGGCTGACCAGCCACAAGGCAAAGCCCGAGGACAGCACAGCGATCAGCAGCGAAAACGCGGTCAGGGCCAGGTCGTACCCCAAGTCGATGGGCAAGCTGAAGGCAAGCATGCCAATGAAGTGCATCGACCACACGCCGATGCCCATGGCCAACGCACCGCCGCCCATCCACAGGCAGGCAGCGCGGCCCTTGGCCGTGGCGATGCGGCCGGTCAGGTCAAGGGCGGTATAGGATGCCAGGATCGCCACGCACAGCGAAATCAACACCAGCGAAGAGGAGTAGCTACCGGTCAGCATTGAGAGTTCCAGCGCCGGGACAGGGGGCCCGGCAAAAGCTGACGATTGTACTCAAGCTTAAGCAAAACGCACGGGGTTTTTGCGAATGAGAATGGATCCAATAACCCCAGCCCACCCCCTCTGCGTTTGGTCAATTCTGCTCGGCAAACGCCTGCTCTGCATCCCAGCCGCCGCCCAACGCAGCCACCAGTTGCACACTGGCCACCAGGCGCCCTTGCAGCAGGTTCAGCACACTGCGCTCGTTGCTCAGCGCCGTGGTTTGCACGTTGACCACATCCAGATAGCCGATCAGCCCGGCACGGTACTGGTTTTCGGTCAGGCGCAACGACTCACGGGCGGCGTCAAGCGCCTCTTGGCGCACCACGGCTTCATCGCCATACACCTTCAGTTGAACCAGCAGGTTTTCCACTTCCTTGAAGCCGTCCAGCACGGTCTGGCGGTACTGCGCCACCGTCTGGTCATACACGGCCACCGTGCGGTCGACCTCGGCGCTGCGTTTGCCGGCGTCGAACAGGGTCAGCGCCAACTGCGGGCCTACCGACCAGTAGCGGTTGGGCAACTCGATCCAGTTGCTGAAGCTGCTGCTGGAATAACCACCACTCATGCTCAGGCTGAGGTCCGGGAAGTAGGCTGCCCGCGACACCCCGATGTTGGCGTTGGCCGCCATCACGTTGCGTTCGGCTGCCGCGATGTCCGGGCGCCGCTCCAGCAGCTGCGAAGGCAGCGAAACCGGTATTTGCGGCAACGCGGGAATCGCCTTGCTGTCGGCCAGGGCGAAGTCGGCAGGCGTCTTGCCCAGCAGCACGGCGATGGCGTTTTCGAACTGCGCACGCTGCCAGATCAGGTCAATCAAGTCAGCCTGGGTGCTTTTGAGCTGCGTACGGGCCTGGGCCACGGCATCCGGGCCGGCGACACCGGCGCGGTACTGGTTTTCGTTCATTCGCAGCGAGCGCTCATAAGCCGCCACGGTGGCTTCCAGCAAGCGCTTCTGCTCATCGATCACCCGCAATTGCAGGTAGTTCTGCACCAGCTCCGACTGTTGGCTCAAGCGGATCGACGCAAGGTCGGCGAAACTCGCTTCGGCACTGGCCTCGTTGGCATTCAGGGTTTCGCGCAGCTTGCCCCACAGGTCGATCTCCCAGCTCACGCCCAACTGCGCGTTGTAGGTGTTGCGAATGCCGCTGCTGTTATTGGACAGGCTGGAACTGGAGCTGCCGGTGCCCTGCGCCGAACGGTTCTTGCTGGCGCTCAGGTCCAGGCTGGGGAACAGCGCCGCACGGCTGCTGCGCACCAGCGCCTGGGCCTGGCGGTACTGGGCTTCTGATTGCGCCACGGTCTGGTTGCTGCGGTTAAGCTCTTCGACCAGCGCGTTGAGCCCGGCATCACCGTAGATTTCCCACCAGGCGCCACGGGCGATGGCGTCGGACGGCGAGGCCTGGGTCCAACCTTCGGCATGCTTGAACTGCGCCGCCGTGCTGTTCAGCTCGGGGCGGTGGTAGTCCGGGCTCAGGGTACAGGCACTGAGCAAGGCCACGCACAACCCGGCACCAAGCAGGCGCGAGCCACGGCCACGGGTCAGTGCCTGCAGGGCACGGTGAAGTGGGGTCTGGGCAAAAGTCATAGCGGGGTTTCCAGGGCGGCGTCGGTGCGCACGCCGCGCCAACGGTTGAAACGGTGGCGCAGGCGGTCCAGGTACAGGTAAACCACCGGCGTCGTATAAAGGGTGAGGATTTGGCTGAACACCAGGCCACCGATGATGGTCAGGCCCAGCGGCTGACGCATTTCTGCGCCTTCAGCCTGGCTCAGCAGCAACGGCAATGCGCCAAGGATCGCTGCCAGGGTGGTCATCAGGATCGGCCGCAGGCGCAGCAGGCAGGCCCGGCGGATCGACTCTTCCGGCGAAAAGCCCTGATGGCGCTCCAGTTGCAACGCCAGGTCGATCATCAGGATGGCATTCTTTTTCACCACCCCGATCAACAGGAACAGCCCCAGCAACGAGATCAGGCTGAACTCGCCACCGGTGACGTAAAGTGCCAGCAAGGCACCGACGCCCGCCGAAGGCAGTGTCGAGAGAATGGTCAACGGGTGAATGTAGCTTTCATACAGAATGCCCAGCACCAGGTACACCAGCAGCAGTGCGCCAAGGATCATGAATGGCTGGCCCTGCTGGGTCTGGGCAAAGGCATCGGCAGTGCCGCCGAGCTTGGCAATCACCTCCTCGGGCAGCCCCAGTTTGGCCACCGCGCGCTCCAGTGCCGCCATGGCCTGATCGGGGCTGTAGCCCTCGGCGACGTCGAAAGCGATGTCTTCCGAGGCGAACTGGCCTTCGTGGCTGACCCGGTCGTTGGCCAGGCTGTTCTCGTAGTGGGCGATGGTCGACAGCGGTACCCGGGCGCCGTCGGCGGTGATCACCTGCACTTGCTCCAGCGTGCTCGGGTCCCAGGCGTATTTCGGGTTGATCTCGAGCACCACCTGGTACTGGTTGAGGCTGTCGTAGATGGTGGAGATCTGCCGCTGGCTGTAGGCGTTGTTCAGTACTGCGGTGACCATGTCCATGTCGATGCCCAGGCGCTTGGCCTGGTCACGGTCGACCACCAGCGTCACCTGTTGGGTACCGGCACCATCGCGGGCGTCAATGGCGGTCAGCTCAGGCAGTGCACGCAGCGCCGCGACCACCTTGGGGAACCATTCGCGCAACGCCGCCAGGTCGCCACTTTGCAGGGTATACAGGTACTGAGAGGAGGTCTGGTCACGCCCACCGCCCCCCAGTTGCAGGTCCTGGTCGGCCATCAGGAACAGGCGCCCGCCGGGCACTTTGGGCAGCTCCTTGCGCAGGCGTTCGATCACCTTCTGCGCATCGATCTTGCGCTCGCTGATCGGTTTCAGGCGCACCAGCACCATGGCGTTGTTGGTACCGCTGTTGCCACCGATGAAACCGGCAACGCTCTGTACTGCCGGGTCGGCCAGCAAGGCGCGGCGGTAGATTTCCATCTTCGGCTGCATCACCGTGAACGACAGGCCGTCGTCACCCCGGATGAAGCCCATCAACTGGCCGGTATCCTGCTGGGGTATCAGCGTCTTGGGCACCACCACGTACAGGGCGATGTTGATGCCGATGGTGGCCAACAGGCTGAGCAGGGTCAGGCGCTTGTGGCGCAGGGCCCAGCCCAGGCTGCGGTCATAGGCAGCAACCATGCGCTGATGCAGCTTGTCGCTCCAGCGCTGCAGGCGTGTCTGCTGGGCCTGGTGCGGCTTGAGCCAGCGGGCGCAGAGCATCGGTGTAAGGGTGAGCGACACCACCAGCGAGACGATGATCGCCGCCGCCAGGGTGATGGAAAACTCCTGGAACAGGTTGCGCACGATGCCGCCCATGAACAGGATGGAGACGAACACCGCCACCAGCGACACGTTCATCGACAGCAAGGTGAAGCCCACCTCCTTGGCGCCCAGGAAGGCCGCCTTCATCGGTGGCTGGCCGTTCTCGATGTGCCTGGAGATGTTTTCCAGCACCACGATGGCATCGTCCACCACCAGCCCGGTGGCAAGGATCAGCGCCATCAGCGACAGGTTGTTGAGCGAGAAACCGCACACGTACATGACTGCGAACGTACCCACCAGCGATACCGGCACCGCCAGGCTGGGGATCAGCGAGGCGCGCAGGCTGCCGAGGAACAGGTAGACCACCAGGATCACCAGCACCACGGCGATCAGCAGGGTGTGCTCGGCCTCTTTGAGGGTGGCCTTGATCACGGGCGAGCGGTCCATGGCCACGTTCAGTTGCACGCTGGCGGGCAGCAACGACTGCAGTGCCGGTAGCTGCGCCTTGATCTGGTCGACCGTTTCGATGATGTTGGCGCCGGTCTGGCGGTTGACCACCAGCAGCACCGCTGCCTGGTCGTTGAAGAAGCCGCTGTTGTAACGGTTTTCAACGCCGTCGGTGACAGTCGCCACGTCAGACAGGCGCAGAATGGTGCCGTTCTGCTGGCGAATCACCACCGGCTCGTAATCCTTGGCACTTTCCAGCTGGTCGTTGGCCCGCACCTGCCAGTTGCGCTCGGTGTCCTCGACAAAGCCCATGGGCCGGCGCTGGTTGGCGTTGGACACGGCGGTGCGCACTTCGTCCAGCGACAGGTTGTACTGGTTGAGCAGTTGCGGCTCGACGGCAATGCGCACGGCAGGCAGCGAACTGCCGCCGATCTGCACCTCCCCTACCCCCGATACCTGAGCCAGGCTCTGTGAAAGGATGGTGTCGGCCAGGTCATACAGCTGGCCTTTCTGCAACACATCCGAAGTCAGCGACAGCACCATGATCGGCGCCTGCGACGGGTTGATCTTCTTGTAGGTGGGCATGCTGCGCATGCCACTGGGCAGCAGGTTGCGGGTAGCGTTGATCGCCGCTTGCACCTCACGGGCTGCGCCATCGATGTCACGGCCCATCTCGAAGCCGATGATTACCCGTGTCGACCCCTGGTTGGAGCTGCTGGTGAGCGTGGTGACGCCGGCAATGCTGCCCAGCTTGCGTTCCAGCGGTGTGGCCACGGTGGACGCCATGACCTCGGGGCTGGCACCGGACAGGTTCGCCGACACCACGATCACCGGGAAGTCCATTTGCGGCAGTGGCGCCACCGGTAGCAAGCCAAAGCTGACCCCACCCAGCAGCATGATTGCCAGGCTCAACAGCATGGTCGCCACCGGGCGACGGATGAAAGGCCCAGACAGGTTCATGCCTGGGCCTGCTTCACGTCAGTGGCCGGGCGCAGGCGGCGGGCCAGGCGATCGAAGTACAGGTAGATGACCGGGGTGGTGAACAGCGTCAGCACCTGGCTGACCAGCAACCCGCCGACCATCACCAGGCCCAGTGGCTGGCGCAGTTCGGCACCGGAACCGGTGGCAAGCATCAGCGGCACCGCACCAAACAGCGCGGCCAGGGTGGTCATCAGGATCGGCCGGAAGCGCAGCAGCGCCGCCTGGTAGATGGCATCACGCGGGCTCATGCCCTGGTGGCGCTCGGCCTCCAGGGCGAAGTCGATCATCATGATCGCGTTCTTCTTGACGATACCGATCAGCAGGATGATGCCGATGATAGCGATCATGCCCAGGTCGTTACCGCTGATGAGCAAAGCCAGCAAGGCACCGACCGCCGCCGACGGCAGGGTCGAGAGGATGGTGATCGGGTGGATGTAGCTTTCGTACAGCACCCCCAGCACGATGTACATGGTCACCACCGCCGCCAGAATCAGCAGCAAGGTGCTCGACAACGATGCCTGGAAGGCCTCGGCCGCACCCTGGAAGCGGGTTTGCACACCCAGCGGCATGCCGATGTCCTGCTGCACCTGCTCGATCACCTGCACGGCTTCGCCCAGCGACGCGCCGTGAGCCAGGTTGAACGACAAGGTCACTGCCGGGAACTGGCCGATGTGAGAAATAGCCAGCTGGGCTTGACGCTGCTCGATCCGCGCCAGCGCCGAAAGGCGCACCTGGCCGCCATCGGTGGCCTTGACGTGGATCGACTCCAGCGCCTGCGGGCCGATCGTGGCGGCGTCCTTGGACTGCAACACCACGCGGTACTGGCTGGCCTGAGTGTAGATGGTCGAGATCTGCCGCTGGCCGAAGGCGTCGTACAGGGCATTGGTGATCTGCGACACGCTGATCCCCAGGCGGCTGGCCATGTCACGGTCGATGACCAGGTACACCTGCAAGCCCTTGTCCTGCAGGTCGCTGGCCACATCGGCCAGTTCCGGGCGCTGCTGCAGCGCCTGCACCAGCTTGCCACTCCACTGCGCCAGCAGGTCGGCGTCCGGCGACGACAGGCTGAACTGATACTGGGTCCGGCTGACCCGGTCCTCGATGCTCAGGTCTTGCACCGGCTGCATGAACAGGCGGATGCCCACCAGCCGATCGACCTGCGGCTGCAGGCGGCTGATCACTTCGCTGGCGCTGACATCGCGCTCGCCGTGGGGCTTGAGGTTGATCAGCAGGCGACCACTGTTGAGCGTGGCGTTGTCGCCGTCTACGCCAATGTAGGACGACAGGCTTTGCACGGCCGGGTCTTGCAGGATGACCTTGCTCAGGGCCTGCTGACGTTCGCTCATGGCGGCGAACGAGGTGGACTGCGGCGCTTCGGAAATACCCTGGATCACCCCCGTGTCCTGCACCGGGAAGAAGCCCTTGGGCACGACCATGTACAGGAACACCGTGAGCACCAGGCTGGCCACCGCCACCAGCAAGGTCAGCGGCTGATGCTTGAGCACCCACTGAAGGGCACTGCCGTAGTGCTTGATCAGCCAGTCGATCCAGGCGCCACTGGCACGGTAGAAGCGGCCTTGTTCTTCTTCCTTGGGCTCGCGCTTGAGCAGACGCGCGCACATCATCGGTGTCAGGGTCAGGGACACCACCAGGGAAATCAGAATGGCGACTGCCAGCGTGATGGCGAACTCGCGGAACAGGCGACCGACCACGTCCGCCATGAACAGCAACGGGATCAGGACCGCAATCAGCGAGAAGGTCAGCGAAATCAGGGTGAAGCCAATCTGCCTGGCACCCTTGAGCGCCGCCTGCATGGGCGTCTCGCCCTCTTCGATATGCCGGGAGATGTTCTCCAGCATGACGATGGCATCATCGACCACAAAGCCGGTGGCGATGGTCAGGGCCATGAGTGTCAGGTTGTTGACCGAGAACCCGGCCAGGTACATGACCCCGAACGTCCCGATCAGCGACAGTGGCACGGCAATCGACGGAATGAGGGTGGCGCTGAAGCGGCGCAAGAAGACGAAGGTGACCATCACCACCAGAACGATGGCGATCAGCAGTTCGTGCTGCACGTCCTTGACCGCGGCACGAATGGTCTGGGTGCGGTCGGTCAGCACCGAGACATCGAGGCCGGCCGGCAGGTTGTCGGTGATCGACGGCAGCAGGTCCTTGATGCGGTCGACCACTTCGATCACGTTGGCGCCCGGCTGACGCTGGATGTTCAGCAGCACAGCATGGTTCTCGTTCGCCCAGGCGGCCAGCCGCTCGTTCTCGGCGCCGTCGACGATTTCGGCCACATCTTTCAGGCGCAGCGGCGCACCGTTGTTGTAGGCCAGGATCAGGTTGGCGTATTCCTCGGGAGAACGCAGCTGGTCGTTGGCATCGAGCATCGACACCCGGGTCGGGCCGTCGAAGTTGCCTTTGGGCTGGTTGACGTTGGAGGCACCGATCAGCGTGCGCACGTCATCCAGATTCAAGCCATTGGCCGCCAGGGCGTCGACGTTGACCTTGATGCGTACCGCCTGGCGCTGGCCACCGGCAATGCTGACCATGCCCACGCCGCTGATTTGCGCCAGCTTTTGCGCCACGCGGGTATCGACCAGGTCGTTGAGCTTGGGCAGCGGCATGGTCTTGCTGGAGATGGCCAGGGTCAGCACCGGGGTGTCGGCCGGGTTGACCTTGTTGTACACCGGCGGTGCCGGCAGGTCACTGGGCAACAAGTTGCTGGCGGCGTTGATCGCGGCCTGCACCTGCTGCTCGGCAACGTCCATGTTCATGTCGAGGTTGAAACGCAAGGTCAGCACCGACGCGCCGCCAGAACTGGTCGAGGCCATCTGTTCCAGGCCCGGCATCTGGCCGAACTGGCGCTCCAGTGGCGCGGTGACAGCGCTGGTCATCACCTGCGGGCTGGCGCCGGGGTACAGGGTCATGACGCGAATGGTCGGGTAATCCACCTGCGGCAAGGCGGAAACCGGCAGCAACTTGTAGGCGATCAGGCCAGCCAGCACGATGGCCAGCATGCTCAGCGTGGTGGCGACCGGGCGCAGGATGAACAGGCGCGAGAGGTTCATGCGCCCGCCTTGCCTGCTGTGTTGCCAGGTTGTGCTTCATCTGTTTGCGCCGCGCCCTTGGTTTCCTGCCCTTGCAGGTGCTGGCCCGGGGTGGTCGGCACTTGCGAGCTGTCTTCGACCACTTCCACCTGGGTGCCTTCGCGCAGGCGGTCGGTGCCTTCCAGCACCAGGCGATCGCCGGCCTTCAAGCCGTCGAGAATGACGCTGTTCTCGCCATCGCTGGCGCCCACCTTGAGCTTGCGGACATTGACGGTGCTCTTCTCGTTGACCACATAGGCAAAGGTGCCATCGTTGCCAAACTGGATGGCCGCGGCCGGGGCCATGACCACCTGCTTGAGGGTGTCGGCCAGCAAGCGCACGTTGACGAACTGGTTGGGGAACAGGGCCAGGTCCTTGTTCTCGAAGCGGCCTTTGAACTTCAGCGTGCCGGTGGTGGTGTCGATCTGGTTGTCGATGCTGCCCAGCACACCGGTGGACTGCAGCTTGCTGTCACCGCGGTCCCAGGCCTCGACCGGCAGGCTGGCGCCACTGCGGTAGCGCTCCAGCACAGTGCTCAGTTCGGTTTCCGGCAGGGTGAAGGCGACGTTGATCGGCTCGGTTTGGGTGATGACTACCAGCGCGGTGGTGTCGTTGGCGGCCACCAGGTTGCCCAGATCGAGCTGGCGCAGGCCCACACGGCCACTGATCGGCGCACGGATCTGGGTGAAATCGAGGTTCAGGCGGGCGTCGTTGACCTGTGCCTGATTGGTCTTGACCAGCCCCTGGAACTGCGCAACCTGGGCTTGGGCAGTGTCCAGGGTTTGCTTGGCGATGCTGTCTTCAGCGTACAGGCCTTTATAGCGGGCCAGGTCGACCTGAGCGTTCTTCAACTGTGCCTGGTTCTGCGCCAAGGTGCCTTCGGCCTGCTGCAGGGCGATGCGATAAGGGCGCGGGTCGATTTCGGCCAGCAGGTCGCCAGCCTTGACGCGCTGGCCTTCCTTGAAGTGGATGTTCACCAGTTCGCCAGCCACGCGGCTGCGCACATTGACCGTATTGGTCGCGGTGACCGTGCCCAAGGCTTTGTAGTAGAGGGGGAAGTCGCCTGTCCGCACCGGCACGACACGTACGGGTACCGGGTCACTGGAGCCGCCAAAACCTGGGCGGCCGCCGATCATGCCCATGCCCTTGCCACCGCGCATGCCACTGGCTTCTTTATGCGCAGGCGTCGCTGCGGGCCACAGCCACCAGGCCAGTGCAGCCACCAGCAGCAGGATCAGCAGGCCGACGAGCCAGCGACGAAGGGAACGGGAATTGGACGCTTGCATGGGTTGAACGAACCTTGTTCGGAATGACGACTTGGGGAGGATGAACGATAAGCACTGCCATCGTTTTAGCAAAGGGCCTTTACCAGAGGTTTACCTTTGCCTGACGTTGCCAAGCGGCGGAATTTTAAATGAAAACGGCCCGGAACGTGTTCCGGGCCGTTACAGGGTGTTGCTTGGAGCGGTGGCGGGCCTGAAGGTTCGGTTGCCTGGTCTGGCCCCTTCGCGGGTGAACCCGCTCCTACGGGGATGTCACAGCCGTTGAAACCTGTGCCGCACGTTGTAGGAGCGGGTTTACCCGCGAAGAGGCCATCACAGGCTACAGACGCCCGCCCTGCCCCACGCAATCCTTACTTCAGTACAGCCAGCGCCGCGTCGTAGTTCGGCTCGTCAGCAATTTCGCCAACCAGTTCGCTGTGCAGCACCTTGTCGTTCTCGTCCAGCACCACCACGGCGCGGGCGGCCAGGCCGGCCAGCGGGCCGTCGGCGATGGCTACGCCGTAGTTTTCGAGGAACTCGCGGCCACGCAGGGTCGACAGGTTCTTCACATTGTCCAGCCCTTCGGCGCCGCAGAAACGTGCCTGGGCGAACGGCAGGTCAGCCGAGATGCACAGCACCACGGTGTTGGCAACGTCGTTGGCCTGGGCGTTGAACTTGCGCACCGAGGTGGCGCAGGTTGGGGTATCGACGCTTGGGAAGATATTCAGCACCTTGCGCTTGCCGGCGTAGTCTTTCAGCGACTTGTCAGCCAGGCCTTCACCTACCAGGGAGAAAGCCGGAGCCTGGGCGCCGGCCTGTGGCAGGTTACCGTTGACCTGGACCGGGTTGCCTTTGAGAGTCACTTGAGCCATGACAAAATCCTTATGCGGGGTTTGAAAAGGACACTGAGTTAAGCATGAAGGCAGCCGGGTGCCTATGGGGGCAGGTGAAATTGTTCCATTGCCGGACGATTTTTGTGGACAAAAAATGCCGATAGCCGCGGTTACGGCCAGTTGCCTCACCGTTGCCGAACGCCCATCCCGGCCTCTCCCTACAATTCCTACACCTCTATCGGAAGTTTCGCTACCAAGCTCACCTTGTACATCTTTAGCGTACTGATTTACTGGATGACGAAAGCTATTTCTTGCAGTTCCAATCGAGGAGTTAATGGCATGAACCGCCCCGCTGGTTCGCTCCGGCGCCACCTGTGCTCGACATTGCTGATTTTGTTATGTCTGCTGGGTGTGTTTCCTCTGGACGTGATCCTCCCATCATTCCCTGCGCTCTCAGATGAGTTTCGGGTCGACACAAAACAGATTGCGTACTCAGTGAGCTTTTTTGCTGTCGGTGTGGCCATGGCGCAAATCGTGATCGGCCCACTGTCGGATGGCATCGGGCGCAAGCGTTTGTTGCTCGCTGGGTTGAGCGTATCTATTGTGGGGGCGCTCGGTTGCGTATTTTCAACCCAATATGAAACGTTCATGGCCTTTCGCTTGGTGCAGGCCCTGGGTTGCGGCAGCCTCGTGCTAGGCCAGGCGCTTGTGCAGGACCTCTACAGCGGTACACAACGCAATGCCATGCGCATCCTGTTAACAAGCACGAGCGGGTTGTTCATCTCCCTGTCACCGCTGGCAGGTGCCTTTCTTCAACAGTCGTTTGGCTGGAAGGCAAGCTTTACGGTATTCGTGATCATCGCTGCAATCGTTTCACTTCTATCGTGTGTGCTGCTCCATGACGCACCTGCGTCGCATGACCGGGCGCCAAGCATGTCCAGTTATCGGGTGATGCTGCGAGACACGGACTATCTCGCGCATGCCATGCTCTCCAGCCTCGCCTTTGCCTGCCATTTTTCCTTTATCGTCATAGCGCCCTTGCTGCTGATGGGCAGGCTAGAGCTGACGGCCTATCAATTTTCTCTGGTCTTTATCGGCTATGGGTTGGCATACATCGTCGGCGGCATGGCTGCGACCTACTTGAACAGTCGCGTAAGCCCGCAAGCTCAAATAAAAGCAGGCTTGCTGCTTATAAGTACGGCGGGCATCACCCTTTTGATGTGGGAATGGGTAGCAGGTTTATCTGTGCTGGGTGTTCTACTGCCGATGATTGTCTGTACCACCGGGACAACCCTGGTACGCCCCGCCGCAACGACCCAGGCTTTGGCGCGCTATCCGCGTCAGGCAGGTGCGGCAGCGTCGCTCAATACGACATTGCTGTTCGCCGGTGCCGGTTTGACGTGTGGTCGCAGGTTTGGAAAGCGAGCTACCGGCAGGCTTGGGCGTGCTGTTCGTGGTGGCCAGCCTGTGCGGAGGGTGGCTGCTTGCATGCACCAAGGACGATGGAATGCAACGCTGCTGAACCCTTGATCAGGCAAAAAAATGCCCGGGTGGCGACAAGCGACCCGGGCATTCTTGAATGAAACGGGTGAATCAGCTTACAAGGCCGTACACCACCGAAGTCAGCGCAACCAGGCCGACCACAACGACGAACACGTTGGAGGCCGCACCGCTGTACTTGCGCATCGATGGCACACGGCGAATGGCGTACATCGGCATCAGGAACAACAGCACCGCGAGAATCGGGCCGCCGAGCGACTCGATCATGCCGAGAATGCTTGGGTTGAGGGTGGCAACGATCCAGCACACCACCAGCATCAGTGCGGCAACCACGCGGTCCAGGGCCTTGGCGCCTGGGCGCGCACCGGTCTTGGCGATGATGCCCTTCAGGCCTTCGCTGGCACCGATATAGTGGCCGAGGAACGACTTGGCGATGGCCACGAAGGCGATCAACGGCGCAGCGAACGCGATGGTCGGGTTGCTGAAGTGGTTGGCCAGGTACGATAGGATCGACAGGTTCTGCGCCTTGGCTTCGGCCAGCTGGGCGCTGCTCAGGGTGAGCACGCAGCTGAACACGAAGAACAGCACCATCACCACCATCAGCAGGTGGGCACGACGCAGGATCTGGCCGCTGCGCTCATCGGCGTGCTCGCCGTAACGGCGCTTCTGGTCGACGGCAAAGGCCGAGATGATCGGCGAATGGTTGAACGAGAACACCATCACAGGAATGGCCAGCCACAGGGTGTGCAGGAAGGCCGAGGCCGGCGGCACCTCTGTGGCGCTGTCGAGAATGCCACCGGTCCAGTGCGGCACCAGGTACAGGCCCAGCAACGCCAGCGCAACGATGAACGGGTAGACCAGCAGGCTCATGACCTTGACCGTGGCCTGCTCCCCGCAGCGCACGATGGCCAGCAGGCCGAGGATCAGCACGAATGACAGGATTGCCCGAGGCGGCGGCTGCATGTGCAGCTGGTGTTCCATGAAGCTGGACACGGTGTTGGTCAGCGCCACGCTGTAGATAAGCAGGATCGGGAAGATGGCGAAGAAGTACAGCACGGTGATCGAGGCACCGGCGGTGATGCCGAAATGCTCCTTGACCACTTCGGTGATGTCGCTGCCATCGCGCCCGGAAAGGACGAAGCGGGTCAGCCCGCGATGGGCGAAATAGGTCATCGGGAAGGCCAGCACGGCCAGGATCAACAGCGGCCAGAAGCCGCCAAGGCCGGCGTTGATCGGCAGGAACAGTGTCCCGGCGCCGATGGCTGTGCCGAACAGGCCCAGCATCCAGGTGGTGTCGTGACGCGCCCAAGTGCCGAGGGCGGCGGGGGTCGATTCTGCAAAGCGTTGTTCAACGCTTGGGGCCTGCTCATTCATTCCGGGTGAAGCTCCACTCGCAAGACTGCAACAGGCTGAGAATGGCGAAATAGACGTTTCGCCCAACTCAACCGGAAAAGAGGGGCGCGATTGTGCACGGAAAGGTTGCACTTGCGAAGCCCTTTTCCGAGGAGCGGTTGCACTTGTCTTTACAAGTGGAAGGCATTGCTGGTGTCGATCGATGGAATGTAGCGGCTTGGGAGCCTGTGGGGCCGCCTCTGGGGGCCGCCTGTGGGAGCGGCCTTGCGTCGCGATAGGGCCGCAAAGCGGCCCCAGCAATTTCAGCGGCAGAGCTGCAATCGTGGGGGCGCTCCGCACCCCTTTCGCGACGCAAGGCCGCTCCCACAAAGTCCAACCGCGCCCCGCAGGAGGGGCCGTGGCTGGCGAGTTACTTCTGAACGGCAGCGAACGCTTCGGCAACCCGTTGCAGGTTGGCCGGGCGCAGGCCGGACATGCACACACGGCCGCTGTCGATCAGGTACACGCCAAACTCGTCACGCAGGCGACGTACCTGCTCGACGCTAAAGCCGGTGTAGCTGAACATGCCGCGCTGGCGCAGGAAGAACTGGAAGTCCTGGCCCGGCAGCAGCACGGCCAGGGCATCGACCAACGCCTGGCGCATGTCGAGGATACGCTTGCGCATCACTTCGACTTCTTCGGCCCACTGGGCATTCAGGCCAGCATCGCTCAGTACGCCGGCAACCAGCTGGGCGCCGAAGTTGGGCGGGCTGGAGTAGTTGCGGCGCACGGTGGCCTTCAGCTGGCCAAGCACGCTCTGGGCAGTGGCCTCGTCATCGCACACCACCGACAGGCCGCCCACCCGCTCGCCATACAGCGAGAAGATTTTCGAGAAGGAGTTGCTGACCAGGCACGGCACGCCGGCACGGGCCATTTCGCGGATAGCGTAGGCGTCTTCTACCAGGCCTTCGGCGAAGCCTTGATAAGCGATGTCGAGGAACGGGATCAGCTGGCGCGCCTTGACCACTTCGACCACTTGTTGCCACTGGTGCTGCTGCAGATCGGCACCGGTAGGGTTGTGGCAGCACGGGTGCAGCAGCACCACGCTGTTGGCCGGCAGGCTCTGCAGGGTGGCCAGCATGCCGTCGAAGTCCACGCCACGGGTGGTCTGGTCGAAGTACGGGTAGGTGTGCACCTTGAAGCCTGCACCTTCGAAGATGGCGCGGTGGTTGTCCCAGGTCGGGTTGCTGACCCAGACTTCGGACTGCGGGAAGTAGCGCTTGAGGAAGTCGGCACCAACCTTCAGGGCGCCGGAGCCACCCACGGTCTGTACGGTGGCCACCCGGCCGCCGGTCACGGCCGGGTGATCAGCACCGAACAGCAGCGCCTGGATGGCTTGGCGGTAGCTGGCCAGGCCTTCCATCGGCAGGTACAGGGAGGCTTCGTGGTCCTGACCGGCAATGCGTTTTTCCACCGCATCCACCGCCGCCAGTTGCGGCACCACGCCGGCCTCATCGTAGTACAGGCCAATACTCAGGTTGACCTTGTCGGCGCGCGGGTCGGCCTTGAAGGTTTCCATCAACGAGAGGATCGGGTCGCCGGCATAGGCATCGACATGTTTGAACACAGCGTGCAGCTCCTTGGATCAGGACGGTACGGAAAGTCAGTGTTGAGCATACCCGCAGAGCGGGCTCAGGAACATCCACTATTGTGCAAGGTTGTCTATGCAACATTGCATGACCGGGGATGAGGGCTGGATTCTTCGCGGGTAAACCCGCGAAGGGGCCAGATCAGCCAAGCAGCTCCTTCAGGCCTTGCAACTCCTGCTCGGTCACCGCCACCCCCTCCTCCTCGGCCACCTCGCGCTCACGGTAGCGCCGCTCGCCCGGCATGCGCGTCAGCCCCACCGCCTGCATGTGCTCCACCAGCTCGCGGCTGCGCTGGGCAAAGCGCTCGCCCTCGGCCTTGCCTGGGTCGATGACGATGATCAACTGCCCGGTCCATGGCGTTTTCGCCCCCGGATGCCCGGACCAATCGAACTCCCAGGAGAAATGACCGCCGGTCAGCGCCGCCGCCAGCAGCTCGACCATCATCGACAACGCCGAGCCCTTGTGCCCGCCAAATGGCAGCAGGGCGCCGCCTTCCAGGATCGCCTTCGGGTCGGTGGTCGGCTGGCCATCGGCATCCACCCCCATGCCCTCCGGCAATTGCTGGCCGGCGCGCGCGGCAATCTGCACATCGCCATGGGCCATGGCACTGGTGGCCATGTCGAAAACGATCGGGTCATGCTCGGCGCAAGGCGCAGCAAAAGCGATGGGGTTGGTACCGAACAGCGGCTTGCGCGCACCATGCGGCACCACGCAGGTCATGCTGTTGACCACGCTAAGGGCTACCAGGCCCTCTTCGGCGAACGGCTCGACATCCGGCCATAGCGCGGCGAAGTGGTGCGAGTTGTGGATCGCCAGCACGGCAATGCCTGCGTTGCGCGCCTTCGCCACCAACAGCTCACGGGCCGCCGCCAGTGCTGGCTGGGCAAAACCGCCCGCAGCATCGACACGCACATAGCCGGCGGCCACGTCGCTGACCTGTGGCGTGGCCTGGCCATCGACCCAGCCGCTGGCCAAGGTCGAGACATAACCGGGCATGCGGAACACCCCATGGCTATGGGCGCCATCACGCTGGGCGCTGGCGCAGTTGTGGGCCAGCACCCGGGCCACGGCCTCGCTGCACCCATGGCGCTGGAAAATGGCCTGCAACAGGCTTTGCAGCTCGGTAAAAGGCACGCGCACAACGGTGCTGGTGGAAGGTGCGGACATCTGAAGCTCCTTGTTGATTTTGGAATGGCTACAGCGTTGCAACGACAAAAACTTTCCTTCATGTGACAGTAATCTGTCAAATGTTGACTTGATGACAGAAAACATTCATTTTCTTCCCAAGCCTCACCCCTGGAGCCGCAGCATGAGCCAACTGATCAAGCAACGCCTGGAAAACAGCCTCGAAGGGGCCGCTGCCTCGGGTCGCAAGATCGCCACCTACATGCTTGCCAACCTGCACGAACTGCCGTTCCAGACCTCGGCCAGCATTGCCGCCAAGCTGGGCGTCAGCGAATCCAGCGTCGGGCGCTACTGTCGCTCCCTGGGTTATGCCCACCTCAAGGCGCTTAAGCAAGACCTGCAGAACGATCTGGGCGATGGCCCGTGGCTGGTAGGTGATCGCCTGCAAGATTACCGCCAGAACCAGGACGCCAGCGACAACGCCGGCAGCCTGGAGCTGGAAATCGCCGCCCTGGTGCGCGTACACGAATACCGCCAGAGCCCCGCCTGGCACAACGTGGCGCAACGCCTAGCGAGCAAACCGCGGGTGTTCATCGCCGGCTTCCAGACCGAGCGCGGCATCGCCATGTGCATGAGCCACCTGCTGCAATACCTGCGCGATGGCGTGCAACTGGTCGACATCAGCGCCGGGCACTTCGGCGAAGTGCTGCTGGGCCGCGCCGAAGACAGCGCCCTGGTGGTGTTCGAGGCGCGCCGTTATTCCCGCCATGCCCTGATGCTGTGCCAGAAGGCGCGCGAGGCTGGCATTGCGGTCACTCTGGTGACCGACACCTTCTGTGACTGGGCGGATGCCAATGCCGACGAGGTGTTCCGCATCCCCACCGAGTTCAACCTGTTCTGGGAATCCACCTCGACGATGCTGTCGTGGGTGCATCTGATGGTCAACGAGGTCTGCAAGAAGCTCGGACCGGATGTTGAAAAACGCTTGGAAGCAACTGCCGCTCTACATAACGAATTCGTCGGCTACACCTCGTGGTCGACGGGCAAACAACAATAGCAAGAGTGCAATGAGGTGCGAGATGAACAAGTCCATGGCCTTGCTGGGTGCGTGCGCCCTGCTGCTGGCGGGTGCCGCCAGCGCTGAAACCCTGCGGTTCGCCACCGAGGGTGCCTACCCGCCCTTCAACTATGTAGACGCCGATAACAAGCTGCATGGCTTCGATGTCGACATCACCCATGCCCTGTGCGAACAGATGAAAGTCGAATGCACGCTGGTGGCGCAGGACTGGGAAGGCATCATCCCCGCCCTGATGGCGCGCAAGTATGACGCGATAGTGGCATCGATGATCGACACCGAAGAGCGACGCAAGAAGATCGCCTTCACCGACCACTACTACCGCACGCCCCTGACCGTGGCGGTTGCCAAGGACAGCAAGATCGACAGCGCCCAGACCGACTTTGTCGGCTACACCGTCGGTGCGCAGTCTTCCTCTACCCAGGCCATCTACGCCGAAGACGTGTACGGCAAGGCCGGTGCCGACGTGAAACTGTACCCGACCATGGACGAAGCCAACGCAGACCTGGCGGCCGGCCGCCTGGACGGCGTGATTGCCGACAAATTCCCGCTGCACGAGTGGATGAACAAGAACGGCGGGGATTGCTGCAAGATCCTTGGCGACGTGGCCGACACCAAGGCCGATGCCGCGATCGCTGTGCGCAAGGACGACGAAGCCCTGCGCCAGCGCCTGAATACCGCGCTGCAACAGATTGTGGCCAACGGCACCTACCAGAAGATCGCCAGCAAGTACTTTGCTTTCGATATCTACAACTGATCTTCAGGAAGTTGTGCGCCCCCCCTGTGGGAGCGGCCTTGCGTCGCGACAGGGCCGCGTAGCGGCCCCGGCAATCTCTGCAGTTGCATAAACCCTGGGCCGCTACGCAGCCCGTTCGCGACGCAAGGCCGCTCCCACAAGGCCGCATAACCTGCCCAAGAGGTTCGTCATGCTCGATCAATTGTCCTTGCTGTCTTTCGCCAGCGGAGGCTGGGGCCAGGCGCTGCTGGCCGGCGCGCTGGTTACCGTTTCCCTGGCCTTGGCCTGCCTGCCCATCGGCCTGCCACTGGGCCTGGTGGTCGCCCTGGCGGCGCGCTCACGCAAACGCCTGCCACGGGCCTGGGCCACCACTTTTTCCACCGTCTTCCGCGGCCTGCCCGAGCTGCTGACCTTGCTGATCATCTATTACGGCTGCCAGATCGCCGCGCAGAAGATCCTCGCCGCCATGGGCTACCAAGGTGAGTTCCTCATCAACACCTTCCTCGCCGCGATGATCGCCTTCAGCCTGGTGTTCGCCGCGTTTTCCAGCGAGATCTGGCTGGCCGCCTTCAAGACCCTGCCCAAGGGCCAGCTGGAAGCCTGCTCGGCGCTTGGGCTTAGCAAGCGCACCGGTTTCTTCAAGGTGTTGCTGCCGCAACTGACCCGCATCGCCCTGCCCGGCTTGTCCAACAACTGGCTGTCGCTGCTCAAGGACACCTCGCTGGTGTCGACCATCTCGCTGGTCGACCTGATGCGCCAGACCAACCTGGCGGTCAGCGTAACCAAGGAGCCGATGTTCTTCTACGGCGTCGCCTGCCTGGGCTACCTGCTGTTCGCGGCACTGTCCGGGCGCGTGTTCGCCTACATCGAACGGCGCAGCAACCGCCACCTGCAAGGAGCACGCGCATGAGCTTCGATCAACTGCTGGCAATGGTGCTTGACCCCGACCTGCTGGAACGCTACGGCCCGCGCTTCATCGACGGCCTGCTGGTAACCGCCAAGCTGGTGGCGATTTCCTTCAGCCTGGGTGCTGTGTTCGGTCTTCTGCTGGCCCTTGCACGCCTGTCTCGCAGCCTGGTGCTGCAGCGCATGGCCGCCGGCTACGTGTACTTCTTCCGCGGCTCGCCGCTGCTGGCGCAATTGTTCCTGCTGTATTACGGCCTGGGCTCGCTCAAGGGCTTCTGGCAGGACGTCGGCCTGTGGTGGTTCTTCCGGGATGCGTGGTTTTGCACCTTGCTGGCGTTCACCCTGAACACCGCCGCCTATCAGGCCGAGATCTTCCGCGGCAGCCTGATGGCGGTTGCGCCTGGCCAGCATGAAGCGGCGCGGGCGCTGAACCTGAAGCGCTCGACCACCTTCTTCAAGGTGATATTGCCGCAGTCGCTGCTGGTAGCCATTGGCCCGTTGGGCAACGAACTGATCCTGATGATCAAGGCCAGCGCGGTCGCCTCGCTGGTGACGATCTACGACCTGATGGGCGTGACCAAACTGGCCTTCTCGCGCAGTTTCGACTTCCAGATCTACCTGTGGGCCGCCGTGCTCTACCTGGTGATCGTCGAACTGGTGCGGCGCCTGTTGAAACACCTGGAAGCCCGCCTGGGCCGCCACCTGAACTGACCGAAGGATACGTTTCATGCATTGCCAGACCCTTGTCCTCGGCGCCGGCATCGTCGGCGTCAGCACCGCGCTGCACCTGCAGGCACGCGGGCGCCAGGTAATTCTGATCGACCGCGACGAACCGGGCAGCGGCACCAGCCACGGTAACGCCGGGCTGATCGAGCGCTCCAGTGTCATCCCCTATGCCTTCCCGCGGCAACTCGGCGCACTGCTGCGCTACGGCCTGAACCGCCAGCCCGATGTGCGCTACAGCCTGGCGCACCTGCCCAAGGCCGCACCGTGGCTGTGGCGTTACTGGCGCCAGTCGGCACCCGGGCGCCTGGCCGGCGCCGCCGCCGATATGTTGCCGCTGGTGCAGCGCTGTGTCGACGAGCATGACGCGCTGATCGCTGCCGCCGGCCTGGAGGGCCTGGTGCAAGCCAAAGGCTGGATCGAAGTGTTCCGCGACCCCGCGCTGTTCGAGCAGGCAAAAACCGATGCCAAGGGCCTGAGCCGCTACGGCTTGCGGTTCGAAATCCTTGAATGCGGGCAGCTGCAGGCACGTGAACATCAGCTGGACGCCACCGTGGTCGGTGGCATCCACTGGCTCGACCCGAAAACCGTGAACAACCCCGGCGCGCTCACCCGTGGCTATGCGGCGCTGTTCCTGCAGCGCGGCGGGCAGTTCGTGCATGGCGATGCGCGCAGCCTGCGCCAGGCCAATGGCCAATGGCGGGTAGAGAGCCAGCGTGGCCCGATCACTGCCGACGAAGTGGTGGCCTGCCTTGGGCCTCAGTCAGCCGACCTGTTCAGCGGCCTGGGCTACCAGATCCCGCTGGCCATCAAGCGGGGCTACCACATGCACTACAGCACCCGTGACGGCGCTCAGCTGGAGCACTCGATCTGCGACACCCAAGGCGGCTATGTACTGGCGCCGATGGCGCGCGGCGTGCGCCTGACCACCGGCATCGAGTTCGACGCAGCCAGTGCGCCTGGCAATCAGATTCAGCTGGGCCGCTGCGAGGCCTTGGCGCGCAAGCTGTTCCCGGCCCTCGGCGAACGGCTGGACGACACACCATGGCTGGGCCGCCGCCCCTGCCTGCCCGACATGCGCCCGGTGATCGGGCCGGCGCCGCGCCACCCAGGGCTGTGGTTCAACTTCGGTCACGCCCATCACGGCCTCACGCTGGGCCCGGTCTGCGGCCGGCTGCTGGCCGAGCTGCTCACTGGCGAGCCCCCCTTCACCGACCCCGCGCCTTACAGCGCGACCCGTTTCGACTGAACCCACGCGGGAGAACAACAAGATGACCGCACCACTGAGCCTTGCCACCCTTGCCCCCGAACCCGACCCGCGTCCGGTGCTGATTCGCATCGAAGGCCTGAACAAGCACTATGGCGCGTTCCACGTGCTGCGTGACATCGACCTGCAGGTGCGCGAAGGCGAACGCATCGTGCTGTGCGGGCCGTCCGGCTCGGGCAAGTCGACCCTGATCCGTTGCATCAACCGCCTGGAAATCGCCCAGCAGGGCAGCATCCAGGTGGACGGCATCGACCTGGCGGCCACCACGCGCGAGGCCGCACAGGTACGCAGCGACATCGGCATGGTGTTCCAGCACTTCAACCTGTTCCCGCACATGAGCGTGCTCGACAACTGCCTGCTGGCCCCCACCAGCGTGCGCGGGCTGTCACGCAAGGACGCCGAGGAGCGGGCACGCATGTACCTGAGCAAGGTCGGCATCGAAAGCCAGGCGCACAAGTACCCCAGCCAGCTGTCCGGCGGCCAGCAGCAGCGCGTGGCAATCGCCCGGGCGCTGTGCATGAAGCCGCGGATCATGCTGTTCGACGAGCCCACTTCGGCGCTGGACCCGGAAATGGTCGCCGAGGTGCTGGACGTGCTGGTGCAGTTGGCTGGCACGGGCATGACCATGCTATGCGTCACCCATGAAATGGGCTTTGCCCGGCAGGTCGCCGAGCGGGTGCTGTTCCTTGAGGGAGGGCAGATCATCGAGGACAGCCCGCCACAGGTGTTCTTCAACCAGCCGCGCACCGAGCGGGCCAAGGCGTTCCTGGCGCAGATACTGCACTGATTGAAGACCTGTCACTGGACTTTGTGGGAGCGGCCTTGCGTCGCGAGAGGGCTGCGCAGCAGCCCCGGCAATCTATGCACAGTGCTGAAATCCGAGGGGCCGCTTTGCGGCCCTTTCGCAACACAAGGCCGCACACATGGACCAAGGTGACTTCAAGCGACCTATTCATTGCGCCGCTGCAATGACCCAACTGCATCGTTAAATATTATTGACCGCAGCCCCTGCCAAACCCACGCCGCCACAGGCCCACATCGGTTTCAGACCCCAGAAAACGGCGTATCCCCCGCGTTAAAGCCCGCTTCCGTCGTTTGACATATCGAACGGCTCTGGCAAGCTATCTACAAGCCCCGACCGGAATCGTCGCCTCTGACGAGCCGGCAGTGCTCGGGGCTACAGGCAGCACCCAAGGCCCCGCGCCGTGCGCCTGCACAACAACGACAGGTCGAACCTGTCCCAAGGTGACATATGTCCAACAGCAACATTGGCAACAAGCAACCTTCCCTGCGCAAACCCGTCGTCCTGATGACCATGGGCAGCCAAGAGCGCAAAGGCCATGACTACCAGGTCATGACCCACAAATACATTACCCCGCTGGTCGAGTTCTCCGATTGCGTCCCGGTGTTGGTGCCTACCTGCTGCGGCACTGACGACCTCGAGACCTACCTGGACATGGCCGACGGCGTTTACCTGACTGGCGCTGGCAGCAACATCGACCCGGCCCTGTATGGCCAGGAAAACCAGACCCCAGGCAAAGGCCAGGACCAGAACCGCGACCTGTTCGACATTCCGCTGGTCAAGGCGGCGATCAAGCGTGGCCTGCCCATTTTCGGCATCTGCCGCGGCATGCAAGAAATCAACGTGGCCCTGGGTGGCGACATTTACCAGAAGGTGTATGCCGAACCTGGGTTCAATGACCACCGGGAAAACCCGGAAGACCCGGTCGAAGTGCAGTACGCCCAGGTGCATGGGGTGAAGATCCAGCCGGGCAGCTGGCTGCACGACACCCTGGGTACCGACGAGATTCGCGTCAACTCGCTGCATGGCCAAGGCCTGCACAAGCTCGGCGCCGGTATTGAAGCGATCGCCCGTGCCGAAGATGGCCTGGTCGAAGCGATTCATGCGCCAAGCATTTCGCCGTTCTTGTTCGCGGTGCAGTGGCACCCTGAATGGCAGGCGGCGAAGAACCCTGACTCGATAAAGATCTTCCAGGCTTTCGGCGATGCTTGCCGGGCCCAGGTACGCAAGGCGCAAATCAAGCGCCAGCACGCGGCCTGACCTTCAGTTTCCTCTGCTTTGATCGCGGGGCGGTGCAAGGCCGCCCCCGTTTCCCCGGTCATCCTCTGCTGGTCCCAGAACACTTCCCGTGGAATCGGGCGGCGGGCTTGTGCCTGTCTCCGCGATCGTTTTTTCCTTTCCCTTAAGAGATACGATGACTGCCATGTGTTTGTCGTCGTACCTGCTGCGCCTGTGAAATCGAGCGCCGCCCGCGCGGCGCTTCGCGGGTAAACCCGCTCCTACGTTTGTTTCGGGCCAGTTATGCCTGTGGCATTTGCGCGCGAACGCCTTGGCGCATGCCTCGATATCGCGTCGTACAAACAAGGCGGTCGCGCGCGTCTGGCACAGGCGATACTGGCCCGAAACAAACGTAGGAGCGGGTTTACCCGCGAAGCGCCGCGCGGGCGGCGCTCGATCTGCGCCACAACACACCTATCCAGACGGCCACCCTGGCGAGAACACAAAACTCTGAAAAAGGACTAGTCATCGCACAAGTTGTACGATAACTTACCTCCAACACAAAACAACACCCCCTCACCCAAGCGCCACAGGATGCCAACAACAATGAATCCACAAGAACTTAAATCCATCCTCTCCCACGGCCTGCTGTCTTTCCCGGTCACCGACTTCAATGCCCAGGGCGACTTCAACCCGGCTGGCTACATCAAGCGCCTTGAGTGGCTGGCCCCCTACGGCGCCAGCGCGCTGTTCGCCGCTGGCGGTACCGGTGAATTCTTCTCCCTGGCCGCCAGCGAATACAGCCAGGTGATCAAGACCGCGGTCGATACCTGCGCCACTTCGGTACCGATCCTCGCCGGTGTCGGTGGCTCCACCCGCCAGGCCATCGAATACGCGCAAGAAGCCGAGCGCCTGGGTGCCAAGGGCCTGCTGTTGCTGCCGCACTACCTGACCGAAGCCAGCCAGGACGGCGTCGCCGCCCACGTCGAAGCGGTGTGCAAATCGGTAAACATCGGTGTGGTGGTGTACAACCGCAACGTCTGCCGCCTGAACGCCGACCTGCTGGAAAAACTGGCCGAGCGCTGCCCGAACCTGATCGGCTACAAGGACGGCCTGGGTGATATCGAACTGATGGTGTCGATCCGTCGTCGCCTGGGCGAGCGCTTCAGCTACCTGGGTGGCCTGCCGACCGCCGAAGTGTATGCTGCCGCCTACAAAGCCCTGGGCGTACCGGTTTACTCCTCCGCGGTGTTCAACTTCGTGCCGAAAACCGCCATGGACTTCTACAACGCCATCGCCCGTGACGACCACGCCGCCGTGGCCAAGCTGATCGACGATTTCTTCCTGCCCTACCTGGACATCCGCAACCGCAAGGCCGGCTACGCCGTGAGCATCGTCAAGGCCGGCGCCAGAATTGCCGGTTACGACGCTGGCCCGGTGCGCACTCCGCTGACCGACCTCACCGCCGAAGAGTACGAAATGCTCGCCGCGCTGATGGACAAGATGGGCCCGCAGTAAGCGCTGCCCGCGGCCTGCCAGATGCCGCACCCGGAGTGGGCCTACCCCCACTCCGGTTACAATTCGTGAGCCCGCACAAAAATAACTAGTGGGAGTTTTGCCAGCATGCAAGCGACTAAGAAAACGCATGTGCGCTACCTGATCCTGTTCATGCTGTTTCTGGTGACCACGATCAACTATGCCGACCGCGCTACCATTGCTATCGCAGGCTCCAGCCTGCAGAAAGACCTCGGCATTGACGCCGTAACCCTCGGTTATATCTTTTCCGCCTTCGGATGGGCTTACGTGGCTGGCCAGATTCCTGGTGGCTGGCTGCTCGATCGCTTCGGTTCCAAGAACGTCTACGCCTTCAGCATCTTCACCTGGTCGCTGTTCACCCTGCTGCAGGGTTTTGTCGGTGGCCTGCCGGTTGCCTGGGCCGTGGTCACCCTCTTCACCCTGCGCTTCCTGGTCGGTTTCGCCGAAGCCCCGTCATTCCCGGGTAACGCGCGCATCGTCGCCGCATGGTTCCCGACCCAGGAACGCGGCACGGCGTCGGCCATCTTCAACTCGGCGCAGTATTTCGCCACTGCACTGTTCGCCCCGATCATGGGCTGGATCGTGTTCAGCTTCGGCTGGGAGCACGTCTTCGTGGTCATGGGTGTGCTGGGCATCATCTTCTCGATGGTGTGGCTGAAGACCATCTACAATCCGCGCCAACACCCGCGCATCAGCCAAAGCGAACTCGAGCACATCGAGCAGAACGGCGGCCTGGTCGACATGGACCAGAAGCGCGGCAGCGACGGCCCGAAATGGGGTTACATCAAGCAGTTGCTGACCAGCCGCATGCTGCTGGGCGTATACCTGGGCCAGTACTGCATCAACGCCATCACCTACTTCTTCCTCACCTGGTTCCCGGTGTACCTGGTGCAGGAACGTGGCATGACCATTCTCAAGGCCGGCTTCATCGCCTCGCTGCCGGCGGTGTGTGGTTTTATCGGCGGCGTCCTGGGTGGCGTGATCTCCGACTGGCTGCTGCGCCGCGGCAACTCGCTGACCTTCTCGCGCAAACTGCCGATCGTCTGTGGCCTGCTGCTGTCCACCACCATGGTGTTCTGCAACTACGTCGATGCCGAGTGGATGGTGGTTGGCTTCATGACGCTGGCGTTTTTCGGCAAGGGCATCGGCGCACTGGGCTGGGCGGTGGTCGCGGACACTTCACCCAAGCAGATCGCCGGGCTGTCCGGTGGCCTGTTCAACACCTTCGGCAACATCGCGTCGATCACCACCCCTATCGTGATCGGCTACATCATCAGCGCCACCGGCTCGTTCAAGTGGGCGCTTGTGTACGTGGGTGCCAACGCGCTGGTCGCGGTATTCAGCTATCTGGTTATCGTCGGCCCCATCAAGCGTATCGAATTGCGTGATGCTGCCCCGAAGCCACACGCTGAGCCTGCCACCGACGGCGAACTGGCCAGCTCCCGTCACTGAAAAAACACGCCCGCGCCGGGTCACCCGGCATGGGCGGATGTACAAAAGCCTGAGAACCTGACAAGTAGGGCCCAAACATGCAGTTGATCGAACATTCCGACTCGCCCCGCTACGTCCGCCTGCACGACGACGACAACGTCGTGGTCGTTGTCAACGACGGCGGCTTGGGCGAAGGCGCCCGCTTCGCCGACGGCCTGACCCTGATCGAAGGCGTGCCGCAAAGCCACAAGGTGGCCACCGTGGCCATCGCCAAGGGCGAGCCCGTGCGCCGCTACGGGCAAATCATCGGCTACGCGCTGGAAGACCTGCGCCAAGGTAGCTGGGTTCAGGAAAGCCAGCTGGCCATGCCGGCCGCCCCGGACCTGGACAGCCTGCCGCGCTGCGATGCAGTGCCACAACCGCTGCCGCCGCTGGAGGGCTTCACTTTCGAGGGCTATCGCAACGCCGACGGCACTGTCGGCACCCGCAATATCCTCGGCATCACCACCACCGTGCAGTGCGTGACCGGCGTGCTGGAACATGCAGTCAAGCGCATTCGCAACGAACTACTGCCCAAATACCCCAACGTCGATGACGTGGTAGCCATTACCCACAGCTACGGCTGCGGTGTGGCAATCAACGCCCGCGACGCTTACATCCCGATCCGCACCGTGCGCAACCTGGCGCGCAACCCCAACCTGGGCGGCGAGGCACTGGTGATCAGCCTGGGCTGTGAAAAACTGCAAGCCAGCCAGGTGATGCACGACAACGACCCCTCGGTGGACCTCAGCGACCCATGGCTGTACCGCCTGCAAGATGCCAGCCTTGGCTTTGTTGAAATGATCGAGCAGATCATGGACCTGGCCGAAACCCGCCTGAAGAAGCTCGACCAGCGCCGCCGCGAAACGGTCCCGGCCAGCGAACTGATCCTCGGTATGCAATGCGGTGGCAGCGACGCCTTCTCGGGCATCACCGCCAACCCGGCACTGGGCTATGCCGCCGACCTGCTGGTCCGCGCTGGCGCCACCGTGCTGTTCTCTGAAGTGACCGAGGTGCGCGACGCGATCTACATGCTGACCTCGCGCGCGGAAAACCAGGACGTTGTCGACGCGTTGGTGCGCGAAATGGACTGGTACGACCGCTACCTGCAGCAAGGCGCCGCCGACCGCAGCGCCAACACCACGCCGGGCAACAAGAAAGGCGGGCTGTCGAACATCGTCGAGAAATCGCTGGGTTCGATCGTCAAGTCCGGCAGCGGCGCTATCCAGGGTGTGCTCGGCCCAGGCGAACGGGTCAATCGCAAAGGCCTGATTTTCTGCGCCACCCCAGCCAGCGACTTTGTCTGCGGCACCTTGCAGCTGGCAGCCGGCATGAACCTGCACGTCTTTACTACCGGCCGCGGCACCCCGTATGGCCTGGCCATGGCACCGGTGGTCAAAGTGTGCACCCGCAGCGAACTGGCCCAGCGCTGGCCCGACCTGATCGACATCGACGCCGGTCGCATCGCCAGTGGCCGCTCGACCATCGAGGAGCTGGGCTGGGAGCTGTTCCATTACTACCTGGACGTAGCCAGCGGCCGCAAGCAGACCTGGGCCGAACATCACCGGCTGCACAACGACATCACCCTGTTCAACCCGGCGCCCATTACCTGATGCCGCAGCCCTGACCACGCATTCACACACGCCACTCTCAATCCCACAGGAGCACCCCATGCCTGAAATCCTCGGCCATAACTTCATCGCCGGTCAGCGCAGTGCCGCTGGCCCTCAGCGCCTGCAGAGCCTGGACGCCAGCACTGGCGAAGCCCTGCCCTACAGCTTTGCCCAGGCCACCGAAGCCGAAGTGGACCAGGCCGCCAAGGCCGCTGCCGCTGCCTTCGCCGAGTTCCGCCAACTGACTCCGGCACGTCGGGCCGAGTTCCTCGACGCCATCGCCGCTGAACTCGACGAACTGGATGACGCCTTCGTCGCCATCGTCTGCCGCGAAACTGCACTGCCCGCCGCCCGTATCCAGGGCGAGCGCGGCCGCACCAGCGGGCAGATGCGCCTGTTCGCCCAAGTGCTGCGCCGCGGCGACTTCCTCGGCGCGCGCATCGACCTGGCACTGCCCGAGCGCCAGCCGCTGCCACGCGTAGACCTGCGCCAGATGCGCATCGGTGTGGGCCCGGTCGCCGTGTTCGGGGCCAGCAACTTCCCGCTGGCCTTCTCCACCGCCGGTGGTGATACCGCGGCCGCCCTCGCCGCGGGCTGCCCGGTGGTATTCAAGGCGCACAGCGGGCACATGGCCACGGCCGACCTGGTCGGCTGCGCCATCGTGCGCGCCGCTGAGCGTACCGGCATGCCCAAGGGCGTGTTCAACATGGTATTTGGTGGCGGCGTGGGCGAGTGGCTGGTCAAGCACCCCGCCATCCAGGCGGTTGGCTTCACCGGCTCGCTCAAAGGCGGCGATGCCCTTTGCCGCATGGCCGCTGAGCGCCCGCAGCCAATCCCGGTATTTGCCGAGATGTCGAGCATCAACCCGGTCATCATCCTGCCGGGCGCCCTGGCCAAGCGTGGTGAGGCCATTGCCCGCGAGTTGGCGGGGTCCGTGTGCATGGGCGCCGGGCAGTTCTGCACCAACCCTGGGTTGGTGATTGGCCTGCAGTCACCACAGTACAGCCAGCTGCTCGCAGACCTTGGCCAGTACCTGGACCAGCAAGCCGGGCAAACCATGCTCAACGCTGGCGGCCTGCGCAGCTACGTTGGCGGCCTTGAACACCTGCATGCCCATGCCGGTATCGAGCATGTGGCCGGCCAGGCGCAGGAAGGCAACCAGGCACGCGCTCAGCTGTTCAAGGCCGATGCACGCCTGCTGGTCGAGTCCGACCCGCTGTTGCAGGAGGAAGTGTTTGGGCCCACCACCGTGGCTGTAGAGGTGCAGGACCACGACCAACTGCGCGACGCGCTGCTCGGCCTGCGCGGCCAGCTGACCGCGACGCTGATCGGCGAGGCGGAAGACTTCGATGCGTTCGCCTGGCTGGTGCCGCTGCTGGAGGAGAAAGTCGGTCGAATCCTGGTCAATGGCTACCCGACCGGTGTCGAAGTCTGTGATGCGATGGTGCACGGAGGCCCGTACCCGGCGACCTCCGATGCGCGTGGCACCTCGGTCGGCACGTTGGCCATCGACCGCTTCCTGCGCCCGGTGTGCTACCAGAACTACCCGCAGACACTGCTGCCTGAGGCACTGCGCGACGGCAACCCGCTGGGGCTGCGGCGGTTGGTGAACGGGCAGTGGAGTGACGGGGCGATCTGACCGGTTGCAAGCAACAAGAAAGCCCTGCGCACGGCGGGGCTTTTCTTTTTGACTGTACCGGCCTCTTCGCGGGCAAGCCCGCTCCTACAGGGCTATCTTGCCCGCGAAGAGGCCAGTACTGGCAGCAAAGGCTTCAGGTCCCTTGCGCTTCCGCCGCCTCATGCGCCTGGCGCAAGCGCTCGCGGCTGTTGCTCAGGTGCATGCGCATGGCCATCTTCGCCCCTTCGCTGTCACGCCGGGCAATCGCCTCATAGATCGCCTCGTGCTCATGCATCAGGCGACTCATGTAATGCGCCTGATCATCATGGGCCAGGCGCGCCGAATTCAGCCGGGTGCGCGGAATGATGCTGGTACCCAGGTGGTTGATGATGTCGGCGAAGTAGTGGTTGCCGCTGGCCTGGGCAATGCGCAGGTGGAACTGGAAGTCCGCCGACACCGCATCGGTGGCGTGGGCCGCCCCCTCGTTGAGTTCGTCCAGCGCCGCCCGCATACCGGCCAGGGCTTCGTCGCTTCGCCGCTGGGCCGCCAGCCCGGCCGACTCGATCTCCAGGGCAATGCGCAACTCCAGCACCGCCAGCACTTCGCGCAGGGTGACCACGGTGGCCGGGTCGATACGGAAACCGCCCGTAGCCGGCGCATCCAGCACGAAGGTGCCGATGCCGTGGCGGGTCTCAACCTGCCCGGCGGCCTGCAACCGCGAGATCGCCTCACGCACCACCGTGCGGCTGACGCCCTCTTCGGCCATGATCTGCGATTCGGTCGGCAGCTTGTCGCCGCGCTTGAGCTGGCCGCTGCGAATGCGTTCGGTCAGCACCGTGACCAGTTCCTGGGCCAGACTGCGCGGCTTGCGCCGGGTCCTTGCCTGTACCTGCTGCTCTGTCATTGCCCTGTATTTCACCTTGAAAGACAGCGCTCATCATAGCGCAAGCGGTTGTACGATCACATACACCCCGTGCGGTATTTATTGCCATCTTTGCAGTCCCTGGCCCCTGAAAAACGCACAGAATTCGTGGCCCATGACCTGCGCAAGCCTGTACTGTACGCCTTCACGCTCACTGTTCCATGGAAGGAATCTGCAGTATGAAAACCCTCGACCGCCTTTTGCTCGGCAGTGGCCTGCTGATCCCCCTCTGGCTGCTGGTGGGGGTATGGCTCACCGCTCAGGCCTACCCTGGCTATGATCACCTGCAACAGGCCATGAGCCAGCTTGGCGCGGCCGGTTCGCCAACCCACAGCTGGTCGCCACGGGTCAACAATTTCCCTCTGGCCCTGCTGTTTGCCCTGTTTGCCTGGGGCCTGGTGCGGCGCTGGCGCAGCTCGAAGCTGGCGCTGCTGAGTGCGGGCCTGGTGTTGCTGCATGGCATGGGCAGTTTGGGCACCGGCTGGTTCCCTTGCGACCAGGGCTGTGCACCGGCACAGCCATCTACCTCGCAGCAACTGCATAACCTGTTTGGTCTGCTGATGTTCCTCTCACTGACCTTGGCCAGCGCCGTATGGGCATGGCTGGGCAACCGCATTGCCGGCTCCCCCGCCTTGGCGCTGCTTTCCCTGGCTTGCGTGGTGTTGGCCATCATCACCGTCGCGTTGATGGGCCAGGCAGCGCAGAGTGGCCAGCTGTTCGGCCTCTATCAACGCCTTAACTACGGTGTTTCGGTGCTCTGGGTTGCCAGCCTGGCCTGGACAAGCCTGCGCAGGCCCGTGGCCAGCCCGCTGCGCATGGCTGTGACCTGACGGCAAATTGCTGGCCCACGGCTGTGGAAAGCGAAGGCAAACTCCGTTCTCTTTCAGATGCTTAGGACAGCAACATGCGAGTACTTCTAGCAACGATGGCCGGCTGCCTGCTGGCCACCTTCGCTTTCGGCGCCCAAGCCAGGGCACTGAGCCAGAACGATCGCCACACCTGCAGCTGGGGCGCGCAGATAGCCGCCGAGGCCCAACAGGCCAAGCTTTCCGGGGTGACCTTGTATGCCACGCGCAAGAAGCTGCAGGTACGCAAATTCCCCAAACCCTGGATGCGCATGACTGCCTTCGGCATTACCGAGCAGACGTACAACAGCCGCTCGCGGCTCAAGCCTGAAGCGATAAAGCGGACTTACTTTGAACAGTGTGTTCAGCATGCGACTGCAAGAAGATAACTCTTTTTTATCAGTAAATTACAGCTCAAACATAAAGCCATTTAGTAGAGTCCATATGCTGCGAAAAGGCCTCTATCGCCAGCAGCTTGTAAGCGCGTGCAAGACTCAAGCATTTGTTAAGCTGATCCGAGTCGCCAGAATTGACCAAGGCCATTCACCTGATGGATGAACTGCGCAAGATCGACCTCAACCTGCTGCTCGCCCTGCATGCCCTGCTCAGTGAACGGCACGTGACCCGCGCAGCCCTGCGCCTGCACCGCAGCCAACCGGCGGTCAGCCACGCCTTGGCGCAGTTGCGCAAACACTTCGACGACCCTTTGCTGGTACGCCAAGGTGGCGGCATGGCCCTTACCGCCCGCGCCCAATCGCTGGCACAACCGTTACAGGATGCACTGAGCAATCTCGACAGCCTGCTGGCCACCCCGCTGTTCGAGCCAGCCCGGGCCCAGCGCCGGTTCCGGCTGTCGCTGTCCGACTACGCCTCGCGCATCATCCTGCCGCACCTGCTGCGCCACCTACGCCAAGTCGCGCCCGGGGTGGACCTGGCCATCAGCCAGGCCAGCCGTGAAACCATGTTGGCGCAGTTGCTCGATGGCGAGCTGGATCTGGCCCTTGGCCTGTTCCCCGAACTGCCTCAGGACATCACCGCCCAGCCCCTGTTTGCGGATCGCTTCATCAGCGTTGCCGATCGCCAGGCGCTGCCTGCCAGCGGCGGCATGGCCCTGGAAGACTGGCTGGCACGCCCACATGTATTGATGGCCATGCGCCCGGATGCTTTCGATGAAATCGAGCGCGCACTGGCCGCCCGGGGCTTGCAACGCCGTATTGCCCTGGCCTTGCCACACTGGAGTGCGGCAGTCGAAGTGCTGGCCGGCACCGACCTGATCCTGACGGTGGCCAGCCGCGCCGTGGGGTCGTTGCGCCAGCACAGGACACTGCGCCAGTTCACGCCGCCACTGGCCATCCCCTCGTTCGACTATCAGCAAGCCTGGCACAACCGCAAGGACAGTGACCCCGGGCACCGCTGGCTGCGCGAAACCGTATGGGCCTGCAGCCAAGCAGGGCGCTGATCAGTTTTCTTGCCCCTTCACAGCTGCCGTGGAATGGGCCGGTGACGCCGTTGCCCAAGGGCCCTGTACCAGCAACACTCCGCACAGGATCAGCACCACGCCAGCCACCCTGGCCAGGCTAAGCGGCTTGCCACCCAGCCCCATCACCCCGTAGTGGTCGGCAAGCACTGCCGTGATGATCTGCCCTGCCACCACCAGTACCAGGAACCCTGCTGCGCCAAGTTTCGGGGTGAGTGCTGCGGCGCCGGCTACATACATTGCCCCCAGCACGCCTCCAATCCATAACCACCAGGGCCCTTGCAAGGCCTTGCCCATGTCTGGTGCCGGTACCCGGATAATCAGCAGCGCAGCGATCACCACCAGCATGCTCACCGTCAACGATGTGAAAGCCCCCCACAGCCAGTGCCCAAGGGCCCGGCCTACCGCAGCATTGCCGGCGGCCTGAAATGGCAACACAGCACCGGCAAGCAACGCCATTGCCACAGGAAGCACCAGCAGGAGCATCGATTTACTGAACATGGCAGTCCTCATCCAAGGTATCGATGGCCACCATGATGGTGCATTACCCAGTACTGATAGAAATCAAAATCCTGCACTTGAACTATTCGTACCATGCATAGTGAAACATCCCTTCCGTCCGGCGTGCGCATGTTGTCTTAACCCTGAAACATCTGTGCTGTTGACTTACTAAGGCACCAAGATAAACTGCGCCTTATGAATACTCTTGAGAACAAGCATCACATCATGCTCGATGCACTGGCCGAGGCCCCCGCTGACGCCAGGCAGAACGTGCGCCTGTGTTTCGAACTGCTGTCCGCTGCAGCGGCCATCAACCGGGTATGCGCCGCACGGTTGGCCCGCCATAACCTGTCGGAAGGGCGGTTCGCAATCCTCCTGACCTTGCAAGGTGCAGGCGGCCGCCTGGCACCGCTGGAGCTGGCGACGCGCCTGGCAATCACCTCAGGCACCGTGACCGGCCTGCTCGACGGCCTGCAGGGTGATGGCTTTATCAAGCGCCGCAAGGACGCCCATGACCGGCGCAAGCTGAGCATCAGCCTTACCTCGGCAGGCATAGCGGTACTCGACGCCGTTTTCGCCGAACACACCGACTGGATCGGCACGATCATGCAGTCACTGGACAACGCGCAACGTGATGCCCTGTCCGCCACGCTACAGGCACTCTCGGCCAGTCCTGCCCTGGCACTGCCACCGGACAAGCACTGAACCCAAGGCACACCCGCAAGACCACATGGAGGTGGATGATGTTGCAGAATCAGAGCGTATTGGCCCGGCTTGGCAGGAAGCCCCGGGTACATAGCGAACACGACCAGTTAAGTCGTCGCCAACCTTGGCTCGAGGCCTGCCTGCCAGCGGCCCTTTACCGGCGCCTGTTCATCCGCCGCCTTGCCAGACAGCCACTGGCCATCGAGGGTTTCAGCTTTCGCCCATCGAAGACTCGGCACTGGGCCGTCCACTGGAGGATGTGCACATCAACGAGGCTGTGCACGTACCTGGCCGGCAATCGACTGCACCGTGCCACTGCCATGGAGCTTTAGCCATGAGCGACGACCGAAAGTCCCTGATCGACCTTGGCCAACTGCCAACCCGCAACCTGGCCGAATGCCTGGCGGTG
Organism: Pseudomonas sp. BO3-4; assembly: GCF_034044115.1. Lineage (NCBI taxonomy): Bacteria > Pseudomonadati > Pseudomonadota > Gammaproteobacteria > Pseudomonadales > Pseudomonadaceae > Pseudomonas > Pseudomonas sp. BO3-4. The sequence continues at coordinate 3,778,686 of NZ_CP139018.1, forward strand.
GATCAAGCCGCCTTGGTCAACGCCTTGACAGGCCAACTGCCAGCAGCATTGGTTGAGCACCTCGCTGCCAGTGCGGACCAGGCCCAGGCACTGGGCCTGTCAAAAAAAGTGGCGGACATTGGCCTGGCGCTGGGCAAGTGGCTGGAGCAAGCCGCCGAGTCGTTGCGCCAGCACGTGTTCGAGCAATGCTGCACGCACCCGTCCGATACCGTGCGCAGTTGGGCAGCGTTCGCCCAGGCGTACCTGTCACGCTCGCAGCCTGCGGAAGATGCCCTGCTGGCGCAGTTTCGCTTCGCCCGCGATGAGCACTTCGGCGTGCGTGAATGGGCATGGATTGCCCTGCGCCCGCGCCTGGCCCAGCACCTTGAAGCGGCCCTGGCGCTACTCGGCCGCCATACCGGCGATGCAGACCCGCTGGTACGTCGGTTCTGCATCGAGATCCTGCGCCCGCGCGGCGTTTGGTGCGAGCACATTGCCACGCTCAAGCAACAACCAGAAGTGGCCGAGCCGTTGCTGGTACCGCTGCTGGCCGAAGCTGAGAAATACGCCCAGGACTCAGTCGCCAATTGGCTCAACGATGCCAGCAAGACCCGCCCCGACTGGGTACTTCAGCTGTTTCAGCGCCATCCCCCGGCTTGCAAGGCCTCACAGCGCATCCAGACCCGGGCTACCCGAAGCCTGCGGCAGTGACACACCACAAGTCGACTACCCCTAACGTGCAGAGCCCCAGGCCTTGATCGAAGCCGCCGGCTACTGAGGCCCGCTCCCCGGCACCAGCCTGCCCGGACCGCAAACGGCCGATCGTAGGCGAGTAACCGAGGTCAGCAACGGCCGAGGTCAGCGCGAGGTTTCGACGCGCAGTACTTCGGTGTAGATCGCGTCAACCGTCTGGCCAACCTTGAGGTTCTTCATGCGTTTCTGCAGGTCTGGATTCTCGACCTTGACCACCTGAAGCTTGCCCTCCGGTGGCAACAAGCTCACCTCATGCGTGTTGAGGTCGATCTTCTTGATCTGAGAGGTAACCTTGACCTGGCGGAACGCCTCGCCGCCCGGGTTAGGGTTTTGCTCGGTTGCACGAATGGTACCGGACTCTTCAGTCGCTTTCGGCGCCCCACCCACTTCCGGATTGAGCACATAGGCCACGGCGCGTGTCACGTAGATGTCGACTTGGTCACCGACTTTCAGGTTGGGCAGCGCCTTGGCCTTTTCGGTCAGCTGGAACGTCACATCCTTCTTCTCGTCAGGGCCTTTCACCGTGACTTGTCGGGTGGCCAGGTCGATAGCCGTTACCTGTGTGGTGACATGGCTTTCCAGCGCCTCGCTCCCGATGGGGATACCGGCAGCCTGTACCGTGAAGCTGGCAGCAGAGGCCAGCGTGGCAAGGGCTACAGCACGAGCGAGAGTACGAATGGGGTTCATAGGCGTGCTTCCCTGTGATCAAGTCCGAATAGGCGCGTGAAAGGCTCACGCGCTAACAAGCATAGCCATTACCTGCCGCCTTGCCGGCCCTCCCGGATGGCGACACATTTCGTCGCAGAGATCACTGTTATAGCTAATACGAATTCTTTACACTTGCTTTACATTTGCAAATCATTACTATTCGTGACCCCGATAACAACAAAGAGTCGCCTGTAATGGCAAAAAGGTCTGTTGCCCCAGCATCCATTTCCATGCTGGGCCTGCTCGTTGTGCCTGCTGTCCACGCTGCCGCCCAAACCGATACGCAAAGTAGCCTCGCCCTGCCCGCCACCGCCGTCACCAGCGTCTATGAGCAGCAAAGCTACAAGGCCAGTGAAAGCCGCAGCGCCATGAAGATCGACGCGCCGCTGCGCGATATCCCGCAAACCGTCAACGTCGTTCCCGAAAGCGTGATCAAGGACCAAGGCGCACAGTCCATGGAAGACGTGCTGAAGAACGTGCCCGGCATCGGCCTGTCCAACGGCGACGGCCAACGCGATCAGGTGACCATCCGTGGCTTCAGCGCCATTGGCGACATGTACATAGACGGCGTGCGTGACGACGCCCTGTACTTTCGCGACCTGTCCAACATCGAGCGTGTCGAGGTGATCAAGGGCCCGGCCGCGGTGCTGTATGGCCGTGGCTCCTCGGGCGGGCTGATCAACAGCATCAGCAAAAAACCAAGCTTCACGCCCAAGCGCGAAGTCGGCATGAACGTCGACAGCGAAGGCAAACGCCGAACCCAGTTCGACACCGGCTGGGCCGACCCGCAAAGCAACCAGGCCTACCGCGTGACCGGTGCCTTCGAAGACAGCGACACCTTCCGCGATGATGGCTACATCGACCGCAAGGCCATCGCACCGTCGGCCTACTTCCGTCTCTCGGACGACCTGGAACTGAACCTGGGCGCCACCTACCTGTACGACAAGCGCCTGATCGACTTCGGCATCCCGGCCCTGGGCAACCGCCCGGTGGACGTGGACCGCGACAAGCGCTTTGGCTCTGGCGATGCGGACCAGGATTACGCCCGCAGCGAGGTGTTCTCGCTTACAGCCAGCCTGGACTACCGCATCAACGACAACTTCACCCTGACCAACACCAGCCGTTACTACCGCTACGACCTGGACCGCAACAACACCTTGGCCGACAGCAGCCCGACGCGCTTCGTCACCGCGCCCGACGGTGAACTGCTGATCAAGCTCAACCGCGGCAACGTCGCCCGCGATGAGTACGGTGTGTTCAACCAGACGGAGCTCAAGCAACAAGCGCAACTGGCCGGCATGCAGCACAACCTGTTGTACGGCGTGGAAGCAGGCTTTCAGGACAAGTACCAGCGCGTGCTGAGCCAGACCAACGTGGCCCAGGTACCGGTGTACCGTGATGCCTTGGTGCCGGTACCGGAACATGCCGCCAACCTGTCGTCCAAGGGCACCAACTTCCAGCAGACCACCGGTCTGTACGTGCAGGACATGATCGAGCTGAACGCGCACTGGAAGGCATTGGTCGGTGTGCGTTATGACATCTTTGGCCAGGAGTACGACGACGACCGCGTGCAAAACATCGACCTGGATCGTACCGACAAGACCTGGAGCCCGCGTGCGGGTCTGGTCTACCAGCCAGACGCCATCCAGTCCTACTACGTGTCGGTCAGCCGCAGCTATCAGCCTTCGGGCGAAGTGTTCGCGGTGAGCCCGAGCAACCAGCACCTGGAGCCGGAAGAAACCACCAACTATGAAATCGGCGCCAAATGGGACCTGCTCGACAGCCGCCTGTCACTGACCGCCGCAGTGTTCCGCCTTGAGCGCACCAACATGAAGACTGCCGACCCGGCCAACCCCAACCTGACCGTATTGGCTGGCGAACAGCGTACCGATGGCTTTGAAGCCACCGTCAGCGGGCATCTCACCGACAAGTGGCAGATCTATGCCGGTTACGCTTACCTGGACGCCGAAATCACCAAGTCCAACAGCAAGACCAATGGCGTGGCGAACGAAGGCCAGACCCCTACCCTGACGCCGCGCAACAGCGCCAACGTCTGGCTGGTACGTACCCTGACACCAGAGTGGCGTGTGGCCGCCGGAGCCAACTACGTCGACGAACGCTACACAGCGCTCGACAATGTGGTGGTGATGCCAGGCTATACCACCTTCGACGCCGCGCTGCTGTACAGCGTGCCGCAGTGGGATGCCGCGCTGCGCCTGAAGAACGTGTTCGACCGTGACTACTATGCCTCGGCACATGGCTCGGTCGACCTGATCACCCCAGGGGCACCGCGCACACTGGAAGCCAGCTTCAACTACCGCTTCTGACCCACGCGCAATGCCTGTCAGTCAGCAATTGGGCCGCTCTGCGGCCCATCGCCAGCAAGCTTTGACGATGTGTTCAGATAGCATTCAGCGATTACGCGTCACCCGCCACACCGTATTCGCCAGGTCATCGGCAATGATCAACGCCCCACGCGGGTCCACCGTCACCCCAACCGGTCGCCCACGGGTCTTGCCATCCTCACCGCGAAAGCCCGTGGCGAAGTCGATCGGCTCCCCAGCAGGCTTGCCATTGCTGAACGGCACGAAAATCACCTTGTACCCCACCGGGTTGGGCCGGTTCCAGCTGCCGTGCTCGCCCACGAATACACCGTCGGCAAAGCGCTCGCCCATTGCCGGGGTCGAGAAGTCCACACCCAGTGCAGCCACATGCGAACCCAGGCTGTAGTCCGGCTTGATCGCCGCCGCCACCTTGTCCGGGTTCTGTGGCCGCACCCGCTCATCCACATGCTGCCCCCAGTAGCTGTAAGGCCAACCATAGAAGCCCCCTTCACGTACCGAAGTGAGGTAGTCCGGCACCAGGTCGGGGCCCAGCTCATCCCGCTCGTTGACCACCGTCCACAACTGCCCGGTCTGCGGCTGGATGGTCAATGCCGTCGGGTTACGCAAGCCGGTGGCATAGGGCCGGTGTGCGCCGGTCTCGGCATCGACCTGCCAGACCATGGCCCGATCGATCTCCACCTCCAGGCCGCGCTCGGTGATATTGCTGTTCGAGCCGATACCCACATACAAGAAGCGGCCATCCGGGCTGATGGTCAGCGCCTTGGTCCAATGGTGGTTGATTTCGGCCGGCAGGTCGGTGACCTTGGTTGGCGGGCCGTCGGCTTGGGTCTGGCCTTCCTTGTAGTCAAAGCATACCAGCGCATCCTGGTTGGCTACATACAGCTTGCCGTTGGCATAGGCCAGGCCGTACGGTGCGTTGAGGTTATCCGCAAACACGGCCTGTACCTCGTAGTTGCCATCGCCATCAGCATCGCGCAGCAAGGTCAGGCGGTTGCCACCCTTGACCTGGGTATTGCCCTTGGCCTTGATCTGGCTGGCGATCACATCCTTGGGCTTGAGCTTGGCCGCGCTGCCTCCCCGGCCCTCAGCCACCAGAATGTCGCCATTGGGCAGCACCAGGCTCTGGCGCGGGATTTTCAGGCCGGTGGCAATGGCGGTGACACTGAAGCCCTCCGGCACGGTCGGTTTCAGTTCGCCCCAGGCAGCCGGTTGCGCAATCTTCATGCTCGGCAGCAAGCCGCGCTGAGGCTCCGGCAGCTTCGGGTCCGGGCCATGGGCCTGGGTCGGCTCGCCGTCGCCACCACAGGCACTCAGCAATAGCGCCACGCCCAACAGGCTAAATGCATGCAAAGGCTTCATGCCACACCTCCTGAACGCAGGTTGCTCAAACCGGTCCAGGCGGCCACCACCGCGAGCACTGTCACGATGACCGACAACACCAACCCAGAAGGCATCACCGCCCAGGCGTCCTTGGCATGCTCAAAGGCATTGATCAGCCCAAGCCCCCAAGTCACCAGCAGCAGCACGAAGTACAGCGTAGCGCGCCCGCCCTTGCGCTCGGCGCGGATCAGGTTGGCCAGCGCGAACAACAGAGCCAGCCCACAGAACACCAGGGCACCGGCGATCAGCCAGGCGGCGAAGTTGCTCCACTGAATCTGGTAGCTGTTGTAGTAGGCGATATCGCTCAGCAGCGCACCAAGGAACAACGGTACGCTGCCCGCCAGCAGCAGGGCATGCAGCGGGCTGGGCGTACAGCGGTAAAGGGTTTGATCAGGTGCGGTCACGGTGCCTCCTTTTCATTCAGTGACCCAGGGCTGATGGTCTTGCGCCATCAGGTAAGCGCGGGGTGCGCTTAGCAAAGGAGCCCCTTGACGCCCCGATAGTTCACCGCTTCGCTGTAATGAAATATCCTGCAAGGCATTTGCTGCCAAGCGCAGAAGGGGAATACATGAGCAGACCAAACGCGTACTGGGCCCTGGCCACCCTGCTCGGCCTCAGCCTGGCTCTCGCCGGCTGCTCCAGCAACGCCAGCAAGGCACGCTACGCCACGCCTGCAGTGGGCTCCAACTGCTTTGCCAAGGCCGTCCCCACTACCGGGGAAGGCGGCCTGGCCTGGGGCAATACATTGAGCATTGCGCGACAGAAATCCCTGAATAACTGCGTGCGTTATGCCAGCCGCTCGGGAGGCACGCCCAGGACTTGCCAGGTAGTGATGGCCAAGTGCAAAAACTGAACATATAACAATCTCAAAGTACGAAACTTCCTACAAAAACACTGCAACTTTTCACACGATATTGCGCAAACACAATACATATACATTCAAATAAAATCTTACACTTTCAGCCTCGACCCAAAAGCAGCGATCGAGGCATTGTCTTTCACTTGAATTCCAGATACTTGATCGCCCGCGCATCTTAGCAAGTAAGTAGGAAACTTCTTACAGCATAGAGTCGGGCCTGAAATCCAGCACAGTATGAATAACGGCATTTCAGTCTTGTCAGTACTGAAAGTTGCCGCAGTGCGTCTCTGGTTCGAAAAGACTGTCTCTCTGAGCAAGGAGCTCGCATGACCAATGCCTCCGTCAGCAGCGCCACCTCCGGCCCTGCCTGCAGCGCACGCGTGCCCATCCTACCGGTGCGCTACGCCATCGTACCCCGCACCGGCGACGCCCCCGCCTGCCGCTATGCCGATGCAGGCTTCAACCTGGAACAAGGCTTCGCCCCGCTGCAGCACTCGGCCTACACCCTCCGCGCTGTGCGCCCAGGCTATGTCTACGTGTTCATGAAAGGCCCTCTGGGCGAAAAGCTGGTCATTCATGAGCACGTCGGCGCGGGCCTCTACAAGGAGCTGCGCTACCAAGGGCTGGAGGACTACCACCGCCATGAGCGCTACCTGTCCGGCCAGAGCACCGGCTGGGTGTGGGCCGACACCTGCCAGGACACCGCCAAGGAAGTGTGGATCGGCTACAGCCCGCACCTGTGGACCAACGCCATCACCGCCCGTATCACCGGTTCGGCAGCCCTGCGCAAACGGCACATGCGCCAGCTGGACATGGCCGAGCTGGTGAGCGGCAACCCGGCGCCGTCCACCCAGCCCCATGTGTTGCCAGTGAGTGCCCTGCAAACCTGGGTCGAAGACTTCAAGCCAACCGAGCGGCGCATGCCGCTGACCTGGAGCAGCGACCCGGTCACCGAAACCTTGCCCATCGGCAACCTCAATGCCATCGCCCGCCACTACCCCTGGACCCAGCCGAAAGTGCCAGTGGTGGTGGCGCTCGCCGACGCCGAAGGCATGGCCCTGGACCTGAGCCTGTCGGTCTCGGCCTACCAGCATCAACTGCGTGACCTGATGCCGGCCGAGCAACTGGAGCACACAAAACCCGCCCAACCTCCCGAGCAGGAGCGCGTGCCGGCATGCTACCGGCTGGATGCCGAACAGCTCAGCCCGCAGAGCCGGGACTTTCACCATCGCAACCTGGTCGCCATGCTGCTGAACAAGACGCTGGAAAGCCTGTACCCGGCGGATGCACCTTCACCGGAACTGGCCGCGTTCAGGCTGGGCACGTCACGCCGGGGGCCTGCCCTGTCGCCGGCCGAGTCCCATTTCCAGGCCCTCACCCATGAAGATTACTCCCCCAATGGCGCGCGCCTGGCACAGCGCCTCGATGTCGACAAATACCGGCGCTTCCTCGCCGAACGCGACGCGCTGGAACGACGGATTGCCGCCCTGCGCAACCTGGCCTTGCAAGCCAGCAACGATCATGACGCCTGGCTGGCGACGGCCGAATCCCAACACATTGATAATCCCTACAGCCTGGCTGCGGCACTGGCCTGTTACGACCGCGACGAACGCACCTCCGCCCGCGGTCTGGAAATCTCACTGGCGTTGCTGATCCACCCGATGGGCCAGCCGACACCTGGCACCGAAGATCATGACCGACGCTTCAAACGCCTGGAGCAATGGCTGGACCAGCACGACAGCCCGCTTTACACCGCCTTGGCGCCGTTCAACCCGTTCAAGGATAAAGCCGATTCGATCGGCGCCATGTTCGGCGCCAGCGACAACGTGATCGAAGGGCTGGCCGGTCGCTTCCCGGCCATGGCGGACATCACCGACCTCACCGCCCAGTCGGTCAATGCCGTGGTGCTCAAGCGCTTGCGTGGCCAAACCCGTTGGGATGCCAGCCATGGCCTGCGCCAGCAAGTGTTGCTGGCAGCGCGTGAGGCCAATGCCGAGAAAGCACTGGGGTTGCTGGCGGCGCGCTATCGAATCACCGAACAGGCCATAAAGGAAAATCCATTTAGCCAAGAGGTGCAGCGGTATTTGAAGAGCGGCATGGCGCAGGTTGAAGAGATGAAAGCGTTGCGCATCTCGGGTAGCCGCACGGTGTCTATCGAGCTGACCACCACTGCACGGGTGAAACCTAACTTTCTCGGGCTGCTCACCTCCGGCGGTGGTGGTGGTTTAAACGCGGGGATGCTGTGGTTCAACATCTTATCGCTCAAGACGGCTTACAACAGCCTGCAAAAGAGCGACGCACCGGAATACACCCTGGGGTTCGCTTCATCTGTTTTCGGGGTGATTGGTGCAGCGGCGGCAACGTTGGTCAGCGTACGGGCAACGCAAAAGGCCGTCATGCTGAGATTAAGTGCCACAGCGCCGGGCATGGCCTTTGGCAATGGGGTTATCAAGTTTTTGAGTAGCAATCTGTTTGCGCGTTTAGCCGGATACCCGGCGATTGCGCTGGGTTTTTTCGCGGACGGTACTAAGGCGCTACGACAGTACGAAAATGGTGATCTAACTGCAGCCGGTTACACTGTGGCGGGTGGGTTCACCATGGCTATTGGTTCCGCTGTCGTCCTTGAAGCAGGACTTGCAATTGCAGGCGTGACATCGGTTGTGCCCTTTGCCGGATGGGCCGCCGCTGCCCTTGTCCTCGTAGGTGTAGCCATCATCGCAGGAGGCCTCTACCTACACGCCAAGGCACATGAACGCCTTCACAGCCCAATAGAACTGTGGGCAGCACGTAGCATATTCGGCAATCGCATCAATGATGGAGAGGCGCACGCCGACATCAACTTGGACTTTGACAAGAAACTTCCTGCTTTCACCTCACTGCAAACGGAAATTAAGGCTTGGCACAATGAACATTACGGGCCCAAGCTACTATCCGCCGAGCAGGCCCTATCCCTCGGCATAACTAAAGCCGACACCCGATGGCATCAGAATAACCACTGGTCGCCGCCAAATTGGACAGCTATCACACATAACGAAGTAGCCACCCCCCAACCAACCGTAGAGTTCACAGTGCTGCTGCCTGCATTCAGGCTAGGCGTAAGTGAATGGTCAGGAAGTTTGAGCTCCGTCCGTGACAACCACGGAATTGACGTTTTTCCAATCAGCCCGACCGGCCACCTCGTAGATGCTGGCTTAGTTCTACATTTCGAAAACACACTCGCCAACCAAAATCATGTCTCACTTCATCTAACCTACAACGCCAATCAAGGCCTGGACGAAGACAATGAGACCCTGTCAATTTTTCGTCTGGAGCGCTGATCATGGCAACCATCTGGATATTCAACTCAATGTCAGACTCTGGACACAAGCCCTCTATCACAGGGCAACTATTAAGCTTATCTGACACCATTTTATGCTTAAGGAATCCATGGGTCACAGACTCTGTCTTCATGGGAAAGCTGTATTGCGCGATAATTATTTTGTCAATTGCCGGCTTTTACCCACACTTACTCTCTAGAGATATATGGCGCATGTACGAATCCGCTCCTTTATTAGCGACGGGATTCTTGCTTATGCCTTTCACTTTCCTACCTTTCCTCATTTATCGAATATATTTCATAAAACGTTTATCAAGCTTCTGCTTCAATCGGGCGACCCAAAAAATCTACTATCAACGTTTAAGCAAGTTACTGGTCATTGAGTGGAGCAATACCGGCGGTGGTATTTTTAAACGCACCGAATACGGCGGCTCATCGTTCAGCACCAGCTATGCCCTCGCCTTCGCCCCCCGCCGGGAAGACGGCAGCCTGCACCAAAAAGACTGCCTCTGGGTCGACAGCAACGAACCCACCGAACCCGGCGTCAAGCATGTCGCCGAGGTATGGGAATACCTCCGCCACTTCATGGATCACGGCCCGAACAAACTCCCCCCGCCCGGTGAGCCCAACTGGTGGCACAAGCCATTGCACGCCATCTGCCTGACCCCGGCAGAAGCCTGGCGCCACTATGCCCCCTGGCGAACCGGCGAGCCCGGTGAAATGCAGGGTAAAAAGAACTGGCAATTGCCGTTCTGGGCCGTGCTGTTCCCCTACAACCTCTCCGTCGCCCTCTGCTGGTATGGCATCTGCCGCCTGTTCAACGTCCGAGCAGCGCCACCGCCTCCCGAAGCATTTGAGGAGGCACCAGCGCATTCAACCCAAAAAAGGAAGCGTACATGAGCGACGCCTCCGTCAGTAGCGCCACCTCTGGCCCTGCCTGCAGCGCACGCGTGCCCATCCTGCCGGTGCGCTACGCCATCGTGCCCCGCACCGGCGACGCCCCCGCCTGCCGCTATGCCGATGCAGGCTTCAACCTGGAACAAGGCTTCCCCACGCTGCAGCACTCGGCCTACACCCTCCGCGCTTTGCGCCCGGGCTATGTCTACGTGTTCATGAAAGGCCCTCTGGGCGAAAAGCTGGTCATTCACGAGCACGTCGGCGCGGGCCTCTACAAGGAGCTGCGCTACCAAGGGCTGGAGGACTACCACCGCCGTGAGCGCTACCTGTCTGGCCAGAGCATGGGCTGGGTATGGGCCGACACCTGCCAGGACACGGCCAAGGAAGTGTGGATCGGCTACAGCCCGCACCTGTGGACCAACGCCATCACCGCCCGTATCACCGGTTCGGCAGCCCTGCGCAAACGGCACATGCGCCAGCTGGACATGGCCGAGCTGGTGAGCGGCAACCAGGCGCCGTCCACCCAGCCCCATGTGTTGCCGGTCAGTGCCCTGCAAACCTGGGTCGAAGACTTCAAGCCAACCGAGCGGCGCATGCCGCTGACCTGGAGCAGCGACCCGGTCACCGAAACCTTGCCCATCGGCAACCTCAATGCCATCGCCCGCCACTACCCCTGGACCCAGCCGAAAGTGCCAGTGGTGGTGGCGCTCGCCGACGCCGAAGGCATGGCCCTGGACCTGAGCCTGTCGGTCTCGGCCTACCAGCATCAACTGCGTGACCTGATGCCGGCCGAGCAACTGGAGCACACAAAACCCGCCCAACCTCCCGAGCAGGAGCGCGTGCCGGCATGCTACCGGCTGGATGCCGAACAGCTCAGCCCGCAGAGCCGGGACTTTCACCATCGCAACCTGGTCGCCATGCTGCTGAACAAGACGCTGGAAAGCCTGTACCCGGCGGATGCACCTTCACCGGAACTGGCCGCGTTCAGGCTGGGCACGTCACGCCGGGGGCCTGCCCTGTCGCCGGCCGAGTCCCATTTCCAGGCCCTCACCCATGAAGATTACTCCCCCAATGGCGCGCGCCTGGCACAGCGCCTCGATGTCGACAAATACCGGCGCTTCCTCGCCGAACGCGACGCGCTGGAACGACGGATTGCCGCCCTGCGCAAGCTGGCCTTGCACGCCAGCAACGATCATGACACCTGGCTGGCGACGGCCGAATCCCAACACATCGATAACCCCTACAGCCTGGCTGCGGCACTGGCCTGTTATGACCGCGACGAACGCACCTCCGCCCGCGGTCTGGAAATCTCACTGGCCTTGCTGATTCACCCGATGGGCCAGCCGACACCCGGCACCGAAGATCATGACCGACGCTTCAAACGCCTGGAGCAATGGCTGGACCAGCACGACAGCCCGCTTTACACCGCCTTGGCGCCGTTCAACCCGTTCAAGGACAAAGCCGATTCGATCGGCTCCATGTTCGGCGCCAGCGACAACGTGATCGAAGGACTGGCCGGTCGCTTCCCGGCCATGGCGGACATCACCGACCTCACCGCCCAGTCGGTCAATGCCGTGGTGCTCAAGCGCCTGCGTGGCCAGACCCGTTGGGATGCCAGCCATGGCCTGCGCCAGCAAGTGTTGCTGGCAGCGCGCGAGGCCAATGCCGAGAAAGCGCTGGGGTTGTTGGCGGCGCGCTATCGAATCACCGAACAGGCCATTACGGAAAATCCCTTTAGCCAGGAGGTGCAGCGGTATTTGAAGAGCGGCATGGCGCAGGTTGAAGAGATGAAAGCGTTGCGCATATCAGGAAGCCGCACGGTGTCCATCGAGCTGACCACCACTGCGCGCGTGAAACCCAACTTCCTTGGGTTGCTCACTTCCGGCGGTGGGGGTGGTTTAAACGCGGGGATGCTGTGGTTCAACGTGATCTCGCTGAAGACGGCGTACAGCAACCTGCAGCAGAGTGATGCACCGGAATACACGATGGGGTTTGCTTCATCAGTCTTCGGGGTGATCGGCGCGGCGGTAGTGACGCTGGTTAGCGTGCGGGCCACGCATAAAGCCGTAGTCATCAAGTTCAGTTCTACGGCGCCAGGAATGGCGTTTGGAAATGGCATAGTAAAGCACTTAAGTAGCAATTTATTCGCCCGCGCCTCTGGCTACCCGGCGATTATCCTTGGACTAACCTCAGACATATTAAAAGGGTATCGACAGTCCCGAAATGGGGGGGCTCTATCAGGTGCGTATACTGCTGCTGGTGGATTCACATCTGCCGCTGGATCCGCTCTTATACTGGAAGCTAGCCTCGCGATTTCTGGCCCAACATCTTTAATCCCCTTCGCAGGCTGGGCTGCTGCGGGTCTCGTGCTTGTCGGTGCTATCGTGCTTGTCGGTGGGCTTTACCTACACGCTAAAGCACATGAGCGCCTCCATACTCCGATAGAGCTTTGGGCAAGCAGAAGTATTTTTGGCACAAGAGAGAACGATGGCGAAATCCGTTCTGGGATTAAGTTAGACCACCAGAAACTTCTCCCCAGCTTCACCAATATCAACGAAGAGCTTGAAGCCTGGCATACTCAGATCTACGCTCCCATTGCTCTGACTGCTGAACAAACAGCACGACTAAATCTTGAAGGGCTTACTACACGATTGATTATCAACAATCAGTGGCCAAAACCAGATTGGGCAACAATCATCCATAGCCATGTAGACGAGGGCATGGCCACCATTGAACTAACCGTACTCCTAAAAGACTTCATTATAGGGCAGAGCTTATGGCATGGCACCTTAAGCACCTTGGACTTCGACAGCAAGGCAACCCCCTCAAAGACTGAGCCGACCTGCCACTTAACTTGCGCAGGCCTTGTTTTACATTACAGAATCGATAGAGCCAGAGCAAAAAGCGGCACTCTATTAATAAATTTTCTACCAAACCAAGGCTTATTCGCCAATACTCATTCAACCTCAACCCTTCATGTCGAGAGGTAGCACTGTGGCCACAACATGGTTATTTAGTCCACACCAAAACACTTATATCCAACCAAAAATCCACGGACAGATCAGCAAAATAACCAATACATTAGCGCAGCTCAGAAACCCATGGGTTTCCGACTCAGTCTTCATGGCCAAGATGTATACCGCCACGATTTTAGCCATCGCGATTGTATCCTACACAGGATTTTTCACCCACTCAATCAATTACCAACAGGAAGGGGCATATGTATTTATTGCAATACAGCTCCTCGGACCATTTATTTTTACTCCATTCTTAGCTTACCGTGTTTTCTTAATAAAAAAACTTTCTGAAATATACCTCAATAGAGCCACCAAAAAAATCTATTACAAACGCATAAACACACTCATGGTTATTGATTGGAATAACACAAGAGGCGGTATTTTCAAACGCACAGAATTCGGCGGCTCCTCCTTCACCACCAGCTATGCCCTCGCCTTCGCCCCCCGCCGCGAAGACGGCAGCCTGCATCAAAAAGACTGCCTCTGGATCGACAGCAACGAACCCACCGAATCCGGCGTCAAACATGTCGCCGAAGTGTGGGAATACCTTCGCCACTTCATGAACCACGGCCCAGACAAACTCCCCCCGCCCGGTGAACCCAACTGGTGGCACAAGCCACTTCACGCCATCTGCCTGACCCCGGCAGAAGCCTGGCGCCACTATGCCCCTTGGCGAACCGGCGAGCCCGGTGAAATGCAGGGCAAAAAGAACTGGCAATTGCCGTTCTGGGCCGTGCTGTTTCCCTACAACCTCTCCGTCGCCCTCTGCTGGTATGGCATCTGCCGCCTGTTCAACGTCCGAGCAGCGCCACCGCCTCCCGAAGCATTTGAGGAGGCCCCAGCGCATTCAACCAAAAAAGGGAAGCGTACATGAGCGACACCTCCGTCAGCAGCGCTACCTCCAGGCCCTGTCTGCAGTTCACGCGTCCCCATCCTGACGGTGCACTACACCAACGTGCCAGGCACCCGCGACTTCCCGGCCATGGCTGAGACCCTGTCATTTTTTCGTCTGGAGCACTGATCATGGCAACCATCTGGATATTCAATTCAACGTCATACTCCGGACACGCCCCTGCAATTGGAGGGCAGTTGGCAAACGTATCCAAGAATACCTTGTGCCTGAGAAACCCATGGATAACAGATTCCGTGTTTATGGGGAAACTATACTGCGCAATGACGATCACACTGCTGATAGGCACTTACCCTTATCTACCCCCTAACATCTCGAAACTTTACAACGAAGACATTTTATTGATGCTTTTATTATTAATAACCCCCTTCGTTTTCACTCCTTTCCTAGCTTATCGAATTTTCTTTATAAAGGGCTTATCAACCATCTGCCTCAACCGATCAACCCAAAAAATCTACTACCAACGTTTGAGCAAGGTATTTGTGTTTGAATGGGCTAACACCGGAGGTGGCATCTTCAAACGCACCGAATACGGCGGCTCATCATTCAGCACCAGCTATGCCCTCGCCTTCGCCCCCCGCCGGGAAGACGGCAGCCTGCATCAAAAAGACTGTCTCTGGGTCGACAGCAACGAACCCACCGAGCCCGGCGTCAAGCATGTGGCCGAAGTGTGGGAATACCTGCGCCACTTCATGAACCACGGCCCAGACAAACTCCCCCCGCCCGGTGAACCCAACTGGTGGCACAAGCCACTTCACGCCATCTGCCTGACCCCGGCAGAAGCCTGGCGCCACTATGCCCCTTGGCGAACCGGCGAGCCCGGTGAAATGCAGGGCAAAAAGAACTGGCAATTGCCGTTCTGGGCCGTGCTGTTTCCCTACAACCTCTCCGTCGCCCTCTGCTGGTATGGCATCTGCCGCCTGTTCAACGTCCGAGCAGCGCCACCGCCACCAGCAGCCTTCGAAGAAGCCCCCGTTCAACCCGGCAAAAGGAAGCGCAAATGAAACCCATCGTACTGGTAGGCCATCGTCATAGCTGCCCGCTCCATGGCGAAGGCACTGTGGAAACCGGCGCAAATGCAACATTCGTGGATGGCAAGGCCGTCGCTCGTGTGGGCGATCGCATCAGTTGTGGCGCCGTTATCGAAACCGGCGCTGCCTGCACAATCATCGAGGGCCACCCCGCAGCAAGGGAGGGTGACACTACCAGTCATGGAGGGACGTTGATCGAGGGGGACCAGGGTTGGCTCATTGATTGAAAGCCACTACCGGCCACCGAGCCGGATGCTGAAGCCTGCCAGTCAACAGGTTTGGGCCGTCCAGCGGCCCAAATGGCGAGCAAAGCCACCTTTCTGGGTGACCCGTTCTCACACGCATGGCGCCATGCCCGCAGACTGCGCCATGTCTGCGTCAATCCAGCACTGGCCGAAGCAACGCCTGTGCCTCATACAGGGTCGGTAAATACCGCAACCGTATCTCATCAATACTCAACCGCGAAGCATGAGTCGTGATGGTCAGCGTCGCTTTCAACTGACCGGCCCGTCCCAGCAATGGCACCCCCAGCACCCGCATGCCGATTTCATATTCCTGATCAACGATACAGAACCCCTGCCCCTTCACGCGCAACAGCTCAGCGTCCAGCTGCGCCCGGTCTGTCAGTGTGTAAGGCGTCAACGCCCGCAGCGGCTGACGGGCAAAGTATTCGTCCCGCTCCCCCTCATCCAGCCAGGCCAGCCAGACCCGCCCGCCGGCCGTGCAATACATGGGTACCCGCGAGCCCGGCCTGATCGACAAAGACGCCACATGGCTATACCGGCTACGCACCAGATGGATGATCTCATCGCCATCGCGGGTACCCACCGATACGTGCTCCTGGGTCTGCCGCGCCACCTGTTCAACAATCGGCCGCAGCATGCGCGGCAGTTGCGCCGAGTCCACATAGGCCTGGCCGATGCGCAAGGCCTTGGGGGTCAGCCAGTACTCCCGGCTGTCAGTTTCGGCAAAGCCCTCGTGCACCAAGGTCAGCAGAAACCGCCGCACCGCACTGGGCGTAAGGCCAGATAACCTGGCCGCCTGCGGCACACTCAGGCGCGGCTGCTCGGCGCTGAACAGTTGCATCAGCGCCAGGCCTTTCTGCAAGCCCGCGATCAAGTCACGGGGATGGATGGCGGGTGTGTTCATGCATTCGACTCGCTACCAGAGGAACAAAAACAGCCGATTACTGCGATAACCGGATCATGACTGCGATTATCGCATTAAGTGGCCGCTTGACGCATTGTTGCACGCGTCCCTCTGCCTCACCCTTGCCTCCATAACAACGCCAATAAGGAGGTCAGCATGATTCGAGGTTCCACTGAACTGGTCGCCATCGTCGGTTCGCCCATCGCCCAGGTGAAGTCTCCGGAAAACTTCAACACCTGGTTCAACCACAACAACTGCAACCTCGCCATGCTGCCCTTCGACCTGCACGAGGCGGCGCTGGACAGCTTTGCGGATACCCTGCGTGGCTGGCAGAACCTGCGCGGTTGCGTGGTCACCGTGCCTTACAAGCAGGCGCTGGCCAACCGCGTGGACGGCCTGAGCGAGCGCGCAGCTGCCCTGGGTTCGGTCAATGTGATACGTCGCGAGCGCGACGGACGCCTGCTGGGCGACAACGTGGACGGCGCCGGCTTCCTCGGCGCTGCGCACAAGCATGGCTTCGAGCCGGCGGGCAAACGGGCACTGGTGATCGGTTGCGGCGGTGTTGGCAGTGCCATTGCCTATGCACTGGCTGAGGCAGGGATCGCCAGCATTACCCTCAGCGACCCCAGCACCGCACGCATGGATGCTGTATGCGAACTGCTCGGCAACGGCTTCCCCGGGCTCACGGTCAGCACACAGTTCAATGGGCTGGAAGACTTCGACCTGGTGGCCAACGCGTCCCCAGTCGGCATGGGCACCCGCGCAGAGCTGCCGCTGTCCGCCGCCCTGCTGGCTACCCTGCAGCCAGACACCCTGGTCGCCGACGTGGTCACCTCACCCGAGATTACCCCGCTGCTGAACCGCGCGCGGCAAGTAGGTTGCAGGATCCAGACTGGCCCGGAAATGGCCTTCGCCCAACTGGGCCACCTTGGCGCCTTCATGGGCGTCACACCGTTGGAGATCTGAAGCCATGACGACTCTGGAGCACACACACAACAGCTTCGACCTGATTGTGCTTGGCAGCGGTGCCGGTGGTTTTGCCGCTGCCGCCACCGCGGCCCGCCGTGGGCTGAAGGTGCTGGTGGTGGAAAAGGCCGAACGCTTTGGCGGCACCTCGGCGATTTCTGGCGGCGCGGTGTGGCTGTACGGCACCGACCAAGCCCGTGACGCCGGCGCCAAGGACTCCCCCGAGGCAATGCGCACCTACCTCAAGCAGGTCATCGGCGACGGCTACGATCCCGCCTTGGGCGATGCCTTCATCGAGCATGGCCACCAAGCGCTGCGCTGGCTGGAGCAGAACACCGAACTGCGTTATGCCCTGCGCCCACTCTCGCCCGACTATTACCCGGATGCACCCGGCGCCACTCAGTTCGGCCGGGCGCTGGAAATGGTCGAATACGACGGCAAGCACCTGGGCACACGCTTCAAGGACCTGCAGATGCCACCGCCCGGCATGCTGCTGTTCGGCGGCATGATGGTCAACCGGGTGGATATCCAGCATTTCCTCAGCATTCGCCGCTCACCCAAGTCGCTGTGGCATTGCCTGAAGCTGATGGCGCGTTACGCGCGCGACCGCCTGCAGCACCCACGCGGCACCCGGCTTACCACCGGCAACGCATTGATCGCCCGCCTGGCCACCAGCGCCTTCGCCCACGGCACGCAGTTGTGGTTGCGCAGCGAAGCCGTGGAGCTGATCGCCGAGCACGGCGTGATCACGGGCGTGGTCGTACAGCGCGAGGGCCGCCGTGAGCGGGTAATGGCCCGTGGTGGCGTGGTGTGCGCCATGGGCGGATTCGCAGCAGGCGCAATGGCCGCCGGCTACCGCCCTGCTCAAAAGGCGCCGCACCTGACCATGTCACCACCGGCCAACGACGGAGCCGCCCTGCGCCTTGCCCAGGCCGTGGCAGCAGCCGAGGGCGAGAGCCTGGCGGCCAACTTTTTCTGGGCACCGGTTTCCGAACTGCGTCATGCCGATGGTGAACGTGAGCGCTTCCCGCACCTGGTCACCGACCGCGCCAAGCCCGGCGTGATTGCGGTAGACCAAGCCGGGCGGCGCTTCGTCAACGAGTCCGACTCCTACCACCACTTCGTGCACACCATGTTCGCCAACGGCATTGCCAGCTGCTGGCTGGTCTGCGATGCCGAAGCAATGAACCGGTACGGGCTTGGCCTGGCGCGGCCCAAGCCCGTCAACAACCAGGCGTTGATCGACGCAGGCTACCTGTATCGGGCCACCACATCGCAGGCACTGGCCCTGGCCATCGGTGTCGATCCACAGGTGTTTGCGCAAACACTTGCACAGTTCAACAGCGATGCCGGCAATGGCATCGACCGCGCATTTGGCAAAGGCGGCAACAGTTACAACCGCTACATGGGCGACCCGCAACATACGCCCAACCCATGCTTGGCCCCCCTGACCAAGGGGCCGTTCTATGCCATCCGCATTCACACCGGCGACCTCGGTTCAGCCCGTGGCCTGGTGACCAACGCCGATGCCAACGTGCTGAACCGCAGCGGTTTGCCCATTCCCGGGCTGTATGCGGTCGGCAACGACATGAACTCACTGATGAAGGGCACCTACCCCGGCCCCGGCATCACCCTGGGCCCTGCCCTCACCTTCGGCTGGCTTGCTGCCAACCACATCACCGCGCGCCTGCAGGCGCCGGCTACCCCTACGGAGAACCCGGCATGTACTACGAACTGAGAACCTACACCCTCGACCCATTGAAAATGGCCGACTGGCTGGCCCTGTACCAAAGCCACGCACTCGAGGTGCAGAGCGAACACCTGGGCAACCTGGTGGGCTTTTTCACCAGCGAGTTCGGCGACGTCAACCAAGTGGTGCACATCTGGGGCTATGCCAGCCTCGACGACCGCATGGCGCGCCGCGCAGCCATGGCGGCAGACTCACGCTGGGCGGAATTCTCGCGACGCAACCGCGAGCTGGGCGCGGTACTGCGCCTGCAATCGCGGCTGCTGCGCCCGACCGGTTTCTCACCGCTGCAGTAAGCCACACGCCACCTCTTCCAACAGCCGAGCGGACCCCTTCCATGCCCCCCCTTGAATGTGACGTACTCATCATCGGCTCCGGCGCCTCTGGCCTGGCTGCCGCCGTAACCGCCGCGCATCATGGCCTGACAGTGGTCGTCGCGGAAAAAGCCAGCCAGCTGGGCGGCACCAGTGCCTGGTCGGGGGGCTGGTTGTGGATACCGCGCAACCCTCTGGCCATCGCCGAAGGCATCGTCGAAGCCGACGATGCCCCGGAGCGCTATTTGCGTGCGCAAACCCACACCCGCGAGCTGGACCCGCGTCAACGCGCCTTCCTGCGCCATGGTCCGGAAATGGTGGCGTTCTTCCAGCAACACACTGCCGTGCAGTTCCAGTGCGGCAGCCGTATGCCCGACATGCGTGAAGGCGATGGCAGTGCACGCGGTGGTCGCTCGCTGTGTGCATTACCTTACGACGGGCGACGGCTAGGGCCTTGGCTGCACACGTTACGCCCACCGCTGGACATCGTCAGCCTGGCCGGCATGGGCATTGCCGGAGGTGCCGACATGGCTGCCTTCTTCAACGCCACACGCTCGCCGAAGGCAGCGCTGCATGTTGGCAAGCGCCTGTTGCGCCATGGCCGAGACCTGCTGCTGCACCGTCGCGGCCTGCATCTGGTCAATGGCAACGCGCTGGTGGCGCGCCTGCTGCGCAGCGCCCTTGATCGTGGCGTGACATTGCTGACCGAGAAAGCGGCCAGCCGTCTGTTGTTGTGCGAAGAACGGGTCAACGGCGCGCTGTTTGCCGATGGCCAAGCGATCTACGCACGGCGTGGTGTGGTGCTGGCCTGCGGTGGCTTCCCACATGATCGCCAGCGTATCTCGCAGCTGATGCCGCACGCGCCGGACGGTGACCAGCATTACTCCGCTGCGCCCAGGGAGAATAGCGGTGATGGTTTGCGCCTGGGCGAACAGGCGGGTGGGCGGGTGTCTGCGGCAGGCGCCCACGGGGGCGCCTGGGCGCCGGTATCGCAGGTACCGCGCCGCGATGGCCATTTCGGCCATTTCCCACACCTGATCGACCGTGCCAAGCCCGGTTTCATCGCCGTGCGCCGCGATGGTCGGCGCTTCGTCAACGAAGCCGATTGCTACCACGACTTCATGAACGCGCTGTTCGCCGCCACGCCGCAGGCTGAGCAGCCGGAGGCCTGGCTGATCTGCGACCATGCTGCGCAACGGCGCTATGGCATCGGTTGGGCCAAGCCCTTTCCCTTCCCTACCCGCTTCTATCAGCGCAGTGGCTATTTGCACAGCGGCGCTACCCTGGCGCAACTGGCGCAGCGCTGCGGGATCGACGCCGAGCAGTTGCAGCGCACGGTGGAGGGCTTCAACCATCATGCCGCACAAGGTGAAGACCCTACCTTTCTACGTGGCGCGTCGGCCTACAACCGGGCCCAAGGCGACCCGCAGCAGGCACCTAACCCGTCGCTTCGGCCGTTGCTGAAGGGGCCGTTCCATGCGGTGAAACTGCTGCCAGGCAGCCTTGGCACCTTCGCCGGCCTGGACACAGACGCCTCAGCCCGCGTACTGGACCACGCAGGGCAGCCGATACCCGGGTTGTTTGCAGTGGGTAACGACATGCACAGCGTGATGGGTGGGTACTACCCGAGCGGCGGCATTACCCTTGGCCCTGGGATGACCTTCGGGTATCTGGCCGGTAGAGCGTTGAGCGGGGGCCGTGCACATCATTGATGTCGGTGTTGCGCCCATCAGGCAACCAGGGCCAAAGCCTTCTACCCTTCAGTGACGTGAATACCTGCCGCGCCCGCAGGCCAACGCAACCGTTCGATAACCGAACAGTAGCCCGTCTCTTGAATTGACGCTGCCGTCTTCACTGCTCACCATGCACCGGCCTTGCGTGCCCCCCCTGCCTGGGAAACGGTCACGTACCCGTAGCACCGCAGCTGAATACAATTTCAAGAAACGAGCAGTCTATGAACCACTCCAAGATCCCCCCCGCCGCGCCCCGGATGTCCCAGGGCTCGATCGGCGACAAGCTCCGCGGCGCCTTCGGCGTCGGCAAGACCCGTTGGGGCATGCTCGCCCTGGTGTTCTTCGCCACCACCCTGAACTACATCGACCGCGCCGCCCTCGGCATCATGCAGCCCGTGCTGGCCAAGGAAATGAGCTGGACGGCGATGGACTACGCCAACATCAATTTCTGGTTCCAGGTCGGCTATGCCATCGGCTTTCTGCTGCAAGGCCGACTGATCGACAAGGTCGGGGTCAAACGGGCCTTCTTCTTCGCTGTACTGCTGTGGAGCCTGGCCACGGGGGCCCACGGCCTGGCCACCTCGGCGGCAGGTTTCATGGTTTGCCGCTTCATCCTCGGCCTGACCGAGGCCGCCAACTACCCGGCCTGCGTCAAGACCGTGCGCCTGTGGTTCCCGGCGGGTGAGCGGGCCATTGCAACGGGGCTGTTCAACGCCGGTACCAACGTTGGTGCCATGGTCACCCCCGCGCTGTTGCCGCTGATCCTGGCTGTGTGGGGCTGGCAGGCTGCGTTCATCGCAATGGGCAGCCTGGGCCTGGTGTGGGTCGTGTTTTGGGTGCTGAAGTACTACAACCCTGAAGACCACCCCCGCGTGCGTCAGAGCGAGGTGCAGTACATCCAGCAGGATGACGAGCCCGAGCCGACCCGCGTGCCGTTCAGCCGTATCCTGCGCCTGCGTGGCACCTGGGCTTTTGCAGTGGCCTATGCGATTACCGCGCCGGTGTTCTGGTTCTACCTGTACTGGCTGCCGCCGTTCCTGAACCAGCAATACAGCCTGGGCATCAACGTGACCCAGATGGGCATCCCGTTGATCATCATCTGGCTGACGGCAGACTTCGGCAGCATCGGGGGTGGCATTCTGTCGTCGTGGCTGATCGGCCGTGGCGTGCGTGCCACGACAGCGCGCTTGGTGTCCATGCTGATCTTTGCCTGCACCATGCTCAGCGTCATCTTTGCCGCCAACGCCAGTGGACTGTGGGTCGCGGTGGCGGCCATCTCGATCGCGGTAGGTGCGCATCAGGCATGGACGGCGAATATCTGGAGCCTGGTGATGGACTACACACCCAAGCATCTGGTGAGCACCGTATTCGGCTTCGGCAGCATGTGTGCGGCAATTGGCGGGATGTTCATGACGCAGATTGTCGGCAGCGTGCTGACCGCTACCAACAACAACTATGCCTTGCTGTTTACCATGATCCCCGCCATGTACTTCCTGGCGTTGGTGTGGATGTATTTCATGGCACCGCGCAAGGTCGAGAGCGCCTGAGAGCGCTAGCTACTTACCTCTACGGGGCCCTTGCGGGCCCTTTTTTTTGGCCTGGTATTTCTTGAGAAGCAAACAACGACAAGGCAATGTTCGGTGTGGGAGCGGGTTCACTCACGAACGTGACGCAGCCGGTGACAGGCGCCACGTTCGCTCGATCAGACGGTGGCCAACACCGCCTTGGCTTTCTCCAGCGCCATGCGCGCGCGCTGTTCGCCGCTGATGCCCTGCTCCAGCAATTGCCGCGTGGGGATTTCCAGGCTCAGCGGCACGCTCGGCGGCAAGGCGCGCAACAGGCCAACCAGGTCGGCGTCGCCATCACCCGGGAAGCGTCGCTCGTTACGCGCCTGGCGCAGGATCTCGTCCATGTCAGCCGGTACCGGGCCAGCAACGTCACACAGTTGGGCATAGCGCATGCGCTGCGGCTTCAGCTGCGCCAGGTCGTCCAGCGAAGAGCCGGAGCGGTTGAAGTGGAAGGCATCCACCAGTACGCAGCCATTGGCGCGGTCGGCGTTGGCCACCACCCGCATGGCCTGGCGCAGGTCACGTACGTCGGTCCAGGGCATGAACTCCAGGTGAGGGTGAATGCCGTATTGCGCCGCCAGCTCGCACAATGCGGCAAAGCGTTCGGTCAGGCGCGCTTCGTCGGGGTCGTTGCCCGCTACCAGCAATTCAGTGCCACCCAACTCGGCGCCCACCGCCAGGATCGCTTCGAAATCGGCCACACAGGTGGCCGGTTCAAGACGCAGGATCTCCAGGTCGAGCACCTTGATACCCGTGTCGCGCAAGCGCGCCTGGGTTTGCCGGCGCAGTTCGGCATCGGCGACCAACGGGAAATGCCGCTCCTGTTCGGTGGCTGGCACCAGCCGTAGGCCGACATGGCTGTAACCCGCTCGGGCGGCGGCCTCGACCATGTCCGGTGGAGACAGCTCGAGCACCGTCAGGGCCGCGAGGGAAAAAATTCGATCAGTCATTTATCATCACCCGCAATAGTAAGGTTGTATCAGCCAATGTGCTCGGGCGCGCAAGCCCGACCGCTTTGGGCTGCCTGCCTTATCGCTTCGATCAGCGCCAGTGTGCGGCCCCCGTCGGCAGCGTCGATCAGCGGCGCCTGTTCGCCCCGGGCAACCCGCACAAAATGCTGCAATTGCAGGGTCAATGCCTCGCCGGCGGGGATGCTCTCCGAGCTTTGCAACAGGGGCGTATGCCAGCCCGAGCCTGCCTCGGCGTAATGCCAGCGCTTGAGCTGGGGAATGCTCAGTGCTCCTTGGGTACCGGCCAGCAGATAGCACGGCTGGCCATCCTGGCGCGGGTACACAGGGCTTTCGCCAGCGTCCAGCTCCCAGCTCCACGGTGCAGCCACCGCGTCGGACCCGGTCAGGCTGCCCAGGGCACCGTTGGCAAACTGCAGCAGCACCGCGGCGCTGTCTTCGTTGGCAAAACCGCGGACATCGTTGCGGGTGAAGGCCTGCACCTGCACCACCTCGCCGCACAGGTAACGCAACAGGTCAAGGTCGTGGATCAGGTTGGTCAGCAAGAAACCGGCCCCTGGCTCGCGGCGCCAGGGCGTTTCGAAATAGCTGTCGGGCTTTTGCAGCTGCCACAGCGCGGTGACGTTGATCAAACGGCCCAGCTTGCCTTCGTTGATCACCTGGTGCGCCTTGGCGATCAGCGGATTGTGTCGGCGATGGTGCCCTACAAGCACCGGCACACCTCGGCGGCGTGAGGCTTCCACCAGAGCACGCACTTCATCCAGGTTCACGCCCACCGGTTTTTCCACCAGCACTGGCACTCCGGCCTCGACACAATCCAGGGCGGTGGCGACATGCAGGTTGTTGGGGTTAGCGACGATCACTGCCTCGGGGCGCGCATGCGCCAACATTTGCCGGTGGTCGGCAAAGCAGGGCACACCGCACTCGGCAGCGAAGGCCTCGGCCTGCGGGCCGGGGTCGGCTACCGCACACAGTTGGGCTTGCGGCACATTGCGCAAGTGCTGGTAATGCTGCCGGCCCATAATGCCGGCGCCAATCAAGGCAATACGAAGGGGTGCGTTCAACAGCCTGTCCTCTTGTCATTGTTGTTATGAAATTCTGAAACCGGGTTCCAAAATTCACACTCGACAATTTAGAACCAAGTTCAGCTTTTCAGAAGAACGGGCGCAACAGACTGTGCGGTAATCGACCGGAATATCCTCTCAGGCAAACAGCTCGCTGGCGGGGCTGGCCGCCGACAGCTCTTCTGCCGCCGACAGCAATAGCGGTGCCAGCGCGGTAAGGCGGCTTTGTGCCAGCCGCGCGCTGGGCCCGGCGATGCTCAGCACGCCGATCACCTCGTCACTTTGCGGGCGGCGTACCACTGCGGCCAGGGCTGAGGTGCCGATGGCGGAGGTCTCCTCGACCCAGGCATACCCACGCTCGCGGGCGCGGTGCAGGTAGGCGAGCAGCTCGTCGGTGGAGCGTGGCGCGTTCGGGCCGAACTGGTCGGGGTCGGCAATACCTTGGCGCAACACCATCTGCAGCGCCTGCTCATCGTCCAGGCTGGCCAGCCAGGCATGCCCGGAGGCGGTATAGAACAGCGGCGCGTCGCGCCCCATGTCCGGGTCGTAGCGCAGCCCGGAGCGGGCCCCCTGAGACTTGGCGATCCAGGTTTGCCGGGCACCGTCGATCACCCCAAGGCGCACCAGCTCACCGCTGTCCTGGGCCAGGCGGTCAAGAATCGGCTGGATGATGTCGGCACCGTTGCTGGCGAGGTAACGAAAGCCCAGCGCTACCAGCTTGGCCGACAGTTGATAGCGGCTGTTTTCCCGGTTCTGGCGCACGTAGCCCAGCCGCACCAGCTCAGTGAGCATGCGATGGGCAGCGCTTTTGGGAATGTCCAGGCGCTCGGCCAGGGTTTGTAACGGCAGCCCTTGGGGTTCACCGGTAAGGCTTTCTACAAGACTGAAGGCGCGTTCGATCTGACTACCAGCCATGTCACAGGTCCCTGATTTTTTGCGGATTCTAGAAGATGATTCCACATCGTCGCTAGCCAGCGCAGCTCGGGCCACCTCGAATGTCCGATGATCGCCCAGTTCTTGCCTGACATGACCAACCTGACCTTGCAGGACCACCCGCTGCCGATAAGAATGTGGAACATTGTTCTAATAAAAGCACAGGAAACCCGCAATGCCTTCCGCTCCTCTCGAAACCGAATGCGATGTACTGGTCATAGGTTCTGGCGCCGCCGGGCTGGCGGCGGCCGTCACGGCTGCCTGGCATGGGCAGAAGGTGATCGTGGCGGAGAAAGAACCGGTGTTTGGCGGCGCCACCGCCTGGTCCGGCGGCTGGGCCTGGGTGCCACGCAACCCGCTGGCGCGCAGGGCCGGCATCGAGGAAGACATCGAGCAGCCGCGGACTTATCTGCGCCATGAGCTGGGGGCAAACTACAATGCCGAGCGCGTCGATGCCTTCCTTGAGGCGTGCCCGCACATGGTGGCGTTTTTCGAGAAGTACACGGCGTTGCAGTTTGCCGACGGCAACGGCATCCCGGACATGCATGGCGATACGCCGGGGGCAGCCCTTGGCGGCCACCAGGTGATCGCCGCGCCCTACGATGCCCGCGAGGTTGGCGCCCTGCTGCCACGCTTGCGCAAGACCATGCGCGAAACTTCGTTCATGGGCATGCCGATCATGGCCGGTGCCGACCTTGCCGCCTTCCTCAACATGACCCGCTCGCCCAAAGCACTGCTGCACGTGTGCAAGCGCTTTGGCCGCCACCTGTACCACCTGGCCCGCCATGGTCGGGCCATGCACCTGGTCAACGGTGTGGCACTGGTGGCGCGCCTGGCTAAATCGGCACAGGACCTGGGTGTGCACCTGCAAGCGTCGGCGCCGGCCAAACGCCTGCTGATCGAGGGTGGCCAGGTACGCGGGGCGTGGGTCGCGACGCCACAGGGCGAGCAGCTGATCCGCGCCAAGGCCGTGGTGCTGGCGGCAGGTGGTTTCCCCAATGACAACGCCCGGCGCCAGCAACTGTTCCCGCGCGATGCCAGCGGCCACGACAACCTGGCGCTGCCGCCCAAGGGGTGTTCTGGCGATGGCCTGCGCCTGGGCGAATCCGCCGGCGGTGTGGTTGCCACCGACCTGAAGTCGCCGGTGGCCTGGGCACCGGTTTCACAGGTGCCGTATCGCGACGGCAGCGTCGGCCACTTCCCGCACATTATCGAGCGCGGCAAACCGGGCGTTATCGGTGTGCTGGCCAACGGCAAGCGTTTCGTCAACGAAGCGCATGGCTATTACGACTATGTGTCGGCCATGGTCGCTGCAGTGCCGCAGGGCCAGGAGGTGTGCTCGTGGCTGGTTTGCGATCATCGCTTCTTGCGCCGCTATGGCCTGGGGCATGCCCGCCCGGCACCGCTGCCGGTAGGGCCGCATGTGCGCAACGGCTACCTGAAACGCGGCGCCACGCTCGAGCAGCTCGCCCAGGCCTGCGGCATTGACCCGTCCGGGCTGCGCGCCACGGTCACTGACTTCAATAACCATGCCCGTAACGGCCAGGACCCGGCGTTTGGCCGCGGTTCCACGCCGTTCAACCGCAAGCAGGGTGACCCACAGCACAAGGGCCCTAACCCTTGCGTGGCGCCCATCGAGCACGGGCCGTTCTATGCGGTGAAAGTAAAGCCCGGCTGTTTTGGCACCTTTGCCGGGTTGCGCACCGACGGCAATGCCCGTGTACTGGATGAGGCCGGGCAACCGATTGCAGGCCTGTACGCAGCAGGTACCGACATGGCCAGCGTGTTTGGTGGTTGGTACCCGTCGGGTGGCATCAACCTGGGGCCGGCGCTGACCTTTGGCTATGTCGCCGGGCGGCACATTGCCGGGGTGCAGGGGTATGAGTGAGCTGGCCCCCAATACCCGGGTGGTCGGCGCTCTGCAGGAGGACGCAGGGAAAGGCCGTGGCGCTTGAATCGAGCGCCACGCGGTCTGATTTTTCAGCGCTGTCGTCCCTCAGCTCACTGGTCTCGCTGCGCTGCGCTCCTGAATCTGCGCCAGCCAGTAGACCACATCCACCTCGTCGATCTGCTCGGTGCGCAGGAAGCGCTCGGCATATTGGCGGTATACCCCGCTGCTGAGGAACAGTTGTAGCAGTTGCCCGTCGACGTGCCCCTCGCGGGCCATGGCCACCAGGATCTTCACCGATTCGGACAGCGTCTTCGGGGGTTTGTAAGGCCGGTCTGCTGCCGTCAGTGCTTCGAAGATGTCGGCAATCGCCATCACCCGCTCGGCGATGCCCAGGTCCTGCCCGCCCAGGCGGCGCGGATAGCCGCTGCCGTTCATCTTTTCGTGGTGGTTGCCGGCGATGTCGGGTACCCGCTTGAGGTGGCGCGGGAGCGGCAGCGCACTGAGCATGATGATGGTCTGCACGATGTGTTCGTTGATCTTGAAGCGTTCTTCGTCAGTCAGCGTGCCACGGCGGATCGACAGGTTGTACAACTCGCCGTAGTTGCTGGCGTGGCCTGGCAGGTGCATGTCGAACCCCCAGATATTACGCGGGTCATCCTTGACCACCGGCGGCGTGCGGGTGCCCCAGTGCACGCTGTGCTCGGGGCGATCAGCCAGCAATGGCTCCTCTGTCGGCAGTGCAGGCTGCGGCACGCCGACAAGGCGTTCCGCCTCGTCACGGGAGATGCCCAGGCGGTTATCGAAATGGCGCAGCCAGCGGCGCTTGCCGATCACCTGCAAACGCTGGATATCGGTGTCCTGCATGAACTCGCCGCCGATGTTGGCCTGGGCGACGAAAGCGAAGTCGTCCTGCAGCTCGGCCTGGCTTCGCTGCAGTGCGGCTTTCAGCACCTGCTGGTCGGCGCCACTGGCCAGGCCTTGCCAGTAGGCCAGCTCCGCATCGCGCCACAGCACTTCGAAACGCATGCGGACTTCGTGGATGCGGTTGTACAGGGTCTCCAGCTTGGTCGCCTTGTCCACCACGTACTCAGGGCTGGTGACCTTGCCACAATCGTGCAGCCACGCTGCCACACGGAACTCGTACCGTTCTGCCTCGGTCATGCTGAAGCTGGCGAACGGACCGCTGTCGGCTGCCACTGCCTGATCCAGCAGCATCTGCGCCAGCTGAGGCACCCGCTCGCAGTGGCCACCGGTATAGGGGCTCTTGGCATCGATGGCGTCTGCCAGCAGCTTGATCATGGCGTCCAGCAGGCGTTGCTGGGCTTCGACCAACTGGCGGGTTTCGATAGCCACCGCAGCCACTCCGGACAATTCCTCGACAAAGCGCCGGAATGCCTCGCCCACCCGCTCCTGCGCCTGCTCTTCGTCCATTTGCAGGACCAGGATGCCCAACAGTGCCTGGCTACGGTCATTCAGCACCACGGCCAGACTGCGCTCATGCAGGCCGAGGGCCTGGGTCACTGTTACAGCCAAGTGCTGCCGGGCGCCCTCATCCACTGCCAGCTCGCTTGGGTAGTGTTCACCGCGGCACGAGGCGGCCAGGCGCAGCAAAGCCTGTTCAGCGTCATACAGGTAAACCCCGCCGGCGTCGCCCCCGGCAGCTTCTACCAGATGGTTCAGCACGCCGTCGAGCATGCGCTCCAGGTTTCGCTCACGGCTGAGCGTAAGGGTAATCGCCTGAAAGTGGCGAATGGTACCGGACATGCGGCTCAGCACGCGGCTCAGTTCACGCACCTCGGAAACCCGCGAGTGCACGCCCACCTCACGGCTGAAATCAAAACTGGCCAAGCCTTGAACCTGCTCGCGCAACAGCCGCAGCGGGCGGCCAATGTGCCGGCCAAGCACACCGCCGAGCACCAGCAGCACGGCCATCAGCGCCACGGTCCAGAGCAACTGCTCGTACAAGACTTTGCGCGCCCCCACCAGTAACTCGTGGCCGGGTACGGCAATCAGCACGTACAAGTCGTGCCCGGCCAGGGTGGTCAGATGCACACGAATGCCATACCAGGTCTGGCCATCCACCTGATAAGGCTGAGGCTGGTTGCCCTTGGGCAGGTCAGCGTATAGCCGCGCCAGGCTGGGAGCGCCCAGCTCGGCGACACGCGACAGGCGCACGCCTTGCCCTTCGTGCACGATTGCCCGCTGCGGGTCCGGATAGGCCACAACGTTGCCCTGGTCATCGACCACCACGATCTCGGTACCCGGGGTCATGCGCAGGTCCTGAGTCTCGCTGGCCAAGTCGTTGACCGAGACATCCAGGCCGATCACGGCGCCACCGTCGACGCTACGTTGGGCCATGGTCAAGCCGACCTCGCGGGTGGTGAAGAACACATAAGGGCGAGTCAGCACCGTAGAGGGTTGTACCGTGGCTTCAGCGAACCAGGGGCGCAGGCGTGGATCGTAGCGATAGTCAGGTTTGGCCTGGGCCTGCAACAGGTTCAGCGCCCGATCATAAAAACGCCACTCGCCCTGCACCTTGGCGCCCTCGCCATGGTTGACGCTCTGCACCAGAAATGCCGTGCCCGGTGGAGCGGCGAAACGCTGCATCAGCTGCGGGTCATGCAGGCGACGCACCAGCAGGAACTCGCCGCTGGGGTAACCCAGATAGGCGGCGCTGAGCATGCGGTTGGCGTCCAGCATTTCCACCAGCTGTGGCAGCCGATCCAGGCGCTGTGCCTGGGTGTGCACAGTCGGGTTGTGGGCAAGCAGGCGAATGCTGCTTTGCGCAGGCTCGATCAGGCGCCTGGCGCGCTCGTCGATCGTCTTGGCAACCTGCTGGGCGGCATCGCCAGCAGCAGCCACAAGGGTTTGGCGAATACCGCGGTACCCCTGCCAGGCCAGGGCAGCGCCGAGCAGCAGCATGCCCAGCACGATGGCCAGCGCCACCAGCCACTGCAGTGAAATACCACGTCCTCTATTGCCAACGACACGCCCCGTCGACACGCAGCCCATCCCAGGTACTCCATGTGCGGCACATTGCCTTGGCTGATGTCTGCAGCAGTGTAGAGTGCATGTGAGCGTTCTGCCGGGCCGGCAACACGTTTACAGACGATCGTGCAAGGCTTTGTACCGCGACGCAGGCGACGTGGGCCATGATCAGGAGATCAGCCGCGCAACTGGTACCAGGTGGTCTTGAGCTGCGAATACTTGTCGAACGAATGCAGTGACAGATCGCGGCCAAACCCCGACTGCTTGCCCCCACCGAACGGCACCGTCACATCCAGCGCATCGACCGTGTTCACCGATACGGTACCGGCTTTCAACGCACGCGCTACCCGGTGCACCTGGTTGAAGTCGTCGCTCCACACCGAGGCTGCCAGGCCATAGATGCTGTCGTTGGCCAGGCGCACCGCTTCTTCTTCGGTGTCGAAGGCGCTGACCGCCAGCACCGGGCCGAACACCTCCTCCCGCGCCAGGCTCATGCGGCCCTCGACACCGGCAAAAATGGTCGGCTCGATGTAGTTGTCCGAACCTTCGACGGTCAGGCGTCGGCCGCCACACACCAATCGCGCACCCTCTTGCCCGGCACGCACGATGGCAGCCTCGATGCGGCCGGTCTGCTCGGCATCGACAATGGCCCCGGCGCGGCTCGCCGGATCCAGCGGGTTACCGGGCAGCCACTGGCGAGCCTTGGCCTGCAGGCGCTCGATGAACTCATCGTGGATGGCACGCTGCACGTACAGCCGCGAGTTGGCCGAACACACCTCCCCCTGGTTGAAGAAAATGCCGAAGGCGGCCTTTTCCGCCGCCAGGTCCAGGTCCTGGCAGTTGTCGAACACCAGGTTCGGGCTCTTGCCGCCGCACTCCAGCCACACCTGCTTGAGGTTGGACTGCGCCGAGTACTGCATGAAGTACTTGCCCACCTGGGTGGAGCCGGTGAAGACCAGGCAGTCCACATCCGGGTGCAGGCCCAGCACCTGCCCGGCCTGCTCGCCCAGGCCCGGCACTACGTTCAGTACACCTTCCGGCAACCCCGCTTCCAGCGCCAATTGGGCCAGGCGCAGGGCCGAGAACGGTGATTGCTCGGCGGGCTTGAGTACCACGCTGTTACCGGCAGCCAGCGCCGGGGCCAGCTTCCAGGCGGCCATGTCGAGGGGGAAATTCCACGGCACCACAGCCGCGACCACACCGAGTGCTTCGCGGGTGATGGTGGCCAGCGCCGTGGGCGCCGTGGGCGCCACTTGGTCGTACAGCTTGTCCAGCGCTTCGCCGTACCAGCCGAACACATGTGCAGAGCCCGGCACGTCGATGGTGTAGGCGTCCATCACCGGCTTGCCCATGTTCAGCGAGTCCAGCAACGCCAGTTCTTCACGATGGGCCATGATCAGCTCGGCCAGGCGCAGCAGCACTTTCTTGCGCTCGCCCGGCGCCATGCGCGGCCAGGGGCCGTGCTCGAAGGCTCGACGGGCGCTGGCGACGGCCAGGTCGACCTCGGCCTGGCCGCAGGCGGTAACCTGTGCCATTACGTTGTTGGTGGCGGGGTTGATGGCTGCGAAGGTGGCGCCATCCTGAGCGTTGACGGGTTTGCCGTCGATCAGTGCATGGGCCGGAAGGTAGAGGTCCGAGGCGCGTTGTTGCCAGAATTCGAGAGTGTACATTTGTGCTCCAGACGACCGTCGTGGCGGTCCTTCTTGCGCAAGTAACAGGTACCACACAGTCCGCAAGCACGCCGCACTCCCTCTGTGGGAGCGGGCATGCCCGCGAATCAGGCGACACGGTGGATGGCACCGGCTTCGCCGGTGTTCGCGGGCGTGCCCGCTCCCACAGGGAAGCGCGTTGCCCTTGTCAGCGGCTTAGAGCTTGCCGACCAGCCGCGCCGTGCGGTCTACGGCTATCCGGGTCTTCTCCACCAGCTCATCCAGCTCGCTGTGGTTGGCGATCAAGGCCGGGGCCATGATCATCCGGCCCAGGGTCGAGCGAATGATCACCCCTTCCTCGAAACCAAAGGTGCGGCACTGCCAGGCCAGGTCGTTCTCGTTGGCAAAGCGCTTGCGCGTCGGCTTGTGCTCGGCGAACTGCAGCGCCGCCACCAGCCCGGCCCCTTGCACCTGGCCGATCAATGGGTGATCGGCAAACACTTCGCGCAGAATGCGCTGCAGGTACGGCCCCGTGTCGTCCTTCACCTGGCGCACGATGCCTTCGTCACGCAGCGCCTTCAGGTTGGCGATGGCCACTGCCGCCGCCACCGGGTGGCCGGAATAGGTCAGGCCGTGGGCAAATACCCCGCCGCGTTCCACCAACGCCTCGGCAATGCGCTTGCTCAGCACCAGGCCACCCATGGGCACATAGCCGCTGGTCAGGCCCTTGGCAATCGACAGGGTGTCGGGCTCGAAGCCGAAGTATTCATGGGCGAACCATTCGCCGGTGCGGCCAAAGCCACCGATCACCTCATCGGCGCACAGCAGCACGTCGTACTGGCGGCAGATACGCTGGATTTCCGGCCAGTAGCTTTCCGGCGGGAAGATCATGCCGCCGGCCCCCTGGAAGGGTTCGGCAATGAAGCCGGCAACGTTCTCGGCACCCAGTTCGAGGATCTTTTCCTCCAGCTGCAGGGCGCAGCGGCGGCCGAACTCGGCCGGGGTCAGTTCACCGCCCTCGGCGTACCAGTAAGGTTCGTCGATGTGTGCCACATCCGGAATCAGCCCGCCCATGTCGTGCATGAACTTCATCCCGCCCAACGCCGTGGCCGCCAGGGTCGAGCCGTGGTAGCCGTTCCAGCGGCCGATCATGACCTTCTTGCCTGGCTGGCCAACCACCTGCCAGTAGCGGCGCACGGTGCGGATCAGTACCTCGTTGGCCTCGGAGCCGGAGTTGGTGTAGATCGCGTGGCTGTAGTGCCCCGGCAGCAGGCTGAACAGCAACTCGGACAGTTCGATCACCGCCGGGTGGGTGGTGTGGAAGAACATGTTGTAGTAGGCCAGCTGATCCATCTGCGTGGCCGCGGCGGCCGTCAGGTCACGACGGCCATAACCGAGCTGGGTGCACCACAGGCCAGACATGCCATCCAGGTAACGCTTGCCCTCGCTGTCCCACAGGTGCAGGCGTTCGCCCCCGACGATCACCCGCGGCCCTTCGGCGTTCAGTGCCTTCTGGTCGAGGAAGGCATGAATGTGGTGGGCGGCATCGGCTGCCTGGTAGTCACGGGTCTGGCGTTGCGGGGCGAAAGGCGCGTTCATTGTTGGTTTTCCTTTGCGGTGGGGTTGCAGGGCAGCTGGCGCTCAGCGCAGCTTGCCCATGTAGCTTTCCAGCGGGTCCTTGCCCAGCACGCCCTGGGCATTGGCCAGTGCGTCGATGAACAGGGAGAACAGTTCGGACTGGGTGCCGATGTCGAGCTTGACGTAGACGTTCTTGCGGTGCGACTTGATGGTGTCTTCCGACACCCCCAGCCGCTCGGCCAGCGACCTGGTCGAGTGACCACGCAGGATCAACTGGGCGATACGGCATTCACGCTCGGTCAGCAGCGAGCTGCCGAAGTTGTTCAGCGCGGCATGGATACGTTGCTCGAGGATGTTCTCGAAGCGGCCTGCGCGGCTGTCCAGCCCGGCAAAATGCTTGCCGAGTACCGCCAGCACCCAAGGCGTGATGAGCCCGAACCGCGTGCGGCTTTGCCCATCCAGCTTGTCGGTGAAGGCCAGCGACACCGCCAGGCTTTGCCCGGGCGCCACCTGCAGGATGTAGTTGAGCTCATCCTCCAGGTGCGAGTGGCGGTAGAACGATTGGTAGTATTCGCTGACCTCGAAGTGATCGGGCGCCACTTCGAACAGGCCGTAGCAGCCGGATTCGACCTGTTCCACACAAGCACCGTAGAACGGGTCAAGCAGGTAGAAGCCCGACAGGTAGCGGCTGACATTGCCTTCGGGCTGCCAAGGTGCCTTGTCATCCTGCTCGAACAGCGCACAGGGCATGCCATCGTGCGGGTACAGGTACACCGTGGTCGCCTGGATCGGCCGTATCACACTCAATGCAGCAAACAGGCTGGCGGCAAAGCCCGGCCGGCCGATCGCCTCGGTGACCTTGGCCTGGTGCTCGAACCATTGTGCTGAAAGCAATTGATTAGTCACTGTAAGCCTGCCGTTTCTTCTCAGTGGCACCGCCCCCGGTGCGGTGCGTCGTTGAGCAGATACTCCCACGGGGCTGCAGGCACCGGAATCACCCTTTGGGGTGAGCCGGGCAAGGGCTGTGTCCGCTCACCCCAAAGGGTGATTCCGGGTGCCTGCAGGGTGTGGGAGCATCAACCCGCCCCAGCGCTGCGAGCTTTCCGCTCGACCTCCTTGCACAACACCTGACGGTCGCGAGCCTGCTCGCCTGCCGCGGTGTCCTGCATCCCTTTTCAGGAGTTAGCAATGCATACAACAACAAGTACAGCCCATAGCCCCGCCCCGCATGCACCCTCGCAATCCGCCACCAGCACCGGCCGCTTCCGCAAGTCCATGAGCATGACCGCCCTGGTGCTGTTCGGCCTGGCCTACATGGTGCCCCTGGCCGTATTCACCACCTACGGGCTGGTCACCCAGATGACCAAAGGGCACCTGCCCACCGCCTACCTGCTCACGCTCGCCGCCATGCTGCTGACCGCCTACAGTTACGGCCGCATGGTCCAGGCCCACCCCTACTCCGGCTCGGTCTACACCTACACGCGCAAGGCCTTCGGTAGCTATATCGGCTTCATCACCGGTTGGACACTGCTGCTCGACTACATCTTTCTGCCGCTGCTCAGCTACCTGCTGATCGGCATCTACATGTCGGAATACTTCCCGACCATCCATGCCTGGGTGTGGGTGGCGGGCTCCATTGCCCTGGTCACCTTCCTCAACCTGATCGGCATCGAGTCGATCACCCGGGTCAACTGGATCCTGGTGGTGGTGCAACTGGTGTTCATCATCGTCTTCGTCGCTCTGTCCATTCTCAAGCTCAGTGGACAGGCGGAGCCGGTGTCGCTGCTGGCCCCCTTGCACCACGAAGGCTTCAGCGTGCCGTTGATCATGACCGGCGCCGCCGTGCTGTGCCTGTCGTTCCTCGGCTTCGATGCGGTGTCGACCATGGCTGAGGAAACCAGTAACCCGACCTACCGCATTCCCGTGGCGATTCTGGCGGTGTCGTTGATCGGCGGCCTGCTGTTTCTGGTGGTGTCTTATTGCGCACAGATGGTGTTCCCCGATTGGGGCAGCTTCGCCGATCCGGATTCGGCGTCGGTCGACGTGATGCGCCGGGTGGGCGGCGAGCTGCTGGTAACCGCCTTCACCGCGACCTACGTGGCCGGCTGCTTCGCTTCGGCCATGGTGTCCCAAGCCAGCGTGTCGCGCGTACTGTTCGCCATGGGCCGTGACGGCGCATTGCCGAGGGCATTCGGCCAGCTGGTGACGAAAAAGCGCGTGCCGGCCACTGCCATCCTGGTGGTCAGCCTGCTGTCGCTGATCGCCCTGGTGATCACCCTGGATACCGTGGCGAACATGATCAGCTTTGGCGCACTGTTCGCCTTTTCGGCGGTGAACCTGGCAGTGGTCAAGCACTACCTGGTTGACCAGAAACTGCGCGGTTGCCGCAACTGCCTGCTGTACGGCGCCATTCCTGGCCTGGGCTTTCTCAGCACGCTGTGGCTATGGAGCAGCCTGACCAGCCTGTCGTTCACCATCGGCCTGTGCTGGATGGGCCTGGGCTTGTTGGTGCTACTGGGGCTGACCCGGGCGTTGCGCGTGAAGCTGCCAGAGTTGCAGATGGCCGAGTGAGCCCTGACGCCTTGCGTGACCGCTCCTGCCGGGCATCGCGAGAACCCGGGTGATAACTGCTCGTTATCACCCGATCCGGATTAATCATTATTCAGCCCCCCGTTCGCCCCCTACAGTCCTGACCCACGATTGTCATTGCCAACGGGAAACGAAATGTCCATCGAACACCGCCTGAACCACATCGCCGGCCAGCTCAGTGGCCACGGTGACGTGCTGCTGCACAGCCTCGACGCCCACACCGGTGAAGCACTGCCCTACGCCTTCCACCAGGCGACCGGCGACGAAGTCGAGGCCGCCGCCCAGGCCGCCGAGGCGGCCTACCCGAGCTACCGCAGCACCCGCCCGGACCAGCGCGCTGCTTTTCTCGACGCGATCGCCAGCGAACTGGACGCGTTAGGTGATGACTTCATCCAGGATGTGATGCGCGAAACCGCACTGCCTGAAGCACGCATCCGCGGCGAACGCAGCCGCACCAGCAACCAGCTGCGCCTGTTTGCCGAGGTGGTACGGCGTGGCGACTTTTACGCTGCACGCATCGACCGCGCCCTGCCCCAGCGCACCCCGCTGCCGCGCCCGGACCTGCGCCAGTACCGCATCGGCGTGGGCCCGGTGGCCGTGTTCGGCGCCAGCAACTTCCCACTGGCCTTCTCCACCGCTGGCGGTGACACCGCTTCGGCGCTGGCCGCCGGCTGCCCGGTGGTGTTCAAGGCACACAGCGGGCACATGCTCACTGCGGCCCATGTGGCCGCGGCCATCGACCGTGCAGTGACCAGCAGCGGCATGCCGGCAGGCGTTTTCAACATGATCTACGGTGCGGGTGTGGGCGAAGCGCTTGTCAAGCACCCAGCCATTCAGGCAGTCGGCTTTACCGGCTCGCTGCGCGGTGGCCGCGCCCTGTGCGACATGGCCGCAGCGCGCCCGCAGCCGATCCCTGTGTTCGCCGAAATGAGCAGTATCAACCCGGTGATCGTGCTGCCGCAGGCTCTGCAGGCTCGCGGTGAACAGGTGGCGACCGAGCTGGCCGCCTCGGTGGTGCTGGGCTGCGGGCAGTTCTGCACCAACCCGGGCCTGGTGGTGGGTATCCGGTCGCCACACTTCGAGCATTTCCTGCAAACGCTGGTGGCACGCATGGCCGACCAGAGCCCGCAGACCATGCTCAACGCGGGCACCCTGCGCAGCTACCAGAACGCTGTGCAGCACTTGCTGGCGCACCCGGGTATCCAGCATCTGGCCGGCCAACCGCAAACGGGTAACCAGGCTCAGCCGCAGTTGTTCAAGGCCGACGTGAGCCTGCTGCTCAATGGCGACCCGCTGTTGCAGGAAGAAGTGTTCGGCCCTTGCACCGTGGTGGTTGAAGTGGCCGATGCCCAGCAATTGGCCGAAGCATTGCGTCACCTGCAAGGTCAGCTGACTGCCACCCTGATTGCCGAACCTGACGACCTGCGCACCTTTGCCTCACTGGTGCCGCTGCTCGAACGCAAGGCCGGGCGCTTGCTGCTCAATGGCTACCCGACCGGCGTGGAGGTTTCCGATGCCATGGTGCATGGCGGGCCCTACCCGGCCACCTCCGACGCCCGCGGCACTTCGGTCGGCACCTTGGCCATCGACCGCTTCCTGCGCCCGGTGTGCTTCCAGAACTACCCGGACGCACTGCTGCCGGATGCGTTGAAAAACGCTAACCCGCTGGGGATTGCCCGGTTGCTGGAGGGTGTGAGCAGCCGCGAGGCGGTGTGATCTTTCATGGCTGCAACCCGTGCCGGCCTCTTCGCGGCTCTAGCCGCCAAGAGGCCGGCACGGGTACTTCGAGCTGTATACAATCAGTAAAAAGCTTGCTTACAATACCGAGCGCCTATGACATCGGTAATCGCCGATGCGTATTGCGCAGGCTTGCACCATGTCATCTACAAACCCTGCAAAAACGCTCCTCGTCAAAAACGCCGCACTG
The DNA here is from genome assembly GCF_034044115.1 of Pseudomonas sp. BO3-4. NCBI lineage: Bacteria > Pseudomonadati > Pseudomonadota > Gammaproteobacteria > Pseudomonadales > Pseudomonadaceae > Pseudomonas > Pseudomonas sp. BO3-4. Next base: position 3,816,945 of record NZ_CP139018.1, read on the forward strand.
CTGGTCACCATGGACGGCGAACGCCGCGAAATCAAGAACGGCGGCCTGTTCATCGAAGGCAACCTGATTAAGCAAGTCGGCCCCAGCGAAACCCTCCCGCAGCACGCCGACGTGGTTCTGGACATGGCCGGCAAGGTGGTCATCCCAGGCCTGGTCAACACCCACCACCACATGTACCAGAGCCTCACCCGCGTGGTACCGGCAGCTCAGGACGGCGAGCTGTTCAACTGGTTGACCAACCTGTACCCGATCTGGGCGCGCCTGACCCCCGAGATGATCGCGGTGTCGACCCAGACCGCCATGGCCGAGCTGATCCTGTCCGGCTGCACCACCTCCAGCGACCACCTGTATATCTACCCCAACGGCTGCAAGCTCGACGACAGCATCCACGCGGCGGCCGAGATCGGCATGCGCTTCCATGCCGCGCGCGGCAGCATGAGCGTGGGCCAGAGCCAAGGCGGCCTGCCACCTGACGCAGTGGTGGAAAAGGAAGCCGACATCCTCAAGGAATCGCAACGCCTGATCGAGGACTACCACGATGCCAGCCACGGCTCGATGCGCCGTATCGTGGTCGCGCCATGCTCGCCGTTCTCGGTCAGCCGCGACCTGATGCGCGAAGCTGCCGTGCTGGCGCGCCAGTATGGCGTGTCGCTGCACACCCACCTGGCCGAGAACGTCAACGACATCGCCTACAGCCGCGAGAAGTTCGGCATGACCCCTGCCGAGTACGCCGAAGACCTTGGCTGGGTCGGCCATGATGTATGGCATGCCCACTGCGTGCAGCTCGACCAGCACGGCATTGAGCTGTTCGCCCGCACCGGCACCGGCGTCGCCCACTGCCCATGCTCGAACATGCGGCTGGCCTCGGGCATCGCCCCGGTACGCAAGATGCGCGACCACGGCGTACCGGTGGGCTTGGGGGTCGATGGCTCTGCCTCCAACGACGGCGCCAGCATGATCGGTGAAGTGCGCCAGGCCCTGCTGCTGCAACGGGTGGGCTTCGGCCCTGACGCGATGACCGCACGCGAAGCGCTAGAGATAGCCACCCTGGGTGGCGCGAAAGTGCTCAACCGCAATGATATCGGCGCCCTGGCCCCGGGCATGGTCGCCGATTTCGTCGCCTTCGACCTGGGCCATGTGGCGTATGCCGGCGGCCACCATGACCCATTGGCGGCACTGGTGTTCTGCACCCCGACCCAGGTGCATACCAGCGTGATCAACGGCCGCGTCGTGGTGAAAGACGGCCAGCTGGCCACCATCGACCTGCCGCGCGTACTGGAACGCCACAACCAGCTGGCCCATCAGCTGGTCAGTGGCACTTGAGGCCAGGCATCAGCTCGGCATCGCCGGGTTGAATGAAGGGCATGCGCAGCCCTTTGGGCTGCGCTGTCACCTAGGCAAGCTGCGGGTAGCGCGCACTACGATGTCATGTCCACTCAAAGGTCCATGACCATCTCATGCCAGGCCATACCGCCGTGGTCCGACGGCGACGGTTTCACGTATTGGTAGCCCAGCTTCTGGTACAGGGCCACATGCTGCTCCTTGCACATCAGGTGAATGGTCTGCTTGCCCGCCGCGTGCATGCGCCCGATGAATTCGTTCATCAACAGTTTGGCGTAGCCTTTGCCCTGGTGGGCCGGGTCTACAACCACCGACATGATCACCACGTTCGCTGCCGCCGGGTCATGGCCGACCAGCTCTTTGAAGGCCTCGTCGGACATCACGACCTCGTGGGCGCAGCCACTGTTGATGAAACCCACGATCTCGCCGTCACTTTCCAGCACCAGGAAGCCTTGTGGGTACTGCGTGATACGCGTGCGGATTTTCTCCAGCGTGGCCGCCTCATCCCCTTCATAGGCGCCAATTTCGATGGCGTAGCAACGCTCGGCATCGGCGGGAACGGGGGTGCGGAACTGAAGGGCGCTCATGGCAAGTATCCTTGGCAATGGTAAAGACAGCCGCCATGATAAATGAGCCTCGACCTTGCGCTCCATCATTGCGAACTCGGTCAGGTCGGGCGTGTGACGCTTGATGCTTGCCAAGGATGGCAAGCATCATGGGGACCTTGCTCTATTGCCACGGATACGCCGATGACCGCTGTAACTTCCCCCTTCACCGAACCCAGCCGCTGCAAACGCCTGAAAGCGGCCAGCAGCAGGGATCATGACAGCGTCGATCAACTGGTAATGGCAGCGCGGCCTTTCGAGAGCCGCGAGCGTTATGGGCGCTTCCTGCGGGTGCAGCACCGTTTTCATGGCAGCCTGTTGGCGTTGTATCAGGATGAACAGCTCAACCAGCAACTGCCGGGGCTGGCGGCGCTGTCACGGTTCGCGGCAGTCGAGGCCGACCTGCGCGACCTCGGCCTGCTGCTGCCAACGCCCACCCAACCGGTCCGTGTCAGCTCGGCCCAGGCCTTGGGATGGCTGTATTGCAGTGAAGGCTCGAACCTGGGGGCGGCGTTTCTCTACAAGCACACGCAACGTCTTGGGCTGGAGGGTGACAAGGGGGCCCGCCACCTGGCCCCTCACCCGGATGGCCGAGCGCTGCATTGGCGCGAATTTGTTGCCAGGCTGGACAGCCTGGTGCTGGGGGAGCAGGAAGAAGCAGAGGTGGTGAAAGGGGCGATTGCTGCGTTCGACAGTTACCGGCGGCATTTGCGTGAGGTGTTTGCAGGCCTATGACTGACCAGTGGGGCACTCACGGCGGCTACTGCACAGCGCCAACCACCCCGGCAAAGTTCTTCAAGTTGTTGCTGTAGCGAACTTTTTCTTGATTCCCTGTCTATGTGTGAGGCACAGAAGGTAGCGGAACGCGAGACAGGGTTCGCCCCACACCTGCTGGCCAGATGGCTCATTCGTTATCAGAGGTTGGCTACGCTCATGAAAATACATGTCGCAAGGTTGGTGCTGCTCGGCCTGTTCTCGCTCGCGGCGGTGGGCACGGCATCGGCAACGCAAATGAAAGCCGCCGAACCGGTTTCACCGGCTGTCCAGTCACCGTTAAAGCCAGCCGGCAACCCTTGGTCGAGCGTGGCCAGCGTGGCCGTTGAACAGCCGGCCACCCTCCTGGCGCATGATGACGATCGCTGGCACGACCATCGAAGCGACTGGCGCCGCGAACAGTGGCGGCGTGAACAAGCCCGTCGGGACTGGGAGCGGCGGCGCGACTGGGAACGGCGCCGTGATTGGGAGCGCCGCCATGAGCGCGCCATGCGCCAGCGTCATCATGACGCGCATCATTACTACCGCCGTTGAAGCCCAAGCGATCGGTTTTAGGGGCAGTGTCAGTCGGCCAGCTGCGGAGCCTCCCCCGACGCCTCTGCCTCCATCTTCAAGCGGTCCGCCTTGCAGATGTACTTGGGCTTGCGTGGCGCCAGCTTGGCACTGGCCTTTTTGGCATGCGCCTGCAATAGCTGCTTGATCTTCTTACGACGGTTCATAGTCTACGGGGCCTTTCAGGACGTTTCGCTGCCGCCATCATAACCCGGCAGCCTTGGGAAAACGCGGTGAACAGCCCAGCTTATGCCTGCTACGGCCACGCAGCTCACAGGATTCAACGCGTTGACGTATTTTTCACAGTCCGCAGATTAGCGTCACGCCCTTTCCGGTCACGCGCACAACCGCTGGCCGCCAAGGTACGACGAGGCATACGTGTCAAACACTACATCCCCCGCCGCGCACAAGCGCGTGGACTGGGCCGGGCTCGGCTGGCTCTTGCTGTTCTTCTGGTATTTCTCCGGTGTAACCCAGGCGCTGCTGCTGTTCAGCGGGACGACCGGCTTCGCCGGTTTTCGCGATGCGTTATTCCTCAGCAGCCTATGGCTGGCGCCCGTCCTGTTGCTGCCGCGCTTCACCCGCGCCACCGCGGCAATCATTGGTCTGGTGCTGTGGGCTGCATCGCTGGTGGGCCTGAGCTACTTCGGCATCTATCGCCAGGAGTTTTCACAAAGCGTCATCTTTGTGATGTTCGAGTCCAACACCGCCGAGGCTGGTGAGTACTTCAGCCAATACTTCAGCGTGGGGCTGGGCCTGGCACTGGTGCTGTACACGCTGGTTGCGGTAATGCTGTGGCGGCGCGTGCGCCCGGTCAGCCTGCCGCTGCGCAGCCGCCTGCCGGTGGTCGTGCTATTGCTGGTGGCCAACCTGGTCATGCCGTTCTACAAGCAGATGGTCACCCAGGAGCGCAACTTCGCCGATGCGCTCGAAAAAGTGCAGCAGCGAATGGAGCCGGCCGTCCCTTGGCAGTTGCTGGTCGGCTACCGACAGTACCGCCAGCAACTGGACAACATGCAGAAACTGCTGGCCCAGAATGCCGCACTGCCACCGCTGCAAAACCTGCGAGACAGCAGTGGTACAGCGCCACGCACCCTGGTATTGGTGCTCGGCGAGTCGACCACCCGCGAGCACATGCACCTGTATGGCTATAACCGCGATACCACGCCCAACCTCGACGCGCTGGCCGCCAGCGACAAGGGCCTGACCGTGTTCCGCGACGTGGTATCGCCGCGCCCGTACACCATCGAAGTGATGCAGCAGATCCTCACGTTCGGCGACGAGCAGAACCCGGACCGCTTCCTCAGCGACCCGTCGCTGATCAACCTGCTGAAACAGGCAGGCTACAAGACCTTCTGGATCACCAACCAGCAGACCTTGACCAAGCGCAACACCATGCTCACCACCTTCTCGCAGCAAACAGACGCGCCGGTGTACCTGAACAACCAGCGCAACCAGAATGCCCGCCAGTACGATGACGTGGTGCTGGCACCGTTCGAGAAAGCCCTGCAAGACCCTGCGCCCAACAAGTTCATCATCGTGCACCTGCTGGGCACGCACATGGACTACCGCTACCGCTACCCGGACGACTATGCGCACTTCGACGACAAGCAAGGTGTGCCAGCCAAGCTGACGGCGGACCAGGTAGAAACCTACAACTTCTATGACAACGCGGTGCGCTACAACGACTATGTGGTGTCGACCCTGATCAAGCGTTATGCGGCAGGCAACCCCAACGGGTTCCTGATGTACCTGTCCGATCATGGTGAGGACGTGTACAGCTCCGGTGACCACGACCGCCTGGGGCGCAATGAAGGCGCACCGACCCGGCCGATGTACACCATCCCGTTCCTGCTGTGGACCTCGCCTAGCTGGCAGGCCGAACACCCGCGTGACTTGCAGGCAATGGCCAACCGCCCCTACAGCAGTTCGCATCTGATCCATACCCTGTCAGACCTGGCCGGATTGAGCTACGACCGCTATGAACCGGCCAAGAGCCTGGTGAGCCCACAGTTCGTGGCAGCACCACGCTGGATCGGCGATCCGTACCGCAAGGATGGCTTGCGCGAGTTCGATCAGCTGCCGCAGGACAAGGCCGACGGGGCACAGGAAACAGCCAGCACCCGGCAGTAATAAGGCCGGTTCATGCCCGGCAGCTACCCTGCAGGGCACTCCCCCGCACCGCCTCGGCCAACTTGCGCAGGTTGGCCTGGTGTGCATTCACCAGGCTGGTGATGCTGTTGTCCGCGGCAGTCTGCACAGACGTACGGCAGGTCAGCTCGGCCTGCCCTTGCTGCTTCAGGCGCCACACCGCCTCCAGCGAGGCATAGCGCCCTGGTACCGTGTCGAAGCGCTGCACATCCACCCGCAGCGACGCCTTGCCACCGCCCGCCGGGCCGCCCAACAGGTCCTGCAGGGCGCTGCGGAATTCATCCACCAGGTTGGCGCCCCACCACTCCGTCTCCAGGATGGCCAGGCCGCTCTGCCCTTGCCGCACCACCAACTGTGGGCGGTCGACCTGGGGCGGCACAGCCACCCTGACCACCTGGATGCGCTGGCCGCTGTCACGTACCGGTTCGCTCGGTACCAACGTGTGGTAGTTGTTCGGCGTACTGCTGCAGCCCCCGAGCCACACCAGCAGGCTGGCCACACATACATTGCGCAGTCGTTGCATCGGCTGTCTCCTCAGGGTTCAAGGTCTGCGGGCCCGGCCGCTTTCGGCCGGCCACGAATCAGCGACTCGGGGTGGCGGCCCAGGTAGTCGGCAAGGTCACGTAGCGACCGCGACATGCGCTCCAGCTCGTCCAGTGTTTCGCCCATTCGCTCGCGCTGCGGCGAATCTTCGGAAATGGCCGAGTTGGCCGTGCGCAGGGTCTTGTGCACCTCGTCCAGCGCCACCTTCACCTCCGGCAGCGTCTGGCCATTGAACTGCCTGAGGCTGGCGCGCAGCTCACGCAAGCTACCGTCCAGGTTACCGGCGATGCTTTCCAGCGGCAGCTTGGCAATGCGCTCCATCACCCGCTGCAGCTGTTCCTGCAACTGCTCAAGGCTGCCGGGCAGCGTCGGGATCATGATGGGGTTGGCAGCCATGTCGAAGGTCACCTTGGGGGCATCCGGGTAGAAGTCCAGCGAAATGAACATCTGCCCGGTGATCAGGTTGCCGCTACGCGCCTGGGCCCGCAGCCCATGTTCGACAAACGTGCCAATCAGTTTCCGCGCCCCTTCCATATCACCCTCGGTGTGCTTGAACACCGCCAGCATCTTGCGGTGCACCGGCCCTAGCCGCTGCGGGTAAATCACCGCATCGACCACAACCGGGAAGCTCTGCCGCGTAGCATCGTAATCGAGCTGGATCGAGGTGACCCGGCCAAACTCCACCCCCTTGAATTCCACGGGCGCGCCCACCGACAGGCCACGCATGGCCTGGTCGAAGCGCAACTGCAGGTACTGCGCCTGGCCATGCGGAGGCGACAGCGCCATGTCGCGGTCCGCGAATAGCTGGAAGCGGGCCTGGTCGGCAGCAGGCTCGGCTTGCGCGGCGAAATCGGGCGAGCCGAAGGCCAGCCCGCCCACCAGAATCGACGACAGCGATTCGGTATCGACCTTCAGGCCATTGGCACCGATCTGCATGTCGATGCCACTGGCATTCCAGAAGCGCGTGTCAGCAGTGACGAACGTGTCGTAGGGCGCCTGCACGAACACGCCAATCTCTACCCCCTTGCCATCACTCTGGAGCGCAAAGGACACCACTTCGCCCACCGGGATCTTGCGGTAGTAGATCGAAGAACCGATATCCAGCGAGCCCAGGTCGCTGGCGACAAGAACGAAACGCTTGCCCTTTTCGTCATAGGTGATCGGCGGTGGCAGCTCCAGGCCGACAAAGGACTTTTCCGGCACCTTCGACTCGCCTGAATCGGCCCCGATGAAACTGCCCGAAAGCAGCGTGTCCACCCCGGAAACCCCGCCCACGCCGATGCGCGGTCGCACCACCCAGAAGCGCGCCCCCTGGGTAGCAAACGAACGGGCATCGTTGGAGAGCTGAACCTTGGCCACCACGCTCTTATTGTCGTCGGCCAAGTCCACCGTGGTCACTTCGCCAATCACCACGCTGCGGTATTTTACCTGGGTCTTGTGCGCCACCAATCCCTCGCCACTGTGGAAAGAAATGGTAATCACCGGCCCTTGCTGCATCCAGTTGCGCACCACCAGCGAAGCGCCGATCAGGATCGCCAGGATCGGCACGATCCATACCAGTGACACACTCCAACGTCGGGTGCGCACTTCAACCTGCCCAGGGCCCTCGCGCTTGTCAGTCTGTTGCCCCATCAATGCGGCCTCCCCTCGTTGGCATGGCTATCCCAGATCAAGCGTGGATCAAAGCTCATCGCAGAGAACATGGTCAGCACTACCACCATGCCAAAAAACAGAATGCCCACACGCGGCTCGATGGTGCCCAGCCCGCGCAGTTGCACCAACGCAGCCACCAACGCCACTACCATCACATCGAGCATGGACCAATAGCCGATCAGCTCGACGAAGCGGTACAGCTGCGAACGCTGCCGGCAGGCCCAGGAAGAACCACGCTGGGCAGTGAACAGCAGCAGGCCAAGGGAAAAGAACTTGATGGCGGGCACACCCACGCTGGCAATGAAAATGATCAGCGCGATGTCCCAGGCCCCGGCTTCCCAGAACTCCAGCACGCCACCGCCAATGGTGCTTTCTGTACCACTGCCGAGCATTTCGGTGTGCATCACCGGCAGCAGGTTGGCGGGGATGTAGAAAATCAGTGCGGCCAGCAGAAACGCCCAGCCACGGCTGATGGCATTGGCCTTGCGCCGGTGAATGACGGCGCCGCAACGGTTGCAGGTGTGCGCGCCACTGCGCGTGTCGCATGCCTGGCCACAGCCATGGCACAGACACAAGCCAAGGTCGTGCGCCATGGCTGGGACAGTCATACCTGTTCCCACAAATCGCGGATGTCCTTGCCGGCAATGTGGATGATCAACATGCTCAGTGCGGCCAGGGCCAGCAGGCCAATACCGGGGATCACATCGAGCAGCCCCGCCAGCTTGATCACCGCCACCATCGCCCCCAGCAGACACACCTCCAGCATGCTCCAAGGCCGCAGGCTTTCCAGGCCACGCATGCACAGGGCAAAGCCGGGGGCACGCTGACCGGCAAGGGCAAAACTCAACACCCAGCACAACAGGGCAATTTGCAGCAGCGGCGCAAAAATGATCGACAGCGCCATGACCAGGGCGATGAAGGTGATACTGCCGTGACTGAGGATCTGCACGGCGTCCCACAAGGTGGCCGAGTGGGTCAACCCCTGCATGCCGATGGTCATCACCGGGTAATAGTTGGCGAACACCAGCAGGACACCGCCAGTCACACTCAATGCCAGCCGCTGCTCGATGGTCAGTGACCTGTGCCGGTACAGCACGCCGCCACAGCGCTGGCAAAGGGCACGTTGATGTTTGAGCAGCGGTGCACGGTGGTACACCGTGTCGCAATACTCGCAGATGATCAGATCTTGCGTCTGGCTCATGGTTTGCCCGCAGGTAGCCTTGGATCAGGCCAAGAGGCTAATCGGAACGGCGTCTGATATCCGGTGTAGACCATCTGGGCAAAACTTCCATCGCGACCTCAAAGGCGACTATCCTGTGAGGCGGGCTTTCCGCCCGGTGGAGGTGTGCCATGCGTACGTTCACGTGGAGTTACCTGTTGATGCTGCTGTGCGCAGCATCGGCCGCCCAGGCGCAGTCGGTAGTGCCGCTCAAGGGCCAGAGCAGCCAGCAGATGCAACTGGATATCAACGATTGCAATACCGTCGCCACCAATGCCGCAAACGGCACGGCGACGTCCAGCGACCCCCATGTCGGTGGCCGGGTTCGCGGTGCAGCTGCGGGTGCCGCCGCCGGTGCTGTAGGCGCGCAGGTGCGCGGCAACCAGCATGACGCGTTGTATGACCGGGTGGGTGACGATGCCAAACAGCAATACCGGCAGAACCGTGCTGGCGAAGTGGCCGCCGCCGGAGCCGCGGTCGGTGGCATGCGCCAGCGTCAGGACCGGCGCGAGGACCGGCGCGGCCAGGACGAAGCCAAAACCCAGGCCCATGCCAGTGCCTACAGCGGTTGCCTGCAGGGGCGCGGCTATCAGGTCAGCCCCTGAGCAATGCCACGCCATGCGCCTCCTGCCGGGGTAGCATGGCGTGCTCAGTTCAGAACTTCGCCAGCTCTTCCCGGCAAAACTCCACGAACAACTGCGCCGGTTTGGTCAGCTGGACTCGCTTCAACCACGCCGCAGCCAGCCCCGACAGCGCCACCGGCTCGGCAATGTCGAGCATTGCCAGGCGCTGGCCGTCATAGGTGTATTCCGAGTGCGGACGGGTTACCAGCAACGAAAAACCGAAACCCTGACCGACCATGCCGCGCACCATCTCGATCGACGGTGAACTGAAGACAATGTTCGGTGCCAGGCCCATCTCGTTGAACAAGCTGACGAAGTAGGTGCGGCTAGGGGCCACGTCCAGCAGGATCATCGGCTCGGGGCACAGGTCGCGCAGCGAGACCTGGGCCTGGCTGGCAAAGCGGTGGTTCTCGGGTAGCAGCACATAGGGCTTCTGCGGCGGCATCAGCGGCTCGGCCTCGATGGTGCCATCCAGGTCGTGGTCATAGAGAAATGCCAGGTCGAATGTTCCGGCGGTCAGGCCCTGGATCAGGTCCTGCTGTTCACCGTCGCGCAGGCGAATGTCCACACCCGGGTAGCGCTGACGAAAACCGGCGATCAGGCGCGGCAGGTAGAGTGGCGCCACGGTTTCGAAACAGCCAATGTCGATTTGCCCGGCGACGGTATCGTTGTCGGCCAGGGCGTTCTGTTCGAACTCATGGGCCATCTGCAGCAGCGACTTGGTCTTGGCATAGAAGCGTTTGCCACTGGGCGTCAATGACACGCCCTGGGCGTGGTGGCGAATGAACAGCTGCACACCGAAACTTTCCTCCAGGCTCTTGATGGCCGTGGAGATGGACGGCTGGGCGATGTACAGCTGGCGTGACGCTTCGGCCACACTGCCCGCTTCCACGGTGGTGACGAAGTACTTCAGTTGTCGCAAGGTATAGGCAGCCACAGGGTACCTCTCTGACGCGGGTCTTGGCAGGCTGGGATCATGCCTCACACTTTACCCTTGGCTGCCGCTCTGCGGGCGCTGAGCGCTGAAGGATTTACCTATGCCTTGAACAGGTTTTTTGTAGGGTACTGCCAGTACCTCGTCTCACAGGCCTGCGCAAACCGGCGCCGCACCACGCTTGCACCTGTAACGGGCCCCCGTGGCACTGCAACCACTGGTCAAAAACGCCCGAACGTCTTTACTGATAGTCATCGGCCCCAGGTAAACGGTGTGTGCTTATGAAGATCGTGGTCACCAGCATCCTCGTCGACGACCAGGCCAAGGCCCTGGCTTTCTACCACTACGTACTCGGTTTCGAGCCCAGGCACGACATCCCCATGGGCCGGCACCGCTGGTTGACCCTGACTTCGCCCAACGACCCCAATGGCGTCGAACTGCTGCTGGAACCCGACGCGCACCCGGCGGCCAAGGTGTACAAGGCCGCGCTCAAGCAGGATGGCATCCCCGCCACCTCGTTCGGCGTGCGCGATATCCAGGCCGAATACACCCGGCTCTGTGCAGCCGGTGTGCAGTTCATCCGGCCACCCACCCCAATGGGGCCGGTTACCGTGGCGGTGTTCGATGACACGTGCGGCAACTTGATCCAGATTGCCCAGAAGCACTAGCCGGTTGCCCTTACCCCAATGCGCACCCACAAGGAAAAAAGATGCGCCACGAATTCAGCGAAGTGCTCAACGACCTGGTCGACTATTTTCTGCTTGGCGATATCCAGTTGCTCGAACGCTTCAAGCAAGACCATCAACTGCCCGACGACCTGGCCGGTGCGTTCACCCACGGTGACAGCGGCGACCAGGCGGTGCGCGAAGGCATCGTGCTGCCGCTGGCCGGTGTCGACAACCTGCCCTACCGCATCCTGTTCACCCTCGATAACCACACCCCGGCCCTGCGCGAGGCCGGCAGCCGCCTGAAGCACCGGCGCAATGGCTATGTACTGCGGGTCGAGCACGGTGCGCTGATGCTGTACACCTGGCGCATCCTGCAGCACTTCACGCCCAAGACCCTGGGTGACCTGATGGCGCGTTACCAGGTGCCAGGGCGGCCGATCATCGAACTGGACAATGGCTGGTACGACGTGGAGGTGCTGGCGGGGGCACTGGTGCGCGACGGGTTGTACGAGCCGGCATTCGAGTTCGTGCTGAAGAAGCGCTGGAGCCGGGGTGAGGCGACAGCTGTGGATACCGGGTATGCATTCGGGCTTCGTGGCTACTTCGACTGATTGATCGCCTGTGCCGGCCTCTTCGCGGGCAAGCCCGCTCCTACACAGCATTCGAGGCCTGTGTCGGCCTCTTCGCGGGTGAACCCGCTCCTACACAGCGTTCGAGGCCTGTGCTGATCCTTTCGCGGGTGAACCCGCTCCTGCAGCGAAGGGGCCAGCACAGGCAAACTCGACCTTCAGGTGTGAGTGATATCCCGATCCTTGGTCTCCGGCAGGAAGAAGATCCCCAACACCGCCGTCATCACGGCAATCACGATCGGGTACCACAAGCCGTAATAGATATCCCCGGTCGCTGCCACCATGGCAAACGCCACGGTCGGCAGGAAGCCGCCGAACCAGCCATTCCCGATGTGGTAAGGCAGCGACATCGAGGTGTAGCGGATGCGCGCCGGGAACAGCTCCACCAGCCAAGCGGCAATCGGCCCGTAGACCATGGTCACGTAGATCACCAGAATGGTCAGCAGCAACAGCACCATCGGGTAGTGGATCTTCGCCGGGTCGGCCTTTTCCGGGTAGCCCGCCTCTTTCAATGCACCACTCAGGGTTGCGGTAAACGCTTCGCTTTGCACCTTGAAGTCGGCCGCCGCCAGGCTGCTGCCATCAAAGCTCGGCAATACCCGTTCGCCAATGCGGATCTGTGCCACGCTGCCGGGCTCCGCCGCTTCATTGGTATACGGGATGGCGCGCTTGGCCAGCAGGCTCTTGGCAATGTCGCAGGAGCTGGTGAATTTGGCCTTGCCCACCGGGTCGAACTGGAATGCACATTGGCCCGGGTCGGCCACCACCACCACCGGGTTCTGCTCCTGGGCAACGAATACATCCGGGTTGCCGTACTCGGTCAGCGCCTTGAAGATCGGGAAATAGGTCAGTGCGGCGATGATGCAGCCGGCCATGATGATTTTCTTGCGGCCAATCCGGTCGGACAGGCTGCCAAAGAAAATGAAGAATGGTGTGCCGATCAACAGTGAACCGGCAATCAGCAGGTTGGCGGTCTGCGGCTCGATCTTGAGCGTCTGCAACAGGAAGAACAACGCGTAGAACTGCCCGGTGTACCACACCACGGCCTGGCCGGCGGTGCCGCCGAGCAGCGACATGATCACCACCTTGAGGTTGTCCCAGCGGGCGAACGATTCGGTCAGGGGCGCCTTGGATGCCTTGCCCTCGGCCTTCATCTTCATGAATACCGGCGACTCGTTCAACTGCAGGCGGATGTACACCGAAATCGCCAGCAGCAGAATCGACAGCAGGAACGGTATCCGCCAGCCCCAGGCCTCGAACGCTTCCGTCCCCATGGCCGTGCGACAGGCCATGATCACCAGCAGCGACAGGAACAGCCCCAGGGTGGCAGTCGTCTGGATCCAGGCAGTGAAAAATCCGCGGCGGCCCTTGGGCGCATGCTCGGCCACGTAGGTGGCCGCGCCGCCGTACTCACCGCCCAGCGCCAGCCCCTGCAGCAAGCGCAGGGTGATCAGGATGATCGGCGCGGCCACGCCGATCGTGGCGTAGCCCGGTAGCAGGCCCACCACTGCGGTGGACAGGCCCATGATGACAATGGTGATGAGGAAGGTGTACTTGCGCCCGATCATGTCGCCCAGGCGACCGAACACGATGGCGCCGAACGGTCGGACGGCAAAGCCGGCGGCAAAGGCCAGCAAGGCAAAGATGAACGAGGTGGTTTCATTGACGCCAGCGAAGAAGTGCCTGGCGATAATCGCGGCGAGTGAGCCGTACAGGTAGAAGTCGTACCACTCGAATACCGTGCCCAGGGACGAGGCGAAGATGACCTTGCGCTCCTCCCTGGTGATGCCGCGTTGGGGCGCGCTGCTGCCCGTGGATGCGCTGTCGAGAACCGCCATGGGTTGCCTCCGTCATGTTGTCATGCAGGCCGGAGCACCTCACAACCACTTCACCGTCGCACCCAGGCCCTTGAGCTTGCTTTGTTTGCGCGAAGCACGACGAGGCGGGCCGCCTCGGATCGCAGCAAGGTTCATGAAGCATAATCGGGATTGGCTGGATATCCACCCGCCGGGCCCTGCACGAGAGGGCGGCCTGGACGACACGCCGCACCGGGGTGCTGGGCGATAGCGGGTTAGCTGACGATTTTGGTGGGTGTGGTTTCACCCGCCAGGCACTACCGGCCCCTTCAACTCGACCTGATTACCATCCGGGTCGTAGCAGTACAGCGAAAGCCCCTCGCCTTCGGCACCATACCGCTTCTCGGCAGGCTCCACCTTTACCCCGGCGGCTTCCAGATAGGCCGTCAACGCGGCCTCGTCAAACGGCTCGATGCGCAGGCAGAAATGGTGCAGGTTGCGCCCTTCCACGCCCGGTGCCGCTCCGCCTGGCTGCCCCAGCGGGCCATCCAGGGTTACCAGGTCGATCATCGCCGTGCCCGTGGCCAGGTGCACCATGCCCAAGTCTTCGCGCACGCGGCTGACGGTGCAGCCGAGCAGTTCGGTGTAAAAGGCAACACTGCGCGGCAGGTCGCTGACCCGCAACACAAGGTGGTCGATGTGCTTGATGGTGAAAGGCCGCATGCCGGGCTCCCTGTGGCGTGTTTGCGAATACGTTCGCCACCATAGCCCAGGTTCACGCGGCGTGACCAGAATCAGCTACTCGTTCACCAAGCGTTGCAGAACGCCCCCTTCATGGCGCGTCAGGATACGCAGCAACTGGTCGACCAGCGCCCGGTCCGGCGCATCCAGGTGGAAGTGGTGCCCGCCTGGGTGCCAGGAGACTTTCGCCTGGCTGGGCAAGGCGGACTGACGCCGGGTAAAGGCCTCGCCGGTGAAGGCCCCCTGGCGGCCGAACAGCAGGTACAACGGGCAGCGGATCTGACTGAGCAGGTCGCAGGCTTCGCGCTCGGTCAGTGGCATGGGTTCGGGCAATACCAGCCGCGGGTCGTGGCGCCAGCAATAGCCATCGTCCAGCTGTAGCAGGTCGCGCAGCGCCAGCAGCCGAGCGGCACCTTCCGACAGTTCGGTGTCCAGCCGCTCGCGGCGTTGCGCCAGGGCGGTGTCCAGGTCGTCGAAGCGACCAACATCCGGCTCGGCAAAACCCGGCAACTGGCTCCGCTGTACCATGCGCTTGAGCCGGTAAGCCCGCGCCAGGTGCTGCACGCGGTCATCCTCGGCCACCGTGAACGGTGCCCCCATGCCGTCGAGGAAGGTCATGCTGGCAATGCCACTGGTCATGGCCGCCAGCAGCGACGCTATACCGGTGCCCATCCCATGGGCCAGCACATGAAATTGCGCCAGGCCCAGGCTGTCGGTCACCGCCAGCATGTCTTCGGCATGCTCCCACAGGTAATAGCCGCTGTCGTGGCGACGATGGCCAGAACGGCCATGGCCGATCAGGTCGGGGGCCACCACGAAGCAGCCGTCCAGCATCGGTGCCAGGCGCTCGAACGAGGCAGCGTTATCCAGCCAGCCATGCAAGGCCAATATGGGAATACCGTCTTCTGCCCCCCAGGTGCGAACCGCTATTTCAACGCCATCGAGGTCTAGCAGGTGGTCTTTCGGACTGCACAGCGAACGCATTGCGATTCTCCTTGGCTGAAGCCTGCACCATGGCCTGCCTCACCCTCTCGCAGATGCTCCCTCGCTGCCAGCCCCCCACCGACCCGCGCATACGCAGGACCGACCGCGGCCAACAACTATCTACCGCACCCCGGCGCCTTGATCAGCGTGGACTGTCTCCCCCCACAAAAGAGATGGTGACCATGACAACCCCGACACCGTTGCATCAAAGCCAGATAACCCGATCGTTACCGAAATGGAGCAAGGCGCTCCAACCCACGCATACGCGCAAAGTGGTGCAGAGCCTGTACAAGGAGTACCTCGATGAAGATGGCACCCCTTACTCGTGGTATGCCACTGCCGATGAGCCCATGCGTGAGCAGTTGCACAAGGCGTTGCAAACCCGTAACAAACGGCTGGCGCAGGTCAAGCAGGCGCTGGGCGAGTTCAAGGACATCATCGCGTTCTGCGGCCCTCTGTTGACCGAGCGGTTGAAGCTGAATGTACCCGTAGACAGGGCGCAGTATGTCTTCCAGCCCTTTGAGTCAGAGGCCAACATCTGGGTTGGCGTTCCCGATGTGGAAACGCCTTTGGTCCCGGACGTGGAAGCGGATGTGCTGGCCACCCGCCCCGTAGGCCAGCCGCAAACACGCAGTTTGCTGGAGGCTGCCCTGCACAACTTCGAGGGGCTGGACGAAGTCGGTCCCTACAGCAGGCTCACCGACGCCGCTGGCAGCGACACGCCCCTGGCAGGCCTGACGATGGCGGACTTCGTGAGACATTGTCGGGCACTGGACCTTGGCAAACGCTATCAAGACCATTTGCTTGCAACCCATGAAGGCGCCAATCGCGCTGAAATCCAGCGCCTGTCGATTGCAGCGAACCGTGAGGCCTTGAGGGTCCAGGCATTGATCGCCAAGCTCAAAGGCCTGCTGAGCCAGGCCGGGCTCGATGCGCTTGGGCAACTGTGCGACGGCAAGCCTCACCCCACCTATGAAAACGAGGCGTTGCATTGCTGGCACTTCAACCTGTTCGATACCCCCGTCCACGAAATACTGTTCATCGGGCCAGACAACCCTTACCGCAAGAACCCCTGCATTGTGTATGTCCCTGGCGACAGCGAGCACCCGGTCAGGGAGTTCGCTTCTCGTCAGGAAGCGGGCAAGCACCTGCGCAGCCGGCTATTGCAAAGCGAGTTTCGCCGCGCCTTGGTGCATTTCGCCTACAAGGACAGGCAAAAAGAACTCGCCGTAAAGCTGGAAATCGCGCTGTTCGAAGAGGATGAAGCGGGCATACGCAAACCCCGCATCATGCCAGTGATCCCTTTCACGCTCTCGCCAATCCGAACCGACCCTTGGACGTCCTTGCACAACGCACACCTTGCGCGCATGAAGGCCGACGCAAAAACCATTGCTGTGCCTACCGCCGAAGTCGACGCCAACGCCCGCAATGAGCGTCTGAAGTACTGGTTCGACCTGGGGATGAACGTGCTGAATGTCGCCGCGTTCTTCGTGCCGGGGCTGAACACGGTCATGCTAGGCGTTTTTGCTTACGACCTGATGAGCTCTGTTTTCACCGGGTTCGAGGCCTGGGAAGAAGGTGATACCCGGCAGGCACTGGCGCAGTTGGAATCGCTGGCCATCAACGCGGGCGTGATTGCCGGCTTTGCAGTGGGCACCAGGGTCGTCCAGGCGTCTGGCTTTGTCGATGCACTGAAACGTGTATGGCATGAAGACAAGGAAGTGCTTTGGCACCCCGACATGAAACCCTATACGAGCACGGCGGCTATTCCTGAGGAGGCTCAACCCGATTTGCTCGGCCATGTGCACGTCGACGGAAAGACCTACCTGAAGCTGGATGGGACCCTGTACGAGGTGTTTCAGGGCGCTGATCAGCAATGGCGCGTGCGCCACCCTGATGACGCGCAGGCCTATGCCCCACGCTTGCTGCATCAGGGTAACGCCCGCTGGCAACTGGCCCATGAACAGCCTCTGGAATGGGACCGCGAACAGCTCGCGCGCCGCCTCGGCAGCCATAGCGCAGGCCTGGACGACAGCGAACTGGACCATGCCATGCGCACTACCGGTACCGATCCAGATGTGCTGCGCCGTGCCCAGGCAGCGGGCCTGCCTCCACCCGCTTTGTTGATCGACACGCTGCAGCGGTTGCAACTGGACAATCAGACACAACAGATCATCAACTGCGTACGCCATGGGTTGCCGCTGGCTGCGTACAAGAACTTTGCCTTGCCTGAGTTGCTGCGCCTGCCGGGGTGGCCCGAGGGGAACGTGCTGAAGGTTTACCAAGGGCCAGAACCCTGGGGCGAATCGGTGCGCTACGGCCCCCCTCACACGCTGGGCCAGACAGAAATCGAAATTACCCGTACCGACCTGGACAATGGCCAGTTGAGCCAGACCGTGCTGGATCAGATGGATGAAGAAGCCATTGAGCAGTTGCTCGGTGACACACCAACCGAGCACCGATCGTCCGCACTGAACAACAAGCTCGCGCAACACCTGGAACAGCATCGCGAGGCGCTGTTCGAGAGCCTGCAACAACGACGCCGTCCCACACACCCACCCACTGCACAAACCCTCGCCCGGCATTTTCCCGGGCTGCCGGACAGCGCGCTTGAAGCATTGCTTGCCAACCTCAGCAACGCCGAACGGGAACGCCTGACCAACGGACGGGTGCCGCTTCGCGTTGCCGAGGAAGCACGCCTTCTGCAAGCTCGAGCGCGGCTTGATCGTGCCCTCCTCGGCCTGTTCAGGCCCAGCCTGGCCAACGACGACAGTCTACGCATCAAGCAGGCGCTGCAAGCCGCGCACCCGCAGGCTGACCCGGCCCGGTTGCTGCAACTTGCCCTTGACGATCGCCAGCACTGCGCCTCACTGATCGGCCAGCAACCCATCAACCCCAGGTTCCGCTCCCCTTTGCGGTTGGCCAACGGCCAGCTGGGCTATCCCCTGAGCGGCCGTGGCCTGCAAGGACGAGCCTTGCCGGCTGCACGTCGACTCCGGGCGCTCTACCCCGAACTCAGCAGCGAGCAAATCAGTGGGCTACAAGCCGAACTGGCTCGAGGAGGCGACCTGGGTAGCGCGATCAACCAGCTGGAGGTCGAGCAGCGTACCCTCAACCGGGATCTCAACCGTTGGGTAAGCACCGCCCGCACCCTTGAAGAGCGCTTTGATCGCCAGCAATGCACCGAGCGACTGATGAGTGCTTCCCGCCGTGAAGGCGGCGCGCAACGCGCAGTGCTGGTACTGAGCCATATGCAACTGGAAGCGCTGCCAGCGTTCACTGCCCGTATGCCGCATATACGGCACCTCGTCCTTGAGGGGTTGCAGATGCGACGCCTGGAGGGCGGCTTCCTGGCAAACTTCCCTGACCTGGGCACCCTGGAAATTATCGGTAACCCGGAGATGGACGCTGAAGCATTGTTCGAGGCGCTCAAGTCTGCCCCACGGCTACGCGAGCTGGGCCTGACAGGCAATGGCTTGACTACCCTTTCAGCCACTGCCCAGCAGGCCATTGGGGCGATGCCTGGCCTGCGGGTACTCGGCCTCAGCCGTAACCGGCTGCGGCTCGATAATGCCAGCCTCGCCTTCCTGACGCGTTTGCCCCTGGATGGACTTGGCCTGGGCAGCAACCAGATCACACTGGATGAGAGCCTGGCCGCCCAGTTTCAGGACATGATCCATCCCAAGGTACTGCACATGTCGGGCAACCCACTGCGGCTGGCGCCAGACCTGCGCTTCATGGCCCGCCTCAGCCACCTGGACCTTGACCGCTGCGAACTGCAGCAGTGGCCCGACAGCCTGACCGTCCTGATGAGCCAGCCCCAGTACCAACTGCGCTACCTGAACCTGTCGTCCAACCGCATTCGTACCCTGCCAGACTTGCCTGGTGTGCTGCGTACCCCGTTTGCCCGCGATGTCGCCGCGCACTTGCCGGAGCGCCGCTGGCTGTTCAACTACAACACCCTGGAAGCCCAGACACGAGCACGCCTGGGCAGCAGCGGCGTCAACGTCTTCGAGCACGCAGAAGACGTGCCACTGTGGCAAGGCATTTTCCGTGGCGAGGCGAGCAGTGCCGAGGAGCAACTGTGGAGCGACCTGTTTGACCAAGGTGAAAACGCAGCGCTGCTGGGCGTACTCGAACGTCTTGCCCAATCGGCAGAAGCGCAGCGTGATGGCGAGGCCCTGAGGGCACGCGTCTGGAAGCTGTTGGATGACGCGGCCCGCGACACCGCGCTGCGTGAACGCCTCGCCACCGTGGCCGGCGACTTCCCGCCAACCTGTGGCGACGCAGGTGCCGACGCGTTCAGTGCCTTGGAGATAGAAGTGCTGGCCCACGAAGCGGCAGCCGTCGCCGGTAGTCGACCCGCTGATCTACTGAGCCTGTATGGCAAGTTGTATCGACGCAGTCAGGTCAATCAACTGGCCGATCGCATCAGCTGGAGAAGGTCCTTGCGCAAACAGGCACTGCTCGACGGGGCCTTCGATGAAAACCTCCCCCCCTACGATGAGCTGGACGACCCCTCAGCCTTTCCAGACAGCGAACTTCAAACGGGGCTGGTGGACGATGTCGAGGTACGTTTGGCTCTGCGCCAGTCGTTGGCCAGCGCGCTGGACTACCCTGAGCCGAGCCGAGGCATGCTGTACCGCAATACGGCCAGAATCAACGACACAATCATCGAAATGGTGAAAGCTGCGGTCCGTTCCCTGGACAGGGATGCCATCGCTCGGGAGCAATGGTTGACCCAGCAGCCGGGCTGGGTCGAGTACTTGAAACGAGAGCATGCGGCACAGTTCAGCCTGATCACCGACTTCTGGCGGCCAGGCCTTGACTACCTCTATTACTGCCTGGATGAAACCGCCGACCCGGTGACATCCCTGGACAGCTCTGTGCGACGAGCCTTGGCCAGGGTCATGCCTGAAAGCCCGGTGGATGCTGAGGGCAGGCTGCGGCGCGTGGTGCTCAACGAGCAGCAGTATCGCCAGGGCGTTGACGCGCTGACTGCCGAGCAGCAGCAGGTTGAAACCGGTCTGCTGACCAGCCTCACCCGCCAGACGCAAACAATCGGCCGCTGACCCCCACTCACTGCCCGCGCAGGTCTTCGAAGAAGGCCTGCTTGCCGTCCACCTGGCTGGACGCCCGTGGGGCCGCTGCGGCGTCACCACTGACGGCCTCCACGTGCCAATAGCAGTGCTGCACTGCACGGGTCACCGCCACGTAGGCCAAGCGCTGCACTTCTTCCTTCTGTGCCGAGTCGAACGGTTGGGCATCACCTGCCTTGCCCAGCCCGGCCTGACGGTATACCTGGTTCTTGTAGGGTGAGCTGGTCAGGTACTGGCAGTCACCCAGCATGAACACCGCATCGGCCTGTAAACCCTTGGCACTGTGGTAGGTCAGCTGGCGCAGCCGGCGCTGCTCGGCCGGAAGCGCCGCGTCGGCGTGCAACACGCTTTGCAGGTGCTCGTTCATCAACGCTCGGTCACTGCCCTTGCGGTACAGCATCATGACCGTCTCACCCCGCTGGTAATGCTCGACAAGCGTTTCGCCCAACGCAGCCTCGTCACGGTCGAACACCTTGACCGGCGAGCCGGGCAACTCAGCCGCCGGGCCACTGGCGCGGGCTTTCTTGCCGGCAATCGCCGGGGTGCCCTTGACCAGGTGCTCGGCCGCATCGATCACCTGTTGCTGGCATCGGTAGTTGTCGACCAGCATCACCCGCGTGTTGGCCGGCGACGGGAACGCCTTGGTGAACTCCATGAAATACTTGGGCGAGCTACCACGCCAGCCGTAGATCGATTGCCAGTCGTCCCCCACGCACAGCAACGACGAATGCTGGGCATGGCGCCCGGTGTGCATGGCCGGGCCGCGGCGCCGTATTTCGGCGAGGCTGGCACGCAACCAACTGACGATCTGTGGCGACACGTCCTGGAACTCGTCGATCATCAGGTGCGCCAGCGGCCGCAGCAACGGATCGGGCAGCAAATGCAGGTTTTCTGGGTTGTTCTCGCCAAACAAGGCGAACATGCGGTTGTAGCTCATCACCGGCGGCGACTGGTCCAGCAGGTGCGCTTCCAGGGCTTTCCAGTACAGCGCCAGGGCCTCGAAGAACAGTGCATCGCTGTCGCCGGACGGAAAGCTCATCGCCGCCACCGCTTTGTTCACCTCCAACCCAAGGTTTTCGATGAAATTGGCCGCACTGACGAACGCATCCAGCAGCGGCGCCGGGGCCAGTTCGCCCTTGACCTTGTACTCGAAGCCAGGCCCGGCCACGGCATCGCCCGCCAACGATGCCGCCAGGCGCCTGGCCATGGCGTAGTTGTCGAGCCAGATCAGCGGCCTGTCGCAGAACGCCTGCAACAGTGTGCGCTTGACCGCCCACTCGGCACGCACGGTCAGCTTGGCGCCGGGGCGCTGGTACTGCGCGCTTTGTGCGGGGTCGAAGCCCAGCACCACCAAAGGCCCCTGGCCTTCCAGGCGGCCATGCACATGGAAGCGGCTGCCACGGATGTCGACCGTTTCGCGGCAGGGCTCGATGCCCTTGATCGGCCAGACGCCGGCGGCGAACCACAGGTCCTCGATCACGTCGCACAGTTCTTCGTCGCGCTGGGCGGCCAATTGGGTCACCTGTGCGCGCTTCTGCACATCGGGGTTGTTCGGGTCCAGCGGTTTCAGTTGCAAGGCTTCGCTGCGCAACTGGCCGACCAGCTCGGCAAAACGCGGGCTCTCGCCCAGCAAGCTGCTGTAGCACTGGTTCAGCTGCTGGCGCTGGGCATCGTTCAGGCGCAGGTCGAACGGGTTGCTGTCGGCCTCGGCCTCACGCCCGGCAGGCATCTCGTGGCCCAGTGTTTCAAATGCACGCACCTGGCCGAAGCCCGGCAGGCTGCGCACCAGCGGCAGGATGCGCGAATGGAACGTGCGCACCAGCTCGCGGGCCTGCGCAGGCTGCAGGTTGATCTGCCACAGGGCGAACACCTGCAGCAGGCGCTTGATGAAGTCCTTGCGCGACTCGCGGGTGAAGGTGACTACGGTCATCGCATCCAGCTCGTAACCCAGGTAATGACGCAGCAGCAGGATACGCAGCACCAGCGACGTGGACTTGCCTGCCCCGGCGCCTGCCACCACGCAGGTAGACGGGGTGTCACTGAAGATCAGCTTCCATTGCGCGGCGCTGGGCTGGGCTTCGGCGGGCAGGCGCTGGGCGACATCGGCCTTGAAGCGCTTCTTCAACTCGGCCGTCAACGGCAGGCGCCAGTCGTCGAACAAGTTGTCATCCTGGCCTGGCACGGCGGCGCTGTCGGGGCGCGTATCGCGGATCACCAGCACCTGGCGCCCCGCTTCATAGCCCTCCACCCGACCACGCTCGAACCCTTCACGCACGCCATCGGCATGGCCAGTGCGCTGGCCTGTGGCGTGGCCGAGGAACCACGAGTCGCGGTGCTGGGCTTGCAGGCGGGTCAGGCCACGCCCCAGCAAGCGGGCGGCCAGGCGGCGAAACCAGGGCAACTGGGCAGGAGGGGTAAGGTCGGCGGGGGCCAAGGGTTGCTCGTGGGCCACGGTCACTCCGTTGAAAATCAAAACAGCAGGCATGTTCGCCGCATCGACGAAAAATCGCCAGCGAATGCTTGCAGATCAGTGGATTAGGCGATGAAGCGAATAAAACGCCACACAAAAAGCATCTATAAAACAGATTGTTTTAAGCCGATATTTACGCTTATTTTCGATGTTTCTTTAGCGCATCATGGCGTCATTCCACTGATTCAAGGAGCACGACCATGCTGCAACTGCGACCCTTCGAAAGCCTCGGCCACGCCAACCATGGCTGGCTCGATGCCCACCACCATTTCTCGTTTGCCGAGTACTACGACCCGGCACGCATGCACTGGGGTAACCTGCGGGTTTGGAACGACGACCTGATCGCGGCCGGCAGCGGCTTCCCACCGCACCCGCACCGCGACATGGAAATCATCACGTATGTGCGTGAAGGCGCGATCAGCCATCAGGACAGCCTGGGCAACAAGGGCCGTACCGAAGCCGGTGATGTTCAGGTCATGAGCGCCGGTACCGGCATTGTGCACAGCGAGTACAACCTGGAAGACATCGATACACGAATTTTCCAGATCTGGATCGTGCCAGAGCGCACCGGTGAAGCACCGCAGTGGGGTAGCCGGCCGTTCCCCAAAGGCGAGCGCGGCGAAGGCTTCGTGACCTTGGCCAGCGGCCGCGCGGGTGACGAAGACAGCCTGCAGATCCGTACCGATGCCCGTCTGGTGGCTGCCACCCTGCGGGCGGGTGAAACCGCCGAGTACCGCTTCGATGCCGCACGCCGGGGTTACCTGGTGCCGGCCAAGGGGCTGGTGGAAGTCAACGGGTTGCGGGCCAAGGCGCGCGATGGCGTGGCGATCGAGCAGGAAGAGGTGCTGCGGGTGACCGCCATCGAGGACAGCGAGATCGTGCTTGTGGATGTGGCCTGAAAACCAGGCCTGTGACAATCCATGTCGCAGCGCAAGGCGGCTCCCATAAAACCCTGCTAACCCGTCGGGTTAGCAGGGTTTTATGGGGGCACGCTTGCGGCCCTGGGCCTGCCCGGCTATCGCAAGGCAGCCTTCAAATATTGGCGCCATCAGCCAGCCTGCACTAGCGTTGTGCTACCAGCCAGCCCAACGTTCCTGCGGAGTACTCGATCATCATGCCGGACCTGCGCCCGAACCCGACGCTGTGCCTGGAGTACCGTGCCGAACAGCCCATTCACCACGCTTTCATCCAGCAGGCCAGCCGCTGCCCGGCGGCCATTGCCATCATTGGCCAGCACACAACCTGCAACTACTCCCAACTGGAGCAGATCAGCGCGGGCATTGCCGCGTTTCTGGTTAAAAACGCCACCAGCGGCACCGATCGTGTGGTCATCGTCACCCGCCGCAGCGCCGCCCTGGTATACGCCATGCTCGGCTGCCTGCGTGCCGGCCTGGCCTTCACCGTTGCTGACGCCGCTTACCCTGCCGCGCGTATCGAGCAAATCGTCAACACCCTGAAGCCTGCGGTGATACTGCGCTGTGCCGAGGCAACCGTCGACGTCGGCCAGCCCATGGTCGTCACGGTGCCTGAAGCCCCCGCGGAGGCGCTGCAGGCCTTCCCTCGCCAACCTGTCGCGCTGCCCGCTGTCAGCCCTGAGCAGCCGGCCTACATCACCTTCACCTCGGGCAGCACCGGTGAACCCAAGGGCATCGTTACCCACCACGCACCGCTGGTGCACTTCATCGACTGGCATGTGCGCCAGCACGGCTTTACCCAGGCCGACACCTTCTCGCTGCTTTCTGGCCTGGGCCACGACCCGGTATACCGCGACGTGTTCACGCCACTGTCGCTTGGCGCGACCATTGCCTGCCCGGCGCAGTCGACCCTGACCGACCCCTCACGGCTGGCCAGCTGGCTTCAGCAGCACGGTGTGAGCGTGATCCACCTCACCCCGCCGCTGGGCAAGCTGATCGAAACTGGCGCACACCTGAACGGCCAGGTTCTCGACCACCTGCGCTACCTGTTCTGGGGTGGCGATGCACTCAGCCCGACGCAGTACCAGCAGGTCCGCGCCATCGCACCGAATGCCGTCAATGTGAACTTCTACGGCACCACCGAAACCCCACAGGCCATGGCTTTCCATACCCTCGACCCGGAAATGGACAATGCCCGGGTGCCCTTGGGCAAAGGCATTGCCGATGCACAATTGCTGGTGATAAACCCGGCCAACCAGCTGGTCAGCGAGGGCGAGACAGGCGAAATCCTGATCCGCAGCCCCTACCTGTCGCGGGGATACTGGGGCGACCCGGGGCTGACCGAAGCCAAATTCATCGCCAACCCGTTCACCGCTGACGCGGCCGACCGCTGTTACCGCACGGGTGACCTGGGCACCTACCTAGCCGATGGCAGCGCCAGTTTTCTGGGGCGCGCTGACAGCCAGGTGAAAATCCGGGGGCATCGCATCGAGCTGGCAGAAATCGAGAACGCCATCTGCCGTCACCCGCACATAGGGCAATGCGTGGTCCTGGCCAACCACGAGGGTGCATCGACCCGGCTGGTGGCCTATTGCGTCGCGCAGCAAGCCATCCGTGTTGACGAACTGCGCCAGGCCCTCAGCGGCCAGCTGCCTGACTATATGGTTCCGGCGCTGTTCGTGTTCCTTGATGCCCTGCCGCTCACCCCCAACGGCAAAGTCGACAAACGCGCGCTGCCTGCTGCATTTGACGACAGTATCAGCCCACCGTTGTCACCCTTGGCCGAAAAGCTGAGTACAGCCTGGGCACGCATCCTCCAGGTACCGCGCCTGGACGCCAGGTTGAGCTTTGTCGAGCTGGGCGGCGACTCGCTGTCGTTCGTGCAGGCTTCGCGCGTGCTCGAAGCACTCATCGGCCACCTGCCTGAACGTTGGGAAACCCTGCCGGTGTGCCAGCTGGCCGAGCTGAGTGCGCCACCCAAAGGCACGTGGCGGGTTATGGAGATGCCGGTGTTCATCCGCATGCTCGCCATCATCCTGATTGTGGTCGGCCACCTGGGCGAGTTCGACCACTGGCTGATCGTCGGCGAAACCTCGGTGCTGTTTCTGGTCTCCGGCATCGCCCTGGCGCGCTTTCAGCTCAAGGCCATCGAAGCGCGTGGCGATGCACGCACGCTGCTCAGGTCACTGGCAGCCATCGTGGTGCCAACACTGTTGTATACCGCATTGATCCAGCTGGTATTCGACCGGCTGCATTGGCAATCGCTGCTGCTGGTTTCCAACTGGTTCCCCGCCAGCGAGGTCAGCCTGTTCAACTATTGGTACATCGAAGTGTTGGTGCAGATGATCGTGATCATTGGCCTGGTGCTGTCGATCAAGCGCGTGCGCCAGGTGCTGGTTGCCGACCCGTTTCGCTGGCTGATCATCGCTGCCTGTGCACTGGTAGCGCTGGATGTGCTCCTCAACCAGTTCGTGTTCGACGCCAGTGCCCTGCTCAACCGGGTACCCCAGCACTTCCTGGCGGTGATGGTGCTGGGCATGGCCGTGCACCATGCCGACACGCCCTCACGCAAATGGGTGGCCAGTGCGGTGGCCGTGCTGGTGGTGGGTGAGCTGGACCTGATGGCGGTTGCCGGTGTTGGCTGGCAAGCGCTCACACACTATGTCGACATCGCCCTGCCAGCGATACTGGCGCTTGTCTGGTTCCGCTCGGTACCAGTACCCGCCCTGGTTGCACGGGCAGGTGCGGTGATCGCTTCGTCAACCTTGTATATCTACCTGACGCATTTCCAGTTCGAGTCGGTGGCGGAGCATGTTTTCAGGCACCCGCTGTTCGAGGTGGCCCTGGCACTCGCTGGAGGGGTACTGGTGAGCTATTGCTGGAACACCCTGTTGCGCCTGCTGTTTACCCGCAGGCGCAAACAGCACCAGGCGCGTGGAGCCGATCCAGCTGAACGCGTCACCTCTGCCTGAACGAAGATGACCCCGCCGGCGCATGCACTACGCGCGTCCGGCCAGTTCAGCCAGCACCTCGGCCGAGGTAGTGACCTGGCGGAAGTGGTGCTTCCACAGGTCGGTACCCAGCTTGCCCGAACGGTCCAGCGACGACCCTATTGTCATGTCTGTCACCAGCGTGGGCATCAGCCCTGCATCGAACAGGGCAAAGCCGGCGGCCAGCACGCAGGTTTCGGTCTGCAACCCACACACCAGCACCCGCTCTACACCCAATTGCCGGATGTAGTCGATAGCTTCGGCACTTTGCCCATAGCCATGCTTGACGAACACCTGGTCGGCCTCGACCAGGCTTTCGTCCTCGGCCGCCGGGTGCCAACCGAGCTGGCGCTCGAACGGCGTGACCTGTTCATCGTGCAACTCGACCGAGGCTATGGTGGGAATGTTCGCTGACAACCGCCGCAAACCATCGACCAGCCACTCGGGTGGGCTGAAGGTGGACTGAACATCGACGATGAGCAAAACCTGGCGCATGGGCGGATTCCGGCACGGGCAAAAGGCGCGAAGTATAACGCGAAGCAACTGCCGTGGTCGCTGGACAGGCCCGGGGAACCATTCGGCGACTCTTTGCGCAGAAAAAGGGGCTGCTGCGCAGCCCCCCTGTTGTACCCGTAACAGCTAACCCCAGCGCCCCTCAACCGGCCAGGATGAAGTCTGCGGCGGTCACCGTGGTTGCATCTGCCACCCCCACCAAACGTATGGAGTCGGCAGCACCGATACTTACCAAGGTGTCCGCACCAACATCGGCGATGGTCACACTGGCGCCAAAGGTGGCTGCGGTAATGTTGAGGGCGGTGATATCCAGCCGGTCCTGGCCACCCGCCGCAATGGCATCAAAATTGATGATCAAGTCGTTGCCAAAGCCTGCAGCGAACTGGAACACATCGTTGCCATCGGTGGCGATCAGGGTGTCGTTACCGGCCCCACCCACCACCGTATCGTTACCTGCCGCACCGTTGAGGAAGTCGTTGCCGGCCCCCCCGATCAGGGTGTCGGTACCCACGTCGCCGAACAATGTGTCGTTACCATCGCCGCCCTGCAGGGTGTCATTGCCGTTGCCGCCATCCAGGCTGTCATCGCCAGCGCCCCCGTTCAGGTTGTCGTTACCGGCCTCCCCCAGCAACGTGTCGTTGCCGCCACCGGCATCGAGGCTGTCGTCCCCCCCTCCACCGCGCAGTTGGTCGTCACCCAGGCCGCCGAACAGCTGGTCGTTCCCGGCGTCGCCGTTGAGGGTGTCGTTGCCGGCATTGCCGTTGAGCACATCGTTACCGCCGTCGCCGCTGAGCGTGTCATTACCTGCCCCACCGTCTATGATGTTGGCCAGTCCGTTACCCGTGCCGGTGAAGTTGCCCACCCCGGTATAGGCCAGGTTCTCGACGTTGGCGGCCATGGTGTGGCTGGCCAGCGTGGTACGCACAAGGTCCGTACCGGCCCCCGTCGCCTCGACCACTACATCCCCGGCGTCATCCACCACATAGGTGTCGTTGCCCACGCCACCCACCAAGCGGTCGGCACCCGCACCGCCGTTGAGCAGGTCGTTGCCGGCCCCCCCTGTGAGGGTGTTGGCCAGCGCGTTACCGGTACCGGTAAAGGCGCTGCTGCCGGTATAGGTCAGGTTCTCGACGTTGGCGCCAAGGGTGTAGCTGGCCAGGCTGGTCTGCACCTGGTCCGTGCCACCATTGAGTGCCTCGGTGACCGTATCCCCGGCGTTGTCGACCAGGAAGGTATCGTTGCCGGCACCGCCATTCATGGCATCTGCGCCAAGCCCGCCGTTGAGGGTATCGTTGCCATCCTCGCCATTGAGGAAGTCAGGGTCGTCACCGCCATTGAGGATGTCGTTGCCAATGCCACCGAACAGCTGGTCGCTGCCGCCCAGGCCGTTGAGCGTGTCGTTGCCGCCCAAGCCCGAGATCACGTCATTGCCTGCGCCACCGGTCAGGGTGTTGGCTCCATTGGTACCAACCAGTACAACACCCGGTGGCACGGTGACTGCAGCGGTCGCCGCCGAGGTCAGCGACTCCAGGGTGCCGAAGCCGTCGGTGTAGCGCACGATCACCCGTAGCTGCTGGTTACCCTGGGCGAAGCCGGGGGTGAAGGTGGCCGCCGTGGCCCCGGCAATATCGGCGAAGGTGCCGCCGGTGCCTTGCTGCCACTGGAAGCTGAAGGCCCCCAGGCCGTCGATGTCGGCAATTGCGCCGGTGAGCGCGGTCAGCGTTTGGCCTTGGTCGGGTGTGGTGTCGCTGATCAGCAACGCACCGGTCGGCGCATCGTTGACGTTGGCCACCGGGTCGAGAATGTCGGAGGCGACGCTTTCCTGCACGCCAAAGTCATCCACGTAGCTGACCACCACACGCATGTTCTGCCCCACTTGCGCCTGGGTCAGGACGAACGTGCTGCTGATGGCGCCGGCGATGTTGACCCAACCGACACCCCGGTTGGACTGCCACTGGAAGGTGAACTGAGGGTTGCTCAGGCCGTCGGCGTCGACGATGGTGGCCGGGTTGG
This sequence comes from Pseudomonas sp. BO3-4, assembly GCF_034044115.1. NCBI lineage: Bacteria > Pseudomonadati > Pseudomonadota > Gammaproteobacteria > Pseudomonadales > Pseudomonadaceae > Pseudomonas > Pseudomonas sp. BO3-4. Next base: position 3,846,157 of record NZ_CP139018.1, read on the forward strand.
CGGTGAGCGTTTGATTCTGCACCAGCAGCCCGGTCACGGTCGGCCCGGCGCTCGGCGCGCTGTTCGGCGTCGAATCGACGATTTCCAGCGTGCCCTTGGCATCCTGGTACACCGCACGCACGCGGATGTTCAGGCCGGCGACGTCGTCCGTGACGCGGTAGGTCGTACCGGTGACCCGTGTCGCTTCACCAGCGGCCACAACCGTGATGTCTTCATAAACCCCGGAACCCGGCAGCGCCTCGACTTGCCAGTAGTAGGCCACGGGGCCGTTCACCGCACCGGTCGCATTGGTTGCGCTGACATTGTCCGCGTCATGCACGGCGAGGTTGCTTACCCTCAGCAGCTGGCCACTGACTGGCGTATCGTCGCGCAGGCCGGTGGTAGCATCGAGAATCGCCAGGTGGCCGGTGGGGCCGGCGTTGACTGCCGTACCGACGCCAGAGGCCTGCGAACTGTCAGAGAACTGCAGGCGCTCGATGCCGGTCAGGTGGTCGACGCCATCACGACCAGCCACCAGGTCGGTGACGGTCACCGAGTTGCCATCAACCACCACGCTGTAGTCGGTGGACACCCCTGAGAACACCGCCGTGTCGAAGTGGTCGGTACCGCTGAGGATCTCCCGCACGATCACCAACTGGCCGGGGTTGTAGGTGCCATTGAGCATGAACGGCAGCATCGGCTCCATGCTGTTGAAGCTGGCGATTTCCGGGCCGGTGCCATCAGGGTTGGCGCGTACACTGATGCGCACGTTCAGCCACTTGTCGCCGTCGAGGATATCGTCGCCACCCCGGCCTTCGAGCAGGTCGCTGCCGCTGCCGCCGAGGATGATGTTGCCGCCGTCATAGAAGGTCGCCCCGGCCGCCAGCAAGCCGGCCAGGCCGTCGATCAGGCTGATGTTGGTCAGCACGCTGCCGGCAGCACCTGCAGTAGGCAGCGAGGTGGCGTCTTCGCTGTCGCCGCGCAGGAAGTCGCCATGCGCCGAGCCCGACAGGCCTTCCATGATGTCGAAGCGCACCAGCGTCGAAGCGCCCGAACCCGGTACCAGTGGCACATCGAAGAAGCGGTCGCTCATGTCGATGGACACGCCTTGGGCCAAGTCCTTGAAGGTTGCCCAGTCATAGCCCGAGCCACCAATGTAACGGTCGCCGAACCCCAAGCTGCCGACCATGATGTCGTCACCGCCTTCACCGTTGAACTTGTCGTTCTCGTTGCCGCCGACAAATACGTCGTTACCGATGACCGGGTCGTTGCCGAGCGGGTCGAAGTTGTCGCCAGGCGCGCCGTCCGAGGTGCCCTTCTCGATCCAGTCGTCACCTTCGTTGCCCATGTCCTGCTCGTTGGCCTTGCTGCCGAGGATGAAGTCATTGCCCTGACCGCCGATGGCTTCGGAGGCGTCCTCACCAGTGACGATAAAGTCATTGCCGAAACCGCCGATGATCAGGTTGATGCCATTACCGCCATGCAACACATCGTTGCCGTCGCCGCCCTGGATGTTGTCGTCACCGCCCATGTCGCTGATGATGTCGTCCCCGGCCCCACCGCGCAGCTGGTCGTTGCCGTCGCCACCCTCGATGCGGTCGTTGCCGGCATCACCCCAGACCGTGTCGTCGCCTTCGCTGGAGACCAGAATATCGTCCCCATTGGTGCCGCCCAGCACGATGTGCTCGGCACCGGCATAGCGGATGTAGTGGGTGTCCGGGCCAGCCGTCAGCGGGCTGTCGCGGAACACCACCTGCTCGCCGTTTTCGCCCAGCGGGTCGGCGCTGCCAAGGCCCTCGTTGTACTGCTTGGTCTGGTCCAGTTCCAGGTAGAAGCCAGGGTCGGAAAACACCAGGCCTGGCAGGTGGGTGGCCGAGCTGTTGGCCATGATCAGCTTGGCGAACGAGTTGCTTTCCAGCTCGGCGTTCATCGACAGGCCCGCCGTGCGCTCCAGGTAGTAGAAGCGGTCGCCGTCCTGCAGTTTCTCCATCTGGTTCTCGAACACAAAGTTGAAGGTGCTGCCGAGCATGCCGCCAAATGGCGCTTTTGCTTCCGCCAGGCCGCCGATCCACAGGTCGATGGCATCGACACCGGTCACGGTAACTGCCTTCAGGTCATCGGCAGTACCCAGTACACCGTCCTTGCCGGGCAGGGTCACGTTGGCCCAGGCGCCGCTGCTGTTGAGGAAGTCCATGCGGTCGGCGGGTGCGCCATCGCCGCCGAACACCAAGGCCATGGCCGCGGCGCGTTTTTCCAGCAGGGTGGTGGCAGCGGTGATGGTGCTGTGGGTGCCGTAGGCCGCGATGAAGTTGATCAGCGACTCTGGATGTTTCAGGTGTTGCACCAGGTCGACCCAACTGCTGTACGGTTTGAGCTGGGTATCGCCGGTTTGCCCGTAGATTTCACGGCGCACAGCGTTCAGCGAAGGGATACCGACGTCGCGGCCACGGGCGATGTTGATCGCTGGCAGGTCCAGTGGCAGGCCGAGCAGGTTGTTGCGCAGCGCCTCGGTGACGAACTCGTCGATTTCGTTACCGGCCTGGCGGGTGACCCCGCGCACGATGGCGCTGGTGGCGTCCTCGGGGGTTACGCCACTGGCGGCATAAGCCAGTGGGTTGAGGAAGGCCGCGATCAGCCCCAGTTGCTGGTCGGGGTTGGCGCTGGCCGGGTCCTGGATGACGTTGAAGTCGATGTCGAAGCGGTCGACAGTCTCTGTCAGCATCGAGTGGCCAAAGCGGTACACGGTGTGGGCGAACTCGGCCACGATCGAGGCATCGAGGTCGACGTCGTACACCTGGGTCGGGGCAAAGAACAGGTCGACCCGAGGTTGCACGGTGCGGGCGAACTCCTCGAACACCAGGTGCTGGTACTGCATTTCGGTGCCGAACTTGGCCGCCTGGAACAGCCGCTCGCCATTCCACACCAGGGCACCGATCTCGGCCGGGGTGACTGGCAAGGCGCTGACCGGGTTGAGCAGCCATTCGTTGAGGAAGGCCAGGTCACCCGAGTCGAGCACGGTGTCCATGGTCTGCGCCACCAGCCGGTTGTGCTCGGAGTGGAAAATCGCATGCACGGCGGTCAGGCCGATGTTCTCGTTGACCCGGCCGTCACCGGCGATGTAGTGCGCGTCCAGCAGTTCGTTGTCGTAGGCCAGGTTGGCACCGGTCTGCGGGTTGACCGGCACGGCATTGCCGGCAACGTTGTCGGCATCCGGCGCCAGCACGCCGCCACTGAACACCGGCACGGCATTGTGGGCGATGTCGGCAAGGAACTGGTGCCCGGTACGCACGGCGTTGGTCAGGTCGAGCGGCGCCAGCGGGTTGCCTTCGACCTCCTGGTCATCAGCGGTGCCGGCAATACCGTCCAGGCCTTTCATCACCACCATCGGGTAGCCGTTGGGCCCTTTGATGAAGTTGCCGTAGGCGTCGGTGGCCAGCAGCGGCACGTTGTCGACGTCGGCATCGGTCAGGTTGATGCCGAGCAGGTCGCGGGCCTGGGCCTTGACCACCTTCCAGGTGGCCATGCCGCCGATCTCGGTGTCGTCGGCCGTGCCGAACCGCCCATCAGCGCCCAGGTCGCGATTGGTGATCAACCGGCCCGTGGCGACCGGGCCGTCGTCAGTCATGACATAGGCGCGCAGGAACACCTGGTGCGAGGGATGCGAGCTGTAGGTCTGGTTCTGGTCGACGAACGGCGTGGTGGTGTTGGTGTGTTCGCGGATGTCGTCGGCGTTGCCAAGGATGCCGTCCGGCCCAGGCAGGTTGGTGGCACGGGTTACCACCATGAAGTTGGTGAAGCCACCCTCCACGTACAGCGGGTCATCCGGTTGCAGCGGGATGTAGATGGTACCGGAGCCGCCCTTGGTGACCAGGTCCAGGCCATGGTCGAAGAACTGCCCGAAGAAGGTCATCCACGCGTTGAACGGCGCAGACAGCCCGGCATCGGCAGCGGTGTTCTCGAACAGGTACACGTCATGGTCGTCGGTGGTGCCGAACTGGCCGTCCATACCTGGGCTGGCGACGATGCGCACGCCATCCTTGAGCACGTCGTCGTTGCCTGCGGCGCCGAAGTTGAGCACGCCATCGGCACCCGGGTCATACGCGGTGGCATAGGCTGCCGGGTTGTTGGAGGTCTGGTCGACAATCAGGTTGCTGATGGTACGTGGCTGCGAATCGAACACCGGCCCGCTGGTCTGCTGGTACGACGACCCCGGGATCGCCGGGGAACCTGGGCCGAAGAAACCGGCTGGCGCACCTTCGGCCGGGTTGAATACCGGGTCGGTCACGCGCGGGAAGACGTTGTCGGCGGCACCGTATTGGGTGTTGTTGTTGCCGTTCAGGTTCATCAGGTTGTTGTTCGAGCCATCCACCGCACGCAGGCCCATGGCTGCGCGGACGTTGGGGATCAGCGAGAGGATGTCCTGCCCGGCGGCATCGGCCTCGGCAATCTTGATTTGCGCGAGGATGAAGTTCAGGTCGGAGCGCACCATGTGCAGGCCGGCACCGCCGTCACTGGCATCCACCACCGGGGTGGCCACGGTCGGCACCACGGGCGCGCCAGGTTGCACCACGGTGGTAGGCTGCGAGTACAGCACTTCGGTGGTGCCATGGGCATCCTGATAGATCGCCTTGACCCGCAGGCTCAGCCCGGCCAGGTCTGGCGACACCTTGAACGAAGTGCCATCGGCGCTCTGGAAGGCCAGGTCGCCGGCCGGTAGCAGGATGATGTCCTGGAACACACCGCTGCCCGGGTCGGCCTCGAACTGCCAGTAGTAAGACACCGAACGGTCGGCGAGCGAGCCCGTCGGGTTGCCCGCACTGATATTGTCGGCGTCGCGCACGGCGGCCACGCTCACCGTCAGCATGTCACCCACGGTAATCGCACCGCCGTTGCTGTCGAGCAGGGTCGGGCTGCCGGTGGGTTGTGCGTTCACCCCCTCCACCAGTACGCGCTGGCTATCGGCAAACTGCAGGCGCTCGATGTGCAACAGGGTATCGACGCCATCGCGGCCGGCCACGGTGTCGGTCACGGTCCAGACGTCATCGGCAACATCGGCGGTGCCCTTGGTGTTCTGGGTCACCACGTACTCGCTCTGTAGCCCAGAGAATATTGCCGTGTCGAAGGCGGCCCCGCCGGTCGAAGTGCCGGGCAGGATTTCGCGCACGGCCTTGAGCTGGCCGGGGTTGTAGGTGCGGTCAAGCATGAACGGAATCATGTCGGCCATGCTGTCGAAGCTGGCGATTTCCGGGCCGGTGTGGTCGACGTCGCCAGGGGCGTACACGGCGATGCGCACGTTGAGCCACTTGTCGCCATCGATCAGGTCATCGCCACCCCGGCCTTCGATCAGGTCACTGCCATTGCCGCCGAGCATGATGTTGCCGGTGGCAAAGCCGGTGGTGGGCAGGCCGGCATCCGCCAGGAACTGCTGCAGCCCACGTATCAGCGCCACGTTGGTCAGCGCACTGCCGGTGGCGCCGCCATGGTTGAGAATGGTCACGGCATCGACGTCGTCGCCCTTGAGCACATCGGCGTAGGCCGAACCGGACACCCCTTCGACCTCGGCGAACCTGTCCAGAATCGAGGCAGGCGAAGCGCCCACCGGGTTGAACACGCCAGCGTTCTGGTTAGGCGCGTTGCCATGGGGCTGAGCCAAGGCGGCCAGGCTGAGGTCCACGGTGACACCCACGCGGTCATTCTTGTTGGTGACCCAGTCGAAACCGGACATGCCATCCATTTTGTCTTGGGCATCGCTGCCGACGAAGATATCGTCGCCGCCCTCACCGATCATTTCGTCGAAGCCGCCGCCCCCGACGAAGATGTCGTTGCCAATGACTTCGTCACCCAGCAAGGGCGCGAAGTTGTCACCAGGTGCGCCGTCCTGGGTACCCTTCTCGATCCAGTCGTCACCCTCGTTACCGGTAGGTGGCAGGTTGGTCTTGGCGCCGAGGATGAAGTCGTCGCCCAGGCCACCGAAGGTGGTGCTGATGTCCTCGGTGGTGATGATGAAGTCCTGGCCATCGCCGCCCAGGATCAGGTTACCGGCAACCCCCATGCTGCCAGCGACGATCACGTCGTTGCCGGCGTTGCCTTCAAGGCGGTTGTCGCCGAACGAATCGGTGATGATGTCGTCGCCCGCGCCGCCCAGCACCGCGTCGTTGCCGGCGCCGCCTTCGAGCAGGTCATCACCGGCATCGCCATAGAGGGTGTCGTCGCCTTCGCTGGAGATGATGATGTCGTTGCCAGCGGTGCCACCCAGCACCACATGGTCTTCACCGGTGTAATGCAGGAAGTTGCTGTCTGGCCCGACGGTATCGGGGTTATCGCGGATCACCAACGGAACGATTTCAACCCCGTTGATCTCGATGCCGCCAGTGGGGTCGGCCTTGCCGTCGGCACCCAACCCGGTGAACTGGTTGGCCTGGTTCACTTCCAGGGTGAACGTGGGCGTGAGGAACACGGTGTTGGACAGGTGGGTGACGTCGGAGTTGGCCATGATCAGCTTGGCAAAGGAGTTGTTTTCCAGCTCCGTACCAAAATTCATGCCCGCCGTGCGCGACAGGTAGTAGAAGCGGTCACCGTTCTGCAGCGCTTCCAGCTGGGTTTCGAAGACAAAGTTGAAGCTGGAGCCGAGCATGCCGCCAAACGGCATTTTCTTCTCGGCCAGGCCGCCGACCCAGAAGTCGATGGCGTCGACCCCGGTCACGGTCACCCCGGCAATGTCGTCGGCCGTGCCGGCGATGCCGTCCGCGCCGGCCAGCGTCACGTTGGCATAGGCACCGGTGCCGTTGAGGAAGTCGAGGCGGTCGAGGGGGGCGCCGTCTCCGCCAAGTACCAGTGCCACGGCGGCGGCGCGCTTGGCGGCCTCGGTGGTGGCCCCGGTAATGCTGCTGTGGGTGCCGTAGGCGGCAATGAAGTTGATCAGCGACGCCGGGTGCTTGAGGTGATCGGCAAAGTCGACCCAGCTGATGTAGGGCTTGAGCTGGCTGTCGCCGGTGGCGGCATAGAACTCGCGGCGGGCCTCGTTCAGGCTGGGGATGCCGGTATCACGACCGCGGGCGATGTTCAGCGCAGGCAGGTCCAGTGGCAGGCCGAGCAGGTTGTTGCGCAGGGCTTCGGTGACGAACTCGTCGATCTCGTTGCCCACCTGGCGGGTAACGCCGCGGATGATTGCGCCCGCCGCTTCATCGGCCGTGGCCCCGCTACCGGCGAACGCCAGCGGGTTGAGAAACGCGGCAATCAGGCCCAACTGCTGGTCGGGGTTGGCCGGGTCGGCAGAAACCGGGTTGAACGCCGGGTCGTAGCGGTCGACGGTTTCGGTCAGCATCGAGTGGCCGAAGCGGTACACCACATGGGCGAACTCGGCGAGGATGGCCGGGTTGATCGAGGTGTCGTAGCCGTTGGGGGCGAGGAACTCATCGATCTGCGGCTGGATGGTGCGGGCGAACTCTTCGAACACCAGGTGCTGGTACTGCATCTCGGTGCCGAACTTGGCGGCCTGGAACAGCCGCTCGCCATCCCACACCAGCGCGGCGATGTCGGCAGGCGCGGTGGGGATAGCGGTGACGTCGTCGATCAGCCACTCATTGAGGAACGCCAGGTCGCCCGCGGCCAGCAGAGTATCCTTGGTCTGCTGCACCAGGCGGTTGTGCTCGGAGTGGAACACATGGTGCACGGCGGTCAGGCCGATGTTCTCGTTCACCCGGCCGTCACCGGCGATGTAGTGCGCGTCGAGCAATTCGTTGTCGTAGGTCAGGTTGTTGCCACCCTGCCCGACCGGCTGTGCGTTGCCCACCAGGGTGTCGGCGTCAGCCTGCAGCACACCCCCAACCACCACGGGCGCGGCATTGTGGGCGATGTCGTCAAGGAAGCCATGCCCGGTGCTCACGGCATTGGCCAGGCTGATCGGCGCATTGCGGTCGCCCTCGACCAGCTGGGTGACGTCATCGGCGGTGCCAGCAATGCCATCGGCGCCGTTGTTCACGCGCACGACCACCTGCGGCATGCCGTTGGGTCCGCGCAGGAAGTTGCCGTAGGCATCGGTGGCCAGCAGCGGCACGCTATGCACGTCGGCATCGGTCAGGTTGATACCCAGCAAGTCGCGGGCCTGGGCCTTGACCACCGCCCAGGTAGCCATGCCACCGCTTTCGCCGTTGCCATCGTCGGCGGTGCCGAACTTGCCATCGGCGCCCAGATCACGGTTGGTGATCAGGCGCCCGGTAGCCACCGGCTCACCTGCCGCGTTGACCGTGTATTCGCGCAGGAACACCTGGTGCGAGGGGTGCGAGCTGTAGGTCTGGCTCTGGTCGACAAAGGGCGAGGTGGTGTTGGGCTGGCTATCGTCGGCGGTACCCACCACGCCATCGGCGCCGGCGGTGCGCACGGCGCGAGACAGCACCATGAAGTTGGTCGGGCTGCCGGCCACGAACAGGGGGTCGTCCGGGCGCAGCGGGATGAACACGATGTCGGTGCTGCTCTTGCTGACCAGGTCCAGGCCGTGGTCGAAGAACTGACCGAAGAAGGTCATCCAGGCGTTGAAGCCGGCGGTCAGCCCGGCGTCTGGCGACACGTTCGGGATGAAGAACACAGGCTTGTCGTCTGCGGTGCCGAATACGCCATCGATACCAGGGCTCATCACCGGCGCGGCACCGCCGTTGGCCTCGACGGCGGCCGGGTTGTTGGCTGTCTGGTCGACGATCAGGTTGCTGATGGTGCGCGGTTGCGAATCGACGACATTGCCGGTGCCGACATAGTTGGCGCGGTAAGACGCTTCGAGCAGGCGCAGGAACGAGTTGTCGGCTGCGCCGAACTCGCTCTGCCCGGTGACCAGGTTGTTGTAGCTGCCATCCACCGTGCGCAGGCCAAAGGGTACCTGGCTGTTGGGCAACAGGTCGATCAGGCTGGCGCCATCGGCGTGTGCCTCAGCGATGAAGATCTGTTTGAGGATGAATTCAAGGTCCGACTTGCTGAAATTGGCCATTGCAGTTGCCCTCGATCTGTCCGGAGATGACACAGGGCAACAGGGTCCTTCCCGCGCCCAGTCAGTGTTGACGTGCGCAGAATCTGGTTGGGTGTACCGGGCTCAGTAGCCCAGCACTCGTGTGCTGAAACCTCTGGCCTCTTCTTGGCAAGCTGGCCCCCCGTTGCAGGAGGGGCCCTGTAAACCGTGCGCAACAGGTGTAACGCACGTGCATCGATCCCAGCTCGCACAGGGCCCGAATACTTCAGACTAAAGTCGTAGGCCAAAAGCTTGTCAATATTTCGTCAAAAAAATCTCGACCAACGATAATGCGATGCAACCCACTGTTTTCCTGTGACTTATAAAAGGTTCAAAGTATTTATAGAGCGAAATGATATTACTGAGTGTTTCGTTGCAACCTACGCTGCTGTCTGTGGGAGCAACGCAGCGTTTGGGCAATATCGCCATCAGTGCGACCCGCCTGCGAGCCGACCAAGAAGCCACAACAGCCGTTGTACGGGGCGCCGCAAGGGCTTCCCGTTTTGTGATAAAGGGAGGCCCCCGATGCCTAAGCCACCACGCACCCGCTCCGAGCTGGCCGACGTGCTGTTTCGCTTGCGCCGCAGCTTCTACGCCCTGGCCGCCTTCAGCGGCGTGATAAACGTCATGATGTTGACGCCAGCCATCTATATGTTGCAGGTGTACGACCGCGCCCTGGTCAGCCGCAATGTCACGACCTTGGGCATGCTCACCTTGCTGGTGGTCGGGCTGTTCCTGCTGATGTCGGCGCTGGAGATGGTCCGCACCCGGGTGTTGATAAGGGTGGGCAACGGCCTGGACATGAGCCTGAACCGGCGCCTTTTCAGCGCTGCCTTCGAACGCAACCTGAGCCGTGCCGGCGGTAACCCGGCCCAGGCCCTGCAGGACTTGGCGCAGGTACGGCAGTTTCTCACCGGCAACGGCCTGTTCGCGTTCTTCGACGCCCCCTGGACACCGATCTACCTGCTGGTTTGCTACCTGATCCACCCCTGGCTCGGGCTGGTCACCACGATTGGCTCGCTGATCCTCGTCGGGCTGGCCTACCTCACTGAAAAGGCTACGCAAAAGCCCTTGGCCGAAGCCAACCAGGCAGCCATGTCGTCAGCCAGCTACGCCAACAACAACCTGCGCAACGCCGAAGTGATCGAAGCCATGGGCATGCTGCCGTCAATCGGCAAGCGCTGGTACCAAGGCCACTTGCGCATCCTGCAGATGCAGACCCTGGCCTCCGATCGCGCGGCGCTGATCAGCAGCACCGGGCGCTTCGTGCGCATCACCCTGCAGTCGCTGATCCTCGGCACCGGCGCGCTGCTGGCGATCGAGGGCACGATCACCCCCGGCATGATGATCGCCTGCTCGATCCTGACCGGCCGAGCCCTGGGCCCGGTGGAACAGGTGATCGCCGCGTGGAAGCAACTGCTGGGCTGCCGCCTGGCCTGGGGCAGGCTCAATGACCTGCTGCAGGACTACCCGCAACGGCCACCGAGCATGTCGCTGCAGCGGCCGATGGGCATGCTGGCCGTGGAGAACGTGATCGCCGGCGCCCCTGGCAGCACCACCAGCATCGTTCGCGGGGTGAGCTTCAGCCTGGCCCCGGGTGACAGCCTGGGTGTCATCGGCCCTTCGGCCTCGGGCAAGTCCACCCTCGCCCGCCTGCTGGTAGGTGTGTGGCCGGCCCAGGCCGGCAAGGTGCGCCTGGACGGCGCCGATATCTTCACCTGGAACAAGGCCGAACTGGGCCCGTGGCTGGGCTACCTGCCGCAGGACGTGGAGCTGTTCGAAGGCACCATCGCCGAAAACATCGCCCGCTTTGCCGAGGTGGACAGCGACGCGGTGATCCGTGCTGCCCGCAGCAGCGGTGTACACGACATGATCCTGCGCTTCCCGCAGGGTTACGACACCCGCCTGGCCGCCGATGGCAGCCCATTGTCTGGCGGTCAGAAGCAACGCATCGCGCTGGCCCGCGCCCTGTATGGCGAGCCCAACCTGGTGGTGCTGGACGAGCCCAACGCCAACCTCGATGACGTGGGTGAAAAAGCCTTGGTCGATGCCCTGGCCGAGCTCAAGGCACGCGGCGCCACGGTGGTGCTGATTTCCCACCGGCCCAATGTGCTGTGCGCGGTCGACCAGATACTGATGCTGCGCGACGGTGGTGTGCACATGCTTGGCAGCCGCGACGAAGTGTTCGCCGCGCTGCGCAAGGCCGCGGTGATTCCGGCAACGGCTGCGGCACCGCTGGCTTCGGTCAAAGTACGGGAGTAACCAACCATGCAGATGACTCAACATGCCGAACTGATCCCCGCCGAGACCAGCCACCTGATCGACCTGGACGCGGGCCGCCCGGTACGCTGGGGCGTATGGCTGGTCATCGCCGGCTTCGGCGGCTTCCTGCTGTGGTCCTGCCTGGCGCCACTGGACGCCGGCGTGGTCGCCACCGGTACGGTCAAGGTCACCAGCAACCGAAAGGCGGTCCAGCACCTGAGCGGGGGCACCGTTGAAGCGATCATGGTGCGCGAAGGCGATGTGGTGAAGAAAGGCCAGGAAGTGGTGCGCCTCGATGCCCTGCGTGCGGTGGCCGAACAAGGCGCACTCAGCGCCCAGTACATCGTCAGCAAGACCGTGGAAAACCGCCTGGAAGCCGAGCGCGATGGCCGCGATACCGTGACGTTCGACCCTGCCCTGCTGGAACACTACGCCAATGACCCACGCCTGCTGGCCGCCATGGACCTGCAACAGCGCCTGCTCGATACCCGCCGCGCGGGCCTTGCCGGTGAACTGAGCATCCTTGAAGAAAACCTGACTGCCTCGGCAGTGCAACTGAAGGGCCTGCAGCAGGTGTACGGCGCCCGCGCCTCGCAGATCGGCTTCCTCAACCAGGAACTGCAAGGCACCCGGGTACTGGCCGCCGAAGGTTATGTACCCCGCAATCGCCTGCTGGAGCTGGAGCGCAGCAATGCCGACCTGTCCGCCGGCCAGGCCGAAAACCTTAATAACATTGCCCGGGCGCGCAGCCAGGCCACCGAGATCAAGCTGCGCATCCTGCAGCGCCAGCACGATTACCTGAAGGAGGTGGAGTCGCAACTGACCGATACTGCCAAGGAAAACACCACCCTGGCCGATCGCTTGCGCGCACTGGACTATGAAGTGACCCACACGGTGATCCGCTCGCCGATCGACGGCATGGTGCAGGGACTGAGCATCGCCACGGTCGGCGGCATCATCCAGCCCGGGGCCAAGATCATGGAAGTGGTGCCGCTCGACCAGCCGCTGCAGGTCGATGCGATGATCCCGGTGCAGGCGATCGACAGGATGGTCCCAGGCCTTGCCGTGGACATCGCTTTCCCGGCCTTCAACCATGCGCAGACACCGAACATTCCCGGCCGGGTAAAAACCATTTCCGCCGACCGGCTGCTCGACGAAGAAAGCAAGCAGCCGTTCTACCTGGCCCAGGTCGAAGTGACGCCGGCCGGCATGGGCTTGCTGGGCAGCAACCACATCCGCCCCGGCATGCCTGCCACCGTCACCATCAAGACCGGCGAGCGCAACCTGCTCAGCTACCTGCTCAAACCAATGCTCGAACGTGTGGACGCCGCGTTCAAGGAGCAATGACATGAAACGCCCATGCCTGATGGTGTGCCTGCTGGGAGTTGCCGTACAGGCCAGTGCCATGGACCTGAAGCAAGCCTGGGACCTGTTGCAGTACCAGGGCCCGGTCTACCGCGCTGCCGTGCATGAAAAACAAGCCGGTGGCGAAAACCGCGCCATCGGCGAGGCCGGCCTGCTGCCGCAGATCAACGCCTCGGCCTACTTCAACCAGGTCAATGGCAGCCAGCGCCAGAATGGCCAGGACAATGACCTCGACTATGACTCCAAGGGCGCCAACGTGCGCCTGCGCCAGCCGCTGTTCAACAAGCAGAAGATGGCCGAGTACCGCCAGGGCCAGCAACGCGCCGACTACAGCGTGGCGGTGTTCGATGCCAAGAGCCAGGACGCAGCGGTGCGCCTGGCCGACGCTTACTTCGACGTGCTGCTGGCCAGCGAAACCATCACCCTGGCCAAGGCCAAGCTGAGCGCTTTCGAGGAACAGCTGGCATCGGCGAAGCGGCGCAAGGAACTGGGCGCCGGCACCATCACCGACGTCGACGAGTCGGTGGCCCGGCGCGACCTGGCCGAGGCCGACCTGATCGACGCCCAGGACAACCTGGTCAATGCCCGGCGCAAGCTGGAGGAATACATTGGTGAAACCCCGCAGGCGTTGACCACCCTGCAGGCGGGCTTCAGCACCCCGCCGCTGATGCCGGGCAACCTGCAGGAGTGGCTGGTCAAGGCCCAGGCTGACAGCCCGCTGATTCATGCGCGCCGGCACAGCTACGCGCTGGCCGAGGAAGAAGTCAACCGCGCCCGCGCCGGACACTACCCGACCCTGGATTTCGTGGCGGGTTACACCGCGGGCAGCAGCCAGTCGATTTCCGAGCTGAACCAGCGCAACCACTACAGCTCGATCGGGCTGGAGCTGAACATCCCGCTGTACAGCGGTGGCAGCACCCGTGCCCTGACCCGTCAGGCCAGCGCCAACAGCGCCAAGGCCCTGGATGAACTGGACGCCACTCGCCAGGAGGTGATTTCCAACACGACCCGCGAGTACCGTGGCGTGCAGAGTGGTGCCCTGCGCATTCAGGCACTGGAGAAGGCCGTGACCTCCAACGAGCGTTCGCTGACCTCGACCCGCAAGGGCTTCAAGGAAGGTGGCACCAGCACCAACTCGGATGTGCTCAATGCCGAGGAGCTGCTGTATGACGCCCGCCATGATCTGTTCGAGGCCAAGCTCAACTACCTGATGTCGCGCCTGCGGCTGGCCTCGTCGGTGGGCAGCCTGGGGGATGATGATATCGAGCAGATCAATGATTACCTGGGGCCGGAGCTGATAGTCAGCAATTGATAGCGACCTCAAGCTATGAAGTGCCCCTGCACGAGCAGCCTTGTACTGCGAACAGGCCAGCCAGGCCTGACCGGTGGCAACGATCCACGAGACCCACCCCTTTCGATGCGGTCGTTGCCAGTTTCAAGGAAGGGGCACCCGCCCTGCAGGCTGCCGTAGCTGCGACGTATGCCTTCAGGCTATGATCGGTCACCCTGCCGCGGACACCCTGAGCCATGCCCGTAGACCTGCAAGCGTTGTACCCCAGGCTGATCCACCTGATGCTGGACACGGTATTCGTGGTCGACAGGGAAAACCAGATCGTGTTCGTCAGTGATGCCTGCAAGACACTGCTGGGCTACCAGGCCTGCGAACTGATCGGCACGCCGATTACCCGCTACATGCACCCTGACGACCTCGCGGCCACGCGCGCCTCGATCATGCGGGTGATGAACGGCCAGCCGCACTACGACTTTTGCAACCGTTACCTTCGCAAGGATGGCAGCGTGGTGCACATTCTGTGGGCGGCCTGCTGGTCCGAGGAGGCCCAAGCGCGTATCGGCGTGGCGCGGGACGTTACCGCCCAGCGCAAGGCCGAAGACGAACTGCGCTTCCTCGCCCATCATGACCCTCTGACCCGGCTGGCCAACCGCGCCATGTTCAATGAACGGCTGGACACTGCCCTGGCCGCGGCCCGGCGTTACAACCGCAGGCTGGCCTTGCTGTTCCTCGATATCAATGACTTCAAGCAGATCAACGACAACCACGGCCACAGCGTGGGTGACCGGGTCCTGTGCACACTGGCCCGCCGCCTGGAAAGCTGCGTAGGGGCGGCTGGCACGGTAGCGCGGATGGGCGGTGACGAATTCACCGTGCTATTGCCCGATTGCCCGTCGCCGGAGGCCATTGCCACGCACGTGCAGTACATTCTCGCGGTCATGGCTGAACCGCTCGATGCCGAGTTTGCCGGCATCGATGCACCGTCCTGCAGTATTGGCGTGGCCCGCTTTCCCGAAGACGGCAACGATGCCGACATGTTACTGCGCCATGCTGACGGGCACATGTACCGAATCAAGCGCCAACGCGCTGCGACTGGCTGAAAGCAAGGGCACACCGCATGGCTGAACACCTGCAAGCAACTGCCGGGCAAACACCCGCCTCTGTCGGCCTGGGCCAGGCATTGCTGTTCTGGCTGAAGCTGGGTTTCGTCAGTTTCGGCGGCCCGGCCGGGCAGATTGCGATCATGCATCAGGAGCTGGTGGAGCGGCGCCGCTGGATCAGTGAACGGCGTTTCCTGCATGCCCTCAACTACTGCATGTTGCTGCCCGGGCCCGAGGCCCAGCAACTGGCCACCTACATCGGCTGGCTGATGCACCGCACCTGGGGCGGGGTGATGGCCGGCGCTCTGTTCGTGCTCCCGTCGCTGTTCATCCTGATCGGCCTGTCGTGGGTGTACCTGACCTGGAGCGAAGTACCGGTGGTCGCCGGGATTTTCGAAGGGATCAAGCCGGCCGTGACCGCCATCGTCGTGCATGCCGCCCACCGCATTGGCACGCGGGCGCTGAAGAACGGCTGGTTATGGGCCATTGCCGCGGCCTCGTTCGTGGCCATTTTCGCGCTTGACGTCCCCTTCCCGCTGATCGTGCTGGCGGCCGCACTGCTGGGTTATGTCGGCGGCCGGCTGCGGCCAGCACAGTTCGCGCCCGGTGGGGGCCACAGCGCAGTCAGGGCCCGCCAGCGCCCGGCACTGATCGACGACGATACCCCGATACCCGCGCACGCCCGCTTCAGCTGGGGCCGTCTGGTGACCTTGCTGCTGGCAGTTGCAGCGCTTTGGCTTCTACCTATGGGCCTGCTGATGGCGGCCTTTGGCTGGCAAGGCACACTGACGCAAATGGGCTGGTTCTTCACCAAGGCGGCGCTGCTGACTTTCGGCGGTGCCTATGCGGTGCTGCCCTATGTCTATCAAGGGGCTGTCAGCCACTATGGCTGGCTGTCGCCCACGCAGATGATCGATGGCCTGGCGCTGGGCGAGGCCACGCCCGGGCCGCTGATCATGGTGGTGGCCTTTGTCGGTTTCGTCGGCGGCTACCTGCAGCCGATGTTCGGCGCCCACCAGGCGTTCCTCGCGGGCGCAGTGGCAGCGAGCCTGGTGACCTGGTTCACCTTCCTGCCCTCGTTCCTGTTCATCCTCGCCGGAGGCCCGCTGGTGGAGTCGACCCACAACGCACTGAAGTTCACCGCCCCACTGACCGGGATCACTGCGGCGGTGGTGGGGGTAATCCTCAACCTTGCGCTGTTCTTCGGCTACCACGTGCTGTGGCCGGCCGGGTTCGATGGCGCGTTCCACTGGTCCTCGGCGGTGATAGCGCTCGCGGCGGCTGTGGCGCTGTTCCGCTACAAGCGCGGGGTGATACACGTGTTGATCGGCTGCGCCGTTGCCGGGCTTGCCCTTCACCTTTTCCGCTGATGGAGCCGATCATGCGCAACCCTGAAGACGCCTTGCTCGACAGTTGGCACCATAACGCCCAAGTCTGGATCGACGCCGTACGCAGCGGCGCCATCGAAAGCCGTCGCCAGGTCACCGACCAGGCCATCCTGCTGGCCATCCTCGGCCGCCAGCCCGAACGGGTGCTCGACCTGGGCTGCGGTGAGGGCTGGCTGCTGCGCGCGCTGGCCAGCCGGGGTATCGAGGCCGTGGGCGTCGACGGCGACAGCTCCCTGGTGGATGCAGCGCAGGCTGCGGGCGCGGGTGAGGTGCACCTGGCCAGCTATGCGCAGCTGGCTGAGGCGAAGGTACATGTTGGCAAGGACTATGACGTGATCTGCGCCAACTTCGCGCTGTTGCACCAGGACATCATTGAACTGTTGTCGGCCATGCGTACTTTGCTGGTGCCAGGCGGTGCACTGGTGATCCAGACCCTGCACCCGTGGAGCGTGGCCGGCGGGGCTTATCAGGATGGCTGGCGAGAGGAGTCTTTTGCCGGGTTTGCCGGGGATTGGCAACCGATGCCTTGGTATTTCCGCACCCTGGCCAGCTGGCTGAATGCGCTGGACATGGCGGGGTTGAGGCTGGTCAGTCTGCAGGAACCGCAGCATCCGCAAAGCGCGGTGCCGCAGTCGTTGTTGATGGTGGCTGAGCGTCACTGAATCGGGCCGTAACGATCCTGTGGAAGCAGGGTTCACCCCACTCCCACAAGACAGGCCGGTGCAGGCGACTACAGCACCGGCTTGCGCGCCGCCCCGCTACGGGCCTTGGCCATGGCTGCCAGGCGCACCGCAACGTTGGCAGCGCCGTAACCGGCGTACCCCGCCTTGCGCTGGATGATCTCGAAGAAGAAACGCTCCTCGAACGGCTCGGTATAGACGTGGAACAGCTCGCCACCTTGAGCGTCACGGTCGTACAGCACGTTGTAGTACGCCAGTTCGCTGAGGAACTCGTCGTCGAAATCGAAACGCGCCGCCAGGTCGTCGTAGTAGTTCAGCGGGATTTCCAGCAGCGGTACCCCTGCCAGCTTGGCCCGCGCCACTTCGCGGAAGATGTCGTCACAATCGAAAGCGATGTGATGCACGCCCGAACCACGGTAGCTTGACAGCGCATGGGCGATGGCGGTGTTGCGGTTTTCCGAGATGTTCAGCGGCAGGCGCAAGGTGCCGCACTGGCTGCGCAGGGCGCGGCTCTTGACCAGGCCATACGGGTCGGGCAGCACCACTTCGTCGTCGGCGGCGAAGTCGAACAAGCTCTTGTAGAACAGCACCCAGCTGTCCAGCGACTCGGCCGGCAAGGCCAGGGCCATGTGGTCGATGCGGCGCAAGCCGCCGGTCGCGGCTGCGTTGTTGTCCAGGCTGAAGTCGGTGTCGTACAGGGTGTGGCCGGCAGTGCCCTGCTCTACCAGGTACAGCAGGCTGCCATCGGGCGCACGCACCGCCGGCACTTCGCATTCATTGGGGCCGACCAGGCCGCGGAACGGCTGGCCACGGAAGGCGGTGGCCCGCTTCAGGGCCGCTTGCTGGTCCTTGACCCGCAGCGCAGTGGCGCACAGCGACGGGCCATGGGCCTCGAAGAAGTTGTGGCCAAAGGAATACGGTTCGGCGTTCAGCACAATGTTGATATCACCCTGGCGCAGCAGTTGCACTTCTTTGCTGCGGTGCTTGCCGGCTTCGGCAAAGCCCAGGCGCTTCAGCCAGTTGCCCAGGCGCGCGCCGACGGCTTCGTCGACCGCGAACTCCAGGAACTCCACGCCGTCATAAGCGCTGGCCGGCGGCGGGGAGAACAGCACGCCAGGTTCGATCGGCGTGTTTTCCTGCTCCAGGCGCAAACGGGTCTGCTCTTCGAGGTACAGCAGCGAACGCAAGCCGTCGGCGGCATTCTGCCGGGTCGGTGCGGCGCGGAAGCCGTCGTTGAAGATTTCCAGCGACAGCGGGCCACGGTAACCCGTGGCGAGGATCGGCGCGAGGAAACCGGCCATGTCCATTTCGCCCTGCCCCGGGAAGCAGCGAAAGTGGCGGCTCCACTCCAGCACATCCATGGCCAGGATCGGCGCATCGGCCATTTGCACGAAGAAAATCTTGTCGCCGGGGATGTCGCGGATCGCGCTGGGGTCACCTTTGAGCGACAAGGTGTGGAAGCTGTCGAGGATCACCCCGAGTGCCGGGTGGTCGGCCTGGCGCACCAGGTTCCACACTTGCTGGTAAGTGTTGACGTGGCGGCCCCAGGCCAGCGCTTCGTAACCAATGCGCAGGCCACGCTTGCCGGCATGTTCGCCCAGCAGGCGCAGGTCGTCGACCAACAGTTGCTCGTCACCCAGGGCATCGGCCTGGACGTTGCTGCACACCAGCACCAGGTCGGTACCCAGCTCCTGCATCAGGTCGAACTTGCGTTCGGCGCGGTCGAGGTTTTTCTGCAGGCGGTCACGGCGGCAGCCTTCAAAGTCGCGGAAAGGCTGGAACAAGGTGATGGCAATGCCCAGGTCGGCGCACATCTGGCGCACCTGGCGCGGGCTGCCAGCGTAATAGAGCAGATCGTTCTCGAAGATCTCGACGCCGTCAAAACCGGCGGCGGCGATGGCTTCGAGCTTTTCCGGCAGAGTGCCGCTCAAGGACACGGTAGCGATCGAACGCTGCATGGCGGGAGTTCCTTGTTGTTGGAAGAATACGGTGCCATTCGGGCAAACAACCCCTGTTACAGTTTATGGCACGATCGATTATTCGCAGGTAAAGTCGTCGCTTCAATCTCTTTGTACGGAATGGTTAGTTTTGCGTTCGATTATCGCACAAAACCCGTTTTAGCGAATTGCTAGACCGCGGGCCCGTGGTCAACATGGACCACAGACGCAGGCACACCGACCGTTGCCTCCTGCCTTGGCATAACCTCTGGCGGAACCTGCGCAAACAACAATAACAACGGAGACAACGATGGCTCACTCCAGCTCGCAAGCAAAGAAAGCGACCGCCAGTGGATGGATAGGCTCGGCACTCGAGTACTACGACTTCTTCATCTATGCCCAGGCCGCTGCGCTGATTTTCCCGCAGATTTTCTTCCCTAACACCGACCCGAAAATGGCCATCATTGCCTCGTTGGCCACCTATGGCGTGGGCTACCTGGCACGCCCGATCGGCGCCTTCGTACTGGGCCACTGGGGTGACACCCGCGGTCGCAAGAACGTCCTGCTGCTGTGCATGTTCCTCATGGGCCTGTCGACCATGGCTGTCGGCCTGCTACCCACCTACCACGACATCGGCTACCTCGCACCGGCCTTGCTGGTGGTGTTGCGCCTGATCCAGGGCTTTGCCGTGGCCGGGGAAATTTCCGGTGCCAGCTCGATGATCATGGAGCACGCGCCGTTTGGCCGAAGAGGCTACTACGCCAGTTTCACCCTGCAAGGTGTGCAAGCGGGCCAGGTTCTGGCGGCGGCGGTATTCCTGCCACTGGCTTACTTCATGCCTAGCGAAGCCTTTACCGAATGGGGCTGGCGCATTCCGTTCCTGATGAGCGCCATCGTGCTGATTGCCGGCTTCATCATCCGCAAGGAAGTGCACGAAACCCCAGCGTTCGTGCAAGAAGAGAAACAGGACAAGGTTGCCAAGTCACCCATCAGCGAGGCATTCCGCCACAGCTGGAAGCACATGGTGCTGGTGATGTTCATGGCCCTGATGAACGTGATCCCGGTCGTGGCCACCATCTTCGGTGCGGCCTACGCGGTGCAGCCGGCGTATGGCATCGGCTTCGACAAGAGCGTCTACCTGTGGATTCCGGTGGTCGGCAACATCGTTGCGGTGCTGGTGATCCCGTTCGTGGGCAACCTGTCTGACAAGATCGGCCGTCGCCCGACCATGATCGCTGGCTGTCTGGGCTCTGGCCTGCTGGCCTTCGTCTACCTGTATGCGATCAGCATCCAGAACGTGCCGATGGCGTTCGCCGCCTCGATCGTCATGTGGGGCATGGTCTACCAGGGTTACAACGCGGTGTTCCCAAGCTTCTACCCAGAGCTGTTCCACACCCGCTACCGCGTTACGGCCATGGCCATCGCGCAGAACATCGGCACCATGCTGACCGCCATGCTGCCCGCGCTGTTCGCAATGGTTGCTCCGCCGGGCTCGGACAACATTCCGCTGGTAGTCGGTGGGCTGGCCTTCTTCATCACCGGCGTGTGCGCCCTGGCGGCCTACATTGCCCCGGAAACCCACCGCCTGGCGATGGACGACCTGGGCAACCCAGACGCCAAGCCGATGGAAAAGGCTGCCTATGAAGCCAGCCGTAAAGGTAGCTTTCAGGCGGTGAGCCACTGATAGATTGCAGGGGCTGCTTTGCAGCCCCTTCACGGGCAAGCCCGCTCACACAGGTGCCGTACAGGCTTCAGCCCTGATGCGATCCCTAGAGAGCGGGCTTGCCCGCGAAGGCTTCAGCCCTTGATCACGTCCTGCAGACGTGCCCACAGCCGCTTCACATCCCCCCGCTCGGTCGGCAGCGCACCAATCGAAACCCGCACCATCCACCGCCCGTCCAGTGTAGCCGGCGTCACATAAGCATCGCCGGATGCATTCAGCCGCTCGGCCCAACCCTTGGTATGCGCATCCAGCGCCTCCCCTTCAAGCCCCGCCGGTCGATGGCGAATGCACAAGGTCTGCAGCTGTACTGGCGCCAGCACTTCCCACTCCGCCGCCGTCTCGACCTGCCCCGCCAACCACTGGGCATTATCCAGGTCACGCCGCAGCCGCGCCTGCAATGCATCGACACCCTCGCTGCGCAACATGAACCACAGCTTCAACGCACGGAACCGACGGCCCAGCGGAATGCCCCAGTCGCGCAGGTTCTTCACCTCGCCATCCACCGCCGACTGCAGGTAGCTGGGATTGGTGCTCATCACGCGAATCAGGTGCTGCGGATCGCGCACGTAGTAGATCGAGCAATCGAAGGCCACACCCAGCCATTTGTGCGCGTTGACCACCACCGAATCGGCCAGCTCGATGCCGTCCCACATCCAGCGGCACTCGGGCAGGATCATCGCCGAGCCGGCCATGGCCGAATCAACGTGCAACCACAGCCCATTAGCCTGGGCGATTTCGCCCACCGCGCGCAGCGGGTCGAGGGCAGTGGTCGTCGTGGTGCCGGTGGTGGCAACCACGGCGCAGGGCTGGTTGCCGGCAGCCAGGTCCTGTTCGATCGCCGCCTGCAGTGCTTCTGGGCGAAGGGCGTAGCGGTCGTCGGTGGGGATCAGGCGGATATTGTCGCGGCCAAAACCTGCCAGCAGTGCAGCCTTGTCCACCGAGCTGTGGGCGTGGGCGCTGACATACACGATCAAAGGCTTGGGCTCGGCCTGCAGGCCACCACGTACCAAGGCGTAGTCAGTGGCGCGTTCACGGGCACTGATCAGCGCCACCAGGGTGCTGGTCGAGGCAGTGTCCTGGATCACCCCACTCCACTGGGCAGACAGGCCAAGTAACTGGCGCAGCCAGTCGAGGGTGGTTTCTTCCAGTTCGCTCAGGGCCGGGCTGGATTGCCATGACAGGCCCAGCACGCCCAGACCAGTACTGAGGAAGTCCCCCAGCACCGAGGACAGGGTGCCATTGGAAGGGAAATAGCCATAGAAATCCGGGTGCTGCCAATGGGACAGGCCGGGCATGACCAGGTTATTGACGTCGTCGAGAATGGCCGCGAAAGGTTCGCCTTGTTGAGGGGCAGTTGCGGGCAAGGCGGCCTTGAGATAGCCAGGTTCGACCTGGGCCATGACCGGGCGCTCGCCCACGGTCTGGCGGTAGTCGGCAATCAGGTCGATCAGTTGGTGGCCGTACTGGCGGAATTGTTCGGGGGTCACGCTAGCTCTCCTGGGGTTATCCATTGCCTGTGCTGGCCCTTTCGCGGGTAAACCCGCGCCTACAGCCGCGAAGAAGCCGCACAATCAACACAATGTCCCAGTCTAGGCACCTATCCCCAGCCGAATAACCCCGCTTCACGCATAGCTGCTATGGCGAACCCGCATGCCCGCCCTGCACCCCGAACTGCGACTGGCGCCACAGCTCGAACACCCGGTTGCGCAACCAGCGGTGCTCGGCCGAAGCCTGCAGGCGCTGGTGCCACACCACCCAATAGCGCTGGCTGTGGTCAATGAAGCCCAGTGGCCGCCAGGCCAGGTGATGTAAACGGCACAACTGCCGGGCAATATGCTCGGGGACCGTGGCCACTGCCTGACTGTTGGCAATCACTTGTACCGTGGCGCAGAAGAACGGCACTTCCAGGCTGACCCGCCGCTGCAGGCCCTGTGCACGCAAGTGCCGGTCGATGAAGCTGTCCTTGTCGCCACCGCCCGAAATGCGCACATGCTTGTACGCCAGGTAGTCGGCCTGGCTGAGCGCAGCCTGCGCGGCCAACGGATGATCCTGGCGCATCAGGCATACCGCGCGGTCCTCACCCAGCAGCCGCCCATGCAGGTTGGGCGGCGACTCGTCAAACAAGGTGGTCGCCAGGTCGATTTCTCCGCTGGCCAGCAAGGCGTACTGGCCGGCCTGCCAGGTGCGGTACTCCAGCGACACACCTGGCGCTTCGCGCTCCAGCGCCGCCACCAGCAGCGGCAGCATGTGCTCGGCCACATAGTCCGAAGCGGCCAGGCAGAACCGCCGCTCGCAACGCGCCGGGTCGAAGATGGCGGGCTGGCGCAGCGCGTGCAGTTCTTCGAGCACCTGGCGCAAAGGCTCGACCAGGGCTTCGGCGTGTTCGCTAAGCACGTAACCACGCCCTTGGCGCACCAGCAATGGATCATCGAAGGCTTCGCGCAGGTGGGCCAACTGGCGGCTCAGGGCCGATTGGCTGACACCCAGGCGCTCGGCCGCGTGGCTGAGGTTTTTAAGCTGCAACAGGTGGTCGAGGGTACGCAGGTGGGCGAGGCTGAGGGAGGCGAAGGTGGGGTTCATGCAGGCTCCCTGCGGTGGAATTCAAGGGCCCTCTCGCGGGCAAGCCCGCTCTCACAGGGTTCTCACATCGTTCAGCATCGTGAAAAACCTGCGGGAGCGGGCTTGCCCGCGAACAGGCCGCAACGCGGCCCCGACGATTACTCGGTCAGGCCAACATAGACGTTCTGCACGTCATCGTGCTCGTCGATCGCCTCGAGGAACGCTTCGACCTCGGCCAACGCTTCAGCACTCAGGCTGGCCGCGCTTACCGGGTTTTTAGGGGTGTAGCCGATTTTTGCTGCGGTCACGGTGAAACCATGCTCTGGCAGGGCCTTCTGCACCGCGTCCAGGTCGGTGGTGTCGGTAATGAACAGGGTCGAGCCCTCTTCTTCACCTTCCTCGAAGTCCTGGGCACCGGCTTCGATCGCGGCCATTTCCGGATCAGCGTCAGCGCTCGCAGGCGTGGCTTCGATCAGGCCTACATGGTTGAAGTCCCACGCTACCGAACCGCTGGCACCCAACTGGCCCTTGCGGAACAGCACGCGGATCTGCGCGACGGTGCGGTTGATGTTGTCGGTCAGGCACTCGACGATCAGCGGTACCTGGTGCGGTGCGAAACCTTCATAGCTCACCGCATGGTATTGCACGGCATCACCGTCCAGGCCAGCGCCCTTGCGGATTGCCCGATCCAGGGTCTCGCGGGTCATCGAAGCCTTCTTGGCTTGCACGATGGCCAGGCGCAGGCGCGGGTTCATGTCGGGATCGGCACCCGACTTGGCCGCGATCTGGATTTCCTTGGACAGCTTGCCCATGATCTTGCCTTTGGCATTGGCCGCTGTTTCTCTATGTTTGGCTTTCCACTGTGCGCCCATGTCGACTCTCTTGTTTCAGCGGCCGGTTCAGGAAGCGACCGGCCAAAAGTGGGTGCATTTTATACGCCCTCGAGCATGGGATCGACAAGAAATCTCATCAGCCTTTATCGGCTTTGCCCGCCGCCGCGGCAAACCGCGCCAACCGCACGTCCAGCCTTCGCGGGCGCACACCACGATCTTCGGCCTGCTCCTTGCGGCGGATGGCATTGCGCACCACCAGCGAGCCCAGGTAGCGGATCGGCTCGGGCGGGAACAGCCCCAGCGGCCCTTTGACCAGCGGCGACCGGGTCCACGGGTTGTCCAGTCCCAGCGCCAGCGACGAAAGAATCTGCCCGCCCATGTGGCACGGGCCAACACCGCTGCCGGAGTAACCAAAGCCATAGAACACGTTGCCCTGCCCGTCCAACCGACCAAAGAACGGCAGGCCGGTTACCGAGCGATCCGACGGCCCGTTCCAGCTGGCCGCCAGTGGCACCTCGGCCAAGGCCGGGAAAAAGCCGCCAAGGCTTTCGCGCAGCAACCGCCGATACGGCGACGGCTGGTCGAACACCGGCAACATGCGCCCGCCATAGGCAAACGTGTTGCCGCCCTTGCCGAGCATCAGCCGGCCATCGGAGGTGTTGTGGTAGTAGTGCACGAAAATACGCGAGTCGAGCACGCTGATGCCGCTGTCCAGGCCGATCTGGCGCAGCAGCTCGGGGCACGGTTCGGTAATGACCATGTCGCTGGAAACGATCGCCACACTGCGCTCGAACTGCGGGAAGACGCGCGCCATCCAGGCATTGAGGCCCAGCACGACACGGTCGGCGCGCAGCGTGCCGTGGGCCGTGCGTACCTGCACCGGGGCGCCGTGCTCCAGGCCGGTCATGGCGGTGCCTTCGTAGAGCCGCACGCCGCGCTGCAAGGCCACCCGGCGCAGGCCGCGCACCAGTTTGCCAGGCTGCACGGTGGCGGCGGCCGGCGAGAACCAGCCCTCCAGGTGCCGTGCCGAACCGGCCAGGCGCTGCACCTGCTCCAGCGGCAAGCGGCGGAACGAGTTGATGCCCTTGTGCTCCAACGCGGCGATCACCGCGTCGGTGGCACCGACCTGCGCTGCGTTGGTGGCCGTGTACAGCGTGCCGTCCAGGCGGTAGTCGCAGTCGATGCCATTGGCCGCGCAGAACACACCGATGTCTGCGATGCTGCGCTCCGACTCGCGTACCAGCCGCACCGCCTCCGCCGCCCCGAACAGGCGTTCGAGGGTGAAGTACTTGGCCGACCAGGACAACGCACAGCCCCCATTGCGGCCGCTGGCTCCGGCACCACAGATGTCGGCCTCGATCAGCACCACATCCAGGGCCGGTACCGCTTCCTTGAGCATCAGCGCCGTCCACAGGCCGGTGTAGCCGCCGCCGACAATGCACACATCGCAACGGGTATCGCCTTTCAGCGGCGGGCATACCGCCTCCTGCGCCGAATCCAGGGCCTGTTGCAGCCAGAAGGGTCTCATTCGCTCGCTTTCCTTTAAGTACGCAGTGGCTTGATTGCCATGCTGGTGTTCGGTGCCACGTCGGTGCCTTGCGCGCTGCTGGCCGGGCGGCTGTTCCAGTGCGGCAGCAACACCAGCGCCGAGAACAGCGCGCAGCCCGCGAACACGATGAACACCGTGACGCCGTCGAAGTAACCCGGCAGCAGCCCGCCCAGCACCGCGCCCACCGAGCCACAGCCGTTGACGAAACCTGCTGCGGTGGCGCCGGCCTTGGCGGTGCCGAAGTCGATGGCTGCAGCGCCGCTGATCATCGAGTCCGGCCCGTACAGGGTCAGGCCCATGACGAACAGCAAGGCCACCACCAGCAGCACGCTGCCGGTGTGCATGGCCGCCATGAACAACGCCAGTGTCACGGTCAGCAGCACCAGGCTGATCACGCAGGCCGGCATGCGCCGGGCGCCAAACAGTTTGTCCGAGGCCAGGCCGATCATGATCGGGCCAAGCAGCCCGGCCAGTTCGAAAGCAGTCGGGATGATTGCCGCGCCCACTTTGCCCACCGAGGGCATCTGCTCGAAGACGATCACAGGGCCCCACAGCAAGATGGCGTAGCGCGCAGGCTTCAACAGGAAGTACGCAAGGCCCAGGGTCAACACCGTGCGGTTGCGCAGGATCTCCCGCAGGGGTGCCCACACGCTGCACAGGTTGCCGGCCGGGGCCATGCTTTGCGGCTCGGGCTCAACCGCCGGCAAGCCGACGTCCTCGGGTTTGTTGCGCTGCAGGAAGAAGAACAGCACCGCCACCAGCGCCACCACTGCCGCGCTGGAGAAGAACGCCGCATGCCAGGTACCCACCAGGGTGTAGGCCCACCAGCCCGCGAACGGCGAGGCCACCAGGCCGCCGAAGGCATAGCAGGAACTCCACAGGCCCAGCACCCGCCCGCGCTGCGAAGCCGGGAAGAAGCTGCCGATGTTCTTGCACAAGCCGGCCCAGCCGGTGGATTGCGCCAGGCCCTGTACCAGCATGCAGGTGGCGAAGATCGGGAAGGTTGCGTAACTGCCCATCACCACTGCCGCCGCCGCAGAAATCAGCAACCCGCCCAGCACGACCACGCGCGGGCCGAAGCGGTCGGCAAGCATGCCCCAGGTGAATTGGCCCACGGCATAGGCGGCCAGGTAGATGGCGTCCAGGTTGGCCATGGCGGCCTTGTCGAGCATGAAGCCTGGGTCTTCGGCGATGCCCAGTTTGGCCACCGAGAAGGCTTTGCGGGTGAAGTAGAAGGCGGCGTAAGCCAGCCAGGTGATGGCGAAAATCTGGATGCGCCAGCGTTTGAACGCGGCTAGGGATTGGTTCATGTAAGTCTGACCTCTTGCTCAAGTGTGCCGGCAGAATGTGAAGAAACGCCTGTCTTGTTCTTGTGTTACGCACAGCGATGACGAGGCTGTCATCGGGTCAGGTGGCGCCGTGTGAGCGCCATGGCCCTGGCGGCATTCGTGGTGCCAGCGTCGGGCTGAAATCCATGGAAACAGTTGCTGTAAGATAAATAAAATCGATTTATCGTATTACACACATAAGCCCAGCTTGTTACTGAGGTCGTCATGTCGGTTTCCCACGCTCAACTCAAGGCTTTCCACGCGGTGGCCGTACACGGCAGCTTTACCCGCGCCGCTGAAAGGCTGTTTCTTACCCAGCCTGCGGTGTCCGATCAGGTGCGCAAACTGGAGGAGCGCTTCGGCGTATTGCTGTTCCACCGCAACAAACGCTCGGTGCAGCTCACCGACCTTGGCGAGCGGCTACTGGGCATCAGCCAGCGCCTGTTCGCCTGCGAGGCCGAGGCACAAGAGCTGCTGCACGACTCGCGTGCGCTGCACACCGGCAGCCTGGTGCTGGCAGTGGATGCGCCGGTGCACGTGCTGCCGCAGATCGCCCGCTTCTGCCAGCGTTTTCCGGGTATCCAGGTGAAGATCGAAACGGGCAATACCGACGAATCGCTGGCGCGGCTGTTCAGCTATCAGGCCGACCTGGCCCTGCTGGGGCGGGATGTCGACGATGAGCGCCTGCATTGCCTGCCGCTGCGTCGTGACCCGATGGTGGCGTTCGTTTCCCACCACCACCCATGGGCCAGCCGTGGCTCGATCAGCCTGGCCGACCTGGACGACACGCCACTGGTGCTGCGCGAGCCCGGCTCGGTAACGCGGCAAACGCTGGAAGAAGAGATGCAACGTGCCGGCCTGCGGATACGCGCAGCGATCCAGGTGGAGGGCCGGGAAGCGGCGCGTGAAGCGGTGGTGGTAGGGATTGGTGTGGGTGTGGTGTCGGCGGCGGAGTTCGGTGCCGATGCGCGGGTGTGTGCGTTGCCGATTGTCGATTGCCAGCGGCATTTGACCGAGACCCTGGTGTGCCTGAGCGAGCAGCGTACACGCCGGGTGGTGGCGACTTTCCTGCAGATGGTCGAGGAAGGGGGGTAGGCCTGTGCTGGCCTTTTCGCGGGCTCGCCCGCTCCCACAGGTCCTGCGCGGCATCCGGAATCTGTGGTGATGCTGTGGGAGCGGGCGAGCCCGCGAAGGGGCCAGATCAGGCAACCCGACTATGCTGGGATAACCCCAATCCCCGGGCGCCCACCCCATGCTCTACCGCCTTGCCGCCGACACCCTGGTGCTGCTGCACCTGGCCTTCATCCTGCTGGTGCTGTTCGGCGGGCTGCTGGTGCTGCGCTGGCGCCCTGCCCTGTTGCTGCACTTGCCGGCCCTGGCCTGGGGCCTGGCGGTGGAGTGCCTGCACCTGGGCTGCCCGCTGACCACCTGGGAAAACCGCATGCGCAATGCCGCCGGTGACGCCGGTTACCAGGGCAGCTTCGTCGAGCACTACGTCTGGCCACTGATCTACCCCGCCGGCCTGACCCCGCAGATCCAGCTGCTGCTGGGCACCCTCGTGCTGGCGCTGAACCTCGGCATCTACAGCTACGTGGCCTGGCGCTGGCGCCGCCCTAGCGGGTAGCGATCACGAACAACCGCGGGAAGGGCAACAGGACCTTGCCATCAGAGGCCGGCGGATAATCGCGCTGCATGGCCTGCAGGTACATCTGCAGGAAGTCGGCCTGCTCCTGCTCATCAAGCCTGGCCAGATAAGGCCGCAACGCCGAGCCCTTGAACCATTCCACTACCGCTTCGGCGCCCCCCATCAACGGGTGATGATAGGTGGTGCGCCACACATCCACCCGTGCGCACAGCGGGCTGAGCAAGTCGTAGTAGAACGCCGCGTTGTGCCGTGGCGGCAGCTGCAAGTCGGCGAACTTCGCCGCCCAAGGGCCTTGGCTTGCGATCTCGCGCAACTGCCGGTGGGCCGGCTCGTCGAGGTTGTCCGGGGTCTGCACGGCCAGGCTGGCGCCTTCGCTGAGCTGGCGCACCAGATGCGGATACAGCAAGGCGTGGTCAGGTACCCATTGCAGCGAGGCATTGGCCAGGATCAGGTCCTGCGGCTCGGGGGCAGCCCAGCCGGCAATGTCGGCAATGACCGTGCGCACACGCGGGATGCACAGCCGCTTGCGCTCACGGGCCTTGTCGATCATGTCCGGGTCGCTGTCCAGCGCCGTCACCTGAGCATCGGGGTAACGTTGCAGCAGCACTTCGGTCGAGTTACCGGGGCCGCACCCCAGGTCGGTGGCGTGGCGCACCGGCCGTGGCGGGATGGCGGCAATCAGGTCGCGTACGGCGCGTGTGCGTTCGTCTTCGAACAGGGAATACTGGTTGGCAGACCAGGCCATGTGCGGCTCCTTTGGGCGGGCAATGTGCCTAGCATATGCCATCTGTCGCCCGGCGGGACGGTTGCGAACGGATTACCCCGGAACTGATCACCTCTGCTTGAAGTCAGTCCTTGCATGCGCACGCCCTTGAAGACCTACATCGCCCTCGCCATCCTGGCCCTGATCGCTGCGGCCGCCCTGCTCGGTTCACCGTGGATGAACCAAGGTTTCCACATGCCTGCAGAAAAAGCCCAGGCCCAACAACGCGAAACGGCCGGGTCCCCAAGGGAGCCGGCCGTTTCCAGACGCGAGTGACGCTTAGTGCTGCTTGCTACCAGAGCGGATCTGGTGCACCACACCCATCGCCACCACGACCGCCGCAGCGATACCGGTGGAAATGACCAGAATCTGGTAGTCAGGCATGAAGGCCATGGTGACCAGGGCAGCCACGATGAACGCGATCACCAGGTAGGTCAGCCACGGGAACAGCCACATCTTCAGGCGTACTTCCTTGCCCTCGGCAATCAGCTTGCGGCGCATGCGCAGCTGCGAGAAGGCGATGACCAGGTACACCAGCAGGGCGATCATGCCGGTGGTGTTCATCAGGGTGTCCAGCACGTCTTTCGGGCGCAGGGTCTCGCTGAAGTTGATCAATGCACACACCACGGCCACGGCGCACGAACCCATGATCGCGTACACCGGTACACCGGTACCGGCGCGGGTGATCTTGAAGAACGACGGCGCATCGCCACGCTGGGCCAGGGAGAACAGCATGCGCGAAGCGGTGTAGTGGCCCGAGATCAGGCAGCTGCTCACCGAAGTCAGCACCACGAAGTTCATCAGCAGCTCGGCATACGGCACGCCCAGCAGTTCCAGGGTACGGCGATAGGCGCCATAGCCAGAAACACCCAGGTGCGGGTCGTTCCACGGTACCAGGCAGACGATCAGGAAGATCGAGCCGACGTAGAACAGGCACACACGCCAGACCACCGAGTTGGTCGCCTTGACGATCTGCGCAGCCGGGTCTTTGGCTTCGGAAGCGGCGATGGTGACGATCTCTGCGCCGAGGAAGGCGAACATCACCCCGAGCAAGGCACCGATCACAGTGGTGATGCCATTGGGCATGAAGCCTTCGGCGGTGAGGTGGCTGATGCCACGCACTTCACCGAACTGCCAGATGTTCATCACGGCAGCGGTACACACGATCAGGAAGCAGACGATCGCAATCACCTTGATCAAGGCGAACCAGAACTCGAACTCACCGTAGTGCTTGACGTTGAAGAAGTTGACGGTGATCAGCAACAGGGTCGTGGCCAGCACGAACACGTTGACGCTGACGTCGGGGAAGAAGCCATGCAGGATCTTGCCCGCCACATAGGCTTCCCAGGCCATGAGGATGACCCAGTACCACCAGTACAGCCAGCCGATGGTGAAACCGGCCCAACGGCCAATGGCGCGGTCGGCGTAGGTTGAGAACGAGCCGGTGTCAGGCGAGGAAGTCGCCATTTCACCCAGCATGCGCATGATCAGCACCACCAGGATGCCGCCTGCCAGGTAGGCCAGGACAGCGGCTGGGCCGGCGCTGTGGATCACGCTGCCGGAACCGACGAACAAGGCGCCGCCGATAACCCCGGCGATCGACATCATCGTCAGGTGGCGCGACTTCAGCGAGGCACTGAGCTTGCTCTCGTGCCCGCTTTTCGCGGTGGTGGTTGTGGATGTTGCGTCCATCAGTTGTGTACCCCGTGCTTCTTTTTATCCAAGGAAAACTGTGAAACCCCGATGGCTGGCGATTTCACCTGTACATCAGTGCTAATGCGGGCAGGATGGTGTGAACTTACACACGCAGGCCTTCCATGGCGGCCTGCTGACGCGCCCCAGGGCGACTGCCTGAGGCGAACTGAACATGCTTTATGTGGCGATATCCGACACCTAATGTAAAAATGTCCGACGCAGAGAGCCATGCACAGTGGCATGAATCTCGCACTGCACTGTATAGGTCGCCCATGCAGTACACCCTGCAGACGCCAGGCGATACGCACCCTGAAGGCCCCGAATGTTCGAATTACATCCAGACTCCTCTACCCCGCTGGTCAACCAGATCATCGATGGGCTGCGCGAGCTGATCGACAACCAAACCCTCAAGCCAGGCGCCAAGGTCCCGTCGATCCGCGCCTTTGCCGCCAGCTATTCGGTGAGTACCTTCACCGTGGTCGAGGCCTACGACCGCCTGGTCGCCCAGGGGCTGCTGGTGAGCCGTGGCAATGCGGGGTTCTTCGTCAACCGTGCGGCGGGCGAACTGCTGGAGCAGCACAACACCGAGGCCGACACCAGTCGACCAACGTTCAACTCCGAGTGGTACCTGCAGCAGATTTTCGAAATCCGCCAGTTGCCGTACAAACCGGGGTGCGGCTGGCTGCCCAACGACTGGATGTACGAAGACGGCCTGCGCCGCGGCCTGCGCCAGGTGGCCGGCAGCCCGCTGGAGTTGTCGGGGTACGGCGACCCCATGGGCCTGATGGAGCTGCGTGCGCTGACCGCCCAGAACCTGCAACAAGAGCTGTCGATCGTCGCCAACCCAGCACAGCTGATGCTCACCCACGGCGCCAGCCAGGCCCTGGACCTGGCCGCACGCACACTGGTGCGCCCGGGCGATGTGGTGCTGGTGGACGACCCCGGCTACCCGAACCTCATGAGCATCCTGCGCACCCAAGGCGCAACCCTGGTAGGCGTGCCACGTACACCGGCCGGCTACGACCTGAACCAGCTGGAGCAATTGCTCACCCACCACCGCCCGACGGCGTTCTTCACCCAGCCGCACCTGCACAGCCCGACGTGCTCGCGCACCCCGCTGCCGCAGTTGCACCGCCTGCTGCAGCTTGCCAGCCAGCATGGCTTCCGCCTGGTGGAGAACAACCTGTACGCCGACATGGTCGCCGAGCCGCAGCCATGCCTGGCCAGCCTCGACCATCTGCAGCAGGTGGTGTACGTGGGCAGCTATTCCAAGAGCATTTCACCCAACGTACGGGTCGGCTACATGCTGGCCAACCCCGAGCTGATGCAAAAACTGCTGCACCTGAAAATGCGCTCAGGCCTGACCACTTCGCAGGTGATGGAGCGCGTGGTGTATGCGGCGATCATCGACGGGCGCTGGCGTAAGCACCTCAAGCGCCTGCGCCAGCGGCTGGCCGAGGCGCACCAGGAAGTTGGCCGGCATCTGCATCGATTAGGCTTCGAACTGTTCACCGAATCGGATGAAGGCATGTACATCTGGACCCGCCACCCGGCGATTCCCGACAGTGCAGCGTTGCTGGACGATGCGCTGGAGAAAGGCATCATGCTTGGGCCTGGGCAGTTGTTCATGGTCGACGCCAAAGCGACCGGGTGGATGCGCTTCAACGTGGCCTTCAGTACGGACCCGGCGATGTGGGAGTTGTTGGAGAAGGTCTTCGTCAAGCATGTGCGCCGGAGTGGGATGTAGTTCGCCACGACATCCGCACCGCCTGTGGGATTGAGCGCCGCCCGCGCGCCACGACATCTCACAGGCGTTGAAGATGTTGTGGCATGCACTTATTGGCTCCATCACCCCCTTCGCGCTTGCTCCTCTCGCCCCAAATATTCCTGGCGCGTTAGAGCCTGTGACTACAAGGAGCAGGTGCAGGAAAGTGACTGGGGCAGGGAGCAGGTTTGAACTGTGTGATCAAAGAAGTTAAGAAGAAGTGTTGTGCCTCATGAGCCACCGAATTATAAAGACTGCATCTACTGCTTTTTCCCGCCAGAGTCAGGCCTACCGCCACTGTAGGTGGTTTTCAATTCTCCCTATCCCGGCGTGAGAATTATAGGGGCTTACAGCTGACGCCCCTACAACCTGGACAAAGCCGGGGGCCCAATCGAACGAATGGATTGGAGAGAGGCCCGGATCACAGCAGGCGGCGTCGAGTTAGTCAAATTACAAACAAGTCGACTTCTGCCGTCAGGCGCGAACAAAATGATGATAGATAGACTCGAAAAAATCTACAGCGCACACTACAAGCAACCGACATCGACAAGCGATTTTTCATACATGAAATAAGGGGGCTTGAGCACCTCCGCGCCCTTGGCATTGCTGATAAAATTCTACCAACTGATGGCGGCGAGACTTGGAACAATATTCACGCAGCCACTTTGGAAGACTATCAGCCTGGATCAGACGCCGAGCTATTATATACAGCGCAAGCGCTAGAAGCAGAGGTAATCCAGCTTGAGCGGGAAAACCATGGATACCATTCACGATGTAATTAAAAACGAATCTCCTACGGATGTAATTTTATTTTTCACCAGAGGTACTGGCATCTCCCACCCGCAACTAGACAGGCTTTACACCCAGAACAATTGGATTCACCTAGGTGACTGCATTGGCCTCATCGAACTGATCAGACGAATGACGAGCGACGGCTTGATTGAGCAAAAAGCCGGTGGATATGTGAAAGGCCCAAAATGGACGGCACCAAAATTCATGCTCGAAAATAAGTACACTTTCAATCAAAGTTGACAGCACACCAGCGGGCGTTGGCCGGCGTACCCGGTGCGGTGCAGTTCGTCGGCGACACTGACGCCATCGGCATCGCGAATGGCCAGCGCCTCGGCCAGCGCGAGGCTGCCAGTGAACACCGCCGAGCCGAACAGGGCCGGGATGAAGCGCGCGCCCTCCTCGTTGGTCCATACGGCAATGTCCAGTGGCTTGCGGGTTTGGATGTCCAGGTCGCTCAGGCGCCGCACCACTTGACCGAGGCCTGATGCCACAACTTGGATCCCATCTTGTGACAAGGTATGCTAGGCAATAGCTAAACGCCACTACCCAGGCAGGCTTGGTGCCTGTCTTCAAGGATGAGCCCTTTGCCCAGCCACCCGACCCGCCACACCATCGCCCGCCAGTGGCAACTGCTCAAGTTACTGCCCGGCCGCCACCCAGGCATGAGCTCCACCCAGTTGCAGGCTGCCCTGACAACCGTGGGCCATTCCACCAGCAAACGCACCGTCGAGCGCGACCTGGTGGAGCTCGCCGCACTGTTCCCGCTACAGTGCAACAGTAAAGGCATGCCTTATGGCTGGTACTGGCAACCGGGCTTGAGCCTGGGCGAAGCGCAGCAGCTGCAACCCGACGCACTTACCCCCCCGACACACGTTGTACTGTATGCCTGGGTCGATGACGCGCTGGCCCGCCGCCTGGAACAGTCACCCCTGTCCGTCGATATGCAACTGACGCCGCAGGCTGGCGGCGGCGCCGCGCTGGTGGCCACCGTCGACGACAACCGCGCGCTGATGGGCTGGCTGCTGTCCCAGGCGGGTTCGATCCGCATCCAGGCGCCGCAGGCGCTACGTGCGGCCATGATTGAACAATTGCGCCAGAGCCTGGCGCTGCATGAGGGCGAAGGCGGCTGCAAGCAATAGCGCCAACGGCGTCAGTAGGTTCCTGGATACGCCCCGCCATCGATCAGCAGGTTCTGCCCGGTGATGTACCCGGCATGCGCACTGCACAGAAATGCGCAATACGCGCCAAACTCCGCGGCTTCGCCAAAACGCGACGCCGGAATGGCCTTGCGCCGTGCCTGGGCAGTGACTTCCACATCACCACCCGCCGCCTTCAAGGTCTTTTGCAGGCGCGCCGTGTCGAACGCCCCAGGCAACAGGTTGTTGAGTGTCACATTGCGGCCCGCCAGGCGCTGCTGCCGG
The DNA here is from genome assembly GCF_034044115.1 of Pseudomonas sp. BO3-4. NCBI lineage: Bacteria > Pseudomonadati > Pseudomonadota > Gammaproteobacteria > Pseudomonadales > Pseudomonadaceae > Pseudomonas > Pseudomonas sp. BO3-4. The sequence goes on from NZ_CP139018.1 coordinate 3,881,227, forward strand.
GCCAGGCCGGCAATGAATCCGGTCAGGCCACTGCGGGCACCGTTGGATAAACCCAGCATGTCGATCGGTGCCTTCACCGCGCCGGAGGTGATGTTCACCACCCGGCCAAAACCACGTTCGGCCATGCCATCGACCACCGCCTTGATCAGCTCGATGGGCGTGAGCATGTTGGCGTCCAGCGCCTTCAGCCAGTCATCACGCTCCCAATCACGGAAGTCCCCCGGTGGCGGGCCACCGGCGTTGTTGACCAGAATGTCGACCTGCGGGCAGGCCGCCAACAGCGCCAGGCGCACCTTGGGATCGGCCACATCACCTGCCACGGTATGGACCTCGATGCCCGGGCAGGCCCTGCGCAACTCGCTGGCGGTCTGCTCCAGGGTGGCCTGGGTACGGGCATTGATGACCAGGTTGACGCCTTCTTTGCACAGCGCTTCGGCGCAGCCTTTGCCAAGGCCTTGGCTGGCCGCGCAGACGATGGCCCAGCGGCCGGTGATGCCTAGATCCATTGGTTTGCTCCTAGATGCAATCAGGGTTACAGGGTGACTGACAGGCACTGCCGGGGGGCAATCTAGAGCACAGGACAGGGCCACCGATAATGAAAAGAACTGATCCACCGATAACCGCCGCTTATCCCAACCAGCGCTTCGACAACGGGCTGGGAATAGAGGGGTAGCGTCACACTTCACCCGCCGTCAGTTCCTCCACCAGCAATCGTGCCGCAGGCGATAACGGCGCCGCGACCCGGTGCACGATGCCGAACGGCTCGCTCAGCGCCCGTAGCGGCACCGCCAGCGACACCAGCAACCCGCGCTGCTCGGCAAAGGCCGCCACTGCACGGGGAATGACCGCCACCAATGTCGGGTCATCTTCAAGCAGCATGAAGGTGGCGAAGGTGGAGAAGGTCTCCAGCGGATAACGCGACACCGCCACCCCAGCCTCGCTCAACTCGCGTTCCAGCGCTTGGCGCATGGGCATGTTGGCCGGATAAACCACCCAGCGATAATGGCTAAGGTCGCTGATCTTGAGTGCCGCCGCCCCGGCCAGCGGATGCTGCGGATGCGCGACCACCGCCAGCGGCTCCTGGGCCAGTTCGACAAAGCCATATTCCGCCGCGTTGCGGCCCAGCCCTGGCCGGCAGATGGCCAGGTCCAGGCGCCCTTCGTCCAGCTGGGCGAGCAGGTTGGCGCTGGTATTCTCGGCAATTTCCACTGCCAGTTGCGGCTGTTTGCGGCGCAAGCGCCCGAGGGCGCTGACCAGTGTGGGCATCGCCCCCATGATACTGCCCACCGCCAGCCGCCCGCCCTGGCCTTGGACGATGCCCAACACCTCTTCGCGCAGATGCCCCAGGTCGCTGTGGATCAGCCGCGCGTAGCGCACCACGCAGCGGCCCACCTCGTTGGCAACCAGGCCGCTGGGCATTCGCTGGAACAACGGTACGCCCAGCACCTCCTCGACCTCGCGCAGGGCCTTGGTGGCGCCGGGCTGGGAAATGGCCATGGCTTCAGCTGCCTTGTGCAGCGAGCCACAGCGGTCCAGCTCAATCAGCAAGCGCAACTGGCGCAGGCGCAGGCGAGAAAAAATGGCGTCCAGAGAAGGAATCATCAGGCAGGCTCGGCAGGGGTTTCGTCATGCCGAGCACTATAGAGGGTCGTCTGCGGGGGCGTGTTGCGTTTTCAGCAAATGACCCTTGATCGCAGAACGCATGCACGCATTTTTCTGCAGGCTGTTTTACCGCGGAACACGACGCGCCAGGCAGGCATAGGCCAAGCCCAGTACGCTGGCCGCCAGTATGCCAAGCAGTATCATCAGCTCACGGCTGTAACGGGCCACCATGGCCGGAAAACCGATGACTTCGCGGTACACTTGCACATTGGCCTCACCATCGGCATGGCTGATACTGACCCCGCCATGGCGAATCTGCGAGTAGTCGGCATCGAAATACACCCACACCTTGCAGGTGCCACCTGGCTCGATGGCCGGGATATCAACCTGGGCGGCGGGGGTTTCCAGCAGCGTGTCGTTGCCGGCAGCATCGCGCACCTGCACCAGGCCTTTGGCTGGCAGGCGGATTTTTACCTGCCGGACCTGCGCATTACCGCTGTTGTGCAGTTCGATCAGCAGGCCGGCACGGTGGTCGACCAGCCCGGCCTCGAAAGGCTTGGCGAACAGCTGGGCATAAGGGGCCTGCGCCATTTCGATGAGCCGCTCGACCTGATCATGGCCCAGCTGGCCTTGAACGATACCGTTGATTTGCCCCTGCAACTGCTCATACTTCAGCTGTTCGCTGGCCTTGCTGATCCGCTCGCTGAACTGGCTGGGGTAAGTGAGGTAGGCATAGGTCAGTGACGCCTCAAGGCGCGGATTGCCCCTGAGCAACGCGTAGGCGGCCAACAGGACCATCAGGCCGATCAGCACGGCGACGAGAAGCTTCCCCACCTTGTCCCAGCTCAATGCATGCTTCCTTCTGTCGTGTTACAGACGATTAAAACCGCCCAAGGGTGCCAAGTTCGCGCCCCCCAGGCAAGCCTGGCTAGGCTTCGCCCCCGCCTTCGCGCGCCTGACGCATCTGCAGCAGCTGGCCGTCGATCAGTGACTTGGCCATCCCGGCCAGGTAGTACGTGGCCTTCATCATCACCTGGCGGTCGTCAGGCCTGTCGATGGCCTTGCGGGTGATCTCGGTGATGCAGCCCATGATGCCCGAAGCTTCCATCAGTGCGGTGCGTATTGGCAGTTGCGGTTTCATTTGCACCAGTTCGGCATCGCTGTTGCCAAAGCGGCTCGCGGCTTGCACGACATAGGGCTTGCTGCTGTTTTTCGGCGTTTCGCTGTCCATGTCCATTCCTCAAGGTTAGGCGCTTGCCGAGGCTAGGCCGCTGCCTACCCCATTACAATGACAAAGGGGTGGAAAGGGTCACTTTAGGAAATGGACTACAAGAACCCTGCACAGGGAGCGCCGAGCCCCCGCTCAGCCCCCTTGACCCGCCCCCGGCAGTGGCGGACGATCAACCTCCCCCACACAAGGACGAACACCATGCTGCGGATACTGGGAAGAGCCTCTTCCATCAATGTGCGAAAAGTCCTGTGGGCCTGCGCCGAATTCGAGATCGCGTTCGAGCGCGAAGACTGGGGTTCCGGCTTCAAGGCCACTGACAGCACCGAGTTCCTCGCGCTGAACCCCAACGCCATGATTCCGGTGATCCAGGACGGCGACTTCACCTTGTGGGAATCCAATAGCATCATCCGTTACCTGGCCAGCCGCTACGGCGCCACCGCGTTCTATCCCGGCGAGGCCCAGGCGCGGGCGCGGATCGACCAGTGGATCGACTGGCAGGCCTCGGACCTCAACCGCTCTTGGAGCTACGCGTTCATGTCGCTGGTCAGGCATTCGCCCGCTCACCAGGACCCACAAGCACTGGCTGCCGGTTGTGCCGAGTGGTCACGCTACATGCGCATCCTCGACCGCCAGCTGGCCAGCACCGGTGCCTATGTGGCCGGCAGCCAGTTCACCCTGGCCGACATCCCGATCGGCCTGTCGGTCAACCGCTGGTTCGAAACGCCGTTCGAGCACCCGCACCTGCCCGCGGTGCGCGATTATTACGAGCGCCTGAGCGAGCGCCCTGCCTATCACCTGCATGGCCGAAACGGTACCCCGTAGTACCCGCAAGGACGTGTATCCAGGGGCGCAAGGCGCCCCAAGGTTCCGGCCTGTTACAGCGCAACCTGCCGCCCGGCTACCACCCCTCGCCCACGCCAGGCAAACAGCAGTACCAGCACCAGCCCCAGCGCCGCCATCGCAGCCCCCGCCAGGGAAATCGCCGGGTAGCCCAGCCCCGCGTTGATCACCGCGCCACCCAGCGCCGCACCGATCGCATTGCCCAGGTTGAACGCGCCAATGTTCACCGCCGAGGCCAGGTTGGGCGCATCCTTGGCCGCTTCCATGACCCGCATTTGCAGCGGCGGCACCAGGGCAAAGCTGGCCGCCCCCCAAACCAGGATCGCCAGGGCCGTCGGCAGCGGCCAGTCCAGTACCAGCGGAAACACCAGCAGCACGGCAATCAGCCCAGCCAGTGACAGGATCAGGGTGCGATCGATCGAGCGGTCCGCCGCCTTGCCGCCCCATACGTTGCCCAAGGTCAGGCCGACACCGAACAGCACCAGCATCGCCGTCACGAAGGGGGTGGACGCCGCCGCTTCATGCTGCAGGATCGGCGCAATGTAGGTGAACACGGTGAACATTGCGCTGGAACCCACCACGGTCAGCAACAAGGCCGCCAGTACCGGCCTGCGGCCCAGCACACGGATCTCGGCCATGGCACCCTCGCCCTTGGGCGACGCAACATTGGGCAATGCGTACCAGAGCGTGGTCATCGCCACCAGGCCAAGCCCGGCAATACCCCAGAACGCCGTGCGCCAACCCAGCATTTCACCCAACCAGGTCGCTAACGGCACGCCGCCGATGGTGGCCAGGGTCAACCCCATGAACATTGCAGCCACGGCCCCGGCGCGCTTCGCCGGCGGCACCACACTGGCCGCGACGATCGAGCCGATGCCAAAGAAGGCGCCGTGGTTGAGTGAAGTGACCACGCGGGCCACCAGCAGGCTGGCGTAGTCGCTGGCCAGGGCCGACATCAGGTTACCCAAGGTGAAAATGGCCATCAGCCCGATCAGCAGGTAACGGCGCGGGATCTTCACCGTGGCCAGGGTCATCAGCGGCGCGCCGATCAGCACGCCGATGGCATAGGCACTGACCAGCAGCCCGGCAGCAGGGATGGAAACGCCAAGGTCGGTAGCGATACTGGGCAACATGCCCATGGGGGCGAACTCTGTAACGCCGATGCCGAAGGCACCGATGGCGAGTGCGACAAGCGGTGGATTGATACGCATGGCAAGCTCCTTATCTATGCCGTAAATGCTACGATCCGTTCCAAACGCGCACTAGACTGCATTTTTGCGAACCACCTTTGCCTGAGAGGCACAAATGGACTTCAGTGGCAGATCCGGAGAGATGGAGATTTTTGCCAAGGTGGCGCAAGCGGGCAGCCTGTCTGCCGCCGCCCGGGCGCTGGGCCTGACACCCTCGGCGGTCAGCCGTATTCTCGCCCGCACGGAACAGCGCCTGGGTACCCGCCTGCTGCTGCGCACGACCCGGGCGCTCACCCTCACCCCCGAGGGAGAGGCCTACCTGCGCGGCGCACGGCGGGTGCTGGCGGACATGCTGGAAGTGGAAGAAGCCATCACTGACCAAGGCGTGCCACGCGGGCGCTTGCGGGTCAGCGCTGCGCTGGGCCATGCCCGGTTGACCGTAGTGCCGCTGCTGGCGGCCTTCAGCGCACGCTACCCGCAAGTGCTGGTTGACCTGACCCTCAGCGACGAGGTGGCTGACATTCTCGGCGGCCAGGCCGACGTCGCGCTGCGCTTCGGTCATCTGCCGGACAGCTCGTTGAGCGCTCGCGCCATTGGCGAGACCGGCCAGGTAGTGGTGGCCTCGCCCGATTACCTGCAACGCCACGGTACCCCGCTTGCACCTGAAGACCTGGCCCGGCACAACTGCCTGCGCTTCAACTTCCGCCGCGCGATGCCCGACTGGCCGTTTCACCGCGACGGGCATACGTTCTCACTGAAGGTTAAAGGGAATATCGAATGCAGCAGCGGCGAAGCGCTGGCACAGCTGGCCAGGCTGGGCGCCGGCGTGGCGCGTATCGGCACCTTTACCGTGGCCGATGACCTGGCCAACGGGCAACTGGTGCCGTTGCTGGAGGCTTACAACCCGGGTGATCGGGAACCGATTCATGCGGTGTTCGTCGGCGGCCCGGCGATGCCGGCGCGGGTGCGGGTGTTTGTGGATTTTCTGGTGGAACAGCTATCTGACGGCCTGTAGGGTCGGCCTCATGTCGCGACAGGGCCGCCCACGCGCGCCCTGATCAGTCTCATCGCGCTTGCATGCCGGCCAGGATAAAGCCCATGAACCGCCGCACATCCGCCCGGTGTGCCGTCATGTCCAGCGGCTCGCGGCTGCAAAGGCGCAGCAACTGAAGGTGCCCGTAATCGTTGATCAGGAACGCCGCATAGCCCACGTCCAGCCCAGCCGCCAGCCTGCCGCTGTCGCACAAGTCCTGTAGCAGGCATTTCAACTCGTTGACCAACGCGTCGTTGACGCGCCTGTAGGCATCCGGCACGCCCTGCTGCTCAGCCCCCAGCAACGGCAGCAACGGCGGCAATATCTCGCGCCAGAGCGGTGCAGGCAGCACCTCGAATGCGTAATCGGTCAAGTGCGCTTCGTAGCAGCACAGGGCCTCCAGCGCATCGTCGAATTCCGGCAGGCGCCGCCGGGCTTCGGTCACCGCCCGGTGGTCGGCCTCGCGGAGCTTCTCCAGCAAAATTTCCTGCTTGCTGCCGAAATAAGCAAACACCGTGGGCACCGACACTGCGGCCAAGCGCGCGATCTGCTCCATGGTGGTGGTCTGGTAACCCTGCGTTTCAAACAGGCCTAGCGCCGTTCGGCTGATGGTTTCACGACGCATCGCCTTCTGCTGCTCGCGCAGTCCGCTCACATTCACACCTTTTTCGAATCGTACACGTCGGCGCACAGCATAACGCAAAGCTGCGCCGTAAAAATATTTTATTGACTAAAAGTTTTAATGAACTCAAAACTAATGTTCCATTCTGACCTGGGAGTTGCCATGTCCACCGCCGCAGACCTCATTATTCACAATGCCCGCATCTACACGGTCGACCCGCACAGGCCTTGGGCTGAGGCGGTGGCCATCTGCGGCGAACGCATCGTTTGCGTGGGCGACCACGGCAGCGTCATGGCATACGCCGGCCCTGCCACACGCCTGCTGGATGCCGGCGGCAAACTGGTGCTGCCGGGCTTCGTCGAGTCTCACTGGCATTTTTCCTCTACCGCCTTTGCCTTTCAGGCGCTGGTCAACCATACCGACCCGCTACAGGTGCTGGCCCTGCTCCAGGCCTACGTCGAGGCCAACCCCTGTGAAAAAGCCATTACCGGCATGGGCTGGATCCAGCCATTGATGCCTGGGCATATGTTGCGCCGCGAAGTACTGGATGCCATCTGTGCGGACAAGCCCGTGTGCCTGCTGTCCACCGACTATCACACCATGTGGGTCAACAGCTTCGCCCTGAACGCTGCCGGGATCGACCGCAACACCCCGCCAGTAGAAGAGGGCGCCAGCTGGTTCGAAAAGGACCCGATCACCGGCGAGCCCACGGGTGTGATCATTGACTGCGCCGCCTATTCGCTGCTGATGCAACGTCTGAGCGAAGCCGGCTACCTACCGACAGGCATCGACCTGTACCTGCGCTCGATTCCTTTTTGGCAAGAGAAACTGGTGGCGGCCGGGATTACCACGGTATTCGATGCCGGGTTCCTCGACCCCGCTGGCGACCAGTCGCTGCTGTATGAAACCCTGCAGCAACTGGAGCGTGAGGAGCGCCTGAAACTGCGGGTGGTCGGCAGCTACATCAACATGGGCACCGAGGACGATCCGGTCACGCGGCTGCAGGCCATGCGCGAACGCTACGACTCGCCGCTGGTCAAGGCGCAGACCCTCAAGCTGATGCTGGACGGGACCGAGCTGAACCACACCGCGTTCCTGCTCGAGCCCTATTGCGACAAGCCACACAGCTGCGGGTCGACGACCATGCCCGAGGAAGTGTTCGAGGGCCATGTGCGCAAGGCCGACGCCCTCGGTATCGACGTGATGGTGCATGCAGTGGGCGATGCCGCCGTGCGCATGGCGCTGGACGTGTTCGAGCGCACGTTCTCCAGCAATCCGCCCCGCGACCGTCGTCACGTCATCACTCACGCCTTTCTCACCCACCCCGACGACATACCGCGCTTTCGCCGTATCGGCGTCATGGCCAACACCCAGTTGCAGTGGGGCGTGGTCGACGCCTACGCCGAGGCCATCCAGCAGACCTATGGCTACCCACGCTGGGCGTCGATGTATAAATTCCGCAGCTTCATCGACCAAGGTGTGACCGTGTCCATCGGCATGGACGGCCTGGTGTGCCAATGCCGATGCCAGCACAAGCCGGTGGAACACATCGAATCGGGCCACACCCGCCAGCTTAGTGGCGAACCCGATGCCCCTGTGATGCCCGATGCCGACGAGCGCCTGAGTATCCCGCAACTGATCGCCGCCTATACCCTCAACGGTGCATACCAACTGGGCCTGGAACGGGAAATCGGTTCGATCACCGTTGGCAAGCGTGCCGACATCATCGTGCTGGAGCAGGACCTGTTCGAACTGGACCGCTACCAGATCGGCAATACCGAAGTAGCGCTGACCGTAATGAACGGCCGCATCACCCACGACGCAGGTACCCTGCCCCGCGCCTGACCCCGGACCCGACCATGCACAACAATAACAACACCCTGCTTCTGCGTGCTGCGCTAATCTACATCGCCGCCACGGCCTTGATCATCATTGGCGTACAACCCATCTTCATCGGCCTGCTGGCGAGCGGTTGCATCTGGACCTTAGCCAACAGGGCTGGGTACTTTCCAGTGAAATGAGCGGAACACTGCTCGGCTGCCTGCTGCTATCGATACCAAGGCGTCATCCAAGTGGCCGTGGGCTGTACCTGGCGGCAGCCTTTGCAGCGCTGATGTTGAACCTCCTCAGCGCTGCGCTGGACACTTTGACGAACCTGATTCTGTGCCGTTTTGCCTGTGGTATCGCTGCGGGCCTGCTGTATGCCGGGTCGATCAGCGGGCTTGGCCGGCTGCCGGGCCAGGATCGCTCGTACGGCCTGTCGCTGCTGATTCAAACCGCTGTCTTTGCCCTGTACGCGACCTGCCTGCCACAACTGGCAGAGCAGTTCGGTCACCGCACGGCGATTGCATCACTGGGTTTCTGGTTCGTGCTGATCGCTATGGCTGCGTTGTTCATTCCGGTACGGCTGCAGCGTGTAACCCCCGTGCGCCTGGCGCAGCCAGGCGGCGGCTCCGCGATTATCGGGCGCTACGCCCTGCTGGGGATGCTGTGCCTGCAGTTGGCGATCTATTCGTTGTGGGGGTTTGTCGAACAGTTGGCGCGCGAACGTGGCATCGAGGCGGTGGATGTGGGCTGGGCGTTCGGGCTGGGAATACTGGGTGGCTTGCCTGGCGGCGCCCTGCCCAGCCTGCTGGGCGCACGGGTGAGCCGTGGCCCGATGATCGGCCTGGGCTCGCTGGTAGTGCTTGTGTCAATCACCCTGCTGGCGCGCTATACACATGATGCCGATCAGCTGTGCATGGCACTGTTTCTGATGAACTTCGGCTGGGTGCTGGCGCTAACCTACTACATGGGGGCAATTGCCACCAATGACCCACGCGGCACGTTGACACCCTGGGTCAGTGCGCTGCAACTGGGGGCCGCGGCGGCAGCGCCGGCGTTAGTGGCGTTGCAGCAACAGAGTGCCGGGCGGGAAATGATCTTTGCCAGTGCAGGGACGGCGGTGGTGTTGGGGTGCGTGCTGAAGAGCGTGGCCGGCGTGGTTCATCGGCGGGCAATTCGTGAAGCTGCTTGATAGAGCGCATGAGCCGGTGATGGTGTGCGACGACTGCAGCCCGATCTGACACCGATACCGCCCGTTAGGTTATCTTCGACGCTTCACTGTACCGCCCGGGCCAGACCACCATGCGCATTGTCATTCCCGACGACTACCAAAATGTAATCCGTACCCTCGATTGCTTCGGCAAGTTGAGCGGGCATGCTGTCAGCGTCCTTCATGAGCTCCCGCCTGCCACGCTGGAACAACTTGCCGCACGTTTTGCCGATGCCGATGCCCTGGTACTCACCCGCGAACGCACACGCATCGACGCCGCCTTGCTCGACCGCCTGCCCAACCTCAAGCTGATCAGCCAGACCGGCAAGGTGTCCAGCCACCTTGACCTGGCTGCCTGCACCGCGCGCGGCATTGCCGTGACCGAGGGGCGCGGATCGCCGGTAGCGCCTGCCGAACTGGCCTGGGCGCTGATCCTCAATGCCCGCCGGCAATTGGTGCCGGCCATTGATGCCTTCCGCCAAGGCCAATGGCAGGTCAACCTGGGCCAGGCGCTGGCCGGGCAGACGCTGGGCATCTGGGGCTATGGCAAGATCGGCCAGCGCCTGGCGCGTTATGCGCAGGCTTTCGACATGCCCGTGCTGGTGTGGGGCAGCGACAGCAGCCGCGCCGCAGCCAAAGCCCATGGCCACGCTGCTGCCGCCTCGCGTGAGGCGTTTTTTGCCGAGGCGGATATTGTCAGCCTGAACCTGCGCCTTTCGGATCAGACACGCCATGGAGTGACCTTCGACGACCTGTCCCACATGAAGCCCGACGCCTTGCTGGTGAACGTCAGCCGCGCGGAACTGATTGCACCAGGCGCATTACTGCAGGCATTGGATGTCGGGCGGCCGGGCTACGCGGCGGTCGATGTTTATGAGGAGGAGCCGTTACTCGACCCGGCCCATCCACTGCTGCGCCACCCACGTGTACTCAGCACGCCCCACCTGGGGTATGTGGAGAAGAACGGCTACGAGCTGTACTTCGGTGACGCCTTCGACAATGTGCTGGCGTTTTTCGAAGGGGTGCCGAAGAACGTCGCCAACCCGCAAGCTTTGGCACTTCAACGCTTGAACCCAGTGCAGCCTTGAGGTTGCACTACCCAAGCAGGTGCAGCCCCAGCGTAAACACAGCCACGGCCAAGGCGACCAACGACACCCCATGACGTTCCAGATACGCGGGCCAACCGGCTGCTGACTGCGCCACGCATTGACATTGGCGCTCAGCCAGGCCGGTCAAGCGCGTCTCCACACTGTCCACACGGTCTGCCTGGGTGCTCGCTGCCAGCGCGAGCTTCTTCAGTGCCGTGGTCACCGTGATGGACAGCCCCTCCCGAGCCTGATTGCTGGCGGCCAGTTGGTGCTGGCACTGCTCAAGGTGCTTGCGAATCGCCCCTTCCTTCTGCACACGGGCCAGGGTAGTTGCCACGAGCTTTTTGTTCAGCGCCTCGATACTGGCCTGCAGTGCGTCATGCCCGGGGGCCTGCTGGGCCGACGCGTCCGCCTCATGGTGGGGCTCGTGCATCGTGTTCCCATTCGCCTCGGCAAGCGGAGTCAGGGTGCCGTGTTCATGTAGCTGGTTCATCAATCACTGTCCGGATACTGCGGTAAGGGGCGAGAAGCTATCAAAATGACATTACCGGATCCACTGATCAGTCGCGCAATTGACGGCTTTCGTCAGAACGTGCGCGTACACTTGCCTTCATGCCACTCGCAGGAGCCGCTTCATGCCCTACCCCATTGAAGAAAAACTGGTCATCGGCGTTGCCTCGAGTGCGCTGTTCGACCTCTCCGTCTCCGATGACATCTACCAGACACAAGGTGTCGAGGCTTACCGCCAACACCAGGAGCAGAACCTGGACGAGCCGTTCCCCAGTGGGGTGGCGCTCCCGTTCATTCGCCGCTTCCTGAGCATCAACAAGGCGTTCCCCGACCAGTTGCCGGTGGAAGTGGTGCTGCTCTCGCGCAACTCGCCGGAAACCGGCCTGCGGGTATTCCGCTCCATCAGCCACTATCAGTTGGACATCACCCGCGCGGCATTCATGTCGGGCCGCTCGCCCTACGAATACATCCCGGCGTTCAATGCCTCGCTGTTCCTCAGCGCCAACGAGGAAGATGTGCAAAAGGCCATCGACGCCAACTACCCTGCCGGGCGGGTACTGCCTACGCGCATCTACGATGATGAAATCGACACTGAGCTGCGGGTGGCCTTCGACTTCGATGGCGTGATTGCCGACGACGAGGCAGAGCGTGTTTACAAGCGCAACGACAACCTGGACGACTTTCAGGAACACGAGCGCATGCACAAGGGCACCCCGCATTCGCCGGGGCCACTGGCAGACCTTTACCGCAAGCTTTCGCGGATACGCATGCTGGAGGACCGCAAGCTGGCCGAGGACCCGACGTACCAGCGGATTCTGCGCATTGCCATCGTCACGGCGCGCAACGCGCCTTCGCATGAGCGAGTAGTGACGACCTTGAAGGATTGGGGCGTATCCCCGGATGAGTGCTTTTTTCTAGGCGGTATGGATAAACCCAGGGTGTTGTCGATATTGAAGCCGCATGTGTTTTTCGACGACCAGCGCACGCACCTGCAATCGCCAGCGGGAAACCTGCCGATGGTGCATGTACCGTTTGGGGTGGCGAACAGCGTGCGCTCGCCTCAGGAACCCGACGTGAAGCAGGATCAACTGCCGATCAGCGCATCATCCTGCATGCCCTAAAGCGCAAACACCGGCGCTGTGCCACGCGCGGTTCGGGCGACCAAGGTGCGTGCGCCCGTGCCGGGTACGCGCTTGCAACCCGGCCGAAAGGGCGCGGTCCGTCGCGGGGTCAGCTTAGCGCGGGCCGCCACCCTGATGGCCACCAAAACCACCGCCGTGGCCACCCCCACCATGACCACCGCCACCACCCGGCGGCATGAACATCCAGCAACCCGACAAGGCGGATACCAGCGCCGCCACCAAGGCTGCGCGCAAAAGGTTTTTCGACTTCATTGAAACGCTCCACAAGGCTAGATCTGCTGCCTGCCTTAGCGGATCGGGCAGCGACACGATTCTAGAGCTGCGGTGTGATGGCACGGGGAAACTTTGCATATCTTTACTGTCGACCCCGTGGCCGCAAACGCCGCGCAGGGACCACCAGAATGATCCTCCTTGACCCATGCCCACTCGCCGCCGCATGCTCGAACGCTTCCACCCACGCTCAAGGAACGATTGCATGAAGCTGGAAACGCTTGCCATCCATGCGGGCTTCAGCCCCGACCCGACCACCAAGGCGGTGGCCGTACCGATCTACCAGACCACCTCCTTCGCCTTCGACGACACCCAGCACGGCGCCGACCTGTTTGACCTGAAGGTTGCCGGCAACATCTATTCGCGCATCATGAACCCCACCAACGACGTGCTCGAGCAGCGCATGGCCGCCCTGGAAGGCGGGGTTGGCGCGCTGGCCGTCGCCTCGGGCATGGCGGCTATCACCTACGCCATCCAGACCGTCGCCGAAGCCGGCGACAATATCGTCTCGGTGGCCAAGCTGTACGGCGGCACCTACAACCTGCTGGCGCACACCCTGCCACGCATGGGAATCCACACCCGCTTCGCGGCCCATGACGATATCGCCGCCCTCGAAGCGCTGATCGACGCGCGTACCAAAGCGGTATTCTGCGAGTCCATCGGCAATCCCGCCGGCAATATCGTTGATATCGCTGCGCTGGCCGAGGCCGCCCACCGCCACGGGGTGCCGCTGATCGTCGACAATACCGTGGCCACCCCGGTGCTGTGCCGACCGTTCGAGCACGGCGCCGATATCGTCGTGCACTCGCTGACCAAGTACATCGGCGGTCACGGCACCAGCATCGGCGGCATCGTCATCGACTCCGGCAAATTCCCCTGGGCCGAAAACAAGGAACGCTTCGCCCTGCTCAACACCCCCGACCCGTCCTACCACGGCGTCACCTACACCGAAGCTTTCGGGCCTGCCGCCTTCATCGGCCGCTGCCGTGTGGTGCCCTTGCGCAACACCGGCGCCGCGCTGTCGCCGTTCAACGCCTTCCTGATCCTGCAAGGCCTGGAAACCCTGGCCCTGCGCATGGAGCGCCATACCGAGAACGCGCTAAAGGTCGCCCATTACCTGCAAGCCCACGAGCAAGTGGCCTGGGTGAAGTTCGCCGGGCTGCCCGACCACCCCGAACATGAACTGGCCCAGCGCTACACCGGCGGCAAGCCGGCGTCGATCCTGTCGTTCGGTATCAAGGGTGGCCAGGCGGCTGGCGCGCGCTTCATCGACGCATTGCAGTTGGTGGTACGCCTGGTGAACATCGGCGACGCCAAGTCACTGGCCTGCCACCCCGCGTCCACTACTCACCGTCAGCTCAACGACGAGGAACTGGAGAAGGCCGGCGTGCCACGGGACATGGTGCGCCTGTCGATCGGCATCGAACACAGTGACGACATCATCGCCGACCTGGCCCAGGCCTTGGAGGCCAGCCGCGGCTGATTCCTCCGCGCCCTACCCCATGTCGAAGGCGGGCGCACCTTCATCAAGCGTGGATGCACCCGCAATGACCCTGTTTTACCTGAAACTCACCATCACCCCCCTGCTGATGTGGGCCATCTCCCTCGCCTCCCGGCGCTGGGGCGGCCTGCTAGGCGGATTGCTGTCCGGCCTGCCGATCACCTCGGCGCTGGTGATGACCTTCCTGTGCCTGGAACAGGGCACGGCCTTCGCCCTGGGCGCATTGCCCGGCGCACTGGGCGGCCTGGCGGCGGTGCAGGCCACCTACACCGTCTACCTGCTGGCCACGCGCACACTCGGCATCGCCGTGGCCGTACTGCTGGCGTTGCTGTTCTATGGCCTGGCCGCCTATGCCTTTACCCACTGGGGCAGCCTGTACCTGTCGATTGCAGTGGCGTTGGTGCTGATCGGCGTGCTGATCCGCGCCAGCGGCCGCGAGCCCAAACCTGATACCTTGGCCCGCCCCCGGCACCGGCACTGGGAAATCCCGTTGCGCATGGTATCTGCCACTTCCCTGCTGATGATCACCACCAGCCTGGCCAGTTGGCTGGGCCCGGCGACCAGCGGGATGCTGGCGCCGATTCCGGTGATTGCCTGGCCACTGGTGGTGTTCGCCCATGTGCAGGGCGGGCGAGCCGGGATGGCGGCGATGGTGCGGGGGAATGCGATCGGCGCGGTGGGGGTGATTGCGTTCTATCTGGTATTGGCGGGGCTGCTGGAAACGTGGGGCGTTGGCGTGACCATCGGGCTGGCCATGCTGTGCGCTGTGGTGCTGACCCTTGGGCTGGCCGCGGTGTTGCGGCGGCGTTGATAGGCCGTTGGGCTGCTGCGCAGCCCATCGCAGGCACGCCAGCGCCTGCAGGGACCGAGCGGACTGCTCGCACCTGCGGCCTTAGTCGAACGCCCCGTTCAACACCTCATAGATGATCCCGGTCGCCACGGCGACCAGAATCAGGTCTGCGCCCGCTTGCATCCACTCATACCCGTCGTAGTGAGGCAGCTGCCCCAACAGACGGCCATCCAGTTTCTTGGCGATACCAGGTGGCAGGGGCTTGCCGCGGGCCAGGTTCTTCTGAATACCTGGAGGCAATGCCGGGCCCGGGCTCCAGTAGTTGCGGTGGCCACCGAGGATGCCCAGTACATCGCCACGGTCGATGGACGGGCCGCCGTGCCAGTCATTGCCGCCGGCGCTCTGCTTGTGGCCGCCCGAATTACCCTGGCCCTGGGCGTGCGGCGCCTGACCCTTGCCGTGCCCCTGACCTTGGCCCTGGCCTTTGCCATTACCCGGGTCGGCGAGCACCGGGCCAGAGGCCAAGGCCACCGCCAATGAGGTGACAACGGCTGTCATGATTGTTGATCTGGCCATGTGAGCATCCTTTGCGCGAGAGGTTGCCCCACACTATAGACGGTGCGCACGCCTGCTTCACTTGCAACAGCCTCAGCAGGGATGGCTGACAAGGCAGGCACGCTTCGGCCACAATCGGTCGCCTGGTCCACGCTGGGAAGCACTGCATGCTCACTACCCTCGCCATCGGCAACTACCGCTCGATCAACCACCTGGTGCTGCCGCTGAGCCAACTCAACCTGGTGACCGGTGCCAACGGCAGCGGCAAATCCAACCTGTACAAGGCGCTGCGCCTGCTGGCCGAAACCGCACAGGGCGGTGTGGTCGAAGCCCTCGCCCGTGAAGGCGGGCTGGATTCGACCTGGTGGGCCGGCCCAGAAACCAGCGCACGAATGCGGCGCGGCGAAGTGCCCATCCAAGGCCAGCATCCGAGCGAAGCCAGGCGCCTGCGCCTGGGCTTTGCCACCGAAGACCTCGGTTTTGCCATCACCCTCGGCCTGCCAATTCCCCTGCCGTATCCGAGCGCGTTCATGCTCGACCCTGAAATAAAGTGCGAGGCCATCTGGGGCGCTGGCGCCTATCGCCCCTCTTCCTTGCTGGTCGAGCGCAAGAATGCCCTGGTGCGGGCCCGCGAGGGCAACCGCTGGGCAGTGCTCGATCAGCATGCTGACAGCGGCGAGAGCTTTTTCAACATCGTCGGCCGGCCACGCCAGGCACCGGAAATCGGTGACCTGCGCGCGTTCATCAACAGCTGGCGGTTTTACGATCACTTCCGGATTGACCGTGATGCGCCTTGCCGTCAACCCCAACTGGGCACTCGCTCGCCGGTACTGCATCACGACGGGCGCAACCTTGCCTCAGCGTTGCAGACCATTATCGAAATTGGCGATGTGGAGGATCTGGTGGAAGCGCTGAATGACGCGTTTCCCGGCAGCCGTCTGGAGGTCAATGCGCCACCTGGTGGGCTGTTCAGTGTACGGCTGCACCAGCACGGTCTTTTGCGCCCGCTCGAGGGTGCTGAATTGTCGGACGGCACCCTGCGTTATCTTCTGCTGATGGCCGCCCTGCTCACACCACGGCCGCCATCGCTGATGGTCTTGAACGAACCGGAAACCAGTCTGCACGCGGACCTGCTCCCGGCCTTGGCGCGGCTGATCATTCGTGCATCACGCCGTAGCCAGGTTTGGGTGGTATCGCACAGTGCGCCATTAATCAACGCGCTGGCAGCCTGTGACGGGTGCAATGTGCTAGAGCTGGAAAAAATACAAGGGCAAACCCAGCTGCGGGGGGTTGGGTTGCTGGATGAGCCGCTGTGGCGCTGGGCTGACTGAATTCAAGGACGGCACAAGCCCGGCATGACTAACCGGCCCCGGTAATCTCGTCCATGAACTGGGTAAGAAAGGTTTCAAGCCGGGTATGACGCTCGGCAGCAAGGCGAGCCCCTTCTTGGGTCTTAAAGCCCGAGGCGAGCTTGAGCAGTTTGGTCTGGAAGTGCTCGATGGCATACGCCCCGTCCTGGTACGCCCTCTGCTGCGCGAAAGGATTCTCGACGTCATAGAGCGCCGACCCCATTCGCCCGGCGACGTAAAAACACCGGGCAATACCCACCGCGCCTATGGCGTCAAGCCGGTCACTGTCCTGAAGGATGCAGGCCTCACGTGTCAGCGGTTCGAACCCCGCCGAGTAACTGTGCGTTTTGATCGCATGCACTACCTGCTCAACACGCCCACTCGGCCAGCCCATCTCAGCAAGGACTGATGCAGCCTTGTTCGCCGACAACGTCGAGGCCTGCCCACGTAACGGCGAATGCTTTTCCACCGCCACACAGTCGTGCAGCACCGTGGCCGCAAGCAAGATTTCAAGGTCGCCACCCTCTACCCGCTGAATCCGGTGCGCATTGACCCACACGCGCTGAATATGGGCCAAGTCGTGGGAGCCATCACGCTGGTCGGACGGCAGATACTTCAGCAAGTCAGTGGCAAGGCACTGATAAGGGGCAAACGCTTGGCGGGTCATCTTCGGTAGGTTCCATTTCCGGTGAATGCGCGGGTTCACGGGCGCCGCCCGACACTGCCTGGGCAAGTACCGAGAGCCTGCATGTCGGTTTCAAAGCCTGTACAGCACTGGCAGGAGCAGCCTTGTGCTGCGATGAGGATGTTACTGCCAAAGTAGATCCTCAGCCCTATCTGCACCTTGCTACTAAGTATTTCCGTCAACAACACGTTTGTTACTGGGAGCACTTGTATTCGATCAGCAAGGAGTCAATGGATGTCCGCTCGCTTTTCCTCCCCCGCCACCCGTATTCGCCAAACCGCGCTAGCGGTCAGCTTCGCGGGCTCGCTGCTGGGCACTGCACATGCCTGGGCCGAGCCTGTGGGTTACAGCATCCCGGCAGGGTCATTGGCTCACGCACTCGACCAGTTTGCCGACGCCAGCGGGGCAGTCATCAGTTTCAGCCATGAAGCAGTCGCAGGCTTGCACAGCAAAGGGCTGAACGGCAATTACGCGCTGCATCAGGCGTTGGCAGAACTGCTGCAAGGCAGTGGCTTGCAGGTGCAGGCAGCGGGCGACAAGCACTTCATGCTGGTCAGCGCTGAGCAGGATGGCGCCATGGAGCTTGCGGCAACCACCGTCTCCAGCATGGCCCTGGGTGCCACCACCGAAGGCACCGGCAGCTACACCACCGGCTCGGTCAATACCGCAACCGGGCTGCGGCTGTCTGCACGCGAGACACCCCAATCGGTCAGCGTGGTCACCCGCCAGCAGATTGAAGACCAGAACCTGAACGATGTTGCCCAGGTGCTTGAACAGACACCAGGCGTGGTCGTTGACAGCATGGGGCCCGCCGGAAGCGACGCCAACCATATCTACGTGCGCGGCTTCGAGGTCGGCAGCATCCAGGTGGACGGCATCAACCGCCCCGATACCTTTGGTTTCAGGGACGACCTCTCCGACATGGTGTCCTATGACCGGGTAGAGGTAGTGCGCGGTGCCACGGGCCTGATGTCCGGCACTGGCGACCCGGGCGCCACCGTCAACCTGATCCGCAAGAAGCCGACCCTGGAAACACAACGCAAGCTGACCTTGAAAGCGGGCTCGTGGGACAACTACCGCACCGAGCTGGACGTTTCGGGCAAGTTGACGCAAAGCGGCAATGTCCGCGGGCGCTTTGTCGCCTCCAATACCGACAGCCAGAGCTACGTCGACCGCCAATCGCTGGAACGGCAGGTGGCCTATGGGGTGCTGGAGTGGGACATCACCGACAGCACGATGCTGACAGCAGGTGCGGAATATCAGGAGATGGACAACGACGGGGCAGGCAACCACGGCTTCCCGATGTTCAATTCAGATGGCAGTCACTTCAGCCCCTCCCGTACGTTCAACTCGGCTTCGGACTGGAGCTATCACAAGCGTCGCACCAAGACGGTATTCACTACGCTGGAGCATCAACTGGACAACGGCTGGCAATTGAAACTGAATGCCGAACACAGCCGTCGCAGCTATGACGACGCCTTCGCCACCGCTGCCAGCGGCACCGTCAAGCCCGGTGGCAGTGGCATCAGCACCTGGACGGGGCGTTGGGCCGGCGAGCCCCGGCAGACCTCGTTCGACCTGTCGGCGTCGGGCCCGTTCGAGCTGTTGTCACGCGAGCACCAGGCCTACGTCGGGGCCAGTCACTACCGCGCCTACTACCGCAACGACGGTTACCCACTGTGGACGATCCAGACCATCGACAACATTTACACCTGGGACGGTTCGCTGGCGATACCAGACGCCATCCATGCCAAGTCCTCGGAAGACGCGCTGGATGAAACCCAGGACGGCCTGGTGGCTTCGGTACGCTGGAGCCTGGCCGATGACCTGTCGCTGATTACCGGGGCGCGGCTGATCGACTGGAAACGCGACGAAACCTCTACCACCCTGTCGTCCGGCGCGACAAGCCGCACCTCGCGTAGCGAAACCGGGGTCGTCACGCCCTACCTTGGCCTGGTGTATGACCTCAACGAGCACTGGTCGGCCTATGCCAGTTACACCACCATTTTCAAACCGCAGAGCAACAAGGATATCAACGGGACCTACCTGGACCCGTTGGAAGGTGTTAACTACGAGCTCGGTCTGAAGAGTGAGTTCTGGGACCAGCGCCTGACCGCGGCTTTCAGCGTTTTCGAGGTGCACCAGGACAACCTGGCGGTAGCCGACGGAAGCAACCTGGCGCCAGACGGCAACCAGGCCTACCGTGCCGAATCGGGTACCAAGACACGTGGTTTCGAGATGGAAATGGCGGGCGAGGTTTTGCCTGATTGGCAGGTCTCGGCCAGCTACACCTATGCGGTGAGCAAGGATTCGGATGGCGACCGCCTGAACACTGAAATACCGCGAGACACCTTGAAACTGTTCACCAGCTACCGCCTGGCGACCCTGCCACAGTTGAAGGTAGGGGGTGGTGTGCGCTGGCAGGGTACCGAGTACTACAAAAGCGCCGGGCCCAACAACGAAACGTTCACCCAGGACCCCTACAGCGTGGTCGACCTGATGGCTCAATATGCCTTCACGCCGCAGACCAGCGTTTCACTGAACCTCAACAACGTGTTGGACAAAACCTACTACACGGCGATTGGCGCCCGCGGCTGGTATGGCAGCCCACGCAGCGCCACGGCCACGTTGGTGTACGCGTTCTGACCCGCCAAGGCGACGCCTGATGGCCCCTGAGTTCGCAGATCAGAACACCGACCATCCGATCCGCGAGCTGAGCAGCTCAAGCGCCGCCATCCCGGCCAGGGAGTTGCCCGCCGCATTCAGCTCTGGCGACCACACGCATACGGTAAATTGCCCCGGTACGATAGCCACGATCCCGCCACCCACGCCACTCTTGCCAGGCAAACCCACCCTGAAGGCGAAATTCCCCGCCTCGTCATACAGCCCGCTGGTGGCCATGATCGAGTTCACTTGTTGGGTCTGGCGCCGCGTCAGGATCTGCTCACCGCTGTGCTTGCAGAACCCATCATTGGCCAGGAAGCAGAATGCCCGCGCCAGGTCCAGGCAGTTCATTTGCAGTGCGCAGTAACTGAAGTAACTGCGCAGCACCGTCTCGACCTCGTTATGGAAGTTGCCAAATGACTGCATCAGGTACGCCATGGCAGCGTTGCGCGCGCGAAACTGATATTCCGAATCAGCGACCCGGGTATTGATCGAGATGTGGGGGTTGCCTGAAAGCCGTCGGACAAAATCGCGCATCGACAACGTGGGGGCAGCGAAGCGCGACTGATTGATATCGCAGATCACCAATGCCCCTGCATTGATGAACGGGTTACGCGGCCGCCCGCGCTCGAACTCCAGCTGCACCAGCGAGTTGAACGGCTGACCCGAAGGCTCATGCCCCAACCGCTCCCAAATGGCTTCCCCCGAATGGCCAATGGCCTGAACCAGGCTGAACACCTTGGAAATGCTCTGCACCGAGAATGGCACCCGTGCGTCGCCTGCGCAGTGATAACTGCCATCGTTGCCATAGACAGCGATGCCCAGCTGGTTCGCCGGCACGTCCGCCAGCGCGGGAATGTAGTCAGCGACTTTGCCCTTGCCGATCAAGGGACGTACTTCTTCGAGAATCTCGTTCAACAGCGTTTGCATGGAAGGCCCTGTATCAATCCCCAGACGACGGCGAGGGGCAGTCTTCTTGACGAAGACTGAGCGGGAGAGATCACACATTCAGAAACAAATCACCGTCAGCGTCTTCATCACCCGGAAGCCTGACGACGCCAGCAGCGCATCAGGTCTTTTACAGGGCAACAGCTTGCTGCCGAGCGGCACAGCTTGACGCGACATTAGCGCCACGAAGTCTGCGATAAAAAAATTGGATATCTCATTAAAGAAATCCCGCAGGCGCTGCCCTGGACCATGGGATTACAGTCCGCCCCACGCCGTCGTCCGGCGGGGTGGTTGCTGCTGGGCCATTACGCGTTCGAAGCCTTACCGGAACCCGGCGCAATTCACTCCAATACAAGAACAAAGGTGACCACGCATGCTTAAGCCTCCTGTCGATGCCCCTATCGATGTCAAAGACTGGATCGATAACCGCCCCATTGCTGCCTACCAGTGGCTGATTCTGTCGCTGTGCTTCCTGATCGTGCTGTTCGATGGCTTCGATGTCGCCGTCATGGGTTTCATCGCGCCTTCGCTGATGCAGGACTGGGGCCTGTCGCGCGCCGCCTTTGGCCCGGTGATGAGTGCCGGCATGGTCGGCCTTGCCATCGGCGCACTGACCGCCGGCCCGTATGCCGACCGGTTGGGCCGCAAGAAAGTGCTGCTGATCGCGGTCAGCGGTTTCAGCCTGCTGAGCCTGGCCTGCGCCTTCGCCCGCAACCCCTATGAACTGGCTGTGTTACGGCTGCTGACCGGCATTGCCCTGGGTGCGGCCATGCCCAACTGCACCACCCTGCTCGCCGAATACCTGCCTACCCGAAACCGCTCGTTGATGATCACCATCATGTTCACCGGCTTCAACATGGGCTCGGGCCTGGGCGGTTTTCTGTCCGCCTGGCTGATCCCTCATCACGGCTGGAAGTCGGTACTGCTGGCCGGCGGCCTGCTGCCATTGGCTTTGCTGCCCCTGCTGTGGTGGCTGCTGCCAGAGTCCGCCCGCTTCCTTGCTGCACGCCAGGCACCGGCCAGCCAGATTGCGGCAGCCTTGGCCAAGCTCGGCGGCCGCTTCGCTGCCGGCACCCGCTTCATCGTCAGTGAGCCAACCACGCAGCACAAGGCACCGGCCCGGCAGCTGTTCAGCGAGCGCTACCGGTTGGGCACCCTGGCCCTGTGGCTGACCTATTTCATGGGCCTGCTGGTGATCTACCTGACCATGGGCTGGTTGCCGACGCTGCTGCGTGATGGCGGGCTGTCCATCGAGCGCGCCGCCACCATCACGGGGCTGTTCCAGATCGGCGGCGCAGTGGGCGCAATCGTGGTCGGCTGGATCATGGACCGACGCAACCCTAACCGGGTCATCGCCATCGCCTACGCCCTCGGCGGCCTGTGCATCGTCTCACTGGGCGCCCTGAGCCTGGAGTCGAGCCTGCTGGTGGTGGGCGTGGCGGCTGCCGGGTTCTGCATGAGCGGTGCGCAGACCGGCCTGAACGCCTTCGCCCCTGGCTACTACCCGACCGAGTTCCGCGCCACAGGCGTAAGCTGGATGCTCGGTATCGGGCGCTTCGGGGCCATTTTCGGCTCCCTCATCGGTGGTGCCGTGCTCAGCCTGGGGCTGGGCCTGCCGCTGCTGTTCACCCTCCTCGGCCTGCCGGCATTCGCCGCTGCCCTGGCGATCCTGGCCAACGGCCACGCCCGGCTGCGCGCGACCCCCGCAGTAACCGCGCCGTAACCTGTAACAGAGGACTTTCGCATGGCTCGTATCATTGGTGGCCTGGCCGTCTCCCACACCCCAACCATCGGCTTCGCAGTCGACCACGACAAACAGGAAGAAGCCGCCTGGGCGCCGATCTTCGAAAGCTTCGAGCCGATCCGCACGTGGCTGCAGCAGCGCCAGCCGGACGTACTCTTCTATATCTTCAACGACCACATCACCTCGTTCTTCTTTGACCATTACAGCGCCTTCACCCTGGGCGTAGACGAGCAGTATGGCGTGGCCGATGAAGGGGGCAATCCGCGGGACCTGCCGCCAGTGGGCGGCCACGCAGCGCTGTCGCGGCACATCGGCCAGAGCCTGATGGCCGATGAGTTCGACATGAGCTTTTTCCGCGACAAGCCGCTGGACCACGGCTTCTTCTCGCCCATGTCGGCGCTGCTGCCCTGCGATGAAAGCTGGCCCGTACAGATCGTGCCGCTGCAGGTCGGCGTACTGCAGCTGCCGATCCCCACGGCCCGGCGCTGCTACAAACTGGGCCAGGCATTGCGCCGCGCCATCGAGAGCTACCCCGAAGACCTCAAGGTGGCGATCGTCGCCACCGGCGGGGTGTCACACCAGGTGCACGGCGAGCGTTGCGGCTTCAACAACCCGGAGTGGGACGCGCAGTTCCTTGACCTGCTGGTGAACGACCCGCAGCGCCTTACCGAGATGACACTGGCCGAGTACGCCACGCTCGGCGGCATGGAAGGCGCCGAGGTGATCACCTGGCTGATCATGCGTGGCGCGTTGTCTGCCAACGTTGAGCGCAAGCACCAAAGCTACTACCTGCCGTCGATGACCGGCATTGCCACCCTGCTGCTGGAAAACCGCGACCAGGCACTGCCGGCACCGGTCAACGAACGCCACCGCCAGCACATGCAGCATCAGCTGGCAGGGGCTGAGCAGCTTGAGGGCACCTATCCCTACACCTTGGAGCGCAGTGCCAAAGGCTACCGCCTGAACAAGTTCTTGCATCGCATGATCGAGCCGCAGTGGCGCCAGCGTTTCCTGAGCGAACCCGAAGCGCTGTACCGCGAGGCAGGCCTGAGCGAAGAGGAAAGCGACCTGCTGCGCCGCCGCGACTGGCGCGGGCTGATCCACTACGGGGTGATCTTCTTCGTACTGGAGAAGCTGGGCGCCGTACTGGGTGTGTCCAACCTGGACATTTACGCCGCCATGCGCGGGCAGAGCATCGAAGACTTCATGAAGACCCGTAACCAGCAGGTTCGCTACTCGGTGGCCGGCAAAGCACCCAACTGACCGATGCAACCCGCTTGATCCTGTGACGGCGCGTCCCGCGCCGCCACCCCCACCGCTCCCTGATTCAACCTGCCCAGCGCCGATGCGCCGCTGGCAGGCAGCGCTTTGCCCATCCCTGGAGAATAAAAATAATGAAATGCCGCACCCTGTACCCGCTCGTCCCCACATTCGCACTGGCAGCCAGCCTGCCACTGCAAGCCCTGGCCGAAGGCTTCGTCGACGATGCCAAGGCAAGCCTGACGTTGCGTAACTTCTACATGAACCGCGACTACACGGGCACGGCAAGCCAAGGCAAAGCCGAGGAATGGACGCAAAGTTTCATCCTCGACTTCAAGTCCGGCTTCACCCCCGGCGTGGTCGGTTTCGGCGTTGACGTGCTGGGCCTTTACAGCATCAAACTTGATGGCGGCAAGGGCACCGCCGGCACGCAGTTGCTGCCTGTTCATGACGACGGGCGCCCGGCGGACGACTTTGGCCGCACGGCGCTGGCGGGCAAGATGCGGGTGTCCAAGACGGAACTCAAGGTTGGCGAGTGGTCACCTACCCTGCCCATCCTGCGCGCCGATGACGGCCGCTCGCTGCCACAAACCTTGCAGGGCGCGCAGGTCACCTCCAACGAGCTGGCCGGCCTGAGCCTGTATGGCGGCCAGTTCCGCCAGAACAGCCCGCGCAACGACGCCAGCATGCAGGACATGAGCCTGTTCACGCGCACAGCCTTCACCTCGGACCGCTTCAACTTCGCCGGCGGTGAATACCGCTTCAACCAGGAGCGCACCCTGGTCGGCGCCTGGTATGCCCAGCTGGAAGACATCTACCAGCAGCGCTACTTCCAGGTGCAGCATCAACAGCCGCTGGGCAACTGGGTACTGGGCGCCAACCTGAGCTATTTCTGGGGCAAGGATGACGGTGGCGCCAAGGCAGGCGAACTGGACAACCGCACCGCTTCGGGCCTGTTCTCGGCGAAGCTGGGTGGCAACACGTTCTACGTCGGTTTGCAGAAGGTCATGGGCGATGATGAATGGTTCCGGGTCAATGGCACCAGCGGCGGCACGCTGGCCAACGACGCCTTCGGCTCCAGCTATGAAAGCGCCCGCGAGCGCTCCTGGCAGGTGCGCCACGACTTCAACTTCGTGGTGCTTGGCATACCCGGCCTGACCCTGATGAACCGCTATATCCACGGTGACAACGTGCACAACGCCAGCACCCAGGACGGCACCGAGTGGGGCCGCGAAAGCGAGCTGGCCTATGTGATCCAGTCTGGGCCGTTCAAGGCCCTGAACCTCAAGTGGCGCAACTCCAGCCAGCGCCGGGACTGGGGCAGCACCAACAGTTTCGATGAGAACAGGCTGATCGTCAGCTACCCGCTGAGCCTGCTTTAAGTCACCCTCCTGGGCTCACGCCTGCTCGGTGATAACCTGGCGGATACAGGCCATCAGCGCGACTGCCGCCGGTGACTGCAGGCAGCCACTGCGCTGCATGAGGCCGATGGCGCGGGCAGTGCCGGGCAGTGCCAGCGGCAGGCGTTGCAGTTCGCTGCTGGCAATCTCGTAAGCCAACTGGTGCGCAGACACCGCCGCCAGCATGTCCGAACGCACCAGCAGGCCACGGATAACCGCCAGATCAGCGCTTTCCACCACCGGCCACGGCGCTGTCAGGCCCGCGGCGGCGAAACAGTTGTCGAGCAGCTGGCGGGCCGGCGAACCGGCCCGCGGCAACACCCAGCGCGCCTGGTGCACGTCCTTGAGCGTCAGGTGTGTGTGCAACAGCGGGTGCCCTCGACGGGCCAGCACCACCATTTCCTCGTTGATGAGCGGCTCGCCCACCAGGTCGCTGGCATAATCGTGAGGCCGCAAGGCGCCCAAGACGAAATCCACATCCCCTACCCGCAGCTCGGTTGCCAGCAGGTCGAACGGGCTTTCGTTGGTCACCACCCGAACCTGTGGGTGCTGGGCCGTGAAGCGTAAAATGGCGTCCGGTAGAATGCGCGAGCGGCCCAATGGCAACGCGCCGACATGCACCACCCCGCGCAGGGTGCCTTGCATCGCGCTCAGGTCACTGTCCAGCAGGCGCAACTCGTTCAGCGCCCGGCGGATGGGGAACAGAATGTCCCGGCTGGCCACAGTGGGCTGCAGGCCGCGCGACGTGCGCACGAACAAGGGCTGTCCACACCCGCCTTCGAGCACTTTCAAGGCCGCACTGACCGCCGGCTGGCTAAGGCCGAAGTGCCGCGCCACGGTTTGCATGTGCCGTGTTTCACAGAGTTTCACGAACACCTGCAGGCGCCGCGCCTGAAACAGGTAGAGGGGCTCGCCCTGCGCGGTGCCCAGCAAACTCGGCACGCCGTCCAGTTCCGCCAGCACGCGCTGTGCGCGCGGCAGCAGGCACTCGCCATAGTCGGTCAGGCGCATGCCATTGGCATGGCGCTCGAACAGGGGCACGGCAAAGCGCGCCTCCAGCTCGGCGATGGCGCGGGTGACCACGGACTGAGCACGGAACAACACTTCCGTCGCCCGCGAAACGCTGCCCAGCTCGGCTACCCGGATGAACGCGCGGACTTGCATCAGGTTGGGCAGTTCGACATCGATCATAAGGGCTCCCGGCGCTCGGCTCGTGACTGCGGCGACTATGCCTCTACCCCGCTTGCCCGGCAATAAATAAAACGCATAGCCGCTGCAAATGAACGCATTAGTGCCCTGCACAGGCCAATGACATCCTGCGCCCACCCCCACTGCAGGAGCCAACGAACCATGAATACCCCACAAAAATCCGCCCTGGTGGTCAGCGCACATTCGGCCGACTTTGTCTGGCGTGCCGGTGGCGCCATTGCGCTGCACGCTGAGCAAGGCTATGCCATGCACGTGGTCTGCCTGTCTTTCGGTGAGCGTGGTGAGTCTGCCAAGCTGTGGCGCAAGGGTGAAATGACCGAAGCCAAGGTCAAGGACGCACGCCGTGAAGAGGCCATGGCGGCGGCCGAAATCCTCGGTGCCAGCGTGGAGTTCTTCGACATCGGCGACTACCCGATGCGCGCCGACAAGGACACCCTGTTCCGCCTGGCCGATGTGTATCGCCGGGTACAACCGGAGTTCGTACTCAGCCACTCCCTCAAAGACCCTTACAACTACGACCACCCGCTGGCCATGCACCTGGCCCAGGAAGCCCGCATCATCGCGCAGGCTGAAGGCTACAAGCCGGGCGAGAAGATCGTTGGCGCACCGCCGGTGTACGCCTTTGAGCCGCACCAGCCCGAGCAGTGCGAATGGCGCCCGGACACGTTCCTGGACATTACCTCGGTGTGGGACAAAAAGTATGCCGCCATCCAGTGCATGGCTGGCCAGGAACACCTCTGGGAGTACTACACCCGCGTGGCCCTGCAGCGCGGCGTGCAAGCCAAGCGTAACGTGGGCATCACCAGCGCACGCAACATCGTCTACGCCGAAGGCCTGCAGAGCGTGTTCCCACGCGTGACGGAGAACCTGGCATGAGCGGGCTGATCGGCAAGACCGGCATCGTCGTGCGTAATATCCCACGCGTTGAGCCACACATCATCGATGCCCTGGGCCGGCTGGGTGTCGCCACGGTGCATGAGGCCCAAGGTCGCAAGGGGCTGCTCAATACTGCCGTGCGCCCCCTCCAGCAAGGTGTGGCGGTGGCCGGCAGCGCGGTAACCGTGCTGGTGGCCCCAGGCGACAACTGGATGTTCCATGTTGCCGTGGAACAGTGCCGCCCAGGCGACGTACTGGTGGTGGCGCCCAGCTCGCCGTGCAGCGATGGCTATTTCGGCGACCTGCTGGCGACCTCGCTCCAGGCCCGCGGCGTGCGCGGCCTGGTGATCGATGCGGGCGTGCGCGACAGCCAGACACTGCGCGACATGGGCTTTGCCGTGTGGTCCCGCGCGATCAATGCCCAAGGCACAGTGAAGGAAGTGCTGGGTTCGGTGAACCTGCCGCTGCTGTGTGCCGGGCAGCTCGTCCATGCCGGTGACATCGTGGTGGCCGATGACGACGGCGTAGTGGTGGTGCGCCATGGCGAAGCCCAGGCGGTACTCGAAGCCGCCACCCAGCGCGCCGACCTGGAAGAACGCAAACGCCTGCGCCTGGCCGCCGGCGAGCTTGGCCTGGACATCTACGAGATGCGCCCGCGCCTGGCGGCGAAGGGCCTGCGTTATGTCGACCACCTCACCGACCTGGAAGGCTGAACATGGGCCAGACCCGCATACCCTGCCTGCTGCTGCGCGGCGGCACCTCCAAGGGCGCCTATTTTCTGCATGACGACCTGCCCGCCCCTGGCCCGCTGCGTGACCGGGTGCTGCTGGCGGTGATGGGCTCGCCCGATGCCCGTCAGATTGACGGCATCGGCGGCGCCGACTCGCTCACCAGCAAAGTCGCCATCATCCGCGCTTCGCAGCGCGATGACGCCGACGTGGACTACCTGTTCGCTCAGGTGGTGGTGGACGAGGCGCGGGTGGACTATGGGCAAAACTGCGGCAACATTCTGGCCGGCGTAGGGCCGTTCGCCCTTGAGCGCGGCCTGGTGGCCGCCAGCGGCGCGAGCACACCGGTGCGCATCTTCATGGAAAACACCGGGCAGATCGCCGTCGCCCAGGTGCCGACCGCCGATGGCCAGGTGGAGTATGCCGGCGATACCCGTATTGATGGGGTGCCGGGCCGTGGGGCGGCGCTGGTGGTCACGTTTGCCGACGTGGCCGGCGCCAGCTGCGGAGCCCTGTTGCCCACCGGCAACAGCCGCGACTGTGTCGAGGGTGTGGAAGTCACCTGCATCGACAACGGCATGCCGGTGGTACTGCTGCGTGCCGAGGACATTGGCGTGACCGGTTACGAGCCGTGCGAAACGCTGGAGGCCGACAGCGCCCTGAAAACACGCCTGGAAGCCATCCGCCTGCAACTGGGCCCACGCATGAACCTGGGTGATGTCAGCCAGCGCAATGTGCCAAAAATGTGCCTGCTGTCAGCACCGCGCAACGGCGGCACGGTCAATACGCGCTCATTCATCCCGCACCGCTGCCATGCGTCCATCGGGGTGTTTGGTGCGGTGAGTGTTGCTGCGGCCTGCTTGATTGAAGGGTCGGTTGCACAGGGCCTTGCCAGCGCGTCCGACGGTGATCGTCAGCGTTTGGCGGTGGAGCATCCGAGTGGGGAATTTACGGTGGAAATCAGCCTGGAACATGGCGTGATCAAGGGGTGCGGGTTGGTGAGGACGGCGCGTTTGCTGTTTGACGGGGTTGTGTGCATCGGTCGGGATATCTGGGGTGGGCCGCAGAAGTGATTCATCAATGGTTGCTTGGGGTTTCAAAAATGAATTGACACCGCAAGTGCACTGACCAGCAAACAGAGGCTCGCGACAGCCGTTAAATGCACGCGCATCGGCAGATACCACCCAGGCACGGCTTGCGCCAGTTTGCGATCCTGCCAAAGATGGCCGACAAAACCAAAGGTCAACACCAGACACCCCAATGGCACAGGCAGCAACGTGCCAACCCAACCGATCAGGGCCGGTATAACGCTCCACACCAGTCGCTCTTGACGCTGCTTTGCGGGCAAACCCTGCAACGTCATGGCAAACCCCCAGTGCAGGGCACCGACGAAGCTCAATATCACCGCGCCATAGCCAACCAGCATCATCGAGAAAAACGCTCGATATTCAGCCCAAAAAAGGATGAGCAGCGTTAAACCAATAAACGGCAGCAGACCGCCGTAACCCAGGACAGCGAAGCGGCTTGGAGATAACGCAGTAGCATCGGTATTCATCTGGGCGCCCCTTCGCGACGGTTCAGGACCGGACGTCAACTGTGTCGTCCAATGAGGTTCAGGAATTCGTGCCGCGTCGAGGGGGCGTCGCGAAATGCACCTAACATCACGGATGAAATCATCACCGAGTTCTGCTTCTCTACACCGCGCATCATCATGCACATATGCTGGGCTTCGATCACGACCGCTACCCCTGCGGCATCCGTGACTTCCTGCACGGCATACGCAATTTGCCGCGTGAGGTTTTCCTGTATCTGTAAGCGACGGGCGAACATATCCACCACGCGTGCAACCTTGGAAAGCCCTAACACGCGTCCTGTTGGCAGGTACGCGACATGCGCCTTGCCAATAAACGGCAACATGTGGTGTTCGCACAATGAGTAGAGCTCAATGTCACGCACCACAATCATTTCATCGTTTTCACTCTCGAACAGAGCACCGTTCACGACCTCGTGAAGATCCTGGGCATACCCGTTGCACAAGTACTGCATCGCTTTTGCCGCACGCTGGGGTGTGTCCAGAAGCCCTTCGCGCTGCGGGTTTTCACCAATACCGACCAGGATTTCATGGTAGTGCTCGGCTAACGAATGTGACATTTGGACTCCTCACCGCTACAGCGGTGCCCGCCAGCGGGATGTGGTAGCCAGGCCAAGTGTGGCCTCAATCGACAGAACAGCCTGTAAAGCACCGAAAACAGGGGACGTAGCGGACGCCAAGCCAGTGGCGCGACCCACAGGCCCACATCGGCAGCACGCCAACTCCACAAGGTGGCGTCCAAGCCTGTAACCCAGTGCCCGCTCGCGAACCTTCCATGCAGGCATGACCTCAGTTGCTCAACCGTCAAGCCCAACGCCCCTGCATCGAAATCATCCGCACTGATGTCAACCAGGATGAGCTTTCCCCCGGTCGATTGCCTGCGCAGGAAGGCGATCTCCCGAGCGCACAACGGGCAGGCGCCGTCAAAGTACAGGGTGAAGGGCCACTCGCAATACATGTACAACCTCTCATGCTTGTACAGGTTTTTGTATAAGTTAGCTGAAACCAGGAAATTCGCAATGGGGGGCTGGGAGATGTTCGCCGGTGGGTTTGTATTGCCGGTGAGATCGAGCGCCGCCAAACCTCCCATGGCCGACACCTTCCACTCAAGGCCGCATGAGCGGCTCGATCCCGATCCATTTCTTAACGGGGTGATAGCAGAGCTTCAGCGGCGGAATCTGCACCTTGCGGCCCTGCACATCCAGTGCCCCCAGATGAATCGTCCACTTGGAATCTGCCTCGAACTTGTCCGTCTGAAAGATCACGTAAGCCGAGCCATAGCGCTTGTTATTGGTCATCCTGGGAATCATCCGGTGCACTTCATCGCTGTTGATGTCATATGGCGATGGCCGGGCGGTCTTCTCATTCACCAACGGAAAGTCGTAGGTCTCGTTGATGCCCAAGTACACCTCGGGCCGCGCATTCAGGCGCGAGCCGTCTTCAAAGGTGATGTAAGCCTGACGGCTGTCGTACAGCACCGGTATCGGCGGCTCGCCACGCTTGGCATCGGTCGACGGGCGTTGGCGGTCTTTGTTGTAGGCGATCATTTGCACAAAGAATTCCTGCCGCGAGTACTTCTCGCCCGGGTACTGCACGTACAGGCTTTGCTCATAGCGCTTTTCGCCCCATAGGGCGGCGTGGTCGTAGAGGTAGGTTTCCAGGTAGAGGGTGGTCTCCCCCTGCGGGCCTGGCACTTTGAACTGGAACTCGGATTCGCAAAGGCCCGCGTAGGCGGCGCGTTCGCGTTTCCAGGGGACGCAGGCGGTCAATGAAGCGGCTGCCAGCAGCAGCATGAGAGAGAGTGTGCGTTGCAGGTTATTCATGACCGGCCCTGGTCCAGATGCGAATGAATCAGTTTCGAGGGCTGGGTCGCGCAAGTCCATACTGACCCTTTGCCATTATCGCGATACAGACAACACACCTTGCAACCGCTCTGGAAGTGACCACAACGCCGCAACCGGATTTGCTAAGATCGCGGCCTTTCCGCTGGGTGAACTGCATGTTCACCCGAGCCATCTGCAGCCTGCTGGAAGACCCGATGAACAAACTGATCCTGCCTTTCGCCATCTTCGTTAGCGTCATCATCACAGGGAAGATCGCCGAGCATTACGGCCTGGAGGGCAGCTGGAAAGTCGGCCTACTGTGCCTCGTTGCAGCTGCCGTCCAGATCGCGGTTACCCGCTTTCAGCGCCACCAGCGGCAGAAAGCCGAGCTTTGAAGGGCGCGGGGCCCTCTGGATGATCACGTTATGGGGACCTTTCTTTCACCCAATTTTCACAGTGGCTTGGGCAGGATGAAGCTATCCCTACGTGATAGTACTTAGCCCGCCTCGGCGGGCTTTCTTTTGCCCGCATGTTTCCTGTCGACGTTTTGGGGAACGGGAGCGGGTCGAAAAATCAGAAATTACCCCTTCCTTGTAGGCCATTTCCCAAAGATACTCCTCGCGCCTGATTTTCGTTGCACATGGAAATAGTCAGCCCTAGTCTCGGCCTGTCGCTGCCAATTCAGCGACCGGTTTTGACAGACCGCTGACGTTGTCCTCATGTGCTCGCTTTCATGGCGGCTGTACGTGTGGGCACCCTGTGGTGCGCCGAGTGCCAACGTCTCGGTCTGTCAACCCGCGTACAGCTGCCACCATCTTGTTTGACAGCAAGGTTGAGGTAGCTCCACTTTCCGACGTTGGAGTTACGCCATGCTCAAGATCGTTCCAGATCCACCCCACCGGTCCCTCTGCCTTGAAGACACCCTGATCCAGGCCACGGATTACGCGCTTTGCGCTGCAACTGTCGTGCATCAGGCAATGCTGCTGCAGCCCAAGTCACCCGCGTCGATTCTGATGATGACCTCGATGCATGAACTGGAGACCTTGAGAGCTTTGCTCGAGTCCGCAATAGCCCAGGTGCAGATGCCCACTGAGCCTCGCACTACGCACTGACGTCTCGCTGATGTACTGCCTGGGCCGGCCTCTTCACGGATACCCTCCCAGGCACTCCCTCAGCCTTGAAGACTGCCGTGCTCCTGTAGGAGCGGGTTCACCCGCGAATAGGCCCGTACAGGCTGAAGCAATCTTGGGGAAACTGAACAATGTCCACAGAAGAAACCAAATTCACCGTCGGCAAAACCACCTTCTACCAAGGTGAAAACCAGACCCATCCCCTCTTCCGCATCGAAGCCGGCATCCCCTGCCAAAGCGCCCGTGAACAGGCGTCCGAGCTGATGGGCTATGCACGGGACATGACTCTGGATGGATTGATGGAAGATAAACCTCAGTTGATCTGGGCTTCGCACTACCTTTGCGCGTTAGCCAAGGCACTGATGGATGATGCTGAACTGGGCATGATGCGCTGAATGACTCATCATTGACTGGGTGCCTTCAAGACCTATGCGACTCCCGGTTTTGAAGGCGACTCAGCGACCTAACCCCTGCCCCTTTCTTGCTAGACGTGATCCAAGATTCAGTTCCATCGATTGCGACATCAAAGCCGAACCCTCACGCAAAGGCTCCGGTGCTTTGGCGTCAGAAGCGCTCATCGCCGATAGCCGGCAAGATCAGCTCCCGTACGAACGAAGCCCCGGATAAGCGCAACAGCGCGTCGACCATAGTGACCACATCATGCACCGGTACCTGGCGCCGCTCGCCACGTGCTGCGGCTTGCGCCAATGGCGTGTTCAGGGAGTCGTCGGTATTCAGATAACCCAGTTGGAGCACGGTCACCGCCAGGTTGTCATCCCTGAAACCTTCGCGCAGCGCATCAGCCATGCCGTTGAGGGCGAACTTTGAGGCGCCGAACGCTACCTCCGGGCGCCCACTCTGGCGAAGAGCTGAGGTCGAACCGGTGAGGATCAACTGCGGCCGGGGCGCACCAAGCAACTTGGGCACCAGGCGCTTGAGTAAAAGCAGCGTGGCCGTGATGTTCACCTCGACCAGCCTGGTGATCGATTCGTCGCTGTCGTCAAGGAATGCATAGTGCTCGCTGAAGGCGTGTTCTTCCCAGATGCCAACGTTGTAGATCAGGACATCCAGATCGGCAGGTGCCCGATCCGCGATCTGTGCCACAGCCGCCGCTGGCTTGGCAAGGTCGGCATCGACCCAGTGCAGATCGATGCCCGGGGCAAGGGCCAAGTCTGACGGCTGTTTGCGTGATACGCCGATCAGCGTGTCCCCTGGCTTGCCGAGCCCTTCGAGCAAAGCCCGGCCCAAACCTCTGCCGGCGCCTACGATCATCATCTTCATCTGTTGCTCCTTTTAACTGAAATGCTCCAAGCTTCCCTAGGCCGCTCAACTCCAGCGGACATTCAGTACGACGAAGTGCAGCAGGATCCAGACCATCAACAGCAGATGGGTCAGTTGCAACCCTTCCTGGCGGATCCAGTAGCCGAACCATATCCCGCCCAGCAGCATCGCGAACAGGAACCCGAGCGTTGCGCTCAAGGCCAGGTTCAACCAGGGCCGCGCCACCTCCAGGCCGGCGCCAAGCAGCAGTTCATAGCAGCCAACCCAAGCCGCGAGAACGGCGGCTGCCTGTGTCAGCACGATGATCGACAAGGCCAAGCGATGGATGGCGTGAGAGTTCATCGCTCGCACCAGCAAAGGGAGGCTGATTCCGGGAGGTTGGGCCAGCGGCGCCATCGACATGGTCTCCCCGATCGCCCCGGCTGAGCTGGCAAAGGCCTGCAGGTTGTTGATCAGGCTGATACTCAGCCACAGGCTCAAGCCAATGCAGCAGGTGATCTGGAAAATCAGCAGTGAAGTCGGAGTGTCCATTCCTGGTCCTTTGTGAGTTCGTTTCCGAAAGCAGCGAGAGCGTCCGGACGCCACTCTAAAACCTTGACTTAACTCGAGGTCAATACCGGATTTCCAATAAGGCAGGCAGGGGCGACAACCTCAACCGTTTGTTCAAGCCGTCTGTAGGTCTGAGAAGTTTGTCGAGGTCTTGGGCGACCGACCGAGCCGCGCCGATCAACACCACAGGTAATGCCCACTGGAGGATCCGGGATAGAGCCAACCGGTTTGCTATGCTCTCTATTCCGGCTGGCCTGGCCTGAAGGCGCCGAGCGTGTGCGGCATTGGTCAAGATGCTTGAGAGTTTTCTATCCGCGTTTGTGGAAAAAACGAACCAAGGAGTGGAGTAACAGATATGCCAGCTTGTCCCCTACCCGCTGATGAAGCACTTCGTCAGCGCACACTTGATGATATGGACTTGGTCGATACGCCGGCCGAGCATTATCTCGATACCTTGGTACGACTCACCCAAGAACTAGCCCAGGTGGAGACCGTTCTGGTCAGCCTAATCGATCAGGACCGGCAGTGGTTCAAGGCTCGAATCGGTATCGAGGTAAGCGAGACGAAGCGTAATGTGTCTTTTTGCGGCTACGCGATTCTCGGTGAAGATACCTTGATGGTTTCCGACGCCAGGTGCGATACACGCTTCGAGGACAATCCCCTCGTGCTGAACCCACCCTATATCCGGTTCTATGCGGGCCACCCGTTACGTGCCTCAAATGGCAAAGCCATTGGCACCCTGTGCATGTTCGATCCTCGGCCGCGGAAGCTCAGCGAGGCGCAACAGGCTAATTTTCGGGACTTAGCCACGCTCACCGAGGGTTATTTGCAACTGCGGAGCCTAGCGCAGGTCAATCGCGCTCTGCGTGTTGAAATGGATCGCGGGCAGCGCAGGGCTTTGCTTGATCCTTTGACACAACTATGGAACCGCGGGGCGTTGGCAGCATTTCAGAACCGAGAGCTTCGTTTGGCTGAGGAGCGAGGTTTACAGCTAGGTGCCGTATACGCGGACCTCGACCGTTTCAAATCGGTCAATGACGAGCATGGCCACGATGCCGGCGATAAAGTTCTCTGCGAGTGCGCCCGCCGACTGCGGGCTACGCTTCGGCCAGATGACCTGCTGGTACGCCAAGGAGGAGAGGAGTTCGTGGCCTTGCTACGGGTTAAAGATAGCCAAGAATTAACGCAGATTGCGGAGCGCTTGCGTCAGTCAATCGGCAGCGCGCCGTTTTTGTTGCCCGGCGGCCCTCGGAAGATGACCATGAGCATTGGATGCGCCCTGCTCACCCAGGGTGAGCAGATTGATGATGCAATAAAGCGCGCTGATGGCGGTCTCTATGCGGCCAAACACGGGGGGCGTGACCAAGTTGTCTATGTGCCAGCGTTATCCTGAGGAAGTTAAGACTCGGTAACATGGGGCGAGACTCTCCCTATACGAAATGCGCTAGCGTATTGGCCACCCCGGTCTCCAAGTGGGTTCTCCTTCGCAAGCGTGTCGAGCCAAGGCCGCCCTGGAGGCGCTGATTCGCGCCGCCGGGGCAGTTCGGAGCTCATCCCTGAGTTTTTTTGCTGCGGTACTCGGTGGTGGTCATACCGGCGTAGCCCCAGTTATCGGTGTCGACCTCCTCGATCACGATATGGGTGAGCTCAGGTTTCTTTCCGAGCACTCGCTGCAAGGTCTCTGTGATTTCCTTGATGACTTGGGCTTTCTGATCACGGGTGACGCCGTCGCGAGTGATGCGGACGCTGACGAAGGGCATGGTATTACTCCTATAGGGTGGGGAAATCAGGGCAAGGAGGCGGGATGCCTCCCCGTTACGTTCAGCCTATTACCATTTGCCGACACTCATACCGCCGTCGACCGGCAACACCGCGCCCGTGGTGAACCCGGCGTTGGCCAGGTAAAGCACGGCGTCGGCAATGTCGCTGACGCGTCCGATGTGTCCGGCCGGTTGCAAGCCGTTGAGGAAGTCGAAGCTGGCCGGATCGTGCATCGGCGTCTCGATGATGCCGGGAGCCACCGCGTTAACCTGGATGTTGTGCGACGACAGCTCCAGCGCCAGGGCGCGGGTAACTTGGTTGAGCCCCCCCTTGATCAGCACCGGCAGGGCGGCGGGCACGGCGATGTTGGGTTGCAGCGCCACGGCAGCGGTGATGTTGATGATGTGACCCTGGCGCCGCTCGATCATGTGCACGGCGGCGGCCTGGGAGGCGTAGACCACGCCCTTGAGGTTGGTCTCCAGCATGCTTTGGATGTCTTCCGGGCTGTAGTCGACGAAGGGTTTGGGCAGGAAGAAGCCAGCGTTGTTGACCAACACGTCGACCTGGCCGAAGGCGTCGATGCTGGCCTGAATCAGGCGGCGGGCGGTCTCAGGCTTGGCGATGTCACCGGCCACGCCGATGAAGGCGGGGCTGTCCAGTTGTGCCTTGGCCTCGGCGAGGCGTCCGGCGGAGCGGGCATTGCCGACCACATTGAAGCCACTGGCGAGGAAAGCCTTGGCCAGGCCGAAGCCGATGCCGCTGGAGGCGCCGGTGATCACTACCGTTTTGCTGTTGCTCATGTCGTTTCTCCCAATCAGGTGACGCAGAAGAGCGCCGTTGGGAGGACTATATTTTTGCTTTAGATAAGGATAAATATGGCAGCAAGAACTTCAGTTGATACATGGTGTAATCAATGCAGCGGCATTTCGACGACGTCCTACTCGGCAGCATCGAGCTGTTCTGCCTGGCGGCGGAGCTGGGCAGCTTCACCGCGGCCGGTCTCGCGGCGGGCGTGACGCCGGCAGCGGTCAGTCGCTCGATCAGCCGCCTGGAAGAGCGCTTGGGCTCCAGACTGTTCGTCCGTACCACCCGCAGCATCCGTCTGACCGAGGGCGGGCGAGGCTACTACGAACAGTGTCGTCAGGCGCTGACCCAGCTGGTGGAGGCCGAGCGGGTGGTGACCGGTCAGCAGCAGGAGCCTTCGGGCACACTGCGCATCAGCCTGCCCACGACCTACGGGCACCACCGCATCCTGCCGCTGCTGCCCGAGTTTCGACGGCGCTACCCGAAGGTGCAGGTCGACATCCACCTGGGCAACCGCAATATCGACTTTGTCGGCGAGGGCTACGACCTGGCCATCCGCGTGCGTGCACAGCCGGATTCGACTCTGATCGCCCGGCCGCTGGAAGACGCCCGGCTGGTGGTGGTGGCCACTCCAGATTACTTGGAACACGCGGGGGAACTGCAGAGCCTTGAAGAACTGGCGCAGCATGACTGCATCCAGTTCGAACTGCCCAGCAGCGGTCAGCGGGAAGTACTCACCGAGGGCGGCTACATCTGCTCGGACGACGTGCTCGGTGGCGTGACCTTGGCCAAGCACGGCGCGGGACTGTTCCAGACCTACCGCTTTATCGTCGAGCGCGAGCTGGCCGAGGGCTCGCTGGTCGAGGTGCTGCGGCCCTTCGCTGGCCGCTCGCGGCCGTTCACCCTGCTGTATCCCCAAGGCCGGCACATGCCGTTGCGCCTGCGGGCCTTCGTCGACTTCATCATGGACAAGCGGCGCCAGTGGGCTGCTGGCAGCTGAGGGGACGTCTCACTCTGTACCAGTGCCATGGTGGATGCGGCGCCGATGGGCCAGTCTGTAATTGGCCTTGGACCGATCTCCGGTTTAGCACCTGCCGGCCCAGCACCGGGCCGAGCCGGTGGCATGGATGGAATCACGCTCACCTCAGGCGTACGCCACGATCTCGAACGAGGTTAAGCAGCACAACCTCAAATTCGGTGGAGCGCCTGCCTCGGCGGTCAACGACTACAGCATTCCGCTCTACACCCACGCCGATCCTGACGAGGTTGACATGCGAATTCGCGGTGGTGTTACCCTGAGAAGTCACGCAAAAGTCACGCACATGAAAAAGGCCACTCCTTTCGGAAATGGCCTAAGTCATTGAAATATATGGTCGGGACGGAGTGATTCGAACACTCGACCCCTTGCACCCCATGCAAGTGCGCTACCGGGCTGCGCTACGCCCCGACTGGGCTTTGAAGCATGTTCTCAATCTTGCCGAGAACGTTGAAGAATGTACCCTAACCTCCTGAT
This sequence comes from Pseudomonas sp. BO3-4, assembly GCF_034044115.1. Taxonomy (NCBI): domain Bacteria; kingdom Pseudomonadati; phylum Pseudomonadota; class Gammaproteobacteria; order Pseudomonadales; family Pseudomonadaceae; genus Pseudomonas; species Pseudomonas sp. BO3-4. The sequence continues at coordinate 3,919,950 of NZ_CP139018.1, forward strand.
AAATGAAAGCTTTTTCTCAAAAAAATTTCCATTCATCAGAAACCCGGTTTACTTCTTCAAAACCACCAACACATCCTCCAACTCAACAATCATCTGCCGAATCAGCTGCTTGTACTGGCTGGATTCATCTTTAGCCTCATCACTGGAGAGCCTCAACCGCGCCCCGCCAATGGTGAACCCCTGATCATACAGCAGCGCACGAATCTGGCGGATCATCAGCACATCCTGGCGCTGGTAATACCGCCGGTTCCCCCGCCGCTTCACAGGGTTCAGCTGGTCGAACTCCTGCTCCCAATACCGCAGCACGTGTGGCTTTACGGCACACAACTCGCTCACTTCACCAATGGTGAAGTAGCGTTTGCCCGGTATGGGGGGCAGTTCGTCGTTATGGCTTGGTTCCAGCATAGGCCTCAACCCGGGCCTTCAACTTCTGCCCTGGACGAAAGGTGACGACGCGCCGTGCGGTGATCGGGATTTCTTCCCCTGTCTTGGGGTTACGGCCCGGCCGCTGGCGTTTGTCGCGAAGGTCGAAGTTGCCGAAACCGGACAGCTTGACCTGCTCGTTCTCTTCAAGTGCGTGCCGAATTTCTTCGAAAAACAGCTCGACCAGCTCCTTGGCCTCACGCTTGTTAAGCCCCAGCTCCTCGTACAGCCTTTCGGCCATCTCAGCTTTCGTCAGAGCACCCATGCCGTTATTTCCTTAACGTGGTGTTCAACCTTTGTTCGAGCGAGGTGAGGATGTTTTGCAGGGTAGTGTTCACCTCATCGTCGTTAAGAGTGCGCGATGGATGCTGCCAGGTCAAGCCGACGGCAAGGCTTTTTCTATCAGGATCAATGCCTTTACCTTGGTACACATCAAACAGCCTGAGGTCTGTGAGCCATTCGCCTGCATTGTCACGAATTAATTCAAGCACCGCGCTAGAAGCCACATCACGTCCTGCGATCAAAGCCAGGTCACGACGGGTTTCCGGGAACTTGGACAGTTCGCTGAATTTCGGCAGGCGGCCTTCGACCACGTCGCCCAGCACCAGCTCGAACAGGAACACCGGGCGGTCCAGGCCCAGGGCCTTGGCCAGCTCTGGGTGGATGGCGCCGAGGTAGCCGACCAGTTTGCCGTCACGCTCGATGGCAGCAGTCTGGCCTGGGTGCAGGGCTGGGTGTTTGCCGGCGCTGAAGGTGAAGTCGCTCAGGGCGCCGGAGTAGCCCAGCAGGGCTTCCACGTCGGCTTTGACGTCGAAGAAGTCGACGCCGTCGCGGCCGTTGGCCCAGCCTTCTGGCAGGCGGCTGCCGGTGATGACGCCGGCAATCATTGGCTGCTGCTGCAGGTCACCCAGTTGGCCGACAAAGCGCAGGCCGCTTTCGAACAGGCGCACGCGGTCTTGCTGGCGGTTCAGGTTGTGCTGCAGTGCCTTGACCAGGCCCGGCCACAGCGAGGCGCGCATGGCGGCCATGTCGCTGGAGATGGGGTTGGCAAGCAGCAGCGGCTCTACGCCCGGGCTGAACAGTTCGAACAGTTTCGGGTCGATGAAGCTGTAGGTGATGGCTTCCTGGTAGCCGCGGGCAACCAGCAGGCGGCGCAGGGTCGGCAGGTCACCGCGGGTTTCCGGCTTGCCCTGTGGGGCCAGGCGGGCTTGCGGGTAGCGTACCGGCAGGTTGTTGTAGCCGTACAGGCGGGCCAGCTCTTCGATCAGGTCCACTTCCAGGCTGATGTCGAAGCGGTGGCTTGGCACGCTGACGGTCCACTGCCCTTCCCCGCTCTTGGTCGTGGTCAGCTCGAGGGCGTTGAGCAACTGCTCGACCTGGGCTGGGTCCATTTCCATGCCAAGCATCTGGGTGATGCGTTCGGCGCGCAGGGTGACCGGGGCTACTTGTGGCAGGTGCTGTTCGCTGACCGCTTCAACCACAGGGCCGGCTTCGCCGCCAACGATGTCCAGCAGCAACTGCGTGGCGCGCTCCATGGCTTCGCGGGCCAGTTGCGAGTCGACGCCGCGCTCGTAGCGGTGCGAGGCATCGGTGTGCAGGCCGTAGGAACGAGCTTTACCGGCGACGGAAATCGGCTCGAAGAAGGCGCTTTCCAGGAACAGGTCGCGGGTTTTTTCGGTGTTCACACCGCTGTGCTCGCCACCCATGACGCCGGCGATGGCCAAGGCGCGGGTGTGGTCGGCGATGACCAGGGTGTCGGCGCGCAGGGCCACTTCCTGGCCGTCGAGCAGGACGAGCTTTTCGCCCTCTTCGGCCATGCGCACGCGGATGCCGCCGTTGATTTCTGCCAGGTCGAAGGCGTGCATCGGCTGGCCGAGTTCGAGCATCACGTAGTTGGTGATGTCGACGGCGGCGTCGATGCTGCGAACGTCGCTGCGGCGCAGGCGCTCGACCATCCACAGTGGGGTTGGCTTGCTCAGGTCGACGTTACGGATAACGCGGCCCAGGTAGCGCGGGCAAGCAGCCGGGGCGCTGACTTCGACCGGGCGCACTTCGTCATGGGCGGCCGCTACGGCTGGCACCACCGGGCGGGTGACCGGGGTGTCGTACAGGGCGCTGACGTCGCGGGCCAGGCCAGCGATGGACAGGCAGTCGCCGCGGTTCGGGGTCAGGCCGATTTCGATGCTGGCATCATCCAGGCACAGGTACGTGCGAATGTCTTCGCCAACCGGAGCGTCGGCAGCCAGTTCCAGCAGGCCGTCGTTTTCTTCGCTGATCTGCAGTTCGGCGGCCGAGCACAGCATGCCGAAGGACTCGACACCGCGCAGCTTGGCCTTCTTGATCTTGAAGTCGCCTGGCAGTTCGGCACCGATCATGGCGAACGGGATCTTGATGCCTGGGCGGGCGTTAGGGGCGCCGCACACAACCTGGAAGGTTTCCTGGCCGCTGCTTACCTGGCACACGCGCAGCTTGTCGGCGTCCGGGTGTTGTTCGGTGGCGAGAATTTCGCCCACGACGATGCCGCTGAACTGGCCGGCAGCGGGGGTAACGCTGTCAACTTCGAGGCCGGCCATGGACAGGCGGGCGACCAGTTCGTCACGGGAGACTTGCGGGTTGACCCAACCGCGCAGCCACTGTTCACTGAATTTCATGCTGTTCTCCTGAAAGTTGCGTCGATTGGGCCTAGCGGAATTGGGCTAGGAACCGCAGGTCGTTGTCGAAGAACAGACGCAAATCGTTGACGCCATAGCGCAGCATGGCCAGGCGCTCGGCACCCATGCCGAAGGCAAAGCCCTGGAACTCTTCTGGGTCGATGCCGGACATGCGCAACACATTCGGGTGCACCATGCCGCAGCCCATCACTTCCAGCCAGCCGGTTTGCTTGCACACGCGGCAGCCGTTGCCGGAACACATCACGCACTGGATGTCGACTTCTGCAGACGGCTCGGTGAAGGGGAAGAACGATGGGCGGAAACGGACCGCCAGTTCTTTCTCGAAGAATACGCGCAGGAATTCTTCGATGGTGCCCTTGAGGTCGGCGAAGTTGATATCGCGATCGATCAGCAGGCCTTCGACCTGGTGGAACATCGGCGAGTGGGTGATATCCGAGTCGCAGCGGTATACGCGGCCCGGGCACACAATGCGGATGGGCGGCTGGGTGGACTCCATGGTCCGCACCTGCACCGGCGAGGTGTGGGTACGCAGCAGCATGTTGGCATTGAAGTAGAAGGTGTCGTGCATCGCCCGCGCCGGGTGGTGGCCAGGGATGTTGAGCGCTTCGAAGTTGTGGTAGTCGTCTTCCACCTCTGGGCCTTCGGCAATGCCGTAGCCAATGTGGGTGAAGAACTGCTCGATGCGCTCGAGTGTACGGGTGATCGGGTGCAGGCCACCGGTGGCCTGGCCGCGGCCTGGCAGGGTGACGTCAATGCATTCGGCAGCCAGGCGAGCACTGAGCTCGGCTTCTTCAAAGGCAGCCTTGCGGGCATTGAGCACAACGGTGACGCGCTCTTTGGCGTCGTTGATCAGCGCGCCGACTTTCGGCCGCTCTTCGGCTGGCAGGTTGCCCAGGGTCTTCATCACCTGGGTCAGTTCGCCCTTCTTGCCGAGATAATTAACCCGGATCTGTTCCAGGGCGTTGATGTCTTCAGCGCGTTCCACGGCCTCTAGGGCTTGGGAGACCAGCGCATCCAGGTTTTCCATGTACAGACTCCAGATACGAAAATAGGGGAAGAGCTTTGAAGGCTCTTCCCCTATCGATGACGTTCAATGCCCGGCAGCGCTAGCACCGCCGGGTGATTGTCGCGGGTACTTAAGCCAGAACGGCTTTAGCTTTCTCGACAATCGCAGCAAACGCCGCTTTTTCGTTCACTGCCAGATCAGCCAGAACCTTACGGTCGATTTCGATCGAAGCCTTTTTCAGGCCAGCAATCAGACGGCTGTAGGACAGACCGTTGGTGCGGGCACCGGCGTTGATACGAGCGATCCACAGTGCGCGGAACTGACGCTTCTTCTGGCGACGGTCGCGGTAGGCGTATTGGCCTGCCTTGATGACCGCTTGCTTGGCTACACGGAATACGCGCGAACGTGCACCGTAGTAACCTTTAGCCAGTTTCAGAATTTTTTTGTGACGCTTACGAGCGATAACGCCGCGCTTAACACGAGCCATGAGTAACTTCCTCTATCTTAACCAGAATTAACGAACGCGCAGCATGCGCTCGACTTTTGCGACGTCGGACGGGTGCAGCAAGCTGGCACCGCGCAGTTGACGCTTACGCTTGGTCGACATTTTGGTCAGGATGTGGCTCTTGAAAGCGTGCTTGTGCTTGAAGCCCGAAGCTGTCTTCAGGAAGCGCTTCGCAGCACCGCTCTTGGTTTTCATTTTTGGCATGTTGGAACTCCGCATTCGATAAAATTACACATAATCATCAGGCCTGCCGTGCCCGGGAGATTACTTCTTTTTCTTGGGGGCGATGACCATCATAAGCTGGCGTCCTTCCATCTTCGGATGCTGCTCAACGGTGCCGTATTCGGCGAGGTCGGCTTCGACCCGCTTCAACAGCTCCATGCCCAGCTCCTGGTGGGCCATCTCACGACCACGGAATCTCAGAGAGATCTTGGCCTTGTCCCCATCGGTAAGGAAACGTACCAGGTTGCGTAGTTTTACCTGGTAATCCCCATCCTCCGTCCCTGGACGAAACTTGATTTCTTTGATCTGGATCTGCTTCTGGTTTTTCTTGGCTTCGTTAGCCTGCTTCTTCTTCTCGAAGAGGTGCTTGCCGTAGTCCATGACCTTGCAGACGGGTGGTACCGCGTCTGCAGAGATTTCTACCAGGTCCAGCTTCGCTTCATCAGCGATACGCAGCGCTTCATCAATCGAGACGATGCCAACCTGCTCGCCGTCTGCGCCAATTAACCGAACCTCGCGGGCCGAGATATTCTCGTTGATCGGGGCCTTCGGTACAGCACGCTTATCGTTTCTCATTTCACGCTTAATAGTCATTACTCCGATTCTTGGCGACCACGCCGGGAAACCGCTTGTGTCAGCAGCTCAACGAATTGGGCGACGGGCATGGAGCCCAGGTCTGCGCCTTCGCGAGTACGCACAGCGACGGTTTGCGTTTCGACTTCGCGGTCCCCTATAACCAAAAGGTACGGGACCTTGAGCAAAGTATGCTCGCGGATTTTAAAGCCGATCTTCTCATTTCTCAAGTCCGACTTGGCACGGAAACCGCTTCCGTTCAGAGATTTCTCAACCTCGAGGGCGAAATCGGCCTGCTTGTCGGTGATATTCATGATCACCGCCTGGGTTGGGGCCAGCCACGCCGGGAACACACCAGCATAGTGCTCGATCAGCATGCCGATGAAGCGCTCGAACGAACCGAGGATGGCGCGGTGCAGCATGACCGGGCGAACTCGGCTGTTATCTTCGGCGATATAGCTGGCATCCAGACGCTCTGGCAGGTTCGGGTCGTACTGCAGGGTACCGCACTGCCAGTTACGGCCGAGGCAGTCGCGCAGGGTAAACTCGATTTTCGGGCCGTAGAAGGCACCCTCGCCCGGCTGGTATTCCCACTCAAGGCCGGATTCGTTCAGGGCGTCGGCCAGCGCTGTTTCAGCACGGTCCCACAACTCTTCAGAACCGACACGCTTGGCCGGACGAGTGGACAGTTTCATGGCGATGTCGCTGAAACCGAAGTCCTTGTACACGTCCAGGGTCAGCTTGATGAAGTCGGCGGCTTCTTTCTTCACCTGTTCTTCGGTGCAGAAAATGTGCGCATCGTCCTGTACGAAGCCACGCACGCGCATGATGCCGTGCAGGGCGCCCGACGGCTCGTTACGGTGGCAGGCACCGAACTCGGCCAGACGCAGCGGCAGGTCGCGGTAGCTTTTCAGGCCCTGGTTGAACACCTGCACGTGGCACGGGCAGTTCATCGGTTTTACCGCGTAGTCACGGCTTTCCGACGAAGTGGTGAACATGTTTTCGGCATAGTTGGACCAGTGGCCGGAACGCTCCCACAGGATGCGGTCGACAACCTGCGGGGTCTTGATTTCCTGGTAGCCGTTTTCGCGCTGCACGCCACGCATGTACTGCTCGAGTACCTGGTAGACGGTCCAGCCGTTGGCGTGCCAGAACACCATGCCCGGGGCTTCTTCCTGCAGGTGGAACAGGTCGAGCTGCTTGCCGATCTTGCGGTGGTCGCGTTTTTCGGCTTCTTCGATGCGCTGGATGTACGCAGCCAGCTGCTTCTTGTCAGCCCAGGCCGTGCCGTACACGCGCTGCAGCTGCTCGTTCTTGGCATCGCCACGCCAGTAAGCGCCGGACAGCTTGGTCAGCTTGAATGCCTTGAGGAAGCGGGTGTTCGGCACGTGCGGGCCACGGCACATGTCGACGTATTCTTCGTGGTAGTACAGGCCCATGGCCTGTTCATCCGGCATGTCTTCGACCAGACGCAGCTTGTAGTCTTCGCCACGGGCCTTGAACACATCGATGACTTCGGCGCGCGGGGTCATTTTCTTGACCACGTCGTAGTCTTTTTCGATCAGCTCCATCATGCGCTTTTCGATGGCGGCCATGTCTTCTGGGGTGAAGGGGCGCTCGTAGGCGATGTCGTAATAGAAGCCTTCGTCAATGACCGGGCCGATCACCATCTTGGCGGTCGGGTACAGCTGCTTCACGGCGTGGCCAACCAGGTGGGCGCACGAGTGACGGATGATCTCCAGTCCCTCTTCATCTTTAGGGGTGATGATCTGCAGGGTGGCGTCGTTGCTGATCAGGTCACACGCATCGACCAGCTTGCCGTCGACCTTGCCGGCCACAGTGGCCTTGGCCAGGCCAGCGCCGATGGAAGCGGCTACTTCGGCTACGGATACGGCGTGATCGAACGAACGTTGACTGCCATCGGGAAGAGTAATAACGGGCATGGCGCCTCCTCTCCTAGTGGTGACCCCTACCAAAGGTCACGTGGGTTGGGATGAGCCAGTACAAGATCCGACCTGCCTTCCGGTAAAAGGAAGCCTGCCCCACAGTGGCAGAAGCCTTTCGGCTTGTCAGGGACGAACCAGAGTGACTGGAAAGAAAAAAGATAGCTGCAGCCGGCAACAGCGCGACTGCAAGCCGAGCATGCTAGCACGCGGGTTGCACCCCAGGCAGAAATATTTGGAAATTGCACCGCAGCGGTGAACTAACGCGGAAAAATACCGCTCAGACTTTGGGAAGCAACCTACTCTTGATGAGACCTTAACCCAAGGAGTAACTGGTGATGCGAGTTCCGTCTCTTCTGGCCCTGGCGGCCGCTGGCGCCCTGCTGCTGCCCGTGGCTGCGAACGCCGGCAACTTCCCAGCCGGGAAGGAGGCCGCCTACATGACCCAGTGCACGCAAGTGGCCAGCGGCCAGGGCGTTGACGCTGCCACCGCGAAAAAACACTGCGACTGTGGCGCGCAAGCCATCAAAAAGAACTTCACCGACGCCGAGATTGCCGACCTCGACAGCAAGGACGGCGTTGACGCCAAGCTGATGCAGAAGGCGCAGTCGGTGGTGAGACAGGCCTGCGCACCGAAGAGCTGAAACCTTAAAGCCGGTGATGACCAGCCATTCTTTGAGCTGGATCAATATCCTGCGAAGGTAAAAGGCGCTAGATGCGCAGAATTAGACTATGATGTATCCCGTGCTCCGTAGCCTCGGCCGCATTGCACCACTGAAAAAACTAAATGTTCTGGAGATTCACCCATGTCCAATCGCCAACAAGGCACCGTCAAATGGTTCAATGATGAGAAAGGCTACGGCTTCATCACCCCAGCAGGCGGCGGCGACGACCTGTTCGTACACTTCAAAGCCATCGAATCTGACGGCTTCAAGAGCCTGAAAGAAGGCCAGACTGTTTCCTTCGTCGCCGAGCGCGGCCAGAAGGGCATGCAGGCTGCACAGGTTCGTCCGGAGTAATTCGGATAGCTGTAAAAAAACCCGCCCTTGTGGCGGGTTTTTTTATGGGTGATGCATCATCTGAGTGGGGCGGGATTGCCTGCGAAACCGACTGTAGGGTGAATGGCACGGGCTTTGCCCGTGTTCGCGGGTGAACCCGCTCCTACAAGGCGACCGCGCAGGCTTTTCACATTTTGCGCAAGGCAGTTGCCCCCGCGTGCATCAACCGCAGTTGACGCGGGTTACCCTGCCCTGCTCGTCCACGTTCAGGTTCAAGCGCTCGGAGCGGTACTCCAGGGTGACCACGTCGTGCGGCTTTAGAATGCGCGCCATCTGCGAGCCGCTGGCCTTGCGTGCCTGCTCCAGCAATTCGGCGCTGGCCTGCTTGCCCAGGGCGAAGTCGGCACCACTGGCTTCGCAGCGGCCATCGTTGCCCGCTGGCGCGGCACCACCATCAGCATTGCCACCAGTGCTGCAACCCGCCAGGACAGCAGCCACAGCCAGAGTTGCCAGGTAAGCACGGGTACGGAACATGAAGCCTCCTAAATCGGTCCGGGAACTGTCTGATCCGACAGCTCCGCTCATCATTTGTTGCAAAACCGGTCAAGTCTGCCTGAACTGCAGCGGCGAGGCGAAAAGCAATCGTGACCGGATTTTGCACAACGTGCTGTATTTGCCATATGCTTAGCCCGCACGGTCACCGGCGCAAAGCCATGATTTGCTGCAAGAAGTGGAGCGCATCCCGCCTCCATCGAACACCAGGGTCAGGTGTTCCCCCTTCGTTCCGGGCCCCCAGCGAGAGCTTTTCATGAGCACCCACAGCATCGATGCCGATATCAAGGTCAAATGGGCCGAGGGCCAGAGCGCGTACAGCCCTGGCACACCGGAAGAGTTACTGTTGATCGCCATCGACCTGTTGGTGCGCGACAACGGTGCCGAGGCGGCACGCAGCTTCATCGACCAGGTGTTCGAGCGCTACGCGCCACACGCGGCTATTCCAATCGCGCCAGACGGGCACTGAGCAGGTCGAACAGCCCCTGGGCATCACCCTGCTCCACCCACAGCACATTCGCCGGCCGCTTGAGCACACCGTACCAGTCTGCAACTGTCTGGCCGAAAGTGGCCCCTTCGCGGCTGTCGATGCTCATGTGGATACGCCGGCCACTGAACAGCTCGGGCTTTAACAGGTAGGCGATGACGCTGGCGTCGTGCACAGGGCCGCCAGGTATGCCATACACGTCCATATCGTGGGTGATGTAGGCATTGAGGATATCCACCACGCGCTTGCTGGCTTGGTTGTTCACGGCTGCCAGTTGCTTCAGGCGGGCGTTACTGGTCAGCAGCTTGTGCGTGACGTCCAGCGGCAGGTAGGTCAGCTGTACGCCGCTGGCCAGCACCACTTCGGCGGCGTGCGGGTCGGCGTAGAGGTTGAACTCCGCCACCGGGGTGATGTTGCCGCCGTTGAAATGGGCTCCCCCCATGACCACCACCTCCTTGATGCCGTTGACGATGCTCGGGCGCTGGATCAGCGCCAGGGCCAGATTGGTCTGCGGGCCGAGCATGGCGACGGTGATGCTGTGCGGTTTGGCTGCGCTGAGGGTATCGACCAGGTATTGCACGGCATTGCCCTGGGCCAGGGGCGCTTTCGGCTCGTGCACCGGTACACCGGTGAGGCCTTCTTCGCCATGAACGTCGGCGGCGTAGATCGGCGTGCGCACCAATGGGCGGCCGGCACCGGCGTACACCGGGATGTCTTCACGCCCCGCCCATTCCCGGGCCAGGCGGGCATTGCGCGAGGTCTTGTCCAGGCGCACGTTGCCGGCCACGGTGGTGATGGCGCGGATATTGAGTTCGTTGGGCGAAGCCATGGCCAGAAACAGCGCGACCACGTCGTCCGCGCCGGGATCGGTGTCGATGATCAGGTCGATGGGTGCGGCCTGGAGGGTGGAGGCTGTGGCCATGAAGACGACTCCTTGTAGCAGGGACTTGAGCATGGATGGCACTCCTGTTGCCTATGAATCATGCGTTTACACAGCCCGGCGTCCTTTGTGGAAGCGGCTAGAAGGTGACGCCGGAGATGAGGGCGATGTTGCTGTAGGGCTGGCACTCGCCTGTACGCACCACCGCACGGGCACTGCGCGACAGCACTTTGAAATCCTCATGGGTCAGCCATTCGCGCTTGCCCAGCTTGCCCTTCAGTCGCTCGATTTCGACCAGCGCAGGTGGCACCACTTTCTGCATTTCTTCAGCCAGCACGTGCCGCTCAACCTGCAATTCGCTCAGCACCACCCGCAGCACACTGGCGAAGTCCGGCAGGCCAGGCGTAATGGCCAGGTCGATCAGCTCGACACCCGGCGGCACCGGCAGCCCGGCATCGCCGATCACCAGGATATCGCCATGCCCCATGCCGGCAATGACTCGCGACAGGGCAACGTTCAGCAGCGGGGTTTTCTTCATGGCGTCAGCTCCGCCAGGTAGGGAATCGACGGTTGGGCACCGGCACGGGTAACCGACAATGCCGCGGCACGCTGGCCAAAGGCGATCGCCTCGCCCTCCTTCAGCCCACGCACCAGGGCGGCAGCAAAGCCACCAATGAAGGTATCGCCGGCAGCGGTGGTGTCCAGCGGTTGCACGCGCGGCGCCGGATAGTGCTGATGGCCTTGGGCAGTAACCAGCAAGGCACCTTGCGCACCCAAGGTGATGATCACTTTGCCTGCCCCCAGCTGCAGCAAGCGCTCACCTGCGCGCCGGGCACTGTCCTGGTCGGTCACCGCCACACCGGTCAAGGCTTCGGCCTCGCTTTCGTTAGGGGTAAGGTAATCGATATGCGCAAACCAGTCCGCTGGCAAGGGGCCGGTAGCGGGTGCTGGATTCAGGATGACCTGCTTGCCCAGCTCACGCGCCCTGGCCAGTGTGCACGCCACAGTGTCAGTGGGCACTTCCAGCTGGCAGATGACCACCTCGGCGGCCTGCAGCAGTGCATCGAAACGCAGCACCGACTGCGGCGTCAGCAGGCCGTTGGCGCCGGGAATGATGACAATACAGTTCTGGCTGGCAGCATCCACCGTGATCAGCGCCACACCGCTGGACGTGCCCGGGCAGGTGCTGACACCCTGACAGTCGATACCCTCGACATACAAGGCCCGGTGCAGTTGCCGACCGTAATCATCATCCCCCACATTGCCGATCATCGCCACGCTGCCCCCCAGCCGCGCTACCGCCACCGCCTGGTTGGCACCCTTGCCGCCCGGCACCGTGAAAAAGCTATCGCCGGGGAGTGTTTCGCCGGCCCGTGGCAGGCGCTGGGCGCGGACCACCAGGTCCATGTTGAGGCTGCCGACCACCACAACCTTGGCATTCATGACGTTTCCTTAGCGTTAGCGGTATTCATTGAACAGGTCCGGGCGCGGCCCGGTGGATTCACGCAAGACGATACGCGGGGCGACGATACGCTGCTCCGCCGCGCCTTGCCGGGGCGTAGCGATACGCGTCAGCAGCAACGAGGCAGCGCTCTCGCCCAGCTCGCGGATCGACTGGCCCACGGTGGTCAGTGGTGGGTACACATAGCGGCTCAGTTCGATGTCGTCGAAGCCGATCACCGACAGCTCGCCGGGTACGCTGATATTGCGTTCGGCGGCAGCGCGCAGCACACCAAAGCCGATCATGTCGTTGCCGGCAAAAATCGCCGAGGGCCGCTTGCCTTCCAGCACCTGCGCCGCCGCTGCATGGCCACCCGGGCTGGTGAAGTCGCAGTGCAGTACACGGCTGCCCAGCACAGGCGCACCGGCTTCGGCCATGGCACGGCGGAAGCCGCTCAGGCGCAGCTGGGTAACACCGGTTTCGGCGGGGCCGCCGATATAGGCGACGTCGCGATGGCCCAGCTCCAGCAGGTGCCGGGTGGCCAGGTACGCCCCCTGCTCGTGGTCAATGCGCACCAGGTCGGCATCGACGCCTTCCAGCTCACGGTCGACGATGACCATTGGCGTGCGCACACCGGCCAGGCTTTGCAGCAGGTCGTCGTCCTGGCCCACCGAGGCCACTACCAGGCCGTCGATGCGTTTTTCCAGCAGCACGCGCAGGTAGCTGCGCTGCTTCTGCGGGTTGTCGTCGGAGTTGCACAGGATCACGCAATAGCCGTTGCGCTCGCAGGCGTCTTCGATACCCCGCGCCAGCTCGGCGAAGTAAGGGTTGACGCTGTTGGGCACCAACAGGCCGATGGTGGCCGTGCTGCGCGCCTTCAGCGAGCGCGCTACCGCACTGGGCACGTAATCCAGTTCGACAATGGCGGCTTCCACCTTCAGCCGCACCTGTTCGCTGACCGGACGGGTCTTGTTGAGTACATGGGACACGGTGGTGTAGGAAATACCCGCCAGTGCCGCGACGTCTTTGATGGTTGCCATGGTGTCAGTTCCGCCGGCCTGCGCGCCGGCTACGGTAAGTGTCGAGCACAACGGCGATGACGATCACCGCCCCGGTGATAATGCGTTTGGTCGGCTCGCTGGCGCCGATCTGCGCCAGCCCGGCGGCCAATACGGAAATGATCAGTACGCCAAAGAAGGTGCTGATGACCGAGCCACGCCCGCCCATCAGGCTGGTACCGCCGATCACGACGGCGGCAATGACCTGCAACTCCAGGCCAGACCCGGCGTTGGGGTCGGCGGCTTCCAGCCGCGAGATCTGGAACAGTGCGGCCAGGCCGGCGAGCAGGCCCATCAGGGCGAACACCAGCACTTTGTAAGGGCGCGGATCGATACCGGCCAGGCGCACGGCCTCTTCGTTGGTGCCGATACCGATCAGGTAACGGCCGAACACCGTGCGCGTCAGTACCAACTGGGCGAGCACGATCACCAACAAGGCGATGATAAACGCTGGCGAAACACCAAAGGCGACCGGGTTGGAGAACCAGGCATAGGCGTCGCCGATATAGGCGGTGCGCGAGTCGGTGAACTGGTAGGCCAGGCCACGGGCCATCTCCAGCACACCAAGCGAGACGATGAACGACGGGATGCGCCAGGCCACGGTGACGCCACCGGTAATGCTGCCGGCCAATGCGGCCACGGCCATGCCCAGCAGCGCCGAGGGCAGCACGCCCCAGCCCCAGCCGAGTATCGCCACGCTCACCGTCGAGGCGGCCAGCGCCAGCACCGAGCCCACCGACAGGTCGATGCCGCCGATGATCAACACGAAGGTCATGCCCACCGCCAGCACCATCAGGTCCGGGATCTGGTTGGCCAGCGTGCTGAAGGTGCCATACGACCAGAAGTGGCTGCTGAGGAACGAGAACAGCACGATCATCGCCAGCAAGGCGCCAGCCAGGCCCAGGTAGGTGCCCAGGCCAAAGTAGGTACCGCTGCGGCGCACGGGGGCGGCTTCCTGGTTGTTGAGCGGGGTGGTTTTCATGCATCCATCCTGGGGGCTGCATCATGCAGCAGCGCGTCACGTTTCTGATAACCGGCGAAGGCGGCGGCAAGCAACTGGTCCTGGCTCCAATGATCACGCGCGAAGGTGTCGATCAGGCGGCCGGCGGACAGCACGCCGATGCGGTCGCAAATCAGCATCAGTTCTCGCAGGTCACTGGACACCACCACCAAGGCCTTGCCTTGGCGCGCCAGCTCGGCCAGCAGGCCATAAATGTCGAACTTGGCGCCCACATCGATGCCACGCGTGGGTTCGTCGAACAGCAGCACCTGGCAATCGCGCTCCAGCCAGCGGCCGATCACCACTTTTTGCTGGTTACCGCCAGACAGCTCACCCACCACCTGCTGCGCGCCGGCACTGCGAATGCGCATGGCCTGGATCTGGCGTTCGGCCAAGGCTTTTTCCGCTTCGCCATCGAGCACGCCGGCCCGCGATACCGCGCCCAGGTTGCCCAATGCAATGTTGGCGCTGATCGACTGCGTCAACAGCAGGCCCTCGCCTTTGCGGTCTTCGGTTATCAGCGCGATACCGGCCCGCACTGCAGCCTTGGGTGAGTCGATGTTTACCGCCTGCGGCGGTTGGCCGAGCGCGATACCGCCGCTGTCGGCGCGATCGGCACCATAGATCAGGCGCAACAGCTCGGTACGGCCGGCGCCGATCAGGCCGGAAATGCCAAAAATCTCCCCTGCCCTGACTTCGAACGACACCTCACGCACCTTGTCGCCGCGGCACAACTTGTCGACCTTGAGCAGCGGTGCACCCAACTGCCGTCGGCCCAGGTCGATATGCTCGCCCAGCTCGCGGCCGACCATCAGGTTGACCAGTTCGGCGCTGCTGTAGCGCTGGATCGGCTCGTCGCACACCAGCTTGCCATCGCGCAGTACAACGATGCGTTGGGCCACGCGCTGCAACTCTTCCAGGCGATGCGAGATATAGACGATGGCCACGCCGCGGGCGCGCAGGCGCTCGATCTGGGTGAACAGCAACGCCACCTCGCGCGCAGTGAGCATGGCAGTGGGCTCGTCCAGGATCAGCACATGGCAGTCACCGATCAGGTTGCGGGCAATCTCGACCATTTGCTGATGGCCGATGCCCAGTTCGCCGACTGGGGTGTCCGGGTCGATGGCGTCGAGCCCGACCCGAGCCATGGCGGCCGTTGCCAGCTGGCGCAGGCGCTTGTGGCTGATCCAGCCGAAACGGCTGGGCAGGTTGTCGAGAAACAGGTTTTCCGCCACGGTCAGCGTCGGCAGCAGGTTCAGCTCCTGCATGACCATGCGCACACCAAGGCGTTCGGCCTCGCTGCGGCTGCCGGGCGCGTAGGCCTGGCCACGGTAGGTCATGTGCCCGGTGGTGGGCACCTCCAGGCCGCTGATAAGCTTGGACAACGTACTCTTGCCCGCGCCGTTCTCGCCGGTCAGGGCCAGCACTTCACCGGCGCGCAGGCTCAGGCTGACCTCGCCGAGCACGGGCTGGGCGTAGGTCTTGCCCAGGCCGCTGGCGGCAAGCACCACTTCATTGGCCGATGCAGGCATGGCCGATTCTCCTGGCAGCATCAGGGCTTCTTGGTGATGAGTTCGACCGGGGTCTGGATGACGTTGTCGGCATCCACATCAGGCTTTTCGCCCTTGACCATTTTCAGCGCCGCCTGAATGCCATACACCGCCTGTTGGCTGGCGGCCTGGTCGAGGGTGGCAAGCACGCGTCCATCGGCAAGCATTGGCTTGATGGCTTTGATGTTGTCGTAGCCCACCACTTGCACCTGGCCGGCCTTGCCAGCGGCACGCACGGCGGACACAGCGCCCAGTGCCATGCTGTCGTTGCCGGCCAGCAAGGCCTTCAGGTCGGGGTATTCGTTGAGCATGGAGGCGGCGACGGCATTGCCTTTGTCGATCTCCCAATTGCCGCTTTGTACCGAGACGATGTTCATCTGCGCGGCGTCCATGGCGTCCTTGAAGCCGGCGGTGCGCTGCTGGGCATTGGTGGTGGTCGGCACGCCTTCGATAATGCCCACCTGGTCGCCGGCCTTGAGCTTATGGCTGGCCAGGTAATCGCCAACCAGGCGCGCGCCCTTGCGGTTGTCGGGGCCGACGAAGGGAACGCTGATGCCTTTGCTCTTGAGCAGATCAGGGTCCAGACGGTTGTCGATGTTGATCACCACCACGCCCTGGTCCATGGCCTTCTTGACCGCCGACACAAGTGCTTTCGAGTCAGCCGGGGCAATCACCAGCGCCTTGGCGCCGGCATTGACCATCTGCTCGACGATGCGGATCTGCTCGCCAGTGTCGGTCTCGTTCTTGATGCCGTTGGCGATCAGGTCGAACTCGTCGGCGTGGGTTTTCTGGTAGTCCTTGGCGCCGTCTTCCATGGTGCGGAAGAACTCGTTGGCCAGCGACTTCATGACAAGGGCGACCTTGGGCTTGTCTTCAGCGTGGGCGGCAGACAATGGCAAGGCGAGGCTAAGCGAGGAAATGACAGCGAGGGCCAGCAGACGACCGGGGAACGGCAGCTTCATGAACGATGACTCCGAATCTTGTGTTTTTTATCGGATCGCAAACGTTTGCGTTGACCAACTATGGTAACAGGACCGTTGTTTGTCAAATCCGTTTGGCTTTCGGAGGCCAAAGTGCTGCCGGGGCCGATTATGCAGTCTTTTCCGAAAAACCGAACACCTTTTCCTTTATTTGTTCGGAATTACGAATGCAATGCTGCCTTTGGCAGGCGCGGTTCGGTGCAACACCACACATTGTCGGGGCTGCTACACAGCCCATTGCAAAGCACAGCCACTCTAACCCAGGCAACGCGTGGTGCCTTGGTACGAAAAATGCCTATAGCCCTGCGCGACTCAATAACTATCTCACTAGGAAGCGAGAACAATAACGATGAATGCCGCACTCAAAACCTTCGCCCCCAGCGCACTCGCCCTGCTGCTGATCCTGCCATCCAGCGCCTCGGCCAAAGAAGCCGAAACCCAACAGAAGCTGGCCAACGTGGTCATCCTCGCCACCGGCGGCACCATTGCCGGCGCCGGCGCCAGCGCTGCCAACAGCGCCACTTACCAGGCTGCCAAGCTGGGCGTCGACAAGCTCATCGCTGGCGTGCCAGAACTGGCCGACATCGCCAACGTACGTGGCGAGCAAGTGATGCAGATCGCCTCCGAGAGCATCAGCAATGACGACCTGCTGAAGCTGGGCAAGCGCGTCGCCGAGCTGGCCGAAAGCAAGGACGTGGACGGCATCGTCATCACCCACGGCACCGACACCCTCGAAGAAACCGCCTACTTCCTCAACCTGGTAGAGAAGACCGACAAGCCAATCGTGGTGGTCGGCTCGATGCGTCCGGGTACCGCCATGTCCGCCGACGGCATGCTCAACCTGTACAACGCCGTGGCCGTAGCCAGCGACAAGCAGTCGCGTGGCAAGGGCGTGCTGGTGACCATGAACGACGAGATCCAGTCCGGCCGCGATGTAAGCAAGGCGGTCAACATCAAGACCGAAGCCTTCAAGAGCGCCTGGGGCCCGATGGGCATGGTGGTGGAAGGCAAATCGTACTGGTTCCGCCTGCCGGCCAAGCGCCATACGGTCAATTCCGAGTTCGACATCAAGCAGATCAGCAGCCTGCCGCAGGTGGACATTGCCTATGGCTATGGCAACGTCACCGACACCGCCTACAAGGCGCTGGCACAGAACGGTGCCAAGGCGCTGATCCATGCCGGTACCGGCAACGGTTCGGTATCGTCGCGGGTAGTCCCGGCGCTGCAAGAACTGCGCAAGAACGGCGTGCAGATCATCCGCTCGTCGCATGTCAACCAGGGTGGTTTCGTACTGCGTAACGCCGAACAGCCGGATGACAAGAACGACTGGGTCGTGGCTCACGACCTGAACCCGCAAAAAGCGCGGATCCTGGCGATGGTGGCAATGACCAAGACCCAGGACAGCAAAGAGCTGCAACGCATCTTCTGGGAGTACTGATCAACCCCCCATGGCCGGTGCCCCACATCACCGGCCATTCTTCCTTTCCAGATCAACCCGCCCCGCCGCCACTCAACTGGGGCTCGCATCAGCGGGTTTCTTCTCTGGCTTG
Organism: Pseudomonas sp. BO3-4; assembly: GCF_034044115.1. NCBI lineage: Bacteria > Pseudomonadati > Pseudomonadota > Gammaproteobacteria > Pseudomonadales > Pseudomonadaceae > Pseudomonas > Pseudomonas sp. BO3-4. The sequence goes on from NZ_CP139018.1 coordinate 3,937,790, forward strand.
CGCAAGCGGCTCTATTTGTAATCTCTCGGATCAACGCCCCACTTCTTGAGTCGAGACGCCAAGGTTGTGGGCTTCAACCCCAGCAATTGCGCAGCACCACCCTCGCCGGAGACTTTCCCTGCTGTTCGTTTGAGCACAGAGATCGCATTCAGCTTCATCTGCCGCTCCCAGTCTTTGTCGGCAGTCGGCTCAGGCTGGCATTGTGCAATTGAAGATACTGGGCCACTGGACGGGCCGTTTGGCGCCAGAACCTCATGAAAGCTCACGCGACCGTCTCGGGAGACGATGGTCTGTCGCTCAATCACATTTTGAAGCTCGCGGATGTTGCCTGGCCAGGCGTACTGCTGAAGCACCGCGACTTGGGTCAGCGACATGCGAATGCCCGGCTTGTTAAACGCCAGGCTAGCCCTTTCAAGAAAATGGCTGGCGAGCAACGGAATGTCCTCAAGTCGCTCCCGCAAGGGCACCGAGCGTATAGGGAACACATTCAAGCGGAAGTATAAATCTTCCCGGAACGCCCCTCGGGCGACCATATCGCGCAGGTCACGGTTCGTTGCGGCGATAACTCGCACATCAACGGCCCTGGTGCGATTGTCGCCTACAGGCTCAAACTGGCGGTCCTGTAGAACACGGAGCAACTTGCTTTGTAACTCCAGCGGAATCTCTCCCACCTCATCGAGAAACAAGGTTCCGCCGTCTGCCAACTCAAAGCGACCCACTCGGTTGCTGACCGCTCCGGTGAAGGCCCCTTTGAGGTGGCCGAAGAACTCGCTCTCGAACAATTCACGGGGTACCGCGGCGCAATTGACCCGAATCAGAGGGCGGTCGCGCCGGGGGCTGCTGGCATGAATAGCGCGAGCCACAAGCTCTTTGCCCGTGCCTGACTCGCCGGTGACCAATACGTTGGCGTCGGTAGCTGCGACCAGGTCGATCTGCTGTAACAGATGCTTTACCGCTGGGCTTTCGCCGACGATCTCGTGGTGATTGCCGTGGGCGTTGATTTCCTCCTGCAGGTATTGGTTTTCCATCTCCAGCCGAGCCTTCAACTGCTCTACTTCACTCAGCGCATCGCGCAGGCGCGCTTCAGTGCGCTGTCGTTCGCGGATGTCCCGAAAAAGCACCACCGCCCCCACCAGCCTTCCCATCTCGAAGATTGGAGTGCTGGTGTACTCGACGGCGATTGCTTCGCCGCTCTTGTGCCAGAACACCTCGTTATCCACGCGATGAACTTGTCCATCGCTGAACGAAGCATGGATGGGGCACTGATTGACCTCGAACGCACGTCCGTCGCTATGGCTGTGATGGAACAAATGGTGGGCATCCTGGCCAATCATGTCGACGGCACTCCACCCCAAAATACGCTCGGCGGCGGGGTTGATGAACGTGGTCTGGCCCCGGGTATCGAGCCCATAGATGCCCTCGCCAACTGCACCAAGAATCAGCCGGTTTTGCTGCTGGATGCGCTCGAACACCTGGCTGATCCGCTCCCATCCCACGTGACCCAAACGGTGTTGGCGGCGCGCCTCTGCACGGTTACGGCGCTGCTCCAGAAGGTCCCGCCGCTGCACCGCCAGTACAATTTTCCCGCCCTCAACCGCGCTAGCCGAAACCTCCACCGCTATTTGCCGCAGTTGCAGATCCACCAGCAGCAGGTCGTCCGACCACGCTTCGCCTTGAGTCAGCACCTCATCCGTAAAGCTCACCCACAGTGCGATTCCCCCTCGCAGAAAATGGCTAAAGGCATGACCGGGCAGCTCATTTGCGGCGCAGCCCAGTAAATCAAGCGCGGCGTTGTTGGCTTGCAGTACCCGATCATCTACCGGGTGGATTAACAGCATGGCAACGGCGGAGTCGGCAGCGACTCCGAGGGCGACGGCGTCTGTCACAGATGCATATCCTTCAGCCGATTTTCACGAAATTTCGTAAACAATATTACGAGAGTTCGTAATTCACGAAATTTCGTCAATCCAATTCGCTATCAATAAAAAATAAACTAATAAAATCAGATAGTTAAAAAATAATGGAGATTGGCACATCTCTCGCTATGGGTGTGTTCACCTTAAACCCAACTGCGGGAGCAGAAATAATGGACAAACTTGAAATGCATCACCTGATCATGGCCGCGAAAGCACGCAAGGGCCTGAGCTGGGATGATCTTGCCAACGCAGTGGGCAAGGCCCCGGTATGGCTTGCATCGGTCTGCTACGGCATGAACAGCGCGCCGCTGGAAGTGGCAACGCATCTTTGCGAGGTATTGGAGCTGGATGATCAAGTCGCCGCCACCTTAACCGCTTTCCCAGTCAAGGGCTGGGACAAGTCCATCCCTCAAGACCCGCTGATCTATCGACTGTATGAAGTCGTGGGCGTCTATGGCCCGACCCTGAAAGACGTGATCCAGGAAAAATTTGGCGACGGCATCATGAGTGCCATCGACTTTTCCATGCATGTCGAGCGAATCGAAGATCCCAAAGGCGACCGGGTTCTGTTGACCCTCAATGGCAAGTTCTTGCCGTACCGTTCCTGGTAAACCCATCCAACCCTCGGCACCCCTCCAAGGGTGCCGCCTATTACCCGCAGTTGAGGGAGCCGCCATGTCCTATCTGCTACCCACCGATTTTGTCACCAAGATGCTCGATGCCGGCGCATCAAAGGTCCACATGTCCACTCGCGACACGCTGATCCGCAGCTACATGGCCGGGGCAATTCTGGCCCTGGCGGCCGTATTCGCAGTGACCATCGCAGTACAGACAGGCTCAGCCCTGCTAGGCGCAGTACTGTTTCCGGTTGGTTTTTCAATGCTCTACCTTATGGGCTTCGACCTGCTCACCGGGGTCTTCATGCTCACCCCGCTGGCATTACTGGACAAACGTCCCGGGGTCACCGTTAGGGGAATTCTGCGCAACTGGGGCCTGGTGTTCGTCGGCAACTTCGCCGGCGCCCTTACGGTCGCCTGCATGATGGCCTTCGTCTTTACCTATGGTTTCCATGCTTCCCCCGGTGCCGTGGGAGAGAAAATTGCCAGCATCGGTGAGGCCCGCACCCTGGGTTACGAGCAATACGGGCTGGCAGGCTGGTTGACGATCTTCCTGCGTGGCGTGCTGTGCAACTGGATGGTGTCGATGGGCGTGGTTGGCGCAATGATCTCCACCTCTGTGAGCGGCAAGGTGATCGCCATGTGGATGCCGATCATGCTGTTTTTCTTCATGGGCTTCGAGCACTCGGTCGTGAACATGTTCCTGTTCCCTTCCGCAATGATCATGGGCGGCGATTTCTCGCTCATGGACTACCTGGTGTGGAACGAAATCCCTACTGTACTGGGCAACTTGGTGGGCGGCCTGGCCTTCACAGGCCTGACGCTGTACGGCACCCACATCCGTACGGCCGCGAAGAAAGCCACCAGCGCAACAACCTGCTGAAGCGATAAAGAAGGCAGGCAGCCTCAGTCGCCGCCTGTCTCCTTCATATCCAGGACAAAAAAGAGGTTTTGCTTTGCACTGCCTCTAACCCGAACATCGTTTACATTTCAGAACGGTGTCATGGCTTACAGACCAACGCTGGATTTCCCCTGACAAGCTGTTGCGAATTTACTTACAGTGAAATACTGTATGCACATACAGCAAAACAAGGAAACTCCTGTGTCCAGCACCGCCTCCGCCACCCCGAGCAGCTATGAACAGATGGGTGTACGCATCCAGAAGATCATCAACAGCCCCACCGCCCAGCGCAGCCGTGCGGCGCTGATCTTCCGCCTGGAACAGGAAAGCCCGGATGACTGGGAGACCCTGCTTCAGGAGATCGCAGAAAACGACAACGTCACCCTCGCCCATCGCGACGATGGCGGTGTGCAGATTTTCTGGACCGTACCGAAGGAAGATTGACTGCGCATGAGAGTTTCGCTTTTCGCAGCAGCTTGCCTGTTACTGACCACTCCCCTTGTTCAAGCCGACGCCCCGCGCACCTTCCAGGAGGCCAAGAAGGTCGCCTGGAAGCTCTATGCGCCGCAATCGACCGAGTTCTATTGCGGCTGTAAATACAAAGGCAACAAGGTCGACCTGGCATCTTGCGGCTATGCCCCACGCAAGAACGCCCAGCGCGCGTCGCGCATCGAGTGGGAGCACATCGTACCCGCCTGGCAGATCGGCCATCAGCGCCAGTGTTGGCAGAGCGGCGGGCGCAAGCAGTGCTCGCAGCATGACGAAGTGTACCAACGCGCCGAAGCCGACCTGCACAACCTGGTGCCAAGCATCGGCGAGGTCAACGGCGACCGCAGCAACTTCAGCTTCGGCTGGCTACCAGAACAACGCGGCCAGTATGGCCGCTGCCTGACCCAGGTCGACTTCAAGGCCAAGAAGGTGATGCCGCGCCCGTCGATCCGCGGCATGATCGCCCGCACCTACTTCTACATGAGCAAGCAGTACAACCTGCGCCTGTCCAAACAGGACCGCCAGCTGTTCGAAGCCTGGAACAAGACCTACCCGCCGCAAGCCTGGGAGCAGCAACGCAACCAACAGGTCGCCTGCGTGATGGGGCGAGGAAACGCGTTCGTGGGGCCGGTCAACCTCAAGGCGTGCGGTTGATCCTCAGGCCAGCGCCTGTAAATAGGCACTGGCTTGGCGATAACGGGCCAGCCGCGCCAGGTCGGCGGGGCCCGGGGAAGGGATGCGCGAGAGGTCGCTGTTGTCGGCCAGATCGGCCAGCTTGACGGTGCGCGCCAACGGGTCTTCGCCCAGGCGCACCACGAAATCCTGGTAAGGCTCGCCTTCGCGGCGGCTAAGCGCCAGCAACGCAGCCAGGATTTTCAGCGCGAAGCCCTCACGCGCCAGGTCGGACAGGGTCAGCGGGGTGTCTTCGATCACATCGTGAAGCACCGCCACAATCCGCTGCTCAGGTGTGGAAACCCGCATCATCACGCGTAACGGGTGGAGGATATAAGCCGCCCCACCCTTATCGTATTGCCCTTCATGCGCCCTGGCGGCCACGGCAATGGCCCGCTCCAGTGTAGACATGAGGCCCTCCCCGTTTGGCATCTCCCAACCCAAGCATAGCCAAACTTGTGTGAACAGCGCCTGACACAAGCCTTGGCCGCGGCGCCACTGTACCGGCTTAGGCTCTGCACGATAAGCCTTGATACTTGGTCATGCTGCGTCTCAAGACTTCTCGAACAGACCCTAGCGTGCTGCGCCGTGCTGGATGACCACCGAATCGGTACCCAGCTTGGCCATCACTTCGTCCCTGCGCGCTTGCGCTTCTTCGCGGGTGGGGAACGGCCCCATCAGCACCACCGGCTTGCCGTCACGGTACTCCACCGAAGAGGGGATGCCCTTTTCGATCAGGCGCGCCGTCATATCGCTGAGTGCGCCCATGTTGGCGCCCTGTACCACTTCCACATCCCACCCCTGGGGCGCCGGCTGGTCTGCCAGCGCCTCGGCACGGCGCTGCAGGTCGGCTCCGCCGCAGAGTTCACGGATACGCAGGTTGTTGCCGGTATCGTCAACGATGATGTCGTACTGGCCATCGCGCTTGATCGCCACGTAGCTGCGGTAGGCTTCGTACTGCCCGGCATCGTCCTTGCCGCGGACCTGACCGCAGATGGTGCCCTGGGTGTCGATCCGCACGTTGCCGAACTTGGCGGTCTTGGGGTTATGCAGGTGTTCGGCCACCTGCTTGTGCACGCCTTCGACCTCGTTCTCACAGCCCGCCAGGGCGAGCACTGCCATTACCACAGCCAGTTTGCGCACGCGTGTACCTCCAGATTCGAAGGGGCGGATTCTAGCACGCCGGGTATGCCCCGAACCGCGACCAAACGTTACACGCTGCTTCGGGCGCAAATGCAAAAAGGGCGATCATTTCTGATCGCCCTTTTTCGATTTGGTAGGCACAATTGGACTCGAACCAACGACCCCCACCATGTCAAGGTGGTGCTCTAACCAACTGAGCTATGTGCCTGTCGTGTGGTGCGCATATTAGTGGTGCGATGCGCACCTGTAAAGCTTTTTTTTTGAGAAAAATCAAAAACTTTCGAATGAAAGCGCTTTGCGTCCATGCCGCGGTATTCCCGCTCGCGCGGCAATGGACAATGAAAAAAGGGGTGACCCTTTCGGATCACCCCTTTTTCGATTTGGTAGGCACAATTGGACTCGAACCAACGACCCCCACCATGTCAAGGTGGTGCTCTAACCAACTGAGCTATGTGCCTGTCGTGTGGTGCGCATTCTACGCATTACAAAAACCCTGTCAACACTTTTTTTCGCGCTAACCTACTGAATCTTAAACTCTTTATAGAGAGGCTGACTGAGGGGGGCCCCGTAAAGGATTTTCACCAGACGACTAGCGGGTGTTTATTATTATTGATAGCATCGGTACATTCGTTAAAAATATAAAACACGAGGTTCCTGCAGCATGGCTAACACCCCCTACCCCCAGTCCTACTACGCCGCCTCGGCCAACCCGGTGCCGCCACGTCCGGCGCTGCAGGGTGAGGTGGAAACCGATGTATGCATCATCGGTGCCGGCTACACCGGCCTGTCCAGCGCCCTGTTCCTTCTGGAGAACGGCTTCAAGGTGAGCATCGTCGAAGCGGCCAAGGTCGGCTTCGGCGCATCGGGCCGCAACGGCGGCCAGATCGTCAACAGCTACAGCCGCGACATTGATGTCATCGAACGCACCGTCGGCCCCAAGCAGGCACAACTGCTGGGCCACATGGCCTTCGAGGGCGGGCGCATCATTCGTGAACGCGTGGCCAAGTACAACATTCAGTGCGACCTGAAAGATGGTGGCGTATTCGCTGCCCTTACCAGCAAGCAGATGGGTCACCTGGAATCGCAAAAGCGCCTGTGGGAACGCTTTGGCCATAATCAGCTGGAGCTGATGGACCAGAAGCGCATCCGCGAAGTGGTTGCCTGCGACAGCTACATCGGCGGCATGCTCGACATGAGCGGCGGCCACATCCACCCGCTGAACCTGGCCCTGGGTGAAGCTGCCGCGGTCGAGTCGCTGGGTGGCATCATCTATGAGCAAACCCCGGCCGTGCGCATCGAACGTGGTGCCAACCCGGTCGTGCATACCCCGCAGGGCAAGGTCCGCGCCAAGTTCATCATCGTTGCCGGCAACGCCTACCTGGGCAACCTGGTACCCGAGCTGGCCGCCAAGTCCATGCCATGCGGCACGCAGGTGATCACCACCGAGCCACTGGGCGAAGAACTGGCACGCACCCTGCTGCCGCAGGACTACTGCGTCGAAGACTGCAACTACCTGCTCGACTACTACCGCCTGACCAGCGACAAGCGCCTGATTTTCGGTGGCGGCGTGGTGTACGGCGCGCGTGACCCGGCCAACATCGAGGCGATCATCCGCCCGAAAATGCTCAAGGCCTTCCCGCAGCTGAAGAACGTGAAGATCGACTACGCCTGGACCGGTAACTTCCTGCTGACCTTGTCGCGCCTGCCACAGGTTGGCCGGATTGGCGACAACATCTACTACTCGCAGGGTTGCTCGGGCCACGGCGTGACCTATACCCACCTGGCGGGCAAGGTGCTGGCCGAGGCCCTGCGCGGCCAGGCAGAGCGTTTCGACGCCTTTGCCGGCCTGCCGCACTACCCGTTCCCGGGTGGCCAGATGCTGCGCGTACCCTTCAGCGCCATCGGTGCCTGGTACTACAGCCTGCGCGATCGCCTGGGCTTCTGATTCAGGCAGGCCTGGCCTCTTCGCCGGCAAACCTGCGCCCACACGGACTGTGCAATAAGCACAAATCCTGTGGGCGCGGGCTTGCCGGCGAAGAAGCCGGCACAGGCAACGCTATTCGTTCAGGCTATTGACCGCCTGCTTCGCCGCAATCTCTTGCCCGGCCTTGGCCAATTCATCCGCAGCATGCAACCACCGCTGGCGATCAACCTGGGCCGGCAGTTGCCGAGGTGGCTGCACCAGCACCGCCCAACTCCCCTGCTTCTCCCATGCCGATGCAAATTCATCGAATGCCATCACCTGCCGCCGGTGCATGCCCGAGCGCAGCAGCACCCGCTGCTTGTAACGGTCATAGCCCATCAACACCGCATAGCGCGGCTCGCTCCACCAGGCCGAACCGTCCTCGTAACGCAGCAGCACCGGGTTGCCCGCTGCCACCTGGGTCAGCAGCGCGTCCAGTTGCTTGTCCAGCGGGTACACCACCCTACCGTAGTCCCGCGCCACACGGGGAATAGCGGTATCCAGCGTTTCGGCGCCCTGAGGCAGGTTGAGCGGCTTATCCAGCAAGCCCGGCGTAATAGGCGCCCCCTGCTGCGACAGCACTGCCGCCAGCGCCATGGCCCCGCTGTGGTTGGCGTTGCCACGGTAGAACGGCACGCTGCTGATCTCGACTCGCTGCGGCAGGCCCTTGAGGTTGCCGGGCGGTGCGCTGGCGCAGCCAGCCAGGGTGGCAGCCAGCAGGCAGGCAGCCAGTAGCCGCCGGGGGGCAGCCTTGAAGGAATGTTGCTCCATGGACACTCGCTTGTTCCAACGCCAGGCAGGCAGCGCCCGGCTCTGGCCACCGATCATAGGTCCGACAGCGGCGCGGGTATAGTCCGACAGCGCCTTGGAGCGAATCGGCCCTAGAGATAGACCATTGTTCGATGGAACGTCACAGACGAAGGGCTAGACTAAAGCAGTGTCTGGAAGGTAAACGCGGCCCAATCAAGCGCTTGCCGCAAAGATGGAGGCACAGATGAGCCTGACCATGGCAATTCTCATGCTGGTAGGCATGTGGCTGAGCGTCGCAGCCGCCATGCTGTGGGGTGTACTGCGTATCGTGCGGCGTCATGCACACCACCTGCCACCGCAGGCACCCGCCAAGCCACAGCCAGTAAGACGGCCGCGGCGGCATGCCGGGGTGAGCTAACCTCAGGATTTCCCGAAGCCCACTGACTGACAAGCCCGCTGCACAGGTATTCGCGTTGCCAGTGCCACGCGAATACCTATGCAGCGGGCTTGTCCGCAAGAGGGGCGCGAGGCGCCCCTTTTTACATCAACCTTCAGCCGCCTCACGCTTCAGACGCGCTCGGCGGGCCAGGATGTTGAGGACCTCGATAGCCGTCGAGAACGCCATGGCCGCATACACATAGCCCTTGGGTACATGGGCGCCAAAGCCTTCGGCGATCAGCGTCATGCCGATCATGATGAGGAAGCCCAGCGCAAGCATGACCACGGTCGGGTTGTCGTTGATGAAGTTGGCCAGCGGGTCGGCGGCCACCATCATCACGATCACAGCCGTGATAACGGCGATAATCATGATGGGCAGGTGCTCGGTCATGCCCACGGCGGTGATGATGCTGTCGACCGAGAAGACGATGTCCAGCAGCAGGATCTGGAAGATCGCCGCAGCAAAGCCCAGGGTCACCGTGGAGGAGACTTTGGCTTCCTCCTTGGCGCCATGCGGGTCGACGTTTTCGTGAATTTCCTTGGTCGCCTTCCACAGCAAGAACAAACCACCGGCAATCAGAATCACATCCTTCCACGAGAAGGCGTTGCCGAACACTTCGAACACCGGGTCGGTCAACTGGACGATCCAGGCCACGGTGCTGAGCAAGGCCAGCCGCATGACCAAGGCCATGCTGATACCGATACGCCGCGCCTTGGAGCGGTACTCCACCGGCAGTTTGTTGGTCAGGATCGAGATGAAGATCAGGTTGTCGATGCCCAGTACAACTTCCATGGCCACCAGCGTAGCCAGGGCAACCCAGGCGGTAGGGCTAGCGGCGAGTTCCAGCAAATATTCCATTGTTCAAATCCTGCAGCAGCGGTTGGGGTCAGATTTCCTGGGTTTCTTCTTTCTTCTCGGCATCCTTGGGCTTCTGCCCTTCGCCGCCGATGGCTTCGCTCAGCGCCTGCTGGGCAGCCTTGTTGGTGTCGTCAATGGCCTGCTTGGCCGACTGCGCGGCCTGGTCGAGCATCTGCTGGGCGGATTTCTCGGCCTGGTCGCAGCCTGCCAGGGTGAACAGGGCCAAAGCCAGCACCAATGGGGTGCCAATGGATTTGAGTTGCAGCATGGTGTCCTCGCTTGAAATAACCCGGCGGCGCATGGCGCCTGATAGCCGTGCATTCTAGAGACGGCAATAGTTCAGGAAAATTCGTATTTTCATGGCATATACTTCGGTTTTTACGAATCGGAACGACCGACGGTGCTTAACTATCGCCAGCTGCATTACTTCTGGGCCGTGGCCAAGACGGGCAGCATCACCCGCGCCAGCCAACAGCTGAACCTCACACCACAAACCATTAGCGGGCAGATCACCCTGTTCGAGCAAACCTACGGCCTGGAACTGTTCCAGCGCGCCGGCCGGCAGCTGGAACTGACAGAAACCGGCCGCCAGGCCCTGGTGTATGCAGAACAGATGTTTCAGATTGGCAGCGAGCTTGAAGCCATGCTGCGCGCCGGCCCTCAGGAGCAGATCCTGTTTCGTGTGGGGGTGGCTGACGTGGTGCCCAAATCCATTGTCTACCGCCTGCTGGCACCGACCATGGACCTGGAGGAGGTGCTGCGCATCAATTGCCGCGAAGACAAACTTGAGCGGTTACTGGCAGACCTGGCTATTCAGCGCCTGGACCTGGTGATTTCCGACAGCCCCATGCCTAACCACCTGGACATCAAGTGCTACAGCCAAAAGCTGGGCGAGTGCGGGCTGAGCTTCTTCGCCACCCCGGCGCTGGCACAACGGCTTGAAGGTCCTTTTCCAGCTTGCCTGCAGGATGCTCCGCTGCTGGTTCCCGGCCAGGAGACCGTGGTCCGCAGCCGCTTGCTGCGGTGGCTGGGCGAGCAGCAGGTGCAGCCACGGATCGTGGGGGAGTTCGATGACAGTGCCTTGATGCAAGCGTTCGGGCAGTCGGGCAGCGGCATTTTCGTTGCGCCCAGCGTAATCGCCGAGGAGGTGTGCCGTCAGTATGGCGTGCAACTGATCGGACAGACCGAGGCCGTGCACGAGTCGTTCTATGCCATTTCGGTGGAGCGCAAGGTCAAGCACCCAGGGATCGTGGCGATTACCGAGGGGGCGCGGCGGGAGTTGTTTCACTGGTAGCCATCCAAGCCTGATTGACTAGCAACAAGGCGCGCCGTGCCCACCAGGTGCTCTATGGTAAAGTCCGCCCTTTCCAGATTCCGAGATACCGCTGCACATGACCCCTCTCCTCCGCTTCCTCAACCGCACCAGCCTGGTGACTCAGATCGTCATCGGCCTGCTCGCTGGCATCGCCCTCGCCCTGCTGGCACCTGCCATCGCCCGCGACCTGGCCTTTCTTGGCAAGGTGTTTGTCAGCGCCCTGAAGGCGGTTGCGCCCGTGCTGGTGTTCATCCTGGTCATGGCTTCGGTCGCCAACCATCGTCACGGCCAGGAAACCCACATTCGCCCGATCCTCTGGCTGTACCTGCTGGGCACCTTTGCCGCAGCAGTGGTGGCCGTGGTTGCCAGCATGCTGTTCCCGTCGTACCTGGTACTAAGCACCAGCGAAGCCACGCTGAGCGCGCCAGGCGGCATCACCGAGGTGCTGCAGAACCTGCTGCTGAGTGCGGTAGACAACCCGGTCAATGCCCTGCTCAATGCCAACTTCATCGGCGTGCTGACATGGGCCATCGGCTTGGGCGTGGCCCTGCGCCACGCCGGCGAAACCACCCGTACCGTGGTCGAAGACCTGTCCACGGGTGTAACCCTGATCGTGCGCGTGGTCATCCGCTTCGCCCCGCTGGGCATCTTTGGCCTGGTCAGTTCCACCCTGGCCCAGTCGGGCCTGGACGCGCTGCTCGGCTACCTGCACCTGTTGGCGGTACTGATCGGCTGCATGCTGTTCGTGGCGCTGGTGATGAACCCGCTGATCGTGTTCTGGAAGATTCGCCGCAACCCGTACCCGCTGACGCTGCTGTGCCTGCGTGAAAGCGGTATTACCGCGTTCTTCACCCGCAGCTCGGCCGCCAACATCCCGGTGAACCTGGCGTTGTCGGAACGCCTTGGCCTGCATGAAGACACCTACTCGGTGTCGATCCCGCTGGGCGCGACCATCAACATGGCCGGTGCGGCGATCACCATTACCGTGCTGACCCTGGCCGCCGTGCATACCCTGGGTATCCAGGTGGACCTGCCGACTGCCGTGCTGCTCAGCGTGGTGGCGGCAGTGTGCGCCTGCGGCGCCTCGGGCGTGGCTGGGGGTTCGCTGCTGCTGATTCCGCTGGCGTGCAGCCTGTTTGGCATCCCTAGCGAAATTGCCATGCAGGTAGTGGCAGTGGGCTTCATCATCGGCGTGTTGCAGGATTCTGCCGAAACGGCGCTGAATTCTTCAACCGATGTGCTGTTCACCGCGGCGGCGTGTCAGGCCGAAGAGCAGCGTAACGGCTAAGCGGGCCGGGGCCGCTTTGCGGCCCCAATTGCCTTACGCGATCGCATTACCTACCCTAGTGGCCTTTCCCCAGCCACGAGACAGGGCCATGTCAGAACACGAAACCGCAGGTGAAGGCCGCTTCAACAGCATCGAGGTCCGCGTTCTCGGCTCGCTGATCGAAAAGTAGGCCACCAGCCCGGAAAGCTACCCGCTGACCCTCAATGCCCTGGTCCTGGCCTGCAACCAGAAGACCAGCCGCGAGCCGGTGATGAACCTCACCCAAGGCCAGGTCGGCCAGGCGCTGCGCGTCCTCGAAGGTCAGGGCATGACCCGCCTGCAGATGGGCAGCCGTGCCGACCGCTGGGAACATCGGGTAGACAAGGCACTGGAGCTGGTGCCAGCGCAGTTGGTGCTGATGGGCCTGATGTTCCTGCGGGGCCCGCAAACCCTCAACGAACTGCTGACCCGTAGCAACCGCCTGCACGACTTCGACGACACCGAGCAGATCCAGCATCAGCTGGAGCGCCTGATCTCGCGGGGCCTGGCCTTGCACCTGCCACGCCAGACCGGCCAGCGTGAAGACCGCTACACCCATGCCTTGGGCGATCCGGCGGAAATCGAGGCTATTCTCGCTGCACGGCAGCAGGAAGGCGGCGCGCGCACCAGTGGCGGCAGTGTGTCCGAAGAACGCATCGAGGCCCTCGAAGCCCGCATTGCGGCGCTGGAAGCACGCCTGGCCGAGCTGGAAGGCTGAGCCGTCACGGCTCGGGGTCGGGGAAATTGCGGCAGCTCTTGCGCTCGGCCAGCTCCCGGTCAGTGGGGCGCTGGTCGACGAACACAGCGCGACCGTCGGCGTAGATTTCCAGGTAGCCCCAGTGCAGGTCCTGCTCTTGCTGCCCGGGCTGCGGGGGGACTAGCCACCAGGGTTCGCGGCTGATCAGGGTCATGGGTGTGATTCCTGAGGGGTCTGCAGTAAGCATAGACACCTTCAGGTCCTGCTTTGCTTGCACCGGCCCTTTCGCGGGTGAACCCGCTCCTACAGCGTCCTGTGTCCAACCCTCGATGTGTGTCCGCCACCAATCTGCGTAGGAGCGGGTTTACCCGCGAATACGGTGGCGGCGGCGACGGTGAACGGCAGGTGGAGATTGGCCAGCAGGCCCCGGCCTCTTCGCGGGTAAACCCGCTCCTACGACGGCCTGTGTCCAGCCCTCGATGTGTGTCTACCACCGATCTGTGTAGGAGCGGGTTTACCCGCGAATACGGTAGCGGCAGCAACGGTGAACGGCGGGTGGAGATTGGCCAGCAGGCCCGGCCACCGACATGTGTCCACCACCGATCCGATGTAGGAGCGGGTTTACCCGCGAATACGGTGGCGGCAGCAACGGTGAAAGGCGGGTGGAGATTGGCCAGCAGGCCCGGCCACCGACAGGTGTCCACCACCGATCCGATGTAGGAGCGGGTTTACCCGCGAATACGGTAGCGGCAGCAACGGTGAACGGCGGGTGGTGATTGGCCAGCAGGCCCGGCCTCTTCGCGGGTAAACCCGCTCCTACGGGGATCTTCACAGTTTCAACAACTGCGCAGTCCTGTGAGAGCGGCTTCAACCGCGAAAGGGCCGTACAGGCTTACGCCGGTGCCGAAGTCCGAATCAGGTGGTCAAAGGCCGCGAGCGACGCCTTGGCCCCCTCACCCACCGCAATGACGATCTGCTTGTACGGCACGGTAGTCACGTCACCTGCTGCAAACACACCCGGGATGCTGGTCTGGCCCTTGGCGTCGACAATGATTTCGCCACGCGGCGACAGCTCGACGGTGCCCTTCAGCCAGTCAGTATTGGGCAACAGGCCAATCTGCACGAAGATGCCTTCCAGTGCCACCTCGTGCTGTTCATCCGTGGTGCGGTCCTTGTAGCGCAGGCCGGTAACCTTCTCGCCATTACCCAGCACCTCGGTGGTCAGCGCGCTGGTGATCACGTTGACGTTCGGCAGGCTGCGCAGCTTGCGTTGCAACACCGCATCGGCACGCAACTGGCTGTCGAACTCGATCAGCGTCACCTGGGCGACGATACCGGCCAGGTCGATGGCCGCTTCCACACCCGAGTTGCCGCCGCCAATCACCGCCACGCGTTTGCCCTTGAACAGCGGGCCGTCACAGTGCGGGCAGTAGGCCACGCCGCGGCCACGGTACTCTTGCTCACCCGGCACGTTCATTTCGCGCCAGCGGGCGCCGGTGGCCAGGATCACGGTCTTGGCCTTCAGCGAAGCGCCCCCCGCCAGGCGCACTTCGTGCAGACCGCCCTCGGCGGCCGGAATCAGCGCTTCACCACGCTGCAGGTTCATGATGTCGACGTCGTACTGTTTGACATGCTCTTCCAGCGCCGTGGCCAGCTTCGGCCCTTCGGTTTCCTGCACCGAGATGAAGTTCTCGATGGCCAGAGTGTCCAGCACCTGGCCGCCGAAGCGCTCGGCGGCAACACCGGTGCGGATGCCCTTGCGGGCAGCGTAGATGGCAGCAGCGGCGCCAGCGGGGCCACCGCCGACAACCAGCACGTCAAAGGCTTCCTTGGCGTTGATCTTCTCGGCCTGGCGGGCGCCAGCGTTGGTGTCGATCTTGCCAATGATTTCTTCCAGGCCCATACGGCCCTGACCAAACACTTCACCGTTGAGGTAGATACTCGGAACCGCCATGATCTTGCGCGATTCCACTTCGTCCTGGAACAGCGCACCGTCGATGGCAACATGGCGCACGTTGGGGTTGAGTACCGCCATCAGGTTCAGTGCCTGGACGACGTCCGGGCAGTTCTGGCACGACAGCGAGAAGTAGGTTTCGAAGTTGAATTCACCTTCCAGGGCCTGGATCTGCTCGATCACTTCGGCACTGGCCTTTGACGGGTGGCCACCCACTTGCAGCAGTGCCAGCACCAGCGATGTGAACTCGTGGCCCATGGGGATGCCGGCGAAGCGCAGGCTGATATCGGCACCCGGGCGGTTCAGCGAGAACGAAGGGCGACGGGCATCGGTACCGTCCGCGCTGAAGGTAATGAGGTTCGACAGGCTGGCAATCTCTACCAGCAGGTCGTGCAATTCGCGGGACTTCGCGCCGTCGTCGAGGGAAGCAACGATCTCGATCGGCTGGGTGACCCGCTCCAGGTAGGTTTTCAGTTGCGATTTAAGCGTGGCGTCCAACATACGGGCGATTCCTTTTTCAAAACTCGGATACAAAAACGCCCAGGCGAGGTCGCCCGGGCGCTTGACGGGGCGGTAGGTACTTCAGCTTTGGCGGCTGCTTACCGCCCGCGTTATGGGCATGACCTTAGATCTTGCCTACGAGGTCCAGCGACGGCGCCAGAGTGGCTTCGCCTTCTTTCCACTTGGCCGGGCACACTTCGCCAGGGTGAGCGGCAACGTACTGAGCAGCCTTGACCTTACGCAGCAGTTCAGCAGCATCACGGCCTACACCACCGTCGTTCAGCTCGACAATCTTGATCTGGCCTTCCGGGTTGATCACGAAGGTACCGCGGTCGGCCAGGCCGGCTTCTTCGATCAGCACGTCGAAGTTGCGCGAAATGACGTGAGTCGGGTCACCGATCAGCGGGTATTCGATCTTGCCGATGGTGTCCGAAGTGTCGTGCCAGGCTTTGTGAGTGAAGTGGGTGTCGGTGGAAACACCGTAGATTTCCACGCCCAGTTTCTGGAACTCGGCGTAGTTGTCAGCAAGGTCACCCAGCTCGGTCGGGCAAACGAAGGTGAAGTCGGCCGGGTAGAAGAACACGACAGACCACTTGCCTTTCAGATCGGCTTCGCTGACCTGAACGAACTCGCCTTTGTGGTAGGCGGTGGCGTTGAAAGGTTTGACCTGGCTGTTGATGATTGGCATGAGAGACACTCCTTCATGGGGTTGGAATCAGTTGATGGATAGAATCCTAACTAATCATCCCGCTGAAGGCTCATTGGCAAAGCTCATGCTTTCGATTGGTTTTGGCTATAACCGAGGTTACTTAATAGAAGGGAACGGGCTGAGCAAAGGATTGCGGTCCTGAGCGCTGCACTGGCAAAGAAATGTAACAGCTCCCCATTCGGCATCACGGGCAAACGGGTCTAGGCTCAAGCCCATGTGATACCGGGCCCCTCTGACGGCTGCCAAGCCGCCATGTCGGATCACTGTTGCCTTGCAACGTCGACATTCAAGGAGGGGCTCATGACAGCTCTGCAAGCATTCCTCACAACACCTGTCCTCGGTACCAGCGCCTGGTTGTGGCTGGTGTTCATGGCCATCGTCATCGGTTTGTTGGTGCTCGACCTGGGCGTGCTGCACCGCCACGACCGGGAAATTGAAATGCGCGAGAGCCTGCTGCTGTATTCAGGCTATTTCAGTGTCGGTGTGCTGTTTGGCGCGGGGGTCTGGTACCAGTTGGGTGCGCAGTCGGCACTGGAGTTCTACACCGGTTTCCTGGTCGAACAGTCGCTGTCGATGGACAACGTGTTCGTCATGGCGATGATCTTCAGCTACTTCGCCATCCCCCGCCGCTACCAGCACCGCGTGCTGTTCTGGGGCATCCTGGGCGTGGTGTTCCTGCGGGCCATCATGATCGGCGTGGGCGCGGCGCTGGTACAGAACTTTGCCTGGGTGCTGTACATCTTCGGTGCCTTCCTGCTGTTTACCGGGGTGAAAATGGCGCTGTCGAAGGAAGACAGCCGCCCAGACCTGGCCAACAACCCGATCCTCAAGTTCGTGCGGCGGCACATGCGGGTTACCGACCAGATCCATGGCTCGCACTTCTTTGTACGCCACACCCCGGCCGGGCACAGCAAGGCGCTGCGTTATGCCACCCCGCTGTTTCTGGCACTGGTACTGATCGAACTGGCCGACCTGGTGTTTGCCGTCGACAGCGTGCCGGCGATCTTCGCCATCACCCAGGACCCGTTCATCGTCTACACCTCCAACATCTTCGCCATCCTCGGCTTACGCTCGCTGTATTTCGCGCTGGCGGCGCTAATGCATCGGTTCGTCTACCTCAAGTACGCACTGGCGCTGGTGTTGATCTTCATTGGCTGCAAGATTTTCTACCACGGCATGGTGGGCAAGGTGCCGGCGCTCCTGTCGTTGGGCGTGACATTCGGGTTGTTGCTGGGTGGGGTGGTGATTTCGTTGATCAAGACGCGGGGGCAGACGTTGAATAAAGACGACAAGACGATAGAAAAAGCAGCTAACGATAAGAAAACAACGGGAGAAAAAAGGAATGACCCACAGTTACGGGTCTGAGTTGCAATCATTGCTTGATGATGAAGTAACCAACCGCTCCCCAAAGTGAGGCAATCAAGATCAACCAAAGGGCTGCTCCCATATCTCGCCTCAACTTTGGGGGAAAATTGTCAAGCTCCGCTTCGTTCAACCATCCGAGGCGTAAATGTAACCTTGGGAATGTGACCAAAGCGCTTACTGTACTCATCAGTAGGCATCGATGCCTTAGGTTTCGCCCGCCCCATACAGGTTTCATCTGCTCAAGATAGGGGTTGCTCGTTATCGCTGAAAGGGCGACATCAAAATCACTCGACAAAGCAATTTTCACATTGATAGCGATCCCCGCAAGGCCCAGGACGAAAGGCGCAATCAGGAATCCTATTTGCAACAATGGGGACCAATTGTCAAAGTCAATCATCAGTCACCTCATGAAGGAGTTCACCGGTTTGCTCTCCGAGGGCGCCAATACCAATAGCGCCTGCAGAAGAGGCGGCGCCAACGATCGCAATCCCGCACACTGCACCAAACCCACCGGTACCCACCGCAAAAATACCGCATAACGCAGCTGCTGCAGCACCTCCACCAGAGGCGCCTACCAACCCTCCCGTTAGCCCCCCTACAAAATTTCCCGCTTCAGTAAACCGAACCTTTCGACAAGCACGAGTCTCCCCGGCCCGACAGACTTCATTTACTTTCAGATAAGACGAGGTCCCGCCCAGCCCAATCGCTGCATACCCTCCGTATTGCAGGTACTTACTTAACCGCGCCACCTTCTCAAGATGTGTCGCATACCCCGGAATCTGCCCCGGCCCGCCCGCTTTCGACCAATGGTGCACCAGGCTCTTGGTAGAGATATTCAAGCTCTTCTTCAGCCGCTCATAGCTCCCCAGATTCAGTTGCTTATTAAGCAACGCCGCTTTCAACTGGCCATCCAGTTGCTGCAACAACCGCCTGCGCTCGGCGAAGAAACCCGGACTAAAAGTGATCCACACCTTCGGCGACAGCTCCCGCCTGCCCACAAAGGGGGCATGGCGTGGTGTGGTCGCCTTCACGGAGCACCATTCGGCCTTCGTCTAGATAGCCGGCCCCCGTCGCAATACAGACAGCACCCGTTGTGGTGACATCGCCATCTACCGCCTGACCTTTCCCCTCTAGATTGACGCGCATATATGAACTCCCTGTACTTGATTCAGGTTGGAAACCTATCACCAGCAAGGGAGATTCAAGTGGCCTCAGCCAAAATTCAGATACGTCCTACAAGTTGCAGGACTTTGCGCAATCACTGCAGGCGCGGGTTTGATCGCGAATGGGCCGGCGCAGGCTGACGCGTTCACCGCCCGCTACGCAACATCTCCACCGGCACATACTTGCCAATTTCGTATTTGCCAATCGCCGCCCTGTGCACTTCATCCGGCCCGTCAGCCAGGCGCAGGGTGCGCTGCATGGCATACATGTAGGCCAGCGGGAAATCGCCGCTTACCCCTGCCCCGCCATGTATCTGGATAGCCCGGTCGATCACGTTCAATGCCACGTTCGGCGCCACCACCTTGATCTGGGCGATCTCGCTACGGGCCACCTTGTTGCCGACGGTGTCCATCATGTAGGCCGCTTTGAGCGTCAGCAGCCGGGCCATGTCGATTTCCATGCGCGAGTCGGCGATCTTGTCGACGTTGCCGCCCAGGCGTGCCAGTGGCCGACCAAAAGCAGTACGCTCCACCGAGCGCTTGCACATCAGCTCCAGTGCGCGCTCGGCCATGCCGATCGAGCGCATGCAGTGGTGGATACGCCCTGGCCCCAGGCGGCCCTGGGCAATTTCGAAGCCGCGGCCTTCGCCAAGGATCACGTTTTCGTACGGCACCCGCACATGCTCGAAAAGGACTTCGGCATGACCATGGGGCGCATCGTCATAACCGAATACCGGCAGCGGGCGGACGATCTTCACGCCTGGCGTGTCGGTCGGCACCAGCACCATGGAATGCTGCTGGTGGCGTGGCCCTTCAGGGTCAGACAGGCCCATGAAGATCATGACCTTGCAGCGCGGGTCGCAGGCGCCGGAAGTCCACCACTTGCGGCCGTTGATCACCCACTCGTCACCGTCCCGTATGGCAGTAGCAGCCATGTTGGTGGCGTCCGAAGAGGCCACGTCCGGTTCGGTCATGGCAAACGCCGAGCGGATCTCACCACGCAGCAGCGGCTCCAGCCACTGGCGTTTTTGCGCCTCGCTGCCGTAGCGCACCAGCACTTCCATGTTGCCAGTGTCCGGCGCCGAGCAGTTGAACGGCTCCGGCCCGAGCAACGAGCGGCCCATGATCTCTGCCAGCGGTGCGTACTCCAGGTTGCTCAGGCCGGCGCCGTATTCCGACTCTGGCAGGAACAGGTTCCACAACCCTTCGGCGCGGGCCTTGGCCTTGAGCGCCTCCATGATTGCAGTGGGCTGCCAGCGGTCACCCTCGGCGACCTGGCGCTCGAACACGGCTTCGGCGGGGTAGACATGAGCGTCCATGAACGCAGTGACACGCTCGCGCAGTGCCTGGACCTTGGGCGAATAGGCGAAATCCATCTGGGCTACCTTCACAGTTCGGAGTACTTGGGCCAGAGCCTAGAGCAGCATTGCTCCATCCACCTAGTCTATTTTCCGCGTGTATAAACATTCATAACCGATATATGATCGGCCGATAATTCCAATAAAGAGCGGCGCCCATGAACCTTAGCAAGGTCGACCTCAACCTGTTCATCGTGTTCGATGCGATCTACACCGAAGCCAACCTGACCCGCGCCGGGCAGATCGTCGGCATTACCCAGCCGGCAGTGTCCAATGCCCTGTCGCGCCTGCGCGAAACCTTCAATGACCCGCTGTTCGTGCGTACCGCGCAAGGCATGGTGCCCACACCCATGGCGCAGAACATCATCGGCCCTGTGCGCAACGCGCTGGCGCTGCTGCGGACTTCGGTGCAGGAAAGCCGCACGTTCAACCCGCAGCAGGCCAACAAGACCTTCCGCATCAGCATGACCGACCTGACCGAGGCGGTCATCCTGCCGCCGCTGTTCCAGCGCCTGCGCCGCCTGGCGCCGGCAGTCATGATCGAAAGCTTCCTGTGCAAGCGCCGCGAGACCACCAAGGAACTCGCGGCCGGCCGCCTGGACTTTGCCATCGACGCGCCACTGAACACCGACCCGCAGGTGCGCCACATCAAACTGATGCAAGACCGCTATGTCTGCGCCCTGCGCCAAGGTCACCCGCTGGCCGACAGCAAGCTGACCCTCGACAGCTACCTGGGCATGACCCACATCCATATCTCCAGCCGCCGCAACGGCCTGGGTTACGTCGACCTGGCGCTGGGCAAGATGGGTGTTCAACGCAAGGTCGCCCTGCGTTCGCAACACTACCTGATGGCGTCGCAGGTGTTGCAGCAGACCGACATGGCGATGACGGTCCCCGAGCGCTTCGCCCGTCGCCATCAGTTGCGTTATCAGGCGCTGCCGGTGGAGGTCCCTGCGCTGGAAACGCACCTGTACTGGCATGAAAGCACCGACCAGGACCCGGCCAACCGCTGGATGCGCGAGCAGATCACGGAATTGTGCGAGCGCGTGGTTGCAGAGGAAGAGAAGGCTCTGGAGCCCTGACGGTGCCGGCGAGGGACCCTTCATGGCCCTCACCAGGCAAAGTAGAAAATCCCATGAAAGATCTTCGATAGAGAATTTTTTTCTAAAATAATCGCGAATCGACCTGAGGGAAACGAAAAAAATACCGCTGCTGGCAGGTACGCTTACGTCAATGATTGCCGATTTCACGGCCACTGACACGGACCCGCCCTCAATGCCTAGCGCCCCACTCTACTTCGATTACGCCGCCACTACCCCAGTCGACGACCGGGTTATCGAAACCATGCTCGCCTGCCTGGGCAACCAGGCCAACTTCGGCAACCCGGCGTCCAGCGGCCACGCCTTCGGCCAGGCTGCACGTCACGCCGTGGACCAAGCGCGCCAGCAAGTCGCCGAGTGCGTCGGCGCGCACGCCGAGCATCTGGTATGGACGTCGGGTGCGACCGAGTCCAACAACCTGGCACTCAAGGGTATTGCCCAAGGCATCGGCCAGCCCGGGCACCTGATCACCAGCCAGCTGGAACACAAGGCCGTGCTCGACACCGTGGCCGAACTGGAGCGCCAGGGCTGGGCCGTTACACGCCTGGCAGCGGATGCCGACGGCCTGATCCAGCCCGCGAGCGTGCAGGCAGCATTGCGCGCTGACACCCGCCTGGTGTCGCTGATGGCGGTCAACAACGAACTGGGCACGGTCACCGATTTTGCCGCGATCGGCGAGCAGGTGCGTGCCCACGGTGCCCTTCTGCACGTGGATGCCGCGCAGGCCGTGGGCAAGCTGGCGATCGACCTGCATACGATGGCCGTGGACCTGATGTCTTTTTCGGCGCACAAGGTCTACGGGCCAAAAGGCATCGGCGCGCTGTATGTCGGGCCGCGCGCCCGCGTGCTGATGCGTGCGCAGATGCACGGCGGCGGCCATGAGCAGGGCCTGCGTTCCGGCACCCTGGCGACCCATCAGATAGCGGGCATGGGCAGCGCCTTTGCCTTGGCCGGCCAACCTGGCGACAGCGAGCACCAGCGCCTCGAGCAACTGGCAAGACGCCTGCGCACAGGCCTGCTGGCCATGCCCGGCGTTACCCTGAACGGCTGCGCCAAGCAACGCATTCCCCATACCTTGAACCTGTGCATCGACAGCAAAGGCTTCAACAGTGCGGCACTGGCCGGCGAACTGGCCTTGTCGACCACCTCGGCCTGCAACTCGGCGAGCAACGCTGCCTCGCATGTGCTGCTGGCACTGGGGCTGGATGAGCGTCAGGCTCGCAACAGTGTGCGCTTGAGCATCGGCCGTTTCAGCACCGAGGCTGACGTGGACAAGGCGCTCGAAGTGTTTGGCCGAGTGCTGACGACAGCATCGGCCGCACTGTGGTGACCACCTCGGCTGTTTTCGCCTTGCCTGACCTGCGTCTCAAGACTTTTCGTACAGAGGCTAGAACAGGCGGCTGTCCGGGGTGAAATCCTCAACCTGGATTTTCGCGCTCTGCGCCTGCGGGTGCCGTGGGTTGAACAGGTAATTGGTGGTGCTGGGCATGATCGCGCTTGGCACCGGCAGCAGCAATGCCGAACCGTCATCCAGAAAGCGATTGCCCAGCGTACGGGTCAACTCAGGCTGAGCAGACCAGCCAGGCTGCAAAGCGGGCAACTGCGCCTGGGAAACCGTGTCGGGCAGTTCGATGCGAAGCAAGCGCATGGTGGTCGGGAAATCCTCGGGGTCGATCTCCAGGTGCACCAACACTTCCAGCATCGCCCCGGGAGGGCTGGTGGCGGCATACACCACCGGCCGACCCGCCTGGTGCCAGCGGCCACTTACACGCAAGCCCCCCGTACCACTCAAGTCTGCATAGGCGCTGATTCGCCACAAAATCACAGGCCATAGCCCTCGGCAATCTGCAGCAGCATTTCTTCGACCTGCGTGGTGCCTTGCTGGGTGGTGAGCATCTGCATCGGCGTCAGCCCCGAGAAACGCTCCTTGGGCTTGGAAAGCCAGCGTTTGGCCTTGCCCGCTTCACCGAACACAGCCTCGGCCATGGCGGTGATGTGGGCCGAGCGGAACAGCCGATCGCTCTCATCCACGGTCAGCGGTTGGTCGCGCTCGATACGGGATTTGAGGGTGCGCAGCGGGATGATCTGGTCGCGCTCCACCGGCGTGAGCACACCGCGTTCGGTCAGCTTTACCAACCAGGTGGCGGCAAAACCATCGGTGATGCGGGTGTGGATTTCGAAATCACTGGCAAGCTCGGGAATGTCCAGCAGCGCCTGCAAGCGCGCCCGGTACTCGTGGTAACCGTTGTCGCGAAGCACTTCGGCAAGCATGGCAGGCTCCTTTTCGGCATTTGCCGATAAGTATGCGGTATATGCCGGGTCATTGCCAGTTTGCCTGATCGGGCGGTCGACGTCTGGGCTTTGCCAGATTAACCGCCAGCGTTGCCAGGGCCGCACAGCGGCCCCGGAAACCTCACAGGAAGGTGAACACTTGCGATGCCGGCAACCGCGACTTGCTCAGCCCGGCATTGAAGTCCGCCTCACTGCGGTAACCCAGGCTCAGGATCACCACACTGGTAAAGCCACGCTCACGCAAACCCAGTTCGGCATCGAGGACCTTGCTGTCGAAGCCCTCGATCGGCGTGGCATCCAGCCCATGCGCCGCTGCACCCAGCAAGGCAGTTCCCAACGCCAGGTAGGTCTGCTTTTCCATCCAGTGCTGCACATCCTTCTGGTCAAAGCGGTGCAGGTTGACGTAGTGCCGGCGGCTCTGGTTTTGCCCGGCGCGCGCTTGCTCATCACGGAAACGGCCATCGGCAGCCTCTTGATCGAGCACGGCGTTCAGGTGTTCTTCAGTCATTTCGGTACGGGTGCAGAACACGATCACATGCGAGGCATCGAGAAGCTTCTGCGTGTTGTAGGCATAACCCTCAGCAGTGCTCTTGGCCAGGCGGGCCTTGCCTTCGGCCGTGTCGGCGACGATGAAATGCCAGGGCTGGGAATTGACCGACGACGGGCTGTGACGCAGTTGTTCGAGCAGGGCATCGACAGTGGCCTGGGGAATGCGGCGTGAGGCATCGTAAGCTTTGGTGGTGTAACGGCGCTTGGCCAGCGATACGGTATCCATGCGACAACTCCGGAGTGAACAGTGGGTTTGCCGGGCATCTTATCTTTCCAGCAAAAAAGAAAAAGCGGCACAATGTAACAACACTTTCATCCCTGGAATGAAAATGCTGCGCATCACCGACCTCGAACTGTTTGCCCGCAGCAGCGTGCTGGGGAGCTTCACTGCCGCCGCCCATGAAGCAGGCCTGCTGCCGGGCCAGGTGGCTGCCGCGATCAAACGCCTGGAACGCGACCTGGATGTACGCCTGTTCGCCCGCACCACCCGCAGCCTGCGCCTGACCGCCGAGGGCGAGCGCTACCTGCCAACCGCGCTGAATGTGCTGGAAAGCCTGCGCCAGGGCCATGAAGATCTGCATGGCAACCCCAATAGCCTGCGCGGCACCCTGCAGGTGTCGGCGCCTTCCGACATGGGCCGCAACATGTTGTTGCCCTGGCTCAGCGCCTTCCGCCACGACCACCCGGCATTGCAACTGCGCTTCTTCCTGTCCGACCAGATGGCCGACCTCAACCGCGACCCTGTGGATGTGGCCATCCGCTATGGCCTCAACCAGGATGCCAACTACATCGCCCTGCCACTGGCCGAATGGAACCGCCGAGTGCTGGTGGCCTCGCCCGACTACCTGGCCCGTCACGGCCGCCCGCTTACCCCCGACGCACTGCAGCAGCATGCCTGCCTGCTGTACATGCAGCACAGCCGGGTGTACGACAAGTGGCAGCTGGGTAATCGCACCGTGCAGGTGCGTGGGCCGCTGGTCAGTGACGATGCCGACGTCATCCGCCGCCTGGCCATCCAGGGGGAAGGTATCGTCTACAAGTCGTGGCTGGATGTCAGCGCCAACATCGCGGCCGGTGAACTGGAAATGGTCCTGCCCGAATTGCTCGGCGAGCCTACCCCGCTGACCTTGGTCTGCCCTCATCGCAAACAACTCACACCGGCCGTGAAGCAATTGCACCTGTGGCTACGCGAACGCTTCGAGGCCCTGCGCGCCCGGGCACTGACCCACGGCTGCACAATCGTTCCAGACTGAGCCGGGGGCGTTGCGCTAAGGTAGCCATTTACCCCACGGTACACGTCCATGAGCAACTGGATCGACTTCAAACAAGACGCCGACACCGGCATCGAGTCGGTCCGCGCGCATTTTGTCGGCCATGCCTATGATCCCCACTGGCACGACAGCTTCCTGGTCGGCGTGACCGAGCAGGGCGTGCAGCAGTTCAACTGCCGCCGGGTGCGCCACCGCAGCACGCCGGGGCAGGTATTCTTACTTGAGCCTGGCGACATCCACGATGGCCTGGCGCCCACCGAAGAAGGCTTCACCTATTCGACGCTGTACCTGGAGCCCGCCTGGCTCGACCAACAACTGCGCGCGCTGTACGAGCACGCGCCGGGCGACAGCCTGCCCAGCTTCGCCGACACCCTGTGCCACGACGAACGCTTGGCACGGGCCACCGCCCTGGCCTTCAGGGCCGTGCATGACCAGGACTTGCGCATCGTCAGGCAAACGGCCATGGACGATCTGCTGGCCTGCCTGACCCGCCACCTGCACTGGCGCCGCCGCATCAACCCCGACCCGCGCCTGCCGCTGACCGCACAGCGCGCCCGGGACTTCCTGCATGCCAATCTGGAGCGCGACATCGGCCTGGAGGACCTGGCCCAGGCCTGCGGCATTGACCGCTTTCGCCTGACGCGTGCGTTCAAGGCGGCGTTCGGCATTGCACCCCATGCCTACCTGATCCAGCTGCGCCTGGCCCGCGCGCGGCGCCTGCTTGCCCAAGGCCAGACACCGGCCGAAGTGGCCGTGGCGCTGGGCTTTGCCGACCAGAGCCACCTGGGGCGCTGGTTCCGCCGCGCCTACCAGTTGACCCCGGCCGACTACCGCAGGCGCTGCTCAAACCTTCCAGACTGAGTGCCGGCGGGCAGCGAGCATGGTGCTTCGATGTTACGGAGCCCATGAACCATGTCTGAGTCGTTGTTGCCCTTCATTCTGTTTGCCCTGGTGTCCAGTATCAGCCCGGGGCCGACCAACCTGTTGATCCTGGCCCATGGCGCCCGCCGGGGCCTGCGCGCAAGCCTGGCGCCGATCGTGGCGGCGTGTGGCGCGGCTGCAGCCATTGTGCTGCTCGTCGGGCTGGGGCTGGGCGAACTGCTGCTGCGCCACCCCCTGGCACAACAGCTGATGAGCTGGGCCGGGGTGCTGTGGCTGAGTAGCCTGGCCTGGAAGATGCTGCGCAGTGCCGCCGCCCCGCTCCACACGACCACGGCGCCAGGCTTCAGTGCGCTCAGCGCGGCTTCGTTGCAGGTGGTGAACCCCAAGGTGTGGTTGATGGCCGTGGCGGTGGTCGGGGTATTTGCCGCGCCGTCGTTGCCAGTGTGGCAGCTGGCGCTGGTGTTCTTGCTGATCGCTCTGCCGAGCATGGCCGCGTGGGCGGTGTTGGGGGTGGGGAGCGCCCGGTGGCTGCAGGCACCGGGGCGGTTGCGGGTGTTCAACCAGGTATTGGCGGGGGTTTTGTTGATATCGGCATGGGCTGCCGTATTGGCCTGAGTCTCTACTTGACCGGCAAGGGGCCTGAGCGGCCCCGGCTCAGCGTGCCAACGCCTCGCGAAAGCGCCGGGTACTGGCAACGGCCAGTACCAGCCCGACCACTGCCACGCTGCCGCCCACCAGGCCGATATCCGCCACATTCATCTGGCTGCTGACGATACTGCCCAGCAGCGCACCACCGCCAATACCGATGTTGTAGATACCCGAGAACAGCGCCATGGCCACATCGGTGGCGTCGGACGCCAGCTTCAGGGTCTTGGACTGCAGCGCCAGGCTGAAGCTGAGAATGGCCACGCCCCAGAACATGCTCAGCACTGCGAACACATAGAAGTTGCCCGACAGCGGCAACATCAGCAACAGGCACGCGGCGAGTACCCCGATCGAACCCACCAGGAAGCCATGCGGGAAGCGGTCGCTGTAACGGCTGAACAACAACGAACCAAAAACCCCGGCACCGCCGAACAACAGCAGCAACAGTGTGGTGCGGTCGCCGCCGATCTGCGCTACGTGCAGGGCGAACGGCTCGATATAGCTGTAGGCCGTGAACTGCGCGGTAATGACCAACGTCACCAACAAGTAGGTAATGACCAGTGCCGGGCGCTTGAACAGGACCGGCAGGCTGCGCAACGAACCGGAGTTCTGGCTGGGCAGCAGCGGCAGCGATTTCATCAGGCACAGCATGGTGGCTAGCGCTACCCCGCCAATGCTCAGGAACGTGATGCGCCAGCCCAGTGCCTCGCCCACCACACGGCCCAGCGGGATGCCCAGGACCATGGCCAGGGTAGTGCCGGTGGCCAGCAGGCCCAGCGCCTTGGCCTGCTGGCCCGGCGGCGCCACACGCACCGCCAGCGAGGCGGTGATGGACCAGAACACCGCATGCGCCAGGGCAATGCCGATACGGCTGACCAGCAGCATGGCGAAGCTCTGCGAAAGCCACGACAGCAAGTGGCTGACAATGAACACCAGGAACACGAACAGCAGCAGACGCCGCCGTTCGATGTTGCGGGTCAGCAACATCATGGGCAACGAGGCCAGCGCCACGATCCAGGCATAGATGGTCAGCATCAGGCCGACCTGGGCAGTGCTCATGTCGAAGCTGCGGCCAATGTCACTGAGCAGCGCCACCGGGACGAACTCGGTGGTGTTGAAAATGAAGGCCGCCAAGGCCAGGGCGATGACGCTCAGCCAGCTGCCGCTGCCCGTTGTGGGCGGCAGGTGTGTGGGTATGGGTCCGTTCATGGGTGGAAACCGCTTCTCCGCAGACAAAGCAACAGGTCGCACGCCAGCCACCCGCTTGCAGGGGTGCCAACGTACGTTTTGTTATGGATAGGAATGCCCGGCATGGTACGCGTCAAGCTGGGGCCTCACAACCGCAGGGCAGGCAGAAGGAGTACCATGCGCGCTTTGTGTGAAACGCGCGTGCAACAAGGAGCCCGATCCGCTCATGGACAAGCAGCACTCCCAGCAGCAGTGGCAGCAGGCAGTCATCGCCTATGCCCAGGCCGTCAACGACTACGTCGCGCAGGGCCGTGCGCACGGCTGGGACAACCTCGAAGAGCCGCAGGCACCCGCCACCGAACACCTGCTCGACGCCTGGCTGGCAGCCCTGCAGGCAGCCAACCGCCCTGGCATGGACGAACCGCAGCGTCAGGCATTTCGCGAGGCCTGGCCACCCGCACACCACCCCTTGATACCGTTGCTCGAAGACCACGGCCAAGGCATCAGCCATGTCCTGCTGCTGGAAGATGGCAGCCTGCTGGCCCGCATCGGTATGCCTTACGACAAGGGCCAGGTGGTGCGTATCGATCACCATGGGGTAACCCCGGTCATCGGCATCGAACACTTTGGCCGTTGCCCGGCGCGGCGCTATTTCGCCCTGGCCAATGCCGAGGGCGTGCGTGTGACCGATGGCTGGGGCGGCCCGCAAGTGCAGCGCCTGGCCTGGCCTACCGGGCTGGAGGGGTTGCCGCCAGGCTACCCGTTCGAGCCGTTCGACCTGCCGCCCACACCGACCGCGCTGATCCCCTTCCCCGATGGCCAGCGAGTGCTGCTGGTGAGTGCCGAAGGTATCTTCGTGCTGGCCACTCAAGGTGCGACTCGCCTGCTGCCACAGCAGACACGCGTGCTCGATGAGTTGGCCGAGGGCACCGACCCGGACGACATCAGCCTGGGGTTGAGCATGGAGCATGGTGCGGTGTCGGCGGATGGCCGGCTGATCGTCGTGGGTGAGCAAGGCAGCCGACACCTTGTTCTGGACGAACGACTCAAGCCGCTGGCGCACATCGGCCCGGGCAGCGAATACCCGCACTTTGCCTTGTTCAACCGCGCGGGTGACCAGTTGATCGTCAATGCCTGCCATTTCTACAGCGGTGCCACGCTGGCCGTGAGGGTGGCAGACCTGCACGGGCTGAATACCGATTACTACAGCCAGGACCCGCGTACCCCGCTGGTGCAGGATGGCGCAAGGGTGTATGCGGGGGTTGCGCGCGATGGCGAGTACATTGTGGGTGATGCCTATGGCTACCTGCGGGCGTTTGGCGAAGAGGGTACGGAGCATTGGCAGCATTACCTGGGATCGACCATCAGTGCGATGGATATCAGCGCCGACGGACAAACGCTGGTGGCGGCGAGCCATGCGGGGGTTATTTCGGTGATTGCGCTGGATAGCGGGCGGCCCGAGTGGCAGATCGGTACCGGGGCGCACGGCGAGGTGCGGCGATGGTTGTTCTGGAAGGGCTGGGACAAGCCGATGGCCTGGTAAAACGGCTGCATCGGTGCTGCCTGTACGGGCCCCACCGCGCGCAAGCCCTACATCACCCCTGTGTAGGAGCGGGCTTGCCCGCGAAGAGGCCCGTACAGGCAACCGACCCATCAGCCTTGTAACGTGGCCATGTCGATCACGAACCGGTACTTCACATCACCGGCAATCATCCGCTCATAGGCCTGGTTGATGTTGCGGATATCCAGCATCTCGATATCGCAACGGATGCCGTGCTCGGCGCAGAAGTTCAGTACTTCCTGAGTCTCGGCAATCCCCCCGATCAACGACCCCGCCAGCACCCGGCGCTTCATCACCAGGTTGGCCGCATGCAATGCCGGGTCGATCGGTTCGATCAGGCCAACCAGAATGTGCACACCGTCGAACTTCAGCGTTTCCAGGTACGGGTTGAGGTCGTGCTGCACCGGAATGGTGTCGAGCAGGAAATCGAAACGGCCAGCAGCGGCGCGCATCTGCTCGGCATCGGTGGAGACGATCACATGGTCGGCCCCTTGGCGGCGCGCTTCCTCGGCCTTGGCCTGAGAGCGCGTGAACAGGGTCACTTCCGCACCCAGGGCCTTGGCCAGTTTGATGCCCATGTGGCCCAGGCCGCCCATGCCGAGGATGCCGATCTTGTGGCCCGGGCCAACGCCGTGGTGCTTGAGCGGCGAATAGGTGGTGATGCCGGCGCACAGGATAGGCGCAGCGCTGGGCAGGTCCATGCCGGCCGGTATGCGCACCACGAAGTGCTCGCTGACCACGATGCTGCTGGAATACCCCCCCATGGTGTTGCTGCCATCGACCCGGTCCGGGGTGGCGTAGGTCATGGTCGGGCCTTCGAGGCAATACTGTTCCAGGTCCTTGGCGCAGGCTTCACAGGTACGGCACGAGTCGACCATGCAGCCGACGCCCACCAGGTCACCGACCTTGTGCGCGGTGACTTTGTCGCCCACCGCCGTGACCCGGCCGATGATCTCGTGGCCCGGCATCAGCGGGTACACGGCAATGCCCCATTCGTTGCGCGCCTGGTGGATGTCGGAGTGGCACACGCCGCAGTACAGGATGTCGATGGCGACGTCATCCGGGCGCGGGCTGCGGCGTTGGAACGTCATGGGGGCCAGGGGGCTGGTGGGGGTTTGAGCGGCGTAACCGATGGCGGTATACATGCAGGGCCTCGCAGTGAAGTGAAACGATTCGGGCGACGCATTTTGCGCGTCGTTCGCCGCCTCGCCCACGGCTGATTCTCCGGCATGCATGCCTGATTCTACGAAGATGCCAACCCGTAGCTGGCGCCACGCCCTCAATCTGCGATGATCAAGCTGTCTGATTCTCTGCCCTTGGTCCACCATGCAACTGACCCGTCACGTCGATGCCAATGCGCCGCTCTGCTCACTGATCCGCAGCCTCACCACGCGCCCGGGCTTCGTGCCCACCCTCCTGCCCCAGGTGCAGGTGCTGAGCTGGGACCACTATGTGGCCAGCAGCCCACAGATCTACGAACCCAGCCTCATGATCCTGGCCCAGGGCAGCAAGCTGGCACGCCTGGGGCCGCGCACCCTGGAGTACGGCGCCGGGCATTACCTGGTGCAGGCGTTGTCGGTGCCGTTCATGTGCGAAACCTTCGCCACCCCTGACGCGCCATTGCTGGGCGTGGCGGTGGGCATCGACCGTGGCGTGCTGGGCGAGTTGGTGCAGAGCATGGGCTTGGCACCGGACGCTGAAGTGCAGGCGCAAACACCGCAATCGATGACCTCCGCAGCACTGGATGCGCCAATGCGCGAAAGTGTGGAACGGCTGCTGCACTGCCTGCAGGACCCGCTTGACGCCAAGGTACTGGGCCCGGCGCGCGTACGCGAGGTGCTGTATACCGCGCTGCGCGGCCCGCAGGCCGGTGTGTTGCGGGCACTGGTGGAGCAACAGGGGCACTTCGCCCGCATCGGTGCCGCCCTCGCCCACCTGCGCGAGCACTACGCCGAGCCGCTGAGCGTGGAGGCACTGGCCGCGCGGGCCAACATGAGCGTTTCGACCTTCCATGAACACTTCAAGCGCTGCACCGACATGGCACCGATGCAGTACCTCAAGCGCTTGCGGCTGCTCAAGGCGCAGCAGATGCTGATTGGCGAAGGCCTGGGCGTGGCACAGGCTGCGCACCGGGTGGGCTATCAGAGCACCTCGCAGTTCAGCCGCGAGTACAAGCGCCAGTTCGAGCGCAGCCCAGGGGATGAATTGCCTTACCAAAGCATGCCGGTGTAATCACCCAATCTGAACAGCCCCTGCAGGTACGCATCCGGGACAAGGCGTTTTTCGCCCGGCGGGTCAGCCCGCCAGCGGCCACTGCGCCAATGGCCAGTAAGCCCCCTTGCGCGACTCGTAAAGCGTGAAGTGTCGCGCGGTGAGGTAAAACTCCGGCGCGCTACTGGCCTCGGGCGGCTGCCCGCGGTAATCCCTGGACAGCGTCAGATGCGGTCGATACTCACGCGTGGCCGCTTCCAGCCCCAACGGCAGCAACGCCTGCTGCAAACCGTACACCAGTTGCAACAGGGCGGGCGGTACCTGCTGCGCCTCCAGCACCAAGGCGCCGGCCCGTTGCCACACCTGCAAACGGTCGAGCAACAGCCGCGGCGCCGAGGTTGGCAGCGCCAGTTGGTCGACCGCCGCGCACATTGCCGGCACCTGCGCAGTGTCCACATCACCGAGGAACAGCAACGTGACATGGAAGTTGGCCGCCGGCACCGGTTTGCCGCTGCGCAGGTTCAGCCCGCGCCGCCACTGGGCCAGGTCACGGCGCTGCGCGTCGCTGACCGGCAAGGCGAAGAACAGCCGCTTGAACGGGCTACCGCTGGGGCGTATATCCTGAACCATACAAACTCCCTGACATGAAACGTTTGCGCAAGACTGTAGGGTATTACACCAATGTCGCCCCGCAGTTTGGTAACAATAAGTACAAACTGCCCCCATGATTGTTTATGCTGGCGGGCTCATGCCTCGGCGCATGGCCATTTTTCGACAAGTAAACGTCCATGAAAATTGCACTCGTACTTATCTTCGTCTTCTCGATCGCCTATGTTCACCTGCGCGGTCGGGTTCGCCACAAGCTGACTCGCCAGCTGGGCGACCACTCCAGCTTCCTGGCCCCGATCAACAGCTTCCTGTACCTGTTCTCCAAACACCCGGCCAAGCCCTACCTGCCGGTCGAGGCCTTTCCAGAACTGAAACCGCTGCAGGACCACTGGCAGGAGATCCGTGAGGAAGGCCGCCAGTTGCTGCACGTAGGCGAAATCAAGAAATCCGACAATTACGATGACGTCGGTTTCAACTCGTTCTTCAAGACCGGCTGGAAACGTTTTTACCTGAAGTGGTATGGCGAAAGCCATCCGTCGGCAATGGCCCTTTGCCCACGCACGACCGAGCTGCTGCAAGGCATCGGCACGGTCAAGGCCGCCATGTTCGCTACCCTGCCTCCGGGAGCCAAGCTGGTGCGCCACCGTGACCCGTATGCCGGCTCGTACCGCTACCATCTGGGCCTGGACACGCCGAATGACGACGGCTGCTACATCGACGTGGACGGCGAGAAATACGCCTGGCGCGATGGTGAGGGGGTGATCTTCGACGAAACCTACATCCACTATGCAGCCAACACCACCGAGCACAACCGCATCATCCTGTTCTGCGACGTCGAACGCCCGCTCAAGTACCGCTGGGCAACCGCGTTCAACCGCTGGTTCAGCCGCAACGTGATGGCCGCTGCCGCTGCGCCCAACGATGCCAGCGACAAGACCGGTGGCATCAACCGCCTGTTCACCCGCATCTACAAGATCCGCGAGCGTGGCAAGGCGCTGAAGAAGCGCAATCGCCTGCGCTACTACCTGGAAAAATGGGCAGTGGTCGCGGCGTTGGTGCTGGTGTTCATCTACATCTGAAGGCTCAACGCAGGCCACTGTACGAGTGACCTGCGTTTACCCACCAAAGTACCGCCTCGCACGTGCCACGCTTCGACTAGCCTGAAAGCTCCACTCGCACCCCCCCAAGGTGAAGACGATGAGCATGATGGACTGGGACGCCTACCGTAAGCAGTTGATGGCCGGCATCGGCGATCTCAAGCAACTCTCCCCCGACACCGTAGCCGGCTACATGACCGCCAGCGGTGCAGGCGCCAAAACCAACCACCTGGATGCCAAGACCCGCGAGCTGATCTCCTTGGCCGTGGCTGTGACCACCCGCTGCGACGGCTGTATCGCCGTGCATTCGCAGCAGGCCGTCAAAGCGGGTGCCAGCCGCGAGGAAATTGCCGAGGCCCTCGGCGTGGCCGTGGCCATGAACGCCGGTGCCGCGCTGGTGTACTCGGCCCGCGCAATGGACGCGGTGGGCAAGGCCAACGGTTGAGCACAAACGGCGTCGTCGCCCTTGCGCGACGGCGCCGCGCCACCCAGACTGGGCGGCTCACCCCGCGCAGGAACCCGCATGATCCACATTCGCCCCATGACGCCGGACGATTTCGATCGTTTCTGGCCCACCTTCCAGGCCATTGTCCAAGCCCGTGAAACCTACGCTTTCGACCCGGCGCTGAGCTTCGAGCAAGCCCGCCAGCTGTGGCTGGAGCTGCCCTTGCACACGCTGTTGGCCGAAGAAGATGGCGAGCTACTGGGGTCGTATTACCTCAAGCCCAATGCTGCCGGGCCTGGTGCGCATGTAGGCAATTGCGGCTACATGGTCTGCGAACAGGCGCGCGGCCGGGGCGTGGCGCGCTTGATGTGCGAGCACTCGCAAAAGCTGGCGCGCCAGGAAGGCTTTCTGGCATTGCAGTTCAACTCGGTGGTAGCCACTAACGCAGTGGCCGTGGCGCTATGGCACAAGCTGGGCTTTGAAACAGTCGGCCGTTTGCCCAAGGCCTACCGTCATGCCCGCCTGGGGCTGGTGGACTGCCTGGTGATGTACAAATGGCTGGCGGATGAGCCGGTGGTGGAGAAGCCGCCGCTGCTGATCGGGCGCAAGAACATCGAGGCACGGGTATCGCGGCGCCGCGGGCGCTAGCTTTTCAGGCAAGCCTGCCTCCCCAGCCAACTCATCACGCTGGGGCCTGATGTTCTTGCCAAATGGGGCTCCGGCGCCGCAAAAACGCACAACCTGTTGTTTTTTCTCAGCATTCACAGCACACCAACATTTGACGCCCCAGCCTTTCAATGGTCAGATGCGCGCCAGTTTCAGGTGCCCTGCGCCGCCGCGCGCAGGGTGAAACGGGAAACCGGTGCGTCGTGTTGCCCACGACAAGTCCGGTGCTGCCCCCGCAACGGTAAGCGAGCGAACCCTTCGAGATACCACTGTGCTCAAGCATGGGAAGGTGAAGGTTTCATGCCCCTCGCAAGCCCGGAGACCGGCCTGGAGCTTCACTTGGCAACCCGCGGTGGGCGGGCGCAGGCCGGAATCCGTGCGCGCGCCTGCCTGCATGGTTCGCCTTTGCGTGTTTTCCACCGGGATCCATTCATTCCTGCAGCAGTGGAACGACATGTCCCGTATGTTCAAACTTCACCCCCTGGCGGCCTGCCTGGCCGTTGCCCTGCCGGCGCTGGCTGATGACCGCGACCCGCAGCCTCTGGCCCTGCCTTCCACGGCCATCACCGACACCCAGGACAACCGCACCATCGACCTGGCCACGCCGACCCAGGCCGGCTCGCGCCTTGGCCTCAGCGCCCTGGAAACACCGGCCAGCACCAGCAGTATCAGCGAACGGCAGATTCAGCAGCGCAACAACAGCACGGTGCAGGATGCAGTGACCCGCTCGCCGGGCATTACCTTCGTCGGCTCCCCGGGGGACGGCGGTACAGGCCTGTCTGCCCGCGGCTTTGCCGGCCACAGCTCAGTGATGACCCTGTTCGACGGCGCGCGCCTGTACACCGGTGCCGGCACACAGACCTTCC
Source organism: Pseudomonas sp. BO3-4 (assembly GCF_034044115.1). Lineage (NCBI taxonomy): Bacteria > Pseudomonadati > Pseudomonadota > Gammaproteobacteria > Pseudomonadales > Pseudomonadaceae > Pseudomonas > Pseudomonas sp. BO3-4. The sequence goes on from NZ_CP139018.1 coordinate 3,973,288, forward strand.
CGGTCGACCCGTGGATGGTCGAACGCATCGAGGTGATTCGCGGCCCGGCCTCGGTACTGCATGGCGAAGGCGCCACCGGCGCAGTGATCAACGTGATCCCGAAAAAACCTTTTGCCGGCGAGGTGCGCAACCACCTGCGACTGGGTTACGGCTCGTGGGACCGCCAGCAGCTCGGCCTGGACAGCGGCGGCAGCCTCAGCGAGCGCCTGAGCTACCGCCTGACGCTGAACCAACAGGCCGGCAATGGCTGGGTCGACCGCACCGCTTCACGTAGCCTGGCCCTGAGCGCCGCGCTGCGTTTTGATGCCAGTGATGACCTCAGCTTCACGCTGGCCCATGACCGCGGCGATGCACAACCTGCCAACTACTACGGTACCCCGCTGATCGACGGCCACTACCGCAGCAGCCTGCGCAAAAAGAACTACAACGTGCAGAACGATGTGCAGCAGTACGTTGATGAATGGACCCGGCTCACGACCGACTGGGCGCTGAACGACCAGCTCGGCGCCAGCAACCAGCTGTACTACATCAAAAGCCGCCGCCACTGGCGCAACGCCGAGGACTACAGCTGGGACGCCGGGCGTCAGCAGTTGCTGCGCGGCAGCTACCTGGAAATCAAGCACAACCAGGAACAGTTCGGCGACCGTCAAACCTTCACCTTCGACCACACCCTGTTCGACCTGGACAGCAAGACCGTGCTCGGTGCCGAATACAACAAGGTGCGCTTCAACGTCGACAGCAATTCACCCTACAACGATGTCGGCGGCGACTACCTCGACCCATGGCAGCCGCAGCCCGGCGGGTTCCATAGCGCCTCGCCGTTGCGGCCGCAAACGCTCTCGACCACCCATACCTTTGCCCTGTTTGCCGAGAACCGCCTGCAATTGAGCGATCGCCTGTCTTTGGTTACCGGCGTGCGTCGCGACCAGAACCACATCGACCGCAACAACCTGACCAACGACAGCCGTAGCGATCGCAGCCTGCAAGGGGGCAACTGGCGCGTCGGGCTGGTGTACGCAATCAGCGACGACCTGTCGTTGTACGGCCAGTACTCAACCAGCGAGGATGGGGTCAACAACCTCATCAGCCTCAGCCCCGCGCAGATGAACTATGACCTGACCGAGGCGAAGCAGACCGAGGTCGGCCTCAAGCAGCGCTTTTGGGAGGGGCGCGGCGAATGGACGCTTGCCGCCTACCACATCGTCAAGAAAAAGCTGCTGGTGGACGACCCGATCACGCACGAGAAGCAACAAGCCGGGCAGCAGACCTCCGATGGCCTGGAAGCGACGCTGGAGCTGGCCCTGGCCCATCAGTGGCAGGTGTCGGCCAACGCATCGCTGGTACGCGCCAAGTACGACGACTTCGACGAAATGGTCGGCGGCCTGCCGCAGAATCGGGCAGGCAACCGGCCGGCCAACGTGCCACGGCGTACCGCCAACCTTTGGTTGAGCAAAGGCTTCGGCCAGCAGGTGGAGGCTGGCATTGGGGCGCGCTATGTGGATGAGCGTTATGCCGATACCGCCAATACCCAGAGCGCCCCCGGGTACACCGTGGTCGATGCCAACATCGCCTGGCAGGTGATGCCGGATGTGAAGGTGGGGTTGCAGTTGAACAACCTGTTCGATCGCGAGTATGTGCAGTCGGCGTTCAGCGGGCAGCAGTGGTTGATGGGGATACCGCGGTCGTACTTCGCGACGGTGGATTACAGCTTCTGATCTGGGTGGTTTGTGCCGCGAAGAGCCCGGCACAGGCCACACAAAAACCTCTATTCCCTTTTAGCGTCTTGTTATACGATAACGTTTCACATGAAATTCATTCCTATTAGACAACCCATGACAAGTGCCAGCGCCACGCCCACGCTGATCACCCAGCGCCTGCAGAGCATCGATGCCCTGCGCGGCCTGGTGATCCTGTTCATGCTCCTGGACCACGTCCGCGAGACTTTCCTCCTGCACCGCCAGGTCAGCGACCCCATGGCCATCGACACCACGGAACCGGCGCTTTTCTTCAGCCGCACCCTCGCTCACCTGTGTGCGCCTGTGTTCGTCCTGCTGACCGGCCTGTCGGCCTGGCTGTATGGCGAGAAGCATCAGGGCCGTGGCGACGTCTCGGCGTTCCTGTTCAAACGCGGGCTGTTCCTGGTGGTGCTGGAGTTCACCCTGGTCAACTTCGCCTGGACCTTCCAGTTGCCCCCGAGCGTGATCTACCTGCAAGTGATCTGGGCCATCGGCGTCAGCATGATCGCCCTGTCGCTGCTGGTGTGGCTGCCGCGCGCCGCACTGCTCGCCCTGGGCGCCAGCATCGTCGCCGGCCACAACCTGCTCGACGGCCTGCACTTTGGCGTGGATTCAGCCCTGCATGTGCCGTGGGCAATCCTGCATGATCGCGGCTGGCTGGCGTTTTCCGAAAACCTGCACCTGCGCACGTCTTACCCGGTGCTGCCGTGGATCGGCGTCATCGCCTTGGGTTACGGCCTGGGGCCCTGGTTCGCCCGCGGCAGCGATGCCGGGCAACGCCAGCAACACCTGCTGGCGACTGGTTTGCTCGCGCTGCTTGGCTTTGTCCTGCTGCGCATGTTCAACGGTTACGGTGAGGCGCCGTGGAGCGGTTACCCAACCTTCACGCAAACCCTGATGAGCTTCTTCAACATCACCAAATACCCACCGTCGCTGCTGTTCCTGACCCTGACCCTGGGCTGCGGCCTGTTGTTGTTACGCGCGTTCGAACGGGCCGGCCTGGCGCGCTGGATCAGTGCCCTGGCGGTGTTCGGTGCGGCACCGATGTTCTTCTACCTGCTGCACCTGTATGTGCTGAAGCTGCTGTACCTGGCCTGCGTGGCGCTATTCGGGCTCAACCATGGCGACTACTTCGGTTTCAACGGTGTTGCAGCGATATGGCTGGGCGCAGTACTGCTGGCGGTTTCGCTGTACCTGCCGGTGCGCGGGTTCGCCCGACTGAAGCAGCGCCGCCGTGACATCCGTTGGCTGAAGTACTTCTGAAAAGCGTTTTCACCTGGCGACGCGATGGTCTACCATGCGGGCCGCCGGTTTCCACCACGGAACTAACAGGGAATCCCAGGCCTGCCAATACGGGCCAAACGGAACTGCCCCCGCAACTGTAGGTGCCGAGCCTGCTCCATCAATGCCACTGGGCCTGCCGCCCGGGAAGGCCGGAGCCGGGCCGTGACGCACCAGTCAGGAGACCTGCCGGCCTACATTCACCAAGCGGCGGGGTGTCCGGGATTGGCCATCCGTGTTGCCCCGGCCACCCGCTGGGCCTCGGCGATGCCTGTCCGTGCGTTCCTCACCAGAACTGTCCGATAGGAGATCGCCCAGCATGCTGCCCCGTTTCGCCACCCTGCTCGCTGGCCTAGGCTTCACTGGCCTGACCCAGGCCGCTGCCACCCACTATCCGCTGACGGTCGACAACTGCGGCAAGCCGCAGATTTTTGCCCAGGCGCCGCAGCGCGCCGTCACCATCGGCCAGGCCGGTACCGAGCTGCTCTATGCCCTGGGGCTGGGTGACAAGCTGGCGGGCACCTCGCTGTGGTTCAACAATGTATTGCCTGAATACCAGGCGGTGAACGCCAAGGTGCCGCGCCTGGCCGACAACGACCCCAGCTTCGAGGCGGTGGTCGGCAAGCGCCCGCAACTGGTCGCGGCGCAGTTCGAATGGATGGTCGGTGCCCAGGGCGTGGTCGCCACCCGCGAGCAGTTCGATGAGCTGAAGATCCCCACCTACGTGCTGCCATCGGACTGCGAGGGCAAGGACAACCTGGTCGGTGCAGACGGCACCCGCCTGCAAGCGTTCCAGGTAGACAGCATCTACAAGAGCGTCAGCCAACTGGCCGAGATCTTCGACGTTCAGGACCGCGGCGCGGCCCTGAACGCCGAGTTGCAAGGGCGTCTGGACAGTGCCAGGGCACAACTGGCCGGCAAGGACCTGTCGGCAACTTCGGCGCTGTTCTGGTTCTCCAGCGCCGATCTGGACATCGACCCCTATGTGGCCGGCCGCCAAGGTGTTGCCGATTTCATGCTGCGCACCCTCGGTGTGCGCAACGTGGTCGAGTCCAGCGAAGAATGGCCAAGCGTAGGCTGGGAAACCCTGGCCAAGGCCAATCCGACCTGGCTGATCATCGCGCGCATGGACCGCCGCCGTTTCCCCGCCGACGACTACCAGAAAAAACTCGAATTCCTGCGCAGTGACCCGGTAACCCGCAACATGGACGCGGTGAAGCACGACCGCATCATTATCCTCGACGCTGACGCCATGCAGGCCGGCATCCGCCTGTTCCGCGGCGTGCAGACGCTGTCCACGGCCTTCGCCAGCGGTAAAGCAGCCCCGTGATGAACCGCCTGTTACCCTGCATCGCAGTTGCCCTGGCCGCTCTGTTGGCCGCCCTGCTGGCCGGTACCGCCATTGGCGAAACCAACCTGTCGCCCAGCGTGGTTGGCCAGGTGCTGGCCAACCACCTGTGGCAAGCCGATTACCAGGTGGACCCGATCGACGCCGGCATCATCTGGAACTACCGCCTGACCCGCACCCTGGTCGCGGCCGCTTGCGGCGCCGGGCTGGCCACCTGCGGTGTCATCCTGCAGGCGATGTTGCGCAACCCACTGGCCGAGCCCTACCTGCTGGGGCTGTCTGCCGGCGCCTCGACCGGCGCGGTACTGGTCGGTCTGCTGGGGCTGGGTAGCCTGGCATTAAGCATGTCTGCTGGGGCCTTCATCGGCGCCGGGGCCGCATTCGCCCTGGTGCTGGTGCTGGCCCGCGCGGCCGGCCCCAGCAGCAACAATGCACAGGTCATCCTTGCCGGTATCGCCGGCTCGCAGCTGTTCAATGCACTGACCGCCTTCCTGATCACCAAGTCAGCCACCGCCGAGCAGGCGCGCGGCATCCTGTTCTGGCTGCTGGGCAACCTGAGCGGTGTACGCTGGCCTTCGGTGTGGCTGGCCGTACCGGTGGCGATTGTCGGCTTGCTGGTGTGCCTGTGGCATCGCCGTGCGCTGGATGCCTTTACCTTCGGTGCCGATTCGGCCGCCTCGCTGGGCATCCCGGTGCGGCGCACCCAGTTGCTGCTGATCAGTTGTGCAGCGCTGGTGACGGCTGTGATGGTGTCCATTGTCGGCGCCATCGGTTTTGTCGGGCTGGTTATACCCCATGCCCTGCGCCTTCTGCTCGGCCCCGGGCACAGCCGTCTGTTGCCCGCCAGCGCACTGGGCGGTGCGCTGTTTCTGATTGTGGCGGACATTCTTTCGCGCACGCTGATCACCGGCCAGGTGATCCCGGTGGGCGTGGTTACGGCGCTGATCGGTGCCCCCGTATTCGCGCTGATTCTGGTCAGCCGTCGGGGGCGCCCATGACAGCCATGACCGCTGTTCGCATCCCCCCGCTGGCCTGCCATGGGCTGGGGTTGCAACTGGCCGGCACTACCGTGCTCAGCGCTATCGATCTCAGCGTTGTCGCCGGTGAAACCCTGGGCATCGTCGGCCCCAACGGCTCGGGTAAGTCCTCGCTGTTGAAGTTGCTGGCAGGGCTGCGCAAACCCGCCTGCGGCAGCGTGCAGCTCCTGGGTGAGCCACTGGCACAGATGCCCCGCCGCCGTGTTGCCCAGGCGCTGGCGCTGGTCGAGCAACAGGCCGACACACTCGATGCGATCAGCGTGTTCGACGCGGTTGCCTTGGGCCGCACGCCGTGGCTCTCGGCCCTGGCACCGTTCTCCCGGCAGGACTGCGCCATCGTCGAGCAAGCCCTGGCCGACCTCGACGCCCTGCACCTGCGCACGCGCCTGTGGGGGTCGCTGTCCGGTGGCGAGCGCCAGCGTGTGCACATCGCCCGTGCGCTGGCCCAACGGCCGCAGGTGCTGCTGCTGGACGAACCGACCAACCACCTGGACATTCAGCATCAGCTAAGCCTGCTGCAACAAGTGCAGGCGCTGCCGGTCACCACCCTGGTAGCGCTGCATGACCTCAACCAGGCGCTGACCTGCGACCGTGTCGCGGTTCTCGACAAGGGCCGTCTGGTCGCCCTCGGCAAACCCTTCGAAGTGCTTACCCCAGAGCGCCTGCTGAGCACCTTCGGTGTCCACGCCCACTACCTCACCGACCCTTTCGACGGCGCGCGCATCCTGCGCTTTCGCGCCCCCTGAACCTGGTAGCCTTGCCCATGCTGTTGCGCCCTGTCGCCCTGCTGCTCACCAGCACCCTGCTTGCCCCGACCGCACTGGCCGAAGTGCATGAAGTGAAAATGCTCAACCGTGGCAGCGACGGCGCCATGGTCTACGAGCCTGACCACTTGCGCATTGCCCCCGGCGACAGCGTGCGCTTCCTGCCGAGCCACAGCGGGCATAATGCCGCCAGCGTGGCGGGCCTGCTACCCACCGGTGCCGAGCCGTTCAAGAGCACGCTGAACCAACCGTTCGAGCACACCTTCCGCGTGCCGGGCGTATACGGTATCCAGTGCATTCCGCACGTGGCCATGGGCATGGTCATGGTGATCCAGGTCGGTGATGCGCCTGCAGCCGAATTGCCGGCCAGCTTGCCGGCGCGGGCCAAAGCCCGCTTTGCCGCGCAGTTGCAAAAACTCGGGGCCGGGCAGTGAGCCGGCTATTCGGGCGCCTCACGCCCAGGCCGGCTCCGCCCGGTTGCACAGCAATGGCTTTACCGAGGATGGCAACTGGAACCTCATCAACCGCCGTGCGTTCGACCCAGTGACCCAGTGCGCGATCTTCATCGCCAATAGGCACGTTCCCACAGGTCAGCGTAATCGCAACTGCATGTGCGTGGTCTGCCACACCGGGTCCTGCTCCACATCCACCACCGTGAAGCCTTGCCGCTCCCAGAACGCAATGGCACCCGGCAGAAACGGATGAGTATGCAAGTAAAGGCAGTCCAAGCCCGCTTGCATCGCCCGTTCGCGCAAGGCACCAAACAAGGCGGCCGCCAGGCCATGCCTGCGGTAGGCCGGCAACACGAACAGCCGCACCACCTCGACTACCCGCTCTGCGCGGTAATCAAGCTGGGCAAAGCGATGGTCATAGGGCAAGTAACCGATCACCGCAACCAGCCGCCCACCCTCACGGGCTTCCAGAAAGCAGCCGGCGCCGTCCAGGTAAGTGTCGGCGAAATGCGCCAGGTCACGCGGCAAGGGTGCGTTGGCGAGCATCGGGAAAAGCGCGCGCCGGGCGCTGTCGATAAACGCCAGCACTTCGGCAATGGCGTCACGCGCCACAGGTTGCAGGGTCCAGTTCGGCATCGGGCTATTGCCAGTGTGGTTGGGAGCGCACGGTTCTACCGCAGCGTGCCGCACAAGGCAAATCACAGGGCTCGTCGTGGCAAGGCGGACATCGGTATAATCAGCAGTCTTCACTGCCCGACCAGGCCACACCATGCCTCGCCTCCCGAAGTTGCTGTTACCCCTGTTGCTGGCTGCTGCATTCACCGCCTGCGACCAGAAACCCTCCCGTGAAGATCAGATCCTCAGCCAGCTGCCGCTGCAGGACGCCTACACGCACAACATCGAGCGCATGTCCGCGCTGCTGGGCCGCACTCACCCGCAGCTGTCGCAAGCGACCATCCAGGACGTACTGCGCAAGCACCTCACCGTCGAGGACCAGCGCCGGGACTTGTTCCGCCTGTACAGCGAAAAGAACTTCAGCGACGCCGAATTCGCCACCATCGTCGCCGCCACCCAGGACCCCGCCAAAGCTCGCGCCCTGGAAGACACCGAAGCCGGCAAACGCTTGAGCGAAAAACTCACCGCCCTGATGCGCGAAACCGCCCGCGATGTGAACGTGCAAGCCTTGGTGGAGCAGCGTATGCAAGAGGTGGAAGATGAGCTTGATGCGCTGGACAAAGCAGGCTCTTGACCGCTGCCCGGCAAGGTAACTTCTGTTCAGCCGCCCTTTACGATCACCCGAGGTCAGGATTGACACACACCAAGCATGGATTGCGCCTGGATCTACGTACACTCATTCTGGTGCTCTGCGCCCTTACCGCAGTGGTCATGCTGTGCGCCAGCTATTTCGCCAGCTACCGGGTGCAGCGCCAGCTATTGATCGACAATGCCCTGGAAGCCAACCGGGTGTATGCGACCAAGCTGGCCAGCATCACCGAAACCTTCATTGGCAACGCCTTGCAGCAACTGATGTTCAGCGCCGGCGTGCAAAGCCGGCAGTTGAGCGACACCACAGCGCTGCAGTTGGAAACCGACCGCGTACTGGGCCAGAGCATGGCCTTCAACTCCACCTTCGTGATCGATGCCAACGGTGTACTGCTGGCAGTATCCCCCGCCCCGCTACGCCACCTGCTCGGCACCCACGTGCAGTCACCCGGTGCTCTGGAAGCCCTGCGCGAACGCCGTCCACTGGTTTCCACGCCCTACCTGTCGGCGGCCGACAACCTGGTGGTAGCCTTATCGCAACCCATTTTCGACAGCAACGGCAACTACCTGGGGTATGTGGGTGGCAGCCTGTACCTGCGTGAACGCAACATCCTCAACAGCCTGCTGGGCGAGCATTTCTACAAGGACGGTTCGTACCTGTATGTGGTCGACCGCAACCGACGCCTGCTGTACCACCCCCATAGCGAGCGGGTAGGGACGGTGGTGGAGGGCAATGCGCTGGTCGACCAGTTGGCGACACTGGACAGCGGTACCCGGCAACTGACCAATAGCCTGGGCGTGGAAATGCTCGCCGGCTTCGCCACCGTCCCCAGCGCCGGCTGGGGCGTGGTAGCGCAGCAGCCCTTGGTGCAGACGGTGGCGCCGTTGCACCATCTGGTGCTGAACGTGATCGCCAGTTCGGCGCCCTTGGCGCTGGTTGGCAGCCTGCTGCTGTGGTGGCTGGCCCGTACCATCGCCCGACCGCTCTGGAAGCTTGCCGCCGGTGCCCGCACGATGGACCGCGCCGCTACCGCCGAGCACTTGCATCAGGTGCGGGCCTGGTACTTCGAGGCGGCAGAGCTCAAGCGCGCGTTGCTGTTCAGCCTGAACTTGCTGCAAGAGCGTATCGGCCGGCTCAATCGGGACGCCCAGACCGATCCGCTGACCGGCCTGGGCAACCGCCGCAGCCTGGAAATCAGCCTGTCGTTACTGGAGGCTGAAAACCGGGAGTTTGCAGCCATTGCGCTGGATATCGACCACTTCAAGCGGATAAATGACAGCCATGGACACGAAGTGGGCGACCAGGTGCTGCGCCAGCTGGCGGAGCTCATGCGCCGTTGTTGCCGCGAGGGCGACCTGCTGTGTCGCACCGGTGGCGAGGAGTTCCTGATATTGCTGCCTGGGGCCACCCTGAACGTGGCGGCCGCGGTGGCCGAACGGTTGCGTGTGACCGTACAGGATATGCCGGTGGAACCGGTGGGGGCAGTGACGATTTCGCTGGGGGTGACGCACTGGGATGGCGAGACTCACGGCGAGCCCATGAACGCATTGGGCGAGGCTGACCGGGCGCTTTACCGGGCCAAGCAGGAGGGGCGCAACCGGGTCGCTTTTGCCTGAACGTCTTGAGTTGTCTGCAGGGGGCGGGCTTGCCCGTGAAATGCCGTTACAGGCAACGATGAATCGGTGGCTTGTAACAATTCCTGTCATAAAACTGCAGTGTTTCAGTCATAGGATTGACCCCGACCTGACATTTTCACTTCATGGATGAGCGTCTCATGCGTCGTGTGGTTTTCAATCAGAAAGGTGGCGTCGGCAAATCCAGCATTGCCTGCAACCTCGCCGCAGCCAGTGCCGCCGAGGGCTACCGGACCTTGCTGGTCGACCTCGACCCGCAGGCCAATGCCACCTTCTACCTCACCGGGCTGGTCAACGACACCATTCCTGCCGGCATCGCCGACTTCTTCCGCCAGACCTTGTCGCCGGTTACCGCCGCCGGCAAGAAGCACCGCGTGGCCATCACCGAAACCCGCTACCGCAACCTGCACCTGGTCACCGCCAGCCCTGACCTCAGCGACCTGCAAAGCAAGCTGGAGAGCAAGTTCAAGATCAACAAGCTGCGCAAGTTGCTGGTGACGCTGGGCGAGGACTATGAGCGAATCTACATCGACACCCCACCCGCGCTGAACTTCTACACCTTCAGCGCGCTGGTGGCGGCCGAGCGTCTGTTGATTCCGTTCGACTGCGACAGTTTCTCGCGCCAGGCCCTGCACAGTGTCATGGCCGAGGTCGAAGAACTGCGCCAGGACCACAACCCCGCGCTGGTGGTGGAAGGTGTGGTGGTCAATCAGTTCGCCGGGCGCACGGCGCTGCACCAGACCTTGGTCGATCAACTGCGCAACGAAGGCATGCCGGTGCTGCCGGTGTACCTGAGCAGTTCGATCAAGATGCGCGAATCGCACCACGCCTCGGTGCCATTGGTGCATTTGGCGCCGCGGCATAAACTGGCCCTGGAATTCATCGATTTACTGGATGTGCTTGAGCGTGCGGCCTGACAGGCCGTTGGGGGTACTCCAGCTGTAACCTGCTGGACCGGTCGAATCAGGTATACCGAGGTCGCCCTCGACAAAGCGCGTTGCAGCGCTCGGCTATCTACTGGCAAGCACAATAACGATGGCGCGGCCCGACTGCGCCACTTTCAACATGGCTGCCAAAGGAAACCGGAGACCACCCGCATGTCCGCACATCATGAGGTATCCCCCGCCACCCTGCGCAGGGTGATTGCCGCTTCGGCCATCGGCAATTTCGTCGAATGGTTCGACTTCGCCGTGTACGGCTTTCTCGCCACGCTGATCGCCAGCCAGTTTTTCGCCAGCGAAGACGCCAGCGTAGCCTTGCTCAAAACCTTCGCGGTGTTCGCCGTGGCCTTCGCCCTGCGTCCCTTGGGCGGCATCGTCTTCGGCGCCTTGGGCGACCGCCTGGGACGCAAGCGCATCCTGTCGCTGACCATCTTGCTGATGGCCGGCTCCACCACGTTGATCGGCCTGCTGCCGACCTACGCCAGTATCGGCCTGGCAGCCCCGGCGCTGCTGACCCTGGCCCGCTGCCTGCAGGGTTTTTCTGCCGGTGGCGAATATGCCGGGGCCTGCGCCTACCTGATGGAGCACGCGCCTGACAACAAGCGCGCCTTTTATGGCAGCTTCGTGCCTGTGTCGACCTTTTCCGCCTTTGCCTGTGCGGCGGTGATCGCGTATGGCCTGGAAGCCAGCCTGTCGACCGAGGCGATGAATGCCTGGGGTTGGCGCATTCCGTTCCTGATTGCAGCACCGCTGGGCCTGGTCGGCCTGTACCTGCGCTGGCGCATGGAAGAAACCCCGGCGTTCCGCGAAGCCGTCGCCCAGGGCAAGGAGCACGAGCATTCACCGCTGAAGGAAACCCTGCGCCACCATGGCCGGGTTATTCGCAACCTGGGGGCGTTCATTTCGCTGACCGCATTGTCGTTCTACATGTTCACCACCTACTTCGCCACCTACCTGCAACTGGTCGGCAACCTGACCCGCGCGCAGTCACTGCTGGTAACCACCGTGGCCCTGCTGTTCGCTGCGGTCGGCTGCCCGCTGGCCGGGGCATTTTCGGACCGGGTGGGGCGGCGCAAGACCATCGGCTTTACCTGCCTGTGGGTGATGCTTTGCGTGTTCCCGGCGTACTGGCTGGCCAGCTCTGGCTCGATGTCGGGTGCGCTGCTGGGGGTGATCCTGCTCGCGGTGGGGGCATTGTGCAGCGGCGTGGTTACCGCAGCCTTGCTCTCGGAAAGCTTCCCTACCCGTACCCGCTACACCGCTTCGGCAATTACCTACAACGTGGCCTATACGCTATTTGGCGGCACAGCGCCGCTGGTGGCAACCTGGCTCATCGGGCAGACCGGCAGCAGCCTGGCACCGGCGTTCTACCTGGTGGTGATTGCGCTGGTGGCGTTGGTGGGCGGGTTGGCGTTGCCGGAAACGTCGCGGATTTCTTTGCATGACGACCTGGATGTGGACGGTGTACGGGCTGGTGCCCGAAGGGCCGTTTGAGGTTGTTGGGGCTGCCTTGCAGCCCCACGTACTCAGCCTTCCTGCTGCTCATCCCGCCGATACGCCCACTGATACAACGCCGGCAACACCAGCAACGTCAGTGCGGTAGAAGACAAAATCCCACCAATCACCACCGTCGCCAGTGGCCGCTGCACCTCTGCCCCGGTCCCGGTGGCCAAGGCCATCGGTATGAACCCCAGCGAGGCCACCAGCGCCGTCATCAGTACTGGCCGCAAGCGGGTCAGCGCCCCCTCCTCGACCGCCGCCCGCAGCGTGCGCCCTTCCTCGCGCAGCCCGCGGATAAAGGCAATCATCACCAGCCCGTTCAACACTGCCACTCCCGACAATGCAATGAACCCGACGCCGGCAGAAATAGACAGCGGAATATCACGCACCCACAGCGCCAGCACCCCGCCGGTCAGGGCAAAGGGGATGCCGGTGAACACCAGCAGGCCATCCCTGAGGTTGTTGAACATCATCAGCAACAGCGCCATGACCAGCAGCAAGGCCACCGGCACCACCACCTGCAGGCGCTCGGCTGCCGACTGCAACTGTTCGAACTGCCCTCCCCAACGCGTCCAGTAACCCGGTGGTACCTGCACCTGGTCGATCAGGGCCTGCTCAGCCTCTTGCACAAACGAGCCCAGGTCGCGTCCACGCACGTTGGCACTGACCACCACCACGCGCTTGCCATCCTCGCGGCTCACCTGATTCGGGCCCAGTTGCAGGTTCAGCGTGGCGACCTGCGACAGCGGGATGAAACCGATTTGCCCGGCCCCCTCAGCGGCACTGGCCGGAACCGGAATCAGCAGGCTGGCCAGCCCGTCGACATCGGTACGCAAGGTCTCCGACAGGCGCACGACCATGTCGAAGCGGCGGTCGCCTTCATACAGCGTACCGGCGGTGCGGCCGCCCACGGCAATGGCGATGGCATCCTGCACATCGCCCACATTCAGGCCATGACGTGCGGCCTTGTCACGGTCGATGTCGATGGTCAGTACCGGCAGGCCCGTCGTCTGCTCCACCTTCACCTCGGACGCGCCCGACACCCCTTGCAGGCTGGCAGCGATCTGTGCGGCAGTGCGGTTGAGCACCTCCATGTCGTCACCGAACAGCTTCACCGCCACATCACTGCGCACCCCGGAAATCAGCTCGTTGAACCGCAGCTGAATCGGCTGCGACAGCTCGTAGTTGCTGCCCGGCACACTGGCAGCGGCGCGTTGCACCTGGGCGATCAGCTCATCCCGCGGTTTGCCCGGGTCAACCCATTGTTCGCGCGGGCGCAGCATCACGTAGGCATCGGAAATGTTCGGCGGCATCGGGTCGGAGGCAATCTCGGCAGTGCCGGTGCGGGCAAACACCCGCTCCACCTCCGGCACCTGAGCGATGATCGCCTGCTCCAGGCGCTGTTGCATGTCCACCGACTGCGACAGGCTGGTGCCCGGCACGCGCAGGGCCTGCAGGGCGAAGTCACCCTCGCTGAGGCTGGGGATGAACTCGCTGCCCATGCGGCTGGCCATCACGCCCGACAACAGCACCAGGGCGGCGGCGGCGGCACATGCCAGTTTGCGCCGGCCCAGCACCCAGGCCAGCACCGGGGCATAGCGCTGCCGTGCCGTACGCATCACCAGGCCTTCCTCTTCCTTGACCTTGCCGGTGACGAACAGGGCAATGGCTGCCGGAACGAACGTGACCGAAAGGATCATCGCGCCCAACAGGGCCATGACCACGGTAAAGGCCATAGGGTGGAACATCTTGCCCTCGACCCCGGTCAGGGCAAAGATCGGCAGGTACACCACCATGATGATCAACTGCCCATAGATCAGCGGCCGGCGTGCTTCGCGGGCAGCGGCAAACACCTCATGGAACCGTTCGCTGCGGGTCAGCATGCGACCGTGGCGCTGCTGGGCATGGGCCAGGCGACGGATGGCGTTTTCCACGATCACGACTGCGCCGTCGACGATGATGCCGAAGTCCAGCGCGCCCAGGCTCATCAGGTTGGCACTGACCTTGTTGCTGAACATGCCGGTAAAGGTGAACAGCATCGAAAGCGGGATAACCATGGCCGTGATCAGCGCAGCGCGAATGTTGCCGAGGAACAGGAACAGCACGGCAATCACCAGGATCGCACCTTCGATCAGGTTCTTCTTCACCGTGGCGATGGCTTTCTCCACCAGGTTGGTGCGGTCGTACACCGTCACGGCGACTACGCCCTTGGGCAGGTTGCGATTGATCTCGACCAATTTTGCAGCGACCGCCTGCGACACCGTGCGGCTGTTCTCGCCAATCAGCATGAACACCGTGCCCAGCACCACTTCCCGACCGTTTTCGGTGGCTGCCCCCGAGCGCAGCTCTTCGCCAAGGCCAACCTGGGCGACATGGCTGACGCGGATCGGCGTGCCGTCGACGCTGGAGATAACGATGTTGGCAATGTCTTCGGCCGAGGCCACCTGGCCCGGCGCGCGAATCAGCAACTGCTCGCCATTGCGCTCGATATAGCCAGCGCCAATGTTGGCGTTATTGCGCTCCAGCGCTGCAATCAGGTCGTTGAGGGTGAGCTTGTAGGCCGCCAGGCGCTTGGGCTCTGGTGCAATCAGGTATTGCTTGGCATGGCCGCCGATGCTGTTGACCTCGGCAACACCCGGCACATTGCGCAGCTGCGGCTTGATGATCCAGTCCTGAATCACCCGCAGGTCAGTTGGGGTGTAAGGTGTACCGTCTTCCTTGAGCGCCCCCTCCTGGGCTTCCACCGTCCACAGGAAAATTTCCCCCAGCCCGGTGGAGATCGGCCCCATGCCCGCCTCGATGCCCTCAGGCAATTGCTCGCGGGCCACCTGCAGGCGCTCGTTGACCAGTTGGCGGGCGAAGAAGATATCGGTGCCATCATCGAAAATGACCGTGACTTGCGACAGGCCCGAGCGCGACAGCGAGCGGGTCTGCTTGAGCCCTGGCAGGCCAGCCATCGCGGTCTCGATGGCAAAGGTGATGCGCTGCTCGGTCTCCAGCGGCGAATAGCCGGGGGCGGCGGTGTTGATCTGCACCTGGACGTTAGTGATGTCCGGCACAGCATCGATTGGCAGTTTCTGGTAGCTGTGGATACCCACCGCGGCCATCAGGACCACGGCCAGCATCACCACCAGGCGCTGCTCGATGGCAAATTGAATCAAGCGTTCGAACATGCAGGTGTCCCCGTGATCAGTGGCTGTGCTCGGCCGAGCCCTTGCCCAGTTCCGACTTGAGGACAAAGCTGCCGGCGGCCGCAACCTGAGTACCGGCGGCCAGGCCGCTGGTAATTTCCACCTGGCCAGCATCGCGACGGCCAGTCTTCACCGGGCGCGCCTCGAAGCCTTCCTCCGTGCGGGCGAACACCACGGTCTGCGCCTCCCAGGTTTGCAGGGCGCTTTCCGGCACCGCCACGGCGGCATCGAAGCGGTCGACGCTGACAGCCACATTGACGAACAGCCCGGGGCGCCAGGCGCCATTGGGGTTGGCCAGTGTGGCACGCACAGTGGCGGCACGGTTCTGCTCGCCGAGCAGGCTGCCGACGTAGTTGACCTTGCCCAGAACCTGGGCGCCCAGGTCCGGCGCACTGACCGTGACTTCACGGCCGGTCACCACCTTGCCCAGGTCACGAGGGGCCACGGCGAAGGTGGCCCACACCCGGCTCAGGTCGGACAGGGTGAACGCGTTGCTGGTCTCGTCGACCACCTCGCCCACGGTCAGGTGCTTCTCCACGACGACCGCATCGAAGGGGGCGCGCAGTTCATAGCGGTTGCCGGCACCGGCCGGCCCCACCGCTGCGACCTTCTGCCGAGCATTGGCCAGGGCGATCTCGGCCTCCTGCTGCGCCTGACGTGCCTGCAGGTAATCCTGCTCGGCGCTGATTCGCTCCTGCCACAGCTGTTGTTCCCGTTGAAAGGTCAACCGCGCCAGTTCCAGGCGACGTTGAGCGGCCTGCTGCTCACTGCGCAGGTCGGAGATCTGCTGGCTGGCAATCACCGCCAGTACCTGGCCGCGCTTGACCGCCTGGCCCAGCTCGGCGTGCACCGCTTCGACCACACCCGGCACGCGGGGTACCACATGTGCGGTGCGGTCCTCGTCAAAGCGGATCTCACCCGGGAAGCTGATGGCGGTGCCCAGCTCACGGGGGCCTGCGGCAGCCAGTTGTATGCCAGCCGATTCGATCTGCGCGATAGACAGGTGCAGCTGGCCTTCTTCTTCGCCGTGCTCCTTCTCTGCATGGCCTTCGACGGCCTGCGCTGCAGCATGGCCGTGGCTGTCTTCACCATGGTCGTCATGGGGGGCTTGAGCCTTGGACGCCTGGCCGAGGTTGCCGGTCCAGGCCATGCCCGTGAGGCCAAGCGCAGCAATGGCGGCAGCCAGAAGGGCTAGCTTGCGTGGGTTAGTCATTGTTGCTCCTGCTATTGGGTTTGTTGCTCACGCCATCGAGATCGCCGTAGATGCGCTCCACTTGTGCACGCGCGTCGGTCGCCGAGGCCAGCGCCTCGAGGTACAGCCCGCGAGCCTCGATCAGCGTGCGCTGGGCGTCGAGTACATCGAGGAAAGCGAACTTGCCCATTTCAAAACCGCGGGTGGCGGTGTCCACGGCCTGCTGCGCAGCAGGCAGGATGGTGCGGTCATAGGCTTCAACGTCCTGCATCGCCGTCTCCCACTGGCTGATGGCACTACGGGTTTCACTGCGCAGACGCAGCGCCACGGCATTGCGCAGGTCACGCGCCTGGTCGGCACGGCGCGCAGCTGCCAGAACATTGCCCTGGTTGCGGTCGAACAGCGGCAACGGCATGGACAGGCCAACCACGTTCACTCGCTCCCGGTCTTCGCGGCTGTACTGGCTGCCAAGGCTGACGGTGAGGTTGGGGATACGCTGGGCTTTTTCCGCCCCCAGGGAGGCGTCGCCGCGCTCGACCTGGGCAGCGGCCAGGCGCCATTCGGCAGTCTTTTCGACCTGGTCAAGCAAGGTGTCGGCACCCGGCGCAATGCCTGGCGAAAGGTTGGCTGCCTGCAACCGGTCGAAGCTTGCCAGCGGGCTGCCCGTCAACCGGGCCAAGGCCTGGTAGGCCACGCTGCGCTGGGTTTTCGCGCGGCGCACTTCGGCCTGGGCCTGGGCCAGTTGCACCTGGGCACGGGTGGCCTCCACCGGTGATGACTGGCCTGCCGTAACCCGCCCTTGCACCACCCGCAGACCTCGTTCAGTCAACGCCTGCGACTGCTGAGCCAACTCCAGCGCGGTCTGTGCACGCAAGGCAGCGTGGAAAGCCTGCACCACATCGGCCCGCAGGGCGTTGCGCTGGCGCTCCAGGTCAAGCTGGGCAATGGCCTGGCCGGCACCCGCCACGGCGAGACGTGCGCCGCGCTTCCCGCCCAGCTCCAGCGGCTGGCTGAGGGTGACGGTGGTGGTGCTGGTGTCGCGGCGGGTGTCCTCGACCTCCCAGGCCAGCTCCGGGTTGGGGAGCAGCCCGGCCTGGCGCCGTTCGCCATCGGCAATGCCAATTTCACGGCCGGCTGCAGCCAGCTCCGGGTTCTGGGCGAAAGCGGCGGTAAGCGCCTGGGGCAGGCTCAGCACCTGGCTGGCCTGGGCGCCGGTGGCACTGGCCAGCAGCAGACAGAGCAAGGCGATCTTGCGGGGGATGGGCACGAAACAGTCCTCTGGGCGAAGCATTGGCGAGGGACTGTAGAAAGGGCTGGTTATCGGGGCGGTGGCGGCAAGATTACAATTTTGTAATGACGCCCTGCAGTTCGTTGCAGGGGCAGCTTTGCACGGCTGGGTACAGGGCATTCAACGCCCAATAAGTTCGATAATCGCACACTTTCCCGGTGCGACGATCTTGGCCAATTGACGGAACTAACCAGTCAGTACAAAACTACGTGCATTCAACAACAACAAAGCGATGCCCGTCATGAAGCCCCTTATTCTCGTGCTCAACGGCCCCAACCTGAACATGCTGGGCACCCGCGAGCCTGCCCAGTACGGCCACGAAACCCTCGCTGACCTGGCTCAGGGATGTGCCGACACTGCCCACGCCCACGGCCTGGAAATCGAGTTCCGCCAGACCAACCACGAAGGTGAACTGATCGACTGGATCCACGCCGCCCGTGGCCGCTGCGCCGGCATCGTGATCAACCCCGGCGCCTGGACGCACACCTCGGTCGCCATCCGCGATGCCCTGGTGGCCAGCGAACTGCCGGTGATCGAGGTGCACCTGTCCAATGTGCACAAACGCGAGCCGTTCCGTCACTTGTCGTTCGTATCGTCCATCGCCGTCGGTGTAATCTGCGGCCTGGGCAGCCACGGCTACCGCATGGCGCTGAGCCACTTCGCCGAGCTGTTGCAGGAGCGTGCGGCATGAGCCAGCAAGCCATCCTCGCCGGCCTGATCGGCCGCGGCATCCAACTGTCACGTACGCCGGCCCTGCACGAACACGAAGGCGACGCCCAGGCCCTGCGCTACTTGTACCGGCTGATCGACGCCGACCAGCTGCAACTGGACGACAGCGCCCTGCCCGGCCTGCTCGAAGCCGCGCAACATACCGGTTTCACCGGGCTGAACATTACGTACCCGTTCAAGCAGGCGATCCTGCCGTTGCTCGACGAACTGTCCGACGAGGCCCGCGGTATCGGCGCGGTAAACACCGTGGTGCTCAAGGACGGCAAGCGCGTCGGCCACAACACCGATTGCCTGGGCTTTGCCGAAGGCTTGCGCCGTGGCCTGCCCGACGTTGCACGGCGCCAGGTGGTGCAGATGGGTGCCGGTGGCGCTGGCTCGGCCGTGGCCCATGCCCTGCTGGGTGAAGGGGTAGAGCGGCTGGTGCTGTTCGAAGTGGATGCGACCCGTGCGCAGGCGCTGGTGGACAACCTGAACGCCCATTTCGGCGCGGAGCGCGCCGTGCTTGGCACCGACCTGGCCACAGCACTGGCCGAAGCGGACGGGCTGGTCAACACCACGCCGGTGGGCATGGCCAAGCTACCGGGCACGCCACTGCCGGTGGCGTTGCTGCATCCCCGCCTGTGGGTGGCAGAGATCATCTACTTCCCGCTGGAGACCGAACTGCTGCGCGCGGCCCGGGCACTGGGCTGCCGCACACTGGATGGCAGCTACATGGCGGTGTTCCAGGCGGTGAAGGCATTCGAGCTGTTCAGCGGGCGGCAGGCGGATGCGGCGCGAATGCAGGCACACTTTGCCAGTTTCACCTGATAGAAAAGTGTTGGCTTCTTCGCGGGCACGCCCGCTCCCACAGGTACTGCGCAAACGTTACTGATTGCACTCTCCCTGGGGGAGCGGGCATGCCCGCGAAGAGGCCGGTACAAAAGAATCACCCTTTTTCATCCAGCAACGCCTGTATCACCTGTTCCTGCTCGCCATAATCCCCCTCGCCAACGTGCACATGGCGCACCTGCCCCTTGCGGTCGACAAAGTAATGCGCCGGCCAGAACTGGTTGCCCCAGGCATTCCACACCTTGTAGTCGTTATCTACCGCCACCGGATACCCGATACCCAACCGGGCTACCTTGTCTCGCAAAGTCGCCACATCATGCTCGTAGTCGAACTCGGGCGTGTGTACCCCCACCACCACCAGCCCTTGATCGGCATAGCGCCGCGCCCAATCATTCACATGCGGCAGGCTGCGCCGGCAGTTGATGCAGTCCCAGGTCCAGAAGTCCACCAGCACCACTTTGCCCTTGAGCCCCGGGGCATCCAGGGGCGGCGAATTCAACCACTGGCTGGCGCCCGACAGCGACGGCATGGCGCCGTAGCTGTCGCGTGCCTTCAGGTGCCCAGCCAACCCAAGCCCCGTCAGCGCCAGCGCAAAACCACCTGCCTTGAGCATCCGGCGCCGATCAATTGTCATGGCAACCGCCCGTGGCGTAGGTGCGGTACTGCACGCTTTGCCGCTGGCCATGGGAGTCAAGGTAGTCCATTCGGGTATTCACCAGGCCGCAGGCGTTGCTCTGATCGTCCTGCACCGACAGCACTTTCTTCACATCCAGAGGCTCACCGTAGCGGTACTGCATGACCCCGCCATCCTGCATCGGGGCCGTGGCGGCCTGGGCAGCGATGGCGCCGAAGCTGAGCACGGCGAACAGGCTGGCGCTGGCGATAGTCTTGACGTTCATGGCATCTCTCCTGGGTAACACTTGGGGGTGGGGAGTGTTGCTCCCCGGTCGAGAGCCATTTCACGTCAGCCAGGTATCCCGCATGTGTCTCCCAGCGTTGTGATATGCGTCCTGCTGTATCCCTACCCGTGCCAGATACACTGCAATACAAACTCCCGCAGGCAAGGGCGAACGCGCTCGGTACACTGCGCCCAACCCCCTTTGCACAGGAACCCAGCGCATGGAACACGTCGATCACATCCTGATCGTCGACGACGACCGCGAGATCCGCGAACTGGTCGGCAATTACCTGAAGAAGAACGGCCTGCGCACCAGCATCGTTGCCGACGGCCGGCAGATGCGCGCCTTTCTCGAAGCCAACAGCGTCGACCTGATCGTGCTCGACATCATGATGCCTGGCGACGACGGCCTGCTGTTGTGCCGCGAGCTGCGCGCCGGCAAGCACCGCAATACACCGGTGCTGATGCTGACCGCCCGCAATGACGAAACCGACCGCATCATCGGCCTGGAAATGGGCGCCGACGATTACCTGACCAAACCATTCTCGGCCCGCGAACTGCTCGCCCGCATCAACGCCGTGCTGCGCCGCACACGCATGCTGCCGCCCAACCTGACCATCAGTGAAAGCAGCCGCCTGCTGGGTTTCGGTCAATGGCGCCTGGACACCACCGCGCGCCACCTGCTCGACAGCGAAGGCACCCTGGTGGCCCTGAGTGGCGCCGAGTACCGCCTGCTGCGGGTGTTCCTCGACCACCCGCAGCGGGTGCTCAGCCGCGAACAGCTGCTTAACCTGACCCAGGGCCGCGAAACCGACATCTTCGACCGCTCCATCGACTTGCTGGTCAGCCGCCTGCGCCAGCGCCTGGGTGACGATGCCCGCGAGCCCAGCTGCATCAAGACCGTGCGCAGCGAGGGCTACGTGTTTTCGCTGCCGGTGCAATTGCTCGAGTCCCCCTCATGAAATGGCCGCGCACCCTGGCCTCGCGCCTGGCGATGATCTTCTTCACCGGCCTGGTGTTGGCTTATGGTCTGTCGTTCGGCCTGCAGGCCTACGAGCGCTACATCAGCAGCCGTTCGATGATGCTCAGCAACCTCGAACAGGACGTGGCGACTTCGGTTGCCATCCTCGATCGCCTGCCTGCAGCCGAGCGTGCCGCCTGGCTGCCGCGCCTGGAACGGCGCACCTACCGCTATCGCCTCGACCAGGGCCTGGCAGGCGAAGCGATGCCGAGCAGTGACCCACCGATGGCCGCCGCGTCGATCGTCAAGGCCATTGGCAGCGACTACCGCCTGACCTTCCTGGAAATCCCGGGGCCCAATGCGCACTTCCAGGCGCACCTGAACCTGGCCGACGGCGCGCCACTGACCATCGACGTGACGCCAGCAACAGTCCCGGTAGCCCGTTGGTTGCCCGTGGTGCTGCTGATTCAGCTGGCTGTGCTGTTGCTGTGTACCTGGCTGGCGGTACGCCTGGCCATCGGCCCGCTAACCCGTCTGGCCCAGGCAGTGGACAACCTCGACCCGGACCAGCCCGGCGTGCAACTGGATGAAAGCGGCCCACGCGAGGTGCGCTACGCTGCGGTAGCCTTCAACGCCCTGCAGGCGCGCATTGCTGCCCACCTCAAGGAACGCATGCAGTTGCTGGCAGCCATTTCCCACGACCTGCAAACACCGATCACTCGCATGAAGTTGCGGGTCGAAGTGATGGATGAGGGGGTCGAAAAGGACAAGTTCGGGAGCGACCTGGATGAAATGGAACACCTGGTGCGCGAAGGCGTGGCTTACGCCCGCAGCATGGACAGCAGCACCGAAGCGACCTGCCGGGTCAACCTTGATGCCTTTCTCGACAGCCTGGTATTCGACTACCAGGACAGCGGCGCCCAGGTTGAACGCCACGGCAGCAGCGGGACTCTGCTGGAAACCCGCCCGCATGCGCTGCGCCGGGTACTGGTGAACCTGGTCGACAACGCCCTGAAGTTTGCAGGTGCTGCCGAGCTGCAAGTGTCACGCGAGGGCAGTACCACCATCATCCGCGTGCTCGACAACGGGCCAGGGATACCCGGTGACGAGCTGGATGAAGTGCTCAAGCCGTTCTACCGGGTGGAAGGTTCACGCAATCGCAGCACGGGTGGCACCGGCTTGGGATTGGCCATTGCCCACCAGCTGATCCAGGCCATGGGGGGCCGGCTGACCCTGAGCAACCGCGAACAGGGCGGATTGTGCGCGCAGATCGAACTCACCTGAAGTGCGACCGTTGGCAGGAACGGCCTTGGATCTCGATCGGGCCGTTCCTGTAAAACGCGCGGTCGCCTCTACAAACAGATACACAACTGCATCCCCCTGACACACTGCAGATACCCCGCCCCGAGACACTCCCGGTCACACAACCACACCCCGGGAGTCCCTGATGAAAGCCCTCACCTTGCCCTCCGGCTGGAAGCTGTTCGCCGCCCTCGCCGGCCTGACCTTGGCGATGACCGCCATAGTCCTGGCCAGCCAACCTGACCCGGACGGCTTGCGCAGTGCCATCCGTGCCACCGCACGCAGCTCGTTCGCACTGTTCCTGCTGGCGTTCCTGGCCTCGTCGCTGGTGACCTTGCTGCCTGGCACATCAAGCCGCCGCATCCTTCAGGAGCGACGCTACCTGGGGTTGGCATTCGCGTTCTCCCACACCGTGCACGGCGTGCTGATTTATCGCTACGCCCAGCAATTTCCCGAGCTGTTCTGGGCCGGCCGCACACTGACTTCCAGCCTGCCCGGCACAGTCGGCTACCTGTTCGTGCTGCTGCTCACCGCCACCTCGTTCAAGCCCCCCATGCGGCTGTTGGGCGGCCGTGCCTGGCAAGCGCTGCACAGCAGCGGCATGTGGGTACTGGCTGCCGTGTTCTGCCTGTCGTTCTACAAGCGCATCCCCATGGGGGGGTGGTACCCGCTGGCGTTCGCCCTGATGTTCAGCGCCATCGCCGTCAAGCTCACCGCCAAAGTGGCCCGTAAACAACGCCGCAGCACCCGCGCCCTTGCCTGAAGAGAGCACCGCAAATGACGACCTTGACCCGTACCCTGACCACCGTTGATCGCCTCGGCAGCTGGAGCGCCGACGTGCCATTACGGGTATTTCTGGCCTGGGAGTTTTTCGAATCCGGCCTGGAGAAATTCAACGGCAGCAACTGGTTCGCCGACCTGCAGTCCAACTTCCCGTTCCCCTTCAACCTGCTGCCCGCGGAGCTGAACTGGCAGCTGTCGATGTGGGCCGAGTTAGTGCTGCCGTTGCTGCTGCTGTTGGGCCTGGGTACCCGGCTGGCATCGTTGGGTTTGATGGTGGTCACCGTTGTAGCGATAGCGGCAGTGCACTGGCCGGCGCACTGGTCGGGCCTGGCGGAGCTGGCCCAAGGCTATGCCATTACCGACCAGGGCTTCGGCAATTACAAGTTGCCGCTGATCTACCTGGTGGCGTTACTACCCCTGCTGCTCAAGGGCGCCGGGCGCCTTAGCCTGGATCATTGGCTTGGCATGCGGTTCGGCAGATGAGAGTTGGGGGCTGCTGCGCAGCCCCCAGTGCCTTCAAACGGTTCCGACAATGACGCCCTGCTCGCGCAATGCCTCCAACAATGCCAACCCTTGCTGCACATCCCCGCCCAATGCCTGCAGCCGCTCTCTTCCAGTCCCCTGCTCCACCAGCAACCGATACGCCATAGGTGCCAACCGGGCAAAACGCACCTGCAACCGGGCATCGCGATAAACCAGCAGCAAGCTCGGCGATGCTGGGGCAGCCGTTGGCTGGTAGTCCACGCCAATGCTTTCTACCGGCCAACGATAGGCCAGCACCCGCGCCACACAAGACAACAACGGCGCTCCCGCCAGCAGGTCACCACCCGGGTCATGCGCCGGGTCCTCGGCATCGCTCAGGTACAGTTGCGCCTCGACCCACTCATAGTGCGCCAGCTCCAGCTGCCAAGGGGTGTCCAGCGCCACACGTTGCAAGTAGTCGACGAACGTCTCGGCAATTTCGGTAAACAACGGCGTCTGGCAACGGTAACTGGCGTAGAAATCACGTACTCGGGCATGCCAGCGCTGCTCGCCCAACGCCTGGCGCATGACCGGGAAGCTGCCAGCCAGCAACCCTTCGATGGAGCCATAGAACAACTCACGGTAAACCTTCAGGCGGCGGGCCTCGACGCCGGGCGGCGGGGCATGGCGCTGTGGGTCGCGCAGGTGACGGGCCAAGGCATACTGCTGCGCACGCAGGGTCTCATTCATCTGCTTGCCCTCCGGCAGCGCATTGCACAGCACGCATACGCGCCGTCTCGGCCAACAGTTCGGCCAAGGGCGGGTAGTTGAAATCACGTTCAAGCACCGTCGGCTGTACGCCGAAGCGCACGCAAGCGCTGGCGTACAGCGCCCAGACATCCTCCTTCACGGCCGCCCCGTGGGTATCCACTTTGAGGTCAGGCGCTTCATCGTAATGCCCGGCAACGTGCATCCCGGTCACGCGCGCCGGGGGCAAGCCTGCAAGGAATTGCTGGGCGTCGTAGCCATGGTTGCAGGCGTTGACATAGACATTGTTGACGTCCAGCAGCAGGTCACAATCCGCTTCTTCGAGCACCGCCTGGATGAAGTCGAGTTCGCTCATCGCCTGATACGGCGCGGCGTAGTAGCTGATGTTCTCCACGGCAATGCGCCGCTCCAGCTGCTCCTGAGCCTGGCGTATGCGCGCGGCCACATGGCGTACGGCTTCATCGGTGAACGGGATGGGCATCAGGTCGTACAGGTGCCCGTCATCACTGCAGTAGCTCAGGTGCTCGCTGTACAGTCGCACCTGGTATCGCTCGAGAAACTGCCGGGTCTGCTCAAGGAAATGGCGGTCCAGCGGGGCACTGCCACCCAGCGATAAAGACAACCCATGACAGGTGACAGCAAAGCGCTCCGCCAACTGGGCCAAGCCCTTGCCATAGGCGCCGCCCACGGCAATCCAGTTTTCCGGCGCACACTCGAGAAAGTCCACTGCACCCGCCTCCATGGCCAGCAGTTCCGGCAACAGGCCGCGACGCAAGCCTAGCCCGATGTTCAACATCGCAGGACACATAAAAGTTCTCCAACAAGCACAACGCCCCACCTGGCCAGCAGGAGGAGCGTTGTGGCGTTTCATGGGGTAGAACGTCAGGGCTTGCCGGTCAGGTGGCTGAACAAGCCATCAGGCATGGCTTTGCCATTGGCCTGATAAATCGCCTTGAGGTGATCGGCCGCTTCCTGCTCGGAGATGAAACCGTCATGGTTGCGGTCGATCGTGTCGAAATCACGGGCACGGTCCTTGGCCACCGCCAGAAACTCATCGCGCGAGACCTTGCCATCGTGATTGCTGTCGGTTTTGGCGAACGAGGCGTCACCGCACTTGCCTTCACCACACTTGCCCTCAGCCCCAGCCTTGGCGCCGGCGCCGCACTTACCCTCACCGCACTTGCCTTCGCTTTGGGAAGCCTTGCCGCTCCCCCCGCACTTGCCCTCACCACACTTGCCCTCGCCGGCCACTTTGGCCGAGGCCAGTTGGTAACCTTGAGCCAGCGGCTCGACGGCGAACGCACTGTTGCTCAATGCCATGCTGCCGATCAGGGCGGCGCCGAGCAGGCCGAGGGTGTTTTTTGCTTGAGTCATGATGCAGCTCCACTGGGGTTGGAAAGTGGAGCCATTAGGCCGTTGCGGTTTGTCGTGGATGTATCGTGCCAGGCGCACTTTTGTATGGCAGTAGGTCTGCAGCACAGGCAGATACAGTGCGATACACACCACCCGGCAACGGGCCCCAAGTTGCCTTGGGGCCATGAGGCGTGATCAGTCTTCCAGCGGTTTGGGCGGGGCCGCTGGCTTGGCGGGCTTGGCCGGCTTGCTGTCCTTGTCCTTGGCTTGCGGGGCCGCCGCTACGGGCTCGGGCGCCGCCACCGCCTTTTCGCTGGCAGGCAGTTCATCGACCGCCTTGAGGATCACCTGTGGGTCGATGGCCTCACCGGTGTCGTCGTCCTTGAGCATGTGCCGCTCACCATCCTTGCCCACCAGGATCACCTTGGTACCCTTGCTCGCACCCAGCTTCAGTTCCCGAATCAGGGCCATTGTGGTCTGCTGCTCGAGGTTCTTGTCCTCTCGCTTGCCCATCATGTTGGCGACGCTGTACAGGACAAGGTTGCGCTCCTTGAACGCTGCCTGGGTGGCCGGGTCTTCGAGCGCTTTGTTCAGCCCTCGCAACGTTGGGTCGGCACTGCTGGGAGCGATAACCACCAATGGTCTGGCCTTGCCCAGTTCCTTGGCTAGAGGCGCATCACTGTCTGCGGCAAACAGGGGGCCGGCAACAGCAAGCAAGGTTGCGAGGGTCAGTGACCGGACAAGCATGCGTATCTCCTTATTGTCTCGATAAACCAATGACTACAGATCACGGAGAAAAATCCGACAGGGAGCCTAAACCACTTCATTCCAGAACGGGGTGTGTAAAAGTAACTGTCGATTTCCGAGCCACCTGAAGCCAAGACTACGGCGCTGGTACAAACCACATTCAGCTTGACTGAGCATAGCCCAAAGCCGCTTTGACAGGGCCGGGCAAGCCTTTGCCCTGAGCGCATGTCAACGTACATCGATCGAGGGCCCCTTGGGTCCCATTTCCATCGCTTGAATCGTCATATCCAGCATCAGCCCTCTGCGTGCAGCGCGCTGAGCATCACGAATGGCATCCGCCTGGTCGATCCTGGCCCCTTCGCTCAGCGCTTCGTCGTCAAGCACGGTTTCAAGCTGCCTTCTGAACGGCAGGTCGACCGCAGCGAATCGCTCAGGATGGGAACGCTCCAGGTGCGCCTGCCAAAATTCACGGTCAACCATGGAGCGGGCAATCTCTTCCGGTGTTTCTGCATCCCGCACCGCAGCCTCTGCCTCTGCAAGGTCCGCCTCCAGGACGCCTGAGATCGCAAGAAAGCTCATTTCTCCCACCTGCAATGGCAGGTCGAGACGCTCCCTCAGCCCGATCCTGAAAGCCAACCCCACCTCGCTTCCTTCCAGCGTCCTGCCATGCTGTAGCGCCCATCGGGTAGCGAACATGTCGACTGCATCCTGGCGCCATAAACGTCTGCCCAGGTCTAGCAAAGCGCGTTCGCTTTCTCCCTGAGCCGCGTGCTCAACCTGCCAAACCAACAAATTCAGTTCAAGGTTGCTCAAGCACCAGGTTGCACCGTCCTGGCACCCCCACTCATCATTGGCCACTGACAGCAAGTTCTGCCGCAGCTCTGGCGTAATGGCCATCGCTTGCAATACCGCCATTACCCGATTGCCCAGTGCACGCGCATTGACACGAAAGTCTTCAGACAGCAACAACTGGCGAAGCACACGGAAAAAACGCTCGGCGTCCTGCCCTGCATCCAGCGAGTCCCAGGCAGCAAGCATCAAGCCGCGATGCTCCGGGGCCACGGCATCCCCCCAGACTTCACGCGCGTGCTGCAGGCGCAGAAGCACTTGCTCCTCGTCGAGGGCCGGATCGACGCTGCTCAACGAAGCCTGCAAGCGTAACGTCTGGGCCTCGCCCAAGGGGTTCGCATTCAAGCGAAACCGCCGCCGCTGCCACACGGGCAACTGGTAGAAACCCTCTGGAATGTGCCTGATCCGGTTATCCCGCAAGTCAACGGATACCAACTGAGCGTTGTCGAACACGCCCAGTGGAAACTGCGAGATCTGTGTGTCGCGCAAGTTCAGCCAACGCAACTCAGCCAAACCCGCCAACGTGAACCGGCTCCCCAGGGGGTTGTGGGACAGGTCGAGAGACTGCAGGCTCGTGCAACTGGCCAATGTGGCGGTTTGTGCAGTGTTCAGGACGATCCGGTTGTTGGTCAGGCTCAGATGCCGCAGCTGCGGTATCTGCAGCAACGGCTGCGGAAGGCGCGTCAACAGGTTCCCTCCCAGATCGAGGGTTTGCAGGTTAGGGAAAGCCAGCAATAGGCTGCTGGGCACCTCCAGAAGGTCAAGGTGCAGCAGCGACAGGCTGGTCACACCTCTGAAGCTGACCTGTGGGGGTATGTTGGGCAAGCCGCTCGATCTGAAATTGCAGAACATGACGTGGAGGTTTTCCTGTGCATTGATCTGCAGTTCCCCCACGCCCACCGACCGCCGCCAACAATTGAACAACGTCTGGCGTAAAGCCTCTCGATCTTCCCTGACATCGCCCTGCCCTCGTGCCACCCAGGTATTCAGTGTGATGCGCAGGATGGCGAACTCATTGCGAAGGTCAGTCAGTACGTGTTCAATCTGCTGCCCTGAACGCCTGGCGTCATCGGCGAAGGTCTCGACCTGCTCATCACTCAACCACGGAAAGAGATCGCGCAGCGTTGCCCTCAGGGCACTCCCCCTTGATGCGAAACCACCTACTCCGCCACCACCCAGCGGGTAGCCAATACGTCCATCGGCCAAGCGCATGGGCCCTCGGACAGCACCTGGGCGTACTGCGCCAAGCAAACGACTGATCTCATCACGATGGCGTACCGCTTCGCGCGCCAGCATCACCCTGAGGTTGTGCGCGAAGGGATCGCCGATCCCCATCGCCTGCCGTTGCGCTTCGGTATAGGCTGGCGCCATGACATCGAACAACTCGCCTGCCTCACCCAGCGCCATGCCTTGGCTGCCATGCAGTTGAAACCTACCGTTAACGTGCACCAGATCGAACGCCCGCTGCCCTTGCTCGGTCTTCGCCAGTATCGGCCCGCCCAGGCAGCCTTCGTACAGGCGCCAGCACACACCTTGTTCGCTTTCGGATAGATACCGCAACAAGCCCAAGGCCACCCGCGCCAGGTCTGCATGCTGCGGCGTATCAAGGTACAACGCTTCAAATACCCGAGCCTGGCGGGTAGCCAGCACGCTGCCCCTTGCCGCCTCGGCCAGCCCCAGTGCAACCCTTCCGCTGGACAGCAGCCGCATGCGGTCCACGCTGCTGGCGGCCTGTACCAGTGCTTGCGCAGTGCGCGCGCTCAGCCCCGGGAACACCCGGCGCAGCGCCGCGCTGCCAGGGGTATCGCTGGGCTGCAAGGCTTCGAAAAGGTGCTGCAGCAGTGTTCGGCGCTGCGTCCAGGCCAACGCGGCCAGTGCCTGATCTGCCAGGCCACTCGCGCCTGGCAAGCGCCGAGCGTGATCGAGCACTGTTGTATCTGCTACCGGCTCGCCGCTGCGCAAACGACCAATCATGCTGCGGATGCGTTGATCAAGCCTGACCCGCGCCACGCTGTCGATCATCCCGGGGCTCGGTGCCTGGGCGTGTACATGCAGGCCACGCAGGTCGTCGCCATCAAGGCCATGGAACAGCAGAACCTCATCGATCTGTTCGTCATTCAGCCTATTGAAGGGTTCGCCCAAACGCCGGAACATGCGGTATTTGTCGGTCCACCGAGCCGGTTGCTCGCTCCACAAACGCCAGGCACCTGCGCCATTGTGGCGCAGCAACGGCCCGTGGCCGTCGACCGGATACAACTGCCATTGATCATCACCCGCCTCTGCCACGCGATAGTGATGCCCGTCCATTTCGATCCAGGCCCGCCCGTCCTGACGCCGAATACCCAAGGCATCCCGGCTCGAGGCCGCAACGGGGGCCTGGCTTTGAAACGGGGTCAAATCTTGTTGCCAGAGTTTCTCAGTGCCGTCCTCCAGCCGAGCCGGCACCATGGCATCGACCTTCGCAGAGCGTGCCCAAACCCGTCGAGCGACACCCACCCCGGCTACCGTGGTCGCCAGCACGGCAAGGTCTGTCGCCACGTGGGTCAAATGGTCGAGCGCCTCCTGACGATCGCCTTGCTGCCAGGCCTCGGCGCCATGGTAGACCTCACCCAGTAGTTCGTAGGCCGTCACGGCCAGCAGCGCCAGGCCAAGCCCAGGCAGAAAGAAACTGGCCAGGTTGAGCAGCGCCCATCCTTCGGCTGCAAGGCGCAGGTCATGCTGGCGCTGAACCTCACGATCCAGCCTGGCCACAGGCACCGCGATCATCGCCGCATCGTCCTTGATCTGGTGGATACGTGCCTGTGCCAGGCTGATGAACAACGGCTGCGGGTAAGCCTGCAAGCGCGGTTCGAGATCGCGAAAAGCCCAGCCCGGCAGGCCATCGAAGCGCTCCGCGACCTGGGCGAAAAAAGCCTGGCTGTCGCGCCGCAGCACGAAGCGGCTGAAAAAACGCTGGTAAGCCTTGTCTCGCAAGCGACGGCCCAGTTCGCGGTTCAGTTTGTCGAGGCTCTCGAACGCGCGCCAGGGCGAAAAAGGGTCTCCAGGCACGTAAAGCAACACCCGACGCGTCGTGTTGAACAAAACGCCCTGCTCAACCACTACGAACACGGTCACCTGCTCAATCTGGCAACCCAGCAATTTCAGTTGCCTGGCCTGCACAAGGTCGCCCGCCAAGCGCGGCAGCTCACCCTTCTCGCACACAGCCACCATCACATTGAGTTCGCTGGCATCCAGCGTTCCCTCTTGCCTGGCTTTGTAGGCGTCCACAAGCATGGTGTAGCGCGTGGCATCGACAAGCTGCGATACCAGGCGCTCGGCACTGCCAGAGGGCGTGAGGATGGCATCCAGATGACGTTGATAGCGCTCACCCAGGTCCAGCTCACGACACAGTCCGGCAAACTCGATGCTCGTAGGGGGTTTGACCGTGCCGTGGCGTGGAAGCAGCAGGCGGTTACCGCGCGGCTGGCCACCTTCCTGCGCCTGCGCGTCCGTGAAGTTGCGCAATGCCACTTCGAGCAGCGGCTTTTCTTCATAGACCACGGTAGTCAGGTGCGCGCCCACCGGCTGACTGTTGATCACAGGTTCCCGGCGGCCCTCCAGGAACCTGAGCACGTGCGGGTTACGGCCAAGCCCGTAACGCTCGTCGAGGGCCTTTCCCAGGGCTGATGCGACGAAACTGTCGAGGCCTTCGATGCCTCGCAGCACCGTGTTCACTTGCTCACAGCAGCGAAGGCTGTTTGACAATGCCCTGCCGATCTCAGGCAGTTGCTCAGCGGGTGCATGACGCAACCAGGGTGGCAGGCGCCTGCCGATGATGCCGTCCTGGAACGCGTCGATGGCGGCCTGCGCATCTGACGGCAAAGTGGTATCCATAGCGGGGGCCTCTTCATGAAAAGAGGCCAGACTAAGTTGCCTGCTCCCCGCCAGGCGCTATATAGCTAATGCCTGCGTTCAGACAACCGCCAACCCGCTAGCTGAGCGGACGCTGCACCGTGTTCCGGTCCAGCGCCTCCAGCGTCAACTGCAGCAACACCGCATGCTCGCGTTGCTGATTGCGGATCTGCAGCCGCGCGATTTCCTCGTCCCGATTCCCCAGCGCCATCAGCCGTTCCAGCTCAGCATGCATGGATTGGGGCACTTGCAAGCGAACCGAGCAGGCCTTGCGCAAGTAATCCTGCCAGAACCACTGGCGTGACAGGTAATCAGCAATGCCCTCCCGGGTCTGTCGCGCCAGAACCCTTTCACGGGCCAGGAGAAGGTCCTGGCTACTCAAGGCAGGGATACCTGCATAGAGCATTTCATCGGGTTGGCCAGGCAAGTCCAGAGACTTGCGCAAGCCGATTCGATAGGCCAAGGCGAATTCGATCGATTCAGCGCTCGCCCCCACCCGATGAGCATGTTCAGCGGCAATTTGCTCAAGCACCGCCAACCGCCACATCCGGGCACCGAGCTTCAGCAAGGCCCGTTCAGGCCGGGCAGATCCGCTGTGCCTCGTGCGCCATATCATCACTCGCAGTTCCAGGTTGGCGAAACGCGCGGTGGCGTTATCCTGGCAACCGGTCGCCGCAGCGTGCTCGAACAGCTCCAGCCTGAGGGCATCATGCTCAGACATCGCCTGGAACATGTCGAACATGCGGGCCGCGAGCGCGGATGCAGTCGATGAGAAGCTGAAGGCGCCCGATTCCGTCAGCATCGACAGGGTATTGAAGAACGCTTCCGATTGCTCCTCTGCCTCCAGATGGGCCCACAGTGCAGCCATTTCATCTCGACGTTCGCCAGGTAGCGCATCCAGAATGCGCAACCGGTAAGGCACGCGACTGGCCTCAAGCAAATGCCAGTTTGATAACCCATCCTGCGCACCCCCCAGCCGATTGCCGGAAAGCTCGACCCTGCCCAAGCGCCACAGCTGCGACTGATGAAAACCCTCGGGCAGTTCAGAAATACGGTTGCCGCTGAGGTTCAGGGTGTGCAGTTCTGGCGCGTCCATCAGCCCATAGGGGCACTCGGGTAACTGGGTGTTCGACAGGTAGAGGGCATTCAGTTCGGTCATTGCCTGGACGGAAAATGCCCTGCGCAGCGGGTTGTCTGAAAGGTTCAGGTACACCAGGGACCGGCAATCCGCCAGGACCAACGCCTGGCCTTGGTCGAGGGCGATCTGGTTACCAGACAAGTCGAGCACCTCCAGTTTCTGGACAAGCATCAGCGGCAATGGCAAACGCGTGAGTCGGCAATGGGTGATTTCCAGGTTGCGCAAGTTGGGAAACGCCCGCAGAAACTCATCCGGAACGTGCTCCACGCGCATGGCGCGCAAGGCCAGGATCGAGACGTGGGGAAAGCCCACTTGCGCGGGCAGGGCCGGCAGATGGCGCAAGCGGCTGATGGTCTGGGTAAGCATGAAGCGCCCGTCGTCCAGTGCTGCTTGTCCTTGCAGTTCCGGCACAAGACAGCGCCAGCAGTTGATCAGCCCCTTTCTGAACTCACGCCGGGCGGGCAGTTCTGATGACAGCAAGGCACTGCGCGCCCACTGGGTCAAGTGTCTCTTGAGCACCCCGTATTGCTGTTCCAGCCTCTGTAACCTGGCCTGCGCGTCGCCTGATGCGAGCCAGTGCCCGATCTGCTCGTCACTGAAAGCTGGGTACAGATCACGCAGCCGAGCCTGAAGCGCCCTGGGCCTGTTCCGCCCCAGCGCCCCCCAGAACCTGCCGCCCGCCAAGGGGTAGCCAACCCTGCCATCAGCCAGACGTTGTGGCGGGAGAAACGAGCCGGTCGGCTGTTCCAGCCTGAGCAGATTCACCACGGTCTGGCGTTGCTCGATAGCAACGTCGGTCAGCGCCTGGCGCAGCGCAGGCACAAACGACCGGCCTTGGCCGATGGCCGCTTGCGATGCGTCGTCATAGGCTGCGGCCAAGGTCTCGAACAACTCCCCCCTCTCACCGGCAACCGTGTGCGTTCGGGTACGCAGGCGGAACAGCCCATGACGATGAAGCAAGTCAAACGTCTGCCCCGATCCCTCGACCGTCAATAACGGCTCGCTGGCATCACCGTCGTACAATCGCCACCCGGGCCCGCCAGCCCCCGGCACATGCACCAGCAGATTAAGTACCACACGCGCCAGGTCGAGGTTTTGCGGCGTATCGATGCTCAGCGCCTCATACACCCGCGCCATTCGAATTCGCGCAACCTGCAACCTTGCTGCCTCGGCCATCGGCAACGGCACGCGCCCCGTCTCACGCAAAAGCTGCAGGTCATCCTCGCTGGCATCGCGTAGCACCTCATCCGCAGCCAAGCGGTGCAGGCTGGCAAAATTCTGCCGTAAGAGACGGCCCGTTTCCGTGTCGGGATTCTGCTCTTCGTACACCGCCTGCAGCAGTGCTCGTCGCCCGGCCCAAGCCACATCGGCCAACGCTGCTCCGTCCTTGCCGGCGGCCTGTGGAAGGCGCATGACCTGCTCCAGCAGTAGCGGGTCTGCCGTTACCCCTCCCTCGCGCAAGTGGTTGATCAACGTCCCAATCCTGCCGGCGAGCCGCACGCGTGCGACGGTGTCGACCAGCGCTGCTTCCGGCGCAAGGCCATACACATGCCATGCCCGAAGGTGCTGATCATCGAGGCCATGGATCGCCAGCGACTGGTCGATCTGCGCATCGTCAAGGTCGCTGAATGGCCCGCCCAGGCGGCGGAACAACTGGCGTGTGTCGCCCCACTCGGCGGGCTGTTCACACCACAGCCGCCACGCGCCGGCCCCATTGTGACGGAGCGGCGGCGCATAGCCCTGGTAAGGGAGCAATTGCCACTGTTCATCATCATTGTGCCAGGTCACCTCATACCAGTGGCCGTCCATGCTGATCCAGCGGCGCTCGCCAACACGGTGCACACCCTCCATGTCCAGCACCGCCGTGTCTGACGGGCTTTCGCAGCGATAGGGGCTGAGGTCTGCGTTCCACAGCTTTTCCTCACCGTTTTCCAGCTGCGCCGGTACCAGCTTGTCCACCTCGGTCCAGGCGCGTCGGGCCGTGGCGACGACGGCAACGGTTGCCCCCACCGCCAGCAGCCCTTTGCCAACCTTCAGCAGGTGCGCCAGTGCCGCATTGCGTTCGTTGTCCTGCCAATCCCCTACAGCCTGGAACGCCTGCTCAAGCAGTTCCCAGGCCATCACCCCCAACAACACCGCGCCGATGCCCGGAACGAAAAACCCTGCAACACCCAACAGAGTCCAGCCTTCAGCACGCAAACGGCGGGCGTGTTCGGCCTGGACCTCGCGATCAAGCAAGGCCACGGGCGGGGCGATGACCGCAGCATCGTCCTTGATCCGCGCAATCCAGTCGTCAGCAAGGTGTTCGAACAGTGGCAGGCGATAGGCAAAGGTTTGCTCATCGAGGTCGCGGGTTGCCCAGCCGGGCACGTCATCGAGGCGCTCACTGACGGCCGAGAAGAATCGCTGGCTATCGCGTCGGCGCACGAAGCGGTTGAAGAAGCGCCGGTAGTCATCTTCGCGCAGGCGTTTGCCAAGCACCCGGCGGGCATAATCTTCCAGGTCGCTGCGCACGCTCCAGGGGCCGTGCGGGTCACCCGGTACATAGACCAACACGCGCTTGCTGGTGTTGAACAACAAGCCCGCGTCGATCACGTCCAGCACGACGATCTGCTGCAAGCGGCAACCGAACACCGCCAACTGCCGCACGCGAACCGAGGCGCCTTCGAGCTTGCCGAGCGTGTCCTTGGTGCAGAGCGCCACCACCCACTGCAGTTCGTCTGCGCTCAATACGCCCTGCGCCCTGGCCTGCAGGGCATCCACCAGCATGCTGTAGCGTTGCCGTCGCGTCAGCAACCCCCTGACTTCAGGCTGGAGTACCGAATCCAGATGCGCCTGGTATTTCTGCCCAAGATCCAGCGCTCGACACAGCCTGGCGAAGCTCGGTGCAGACAGCTCACTACGCCTTGCGCCGCGCACATCGACCAGGCAATTACCCTGTGGCTGGTCGCGCTGCTGTTCTGCGGTGAAATTGCTCAAAGCGGCCTCGAGCAGAGGGATGTCGTAGTAATCGCTGCCGACAACCGGAAGCCGACTGGTTACATAATGGATCGTGGGCGAGGTAAAGGTGTACCACTGGCGAAAGTACAGGCGATCGACGTCAAGGTCGCCGTGGGCACCGAGCGCTTGCTGCAGCAAGGGCTGGGTAAATGCATTCAGGTTGCGTAGCCGCGCCAGCGCTGACACCAAGCCTGCGCGGCAGGCCAGCAGTTCAGGCAGCGCCTCGCTCAGCAGGGTGAATTCGGCCATGCTCAGCCGCTTCATCCAGGCCGGCAGCCGCTGTGCAATGTAGTGATCCTGGCATGCTTGTGCCATGGCAAGGGTATCGACCGCAGCCGATGGTTGACGGCTATTGTTCTGCATCTCTGCCTCCGCGACGACATGGAGGACCGAGTCTGAAGACTGTAGCGTCAGGCTGACGCCTAGCTATCTACCACCCGCTCAGAACAGCAGTAACTGATGGTCGGTAAGGCGCGCGAAATCATCGCCGACAAAGGGCAGGATGGCGTCGGCCACCGGCAGTAGCTGACGGCTGATGTAGTGATCGTAGTCGATCGGTGCCTGCAGGTTTTCCAGCGGCTCAGGGCCGGCGGTGGTGATCACGTAACTGATCCAGCCCCCACGCTGGTACTGCAGAGGGCGCTGTAGACGCTTGTTGTAGTCGTCGGCAAGGCGTGCGGCACGCACATGCGGCGGCACGTTGCGCTGGTAATCGGCCAGCGGGCGACGCAGGCGCTTGCGATAAACCAGCAGTTCGTCCTGCTCGCCCGCCAACGTTCGCCGCACGTACTCGCGGACATAATCACGGTAGGGCTCGCTGCGGAACACTCGGCCGTAGAGTTCCTGCTGGAACTGCCGGGCCAGCGGTGACCAGTCGGTGCGCACCGATTCCAGGCCCTTGTAAACCATTTCTTCAGCACCGTCGGCCCGCTGCACCAGGCCGGCATAGCGCTTTTTGCTGCCTTCATCGGTACCGCGGATGGTGGGCATCAGGAAGCGTCGGTAATGCACCTCGAACTGCAGTTCGAGGGCGCTCTGCAGGTTCATGGTCTCGTGCAGATGGGCTTGCCACCATTGGTTGACCTTTGCCACCAGCTCGCGGCCGATGCGCGCCGCGTCTGCCTCGGCGTGGGCACCCTTGAGCCAGACAAAGGTGGAGTCGGTGTCACCGTAGATTACATCGTAGCCACACGCCTCGATCAGGGACCTGGTCTGGCGCATGATCTGGTGGCCGCGCATGGTGATCGACGACGCCAGGCGCGGATCGAAGAAACGGCAACCGCTGGAGCCAAGCACGCCATAAAAGGCATTCATGATGATTTTCAAGGCCTGCGACAGCGGCGCATTGCCCTCGCGCTTGGCCGCTTCCCTGCCCTGCCACACCCGTTCGACGATGGCTGGCAGGCAGTGCTGTGTGCGTGAAAACCGCCCACCGCGAAAGCCCTCGACCGAATGTGCGTCGTCAGGCTGACGCAGGCCTTCGATCAGCCCGACCGGGTCGATGAGAAAGGTCCGGATGATCGACGGGTACAGGCTCTTGTAGTCCAGCACCAGCACCGAGTCGTAAAGCCCTGGTCGCGAATCCATGACAAACCCGCCGGGGCTGGCTTCGTCCGGCCGGCTGCCAAGGCTGGGCGCGACAAAGCCAAGGCGGTGCATCTGTGGAATGTACAAGTGACAGAACGCGGCTACCGACCCACCGCTGCGGTCCACGGCCAATCCCGTCACCGAGGCCCGTTCGAGCAGGAAGTCGAGCAGCCGGGTATGGGCGAAAATGCGCGTGACCAGTTCGCAGTCCTTCAGGTTGTAGCGTGCCAGGGCCGGTTTGTCTTCGGCGAAGCGGCGATTGATTTCGTCCATGCGTTGGTACGGCGTGTCGATGGCCTTGCCTTCACCCAGCAGGGTCTGGGCAACGTTCTCCAGGCTGAACGAGGAAAAGCTCCAGGTGGCCGAACGCAACGCCTCGATGCCATCGATCAGCAGCCGCCCCGGCGCATCGGCGAAAACATGGCCGCCACCGGCATGGCTGCGCAGGGTCATGACCGCACCGTTGCGCCCCAGGGCCAGTGGCACCTGCAACGACTTGGCGTGCTCATGCAGCAGGCGCAGGTCGAACTGCACCAGGTTCCAGCCAATGATCGCGTCCGGGTCATGCCTGGCCATCCACTGGTTGAGCCGGGTAATCAAGGCGGCGCGATCGGCGCAATACTCCAGGTCGAAGTCAAGCCCGCTGGCATCGCCGTTGGCCGGGCCGAGCATGTACACCTGGCGCAGGCCACAGCCCTCCAGCGCGATGCTGTACAGCTCGCCACGCTCGCTGGTCTCGATGTCCAGCGACACCAGGCGCAGCGCCGGGCGATAGCCTGGCTGCGGCTTGAGCTGGGCGTCCCGGTAAACGCCCTGCGCATCCGGCTGACCAGTGAACTGCACCGGCGCCGTGATGAAGCGCTCCATGAGGTAACGCTCCGGCGGGCGGATATCGGCCTCGAACACGTCGATACCGGCCGTGCGCAGACGCTGCTCCAGTTGCATCAACTGGCGATGCTGGCGGGCATACAGGCCAAGCATCGGGCGATGCTCGAAGTCCTTCAGGCGCAGTGGCTTGAGCTTGGTCCCTGCTTCGTTGGCCAGCAGCACACGGGCATGCTCGGCCTGCGCCTGAGGAATGAAAGCCACCGACTCCTGCGCCGCCAGCCGCAACAGCCGCGGCCCGGCATCGGTGGCCAGCCAGAACTCCACGCAGGTGCCTTCCGGCGTATCGTGCCAGTGCCGGGTCAGGACAAAACCCTGCTGCAACTCCACTGCGTCGACCTCTGGATTTTCTTTAGATGGCGTTATTCTACCTGTGTCGTGCCTGACATGAGTGTTTTAGCGCCTCCCCGCCACAAAACCGCTCCCCCGCCCGGCCACGGCCAGCAGCCAGGCCAAGGCGATCAACACCAGCACCACCCCGCCAAACCACGCCACGCCGGCCCCAGCCAGCAGCAATCCGCCAATGATCCCGCCCAGGGCAATGGCGCAGTTCCACACCGTCACCAGCATCGACTGCGCCACATCACCACCCGGGCCTGCGGCGTCGGCGCACGCTGTCTGCAGCAGGGTCGGGGCGCCGCCATAGGTCATTCCCCACAAGGCGATGCTCAAGTACACAAGCCACGACGATGCCTGCCCCAATGCCAGCGTGGCCAAGGCAAAACCGGCCAGGCTCAGCAACACCAGCTTGCGCAGGTATCGGTCGACCAGCAGCCCTACCAGGCCGATCCCGGCCAGCGCCGACAGACCAAACACCATCAGCACAGGGCCAATGTCCGCAGCCATGCCAGCCGCCGCCAGCAACGGCACGATATAGGTGTAGAGGATGTTATGGCCAAGGATCCAGGTGAGGATCACCAGCAGTACGAGCAACACCCCCGGCGTGCGCAATACCTGCATGGCCGCCGGGCGCTTGTCGGCAGCCTGCCCCGGGTAGTCCGGCACGGATCGCAACACCCACACCACCAGCAGCAACGCCACCAGCGTGACGACCACGAACGTCGCGCGCCAGCCCACCCCTGCCCCCAGCCAGGTCGCAATCGGCAAGCCGAGCGACAAGGCAATCGGCTGCCCGAGCATGGCCAGCGCCATGGCCCGGCCCTGCAACGGTACCGGCACCATGCGCCGGGCATGTCCAGCGATCAGGCCCCATGCCAGGCCGGCCGCAGCCCCCGTGAAAAAGCGCAGCACCAGGGTCAGCGTGTTGGAGTCCGACAGGGCCGTCAGCCCGTTGAACAGCACGAAGCCGATGATCGCCAGCAACAGCGCCCGGCGCCGATACCAGCCTTGGGTCAATGTCACCAACGGGATGGCGGTCAGTAACGAGCCCAAGGCATACGCCGTGACCCATTGCCCAGCCATGGCCTGGCTGATGTGCATGCCATCAGCGATCTGGTCGAGCAAACCCGCCGGCAAGGTTTCGCTGAGGATGGCGATGAAACCGGTCATGGCCAGCGCCAGCAGCCCGCCAACGGGCAGACGTTCGTTGCTGGCAGCCAGCAACGGTGCGGAAGATGTCTGGGACATTGCAAATGCCTTGAGTGGGAAACGAGGCGAACAGTCTGCAAGACAAGGCCATTGCGGAAAAAGACGGTTACAATGCCGCTCACCCAGGACATCAGCGTCCGCAATCAGGAGTGCGACATGGACAGCCTCAGCGGCTTCGTGGTCTTCAACCGGGTGGCCGAAACCCGCAGCTTCGTTGCCGCCAGCCAGTCACTGGGGATCAGTGCCTCGGCAGTGGGCAAGCGCGTGGCGCGCCTGGAAAGCCGCCTGGGCGTGCGCCTGTTCCATCGCAGCACACGCAGCATCACCCTCACCGCCGAGGGCACGATGTTCCTCGAACGCAGCCGGCGCATCCTTGCCGAAATCGAAGCCACCGAGCAGGAGCTGTCGCAGGCCAGCGAAACGCCGCGCGGGCGGCTGCGGGTGAGCATGCCGCAGGTGACCAGACTGGTAATGCCGGCACTGGCCGAGTTCATGGCCCTGTACCCACAGGTTGAACTGGACCTGGACTTCTCCGACCGCATGGTGGATATCGTCGGCGAAGGCTTCGATGTGGTGATGCGCGGCGGGCAGCCGGTGGATTCCCGGCTCAGCGCCAAATTCCTCGGGCACTTTCAGCACCGCCTGGTAGCCTCGCCCGAGTACCTGCGCGAACGCGGCACACCCTTGCACCCACGCGACCTGGCAGCGCATACCTGCCTGCATTATCGCTTCCCCAGCAACGGCAAGCTGGAAACCTGGCCGCTGCGCCAGGAGCATCCCGAGCACGCCTATGACATCCCCATCTCGATGGTCTGCAACCACGTCGAAACACGCGTCTGCTTTGCCTTGAACCACCGCGGCATTACCTGTCTGCCGGACTTCAACGTGGGTCGTGAATTGGGCAATGGCTCACTGGTCAGTGTCCTCGACGACTTCATGGAACGGCGCGGCAGCTTCTATCTGCTGTGGCCGTCCGGGCGGCAGATGCCGCCAAAGTTGCGGGTATTCATCGACTTCATGCTCGATCGGGTATTCAACCGTACAGGTAGTTGATGTCCTTGTAGGCCAGCGGCGGTACCTGGCCGAGCAGGAAGTCACGCAGCTTGTGCATTTGCCGCGCTTTTGGGCTGGCCTTGAGCCAGGTCATGTAGTAACCGTCGCCGGTGGCCACGGCATGCTTGAAAGGCGTGACCAGGCGCCCGGCGGCCAGGTCGGTGCTGGCCAGTACCAGATCGACCACTGAAATGCCCAAGCCTTGCTGGGCGGCCGATATGCCCTGGTCGAGGGTATCGAACACCTGCCCCTGGTCGATGCTGATGTCCAGCGCATCCATTCGCGCCAGCCAACGCCGCCAGTCACGCCGGTCGGGTGACGGGTGCAGGAACTCGCATCGGGGCAGGTCGGACAGTTGCGGTTGTGCCTGCGTCATGTAATCCGGATGACATACCGGGATCAGCCATTCATCGAACAGCTTGAAACTCTCGATATCGGCAGGAAAACGCCCGCTGGCCAGGAGAATGGCGCAGTCGTAGGGCTCGGAATAGAAGTCCACGCTGTCGATATCCATCCACACACTGGACAGTTGCACGCTGCAGTTGTCCTCGACCTTCTTGAATGCATCAAGCGCCCGCAGCAGCCAGCGCACCGTGAGCGTGGACGGCGCCTTCAGGCGCAGCCCGTAGCGATCCTGACGCAGCAGTGCGCAGGCATTTTCGATGATCTTGAAGCCTACCTTCAGCTCTTGCGCCAGCAGGCGGCCGTGCTCGGTGAGGCTCAGTTTCGGGCCCCGACGTTCGAACAGGTCGCAGCCGAACAGGGCTTCGAGGGTCTTGATGTGGTGGCTGACGGCGCCCTGGGTCAGGGCCAGCTCCTCAGCAGCGCGGGTGAAAGAGCCATAGCGAGAGGCCACCTCGAAGGCACGCAGCGCGTGCAAGGCCTGAATCCGTTCCGACATGGCGGCGTCCCGAGCATGAGTAAGACTAATAGTAGGTCATAACTCCACGCGTTTTACAACGACAGGAGCGTCTCGGAAAATGCCGGTAAATAACAAACATAACCAAGATCCTGCCTGCATGTGACTGGAACGTTCACTTAAATCAACGCCTGGGGAAATCATGTTTACGGGATATGGAAATTGCTATCGCCTGGATGCGCTGGAGCTAGCCGCTGAACATGGTCACACCATGCAACACTGGACGTTCAAAACCATAGAACACTTTCGCAGTATTCTCGCCAACCCCGAATTCCCCTGCCTGTTCGGCCGCAAGGCGGTAAACGGCGAAACCTGCCACATTCTCTTCGCCCGCGCCGAGCAACTGGCCGATGATATCGCACAGGGCCTGGCCAATTATGTGCGCACCGTCGCACCGATCGCACCCAAGCAGCGCATCGGCAGCCCATTGGTGGTGTTTCTCGAAACCGCCGCCGGCAGCAGCCTGGCCGAGCAGCAGGCCTTGGCCTGGAAGGTACTGCGCGGCGTGCATGCGCGCGACCCGCACCCTTGGCCGCAGGGCATCCCGACCGATCCCGACGATACCGGCTGGTCATTCTGCTATGCCGGCATGCCGCTGTTCATCAACATGAACTTCCCCGGCCATCAGCAGATGAAAAGCCGCAATCTGGGCCAGCACATCACCTTCGTCATCAACCCGCGGGAGAACTTCGACGAAGTGGCCAACGCCAGCACCGAGAGTGGCAAGCGCATCCGCGAACGGATTCGCGAGCGCGTGCACCACTACAACGACGGCGTTGTGCCCGACACCCTTGGCTTTTTCGGCGATACCGACAACTACGAGTGGAAGCAGTATCAACTGCAGGAGGCAGGCTCGCTCAACCCGTCACGCTGCCCCTTCCATGCCCATGCCGCACACCAGGCGACACCCGACATACTGATCGAGAACTGACCGTGAATACCGCACTCACCGCCACCTACGCCCTCACCGTGCTGCTACTGATCGCCACTCCCGGCCCGGTGGTGGCACTGATCGTCAACACTGCGGCCGCCTCCGGCTCGCGCAAGGCCATGTTCACCGCCGTCGGCACCAACTGGGCATCACTGGTGCTGATCGGCGCGGCAGCGTGGATCATCCTCACCAGTGCCGCCATCGACAAAACATGGCTCAGCACCATGAGCCTGCTGGGCTGCCTGTTCATCGGCTACATTGCCATGGGCACGTTGAGGGACGCCCTGCAGGCACC
Organism: Pseudomonas sp. BO3-4; assembly: GCF_034044115.1. Lineage (NCBI taxonomy): Bacteria > Pseudomonadati > Pseudomonadota > Gammaproteobacteria > Pseudomonadales > Pseudomonadaceae > Pseudomonas > Pseudomonas sp. BO3-4. Next base: position 4,015,843 of record NZ_CP139018.1, read on the forward strand.
CGCGTCAGACGCGGCGAGCGAGGCCCCCAAGGCTGGGCGCGGTGGGCTGATGCAAGGCTTCATGGTGGGCATTTCCAACCCGAAAGACATCATTTTCTTCATCGCCTTCTTCCCGCAGTTCATTCAGATCACCGAATCGTTCGGCAAGAGCATGGTGGTGCTGTCGCTGCTGTGGGTGGCCATCGATTTCGCCGTGCTCAGCCTGTACATCTTCGCCATCGGCAAGATCGCCTCGCAGCGCAGCAACCGCATCATCAGCCTGGCGTCGGGCGTCGCCCTGCTGCTGATCGCCGCCGGCGGCCTGCTGTACAACCTCAAGGAACTGGCGGCCTGAATCTGCTGCAAAGTACCCGGCTTAAGCGAAGGAGAGACCATGACCACGACTGACACGCGCCCGTCTCCTTCGCCGCTGCAGCAGGACTACCAGCGTTTTCTCCTGCTGGGCAGTCGCCGTGCCCCCTATACCCTGCATGTGCACGAAACCGGCTACCGCTCCGGCACCATCAACACCGATGCCCTTGGCTTGCGCTACAGCCATTGCGCCGGCAAGCGCTTTTCGGCGGCCGAGCACGGTGGTGCGTCGCGCATCAACCTGCTGGTCGGCGGCTCCACAGCCCTGGGCATCGGCGCCAGCTCCGACGAACACACGGTGGCCTCGCACCTGTCGATGCTCACGGGCGAAGTCTGGCTGAGCCTGGCCGGCTGCGGGCTCAACGCCACCCAGGAATTGATGATGTTCCTGACCCACCAGCACCGCCTTGGCCAGCTCGGCCATGTGGTGGTGCTCAGTGGCCTCAACAGCCTGGCCCACGAAGCCCTGTGTGAAGTCCTCGCAGGTACCAACGACCCGCAGCACGCCAAGGCCTACCAGGCCTTTCTCAACAGTTTCAGCGAAGGCATGCAGCCCTGCGCACCGCCCCGTCGGCAGTCGCTGTGGCGGCGCATCGGTCAGGCGCTGGCCCCTCCCGTGGTCACAGCCCCGGTCAGCTGGCCACTGTCGTCCCCGGAAAAACGACTGGCCCGTGCCGCCGACAACATTGGCCGCACCTTGCGCCAATGGGACCGTCTGCTGGCAGACAGCCACGCCACGCTCACCTTCATCCTGCAACCGCTGCTGCCCTGGTGCCGGGATACCCTGCCCGCCGGCGAGCAAGCCATGTTGACCGCGCTGCAGCAACAACCGGCCAACTTCGACCGGCTGCTGGAGGGGGCATTCGACAGACAGTTGCATTCGGCATTTTTCCGCCGCATCAAAAGCCAGGCCGACCCGGTGCCCTGCTACGACATGAACTGCATGCTCGACAGCTCGCCCGTGTTCGGCGCAGACCTGTTCATCGACCGCCTGCACCTGAACGATCTGGGCAACAATGCCTTGGCCAAGGTGATCACCGCCAAGCTTGGGCTGGCCCAGGAAAAACATGCCCAGCGCAAGGTCACGCCGATCAAGCTCGTCTGACAGTTGTCGGGTGGTCTTTCGGCCACCCCCCTTGGGTGGCTAGAATACGTCGTCGTTACGATTTGCCCGAGGCGCACGTTTGACCGCCATGAACACCGAAGCCGTCCATCCGTACCTGGCCACCCATGGGGTTTGCCTGTGAGCCTTGTGCGACGCCTGCCCCCGCTGTTGGCTGCGCTGATGCCACTGGCCGCGCAAGCGCTGGAGGTACGCATCGACCCTCATGCCGACCTGCTCTACCGTCAGGCCTTGCCGCTACTGGAGCAGGCCGACAACCAGGACGACGCTGCCAGCACGCTGCGCACCGCAGTGGGCGGCGACCCTGAGCTTAGCCGCCAGGGCCAGGCCATGGCTCACACCTTGCCGACAGCGGTTGCCCTGCTGAAAAAATCGGTAGCGCTTGGGCACCCGGTCGCACAGTACCGCCTGGCGCTGTACTACATGACGTACCTGCCCGCCGCGCAAATCCCGGACGCCGCCTGCCCGTTGCTCGAAGCCAGCCTCCAGCAGGGTTTTGCCGCACCGGCGCCCGCCATCGCCACCTGGTGCCAGCCCTACAACGTCAGCAGCGAGTACCGTACAGCGCTGGAGGCCATCCCCAGCATGGCCACCGTGTACGCCCCCTACTACCCGCAACCGGCCACACGCCTGGCTTGCAACCGCAGCCGGCCACAAGGCCTGGAAATGCTGTGGGGGCGTCAGCGCGACTACCAGGCCGAGGTGTACCGCCTGCTTGGCGACCTCGACCCACAGCAGCGCAAGAGCCTGCTGCAGAAAGCCGTAGACATCAATGGCTGCGCAACGGCGCAACAGCTGCTGACCAGCCGCCCATAACCCAGGGTCATTCGGGGCCGCTATGCGGCCCTGTTGTCAGTTGGCCACTGAGGTTGAGACGAACACGCCTCGACCAGCAAGATCGTTCAAGCCATCCCCTGCCCCGTCTGTCATGCTGGCCTGCCTCGTAGCCGTCATGCAGCCATCATGCCCCACATCGCCCGCCAAGCCTTTCTTCACGGCGCCATTGCCATTCTCCCGTTGTCCCTGGCCGTTGCCCCTTGGGGCCTGCTGGCCGGTTCCATGGCCATCGAGGCCAACCTCAGCGCCTGGCAGGGGCAGGGGCTGTCGGCCATCGTCTTCGCCGGCGCCGCGCAGCTGGTGGCCATTGGCATGCTCAAAGGGGGGGCCAACCTGGCATCGATCCTGCTCACCACCCTGCTGCTGACCTCGCAGCACCTGCTGTATGGCCTGTCGATGCGCCCGGTACTGTCCAGCCAGCCGCTGCGCTGGCGGCTCGGCCTGGGCTTTCTGCTGACCGACGAATTCTTCGCCCTGACCAGCCAGTACGACCAGCAGCAATTCAACCGCTGGTATGCCTTGGGGGTGGGCCTGACCTTTTACATCGCCTGGAACCTGTTCACCCTGGCCGGCATACTGCTGGGCCAGAACATTCCACACCTGGACCAGTTCGGCCTGGATTTCTCCATTGTCGCCACTTTTGTCGCCCTGATCGCGCCGCTGGTGCGCAACCTGGCCACCGTGGTGTGCGTAGCCGTGTCGCTGTTCTGTTCGGTGCTGTTCAGCTACTGGCACTGGGAAACCGCCCTGGTGGTCGCAGGCCTGCTGGGCATGTGCGCCGGGTTCATCTGCCAGAAATTCGCCGGAGCCCGCGCATGACCTGGATCCTGATTTTCGCCATGGGCGCCATCGTGTTCCTCAACCGCTACGCATTCCTGGAGCCGCGCCTGCCCCTGCGCCTGAGCTCGAATGCCCGGCAGTTTCTCGGCTTTGCCGTGCCGGGCATGCTCACCGCCATCTGCGGCCCGATCATCTTCATGGCCGACCACCAGCTCAACCTGAGCGTGCTCAACCCCTACCTGCTGGGCTCCCTTGTGGCCATCGCCCTGGTGCTGTTGACCCGCAGCGTATTGCTGAGCATGCTGGTGAGCATGTTGATCTTCTTCCTTCTGCGCAGCTGGCTGGCATGAGCCCGCCCTTGCGCGAGCAGACACACCTCTGGCAGGCGCCAGCCCTTGGCGACGTCGAGATGCTGCACGCTCGCTACTACCAGCAGCGCTTCGCCCCGCATGTGCACGAAGGCTATGTATTCACCGTGATCGAGTCGGGCGCCCAGCGCTTCTGGCACCGCGGCAGCGAGCACCTGGCACCGGTCGGCAGCATGGTGCTGATCAACCCCGACGAACTGCATACCGGCGCTACGGCCCATGAAGCCGGCTGGCGTTATCGCGGCTTCTATCCCGAGCACGAGCGGGTCACCGGTGTGCTCGACGAACTGGAACTGGGCCGCCACGGCATGCCCAGCTTCAAGGACAGCGTGATCCATGACCCGGCCCTGGCCTTCGCGTTCAGCCAGCTGCATCAGTTGTCCGAAGCCAGCGCCAGCGCCTTGCAGCAGCAGACGGCCTGGCGCCAGGCGGTGCTGGCCCTGGTGCAGCGGCACGGGCAGTGCGCCGAGCCTTCGGCCCCTGGCCACGAACCCCTGGCCGTAGCCCGCGCCCGCGAACTGCTGGAAAGCCAACTGGCCGACCCGCCCTCACTGGAAGCGCTGGCGGCAGCAGTCAACCTGTCGCCGTTCCACTTCGCCCGGGTGTTCCGCCAGGCCACCGGACTGCCACCCCATGCCTGGCTGAAGCAACGCCGCCTGGCCCGCGCCCGCGAAATGCTGAAGCACGGCCTGGCCGCTTCGCAAGTGGCGTTCGACCTCGGCTTTGCCGACCAGAGCCATTTGAGCCGGCAGTTCAAGCAAGCCTATGGGGTGACCCCGGGGGCGTATCGGCAAGCCTGCGTTCACTCTGCTCTGCGCGCGTGAAAGGGCGGCAGCGCCCTCTCGAACTTGCATCTATACGCCAGGCCCAAGCTATGCTCTGCGCGTAAGCGAAAATCAGAAACGCGGAATTTTCCTACAACAACCATGCTTTGAATGCAGACCCGACGGCATTTTCCCGACTGTGCAGTTGAGCACTTCAACAGGTCACGTTCAGATACCGAGCCCTGAATCCCTTGCACGGCACGAGCATCAACTTTAAACATGCTGTTTATAAGTAACGAGTTGTTACTGCGCCGCAAGAGCAGCCACTGGCAGCTGCCGCAACGCACCTTGCAAAGGCCGCAAGAGCCTGGCCAACCCTCTGCTACACTGACAGGGCTGAATGGAGGATCCTGCCATGTCCGAAAGAGAGCTCACCACCCTTCTGTCGTTGATGAACCAGCGCCAGGCCTGTCTGAGCAGTGCCTGCAAGGAGATTGCCGACTGGATCGACCGGCAGGGCGATGTGCCCGCCGCCGGCAAGATCCGCGCTAGCCTGAAGGCACTGGAGGCCGATGAGGCCCAGGTTCGAAAGACCCTGACGTCGCTGACCCTCGACAGACCGCTGCCGCGCTTTCGTAGCTGAAAGGCGCAGTTGAAAAAAAGGGCCGCTGAACGCGGCCCTTTGATCTGTCAGTGGTTCATGTGCATGTGATCATGCCCACCACCCGCGTCGGCGTTGAGCGCACGCACTTGCGCCTGAACGTCCAGGGTTTCCTTGGCGCCCTTGGCATCCTCGATGGTCAGGGTCAGTGGCACTTTGTCACCCTCCTTCACCTGATTGTTCAAGCCCATCAGCATGACATGCAGGCCATTCGGGTCCAGGGTCACTGCCTTGCCGGCTGGCAATTCGACAGCCTTGACCTCACGCATGCCCATCACGTCACCGTTCATGGTCATCTCGTGCACCTGCACGGTCTTGGCCACAGGCGAAGCCACGCCCACCAGCTTGCTGTCGCTGCTGGCAGTCAGGACCATGAACGCACCGGTGGACTGCTGGTGCGGCACGCTGGCACGCACCCAGGCATCACTCACGGTGGTCTGGGCCAGGGCCGGCAGGGCCAGCCCCATCAGTACCAGGGCAGCCAGACCGCGTTTGATCGGTTGCATCGACATTCAGCAGATCTCCATCAGGGTGACCAGATCTTCGGCGCATTCCTTGGCGTTCAGGGAATGGCCCAGGCTCAGGCGCAGGGTGCCACGTGTATCGTAGACGTAGCTGGTGGACGAGTGAGAAATGGTGTAGGTGTCTCCGGCCGGAACCTTCTCGTAGAACACCTTGAATTCCTTGGCCACCGCGGCAATTTCCTCGGGGGTGCCGGTCAGCGCGGTGAACGTCGGGTCGAAGGCCTTGACGTAGGCATCGAGCACCTCGGGCGTGTCGCGCTCCGGGTCCAGGGTGATGAACACCACCTGGAACAGGTCGCGGTCGCGGCCCCTCAGCAGCTTGCGAATCTGCGCCGCCCGCGCCAGCGTGGTCGGGCAGACGGCCGGGCACTGGGTGAAGCCGAAGAAGACCATCGGCATGCTGCCGTAGAAGCTCGACAGGGTGCGCACGTTACCTTGCGGGTCTTTGAGGCTGAACTTGCGCCCGAGGATTTCGTTGCTCATGTTCTTGCCGTACTTGAACTCGAGCCCCCGGGCCGGGCTGCAGCCTGCCAGCAGGCCAAGCCCGAGAACGCCCATGCCGGCGACAACCGCACGCCGGGTCAAAAGATCATTCATGAAACCATCCTTTAAAGGGAAGGTGCCGGCCCTCGGGACGGGCCGGTCGAAAAACCGGGGCATTCTGGCATGACACCCAGAGGGGTTCTACCCGACCATGGCGGGGATGGCCTGCAGCCCTTTGAATACGGGCTGCGGCCTGTTGTCGCAGGGGTTGAAACCGTAACACTTTGTTGCTAAGGGAGCCGCCTTCAACTCAGTAGTAGGCGTTTTCTTTCTGGCTGTGGTCAGTCACGTCGCGCACGCCCTTCAGCTCCGGAATACGCTCGAGCAGGGTGCGCTCGATGCCTTCCTTCAGGGTGACATCGGCCTGGCCGCAACCCTGGCAGCCACCACCGAACTGCAGCACGGCAATGCCGTCATCGACCACGTCCACCAGGCTCACCTGGCCGCCATGGCTGGCCAGGCCGGGGTTGATCTCGGTCTGCAGGTAGTAGTTGATACGCTCGTTGATCGGGCTGTCTTCGTTGACCATCGGCACCTTGGCGTTTGGCGCCTTGATGGTCAGCTGGCCGCCCATGCGGTCGGTGGCGTAGTCGACCAGTGCGTCTTCCAGGAACGGCACGCTGACGGCGTCCAGGTAAGCAGTGAAGCTTTTCAGACCCACGGCGGTGTCGTCAGGCTTCTCTTCGCCCGGCTTGCAGTAGGCGATGCACGTCTCGGCGTACTGGGTGCCCGGCTGGGTGATGAAAATGCGAATGCCGATGCCGGGCGTATTCTGCTTGGAGAGCAGATCGGCCAGGTAGTCATGGGCGGCGTCGGTAATGGTTATAGCGCTCATGTAGGTTCCTCACAGACTTGCGGCCAAGTGTACGCCAACCCAGCCTTCGAACAAAGTCCTAGCAATTGACTCGGGAAAGCGCATATTCAGGGGCCGGCCCCCGTTGCGCCGCCAGCCAGGCCTGCATTCGCCGGTACAGGCCGCGCTCCAGCCACTGATAGCTGAACCACGACATTAGTCCAATGGACGGCACGCACAGGGCAAATGTCAGGAACGGGTTCAGATGCAGGCGCTCACTGGCGAACCAACCGGCATACAGCACCAGCACATGTATCAGGTACACCGAGTACGAACAGTCGCCAAGGGCCTTGAGCAGCCGATTGCCCTGGAACAGCGGCTCCATGGCCACGAAGGCCAGGACGACCATCGCACTCGGTAACCCCCAGTGCAGCAAGCGCTGGGAAGCGTCCAGATAGTAGATCGCCATGCCCGCCACACCCAGCAACGCCAGCGGCAACCACCGGCCCTGGCGGATCAGCCCGCGGCGGTACAGTACGCCGACACCAATGCCCAGCAGAAACTCGTAGATGATGCCGTTGTTGTAGAAGCGGCTGACCACGCCCATGCGCCCCAGTACCTCACTGACCAGCAACAGAGCGGCAGTCACCAGCAGCAGGTGATGCCGTTGGCGTACCAGGAAGGCCAGGCCGAACAGCAGGTAGAAGAACATCTCGAAGTTCAGCGTCCAGCCCACGTTCAGGGTCGGGTACAGGCCATAGCCACCTGGGTTTTCCGCCGGGATGAACAGCAGCGACAGGAACAGGTGCCGCCAGTCAAACGCCTGATGTGGCATCCATTGGCTGAATGCCAGCAGCAACATGGCCATCAGGGCTGTGTAGAACCAGTAGGCAGGGACGATGCGCAGCGCCCGATTGAGCAGGAACTGGCGCGGTTCGATGGTTTTGTCGCGGGTCGACAGGTAGATGACCAGCCCACTGATGACGAAGAAGATGTCGACGCCTACGGCGCCACGGTCGGTGAGCAGTTGGCCGATGGGGCCGGTGGCGTGGAAGTCGAAGAAGATCTGCATGAAATGGTGGCAGACCACCACCCAGGCGGCGAACGCCCGCAGTGCCTGAAGCGAATACAGCATGGAATACCCTGCGCTTGGCGGTGCATTGAGGCCCGTATCGAGTGCAGAGGCCAGCGCCAGCCTTCAGAGCAGCGCCGTACCTGTTGTAGGAGCGGGTTCACCCGCGAAGGGCTGCAAAGCAGCCCCCTTTGCAATCGATCAAGACCACCCACCCATTCCGACCGCAAGGTACTCGGAAAGGTCAGCCAACCCGATCAGAGGTTCTCGTACCGGTTCATGTCCAGCACGCCCGCCTCGACCGGTTCGGTTTCCTTGATATAGCTGTTCAGGTCATGGAAATAGCGCCAGAACGCCGGGTGACTGCGGCGCACACCCCAGCGCATGACAATGCGCTCGAACTTCGCCGCGTCATCTTTGGCGTACTCCATGTCCTCGACGAACTCCGGCACATCCTTGGTCGGGATGTTGAAGATGAAGTTCGGGTAGCTGGAGAGCACCCCCGGGTACAGGGTCAGGGTATCCAGCCCCGGCTGGTAGCGGTACGCCTCACCCAGCAGGAACGCCACGTTGCTGTGCGCGCGGTTGCGCAGCAGGCTGTACACCTGACGTTGGCCGTCCTGCCCTTCGATACGCAGCATGGTCGCCTCGGGCAACTGGTTGATCACCTTCAGCCCGGCCGCCGGGCGCGACACCAGACGGCTGAGCGACTGCTCGGCATTGCGGAATTCTTCGCTCATCTGCGGCCGTGAGCAGAACGCGCCCTGGCAGCGGTTGATCGGGTCCGGTGCGGCATTCAGGCTGCCGGTGCGCTGCAGCAGCTTCAGGCCAAAGTCGCGTTTGGGGTTGCGCGGGTCGAGCTTGATGCCACTCGGGGTGTCGGTGTCGATGTCTTCATAATCCATCCACATCTTCACCTTGCCACTGTTCTGGTACCAGTCGCCAAGGATCGCCTTGCGCTGGTCGGCCGGCATCAGGCGCAGGAAGTTGACCTCGGCGCCGTTGCGGATCAGGTCGAAGTACAGGCGCGTCTGCAACTGGTGCGAAACGTTGCCATACACATCGAAGTTGACCGCCAGCTGGTAATACGTGCGCTCGAACAACGGGTAGTCGAACAGCCACACGGTCAGCGGCACATCCCCCACCAGGCCCTTGGTCACCGATGCGCTGTCGAAGTGGCGGAAGATGCTCAGCAGCGCATTGTCGTTACCGGCCCACAGCGTCGACCATCTCGGTGCCGGCATTTCGGCATAGGCTTCACGGCGCAGTTTCTCGTAGTCGTTGCGCTTGTCACGATAGGCGTGCCACAGGCTCAGCACACTGCCCACGTCATCGATCTGACCAGGCATGGCCAGCAGCGGGGTAGCCTCGCCGCGGTACTTGGCATCGGTGATGTAGCGATCGAAGGCCGGCTCCTGGAACAGCGCCCAGAAGTTGTCGCGGATCACGTCAGTGGCAATCTGCCCGCGGCACACCGGGCCACGGATGAAGGTGCGCACGAAGTACTCGGCGTTATCCAGCATGAACTGGTAGCGCGCCACCGCCGGGATCGCCTCGAAGGTTTCAAACGGATTGGCCCGGTGGCGCGGGCCGTAGCCCGGAAGCGCGGCAGCATGCCAGTCACCGGCATAGAACAGCTGCTTCACGCGCTTGAGCTTCTGCGGCCCCATCGGGTAGGTGATGTGCGTCTTGTGCACGATCACGCCCTGCACCGGGATCAACCGGTAGTAGAAGTCCGTGCCCGGTGGGTCGTTGGGGCGGCGGGTGGCAATGATATCGACCGGCTTGCCACTTGGCGTGCGCGAGCGCACCCACTGGAAGAAGTGGCCCTGCTCGCCGCCAGCGAAATAGATGTGCGCCAAAAACAGGTGCTCGTACAGCCAGCGGCCCACCAGCGCCTCGGTGGAACCCGGGCGGTTGAGCAGTTCTTCCCACTCTGCGATCTGCCTGGCTTCGGCCGCGCTCGGCTGGATCGGCTGGTACTCCACCGGCGCACCGGCCGCCAGCCAGCGGCGCAGGGTGGCGTATTCGTCGTCGGTCAGCCCGGTCACCGCCAGCGGCATGCCCTCCTTGGGGTGTGCGCCGGCATAGGCGTCGAATTCATGGGGCAACGGGCACATGTTGTTGCGGCTCAGGCCCAGGACGATCTCTTCGGGCAGCTTGGCGTTGGGCGTAAGCGGGGTCTTGTGGCCCAATTCCAGCATGCGCGCCATCAGCGCGGCCTGACCGCCCTGGTTGTCGAGCACCGAGTAGAAGCCCTTCTTGCGCCATTGCTCCTCGCTGTGGGCGTCGTAGAACAGCCGCGTGGTGGGCACCGCCTTGCTCCGCTCGCCCTGGTACACCGGGACCTTACTGGCCCCGCGTACCGCGCCTTCAGGGCTTTCCAGCTTGAGCTGGCAGGCGGCGTCGTTGCAGGCGTGGCAGGCCACGCACTTCTCGGTGAAGATCGGTTGAATGTCCCGGGTGTAGGAAATAGCCGGGCTCGACTGGGGGGCCTGCCCGAATACCGCGCCGCTGATGAGCAAGGCGAAGGCGCCGGCAAGGATACGATGCACCATGTGCGGAAAGTCCTGGTTCTTGAAAGCCATCACGATTTGTTGCCTGGTCGTCCTGGGTGCCTTGCGCTGCCTCCACCCGCCCAACATGAGCAGTTTTCATGCAAATGGGCGACATGCCTAAAAACCGCGCAGCTTTGTTATGATTCGGCACCTTCTGATATTCGCCCGACCAGGTAGTTCCTATGTCCGACCGCAGCGCTCGTCTCCAAGCACTCCAGAACGCACTCAAAGAGCGCATCCTGATCCTCGACGGCGGCATGGGTACTATGATCCAAAGCTACCGTCTGGAGGAACACGACTATCGTGGCACGCGTTTTGCCGATTGGCCAAGCGATGTGAAGGGTAACAACGACTTGTTGCTGCTCAGCCGCCCGGACGTGATCGCCGCCATCGAGAAGGCCTATCTGGATGCCGGTGCCGATATTCTCGAAACCAACACCTTCAACGCCACGCAGATTTCCCAGGCCGACTACGGCATGGAGTCGCTGGTTTACGAGCTGAACGTCGAAGGCGCGCGCATCGCTCGCCAGGTTGCCGATGCCAAGACCCTGGAAACGCCGGACAAGCCGCGCTTCGTTGCCGGCGTGCTCGGCCCTACCAGCCGAACCTGTTCGATTTCCCCGGACGTCAACGACCCTGGGTTCCGCAACGTCACCTTCGACGAGTTGGTAGAAAACTACATCGAGGCCACCCGCGGCCTGATCGAAGGCGGCGCCGACCTGATCCTGATCGAAACCATCTTCGACACCCTCAACGCCAAGGCGGCGATCTTCGCCGTGCAGCAAGTGTTCGAGGACGACAACGTCGAACTGCCGATCATGATCTCCGGCACCATCACCGACGCCTCCGGCCGTACCCTGTCGGGGCAGACCACCGAAGCGTTCTGGAACTCGGTGCGCCACGCCAAGCCGATTTCCGTGGGCCTGAACTGCGCCCTCGGCGCCAAGGACCTGCGCCCGTATCTGGAAGAGCTGGCCACCAAGGCCGACACCCACGTGTCCGCCCACCCCAACGCAGGCCTGCCGAACGCCTTCGGTGAGTACGACGAAACCCCAGCCGAGATGGCCGCGGTGGTCGAAGAATTCGCCGCCAGCGGTTTCCTCAACATCATCGGCGGTTGCTGCGGCACCACCCCAGGCCATATCCAGGCCATTGCCGAAGCCGTGGCCAAGTACAAGCCGCGCGAGATCCCGGAAATCGCCAAGGCCTGCCGCCTGTCGGGCCTGGAGCCGTTCACCATCGACCGTCAGTCGCTGTTCGTCAACGTCGGTGAGCGCACCAATATCACCGGTTCCGCCAAATTCGCCCGGCTGATCCGCGAAGAGAACTATACCGAAGCCTTGGAAGTCGCCCTGCAGCAAGTCGAGGCCGGCGCTCAGGTAATCGACATCAACATGGACGAAGGGATGCTCGACTCCCAGGCGGCCATGGTCCGGTTCCTCAACCTGATCGCGGGTGAGCCGGACATCTCGCGTGTACCGATCATGATCGACTCGTCCAAGTGGGAAGTGATCGAAGCCGGCCTCAAGTGCATCCAGGGCAAGGGCATCGTCAACTCCATTTCCATGAAGGAAGGCGTCGAGCAGTTCAAGCACCACGCCCGCCTGTGCAAGCGCTATGGCGCTGCCGTGGTGGTCATGGCTTTCGACGAAGTCGGCCAGGCCGACACTGCCGCGCGCAAGAAGGAAATCTGCCAGCGCAGCTATGACATCCTGGTCAACGAAGTGGGCTTCCCGCCAGAAGACATCATCTTCGACCCGAACATCTTCGCCGTCGCCACCGGTATCGAAGAGCACAACAACTACGCCGTCGACTTCATCGAGGCCTGTGCCTATATCCGCGACCACCTGCCCCACGCCCTGAGCTCGGGTGGCGTGTCCAACGTGTCGTTCTCGTTCCGAGGCAACAACCCGGTGCGTGAGGCGATCCACTCGGTGTTCCTGTATCACGCCATCCAGAACGGCCTGACTATGGGTATCGTCAACGCCGGCCAGCTGGAGATCTACGACGAGATCCCGGCCCAGCTGCGTGAAAAGGTCGAGGACGTGGTGCTCAACCGCACCCCGCATGGCACCGATGCACTGCTGGCCATCGCCGACGACTACAAGGGTGGCGGCGCAACCAAGGAAGTGGAAAACGAAGAGTGGCGCTCGCTGCCGGTGGAAAAACGCCTGGAGCACGCGCTGGTCAAGGGCATCACCGCGTTCATCGTCGAAGACACCGAAGAATGCCGCCAGCAGTGCGCGCGCCCCATCGAAGTGATCGAAGGCCCGCTGATGAACGGCATGAACGTGGTCGGCGACCTGTTCGGCGCGGGCAAGATGTTCCTGCCGCAGGTGGTCAAGTCGGCCCGCGTCATGAAACAGGCCGTTGCTCACCTGATCCCCTTCATCGAAGCCGAAAAAGGCGACAAGCCGGAAGCCAAGGGCAAGATCCTGATGGCCACGGTGAAAGGCGACGTGCACGACATCGGGAAGAACATTGTCGGCGTGGTGCTGGGCTGTAACGGATACGACATCGTCGACCTTGGCGTGATGGTGCCGGCGGAGAAGATCCTGCAAACGGCCCGCGAGCAGAAGTGCGACATCATCGGCCTGTCCGGCCTGATTACCCCGTCGCTGGACGAAATGGTCCACGTTGCCCGCGAAATGCAGCGCCAGGGCTTCGAACTGCCGCTGATGATCGGTGGCGCTACCACCTCCAAGGCGCACACGGCGGTCAAGATCGAGCCCAAGTACAGCAACGACGCAGTCATCTACGTCACCGACGCTTCGCGCGCGGTCGGCGTGGCCACCCAGTTGCTGTCCAAAGAACTCAAGCCGGGCTTCGTCGAGAAGACCCGCCTGGAATACGTGGACGTGCGCGAGCGCACCGCCAACCGCAGCGCCCGCACCGAGCGCCTCAGCTACGCCCAGGCGATCGCTGCCAAGCCGCAGTACGACTGGGCCAGCTACCAGCCAGCGGTGCCCTCCTTCACCGGCGTCAAGGTGCTGGAAGACATCGATTTGCGCACCCTGGCCGAGTACATCGACTGGACCCCGTTCTTCATCTCCTGGGACTTGGCCGGCAAGTTCCCGCGCATCCTCACCGACGAGGTGGTTGGCGAGGCTGCTACGGCGCTGTACAAGGATGCCCGCGAGATGCTCGACAAGCTGATCGACGAGAAGCTGATCAGCGCCCGCGCGGTATTCGGCTTCTGGCCGGCCAACCAGGTGGCCGATGACGACATCGAAGTCTACGGCGAAGACGGCCAGGCACTGGCCACCCTGCACCATCTGCGCCAGCAGACCATCAAGCCGGACGGCAAGCCCAACTGGTCGCTGGCCGACTTCGTCGCACCGAAAGACAGCGGCGTGACCGACTACGTAGGTGGTTTTATCACCACCGCCGGCATCGGTGCCGAGGAAGTGGCCAAGGCTTACCAGGACAAGGGCGACGACTACAGCTCGATCATGGTCAAGGCCCTGGCCGACCGCCTGGCCGAAGCCTGTGCCGAATGGCTGCACGAGCAGGTGCGTAAAGAGCACTGGGGTTATGCCCGCGACGAGCACCTGGACAACGAGGCGCTGATCAAGGAACAGTACAGCGGCATCCGCCCTGCGCCGGGCTACCCGGCCTGCCCCGACCACACCGAAAAGGAAACCCTGTTCCGCCTGCTCGATGGCACCGCCATCGGTGAGACCGGGCCAAGCGGGGTGTACCTCACCGAGCACTTCGCGATGTTCCCGGCGGCGGCGGTCAGCGGCTGGTACTTCGCCCACCCGCAGGCGAAGTATTTTGCCGTAGGCAAGGTCGACAAGGACCAGATCGAACGTTACAGCGCACGCAAAGGCCAGGATATCAGCGTAAGCGAGCGCTGGCTGGCGCCTAACCTGGGGTATGACAGCTAAACGACTGCGCTGGCTTCTTCGCGGGCTCGCCCACACAGGTATGAAACAGGCCTCAAGGGCCGTGATTGACCTGTAGGAGCGGGTTTACCCGCGAAGAGGCCGGCACAGGCAACCTCACAACCATTGCCTACACTGTCTTTGATTGCCTCTGATTTCCCCAGGAGCCACCATGGACGATTCCAGCCAGGGCAAACCCCCGACCTTCTGGCAGATGCTGCACAGCATCCTCGCCGCCGCCTTCGGCGTGCAAAGCGGCAAAAACCGCGCACGCGACTTCACCCACGGCAAGGCCAGCCATTTCATTGCGCTGGGGGCGCTGTTCACCCTGGTGTTCATTGCGGCATTGATCGGCCTGGTGCAATTGGCCCTGCACTTGACCCGCTAACCTGTGCCGACCTCTTCGCGGGTGAACCCGCGCCTACGACGGTACTGCGCCATTCTCAAGGCAGATGTTCACCGCAAAGAGACGGGCACAGGCAATACTAAAGCGCCTGCGAGATTCCCTCCCACAGGCGCCCTGCTACATCACGGTCTTGAGTTTCAAGTCACTGGTGGCTGACCCAATACACGGCAGTGACCACCACCAGAACGATCAAGCAGAGGATCGCCCAGGCATCGACGCTGCTGTCAGCTTTGCGGACCTTGGTTGAGTTTCCCATTGCATTGCCTCTTGTAGTGGTTATGGGAATGCACTTCACCACCAGCAGTTAAGACGAGCAATGCCCTTCCCTCAAGCAGGGTCATTCAATATTCGACCGGTGACGCCAGAAACGGGTAACGGTACCCGGGCGGGCGCCCTTCAGCACTGTAACGCCGAAAATCGACGCCGTAGTCGTCCCTTTCCAACAGCTTCAGCCAACGCCTGGCCTTGGCCTGATCGATTTCCTGCAATACCGGAACACGGCGCTCGCGCAGGCCGTCGCGGTTCAACGCCAGCCCGTGGGCGTCATCGTGCAGCATCACCATGGCCCAACCGCCAAGGGTGAAATGCCCACCCATCAGCACGCTCAAGCGCCCATCGATACGTGCGCGCAAGGCTTCGGGCGAGCTGTTGACGGCCGCGAACAGCACGTCACGACCCGCCGTGTACCCGGCCTCCTCGAACGCCTGCATGGCACCAAAGGCCATCTGGTCATTGGCCGACCACACCAGCCGGGTGGCCGGGTAACGCTCAAGCAACTGCTTCGCTTGCTCGTAGGCGCGCTGGCGGTTCCAGCCGCCGTATACCACTTGCCGCAAGCGCACCAGAGGGAAATCGGCCAAGGCGCGGCGCATGCCCTCAACGCGCAACTGCGAGGCCGGGGTGGTCTTGACCCCGGCAAAAGCCACCAGATCCACCGGCCCTGCGTCGCGAGGCAGTTGTGCGAGCAACAGGTGCAACATCTGGAAGCCTGCCTGCTCGTCGTTGCTAATCAAGGTACCCAGTGGCTCGGCGTACTTGTCGGGCTGGCCCTCGATACTGAAGCGCTGGCTGGCGGTCAGGCCATTGTTGACCAGCAGCAGCTTCACCCCGGTGCCACGCGACAGCCGCAGGATTTCCGGTGCCACGTACTGCTCGTTGACCAGCACCAGGTAATCCGGCCGCTGCGGCGCGCTCAGGATCGCCCTGGCCTGGGTCAGTGCCAGGTCGGCTCGGCGCTCGCTGTATTGCACCTGCAGGGTCATGCCCAGCTCGTCCGCGGCGGCCTGCATGAAGCGGGTATAGCTGGTCCAGAATGTCTCGGTGGACAGCCCCGGGTTGAGGAACACCACCGAAGCCGGTTGCGCATTTGCCACCAGTGGCAAGGCAAGGCACAAGCTTTGGCACAGGGCCTTGAGCATGGGGTCACATCTCTGCGAAGCAAACACCGGATTATAAACGCCTGGCGATGCTCAGCGCACAAATGGCAGTCAATCTCACATAGTCCATTTGGTTCTTTTCATATGCAAAAACATCACTTTAGCGCATAACCGCAACCTGCTATCGTTCCCCGGCTCCGTACCGGAGTGCGCGGCCGTGCGCGCGAATAGCTGCATGCCTGAGACAGGACTTTTATGTACGTATACGACGAGTACGATCAGCGGATCATCGAGGACCGCGTCAAGCAGTTCCGTGATCAGACCCGCCGCTACCTGGCCGGTGAGCTGAGCGAAGAAGAATTCCGCCCTCTGCGCCTGCAGAACGGCCTATACATCCAACGTTTCGCGCCGATGCTGCGTGTCGCGGTGCCGTACGGCCAGCTGAACGCCAACCAGGTCCGCACCCTGGCCAAGATCGCTCGCGACTATGACAAGGGCTATGCCCACATTTCCACCCGCCAGAACGTGCAGTTCAACTGGCCGGCGCTGGAAGACATCCCCGACATCCTCGCCGAGCTGGCCACCGTGCAGATGCACGCGATCCAGACCAGCGGCAACTGCCTGCGCAACACCACCACCGACCAGTTCGCCGGTGTGGCCGCAGACGAGATCGTCGACCCGCGCCCGTGGTGTGAAATCGTCCGTCAGTGGACCACCTTCCACCCGGAATTCGCCTACCTGCCACGCAAGTTCAAGATCGCCATCAACGGTTCGCAGGAAGACCGCGCCGCCATCGAAGTGCACGACATTGGCCTGGAGCCCGTGCGCAACGCTGCCGGCGAACTGGGCTTCCGTGTGCTGGTCGGTGGCGGCCTGGGCCGTACCCCGGTGGTGGGCTCGTTCATCAACGAGTTCCTGCCATGGCAGGACCTGATCAGCTACCTCGACGCCATCCTGCGCGTGTACAACCGTTACGGCCGCCGTGACAACAAGTACAAGGCGCGGATCAAGATTCTGGTCAAGGCCCTTACCCCGGAAGTGTTCGCCGAAAAGGTCGAGGCCGAAATGGTCCACCTGCGTGGCGGCACCACCACCCTGACCGAAGCCGAAGTGCAACGCGTATCGCGCCACTTCGTCGACCCCGAGTACCTCGCACTCGACAACGTCGACTACACCGCCCTGGACGCCGAGCACCCAGGGTTCGCCCGCTGGCGCTCGCGCAACACCCGCGCCCACAAGCGCCCGGGCTACGTGGCTGTTACCCTGTCACTCAAGCCTACCGGTGTTGCCCCGGGCGACGTGACCGACAAGCAGCTGGACGCCGTGGCCGACCTGGCCGAACGCTACAGCTTCGGCTTCCTGCGCACCTCGCACGAGCAGAACATCATCCTCGCCGACGTCGAGCAGCGCCAGTTGCACGCGCTGTGGCTTGAACTGCGCGAAGGCGGCTTCGCTACCCCGAACATCGGCCT
Organism: Pseudomonas sp. BO3-4; assembly: GCF_034044115.1. Lineage (NCBI taxonomy): Bacteria > Pseudomonadati > Pseudomonadota > Gammaproteobacteria > Pseudomonadales > Pseudomonadaceae > Pseudomonas > Pseudomonas sp. BO3-4. The sequence continues at coordinate 4,033,358 of NZ_CP139018.1, forward strand.
GCTGACCGACATCATCTGCTGCCCGGGTGGCGACTACTGCTCGCTGGCAAACGCCAAGTCGATCCCGATTGCCGAGTCCATCCAGCGCCGCTTCGACGACCTGGACTACCTGTTCGACATCGGCGAAATCGACCTGAACATCTCCGGCTGCATGAACGCCTGCGGCCACCACCACGTGGGCCACATCGGCATCCTCGGCGTGGACAAGAAGGGTGAGGAGTTCTACCAGGTGTCGCTGGGCGGCAACGCCGCACGCGGCGCAAGCCTGGGCAAGATCCTTGGCCCGTCCTTCGCGCAGGATGACATGGCCGATGTGATCGAGAAGCTGATCGCCGTGTACGTCGAGCAACGTACCGAGGAAGAGCGTTTCATCGACACCTACCAGCGTATCGGCATCGACCCCTTCAAGGAACGCGTCTATGCAGCGAATCATTAAGAACAACCAGATCGTCGACGAAACCTGGCACCTGCTGCCCAAGGAAACCTCGTTTGACGAGCTGACCAACTGCGACGACTACATCGTGCCGCTGCAAATGTGGCGCGACCATGCCCATGTGCTCAAGGCTCGCGATGGCGGCTTGGGTGTATGGCTGGACAGCGACCAGGAAGCGGAGGAAATCGGTGAAGATGTGCACCACTTCCAGGTCATCGCCCTGAACTTCCCGGCATTCACCGACGGCCGCAGCTACTCCAATGCGCGCCTGCTGCGTGACCGCTACAAGTTCAAAGGCGAACTGCGCGCCATCGGCGATGTGCTGCGCGACCAGCTGTTCTTCATGGCCCGCTGCGGCTTCGACGCCTTCGCCATCCGTGCCGACAAGGACCCGGAAGACGCGCTGCAAAGCCTGAAGGACTTCTCGGTGACCTACCAGGCCGCCACCGACGAACCGCTGCCGCTGTTCCGCCGCCGCTGATCGTCCCGCCCCAGCGAACAGCCCGCCTCTCGGCGGGCTGTTTCGTTCACAGGCCGTGGCGTTGAATTGCCTCTCGGCTCAATTCAAGCAAAAGCTGCCGTTTCGCGACCTCACGCGCTGCGCAGATATGCTCGACCTGGGCAAAATAGTCGCCATCGCTCAGCGTTTTCGATTGTTCGAGCAACGCATCCAAGCGCTGCTGAAAAGGCTCGTCCAAGCGGCTGAAGCGCGCCGCCTGCTGCTCGTGCAGATAGTCCTGCCAGAAGGATCGATCTGCCAGCGCCTGCGCCAAGGCTTGTGGCGTTTCCTGCCGCAGCACCTCGCTGCGCGCGGCGTCCAGGTCTTCGCGGCCAACCCCGCTGAAACTCTCATACGAAAGATGGCTGGGCTGCACGGGAAGGTCGAGGCTATCCGCCAGCCTGACGCGATAGGTCAGGTAAACCTCAACGGGATCGTTCGAAAAGTAATCCGCAATATGCCGCGCGGCAATTGCGTTGACTTTGTCCAGGCGGAACAACGAGCGCCCCAGCCTGACCAGCGCCCGCTCCTTCTGCAACCCGGTACCGGCTGTACCGGCCTTGGCGACCAGCGCGCCAACCTCCAGCTCGCTGAGCGTCAGCAGCAACTCGTCGCTGCAACTGCGCGGCCGGGCAACTTGCTCGAACAGGCTCGCGCGTACTTCAGCGTGCTGTTCGCAGGCTTCGAGGATATGCCACACCCGCGCCTGAAGGTCGCGCGGTTGTGCGTCGTATTCACGCAGGGCGCGTAAATCAGAGAAAAAGCGAAACAGATCCTGCGCTCCGGCTTCCTGGCTCAAGCGGTTCCAGCTCGCCAATCGCACCTCGCGCTGGGATGGCGTGAACCCTGAAAACCAAGGGGCTGCAGCGTTCGGGATCGAAGTGGCATGAGCTGCACGTCGACGCTCAGCAGCCCCGGCCGACGCCCTGGCCAACTGCAAGCGCTGCAAGGTTTCGTCCGAGAGTGGATTGTCGTGCAGCTCCAGGCCCCGCCACAAGCGAAGCGGCACTAGGGACAACGCTTCAGGCAGCGTCTGGATCTGGTTGTCACGCATGTCCAGCAACTCCAGATTACCGTGCCTGGCCAGATCAGCGGGCAGTTCGCCCAGCCCGGTGTTGCGCAAGGACAGCCGGCGCAGCAGGGGGAAAGACGCCAAGGGTGGCAGCAAACCGACCGGGTTGCCGTTGAGCTCCAGGCGGCGCAGTTCCACAAGCTGGCTCAAACGCAGGTTATCCTCGCTGGAAAGCACGATCTGGTTGCCGCCAAGGCGCAGGTTTTTCAATTCGGTCAGTTGCTCGATACCTGCAGGAAGGCGTGTCAGCCGGTTGTTCCGCAAGTCCAGGTTGCGCACCTTGCTGAAGCGACCAAGAAAGCCCGCATCAAGGCTCGTCAGCTGCATATCGCGCAGGGTCAGGTGCGTGATGTGGTCAAAACTCACATTTTCAGGCAAAGCCGGCAGGTCACCCACCCGCTCACCCACGAAGGTCAGGTGGTAGTCACCCGCCACCTCTCCAGGGGTAAAGCGCTGCCAGCTTGCCGTAATGCGCCTGGCAACCTTGATACGACGCAGGCGGCGAACAATGTTCAGCCCTGCGTCATTTCGCCAGGCTTGCAATGCCTGCTTGAGGCTGACCTTGGCCTGTAACAGTTGGCTGACATGGTCCCACGGGTCCACCCCCCGCTGCGCCAGGTCTTGCAGGTAGACCTCCAGCTGCTCACTGCTCATCACCGGGAACACGTGGTTCAACGTGCGCCGCAGTGCCTGTCGGGTGCCTGTCAGCTGGCCACTGAGCGGGTAGCCCAAACGCCCATCGAACAACCGCACAGGAGGGCGAATCCCCTGCCCCACACGGGCCAGCCCAATCATTCGGGCCGCCGCTTCACGGTCAGCGAGCGCCTCACGCCCAAGCCGCTCACCCAGTGCGTCATCCGTCATCTGGCTAATACCAAGCAACTGTCGCTGGCGGCTGTCCAGTTGCCGTCTCAACGTCTGCAGCAACCCACCCCTGCCCGCGGCAGGCAGCTCAACGTTGACCCCAGCCGACCAGGGGGCGATGGCATCGAGCAGGCCCAGCGCGAGCTTGCCGGTATCGTCATTTTCTGCCGCGGCCTGGCGCAACCCTGCGCAGGCACGGTCTATCCGACTGTCGCGTATTGCCCAGCGTGCACGTTCCGCCAAGGCCAAGGGCACCCGGCCTGCGCCCGTCAGGCTCTCCATCTCGACACTGCTGGCCCCCTCGACGATTTCCCGTGCGCAGCGGTGGGAAAGGCCTGGGAAGTCTCGCATCAAGACCCGGTCTGCTGCTTGCGGGCTGATCTGTCGCTCGTTGAAGACCTCCTCGAAAGCCTCACCTCGCAACGCCGGGAAATCACGGTGCAATTGCTGGCGCTCGATGGCATCGAGCAGGCGTGCCGGCGGGGGCGCATTTTCCAGTAACAAACGGCGCAGGCTGTCAGCCTCGAAACCCGTGGCCTGCAACGCCACAGACACCGCCTCATCGGGCACCTGCGCCGTACGACTGGCAAGGCGGCGCACCATGTAGGCGGCGTCATGCCAGCGCTGCGGTTGTTCGAACTCATGCACCCATCCCCCGGCACCATTGTACTCAAGTGCCGGTACGTAGGCCTGTGGCCTTGATGGATGATGAATACGCCATGCGCCATCGTCCCCTTCACTCACCTCATAGACAGCATCGTGCAGGCGCCTCAGCGAACGGCCAGTTTCATTCACGGCCTGTCCTACCATCAGATCGACGCCCTCACGCTGATAGCCCGACAAGGACGGGTCACACAGCCGCAACTGGCCATCGCCCAGGCTTACCGGCACCAAGGCATCCACCTGCGCCACTCGCTGGGCCAGCTTGCCAAGTGCCGTCGCCCCGGCCGTCGTCACCGCCGTCATCACAACCGTGTCGGCCACGTTGAACAAGTGGCCCAATGCGGCGTCGCGATCACCCAACTGCCAATCCTGGTAGCTTTCGTACACCTCACCTGCCAGCTGCACCACCGTAAGCCCCAGCAGGGCCTGCCCCAACACAGGCACAAACAGCGCTGCCAGGCCTGCTACGCTCAACCCCAAATCCAGATAGCCCTGCAAACGTGCGCGACGGTCGGCGACATCCTCATCCTCTGTCGATACCGCCAATACCCGTGCGTCATCCAGCATTTTGTCGATCCGGGCTTGGCGCAGCGCGACAAACACGTCGCCCTCGATCGCAAAACAGCGGCCATCTAGCTCAAGCGGGAGAACGGTATTACCGTGGCTGAGCAGCGCGTTCAGCGCCGCGCAGAAGGCGACGCGATCACGCTCTGCGACGAAGCGCTGGAAGTAGCGCCGATACGCTTCATTACGCAAACGTATGCCAAGGGTCATGTACAGCAGCTCCCAGCTGGTGTGCCAACTCACCGGGGCATACGGGTCCTCAGGGAACCACGCGATAACACCAAGCAGGCGGGCGTTCTGACGCACTTCGATCACCAGTGCGCCAATGACCTCCTTGCCCAACAGCCGCAGGGTGTGACACTTCAATACGGTGTTGTCGGCTGGCAGGAAAGACCCTGTGCCCACCACCTGGTTGATCCACTGACAGGTCTGCTCATCGATTTCACCCTTGATCCTTGCGGCGATTGCAGCAAGCGCCAGGTTGGCCCTCAACGCCTCCTCCAGGGTGCTCTCGACGGCCACCCCCTCGCCTTCAAGCTTCGATTGCAAATGGCTTTGATAACGCCTGCCAATATCAATGTCTCTGCAAAGGCGGACAAAGGCTTGCGCACTTAGCGGCAGCAGGTGCCCGCTGGCAGTGACCAACTGCGACCCGGCCGCGAACCAGCCAGGCTGCATTTCCTTTTCGTGAAAGTTATGCAGTGCCGCCGAGAGAAGCGTCTGGGTGCTGACGAGGCGTGTTGACGTGCTAGGTAAAGCAGGCGATATCGACGGTTTTGGCTGGAGGGTCACCAACCTGAGCTGAGCCTGGCGCAGGTCTACCTGCTTGATTGAACGAGCCTCGGGCGCACGTTTGAGCAACGACTCGGCGAACTCATCCAAGGGGGTTATAGCCCCTAACCAGGCGTCGACGTGGTCCTGCGCCCGCTGTTGGCGCAAAGCAGCGGCGCGCAGGCCTGTCAGCTCTTGGGCAGATGCGCGCTTGAGCCAGCCTGGCAACTGACGGGCAATCAGCGCATCGATGGAATCGGCGGGTATTACTGAAGGGGTCATGGGCAGCCTCAACGCTTGATAAAAAGCGCTAGCTGAACAAGGTTCCAATCCCCTCGGGCCCTATTTATGTAGTGAATGCACAGCTTGAAAATGTATTTGTGACTACAGGTCAAATGACTTTGGCGCCATGGCGGCTTATTCGCTGCCGTTCAAACCTGCACACTGGGCACCACATGATCCTCCCCCCTATTCAGGAGCAACCCCATGAGCGTTCCTTCCTTCGGCCTCGGCACCTTCCGCCTCTCCGGCCAAACCGTCATCGACTCGGTCAAGTCTGCCCTGGCAGTCGGCTACCGCGTCATCGATACCGCCCAGATCTACAAGAACGAAGCCGAAGTGGGCCAGGCCATCGCCGAAAGCGGCGTGCCGCGCAGCGAGCTGTTCATCACCACCAAGATCTGGGTCGACAACTACGCCGCCGACAAGCTGATCCCCAGCCTGCGTGACAGCTTGCAGAAGCTGCGCACCGACTACGTCGACCTGCTGCTGATCCACTGGCCAGCGCCGGGCAATGGCGTAGAACTGCCCGAGTACATGAAGGCCCTGGCCGACGCCAAGCAGCAAGGCCTGGCTCGCCAGATCGGCATTTCCAACTTCAACATCGAGCTGACCAGGCAAGCCATTGCCGTGGTCGGCAAAGGGGAAATCGCCACCAACCAGATCGAGCTAAGCCCCTACCTGCAGAACAGCAAGTTGACCGCATTCCTCAAGGAACAAGGGATCACCGTGACCTCGTACATGACCCTGGCCTACGGCAAAGTGCTGAAAGACCCGGTGCTGGCCCAGATCGCCGCCAAGCACAAGGCTACCGTCGCCCAGGTTGCCCTGGCCTGGGCCTTGCAATTGGGCTATGCCGTGATCCCGTCGTCGACCAAGCGTGAAAACCTGGCCAGCAACCTGCTTGCCCGTGGCCTGACGCTGGACAGCGACGACATGGCACGCATCGCCAAGCTGGAGCGCAATGGCCGCGAGGTCAGCCCTGACGGCCTGGCGCCAACCTGGGACTGACACTGATGACTGCTCAAACAATGAGACCCGGCCGCGTGCTCTTCGCGTTGGCCATTGGCGCCTTTGGCATCGGCACTACCGAGTTCACCCCGATGGGGCTACTGCCAGTCATCGCCCAGGGCGTGGAGGTGAGCATCCCCAGCGCCGGTATGCTGATCACCGCCTATGCCATTGGCGTGATGGTCGGCGCGCCGATCATGACCTTGCTGTTCAGCCGCTTTGGGAAGCGCGCTGCGCTGATGGCGCTGATGGCCATCTTCACCCTTGGTAACCTGCTGTCGTCACTGTCGCCGGACTACTACACCCTGCTCGCTTCGCGACTGGTCACCAGCCTCAACCATGGTGCGTTCTTCGGCCTGGGAGCCGTGGTGGCAGCCAGCGTGGTGCCCAAGGAGAAACAGGCCAGCGCCGTGGCCACCATGTTCATGGGCCTGACCATCGCCAACATCGGCGGCGTGCCGGCCGCCACCTGGATTGGCCAGCAGATCGGCTGGCGCATGGCATTTGCCGGTACCGCCGTACTTGGCCTGCTGGCCATGGCCGCGCTGTGGTACGCCCTGCCCAAGGGTGAACGCGGCAGCGTGCCGCATGTGCGCCAGGAACTGGCGGTCATTGCCCGCCCCAGCGTGCTGCTGGCAATGGCCACCACCGTGCTCGGTGCCGGTGCCATGTTCACCTTGTACACCTACGTGGCGCCGGTGCTGGCCGAACTGACCGGTGCCTCGGACGGCTTCGTAACCTTGGGACTGGTACTGATCGGGGTTGGCTTCACCCTTGGCAACAGCCTGGGTGGCCGCCTGGCCGACTGGTCACTGGATGGCGCGGCGAAAATCTTCCTCGCCGTGCTGGCGCTGATCATGCTGGCGATGCCCCTGGTACTGGGTAGCCACCTTGGCGCAGCCATCGCCCTGCTGGTCTGGGGCATGTTCACCTTCGCCGTGGTACCACCGCTGCAAATGCGTGTAATGACTGCCGCCATCGAGGCACCAGGCCTGGCGTCGTCGATCAACGTGGGTGCGTTCAACCTGGGTAACGCCGTGGGCGCGGCGCTGGGTGGTGCGGTTATCAGCCTGAACCTGGGCTACGCCGCCGTGCCGATGGCCGGAGGTGTGCTGGCAGCTGCGGGGCTGTTGCTGGTATGGCTGGGCGGGCGCCACAAGGTCGCCGGCAAGACCGCAGCCGATATGGCCTGAAGGCAATCATCTGCAGGAGCGCCTCCGTTCTCCTGTCAGGCTGTGGGCACGGATGCCCGAAACGCGACATTGGCTGCCTGTTCGGCGTGAGACAGGCAACCTCGGCACTGGATAACCTGCTGCGGCAACGCCTTGCTCCCTTGCCATAGAAGAACATTGCCCATGACAACTTCCGCCGCCTCCGTAGCCGCCGCCACGCCTGCCGACCAGCCTCAGGGCTTTGTCGTGCGCATCGTCGGTGCTGCTGCATTCGCCCACCTGCTCAACGACCTGATTCAAGCCGTACTGCCGTCGATCTACCCTATGCTGAAAAGCGATTTCGCGCTGAGCTTTGCCCAGATCGGCTGGATCGCCTTGGTGTATCAGGTGACCGCTTCCCTGCTGCAACCTTGGGTCGGCATGTTCACCGACAAGCACCCACAACCCTACCTGCTGCCTGCCGGCATGGTGGTGACGCTGGTGGGCATCGCCCTGCTCGCCTTTGCCGGCAGCTATGAAATGCTGCTGGTGGCCGCCGCCGTGGTCGGCGTGGGTTCGGCCACCTTTCACCCAGAGGCCTCGCGGGTCGCCAGGATGGCTTCCGGCGGGCGCTTCGGGACCGCGCAATCAACCTTCCAGGTCGGCGGTAATACCGGCTCGGCCCTCGGCCCACTGCTCACCGCTGCCATCATCATTCCGCACGGCCAACCGGCCATTGCCTGGTTCATGCTGGCCGCTGCGCTGGCCGTTCTGGTGCTGCTGCGGGTGACGGGCTGGAGCGTGCGCCACGGCCAGGCCCGGCTCAAGAGCTTCGCGGGCCAACAGGCCCCCGGCCTGTCGCGGGGTGCCATGTGGCGCGCGGTGGTGGTGATCGCCGTGCTGATGTTCGCCAAGTTCGTCTACATCGCTTCGTTCACCAACTTCTTCACCTTCTACCTGATCGAGCATTTCGGCCTGAGTGTGCAGCACAGCCAGCTGTACCTGTTCGTGTTCCTCGCAGCCGTTGCGCTGGGCACCTTTGCCGGTGGCCCGGTGGGTGATCGCATCGGGCGCAAGGCCGTGATCTGGGTCTCGTTCCTCGGCGTGGCGCCCTTCGCCCTGGCCCTGCCCCATGCCAACCTCGCCTGGACAGCCGTACTGGCGGTGGCCATCGGCCTGGTGATGTCCTCGGCATTCGCTGCCCTGGTGGTGTATGCCCAGGAGGCGGTGCCAGGCCGGGTCGGCATGGTTTCGGGGGTGATGTTCGGGCTGATGTTCGGCATCAGCGGCGTGGGTGCAGCCGGCCTGGGCACACTGGCCGACCGGCATGGCATCGAATGGGTGTACCAAGCCATCGCGTTCCTGCCGCTGCTCGGGTTGGCCACCGCCTTGCTACCGGCCACCCGCTCGCGGGCCCGCCCTGGCCGTTGCTGCTAAAGTGGCGCTGCCAGGCTGCTTCGATACGAGGTCACGATGGTAAAGCCGCAGCGTGAATTGCTGGTGGAGGTCGATGAGTGGACCTGGGAAGTGGGTAGCCGTGCGACAGACTACCCAAGCGACTGGTTCATCGAGCCCCATAGCCATACCAAGCATCAACTGATCTATGCCATCAAAGGCCTGATGATCGTCGAGTCCGGAAACGAATGCTGGACAGTGCCACCCAGCCGCGGTGTGTGGATGCCTTGCGGCCAGGTGCACGCCATTCGCTGTGTCGGCGACGTGAAGATGCGCAGTGTGTTCGTGCGCATCGACGCGGCAACCGGCCTGCCCCTGCAGAGCAAGGCCATCAGCATCTCGCCCTTGCTCAGCGAACTGATCAAGGCCTCGGTGGGGTTCACCGCACCGTTTGCCGAGGACTCGCGCGAAGCCCGGGTCATGCGCCTGATCCTCGACGAAATCTGCGTACTGCCGACCTTGCCGCTGAAGCTGTCGCAACCCAGCGACCAGCGCCTGCGGGTGATCTGCACGGCATTGCATGAACGGCCCGACGATAACGCCACCGTTGCCGACTGGGGCGTGCAACTGGGGGTGGACGAAAAGACCATCCAGCGGTTGTTCCGCAAGGAAACCGGCATGACCTTCGGCCAGTGGCGTCAGCAGGCGCGGCTGATGCAGGCACTGGAGCGAATTGCCCTGGGCGAGCGAATCATCGATGTGGCGGGGGCCTTGGGCTATGACAGCCCAAGTGCCTTCGCCAGCATGTTCAAACGCCAGTTCGGTACCACGCCCAGCCAGTTCTTCAGATAACCTGAAGTCCACGCATTTGCCGGCACTGGCCCGCCGCATACGGGCTGTCCGCTGACGGCTCGCCCTGCCTGTTCTTGCACAGCATCCCCGCCAAGCCGTATACAGTACCCCTACAACAATGCCCGCAAAGGAGCCCGGCACATGACCGTGACGCTGTCCCCCCTGCAGATCGACTGCGATTTCGACTCCGGCAACATACAGGTACTGGATGCCAGCAACCCGGCCCAGGTACACCTGGCCATTCGCCCGGACACCCACAGCGGCCACTACCAGTGGTTCCACTTCAAGGTCAGCGGGCTCACACCGGGGCAGGTCCATCGCTTCAGCCTGGACAACGCTTCTGGCTCCTCGTACAAGAACGCGTGGAGCGGCTACAACGCTGTGGCCAGCTACGACCAGCAGCGCTGGTTCCGCGTGCCCAGCCAGTTCGACGGTACGGCGCTATCGTTCGAGGTCAAGGCTGAACAGGACCAGATCTGGTTCGCCTATTTCGAGCCCTACCCGCGTGCCCGCCACAACCAGCTGATCGAACGGGCCCGCCAACTCCCGGGTGTCGAGTTGCTGGCCAGCGGCCGCAGTATCCAGGGCCGCGATATCCCGCTGCTGCGGGCAGGCGACGGTGCCGAAGGCAAGCGCAAGCTGTGGCTGATTGCCCAGCAGCACCCGGGCGAGCACATGGCCGAATGGTTCATGGAAGGCGTGATCGACCGCCTGCAGGCCAACGACGCAGTGGTCCAGCAATTGCTCGCCAAGGCCGACCTTTACCTGATCCCCAACATGAACCCCGACGGCGCCTTCCTCGGCCACCTGCGCACCAACTTCAAAGGCAAGGACCTCAACCGCGCCTGGCAGGACGCCAGCGTCGAATTCAGCCCGGAAGTGTTCTTTGCACAGGCGCAGATGAAGCAGTACGGTGTGGATGCCTTCATCGACGTGCACGGTGACGAAGAGATCCCGCACGTGTTCACGGCCGCATGCGAGGGCAACCCCGGTTACACCCCTCGGCTGGCCAAGCTCGAAGAGCAGTTCCGTACCACCTTGTGCAGCCTGACTCGCGACTTCCAGACGGTGCATGGCTATACCCGTGACGAGCCCGGACAGGCGAACACGACGCTGGCCTGCAACGCGGTGGGCATGGCCCATGACTGCCTGTCACTGACGCTGGAGATGCCGTTCAAGGACCATGACGACGCGCCCGATGCAGTTGCCGGGTGGTCGGGGGCGCGCTCGAAGGCACTGGCCGGCGCGGTGCTGGAGACCCTGGCAAGCATGGTAGGCGATTTGCGCTGAACCTCGTCTTGCGCAACCCCTGCAGGAGCAGCACGTCGCGACACGCGGCGGCTCCTTCGGGGGGTATTGACCGCCGTTCAGAACTGCACATCCAGTATCACACTGTCGGTATAGGTCGCAGCCGGCGGTGTCGCCTGATCGGTATAGACCTTGGCGTTGTAGTTGAACACCTGGCTACCCGTGCCGGTACCCACGCCGGGGTTGATGTCGGCATCCGTACTGGAACGCCTGGCAGCCCCGGACGCCCCCCAGCGCACGGTACCGGCACTTTTGAAAATGTCATAGGCCAGGTAGTTGTTGGCCGAAGACTTCATCCGCCGCCGCCCACCGGACACGTTCTGCCCGTCACCCAGCCCTACCGTGTAGCTGCTGCCCTTGGTGCATGACACGTTTATGCCCTGGCTCACCGTGCCGAACCCCGCCACCACCGGCGCACTGGCGAAGCTGATGTCGGGGGTGGTGATCTGGCAATCGTTGGTCACCGTCAGGCTCACGTTCAAGACCTGGCTACCCGAGCCGATGTCACGCCCTAGGCATATCCCCAACGCGCCAATACCCGAACAATAATCCCAGCTCCAGGCCACGGTCAGGGCCTCTTGATACAACCCGGCCGCGACATTGCTGCCAATCTGGGTACGCATGTAGATCGGCACCGCCTTGGGCGTGGTACCGCCGAGCAGCCCCAGCAAGTCGAGGATACCGTTGCGGGCGAAGTCGTAGGCCACACCCCGGGTAATCGGGTAGCGGGTGGTGTTGTCGGCATAGAGCGTATAGGGAATGACATCGCCTGTCGGGCCGACCAGCCCGCCCGAAGCGGGCGTGATCGTGGCGTAGAAATGATCACCGCTGCTGAGCAAGGTCAGCAGCGAACCGGTGCACTGCAACCCGGAGTTGAGGCTGGAAGCCGTCTGTACCGTGTTGCGAACCTGCGTCGAATTAAGGCTGCCAAACGCTGCCGGCAAGGTGGCCACCGACGAACAAAGCGCCCAGGCCGTACTGCTCGGCAACAGCAGCACGCTCGCCACCAGGCCCCGCCGCCAGGCATTCATCGGCACACCAACGGACCAATCAAAGGGACCGAGCCTTGCGCGTCAGGCAGGTCGAACGCCACTTCGCAATGCCCACCCCCTTCAAGCGCTACCTGAAGGTGGTTATTCGACGACAGGTTCTCCAGGTACACCAACCCGTCCCACCCCACCACCGCCTGGGTGCCACTCTCTGCGTGGGTGACACGGCTACCCAGTTTGAGCACCTGCTGGTTGCCATCCACCAATTCGACACTGGCCGCCATGACGCGCTTGAGGGGGAATTCCAGCAAGTAGCCACTGCCCCGTCGTACCGCCACGCGCTGCTCAACATCCGGCGCGAGGACATCCGGTGGCAGGTTCATGGGGTCGATCTCGTACTTGCCCCGGTAGTAACCACTGCTGTAAGGCACCAGCAAGTGCCCCTTGGCATCGGTACGGCCGATTTCCTGGTTTTCATAACGCACCGGCACATCGCCGTAACCTGCGGTGCTGACCACCACGAAGGCATCATCGATACGGTTGGCGGCGAACACGCCGGCATCCATCCACACCAGAGAACCACTGGCGTCGGCCCAGCGGGTCATCTCGCCGCTGCTGCCATACACACCGGCCTGCAATTGCACCGATTGCAGGCGCCAGGTGACGTCGGCCTGGCGATAGGCATCACGGTCGCTGCCTGCTGCATAGCCCAGGTTGTAACCGACGCCGACACCCGCTGGCACCGCGCGGCTGTAGTTGACCCGTTGCAGGGTCTCGCCTTCATTGCTGCGTTCCATGCTCAGCGCCAGGGTGCCGTGCAGGTCGAACGGGATCACCAGCTGCGCCTGCACCGCCCACTGGCTGTCACCCACTTCACGGTTGGCCGACAGGTACACACTGCTGCTGCCCCACAGCGGCTTGCTGTAGCTCAGGTTGATCAACCGGGTACGCGTTCCGTCACCGGCGCGCACGTCGAAGTAGCCAGCGCCAATGCTGCCGTACGCGTTCAGGTTGACACTGAGGGTAACCTGTTCGCTGCTTTTGCTCAGTTGCATGTCCGGGGAGCCCACCCGGCTCAGGTCGGCATAATCGCCATGGCGTTGCAGGCGCTGGTAACCGAAGCCGATGCGCTGGCTGTTGTACTGGTAGCCAAGGGCGACCTGGTGGCCTTTGTCGCCCTCGAACCGGCTTTGCGCCAAGGCAGCGTTGAGCACGCCGAAATTGCCCACGCGCATGTTGCCACCCAGCCCTCCGAGCATCAGCGACTCCGCCGTTTCGGCGTGGGTTTCCAGGGTGAACATGTCACTGAGCCCATAGCGCAGGCTGCCCGAGGCAATACCCGGCCCATAGCTGAAATCGCGTACGCCGTAATCCCGGCGCAGGCTGCCGGCGGCCACCGAGTAGTCCGACAGGCCCTTCTGCAGCAGGCTGCTGGTGACATAGAACGGCAAGGTGGTCGACACCTGCCGGCCAAGGGCATCCGTGGTGACCACCACCGCCTCCCCGGCCCCGTTGATGAACGGCACGTTGGTCAGGGTGTACGGGCCTGGCTGCAGTTCGGTGGTGCTGGACTTGAAACCGTTGATGAACAGGTCGAGCGACGTGGGGACCGCCGCTTCACCGGCGAACGCAGGCAACGGGTAAGTGACAAGATCCGGACGCACCGCGAAGTCGCGTGACAGCTGCACCCCGCCCACGCGCACCGAACTGCTCCAGGGCAACGCACCCGTCACGAAGTCACCGGCTTCGTAGGTCAGCAGGCGCTGCTCGTCGGTAAAGCGCCAGGTGGTGTCGTAACGCATGAAGCCACGGCGGGTATCGTCCGCCTGTGCGCCATTGAAAGACTGACGCCACTGCCCGGTGCTGGAAAAGGTACCCCAGCTGTCGAACAGGCGCAGCTCGTTCCAGGCGGCCAGGTAGGTGCCGCCTTCATCGGTGTCGTTGAGATACAGGTCGTAGTTGAACAAGGCGCCAAAACTGCTGCGCGCATCGCTGGCCGGGTAAAGGTTGCGATCACCCACTTGCTGGTCAGGCAACCAGGCCGGCGGCACCTGCAGCAGCAGGCGCTGGTTCTGACGGTCGTAATCGGTATGCAGCCCCGCGATGCTGTCCAGGGCCACCTCCCCCTGGGGGTTGCCCGGCAGCGAAACGCCGGCTGCACGCAATAGGTCGCTGTCCAGGTACAACCGCCCGGCCCGCTGCTGCACCGGTATCAGGTCAACCCTGGGCATCTGGTTCACCACCAGGTCGAGGTAAAGGGTGGCCTCGGCGATGGCGGACATCTCCGTGGGCGGTGGGGGCAAGTCGTCGGCCAGCACCAGCGCGGGGCTGACCATGGCCAGCCCTAGGCACCAGCGGCACGTCGTCGCCGGGAGCCATTTCACACACGGTTTCCAACCATTGCCGGGTCCTCCTTGGCCCCTGCACTTCATTCAGCCGTTGGCTCATTGGCCTTGGCGGATGGCGTCCGCCGAGTGTTGACCATTGACCCTGCCCTTCAGCACGCTAACGTTGCCGGATGCCACGGGAGCCGGCCAGCGCATGCTTGCCCCTGGCAGTACATAACCCAGCAGGCCTTCAGCCAGTGGCTTGCTCTGGGGGCCTTGCTGCACGACCACATCGGTCAGCCGCGCATGTACCGGGCCCGTGTTACGCAGTTCAATGTAGGGCTTGCCCTGCACCGTCACCGGGCGCCAACTGAGCTGCGGCTTGCCCACGCCCTCGGCATTGCGTTTGCCTTCAGGGTCGGCCTTGCCCCACAGCCCTTCGCCATAGACGAACAGCGGCACCGAATAGCGCATCTGCAATCGAATGGCCGCCGTCGCGCCGGGCTCGGCCTTGTCGACCGGGATGGCGGGCGGAATCTCGTCGATGATGATGCGGTAGGCCTGCTCCTGGCCGGCGGGTGAAGGGCCGGTACGGGTCAGGCGGATCAGCTGCTTCTGCCCGGGTGCAATGTTGGCGACCGGCGGGCTGCCGATAATCTCGCGCTGCGCCTGGAACTGCTCCTGGTAATCACCCTGGCGCCAGGCGAATACCCGCACCTGCAGGTTTGCCGGCGCAGTGCCACGGTTTTCCAGCCACAACGCACCTGCCTTCTGGTCGGCCTCCAGCACCGGGTCGATCGGCCAGATCAGCACCGAAGTGGCCGCCCAGGCCGGCAGGCTTGCCAGCGACAATAATCCAGTCAATCCACGCGTCCACTTCGCGCCTGCCCGCATGCAGCTCTCCTTAGACACTTGTCAGGGGTGGCGCTGGCCGTTACCAGGTCACCGTCACTTGCACCACATCGGTGTAGGTCCCTGCCGGCTGCGTGCCGGTCAGCTGAACCCGCCCGTACACCGGTAGCTTGATCGCCGTCGGGTCGGAATAGCTCACCGCCACGCTCTGGCCGATCCCCAAGGCCTGGCTATAGGCGGCGTCCCGGTACAACTGGTAGGCCAGCACTTGCGTGCCACTGGTGCGCTTCAGGTTGCGTGTGCCACTGGCACTGTTTTGCCCGCCGTCCAGGCTCATGCTCATGGCCACGCCCGGGGTGCACTGGAACGTCACGGTAGAACCACCCAGCGATGTGCTGAGCAGCCCCGTGGACAGCGCCGACTGCGAGCCATAATCGAGCGTGCCGTAGCTGGTGACACCCCCCACCACCAGGCACCCGGCGACAACCTGCGCCGTCACCGTGAAGGTACTGGTGGTCACTGCCCCCAGTGGGGCGGCCAACAACATGCTGACGCCAGTCAGGCTACCTGCCAGCCAGCCGCGCATGGGTCAGAACGACAGCTCGACCGAGATCGTGTCGCTGTAGACCCCTGCGGGCAGGCCCGCCTTGCCGACGGCCTTGCCGTAAAGGTTGACGGTCTGGGCGGCGCCGGTACTGGTCGGCAGGGTGATGGTGTCGTCGACCGCCAGCAACGCCGTACGCCCAGCGTCGGTATAGAGGTCGTACGGTACAAAGTTGCCAGAACCATCGGCGAGCGCACGGGTGCCGCCGCTCGACTGGCCGTCATGCAGGCCTGCACTCACTTTGATCACAGGCACCGTACCTGCCGAGCACAGGATGCTCATGGCGCCACCTCCGCCTCCCAACACCTGGGCATCGGCGGTAACGAACAAGGCATCCTGGGTACCGAAGTCCAAGGCACCGAAGTTAAGCCCCGACGTGCCCGACGTGCCATTGACCTGGCACGCCGCAGTCAGCGTCAGGGTCGAGCTGATACTGCCCGTCACCGTGGCCGCCTGGGCCTGGGAAGCCAACGCCAGGCCCAGGCCTGCGAGGACGCAATATGAAAGGTTCGTTCGCATCGGAGTCTCCTTGCGTGGTTACCAGTCCAGGGTCACTCTGAGGGTGTCGCGGTAAAGCCCGGCCGGCAGCGCACGCGGTTGCGCCACTACCACACCGTAGATGGGAATCGGTACTTGCTGGCTGCTGCGAATGGTGAAGGCCCGCGCCTGGCCGACGCCGTAGCGGCTGTTACCGCCTGGGTCGACCGCCAGCTGATAAGGAATCAGTTCACGGCCGTTGCTCAGGCGGCGAATGCCATCGTCGCCATTGAGGCCGCCATTGATACGCACGTTGAAGGCCCGAACTTCAGGCGTGCAACTGATTTGCAGGCTACCCTGGCCGCCCACTTCGTCCACCTGACTGCGCAACGGCTGGTCCCAGTTCGGACCGCGCTCGCCAAAGTCCAGTACGCCTGGGTCACCCAGCACGGCCGGTTGCGTCTCGTTGCTGCTGATCTGGCAAGACGCGCTGATCACCAGCCGCGCCTGGATGAAACCGGTGGTGCTGCCATGCACCGCACCGCCGGGGACCAGCAGCGGGCCGAGGGTGAGCAACAGGATCGAAGTGCGGTTCATGGCCTGGCGTCCTTGTGCATGGCGGCGTCCCTACCAGGTGACGGTGACTTTCAGCAGGTCGGCATAAACCCCTGCATCCGGCACCCAGGCCAATTTGTCGATACGTGCGTACAACGGCAATTCAACCGAACCGCTGCCCGGCACACGCGCCGACTGGGCCACCCCCACTGCCAGAGGCTCACGCCAGGCAGCGTCACGGTACAAGCGGTAAGGAATGGGCCGCGCCAGGCGATCGTCGCTGGCCAGGTAGCGCAGTTCGCCGACGCCACCATGCTGGCCACCGTCGACCCGCACCTGATAGGGCGTATCCGGGTTGCACTCCAGGCGCGGCGGGCGCTGGCTTAGCAGCACACCGCTCAAGGGCGCGCCAGGGCCATCCAGGCGCGCCGTCGCCCCCAGGTCGATACGACCCAGGGCCTGAGCCCCCGCATCGCGGGTCTGGTTGACCAGCATGCAGCCACGCTGCACCAGTACCCGCACTTCCACGAGAAAATCCGCCGCCACGGTACTGCCGCTGAACAACAGGCCGAACAGCGCGGCCAGCATGCGCTCCGTCACCTTGTTATCCTTATCGAAACGTCCTGAACTGAGCGTAGCAGTGAGGTGGCGCAGCCGATGTGGCATAACGCCATTTTTTTTGTATTAGCGATAAAGCGATACCGTGGCATCAAAAAAAGCCTGTACCACACAGAACCCGTGGCCAACCCGTGCCTCCAATGGCCAAGAGCCGGTAAATGCACCGGGATTCTGTTAGGGTGAATCGTACTCGTCCTGCGCCAGACACCTGTGCCGTACACGGACGGACATGACAGGAGCTTTTTCAATCATGACTGCAGACAACTCACTGGCAGACGCCATGGAGCGCTGTGCCCAGGAGCCGATCCAGGTTCCGGGCAGCATCCAGCCTCACGGCTTTCTGCTGGTGCTGGATGCCACCGACCTGTGCGTGCTGCAGGCCAGTGAAAATGTCGAGCACTGGTTGGGCTTGCCAGCCCGTGAACTGATCGGTTGCCGCTTCGCCGACCTGGTTCACGAGGGCTTTGACCTGCACGCGCACCTCACACGGCTTCCTGAAGATGAAGTCTTCCCGTTCCACATTGGCGACGTGCGCTTGCACCAGGGCGCCCCCATCAGTGCCCTGCTGCACTTGCTGGTTCATTGCCACGATCAGGTACTGATTGCCGAGTTCGAACCGCCCCGCCTGCCAGCAGACCTGGTCGGGCAAGGCGACTATTACCCGTTGGTGCGCAGCTTTGTCGCCAGTCTGCAAGTGGCCAGCAGTATTGAAGACCTGCTGCAGCAAACGGTGTTGCAGTTCAAGCGCATCACCGGCTTTGGGCGGGTCAAGGCCTACCGTTTCGATGCCGAAGGCAACGGCCAGGTGCTGGCCGAAGTGGCCGACCCAGGCTACCCCAGCTACGCGGGCCTGTGCTTCCCGGCTGCAGACATCCCGCGCCAGGCGCGCGAGCTGTACCGGGTCAACCGTATCCGCGTGATCGAAGATGCCAACTATCAACCCTCGCCTCTGCTGCCCGCTACCAACCCGCGCACCGGCAAGGCGCTGGACATGAGTTTCGCCGTACTGCGTAGCGTGTCGCCCGTGCACCTGCAGTACATGCGCAACATGGGCACGCTGGCCTCGATGTCGCTGTCGATCGTGGTCGACGGCGAGCTGTGGGGGCTGATTTCCTGCCACCATCAGCAGCCACGCCCGGTGGACCTGCGCACCCGCACGGCCTGCGAGCTGTTGGCCAGCGTACTGTCGTTGCAGATAGAGTCCCGCGAGTCCCATGCCAGCACGCGCAAGCTGTTGGCGCTGCGCCAACACATCGTACGCATGATCTCGTCCATGGCCGACCACGACAGCGTCAGTGACGGCTTGCGCGACCTGCCTCACGTGCTGCTGGCCTTCGCCGACGCCCAGGGCGCGGCAGTGATCTCGGCCGAGCGCTGTGACCTGATCGGCCAGACCCCGCCTGAGGCCCAGGTGACGGCGCTGGTGCACTGGCTAGGCCAACGTGACGAAGACAGCGTGTTCCATAGCGACAACCTGCGCCGCGACATCACTGAGCTACCCGAGCTGGCAAACCATGCTGGCGGGGTGCTGGCGGTGGCCATCTCGCAGATCCACTCGCACTACCTGCTGTGGTTCCGCCCCGAGCAGATACGCACGGTCAACTGGGCCGGGCAGCCGACCAAGCAGGTCGGGCCACAGGGCAACCTCGACCCGCGGCACAGTTTTGAACGCTGGCAGGAAGAACTGCGCGGCTATTGTCAGGCGTGGGACCCACTGGTGATCGAGGGCGTGATGGAGCTGCGCACCGCGGTACTGGGCATTGTCCTGCGCAAGGCTGAAGAGCTGGCACAACTGGCTGGCGAATTGCGCCGTTCCAACAAGGAGCTCGAAGCGTTTTCCTACAGTGTTTCCCACGACCTGCGCGCCCCGCTGCGGCACATCGCCGGCTATACCGAACTGCTTGGCGAAATCGAAGGCCAGGGCCTGAGCGAACGCGGCAAGCGCTTCCTGCAGCATATCGGTGAAGCGGCGCACTTTGCCGGCAGCCTGGTCGACAACCTGCTCAACTTCTCGCAGATGGGCCGCTCGGCCTTGCGCCTGTCCGACGTCGACCTCAACGCCCTGGTCGAGGCCATTCGCAGCGAGCTGGCCCCCGATTACGAAGGCCGCGCAATCGTTTGGGACATCGCCCCGCTGCCCAAGGTGATCGGCGACCCGGCATTCATCAACATGGCCTTGCACAACCTGATAGCCAATGCCATCAAGTACACTCGCGGCCGTACGCCTGCTCGCATCGAGATCAGTGCCGTACAGCACCCTGACGAAACCGAGGTCTGCATCCGCGACAATGGCGTGGGCTTCGACATGGCCTACGCCAACAAGCTGTTCGGCGTCTTCCAGCGCCTGCACCGCATGGAAGATTTCGAAGGCACCGGCATTGGCCTGGCGAGCGTACGCCGCATCATCGAGCGCCATGACGGTCGAGTCTGGGCCACTGGCCAGATCGACCAGGGCGCCAGCTTTCACTTCACCCTACCCCGAAACACTGCTACCTGAGGCACCGCTACCATCATGCTCAAGCCCATTCTGCTGGTCGAAGACAATCCCCGAGACCTGGAGCTGACCCTGCTGGCCCTGGAGCGCAGCCAGTTGGCCAACGAAGTCATCGTGCTGCGTGACGGCGCCGATGCGCTCGACTACTTGCTGCGCCGCAACGCCTATGCCGAGCGCGATGACGGCAACCCTGCCGTGCTGTTACTCGACCTGAAACTGCCTAAGGTCGACGGCCTGGAAGTGCTCAAGGAAGTGCGCGCCACTGCCGAACTGCGCAGCATCCCCACCGTGATGCTGACCTCTTCGCGCGAAGAGCCCGACCTGCTGCGCGCCTACGAGCTGGGGGTAAACGCTTATGTGGTCAAACCCGTGGAGTTCAAGGAATTCGTCACCGCCATCTCCGACCTCGGGGTATTCTGGGCAGTGCTAAACGAACCGCCACCCGGCTCACTGCGACTGAACCGTCGCGGTAGCAACTGAGGCCGCCGCGACGATGCAGCAAACGCCGCTGAAAATACTGATGGTCGAAGACAGCTCGATGGACGCCGAGCTGACCCTGATGCGTCTGGAGCGCAGCGGGCTGCATGTTCAGTCACAGCTGGTGTTCGACCATGCAGGTGTCGAACATGCCCTGCGCCAGGCCCGCTACGACCTGATATTGTGTGACTGCGTGCTACCAGGCTCATCCGGCACCGAAGTGCTGGCCATCGCTCAACGCCTGGCACCCGACATCCCGTTCATATTCCTGTCCGGCATTTATGGCGAAGAGCACGCGGTGGAAATGATCCGCCTGGGCGCGACCGACTATGTGCTGAAGAAGAACCTGCCACTGCTGCCCAAAGCCGTGCGCCGAGCCCTGAGCGAAGTGCAGGAACGCCAACGCCGTCGCCGCGCCGAAGAGGCCCTGGCGGACGTCGAAGCACGTGCTCGCATTGCCATCGACGCCGCCGGCATGGGCACCTGGGACCTGCGCCCGCAAGAGGGCCTGTTGCTGTGGGATGACCGCTGCAAGACCTTGTTCGGCGTGCCCACCAGCACCGAAATGAGCCTTGAAGTGTTCTACGCCGGCATCTACCCCGATGACCTGCCACTGGTGCGCGAGGCAGTGGAACATGCCATGCGCCCGGAAAGCGGCGGTCATTACCGCGTGGAGTTTCGGATCGCGCAACCCAATGGCCTGGAGCCTCGCTGGTTGCTGAGCAGCGGCCAGAGCCAGTTCGTCGATGATCAGTGCGTTCGCTTTTCAGGCGTACTGCAGGACATCCACACGCAACGCCAGGCCACCCAGGCGCTGCGTCAGCTGAACGAGATGCTCGGCGAGCGGGTTGAGCGCCGTACCCGCGAACGCGATCGTGCCTGGGAGCTGTCGCAAGATTTGCTGGCCGTGCTGAACAAAGACCTGACCCCGGTCGCACTGAACCCCGCCTGGGAAGCCAGCCTGGGCTTCTCGCGCGAACGCCTGAGCCAATCCTCCTTGCTGCACCTGCTACCTGAGCACGACCAGGAACAGTTACTCACCGAACTGGCCGCCCTCTCCCACGGCCGCACCAGCGCACGCTTTGTCGGCCGCATCCTGCATGCCGGCGGCCAACAGCGCTGGCTGTCGTGGGTGGTGGTGCCGGAGGACACCCTGCTGTACGTGGTGGCACGCGACATCACCAGCGAGCGCGAAGCCGCCCTGGGCCTGGCAGATGCCAACGCCCGGCTGCGCGAACAGATCAACGAGCGCGAGCGCATCGAGGCCGCTCTGCAGCAGATGCAGCGGCTGGAGGCGGTTGGGCAACTGACGGCTGGCGTGGCGCATGACTTCAATAACCTGCTGACGGTGATACTCACCGGTGCCAGCTTTCTGGAGCGCGATCTGGCCAAGGCCGACCTGGACAAGGCCCGCACTCGCCTCACCCATATCCGCGAAGCGGGCGAGCGTGGTGCCAAGCTGACCTCGCAGTTGCTGGCCTTCTCCCGCCGCCAGCGTCTGGAGCCGGTGCCGCTGAACCTCAACCGTACCCTGGCCGGCCTGGAAGAGCTGCTGCGCCGCACGCTGGGTGGCAACGTTTCGGTGCGTCTGGACCTGGACCTGGCCCTGTGGCAGGCACTGACCGACCCCACCCAGACCGAGATGATCATCCTCAACCTGGCGATCAATGCCCGCGATGCCATGCCCGACGGCGGTCAGCTGACCCTGACAACGCGCAACACCCACATCGACCAGCGCCCGCAACGTCCGGAAGACCCAGACCCGGGCGAGTACGTGATGCTGAGCATCCGCGATACCGGTTGCGGCATGAGCGAAGACGTGCTGGCCAAGGTATTCGAGCCTTTCTTTACCACCAAGGACATTGGCAAAGGTTCGGGCCTGGGCCTGGCCCAGGTGTTCGGCTTTGCCAAGCAGTCCGGTGGCGGCGTGCGCATCGACACCACACTCGGTCGCGGTACCGAGGTGGCGGTATACCTGCCGGCGGTAAAAGAGGAGATGGTGAACGAACCCGTAGCAGCAGTGCTCAGTCAGTCAATCAGCGAAAGCGGCCATAACCGCACGGTGCTGCTGGTGGACGACGACCACCTGGTGCGCGACATGCTTGGCGATGTGTTACGCCAATACGGCTACCAGGTGCGCCAGGCGCACAGCGGCGAGCAGGCATTGGCATTGCTGGATGACGATATTGACCTGCTGCTGACTGATTTCGCCATGCCCGAGTTCAATGGTGCACAACTGGCGCTGGCTGCCCGCGAACGGTACCCCCGCGTGCCGGTGGTGTTTCTTACCGGTTATGCGGAGTTGCAGGGGCTGGAACTGCCGGGCAGCCTGGTGATCCAGAAACCGGTGCAGGCTGATGAACTGGCCAGGGCGCTGAACGAAATGCTGGGGATTTCCGGGTAACCCGGTACGGCACGACCCGCGCTCAGGAGGCGCGGAGGCGCGCCAAATCAAAAAACGCGAAAACCCAGCGCTCATCTTTCCTGACACCGGGTTAAATACGTTTGATTCTTGAAAAATGGCAGGGGCGGCTGGATTCGAACCAACGCATGGCAGGATCAAAACCTGCTGCCTTACCGCTTGGCGACGCCCCTGTATCGGATGCAGCGTTTGCTGCTCTGACAATTCCAACTGAGTGACAACTGGGTTGCTGTCTTGGAATGCGCGGCACTTTAACAACAAACTTTCGGTCTGTGAACCCCCCTGATAAAAAAAATTGCCAAAAAACAGCGAGTTAGTCATTTCGGCGCTGACGCAGCGACCGTCCGTCGGTTTCCGCCCGCCTCGCTTCAACACAATCGCATTCCGCACTTCCAATCAGGTAAGCCCATCGCATTGACCAAGGAGGACCCCATGCCTGTCTCTCACGACCTCTACCAGGACCTGCACTACCCGCGCGAAATCGTCCAGCAGCGCCGCCAGCAGGACAAGGCGCTGGATCGCCTGCTGGACGAGTACGTGGACATCGACAACCAGGTGCTGGCTGCCGAATCGATATCGGCCGGTAACTTCGTCGACGAAGACCTGCGCCACCTCAAGGAGCGTCGCCTGGCGGTGAAGTACATGATCGAGCGCCAGCTGGAGCGAAAGTCATAGCCCGCACAGGCACAAGAGGCGGCCAGACCTATCGCAAGAAGTGATGATTGCCCGGCACTTTCTCTATTAGTCAAAATGGCCGCTCTCGGGCAAGCTGCAGGCTGCCCCGCCATCGCCCAAGGAGCGTTGCTTTTGTCTGCCTGGATCCCCACCCCGCTGCGCCAGCTTGGCCAACGCTTGCGCGGCACCGCCAATCAACAGAGCGAGCTGCTCGGCTGGTTCGAGGACAAGGCGCACAGCCGCGGTTATCAGCTGAGTGACGGTCAGCGGCGGGTAATCCACTGCATGGCCGAACAACTGACGCAGCTTGAACAAGGTCAACCGCGCAGTCTGTACCTGTACGGCTCGGTCGGCCGGGGTAAAAGCTGGCTGCTCGATGGCTTTTTCCAGGCCGTGCCGATAGCCGCCAAGCTGCGCCTGCATTTTCATGATTTCTTTGCACGCCTGCACCAGAGCATGCACCGCCACCGGGCGCTGGACGACGCGCTGGGCGCAACGCTGGACGAGCTGGTGGGTGGTTGCCGGGTGCTGTGCTTCGATGAATTCCACGTGCATGACATAGGCGATGCCATGCTGCTCACCCGGCTGTTCAACGCCTTGTTCGCCCGTGGCGTGTACCTGCTGGTGACCTCTAACTACGCGCCCGAAGGGCTGTTGCCCAACCCGCTGTATCACGAGCGTTTTCTGCCGGTCATTCGCCTGATCAACAGCTCGATGCACGTGCTCGAAGTCGGTGGCGACACGGATTTTCGCAGCTTGCCGGCCAACCGCGAGCATCAGCGTTTTACCCAGGGCCATTATGTCTGGCCGGGTGATGCGGCGCAGCGCCAGGCGCTGAACGTGCCGAACGAACAACCGGTGATACTGGAGGTGAACAACCGCCCGCTGCGGGCGCTGGCCATTGATGGCCGGCGGGTGATGCTTGGCTTTGACGACCTGTGCGAAAAAGCCACCGCGGTCATCGACTACCTGGTGCTGGCCAGGGAGTATGACGAGTGGATCATCGACGGGCTGGACGATCTGTCCGCGTGTTCGCTGGCGGCTCAGCAGCGCTTCGTCAACCTGGTAGACGTGCTGTATGACCAGGACCGGCGGGTGGTTGTCATAGGTAAACATCCGCTGGAAGAGAGCCTGGGCGGCCCACTGGCCGACCTGATGCGTACCCGCAGCCGCTTGGGGCAGCTGCACCCGCTCGGTCCGGGCTGATGCGAATCATGAGCGTTGTTGAATAGGCAACTGTCAGTTTTGCCAGCAGACAGTCCAGCGACTCAGCCCTGTAATGGAGGCTCACTTACGAAGGGCCTTCATCATGATCACGAAACAAGAAGCATGGACCCGTATTGATCTTCAACTGCCTGATGACATCCGAAACGAAATCGTCTACCGCCCGCCTTATCTGGTAGAGGGTTTCTTCTACAGTTGCTGGGCCTCGCGGGACCGTCTGGGTGAACCCACAACGGTAGTTACCAAGCTTACGCCCGATGGCAGGGCAGTCGAGGCATTTGGCGACAACGGCACCGTACGCATCCCTATGCCAGGGGAATGGGGCGACTACTTCTGCTTCGTTGTCGACGGCGAACACCTCCTTTGCGGTGTAGCGCTTCGGAGCTCCGATAACTTTGCCATTTTCCGCCTGAACAAGGCGTCAGGCGCCATGGATATCGATTTCGGCCACCAGGGATATAAAATACATCCTTATCCAGTCGAGCCGGACTACACCTCAGAGGCAGCCCAGCCAAGGCTTGATGGTGCTGAGGGTTATGCGGGCAGCGTGCCGCAATTCCCGGATGGTAAACTCCGCCAGATGGTCAACTCCGGGCTCGCACAGTTCGATATGCAAGGCAATCTGGATACCTCCTTCAATGAAGTAGGTATGCGCAGGCACTTCCGTTGGCAAGGCCGCGCTCTACAGACACTTGCCGTAAACGCCCGTTACCGCGGTACTGAACATGCTGGCTTCCATTATTGCGGCTACCACCGCGTGGGCGGTGATGAAACGCAGGCATGGGTTGGAGCATGCGACAAGAACGGCGCCGTGTTATCGGGCTTTGCCGAGCAAGGCATCTGGATTGTCAAACGCCTGCCCGGCCATCCAGATCTCGCTTATATTGCCGTACACGCTACCACTCAAGCCCACGACCGCCTTTATCTGACAGGCAACGCTGGTACCGGCACCAACCAAAGTGGCTTTGTACACTGCCTGAAACTGGACGGCACCGTGGACAATCGCTTCAACGATGGCCAGGCCATCATTTTCAAACGACCTGAATTCGAGCGGACAATCGCATTCGCGCTCACGCCGCATGGCAGCGGCGTCCTGGTGGGCTGCCGCGCGGTGTCCCCAATCGAAGATCAGATGCCAATCGCCATCGTTCGACTGGACGAAAATGGCCATGTGGATACCGCATTCGGTGACCAAGGCTGGTTGATCACGCCTGAATACCCCGAGCCCTATACCCTGCTCACCTTGACTTACGAAGACCAGGAAATCATAGAGCTGAGGGGCAAGGAGTTCATTGCCCGCCACCCCTTGTAACACTTGGCGTCTTGATAGACGGATGGCCCCGTCGCGCTCCAGCATCATGCGAGCGGGGCTACCGATACTCAGTCAATGCTGGCGTTGATTACCCCGCCCTGGGCAAATCCGCCAGCACCGCTTCAATCTCGCCCAGCACTGCCGGGTCATCCAGGGTCGAAGGCGGCACATAATCCTGCCCATCGGCAATCTTGCGCAGCACCGCCCGCAGAATCTTGCCAGAGCGGGTCTTGGGCAAGCGTTTCACCAACTGCACCTGGTTGAAACAGGCCAGTGGGCCGATCTCATAGCGCACACGGCCTACCAGGTCCACCAGCAGCTGAGCTTCGGCAATGCCCTCGCCGTCCTTGAGCACCACCAGCGCCAACGGCACCTGGCCCTTGATCTCGTCGTGCACGCCGATCACCGCGCACTCGGCCACCGCCGGATGGCGCGCCACCAAGTCCTCCATCTCACCCGTGGAAAGCCGATGCCCGGACACGTTGATCACATCATCGGTGCGACCCATGATGTAGACAAAGCCTTCGTCATCCAGATAGCCGCCATCGCCCGTGTGGTAGTAACCCGGATATGTGTGCAGGTAGGCCTGCAGGTAGCGTTCGTGATCACCCCACAGCGTCTGACTGCAACCAGGTGGCAATGGCAGGGCAATCACGATCGCCCCCTGATGGTTAGGCCCGAGCAAGTGGCCTTCGTCATCCAGCACGCGAACGTTGTAGCCAGGCACCGCCCGGTTGCTCGACCCTGGCTTCGCGGCGCTGCCCTCCAACCCGACGCACGGCGCGGTGACCGGCCAGCCGGTCTCGGTCTGCCACCAGTGGTCGTGCACCGGTTTGCCACTTACCCGCTCCAGCCATTCATGGGTGCTGGAATCGAGCTTTTCCCCCGCCAGGAATAGTTGACGCAGCGAGCGGAGGTCATGTTTGCGAATCAGTTCGCCCTCCGGATCTTCCTTGCGGATGGCGCGCATGGCCGTCGGTGCACAGAACAGCGCGTTGACCTGGTACTGCTCAACCACCCGCCAGTAGGCCGAAGCGTCCGGGGTACGGATCGGCTTGCCTTCGTAGAAGACGGTGGTACAGCCGCTCATCAACGGCCCGTAGACGATCAGTGAATGGCCGACCACCCAACCGACGTCGGATATGCCCCACCACACATCGCCAGCCTGCATGCCATAGATATGGCGCATGGCATAACACAGCGCCACGGCATTGCCGCCGTTTTCCCGGACGATACCCTTGGGTTTGCCGGTGGTGCCCGATGTGTACATGATGTACAGCGGGTCGCCGGCATCGAGTTCGACTGGCGCCACCGGTTCTGCGCCGGCCAAGGCCGCCTGCCAGTCCAGGTCGCGGCCCGGCAGCAGTTCGGCATGCGCCTGCGGCCGCTGCAGTACCAGCACATTGCGCGGCTGGTGCCGGGCCAGTTGCAGGGCGCGGTCAACCAGCGGCTTATAGGCTATGACCCGATCGAACTCCAGGCCGCACGAAGCCGTCAGCAACAAGGCGGGCCGGGCGTCATCGATGCGCAAGGCCAACTCGTTGGCAGCAAAGCCACCGAACACCACCGAATGCACGGCGCCAATCCGCGCGCAGGCCAGCATCGCCATGGCCGCCTGCGGCACCATGGGCATGTAGATGATCACCCCATCGCCCTTGTTCACCCCCAGCTGGCGCAGCAAACCGGCCAGGCGTGCTACCTCGTCGCGCAACTGGTTGTAGGTGTAGGTCTGCTGCACGCCGGTCACTGGCGAATCGTAGATCAGCGCCAACTGCTCGCCCCGGCCCTGCTCGATCTGGTGATCGAGGGCCAGGTAACAGCTGTTGAGGCGGCCGTCAGCGAACCAGCGGTGGGTACCGTCGGCGTTGTCTTGCAGGGTCAAGGCAGGCTTGCGGTGCCAGGCCAGGTGTGCGGCCTGTTCCGCCCAGAACGCGGCAGGGTCGGAAATGGAGTGGGCGTAGCTGTGCTGGTAGCTCATGTCGTTAGAAACCCGGTACTTGTTGTTATTGAAGGGCGAAACTTGAGTATGGACCGCTATACCCGCGCCGCCATGGGACTAAAGTCACAACCGACCTGCAAATTTGCAGACAACGCAATAGCGCCCCATAACGGTGCAAAGCCTCTAGAATAGGCAACCCCTTCAAACACCGAGCAGCCCATGGACATCGATCAGGCCCGTACCTTCCTGGAAATAGTGCGTTGCGGCAGCCTGGTCGCCGCGGCCGAACGCCTGTTCGTGTCACAAACCGCGATCACCGCGCGCGTGCAGCGCCTGGAACAGCAATTGGGTTGCCAGTTGTTCGTGCGTAGCCGCAGCGGCGCCAGCCTGACCAGCGATGGCGAAGCGTTCGTCAGTTATGCCAACCAGTTGGTGCAAACCTGGGAAGCCGCGCGCCGCGACCTGCCGTTGCCTGAAGGTTGCCAGCAGGTGCTGCATGTGGGCGGTGAGGTGAGCCTGGGCAACCCGATGATGCTCGACTGGGTAAGTGCCCTGCACCGTGAATTGCCCAGCCATGCCATCCGCAGCGAGGTGAGCGATGGAGAGTCGCTGCTGCGCAAGGTCGAGATGGGCTTGCTGGACGCCGCGCTGGTCTACCAGCCGACCTACGGTCCAGGCCTGCAGGTGGAGCAGTTGATGGAAGAGAAGCTGATTCGCGTGCGCCGGGTCGAGCGGCCCGAGCCGTACATCTACATCGACTGGGGCGAGGCCTTCCGCCGCCAGCATGATGCGGCCCTGCCCGACTGCGCACGCCCGGCGCTAAGTTTCAACCTTGGCCCGCTGGCCCTGCAGTTCATACTCGACCAAGGTGGCAGTGGCTACTTCCGCACGCGGGTGGTGCAGGCCTATCTGGACAGCGGCGTGTTCGAGCGGGTACCGCAGGCACCGGAGTTCACCTACCCGACCTTTCTGGTGTACCCGCGTAAACGTGACAGCGAAGCCCTGCAACAGGCCTTCGCGATCCTGCGTCGGCTGGTAGCTGCCGGCGCCAGCGACTGGTCACAACGCTGGGACCCGGTTATCTGAAGCCTCGGTCTTGCTGAGCAACTGACGCTTGAGGCCGGCGATCAGGTCGGTCTGGGTGATCACCCCCACCAGCTTGTCGGCATCAAGCACCGGCAAGCAGTGCAGGCCTTGTTCGCACAACAAGGGCAGCAGGCGTTCCAACGGGTGCTGGCTGCTGACACTGACAACCCGCCTGCTCATCACTTGCGCCATGCGCACCGCCTGGCGGCCGAACAGACCGCGCCAGCTGAAACGCCCACGCTGCATCGCCGGGCCAACCAGGTCGCTGAGGCTGACGATGCCTACAAGCTTGCCGTGCTGCAGGACTGGCAGGGTTTTCAGGTGATGGCTGGCGAGCATTTTCCAGGCCTGCTCCAGCGTGGTATCAGGCGTGACGAACTGCACATCGCGGGACATCACCGAGGCCGCGGTGATACCGCCAAGGCTGCGCTGCAGGGCGTGCTGCTCGGTGGCGAGGATGATGCGCTCCAGCTCGTCACGGGTGACATCGACGAACTCGCCCAGCTCTTCCAGGGCCTGGTCCAGGTCTTCACTGCGGATGCCGACCCGCTCGCCGGGCAGCGGGTCATGGGTGTGGTGCAGGTCTTTGCGTGGCACCGTGCCTTTCGGGTAGCGCACACCCGTCAAACGGTTGTAGGCGATTGCCACTGTCACCAGGATCAGCGCATTGAGCAGCACCGGCTCCAGCAGGTGATCGCCCATGGCGGTCAACCCCGGGTCGGCCAGCACCGCGCTCACTGCCACACCGCCACCCGGCGGGTGCAGGCAGCGCAACAGGCACATGACCAGGATCGAGATGCCGAGCGCCGCAGCAGCCACCCACAGCTCGGGGCCGAAGCCTTCACGCATGGCCAGCCCCACTGCACCCGCCAGGGCGTAGCTGCCCAACACCGGCCAAGGTTGGGCCAAGGGGCCGGAATGCACCGCAAACACCAGTACCGCCGAGGCTGCCAGCGGGCCGAGCAAGTGCAGGGCGATGCTGGGGCCATAGACCATGCTGGTCAGCCAGCCCGCGAGGAAAAGCCCAAGCAGCGCACCGATACCGGCACGCAACCATTCTTTTGGGGGGATGTTGAGAGGGGCCGGCAACAGCCGCTGCAGACGACTTTCGGAACGCGAGGCAGACATTTGGGCAATCGGGATCTTTGGTTTTTCTGTTTAAAAAGAAAGCCCAGCCGAGTTGGCCTGGGCCTCGTATTGCGCATGCAATACCACAAGGGGCTCCGTCCGTGGAGAGATGGAAACCGCAGGGTTTCGTGGGGAGGATTTTGCCGGGTGGGGGGAATTTGGGCTAATTCAAAAAACTGCGGCTGTACTGCAATTTTTTTGCAGTACTGATAGGGCCAAAGGGGCACTGCGCGCCCTTTCGCGACACAAGGCCCCACAGGGGATTGCGTACACCTGTGTGCGGCCTTGTGTCGCGATGGGCCGCACAGCGGCCCCGGCATTAACGAGCCTTGCGCGGCAGGTCGATGCTCACCCGCAGGCCGCCCAGCGGGCTCTCCAGCAAGGCCAGGCGCCCTCCCCAGGCATCAACGATATCGCGCACGATGCCCAACCCCAGCCCATGCCCAGCCACCTGTTCGTCCAGCCGCGAACCACGCTCCAGCACCTGCTGCCGCTGGTCTTGCGCAATACCCGGGCCATCGTCATCAACCCACAGCCGGTAGCCCTCGGCGTTCGGCGCGATACCCACGCGCACTTCGCTGTCTGCCCACTTGCAGGCGTTGTCCAGCAGATTACCCAACAGTTCCAGAACGTCCTCGCGGTCCCAGGGCAACAACAGCCCGGGCGACACATCACTTGCCAGCAGCAGGCCCTCGCCATGAATCATGCCCAAGGTCCCGAGCAACCCCGGCAGTTCGGCATCACAATCGAACTGCGCGCCCGGCAGCGCATCCCCTGCCAGGCGCGCACGGTTCAGCTCGCGCGCCAGGCGTTCCTGAATCTGCTGCAACTGCTCACGCATTTGCGCCCGTACCTCCGGCAGACCCTGCAAGCGTTCACTGGAGGCCAGGCTCAGCAGCACCGCCAGCGGCGTCTTCAGCGCATGGCCGAGGTTACCGAGGGCATTGCGTGAACGGCGCAGGCTGTCTTCGGTATGGCTAAGCAAATGGTTGATCTGCCCCACCAGCGGTACCAACTCGCTGGGCACTTCGGCATCCAGCTGCGAGCGCTGCCCCTGCTGCAGTTGGGCGATCTGCTGGCGCGCCCGCTCCAGCGGCCGCAGCGAGCGGGTAACCGTGATGCGCTGCAGCACCAGAATCAGGATCAGCGCCACCAGGCCCATGCCCAGGCCGATCTGCTGCAAGCGTCGGAAACCTTCGCGCACCGGTGAATAGTCCTGAGCCACACTGATCGAAATGTCCTGGCCCAGGCGCCGGTAGTCGGCACGCAGGGCCAGCAGTTGCTGGCCTTCCGGGCCGAGCTCATGGCTATCGGAAAGCCCGGGCGCTGCGGGCTTGGGCATGTCCAGGTCCCACAGCGAACGAGACCTCCAGGTACCCTGGTCGAAATCGATGCGGAAGTAGTAACCGGAAAACGGCCGCTGATAGGCCGCCGAGATGCGCCGCTCATCCAGCTGCAGGCCCGAAGGCCCGCGCACCAATGCCACCAGAAGGTTCTCGCTTTCGTTGCGCAGGCCGTTTTCCAGATAACGTTGCAGGCCGGCCTCGAACAGCCACAAGGTCAGTTGCGCCAGCACCACGCCGACCACCACCAATACCGCCACCAGGCCCAGGCTCAGGCGCGCCTGGATCGACTTCACTCGCCGCTCCCGGCATAGATGTAGCCTTGCCCGCGACGGGTTTCGATCACACTGCGGCCCAGCTTGCGGCGCAAATGGTTGACGTGGACCTCCAGCACGTTCGAGTCGCGCTCGGTTTCACCGTCGTAGAGGTGCTCGGCCAGGTGGCTTTTGGACAGGATCTGCTGCGGGTGCAGCATGAAATAGCGCAGCAGGCGGAACTCGGCGGCAGTCAGTTGTACGTCCACACCCTCGCGGCTCACGCACTGACGGCTTTCGTCAAGGTGCAGACCGGCCGCTTCCAGCTTCGGCTGATTGGCCAGGCCACGGGCACGGCGCAGCAACGCCTGGATGCGCAGTTGCAGCTCCTCGGGGTGGAAGGGCTTGCTCAGGTAATCGTCAGCCCCGGCCTTCAGCCCTTCGATGCGCTCGGCCCAGGAGCCGCGGGCGGTGAGGATCAATACCGGTGTGGCCAGGCCAGCGGCGCGCCACTGGGCCAGCACGTCCAGGCCAGGCAAGCCAGGCAGGCCGAGGTCCAGGATGATCAGGTCGTAAGGCTCGCTTTGCCCCTGGTAAACCGCGTCACGGCCATCAGCCAGCCAGTCCACGGCATAGCCCTGGCGCTGCAGGCCGGCGGTCAGTTCATCGGCCAACGGTACGTTGTCCTCGACAAGCAACAGGCGCATTCAGTCATCTTCCTCGTCTTTGAGCAGGGCGCCGGTGCTGGCATCGAGCTTGATCTCGCGTACCACACCTTCAGTCGTCAGCAACTCGACTTCATATTCGTAGCGATCATCGTCTTCTTCCAGCTCGGCTTCCAGCAGACGCGCCCCGGGGTGACGCCCCAGGGCGGTCTCGAGCAGTTGCTCGAGCGGCAGGATGATGCCCTTCTGACGGAGCTTCAGGGCTTCATCCTGGTCCAGGTCGCGGGCAACAGCCAAGGAGCAGACGGCAAGCAGCGAGAGCGCCAGGTAACGTGCCGTCCGGGATACATGGATCATCAGTTGTCTCGTGCGTCCTTGAGTACCTCACCGGTCTTGGCATCCATGTCGACGTCCCATTCGACGTTCTGCGTATCACGCAGTTCGACCTTGTAGATGTAGCGGCCGTACTCGTCTTCAAGCTCCGAGTCAGTGACGGTGGCGCCTGGGTGCTTGGCCACGGCAGCGGCCTTGAGCTCGTCCAGCGACTTGATGGTCTTGGCGTTGACCAGTTTGACCACTTCGTCAGGCTGAACGTCCTTGGCGAAGGCGGCATTGGCGCCCAGGGCGAGGGCAGCGGCGGTGATCAGGGCAGTCATGGTTTTCATCGTTCTTCTCTCCTGAGAACTGTGCAAGTTGTCTACGGGGTTAAGATTAACCAGCGGTCCTTAATTCAACCTGAAAACAGCTGGCGGCATGATAGCGCAGTTACGCCGCCAACCCGACCCGGCCCCGTGCAAGGTGCGGCCTTGTGCTGCGAAAGGGCCAATACAGGCACCTACAGGTGTGTTATCTGTAACGGCTGGTTTTAGCCCAAGAGACCCGCCATGAGCGCCATCCACATCAAATACCCCGCCCTCACCTTCAAGGCCGGCCAGCGTGCCTTGCGACACATCCGCGAGCGCGGCCTGCAGGCGGCCGATGTCGGGGTATTGCCGGGCGCGGCGGGTGGGCCGAAGCCGCTGGGCATCCAGGGCCTTGACCTGGCGCTGTTCGGCGAGTGGCTACCCTCGGCACCCCGTCAACGTGCCCTGATCGGTGCTTCGATCGGTGCCTGGCGCTTTGCCAGCGCCTGCCTCGACGACCCGGTCGCCGGCATCCGTCGCCTGGGCGAGCTATACACCGAGCAGGATTTCGCCAAGGGCGTCACCCCGGCCGAAATCAGCCGCAGCTGCCAACGCATGCTCGATGACCTGCTGGAAGGCCGCGACGGCCAGCTGCTGGCCAACCCACACTACCGCCTGAACATTCTGGTGGTGAAAAGCCATGGCCAGCTCGCGCACGACCATCGCGGCCGCCTGGGCCTGGGGCTGGGCTCGGTGGTTGCCAGTAACCTCCTGGGCCGTTCGCGCCTGGCCCGCCACTTCGAGCGCATCATTCTGCACGATGGGCGCGCCGCGCCGCCGCTCGACACGCTGACCGACTTCCCCTCACGCTACCTGCCGCTGGACTTGACCAACCTGCGCCACGCCCTGCTTGCTTCCGGGTCGATACCGATGGTCATGCAGGGCGTGAAAGACATCCCCGGTGCCGGCGCCGGCACCTACCGCGACGGCGGCCTGCTCGACTATCACCTCGACCTGCCCTACCGCGGCGACGACCTGGTGCTGTACCCGCACTTCACCGACAAGGTCGTACCCGGCTGGTTCGACAAGGCCCTGCCCTGGCGCAAGGGCGATGCCACCCGCCTGCAAAACGTGCTGCTGATGACGCCTTCGCCGCAATACCTGGCCGCCCTGCCCTACGGCAAACTGCCCGACCGCAACGACTTCAAGCGCTTCATGGGCGATGCGCCAGGGCGCAAGCGCTATTGGTACAAGGCCATTGCCGAAAGCCAGCGCCTGGGTGATGAACTGCTGGAACTGACCGCCACCGGGCGGCTGCATGAACGCCTGCAAGCCTTGTAGCGGCCATGCTGGTAGACTGCGCGCATTATTGATTCACACAGAGTTATGACAGCGTGGAAATTTTCAAGGAATTCACATTCGAATCGGCCCACCGCCTGCCCCACGTCCCTGAAGGGCACAAATGCGGCCGTTTGCATGGCCACTCGTTCAAGGTCGGCCTGCACCTGACCGGCCCGCTCGACCCGCACACGGGCTGGATCCGCGACTTCGCCGAGGTCAAGGCAATCTTCAAGCCGATCTATGATCAGCTGGACCACAACTACCTGAACGACATCCCCGGCCTGGAAAACCCCACCAGCGAAGTGATCGCCAAGTGGATCTGGGACCAGGTCAAGCCGCTGATGCCGGAGCTGTCCAAGGTGCGCATCCACGAAACCTGCACCAGCGGTTGCGAATACACCGGCGACTGATTCGCCCGGCTCACTGGCCCTGCGCGCTGCCCATGGCATCGCGCAGGAAGCTGGGGGCGATGTAGCGCTGGTAGTGCGCCTCTGAAAGCAGGAAGAACTCGCGATCGATCGCATCGCGCAATTGGGGCAGTTCCCAGTCACGGAACTCCGGCAGCAACGCCATGCCATAGGCCTCCAGATCACGGATCATCCGCGCCCCGCGGGCAATCAGCTGGTAAGCCCAGCAATACGCCGACTGCTGCTCGACAAAGCGGATGGAGCGCTGCTCCAGTTGCTGGCGCAGCAGGCCTTTGTCGAACACCTCAAGCTTGGCCATCATCACCTGCACCAGCAGCTGCTCAAGGCGCAACCACACGGCACGCTTCTGCGTGTCGTCGTAGCCGTTCCAGTTGATCACTTCATGGTGAAAACGCTTGCAGCCACGGCACACCGTGTCTCCGTACACCGTGGAGCACAGGCCGACGCAAGGGGTTTTGATGGACTTGTTGGACATGAAAAACAACAGCTTGGCGATGGAACACAGGCCCATGTTAGCCCTTTGTCTAACCAGGGTCACTCGTTAAAGTCACGAACACCGCCTTACCTTCAGGCTTTTTTTACCGTAGAATCACCCGGCCTTTTCAAAGGCAACAATGTCCGTTGGAAGCTGTTTTCAAAGCGTCACGAGCACAGTTGATCCGGTAGAACGGCGTTGGCCCGGGCCATGCATCCCTCGCATGCCCGCGCCAGCCCTCATCAGTCCCCGTTCTGCAGGCGTAAAACTTTGAAAGCAGCTTCTGTAAGGATTCCTTGCGACCCTGGTTGGGCGGCCCACAAAGCCGCGGCAGCGCATGGGTGCATTGAATGCTGGATAAGCGTCCCGGACCCCCTTTAGGGACCACTGATGAGGGAAATAACTGTGCTTGAAGCCTACCGCAAACACATCGAAGAGCGCGCCGCCCTGGGTATCGTTCCCCAGCCGCTGAACGCCGAACAAACTGCAGGCCTGGTCGAGCTGCTGAAAAACCCGCCGGCCGGCGAAGAAGCCTTCCTCGTAGACCTGATCACCAACCGCGTACCGCCAGGGGTCGACGAAGCTGCCTACGTCAAGGCCGCTTTCCTCTCCGCCGTTGCCAAGGGCGAAACCAAGTCGCCACTGATCGACCGCAAGCACGCCACCGAACTGCTGGGCACCATGCAGGGCGGCTACAACATCGAAACGCTGGTCGCACTGCTGGATGACGCCGAACTGGGCGCCGTCGCGGCCGAACAGCTCAAGCACACCCTGCTGATGTTCGATGCCTTCCACGACGTGGCCGAAAAAGCCAAGGCCGGCAACAAGCACGCCAAGGCCGTCCTGGAATCCTGGGCTGCCGGCGAGTGGTTCACCTCGCGCCCGGCCATCGCCGAGAAGTACACCCTGACCGTGTTCAAGGTGCCTGGCGAAACCAACACCGACGACCTGTCGCCTGCCCCGGACGCCTGGTCGCGCCCTGACATTCCGCTGCACGCCCTGGCCATGCTGAAAATGGCCCGCGACGGCATCGAGCCGCAGCAGCCTGGTTCGGTCGGCCCGCTGGCCCAGATCGAAGCCGTCAAGGCCAAGGGCTTCCCGGTTGCCTATGTCGGCGACGTGGTCGGTACCGGTTCCTCGCGTAAATCCGCTACCAACTCGGTACTGTGGTTCTTCGGCGACGACATCCCGTACGTGCCGAACAAGCGTGCCGGTGGCTTCTGCTTCGGCACCAAGATCGCCCCGATCTTCTACAACACCATGGAAGACGCCGGCGCCCTGCCGATCGAATTCGACTGCACCAACCTGGGCATGGGCGACGTCATCGACGTTTACCCATACAAAGGTGAAGTACGCCGTCACGACAGCGACGAGCTGGTCACCACCTTCGAGCTGAAAACCGAAGTGCTGCTGGATGAAGTCCGCGCTGGCGGCCGTATCCCGCTGATCGTCGGCCGCGGCCTGACCGAAAAAGCCCGCGCCGAGCTGGGCCTGGGTGCTTCCGACCTGTTCAAGAAACCAGAGCAGCCTGCCGATTCCGGCAAGGGCTTCACCCTGGCGCAGAAAATGGTCGGCCGTGCCTGTGGCCTGCCAGAAGGCCAGGGCGTGCGCCCAGGCGCCTACTGCGAGCCAAAAATGACCACCGTCGGCTCCCAGGACACCACGGGCCCGATGACGCGCGACGAGCTGAAAGACCTGGCATGCCTGGGCTTCTCTGCTGACCTGGTCATGCAGTCGTTCTGCCACACCGCGGCCTATCCGAAGCCGATCGACGTCACCACCCACCACACCCTGCCAGACTTCATCCGCACCCGTGGCGGCGTGTCGCTGCGCCCGGGCGACGGCATCATCCACAGCTGGCTGAACCGCATGCTGATGCCTGACACCGTAGGTACCGGTGGCGACTCGCACACCCGCTTCCCGATCGGCATCTCGTTCCCGGCCGGTTCCGGCCTGGTGGCCTTCGCTGCCGCCACCGGCGTCATGCCGCTGGACATGCCAGAATCGATCCTGGTGCGCTTCAAGGGCAAACTGCAGCCAGGCATCACCCTGCGTGACCTGGTTCATGCCATCCCTTACTACGCCATCCAGAAGGGCCTGCTGACCGTCGAGAAGAAAGGCAAGAAAAACGCCTTCTCCGGCCGCATCCTGGAAATCGAAGGCCTGGACGAACTGACCGTCGAGCAAGCCTTCGAGCTGTCCGACGCCTCGGCCGAGCGTTCCGCTGCCGGTTGCACCATCAAGCTGCCGGAAAAGGCCATCGCCGAGTACCTGCAGTCCAACATCACCCTGCTGCGCTGGATGATCGGCGAAGGCTACGGCGATGCCCGCACCCTGGAGCGCCGTGCCCAGGCCATGGAAGCCTGGCTGGCCAAGCCTGAGCTGCTGTCGGCAGACGCCGATGCCGAATACGCCGAAATCATCGAAATCGACCTGGCCGACGTCAAGGAGCCTGTGCTCTGCGCGCCGAACGACCCGGACGATGCCCGCCTGCTGTCCTCGGTACAAGGCGAGAAGATCGACGAAGTGTTCATCGGTTCGTGCATGACCAACATCGGTCACTTCCGCGCTGCCGGCAAGCTGCTGGAGAAGGTCAAGGGTGGCATTCCGACCCGTCTGTGGCTGGCTCCGCCAACCAAGATGGACGCTCACCAGCTGACCGAAGAAGGCTACTACGGCATCTACGGCAAGGCCGGTGCACGCATGGAAATGCCAGGCTGCTCGCTGTGCATGGGCAACCAGGCACGTGTGCAGACCGGTTCGACCGTGGTCTCCACCTCGACCCGTAACTTCCCGAACCGTCTGGGCGACGCGACCAACGTGTACCTGGCATCGGCCGAGCTGGCCGCTGTCGCTTCGATCATCGGCAAACTGCCGACCGTCGAAGAGTACATGCAGTACGCGAAAGACATCGACAGCATGGCTGCCGACGTTTACCGCTACCTGAGCTTCGACCAGATCGCCGAGTTCCGCGAAGCGGCAGCCAACGCCAAGATCCCGGTGGTTCAGGCGTAAGCTGAGTTACACGTTGTAAACAAAGCCCCGGCAGCGATGCCGGGGCTTTGTTGTTTTGGCCTGTGCCGACCGCTTCGCGGCTAAAGCCGCTCTTACAGGGCCCCCACGGTGTTCGAGACCTGCGCATGCCCTTGTAGGAGCGGCTTTAGCCGCGAAACGGCCGGCACAGGCCACCTCATATCACAAACAAGTCCACGAACCTGTGCACAGCCGTGCCTTCCAGCTTCTGCGGGTCCTTGCACAGTTCGAAAACCTGCTGGCACCGCTGCCGGGCAAAGCGGGTCGCCAGGTTGGCCCTGAACTTGGCCTCCAGCAACGGTATCCCCTCCCCCCGCCGCCGACGATGCCCGATCGGATATTCCACCACCACTTGCTCGGTGCTGCTGCCATCCTTGAAGAACACCTGCAGCGCGTTGGCGATCGAACGCTTGTCCGGCTCCAGGTACTCGCGACTGAAGCGCGGGTCTTCCACCACCTCCATCTTCTCGCGCAGGCGGTCGATACTGGGGTGGTTGGCATGGAAGGCGTCCTCATAATGCTCCGCCACCAGATGACCAAAGATCAGCGGCACGGCCACCATGTACTGCAGACAGTGGTCACGGTCGGCGGCATTGGCCAGTGGGCCGCTCTTGGAGATGATGCGGATCGCTGATTCCTGGGTGGTGATGACGATGCGGTCGACTTCATGCAGACGATTACGCACAAGTGGATGCAGGGCTACTGCTGCCTCACAGGCGGTCTGCGCATGGAACTCGGCAGGGAAACTGACCTTGAACAGCACGTTCTCCATCACATAGCTGCCCAACGCCTGGGGCAGGCGCAGCTCGTACTGCCCGGCGGGCTTGAGCGCCAGATCTTTGTTGGTGTGGCTGAACGAAACATCGTAGAACCCCCACTGCGTCGCCGTGAGCACGCCCGGCACGCCCATCTCCCCGCGCAAGGCGATGTCGGCCAGGCGCACACCTCGGCTGGAGGCATCACCCGCAGCCCAGGATTTGCGCGAACCGGCGTTGGGCGCGTGGCGATAGGTTCGAAGGGCCTGGCCGTCGACGAAGGCGTGGGACAAGGCCGAGAGCATCTGCTCACGATTGGCCCCCATCAGCCTGGCACATACGGCGGTCGAGGCGACCTTCACCAAAATCACGTGATCGAGGCCGACGCGGTTGAAGGCGTTTTCCAGCGCCAGCACGCCCTGGATCTCATGCGCCATGACCATGGCCTCCAGCACATCACGCATCAGCAGCGGCTGTTCACCCGCGGCAACCCGTTTTTGTGACAGGTGGTCAGCCACTGCCAGGATGCCGCCAAGGTTGTCCGAGGGATGAGCCCATTCGGCGGCCAGCCAGGTGTCGTTGTAGTCCAGCCAGCGCACCGTGCAGCCAATGTCCCAGGCAGCCTTGACCGGGTCGAGGCGATAGGAGGTGCCGGGGACGCGAGCACCATTCGGGACCAGCGTGCCTTCCACCTGAGGACCAAGGAGCTTGGTGCACTCAGGGAAGCGCAAGGCGAGAAGGCCGCAACCGAGGGTGTCCATCAGGCAGTTGCGCGCGGTGTCCAGGGCCTCGAGGGATTCGACCCGGTAGCCGATGGCGTAATCGGCCAGGGTTTGTAGCACCCGGTCGTAGTCCGGGCGGTCATTGAGGTCTACGTTGGCGCTCATATCCAGCTCCCTTCAGAATTGCCGGGGCTGCTGTGCAGCCCTTCGCGGGCTTGCCCGCTCCCACAGATTGACCACAGCATTCAGAACCAGTGGTTACCCTGTGGGAGCGGGCAAGCCCGCGAAGGGCCGCACAGCGGCCCCAACGAACTAAAGCCGAGCGCCAGTGGTGCGTTAGAAGCTATCGCCAGGCACGCGAACCCAGCCCTCCATCAGCACGCGAGCACTACGGCTCATGATTGCCTTGGTTACCGTCCACTCACCCTCCACCTGGCGCGCCTGGGCCCCAACCCGCAAGGTGCCCGAGGGGTGGCCGAACCGTACGGCACTGCGCTCACCCCCACCAGCAGCAAGGTTGACCAGCGTACCCGGAATGGCCGCTGCGGTGCCGATTGCCACCGCCGCCGTTCCCATCATGGCATGGTGCAGCTTACCCATCGACAACGCCCGCACCAGCAGATCGATGTCGCCCGCCTGCACCGTCTTGCCACTGGACGCAGTGTAGGTGCTCGGCGGCGCGACGAAAGCGACTTTCGGCGTGTGCTGACGCCCGGCAGCCTGGTCGACGTTTTCGATCAGGCCCATGCGCACTGCTCCATAGGCACGAATGGTCTCGAAACGCAGCAGCGCCTGGGGGTCACCGTTGATGGCATCCTGCAGTTCCGTACCGCTATAACCAATGTCGGCGGCATTGAGGAAAATGGTCGGGATGCCGGCATTGATCAACGTCGCCTTCAGGGTGCCCACACCGGGCACCTCCAAGTCATCGACCAGCTTGCCGGTGGGGAACATAGCCCCCCCGGCACCGTCTTCGTCGGCGGCGGGGTCAAGGAACTCCAGTTGCACCTCGGCGGCCGGGAACGTGACCCCGTCCAGCTCGAAGTCGCCGGTTTCCTGCACTTCACCTTCAGTGATCGGGACGTGGGCGATGATGGTCTTGCCGATATTTGCCTGCCAGATACGCACGGTGGCGATACCGTTGCGCGGAATACGCGCCGGGTCGACCAGCCCACTGCTGATGGCAAACGAACCGACCGCAGCGGACAGGTTGCCGCAGTTGCCACTCCAGTCGACGAAGGCCTTGTCGATGCTGACCTGGCCAAACAGGTAGTCGACATCGTGTTCGGGCTTGATGCTTTGCGACAGGATGACGGTCTTGCTGGTACTGGACGTGGCGCCGCCCATGCCGTCGATCTGCTTGCCGTAAGGGTCGGGGCTGCCGATTACCCGCAGCAGCAGTGCGTCGCGAGCGGGGCCTGGAATTTGCGCCTGCTCGGGCAGGTCTTGCAGGCGGAAGAACACGCCTTTGCTGGTGCCGCCGCGGATGTACGTGGCGGGGATTTTGATCTGGGGTACATGTGCCATTTTCTTGGGCATCCTGATAGTCCGGTGAAATACCCTGGGGCTGCCTTGCAGCCCTTTCGCGACACAAGGCCGCCCCCACAGGTACTGCGCCGCCCTTTGTGGGAGCGGCCTTGTGTCGCGAAAGGGCCGCAAAGCGGCCCCCGATTCATGCTCAGGCGGTCGCTTCGAGGAAGTCCTGGGCAAAGCGCTGCAGCACCCCGCCCGCTTCGTAGATCGACACTTCCTCGGCGGTGTCCAGGCGGCAGGTCACCGGTACCTCCAGGCGCTCGCCATTGGCACGGGTAACCACCAGGGTCAGGGTCGCCCGTGGCGTACGCGCACCCAGCACGTCATAGGTTTCGCTGCCATCCAGGCCCAGGGTGTTGCGGTCGGTGCCCGGCTTGAACTCCAGCGGCAGCACGCCCATGCCTACCAGGTTGGTGCGGTGAATACGCTCGAAGCCTTCGGCCACGATCGCCTCGACACCCGCCAGGCGCACGCCCTTGGCCGCCCAGTCGCGCGACGAACCCTGGCCGTAGTCGGCACCCGCAACGATGATCAGCGGCTGCTTGCGCTGCATGTAGGTCTCGATCGCCTCCCACATGCGGGTAACCTTGCCTTCCGGCTCGATACGCGCCAGCGAGCCCTGCTTCACGCTGCCATCGTCGTTGCGCACCATTTCGTTGAACAGTTTAGGGTTGGCGAAGGTGGCGCGCTGGGCGGTCAGGTGGTCGCCACGGTGAGTGGCGTAGGAGTTGAAGTCTTCTTCCGGCAGGCCCATTTTCGCCAGGTATTCACCGGCGGCGCTGTCGAGCATGATCGCGTTGGACGGCGACAGGTGGTCGGTGGTGATGTTGTCCGGCAGCACCGCCAGCGGGCGCATGCCGCGCAGGGTGCGCTCGCCGGCCAGGGCCCCTTCCCAGTAGGGAGGGCGGCGGATGTAGGTGCTCATCGGGCGCCAATCATACAGCGGCGCAACTTTCGGCCCGCGGTCTTCCTCGATGGCGAACATCGGGATGTAGACCTTGCGGAACTGCTCCGGCTTGACCGCAGCACGCACCACCGCATCGATTTCTTCGTCGCTGGGCCAGATGTCCTTGAGGCGGATTTCCTTGCCGTCGACCACCCCCAGTACATCCTTCTCGATGTCGAAGCGGATGGTACCGGCTATGGCGTAGGCGACCACCAGCGGTGGCGAAGCCAGGAAGGCCTGCTTGGCGTACGGGTGGATACGCCCGTCGAAGTTGCGGTTACCCGACAACACGGCAGTGGCGTACAGGTCGCGGTCGATGATTTCTTGCTGGATCACCGGGTCCAGGGCGCCGGACATACCGTTGCAGGTGGTGCAGGCGAAGGCGACGATGCCAAAGCCCAGTTGCTCCAGCTCCTTCTCCAGCCCTGCTTCCTCCAGGTACAGCTGCACGGCCTTGGAGCCGGGCGCCAGCGACGACTTGACCCACGGCTTGCGGGTCAGCCCCAGCTTGTTGGCATTGCGCGCAATCAGGCCTGCGGCAATCACGTTGCGCGGGTTGCTGGTGTTGGTGCAACTGGTGATGGCAGCGATGATCACCGCGCCGTCCGGCATCTGCCCCGGCACTTCTTCCCAGCTGCCGGCGATGCCTTTGGCCGCCAGGTCGCTGGTGGCGACGCGGGCATGCGGGTTGGACGGGCCGGCCATGTTGCGTACCACGCTCGACAGGTCGAAGCTCAGGGTACGCTCGTAGACCGCGCCGCCCAGGCTGTCAGCCCACAGGCCGGTGGCCTTGGCGTAGGTTTCCACCAGTTTGACCTGCTGCTCTTCACGGCCGGTCAGGCGCAGGTAGTCGATGGTCTGCTGGTCGATGGCGAACATCGCCGCCGTGGCGCCGTATTCCGGGGCCATGTTGGAAATGGTGGCGCGGTCGCCCAAGGTCAGGGCGCGAGCACCCTCGCCATGGAACTCCAAGTAAGCGCCGACCACTTTCTGCTTGCGCAGGAATTCGGTCAAGGCCAGTACCAGGT
Organism: Pseudomonas sp. BO3-4; assembly: GCF_034044115.1. Classification (NCBI taxonomy): domain Bacteria; kingdom Pseudomonadati; phylum Pseudomonadota; class Gammaproteobacteria; order Pseudomonadales; family Pseudomonadaceae; genus Pseudomonas; species Pseudomonas sp. BO3-4. The sequence continues at coordinate 4,076,545 of NZ_CP139018.1, forward strand.
CGGTGGCGGTGATGTTCGGGGCCAGTTTGCCAGTCAGCTCGACGCCGACGATTTCCGGCAGGCGCATCCAGGAGGCGCGGCCGAGCATCACGTTTTCGGCTTCCAGGCCGCCTACGCCGATGGCGATCACACCCAGTGCATCGACATGCGGCGTGTGGCTGTCGGTGCCGACGCAGGTGTCCGGGTAGGCGACACCGCGGTCGCTGTGGACCACCGGCGACATCTTCTCCAGGTTGATCTGGTGCATGATGCCGTTGCCCGGCTGGATCACGTCGACGTTCTTGAACGCCTTCTTGGTCCAATTGATGAAGTGGAAGCGGTCTTCGTTGCGGCGGTCTTCGATGGCGCGGTTCTTTTCGAAGGCCTGCGGGTCGAAACCACCGCACTCGACGGCCAGCGAGTGGTCGACGATCAGTTGCACCGGCACCACCGGGTTGACCTGGGCCGGGTCGCCGCCTTTGTCGGCAATGGCGTCACGCAGGCCGGCAAGGTCCACCAGCGCAGTCTGGCCAAGGATGTCATGGCACACCACGCGGGCCGGGAACCACGGGAAGTCGAGGTCGCGCTTGCGCTCGATCAGCTGGCTCAGCGAGGCATCGAGCGTAGCAGGGTCGCAGCGGCGCACCAGGTTCTCGGCGAGCACGCGGGACGTGTATGGCAAGCCGTCGTAGGCGCCGGGCTTGATCGCCTCGACCGCCGCGCGGGCATCGAAGTAGTCCAGGTCGGTGCCTGGCAGGTGCTTGCGGTATGCAGTGTTCATCATGGAATCAGGCTCGGTCACAGGATTCGGAAGGTTTCACCGTACCTGTGGGAGCGGGCGTGCCCGCGAATGCGTCAGCAGGTGCACAGTGGTTGCAAGGCCGGCGCATTCGGGGGCACGCCCGCTCCCACAAGGGGAACGGGTTGCCTCTCTATAGCTATTCAGCGCTGCTCGATCGGCACGAACTGGCGCTGTTCGACGCCGACATACTCGGCGCTCGGGCGGATGATGCGGTTGTTGGCGCGCTGCTCGAAGACGTGCGCCGCCCAGCCGGTCAGCCGCGAGCAGACGAAGATCGGGGTGAACAGCTTGGTCGGAATGCCCATGAAGTGGTACGCCGAGGCATGGTAGAAGTCGGCGTTGGGGAACAGGCGCTTCTGCTCCCACATGGTCTTGTCGATGGCTTCGGACACCGGGTACAGCACCTTGTCACCCACTTCATCAGCCAGCTGCTTCGACCAGCCCTTGATCACCTCGTTGCGCGGGTCGGACTCTTTGTAGATGGCATGGCCAAAGCCCATGATCTTGTCTTTGCGCTCGAGCATGCGCAGCAGCTCGGCGGTGGCTTCCTGGGGGCTCTGGAAGCGTTCGATCAGTTCCATCGCAGCCTCGTTGGCACCGCCGTGCAGCGGGCCACGCAGCGAGCCGATGGCTGCCGTAACGCAGGAGTACAGGTCAGACAGGGTCGAGGCGCAGACGCGGGCAGTGAAGGTCGAGGCATTGAATTCGTGTTCAGCGTAGAGAATCAGCGACACGTTCATGACCTTGACGTGCAGCTCGCTCGGCTTCTTGCCGTGCAGCAGGTGCAGGAAGTGGCCACCCAAGGTGTCTTCATCAGTGGTGCAGTCGATGCGTACGCCATGGTGGGTGAAGCGGTACCAGTAGCACATCACGGCCGGGAACAGCGCCAGCAGGCGGTCGGTCTTGTCGCGCTGGGCTTCGAAGGTCAGTTCTGGTTCGAGGGTGCCCAGTACCGAGCAACCAGTGCGCATGACGTCCATCGGGTGGGCATCGCGCGGGATGCGCTCAAGCACTTCCTTCAAGGCTTGCGGCAGGTCACGCAGGCCCTTGAGCTTGCGCTTGTAGTCGGCCAGTTCGGCCTGGGTTGGCAGCTCGCCGTACAGCAGCAGGTAGGCGACTTCTTCGAACTCGGCACCGGCCGCCAGGTCACGCACATCATAACCACGGTAGGTCAGCCCGGCACCGGCCTGGCCCACGGTCGACAGTGCAGTCTGGCCGGCCACCTGGCCACGCAGGCCTGCGCCACTGAGTACTTTTGCTTCGGCCATGGTGTTTCTCCTTTCTTGAATTTGTTATGGATGCTTTCTGGCTAATTCGGGCGCTAGCGCTTAGCCCTTCTTCTGGGCAAACAGTGCATCGAGGCTCTGCTCGAAGGCGTGATAACCAATGGCATCGTAAAGCTCCATGCGAGTCTGCATGGTGTCGATCACGTTCTTTTGCGTGCCGTCACGGCGCAGCGCGGTATACACGTTCTCGGCTGCTTTGTTCATGGCGCGGAACGCCGACAGCGGGTACAGCACCAACGACACGTCGACCGAGGCCAGCTCTTCGGTTGTGTACAGCGGCGTGGCACCGAACTCGGTGATGTTGGCCAGGATCGGTGCCTTCACCCGATCAGCGAAAGTCTTGTACATCTGCAGTTCGGTGATGGCTTCCGGGAAGATCATGTCGGCGCCCGCTTCGACACACGCCTCGGCACGGTCCAGGGCGGCGTTCAGGCCTTCGACGGCCAGCGCATCGGTACGCGCCATGATCACGAAGCTGTCATCGCTGCGGGCGTCGACAGCAGCTTTGATACGGTCGACCATTTCCTGCTGGCTGACAATTTCCTTGTTGGGACGGTGGCCACAACGCTTGGCGCCAACCTGGTCCTCGATATGGATGGCGGCAGCGCCGAACTTGCTCATCGAGCGCACGGTACGGGCAACGTTGAAGGCCGAAGCGCCGAAGCCGGTGTCGACATCCACCAGCAGCGGCAGGTCGCACACGTCGGTGATACGACGCACGTCGGTGAGCACGTCGTCCAAGCCAGTGATGCCCAGGTCTGGCAGGCCCAGGGAGCCAGCGGCCACGCCGCCACCTGACAGGTAGATGGCCTTGAAGCCGGCACGCTTGGCCAGCAGGGCATGGTTGGCGTTGATGGCGCCAACTACCTGCAGCGGGTGTTCAGCGGCAACGGCGTCACGGAAACGCTGACCGGGGGTGCTCTTGACTGTCATTTCTCACCTCGTGTGCTGTTGTTGTGGGCGTCCAGGTAGTGACGCTCGATATTGCGCTTGGACGCGCCGATGTGGCGGCGCATCAGGAGTTCGGCCAGTTCGCCGTCACGGTCGGCGATGGCATCAAGAATGCGATGATGCTCGGCAAAGGCCTGGCGTGGCCGGTTAGGCGTGGCAGAGAACTGGATACGGTACATGCGCACCAGCTGGTACAGCTCGCCGCAGAGCATCTTGACCAGGGTCTGGTTGCCGCTACCCTGAATAATCCGGTAATGGAAGTCGTAGTCGCCTTCCTGCTGGTAGTAGCCCAGACCGGCCTGGAACGCGGCATCGCGCTCATGGGTGTCGAGCACCCGGCGCAGTTCGTCGATGTCGGCCTGGCTCATGCGTTCGGCGGCCAGGCGGCAGGCCATGCCTTCCAGCGACTCGCGAATTTCGTACAGCTCGATCAGTTCGGCGTGGTTGAGCGATACCACCCGCGCGCCCACATGCGGCACGCGCACCAGCAGGCGCTGGCCTTCAAGGCGGTGGATAGCTTCGCGTAGCGGCCCGCGGCTGATGCCATAGGTGCGCGCCAACTCCGGCTCGGAAATCTTGCTGCCGGGGGCGATATCACCCTTGACAATGGCCGCCTGGATGCGTCGAAAGACGTTTTCGGAGAGGGTTTCCGTTTCGTCTGTCAGCACCGGGCCGGGGGTGGAAAGGTCCTGCATATTGTCGACACCTTTTAAATCTCTTCGCCAGAAACTAACGAAACGAGCCCTCCAAGTCAAAGACAAAATGAACATTGTCGACAATCGTCTAATCGCGAACTATCACCACTACAACGCTGTCAGATCGCGCACCGCTGGCGTCAAGACGTCGGCGTGATAGAATGCCGCGCCTCCGATGGGGTATGGATAGCCTGTCTGTCATGCATTCGTGCCTGTTGACAGATCAACGAGGAAGCTTGCGCAGTAATTGCCAGTCACCTTGACCTGAACCTTGCCTAGAACCTTGCAATGCACCGCGCCAGGAATATGAGACTTACACCCGTTTTATTGCTGCTATGCCTCACCCTGCTGCCGGCCCTTGGCCAGGCTGCGGGCAAGACCGTGTATGGTCTCAACGAATACGCACATCTGGGCGACCTGGACCTGGAAGTGGCCGCCAAGCTCGACACCGGTGCCAAGACCGCCTCGCTCAGCGCCCGCGACATCAAGCGGTTCAAGCGCAATGGCGAAAGCTGGGTACGCTTCTACCTCGCCATCGATGCGGCCCATTCGCACCCGATCGAACGCCCACTGGCACGCGTCAGCAAGATCAAGCGCCGGGCCGGCGACTATGATGCCGAATCAGGCAAGGCCTACACGGCCCGCCCGGTCATCGAACTCGAAATCTGCATGGGCCAGACCAGGCGCACCATCGAAGTCAACCTCACCGACCGCAGCGCCTTCCAGTTCCCGCTGCTGATCGGTTCCGAGGCGCTCAAGCACTTCGACGCACTGGTTGACCCAAGCCTTAAATATGCGGCCGGCAAACCTGCCTGTGCCACCGACGCTCCCAAAGCAGAGTAATCCCGATGCGCTCTCTCACCCTCCATCTGAAAGTCCTGATCACCGTGCTGGTGCTATTGGGCGTGGCGGTCACGGCTTATCAGATCTTCGTGCTCGGCATCCCGGTGACCGAGGATGAAACCGACGACCTGTGGAACATCGACGCCAAGGTCGAGTTCGTGGCCAGCAGCAAGGACCCGGTCAAGGTGCAGATGTTCGTGCCACCGCTGAACCGCGACTACGTCAGCCTCAACGAGAGCTTCATCTCCAACAACTACGGGGTCAGCATCAACCGCGCCGACGGCAACCGCAAGGTTACCTGGTCGGCACGTCGCGCCAGTGGCAACCAGACCCTCTACTACCGCCTGGTACTGACCAAGCGCTACAGCAACGAGAAGACCAAGATCAAAGGCCCGACCTTCCGTGACAGCCTGGCCGTCGAAGGCCCCGAGAAGATCGCCGCTGAAGCGCTGATGGCGCCTATACGTCAGCACTCGGCCGACGTCGAGACCTTTGTCAGCGAGACCATCAAGCGGGTCAACAACCTCAACGACGACAACGTCAAGCTGCTGCTGGCCGGCGACACTTCGGCAATGAAGAAGGCCCAGGTCATCGACCTGCTGCTGTCGATCGCCCACGTGCCGATGGAAAAGGTGCACACCATCCGCCTGCTGGCCGACACCCCGCAAACCCCAGAGCTGTGGCTGCGCAGCTTCAACGGCGACGACTGGCTGTACTTCAACCCGGACACCGGTGAGCAAGGCCTGCCGAGCGACCGCCTGCTGTGGTGGACCGGTGACGACAACCTGATCACCGTCGATGGCGGCAAGAAGGCCACTGTCACCTTCAGCATGAACAACAGCGAGATGAACGCCATCCGCCTGGCCAAGCTGACCGACGAGAACACCGACGCCGACTTCCTCGAATACTCGCTGTACGGTCTGCCGCTGCAAACCCAGCAAACCTTCATGATCATGGTCATGATCCCGATCGGCGTATTGGTGATCCTGGTGCTGCGCAACCTGATCGGCATCCAGACCCTGGGCACATTCACCCCGGTGCTGATCGCCCTGGCGTTCCGCGAAACCCAGTTGGGCTTCGGTATCATGCTGTTCACGGTGATCACTGCCCTGGGCCTGTCGCTGCGCTCGTACCTGGAACACCTCAAGCTGCAGATGCTGCCACGCCTGTCGGTGGTATTGACCTTCGTCGTGGTGCTGATTGCAGCCATCAGCCTGTTCAGCCACAAGCTGGGCCTTGAACGCGGGCTGTCGGTAGCACTGTTCCCGATGGTGATCCTGACCATGACCATCGAACGCCTGTCGATCACCTGGGAGGAGCGTGGTGGCGGCCATGCCATGAAAGTGGCCATCGGCACCCTGTTCGCCGCCTCCCTGGCACACCTGCTGATGATGGTGCCGGAGCTGGTGTACTTCGTGTTCACCTTCCCGGCGGTGCTGCTGATCCTGGTGGGCTTCATGCTGGCGATGGGCCGTTATCGCGGCTACCGCCTGACCGAACTCGTGCGCTTCAAAGCCTTCCTGAAAAAGGCTGACTCCTGATGTTTGGCCTGATCAAGACGTGGAAAGCCCTGGAGGCCCGGGGCATCATGGGGATCAACCGACGTAACGCGGACTATGTGCTGAAGTACAACAAGCGCAGCCTGTACCCGATCGTCGACGACAAGATCATCACCAAGGAGCGCGCACTGGCGGCCGGCATCCATGTGCCGGAAATGTACGGCATCATCGAGACCGAAAAAGAGATCGATAAGCTCGACCAGATCATCGGCGGTCGCAGCGATTTCGTCATCAAGCCGGCGCAAGGCGCCGGCGGTGACGGCATCCTGGTAATCGCCGACCGCTTCGAGGACCGCTACCGCACAGTGTCGGGCAAGATCATCAGCCACGAGGAAATCGAGCACCAGATTTCCAGCATCCTCACCGGGCTGTACTCCCTCGGCGGGCACCGCGACCGCGCGCTGATCGAGTACCGCGTGACCCCGGACCAGATATTCAAGAGCATCAGTTACGAAGGCGTACCGGACATCCGCATCATCGTGCTCATGGGTTACCCGGTGATGGCCATGCTGCGCCTGCCGACTCGCCAGTCCGGCGGCAAGGCCAACCTGCACCAGGGCGCCATCGGTGTGGGTGTCGACCTGGCCACCGGCGTGACCCTGCGCGGTACCTGGCTGAACAACATCATCAGCAAGCACCCGGACACCACCAACGCGGTGGACGGCGTGCAACTGCCGAACTGGGACGGCTTCATGAAGCTGGCCGCTGGCTGCTATGAACTGTGCGGCCTGGGCTATATCGGCGTGGACATGGTGCTTGACCAGGACAAGGGCCCGCTGATTCTGGAGCTCAACGCCCGCCCGGGGCTGAACATCCAGATTGCCAACGATTGCGGCCTGACTCAGCGCACCCATGCCATCGAGGCGCACATCGAAGCACTGGCCAAGGAGGGTGTGACCGAAGACGCCGAGCAGCGGGTACGGGTAGCACAGGGTCTGTTCGGGCATGTGCCCAACCGCTGAAATACAGGGGCTGCTTTGCAGCCCATTCGCAGCACAAGGTTGCTCCTGCAAGCACTGCAGTTGATTCGAGCGCTTCGCTCAACCTGCAGGCGCGGCCCTGTGCTATGTATGGGCCAAACACAATGTTGAATGTCGTACCCAGCGCTAGGCGCTTTTCCTGCACAGGTCTACAATCGCCCTCCTCGCTTTTACATCGCCGTCCATACTGATGCCGACCTGCACGCTACACCCCCTGCCCTACCAGCCCGACCCTGCCGCCTATTTCGCCCACCTGCGCCAGGCCCCCGGTGCGATCCTGCTCGACAGCGCCCGCCCCGGCGCCGAACGCGGGCGTTTCGACCTGCTCAGCGCCTGGCCGCTGCAACAACTGCAGGCGCAGCCCGATGAAGATGGCCGCGTCTTCCTCCAGCGCCTGCGCGCTGGCCTGGCACAACTGGGCCACGCCGACTTGCCCAACGGTGTAGAACTGCCCTTTGCCGGTGGCCTGATCGGCTACCTGAGCTACGACTTCGGCCGCCGCCTGGAACACTTGCCAAGTCTGGCCGTGGACGACCTCGGCCTGCCAGACGCACAACTGGGCCTGTATGACTGGGCACTGGTCAGTGATCATCTGCTCGGCACCAGCCAGCTGGTGTTCCACCCGAGCCTGGCCGGCGACGAACGCGAACGCCTTATCAGCCTGTTCCAGGACACCAGCGCCACCACCGGCGACTTCCGGCTGCTCGCACCGATGGCCGGTGACCTGGAGCCGGAGCAATACAAAACCGCTTTCGATCAGGTACAACGCTACATCCAGGCCGGTGACTGCTACCAGATCAACCTCACCCAACGCTTTCGCGCGCCCTGCCAAGGCGATCCATGGCGGGCCTACCAGGCCCTGCGCCAGGCCTGCCCGACCCCTTTTTCCGGCTACCAGCAACTGGCCGACGGCAGTACCCTGCTGAGCTTTTCGCCCGAGCGCTTCATCCGCGTCAGCCAGGGCCAGGTGGAAACCCGGCCGATCAAGGGCACCCGCCCACGCGCCAGCGACCCGGCTGAAGACCAGCGTAATGCCCAAGAGCTGCTGCACAGCCCGAAGGATCGCTCGGAAAACCTGATGATCGTCGACCTGCTGCGCAACGACCTGGGGCGCACGTGTGAGATCGGCTCAGTGAAGGTACCGGAACTGTTCAGCCTGGAGAGTTACCCCAACGTGCACCATCTGGTCAGCAGCATCACCGGCCAGCTGGCCAGCGACAAGGACGCGCTGGACCTGATCGGCGACAGCTTCCCTGGCGGCTCGATTACCGGCGCGCCGAAAATCCGCGCCATGCAGATCATCGACGAACTGGAACCCGCGCGCCGCGCGCTGTACTGCGGCTCGCTGCTGTATGTGGATGTGCGCGGCGAAATGGACAGTTCGATCGCCATTCGCAGCTTGCTGATCAAAGATGGACAGGTCAGTTGCTGGGGCGGCGGCGCGGTGGTAGCCGACTCGCAGTGGCAGGCCGAGTATGAAGAGTCGATCGCCAAAGTGCGGGTGCTGATGCAGACCCTGCAGGGCTTGTGAGCCCATCTAGACCACGTTTTTTTTGTTACCATCCCCCTACTACGAGCGCACAGCGCCACAGCCAAGATGGAAACCGCCTGATGAGCCAACCCTTCGACGTCGCCGCCCTGGCCGCGACCTATGCCAACAAGTCCCCGCAGGACATCCTCAAGCTTGCCTTCGAGCACTTCGGTGATGACCTGTGGATCTCCTTCAGCGGCGCCGAGGATGTGGTGCTGGTCGACATGGCCTGGAAGCTGAACAAGCAGGTAAAGGTATTCAGCCTCGACACTGGGCGCCTGCACCCGGAGACCTACCGGTTCATCGACCAGGTACGCGAACAGTACAACCTGCCGATCGAAATCCTCAGCCCGGACCGCGCCAAGCTCGACCCGTTCGTCAAGGAAAAGGGCCTGTTCAGCTTCTACAAGGACGGCCATGGCGAGTGCTGCGGCATTCGCAAGATCGAGCCGCTGCGACGCAAGCTGGCCACCGTCAGCGCCTGGGCCACCGGCCAGCGCCGCGACCAAAGCCCGGGCACCCGCAGCCAGGTGGCAGCACTGGAAATCGACAGCGCCTTTTCCACGCCTGAGCGCACGCTGTACAAGTTCAACCCGCTGGCGCAGATGAGCAGTGAAGAAGTATGGGGTTATATCCGCATGCTCGAGCTGCCGTACAACAGCCTGCACGAGCGTGGCTTCATCAGCATTGGCTGCGAGCCATGCACCCGCCCGGTGCTGCCAAACCAGCATGAGCGTGAAGGGCGCTGGTGGTGGGAAGAGTCGACGCAGAAGGAATGCGGGTTGCATGCGGGCAACCTGATCAGCAAGGCTTGAGATAGCTAGGACGGCCTGTAGGAGCGGGTTTACCCGCGAAGAAGACACCGCGGTGGATGGCACGGGCTTCGCCCGTGTTCGCGGGCAAGCCCGCTCCCACAGGGATCGCGCCAGCTTTTAGACATTGAGCAAGGGCCGTTACTCCCACAGCGGCCCCATCACTCCCGAATCAGTGAACCGGCAGCTCGACACCTTCGAACAACGCTTCCAGCTCTTGCTTGTTATGGCACTGAATGGCCTTGGCCATCACTTCACGGGTCAGGTGCGGGGCAAACTTCTCAATGAAGTCGCACATGAAGCCGCGCAGGAAGGTACCCCGACGGAAGCCGATCTTGGTGATACTGGCTTCGAACAGCTCACTGGCATCCAGCGCCACCAAGTCACTGTCGAGCTTGGCGTCCACAGCCATGCCAGCAACGATACCCACGCCCAGCCCCAGGCGCACATACGTCTTGATGACGTCGGCGTCAGCCGCGGTGAAGACCACTTTTGGCGTGAGGCCGCGGTGATTGAAAGCTTCATCCAATTTCGAGCGCCCGGTGAAACCGAACACGTAGGTGACGATCGGGTATTCGGCGACGGCTTCCAGGGTCAGTTTCGGCAGCTTGGCCAGCGGGTGCCCCTGTGGCACCACAACGCAACGGTTCCACTTGTAGCACGGCATCATGATCAGATCGCCGAACAGCTCCAGCGCCTCGGTGGCGATGGCGAAATCGACCGTACCGTCCGCAGCCATCTCGGCAATCTGCATGGGCGAACCCTGATGCATGTGCAGGGACACCTCCGGATACTGCTTGATAAAGCTGCTGATAACCGGCGGCAACGCGTAGCGCGCCTGGGTGTGGGTGGTGGCGATGGAAAGCGTGCCCTTCTTCTCGTTGGAGAACTCTTGGGCAATCTGCTTGATGCTCTCGACCTTGCGCAGGATTTCGCCTGCGGTATTGATGATGCGCTCACCGGCCGGGGTCACGCGGGTCAGATGCTTGCCGCTGCGGGCAAAGACTTCAACACCCAATTCGTCTTCGAGCAGGCGGATCTGCTTGCTGATACCTGGCTGGGAGGTATACAGGCTCTGCGCCGTCGCGGAGACGTTGAGGTCATGGTGCGCCACTTCCCAGATGTAGCGCAGTTGTTGAAGCTTCATAGGTTTCCCTCGGTTCAGCGATGAGTCCGCGGCAGCAGGCAGCGACGATATATAACTATATTAGTGGTTCTGGAAATAAATCTAGAACTATTTTGTTACATGCCCACGGAAATGGACTGCACCTATCTTCACGTTTTCCTACGCCCCAGATGCTGCGCCAAGGGCACCATGTACACCGGCACCGGCGACAGCTGCAGCAGCCGCACCGCCGTGCGCCCAAGCGGTACATCCACCCCGGCACCGGCACTGTGGCTACCGAATATCAACAGGTCGACGCTTAGCCGCTGGGCCTGGTCGAGAATCACCTGCGCCGGGTCGCCCTGACGCACACGCACGGCCTTGATCACTGCCAGGTCAGCCTCTTCGCCCAACTCGTCGCGAAAGTTTTCCAGCACACGCTGCTCTATGTTCGCCATCACTGTATTCACCCCCTGGCTGTGCAATTGATCGAGCGTCTGCTCATCGAGGTAGCTTTGCAGGAGGGATTCGGCGAACTGGCCCATCGGCTCGACCGCGTGGATCACATACAACTCGGCACCGAACGTGCGCGCCAGGGCCAGCGCGTGTTGCATCACGAAAGGGGCGTAGACACCGAGGTCGGTGGCGTACAGCATGGAGCGGATCATTCGACCTCCTCGACTGCCGCAGCGGCAGAGCAAGCTTCAGCTTAGCAGCGCGCCGGACGCTCGCTTTGCCGTCCGGCGCGCTGCCGCCGTGGGCTGCAGGGCCCCGCCGAAGCCTCGGCCACCCTCAGGCCGGCCGGTCGCTGCTGTCGATGAAACTCAGCGCTTGGTACAGCATTTCAGTGCGCGGCATGCTGCAGCCTGCCGCCCGTGCGCGTGCCAGCGGCTCGGCGTAAATGGCCCCCAGCTCCAACGGGCGTTTGTGGACATGGTCGTGATACATGCTCGGCCAGTAGTCGGGCATGCGCTCGGTCACCTGGAACAAGTGCTCGGCATAGCCCGCGGGCAGTACATGGCCACAGGCTGCCGCCCCCTGCACCACCTCGGCCATCAAGGCCTGTATCAGCTCGCGGCTATTGCTGTCGGCCATCAGTGGCGAAGTGCTGGCCCCCAGCAGCACCGACAGCCCGTTGTAAGGCACGTTCCACACCAGCTTCTGCCAGCGCGCCAAGGCCAGGTTCGGCATGGCCTGCGAGTCGATCCCCGCCGCCTGGAACAACCCGGCGCCTTCATTCACCAGCGCGACACCGCAATCGGTGGCCGGCCCGCTGTGATACCCCAGGTTGACCGCCCCCAGCGCCTGGTGGCGGATTACACCTGGCGCCTGGCGGTTGACGCAGATGAAGCACAGGCCGCCGAGCAGGTGCATGTCGCTGCGCAAGGCCGGACGCAACTGCTCCTCGACACCCAGGCCGTTCTGCAACAGCACCACCTTGGCGCCGGGCGCAGCAGCCTGGACGATCAACGGTGCCAACTGCTCGTTGCTGGTGGCCTTGGCCCCGATCAGAAGCCAGTCACAGGGCGGCATGTCGGCGGCACTGACGTAAGCCTGCACCCGCATGTGCAGTGCGCCATGCACGGCACTGTCCAGGCTCAGCCCGCGTTCACAAACGGCCTGGTACTCGCTGCGCAACAGAAAATGCACATCGAAACCGGCCCGGGCCAGCATCAACCCATAAAAGCCGCCGATGGCGCCACTGCCGATGATGCCGATGCGAGGGGGGTGCGAATGCATGCCAATCTCCAGGTAAAGGGTCAGCACTCTTTTTACACAGGTTACGTAGCGCTGGGCAGTCCATTCGCGCGCAACCCCCTCGCTCAGGTAAAAACCCCACAATGACTGGGTTCAGCCCATTGTCGTGCCATCTGTAACGCGCTAAGGTTCGGCTCCCCGCTGCGATTATTCTTGCTGCTGGGCCGCACGGGGATAGTTGGCGGCCGGCACCCGTGACCTGACGAGTAACACGATGGCTGATTTACCGATCGATGACTTGAACGTTGCCTCCAACGAGACCCTGATCACCCCTGATCAGCTCAAGAAGGAAATCCCCCTCAGCGCCAAGGCCCTGCAGACCGTGACTGCCGGCCGTGAAGTGGTGCGCAATATTCTCGACGGCAAGGACCATCGCCTGTTCGTCGTGGTCGGCCCTTGCTCCATCCACGACATCAAGGCAGCCCACGAATACGCCGAGCGCCTGAAAGTGCTGGCCGAAGAAGTGTCCGATACGCTGTACCTGGTCATGCGCGTGTACTTCGAAAAGCCGCGCACCACCGTCGGCTGGAAAGGCCTGATCAACGATCCGTACCTGGATGACTCGTTCAAGATCCAGGACGGCCTGCACATCGGCCGCAAGCTGCTGCTGGACCTGGCCGAAATGGGCTTGCCGACTGCCACCGAAGCGCTCGACCCGATTTCCCCGCAGTACCTGCAAGACCTGATCAGCTGGTCGGCCATCGGTGCCCGCACCACCGAATCGCAAACACACCGCGAGATGGCCTCGGGCCTGTCCTCGGCGGTGGGTTTCAAGAACGGCACCGACGGCGGCCTGACCGTTGCCATCAATGCCCTGCAGTCGGTGTCCAAGCCGCACCGCTTCCTGGGCATCAACCAGGAAGGCGGCGTGTCGATCGTCACCACCAAGGGCAACCCATACGGCCACGTGGTACTGCGCGGCGGCAATGGCAAGCCGAACTACGACTCGGTCAGCGTCGCCCTGTGCGAACAGGACCTGGCCAAGGCCAAGATCAAGGCCAACATCATGGTCGACTGCAGCCATGCCAACTCCAACAAGGACCCGGCCCTGCAACCGCTGGTGATGGAGAACGTCGCCAACCAGATTCTCGAAGGCAACCAGTCGATCATCGGCCTGATGGTCGAAAGCCACCTGAACTGGGGCTGTCAGTCCATTCCGAAAAACCTGGACGAGTTGCAGTATGGCGTGTCGATCACGGACGCCTGCATCGACTGGTCGGCGACCGAGAAAACCCTGCGCAGCATGCATGCCAAGCTCAAGGATGTGCTGCCGCAGCGTAAGCGCGGCTGAACATTGCGGGAATAAAAAACGCCGGGCACTGCCCGGCGTTTTTTTGTTGTGTCGGGTGCCTATGATCAGCTCAGGCCTTGCTCGAATGCCGCTGCTGGCGCTCCATGTAACGCTCCACATACGAGCAAGACGGGATCACCGTGTAGCCCATCTGCTCGGCGTACTCCAGCGCCCGCTCGGTCAGGGCGGCAGCGATCCCACGGCCGCGCAGGGCGTTGGGCACGAAGGTGCGATAGATGTCCAGCGTCTGCTTGCCCAGATCCATGTACGTCAGGTAGGCACGATGACCGTCCACGTTGGTCTCGAACTGATGACCGGCCTGGTCATGGTGGATGGTCAGCGCTTCGCTCATCACTACTCCTCGCAGGTCTTCTCGGCAGACCCTTACCTTAACCGATGGTGGTTTATCCGGCACAGAATCCTCTACGCCACCTGTTGCCGCTTCGACCATTGGACGATTGTAATCGTTCGGATCGTCTGGCACTCACAAGATAGTAGGCACCGCGAGCGGGATTGCTCAAGGTGGTGGCGCTTAAAAAAGGTCAAAACGCCGCCCGGGTGACTTTCCCAAGCCCGCGCAACAGCCACCGGATGTTCTAGGGCTTAAGACGCTGATCGACAGTTAAAGTCACCCTTAGTTCAACAAAAAAGTTCCTGTACCACAACCGCTTGCGAACCCTGCACATTTTTTTCACAGACACGTCGCAAATCTTGTCGGCGCGGAGTCAAGCAACATTTTTTTTGCAGTTCTTGCGCTCTGTCAGTTTACTTACTACAAGTAATGGGTACTATGTACGCCGGCCAGTTTCTCTTTCCTGAGAGATGGCTATTTAATAGAAAGTCCTTGAAGGGGAACACGATGAACAACGTTCTGAAATTCTCTGCTCTGGCTCTGGCCGCAGTTCTGGCTACCGGTTGCAGCAGCGTATCCAAAGAAACCGAAGCTCGTCTGACTGCGACTGAAGACGCAGCAGCTCGCGCTCAAGCTCGTGCTGACGAAGCCTACCGTAAGGCTGACGACGCAATGGCAGCCGCTCAGAAGGCTCAGCAGACCGCTGACGAAGCCAACGAGCGCGCTCTGCGTATGCTGGACAAAGCCAGCCGCAAGTAATAATCCTCACGGATTGTTAAGAAGCCGACCCACTTGTGGGTCGGCTTTTTTATTGCCTTTGAATCCGACAAACGCGGCCAGCAGGTACAAAAAGGCCTGCACTAAGGCAGGCCTGGGTGTGTCGAAATCACCTTACTGCAGTTCGGGCGGAATGCTCGACACCATCGGTGCGGCCCCTTGGTTTTCCACCGGCACGGCAATTTCTACCGGCATGCCATCTTCTGCAGCCACCACGTCACGTACCATGTCCCAGTTCATGCGTAGGTTATTGGCCAGGTCTTCACGCTTGAGCAAGGCATTGATAACTGCGGTGTGTTTGTCGACCACTGACGGGTTACCCTGGTCATCCAGCGGCGTGTGTGCCTCAAGATAGACCTTGCCGGCGCTGATACCGAACTTGTAAGGCTCGTTGATGATGCGCACTGGCGTCCCCACCGGCACCATCTTCGACAGTTCAAGCACGTTGTTGTTAAGCATGCGGAAGCAGCCGTGACTGGTGCGCATGCCAATGCCGAACTTCTTGTTCGAACCATGGATCAGATAGCCCGGTACGCCCAAGGTGAACTTGAACGGCCCCAGCGGGTTGTCCGGGCCAGCCGGCACCACCGTCGGCAGGATGTCACCGTCCTCAGCGTGCTCTTTGCGAATCGAAGCGGGCGGCGTCCAGGTCGGGTTGGGCGTCTTGGCGGTGATCTTGGTGTTGGCGATCGGCGACCCCCACCCCTCGCGACCAATGCCCAGCGGGAAGGTGTACACCACGCTCTCCCCCTTGGGGAAGTAGTACATGCGGTACTCGGCCAGGTTGATGACGATGCCTTCGCGCGGCCCCGGCGGCAGAACGAAACGGGTCGGCAGGATGATCTCGGTGCCGGCGCCCGGCAGCCAAGGGTCCACGCCGGGGTTGGCGGCAATCATTTCCAGGTAGCCGAGGTCGTTTGCGGTGCCGATATCGGCGAACGTGTCCTCGTACTTTGCCTTGATCACATGCACTTGGCCGACGATGTCTTCACCGGGCGGTGGCAGTGGCAGCTCCAGCGCAGCAGCGGGGCCCGCTACCAACAGGGCGGCCAGGGACAGGCTACGGGTGACGGCAGGAAAGCGCGGCAACATCCGGTAAATCCTTCGAAAGATGGGTCAAGAGAATCGATTGTACACCCGCGCCGATGCAAGCGGGAGGCATTGGCACGCTGCAAGCGTTTCAGATGATGAAAGGCGCTTGTCGTTCAGCTGCCATGCAGCTCAGGCCACACCGGGCGCATGCCGCGTCGCTGGGCATCGAGGATGGCACGGCACAGCTCACACAGGCGGCCATCGCGGTAAATCGATCGCGGCACCCCCGACCAACGCGGCTGGGCTGGCAGCAGGCCGCCACACAAGGTACGGTCGACCGGCACGCCCAGCTCAAGCTGGCGGGCCACGAGGTGGACGCGGATTTCCTGGCAGGCGAACAGGTCGAGCTGCTCGTCGGGCTCGATCAGTTGATAGGCATACAGGGACCAGGCAGGGCGCGGCATTTGGAGCACTCGAAACGGGGGGCGCAACATTAGCCGAAAGGCGCCCCCGTTTAAAGCTTCACAGCAAGGGTTTTATCGCTGGCCAGGCATTTTCCAGCAGGCGCTGCTGAGCCCCCTGGGCCGGATGGATGCCATCAGCCTGCATCAGTTCAGGTACGCCCCCTACCCCTTCGAGGAAAAACGGCACCAAAGGAACCTGTTTGTCCGCTGCCAGCTGTTCATACACCTTGGCAAAGGCGGTGGTGTAACGCACACCATAATTGGGCGGCAGGCGCATGCCCAATAGCAGCACCTTGGCCCCTGCCTGACGCGAACGCTCGATCATCGAGGCAAGATTTTGTTGCAATTGTGCAGGCGGCTGCCCGCGCAGGCCATCGTTGCCGCCCAGCTCCAGCACCACCAGGCTTGGTTTATGTGCTGCAAGCAGCGCCGGGAGCCGCGCCTGGCCACCTGCGCTGGTATCGCCACTGATCGAAGCATTGACCACTTTGTCGTCAAAACCTTCGTCCCTGAGACGGGCCTGCAAGAGAGACACCCAGCCCTGACGGCTATCCAGGCCAAAACCGGCGCTGATACTATCGCCAACAACCAGCAGTGTTCCTGCCGCTGCGCTCTGGGCCAGGCAATACAGGGCCAGACCGGCACTCAACCACCACACTCGCATCGGATTCTCCATGAGCCCCAGCATTCTCGTTGCGCAGAACCTTAGCAAAGTGGTCCCCAGCGCGGAAGGTGACCTTACCATCCTCCACGCACTGTCTCTCGACCTGGCCCAAGGCGATAGCCTGGCCATCGTCGGCGCCTCGGGCTCTGGCAAATCGACCCTGCTCGGCTTGCTCGCCGGCCTCGACCGCCCCAGCGCTGGCAATGTCGTGCTCGCCGGCCACGACCTGGGGCCACTGGATGAAGACCAACGCGCCCGTGTGCGCGCCGAACATGTGGGTTTCGTGTTCCAGTCGTTCCAGCTGCTCGACAGCCTCAATGCACTGGAGAACGTCATGCTGCCACTGGAACTGGACGGCCGCCGCGATGCCCGCGAACAGGCTCGCACTTTGCTGGAGCGGGTCGGTCTGGGCAAGCGCCTGAGCCATACACCTCGGCAGCTGTCGGGCGGCGAGCAGCAGCGCGTGGCAATCGCTCGCGCCTTCGCCGCGCAGCCTGCGGTGCTGTTCGCCGATGAGCCCACCGGCAACCTCGACAGCCACACCGGCGAACGCATCAGCGACTTGTTGTTCGACCTGAACAAGGAGCGCGGCACTACCTTGGTGCTGGTCACCCATGACGAACGCCTGGCCCGCCGCTGCCGGCGCCAGATCCGCCTGGACGCGGGCCGCCTTGTGGCGCCGATGGAGGCCCGGTGAGCCGTATGCCGCTGTCCCGCCTGTGTGGCCTGGCACTGCGCCAGTTGCTGCGCGATGTTCGCGCCAGTGAAGTGCGCGTGCTGTTCTTTGCCCTGTTGGTGGCGGTAGCTGCCAGCACCGCCATCGGCTATTTCGGCGCCCGCCTCAACGGCGCCATGCAGCTGCGCGCCAGCGAGTTTCTGGGCGCCGATCTGGTACTGCAGGGCAGCGCACCGGCCCGCGAGCAACAGCTCGATGCCGGCAAGGCACTGGGCTTGCGCCATGCACGCGTGGTCGAGTTCACCAGCGTGGTCGGCGGCGACAATGGCATCCAGCTGTCCAGCGTAAAGGCCGCCGACGGCGCCTACCCATTGCGCGGGCAAGTACGCAGCGCTCCGGCACCTTATGCCGAAGAAACACCCGGCGGCGGCCCTGCCCCTGGCGAAGTGTGGGTGGAACCGCGCCTGTTGGCAGCACTGGGGCTGGCAATCGGCGACAGCATCGACGTGGGCATGAAAACCCTGCGCATGAGCCGCGTGCTTACCTACGAACCGGACCGCGCCAACAACTTCTACAGCCTTACCCCACGCGTGATGATGAACCTGGCCGACCTGGAGGCCACCGGCGTGATCCAGCCGGGCAGCCGGGTCACCTACCGTGACCTGTGGCGCGGCGATACCGAGGCGCTGGCGCAGTACCGTCAGGCCGTGGAAAAAGACCTGGCCGCCAACCAGCGCCTGCGTGACACCCGCGATGGCAACCAACAGATCGGCGGCGCGCTGGGCAAAGCCGAACGCTACCTGAACATGGCCAGCCTGGTGGCTGTATTGCTGGCAGGCGTAGCCGTGGCATTGTCGGCCAGTCGCTATGCTGCACGCCGACTGGACGCCAGTGCCCTGCTGCGCTGCCTGGGCCTGTCGCGCCACCAGGCATTGGGCTTGTATTGCCTGCAACTGGCCATGCTCGGCCTGGTCGCTGCCCTGGCCGGTGCCTTGCTCGGCTGGCTGGCTCAGCTGGGCCTGTTCCGCCTGCTGCACGGCTTGCTGCCGAGCGTGGTGCCCGATGGCGGCATCGTTCCTGCGCTGGCAGGTATCGGTACCGGGCTGGTGGCACTGGCTGGCTTTGCCCTGCCGCCCATTGCGGCGCTGGGCCAGGTGCCGCCACTGCGCGTGCTGCGCCGTGACCTGCTGCCGATACCTGCGAGCAGTTGGCTGGTGTACGGCGCCGCCCTGCTCGCCCTGGGCCTGATCATGTGGCGCCTGAGCCTCGATCTGCTGCTCACCTTCGCCCTGCTCGGTGGCGGCCTGGTCGCTGCGCTTCTGCTCGGCGGCCTGCTGTTGCTCGGTTTACGCAGCCTGCGCCAGCTGCTGGCCGGTGCGCCACTCACCTGGCGCCTGGGGCTGGGCCAGCTACTGCGCCACCCCATGGCGGCAGCAGGCCAAGCCCTGGCATTCGGCCTGATACTGCTGGCCATGGCCTTGGTCGCCCTGCTGCGCGCAGAGTTGCTCGATACCTGGCAAGCACAGCTACCCAAGGATGCGCCCAACCACTTCGCCCTGAACATCCTGCCAGATGACCGTGAGCCGTTCATTCAACACCTGCACCAGGTCAATGCCGCTTCAGCGCCGCTGTACCCGGTAACGCCCGGGCGCCTGGTGCAAATCAATGAAAAACCGGTACAGCAGGTGGTCAGCAAGGACTCGGCAGGCGAGCGCGCCGTGCAGCGCGACCTCAGCCTGACCTGGGCCGCCGAGTTGCCCGAAGGCAACGTGCTGACCGCAGGCAGCTGGTGGCAAGCCTTGCCAGCCGACAACGATATCCCCGGGGTTTCGGTGGAGGCGGAACTGGCCAGCAGCCTGAAACTGCAGATGGGCGACCTGCTGACGTTCGATATTGGCGGTCAGCAGCGCCAGGCCCGCGTGAGCAGCCTGCGCAACGTGCATTGGGACAGCTTCCAGCCGAACTTCTACATGATCTTCCAGCCAGGCACGCTGCAGGGGCTGCCGACCACTTACCTGACCAGCTTCTACCTGGCACCGGGGCATGACCTGGATGTCGTCGCGCTGTCACGGGCGTTTCCGGCGGTGACCATCCTGCAGGTGGATGCCTTGCTCGACCAGCTGCGCAGCATTCTCGCCCAGGTAACCCTGGCGGTGGAGTATGTGTTGCTGTTCGTGCTGGCCGCCGGGCTGGCAGTGCTGTTCGCCGGCTTGCAGGCCACGCTGGACGAGCGTATTCGCCAAGGCGCATTGTTGCGCGCACTGGGCGCGGCGCGGCCGTTGCTGGTCAAGGCCCGGCGAATCGAGTTCGGCCTGCTGGGTGCGGCCAGCGGGCTATTGGCGGCCGTGGGCTGCGAACTGATTACCTGGGTGCTGTACCGCTATGCCTTTGACTTGCAGTGGAGCCCGCACCCGTGGCTGCTGGTGTTGCCGCTGACGGGGGCACTGCTGGTGGGGGGTGCGGGCGTGCTGGGAACGCGGCGGGCGTTGAATGCCAGCCCGCTGGCGGTGTTGCGCGAGGCTTGATGCCTGGCTGTCAGCGCTTCTGCAGGCGCAACCCTGAGGGCTGGGCGATCGCCTGCTGGGACAGCAGATGCCTCACGCTGGCGCAAGACGGGCCCGTCAGTCCGTCGAGACGCCCTGGCCGTAACGGATGCTGCTCACATACCAGGTCGCTTCACCGGTAGGTGTATGCACCACCACCTCATCACCCTCCTCCTTCTTCAGCAAGGCACGGGCCATGGGTGAATCGATCGAGATGTAATCGTTGCGCCCGTAGATCTCGTCGTAGCCGACAATGCGAAACTTCATGGTCTCGCCCTCGTCGTTCTCGATCTCAACCCAGGCACCGAAAAACACTTTGCCTTCCTGCTCGGGCGAGTACGCCACCACTTTCACATCTTCAAGCCGCTTGCGCAGGTATCGCACCCTGCGGTCGATTTCGCGCAGCAGCTTCTTGTTGTACTGGTAGTCCGCGTTCTCGCTGCGGTCACCCAACGAAGCGGCCCAGGCAACCTTTTGGGTAATTTCCGGACGATACACCCGCCACAGGTGGTCCAGCTCTTTCTTCAGCGCCTCATGGCCTTCTGTGGTGATGATATTGGTGCTCAATAGCGCATTCCTCAGCGGCGGGTAATCAGGCCTTGACGCGCGATGCGGGTGAGATGGCCGATGACTTCGGCGGCTTCGTCCGGTGCCGGCGCCTGGATCACAGCCAGGTCGAAACGGTCATTGCCATACTGCGCGAGGTGGCAGCCACTGTCGGCGAACTGGATCAGAAAGGCACGCGCCTGCCCCTTGCGCCGTGACAGGCCTTCAAGATGACGCAAAAGGGTGGGTTGATGCCGGCCGCCGAGCAGGATGCGCGGTGTGCGGGACGCCTGGCTTGCAGGCAAAGGGCTTAAACAGACACTGGTACGTGGGCAACTCATGGAGCTTCTCTCCGCCTCGCGAATCCCGCTGGGCAGCGGTGGGAGGCGTCACCGAACCAGCGCTTTAGCGGTATTTCGGACGGCCCGGAGGTGGGGCTTTCCTGCGCCCCGCAAGTAGCTGTTTAAATCGGCGCAGGCGGTATGCTAGAGCGATGAGCCCCAAGTTGCAAGCGACAAGCCGCAAGCAAGAACACGCCGAGTATTGGCCCGCGCTTGCCTGCGGCTCGTAGCTCACAGCTTGCAGCTGATTACCGGGCGATCAGGCGGTCGAGCGAGAAGCGGCCAGCGCCTTCGATCATGACTGCAACAGTGCCGGCCAACAGCGCCAGGGCGAACTCATAGCCGTTGTTGGACATGAACAGGCCGTTGCCGATGTGCACCGAAACGATCGCCACTACCAAGGTCACCGTCAGCGCCAGGGCCGCCGGGCGAGCCAGCAGGCCGACCACCAAGGCCAGGCCGCCGAAGAATTCGGCACTGCCGGACAGCAGGGCCATCAGATAACCCGGCGCCAGGCCGATGCTTTCCATCCATTGGCCGGTGCCTTCCAGGCCGTAGCCACCGAACAGGCCGAAGAGTTTTTGCGCACCATGAGCCATGAAGATGATGCCGACCAGGATGCGGATAACGCTCAAGCCAGCGCCAGCACGTGTAGAGAACAGCGCGTTGAGGGTAGTGTTGTTCATGTCGAAGCGTCCTTGAAGTGGAGCAGTTGTGTGGGTATGGGCGCCATCATAATCAATTCTATTGATATGAAAATCGCAAAAAACCCAACATAACAATCGATAAAATCGATGCTTAACGCTTCGCCACGCGCTCCAGTGCCGCGCGTTCGCGGTTGAACGCCAGGTAGTACTTGTTGATGCTATTGACGAAATTGACGGGTCCCATCCCCACTTGCTCCATGGCGATGCGTTCGGTCTGGAAGAACCACTGGTTACCGTTTAGACCTCGCCGTCGAGCCTCTGCGCGCATGGCCTGAACCCGCTCGGGGCCGAGGTTGTAGGCTGCCAGCACAAAGGCCATGCGCTCACGCTCGTTGATCTTGGCACTGGCAAAAAACTTGCGCCGGATAAGCGCCAGGTAACGGGCACTGGCCAGGACATTGCCATCTACCGTTGCAGTGTTGCTCACCCCCACCCGCTGGGCTGCCGAAGGGGTAATCTGCATCAGGCCATGGGCACCGCCAGTACCGCGTGCAGCCGGGTTGAGCGTCGACTCCTTGAAGGCCAATGCAGCCAGGTTGAGCCAGTCGATCTGTTGCGCCTGGCCATGCTTCTGCAACACCGCCCGCACCGATGCCAGACGCTGGCGGTCCTTGCTGGCCAACGGGTTGTGTACCCGGTACTGCCGGCGGTAGATGCGCTCGAACGCCGCATCCTGGTTATCTGGCGCGCGGTAACCTTGCAGAAAGTGATCAACTGCGGCCAACAATTGCGGCGCATCACGCCCTACATACCAGCGCATGGCTTGCGGCGCACCCAGGCGCACCCGGCTGTCCAGGCGCAGGCGCGGCATAACCCGCGCCCAACGCCGGGCAATGGGCTGCTCGACCACGGTCAGGTGGTAGATGCCTGCCTGTACCATCTCCAGCACATCCTCCACCGCCAGCGTCGAATCGACCCACTCCACTTTGATCGGCGGCCGCTTTCGCAGTGCCAGTTGCTGGTTGACCTGCTGGATCAATGGTCCGGCGGCACTGGCGCTGGTCAACGCCACGGTACGCCCTGACAGCTGTTCGACCTTGCTGAAACTTCGCTCGCCTTTGCGCCCGACCAGCATCAGCGGCACTTGGTCGAGTATCGGCGCGCTGCTACGAACACCATTCACCGTAGTGGGGTCAAGCAGCTCGCCTGGCGCGGCCAGGTCACCCTCGCCGCGGGCCAGGGCGCCCAGCAACTGTTCCTTGGCCCGCGGGATGAGCTTTAGCTGGATCTGCTGGTCGTCGGCAGTACGAGCATTGAGGAAATGCTCCAGGGCACGCAGGCGATAATACTCAATGCCGACTGGCTCGCCCTTGACCTCACCGGAACTGTTGCGGCTCTGGTTGACCAGCACTCGCAGTACTTTGCTGGTACGAATCTGCGGCAGGTCACGCACCTTGGCAGGCGGTATGTGCTGCTGTGGGCCCGGCGAGCGCGCCTGGGCGGGGCCGGTAAAGATCAACCCCAACGTCAGCAGAAAAATGAGCCAGCATCGCTGCATGCGAAAACGTGTCCGTGGTCGGTGAGCGGCATCCATGGGTTGCACCGCCAAGTGATAAACGACGGTAAATGACCACGGCAACAGCATGAAGTTCTTGGTTTTTTCAGAAAAACGCGCTTTTTGCTATGCTGGCCGCCCCGCGGCACGAGATAGCACCATGCAACTGATCGATATCGGCGTCAACCTGACCAACAGCAGTTTCCACGACCAACAGGCCGCAATCGTCGAGCGCGCGCTGGAGGCCGGCGTTACGCAAATGCTGCTGACAGGCACCAGCCTGGCGGTCAGCGAACAAGCCCTGGAACTGTGCCAACAACTGGATGCAAGCGGCGCCCACCTGTTCGCCACGGCCGGCGTGCACCCTCACGATGCCAAGGCCTGGGATGCCGACAGCGAGCGCCAGCTGCGACGGTTGCTGAGTGAACCGCGCGTACGCGCGGTGGGCGAATGCGGCCTGGATTTCAACCGCGACTTTTCCCCTCGCCCGCTGCAGGAGAAAGCCTTGGAAGCCCAGCTGACACTGGCTGCGGAGCTGCGTCTGCCGGTGTTCCTGCACGAGCGCGATGCCAGCGAGCGTTTGCTGGCGATTCTCAAGGACTACCGCGACCACCTGACCGGCGCGGTGGTGCACTGCTTCACCGGTGAGCGTGAGGCGCTGTTCGCTTACCTGGACCTGGACCTGCACATCGGCATTACCGGCTGGATCTGCGACGAACGCCGCGGCACCCACCTGCACCCGCTGGTGGGCAACATTCCTCAAGGCCGGCTGATGCTGGAAAGCGACGCGCCCTACCTGCTGCCGCGCAGCTTGCGGCCCAAGCCCAAGAGCGGGCGCAACGAGCCGGCGTTCTTGCCGGAGGTACTGCGCGAGGTGGCCTCGCATCGCGGAGAATCAGCCGAGCACACGGCGGCGCATACGACGGCAACGGCGCGGGCTTTCTTCCAGCTCCCCTGAGTCTCGCGTGTTTCTGCGGGGCGGGTGAACACAGTTGATATGCATCAACACATGTCTAGGAGGATGAGGGCACAATGATGGCACCTTGCCAATATTGTTTCCGCTCAACTCAGAGAAGACCTGCCCATGGGTGCCTGGCTTAGCAATGTTTCCCTGAAGTACAAGTTCTGGGCCGTCAACGCAGTGGCCTTTGTCACCACCTTGCTGCTGGTGCTGTACGCCGTGCACCTGGAGCAACGCGCACGTGCCGAGGCGGCTCAGAGCCAGGCGGTCGCACAAGCCCAGTTGCTGGCCGCCTGGCCAGCCGGGCAAGCACTGCCACGCCCGGCCAACGTCATCAGTTGGTCAACCGGGCAAACGCCAACCTACGCCGGGGAGGCGCTCGATGCCCTGCGCAACGCCCAAGGCTGGGTAGCATTGCCGAGCGCCTGGGTCCTCGGCGAAAACCCACTGCGTGGCGCACAGGTGCTGCGCAGTGGCGACCAGCAGTTAGCTGTGCTGGCCCAGTCACCCAGTTTGCGCCAGGTCTTCTTCGATCGTTTCAGCAATTACGCGGTGTGTGTGCTGATCCTGATGCTGGCCATGCTCGGCGCCTCCCAACTGCTGATCCGCTTCCTGCTCAGCCAACTCAACACCCTCAAGGACGTGATGCTGCACGTGGAAAAGACCGGCGACCTGTCGGCCCGCGTACCGCTAGCCAGTGGCGACGAGGTCGGCCAGATGGCTGGGGCCTTCAACGCCATGCAGTCCACCTATCACCGCGTGGTCAGCACCGTCGCCCACAGCGCAGCACAGTTGGACTCGGGCGCTGCACGCCTGGCCGCCAGCATGAGCGACGTACGCCATGGCATGCTCGGCCAGCAGAGTGAAACCGACCAGGCCGCCACTGCCATCAACGAAATGTCGGCGACCGTGCACCACATTGCCCAGCACGCCGGTGCCACCCGCGATTTGTCACAAACCGCTGACACCTTGGCCGGCAGCGGTCAAGCGGTGGTCAGCCGAGTGCAGGATTCGATTTCCGGGCTTTCCAGCGGCGTGCAACAAACTGCCGAGATGATTCGACAACTAGCCGAGGACAGCCAGAAGATCAACGGTGTAGTCAGTGTGATCCACAGTATTGCCGAACAGACCAACTTGCTGGCGCTTAACGCTGCCATCGAAGCCGCGCGCGCCGGCGACCTGGGCCGTGGCTTTGCCGTGGTGGCCGATGAAGTGCGCAACCTGGCCAAACGCGTGCAAACCTCTACGGATGAGATCACCACCATGGTTTCGGCCCTGCAGTCGGGCACCCGCGATGCGGTGGAGTTCATGCAGGAGAGCTCGTACAAGGCCGACGACTGTGTGCGTCAGGCACAGGAAGCCGGTGAGGCGCTGGCTGAAATCACCGGTGCCGTGGCGCAGATGCGCGAAAGCAATACCCAGATCGCTGTAGCGGCCGAGCAGCAAAGCCAGGTAGCCGAGGAAATGAACCGCGCGGTGGTCAGCATCCGCGATGTCACCGAGCGGACCGTGCAGCAGACGGTCGGCTCGGCGACCACCAGCAGCGAACTGGCGACCCTGGCCGGCGAACTGAACAAGGCCATTGGCCAGCTCAAGCTATAGTAACCATAGCCAGCTTCGATTGGCCCCCGCGTGGGGGCCGCACTAAGCTTTGGGCATGACCGAGAGGAAATCCCCATGAGCAAACGCCTGCCCAATCTTCCCGCCTGGCAATGGCGCGGCTACCACCATAATCACCGCCACCCGGCCAACCTGGTGCTGCACCTGATTGCTGTGCCGTTGTTCATTCTAGGGACACTACTGGTGCTGTCCGGCCTGTTCGGTTTCGACCTCGGCCAGATCGCGGTGGGTGTGATTGCCCTGGTCGCCGCGCTGGGCCTGCAGCGCCAAGGCCACCGCCTTGAAGCCCAGCAGCCCGAGCCGTTCGCCAACCGCCAGGATGCCGTGCAGCGCTTACTGACCGAGCAGTTCATCACCTTTCCGCGCTTTGTGGTGAGCGGGGCCTGGTGGAGGGCCTGGCGCGAACGGCACAAGCACCGACACTGAGCCAGCTGCCGGAACGCTCCTTGTGAGCCGCCTGGTAAGGATCAGGCGAAAACGGTGACGGTCTGCCGGCTCAAGGCCAACAACTCGCCCTGCGCCGTCCACAACGCCGCGGCAGCATGACCATAGCCATCCCGCGCATGCTCGGTTTCCACGCAGTACCGACACCACTCCTGGGTCGAAAGCTTCGCCGTTGGCTGGATGAACTCGATGGTCCAGGTCAACGTACTGCCCGCAGCGGGCTGCTTGAGAAACGGCATAAGGCTGGGCGGCCACGCATCCACCAACGCCAGCAAGTGCGCCTCGTTCACCGGCTCGTCAGCCACATCCCGCAAACGCACCCAGCCGCCCATCTTGCGCGACTGATTGCCACTGAACGGCAGCCCGCCTACTGCCCAGCGCAGGGCCACGTGGCGCATGAACTCCGGGGTAACGCCTTTGATATAGGGCAACTCCGGGGCCGCCTCTTCGAGCACAGGCATTTCAATGGCCGGTAACGCCGGCACTTCGACCACCGAAGGGCGGCCCGCACCGAAATTGCCCTGCACCAAAGTCACCACCTGGCCATCCTGAACCGCGCGGCCCAGCAACGTGCTAACCGCCTTGCCTTCGCGCAAAACCTCCACCTCGAAGCGGATGGGCACATCCGCCGCCGCGGGTGCCACGAAGCTGATGGCCAATGAGCGTACCGGGCGGTTGTCGCTGATCTTGAGGCGCATGGTTTCATAGACCATAGCCGCCATCAGCCCGCCAAAGGCAGCGCGCCCCTGGGCCCAGCTGGGCGGAATGCTGACCGAATCCGGGTTGGCGCGCACGGCGTCGAGCAGTTGGTTGAAATTCATTGGCCGGCTCCTGCCTGCAAAGAAAAGGTCCGCTCATCCTAGCCAGCAAACGCCGGGCAATCAGCCCGCAAATCGGTCATTTTCCGTGATAACGCCGCGCCAGCGCCTCTTGCAGGGCGTCCAGCGTCACATCTGACTGGCGCTCCGCCTCATGCAGCTCCTGCTCCCAACCAGCCTTGCAGGGGAGCAGGTCGGCATGATCGCGGGCTTGCAGCAGCCATTGCAGGCGGTCGTGCCAATCCCCCAGGTTGCCCTGTGCCTTTTTCAACAGACGTTGCAGTTTCTTCCCAGCGTGATCGAGTTGCGGGTAGGCCTCATCGCCATAGCGCGCACGCTTGATCAGCAAACGCAGGCGGTGGCGATCGTGAGCCGGGTCCTGCAACGCTTTGTGCAACTTGCGCCACTGCTTGACCAGGCGCTTGTCGATGCGTTTGCCCAGCGACTTGACCAGCCCCTCCCGATCCGCCGCCCGCAGGAACAATGGAAAGGCGTCGAGAATCGCCAATACCCTGGCCAGCTGTGGGCTGGCAGCGACACTGGCGAAAGTCCTGTCTCGCCCCTCCAGACGCCGCTGGCCGGCTGCCGCATGACCGCGCCCGATCAGCTCGGCCGCCAGCACCTCGCGATCACGCAGCGGCGTGGTAAGGGTCCCCAGCGAACGTGCAGCATCCTCCAGTTGCTCCACACCCGGCAGCCCACGCAGCGGCCTCAGCAGACTGCGCAGGCGCCGCAAGGTGATACGCAGGTCGTGCAAGGCCTCGCTGTCGGTATTGGCAGCCAGGCGTTCACGACAGGCCAGCAAGCGCACCTGCAAGGTCAGTATCTGGGCAACGACATGGTCGAGCATGGCAGACATACGATGCTCCCTGTTCAGCGCCCGGCGCGAGATTCACGAATGTAGAACCGCGCCTTTTCGGCTTTGCGGGTACAGCTTTCGTAGCCTTCGAACTGCTGCTGGGTCTTGGCCCCGGTCAGCAGTGACAAGGCCTTGGAATAACTTACAGCACCGGCAAAGCCTTCGGCCTTGGCCAGGTCCAGTTCCTTCCAGGCGGCATCCAGCTGGGTCGCGCAGCTGTCACGGTAGGCCGTCTTGCCCGCGCAGCCAGCTAAGGCCAAGGCAATCAGTGGAAGGCAGATCCAGGCTTTCATCAGTAATACCTCTATGGAAAAACGGTGGCTGTTCGACGCTCCGACAGCTGGAAAGTGCCATGCCCAGCCGGCTTTGCCTGGCCAGTTTTATTACAGTAGCTCAGCACGATCTACATTGAAGCACAGGCAGCGATGGGTGCATTGTAGGACCATGATGGCACTGGCCGGGGAAAGTTCATGAGCAAACGTGTGGCACTGGTACTGGGATCGGGCGGCGCCCGAGGGTATGCACACATCGGCGTGATCGAAGAAATCGAGCGCCGCGGCTACGACATAGCCTGCGTCGCAGGGTGTTCCATGGGCGCGGTGATTGGCGGTATCTATGCCGCCGGCAAGCTGGACGAGTATCGCAACTGGATCGAAAGCCTCGACTACCTGGATGTGCTGCGCCTGGTCGACGTCAGCTTTCGCCTCGGTGCGATTCGCGGCGACAAGGTGTTCGGGCAGATCCGCAAGATCGTCGGCGAGATAAACATCGAGCAACTGCGCATACCCTACACCGCAGTGGCCGCCGACCTTACCAACCAGCAGGAAATCTGGTTCCAGGAGGGTTGCCTGCATCAGGCCATGCGCGCCTCAGCGGCCATTCCCAGCCTGTTCACGCCAGTGATGCAAGGCAACCGCATGCTTGTCGACGGTGGCATCCTCAACCCGCTGCCAATCGTGCCGGTGGTGTCCAGCCATTGCGACCTGATCATCGCGGTCAACCTCAACGCCACCAACCAGAAGCAGTACCAGTTGCCGGTGATCGAGCGCCCGGCGGCATTCAAGATGCGCTTTGACGCCTTGTTGAGCTCGCTGGGTTCACGCTTGCCATTCCGGCGCAAACCGGCGGAAGAGCTGATCCGCATCGAAAAGGAAATCGTCGCCGAGGGGTTGGCACCGCCAAGCCCGTGGCTTGCCGACAGCGCCGACCCGGAAAACCAGCAACCGGCAGCGGCCCCGGAGCGCGAGGGCGCACCGAAGTCGGCCACCGGCTCTTTCATCATCGACAACGTGGGGCCAGCCTCGCTGCTGGACTTGATCAACCAGAGCTTCGAGGTCATGCAGACTTCGTTGGCACAGTACAAGATTGCCGGCTATCCACCGGATGTGCTGATCAACGTGCCCAAGCGGGTGTGCCGGTTTTTCGAGTTCTACAAAGCGCCGGAGCTCATCGCCCTGGGGCGAGAGATTGCACGCGATACGCTGGACAGTTATGAAGGGGTGAAGCGGTAGCACCTGGTTGGCGTCGCCCTGAAGGCGGTGTGGTCTTCGACAATGACCGTGCTCGCGGCTGGCGAAAACGACACAGGCCGCACGAGGCGGCCTGTTTCTTCATGCAACGAACACCTTAGTAACGGGTGATGTCTGCATTGGCTTCCAGCTGCTTGCGGTAAGCCGCAAAGTCCTGCTGGCCAGCACGGGACGCGAGGTAGCGGCGAATCTGCTGCTTCTCTTCGTCGGTGGCGGTAGCGCCGTCGTTCACACCCTTGAGCTGCAACACCACCAGGCTTCCGTCACGCAGCACCACACTGCCATACACAGGCTTGTCCTTGGCTTGCGGCTTGCCCAGACGGAACAGTGCCTGCAGTACGGCCGGGTCAATACCGTCCTCGCCACGGGTGACTGCTTCATAGGCTTTCCAGCCTTGGCCTTCGTGAACGCTGCCTGCTGCGATGGAACCGTCACGCAGGCCGGCAATCAGCTTGTCTGCCTTGGCCTTGAGTTCGGCAGTCGCCTTCTCTTTGGCCAGGTGCTCCCTGATGTTCTTGGCCACCGCGTCCAGCGGCAGTTGCTCCGGTTTGCGGTGTTCCTTGACGCGCAGCACCACGGTGGTCTCAGGGTCGAGCTCGATGGCGGTGCTGTTGGCACCCTCATCCAGCACTTCTTCAGAGAACGCCGCCTGCACCACCGCACGGTTGGCGGTAATGCCTTCACCGCCCTCACGGCCGAAGGCCGCGGAGGTGTGCACCTTGAGGTTCAGGTCCTGGGCCGGCTGGGCCAGGTCGGAAGCCTCGTAGGCAGCATCCTGCAGTTGCTTGCTGGCGTCGACATAACGCTGCTCGACCAGCGGCATCTTCAGATCGCGGGTCAGTTTGTCCTTCAGGCTGGCGAAGCTCGGTACTTCTGGCGCCTGGACGCCCAGCAGCTTGATCAGATGGTAGCCAAACTCGGTGCGCACCGGAGCAGATACCTGGCCATTCTGCAGCTGGTACAGCGCCTCTTCGAAGGCCGGGTCGTATACGCCCGGGCCGGCAAAGCCAAGGTCACCACCGGTGTTGGCGGAGCCTGGGTCCTGAGAGAACTCTTTGGCCAAAGCGGCAAAGTCCTCACCCTTGGCCAGACGCTGCTCGATCTCTTCGGCGCGGGCCTTGGCCTGGGCGTCGGTGACCTTGTCGTTGACCTCGATGAGGATGTGCGCGGCATGACGCTGCTCGGCCAGGTTGGCGATTTCCTTCTCGTACTGGGCCTTGAGCTCTTCGTCGGTCACTTTGACCTGATCGAAGAACGCCGACTTCTTCAGCTCGATGTAGTCGATCACGACCTGGTCAGGCGACATGAACTCCTTGGCGTGCTGGTCGTAGTGCGCCTTGACCTCTTCGTCGCTGACCTTGACTGCGGCCGGGTCGGCCTTGAACGTCAGGGAGGCGAAGTCGCGGGTCTGCTTCTCCAGGCGAGCAAAAGCATCGACCTGTTGATCGGTGACGAAGCTGCTGCCGGCCAGGCCGGTGCGCAGTTGGCCGATGAGCATTTCCTCGCCGAGCATCTCGCGGAACTGCATGCGACCGTAGCCCATCTGGCGGATCACCTGGTCGAAACGGTCAGCGCTGAACTTGCCGTCCACCTGGAACTCAGGGGTCTGCAAGATCACCTGATCCAGCGCGGCCTCGGAGAATGCGAACTTGGCATCCTCAGCACCTTGCAGCAGCAGCTTGCGGCTGATCAGCCCCTTGAGTGCCTCCTCTCGCAGCAACTTGTCATCCAGCAGCGCCGGGTCGAAATCCTTGCCCAACTGTTGCATCAGTTGACGGCGCTGCATGTCGGCCGCCTGGCTCAGCTCGTTCTGGCTGATGGTCTGGCCGTTCACCTTGGCGGCGTCCTGGCTATGAGTGGCGGCCTGGAAAATGGCTTCGAAACCGGTCAATGCCATCAACACGACGATAAGGCCGATGATGGTCTTGGCAATCCAACCTTGTGAATTGTCCCTGATATTTTGCAGCATGCGTCCCCCAGAAACGGCTGTACCACTGCGTCGACAACCGCGGAGCGTGGGTAGAATCCTGATAAAAGAAAGGCGCATCCGAGGATGCGCCTTTTCTTAGCAAACGTGTCAGGCGGGAACGTTTGCGCCCCGCCATCACCGTGCTCGGACCAGGCCAGGCCGGGTCCGGCTGAAAGACGACTTAGTTGACGGCGTCTTTCAGGCCTTTGCCTGCCTTGAAACCTGGAACCTTGGCGGCTTCGATCTTGATTGCCTTGCCGGTTTGCGGGTTGCGGCCGGTACGCTCGGCGCGCTCCTTGACCGAGAAGGTACCAAAGCCAACCAGTACCACATCGTCACCTTGCTTCAGGGCGCCGGTGAC
Organism: Pseudomonas sp. BO3-4; assembly: GCF_034044115.1. NCBI lineage: Bacteria > Pseudomonadati > Pseudomonadota > Gammaproteobacteria > Pseudomonadales > Pseudomonadaceae > Pseudomonas > Pseudomonas sp. BO3-4. The sequence continues at coordinate 4,108,295 of NZ_CP139018.1, forward strand.
GGATTCGATGACTGCGTCCAGCGCACGGCCGGCTACAGCTTTCGGGATGTCTGCAGATGCGGCGATAGCGTCAATCAGTTCCGACTTGTTCACTCTAAGTCCCCTTATTTCTCTATTGAGTTTGTTTCTAAGTATGTAATGAAAAGCTTATGAAACGTGTGCTGGGAGGCATGGCGACAATAACGTGCCGCTTTATAGCAAGGCGCCGAAAATACTGTCAAGGAAAGCCCCCCAGCCAAAAACTACTAATGCGTGCTGATTCTTTCCTTAGCATCGCCGTCGCGCTTCTCGTCTTTCGCGACAATCTCCGGAGCCACATCTGGCAAGGGCTCCGGGGCGTATTGCAGCGCAATTTGCAGGACTTCGTCAATCCATTTGACCGGTTTGATCTGAAGATCCTGTTTGATATTTTCAGGAATCTCCTTGAGATCGCGAACATTCTCCTCGGGAATGATCACCGTCTTGATCCCGCCACGGTGTGCCGCCAGCAGTTTTTCCTTCAGCCCGCCAATGGCCAATACCTGGCCACGCAAGGTGATTTCGCCGGTCATGGCCACGTCGGCACGTACCGGAATCTGCGTCAGCGCCGACACCAGTGCGGTGCACATTCCGATACCGGCACTTGGGCCGTCCTTCGGCGTGGCGCCCTCAGGCATGTGAATGTGCACGTCATGCTTCTCGTGGAAGTCGGCGGCAATCCCCAGGCTGCGGGCGCGGCTGCGTACCACGGTCTGCGCGGCGGTAATCGACTCGACCATGACATCGCCCAGCGAGCCGGTCTTGATCAACTGGCCCTTGCCGGGGATGACCACGGCCTCGATGGTGAGCAACTCGCCACCCACCTGGGTCCAGGCCAGGCCGGTTACCTGGCCGATCTGATCCTGCTGCTCGGCCAGGCCATAGCGGAACTTGCGCACGCCCAGCAGGTGCTCCAGCTGCTCGCTGGCCACCTTGACCTTGACCTGCTTCTGCCCGGTATGTTCCTTGACCACCTTGCGGCAGACCTTGGCAATTTGCCGCTCCAGGCCCCGCACTCCGGCTTCACGGGTGTAGTAGCGGATGATGTCGCGAATCGCCGAGATGTCGACTTCCAGCTCTTCCTTCTTCAAGCCGTTGGCCTTGACCTGCTTGGGCACCAGGTACTTGACCGCGATGTTGATCTTTTCGTCCTCGGTGTAGCCAGGCAGGCGGATGACTTCCATCCGGTCCAGCAGCGCCGGCGGGATGTTCATCGAGTTCGAGGTGCACAGGAACATCACGTCCGAGAGGTCGTAGTCGACCTCCAGGTAGTGGTCGTTGAAGTTGTGGTTCTGTTCAGGGTCGAGCACTTCCAGCAGTGCCGAAGCGGGGTCACCGCGCATGTCGCTGCCCATCTTGTCGATCTCGTCGAGCAGGAACAACGGGTTGCGCACACCCACCTTGGTCATTTTCTGGATCAGGCGACCCGGCATGGAGCCGATGTAGGTACGGCGGTGGCCACGGATCTCGGCCTCGTCACGCACGCCACCCAGGGCCATGCGCACGAACTTGCGGTTGGTGGCGGCAGCGATCGACTCGGCCAGCGAGGTCTTGCCGACACCGGGTGGCCCGACCAGGCACAGCACCGGACCGCGGATCTTCTTGACGCGCTTCTGCACGGCAAGGTATTCGAGGATGCGTTCCTTGACCTCTTCCAGGCCATAGTGGTCGGCATCGAGGATTTCCTCGGCCTTGGTCAGGTCCAGACGCACCTTGCTCTGAGCCTTCCACGGCACCTGCACCAACCAGTCGAGGTACGAGCGCACCACGGTAGCTTCGGCCGACATCGGAGACATTTGCTTGAGCTTGTTCAGCTCCGCCTGAGCCTTGGTCAAGGCATCCTTAGGCAGACCTGCGGCTTCGATGCGCTTTTTCAGCTCTTCGACTTCATTGTGGCCTTCGTCACCATCGCCAAGTTCTTTCTGAATGGCCTTCATCTGCTCATTCAGGTAGTACTCGCGCTGGCTGCGCTCCATCTGCTTCTTGACCCGGCCGCGAATGCGCTTTTCGACCTGCAGGAGGTCGATTTCGGCATCCAGCAGTGCCAGCACGTGCTCGACACGGGTAGTCAAGTCGACGATTTCAAGAATTTCCTGCTTCTGCTCGATCTTCAGGGCCATGTGCGCGGCCATGGTGTCGACCAGGCGCCCTGGCTCGTCGATGCTGTTCAGCGAAGACAGCACTTCGGCAGGCACCTTCTTGCCCAGTTGAACGTATTGTTCGAACTGTGACAGCAGCGTGCGCACGAACACTTCCGACTCGCGCTCGGCAGTGTCGGTTTCGTCGATCAGGGAGACTTCGGCACGGATGTGCCCTTCAACTTCGGAGAAGCGCTCGACCGCACCCCGCTGTTCGCCTTCGACCAGCACCTTGACGGTGCCATCAGGCAGCTTCAGCAGTTGCAGCACGGTGGCAACGGTACCGACGCGGTACAGGGCGTCCTCACCCGGATCGTCGTCGGCTGGGTTCTTCTGGGCCAGCAGAAGGATCTGCTTTTCGCCCGTCATCGCCGCCTCGAGGGCTTCGATGGACTTTTCGCGCCCCACGAACAGCGGGATAACCATGTGCGGGTAAACAACGACATCGCGCAATGGCAAAAGAGGCAAGTCGAGGGTGGTCTTCATGATTTCGCCTCTACAGCGGCCTTATGGCCGGAAACCGGTGGAAATGATGCTTGGACCTAATGTGGGGGCACGCTTGAGAAATTACAAGCGCTTGCACAGGAAAAGCAGAAAGGGGCCCGTAGGCCCCCTTCTTGCTTGCAACCGAGAACCGGCCATTGCCTGAATCAGGCGTCTGGTGCGGCTTTGGCTTGCGGTTCGCTGTTTTCGTAAATCATCAGCGGCTGCGAGGTACCTTCAATGACGCTCTCGTCGATAACCACCTTGCTGACATCCTTTTTCGAAGGAATCTCATACATGGTATCGAGCAGCACGCCTTCGAGGATCGAACGCAGGCCACGAGCGCCAGTCTTGCGCTCCAGGGCCTTGCGTGCAACGGCCTTGAGCGCATCGCTGCGGAACTCGAGGTCGACGCTTTCCATCTCGAACAGCTTGGCATACTGCTTGGTCAGGGCATTCTTCGGCTCGGTGAGGATCTGCATCAACGCAGCCTCATCCAGCTCGTCGAGGGTAGCCAGTACCGGCAGGCGGCCGACGAATTCCGGAATCAGGCCAAACTTGACCAGATCGTCCGGCTCGACCTCACGCAGGGACTCACCAACCTTCTTGCCCTCTTCCTTGCTGCGCACTTCGGCACCAAAACCGATGCCGCCTTTGGTGGAGCGGTTCTGGATGACCTTTTCCAGGCCCGAGAACGCACCACCGCAGATGAACAGGATGTTGCGGGTATCAACCTGCAGGAATTCCTGTTGCGGGTGCTTGCGGCCGCCTTGCGGCGGGACCGAGGCCACGGTGCCTTCGATCAGCTTCAGCAGTGCCTGCTGCACGCCCTCGCCCGAGACATCACGGGTAATGGACGGGTTGTCCGACTTGCGCGAGATCTTGTCGATTTCGTCGATGTAGACAATGCCCATCTGGGCCTTTTCCACGTCGTAGTCGCACTTCTGCAACAGCTTCTGGATGATGTTTTCGACGTCCTCACCCACATAACCGGCTTCGGTCAGGGTGGTGGCGTCAGCAATGGTGAACGGTACGTTCAACAGGCGTGCCAGGGTTTCGGCGAGCAGGGTCTTACCCGAGCCGGTCGGCCCGATGAGCAGGATGTTGCTCTTGCCCAGTTCGACTTCGTCACCCTTCTTGTCACGCTGGTTCAGGCGCTTGTAGTGGTTGTACACCGCTACGGCCAGCACCTTCTTCGCGCGCTCCTGACCAATCACGTACTGGTCCAGGATGCCGCTGATTTCTTTCGGCGAAGGCAATTTGTGCGCGCTGCTCTCGGCCTGGGCTTCCTGCACCTCCTCACGGATGATGTCGTTGCACAGGTCGACGCACTCGTCGCAGATAAATACCGAGGGCCCGGCAATCAGTTTGCGCACTTCGTGCTGGCTTTTGCCGCAGAAGGAGCAATAAAGCAATTTGCCGCTGTCCTCGCCGTTACGGGTGTCAGTCATTCGATCGATCCAATCCGGTAGGCTTGCAACACAAGATGAAGGCAATTGCGGGCTTTTTCAAGTCCGCAGGTAGGCGCTTTCGACGCCCACCTGCTCTGCCCCCCGGTTCAGGAGGCCAGTTGCCGCTTGTCATAGACCGAGTCGATCAGGCCGTACTCGGCTGCGCGCGAGGCGCTCATGAAGTTGTCACGCTCGGTGTCACGCTTGATGGTTTCGAGATCCTGGCCGGTGTGATAGGCCAGCAACTCGTTCAGACGGGCCTTGATATTGAGGATTTCCTGGGCGTGGATCTCGATATCGGTGGCCTGACCCTGGAAGCCGCCCAGCGGCTGGTGGATCATCACGCGCGAGTTAGGCAGGCAATGACGCTTGCCCTTGGCACCTGCCGCCAGCAGGAAGGCGCCCATGCTGCAGGCCTGGCCGATGCAGATGGTCGAAACGTCCGGCTTGATGAACTGCATGGTGTCGTAGATCGACATGCCGGCGGTGACGGAACCGCCCGGCGAGTTGATGTACAGATGGATATCCTTGTCCGGGTTTTCCGCCTCAAGGAACAGCAGTTGCGCAACGACGAGGTTGGCCATGTAGTCCTCTACCGGGCCAACCAGGAAGATCACTCGCTCCTTCAACAGACGCGAGTAGATGTCGTAAGCGCGTTCGCCACGGGCGGACTGCTCGATAACCATCGGGACCAGGCCGCCTGCGGCCTGGATGTCAGAGCTCTGCTGAATATAAGAATTGCGGGACATGTCCTGCGCTCACTCCCAAATAGTCATGGCTTGAATACGCACAAGCCAGCTCGAAGGCTGGCTTGTGGAGGTTTCCTACGAGAGAAGACCGTTACTCAGCAGCGGCAGGCGCCTCGGCTGGTTTGACGGCTTCTTCGTACGAGACCGATTTGTCGGTCACAGTCGCTTTCTGCAGAACAGTATCTACAACTTGTTCTTCCAGCACAACCGAACGCACTTCGTTCAGTTGCTGGTCGTTCTTGTAGTACCAGGCGATGACCTGCTCAGGCTCTTGGTAAGCCGAAGCCATTTCTTCGATCATCTCGCGAACCTTGGCGTCGTCCGGCTTCAGCTCGAACTGCTTGACCACTTCGGCCACGATCAGGCCCAGCACGACGCGGCGCTTGGCTTGCTCTTCGAACAGTTCGACTGGCAGCTGCTCAGGCTTGATGTTGCCACCAAACTGCTGAACTGCCTGTACGCGCAGACGGTTGACTTCGTTTTCCAGCAGGGCCTTTGGCACTTCGATCGGGTTGGCGGCCAGCAGACCGTCCATGACCTGGTTCTTGACCTTGGTCTTGATCGCCTGACGCAGCTCACGCTCCATGTTCTTGCGAACTTCGGCGCGGAAGCCTTCCAGCGTCGATTCCTTGATGCCGAACTGGGCGAAGAACGCTTCGTTCAGTTCTGGCAGTACAGGTGCCGAAACGCTGTTGACGGTGATGGTGAACTCGGCGGCTTTGCCAGCCAGGTCCAGGTTCTGGTAGTCCTCTGGGAAGGTCACGTTGACAACGCGCTCTTCGCCAGCCTTGGCGCCTACCAGACCTTCTTCGAAGCCTGGGATCATGCGGCCGGAGCCCAGCACCAGCAGGGTGCCCTTGGCCGAACCACCGGCAAACGCTTCACCGTCGACCTTGCCGACGAAGTCGATGTTGACCTGGTCGTCGTTCTGCGCAGCGCGCTCGACGGCCTCGAAGCGGGTGTTCTGCTTGCGCAGCACTTCCAGCATGTTGTCCAGGTCACTGTCAGCCACTTCGGCGCTCAGGCGCTCGACCTTGATCGACTCGAGGCCCGCAACAGTGAACTCAGGGAACACTTCGAAGATGGCGACGAATTCCAGATCCTTGCCCTTTTCGAAGGACTTGGGCTCTACAGCCGGGGCGCCAGCCGGGTTCAGCTTCTGCTCGACGATGGCTTCGTAGAAGGAGGCCTGGACCAGGTCACCGAAAGCCTCTTGACGAGCGTCCGCCTCGAAACGCTGACGGATCACGGTCATCGGTACTTTACCAGGACGGAAGCCCGCAATCTTGGCGCGCTTGGCAGTCTGCTGCAGACGCTTGTTGACTTCGTTCTCGACGCGCTCGGCCGGAACGGCGATGGTCATGCGGCGCTCGAGAGCGGAAGTGTTTTCAACAGAAACTTGCATGGATATTCCTCGTTGCACAGACGTTAGCCGGCGTTAGCCCGACTCCAGAATCAAGGGCAAACATTCTAGTGAGTCACGCAGCAGAAGTCACCCCACACGGGACGACTGAAAACAACGCCGGTCGATTAACTTTCAAGGCCCGCACGGCACAGCGCCAGGCCTGCTTCCAACAGGGCTGCACGGCGCCGGAGGGCGGCCTGCAGCCGAAATACTTTGTCAAACAACTACCCGCAACGCATTCGCCTCCTTTATTGAGGATCAATGTCGTTGAACTGGCAGTATTCCTCCCATTCCAGCCCCAGCGCCTCGGCCACTTCACGGTGCGTTTCCAGGCGCATGACCTGCAACTGCTCCGGGGATTCAGCAATCAATTGCAGCGCCAGCTCCCAGGGCTCAATACCCTGCTCCTCGGCGGCATCCTCGAACGCCCACTCGATCTGCTGGGCCTGCTCACGCGCATCCAGCTCGCGGATCTCCTCGAGCAACTGCGGATTGGCTTCGGCAAAGCGCTGCAGCGCCAGGGCCTGACGGGCTTCTTTTGCAATCATCGTGATGTCCTTTGCCGGCCGAACAGGCCGGTGTTTCAACCGGCTGAAATCTAACAGCTTTTATTGGGGTGCCACCAGAGGATTACAAGGGGCAGGAGGTGTTTTGGCTGAGGCGCGGCTCATCACCGCTACGCAGACCCAAAACAAAAAGGCGCCCGATCTCACGATCAAGGCGCCTTTCAGGAATATGGGGTGGACGATGGGAATCGAACCCACGACAACTGGAATCACAATCCAGCGCTCTACCAACTGAGCTACGCCCACCATATTGCGGTCTTGCGGTACAACCTTACAGAAGCATGGTGCGGACGAAGAGACTCGAACTCTTACAGCTTGCGCCGCTGGAACCTAAATCCAGTGTGTCTACCAATTTCACCACGTCCGCGTAACGCTTAAAACAAAGGCGCCAGATGCTATCGAGGCGCCCTTGAAAAATATGGGGTGGACGATGGGAATCGAACCCACGACAACTGGAATCACAATCCAGCGCTCTACCAACTGAGCTACGCCCACCATATTGCATTACAACCTACTTGCTTGCCAAAGCTGCCTAATGGCGCACCCGGCAGGACTCGAACCTGCGACCATCCGCTTAGAAGGCGGATGCTCTATCCAGCTGAGCTACGGGCGCTTAAGCTTGAAGCCTAACCGAACGAGACGCTAACAAGGAACTGTTAAACCACTCATTCTGCCCGACTTAGCCAACCAGTGCTAGGCTGTGCCCGACAAGTGCGGCGAATCTTATAGTCGACCCCGAAAGTCGTCAACACCTTTTTCGAAAAAATTTAAATTATTTAAGGGGTTAGGGGATTTGCCCGACCACCCGCCTTTGCCCTTGGCCCATGTCGTGCGAGAATGCACGTTCTTTATTGTTCCTTCTCGATGGTTAATCACGCGTCTATGACTGCACACCTAATCGATGGCAAGGCTATCGCCGCCAGCCTGCGCCAGCAGATCGCTCAACGTGTCGTGGAGCGTCGCCAGCAAGGCCTGCGTACGCCGGGCCTGGCAGTGATCCTGGTCGGCACCGACCCCGCCTCCCAAGTCTATGTCTCGCACAAGCGCAAGGACTGCGAAGAGGTCGGCTTCATTTCGCAGGCTTTCGACCTGCCCAGCGAGACCACGCAACAAGCCCTGACCGAGCTGATCGACCGTCTCAATGACGACCCGGCCGTCGACGGCATCCTGTTGCAACTGCCGCTGCCGGCACACCTGGACGCCTCGTTGCTGCTCGAGCGCATTCGCCCGGACAAGGATGTGGACGGCTTCCATCCGTACAACATCGGCCGCCTGGCCCAGCGTATTCCACTGCTGCGCCCGTGCACACCGAAAGGCATCATGACCCTGCTGGAAAGCACCGGCCAGGACCTGTACGGCATGAACGCGGTGATCGTCGGCGCGTCCAACATCGTTGGCCGCCCGATGGCCATGGAACTGCTGCTGGCCGGCTGCACCGTGACCGTCTGCCATCGCTTCACCAAGGACCTGGCCGGCCATGTCGGGCGTGCCGACCTGGTGGTCGTGGCTGCCGGCAAGCCGGGCCTGGTCAAGGGTGAGTGGGTCAAGGAAGGTGCCATCGTCATCGACGTGGGCATCAACCGCCAGGAAGACGGCAAGCTGGTCGGCGACGTGGTCTACGAGACTGCCCTGCCCCGCGCCGGCTGGATCACACCGGTGCCGGGCGGCGTCGGGCCGATGACCCGGGCGTGCCTGCTGGAGAACACGCTGTACGCGGCAGAAGAGCTGCACAAGTAATATCGCGTGATGCGAAAACGGCACCTATTGCAGGTGCCGTTTTTTTTGCCCGTGACAAATGACCTCTTCGCGGACGAGCCTGCTCTTGCAAGCGGTTGTCCGGCCCCCAGGGGGCGGGGGAAGCCACCACGGTGTTCAGCCGATCACTTCCTGGCCGCCTCCCAAGACTTCAGCAGTTCGTTGTAGCTGACGGTCTCGCCCATGGGCTTTTCGTTGGCCAGCTTGGCTTTCGGCGCACCCGGCTGGTCGAACCAGTACTGGGCGTCCTTCTCCGGATTCAGCTTGGGCGCACACGTCGCCTGGGCATTGGAGCGTTGCAGGCGCTCCATCATGCGGTCCTGGTCGCGGGCCAGCCCATCCAGGGCTTCCTGCGGGGTCTTTTCGCCACTGGCGACTTCGGCGATATGGCTCCACCACAATTGCGCCAACCGCGGGTAGTCCGGCACGTTGGTGCCGGTCGGCGTCCACTGCACCCGCGCCGGGCTGCGATAGAACTCCACCAGCCCACCGAGCTTGGGCGCCAACTCGGTCATGGCCTGGGAGTTGATGTCCGACTCACGAATCGGCGTCAGGCCGACGATGGTCTTTTTCAGCGATACGGTCTTTGAGGTGACGAACTGGGCGTACAGCCACGCCGCCAAGCGTTGCTTCTCGGGGGTGGACTTGAAGAAGGTCCACGAGCCGGTGTCCTGGTAGCCGAGTTTCATACCCTCTTCCCAGTATGGCCCCTTCGGTGAAGGCGCCATGCGCCACTTCGGCGTGCCGTCGGCATTCACAACCGGCAAGCCGGGCTTCGTCATGTCGGCGGTGAACGCGGTGTACCAGAATATCTGCTGGGCAATGTTGCCTTGCGCCGGCACAGGGCCGGCTTCGGAGAAGGTCATGCCCTGCGCTTCCTTGGGCGCGTAGGCACGCATCCAGTCCACGTACTTCTGCGTGGCATAGACGGCGGCCGGCCCATTGGTATCGCCGCCGCGGGTCACGCTGGAACCCACCGGATGGCAGTCCTCCACGCGAATGCCCCATTCATCGACCGGCAAACCATTGGGCAGGCCCTTGTCGCCGCCGCCGGCCATCGAGAACCAGGCATCGGTGAAGCGCCAGCCCAGTGACGGGTCTTTCTTTCCGTAGTCCATGTGCCCGTAGACACGCTTGCCGTCGATCTCCTTGACGTCTTCGGTGAAGAACTTGGCAATGTCCTCGTACGCCGACCAGTTCACTGGCACCCCCAGTTCATAGCCGTACTTCTCTTTGAACCTGGCCTTCAACTCAGGCCGTTCGAACCAGTCGGCGCGGAACCAGTACAGGTTGGCGAACTGCTGGTCGGGCAGTTGGTAGACCTTGCCATCGGGCGCGGTGGTGAAGGAAATACCGATGAAGTCCTTCAGGTCGAGGGTCGGCGAGGTGTAGGCTTTGCCCTCGTTGGCCATCAGGTCGGTGATCGATTCCACTTTGCCGTAGCGAAAGTGCGTACCGATCAGGTCGGAGTCGTTGACCCAGCCGTCATAAATGTTCTTGTCCGACTGCATCTGCGTCTGCAGTTTTTCCACCACATCGCCTTCCTGCAGCAGGTCGTGGGTCAACTGGATGCCGGTGATCTCACTGAAAGCCTTGGCCAGCACCTTGGATTCGTATTCATGGGTGGTGATGGTTTCCGACACAACGTTGATCTTCATCCCGCGAAACGGCTCGGCTGCCTTGATGAACCACTGCAATTCGGCCAACTGCTGTTCGGGGGTAAGGGTCGAAGGCTTGAACTCGCTGCCGATCCATTTCTTTGCCGCCTCTTCGTACTGGTCGGCCCAGGCTGTGCCTTGCACGCTGGCCAGTACCAGCAACGCGGCCAGGGTCAAATGTCGCCTGTTGTGTTTGTTGTCGAACATTGTGATCTCCCGTTTCAGTTATCCCACAGGGCCGCTTGCTCAGCCCCAGCGCAACACCACCGCCAGCCACGCCAGCGACAGCAGCGAGGCCACCCACAATGGCCAGTCGCTGACACCGACCACCAGCAGGTGCAGGTAGGCGCTGGCCAGCAGGCCGATGAACAAACGGTCACCACGGCTGGTGACCAGCGGCAAAAAGCCCCGTCGCTCTACGCAGGGGCGACGCAGTTCAAGCAGGGTCATGCCCAGCAGCAACAGGCCCACAGCGGCGAAGAACAGCGCTGTCGGCAGGGTCCAGGCCATCCACTCCATGCGTTGCCCTCCTCACACCCGGCCCAGGGCGAAGCCCTTGGCCACATGATTGCGCACGAACCAGATCACCAGCATGCCCGGCAAGATGGTCAGCACCCCCGCTGCCGCCAGCACACCCCAGTCGATGCCCGATGCCGACACCGTGCGGGTCATCACCGCGGCAATCGGCTTGGCATTCACCGAGGTCAGGGTGCGCGCCAGCAGCAGTTCGACCCAGGAGAACATGAAACAGAAAAACGCCGTGACGCCGATGCCGGAGCCAATCAGCGGTATGAAGATCTTCACGAAGAAGCGTGGAAAACTGTAGCCGTCGATGTAGGCGGTTTCGTCGATTTCCCTTGGCACGCCCGACATGAAACCCTCCAGGATCCACACCGCCAGCGGTACGTTGAACAGGCAATGGGCCAGCGCCACGGCAATGTGGGTATCGAACAGCCCGATCGACGAGTACAACTGGAAGAACGGCAGCAGGAACACCGCCGGTGGCGCCATGCGGTTGGTCAGCAGCCAGAAGAACAGGTGGCGGTCGCCGAGAAAGCGGTAGCGCGAGAACGCATAGGCCGCGGGCAACGCCACGAGCAGTGAAATCAGCGTGTTCAGGCACACGTAGTACAGCGAGTTGATGTAGCCGCTGTACCAGCTGGCGTCGGTGAAGATCACTCGGTAGTTGTCGAGCGTGAACGCCTGCGGCCACAGGGTCAGGCCGCCAAGGATCTCGGCGTTGCTCTTGAACGACATGTTCAGCAACCAGTAGATCGGCACCAGCAGGAAGAAGAAGTACAGCAGCAGGGCCATTGATTTGCGTGTGCTCATGGCCTAGTCCTTGTCGGCATGGGTCATGGCTGTGTAGAACAGCCACGACACCAGCAGGATGATCAGGAAGTACACCAGTGAAAACGCTGCCGCCGGCCCCAGGTCGAACTGCCCTACGGCCATACGCGTGAGGGTCTGGCTGAGGAACGTGGTCGCGTTGCCTGGCCCGCCGCCGGTCAGCACGAACGGCTCGGTGTAGATCATGAAACTGTCCATGAAGCGCAGCATCAACGCGATCACCAGCACGTTCTTGAGCTTGGGCAGCTGGATATGGCGAAACACCGCCCAGCCCGAGGCCCGATCGATGCGCGCGGCCTGGTAGTACACGTCGGGGATCGCACGCAGCCCCGAATAGCACAGCAGAGCCACCAACGAAGTCCAGTGCCACACATCCATCACCAGCACGGTGAGCCAGGCGTCGAATGGGTCACCGGCATAGTTGTAGCTGACCCCGAGCTTGGCCAGGGAAGCGCCGAGCAGGCCAATGTCGGCCCGGCCGAAAATCTGCCAGATAGTGCCGACCACGTTCCACGGGATCAGCAACGGGATAGCCATGACGATCAGGCACACCGAGGCCATACGGCCTTTGGTTGGCATGGCCAGGGCGATGCCTATACCCAACGGAATTTCGATCAGCAGTACACAGGCCGAGTAAATGAACTGGCGCAGCAATGCGTCGTGCAGCGCCGGGTCGCGCAGTACCTGGCGGTACCAGTCGGCACCGACGAAGTAGCGGCTGGACTGGTCGAAGATGTCTTGCACCGAGTAGTTGACCACCGTCATCATCGGCACCACCGCGCTGAACGCGACCAGCAGGAACACCGGCAGCACCAGCCACCAGGCCTTGTTGTTCGGCACCTTGTTGTTCATGGCCCGGCCTCCAGCAGCACATCGTCGACATACAGCATCAGCCACTGCGCCGGCAGGCTGACCCAAGCCTTGTCCACAGGCAACGGGCGGTCCTCGCCCAGCCTCGCCTTGAGCGCGACACCGCCCAGTTCGAGGGTGACGATGCGATAGGTACCCAGGTCTTCGACGTCCAGCACCCGTGCCGGGTAGGCACCCTCGAACGGGCTGTCCCACAGCTGCACGAACTCCGGGCGAATGCCCAGCTGCAGCCGCCCGCCCGCCAATGCAGCCAGGCGCTCGCACAAGCCATCGGGCAGTACCAACTGGACATCGCCGAACACCACCGCGCCCGCCTCGGCACGCACGTCAATCAAGTTCATGCCCGGGCTACCGATGAAATAACCGACGAACGTATGCCGCGGTCGCTCGAACAGCTCGCGCGGCGTGCCGAACTGGACGATGCGTCCGCCGTGCATCACCGCGATCTTGTCGGCGAAGGTCGAGGCCTCCAACTGGTCGTGGGTGACGTAGATCATGGTGATGTTGAACTGCTCATGGATCTGCTTCAGCTTGCGCCGCAGCTTCCACTTCAGATGCGGGTCGATCACCGTCAGCGGCTCGTCGAACAGGATCGCCGACACGTCATCGCGCACCAGGCCACGCCCCATGGAGACTTTCTGCTTTTCATCGGCGGTGAGGTTGCGTGCTTTCTTGCGCAACACGGCAGTCAGCTCGAGCACTTCGGCAATTTCTTCCACCCGGGCACGCACCCGGGCTTCATCGAGCCCCTGGTTGCGCAAGGGGAAGGCCAGGTTGTCGAACACCGTCATGGTGTCGTACACCACCGGGAACTGGAACACCTGGGCGATATTGCGCGCCTGCGGGGACAGCTGGTTGACCGGCTTGCCGTCGAACAGCACCTCGCCATGAGACGGCGTCAGCAGCCCGGAAATGATATTGAGCAAGGTCGACTTGCCGCAGCCCGACGGCCCGAGCAACGCATAGGCACCGCCCTGTTCCCACACATGTTCGAGTGCGTGCAGGGCATAGTCTGCCTCGCTGGCGGGCTGGCGGCTGTAACTGTGCGCCAGCTGGCGCAGGCGGATTTCGGCCATCACCCTCTCCTCGCCTGGCGCAGCCCCGGGGCCTGCACCAACACCCCGGCGCTGTCGAAAACGAACAGCTTGTGCGTGGGGATGAACACGCGTATCGGCGTGTCCACCTGGTATTCGTGCACCCCGGGAAGGTGCAGCACCATGCGCCAGTACTCGTTGCGCACATGCAGAAATGTTTCTGACCCACTGATCTCGGCCAACTCCACCAGCACCGCCAGCTCCAGGTCATCGTCATGGGCCGGCACCAGCGCGATATGGCTGGGGCGCACGCCGAAGCGGTAGTCACCTTCGGCCAGCGGCTCCAGGTCGGCATTGCGGGCAAAGTGCACGGTCTGGGCCAGGCTCACCTCGTTACCCGTGATACGGCCAGACACCAGGTTGATCGGCGGCTCGGAAAACAGCTCGGCAGCCAGCACGCTGCTGGGGCGCTGATAGACCTCGGCGGTGGGCCCGCTCTGCACGATACGGCCTTCGTGCACAAGCGTGGTGGTGCCGCCCAGTGCCAGCGCCTCGTTGGGCTCGGTGGTGGCGTACACAGCAATGCAATGGCGCGCCGCGAACAGCTCGCGCAGCTCCTGGCGCAGGCCTTCGCGCAACTTGTAGTCGAGGTTGACCAATGGCTCGTCGAAGAGGATCAACGAGGCATCCTTGACCAGTGCCCTGGCCATCGCCGTGCGTTGCTGCTGGCCACCGGAGAGCTCCAGTGGCAGGCGTTGCAGGTAGGTTTCGATGCGCAGCATCTCGGCAGTTTCCTGCACCCGCCGTCGGATCTGGTCCTCGGCCATGCGCGCCTGGCGCAGCGGCGAGGCGATGTTTTCGTACACGCTCAAGGTCGGGTAATTGATGAATTGCTGATACACCATCGACACATTGCGCTGACGCACCGGCACACCGGTGACGTCCTGGCCATCCATCAGCACCCGCCCCCGGTCCGGACGGTCCAGCCCGGCCATCAGGCGCATCAGGCTGGTCTTGCCGGCCAGGGTGCGACCCAGCAGCACATTGAACGAACCGGGCTCGAAACGCAGTGACGCCTCGACGATCCACGGCTGGTTGTCGACGCTACGGCTGACCTGCTCCAGCACCAGGGACATGGCGTGGCCTTTTTGTGATTGTTGTCTGCCGGCTACAGCCAGTTCCGTGCCAGTCCTTGCCCGGTGCTCTGGTTCGGGGCCTGGGTGGCAGCGCTGGCAAATCGCGGGCGCGCAGGTGAACACAATCACTGCACAACTGGACACTGGCCAGTTTGACAATGAACAGCCGTGGACAACACTGAACGGCGGTCGACCCCTGACAACAATCACACAGGACAGGCCCATGGCCGCATCCGCTTCGACCCACACCCGCCTGATCCAGGCTTCCTGGGACCGCTGCCGCGACCACGGCCTGCAGCCGCAGCATGCGCCGGACTTTGACTGCCTGTCCCGCGCCGAGCTCAGCGCCCTGCTGGAGCGGCGCCAAAACCTGCTACGCCTGACCCGCGAGGAAGTGCTACCGCACTATGCGCACCTCTTGGGTAACGCCAGCTACCTGGTGATGCTGGCCGATGCCAGCGGCTGCCTGCTCGACAGCTGGGGCTCGCGGCGTTTCATCGAACCGCGCCAGCACCATGGTTTCAGCGCCGGCGCCCATTGGCACGAACGTGGCGTCGGCACCAATGCCCTGGGCACCACACTGATTTGCGCCGAAGCGATTCACGTCGGCCAGGACGAACACTTCCTGCGTCAGAACCGCTACATGTCCAGCGCCGCCGCCCCCCTGTTCGACGCCGCACGGCAGCTGGTCGGGGTGCTCGACGTAGCCAGCGACGGCTACCTGCCGGCCAGCCAGACGCTTGGGCTGGTGCGCATGATGGGCCAGAGCCTGGAAAACCGCCTGATCCTCGCCGAACATGCTGACCAGCATGCACAACTGATCTTCAACAGCGCCTCCGACAACCTCGACAGCCCTTGGGCCGGCTTGCTGGTGTTCGATGAGCGCGGACAGGTGTTGGCTGCCAATCACCGGGCCGATAGCCTGCTCGGCGTAAACCCGCTGCAGCAAAACATCGAGCAACTGTTCCAGTTACCCCTGCAACAGCTGCTCAGCCATCCCCGACAACAGCCCTTCGCTCTGCAGGCCACCGGGCGCAACCGCTTTCACTGCCAGTGGCACCCCCCACGCGAAACCCCTCGACGCCCCGAAGCCGGCAACGCCGAGCCGCGCCTGGAAAAAGCCTTGAAACAAGCCGGCCTGCTATTGGAGAAGGACATCCCGGTGTTGGTGGAGGGCGAAACAGGCGTAGGCAAAGAAGTGTTCGTCGACACCCTGCACCGGGCCAGCAGCCGCGCCAGGCAGCCGCTGGTCGCCGTAAACTGTGCGGCGATCCCGGCCGAACTGGTGGAGTCGGAACTGTTCGGCTATGACAAAGGCGCGTTCACCGGCGCCCACCACAAGGGCAACCCAGGGCTGATCCGCAAGGCCGACCACGGCATCCTGTTTCTGGATGAGATTGGCGACATGCCACTGCCCACCCAGGCCCGCCTGCTGCGCGTACTGCAGTCGCGCAGCATCCAGCCGCTGGGCAGTGGCGAACCGGTGCCGGTGGATATCCGCGTGGTGTCGGCGAGCAATCGCAACCTGGCCGAAGAAGTGCGCGCCGGGCGCTTTCGCCAGGACCTGTACTACCGCATCGCCGGCCTGACACTGGTGCTGCCTCCCCTGCGCGAACGCGCTGACCGGCGCCAGCTGATTGAGCAGGTGCATGCCCGCTACCGCGAGCCCGGGCAACCTGCGCGGCTGCCCCCGGCCATAATCGACCTGTTCGATCAACACCCCTGGCCGGGCAACCTGCGCGAACTGGTGAGTGTGCTACAGGTCGCGTTGGCCCTGGCGGCCAACGGGCCGGTCGGCGTCGAGCACCTTCCAGCGGGTTTTCTGGCCGAGTCGAAAACACCGGTGCCGATAGCGACTGAAGAGACGGACCTGCAGAGCCTGGTCGAGCAAGCCAATGGCAACCTGTCGGCGGTGGCCCGCCGACTGGGTATCAGCCGCACCACACTGTACAAGCGGTTGCGTGAGCGATGAATCGATTGGCCCTGAAGCGCGCCGCACAGCAGGTTTTCGAAGCCACCCCTGATCGACAGCAGGTGGCGCCCCCGTGCAGCTCAAGACCACGGCCCGCTGATGGCCTTCAAGGGTCACGCCACTGCACTGGCTGCCGGTAGGCCTGTGCCCAGGCTTGCACGTCACTGGCGGGCATCGGCCGGGCGATGCAGTAACCCTGCGCCAGCTCGCAGCCCAGGCCCATCAGTACCCGACCGTGCTCGACACTCTCCAGCCCCTCGGCAATCACCTCGCGGCCAAACGCCCGCGCCAGGCCGATCACCGCCTCCGTCAGCGCCAGGTCGTCCTGGTCATGAAGGATGTCACGCACGAACGACTGGTCGATCTTGATCGTCTGGGTCGGCAAGCGTTTCAGGTAACTCAAGGACGAATAACCGGTGCCGAAATCGTCCAGCGAGAAACGCACACCCAGCGCACGGCAGGCATCCAGGCAGCGGCTGACATGCTGCAGGTTGTCGATGGCCACCGACTCGACGATTTCCAGGTCCAGCAGCGCCGGGTCCACCGCCGGGTACGCTGCCAGCAACTGCTGCAGGCGCTCGGCAAAGTCATTGCGCTGCAAATGCCGCGCGGCGATATTCACGCTCAGCGACCAGGGCTGCCCTTGGCGCTGCCAGGCCTGCAACTGGCTCAACGCCTGCCCGATCACCCACTCGCCGATTTCGACGATCAGGTCGGTCTGCTCTACCCAGGGCAGGAAATCGCCAGGCGGCACCACACCACGGCCTGGCCGCTGCCAGCGCAATAAGCCCTCGAAGCCCAGTACCTTGCCACTGCGCAGGTTGACCTTGGGCTGGTAGTAAAGACACAGCTCACCGTTGCGCAGCGCCCGGCGCACGCGCGCCACGGTCTGGTGGGTGGCCTTGAGCTCCTGTTCCTGCGACACGTCGAACAGATGGTAACGGTTGCGCCCGCGCTGCTTGGCCACATACATGGCCTGGTCGGCGTGGCGCACCAGGGTGTCGGCATCTTCGTCATCCTGCGGGTACAGGGTTACGCCGATACTGGCGCTGAGCGACAGTGTATGCTCACGCACCACACAGGGCGCCGCCAAGGCACGCAACACCCGCTGCAGGGCTGCATGCAGCTGGTGCTCATCATCGACATCGCGCAGGATCAGCACGAATTCGTCGCCCGACAGCCGCGCCACGGCATCCCCACCACGCAGGATACTCTTCAGGCGCTGCGCCACTTCCACCAGCAGCAGGTCACCCACGGCATGCCCGTAGCCGTCGTTGACCGCCTTGAAACCATCCAGGTCGAGCATGCACACCGCCAGCGAGATGCCTTCGCGGCGCGAGTAGGCCAGAGCCTGGTTCAGCAGGTCGGACAGGTAGGCGCGGTTGGGCAGGCCGGTGAGCACATCGTGACCCACCCGCCACTGCAAGGTATGCAGCAGCTGGCGCTTCTCCGTGACGTCAAAGCGGATCGACACATACTTGCGCACCTGGCCTGTCAGCGGATCGACCAGTGGCACCATGGTGCTGTCGACCCAGTACAACGAACCGTCCTTGGACCGGTTGCAGATTTCGCCCTTCCACACCCGCCCGGCGACCAAAGCCCGCCACATGCCGACAAAGAACGTCGGTTCATGCAGCCCGGAATTGAGGATGCGGTGGTTGGCCCCCAACAGTTCTTCACGGCTGTAGCCCGAGATGCTGCAGAACTGCTGATTGACGTAGGTGATGTTCCCACGCAGGTCGGTTTCCGAAAAGATTGCGGCCGCGTCCACGGCCGCGCGATAGTTATCATCCATAAAGCATCCTGCCTTAGCGGTTGAAGCGCTCCACCAGGGCGCGCAATCCGGCGCACACGTGTTCCAGTTCGGTACCGCGCGAGGCGGCGGCGTTGGCGCTGTGGGCGCTGTGCTGGGCGATACCGGCTACGCCGTTGATCTGCCGCGAAACATCTTCTGCCACCGCCGACTGCTGCTGCGAGGCGGTGGCCATCTGCTGGCTCATGTCGCTGATGCGCTGTACCGCGTCACGAATGCCATGCAGCGCCTGTCGGGCTTCCTGCACCTGGGCAACGCCTTGCTCGGCACCGTCGATGCCTCGGCTGGCGATCGCCACGGCTTCCTCCGCGCCACTGCGCAGGGCATCGATGATGGCCTGGATGTGCAGGGTGGACTGGCGGGTCTTGTCGGCCAATGCCCGGACCTCGTCGGCGACCACGGCAAAGCCCCGGCCCTGCTCGCCCGCACGGGCAGCCTCGATGGCGGCGTTGAGGGCCAGCAGGTTGGTTTGCTCGGCAATGCCGCGGATCATCCCGGCGGCCTCGGCGATGGCGCCGGTCTGACCCGCCAGGTGGCTGACCGCCTGGTTGATCTGCGTCACAGTGCTGGCCAGGTTACGAATAGCCGTGCCGCTGGCATCGGCCACCTGGCTACCTTGCTCGGCCAGCAGGTGCGCCGTGTGTGCCTCGGCGGCGGTCAACTGCACGTGGTTGGCGACTTCGCCAATGGAGGCGGCCATCTGGTTCATTGCAGTGGCGCTCAGGTCGGTTTCGGCACGCTGCTCCAGCAATGCCGCCTCGGTGCTGCGCGACAACTGCCCGGCATCGCGAGCGGCCACGGCCATTTGCCCGGCCAGATCGCTTAGCCGCGTCAATGCGGTTTTCAGGCGTGCCTCTTCGCTGATCAGCATCAGTTGCAACTGCCCGGCAGCTCCCGACAGGTCGCTGTAGGTCAAGGCTGCAACCGGGTCGGCGAAGGCACCTTCGGCACCCTGCACAATCTGCTGCAGCTGCCGCCCGAGGGCATTGCGCGCCCATAGACCGCAGGCCACGAACAGCCCCACGGTCAGCCCCTGCCCCACCAGGCCAGGCCACAACTGATTGGCCCCCACCGCCAGCAGCCCACCGGCCAGAGGCAAGGCCAGGGCCTGCGTCAGCAAGCTCAGACGGCGCGGCGCCGACAATGCCGCCTGACCGTTGCGTAGCCGCGCATAGAGGGCTTCGGCACGGGCTACTTGCTCGCGCGTGGGGCATACGCGCACCGACTCGTAACCCACTACCCGCCCACCTTCGAGGATGGGCGTGACGTAGGCATTGACCCAGTAGTAGTCGCCGTTACGGCAGCGGTTCTTGACGATACCCATCCAGCTCTTGCCGGCTTTCAGGTAGCGCCACATCAACTCGTACACCGCCGGCGGCATGTCCGGGTGGCGCACCAGGTTGTGCGGGCTGCCGATCAGTTCGGCCTCGCTGTAGCCACTGATGGCGGCAAACTCAGGGTTGCAGTAGGTGATCAGGCTGGCGGTATCGGTAGCAGAAATCAGCCGCTGATCGGGGGGGAAACGTTGCTCGACCGGGGTTACCGGCAGGTTGAGGCGCACGATGAGACTCCATTCGATGACAAGCCGGTACCCAGTACATCGACGGCCATCGGAACCGATTCATGAGGATCCGTTCCAATGGGCAAAAGCGCTTCCTGCCGTTACGGCGCGAGGCCGAACGGTACAAGGAAGGTGACGATGACTGACCGGTCAAGCCATGAATTCTACGAAATTCATCACATAAATAAAACAAAGGTGATCGATCATGGCGTTGTGCCACATTGATAGATATCGTTAAGTTCTTGATTCTAAATGGGAATTAAGCGATGACGAGATCAGCTTTGGGTATCGCCCTGCGCCGCTACCGCAAGCTGGCGGGCCTGACCCAGGCACAACTGGCTGAACGAACCGGCTTCGACCCCAAGACCATCAGCCGTTTCGAAACCAGCACCTACACCCCCAGCATCGATGCAATCATGGCGTTTGCCCAGGTGCTGGGCGTCAAGCCCAAGGACTTCTTCGCTGAACCGGACGACGAAGAGGAGCAGCGCGCCTACCTGTTCGGTGTCATCCACAACGCCCCACCCAAAGATCTTGGCAAGCTGATTGCAGCAGTGGACCAGGCACTGGCCAAGCCCTGAGCTATTTCAAGCGCCCCCTTTCACGGCACGCACCGAACTAGAGCATGGCAGGCTGGATTGCCCCACAACTGGTCAGACCGGTAAGGCCAAAAAACCTTGCAATCAGGTATTTTTCGCGCTTTTATGGCCTCGCGCTGAACAAACCGGTAAGACCACAATAATTAAGTCCTGCGCTCTTTCGCCCCGTGCGGCTACCGAAGCAAGGACACCGATCAGAGACTCCTCCCATGCTCAAATGGTGCTCGCGTTCGATTTTCCTGCAAGTCGTACTCGGCCTTGCCCTCGGCATCGCCTGCGGTCTGAGCTTCCCCGACCTCTCCCTGCAACTCAAACCCCTCGGCGACGGCTTCATCAAGCTGATCAAGATGCTCATCGGCCTGATCGTGTTCTGCGTGGTGGTCAGCGGCATTTCGGGTGCGGGTGACCTGAAAAAGGTCGGCCGCATCGGCCTGAAGTCGGTGATTTACTTCGAAGTGCTGACGACCCTGGCGCTGGTGATCGGCCTGGTGTTCGCCTTCACCAGTGGCATTGGCAGCGGTGCCAATATTCACCTGGATCAACTGTCCGCCGCCGATGCCAACGGCTTGGCCGAGCGCGGCCAGCACATCCATGGCGCCACGGCGTTCTTCATGGACCTGATCCCCACCTCGGTGATCGGTGCCTTCGCCGACAACAACATTCTTCAGGTGCTGCTGTTCTCGGTGCTGTTCGGCAGTGCGCTGAACCTGGTAGGTGACTCGGCCGCCGGCATTTCGCGACTGATCAACGAACTGAGCCATGTGATCTTCCGCATCATGGGCATGATCGTGCGCCTGGCGCCGATCGGCGTGTTCGGCGCCATTGCCTTCACCACCAGCAAGTACGGCCTGGCGTCGCTGCAGCACCTGGGCGGGCTGGTGGCGCTGTTCTACCTGACCTGTGCTGGCTTCGTGCTGATCGTGCTGGGCACCGTCATGCGCCTGTCGGGCCTGAAACTGCTGCCGTTGATCAAGTACCTGCGTGAAGAGCTGACCATCGTCCTGGGCACCGCCTCTTCCGACGCCGTGCTGCCACAGATCATGCGCAAGCTTGAGCACCTGGGCATCGGCAGTTCCACGGTTGGTCTGGTGATCCCTACCGGCTACTCGTTCAACCTCGATGGTTTTTCCATCTACCTCACCCTGGCGATCGTGTTCATCGCCAACGCCACCGGCACGCCACTGGAAATGACCGACCTGCTGACCATCCTGCTGGTGTCGTTGGTGACTTCCAAGGGGGCTCACGGCATCCCAGGCTCGGCACTGGTGATTCTTGCCGCCACCCTGACTGCGGTACCGGCGATCCCTGTGGTTGGCCTGGTACTGGTGCTGGCGGTGGACTGGTTCATGGGTATCGGCCGGGCGTTGACCAACCTGATCGGCAACTGCGTGGCCACCGTGGCCATTGCCCGTTGGGAGAAGGACATTGACCTGGAGCGTGCGCAGAACGTGCTCGACGGCAAGCCTGGCTTTGCCCCCACGCCACGCAAGCAACCCAACGCCCATCAACAGGAATTCTGAGCGAACGTGGCCGGCATTGATGCCGGCCCTTCCAGGAGCGAAACGTGATCAGCTCATCAACCGTCGTCAACTCAGTGGTGGAAAAACTCCGCCAGGCCCTGGCCCGCGGCCAATGGCGCACTGGCGACATGCTGCCAGGCCAGCGCGAACTGGCCGAACAACTGGGCATCAGCCGCCCCAGCCTGCGCGAAGCGGTAACCGTGCTGGAAACACTGGGCCTGGTGCGCTCGTTACCCGGCAAGGGCGTATTGGTGCTGGATGCCGATGCCCAGGCGTCGGGCGTGGAAACCAGCGCAGCGGCCAGCCTGGCCGACGTGCTGGAACTGCGCTACACACTCGAACCGTTCATCGTCGGCCTGGTGGCGCAGTCGGCCAACAGCCAGGACATCGGCCAGTTGCGCCTGACCCTGATGGACATGCGCGAAGCGCTGGAGGCCGATGACAGCGAGGCCGGGGTCAAAGCCTACATTGCCTTCCATGAAGCCCTGTTTGCCCTGACCACCAACCCGATTTTCCAGAGCGTGGTGCAGCAGACCGGCAATGCCCTGAAGCAAAGCGCCGACATGCTGCGCAACTCGCCAGAGCACCTGGCCGCGCGGCTGAAGGAAAACGAAGCGGTGGTGCGCGCCATTCGCGAACGCAGCAGCGCCCAGGCCAGTGCCCAGATGCGTCAGCACATCGTGGCCGAAGGGCTGCGCATGGGCATCGCGCTGAATATCCCGGACGAACATCCACATCCATGACCTCAGGAGAGTGCCCATGAACGCCGCCCCCCACTTGCCTGCCCTGCTCGCGGCCGGCGAAACCCGCCTGTCGGCCGAGCAGATTTATCCGCGGCTGTTCGACGCCATTCTCGAACAGCGCCTGCCGCCGGGCAGTCTGTTGCCCGAACAGGCGCTGGGCCATGCCTTTGGTGTCAGCCGCACGGTGATCCGCCGCGTGCTGGGGCGCCTGTCCGACCAGCAGGTAGTGGTACAGCGCCCCAGCCACACCGCACATCTGGCTGCACCCGACCCAGACCAGGCACGTCAGGTGCTCAGTGCCCGTCGCCTGGCGGAAACCACGCTGATCACCCTGGCCGCGCAACGCGCCCGGCCGGCGCAGGTACGCCAGCTACGGCAACTGGTGGAGCGCGAGCGCCAGCACCATGAGCGTGGCGAACGCTGCGCAGCGATCCGCCTGGGCGGCGAGTTCCACCTGAAACTGGCGCAGGTGGCGGCCAATGCACCACTGGCGCGATTTCTCAATGGGCTGGTGCCGATGACCTCGCTGATCATCGCTCGCTACGAAACGCCGTGCTGCGATCACTGCGCGTGGGAAGAGC
Source organism: Pseudomonas sp. BO3-4 (assembly GCF_034044115.1). Lineage (NCBI taxonomy): Bacteria > Pseudomonadati > Pseudomonadota > Gammaproteobacteria > Pseudomonadales > Pseudomonadaceae > Pseudomonas > Pseudomonas sp. BO3-4. The sequence goes on from NZ_CP139018.1 coordinate 4,131,697, forward strand.
ATGCGGCAATCATCGATGCCGTGGAGCAAGGTGATGCCGAAGCGGCGCTGGGGTTGATGCACAGGCACCTTGACCGTCTGGAAGAAAAGCTCGACCTGGAATAACCCGACCAAACGGACGCGATCGCTCCCACGCAGGCCGCGCTCACGCAACCATCTGCATCAGAGCGGATGCGGGCGATGGGCTGCACAGCAGCCCCAATAACCCCACCCTATACTTCGAGAACCACCCCAGCCTCTACCAGGGAGGCGGTCGCGTGAGTTCTCGAGTCCTCCTGTTGCTCTGCCTTCTGCTGGCCCTCGGCGGTTGTGCGAGCAAGCGCCCCCCTGCCCCGCCGCCGCCCACAATACTCACCCCCGCGGCCTGGCAACGCATCGACCAGGAACTGATCGATGCCTCGGTCGGTGCCGCCGGCTCGGCCAACGACTATGCCCGGCGCTCCATGCGGGTGTGGAAGGAGCAAGTGCAGCAACGCACCGAAAGCGACTTCATCCCCTGGTTCACGGGTTACTGGACCCAGCAGTGGCTAACCCTCAAGGTGGCCTGGTACAAGCTCGACAGTGGCGAGGGGCGGGAACCGGCAGAAAAACGCCTGGCCCTGTACCTGCAGGAGCAGTATCACGCGCGGGTGATTGAGCCGGTAGCCGAGCAGATCAACCCCGAGGGCATCCGCGACCGCGCCTGCGAACTGTACCTGCAACTGCTCGGCCAGCAACTGCCGGCCATCATCAGCCGTTACAACGCGCCGCCCGAGCAGTTCAGCCAGCGCCTCAACCGTATCCCCGCCATCGCCCTGGGGCCACCGGATGCGCGCAATGCCAGCCTGTATCAGCTGCTGCGGGCCAAGTCACTGGACCAGCAACCGGCCTGGCAAGCCATGCGCCAGCACTTGCATCAACAGGCCAGCAAAGGCCCTGGCAGGACCGATGTCGGGCTCAACTCGGTGGCCACCCAGGCCAGCGAAAAGCTTGGCGCCACCCTGGCCCCACGCGGTATCGCCAGTGCCGTGGCATCGGCAGTGGGCAAGGTGGCAGGGGCGATGATTTCGATTGCTGCAGCCGGTTACGGGATGATGACCCATGACCGTGATCACCCGCAGATGGTCGAACAGTTGCGGGTGATCCTGAACGTGGCGTTGAACCAGGAATGGCAGGAGTTGATGGAGAACCGCCAGAGCGGGGCCATGGCGGGGGTCTATTACCTGTCGGGGCAGGTTGAGGACAGCTTGCTGGCCAGTGCGCCGCGGCCGGTGGAGCAGCAGGTCGAGCAGCAGGTCGAGCAGCAGCAGGCGCCTTTGATCATTCGCCTGCCACCTTAGTGGCGGCCTGTGCCGGCGTTTTCGCAGCGCAAGGCTGTATCAAGCTGTGGCAAGGGCAGAGCTTGGCAAGCCAAACACACGATCAAACGCCCAGTTGTAGGCAAAGGTGTAGCACGGCACCAGGATGATGAACGCCATATCCACCAGCAGCGCCTCCAGCAATGTCATGTCCAGCCACCAGGCAATCAGCGGAATCAAGTAAACCACCAGGGTCAACTGGAAGCCGATGGCATGCACCACCCGCCGCGCCACGCTGCGCCCACGCTTGGCCTGGCGGCTCTCCCAGTACTCGAACAGGGTGTTGTAGATCAGGTTCCAGAGCATGGCGATGGTGGTGATCATCACCGCCAAGGGCCCGGTATGCGACGCCTGCGTATCTGACAGGTAGGCCAGCCCGAGGGTCGACATGCACAGCCCGATCAGTTCATAGAAAGTCACGTAGACCAGCTTGCGTTTCAATCCCTGCACCCAGGTTACCTCCAAAGACAAATAGCGACGGGGCGATCATGCTTCAACGCACTTGACAGCAAAAGTCAGCAGCTGTCAGATCAACTGACAGGAGGCTGCCATGAACTTTTCCAGCGACAACATCCAGCTGTTTCTGGCCGTGCTCGACCACGGTTCGTTTTCTTCCGCTGCGCGTGTCCTCAAGCGCGTGCCTTCAGCCGTGAGCATGGCCATTGGCAACCTTGAAGCAGAACTTGGCTACAGCCTGTTCGAACGTGGCCCGCGTGAAGTTCGCCCAACCGCACAGGCCTTGGCCCTGGAGCCACACGCCAGGCTGATTGCCGAACAACTGGGGCTGCTGCAGGTTCATGCCCTGGAGTTGTCCCAAGGGCTGGAGAGCAGCCTGACCCTGGCCGTGGTACCCGACATCGATCACCGCCCGCTGCTGGCGGCCATCGCCAACCTAGGTAAACGCCACCCGTTGCTGGACATTGCCCTGCTCAGCGCCCCGCAGGAAGAAGCCCTGCACTTGCTGGACAGCGGTCGTGCCGACCTCTGCATAGCCTTTGCCGGCCTGCAGGTCGATGCCCGTCGCGGCTTCCAGCACATCGGCATGGAGTCGCTGGTGGCCACCCTGTCGCCGGCCCACCCGGCCTTGCGTGAGGGGCGTATCCACGACCTCGAGGACCTGACCCGGGTGCGTCAGATTCTGGTGCGCAGCCGCGACCTGCCACTGGCTGACCCTCGCCCGCTTATCGGCGCCACACACTGGTCCACCGACAGCTTCGATCTGGCTTTGCAAATGGTGGAAGCTGGCTTGGGCTGGGGCGATCTGCCGTTGTCGCGGGTCGCGCCGCTGCTGGCCAGCGGGCGTCTGGTGCGCCTGGAGTTCCGCAATACACGCAACGAATTGCAACTGCCCGTGCATATCCTGTGGCGCAAACAACAGCCGCTGCAGCAAGCCGCACGCCTGCTGATCGAACAGCTGGCTGACCCGTGACTGCCGTCCGTCGAAACGTCTGTAAGAATTTTCTCTAAGCACTTCAATCTTTTACCCCTCAAGCCGATATCTCGGTCGACAGGCACCGCATCGCGTCATGAGCGCGCTGCGCCCTCCCCTCATTGGCTCAAGGTCTCGAAACATGAACCTGAAATTTCGCCACAAGATCCTGCTCAGCGCCTGCGGCGTCGTGGTCCTGGCATTTGCCCTGTTCACGCTCTACAACGACTACCTGCAACGCAATACCATCCGCCAGAATATCGAAGCCTCGGTGCAGCAGTCCGGTGCACTGACCGCCAGCAGTGTGCAGAACTGGATGAGCGGGCGCATTCTGGTGCTGGAGAACCTGGCCCAGGACATCGGCCAGCAAGGTGCCGGCGACACCTTGGCAGGGCTGATCGAGCAGCCGTCCTACACGCGTAATTTCCTGTTCACCTACCTGGGCCAGGCCAACGGCGAATTCACCCAGCGCCCGGATGCCCAGATGCCCGCCGGTTACGACCCGCGCCAGCGCCCTTGGTATGGCGCCGCCGCCAACGCCGGGCAGACCGTGCTGACCGCCCCGTACCAGGGGGCAGTCGGTGGCCTGATGGTGACCATCGCCACGCCGGTGAAGAGCAAGCGCAATGGCGAACTGATCGGTGTGGTCGGCGGTGACGTTACCCTCGACACCCTCGTCGAGATCATCAACTCGGTCGACTTCGGCGGCATCGGTCACGCCTTCCTGGCCGACGCCAATGGCCAGGTGATCGTCAGCCCGAACAAAGACCAGGTGATGAAAAACCTCAAGGACATCTACCCAGGCAGCAACCTGCGGGTTGCCGCCGGCATGCAGGATGTCACCCTCAACGGCCAGGACCGCATCATCTCGTTCGCCCCGGTGGCCGGCCTGCCTTCGGCGCAGTGGTACATCGGGCTGTCGATCGACAGGGACAAGGCCTATGCCGCGCTCAGCCAGTTCCGCACCTCGGCGATCATTGCCATGCTGATTGCCGTGGCCGCCATCGCCGGCCTGCTCGGCCTGCTGATTCCGGTGCTGATGAGCCCGCTGACCACCATGGGCCGCGCCATGCGCGACATCGCCGAGGGTGAAGGTGACCTTACCCGCCGCCTGGCCGTGCAGAACAAGGACGAATTCGGCGAACTGGCTACCTCGTTCAACCGCTTTGTCGAACGTATCCATGCCTCGATCAGCGAAGTGTCCTCGGCCACCCGCCTGGTGCATGACCTTTCGGAGAAAGTGGTCAGCGCGTCCAATGCGTCGATCAGCGGTTCTGAAGAACAGAGCATGCGCACCAACAGCGTCGCTGCGGCCATCAACGAACTGGGCGCCGCCACCCAGGAAATCGCCCGCAACGCCGCAGATGCTTCGCAACATGCCAGCGGTGCCAGCGAACAGGCGCACGGTGGCCGTGAAGTGGTTGAAGAAGCCATCAGCGCCATGACTGCCCTGTCGCAACGGATCAGCGAGTCGTGCGCGCAGATCGAAACGCTCAACGCCAGCACCGACGAAATCGGCAAGATCCTCGACGTGATCAAGGGCATTTCCCAGCAGACCAACCTGCTGGCACTGAACGCCGCCATCGAAGCGGCCCGTGCCGGTGAGGCCGGCCGTGGCTTTGCCGTGGTGGCCGACGAGGTGCGCAACCTGGCGCACCGTACCCAGGAGTCGGCGGAAGAAATCCACCGCATGATCACCAGCCTGCAGGTGGGCTCGCGCGAAGCGGTGCACACCATGAACACCAGCCAGGTTTCCAGCGAGCAGACCGTGCAGGTGGCCAACCAGGCCGGCGAACGCCTGGCCAGCGTGACCCAGCGCATTGGCGAAATCGATGGCATGAACCAGTCGGTGGCGACAGCGACCGAAGAACAGACTGCCGTGGTCGAGAGCCTCAACCTGGACATCACCCAGATCAACGCCCTGAACCAGCAAGGGGTGGAGAACCTCAACGAGACCCTGCGCCATTGCGACCAGCTGGCCCAGCAGGCCGGGCGTTTGAAGCAGTTGGTGGGCAGCTTCAGGATTTAAACGCCGGGTTAAGGCGGCAACGGCCTATGCCTGTTGTCGCCTGTACCAGCCCCTTATGCAGCCACCGCCTTCGCAGCCCTGCCCCGCCGTACCCAGGCCAGCAATACCGCCGTCATCAGCACAAAGCCCAGGTAGCCAAACAACGGGTACACTTCGCCCACCAGGCTGATGAACCCCACCAGGCTGCAGCCGAACACCACCACCCCGGTCACCACCGAGCCCCAGCGGAACTTCGTCGTGCCCGCCGGTAACAGCCGCGAGAGGAAGGAAAACAGCGTGCCCACCGCGGTGTTGACGATCATGCCGAAGATGATCAGGCACATCACCAGCCCCAGCAGTGGTGACACTTCGTTGGCAATCGACAGCATGGGCATCGGCTGGTCGGCCACACTGTCCAGGCGCGACAGCAGCCCGGCACTCATCACCAGCATGAGGCCGCCTAGCGCTGCACCACCGAGCAGGCCTCCCCACACCGCGGCTTTCTCGCCCTTGGCCGAACCGCCCAGAATGGCCAGGATCGGCGCACCCGCGACGATGTTATACGACACATACAAGAACGCCCCCAGCAGCCAATGGCGGGTGCCGGCCTGTTGCTGGCTGGCCACCTGATCGAGCGCAGCAAAGCTCTGCTCGCGGGTGATCACGGCATACAGCGCTATTGCCGAAGCCACCAGGATCAGCAAGGGTGTGATGGCGCCAATTGCAAGTATCATCTTGCGCACGTCCAGGCACACGATACCGACTACCACCAGCATCACCAGCACGCTGCCGGTCAGGGCCGGGATGCCGAACTGCTGCTCCAGCAAGGCACCACCACCGGCCAGCATGACCACGGTGACGGCGAACATGAAAAAGGTGATCAACCAGTCGACGAACATGCCCAGGTGACGGCCGCAGATGGCCAGGATCACATCCTTGTGCGAGGTGGCCTGCTGGCGATTGCCCAGCCCCGCCAACGCCATGCCGAGGAAGGTGAACAAGGCGGCGCTGACCAACGCGCCAGCCAACCCCCACACGCCGAAATCGACAAAGAACAACAACAGTTCCCGCCCTGAAGCGAACCCCGCCCCCACGATCACGCCGACAAATGCGCCGGCGATCTTCAGCTGCTCTTGCATGTGAACCTCTGGATTTATTGTTGTTTTGTCATCGCCGTCGCATACCGCGGTTGTAGGGGCGGCCTTGCAGCCCATCGCGACACAAGGCCGCCTCTACACGGGCTCTTTGCCCTGTCAGGCGTCGCCGACGAACGCCTGCACTTCGATCTCCACATCCACGCCCAGGGCCAACGCCGAAGCCACGGTGGAACGCACCGGTAGCGCCGCGCCGAAGAACGCCTTGTACACCTCGTTGAAGCCGGCGAAATGGCGCATGTCCGACAGCCAGACCGTGGCCTTCACCACCTGGTCGAGACGTGCGCCACAGGCCTCCAGGCTTTCGGCGATACGCTCGCAGGCAGCACGGGTCTGGGTCTGGATATCACCGCGCACCACTTCGCCGCCAGCGCTCATCGGCACCTGCCCGGAGAGGAACAGAAAGCCACCGGCCTTTACGGCGCGGGAAAACGGGAACGGCAAGCTGCTGGGGAAACGCTGAATGTCATTGCTCATGGGATGCTCCTTTCAAGGTTGCTGGAAACGGGCCGGGGACAGGCGCTCGGGCGCCACGCCCTGGCTGACAAGGTCGGGACACAAGGGCTGGCCCATCAGCAAGTCGGCGGCCAGGCGCGAGGCGCCCGCTGCCGACTGGATGCCATAGCCGCCTTGGGCCGCCAGCCAGAAAAACGCGGGTGCATGCGCATCGAAACCGATCACCAGGTCGCCGTCGGCAACGAATGAACGCAGCCCGGCCCAGGTGTGGCTAGGGCGGCGGATCGCCAAGGTGGTCATGGCTTCAATGTTGTAAATACCCAAGGCCACGTCGAACTCCTCGGGCACGGCATCCTGTGGCTCGACCGGGTCGGCATTGGCTGGAGACCCCAACAGTTGGCCGGCATCAGGCTTGAAGTAGAAGCTTTCATCGACGCCAATCACTGCAGGCCAGCGGGCAAAGTTTTGTTCTGCCGGGCCGGGGAAGGTGAACGCGCTACGGCGGCACGGTTGCAAGCCGATGCGCGCCACCCCGCACTGCTCGGCCACACGGTCCGCCCAGGCACCTGCAGCATTGACCAGACATCGGGCCTGCAAACGGCTGCCATCGGCCAACTCCACCTGCCACACGCCGTCCAGGTAGCAGGCCTGGATCAGCTCGGCGTTGCAGCGCAGTTCCCCGCCGGCGGTGCGATAACCCCGCAAGAAGCCTTGGTGCAAGGCATGTACATCAAGGTCCATCGCACCTGGCTCAAGCACCGCGCCGGCCAGGGTTTCGCCACGCAGGCTGGGTATCAGTGCCAAGGCCGCGTCCCGGTCCAGCAGGCTGACTTCTGTGCCATTGGCCAGGTTCTGCGCATAAGTTTGCTCAAGCAGTTCACGTTGCTCCAGGCTGGCCACATACAGACAGCCTCGCGGCTCCAGCAGCGGGTGCTCGCAGAAGCCCTGCGGTGGCGCTTCGTAGAAGGCTCGGCTGGCGCGGGTCAGTGCCTGGATCTGTGGGGTGCCGTAAGCCTCCATGAACATGGCCGCCGAACGCCCGGTGGAATGGTAGCCAGGCTGCGATTCACGCTCGACCAGCAGCACGCGCTGCTGACCGGCCAGGCGGTAGCCCAGCGAAGCGCCGGCGATGCCAGCACCGATGATCAGGGTGTCGTAGGTCGGGGTCATGCACGCTCCTGCCAGGCCAATTATCATTTATGAGAATTCTAATATATGAGAATTTAGAAATGCGCAAGGGTCCAAGGTAAGATGCCCGACCAACGCCGCATGCCGAGATCCCTGAATGCCTTCAGCTCTACCCCAGCTTGACCGTGCAGTAGTGGGCCAGCGCCTGCGCCAGGTGCGCAAGGCGCGCCAGATGACCCTCAAGCAATTGTCCGAAGCCAGTGGTGTGCCGCTGTCCACGTTGTCGAAGATGGAACTGGCGCAGGTGTCGGTCAGCTATGAAAAACTGGCCGCTGCTGCGCGGGCGCTGAATGTCGATATTGCCCAGCTGTTCCGCGCCAGCGGCACGGTCAGCGCCCCGGTGCCGGTGACCGTGGTGGTTGACTCACTGCCCGCAGCGGCGGGTTATTCGACCGGCACCTACGACTATTATCCAATTGCCGGGGATTTCCCCGCGCGACGCATGACACCGGCTTATGCCCGCATCATCGCCCGGGAACGCGGCCAATTCGACGATTTTATCCGCCACCCCGGGCAAGAGTTCGCGCTGGTGCTGAGCGGGCGCGTGCGCATCGAGTTCGAGACCGGCGAAGCGGTCAGCATCGGGCCGCAGGAGACGGCGTATTTCGACAGCCAGGTGGGGCACATCTACCTGTCGGAAAGTGATGACGGTGGTGATGCCCATGTCATGGTGGTGATGACTGATCGTTGATCGGTCACGCCCGCCCAAGGCAAACCCGGTTATAACCTAATAACGAACAAGTCTATTTGGCTATAAAAAAATCTATATGCTGACTGGCATCCGATAACGGGCAAAGTTGGGCAGTCGAGTAGCGTATGGATGTAGGTTCTTTCGGTTTCACCATTGCTGGCCTGGTCGTGGGCTTCATCGTCGGTATGACCGGCGTCGGTGGCGGCTCGCTGATGACCCCGATCCTGTTGTGGTTTGGTATCCACCCGGCGACCGCTGTCGGTACCGACCTGCTGTATGCAGCGATCACCAAGGCCAGTGGCGTCTGGGTGCATGCGCGCAACAAGAACATCGACTGGAAGATCACCGGCCTGCTCAGCCTGGGCAGCGTGCCCGCAGCGGCGCTGACCCTGTGGTTCCTCAGCACCCTGCACACCGACACCTCGGCGCTCAACGCCATCATCAAGCAAGGCCTGGCGGTGGTGCTGATCCTGACCGCGCTGGCCATCCTGTTCAAATCGCGCCTGCAGGCCTTCGCCAGCCGCCATGCCGGTGATCACTACCACCTCAGCGACCGTAGCCTGAACACCCTCACGGTGCTGACCGGCGTGGTGCTTGGAATAATGGTCACCCTCACCTCCATCGGTGCTGGCGCCCTGGGTACAGTGGCGCTGTTCCTGCTGTACCCGTTCCTGGTCACCCGTCGCCTGGTCGGTACCGAAATTGCCCACGCCGTGCCACTGACCTTGGTAGCAGGCCTGGGCCACGCGGGCATGGGCAACATGGATTGGTCGCTGCTGGGCTACCTGCTGCTGGGCTCGCTGCCAGGCATCTATCTGGGTAGCCACCTCACCGGGCGAATCTCCGACCGCGTGCTGCGCCCTTGCCTGGCAACGATGCTGCTGCTGATCGGTTACAAGCTGGCGTTCTGAGCCTTAGCCCAGGCGCAACCGCCACTGCCCGGTAAAGCTCAGTTCCAGACGTGACAGCGGCAGCACGTCAATTCGCTGCCCGGCACTCATCGGACACCCAAGCACCTGTACCAGCATGGCGCGTATGACCATCGGGTGGGTCACGGCCAGCCAGTCACCCGGCCTGTCAAAGGCCGCCAGCCAAGCGGCCAGGCGCTGGCATAGCGCAGCGAACGACTCGCCACCATGCACGGCACTGGCCGGATCCCGCAGCCATTCTGCCAACGCCTGCGGTTGCTCGGCTTGTAGCTGCTTCAACGACACACCCTGCCAACGCCCAAGGTCGCAATCGGCCAAGCCCGGCTCGACCTGTACCGCCCCCGTTAACCACGCCGCCGTCTCGCAGGCCCGCCGCTCTGGCGCACTCAGCAGTTGCACGCCTGATCGGTCGGCGTCTGCCTGTCGGGCTAGCGGCAGGATGCCATCATCCGTATGGTGCAGGCGCCCGTTCTTCTGGGCCTGGGTCAGGGCATGGCAAATCAGGGTCAGGCGGATGGCTTTCACCAGGCATTTCTCGCAGCGGGCTGGGGTGCATGGTTTAGCACGCTGCGAGACGTTTGGCTGCAACAATGTCGCCGGCCATTCGCGACCCGATTGACTTGCGATTGGGCCGCAGGGCGGCCCTTTGGATCAGAAGTTGATATTCAGCGCAGCAAACACCGCCCTGCCCGGCTGGTTATACGTGTTTGCCCCCGAGCTGCTGGCGTTGCCGCCGCGCAGGATCTGCTTGTCGAAGACGTTGTTCACGCCCACCCGCACGTCGTAGTTGGCATTGAACTTGTACCCGGCGCTCACGTCCACCAGGCCATAGGCCTCGACGTCCTGCTGGGCGGCCTTGTCGTAGTCCTGCTGGGTGCGGTAGTTGTAGGTCGGCGATTTTTGCTTGCCGAAGTAAGTACCCGCTACCTGGAATGACAGCTGCTCGGTGGCGCGCCAGTCGAGGCTGGTGTTGACGGTGTATTCCGGGATCACCGACAGCGGCTCGCCCGTTTCGCGATCATCGTTGTCGAGCATCCAGGTCAGGTTGGTGTTCCAGTCCAGGGTCGGGGCCAACTCGATGAAGAAGTTGCCTTCGACACCTTCCACCCGCGCCTTGCCGGCGTTGTCCCACTGAGTCACGCGGCTGCCGGTACCCATGGTGTAAAGCACATCGGTATCACCGATGATCTTGTTCTTGTAGTCGTTGCGGAAGTAGGTGGCACTGGTGCGCCAGGTACCACGGTCGTACAGCAGGCCGATTTCCTTGTTGACGCTGATCTCGGGCTTGAGGTCGGCGTTGCCCTGCAGGTAGCAGCCACCATTGTTGGCCTGTTGCACACTGCAGCCATTACCGCGGCTGTACAGCAGGTAGTTGGGGTTGGACTGGTACAGGTTCGGAACCTTGTAGGCACGGGCGATGCCGCCTTTTACCGACAGCGCTTCGGTCAGCTTGTGCGACAGGTTCAGGCTGGGGCTGAAGTTGTCACCGAAGCTTTCGTGGTGGTCGAAACGCAGGCCCGGCGTAAGGGTGGTGTCGCCAACGATGATGTTGTCTTCGACAAACAGCGCATAGCTGCGTGCGGTCATCTTCGAGCTGCTGCGATCGAAGCCGACAAGGCCGTCATTGTGGGTGGGGTCGGAGCTTTGCGGGCGCAACGAACCTTGGTCGTTGAGGGTTTCGTACAGGTACTCGCCACCCAAGGTAAGCACATGTTCTGTGCTGCCCATGGCGAACGGCAGGTTCACCTCACTGCTCAGGCGTGTGTTACGCAAACGGGACATGGCCCCACCTTCGTCGCTTGGGGCACCTTCGGTGCGGCCAGCCAAGCCCTCGTTAAGGCGCCAGTTGCGTACGTATTCGTAGGCCAGCGTGGTCTTGCTGGTACCCCAGGTGAAATCACCGAGGTGGGTCAGGTCATAAGTACTGCGCTGCATCACGTTGGTTTCGTGGCCGTAGAGGCTGGAGACGAAGTCGACGTCTCCGCCGCCGTTGCTGTTCATGGTGTCGCCGGCAAAAATGTTGCCCTGACGGCTGTAGCCGGCACTGGCTTCGAGGCGGTGCTCGTCGTTCAGTTTCCAGCTGAGCAGGCCGTTGATGTCCTTGTTGCGAACGCCTTCTCGCCCCGCAACCAGGGCGCTGGTGGCATGCCCGGCGTTGATGTCCAGATCGTCGGCGTCAGTCTTGGCCAGGCCACCGTACAGGCGCAAACCCAGGTTATCGGTCAGGCCGCCACCGAGGTTGAAGTTGGCTCGCCGGCTGGCGCCTTCTGCGCTGTCTTCGGGCAGTTGCGTGTACAGGCTGACGCTCCCTTTCAGCTCGTCGGAAGGACGCTTGGTGATGATATTGACCACCCCGCCCATGGCGCCGGAGCCGTAGCGTGCGGCGGCCGGGCCACGCAGGATCTCGATGCGCTCGACCGCTTCGGCCGGCACCCAATTGGTTTCACCCCGAGTATCACGGTCACCGTTCCAGCCATAGCGCACAGCGTTGCGCGCGCTGGATGGCTTGCCGTCGATGAGGATCAACGTGTTCTCCGGGCCCATGCCGCGCAGGTCGATCTGCCGGTTGTTTCCGCGTGCGCCACTGGCACTGTTGCCGGTCAGGTTAACCCCGGGCTCGCGGCGGATGATGTCGGACAGGTCATTGGCCGGTGGGTGGCGCTTGATGTCCTCGGCCGTGATGATCGACGTGCCCAGGGCCTGTCGCGCCTCGCGCTCGGCGGTGATCAGGGTGTCCTGGATCACCAGCGCGTTGTCGGCGACGGGCGCTTCCACTACCTCACCCGCACGCCGCTCCTCGGACTCTGCCGCAGTCGCCAGCATGGACGGCGACGCCAGCGCGACGAACGCCAGGGCCAGGCTGTTGGATGAAGTTCTGCACTGCATGGGTACATCTCCTGCGATTCATGAGCGAAAAGGCACATCCCTGTCGGAAACCGGGAGCCCTCGCCCACCGGCCCCGCACTCAGTTCGGCGGCCAACAGGGGTGGTAAATATAGAGAGTCGCAAATGCGAGTAAATCTTATTTACGAAGTTTACATGTTTGTAACTGAACTTTGCTGAACCGTGATCTTTGGCACAGCGAGGCTCGCTGTGGGAGCAACGGTCTTGCTCAACATTTGATAAGCCTTCGCGGTCTGTAAGAGCGGGTTTACCCGCGAACACCGGCGAAGGCACCCTATGACGGAATGACCACCCTGCATTCATGGACAGTTCAGTCATGTCCGCAGGCTGTTGCTGCCATCCACCTATCCGATTTGCATCCTGTGTGCAGGCATCTACAGTTTCGACGTACAACGCTGCGGAGCGGCCAGATGCGTGGCGATGACAACAACTGCGCAAGCACTGCCAAAAGCCAGCCGAAAATGCCCCGCAGCATCTGGGCGCTGGGCTTCGTGTCGATGTTGATGGACATTTCCTCGGAGATGATCCACGCCCTGCTGCCCCTGTACATGGTCAGTGTGCTCGGCGCTTCGGTGATCGCGGTGGGGTTCATCGAAGGAATCGCCGAGTCGACCGCATCGTTCACCAAGGTGTTCTCTGGCGCCCTCAGCGACCGACTGGGTAAACGCAAGCTGCTGACAGTGATCGGCTATGGCCTGAGTGCGCTGATGAAGCCGGTATTTCCCATGGCCTCCGGACTTGAGTGGCTGACTGCGGCACGCTTCGTCGACCGTGTCGGCAAAGGCATTCGGGGGGCACCGCGTGATGCACTGGTGGCCGATGTTACGCCGGTCGAGCTGCGCGGCGCGGCGTTCGGCCTGCGTCAGGCGCTCGATACCGTGGGCGCTATCCTCGGGCCATTGCTGGCGATCGTGTTGATGTGGCTGACAGCGAGCCATTTCCAGACCGTGTTCTGGGTAGCTATTATCCCGGCGTTCGTGGCGGTGTATATCCTAGTTGCCTTCGTTCACGAACCTGAAGCCTCAGCTATGGGGCGTCCGGTACGCTCACCGTTGGCACTGCACGCGCTTCGGCGCCTGGGGCCGGTCTATTGGCGCCTGATCGGTCTGGCCACGTTGTTCACCCTCGCCCGTTTCAGCGAGGCGTTCTTGCTGCTGCGGGCTCAGAACATAGGCCTGACTCCGCTGTGGGCGCCGGCGGTACTGGTATTGATGGCGATGGCCTACTCACTGTCGGCCTACCCTGCCGGCGTGTTGTCGGACCGAGTGGGGCGCCGTGGCGTGCTGATGGCCGGGCTAGGCCTGCTGATCACTGCCGACCTGCTGCTGGCCCTTTTGCCAGGATGGGCCGGGCTTGCCTTTGGGGTAACGGCCTGGGGCCTGCACTTGGGCTTCAGCCAAGGCATCTTCTCTGCCATGATTGCCGACAGCGCCCCCGCCAACTTGCGCGGTACCGCCTTCGGCCTGTTCAACCTGCTGACCGGTGCGGCACTGCTGATAGCCAGCGTGGTAGCCGGATTGCTGTGGGAGAGTGCGGGGTTCCAGGCAACCTTCCTGGTTGGTGCAGGGTTTGCCGTCACCACCCTTGCAGGGCTGACGCTGCTGCGCTGAACCTGGCTAGCCTGGCGGTTCACGGCTGCAGCGCACGCAGGTTGAACAGTTCCATCCTGTAACCCGAACGCTCCCGCCGCAGGGGTCGAACGCCTGGCCAGGGAGCACGGCCTGCCGGTGAAGGCGTTCGAGTGGTTCGGGTCACCAAGGATGTCGGCAATGCACGCAGTGAAGGGGCCAAGCTGATCGCGATGCTGGATGGCGATCTCCCCCTCAAGCCGAACTAGGCCAGCGCAGCCTCCTGCTCCAGCAACGACCAACCGCCATGCCCATCCACCTCAAGCCGGTGAGTATGGAACGCTGCCAGCGTGCTGCGGTGGCCGACACTGACCAGCAATGCACTCGGCATTTCCGAACGCAACAACGCATACAGGGCATGCTCGAGCCCCTCATCCATCGCCGAGGTGGACTCGTCGAGAAACACCACCTCAGGCCGGTTGAACAGTACCCGGGCGAACGCCAGACGCTGCTGCTCGCCCACCGAGAGGATGTGTGACCAGTCACAGCTGACGTCCAGACGCTCGGCCAGGTGGGCCAGGTTGACCTGGCGCAGTGCCTGCTGCATGAGCAACTCATCCTTGGTATTACTGGCTGCCGGGTAGGCAATGACGGTACGCAAGTCACCCAGCGGCAGGTACGGGCGTTGCGACAGGAACAGTGCCTGATGCCCCGTTGGCCGCCTGACCTTGCCTTCGGCATACGGCCAAAGACCCGCCAGGGCACGCAGCAGCGTGGTTTTACCACTGCCCGATGGCCCTTTGATCAACAACGCCTGGCCGGCATGCAGGCTCAGGTCCAGGTCGGCGATAAGGGCATGTCCGTCCGGGCGCAGCACCTGCAATCCCGCGATCTGCAGCGCATGCGCCTGGTCTTCGGTGGTGACGCGCGGCAACGCACTTGCCTGCTGGTTGGCATCGAGAAAGCCGGTGAGACGGTCAAGGGTCGCGCGGTACTGCGCGAACGCATCGTACGACTCACGGAAGAACGACAAAGAATCCTGCACCTGCCCAAAGGCCTGGGAAGTTTGCATGACGTCGCCCAGCTTGATCGCCCCACTGAAGAAGCGCGGCGCCTGAAGAATGAACGGAAACACAACGGCTACCTGACTGACACCCAAGTTGAAGCCACTGAACTTCAAGTTCCGGTACACCAATGCCCAGGCATTCACGATCAAGGCAGCAAAACGGCCGAGCAACGTGCCCCGCTCGACTTGCGAACCTTGGTAGAAGGCAATGTTCTCGGCGTTCTCACGCAGACGCATCAACGCGTAACGGAAGTTGGCGGTGAGTTTCTCGTTGAGGAAGTTAAGCCGGATCAGCGGGCGCCCAAGGCGGAAGGCGACCCAGGTGGCGACGATGACATACAGGTAAACGGCAAATACCATCGCCCGAGGGATCTCTACGCCGGCCACCGTCAACGGTGCCGACAGCCCCCAGAGGATGCCGGTGAACGCCACGAGCGAAACCAGCGCACTGACTGCGCCCAGGGCAAGGGTGACCGAGTTGGTGACAAAAGCGTTAACGTCCAGTTCGATACGTTGGTCAGGGTTGTCCACTGGCTCGGCAAGGAACTGGCCACGGTAATAGGCATCGCCCTGCATCCAGTCGTGGGTCAGGCGCTCGGTCAGCCAGACCCGCCACTTGATACTGAATGCCTGGCTGACATAGAAGGTGAACAGCGAGCGCAACACATGGATGGTAGCCAGCACTGCGAAGACGCCGAGTAGGTACCAGAACGCCGCCTGGTCAAGGCCCTGCAAGGCGCTGTAGAAGCCGTTGTACCAGAACGAAAAAAGAACGTTTAGGCGAACCGAAAACAGCGTCAGGACCAGCAGCAGGGCAAACACCAGCAACGGCCGCCAACTGCGCCTGAAACTGAAATAGGGCCCGGCAAGCTGCCAGAACTGGCTGCCCCAGCGTGTACAGCGCACGGCCAGAGTTGCGGCTGCAGTGAAGCTGACAAGGGTGATGAACGAGGCGATTGCCAGCCAGCTTAGGCTCTCTTGCAGGGCCTGATGCCAGTTCATTTCCATGGTAAGTATCCGTGCTGAGTATTTCCGCGAGCGTAGCATTACGCCGTCATTCGTCAGGTATAAATGACGCACATTTCATGATTTGTAGGAGCGGGGTTACCCGCGAAAGGGCCGGCCCTGCTGGCCAATCTCCACCCGCCGTTCACCGTTGCCGCCGCCACCGTATTCGCGGGTAAACCCGCTCCTACACAGTTTGGTGGTGAACACACATCGGGGGGTGGACACAGGCCGTCGTAGGAGCGGGTTTACCCGCGAACACCGGCGAAGCCGGTGCCCTCCACCGAGCTGCCTGTTCCCACAGTGATTCGAGCAGGTCCAGTTTTTTTTGCCCACAAAGACAAAACCCCTACCTGCATGCGCAGATAGGGGTTTTGCGAAATGAATCTTGACGATGACCTACTCTCACATGGGGAAACCCCACACTACCATCGGCGATGCATCGTTTCACTACTGAGTTCGGGATGGGATCAGGTGGTTCCAATGCTCTATGGTCGTCAAGAAATTCTGTTGCCAGAATGTCCAGATGGACAGCCCAGCGAATTCGGATATGCGATATTTGTGGTCTTACGAATTTTCGGGTCTTTCGTCTTCACCACCGCAATCTGCGTCAGCAAATTGCTTGGGTGTTATATGGTCAAGCCTCACGGGCAATTAGTATTGGTTAGCTCAACGCCTCACAGCGCTTACACACCCAACCTATCAACGTCGTAGTCTTCGACGGCCCTTTAGGGGATTCAAGATCCCAGTGAGATCTCATCTTGAGGCAAGTTTCCCGCTTAGATGCTTTCAGCGGTTATCTCTTCCGAACATAGCTACCCGGCAATGCCACTGGCGTGACAACCGGAACACCAGAGGTTCGTCCACTCCGGTCCTCTCGTACTAGGAGCAGCCCCTCTCAAATCTCAAACGTCCACGGCAGATAGGGACCGAACTGTCTCACGACGTTCTAAACCCAGCTCGCGTACCACTTTAAATGGCGAACAGCCATACCCTTGGGACCGGCTTCAGCCCCAGGATGTGATGAGCCGACATCGAGGTGCCAAACACCGCCGTCGATATGAACTCTTGGGCGGTATCAGCCTGTTATCCCCGGAGTACCTTTTATCCGTTGAGCGATGGCCCTTCCATACAGAACCACCGGATCACTAAGACCTACTTTCGTACCTGCTCGACGTGTTTGTCTCGCAGTCAAGCGCGCTTTTGCCTTTATACTCTACGACCGATTTCCGACCGGTCTGAGCGCACCTTCGTACTCCTCCGTTACTCTTTGGGAGGAGACCGCCCCAGTCAAACTACCCACCATACACTGTCCTCGATCCGGATAACGGACCTGAGTTAGAACCTCAAAGTTGCCAGGGTGGTATTTCAAGGATGGCTCCATGAGAACTGGCGTCCCCACTTCAAAGCCTCCCACCTATCCTACACAAGCAAATTCAAAGTCCAGTGCAAAGCTATAGTAAAGGTTCACGGGGTCTTTCCGTCTAGCCGCGGATACACTGCATCTTCACAGCGATTTCAATTTCACTGAGTCTCGGGTGGAGACAGCGCCGCCATCGTTACGCCATTCGTGCAGGTCGGAACTTACCCGACAAGGAATTTCGCTACCTTAGGACCGTTATAGTTACGGCCGCCGTTTACCGGGGCTTCGATCAAGAGCTTCGCTTGCGCTAACCCCATCAATTAACCTTCCGGCACCGGGCAGGCGTCACACCCTATACGTCCACTTTCGTGTTTGCAGAGTGCTGTGTTTTTAATAAACAGTCGCAGCGGCCTGGTATCTTCGACCGGCATGGGCTTACGGAGCAAGTCCTTAACCCTCGCCGGCGCACCTTCTCCCGAAGTTACGGTGCCATTTTGCCTAGTTCCTTCACCCGAGTTCTCTCAAGCGCCTTGGTATTCTCTACCTAACCACCTGTGTCGGTTTGGGGTACGGTTCCCAGTTATCTGAAGCTTAGGAGCTTTTCTTGGAAGCATGGTATCAACCACTTCGTCGCCTAAAGGCAACTCGTCATCAGCTCTCGGCCTTGAAATCCCGGATTTGCCTAAGATTTCAGCCTACCACCTTAAACCTGGACAACCAACGCCAGGCTGGCCTAACCTTCTCCGTCCCTCCATCGCAATAACTGGAAGTACAGGAATATTAACCTGTTTTCCATCGACTACGCTTTTCAGCCTCGCCTTAGGGACCGACTAACCCTGCGTCGATTAACGTTGCGCAGGAAACCTTGGTCTTTCGGCGTGCGAGTTTTTCACTCGCATTGTCGTTACTCATGTCAGCATTCGCACTTCTGATACCTCCAGCAAGCTTCTCAACTCACCTTCACAGGCTTACAGAACGCTCCTCTACCGCATCATCATACGATGATACCCGTAGCTTCGGTGCATGGTTTGAGCCCCGTTACATCTTCCGCGCAGGCCGACTCGACTAGTGAGCTATTACGCTTTCTTTAAAGGGTGGCTGCTTCTAAGCCAACCTCCTAGCTGTCTAAGCCTTCCCACATCGTTTCCCACTTAACCATGACTTTGGGACCTTAGCTGACGGTCTGGGTTGTTTCCCTTTTCACGACGGACGTTAGCACCCGCCGTGTGTCTCCCATGCTCGGCACTTGTAGGTATTCGGAGTTTGCATCGGTTTGGTAAGTCGGGATGACCCCCTAGCCGAAACAGTGCTCTACCCCCTACAGTGATACATGAGGCGCTACCTAAATAGCTTTCGAGGAGAACCAGCTATCTCCGAGCTTGATTAGCCTTTCACTCCGATCCACAGGTCATCCGCTAACTTTTCAACGGTAGTCGGTTCGGTCCTCCAGTCAGTGTTACCTAACCTTCAACCTGCCCATGGATAGATCGCCCGGTTTCGGGTCTATACCCAGCGACTAAACGCCCTATTAAGACTCGCTTTCGCTACGCCTCCCCTATTCGGTTAAGCTCGCCACTGAATATAAGTCGCTGACCCATTATACAAAAGGTACGCAGTCACCTAACAAAGTAGGCTCCCACTGCTTGTACGCATACGGTTTCAGGTTCTATTTCACTCCCCTCTCCGGGGTTCTTTTCGCCTTTCCCTCACGGTACTGGTTCACTATCGGTCAGTCAGTAGTATTTAGCCTTGGAGGATGGTCCCCCCATATTCAGACAAAGTTTCTCGTGCTCCGTCCTACTCGATTTCATTGATAAGAGATTTTCGTGTACGGGGCTATCACCCACTATGGCCGCACTTTCCAGAGCGTTCCACTAATCTCAAACCAACTTAAGGGCTGGTCCCCGTTCGCTCGCCACTACTAAGGGAATCTCGGTTGATTTCTTTTCCTCAGGGTACTTAGATGTTTCAGTTCCCCTGGTTCGCCTCTTGCACCTATGTATTCAGTACAAGATAACCAGCTTATGCTGGCTGGGTTCCCCCATTCAGAGATCTCTGGATCACAGTCTGTTTGCCGACTCCCCAAAGCTTATCGCAGGCTACCACGTCTTTCATCGCCTCTGACTGCCAAGGCATCCACCGTATGCGCTTCTTCACTTGACCATATAACCCCAAGCAATCTGGTTATACTGTGAAGACGACATTCGCCGAAAATTCGTACGTTGCTCTTTCGAGCAGAACTCACAAATTTTACCTTAGCCTGATCCACCAGCAGTGAAACTGGTGTTCAGTCTATATCTATCACATATCCGAATTTTTAAAGAACGATCTGACAAAAGCCAGAAATCAACATTCGATGCGAATGCTCATTTCTGAGTTTGATCAAGGTACAGCAAGTGGTGGAGCCAAGCGGGATCGAACCGCTGACCTCCTGCGTGCAAGGCAGGCGCTCTCCCAGCTGAGCTATGGCCCCGCATATTGGTAGGTCTGGGCAGATTTGAACTGCCGACCTCACCCTTATCAGGGGTGCGCTCTAACCAACTGAGCTACAGACCTATATAGGGTCTTGATCGTCTTCGACAATGAATCAAGCAATTCGTGTGGGAGCTCATCAGCAGGCTGATGTCGTCGATTAAGGAGGTGATCCAGCCGCAGGTTCCCCTACGGCTACCTTGTTACGACTTCACCCCAGTCATGAATCACACCGTGGTAACCGTCCTCCCGAAGGTTAGACTAGCTACTTCTGGTGCAACCCACTCCCATGGTGTGACGGGCGGTGTGTACAAGGCCCGGGAACGTATTCACCGCGACATTCTGATTCGCGATTACTAGCGATTCCGACTTCACGCAGTCGAGTTGCAGACTGCGATCCGGACTACGATCGGTTTTGTGAGATTAGCTCCACCTCGCGGCTTGGCAACCCTCTGTACCGACCATTGTAGCACGTGTGTAGCCCAGGCCGTAAGGGCCATGATGACTTGACGTCATCCCCACCTTCCTCCGGTTTGTCACCGGCAGTCTCCTTAGAGTGCCCACCATAACGTGCTGGTAACTAAGGACAAGGGTTGCGCTCGTTACGGGACTTAACCCAACATCTCACGACACGAGCTGACGACAGCCATGCAGCACCTGTGTCAGAGTTCCCGAAGGCACCAATCCATCTCTGGAAAGTTCTCTGCATGTCAAGGCCTGGTAAGGTTCTTCGCGTTGCTTCGAATTAAACCACATGCTCCACCGCTTGTGCGGGCCCCCGTCAATTCATTTGAGTTTTAACCTTGCGGCCGTACTCCCCAGGCGGTCAACTTAATGCGTTAGCTGCGCCACTAAAATCTCAAGGATTCCAACGGCTAGTTGACATCGTTTACGGCGTGGACTACCAGGGTATCTAATCCTGTTTGCTCCCCACGCTTTCGCACCTCAGTGTCAGTATCAGTCCAGGTGGTCGCCTTCGCCACTGGTGTTCCTTCCTATATCTACGCATTTCACCGCTACACAGGAAATTCCACCACCCTCTACCGTACTCTAGCTTGCCAGTTTTGGATGCAGTTCCCAGGTTGAGCCCGGGGCTTTCACATCCAACTTAACAAACCACCTACGCGCGCTTTACGCCCAGTAATTCCGATTAACGCTTGCACCCTCTGTATTACCGCGGCTGCTGGCACAGAGTTAGCCGGTGCTTATTCTGTCGGTAACGTCAAAACAGCAAGGTATTAACTTACTGCCCTTCCTCCCAACTTAAAGTGCTTTACAATCCGAAGACCTTCTTCACACACGCGGCATGGCTGGATCAGGCTTTCGCCCATTGTCCAATATTCCCCACTGCTGCCTCCCGTAGGAGTCTGGACCGTGTCTCAGTTCCAGTGTGACTGATCATCCTCTCAGACCAGTTACGGATCGTCGCCTTGGTGAGCCATTACCCCACCAACTAGCTAATCCGACCTAGGCTCATCTGATAGCGCAAGGCCCGAAGGTCCCCTGCTTTCTCCCGTAGGACGTATGCGGTATTAGCGTTCCTTTCGAAACGTTGTCCCCCACTACCAGGCAGATTCCTAGGCATTACTCACCCGTCCGCCGCTGAATCAAGGAGCAAGCTCCCGTCATCCGCTCGACTTGCATGTGTTAGGCCTGCCGCCAGCGTTCAATCTGAGCCATGATCAAACTCTTCAGTTCAATACTGCTTGGGTTTTTAAGAAACCCTAAACTTGGCTCAGCAATCTCAAATGACTATGTGATTTCTCGCATGGTCACTTGTGATGCTGATAATCTTTTTGACTATCAGTCCGTACTCACAAGCACCCACACGAATTGCTTGATTCGATTTGTTAAAGAGCGTTTGGTTAAGAGCTTTTCGTCTCAACCGAGGCGCGCATTCTACGCTTTCCTCAGAGCCTGTCAAGCGTTTATTTTGAAGTTTTTTGCGAAAAACTCGTTTAGCTTCAAACACTTGACTCAACACAGTGGCTAGCTTTGCTTCGCTACCGCGTTGGAGTGGTGCGCATTATAGGGAGGCCATCGAGAAGGTCAACCTTTAATTTCAATGATTTGAAATATTTCTGGCAAAGCCATTTGACGGCTACCACCCACCCCACCAATTGCGCACTATATTGCTCACCACCTCCCTCGCCAAAGGATTGCCGCACCTAAATGAACACCCAGCCCCGCAGCCTGGCCGCCACCCTCTTCCCGATCGGCCTACTGCTTATCGCCATGGCATCGATTCAGTCCGGCGCCTCTCTGGCCAAAAGCATGTTCCCCATCATCGGCGCACAAGGCACCACCACCCTGCGCCTGATCTTCGCCAGCATCATCATGCTGCTTATATTGCGCCCGTGGCGGGTACGCATGACCGCCAACACGTTGCGCAACGTGGTCATCTACGGCATGGCACTGGGCGGCATGAACTTCCTCTTCTATATGGCCCTGCAAACGGTACCCATCGGTATCGCCGTGGCCCTGGAATTCACCGGCCCGTTGGCCGTGGCGATCTTCTCCTCGCGCCGACCGATCGATTTCCTGTGGATTGCCCTCGCCATCGCTGGGCTGCTGCTGTTGCTGCCAGCAGGTCACAGCGGCCAGGCACTCGACCCAGTGGGCGCCGCCTATGCGCTGGGGGCGGGTGTGTGCTGGGCGCTGTACATCCTGTTCGGACAACGTGCAGGGGCCGAACACGGCATCCAGAGCGCAGCCCTGGGGGTGGTAGTCGCGGCCCTGTTCGTCGCCCCCATCGGTATCGCCCACGCCGGTAGCGCTCTGCTCACACCTGCCGTAATCCCCATGGCGTTGGCCGTTGCAATACTGTCCACCGCCCTGCCCTACAGCCTGGAAATGGTTGCCCTCACGCGAATCCCGGCGCGCACGTTCGGCACCCTGATGAGCATCGAACCGGCATTTGGCGCATTGTCCGGCCTGCTTTTCCTCGGCGAGATGCTGACACTCACTCAATGGCT
The DNA here is from genome assembly GCF_034044115.1 of Pseudomonas sp. BO3-4. Lineage (NCBI taxonomy): Bacteria > Pseudomonadati > Pseudomonadota > Gammaproteobacteria > Pseudomonadales > Pseudomonadaceae > Pseudomonas > Pseudomonas sp. BO3-4. Next base: position 4,154,241 of record NZ_CP139018.1, read on the forward strand.
GGCGATTCTGGCAATCATTACCGCCTCGGTCGGCACCACCCTGTCCATGCGCAAGGCAACCAGCCCGGCCATCGCAGCAGACTGATATGAGAAATATTTTCATTTGAGAAAGGATTAGTGATTGTAGCAGCCCGTCTCGCTGATTAAGCTGTCACAGAATCATCATCTTTACGCTATCTACTGGGCCGAACACGGACGCTGGGGGAAGGTTCAGGAAGAACCGAAGCGACAACGACAGGGTCGTGACGACTGATTTGCCCTGCATTTAAGGACAGGAATGAAACGAATTTTTCTCATCCTGGCCATCTTGGCTATTGCTGGATGTGCCGCCACAGCCAAGACCGAGGTCAAAAGGGGCAAGAAGGGCCTGCATATCAATTGCTCCGGTCTTTCTTCCTCGTGGGACAATTGCTACAGCAAGGCCGCAAGCGCCTGCAGCACGCGCGGCTACCGAGTTGTTGCGCGCTCGGGCGATAGCGATGAAGAAGCCGGTGACTATTTGTTCGGCATCAACCCGGCGGGTTACACCAGCCGTAGCATGATCGTCATCTGTAAATAGAGAAAAGGGCAGCTCGCAAACTGCCCTTTTTCATCTGCGTTACAGCGGTGCAGTACGCACCTCCAACCAGGCAAGCGCATCCCCTTGGAGCAAGGGCGCCAGGCGCTCACGTACGCGGGCGTGATAGCCGTTCAGCCACTCCACCTCTTCCTTGGTCAGCAACTCGGGCAACAGACAGCGGGTGTCGATAGGGCACAGCGTCAAGGTCTCGAATTGCAGGAAGTCGCCAAAGGCACTCCTCCCCGCTTCGCGGTTGACCACCAGGTTCTCGATGCGAACGCCCCACTGCCCCGGGCGGTACGTACCCGGCTCGATCGAGCTGATCATGCCCGCTTGCATGGCCGTCTGCGGTGCGGGTGCCGCCTGGTAGGCGATTACTTGAGGCCCCTCGTGCACGTTCATGAAGTAGCCCACCCCGTGGCCGGTACCATGGCCATAGTCGACCTGGTCAGCCCAGATCGGCGCCCGGGCAATGGCGTCGAGCAACGGCGACAGTACCCCTCGCGGGAACGTGGCACGCGACAGGGCAATCATGCCCTTGAGTACACGGGTGCAGTCCTGCTTCTGTGCCTGGCTGGGGTTACCGACCGGCACCATGCGGGTGATGTCGGTAGTGCCGCCCAGGTATTGACCGCCCGAGTCGATCAGCAACAAGCCATTACCCTCGATGAGCGCATGCGACTGCTCGGTGGCACGGTAGTGTGGCATCGCGCCATTGCCATTGAAGGCGGCAATGGTAGAAAAGCTCAGTGACACGAAATCAGGGCGTCGAGCACGCGCGGCACTCAATTGCTCGTCAACCGTCAGCTCCGTAATGACCTCCCGGCCGAGGTTCGCCTCGAACCAGGCGAAAAACTCGCACAAGGCTGCGCCGTCCTGCTCCATGACCTGGCGAATATGCACCAGGTCGTCGTCACCCTTGCAGGACTTGCTCAGCGTGGTGGGGTTTAGCCCCTCGACAAGAACCACCTCTGCCGCCAGGTTGTCCAGCAGGCCGCAGGTCACCCGGGCCGGGTCCACCAGCAGCCGCGCCCCCGTAGGAACAGTGCCAAGCGCCTTGCCTGCTTCGCTGTAGTCGCGCACCTCGATGCCGTCGACCTCCAGCACATGACGCAGGTGCGCGTCCACCTTGTCCTGGCCCACGAACAGGATGGCCTGCTGCTGATTGATCAGGGCAAAGGCCAGGAAAACCGGATTGTAAGAAACATCGCTGCCGCGCAGGTTGAACAGCCAGGCAATGTCATCCAGGGTTGCGATGAAGTGCCAGTCGGCCCCCTTGGCCAGGATGCCCTGGCGCAATTGCGCGAGCTTTTCCGCCCGGCTCACCGTGGCGTGTGGCGGCAGGTGCTGGTACACCGGGTTGCCTGGCAGCGCCGGGCGCCCGTCCCAGACTTGACCCAGCAGGTCCATGTCAGTCACCAGCTGCGCTCCACGCGCCTTCAGCCGCTCGGCCAGCTGGCGCGCCGAAGCCAGGGCCATGACCGCACCATCCACTGCCACGCGACCGTTGGGCTCGACGTTTTCGCCCAACCATTCCAACGCTCCGGGTTTGCCCGGCAACAGTTTCATCAGTTCGATGCCGCTGCCCTCCAGCTCCTGAGCTGCCTGCTCCCAGTAGCGGCTATCGACCCACAGCCCGGCAAACCCAGGCGTCACCACCAACGTACCGACCGAGCCCTGGAACCCCGAAAGCCACTGGCGCCCCTGCCAGTAACCGGGCAGGTATTCGGATAGGTGGGGGTCGGCCGAGGGGACCAGCAAGGCATCGATGCCCGCTGCCGCCATGGCTTGGCGCACGTGCACCAGTCGCTGCGGCACGCTTTGCTCAAGGGTGGTCTGGACGTTCATGCGCTCTCCTGCGACTTCATAACGGTTGATCCAATAGGCCGATAATGGAACAGCCACCAGGGCGCTGCAATCGCGACGACCAAGATACGGCATGCATTGCCCACCACGCCCTGTGCCAATAGGACACTTCCTACAACAGGACCAGGACCACCGATCAAGTTCCCCTGAACTTCCCCAAGACACCGGCTTCACACACAGTACACTCATTGCACACAGGCAAATGACCATGCCCAGTGCCATCGAACCGAAAGCCGGCGTGGTGTTGCTTGACACCCGCGACCACACGCCCGAACACGAGCACGGCGTTCATCTCAAGCTTGCCGAAGGCCTGGCACGTTTACTGGGCTGCCCACTTATACAGCCCATGCGGCCGCCAGATGCTGCCGAGGCCTACTATTATCTGCCAACCGAGACCCTGATCGACCCCAGGCGATATGCCGCCTTGGGTATTTGCAGCGAACAGGACCTGTTTGGCGGCATGGTGCCGCACCCCTACATGGCAACCAAGGCGATCTCTCACCCGTTACCCGCCGAGGCCAGCTTCCCACCGGGCTGGACCGACGACTTTGCCCGACAGGCCAGCGATGCCCTGCTGCGCGGCTACACCGTGTTCAGCAAAACCGACGCTCGCACTGCCGCACAGTTGCTGCTGCTCGACGGCCCGCTGAGGGTCAAACCGGTACTGGCTTGCGCAGGACGCGGTCAACAGGTCATCACCACGGCAGACGCCCTTGAGCCTCTGCTGGCCGGCATGGATGACCAAACGTTGGCGCTGTGGGGCCTGGTGCTCGAAGAAGACCTGAGCCAGGTGCAAACCTTCAGTGTCGGTCAGGTGCGCGTCGCCGGCTTGACCTGCAGCTACTACGGTACCCAGCAACTGACACGTGACCATCAGGGTACCGAGGTCTACGGCGGTTCTGACCTGGTGGTGGTACGTGGCGACTATCAGGCGTTGCTACAGCTCCCACTGGAAGACCACCTGCGCCTTGCCATCAACCAGGCCATGGTTTACGAACAAGCCGCCGAGCAGCACTTCCCGGGCTTTGTCGCCTCACGTCGCAACTACGACATCGCCCGCGGCATCAGCCCTTCGGGCCACCTGTGCAGCGGGGTGCTCGAACAATCCTGGCGCTTGGGTGGTGCCAGCAGTGCCGAACTGTTGGCCCTGCAGGCGTTTGCCGATGACCCTGCATTGCAACGGGTACGTGCCTCCACCCACGAAGTATTCGGCAACCCCGACCTGCCCACTGACGCCACCCTCTTTTACCAAGGAAACGACAGTGAACTCGGACAACTCAGTAAATTTGCGCGGATTCGCGAACATGGCCATTCAGAGTGAAACCGTTGAACTGCAGGTCGAGAATGACCGCATCGCCGGCACCTTGGTCAGTCCGGGCACCAAAATGCCGGGGATTCTCTTCGTACACGGCTGGGGCGGCAGCCAGCAACGTGACCTGGCCCGCGCCCGGCATATCACCGGATTGGGATGCGTGTGCATGACCTTCGACCTGCGCGGTCACGAAAAGACCGAAAGCCAGCGCCTCACGGTCACCCGTGAACAAAACCTGCAGGACTTGCTGGTGGCTTACGATCGACTGGTCAGCCACCCGGCTGTCGACAGCAGCGCCATCGCCATTATCGGCAGCAGCTATGGCGGTTACCTGGCGACTCTGCTGACCCGCCAACGGCCAGTCAGATGGCTGGCCCTGCGGGTACCTGCCATGTACTGGGATGACGAATGGGGCACCCCGAAGCAAACCCTTGACCGTCAACGCCTGAATGCCTATCGCCAGCGCCACCTGGGCCCGGCCGACAACCGCGCGCTGGCCGCGTGCGCCGAATTCGGCGGGGATGTGCTGCTGGTGGAGTCAGAGCAGGATGACTACGTGCCGCACAGTACCTTGATGAACTACCGCTCGGCGTTCGTCAACGCCCACTCGCTCACCCATCGCATCGTCGACGGCGCCGACCACGCACTGTCCAGCGAAAAGAGCCAGAAAGCGTACAGCTCGCTCCTGGCGGCATGGATCAGCGAGATGGTCATAGGTGCCCGCCTGGATCGCTACCCGCACTACGCACCTTGGTATGCCTGAGGACCGCCCACCTGGCAATGCAGGACGCCATCGTCGCCGCGCACCAGGCTGCGCAAGGCCTGGTAGGCGGCGAAGTTGACGCCGCGTGCCTGATGCTGGCCCAGCAGGTCAAGAAAGGATTCCTCGATGAAGTGCACGGCCGCCGCCGCCCAGGCCTGGCGTGACTGCCATTGCAAGTACTGCAACACCCGGCTGCCATCGTCGCTGGCCTGGATGCTCACACCCTGCAGCCCTTCGCAACGCGCAGCCAACGCTTCACTACGGGCCACCAGGGCCTGAGCCAACGCTTGCTGGCACATACTGGGCACTTCGTATTCGATCATCTGGGTAAACCACAAGGCATGAGGTGATGCCAACATCGACAGTCTCCTGGCTACGTACGCATGCAGCGCGATGCCGAGCAGGGTAAAACCTCAAGCAAAGTCAAGGTCAAGTGGTTTCTATAGAGCCTCGCCGGATACCGCAAACCGCCGCCGATATTCACTCGGGGTAAGGCCAGTGACACGCTGGAATACCTTGCGAAACGCGCCCGGATCCTGATAGCCGACACCCCACGCGATCTGTTCGACGTTGCGCCGGGTAAACTCCAGCAAGCGGCATGCACGCCCCACCCTCACCTGCTGGCAATACTCGGTCGGGCGCAGCCCGGTAGCGGCACGAAAGCGCCGCAAGAAAGTGCGCGCCTCCAGCCCCGCGCAGGCCGCCATCGTGGCCAGGTCAGCATCCTGCCCGCCATTGCCCTGCAACCAGTGCTGCACCTTCAACACGGCCTCGTCGCCGTGATCCAGGCGCGGGTTGAACACAGCGCCGGGCAGCGGCGCCGCGACCGGATCGACGGCCAGATAGCGGGCGGTCTCCTGAGCCACCGTCGTCCCCAAAAAGCGCTCCAGCAGGCGCAAGCCGAGGTCCGTCCAGGCCATCAACCCTGCCGAGGTCACGATATCGCCGTCATCCAGCAACGGCTGCTGAGCCTCTACCCGCACCCTGGGGAAGCGCTGGGCAAGCGCATGCACATAATTCCAGTGCGTGCAGGCCGGGCGCCCGTCGAGCAAACCGCTGGCGGCAATGAAAAATACACCGATGCATACCGACGCCAGCACCGTACCACGCCCGTGCAGCAGGCACAGCGGCGCGCGATGACGTTCGAGCAACTCGGCTTGCGGAGCTGACTCCAGGCTTGGCGGAATGATCAGGACCCGCAGGCCTGGTACGGTGACAGCTGAGTTATCCGACGCAGGCAACAACTGCCCCGTCTCATCTGCCTGCCAGCAACTGACGCGAATGTGCGGCAGCTCGACGGCCCCCAGTTCGGCCGCAACCCGGTTGGCCACCAGGAACAGGTCGGCCAGGCCATGCACAGCGGCGCGCTGCACGCCGGGGTATAGCAGCAAGCCGATATCCAGGTTAGCGCCGGTGTCAGTTTTTGCCCGCATAGTGTCGTTCGCGCCAATCCTCAGGTGAGTGAACACAGCCTATAACTAACGTCTCTCGACGACTACTGCCACAGGAGGCAGCATGAGCAAGCAGGCACTGATCATCATCGACATCCAGAACGACTACTTCCCGGGCGGCAAGTGGCCCCTCGATGGTGCCGACCAGGCGGCCGACAACGCCGCCCGCCTGCTGGCAGCCGCACGCCAGCGCGGCGACCTGGTGGTTCATGTGCGGCATGAGTTCGACACTGCCGATGCGCCCTTCTTTGCCCCCGGCTCGCAGGGTGCGGCCATCCACGCCAAGGTCGAGCCATTGCCGAGCGAGCCGGTGGTGCTCAAGCACAAGGTCAACGCCTTCCTCGGTACCGATCTTGAGCACACGCTGGACCGGCATGGCGTCGAGGCGCTGACCATCGTCGGCAGCATGAGCCACATGTGCATTGACGCCGCCACCCGGGCTGCAGCCGATCTAGGCTATCAAGTGACTGTGGCGCACGATGCCTGCGCGACCCTGCCACTGGCGTTCGACGGCAAGCAGGTGCCGGCGGCTCATGTGCATGATTCGGCGATGGCGGCGTTGGCGTTTGCCTATGCCAATGTGGTGAAGACCGACGAGCTGCTGAAAAGCTGATCGGCTTGAGACCTTTGGGGCTGCACAGCAGCCCCAAAGCCTGCAGGCTCAAATCGCCACATTGCGCACAAACCGAACAGCCACCACGCCATCGTTACGGTAGGCATACCGGCAGTTACTGGGGAACACATGGAACTGCCCCACCTGCAAGCGATGCTCGACCTCTTCGATGATCAGCGTCAGCTGCCCATCGATCACATAAATCTGCTCGCTCCAGCCTTCGGCATCGGCCTCACTGTGATAGCACTCCCCCGGTGCCAGGGTCCATTCCCAAAGTTCCACCTCGCGCCTTGCCGGGCTGGTGCCCAGCAACACCGCTCGGCTCTGCGGGTGTTCGCCAGCCCACGCCAGCTCTTCAATGCGCCCGGGGTCGCGCAGGTCTGGCGCCTGGATCAGGGTACTGAAAGCCACGCCCAAGGCTTCGGCAATCAGGTCCAATGTGGTCAGGCTGACATTCTTCTCGCCCGCCTCGATCGCGACCAGCATGCGCCGGCTGACCCCTGAACGCTCGGCCAGCGCCGCCTGACTCAAGCCGGCGGCGTTGCGCAGACTGCGCACATTGAGGCTGACATGTTGCAGCACCGATGCCCGGTGCGAAGAATCCTTGTGCACTATATTGCTCACTGGTCAAGATTGCGCAGTATACTGCCCACTTTTGCGGCGATTGTGCGCCGCCCTTTCCGAGTGTGCAAGACCATGAATCAGCCCAGCAGCAAGCCTACCCCTGCCGTCACCTTCCGCCTGAGCAAGGCCGAACTGGTGCTGGTATTCATCACCATGTTGTGGGGCGGCACTTTCCTGTTGGTGCATAACGTAATGACCGTCAGCGGCCCGATGTTCTTCGTCGGCCTGCGTTTTGCGGCAGCCGCGCTGTTCGTTGGTGTGGTCTCGGCGCGAGCGCTGCCCGGCCTGACCTTCACCGAACTGAAGGCCGGCATGCTGATCGGCGTGTCGATCATGCTCGGCTATGGCCTGCAGACCATGGGCCTGCAAACCATCAGCAGCAGCCAGTCAGCGTTCATCACTGCGCTGTACGTCCCGTTCGTGCCGCTGCTGCAGTGGCTGGTGCTGGGGCGGCGGCCTGGCCTGATGCCCAGCATGGGTATCTGCCTGGCATTCATCGGCCTGATGCTGCTGGCCGGGCCGGAAGGCGGCAGCCTGCGTTTCAGCGAGGGCGAACTGGTCACCCTGATCAGCGCCGTGGCCATCGCCGGTGAAATCATTCTGATCAGCCGCTACGCCGGTCAGGTCGATGTGCGCCGGGTTACGGTGGTACAACTTGCGACCGCATCGCTGCTGGCGTTTCTCATGATCGTGCCGACCCAGGAGCGCCTCCCCGACTTCTCCTGGCTGTTGCTTGCCAGCGCAGTGGGCCTGGGCGCAATGAGTGCGGTGATCCAAGTGGCAATGAACTGGGCACAGAAGTCGGTCTCGCCTACCCGCGCCACACTCATCTATGCCGGTGAACCGGTGTGGGCCGGCATCGTCGGGCGTCTGGCTGGCGAGCGCCTGCCTGGCGTGGCGCTACTCGGCGGCCTGCTGATCGTGGTTGCCGTGGTGGTCAGTGAACTCAAGGTGCGGCGCCCTCTCGAAACCGTCGAAACACGTGATGTGCAGAACCCTGGCGAAGGCCAGGCGGGGCTGTAAAACAGTCAACAGCGGCTATTCTTTGTAAAAAACTGTTATAAAAAAACCGCTTGTCACAGCCGGTTTGTAGGATTCTGCGACAGCTTGCGTGTTGGTGATAAACACCTCGGCACGTATGATTCTTTGCAAACTTCTCCAGAATAGGCCGCTATGTCCTTGATAGTGCTATTGCTTCTGCCGTTCGTGGGCAGTTGCCTGGCAGCTGTGCTGCCGCACAACGCACGTAACGCCGAGTCCATTCTTGCCGGGCTCGTAGCCCTGGTCGGCACCGTCCAGGTAGCACTTCTGTACCCTCAGATTGCCCATGGTGGCGTCATTCGCGAAGAGTTCCTGTGGCTACCCAGCCTGGGGCTGAACCTGGTGTTGCGCATGGACGGCTTTGCCTGGCTGTTCTCGTTGCTGGTACTGGGCATTGGCACGCTGGTATCGCTGTATGCGCGCTACTACATGTCACCGCAAGACCCGGTCCCACGCTTCTTCGCGTTCTTCCTGGCCTTCATGGGCGCCATGCTCGGCCTGGTCATCTCCGGCAACCTGATCCAACTGGTGTTCTTCTGGGAACTGACCAGCCTGTTCTCCTTCCTGCTGATCGGCTACTGGCACCACCGCGCCGACGCCCGTCGCGGCGCCTACATGGCGCTGATGGTAACCGGTGCAGGCGGCTTGTGCCTGTTGGTAGGGGCCCTGCTGCTCGGCCATGTGGTCGGCAGCTATGACCTGGACAAGGTCCTGGCTGCCGGGCATACCATCCGCCAGCATGCGCTTTACCCGGTGCTGCTGCCCCTGATACTCATCGGCGCCCTGACCAAGAGCGCACAGTTTCCCTTCCAGTTCTGGCTGCCCCACGCCATGGCAGCGCCCACACCGGTGTCGGCCTATCTGCACTCGGCCACCATGGTCAAGGCCGGGGTGTTCCTGCTGGCACGCCTGTGGCCGGTACTCTCCGGTAGCGAGGAGTGGTTCTGGATCGTCGGCGGTGCCGGCGCTCTCACCCTGCTGCTTGGCGCTTTCGCCGCCATGTTCCAAAATGACCTCAAGGGCCTGCTGGCCTATTCGACCATCAGCCACCTGGGCCTGATTACCCTGCTGCTGGGCCTTAACAGCCCGCTGGCTGCCGTCGCCGCGGTATTCCACATTCTCAACCATGCCACCTTCAAGGCCTCGCTGTTCATGGCCGCCGGCATCATCGACCACGAGAGCGGCACCCGCGACATTCGCCGCCTCAGCGGCCTGATCCGCCTGGTGCCCTACACCGCGACCCTGGCCATGGTCGCCAGCGCCTCGATGGCCGGCGTGCCGCTGATGAACGGCTTCCTGTCGAAGGAAATGTTCTTTGCCGAAACGGTATTCATCAGTTCCACCGCCTGGGTCGAGGCCACGCTGCCGGTGATCGCCACCCTGGCCGGCACCTTCAGCGTGGCGTACGCCCTGCGTTTTACCGTCGATGTGTTCTTCGGGCCGACGGCCCAGGACCTGCCCCATACCCCGCACGAGCCGCCACGCTGGATGCGTGCTCCGGTGGAGCTGCTGGTGCTCACGTGCCTGGTCGTGGGCATCTTCCCCACCCAGTCGGTCGGCCCCCTGTTGGCCGCTGCGGCCCTGCCGGTGGTTGGCGGCACCCTGCCGGAATACAGCCTGGCCATCTGGCATGGCTGGAACGCGCCGATGATCATGAGCCTGGTCGCCATGAGCGGCGGCATCGTCCTGTACCTGTTGCTGCGTAAACAACTGCGCCTGGGTCGCTTCCCCTACCCGCCCGTGATCGAGCGCTTCAATGGCAAGCGGTTGTTCGAGCACGGCCAGGTTCACCTGATGTTGCTGGCGCGTCGCATCGAACGCCTGTTCACCACCCGGCGGCTGCAGTCGCAGCTGTTCATGCTGGTATTCGCCGCGTTCCTCGCGGGCCTCACGCCGATGCTCCATAGCGGCCTGAGCTGGGGTGATCGCCCGAAGATTCCGGGTTCCGGGGTATTCGTCGCCCTGTGGCTGATCGCCATTGCCTGCGCCATCGGCGCCGCCTATCAGGCCAAGTACCACCGCCTGGCGGCACTGATCATGGTCAGCGTCTGCGGCCTGATGACCTGCATCACCTTCGTCTGGTTCTCTGCGCCCGACCTGGCACTGACCCAGTTGGTGGTGGAAGTGGTCACCACCGTGCTGATCCTGCTCGGCCTGCGCTGGCTGCCACGGCGTATCGAAGGCGTGTCACCGCTGCCGGGTAGCCTGGAGCGCGCGCGCATGCGCCGCCTGCGCGACTTGCTGCTGGCCGTGCTGGTGGGTGGCGGCATGGCCGTGCTGTCGTACGCCATGCTGACCCGACCCACGCCCAACGACATTTCCTCGTTCTATCTGAGCCGTGCGTTGCCTCAGGGCGGCGGCACCAATGTGGTCAATGTCATGCTGGTCGACTTCCGCGGCTTCGATACCCTCGGTGAAATCACCGTGTTGGTGGCTGTGGCGCTGACGGTGTTCGCCCTGCTACGGCGCTTCCGTCCTCCGAAAGAGAGCATGCAGCTGCCGGCGCAACAACGCCAGCTGGCGCCGGACGTAGTCACCGACCTGATCAACCCGCGGCATGCCACCGATACCGCGCTGGGCTTCATGATGGTACCGGCAGCGCTGGTGCGCCTGCTGCTGCCGATCGCCTTGCTGGTGTCGATGTACCTGTTCATGCGCGGGCACAACCAGCCCGGTGGCGGCTTTGTCGCTGGCTTGGTCATGTCGGTGGCGTTCATCCTCCAGTACATGGTGGCCGGCACCCAGTGGGTCGAAGCGCAGATGAGCCTGCGGCCGCTGCGCTGGATGGGTACCGGGCTGCTGTGCGCGACCCTGACCGGGGTCGGCGCCATGCTGCTGGGTTACCCGTTCCTCACCACCCATACCGCCCACTTGCACCTGCCATTGCTGGGTGATGTGCACGTGGCCAGCGCGCTGTTCTTCGATATTGGCGTATTCACCGTCGTGGTCGGCTCGACCCTGCTGATCCTCACAGCCCTGGCGCACCAGTCGGTGCGCGCCTACCGCCCGGGCAACCCGGCAAAAACCAGCCAAGCAGGAGCCGCCTGATGGAAGAAGTGATTGCAGTCGCCATCGGCGTACTGGCTGCCTCCGGAGTGTGGCTGATCCTGCGCCCGCGTACCTACCAGGTGATCATGGGCCTGTGCCTGCTTTCTTACGGGGTCAACCTGTTCATCTTCAGCATGGGCAGCCTGTTCATCGGCAAGGAGCCAATCATCAAGGATGGCGTTACCCAGGACCTGTTGCATTACACCGACCCGCTGCCACAGGCACTGGTGCTCACCGCCATCGTCATCAGTTTCGCCATGACCGCGCTGTTCCTGGTAGTGCTGCTGGCCTCGCGAGGCCTGACCGGTACCGACCACGTGGATGGCCGGGAGCGTGACGAATGAGTGATATCAGTCAACTGATTGTCGCCCCCATCCTGCTGCCGCTGATCACGGCGGCGATGATGTTGCTGCTGGGTGAAAAGCACAGGCACATCAAAGCCAGGCTGAACCTGCTGTCCACCTTCTCCGGCCTGGTGATCGCGGTCTGTCTGCTGCTGTGGGTGCGCACCCAGGGCCAGGCAGCGTCGATCGGCGTGTACCTGCCGGGCAACTGGCCGGCGCCATTCGGCATCGTGCTGGTGGTGGACCACCTGTCCGCGCTCTTGTTGACCCTGACCGGGGTCATCGGTTTCAGCGCGCTGCTATTTGCCCGTGCCCGCTGGGACGGTGCAGGGGCCAGCTTCCATGCGCTGTTCCAGATCCAGCTGATGGGGCTGTACGGCGCCTTCCTCACCGCCGACCTGTTCAACCTGTTCGTCTTCTTCGAAGTGCTGCTGGCCGCCTCCTATGGCCTGCTGCTGCATGGTTCGGGGCGTGCGCGGGTGCGTGCCGGCCTGCACTACATCGCTATCAACCTGTTCGCCTCGTCGCTGTTCCTGATCGGCGCAGCGATGCTGTATGGCGTGACCGGTACCCTGAACATGGCGGACCTGGCGCTGAAGATTCCACTGGTACCGGAGGCCGACCGTGGCCTGCTGCATGCCGGCGCGGCAATCCTGGCCATGGCCTTCCTGGTCAAGGCCGGTATCTGGCCGCTGAACTTCTGGCTGGTGCCAGCTTACGCGTCTGCCAGCGCGCCGGTGGCTGCACTGTTCGCCATCATGACCAAAGTCGGCCTGTACGCCGTGCTGCGCCTTTGGACATTACTGTTCTCCGGGCAGGCCGGGGCCTCGGCGCATTTCGGCGGCGAATGGCTGGTTTACGGCGGCCTGGTTACCCTGGCGGTGGCAGCGGTATCAATCCTGGCGGCACAGCGCCTGGAGCGTATGGCGGCACTCAGTATCCTGGTCTCGGCCGGCACGCTGCTGGGTGCGGTGGGTTTTGCCCAGGCGGCTCTGACCGGCGCGGCGCTGTTCTATCTGGTCAACTCGACCCTTGCGCTGTGCGCACTGTTCCTGCTCGCCGAACTGGTCGAACGCTCGCGCTCGGCCAATGAAGCGCCGCTGGACGACGAAGAAGACGCCATGCCGCCGCCACTGGAATCGCTGCACCCGCCCAAGGGCATCAACCTCGACGATGAACAGCAGGTGGTAATCGGCCAGATCATCCCGTGGACCATGGCCTTCCTCGGCCTCAGCTTCATCGCCTGTGCGCTACTGATCATCGGCATGCCGCCGCTGTCGGGCTTTGTCGGCAAGCTCAACCTGATCAGTGCGCTGTTCAATCCACTGGGCCTCGGCGTACCGGTCGAGCAGCCCCTGAGTGCCGCCGGCTGGGGCCTGGTGGCGTTGCTGATCCTGTCCGGCATGGCCTCGCTGATCGCCTTCGGCCGCGTCGGCATCCAGCGTTTCTGGAAGCCCGAAGAGCGTCCGTCCCCGGTCCTGCGGCGCTATGAATGCCTGCCCATTGTCATCTTGCTCGGCCTGTGCCTCATCCTCAGCTTCAAGGCCGAGCCGTTGCTGCGCTACACCCAGGACACTGCCGCCAGCCTGCAGGCCCCCGATGCCTATATCGACGCCGTGATGGCCGCCCGGCCGATTCCTGGCCCCACCTCGCGCGACGTACAGGTGCAGCCATGAACCGACTGTTCCCCGCCCCACTGCTATCGGTCTCGCTGTTCGGCCTGTGGCTGCTGCTGAACCTCTCGGTCAGCCCTGGCAACCTGCTGCTGGGCGCCGCACTTGGCATACTGGCGCCACTGTTGATGGCGCCCCTGCGTCCGCAGCATGCACACGTACGGCGCCCCCTGGTCATCGCCCGCCTGATCGTCCGGGTCGGCATTGATGTGATCGCCTCCAACCTGCTGGTAGCCCGTGGTGTGCTGCGGGCCGGCAAGCAGCCGCCACGCTCTGCGTTCGTTCACATACCACTGGCATTGCGTGACCCCCACGGCCTGGCAGCGCTGTCGATGATCACCACGGTGGTGCCTGGCACCGTATGGTCCGAACTGGCACTGGACCGCAGTGTGCTGTTGCTGCATGTGTTTGAGCTGGACGATGAAGCGGCCTTCATACAGCACTTCAAGGACACTTACGAACGCCCGCTTATGGAGATTTTCCAATGACAGGCCTGCTCGCCAATGCCGTCCTCGCCAGCCTGTTCATCTTCGCCCTGGCCATGGGCCTGGCGCTGATCCGGCTGTTCCGTGGCCCGTCCGCCCAAGACCGCGTGCTGGCCCTGGACTACCTGTACATCCTGGCCATGCTCACCATGTTGGTGCTGGGTATCCGTTATGCCAGTGACACCTACTTCGAAGGGGCCCTGCTGATTGCACTGTTTGGTTTCGTCGGCTCGTTTGCCTTGGCCAAGTTTCTGCTGCGCGGTGAGGTGATCGAATGACTGAAGCCCTGGTACTGCCATTCTGGCTGGAGCTGGTCACCGCCGCGCTACTGCTTACCGGCAGCCTGTTCGCCCTGGTCGGTGCTATAGGCCTGGTACGCCTGAAAGACTACTTCCAGCGCATGCACCCGCCAGCGCTGGCCTCGACCCTTGGTGCCTGGTGCGTTGCACTGGCCTCGATCATCTACTTTTCGTGGCTCAAGGGCACCCCTGTGCTACACGCGTGGCTGATTCCGATCCTGCTGTCGATCACCGTGCCGATTACCACGCTGTTGCTGGCGCGGGCGGCGCTGTTTCGCAAACGCATGTCCAAAGAGCCGGTGCCTGAAGAGGTCAGCAGCGGCCGCGACCGTGGCAATTGAAGGTTTGCCGTCTCAACCTTGGCTGAGGCGCTGCAACTCGCGCCGGACCATGGCGGCAAATGGCGGCGGGCTGAGGCGATAGAGCTCAGCCGCCACCCAAGTCAACCAGGCGCCTTGCAGCTTTTCACGTCCGGCCAGCAAACGTTCTGCCTCAGCCACGGCATCTGCCTGGTGCTGCCGATGAAACTCGGCCCGCGAGGCTGGTGCGTCGTCACTGTCGGTCATTCACTGGCCTTGAAGGTGGTCAGTTCACCCTTGCGCCATTTGGCGACCTTGCCAGTCACTGCTTTAAGCAACTTGCCCAGGCCTTCCTGCACTTGCTGCTGCGCGGCGAATACCAGCATCACGCCATGGCCTTCACGAAACACGATGCCCTCGCCTTCCGGCACAGAAACGAAGGCGTAGTCGCCCACGCCATACACATTCAACTTGATTTCGCGAAAGCGCATTTCCAGCTTGCCACCTTCGCGACTGGGCAATACGGCAGCACGAAAGTGGTCACCGACTTTCAGTTCAAGGCGCTGCTTGTCATCGACCACCAGTGCACTCTCGGTGTCGATTTCGGCCATGTACAGGCCTTCGGGACTCTGTTCGGTGACATAGATGAAGCGGCCCTGAAACAGTTGGGCCAATTTACCGCGCAAGTCGCCCAGAGCGAACAACGCATGTGTATCAAGTGTGCTGACTGCCAATGAAGTAATCCTCAACCGGTTACAACCCGCCCTCACCCAAGCTCGGGGAGGCACGGCCATTTCTTATCGATAGGCAAAAAGAGTAATAAAGCGATATGCGAAATGTCTGTGCTCGCTGACGATGCAGCGCGCAGGAATCTTTACTCTGGTTTGCCAGAATCGCCCTCAACCGAAGGCGTTTGGCTCATTCCCGGCTTGGGAAGCGTGATGCCTGAAATCACTCGCCAGAAAACGCAACCAATGGCGTGAGCCTGCAAGAAGACAAGCCCTGGCATCCATGTGCGCATTACTGTAGGACAAATATGCCCGAAAACACCGAAACCCGTCGAGAGGCAATAAACATTTTCAGGCAGCCAGCCCTTTCTTCAGTTGCAGTTGCCAGGCAGCCTGACACTCAAGCGCTTCTTCGCGCGTGGCGAAGGCGGTGCCGCGCCGCTCGCCATTGACCAGCACGACCCAGCAAATGCGCTTGCCCAGCGCCTGCAAGGTGGCCGGCACACCCGACCCTATCATCACAGCCACATCGACTCGGCTATTCATCATTCCCTCCGGAATTTAATTAGCACCCTAACGATAAAGCCATGATACGCCTGACAGTGACGCGGAAACAGCGCATCCCGGTACATCAGTGTTTCGTAAGGCGTAACAAAAACGGATCGACGAGAAACGCAAAAAGCCCCAGGAATTGCTTCGAGGGGCTTGCACCACGCGCGGGTTTATACCTGACGCTGGTGGCGGTCGAGCTGCTCGTGGCGCTCCTGGGCTTCGATGCAGTACTTGGTGGTCGGGCTGATCAGCAAGCGCTTCAGGCCGATAGGCTCACCACTGTCATCGCACCAGCCGAAGCTTTCGTCGGCAATACGGTCCAGGGCCATTTCCAGCTGTGGCAGCAGGCGCTGGTCGCGGTCGATGGCATTTACCAGCCAGCTACGTTCTTCTTCGACCGAAGCCACGTCGGCGGGGTCTGACGGGGTGTCCAGGCCTTCGATGGTGGTGCGGCTGAGTTCGATGCGTTCATGGGTTTCGACTTTCATCGCCTGCAGCAGCTCAGTAAAGAAGGCAAGCTGGTCGGCGTTCATGTAGTCATCGGCCGACATGGCCAGCAACTGTTCCTTGGTCATCGATTTCTCTATGAAAAAATGTGCATTTGGGCGATTCATGTGCCGTCGATGCCTATGCATCGCCAGCGGAATTCTTCAAGCGCCAACCGGCACTCTTTTACAGGGGGCGGCAGTCTAAGGCGCCACGCCGCGTGGAGCAACTGCAAATGGGTGCGAATTTGCTTCCACTGCTCACAATCCGCCGGTCGGCACCCCAGCTCAGCTGCTGGGCCAGCAGTAAACTGAGATTCTGGCAGTGCCCCTCCGCCTGCTGTTGCTGTTGCTGTTGCTGTTGCTGTTGCTGTTGCTGTTGCTGTTGCCGTTGATCTTGATCTTGATCTTGATCTTGATTTTGATCTTCGCGACTTCAGGAGGCCGAACGCAGGCCTTGCGGAGGCAGGTGACGGGCATGGATGCCCGTCAAGCGCTGAGGCCCCAGGATGGGGCCTTCGGCGCGGTCCTGCCGGGAGCAAGGCCGGAGTGAGGGGACCCCGGAGCGTAGCGCAGGGGCCGGATGATGGGAGCGCAGCGTTTTTTGGTTACTTTTTGTCGCGTTTGACAAAAAGTGACTCGCCGTAAGGGCGAAAAGGTGAGTCAGCGTCGCCATCGCAAATGGACTGTTCGCTGAGTCAAAACAGACGAATTTGCTTCTTGCTTCTTGCTTCTTGCTTCTTGCTTCTTGGATGTGGGCATTCACATCGAGTAGGTATTCATTCACGCAGGTGGCGCACAGTCACCTTTCCGCCCTTACGGCGGGTCACTTTTTGTCAAACGCGACAAAAAGTAACCAAAAAACGCTGGCTCCTATCATCCGGCCCCTGCGCTACGCTCCGGGGTTCCCTCGCTACGGTCTTGCTCCCGGGAGTACGCGCTGCAGGCCCCATCCATGGGGCCTCAGCGCTTGACGGGCATCCATGCCCGTCACCTCCCTTCGCAAGCCCTACGCTCGGCCTCCTGAAGTCGCAATCTGCGTCGTCTGAACTATCGCGCACTTAGAAGCAAAAGCCACGGCAACGGCAACGGCAACGGCAACGAACCGAGTCTGATCAACGGTCCTTGAACTGTGCCTCTCGCTTGGCGATGAATGCAGCCATGCCTTCTTTCTGGTCTTCGGTGGAGAACGCCGCATGGAAGACACGACGCTCAAAACGAACCCCCTCGCTGAGGGTGACTTCAAATGCTCGGTTGACGCTCTCCTTGACCATCATGCTCACCGGAATCGACTTGCTGGCAATGGTCGCCGCCACCTTCAGCGCCTCTTCCACCAGCTCTGCCTGCGGCACGATCCGCGCCACCAAACCTGCACGCTCGGCTTCTTCCGCGCCCATCAGGCGGCCGGTCAGGCAAAGCTCCATGGCCTTGGCCTTGCCCACCGCACGCGTCAGGCGCTGGGTACCGCCCATGCCCGGCAGCACGCCCAGGTTGATTTCCGGTTGACCAAATTTGGCATTGTCCGCCGCGAGGATAAAGTCGCACATCATCGCCAACTCACAGCCGCCGCCCAGGGCAAATCCAGACACTGCAGCAATGATCGGCTTACGGCGATTGGCAATGCGGTCGGCGTCGCTGAACAGGTCGTCGACGTAGATCTGCGGGTATTGCAGCTCAGCCATTTCCTTGATGTCGGCGCCAGCGGCAAAGGCTTTGGCCGAGCCTGTCAGCACCACGCAGCCGATGTTCGGGTCGCGCTCAAGCTGGTCCAAGGCCTGGTTGATCTCACCGACAATCTGCGCGTTCAGCGCATTGAGCGCCTGCGGGCGGTTGAGGGTGATCAGGCCGACCTTGCCGTGGATGTCCAACAGGATGGTTTCGAATGCCATGCAGTCTGCTCCTTCAAAGATTGCGCGCAATGACCATGCGCTGAATGTCGCTGGTGCCTTCGTAGATCTGGCAAACCCGAACGTCGCGGTAGATCCGCTCCAGCGGGAAGTCACTCAGATAGCCATAACCACCCAGGGTCTGCAAGGCATCCGAACAGACCTTTTCGGCCATTTCCGAGGCGAACAGCTTGGCCATCGACGCTTCCACCAGTGCCGGACGCCCCGCATCACGAAGGGCAGCGGCGTGCAATACCATCTGCCGGGCAACGGAAATTTTCGTTGCCATGTCAGCCAGGCGAAACGCCACGGCCTGGTGCTCGATCAGCGGTTTGCCAAAGCTTTGGCGCTCGTTGGCATAGTCGCGCGCCACTTCGAACGCCGCGCGGGCCATACCCACCGCTTGCGAGGCGATGCCGATACGGCCGCCTTCAAGATTGGCCAGGGCGATCTTGTAGCCTTCACCCTCCGCACCCAGCCGGTTGGCCACTGGCACGTGCACATTGTCGAAAACGATCTGGCAGGTGTCGGAGGCGTGCTGGCCGAGTTTGTCCTCGACCCGCGCTACCTGGTAGCCCGGCGAATCGGTCGGCACGATGAAGGCGCTGATGCCACGCTTGCCAGCCTCCGGGTCGGTGACTGCAAACACGATCACGACGCCGGCGTTCTGCCCCGAGGTAATGAACTGCTTGCTGCCATTGAGCACGTAATGGTCGCCCTCCAGGCGTGCACGGGTCTTCAGGCTGCTGGCATCAGAGCCAGCCTGCGGCTCGGTCAGGGCGAAAGCACCGAGCATCGCACCTGTCGCCAGCGGGGTGAGGAATTGCTGTTTCTGCTGCTCGTTGCCGAAGCGCAGAATCGGCACGCAACCCACCGAGTTGTGCACGCTCATGATGGTCGAGCAGGCGCCATCACCCGCAGCGATTTCCTCCAGCGCCATGGCATAGGCCACATAACCCGTGTCGCTGCCGCCCCACTGCTCCGGCACCAGCATGCCGAACAGGCCCAGTTCGGCCATTTCGTCGATGGCCTCTTTCGGAAAGCGATGGTCCTTGTCCCATTGCTCGGCAAACGGCTTCAGGCGTTCCTGGGCGAACGCACGTACCGCGTCGGCGATCTGTTGTTGCTCGTCATTTACCAGCATGGTTCACCTCAGTACAGGCATTCAACAGCCATGGCCGTGGCCTCGCCACCGCCGATGCAGATGGCCGCCACACCCCGACGCAGATTGTTCTGGCGCAAGGCCGACAACAGGGTGACCAGAATACGTGCGCCAGAAGCGCCGATCGGGTGACCGAGGGCGCAGGCGCCGCCGTGGATATTGACCTTGTCGTGTGGCAGGTCGAGGTGTTTCATGGCCGCCAGGGTGACCACGGCGAAGGCCTCGTTGATCTCGAACAGGTCGACTTCGGCCAGGTTCCAGCCGGTGCGTTTCATCAGTTTGTCGATCGCGCCGATCGGGGCGGTCGGGAACAGCGCCGGGGTGTCGGCAAAGGCGGCGTGGCCGTGGATGACGGCCAATGCCTTGAGGCCACGTTTGTCGGCCTCGGAGCGGCGCATCAGCACCAGCGCCGCAGCACCGTCGGAAATCGAACTGGCGTTGGCCGCCGTCACGGTGCCGCCTTCACGAAACGCCGGTTTGAGCTGCGCAATCTTGTCCAGGCGTGCCTTGGGCGGCTGCTCGTCATCCTTGATGACGCGCTTTTCCTTGCCCTCGGTGACTTCCACCGGCACGATCTCGGCGGCAAAACGGCCGCTGCTGATGGCTTCCTGCGCTCGGGTCAGCGAGGCGATGGCGAACTGGTCCTGGGCCTCGCGGCTGAAAGAATTGGCCTGGGCACAGTCCTCGGCAAAGGTGCCCATCAGGCGGCCTTTGTCGTAGGCGTCTTCGAGGCCGTCCATGAACATGTGGTCGATGATCTTGCCGTGGCCCATGCGGTAGCCGCCACGGGCTTTGTCCAGCAGGTACGGCGCGTTGGTCATGCTTTCCATGCCACCCGCCACTACCACGTCTGCGGTGCCGGCCAGCAGCAGGTCATGGGCCATGATCGCGGCTTGCATACCCGAGCCGCACATCTTGTTCAGGGTGGTGCAGGTGGTGTGCTTGTCCAGCCCGGCGCCTAACGCGGCCTGGCGTGCCGGCGCCTGGCCCTGGCCGGCCGGCAGCACGCAGCCGAACAGTACCTGCTCGACACAGGCGGCATCGATGCCGGCACGTTCCACGGCACCACGAATGGCGGCGCTGCCCAGTTGCGGCGCAGTCAGGCTCTTGAGGTCGCCCTGCAACCCGCCCATGGGCGTGCGCACGGCGCTGACGATAACGATGGGGTCATTGGCGAGGGTCATGTTCGCTCTCCTTACTTGGCAGCCATGCGCAGCGCACCGTCGAGGCGGATGACCTCACCGTTGAGCATGCTGTTCTCGATGATGTGGCGGGCCAGCGCGGCGTATTCCTGCGGGCGGCCCAAGCGGGGCGGGAACGGCACGCCGGCAGCCAGTGAAGCACGCACCTCATCGCTCATGCCGGCCATCATAGGTGTTTCAAAGATGCCCGGCGCGATGGTCATCACGCGGATGCCGAAGCGTGCCAGTTCGCGCGCAGCCGGCAAGGTCAGGCTGGCAATGGCCCCCTTGGAGGCAGCGTAGGCGGCTTGGCCAATCTGGCCGTCATAGGCGGCAATGGAGGCCGTGTTGATGATGACCCCTCGCTCGCCGCTCTCATCGGCAGCCCCTTCGGCCATGGCCGCCGCCGCCAGACGCAACAGGTTGAAGCTGCCGATCAGGTTGACGTTGATGACCTTGGCGAAGCTGGCCAGGCCATGCGGGCCCTGCTTGCCCAGCACCTTCTCGGCACCGACGATGCCGGCACAATTGACCAACCCATGCAAGCTGCCAAAGGCGCTGACAGCTGCATCGACAGCCGACTGGGCCGCCTGCTCGTCACTGATATCAGCCACGGCGAAACGGGCGTTGTCGCCCAGTTCGCGGGCCTTGGCTTCGACAGCCTGGGCATTGAGGTCGACCAGCATGACCTTGGCGCCAGCCTCGACCAGCATCTGTGCAGTCGCGGCACCCAGCCCGGAAGCGGCGCCACTGACGATGAAATGTTTATTGGCGATGTGCATGAGTACTTTCCTTTCAGACGCTGACAGGGGTGGCCTGTTGCGCTTGTTGTTTGGCGACTTCCTGGTTGCGCAGGATGAAGCGTTGCAGCTTGCCGCTCGGGGTCTTGGGCAGCTCGCTGACGAATTCGATTTCCCTGGGGTAGGCATGCGCGTAGAGGCGCTGGCGCACGTGCTGGCGCAAGGTTTCTTCCAGCTCGACGCTGCCGGCGTAGCCGCTGGCCAATACCACGAACGCCTTGATCAGCTCGGTGCGCTCCGGGTCGGGCTTGCCGATCACCGCGGCTTCGATCACCGCCGGGTGCTCGATCAACGCGCTTTCCACATCGAACGGCCCCACCCGGTAACCGGAGGTGGTGATCACGTCGTCGCTACGGCCAACGAAGCTGATGCTGCCATCCGGGTTCAGCTCGACAGTGTCGCCGCTGAGGTAGTACTTGCCGACGAAGGCTTTGGTCGGCAGGCCGTGGTAACCGCCGAACCAGCACAGCGGCGACTGCTCGCGATCAACGGCGAGGATGCCTGGCTGGCCGGCTGGCCGCTCGTTGCCCTGTTCGTCCAGCACCACGATGCGGTGGCCGGGGATGGCATAACCGGCGGAGCCCAGGTGCACCGGGTGCTGCAGACCATGGTGATTGCACAGCACCATGCCCAGTTCGGTCTGGCCGTAGTGATCGTGAATGGTCACGCCCAGCTCGTCGGCGAACCAGCGGATCACCTCGGGGTTAAGCGGTTCGCCGGCACTGCTGACCACCCGCAGACGACCCTTGATCGGTGCCGAAAAATCTTTGCCCGCCGCAATCAGCAAGCGATACGCGGTGGGCGAGCCGGCCAGGTTGGTGATGCCCAGCTTGTCGATCACCCGGGCGCAGCTCTCGACACTGAACGGGCCATCGTAGAACGTGGTGGCATGCCCCAGCGACAATGGGCCGGTAACGGCGTAATACAAGCCGTACGCCCAACCCGGGTCGGCCAGGTTCCAGAAGTTGTCTTCGGGCAGCAGCTCGATGGCATCACGCATGTAGCCCTGAAACGCGACGATCGCACGCAGTGGCACTTCCAGGGGTTTTGCCGGGCCAGTGGTTCCAGAAGTGAACATCAGCAGGAATGGATCGTTGCCTGAGCGCATCACCGGCTCACATACGTCCGCTGCGCGCTCCAGGCATTGCTGGAAGTCCAGCTCACCACTGCGGGCCTTGACAGTGATGATGGTCGGGCAGACGTGCACATCGTCCAGCTTGGCGCGGTTGTGGCTATCGGTGACTATCACTCGGGCATGGGATTGCTCAAGCCGGTGCTCGATGGCCTTGGGGCCGAACGCGGTGAACAAGGGCTGGTAAACCGCCCCGAGGCGCCAGGTAGCGAGGATGGTCACCAACAGTTCGGGGGTGCGCGGCATCAAGCCGGCAACCCGGTCGCCTGCGCCTACCCCCTGCGCCTTTAGCACATTGGCGAACCGGGCAGCCTGCACCTGAAGCTGATCGAAGCTATAGCGCGCGCTGTTACCATCGCGGTCTTCATGAATCAGTGCCAGCTTGCCGTCACCGGCATGGCGGTCACAGCATTCGACACAGGCATTAAGGGCTTCAAGATTGCCGTGCAATGCCGCCACAACGGCCTGGTCATGGTCAAACGTGCGAGCGGCCTCGGCGTAATCGCGCATCATCGGACTCCTGGTTTCTTGTTTTTGGAGTTGAAGCATCGGTCCGACGATGTTCGCGCCGCTCATGCGCGGCGGCAATGGCCAAAGCTGTCAATCTGGATGACTGGTTTGGCCGCCGCCCATCACCCCTCTGCGCGCTCGGCTGCACGCAGGTAGGACTGGGTGAGCCCTGCGACCAGGCGCTCGATGTCGAGATCCTGCTGTGCCTGCAGCCGGTGTAGTTGCTGCTCGAAGGCCGCCGGCGCCAAGACAGGACGTTGAGCCTGCAGCTCAAGCGTGCGCCGCGTGTAGTCCGCACTGAGGGCATCGAACATTTGGTCATGTTGCTGGCGCAGGTAACGTCGCCAGAACGCGCGCTGGCTCAGGCTATCGGTCAGGCCCTCGATGGTCTGCGCGCGCGTAACCCGCAGGAACGCATCCTCTATCTGGGCCTGTGTCAGCGCGACAGCTTCGGGATAGCGCATGGCATATGGCTGGTTGGGCAGCTGCAACCGGCTACGAAGTTGCACCCTGTAAGCGAGCCCCAATGCCAACTGGTCAATATGTTCACTGGCAGCCAGACGCTGCCGGCCATCCTGGTAGGCAATCCCTTCCAGTTGATCCAGCCGGAACAGTTGCCTACCCAGTTCGAGCAACTCTCCCCTGCTTTCAAGGTTGGCTGCGGCGGCTTCTGCCTGCGCCTGCCTCACCGATACTTGCAGTGCACTGAAGTGACTGGCAACGGCGTCCGAACATGACAGTGGCAGGCCGGCCTGCTCGAAGATCCGCCGGCACAGCACCGGGTCGCCGTCCAGCGTAGCCAGCAGTGTCCATACGCCGTCAACCAGCGCATCCCGCCCTTCACCCGCTTCGCTGTAGTCCGCTGTCATCTCCAGGCGAGCCAACAACCTGAACAACCCGCTGCTACCCGCTTGCTCCAGCAACCGCAGCCACACGCCCTCCCGCTCGGCCTGAACCGTCGCATCCGTATGGCCTACCCAACGCGTACGGGCCCTGACCAGGTCAACTGAACCCAACTGCTCAGGGGAGTGCCGGTGCTCTTCGATCACATCGAGTGCATACAACCCTCTTTGCTGCATGACCGACAAGGGGTTGTTTTCTATCAGAATGGCGCGTCGAAATGCATAAGGCATCAGCTGGATCTCGGTGGGCACTTCGCGGAGTTGATTGTTGCGCAGGTCAGCACACTCGAGTAGACCACAGAGCTCCAGGCGACGCGGCCAACTGCCCAGGCGACAATGACGCAGGTTCAGGCTTGTCAGCCGAGAAAGTTGGTGGAAGCTCATGTCCAGCGCTTCCAGCCGGTTATGGCTGAGATCAAGATGCGCAAGGTTGGACAAACCATGCAAAACGCCGATCGCCTGGGCATCGAGGCGTATCTCGTTATGCGCCAACCGAAGCGATTGAAGATTCGGTAAATGGGCAATGCCTGTTGGTAGACGCATCAACGCGTTGTTGTTGAGGTTCAGGTGCGTCAGGGCAGTGAAGGGGCGAAGGAAGTCGACCGGTATGTCAGTAATCCGGGTGTCGTTCACGCTCAGCAGGGTAATGCGATGGAAATCGATGTTCGGCGGCAGTGCCGGCAGTGTGCGCAAACTCAAACCGCTCATCGACAAGCGCTGCCCTTGTGTTTGCCCCTCGCCGGCCGAACCAGGCTCGCCCTGCAGTCGCCAGGCTCGCAGGATGCTATCGGCCGTCAACCTGCGGGCGGCGCGTCGACCCTCCTGCAACTCGGCACCGACCCAGCGATTCAGGTACAGCACCAGCTGGTCATGGGCTTCCTGCAGTTCTACCAGGCGCTCGAAGACTGGCTGCGGGCCTTGTTGCACACGCACCAGCTCCACATCGAGCGCGGCCTCGTCCAGGCCAGGATAAAGCGACCGTAGCTGGTCACGAATGATCGCCCGCTCATCCCTGGGTGCAGCGCCAGGGCGGCCACTGAGCGGGTATCCCACGCGCCCATCGTCCATGCGACGCCCTGGATTGAGCCAGGCCTGCTCCTCTGGCCAGCCGAGCATGCGCGCGATATCCCAATGGGAAGCGGGTAACCGCGCCAGAAGTTTCTCACGCAATTGGCTCGCCGCAGCACTGCCCACCAGTTGCATCGCTGCCCGCTGCTCTGATGTCAGTGCGGCAAAAAGCGCCTCGAAGATACATCCCGGCTCGTCAGCAATAAGCACATGTGGCACACCTGACCCGTTGTAGATCAGAAACCTGCCTTCATGCCGGACCACTATTCTTCTTGCCTCGGTTCGCCCGCCGCTACCGAGGCGCCTGATAGACCGCCCATCCAGCCCGCTGTCACGCAAGTCGAGGTCAAGTTGCTCGAGTTCGAAGCTATCCAGCAACGCAAGGGCCAACTCGCCGGTGACATCACTGTACGCTGTGCTCAGATACAATCCCGCCAGCCCCCGGCTCAGGCGAGCCAGACGCAAGAGCGAACGGGCGTTCTTCGCGCACGGCAATGGCAGCCGCCGCTCGACCCGCGCCATTTGGTGCTCAAGCTCATGTGCTTGGCCGGTTACTTCATTTATGTAGGCCGAAGGCAAACCCGGGAAGTCCCGCTTGACCAACATGCTCAGCGGGTCTGCTGCAAGTGACTGCTCTGTCAGGTGGGCAAACAATTGCGGCCGCAACCCGGCCTCATGCACCCGGATCTGCTCCAGTCCGGCGCCCACGTCTGGCCTTGCTTCACACCAGGCCAGCAGTTCACTGTCCGATGGCACCAATGCCTTCAGTCGAACACGCTCGAAAAACGTTTGAATGCGTGCATGCGCCTGGAAGGCGCGCAAGGTTTGGCCAAGGCTCACCGGCGCCGGGCGATTCTCCACGAGAACGCCGCGCAACAAATCTGCATCGATACCTGCCACCCGCATGATCTGCTCGGCCTGATGTGCGTCGACAGGGGAATGCTGTGGCCATAATGCATCCAGCATGCGAGCAGGCGCCTGCCAGCTGAGTGGTTGCTCACGCATCAGCTGCCAGCCACGCTCACCATTGTGCAACACGACCGGCCCGTAGCCGCCCTCACTCGCTACATGGCGCAGCCGATAGGGGCCATCGGCGATAGGCTGATGCACTTCGAAGTTGCGCCCATCGATACGGACCCAGCGGCGGCCCACCTCGCCATAGCGTCCCTCTTCAAACAGGTCGATAGCGCCCGGCAGTGATCGATAATTCCTGGCGTTGAACTGCCACAGGCGACCGCGCCCATTCCCAAGGCTTACCGGCTCCAGGCCCGCGACAAACGCACTGCGCACAAAACTGACACCCGCCACCGTCGCAGCGGTAGCCGCCAAGGTTTCGGCAACCCCCAGCAGATGCTGCAGCGCTTCGTGTTGGTGCCCTCTCGACCAATCCCGTGTCCCTTCGAACACTTCAGCGCACGTCTGGGCAACCACCTGACCCAGCAGCACGCCGCCCACAGCCGGGATGAACAAGCCGGCGAGGTTTACCAGGTCCAGACCTGCCGCTTTCCACTCAGCGTGTCTGGCGCTTACCGCCAGGCTATCAGCGTCGGCAGTCGGTACCAGCAGCAACCGGGCATCTTCCTTGGCCCGTTGCACTTGCCGAGTCGCCAGTTGCGTGAAGATCCCTCCTTCAGGAGTTTCACCCTCAAGCTCCAGGTCCGGCAGCTTGTCTTTCAAGCGCTTGCCGAGGGTACTGACAAAACCTGCACGGTGCTCAAGGCTGATGAGCTGTGTGAAGTACTGCCAGTAACCGGGATCTGGCAACAACATCGCCACGGTACTGTTCATGGAGGCGGCATTATCGAAGAACCGCAATGCCTGCCGGGGATCACCAGGCAGGTAAAGTACGATGCCCCGTTCATTTCCCGTCTTGTCTTGCAGGTGGATCAGCAAGCCATCGACCACAGGTTTCCCTAGTGCCCTCAGCAGCATGGGTTTGCCTTCAAGCCCTTGTTGTCGCTGCTCCTGACCGTGGTCCACCAGCTCGCGCAGTGCAAGCTGCACATCGACGCTTATGTTTCCCTGCAAAGCCGCAAGCTCGGTCGCCAGCTTCAGCCCCGAACGTTTGTCTTCAGCCAGCACCGCCTGGGTAGCTGGCGGGAAGATCCTTTGCAACGCGTCCTGATAGCGCTGACCAACGTCCAGATTGCGACAGGCCGTAATCAATGCTTCCAGCGATGCATTCAATGGTTTATCGCTGCCTGGCAAAACCAGCCCCGTGCCCTCGTAGTAGCGGGTATTCGCAGCAAAGTTGCGCATCAGCCGCAGTAACCCGTTTTCACGCGTCTGGCTGTACCCGTATGTCTGTTGCAAGGTACCTGGCAGTGTGCCGAAGCGCGGCGCTACCCGCAGCCATTCGAGCTGGGCAAATACCTGCCCGTCCGGCAACGGTGCATCCAGCAAAGCCGCCAGGTGCTTCTCGGCAAACTGCTGGAGCGGCAGTAACTCAAGCGTCAGGCCACTCAAGCGTGCCTGGCTGGCGTGGTGCGCGTTCAGGCTGGTGCGCAGGGTGTTGATCTGGCCCCGTGACGCGCGTTTGAGCCACTCAGGTAATCGGGCACCGATGAATGGGTCATGGCCCGTCGTATTGATAATCATGGTGGGTTCCCCCCGCTATTTGACGAAGCCAACCATGTTGTTCAAATGCCGGGCCAGGATGCAGAGGGAACGGGTTCGATCGGCGCCTGCTCGGTAAGCCTTCTGGGCCCGCGCGGTAATGCACTACGACGGGAAGTGTTCGCCCTTCAGTGCCCTGCCCCTCGCGCCTGGATCAATGCCCGATAATGCCCTGGGTTGCAGCCGAACCACTTGCGAAATGCCTTATAGAACGAGCTGCTGTCGGCGAACCCCAAACGCTCGGCAAGCTCGCCCATGGCCACGTCTTCCTGGCTGAGCCAGGCGATCGCCAGCTCCCGTCGTACGCTGTCCTTCAAGCCCTGGTAGTTCTGCCCCTCTTCTGCCAGGCGCCGCCGCAGGGTCGATGGCGACAGGCACAGCTGCCGGGCCAGGCGGTCAGCATCGGGCCATTGCTCAGGGGCCAGGCGCAGCAGGTCGGTGCGGATACGCCGCCCGAGGCTGGCCGGGTCACGGTATTTGACCAGGATATTGCCCGGCGCTTCGGCCAGAAAACGCTGCAGTTCCTCTTCACTGCGCCGCAGGGGCAAGTCGAGGCATTGCGAAGCGATGATCATGCGTGTGCGTGGACGCTCAAAATGCAGGTTTTCCGAAAACATGACCCGGTAGTCGTCGCAAAAGGGTGGTTCGGTACAACGCAGATCAATGCTCAGAATCGGGATACGCCGCCCGGCCAGCCAGCAGGTCACGCCATGCACGATCATCCAGAACGTGAAATAGGTGAACGCGCGGCGCGGTTCGTCACGCGGCTCATTGATGACAATTTCGGCCAGGCCTTGCTGGCGCACCAGGCTGGGCTGCATGTCTTGAAGCATCAGCGACAGAAATGCCAGCGAGGTGTCCAGGCCTGCACCCAGGGTTGGTTGGCCCATGCTGGCACGGCACATGAATGCCAGGCTGCCACTGCGCAGACCGCGCGGGTCCATCGCGAAAAATTCGTCGTTGCAGCGCCGGGCCAGCAAGCGCCACAGGCGGGCATAGGACTCGGCACTGACCCTTGCCTCTGGCAGGTGCAATTGTTCAACGGCGATGCCCGCCCTGGCCAGCAAGCCGCTGTCAGGCTCACCGGCAGGGCAGGTCTGCAACAGCGCTTCGCGCACCAGCTGCATGGAAATGGTGTCTTTGTCGCTCATCGACGGTCCTGTCGGCTGATTGCCGGCCATATTAGGGTCTGTATGAAAAGCCTTGAGACGAAGGTCAGGCAAGGCGAAAACAGCCGAGGAAGCGGAGTTTACGGGTTGTAAATGAGCATTCCGAGGCTGTTTTCAACGCAGCATCACCGAGTATCAAGGCTTTTCATACAGAGCCTAGGGTGCCCCGCAGCAAACAGCCATCATAGCCCCGCTGCCAGGCTCAGGAATGCCTGAATCAGGCGCAGTTCGCGACGGCGCTCCAGGCAGCCGATCACGTGTTGGTTGACAAGGCCCTCGCCGGCCAAGGGTCGTGCCACCACACGGGGATCATTGGCCACTTCAGTGGAAGAAACAACGCCAATACCCAGCTGCGAGGCCACTGCCTCGGTTACCGCCTCCCGGCTGTCCAGCTCCAGCAATACACGCGGTTGCACGCCCGCCTTGATGCAGGCCTTGTCGAAGGTGCGCCGGGTGGTGGAGCTGGGTTCGCGCAGCACCATGATCTGCTGGTGCAGCTCGGCCAACGGCAAGTCCTCCCGCTCGCTGGCCCAGGCGTGCCCCACGGGTAACAACGCACACAGGCGCGACTCACAGAGATTTTGCAGGTGCAGCCCTTTGCGCGGCTCGATTTCGGTCAGCACTGCCACGTCGGCATGCTCGCCGAGCAGCGCAGCCAACGTCTCCTGTGCATTGCCCAGACGCAAGTTGACGGTGACGCCAGGGTACCGCTCACGCAGCAGCGCCAGCATCGGCATGACCCGGTGCGGACCGTCGGCGGCTACCTCCAGGCGCCCGGTCAGCAACTGGCGGTTGGCCTCGAGCATGGCCTGCGCTTCTTCAGCCAGGCCGAACATGGCGCGCGTGATGGCCGCCAGGCGCGTGCCCTCCTCGGTCAGCTCCACGCGCCGTGCAGTACGCCGCAACAAGGTGATCTGGTAGTGCTCCTCCAGGGCCTTGACGTGCCCGGTCACCGCCGGCTGGCTGATGAACAGGCGCTCGGCAGCACGGGTAAAGCTGCCCTCACGGGCCACGGCGTCGAAGGCGCGTAGCTGAAACAGGTTCATATTTATCGGCCTGACTTATAGCTGGGATAACAACAAACAATTTGATTGATGACAGTGCGAATTGCAACCTAGGCCCCGTAGTTTCAGCCCACCGCTTGTGAGGAATAACGGAATGAGCAACGCCCCTATTCTGCTGACCCCAGGTCCCCTGACCACATCAATCCGCACCCGCCAAGCCATGCTGGTGGACTGGGGCTCCTGGGACCGTGACTTCAACCAATTGACTGCCAGCGTCTGCGAACAACTGCTGGCCATCATCGACGGCGCCAGCAGCCACCACTGCGTGCCCCTGCAAGGCAGCGGCACCTTCGCCGTGGAAGCGGCCATCGGCACCTTGGTGCCACGCGATGGCAAGGTTCTGGTACTGATCAACGGCGCGTACGGCCAGCGCCTGGCGAAGATCTGCAAAGTGCTGGGTCGCACCTACAGCACCTTCGAAACGGCCGAAGACCAGCCGACCACCGCCGCCGACGTCGACCGACTGCTGGCCGAAGACTCGGCCATCACCCATGTGGCGCTGATCCACTGTGAAACCAGCACCGGCATCCTGAACCCGCTGCCCGAAATCGCCCAGGTGATCAAACACCATGGCAAGCGCCTGATCATCGATGCCATGAGCTCGTTCGGTGCGCTGCCGATCGATGCCCGCGAAATCCCCTTCGAAGCGCTGATCGCGGCCTCCGGAAAGTGCCTGGAAGGCGTACCCGGCATGGGCTTCGTCTTCGCCGAAAAAAACGCCCTGGCGGCCGCCGAAGGCAATGCCCACTCGCTGGCCATGGACCTGCACGACCAGCACGCCTACATGGCCAAGACCGGGCAATGGCGCTTTACCCCGCCTACCCACGTGGTCGCAGCCCTGCACGAAGCACTGCAGCAATACAACGAGGAAGGTGGCCTTCCGGCCCGCCACCAGCGCTACGCAGACAACTGCAAGACGCTGCTCGACGGCATGGCAGCCATCGGCCTGCGCAGTTTCCTGCCTGCCGAGATCCAGGCGCCAATCATCGTCACCTTCCACGCCCCCACCGATGCCCGCTACCAGTTCAAGGACTTCTACGAGCGGGTCAAGGCCAAGGGTTTCATTCTCTACCCGGGCAAGTTGACCCAGGTCGAAACCTTCCGCGTCGGCTGCATCGGCGTGGTCGGGGCGGACGGCATGCAGGCCGCCGTGAATGCCGTGGCCGAGGTGCTGCGGGAAATGGAAGTGCTGGACATCTGACGCTTTGCCCACCCGAATTCAGGAGTTAGCGCACATGAACTACAACAACCCCACCCAACTGCAAGCCGCCATCCTCGACTGGGCTGGCACCGTGGTCGATTTCGGCTCATTCGCCCCCACCCAGATCTTTGTCGAGGCCTTTGCCGAGTTCGACGTGCAGGTGTCCATCGAAGAAGCCCGAGGCCCGATGGGCATGGGCAAATGGGACCATATCCGCACCCTGTGCGACGTACCGGAAATTGCCGAGCGCTACCGCAAGGTGTTCGGCCGTACCCCGACCGATGATGACGTCACCGCCATCTACAACCGCTTCATGCCGCTGCAGATCGAGAAGATCGCCGTGCACTCGGCACTGATCCCCGGTGCGCTGGACACCCTCACCGGTCTACGCCAGGACGGCCTGAAGATCGGCTCGTGCTCGGGTTACCCGAAAGTGGTGATGGACAAGGTGGTGGAACTGGCGGCGCAGAACGGCTACGTAGCCGACCATGTCGTGGCCACCGACGAAACCCCGAACGGCCGACCATGGCCGGCCCAGGCCTTGGCCAACGTGATTGCGCTGGGGATTGACGATGTAGCGGCCTGCGTGAAGGTGGACGACACCGTGCCAGGCATTCTTGAAGGCCGCCGTGCCGGCATGTGGACCGTGGCGCTGGTCTGCTCGGGTAATGCCTTGGGCCTGACCTGGGAAGGCTTCCGGGCGTTGAGTGCCGAGAAACTGGAAAGCGAGCGCCAGCGCATCCATGCACTGTTTGCCGGCTCCCGCCCGCACTACCTGATCGACACCATCAACGACCTGCCCGAAGTGATTGCCGATATCAACCGGCGCCTGGCCAAGGGCGAGATGCCGCAAGCCTTCTGACCCTTGCGTTTTCGCAGTGGTAGCGGCCCTTGCGCGACACAAGGCCGCGCCTACGGCGGCCTGCGCCCAATCACCGACCTGTGTCCACCCTCGATCCGGTGTAGGCGCGGGTTTACCCGCGAATACGCTAGCGGCGGCAACGGTGAACGGCGGGTGGAGATTGGCCAGCAGGCCCGGCCCTTTCGCGGGTGAACCCGCTCCTACACGCGGCCTGCGCCCAACCACCGACCTGTGTCCACCCCCGATCCGGTGTAGGAGCGGGTTTACCCGCGAATACGGTGGCGGCGGCAACGGTGAACGGCGGGTGGTAATTGGCCAGCAGGCCCGGCCCTTTCGCGGGTGAACCCGCTCCTACACGCGGCCTGCGCCCAACCACCGACCTGTGTCCACCCCCGATCCGGCGTAGGAGCGGGTTTACCCGCGAATACGCTAGCGGCGGCAACGGTGAACGGCGGGTGGTAATTGGCCAGCAGGCCCGGCCCTTTCGCGGGTAAACCCGCTCCTACACGCGGCCTGCGCCCAACCACCGACCTGTGTCCACCCCCGATCCGGCGTAGGCGCGGGTTTACCCGCGAATACGCTAGCGGCGGCAACGGTGAACGGCGGGTGGAGATTGGCCAGCAGGCCCGGCCCTTTCGCGGGTAAACCCGCTCCTACGGCCGACAAACCTGAGCTAGAACGTTATTGTGGCAATTGCACCCGCGGTTTGGTCGCGGCAAAGATCGCCCAGCTGGAGACGAACAGCGCCGCGATCAACGGACCGATCACGAAGCCGTTTAGGCCGAACACCGCCAGCCCGCCAAGGGTCGACACCAGGATCAGGTAGTCCGGCATGCGCGTATCCTTGCCCACCAGGATTGGCCGCAACACATTATCCACCAGGCCGATCACCAGCACCCCGAACGCGGTAAGCACCACCCCTGGCAGTATCGCCCCGGTCAGCAGGAAATACGCCGCCACCGGCGCCCAGATAATGCCCGCGCCCACCGCCGGCAGCAGCGACAGAAACGCCATCAGCACCGCCCACACCAACGCACTCGGGATATCCAGCACCCAGAAAATAAAGCCTCCCAACGCACCTTGGGTAATGGCCACCAGCACGTTGCCCTTCACCGTCGCCCGTACCACACGATTGAACTTCAACTGCAAACGACGCTTCTGGTGCTCGGGCAGCGGGACGGCCATCCGCACCCGGCGCGCGACTTCCGGACCATCGCGCAGGAAAAAGAACAGCAGGTACATCATGATGCCAAAACTGATCAGGAACTCGAATGTGCCCTGCCCAAAGCTGAACGCCTGGCTGGCCAATACCTGGCTACCCTGGGTTGCCCACTTGGCGATCTTGTCACGCAACCCGTCGAGGTTACCCATGCCCATGTTGTCCAGGCCACGCTGGGCGAATGCCGGGAGCATGTCCTTGCCGCGCTCGACGTAACCGGCGATGTCCAGTTGCCCGCTTTCGATGCGCTGGTACAGCGTGGCGCCCTCTTGAACCAGCAGCGCGCTGGTGATGATCACCGGCAGGATCGCCACAAGCAGGCACACCAGCGTAGACGTGGCCGCGGCAAGGTTACGCCGCCGACCGCAGCGGATCAGCAAGTGACGCTGCAGCGGGGCGAACAAAATGCCGAGAATCACCGCCCAGAAGATTGCGCCGTAATACGGCAGAAGAATCCAGAAGAAGGCAATGGTCACCAACGCCAAGAGTACTGCCAGGGCTTTGTTCTGTAGCGCGGTTTCGTTCATCGCAGTTCCTCAAATGGCTTATGAGTGATTAGTGCACCGCACCTGGACAAAAGTGCCGTGCTCACTTGACGCAAATCAATACGCGCCTTGTCCATCGCCCCTAGCATCCCGGCCTTTTTGCCCCGGTGCGCACATGAACCCTACTGCCAAGCCCGAACTGCTGGCCCCCGCCGGCACCCTCAAGACCATGCGCTACGCGTTTGCCTACGGCGCCGATGCGGTCTACGCCGGCCAGCCGCGTTACAGCTTGCGGGTGCGCAACAACGCGTTCGATCACGCCAACCTGGCGCTGGGGATCGAGGAGGCGCACGCCTTGGGCAAGCGCTTCTACGTGGTGGTCAACATCGCCCCGCACAATGCCAAGCTCAAAACCTTCCTCAAGGACCTGGCACCCGTGATCGAGATGGCGCCGGACGCGCTGATCATGTCCGACCCCGGGCTGATCATGCTGGTGCGCCAGCACTTCCCACAGATGCCGGTGCACCTGTCGGTGCAGGCCAACACCGTCAACTGGGCCAGCGTGCAGTTCTGGCAGCAACTTGGCCTGAGCCGGGTGATCCTGTCGCGGGAGCTGTCGCTGGACGAAATCGAGGAAATCCGCCTGCAGGTGCCGGGCATGGAACTGGAAGTGTTCGTGCACGGCGCCCTGTGCATGGCCTATTCCGGCCGTTGCCTGCTGTCGGGCTACCTCAACAAGCGTGACGCCAACCAGGGTAGCTGCACCAATGCCTGCCGTTGGAAGTACGACGCCACGCCGGCCACCGAGAACGCCACCGGTGACATCGTGCGCCAAGTGCAGCCCACCCTGGGCCTGGGTGCGCCCACCGACCAAGTGTTCCTGCTGCAGGAAAGCAACCGCCCCGGCACTGAAATGCCGGCGTTCGAGGATGAGCACGGCACCTACATCATGAACGCCAAGGACCTGCGCGCCATTCAGCACGTCGAGCGCCTGGCCTTGATGGGCGTGCATTCGCTGAAGATCGAAGGCCGCACCAAATCGCACTTCTACTGCGCCCGCGCGGTACAGTCGTATCGCCAGGCGATCGACGACGCGGTGGCCGGGCGACCATTCGACCGCGCCCTGATGGGCAACCTCGAATCCCTGGCGCAACGCGGTTACACCGAAGGTTTCCTGCGCCGCCACGTGCACGACGAGTACCAGAACTACCAGCGCGGCAACTCGGTGTCCGAGCGCCAACAATTCGTTGGCGAGCTGACCGGCGTGCGCGTCGACGGCCTGGCCGAGGTCAAGGTGAAGAACCGCTTCGCCGTGGGCGACCATCTGGAGCTGATGACCCCGCGCGGTAACTACCACTTCGACCTGCACCGCCTGTGCAACCGCCAGCAGCACGCCATCGAGGTAGCACCGGGCGATGGCCACGTGGTGTATCTGCCGATCCCGGAACAGGTTGCCCTCGACTACGGCCTGCTGATGCGCGACCTCCGCATCGACGAAGCAGCAAGCTGACAACACTGTAATGTGCACCTCAGCTACCTGACAGCCGGCGGCAGCGAACATCGTGGCGCTTCTGCATGAGGCCACGCCATGTTGCGCAACCCCTCGCGCCGTACGTTTGCCAAAGGCCTGGGCGCCGCCAGCACGCAGGCGAGCGGCAGCAGACCGCGCTGCGCCTGGAAGCCGCTTACGCTATGCTGCTGACCAACCGCTGGATACTGGAGCCGACCCTGGAGGCCAACCTCTACGGGCGCAACGACGCCGGGCGCGAGCAAGGCGCGGGGTTGGCCGACAGCGAGGTGGGCCTGCGCCTGCGCGACGAGATCACGCACGGCTTCGCCCCTACGTCGGGCTCAGTTTCAACCGCCTGCGCGGCTCACGTGCCAACCAGGCCCTGGAAGACGGCGAAGAGCTGGGCCAGACCCGCCTTGTCGCCGGTATCCGCCTGCGTTTTTAAAGGAGTGCTTCACCATGCTGCGCAAACATCTGCTGACCCTGAGCCTGCTGGCCGTCACCGGCCTGGCCCAGGCCGCCGAGACCATCGACGTCTACCGCGACCCCAACTGCGGCTGCTGCAAGGCCTGGATCAGCCACCTGCGTGACAACGGTTTTACCGTCAACGACCACGTCGAGCCAAACATGAGCGCCGTCAAGCAACGCCTCGGTGTGGCGCCACGCCTAGCGTCTTGCCACACCGGGGTGATCGACGGCAAGTTCGTCGAAGGCCACGTGCCGGCCGAGCAGGTGCGCCTGCTGGCCAAGCGCAACGACCTCAAGGGCCTGGCGGTGCCGGGCATGCCCATGGGCTCGCCCGGCATGGAGATGGGTGACCACAAGGATGCCTACCAGGTCATCGGGGTGACCCAGGATGGCCAGGACACCGTGGTCGCCAACTACTGATGCTCAGCCTGGGGGCGCTGTTTCTCAGCGCCTTTGGTGCCGCCACCCTGCTGCCGCTGCAATCAGAGGCCGTGCTGGTCGGTCTGTTGCTGCGCCAGCCCGAGGCATGGGCGATCCTGCTGCTGGTAGCCACCCTGGGCAACGTGCTCGGCTCGGTGGTCAACTGGCTGCTGGGCCGGGCCATCGAGCACCTGCGCGACAAACGCTGGTTCCCTTTCAGCGCTGCCCAGCTG
Organism: Pseudomonas sp. BO3-4; assembly: GCF_034044115.1. Lineage (NCBI taxonomy): Bacteria > Pseudomonadati > Pseudomonadota > Gammaproteobacteria > Pseudomonadales > Pseudomonadaceae > Pseudomonas > Pseudomonas sp. BO3-4. The sequence goes on from NZ_CP139018.1 coordinate 4,190,271, forward strand.
GCGCGTGCGCAGCAGCGCTACCAACGCTGGGGGCAATGGTCGCTGCTGCTCAGCTGGATGCCGGTGATCGGTGACCCGCTTACGCTGATCGCCGGGATCATGCGTGAGCCGTTCTGGCGCTTCCTGTTGCTGGTGACCCTGGCCAAGGCTGGCCGCTATGCAGTGCTTGCCATGATCACCCTGGGCTGGTTTCACGCCTGGTAACACCTTTCAGGTTTCGCGTGGTCCACTGCCTGTTACAGTCGCCCCATTCAACCTGGCCCTACACGGAGTTCCCCCATGCTGCGCGCAACCGCCCTCGCCCTGGCCTGCCTTGCCAGCAGTTCGGCCATCGCTGCCGAGTCGCCTACCTACGGCCCCCAGCTTGAAGGCTTCAGCTACCCGCACCCCCTCAAGCATTTCGACTTCAAGTCCCAGGGCCAGGCCCTGCAGATGGGCTACATGGACGTGCCCGCCCAGGGCCAGGCCAACGGCCACAACGTGGTGCTGATGCACGGCAAGAACTTCTGCGCCGCCACCTGGGAAACCACCATCGACGCCTTGAGCAAGGCCGGCTACCGGGTCATCGCGCCCGACCAGGTCGGCTTCTGTACGTCAAGCAAACCGGCGCATTACCAGTACAGCTTTCAGCAACTGGCCGACAATACCCATGCCCTGCTCGAACAGCTGGGTGTGAAACAAACCATTGTGCTCGGCCACTCCACCGGCGGCATGCTGGCCACCCGCTATGCGCTGATGTACCCCCAGCAGGTGGAACGCCTGGCAATGGTCAACCCAATCGGCCTGGAAGACTGGAAAGCGCTGGGGGTGCCCTACCGCACCGTGGACCAGTGGTATGCCCGCGAACTCAAGCTGGATGCCGAAGGCGTACGTGCATATGAACGCAAGACCTATTACGCCGGGCGCTGGAAGCCTGAGTACGAACGCTGGGTGCAGATGCTGGTGGGCTTGAACAAAGGGCCGGGGCATGAAGCGGTGGCGTGGAACTCGGCGCTGATCTACGACATGATCTTCACCCAGCCGGTGTACCACGAGTTCAAGCACCTGCAGATGCCGACCCTGCTGCTGATCGGCGACCAGGACACCACGGCCATCGGCAGCGATATCGCGCCGCCGGAGGTAAAGGCCAAGCTGGGCAACTATGCAGAGCTGGGGCCGCAGGTGGCCAAGCTGATACCCAAAGGTGAGCTGATCACGTTCGAAGGCATGGGGCACGCGCCGCAAATCGAGGAACCGGTGCGGTTCAATCGCACCCTGGTCGAATGGCTGGGCAAGTGAGCCAATGATTGGCCCCTGTGGGAGCAGCAGGCTTTGGGATTTTGCGCACGCCCGCTGCTGCCACAGGGTTCCTTTACACGTTCCAGACCTGCGCTTCCGTCCAGCCCAGCTCGGCAAAGTCGCCCGCCCGCAACTCAGCCTCTTCTTCGCAGAAAAACTCATCCAGCTGTGGTGGCCTGACCGCTGTATCACTGAGCATTGCGTGCACCTGCCCACGGTGATGCACCTGATGTTCGAACAGATGCGCCAGCAACCGCAGCCGCTGCTCGCGCTGCACCCGATCGGGCCGCACGACGCTCACATAGCGGCCTAGGTCGCCATCACTCAGCCCCCGGCAGTAGGCGATCAAACGGTGGTCAGCCTGGGCCTGCTCGGCATGCAGATCGGTGCAGGTGGCAAACGGCTGCTCCGGGTCGAAAAAGCGTTCGCCGTCGGCATCGGGCTGCTCGCCGCGCTGCTCGCACTCGAGCATATGCAGGTAAAACCAGTCCACCGTCAGCAAGTGGTTGAGGGTGGCCTTGATCGACGGGAAGAAGCTGCAACGCGGGGCGACGAACTCGTCCTGGGTCAGTTGCAGGCAGGCCTTGTACAGGCGGTGGTTGGCCCAGCCATTGTTATAGGCCTGGGTCAGCAGATGATGCGATAGCGGCTGCATGGTCGGCTCCTTTTCAGGCGAAGCGTTGCAGTTGCATCTCCCGTAGCCGGCTGAGGGTGCGCTGGTACGGGAACGCCAGATACCCTTGAGTGTAGAGGGCATCGAGCGGCACCTGTGCCTCCAGGTACAACGCCACCCGACGGTCATAGCATTCGTCGACCAGGGCAATGAAGCGGCGAACCGCATCGTCCTTGGGCGACAGCGCCGGCAGTTCACGGTCACCCGCCACGACCCTCGCCGCGCCATCTTCGGTGCCTCGGGCAATACGCCCCGCCCGCTGTTCCCCGCCCAGCGCCGGAATGCCGGAGACCAGAATCGAGGGAAAACGGTCGCACAAGGCCATGAACTCCATGGCCGCCAAGGGTTGATCGCACAGATCCGTGAAACGACACCAGATAGCCTGCTCACTGCGCCGCACGACGTGAATGTGCCTTGAGCCAATAATCAAGGGCTGATCCGTGCCGGCGTCTTTGGGGCTGAGCTGGCGAAACACCTCGGCCAACGGGCTGGTCTGCCCTGCCTCGGCTACCCAATAGCGCTGCCGCGCTTCACCGGGGTGCAGGCGGTGATCCTGCTCGCCCGCTACCGGCAGGACCTGCATGTGACGACCAATGGCGGCGATGGCCGGCAGGAACCGCTCGCGGTTGAAACCATCGCGGTAGAGCTGCTCGGGTGGCTGGTTGGAAGTGGCAACAATCACCACGCCCTGATCGAACAATACCTGGAACAGGCGGCCGAGGATGATCGCATCACCGATGTCGTTGACGAACAGTTCATCAAAGCACAGCACACGGATTTGCCGCGCCAGCTCCGCCGCCAGGGCCAATAGCGGGTCGGCGGTGCCGTTGAGCTGAAACAGGCGTTGATGCACCCAGGCCATGAAGTGATGAAAGTGCTGGCGCCGGCTCGGCATGCGCAGACACTGGTGGAACTGGTCCATCAGCCAGGTCTTGCCGCGCCCGACCGGGCCCCAGAGGTAGAGGCCCTGGGTGGGGCGACCCTGCTCGAGGGACTGGAAGCAGGCTTGCAAGGCCTCGACGACGCGGGCCTGGGCGGGGTCAGCGACGTAGCCCCGAGTGCTCAGGGCGTGCTGGTAGAGGGTTTGGGGGTCGAGGGCCATGGCCGCATTCTACCCGACTGTCACCCTCGGTGCAGGCGCGCGTCAGTCGGCCAGGCCGACCTTGAGTAGCGCGCCGTCCTTGTCATCGGTCAGTACATACAGGTAACCATCTGGCCCCACCCGCACATCACGGATACGCGCCTTCAGGTCACCGAGCAACCGCTCTTCGTGCACCACCTTGTCGCCCTCCAGTTGCAAGCGGATCAATTCCTGCGTGGCCAGCGCCCCTATGAACAGATTGTGGTCCCAGGCCTTGAACGTTGGGCTGTCGTAGAACGCCATACCGCTGACACCCGGGGACTTTTCCCATACATGGTGCGGGTCGACCATGCCGTCCACATGCTCGCCCTTGGCCTCGGGGATGGGCAGCAGCGAATAGTTGATGCCGTGGGTCGCAATCGGCCAACCATAGTTCTTGCCAGGCTTTGGAATGTTGATTTCATCCCCGCCGCGCGGGCCGTGTTCGTGGGCCCACAGCTGGCCGGTCCAGGGGTTGAGCGCGGCGCCTTGCTGATTACGGTGGCCGTACGACCAGATCTCCGGGCGCACGTTGTCCTTGCCGACGAAGGGGTTGTCTTTGGGCACTTCGCCGTCCGGCAGAATACGCACGACCTTGCCTTGCAACTTGTCCAGGTCCTGAGCAGTGGGGCGTTGGTTGTTCTCGCCCAGGGCGATGAACAGGTAGCCGTTGCGGTCGAACACCAGCCGCGAGCCGAAGTGGTTACCCACCGACAGCTTGGGCAGCTGGCGGAAGATCACGGTGAAATGCTCCAGCCGGGCGCGGTCCTCGGACAGCTGCCCGCGGCCGACCGCAGTACCGGCCTTGCCGTCACTGCCCTCCTCGGCGTAGGACAGGTAGACGGTGCGGTCCTTGCCGAACTCCGGTGACAGCGCCACATCCAGCAAGCCGCCCTGGCCTTCGGCCCAGACCTTGGGTACACCGCTGATCGGCGGGCCGACCTTGCCTTCGGCATTGACCAGCCGCAGGTTGCCGGCGCGCTCGGTCACCAGCATGTCCTTGCCACCGGGCAGGAAGGCCAGGGCCCAGGGGTTGCGCAGGCCATCGGCAAGCGTGTCGACGATCAAGGTGCCTTCTTCGCTGGGGAACCGCTGTTCGGCCGCCGCATGCGCCCACAGTGGCAGCAGCGCGGCGGCGGTCAGGGTGGCTAGCCAGGGTGCTCGAAGCATGCCGGATTCCTTTCAAGTGGGCTTAAGGCGCACGAGGGTTGTCGCGCGGTGGCCGGGTGGGTTCCAGGTTCGGGGTTTGCTGCTGACGGCGCAGGTTGTCGCCATTGCCGATGCCGCGGTTGTCCAGGGTGGGTGGGCGCTGGTACGGGTCGGTGGACGGGCCACGTACCGGAGGCGTAGCTGGCATGCTGCCTTGACGACTGTTGGGGTTGGCCCGCTGGATCGGGCTGTTGTAAGGGTTGCTGTTGCCTGCAGCATGTTGCACGGGCTGCTGCGCAGCTGCGTGCGCGGGCAGGCACAGCGCCAGGCTGAGGGCCAGGATGGGCAATGTCGGGGTCATGCTTCACCTCCTGTACGAAAATGCCGCGCCTGGTGGGTTTGATAGCCTAAGGCGCGAGGGGTTCGCGGCAAAAGTGTGAATGCGGGTGGAGTTGATTCCTGATGTTTCAGTATGGGCCGCGGAGGGCTGCTTCGCCCTCCAATGGCCGCAACCTTCTACTGGCCGTTATCCACCTTATGCCGCGCCGCATACAGGCACAGCATCTCCATGGCCAGGGTTGCCCCGGCCAATGCAGTGATATCGGCATGGTCATAGGCTGGCGCCACTTCCACCAAGTCCATGCCTACCAGGTTGATGCCACGCAGCCCACCCAGAATCTCCAGCGCCTGCACCGTGCTCAGCCCGCCACACACCGGCGTTCCGGTACCGGGCGCGTAGGCCGGGTCGAGGCAGTCGATGTCGAAGGTCAGGTACACCGGCCGCTCGCCCACCCGCTGGCGAATCGCTGCAATCACCGCCTCTGTGCCCTGGCGGTGCACCTGCCTGGCGTCGAGAATGGCAAAGCCCTGGCTGTCGTCATTGGTCGTGCGCAGGCCAATCTGCACCGAGTGGGCCGGGTCAACCAGGCCTTCGCGGGCGGCATGCCAGAACATGGTGCCGTGGTCGATGCGCTTACCCGCCTCGTCCGGCCAGGTGTCACTGTGCGCATCGAAATGGATCAGCGCCAGCGGGCCATGGCGGCGGGCGTGAGCCTTGAGCAGCGGGTAGCTGATGAAGTGGTCGCCACCAAGGGTCAGCATGGCGCAACCCGCCTGCAGAATGTGCTCGGCATGGGCCTCGATGCTGTCCGGTACCGACTGCGGCGTGCCGCTGTCGAAGGGGCAGTCGCCATAGTCGATGACCGCCAGGTGGTCGAACGGGTCGAACGCCCACGGCCAGTGGCGGGCCCAGGCCTGCTGGACCGAGGCAGCACGGATCGCCCGCGGGCCGAAGCGCGCGCCGGGGCGGTTACTGGTGGCCGTGTCGAACGGCACACCGCTGACCACCACATCCACACCGCGCAAGTCGCGGCTGTAGCGGCGGCGGGAAAAACTGACAACACCGGCGTAGGTGCTTTCTGCGGCGGTACCATACAGGCTATCGCGGGTCATGGCCTGGTCATTGCTTGCGGCTTGGTCCACGGTCGGGCTCCTTGATTGTCATGGGCTACTGCCGGCTGCGGAAGGCGGTCCACAGACGGTTGCGTTGTCGCAGGTCGGCCAAGGCCATGCTGCGGTCGGCATACAGGCGCTGACGCACCTCGGCCGACGGATAGATATCCGGGTCGTTGCGCACCGCTTCGTCCACCAGCGGCGTGGCAGCCTGGTTGGCATTGGCGAAGAACAGCGTGTTGGTCAGCGCTGCCACCGACTCTGGCTTGAGCATGAAGGCGATGAACGCCCGTGCGGCCTCGGGGTGCGGGGCGTCCTTGGGGATGACCAGGTTGTCCTGCCATACCAGCGTGCCTTCGCGGGGGATGCGGTAGATCACCTCGAACGGCTTGCCGGCACGACGGGCCTGGTCGGAGGCCATCGCGGCATCACCGTTGTAGGTCAGCGCCAGGCACACGCTGCCATTGGCCAGGTCGTTGATCTGCCGGCCGTTGGCAACGTAGCTGACCGACGGCTGCAACTGGCTGAGCAGGTTCTGCGCGGCAGCCAGGTCATCCTTGCTCTGGCTGTAAGGGTCCTTGCCCAGGTAATTGAGGGCTACGCCGATCACCTCCTGGGGCGAGTCAGGCAAAGCGATGCCGCAACCCTTCAGGCGGGTGGCGTACTCGGGCTTGAACAACAGGTCGAGGCTGTCCAGCGGTACATCGCCAAGGCGCTGGCGTACTGCCTCCACATTTACCCCCAGGCCCAGCGTGCCCCAGGTGTACGGCACAGCATGGCGGTTGCCGGGGTCAACCTCGGCCAGTTTGCCCAGCAGGTCCTTGTCGAGGTTGCCATAGCCAGGCATGGCCTGAGCGTTCAGCGGTTGCAGGGCATTGGCCTTGAGCGCTCGGGCCAGCACGGTGGATGACGGCACCACCACGTCGTAGCCGCTACCACCGGTCAACAGCTTGGTTTCCAGCACCTCGGGGGTGTCAAAGGTGTCGTAACGCACCTTGTAGCCCGTTTCCTGTTCGAAGCGCTGCAAGGTTTGCGGGGCGACGTAATCGGCCCAGCTGTAAAGATTGACGACCTTTTCTTCGGCCTGCAGCGGCAGGGCCAGAACCAGAGACAAAAGGCACAACGATCGACGCATGGCGGACACCTCGGTAAATGGGTGGATGCCGCGAGCATGCCAGCCGGGTTACATTGCACAAATGGCAAGTTTGCAAAGCTGACATTCATCAGGAGCAATGCAATGCTCGGACAAGTGCACGACCCCGACCTGCACCTGCTGCGGCTGTTCGTCACTGTAGTCGAGGCAGGTGGCTTCAGCGCCGCTCAAGGCGTGCTGGGCCTGAGCCAGCCCACCATCAGCCAGCGCATGGCGCAACTGGAGGCACGCTTGGGTTACCGCCTGTGCAGCCGCGGCAAGGGTGGTTTTCGCCTGACGGAAAAAGGTGAATTGCTATTGGAGGCGGCGCGTGGGCTGCTGCTGAACATCGAGCAGTTTCGCCAGCAGGCCAACGGCGTTGCCGGGCGGCTGCTGGGAACTGTGCGCATAGGCATGGCGGAAAATCAGGACAAGGCGGTGAGCCTGAAACTGGCGGCGGCCATTGCGGCATTTCGCAGGCGAGAAGAATCGGTGCAACTGGAGCTTGTCAGTGCACCGCCGGCGGAGCTGGAACGGCTGTTGCTGGAGCAGCGGCTGGACTATGCCATCAGCTACTTTTCCGGCAACCAGGCGGCCTTTGATTACCAGCCCTTGTTCGCGGAGCGCCAGCGGCTGTATTGCGGCAAGGGGCATGTGCTGTATGGCGAGACGGATGTTGGGCTTGAGCGGTTGCTGGACATGGACCAGGTGCGCCATCCGTACCGTTTTCTCAAAGGGGGCGAGCCATTCCAGAGCAGACGCAGCACGGCAGTGGCGGAGCAGATCGAAAGCGTGCTGACGTTCATTCTGTCTGGGCGGCATATTGGCTACTTGCCATGCCACTGTGCACAGGCCTGGGAGGCCGAGGGGCGGTTATGGGCGCTGGACCCTGAGCTTGATTTTGGGGTGCCGTTCACCCTGGCCCGGCACCGGGCACAGGGGGTTGGAGAGGCAGCCCATGTATTTGCGCAGGATTTGCTGGCGGCGTTTGCCTGAACCGGCCCCTTCGCGGGTTTACCCGCGAAGGGGCCGGGCCTGCTGGCCAATTTACACCCGCCGTTCACCGTTGCCGCCGCTACCGTATTCGCGGGTAAACCCGCTCCTACATCGGATCGGTGGTGGACACCTGTCGGTGGCTGGGCACAGGCACCGTCGTGTAGGAGCGGGTTCACCCGCGAAAGGGCCGGTTCAGGCAACCACAATCAGTAAGCCATGCTCCAGGTCAGGGTGTAGGTCCGCCCGCGCCCCTGGTAGTCATACAGATACGCCGGCCCGTAGGTCGGCGAATAGAACAACGTCGCACGCTGTCCCCATACCGTGCTGTACTGTTTGTCCAGCACGTTCTGGATACCGGCACTGACGGTGCCGAAACCGGTGTCTTGGCTGCCCAGCAGGTCAAAGGTGGTGTAACCGTCAATCTCGTGATCGGCATCGTCCTTCAGGCTGAAGGCATGGTTGGCCTGCAACCGTACACTGCGGCCATCGCCCTTCCAGCCGACAAATGCGGTGGCCTTGGACAACGAGGCATAACGGGCATCGCGCTTGATCCAGCCGCCATCCTCGGCCTCTTCCTCGGAGCGTGTCATGTGCAATGTGCCGCCAGTTTCCCAGCCGGTCTGGAAGTGCCGGGTCAGTGCACCTTCAAAGCCAAAGTCGCGGCTTTTCTGCTCTTCCACGTCGATGGTCAGCGTTTGCGAATCGACGTTGATGATCTTGTCCGACCAGATGTAGTACAGCGCTGCCTGTGCATCCCAATCCAGGTCGGCATAGCGCCAGCCCACTTCCACCTGGCGGCTCTTGATACCGGCCAACGGGTTATCGGCCACGCTCAGGCCCGGCTTGCCGTAGTACTTGGCCGGGTCAGGCAGGTCGAAGCCTTCGCCATAGTTGCTCCACACCTGGTGGCCGTTCTTGAAGTCGTAGATGGCACCGACGTTGAACAGGTTGACCTGATAGTCGTTACTGCCGCCCGGCACGCCCTTGAAGTCGCTGACATCCACGTCCATCTGCTGGCGCCGGGCGCCACCGGACAACGTCAGGTTGTCGGTGGCATGCCAGTCCAGCTGGGCATACACCGACACACCATCCACCCGGTAGCTGGGGTAGCGTGCGGCCTTGCTGTCTTTTTCCAGCTCCAGGCCACCCGACTCGGACGAGGTCTGGGCGTTGAAGGTGGTTTGCTCGGCATTGAAGCGCTCGCGGTCCAGGTCGACGCCGTAGGTCAGCTTCAGCGTATCCCACTGTTTGGCAAACAGGCCCTTGAGGCTGGTAACTTCGAAGTTTTGCTGCGAGGCGGCAAAGTACACCCCGCGCGAGCCGGTGGGCGTGGCACGGTTGTAGTACGGGAACGGGTAGAAGTTGTCGTCTTCCTTGCGGTACGAGGCCTGCAGGTAGAAGTCCTGGCCCAGCACGTCGGTGTGGTGGTAATTGGCGTTGAGCAGCAAGCGCCGCGTACGCGGCTCCAGGTCCGATGAATAACCGCTGCGCAGCTCGGCGTCTTCCAGGTCGGATGGCGCGTTGTAGTTCAGGTTGGGGAAGTAGATACCCGTGCTGCCGTGGTTGCCCGAGTCGTAGTACTGGGCCAACAGGTCGAGGCTCTGCTGGTCGTTCAGCTGCAGGCCCAAGGTACCGAGTACGTCGATGGTGCGGTTGTACTGCAGGTCGGTCTGGGTGTTGTCGATGAAGATCTGGTCGCCAGCACCATCGTAGAAGGCTTCGTTCTGCTCACCGGAAACGCCCAACCGGGCATTGACCCGTTCGTTGCCGCCGCTGACCGACTGGGCGAAGCGGGTGGCCAGGTCGTCGCTGTTGTTGAAACCGCTGCTGGCCCCCAACTGGGTCTCGAAGCGCGCCGGGCCAGGCTCGCCCTTTTTGGTCACGATGTTGATGATGCCGCCAGTGGCGCCACCGCCGTAGATGGCGCTGGCGCCAGACAGCACTTCGACGCGCTCGACGTTGAACGGCGAAATGCTGTCGAACTGGCGCGACAGGCCGCGGGAGCTGTTCTGGCTGACCCCGTCGATCATCACCAGCACGTTGCGCCCACGCATGTTCTGGCCGTAATTGGTGCGCCCTTCCGGCGCCAGGTCAAGGCCCGGTACCAGCTTGCCGATGGCTTCCTTCAGGCTGACGCCGCTGTCGATCTGCTCGCGCAATTGCTGTTGGTCGACCACCCAGACGGTCCCAGGGATTTCGCTGATGGCGGTGCTGGTGCGCGAGGCTACGCTGACTTCGATCGGCTTGAGGTTGACCGCCTGCGGCGCGGCCTCGGCCTTGCGCAGGGTGACGGTGCGAGCCTCGCTGAACTGCCAGCTCATGCCGCTGCCGGCCAACAACTGCTGCAGGGCCTGCTCGACACTGTAGTTGCCCTGCAACGCCGGGCTGACCTGGCCGGCGACATCGCCTGTGGTGTACAGCAGGTGCAGGCCGGCTTGGTCGGCGAAGGTGGTCAGCGCCTGGTCCAGCGGCTGGGCTGGCAGGTCGAGCTGGACCTGGCGAGCTTGCATCTGGGTCTGTTCGGCAGTCGTCGCGGCCCCTGCGTGCAGGGGGCCGAGCAACAGGGCCATGGCACTGCAAGACATCAAGGCATGGTGAAAAGGACCGCGACGGCGGTGCAAGGGCTTGAGCATCAGAGGCACGAATGAGCTTCCTGACAAGTCGTAAATGAGAATGGGTTGCTGATCAGTCTCACTACGACGATCTGGCTTGCAGGAACTTGCAGTGGCAAATGGAAAATATTTTTGTTTCTGTCCGGCCTCTTCGCGGGCAAGCCCGCTCCTACAACGACTGCGCCCGCCTGAAGATTGTGCGATCTGTGCAGGAACGGGCTTGCCGCTAAGAGGCCGGCACAGGCTGATCAATGCACCACGGCCAACCACGGCAGGTAGGTCACCTTCAGGCCATACCGCTGCTCCAACGTCCGCAACAGGGCCTCAGGTTCATCCAGGTCAAACACCCCGCTCACTTCCATCGCAGCCAGCTTGCTGTCGGACAACACAATGCGCCCATGCCGGTATCGCTCAAGCTCCGTCAGCACCTGCCCCAGCGGCTTGCCGTTGAAGATCAGCTTGCCACGCTGCCAGGCCATCTGCGTGCCGGCATCGGCCGCCACCGCCAGTTCATGTTCACCCACCTTGGCTTCACCGCGTGCCAACACGACGTGCCCATCGCGGTGCACGCTGAAGGTGGCGGCATTGCCCTGCACCCGCGCACCGGCCGTTTCGACCACGAACGGACGTGAATCATCGGCGGTCTCGAACAGCGCCTCACCCGCATCGAGTACCACACGCCGCTCATGCTCGCTGAACGCCACGCTCAAGGCACTGGCGCTGTTCAGCGTGACCCGTGTGCCATCTGCCAGGGTAATGACCTGCCGCTCGCCCACGGCGGTGTGGTAATCGGCCAGCAGCATCGGGGCTTGCTGCCAACCCGCCACGGCGGCGACCAGCAACACCACCGATGCCGCCACACCCGCCTGCTTCAGCCGGCCGCGGCAATGGCGCAAGGCCTGGCCGATATACTTTGCCACCATGCTCTCGGAAACCCCCAGGCGTTGAGCGACCTGCTTCTGGGTCAGGCCCTCGACACGGTTGAGCAACAGCGCCTGGCGGGCATTGTCGGGCAACTGCAACAGGGCCTGGTCAAGAATCTGCAAGCGCTCGCGGGCCAGCAACGCCGCCTCGGGTGCCGGCGCCGGACAGGCCACCTCACAGGCTCCGTCGCTGTCGTCGTGGCTGGCGGCGATGCGTTGCTCACGGCGCAAGGCGTCAATCGCCAGGTTGCCGGCCACACGGAAGATGAAACTGCGCGCGTGCACCACCGGCACCGCCTGCTCGTCGATGTTCACCAGCTTCAGGTAGGTTTCCTGCGCCACATCGGCCGCGCGCTGACGGTCGCTCATGCGCCGCGTCAGAAACTGCAGCAGGTCGTCGTAGTGCTCCTGGAAGCTTGCCAGCAGGCCCGACATGGGTGAAGTCAGCATGATTGGGGAACAGCCAGTAAGAGAGGTTATCGGGCGTTAATGAGAAACAGTATCTTTCATATGAACCGATACTTTCAACGTCGACGCGCATTTGCCACACTGCCAGCTCCACTCCGGCAAGGTCACAGCCCATGACTGCCCGTCTGTACCGCTACACCCGCCTGTTCCTGGTCCTGCTGTTGGCCTGTGGCCTGGCGGCCTGTGCGCTGTTCCAGCCACGCGACCCGGTGAACATCAGCGTGATCGGCATCGAACCACTGCCCGGGCAGGAGCTGGAACTGCGCATGGCGGTGAAAATGCGGGTGCAAAACCCCAATGAGGCACCGATCGATTACAACGGCATCGCCTTGAACCTGGAAGTGAACGGCCAGCCGCTGGCCGCTGGTGTCAGTGACCAGCAGGGGCACATTGGCCGCTACGACGAAGCAGTGATCGTGGTGCCGGTAAGCATCACGGCGTTTTCCTTCCTGCGCCAGGCCTATGGGCTGGGCAAGGTAGATTCGCTGCAGGGTCTACCCTACAAGCTGCGCGGCAAACTGGCCGGCGGGCCGCTGGGGACCGTGCGTTTTACCGATGAAGGCAAGCTGGACCTGCCCAAGGGCACCTACTGACAAGCGCCGGGCGGGTGTGCTCAGCGGTTAGCGCTGGCTGCGGCCATCAGCTTGTTGACTTCGCTGCGCACCATGCTGGCGTATTCAGGCGGCGTCATGCCGTCCAGTTCGGCGCGCACCCACTCGGCCCATTTGCCCTTGCGCCGTGGCTTTTCGGCAATCAGCCGGGCGGCTTCGCCCTTGGCTTTGCCCAGGTTGTTCTGCCACATCTCGAACAACCGGGCCTTCTCTGCCTCGATCTGCGCCCGTTCCTCGAAGCTCATGTTGGCCAGATTGAAACTCATGAAGGTACCTGCAGGTTTGAAAATGGCCGCTATCTTACACCCAGGCACAGCATCACCGGAAAGTCGCCGCAACTTTCCCGACGTGGCGGCATCCATTGTTCACATCACCCCCATTGACGAGGACGAGTTCATGGCCCGGAAAAACGCCACGCTGGCGGACAGCGATCAGATCAAGGACCAGGTATTCAGCGAACTGCAATCGCTGATAGAAGAATCGGAAAAACTGCTGAACGACAGTGCCGCACTGGTCGGCGAAGAAGCAGAGACGTTGCGCGCCCAGGTGAGCCTGAAGCTGCGCCAGGCACGCCAGGCGGCGAGCAACGTGCGCAGCAAGGCGCAACCGGTGGTGGACGCCACTCAGGACTACATCGGCGGCCACCCCTGGCAGACCGTGGCCATTTCCGCCGGCCTCGGGTTGGCGGTAGGCCTGCTACTGGGTCGGCGCAGTTAAGGCCTGCGCCGCCTGGTGCACATCAGGCGGCCAAAGCCTGCGGGATGCCGCTGTGGAAGCGCAGTTCCTGGTCTGGTGACTGGATCAGCTCCATTTCCGCCGCGCGTACCAGCTCGACGCGGCGAGCGATGTCCGCTTCATCACCGTAGTTGTGCGCCAGTTTCAGGTAGCCCTGGTAGTGGCGCGCTTCGCTTTTCAGCAGCCCATGGTAGAAGCGGCCCAGCTCTTCATCCAGATGTGGCACCAGCGCGGCAAAACGTTCGCAACTGCGCGCCTCGATGAACGCCCCCACCACCAGTGTATCCACCAGCTTGACCGGCTCGTGGGCGCGCACCAGTCGGCGCAACCCCGACGCGTAACGCCCCGCCGACACCGGGCGCAACGGCACCCCGCGACGCTTCATGAGGCGTAACACCTGTTCGTGATGCACCAGCTCCTCGCGGGCCAGGCGCGACATCATGTTGATCAGATCAAGGTGAGTGTTGTACTTGGCGATCAGGCTCAAGGCCGTGCTGGCGGCCTTGAACTCGCAGTTCTTGTGGTCGATCAGCAGGGTTTCCTGGTCGGCGAGCGCCGCTTCGATCCAGGCGTCTGGCGTCGGGCAGCCAAGAAAGGCGTCGATTTCGGGGATCAGGGACATAAGCGTGCAACCACACAGAACAGGCAGGGCCGGCGATTATACCGGCGGCGGCTGGCGATGCCAGTGACTATGCTTGATGTACATCAAGCACTGGCGGGGGAAGCGCCGACTATAGTCAGGCATTGGTCGCCATCATCGAAGGGAGTTAACGCCCATGCAAGCCGTCCGCAGCATCCTCGTCGTCCTCGACCCCGCGCACGCCCACAGCCGGGCGCTTACGCGCGCCAAGCTGATTGCAGGCGTCACGGGCGCACGCCTGCACTTGCTGATGTGTGACAAGCGGCATGATCACAGTGCGCTGCTCAGCCTGCTGAGCAGCCAGTTGCATGATGACGGCTACGCCAATGTCACCCATGAAGAGGGCTGGCGCGACAGCCTGCACGACACCATCATCCATGTACAGCAGGCCGAAGGCTGCGAACTGGTGATCAAGGAACACCGCCCGGACAACCCGCTGAAAAAGGCCCTGCTCACCCCCAGCGACTGGAAGCTGCTGCGCCAATGCCCGGGTACCGTGCTGATGGTCAAGAGCGAACGGCCGTGGACCGGGGGCAAGATTTTGGCGGCGGTGGACGTGGGTAACCAGGACGAAGACCACCGCCGCCTGCATGCCAGCATCATCGACCACGGCTTCGAGATTGCCAAACTGGCCAAGGGAGAACTGCATGTCATCAGCGCCCACCCGTCGCCGATGCTGTCAGCGTCGGACCCGGCCTACCAGCTGAGCGATACGATCGAAAAACGCTACCGTGAAGCATGCAAGGCGTTCCAGGCCGAATACGGCATCAGCGATGAGTGCCTGCACGTGGCCGAAGGGCCAGCGGATGTGTTGATTCCACATACCGAAAAGAAGCTCGATGCAGTGGTGACCGTGATAGGCACGGTGTGCCGCACGGGGATTTCCGGGGCGTTGATTGGCAATACCTCGGAAGTGGTCTTGGATGCGCTGGAGGGCGATGTGCTGGTGCTCAAGAGCGAAGAAGCCATCGCCCACCTGGCGGAGTTGGCCCGCGGCTAAGTAGGCAATATGCAGGCCCCTTGTAGGAGCGGGTTCACCCGCGAATGCGTCATTGATTTCAACGCCACATTCGCAGGCCAACCCGCCCCAAGGTTCCGTTGCCGCCCGGGAATCTAGACCAACGCCTCCCGCACCTTCGGGTCAAGCCCCTCCCCCGCGTGGGCCTCGCTCCACTCCGCCAATTGCCGGAGCATCGCCGGCGTCCAGAAGCTCTTCAGATGCTGCCGCACCCCTTGCACCGCCAGCGCCCGGTCTGGCTCGCTGTCGAAGTAATGGGCAATCTGGTTGGCCATCTTGACCAGGTTTTCACTGCTCATCGGCGAACCTCGGCTTTCTCCGCAGTACGGCGCTCTTTCAGCAGCCGCTGCTGTTCATCACTGAAGTCCTGATAGCGCTTCTGCCATTGCGATGGCTGGAACACTTTCACCACTTCCACTGCCGTCACCTTGTACTCGGGGCAGTTGGTGGCCCAGTCGGAGTTGTCGGTGGTGATCACGTTGGCACCCGACTCCGGGAAGTGGAAGGTGGTGTACACCACGCCCGGCGCCACCCGCGCACTGACCTTGGCACGCAGCACAGTCTGCCCGGCGCGGCTGCCGATGCCGACCCAGTCACCGTCGTGGATGCCACGGCTTTCCGCGTCGGTCGGGTGGATCTCCAGGCGGTCGGCATCATGCCAGGCAACGTTGGCAGTGCGCCGGGTCTGGGCGCCGACGTTGTACTGGCTGAGGATACGACCGGTAGTCAGCAGCAACGGGTAGCGGTTGTTGACCTTTTCGTCGGTGGGCACGTAGCCGGTGAGCATGAAGCGGCCCTTGCCACGCACGAACTGGTCGATGTGCATGGTCGGCGTGCCGTCTGGCGCAGCGTCGTTGCACGGCCACTGCAGGCTGCCATGGCGGTCGATTTCCGCGTAGCTGACACGACGGAAGGTCGGCGTCAGGCGGGCGATCTCGTCCATGATCTCGGACGGGTGGCGGTATTTCATCGGGTAGCCCAGGGCGTTGGCCAGGGCCACGGTAGCTTCCCAGTCGGCCTTGCCTGCCAGCGGCTCCATGACCTTGCGCACCCGCGAAATACGCCGCTCGGCGTTGGTGAAGGTGCCGTCCTTTTCCAGGAACGAACTGCCCGGCAGGAACACATGGGCGAACTTGGCAGTTTCGTTGAGGAAAATGTCCTGCACCACCACGCACTCCATGGCGAGCAAGGCCGCCGTGACGTGCTGGGTGTTGGGGTCGCTCTGGGCGATGTCCTCACCCTGGCAGTACAGCGCCTTGAAGCTGCCATCCAGCGCCGCCTCGAACATGTTGGGAATGCGCAGACCCGGGTCAGGCTGCAAGGTCACGCCCCAGGCCCGTTCGAACTCGGCGCGCACGCCCTCGTTGGAGACATGCCGGTAGCCGGGCAGCTCGTGGGGGAACGAGCCCATGTCGCACGAGCCCTGCACGTTGTTCTGCCCGCGCAGCGGGTTCACCCCTACCCCTTCACGGCCGATGTTGCCAGTGGCCATGGCCAGGTTGGCAATGCCCATCACTGCGGTGCTGCCTTGGCTGTGCTCGGTCACACCCAGGCCGTAGTAGATGGCCGCGTTGCCGCCGGTGGCATACAGCCGTGCCGCAGCGCGGATCTGCTCAGGTGGCACGCCACAAACCGGGCCGAGCACCTCGGGGGCGTTGTCTGGCAGGCTGACGAAGTCGCGCCAACGGGCGAAGTCTTCGGTTTCGCAGCGGGCATCGATGAAGCTTTGGGCCAGCAGGCCCTCGGTGACGATCACGTGGGCCAGGGCGTTGAGCATGGCCACGTTGGTGCCCGGGCGCAGTTGCAGGTGCAGGTCGGCGCGGGCGTGCGGCGAGTCGACCAGGTCGATACGCCGTGGGTCGATCACGATCAGCCGCGCCCCTTGGCGCAGGCGACGCTTGAGTTGCGAGCCGAACACCGGGTGCGCATCGGTGGGGTTGGCGCCAATCACCAGCACAACGTCGGCCTGCATCACCGAGTCGAAGCTTTGCGTGCCGGCTGACTCACCCAGGGTCTGCTTCAGGCCATAACCGGTGGGCGAATGGCACACCCGTGCGCAGGTGTCGACGTTGTTGTTACCAAACGCCGTGCGCACCAGTTTTTGCACCAGGTAGGCTTCTTCGTTGGTACAGCGGCTGGAGGTGATGCCGCCGATGGAGTCGCGCCCGTATTTGAGCTGGATGCGGCGGAACTCGCTGGCGGCATAGGTCACGGCCTCGTCCCAGCTGACTTCCTGCCACGGGTCTTCCAGGCGCTTGCGGATCATCGGTTTGGTGATGCGGTCCGGGTGGGTGGCGTAGCCCCAGGCAAAGCGGCCCTTGACGCAGGCGTGGCCGTGGTTGGCGCCACCGTTCTTGTCCGGGACCATGCGCACCAGCTGGTCACCCTTGATTTCGGCGCGGAACGAGCAGCCAACGCCGCAGTAGGCGCAGGTGGTAATGACCGAACGCTCAGGCTGGCCAAGCTGCACCAGGCTCTTTTCCGTGAGGGTCGCGGTCGGACAGGCCTGCACGCAGGCGCCGCACGACACGCATTCGGAAGCCAGGAAGTTTTCGCCCCCCGCGGCCGCCACCCGCGATTCGAAACCGCGCCCGGTAATGGTCAGGGCGAACGTACCCTGGATGTCCTCGCAGGCGCGCACACAGCGGCTGCAGACGATGCACTTGCTCGGCTCGTAGTCGAAATACGGGTTGGAAACGTCTTTTTTCTCGTCCAGGTGGTTGGCGCCGTCATAGCCGTAGCGCACCTCACGCAGGCCCACCTGGCCGGCCACGGTCTGCAGCTCGCAGTTGCCGTTGGCCGAACAGGTCAGGCAGTCCAGCGGGTGGTCGGAAATGTACAGCTCCATCACGTTGCGACGCAGGCCGGCCAGGCGCGGGGTTTCGGTACGCACCACCATGCCTTCGCTGACTGGCGTGGTGCAGGATGCCGGGTAGCCGCGCATGCCTTCGATTTCCACCATGCACATGCGGCAGGAGCCGAAGGCTTCGAGGCTGTCGGTGGCGCACAGTTTGGGGATGCTGGTGCCCAGCATGGCGGCGGCGCGCATGACCGAGGTGCCAGCAGGCACGCTGATGGCGCGGCCGTCGATGCTCAGGCTGATCTGCACGTCGCTTTCGCGGGCCGGGGTGCCGAGGTCGCTGCTTTTATCAGAAGCGGGGTCGAAGAAATTGATCACTGTGCGGCCTCCGTGGTGGTCAGCCCAAAATCGGCGGGGAAGTACTTGAGCGCGCTGGCCACCGGATAGGCAGTCATACCGCCCATGGCGCACAGCGAACCGTACTGCAGGGTGTCGCACAGGTCGCGCAGCAACAGTGCCTGGTCATGGCGCTCGGTGATGTCGCTGCTGGCGATCAACCGGTCGACCACTTCCATGCCCCGGGTGGAGCCGATGCGGCACGGGGTGCACTTGCCGCAGGACTCCTCGGCACAGAACTGCAGGGCGAAACGCGCCATGCTGGCCATGTTCAACGTATCGTCGGCCACCACCACACCGCCGTGGCCGAGCATCGCGCCCACGGCAGCAAACGCTTCATAGTCCAATGGGGTGTCGAAATGGCTGGGAGGTACCCAGGCACCGAGCGGGCCACCGACCTGCGCGGCCTTCAGCGGCCGGCCACTGGCCGTGCCACCGCCATAGCCTTCCACCAGCTCGCGCAGGGTCAGGCCGAACGCGCGCTCGACCAGGCCACCCTGGCGAATGTTGCCGGCCAGCTGGAACGGCATGGTGCCCAGCGAGCGGCCCATGCCGAAATCGCGATAGAACGCCGCACCCTTGGCCAGAATGATGGGCACCGAAGCCAGCGTAAGCACGTTGTGCACCAACGTCGGCAGGCCGAACAACCCTTGCAGCGCAGGCAGCGGTGGCTTGGCGCGGACAATGCCACGCTTGCCTTCGATGGATTCGAGCAGCGCGGTTTCTTCGCCGCAAATATAGGCGCCGGCGCCCACCCGCACTTCCAGGTCGAACGCCTGGCCGCTGCCGGCTACGTCAGCACCCAGGTAGCCAGCGTCACGCGCGATGGCGAAGGCCTGGTCAAGTACCCGGATGGCGTCGGGGTACTCCGAGCGCACATAGACGTAGCCCTTGTCGGCCCCCACGGCAAGGCCGGCAATGATCATGCCCTCGATCAGTAGGAAGGGGTCGCCCTCCATCAGCATGCGATCAGCGAACGTGCCCGAGTCACCCTCGTCGGCGTTGCACACCACGTACTTCTGCCCGGCGCCAGCGTCACGCACGGTGCGCCACTTGATGCCGGCCGGGAACGCCGCACCACCACGGCCACGCAGGCCGGAGTCGAGTACTGCGGCAACCACTTCGGCACCGTCCAGCGCCACGGCGGCCTCAAGGCCTGCGAAACCGCCATGGGCACGATAGTCGTCCAGTGACAATGGGCGGGTGATGCCCGCGCGTGCGAACAGCAAGCGTTGCTGGGTCTTGAGATAGGGTATTTCTTCAACCGGCCCCAGTGCCAGCGAGTGGCCACCGGGTTCGCCCGCCAAGGCATCAAGCAGTGACGGCACATCGTGTGGCGTAATCGGGCCGAAACCCAGGCGCCCTTGCGCACTGTCGCACTCGATCAGCGGCTCCAGCCAGTAAAGCCCGCGCGAGCTGGTGCGCTGGATGTCCAGTGGCAACTGGCGGCGCTCGGCCTCATGCAGCAGGGCATCGGCAACCTGATCGGCACCCACGGCACGGGCTACCGAATCACAGGGAATATACAGCTTCAGCATGCTGAGTCCTCCCGGCAACCGTTAACCAAGTCCCGCAGGCGCTCAGGGGTGAGGCGCGCGTGCACCTGGCCGTCCAGCTCCAGCGCTGGCGAGCAGGCACAGGCACCCAGGCAATAAACAGGGCGCAGGCTGATGGCGCCGTCGGCGCTGGTGCCGTGGTCGTCCAGTGCCAACTGTTCACGCAATTGCGCGGCCAGGGCTTCGGCGCCACGGCTCTGGCACGACTCGGCACGGCACAGGCGCAGGGTGTGGCGAGCGGGCGGCGCGGTGCGGAAGTCGTGATAAAAACTGATAACCCCACGCACTTCAGCCAGGCTGAGGTTGAGGGCATGGGCGATCTCGGGAACAGAAGCGTCGGGGATGTAACCCAGCTCGTGCTGGACGGCATGCAGGATCGGCAACAGGGCACCCGGGGTGTCCTTGTCGCGGGCCAGAATGCGCTGGATTACAGGCAGGTGGAGCAATTCATCAGGCATACAGCGGACCTCGGCATCACGGACCCTGCCTGATTTTTTTAAGGGGCAGGTTTCCGGCGTGTTCTGCTGCGGCGCACCGCCCACGTCACAGTTGCGTGGTACTGGCGGCCTCCTCGCCCACGGCCGCACGTCTGCGCGCACTGACCCTTAGGCATCCTGCTAGCATGGCACTTGTAGCGCCGAGGGGTTGCATGCGAGCGACCAGGCGCATTCTGAAACCGACGAACGTGGTTACGCCCCGGCATCATCTGCCGCGGCTTGCCGATCAGGTGGGTCTTGAAACCATCGTTGCATGCACCAGGCCCTCGAAACCGAACCTGGTCCATTGCCGGGCCTGCCAGACGGCAGCCCCGGCAATGGGCTGCCATCCAGCATGGCTACGGGGCAGAACGCGACTGAGTTCAGTCGGTAGACTTCACCGTTGCGGTGTCGGCGGCGGGGGCCGGAGCCTGGGCCTGGACCTGGGCCTTTGACTTCGCTCGATTGCGTCGATCCTGGCTGCGTTGCCGCGCAGCCTGCTGCTTGGCATGCAGCGCCTGAGCGGCGGTCACAGTACCCGCGGCCTGACCGTTCAAGTCAAGGCGCGGAGCATTCTCCACCATGCTCGCCCAGTATCGAGTGCCCCGGCACCACGTGGAAATGCCCAGCTTGAGCTGTTCGCGGGTTAACCCAAGCAGCTCCAGGTGTTGCTCGGCATCCTTGAAAATGCCCTCCTTGAGCGGCACCTTGGGGGCCGGGTTGACCGGGAAAGCCAAGGGAAAATGCTTCTGCAGTGGCCAGATCGCTGCCACCGCCGGGTCCATCTCACGCGGCTTCGCCTGCGGGGGCGACTTGCGCTTGGGCGGTTTCGCGCTCTCGGCCTTTACCTGCCCTTTTTCCGCCCGCAGGCGGTCTCGTAGCTCAGCTAGTTGTTCAAAACCCATTGTTCATTCACTGCTTCGAAGTTGATTGCGTGGTGCAAGGATACCCCATGCAGCCAGCACATTGCTTGCAGGCCAACTTTCCCGGCCAGCCCAGGCACAAGCGCATGCCTGTGCGACGGCCCTCAGCTGAACACCCAAAGCACGCGTGTGGGCTTGTCGGTCAGGTTGGCATACCGAAAACGGGCGTGGGGTTGCAACTGAAAACTGTCATTGGCGTACAGCGTGACCGGGTCAGCATCGCCCAACCATACGGTCAGTTCGCCTTCGAGCACGAAGCAGCCCTGCTCCGAGCTGTCGTCCAGGTACTCCTCGCCACTGCTGGCCCCCGGCTGCAAATGGCTATCCAGCATGGAAAACGCGCCCGTTATGGAGGGCGATGCCAGCACATCGGTGATGCCACCGGCCAGGTGCAGCGTGCGACGCTCGTGCGGACGGGTCACCCAGTCGAGCTCACGGGGTTTGTCCAGCTTGTAGAAGTAGGCTGTGGATACACCGAGCTCTTCGCTGATGGCTGTGAGATCGGCCACGGTCGGGCGTGACACGCCGCGTTCGACCTGGGACAGAAAGCCCACCGAACGGCCGATGCGCTGTGCCAGCTCGCCCAGTGTCAGGCCCTTGAACTTGCGCAGGTCGCGAATCAGTACTGCCAGGCCTTCGATTTCTTCGTGCACTTTCATGGTTGAATCGCGACTTTCAGACGGGAAATGGATGCCCAGAAAAGTACAGGATTCATTTCACAAAGCAAAATGCTTTGCGGAAGGTGCCTGAGGTGAAATGTACGATGGCGGCACCGATCGAGCACCGCGAAGGCGGCGCTCGATCTCACAGGTGCTGAGAACAGCTAACCAGGCCCTCTGCCCTTACCGAACAGCCTCATAGGTCAGGTCCAGGCACTTGCGGGCTTTCTCCACCAGTTCGTCGATCTCTTCGATACTGATCACCAGCGGTGGCGCGATGATCATGGTGTCGCCTACAGCGCGCATGATCAGGCCGTTGTCGAAGCAGTGCTGGCGACAGATCATGCCGACACCTTTGCCTTCATAACGGGCCCGGGTGGCCTTGTCTTTCACCAACTCGATCGCACCGAGCATGCCCAGGCCGCGCACTTCGCCTACCAGCGGGTGGTCGGCCAGTTCGCGCAGGCGTTGTTGCAGATAAGGCGCGGTTGTATCGTGCACCTGCTGGATGATCTGCTCGTCACGCAGGATCCGCAGGTTCTCCAGGCCCACCGCTGCCGCCACCGGGTGGCCGGAATAGGTGAAGCCGTGGTTGAAGTCGCCGCCTTCGCTGATCACCTTGGCCACCTCGTCACGCACGATCACCCCGCCCATGGGGATGTAACCGGAGGTCAGGCCCTTGGCGATGGTCATCAGGTCAGGCTTGAGGTCGTAATAATCGGTGCCGAACCACTCACCGGTACGGCCGAACCCGCAGATCACTTCGTCGGCGACGAAGAGGATGTCGTACCTGGCCAGGATGTCCTTGATCTTCGGCCAATAGGTCTGCGGCGGAATGATCACGCCACCGGCGCCCTGGATCGGCTCGGCGATGAAGGCGGCAACGTTGTCCACGCCAACTTCGAGGATCTTCTTCTCCAGTTGCTCGGCCGCCCACACACCGAAGTCGGCCTCGGTCATGTCGCCGCCTTCGCCAAACCAGTACGGCTGCGGGATGTGCACGACATCCGGGATCACCCCGCCCTGCTGGTGCATGCCACTCATGCCGCCCAAGGCGGCGCCCGCCACGGTAGAGCCGTGGTAGCCGTTGATGCGGCCAATGATGACCTTCTTGTTCTTCTGGCCCTTCAGAGCCCAGTAATGGCGGACCATGCGCAGCACGGTGTCGTTGCCTTCGGAGCCGGAACCGGTGAAGAACACGTGGTTCATGCCTTGCGGGGCCACCTCGGCGATCGCCTTGGCCAGCTCCAGCGCGGGCGGGTGCGCGGTCTGGAAGAACAGGTTGTAGTAAGGCAACTGCTTCATCTGCTGGCTGGCGACATCGGCCAGCTCATCGCGACCATAGCCGACCGCCACGCACCACAGGCCGGCCATGCCATCGAGAATCTTGTTGCCCTCGCTGTCCCACAGGTACACGCCCTTGGCCGAGGTGATGATGCGCGGGCCTTTCTCGGCCAGTTGCCTGACATCGCTGAACGGGGCCAGGTGATGGTCGCGGCTCATGGTTTGCCAGGCAAGGGTCTGCGAATTCTGTTCACTCATTGACTTCACTCCATCAAGTTGCGCAGCCGCGCTGCGAGGGTATTTTTTACAGGTGGGAAAGGCCGCTGCTCAGGCAGACAGCAACAGCCTCTGGCGCAGTACCGAGCGGTGCCGGCAGGCCTTGCCAAAGGACTGGAAGATGGCCAGGTAATGTGGGTTATCCATGACCTGGAACTCGGGGTGCCATTGCACACCCAGGGCAAAACCCTTGCTGTTCTCGACCGAAATCGCTTCCACCAGGCCATCGGGCGCCAGCGCTTCCACCCTCAGCCCGGGGGCCAATACGTCGATGCCTTGGCCGTGGATGGAATTGACGTCGAATATTGCCGGCAAGCCCATGCGGTCGAGCATGCCGCCAGGCTCTACATGCAGGGTGTGGCGCGGCCCATATTGCTTGTCGAGGGGCTCATCCTTGCCTTCGCGGTGGTCCATGAACATGCCGGTCTCGTGGACCTTCTGGTGCAGGGTGCCACCCAGCGCCACGTTCATTTCCTGGAAGCCACGGCAAATGCCGAGTACCGGTACACCGGCGGCGATGGCGGCGCGCATCAGCGGCAACGTGGTGGCATCGCGCAGAGGGTCGTGATGGGTGCCCGCGGCACTGGCCGGGCCGTTGTAGTGGTACGGCTCGATGTTGGACGGCGAACCGGTGAAGATCAGCCCATCCACCACGTCAAGAATATCGGCGCTGTCCATCAGCTCACCGAGGCTGGGAATGACGATGGGCAGCCCACACGCCGCCTTGGCTGCCGCGCGCGCGTATTTCTCGCTGATGGTCTGGGTTGCATGCAGCTCAATCATGCTGGTGCATGCGGTAATGCCGATCACGGGCACACGTGGCATATCTTCCTCCGGCAAATCCATATTGCGCGTTGTATTGAAACGGTAGAAAGGGAGGGTGCAGCGTCGCTGTTCCAACCTCGGCACCTACAGGAACCAGCGGTATTCGCGGGCATCGATGTGGTGCATGAAGTCCAGTTGCTCCTGGTATTTGTTTTCGCAATAGACCATCACGAACTCGCTGCCCAGGCCTTCGTTGACCACCGGGTGATGACGCATGGCGGCCAAGGCGCTGAGGGCATCCTTGGGGAAGTCGATGCCGCTCTGGCGGTTGTCGTTCAGCGGGGCGATGGGCTCCACGCCACGATCCAGACCATGCTCCATCCCGGTCAAAATGGCCGCCAGTACCAGATACGGGTTGGCGTCGGCGCCAGCGAGGCGGTGCTCGATGCGCAGGTTGCGCGGGTCGGACTCGGGGATGCGGATGCACGCGTCACGGTCTTCGAAACCCCAGCTGGCCTTGCTCGCCGCGTTGACCATGGCGCCATAACGTCGGTAGGCATTGTGGTTGGGGGCAAAGATCGGCATGCAGTGCGGCAGCAGCTCCAGGCAGCCTGCCACCGCATGGCGCAGCTTGCGCTGTTCGCTTCCCGCCAGGATGTTATTGCCGGATTCGTCGTACAGGCTGACGTGCACATGCATGCCGCTGCCTGGCGCGTCCAGGTAGGGCTTGCTCATGAAGCTGGCACGGTAGCCGTGCTTCATCGCGATACCGCGGGTACTGCGGCAGAACAGTGCCGACCAGTCCGCCGCACTGAGGGCATCGTCGCTGTGCGAGAAGTTGATCTCGAACTGGCCTGGGCCCAGCTCTGCAGTGATGACGTTCGCCGGCACGCCCTGCTCGTTGGCGCCATCGACCATCTCGTGCAGGACCGACGAGAAGCGCGACAACCGCTCGATGTGCATGTTTGGCTGATCGTCTTCATCCTCGGTTGCCGTGTCACGTGGGTACTGCGGCAGGCCGTTATCAAGCTTGCGGTCGAACAGGTAGAACTCCAGTTCGAACGCCACCACCGGGCGGATGCCACGCTTGGCCAGACGCTGAAGCACACGCGCCAGCACTTCACGGGGCTCGAACTCGATCGGCTTTGCGGTGCCGTCGGATGTGATCAGCATCTGGGCGATCACTTCCTTCTCCCAACGCACCGGTTTCAGCGTACCCGGCACCAGGCGCCGGGCGGCATCCGGGTCGCCGTCGGCGAAGCAATAGTCACCAATCGGGTAAAGGCCGCCCTGGGTACCCAGCAGCACGCAGTTCTGCGGCAGCTTCAGTGGCGCACCGGCTGCGACTTTTTCCAGCATGTCCATGGGGTAGCGCTTGCCGTAGAAGTGCCCGGGGATGTCCAGCGCAATCAGGTCGACATAGCGAATTGCCGGGTGTTCTGCTCGGAACGAGCGCACTTCAGCCAGCAGGTCCGGAAAGATGACACTCATCTTCTTATCCTTGTGAGGTGAACGAATTCAATTGAAGACCCAGAGCACACGGGTAGTTCTGTCCGTCAGGTTGGCGTAACGGAACGGCGCATGGGGTTGCAGCTGGAAGCAGTCGTTGGCTTGCAGGGTCACGGCATCGCCCTGGTCCAGCCACACCGTGAGTTCGCCCTCGAGCACGAAACAGCCCTGCTCGGAACGGTCGCTCAAGTACGCCTCCCCACTGGTGGCGCCCGGCTCGAGAAGGCTGTCGAGCATGGAGAAGGCGCCTGCGATGGTCGGCGAAGCCAGCACGTCGGTGATGCCCGACTCCAGGTACAACGTGCGCCGCTCGTGGGGGCGCGTGACCCAGCCAATGCTGCGGGGCTTGCTCAGGTTGTAGAAGTACGCGGTTGATACGCCGAGCGCTTCGCTGATAGCGGTGAGGTCTGCCACGGTCGGGCGCGAAACGCCGCGTTCGACCTGGGAGAGGAAACCCACCGAGCGGTTGATGCGCTCGGCCAGTTCACCCAAGGTCAGGTTCTTGAATTTGCGCAGGTCGTGAATAAGGATCGCGAGGGCTTCAACCTCTTCGTGTCTCTTCATCGTTTCGGACTGCCGTGAAATTTTTAGACTTATTTTTCATGAAAATTTACATGAAAAATTTCACGCGTCAAGCTGAACAATGAAAATGTGCAGCCGCCAACAGAGGGCTTGCTGCGCAGCGTGGCGGATTGCCTGCGGTGGCGCGGGTTTCTTTACAGGCGCTCGGCGAGTAGCCTCGTGGGTGAATCCTCCAGCCCGACCCTGTCCATCGCCATGCCAAACGGTTTCCCTGATTTGCCCTCACTCAATGCGCTACGTGTGTTCGAAGTGGTTGCCCGCCACCTGAACTTTCGCCTGGCCGCCGACGAGCTGGGGGTGACCCAGGCGGCAGTTGCACAACAGATACGCGGGCTGGAAGCGAGCCTGAACCTTCGTTTGTTCGAGCGCCTGCCCCGGGGCCTGGCACTGACCGATGCGGGGCTGGGCTACAGCGGCAGCATTCGCAACGCCTTGGCGATGATCGATGAGGCAACCCGCCTGCTGCGGCCACAGGCGTCTCACCTGACGGTCAGCGTGACACCGACCTTTGCCTCCAAATGGCTCATTCCCCGGCTGGGCCGCTTTGCGCACAGCCATCCGGACATTGATTTACGTGTACTGGCCACAGATCGGCTGTCCCACTTCAATACCGACGGCGTGGATCTCGCAGTCCGCTATGGCAAGCCCGACATCGGCGCGGGTTTGAACAGCGAACTGTTGATGGAACAGCGTATCGTCGCCGTGGCCAGCCCAAGGTTGTTCGAAGCCAGCAAAGTCCCCACCAGCTTCGAGCAGCTTCAAGCGTTCACCCTGCTTCACGATGCCCATGATTTCTGGCCTCGGTTCCTTGCACAACTGTTCCCGCAACACGGGCAAGCGACTGCCAAAAACCTGCGGTTCAACCAGACTTCATTGGCCATCGATGCCGCCATCAGTGGTCAGGGTATTGCGTTGGCAAGCCTGGCGTTCGTCAGTGATGACCTCGTCGCGGGCAGGCTGACCCAGGTCTTCGCTCAGCAACTCAGGCTCGATAAGTCGTTCTATCTGGTATGGCCACGAAAGTTGCAGCAGCCGGAGTCGCTAGGCATTGTCCAGCGCTGGCTCAAGCAACAAGCAGGCAATAGTTAATCTACTGCCTTGGTGAAGTTTAGCTGTCTCCCTCGCGGCCACGACTGCTGCTAATTTTAGTGCACCTAAGCATTCAGCCATTAACGTTCCGGAGGCAGCATGTCAGTAGAAAAAGTTGCGATCATTACAGCAGGTGGCAGTGGTATGGGCGCGGCAGCGGCACGGCGCCTGGCCGCTGACGGGTTCAAGGTCGGCATCCTGTCCTCCTCGGGCAAGGGCGAAGCGCTGGCTGCCGAGCTTGGCGGTGTGGGTATAACAGGTAGCAACCAGTCGGTTGAGGACCTGAAACGCCTGGTCGATGCCGTGGTGGAAAAGTGGGGGCGCATCGACGTGCTGGTCAATAGCGCCGGCCATGGTCCGCGCGCGCCAATCCTGGAAATCAGCGACGAAGACTGGCACAAGGGCATGGACACCTATCTGCTCAATGTCATTCGCCCGACTCGCCTGGTGACGCCCTACATGCAGCGCCAGAAAGGGGGCGTGATCATCAACATTTCCACCGCCTGGGCGTTCGAGCCGAGTGAGCTGTTCCCGACGTCTGCAGTGTTCCGTTCGGGCCTGGCCGCATTCACCAAAATCTTCGCCGACCAATTCGCCGGGGACAACGTGAGGATCAACAACGTCCTCCCCGGCTGGATCGACAGCCTGCCGGCCACCGAACAGCGCCGCGACAGCGTGCCGCTCAAACGCTATGGCACCCGCGAGGAAATCGCCGCCACCATCGCGTTTCTCGCCAGCGAAGGCGCTGCCTACATCACCGGGCAGAACATCAAGGTCGATGGCGGCGTGACACGTAGCGTTTGATTGCCCGTTGGCCGCAGCATACGCAACGGCGACCCCCACCTCCTTCGAAGCTATCGGTCAGCGTCACCCTTGCTGGCCGGTGGCGGGTATTAGGTTAGCGAGACGGCGTGCCCATCTGCTGCTGATGCTGCATCATCTGATCCATCATCATCTGTTGCATTCCCATGTATCTGTCCATCATGTATTGGTGCTGCTTCATCTGCTCAGGCGTCATTCCGGCGTAATGGCTGCTCATCTGCCCCCAGCCCATCATGTGGCCGCTCCCCATCATGCGACCGCCCATCATGCCGCCGCAGCACCCCATCATTCCCTTCATCATGAGCATTCCTTGCTGCATCATGGCCTGGTGATCTTGCATGAGTTTCTGGCGCTGGACTGGATCGGTAGTTTTGTGGATCAGGCTCATTTGATCCTGCATTTTTTTCAGATTTTCTTGAGCCTTCGCCATCTCCTGATCAAATTGCTCAATGTTCATCGACTGTTGAGTCGGCTCGGCGGCGCTGGAGGCCTGCTGGGCAAGGGTTAGAGCAGGAAAAAGAACACCCGCCAAAGCCAGGGCGACGAGTTTGGATGCTGTCATGGTTCAGATCCTTATAGGGAATGGCGGGCAGGGAATGGAACGTTGCTGTTCAGTATAGGTCTCGATTAAGGACGCAAACTGGTGCACGTTGAAAGGTGTCGCTGACACCTAAGCAAGTCGTGAGGGGCGCGCGCAAGCATTCATGGGCTACCGGCGCAAAGTTAAATAATGCGCCATCACCCAAACACTGTGTGTCGACAAGGGTTGTGCCGGCGGCGCCGATGGCAATCCAAACCGCCTCTTCGCGTGGAACGGCCCAACCTTCTGCCGTTCATGCTCGCCCCTGGCTTCATTTTTTAACGCGGGAGGATCGCCAAGAAGACCTCATGCGCATCATCAGGCGTAACTCAACCAAGCCGATGCGGCTTCGCCAGCGTCATTTCCACGCATCAAGACCGCCAGTAGGGTTCTCAGCTTTGCTTTTGAAAAACTCTCGTAAATGATCAACAAAATAAGCGACTTTCGCAGATAAATTCAGGCGTTCTAAATAGACAGCGTAAATGTCTGCCGGCTCGGTCTCATAATCGTTCAAGACTTCCACAAGCTGACCTGTACGTAGATAACCGGCCAGGTTCCATTCCGCTCGCATCAATATCCCATGCCCGTCCAGCGCCCAAGTCAACGCTACCTCTCCATCGTTAGTACTCAAGCTCCCGTGGACCTTGATGGCGTCGAACTGTTTGCCTTTAGACATACGCCATATCCCGAATGCGGATTCATTTTGACGCAACACGATACAGTTGTGCCGGACCAGGTCTTTTGCCGTCTCAGGAGTTCCGTGGGTACGTAAGTACTCAGGGCTTGCACACAAACGTCGGCGATTAACCGCTATTTTCCTGGCAATGAGCCTTGAATCAGGCAGTTCACCAAAACGGATCGCCACGTCAATTGCGTCATCAGGTAGATGGATAGGCCGGTCCGTCAGGTGAAGCTGAACTTCAACCTCTGGATAGCGCTTGGCGAAGAGTGAGATGGCTGGCCCTACATGGGTGCGGCCGAAGCCCAGCGGTGCATTCACGCGCAACAAACCCTTTGGCTCGGCCCTGCTGCTGGATACCTGCCGCTCCATCTCCTCGATCTCGCCGAGAATGCGTTTTGCATTGATCAGGTACGTCTCACCTTCGGCCGTGAGGCTGATGCTGCGCGTCGTTCGGTTCAACAAACGAACGCCGAGACGCTTCTCCAATTGCGCAAGCCGCTTGGTTACAGCGGGGGGAGTGAGGTTCAGCTCACGGGCTGTCGCTGCCAGGCTGCCAGCCGCCACCAACTGGCTGAAAAAAGCAAGTTCCGACACAGGATTCATAATTAACCTCAAGGAAATAATGTCTTAAATCTGAGTCTATTACACCACTCAGAAAAAACCATTACCTTAGGCCTGCCTGATTAACCACAAAAACGCTGGGCTATTTAGCTTTGCCGGTCTTGCCTGTCTGCCGCTTAGCCCAGTCGCCACATAAATCCGACTCACAACAATAATTCGGAGACGGCAATGGCCAAACGATGGATAAGTAAGCTGTATGTGCAGGTACTGATTGGCGTCTCAATTGGGGTACTGCTAGGCGTGCTCTGGCCGGAGGTCGGCGCAGACATGAAGCCACTGGGTGATGCCTTCATCAAACTGATCAAGATGGTTTTTGCACCGATCATCTTTGCAACCGTGGTTCTCGGCATCGCCAAAATGGAAAACATGAAGGAGCTCGGCCGTGTCGGTGCCCGGGCCCTGATCTACTTCGAGGTTCTCTCCTCTTTCGCATTGTTGCTGGGCCTGATCGTTGTGAACCTGGTGCAACCTGGCCAAGGCATGAACATCGACCCTGCCACCCTGGATAGCAATGCCATCTCTACCTACACCGCTGCTGCCGTTAGCGGATCGGGCGGCTTCACCGACTTCTTGTTGCATGTAATCCCCGGCAGCGTAGTGGATGCCTTTGCCAAGAACGAAATCCTGCAGATTCTGCTGTTCTCGACCTTACTCGGCATTGCGCTGGCCAATCTAGGAGAACGCGGCAAGCCCGTAGTCGATGTGCTCGAGTCGTTTTCTCACGGCATGTTCTACATCGTCGGCATGGTGATGCGCATTGCTCCGCTGGCAGCCTGTGGCGCCATGGCTTTCACCGTCGGCAAATATGGCCTGGGCTCCATCGTTTCGCTGGGCAAGCTGATGGCAACTATGTACGTGACCTGCTTCCTGTTCGTGGTGATCGTTCTCGGCTCAATCGCTCGGATGTCTGGGTTCAGCTTGTGGAAGTTCCTCAAGTACCTGCGGGAGGAGCTGTTCACCGTATTGGGCACCAGCTCATCGGAGTCTGTTGTGCCACAAATGATGAACAAACTGGAGAAGGTCGGCGTCTCGAAACCGGTAGTAGGCCTGGTCATTCCTTCGGGGCTGACTTTCAACCCTGACGGCCAATGCATCTACTACACAATGGCGGCGATATTCATCGCGCAGGCAACCAATACCCCACTGACCCTCATGGACCAGCTGATCGTCCTGGGCGTGCTCCTGCTCACATCCAAAGGCTCTGCAGGCGTCACGGGTTCGGGCTTCATCACCCTGGCCGCAACCCTGGCCACCATGGACAACATCCCTGTAGCCGGCATGGTTCTGCTTCTTGGCGTAGACCGCTTCATGTCTGAGGCTCGCGCCATTACCAACACCATCGGCAACGCCGTGGGCACCATGGCCATCGCCAAATGGGTCGGCGCCCTCGATAGCACCAGGATGAATCAGGTCTTGGATGGCCAAGTGGTGGGCGAGCCAGAAAAAAGCGAATCACTGCCTTCGGCTACCAAGCCTGCCATTGACTCTGACCCAAAAAACCTTGTGATGCACTGAGGAAGTAAACATGGAAACCGTAGACAAAGAAGCCGCTGTGGAATCGCTGACCGACGTCTTGGCGAAGTTCACCGCCTACATCGGCAAGCGCCTGCCCAAGGATGTAAAAGAAAAGACCGCCAAGCTGCGCGCAGCGGAAACCAACCCGCTGGCCATCGCCGTCTACGACTCGATGGCCGACAACCAGGATTACGCTGACAAGCTGAACCGCCCCAGCTGTCAGGATACCGGTGTGATCCAGTATTTCATTTCCGCCGGTGCACGCTTCCCGCTGCTGGGCGAAATGGAGGGCATCCTCGAGAACGCCACCAAGGAGGCGACCATCAAGGGCCCGCTACGCCATAACGCAGTTGAAACCTTCATCGAAAAGAACACCGGCACCAACACCGGCTCGAAGATCCCGTGGCTGGACTGGGAAATCATCCCCGATGCCGACTACGCCATTGTCGATGTGTACATGGCGGGTGGTGGCTGTACGTTGCCGGGCTCGGCCAAGGTGCTGATGCCAGGGCAAGGCTACGAAGGGGTCACAGAGTTCGTCTTCGATGTCATCACCTCCCGCGGTGTCAACGCTTGCCCGCCTTTGCTGGTAGGCGTGGGTGTATCGACCTCGGTCGAGACCGCGGCACGCCTTTCGAAAAAGGCCATCCTGCGCGAAGTGGATTCCAGCCATCCCAACGAAAGTGCAGCGATGATGGAGAAGCTGCTGGAGGAAGGCCTGAACGAAATCGGCATTGGCCCCCAGGGTTTGACGGGCAACAGCAGCGTGATGGGCGTGAACATTGAATCGTCGGCCCGACACCCCTCGACCATCGGCGTCGCGGTATCGACAGGTTGCTGGGCGCACCGCCGCGGCAAGATCCGCATCAATGCCGACCTCACTTATGACATCCTCTCCCATGAAGGCGTAGTACTGTGAAAAAGATCCTGACCACTCCAATAAGTGACGAAGATTTGGCAAGCCTGAACGTTGGCGACGTGGTTTACCTCACTGGCCAGTTGGTGACTTGCCGAGACGTTGCACATCGCCGGCTTATCGAGTTAGGCCGGGAGCTTCCTGTAAATCTTCGCGGCGGCGCGATCTTTCACGCAGGCCCCATCGTCAAGAGAAAGGACGATGGCAGCTTTGAAATGGTGTCGATCGGCCCGACGACTAGCATGCGCATGGAAAAGTTCGAGAAACAGTTCATTGAGCAAACTGGGGTAAAGCTGATCGTCGGCAAAGGCGGCATGGGCCCGGAGACCACCACGGGCTGCCTTGAAAACAAGGCGGTGCATGCAGTGTTTCCAGGCGGCTGTGCCGTCTTGGCAGCGACCCAGGTGGAAGAGATCGAACGCGCCGAATGGCAGGACTTGGGCATGCCGGAAACGCTATGGGTCAACCGTGTACGAGAGTTCGGCCCACTGATCATTTCTATCGACACCAAGGGCAATAACCTGTTCGAGCAGAACAAAGCCCGGTTCAATGAACGCAAAGGCGCGGTGATCGAGAAGATCAATAGCCAAGTACGGTTCATCAAATAAGCGAATGGGCGGTGAAGGTGATCAACTCCACCGCCCAACACCGCCATCCCCTGCCCTCTCAACGTACTCGCTGAACGTCCAAAGTAGTGGAACGCGACGCGTCATACATCCCAAATACGCCCAGAGACAGCCATGCACAACCGCAGTCATCATCAATTGCGAAATGACTTCCGTGTTCTTCTCAACGGTCACGCTTGCCTGAGTACCGCTTCGGTTTTTGACCCTTTATCCGCACGCATCGCTTCGGATCTCGGCTTCGAAGTTGGCATACTGGGCGGCTCTGTTGCCTCCCTGCAAGTGTTGGGTGCTCCTGACATCGCTTTAATCACCCTTAGTGAATTCGCCGAACAGGCCACCCGAATTGGCCGCGTGGCTAGCCTTCCGATAATTGCTGACGCTGATCATGGATATGGCAACGCCCTTAACGCCATGAGGACAGTTGTCGAGCTAGAACGGGCTGGGGTTGCAGCACTCACCATCGAAGATACCCTCCTGCCTGCCCGATTTGGCAGCGGCGCCCTGGAGCTGATCAGCACCGAAGAAGCCACCGGTAAACTGCGCGCGGCGCAAGAAGCAAGGATTGATAGCTCACTCGCCATCATCGCCAGAACCCACGCTGGTGTGCAGCCGCTACAGGACGTTATCCGTAGAACCAGGGAATTCGAGCGATCGGGTGCCGATGCGGTGTGCCTCGTTGGTGTGAAGGATGTTCATGAACTCGCCGCCATCGCCGATGGATTGACCCTTCCAGTGATGCTAATCACCTATGGCAACAGCGAGCTTCGGGATGCACCTGGCCTGGCAGAACTCGGCGTGCGCATCGTGGTGGATGGCCATCAAGCATACTTTGCCTCGGTTCAGGCCACCTATGAAAGCCTGCGCATACAGCGCCGTCGCCAGGTTAACGCTGACAAATCGGCCTCAACGCTCGTTGCTGGCTATTGCTTGCAAAACGAATATAAAGACTGGGCAGCAGAGTTCATGCTTTTCTCAAAGTAACAACTCAGCACTGTTGAACGCCCCTTTCCGATCCAGGCGACGGATCAATCAAGGGATGATCGCAAACCAGTCCCATCAGTGTCGGCCAAGGTCAGTTATCCCGCCATGTGTCTGGAGGCGTGTTTGCTTGCGGTAAAAGGCGTGAATAGCCCACACCACCCCTACGAACAACAAGCCTGTTCCAAGCGCTTCCATAGGAGACGGCCAGCGTTGGTTGATGAGCAGGCCCATCGTAGTTGCATAAATGGATCCGCTGGCGATCAATTGCCCGCTCAGCGCCAGCGGTAGACGCCGCGTTGCGATTGACCATGCCCAGGCACCTGCAAGGGTGGCCCCTAACCCCTGAATCAGCCCACAGACGATCAGCGCCTGAGTACCTGCCAATCCGCTCGGATGGCTAGCGAAATGAGACAGTTTCAAGTACAGCCCGACCGGGATGAACGCCAGCATTTCGGCGCTGCACATGAAGATCAACATGGCTGACCACAACATGGGAGACATGCTTGGGCGTCGAGCCAAAGCACTTTCATTCAATAGACCAAAACCGGTCCAGAATGCGATTGCCAGCAACGATGCAAGCAGCCCAAGCAGTAACGATGCGGTTGGGAGCACTGCCGCCGCACGGCTAGCATCAAACACGCTCAGATTGACCAGGCTGATGCCCAGACCCGCCACCAAGAGTGGCCCGGCAATGGCGCGCCAGGGCACGCTGGCACTGCGCAGGTTGCCGGCAATCGCGAGCACGATCGGTACTGACCCCATCATCACCGGAGGGATCACCGGCCCGGCTGCCAAGACCGCAGTGGTGATCAGGAAGAAGTAGCCAATGTATCCCAAGAAGCCCAGCAGTGCGGCACAGGCCCAGTCAATCAGTCGCAATTGCCGCACTGCGCTACGGTAAACGAACAGCACCAGCAGGCTACCTAACCCGGCAAAGGCATAGCTCACCACCGCCAGGTCAAAAAGGCTGTAGTCACCGACCAGCCCCGGAAAGATGTAGAGCAGTGACCAGGAAAAGGTGGCGGCAATGGCCGCTAACAAGCCCAGGGTCATACGCCCTGCTCCTGCCTCTGGATCCAGCAATGAGCTATTTGTCGGGCAGTGTCGAATACCCGCATGTCCTGGCCCATCGCGCCGCTGACAAAACTGCCCTCCAGCAAGATAAACAGCCCTTGGGCAACTGCGTCGGGGTCGTTTATACCGGCGCTTATGGCCAAGGCAGCAAGGTTTTCGCGTATCCCTTGCTTATGCCGGCTCACTGCCAAATGCACGGGGTGGCTAAACTGGGGGAATTCAGCCGCACTGTTGACGAACAGGCACCCGCGCTCGCTATCTTTTAAAAGAAAGCGTTCATACAGATCGAAAAAAGCGAGCATGCCACTGACCGGCTCAGGATGTCTGGCCAAGGTGCACGCTACCTCTTCACGCCAGCGTCGGTCACGCTCCTCAAGGCACGCCACTATCAGCGCATCCTTGGAGGGGAAATGGCTGTAGAGCGTCATTTTGGTAACACCCGCCATCGCGGCAATGGCCGTTACCCCCGTCACGTATACACCTTGCAACAGAAACAGCTTCAGCGCGGCATCAATCAAACGCTCACGGGTATTGTCCAATTCAAGGCACTCCGGCAAAGGGACGGAGCTGACTATACTGACCGGTAAGATTCAGGCCGCATCCAGATACGACCTGAAGCATGGCCGCTACGACACAGAGCGCAGCAGCAAAACGCAGGCCTGGCCAATCAGAGACTTGCTACGCCAGCTAAGCGCCCCCTGTACTTGGGATGCGAATCTGGGCTGTGTGGCTGATCGTGCCGTCTACCCGCTTGCGAAACACCGCTTGGCCCAACGTGTCTTGGGCATGCCGGTGGCAACTGTGTTTACCGAGATCGATCCCGACCCGTGCTGACTCGCTCGTGATGATGGCCTCCAAAACAAAACACCCTGCGAAAGCTTAGCCCTCGCAGGGTGTGGGGGTGACCCGTTCATTTAGCCCGGTCTACGCTGGGCTTTCGTGCACGCTAAAGCCGGTACGGCATGGATGCGGTCAAATTATCGATCATTTTTTGAAGAAGACCCGACAGCGTTGCTGAGGCCTTTCGAATTATGATCGCCTGGCGTCGTTCGAGAGATGGCCGTGGACTTGGCCAAACCGCGAGTGTCCTTGGAGTGAGCGACACCCGAGGTGGTGGTGCCATGACCGTTGTCGCTGTTGCGCGAGCTTCCGTAATGATTGCCGCTTACCCCATGATCGCGTGTCGCCTTTCCAGCGTGATCACTTCCAAGGCCCTTCCCGCTTCCACTATGCCCTCCCATGCCACCGCCATGTCCGGCGCCGTTTCCACCGCCATGTCCGCCGCCACCGCCATGACCACCGCCGCCGCCGCCGCCACCGCCACCGCCACCGCCACCACCACCGCCACCCTTGGCATAGGCGGAACTGATCGGGGAGATATCGGCGGGCAAGAATGCCGTCATCCCGAGTGCCAATGCACAAGCAAAGACAGCAACCAAAGGTTTTTTCATTTTTTGTTCGGCTCCGGAGGCGCGAGTGGGTAGCTAAAGTGCAGGTTGGACCTGACACAGACACCAAAGTTCTCGCATTCCGACAGACTGCCAGGGAAATGCCGATCACGTTTTCCCGAGCGCGTAATGAGCAACATCTCGACCGCGCCAGGCCCATTTTTCGGCCGATAGCGCAGCGTTCAACAACTACCGGCGCCCCATCCACAGGTTCGACAGCGCAAACAACGTGGTCCGTTGTGCAGTGTTCTTGACCAAGCCACGAAAGCGAGCCTTCACATAACCGAACTGGCGCTTGAGCGGACGACTGTGTCAGCACAGGTAGTCTGCCCCGTCCTGACGTGTTCGGAGAATCCTCGGCCAACCAAGCAGGGCCGAGCCCGCCAGTGCTAACAGCCCTTGAGGTTCCACCTTGCTATTGGCGTACCCCACCGCCAGGATGGATGCTTCATCAGGCTTAAGGAGAGAGCCGTGTTTCCCATGAACGTGTGGTTCGCCTATACCGCCGCCTGCGTGCTGTTGGTGCTGGCACCGGGCCCTGACAACGTGTTGGCCATTGGCCGCGGTCTCAGCCAGGGTAAAGTCGCAGCGGCCGTATCCGGCATGGCGTCAGGAGCAGGCATTTTGTTTCACGTTGCAGCCGCTTCGTTAGGCTTGACCCTACTGATGCAAACCTCGGTGCTCGCATTTTGGGTGATCAAGCTCATGGGTGCCGGCTATCTGCTCTGGCTAGGGATCAAGGTGCTGCGCGCTCGTAACCTCATAAGCTTTCAGCCGGCCTCCAGGCAATCGCTGCCCAGCATTTTTCTGACCGGTCTGCTTTCGGCTGCGCTCAACCCCAAGCCCGGTTTGTTCGTGCTGGCGTTCATTCCCCAGTTCGTCGACCCCGCACGCGGGTCGGTCAGCGTGCAGATGTTGGTTTACGGCGTGTGGTTCGCTGCACTCACGGCATTGGGGTTTGCCTTGATGGGCATTTTCGCCACGGGACTGTCTCGCTACCTGTACCGGCGGCCACGGCTGGTGAATGGGCTGAACGTGGGCGCAGGCCTCACCTTCGTTGCGTCTGGCGTCTCGATTGCGGCGTTGAGCCAGAGATAGCAAGCAGGAGAAAGCGGCGGGGCTGCGTATGAGCCCCGCGTTTCATCACGATGCTGAAGCCTCGACGGCCAGCTTCGCATGGGTGTTCAGTTCCTCGGCGATGAAGGCCGAAATCATCGCCCGATAGACCTGTTCCACCACCTCAGCCGAGGCACCGGTTTCGTCAGCCATCTCACGAACCTTCTTGATCACTTGCTCGACCCGAGCAGGTGCACGCACATCATCGGTGGTTTTCTTGAAGCCCGCTGCTTGCGTCACGAGCCTTCCACGTTTGGCGAGAAGCGAAACGAGGCTGCGGTCGATTTCATCGATCCGTTGACGGACTTCGTCCAGAGAGGTGCAAGGTACATCCATTTGCTTGACTTCCTTTTCATGAGCCTGCGATGGATTGGAGCAGGCTGTCGTGGGTGATCGGGGCGTGCAGTGTAGCTTCTTTGCTAGGTCCGCTTCACGCTCCTCAGAGGGGTGTAACGCCGCAGCGAGTGGCCCGTCACGATGACCGGAAATACTGGATGCACGCGGGATATCTCACTCCATTTCGCACAACCAGCTCACGCCTGCGTGGCGCATGTCGTGAAAATGCAGATCCTCCACGCCAACCATCTTTCACCCCGGCTTGGGCAGCCTGCTGGCAGGCGAATGTCTGGGACCTTTGGTAGACTAGGACACCCTTTTTCTTGAGGCGGATCTGGACGGTATAGCTAACCGTCGAATCGGCCTTTTTCCTTGCTCTGATTCGTTGCCATGATCTCCGGTGGTACGAGTGTGATTGGCGGCGGTAGCCCGCACCACTGCCAAACCCAACACGCCCCCGGAAATGGTACATAGATGCGTAGCCCAGAATGCTCCTAGAAAACGCTTCAAAGCCACAAACCTCGCGCCCTGAGCCGTCACGCCGCTTCAGCGTTGCCCCCATGATGGATTGTGTGGGCTTTTCTCAGAGGCCCCGATTTTAGGGGCCTTAACCCGTCACCTCCTAAATTCGTACCAATTTTGTACCAACAATTAGGGCTGCCACTAATCCCCGCCGTACGTCACTGCTCTGTTATCGACAGCACCACACCGGAGCCGTGCCGCTATAGCCCCCGATCTAATCCCCTTGCCTGAACGCAAATAATCGTCTATACGCTAGACTCGCGCCACTCATACGCCATCACCCTCACAAAGGAATTGAAGTGAATATTGAAATTTTTGGTAAGCCCATCAAGGACAAAGTGCTCAATGCTTATTACTTTGTGGGATTCACAAATTACAAATATGCCATTACAAAGCTATTCCCGCTTGTCCAGCGCTTGAGCATACAGCGTGGATCGCAGACACCTTCTTTCTACGCCAGACTTCGCGACGACCTCAAGATCGGATGTGTACTACCTCCACTAACTCTTGCTTTTATTCTGGACACTGACAAGACCACTCCTAACACGAAGTACATAAACGACGAGATCGAGAACGGTTTTGTACTGGATGGAATCCAGCGGCTAAACGCCCTATACAGAGCGCACTCTGAATTAGATGACGAAGCAAAAAAAGCATTCGAAGAGAGAGTACTCCATCTCAACATAATCATCGCCCCGTCCATGGATAGGCTTCTCTACCGCATGATTACTCTGAACAATGGTCAAAAGCCAATGTCCCCGAGGCATCAAATCGACATTCTCTCGGAAACGATTTTTGACTTTGACAACCTTAGCCTACGAAATCAGTCCCACAAAACAAAGCAAGTGAGCACCGACCGCCTTGCCGCTCATCGTTCTGACATTGTCAAAGGGTATATTGCGTTCCTAGCAAACACTCACGCCATTGACAACAAGCTTGTGATTGAAGAAAAAATGGATGAACTTATCGCTGAGAAAATTATTTCAAGCGAAATTAGTAATGACAAATTTGAATTTATTGAAATTCTTACATGGGCCGCAGAAAAATCCAACGACCTCAAAATAAACAAATGGCTTACCGTTGGCAACAACTTCATCGGACTATGCGCTGCCGCCAGAAAGAACTTCAACTTCATTCGAACAAAAGGAACTGAAGAATTCCTCGATGCCATTGAAAAATTTGAAGACACATTCAGCAGCTTCGACAAAAAGAAAATCAAAGTTGGCGAGTATCGCAGGAAGCTAGTTGCAGAATACTTCTCCAACCTGCAGAAATTTGAAGCCATGGACAAAAGTGACGTAATTATTGAGCTGAGCCAGTAATATGACCAACTTCAATTATTCGCCCCCAGAAACATTTAAACAGTCAATCTACTATGGCAACACACCTGCAGAAAATTTTCGTCTTAAGACGATCTTACTACTTGCAGGACTTGGGCGAATTACTCAAACACAAAAACCCAAAGGCACTCGAATCCCTTTTGATCACTTCACAATACCGTACCAACCATCTACTGCCAACACTATCAGCCATGTAATCAATAAATTCCCAGATTACAGCCGCAGAGAGCTCGATCGTTTCTTCAATCAATCCGCAACAAAAAATTACTCCCTCCATCGAAATATATTTCACGAAACAACTAACGCTTACGGGCACCACTTGAACGAAAACCATATTTCATGCTTCGTTCATATATACCGCACAATCGAACAGATTGCATTATGCCTTCCAATTATATCCATCATCAACAAGTCAGGAATTCAAAATACATTTTCGGAATTCAGGCAACTTGTTGATATCAAAGCTAAATCTGACCTTTCTGTTCTCAAAAAATATACGCGCGATTATCTTGACAAAACTGTTGCCGATCAGACAGTCATATTCGACTTCTCTACCACCAGTCGTCCCAGACAAAATGTTGAGGTACTAAAGAAGTTCGCCGAAGAAGTTGTCAACACTACAAACTCCAGCATCGAAGTCAAATACAAGCACCTCGACTCCATCATAATCGGCTTTAGAAATCAATTTTTTCATTATCTGCCGTTTGAGAAAAACCTTTCAATAACGGACATATCGAGCCCGGACGACTTCCTGAAAGTTTGCAACCCCATATTCATGAACTTTCTAGGCTATCTATATTACGAATTTCTTTCATCTGAATTAACGATGTGGTGCTAACCCCCAACCGGCCACCACTTATTCCTGAGATACTCACCGGAGCTCCTCAGCCTGCAATAACTGTTGAGGAGCCGCTGTAATCGATACCAGTATCAGTAGCTTAAAGCCAAACAACCTACATCTTCGCAGCCACATTCATATCGGATAACTGATTAGAATTGATCTCACCTCTCTGATGCGCAGTTATAGCTAGTATAGAGAGCACTACACAGCGCCCTTCTGGATCGGCAACCAAAGCAGACTGGTCGCTCGATTCCTCCAACCACCTGCTCGGCAGACTCAGCATTTGACAGTCCACAAATGATCGATACGCGTCGCGTAAGACTGACTCATCATATCCCTGCGCATGCCCCAGTCTGGGGCCAAGGGTACGGTCGATCATCTGCTTGACCGTGCGCCCTACCCGGGTGGCGCGCTCGATAGCACCAGGCTCAGACAACTTGGTTTCCCGTCGCTTCACCCAAGCCACTGCAGCCTGTTTGCGGGCGAACGTTTGGCTCTCTTGGTAGACTGTCCCCTTGTCGCGACAAATGCGGATCTGGACGAGGTAGCCAGTGCTGCCATCGGCCTTTTTACGCGTTCTGATCGTTGCCATCTGAGATTGGTACGTTGTACCAAGCGCTTGGTACAAACGCCCCAAAACCCCGAAAATTGGTACAAAACACGTTGAACGAAATGACCGCAAAATCAGGCTTGAAGCCACAACCCACGCGCCCTGAGCCGTCACGCCGCTTCAGCGTTGCCCCCATGATGGACTGGACCGACAGGCATTGCCGGTTCTTCCTGCGCCTGCTCTCCCGGCAAACCCTGCTCTACACCGAAATGGTCACCACCGGTGCCCTGCTGCACAACGACGCCCACCGTTTCCTGCGCCACGATGCTTCTGAGCACCCGCTGGCCCTGCAACTGGGCGGCAGTGTGCCGGCCGACCTGGCCGCGTGTGCGCGCCTGGCTGAAGAAGCGGGCTACGATGAGGTCAACCTCAACGTTGGCTGCCCGAGCGACCGGGTGCAGAACAACATGATCGGCGCGTGCCTGATGGCTCACCCGGCGCTGGTGGCCGACTGCGTGAAGGCCATGCGTGATGCCGTATCGACGCCTGTCACGGTGAAGCACCGCATTGGTATCAACGGCCGTGACAGCTACGCCGAACTGAGCGACTTCGTCGGCCAGGTGCGTGAGGCCGGCTGCCGGAGTTTTACCGTGCATGCACGCATCGCGATTCTGGAAGGGCTGTCGCCGAAAGAGAACCGCGAGATCCCGCCGCTGCGCTATGACATCGCAGCGCAGTTGAAGAGGGACTTCCCGGACCTGGAGATCGTGCTCAACGGCGGGATCAAGACCCTGGACGAATGCCAGGCACACCTTGAAACCTTCGATGGCGTGATGCTGGGGCGCGAGGCGTATCACAACCCTTATCTGCTGGCCGAGGTGGACCAGCAACTGTTTGGCAGCGATGCGCCGGTGGTCAGCCGTAGCGAGGCATTGGCGCAACTGCGGCCTTACATCGTGGCGCATATGGAAAGTGGCGGTGCGATGCACCACGTTACCCGGCATATTCTGGGGCTGGCCCAAGGATTCAAAGGGGCGCGGCGCTTCCGCCAGTTGCTGTCGGCAGACATTCACAAGGCGGCTGAACCCTTGGCGGTGTTTGACCAGGCGGTGGAGATGTTGCAGGGGCGGTGACCTCAGAGGGAGGGAACCTCGGGCTTGCTTGCGACTCGAATCTTCACCTTTCGTACAGCCCTGTGCGGGCCAGCGGGTCCGCAGGGTTTCGGCGGCCCTTGAGCGGCTGTCGGGGCTCGGGTAATGTCGAGTAAATGCACAGGACAGAGCACGCCCATGACCTCCAAGCTGGAACAACTCAAGCAGTTCACCACCGTGGTCGCCGACACCGGGGACCTGGACGCCATCACCCGCCTGAAGCCGGTCGATGCCACCACCAACCCGTCGCTGCTGCTCAAGGCTGCTGCCATCCCGGGCTACGCCGACCTGCTCAAGCAGGTGAAGGCCGACGCCATGGGTAATGTCGACCTGGCCTGCGACAAGTTTGCGGTGGCGGTAGGCTCAGGCATTCTCAAGGTCATCCCGGGGCGTATCTCCACCGAGGTGGATGCACGCCTGTCGTTCGATGAGCCAGCCCTGCTGAACAAGGCCCGTCAGCTGATCGCCCTGTACGAGGCGGCCGGAG
This sequence comes from Pseudomonas sp. BO3-4, assembly GCF_034044115.1. NCBI lineage: Bacteria > Pseudomonadati > Pseudomonadota > Gammaproteobacteria > Pseudomonadales > Pseudomonadaceae > Pseudomonas > Pseudomonas sp. BO3-4. The sequence continues at coordinate 4,233,001 of NZ_CP139018.1, forward strand.
TGGCAAAAGAGCGTGTGCTGATCAAGCTGGCCTCCACCTGGGAAGGCATTCGCGCCGCCGAAAAGCTGGAGAAGGAAGGCATTCAGACCAACCTGACCCTGCTGTTCTCCTTCGCCCAGGCCCAGGCTTGCGCCGATGCCGGGGTGTTTTTGATTTCGCCGTTCGTGGGCCGTATCTACGACTGGTACAAGAAGAGCACCGGCCAGGAATACGTGGGCGCCGAGGACCCAGGCGTGCAGTCGGTCACGCGCATCTACAACTACTACAAGGCCAATGGTTACAACACTGTGGTCATGGGCGCCAGCTTCCGCAATATCGGCCAGATCGAACAACTGGCCGGCTGTGACCGCCTCACCATCAGCCCCGAGCTGCTGCAGCAGCTGAGTGATGACCAGGGTGAATTGCCGCAGGTGCTGAAACCGGGCAACGCCGGTGAAGCCAAGCAGCACCTGAACGAAAGCAAGTTCCGCTGGGCGATGAACGAAGACGCCATGGGCACCGAGAAACTGGCCGAAGGTATTCGCCAGTTTGCGCGGGACCAGGAAAAGCTAGAGAAGTTGATGGCTGAAAAGGCCTGATACAGTTCGGGTTTGCCTGACGGGCGGGAAATGTTCAGTATTTTCCGCCCGTTTTGCTTGCCACGCCTTAGTTGTGTATTGAATTCTCGGGCCTGTTCGCGGGCAAGCCCGCTCCTACACCGATCGATGTAAGGGCGGGCTTGCCCGCGAACAGGCCGCCATAGCCACCCGAGCTGTCGATGACCTCCCCTAACCCGTTGCCCCTCGTTCTCGCCGGCCCGGTACTGCGCCGCCTGGAACCCCAGCGTCTGGCCGCCTGGCTGGTCACTACCCAACCGCTGCAGCCCGCGTTCGTCTGCCTGGCAAGCGAGGCCCACGTCGATTGCCAGGTGGTGCCGATTGGCCGGCATGCCTACGTTCACCTGTTGGACATCCAATTCGCCAGCCCCCTGCCCTGCAACCAGTTGCTCGACTATGACCTGCTGATCAATGGCCAGGGTATCGCCGACTGGGCGCCGCACCTGCTCTACCCGGGCGCCCAGCGCCCAAACCTGGTGCTGCGTGAGCGCCTCGACCAGTTGCTGCACGGCTCCTGCCGCAAGCCGCACCACCCTGCTGCCGACGGCCTGCTGTGCGCCGACCGGCTGCTGCAGGGGTGCAAGAAGCCCGAAGACCGCCCCGCCGTGCTAGTGATGACGGGCGACCAGGTTTACGCAGACGATGTCGCTGGCCCCATGCTGCGCGCCATCCATAGCCTGATCTCGCGCCTGGGCTTGTTCGACGAGCAACTGGAGGGTGCGGTGGTAGCCGACAGCCAGGCGCTGTACCAGCACCCGGCCAGCTACTACCACCGCGCCGACCTGCTGCCGGCGCTGGAACGCAACGACACCCTGCGCGAGCGTTTTTTCGGCGGAAAGCGCAAGCCGATCTTCTCGTCCAGCAACGCCGACAACCACCTGGTGACCTTCGCCGAAGTCATGGCCATGTACCTGTTGGTGTGGTCGCCGGTGCCCTGGCAGCTGGTGGACCTGGGCATCCCCAGCGGGCTCAGCGACGAGCATCAAGCCCGATACCGGCAAGAGCTGCCGCTAATCCAGGGGTTTGCCGACAATCTCGGTCAGGTGGCGCGGGTGATGGCTCACCTGCCCTGCCTGATGATCTTCGACGACCACGACATCACCGACGACTGGAACCTCTCGGCGCAGTGGGAGGAAACGGCCTACGGCCACCCATTCTCGCGAAGGATCATTGGCAACGCCTTGCTCGGCTACCTGCTGTGCCAGGCCTGGGGCAACAACCCGGACGGTTGCAATCCGCTGATCGAACAGTGCCAGGTGCTGACCCGCCAGAACCAGGATGAGCTGATTGGCGAGCTGCTGCGCTTCCAGGGTTGGCAGTTCAGCCTGCCGACAGAACCACCGCTGCTGGTACTGGATACCCGCACCCGCCGCTGGCGCAGCGAAAGTAACCTGGCCAAGCCGTCCGGCCTGCTGGACTGGGAAGCGCTGAGTGAATTGCAGCAGGCACTGCTCGATCATCCTTCGGCGGTCATCGTGTCACCTGCGCCGATTTTCGGGGTGAAGCTGATCGAGACGGTGCAGAAGGTGTTCAGCTGGCTGGGCTACCCGCTGCTGGTGGATGCCGAGAACTGGATGGCCCACCGCGGTGCGGCGCAGGTCATCCTCAATATCTTCCGCCACTCGCGCACGCCGGGGCACTACGTGGTGCTGTCGGGGGATGTGCATTACTCGTTCGTGTATGAGGTGCTGATTCGCCACCGCCAGCGCAGCCCGCACTTGTGGCAGGTGACCAGCAGCGGAATCAAGAACGAGTTCCCCCGGCGTTTGCTGGATGTGCTCGACCGGCTCAACCGCTGGTTGTATGCGCCGCGCTCGCCGCTCAACTGGTTTACCAAGCGGCGGGAGATGGAAGTGGTGCCGCGCACGCCGAACCATAGCAAGGCGGGGGAACGGTTGTGGAATGGTGCCGGGCTGGGACAGGTGTTTTTTGATGAACAGGGGCGGCCGGCGCGGGTGTATCAGCTGGATGCGGGCGGGGGTGAGGCTACAGAGTTTAAAAACCGGGCGTAGTGAGACTCAGAGTTTTTACAGCCTGTGCCGGCCTCTTCGCGGGTAAACCCGCTCCTACACCTGATTGGGGGTGGACACACATTGGTGTTTGGGCGCAGGCCGTCGTAGGGGCGGGTTTACCCGCGAAGAGGCCGGCACAGGCCAGAGATCAGCCCCGCTCCAGCGCATTGACCAGATCATGGAAGGCTTCGCGGTTGGAGTCATTCAGGCCCATGAGGATCTTGTGCGCCTCCAGCACCTTGGAGCGCACCACCTCTTCATTCTGGTCCTGCGACGGCAAGTCAGTCAGGCAATCGGTGCAGGGTATCGGCCGATCGACAATGTTGAACACCTGATCGAAGCCCATCGACTGCAATAGCCGTGAAATGTCCGGATTGGTAGTCACCACCGTCGGCAGCAGGCCCACCTTCTGCCGCGACAGGATCGACAGCTTCGCCAGCAGGCCCAGTGTGGTGCTGTCGATACTCTCGGTTTCAGTCAGGTCGATGACAATCGCCGAGAAGTTCAGCGCAGTGAAAATCTTCTCGATCGTCGCATCCAGCGCCGAACACAGGGTCAGGCGCACTTCACCAACGAATTTCAGTACGAAGGTACCGCTCTGCTCGGCGAACTGAATTCTACCGGTACTCATTGAAGGTTCCTGCTCAACACCAATAGGGCGATATCATCCGGCATCTCCCCAAGCGTAGCCAATCCAAATCGTTGACGCAGCCCATCCAGACTGCCACCTGCTGCCTTGACGATCTCCGGCAAGGCGGCTTCTTTATCTTTGAGCGTATCACCCGGCAAAAGGTCCAGAATGCCATCGGACATCAGGCTGAGGCTGAACTGCGGGGGCAGTTCCACCACCAGGTCCTGGTAGGTGGCCTCATCGAACAACCCCACCGGCAGGCCGCGGCCTTCCAGGTAGCGGCAATGCTCGGGGGTGTACAGTACCGGCAACGGCAAATGGCCGCCGACAGCGTAGGTCAGCAGGCCGGACTCTTCGTCGATCACCCCGCCGACCATGGTGACGTGCTTGCCCAGCTTGCTGTTGATCAGGCCGCGGTTGATGTGGCTGAGCACTTCAGACGGCTTGAACTCACGCATCCTGCTGCGCTTGAGCTCGAACATGAGGCGCGTGGTCATGAATTTCAACAGCACGGTGACAAAGGCCGACGACGCCCCATGCCCGGATACATCGGCGAGGTAGAAAGCAATGCGCCGCTCGTCCACGCGGAAATAATCGACAAAATCACCCGATAGGTACAACGACGGGATGATCTGGTGCTCGAAGGCGAACTCACCGGCCACCCAGGGGCTTTCCGGCAACATGTTCATCTGCACCTGGCGACCGGCGGTCTGGTCCTCCTGCAACAGGTGCAGGCTAGCCTCCAGTTCACGGTTGGCGGCTTCGAGCTTGTCGCGGTAGCGCTGGTTTTCCAGCACAAGGCGCGAGCGATCGAGGGCGCGGCGCACCGAATGCTCGAGTACGGCCAGGTCTTCCAGCGGCTTGATGAGGTAGTCGGCGGCGCCCAGGCGCAACGCTTCCACCGCATCACTCATGACGCCGGCACCGGACACCACGATCACCGGCAACTGCGGCGCACGCTCGCTGACCTGACGGATCAGTTCGAGGCCGCCCATCTGCGGCATGCGCAGATCGCAGATCACGAGGTCGGGCTGGTGTTCTTCGAAGACCTGAAGCCCCTGCTGGCCATTACTGGCCTGGAGGACGCTGAAACCACTGTCTTCAAGGTAGGCGGCGAGGCTGGCACGGACCACGTCGTCGTCATCGATGATCAGCAGCGTTGCACTGGTTTTCTGCATGTGGGCGAACGGCGCCGATTTAGGTTGGTGCAGCGGTGTCGGCAAGGCAGACGGCCAGCTACGGGAATTCTTTATGGTCACACTCTACTTGAGTTGTAGGACAAGAACACCTGCCCGGCAACTGTCAGAGGTACCTTGTAAGGCGCAGACGGTACTCCCATCCGGCAGGGGTTTCAAGCATGCTGGGGTCGACCTCGCCGCTCTTTACAGGGCAAATCACCGGGAGTTATAAGAAAGTCGACCAGCGCAACCCGACGGGAAGGATGCAGCATGCCCCACACGCCCTCCAGCCATAGCGAGAAACGCGACTTCATTCGCATGCGCATCGACACCGAGGTCAGCCTTTTGCACGAAGGCCAGGTGATTGCGGCAGTGTGCCTGGACCTGTCCAGCGGTGGCATGCAAGTGCAGGCGCCACAGCGCTTTCTGGTGGGTGATCAGATCGAGGTACGGATCGACTCCGACCATCCGGCGCTGAAGGGGCTGCATGCCAGCACCGAAGTGGTATGGATTGCCGACCAGCCGGGCGGGCAGCAGAAGTTCGGGCTGCGGATTCTGGCCATGCATTGAACCCGAGGCCGCTTTGCGGCCCCAGGTTCACAGATCAGAAGTCGTCTTCGACCTCGCCATCCTTCACCTTGAACTCGCGGTTTTGCAGGTAGGCATTGCGAATGAAGATGTACTTGTCACCCTGAATCAGCTTTTCGGCCGAGAGCAGGCTGGCGCGGGTGTCGATCAGGTCCAGCGCGAAGATCGAATTGCGCGTAGGCACGTGGTCGATGTAGCGATAGGGTTTGGTATAGGTGTCCGGGTACTTGGCCACACCGTCACGCACGGTGCTTGGGCCCAGCAGCGGGATGACCACATACGGCCCGCTCGGCACCCCCCAGTAGCCCAGGGTCTGGCCAAAGTCCTCGTCGTTGCGCTGCAGGCCCATCTTGGTACCCACATCGAAGAAGCCACCCAGGCCGAAGGTGGTGTTGACGATCAACCGCGCCGTATCCACGCCCGCCGCATGCGGCTTGAGCTGCAGCACGTCGTTGGCGAGGTTGGTCACGTCCCCCAGGTTGCGAAAGATGTTGTGGATGCCATCTTCGAGGAACTGTGGAGTGACCGCTTGGTAGCCCTTGGCCAATGGTTTGAGGGCATAGGTGTCGAGGGTATCGTTGAAGCGGAAGATCGGGCGGTTGACCGCTTCCCAGGGATCTTCCTCGGTGGCGGCCTGGGTGGCTGCCACGGGCGCCAGCAGCATGCTGGCGCAGACACAGGCCTGGGTGACTCGTTCGATCACACTGGCACCGATCCTACGCATAGATGTTTCTCCATCGAATTTCTCGGCCGCAAGCGCAACAGGTCGCGCTGCTGTTAAGGCGGCAGTATAGAGACTTGCGTGCTGATAAACAGCCTTACACATTTTTGCTGAATATTTTGTGAACAACTGTTGCGCAGCGGCCGATGTCACAAGACGGTAACAATCAACGCATAGCCTTCGAACCATTTGGGGGAAGTTGCCATGGACACTGCGCCCGCCTTCACTGCTGTGCTGTTCGGCTTGCGCGGCTGCCTGGTGCAGGCTACCCATGGCGCGCCATCACCCGCCCCCGGCGCCCTGGCCACCCTTGCCAGCCTGCGTCAGCGCCAAGTGCCGTGCATTTGGCTGGATGACCTCAATACCGCGCAAAGCGAACGCCTGGCCCATGTACTGCCCGACTGGCTGCCAGGGCATGCGGTCAATGGCGTGCGCTGGCCAGCGCCGAACGCTTGCTGGCAGGCACTGATGGCGCTGGACAGCGAGCGCCTGGATGGCTGCGTATTGGTCAGCGGCGACCCGCGCCTGCTGCAGTCTGGCCTTAACGCCGGCTTGTGGACAGTAGGCCTGGCCGCCTGCAGCCCGTTATGCGACCGCACTTCTGCGCAATGGCAAGCCATGAGCCCGCAAGAGCAGGATCTGGCGCGCAGCAAGGCGACGCTGGCGCTGTTCAACCTGGGCGTGCACTCGGTGATCGACCATCTGGAAGCGCTGGACACCTGCCTGGTGGACATCGCCCAGCGCCGGCGCAAGGGTGAAAAACCCTGATACAGCAGCCTTGACGCGGATCATGCAAATCGCCAGCAGGTAGATTACCCTGAAGACAGGCCAGAACCTTTGCCACGCCGCCGAGGTCCATGGCTTGCCAAGCCATTGATGGAGAATAGCCAATGCCTGCCCGCGAATTGCAAGAGCGCCTGAACAGCTTGCGCGAGCAACTGGACCGCAACGTACCGCTTTCGGAAGAAGAGCTGGCCGCCCTGCACGAAGAGGCGCGCCAGATCGAGGCGCAACTGAAACTTGAGGAAGCCACGCCAGACAACAACCTGGTGGACGGCGTGAACCTGGCGATCGAACGCTTCGAGGCCGACCACCCCGACCTCACTGCCACCCTGCGCAGCATTGCCAACTCACTGCACAGCATGGGGATCTGAAATAGCGGGGGCCGCTAAGCGGCCCCCCTGTATTACTGCCGAACCAGGCGTTTGTTATCCGGGCTGATCGCCCCGGTGCTGCGATACGGGTTGATGTCCAGCCCACCGCGGCGCACATAACGTGCATAGACCGTCAGGTGCTCCGGCTGCAGCAGATTCTTCAAGTCCAGGTAAATCCGTTCCACACACTGCTCATGGAAGTCGGCATGCTGGCGGAAGCTGATCAGGTAGGTCAGCAGGCTGGCATGGTCCAGCGCCCTGCCCTTGTACTCAACCACCACGCTACCCCAATCCGGCTGGCCGGTGACCGGGCAGTTGGACTTCAGCAGATGGCTGTGCAAGGTTTCTTCCACCACCCGCGTCGGGTCGCAGCGCAACAGCTCTGGTTGCGGCTGCTCGTAGTTGCTGATGGCCACATCCAGTGCATCGATGCACTGCCCCGGTAACGCCACCACACCCTGGGCTTCAACCTCGGCCAAAGTGCGCACCTTCACCCCCACCGGCTTGCCGGCAGCGGCGGACAGGTCTTTTTCCAGGCATGCCTGCAACGCGTCCAGCGAGGCGAACACCGTCTGGTTCAGCGAGTTGAGGTACAGCTTGAATGACTTGGACTCGATGATGTTTGGCGAGTCCGCCGGGATGGCGAACTCGCCGATCGCCACCACCGGCTTGCCCGAAGGCAGCAGCCAGCTCAGCTCGAAGCAGTTCCAGTAATCCACCCCCTGCCAGGGCAAGGTCTGTGCAGTGACGCCCAGCTCGGCCCACTTGGCAGTACGCGGGATCGGGAACAACTGCTCCGGGGAGTAGGTGGCGATGTATTCGCTGGACTTGCCCAGCGGGGAATGTTCGGCAGCGGGATGCATGGAAACTGACCTAGAGGTTCGAAAATGCCCCTAGTCTACCGGTTTTGCACCCCGCCTTGCAGGGCCAGTCACTCAATGGTCAATGCCCCCACCATACCCGCCTGGTAATGCCCCGGCACGTTGCAGGCAAACTCGATGGGCACCGTTTGGCGGAAGGTCCAGGTCAGCTCGGCGCGTTGGCCGGGCATAACCATCACAGTATTGCCACCCCCGTGACCATGGCCATCGCCGTGGTCCATCATTTGGCCGTGGCTCATCATCTTGCCGTGATCCATGCCTTCGTGGTTCATCGCCTGGGTGAACATCTTGCCTTGCATGGCAACCATTTCCTTCTGGTGTTCGGCATGCATGGCCTTGTCGCCCAGGTTGAATTCGTGCGGCAGGTTGCCCTCGTTGACCAGCACGAAGCGCACCGTCTCGCCGGCTTTTACCTGCAGGCTTTTGGGCTCGAAGGCAATGTCCTTGAGCACCACGTTGACCGTGCGGGTGGCCTTGGCCGCCGGGGCAGGCTCGCCAAAGGCGAAGCTCTGCGCCTGGCTAGCGACAGCCGGCAGGCTGCCCAGGGCAAGGGTGGCGGCAATGAACAGGTGTTTCATGATGACTCCGGGAATACACAGCAGGATGAAGCCACATTAGCCGGGGCGACTGGCAGTTACCTGACAGGCACATTACAACTTCGTCAGTTTGGGCGAGCGGGCACATCGTCACGTATCATTTCACCCACCCCATTATCCCTGTGCTAGCGGTAAAGCGACGCCATAGGCTACGCACAATCTTTCAGAATATGGACAGTGCATGAAACTGCTGATCGTCGAAGACCAGGCCCGCACCGGCCAGTACCTGAGCCAAGGCCTGAGCGAGGCCGGCTTTGCCACCGAGTTGGCTACCGATGGCGAGACCGGCCAGTTCCTCGCCCTGACCGGCGACCACGACCTGCTGATCCTCGACGTGATGCTGCCTGGCCGCGACGGCTGGCAGATTCTTCAGGCCGTGCGCCAGGCAGGCCTGGATACGCCAGTGCTGTTCCTGACCGCCCGCGACGCCGTCGAGGATCGCGTGCATGGCCTGGAACTGGGCGCCGACGACTACCTGGTCAAGCCGTTCGCCTTTTCCGAACTGCTGGCCCGGGTACGCAGCCTGCTGCGCCGTGGCACCAGCCCGAGCCAGGACACGACCCTGAGCCTGGCCGACCTGCGCCTGGACCTGATCCGCCGCCGCGCCGAGCGCGCCGGGCAGCGCATCGACCTGACCGCCAAGGAATTCTCACTCCTTGAGCTGCTGCTGCGCCGCCAGGGTGAGGTGCTGCCAAAATCGCTGATCGCCTCGCAGGTGTGGGACATGAACTTCGACAGTGACACCAATGTGATCGAAGTGGCCATCCGCCGCCTGCGCCTGAAGATCGACGACCCGCACCCCAACAAGCTGATCCACACCGTACGGGGCATGGGTTACGTACTCGAAGAGCGCGCCGAGTGATGCGCCGGATTTCCCTCGGCAGCCGCCTGGCCCTGCTGTTCGCCGCCTGCACGGCCACCGTCTCGCTAGGCGCCGGCCTGCTATTCAGCCGGGCCAGCGAGCAGCACTTCGTCGAACTTGACCAACAACTGCTGGACTCGCGCCTGTCCTTGTTTCGTACGCAACTGGCTGATGTCAGCACGGCTGATGAGCTCCAGGCCCGCCTGCCTGCCCTACGCGATGAACTGAGTCACCAGGCCGACCTGGCCTTGCGTATCAGCGCCAGCAATGGCGCCACCTGGTTCGAAAGCCGCAGCGGGCTGCCGCAAGCAGCGCTGGCCACCGGGCTGGCCACCCTGCATGCGCAAGGCATCGACTACCGCAGCCTGTCCGTGCCCTTGAAACAGGGCACCATGCAGTCGCCGCGACTGACCCTGTACCTCGACATCACCCACCACCAGCACTTCCTGCAGGGCATGCAACGGCTGATCTGGCTGACGGTCGGCCTGTCGGCGCTAACCACCGCACTACTGGGTGCCTGGGCCGCCCGCAGCGGCCTGCGCCCATTGCGGCAGATGGGCCAGGTGGCCGCCAGCGTGTCAGCGCGTTCGCTCACCACCCGTCTGCCGGTGGCGCAGATGCCCGAAGAGTTGGCCGAGCTGGCCAGCAGCATGAACGCGATGCTGCAGCGCCTGGACGATGCCTTCCAGCGCCTGTCAGCGTTCTCGGCCGATATCGCCCACGAGTTGCGTACGCCGCTGTCCAACCTGCTGACCCACACCCAGGTCACCCTCACCCGCCCACGTAGCCTCGAAGAATACCGAGAGGCGCTGCATGGCAACCTGGAAGAACTGCAATGGATGGCGCAGATGATCAACGACATGCTGTTTCTCGCCAAGGCCGACCACGGCCTTCTGGTACCGGGGCACGCGCCTTTGGCGCTGCATGACGAGGTGGATGCACTGCTGGAGTACTACGCGCCTCTGGCAGAAGACAACGACGTGCAGATGCTGCGCGAGGGTGAAGCAGTGCTGCACGGCGACCAGCATATGCTGCGCCGGGCGCTGTCCAACCTGCTGGACAACGCCATGCGTTTTACCCCGGCAGGAGGACAGATCAAGGTAACCCTGGGGCCGGGGCCGACGATCAACGTGGCCAATACCGGGCTGGCTATCGACCCGGCCGCTCTACCGCGGCTTTTCGACCGCTTCTACCGGGTGGACCCGGCGCGGCGGGAAGGCAGCAGCGAGCATGCGGGGTTGGGCTTGGCAATTACCCGGTCGATCGTGCAGGCCCATGGCGGGTGCATACGGGCGGAGTGCGAGGGTGGGTGGACCCGATTCGTGATCGAGTTCGCTCAAGATCGGTAACCCTGGGGCGCTTTACGCCCCCAGGATCTCAGGCAAACATCAAACCGCCAGGCCAATCGCCGGCTGCACCTGCGACGCCCGGTAGGCCGGGTAAATGGTCGCCAGGAAACTCATCACCAGGCCGGCGGTGCAGATGATCGCCACATCCCCCCACTGCAACTGCGACGGCAAGCTGCTGACGAAGTACACATCCGACGTAAAGATGTGCTGCCCGCTCACCCGCTCCAGCCAGCCGACGATCTGGCTCACATTGAACGCCGCAATCACGCCCAGTACGCCACCAATCAGCGTGCCGACAATGCCGATCAGGCTGCCCTGGACCATGAACGTGCCCATGATCTGCGCCGGCGTGGCGCCCAAGGTACGCAGGATGGCAATGTCCGGCCCCTTGTCGTTCACCACCATCACCAGGGTGGCGATGATATTGAACGCCGCTACCGCGATGATCATCATCAGCAACAGGCCGATCATGGTCTTTTCCATCTTCATGGCGCTGAACAGGCTGCCCTGGGTATGCGACCAGTCATCGGCCCGGTAGGCGTCCCCAAGCCCGGCAGCAATCGCCTTGGCCACCTGCGGAGCGGCATACAGGTCGTGCAGCTTAAGGCGCACACCTTGCACCTGGCCCGGCGCCCAGCGCTGCATCTCAGCTGCATCAGCAACATGGATATAGGCCTGCGACCCATCCAGCTCGGCGCCGACCTTGAAGATGCCGACCACGGTGAGGCGCTGCATGCGCGGGGTGATGCCACCCGGTTCCTTGCTGATTTCCGGCACGATCAAGGTCAGCTTGTCGCCGGTGTTCAGGCGGAAGCGGCGTGCGGTCAGCTCACCGATAACCACACCAAACTCACCGGGCTGCAAGCCCTGCAGACGGCCCTGGACGATGTGCTGGCCAACGATGGAAACCTTGCCCTCCTCGGCCGGGTCGATACCACCCACCTGGATCGGCTGCATGGCGCCCTTGTACGACAGCATGCCTTCCATCTCGGTAATCGGCGCCACAGCCATCACCGCCGGATTCTTCATGGCGGCGTCGGCCACCTTGTGCCAATCGTCCAGCGGCTGCACGCCCAGGATGGCGGCATGCGGCACCAGGCCGAGAATGCGCGAGCTCATTTCGCGCTGGAAGCCGTTCATCACCGACAGCACCACGATCATCGCCAGCACGCCCAGCGACAGGCCGATCATCGAAGTCATCGAAATGAACGAGATGAAATGGTTGCGACGCTTGGCTCGGGTGTAGCGCGCGCCGATAAAGATGGGCAAGGGTCTGAACATGTACGAAATCACCCAATGGAAACAGGAAAACGGGGCAGCACCTGCCACCCCGGCAGTCGATCAGATGGCCACCAGGTGGCCATCGTCGAGCTTCAGCACACGGTCCATCTGCCGCGCCAGGTTGAGGTCGTGGGTGACCACCAGGAATGCCGTGCGCGAAGCGCTGGACAGCTCCTGCATCAGTTCCTGGATGCCTTGGGCGGTATGGTGGTCGAGGTTACCGGTCGGCTCGTCGAGCATCACCAGGCCGGGGCGGTTGACCAGCGCCCGGGCAATCGCCACACGCTGGCGTTCGCCGCCGGAAAGCTCGGCCGGCTTGTGGTTCAGGCGGTGGCCCAGGCCTACCCGCTTGAGCAGCGCCTCGGCACGCTCCCGGGCCTCGGGGATGGGCGTTCGGCCGATCAGCAGCGGCATGCACACGTTCTCGATGGCGGTGAATTCCGGCAGCAGGTGGTGGAACTGGTAGACAAAGCCCAACTCGCGGTTGCGTAGCAGGCCACGGGCACGCTCGCCCAGTGCCGACAGCTCTTCGCCAGCCAGCCACACGCTACCCTGGGTCGGCCGGTCGAGGCCGCCCAGCAGGTTGAGCAAGGTACTCTTGCCCGAGCCGGAACTGCCAACGATGGCCACCCGCTCACCGGCCTGCAGTTCCAGGTTGAGCCCGGACAGCACCTGCACCGACTCCGGGCCCTCGTCGTAGGACTTGCCCAGGTTGCGGCAACTCAGAACGGCTTTATCACTCATGCGCGACTCACTCATAACGTAGCGCCTCTGCAGGCTGGGTGCGGGCCGCACGCCAGGCCGGATACAGGGTGGCGAAGAAACTCAGGACCAGTGCCGCACCGCAGACCATGTACACGTCCTGGGCCAGGATCTGCGACGGCAGGTAATCGATGAAGTACACGTCGGCGTTGAGGAACTTGTGGCCGATCAGTGTCTCGATGCCGGCGATCGCCGCGCTCACGTTCAGGGCCGCGAAGATCCCGACGACGGCGCCGATCAGGGTACCGATCACCCCGATCACCGTACCCTGGACCATGAAGATGAGCATGATCTGCCCGGGCGTGGCGCCCAGGGTGCGCAGGATGGCGATGTCGCCGCGCTTGTCGTTGACCACCATCACCAGGGTGGAAATGATGTTGAACGCCGCCACCGCCACGATCAGCAGCAACAGCAGGCCGATCATGGCCTTTTCCATACGGATCGCCTGGTACAGGTTGCCGTGGGTACGGGTCCAGTCACGGCTATAGAACTCCTGTTCGCCCAGCTGCTGGGCGATGCTCCAGGCTACGCGCGGCGCCTGGAACAGGTCGTCGAACTTCAGGCGCAGGCCCTGGACCTGGTCGGGCTTCCAGCGGTGCAGGCGGGACAGGTCGCTGATGTTGGTCAGGCCCAGGTAGCCGTCGATCTCCCCCGCGCCAACGTGGAAGGTGCCGACCACGGTGAAGCGCTTCATGCGCGGGAACATGCCAGCGGGGGTCACGCTGACCTCGGGGGCAACGAAGGTGAGCTTGTCGCCGATGGCAACGCCCAGCTTGGCCGCCGCCTTGTCGCCGATCATGATGCCCCACTCGCCCGGCGCCAACTGGTCCAGGCGGCCTTGCAGGACGAAGTTGTCGATGATCGACACCTCGCGCTCGCGAGCAGGGTCGATGCCGTTGAGCAGCACCTTCTGCACCTTGCCATCATGGGTCAGCAGGCCCTGCATCTGGGTGAACGGTGCAACCGCCACCACCTGCGGATTCTGCTTTACTTGTTGGGCAAGGGCCTGCCAGTCGGCAATGGGCTGGCCGCTCTCCAGCGTGGCATGGGGAATCATCCCCAACACGCGGGTGCGCATCTCGTGGTCGAAACCGTTCATCACCGACAGCACCACGATCATTACCACCACGCCCAGGGCGAGGCCGATCATCGAGGTCAGGGAAATGAACGAGACGAAGTGATTGCGACGTTTGGCACGGGTATAACGCGTGCCGATGAATGCGAAAAGAGGTCTGAACATGTCGGGGCTTGTTCGGATGAAAGGGAACGTCCTTGTGGCGAGGCGCCTACGGCGGCTTTACACTCGGACCACCGCCGCTACCTTGGGTTCGCCATGACGACATTAGACGAAGAAGATCGCCGCGAATACTACCGCATCGAAGATCGGATCGCACTTCAAATAAGCCCCCTTAGCGCGGCCGAAGCCCTTGAACCAGATGTGTTGCAAGATGATTCGCCGTTGTTCAACCTGCTCAGCGAGCTGCACCTGTCCGACTTCGAGTCGCAACACCTGTTGCGCCAGCTAAGCGACAAGGACCGCACCCTCGCCGCGTTCCTGCGGGCACAGAACAAGCGCCTCGACTTGCTCAGCGCGGTGGTTGCACAAACCCTGCTTGGCGAGGTCGGCGAGCCGCTGCCGGTGGTCATTTCCGAAGGCGGCATTGAATCCGCCCAAGCCACACAGATTGCCCCCGGCACCCGGGTGAAAGTGAAAATGGTGCTGATGCCGCGCGCCCATGGCCTGCTGCTGCGCGGCAAGATCACCCATTGCGACCCTCGCCCGGAGGGCGGCTTCGAAGTCGGCACCGAGTTCATCGACATGACCGATGCCCAACGACAACTGCTGGCGCGTTACATCCTGCAGCGCCAGCAACAGCAACGGCGCCAGCAGCTGGAACTGAACGACCCCGCCTCCTGAGCCAATTTCTCCCTGATTTGAAGGAACGAACGTGACCCTGATCTACGGCCATCGCGGCGCCAAGGGCGAAGCACCCGAGAACACCCTGAAGAGCTTTCAGCAATGCCTGTCCCATGGCGTGACCCGCTGCGAGCTGGACCTGCACTTGTCATCCGACAACGAACTGATGGTCATCCACGACCCCACCCTCAAGCGCACCACGGGCCGGCGCGGCAAAGTGGTCGAGCACCCGGCCGCCGAACTGGTCAAGATCGATGCCCGCAAAGGCGGCCCGGGCCATGTGCAGCCCTGCCCGATCCCGAAACTGGAAGAGCTGTTCGAAAAATGCCCGTTCGAACACTGGCAACTGGAGGTGAAAAGCGCCTCGCGCACCCGCGCGGCCACCACCGTCCTGGCGATCCGTGAACTGGCCCAGCAATATGGCCTGCTGGACAAGGTGACCATCACCTCCAGCTCACGCGAAGTACTGGGCGCCGCCCAGGAACTGGTGCCAGATGTGAAGCGCGGGCTGGTGGCCGAATACGCCTGGCTCGATCCGCTGAAGGTGGCACAGAACTACGGCTGCGAACTGCTGGCATTGAACTGGACGCTGTGCACCCCCGAGCGCCTGCTCAAAGCACAGGGCCAGGGTTTGCATGTGTCGGTGTGGACGGTCAACGAGCCGGCACTGATGCGCCGGCTTGCTGACTTTGGTGTGGACAGCCTGATTACAGACTTTCCCGGTTTGGCCAAGACCACCCTCGGGTAGGGTTGAAATCGGTCTCTCCGACCGGCTCAGGCCACCGGTCGGAGCCGCTCAAAAAAGCCGGTTCAGGCCGTCATAGGCAGCTACCCGATAGGCTTCGGCCATGGTCGGGTAGTTGAACGTGGTGTTGACGAAGTACTTCAGGTTGTTCTGCTCACCCGGCTGGTTCATGATCGCCTGGCCAATGTGGACGATCTCCGAAGCCTGGTAGCCGAAGCAATGCACGCCGAGGATTTCCAGGGTTTCGCGGTGGAACAGGATCTTCAGCATGCCCTGCGGCTCGCCGGCGATCTGCGCACGCGCCATGCTCTTGAAGAAGGCCTTGCCCACTTCGTACGGCACCTTGGCCTGGGTCAGCTCCTGCTCGTTCTTGCCGATCGAGCTGATTTCGGGAATGGTGTAGATACCCGTCGGCACGTCGTTGACGAAGCGCCAGCTGCCGTTATCGACAATGCTGCCAGCGGCTGACCGGCCCTGGTCATGGGCGGCACTGGCCAGGCTTGGCCAGCCGATCACGTCGCCGGCACCGTAGATGTTCGGCACGGTGGTGCGGTAGGCCTCGTCAACCTCGATCTGGCCGCGGCTGTTCACCTTGATGCCGATGTTTTCCAGGCCCAGCTTGTCAGTGTTGCCGGTACGGCCGTTGCACCACAGCAAGGCGTCGGCCTTGATTTTCTTGCCCGACTTGAGGTGCAGGATCACCCCGTTGTCCAGGCCTTCGACGCGCTCGTACTCTTCGTTGTGGCGCACAGTGATGTTGTTGTTGCTGAAGTGGTAGCTCAGCGCCTGGGAAATTTCCGAGTCGAGGAAGCTCAGCAACTGGCCACGGTTGTCGACCAGCTCGACCAATACGCCCAGGCCACTGAAGATCGAAGCGTATTCGCAACCGATCACGCCGGCACCGTACACGATCAGCTTGCGCGGGGTATGGCTGAGGCTGAGGATGGTGTCGCTGTCGTACACGCGCGGGTGGTGGAAGTCGATGTCGGCCGGGCGGTAGGGGCGCGAGCCGGTCGCGATGATGATGTGCTTGGCGTTGAGCTTCTCGACCACGCCGTTCGGGCACACCACTTCCACGGTTTGCTCGTCGGCAAAGCTGCCGGTGCCGAAGAACACGTCGACGCGGTTACGGGCATAGTAGCCGGTGCGCGATGCCACCTGCTTGGCGATGACCTTCTCGGCGCTTTTCAGCACGTCCGGGAACGAGAACCAGCGCGGCTCGCCGATGGCACGAAACATCGGGTTGGTGTTGAACTGCATGATCTGCCGCACCGAGTGACGCAGTGCCTTGGACGGAATGGTACCCAAGTGGGTGCAGTTGCCACCGACCTGGCGACGGTCATCGACCATCGCTACCTTGCGCCCTGCTTTGGCGGCATTCATTGCCGCGCCTTCACCGGCCGGGCCGGAACCCAGCACCACTACGTCGTAGTTGTAGACAGCCATGCGTACTCCTTCAGAACTGGCCCGCAAGCCACGGTCGCTCGCGGGGCACGATCATGCCGCCGGGGCGCCATGAGAAAATTCGGGTGCAGTCTAATCAACCCTGAACGCCGCGCACATTAACCCTTGGTCGCGTCGTAGGCCAATTTTGCCCGCACTACATATGCTTCACCCATTCCGTGGCGGCAATCATCCCTGCTTGTGCTTTCACTGGCCTTTCACTGCCCGTTCGAACGCGGGCGTAGCTCGGGAGACGAAGCCTCCCTCTGCTCGAGTCACCAAAACCGCAGCCAAGTCATGCGCCACGGCAAAATCCCAGCCTTGCTGTGGGCCCAGGATGAGTAGCAGCGTCGAATAGCCATCGGCCAGCAGTGCTGAGGCGTCCAGCACCGTAACGGCAGCCAGGTCATGTTCGACCGGGCGCCCGAGGCGGGCATCGAAGGTGTGCGAATAGCGCCGGCCATTCTGCTCGAAATAGTGCCGATAGTCACCCGAGGTTGATACTGAAAGGCTATTGACCGGGATGATCTGGCGGGCGATCTGACGGTCTTCGCGAGGCAGTTCCAGGGCAATACGCCAAGGGCTGCCGTCAGGCTTGCGGCCAACCGCCTTCAGCTCGCCAGTGGCCTCGGCGACAAAACTGCTGACACCCATGGCCTGCAGGCGCGCAGCGATCAAGTCGACAGCATGGCCGGCGACGATGCTGTTGAAGTCGAGCTGCACCGGGGCATCCTTGCACAGGGCTCGACCTTTGACGCGCAGGTGCTGGTAGCCCACACGCTGGCGTACCTGGGCCAGTGCCTGTGGTTCGGGCACCTGCTGGTGACGGGCCTGAGGGCCGAAGCCCCACAGGTCGAGCAAAGGCTCTACCGTGAGGTCGAAGGCGCCATCGCTCTGCTCGGCAAGGTGCTGGCCCAGGCTGACCAACGCGAGCATGTCAGGCGGCAGGGCCAGGCACTGGCCGGCAGGTAAGCGGTTGAACTGGCTTACGATGGAATCGCCGCGGTAGGTCGAGTAGTGGTGGTCGATGTCGTGCAGGATGGTTTCCACCGCCCTCTGCACCTGGGCCGGCTCCGGGCCACCAGGCTCGCGGACGTACTGGATGCTGTAGCTGCTGCCCATGGTCGGGCCACCCAGGCGCTCCAGGGTGGGGCCCTGGTTGCAGGCGGTGAGTAGCAGCAGTATGAACAGGAGGGCTGTGCGCACAGTAGGGTTTCTCGGTTGCCGGTGCTGGCCTCTTCGCGGGTAAACCCGCGCCTACAGGGGCAGCGATAATCCTGTAGGAGCGGGTTTACCCGCGAAAGGGCCGGCACTGGCAACACACATTCAGAATAAAAAAAACGGGAACCCGAAGGTTCCCGTTTTTTCATTGCCTTACAAGCGAATCAGCGTGGAAACGCTGGCGGGTTCACACCAGCCATGTCTTCCATCACACGAACCACCTGGCAGCTATAACCGAATTCGTTGTCGTACCAGACGTACAGAACAACGCGGTTGTCGTTGGCGATGGTCGCCTCTGCGTCAACCACACCGGCGTGGCGCGAGCCGACGAAGTCGGTCGAAACCACTTCCTGCGAAGCCACGTAGTCGATCTGCTTGTGCAGCTCCGAGTGCATGGCGATCTGGCGCAGGTACTCGTTGATCTCGTCGCGGGTGGTGGCCTTTTCCAGATTCAGGTTCAGGATGGCCATCGAAACGTTCGGCGTCGGAACACGAATCGCGTTGCCGGTCAGCTTGCCCTTCAGCACTGGCAGTGCCTTGGCAGCAGCGGTGGCGGCGCCGGTTTCGGTGATTACCATGTTCAGCGGCGCGGCACGGCCACGGCGGCTGCCCTTGTGGAAGTTGTCGATCAGGTTCTGGTCGTTGGTGAACGAGTGAACGGTTTCGACGTGGCCGTTGACGATGCCGTACTGGTCGTTGATGGCCTTGAGCACCGGCACGATGGCGTTGGTGGTGCAGGAGGCCGCCGAGATGATCTTGTCATCGGCAGTGATGTCACCGTGGTTGATACCGTGCACGATGTTCTTCAGCGCGCCCTTGCCAGGTGCGGTGAGGATCACGCGGGCAGCACCCGGGCAGGCCAGGTGCTGGCCCAGGCCGTCGGCGTCACGCCATACGCCGGTGTTGTCGACGATGAGCGCATTGTCGATGCCGTACTGGGTGTAGTCGACTTCGCTCGGGCTCTTGGCGTAGATAACCTGGATCAGGTTGCCGTTGGCGGTGATGGTGTTGTTGGCTTCGTCGATGGTGATGGTGCCATCGAACGGGCCGTGCACCGAGTCACGGCGCAGCAGGCTGGCACGCTTGACCAGGTCGTTTTCGGCGCCTTTGCGCACGACGATGGCACGCAGACGCAGGCCGTCACCACCACCGGTCTTCTCGATCAGGATGCGCGCCAGCAGGCGGCCGATGCGACCGAAGCCGTACAGGACAACGTCGGTGCCTTTGCGCGCCGAAGCGTTCTGCTGACCGACCACGTCGGCCAGCTCTTCACGGACGAACTGCTCGGCAGTGCGGCCATTGCCTTCCTGCTTGAACTTGTTGGCCAGCTTGCCCAGGTCGACCGATGCGGCGCCCAGTTTCAGCTCGCTCATGGCCTTGAGCAGGGGGAATGTCTCGTGGACGGACAGTTCGGTTTCGTCGGTTTGGCGGTGGCGCGCAAAGCGGTGCGCCTTGAGGATCGAGATAACCGAACGGTTGATCAGGCTGCGGCCATAAATCGAGCTCACCACATTGTTATTGCGGTAGAGCTGACCGATAAGCGGGATCATCGCTTCAGCCAGGGCTTCACGATCAATCCACTCACCAAGACACTGGTCGGGCTTCTGAGTCACGGGAACCTTCCACATGTAGGGACAGAAAAAAGGGGCTACATTATGACGCCCCAACGCGGAACCGGCAATGAGTGCCTGACGCAGTGACGCAAGCCAGCGTTCATGCCCTTTCGAGCCTGACAGCCGGCACTGTCACCGGTACAATCGGTCTCTTTGCCGCAACGCTTGGAGTGCAATCTCCCGTGTCAGTTCTGCGCCTACCGCAAATGTCGGCCACGGCCGGCAAACAAACCTGGGGCAACCTGCCCGGTGCCGCCCTCAGCCTTGCCATCGCCGAAGCCGCCAGCAGCGCTGGCCGCTTCACCCTGCTGCTGACGGCCGACAGCCAGGCCGCCGACCGTCTGGAGCAGGAGCTGCGCTTCTTTGCCCCAGACCTGCCAGTGCTGCCGTTCCCCGATTGGGAAACCCTGCCCTACGACCTGTTCTCGCCACACCAGGACATCATCTCCCAGCGCATCGCCAGCCTGTACCGTCTGCCGGAGCTGAGCCACGGCATCCTCGTGGTGCCGATCACCACCGCCCTGCACCGCCTGGCACCCACGCGTTTTCTGCTGGGCAGCAGCCTGGTGCTGGATGTGGGCCAGACCATCGACGTGGAACAGATGCGCCTGCGCCTGGAGGCCAGCGGCTACCGTTGTGTCGACACCGTCTACGAGCATGGCGAGTTCGCCGTGCGCGGCGCGCTGATCGACCTGTTCCCGATGGGCAGCAAGCTGCCCTACCGCATCGACCTGTTCGATAACGAGATCGAGACGCTGCGCACCTTCGACCCCGAGACCCAGCGCTCGATCGACAAGGTGGATTCGGTGCGCCTGCTGCCAGCACGCGAATTCCCGATGCAGAAGGAAGAAGTGACCCGCTTCAAGGCACGCTTTCGCGAGCGCTTCGACGTCGACTTCCGCCGCAGTGCAATCTTCCAGGACCTGGCCAGCGGCATCATCCCCGCCGGTATCGAGTACTACCTGCCGCTGTTCTTCGAAGAAACCTCGACCCTGTTCGACTACCTGCCGACCGACACCCAGGTGTTCTCGCTACCCGGTGTGGAACAGGCCGCCGAGCACTTCTGGAACGACGTGCGCGGGCGCTATGAAGACCGCCGCGGCGACCTCAGCCGGCCGCTGTTGCCGCCGGCCGAGCTGTTCCTGCCGGTGGAAGATTGCTTCGCCCGGCTCAAGCAGTGGCCCCGGGTGGTGGTCAGCAGCGAAGCGCTGGAGCCTGGCGTGGGCCGCGAGCGCTTCCCGGCGCGCGCCTTGCCCAACCTGGCCATCGAGGCCAAGGCCAACCAGCCGCTGGCCGAGCTGGCCAACTTCCTCGATCAGTTCCCCGGCCGCGTGCTCTTCACAGCCGAATCAGCGGGCCGCCGGGAAGTGCTGCTGGAGCTGCTCGAACGGCTGAAGCTGCGCCCGCATACCGTCGAAGGCTGGGACGATTTCATTACCGGTGCCGAGCGCCTGGCGATCACCATCGCCCCGCTGGACGACGGCCTGCTGCTGGACGATCCAGGGCTGGCCCTGATTGCCGAAAGCCCACTGTTCGGCCAGCGAGTGATGCAGCGCCGGCGCCGTGACAAGCGCGGCGAAACCGCCAACGACGCGGTCATCAAGAACCTCACCGAGCTGCGCGAAGGTGCGCCGGTGGTGCACATCGACCATGGCGTCGGGCGCTACCTGGGCCTGGCCACCCTGGAAATCGACGGCCAGGCTGCCGAATTCCTGACACTGGAATACGCCGAGAACGCCAAGCTGTATGTGCCGGTGGCCAACCTGCACCTGATCGCCCGCTACACCGGCAGCGACGACGCCCTGGCACCGTTGCACCGGCTGGGTTCGGAGGCCTGGCAGAAAGCCAAGCGCAAGGCCGCCGAACAGGTCCGCGACGTGGCCGCCGAACTGCTCGACATCTATGCCCGCCGCGCCGCGCGCAAGGGCTACGCGTTTGCCGACCCGTCCGCCGACTACGCCACTTTCAGCGCCGGCTTCCCGTTCGAGGAAACCCCGGACCAGCAGGCCGCCATCGAGGCCGTGCGCGCCGACATGCTGGCACCCAAGCCAATGGACCGCCTGGTCTGCGGCGACGTGGGCTTCGGCAAGACCGAAGTGGCCATGCGCGCGGCGTTCATCGCCGTGCACAGTGGCCGCCAGGTGGCCGTACTGGTGCCCACCACCCTGCTTGCCCAGCAGCATTACAACAGCTTCCGCGACCGCTTTGCCGACTGGCCCGTGACCGTGGAAGTGATGAGCCGCTTCAAATCGGCCAAGGAAGTGGCCGCCGCCGCCGCGGACCTTGCCGAAGGCAAGATCGACATCCTCATCGGCACCCACAAGCTGCTGCAGGATGACGTGCGCTTCAAAGACCTGGGCCTGGCCATCATCGATGAAGAGCACCGCTTTGGCGTGCGCCAGAAAGAACAGTTGAAGGCGCTGCGCAGCGAGGTCGATATCCTCACCCTGACCGCCACGCCGATTCCGCGCACGCTGAACATGGCGGTGGCGGGCATGCGCGACCTGTCGATCATCGCCACGCCGCCAGCACGCCGCCTGTCGGTGCGCACCTTCGTCATGGAACAGAACAAGAGCACGGTCAAGGAGGCGCTGCTGCGCGAACTGTTGCGCGGTGGCCAGGTGTATTACCTGCACAACGATGTGAAAACCATCGAAAAATGCGCCGCCGACCTTGCCGAGCTGGTGCCCGAGGCACGCATCGGCATCGGCCACGGGCAAATGCGCGAACGCGAGCTGGAACAGGTGATGAGCGATTTCTACCACAAGCGTTTCAACGTGCTGGTGGCCTCGACCATTATCGAAACCGGTATCGACGTGCCCAGCGCCAACACCATCGTCATCGAGCGCGCCGACAAGTTCGGCCTGGCCCAGCTGCACCAGCTGCGTGGCCGGGTTGGCCGTAGTCACCACCAGGCCTACGCCTACCTGCTCACACCTACCCGTCAGAAGGTGAGCGCCGACGCCGAAAAGCGCCTGGAGGCGATCGCCAACACGCAAGACCTTGGCGCAGGCTTTGTGCTGGCCACCAACGACCTGGAAATCCGCGGCGCCGGCGAGCTGCTGGGCGAAGGCCAGAGCGGGCAGATCCAGGCAGTGGGCTTCACCCTGTACATGGAAATGCTCGAACGTGCGGTCAAGGCAATCCGAAAAGGTACCCAGCCGAACCTTGAGCAACCACTGGGTGGCGGCCCGGAGATCAACCTGCGCCTGCCGGCACTGATCCCCGAGGACTACCTGCCTGACGTGCATGCGCGCCTGATCCTGTACAAACGCATTGCCTCGGCTGCCGACGAAGAGGGCCTCAAGGACTTGCAGGTCGAGATGATCGACCGCTTCGGCTTGTTGCCAGAGCCGACCAAGAACCTGATGCGCCTGACGTCACTCAAGCTGCACGCGGAAAAGCTCGGCATCAAGAAAGTCGATGCGGGGCCCAACGGTGGCAAGCTCGAGTTCGAAGCCGAAACACCGGTCGACCCACTGACCCTGATCAAGCTGATCCAGGGTCAACCCAAACGCTACAAGTTCGAAGGCGCCACCCAGTTCCGCTTCCTGGTACCGATGGAACGCCCCGACGAACGTTTCAATACCCTGGAGGCGCTGTTCGAGCGCCTGACCCCACAGCCTGCCTAAGGAAGACTCATGCGTGCCATCCGTTGCCTGACCCTGCTGCTGGCGCTGTTCGCCCCAGCCGCCTTCGCTGAAGGCTTGTATCAGGTAGAAATGATTCTGGTGCGGCAGAACAGCGTGCCCGCCTTCACCAGCCCGTTCGCCCCCGAAGACTGGAGCGCTGGCGCCCCACGCCTGGCGAAAGACGCCGAGCGCCCCCCAGCACTTGAAGATGAAGCCACCCGCCTGGAAGCCACCGCCGACTACACGGTGCTGATGCACAAGGCCTGGCAACAGCAGGTGGGCAGCGAACCCAGCCGCATCGCCCTGGGCGAAGGCACCGAACAGTTCGGGCACTTCCCTATCGAAGGCAACCTGAGCATCGCTGAAGGCCGCTTCATCACCGTCGAGGCCAACTTCTGGGTCAACCAGCTGGATGGCAACGGCAACGTGCTGCAAAGCGAGCAGTTCAGGCAAAGCAACAGCAACGTCAAGGGCGGCCAGCTGACCTTTCTCGACGGCGGGCACCTGGCGGTGCTGCTGAAGGTGACCCCACCAGGCACGCCGAAAATGCCGGTGATGGACCCGGAGATGATGGAGCAGTAAGCCCATGAAGGACGATGCCGCCGAAATGGTGAACGCCTATCCGAACTGGATTCAATCGTTCAGCAAAGCTGCCCTGCAGCGCGGTGAGCGCTATGCCGAGGAAGGCAGGGCCGAACTGGAAGGCATTCATGGGCCAACCATAACGGCCAGTTGCCAGGGGAGCGGCAACAACCACTACCGGCAACACATCAAGTTGCACGTAGCGGGCGGCCGGTGCCATGTGCGCGGTGACTGCGATTGCCCGGTACGGCAAAACTGCAAGCATTGCGCCGCTGTCCTTTTCTGCGTCAGCGAGCGCTTTTCCAGCAGTAAGGACACGCAAGCCAACCCGGGCGCCTTGTCCGCCGAACTGCAGCACTGGTTGAGCGGCCTGGAGCAGGCCCCACCCAAGACCGACGCGACCGAAGACAAACGCGGGCGCATGGTGTGCTATCAGCTGCAGCTCACCGACGATGCGGGCTGCGCCCTGCTTGTGCGCAAGGGCACGCGAACGGAGGACGGCATCCGCTTCAGCCGCATCCAGTCCCTTTACGATTTTCTCTACGAGCCACCGCGCTTCGTAACAGACGAAGACATCCGCATTCTGCGCCTGCTCTCGGCCCTGAATCAGGGCGGCGGCCAGGATCGCGGCTACCGACTGAAGGGCCATGAAGGTGGCGAGCTGTTCCAGCGCGCCCTCGAAACCGGGCGGATGTTCTTCGACACCGACCTCCCCCTGCTTCATGAAGGCCCGGTGCGCCACGCCGAGTTTCGCTGGGTACGCCTGGACAACGGAAATTACCGGGGGCGGTGGTACAGCGGCGAAGCGATGCTGCGCTGCGTCATCCCGCTGCTGCCGCTTTACTACCTGGACCTGCCGACCCGTGAAGTGGGCAAGGTCGAGCACAGCCTGGATCCCCACGTCGCCGTACAGCTGACTATTGCACCCGACGTGCCGGAACACCTGGTCGTACCCCTGAGCCACAAGCTCAATGCCCTCAGCCATAAGGTGCCGACCCCGACGCAAGTGCAGGAGCAGTTGCTCGATAACATCCAGCCAAAGCCCCTTCTTGCTCTCGGCAGCCTTGAATACACCGCCTACATGCCGAAAACCGGTCGCATGCAACGGCAAATGCAACACCGCGCCGCATTGGCGTTCGATTATGACGGCTTGCAGGCCAGCGGCACCGACGAAAAGCCGCTGACCCGCCTGGCAGGCAGCACCAGCCAGCGCATTCGCCGCCAGACTCAAGCCGAGCAGGCGCTGCGCAAGGTACTGCGCGATTTCGGCTTCAAGCCCGCCACACGGCAGAGCAAGGCCCTACCCGACAGCGCCGGCGAAATGCACCAGTTGCCTGACGACGAAGCCTGGCTGCGCTTTGCCCGCGAAGGCCTGCCGCGCCTGCGCGAAGCCGGCTGGGACATCGATATTCACCGCGACTTCGCCTTCAACCTGCAGGAGGTGGACGACTGGTATGCAACCATCGACGAAGCGCCTGGCCATGAATGGTTCGACCTGGAACTCGGCATCGTGGTCGATGGCCAGCGCCACAGCCTGCTGCCGATCGTGTTGCACCTGCTGCGCAGCAGCCCGGAGCTGCTACGCCCTAGCGAACTGGCCCGGCGCAGCGATGATGAACACCTGCTGATCGACCTCAATCGCGGCCGTCTCGATGCCCCGGCTTTGCGCGTCGCCCTGCCCTATGGCCGCATCAAGGCAGTCATGGGCACCCTGGGCGAGCTCTACCTGCACGAGGACACTGCAGGCCCGTCCCTGCGCATGGAGCGCGCCGACGCCGCGCGCCTGAACGAAATAGAAGGCCTGCCCCTGCACTGGGAAGGTGGCGAGCACGTACGCGATCTGGGCCGGCGCCTGCGCGATGCCCGGAACCTACAGGTAGAACCGCCCACAGGGCTGCAGGCCAGCTTGCGCCCCTATCAGCAGCAAGGCTTGAACTGGCTGCAGGCCCTGCGCGAGATGGGTACCGGCGGTATCCTCGGCGACGACATGGGCCTGGGCAAGACCCTGCAGGCCTTGGCCCATCTGCTGCTGGAGAAACAGTCCGGGCGCCTGAATGCACCGGCCCTGGCAGTCATGCCGACCAGCCTCATACCCAACTGGCTGGACGAAGCCCAGCGCTTCGCCCCCGACCTGCGCGTCCTGGCACTGCATGGGCCGGGGCGCAGCAAGCACTTCACCAAACTCCATGAGTACGATCTGGTCCTGACCACTTACGCCTTGATGCCACGCGACCTGGAACAGCTGCGCCCCCAGGCCTGGCACGTGCTGATACTGGACGAGGCGCAAAACATCAAGAGCAGCAGCAGCAAGGCTGCCCTCGCCGTCTGCGAGCTACAGGCCGGGCAGCGCCTGTGCCTGACCGGCACGCCAATGGAAAACAACCTGGGCGAACTGTGGTCGATCTTCCACTTCCTGATGCCCGGCTGGCTGGGCGACCTGAAGCGCTTCAACCAGGATTACCGCAACCCGATCGAGCGCCACGGTGACAGCGAGCGCATGGCCCACCTGGCCAGCCGCATCCGGCCGTTCCTGCTGCGCCGCACCAAGGAGCAGGTGGCCACAGAACTGCCGGCCAAGACCGAGATGGTGCACTGGGTCGAGCTCAGTGATGCCCAGCGCGATACGTACGAAGCCGTGCGAGTGGCCATGGACCAGAAAGTCCGCGACGAAATCGCCCGCAATGGCGCCGCACGCAGCCAGATCGTGATCCTCGATGCGTTGCTCAAGCTGCGCCAGGTGTGCTGTGACCTGCGCCTGGTCAAGGGGGTAGAAAGCAAAGGCAACCAGGCCGACAAGGGCAAGCTGGGTGCGCTGCTGGAGATGCTCGAAGAACTGCTCAGCGAAGGGCGCCGGGTGTTGTTGTTCTCACAGTTCACCTCGATGCTGGCGCTGATCGAGCAGGAGCTTGAGAAGCGCAAAATCCGCTACAGCTTGCTGACCGGTGACACTCGTGACCGTCGCACGCCAGTGCAGCAGTTCCAGCAAGGTGAAAGCGAAGTGTTCCTGATCAGCCTCAAGGCAGGGGGCGTAGGCTTGAACCTGACGGCGGCGGACACCGTGATCCACTTCGACCCCTGGTGGAACCCGGCCAGCGAAAACCAAGCTACCGACCGTGCCTACCGCATCGGCCAGGACAAGCCGGTGTTCGTGTTCAAGCTGATTACCCGGGGTACGGTGGAAGAGAAGATCCAGTTGTTGCAGCAGGAAAAGGCAGCACTGGCAGCCAGCCTGCTGGACGGCGGGCAGGCTGGGCAATGGCGGCTTGGCGATGAAGAAATCGAGGCCCTGTTTGCGCCATTGCCCGGAAAGCGCGGGCGGTAGACCAAAAGCGGATACAGCCTGTGCGGACCTCTTCGCGGGCAAGCCCGCGCCTACACACGCATCGGTGGTTCGGCACAGGCCGCTGTAGGAGCGGGTTTACCCGCGAAGAGGCCGGACCTGCCGGCCAATTACCACCCGCCGTTCACCGTTGCCGCCGCCACCGTATCCGCGGGTAAACCCGCGCCTACAGGCACGCATCGGTGGTTCGGCACAGGTCGTCGTAGGAGCGGGTTTACCCGCGAAGAGGCCGGACCTGCTGGCCAATTACCACCCGCCGTTCACCGTTGCCGCCGCCACCAAATTCGCGGGTAAACCCGCGCCTACAAGCATGAGATGCGATACCTGTGAGCGCGAACAGGCCAGCGCAGTCAATCGACCAGCTGAGCTTCCTTCAACGCCCCCAACGCCTCCAGCCAGCGCGGCTGCTGGCGATAATCGGTCCGCGCAAACCCTTGCCCACGCATCCGGGCAATCCGCGGCGATGGCTTGACCTTCATGCGCTGCGCCGCACTCAGCGCCAGCTCCGCCGCCGCCCGGTCATTGCACACCAGGCCCATATCACAACCGGCGCTCAGCGCCGCCTCGATACGGCTGGCCGCGTCGCCCACCACATGCGCACCGGCCATCGACAGGTCATCACTGAAGATCACCCCATCAAAGCCCAGCTCGCCACGCAGGATGTCCTGCAACCAACGCCGCGAGAAGCCAGCGGGCTGGTTGTCAACCTGCGGGTAGATGACATGCGCCGGCATCACTGCCGCCAGCTGCCCACTCAGGCGGGTAAACGGCACCAGGTCGGCCTGGCGCAGTTGTTCCAGGCTGCGCTCATCGGTGGGGATGGCCACGTGCGAATCGGCTTCGGCCCAGCCATGCCCCGGGAAATGCTTGCCACACGCGGCCATACCTGCCGCATTCATGCCTCGGATGAACGCGCCGGCCAGTCGCGTTGCACGCAGCGGGTCACCCTCGAAGGCGCGGCTGCCCACCACGGCGCTACGCTGGTGGTCCAGGTCGAGCACCGGAGCGAAGCTGAGGTCCAGGCCAACTGCCAGTACCTCGGTCGCCATCAGCCAGCCGCACTGTTCAGCCAGGTATTCAGCATTGTCGTTATCGGCCAGCGCACGCATGGCCGGCAGGCGCACAAAGCCCTGGCGCAGACGCTGTACGCGACCACCTTCCTGATCCACGGCCAGGATCAGCTCGGGGCGAATGGCGCGGATGGACGCGCACAGTTCGCGCACCTGGCGCGGGCTGTCGATATTGCGGGCGAAGATGATCAGGCCAGCCACTTCCGGCTGGCGAAGCAGTTGACGGTCTTCGGCGGTCAGCCATTTACCGGCGATATCCACCATCAGGGAGCCTTGCAGGCTGACAGTCATGGGTAATCCTTCATTGAAGACAGAGAGAAGCCCACCGGGGGGCAGCAGACACCGGCAGACACGCGCTGTTGGCCACAGGCGAAGCCATAAAGGCGCTGGTCAGCAAGGGAAATGTGAAGTAGATCGAGATAGGGCATGGGCGCTAGCTTAGCGGAAGCGCCCCGCCACGCCCAGCCTTCAGGCCTTGGCGGTAGCCGAACTGGTCTTGGTTCGCGGACGCAGCTGCGCAGTGGCCATCGCCTCGTCGGTCACACCGCTGTCAGCGCGCATGCCTGCCGCCAGGAACGGCACCATCAGGCGCATCACCTGCTCGATCGAGGTATTGATGCCGAAGTCAGTCTCGGCAATCGCCCGCAAGGCCTTGATACCGGACATGCTGAAGGCCGCGGCACCCAGCATGAAGTGCACACGCCAGAACAGTTCCAGTGGCGGAATGCGTGGCGCAGCCTCGTTCACCAGCAGCATGTAGCGGCGGAACACCTTGCCGTACATGTCTTCCAGATAGCGCCGCAGGTGACCCTGGCTCTGGCTGAACGCCAAACCCAGCAGGCGCATGAAGATCGACAGGTCGTTGTTGCTACGCGGCTGCACGGCCAGCGCCTGCTCTACGAGCATTTCCAGCAGTTCTTCAAGGCTGGGCTTTTGCTCCGGCTTGGCCTGGCGGCGCTCCAGCTCACGCTCGAGACTGGCGCAGAATGGGCCGAGGAAACGCGAAAAAACAGCCTGGATCAGCGCCTTCTTGGAGCCGAAATGATAGTTGACTGCCGCCAGGTTGACCCCGGCCTTGCTGGTAATCAGCCGCAACGAGGTTTCGGCGAACCCCCTTTCCGCGAACAGCTGCTCGGCA
Organism: Pseudomonas sp. BO3-4; assembly: GCF_034044115.1. Lineage (NCBI taxonomy): Bacteria > Pseudomonadati > Pseudomonadota > Gammaproteobacteria > Pseudomonadales > Pseudomonadaceae > Pseudomonas > Pseudomonas sp. BO3-4. The sequence continues at coordinate 4,262,314 of NZ_CP139018.1, forward strand.
GCATCGAGAATGCGTTCAACGGTTTCCGATTGGGCCATGACTACTCCGACTACTCCGCCAGACAAACAGGTGTTTGAAACATACGTTTCAGCCCTGCTTCTGTCAAGGCTCGGTGACTGGGCGGTCGCCATTTAAAAGCGCCAGCCGGCCCACTGCAAGCGCCACCTCTTCTGTTTATTGCGGCTTTTGGCTTGCAGCGCACTCAGTACTGTATATAATCCCAGTCACTGTACAAAAAGACAGAGCGCTTACCATGTTGAAACTGACGCCACGCCAAGCCGAAATTCTCGCGTTCATCAAGCGCTGCCTGGAAGACAACGGCTTCCCGCCTACCCGCGCCGAGATTGCTCAGGAGCTGGGCTTCAAGTCGCCCAATGCCGCCGAGGAGCACCTCAAGGCCCTTGCCCGCAAGGGCGCGATCGAAATGACGCCGGGCGCTTCCCGCGGCATCCGCATCCCTGGCCTGGAAGCCAAGGCCGAAGAAACCGGCCTGCCCATCATCGGCCGGGTCGCTGCCGGTGCGCCGATTCTTGCCGAACAGCACATCGAGCAATCCTGCAACATCAACCCTGCCTTCTTCCACCCCCAAGCCGACTATTTGCTGCGCGTACACGGCATGAGCATGAAGGACGTCGGCATCTTCGACGGTGACCTGCTGGCGGTGCACACCTGCCGTGAAGCCCGTAACGGCCAGATCGTGGTGGCGCGCATCGGCGACGAAGTTACCGTCAAGCGCTTCAAGCGTGAAGGCAGCAAAGTCTGGCTGCTTGCCGAAAACCCCGAATTCGCCCCCATCGAAGTCGACCTGAAAGAACAGGAGCTGGTGATCGAGGGCTTGAGCGTCGGCGTCATTCGCCGCTGATCCAGGAGGCGTCATGCAGCAGTTCATTCACGCACCCGAGCAAGTCCAGTTGCCCCTGTTCGAAGCATTCCTCGCCCAGCCCGTACTGCCAGGCCTGAAAGCCAGGGAACCGGCGCGCAAGAGCAGCCAGCCCGAGCTGTTCAGCGAACTGTCGCTGCGCGGCGCCCCTGGCCACTGCCAAAGCCTGCTGGCACCCGTGCTGCGCGAGCTGAGCGAAGAGGACGAGGCCCGCTGGCTGACCCTGATCGCCCCACCGCCAAGCCTGACCCAGGCCTGGCTGCGCGATGCCGGGCTCAACCGTGAACGTATTCTGCTGCTGCAACCCCGCAGCAATCAAAGCGCGCTGCAGCTGGCCTGCGAGGCTTTGCGCCTGGGCCTCAGCCACACCGTGGTGAGCTGGCTGGGCAACGTCAATGCCACTGCACGCCAGCAACTGCTACGTGCAGCCAGTGCCGGAAACGCACAAAGCCTGAACATCCGCCTCGGCTGATGTTCAGGCTTTGCCTGTCACTTCAAATAGCCTGATACGCTGCTGCACACTCAGTGCAGCACACGCGGCCCTTCATCACGCTCGAGCTCGCCATCCATCAGGCGACCGGCCATCTGCACGCCCACACTGAGCATGGCCTTGGCCACTTCCACATGCTGACCCTGCAGGAACACCTTGGCGTCTTCCGAGAAATCCAGGGTTACCAGAGAGCCCTCATCCTCGGCGCGACGAAGTTCGATGCGGCCATCAGGCAACTCGACAATTTCCAGAAAAGACGTAGACATAAATGGCAGTTCTCCGCGAAAGGCGATTATTGTACCAGCCGTTGCGGCTATCAGCACTCACTCAACGCGTCGCGGAAACGTCTCACCAAACTTTTGAGGTCGTTGCGCCAGCTTTCCAGCTCGGCACGCGACAGCGCTGGATGCTCAGGCTCATCAAGATTGACGGCTTGAATCAGAGGCTGGGTAACGTCGGTTTTCGGCGCTTTTCTGGCGACCGGTGGTCGGAACAAATCGGCATAAGCACCGAGCATTTGCGCCAGCCAGGTTTCGCGTTGGCGAGCCAGCTCCAGCAACTCGGCCACTTCCGGGATGGCGATACCGTTCAGGGCATCGTCGGCCAGGGCTTGCTCCACCGTTGCGACGACCGGCAGGCGATAGAAGCCCCCGATTTCATGGCACAGCCCCAACAGAGCGCCATACAGGTGGAACAGCGCCGACTCGCGCTCAGCCTGGACCAGGCCTTGGGCATTCATGGCCTGGCTTTGTTCAGCCTTGGCCATGGACTCGAGGGCGAGGCCGGCGAAGAACAGTTTCTGGTTGGTGCGGGTGTAGAGTTCCTGGGCCATTTCAGTGCCCTCCCATAAGGCTACAAGGCGGATATCTGCATCATAAATGATTGGGGCCGCTTTGCGCCCCTTCGCGGGCTTGCCCGCTCCCACCAGTACAGCGCCACATTCAAGGGCGGCGCGATACCTGTGGGAGCGGGCAAGCCCGCGAAGGGGCGCAAAGCGGCCCCAAATCACAGCACCGATGGATCAGCGCTTGTCTTCAACCTTCCAGGCATTGCCGTCGTAAAACGCCTTCCAACCGGTCGGCTTGCCATCGACCTCGGACTGCACGTACTGCTCCTTGGTCTTGCGGCTGTAACGAATCACCGCCGGGCGGCCATCCGGGTCTTTCTGCGGCGCATCGCACAGGAAGTGGTACTTCGGGTCAATCTCATGCTTGTGCGGCACAATCTCCAGCACCAGCGGCGCACGGGTTTCGCGGTTCTTGGGGAACTGGCTGGCAGCCAGGAACAACCCAGAAGCACCGTCGCGCAGCACGTAGGTATCATCGACCTTCTCGCACTTGAGCTCCGGCATGTCCACCTTGTCCATCTTCGGTGGCGCCGCCTCGCCGCTCTTGAGCAGCTTGCGGGTGTTCTTGCATGCCGGGTTGGTGCAGCCGAAGAACTTGCCGAAACGGCCGGTCTTCAATTGCATCTCGCTACCGCACTTGTCGCACTCCAGGCTCGGCCCTTCGTAACCCTTGATGCGGTAGTTGCCTTCTTCGATCTCGTAACCGACACAATCCGGGTTGTTACCGCAGATGTGCAGTTTGTGTTTCTCGTCCAGCAGGTAGGCGTCCATCGCCGTGGCGCAGATCGGGCACCGGTGCTTGCCCAGCAGCACGCGCGACTCCGACTCGCCCTCGTCGTCAGCGGCAATCTCGTCGCCCGGCACCAGGTTGACGGTAGCCTTGCAGCGCTCTTTCGGCGGCAGGCTGTAGCCAGAGCAGCCCAGGAACACACCCGTAGAAGCGGTGCGAATCATCATCGGCCGACCACATTCCTTGCATGGAATGTTGGTCATGGTCGGCTGGTTGGCGCGCATGCCGTCTTCACTGGACTCGGCAGTCTGCAGCTTTTTGCTGAAATCGCCGTAGAACTCGTCGAGCACGTTCTTCCAGTCACGCTCGCCCTGGGCCACGTCGTCGAGGTTCTCTTCCATGTCGGCGGTAAAGCCGTAATCCATCAGGTTGGAGAAGCTCTCCGACAAGCGCTCGGTGACGATATCGCCCATCTTCTCGGAGTAGAAGCGGCGGTTGTGCAGCGTCACATAGCCACGGTCCTGGATGGTGGAAATGATCGCCGCGTAGGTCGATGGGCGGCCAATGCCGCGCTTTTCCATTTCCTTGACCAGGCTGGCTTCGGTAAAGCGTGCAGGCGGCTTGGTAAAGTGCTGGCTCGGGTCGATCTGGATCAGTTTCAGCGCTTCACCCTGAACCATCTCTGGCAGCACGTCGTCTTCGGCCGGCTTGCTCTGCTGTGGCAGCACACGGGTGTAGCCGTCGAACTTGAGGATGCGGCCCTTGGCACGCAGCTCGAAATCGCCGGCAGCGACGGTAACGCTGGTGGACAGGTACTGCGCTGGCGGCATCTGGCACGCCAGGAACTGGCGCCAGATCAGCTCGTACAGGCGCTCGGCGTCACGCTCCATGCCGCTGAGCTTGGTCGGGTGGGTATTCACGTCAGAAGGCCGAATCGCTTCGTGCGCCTCCTGGGCGCCCTCCTTGCTGCCGTAAACCAGTGGCGCCTCCGGCAGGTACTGCTTGCCGAACTCCCGTTCGATGTAGCTGCGTGCCATATCCAGGGCGTCAGCCGACAGGTTGGTCGAGTCGGTACGCATGTAGGTGATGTAACCGGCTTCGTACAAGCGCTGGGCCATCATCATGGTTTTCTTCACGCCAAAGCCCAGGCGGTTACTGGCCGCTTGCTGCAAGGTGGACGTAATGAACGGTGCCGATGGCTTGCTGCTGGTCGGGCGGTCTTCGCGCTTGACCACGCTGTAACTGGAAGCCTTGAGCTTTTCCAGTGCAGCCATGGCCTGAGCTTCGTTCAGCGGCTTGAAGGCCTCGCCCTTCTCGCGCGCCACCTCGAAACGCACCTTGGCGTTCTTGGCGGTGCCGAGGTCGGCGTGGATCTCCCAGTACTCTTCCGGGATGAAGGCGCGGATCTCACGCTCTCGCTCAACCACCAGCTTCACCGCTACCGACTGCACACGGCCAGCGGACAGGCCACGGGCAATCTTGGCCCACAGCAGCGGCGAAACCATGTAACCGACCACGCGGTCGAGGAAACGCCGCGCCTGCTGGGCGTTGACCCGGTCGATGTCCAGCTCGCCTGGCTGCGAGAAGGCTTCCTGAATGGCCTTCTTGGTAATTTCGTTGAACACCACGCGCTTGTAGCGGGTGTCGTCCCCCCCGATGGCCTCGCGCAGGTGCCAGGCAATGGCTTCCCCTTCGCGGTCCAAGTCGGTTGCGAGATAGATGGTGTCGGCATCCTTGGCCAGGCGGCGCAGCTCTTCGATCACCTTTTCCTTGCCAGGCAGGATCTCGTACTTGGCCTTCCAGCCATGGTCGGGGTCGACGCCCATGCGTGCCACCAGCTGGCGGCGGGCCTTCTCTTTCGGCGAAAGCGCCGGCGCCTCACCCGCAGCCTTGCCACGCTTGGCGGCCGGCTCTTTGCTCGCGCTGGCCGAACCGCTGGTGGGGAGGTCTCGGATATGGCCGATACTCGACTTCACCACGTACTGGTTGCCCAGGTACTTGTTGATGGTCTTGGCCTTGGCCGGGGATTCCACAATGACCAGCGATTTGCCCATGGATCGGAGTATTCCTGAATCTGAAGATAAAAAACGCGCCAAGTGCCAGACGCGGCACCGCTATATATAGTGGCAAAAGTGTGAGGTCAAGCTCGGACGATCACGCGTGCGACTTGCCCAGCAACCCGGGCAGCCCCTCTTCGGCCTTGACCAAAGCAAAGCGTGGCACCTGCTCGCCGTCAAATTCGACGGACTCCTGGAACATCGACAGGGGACGTACCCAGAAGCTGTAATCACCATACAGGCATTGGTAGAACACCATCCACTCTTCGGTTTCGGAGTGCCGCGCAACACTGAAGACACGGTACTCAGGCCCTTTGTAATGCCGGTATACGCCTGGTTGTATCTGCATGTTGCTCACCTCCTGAATAAAACCTGAAAAAACAAAACCGGGGCACTAGGCCCCGGCTGCTGTCCCGCTACGCGATCAGACGCGTTCGAAGACAGTGGTGATACCTTGGCCCAGGCCGACGCACATGGTCGCAACACCCAGCGTACCGCCATTTTGCTTCATGACGTTGAGCAGGGTGCCGGAAATCCGCGCCCCGGAGCAACCAAACGGGTGGCCCAAAGCAATGGCGCCGCCGTGCAGGTTAACCTTCTCATCCATCTTGTCGAGCACTTTCAAGTCTTTCAGCACGGGCAGGGCCTGTGCAGCGAAGGCTTCGTTGAGCTCGATGAAGTCGATATCGGCCATGGTCAAGCCCGCACGCTTGAGGGCTTTCTGGGTCGATGGCACCGGGCCGTAGCCCATGATTGCCGGGTCGACACCGGCCACTGCCATCGAACGGATCACCGCCAATGGCTGGATACCGAGGTCCATGGCACGCTGACCGGACATGACGATCATGCACGAGGCGCCGTCGGTGATCTGCGACGAGGTACCGGCCGTGACCGTACCGCCTTTCGGGTTGAACGCAGGCTTCAGCGATGCCAGGCCTTCGAGGGTGGTTTCCGGGCGAATGGTTTCGTCGAAATCGAACACCTTCAGGAAGCCGTTCTCGTCGTAGCCCTGCATCGGGATGATCTCGTCCTTGAACTTGCCTTCGACCGTGGCCTTGTGGGCCAGCTGGTGCGAACGCAAGCCGAACAGGTCCTGCTGCTCACGGGTGATGCCGTGCATCTTGCCGAGCATTTCTGCAGTCAGGCCCATCATCCCGGAAGCCTTGGCGGCATGCAAGGACAGGTGCGGGTTGGGGTCTACGCCATGCATCATGCTGACGTGGCCCATGTGCTCCACGCCACCGACCACGAACACATCACCGTTACCGGTCATGATCGCCTGGGCGGCCGTGTGCAGCGCGCTCATGGACGAGCCGCACAGGCGGCTGACGGTCTGCGCCGCGGAAGTGTGCGGGATCTGGGTCATCAGCGAGGCCATGCGGGCGATGTTCCAGCCCTGCTCCAGGGTCTGGTTGACGCAGCCCCAGATCACGTCCTCGACTTCTTTCGGGTCAACCTTGCCGTTGCGTTCCAGCAGCTTGCTGATCAGGTGCGCCGACATGTCTTCGGCGCGGGTGTTGCGGTGCATGCCACCCTTGGAGCGGCCCATTGGCGTGCGACCGAAGTCGACAATCACCACGTCTCTTGGATTCAGGCTCATATCAAATCTCTCGCTCTAGCTCGTTGACCGCTCAGTTGAAGAAGCGCTGGCCGTTCTTGGCCATTTCACGCAGCTTGGCGGTCGGGTGGTACAGCGGCCCCAGGTCGGCATACTGATCGGCCAGGGCGACGAATTCGGCCACACCGATCGAGTCGATGTAACGCAGCGCACCACCGCGGAAGGGAGGGAAACCAATGCCGTAGACCAGGCCCATGTCGGCTTCGGCAGCGGTTTCGACGATGCCGTCTTCCAGGCAACGCACGGTCTCCAGGCACAGCGGGACCATCATCCAGTTGATGATGTCTTCGTCAGTGACTTCACGCTGCTCGAACACGATCGGTTTGAGCACGTCGAGCACGGTGGCATCGAAAACCTTCTTCGGCTTGCCGCGCTTGTCGGTTTCGTAGGCGTAGAAGCCCTTACCGTTCTTCTGGCCCAGGCGGTTGGCCTCGTACAACGCGTCGACTGCCGAGCGGCGCTCGTCCTTCATGCGATCCGGGAAGCCTTCGGCCATGACGTCACGGCCGTGGTGGCCGGTGTCGATGCCGACCACGTCCATCAAGTAGGCTGGGCCCATCGGCCAGCCGAACTTCTCCATGACCTTGTCGATGCGCACGAAGTCGACACCGGCGCTGACCAGCTTGGCAAAACCGCCAAAGTACGGGAACAGCACGCGGTTGACCAAAAAGCCCGGGCAGTCGTTGACCACGATCGGGTTCTTGCCCATTTTCTTGGCGTAGGCCACGGTGGTGGCGACCGCCACTTCACTGGACTTCTCACCACGGATCACTTCCACCAGCGGCATCATGTGCACCGGGTTGAAGAAGTGCATGCCGACGAAGTTTTCCGGGCGCTTGAGCGCCTTGGCCAGCAGGTTGATAGAGATGGTAGAGGTGTTGGAAGCGAGGATCGCATCGTCCTTCACCTGGCCTTCCACTTCCGCCAGTACCGCTTGCTTGACCTTCGGGTTCTCGACCACTGCCTCGACGACGATGTCGACATTGGCAAAATCGCCATAGGACAGGGTCGGTCGAATGGCGTTGAGGGCCTCGGCCATCTTGGCTGGGGTCAGGCGGCCCTTCTCGACGCGGTTGCCAAGCAACTTGGAGGCCTCGTTCAGACCCAGCTGAATGGCTTCTTCGCGGATGTCTTTCATCAGGATCGGCGTACCTTTGACCGCCGACTGGTAGGCGATACCGCCGCCCATGATGCCGGCGCCGAGCACGGCGGCCTGCTTCACGTCGTGGGCGATCTCGTCATGCGCCTTGGCCTTGCGCTTGAGTTCCTGATCGTTGAGGAACAAGCCGATCAGGCTCTCGGCGACCGAGGTCTTGGCCAGCTTGGCAAAGCCTGCGGCTTCAACTTCCAGGGCCTTGTCGCGACCGAAGTTGGCGGCTTTCTGGATGCTCTTGATCGCTTCGACCGGGGCCGGGTAGTTCGGGCCGGCCTGGCCAGCGACGAAGCCCTTGGCCGTCTCGAAGGCCATCATCTGCTCGATGGCATTGAGCTTGAGCTTTTCCAGCTTCGGCTGGCGCTTGGCCTTGTAGTCCAGCTCGCCACCGATGGCACGCTTGATCAGGTCGAGGGCACCGGCCAGCAGCAGCTCAGGGGCGACCACCGCGTCGACGGCCCCCACTTTCAGGGCGTCTTCGGCACGGTTTTCCTTGCCGGCGGCGATCCACTCGATGGCGTTGTCCGAGCCGATCAGGCGCGGCAGGCGCACGGTACCGCCAAAGCCCGGGTAGATACCCAGCTTGACTTCCGGCAGGCCGATCCTGGCGCTGGTGGACATGACCCGGTAGTCGGCCGCCAGGCACATTTCCAGGCCGCCGCCCAGCGCGATGCCGTTGATGGCGGCAACGGTCGGCACTTCGAGGTCTTCGAAGGCGTTGAAGATACGATTGGCTTCCAGGTTGCCGGCGACCAGTTCGGCCTCAGGCAGCTTGAAGTTGTCGACGAACTCGGTGATGTCGGCGCCGACGATGAACACGTCCTTGCCACTGCTGACGATCACGCCTTTGACCGAGGCATCGGCCTGGATGGCATCGACGGCCTGGCGCAGCTCGTTCAGGGTAAGGCGGTTGAACTTGTTGACGGACTCACCCTTGAGGTCGAACTTGAGCTCGACGATGCCACTTTCAAGAGCCTTAACCGTGATGGCTTTACCTTCGTAAATCATCAACTGATCTCCACGATATGGAAGCTAATCTGTACACGCCGATCACTGCAGCAGAAGCAGGCCTAAGCTGCCTTGCCCCAGGCACACCCGTCAGCGCGCTAGTCGGAAGTATGGCTTGGCGTCATGACATACAAACGCTCAATTCATACGCCCGTTTGATTTGGGTGTGCACACATTCTCCGAAAAGATGGGCGTTGTCAAATGCTCACGAGCACGGCGAAAACGCGACTTTCCAGTCATTTTCTATCGTCCGGGTACAAAACATGATGACAGTGATCGCCGGTCATTCATGTCAGCGATTGACCACAAGCATTGGCTGACGGCTTTGCGCTTGCGCGGCGAGCCAGTGCGACTACACTGGCACTTGCTTGAATGAATAACCCGGCCTGCCTGGCCTTTTCTGCGCAGCAGAACGCAAAGCGGCGACTTGGCACCCCACCCCTTCAGGGTTATGCCGAGCCGCCGCTTTGTCGTTGCAGAACAGATTGACCAGCCTGGATGCCCCGTAGGAGCGGGTTTACCCGCGAAGCAGGCACCGCGCAGTTTGGCACCGGCTCTGCCGGTGTTCGCAGATGAATCCGCGCCTACAGGAGTCGCGCATGGGCGGCGCTCAAGCCAAGGTTTCGAGGGCGTAGGCAACATCCTGCAACACAGCAGTATCGCCACGTTCGGTCCAGTACAGGGCAATCATCCGCGCATCGGCCTCGACCTTGTACACACTCGCCGGCAAGCGCGACAACGCGCCCATGAAACGTGGGTCTTCGCAGGGCTCGCGCCACTGGTTCCACCACACCCCGGGGCTGACCTGCCAGAAGCTGAAGCTGTCCTCATGCCCACGGCGCCGGGCTCTGTGATACTGCGGGCAGGGGCTTGGCGGCTCCTTTTCCAGCCAGTGCGGCCACTGCTGCGGCGCCAGTTGCATGGCCAAACCCATGCGCCGCGCCTCCAGGCGCAACTTCATCTGCTCGCTCTGCTTGCGCGAGCTGCGCAGCCAGGAAAGCGGGCTGAGAATCAGCGCAAGGATTGACACCACCAGCAATACCGTCATATCAGTAGTTCCCATAAAGCGTTGCAAATGAGCTGGTTAGCCATTTTTCACGGAAGACCCGCCCGAAAGCGACCATACTTCTTCTATCGCGATTGCCAGGAGTACCGCTCATGGAATACGAACATTTGTTGGTCGCCGTCGACCTGACCGAAGAATGCGACCCGGTGATCAAGCGCGCCATGGCGCTCGCCAAACCTTCGAACGCCAAGGTATCGCTGGTGCATATCGTCGAGCCGATGGCGATGGCATTCGGCGGTGACGTGCCGATGGACCTGTCGCAGCTGCAACAGCAGCAGTTCGACCAAGCCAAGGAGCGCATGGAACGCCTGTTCAACAAGTACCCGGACATCCAGCGTGGCGATTCGCATCTGACCTACGGCCAACCGCGCCAGGAAATCCACCAGCTGGCCAAGGAGCAAAAGTGCGACCTGATCGTGGTGGGCAGCCATGGCCGTCATGGCCTGGCGTTGCTGCTGGGGTCCACGGCCAATGATGTGCTGCACGGCGCGCCGTGTGACGTGCTGGCGGTACGCTTGCTGAAGAAGGATTGACTGGACCTGAACCCGCCTCTTCGCGGGCCAGCCCGCGCCTGCAAGGGTATGGCAATCCCTGCAGGTGCGGCTTTACCCGCGAAGAGGCCGGAACAGGCTAACGCCAATCAGCCTTCCAGCTCAGCCCAGCGCTCCACCAATACATCCAGCTCGCCCTGCAGCTTCTCGATCCGTGCCAGCACCGCCGAAGTTTCTGCAATCGGCCGCTGATAGAAGCCCGCCGCATTCACTTCTTCCTGGGCTTCAGCCATACGCTGCTCCAGCTCATCAATCTGCCCCGGCAGCATCTCCAGCTCACGCTGCAGCTTGTAGCTCAGCTTCTTCTTCGAAGCGTCTTCCACCACCGGCGCCGCAACAGGCTCAGGCTTGGCCTCGACCTTCTCCACTACCGCGCTGTTGAGCGCAGACTTACCGCCCTTGCTCTCGGTCACACCCAGCAGCTTCGGCGAGCCGCCCTGGCGAATCCAGTCCTCGTAACCGCCCACATACTCACGCACCTTGCCCTCGCCTTCGAACACCAGGGTGCTGGTCACGACGTTGTCGAGGAAGGCCCGGTCGTGGCTGACCATCAGCACGGTGCCCTTGTAGTTGGACAGCACCTCTTCCAGCAGCTCGAGGGTTTCCACGTCCAGGTCGTTGGTCGGTTCGTCGAGTACCAGCAGGTTGGCCGGCTTGCTGAACAGCTTGGCCAGCAGTAACCGTGCACGCTCACCACCCGACAACGCCTTGACCGGCGTACGCGCGCGCTGGGGGCTGAACAGGAAGTCGCCCAGGTAGCTCAGCACGTGGCGGTTCTGGCCATCGATCTCGATGAAATCACGGCCTTCGGCCAGGTTGTCGATTACGGTCTTTTCCAGGTCGAGCTGGTGGCGCATCTGGTCGAAATAGGCCACCTCAAGCTTGGTGCCGCGCTCCACTTTGCCCGCAGTGGGCTCAAGGTCGCCCAGCATCATCTTGAGCAACGTGGTCTTGCCAGTGCCGTTTGCGCCCAGCAGACCGATGCGATCCTGCCGCTGCAGGACCATGGAAAAGTCCTTGACCAGCAGGGGGCCGTCCGCGTGATGGAAGCTGACATTTTCCAGCACCATCACCTGCTTGCCGGATTTGTCCGCGGCTTCGATCTGGATGTTGGCCTTGCCCTGTCGTTCACGGCGCTCGCCACGCTCCACACGCAGGGCCTTCAGTGCACGCACGCGGCCTTCGTTGCGGGTACGGCGGGCCTTGATACCCTGGCGGATCCACACTTCTTCCTGGGCCAGGCGCTTGTCGAACAGCGCGTTGGCGGTTTCTTCGGCGGCCAGTGCGGCCTCCTTGTGCACCAGGAAGCTGGCGTAGTCACCGTTCCAGTCGATCAGGCCGCCGCGGTCCAGTTCGAGGATACGGGTGGCCAGGTTCTGCAGGAACGAACGGTCGTGGGTGATGAACAATACCGCGCCGTTAAAGCCACGCAAGGCCTCTTCGAGCCAGGCGATGGCACCGATGTCCAAGTGGTTGGTCGGTTCGTCGAGCAGCAGCAGGTCGGGCTCGGACACCAGCGCCTGGGCCAGCAGTACGCGGCGGCGCCAGCCACCGGACAGCTCGGCCAGGGTCTTGTCGGCCGGCAGCTGCAGGCGGCTGAGTGTGCTTTCCACCACCTGTTGCAGGCGCCAGCCGTCGCGGGCCTCCAGCTCGTGCTGGACGTGCATGAGTTTTTCCAGGTCTTCATCGCCCTGGATGTTCATGCTCAGGTGGTGGAACTGCGCCAGCAATTCGCCCACGCCGTCCAGACCAGCGGCAACCACGTCGAACACCGTGCGCTCGTCGGCCACCGGCAACTCCTGTGGCAACTCACCGATCTTCAGGCCAGGCGCACGCCAGATTTCACCGTCGTCGCCCTTCTGCTCGCCCTTGACCAGGCGCAGCATGCTCGACTTGCCGGTGCCGTTGCGGCCGATGATGCACACCCGCTCGCCACGAGCGATCTGCCAGGACACTTTGTCCAGCAGCGGCATGGCGCCGAATGCGAGGGACACATCGCTGAATTTGAGCAGGGTCATGTTCGTCTCCATAAATCGGGCGCGCATTCTACCTGACTTGGCCCACGACGGCATCCGCCAGGCCAACCGGTGAGCACCTGGCGACATCTGGTCGAACTTAATATCCCGATACAAGCACAGTGCTTTCACCCACCGCCGGCAAACAGCTAAGCTAATGCAATAGCTTTCAATAGTGCTGGCTCCGCCGACACTTCCCATGGTTCAACTGCCCGGACGTATCATGCGCAGCCGCCTGTTACATATCGCATCCTGCCTGCTGCTTACCGCTGCCACCTGCGCAGCGCAGGCCACCGACCTGACCCTGCAACGCCAGTACTATGACGAGGCCAAGCGAGCGCTGGCCAAAGGCGACAAAGGCCCGTACCTGCGCTATGCCCAGGCCTTGAGCGACTACCCGCTGACGCCCTACCTGGCCTACGACGAACTCACCGCCCGCCTGAAAAGCGCCAGCAACCAGGAAATCGAAGGTTTCCTTGCCAAGCATGGCGACCTGCCCCAGGCCAACTGGATGAAACTGCGCTGGTTGCGCTGGCTGGCCGAACGCGGCGAGTGGGATACCTTCGTCAAGTACTACGACCCCAAGCTCAACTTCACCGAGCTGGACTGCCTCAACGGCCAATACCAGCTCAGCCACGGCTTGCGCGCCGAAGGTTACGCCACCGCCGACAAGCTGTGGAACGTCGGCAAATCGCAACCTGCCGCCTGCGACACGCTGTTCGGCATGTGGGCAGCCGAAGGCCAGCTGACCGAGGCCAAGCGCTGGGAACGCACCAAGCTGGCAGCCCAGGCACGCAACTACGGCCTGGCCAACACCCTGGTCAAGACCCTGACCACCCTCGGCCCGCAGGGGCGCCTGCTGATCGACGTCGCGCAGAAGCCCGAGCTGCTCAACCAGCCGTCGCGCTTTACCCCGGTCAACGAGGCCATGTCCGACGTGGTCAGCCTCGGCCTTCGTCGCCTGGCCCGGCAGGACCCGGAACGGGCCATGGCACTGCTCGACGATTACGCCCAGCGCATGCACTTCTCGCGTGACGAAAAGGTGGCCATCGCCCGCGAAATCGGCCTGACCCTCGCACGCCGCTACGACCCACGCGCGCTCGACCTGATGACCCGCTATGACCCCGAGCTGCGTGACAACACTGTCAGCGAATGGCGCCTTCGCCTGCTGCTGCGCCTGGGCCGCTGGGAGGACGCCTACGATCTGACCAAGCGCCTTCCCCAGGACCTGGCCAGCACCAGCCGCTGGAAGTACTGGCAGGCTCGCAGCCTGGAGCTGGCACAGCCCAACAACCCGCAGATCCCGCTGCTTTACAAGGCCGCAGCGCGTGAGCGTGACTTCTATGGCTTCCTCGCCGCCGACCGGGCACAGACACCGTACCAGCTGAACAACAAGCCGCTGCTGCTGAGCCCACAACTTGTCAAGAAGGTTCGCAACACGCCCGGCATCCAGCGCGCACTGGAATTCCACGCCCGCGGTCAGATCGTCGACGGCCGCCGTGAGTGGTACCACGTCAGCCGCCACTTCACCCGTGACGAAATGGTTGCGCAGGCACGCCTGGGCTATGAGCTGCGCTGGTACTTCCCGGCCATCCGCACCATCAGCCAGGCCCGGTACTGGGACGACCTGGACATCCGCTTCCCCATGGCCCACCGCGACACGCTGGTGCGTGAAGCCAAGGTTCGCGGCCTGCATTCGAGCTGGGTATTCGCCATCACTCGCCAGGAAAGCGCCTTCATGGAAGACGCACGCTCACCCGTGGGCGCCAGCGGCTTGATGCAACTGATGCCGGCCACAGCCAAGGAAACCGCACGCAAGTTCAGCATCCCGCTGGCCTCATCGGCGCAAGTGCTGAACCCGGACAAGAACATCCAGCTGGGTGCGGCCTACCTGAGCCAGGTACACAGCCAGTTCAACGGCAACCGGGTGCTGGCTTCGGCAGCCTACAACGCCGGCCCCGGGCGCGTGCGACAGTGGCTCAAAGGGGCCAAGCACCTGAGCTTCGATGTGTGGGTGGAGTCGATCCCGTTCGACGAAACACGCCAGTATGTTCAGAACGTGCTGTCGTATTCGGTGATCTACGGGCAGAAGCTGAATTCACCGCAGCCACTGGTGGATTGGCATGAACGGTATTTCGATGACATGTGATTGCTGTTGAGCCTGTACCGGCCTCTTCGCGGGTGAACCCGCTCCTACAAGGTTACGCGGTCGTTGTAGGAGCGGGTTCACCCGCGAAGAGGCCGGCACAGGCAACACACCTATTCCAGGATTTCTACTTCCATCCCCACCTCCAGCCACCCACTGCCATCCACAGCCAGGTTCTGGCCGAACAGTACGTCGCCTTCTTTTTCGCGGAAAGTCTTCAGCGTAGCCATCGGCTCACGGTCAGCGCTGCGCTCCCCGGTAGCCGGATCGATGGTCGTGAAGATGCACCGCACACTGGGCTTGAGCACGCGAAACACCAAGCTGCCGATGCGAATACGCTTCCAGGCATCCTCGGCAAACGGCTCCGCGCCCTGCACCACCAGGTTGGGCCGAAAGCGCCGCATCGACATGGGCCGGCCAATACGCCGGTTAAGCTCGTCCAGCGAGCCCTGCCCAATCAGCAGCAAGGGGAAGCCATCCGGAAACGCCGCACGGTCACTGTTGAAGCCGTAACCATTGGGCAGGTAACGCGCACGCTGCTCCGGGCAATGCACCAGGCGTACGGCTTTGCCCAGCAACTCACTCAACCAGGCCGCCGCGGCATCGCCAGCGTCCGGCACACGCAGGGTATCGCGCCAGATCGTCACGCCGCGCAGGGCGTCATCGGCAGGCGGTACAGGCACCCGCAACGGCGCCTGTCCAGGGGCTTGCAGCAGCAACTGGCCGCTGTCGTCATCGCTCGCGTCGATCTGGCCAAGTTGTGGCCAGGCACGCTGGGTCAGGAAGCGTCCGTTTTCTTCCTCGACCACCATCCAGCGCCGGTCGCCTTGCAACCCCAGCAACCCCACCGGTGATGCCTTCAGGCTTTGCGCCTGCCCCGACTTCACCGGGTATCGATACAACTCACTGAGAAACATCCCTGCTGCCTCGCTTCATGCCAAAAGCCAAGCTTATACCTGGCCGGCACAACGTTCACGCGGCGGTGGTATCCAGCAGCAGGCGCTGCTTGACCACATCGACCAGGCGATCAGGCTGGAACTTGGAAAGGAAGTTGTCACAGCCCACCTTCTTCACCATGGACTCGTTGAAACTGCCCGACAGCGAAGTGTGCAGCACCACATAGAGCTGGCGCAGACGGGCATCGCTGCGGATCTCGGTGGTCAGCCGATAGCCGTCCATTTCCGGCATTTCTGCATCGGTGAACACCATCAGCAGCTTTTCGCACACGTCCTCGCCGGCGTCGGCCCAGCCCTTGAGCATGCGCAGCGCCTTCAGGCCATCACTGGCCACGTGCAGCTTCATGCCCAACTGAGACAGGGTATCGCGCAATTGCGCCAAGGCCACACTGGAGTCGTCCACCAGCAGCACTTCGCGGCCGCGGGCCCGGGCCAGCACTGGGTCGGCGAGTTTGTCGCCAGAAACCCGGGCGTTGTAGGGCACGATTTCGGCCAGCACCTTTTCCACGTCGATCACTTCCACCAGCTTCTCATCAACCTTGGTGATGGCAGTCAGGTAGTGCTGGCGACCGGCACTGGAAGGCGGCGGCATGATCGACTCCCAGTTCATGTTGACGATGCGGTCGACACCGCCCACCAGGAAGGCCTGCACCGAGCGGTTGTATTCGGTGACGATGATGGTGCTGTCCGGCCCCGGCTGTAGCGGGCGCATACCGATCGCCTGAGACAGGTCGATCACCGGCAGGGTCTGCCCACGCAGGTTGACCACACCACAGACATAGGCGTGGCGCTGGGGCATCAGGGTCAGCTTGGGCAGTTGCAGTACTTCCTGCACCTTGAACACGTTGATCGCGAACAGCTGGCGACCGGCCAGACGAAACATCAGAATTTCCAGGCGGTTCTCACCCACCAGTTGCGTGCGTTGGTCTACCGTGTCGAGAATGCCAGCCATTGGAAAGCCCCCAGGCTTGAGTCTTAAAAGGTGAAATCATCTACCCTGTATCGGCGGCTTCACGCACACCTTGACCCCTGCGGGAAAATGCCGCGCAGATAATTGATATCACTTTACCATCATGCTTTACTGCCGACACGCCAGGGCAAATCAGGGGCACGACAAAAGTTCCCTACCCTAGCCCTTGATCAGGGAAACCCTTAGCGGCAATCGGGTGCAACCTGATGTTCGCGATATCCTTTAGCCATTAATGTGACGCCATTCTCATTGCATGAATGGAGTCAGGCTTTTGCTAGCTATCGTTTCGGCGTGCCCGCCCCCTGCGCCTACCCCACGCGCGGGGACTTGATGATGGACACTGCCTTATCGTTCGATGACGCCCTGCAGGGCTTCCTGCTGGATGCCCAGGTACTGCTGACCCAGGCCCAGGAATGCCTGCAGCATCTGGAGCTTATAGACAATGACCCGGATGCCTGCAGTTGCCTGAACAACACCCTCGACACTATCGCCCGTCAAGCTACGCGCCTTGGCCTGCGTGAAGTTGCCCACTACACCACCGCCCTGCAACAGTTGCTCGCCCCGGCCTGTCACGGTGGTTGCCTGCAGCGTGAAGCCCTACCCGCCATAGGGGCATGCCTGACCTTGCTGGCCTGGCAGTTGGAGCTGGTCGATAGCCGTACAGGGCGGCTGAACCTGGACATCGGCGAGCAACTGGTGCTGCTGGGTGAATTGGCCAAAGTCGTACAAGCACCCTTTGCGCCAGCCTGCGCGTCCTGCGATGAAGAAGGCAGCGCGTGCATTCACCCGCACAGTGACGTGGCAACCGGCAACCGCCCCAGCCGCTCTAATCGCATGCATTAACCTGACGCAAAGTGCAACTAAGCAACTTGATTGAAACCCGACCATGGTCGAACTTGGAAAGTTCACCAGGCTTTCGGTGCATGCCGTTGAATCATTGCCGCGCTAGTTACAGCACAAGTGGGTACAGCGCGATTAAAGGGTGGCACTTTGCTACCCGAAAAGGCCCGACCAGTAGGCGTTTCAACGCGTTACACGGCCGCGACCAATGCAATGCAAAGTGATAATATGCGCCCCCACAAACGCTTGCTGCCGGAACAACGGTGGCAAGAATGCGTGTTCGAAAAAACATCGAAAGTACTGCGCCAAAGCCTCTGACCAGCATTGTGCAAGGCCTCCATCAGCAATACTTCAGTGGCCTCCCTACCTATGTTTCCACGCTTGAAGACTTCTTTGCATTGCTGCTCCCGCGCCGCCGTGCTGCGTTGGGCAACGGTCGGGCTTTGCGTGGCCTCACTGGTTGCCAACATGGCGCTGTACCTGGCCAACCAGACAATCCCGGCCACCCTGCTGGTGCTGCAGTTGGTCGCCACGCTGGGTGCTGTTGTACAACTGGGCCTGAGCGCCAGGTCGATCCACCTGCGCCCGGCCGAGCTGGCCGAGCGCATGCTCAAGGTGCAAGAAGACGAGCGTCAGCATCTGAGCCGGGAACTGCACGACGACATCGGCCAACTGCTCACCGCTGCCAAGCTGCAACTGCAGTGGCTGCAACGGCGCATGCCCGAAGACTTGCAGGGGCACTGCGAGGCCCTGCGCAGCACGCTGGATGACACCCTCGGTAACGTGCGCGATGTTTCCGCGCTGCTCAACCCCCGGCAGTTGGCCAGCCTTGGCCTGGAGGCCAGCCTGCGCGCGCACCTGGTACGCACCCTGGCCAGCAGCGGCGTGCACTGGAGCCTGGCGTGCAACCAGCGCCTGGGCGGCATCGACGAAGCCGTGGCCATGGCGGTGTTCCGTATTACCCAGGAGGCAGTGACCAACATGCTGCGCCACGCCCAGGCACACAACCTGGTCATCCGCCTGCAACGCACCCCTGAGGGGCTGGCGTTGTCGATCCACGACGATGGTCGTGGTTTCGCCCCTGCCCGGCACCCGGCCGAGGCCGGTCAGCGCGGCTTGGCCGGCATGCAGGAGCGGGTAATCGCGCTGCAGGGCAGCCTCGACATCACCAGTCAGCCTGGCCGAGGCACGCAGATCGAAGCGATGTTCCCGTGGTCCCCGCGCACCCAGCAACGCGCCAGGAGTATTACCAACCATGACCTGTAGACTACTGCTGGTAGATGACCACTCGCTGATCCGCGCCGGGGTGCGCGCACTGGTCTGCGATATCCCCGGCTATGACGTGGTCGGCGAAGCCGACGACGGCAGCCAGCTACTCGACCAGGTACGCACACTGACACCCGACATCATCTTGCTGGACATCTCCATGCGTTCGACCAGCGGCCTGGACGCCCTCACCCAACTGCGGGCCAGCGGCAGTACCTGCAAAGTGCTGATCCTGTCCATGCACACCGACCCGGACCTGATCATGCGGGCCCTGGAAAGCGGTGCCCACGGCTACCTGCTCAAGGACACCAGCGCCACCGAGCTGGAACAGGCGCTGGGTGCCGTACGCCACGGTGAGCGCTACCTCAGCCCGGCCATCGCCCACACCGTCATCAACCAGGCGCTGCGGCACACCAAACTAGGCAAGCAAAGCGCTGGCGAACGGCATAATCTGACTTCACGGCAGCTTGAGATCCTCCGCCTGATCGTGCGCGGCAAGTCCACCCGGGAAATCGCGGCAGGCCTGGGCCTGTCAATCAAGACCGTGGAAACTCACCGCTCACAAATCATGAAGCGCCTGCAGATTCACGACGTGGCCGGCTTGGTGCTGTTCGCCGTACGCGAAAAAATCATCAGCCTGGATGACTGAGCAACGGTGACCCGGCCGGCAGGTGCAGGTGCAACGCCGCCGGCCTTGCCTGAAAGCGCAGGTTGGCAGCTTGCAACGGCTCGCCATCGAGGTTGATGTCCAACCCTTGCGAACTCTTGATCTCGACCCATGGCAGCCTGGCCCGAACGAACAGGCCGTCACCGCCCAACAGGTCCCGCAGAGCCCCCACCACTTCCTGTGGTGCAGGCAGAATAGCGACGTCAAGCAAACCGTCGTTGACCATGGCTTCGGGGCACAGCACCTGCCCGCCCCCAGCCTGTCGGCCATTGCCGATACCCAGCGCCAGCAAATCCCCTTGCCAGTGGAAGCCTGGCCCTTGTAGCTCTACCGAAGCTGCCTGTAGCTCACTGAAGCGGGATAACCCGGTGAACAGGTAGGCGGCAGCGCCCAGCACTTTCTTGAGGTCTTCGGAGGTATTGGCAGTGACCTGGCTGCCAAAGCCACCCGTGGCCATGTTGAGGAACAACTGATCGCCAGCCTGCCCCAAGTCTATTGGTTGTGGCGCGATATTCAGCAAGGCCAGCGCCGACGCTGGCTCCAGGGGGATGCCAGCGGCTTTGGCGAAATCGTTGGCCGTCCCCAATGGCAACAAGGTCAGGCTGGCGTTGGTAGCAGCCAAGCCCATGGCCTCGGCCACATCCCGCAACGTGCCGTCCCCGCCACCGGCGACGATATGGCTGTAACCCGCCGCCAGTGCCTCGGCGACCAGCCGTTGGGCGTCGCCCGCCTCCCAGGTAACCCGTACATCCAGCACCCAGCCGCTATCGCGCAGGTCGCGCACGGCGCTGCGCACGTCTTCGTTCATCGCCTGCTTGCCGTGCAGCACCAACATTGCCTTGCGCCCTTGCATGTGCGCGTCTCCGTAAAGTGGACCACCCCCTATCTCGACCACTGGCCCACCCGGATCGTTGCATGCCCTGGAAAAAACAGTGTGCCGGCGCCAAGCCTGCAACTGGTCACGTCGCCGGTCATTTTTTCCACACCTGACAATCCCGGCTATGCTCAGCAAATACCCCTATTGCCATGGACGCGCCCGGCAGTGGCTCCCCCACTGCTGCCAACGGGCGCGTTTTGCTATCTGCAGCCTTTCGCGAGGACTTCGGGTCATGCGCATTCTCTGGACACTGCCCTACCTGCCTTGGCCGACCACCAGCGGCCACAAGACCCGGCAATACCATCTGCTGCGCGCACTGGCCCAGCGCGGCCACCGGATTACCCTGCTGGTGCAGTCGAAGATCCCTCTCTGCGACGCAGCACGTGAGGCCCTTGAGCCCCTACTCGAACGCCTGATCGTGCTACCCCGCAGACCGCTGCACAGCCCACTCAACCTGTTGGCTTCACCCATCATCGACTACCCCATGCGGGCTATCATCAATGGCCTGGCGCCTTGCCTGCGGCACCGGTTCGAGCAACTGCTGGACGAACCCTGGGACGTGATCCAGATTGAGCACAGTTACAGCTTCCAGCCGTTCGAAAAAGCCCTGCAGGCCCGCAGGCTGCCCTACATGCTTAGCGAGCACACCCTGGAGTCGGTAATGGGCGGCGCCTGCCACGATCGCCTGCCGCTGTGGCTGCGCCCGCTCAACGCCTTCGACCGCTGGCGCTACCGGCGCTGGGAGCACCGTGTGCTGCGCCAGCCCACCGAACTGGTGGCAGTCAGCGCCCATGATGCCGAGCTGATCGCGCAGATCAGCGGGCGCCCGGTGAATGTGGTGGTTAACGGCGTGGACTGTGATTTCTACCAGCAGGTGCAACCTGCGCTGCACAGCCAGCGTCTGTTGTTCGTCGGCAATTTCGAATATGGCGCCAATCTGGAGGCCATCGAATGGGCTCTGGACGACATCATGCCGAAGGTGTGGATGAGCAACCCGGCGGTGCGCCTGGCGATTGCCGGACACGCCATGCCGGCCAACTGGAAGCTTCACTGGAACGACCCACGCATTGAATGGTTTGGCTACCGCCCCGACCTGCGTGAACTGCAACGACGTTCAGCGCTGTTCTTTGCTCCCCTGCGCTATGCCGGTGGCTCGAAGGTGAAAATCCTCGAAGCGATGGCCGCCGGCTTACCCGTGATCACCACCGACAAGGGCGTTTCAGGCCTGACCGTGAACAACGGCGAACACTACTTGGGCAGTGACGACGGTGATCAACTGGCATTGCTGATCACCCAGCTGCTCAATCAGCCCTGGCGCATGAGCCAGTTGAGCGATGCCGGGCGCCAGTTTGCCCGCCAGCGCCACGACTGGAGCGTGGCTGCCCAACAACTGGAGAATGTGCACATACGCCTGACCCAGGCGGCACCGGCCGAGGCCACGCCGCTGGCCAGTGCCTGGCTGGGCCGCTCAGCCAAGTAGCTCGCTGAAGGGGATGAATGGCACGATGTCGCCCTGCTTCGGCGTGCTGCCTTCACGCACTTCCACCAGGCCCTCCGCCCAGGCTGCGCTGCGCAGCACACCCGAGCTCTGGTTCTTGTAGATGCGCACGCGGCCCTGTTCGATGCGCGCGCGCAGGTATTCGCGACGCGTACCCGGCTTGGGCCAGTCAAACCCTGCCGGCATGTCGAACCGCAACGGCGTGACGTCAATCACACCCTGACGACGCAGCAGGTAGGGCCTGGTCAGCAGACCGAAGGTGACCAAGGTCGAGGCGGGGTTGCCCGGCAAGCCAATCACCGGCACGCCCTGGAAGTGGCCGAAGGTCAGCGGCTTGCCCGGTTTGATCGCCAGCTTCCACAACGCCAGTTCGCCGGCCTCGCGCAGGGCGGCACCGAGGTAGTCGGCCTCGCCCACCGAGACGCCTCCGGTGGACAGAATCAGGTCTACGCCACCCAGTTCAGTGAGGCAGGCTCGAGTGCGGGCCAGGTCATCCGGCAGGATGCCGGCATCGACCACTTCGCAACCCAGCCGCTGCAACCAGCTGACCAGCAGCCTGCGGTTGCTGTTGTAGATCTGCCCAGGCCCGAGCGGCAGGCCTGGCTCGACCAGTTCGTCGCCGGTGGACAGCACCGCCACTTTTACCTTGCGCACCACGTCCAGACGGCCATGCCCCAAGGTCGCCGCCAGGCCCAGTTCGATCGGCCCGAGGCGGGTGCCGGCGCTCATCACCTGCTCGCCCTTGCGGGTCTCCTGACCTTGAGGGCGTATGTTCTGCTCGGTGCGCAACGCTTCGAGAAAGCGCACCCGGCCATCTTCGAGTACTTCGGTGTTTTCCTGCATCTCGACGCAGTCGGCCCCCTCCGGCACAGGCGCGCCGGTGAAGATCCGTGCGCAGGTACCCGGTTGCAGCGGCTGGGGCGCATGGCCGGCGAAAATACGCTGGCTGACCGGCAGCGGCTGGCCCTGCCAATCAGCCAGGCGCAAGGCATAACCGTCCATGGCGCTGTTCGGCCAAGGCGGCAGGTCGAGGGAGGCCACCAGGTCAGTGGCCAGCACGCGGCCTTCGGCTTCGGCCAGCGGCAGGTTTTCGGTCTCGCGGATCGGTGCAGCTTCGGCCAGCGCCAGCAGTTGCTCCAGCGCCTGTTCCACCGGCATCAGCGGCCGGGCCTGGCTGACCTCAGCCACGGCTGTCACAGGCCGCTGCCTGCTTCAGGTGCGCCACGAAGTTGCACGGGCGATGACGGGCATCAAGCTGCTCGGCAAGGATGCCATCCCAACCGGTGCGCACAGCGTTGGTCGAGCCCGGCAGGCAGCACACCAGCGTGCCGTTGGCCAGCCCGGCCAAGGCTCGCGATTGCACGGTGGAGGTGCCAATGTCGGCCACGGAAATCTGCCGGAACAACTCACCAAAGCCGTCCACTTGCTTGTCCAGCAGGCAGGCCACCGCCTCGGGGGTGCTGTCGCGGCCAGTAAACCCGGTACCGCCGGTAATCAGCACCACTTGCACGCTGTCATCGGCGATCCAGGTGGCAACCTGGGCTCGGATCTTGTACAGGTCATCCTTGAGCAGCACGCGCTCGGCAAGGCGGTGACCGGCGGCGCTCAGGCGGTCGACGAACATCTGGCCAGACGTGTCGGTGTCGAAGGTACGGGTGTCGCTGACCGTGAGTACGGCGATGCTTAGCGCCACGAAGGGGGTATCTGCCTTGGCTTTCATGGGTGTCCGTCACAACAGGATGAGATGGACGCAGTTATATCACAGCGCACCTTTTCCAGCGTTGCCCCCCTCAGCCTTGCCTTGGGTCAAGAGAACGAATTAATCGCTATGCTGCACTTGGAGTGAACTTGCACTAACGTCCTGCGTCATAAAAGTCATCTAGCACCATCGCACTTGGAGAAACACGATGATCAAACGGACCCTACCCGCCTTCCTGCTTGCCTTGGGTTTGGGCGCCCTTGCTGGCTGCTCGACCCCAACCGTCATTACCCTGAACGATGGCCGGGAGATCCAGGCAACCGACAAACCGTCCTACGACGAAGACTCTGGCTTCTATGAATTCGAGCAACTCGACGGCAAGCGCACGCGCCTGAACAAGGACCAGATCCGCACCGTCAAAGAGCTCTGATCAAGGCCCCGTTCAGGCCATGGCCCTTTAAACAACAAGGGCTTGCGGGCAAAAACGGGATGCAGTAGGATTTTGGTCATCGGAGTGTAGCGCAGCCAGGTAGCGCGTCTCGTTCGGGACGAGAAGGCCGCAGGTTCGAATCCTGTCTCTCCGACCAAATCCTTGTCAAAAAGCCCGCCTTGCGCGGGCTTTTTGTTGTGTGCGAAAAATACGTCAGTGCGCCGCTTCAGCCTCCAGGGGCACATGCAACCCCTGCAGACCCAGTCAGGCGGTCAGCCGAGAGGTGACTTCGCCCAACTGCCCTGACAAACCATGCAGGCGCTGCCCCGCCTGCTCGGTATGCTGCACCGCTTCCTGGTTGGCCGTGGCAATCCGGGTAATTTCGATCAGGTTACGCGAGATATCTTCGGCCACGCTGGTCTGCTCCTCGGCCGCAGTGGCGATTTGCCGGTTCATGTCGCGGATCGCCTCCACCGCCTGGGTGATACGCTGCAGCATCTGCCCGGCCTGCTCGACCTGCTCAGCCCCTTCCTGGCTGCGTTGCTGGCCGCTTTCGATGGCCTTGACCGCCTCCACCGCCCCTGACTGTACCGCTTCGATGATCTGGTGAATTTCTGCAATCGACGCTGCCGTGCGTTGGGCCAGGCTGCGCACTTCATCGGCGACCACCGCAAAACCACGCCCGGCTTCGCCCGCACGGGCCGCTTCGATGGCCGCGTTAAGCGCCAGCAGGTTGGTCTGCTCAGCAATGCCGCGGATCACTTCCAGCACTTTGCCTATACGTGTGCTGTCATGCTCCAGGTCGCGAATTACCGACGCCGTGCCGGCAATTTCGCGGTTGACCGCGCCGATAATGTCGATGGTCTGCTGCATCACCTGCTCGCCGGCCTGAGCGCTGTGGTCGGCGTCATTGGCCGCGCGGGCAGCCTCGGCGGCGTGGCGAGCGACCTCTTGGGCAGTGGCGGACATTTCGTGCATGGCCGTGGCCACCTGGTCGGTACGCTGGAACTGGTCATGAGTACCGCGGGCCATGTCACCGGCAATACTGCGCAACTGGCCGCTGGCACCTTCCAGCTCCTGAGCGTTGTCCTGCAGCCGGCCGACAGTATCGGCAAGGAAGTCACGCAGGGTGTTGGCCGCCCGCGCCAGGCGCCCCAGCTCATCCTCCCGACGGCTGTCGACCCGGGCAGCAAAGCAGCCTTGGCTGAGCTGCGCGACGTACTCGATCAACTGGCGGATCGGCTCGATCAGGCTACGGTTGACCAGCCACAGGCTGAGCAGCCCCACCAGCACCGCAGAAGCCAGCATCACCAGCAGGCCCAACCATACCGTGCGCTCGGCACTGGCATTGATGCTGGCTGCACGCTGGTGGGCATCGGCGCGCAGTTGCTCGACCAGTTCGCTCATTTGCTCACTGGCGGCACGGTCCACGCCTTTGACCGCCCGGTCGCCCGCTACCGGGTCGCCGCCTGCCGCCAGGAAGGCCTGGCGACCTTGCGCATAGGCCTGGCCCAACTGGCGGTGGCTGTCGCGCAATTGCTGCAGCGACGCCTTGAGCCTGGCATCGCTGTTGTCGATCAATTGCCCGAGCAGTTGTTGTACTTGCTCTTCGCGGGCCTGGAACTGCTGCCAGTACTTGTCCATTTCCGCAGGCTGGCGCCCGCGCAACAGCACGTTCTTCCATTCCTGCACCTGGATCTTGAACTGCAGGTTGGCTTCGTCAATCAATTGCGAGGCCCGCAGCGGCCCGTCGACCAGCTCGGCGTAGCCCCGCACGCTGGACGACAGGAACTGGAAACACACCAGGGCGATCAGCAGCATCGCCAGCACACTGCCGCCGAGCAGCGAGAGAATTTGCACTCTGAGGGATTTACGCAACATCGAGGGTCTCGGAACCAGAGGGAGTAGGCTGAGGCCGCTGTGCAGCCTCATTACTGGCAGGCCAAAAAAAAGCTGCCATCACGCAATGGCAGCCAGGTCGAGCACTTACGCAACAGTTGAAGCAAATCTTCTCAGGCAATTACTACAGAAATGTTACAAAGCCACGACACGCTAGCCCGTGGTGAACTGCAGCGCTGCCAGCCGCGCATACAGCGGGCTGTCCTCGATCAACTGACGGTGGGTGCCCACCGCCACCAGCCGGCCTTGGTCGATGACCGCGATGCGCTCGGCATGCTGTACCGTGGCCAGGCGATGGGCGATCACCAGCGTGGTACGGCCGGCCATCAGGCTGGGCAGCGCTTGCTGGATCAAGTATTCGCTTTGTGCATCCAGGGCACTGGTGGCTTCGTCCAGCAACAGGATCGGCGCATCGACCAGCAAGGCCCGGGCAATCGCCAGGCGCTGGCGTTGCCCGCCGGAAAGGCCGATGCCGCCCTCCCCCAGTTGTGTCTGGTAGCCTTGGGGCAGTTGCCGGATGAATTCGTCGGCATGGGCGCCGCGGGCTGCTGCTTCGACTTCAGCCAAGGTCGCCTCGGGCCGGCCATAACGAATGTTGGCCTCCACCGTGCCACGGAACAGCGAGGGGTTTTGTGCCACCAAAGCAAACTGCCGGCGTAGCTGGTCGGGATCACATGCGGTAACCGGCTGGCCATCGAGCAGGATGCGCCCTTGTTGGGGGTCGTAAAAGCGCAGCAACAGATCGAACAGGGTCGACTTGCCTGCCCCGGAAGGGCCAACCAGGGCGACGGTCTGCCCGGGTTCGATGGTCAGGCTCAGGCCGTCGACAGCTGCCACCGTGGGCCGTGAAGGGTAAGCGAACACGACCTGTTGCAGCTCGATATGCCCGCTGGCCCGCGGCTGCGGCAGCACCTGCGCCACGTCGGGGGGCAGGATGGCACTTCGCGCTGCCAACAGTTCGGCAATGCGCTCGGCGGCACCCGCGGCCCGTTGCAGTTCGCCGATCACCTCACTGAGGGTACCGAAGGCACTGCCGACGATCAGGCTGTAGAACACGAATGCAGCCAGCTCGCCTGCGGATATACGCCCGGCGATCACATCCATGCCGCCGACCCACAGCATCACCCCCACCGCCCCCAACACCAGCACGATCACCAGGGTTATCAGCCAGGCACGCTGTGTAATCCGCTTGCGGGCAACAGTAAACGCTGCTTCGACCGTATCGGCGAACAGTTCGCGGTCGTGCGCCTGGTGGTTGTAGGCCTGCACGGTCTTGATCTGCCCCAGCGTTTCAGCCACGTAGCTGCCCACATCGGCGACCCTGTCCTGGCTCTGCCGCGACAGGCTGCGCACCCGACGGCCGAACAACAGGATCGGTGCCAACACCAGCGGCAGCGTTACCACCACGATGCTGGTGAGCTTGGGGTTGGTGATGAACAGCAATACCACACCGCCAATGACCATCAGCGCGTTGCGCAGGAACATCGACAGCGATGAACCGATCACTGATTGCAGCAAGGTGGTGTCCGCAGTCAGCCGAGACTGGATCTCGGAGCTGCGGTTGTCCTCGAAAAAACCTGGGTGCAGGCCGATCAGGTGATCGAAGACCGCACGACGGATATCGGCCACACAACGCTCGCCAATCCACGACACCAGATAGAAACGGCTGAAGGTACCCACCGCCAGCGCCAGCACCAGCAGCAGGAACAGCCCGATGGTCTGATTGAGCTGATGCGCGGAGCGGGTCATGAAGCCTTGATCCACCAGCAGGCGGATGCCTTGGCCCATCGACAGGGTAATGGCAGCGGTGACCACCAGCGCCAGCAATGCCAGCAGCACCTGGCGGCGATAAGGGCGAACGAACTGCCAAGCCAGGCGCAAGGCGCGGCGTTGGCGCGGAGAAACCGATTCGGGCATGGCAACGACCACAAAGGGTGGGGAAGCCGCAGCCTACCACTCATCCCGGTCGGGAGACTGCATGAAGGTTGCTATAACGCATCGATCTAACCAGCTTATGGAGCTTTCACAGGGTTTCTGCTGGACTGTTGCTGCCGTGACCCAGAAGCTGTCACAGACCAGTCACGGCGCAGGGCTACCCTGAGCTTGAACCTGAAGAGGAGACAGTGCATGAGCTTGCAGCATGGCAGTGATAACCAGAAGCCCCAAACCTCCCCGCAACCGCAAGTATGCGGTTCGATCATCGACGCCAAGGGGCGCGAAGTGCCGATCACCGAGCAGATGATCCAGCAGGCCTGCAAGGCCCTGGAAGAAAGCCGTGTCGAGCGCGTACGCAAAGGTTGATCGGCGAATTTTTTGCAACCCGGCGCTTGCGCCGGGTTTTTATTGGCCCAGCCAGTGGGCTTGGCCGCCCCCACAGGTAACCGCACCTACCTGCAAGATCAAGGCAAGGCGTGCTTAGACCAACACCCCACCCAGGGCACTGACCAACTGCGCCAACTGCGGCGCCTCCCCGTGCAAGCGCACGGCCAGCCCCTCGATCTCGCGCCTTGGCGGGTATTGCTTGCGCAACTGGTCGAACGCCGCTCGCTGTTGCTGCGGATCATCGCTGAGGCTACGGCGGAAATCGGCATCATCACGGCGCGGGTCATATACGGCGCGACACAGGGTGGCCAAGGCCCATGACAGGTCGGTGCTGGCATCCAGCTCGATCTGCGCCAGCGGTGGCTTGGGCAGCAGCTCGGCCAGTCGCAGCTGCTCATTCACACCGAGGAAGCGGCACAGCGCCTGGTAGATCTGCGCCGTGCCACGCTGGCGGCCATCGAGGCTATAGCCGGCAATGTGCGGCGTAGCCAGGGTGCACAGGTCCGCCAACTGCAGGTCGACCTGCGGCTCCCCTTCCCACACATCCAGCACCGCGTGCACGTCTTCACGGTCCAGCAGCAGCTCGCGCAGGGCCACGTTGTCCACTACCGGGCCACGGCTGGCGTTTACCAGCCAGGCACCCGGGCGCAACTGTGCCAGCTGCGCCTGCCCCAGCAGGTGCCAGGTCGGGTGCTGGCCGCCGCGTTGCAACGGGGTATGCAAGCTGATCACATCGCACTGCTGCAGGATGGTTTCGAGGCTGACGTAGTCGCCGCCCTCCGCGGCCTGACGCAATGGGTCGCACACCAGCACCTTCCAGCCCAGGCCATGCAGCACCCGCACGAGGCGGCCACCCACTTCACCCGCGCCGACAACGCCATACACGCGCTCAGGCAATGCCACGCCATCCAGTTCGGCCAGGGTCAGCAGGCTGCCCAGCACGTAATCGACCACGCCGCGGGCATTGCAGCCAGGTGCGCTGCTCCAGCGGATGCCAGCTTCTGCAAAGTAGTCCAGGTCCAGGTGATCAGTGCCGATGGTGCACGTGCCGACAAAGCGTACGCGGCTGCCTTCGAGCAACTGACGGTCGACCTTGGTCACCGAGCGCACCAGCAGGATATCGGCGTCCTTGACGCTGGCAGCATCGAGGCTTCGGCCGGGGTAGCGGCGAATTTCACCGAAACCCTGGAAGAAGGCATCGAGCAGCGGGATGTTCTCGTCGGCAACTATCAGCATGGCGCTCTCCTGTCTGGGGAGCGCAGTGTAGGCGCAACGCCGGGCGTGTTCCAGAGCGATTCAGTCGGCTTTCTTGCGGATCCAGTACAGGAAAGTGCCGGCGTCCTCTTGTTGCTGCAGCAGCTCGTGGCCGAGGAAGTTGCAGAACTTGGGGATGTCGCGGCGGGTCGACGGGTCGGTGGCGATGACCTTGAGCAGGCCGCCGGCGGCCAGGTTGCGTACGTGCTGGTGCAGCATCATCACGGGTTCCGGGCAGTTCAGGCCGGTGGCATCGAGGATGGCGTCGGGGGTGAAATCGGTCATGGGGGGCTCCGAAAATGATCGCTATTGTCGCGCATAGCGCGACGCGGTCCAAGCACGGCTTTCAAACCCAGCGCTCTTGATCTTGATCTTGATCTTGATCTTCGCGACTTCAGGAGGCCGAACGCAGGCCTTGCGAAGGGAGGTGACGGGCATGGATGCCCGTCAAGCGCTGGGCCCCAGGATGGGGCCTGCAGCGCGGTCCTCCCGGGAGCGAGGCCGGAGAGAGGGAACCCCGGAGCGCAGCGCAGGGGCCGGATGATGGGAGCGCAGCGTTTTTTGGTTACTTTTTGTCGCGTTTGACAAAAAGTGACTCGCCGTAAGGGCGAAAAGGTGAGTCAGAGTCGCCATCGCAAACGGACGGTTCGCTGAGTCAAAACAGACGAATTTGCTTCTTGCTTCTTGGATGTGAGCATCCACATCAAGTAGGTATTCATTTGCGAAGGTGGCGCATAGTCACCTTTCCGCCCTTACGGCGGGTCCCTTTTTGTCGTGGCAAAAAGGAACCAAAAACCGTCGGCTCCCATCATCCGGCCCCTGCGCTGCGCTCCGGGGTCCCCTCGCTCCGGGCTTGCTCCCGGGAGGACCGCGCTGCAGGCCCCATCCTGGGGCCCAGCGCTTGACGGGCATCCATGCCCGTCACCTCCCTTCGCAAGCCCTGCACTCGGCCTCCTGAAGTCGCAATCTGCGTCGCCTGAACTATCGCGCGCTTAGAAGCAACAGCAAAAGCAGACGCAGAAGCACAAGCACAAGCAGAAGCAGAAGCAGAAGCAGAAGCAGAACGACGCGCTGGCCTCAGCGGGGCTTCAAGTCGAGCCGCCGCAGGTGGCAGGTTACTTCTTCACGGTCGTGGTACAGCTGCTTGCAGGCAATCGACACCTTGATCTTGCGTGCCTTGAATGTTGCCTCCATACGGTCGAGCAGGCGCCGTACTTCGGCATAACGCTGCTTCATCGGCAACTTCAGGTTGACCACCGCCTCGCGGCACAGCCCCTCACCCAGCCAGGTTTCAATCAGCGAGGTGGTACGCGCCGGCTTCTCGACGATATCGCACACCATCCAGTCTACCGGCTGCTTCGGCTGCCAGGTAAACCCATCGGCCATCAAGTGCTGGACCAGGCCTGTGTCCATCAGGCTTTCGGCCATCGGCCCGTTATCGATGGCTGTCACCAGCATGCCACGGCGCACCAGCTGGTAGGTCCAGCCACCCGGTGAGGCTCCCAGGTCGACGCCGGTCATGTCATCCCCCAGGCGCTGCTCCCACTGCTCACGCGGAATGAACTGGTGCCAGGCTTCTTCCAGCTTGAGTGTCGAACGGCTAGGTGCCTCACGAGGGAACTTCAGGCGTGGGATGCCCATGGGCCACAAGGCGCTGTTGCTGGCCGATGCAACACCGACAAATACCCGCCGGCCGCTGATGAAGGTCAGCAGCAAGCGTGGGCGGCCAGGGTCGTCGACCAGGCGGCCGGCCTTCTCCAGGGCCTTGCGCAACGGCACTTCGAACTTTCGGCAGAAGGTGGACAATTCCTTGCCTTCGTTGCTGTCCAGCACCTCCAGCCAAAGGCTACCGAACACCGGGAAGTCAGCCAACTGCGCCAGCAGTACGCTGATGCGGTCACTTTCCGGCAGTTCGACGTAACCGCCACGTGCCCACTGCCGCGGGAAAATCAGCTGGTTGAAACGCAGTTCCCCCATCAAGCGCTCGGCACCGCCCTCCTCGCTACAGACAAACTCGGCACTGGCACTTTGCGGCTTGCCTTTGGCATAGCCGGCAACACCCAGGCGGGCGGCATGTTCGCTGATTTCGGCGCAAACCTCGCCCTCGAAACCGGGCCGGCAATGCATGAACAGGGTATTCATCTCTCACTCCACGACGGCTGGCGCACCACAGGCGCCGGCAGGGCGGCGATGATAAAGGAAGTTCGGAACCTGCGACACGCCCCGCCGGTCCAGAAAAGGGTCAGGTAGCGTAAACCGGTCTAACCTGACCATTCAGCCAGGTCCGTGCCGTGCGGACCGACACAGAGCGGTGCTGCCGGCAAACCGTGAATATTTGCCGGGCACCGGTGCAGAAGGAGTTGGCAATGCCCTCGCTCGATAGCCTGAACACCCTCAAGCCCCTCAAGGTCGGTGACCAGACCTACCACTACTTCAGCCTCACCGAGGCCGCCCGCCAGCTGGGTGACCTGCAGCGCCTGCCCATGTCGCTGAAAGTGCTGCTGGAAAATCTGCTGCGCTGGGAGGATGGCGCGACCGTCACCGGCGACGACTTGCGCGCCATTGTCCAATGGCTTGGCGAACGCCGCTCGGACCGCGAGATCCAGTACCGCCCGGCGCGGGTGTTGATGCAGGACTTCACCGGTGTGCCCGCCGTGGTCGACCTGGCGGCCATGCGCGCCGCCATGGCCAAGGCTGGCGGCGACCCGCAACGGATCAACCCGCTGTCACCGGTCGACCTGGTGATCGATCACTCGGTAATGGTCGACCGCTACGGCACGCCGCAAGCCTTTGCCGAAAACGTCGACATCGAAATGCAGCGCAATGGCGAGCGCTATGCCTTTCTGCGTTGGGGCCAGAGCGCCTTCGACAACTTCCGCGTGGTCCCCCCGGGCACCGGCATTTGCCACCAGGTCAACCTGGAGTACCTGGGCCGCACGGTGTGGACCCGTGAGGCCGACGGCCGCACCTATGCCTTCCCCGATACCTTGGTGGGCACAGACTCGCACACCACCATGATCAACGGCCTGGGCGTACTCGGCTGGGGTGTCGGCGGCATCGAAGCGGAAGCGGCCATGCTCGGCCAGCCGGTATCGATGCTGATCCCCGAAGTGATCGGCTTCAAGCTGACCGGCAAGCTGCGGGAGGGCATCACTGCCACTGACCTGGTGCTGACCGTGACGCAGATGCTGCGCAAGAAAGGCGTGGTGGGCAAGTTCGTTGAATTCTACGGCGACGGCCTGGCCGAGCTGCCCCTGGCCGACCGCGCGACCATCGCCAACATGGCACCGGAATACGGCGCCACCTGTGGCTTCTTCCCGGTCGACCAAGTCACCTTGGACTATCTGCGCCTTTCGGGTCGCCCCGAAACGACCGTGCAGCTGGTCGAACATTACTGCAAGGCGCAGGGCATGTGGCGCCTGCCCGGCCAGGAGCCGTTATTCAGCGACACGCTGGCGCTGGACATGGACGACGTCGAAGCCAGCCTGGCCGGGCCCAAACGGCCACAGGACCGCGTAGCGCTGGGCCAGGTCAGCCAAGCCTTCGACCACTTCATCGAGCTGCAGCCCAAGCCGCTGGCCAAAGAAGTTGGCCGCCTGGAAAGCGAAGGTGGCGGCGGTGTGGCAGTGGGCAACGCCGACCAGACCGGCGCAGTCGACTACAGCCATCAGGGCCAGACCCACACCCTGCGCGATGGCGCCGTGGTGATTGCCGCGATCACCTCATGTACCAACACGTCCAACCCCAGCGTGATGATGGCTGCCGGGCTGGTGGCAAAAAAAGCACTGGAGAAAGGCCTGCAACGCAAACCTTGGGTCAAGAGCTCGCTGGCGCCAGGCTCCAAGGTAGTCACCGACTACTTCAAGGCAGCCGGGCTCACGCCTTACCTCGACCAACTGGGTTTTGATCTGGTCGGCTATGGCTGCACCACCTGTATCGGCAACTCCGGCCCGCTGGACGAGGCGATCGAAAAAGCCATTGGCAGCGCCGACCTGACCGTGGCTTCGGTGCTATCGGGCAACCGCAACTTCGAGGGCCGCGTGCACCCACTGGTCAAGACCAACTGGCTGGCCTCGCCCCCGCTGGTGGTGGCCTACGCCCTGGCCGGCAGCGTGCGCCTGGACCTGACGCGCGACCCGCTGGGCTCAGGCAAGGACGGCCAACCGGTCTACCTGCGTGATATCTGGCCGACCCAGCAGGAAATTGCCGAGGCCGTGGCCAAGGTCGATACGGCGATGTTCCACAAGGAATACGCCGAAGTGTTCGCCGGTGATGCGCAATGGCAGGCCATCGAGGTGCCACAGGCCGCCACTTACGTGTGGCAGGCTGACTCCACCTACATCCAGCACCCACCGTTCTTCGACGGCATCGGCGGGCCACCGCCACAGATCGCCAATATTCACGGCGCACGGGTGCTGGCGCTGCTGGGCGACTCAGTGACCACCGACCACATTTCCCCCGCGGGCAACATCAAGACCGACAGCCCGGCCGGGCGCTACCTGCGGGAACAGGGTGTGGAGCCTCGCGACTTCAACTCCTACGGTTCGCGGCGTGGCAACCACGAAGTGATGATGCGCGGCACCTTCGCCAACATCCGTATCCGCAACGAAATGCTGGCAGGTGAAGAAGGCGGCAACACGTTGCATGTGCCCACTGGCGAGAAGCTGTCGATCTACGACGCGGCCATGCGTTACCAGCAGGAAGGCACCCCACTGCTGGTGATTGCCGGCCAGGAGTACGGCACCGGCTCGAGCCGCGACTGGGCAGCCAAGGGTACCAACCTGCTGGGGGTCAAGGCCGTGCTGGCAGAAAGCTTCGAGCGTATTCACCGCTCCAACCTGGTGGGCATGGGCGTGTTGCCACTGCAATTCAAGGCCGGGCACAACCGCAAACAACTAGGGCTGACCGGCAAGGAGCAGATCGACGTACTGGGGCTGGACGGCGCACATATTCGCCCCGGCATGAGCCTGCCCTTGCGCATTACCCGCGAGGATGGCCAGCAGGAACAGATCGAGGTGCTATGCCGGATTGATACCCTGAACGAGGTGGAGTACTTCAAGGCCGGGGGGATTCTGCACTATGTGTTGCGCCAGATGATCGCCGGTTGAGACGGAGCGTCTGGCCGAAGATGTGTTCCGCTCTCTAGACCGAGCGCTGCGCGGGCGGCGCTCGGTCTCCTACACGCCAATACCTCAAAGCTATATGCTTTAAAGTCCCACGCGACAGCACTGGCCCTTGGCCATCCATTCGGTCATCATCTGACTTACCCGTCATTGAGTGCAATCAATGAACCAAATATCCATTCAATAAAACCAGCGGCTTGCCGATACCTGTCGAAAGCCCTGCGGACTATCACCCATGCGTAACAACCAGCCGATTACCCAGAGAGAACGGACTTTCCCTGCACAGCAGCGGTTGATCTCCACTACCAACGCCAAGGGTGTGGTCACCTACTGCAACGATGCCTTTATCGAAATCAGTGGATTCACCCGCGAGGAGCTGACTGGCGCACCGCACAACCTGGTGCGTCACCCCGACGTACCGCCTGCCGTGTTTGCCCATATGTGGCAAACCCTCAAGCAGGGCCAGCCGTGGATGGGCATCGTCAAGAACCGCTGCAAGTCCGGCGACCATTACTGGGTCAACGCCTATGTCACACCCATCTTCGATAACAACCAGGTTGTCGGCTTCGAGTCGGTGCGGGTCAAGCCCACTGCCGAGCAGATCCGCCGCGCCGAGGCCCTGTACCAGCGCATCAACCAGGGCAAGCCGCCGGTACCGCGCCGCGACAAGTGGCTGCCAGTGCTGCAGGACTGGCTACCGTTCATCCTGATCAGCCAGGTGGGCTTCCTGATCGGCAACTGGTTGGGTCATTCCTGGGGCTTTGCCTTGGCCGCAGGGCTTTCGGTACCACTGGGCCTGCTCGGCCTGAGCTGGCAGCAGCGCGGCCTCAAGCGCCTGCTGCGCCTGGCCGAGCAAACCACTTCCGACCCACTGATCGCGCAGATGTACACCGACAGCCGTGGCGTGCAGGCGCGCCTGGAAATGGCCATGCTCAGCCAGGACGCACGCATGAAAACCTGCCTGACGCGCCTACAAGACAGTGCCGAACACCTGAGCGACCAGGCACGCCAGTCCGATGCCTTGGCGCACAAGAGCTCTACGGGGCTGGAGCGCCAGCGGGTGGAGACCGAGCAAGTCGCCGCTGCGGTAAACCAGATGGCCGCCACCACTCAGGAAGTGGCCAACCATGTGCAGCGCACCGCCGATGCCACCCAGGAAGCCAACCGCCTGACCAGCCAAGGCCGGCAAATTGCCGGAGAAACCCGCGAGGCCATCGAACGTCTGTCGGCGGCAGTGGGCGAGACCGGCCAGACGGTTACGCAACTGGCCAAAGACAGCGACGAGATTGGTGGCGTGGTCGACGTGATCAAGGGCATCGCCGACCAGACCAACCTGCTGGCACTGAACGCAGCCATTGAAGCGGCGCGCGCCGGTGAAATGGGCCGTGGTTTTGCCGTAGTGGCTGATGAAGTGCGTCAGTTGGCCCAGCGCACCGCCGAATCCACCGGGCAGATCCATGGCCTGATCGCCAAGCTGCAACAGACCGCCAGTAACGCAGTGCAGACCATGGAAGCCGGCCACCGCCAGGCACAGGAAGGCGTCGACCGGGTAATGCAGGCTGACGAGGCGTTGGTAGGCATCAGCGAAGCGGTGGCCAATATCACCGACATGGCCACCCAGATTGCAGCTGCAACCGAGGAGCAGACCGCAGTGGCTGACGAGATCAGCCGCAACATCAGCACCATTGCCGAACTGGCCGACCAGACCGCCGAACAGGCGCAGCACTCGGCACTGCTGAGCGAAGAACTGACCAGCACGGCGGGCAGCCAGTATTCGCTGGTGGAGCGCTTCAACCGCTGAAGCTCGCGACTTGGCCCTCCGCCGCGGTGGAGGGCACCGGCTCTGCCGGTGTTCGCGGGCAAGCCCGCCCCTACAACGGAATGTGCCGAACCACCGATGCGTGCGTAGGAGCGGGTTTACCCGCGAATACGGTAGCGGCGGCAACGGTGACCGGCGGGTGGAGATTGGCCAGCAGGGCCGGCCCTTTCGCGGGTAAACCCGCTCCTACACGCGGCCTGTGCCGAACCACCGATGCGTGCGTAGGAGCGGGTTTACCCGCGAATACGGTAGCGGCGGCAACGGTGAACGGCGGGTGGAGATTGGCCAGCAGGGCCGGCCCTTTCGCGGGTAAACCCGCTCCTACGACGGAATGTGCCGAACCACCTACGCGTGCGTAGGAGCGGGTTTACCCGCGAATACGGTAGCGGCGGCAACGGTGAACGGCGGGTGGAGATTGGCCAGCAGGGCCGGCCCTTTCGCGGGTTAACCCGCTCCTAAGACGGCCTGTGCCGAACCACC
The DNA here is from genome assembly GCF_034044115.1 of Pseudomonas sp. BO3-4. Classification (NCBI taxonomy): domain Bacteria; kingdom Pseudomonadati; phylum Pseudomonadota; class Gammaproteobacteria; order Pseudomonadales; family Pseudomonadaceae; genus Pseudomonas; species Pseudomonas sp. BO3-4. Next base: position 4,298,975 of record NZ_CP139018.1, read on the forward strand.
GATGCGTGCGTAGGAGCGGGTTTACCCTCGAATACGGTGGCGGCAGCAACAGTGAACGGCGGGTGGAGATTGGCCAGCAGGCCCGGCCCTTTCGCAGGTGAACCCGCTTGCTGTGTTACCAGTCCAACCGCAACCGGCTCTCGAAGTAGCGCTCTTCGCCACTCAACGGGTCCTCGAAACGCAGGCTCTGCGCCAACAGTTTCAGCGGCCGCTGGTAGTCATCCTCTTCATTGAGCAACTGCGGATAGAACGGGTCATTGCTGATCCCTGCCCCCAAGGCCGCCATGTGCACACGCAACTGATGGGTCTTGCCGGTCACTGGCGACAGCCCATAGCGCCATCGCTCACCGTTCTTCTCCAGCACCTCGGCCAGGGTTTCACTGTTGGCCTCACCCTCCACCTCATGCATGCGGAAAAATGGCTCGCCATGCACCAGGCGGCTTTTGTGCACCAGCGGAAATGCATGCTGCGGCATGGCAGCGGCAATGGCCTGGTAACGCTTGTCGATACGCCGCTCGGGGAACAGCCGCTGGTAGGCGCTGCGGCTGTGCGGGTTGGCGGAAAACAGCACGAGCCCGGCGGTGTGCCGGTCGATGCGGTGCAACGGCACCAGGTGCGGATTGTCCAGACGACGGATCAGGCGGCGCAACAAGGTCTGCTCGACGTATTCACCGGTCGGCGTCACCGGCAGGAAATGCGGTTTATCGGCCACCACCAGGTGCTCGTCCACATGCAGCACCACCTCCTGCACCGGAATCGGCCGTTCGTTCGGCACTTCGCGGAAGTAATGCAAACGCATGCCACGCTTGTAAGGCAGGTCGGCGGCAACTGCGTGCCCGTTGGCATCCAGCACCCGGCCACGGGCAAAGCGGTCAAGCCACTGGGCGCGGTCGATGGCCTTGAAATGGTCACACAAGCAATCGAGCACCGTCACCCAGTTACCAGGTGGCAGGCACACCGTACTGGCTTGCTGGCGGGCGGGGTCGAAAGGCGTGGTCATGGCTGGGCTCGAGACGTTCATGGCCGCGCATTATCGCCCAAGCCCGCCCCCTCAACCAGCCTGGGCCATCGCCTCGCAGCGCTCCTTCAGCCAGCGCAGTACCTGCACCGGCTCCCAGCGGCCAGGGTCGTAAAGTGCATAGAGCAACCCCTCATAGCCCACCACATCCAGCCCTCGGTGGTAACCGGCCCGCTGGAACAAGGCCTCGATCTCGGCGAAGCAGGTATTGAAGTGGACTTTGCCGAACGGCGTGCAGTCGCCCGTCACCAGGCCTTCGAGGCGCAGTTCCAGAACGGCGTCAGCCACCCGATCCACGGGCATGCGGTTGACGCTGTACTTGAGTTGCTCGACATTGAGCATGGCTTCACCTCGATACTGTATTTATATACAGCATACGAACATCCCCTTGCTGCCGTCAATGCGCTTCATTGCAGCCCCGCCAGGTAGCCGCTGCCTTTGCGCACGGTCAGCACCTGCCTGCGCGGCGTGCCGCGCGTTACCGACAGGTGCACCCATTTATCGAATTCCAGGATCAGCTGATCGAAGGGCACCGCACTTTCGCTGATTCGCCGGACGGTCTCGCGCGGGCTGATCTCGATCACCGTGAAGTCCGCCGCCAGCCCTTGCACGTGCTGGCTATCGGAGGCGCCACCGATCAACCGATTGACCCTTTCACTGCGATACCCGCTGCTGATGATGATGGGCGCGTCGAACAATGCACGTACCTGTTCCAGCGCACAGCACAGCAATTGCAGGTTGGCCCTGGCTTCGAGAGGCGGTGCATTATCGAACCCTTCGCGGGCGGCGAGCTGGGAAACGGTCATTTCATCGAAGGTGAAATGTGGAGTGATGAACATGGCGAGCTATTCCGATGATGGAGAAGGTTACCGGCGACGGTGCGCCTCCACCGGATCATCAGCTCGCTTCACAGATCATGGAGCAGGGTTGCAACTCCTCTGCAGCCATGATTGCCCAAGAAAAGCCACCACTTGTTCGGTATCGAACGGCCAGTGCAGCTCGGCGCCGTTGTCACAGCGCCGCAGCACCGGAATGATCAGGCCATAACGTTCGAACAAAAGCTCGCTCTCGGCGATATCGACCAGCTCTACCAGCAGGCCATGATCGACGAGAGGCATCAACACAGCCTCGGCCACTTCGCAGAGGTGGCAGCCGAGGGTGCCGAACAGTTGACATTCAGGCAGCATGTGGCAGGTCCCGGGTTGGCATACACAGAAGCCTATTCTAGGCGCGCCACGCCCACCCTGCACCTGACCAGGCTCAATCCTGGCTGGTAGCACCGATCCGGTGCAGCGACAGGTCCGCGCCCTGGAACTCCTGCTCATGGCTCAAGCGCAGGCCATGCAACGCACGAATGGCTCCGTACACGGCAAAGCCACCGGCCAAGGCCACCAGCACGCCCATCAGGCTGCCCAGCAACTGGCTGACCAGGCTGACACCGCCCATGCCGCCCAGCGCCACCTGGCCGAACACGCCACAGGCGATGCCACCCCACACGCCACACAGGCCATGCAACGGCCACACACCCAGGACATCGTCGATTTTCCAGCGATTTTGCGCGGCGGTGAAGGTCCAGACAAAGAGCGCCCCCGCCACCAGGCCGGTGACCAGCGCTCCAACCGGGTGCATCAGATCGGAACCTGCGCAAATCGCCACCAGCCCGGCCAGCGGGCCGTTATGCAGAAAGCCCGGGTCGTTGCGCCCGGCCAGCAACGCCGACAGGGTGCCACCCACCATCGCCATCAGCGAGTTGATCGCCACCAGGCCGCTGACGCCCTGCAAGGTCTGGGCACTCATGACGTTGAAGCCAAACCAGCCGATGATGAGGATCCACGAGCCCAACGCCAGAAAGGGAATGCTCGACGGCGCAAACGCCACCAATCGGCCCTCGCGGTAGCGCCCACGGCGCGCCCCCAGCAGCATCACCGCCGCCAGCGCCAGCCAGCCCCCCATGGCGTGTACCACCACAGACCCGGCAAAGTCGTGGAACGGTGCGCCGAAGCGTGCCTGCAGCCAAGCCTGCACGCCCAGGTTGCCGTTCCACACCACGCCCTCGAAGAACGGATAGACGAACGCCACGATCAACGCCGTGGCGCACAACTGCGGCACGAACCGCGCCCGCTCGGCAATGCCCCCGGAGATGATCGCCGGAATCGCCGCCGCAAAGGTCAGCAGGAAGAAGCACTTGACCAGCGCATAGCCATGGTCGACAGCCAGTGTTGTCGCCGGCTGGAAGAAGTTGACTCCGTAGGCGATCCAGTAGCCTATAAAGAAGTAGACCAGCGCCGAGATGGCAAAGTCGCTGAGGATCTTCGACAAGGCGTTGACCTGGTTCTTGTGGCGCACCGTGCCCACTTCAAGGAACGCGAAGCCGGCATGCATGGCCAGCACCAGAATGGCGCCCATGAGAATGAACAGGGTGTTGGAACCGTGGACCAGAGAGTCCATAGCGCTGTGCATGTTTTCCATGAAATAGGCAGACCTGCTGAAAAAGGCACCAGGACAGTTCAAGAACCTGCATCCCTGCACCGAATCGGTGCCAGCCCCTACCCTGTTCAGGTGAGCGGGGTGAAGCCTGCGTGGTTTTTTCTTGGGTTTGTCGTGGATTGGGTTAAGGTTTATCGGTATCCGCTGCGCGGGCGCCCTGAATCGGCGCAAAACCGGTCATAGGCGCTCCGCAACGTGGCAAAAACTTAGCAAGGCCCATACCAGCAGCCGCACTTGAACCTTCCATGCGTGCTGTCACTCGAACTACCAACACTCATCGACAGGGAGAGACCCATGGCCAGCAAATCGGCAAAGAATGCACAAGAGATATTGATGGCTGACTTCCAGGCCTTGGTGCGCGACACCGAGAAGCTGCTGGCCGACACCGCCAACCTGGCCGGCGACCAGGCCGACGAGTTGCGCGAGCAGATTCACGAGCGCCTGACCCAGGCCCGCGAAACCCTGCAACTGACCCAGGACTCGGTCCGTGAACGCGGTCAGGCAGCGCTTGGCAGCGCCGAGCAGTACGTGCAGGAAAACCCGTGGCGGGCAATCGGCATCGCGGCCGGCGTCGGCCTGTTGATCGGTCTGCTGGCCAACCGGCGCTAAGGGGAACCCATGGAGAATGACGCCAACGGCGCCGGCGCTTCGGGTAAGCGCCTGGGCGCGGCCATGCTGGGGCTGCTGCACAGCCACATCGAGCTGTTCGGTATCGAGTTGCAGGAGCAGAAGGGCCGTACCTTGAGCCTGCTGCTGTTCGCCGGCCTGGCGCTGGTGTTCGCCCTGCTGCTGCTGACCGCGCTGTCCGGGCTGCTGCTGGTGCTGCTGTGGGACAGCTATCGACTGGCCGGTATCATTGGCCTGTGCGTGTTCTATGGCATTGCCGCCCTGTACTGCGGCGTGCGCCTGAAGGCGGCGGTGTTCGACGAATCATCGCCCTTCGGCGCCACCCTCGACGAACTTGCCAAGGACAGGGAGCGCCTGTTGCCATGAGCCTGCCAGAACTGCCAAACACGCGTAACCCGCGCGAACTGCGCAAGGCGCTGCTGCGCCTGCGCATGGAGATGCACCGCCAGGAAATCCGTCATGAGTCCGGTCAGTTGCTTGAACCGCTGCGCCGCGTGCGCGGCATGGGCAGCTCGCTACATGAAGGCCTGGGTATCAAGCATGCGCCACTGTGGGGCATCGGCGCTGTGGTGGCGCTGGGCTTTCTCACCGGCAAGGGCGTACGCAGCGGCAACCTGACGCGCCTGGTACGGTTGGGCAGCACCCTGCTGCCGCTGGTACGCCTCTACCTGCAAGGCGGCCGCCGCCCCTGACGCTCGCCCCGGCAGAAGCAGCCTTGTGTTGCGAAGAGGCCCGTACGATCGATACAAATGCATCAAAGGGCCGGCCTTTTCTTCGCAGCACAAGGCGCTTCCTGCAGGGTATGCTGCTGCCTTCGAACGACAGGAGACCGCGCCTTGGACTGGCACACCTTGCTTACCCGCGAACGGCTGGGCAAAGCCCTGTACAGCGCCGATGAACTCGGGCGCAGCCCCTTCCACAAAGATCATGACCGCATCATTTTCTCCGGTGCCTTCCGCCGCCTCGGCCGCAAGACCCAGGTGCACCCGGTGTCGAGCAACGACCATATCCATACGCGCCTGACTCATTCGCTGGAAGTCAGCTGCGTCGGCCGATCGCTGGGGATGCGCGTCGGCGAGACCCTGCGCGACAACCTGCCGGACTGGTGCGCTCCCAGTGACCTGGGGATGATTGTGCAGTCAGCCTGCCTGGCCCACGACATCGGCAACCCGCCATTCGGCCACTCCGGCGAAGACGCCATTCGCCACTGGTTCCAGCAGGCCGCCGGGCGTGGCTGGCTGGACGACATGAGCGATGACGAACGGGCCGACTTTCTCAACTTCGAAGGCAATGCCCAGGGCTTTCGCGTGCTCACCCAACTGGAATACCACCAGTTCGATGGGGGGACCCGGCTGACCTATGCCACCCTCGGCACTTACCTCAAGTACCCTTGGAGCGCCCGCCATGCCGACGCCCTGGGCTACAAGAAGCACAAGTTCGGCAGCTATCAGAGCGAGCTGCCCCTGCTCGAACAGATCGCCCGCAAGCTCGGCCTGCCGCAGCTGGAACACCAACGCTGGGCGCGCCACCCACTGGTGTATCTGATGGAGGCTGCCGATGACATCTGCTACGCGCTGATCGACCTGGAAGACGGCCTGGAAATGGAGCTGCTGCAATACGCAGAAGTCGAAGCGCTGTTGCTTGACCTGGTCGGCGAAGACCTGCCAGAAACCTACCGCCAGCTCGGCCCACGCGATTCTCGTCGGCGCAAACTGGCCATCCTGCGCGGCAAGGCCATCGAACACCTGACCAACGCCGCCGCCCACGCCTTCGTCGAGCAGCAGCAGGCGTTGCTGGCCGGGCAACTGGCGGGCGACCTGGTGGAACACATGCATGGCCCGGCCAAACGCTGTGTACTGCAAGCCAAGGACATGGCGCGCAACAAAATCTTCCAGGACAAGCGCAAGACCCTGCACGAAATCGGCGCCTACACCACCCTGGAGATTCTGCTGAACACGTTCTGCGGTGCGGCCCTCGAGCAGCACGGTGGACGGACGCCATCGTTCAAGAGTCGCAGGGTGCTGGACCTGATCGGCAACAATGCGCCAGACCCGCATGCCTCCTTGCACAGCGCCTTCCTGCGCATGATCGACTTCATCGCCGGCATGACCGACAGCTATGCCAGCGAAATGGCCCGGGAGATGACCGGGCGCTCCAGCCCGACCTGAAACGCGTCGGTGCAGCGCGGGCTCGGCCAGGCGCTGCACCACGCTTGCAGGAAACTTCCTACACCGAGGTAACTACACTAAACGGCACGAATAAAAACCAATGAAAAGTTACCAAAATTGCTTTGACAGCGAGTTAAGCACACCTATTCCGTAGCCAATTTTGCTTTATCTTGTAAGCCGTTTCCCATATAAGCCTAACAGCCATTCCCCCTCGCCTGACGACTTCCAACTGCGATAAGGTGCCCACTGTCACCCTCAATCGACCGCAGGGAAGTTGAACATGCATTCCATATTTATCGTTGACGACCATCCGGTGATTCGCCTGGCCGTCCGTATGCTGCTGGAAAACCAGAACTACAAGATTGTCGGCGAGTCGGACAACGGCGTAGACGCCATGCAGATGATCCGCGAGAGCAACCCCGACCTGGTCATTCTCGACATCAGCATCCCCAAGCTAGACGGCCTGGAGGTACTGGCCCGCTTTCAGAGCATGGCCCTGCCCTTGAAGGTTCTGGTGCTGACTGCACAGTCCCCGGCATTGTTTGCCGTACGTTGCATGCACTCGGGCGCGGCGGGTTATGTTTGCAAGCAGGAAGACCTGAGCGAACTGCTCAGTGCAATCAAGGCTGTACTGGCCGGTTATAACTACTTCCCCAGCCAGGCAATAAAAAACAACCAGACGACCGACAGTGACCTGCAACTTTTCCGCCAGGTAAATGACCGCGAACTGATGGTGCTTCAACTTTTCGCCCAAGGCCGCAGCAACAAGGAAATTGCCAAGGGCATGTTTCTCAGCAGCAAGACTGTCAGCACCTACAAGAAGCGCCTCATGCACAAACTGCAAGTCAATACGCTGGTCGATCTGATCGAGATGGCCAAGCGCAACGCGCTGGTCTGATTATGGTCATGGCCCGAGCTATCAACTGCCTGCTGCTCGTTCTGCTGCTAAGCGGCGCAACACAGGCTGGCCATCGTGAAGCCGCGTCTTTTACGTTACTGGCGCGCTCATCGGCCCGCCCGGTCCAGCCCGTGCTCACGCCCGAACAACGGCAATGGCTCGAAGGCCAGCAGGAACTGGTACTGGGCACGTCGGCCCCCGACTATCCGCCGTTCGACATCACCGGTGGCGGCAACGACTACCAGGGCCTGACCGCCGAGTATGCAAGCCTGATCGGCAAGGCCTTGCAGTTGCCAGTGAGGGTGCTGCGTTTCTCCAGCCGGCAGGCGGCGGTAGAGGCGCTCAGGCACGGGGATATTGACCTGCTGGGCAGCGCCAATGGCTACGAAGCGGCCAGTGACGGCCTGGCACTGTCGCGGCCCTATGCCGTCGACCAACCTGTACTGGTAACGCGTGAAGACGAAAAACGGGCGCTGGACATGGACCTGGCCGGCATGCGCCTGAGTATGCTCTACCACTATTTGCCCAGACAGGAAGTACTCACCGCCTACCCCAAGGCCGAGCTGCTGGCCTTTGGTTCTTCCAGCCAGGCACTGAATGCTGTCGCATTCGGCCAGGCCGACGTGTTCATCGGCGACACCATCTCCACGCACTACCAGCTCAACCGTGGTCATCTGCCCCGCCTGCGCATGGCCAACTTCGGCAAACACGAGGCCATCGGCTTCGGTTTCGCCTTGCGTCAGCAAGATACCGTGCTGCTGGACTTGGTGAACACCATCCTGGACAGGCAAAGCCCGGCCATACGCTCCAGTATCTTCAAACGCTGGAGCGCCGGCAGCGACCTGTTGCTGAGCGATCGCCAACTGCAATTGAGCGCGGCCGAGCAGCAGTGGCTGCAGAAGCATCCCGTGATGCGCGTGGCAGCCGATGACGCGGCTGCACCACTGTCCTATTTCGATGATTCGGGGCATTTCCGAGGCATCACCGCCGACCTGCTGGAACTCATTCGCCTGCGCACCGGGTTGCGTTTCGAAGTGCAGCGCGCCAGTGGCATTGCCGACATGGTCGCCCGCCTCAAGGATGGCCGGGCCGATGTCATCGCCGCACTGGCCAGCGCCGGTAAACCAGGGGACGACCTGCAAATCAGCCGCCCCTACCTCGAAAGCGCCTATGTGCTGGTCAACCACAAGGACAACAACACACTGAGTTCACTGGAGCAGTTGCAGGGGCATCGCATCGCCATTACCCGGGACAGTACCATGAACGCCATGCTGTCCCGGGACTACCCAAAGATAAGCTGGGTCGAGACCGAAAGCGCGTTCTACTCCATGGCGTTGCTCAACAGCGGGGCCGTCGATGCGGTGATCACCACCCTGATCGACGCCAACCACGCCTTGGCCAGCAACCCCGAACTGGTCATCCGCACCTCGGTCGGCAGCGAACCCGCCAACTTCGCCATGGCCACCACGGCTCCGTCACCGGCGCTGTTGTCTATCCTCGACAAGGCTTTGCTGAGTATCTCACCCGAGGAGCTGGGGGTAATCAACAACCGCTGGCGCGGCTTTGGCAGGCATGAGGATGACAACACCAAAGTCTACAGCCGCCTTGCCCTGCAGGTGGTGCTGGCCACGGTCGTGCTCTTGTTGCTGGCCCTGCTCTGGAATGCCCGCCTGCGCCTGCAGATTCGCCAGCGCCAGCGCGCCGAACGCGCGCTGAACGACCAGTTGGCATTCATGCGCGCCCTGCTCAACGGTACGCCCCACCCCATGTATGTGCGCGACCGCGAGGGTTGCCTGAAAAGTTGCAACTACAGCTACCTTGAAGCCGTGCAGGCCCGCTCCGATCAGGTGATCGGCAAAAAACTCAAGGACAGCCTGTTTGCCGATTCCGAGCAGGCTCGGCAGATCCAGGCTGATTACCAGAAAGTCATGGCGGCAGGCTCGCCGCTGATCAAGGACCGCCCACTACGGATCAAGGGCCGGGAATTGACTATCTACCACTGGATCTTGCCGTACCGCGACTCTCTGGGTGAGGTACAGGGGATCATCGGCGGCTGGATCGACATCAGCGAACGCCGGCAATTGGTCATGGAGCTGCGCCAGGCCAAGCAGCAGGCCGACGATGCCAACCGCGCCAAGAGCACGTTCCTGGCGACCATCAGCCACGAAATCCGCACCCCGATGAATGCCGTCATCGGCATGCTGGAACTGGCGGTCAAGCGCGCCGACCAGGGCCGGGTGGACCGAAGCGCGCTGGAACTGGCACACCATTCGGCCAAAGACCTGCTAGGCCTGATCGGTGACATTCTCGACATCGTGCGCATCGAGTCCGGGCACTTGTCCCTGGCCCCGGAGGTGGTCGACCTGGCGGCGCTGGTCGAATCGGTGGCGCGCATTTTCGACGGCCAGGCGCGGCAGAAAGGCCTGGCCCTGGAGGTGCAGATCGCCCCGGCCGCACGCTGCCCTGTCCTGCTTGACCCGCTGCGCTTCAAGCAGGTGCTGTCCAACCTGGTGAGCAATGCCATCAAGTTCACCGAGCATGGTCAGGTGCGCATCTGCGTCAGTCTGCTGGATGACGGTACCAGCACACCCGCCGTACTGGAGCTGGAGGTGCGCGACAGTGGCATCGGCATCCACCCCGACGACCTGCAGCGCCTGTTCAACCCGTTCATCCAGGCCAACCCGCACAGCCAGGGCGCCCGCGCAGGTACCGGGCTGGGCCTGGCCATCTGCCGTAACCTGTGCGAAATGATGGGCGGCAGCCTGTCCATGAAAAGCCTGGAGGATGTCGGTACCCAGGTGCGCCTGAAGATGCCGCTGCAACGGGTGGATGGCGCAGAGCAGCCGAAACCGCTGCCCGAGCAGCTCGACGTGCCCGACCCACGGCTGAACGTGCTGGTCATCGATGATCACCCGGCCAACCTGCAACTGATGGCGCAACAACTTGGCTACCTGGGCCTGGAGCACGCCAGCGCCCGCGATGGGCGGGAAGGCCTGGCGACCTGGCGGGAAGGCGACTTCGATGTGCTGGTACTCGACTGCAACATGCCGCACATGAACGGTTACCAGCTGGCGACTGCCGTGCGCGCCGAAGAACGCCAGGGCAAGCGCCCCCCCTGCACCATCCTCGGCTATACCGCCAACGCACAGCCGGAAGTACGCCGCAAGTGCCTGACCGCCGGCATGGACGACTGCCTGCTCAAGCCCATCAGCCTGAGCACCCTCAGCCAGCGCCTGGCTGGCATTCGCCCGCGCCGCCAGCAACGCCCCCGCCGCAAGCTGTACCAGCTGGACGGCCTGGCCGCCGTGGTCGGGCCTGACCCGGTCGATCGCCAGCGCTTCCTGGAGGCCCTGCACCAGAGCCTTCAGGCCGATCTGGCCAGCCTGATGGCGCTTCACCCGCAACACGACAGCGGCGCCATTGCCGAGCAGGCCCACAAGGTGCTAAGCGCCGCACGCATGCTGGAAGCCCCTGACCTGATGGCGGCGTGTGAAGCCCTCGAGGCCAGCGACTTGCCCACTGCCCAGGTGCGCCTGCGGCGCCAGGCACTGGCACGGCATATGTGCCGAGTGGAACGTGCCCTGGCCAAGGAATTGGCCACAAGCACGGATACTCAGGCAGGCAACCACACGTGTTAACTGGTAGACTGCGCGGCGTTATTACCTAAGAGGATTGTTTCATGGCCACAAACCGCTCCCGTCGTCTGCGCAAGAAGCTGTGTGTCGACGAGTTTCAGGAATTGGGCTTCGAGCTGAACCTGGAATTCAAGGAAGATCTGGATGACCAGGCAATCGATGCTTTCCTCGACGCGTTCCTGGAAGAAGCCATGGACGCCAACGGCCTGGATTATGTAGGCGGTGACGATTTCGGCCTGGTGTGCTCGGTCAAACGCGGCTCGGTCAGCGAAGAACAGCGCGCTGCCGTTGAAGCCTGGCTCAAAGGCCGCAGCGAACTGACCAAAATCGAAGTCAGCCCGCTGCTGGATGCCTGGTACCCGGAAAAGCCTATCAACAAGGCTGAGTGATACTTGTCAGCTTCGAGCTGAAAGGTTGATTGCTGAAAAGGCCACCCCATTCGGGTGGCCTTTTTATTGGCGATGCTTTTCCGTCGAACGTGACGCATCGTGGCTGCGCTTGGGGCATAATGCGTAGTGTTTACGTCGTGGGGCCATCATCTCTTACAGCCCCAAAGCCCTTTTCCCTCGCCGCAGGGTATTCACTCACTATGATCAAAACGCTTCGTCCCCTCGTTCTTGCCGGCCTGCTGTTGCCACTTGCCTTGCCCAGCCACGCCGCCGTCAATACCACCCTGCCTGCCAAAGTGCAGCAGGCGCTCAAGGCCAACAAGCTGCAGGACACAGCGCTGTCGCTGGTGATGCTGCCGCTGGATGGCCCCGGCACCCCGACCGTGTTCAATGCCGATGTGTCGGTGAACCCGGCCTCGACCATGAAATTGGTCACGACCTACGCCGCCCTCGAACTGCTTGGCCCGACCTTTCAGTGGAAAACCGAGTTCTACACCGACGGCACCCTGAGCAACGGTGTGCTTAACGGTAACCTGTACCTTAAAGGTGGCGGTGACCCCAAACTGAACATGGAAAAGCTGTGGCTGCTGATGCGTGACCTGCGCGCCAATGGCGTGCGCACCGTCACCGGTGACCTGGTGCTGGACCGCAGCCATTTCGTGCAGCCCAACCTGCCGCAGTTCAACGACGACGGCGGTGATGATAACAAGCCGTTCCTGGTCAAGCCCGACTCGCTGCTGGTCAACCTCAAGGCCCTGCGCTTCGTGGCGCGCAATGATGGTGGCAAAGTCACCGTCGCAGTCGAGCCGCCGATTGCCAGTATCCGTATCGACAACCAGGTCAAGCCGGTAGCCTCAAAGAAATGCACCGGTGATGTACGCTACAACCCGGTGCCCCAGGCCGACGGCATCAGTGTCACGGTCAGCGGCCAACTGGGTGACGGCTGCAACTCGCAAACCTACCTGTCGCTGCTCGACCATTCCACCTACGCCGCCGGTGCCGTGCGCGCAATCTGGAACGAACTGGGTGGCAACATCCAGGGTGGCGACCGCATCGAGAATGTGCCCAAGAGTGCTCGCCTGCTGGCCCGCGCCTTCTCGCCAGACCTGGTGGAAGTGATCCGCGACATCAACAAGTACAGCAACAACACCATGGCCCAGCAGCTGTTCCTGAGCCTTGGCGCGCAGTTCCGCACCGATGCCGATGGTGACGACGCCCGTGCTGCTCAGCGCGTGGTACGCCAATGGCTGGCGAAAAAAGGTATTACTGCGCCGCATCTGGTGATGGAAAACGGCTCTGGCCTGTCGCGTGCCGAACGGGTCAGTACCCGGGAAATGGCCGAGATGCTGAAAGCCGCCTGGAAGAGCCCTTACGCTGCCGAATTCATGAGCTCGATGCCGCTGGTGGGCATGGACGGCACGATGCGCAAGCGTCTCAAGCGCACCGCGATGACCGGTGAAGGGCACATCAAGACCGGCACACTGAACACTGTGCGGGCGATTGCCGGCTTCAGTCGCGACAGCAACGGCCATACCTGGGCGGTGGCAGCGATTCTCAACGACCCTAAACCGTGGGGTGCCTCGCAGGTGCTGGATCAGGTGTTGCTTGACCTGTATCGCCAGCCGAAGCTGGCTGGCAGTACAGCAGCTAATTGATTGGTTAGCCTGTATTGGCCTTTTCGCGGGTGAACCCGCTCCTACAGGGGTGAGCACGGCTTACCAAACCTGTGCAACCTGTAGGAGCGGTTTTCGCCGCGAAAGGCTCGGTACCGGCAACCGACAGCGCTTAGGCCGACTCCCCCTCCACCCGGTCCCGCCCGGCCTGTTTGGCCGCATACACGCCGGCGTCGGCGCGCAACAGCAAGGCATCAGCGCCTTCGCCCGACCGCCAACCCGCCACCCCAAAGCTTGCAGTCACCTGGCCCACGCCTTCCACCGGCACATTGCGCACCCCTTGCCACAACTCCAGCGCCAGCAACCGCGCCTGATCGACATCGCTGCCCGGGCAAAGCACCATGAACTCTTCCCCGCCCAAGCGGCAAAACACATCGGTACGCCGTAAACGCTGACCGATGCGCTGGCACAGGCTACGCAGCACCCGGTCGCCGACGGCATGGCCGAAGCGGTCGTTGATGCGCTTGAAGTGATCGATGTCGAGCATGATCACCGCCAGCGCCAAGCCATCGCGCTGGGCCCGTTCCAGTTCGATCTTGAGCCGCTCCTGGAAGTAGCGACGATTATGGATACCGGTCAGCGAGTCTGTGACCGACAGCGCCCGCAACTCTTCCTCCACGCCCTTCAGGTCGGAGATGTCAGTCAGGTAGCCATGCCACAGCGTGCAGCCCTGCTCGCCCACTTCCGGGGTCGCCTCGCCACGCACCCAGCGCAGTCCGGCCCGGGGCAGGCAGACCCGATACTCCTCGCGCCAGGGTGACAGGTGTTCGGCCGAATAACGCACCGAGCGGCGCACGCGCTCCAGGTCATCGGGGTGGATACGTTCGAACACCCCCGAGGCATCCTCACGCAATTGCATGAGGTCGACCTCATAAATGTCATACAGGCCCATGCTGGCATATGGAAAACACGAATGGCCGTTGGCATCCAGGCGATATTGGTAGATGCCGCCCGGCACCTCGGCACTGAGCTTTTCCAGCAACCGGTCACGCGCTGCCAACGCCTCATGCACCCGGCGCCGCTCGGTCACGTCAATGCAGATGGCCAGGTAGCCAACCCACAACCCCTGTTCGTCGAGCATGGCAGTCACCAGCATGTTGGCGACCAGCTGGCTGCCATCAGCCCGTAGCAAGGTCCACTCGCCAGGCTCGGCACCGTGCTCCTGCACCGTTTCAGCGAACATCGCCTGGCCCCCAGCAATGGCGCGGCCAAAACGCAAGCTCAAGGCATGGGCACGCAGGTTCAGCTCCTCCGGCAGCACCAGGTCTTCAAGGCGCAAGCGGCCGATCGCTTCGCTGGCCGCGTAACCGAGCATGCGTTCGGCACCGGCGTTGAACGTGCTGACCACCCCCTTGAGGTTGGTGGCGATGATCGCCACCTGGGTCGCGGCATCCAGCACACTGCGCAGTTGGTTGTGGGTGCCACGCAACGACTGCTCGCTGACCTGCAACTCGGCCGTACGCTGAGCGACCAAGGCCAGGGCGCGCTGACGCTGGCTCAACAGGCTGTAGAGCAGCACGCTGAGCAACAGGCTCAACAGTCCGCCCAACAAACCGACCGCCAGCACTGCCGAGGAGCGGTTCGCCTGCACGAACGCCTGGCTCGGCTGAATGCTCAGCTGGAAATAGTGATCGGCCAGGCGCAACAACTGATTGCTGGCCAGGGCCAAGGGCGCGACCTGATTTTGCGAATCGAACATCACGACGGGGCCTTGTAACCCAGACGGGTCCGTGATGCGCACGACAAGGTTGTCATCAGTCGCTACCGGCCGACCGTCGCTGACCAGCTCGCGCATGCTCAGCAAGGCCACCACATAACCCGCTGCAGCACCGCGGGGGTCGGCATCGGAAAATACCGGCGCGACCATCAACAGGCCGCGCTCTGCCGAGTGGGTATCGAACAGGGCCAATGGCTCGGACACCGCCATGCTGCCTGGCCCCAACGCCCGCGCCAAGGCCGCCTGAGGCTCGCTTCGGCCAGCGAGGTCCAGGCCGTAGGGCAACCCGGGCAGTTCGCCCGATTGGGTATAGAGTACCGGGAAGTAATGATCGCGCTGCGACGCCGGGCGCCACTGGCCTTGCGCGTCCTTGTCCCGGATCACATAGCCTGGGCCGGTATGGTCACTGGCCAGGCGCTCGAATTCGGCGCGTTGCGCAGCCTCGACGCGCGGCGCCCAGGCATAGGCCAGGGTGCGCTGCAGCAGTGGCCGGGCATAGCCGTCAAATTCGCGCGGGCTGATGTCGTTGGAAAAGCTGAAAAACCGCCGCAGCCCGTCCAGGCGCTGCTGCTGTTCGTCAAAGCGCTCGGCAATACGGCTGGCGCGCTCGCTGGCCAGCAGCTCAAAGCGCTGGCGCAGCTGCTGTTTGTAGAAGGTGTGCGCGGCAAATGCCAAGGCGGCGGTCAACAAGCCGCCCGCCACCAGTGCAATCAGCGCCATCGCCCAGGCGGACGCCCTCTCTGTGCACAAGCCAAGCAACCGCGCACGCACGCCACACTTTGACATACACCCATCTCGTCACGTCAGCGTCCTGCGGATTATCTTGCCCTGCCCTCAGTTATAGCTATTGGCCATTAGCCGTGCAATGTACCTCGTCGCCTCAACGAAGCTGCAAACGCCAGGCGCGATGGATACGGTTATTACGGGCGAAGTCCGGGTCCAGGGTCTGGGCGCTGATTTCTTCCACCACGTAACGCGCCATCAGGTGCTCGTCCAGCTGGAACTTGCGGAAGTTGTTGGAGAAATACAGCACGCCACCCGGCGCCAGACGGGCCATGGCCAGGTCCAACAGCTGCACATGGTCACGCTGCACGTCGAAAACACCTTCCATGCGCTTGGAGTTGGAGAAGGTTGGCGGGTCGATGAAGATCAGGTCGTAGCTGTCACGGTTGCCTTCCAGCCAAGCCATTACATCGCTTTGCTCCAGGCGGTTGCGCTCGGAATAGCCATTGAGTGCCAGGTTACGCCGCGCCCAGTCCAGGTAGGTTTTCGACAGGTCGACGCTGGTGGTGCTGCGCGCACCGCCCTTGGCCGCGTGCACGGTGGCCGTGGCGGTGTAGCAGAACAGGTTGAGGAAGCGCTTGCCAGCAGCCTCGCGCTGGATGCGCATACGCATCGGGCGGTGGTCGAGGAACAGCCCGGTATCCAGGTAGTCGGTGAGGTTGACCAGCAGCTTGACGCCACCTTCGTTCACTTCCTGGAAGCGGCCCTCGGTAGCCTGACGTTCGTACTGGCGCGTGCCGCTTTGCCGCTCGCGACGTTTGAGCACTACACGCTGCGGCGAAATGCCCAACGCCTGCGGGATGGCCGCCAGTGCATCGAGCAGACGCGCCTGAGCCTTGTCCGGGTCAACCGAACGTGGCGCGGCGTATTCCTGCACGTGTACCCAGTCCTGGTACAGGTCGACCGCCAGGGCATATTCAGGCATGTCGGCATCGTACAGGCGATAGCAGTCGACCTGCTCGCGACGGGCCCACTTGCCCAGTTGCTTGAGGTTCTTCTGCAGGCGGTTGGCAAACATCTGCGCCCCTTCCGACAGCCGCGCGGGCTCGCTGGCCTGCGGCACCTGCTGGCGGGCTTCGGTGCCTTCAGGCTGCGCTTCGCGGCGTTCACCGGTGACGAACTGGTCCGGCTGCACCTTGAACAGCAGCAGCTTGCATGGCAATGCGCCGTTCCAGAACGCGTACTGCTTGTGGCTACGAATGCCCATGCGCTTGCCCAGTTGCGGCGCACCAGTGAATACCGCTGCTTCCCAGCCCATGCAGGCCTGGCGCAGGCGCTCTCCCAGATTCTGGTAGAGGTACAGCAGGCTGGCTTCGTCACCCAGACGCTCACCGTAGGGCGGGTTGCTGATGACCAGGCCTTTCTGGTTCTGGTCCGGGCGTGGCTCGAAGGTACTGACTTCGCCTTGGTAGATCTTCACCCAGTCGCCCAGGCCGGCACGCTCGACGTTGTTGCGGCCCGGCTGGATCAGCCGCGGGTCAGCCTCATAGCCACGGATCCACAGCGGTGGCTTGGCCAGGCCGGCCTGCGCGCGCGCCTGCGCTTCGTCATGCACCTTGCGCCACAGCGCCGGTACATGGCCGAGCCAGGCACTGAAGCCCCAGCGTTCGCGCTTGAGGTTGGGGGCGATATCGGCGGCGATCATCGCTGCCTCGACCAGGAAGGTACCCACACCGCACATCGGGTCGGCCAGCGCACCACCTTCGGCAGCAATACGCGGCCAGCCAGCACGGATCAGCACCGCTGCCGCCAGGTTTTCCTTCAGCGGCGCGGCGCCTTGCTGCAGGCGGTAGCCACGCTGGTGCAGGCTGTGCCCGGACAGGTCGAGGGACAAAATGGCCTCGCCGCGGTCCAGGCGCAGGTGCACACGCACGTCAGGGTCGATCTTTTCCACTGACGGGCGCAGGCCTTCGCGGTTACGCAGCTTGTCGACGATCGCATCCTTGACCTTCAGCGCACCGAAGTGAGTATTGTCGATGCCTGAGCCATGGCCGCTGAACTCCACAGCCAGGGTGCCGTCGGCTGCCAGGTGGTCAGCCCAGTCGACCGCGTGCACGCCGTCGTAAAGGTCGTCGGCGTTCTTCATCGAGAAGCGCTTGAGCACCAGCAATACGCGGTTGGCCAGACGTGACCAGACACACAGGCGGTAAGCAGTTTCCATGTCGGCGGCGCCGCGAATGGCCGAGGTGTGCTCGCGCACCTCGTCAAGGCCGAGGCCCTTGGCCTCTTCGGCGAGCAGGCTTTCAAGGCCTTTGGGACAGGTGAGGTAAAGTTCGAAACGGTCCGACATGAGTATTCCAGCGCCTTGGGCTATTTGACTGACGGGGCGACGCATCGCCCCGCGATGTTTGCCCGTACACCTTTCCAGCAGGCGTGCGGGTGGCCCTCTGCGGCACACAACGTGCTGCGGAAAAGCCGGGCCGCCTGACCGATCCGTGCTTGGCCCAGTGGCAAAGACAGCTTAGATCATCAGGCAGTACGCGTAATTCTGGCGATCTGCGGGCCAATGTGACCCTTCGTCGCATTTCAAATTATTTCTGTCATCCGCAAACAACGCTGGCGAAATGACGTCAAAGAACGGCAAACCCCGATCATTGCAGGGCTAAACACCAAACAAGGTTGAGTCGCATTTATTTACTTATCCCCTCACCCTTGGAAAGGTTACGTGCTTATGACAAATCGATCATTCACACCGTGACTCGCATTCGATAGAACTGGTCTCAGGCCGCTTTGCAACGAGGCGGCACTTTCAGCTCGCCACGCCGGCAGCGAGCGCAAACCGGCAGAACGACTCTGCCCGGCCTCGGAGAGGCCGACGGGACATTACAGTCAACAAGTGAGGGCAACACCCTATGAGAAGACTTAAGCGTGATCCGTTGGAAAGAGCATATTCACGTGGCTACCAATACGGGGTTACCGGCAAATCCCGCGAACTTTGCCCCTTCAATCTTCCTTCTGTTCGCCAAGCCTGGATCAACGGCTGGCGTGAAGGTCGCGGTGATAACTGGGACGGAATGACTGGCACCGCTGGCATCCATAGACTCAACGAAAATCACGCCGTTGGCTGAACGAGGACACTGAATTCGATTTACCATGCACGCCCCATCCGGGCGGCGGGCGAAGGCCCAGGGGCCCCTTGAAGGGGCCCTTTTTTATGCCTTGGCAAACCTCATAAGCTGTACCCACACTACCCCTGCAAGAGCGGGCATGCCCGCGAATCGGCCCGTCAGGTCACCGCGGCATTGCCGCGATAGCATCCACCGCTTCGCGAATCAGCGCCGGCCCTTTGTAAATGAAGCCCGAGTAGATCTGCACCAGGCTCGCCCCGGCCGCGATCTTCTCGGCAGCATGGCGGCCTTCGGTAATGCCACCGGCGGCAATGATCGGCAACTTGCCGCCCAGCTCACCTGCCAGCACCTTGACGATATGAGTGCTCTTCTCCCGCACCGGTGCGCCCGACAGGCCGCCCGCCTCACCACCGTACGGCAGTGCTTCGACGCCTTCACGCCCCAGCGTGGTGTTGGTGGCGATCACCGCATCCATGCCCGACTCCATCAGCGCGGCGGCCACCAGCGCCGTTTCTTCGTCGCTCATGTCCGGTGCGATCTTGATTGCCAGGGGCACGCGCTTGCCATGTGTACCGGCCAGTTGCTCGCGTCGCTCGGCCAGGGCATCGAGCAACTGCTTGAGCGAGTCGCCGAACTGCAGGCTGCGCAGGCCCGGGGTGTTGGGCGAGCTGACATTGACCGTGATGTAGCTGGCGGCGGTGTAGACCTTGTCCAGGCAGATCAGGTAGTCATCGACGGCACGTTCGACCGGGGTATCGAAGTTCTTGCCGATGTTGATGCCCAGCACCCCCTTGTAGCGCGAGGCGCGTACGCGGTCGAGCAGGTGATCAACACCCAGGTTGTTGAAGCCCATGCGGTTGATGATGGCCGTGGCTTCCGGCAGGCGGAACAACCGTGGCTTGGGGTTGCCTGGCTGCGGACGCGGGGTGACAGTGCCGATTTCGACAAAGCCGAAGCCCAGCTGGGCGAAGCCGTCGATGGCCGCGCCGTTCTTGTCCAGGCCAGCTGCCAGCCCCACCGGGTTGGCAAAGTTCAAGCCCATGACCGAAACCGGCAATGACGCCGGTTGCTTGCACAGCATGCCATTGAGGCCCATACGGCCACCGGCGCCGATCAGGTCCAGGGACAGGTCGTGGGAAGTTTCCGGGGAAAGCTTGAACAGCAGCTGGCGGGCCAGGGTATACATGGGCGGGCAAGGCTCAGGGTGAGTGAGGGGGCGATTATAGCCAGCGTGGGGCTGGCAGGACAGCAAATCGTGGAGCGCTTGGCACATCGGTTGCACCTGTTCAGCCCACAGCCTTATCAGTAAGGGCGAGGACTCTTGTGAACACTGTACCCCGAGCAACGCCCCTGGCCTGGGTCAACGGCAGCGACGCGCCGGAAAAAACCAGCCTGAACATCGGCTACATGGCCCTGACCGACTGCGCCTCGGTCGTGGTCGCCGCCACCCAGGGTTTCGCCCAGCAGCACGGCCTTACCCTCAACCTCAAGCGCCAGGGCTCGTGGGCCGGGCTGCGCGACAAGCTGGTCAGCGGCGAGCTGGACGCCGCCCATTGCCTGTATGGCCTGGTCTACGCCGTGCACCTGGGCATTGGCGGCGTACCCGCCAGCGACATGGCCGTGCTCATGGGCCTGAACCAGAACGCCCAGGCTATCAACCTGTCACCGGCCCTGCAGCGCAAGGGCGTGACCAACCCTGAGGCACTGGCGCGCCTGGTGCACCAGCATGGCGCACGCCTGACGTTCGCCCAGACCTTCCCCACCGGCACCCACGCCATGTGGTTGTATTACTGGCTGGCCAGCCAGGGCATCCACCCGCTGCGCGACGTCGACAGCGTCGTGGTGCCACCGGCGCAGATGGCTGCACACCTCCAGGCCGGGCGCATTGACGGCTTCTGCGTCGGCGAGCCCTGGGCCGCCGACGCGGTGGCCAAAGGCCAAGGCTTCACCCTGGCCACCAGCCAGTCGATCTGGCCGGATCACCCGGAAAAGGTCCTGGCCTGCGCCCGCGTCTTTGCCGAGCAATACCCCAACAGCGCCCGTGCGCTGATCAAGGCGATCCTCACCGCCAGCCGGTTCATCGAGCAAAGCCCGGAAAACCGCCGCAGCACCGCGCAACTGCTCAGCGCAAGTGCCTATCTGGACACCCCGCTGGACAGCATAGCCCCCCGCCTGCTCGGCCACTATGAGGATGGCCTGGGCAACCAGTGGCAAGACCCACACGCCCTGCGCCTGTTCGACCAAGGCCGGGCCAACCTGCCCTACCTGTCCGACGGTATGTGGTTCATGACCCAGTTCCGCCGCTGGGGCCTGCTGCGCGAAGACCCCGACTACCTCGGCGTGGCCCAGCAGGTCCAGCAACTGCAGTTGTACAGCGAGGCCGCACACAGCCTGGGCATCGCTTGCCCAGGCCAACCGATGCGCAGCAGCCTGCTGATCGATGGCTCCCGCTGGGATGGCAGCGACCCCTTCGGCTATGCCCGCAGTTTCAGCTTGCATGCCTTGGGTGACTTGCCCGATGCCCGTGTCGGCGCGTGAGGGGGACGAACATGCTGCGCATCCTGCTGATCGACGACACCCAGAGCAAGCTCGGCCGCCTCAGGGCGGCGTTGAGTGAGGCCGGCTTCGAGATCATCGAAGCCCCAGACCTGACCATCGACCTGCCCGCCTGCGTCGAAACGGTGCGCCCCGACGTGGTATTGATCGATACCGACTCACCAGACCGCGATGTGATGGAACAGGTAGTGCTGGTGAGCCGTGACCAGCCGCGGCCCATCGTGTTGTTCACTGACGAGCACGACCCCGGGATGATGCGTCAGGCGATCCAGGCCGGGGTCAGCGCCTATATCGTCGAGGGTATCCATGCTGCGCGGCTGCAGCCGATCCTGGACGTGGCCATGGCCCGCTTCGAGAGCGACCAGGCACTGAAGGCGCAGCTGCTGGCGCGCGACCAGCAACTGGCCGAACGCAAGCGCATCGAGCAAGCCAAGGGTTTGCTGATGAAGATGAAGGACTGCAACGAAGAGCAGGCCTATACCCTGATGCGTCGCCAGGCCATGAGCCGGCAGCAGAAGCTGATCCAGGTGGCCGAACAGATCATTGCCATGCATGAGATGCTCGGCTGATGCGCTGAAAATCTCAAGCCAGCCCCACCAGAAGTTGGCCCATCTCTTGCTCAACAAAACTCACCGGTAGCCAACGGCGGTTACCCCACTTGAATCCCGACAAAGACGTCGCTCTCCCCTCCACGCCCGTGGAGCGGGTAGCGGCGTTTTTTTCGTTCCGTTGTACTACCGAGTGAGGTGTTCGATGAGTACCAGCTTCTGGAAATCCGGGCATGTGCCCACGCTGTTCGCCGCATTTCTGTATTTCGACCTCAGCTTCATGGTCTGGTATCTGTTGGGCCCGTTGGCGGTGCAGATTGCTGCCGACCTGCAACTGAGCGCACAACAACGGGGCCTGATGGTGGCCACGCCGATCCTGGCCGGGGCGATCCTGCGCTTTGCCATGGGCGTTCTGGTCGACCGCCTGTCGCCCAAGACGGCTGGCCTGATCGGCCAGGTGGTGGTCATCGTCGCCCTCGCCGCAGCCTGGTACCTTGGCGTACACAGCTATGAACAGGCCCTGCTGCTCGGCGTGTTCCTGGGCTTTGCCGGTGCGTCCTTCGCCGTCTCGCTGCCGCTGGCCTCACAGTGGTACCCGCCACAGCACCAGGGCAAGGCCATGGGCATCGCCGGCGCCGGCAACTCCGGCACGGTGTTCGCGGCCCTGCTGGCACCGGCACTGGCAGCGGGCTTTGGCTGGAACAATGTGTTCGGCTTTGCGCTGATCCCGCTGTCACTGGCGCTGGTGGTGTTCGCCCTGTTGGCGCGCAATGCCCCGCAACGGCCCAAGCCAAAAGCCATGGCCGACTACCTCAAGGCACTGGGCGACCGTGACAGCTGGTGGTTCATGTTTTTCTACAGCGTTACCTTCGGCGGTTTCATCGGCCTGGCCAGTGCCCTGCCCGGCTACTTCAGTGACCAATACGGCCTGAGCCCGGTCACCGCCGGCTACTACACCGCCGCTTGCGTGTTCGCCGGCAGCCTGATGCGCCCGCTTGGCGGCGCCCTGGCTGACCGTTTTGGCGGCATCCGCACCCTGCTGGGCATGTACGGCGTCGCCGCCATCTGCATTGCCGCCGTCGGCTTCAACCTGCCCTCTGCCGCGGCCGCACTGGCGCTGTTCGTCAGCGCCATGCTCGGCCTGGGTGCCGGCAATGGCGCCGTGTTCCAGCTGGTGCCCCAACGCTTCCGCCAAGAGATCGGGGTAATGACCGGTCTGATCGGCATGGCCGGTGGCATCGGCGGCTTCCTGCTGGCGGCCGGGCTTGGCACCATCAAGCAGCACACTGGCGACTACCAACTGGGGCTGTGGCTGTTCGCCAGCCTGGGCCTGCTGGCCTGGTTCGGCCTGCACGGGGTGAAACAGCGCTGGCGCACCACCTGGGGCTCGACTGCAGTCACTGCAGCGCGGGTCTGAGGCACGCCGATGAGCCTGCAACTGAGCTTTGCCCAGGCCAGCGCCACCGGGCCGCGCGCGGAAAACCAGGACGCCCTGCGCCTGGTGACACCGGCACCAGAACTGGCCGCCAGCAAAGGCTACCTGTTCGCGCTGGCCGACGGCGTCAGCCAATGTGCCGACGGCGGCCTGGCGGCACGCGCCAGCCTGCAGGCACTGGCCCTGGATTACTACGCCACGCCGGCCACCTGGAGCGTGGCCCAGGCCCTCGACCGTCTGCTGCTGGCGCAAAACCGCTGGTTGCGCGCCCAGGGCAGCGGCCAGCCGTTGTTGACCACGCTTAGCGCGCTGGTGTTGCGCGGCCGACGCTTTACCCTGGCCCATGTAGGCGACTGCCGGGTGTACCGCTGGCACGGGGGGACGCTGCAATGCCTGAGCGAAGACCATGTCTGGGACCAACCGGGCATGCAGCATGTACTGAAACGGGCACTGGGCCTGGACCAGCACCTGCTGGTGGATTACCTGGAAGGCGAGCTGCAACCGGGCGAATGTTTTCTGCTGCTCAGCGACGGGGTCTGGGCCAGCCTGGGCGAACAGCACATCCAGGCCGTGCTGCGCGAGCAAACTGACCTGCAACTGGCCGCCGACACCCTGGTGGCCAGTGCGCACCTCAACGGCAGCAAGGACAACGCCAGCGCCTTGCTGGTGCAAGTCGAACAACTGGGCACGGCCAACCTGGGCGATACCCTGGCGCAACTGCAACAATGGCCAGTGCCCGGCCCGCTGCGCGAAGGCCAGGTGATCGACGGCTGGCAGGTCGAAACACTGCATGCGCACAGCCGCCAGTCCTTGCTGTACAAAGTGCGCGATAGCCAGAACCAGCCTTGGCTGCTCAAGACCCTGCCCCCGGCACGCGAACAGGAACCGGGGGCGGCACAAGGGCTGTTGCTGGAAGAGTGGTTTCTGCGCCGCATCGCCGGCCGGCACTTCCCCGAGCTACACACCGCCAGTCAGCGCCTGCACCTGTACTACGTGATGCGCGAATATCCCGGCCAGAACCTGGCGGCGTTGCTGGCCGAACAAGGCCCGCTACCCTTGCCGCAATGGCTGGAAGTCGCCCGGCAACTGCTGCAGGCAGTCGGTGTGCTGCATCGGCGCAACTTGCTGCACCGCGATATCAAGCCAGACAACCTGCACCTGGGCCGTGATGGCCAGCTGCGCCTGCTGGACTTCGGCCTGGCTTATTGCCCGGGCCTGTCCGAAGACCCGCTGCACGAGCTGCCCGGCACGCCCTCGTACATCGCCCCGGAAGCATTCGACGGCCACCCACCCAGCCCGCGTCAGGACTTGTATGCAGTGGGCGTGACCCTGTACCACCTGCTGACCGGACACTACCCGTACGGCGAGGTAGAGGCCTTCCAGCGCCCGCGCTTCGGCCAGCCGGTCAACGCCGCGCGCTACCGACCCGACCTGCCGGAATGGCTGCAGCACAACCTGCTGCAGGCTGTGGCGAGCGACCCGGCGCAGCGCTTCGAAACCGCCGAACACTGGTTGCTGCTGCTCGAGCGCGGCGACCGCCAGGAACTGCCCAGCCGACCCCGGCCGCTGCTGGAGCGCGAGCCGCTGAAGGTGTGGCGCACCCTGGCCCTGTTGTCGTTGCTGATCAATCTGATACTGCTGTTCACCCTGCTCAAGGGCTGAACGCGCCTTGCCGATGAGGAAACCCTGATGAATGCAAAAGTATGGCTGGTCGGTGCCGGCCCTGGTGACCCTGAACTGCTCACCCTCAAGGCCGTGCGTGCGTTGCAGCAAGCCGCCGTGGTCATGGTCGACGACCTCGTCAACCCGGCAGTGCTCGAGCATTGCCCGCAGGCCCGGGTAATGACCGTGGGCAAGCGCGGCGGCTGCCGCTCTACACCGCAAGCGTTCATTCAGCGCCTGATGCTGCGCCACGCGCGACAGGGCCGTTGCGTGGTGCGGCTCAAGGGCGGCGACCCTTGCATCTTCGGCCGTGGCGGTGAGGAGGCACTGTGGCTGCAGGGCCATGGCATCGAGGTGGAGGTGATCAATGGCATCACCGCCGGCCTTGCCGGAGCCACGCAGTGCGGGATCCCCCTGACTTCACGGGGCGTGAGCCGAGGGGTGACGCTGGTGACGGCGCACACCCAGGACGATAGCGAGCTGAACTGGGCGGCCTTGGCTCAGGGCGGGACAACGCTGGTGGTGTACATGGGGGTGGCGCGGCTGGAACAGGTGCGCCAAGGATTGCTGGCAGGGGGCATGGCGCCGGGAATGCCGGTGGCGATGATCGAAAACGCCTCGCTGCCGCAGCAGCGGGAGTGCAGAAGCGATGTGCAGGGAATGGTGGAAGCTGCGCGGGCGTTTGGCTTGCGTAGCCCGGCAATCCTGGTGATTGGAGAGGTGGTGGGAGAGCAACAGGCTGTGGGGCGGATCGCAATCGCAGGCTAACAGCAGGAACAGCCTTCGAGGCCGGTTAAACCCCAGGCAAAGAAAAACCCGGCCGAGGCCGGGTTTTTCATGAAGCTTCAAACCAATTACTTGGCCTGGGCTTCTACCTGAGCTTCAACGCGACGGTTGACAGCACGGCCTTCTTCGGTGGCGTTGTCAGCAACCGGACGGGTTTCGCCGTAGCCAACCGAGTCAACACGGCTGGATTCTACGCCGTACTGCTGGGTCAGCACTTGCTTGACAGCGTTGGCACGACGCTCGGACAGCTTCTGGTTGTAAGCGTCTGGACCCACGGAGTCAGTGTGACCTTCAACCACGGTGGTGGTTTGTGGGTACTGCTTCATGAAGTCAGCCAGGTTTTTGATGTCGCCGTAGCTGTTAGGCTTGACGACCGACTTGTCGAAGTCGAACTTGACGTCCAGCTCAACGCGAACGACTTCGGCAACAGCCGGGCAGCCGTCGGCGTCAACGGTAACGTTGGCCGGGGTGTCTGGGCACTTGTCGACGTTGTCGCACACGCCGTCGTTGTCGGAGTCGGAGCAGACTTCAGCAACTGGAGCAGGAGCAGCTTCAGCTTGCTTCGGGCTACCGCCGAAGTTCAGGCCAACACCAACGCTCGGGGCCCACTCGGTGTCGCCCTGGTCGATGTTGTACTGAGCTTCTACGCCGGCACGGGCATAGAACATGTCGGTGATGTACCACTTGGCGCCAGCGCCAACGTTGGCGAAGGTGGAGTGGTCACGACCGCCACGGCCGGTCTGGCCCAGCGACTGGTGCGAGAAACCAGCGGAAACGTACGGACGGATGGCGTCGTACGGGTTGTTGAAGTGGTAAACGGCGTCCAGGGCGGTGTTCGAGCCCTTGATGTTCTTGCCGTCTTCGCCACGAGCGTTGTGCACTTCGTCGTAGCCCAGACGCAGCTCAACGTCGTCGGTCAGGAAGTAACCGATCGAGCCGCCGAACAGGTTGCCGTCGTTCTTGAAGTCGCGCTGGCTGTCGAAGAATTCTTTCTTGTAGAAGATTTCAGTCTCGACGGCGCCTTGACCTTGTGCCATAGCGCCAATCGAAGTGGCGGCTACAAGCGAACCAATGGCCAAGCCCAAGGTGTTTTTCAATTTCATCCGTTAAATCCCCATCTGGTGATAGTTAAGCAGTCCCACCACAAACAAGAGGGACAACTCGACGGCGAGTCTAGCAGAACTCGCCGGTTCGTTAGAGATATTTGCACGCCACTAAGTTTCATCAAGGCCGGCAAATTTCTCCCGAAGCTTGTCTAGCGCGCGCTTGTAACGCATTTTCGTCGCGCTCAGGCCCATGTGCATGATGTCGGCAATTTCCTGAAACTCCAGCTCTGCGACAAAACGCAGCACCAGAATTTCCCGGTCAATCGGGTTCACATGCACCAGCCACTTGTCCAGCCCGCCTTTTTCTTCCGGCTTTGGAGCCTTGTCTTCGGACGCCTCTTCAACAGGGTCCAGACTCAAGGCATCCATCAACCGACGTTTGCGACGCTCCTTGCGGTACTGGGTAATGCACTCGTTGTAGGTGATGCTGTAGAGCCAGGTCTTGAACTTCGACTTACCCTCGAAGTTTTTCAGCCCGTACAGCACTTTCAGCATCACTTCCTGACAGACATCGTCCGCGTCACGGTCGTTCCCCAGATAACGCGCACAGACGTTGAACAGGGTCCGTTGGTAGCGCCGCATGAGCTCTTCATAGGCGCGAGTAACGTGGTACAGCTCCTCATGCGAACGCGCCACCAACTCTTCGTCTGTGAGCTCGCGGGGGTCATAGCGCATGGGCGGCGAATGAACTTTATTCAAAACGGATCTGGCCGACAGTCAGGTCAATGTCGCCGCGCGACCCCGTGGGTCGAATTTCGCGGCGGCATACATTAACAGCTTTTGTGCGGTTAGCGGCTATTGACGCGCTGTTCAAGCAGCTCGCGGTTAGACAGCGACACCAGTTCGCCATCATCGGTCAGCAGCGTCGTCTTCACCGTACCGATCTCCTCGATATGCCCTTCGACCTCTCCAATCCGCACCTGCTGGCCCACTTGGTACAGCTCGCGCACGTAGATGCCGGCCAGGATCTGCCCGGCAATTTCGCGACTGCCAAGGCCCATGGCCAAGGCAACGGCCAGACCAACGGTAATCAGCCCGATAACGATGACGTGGTTCAGCAGGTCGGTTTTCACTTCCAGCTGGCTGATGGCCACCGAGATGCTGATGATGATCACAAGGCCTTGGGTGATACGCCCCAGGCCTGCCGAGTATTCCAGGCCGATACCTTCGGCAGCGCCACGCACCAGGCCGTTGGCCACCTGCGCCAGCAGCACGCCGGCCAGCAGCACCAGCGCCGCGCCGAACACCTTGGGCAAGTACAGGGCGAGCATGTCAAGGGTTGCCGAAACCCGCTCAAGGCCAAGCGATTCGGCGGCCGAGACCAGGAAGATGAGCAGCACGAACCAGTAGACGATCTTGCCGATCAGGGTCGAGATTGGCACCTGGATGCCGCCCCGACCGAGCATTTTGGTGAGGCCCGTACCGGCCATCAGGCGGTCCAGGCCAAATTTGGCCAACAGTTTGGACAGCAGCGTGTCGAGCAGCTTGGCCACCACGAAACCGAGCAGCACCACGACCAGCGCGCCGAACAGGTTGGGGATGAAGTTCGCTACCTTGGTCCAAAGGGCAGTCATCGCGGTGACCAGGCTCTGGGTCCAGAGATCGAGTTCCATATTCAATCGGCCTTATCTGCTTTGCTGCCGGGGGCAGCGTTGCGGGAAGAGTGTCGACGCACCGGCGCAACATGCGCCGAGCCATTGTTCACAGCAATCAGCAGCGCCTGGCTCCAACGGCCAAGCAGGCTGAACAGATCACCCGCGCCAACCTGGCGGTTGGCGGTTTTCAGCACGCGACCCAGGCAAGCGGCGTCGTCCCGGTCGTCCCGGTCATTGCCGGAGGGTGACGCCTTGAGCAGGTCGCGCAGGGATTCTTCAAACGGATCGTGCATGGGCACCTCGCGCAGTGTCAGCAAGAGACGAGACGGCCGGGCGACGGGTCACACATCCTGTTGGCACGAAGGTTTCAAATTGCACCGCTATACCCATCGCAACCGCCGGAACAGCCACCACTGCCCCACGGCCAACCCCAGCACGACGATGCAGGCGAACAGGAAGCCCAAAGGGTTTTCCGCCCCGGGGATGCCGCCGACATTGATGCCCAGCAGCCCGGTGACAAAGCTCATGGGCAGGAAGATGCAGGTGATGATGCCAAAGCGGTACATGGTGCGGTTCATCCGCTCGCTGCGCCGCCGGTCCTCGCTTTCCAGCACCAGCGCAGCGCGTTCGCGGGCCAGTTCCAGCTCTTCGAGGTAGCGGATCAGGCTGTTGTTGAGTTCATTCCAGTAATCGGCGTCGGCATTGGCGAACCAGCTCCATTTGCTGCGCGACAACTGCGCGTAGATTTCCCGTTGCGGGGCGAGAAAGCGGCGCAGGCCAGCGGCACGGCGGCGGATCTGCTGCAGGCTGCCCTGCTCCGGGGCATACCGCTCGTCGGATTCGACCTTTTCTTCCTCCAGGTCGACGAGCTCGGCCAGGTCGCTGACCAGGCCCTGGACCTTTTCGGTCAGCAACTCGCCCATCAACAGCAACAGTTCCGAGGCCGATTTCGGTCCCCTGCCCTGTTCCAGCAACTGGAGAATTTCATCGCTGGCGCGCAACGGCCGCAGGCGCAGCGAGATAACCCGCTGCGCCTCGGCGAAGATGCGCACCGAAACCATGTCTTCGGGCTCGGCACCCGGGTTGAGGTTGACCCCCCGCAGGAACAGCAACAGCTGTTCGTCCGCCATGGGCAGCAGGCGCGGCCGGGTGTTTTCTTCCAGCAGCAGCTCGCAGGCGAACTCGCTCAGGCCGCTGTCGTGCAGCAGCCAGGAGCGGGTTTGCGGATGGCTGCGATCCCAGTGCAGCCACAGGCTCTGCTCCGGTTGCAACTGCAGGTCGTCCAGTTCGGTACGGGCAATCGAGCGCGCGCCGCCTTTGCCATCGAGCACCAGGGCATGCACCAGCCCCCACTGCGCGTTGTCTTCCTCGAACATCAAAGCTCCATCAGCGCGTGCGGCGCATTACTCCGGCATTTTCAGCGGGCTCGGCGAGACCAGCACGCCATTGTTGTCGGCATACACATACTCACCCGGGCGGAAGGTTACCCCGGCGAAGGTCACCACCACGTTGAGATCGCCAATACCCCGCTTGTCAGTCTTCATTGGGTGGCTGGCCAGCGCCTGCACGCCAACGTCGGTCTGGATCAGCACGTCGACATCACGCACGCAGCCGTAGATCACCAAGCCTTCCCAACCGTTTTTTGCGGCTTTTTCGGCGAGCATGTCGCCGAGCAGCGCACGGCGCAGCGACCCCCCGCCATCGACCACCAGCACTTTGCCCTTGCCGTCGAGTTCGACCTGCTCCTTGACCAGCGAATTGTCCTCGAAACACTTGATGGTAACGATCTGGCCACCGAACGAATCGCGGCCACCGAAATTGCTGAACATCGGTTCCAGCACTTGTACCAGGTCCGGGTAGGCGTCACACAGGTCGGGCGTTACGTAATGCTGCATGGGAAGCTCCTGTCAGTCACAACGAAAGCGGGTATCGGCCAAGGCTACACCTTGGAGGCTGTCGCAGTCATCCGGGACCGGGCAGTCATTTGTATTCATCCTGCACCGGGCCTTCCACGCGTGACCCGTTCCTGCACAGGAACGCGCCGTTATCCAGGTGTAGGAGCGGGTTTACCCGCGAATACGGTAGCGGCAGCGACAGTGAACGGCGGGTGGAAATTGGCCAGCAGGGCCGGCCTCTTCGCGGGTAAACCCGCTCCTACACGACGGTCTGTGTCCAACCCCCGATGTGTGTCCACCACCAATCCGGTGTAGGAGCGGGTTTACCCGCGAATACGGTGGTGGCGGCAACGGTGAACGGCCGGTGGAAATTGGCCAGCAGGCCCGGCCCTTTCGCGGGTAAACCCGCCCCTACGACGGCCTGTGTCCAACCCCCGATGTGCGTCCACCACCAATCCGGTGTAGGAGCGGGTTTACCCGCGAATACGGTGGCGGCGGCAACGGTGAACGGCCGGTGGAGATTGGCCAGCAGGCCCGGCCCTTTCGCGGGTGAACCCGCTCCTACACGCGGCCTGTGTTCTACCACCGATGTGCGTCCACCACCAATCTGTGTAGGAGCGGGTTCACCCGCGAAGAGGCCATGACAGGTACAGCAAACTCAGCTGGCAGGCACAGGTTCCGCAACGACAGTGGACGCATGCACCGGCAGCAGCGGGTTGCGCAGCCAGCGCTCCACCAGCGGCCACACCTGCACCTGCGCGGCCTTGCTCACCAGCATGTCGACATGCCCAAAGGCCTCGAAACCTTCTTCACGACCCAGCCGCAGGAACTGCTTGCGCTCGCCGCCCAACTGCTCGAACAGCTTGCGACAGGCCCACACCGGGTCCTGGAAGTCCCCTGCACCGGCCACTGCCAGCAGCGGTACATCCACTTCAGCCAGCCCTGCCCACCAATCGTTCTGCTTGTCGCCAAAGCGCCCGAACAGGCCGTGCCAGCGCATGCTCTCCAGGGCGAGGCCTATCGGCTCGTCTTCAGGCCCACGCTTGAAACGTGGCCCGGATATCTGTCCCCAACGCTTGAGCACCAGCTTCGCGCCCCAAGCCAGCGGCGGCACTTTCAATGGCCAATAGACACGGCTGATCTGGGTACCGAACAACGCCACACTGGCGACTTGCCCAGGCTCCAGGAAGCCGCCACCCAGTGCTGCCGCCAATGTCGTCCCCCCCAGCGAATGGCCCACCCAGTGCGGCGCCTGGCCCGATTGCTCGCGCACGAAGGCGTTGATCAGCGGCAGGTCATCACGGGCGTAGGCAGCAACACTGTTGTGCTTCCAGGCAAGGTTGCGCGGCGACAAGCCATGGCCTCGCATTTCCGGGATCCAGACATCGAAACCGGCGCGCGCAAGGTAGGCGCCCAGGCCAACCCCTTTGGGCGAATACCAGAAGCGCCGATTGGAAAAACTGCCGTGCAGGAGAATGACCGGCACGCCTTGGGCCTGCCCTTGGTCGGCCAGTCCCAGACGGGTGATGGCGAGCTCGACGCTGGGGTCCGGGCCATTACCGGCCTTGATCCGATACACGTCTTCGCTGAGATCGCCGCGGCGCTCGGCACTGAGCAGGGCCACGGGAAATAAAGTGCTGCTGCTTTGCATAAGGTTGCTTGGTGCACAAAAAAGGGCGGGGTCCATTGCTGGAGCTCGCCCTGGAAAAAACCAGGCAGGAGGGCGCCAGACGCCCCCCCGCGTTTACTGCATCAGGCCGCGCCTTGGCCTTCGGCCAGGAAGAACCAGGTTTCGAGTACCGAGTCCGGGTTCAGCGACACGCTTTCGATGCCCTGCTCCATCAGCCACTTGGCCAGGTCCGGGTGGTCCGATGGGCCTTGGCCGCAGATGCCGATGTACTTGCCAGCCTTGTTGCAGGCGGCAATGGCGTTGGCCAGCAGCTTCTTCACCGCAGGGTTACGCTCGTCGAACAGGTGGGCGATGATGCCCGAGTCACGGTCCAGGCCCAGGGTCAGCTGGGTCAGGTCGTTGGAGCCGATCGAGAAGCCGTCGAAGTATTCCAGGAACTCTTCGGCGAGGATGGCGTTGGACGGCAGTTCGCACATCATGATCACGCGCAGGCCGTTGTCGCCGCGGGCCAGGCCGTTTTCGGCGAGCAGGTCGACGACCTGGCTGGCTTCGCCCAAGGTGCGCACGAACGGCACCATGATCTCGACGTTGGTCAGGCCCATCTCGTTGCGCACGCGCTTCAGCGCACGGCATTCCAGCTCGAAGCAGTCACGGAACGATTCGCTGATGTAGCGCGACGCACCGCGGAAGCCCAGCATCGGGTTTTCTTCTTCCGGCTCGTACAGCTTGCCGCCGATCAGGTTGGCGTACTCGTTGGACTTGAAGTCCGACAGGCGCACGATGACCTTTTTCGGGTAGAAGGCCGCCGCCAGGGTGCTGATACCCTCGACCAGCTTCTCGACATAGAAGCCGACCGGGTCGTTGTAGCCGGCAATGCGCTTGTCGACGCTGTCTTTCAGGTCGGCAGGCAGGCCCGCGTAGTTCAGCAGTGCCTTGGGGTGCACGCCGATCATGCGGTTGATGATGAACTCCAGGCGTGCCAGACCGACACCGGCGTTGGGCAGCTGGGCGAAGTCGAAGGCGCGGTCCGGGTTGCCGACGTTCATCATGATCTTGAACGGCAGTTCCGGCATGGCATCGACCGAGTTCTGCTTGATGTCGAAGCCCAGCTCACCTTCGAAGATGAAGCCGGTGTCGCCTTCGGCACAGGAAACGGTCACGCCCTGGCCGTCTTTCAGTACCTGGGTAGCGTTGCCGCAACCGACTACCGCCGGAATACCCAGCTCACGGGCGATGATCGCCGCGTGGCAGGTACGGCCACCGCGGTTGGTGACGATGGCACTGGCGCGCTTCATCACCGGTTCCCAGTCAGGGTCGGTCATGTCGGAGACCAGTACGTCGCCCGGCTGGACCTTGTCCATTTCCGATACGTCGTTGATGACGCGAACCTTGCCGGCGCCGATACGCTGGCCAATGGCACGGCCTTCGACCAGCACGGTGCCTTTCTCTTTGAGCAGGTAGCGTTCCATGACGTTGGCGCTGGAACGGCTCTTCACCGTTTCAGGGCGGGCCTGGACGATGTACAGCTTGCCGTCGTCACCGTCCTTGGCCCACTCGATGTCCATCGGGCGCTGGTAGTGCTGCTCGATGATCATGGCCTGCTTGGCCAGCTCGCTGACCTCGGCATCGGTCAGGCAGAAGCGTGCGCGCTCGGCGCGGTCGACTTCGACGGTCTTGACCGAACGACCGGCCTTGGCCTCGTCGCCGTAGACCATCTTGATCGCCTTGCTGCCCAGGTTACGGCGCAGGATGGCCGGGCGGCCGGCCTGCAGGGTGTTCTTGTGCACGTAGAATTCGTCAGGGTTGACCGCACCCTGCACCACGGTTTCGCCCAGGCCGTAGGCGCCAGTGATGAACACCACGTCGCGGAAGCCCGACTCGGTGTCGAGGGTGAACATCACCCCGGCAGTGCCGGTTTCCGAGCGGACCATGCGCTGCACGCCGGCAGACAGGGCCACCAGCTTGTGGTCGAAGCCCTGGTGCACGCGGTAGGCGATGGCGCGGTCGTTGAACAGCGAAGCGAACACTTCCTTGGCCGCGCGGATCACGTTATCGACGCCGCGGATGTTGAGGAAGGTTTCCTGCTGGCCGGCGAACGAGGCGTCCGGCAGGTCTTCAGCGGTAGCCGAGGAACGCACGGCAACGGCCATGTTGTCGTTGCCGGCGGCCATTTCGGCGAAGGCCGTACGGATTTCCGAATCCAGGCGTGGCGGGAATTCGGCTTCCATGACCCACTGGCGAATCTGCGCGCCGGTCTTGGTCAGGGCATTGATGTCGTCAACGTCCAGCGCGTCGAGCGCGGCGTGAATGCGGTCGTTCAGCCCACTCTGCTCGAGAAAGTCACGGTACGCCTGAGCCGTAGTGGCAAAGCCGCCCGGCACCGACACGCCGGCACCGGCGAGGTTACTGATCATCTCGCCCAGGGATGCGTTCTTGCCCCCCACATGCTCCACATCATGGACGCCGAGCTTATCGAGGGAAACTACGTACTCTACCAAGGTGATCTCTCCACTAACTGTGTTGGAAAAGCTCAAAAGGCGCCCGCCTGTCTTCTATGACTTGGCCGGGCGTTTGTGGCCTGTACCTGGAAAATAGGCGCTGCAAATGTGGCAGAATGTCGACAGCCGCATTCGGCAAACCGAACTTATCATATCCAAGAATCGTCATCAGCTTAAGGCCCAGATCGCAAATGAAACGAACCGCGTTCTTCATCTCCGACGGCACCGGTATCACTGCCGAAACCCTGGGCCAGAGTTTGCTCGCGCAATTTGAGAGCATTCCCTTCAACAAATTCACCCGTCCTTACATCGATTCGCCGGACAAAGCGCGGGCCATGGTCCAGCAAATCAACGCTGCGGCCGAGCGGGATGGGGTCCGCCCGATCATCTTCGACACCATTGTCAACCAGGACATCCGCGAGATCCTGGCGACGTCGAATGGCTTCATGATCGACATCTTTTCTTCGTTTTTATCCCCACTTGAGCAGGAATTGATCGCCCATTCGTCGTATTCCGTGGGCAAATCCCACTCGATCGGCGGCAATTCAAACTACATGGAACGCATCGAGGCGGTGAATTTCGCCCTGGATAACGACGATGGTGCACGCACCCACTACTACGACAAAGCCGACCTGATTCTGGTTGGCGTGTCGCGTTGCGGCAAAACCCCAACCTGCCTGTACATGGCCATGCAGTTCGGCATCCGTGCCGCCAATTACCCGCTGACCGAGGACGACATGGAGCGCCTGCAGCTGCCGGCGGTGCTGAAAAAGCACCACAGCAAGCTGTTCGGCCTGACCATCGACCCCGACCGCCTCACCGCCATCCGCCACGAACGCAAGCCCAACAGCCGTTATTCCAGCTTTGCCCAGTGCGAATTCGAAGTGCGTGAAGTGGAAAGCCTGTTCCGCAGGGAGAACATTCCCAATATCAATTCCACGCATTTTTCGGTGGAAGAGATTTCCGCCAAGATCCTGGTCGAAAAAGGCGTGGAGAGACGGTTCAAGTAACAGCCCCGCCCCCCCTGTAGGAGCGGGTTTACCCGCGAAAGGGCCGGCCCTGCTGGCCAATCTCCAGCGGCCGTTCACCGTTGCCGCCGCCACCGTATTCGCGGGTAAACCCGCTCCTACACGGAGGAGAAAACGCATCAGGGGTTGGACCCAGCTCGGTGGTTTGGCACAGGTCGCTGTAGGAGCGGGTTCACCCGCGAAAGGGCCAGCCCAGGCATACAAAAAAAGCCCCGGCATCACTGCCGGGGCTTTGTTTTACCTCACCAGAAGGCTCAGGACGGCACCACCGCTGCCTGCCCGCTCATGGCCAGGTCGACCAGCTCGCGGTTGGCCACCGCGTACATCGCATAGTCAGTGCCCGTGGCATTGCGCAGGTCGTCGAGCATGGCGCGCCAACGCTCCACCATTCCCCGATGCTGCTCTGACCACAGCGCCACGCGGGCATCCATGTCTTGCGGTGCATCGGCCATCTGCAGGACCGAAATGGTGATCGCCCGCTGCTGCAAGTCGATATCGTCGCGGAATGCCTCGCGCGCCAGCGCCTGCCAGTTGTTTTCCACCGGCAGGTTGCTGATTTCCTGCAGGTACCAGGTCAGGTCCAGCGCGCTGCCCACGGCGAAGAATGCCTTGGCCACCTGCGCAGGCTCATGGCCGGTAACGTCGGCCGCTTCAATGATCGGCAGCAGGGTGTACAGGTGGCTGGTACCCGCCACCATACGCGCCAGCAACTCCGGCACACCGGCGTCGACAAAGCCTTGGTAGCGCACCATCCAGCGTTCGCGGGTGGGGCCTTCGAGCAGCTCATCCAGCTTCAGACCCAACTGCGCAATCTTCGGCCCGAAGTGCGCGGTATCGCGCCCGGCGTCCTGTTCGTTACGGCGGCTTCGCAGGAACCAGCGGGTGGCACGACGACCCAGGCGCATCAGCTCGTCCATCAGGGTAAGCTGGATTTCCGCCGGCACCTGATAGTCCAGCGCCTCGATCTGGCGGAACCAGTGCGGCAGGTGGAAGATGTCGCGCACGATCACGTAAGCACCGGCCACGTTGGCCGGGCTCATGCCGGTCGACTCCTTCAGGCGCTGGACGAAGGTGATACCCATGTTGTTGACCAGGTCGTTGGCGATCTGGGTGCTGACAATTTCGCGCTTCAGGCGGTGGCGGCGCATGGCCTCGGCGAACTTGCTGACCAGGGACGGCGGGAAAGCGGTTTCCATGTCACGGGTCAGGTAGTCGTCGTCCGGCACCAGCGACTTGAGCAGTTGCTCCTTGAGGTCGATCTTGCTGTACGAGATCAGCACCGACAGCTCGGCGCGGGTCAGGCCGTGGCCGGCAGCCAGGCGTTCGGCCAACTGCTCTTCGGACGGCAGGAATTCGATGGCACGGTCCAGCTTGCCCCGCGCCTCGAGGTCGGCCATCAGGCGCTTGTACTCGGCAATCCGCTCGCGGGCGCGGCGGGCAGCCAGCGACAATGCCTGGGTTTGCTTGTAGTTGTTGCCCAGTACCAGCCCGGCGACTTCGTCGGTCATGCTGCCCAGCAGCTGGTTGCGCTGCTTCTCGGTCATGTCGCCACCCTGCACCACTTCGTTGAGCAGGATCTTGATGTTGACCTCGTGGTCGGAGCAGTCCACGCCGCCGGCGTTGTCGATGAAGTCGGTGTTGGTGGCGCCGCCGTTCAGGCCGAACTCGACGCGGCCGAGCTGGGTCATGCCCAGGTTGCCGCCCTCGCCCACTACCTTGCAGCGCAGTTCGTTACCGTTGACCCGCAGCGCATCGTTGGCCTTGTCGCCGACATCGGCGTGGCTTTCAGTGCTGGCCTTCACGTAGGTACCGATACCGCCGTTCCACAGCAAGTCCACCGGGGCCTTGAGCAGCGCGTTAAGCAGCTCGGTCGGGGTCAGGCGGTCGGCTTCGATGGCGAAGCGCTCTTTCATCTGCGGGCTGATGGCGATGCTCTTGGCACTGCGCGGGAAGATCCCGCCGCCTTCAGACATGATGCTGGTGTCGTAGTCGCTCCAGGCCGAACGCGGCAGGTCGAACAGGCGCTTGCGCTCGGCAAAGCTGGTGGCAGGGTCGGGGTTGGGGTCGATGAAGATATGCAGGTGGTTGAACGCGGCCACCAGTTGCAGCTTGTCGGACATCAGCAGGCCATTGCCGAACACGTCGCCGGCCATATCGCCCACACCAATGACGGTGATCGGGTCTTCCTGCACGTTGATGCCGCGCTCGCGGAAGTGGCGCTGCACGCCCACCCAGGCACCGCGTGCGGTAATGCCCATCTTCTTGTGGTCGTAACCGGCCGAGCCGCCGGAAGCAAAAGCATCGCCCAGCCAGAAGCCGTAGTCGATGGCAATGCCGTTGGCGATGTCGGAGAAGGTCGCGGTGCCTTTGTCGGCCGCTACCACCAGGTACGGGTCGTCATCGTCATGGCGCACCACGTTGGCCGGCGGCACCACGCCACCGTCCTTGAGGTTGTCGGTGATGTCGAGCAGGCCGGAAATGAAGATGCGGTAGCACGCCACGCCTTCGGCGGCAATCTCGTCACGGCTGCCGCCCAGCGGCAGGCGACGCGGCAGGAAACCACCCTTGGCGCCGACCGGCACGATGACCGAGTTCTTCACCTGCTGGGCTTTCACCAGCCCCAGCACTTCGGTACGGAAGTCCTCTTCGCGGTCGGACCAGCGCAGGCCACCACGGGCAACGTTGCCAAAGCGCAGGTGCACGCCCTCGACCCGTGGCGAATAGACGAATATCTCGAACTTTGGCACCGGTTTGGGCAGTTCGGGGATCAGCTTGGGGTTGAACTTGAAGCTGAAGTACGACTTGTTCTGGCCGTTTGCGTCGGGCTGGTAGAAGTTGGTACGCAGGGTGGCCTTGATCAAGTCCAGGTAGCGCCGCAGGATGCGGTCTTCGTTGAGCACCTGCACGTCATCCAGGGCGCTCAGGATGGCCTGTTCCAGGCGCTGCTGCTTGTCGTCAAGGTCGTCCTGGGTAAGCTTGCGCGCCAGGTAGAAGCGGGTCTTGAACAACCGGGTCAGCTCACGGGCGATGTCGGTGTGGTTGTTCAGGGTGCTGGCGATATAGCCCAGATCGAAGCCCAGACGGATCTGTTTCAGGTAACGGGCGTAGGCACGCAGCAAGGCCACGTCGCGCCACGGCAAGCCGGCGGTGAGCACCAGGCGGTTGAAAGCGTCGTTCTCGGCATCACCACGGACGATGTGGATGAAGGCGTCCTGCAGGGTGTCGTTGAGCTGCTGGATGTCCAGGCTCAGGCCTTCGCTGTAGGTGAAGGCAAAGTCGTGGATCCAGTATTCGCGGCCATTGGCATGGCGCAGGCGGTACGGGAACTCGCCGAGCACGCGCAGGCCGAGGTTTTCCAGAATCGGCAGCACGTCGGACAGCGCCAGCGGGGTGTCGGCGTGGTACAGCTTGCAGTGCAGGATGCGCTCGCCCACCTGGGTCAACGGCTGGTAGAAGCTCATTGCCAGCGGCTTGCTTTCCGACAGGTTCAGCACATGCTGCAGATCGACCACCGCCGAGTGCGCGGCGAAGCGCTCGCGGTAACCGGCCGGGAAGCCTTTGGGGAAATCGGCGAGGATGTTGGTGCCCTGGGCTTCGCCGAAGTTCTCCACCACCAGTGCCGAGTAGTCGTCATGCCACGAGCGGCAGGCCTGGATGACTTCGCGTTCCAGCTGCTGCGGGTCGATGTCGATACGGTTCTTGGGGTCGACCCGCAGGATCAGTTGCACACGGGCCAGTACCGATTCGGAGAAGAAGGTCCAGAACTCGCAGTCGCTGGCCTTAAGGCGCTCCATCAGCACCTGCTGGATCTTCTGCCGCACTTCGGTGGAGTAGATTTCCCGCGGGACGTAGGCCAGGCAGTAGCAGAAGCGGCCATACGGGTCTTTGCGCAGGAACACGCGGATCTTGTTGCGCTCCTGGATCTGCACGATTGCCATGACCGTGCTGAACAGCTCGTCGATCGGCGTCTGGAACAGGTCGTCGCGCGGCAGCACTTCCAGCACCTGGGCCAGTTCCTTGCCCAGGTGGGCCTTGGGATCGAAGCCCGAACGGCGCTCGACTTCGGCCACCTTCACGCGGATGTACGGAATGGCATGCACGCTTTCGCCATACACCGACGAGGTGTACAGACCCATGAAGCGGTGCTCCTTGATGACCTTGCCGTCGGCGTCCAGCTGGCGGATCGACACATAGTCCGGGTAGGCCGGGCGATGCACGCGGCTGGGCAGCGCAGCCTTGGCGAACGACAGCAGCAGCGGCTCGTTGAGGTAGGCCACAGCGTAGTCTTCGATGCGCAGCTCTTCTGCGGTCAGGCCCACGCGCAGACGGCGCGGCAAGCCGAGGAACGACTGCTCGTCGTAGACCATCTGGCCGCCATCGGCGTCGCCCTTGACGGTGAATTCTTCATAGCCCAGGAAGGTGAAGTGGTTATCCAGCAGCCACTCGAGGAAGGCCTTGACTTCGCCCTTCTCGTTTTGGGCAGGACCAAAGCCGGTCTGTTCCACCTGCGCCACCACTTCACGCAGCTTGGCCTTCATCGGCTCGAAGTCGGCCACCACCACCCGTACCTCGGCCAGCACCTGCTCGATCTCGCGGGTCAGCACTGTCAGCTCGGCGGCATTGGCGCAGCGGTCGATCTCCAGGTACATCAGTGACTCGTAGCGCACGCCCTCGCCCTGGGTGCCCTTGGGCAGCAGTTCCAACAGCTCGCCCTTGGCGCCACGGCGCACGCTGAGCACGGTGGTTTGCAGGGTGTGGATGCTGTAGCCACGGCGGTTGAGCTCGGTACGCACCGAGTCGACCAGGAACGGCAAGTCATGGTGCAACACTTCGACCACGGTATGGGTCGACTGCCAGCCATTGCGTTCGTAATCAGGGTTGTACACCCGCACTTGCGGGTATTCGGGGTCGAAACGCTCGATGATGCGCCAGGCTGACAGGGTGCAGCCGGCCAGGTCGGAAAGCCTGCGCTGGGTGAGTTCGTCCAGAGAGATGATGCCGAAGAACTGCTCGGCGAACAGCGCCACTTGTGGCAGGGACTGCTCGCTGATGTGCTGCGCCAGGGCCGCTTGCAGTTGATGCTGGAAGTCGGCTTTGCTGGCTGCGGTGAAGAACGCCATCTGTGGTACTCCGCTTGGGCTTTGTAATAATTGAAGCGTCGCTGCGTGCGCCGTGTACGGATCAACGATAGCCAACCCGTGGCATGACGGACGGTAAAAACCAGACGTTGAACGTGCGCAGGCACGCCCAGGGCTCGCCGAAGCTTAACGACTGATCGGTCATCTACGCTTGCAGCGCTGCGACAATTTCGGTCAAGGGGCGGTAACTTTACGTTTATGCCTGTACGCAAGACTGTCAGAATTCCCTTCCGTTTCCTTTGACCCGAGCCTGCTCATGCAAATCAACACCGCCCTGCTGTTCGCCACCCCTTGCGATGACGAGGAAGACAACATGGCGACCCTGTGCTGCCACAGCGACAAGGGTCAGATGTTCCTGCTTACCCGTTACCCGGACGAGGACACCGTCGACCTGACGCTGGATGACGAGCCGTCGACGCTGGATGGCCTTAAAGTGACCCTGAGCGCCAAGCGCCTGCTGATCGAAGTGGCGGCCGGCGACCGGGACGCGCTGAAGGGGGATGAAGCACTGGAAATCAACCTGACCAGCGAGCTGAGTGACATGGATGAAGTGAAGGAAACCCTGGAGAACATCCTGGCCGGTACTGGAACCTTGGTCTGCGAGCTTTGAACCCTGCCCCTGCCTAGTGGGAGCGCGGTCCCTGTGGGAGCAACTGTCTTGCTCAATTTCTAAAAGCTGGCGCGATCCCTGTGGGAGCGGCCTTGCGTCGCGATAGGGCCGCGCAGCGGCCCCAGGATCTCGACATCATGCATAGATTGCTGGGGCCGCTTTGCGGCCCTATCGCGACACAAGGCCGCCCCACAATGATCAGGCCAGCGCCTGCTGCATCTCTTCGGCCTGCACCCGCAACGCCTCGCAAAACGGCTCCACCGCTGCCGATGCCGGCCGATGGTCCGGGCGTATGAGCATCACCTGATAGGGCACCGATACCCGTAACCTGCGGATCGGCAACCCGCCTTGCGCCGCCTCCAGCCCGCTCAGTGGGTTGATGATCGCCACCCCCAGGCCTTGCCTGACCATGGCGCACACCGAAGCGGCACTGGTGGTCTCGATGACCGTGCGGCGGTTAACCCCGGCCGCACGAAAGTGCTGATCCAGACGCTGGCGGTAGGTATCCAGGCTGGCCAGGTTGATGAAATCGACCTCATGGAAATCACTCAGCTCCAGTTCAGCCTTCACCTGCAGCGGGTGATGCTCGGGCAACACGCACACCATGTTGGCACTGAACAGCAATTCACCATACGCGCCGCGCGGTATCTGTTCGACTTCAGTCAGGCCAAGGTCATGCTGCTGGGCAACCAGTGACTCCTCCAGCAAAGGCGACTCCTGCGCCAGAATGCTCACACTCACGCCGCTGTGCTGCTGGTGAAAGCGCTGGCAGGCCTTGGGCAACAAGGTTTGCGAGAACAGCGGCAGGCAGGTGATGGCCAGC
Source organism: Pseudomonas sp. BO3-4 (assembly GCF_034044115.1). Lineage (NCBI taxonomy): Bacteria > Pseudomonadati > Pseudomonadota > Gammaproteobacteria > Pseudomonadales > Pseudomonadaceae > Pseudomonas > Pseudomonas sp. BO3-4. The sequence continues at coordinate 4,340,748 of NZ_CP139018.1, forward strand.
CGGCCCTGCTCGAAGTTGCGGATGGCCTGGGCAAAGCGATCGATCCGCTCCAGCCCGACGTAGGCGCGCTCGACCTCTTCGATCAACAGCAGCGCCTGGGCCGTCGCCACCAGGCGCCCGCCCTCGCGCTCGAACAGGTTCAGGCCAGTCACCTGCTCCAGCCGCGCCAGTTCGCGGCTGACGGTCGGCTGCGAGGTGAACAGCAGGCGCGCCGCACCGGTGACACTACCAGCGGCCATGATGGCGCGGAACACTTCGATGTGGCGGACGGACAGTTTCACGGCAGCACCCAGTGAGTCGACAAGGGGTATATCAGATATGAATGACTGGCAGAAAAATAGCTATTTTTCTGAATCCCCGCTTTGATTCATCCTCGTGGCCTTCCTTATCCGAGTAGCGCCACCATGACCGCACCCTTCACCCTTCTGGCCGAGGCGGTTCGCCAGCACGGCTCGCCGCTTTGGGCGTACGACGCCAGCACCATCGCCGAGCGTGTCGAGCAGTTGAACGTATTCGACACCGTGCGCTTCGCCCAGAAAGCCAACCCCAACCTGCATGTGTTGCGCCTGATGCGCGCCCATGGCCTGGTGCTTGACGCCGTGTCGCTGGGTGAGATGGAACGGGCCTTCTCCGCCGGCGCGAGCGTTGACGGTGACCCTGCCGGCGTGGTGCTGACCTGCGACGCGCTGGACCGCCCCACCCTGGAGCGCGTGGTGGCGTCAAAGATCGAAGTCAATGCCGGCTCCATTGACATGCTGCGCCAACTGGGTGAACGCTCGCCCGGCCACCGCGTGTGGATCCGCATCAACCCGGGCTTCGGCCATGGTCACAGCCGCAAGACCAATACCGGCGGCGAAAACAGCAAGCATGGCATCTGGCACGAAGAGCTGGACGAGGCGCTGGCGTGCATCAAGGCCCATGGCCTGCACCTGGTGGGCGTGCACATGCACATTGGTTCCGGGGTGGACTACCAGCACCTGGAACAGGTGGCCCGCTCGATGATCGAGCTGATCGGCCGCCTGGGCGTGGACATCGAGGCGTTCTCCATCGGCGGCGGGCTTTCCACGCCTTACCGCAGCACCGACAAACCGGTCGACCTGCAGCGTTATGCGCAGACCTGGGCGGTGGCGCGCAAGGAGATCGAAGCGATGCTCGGCCACCCGGTGCGCATGGAGATCGAACCCGGGCGCTTCCTGGTGGCGGAGTCGGGCTACCTGGTGGCCGAAGTCCGTGCCGTGAAACAGGTGGGGCGCAATACCTTCGTCATGATCGACGCTGGCTTCAACGACCTGATGCGCCCGGCGATGTACGGCGCCTACCACGGCATGACCCTGCTCGATGCCGATGGCCAGGCAGTAGATCGCCCGCGCCAGCCGACCGTGGTGGCCGGGCCGTTGTGTGAATCGGGTGACGTGTTCACTCAGGATGACCAGGCGCTGACCCCGCAGGACCTGCCTCAGGCACAGGTGGGCGACCTGCTGGTGATCCACGATGCCGGGGCCTATGGCGCGTCGATGTCGTCGAACTACAACAGCCGGCCGCTGCTGCCGGAGTTCCTGATCGAGAACGGTGCCCTGCGGATGATCCGCCGGCGGCAAACGGTGCAGGACCTGCTGAGCCTGGAGGCCGGGTTCTAACCACTGCCCTGCAAGCCTGCACGACTCTTTGTGGGAGCGGCCTTGCGTCGCGATAGGGCTGCACAGCAGCCCCACAAATGTAGCCGTGATGCCGAAACCCGGGCCGCTTTGCGGCCCAATCGCGACGCAAGGCCGCTCCCACAGGGTGTGTGCTCGCGGTCCTTGCAATAAGCCCCGCCTCTCGCGACAATGCGATCAATTCCCATTAATATTGCGGTCTTGACGCCATGGCAACGCTCGATCCCCAGGCCCTGCACGAGCTGTACAGCGAAAACAACAGCTGGCTGAAGGGCTGGCTGCGCGCCCGCCTGGGCAACGCCGCCGACGCTTCCGACCTGGCGCACGACACGTTCTTGCGGGTAATGACCGCGCGTAACCCGTTGCCGATCCGTGAGCCGCGCAGCTACCTCAGCGCTATCGCCCGCGCCCTTCTGATAGACAAAGCTCGCCGTCGCATCATCGAAAAAGCTTACCTGCAGGCGCTGGCCCTGCGTCCGGAACCGGTAGAGGTGTCGCCGGAGGTGCGCTTGTCCATCATAGAGATGCTGGTGGCCGTGGACAGCCTGCTCGACGAACTCGGCGCCAAGACCCGCGCCATCTTCCTTGCCGTTCAACTCGAAGGCCTGACCTACGGCGCTGCGGCCGAGCGCTTCGGCGTGTCGATCACCACCGTGAAGAATCACCTGATCAAGGCCATGACTCGCTGCCTGCTGGCAGTCGAAGGCTGACGCCCATGGATCTCAAGACACTCGAAGCCGCTGCCACCTGGTATGTTCAGCTCAACGACGGCGCCAATAGCGAGGCCCGCACCCAGGCCTGGCGACAGTGGCTGCAGGCCAGCCCCCTGCACGCAGCCGCCTGGGCGCGGGTAGAAAAGCTGCAGCAGCAATGGGCCATGGTGCCGCCGCAGGCGGCGCTGTCCGGCCTTGGCGCGGCCCAGGCGCAGCGGCGTGACGTGCTGAAAGTGCTGGGCCTGCTGATGGCCATGGGGGGCGGCAGCTGGCTGGCGGCCGAGCAGGTGCCCTATCGTGCCTTGCTGGCCCAGCACAGTACCCGCAGCAGCGAGCGCCGCGCCCTGCACCTGGAGGATGGTTCACAGCTGGAACTGAACGTGAATACCGCGCTGGATGTGCGCTACGCCACAAAGGTGAGGGCGATTCAGCTGTATCAGGGGGAAATTCTGGTGCGTCCGGTCAGCGATCGTCAGCAGCGCCCGTTTATCGTGCACACCGATGACGGCAGCGTACTGGCCCGCAGTACCGCGTTCAGCGTCCGCAAACTGGCGCAGCAGACCCGCGTGGGTGTGCTTGAGGCCAGCGTCGAAGTTCGCCCCCTGCGCCACCCTGATCGAGTGCTGCAACTGCACGCTGGCCAGCAAGTGAGTTTTGATCAGGATGTCGTCCTCGACGCCCATGCCCTCCCCGCCGATTCCACGGCCTGGTTGCAAGGCATGCTCAGCGTGAACGACTGGCGCCTTGGCGATTTCCTCGAAGAACTGGGGCGCTATCGTCCAGGTGTGCTGCGCTGTGCCTCGTCGATCCAGGCCATGAGCATTTCCGGTGCGTTCCGCATTGACGACACCGATATCGCCCTGGCCAACCTGCCGAAAACCTTGCCCGTGAAAGTGCGCTACTTAAGCCGCTACTGGGTGAGTGTGGAGCCCGCCTGAGCAACTGCGGAAAAACTTTCGCCGCAATCTTGCTGATTTCTATTCTCGTCCGTCCCTGACACAAGCCGCGACGACAGCGACTTTCTGCCATGACTCGGAAGGACCACGAAATGCCACACCTGCACCCTACCCCAGCAACCAAGCTCAGCCAGGCCGTCCGCCTGGTGCTGTTCGGCATGTCCCTGGCCAGCGCGCCCGGCCTGTTGCTGATGCCTGCCCAGGCAATGGCCCAAAGCCAGGCCACCTACCATGTCCCCGCTGGCTCACTGGGCAACGCCATCACCCAGTTTGGCGTACAGGCGGGTGTGACCATTTCGTTCGACACCGCACAGACGCGCAACCTCGACAGCGCGGGCCTGGAAGGCAGCTTCAGTGTCGAGGAAGGTCTGGCGCGGCTGCTGGGCAACAGTGGCCTGCAGGCGCAGCGTCAGGGTAATGGTGGCTATGTGCTGGTCGCTGCGCAAAACGGCTCGGCCATGGAACTGGCGCCGATGAACATCGACGCCAACCGCCTGGATGCGACCAGCGAAGGCACCCAGTCCTACGCCGCCCGTGCCATCACCATCGGCAAGGGCGTACACACGCTGAAAGAAACCCCGCAGTCGGTCACCGTGATGACCCGCAAGATGCTCGACGACCAGAACCTCAACACACTGGAGCAGGTACTGGACAAGACCCCGGGCATCACCGTGTATGACTCGCCCATGGGCGGCAAGTATTTCTATTCCCGTGGTTTCAACCTGGATGGCCAGTACCAGTACGACGGCGTGCCCTTGGACGTGGGCGGCAACTACGTGCAGGCCAACAGCTTTTCCAGCGACATGGCGTTCTATGACCGCGTCGAGGTGCTTAAAGGTGCGGCCGGCATGATGAAAGGCTCTGGCTCCTCCGCCGGGGGCGTCAACTTCGTGCGCAAACGGGGGCAGGAAAAAGCCGCCACCACCGTCACCCTGTCAGCCGGCAGCTGGGACAACTACCGCGGGCAAGTGGACGTGGGCGGCCCGCTGAACGCGTCGGGCACCGTGCGGGGGCGCGCCGTGGCGACGCTGCAGGACCGCCAGTACTTCTATGACACGGCCAAGCGCCAGGACCAGATACTGTACGGCGCCATCGACTGGGACGTCACGGCCGACACCACCGTGGGCGCTGGCCTGGCTTACGAGGATGTCGATGCCACCCCTTGCTACGCCGGCCTGCCACGCTACGCCGATGGCAGTGACCTGAAGCTGTCGCGCTCCACCTGCCTGGGGGCCAGCTGGAACGACATGCAAAGCCAGCGTATTACCGGCTTTGCCGACCTCAAGCACCGCTTCAACGATGACTGGACCCTGAACTTCGCCTCGATCTACACCCACAACACCCAGGACATCGAATACGCTTATTCCGAAGGCACGGTACCCGTCGGCGCCAGCACCGCCAGCATGAACGTCCGGGCCGGCCGTTTCGACTACGACCAGGACGACTACGGCTTCGATAGCTATGTCGATGGCAAGTTCGAGGCGTTCGGCCTGCAGCATGAGCTGATCATGGGTGTCAACGCCAGCCGACAGAAAACCCATGATTACTTCGCGCTGATGCTGCTGGACGGCAAGCAGGACCCGTTCAACCCATCCGCGAACTTCACACACCCGTCCAAGGCCGATTACCTGGTCAACCCGAGCCGCGGTGGCAGTGTGCCAACCGATACCACTACCACCCAGTACGGCACTTACGCCAACCTGCGCCTGAAACTGGCAGAGCCACTGACCTTGGTGCTGGGCGCGCGGGTCAGCTGGTACCGTAACAAGAGCGACTCCTATACCCAGTTCTACGATTACTGGGTGCATAATCGCAGCCAGGAAAACGGTCAGGTCACGCCGTTTGCCGCCGTGCTGTACGACCTGAACGAGCAGTGGACCGCCTATGCCAGCTACGCCGACATCTTCCAGCCACAAAGCGACAAGGTGAATGCCGAGCGGCAGGCGTTACAGCCAAAGACCGGCGCCAACTATGAAGTCGGCATCAAGGGCGAGCTGCTCGACGGCGCGTTGAACACCTCCTTCAACCTGTTCCGCACTGTCGAGAATCACCGCGCAGAAACGGACTACGTCGATACCTGCCCCTCAGGCGACGGGTATTGCTACAACGACAGCGGCAAGGTACGCGCACAGGGGTTCGAAGCCGAGATCAGCGGCTCGCCGATCGAGCGGTTGCAGCTGTTGGCGGGCTACACCTACACCCAGACGAAGTACCTGAGTACCATCGAAGACACTGACCCGACCGAACTGACCTTCACCTCCAGCTTCATCCCACGGCACATGCTCAAGGTATGGGGTGACTACCAGCTGGGCGGTGCTCTGGAGCGCTGGACCCTCGGCGCAGGCCTGAACAGCCAGAGCGAGAACTTCCGTACCACCGGCACTACCCGTGTCGAGCAGGCGGGCTACACCGTGTGGAACGGCCGTGTGCAGTACCGCCTCGACCCGAACTGGACTGTCGCGCTCAACGGCAACAACCTGTTCGACAAGAAGTACTACGCCACCATCGGCGCACCGGCGTGGGGCAACTTCTATGGTGAACCGCGCAATTTCATGGTGACATTGCAAGGGGCGTTCTGAAGCACTTTCCGGGGAACGATCGGGCCGCTTTGCGGCCCTGTCTGGATGCGGACCGTATTTAAAATAGCGACCAGGGTGGCGCCTCCACCCAGTAACGATGGGCCTGCCCCGTGACAGCGGACGGGTTGACGTGAAAGGCGATGAAAACCCTGGTAACGTCAACGATACCGCTTAATCAGAAATTTCCTACGCACCTATCGGAAGCGCAACGCTCCTTTGAGAAGTGATTCCTCGCTAGTGTCCAGCCTCGGGTCGAATGCAACGCTTGCATGCATTTGATGATCATCCCTGCTCGCTGGAGCTATACATGGATTCGTTGAAAGAAACCCTCGAACTGTGCAGGCGCATCACCTCCGGCTACCGCCCGGCCCTGCGCAACAGCCCCGTCGCCGACTGCACCCGCCGCTTCGAACTGCTGCCCCTGCGCTACGCCGCCGTCGGCGGCAACCCGGCACAACGTGCTCGCCTGCCCAAATTGCCAGGCTATCTCAGCCCGTTCCAGGAGGTCGGCGAGCTGACCCATTCCAGCTACGCCATCCGCCCTTTGCGCGAGGGCTTTCTCTACCTGCTGATCAAGCGCCATAGCGCGCCGGCCTACGAATGGCACAGCCAGTACCGCGTGGCGCCCAATGGCTCGCTGCTGTACATCAGCAGCGACGCCCCCTGGGCGCCTGCCCCCAGCGCCGGCAATCTGGATGAGATCCTTCGCGGTTTCGGCTGGACCATCACCCTCTACGACCTGGATGACATCCAGGAGCTGCGCCCATTGTTCAGCCCTTCCCCGCTGACCCCGCGCATGCTCGACAACTACCGCCTGCTCGACGACGAATACCGCAGCAGCCTGCCCACGATCGATATCGCCCGCTTCATCCAGCCTTCCGACGCCCCGCCACAGCCCCACGTCCTCAAGCATGACCAACTGAACTGGGTGGCCGACTTCAAGGCCCAAAACGATGCAGACCTGCAGGCACTGCTGGACCTGCAGCCGTTCAACAACGACCAGATCGTCTCGCCGCACGCATCACGCCAAGCGCTGGCACCGCTGGTGAACCACAGCAAACCCCGTGGCGCCGCCATCGTCATCGAAGACGCCATCGGGATCACCCAGGAGCTCAACGCCTGGCGCAACGCCGCTGTCGAGGATGTGAAGACCCAGTGGCTGGCGCGCACCGTGGAACCCGGGGTGGACAACGAACGCAAGCTGCTGGTCGCGCAGTCGTTCCTGGAAATCGAAAAACTCTACCCGCAGATGGTGGCCGAGCAGATCGTCAAGCGCGAAGTCATGGCCGAAAAAGTCCGCAACCAGCCCCACCTGCATCCCGAGATCTACTTGTTCTCCGAACGGGCCAATCAACAGGCCGATGCCCATGATGAACGCATGAAGCCCCACCTGGCGCAGTTCGAGCGCGAGGTCCGCAGCAAAGTCCAGGCCCGCCAGGATGCCGGCGAGTTCCGCAAGCGGTTCGACCAGAAATACGGCCACCTGGTCGACCGCCAGGCCATGCACGATCAGCTCGACGGTTTCGAGCAGGCCATGCAACACGCCCAGCAAGCCGCCGAAGACCGCGCCAAGGACCATACCCGCTGGGTGGTCAGCGAACGCTTGTTGCAGGCGCTGGACCGCTACGACAACGCCGACCTCATCAACGGCCTGGCCTTTGCCGAGCAGACGGGCCAGTGCGTGATCGGCATGGAGTTGAGTGAAGGGGGTACAAAGGTGCTGGACCACTGGTGGCGCAGCGACGTGGCAGACCGGGGCAACCTGGCAATACGCGGCATCACCTACAACCAGGAGGACCTGCGGGAAGCACTGGCGGCGCTGCTGGAAGCGGCCAAAAGCGAACCGCCGTCAGCGTCATCCTTCGCCCTGCCGGAAGCGCTTGCCAGGCAAGCCCATGCCGCTGCCAATGCCTTTGGGCGCATCAACACCCTGTACGAACAGATGCAGGCACAGAGCAGCACGGCCAGCATCGGCCTGTATGCCTGGTACGTCGCCCTGGGGCGGCAAGTGCTGCGCACCGCGACCCCCAACAGCATGGACCGCGCACTGCACCAGGGTTTGCGGCTGACCTTGTTCGCTTCGGTGCATGAAACGGCTGTCGATATTCGCCTGAGTGAAGCTGCACGTAGCGGGCAGCCCATCAACCCACAACGCAGCGCAGGCCAGGTATCAAGGTACCTCGACCAGGCCTGGGCTGAAGGGTTGATGCAGGCCCGGAACAGTGACTTCTACAAAGTGCGTGTCTCCGGGCTGGTGTGCCTGCTGGAGGGGATGCTGATGGCCTTCAAAGCGCGCGAACTGCCTGACAGTGATGCGCGGGTGAAGACCGAACTCCTGGCGGCCGCGATGACTACGGCTGCGGCGGGCTTTGAAGTTGGAGCCAGTTATGTGGATCAGGTGGTCGCGCGGTACGGCGCGAACAGTGTGACCGGACGAGGAGCAGCGGCCGCTTTAGGGCGTTTGAAACTATGGGGCGCTAGTTTAGCTGTGACAGGTGGTTTCGTACTCGCCTGGTGGGACTTCGCCGATGCGGCTCAGCACTTAGTATACCGCCAGCAAAACCTTACCGAACAAAGTACAAAAAAACCTAGAACACTGGCACTCGCATACGCATCGCGGGCACTGGCAACTATTACAATTTCGCTGGCGGAAGCAGGAACAGCCATTGCAATCGCAAAACCTCTTTTTGACCACCTATCTCAGAATGCCAAAACAAAACTTGTGAGAATGATGACAACATCCATGGGCGCGCTCGCCAATAAACTGGGAACACAAGCTGCTCGCCTACTGCTTGCACGTTTAGTCTTAGGTGCATTTTGGATCGGACTCATCCTGACACTCATAATCTATATTTTGGAAGATGACGCGTTAGAGAAGTGGTGCAAACGCAGCTGCTTCCGAACTCATAAAAATATCAAGCCCTATGAAGAGCAGGAAGAACTGAGCGCCCTACATTCTGCTATCAGCGAGGTTTTATAATGTATCTTATCGAATGGGGATTCTGGCAGATGGCAACTCAGCCAGAAGCTGCACGTAGAACGTACGAAGCAGGGATGACACCAGCAGAGAAGCGCGCAAATAGAGATTTTTATGAAGGCGACCTGAATGAAGAAATTCACTTTTGCCAGGTAAGTGAAACACCCCTCCTACGCGGCCCTGTTTATGCATTCAATGAAACCTACATGGAAATGCGCTGTGGCGGCTCAGAAGAGAAGCGCGGCCTCATTACGCTAGTCACGATCGGCGGAGTACTGCCTGGGATAATTTTCGGAATCGGCATAGCTGTCGGCTCCATCTGGCTTGATATCACCCAACCTTATTCAATCTCCTTTATAGCAGTCTTACTTACAGCTCTCTTGGCTTCAGCTTCAGGAGCAGCATTGTATTTTTACCTGAAGTACGGCGTAAAAATCTCGCGACTGGAAATGCTGACCAGTCGGCATCTACTTATTCGATTCAATCGAAAAACTCAACAGGTCCACCTCCATCGACCCAGCTACTGTGGAGGCATCGTCACCTTCCCCTGGAAAACAACCGGAAGCACGGGCATTCGCCCAGAAGATGATTCGCTAAGCGTTGGAGTACGACTCGGTCTAATCTGGCACCCCAGCCGCACCGGCCTGCCCCACATGGAGATGGCCCTGCTGGGCAAACAAGGCCAAGGCGGCAGCGAACTGCGTGATGAGTGGGAATTCATCCGCCGTTACATGGAAGAAGGCCCACACGCCGTCCCCCGCCCCCGCCTGAGCACCCAGCTACCCTCACCCATCCAGGCATTCAGCGCCCAGTTCGAAGGCCTTGGGCGTTTCTTCCGCAAAAGCAGCTGGCTGTTCAAAGTTGCGCTGCTGTTTGTCTGGCCCGCTTTCGTCATCATCGGCACCGGCCACTGGCTCAGCCTGCTGCTGTGCTGGCGACCGCGCTGGCCGAAGGTCATCTGCGAGGCCGGCCTGCCCGGCAAGCCAGTCCCACCCGTGACAACCCTGAGCGACTACCCACCCGCAATCCAGGCACGCCTGCTCGCCAACGCCGACCGCTGGCAGCTCAAGCCCGGCAAGCGGCCGGAGAAAAAGCCACGCAAACCGCGCACGCCCAGAAGGCCCAAGGAGATCAATTGATGCCATACATCATCCTTGCAGATGGAGTGTACCCATGGACTCTTTGAACCATCACTTCCGGCTACCGCCGAAGACCGCGCCATGGACCATGCCAAGGACCATACCCGCTGGGTGGTCAGCGAACGCTTGTTGCAGGCACTGGACCGCTACGACAACGCCGACCTCATCAACGGCCTGGCCTTTGCCGAACAGACCGGCCAGTGCGTGATCGGCATGGAGTTGAGTGAAGGGGGTACAAAGGTGCTGGACCACTGGTGGCGCAGCGACGTGGCAGACCGGGGCAACCTGGCAATACGCGGCATCACCTACAACCAGGAGGACCTGCGGGAAGCACTGGCGGCGCTGCTGGAAGCCGCCAAGGCCGAACCGTCGTCAGCGTCATCCTTCGCCCTGCCGGAAGCACTTGCCAGGCAAGCCCATGCCGCTGCCAATGCCTTTGGGCGCATCAACACCCTGTACGAACAGATGCAGGCACAGAGCAGCACGGCCAGCATCGGCCTGTATGCCTGGTACGTCGCGCTGGGGCGGCAAGTGCTGCGCACCGCGACCCCCAACAGCATGGACCGCGCACTGCACCAGGGTTTGCGGCTGACCTTGTTCGCTTCGGTGCATGAAACGGCTGTCGGTATTCGCCTGAGTGAAGCTGCACGTAGCGGGCAGCCCATCAACCCACAACGCAGCGCAGGCCAGGTATCAAGGTACCTCGACCAGGCCTGGGCTGAAGGGTTGATGCAGGCCCGTAACAGTGACTTCTACAAAGTGCGTGTCTCCGGGCTGGTGTGCCTGCTGGAGGGGATGCTGATGGCCTTCAAAGCGCGCGAACTGCCTGACAGTGATGCGCGGGTGAAGACCGAACTCCTGGCGGCCGCGATGACTACGGCTGCGGCGGGCTTTGAAGTTGGAGCCAGTTATGTGGATCAGGTGGTCGCGCGGTACGGCGCGAACAGTGTGACCGGACGAGGAGCAGCGGCCGCTTTAGGGCGTTTGAAACTATGGGGCGCCAGTTTAGCTGGCACCGGGGGTTCACTGCTGGCGTGGTGGGATTTCACTGATTCGGTTGAGCATTTCAAAAGCAGCCAGAGTGGCGCTATCAAGCAGGTTCAAAAAAACTCCAGACTCTTGGCGGCTACTTATTTTGTAAGAGGGGTCGCTACAGTGACTCTCTCACTTGCTGAGTTAGGAACGGCCGTTGCGACTGCAAAACCTTTTTTCGACTACCTTTCTCAAAATGCCAAGACCAAGCTCGTCAGGATGCTATCCACCTCCTTGGGAGCACTTGCAAAGAAGCTCGGCACGCAGGCTGCTCGGTTATTACTTGCGCGCCTCGTTCTTGGGGCGTTCTGGATTGGCCTGGTCTTCACATTGATTATTTACATACTTGAAGACGATGCTTTGGAAAAGTGGTGCAAACGCAGCAGCTTCCGCCTTGCAAAAAACTCAAAACCGTTTGAAGAACAAGAAGAGCTGAAGGCCCTGCACTCCGCATTCAGCGAGGTATTGTGATGTATCTGATCGAATGGGGTTTTTGGCAAATGGCTACTGAATCCGAAGCCGCGCGAAAAGCATATGAAGCAGAACTGACACCGAACGAAAAGCGTCAAGATTTATATGAGGGTGACCTGACTGAAGAAATGCACTTCCAATCCGTTAGTAAACAACCCTATGCAAGAGGACCTGTTTTCGCGTTCAGCGACACTATTTTAGAAATGCGCTGCGGAGGCTCAGAAGAAAAGCGTGGACTTATTACGCTCGCAACGCTCGGCGCTGTCGCCCCGGCCATTGCTGTGGGACTAATGATCACCACTGGATTTTTATGGATGGACATCACCGATCCGGATGGGCGTTCCGTAATCACTATTCTTTCAACACTTATAATGCTCTCAGTCAGCTCCACCTTAGTGTATCTTTATTCAAAGTATGGAATCCACTTAACCCGACTAGAAATGCTGACTAGCCGTCACTTGCTTATTCGCTTCAATCGAGCAACCCAACAAGTTCACCTACATCGACCGAAATACTGCGGTGGAATCGTAACTTTTCCATGGAATGCAACCGGAAGCACTGGCCTATATCCAGAAGATGACTCACTCAGCATGGGCATGCGACTAGGCCTGGTCTGGCACCCCAGCCGCACCGGCCTGCCCCACATGGAAATGGCCCTGCTGGGCAAACAAGGCCAAGGCGGCAGCGAACTGCGTGATGAGTGGGAATTCATCCGTCGTTACATGGAAGAAGGCCCACACGCCGTCCCTCGCCCCCGCCTGAGCACCCAGCTACCCTCACCCATCCAGGCATTCAGCGCCCAGTTCGAAGGCCTTGGGCGTTTCTTCCGCAAAAGCAGCTGGCTGTTCAAAGTTGCGCTGCTGTTTGTCTGGCCCGCTTTCGTCATCATCGGCACCGGCCACTGGCTCAGCCTGCTGCTGTGCTGGCGACCGCGCTGGCCGAAGGTCATCCGCGAGGCCGGCCTGCCCGGCAAGCCAGTCCCACCCGTGACAACCCTGAGCGACTACCCACCCGCAATCCAGGCACGCCTGCTCGCCAACGCCGACCGCTGGCAGCTCAAGCCCGGCAAGCGGCCGGCGAAAAAACCACGCAAGCGCTCTGCACCTCAACAGGCCAACGAAAGTGACTGATCAAACTGCACCCAGCGCGCGGGTACATTTGCGACACCTTCACTTCATCGGCAGCCAGTTGCAGCACGATGCAAAGCCATCATCCCATGACCGCTTCCCGTAGTCCGCCCATGCAGTGCTCCAGGCGACTACGCAGCCAACGCTCGGCCGGGTCGCTGTCGGTGGTGCTCAACCAGACCATGGCCAGCTCCAGTGCAGCAGTCTCGAACGGCAGCGTCTCGGCCTGCAGGTTGCCCCAGCGTTCCATACCCTGTGCGGCATAGTCCGGGCAACAGGCCAGCAGGTCGGTACCGGCCAGAATCGCCGGCAGCGAACTGAACTGCGGCACCGACAACACCACCTTGCGTTCACGGCCGATGTCTTTCAACCAGTCATCGACCACACCCTGGGTGTTGGCGGTTGGCGAAACCTGGACATGCGGACGTTGGCAAAACTCATCCAGTGAAAGCGGCGTGCTGGACTTGTCGGCCCGCACTACCCTGGCTTGCAGGGTGCGTAGCACCTTGCGTTTGGCATTGGCGGGCAGGCCCTTGGTCTGGCTGATACCCACCGTCACATCGCCCGCCGCCAGCAGGTCCGGAATGCGCCAATAGTCCACATGCTGCACGACCACCACCACGTTCGGCGCCTCCACCCGCAGCGCCCGCAACAGCGGCGGCAGCAGGCCCGACTCGACATCATCGGACAAGCCGATGCGGAAGGTCATCTTGCTGGTCAGCGGGTCGAAATCATGGGTCATGCTGAGGGCGACAGACATCGCATCCAAGGCTGGCGTGAGGTACTTGATCACCTCTTCGGCCCTGGCCGAGGGCTCCATGCGGTTGCCCACTCGAACCAGCAACGGGTCGTTGAACATCGCACGCAACCTGGCCAGCGCGGCGCTGACCGTGGGCTGGGCGACGAACAGCTTCTCCGCGGCACGGGTGAGGTTGCGTTCCTGCATCAGCGCTTCGAACACCACCATCAGGTTGATATCGGCTTTGCGCAGTTCGTTGCGGTTCATGGGTGCTCCCGGGCCGTGCTTGTTGTTCGGGTTCAATTCCGGCATCGACATGCATCCTAGCCGAGTCGAAACCTGCACTGCACCTATGCGATCGCCATTGCCCCCTACTGCGCGACCGGGGTAATCTTCCGCGCTCTTCCCTTCCGGCCTCCCCTGCCGTGCACCGCCCAGGCGTTGACTCGCGAAGCGGTCATTCATGATGCCGACACTTGCATGGCCGCCGCTCACTGGCGCGCCCATCCGCCATCAATACACTCAGGATGACACCATGATCATTCGCCAAGGCATCGCTGCAGACTACCCGCAGCTGCTCGACATCTGGCTGCGCGCTGTTCGCGCGACGCACCACTTCCTGCAACCCTCCGACATCGACGCACTGTTGCCACAGCTGCGCGACGTGTACTTCCCGGCCGTCGAGCTGTGGGTTGCGGTAGACACCGATGACCAGCCACTGGGCTTTATCGGCTTCAATGAAAACCATGTGGAAATGCTCTTCGTCGACCCAGCGCACCACCGCCAGGGCATTGGCCGTGCACTGCTGGATTTCGGCCGCCAGTCACGCAGTGCGATGAGTGTCGATGTCAACGAGCAGAACCCACAGGCAACAGCGTTCTACCAGCGCTATGGCTTCGTCCAGACCGGCCGTTCACCGCTGGATGGCGAAGGTCGCCCGTTCCCTTTGCTGCACATGAGCTTGCCCACCCGGGCGTGAGCAGGAGGCACTCACCGCGATGGCCCGTAAAGCGAAGCCCCTACCGCCGTCCGACTGGGTCATCCGTAGTGCCCAACCGGGCGGTATCGAGCGTATCGAAGCCTGGTTCGGTAGCCACGGCTACGACCCGCATCGCCACGATACCTATTCGATCGGCCGCACGCTGGCCGGCGTGCAAAGCTTCCACTACAAGGGTTCGCTGCGCCACGGCATACCGGGCAACACGCTGGTGTTGCACCCGGACGAACTGCATGACGGCATGGCCGGCACCGACGCAGGCTTTCGCTACCGCATGGCCTACGTCGACCCGGCACTGATCCAGAACGTGCTGGGTGGTCAGCCTTTGCCCTTCATCGCTGGCGGGCTGTCCAGCGACCCTCGCCTGTACCACGCCAGCGAAGCGTTCGTGCAGGCAGTGGACCACGCGCTGGAGCCATTGGAAGAACAGGACGCACTGTATGACCTGGCGATCGCCTTGCGGGCCGTCGGCGGCAAGCCGCGTGGGCGCAAGCGCCTGGATTACCAGGCAGCCGAACGCGCCCGGGCCTTCATCATGGAGCACCTGCATGTGGGCATAACACTGGACATGCTGGAACAGGCCAGCGGCCGCGAACGCTGGAGCCTGTCGCGGGACTTTCGCACGCTGTACGGCACCAGCCCCTATCGCTTTGTCACCCTGCGCCGCCTCGACAGCTTTCGCCGAATGATCCTGGACGGCTTCACCTTGGTCGAGGCAGCCCTTGCCGCAGGCTTTCATGACCAGAGCCACATGACCCGGCACTTCACCCGCTGCTATGGCGTACCGCCCTTACGCTGGCTGGAGCGTTTGCGAGCGTCACGCTGAGAAACCGCAGTCGCCCGCGTATCCCGTGGGAGCAGGCGTGCAGGATCGTACAAGAACCGGACTCGCCCGGAGCGATAGGCTGACCACTCCACTTTCCGAGGAACTGTCATGCCTGAATCCCGTCATCCACATCCCTCCCTGCCAGTGAACCTGGTCCACAAGGCAGCGCTTATCGAACGGCAATGGAGCCCCAGGGTCGTTGCCGAGATGAACGATTACCAGTTCAAGGTCGTGCGCATCGAAGGCGAATTCATCTGGCACGCGCACCCGGAGACCGACGAAGCATTCCTGGTGCTGGAAGGCACCCTGCGTATCGACCTGCCGGATGGCTGCGTGCATGTGAACGCTGGGGAACTCTATGTGGTGCCACGCGGCGTCGAGCACCGGACCGCTGCGCAAGGCGAAGCGAAACTGATGATGATCGAACCGCGGGGCATTCTGAATACCGGTCATGAAGGGGGGGATCGCACAGCAGAGAGCGATGTCTGGATTTAACAACATTCACCACTTTCAAGCTGAGGTCTCTAACTTCACAGCAATAATTAACCATAAACAATCGCCTTATTGCGATTTGTAACCATGGCAATTCGCTCGCCGCCCACACTTCGCAACCCGGCACAGGTTCGCCTCGATATAATTGGATCCAATAACGAGGGTAACCTGCATGCAAGCACTGGAAAGGGACTACGGACACGGCGATGAAGTGGCCAGCCACTGCCACGCCGAAGACCAGCTGATTTACGCCGCCAGCGGCGTGATGCGGGTCAGCAGCGAGGGCGGCAGCTGGGTGATCCCCGGCGGGCATGCCTTGTGGATGCCTGCGGGGGTCAGCCATGCCATCCGCATGGAGGGCGTGGTCTACCTGCGCACCTTGCTGCTCGATGCCCACATCGAACGCTGCCAGGTCATCGTCGTGTCCGGCCTGCTGCGCGAACTGATCCTGGCGGCGTCACGGGTGCTGAACCTGCGCGACGGCGCGCATGCTCGTGCGCTGATCCTGTACGAACTCGCCGCCGCCCGGCGCATCGATGCCTTTGTCCCGACGCCGCAGCACGCACGCCTGCGTGCCTGGTGCGAGCGCTTCCTGCAGGACCCGGCCCAGGACCTGACCCTGGAACAATGCGGCGCACAACTGAACATGAGTGCCCGCAGTGTGGCCAGGCTGTTCCAGCGCGAGGTGGGCATGTCGTATGGCCAATGGCGCGCCCGTGCCCGGGTGATGCTCAGCCAGCAGTGCCTGGCCGATGGCAAGCCGATCCTGAACGTTGCGCTGGAGCACGGCTACCAGAGCGCCAGCGCCTTTACTGCCATGTTCAAGCGCATCCTCGGCCATGCACCGAGTGATTGGCAAAACGGTACCGCGCGCGAGCACTGAGCCTCAGGTTGTCCCGCTTGCGCGCAGGGTTGTCCCGCTTGCGACAGCGACGCCCATGCAACCCTCGTTAACCTCGTATCACGACCCTTGAGCGACAATCGTGATGCCCTTACTGCACTCATTTCCCGGCCCTGCCCGGCTTGCCACAGCCCTCGGCATGCTCGCTGCACTCGCGGCGTGCGGCCACCAACCCACGCCTGCCGAACCACCTCCAGCGCTGCAGGCAGACCCGCTGGCAAACATGCCGGCCAGCGTCAGCAAACAGCCCCTGCCCGAACGCTGGTGGGCACTGTATCAAGACCCCCAACTCAACCGCTGGGTACAGCAAGCCCTGGCGCACAACCAAGGCCTGGCACAGGCCGAGGCCAACGTGCAGGCCATGCTGGCCGGCATCGGCGAGTTCGACGCCAGGCGCTGGCCGTCTACCGCGATGGGCGTTGCCGCTACCTATGGCAGAAGCGCCGATGACCAGACGCTGGCCGAGGCGACCGACAGCAACGCGCCGTCACAATGGCAATTCAACCCGGGCATCGAGCTGGCCTATCAGGTGGATATCTGGGGCCAGGTACGCGCTGCCATCCAACGTGCCCGGGTGCAAGCCGAAGCCAGCGCTGCGGCACTAGACCTGGTACGCCTGCAGGTAGTCGCCCAGACCACCCGCGCCTACATCGACCAGTGCACCTACGCGGCTCGCCTGGAGGCAGCGAAGCAGGCCTTGCAAACCCTCGACCACAGCGTGCAACTCAGCCAGCGTCAGCGCCAGGCCGGAGTGGCCACTGCCCTCGACAGCGAGCGCCTGTTGGGCTTGCGGGAGCAGGTGCGTGCGCAACTGCCGATGCTCTCAGCCCGGCGGCAGATGGCGCTTTACGAACTGAGCATGCTCAGTGGCCAGGCCTCGGTGGCCGAAGCCACGACCTGCGTAGCCATCCCCACGCTGTCGGCGCCGCTGCCGGCTGGCGATGGCTGGCATTTGCTCGAACGCCGGCCAGATGTGCGCCAGGCCGAACGGGAACTGCAAGCGGCCACCCTGGAGACCGACATCGTGCGGGCTGACCTTTACCCAAAGGTCAGCTTCGGCGCTTCGTTGACGTCTTCGGACCATCACCTTGCCAACCTCGGCGACAGCCGCGCGGTGATGTTCGGCATTGGCCCGCTGATCCGCTGGGAATTTCCCAACCTGCAGGCCAACCGCGCACGGGTGAGCAAGGCCGAGGCATTGCAGCGGGCGCAAGTCGCCCGCTACCACGGCGTGGCGCTGAGCGCGCTGAAAGACGTGCGCCAGGCACTGGCCCGCTACGACGGCGAGCGACAACGGTTGCAGGCGCTGGAGGCAGCCCTGGCGCACAGCCAGCATAGCTTTGCCCTGGCCCAGGGTAACTACCGTGCCGGCACCGTGGACGGGCTGGCCCTGCTCGACAGCGAGCGCGAAATGATCAGCCTGCGGGCCAGCCACACAGAAGCCCGAGGGCGCCTGGCGCAAGCGCAGGTAAACCTGTTCCGCGCGCTGGGCGGGCGGTGGTAGCGAGAAGCAAGACCAGCAGCGAGCACCGCCCACTGTAGGAGCGGGTTTACCCGCGAAGAATACACCGCGGTGGATGGCACGGGCTTCGCCCGTGTTCGCGGGCAAGCCCGCTCCCACACGCGCCAGCTTTTAGAAATTGAGCAAGACAGTGGCTCCCACAACCGACAGCCAGCAGGCCCAATTCGAGATTGGAAACCAACCATGAATGTTGCCGTAGACAAACCCTCACCCGCCGAAACTGAACAGCGGCCGAGCGCTAAAACCCGTCGCCGCCTGGCAGTCATCGCCAGCGGCAGCCTGGCCGCAATCACCCTGCTGGCCTTCACCAGCTACTGGTTCAGCACCGGCCGCTATCTGGAAACCACCGACGATGCCTACGTCCGCGCCGACTGGGTGGCGCTGAGCCCACGCGTGGCGGGTTACGTAGCCGAGGTCGAGGTGGCTGACGACCAGCCGGTGAAAGCCGGCGATGTGCTGGTGCGCCTGCAAAACCGCGACTACCGCGCCCGCCTCGACCAGGCCCGGGCTGGTGTGACCGAGGCACAGGCGGCACTGGCCGCCGCCCAGGCCAGCCAACAGGTAGCGACCGAGCGCATCGACCAGCAACAGCAAGCCATCCTGCAGGCCGAGGCCGTCGTGCGCAGCGCCAACGCCGAACAGCGTCGCAGTGAACTGGATGTCCAACGCTACCGTGGCCTGGTGCGTGACGACGCAGCGACCATGCAGCGCCTGGAAACCGCCAGTGCCCATGCCAGCCAGGCACAAGCCGCGCTGCAAGGTGCCCAGGCCGCGCTGCGCCAGCAACGCTCACAACTGGCCATGGCCAAGGCCCGGTCAGCCCAGGCCGAAGCCGAACTGCAACAACGGGCAGCGGCCCTGGCACGCGCCCAGGCCCACCAGCAGCTCGCCGAGCAGGACGAACAGGACACCGTGATCCACGCGCCGATCACTGGCGTGGTCGGCCAGCGCCGCGTGCGCATCGGCCAGTACGTGGTGCCGGGCCAGCCGCTGCTGGCTGTGGTGCCCCTGCAGCAAGCCTATGTGGTGGCCAACTACAAGGAAACCCAACTGGCCCGCATGCGCCCCGGGCAACCGGTAGAAATACGGGTCGACAGCTTTGCCAGCCAGCCACTGCATGGCCATGTGGCCAGTTTTTCGCCAGCCTCGGGCAATGTCTTCGCCTTGCTGCCGTCGGACAACGCCACCGGCAACTTCACCAAGATCGTCCAGCGTTTCCCGGTGCGCATTTTGCTCGACAAACCGCTGGACGGCCCGCAGGTACTGCCCGGCATGTCAGTGGTCAGTACAGTCGACACACGCCCCGCAGAGGTTGCCGATGCGCACTGAGCAAACGGTCACGCTGCGCGCCTGGGTAGCGGTGCTTGGCGGCCTGTTCGGCTGCTTCATGGCGGGCATGAACGTGCATGTCACCAGCGCCGCACTGCCGGAAATCCGCGGCTCGCTGGGTGCCAGCTTCGAGGAAGGCTCATGGATCTCCACCGCCTACCTGGTGGCGGAAATCGTGATGATTCCGCTGACGGCCTGGTTGGTGGACGTGTTCTCGCTGCGCCGGGTCATGTGGACCGGCTCGCTCATCTTTCTGATCGCCTCGGTGGCCTGCTCATGGGCGCCCAACCTGGAGGCGATGATTGTAATCCGGGTGATCCAGGGGGCTGCGGGCGCGGTGCTGATTCCCCTGTCGTTCCAGCTGATCATCACCGAACTGCCGGCCAGCAAGATGGCCATGGGCATGGCACTGTTCAGCCTGGCCAACAGCGTGGCGCAGGCCGCCGGGCCGTCGATTGGCGGCTGGCTGACCGATGCCTATTCGTGGCGCTGGATCTTCTATCTGCAACTTTTCCCCGGCATTGCGCTGCTGCTGGCCATCGCCTGGTCGATCGAAGCCAAGCCGATGAAGCTCGAACTGTTACGCAAAGGTGATTGGCTGGGTATCGCGGCCATGGTGATCGGCCTGGGCGGCTTGCAGATCGTGCTGGAAGAAGGCGGCCGGCTGGACTGGTTCGGCTCGCCGCTCATTGTCGGCATGAGCGTGGTCGCCGCCATTGCGTTGGTGGTGTTCGTGGTGACCCAGCTGTTCGGCCAGCGCGCGTTCATCAACCTGCGCTTGCTGGGGCACTACAACTTCGGCGTTGCCAGCGTGGCGATGTTCATCTTTGGCGCTGCCACGTTCGGCCTGGTGTTCCTGGTACCCAACTACCTGTCGCAGTTGCAGGGGTTCAGCGCGCACGACGTGGGCGTGGCGCTGATCGCCTATGGCGTGGTGCAGTTACTGCTGGCGCCGTTGATGCCCCGGCTGATGGGCTGGACCAGTGCCAAGTTCATGGTCGCCAGCGGCTTTTTGATCATGGCGCTGGGCTGCTGGCTGGGGGCTAGCCTGAGCGCCGACAGTGCCGATAACGTGATCATCCCGTCCACGGTGGTGCGCGGTATTGGCCAGCCTTTCATCATGGTTGCGTTATCGGTGCTGGCGGTGGCCGGGCTGGACAAGCGTGAAGCCGGCTCAGCCTCGGCGGTGTTCTCAATGCTGCGCAACCTGGGGGGTGCCATCGGCACGGCCGGGTTGACGCAACTGGTGGCCACCCGTGAGCGCTTTCACAGTGAGCGTATTCACGAGCAGGTGACAGTGTTCGAGCCTGGCATGCAAGAGCGCATCAACCAGACAGTGCAGAGCTGGTTGCCGCACCAGCAGCAGCTGCTGGAGGGGTTGGCGGCGACCATTCGGCGGGAGGCTTACCTGATGGCTTACAGTGATGCGTTCTACCTGGCGTGCCTGGCGTTGGTCGGGTGTGCAGTAGCGGCATTGCTGTTACGGTCAAAACACCAATTGTGATGCCGACACATCTCCCTGTAGGACCAGCCTTGTGCTGCGAAGAGGCCGGCATGGCCAACACATTTCTTTGGCAGTAATGGCCTCTTCGCAGCACAAGGCTGCTCCTACAAGGGGCATGCGCTTAAAGTGCCGCACCAGGCGCGCGGCCCAACACCCGCGAATATTCTTCACGCGCGTTCTGCTCGGTAAACTCCCCGGCCCACTTCGCCACCACCACCGTCGCCACGCTGTTGCCAATGGTGTTGCAGGTCGCCATGGCCATGGACATGAAGCGGTACACGCCAAACAACAGCGCCAGGCCTTCAACCGGCAGCACGCCGATAGCTGTCACCGTCGCAGCAAACACCACGAAGCTGCCCCCCGACACCGCCGCCGCGCCTTTGGAGGTCACCAGCATGATCGCCAGAATGCCCAGCTGCTGCTCCCAGCCCAGCGGCACGCCGTAGGCGTTGGCAATGAACAGCACGCACATCGACATGTAGATCGAGGTGCCATCCAGGTTGAAGGCATACCCCGTCGGCAGCACCAGGCCCACGCTCTGCTTCGAGCAGCCGAAGCGTTCGAGTTTTTGCAGCAAGCGTGGCAGTGCACTCTCCGACGAAGCAGTGCCAAGCACGATGAAGATCTCGTCCTTGATGTACTTCAAAAAGCGCCACAGGCTGAATCCGGACAACCGGCACACGGCGCCCAGTACCACGAACAGGAAGAAGGCGATCGCCACGTAGAACATCAGCACCAGATTAGCCAGCGACATGAGCACGGCCGAGCCGTTGCTGCCCACCGCGTAAGCCACCGAGCCGAACGCACCCAGCGGGGCGAACTTCATGATCAGGTTGATGAACTCGAAGAAGCACTCCGACACCCGGTTCAGGCCATCCTCGATCACCGCGCGGCGTTCATGCTTCAAGGCCAGCAAGGCAAAGCCGAACAAAACGGCGATCACCAGCACCTGCAACAACTGGCCACCGGCAAAGGCACCGACGAAGTTGTCGGGGAAGATGTTGTAGATGAAGTCCATGGTCGACGCCGGCGCGTGGCCTTTGGCGACAGCGGCGCTGGCGGCAGCCGAGGCGGCACTGCTGGCGTGCGCGCCGTGCATGCCAGAGCCGATACTGATCAGGTTGCCCCACAGCAGGCCCAGGGCCAACGCGAAGGTGGACAGCAGCTCGAAGTACACCAGTGCGCGCCAGCCCACTTTGCCGACACGCTTGATGTCACCGGCCGAAGCAATGCCGTGTACCACGGTGAAGAACACCAGTGGCGCAACGGCAGTCTTGATCAGTTTGAGAAAGATGTCCCCGAGGATCTTGAACTTGGCAGCGAGTTCGGGGGCGAGGAAACCGAAGGCGATGCCCAGCAGCATCGCAGCGATGACCTGAAACGTCAGGTCTTTGTATAGCGGCTTTTTCGAAGTGGAAGACATGGTTGTATTCTCGTTGTTCTTGTCGAAAAGCAGATGACGGGGCCCAGCAGCAGCCGGGCCCCGAGCGGATCAGCGGGCGACGGCGCCCGGGCGGGCCAGCGCCTGGTCGACCATCTGCGGCGCCAGGCCCAGGTAATGGGTCGGGTCGCACAGTTGCTCAAGGGTCGCGAGGTCGACATGCGCGGTGGCCTCACCCTGGGCCTTCAGCGCTTCCAGCAGGCTGATGCCCTGGTCGTTGGCCATGCGGCAGGCGGCATAGACCACGTCGTGGGCCACCTGGCGGCCCAGCGCCGGGGCCAGGCCCATCATCACCGCTTCGGCAACGATCAGGCCTTGGGTCATGTCGAGGTTCTTGCGCATGCGCTTGGTGCGCACGTCCAGGCCGGCCAGCATGAAACGCGCCTGGCCCAGCGAAGCACCGGTCAGCGCGAACGCTTCGGGGATGGCGATCCATTCAGCCTGCCACGGGCCGGTGGAGCGCTCGAAGTCCTGGATCATGGCGTCGAGCATCAGCCCGGCCTGCTGGCGCACGCCCTTGGCAGCGGCATACATCAGCTCGCAGGAAATCGGGTTGCGCTTCTGCGGCATGGTGCTGCTGGCGCCACGGCCCTTGACGAACGGCTCGTAGGCTTCGCCCAGCTCGCTGGTCATCATCATCATGATGTCCAGCGCCACCTTGCCCAGCGAGGCCGTGACCAGGCCGAGGAAGTTCAGGGTTTCGGCCAGGCCGTCACGGGCCACGTGCCAGGTGGCTTGCGGCACGCCCAGGCCCAGTTCGTCCATCAGCGCGGCTTGTACTTCCAGCCCCTTGTCACCCAGCGAGGCCAAGGTACCGGCGGCACCGGCGAACTGCCCCACTTCCACTCTTGGACGCAGCTCGACCAGGCGCTCGGCATGGCGGTCGAACATGCTCAGCCACACTGCGCACTTGTAGCCGAAGGTGATAGGAAGTGCATGCTGCAGGTGGGTGCGGCCGGCCATCGGCGTGTCGCGGTAGCGCAGCGCCAGCTCGGCCAGCAGGCCGCGCACGGCGTGGATGTCGCGCTCGACGATGGCCAGGGCGGCACGCACCTGCAGGACCACGGCGGTGTCCATGATGTCTTGGGTGGTGGCGCCCCAGTGCACGTAGCGGCCCGCTTCACCGCACAACTTCGACAGCTGCTCGACCAGCGGCAGGATCGGGTAACCGACGATTTCGGTTTCGTGCTGCATCAGCGCCAGGTCCAACGCCTCATAGCGCGACAGCTCGGCAATCTGCACGGCGGCTTCGGCAGGGATGACGCCGCAACGGGCTTCGGCCTTGGCCAAGGCCACTTCCACTTCGATGTAACGCTCGATCAGCGATTTGTCGGAGAACACCGCACGCATTTCGGCGGTGCCGAACATGTCACGGAACAGGGTGGAATCGAAAACGGTGGTGGACATGGGCAGGGATCCTGAAATGTTATTTTTTGACCGGACATATTGTTTATGTCCGTACATAATTCTTGCCCTGCCGCTGTTACACTGTCAACCGATGAAATTTGCGAGACAGACCAAAGGTATGAACCCGACGCGCTACACCACCGTGGCAAAGGACTTGATGGAAGGCATCGCCAACGGCCGCTACCCGGTGGGCAGCCTGCTGCCGACCGAGTTCGAGCTGTGCGACCTTTACAATGTGAGCCGGCACACGGTGCGCGCCGCGATCGACCAGCTGCTCAACCAGGGGCTGGTGTCACGGCGCAAGCGCGTGGGCACCCGGGTAGAAGCCAGCAGCCCGCGCGGCGGCTACTCGCAGTCGCTGGCCAGCGTGGCCGACCTGGCCCACCTGGCCGAAACCCAGCAGCGGGAAATCCAGGACGTTCGCCATTTCGTCGCCGACCTGAGCGAAGCGGCGCGGCTGGGGCTGGTACCGGGCGAGCATTACTTCTGCGTGTCGAGCATTCGCGTCGACCGCCTGCACAATGCCTCGCCGCTGTGCTGGACCGATGTGTACGCCCAGCGCGACTATGCCGAGGTCATCGAACGGGCCCGCGAGCACCCCGACCAGCTGATTGCGGGGTTGATTGAGCAGCACTATGGCCGGGCGATCGCGGTGGTCGACCAGCAGGTGCGGGCAGTGCTGCTGACCGCAGAAATGGCCCGGGCGCTGAAGGCCGAAGCGGGTTCACCGGGGTTGAAGATCATCCGCCATTACCGCGAGGAAAACGGTGATCTGATGGCGGTTTCCGAAACCGTGCACCCGGATGACCGCTTTACCCTGGTGACCCAGATGCGCCGGGATCGCTCACCCACCTGATCCGTCCCAAAGGCGCGCGCAAATCCCTGTAGGAGCAGCCTTGTGCTGCGAAGAGGCCATTACTGCCAAAGAAATGTGTTGACCATGCCGGCCTCTTCGCAGCACAAGGCTGCTCCTACAGCGCCCCCAATTGCCTTTCGGCTTCGATCAACTGCTGCCCCCGCACCGTGGTCACCCGATGGTCGCGCGCCAGCCAGGCATAGATGGTCGGTAGCACGAACAAGGTAAACAAGGTGCCCACCAGCATCCCGCACACAATCACCACCCCCAGCCCGAAGCGGCTGTTGGCCCCGGCGCCGCTGGCAAACAGCAGTGGCAGCACGCCAAAAGTCATCGCCGCCGTGGTCATCAGCACTGGCCGCAAGCGTATTTGCGCCGCACGAACAATGGCGGCGGCACGATCGAGGTTGTCGCGCACCTGAATCTCGTTGGCGAACGCCACCATCAGGATGCCGTGCTTGCTGATCAGGCCGATCAGCGTCACCAGGCCAATCTGTGTGTAGATGTTCAGCGTGGCCCAGCCCAGCGCCAGCGGCAGCAGCGCACCGCAGATCGACAGCGGCACGGTCACCAGAATGATCAGGGGGTCGACCAGGCTTTCGTACTGCGCCGCCAGCACCAGGTAGATCACCACCAGGGCCGCGAGAAATGCCCACATCAAGGCAAAGCCCTCCTGCACATACTGGCGCGATTCCGATTGCCAGTCGTGGCTGAAGCCCGGTGGCAGCTCGGCGGTGAGCTGTTCCAGAAATGCCACGGCATTGCCCATCGATACACCCAGGGCCGGGATCGCCTGCAGGGTACTGGCGTTCTGCTGATCGAACTGCAACAGGCGGTTGGGTGCCACTTCGATATCCAGGCGCACCAACGTGGCTAGCGGCACCAGGCTACCATCTTCGGCGCGCACATACTGGCGGCTCAGCGCCGCAGGCGTCAGGCGTTGGTCCTGGATACTCTGTGGGATCACGTCATAAGAACGCCCGAACAGGGCGAAGCGGTTGAGGTACTGCTCGCCCACCAGTACGCCCAGCGACTCACCAATGGCCTGCATGCTGATGCCCAGGCTCGCCGCCTTGGCCCGGTCCACGCGTACCTTGACCACCGGGTTGTTGTAGTCGAGGTCACTGTCCACCACGGCGAACAGGCCGCTGTCGCGGGCGCGTTGCTTGAGCACTTCCATAGTCTGGAACAGCTCGGGGTAATCCTGGGCGCTGCGCAGCACCATCTGCACCGGCAGGCCACCGCTGGAGCCCGGCAGCGACGCGACCTGGAAGGCGAAGATGCTGCTGCCCTCGATATCCGCAACGGCCTGCTGCAACTGCGCCTGCACCTGTGCGGCGGAACGCTCGCGCGCCTGCCAGGCGCTGAGGTTGATGCCACCGAAACTGGCGGCCGGGCCGTCGGTGCCGTTGATGATCCAGGTGTCGGTGGTTTCGGCAATGGACTTCATCACCTGGTCGAGCTTCAGCGCAAAGCGTTCTGCGTATTCGAGGCTGGCATGCTGCGGCGACTTGATGGCGGTCAGCACCGCCGCCTGGTCCTCGGGCGGCGCCAGCTCGCGCTGTGGCAGCAGGTACAGCCAGGGCAGGCTCAGGCACACCAGCAACGCCACGCCGCCACTGATCCAGCGGTGTGCCAGAGTGTAGGCCAGCACCCGTCCATAGGCCCCGCTCAGCGTACCAAACAACCGATCGGCGAGAGTGGCCATGGCGCCATGCTGCTGACCGGGCTGCAGCAACAGCGAGCTCATCACCGGCGACAAGGTCAGCGCCACAATGCCGGACACGATCACCGCCCCCGCCAGGGTCAAGGCAAACTCACGGAACAGCGTGCCGGTCAGCCCGCCCATCAAGCCAATGGGCGCATACACCGCCGCCAGGGTCAGGGTCATGGCGATCACCGGCCCGGCGATTTCCCGCGCCCCGGCCAATGCTGCCGCGACCGGCGACTTGCCCTCCTCGATATGCCGGTGCACGTTTTCCACCACCACAATGGCATCGTCCACCACCAGGCCGATGGCCAGCACCATCGCCAGCAAGGTCAGCAGGTTGAGGCTGAAACCGAACATCAACATCAGGCCCGCGGCCCCCAGCATCGACAGCGGAATGGCCACCACCGCGATCAGCACGCTGCGCAGCGAACCCAGGCACAGCCAGATCACCAACACCACGATCAGCATCGCCTCCACCAAGGTGCGCAGCACTTCATGGATCGACGCATCGATGAAGCGTGCGGTTTCATAGGCCAGCGCCACGTTCACGCCAGGCGGCAAGGTCTGCTGGATCTGTGGCAGCAGTTGGCGAATACCCTCGACGATCACCAGAGGGTTGCCGCTGGGCGTGGGGAACAGCCCCAGGTGCACGGCAGGTTTGCCGTCCATGGTGGCACTGGTCTGCGTGGCCGCCGCACTCAGCTCGACGGTGCCGATATCGCGCAGGCGCACCAGGTCGGTGCCATCGTTGCGGATGATCAGCTCACGGAAGTCTTCGACCCGGGTCAGGTCGGTGTCCACCTGGATATCGGCCAGCACGTACTGCCCGCGCACCTGGCCCGGCGTTGCCTGGTAGTTGTTGGCACGTACCGCCTGCGCCACGTCCGCCGCCGTCACCCCGCGCCCGGCCATCTGCTCACTGTCCAGCCACAGGCGCATGGCCAGGCGCTGCCCGCCGAACGACTGCACCTTGGCCACGCCGTCGATACCGGAGAACTGCGGTTCCACCACCCGCGACAGGTAATCGCTCAGTTCCGGTATCGACAGGCTGTCGCTGGCAAACCCCACATAGGCCACGGCAGTGGAGTCACCTGCCGACAGTTCCACCACTGGGTCGTAGGCTTTTTCCGGCAGGCGATAGCGCACCTGGTTGACCTTGGCCATGGTTTCGGCCAGCGCCTGGGTCGAATCGCGGTTGAGCACCATGCGCAAGGTGATCAGGCTGCGCCCCTGCTGCGACGACGAGGACAGGTAGTCGATGCCTTCGACCGACGACACTGCCTGGGTGATCGGCTGCGTCACGAAACCCTGCATCAACTCGGCGGAGGCACCGGGGTACTCGGTGCTGATGGTAATGGTCGAGCTTTCCAGCAACGGGTACTGGCGGATCGGCAACTTGCCCATGGCAAACAGCCCCATCAGGATGATCAGGCTGCTGACCACCAGCGCCAGCACCGGGCGGCGCACGAAGACGTCGGTAAACCTCACGACTGCCGCCCTCCCTGGCTGGCCTGCAGGCTGTCCTGCGCCACTGGCTCGACCGGCATGCCATCACTCAGTTTCAGCTGGCCGGAAACCACCACACGGTCACCGGGCGTCAGGCCGGAGGTGATTTCCACCCGCCCCTGCCAGCGCTCACCGGTGGTTACCTGCACCCGGCTCACCCGGGTGCCATGCTGCGGGTCCTGGGTCGCGACAAACACCGTCTGCCCATAGGCGGTGTAGGTGATCGCGGTTTCCGGCACGGCCAGCACGGTCGACGGCTGCGCAGCATCCAGCCGCACGCCGGCGTACATACCCGGCTGCAACTGCCCTTGCGGGTTCGGCAAGGCCGCCTGTACCTGCACAAGGCGTGCTGTGCTGACCACCGGGTCGACCGCCACCACCCGCGCCTGGAAGTCTTGCCCACGCACCGCATCCACCGTCAGTGCCAGCACTTGCCCGGCGTGCACTTCGGGGGCGGCCTGCTCGCCCAAGGCGAAGTTCACATGCAACTGGCTGATGTCGGCCAGGCTGACGATGGTCTCGCCAGCGCCCAGGTACTGGCCCTGATGCACACGGCGGATGCCGAGCTTGCCGGCAAACGGTGCACGAATGGCCTTCTGCGCGATCAGCGCCTCGACATGCTGCAGCTCACCACGGGCCACGTCCACGGCCGTGGCGGCGTTGTCCAGCAGCTCTTGCGACACGGCATTCATCGCGCGCAGTTTGCGGCTGCGCTGCAGCACCACGTCAGCGTTACGCAACCTGGCCTGCAACTGCACGCGAAGGGCCTGCTCGGGCGCGTCGTTGAGCTGCACCAGCAACTGCCCGGCCGCGACTGTCTGCCCCGACTCGAAGGCGATGCGGGTAATACGCCCTGGCATCTCGGCCGCCACCTGCACCTGGTTGAACGCCTCCAACTCCCCCGAAGCAAAGCGCTGCCGCGCCAGTTGCACCTGCTCGGCCGTGGCCAGCGCCACCTTGGTCGCCGGCCACACCGCCGCAGCGGGTGGCGCCGAGCCGCTTCCCACCAGCGCATAGGCAGCGGCCAGCGCACCGGCAACAGCGCCGGCCCAGGCCAGTAACGTCCGTTTGTTCATGCACAGCTCCGATCACAGGGAAAGCGGTTGCAGGGAAGATCGGGCAGGACTATAAGAGCTCAACTTTACTTGAGGTCAACAGGCATGGCAGCGGACAACACACGGATGCTCACAGTGGGTGAAGTGGCCAAGCGCAGCGGCGTGGCGGTATCTGCGCTGCACTTCTACGAAACCAAGGGGCTGATCGCCAGCGTCCGCACGGCAGGCAACCAGCGCCGCTATCCCTCGCTGGTGCTGCGTACCCTGGCGATCATCAAGGTAGCCCAGCGCACGGGAATTCCGCTTGAGGAAATCAAACAGGCCTTCAGCCGTTATGCCCCCAACAGCAAGCTCACGGCAGCACAATGGAGCGAGATGTCCACCGCCTGGCGCGAGGACCTGAATGCCCGCATTCGCACACTGGAAGCACTGCGCGACAGCCTCGACAACTGCATTGGCTGCGGTTGCCTGTCGCTGGAGGACTGCCCACTGCGCAACCCCGAGGATGTACTGGGCAAGGAAGGGACCGGGGCGCGGATCCTCGAAAAGAAGGCGCGCTAACCTCGCGCGCTCATGCCAGGTGCGACCCTTTGCCGGCGCGCATCACCTGCAGGTGACAAGCAGTCGCTTTGAACCATTGCGGCGATTCACCGCCCTAACCCTGTGCTGTTAACCCAAAGCCGCTCACAGGAAGGAACTAAGCCATCATGAAACGCGAACAGATCGAAGGTGTAGCAGAGGACCTGGCTGGCAAAGCGCAAAGCGCCGTAGGTCGCCTGGTCGAAGACCCGGCGCTGGAAGCCGAAGGCGATGCGCGTCAGGCCGCAGGCCAGGTGACCAAGTCCTACGGCGACACCCTGGACACGGTGTCCTCGTTCGTCAAGGAAAAGCCCTTCGCCGCACTGGCCATCACCGCCGCCGTCACACTGGTGGTCTCTCGCCTGCTGCGCCGCTGAGCCACGGCGCCTCAGGCGGTTCAGGGCCGGATATCTCGTCCGGCCTGCGCCATCACCAGATGGCGATATCGTAGGTCAGGTAAAGGCGATTGCTGTCTCGGCCCCGGGCGAAATCTGATCGATACACATAATTTCGCAGCTTTACGCCCAGCCCTTTCAGCGGCCCGCCCTGCACCACGTAGGCAAGCTCGGCGTCACGCTCCCATTCTTTGATGCCCTCGTCACCTGAGCGGCCATTGTCGCCACTCAGGTAACGCGTCATGAAGGTCAGCCCCGGTACCCCGGCGGCAGCGAAGTTGTAGGCGTAGCTGGCCATCCAGGTCTTCTCTTCCTCTTCGATGAACTTGCCGATGCCGACGTTGCTGAACGAATAGACCGTTGCCCCACTGATATACGGCAGCCCCGCTTCACCATCGAGCACCTGGTAACCTGCGCCGACGGTATGCCCGGAGTGGGCGTACGACAGTTGGCCGCTGAACAGGTCGTTGTCGATGCCACCGCCATACGCCGTACCGCTGTCGCGGCTTTTGAAGTAACGCAGGTCGGTGGTCAGCACGCCGCCGCCCAGCGGCAGGTCATGCACCAGCCCGGCGAAGTCCTGCCGGTAGAAATGCTCGAGCTCGCCATGGAAATAACTCAGGCGCAGTTGCTTGCTGACGGCATAGTCAGCACCGGCGAAGCTGAAGTCGCCAGACGCTGGGCCGCCATACCCGTCCAGGTACAACCCGGTGCTATCGGATGAGTCGCGCTGTTTGAAGCGATCCAGGTGGCCGGCGGTAAGGGTGAGGTTGTCGATGTCGGTGCTGGTCAGCTGGGTTCCCTGGTAAGTCTGCGGCAGCAGGCGTGCATCGTTGTACACCAGTACCGGCGTCTTGGGCAGCAAGGTGCCATGCTTGACCACGGTACTGCCCAGGCGGGCTTTGGTCGTGATACCGGCGCTGGCGAATTCGTCGGCCGCGCGGCCATCGTCATGCACTGGCAGCAACCCGGTGCCGCTGCGCCCACGGCCGGAGTCGAGCTTGACGCCGACCAGGCCCAAGGCGTCGAGCCCCAGGCCGAGGGTGCCTTGGGTGAAGCCGGACTGGTAATCGAGCAGAAAGCCTTGAGCCCACTCCACCCGTTCGCTTTTGGCTGTGGCGGCGGCGCGGGCGCTCATACCCTGCTCGTCACGGAAATTCTCGTTGAAATACACGTTGCGCAACTGCAGCTTGAGCTTGCTGTCATCGACAAAACCGGAAGCGCCGGCAACAGGCAGCCAGCCGCACAGCAGGCCACAGGTGGCCCCACGGAACACAGCTCGGGACATGATCGGTACTCTATTGTTGTTTTAGGGATGAGCAGGCGTTGCGCCTGGCAGCACCAGAAGCGTTCAGACGAAGAAGGACAAGGCGCCCGTCAGCAGTGCCAGCGCCGTGATCACCAGCGAGGTGAGCACCGCCCATTTCACAGTGGCTTTCTGGAAGTCGCCGATGTCGCGATCGACCATGCCCACCAGCAGCAGGGTCGAGGCTACCAATGGGCTCATCAGGTGCACCGGCTGCCCCAGCACCGAAGCGCGGGCGATCTCTACAGGGTCGATGCCGTACGCGGCCGCGGCATTGGCCAGGATCGGCACAACGCCGAAGTAGTACGCGTCGTTGGACAGCACGAAGGTCAGCGGCATGCTGGTCAGCGCCACCACCAGCGGGAACCAGTGGCTCCACGCTTCCGGAATCCAGTCCACCAGCGTCTGGGCCAATGCATCGACCATCTTGGTACCCGAGAAAATACCGGCAAAGATGCCCGCGGCGAACACCAGCAGCACCACGGTCATGGCGTTGCCCGAATGGGCGAGGATGCGCTCTTTCTGCAGGTCCAGCTGCGGGTAGTTGATCATCAGTGCGGCGACGAAACCGATCATGAACAGGATGGCCGCGTGCATCAGCCCCAGCACTAGCGCGGTCATCACGGCGATCACCAGCACCAGGTTCACATAGGCAAGGCGCGGGCGCTTGTGCGGGTTGTCGCCGAGGATTTCCTTGATGTAGCAGTTGCCGCCACCGGACTCCAGGGCAATATTGCCGATACGCCGGCGCTCGGCACGGCCCAGCAGGTAGGCGGTGAACACGACCCATGCCGCCCCACCGATGACGGTGGGCAACATCGGAATGAAGTACTCGGTCGCATCCAGACCGAGCGCGGCAATGGCACGGGTGGCGGGACCACCCCACGGGCTCATGCCGCTCATGATGCTCAATGACAGCATCGACACGGTCGCCAGGATCATCGGGTTCATGCCGATGCGCTTGTACAGCGGCAGCATGGCAGCGCAGGTAATCATGTAAGTCGTGGTGCCATCACCGTCCAGCGCCACCAGCAGCGACAGCAGAGCGGTGCCGATAGCGATCTTGATTGGGTCGCCATTCACCCGCTTGAGAATCTTGCGGATCAGCGGGTCGAACAGGCCGGCGTCGATCATCAGGCCGAAGAACAGGATGGCGAACAGCAGCAGCGCGGCAGACGGTGCGACCATTTTCAGCCCATCGAGCATCATCTTGCCCAGGTCTGGCGCAAAACCGCCAATAAGGGCGAAAACAATCGGCACGATGGTCAGTGCGACGATCGGGGACAGGCGTTTACTCATGATCAGGTAGGTGAAGGTCACCACCATGATCAGGCCCAGAAGTGCGAGCATGGTTTGTTCTCTTGTTTTTATTGTCTATGTGGCCACCTGCAGCGCAGACGGCCCCCTGACCCCCACCCGGCAACGCCTGGTGGGGGCCTGTGAAAAGCCTGAGGGTGTCGGGGCTCAGCCGCGGCGGTGTGGTTCGGCGACCCAGTCGGCTGTTTCAGCAACGGGGCTGACCACCGGCTCGCCGTTCAGGCGGCTGTGCAGCGTCTGGCGGTCACAGGCGTTTTCCGACAACGAAACCACCACCGTCGCCACTGCGTTGCTGGCAAGACTCGTCAGCGCACGGGCTTCCGACATGAAGCGGTCGACCCCAATCAACAGGGCCAGGCCGGCCAGGGGTATGTCGTGGATCACGGTAAGGGTCGAGGCCAAGGCCACGAAACCGCTGCCGGTGACGCCTGCCGCGCCCTTGGAGGACAGCAGCATGATCGCCAGCATGGTGACCACCTGGCCCAGGCTCAGGTCGATGTTGCAGGCCTGTGCGATGAAGACGGCTGCCAACGACAGATAGATCGCAGTACCGTCCAGGTTGAACGAGTAGCCAGTGGGCAGCACCAGGCCAACCACGCCTTTCTTGCACCCAAGCTTCTCGAGTTTCTCGAGCATGCGCGGCAGCACCGGCTCGGTGGAGGAAGTACCCAGCACCACCAGGAACTCTTCGCGGAAATAGCGCAGCAACTTCCACAGGCTGAAGCCATGGGCGCGGCAGATGCCACCGAGCACCACCAGCACGAAGAAGGCGCAGGCGATGTACAACGTCCCCACCAGCTTGGCCAGCGCACCAAGGGACGTAATCCCGTACTGGCCCACGGTGAATGCCAGTGCGCCGAAAGCGCCGACCGGGGCAAAGCGCATCAGGTAGCCGAAGATGCGGAACACCATGGTCGAGGCCGACTCCAGCACGTCCAGTACCGGCTTGCCCTTTTCGCCCATCGACGAGAGGGCGAAACCGCTGAGTACGGCGATGAACAGCACCGGCAAGACCTCACCCTTGTTGAAGGCACCGATGAAGGTGTCCGGGATGATGTGCATGAAAAAGTCCACCACACTCAGCTTGGCGGCCGACGCGGTGTACTGGCTCAGGCCCGCTGTGCTCAGGGTGGCAGGATCGATGTTCATGCCGGCACCTGGCTTGAACAGGTAAACCGCCGCCAGTCCGATCACCAGGCTGACCACCGTCAGGCCCAGGAACAGCAGCAGGGTCTTGCTCATCAAGCGCCCCAGGGAACGCTTGTCGGTCATGCCGGCGATGCCGGTTACGATGGTGCAGAACACCACCGGCGCGATCATCATCTTGATCAGCTTGATGAACGCATCACCCAGCGGCTTGAGGGCCACGGCCTGTTGCGCCCAGAAGTGTCCGACCACCACGCCCAGCAGGACGGCGCAGAGAATCTGGAAATACAGCGATTTGGCGAGTCTCATGGCATCACCCATTGTTGAAATTGTGCGGATGCGCTTGTTACGAATGTGCAGGTCTGAATCGGTGCCTGGAGCTACCCGGCCAACCTGCGGAATGTAGGGGCGTAGACGAACCCTGAGAAGAGCCGCCGGGCGGTTCGCACCACCGAAGCCTGGATCGTCTGGCCCTCGGCACCGCTGCGCGTCAGCGCAACATCGATGCCGCCACTTGGGTGCTCCAGGCGGACCTCGGCCAGTTGCTGCGCGCCTTCGCCCAACAGGTCGGCAATCACGGTGCCAGGGCTGACGCAGGCAGTCGCCAGCCCCACCGCTCCCGTGATCGCCAAGGCACGATGGCAGTTGTGCGGCATGAAATAGCGAACCTGCAGCGTGCCGTCGTAGCGCGGCTTGGACACCAGCACTGGCTTGGGGATGACCATGCCACTGACATCGCCCAGGCCCATGGCCTTTCCGGCCTTCAGCCGCAACGCTTCCAGGCGTTCGAGCAGCGCGCTGTTGGCGTCCAGCTGAGCCGGGGTTTCCGAGCCGCTGACACCCAACTGGCTGGCCTCCACCACCATCATCGGCATGGCCATGTCGATGCAGGTCACCGGCACGCCATCAATCACATCCTGGGCCTTGCCCGTGGGGAACAGCTTGCCGGTCTTGCTGCCGACCGCGTCGAGGAAGGTCAGGTGCACCGGGGCGGCAGTGCCCGGTACCCCATCGATCGCCGTGCGGCCTTCGTAGCGCACGATACCGCCGGGCGTTTCGACCAGCGAATTGACGAAGGTGCCGGTGTTGAGGTTGCGAATGCGCACCAAGGTCTTGCCTTCCTGGCCTTTTACCAACCCCTGTTCGATGGCGAACGGCCCAACCGCACACAGCATGTTGCCGCAGTTGGGGGCCGTATCGACCCGGCGCTGTGCGACCATCACCTGCACGAACAGGTAGTCGACATCGGCGTCGGCATGCAATGACGGGCTGATGATCGCCACCTTGCTGGTCTGCGGGCTGCCGCCACCGATGCCGTCGATTTCCAGCTCATGGCCAGAGCCCATCAGGTTGATCAGCAATTCGTCGCGCTCGACCACATTGGCAGGCAGGTCCCAGGCGTGGAAGAACGGCCCTTTGGAGGTACCGCCGCGCATGAGTACGCAAGGAATTCGTTGCATGATTTCGCACTCTTGTTGATCAATGGACATCATTGATGCTGTGAGCAAAAGAGTGACAGGGATGGATAAATCAATCCAATGCAAATATCGTAGCTATTATTGCGATTCAGACATAAATAAAGCGCCAGGCCAGTCGAAGGTTTTCTTATGGAATATGAGCTGCAAGACATCAGATCTTTCGTGAAAATCGCCGAACTTGGCAGTTTTCATGAGGCCGCAGAAGCGCTTCACCTGTCCCAGCCGGCCCTGAGCCGGCGGATCAAGAAACTGGAGGAAGGCCTGGGCACCTCGCTACTGGAACGCACCACTCGCCGGGTCAGCCTGACCAGCGTGGGCCGCGACTTCCTGCCCAAGGCCAGGCGCCTGCTGGATGATTTTGAAGACTCGATCCTCAGCATCCGCGAACTGGCCGAGCGCCAGACCGGTCAGGTTACCCTCGCCTGCATCCCTACCGCCGCGTTCTACTTCCTGCCGTCGGTAATCCGCGATTACAACGAGCAATACCCGAAAATCCGCATTCGCCTGCTGGACCTTAGCGCCAACGACGGGCTCGAAGCCGTGCTGCGCGGCGAGGCCGACTTCGGCATCAACATGATGAGCGGCCAGCACCCGGACATCGAGTTTGTCTCGCTGGTGCAGGAGCACTTTGTACTGGCCTGCCGGCGTGACCACCCACTGGCGAACCGCGCCTCCGTTACCTGGACAGAGCTGGCTGATTACCGCCTGATCGGCGTCGGCCGCCTGAGTGGCAACCGCATGCTGCTGGACCATGCGTTGTCCGGGCTCAACCTGCGGCCCAAGTGGTTCTACGAAGTGCAACACCTGTCCACGTCACTGGGCATGGTCGAAGCCGGGCTGGGCGTGTCGGCCATGCCCAGCCTGGCCATGCCCAATGCCGACCACCCCACGCTGGTGAGCGTGCCGTTGATCGAGCCGCAAGTCACCCGCACGCTAGGGCTGGTGTACCGGCGCGGCGCATCGCTGTCGCCGGCTGCGGAGAAATTCGTTTCGATCCTGCTGCAGAAATGGCCAAATCGCTGAGGGGAGCGGCGCGCCTGGCTTAGTCGTTCTTGCCCAGCATGTACTGGTCAAAATGCTCGATATGCTCGTCTAAGTTGTCCTCGAGCATCATCCGGTACTGATCACAGAAGTACTTCAGAATCTCTTCCCGTGCCGCACCCAGCTCCGCGCCGCTCTTGAAGCTGCGGGCGCTCATCCAGGCGCTGAAGCGCGCGGCACCGAAGGTGAGCGAGGCGCTGACCTTGCCCAGGTCTTCGAACTTTTCGATCTGCTGGTTCGCCAGTTCAATGTGCGCATCGGCGCGATCGTAAAAGGCCTGGTCGGTAGCTTGGGTCATTGGGGTTCACCTTGTTGCGCAATGCGAGCGGGAGGCCAAGCCTTGCATGTCGCGGCGCATACGTGCAAGGCTGAAAAAGGATCACCCATGACGAAAAGGAAGCAAAGCACCTCATGCTTGGAATCACACGTATCCATCGCTATTTGCGCCCACTGCCTGCAAAACCGACTGCAGCCAGTGGGCGTGACCTCAAGGCCAAACGCGCCACCCACCTCGCCTCAACGGTTGCCAACCTCCTCTGCACGCCCCGCTCCGCCCCGCCTTACCTCTGCGTCACTCCTGAGCGTCCCCCCGTCGAACGTGTGCCCCCGACCTGACTGCCTCCACTGCAGCTCACACACCGTTCTCGCCTGTTGCAGGCGGGATGCCTGACGCAACGACAAGGGGCAACAACCAATGCTTTTCTTTCACGGTAAACACATCTTCAGCGCCATCTTCGATATGGATGGCACCCTCTTCGACACCGAGCGCCTGCGCTTCAAGACACTCAAGCAAGCGTCTCTGGAAATCTTCGGCAAAGCGCTGAGCGAGCACACCCTGATTGGCTCGCTGGGCCTGAGCGCAAAAAAGGCCGAAGCCCTTGCCAAGGCGCATAACGGCGACGACTTCCCGTACGCCGAAATCCGCCAACGCGCCGATGAACTTGAGCTGGAGTACGTGCGCAATCACGGCGTACCGATCAAGGCCGGCCTGCTGGAGGTGCTGGAGCGCCTGCGCAAGTCGGGCCTGACCATGGCAGTGGCCACCTCCAGCCGCCGTGCCATCGCCGAGGAATACCTGATCAACGCCAACGTGCTGAAGTACTTCGACATCACCGTTTGTGGCGATGAAGTCAGCCAAGGCAAACCCCACCCCGAGATTTTCCTGAAAGCCGCCCGCGCGCTCAATTGCGAGCCAGGCCAGTGCTTCATGGTCGAGGACTCTGAAAACGGCATGCTGTCAGCGATGCGCGCCGAAGGGCAGGCGATCCTGATCGAGGACATCAAGCCGCCTGCGCCGGAAATCAAGGCGGGCGCGCTCAAAGCCTACCGCAGCATGCATGAATTTCTCGCCGACCTGAGCGCGTGCGTACCCGACCTGGGCATGCCTGCATTGAGTGAGCCGTTCCCGGCCTCGATGAACCAGTTCAGCGTGGGCATTCATGGTTTCGGCGCCATCGGCGGCGGTTACCTGACGCAGGTATTTTCCCATTGGGACGGCTACACCCGACCGCGTGAAATCATTGCCGCAACCCGCTCGCGCATGCTGCGCGAAAGCGTCAGCGCCTTCGGCCGCTACAGCGTGCGCTACGGTGCCATATCGTTCGACCAAACCATCGACAACGTGCGCATGATCGACATGGACGATGACGACGCGGTCATCAGCATGTACACCACTGCCGAAATCATCGGCCTGAGCCTGCCCGAGCAGGCCATCAGAAGCCAGGCCAGGGTGATCGCCCAAGGCCTGCTGCAACGCTTCGAGCGCCGAGGCCGCGAGCTGACTCTGCTGATCGTGCTGAACAAGGTTGGCGGTGCGGCGTTCGTTCAGCGTCATGTGCAAGCCGAGCTGGCGTTACTGTGCCCGCCTGCGATCAGCGAGCAGGTTATGCAGAAGACCCATTTCGCCGAAACGGTGGTCAGCCGCATCGTGTCCAAACTGGGCAATGACGCACTGGTGCGGCAACTGCGCATCAAGTCGCAGATGTTCCAGAACAGCCTGGAAGACGAGCCCGCAAGCACCTGCAAACCTTCAGCGCCGCTACCGGAGTACGAACGGCTGATCGGCCACTTCAGGCCCTTTGCACAGTCCAGCAGCGCCATGAGCCAGCTGCATCTGGTGCTGTTCAACAGTGAAGCCGACATGCCGCTTTACGCGGAGCGCGGCAGCGATCTGCTCGAACGCCTGCGCCAGGTGAAGACAGTGCCAGACATTGCCCAGATCCAGATCATCAAGAACCGCCTGTGGAACGGCCCGCACGCCATCGTGGCCTGGTACGCCAGCCTGCTGGGCCATGCCTGGGTCGGCCAGGGCATGGGTGATGCGCGGGTGAGTGAGTTGGCCGAGCGCCTGATTCGCCAGGAGGTCGCGCCCGCACTGGTGGCCGAATACCCACAGATGGCCGAGGTGGTCAGCCGCTTTGCCGAGGCATTCCTCGAACGCTGCAAAACCTCGTTCAAAGACCCGTGCGCCCGGGTAGGCCGCGACCCCTTGCGCAAGCTGCAACGCAACGAACGCATCCTCAGCAGCATCGACCTTGCCCGCAAGCACGGTATTGCAACCCCGGCCCTGGCGTTTGGCGCCGGGCTCGCCATTCACCACGCCCTGAACTGCAGCAACAGCAAGGACCTGGAAAGCCAGGCAATCAGGCAGGTTTACCTGGATAACCAGGAAAGCGTCGAAGCCGTGCTCACCCATGCCAACAAACCGTTCCCCGGGTTGTGCCCCGTCAAGGACGCGGAACTGATCGCTGCCATCCGTGAAGGCTTCCGCCAATTGCCACAGCCAGCTTCGCGCCACGCGGTTGCTGTAGGCTCATAACCAGCCCTGGCCGGGACACCGTGGGCGCGGGTTGCGCCTGCGTCCCGGTCAGCGCCATGGGCTGGCCTTGGATACCGGCCTAAAGCACTTCGAACAGGCCTGCTGCGCCCATGCCGCCGCCCACGCACATCGTCACGACCACGTACTTCACCTTACGTCGCTTGCCCTCCAGCAAGGCATGGCCGACCATCCGCGCGCCGCTCATGCCGTAGGGGTGGCCGATAGCAATGGCGCCGCCATTGACGTTCAGTTTCGCCGGGTCGATCTGCAACTGCTGGGCGCAATACAGCACCTGGCAGGCAAACGCCTCGTTCAGCTCCCATAGCCCGATATCGTCTACCGTCAGGCCCTGCTGGCGCAGTAGCTTGGGCACCGCCAATACCGGGCCGATGCCCATTTCCTCGGGGGCAAGGCCAGCCACGGCGATACCGCGGTAAAGCCCCAGGGCTGCGATGCCCGAGCGCGCCGCCAGCGCGCCCTCCATCAGCACGCAGGCACTGGCGCCATCGGACAACTGACTGGCATTGCCGGCCGTGACACAACCGCCTTCGACCACGGGCTTGAGCCCCTGTAGATCGGCCAGGGTCGTCGCCGGTCGGTTCCCTTCGTCCTGGATCAGGCGCACCTCTTCATGGCTGACAACACCTGTCAGCTTGTCCACCACCTTCTTGCGTGCGATGACCGGCACGATTTCAGCGGCGAACAACCCTGCCGCCTGCGCCGCCGCCGTGCGCTGCTGAGACTGCAGGGCGTAGACATCCTGTGCTTCGCGGCTTATGCCATAACGCCGGGCCACCCGTTCGGCCGTTTGCAACATCGGCATGTAGGCGTGCTCGCTCATGCGCAGCACTGCGGGGTCGTAAGCCTCACTGGCCAGCTGGTTGTGCACCTGCTGCACCAGGCTGATCTGCTCCTGGCCTGCGCCAATGGTCACTTGCATGCCATCAACCATGATCTGCTTCGCCGCCGTGGCAATGGCCATCAGGCCTGAAGCGCACTGGCGGTCGACGGTCTGACCGCTGACCGTTTGGGGCAGGCCGGCGGCCAGCGCCGACAGCCGACCCGGGTTGATCGCGGCAGTGCCGCTCTGCATGGCAGTCCCCAGCACCAGGTCATCGACCTGCGCCGGTTCGATACCGGCACGTTCTACCGCGGCGCGGATGGCGACAGCCGTCATGCTGGGGGTTTTCAGGTCGTTGAAGGCGCCACGCATGGCTTTGCCGATAGGGGTGCGAGCAGTGGCGACGATCACGGCGTCTTTCATGATGGCTGTTCCTCAGGGGATAGGGGCTGCAGTTCGCTCAACACGCGCCGCAGGCAGTCAGGTACCGGCACCGGGCGCCGCCCTTCGCGGTCGACGAATACATGGACGAAGCGGCCGGTGGCGCAGGCCAATGGCTGACCGGCAAGGAACACAGCCAACTGATAGTGCACCGAGGTGTTGCCCAACCGGCCCACCACTAGGCCCACTTCGATGTCATGCGGGAAGGCCACCGGCGCCTGGTAGTCGCAGGCGGAGCTGACCACCAGCGCGATCACCCTCCCCTGGTCGATATCCAACCCGCCCTCCCGCACCAGCAGGCGGTTTACGGCGCTGTCGAAAAAGCTGTAATAGACCACATTGTTCACGTGGCCATAGACATCGTTGTCGTGCCACCGGGTGGTTATAGGCGTGAAGTGCCGATAGTGTTCACGTTGCCGGAGGTCGCTCATCAGTAGGCTGCCTCATAGATGGCCAGCGCATCGGCCTGGGTGACTTCACGCGGGTTATTGACCAAAAGGCGCTGCTGTTGCATCGCGTCTTCGGCCAGCTGGCCAAGCCGATGACGCGGTACATCGGCGTCGCGCAGGCGGTCCGGTAACCCGCAGCGGC
Organism: Pseudomonas sp. BO3-4; assembly: GCF_034044115.1. Lineage (NCBI taxonomy): Bacteria > Pseudomonadati > Pseudomonadota > Gammaproteobacteria > Pseudomonadales > Pseudomonadaceae > Pseudomonas > Pseudomonas sp. BO3-4. Next base: position 4,381,636 of record NZ_CP139018.1, read on the forward strand.
TACCTAGCGCGGCCAGCTCGGCCACGAATTGTTCTGCCTGCTGGCGCTGATCACCGGGCTGCAAACGGGCCCCCAGCAGCGGCACGGCCAGTTCGGCGTAGTCCACTGCCGCCACCGGCAGGTTGAAGCGCAGCACATGCGGCAACACCAGCGCGTTGGCCAGGCCATGGGGAACATGAAAGTGCCCACCCAGCGGATAGGCCAGGGCATGCACCGCCGCCACCGGTGCATTGGCAAAGGCCTGGCCGGCCAGGCAAGCCCCCAGCAGCATGGCCTGGCGGGCCTGCAGGTTGCCGCCATTGTGCACAGCCTGGTCAAGGTTATCCGCCAGCAGCCGCAGCGCCTCAAGGGCCAGCAGGCTGGACAGCGGGTTACGTTTGAGGCGGCTGGTATAGGCTTCGATGGCATGCACCATGGCGTCGATACCGGTAGCAGCCGTCACCGCCGATGGCAGGCCGAGGGTACAGACGGCGTCGAGCACTGCCAGGTCTGGCAACAGCAGCGGCGAAACAATGCCCATCTTGGTGGTGGCACCGGTGGTGACGATGGCGATCGGCGTCACCTCCGAACCGGTACCTGCCGTGGTGGGCACCTGGATCAACGGCAGCCGGCGGCCCTTGGCCCTGTCGATGCCGTACAGCTCGGCGATGGGCTGCGAACAGTCGCGGTGGGCCAGCAGCGCAACCAGCTTGGCCACATCCATCGAGCTGCCGCCGCCGAACCCCACCACCAGGTCGGCGCCGATATGCCGGGCGCGCTGGGCGGCCGCCAGCACGCATGCCTCGCTAGGGTCGGCCGTAACCTCACTGAAGATCGCCACACCGACCTTGGCTGCCGTGAACCCCGGCAGCAGGTCATCGAGCATGCCAAGGCGGGCGATACCCGGGTCACTGACGATCAAAACACGCTTGGCACCGCGCTCACGGCACAGACCTGCAAGGCGCTGCACCGCGCCGGGTTCGCAGAGGATCTGCGCAGTGGTGGCAAAGCTGAAAGGCTGCATCGCACTCTCCTTGTTCGTGTGGTTTGCCGTGCGCTAGAACGCGAAATCGCTCGCCGGTAGCGCCATCAGGCAATCCGCGCCACCCAGCAGGGCCTCGCGGTGAGCAGTGGCGCGGGGCAGGATCCGCCGCCAGTAGAACGTCGCGGCGTCAAGCTTGGCCCTGTAGAAGGCTGTTTCCGCGCTGCCGGCGACAAGCGTCGCTTGAGCGCGCACAGCCGCTTGCAACCACATCGCCGCCAACAGCACGTAGGCCGAGTAGGCAAGAAAATCAACCGACACTGCCCCTGACTCCTGGGGGTCGCGTTGACAGGCCTCGACCACATGGGCGGCCAGGACGCGCCATTCCTCCAGACGTTGCCCCACGGCCGTCGCCATGGCCTGCAGGCCGTCGAGCGCATTGGCAGCCCTGACGTGCGGCGCCATTTCGTCGATCAGCAGATTGAGCTCGGCCCCGCCGTCCCCCAGGACCTTGCGGCGTATCAGGTCGAGGGCCTGTATGCCGTTGGTGCCTTCATAAAGCTGGGTGATGCGGCTATCGCGCATCAACTGCTCCATCCCCCACTCGCGGATGTAGCCGTGACCGCCGTACACCTGCACCCCAAGACTGGCGACTTCCTGACCGACGTCGGTGAAGAACGCCTTGACGATAGGGATCAGCAACGCCGCCCGCCGAGCTGCGGCCTGGCGCGCCGGTGCATTTTTCGCAGCATGCTCCAGGTCCAGTTGCCGAGCGGTGTAGATGCCCAGCATGCGACAGCCCTCGGTAAGGGTCTTCTGGGTCAGCAGCATGCGCCGCACGTCTGGATGGACGATGATCGGATCGGCAGGCTTTTCCGCTGCCACCGGCCCAGCAAGCGAGCGCGACTGCAGACGCTCCCGGGCATAGGCCAGCCCTCCCTGAAAAGCGGCCTCGGCAATACCAAGCCCCTGCAGGCCGACCTGGAAGCGGGCATCGTTCATCATGGTGAACATGCAGGCCAGGCCCTGGTTGGCCTCCCCCACCAGCCAGCCCTGGGCACCGTCGAAGTTCATCACGCAGGTCGATGCCCCCTTGATGCCCATCTTGTGCTCCAGCGCCCCGCAGCCCAGCGCATTGCGCTCGCCACCGGGCAACAGCTTGGGCACCAGGAACAGGCTGATGCCCCTGACACCGGCCGGCGCATCAGGCAGGCGCGCGAGTACCAGATGAACGATGTTGTCAGTCAGGTCCTGCTCGCCACCACTGATGAATATCTTGCTGCCGGTAATGCGATAGCTGTCGTCCGCTTCCGGCTGGGCGCGGGTACGCAGCAACGCCAGGTCGGTGCCGGCCTGCGGCTCGGTCAGGCACATGGTGCCGGCCCACTCGCCACTGACCATCCGGCTCAGGTAGGCCTGCTTGAGTGGCTCGCTGCCATGGCGATGCAACGCCAGGACCGCGCCCTCGGTCAGGCCGGAGTAGATGCGGAACGACAACGACGCTGCCATCAGCATTTCATGGAAGCTGGCCGATGCCATCTGCGGCAAACCCTGGCCACCGTAGGCCTGCGGCCCGGTCATACTGGCCCAGCCATGTTCGACGTATTGCCGATAGGCGTCCCGCATGCCGTCCGGGGTGGTGACCTCGCCGCCCACCCATTGGCAGCCCAGTTCGTCACTGTTGCGATTGAGTGGTGCGATGATTTGGCCAGTGAAGCGTGCGGCCTCCTCAAGGATGCCGTCGAGGGTGTCGCGATCCAGTTCGATACCGAGTTGCTGGCAATGTCCGCTCAGGTCGAACAGTTCATGCAGCACGAAACGCATGTCGCGAAGGGGCGCCTGGTAGTTCATGCCTGAACCTCCCCACGCGGTTCGAAACGCTTGCCACCGGCCACGAGTGAATAGAGCAGCCCTGCCGGGCGCCAATGCTCGCCAAGCACGCCCTGCAGGTATTCCAGCCGGGCCAGGATAAACGGCGCCCCCTGCTCGTCAGCCCAGCGCATGGGCCCGCCTGTGGCAGCCGGAAAGCCATAGCCGTGGAGCCAGACCCGGTCGATGTCGCTGCTGCTGTCGGCGATACCTTCCTGAAGAACCTTCGCCCCTTCGTTGACCAGTGCCAGCAGGCAACGTTCGAGGATTTCCTCGGCACTGATGCCCCGACGTCGGTAGCCAAGGTTCTGGGACACCTGCAGCACCAACGCGTCGACCTGCGGGTCATGCTCGGCCTGCCGGCTGCCGGGGGCATAGCGGTAATAGCCCTGCCCGGTCTTCTGCCCAAGGCGGCCGAGCTCGCACAGCGCATTATCGACCTGCACCAGCGGGTCGTGCATGCCTTGCCCGGCCAACTGCCGGGCGCGCCACTCCAGGTCGATGCCCACCACGTCGTACATGCGGAACGGCCCCATGGCGAAGCCGAACTGCTGCAGTACCGCATCCACCTGATGTGGCAACGCCCCTTCAAGCAGCAACTTGCGCGCTTCGCCCACATAGCTGCGCAACATGCGATTGCCAATGAAACCAGGGCAGTTGCCTGCCACTATCGCCACCTTGCCCATGCGCTCGCCCAGCGCTTTGGCGGCATCGAGCACCTTCTGATCGGTGTGCGTCCCACGCACGATTTCGAGCAGTTTCATGACATGCGCAGGGCTGAAGAAATGCAGCCCCAGGACCTGGGACGGCCGCTGGGTGACAGCGGCAATCGCGTCGATGTCCAGCGCCGAGGTGTTGCTGGCCAGGATCGCACGTGGCTTGAGGTGCGCATCCAGTGCACGGAAGATTTCCTGCTTGAGCGCCAGGTTTTCATACACCGCTTCAATCACCAGGTCGGCCTCCGCCAACGCCGGATAGCCGTCCACTGCCTGCACACGCGCCAGGCAAGCGTCGGCCTGGGCCGGGGTGATGCGCTGCTTGTCCACCTGCTGGGCCCAGGCCTGGCTGACCATGCCCAGCCCGGCTTCGAGCGCTGCCGCGTTGCAGTCCAGCCACAGCACCGACAGCCCGGCGTTGGCCAGGCTGATGACGATGCCGCGGCCCATGGTGCCTGCACCTATCACAGCCACCTGATTGATCGGGAAGGGAGTATTCACGCGCAACGCTCCTGCTTTCTTGTAGGTATGAGGACTGTGATCACCCTAAGCAGGCCGAAGGTATTTTTGAAATTTCCATTTCGTATGCCATATATTTTCGGCATGAATATTTCGAACTTCGACCTGAACCTGCTGCGCGTCTTCGATATGTTGCTGCGTGAACAGAACGTATCCCGGGCAGCCGAGCGTCTGGCCCTCACCCAGCCGACCGTGAGCAATGCCCTGGCGCGCCTGCGTGACCAGCTGGGCGACCCGCTGCTGGTCCGCGTGGGCCGGCGCATGCGTCCGACGCCACGGGCCTTGGCACTGGAGGGGCCGATACGTGCGGCGTTACAGCAGATCGAGCAGACGCTGGGCACCGGCGATGGCTTCGAGCCTCAGCGCAGCCATCGCCAGTTGCGCATCGCCCTCACCGATTTCGTCGAACAGCTGTGCATGCCGCCACTCCTGGCGCGGCTGGAGCTGCTGGCACCCAACGTGCGCATCGACGTGGTGCACCTGGCCCCCAACCTGCCGGCCGAGGCGCTGGACCGGGGCGACCTCGACCTGGTACTGGGCCGTTTCGACGAGGTGCCGGCGCGCTTCACCCGCCACCCCTGGCGCCGTGAAACCCTGCAGATCGCGCTGCGCCAGCAGCACCCGCACCTGGTGCCGGGCCAGGCACTGGACCTCGACGCGTTCCTGGGTTTGCGGCACATCTGGGTGCACGGCGGCCAGACCCGGGGCATGGTCGACCAGTGGCTGGCCGAGCAAGGCCTGACCCGGCAAATCGCCTATACCACGCCCAACTACCTGCAGGCCGCCCATCTGGCCGCAGCCACCGACATGTGTGTGGTGCTGCCGCGGCAACTGGCCCAGCAGTTCGCGCATCTGCTGCCCTTGGCGGTGCACGAACTGCCTTTTGCCCTGGAGCCTTTCGAACTGGAACTGGTACACCTGAGCCACCGTCAGCACGACCCCGCCCTGGCCTGGCTGGTCGAACAGATCCTCACGCTCCCCCCCGCCTGAAGCCATCAGGAAACGCGATAGCGGCCATGCCGCTCTGGTATTGGCTGGTGCGCAAGCCCCTCCCCTAGAGTGTTCTGCCTCAAGAACAACAAGGAAATCCCATGCGCTTTTCACTGTCGATGCTGGCGCTTGCCCTGCTGGCCCCCCTTCCGAGCCTGGCCGCAACAGCGGCCAAGGATGCCACCCCGGCCACACAGGCCAGCAACCAGCAGTGGCTGCAACGGTTGCCTTTCGAGGATCGCGTCGATTACGAAACAGCCCGGCGTGGGCTGGTCGAGCGGTTCGACGGGCCAGTCGCGACAGCCGATGGCAAGACCGTGTGGAACCTGGCCCAGTATGCTTTTCTGGAACCGGCGCAATCCCCTGCCACGGTAAACCCGAGCTTGTGGCGCATCGCTCAGTTGAACAACATCGCCGGACTGTTCAAGGTCACCGAGGGCATCTACCAGCTTCGCGGCCTGGACCTGGCCAACATGACCATCGTCGAGGGGAAGGACGGGCTGATTGTGCTTGACCCGCTGCTTGCCGTGGAGACTGCCAAGGCGGGCCTCGAACTGTACTTCAAGCACCGCCCGCGCAAGCCGGTGACCACGGTGATCTACACCCACCCGCACGTCGACCATTTCGGCGGCGCTCGCGGCGTGATCAACGAGGCGGACGTCAAGGCTGGCAAAGTCCAGGTCATCGCGCCCGAGGGGTTCTTCGAACATGCCATCGGCGAAAACGTGCTGGCCGGACCGGCCATGAAACGCCGCGCCCAGTACATGTACGGCGCCCCCCTGCCCCGTGGGCCGCGAGGCCAGGTGGATGCCGGACTGGGCAAGGGCGTGCCGGCCAATGCCACTGTCAGCCTCATCGCGCCGACGCTCGAAATCAGCCAACCGCTGCAACGCATGACCCTGAGCGGCGTGGAGGTGGAGTTCCAGCTGACCCCGGGCACCGAGGCGCCGGCGGAAATGAACATTTATTTCCCGGCGCTCAGGGCACTGTGCATGGCCGAGAACGCCACCCATGTGCAGCATAACGTACTGACGCTGCGCGGGGCACTGGTGCGCGATCCGAAAGTGTGGGCCCATTACCTGGACCAATCGCTGGTACGCTACGGCGAGCAGGCCGAGGTGGTGTTCGCCCAGCATCACTGGCCCACTTGGGGTGGTGCGGCCATCCGCGACTACCTGGCCGACCAGCGCGATATGTATGCCTTCATCGACAGCCAGACCTTGCGCCTGATCAATCTGGGCCAGACACCCATGGAAATTGCCCAGACCCTGGCCAGTCTGCCGCCGCGTCTGGCAAGCAAATGGTACAGCCGCGACTACTACGGCTCGCTCAGCCATAACGTCAGGGCCGTCTATCAACGCTACATGGGGTTCTACGACGGCAACCCGGCCAACCTCGACCCATTGCCACCGCAAGCGGCCGGCAAGCGTTACGTGGCGGCGATGGGGGGTGCCGATCAGGTGCTGACCCAGGCCCGCCAGGCCTTCGCCGAGGGCGACTATCGCTGGGTGGCGCAATTGGTCAACCACCTGGTATTCGCCGAGCCAGACAACACCGAGGCCCGCGAACTGCAGGCCGACGCGCTGGAGCAACTGGGTTATCAGAGTGAGAACGCCACCTGGCGCAATGCCTACCTCAGTGGCGCGCAGGAATTGCGCTCAGGCGTTGCCGCCGGTGCGGGTAGCGGCGGCAACGCCGATGACATGGTGCGGGCCCTGACACCCAGCCTGTTTTTCGACTACCTGGGTGTTCGGGTGAATGCCTACAAGGCTGCCGATAGCAACCTGACCATCAACTGGCGGTTTTCCGACCTGGACGAAGACTACGCGCTCACCCTGCGCAACGGCGTCCTCACCCACCGCGACCTGGCGCGCCACGCCAAGGCCGATGTAGAGGTGACCATGCGCAAGCAGACGCTGGACAGCATTGCCTTGAAGCAGACAGGCTTTCTCAAGGAAGCCACAGCAGGGGCAATCGACATCAAAGGCGAGCGGGTAAAGTTCCTGCAATTCATGGGCGGGCTGGAAGAGGCTGATTCACGCTTCAATCTCGTCACGCCCTGAGCGGCAGCGGGCGGCGCCGGCACTGCGCTCAGCCGCCCTTCGCCAACCGGCACAAGCCTGCCAATGCCATGAGCCACACCACGCTACCCAGTGCCAGCACTCCCCACGGCTCAGGCTGGCCGCGTTCGGCCTGCAACATCGCCAGGCCCCGTTCGTAACGCCGCCCCTGGCGGGTCAGCAGCGCCAGCGCGGCCACGCCCGCCAATGCCAGCACGTACACATCGCCCTGACGACAGGCCAACCCCGCCACCGCCATCAGCGCCAGCACAGTGCGCCGCCAGGCCAACTCGGTGCGTTCTGCCTGCAGGCCCGGATCACCCATGCCAGCGTGGCCACAGGACGAGACCTGCCAGCAATACAGCGACCAGGCAGCCCAGCGCCAACAAGGGCACCAGTGCCGGCAACGGCAATGGACGTCGATGACGCAATGCCCGCTCTACCCGCAGCCAGCGCAGGCAGGCGCCCGCGCTCAGCAATGCGCTCAGCAGCATCAGGCCAGCGACCAGCCACAGCCGCAGGGGTGTCTCGAGGACGTGGCCGGCGAAGGTTTCAATGGCGATAGCGCCACCCAGCAGCGCCAGCGCGGTGCGAATCCAGGCCAGGAAAGTACGTTCGTTGGCCAGGGTGAAGCGCGGATCAGGCGCTTCACCCTGGCCCAACAGCCGCCGCGACCAGTCAGGCCGTGGTTCAGGCACGCCCATCAGCGCACACCAAAGCTGCGCAGGGCGCCGGGCGAGAAGTACGAAAGGCTGGTGCGCACATTGAAGGCAAAGGGCCGACGCTGCTCGTTGATCAAGCCAGATGCATGGTAGCGGCCACTCTTGAGGTCGTAGGTAACCTCCATGGCGTTGACTGCCACCTGGCCGCCGGGGTGAAAGAAACCATGGGCCTGTGAGGTGCGCCACAGCTCGCCACGCGCGTCGTAGCTGTCTGTTTCGAGAATGGCCCAGGTGTCTTCATCCAGGTAGAACCGGCGCTTGGCGTAGATATGCTGCGCCCCGGGCTTCAACGTCGCCTCCACGACCCATACCCGGTGCAGTTCGTAGCGGGTTGGTGCCGGGTCGATGTGACCTGGCTTGATCAGGTCCGCATAGCGCAGCTCAGGCGATGCCAAGCGGTAGCTGTTGTAGGGCACGTGCAGCGTCTGCTTGCCCAGCAGCTTCCAGTCGTACCGGTCTGGCGCGCCATTGAACATGTCGCGGCTGTCGGCGGTCCGCAGGCCGGCGGTGCCCGGGCCGGTGGTGTCATAGGCGATATTCGGCGCCCGCCGTACCCGGCGCTGGCTGGCACTGTACACCCAGGACAAGCGCGGCTCGGCGACCTGGTCCAGTGTCTCATGCACCACCATCGCATCGCCGGCAAGCCGCGAGGGCGCCGTCATGCGGTAGGTGAAGTAATAAAGTACATTGCCCGCCCCCAGGTTGGCCAAGCCTTCAGGCCGGGCCACTTCCTGACGCGCGCTCATCAGCACGAAGCGGCCATTCTTCAGCGGCGTGACGCTGTCGGAGCTCAGGCTGTAGCTCTCGTTGCGATGCCGGGTCAGGTGGTTCCAGATCACCTCCAGGCCGTTGGTTGGCCGCGGAAAGGCGATGACGCCAGTGAAACCTCGCACACCGTTGCCCTGGTCATCCAGCTGCGCCTGCTCGGCGTTGCGGGCGGCCGATACCGCGACCGCGTCGGGTATCGCAACACTGCGGTGCGTGGGATACACCGGCAAGCTGAAGCTGGCTGGGAAGCGTTTGAGCAAGGCCACCTGGCCGTCGGTAAGCTGACCTCGGTACTGCCGGTAGTTGGCGGCCGTGATCCGGTACAGAGCCTGCTCATCGGCAAACGGATCCAGCGGCGTGCCGTTGTCGCCCAGGCGTTGCTGGGCTGTACTCAACCCACCTTGCCAGGCCGGGATGCGCCCGTCGGGGCTGGCAGCACGCTCGGCTCCCACCGGGGTCAGGTTGTCGGGCAGGCCGGCTGCTGCCAGCGTGCCACTCGCCCAGAACAGGCCGATCATCACCATGCGCATTTTCATTGTCATGCCCTCAGAAAGTGACGCCCAGGCTCAGCGAGATGAAGTCCCGGTCGCCGCGGGTGCCATAGTCGCCGTCGATAAAGTCGGTGTACGACACACTCAGGCTGTAGGTGCTGGCGAGCGTCGCATCCAACCCGACACTGATGGCCCTGGAGCCTTCGCTGAACGCCGACCCCTCCACCGGGCCGGTGCCGTGCACGTCATGTGCCCAGGACAGGTTCGGCCGCAGGTCGAAACCGGCAATCACGTTGGGGTAGGCCCAGGTGGCACGCAGCCGGTAGCCCCAGGAAAACGGGGTCATGAAGCCTTCGTCGTTGCAGTGCTCAGGGGTTTTGGAAATGGCCACGCACACGCTGTTGTCCGCCAGTTCGCCGCTGTTGAACGTGCCCGAGCGCCCGTAACGGGGGCCATAGGCGCCCTCCAGACCGCCCACGTAGGTGGCGCCAGCCTCGCCTATCAACAGCAACTGGTTGGCCCCCATCACCTGGCTGAAAGCGTGAACAGCGGTTATCTGCAACTGGGTCATCTCTTTACGGCGGTAGCCGTCGAACAGCGTACTGGCGCTGTCTGGCCGCAGGCCGTCACCCAGCAAGGGCGAGCGGCCATCGACGTTCAACAACGACTGGATGATATCGGTACCGTTGAGCTGCATGGGCATGTTCGGCCGGTAGCTCAGCTCCCCCTGCAGCGCCGTGCCGGTGCGCAGGGTAGTGGAGAACGAAAGGCCGTAGAGGCGAATGTCCTCGGGGTATTGCACCCGGTACTGCGAGGTGCCCAGGCGTAGCGCGCCGACCAGCGACTGGCCTGCGCTGGAACCCAGAAAAGCGGCACAGTCTGCAAGCCCGATAGCGAGGTTGGCGCACAACTGCGGGGCGAAACGGCGGTTGTCGAAATACGGGCTGCTGACCGTACCCAGGTAAGGCGTGCGGCTGTGGTAGTTCGCCGCGTAAGCACCAAACTCGGTGTCCAGCGCCGCCACGTACCAGCGCAGTGAAACGCCCCACTGCCCGCTGTTGCGGGCATCCTGGTCGCTGCCGCGAGGTATGCGCACGCCTTCGCTGGTGAGGTTCACACCGAACGGCGCAAGCCCGGTCACGGCTGTGGGGTTGCCGAGCAATTTGGCGCCCACGTCCAGGCCATCACACCCATCGGGCAAAAAGTCGTTGTTCGAAAAGAACGTGCCGCAGTTGTCGAGCTGGGTCTGTTCCCAGTCCAGCTGATAGAAACCGTCGACCGACAGCGCTTCGGTAAGGTTCTGGGTGAAGTAGAACAGGTTCACCGGCACCAGCGCGTCCTTCACTTCCGAGCCGGGGCGGCGCAAGGCCGCCAGGTTGAAGGGGTTGATGACGTTCAGTCCGCCCTGGATGAAGGTGCTCTCACCCCAGTTGACCACCTGCTTGCCCAGCCTGAGCGAACCCGGCTGGCCATCGATGTCGTACAGGTAATAACCGAAGGCATCGAGCAGCTGGCTACCTGCGGTCTTGGCCGAGCGCTTGCGGTTGTTGTCCTCGACCTGCTTGAAGCGCTGATCGTGATCACGCAGGGCCGTGTCGTACCAGTAGGTACCGCGAAGGAACACCCCCAGGTTGTCGTGCTTGAGCTCCAGGTCATGGGTGCCTTTGAACACCGCTGAAAACACATCGCCAGAGGCAAAGTTCAGGCGGCCGTCATCGCTGTTGGCGCTGTTGTGCAGGGCCGGGTCAGGGTTGGCAGTCGCAATGCTGGTACCAAAGGAAAGCGCCGAGTCGAATTGCCCCTCAAGTTCACCCCAGTGAAACTGAGCGGCACAGGCAGACGCAGAAAAAAGTACTGATGAGGCAAGTACCGACAACGGTCCCGAGCGACCGAAAATACGAGATGCCATCACTCTTAACCTCTTATTGTGTTTATTAGAGAGTGAATTGCGAGTTAATGCTTAAGTACGGCGCAAAGGCCTGCAGGCAAGGGCTTGGGTAATTATTCGAACGTTTCTGTTATCCTCGTTTTGCTGCTTACCGATACTAAGTAGGCCACCGGGGCTGAACAAATAGCGTCTCCCGATGGTTGCCATATCACTTCGGCATAGCCTGAGAACCACAATGACTTTGAAACAGCTGCGTTATTTGATCGCCATTGTCGAAGCCGGCAGTTTTTCCAATGCCGCACGCCAGGCGTTCATCGCCCAACCGGCCTTGAGCCGACAGATAGGCCTGCTGGAGAGCGAACTGGAAATGCAACTGCTGGCGCGCCAGCATGACGGTATCGAACTGACCGATGCCGGGCGGCAGTTGTACGAAGTGGCCCGATCGGTCGTGCAGCAACTCGACTCGGTGAAAGACGAGCTGAAATCCAGCCGCGGCAACCCCAAGGGGCACGTGGCCATCTCGATTCCCGCCACGGCCTCGGCACTGTTGTTGCCGGCCATCATTACCCAGGCCCAGGCACGCTTCCCGGGGATCAAGCTCACCGTTTGGGATGGCCTGAGCCGCGAAGGTGGCCAGGCGATCGAGCTGGGCAAGGTGGATTTCGGCGTGGTGCCCAACGCCGAAGAGCTTGTCCATGTGGTCGCCGAGCCCGTGTTTTCCGAAGACCTGTACTGGGTCGGCCTGCCTGGGCACGGCCCTGACGAGTCGCCCATCACCTTGGCTGAGGCCGCAGCGAGCCGCCTGGTAATGCCACCCCGTAGCCTGCACTTGCGCAGGCGCATCGAGCAGGCTGCCATGGAAACCGGTGTGACACTGGACTCCAGCTACGAACAGCAGTCGGCCCCCGGTATCACCAGCCTGGTCCGTGCTGGCCTGGCGGCCACCATCAGCAACTGGCCACCGCTGCTGGATTTGGCCGCGCCTGCCAGCGCGCGGCTGATAGTGGAACCGCGCATCACCCGCACCATCGCCTTGGCCCACTCGCAGCACAAGCCGCTGTCGTTCGCCGCCGCCTGCATGCGCGACCTGGTGCGCGCACTGCTGGTGGATGCGGTGCGCAGCGAGCGCTGGAAAGGCACCTTGATCGAGCGCGAGGCCCTGGCGGAGCAGAGCCTCTGAGCGCTGTGCACATCACGCTTGGGCTGGCGCAGCCGTGCCCACCTGCATCAGACGTTGCCGGGTTTTCTGCGGGTCCATCCAGGCCAGCCCGATCAGCCCGGCAATCACCAGCACCGCGCCGCACACCAGAAATCCCTGGCCAAACCCTGCCGTGTGCCCGGCCCCGGCGCCCTGCACCAGCAAACCGGTGACCACCGGTGCCGACAGCCCGGCCAACGAGGCGATACCGTTGCCGATCGCCAGAATGCCGCCGCGCTGCCCGCTGGGCGTGAACTCCGCCAGCATGGCAGGCCCCACGGAGTACATCACCAGCGCCAGCCCGCCGCTGAAGGTGAGGCTGACGATCCGCTCGACGTTGCTCAGACCGGGCAGAAACAACGCCGCTGACAGCAGCCCGCTGGCGATCAGGCACACTGAAACGAACGCACCGCGCGACCAGCGCGTGGCAACCCCGGCACGCATCATTCGCTGTGACAGCCAGGCCATGAACAGGCTCAGCGGCGTGGTAACCACCACGAACAGAACGAACACCTGGCCGGTCATGATCGGGTCGATCCCCAGCCCGGTTTCCAGGTAGCTCGGTACCCAGGTCAGGGTCAACGCCAGGGACCAGTTGGCGGCGAAGTGGCACAAGTAGTTGCCCAGTACCGTGCGGTCACCGAGCAGCCGACGATAGGGAACAGGGGCCTGCCCTTCTTCACGCTGGCCCGGGCGAATGCGGTCGAGGTTGCCCTCGCTGCCCAGCCACCACCACAGCACACACCACACCGCCCCGATCACCGCCAGCACGATGAAGTTCATGCGCCAGCCGTAGTGCACACTGATCCATGGGATCATGGCACCCGCTACCAATAGCCCCAGCGCACTGCCGGTATGCAACAGCGCCACGGGAAGGTTGCGACGGTCGTTGGGGAACCACTTGTACAAGGCATGTGTAGCCACCGGTGAGGCCGGTCCCTCGCCAATACCCAGCAGCACCCGGCAGGCGACGATCGCCCACAGCGAGCTGACGAACAACATGGGCAACTGGATAAGCGCCCAGAACGCGCCCATCCCCAGCAGCAGGGTGCGGGTTGGCCGGCGATTGGCCATGAAGCCGCCTATCACCGCCGAGATGGCGAAGAACCAGTGCAGTGCGCCCCCTACCAGGCCGAACTCGGCAGGGGACAAGCCCAGTTCCCTGGACATCGGCACCGCCACCAGGCCGATGACCACCTTGTCCAGGAAGTTCACCAGCATCAACAGCGCCAGCAGTACCGCAATCATCCAGGCCGTGCCTGCACGTGCGGGGGTGTCAGTATGAGTCATGATGATCTCTCGTTCTTGTTATTGTCTGGAGAACCCGGCCGCCAGGGGCCGGGCATACCGCGTCATTGCTCAGGCATGAGCACGCCCTTGGCGATGGTGTTGCGCTGGATCTCGCTGGTTCCCGTGAGAATGCGCATCATACGTGTCGCACGGAATATCCACTCCACCGGGTTGCCACGCAGCAGCCCGGCACCGCCGTGTATCTGCACGGCGCGATCGGCGATGCGGAAGGCCGTCTCCGAAACGAACAGCTTGCACATCGGGGCCTGGGTGCGGATATTGCCGCCGGCGTCATTCACCGCTGCCGTGGTGTAGACCATGCTGCGTGCAGCATGCAGCTCGGTGGCCATGTCGGCGATCATGTGGTTGATCGACTGGAACATGGCGATAGGCTGGCCGAACTGCTTGCGCGTGCGGGCATAGTCGATCGAGAGGTTCAGTGCCAGGCCGGCCAGCCCCAGCAAGGTGGGGCAATGCAGCAGGCGGTTGAGGGTGATGCGCCCCATCGCCAACTTGAAGCCCTGCCCTTGCTCACCGATGCGGTTGGCCGCCGGCACCCGTACGTCCTCAAGAATGATGTCGCCATGCGCACCACCGCCGGACATGACCGAATAATCGCTTTCAACCCTTACCCCCGATGCGCTCAGGTCGACGAAGAACGCCGAAATCCCCTGGGCACCGCGCCCGGGATCCGTCACCGCAAGCAGCACGGCGATGTCGGCATAGGGCGCCCCTGAAATGTAGCGCTTGGCGCCATTGAGCACATAGTGTTCACCTTCCCGCCGTGCGGAGGTCTTGATCGCCGTTGCATCAGAGCCGGCTTCGCTTTCAGTCAGGGCGAAGCACACGGCCTTTTCGGCACGGCACACCGGCTGCAGGAACGCCTCGATCTGGGTCGGGCTCGCCACCTTGAACAGATGGCCGATACGGGGCGGTCCGGAAAGCTCACCGAGAATGTGCGGCGCCAGCATCGAGCCGGTGAGCACCGTGGCTTCCTTGACCGCACACAGGTCTGACACGCTCAACCCGGCGCCACCTATCGCCTCGGGCAGCATGATGTTGTAGAAGCCCTGCTCGCACGAGCGCTGCCATACCTGCTGCAGCACCGCCCGCGGGTGCGGCTCTGCCCAACTGAGACCGGCTTGCTGTTCCAGGGGCAGGATTTCGTTGCGAACGAAGCCACTGATGGCCTCGATGATCTGCTGGGCCTTTTCGCTTGGCTGATACATGGTCGTTCCTCGTGTCAGATACGGCGTTCGCTGTTTTGCCAGTAGGCGTCACGGATCAACCGGCGCACCACCTTGCCGTTGGGGTTTTTCGGCAGCTCGCTGACGAAGTCCACGGCACGTGGTTTCTTGAAACCGGCCAGGGCCTGGGCGCAATGTTCGATGACGTCCTGCTCCTGCAGCGCCATGCCCGGCTTGAGCACGATCACCGCCCGCACCGCTTCGCCCCACTGCTCGTCAGGCACCCCCACCACTGCCGCCTCGAACACCTGCGGCATGCTGTAGAGCACCTGCTCGACCTCACTGGGGTAAATGTTGAAGCCACCGGAAATGATCATTTCTTTCTTGCGGTCGACGATGAACACATACCCCTGCTCATCCACCGTGGCCAGGTCGCCAGTCAGGTAGTAGCCGTCGCGCATTACCTCGGCGGTGAGGTGGGGGGCGCGCCAGTAGCCCTGCATGATGTCCGGGCCCTTGACTACGATTTCGCCCACCTCTCCCGGCTGGACGTCCTGGAAATGGTCGTTCACCACGCGCAGGTCGGTTTCGAAGTAGCAACGCCCGCACGAGGCCAGGCGCCGGTAGTCGCCGCCCTCGCACAGATGGTCCTGTTCGGTCAGGACGGTTACCAGCGAGCAGGTCTCGCCAGCACCGTAACCCTGGGCCAGGATCGGCCCGAATACCTCGATGGCCCGTTTCACCAGCGCTGGTGCCATCGGCGCGGCACCGTACATGACCAGGCGCAAGCTGCTCAGGTCGTAGCGCTCGACATCGGGGAAGTTGACCAGGCGATTGATCATGGCAGGCACCAGGAACAAGCGGGTCACGCCTTCGCGCTGGATGGTCTCGAGCAACAGCTGGTCATCGTAGCGCTCCAGCAGCAGGTTGCAGGCACCGACCGCCAGCAGCGGCATCAGCTGCATGCCGCTGGCATGGGTGATAGGGCCGACGTGAGCCATGACGTCGCCCGGGGCGGCGCGACGGGTCGGGCTGGCGAGGCTCTTGCGGATTAGCGCCTTGCGGTTGCCCACGCTGAGCATCGCAGCCTTGAGCACACCAGAGCTGCCTGAGGTGTAATGCAAAACGGCAAGAGCATCGTCAGGCAGGTCGCAGCTGATTGGCTGGCTACTGCCTTGTGCCAGCAGCGCGGCATAGGTGATGTCACCGCCCCGCTCACCCAAGGTCACGATCAAGCGTAATGAAGGTACCTCCTGCCTGCGGTCCAGCAACGCCTGGGCGAGTTGCGCATCGGCGATCAGTGCGACACTGCAGGCGTCGTTGAGCACCTGAATGACTTCATCCGGTGCCAGACGCGCATTGACCGGTACCTTGACCAGGCCGGCCTTGTAGAAAGCCACCTCTGCTTCCACCAGTTCGGCGCGGTTTGGCGCCAGGATGGCGACATGCTCGCCCGTGGCGATGCCCTGTGCCAGCAAGGCCGAGGCCAGCTGGTTGGCCCGCTGTTCGAGCTGAGCGAAGGTCAGCCGGGTGTGGCGGTCGATTACCGCCAGACGTTCAGGCCAATATCTGGCACTTCGACTGGATAGGGTTCCAAGGTTCACGTTGTTGTTCTCGTCGACGGTTAAGACCCGCTCGATGCTAAACAGCGTGAAGCCGGGGCAAGTAATACCAGTTGCGTATGCACGCCATAACAGATTGCGCTGGCACTGATGTGTTGAGGCCCTGAGGTAAGGATGACACATCGCTTGCATATGACACCTTGTGTCATTACGATCAACGCCGTGTCCTGGCGTCGCCTCCGCGCCGATCAGCCATCCCTAGTCTCCACCCCTGCAGGTACCGCTCATGACGACCACCATGCACACCCCCAAGGACCAGCTTGTCAAACACGCCCAGCAACAGATGCTGACGGCGCTGACCGACAACACCTACACCGTGCGACAAAAGCTCGCCCTCACCTGCCGGATCCTGTTCGACGGCGGCCACGACTCTGGCCTGGCCGGGCAGATCACTGCGCGCGCGCAGGAACCTGGCACCTACTACACCCAACAACTGGGGCTTGGCTTCGACGAAATCGCTGCCTCCAACCTGCTGGTGGTGGACGAAGACCTGACGGTGCTGCAAGGCCGTGGCATGGCCAACCCAGCCAATCGCTTCCACAGCTGGCTGTACCGCGCCCGCCCCGACGTCAACTGCATCATCCACACCCACCCGTTGCACAGCGCCGCCTTGTCGATGCTGGAAGTTCCGCTGGCCATCTCGCACATGGACCTGTGCCCCCTGTTCGACGACTGTGCATTCCTCAAGGAATGGCCCGGTGTGCCGGTGGGCAACGAAGAAGGCGAAATCATCGCGAACGCGATTGGCGACAAGCGCGCAATCCTGCTTTCCCATCATGGCCTGCTGATCGCTGGGCGTTCGATCGAGGAAGCCTGCGTGCTCGCCCTGCTGTTCGAGCGCGCAGCAAAGATGCAACTGCTGGCCATGGGCGCCGGTGACATCCGCCCCATCCCCGAAGCACTGGGCAAAGAGGCCCACGACTGGATTTCCACCCCCAAACGTCACGGTGCCGCCTTCAGCTACTACGCGCGCCGAGCCTTGCGTGCCCATGGCGACTGCCTGGGCTGATCGAAGCTGTACTCTTTCCTCAACAACGGCAAAGGTGCCTGGTCATGTCTACACCTGTAATTCGCGGCGTTATCGGCTACACCATCACTCCCTTCACGGCAGACGGCACACTCGACCTGGACGCCTTGGGCACGTCCATCGATAGCCTGATTGCAGACGGCGTGCACGCCATCGCGCCGCTGGGCAGCACCGGCGAAGGGGCTTACCTGTCCGACAGCGAATGGGAAACCGTGGTGCGTTTCAGCCAGGTACGCATTGCCGGGCGCGTACCCAGCGTGGTCAGCGTCTCCGACCTGACCACCGCCCGCACCGTGCAGCGTGCCCGCCTGGCACAGGCCTGCGGTGCTACGGCGGTGATGGTGCTGCCCATCTCTTACTGGAAGCTCACCGAAGCCGAAGTGGTCGCCCACTACAAGGCGGTCGGCGCCGCCATCGACATTCCGATCATGCTCTACAACAACCCGGGCACCAGCGGCACCGACCTGTCGGTGGAGCTGATCCTGCGTATCCTCGGCGAAGTGCCCACTGTGACCATGGTCAAGGAAAGCACCGGTGACATCCAGCGCATGCACCGCCTGTTCACGGCTACAGATGGTCAGGTGGCGTTCTACAACGGTTGCAACCCGCTGACCCTGGAAGCCTTGGTGGCCGGCGCCACGGGCTGGTGTACCGCCGCGCCCAACCTGATCCCGGCACTCAACCTGGCGCTGTGGGACGCCGTACAACAAGGCGATCTGGCCGAAGCCCGTGCGTTGTTCTACCGCCAGTACGAGCTGCTGGAGTACATCACCCGCCGTGGCCTGCCGACCACCATCAAGGCCGGCCTGAAAATGCTCGGCCAGGAGGTCGGCGCCCCACGCCTGCCCCTGCAGCCGCTGGATGCGCAAGGCAGTAATCACCTGAAAAGCTTGCTGGTGGCGCTGGCCAACTGACGCCCAAACCTGCCCGGCAGCCTGTCGCTGTCGGGCAGTCTTTTTCTTCAGGAGCAGCCTTGGGCTGCGAAAGGGCCAATGACGCTGCAGTCGGATTACCCCTTCGCCGCACAAAACTGCTCCTCATCTGACCATTACCAGAGGCAACCATGGACGCGCCTGCTCAAAGCTCTACAACCCCGCTCAGGCTGACAGACATCCTTCACCCGGTGATTGCCGGAATCGTTTCGGTGATCGTCAACTACGGCGGCACGTTCATCCTGGTGTTCCAGGCGGCCAAAGTGGCCGGGCTGAGCCCGGAGCTGACGTCGTCGTGGGTCTGGGCGGTGTCGATCGGCGTCGGCCTCAGCGGCCTGGCACTGTCCTGGTACAGCCGGGAGCCGGTCATCACAGCCTGGTCCACGCCAGCCGCCGCGTTCCTGGTCACCGCCCTGGCCAGCGTGCCCTACAGCGAGGCCATAGGTGCCTACCTGCTGTCGGCCGCCGGCTTCGTGGTGCTGGGGCTGAGCGGGTGCTTCGAGCGCCTGGTGCGCGTCGTGCCCGGCGGCATTGCCGCCGGCCTGCTGGCCGGCATCCTGCTGCAGTTTGGCATCGGTGCCTTTGCCAGCCTGTCGGTCGACCCCACCCTCGCCGGACTGCTGATTGCAGCCTATGTGGCCTTCAAACGCTTCACCGCCCGTTACGCCGTGGTCGCCATATTGCTGCTGGGCCTGGGCTACCTGTTGCTGCAGGGGCAAGTGGGCCTGACGACGTTGCGGCTGGAATTCGCCTCACCGGTTTTCACCGCGCCCACCTTCTCCCTCAACGCGGCCCTCAGCGTGGCCCTGCCATTGTTCCTGATCACCCTCACCGGCCAGTACATGCCCGGCATGCTGGTGCTGCGCAACGATGGTTTCAAGACCAGCGCCAACCCGATTGTCGCCGTCACCGGCATCGGCTCGTTGCTGATGGCGCCCTTCGGTTCACACGCGTTCAACATCGCTGCCATCACCGCGGCCATCTGCACCGGCAAGGAAGCCCATGAAAACCCGGACAAGCGCTGGGTGGCGGGCATCGCTGCCGGTGTCTGCTACATCCTCGTCGGGGTGTTCGGGGTCACGCTGGCGAGTGTCTTCATGGCCCTGCCGGGCACCTTTATCACCACCCTGGCGGGCCTTGCCCTGCTGGGCACCATCGGCGCCAGCCTGGCCAGCGCCCTGGCCGATGCCCGTTCACGCGAGGCAGCACTGATCACCTTCCTGGCGGCGGCGGCCAACATCAGCCTGTTGGGCATTGGCGGGGCTTTCTGGGGCCTGGTCATTGGTCTGCTGGCCCATGTTGTGCTGAACGGTCGCTTGCCCGGTTTGCGCGGCGCCTCCCGCTAAACGAGCTTTCCACCACCTTGCCGTGCGCCAGGGGCGCACGCTGTTCAACAGGTATCGACATGCCCCACGCTGGCCCCAAGCTGCTGACCCAAATTGCTGCCGTGCACTTCGTCAGCCATGTGCACATCATGCTGATCCCGGCGCTACTGCCCGTGCTGCCCGGCCTGCTGGGCGTAGGCTTCGTAGAGCTGGGCGTAGCCCTGGCGGTGTTCAACATCGTCTCCGCGCTGGTACAGGCCCCGCTGGGTTATGCCGTCGACCACTATGGTGCACGTAAAGTGCTCAAGGCCGGGCTGTTGCTGGGCAGCCTCAGCTTCGTGCTGCTGGCGGCCAGCCCCGGGTATGCGGTATTGCTGGTGGCGATGGCCATGGCTGGCCTGGCCAATGGTGTGTACCACCCGGCCGACTATGCGCTGCTGGCCAACGGCATCGAGCCCGCGCGCCTGGGGCGGTCGTTCTCTATTCATACCTTTGCCGGCTTCCTCGGTTCGGCCGTTACCCCAGCCGTATTTCTCGGCATCGCCGCGGCGCTCGGCACGCGGGCAGCCCTGGCGGCGGGCGCGTTATTCGGGGTAGCCGCGCTACTGCTGATATCGATACCAGGCAGTGGCGTTTACCGGGTCGCCAGGCCTGCCAACAAACACGACACAGGCCCGGTCACAGCAACAGGCCGCGTACGTTTGTTCACCCCCATGATCGGCGTGCTGACGGTGCTGTTCATCCTGCTCAACCTGAGCACCAGTGCCATCGAGAAGTTCTCCGTAGCCGCCCTGGTCCAGGGCCAAGGCCTGACACTGGCCTGGGCCAACGCCGCGCTCACCGCTTTCCTGCTGAGCAGCGCAGCCGGCGTGCTGTGTGGAGGCGCTTTGGCCGACCGTACCCGGCGCCATGGCCTGGTGGCGGCACTGGCCTTCGCGCTGGCGGCTGCGTTGACTGCACTGGTGGCGCTGGGGCTGCTGCAGGGCTGGGCATTGGTGGTCGTACTGGGTGCCATCGGCTTGCTCACCGGTGTCATCGCCCCATCACGGGACATGCTGGTCAAGGCGGCGGCGCCACCCGGGGCCGAGGGCAAAACCTTCGGCCTGGTGTCGACCGGGTTCAACGTCGGCGGTGCCATCGGGCCGGTGGCGTTCGGCTGGATGCTCGATCAGCGCCTGCCCAACGGGATTTTCATCGCATCGGTGGTGTTCATGTTGCTGACGGTGCTGCTGACCCTGGCACAGGAGATGTATTCAGCCAGAAGGCGCGCGACTGAACAGCTGGCGCGCGCCCTGTAGGCCCGGTGCAGCATTGCCAGGCCACGATCAATCACTCATTGCGCCGGGTTGGCATGCATCACTCGCCCGCCTGCCCCCGGCCGATTGACGAACAGCACATCCAACACACTGTTGCGCAAGCCCTTCACTGCATTCCAGTTCGCTGACGCATGCACGTATCTGTCGCGCAACAGCCGCTGTTCTTCCTCGCTCAACCCCACCTGGCCAGTTTCCCCCAAGGCAAAGGCATGCAATTTGCGGCTGATGCTCGACAACTCATCCGGCAGCCGATGCTCAGCCTGCGCCCCCAACGGCGCAAACGGCACACCCGCGCGCACCGCCAACGCCCGCATCACGCTCAGGTACACCCGGGACAAGTGCCCCGCCACTTGCCGCTCCCGGTACACCGCCGCATAGACCTGCTTTTGCGCCTCGTCCCGATGCGCACCGGCAATCGGCTCCTCCCAGGTCATCACGCGCGGCCTGGGTTCGCCCATATCGGCAAACGCCGAATCCAGCAAGGCGCTCACCTTGGCATGGACGCGGCACTGCTCGACACGCATGCCTGCGGGCACACGCTGGGACTGCGGCTTGCACAGCAGCACCTGCTCCAGGAGGGTCTCCGGGTAACCCCCCCCAATATTCGAGTGCACGCCCGGCAGCAGGATATCGTGGCCACTGCGCACCAGCGGGAAGTTATGCCGCCGCTCGTCCTCGGCCACCAGCTGCACCACGTGCCGGGCAATACCCGCACTTAGGCCCAGGCGCAGGCGACCGTGGCGGCCGTCTGCCGGGTCGAAGTCGCCCTGTAACGGCGCGATGATCGCCGCCACGGTGTCGAACAGGCCGATAAAGTTGATCGAGGTTTCGCACGCCACCGACAACAGCCCGCCCGCGCCCTCGTACAGCAGGTTGGCCAGATGCCGCACCGCCGCCGCACCGCGGCTGAAACCGAAAAGATCGAACTCGACCCCTTCCAGCGTTGCCTGCGGATGCGCCCGGCGCCACGCCTGCAGTTGCTCGGCCATCGCCTGCAACGCCTCGGCAACCCGCGCCTCGGCCCCCGTGCGCCCATGCCCGGTGGCCGAGGCGTAGACATGGTCGGCTTCACCCGCCAGCGTGCCCACGCCTTCCACATAGTGCTTCAAGAACGCCTGCGGCCCCTCGGCATTGGCCGCCTCAGCCGGATACAACGCATGCAACAGGGCCACATTGCTCAAGGCGTTGCCATAGCTGCCGCCCTTGTCGCCCTGCTCACCCATCGTCATGGCATTGTGCTGGTTGTTACCGGTGCCATCGAAGAACACGCCAAAACGCAAGGTGATCGGCGTAAGGTTTGGCGTGCTGGCGCTGGTCATTTTCATCATCGTGCCTCCTGCTTGTCCGAAAAGCACAAGCAGGCGCCAGCACGCCGTCACGGAACATCAGGCAATGGCCAGCCATACGTGGGACATTTCTTTGCCCGCAGGCCCGGCTGCAACGATAAATTTACCCGCCGCCATTGGTGGTCGCCCCCCCGGATAGATTAAAGTATCCCCCCTTGCCAAGGCTGCTGCCTCACGCCGCCTCAGGCCCCTACCAGGAACCGTCGCCGATGGAACACCGTGAAGCGCTGATCGCGCTGCGCACTTTTCTTTCTACCCAGATCCTAGGCCAGGAGAAACTGGTCGAACGGCTGTTGATCGTGCTGCTGGCCGACGGCCACATGCTGGTCGAAGGGGCACCGGGCCTGGCCAAGACCAAAGCCATCAAAGAACTCGCAGAAGGCATCGAAGCGCAGTTCCATCGCATCCAGTTCACCCCCGACCTGCTCCCGGCCGACATCACCGGCACGGAGATTTACCGCCCGGAAACCGGCAGCTTCGTGTTCCAGCAGGGGCCTATCTTCCATAACCTGGTGCTGGCCGACGAAATCAACCGTGCACCGGCCAAGGTGCAATCGGCGCTGCTCGAAGCCATGGCCGAGCGCCAGGTCAGCGTGGGCCGCAGCACCTACGACCTGTCGCCGCTGTTTCTGGTCATGGCCACGCAGAACCCGATCGAGCAGGAAGGCACCTACCCGCTGCCCGAAGCCCAGCTCGACCGCTTCCTGATGCATGTAAAAATCGGCTTCCCCGACGCCGCCGTAGAGCGGCGCATCCTGGCGCAGGCCCGGGGTGAAGCCCTGGGCGGCGAGACCAAGCCTGAGCGCCGGGTCAGCCAACAGGCCATCTTCGCCGCGCGCAAGGAAATCCTTGGCCTGTACATGGCCGACGCAGTGGAGGAATACCTGGTGCAGCTGGTCATGGCCACCCGCACCCCGGCCAAGTTCGACACCGAGCTGGCCGACTGGATCGCCTACGGCGCCAGCCCGCGTGGCTCCATCTCGCTGGACCGCTGCGCGCGTGCCCACGCCTGGCTGGCCGGGCGCGACTTCGTCAGCCCCGAAGACATCCAGGCCGTGCTGTTCGACGTCCTGCGCCACCGCATCATCCTCTCGTTCGAGGCCGAGGCGGCAGGGATCGACCAGGACCGCGTGGTCCAGCGCATCCTCGACGTCGTCGCCGTTGCCTGACCCCATGCCCACTGCGCAGCTGACCGAACACGGCATCCGCATTGGCCTTGCCGAGCTGATCGACATGCGCCACCGCGTGCGCGAAATCCAGCTGTTTTCCAAGCCCGGCCAGCGCAGCCCGCTGGTCGGTCTGCACCATTCCAGGCTGCGCGGGCGCGGCGTGGACTTCGACCAGGTGCGCGTTTACCAGGCCGGCGACGATGTGCGCAACATCGACTGGCGTGTCACTGCGCGTACCCAGGAGCCGCACACCAAGCTGTTCCACGAAGAACGCGAGCGGCCGATCTTCATCCTCGTCGAACAAAGCCAACGGCTTTTCTTCGGTTCAGGGCTGATGTTCAAGTCCGTGCTGGCGGCCCAGGCGGCGGCACTGTTCGGCTGGGCAGCGCTGGGCCACAACGACCGCATCGGCGGCCTGGTGTTCGGCGACAACGAACACCACGAGATCAAGCCCCGACGCAGCAAACAGAGCCTGCTGCAACTGCTCAACCGCTTGGCAAAGGTCAACCAGTCACTGCACACCGAAGCCATACCCGGGGCCGACAGCCTCGGCCTGGCCCTGCGCCGCGCCCGCGAAGTGCTACGCCCCGGCAGCCTGGCCATCGTGATCTGCGATGAGCGCTCGCTCAGCGCCCAGGTGGAACAGCACCTGGCCATGCTCTCACGGCATTGCGACCTGCTGTTGCTGCCGGTATCCGACCCGCTCGACCACGCGTTGCCCGCCGCCGGCCTGCTGCGCTTCGCCCAGCGCAGCGCCCAGCTGGAGCTCGACACCCTCGACGCCAACCTGCGCCAGGCCTACCGCCAGCAGGCCGAGGCCCGCATCGAGCGCTGGGAGCTGATGGCGCAAAAGCTGAGGGTGGTCCTGATGCCACTGAGCACGCAAAGCGAAATGATCGAGCAACTGCGCGAGTACCTGAACGCCCAGCGGCCACGGAGCGCGTCATGAACCCGCTCGACCAGTTGCACCCACTGATCGCCCCGGCACCGGTCAGCCTGTGGCCACCCGCACCAGGCTGGTGGCTGCTGCTGGCCGTCCTGCCACTCCTGGGCTGGGGCCTGTGGCGGCTGCGCCGCTGGCGCCCAGGCAAACGCCGCATCGTGCGCGCCGAACAACCCCTGGACCCGGTACGCCTGGAGGCCTTGGCCGAGCTGGCCCGCCTGCCACGCCCGTATGACGGCGCCCCGGCCGGCGCCTGGCTGCAACAGATCAACGCCTTGCTCAAACGCCTGTGCCGCAACCACTACCCAGGCGCCAACAGTCACACCCTCAACGGCCGCCAGTGGCTGGCCTTTCTCGACAACCGCTGCCCGGCCGCCGGCCTGACCCGCTGGATGGTACTGGTCGAAGGCGCCTATAAACCCGAGTGCAAGCTCGATGACAAGGCCATCGCCGGGCTCAGCCAAGCCGTCGAAACCTGGATCCGCAAGCATGTTTGAACTGGCCTGGCCGTGGGTCTTCGCCCTGTTGCCGCTGCCATGGCTGGTGCGCCTGCTGCTGCCCGCCGCCGACAGCGGTGAACCGGTGCTCAAGGTGGGCTTCCTCAACGAGCTGGAAGGCCTGGCCGGGCGCCGCGCACGGCTCAACCTGCCCACCTGGCGCCAGCAGGCACCGTTCGTCGTCATCTGGCTGTTGCTGCTGTGCGCCGCCGCTCGCCCGCAATGGCTGGGCGAACCGGTGCCGATCGCCGCCAGCGGCCGCGACCTGCTGGTGGCGGTGGACGTGTCCGGGTCGATGGACTTCCCCGACATGCAGTGGAAGAACGAGGACATCAGCCGCCTCGACCTGGTCAAGGCGCTGATGGGCGACTTCCTGCAAGACCGTGAAGGCGACCGTGTGGGCCTGATCCTGTTCGGCAGCCAGGCCTACCTGCAGGCGCCGCTCACCTTTGACCGGCGCACCGTGCGCACCTTCCTCATCGAGGCGCAGATCGGCATCGCCGGCAAGAACACCGCCATCGGCGACGCCATTGGCCTGGCGGTCAAACGCCTGCGCGAACGCCCGGCACAAAGCCGGGTGCTGGTGCTGATCACGGACGGTGCCAACAACGGCGGGCAGATTCACCCGCTGACAGCCGCTCGCCTGGCGGCCCAGGAAGGCGTGCGCATCTACACCATCGGTATTGGCGCCAACCCCGAAGCCAGTGGCACCCCAGGCCTGCTCGGCCTCAACCCGAGCCTGGACCTGGACGAAGCCGCGCTCAAGGAAATTGCCGACATCACCCACGGCGCCTACTTCCGTGCCCATGACGGCGCCGAACTGGACGCTATCGGCGATACCCTCGACCAACTGGAGCCCGTGGCCCAGCAACCGACCCAGGCGCGCACAGCCCAGGCCCTGTACGCCTGGCCCCTGGCGCTGGCGCTGCTGCTCAGCGTGCTGCTGGTGGTAGCCGTGCAGTGGCCCGACAACCTGTTGCAGCGCCTGCTGCGCAAGCCACGCTTCCTGCAGCCGCACCCGGAATGGCGCCAGCGCTTGAAGCGCCTGCGTTTAAGGAGGCGGCGATGATCGACTTGTGGCCCCAATGGCTGCGCCCGCTCTGGCTGCTGGCGGTTCCCGTGCTCGGCTGGCTGCTGTACAAGCTGTGGCACCGGCGCAAGCGTGCCGGGCGCTGGCAGATGATTCTGCCACCCGCCTTCCATGGTGTACTGCTGGGTGGCGGCAGCGGCAGCACCAGCAAACTGCCGTGGGTGGCGCTGGGCCTCGCCTGGTTACTGGTGATCCTGGCGCTGCTCGGGCCCAGCTGGCAGCGGCTGGAAGAAAGCCGTCAGCGCCCGGCCGACCCCCTGGTGATCCTGCTCGAACTGACCCCGCAAATGCTCGCCGAGGACAGCCCGCCCAACCGCCTGGAACAGGCCCGGCGCAAGATCCTCGACCTGCTTGAACACCGCCGCGACAGCCAGACGGCGCTGGTGGTGTATGCCGGCTCCGCGCACACCCTGGTGCCGCTGTCTGACGACCTGGCCACCACCCGCAATTTGCTTGAGGCCATCGACCCGTCGATCATGCCAAAACCCGGCCAGCGTGCCGACCTGGCCGTGCAAAAAGGCCTGGCGCTGCTGGCCCAGAGCGGCCTCGGCCAAGGCCGCCTGCTGCTGGTAGGCTCGGCGCTCAGCGCCGCCGAGCGCCAGGGCATCACCCAGGCCCTCGGCCGCCAAGGCCCAAGCCTGCTGATGCTGGGCATCGGCAGCCGCGAAGGCGCCCCGGTGCGCCAGGCCAATGGCGAATACCTTAAAGACGACCAGGGCGGCATCCTCTTGCCTCGCCTGGACAGTGCCAGCCTGAAGGGTTTTATCAGCGGCACAGGCGGGCGCTACCGGCACGCCCGCATTGACGACCTCGACCTGCGTGGCCTGGGCCTGTTCGACAACCCGCGGAGCGGGCGCAATGACGGCCAGACCCTGCAACTGGACAGCTGGGCCGACCAAGGTTACTGGCTGCTGATTCCGTTGTTGCTGCTGGCCGCCTGCGCTGGCCGGCGCGGCTGGCTGTTCTGCCTGCCGCTGCTGCTGGCCTTGCCGCAGCCTAGCCAGGCTTTCGAGTTCAACGACCTGTGGCTGCGCCCCGACCAGCAAGGCCAGAAGCTGCTGGAGCAAAACCGCCCGGCCAGCGCTGCGCGTCACTTCCAGAACCCGCAATGGCGCGGCATGGCCCTGTACCAGGCCGGCGACTATGCCGGTGCCGCCGAGGCATTTTCCCAAGGCGACACTGCAGCAGCCCACTACAATCGAGGCAATGCCCTGGCCCACAGTGGCGAGCTGGACGCCGCCCTGGATGCCTACGAGCAAGCCCTGGAGCGTCAGCCCGACCTGCAGGCCGCGCTGGACAACCAGGCGCTGGTGCAGCAACTGCTGCAGCAACGTGAAGCCAAGGCCGAGGAACAACCGCCCGGCAGCGATGCCCAAGACACGCCCGGCAGCGAAACCGAAGGCAACAGCAGCTCGGCCAGCAGCCCGGCCCAAGGCACACCCGGCGACGACCAACAGGCCAGCCCCGAACAACCCGGCGAAAGCAGCAGCAACAGCCAGGCCGCACCCGGCAACCAGGCCGGCGACGACAGTGTCATCCAGCCGCCACAGCGCCCGGTGTCGACCAGCCTCGACGGCGAACAGCGCCAAGCCCTGGAGCAATGGCTGCGGGAAATTCCCGACAACCCGGCAGAGCTGCTGCGACGCAAATTCTGGTATGAACAGCAATTGCATCAGGAAAAATCACGATGAGTCGCTTCGGCGTCTTTCTCCTCACCCTGCTATGGGCCGTACTGGCCCACGCCGAACCGCTGCTGCAGGCCAGCGTCGACCGCACCCGCCTGGAAGCGGGCGAAAGCCTGGAACTGACCCTGGAAAGCCAGGACGTCACCCAGTTCGGCAAGCCCGACCTGCGCGCCCTGGAAGGTGACTTCGAAGTCCGCGGTACGCGCCAGTTGAACAGCCTGCACACCCTGGACGGCGAAACCCGCGCCAGCACCCGCTGGATCATCACCCTGCTGCCACGGCGCAGCGGTAGCCTGCGCATTCCCGAGCTGCAGCTGGGCCAGTCACACAGCCAGGCCATCGAATTGCAAGTGCTGCAGGCCGATGCCAGCCGCCAGGACAACGCTCAGGTCTTCATCGAAGCGACCCTCGACAGCCATGACGTCTATGTCCAGGCTCAAGCCGTGCTGACCCTGCGCATCTACCACTCGGTAGCGCTGTACGACGACAGCAGCCTCAGCCCCCTGCAACTGGAGAACGCCAAGGTCGAGCCGTTGGGCGAGTCGCGCACGTATGAAAAGGAAATCAACGGCGTGCGTCACGGCGTGATCGAAACCCGCTATGCGGTGTATGCCCAGCAAAGCGGCACCCTCGATATCCCGTCGCTGACGTTCACCGCCACGGCAGCTGCCAGCAGCGACGAAGCAGCGCAGGCCAATGGCACGGCCCGCGCCGGCCACCAGGTGCAGGTCAGCTCGCTGCCCTTGCGCCTCACGGTACGGCCGATTCCGGCAGCCTGGCCGGCTGGCTTGCCGTGGTTGCCAGCCAGCAGCCTGACCCTGGAAGAGCACTGGAGCCCCGACCCGGGCAGCCAGCAAGTACAGATTGGCGACTCGCTGACGCGCAACATCACCTTGCGTGCCGAAGGCTTGTCCAGCACCCAACTGCCGCCGCTGCCGGCCACAGAAATCATCGGCCTGCGCCGCTACCCTGACCAGCCGCTGCTGCGCAACGAAATCAGCGAACGGGGCATGACCGCCAACCGCGAGGAGCGCGAGGCCCTGGTGCCGACCCACAGCGGCACGCTGGCCTTGCCGGCGCTGGAAGTGGCCTGGTGGAACACCCGCGAAGACCACCTGGAGCACAGCAGCCTGCCAGCGCGCACGCTGAACGTGCTGGACAACCCGGCACTGAGCGCCGACACCCCGGTGGGCGACAACAGCAGCGCCAGCACCCTGCTGTGGCCCTGGCAGCTGTCCACACTGGTGCTCGCCCTGACCACCGTGCTGGGCTTTGCCCTGTGGTGGCGCGCCCGTTCGCGGCCAGCGGTGCTGCGCACCGCGCAGAACGGGCCAAGCCCACGCACCTTGCTGGACGACCTCAAGCGCGCATGCCAGGCCAACGACCCCCAGGCTACGCGCCAGGCGCTGGATGCCTGGGCCCGGCAGCAACCGGAAACCCTGGCCGAGATGGCGGCGCGCTTCGTGCCGTTGTCGGATGCGCTGGATGGGTTGAACGGGGCGTTGTACAGCGAGAGCGGGCAGTATTGGCAGGGGGAGGATTTGTGGCGGGCGATTGGTACCATTCCGCCAGCTGAGCAGGTGTTGCTGCCGGCGGGCGAGAGCGGCAGCTTGCCGCCGCTCTATCCCAAGTGATGCGCAGTGGCTGGTTGCGAATTTTCAGCTCATGGCCGCCCCTGACAATGCTTGCCGAATGTACCAGCCGAGTCAGATGAACCGCTGCCCCTCGAACGGGTTCCAGCTCTGCTGCCCTTTGGCCTGCTTCAGGTAATAGGCCCGGTTGGTCAGGAAGCTGTACAGAAACGCAAAACCCATGCTGATACCGTTATCCAGAGGACGCGGGATTTCGCTGCCCGTCGCCACCTCATAGACGCTCAGCAGCAGCCCGATGCCGATGATGATGGCCAGCATGACCAGGTTCTTCTTCCACAGCCCCAGCACGAACCAATAGATCGGGCCGAAGAAAAAAGCTATGAAATTGTTGTTGATCAGCAACTTCTTCCCGAATGGCAAGGCGCGGAATGCGGCTTTGTAGGACTCGGAGGTGGGGGCGCCGTACTGATCGAAGAAGGCGAAACGCTCCCGCCATTTTGGCTTGAGGTTATCCGGGGATGATTGGGTCTGAGGGATGCCTTCCATTGGTGACTCCTGTGATTGTCGTCCGTGGGTTTCGAATAGCCGTGATCATGGCCGTTTTGGAGGGTAAATCAGCCTACTTTTGAGGGCAAGCTTGATCCCTGGTGCAAAGCGAGAGCCAGCTCACAGAACGTTCAAGGCGGAAATGGCCGAGCGTGTGCTCGACGCTTTGCCGCGACACGTCCGTGGGGCAAACCGAGATGAGCGACACCCTGCTATCAATGTCAGCTTTTCATGGAACCAACGTGGCAACCCGCGTCAACGCCTGGAGTCGCAGGACGCTACCGCGATAAGCCAATGCCATCCATGAACAAGGGGTTTAATGCGCGGGCTTGCCTGTAGGACAACCAGCACCGTGCGCCTATGAGATCAAGCGCTGAACTTTCGGGCCGCACAGCGGCCCCGTGCTTGGGTTACCATACCGCCCTTGCGCAACACCCATCACCCAAGCCAAGCCCTCGCTTGCTCGACTCGACACCAACAGGTCATCCATGCGTCTGTTTCATACCTCCGACTGGCACCTGGGCCAAAGCCTGCACGGCCAGGAACGCGACTTCGAACACGCCTGCTTCCTCGACTGGCTGCTCGGCCAGCTGCGCCTGCGCCAGCCGGATGCGCTGCTGATTGCGGGCGACATCTTCGACACCGTCAACCCACCCGTCAAAGCCCAGGAACGCCTCTACGACTTCATCGTCCAGGCCCATGAGCAACAGCCCAAGCTGGACATTGTGATGATCGCCGGCAACCACGACTCCGGTTCGCGCATCGAGCTGCCCGCCGCACTCATGCGCCGCCTGCGCACCCATGCGTTGGGCCGTGTGCACTGGCTGGACGAGGGTCAGCTGGATGCCGAGCGCCTGTTGATTCCGTTGACCAACGGCCGGGGCAAGGTCGCTGCCTGGTGCCTGGCCCTGCCCTTCCTGCGGCCGGCCGAAGTCACCGGCCCGCAGCTGGGTGACGATTACCTGCAAGGCATCACCCAGGTGCACCAGCAACTGATCGCCGCCGCCCTGAAGAAACGCAAGAAAGACCAGGCGCTGATCGCCATCAGCCACGCGCACATGGCCGGTGGCGCGGTGTCGGAGGACTCCGAACGCAGCCTGATCATCGGCAACGCCGAGGCGCTGCCGGCCAAGCTGTTCGACAAGGCTATCAGCTACGTCGCCCTGGGCCATCTGCACAAACCGCAGAAGGTCAACCGCGAAGAACGCATCCGCTACAGCGGCTCGCCAATCCCGCTGTCGTTCGCCGAAATCAACTACCCGCACCAGGTCCTGGAAGTGGAGCTGGACGGCAACGGCCTGGTCAGCGTCGAGCCACGCCCCGTACCACGCGCCGTGGCCCTGCAACGGGTGGGCCCGGCACCGCTGGGCGAGCTGTTGCAGCAACTGGCCGACCTGCCCGTGGTCGACCTGCTTGAAGACCCCAACCGCCAGCCCTGGCTGGAGGTGCGGGTGATGCTCGACGAGCCGCAACCCGACCTGCGCCAGCAGATCGAAACCGCGCTTGAAGGCAAGGCGGTACGACTGATCCGCATCAGCGCCGAGTACGCCGGCCGCAACAACGCCGAGGACGATGACCTGGCCTTTGTCGAGCTGGCCCAGATGACCCCACAAGACCTGTTCAGCCGCGCCTGGGAGCAAGCCTACGGCAACCCCGCCGACGAGCAGGCGCTGGCCGACTTCGCCCTGCTGTTGCAGGACGTGCAGCAGGAAGAGGAACAGCCATGAAGATTCTCGCCATCCGCCTGAAGAACCTGGCATCGCTGGCCGGCCCGATCGACATCGATTTCACCGCAGAACCGTTGGCCAGCGCTGGCCTGTTCGCCATCACCGGGCCTACCGGTGCGGGCAAGAGCACCTTGCTTGACGCCCTGTGCCTGGCGCTGTTCGGCACCGTGCCGCGCCTCAATGCCATTGGCCGTGAGGCCAAGGTGCCGGACGCCGACGGCGACATCCCCACCTCCGACCCGCGCAACCTGCTGCGCCGTGGCACCGGCAGCGGGTTTGCCGAGGTCGATTTCGTCGGCATCGACGGCCGCCGCTACCGCGCCCGCTGGGAAGCCAACCGCGCCCGCGACAAGGCCAACGGCAAACTGCAGCACAGCCGTCAAAGCTTCTACGACCTCGACAGCGAGCAAGTGCTCGGCAGTGGCAAGAACGAATACAAGCAACTGGTCGAAGCCCGTCTGGGCCTGAACTTCGAACAGTTCACCCGTGCGGTGATGCTGGCCCAGAGCGAGTTCGGCGCGTTCCTCAAGGCCGACGACAAAGACCGTAGCGAGTTGCTGGAAAAGCTCACCAACACCGCGATCTACACCCGCCTGGGCCAGCGTGCCTTCAGCAAGGCGCGCGAAGCCGGCGAGGCGCACAACGCCCTGAAAGAACGCGCCAGCCATCTACTGCCGATGGCTGCCGAGGCCCGTACCGAGCTCGACCAGCGCCTGGAGCAGGCGCAGCAGCAGTTCAAGGCCGACCAGGCCGGCGAGCGCCAGCTGGAGCAGCAACGCAACTGGCTGAATGAGCAACGCCAGCTACAGGCCCAACACACCGAAGCCAGCACCACGCTGCAGGCCGCCGAACTGGACTGGCAACAGCTGGCCGAACCACGCCTGGACCTGGCACGCCTGGAGCGCCTGG
This sequence comes from Pseudomonas sp. BO3-4, assembly GCF_034044115.1. NCBI lineage: Bacteria > Pseudomonadati > Pseudomonadota > Gammaproteobacteria > Pseudomonadales > Pseudomonadaceae > Pseudomonas > Pseudomonas sp. BO3-4. The sequence goes on from NZ_CP139018.1 coordinate 4,414,021, forward strand.
CCCCAGAGCGTCACCAGTTCCACCGCCGACAGGCCCTGAGCGCACAGCTGGCGCCAGTGGCCGCGAAAATGGCCGAACAGCAACAGCAGCAAGCCGAACTGCAGGTGCGCACCCGCGAGCTCGAACAGGCGCTGGACACTGCGCGCCAAGCGCTTGCCGACCGCCAGGCCGAGCACAGCGAGAACGCGCCGCGCCTGCGCCAGGCCTTTGCCGCCCAGGACAGTCTGGCACGCCTGGACCAGGAGCTGGCCGCCCAGCGCAGCATCAGCCAACAGGCGCAACAACAGGTCGCTGACGGCCAGCAGCAACTGCAGCAGCTGGAAGACAACCAGCAGCGCAGCGTGCAGCAACTGGCGCAGATCGACACCGCGCTTGCCGACAGCCAGCACCTGGCGGGCCTGGCCAATGCCTGGCACGCCTACCTGCCGCAACTGAAACAGGTGATGCTGATCGGTGGCCGCCTGACCAAGGGCCGAGAAGAGCTACCCGGCTTGCAGGCCCAGGCCAGCCAGGCCAATGCGCACCTGCAGGCCGAGCGCGATGCCTACGACCTGTTGTTCCGTGAAGCCAAGGCCGAACCCCAGGCCCTGGCCGAACAGATCGACCTGCTCGGCGGCATGCTGCAGGACAACCGCAAACAGCAGCGCGCCGTAGAAGAAATGTCACGCCTGCACGGCCGTGAACAGGAGCTGCGCCAGCAGCTGGATGCCCTGCGCGAACGGCAGCAGCAGGCCATGCTGCAACGCCAGCAACTGATTACCGAAGGCACCGCCGCCAAGGCCGAGCTGGAGGCCGCCGAGCAGGCGTTGATCCTCACCCGTCAACTGCTGGAACGGCAACGCCTGGCACGCAACACCAGCGTCGAAGAACTGCGTGACCAACTGCGTGACGGCGAACCCTGCCCGGTCTGTGGCAGCGCCGAACACCCCTTCCATCAGCCAGAAGCGCTGCTGCAGAGCCTGGGTCGCCATGACCAGGCCGAAGAGCACGCTGCGCAGAAGCAGGTCGAAACGCTCAACAACAAGCTGGTGGAGCTGCGTACCCAGCTGGGTGTGGTCAATGCCCAGCTCAAGGACTTTCAGCAGCAACAGCAGCAACTGGGCGAACAGTTGCAACCGCTGGTGGCTCAGGTACAGGCACACAGCCTATGGCCAGCCCTCGCCCCGCAGGACGACAAGGCCCGTAGCACCTGGCTCGACAGCCAGCTGCGTCGCCTGGATGAAGAAATCAGCCAGGACGAGAAACGCCAGAGCGCCCTGCTGGCCCTGCAAAAAGACGCCGCCCGCCTGAACCAGCAATTGCAGGCGGCCCACGACGCCCAGCAACAGGCCCAACGCCATCTGGAGCAACAGCACCAGGCCCTGGCCAACGACGAACAGCTGTTGCAGCAAGGCCTGAACGACCTGGCCGGCGTACTGCCAGAGGAAGCGCTCAAGGCCCTCAACGAAGACCCGGCCAATGCCTTCCTCGCCCTCGACCAGCAGATTGCCCAGCGCCTGCAGCAACTGGAACAGCGCAAGGACGAACAGGAAGAACAGCAAGCCCGACAAGCCCAGCTGGACAAACTGCGCGATCAGCAACAGGCGCGCGTGCAAGGCCTGCAACAGTTGCAACACACGCTCGCGGCCCTCGACGAACAGCGCCAGCAGGCCCAGACGTCGCTCGGCGAGCTGCTAGGCGAACATGCCAGTGCCGAAGCCTGGCAGCAGCATATGGAAGCCACGCTGGAACAAGCCCGCGCCCTCGATGCCGACACCGCCCAGCGCCTGCAAGATCTGCGCACCCAAGGCGTGCAACTGGCCAGCGAGCTCAAGGCCAATACCCAGCAACAACAGGCACTGGATGCCGAATGCCAACAGTTGCAGGCCCAGATCGCCCAGTGGCGCAGCGAGCATCCGGAACTGGACGATGCCGGCCTCGATCGCCTGCTGGCCATGGATGACGCGCAAGTCAATGAATTGCGCCAGCGTTTGCAAGGCGCGGAAAAAGCCATCGAGCAGGGCCGCGTGCTGCTGCAGGAACGTGAGCAGCGCCTGCAACAACACGCCGCACAAATGACCGTGGACACCTCGGCCGAAGCCTTGGAACACGCCCTGACCGAGCTGCGCGGGCGGCTGGTCAACCATGAGCAGCAATGCGCCGAATTGCGTGCACAACAGGCCGACGATCAGCGCCGGCAGCAGGCCCACCAGGCGCTGGCGGCAGAAATCGAACAGGCCCACCAGCAGTGGCAACGCTGGGCCCGCCTCAATGCCCTGATCGGTTCGGCCTCCGGTGATGTGTTCCGCAAGATCGCCCAAGGCTACAACCTTGATCTGCTGCTGCACCACGCCAACGCCCAGCTACGTCAGCTGGCCCGTCGCTACCGCCTCAAGCGCGGCGGCAGCGCCCTTGGCCTGCTGGTGCTGGACACCGAGATGGGCGACGAACTGCGTTCGGTGCACTCGTTGTCGGGCGGGGAAACCTTCCTGGTGTCGCTGGCCCTGGCGCTGGGCCTGGCGTCGATGGCGTCCAGCACCTTGCGTATCGAGTCGCTGTTCATCGACGAAGGCTTCGGCAGCCTCGACCCCGAGTCGCTGCAACTGGCAATGGACGCCCTCGACGGCTTGCAAGCCCAGGGCCGCAAAGTGGCGGTGATTTCCCACGTACAGGAAATGCACGAGCGCATCCCGGTGCAGATCCAGGTGCGGCGCCAGGGTAATGGCCTCAGTGACGTGGAGGTGTGCGGGTGATCCTCTACTCGTTCCGCCGCTGCCCGTGGGCCATGCGTGCGCGCCTGGCACTGCGCTATGCCGGCTGCGAGGTGGAAATCTGCGAGGTGGCGATGAAGAACAAGCCGGCAGAGCTGCTGGCCTTGTCGCCCAAGGGCACGGTACCGGTGCTGGATACCGGTGCCGAAGTACTGGAAGAGAGCCTGGACATCATGCGCTGGGCGCTGACGCAAAACGACCCGCAGGATTGGCGGCTACAGGCCAACCCTGCGGCTGCGCAGCAGGCTGAAACACTGATTGCACGCAATGACACCACGTTCAAGGCGCACGTGAACCTGTACAAGTATGCCGAACGTTACCCGGAGCATTCCCGCGAGCATTACCGCCAGCAGGCCGAGGCCTGGCTGGCGGAGCTCGAAGGCTTGCTGGTGGGGCGGGCTTACCTGCTGGCCGACCACCCGAGCATGGCCGATGCCGCGTTGCTGCCCCTGATGTGCCAGTTTGCCGGGGTCGAACCGCAGTGGTTCGCCGAGGCGGCTTATCCGCGTGTGCGGAGCTGGCTGGAGGGGTGGCTGGCTTCGGAGCTGTTCAGGTCAGTGATGGCCAAATAAGTTCACGCGATACCTTGCAGGAGCGGCCTTGTGTCGCGACAGGGGCCGCTCCTACAGGACACCGCACAAGGCTCAATGGTGGTGCTTGCCACTCAGGGCCGCATGGAAATTGGCGCTCTGGCGCAGGTACTGCTCGGTGTAGCTGTGGGTGGCAGAAGCCTTGCTGCTGTCGGCATGGGCATGCGCTGGCAGTACGACCGATGCGGAAATGGCGGATGCGGCAATAACCGGGAAGAGATTGAAGTTCATCTGGGCTGACCTCGACGGCGGTGGTTTGACGGTGGCCCTTTTGGGCCTTGGGTCAAACTTACGCCGCCGAGGCCTCACGCAAAAATTCATTGCGGCAGTACCGATTATCACGCTGATCGATATCACTCGATGAACTTGAGGTCCGAGGGTGCATCCTGCTTCAGCGTCTGCACCGTCTCCAGCAGCTTGCCACTGCGCGGATCGCGACGTATCACCACGATCTGGTTGCTCTTCTGGTTGGCCACCAGCAGGAAGTTGTCACTCGGGTCCAGGGCAAACTCCCGAGGGTGATCGCCTTCCACCGGGCGACGCTGCAGGAACGTCAACTGGCCGTCCTGCTTGCCCACGCTGAACGCCACAATTTCATTGGCCGTGCCACGGTTGCTCACGTACAGGAAGCGCCCGTCCGCCGACAGGTGCAAGCCACCTGCTGCCTTCGCTGCGGCCTCCTGGCGCTCGGTCAGGGGTAAGCGCTGGCGTTCAACCAGGTTGCCGTCCTGCACATCGAACATCACCACCTCGGCGTTCATTTCCAGGGTGAGGTAGGCGTGCCGGCCCTTGGCGTCGAACAGCAAGTGACGCGGACCGCTGCCCGGCGGCAAGGCCACGGACGCAGGTATCGCCGCTGTCAGCGGGTGGTCCGCACTGGCACCGTCGTAGCGGTAGATGAACACCTTGTCGGCACCCAGGTCGCTGGCATACAGGTGCTGGCCATCCGGCGACAGCACCAGCGAATGCACGTGGGCACCGGCCTGGCGCTCAGGGTTGACCCCGCTCGCCTTATGCCGGGCCTGTTGCACCACGGGCTTGAGCGTGCCGTCCTTGGCCACCGGGATCACCACCAGGCTGCCACCGGGGTCGGGGTTGACCGCGTAGTTGGCCACAAACAGGTAGCGCTGGTCACGGCTGAGGCTGGCGTGGGTGGGCTCGTCGCCCTGGGTGACCACTTGGTTGAGCGGCTTGATTTCGCCGTTGCTGCTGATGCTGAAACTGCTGGCATGGCCCTGCGGGGTCTCATTCACCGCGAACAGCTGACGCTGGTCGGCCGACAGCACCAGCCACGAAGGGCTGACGCTTTTCACCACCTGCAGGGGCGTGGGGCCGATTTGGCCGGCCTTGTCGTCGAAATGGTAGCGGTAGATACCCTGGCTGGCGCCATCGGTGTAGCTGCCCACCAGCAAGGTGGCGGCGTGGGCAGAGATTGTCAGGCTCATCAGGCTAGCGGTCAGCAGGCTCGTCCAGGTCCGGTTCATCTTGGTCATCATCCGGGGCACGAAAGGCACTCATACAGACTAGCCGATGCTCGCCGTTGGCATCGTTGAGTTGCCATTCATCGCCGGTGGCGATAGCGGCGGCGACTTGTTCGGGGGTGAAGGACCAGCGGCGAAGCTGGCGGCCGTCCATGCATTCGACGGTGAGACCGGATGCGTCGGCGGTGAAATCGAAGGCATGCAGGCCGTCAATCAGGAGCATGTCGCAGGACTGCAGGGCGGTGGCGAGGGGGGACATGGGGGTACCTGTGGAAGATGTGGCGGCATTATAACCCTGGTGCTGCTTTGCAGCCCAATCGCGACACAAGGCTGCCTCCACACGGGAACGCGAACCTAGTGGAGGAGCGGCCTTGTGTCGCGATTGGGCCGCAATGCGGCCCCCTTGCGATTCAATGGGCGAAAATCGAGCCCCCCTCCTTGCCCACCATCTTCTCCGGCTTGATCAGGAACCGTGCCAGCGCCGGCAGCAGCCACAGTGCGCCAAACATGTTCCACAGCAGCATGAAGGTCAGCATCAGCCCCATATCAGCCTGGAACTTGATTGCCGAGAAGATCCAGGTGCACACGCCGATGGCCAGGCACAAGCCAGTGAACAACACGGCTTTACCCGTCGAGCGCAGGGTCTGGTAATAGGCCTCCTGCAACGGCAGCCCCGCACGCAGGAAGCTTTCCAGGCGGCTGTAGATATAGATGCCATAGTCCACGCCAATGCCCACCCCCAACGCCACCACCGGCAAGGTCGCCACCTTCACCCCGATGCCCATATAGGCCATCAGCGCGTTGCCCAGCACCGAGGTCAGCACCAGGGGCAGCACGATGCACAGCGTGGCGGCGAACGAGCGGAAGGTGATCAGGCACATCACTGCCACGCAGATGTACACCAGGATCAGGATGGTCAGCTCGGCCGACTTGATCACTTCGTTGGTCGCTGCCTCGATACCGGCGTTGCCCGCCGCCAGCAGGAACTGCAGGCCTTCCTTGTCATGGCTGTCGGCAAACGCCTTGGCCACGGCGGTGACGCGCTCCAGCGTTTCAGCCTTGTGGTCATTGAGGAACACCAGCACGGGTGCCAATGAGCAGTCGCCGTTGTAAAGGCCGTCAGCCCGGGCGATGGAGTTGTTGAGGATGTCCGGGTTACGCGACAGGGTTTCCCATTTCAGGCTGCCCTCGTTCATGCCCTTGATCACCTGCTTGGAAACGGTGACCAAGGAAATCGCCGACTGCACGCCAGGGGTGTTTTCCATGGTCCACATCAGCTCGTCGATCGGCGCCATGGTCGAGTGGACCGAGCACTTCTCCGACGGCGTCTTGACCATGATCACCAGTACATCGGAACTGGTCGAGTAGTTGCTGATGATGAAGTTGTTGTCCTGGTTGTAGCGTGAGTCGGGGCGCAGCTCCGGTGCGCCCTGGTCGAGGTCGCCGATCTTCAGGTTCTGGCTGTACCACAAGCCCCCGGCGAAGGCGAGCAGCGCCAGCACCACCGACACCGGCGCCACCTTGGCACTGGCGAAGTTCGACAACAGGCGCCAGAACGGGTGCTCGCGGGTCGCGTCTTTCTTGCTGCGTTCGATGGCCTTCTTGCTGATGCCCACGTAGGAGATGGCCACCGGCAACAGGATCAGGTTGGTGAACACGATCACCGCCACGCCGATGGAGGCGCCAATGGCCAGTTCGCGAATCACCCCGATGTCGATGATCAGCAGGGTAATGAAGCCCACCGCGTCGGCAAGGATGGCGATCATTCCCGGCAGGAACAACTGACGGAAAGTGCGCCGGGCAGCGGTAAGGGCGTTGTCGGCGTCACTCGACTGCAGGGCGATGCCGTTGATCTTCTGCACCCCGTGGGAAATGCCGATGGCGAAGATCAGGAACGGCACCAGCATCGAGTACGGGTCCAGGCCAAAGCCCACCGCATGCATCAGCCCCAGCTGCCAGACCACCGCCACCAGCGTGGTGATGAGCACGGCGACAGTGCTGCGGATGCACCAGGTGAACCAGTACAACAGCACCCAGGTGATCACCAGGGCGACGCCGAAGAACATCGCCACCATCACCAGGCCATCGATCAGGTCACCGACCTTCTTGGCAAAGCCGACAATGTGGATTTTTACATTGGGGTTCTGCGCCTGGAACTTGTCACGGATCTTCTCTTCCAGCAGGTGAGAGAACTGCTGGTAGTCCAGCTTCACCTGTTTGCCCGGGTCCTGCGGGTCGGGGTAGCTTTCCAGCAGCGGCACGTCGACGATGCTGGACTTGAAGTTGTTGCCTACCAGGCGCCCCACCTGGCCTGACTTGAGCACGTTGTCGCGCAGGGTATCGAGGCTGTCCTGCGACCCGTTGTAGGTGTTAGGGATGACCTCGCCACCGGAAAAACCCTCTTCGGTGACCTCGCTCCAGCGCACGCTGGGGCTCCACAGTGACTTCAACCCGGCCCGATCGACACCCGGGATGTAGAACACTTCGTCATGGATCTGACGCAGGGTCTCCATGTAGTCCTTGTCGAAGATGTCACCGTTCACCGCCTCCACCGAGATGCGCACGGTGTTGCCGAGGTTGGCCAGGTCGTTGCGGTGCTCCATCATCTGCTCGATGAACGGATGCTGCAGTGGGATCATCTTCTCGAAGCTGGTGGAGGGGCGAATCTGCGTGGCCTGCCAGAACAGAAAAATGCTGACCAGCACGCACAGGGCGATGACCACTGGGCGGTTGTTGAAGATCAGGCGTTCGAGCAGCGTGGCCTTGTCCTGGTGATGCGGGTGCATGGCAATGCTCTCCCTGCTGGTCATGGGCGCACCTCCCGGGCAGCCTGATCAGCCCCTTCGGCGCTGGCCAGGTGTACACCCCCCTGCCCCACCAGCAGCAGGCCGCCGTTGGCCAGGCCACTGACGCCGGCCAGGGCCAGGCGGTCGGCACGGTTGTACACGCTGAAGGTCTGGCCGTCGTCCGTGCTGCGCAGCACGCTGCCACCATTGCCGACCAGCACCAGGCTGCCATCATCGACAAGCGTAGCGCCTGCCAGGCCGAACTCCAGGGTACCGCGTGCGGCCTTGAGTTCGATCGGCTGCCAGCTGTCACCGAAGTCGCTGGAGCGGAACAGGTTGCCGCGAAGGCCGTAGGCCAGCAGGGTCTGCGGCCTGGCGGTGCCGATCACGCCGAACAATGAGCCCTCGTAGGGGCCCTGGACCTTGGCCCAGGTCTGGCCGTTGTCGGTGGAGCGGAACATGCCGCCCTGCTCACCCACGATGAACAGGCCGGCATCGCGCACGTGGGCGATACCGTTCAGGTGCAGCTGGTCCGGGTTGTCCAGCCGCTCGGCCACATCCTGCCAGTGCTGCCCGCCATCGGTGGTTTCCAGCAAGGCACCATAGGCCCCCACGGCAAAGCCGTGCTGGGCGTCAAGGAAGGTGACATCGAGCAAGGGCGCTTCACGGGCGAGGTCTTCGAACTGCTTGCTCCAGGTGGCGCCGCCGTCGCTGCTGGCGAGGATCTGCGCGTCATGGCCGACGGCCCAGCCACGCTTGTCGTCGAGGAAAAACACAGCAGTGAGCAATTGCCGGGTGGGTACCCGGGCCTGGGTCCAGGTACTGCCTTGGTCGTCGGAGAACAGAATGTGGCCGCGATCACCCACCACCACCAGGCGCTTGCCGGCATGGGTGGCGTCGATCAACAGGCTTTGGCTGGCCCTGGCCGATTCGGTGGAGTATTCGTCGGCGGCCGCGGCCTGGGCGCTGTCTGCCCACACCCCCAATGCCAATGCCAGCATCGCGCTGGCTGCCCATGGCCAGGCACCACGCCTGGCTGGCGTACGCAACTGTTCCCTCATGACTGCCCCCTTGTTGTGTTCTTTTTGGTGGGTCAATGCATTGCAGGCTTTGCAAAAAGCCTGATCTAGAGGCCTGCAATCGCTTGAGGGGATCGTAGCGGGGATGTTTGCGGGAAGACAACGGGCGGGGTGTTATGTTTTGTTGTCGGCAGGGGAAAGCCGGGGGCCGCTGGGCGGCCCTTCGCGGGTAAACCCGCTCCAACAAGGTTACGCCCCCCTGTAGGAGCGGGTTCACCCGCGAAGGGCTGCAAAGCAGCCCCAATTCACAACAATTACGCCAGACTCTTGCTCACAACCTCATACACATCACTGGACAACTCACCCGAAGCCAGAATCCGCTCCAGCTCACCCTTCATCAGCGCCTGACGCGCATCGTCATACTTACGCCAGCGGGTCAGCGGCGCCAGTTGCCGCGAGGCAATCTGCGGATTCAGCGCATTCAGCTCGATCACCAGGTCCGCCAGGAAGCGATACCCGGAGCCATCGGCAGCATGGAAGTTGACCAGATTCTGCCCGGCAAAGGCACCGATCAGCGCACGCACCTTGTTCGGGTTCTTCAGGGTGAAGGCCGGGTGCTGCATCAATGCCTTGACCCGCGCCAGCCCACCCGGCAGCGTGCTGGCCGCCTGCACGCTGAACCATTGGTCCATGACCAGCGGGTTGTCCTTGAAGTGCTCGGCAAACGCCTCCAGCGCTTTGGCGCGCTCGGCCTCGAACGGCGAGTTGACCAGTACCGCCAGCGCGGTAAGGCGCTCGGTCATGTTGTCGCAGTGCTCGAACTGCTCCAGGGTCGCGTCCAGCACCTGTTGCTTGCCACTCTGCATCAGGTACGACAGCGCAATGTTCTGCAGGCTGCGGCGGGCAAAGTGCTCGGCCGAGGCCACGTAGGCAGTGCTGCGCGACACTTCACGGTTGGCCTGGTAACGCGCCCACAGGGCGTCGAACAGGTGTTCGGCGATCTGCTGGCGTGCGAACTCGCGGGCGGCGTGGATGGCGTCGACGTCGGCCACCTGGCTGATCTCGGTAAGGTACGCCTCACCTGGCAGCGAGAGCATTTCGGCCACCATGGCAGGGTCCAGCGATTCGTTGCCCAGCACAGTGCCCAGAGCGGTGATCAGGCGCTGGTCGAGCTTCAGGGCTTCACCGCGTTGATGCTGGCCGATCAGTTCCTGCAGTACCTGCACCGACAGCTGCTGGCCCGCTTCCCAGCGGTTGAAGCCGTCGCTGTCGTGCTGCATCAGGAACATCAGCTGGTCGCGGTCATACGGGAAGCTCAGCTTCACCGGGGCGCTGAAGCCACGCAGCAGCGACGGCAGCGGCTTGGCCTGAATGCCCTGGAAGGTGAAGGTTTGCTCGGCCTCGGTCACCGACAGCACGCGGCTGGTCCCTTGAGCGGCCTCTTCGCCCGCCAACTGCAGCGGCAGATCGTTGCCGGCGGCATCCAGCAGGCCCAGCTCCACCGGGATCACGAACGGCAGTTTCTCGGCCTTGTCCGGGGTCTGCGGGCAGCTCTGGCGGAACGTCAGGCTGTAGGTCTGCGCGGCGGCGTCATACGCCTCGCTGACCTCCAGACGCGGGGTACCCGCCTGGCTGTACCAGCGCTTGAACTGGGTAAAGTCGACGCCGTTGGCGTCTTCCATGGCCTTGATGAAGTCGTCGGTGGTTACCGCCTGGCCATCGTGACGTTCAAAGTACAGGTCGCTGCCTTTACGGAAGCCTTCGGTACCCAACAGGGTACGGACCATGCGCACCACTTCGGCGCCCTTCTCGTAGACGGTCAGGGTGTAGAAGTTGGAGATTTCGATGAAGCTGTCCGGGCGCACCGGGTGGGCCATGGGGCCGGCGTCTTCGGCGAACTGGTGGGTGCGCAGGTAGGCGACGTCTTCGATGCGCTTGACCGTGCGCGAGTTCATGTCGGCACTGAACTCGGCATCGCGGAACACCGTGAAGCCTTCCTTCAGCGACAGCTGGAACCAGTCACGGCAGGTGACACGGTTGCCCGACCAGTTGTGGAAGTACTCGTGAGCGACCACCCCTTCGACGCGCTGGTGCGCAGCATCGGTGGCGGTTTCGGCGCGGGCCAGCACACAGCTGGAGTTGAAGATGTTCAGGCCCTTGTTTTCCATGGCGCCCATGTTGAAGTCATTGACCGCAACAATCATGAAAATGTCCAGGTCGTACTCGCGGCCATAGACTTCTTCGTCCCAGCGCATGGACTTTTTCAGGCTGACCATGGCGTGGTCACACTTGTCGATGTTCTCGGGCTCGACGTAGATGCGCAGGGTCACCTCACGGCCGGACTGGCGGGTGAAGCTGTCTTCAACGCACCACAGGTCACCGGCGACCAAGGCGAACAGGTAGGCCGGCTTCATGAACGGGTCTTCCCAGGTCGCCCAGTGGCGGCCGTCTTCGGCCGGCCCGCTGCCGATCGGGTTGCCGTTCGACAGCAAGACCGGGTAGCGATGCTGCTCGGCGATGACCGTGGTGGTGAAGGTGCTCATCACGTCCGGGCGGTCGAGGTAGTAAGTGATCTTGCGGAAGCCCTCGGCCTCGCACTGGGTGCAGAACATCTTGCCCGACTTGTACAGGCCTTCCAGGGCGGTGTTGCTTTCCGGGTGGATCTTCACGCTGGTATCGAGGGTGAAGCGCTCGGCCTTGGGCTGCACGGTCAGGCTGTCGGCGTCGAGCCGGTAGTCGCCTGACTGCAGTTCCTGGTCATCCAGGGAGGCGCGCAGCAGTTCCAGCTGCTGGCCATCGAGTTCCAGTGGCGGCAGGCCGGCACCGCGTGCCGGGTTGCGGCGCATGACCAGTTGCGCGTGAACCAGCGTGTGGTCCTCGAACAGCTCGAAGGTCAGGTGCGTCTCGTCGATCAGGTACTCCGGCGCCTGGTAATCCTTGAGGTAGATCACTTGCGGTTGTTCGGTACGCATGTGCAGGTCCTTTTTACTGGAGCACGGCCAACTGGTAGGCCGTGTACTTGCGAATATTGATCACACCGGTGTCGAAGATCAGGTACTGGCCCTTGATGCCCAGCAGCGTGCCCTCGGCCACCGGGTCCTTGTCGAGATTGAAGCTGACAATCTTCTTCGGGTACGCCTCGACCGGGTAGTTCATCTGCACCACTTCGGCGTCCGGCAGCGGCTGGATCGCCTGCAGGCCAAAGCGCCCCTGCAGTTCGCGCAGGCCGTCGGCGCAGGCTTCGAAGACCTGCTCCCGGATGGCCGGCAGGTCGAGCACCTCGGCATCGCCCTTGAGCAGCGCGCGCCAGTTGGTACGGTCCGGCACCTGGCTGCGCAGCACGTCTTCAACCAGGCCCGATTGCTGCCGGGTGGCCACGCGCATGATCGGCAACGCCTGGCTGGCGCCCTGGTCGAGCCAGCGGGTGGGCAGCTGGGTGGCACGGGTGATGCCGACCTTGATCCCCGACGAATTGGCCAGGTAGACGACGTGGTCGGTCATGCAGAACTGCTCGCCCCACGACGGCTCCCGGCAGGTGCCGGCGTCGTAGTGGCATTTTTCCGGGGCCATGATGCACACATCGCACTGGGCCAGCTTGGTCATGCACGGGTAGCAGTAACCCTGGCTGAAGCTGGTCTTGGTGCGCTTGCCGCAATGGCTGCAATGAATGGCGCCGAGGTATTCCAGGCGCAGGCGCTGGCCGATCATGGGGTTGACCGGCACCTGCGTGTCATCCAGGCGGAAGCTGTACTGCACCACCGGTGCCTGCAGGCTCACCGCCATCTTGCTCAACGAGCCACGTGCGAGTTCGATCAATGTACCGAGTCCGACTTGAACAGAATGTTGGCGATGGGCGCGGACTTCGACGCGCATTCCTGAGGGCCCATGTAGCCGGTGCGCTGGTCTTCAGGCAGGTTCTTCATCTCCCAGGCGATGACCGCCTGCAGCGACAGCTCTTTCTGCTCGGCGGTGAGCTTGCGGCCATCGGACCATTTGCCGATTTCCACGGCCAGTTTCAGGCTCTGGTAGATTTCCGGGGTAATGTTTTCAATCATTTGCGCGAAAGTGGACATAGTGTCTCCTGATTCAAGCCGACAGTTTACGCCGGGCCAGCGCCCCACCCAAGAGCCCGGTCAGGCATCCGATGAGCAGCCCGCCGACGTGGGCGGCATTGGCGATCTGGCCAAGGCCGAGCGTGCCGACCACGCCGGTCAGGCATACCACCAGCCAGATCAGCATCATCACCAGCACGCCCTTGGGCAGGTTGAAGTAACGGTCAGGCGCCAGCCACTGGTACAGCCAGATATGCCCGAGCAGGCCGTATAGCACGCCAGACAGACCACCAAACAAGCTCGGCCCACTGGTGTAGTGCTGGGCCAGGTTGGACACCAGGCTGAACAGCAGGGTCAGGCCCAGCAACGCCCACGGGCCCTGGCGCAGTTCGATGCGTTTGCCCAGCTCCCAGTACCACAGGCTGTTCATGGCCAGGTGCAGCACGCCGAAATGCAGCAGCATGGGTGATACCAGGCGCCACCACTGGCCTTCATCCAGGGTTTGCGCCAGCGAGGTGAAGTACAGGTAGTCGCCCTGGACACGGAAGTCGAGGAAGGTGAACCAGCTGATGGTGGTGAAGTTGTCACCAAGCCCCGTAAGGCCGGCGACGATGAAGCACAGCAGCAGGGTGAGGGTGGTGATTTTGCAGGCCTTGGCCTGGGCTGCCAGAGAAGGCTGTGTGGGGGCATTCGCGGGTGAACCCGCCCCTACAGGGTCGGCGCTGGCCGGCAGGTCGGCGTTGCCGTCGGGGTAGCGCTGGTAAAGCTGCAGCACATCTTCGGCCAGGGTGTCGGGGGCCCAGAGGACCTGGGCATCACCCTCCTCGCTGACCCGGTGCGGCACCTGCAGGCGTTGCAACAGGTGGACGAAGCCGCTGAGGTCGACCGACAGCGGCAGGCGCATCACTTCGATTATGTTCATTGGTTGGCCTGTGGGCGGTCGACGTCGACCCAGACGAACTTGTGTGGGTCGATACGGGTTTCATCATCCAGCCGGTAGGCGACCAGCTTGCCGTAGAGCACGGCGCTGTAGTCCAGGCAGGCCAGGTTGGCGCGGATCGGTGCCGGACGGCCGCTGCGCCAGTAATGCCCGACGAACAGCATCGGCTGGTCTTCGTCATAGCGCAGCAAGGCGTTCTTCTGGCTGTGGCTGAGCGGGGTGCTGGCCACTTCCTCGGGCAGGGCATCGGGCTGGAACACGATGTCACCGTAGGTTTTCGGGTCTTCTTCCCAGAACTTGGTGCGGAAGAACGCGCGGGTCAGGCCGTCGCCGCCGGTCAGCGTCAGCCCGTCCGGCAGGCGCATGTCGGTACCGCGCAACAGGCGGTTGCACACTGTGTCGGCAAAACTGCCACTGACCGCCGAGGCCTGGATGAAGTGTTCATCGATGCGGCCGTCGGGGTATTGCTGGCGCAGCGGCTCGATCAGCCGCGGGTCCCAGCAGGCGTGCACCAGACGGAAGCGTCCGGCGTCGATGAACAACGGCAGCTGGTAGAACCAGTTGACGAAATCGTGCCAATCGCCGGGGTGTTGGGCAAACTGGGTCAGGGTTTCGTCGATCAGCCGGGCATGCCGCGGCGTGTGTTCGCGGACATAGGCCTTGCCGCTGCCAGGCAGCGCCGGGGTGACCCAGCCCAGGGCATTGTATTCGTGGTTGCCCATGATGCAGAACGCCTGGCCGGCTTCGACCATGTCGTGGACGATGTGCAGCGCCTCACGAATGCGTGGCCCGCGGTCGACGATGTCGCCAAGGAACAGCGCCTGACGTCGCGGGTGGCGCCACACACCAGCCACGCGCTTGTATCCGAGGGCGTCGAGCAGGCGTTCAAGGGTCAGTGCACAGCCGTGCACGTCGCCGATGATGTCAAAACTTCGCGCCGGATCGAGCATCAGTCGTCACTGCTCCCCAGGCGGCTGCCCCAACCCAGTTTGGTGCGGCAGACCTCGTAGTAATTGTGGTCCAGCGGGTGGATCAGGCGCAGCTTTTGCGGCTTTTTGCTGACCGTGATGGTGTCGCCGGGGGCGCACGTGAAGTGGTTCTGGCCGTCACAGGACACCTGCGGGTAGATCTGCAGGTCCTTGGACACCACGATCTTCAGCTCGCTGTTGCCGTCAACCACGATCGGCCGACCCGACAAGGTGTGCGGGTACATCGGCACGATGACGATGGCATCGAGCTTGGGGTGCATGATCGGGCCACCGGCCGACAGCGCATAGGCGGTGGAGCCGGTGGGGGTGGCGACGATCAGGCCGTCGGCCTTCTGGCTGCAGACGAACTGGCCGTCGATGTAGATCTCGAACTCGATCATGCGCGTGGACTTGCCTGGGTGCAGCACCACGTCGTTCAGCGCATCGCCCTGGCCGATGGCCTCATGGTGGCGACGCACCTCGGCCTGCAGCAGGAAACGGTTTTCTACCAGGTAGTGGCCGTCGAGCACTTCGGCGACCTTCTGTTCCAGCTCGTCGGGGCGGATGTCGGTGAGAAAACCCAGGTTGCCACGGTTGATACCCAGCACCGGAATGTTGTGCCGGGCCAGCGCGCGGGCAGCGCCCAGCAGGCTGCCGTCGCCGCCGACCACGATAACCAGGTCGCAGACCTCGCCCAGCAGCTTGCGGGTGGACGTCTGCAAGCCATGGCCGGGCAGCACTTCGGCAATGGTGTCCTCGAGGATCACGTGCAGGTGGCGATCGAGGAGGAATTTTTTCAGTCGGCGAATGGTGTCGAGCACCTGCGAGCTGCCAAGGCGACCGATGATACCGATATTGCGAAATTGCTCCATGGGGCTCCTGCGAGGCTCTGCGGCGGGTGACGATGCGCCGATTATGGGCGAAACCACCGGGCAGCGGCAAACCGGCTATGCTCGCAGGATGACGCCATTCGCCCAGCTTCACGACCTGCCCCGACAACTGCAGCACTCTACCGTGCGTGACCTGGCATGGGCCCTGTTGTCGCCGCCCCTGCTCAGCGCCCCGCCCTGCCCCCAGCGACACCCGCTGGCGGGCAGCCTGTGGGCGCAGCAGCCACAACGCCTTGAACAATGGTTGCGGGCCCTGGATGCCGATGAGCGACCGTTGCGCGAGTGGCTGGCGCAATTGGGCAGCCGGCGCCTGGGGCATTACTACGAACGCCTGTGGCAATTTGCCCTGGGCCAGGCGCCAGGCATCGAGCTGCTGGCCGCCAACCTGGCGATTCGCGACGGCGGGCGCACCTTGGGTGAGCTCGACGTGGTGTTGCGCGACTGCGACGGCGTGCACCACCTGGAACTGGCGATCAAGCTGTACCTGGGCCCGGAAGGCGCCGGGCACGATCCCCATGCCTGGCTGGGGCCAGGTTGCCATGACCGGCTGGGGACCAAGCTTGCGCACCTGGCGGGGCACCAATTGCCCATGTCCAAGGGGGCGCACAGCCGTCAGGCGCTGGCCCAGCTAGGGGTGGAGCAGGTGCAGGCGCAAATGTGGCTGGGTGGTTACCTGTTCTATCAACGGCCTGGGCATGCCGAGGCGCCGGAGGGCGCCAACCCGCAACATTTGCGTGGGCGCTGGCTTCGTCGGCGGGACTGGGTGATGGCCGAGGGCGAGCGCTGGCAGCCGCTGCAGCGGCATGCCTGGCTGGCACCGGCTAGGGTGGCGTCAGGTGAGTGCTGGCAGGCGGAGCAGTTTGCGGCGTGGCTGCATGTGCTGGAGCGGCAGGCACCGGCGCACTTGCTGGTACGACTGGTGCCTGATGCCGAGGGTGCCTGGCAGGAGGCAGAGCGGGTGTTTCTGGTGGCTGATGACTGGCCGTATCTGCCCGGTAACTGATGTCGCCTGTTCCGGCCCCTTCGCGGGCCCGCCCGCTCCCACAGGGACTGCACGGCTTCAAAGACTGTGCAGTCCCTGTGGGAGCGGGCGGGCCCGCGAAGAGGCCGGTGGCTGGCAACACAATTTTCACAGACCCAGCGCAAAGATTCGTTTCTGGCAACCATTACAATGGTGCCTGAGCGCCAGCAAGAGCGCCTTTCCGACCTGATGACGAGGACCGATCATGGTTTCATCCAACCCCGCGACCCATTACGCGCGCCTGTCCATCGCCCTGCATTGGCTGATGCTGGTGCTGCTGGCCGCTGTCTATGCACTCATCGAACTGCGTGGCCTGTTCCCCAAGGACAGCGTCGAACGCAACCTGATGAAGGACCTGCACTTCATGCTCGGGCTCAGCGTGTTCGTGCTGGTCTGGCTGCGTCTGGCCATGCGCCTGAGCCGCCCGACGCCGCCCATCGTGCCAAAACCACCGGCCTGGCAGACTGGCCTGGCGCACCTGATGCACCTGGCACTGTACCTGATGATGATCGGCCTGCCGCTGGCCGGCTGGCTGATCCTCAGCGCCGCCGACAAACCGGTGCCGTTCTTTGGCCTGGAGCTGCCACATCTGATCGGCCCGAACCCGGACCAGGCCAAGTTCATTAAAGGCTGGCATGAGCGTATTGGCAGCTGGGGCTACTGGCTGATCGGCCTGCATGCACTGGCCGGGCTTTACCATCACTATGTGCAGCGCGACAACACGCTGTTGCGCATGCTGCCTTACAAGTAACCGCGTCGCCCCTGCAGGCCGCCTGTGTGCACGAAGATCAGGCGGCTGCCGGGCTTGAACAGCCCGGCAGCGACCTGATCACGCAAGGCCAGCAGAGCCTTGCCGGTATAGAGGGCTTCGAGCGGCACGTCAGTGTGCTGCTCGCAGTCGGCGATGAACGTCAGTAGCGCATCGTCGAATTTTCCGAAACCGCCACGGCAGGCGTCGTGTAGCTGGTAGCCGTGCGTGCCGGCCAGTGCTGCCACCGTCTCCGGCACCCCATGATCCCTGGGTACGGCCAAGGCGCCGTGCACGGCATGCGCCCCTGCCTCCGCCATTACCAGGCCGGCCAAGGTAGTCCCCGTTCCGGCAGCCAACCACCAGGCGTCGTAGTCTGACCACCCCAAGGCCGAGATTTGCGCGCGCGCCTGCTGCATGATCAGCGCGCAGCCCTGCGCACCGGCCAGCCCGCCGCCCCCTTCGGGGATGCAGTGCCAGCCTGGATAGCGCACCTGCCAGGAAGCCCAAAAGCCT
Organism: Pseudomonas sp. BO3-4; assembly: GCF_034044115.1. Classification (NCBI taxonomy): domain Bacteria; kingdom Pseudomonadati; phylum Pseudomonadota; class Gammaproteobacteria; order Pseudomonadales; family Pseudomonadaceae; genus Pseudomonas; species Pseudomonas sp. BO3-4. The sequence goes on from NZ_CP139018.1 coordinate 4,431,782, forward strand.
GGCTCGTTGCGCGCACGGTAGCCGCCGTAGCCTAGCCAATGCAGTTCCATGCCCAGCGCCTGCAGGTCACGCACGGTTGGCGTGTCCTGGGCATGGCCGCGTAACAGGCCGACGGTGGCGAAGCCGAAACGCTTGCCGGCAGCGGCCAAGGCGTGCAGGTGGTTGGAATGGTTGCCGCCAAGGCTGATCAGGCCTGGAGCATGGCTGGCGCCGGCCTGTTGCAGGTGGTGGCGTAGCTTGAACCACTTGTTGCCGCTGATCAGCGGGTCGATCAGGTCCAGGCGCAGAATGGCGGCCTGGACCTGGGCTTGTTCCAGCCAGGGCAAGTTCAGAAATTGCAGCGGTGCTGGGGGGAGGTCGAATACATGCATGGATCGCAGTTTACAGGGTAATCCCGCAAGCGCTTGTAATCGATGACTCGCCCCGCCGAGGCATCACAGTGCCAGGGTGGCTCGACACAGGCATCGATGCCCCGGCACAGGCCGTCGTAGGAGCGGGTTCACCCGCGAACACCGGCAAAGCCGGTGCCATCCACCGCGTCACCTGTTTCGCGGGCATGCCCGCTCCCACACGTGCAGGTGACGGGTTCACGCAGCCCCGACGACCTCAGAGCTCAGCCGCCAACCGCGAGCCTTGGTTGATCGCCCGCTTGGCATCCAGCTCGGCCGCCACATCCGCGCCACCAATCAGGTGCACCGACTGCCCCGCCGCCGCCAGCCCTTCCTGCAGCTCGCGCAGCGGATCTTGCCCGGCACAGATCACCACGTTATCCACCGCCAGCACCTGCGGCTCGCCGCCGTCCACACGAATGTGCAGGCCGGCATCGTCGATAGCCAGATACTCGACGCTGTTGAGCATCTGCACCCCCTTGTTCTTCAACCCGGTGCGGTGAATCCAGCCGGTCGTCTTGCCGAGCCCGTCACCCACCTTGGATTTCTTGCGCTGCAACAGGTACACCTGCCGCGCCGGGGCATGCGGCTCGGCCTTGATCCCGGCCACACCACCTCGCGCCTGAAGGTGGGTATCGATGCCCCACTCTTTCCAGAATGCCGCTCGGTCCTGGCTGGTGGCCACGCCCTCATGTACCAGGTACTCGGACACATCGAAGCCGATACCTCCCGCGCCAATCACGGCCACCGACTTGCCCACAGGCTTGCGCTCGAGCAGCACGTCCAGGTAGCTGAGCACCTTGGCGTGCTCCACGCCCGCAATGGCCGGGGTACGCGGGGCGATGCCGGTAGCCAGGATGATTTCATCAAAGCCGCCGCCCACCAGTGCCTGCACATCCACACGGGTATTCAGGCGCAGGTCGACGCCCGTGCTTTTGACCTTGTTGCGGAAGTAACGCAGCGTTTCGAAGAATTCTTCCTTGCCCGGCACCCGCTTGGCCACGTTGAACTGGCCACCGATCTCGCTGGCGGCGTCAAACAGGGTCACCCCGTGGCCCCGCTCGGCCGCCACGGTGGCCGCGGCCAGGCCAGCCGGGCCGGCGCCGACCACGGCAATGCGCTTCACCGTACGTACAGGCAAGTAGTTGAGTTCGGTCTCGTGGCAGGCACGCGGGTTGACCAGGCAGCTGGTCAGTTTGCCGCCGAAGGTGTGGTCCAGGCAGGCCTGGTTGCAGCCGATGCAGGTGTTGATTTCATCCGCGCGACCGGCAGCGGCCTTGTTGACGAAGTCCGGGTCGGCGAGAAACGGTCGGGCCATCGAGACCATGTCCGCATCGCCCTCGGCCAGCACCGCCTCGGCCACCTCCGGGGTGTTGATGCGGTTGGTGGTGATCAGCGGAATGCTCACCACGCCCCGCAACTTGGCGGTGACTTTGCTGAAGGCCGCACGCGGCACTTTGGTGGCGATGGTCGGAATACGCGCCTCGTGCCAACCGATTCCGGTGTTGATCAAGGTAGCGCCGGCCTGCTCGATGGCCTTGGCCAGCAGCTCGATCTCGTCCCAGGTGCTGCCACCCTCGACCAGGTCGAGCATCGACAGGCGGAAGATGATGATGAAGTTCGGCCCTACCGCGCCACGCACCCGGCTGACGATTTCCACTGCCAGGCGCATGCGGTTTTCATAACTGCCGCCCCAGCGGTCGGTGCGGTGGTTGGTGTGGGCGGCCAGGAACTGGTTGATGAAGTAGCCTTCCGAACCCATGATCTCGACACCGTCGTAACCGGCACGCTGGGCCAGCACGGCACAATTGACGAAGTCGGCAATCTGCTTCTCGATACCCTCCTCGTCCAGCGCCTTGGGCTTGAACGGGTTGATCGGCGCCTGAATCGCGCTAGGTGCCACCTGGCGTGGGCTGTAGGCGTAGCGCCCGGCATGCAGGATCTGCAGGCAGATCTTGCCACCGGCAGCGTGCACCGCCTCGGTGACGATGCGGTGCTTGTCGGCCTCTTCCTCGGTGCTGAGCTTTGCCGCACCGGAATACACCCCGCCTTCATCATTGGGCGCAATGCCGCCCGTGACCATCAGGCCAACGCCGCCCCGGGCGCGCTCGGCAAAGTACGCGGCCATGCGCTCGAAGCCGCCGGGGCGCTCTTCGAGGCCGGTGTGCATCGAGCCCATCAGGGTGCGATTGCGCAAGGTGGTAAAGCCCAGGTCCAGCGGGGCAAGCAGGTGCGGGTAGCGGTCGGCGGCCATGGAAAGGTCCCCTGATGGCGTGATCACGGATTGCGGGCACCTCACTGGGTGGCGGGCCCCGTCGTTTGTCTGTCAGCGACATTAAACAGCCGTTTGAAAGGGCTCAATGATCGAAACTGACAAGTTATTGATCCTGGCGCACAGCGAGACTGCTGAGGGCTGACGCATAGGCCCGACCGGTATCAATACCCCTACGCTGCCCCCCTTTACTTGCTTGCGGGGCATGGGGGAGCCTCTTTGCATGCCCGTTCCACCTTGCAACTCATCCCATCGATCGAATCTTTGCGATGTCCTTGCTTGGAGGGGCTCCGAACATCCGGCTGTATTCTCGGCTGAACTGTGACGGGCTCTCATAGCCCACCGTGAACCCGGCCGTGGAAACATCCAGCCCTTCTGAAATCATCAACCTTCGTGCGTGCTGCAGGCGCAGTTGTTTCTGGTACTGCAACGGGCTCATCGCGGTGATTGCCTTGAATCGGTGGTGAAGCGTGGAATTACTCAAATTGACATAGCTCGCCAACTCATCGATGTGCAGCGGCTGCGCATAGTTGTTGTTCAACCATTCGATAGCTCTTGTCACCCGGTGGGTCTGGCTGTCGTTGATGGCTATCTCATGTAATCGCTGGCCCTGCTGGCCTTTGAGCAACCGGTAGAATATTTCCCTGAGGGCCAGCGGAGCCAATGCCGGGATATCGGAGGGCACATCCAACAGACGTACCAGTCGCAACATGGCATCAAGCAATGGGGTATCAATCCTGTCCAGATAGAGGCCGCGACGAGATGGCTGGCTGGGTACGCCGATCGGGCTGACGTCGGCAATCAGCTGAGCGATTTCTGCCGGGTCGATATCCAGGCGAATGCAGAAGTAGGGCCTCTCTGGAGAGGCCTCGGTCACTTGCCCAGCCAGAGGCAGTGTCACAGAGACAACCAGATAGTTCAGTTGATCGTAGGTATAGCTTTCATCCCACAACTGGATCTGTTTCCGGCCCTGTACAATTATGCACAATCCCGGTTTATGAACCGTATGGATGACGTCTGTTGGCGTGTCGCTGCGTATGAAATGCAACGGATCAATCGCCGTTTGATAGACGCCGTATGTCGGAGCAAAACGTTGCATCGCTGATGCCAGTTCGGCCCTGAGGCGTGTCAGCTCATCGTCCAGATCACTCACTACCGTTACCTCCCCGTTCGGCTGTCCCGATTGCAGAGGATAGGTGGGTTCGCATCCATTTGGGTAGATGCCGAATGGATCATTTGATCTGCCAAAAGCCCGGTTTTTCCGGGCTTTTGGCGCAGCCCAGGCACATCAGGCATTGATGACTCGGTCCGAACCGTCCTCGGCTACACGCCGGTCGTTGAGTCGGTCTGCACCGTCCTCGGCAACCCGACGGCCATTGAGTCGGTCTGCACCGTCCTCGACCAGGATTGGTGAACACAGGTATTTGCAAGGTTTAGGGGTCCAGTTGCCTTGCTCTTTGGCTGGAAGCGCCATCGAACTTGCGCTCAGAACAGTTAAGGCGACTCCAATCATCATTTTGTTAACATTTTTCATGACAGCGACTCCGAAATTAGCGATGGATTCGTTGCCGGTTGTCAGTGCAAAGCGTGACGTTGATGCCTGTATGCTTCCAGGCTTGGTCGCTCTGATGGCCGGCAGCAGCAGTGGTTCGCTTGCTGCTTGGGCTCAGATTAAGGCGGCGGTAATGAACCCGTTATGGGTTTCCTGCGATGATTTTGCACATTCCTGCGGCGAGGCATCTCGGGGACGAGGCTTCAGCCAGGAGCAGGCATCCCTTTTCTAGGCTTTTCATAAAAAGCCTAATACAGTTAACCGCTGTTCAACGATTGACATCCAGGACACGTTTGCCGCGGGTATGCCCCCCTGAGCTCAGCGTTATAGCGTCGGTCACCTTGGAAAGTGGCATCACCTCAACCTCGACGCGCAACTTCTCCTCAGCAATCAATTGCGCGATCTGTGCTAACTGGCGCCCATCCGAACGGGTAGCGAAATGTTTGCCGACAGCGTCGTGTTCACGCGCCTTCTGCGGGTCGGGTGGGCTGACGGTAGACACAAGTACACCTCCTCGTTTGACAATCGTCCAGGAACGGTCTTGCGTTTCTCCTCCTACCAGGTCGAGAACAACATCGATCTCTTCAGCCACGTCTTCGAACCGTTGCGCGGTATAGTCAATGACCTGCTGCGCCCCGAGTGAATACAGGTAGTCTCGGTTGCCGGCCGAGGCCGTTGTCACTACATAAGCACCGGCCAGGCGAGCCAACTGTACGGCGAAACTTCCTACGCCTCCCGCAGCCCCGTGAATCAACACTGTTTGACCCGACTGTAGGTTGGCGTGTTCATGCAGTGCTTGCCAGGCGGTAAGCGCTGCAGCAGGAATGCCACTGGCGTGGAGGAGCGGCAGGCCGGCGGGCTTATGCGCAAGCCTGTCGGCGGCTGCCACGGCCTGAGTCGCGTAGCCACCGACTATGCCTATGAAACCGAATACCTCATCCCCCACAACAAACCCTTGGACATTTTTGCCAACCGCTGCAACGGTACCGGCAACCTCGACCCCCGGCGTATAGGGCAAAGACAATGGGATGAATTGCTTCATTGCCCCTGAGAGGATCTTCCAGTCAATCGGGTTGACTCCACTCCCCGCGACATTGATTAAAACCTGGTCGTCATTGGGCACCAAATCTGGGACATCTTTGAGTTCCAACCCCTGAACCTGACCGTACTGTGCCACTTGGATAGCTTTCATAGTTTTTCCCATTGGTAAGGTGATGATGCCCCAGATGCTCTGTGCCGCTGCACTTCGACTACTGACGACGGGCGTCCAAGCTGAAGCGGCCTGCACCAAAAAAGCCACGGTCTGCAGCAAGCCACCGGCCATCGCGATGTTCTTGAAGAAATGGATGAACTGGGCCTGGTCGGCCAGCGCGCTGTGGAAAATCGCTGCGGTGAGAACACTGAACAACGCCAGTACGACTGCAGCAGTTCGGGTGAGAGTGTGGCTCCATACGCCTTTGCTTAATAGCCAGTTAGTTTCGGCATTTATGTTCGAATAAATAGAAAAGTTGTATCCGGTTCGTGCAGCCCTCAGACAGTCCAGGATCGGGCAAAGGGCTGACATAAGTCGCAGATCAATCATGCAGGATCGTGCATGACCGTCGCAGGAATCACATAACGCTGTTTCCCCCAGGATTCTTACTCTTGCCTTAACACCTGCCGTTCAGCAGGTGCCTCTGAAACCAGGAACAGGAGTGAGAAAAATGCACGGCATCGAACACAAAGTCATCGTGATTACAGGCGCCAGCAGTGGTATCGGCGAAGCCACAGCCCGCCTGCTCGCCAGCAAAGGCGCTCGCGTCGTTCTGGGGGCCCGCCGTACCGACCGCCTTGAAGCCCTGGCCGATGACATTCGTTCAGCAGGCGGTACCGCTGATGTGCTGGCACTGGACGTCACCAGCCTGGACGACATGCAGTCCTTCATCGATTTCGCTGTCGAATTGCATGGTCGCGTCGACGTACTCATCAACAATGCCGGCGTAATGCCACTCTCGAAACTGGAAGCGTTGAAGGTCAATGAGTGGAACCGGATGATCGACGTGAACATTCGCGGCGTACTACACGGTATTGCTGCAACGCTGCCGCTCATGCAACAGCAGCGTGCTGGCCAGATCATCAATATCGCCTCAATTGGTGCCTACGCCGTGAGCCCTACCGCTGCGGTGTACTGCGCCACCAAATATGCCGTCCGGGCAATTTCCGAAGGTCTGCGTCAAGAGGTCGGGGGTGATATTCGAGTCACGGTGATTGCACCAGGCGTTACCGAATCGGAGCTGGCCGACAGCATTTCGGATGAAGGCGGACGCACGGAGATGAGGGAGTTCCGCAAGATCGCGATTCCCGCTGCGGCCATTGCCCGTGCGATTGCCTACGCGGTCGAGCAGCCAGCGGATGTCGACGTCAGCGAGCTGATCGTGCGTCCAACCGCGAGTCCATTCTGATGCTCTATTGACGATAGCGAGGAACAGAGATGGGCAAGCCATATGGAAACCAGAACACATACGTTGGCATGTGGGTGACGGCTGACGGTCGGATCCGCCATGAACTCTTGCCCGGGGGCCGCTACGACGAAGCACGCGGTCGGCAAGCAAGTGCTTACCAGGGCCGCTATTGGTTGGAGGGTGATCACATCGAGTATGTCGATGACACTGGATTTACCGCTGATGGTGAGTTTCGCAACAATGTGTTGTACCACGCCGGGATGGTTTTATACCCCGAACGTTGAAGCGCAAGCCGGAATGGAGACATTCCGGCTTTGTCGTGACTCTGAACCCTGAAAGCCCTGCCGTTGCGTCCAGAGTGTGTTCTCACTGCCGTGACCAGATCAGGTGAAATACACCGCGCGCTGTCCGCCTTGAACCTGTACCTGACCGTACGGCACCCAGGAAGCGAGGCAGCTTTTATCCTGCGTACTCGCCAAGAAAGAGGGAGGACACTATGACCCTGGATGTGACAGAGCGGACTTCTGCCCATGGTTTGGAGGCACACATCCGGGGCAAGCGAATTGCCGCTTCGGACGTGCTGGCCGACCGGGACATCTTGGTGCAGATTTTCAACCGGGAACGTGAGGAAGGTAACTTCATCGTCCCAGCGGTGGCCGAACCCTTGCTGGTCTGGATCATTTCGGGAAACGCTGCCGTACAGGAACGTGAGCTTGGGGGCCAATGGGAAACCAGCGAAGTTGCTAAAGGCGATTTCTTTTTGACCACTTCGGCGCAACCGTATGAGATGCGTTGGAACGTCTCCAGCGCAGACGACTTTGAAGTCATGCACATCTATCTCGGTGTCCCGCTCCTGGAAAAAGCCATCCATGAAATACTGGGCGGGCCTGTCGAGGCCGTTCGCCTGCGGGAAGTGTCAGGCGGGCGTGACGAAGGACTGTCGGTACTGCTGGAGCATGTTCGGCAGGAACTCATGGGACGTGGCGCGAGCCCGCTGTATTTGCAGGGTCTGGCCCAATGCATCGCCGTCTACCTTGCCCGCAATTACCTGGATAGCTCAGCGGACGATCGCCCACGCCGCAACGCTCTCCCTGCGTACAAGTTTCGGCGCGTGCTGGCGGCCATGGAAGCCGATCTGGCAAGGGACTTCAATTTAAGGCAGTTGGCCGAGGTTGCCGGGATGAGTGAATGCCACTTCAGCCGAATGTTCAAAAAAGCCGCCGGATATTCACCCTTGCAGTTCTTCATCAGGTTGAGGATGGCTCGGGCCCGGCAGCTTCTCCTCGAGACCGATCAGAGCATCATCGATGTAGGCCTGGAGGTTGGGTATAGCAGTCACAGCCATTTCTCACAGGTGTTCAAACGCGAGGTGGGCGTAACGCCCACGCAATACCGCCAATAGGGGAACATGATGCCGTATAGAAGCTCGGCGAACGCATCGGTTTTTGTTACCGACCGCCCAGTGTGCCTTCAAAATCCCTCCAGCCGAACAGCCAGGGGCTCAGCGAAGCGGCAACCGTGCAGCGGCGTTGCGTAAGCGCGAGCGACACCTTAACTGGCCAACGCAGGAATCGGCGCATTCAGTGCAACGGCAGCCCGGACCGGGTCGAAGTACTCACGGATAAAGGCAAGCTTGCCGTCCTTGACACGCACGAAGAGCACATACTCCTGTTCATAGATGCGCCGGGCGTCAGGTTCGACTTTTTCGAATGGTCAGGAGGATCGGGCCTGAGCCTTAAACCGTTCGATCAGCCATTTCGAGGCCGGGCCGGGAGGCGTGTCGGTGCGGTAAATAACATCGAACGCGTAATCGCCGCCAAAGCAGTCGGGCAGTTCGACTTGCACGAGGCGTCCGGTGGCCAGGTCATCGCGAACCATGTCTATCGGCATGTTGCCCCAGCCGATGCCTTCGCGAAGCAGCATGTGCTTGGCGCCCAAATCCGCCAGGCGCCACGTGCGTGTGCCGACCACCGCGAATTCCTGATCTTCAGTGAGCCGTGAGCGATCTGTCAGGACCAGTTGGACATGTGCGCGACCTGAGCCCGGCGGGTGTGGGCCCGGTTGCGCCAACGGGTGGTCAGGCGCGGCCACCGGAACCAGCGCCACCTTACCTACGCCGATACGTTCAATGCCATCAATGCTTGTGGACAGAGGGCCACTCACACCCAACGTGGCGCCACGGTCGAGCACCCGTTGGGTCACTGCGCCAAGCGCCTCTATATGCAGGTGTAGGGATACGGTTGGAAACGTTACTCGGAAGGCTTTCAGCGCATCGACCATACGCTCGCGAGGCAACATTACGTCAAGCACGAGATGCACTTCGGCTTCCAGGCCATGCAGCAAACCGCGAACCTTGGCGCGCAGCCCGTCAATGCTGCTGTAGATGGTGCGCGCCTCGGCCAGCACTGTCCGGCCGGCGTCGGTCAATTGCGGCTTACGGGTGGTTTTGCGATCAAAAAGGCTGACGCCCAGCTGCAGTTCCAGGTTGGCAATGGAGTAGCTCACCACTGAAGTGGCGCGATGCAACTTGCGCGCTGCTCCAGCAAAACTGCCGACATCGACTACTGCAAGAAATACCCGCAGTTGATCGAGCGTTGGGGTACCCGGGTCTGAAATCATTGCTCTTCTCTCGAACGTTCCGGCTCATATTATCTGAGGTTTGCAGGTAAGCCAGCGGGGCAAAGCCCCGATGAGCCAGGTGCCCCTGTGTTTACTCCGCTCCTGGATGGCGGGGTTGGCTGCGATTCAAAGCATGATTTGCGCTTACGGACCGAGGGACTGCATATCGGCGCAAAATCCCGACAGCCTCGGCAAGCTTACGAAAGCCTCTCTCTGCGCGTTGCGCGACAGTAAAGCCGTCCCTTACGGGCTAGAGCCGGCGAATGTCTCCTCGGCTCACAACGCAGGAGAGCATCATGACTACTATCACGCCCAACATTCCCCATGAAGTCGAAGGCAAAGTCGCGCTGGTCACCGGCGCCGCCAGTGGCATCGGCAAGGCAATTGCGCTTTTGCTGCATGCACGTGGCGCCAAGGTCGTTGCCGAAGATATCGACCCTGCCGTAGAAGACCTCGCACGTCCAGGGCTGGTCCCACTGGTGGCGGACATCAGCGAAGATGGCGCTGCAGAACGTGCCGTCGGCCTTGCCGTCGAGCGGTTCGGCCGGCTGGACATTTTGGTGAATAACGCCGGGATCATCATCAACAAACTGGTCATCGACATGACCCGCGAAGACTGGGAGCGCATCCAGGCGGTTAATACCACCGCGGCCTTTCTGCATTGCCGCGAGGCAGTCAAGGCAATGATGCCTAACAAGTCCGGCGCAATCGTCAATATCGCCTCCTATGCCGCCTACTTCGCCTTTCCAACCATCGCGGCGTACACCGCCTCCAAGGGTGCGCTGGCACAGCTGACCCGTACGCTGGCACTCGAAGCCATCGAGTACGGTATACGTGTCAATGCCATCGGCGTCGGCGACGTGGTCACCAACATCCTCAATGACGTGGTCGAAGATGGTCCGGGCTTTCTTGCCAAGCACGGCGAAGCGGCCCCCATCGGCCGTGCCGCACAGCCGGAAGAAATTGCCGAGCTCGTCGCGTTTCTCGCGTCCGAACGGGCCAGCTTCATGGTCGGTTCGGTTGTCATGGCCGACGGCGGCATGACCGTGACCGCCGGTTGATCGGTCTATCACCCATAAAGGAGCCCATAGCATGCTCACAAAGCTCGCGTTCTTCACCGCACGCCCCGGGCAAAGCGGTGCCCTCGGCCAGCGCCTGTTGGCGCTGGTCGGCCCCACACGGCAGGAGCCTGGCTGCGTCCGTTACGACATCTACCAATCGGGCGACTCGGTCGAGGGTTGGCTCGTTTACGAGGACTGGCACTCGTCCGAGGCCTTTGACGGACATCTGCAGACACCTTATGTGCAGGCCTTCATGACCGAACTCGACACGTTCTGCAGCGAGGTCCCCGAGGTCCATACGTTCGAGCGGCGCGCCTAGACGATCAAGCACTGAACCCGACCACTTGCAGGAGGACCCTCCCATGAGTACACAGAACACCTGGCTGGTAACCGGCTGTTCCACCGGTTTTGGCCGCCACATTGCAGCCCATTTGCTCAAGCAAGGCGAGCGCGTGGTTGTCACCGCACGCAAGACCGAACAGGTGCAGGATCTCGCCAGCCTCGGCCAATCGCTGGTACTGCCACTGGATGTAACCGATGCCGAACAGGCCAAGGCCGTGGTGGCTGAAGCTGAACGCGTATTCGGCAGGGTGGATGTACTGATCAACAACGCCGGTATCGGTTACTTCGCCGCTGTCGAGGAAACAGACCCGCAGGCGGCGCGCCGCCTGTTCGACGTTAATTTCTTCGGCACCTCCCATATGATCCAGGCAGTGCTGCCCGGCATGCGCCAGCGGCGTCAGGGCATGATCGTGAACCTGACCTCCATAGGTGGGCTCGCGGGCTTCCCCGCAGTGGGCTACTACTGCGCGAGCAAGTTCGCTGTCGAGGGGTTATCGGAAACCTTGCGTGCTGAGCTTGAGCCCCTGGGGATCGGTGTCATGACGGTCGAGCCCAGCGCATTTCGCACCGAATGGGCAGGCTCATCGGGTGAAGTGTCGGAACCGATAGCGGATTACGAGGTTACCGCAGGTAAGGCGCGCCGTGCCTACCACGCTTCGGTCGGCAAGCAGGAGGGGGACCCGGCCCGTGCAGCTGCGGCAATTCATACTGCGGTTACTTCGCCTCAGCCACCACACCGCCTGCTGCTGGGCAACAGAGCATTCGATGTGGCGATGGCCAAGCTGTCCGCCATGCGTACGGAGTTCAGCGTCTGGGAAGCCACCGCTCGCGGCGTCGATTTTCCAGCGTCCCAGGGTTGAGAACCAGCGGCTCGCTTCCCGAGCCGCCATCCAAACGAACTGGCGGATTGCCTGTACGGCAATTCATGTTGTGTTGAGCGCTGAAGCTGAAGATGTTCTCCAAAGCGCGAGCGAGCGGCTGCCCGCCCTCAAGGTGAGGTCAGGATCACCACGTAATGGCCTTGGGTCAGCGGCTCGCCGCGCCCGTCGACCAGCCTGTAGGCCTGGTCGACCGTGGCCCCCTGATCGACGCGTACCGCCAGCGCCGGCAGTGCCTGGCCGTCCACGCCCTCAATGCCGATGACGCTGTCACGCGCCAGCGCCGGACAGTCATCCATGCGCCAACCGGCACTGCCCACGGTAGTCGTGCAGGACGGCTCGACGATGCTGCCAGTGAACTGCAGCATGCCCGAGGCGACGACGGCGCCTGCCTGGGCCTGACCGACCAGGGCCAGACTCATTGCAACACTCAATGCGAATCGCTTGCCGCTCATGGTTTCCACTCCCCGATACCCACGTTTGAGCCTATCGGATGAGCAGGGACCGGGCCGTCTGCGCGCGTGAGGCAGTTCACAAAGCAGGCATTTAAACCACGCGGCAATTTAAGAAACGTCTCAAAGCCGGGGGCGGCCCAGCTGTCTAGGATGCCCAGGTCCTTCCCAGTCACCCTCACCGGAGCCCTGCCCTGACCATGTCGCGCTTGCTTCATACCCTCTCGCGCCCAGCCATGGCGGCGCTGGTCCTGATGGGCCTGGCGTCCGGTGCCTGGGGCCAGCTCAAAGTCGAGGGCACACGCCTCATTTACCCAGGCTCGAACAAGGAAGCAAGCATCAGCGTGGTCAATCGCAGCGACCTCGACACAGTCATGCAAAGCTGGGTCAGCAGTACCGACGAACGCGCCGATGCGCCCTTCGCCATCGTCCAACCGTTGGCATTGATACCGCCCAACGGCCGGCACATGCTGCGGGTGCTGTACGCCGGCAAGGGGCTGCCCGAGGACAGGGAGTCACTGTTCTGGCTGAACATCCTCGAGATCCCGCGCAAACCCGAACAGGCCAATACCCTGCAATTCGCCGTTCGCCAGCGCCTGAAGCTGTTCTACCGCCCTGCCGGCCTGCCAGGCTCGGCCAGCGAGGCGGTCGAGGGCCTGGCATGGCGCGCACGTCAGCCTGGCCTGATCGAAGTCAGCAACCCGAGTGCCTTTCATGTTTCGCTGGTCAACCTCCAGCTCGACAGCCCCGGGCAGTCGCGCCAGCTTGCGGACTACGTCCTCCTGCGCCCGGGGGCATCGCTCACCCTCGAGGCGCCCTCGCCCCTGCCCGCGCAAAGTCGCGTGGCGTTCAGCGAACTCACCGATATCGGCCTGCAGAAGCGCCACCACATCGCGCTGCCGTGAACACACCGCCACAGGATACTTACTCATGAACCTGATCCGGAAACACTTGCTTGGCCTGCTTTTCGTCGCCGCCAGCTGCCCCGCCACCAGCTATGCGCTGTCCTGCAAGCTGGACCCGTCCATGGCGACGGTATTCAAGGAGGCACTGGGCACTGCACTGGCGGTACCGGCCGACGCGCCCGACGGCACGATCATCTGGGAGTCGGCACCACACTCGCTTCCGGTCATCTGCGCCGACGACTATGAAACCGGCATCAAGGAAGATGTCTATTTCTATGTCAACCCGGCCAAAGCCAGTATAGGCAAGGGCATACGGGTCGGGATTCGCTACGGCTCGCAGAAAATCACTCAGACTTCGGGCGCCGTCACCACTGGCTACAACTCGTTTCATGGTTGCGACTGGGCGAACTGTACAGGCTGGTACAAGGCCCGCTTCACCCTGAATTTTACGGTGTTCATCGAAAAGTACGGCGCAACGCCAACCAACGGACAAGCCAGCACGCTCAGCGAATACCGGGTATTCCAGCTGGACGGCGGGTACATGCTCAACCCCAAACCCGACAGCAACCTCAACTATGTCGTCACCGGCATGAACAACATCCGCTTCGTGCCTTGCTCTCCCGAGTTGACCATCTTGCCTTCGGTGGTCAATTTCCGCCGTGCCCTGGCCAGCTCGGCACAGGTCGGCCAGGTCGCCAGCTCGGCCAGCTTCAGCCTCGACCTGACCAGATCCTGCGACACGCCCTACACCGTCAGCGCCCGCTTCACCCCGGTCGCTGGCAGCGCCAGCATCATCGACAAGCTGCTGGTGCCCGCCAACAACACCTCCGTCGGCATCGCCCTGACCCAGCAGGACAGCAACCAGCCGGTGCCTTTCGCCACCTGGTTCAAGCTGGCCGACCTGGCTGCGCCGGGCGTGATCCACAACCCGTTCCGCGCCGACCTGATCTGGCGCTCGGCGCCCATTTCCGGTCCGTTCGAAGCCACGGCGCTGGTCGACCTGTACTACCAGTAAAACCTTCGGCCAGGCGGCCTTTAAGGATCGTCTGATGTCCAGTTGCCAGCGGCCTGCCTACATTTGCGGGATGCGACTCAAAGCCTACCTGCAACAGATCAACCCCCTGCTCTCCAACCCCGAGGCAGCACGCCGCCTGCTTCGGCTGCTGGCAATCGTGCTATCGGCCGGCATTCTCGGCGCGGCCTACAATTTCCTGTCCTTTACCTTCAACACCGATATCGCTCGGCGCCATGGTGCCATGAGCAGCGCGATCGCCGAGGCCCATACCTTCTTCACCAACCGCGAGGCGCTGCTGGAGAGCCTGAGCCTGGCAGCCGTGCGTCAAACGGCGCCGGGTGTCGACTGGCTGCCCCTGGCACCGGGCGAGGAAGTGCACCTGCAACTGGGCAGCCAGCCAGGCAAGCGCTGGAGCCTGTGGCTGACCCAGCGTATGTGTGCCTACCTCAAGGCCCGACAGGTCAACCTGCTGTATGTCGACACAGCGGCGCAGGCCCCCATGCGCTGGCTGTACAACGCTGACGCCCAGGCCTCGCTGCCTTCATCTGCCCTGCTGGAGCAGCTGCTGGCTGCTGGGCAGCGGGGCACGGCCCCTCGGGAACTGTGGCTGGCCGACCAGGGTGCCCAAGGTTCGCGCCTGTTCATCTTCCTGCGCCTGGACGCACGCGACCCGGGCTCTGGCTGGCTGGGCCTGGAGATCGACAGCCATGCAGTGTCGCCGTCGCTCGAGGATGCCAGCGCGGGTAAGTTCATGATGTTCAATGCCGACGGCATGCTGGTGTTCAGCAACACCCCAGGCCCGGCGCTGGACCGTTCGCTGCACCATCCCGTGGGTAACAACTTCTTCGGCTTCGCCGGCCAGGGGCTCCTGCCAGAGTACCTGGTCATCAGCAAGCCGTTGATGTCCTCGGACTGGCAACTGGTTTACGCGATCGACCTGTCCGCGATCCTCGCCGGTCTGTGGCAGCAGCTGCTGGGTGCCTTGCTGTTCTGCGTGCTCAGCATCACCTTGATTCGGGTGTTGATCCAGCGGTTCGACCAGCGCTTGTTCACCCCCACGGTTGAACGCATCCGCGCGCTGGTGGAAAGCGAGATGTTCAGCCGCGACGTCATCGAAACCGCACCTGTCGCCCTGTGCGTGTTGCGCCGCAGCGATGGCCAGGTGGTGCTGGAGAACCACCTGGCCCAGCAGTGGCTGGGCCAGGACCCGGCACGCGGTGCGCGTAGCGCGCAATGGATCGAGCAGGCTTTCGAGCGACACGAAGGCCAGTGCAGCGACTATTTCGAGAGCGCCGAAGGGCGCCACCTGTACCTGAGCTGCTCGCCAACCCGCTACAAGGGCGAGCCGGTGCTGCTTTGCGCGTTCAGCGACATCAGCGCACGCAAGCAGATCGAGGCCGCGCTGGACGACGCCCGGCGCGCGGCCGACACCGCCAACGAAGCAAAAACCCAGTTCCTGGCGACCATGAGCCACGAAATCCGCACACCGCTGTACGGCGTGTTGGGGACCCTGGAGCTGCTGTCGCGCACCGTGCTCGACGCCCAGCAGCGCGATTACCTGCGGGCAATCGAAGGCTCCTCGTCAACCTTGCTGCAGTTGATCTGCGACGTGCTGGACGTGTCCAAGATCGAGGCCGGTCAGCTGGCCCTCGAACTCAGCGAGTTCAGTGCCCCGGACCTGGTCCGCGAGGTGGTCCAGGGCTACAGCGCGGCAGCCAGGAGCAAGGGGCTGCAGCTCTACAGCTGCCTGGACCCACGCCTGCCGGAACACCTGATCGGCGACGTCAACCGGATCCGCCAGATCCTCAACAACCTGCTGAGCAATGCGGTCAAGTTCACCGATTGCGGCCGCGTGGTGCTGCGGGCCAGGCTGCTCAACCGCGACGGCGAACGCTCCTGCCTGTTGTGGCAGGTCTCGGACACGGGCAAGGGCATCGCCGAACAGGACCAGCCGTTCATCTTCGAGCCTTTCTACCAGACCGAAGGCCATAGCCAGGTCATCCCCGGCACCGGGCTCGGCCTGCCGATCTGCCAGCGCCTGACGCAATTGATGAACGGCCAGCTGCGCCTGGTCAGCGAGCTGGGCCTGGGCAGCAGCTTCAGCCTGACCCTACCCCTGGAAGTGGCGTCAGGCCGCACCAGCGCCCCGTTCAACCTGCTGGGCGAACGCATTCACGTGGTATCGCCCGTACACGAACTGGCTGAAGCCATCAGTGGTTGGCTCTGCCGCTGGGGGGCGCGTGCGCAGGTCGGCGCGCCGGCGCCAGGCAGCGCCCTGCCCGGCGAACTGCTGGTCGAGCTGCATCCCGGCACTGTCGAACGCTGGCTGGTCGCCGAATGGCCCGGCCCGCGAATCCAGGCCAGCGCCCAGGACTGCTGGGAGGCGCGGCACGAGGCCGGTCACTGGCAGGTCAACCTCAACGACCTGGGCGCCCTGCACCATGCTGTCGGCCAGGCCCAGGGCCTGCGCCGTCCCAGGGACCCCGCCGCGCCGGCCCCCTTGACCGAGCCGCTCGGGCTGCACGTGCTGGTTGCCGAGGACAATGTCATCAACCAGTTGATCCTGCGCGACCAGCTCGAGGAGCTCGGCTGCAGCGTGACCTTGGTCAACGATGGCGAGCAGGCCTTGCAAACCTGGCAGCGCGAGCATTTCGACCTGCTGCTGACCGACGTCAACATGCCCGGCACGAACGGCTACGAACTGACCCGGGCCCTGCGCCAGTTGGGCTGCACACGCCCCATCGTCGGCGCCACTGCCAATGCCCTGCGCGGCGAGGAAGAACTGTGCCTGGCCGCCGGCATGGATCGCTGCCTGATCAAGCCCTTCAACCTGCAAGTCCTGTTCAACTGCCTGGCCCCGTATCGAGGTAGCCCTTGAAGACCTTTAACATCCTGATCGTCGAAGACCACCCCTTCCAGCATATGTACCTGCAACACTTGTTCAGCGAGCTTGGCAGCTTCAACCTGGAAGCGGCCCGGGATGGCCAGGAAGCGCTGGAGCGCCTGCGCCAGCGTGACTTCGACCTGGTGCTGACCGACCTGCTGATGCCCGGCATGGACGGTGTGCAATTCATCCAGCACCTTGCCGGCCTGCGCCACAAGCCAGGCCTGGCGATCATGAGCGTGGCCTCGCGGCGCATGCTCATGGCGGCGAGCCTGGTGGCCAAGAACCTCGGCGTGGACGTGCTCGGGCTGATCTCCAAGCCGGTCGAACCCGCCGCGCTGCGCAGCCTGATCGACCAATTGCAGTTGCACCATCAGGCACCGGCCCAGGCGGTACCGGCCACGCCCGAGTTCGATCGCCAGACCTTGGTCGATGCCTTGAACAACCGAGCTTTTCAGGCCTGGTTCCAACCCAAGAAGTCCTTGCACAATGGTCGCATCGTCGCGGCAGAGGCCTTGGTGCGCTGGATGCACCCGGAGCAAGGGGTGTTGCTGCCAGGCACCTTCCTGCCAACGATCAATGCCTTTGGCCTGGAGGAAAGGCTGCTGTGGGTGATGCTCAAGCAAGCCATGGATGCCCAGGCGCGCTGGCGCGAACGGGGCTATGACATCCCGGTCTCGATCAACCTGCCGACCCACCTGCTGAATAGCCATGACCTGGCCGACCGGCTGCTGGAATTCGTCCTGCACCACCAAGGCGTGCCCGGCAAGCTGTGCTTCGAGCTGATGGAATGTTCCATTCCCGAAGAGCTGAGCAACTTCTATGCAGGCGCCTGCCGCTTGCGCATGAAAGGTTTCGGCCTGTCCCAGGACGACTTCGGCAAAGGCTACAGCTCGTACATGAGCCTGGTCTCGACGCCCTTCACCGAACTGAAGATAGACCGGGCGCTGGTGCAGCGTTGCGATGAAAGCGAGACCCTGGCCTCGGCCTTGGCCAGCATCGTTGCCCTGGGTCGCAAGCTCGGGCTCACCGTGGTCGCCGAAGGGGTCGAGACGCCTCAGGAGCTCGAAATGCTGCGCAAGGTCGACTGCAACCAGGTGCAGGGCTTTTTGATCGCCCATGCCGTGTCGGCGGAACAGTTCCAGCGCCTGCTGCACAACGACGGTCCCCCGTCAGCCTACTGACCGGCTGTAACCCACAGCGCCGGCCGGGCATCAAAGGTAATATTCGTTGGGTATCGATGCCCCCACGCCCTTGCGGACCCTTGCATGAAACAGTACAACGCCCTGCTGGAAAACCTGGCCCGCAGCTCTCTGCGCCTGAACAAAGGCATGACCGTCCTGCTGGGCCTGGCGCTGCTGCTGGCCGGCTTCAGTCTCTGGTCGCTCGAGCGCCTGATCGACGAACACAGCGATACGGTCAGCATCCATTTCGCCCGGCTGATGGAGAATGTCCAAGAGCAGGAAACCTTCCTCGAGGCCCTCGTGCAACGCAGCGCCAAGGGGGAGCTGCTCGACTACCCACGTGCGCTCGAGCCGGCGCTGGCACCCATGCCCGAGGAAGGGCCGGACATCTACAAGGGCCAGATCTTTCCATTTTCCATGCCGTTCAGCCTCAAATTCGACCCACGCAACCTGGCTGACCGCGAAGTATCGGACATCTTCACCCTGGGGGCGAACCTGGCCAGCTTCTACAGCATGTTCTGGTCGGCCTCTCCGTACCGTTCGCCACAGGTGTTCCTGTTCTCGCCGGATGCCCGTTACGACATCACGGTTCCCGCCGCAGGACGCGGGCGGGGCAAGCTGGAGAATGAACCGTTCATCGATGTGATCAGGCAGGTCATTGTGCGCCAGCCTCAGGACAAGGACTGGGGCCCAGGCAGCAGGATCGTCTGGCGCAGCTATGTCGAGCAGCCGGACCAGGCCTCCCCGCCACGCGTGCTGGCCTACGCCAACGTCCCCCTGCGCTCGGGCAAGGCAGAGGGCCAAGCCACGCAAGTGGCGTCGCTGGTGGACCTGGCCCAGATCGATGATTTCGAACGCATCATGGACTGGACCGTGTATGACCACTTTAACCTCATCACCCCATCCGGCGAGGTGCTGATCGGCGCGCCCACGCCCCTGAAGGGGGTGCATGAAGGCCTCAACATCAAGCCCGAAGGCCTGGTGTTCCGTCTCCACGAACAGGCCAACGGTGGCTGGAGTGCGATCTACACCGTGACCTACCGGCACTTCTTCCGTTACGCGTTCTGGTCGCTGGCCAGCATCGCCGCCACGTTCCTGGTCCTCATCGGGCTGGGCCGGGTGGCCATCCGCTGGTATCAGCGCCAGGTCATCCTGCCTGCGCGCGCGGCCCACGAGGTCATCACCGAGAGCGAGGCCTTCAGCCGGGTGGTCATCGACACCGCCCCGACCGGCCTGTGCGTAATCCGCAGCGCCGACAACGAGGTGCTGCTGGAGAACCAGCGGGCGCAGCAATGGCAGGGCACCCGCGAGCTGGTCAGTACCCTCGCCTCGGCAGTGGGCAACACCCGCAGTGGCGAGCACTACCTGCAGGTCGAAGGCCGCCACCTGCAGGTCGGTTTCGTGTCGACCCGCTACCACGGCGAAGACGTGCGCCTTTACGCATTCAACGACGTCACCCGCCATGTCGAGGACGCCCAGGCGCTCGACGAAGCCCGGCGCGCCGCCGACGCCGCCAACACCGCCAAGACCCTGTTCCTGGCCACCATGAGCCACGAGATCCGTACCCCGTTGTACGGCGTGCTGGGCACCCTCGAGCTGCTTGGCCTGACGCACCTGGATGCACGCCAGAAAGGCTACCTGCACACTATCCAGCGCTCCTCGGCAACCCTGTTCCAGCTGATCAGTGACGTGCTCGACGTGACCAAGATCGAATCCGGGCAGATGGCGCTCGAACCCGTGCCGTTCTGCCCGCTGGACATGCTCGAGGACACCGTGCGCACCTATCGCGCCTTCGCCGAGCGCAAGGGCCTGTTGCTCTATGCCTGCCATGACGCCCGCCTGCCGGCGCAGGTGGTGGGCGATCCGATACGCATCCGCCAGATCCTCAACAACCTGCTGAGCAACGCCATCAAGTTCACCGACACCGGCCGGGTGGTGCTGCGCACCCGCGTGCTGGCGCTCGACGACACCCACGTGCGCCTGCAATGGCAGGTAGCCGATAGCGGCATTGGCATTTCCCAGGCACAGCAGGCCAGGCTCTTCGAGCTGTTCTACCAGGTCGCCGACGCCTCCAGCGAGGGCGGTGCGGGCCTGGGCCTGCCGATCTGCGGCTGGCTTGCCGACATGATGGGTGGCCAGATCAAGGTGGTCAGTGAGCCGGGGCTGGGCAGCAGCTTTTCCCTCAACATCAGCCTGCCACTGGCCCAGGGGGCGCTGAGCGACAGCCCAAGCGCAGTGCCCGACCCGACCCCGGTGTATGTGCGCGCGCCGATACCGGAGCTTGCCCAGCATGGCGTCGACTGGCTGCAGCGCCTGGGTATCGCCGCGACCCTGACGATTCCACCCCTGGAGAAGGACAACCACCAGGCCCTGCTGGTAGACCTGCTCGACTGCCCGGACGCCGCCACCTGGCATGGCCAGCGGATCTGCGCCAGCAGCGACGGCCCTACCCCCGGCGCGTTCGTCGACGGCTGCTGGCGGGTAGACCTGCATGACGTGCGGGCCATCGCCCAGCTCATCGCGGTCGTGCGCCAGGGCGGGTCGCCCGATGACCAGAACACCGCGCAACAGCAACGCGCCGCTCTGCGCCTGCATATCCTGGTGGCCGAGGACAATCCGATCAACCAGGCGATCCTGCAGGAGCAACTCGAGGCGCTGGGCTGCACCACGGTGGTCGCGGCCAACGGCGAACAGGCCATGCAACGCTGGCAGCCAGGCCAGTTCGACCTGGTCCTGACCGACGTAAACATGCCGTTGATGAATGGCTACGAACTGGCCAGGACCCTGCGCCAGCACGACGCCCGGTTGCCGATCATCGGCGTCACCGCCAATGCACTGCGAGAAGAAGGCCAGCGCTGCCTCGAGGTGGGCATGAATGCCTGGATGGTCAAACCGTTGAGCCTGCAGGCGTTGCGCAGCCATCTGGTCCGTCTGTGTCGGCCAGCACTGGCCGAAGCGCCCAGCCGTCCGCAAGCGGACAGCCTCAGCGCCTCCCCCTCCCGCTCCCCTGCAGCCACCGATACCGTGCAAGTGTCCGACGCCATGCGCGCGCTGTTCATCACCACCCTGCGCGAGGATATGCAGCAGTTGCGCCTGGCCCTTGAGCAAGGCGACCAGCGGCGTCTTGGCGAGCGCCTGCACAGCATCGCCGGCGCCCTGGGCGCGGTACAGTCCCGGCCCCTGGCCGAGCAGTGCTGTGCGCTGGAAACCGCGCTGGCCGAGTCGCCGCTCGACGCAGCCCTGGCCGATAAGCTGGGGGGGGTGCTGGACAGGCTGTCAGCAATACTCGATGCCCTCGCATAGAATCAACTTCAGCGCTGATAGCGCATGGAAACAACCCTCCCATCCGCACCGGCTAACGGGTCGTCTTTTATGGAAAAACTCAAGGTCATCATCGCCGACGATCACCCCATCGTGCTGCTCGGCGTCAGGGAACTGGTCGAACGCGACCCACGCTTTAGCGTGGTCGGCGAAGCCGTCTGTTCGCAAGGGCTGATCGAACTGCTCGAACGCCAACCCGTGGACATGGTCATCTCCGACTACAACATGCCGGCAGACTCACCCTACGGTGACGGCCTGAAACTGATCGACTACCTCAAACGTCACTATCCCGCTGTCCGCATCCTCGTGCTGACGATGATTTCCAACCCGCTGATCCTGACACGGCTGCAGGAACTGGGCGTGGACGGCGTGATCCAGAAGAGCCAGTTGCATGGCGAAATCGAAAAGGCCCTCAATGCCGTCGCCCGCAACAGCACCTACCGGGCGCCGGCACCGGCAAGGCAGTCGGTGGTCGCCTGTAACACCGCCATCGATCAACGGGTGGAAAACCTGTCACCCAAGGAATTCGAAATACTGCGCCTGTTTGTTGCCGGACAAAGTGTCAGTGAGATCGCCCGCAGCCAACATCGAAGCACCAAGACCATTAGTGCGCAGAAAGTTTCCGCGATGCGCAAACTTGAAGTGAACAGCGATCAGGAATTGTTGGCCTATTGCCTGGCGAGTCATATCTTTAATTAACTAGCGCGCGTCATTGCCCCACCATTAAGATTCGTCTGATGGGCCAGAGAAACCACCTGACTTATTGTGAGCGTGCATTAAGTTGCAGCACTTACTCACTCTCATGTGGACATCAATATGAATAAATTTTCCCTGGCCGCCCTGACCCTCTCGCTCCTGACCGCTTCGGCCGGTGCACTGGCCGTCGAGGCCACCGGGCCAGTCACCGGTGGCAGCGGCAAGATTTCCTTCACCGGCGTAATCAACAATGACGCCTGCTCGGTCGATGGCGCCAACGCCGACCGCGTGATCGCCGTGGACATGGGCAGCGTCGCGATCAAAGACATGGGCACCGCCGAAAACCCGACAGCTGGCCGCGTGACCGGCAAGGACTTCAACCTCAACGTCAACTGCAACCTCGGCACCAAGGTGGCGATGATCTTCGATGCCAACAGCGGCGGCTCGGGCCTGGTGACCGGCAAGAAAGTCCTGGCGCTGACCAAAGGCACCGGCACTGCCGCCAACGTTGGCATTGCCCTGCTCGACCCTAATGGCAACCTGATCGACCTGAGCTCGGCTGCCACTGCCAAGATCCAGAGCGACGTACACGGCACTGGCGCCGAGGGCGGCGACGCCACCCTGAGCTTCTCTGCGGCGTACGTCACCACGGGCGCCGCCGGCACTGCCACCGCCGGTCGCGGTGACGCCACCCTGCCGTTCATCCTGCAGTACGAGTAATCACTTCGCCGCTGCTCCCTGCGCGAGGCTGACCAGCCTCGCCACTTCTTCGCCCCGCAAGGTACCCAACCATGTTGCGTCGTTCTCTGTACCCCGTTCTCGGGTTGCTGGGCATGCTCGTCGCCGCCCAGGCAACTGCCAGCATCTCCCTGAGCGCTACGCGCGTCGTGTTCGACGGTGCGCACAAAGAAGCCAATGTCATCGTACGCAATGGCAACCAGGAAGTCCTGGTGCAATCCTGGGTAGATGCCGGCGACCGTGCACAGGCACCGTTCGCCATTACTCCACCGTTGGCCAGAGTATTGCCCAAGCAGGAACAACTGCTGCGTATTCTCTATGAAGGCCAAGGCCTGCCGACCGATCGCGAGTCGGTGGTCTGGCTCAATGTCCAGGAAATTCCGCAAGCCAGTACCCAGGCCAATACCTTGCAGTTGGCGGTGCGCCAACGTATCAAGATTTTCTTCCGCCCGGCCAACTTGCCCGGCAATGCCCTGCTGGCCCCCGAACAACTGGTCTGGCAATTGACCCAGCGCGCCGGGAAGCCACAACTGACCGTGAACAACCCCAGCCTGTATCACGTGTCGATGGCCGATATCGAACTTAAAAGCGGGAAACAAACCGTGCTTAACGCCGATTCGACCATGATCGCCCCTGGCGAACAAAAGACATTCACCTCGGTATTTTCCCAGGTGGACGGCCCGTTGACGCTGACGTTCAAGAGCATCAACGACTATGGCGCCCAACATGGATATTCCTTGCGTTTGAACACTGCCCAGCCGGGTAGCGCCAAGCCTGCCGAACCCGCCATCACCTTGTGAAATCGTAGCCCCCACCTCGTGCCCTGGTCGCGTGCGGCCTCCCCGTGCCCAGCCCGTGCCGGGATATGAAATAGGTTTCTGGTATGTCTCTGTCCATCGCCCCCCACCCCGTCGAGGGAGCCGATGCAGGCGCGCACGCGTTCAGTGGCGGCACGCTTCGTCCGGCCTGGAAGCTCAACGCCCTGTCATTGGTCATCTGCACCGCGCTGCCCAGCCTTGCATCGGCGCAGGACGCCGCCCACCTGCAGGGCTTCAACACCACCTTTCTGCAGGGCGCGCAATCGGCGGTCGACCTGCAAATGCTGCTGTCGGCCAACAGCGTGCTGCCGGGCAACTACCGGGTAGACCTGTACAGCAACGAAGTGCTGGTAGGCCGGCGTGACATCGAATTCAACCGCCACCCACAGACTGGGCGGGTGGAACCCTGCCTGACCCTGGAACTGCTCGAGCAGCTGGGTATCGACATGGACAAGCTCAAGGCACAGGGGCGCCTGGATACCGCCTCGGCCTGCCACGACCTGGCCGCACTGATCGACCAGGCCAGCCTGAGCTACGACTCGGGTCACCTGCGCCTGTCCGCCAGCATCCCGCAGGTCGCCATGAAACGCGGCCTGCGCGGCTACGTCGACCCGCAACTGTGGGACGCAGGGGTGTCTGCGGCGTTCGTGAACTATCAGTTCAACACCAGCCGCAGCGCCGGCGATGCCGAGACCCGCATCGCCAACAACCTGAGCCTGCGCAACGGCATCAACCTGGGCAGCTGGCGCTTGCGCAACGAATCGAACTTCAGCAGCGGCACCGGGCAGCCGGACACCTTCAAGAGCAACCGCAGCTATGTGCAGCACGACGTGACCGCGCTCAAAGGCCAGTTCAGCGCCGGTGACATTTTCAGCGACACCGACCTGTTTGACAGCGTGCGCTACCGGGGCCTGAAGCTGGCTTCGGACGAAGGCATGCGCGCCGACAGCGAGCGCGGCTACGCACCTGTGGTGCGTGGCGTGGCGCAGACCAGCGCCAGGGTCGAGATTCGCCAGAACAACTACGTGCTCTACACCGCCAACGTGCCGCCCGGCCCGTTCGAGATCAGCGACATCTACCCCAGCGGCTCCAATGGCGACCTGGAAGTCACCATCATCGAGGCCGACGGCCGTCGGCGGGTCACCGTGCAGGCCTTCTCCAGCCTGCCGCTCATGGTCCGTGGCGGTCAGGTCAAGTACAGCCTGTCCGCTGGACGCTACAACAGCAACACGGAGGGCCTGGCCACGCCGCAGATGCTCAGTACGACGCTGGCTTACGGCCTGACCAACACCGTGACGGGCGTCGTTGGCCTGCAAGCCACCCAAGACTATAAGGCAATGGCCGTGGGCAGCGGCCTGAACACACTGCTGGGCGCCTTTTCGCTCGATGTCACCCACTCCTCGAGCAAGGCCCAGGGCCAGACCACCCAGGGCAACAGCTTGCGGGCGCTTTACGCCAAGACGTTCACCGGCACCGACACCAACTTTACCCTCGCGGCCTACCGCTACTCCACCGAGGGCTTCCGTACCCTCACCCAGCATGTCGAGGACCTGAGCGCCAACGCGATCAAGCGCAGTGGCAACTCCAAGACCCGCACCGACCTGACCATCAACCAGAGCCTGGGCCGCAACCGCGCGTTCGGCAGCCTGTACCTGACGGCCACCGACCAGCGCTACTGGAACCGCGGCGGTTCGCAGAGCCTGACCGCCGGATACAGCAACAACTGGGGCGAGATCTCCTACAACCTGGACGTCAGCCGCACCAAGGAGCTGGGGAACTCAGGCCCTTCGGGGCAAGATACCCAGCTCAACCTGTCGGTATCGTTCCCACTCGGCAGCCGCGCCCGCGCACCGCGGGCGTTCGTCACCACCAGCACACAGAAGGGAAACGACACCACCCAGGCCGGCATCAACGGCTACCTGTCGGAGACCAGCGACACCTTCTACTCGATCCAGGGCGGCCACAGCCGCACCAGCGGCAGCTCGGCATCGGCCAACCTGAACACCCGCACTTCGGTCGCCGACATCAGCCTGGGCTATAGCCAAGGGCGCGGCTACGACTCGCAGAACCTGAACATTGCCGGCGCCGTGGTTGCCCACCAGGGCGGCATCAACCTCGGCCAGTCGCTCAGTGAGACCTTCGCCCTGGCCGAAGTGCCGGGTGTGAAGGGTGCAAAGATCAGCAGCTATAGCGGTGTGGAGACCGGGCACAATGGCTATGCGGTGATCCCCAGCGCCCAGCCCTATCGCGTCAACTGGATCAGCCTGGACACCAGTGACCTGGGGGGCGACATCGAAATCGACAACGCCACCCAGCAGTTGGTGCCTCGCCGCGGTGCCGTGGTGCTGGCCCGCTATACCGGCAAGAGCGGGCGTCGGGTGCAGTTCGAGCTGTTCGACGAGCGCGGTCAACTGATACCGTTCGGGGCCTCGGTCGAGGACGCTGCGGGCCAGCAACTGGCAATTTCCGACCCGAGCGGCAAGGCATTGTTACTCCTGGAACAGGACCAGGGCAGCCTGACCATCAAGTGGGGTGAGCGCCAGTGTTCGGCACCTTACAACCTTCCGGAACGGGACAAGGCAGTTAACTATGAACGTCAACGCCTGGCTTGCCGGCCGTGACACCCGCTCTTGTCTGCAGAGAATGCTCATAAGCGCCCGGTAGCTTTGGTATGATCAAACGCGACTCTGCAAGAAGGCAGCGCAACAAGGATTCCGATGCTGATGAATAAGGCCGCACCATGTCCTTGATTTCCCGCATGGCCACTCCATTTTTAGCGAATACCCACGCTTGATGCGAAAACTCCTGGCAAGCGCCCTGGCGCTGGTGATGATCGCCGCCCTCTGCGGCTACGGTTTCTGGACCCAACAGCGCCCGGAAGGCCACTACCTGTCCGACCTGCGCATCGAACTGGCGCTTAACCATGGCGTCCCGGGCGAGCACGGCAACCTGCTCGGTGTCGAACCACTGCTGTACCCGGGCGACTATCAGAACTTGCAACGCCTGCACCGCAAGCTCGCAGCCTATCTGGAGCAAGCCCGCGCCCAAGGCCTGGTGAACCCGCGCACGGTGGTGGTGCTGCCGGAACACATCGGTACCTGGCTGTGGGCGCGCGGAGAGAAGAGCGAGCTGTATCAAGTTACCCAGAGCCGCGAAGCCCAACAATGGCTGGAACTGAGCAACCCGCTGCGCTATGGCCTCGCGGTTCTTGGCGCTGACGGCGACGACTGGCGCGCCGATGCGCACTTGCGCATGAAGGCCGAGCAGATGGCCGCAGACTACCAGCAGCTGTTCGGTGGCCTGGCCAAGGAATTTGGCGTCACCTTGGTGGCCGGTTCGATCGTGCTGCCCGAACCTTATGTGAAACAAGGCGTACTGCATACCGGCCGTGGCCCGCTGTTCAACAGCAGTGTGGTGTTTGCCGGTGACGGCTCGCTACTGGGACAGCCCCAGCGCCAGCAATATCCCGACAGTGAAATGCGCCGCTACGTCCACGACGGCCGCCAGCACCCGCTGCAGGTCGTGCAGACCCCGGCCGGGCGCCTGGGGATACTGGTGGGCAGTGACAGCTGGTACCCGGAAAACCACCAGCAACTGACTGAACAAGCCGTACAACTGATCGCCAACCCAGCGTTTCTCAGTGGCAAGGGCAGCTGGCAAGCACCCTGGCGGGGAAATCGCCACCAGGATGCCAGCGCCGGGCTGGCCTTGCAGCGCGGCGAAGTCAGTGAACAGGCGGCTTGGCAACGCCTGACCGAAGTGGCCGGAACCGACATCAGCAGTATGAGCGTGTTCATGCGCGGGCAGTTCTGGGAACAGGGCAGCGATGGCCAGGGCTTTGCCCGCCAGTCGGGAGCGTTGCTTGCCGCCCCTCCCAGCCCAGGTGCCCGCCTGCTGAATGTGTGGCTGTAAGCCCATGGCCCGCCCCCGCGTGCGCCTGGGCGAACTGTCGGTGGGTTTTGTCCAGCCTTTGAGCGAAGCCCTACGCGAGCTGGGCCACGACCCTGAACCATTGCTGCGCCGCTACGGCCTGGACGCGACACGCCTGGGCGAAGCCGGCGCACGCCTGTCCATCCCCCGCTACATGCATCTGGGCCACGCGGCAATCGAAATGAGCGGCGAGGCTGCTCTAGGCCTGCGTATGGGGCGCCTGAGCCGTCTGGCGCATGCTGGCCTGGCCGGGGTCACCGCGGCCCAGGCCCCCACCTTGGGTGAGGCGGCGCGCACCCTGCTTCGCTTCGAGCCGCTTTACGCGGCCAACTACCGTGGCCGTTCCCGCTTTGTGGAAGATGCCCAGGGCGCCTGGCTGCGCTTCTACTCCATCAGCCCGTATAACGACTACAACCGCTTTGTGGTCGACTCACTGCTGGCCGGCTGGCTGGCCCAGTTGACCGACCTTGCCGGCACCCCAGTGCAGGCTGAACGCCTGGAGATCGAGTTTGCCGCACCCTCCTATGCCGCGCGCTATCAACCGCTCTGCAGCACGCCTGTGCAGTTCGCCGCCGACGGCAATCAGCTGCGTCTGAGCCGCGCCACCTTGCAACTGGCCAATCCAGGGCATTGCCCAAGTACCTGGCAGCACCTGCTGCAACTGTGCGAGGCAGAGCTGCTGCAGCGCACGCGGGTGCGCAGCCTGGGTGAGCGCATCACCCACCTGTTGGGCCCGCTGCTCAATGGCGGCCGTGAACCGGACCTGGAAGAAGTGGCGCTGCACTTGCAGTTGCCAAGCTGGACCTTGCGCCGCAAGCTCGCCGAGGAAGGCACGCGTTTTCGCGACCTGCTCAACGAAACACGGCGCGACCTGGCCGAGACCTACATCCGTGACACGGCGCTGGCCTTTGGCGAGATTGCCTATCTGTTGGGGTTTGCTTCGGCCGAGGCCTTCCAGCGCGCATTCAAGCGCTGGACGGGCCTCACGCCGGGGGAGTTCCGCCGCAGCCAGCGGCAGCCGGGCTAGAGTTCGGTGGCGTCGTCGGCCGGTTCCGGGGTGTCCAGTTCGTAAGCCTGGGTTTCGAGTAGTTCTTCCTGGTATTCATCCATTGCCCTGCGTCCTCTTTGCTCATTTTGCCTTTGTAGGTATCGCCTTCAGCCTAAGCAGGTGGGATGAAGGGATGATGACAAGCTTATGAGTGGTAAACGTAGCAGGTGTTCAGGAAGTTATCGCGGGGCGTCTGTAACAGGGGATGTTTACAGCCTGAACCGGCCCTTTCGCGGGCTGCCGGCGAAAAGGCCGGTTCAGGCGACCCATCAAAGGGAGGGGGCGGCGGCTTCGACCGGCTGGGCATCCTGCTGCACCTGAATGGGTGCAGCTTCCGCCGGCGGGGCCACAGGCTGCGAACCCTGGCTATCATCCACCACCGGCGCCGCTGCCGCCTCGCTGGCCGGGGCTACCCCCACAGGTGCAGGCGTCGCTTCAACCAACGGCGCAGCTGCCGGGGCCGGCGCCACCGGGTTCGCCGCAGCCTGCTCCGGAAGCCCAAGGTCAGCCGCCGGTTTTTCAACCTTCGGCGCTGGCTCTTCGACCTTGGCTTTGCTCACTTTTTTCGGCTTGGGCAGGTAGCTCTCCACCAAGGCGAAATAACGGTCATAGAACTGCGCCGCGGTCACCGTCTCACTGGCTACCTTGACCATCGAGTCGTCACTGGAGCCGATCGGCATCGACACCGAGCCCAGCACCCCCACGCCCAGGCTGGCGGAGGTGTTGGACTTTTTCAGCGCATAGCGGTCCTGGAGGGCGTTGGCGAACATGGTCGAGCGCTGATCGTCGCTCACGTCCGGCGCACAGGTGACATTGAAGCTGATCTGCAGGTGGTTCTCGCTGTTTTGCTGAAAGCTCTTGTTACCCACCACCTGGTTGGCGCCACTGCTGGTGATGATGTATCCCTGGCTAAGCAAAGCACGCCGGGCGGCCTCGCAAGAGCCAGCATCGCTCACCGGAAAGCTGCGCGAGAAGGTACCCGAGTCATCGAAGTTCTCGTGCTCGTAGACGGCCGCTTTTTTCGAGGAACAACCGGTCACGCCCGCCAGCACCAGGGCCAGCCCGAGCGCACCAAAGACGGAAGATCTGGTCATTGCGAATTCCGGGTATGTCGGGAAAGTGCCTATTGTGCAACACAGCAGGCAGGCACAGGAACCGCTGGTCGGTGAAGAATCTGTCAGGTTGGTGTAAATCTGGGTAAAGGCAGGCACTTGCCAGGCGCACCAACGAAAAAAGCGACCCGAAGGTCGCTTTAACGTTACTTCAAGGCGTTCATGGGGCCTTAAAGCGAAGATGGCGCAGCGGACGGGACTCGAACCCGCGACCCCCGGCGTGACAGGCCGGTATTCTAACCGACTGAACTACCGCTGCGTATCATTCAGGCTTGCGCCCGATTGAAACCTGGGTCTACCCTTGCGGCGCGATGGCCTCAGGGCAGGCACAAAAAAAGCGATAACACGATCGCTTCTCTTGTGTTTGCTTCAAGGTGTTCTAGGGACCTTGAAGCGAAGATGGCGCAGCGGACGGGACTCGAACCCGCGACCCCCGGCGTGACAGGCCGGTATTCTAACCGACTGAACTACCGCTGCGTATCGTTCAGGCTTGCGCCCGATTGAAACTGGGATCAGCCCAAGGCGTCTGCCTTGTGGCTTCAGACCGGTGCCAGGCACCCATCTGTTACTGAAAAATGGCGCAGCGGACGGGACTCGAACCCGCGACCCCCGGCGTGACAGGCCGGTATTCTAACCGACTGAACTACCGCTGCGCAGTGCGTTCCTCTCTGGCTATCGGCTTCTTGCGAATCCGATGCTCCAGGAACATCTCAGGAAGTGGTGGGTGATGACGGGATCGAACCGCCGACCCTCTGCTTGTAAGGCAGATGCTCTCCCGGCTGAGCTAATCACCCTCGCGATGTTGCTTGTTGCGTTTGCTTCGCTGAGGCCGCGAAATTTACGCAGGTGGCGAAGCTAAGTCAATAGCCCCATTGAATTTTTTTCAAAAAGGCAACGTGAGGTTATTGCCTGTGCCGGCCTCTTCGCGGGTAAACCCGCTCCTACAGTCGGACATTAACCGTTGTAGGAGCGGGTTTACCCGCGAAGAGGCCGGCGCGGTTTAAACAAGGTGCTCAGCTATAGATCATCTTGCGGGTCATGCCGCCATCGACCACAAACTCCTGGCCGGTGACAAATGCCGCCTGGCGTGACAGCAACCAGGCAACCATGGCCGCTACATCTTCCACAGTCCCTACCCTGCCCGCTGGGTGCTGGGCATGGTCAGCTTCGCTTAACGGCTCGGCACGGCGCTGCGACGGATCACGGGCATCGATCCAGCCCGGGCTCACCGCATTGACGCGAATCTCCGGGCCCAGGCTCATGGCCAGGGCATGGGTCAAAGCCACCAGGCCGCCCTTGCTTGCCGCGTAAGCC
Source organism: Pseudomonas sp. BO3-4 (assembly GCF_034044115.1). Taxonomy (NCBI): domain Bacteria; kingdom Pseudomonadati; phylum Pseudomonadota; class Gammaproteobacteria; order Pseudomonadales; family Pseudomonadaceae; genus Pseudomonas; species Pseudomonas sp. BO3-4. Next base: position 4,462,753 of record NZ_CP139018.1, read on the forward strand.
TCGGTGTCGGGTTCGGACTGCCGAGCACGGGTAGAGGTCAGGTTGACGATCGCCCCATTGTGCGCACGCAGGTACGGCGCACAATGCTTGGCCAGCAGCATGGGGCCGCTGAGGTTGACCGCCAGCACCCGGTTCCATTGGGCCAGGCTCAGGCTTTCCAGCGTCTGGTTGTGCGGGTTGGCAATGGCCGCATTGCACACCAGCGCGTCCAGCCGGCCGAACTGCCCGAGCACTTCGGACACGCCGGCACTGACCTGGGCCTCGTCGGCAACGTCCATGGTGATGAACCAGGCGTTGTCGCCCAACGCCTTGGCCACTTTGGTACCACGCTGGCGGTCCAGATCACTCAGTACCACTTGCCAGCCTTCGCAGATCAGCCATGCGGCAATGCCAAGACCGATGCCGCGGGCCGCGCCCGTGACCAAGGCTACCCGGCCATTGTGGCCCGGGGTGCTGCCGCTGATTTCGATCACAATGCCGCCAGCCCGCGCGCCAGGTCAGCCTGCAGGTCGGCCACGTCTTCCAGGCCCACGGCAACGCGGATCAGGCTGTCGCGGATACCCGCCGCTTCACGCTCCTGCGGCGACAGGCGACCATGTGAGGTGGTCGCCGGATGAGCGATGGTGGTTTTGCTGTCACCCAGGTTGGTAGTGATGGAAATCACCCGAGTAGCGTCGATGAAACGCCACGCGCCCTCTTTGCCACCCTTGACCTCGAAGCTGACCACTGCACCAAAACCGCTCATCTGGCGCTTGGCCAGTTCGTGCTGCGGGTGGCTGGGCAGGCCGGCGTAATGCACCTTTTCCACGCCGTCCTGCTGCTCCAGCCATTCGGCCAGGGCCTGAGCGCTTTCGCAGTGTGCACGCATACGCAGGCGCAGCGTTTCCAGGCCCTTGGTAAAGATCCAGGCGTTGAACGGGCTGAGGGTTGGACCTGCGGTTCGCAGGAAACCCACCACCTCTTTCATTTGCTCGGTACGGCCGGCAACCACACCGCCCATGCAGCGGCCCTGGCCATCGATGAACTTGGTGGCCGAGTGGAACACAATGTCGGCACCCAGCTTCAGCGGCTGCTGCAACGCCGGGGTACTGAAACAGTTGTCCACCACCAGCATGGCACCCTGAGCATGGGCGATTTCGCTGAGCGCAGTGATATCGACCAACTCGGCCAGCGGGTTGGAGGGCGATTCGACGATCAGCAGCTTGGTGTTGGCCTTGATGGCCTTTTCCCAACCGGTGAGGTCGACCAGTGGCACGTAGTCCACCTGTAGACCAAAGCGCTTGAAGTACTTCTCGAACAGGCTGATGGTAGAGCCGAATACGCTCTGCGACACCAGCACATGGTCACCGGCGCTGCACAGCGACATGACCACGGCCAGGATCGCCGCCATGCCGGTGGACGTACCCACGGCCTGCTCGGCACCTTCCATGGCCGCCAGGCGCTCCTCGAAGGCACGCACGGATGGGTTGGTGTAGCGCGAATAGACGTTGCCCGGCGTTTCGCCGGCAAAGCGCGCAGCAGCATCGGCTGCCGTGCGGAACACATAGCTGGAGGTCAGGAACAGCGCTTCGCTGTGCTCGCCTTCCGGGGTACGGTTTTGACCAGCGCGAACCGCCAGGGTGTCGAAACCGACACCCTCGAGGTCACTGTCCAGTCGCCCGGCATCCCATTGATCCGTCATGCCGTCGCTCCCAAAATCAGTTGTTGTAAAGGTCGATGATCGCGCTGACGGCCTGGTTCTTGACCTTGGCCAGGTCATTACGGGCCTGCTCGATGCGGTCGAGGTAGGCTTCGTCGATATCGCCAGTGACGTATTCGCCGTTGAACACCGCGCAATCGAACTGCTCGATCTTGATCTTGCCGCCGCCGACCGAATCGATCAGGTCTGGCAGGTCCTGATAGACCAGCCAATCGGCGCCAATCAACTCACCCACCTGTTCGGTGGTGCGGTTGTGGGCGATCAGTTCGTGAACACTCGGCATGTCGATGCCGTAGACGTTGGGGTAGCGTACTGCAGGGGCCGCGGAGCAGAAGTAGACATTCTTGGCGCCGGCTTCGCGGGCCATCTGGATGATCTGCTTGCAGGTGGTGCCGCGCACGATCGAGTCGTCCACCAGCATCACATTCTTGCCGCGGAACTCCAGCTCGATGGCGTTGAGCTTCTGACGCACCGACTTCTTGCGCGCGGCCTGGCCGGGCATGATGAAGGTACGGCCGATGTAACGGTTCTTGACGAAACCTTCGCGGAACTTGACGCCCAGCCGGTTGGCCAGTTCCAGCGCGGCAGTGCGACTGGTATCCGGGATCGGGATGACCACGTCGATATCATGATCGGGGCGCTCGCGCATGATCTTGTCGGCCAGCTTTTCACCCATGCGCAGACGCGCCTTGTACACCGAGACCCCATCGATGATCGAGTCCGGGCGCGCCAGGTAGACGTGCTCGAAGATGCACGGCTGCAACTTTGGCGATTCGGCGCACTGCTTGGTGAACAACTGGCCTTCTTCGGTGATGTACACCGCTTCGCCCGGTGCCAGGTCGCGGATCAGGGTGAAGCCGAGCACGTCCAGGGCGACGCTTTCCGACGCGATCATGTATTCCACACCTTCGTCGGTGTGACGCTGACCGAACACCACCGGGCGAATGCCGTGGGGGTCGCGGAAACCGACGATGCCGTAGCCGGTGATCATGGCCACCACGGCGTAACCGCCAACGCAGCGGCTGTGCACATGGGAGACCGCAGCGAACACGTCTTCTTCGGTCGGCTGCAACTTGCCGCGCACCGCCAGTTCATGGGCGAACACGTTCAGCAGCACTTCCGAGTCGGAGTTGGTGTTGACGTGGCGCAGGTCGGACTCGTAGATCTCCTTGGCCAACTGCTCGACGTTGGTCAGGTTGCCGTTGTGAGCCAGGGTGATGCCGTAAGGCGAATTGACGTAGAACGGCTGGGCCTCGGCCGAGGTCGAGCTGCCCGCAGTGGGGTAGCGCACGTGGCCGATGCCGATGTTGCCTACCAGGCGCTGCATGTGGCGCTGCTGGAACACGTCGCGCACCAGGCCATTATCCTTGCGCAGGAACAACCGGCCGTCATGGCTGGTCACGATACCGGCAGCGTCCTGGCCGCGGTGCTGGAGGACCGTAAGCGCGTCATACAGCGCCTGATTGACGTTCGACTTACCGACGATACCGACGATGCCACACATGCGACGCAACCCCTACTTTGATGAAACTTGAGTGAATAGCGCTCAGGGCTTGGACGGCCCGAGCAACTGTTCCTTGAACGGAAGATCAGCCGGAGTGCTGATCAGCCCACTGGGCGTCCATTGGCCGGTGAAACCCAGAATCAGGTTTTTCGACCAGTCGGCGACCAAGAGAAATTGTGGTATCAGGCGTGATTCCTGCCACCAGGTGTCTTGTTGAACCGGCCCCAGGCTGATCAGGCCTATGGCCACCACTACCAGCAAGGCCCCGCGCGCAGCACCGAAGGCCATGCCCAGGAAACGATCGGTGCCGGACAGCCCGGTCACGCGGATCAGCTCACCGACAAGGAAGTTGACCATGGCCCCCACCAGCAAGGTGGCGACGAAAAGAATGGCGCAGCCAGCGATGACGCGCATCGATGGCGTCTGGATATAGCTCTCAAGATACACCGAGAGCGAACCGCCGAACATCCAGGCAACCGCACCGGCAATGATCCAGATGAGCAAGGACAAGGCCTCCTTGACGAAGCCGCGCTTGAGACTGATCAGTGTGGAGACGGCGATGATCGCAATGATCGCCCAATCAACCAAGGTAAATGCCACGGTGCTGCCTGCAGACGTTTGAGGCGGCGCATTTTACCAGAGCGGCGGGCCGGGAGTAAGCGGAATGTCAGCTGGATTGGTGTTGGGCCATTGGCAGGCAAACCCGCCCCCAACTGGTTCTGGCTGAGCCTTGCAGCGGCGCAGTACCTGCAGGAACGGGCTCACCCGCGAATGGGCGGCATGGCCGCCCCGGGGAATCAGCTGCGCTCAGGCTGGAAGCGCACCACAAAGCCCTTGAGGCTGTTCTGACGGTTGATGGCGTCACGCACGCGCTCAGCTTCGGCGCGCTCGATCAACGGCCCCACGTACACGCGGTTCATGCCCCCCGCCGTACGGATATAGGCGTTGTAACCCTGGCTACGCAGGGTTTGCTGCAGCTTTTCGGCACCGGCGCGGTTGGACAGGCTGGCCAGCTGGATCGACCAACTGACGGGCAGGCCATTGGCGTCGATCTTCGATGGCGCGGCAGGCGCTGGTGTTGCAGCAGCCTTGGCCTCCACCTTGGGCGCGGGCGCCTGCGGCTTGGGCGGCTGAACCTGCGCCTGGGTCTGCGGCGACGGGGTGATTGGCTGGCTGGGCGTACTCGCCGGCGCAGTGGCCTCGTCGATCACCACCGGCGCGGGCTGCGCCTCCTGCGCAATAACCTGTGGCTCCGGCACGGCAACCGGCTCCACCTTCACTTCCGGTAGGCTGGGCATGGCCGGTGCCTGCGGGGCTTCGACGTGCACCTGGCGCATCTCGTCCTCGCGGGTAAACAGCATCGGCAGGAAGATAACCGCCAGCGCCACCAGCACCAGCGCACCCACCATGCGCTGTTTCATCCCTTTATCCAGCACAGCCATCTATTCCACCCTCCTGGGCGTGCCGCTCCAGCCATTCCAGCGCCTGGGCGACACAGAAAAACGAACCGAACAGCAGGATCTGATCATCCGCCGTCGCCTGCGCACATTGCCCTTCAAGGGCGGCGTCGACGCTGGCATAAGACTTCACCGTGGCACCGAGGTTCGCCAAGGACGAGGCCAGTTCTGCGGCCGGGCGACTGCGCGGGGTATCCAGCGGCGCCACCGCCCAGTCGTCGATGAGGCCCTGAAGCGGCGCGATAACGCCCTCCAGATCCTTGTCGGCGAGCAGGCCAAACACCGCGAGGCGGCGCCCCTTGAGCGGCCGGGCCGCCAGCCGCCTGGCCAGGTACTGCGCCGCATGCGGGTTATGCCCGACATCCAGCAGCAACGCTACCGGCTTACCCTGCCAGTTCAACAGACGGAGGTCGAGACGCCCAGTGATACGGGTATCCAGCAACGCCTGGCGAACTTGCACCGCGTCCCACGGCAGCCCCATCAGCAGGTAAGCCTGCAAGGCCAGCGTGGCGTTTTCCATGGGCAGGTCTAGCAAAGGCAGGTCACGCAGCTCGACCTGCGCACCATCGGCGGCAGTACCACGCCAGCTCCAGCAGCCTTCGGCGCTGGTCAGGTCGAATTCCCGACCACGCAGGAACAGTGGCGCGGCCAGTTCGGCGGCCTTGTCCAGCAACGGCCCGGGCGGATCCAGATCACCGCACAGGGCCGGCTTGCCCGGGCGGAAGATGCCAGCCTTCTCGAAGGCCACCAGCTCGCGGGTATCACCCAGGTAATCAACATGGTCGACACCGATGCTGGTCACCAGGGCGAAGTCGGCATCCACTACGTTGACGGTATCCAGGCGGCCACCCAGGCCCACCTCCAGCACCACCGCATCCAGCTGCGACTGGTAGAACAACCAGAACGCGGCCAACGTCCCCATCTCGAAGTAGGTCAGGGAAATATCGCCCCGCGCCGCCTCGACGGCGGCGAAGGCTTCGCACAGGCGCTCATCGCTGGCCTCTTGGCCATCGATCACCACCCGCTCGTTGTAACGTAGCAGGTGCGGCGAACTGTACACACCGACCTTGAGCCCCTGGGCACGCAGCAACGACGCCACAAAGGCGCAGGTCGAACCCTTGCCGTTGGTGCCGGTTACTGTCACCACGCGCGGCGCCAGCTTGCCCAGCGCCAAGCGGGCAAGCACCTTCTGCGACCGCTCCAGGCCCATGTCGATGGCCGAGGGGTGCAACTGCTCGAGGTAGGCGAGCCATTCGCCCAGGGATCGTTGTTTCATCACGCGACGGCAGCCGCCTCACGCGCTTCTTCCGGCGTTTGCTGACCGGTCATCTGCGCCAGCAGGCGGGCCAGACGCGGACGCAATTCGCCACGGGAGATGATCAGGTCGATGGCACCGTGCTCCAGCAGGAACTCACTGCGCTGGAAGCCTTCAGGCAGCTTCTCGCGTACGGTCTGCTCGATCACGCGTGGGCCGGCGAAACCGATCAGGGCCTTCGGCTCACCGACGATGACGTCGCCGAGCATGGCCAGGCTGGCGGAAACACCGCCATACACCGGGTCGGTCAGGACCGAGATGAACGGGATGCCTTCTTCGCGCAGGCGCGCCAGCACGGCAGAGGTCTTGGCCATCTGCATCAGCGAGATCAGCGCTTCCTGCATGCGCGCCCCCCCCGAAGCGGAGAAGCAAACCATTGGGCAGCGGTTTTCCAGGGCATAGTTGGCCGCGCGGACGAAGCGCTCGCCGACGATGGCACCCATGGAGCCGCCCATGAACGAGAACTCGAAGGCGCTAACCACGATCGGCATGCCCATCAGGGTGCCGCTCATGGAGATCAGCGCGTCTTTTTCGCCAGTCTGCTTCTGCGCAGCGGTCAGGCGGTCCTTGTACTTCTTGCCATCACGGAACTTCAGGCGGTCGACCGGTTCCAGGTCAGCGCCCAGTTCGGCCCGGCCTTCGGCGTCAAGGAAGATGTCGATGCGCGCACGTGCGCCGATGCGCATGTGGTGATTGCACTTGGGGCAGACATCCAGGGTCTTTTCCAGCTCCGGACGATACAGCACGGCCTCGCAGGACGGGCACTTGTGCCACAGGCCCTCAGGCACCGAGCTCTTTTTCACCTCGGAACGCATGATCGAAGGGATCAGTTTGTCGACTAACCAGTTGCTCATGCTTTCTTTCTCCAGTATTGGCAGGCGGGGGACGGCGTCACCGGCCCTACCCTGCCCTTGAGCTCAAAATCTTTTATGAAACGATGGTGGACCGGCCGCCGGGGCTTCCAGCGCGCCACTCCACCGCTAATGTGTTTTTGCCGCCACAGGTGCTGGCATGCGGCCCGCAGGGCTGCGAAAGCTATGGACGATGGCGCGCAGCCAGCCGTCACATCTGCCATCAAGCCTGTTTCACCGCACGCATGAAGGCCTCGATCTTCGCCGCATCCTTGATGCCCTTGGCCTGTTCGACGCCGCCACTGACATCCACCGCATAAGGCTTTACCCGGGCAATGGCCTGGCCAACGTTATCGGCCGACAGACCACCCGCGAGGATGATCGGCTTGCCAAGACGCGCCGGTACCAATGACCAATCGAACGCCTCGCCGGTTCCCCCTGGTACGCCTGGCACATAGGTGTCCAGCAAAATGCCGCGGGCACCCGCGTAAAGCTGACAGGCCGCCTCCAGGTCATCGCCAGGGCGCACACGCAGGGCCTTGATCCAGGGGCGGTGGTAGCCTTCGCAGTCCTGCGGGGTTTCATCGCCGTGAAACTGTAGCAGGTCCAGCGGAACCACTTCGAGGATCTCGTTCAGCTCACAGCGCGAGGCATTGACGAACAGCCCGACCGTGGTCACGAACGGCGGCAACTCGGCAATGATCGCCCGCGCCTGGCGCACGTCCACCGCCCGCGGGCTCTTGGCATAGAAGACGAAGCCGATGGCATCGGCCCCCGCTTCGGCAGCGGCCAGTGCGTCTTCGATGCGGGTAATCCCGCAGATCTTGCTGCGAACATTGCTCATGGAACAAGGACCCTGATTGTTGCGGCGAAAGGGCGGATGTTAGCAAATGGCTTTTCGCTCGTCAGTCTGCCAACGCCTCGTAACCACTCAAAAAGTGTGGGCCGATGTAACGCTTGGGCAACGCAAACGCTTCGGGGTACTCCACCTGCACCAGGTAAAGCCCGTATGGGTGTGCCGTTACCCCACCTTCACGGCGGTTGCGCCCTTCCAGCACCTCGCGCGCCCAGGCAACCGGACGCTCGCCGGCGCCGATGGCCATCAGCACACCGGCAATGTTACGCACCATGTGGTGCAGGAAGGCGGTGGCACGCACGTCCAGCACGATCATCTGGCCATGGCGGGTAACACGCAGGTGGTAGACGTGCTTGATCGGTGACTTAGCCTGACACTGGCTGGCACGGAAGGCGCTGAAGTCGTGGGTACCCAGCAGGAACTGCGCCGCCTCGGCCATGCGATCGACGTCCAGCGGACGGTGGTTCCAGGTCACCTCTTCGGCCAGGTGCGCCGGGCGAATCGGGTCGTTGTAGATGACGTAGCGGTAGCGCCGGGCGCAGGCCTTGAAGCGGGCATGAAAGTCGGCCGGCATTGGCCGCGACCAGACCACACTGATGTCGTGCGGCAGGTTGAAGTTGGTGCCCATGGTCCAGGCGCGCTCGTCACGCACGGCACGGGTATCGAAGTGCACGACCTGCCCGCAGCCGTGAACGCCGGCGTCGGTACGCCCGGCGCAGACCACCGAAATCGGCTCGTTGGCGACCTTGGACAGCGCTTGCTCCAGGGCTTGCTGGACACTCGGCACGCCGCTGGCCTGACGTTGCCAGCCGCGGTAGCGCGCGCCTTTGTATTCCACGCCCAGGGCGATGCGAGAGTAGCCTTCGGCCGCGGATTCGGCGGTAGCGGTGTCGATGATGTCCAAGAGCATGAAACCTGTGGGGTGTACGGAATGGCGGGGATTATAACGACAACGGCAGCCTCGTAGGGCTGCCGGTGGTTGCGCACTGCATGTGCGGGCCTCTTCGCGGGCGCGGTCAGCCCGCCAAGAGGCCTGACCTGCTTGCATCAGACCAGCCGGGAGAGCATGTCCTCGGCTTCCTGACGCTGGCTGTCGTCGCCATCCTTGACCACTTCGTCGAGGATGTCACGCGCGCCCTGGCTGTCACCCATGTCGATATAGGCACGGGCCAGGTCGAGCTTGGTGGCGACTTCGTCACTGCCGGAGAAGAAGTCGAAGTCCAGGTCGTCCAAAGGCTCGGGCTCTGGCTGCGCCACCGCGTCTTCGCTGGTGAAGTGCGGCTCCAGCGATGGCGTTTCGAGGCTCTGCGACAGCTTGTCCAACTCGGCGTTGACGTCATTGAGCTCCGAGGCAAAGCTCTTGGCGGCCGGCGAATCGTCTTCCAGCGACAGGGACAAGTCGAAGTCCGATGGCAGGTCGAACTCGGAGACCGGGTCAAACTCCGGCTCGCTGTCGAAGGCAGCCAGTTCGGACGCGACATCCAGCGGATCTTGCTCCAGCGCCTCCGGGGCAGCCGGGGCAACCGGCTCACTGACGTCGAGGTCGAAATCAGACAGGTCCACGGCAGGCTGAGGCTCGGCCTGAGCCAGCATGGCCTCGAAATCAGCGTCGGCGTCGGCTTGCAGCTCGGCATCCACGGCAAAGGGCTGTTCTTCTGGCTGAGCTTCTTCCTGTACGGGCTCATCCAGCACAGGCTCAGCGATTACCAGCTCGTCGGGTACGCCCCCCTGTGCGATCGGCTCGTCCAGCACGGACGCGGCCAGTGGGTCTTGATCGGCCAGGTCTTCACCCAGGCTCAGGTCGAAGGCGCTGTCCAGATCCTGCTCGGCCAGGTCCGTTGCATCGAGCGTTGGCACTTCATCGAAGGCGTCCAGCTCAGCGTCAGGCTCTGCTTGCGCGACAGCCTCTGGCTCAGCCTCCACGTGCGGCTCGAACCCAGACAACTCGTCAGGCACCACATCGGCAACCACCGGCGCTTCGGGCTCATCGTGCAGCAGCTCTTGCACGTACTGCTCATCCATTTCGGCAGCCAGCGCCGCCGCACCCAGGCCGGCAGCAGCCAGGCCGAGCATGGCGGGGTAACGCTCTTTCAGGCTGGCGACTTCAGCAACGTTCTGCTCGCTGGCCGGCAACTGACGCTCCTGTTCAGCGAACGCGCTCTGGTCACCCTGACGGGCGTACACGTCCATCAGCTTCAGGCGCAGGTCGTCACGCTCCGGCGCGGCGGCCACGGCGGGCTCCAACAGCTCGGTAGCACGATTAAGGCGGCCTTCGGCCAGGCATTGGTCAACTTGCGCCAGCAGCGCGGCGTGCGGGTCTGCTTGCGGCTCAGGCTCGGGTTCTGCCTCAGCGACCGGTTCTGCCACTTTTTCCGCAGCGACGGCAGCTGCAGCCGAAGCGGCAACCACCGCCGGCGACAGGGTTACGCCAGGCTCCCGGGCTTCGACGCCGTCGAAGCTCTCGGTATCGCTGTCGAAACCTGCGCCCTGCTCTTCTTCCAGCGCCCGCGCCATGCGCAGGTGCTTCTCGGCTTCTTGCTGGGCTTTGCGCTTGCGCGCCAGCAGCCACAGCAGCAGTGCCAGCACCAGGATGCTGGAACCGGCAATCACCCCCAAAAGCCACGGGTTGCCCAGGACCGAATCGAGCGTACCCTTCGGCTGGCTGGCGGATGCTGGCTGGGCGTCCGGCACAGGCTTGGGTGCGGTATCGGCAGCAGCAGGTGCCGGATCGACCACGGGCTGCTCCGGGATAGCGGCAGCCGACGCGGCTGCGCCCTGGCCTTCCAGGCGTGCCAACTGGTTGTTCTTCAGCTCGATCAGGCGCTGCAGCTTGTCCAGCTGGCTCTGCAGGTCGGCCATGCGGCTTTTCAGTTCTTCGTTGTCGCGACGGCTGGTGTCCAGGCTTTCCTGGGCCATGGCCAGCTCGTCATTCAACGCCTTGGCCTGCCCTGCACCGGCCTGCTTGCCCGGGCTGACCAGGCGCAGGTTGTCGCCCTGGGCGATACGCGACGGCGCAGCTTCGGCGGCGCCACGGCGGGTGGCATCCAGCTGGCGGGCACGCGGCCCCAGGCGACGGCCTTCACGCCAGGCCGCATACTGCTCGGCCACCTCGCGGTTCGCTTCGCCCTGGGCGATGCTCTGGATCTGCTGCTGGTCGGGCAGGCGCAGTACCTGGCCAACCTTCAGCTGGTTGATGTTGTTGCCGATGAAGGCGTCCGGGTTCAATGCCTGGATCGCGATCATGGTCTGCTGGATCGACCCTCCCTGGGCGTTACGCGCGGCAATCTGCCACAAGGTGTCGCGACGCTGGGTGGTGTAGTTGCTGGCACCGGTCATGGCCGGTGTGACACTGCCTGCCGCCGGCTTGTCGCCCTGCGCCTTGGCCTGGTCGAGCAGCACACTATAGTCACGCAGCAGACGGCCCTGCGGCCACATCACCTGCACCAGGAACTTGACCACCGGACCTGGCAGCGGCTGACTGGACGTCACGCGCAGCACACTTTTGCCGTTGGGGTTGATTACCGGTGTGAAGGTCAGGTCTTCGAGGTAGGTCGGAAACGCCACCCCGGCCTTGCTGAACTCTTCCGGTGGCGCCAGGCTCGGCGCCACCTCGGCGGCTTTGAGGTCGCGCACGTCGAGCAATTCGATCTCGGCGTCCAGCGGCTGATTCTGTGCCGACTTCAGGGTCAGCTCCCCCAGGCCCAGCGCATTCGCCATGCCAGACGACAGCGCGGATGCTGCAGCCATGGCCAGAACCAGTTTGCGAATTCGAAGCATGACCTCTTCCCTTGTATGAATCGTCCCGAAACCTGCATGCGGAGCAGGACAAAAGTGCTCGCCAGTATCTTTTACGGCATGTGTTTAATCAACAATTGCGCCACTTGCACGGCATTGAGCGCGGCGCCTTTGCGCACGTTGTCAGTGGTTAGCCAGAGGTTGAGTTGCTGGTCTTCATCAACACCGTGACGTACACGTCCAACATAGACCACGTCTTGGCCCACTGCGTCACCTACCGGGGTCGGATAATCATCGTTTTCCACCCGCTCGATGCTGTCGGCTGCCTCCAGGGCCTGGTTGACCGCTGCCAGGTCTACCGGGCGACGGCTTTGCACGGCCACACTGAAGCTATCGCCGAAAAACACCGGGACTTGAACACAGCTCACGGAAATCTTCAGGTCAGGCAGGCCCAGCAGCACGCGCAGTTCGCTGACCAGGCGGCGCTCCAGCGCGGTATGGCCCTGCTCGTCGGCAGCACCGACCTGGGCCAGCAGGTTGAATGCCACCTGGCGGTCGAAGAAGCGCGGCTCCAGCGGGCGGGCATTGAGCAGTTCGGCGGTTTGCCGGGCCAGCTCGCTGACCGCTTCACGGCCTTGCGCCGACACCGCCAACGCGGCCATCACTTGCACCCGCTCGATGTCCAGCAGGCCTTTGAGCGGCGCCAGCGCGACGGCCAGGGCTACTGCGGCCGAGCATGGGCTGACAATGCGCGCTGGCAACGACAGGCTGGCCAGGCGTTCGGCGTTGGCTTCCGGCACCAGGGCCAGGGCGTCGTCCAGGCCGCCGGACAGGTCGATGACCGTGCAGCCCGCCTGCAGCGCCTTGCCGGCAAAGCTGCGGCTGACGGCGGCGCCGGTGGCGAAGAAGGCCAGCTTGACCTGGGCGAAGTCGAAGCTGTCGACTTCGCGCACCTTCAGTTTCTTGCCAGCGAACATCACGCTGCTGCCCGCCGATTCCATGCTGGCCAGCAGGTGCAGGGTGGCAACCGGGAATGCCAGTTCCTCGAGGATCTGCACCAAGGCTTCACCGACGCTGCCGGTGGCGCCGACGACGGCGATATCCAAAGGGTGTGTCATGGAAGGGATCCTTTTGCTGTAAACGGCGGGGGCGGCACTTTACTCGGATTGTAGGGTTTTGTCTGTGCCCACCCGGCGCTGCTGTTGCTGTTGCTCGATTGCGTCTTGCTTCTTGGATGTGCGCACTCACACCGAGTAGGTATTCCTTCGCGCAGGTGGCGCATCGTCACCTTTCCGCCCTTCCGGCGGGTTACTTTGGTCGTGGCCAAAGTAACCAAAACCGTCGGCTCCCATCATCCGGCCCCTACGCTACGCTCCGGGGTCCCCTCGCTCCGGGCTTGCTCCCGGGAGGACCGCGCTGCAGGCCCCATCCTGGGGCCCAGCGCTTGACGGGCATCCATGCCCGTCACCTCCCTCCGCAAGCCCTGCGCTCGGCCTCCTGAAGTCGCAATCTGCGTCGCCTGAACTACCGCGCGCTTAGAAGCAAAAGCCAAAGCAAGAGCAAGAGCAACGGCGTTCTTCCAGGTACACCAGGCCGAGGGCAGCCATGCCGACGTATCCTTATCCAGATGACTGGGCAGAACCTCACCGAATGCATCGGCGGTGCCGGCCAATCACCGAATTCGCTTCTCGCTTTTGATCTTGCTTCTAAGCGCGCGGTAGTCCAGGCGACGCAGATTGCGACTTCAGGAGGCCGAGTGGAGGCATTGCGGAGGGAGATGACGGGCATGGATGCCCGTCAAGCGCTGAGGCCCCATGGATGGGGCCTGCAGCGCGTGCTCCCGGGAGCAAGGCCGGAGCGAGGGGACCCCGGAGCGCAGCGTAGGGGCCGGATGATGGGAGCCGACGGTTTTTGGTCCCTTTTTGCCACGACAAAAAGGGACCCGCCGTAAGGGCGGAAAGGTGAGTCGGCGTCGCCATCGCAAACGGACTGTACGCCCGATCAAAACCGGCGCTTAAGCTTTTGAGCTTTTGGGTTGTACGCTTACACATCAAGCAGACATTCATTCACGATGTTGGCGCCTATTCACCTTTCCGCCCTTCCGGCGGGTTACTTTGGTCGTGGCCAAAGTAACCAAAGCCGTCGGCTCCCATCATCCGGCCCCTGCGCTGCGCTCCGGGGTCCCCTCGCTCCGGGCTTGCTCCCGGGAGGACCGCGCTGCAGGCCCCATCCTGGGGCCCAGCGCTTGACGGGCATCCATGCCCGTCACCTCCCTTCGCAAGCCCTGCGCTCGGCCTCCTGAAGTCGCAATCTGCGTCGCCTGAACTACCGCGCACTTAGAAGCAAAAGCAAAAGCAAAAGCAACGGCAACGGCAACGGCTCTGTCAGAGCAGACATTTCGCCATTAAACAGCGGCATGAATTATCCGGCGATTAGGCCCGCGACCCAAATGCATACCTTCAGGCATAAAAAAATACCGCACTGTCACCAGTGCGGTATTTTTCAGGTAAAGCCTGAACGATCAACGCTCCAGCAGAATCCGCAACATGCGGCGCAGCGGTTCGGCGGCGCCCCACAGCAGCTGGTCACCTACAGTGAACGCGCCCAGGTACTGCGAACCCATGTTCAGCTTGCGCAGGCGACCAACCGGGATGTTCAGGGTGCCGGTGACCTTGGTCGGGGTCAGCTCCTGCATGCTGATTTCACGCTGGTTCGGCACCAGCTTCACCCAAGGGTTGTGCTGGCTGATCATGCCTTCGATGTCGGCGATCGGCACGTCCTTGTTCAGCTTGATGGTCAGCGCCTGGCTGTGGCAACGCATGGCGCCGATGCGCACGCAGATGCCGTCGACCGGGATCGGGCTCTTGAAGCGGCCGAGGATCTTGTTGGTTTCGGCCTGGGCCTTCCACTCTTCGCGGCTCTGACCGTTCGGCAGTTCCTTGTCGATCCACGGGATCAGGCTGCCCGCCAGTGGCACGCCGAAGTTCTCGGTCGGGAACGCTTCGCTGCGCATGGTCTCGGCAACCTTGCGGTCGATATCGAGGATGGCGCTGGCCGGGTTGGCCAGGTCATCGGCCACTGCCGCGTGGGTAGCACCCATCTGCTTGATCAGCTCGCGCATGTTCTGCGCGCCGGCACCCGAAGCCGCCTGGTAGGTCATGGCGCTCATCCACTCGACCAGACCGGCCTCGAACAGGCCACCCAGGCCCATCAGCATCAGGCTGACGGTGCAGTTGCCACCGATGTAGTTCTTGGTACCGGCGTCCAGCTGCTGGTCGATGACCTTGCGGTTGACTGGGTCAAGGATGATCACCGCGTCATCCTGCATGCGCAGGGACGAAGCGGCGTCGATCCAGTAACCCTGCCAGCCGGCTTCACGCAGCTTGGGGAAGACCTCGTTGGTGTAGTCGCCGCCCTGGCAGGTCAGGATCACGTCGAGGGTCTTGAGTTCTTCAATCGAATAAGCGTCCTTGAGGGGCGCTGTATCCTTGCCCACGTTCGGACCCTGGCCACCAACATTGGAGGTAGTGAAGAACACCGGCTCGATAAGGTCGAAATCCTGCTCCTCCAGCATCCGCTGCATGAGCACGGAACCGACCATACCGCGCCAACCGATCAGACCTACACGTTTCATCGCAACTACACCTTTGCTAAAAGTGGGCCGCCACCGGGAATTTTGGGGGGCGGGCCAGAGAGATTACAGATTCCGCAGCGCTGCGACTACTGCGTCGCCCATTTCCTGCGTACCAACTTTGCGGCAGCCTTCCGAGAAGATGTCGCCGGTACGCAGCCCCTGGTCCAGAACCAGGCTCACGGCCTTCTCGATCGCCTCGGCGGCAGCCGACTGATTGAAGCTGTAACGCAACATCATCGACACCGACAGGATGGTCGCCAGTGGGTTGGCGATGCCAAGGCCGGCGATGTCCGGTGCCGAGCCGTGGCAAGGCTCGTACATGCCTTTGTTGTCGGCATCCAGAGACGCCGAAGGCAGCATGCCGATGGAACCGGTCAACATGGAAGCTTCATCCGACAGAATGTCACCGAACATGTTGTCGGTCACCATCACGTCGAACTGTTTGGGTGCACGCACCAGCTGCATGGCAGCGTTGTCGACGTACATGTGGCTCAGTTCCACGTCCGGGTAGTCCTTGGCCACGTCTTCGACCACTTCACGCCACAGCTGGCTGGAGGCCAGAACGTTGGCCTTGTCCACCGAGCACAGCTTCTTGCCGCGCACACGGGCCATGTCGAAACCGACACGGGCAATGCGGCGCACTTCGCTTTCGCTGTACGGCAGGGTGTCGTAGGCCTGGCGTTCGCCGCCTTCCAGCTCGCGCTGACCACGCGGGGCACCGAAGTAGATGCCGCCGGTCAGCTCACGGACGATGAGGATGTCCAGGCCCGATACGATTTCCGGCTTCAGCGACGAGGCATCGGCCAGTTGCGGGTAAAGGATGGCTGGGCGCAGGTTGGCGAACAGGCCCAGTTGCGAACGGATCTTCAGCAGGCCGCGCTCCGGGCGAATGTCTCGCTCGATCTTGTCCCACTTCGGCCCGCCCACAGCCCCCAGCAGCACCGCATCGGCCTTGCGCGCACGCTCCAGGGTTTCGTCGGCCAGCGGCACACCGTGCTTGTCGATGGCGGCACCGCCAATCACGTCGTGCGCCAGGCTGAAGCCGAGCTGGAACTTGTCGTTGGCCAGCTCCAGTACCTTGACTGCCTCGGCCATGATTTCCGGGCCGATACCGTCACCTGGGAGAATCAGAATCTGCTTGCTCATGCTTTCCTCTATCCATTCACGCGGCGTGGCCAAGCGGGCCCCACCGAAAAGTGCTTAACGCTCGGCCCACAACACCAGCACATCGGTGCTGAACGAGCCGTCGGCCTCGATCTGGTAATACTGCCGTACTTCTTCGCCCATGGCTTGCTGCAATTGGCGGATGGCCACACGCATCGGCTCGGGGGTGCGCATGCGCTCAACCCAGGTGCTCCACTCCAGGCGCAACGGTTGGCGGGTGTGGCTGCGCACGTGCAGGCCGGCTTCGCTGACCTGGCGTTGCCACTCGGCGGCGGAGTAGTCGCGCACGTGGCTGGTGTCGCGCAGCACTTCGACCGTTTGCAGGTAAGTGTCGAGCAGCGGGCTGCCCGGCGACATCACGTCGATGAACGCCGCCACACCACCGGGCTTGAGCACCCGGCGCACCTCGCGCAGGGCCAGGCCCAGGTCGCTCCAGTGGTGGGCCGAATAACGGCTGAAGACAAAGTCGAACGACGCATCGGCGAACGGCAGGCGTTCGGCAGCGCCGCGTTCGGTCGTGATATTGGCCAGGCCGCGTTCGGCGGCGGCGCTGGCGACCACGTCGAGCATGGACTGCGAGAGGTCGTAGGCGACCACTTCGGCAACCAGCGGGGCGACGTGGAAGCTGACATGACCGGCACCGCAGCCCAGGTCCAGCACGCGGGCATGGGCCTGCCCTGCCAGCTCAGCCTGCAGCAGGGCGAATTCACTGCCTTGGGCGTGCACGGCGCTGCTGAGGTAGGCGCTGGCCTGCTCGCCGAACTGGCGTTGGACCACATCGATGTGCTGGGTGCTGGTCATGTCTCGTTCCTTTAGATTTTTGTTGCCTGTGCCGGCCTCTTCGCGGGTAAACCCGCGCCTACAACGACCGCGTAACCCTCTGCCCGCGAAGAGGCCCGCACTGTCACCTGCGAACTTCAGGCATCACGGAACAGCCAAGGCTGGCTGGCGCGGTGCTTGGCCTCGAAGGCCTTGATCGCGTCGCTGTCCTGCAGGGTCAGGCCGATATCGTCCAGACCGTTGAGCAGGCAGTGCTTGCGGAACGCATCGATTTCGAAGTGCAGCACCTTGCCATCTGGGCGGGTCACCGCCTGCGCCTGCAGGTCGATGGTCAGCTGGTAGCCCGGGTTGGCTTCGACCTGCTTGAACAGCTCGTCGACTTCCTCATCGCTGAGAATGATCGGCAGCAAGCCGTTCTTGAAGCTGTTGTTGAAGAAAATGTCGGCAAAGCTTGGCGCAATGATGCTGCGGAAGCCGTACTCGTCCAGCGCCCAAGGGGCATGTTCACGGCTGGAGCCGCAACCAAAGTTCTCCCGCGCCAGCAACACGCTGGCGCCCTGGTAGCGCGCGTGGTTGAGCACGAACTCCTCGTTGACCGGGCGCTTGCTGTTGTCCTGGTAGGGCTGCCCCACGTCCAGGTAACGCCACTCGTCAAACAGGTTCGGGCCAAAGCCGGTGCGCTTGATCGACTTCAAGAACTGCTTTGGGATGATCTGGTCGGTGTCGACGTTGGCACGGTCCAACGGTGCGACGAGGCCAGTGTGCTGGGTAAAGGCTTTCATGCTGCGCTCCCTTGGATCAACTCGCGGACATCGATGAAGTGGCCGGCTACCGCGGCAGCGGCGGCCATGGCCGGACTGACCAGGTGGGTACGGCCACCGGCGCCCTGACGGCCTTCGAAGTTGCGGTTGGAGGTGGACGCGCAATGCTCGCCGCTTTCCAGGCGGTCCGGGTTCATCGCCAGGCACATCGAGCAGCCTGGTTCACGCCATTCGAAACCGGCTTCGAGGAAGATCTTGTCCAGGCCTTCACGCTCGGCCTGGGCCTTGACCAGGCCCGAACCCGGCACGACGATGGCTTGCTTGACGCTGGCGGCCACCTTGCGACCCTTGGCGATTTCCGCCGCAGCGCGCAGGTCCTCGATTCGCGAGTTGGTGCACGAGCCGATGAACACACGGTCCAACTTGATGTCGGTGATCGCCTGGTTGGCGGTCAGCCCCATGTACTTCAAGGCACGCTCGATCGAACCACGCTTGACCAAGTCGGCTTCGGCCGCCGGATCCGGTACGCGCTGGTCGACGGCCAGAACCATCTCGGGCGAAGTGCCCCAGCTGACCTGTGGCTTGATCTGGCTGGCATCCAGCTCGACCACGGTGTCGAATACGGCATCGTCATCCGACACCAGGTCTTTCCACGATTCGACCGCTTGCTTCCACTGCTCACCCTTCGGCGCGTACGGGCGCCCTTCGACGTAGGCAACGGTAGTGGCATCGGTCGCCACCAAGCCAACGCGGGCACCGGCTTCGATGGACATGTTGCAGATGGTCATGCGGCCTTCCATCGACAATTCGCGAATGGCACTGCCAGCGAATTCCATGGCGTGACCGTTGCCACCGGCAGTGCCGATCTTGCCGATCACGGCCAGGACGATATCCTTGGCGGTGACGCCGGCCGGCAATTGGCCTTCCACGCGCACCAGCATGTTCTTCATCTTCTTGGCGACCAGGCACTGGGTGGCGAGCACGTGCTCGACCTCGGAGGTGCCGATGCCGTGGGCCAGGGCACCGAAAGCGCCGTGGGTGGAGGTGTGCGAGTCACCGCAGACCACGGTCATGCCCGGCAAGGTGGCGCCCTGCTCCGGGCTGATGACGTGGACGATGCCCTGGCGCTCGTCATTCATCTTGAATTCGACGATGCCGTATTCGTCACAGTTCTCGTCGAGGGTCTGTACTTGCAGGCGCGAAACCTGGTCGACGATCGCCTCGATACCGCCCTTGCGCTCTGGCGTGGTCGGTACGTTGTGGTCAGGCGTGGCGATGTTGGCGTCGATACGCCACGGTTTGCGATTGGCCAGGCGCAGGCCTTCGAAGGCCTGGGGCGACGTCACTTCGTGGATGATGTGGCGGTCGATGTAGATCAAGGACGAGCCGTCATCACGGCGCTTGACCTCATGGGCTTCCCAGAGTTTGTCGTAGAGCGTTTTGCCAGCCATCAGACTGTTCCTCATCAGCGTCTTTCTATGCCAAAGACCCCTTGGCTTGTACGGACGATGCTAGGGGGTTAGATTGAATAACTCAAATTCATAATTTTTATGCTTTGGATAACCCAAAGGAATACCACACCATGGACCTGGCCAACCTCAGCGCCTTCATCGCCATTGCCGAAACCGGCAGCTTTTCCGGCGCAGCCGAACGCCTGTTCCTGACCCAGCCGGCCATCAGCAAACGCATCGCCGGCCTGGAGCAGCAACTGGACGTGCGCCTGTTCGACCGCCTGGGCCGCGAAGTAACCCTGACTGAAGCCGGGCGCGCACTGCTGCCGCGGGCCTACCAGATCCTCAACGTCCTGGATGATACCCGACGGGCGCTGACCAATCTGACCGGGGCTGTGAGCGGTCGCCTGACCCTGGCCACCAGCCACCACATCGGCCTGCACCGCCTGCCCCCGCTACTACGGGTTTTCACCCGCCAGTACCCGGCAGTGGCACTGGATATTCAGTTCATGGATTCGGAACAGGCCTACGACGAGATTCTGCATGGCCGCGCCGAAATCGCCGTGATCACCCTGGCGCCCGAGCCACACCACTTGGTCAAGGCCGTGCCGGTGTGGGATGACGCCCTGGACTTTGTCGCCGCCCCCGAGCACCCGCTGGCCAACAACCAGGCGGTAAGCCTGGCTGACGTCGCCCGCCACCCGGCGGTATTTCCCGGCGGCAATACCTTTACCCACCATATTGTCCAGCGCCTGTTCGAAAGCCAGGGCCTGACGCCGAACATCGCCATGAGCACCAACTACCTGGAAACCATCAAGATGATGGTGTCGATCGGCCTGGCCTGGAGCGTGCTGCCACGCACCATGCTCGACGAACAGGTTTCACCCATCGCTTTGCCCGGCATACAGCTGTCGCGCCAGCTAGGCTACATTCTGCACACGGAGCGTACGCTATCGAATGCGGCCAGGGCATTCATGGCCCTGCTCGACAGCCACTCAGGGCCCACCTGACTGGCTGTCAGCTATTCCGATTCCAAGGACACGTCATACGCCAAAGGTCTGGTACCGATGCCCAAATCAGCAAACCGCTTTTTGCGCCTGCCGCGAATACCTGCCGCTGATCCCCAGGAGTCCGAGCAGGCCTGGCAGAACGCCCCGCAACTGCTGGCAGCGCTCAACGGTGCGCGCCTGGGTGCCTGGCTATGGGATATCGAAAGCGGCAGGGTCAGTTGGTCGCGGGGCACCCAGGCCCTGTTCGGTTTTGATCCACAACGGCCACTGCCCGCCGATATCGATTACCTCGACCTGCTGCCCGAGGAGGACCGCGCCCGCACGCGTCAGGTGTTCCAGGCGGTGGTCAATGGCGAGCCGGTGGAGCAAGCCATGCGCCACCGTATCCGCTGGCCGGACGGCAGCCTGCACTGGCTGGAGATCAACGGCAGCCTGACCCACGACCCGCACGGCCGGCCGCAGATGATCGGCGTGATCCGCGAGATCACCCGCCAGCGCGAACGGGAAACAGCACTGATCAATTCGGAAAAGCGCTTCGCCACGCTGTTCCACCTGAGCCCCAACGCCATTTTGCTGACCCGTCGCCACGATGGCATGATCTTCGAGGTCAACCAGCACTTCGAAAACATGTTCGGCTGGCCCGGCAGCCAGGTGATCGGCAAGACCAGCCTGGAACTGGGCCTGTGGGTCAACCCCGAACAGCGCCACCAGATCATGGAGTCGACCCGCGCCAACGGCGGCCCGCTGATCATGGAGGTGCAATTTCGCGCGACCAGCGGCAAGGTGCATGACGGCATCCTGTGCACCCAGGGCATCGAGCTGGAAGGCGTGACCTTCCTGATCAGTACATTCGTCGACACCACCGAACGCAAGCGCGCCGAACAGGCCCTGAAGGACAGCCAGGAGCGGCTGGACCTGGCCCTGGACTCGGCGCAACTGGGCACCTGGGACTGGCACATCCCAAGCGGCATGCTCTACGGCTCAGCCCGCGCGGCGCAGCTGCATGGCTTGCCGCCCATCCCTTTTCATGAATCGTTCGATGCGTTCTTCGAAGGTGTGCCGGAGCAAGAGCGCAACTCGATGCGACAGGCCTACCGCAGCCTGCGCGAAGGGCCTGCCGGCAACTATCAGATCACCTACCGGGTGCAGTTGGAAAACGGCACTTCACGCTACATCGAAAGCCGCGCGCGGCTGTACCGCGACGACCAGGGCATCCCCCTGCGCATGGCGGGCACCTTGCTCGACATCACCGATCAGGTGGAGCGCGAACAGCGCCTGAGCGCCTCGGAAGAGAAGTTTGCCAGCCTGTTCCAGGTCAGCCCCGACCCGATCTGCGTCACCCGCCAGGACACTGGCCAGTTCATCGAGATCAATCCGGCGTTCACCCAGACCTTCGGCTGGAGCAGCGAGCAGGTGCTTGGGCGTACCGCAGAGGAGATCGGCCTGTGGGCCGAGTCCGTCGAGCGCGCCAAACGTATCGAGCAGGTGATCCGCGAACAGGCCTTGAGCAACGTCGCCGTGGTACTCAACCACCGCAATGGCGCCCCGATGACCTGTGTGATTTCCAGCCGCCTGATCACCGTCGACGACCAGCCCTGCAGCGTGACCACCCTGCGCGACATCACCCAGCAACAACGCGCCGAAGCCGCGCTGAAGTCCAGCGAGGAGAAGTTCGCCAAGGCCTTCCACTCCAGCCCCGATGCCATCACCATCACCGAACGCCACAGCGGCCGCTACCTGGAGATCAACGACGGCTTCTGCCGCCTGACCGGCTACAGCACTGCCGACGTGATCGGCCACACGGTGTATGAGATCGGCATCTGGGCCGACGACAAGCAGCGCAGCGCGCTGCTGGCCGAATTGCACGAGCGCGGCCGGGTACACCACCGCGAGATGCTCGGGCGCAACAAGCGTGGCGATATCCTCACGGTCGAGGTTTCGGTGGAACCGATCACCCTCAACGAAGTGGATTGCCTGCTGCTGACCGCCCGCGACGTC
Organism: Pseudomonas sp. BO3-4; assembly: GCF_034044115.1. Lineage (NCBI taxonomy): Bacteria > Pseudomonadati > Pseudomonadota > Gammaproteobacteria > Pseudomonadales > Pseudomonadaceae > Pseudomonas > Pseudomonas sp. BO3-4. The sequence goes on from NZ_CP139018.1 coordinate 4,484,968, forward strand.
AGCCAGCTGAAGAACGCCCAGGCGCAGATACGCCACCTGGCCTATCACGACCCGCTGACCAACCTGCCCAACCGCGCCTTGCTGATGGACCGCCTGAGCCAGCAGATCGCCCTGCTCAAGCGTCATAACCTGCGTGGCGCCCTGCTGTTCCTCGACCTCGACCACTTCAAGCACATCAACGATTCGCTGGGCCACCCGGTGGGCGACACTGTGCTGAAGATCATCACCGCCCGCCTTGAGGCCAGCGTGCGCCTGGAGGACACCGTGGCGCGTCTGGGGGGCGACGAATTCGTGGTGCTGCTCAGCGGCCTGGAAGGGAGTCGCGAACACGTGGAGGAGAAAGTGCGCGAGCTGGCCGACACCCTTCGCGAACTGCTGGCCGAGCCAATGTCACTGGATGGCCAGCGCCTGCAGGTAACGCCCAGCATCGGCGTGGCGCTGATCCCCGACCACGGCACCACACCGGCCGACCTGCTCAAGCGTGCCGATATCGCCCTGTACCGGGCCAAGGACTCCGGTCGCAACACCACACAGCTGTTCCACACCACCATGCAGAAGGCCGCCAGCGAGCGCCTGCGCATGGAAAACGACCTGCGCCTGGCCCTGGCCCGTGGCGAACTGGCGCTGCACTTCCAGCCGCAGGTGGATGCCCGCGACAACCGCATCGTCGGTGCTGAAGTACTGCTGCGCTGGCACCACCCGCTACTGGGCCAGCAACCGCCCTCGCAGTTCATTCAGGTACTGGAAGAAAGCGGCCTGATCCTTGAAGTTGGCAGCTGGATTCTCGACGAAGCCTGCGACGCCTGCGCCCGCATGCTCACCGACGGGTTGATCGATGCTGATGATTTCAGCCTGTGCGTGAACATAAGCCCGCGACAGTTCCGCCAGAACGACTTTGTCGGGCGGGTGCTGCGCAGCCTGGACGATTACCGCCTGCCGCGGCAGATGCTGACGCTGGAAATCACGGAAGGCATCGTCATTCAGAACCTGGAAGACACCATCAGCAAGATGCGCGAGCTGAAGCGCTATGGGGTGAGTTTTGCCATGGATGACTTCGGCACCGGCTATTCCTCGCTGACTTACCTGAAGCGCCTGCCGGTCGATGCGCTGAAAATCGACCAGAGCTTCGTGCGCGATGCACCGGTCGACCCCAACGACGCAGAAATTGTCCGCGCCATTGTCGCCATGGCGCGCAGTCTGGACCTGGCGGTGATTGCCGAAGGGGTAGAGCTGACCGAACAGCTGGCGTTTCTCGAGCGGCTGGGGTGCCATCTGTACCAGGGTTATCTGCACAGCCGGCCATTACCGTTGCTGGAGTTTCGGCAGATGTTGCTGGAGGCGCCGGCAGATTACTGATCGCATGACGGCCGCGCGCCTACACGGGACCGCGTGAGAATGTCTAGTCCTGAAATAGGTTTACACCTGTTCAGGTAGGCCGACAGGCCTCAAAACGCCTGATGCACCGCATCGGGCGTTTTGTTTTTCAGGGCCATATGAGGCCGTTCTGTATTGTAAATCTGCACTGCCTCGTCAACCATCTGCCTCGCTTGTTCCAGATCCTCAGGGCTACTCAACAGCAGCTCCATCTTGAGGATTCCGTTGATTCGCTCGGCCAGCGCGTTCTGGTAGCAGTCATACCCATCAGTCATGGAGCACTGAACGCCGTGCCGTTGATGTAGTGACTGGTATAGCGCCGAGCAATATTGGATTCCTCGATCCGAATGGTGGACTAATGGCTGGCGACGACGGCGCTTTCGTAATGCCTGCTTGAAGGCTTGCGCCACTGACTCGGCATGCAGGCTTTCATGGACGTGGTGGCCAACAATCTTCCTTGAGTACGCATCCGTTACCAGGCTCAGGTACAGCGGGCCCTTGCGTGCGGGCAGGTAAGTAATGTCGGCAACCCAGACGTGCTCCGGCCTTGTCGGAACGATCTGACTTGGGCCGGGTTTGAGTAAATTGGGATGGCGGTAGAAGCGATGAAAGCTTTGTGTTGTCTTGTGATAGGCCCGCTTAGGCAGCACTAGCAAACGGCGCTCTCCCAAGACCTGGAACAGCCTATCTCGGCCGACCTGGAATCGTCTGTCAGGTTGGCAATGCAGCAGATAGTGCAGCTTGCGTGTGCCCAGACGAGGCTGGCGTATCCGGATCTGCTGTACAAACTCAACCACCCGGTCTGCCTGGCGTTCTTTGCCATCAGCAACTCGATTGCGTTTGTAGTAAGCCTGTCGACTGATGCCTAGAAACTGACAAGCCCTGGCAATGCTCAGTCCTGCGACTTGACCTTGCGTGAGGACTTGCCGGATCGCTTTTTTACGACCGAGACACCATAGTCATTTTTCAGAACATCAACGACCGTCTCAAAGAATTGGGCCTTCTGGCTCATCAGCTCAAGCTGCTGCTCAAGCTCTTTGATCCGCTGCTCTGGAGTGAGCGTTTTGGGGTCAGACATCGCGCAGCTCCTCTCGTCGCGGATCGAGGCCCCCTGGCTCCAATCCTGCCGACCGTGCTTACGCAACCATACCAGAACCGTCGAGCGACCCTGGATGCCATACCGCACCTGGGCCTGCTTGTAGGTCAGTTCGCCTTTTTCTATCTGATCAACCACCGCCAATTTAAAAGACAGTGAGTAATCACGCTGTGTGCGCTTTACACCTTGCTCCATCAGACTCTCCGGAAATTCGGGATGGGAGGTGTAAACCTTATTCAGGACGGGACAGAAGCACGAAAAAGGGCACCTCTGGAGGTGCCCTTTTTTCAGTGCCGCGCGGTCAGTTCAGCGCTGGTTTTTCGCTATTGATCGGAATGCGCTTGGCCTTGGCTTCTTCAGGCACGATGCGCAGCAGGTCGATGCTGAGCAGGCCATTGGCCAGGCCGGCGGCCTTCACTTCGATGTGATCTGCCAGGCGGAACGACAGCTTGAAGGCGCGTTGTGCGATACCCTGGTGCAGGTAGGTCACTTCAGCGGCGCTATTGTCGCGCTTGCCACCGGTCACGGTCAGGACACCTTTTTCGACCTGCAGGTCGAGGTCCTCTTCCTGGAAACCAGCTGCAGCAACCACGATGCGGTAGTGGTCATCGCCATGCTTTTCCACGTTATAGGGCGGGTAGCTGCTACCGGCCTCGTTACGTGCCGCGGATTCGAACAGGTCGTTGAAACGGTCGAAACCAACGGAATGACGGAACAGTGGAGCAAGAGAGAAAGCAGTAGTCATGGTCATAAACTCCTGAGATTCAGCAAGTAAGTCATTACGCGACCCGGCTTCGGCATCGCGTACTCAAAAGATATGGCCGAGGGAAACGCTTTCAAGGGGCAAACAGAAAAAATTTGATTTTTTTGCACGGGGTTTGATGGCCTCTTCGCGGGTGAACCCGCTCCTACGACGGCCTATGCCCAGCCACCAACATGTGTCCACCACCAATCCGGCGTAGGAGCGGGTTTACCCGCGAATACGGTGGTGGCGGCAACGGTGAAGGAAGGGTGGAAATTGGCCAGCAGGGCCGGCCCTTTCTACACGGCGGCCTGCGCCCAATCACCGACATGTGTCCACCCTCGATCAGACGTAGGAGCGGGTTTACCCGCGAATACGGTAGCGGCGGCATCGGTGAACGGCGGGTGGAAATTGGCCAGCAGGCCCGGCCTCTTCGCGGGTTAACCCGCTCCTACGACGGCCTGTGCCCCGCCACCGACAATGTGTCCACCCTCGATCAGGCGTAGGAGCGGGTTTACCCGCGAATACGGTAGCGGCAGCAACGGTAAACGACGGGTGGAAATTGGCCAGCAGGCCCGGCCCTTTCGCGGGTGAACCCGCTCCTACGACGGCCGATGCCCAGCCACCAACATGTGTCCACCACCAATCCGACGTAGGAGCGGATTTACCCGCGAATACGGTAGCGGCGGCAACGGTGAACGGCCGGTGGAAATTGGCCAGCAGGCCCGGCCTCTTCGCGGGTGAACCCGCTCCTACGACGGCCTGTGCCCCGCCACCAACATGTGTCCACCACCAATCCGGCGTAGGAGCGGGTTTACCCGCGAATACGGTAGCGGCGGCAACGGTGAACGGCGGGTGGAAAATGGCCAGCAGGCCCGCCCCTTTCCCGGGTGACCCCGCGCCTACAGGTGCAGTACCCGCGTAGCGCCCTGCTCAGGCGACGCAAGCCTCCAACGCTTGCGCCTCAACCCCTAGCAACCGGCTGATCCGCGCGCAGTCATCTTCCCGGCGCAACTCGGCAAACAACACCACCGCTTCGGGGTAACTGCGAGTCAGCATCGCCAGCCACTGCTTCATCCGCCCCGGCGCATAACGCGGCGACAATTTGGCCTGGGCCTGGCGCCAGAACTCACGCAACAGTGGCAACAAATCATGCCAGCTCATCGGCTGATAGTCGCGCCCATCCCGCGCCGCTGCAATCTGCAGGCCCAGGTCCGGGCGCGATACCAGCCCACGCCCGAGCATGATGTCTTCAGCGCCACTGACCTCGCGGCAACGCCGCCAGTCATCGACCGTCCAGATCTCGCCATTGGCAAATACCGGGACCTTGACCACATCCTGCACACGCGCCACCCACTCCCAGTGCGCTGGCGGCTTGTAGCCCTCAACCTTGGTCCGTGCGTGCACCACCAGGTGTGCCGAACCGCCCTCGGCCAGCGCCGTGGCGCACTCCAGTGCCCCATCGGGGCTGTCGAAGCCCAGACGCATCTTCGAGGTCACCGGAATGTTCGCCGGCACCGCACGCCGCACTTCACGCACAATGGCGTGCAGCAACTCCGGCTCTTTGAGCAGTACCGCGCCACCGCGCGACTTGTTCACCGTCTTTGCCGGGCAACCGAAGTTCAGGTCGATCACCGGCGCCCCAAGCTCGCAAGCCAGTGCGGCGTTTTCCGCCAGGCATACCGGGTCCGAACCCAGCAATTGCACGCGCATGGGCACACCGGCAGCCGTGCGCGCGCCCTGACGCAGTTCAGGCGCCAGCTTGTCGAACGAGGACGCCGGCAGCAGGCGGTCGCACACGCGAATGAACTCGGTGACGCACCAGTCGATACCGCCCACACGGGTCAATACGTCGCGCAGGATGTTGTCGACCAGCCCCTCCATCGGGGCCAGAGCAATTTGCATGTCGGGGTCTCAGCGGAAAAAGCCGGCAGTTTAACAAAAAATGCCGGCGACTCAGGCGCCGATCAGCGCCGGACCGTAACCTTCGACGAATTCCGCCGGCATGCGCCTGGGCTTGCCGCTGGACAGCTCGATGCAGGCAAAGGTGGTTTGCGCACGCAGCAACGTCACACCATCGCGCGGGCGCTTGAGCTGAAACCGCCGCGTCATGCGCAGGCGTTGGTCCCAATCAATGATCCAGGTGGCCAGCTGCAGCTCATCGTCTTCATAGGCGGCGGCCAGGTAGTCGATTTCGTGGCGCACCACAGCCATCGCTCGGTCAAGGCGCCGGTACTCGGCCAGGTCCAGCCCCAGACGCTGGGAGTGGCGCCAGGCGCAGCGCTCAAGCCAGGTGACGTAGACGGCATTGTTGGCGTGGCCAAGGCCGTCGATGTCCTCGCTGCCGACGCGCAGGTCGATGACGAAGGGTGTTGCCAGGTCCCAGCTCATTTTCGCTTCCTTGGCGCAAAAGGCGATTTAGCAGCGATCTGCGGGGCAATGTCCAGCCCCAGCGAGCCTGAAGCGGTCGTTGTAGGAGCGGGCTTGCCCGCGAATCAGACACCGCGGTGGGTGGCACCGGCGATGCCGATGTTCGCGGCTGAAGCCGCCCCGACACTGACCGCTTCAGCCCGAGCCAGCAATTCGAGCACGGCGTCGCTCAGCCGCGGGTCGGCGAGCACTCGCTGGTGACCACCCCCTTCCAGCAGCATCAGCCGGCTGTCGAACCAGGCCTTGTGGATCACATGTGCCTCATCTGCGGGCACAAGAGCATCATCGGCAGCATGCACCACCAGCCCCGGCAGTTCCAGCTGGTAACCCGTGACATCCAGCCGCGCAATCTGCATGCCCACATCGCGCTCGATCTGGCGAATGAACGCTGCCCGTGCCCGGGCTGGCAGCCCCAGGCGATGGGCAAAACCACGCAACACACCGAGCAACCGTGCCGGCGCTGCAATGCTGACAGCCGCCTCTGTACGCAGCCCCATCTGCAAAGCCAGCAGCACGCTGGCACCGCCCATGGAATGACCTATGACCGCACGCAAGGGCGGCAACTCAGCCGCAGCCTCAAGCAGCGCCCGGGCAAACAGCACCACATTCGCCTGCTCGCCAGGCGAACGACCATGCCCAGGCCCTTCCAGCGACACCACCGTATGCCCCGCCTGAACCAAGGTCTCGATCAAGGCGGCAAACTGCGTCGGGCGCCCTTCCCAACCGTGCATCAGCAGCACGGTCGGCCCTTGCCCCCAGCGCAAGGCAGACAGACCGAAGCGCAGTGTAATGCGCTCAGCCCTGGCCAGCACAGGCAGCTCCCAATCCCGCGGCGGCAGGTTGCGCGGGGTCATGAAGGCACGGCGCATCCTGCCCGCGACATGCTCGGGGGCCAGGCGGCCCAAGGTGCCATTGACACCGCGAATCCAGCTCAGGGTGGTCATCGCCATGCTCCAGGGTTAAAGCACCGCCGATTTGGCGGCGCGCAGAATACGGTCAGACAGGTCACTGGCCCCCAAGGCCCGGGCCAGCGCCAGCCCCCCCACCATCAGGGCCAGGTCGGCCAATGCTTTGTCAGCATCCTCAGGGCGGTCGACCATCGCGGCAGCCATCAACTCGATGTGCTCGGCCAGCACCTCGCGGAAGACCTCCGGCAGGCGCTGCATTTCGCCCAACGCGTTAGGCAGCGGGCAAGCATGTACTTCGCAGTCCCGGTGCTTGCGCGAGAGGTAGAAGGCGCCGGCCAGCGCTCGCCGCCCGGCGCCATCGAGATTGGGGTCGATCTGGGCGAGCAAGGCACGGCGCTCACCCAACAACTGGCGGAACGCCTCGAGCATCAGCTCGTCCTTGCTGTCGAAGTGCGCATAGAAGCCCCCGACGGTCAGGCCTGCCGCACCCATCACCTGGCTGACGCTGGGCTCGGCCGGGCCGTGCTGGATCAGCGCACTGCGCGCAGCTTCCAGAATGCGTTCGCGGGTTTTGCTCTTCTTGTCGCTCATCTGGCACACCCACACAAAATATGATGATCGAAATATTATTCTCATCATATTTTTTGGCAAGCAAAATGTGCGGCCGTTTGTCGGGGGCAAATTATTGAGAAGGGAAAAAACAAAAGGCCCATTCAATAAGCGAATGAGCCTTTAAAGTCCCGCAAAACGCGGGTAAACGTGGCGTCCCCTAGGGGACTCGAACCCCTGTTACCGCCGTGAAAGGGCGGTGTCCTAGGCCACTAGACGAAGGGGACGTAACCTTCGCGAAGATCCACTTGCGTGAACCCTGGCAGAAATGGTGGAGCTAAGCGGGATCGAACCGCTGACCTCCTGCATGCCATGCAGGCGCTCTCCCAGCTGAGCTATAGCCCCGAAACAAAAGGCTCATCAATAAGCGACGAGCCTTTTAAAGCCCTGCAAAACGCAGGAAAAGTGGCGTCCCCTAGGGGACTCGAACCCCTGTTACCGCCGTGAAAGGGCGGTGTCCTAGGCCACTAGACGAAGGGGACGTAACCTTCGTGCCGATCCGCTAACGCGAACCGCGGCAAAATTGGTGGAGCTAAGCGGGATCGAACCGCTGACCTCCTGCATGCCATGCAGGCGCTCTCCCAGCTGAGCTATAGCCCCGGATTTCTAGCCTCGCGGCCCAGCGACATAACAACATCGCTTGTGTAAAACTGGCGTCCCCTAGGGGACTCGAACCCCTGTTACCGCCGTGAAAGGGCGGTGTCCTAGGCCACTAGACGAAGGGGACGAACCTTCTTACCTTCAAGACCTGGTTGCTGGACCCGGTCTTGCTTATCAGCCTTGGCTGCTAAGCGGAATTTGGTGGAGCTAAGCGGGATCGAACCGCTGACCTCCTGCATGCCATGCAGGCGCTCTCCCAGCTGAGCTATAGCCCCACAATGTCGCTTTGAACTGAACCGCTGGCTGGGTGCCTGGCGTTTCGTTTTCGTTCATCGCTGTGGACGGGGCGCATATTAAGTTCGGATTGCAGGGCTGTCAAACGAATTTTTAAAAATATCCAAAAATTTTTTCACAGATAACAATCACTTACCGCCCTGCTCCACTCAATCCGGCTACTTGGTCCTCAGGAATATGCCTGTGGGAGCGGCCTTGTGTCGCGAAAGGGCCGCAAAGCGGCCCCGACGGATTTGCGTCGAGTCAAAGATTGTGGGACCGCGTTGCAGTCCTTTCGCGACACAAGGCCGCTCCCACAGTGCTCAACAGCGGTGCTCGGAAAACGGTCAGCCGATGGAGCCCAACAGCTTTTCCCACTCTTTGTTTTCTTTCTTCGACACACCACCCAACAGGTCCAGGGCCTGGCGCAGGCGGTAGCGCGTCAGGTCGGGGCCGAGGATTTCCATGGCGTCCAGCACCGAAACCGAGCTGGCCTGGCCCGTGATGGCGGCGAACATCAGCGGCATGGCGTCACGCAGCTTCAGCTCCAGCGCTTCGACCACGGCCTGGATGCAACCGGTGATGCGCTCTTTTTCCCACTGACGCAGGCTTTCAAGCTTCCACAGGATCAGCTGGATCACCTGGCGCACCTGGTCGGCCGACAGTTTCTTGCTTTCGAACAGTTTGGCGTCCAGCTTGAGCGCGCCTTCGAAGAAGAACCCGCCCAACGGGGCAACCTGGCTGAAGGTTTCTACCCGGCCCTGCACGTGCGGGGCAATCTTCATCATGTAGTCGCTGTTGAACGCCCATTTCTGCAGGCGTGCGGCGAATTCCTCTACCGGCAGCTCACGCAGCCACTGGCCGTTGAGCCAGGACAGCTTCTCGATGTCAAAGATCGGGCCGCCCAGCGAGATACGCGACAGGTCGAAGTGCTCGACCATTTCGGCCAGCGAGAACTTTTCGCGCTCGTCAGGCATCGACCAGCCCATGCGGCCAAGGTAGTTGAGCATCGCTTCAGGCATGAAGCCCATGCGCTCGTAGAAGGTGACCGAGGTCGGGTTCTTGCGCTTGGACAGTTTGGATTTGTCCGGGTTGCGCAGCAGCGGCATGTAGCACAGCTTGGGCTGCTCCCAGCCGAAGTACTCATACAGCTTGATCAGCTTGGGCGCCGATGGCAGCCACTCTTCACCACGCAGCACGTGGGTGATGCCCATCAGGTGGTCGTCGACCACGTTGGCCAGGAAGTACGTCGGCAGGCCGTCGTTCTTCATCAGTACCTGCATGTCCATGCGGTCCCACGGGATCTCGACATCGCCGCGCAGCATGTCCGGCACCACGCAGATACCCTCGCTCGGCACCTTCATGCGGATCACGTGCGGCTCGCCAGCGTCCAGGCGGCGCTGCACTTCTTCGGCGCTCAGCAGCAATGCACGGCCATCGTAACGCGGGGTTTCGCCGCGAGCCTGCTGCTCGGCACGCATCTGCTCCAGCTCTTCGGCGGTGCAGAAGCAGTAGAAGGCGTGGCCGGCGTCTACCAGCTCTTTAGCGTATTTGGCGTAGATTTCGCCACGCTCGCTCTGCCGGTAAGGGCCGTGCGGGCCGCCGACATCCGGGCCTTCGTTCCATTCGATGCCAAGCCAGCGCAGGGCGTCGAAGATCTGTTGCTCCGACTCACGCGTGGAGCGCAGCTGATCGGTGTCTTCGATGCGCAGGATGAACTCACCGCCGTGCTGCTTGGCAAAGCAGTAGTTGAACAGGGCGATGTAGGCAGTGCCGACATGGGGGTCGCCGGTAGGCGATGGCGCAATACGCGTGCGTACGGTGGTCATGGAGAGTCTCGAACGAAAGATGAAACAAAGGCGGGATGTTAGCAGGAGGCGGGCACCGGGCTCCAGCAATGGCGCGAACGTCACTTGTCGACAGGCCCGGTGCCGCTGTTAAATTTGTTTACATTTCTGGAACGATAGTCCCCATGCCTGCCCAACTCAAACGCCGCCTGACGCTCTTCTTCGCCCTGGTGGCCATCATCGCCCTCGCCTTCCTGGGCCACTGGTACTTCAAGGGCCGCTTCTACGAGAGCACCGACAACGCTTACGTGCAGGGTGAGATCACCCGTATCTCCAGCCAGCTTGGCGCACGTATCGAAACGGTACCGGTCGAGGACAACCAGCACGTCAGCAAGGGCGACCTGCTGGTGCGCCTGGAAGCCGCCGACTTCGAGCTGGCGGTCGAACGCGCCCGTGCCGCCCTGGCCACCCGCGAAGCCGAGTACGCACAAGCGCAAAGCCGCCTCACCCAACAAGGCAGCCTGATTGCCGCCGGCCAGGCCCAGTTGGCGGCCACCCAGGCCACGTTCGACCGTTCACGGCTGGACCTGAGCCGTGCCGAGAAGCTGCGCAAGCCGGGTTTTGTCTCTGAGGAGCGTGTCACTACCCTGTCGGCGGACAGCCATGTCGCCGGCTCCCAGGTCGACAAGGCCCGCGCCGACCTGCAAAGCCAGCGCCAGCAGGTCACCGCCCTGAACGCCGAACTCAAGCGCCTCGATGCGCAAATCGCCAATGCCCGCACCGACCTGGCCCAGGCCGAACTGAACCTGACCCGCTGCGAAATCCATGCGCCGATCAGCGGCACCATTGGCCAGCGTAATGCGCGCAATGGCCAAGTGGTGCAGGCCGGCGCCTACCTGCTGTCGATCGTGCCGGATGAAGACATCTGGGTGCAGGCCAACTTCAAGGAAACGCAGATCGGCCGCATGCACCCCGGCCAGCGCGCGGAGCTGTTGTTCGACAGCTACCCCGACACACCGATCGAAGGCCGGGTGGACAGCCTGTTCGCCGCGTCCGGTGCGCAGTTCAGCCTGCTGCCACCGGACAACGCCACCGGCAATTTCACCAAAGTTGTGCAGCGCATCCCGATAAAACTCACGTTCAGCGCCGACAACCCGTTGCACGGGCGTATTCGCCCCGGCATGTCGGTGACCGCCACCGTCGACCTGCGCAGCGCAGACGAAGGCCACAATGGCCGGTGACCAACTGCTGCGCCCCACGGCGGAGCCAACCCGACGCGACTGGATCGCGGTGATGAGCGTGATGCTCGGTGCCTTCATGGCAGTGCTGGATATCCAGATCACCAATTCCTCGTTGAAGGACATCCAGGGCGCTCTGTCGGCGACCCTGGAAGAAGGCTCATGGATTTCAACCTCCTACCTGGTGGCGGAAATCATCATGATCCCGCTAACGGCCTGGCTGGTGCAGCTGCTGTCGGCGCGGCGCCTGGCGGTGTGGGTATCCAGCGGTTTTCTGCTGTCGTCGCTGCTGTGCTCGATGGCCTGGAACCTGGAGAGCATGATCCTGTTTCGCGCCTTGCAGGGTTTCACCGGTGGCGCGCTGATCCCGCTGGCCTTCACCCTGACGCTGATCAAGCTGCCCGAGCACCACCGCGCCAAAGGCATGGCGATGTTCGCCATGACCGCCACTTTTGCCCCCTCCATCGGCCCCACCCTGGGCGGCTGGCTGACCGAGAACTGGGGCTGGGAATACATCTTCTACATCAATATCCCACCGGGCCTGCTAATGATCGCCGGCTTGTTATACGGGCTTGAGAAGAAAGAGGCGCACTGGGAGCTGCTGAAAAGTACCGATTACGCCGGCATCGTCACGCTCGGCCTTGGGTTGGGCTGCCTGCAGGTGTTTCTCGAGGAAGGCCATCGCAAGGACTGGCTGGAGTCGCACCTGATCGTCGGCCTGGGCAGTGTTGCCCTGGTCAGCCTGATCACCTTCGTCATCTTGCAGTTTTCCAAGCCACACCCACTGATCAACCTGCGCATCCTCGGCAACCGCAACTTTGGCCTGTCGAGCATCGCCAGCCTGGGCATGGGCGTGGGCCTGTACGGCTCGATCTATCTGCTACCGCTGTACCTGGCGCAGGTACAGGGTTACAACGCCTTGCAGATTGGCGAGGTGATCATGTGGATGGGTATTCCGCAGTTGTTCCTGATCCCGCTGGTGCCGCAACTGATGAAGGTGATATCGCCCAAGGTACTATGCGCGCTGGGTTTTTGCCTGTTCGGCGCTGCCAGTTTCGGTTCGGGGGTGCTCAACCCGGACTTTGCCGGGCCGCAGTTCAACCATATCCAGATCATCCGCGCCCTGGGCCAACCGATGATCATGGTGACCATCTCGCTGATTGCCACCGCGTATATCCAACAACAGGATGCAGGGTCCGCGTCGAGCCTGTTCAATATTCTGCGTAACCTCGGTGGCGCGATTGGTATTGCCTTGCTGGCCACCCTGCTGGATGCGCGCACCAAGGTGTACTTCGACTACCTGCGCGAATCGGTGGTGCCGAGCAACCCGCAGGTGGCTGAGCGGCTGGCGCAACTGGCGGAGCGCTTGGGCAATGACAATGCGGCGCTGGGAAAACTTAGCGAGATTACCCACCAGCAGGCACTGATCATGGCTTACAACGATGCCTTCCACTTTGTCGGGATCGGGTTGGCGGTGAGCATGGTGGCGGTGTTGCTGACCCGCAAGTTGCCGGAGGGGCTGAAGGCTGGGGAAGCCCATTGAGGCTATTACAGATCAGATGCGGTCCCTGTGGGAGCGGGCATGCCCGCGAACACCGGCGCAGCCGGTGCCAGCCACCGCGTTGAATTCTTCGCGGGCACGCCCGCTCCCACAGGGCCCGCGCCCGGCTTCAGCTGCTAATCAACCGCTCCCGCAGCTGCGCAATCTCGTCACGCAGCTGCGCCGCAGCTTCGAACTCCAGGTCGCGGGCGAACTGCATCATTTTTTCTTCAAGCTGCTTGATGCGCTTGGTGATCTCGCCCGGCGTACGCAGTTCGGCCTCGTAACGGGCGCTCTCCTCCGCCGCCTTGGCCATGCCCTTGCGCTTCTTGCTGCGCGCACCAGGCACGGCGGCACCCTCCATGATGTCGGTGATGTCCTTGACCACGCCCTTGGGCACGATGCCGTTGGCTTCGTTGAAGGCGATCTGCTTCTCGCGGCGACGCTCGGTTTCGTCAATGGCCCGCTGCATCGAGCCTGTTACGTTATCGGCATACAGGATGGCCCGGCCATTGAGGTTACGTGCCGCGCGGCCAATGGTCTGGATCAGGGAGCGCTCGGAACGCAGAAAACCTTCCTTGTCCGCATCGAGGATGGCCACCAGCGACACCTCGGGCATGTCCAGGCCCTCGCGCAGCAGGTTGATGCCCACCAGCACGTCGAAGGTGCCCAGGCGCAGGTCGCGGATAATCTCCACCCGCTCCACCGTATCGATGTCCGAGTGCAGGTAGCGTACCCGCACGTCGTGGTCGGCCAGGTAATCGCTGAGGTCCTCAGCCATGCGTTTGGTCAACGTGGTCGCCAGCACTCGCTCGCCTGCTGCGACACGCTTGCGGATCTCGGACAGCAGGTCGTCGACCTGGGTCAGCGCCGGGCGCACCTCTACCTGCGGGTCGACCAGCCCGGTCGGGCGCACCACTTGCTCCACCACGCGCCCGGCATGCTCAGCCTCGTAGGGGCCCGGAGTGGCCGAAACAAAAATGGTCTGCGGGCTGACATCCTCCCACTCGTCGAAACGCATCGGCCGGTTGTCCAGCGCTGAAGGCATGCGGAAGCCGTACTCGACGAGGGTCTCCTTGCGTGAACGGTCGCCCTTGTACATGGCGCCGACCTGCGGAACGCTGACGTGGGATTCGTCGATCACCAGCAGCGCATCGGGCGGCAGGTAATCGTACAGGGTGGGCGGCGGCGCGCCGGCCGGGCGCCCGGACAGGTAACGCGAGTAGTTTTCGATGCCGTTGCAGTAGCCCAGCTCGAGGATCATCTCCAGATCGAAGCGGGTGCGTTGCTCCAGACGCTGCGCTTCGACCAGCTTGTTGGCCTTGTGCAGGTACTCCAGACGCTCCTTCAGTTCTTCCTTGATGCCCTCCACTGCTTCCAGCAGCGTTTCCCGCGGGGTGACGTAGTGGCTCTTGGGGTAGAAAGTGAAACGTGGCAGCTTGCGGAAAACCTCGCCGGTCAACGGATCGAAGGCGGCGATGTTCTCCACTTCATCATCGAACAGCTCGATGCGGATGGCTTCCAGATCCGATTCGGCCGGGAAGATGTCGATCACGTCGCCGCGTACCCGGAAGGTGGCGCGGGCAAAGTCCATTTCGTTGCGGGTGTACTGCAGGTCGGCCAACCGGCGCAGCAGCGCGCGCTGGTCGAGCTTGTCGCCACGGTCCACGTGCAGAACCATTTTCAGGTAGGTCTCGGGGCTGCCCAGACCGTAGATGCACGACACGGTGGTCACGATGATCGCGTCACGCCGCTCCAGCAGCGCCTTGGTCGCCGACAGGCGCATCTGCTCGATGTGGTCGTTGATCGAGGCGTCCTTCTCGATGAAGGTGTCTGACGAAGGGACGTAGGCTTCCGGCTGGTAGTAGTCGTAATAGGAAACGAAGTACTCCACCGCGTTGTTGGGGAAGAACGCCTTGAACTCCCCGTACAACTGCGCGGCCAGCGTCTTGTTGGGCGCCAGCACCAGCGTTGGGCGCTGCACCTGCTGGATGACGTTGGCAATGCTGAAGGTCTTGCCCGAACCGGTCACCCCGAGCAACGTCTGGTGCGACAGCCCCGCCTCGATGCCTTCGACCAACTGGCGGATAGCCTCGGGCTGGTCGCCAGCCGGCTGGAAACGTGTGACGAGCTGGAACTCGGACATGAAGGACCTCGCGGTGCAGCAGCTGTAAATTTAGCCAGTAGTCTATACCCAAATGCGCCCGTTCGGGGGCGCTTTCAAGGTACAGGTGTGGGCGCGCCCAACGGTGGACACGGCATTTAGACCAATGGTCGAAAAATATTTGCGCAAATAGCCCCAAAAGCTGCGCCAGAGTGTCGCGGTGACCGGTCGGTATCACTATACTGACTCCCCGTTTGTGCACCGCTTCAGTGCATTCGGCTGGAGCGTGTACGCCCTATCACACTCCAATCAGAGCCAAGGTAACAATGAGCCTGTTTTCCGCTGTCGAGCTGGCACCCCGCGACCCTATTCTGGGCCTCAACGAAGCATTCAACGCCGACCCACGTACCGACAAGGTCAACCTGGGCGTAGGCGTGTATTGCAATGAGGAGGGCCGCATTCCGCTGCTGCGCGCCGTGATCGAAGCCGAAACCCAGCGTGCCGCCCAGCACGCTTCGCGCGGCTACCTGCCGATCGACGGCATCGCCACCTACGACCAGGCTGTGCAGAAGCTGCTGTTCGGCGCCGAGTCGCCACTGCTGGCCGCCGGCCGCGTGGTCACCGTGCAGGCCGTCGGTGGTACCGGCGCACTGAAGATCGGTGCCGACTTCCTCAAGCGCCTCTCGCCCAACGCCGTGGTTGCCATCAGCGACCCTAGCTGGGAAAACCACCGTGCGCTGTTCGAATCGGCCGGCTTCCCGGTGCAGACCTACCGCTACTACGATGCGCCGACCAACGACGTCAACCGCGCCGGCATGCTCGAAGACCTCAACGCCCTGCCGTCCGGCTCGATCGTGGTCCTGCACGCCTGCTGCCACAACCCGACCGGTGTCGACCTGAACCTGGACGACTGGAAGAACGTCCTGGAAGTGGTCAAGGCCAAGGGCCACGTGCCGTTCCTCGACATGGCCTACCAGGGCTTTGGTGACGGTATCGCCGAAGACGCCTTCGCCGTGCGCCTGTTCGCCGAGTCGGGCCTGGAGTTCTTTGTTTCCAGCTCGTTCTCCAAATCGTTCTCGCTGTACGGCGAGCGCGTCGGCGCACTGTCGATCGTCACCGCCTCCAAGGACGAGAGCACCCGCGTGCTGTCGCAGGTCAAGCGCGTGATCCGCACCACCTACTCCAACCCGCCAACCCACGGCGCAACCATTGTTGCCACCGTGCTGAACAGCGCAGAACTGCGCCAGATGTGGGAAACCGAATTGGCCGAAATGCGTGAACGCATCCACGGCATGCGCAAGCAGATGGTATCGCTGCTGGCCGAATACGGTGCCAACCGCGACTTCAGCTTCGTTGGCCGCCAGGTTGGCATGTTCTCCTACTCGGGCCTGACCGTTGAACAGGTCGCCCGCCTGAAGAACGACTTCGGCATCTATGCCCTGGACACCGGCCGTATCGCGGTGGCCGCGCTGAACCAGAGCAACATCCACGTGGTGACCAAAGCGATCGTGGAAGTGCTGTAACTCATTGTTTTGCCTGGGGGTGGGTTGACTTCTCCCGGGCAATCAGTAAGATACGCGCAGATTCCGCGATAGCTCAGTCGGTAGAGCAAATGACTGTTAATCATTGGGTCCCTGGTTCGAGTCCAGGTCGCGGAGCCAGACATTGAAGAAGCCCCCGGATGCGCAAGCAACCGGGGGCTTTTTCGTTGCGCTGGAATTATTGGCCAGCAACGGTGAACGGCGGGCGGAGATTGGCCAGCAGGCCCGGCCCATTCACGGGCGAACCGGCGCCAACGGCCTGTGCCGAATCACCGATGCGTGTGCAGGACCGGGTTTACCCGCGAAGAGCCCGGCATCGCCAACATAGGCCTCAGCCGCGCCCGATCGGGTAAAACGCCCCCCGACTCCACACCCCAAGCCATTCCTCCCCGTCGATCACATGCGGCACCGCCAGCTCCACCAGTTGGTAAAACACATTGCGATGTATCAGCGCCTCCAGGTTGCTGCGCATCAGCACATACGGTGATGGCTCCTGCGTCACCGGGTCGATCACTACCCGCAGGGGGTTATCCGGCCCCGCCTCGACCTGGTCCTCGACATTGCTGGTAAAGCGCAGCACCTGCTGTTCGCCTTCGCCCTGCACGTCCAGCAGCACGGCCACGAATGGCGCATCGTCGACACGAATGCCAACCTTCTCTACCGGGGTAATCAGGAAGTAGTCATCGCCGTCGCGGCGAATGATGGTAGAGAACAGCCGCACCATCGGCTTGCGCCCGATCGGCGTGCCCAGGTAGTACCAGGTGCCATCGCGGGCGATGCGCATGTCGATGTCACCACAGAAATCCGGGTTCCACAGGTGCACCGGCGGCAGCCCCTTGGCCTTGGGGATCTGCGCCAGAAGGTCATTGGCCTTGCCGGAGTCGCTCATCACGCTTGCCTCATTCACTCATGCCCAGGAGGCTACGAGCGTACTCGCGCATCGGCGCACCAAGCAAATCCTCCGGCGTGTTGTCGTGGAACGTCAACAAACCGCCACGGCTCTTGATGCGTGCGGTGTCGATCAGGTAGCGGGTACTGGTTTCGATCAGCATCATCTGCACCACGCCAGAGTCCCAGCCCAAGCGGTCGACGGCCTGCTCGTCATACCACTCGTCACCATTGCCGATGCGATCGTCGGTACGTGCGAAGCGCGTGTACAACACGTAGTCCGCACCTACCGAGCGCGCCTGGGCGATGGCCTCTTCGAGGCCAAGCGGGCCCTGGGCACGACGCACCATCGGGAAGTATTCGACGAAGCTCTTGTAGGCCTGCTGGGCCACTGCATTCTGCCGAGGCACCGGCCCCTCGCCCGGCGGCACGAACGCACCCTGGCCAATGAAAATGAACGAATCAGGCTGCAGGCGGATCGACAAGGTGCGACGGGTTTCGCTGTGGTCCAGCAGACCGGCATCGCTCATGTGATAGCGGACGCCTTCGCCCATATCGCTGACATTCATGCAGCCGCCCAGCGCCATCAGCGCCAGCAGCAAGACCAGGCTACGCATCTTTCCTCCAGTGGCCGGCGACGAAAAACCGGCGAATAGCCGGCGGATGCAGCTTTTGCGCCAGCTTCAGCCACCGATCACTTTCATGACTGTCACGCCACCGGAGAAGGCCACGTCCTGCTTGTCAGCCAAAGCCTTGACCAACAACCGCTGCAAGGCCGGCAGCGCCTGATGACGCGGCTTCTCCAGCAGGTCGCCGACGAAGTGCCGGTTACCTGACGACAGGCAGCCATGCAGCCAGCCCGTAGAAGACAGGCGCAGCCGCGAGCAGGTCCGGCAAAACGGCACGCTTTCGTTGGCAATGATGCCGAAGTGGCCCCTGCCAGGGATGTGGTAACGCATGGCTGTGGCGTCCAGCGGCGCATTCACCTGGGCGTAGGTATGCTGGCCGCCGATCAGCGCAAGCAGCTGGTCGAGGCCTACAAACTGTTGGAGGAATGCGTTGCGATCGTGAGAGAGGTGACCCATGCGCATGAGCTCGATGAAGCGCAGCTCGAAGCCGCGCGCGAGGCAGTAATCCAGCAGCGGCAGTACCTGATCAAGGTTTTTCCCGCGCATCGGCACCATATTGACCTTGATTCGCATACCCACGGCGCGGGCCTGCTCCATTGCGTCCAGCACAGTGCCCAGGTCGCCGCCACGGGCAATCTGGCGGAAAGCCAGCGGGTCGAGGGTGTCGAGGGAAACGTTCAGCCGACGAATCCCCGCCGCCTGCAGTTGCGGCAACTTGCGCGCCAGCAACTGGCCGTTGGTGGTCAGCGAGACGTCGTCAAGGTCGAGTTTGGCCACGGCAGCCAGAAAGGCATCCAGGCGCGGGCTGACCAGTGGCTCACCGCCAGTAATCCGCAGACGCTCGATGCCGGCGGCTTCGATCAGATAGGCCACGCCACGGGCCAGGGCATCCGCAGACAGCTCGTCCTGCGCCGCCACCAGCCGCTTGCCGTCGGGTACGCAGTAGGTGCAAGCGTAGTTGCAGGCAGCCGTCAGGCTGACGCGCAGGTTGCGAAAGCGCCTGCCTTGACGATCGACAATCATGAATGACTCCGGCATGGATGAAGGGGCCGGCAAAACCTGACTCATAAATCAGGTTTTTGCAAGCCCCAATGAGCAATGCCGAATGTCCAGACGATAGCCAAACGCTTTGGGCTGCACTGCCGCGCAGAGAACGCACGACGCAGTGCTTATGGGAGCGGGCGTACCCGCGAAGAATCAAACGCGGTGCCTGGCACGGGCTGCGCCGGTGTTCGCGGGCGCGCCCGCCCCCATAGGGCCCGCGCAGTTTCGCGCAAGGGTCAGTTCGAGGGTTCCGGGTCGCGCTTGCGCTTGTTGCCCATACGCACGCCAATGTCCATCAGGAACTGGAAGAAGCCTTCCTGGTCCTCCAGCACATTGCTCCAGAACGGCGAGTGGTACAGCGCCACAGCGCCGTGCACCAGCGCCCAGGCAGCGCAGTAGTGGAAATACGGCGGCACGTCTTCGAGCTTGCCTTCGCTGATACGGCCCTTGATCAGCTGGGTCAGGCGGTCGAAGTTGGAGGCACGGATGCTGTGCAGCTGCTCGACCATTTCCGGCACCTGATTGCCCTTGACCACCTTTTCTTCAAGGCGGTCGAACAGCCGGTAGCGTTGCGGATCGCGCATGCGGAACTCGAAGTAGGCGCGCGACAGCGCTTCCTTGTCACGGTCGACGTCGGCCGAGTGCAACAGCTCATTCAGGTCACGCTCGTAATCGAGCATCAGGCGAAGGTAGATCTCCGCCTTGGACTTGAAGTGCTTGTAGATCGTACCTTTGCCGATGCCCACGGCGTCGGCGATCATCTCGACGGTGACGCTGTCTTCACCTTGCTCGAGAAACAGCTTGAGCGCGGTATCGAGGATTTCCTGTTCGCGACGGCGAAACTCACGGACCTTACGAGGTTCTTTCTGCATGGGAAGGACTGGATGACAATCGAAGCGGTTTATTATGCCTAACTTGCGGGAAATTGCACGGATCATCCACGCATGTCTGTGTTTCACGATGCATACAGCCATGCGCTGCGGGAGGAATGAAACGTTGGCGTATTCCAAATCTGTTTAAAAAACGTCCAATATGCACTGGCACTGCGCCAAACCTGACCAATACTTGAAGTGTTGGCGCGGCGCATCCCCCCCAGTGGCGCGCCGATAAAGGTGCTCAGGGACCGCGTACCTTTGTTTTACTCCTAATGGTCTTAACCCGGATTCCTCCCCCAGAACCCGGGTTTTTTTTGTGTTTTTGTGGGGAGGATGGTGTGACGGCTGTCAGGTGCGTGACGCAAGATTTTCAGCGCCTGTGAGATCGAGCGCCGCCCGCGCGGCGCTTCGCGGGTAAACCCGCTCCTACGTTTGTTTCGGGCCAATTAGGCCTGTGAGATTTGCGCGCGAACGCCTTGGCGCACCCCTCGATATCGCGTCGTACAAACAAGTCGGTCGCGCGCGCCTGGCACAGAAGGGAGATCGAGCGCCGCCCACGCGGCGCTTCGCGGGTAAACCCGCTCCTACGCTTGTTTCGGGCCAATTAGGCCTGTGGGATTTGCGCGCGAACGCCTTGGCGCACGCCTCGATATCGCGTCGTACAAACAAGGCGGTCGCGCGCGCGTGGCACAGAAGGGAGATCGAGCGCCGCCCGCGCGGCGCTTCGCGGGGAAACCCGCTCCTACGCTTGTTTCGGGCCAATTAGGCCTGTGGGATTTGCGCGCGAACGCCTTGGCGCACGCCTCGATATCGCGCCGTACAAACAAGGCGGTCGCGCGCGCCTGGCACAGGACGGACTGGCCCGAAACAAACGTAGGAGCGGGTTTACCCGCGAAGCGCCGCGCGGGCGGCGCTCGATCTCACAGGCGCTGCAAGGGTTGTGGCAGGCACCTTGTGCCCCTCACAAAATCTTTAACCCCGGTAAATCAAGCCACCCGCGCCAACGGGAACAATCGCTTGAAGTTGGCCGTGGTCTGCTCGGCCAACTGCTCATAACTGGCCCCGCGCAACGAAGCCACATACTCCGCCACCTCCCGTACATACTGCGGCAAGTTCGGCTTGCCGCGATGGGGAATCGGCGCCAGGTAGGGCGAATCGGTCTCCACCAGCAAGCGATCGACAGGCACCTGCCGCGCCACTTCCCGCAAGGCATCGGCATTGCGGAAGGTCACGATGCCCGACAGCGAAATGTAATAACCCAGGTCCAGCGCCGCCTTGGCCATGTCCCAGTCTTCGGTGAAGCAGTGCAGCACGCCCGCTTGCGGCAGGCTCGCCTCACGCAGCAGCGCCAGGGTATCGGCGCGCGCCGCCCGGGTATGCACGATCACCGGCTTGCCGGTCTGCCTGGAGGCCTCCAGGTGCAGACGGAACGAGGCCTGCTGCAGCTCTGCCGCCTCTGGCTCGTAGTGGTAATCCAGCCCGGTTTCACCAATCGCCACCACATGCGGGTGGGCCAATTCGCGCAACAGCCACTCCAACGCCGGGGTTTCGCCAGGGGCCAGGTCCAGCGGGTGCACGCCCACCGAGCAGTCGACGTCAGCGTACTGCTCGCTCAGCGCCTTCACTGCACCCGCATTCTCGGCACTGACGCCAATGCACAGGAAATGCCCGACCCCACGCTCACGCGCCGCCTGCAGGGCAGCATCGAGGGAGCCCTGGTGGGCACTGAGGTCAAGACGGTCGAGGTGGCAATGGGAATCTACGAGCATGGGATAACGGCACACATGAAAAATGGGAAATCAGCGGGCACCCGGCAGTTGCAGCCAGTGAGCCAGCAGCGATTCAAGCAACAAGGCACGGTTGAGGTTGGCCTTGCCCAGCACCTTCTGGCGCTGCTCGAGGATCCAGGCCTGCACCTCCAGCACCTTGGCCTGGCGGCTCTTCTGCGCCAGGTATTGCACGACCTTGCGCATATCGGCCAAGCCTAACCCTTCCTCGTCCTGGGTCAACTGATAGCGCAGGATCAGGTGCGACCAATCGCAGAACCAGTCGAACAGCAGTAACAACGGCACACCACTCCAGGCATCGGCCAGCTGGCTGGGCGATTGCTGCTGCTTGAGCAACTTCTTCACCCCGTCGGCCACCAGCGCGCGTTGCTCGCGCACACCCTGCGCCTGCAGGCTGACCGCCATCAATGGCGAGCCCGCTGCCAGCGTCAGCAGCTCATCGCGCTCGACCTCGTCGCAGTCGGGTAACGCGCCAGCCAGCCATGCCTGGCTCTGGGCCAGGCTGGGCTGCGGGCAGGCCACCTGCTGGCAGCGGCTCTTGATCGTCGGCAGCAGACGGCTGGGCTGGTGCGTCACCAGCAACAACACGGTGTCACCGGAAGGTTCTTCAAGGCTTTTGAGCAGGGCGTTTGAGGCGTTTACATTCATCGCCTCCACCGGCTCGATCAACACCACCTTGCGCCCGCCCAACTGCGCGGTCTGCACCACAAAGGCCACCAGCTCCCGTACCTGGTCGACCTTGATCGGCTTGTCAGCCTCCTCCGGCTCGAGGACGAAGTTGTCCGGGTGGCTGCCGGCCTTGAGCAACAGGCACGACTTACACGCCCCACAAGCGTCCAGGCCCTGCGGCTGCTGGCACAACAGGCGCGCCATCAGGCGCTCGGCCATGGCCCGCTTGCCAATACCCTGCGGCCCATGCAGCAGATAAGCGTGGGCGTGGCGGCTACGACCGGCCAGTTGCTGCCACAGCGCCTGCTGCCAAGGGTAGGCCTCAGCCACGGCAACGCTCCAGAATGCCTGGCAGCAGAGCGTCGATGTCACGCTGCACAGCCTCCAGGGATTGTGCCGCATCAAGCAGGCTGTAGCGCTGTGGCGCGCCTTGGGCGCGCTGCAGGTACGCCTGACGCACTGCTTCGAAGAACGCCTGCCCTTCCTGCTCGAATCGGTCCAGGCGGCCACGGGCGGCGGCGCGGGCAAGGCCCACTTCTACCGGCAGGTCGAAGACCAGGGTCAGGTCCGGGCGCAGGTCGCCTTGGACGAATTGCTCCAGAACCGCGATACGCTCGACCGACAAACCACGACCGCCGCCCTGATAGGCATAGGTGGCGTCCGTGAAACGGTCACACAGCACCACAGACCCGCGTGCCAGCGCCGGGCGGATGACCTGCGCCAGGTGCTGGGCGCGAGCGGCGAACACCAGCAGCAGCTCGGTGTCGGCCGCCATGCCTTCGTCGCTGGGCGTCAGCAACAGTTCACGCACCTTTTCCGCCAGCGGCGTACCGCCTGGCTCACGGGTCAGCACCACGTCCAGGCCGTGCTCGCGCAGGCGCGCGGCCAGGTAGTCGCGATTGGTGCTCTTGCCCGCGCCTTCGGGGCCTTCCAAAGTTATAAACAAGCCGCTCACAGGCAGTCCTTAATGTTGTTCGTCAGGCGTCGGCCGCTCGGCCGCTTGCGCACCGCCGGCAGGGGCATCCTGCGCGGGCGCTTGATCGGGGGCTGGCTGCGCAGCTGGCTCGTCCGCTGCTGGGGGCTCAGGGCGCTGCGCATCGTCGGCGCCCGACGCCTGTTCGGCATCATCGGCCCCTGGCTTGGCCTCTTGCTGCGGCGCGGGGCTGGAGCGGTAGTCCGACCGGCGCTTGAGCTGGAACTCGCGCACTGCCGAATTGTGGTCGTCGAGGTCGTCGGAAAACACATGGCTGCCATCGCCGCGGGCGACGAAGTAAAGGCTGGTGCCATTGGACGGGTTCAGCGCCGCGTGAATCGCCTCGCGGCCGACCATGGCGATCGGGGTCGGTGGCAGCCCAGTCATGGTGTAAGTGTTGTAGGGCGTTGGCTCGCGCAGGTCGGCGCGGGTGATCTTGCCGTTATAGCGTTCACCCATGCCATAGATAACCGTCGGGTCCGTCTGCAGCATCATACCCAGGCGCATGCGCCGCACGAACACGCCGGCGATCTGCCCCCGCTCCTGCGGAATGCCGGTTTCCTTTTCGACCAGGGAGGCCATGATCAGCGCCTGGTAAGGGTCACGATACGGCAGGTCGGTGGAGCGCTCGGCCCACTCCTTGGCCAGCACTTCGTCCAGACGCATGTAGGCCTGCTGCAGCAACTCGACATCGGTCATACCCCGCACGAAGCGGTAAGTGTCGGGGAAGAAGCGGCCTTCGGGGAATACACCGGTATGGCCGAGCTTGTCCATGACCTCGGCATCCGACAAGCCGTCCAGGGTATGCTTGATCTTTTCATGCTTGGCCACGGCCGCACGCACCTGACGGAAGGTCCAGCCTTCGACCAGGGTGAGGTTGTACTGCACCACGTCGGCACGGCGCCAGGCGTCGAACAACTGCTCGACGGTCATGCCAGGGGTAAGACGGTACTCGCCAGTGTGCAGCGGGGTGCCGGCCATGTTGAAGCGCCAGTACAAACGCAACCAGACAGCATCGTCAAGCAACCCATCTCTTTGCATGCTGTAGAACATGCGGTTGGGGTTAGTGCCATTGGGCACATCCAGCAGGCGCTCCTGCGTGACGTGCAGGGGCTGCTCCAGGACCGAGTTGACCTTCCAGGCCGACCAGCCAAACGCCAGGCCGGCAAGGATCAAGCCCATTTCCAGCAACAGCAGGAATTTACGTCTCACGAATTCAGGTTTCCAGTAACGTACGGGCAACGGCCTGCAGTTTACGAGTGAGCGGGCCCGGCGACCAGTTTAGCGCGGCTACGCCACACACGGGCCAAATGCCGTAAACGCTATTGCAAACAAATACTTCATCCGCTTGCTCAAGCGCCTCGAACGACAGGTCGCAGACATGTGCCGCAATACCCAGCAGCGGGGCCTGTTCCAGCAGTGCGGCACGCATCACGCCCGCCACGCCACAACGGCTAAGGTCGGCGGTAAGCAACACGCCATCGCGCACCAGAAACAGATTGCTGTATACCCCTTCGATCACCCTGCCCTGCGCGTCACGCATCAGGCCTTCGGCATGGTCGCTGTCCTGCCATTCGGCACGGGCCAGCACCTGCTCCAGGCGGTTAAGGTGTTTGAGGCCGGCCAGCAGTGGTTGTTCCCCAAGCCGGGTCTGGCAAGGGAACAAACGCACGCCATGCTCAGCATGCTCGACAGGATAACGGGGTAATGGGCTGCCTTGCAGGATACGCCGCGGCGCTGCATCCACAGCTGGCGCATAGCCACGCTGGCTATCGCCACGGGTAAGGATAAGTTTGACGACACCCTCACCCAGCTGGCTGGCGTAACGCAGCAGCTCGTCGCGCACCAGCGCCAGGTCGGTGTTGATCGCCAAGCGCTGGCAGCCCAGTGCCAGGCGTGCAAGGTGGCCGTCCAGCAAGCTGGGCTGGGCACCTCGCACGGCGATGGTTTCGAACAGGCCATCGCCGTAGGCCAGGCCGCGGTTCTGCAGGTTGAGTGCAGTCGCCGGCTGGCCGTCGATCCAGCTGTGCATCAGTCGGCAAACCGGCGGAATACCAGCGAGCCGTTGGTGCCGCCAAAGCCGAACGAGTTGGACAGCACCACGTCGATCGGCATGCTGCGCGCCTGGTGGGGAACGAAGTCGAGGTCACACCCTTCGTCCGGCTCGTCCAGGTTGATGGTCGGTGGGGCCATCTGGCTATTGATTGCCAGCACGCTGAAGATCGCTTCCACCGCGCCCGCGGCGCCCAGCAAGTGGCCGGTCATCGACTTGGTCGAGCTGACCGCCAGCTTGTAGGCATGCTCGCCGAACACGCGCTTGATCGCCGCCACTTCGGCCACATCGCCCGCTGGGGTAGAAGTGCCGTGGGCGTTGATGTAGCTGACGTCTTCCGGCTGGATACCGGCATCGCGCAAGGCGTTGGCCATGCAGCGGGCAGCGCCTTCGCCAGAGTCGGGTGGCGAGGTCATGTGGTAGGCGTCACCGCTCATGCCAAAGCCGACCAGCTCGGCGTAGATGGTCGCACCGCGCGCCTTGGCATGTTCCAGCTCTTCAAGCACCAGCGCACCGGCACCGTCCGACAACACGAAGCCGTCACGGCCTTTGTCCCACGGGCGGCTGGCACGGGCCGGCTCATCGTTGCGGGTCGACAGCGCACGCGAGGCACCGAAGCCGCCCATGCCCAGGCCGCAAGCGGCCATTTCGGCGCCACCAGCGATCATCACGTCAGCTTCACCGTAGGCGATATTGCGCGCGGCCATGCCGATGCAATGGGTGCCGGTGGTGCAGGCGGTGGCGATGGCGTAGTTCGGCCCCTGCAGGCCCAGGTGGATCGACAGGAAACCCGAGATCATGTTGATGATCGAGCCCGGCACGAAGAACGGCGAAATGCGGCGCGGCCCTGAATCGTGCAGGGTGCGGCTGGTTTCTTCGATGTTGGTCAGGCCGCCGATACCCGAGCCCATGGCCACGCCAATGCGCTCGCGATTGGCATCGGTGACTTCCAGGCCGGCATTGCGCACCGCCTGGAAACCAGCGGCCAAGCCGTACTGGATGAACAGGTCGAGCTTGCGGGCCTCTTTGGCCGACAGGTACTGCTCAACCTCGAAGCCTTTCACCGAGCCGCCAAAACGGGTGGAGTAGGCAGACAGGTCCGTGTGTTCGATCGGACCAATGCCACTGCGGCCAGCCAGAATGCCCTGCCAGGTGCTCGGTACATCGGTACCCAGTGGCGACAGCATACCCATACCGGTGACCACGACGCGTCTACGCGACACAGTACTCTCCTTTTCTAATGACAGAGTTTCTTGCCATTGCATTCAAGCGCTGGAATGAAATGGCAACAAGCTCTTGGTGCGCGGTGAACGAAGCCGCCTGAAAAATGCGAGGCGCTCGCAAAGAAAAAACCGCACGCCAGCGAAGGCAGTGCGGTTTTCCCCGACAAGAAACGTCGACTGTAGCGTCTTAGGCCTGGTGGGCTTTGACGTAGTCGATAGCAGCTTGAACGGTAGTGATCTTCTCGGCTTCTTCGTCAGGGATTTCGGTCTCGAATTCCTCTTCCAGAGCCATCACCAGTTCAACGGTGTCAAGCGAATCGGCACCCAGGTCATCGACGAAGGACTTAGTCTCAGTCACTTCTTCTTCCTTGACGCCCAGTTGCTCGGCGACGATTTTCTTGACGCGTTCTTCGATGGTGCTCATACCTAGTTTTCACTCCTAATGGATATATGTCAGGCAGCTGGCCGGTGGCTAATTTTATAGAAAGACGTTCGCTTTTCAAGCTAAACGCACCTTCAGGCTAGTCACCACACCCGCTGCCTGGAATCTGGTTGCAGCTTTATAACGGATTTTAGGCTCGCAGTATGACTCTTTTTTTACGAAACCCGTCACATTGAGTTGCAGTATTACATGTACATCCCGCCGTTGACCGGCACGGTAGCGCCGGTCACGTAGGCGGCGCCGTCGGACGCCAGGAACGAAACCACCTTGGCAATTTCGTCAGCCTGGCCCAGGCGGCCCAGCGGAATCTGGGTCTGCAGGGCTTCGCGCTGAGCTTCCGGCAGCTCGCGGGTCATGTCGGTATCGATGAAGCCCGGGGTCACCGAGTTGACGGTGATACCACGCGAACCCACTTCACGCGCCAGGGCGCGGCTGAAACCTTCCAGACCGGCCTTGGCAGCCGCGTAGTTGGCCTGACCTGCGTTACCCATGGCACCAACGACCGAGCCGATGCTGATGATACGACCCCAACGTGCCTTGGTCATGCCACGCAGCACGCCCTTGGACAGACGGTAGAGGCTGTTGAGGTTGGTGTCGATGACATCGAACCACTCGTCGTCTTTCATGCGCAGCATCAGGTTGTCGCGGGTGATACCGGCGTTGTTGACGAGGATGGCCGGCGCACCGAACTGCTCGCCAATGGCGGCCAGCACGGCTTCAACCGATTCGGCGCTGGTCACGTTCAGCTCCATGCCGGTGCCGGTGATGCCGTGTTCTTTCAGGGTGGCAGCGATGCGCTCGGCGCCGGACGCCGACGTGGCGGTACCGATCACGGTCGCACCCTGGCGGCCCAGCTCGAGGGCGATGGCCTGGCCAATGCCACGGCTGGCGCCGGTAACCAGTGCAACTTTACCTTGCAGGCTCATGCAAGCTTCTCCAAATCAGGCCAGTGCCGCGCGGGTGGCAGCAACGGCGTCAGGGGTGTTGAGGTTGTAGGTGGTCACGCCGTCGGCGCAACGCTTGTTAAGGCCAGCCAGCACCTTGCCCGGGCCACACTCGACCAGGTTGACCGCACCGTTGGCGGCCAGGGTCTGCACGCACTCGACCCAGCGCACCGGCTGGTACAGCTGTGCCAGCAGGTCGTGCTTGAGGGCATCGAGGTCGGCAGCGACGGCGGCAGTGACGTTCTGCACCACCGGAATCTGCGGGGCCTTCCATTCGATGGCATTGACCGATTCGGCAAAGCGCTCGGCGGCGGGCTTCATCAGGGCGCAGTGCGACGGGACGCTCACCGCCAGTGGCAGGGCGCGCTTGGCACCTTTGGCCTTGCACAGCTCCATGGCGCGGTCTACCGCCGCCTTGTTACCGGCGATGACCACCTGACCAGGCGAGTTGAAGTTCACGGCGCTGACCACTTCATCTTCAGCGGCTTCGGCGCAGAGTTCCACGACCACAGCATCGTCCAGGCCGAGAATGGCAGCCATGGCGCCATGACCGGCCGGTACGGCTTCCTGCATCAGCTGACCGCGGCGCTCGACCAGGCGAACGGCATCTTTCAGGCTGATGCTGCCGGCGGCGACCAGGGCACTGTATTCGCCCAGGCTGTGACCGGAAACGAAGGCCGGCTTGGCACCGCCCTCTTCCAGCCACAGGCGCCACAGTGCGATGGACGCCGTGAGGATTGCCGGCTGTGTCTTGTCGGTCTGGTTAAGTTGCTCTTCCGGGCCGTCCTGGACCAGCTTCCACAGGTCGTAGCCGAGCGCTTCGGACGCTTCCTTGAAGGTTTCGATGATCACTGGCTTCTCGGCGCCGAGCTCGGCGAGCATGCCCAGCGACTGGGAACCTTGACCGGGAAAGACGAATGCGAGGGATGCAGACATTGAACAAGCCCTTATGATCTTGTCGTCGGATAGTGTGCGCCAGGCCCGAGGCCAGGCGCGGAATCTGAAAACTTGGATGGAAACACAGACCAAGCGGTCACATTTAAGCACTTCATCGGCGAAATGCCTAAGGCAACAGGTCTTCAAGGCGGCCGTGCAGCCGCTGCGGCAGGTTTTCCTGAATTTCGATCAGCGCCCGCTGGATGGCACTCTGAAACCCCTGCACGCCCGCCGAGCCATGACTCTTGATGACGATACCCTGCAGCCCCAGGAAGCTCGCCCCATTGTGCCGCGCCGGCGCCAGGTCGGCCTGCAGACGCTTGAGCAGCGGCATGGCAACGGCCCCGGCAACGCGGGCAAAAGCACCGCCCTTGAACAGTTTTTCGATGCGCGCACCGATCATCGTCGCCAAGCCCTCGCTGGACTTGAGCAGTATGTTGCCGACAAAACCGTCGCACACCACCACGTCTGCCTCACCCCGGTACAGGCCATCCCCTTCGACGAAACCGACATAGTTGAGGCCGCGGGCGTTCTGCAACAGCGTGGCAGCCAGCTTGACCTGCTGGTTACCCTTGATGTCCTCGGTACCGATGTTCAACAGCGCCACGCGTGGCCGATGCACACCCAGGGCCTGAGCGGCCACCGAGCCCATTACCGCGAACTGGTAGAGGTTTTCGGCGCTGCAGTCGACATTGGCGCCCAGATCGAGCAATTGACAGTAACCCGTCTGGGTCGGGATCGCCGCCACCATGGCCGGCCGGTCGATACCCGGCAAGGTCTTGAGCACGAAGCGCGACAACGCCATCAGCGCCCCGGTATTGCCGGCACTGACACAGGCCTGGGCTTTTCCGTCGCGCACCAGTTCGAGGGCGATGCGCATCGACGAATCCGGCTTGCCGCGCAACGCCTGGGATGGCCGCTCGTCCATGCCGACTACCTCACTGGCGGCCACAATCTGCAGGCGCGCGCGATCCGCAGCTGGCAAGCCACTGATGAGATCTTCAAGGAGGGAGGGTTGACCGACGAGGGTCAGGTGGAGCGAGGGGGTAGCCGAAAGGCAGGCAATGCTAGCCTGGACAATGCTGCGGGGACCGAAGTCCCCGCCCATTGCGTCGATCGCGATGACCTGAGCGGACAAGGATTACTCGTCAGCGCCCTTGTCGACCACTTTACGACCACGGTAAACGCCTTCTGGCGAAACGTGGTGACGCAGGTGAACTTCACCGGTGGTTTTCTCTACCGACAGCGCGTTTTCCGACAGAGCGTCGTGCGAACGGCGCATGTCACGGGCAGAGCGGGATTTTTTGTTCTGCTGAACAGCCATAATTGATTAACTCCTAAACGTTTGGGTCACGCTTTAACTGCGCCAAAACACTGAACGGGTTGGACCGCGACACCTCGTCCTTGCTCGATTCGGGCTCGTCTGCGCCCGCCGGCTGCTGGCATTCTTCCGGATGATGAGCAGGCACGATTGGCAAGGCGAGCAAAAGCTCCTCCTCGACCAATGCCTGCAGATCCAAAGGATCTTCGCCCAGTTCCAGCACGTCATAGCCTTTCGGCAACGACTGGGTATTCGCACCCTCCTTCACCACGGCGTATGTACATTCGCTGTGGACCGGTAGGGTGACCAGCTCAAGACAACGCTGGCAAACCATCTTGACTTCGACGTCCAGCTCGCTGTGGATAACCACCACGTGCTGTTCATCTCGTTCAAAATCGAACTTCGCCTGCACCGTACCGACATTGTCGGAAAGCGGGTCGCAGAGTCTTTCCAAATCAGCGAGTTGCAGCGAACCGTTAAGGGTTACGCCACGATCGGCTAATTTGCGCGGGTCAACGTGAGGTGGAATCGGGTCATTCAACATAGGCGCAGCATTCTAGGGATGCCCCCCGCCCCTGTCAAAGGAAATTAGGCGGCATCGTGCGTGATAGAATTGGTTCAACCGAACCCGGAGTCTACCATGCTTCCTTTGTTACTGGCTTCCAGCTCTGCCTATCGCCGCGAACTGCTCGCACGCCTGCACCTGCCCTTCACCTGGGCAAGCCCCGATATAGACGAGCAGCGCCGGGAAGACGAGCCAGCCGTTGAACTGGTACGCCGCCTTGCCAGGCAAAAGGCCGAGGCCTTGGCGGGCAGCCATCCCGGGCACCTGATTATCGGGTCGGACCAGGTAGCCGTGCTGGGCGAACAGGTGCTGGGTAAGCCGCACACCTTCGAGCGGGCTTGCGAGCAACTGCTGGAGTGTAGCGGGCAGCAGGTGAGCTTTCTGACCGGGCTGGCACTGCTGAACAGCGCCACCGGGCAATGCCAGGTGGATTGCGTGCCGTTTACCGTCACGATGCGCGAATTGAGCCGCGAGCGCGTGGAGCGCTATGTCGCGACGGAACAGCCGCTGGATTGCGCGGGGAGCTTCAAGGCGGAGGGGTTGGGGGTGAGCCTGTTCCAGAGCACCCATGGGTGCGATGCAACCAGCCTGATCGGGCTGCCGCTGATTCGGCTGGTGGATATGCTGACCAAGGAAGGGGTGATGGTTCCGTAACCTGGCTGGAGATTTTGGCGCCCGACAGATCGAGCGCCGCCCGGGAGGGTGAACGATCGGGGATATTGGACGGCGGATCCGGCCTATTCGCGGGTAAACCCGCTCCTACAACGGGCGTAGTGACACCACCTCATGCCCGCGAATGCGATGGTGCTGCGACGGTGAATGGCCAGGGATATTGGCCGGCAGGTCCGGCCTATTCGCGGGTAAACCCGCCCCTACAACGCACCGCTGGGCACCCCGATCGATGAGCGAACCTGCGCGCAATGCGCCGCGCGGGCGGCGCTCGATCTGCCAGGCACTACAAAAACTGCGACGAACTCAACGCAACTGCGGCCCCTGGAACCCCATCCACATCGCCAGGTGCTCAGCCACGCTGGCACCCACGCGCTTGGAGAAGCGATCGAAAGGCGACTCCTGAACGGTGAAGTCCACCAACTCCTTCTCCCCCACGATCTCGCGCGCCACATAGCTGGCACTGCCCAAGCCATCCACCAGCCCCAGCGCCTTGGCCTGCTCACCCGACCAGATAAGGCCACTGAACAACTCCGGGTGCTCCTTGTCCTTCAGGCGCTCACCCCGCCCCTGCTTGACCATGGCGATGAACTGCTGGTGCGTGGTATCCAGCACGCCCTGCCAGAACCGGGTCTCTTCTGGTTTTTCCGGCGAAAACGGATCAAGGAACGCCTTGTGCTCACCCGATGTATAGGCACGCCGCTCGACCCCAAGCTTCTCCATGGCACCAACAAAGCCATAACCCGCCGCCGTCACCCCAATGGAACCCACCAGGCTGGCCTTGTCGGCATAGATCTCGTCCGCCGCACTGGCGATATAATAGGCACCGGAAGCCCCAAGGTCGGCGATCACCGCATACAGCTTGATGGCGGGATATTCGGCACGCAGGCGACGGATTTCGTCATACACGTAACCCGCTTGCACCGGACTGCCACCCGGGCTGTTGATGCGCATCACCACAGCCTTGGTCTTGTCGTCCTTGAACGCTTCGCGCAGGCTCTTGACGATGTTATCGGCGCTGGCAGCCTCCTGATCGGCAATCACCCCGCGCACTTCGACCAGCGCGGTATGGCTGGCACTGCGCGAAGCGGCCTTGTCCATGTCCATCAGCGGCGAGAACAACGCCAGAATGCCAAACAGGTAGACAAAGGTCAGCAGCTTGAAGAAGATCCCCCAGCGCCGCGACCGTCGCTGCTCCTGCACGCTCGCCAGCAAGGTCTTTTCCAGGAGCTTCCAGCTGTTGCGCTCTTCGCGCTCCCCGGGCTCGGGCTCAGGGGCTTTCCATTCGTCTGCCATGCTTACCTACCTTGGAAGTGGAATTGCGGAACCACCCAGCCACTCGCGCAACTGGGAAAAGCGATCGATGCATACCTGCGGACCAAACTCGGCCAACGCCTGCAGCGACATGGCACCATAGCCAACCGCCACCGAATGCATGCCGGCATTGCTGGCCATCTGCAGGTCGAATGCCGAATCTCCGACCATCAGCGCACGCGACGGTTCGACGCCACAATGCCCGAGGATTTCCTCAAGCATCAGCGGGTGTGGCTTGCCACGGGTCTCGTCAGCGGCGCGGGTGATGTCGAAGAACCGCTCCCAGCCATTGGCCCTGAGCACCCGATCCAGCCCGCGACGGGCCTTGCCGGTGGCCACCGCCAGGCGGTAACCCTCGGCGCGAAAGGCATCCAGCGACTCGACCACGCCATCGAACAGCGGCGAAGGTTGCTGATCCAGCGCAACGTAGACATCGGCATAGTGCTGGCGGAAGCTGGCAACCTCTGCAGGCACCAGGTGCGGGTACAAGGTGTGGATCGCCTCGTCCAAGGCCAGGCCGATGATGCCCTTGACCGCATCATCGCTGCTCTGGGCCTCGCCGGCACGCTCTGCGGCGACATTCATGGCCTCGACGATACGACCAATGGAATCGGCCAGGGTGCCGTCCCAGTCGAAGATCAGTAGCTCATAGCCTTTTTTCATGGATCAGGACGCACTCAAACGTTCAACGGTTTTCGCCCATACCTCATCCACAGGCGCCTCGAGCTTCAACTCGCCACCGTCGGGCAGCGGTACAGTCAACGCGTAGGCATGCAGGAACAGGCGCTTGCCACCCAACTCGCGAATTTCCCGGCTGAAGTCTTCGTCGCCGTATTTGCTGTCGCCAGCGATCATGTGCCCGGCATGCAAGGTGTGCACGCGGATCTGATGAGTACGACCGGTGATCGGGCGCGCCTCGACAATGGTGGCAAAGTCGCCAAAGCGGCGCAGCACGCGAAACAGGGTCAGCGCCTCCTTGCCTTCATCGTTCACCTCGACCATGCGCTCACCGGAACGCAGGTTGCTCTTGAGCAACGGCGCGTTGACCTGCTTTTTCGAGGTTGGCCAGTGGCCGCGCACCAGCGCCATGTAGCGCTTGTCGACACCATCGCCGCGCAGGGCGGCATGCAGGTGGCGCAGCATGCTGCGCTTCTTGGCGATCATCAACAGGCCAGACGTGTCGCGATCCAGGCGGTGCACCAGCTCCAGCTCCTTGGCGTCCGGGCGCAACTGGCGCAGCGCCTCGATCACCCCGAAGCTCAGGCCACTGCCGCCGTGCACGGCGATGCCGGCCGGCTTGTTCATCACGATAAGCGCCTTGTCCTCGTAGACAATGGCGGCTTCCAGACGCTGCAGCAGGCCTTGGGCCACCGGCGCCGGTTCGTCTCGTTCCGGCAAGCGGACGGGCGGAACGCGCACGATGTCGCCGGCCTGGATCTTGTACTCCGGCTTGACGCGGCCCTTGTTGACCCTCACCTCACCCTTGCGCAGGATGCGGTAGACCAGTGTCTTGGGCACGCCCTTGAGGGCCGTGATGAGGAAATTATCGATGCGTTGGCCGGCAAGCTCCGGCGCGACTTCGATCAGCTGAACGCCGGAAGTCGGAGGGGTATTGGTCGTCATTGCGAGATCATAACAATTTTTTATGGAATTGAAGCACTTAATCATTGCTGCTATAGTCGCGAACGCCGCCAAAAGCGGCAGGCCAGCGGCACCAGGCTCTTTGCCGGTCCTTGACCTTCGCAATTCTCCAGGACGCGAGGCCGTCCTACGGGGTTTTCGCCAGTTTACCGAAATGCCTGGAATCGCCACCAGCGCCGTGTAGAGAAGACCGAAAAAAAACGACAAGTGCGGTGTTTCACCTGCTTACCCGATTCTTTTCGCTGCACCTCTGCCCGCGAGTCGCTTCCACGCATCGCCCGGCGAATGCTTCGGAAATACCTGCCTTGGACATGAATGGCGCCAGCGCAGAACCAGCGCTGGCGAAAAATGCAACCCGTTGCGGATTCAGCGCGCGGCAGCACCCGAATTATCAGGGATACGTGCAGGGTGGAGATGCACAGCCCTCGGACCGTGTAGCACCGCGTCCGGCCACCAGCCCACTGACGGCTGGTGAGCGGATAAGGTCCTGAACAGATGCCCTCCGGGCGTCCACGGCTGACGGTTGATTCCTCCTCCTGACTGAGTGCACAAGGCCCGCTTGGTTGATTCGGATACCTATTCGAAGCCACCGGGGCCTTGTTGGCACCGCAGCAAACAGGACGCGTCGTCGCGACAACGGCAGGCTGGGCAACCGGCTGGTGCCGAACGTCGCTCGACACGGGGGTGGCCCGGCCACCCTTTGCGCACCTTGGCACCGACCATGAGACGTCGTGTGTGCCGAACGCCGTTTCCGGCAGCCCGGAAACCGACGGTACAACATGAAAAGAATGCTGATTAACGCGACTCAACCCGAAGAGTTGCGTGTAGCCCTGGTGGACGGCCAACGTCTCTACGACCTGGACATCGAGTCCGGCGCGCGCGAGCAGAAAAAGGCCAACATCTACAAAGGCAAGATCACCCGCATCGAACCCAGCCTCGAAGCCGCCTTCGTCGACTTCGGTTCCGAACGTCACGGCTTCCTGCCGCTGAAAGAAATCTCCCGCGAGTACTTCAAGAAGGCCCCAGAAGGCCGGGTCAACATCAAGGAAGTGCTCAGCGAAGGCCAGGAAGTCATCGTTCAGGTCGAGAAGGAAGAGCGCGGCAACAAAGGCGCCGCCCTCACCACCTTCATCAGCCTGGCCGGCCGCTACCTGGTGCTGATGCCCAACAACCCGCGTGCCGGTGGCATCTCGCGCCGCATCGAAGGCGAAGAGCGCAACGAACTGCGCGAAGCCCTGAACGGCCTGACCGTACCGGGTGACATGGGCCTGATCGTGCGCACTGCCGGCCTTGGCCGCAGCAGCGAAGAAATGCAGTGGGACCTGGATTACCTGCTGCAGCTGTGGACCGCCATCAAGGAAGCGTCCCTGGACCGCGCCGCGCCATTCCTGATCTACCAGGAAAGCAACGTCATCATCCGCGCCATCCGCGACTACCTGCGCCAGGACATCGGCGAAGTGCTGATCGACAGCATCGACGCCCAGGAAGAAGCGCTGACCTTCATCCGCCAGGTGATGCCGCAGTACGCCAGCAAGGTCAAGCTGTACGAAGACAGCGTACCGCTGTTCAATCGCTTCCAGATCGAAAGCCAGATCGAGACTGCCTTCCAGCGCGTGGTCGACCTGCCGTCCGGCGGTTCGATCGTGATCGACCCGACCGAAGCCCTGGTGTCCATCGACATCAACTCGGCGCGCGCCACCAAAGGCAGCGACATCGAAGAAACCGCCCTGCAGACCAACCTGGAAGCGGCCGAGGAAATCGCCCGCCAGCTGCGCCTGCGTGACATCGGCGGCCTGATCGTCATCGACTTCATCGACATGACCCCGGCGAAGAACCAGCGCGCCGTTGAAGAGCGCGTGCGTGAATGCCTGGAAGCCGACCGCGCCCGCGTGCAGGTAGGCCGCATCTCGCGCTTCGGCCTGCTGGAAATGTCCCGTCAGCGCCTGCGCCCATCGCTGGGCGAAAGCAGCGGCATCGTCTGCCCACGCTGCTCCGGCACCGGCATCATCCGTGACGTCGAATCGCTGTCGCTGGCCATCCTGCGCCTGATCGAAGAAGAAGCCCTGAAGGACCGCACCGCCGAAGTACGTGCTCAAGTGCCGATCCCGGTAGCCGCGTTCCTGCTGAACGAAAAGCGTAACTCGATCACCAAGATCGAGCTGCGTACCCGTGCGCGCATCATCATCCTGCCGAACGACCACCTGGAAACCCCGCACTTCGAAGTCCAGCGCCTGCGCGACGACAACCCCGAAGTGCTGAACAACCAGTCCAGCTACGAAATCGCCGCCGCCGAAGCCGAAGAAGCGCCGCAACCGACCGCCACCCGCACCCTGGTACGCCAGGAAGCCGCAGTGAAGACGGCCCCGGCCCGCGCCAACGCACCGGTACCGGCCGCCGCTGAAGAGCCCCAGGCTGCCGCGCCGGTCGCCCCTGCCCCGAGCGTTCCGGAGCCAAGCCTGTTCAAAGGCCTGGTGAAGTCGCTGGTGAGCCTGTTCGCCGGCAAGGACGAGCCTGCCGCCGCGCCAGTGGTGCCCGCCGCCGAAAAACCGGCTGCCGAGCGCAGCCCGCGTAACGAAGAACGCCGCAACGGCCGCCAGCAAAGCCGCAACCGCAACGGCCGCCGCGACGAAGAACGCAAACCGCGTGAAGAGCGTGCCGAGCGCGCACCGCGCGAGGAACGCGCCCCACGCGAAGAACGTGCACCGCGTGAGGAACGTGCCCCACGTGAAGAACGTGCACCGCGTGAGGAACGTGCCCCACGTGAAGAGCGTGCACCGCGTGAAGAACGTACTCCGCGCCAGCCACGCGAAGACCGCCGTAGCAACCGCGGCGAAGAGCGCGTTCGCGAGCTGCGCGAACCGCTGGACGCCACCCCGCCAGCCGAACGCGAAGAGCGCCAGCCGCGTGAAGAACGTGTAGCCCGCGAAGAGCGTGCTCCACGCGAAGAACGCGCACCTCGCGAAGAACGTGCGCCACGTGAAGAACGCGCACCGCGTGAAGAACGTGCTCCACGTGAAGAACGCGCACCGCGTGAAGAACGTGCTCCACGTGAAGAGCGCGCACCTCGGGAAGAACGCGCTCCACGCGAAGAACGCGCCCCGCGCCCACCACGCGAAGAACGCCAACCACGCGCTGCTGAAGAAGCAACCGAGCAGGCTGCCGAACTGGCCGAAGAGCAACTGCCAAGCGAAGAGCTGCTGCAAGACGAGCAGGAAGGCACCGATGGCGAGCGCCCACGCCGCCGCTCCCGTGGCCAGCGTCGTCGCAGCAACCGTCGTGAGCGTCAGCGCAATGCCAATGGCGAGCTGATCGACGGCAGTGAAGAAGAAGGCAGCGAAGAGCAGCCACAACAGCACCAGGCCACCGAGCTGGGTGCCGAACTGGCTGCCGGCCTTGCCGTGACGGCTGCTGTCGCCAGCAGCAACATCAGCTCCGACGCAGAAGCCCAGGCCAACCAGCAGGCCGAGCGTGCTACCGCCGAAGTCGCTGCCGTTGCAGAAACCGACAACAGCGAAGCCGCCCAACCGGTCGAGCAGGTCGAAGCGGTCACCAAAGCTGAAGAAGCGTCCGTGGCCCCAGCGGTCGAGCAGCCGGTCACCGAGCCAGTGGCCGCAGCCGAGGCAACTGCCGAGCCTGTGGTCGAAATGGCCCCGCAGCCTGTCGCTGAAGATGCACCTGCTGTTGAGCCGGTCGTAGTTGCAGAAACCGTGGTCACTGAAACCCCAGCAGAAGCCCCAGCGGTAGAAGCCGGCGAGATCGAACAGGCCCCGGCCGTGGTCGAAGTCGCTCCGGTTGCCGCACAGCCTGCCCCGGTTGTCGAAGCCCAGCCAGAAGTGGTGGCCGAGCCTGCACCTGCGGTGGTCGAACCTGCACCTGCAGTGGTCGAACCTGCCACTGTCATGCTGGCCAACGGCCGTGCACCGAACGACCCACGTGAAGTGCGTCGCCGCAAGCGGGAGGCCGAGGCTGCTGCCAAAGCGGCACAGGAAGCTGCTGCAGCTTCCCAGGAACCAGCCCTGGAAGCCGCCGATGAGCACAAACCTCATCACGGCTGATAGCCAAAGCTGAATGAAAAAGCCCCGCCAGTGCAAACTGGCGGGGCTTTTTTTGGTTTGCCTGACGGGCCTCTTCGCGGGTAAACCCGCGCCTACAATGGCCTGTGTCCAACCCCCCGATGTGTGTCCACCACCGATCAGCGTGTAGGAGCGGGTTTACCCGCGAATACGGTGGCGGCGGCAACGGTGAACGGCAGGTGGAAATTGGCCACCAGGCCCGGCCCTTTCGCGGGTAAACCCGCTCCTACAATGGCCTGTGTCCAACCCCCCGATGTGTGTCCACCACCGATCAGCGTGTAGGAGCGGGTTTACCCGCGAATACGGTAGCGGCGGCAACGGTGAACGGCGGGTGGAAATTGGCCACCAGGCCCGGCCCTTTCGCGGGTAAACCCGCTCCTACGGGGGTTCACAGCCGGCAAATCAGTAAAGATTAGGCTCCATCTCCAACTCAACCCCAAACCGCTCGAAGATATCCGCCTGAATCTTGCGCGCCAGCGCATGCATCTGCGCTCCGCTCGCCTGGCCATAGTTGACCAGCACCAGCGACTGCAAGCGATGCACGCCAGCATCACCGTCACGATGACCCTTCCAGCCCGCCTGCTCAATCAACCAGCCCGCGGCCAGTTTCACCTGGCCATCCGCTTGGGGGTAAGCCACAACCGCGGGATACTGCGCACGAATTCGCTCGACCCGATCAGCCGTTACCACCGGATTCTTGAAGAAGCTCCCGGCATTGCCAAGCTCTACCGGGTCTGGCAGCTTCTCGCGGCGAATGCTGCAGATTGCATCGCTGATCGCTTGCGCGGTCATCTCGGTCACACCCTGCTCAGACAGACGATGGCGCACCGGGCCATAGTCCAGATGAGCGTGCAGGGTGCGGGTCAAGGCAAAGCGCACACGCAGGATCAACCAGCGGCCGGGATTGCGCTTGAAAAGGCTGTCGCGATAGCCGAAAGCACATTCCGCCAAACTGAAGTCACGCAGCGCGCCCGTCTCACGGTCCAGGGCTGTCAGCCCGGCGAATACGTCCTTGATTTCCACCCCGTAAGCGCCCACGTTCTGCATCGGCGCAGCACCCACGGTGCCGGGGATCAGGCTGAGGTTCTCCAACCCGCAATAGCCCTGCGCCAGCGCCCATTGCACAAACGCGTGCCATGGCTCACCGGCCTCGGCTTCGACCACGATACGCTCGCCATCGTCACTGAGCACACGCCGACCGCGGCTGGCCATGTGCAGCACCAGTGCATCGATATCGCGGGTCAGCAGCAGGTTGCTGCCACCCCCGATCACCAGTACCGGCAAGCCCCTCTGCTGTGCCTGGCCCAGTGCCTGACGCACCTGCTGGTCGTCCTGCACCTGGCTGAAATAGCGCGCCTTCACGTCGATGCCGAAGGTATTGTAAGGCTTGAGCGATACCTGCTCCTGCCACTGCACTGTCATAGACGCCCCTTGATTTCCAGTACCAGCGCCTGGCAAGCCGCTTCCACCAGGTCCAGCACCTGCTCGAAGCCGTCGGCGCCACCGTAGTACGGGTCTGGCACTTCATCCAGGGCTGCACCGTAGCGGCGCAGGAACAGGTCGAGTTCGCCCACTGCCGTGGACGGGCGCAGGGCGCGCAGATCGCGCAGGTTGTGCTCATCCATGGCCAACACCAGATCGTATTCGGCGAAGTGCGATGCCTTGACCTGTTGGGCGCGTTGCTGCGACAGGTCGTAACCGCGCGCCAGCGCCGCCTTGCAGGTGCGGCTGTCTGGCGCCTTGCCGACATG
This sequence comes from Pseudomonas sp. BO3-4, assembly GCF_034044115.1. Taxonomy (NCBI): domain Bacteria; kingdom Pseudomonadati; phylum Pseudomonadota; class Gammaproteobacteria; order Pseudomonadales; family Pseudomonadaceae; genus Pseudomonas; species Pseudomonas sp. BO3-4. Next base: position 4,525,007 of record NZ_CP139018.1, read on the forward strand.
CCAATCGCCGGTGCCGGCAGAAGCCACCTGCACCTTGTCAGCGAGCCCGGCGGCGTGCAATTGATGGCGCAGCACGCCTTCGGCGGTGGGCGAGCGGCAGATGTTGCCCAGGCACACAAACAGGACGCGCATCAGGCCTCCAGCAAGCGCCGTACGCGCTCCAGATCCTCAGGGGTGTCGACACCCACGGCAGGCGCCTCGATGGCATCCTCGATGTGAATGCGTACGCCGTGCCACAGGGCACGCAGCTGCTCCAGCGCTTCAGCCTGCTCGAGCCAGCATGGGCCCCAGCTGACGAAGTCGTGCAGGAAGCCGACACGGTAGGCGTACATGCCAATATGACGGCGATAGGGTACCCCTTCCGGCAGCACGTCGCGGGCCTTGGCAAAGGTATCGCGGGCCCAGGGCAGCGGCGCTCGGCTGAACGTCAGGGCCAGGCCGTTCTTGTCACTCACCACCTTGACCGCGTTCGGGTTGAACACGGTTTCCGGCTCATGGATCGGCTCGGCCAGGGTGGCGATACCGGCTTCCGGATGCGCCGCCAGGTTGGCCGCCACCTGGTCGATGATCACCGGTGGGATCAGCGGCTCGTCGCCCTGCACGTTGACCACAATGGCGTCAGCCGGCAACCCTAGGTACGCGGCCACTTCGGCCAGGCGGTCAGTGCCCGATTCATGATCGGCACGGGTCATCAGCACTTCGGCACCGAAGGCCTGGCAGGCTTCGAGGATGCTGGTGTCGTCGGTGGCGATGACCACACGGCTGGCACCGCTCTTGCGGGCCTGCTCCCACACATGTTGCACCATCGGCTTGCCGGCAATCAGCAGCAGCGGTTTGCCTGGCAGGCGGGTGGAGCGCAGCCGGGCGGGGATTACTACCGTAAATTCCAGGCTCATTTGTCAAGACGCTCGTCGTCGGTCAGGGTGCGTGCCTCGCTTTCCAGCATGACCGGGATACCGTCGCGAATCGGGTAGGCCAGGCCAGCGCCTTTGCTGATCAGCTCGGTCTTGTCGGCGCTCAGCTTGAGCGGGCCCTTGGTGATCGGGCAGGCCAGGATATCAAGCAGTTTGGTGTCCATTGGAGGCTTCCTTTAGGCCAGGTGGCCGGAAATTGAAAACGGGCTCAGGGTTTGCGCAACAAGCGTTGCAGCTGGTTGTCGAACCAGGCGCTGAAAGCCGGCGTAGGCTGCGCTTCAACGGCCAGGTACCACCAGTCGTCAGCGGCAAAGGCCCGGCATTTCACCGCGTCCTTCTCGGTCATGACCAGCGGCAGTGGCGGGCTGAAAACCAGGCTCCGGGCACTGAACTGCGCATGGTCGGCGAAGGGATGCGGCACCGGCTGCCAGTTTAGCCCCAGCAGGGTGTTGAAGAAACGTTGCGGGTTGCCGATACCGGCCACCGCATGCAGGCGCTGGCCGGCGGGGAAATGGTCGAGCGCACGGCGCTCGCCAGTGCGCACGTTGACCAGGGCCGACGGCTGCAGGCGGAAACCAAAACCCTCGGTGCGGTCTTCGCTGGCGCCGTTGAACAGCACCGCGTCAGCCTCACGCAAGCGGTCGGCCGGCTCACGCAACGGCCCCGCCGGCAGGCAGCGGCCATTGCCCAGGCCGCGGGCAGCATCGATCAGCACCAGTTCCAGGTCACGGGCCAGGCGGTAATGTTGCATACCGTCGTCGCACAAGATCAGGTCGAGGGGTTCGCTGGCCAGCAATGCCTGCACGGCCCGGGCGCGATCCGGGTCGATCATCAGTGGCACGCCGGTGCGTTGCACGATCAGCAGCGGCTCGTCGCCCGCCTCATCGGCCGGTTGATCGGCCTGCACCCGCCAGGGCAGCCGTGGAGGCCTGGCACCATAACCGCGGCTGACTACGCCCACCTTCAGCCCTTGCTGGCGACAGTGTTCGATCAACCAGAGAATCATCGGCGTCTTGCCGGTGCCACCGACGGTGATGTTGCCCACCACAATGACCGGTACCGGTGCCCGGTAGCTGGCACTGTCACCCCTTAGAAAACGCGCGCGCTTGCGCGTGACCACGCGGCGATACAAGGCCTCCAGCGGACGCAGCAGCGCCAGCGCCGGATGCCCGGCGTACCAGGCAGCGAGCAAGCGGTCGGCGAACGCCATCAAGGCGTGCCCTGGGCCGCCTCGACGGTGGTCATGCGCAACTGGCTGAAACCGAGCTTGCCGGCAGCATCCATTGCGGTGACCACAGCCTGGTGCGGGGTCTTGCCGTCGGCGCTGATGGCCAGCGGCAGCGTGTTGTCGCCGCCCGACTCGCGCGCTATGGCCTCGCTCAGGGTGGCCAGGTCGCTTTTGGGCAGCAGGTGGTTGTTCACCGAATACACGCCTTCGGCGCTGATGGTGATTTCCACCAGCTTGCCCGGGTCGGCCGGCGCCGGCTCGGCGCTGGTGGCTTCGGGCAACTCGACGCGCAGTTGCGTTTCGCGGGTGAAGGTGGTGGTAACCACGAAGAACAGCAGCAGGACGAACACCACGTCGATCAGCGACGCCAGGTTGATGTCGACGTTCTCCCGCTGGCGATTGCGCCGGAACTTCACGCCTTGCCTCCGGCCACTTCCACTTCACGGTCGCCCTGGATCACTTCCACCAGCTTGATCGCCTCCTGCTCCATGCCGACCACCAGCTCATCGATGCGGCGCAGCAGGAAGCGGTGGAAGAACACCGCCGGGATACCGACCATCAGGCCTGCCGCAGTGGTGACCAGGGCCTTGGAGATACCACCGGCCAGCACGGCGGCGTTGGCGGTCATCTGCGAGCCCATGAAGGCGCTGAAAATGTCGATCATGCCCAGCACGGTGCCCAGCAGGCCCAGCAGAGGCGCCATGGCGGCGATGGTGCCGAGGGTGCTGATGTAGCGTTCCAGTTCGTGGATGACGCGCGAGGCGGCCTCCTCGATGCACTCTTTCATGATTTCACGACCATGGCGCGAGTTGGCGAGGCCCGCTGCCAGGATTTCGCCCAGTGGCGAATCGGCCCGCAGCGCCTTGAGCTTGTCACTGGTCAGTTGCTTGTCCTTGATCCACATCCACACCTGGCCCAGCAGGTGGGGCGGGGTGACGCGGCTGGCACGCAGGGTCCACAGGCGCTCGACGACGATAGCCATGGCAACGATGGAACTCAGAATGATCGGCAGCATCATCCAACCACCGGACTTGACCAATTCCCACACAGTAAACGCCCCTTCGGAAAAAGGCCGCCACTCTACCATAGGCGCGCCGAGGGCTCATCTGCCGGAGGTCAGGGAATTAGGCTGTCGGGCTACCGGGTCGGCCCTCTGGGCCGTGCAGTACCTGTGGCAGCGGCTTTACCCGCGAAAGGGCCAGATCAGCCACCCCCCACATCACGCCAGAATCGCCGCTGTCGGCGCACACCCTCAACCTCCCCATGCCGCCCCAGCACCAACCGCAATGCCCCCTCCACTGCCGTATCATGCATCACCACCCCATGCCGCTTATACCGCTCGACCACCTGCACGTGGGGGTGCCCGAAGCTGTTGTTGCGCCCCCGCGAAATCAATACCCCGCGCGGTGCGGTAGCCCGGACGAACGCCTCGGTGGACGAGCTGCGACTGCCATGATGCGGCGCCTGCAGCCAGTCGATACGCGGCACTTCAGTGTCCGCCAGCCAGGCCCGTTCGGCAGCAACTTCCATATCCCCCGCCAGCAGCAAGCGCTCGCCCTGCGCCTCGACCAACAGCACACAGGAACGGTCATTACTGCTCTGCCCGTCCACCCAGCGCCACAACGAAAAACGCACGCCATCCCAGTCCCATTGCTCGCCACTGGCACAAGGCTGCAACGGAACATCAACCAGCGCTTCCCCACCGATTATTCGCTTGATCGGCAAACCACGGGCAATGGCCTCGGCCCCGCCCGCATGATCGGCATGCGCATGGCTGATCACCATCACGTCAAGGCCGCCCACCCCCAGCTTGCGCAAGGTTGGCAGCACCACGCGTTCCCCCAAGTCGCTTTCCCCCCTGGCCGGCCCGGCATCGTAAAGCAGGCTGTGATGCCGCGTACGCAAGAGCACCGCCAGCCCCTGGCCGACATCCAGCTGCCAGACCTCGATTTGGCCAAACGGCACCGGCTCCCTGGGTACCCACAGCGCCAGCAGCATCACCCCTCCCAACCCGCGCAGCGGCACACCACGAGGCAGCAAAAGCAACAGCGCACCCAGACATACCAGCAGCCAGGCCCACCACGACAGGGCCGGCGGCACCCATGCCGGGCGCTGTTGCGCCACCAGCGCCAGCCCGCGGAACAGCACATCCAGCAGGCCACCTGCCAGCCAGAGCAACGCCTCGCCAACGCCCGCCAGCGGCAACATCAGCGTGCCCAACAACGCCAATGGCAAGACCGCCAGGCTGACCCACGGCACCGCCACAAGGTTGGTCAGCGGCGCACTGAGGCTCACCGGCAAGCCGGTGGCCAGCAACACCGGCAGCAAGCCGACGGCGATCACCCATTGCGCTCGTGTCCAGGCCTGCCAGGGCCGCCAACCCCCCAACCGGGCACTGAAGCAGTAGATGAGCGTGGCCACGGCGGCGAACGACAGCCAGAACCCAGGCAGCAACGCCGCCAGTGGCTCGAAGACAAGCACAGCGACCAGTGCAAGCAGCAACGGAAAAAAAGCGCCAAGGTGGCGAAAGCGCAGACGCCAGAGCAGCACCACGGCCAGCATCAGACAGGCCCGCTGCACTGGCACCCCACCACCCGCCAGCCACCCGTAGGCCAGCGCTGCGGCCATGGCCAGGCCACAGGCCCAGGGTAACCACGGTAGCCTTGCCGGCCATAGCCCCCAACGCGCCAGCCCGGCGACCAGGCCATAGAGCAAACCGGCGACCAGGCCGATGTGCTGGCCGGAAATCACCAGCAGGTGCACCGTGCCGGTGGCCTGCAACGTCTGCCAGTCCTCCCGGGCCATGCCCGCACCATCGCCAAGCACCAGTGCCACCAGCGCTGCCTGCCGGCCATTGGCTTCGACCATCAGCAAACGCTGACGCAGCGCATCGCGCCAACCACCGGCGACTGGCGCCAGCAACTGCCCCGCCTTGACCGTACCCGTAGCCCCCACCCGTCGCGCCAGCAACTGCGCTTCCCGGTCAGGCCCGTGCGGGTTCAGCAGCCCGGCCGGGCGTTGCAAGGTCACCGCCAGCCGCCACTGCTCGCCCGCCCGCAGCGGCGGCCCATCGAACCAGCTCAGTTGCAAACGCTGAGGCAGTTCGGCCCGCCGCGAGCGTGGCGCTTCCAGCTCGAAACGCACGCCTTGTGCAGTGCGGGCCGGCAAACCCGCCACCCGCCCCTCCAGCCACAAGGTGCGCCCCTCCAGGCCGGCAGCCAGACGATCATCAAGGGCCTGCTGAGCAGACCCGCACGCCCAACACAAGCCCAGCAGAAACCATCCCAACGGCCATACGCGGGTAAACAGGCTGCCGACAGCGCAGGCTGCCAGGGTTATCAACCATCCGACCGATGGCAATGCGGGCAGAAAGCCCAGGCACAACAGCCCGAGCGCGAGCGCAAACATCCCTGTGCGCATGAGGTAGAGCTCCAGAAGGCGAGTCACCTCCTGAGGCATAGCTCAATTGCCGGCATCGCTTGCTCAACAATTGTCACAAACTCTAAACGAGGCGGAGCAGGATTAAGGGCATACTGCCAGGGTCAACGCTCCGGGAGCCTACATGCCGCGCCGACTTTTCAAACGCTACATGCCGGACCCGACCAGCATTCGGGAACACAAGTCCTTACGCTTTTTCGGCAAATTGCTGCACGACCCCAACCTCTGGCACCTGAACCGCCATTCGGTGGCCAGAGCCATGGGTGTGGGCCTGTTCGCGGCGCTTATTCCCATCCCGATGCAGATGCTGCTGGCGGCGGCCCTGGCGATCCCGGTGCGCGGCAACCTGCCGGTCGCCGTCAGCCTGGTGTGGCTGACCAACCCGTTGACCATGCCGCCGGTGTTCTTCGTCACCTACATGACCGGTGCCTGGCTGATGCAGGTACCGCCGCGCACCCTGCCCGATGAGCTGACCTTCCAGTGGATCACCGACCAGCTGTCGACGCTGTGGCAACCCTTCCTGCTCGGCTCGGTGGTGTGCGGCGTGGTGCTGGGCATCCTTGCCTACTTCACCACCATGTTCTACTGGCGCTGGTGGGTGGGCCGGCAGTGGCGTCGTCGCCAATGCCGGTGCAAGGCTTCAGGCCCGCATGCCACGGCCGCTGACCAGCAAGCGAACGCAAACAACGTAGAGCACCGCAGTGGCCACCAGCATGAAGGTGATCGCCGTGCCAATGCTGATATCCGACACCCCTAGAATGCCGTAGCGGAACGAGTTGACCATGTGCAGCACCGGGTTGGCCAACGACACGGTCTGCCAGAACGGCGGCAGCAGGTTGATCGAGTAGAACACCCCGCCCAGGTAGGTCAGCGGCGTCAGCACGAAGGTCGGGATGATCGAGATATCGTCGAAGTTGCGCGCGAACACTGCGTTGACGAAGCCAAGCAGCGAAAAGATGGTGGCCGTCAGCAGCACCACCACCACGGTCACGCCCAGGTGGTGCACCTGCAGGTCGGTGAAGAACATCGACAGGATGGTCACGATCACACCCACCGCCAAACCACGCAGCACCCCACCCAGCACATAGCCGACGAGAATGGTGTGCGGTGACACCGGCGACACCATCAGCTCTTCGATCGAGCGCTGAAACTTGCTGCCGAAAAAGCTCGACACCACGTTGCCGTAGGAGTTGGTGATCACCGACATCATGATCAGCCCCGGCACGATGTACTGCATGTAGGTGAAGCCACCCATGTCGCCGATCTGCCGGCCAATCAGGTTACCGAAGATGACGAAGTACAGGACCATGGTGATCGCTGGTGGCAGCAACGTCTGCGGCCAGATGCGCAGGAAGCGCCGCACTTCGCGGTAGACGATGGTGTTCAGGGCGACCCAGTTGGTGCGCAGTTCCACACTCATACGGCCACCTTCGACAGGTTTTTTTCCACCAGGGACACGAACAGCTCCTCAAGTCGGTTGGTCTTGTTGCGCAGGCTCTGTACCTCGATGTTCTGCAGCGCCAGCTGGCCGAACAGCGCGGTGATGCCGATGTCCTTCTCCACCTGCACTTCCAGGCTATGCGGGGTCAGCAGCCGGCACGGGTAGCCCTGCAGTACCGGCGCCGTGGCCAGGTCCTGCTTGAGGTCGAGCACGAAGGTTTCGACATGCAGCTTGCCCAGCAACTGGCGCATGCTGGTGTTCTCGACGATGGTGCCGTGGTCGATGATGCCGATGTTACGGCACAGCTGTTCAGCCTCTTCCAGGTAGTGGGTGGTGAGGATGATGGTGATGCCCTTCTGGTTCAGCTCGGTGAGGAAGCTCCACATCGAGCGGCGCAGCTCGATATCAACCCCGGCGGTGGGTTCGTCCAGGATCAGCAGACGCGGTTCGTGGATCAATGCGCGGGCAATCATCAGACGCCGCTTCATGCCGCCGGACAACGAACGCGACTGCACATCACGTTTGTCCCACAGGCCCAGCTGGGTCAGGTACTGCTCGGCGCGCTCCTTGGCCAGCTTGGGCGGGATGCCATAGTACCCGGCTTGGGTCACGACGATGTCGAAGGTCTTCTCGAACTGGTTGAAGTTGAACTCTTGCGGCACCACGCCCAGGCAACGCTTGAGCGCGGAGGGCTCGCGATCCAGGTCGTGACCGAACACGCTCACTGTGCCGCTGGTCTTGTTCACCAGGGTCGAGAGAATGCCGATGGTGGTGGATTTGCCGGCGCCGTTGGGGCCGAGCAAGGCGAAGAAGTCGCCTTCGGCAACATCGAGGTCGATGCCTTTGAGGGCCTGAAAGCCATTGCCGTAGGTCTTGGTCAGCTGTCGGATGGACAGGGCGGAACTCATAGCGGGTCACTTACCGAAGAAAAAGGTGCAGGACACGCCAGGTAAAGTCACTGGCGCAGTGAGTGCAGCCATGGTGCAAGGCCAGGCTGCACAAGTACAGTCACATCTATTGATAATGACTATCGAAGCGGGTTCAAGTGAGCGCGGTCATCACTGCGGCCTGGTAGGCCGGGCGTTGTTTGAGGCGCTCATACCAGGCTTGAAGGTGGTACATGTCCGGGCGTTCGATGGGCAGTTCGAACCAGGCATAGATGAAGCTACCCAATGGGATGTCGCCCATACCGATCTGGTCACCGGACAGGTACGGCTGATTGGCCAGGGTTTCGTCGGCAATGGCCAGTAATTGCGCGCACTGCTTGTGCGCGGCGTTGATCGCCACCCAGTCGCGCTGGTCTTCCGGCGTGCGCAGCAGGCCCCAGAACAGCGGGCGGAAGGGTGCGGCGAAGGACGATGTGGTCCAGTCCATCCATTTGTCGGCCAGGGCGCGCTGCCGTGGGTCTGCCAGATACCAGCCCTGCTCCGTGCCGTACTCCGCGCACAGGTAGCGAACGATGGTGTTGGATTCCCACAAAGTCAGGTCGCCGTCTTCGAGCATCGGCACCAGGCCGTTGGGGTTGCGGGCGCGGTAGTGCGGCTCGTTGACCACGCCGAAGGCGCCACCGGCGTCGATGGACTCGAAGTCCAGGCCCAGCTCGTGGGCGATCCACAGCGCCTTGCGCACATTGCTCGAATTCTTGCGGCCCCAGATCTTCAGCATGGCAACATCCTTTTGAATGCGGAGGTGGCACAGTCTACTCCAGACCTTCACCGCCTGTACGGGCCTCTTCGCGGGCAAGCCCGCTCCCACAGGCTCACCACCGTCTTCACGTCACCGGTATTCCTGCGTGGGTTTTACCCACACAATAGACCGAGCCTGCCGGCCATTCACCATCGCGGCCGCCCCCACATTCGCCAATCGCTGCCATCGCCACCTTCCGTGGTAGGAGCGGGTTTACCCGCGAATAGGCCGGTACAGGCGAACAAATGAACTGAAACTCCCACCGCCACGCCCTGTCACTGTTCTGAACATGCCGTTCACAGCATTGCGTCTAAGCTGTCTGGGACGGCTCAAGCCCTTGGTTCCAAGGAGGACCGATTATGTTGCTGTTGTGGTTGGTGGTGCTGGTGATCGGCGCGGCGTACCTCACGCACCGGCGCCTGGCGCCCTTGCAGATTCTCGGCATCCTGGCGGCCTATGTGCTGTTGATGGGCATTTTCAGCAGTGCCCCCGGCTGGCTGCTGGCCCTGATCTGGGTGGTGCTGGCCCTGAAGATCGCCCTGGTTGCGCTCCCGCAGTGGCGACGCAAGGTGTTTACCGCCCCAATATTCCGCTGGTTCCAGCGCACCCTGCCGCCCATGTCCCAGACTGAGCGCGAAGCCATCGACGCCGGCACCGTGTGGTGGGACGGCGAACTGTTCAGTGGCCGCCCCGACTGGCGCACCTTGCTGGCCTACCCGGCACCGAAATTGACCGATGAAGAACAGGCCTTCATCGATGGCCCGACCGAAGCACTGTGCGCCATGGTCAGCGACTGGCAGATCGGCCAGGACCTGGACCTGCCGCCCGAAGCCTGGGCACATATCAAGCAGCATGGCTTTTTTGCCCTGATCATCCCAAAGGAATACGGCGGCAAGGGCTTCTCCGCCTACGCCCACTCCCAGGTGGCGATGAAACTGGCCACCCGCAGCGGCGACCTGGCCTCCACGGTGATGGTGCCTAACTCACTCGGCCCTGCCGAACTGCTGCTGCACTACGGCACCGACGAACAACGCAACCACTACCTGCCGCGCCTGGCCCGTGGCGAGGACATCCCCTGCTTCGCCCTTACCGGGCCGCTTGCTGGCTCCGACGCTGGCGCGATGCCTGACACCGGGATCATCTGCAAAGGCCAGTGGCAAGGCGAAGAAGTGATCGGCCTGCGCCTGAACTGGGAAAAGCGCTACATCACCCTCGGCCCGGTCGCCACCCTGCTGGGCCTGGCGTTCAAGGCCTACGACCCGGACCATCTGCTGGGCGATGAGGAAGAACTGGGCATCAGCCTGGCGCTGATCCCCACCGACACACCGGGTGTGGAAATCGGCAGACGTCACCTGCCGCTAGGCGCCGCCTTCATGAACGGCCCCAACAGCGGCAAGGACGTGTTCGTCCCGCTGGACTTCCTCATTGGCGGCCAAGCCATGCTCGGCAAAGGCTGGATGATGCTGATGAACTGCCTGTCGGTGGGCCGCTCCATCTCACTGCCTGCCGTGGGTACAGGGGCTGCCAAGTACACCAGCCTGGTCACCGGCCAGTACGCCAATATCCGTGAGCAGTTCAACGTGCCACTGGCGGCCTTCGAGGGCATCCAGGAATCACTGGCACGCATTGGCGGCAACGCCTGGCTGATGGACAGTGCCCGCCTGCTGACCGCCAAGGCGGTGGACCTGGGCGAAAAGCCCTCGGTGCTGTCGGCGATCCTCAAGTACCACCTGACCGAGCGTGGCCGCGAATGCATCCAGCACGCCATGGACGTGCACGGTGGCAAGGGCATCATCATGGGCCCGAACAACTACCTGGGCCGCAACTGGCAAGGGGCGCCGATCTTCATCACGGTCGAAGGCGCCAACATCCTTTCGCGCAACCTGATGATCTTCGGCCAGGGCGCCATTCGCTGCCATCCGTTCGTGCTCAAGGAAATGGCATTGGCCGGGCGTGAAGACCACGATCAGGCACTCAAGGAATTCGATGACCTGCTGCTGAAACACATCCTGTTCGCCGCCGGCAATGCGGCCAGCACCCTGGTCTACGGCCTGGGGCTGGGTCGCTTTGAGCGGGTGCCGGGCGATGCCCTGAGCCAAGGCTACTTCCGCGCCTTGAACCGCCAGGCGGCGGCGTTTGCCATGATGGCCGACCTTTCGATGATGCTGCTGGGTGGGGCGCTCAAGCGTCGCGAGCGCCTCAGCGCCCGGCTTGGTGATGTGCTGAGCTATCTGTACCTCGCCAGCGCCGCCCTGAAGCGCTATCACGATCAAGGCTCGCCCGAATACCTGCAGCCGCTGCTGCGCTGGGCCATGGAAGAAAGCCTGGCCCAGACGGAGTGTGCGCTGGACCGCCTACTCGACAATTTCCCCAACCGCTTCGTCGGCTGTGCGCTGCGGGTGCTGGTATTCCCCTTCGGCCGCCGCCATAAAGGCCCCGGTGATGAACTGGATGCCGAGGTGGCCGAGCTGATCGGCCGGCGCAAGGGCGATCCGGCACTGGAGGAACTGCTGGCCGGCTGCTACCGCCCGCAGGCACAACACGACCCGGTCGCGGATCTGCAACGGGCCAGTGACCTGCTCGAAGACACGGCACAGTTGAGCAAGACCCTGTACCAAGCCGTCAAGGAAGGCAAAGTCCAACCAGCCCCCGGCCAGTCCGGTATCGACGCCGCCGTCGAGGCAGGCGTGCTGCAACCCGGCGAGGGCCAGCGGCTGCACGAAGCCGAACAGGCTCGACGCAAGGTGATCGATGTCGATGCCTTCGACAAGGCGCAGTTGCTCGCCGAACCGGGCAAGGTGCGCTGACCCTTCGCGAGAAAGGGGGGGCGGCGTATACTCCGCCCCCCGTTTCAGCCATACCGAGGACCCATTCCATGGCCAACCCCTACCTGGAATATCACCTGCAACTGCTCCAGCACCTGCGTACCATTCTGGTGGCGCTGGGTGAAGCAGAACAGGTGCCAGAAGAAAGCCACGCCCTGTTCCTCGAACGCTTCGACGAACTGCTGACGCTATTGCCGCAGGATCCGCTTGAGAGCCAGTACCTGGGCCAGGACCTGATGTGTCAGGTGATCCAGCGTTACCCGCAGATCGCTCATCTGGTGCCGCGTGACTTGCTGTGGTTCTTCGCTGGCGATTGCCTGCACTTCATGCCAGACGAGGAGCTGGCGCTTTATCAGCAGCTTGAAGAGCGTCGCCACGAGGCCGAGTTGAACGCAGAGCCATTCGACTGGAACCTGGAAAAGCAACTGCTGAGCCAGAGTGGCCCAAGCAGTACCCATTAACCTGATTTCAGGTGCCCTGGTAACGCCAGGGCACCTGTGGAAGCCTACACATCAAGATCTTGTAACAAAGCGAAAAATCGCAAAGTTATCCGGCTTATTCCTACAGCCCGATAAATCTCATGACAAATAGAATCAGCGCCGGGGCGAAAACGGAAAACTGGAAAGACCCAGCCCACCCCCGCACTGAAACTTGACCCATTTACCCAATCAGGTTATGTCATGAAGAAGTCCTTAGTACTATCCCTCGGCCTGCTTACTGGCCTGGCAAGCAATGCTGCATTCGCTTCCGGCTCGATATTCTTTGAAGGCCGCATCACGCCCGAAACGTGCCCTATCGAGATCGTCAATCCCGGTGACGGCAATGTCAGTGACCGCGTCGCCATGGGAGAAATTCCCATGGGGCGCTTCCCCGGTGCCAACGTTGAAGTCCGTGGCGCATCTTTTAACATCCGCGTACCCGACAAAACAGTCTGTGGCATCAGCGAAGACAATGCCTTCGTGAAGTTTGACGGTGCCGCTGATGCCAGCGGCGACTATTTCAGCATTGGTACCAGTACCGGCACGGCAGAAAACATCTCGATTGTCATCAGGGACAGTTCCAAGGCCTCGATCAAACCCGGTGGAACCTCGGTTGATTACCCACTCAACGCGACAGGCCCAACCGACCTCCGGTTCGACGCCTACTACCGTTCCACTGCCAGCACCGTGACGCACGGCCTTGCATCCGCCCAGGTTCGTTACACCGTCGACTATCAATAATTACGCATAAATTCTGTGCAGTCCTTGCACGGTTAAACCATCCAGGCGTAGTTGTGCGTCTGGATGCAGCGAGTTACCCGATGACCAATCCGTCAACATTCACGATACCCGCCCGCGTCGTTGCTTGCGCCTGCCTGACCTTATTGATGCTTACCTTCTCGGTAAGCAGTCATGCCGCCTTGACATTAAACAACACGCGCCTCGTTTTCAACGGCGACAAACGCAGTACATCCGTCGTTGTTCGAAATCCATCGAAAAGCATCTATGCCGTGCAGGCCTGGATAAATACGGACGCCGACGACAATACGACCAGCGTACCCTTTGCAACGTCCCCACCGCTGTTCAAGATCAACCCCAACAGTGAACAACTTCTAAAGATAATTGGACTGCCCAATACACTGCCGCACGATCGCGAGTCGCTGTTCTTCTTCAACGTGCAGGAGATTCCGCAAGTCAGCAGCGACACGGGCAATCAACTCAACATCGCCTTGCGCACACGCATCAAACTGTTCTATCGGCCGCACACACTCAAGGGTACGCCGACCGATCACCTGAACTCGCTGACATTTTCCTTGAGCGTACGTAACGGGGTGGAGCAGTTGGTGGTCAAGAACCCATCGCCTTTCCACATCACCTTCAACCGCCTGGAGGTGAATGGCCAAGGCCAGCAAACCACCTTGAAAAACACCGCCATGCTGGAACCCTTTGGCGAAAAAGCCTACCCGCTGACCGGCATCACTCGCGCCTCAAGCCTGCAGGCCCGTTTTTCCATCGTCAATGACTACGGTGGCTTCACCGAACCGCTGAGCGCGCCTATTCAACTGGCCAACTAGGGCCTGCCTCGCACGCAAACAGGAATCGTCATCATGGTCCTCCCCCCACTACGCTGGCGCATTATGCGCCGCCAGCGCAGCGCATTGCTGTGCCTGCTGGGTAGCTCCACCTTGCTCTCAGCGCCCTACTCCCAGGCAGACTCCGGGTTCCAGAGCGGCTTCCTGCGCCAAGTGCCTGGCCAACCGCAAGCAGCGAGTGCCTGGTCGCTGAGCATGTTGACCAGCGATCAGGGGCTCGCGCCTGGCCGCTACCGGGTAGAGGTACAGGTCAATCTTGAACCTGCCGGCCAGCATGAGCTGGACTTCCAGCCAGGCCCGGACGGCGAGCTGCAGCCTTGCCTGCCAGCCAGGCTGCTTGGCGAATGGGGAATGCGCCTGGACGCACTGGCCAATCCAGAGGACCAGGCGAGTGCCTGCCTGGACTTGCTGGCCGTCGTTCCTGGTGCACAAATCGTCTTCACCCCTGCGGAGCTGCACCTGGCCATCTCGATTCCGCAGATCGCCATGCGCCGGAACACCGCTAACCAGGTCGACCCTTCCCGCTGGGACAGTGGTATCAATGCCGCTTTCATCAACTATCAGGCCTCCACCCTGAATGGCCGCAATCGCTCCTCTGGCCGTTACACCAGCAACGACCTGTACCTGAACAGCGGTATCAACCTGGGCGAATGGCGCCTGCGCAGCACCCAGTCCTGGCGCCAGGGCAGCCAGGGCAAAACGGAATGGACCCGGGCACAGACCTACGCACAGCGCGATATACCGGGTACCCTCGCCAATCTGACGATTGGCGAAACCTTCACGGACAGGGAAGTGTTCCGTTCGGTGCCAATATCAGGCGTGCGCGTGGCCTCGGACATGGGCATGCTGGCCGACAACCAGCGCGGCTATGCCCCGATCATTCGCGGCGTGGCACAGAGCCGGGCGAAAGTCGAGATCTGGCAGCATGGTTATCCGATCTACTCGACGTACGTCAGCGCCGGTCCCTACGCCATCGACGACCTGAGTACCGCAGGCAGCGGCGAGCTGGAAGTCGTCGTGACCGAGGCCGATGGCCAGGTCCGCCGCTTCATCCAGCCGTACTCGACCATGAGCAATCTGCTGCGCCCAGGCGTATGGCGTTACAGTGCCACGGTCGGGCGCTACAACCCCTCCAGCGACCTCGAGACCCCGCTGCTCTGGCAAGGCACGCTGGCCGTAGGCTCCTACTGGGACACCACCGTTTACGGCGGCTTGATGGCCAGCGAATTCTACCACGCGGGCAACCTGGGGTTTAGCAAGGACCTGGGCCACTTGGGCGCAGTGGCCTTCGATGTAACGCAGGCGTCCAGCGCAATCGACAATGCCCATGAGCGCGAGGTGCAGGGTTCCAGTTACGCCCTGAAGTATGCCAAGGCCTTCACCACCCAAACCAACCTGCGCTTTGCCGGATATCGCTATTCGACCCAAGGCTACCGTGACTTCGATGAAGTGGTGCGCCAGCGCAGCCAAGACACTACGTTCAGCGGCAGTCGCCGCAGCCGCCTGGAGGCCTCGGTCCACCAGAGCCTGGGCAGGACCAGCTCGCTGACCCTGACGCTGTCGCAACAGGACTACTGGCGCAGCAATGCCACCCAACGGCAATACCAGTTCAACTTCAACACCCAGCATCGGGGTGTAGGCTACAACCTGTTCGCCTCACAATCGTTGACCGACCGTTACGGCAGTGATCGTCAGTTCGGCCTGAGCGTGACGGTACCCTTGCATTTCGGTCACCGCGCCAATGCGACCTTCGACCTGCAGCACAATGCCAACGGCTACAGCCAGCGTGCCACGCTCAGCGGCAGTGACAGCGCGCGCGCGCTGAGCTACAGCACCAGCCTGAGCCGTGACGAACACGCCCGCAAGACAGCGGCACTGTCGCTCGGCCATCAGGCGCCCTATGCCAGCGTGAGTGCTGGCTATACCGAAGCCGACAACTACCGCAGCCTGTCATTGAATGCCAGTGGTGCGGTGCTGCTGCATGCTGACGGGCTGGAGTTCGGCCGATATCTGGGAGATACCGCGGCCTTGATCGAAGTCCCTGGCGTGGCCAATGTGGGCCTGCAAAACGCAACGGGTACGCGCACCAATTCACGCGGCTATGCACTTTTACCCTACCTGCAACCGTACCGGACCAATTCGGTGGTCCTGGAAACCGACCGTCTCGATCCTGATGTGGAAATCGACAACGGCATCGCCCAGGTAGTGCCTCGCCAGGGTGCAGTGGTAAAGCACCGCTTCGAGGCACGCCGCGTTTCACGCCTTGTACTGACCCTGCACGATACCCAGGGTCAACCGCTGCCTTTTGGGGCCCAGGTGCTGGCCGAGAACGGTACCCAACTGGGCATGGTCGGGCAGGCGGGCCTGGTAATGCTCACCAACCCGAGCCAGGAGCAACCCCTGCAGGTGAGTTGGGGCGACCAGCCCAACGCCGGCTGCCGGGTGCATCTCGATGGACTGGACGCTCCCGTCGTCGACGGCTATCGCCAGCAAACCCTGACCTGTATCTAGCAACCTTCACGCGGTGCAGCCGTACCCACGGCCGTACCGCGTCTTTCAGGACCCCCATGAAAAGCATCAACAAGACCCTTTTCCAGGCGCTGCTCGCCACCCTGGCATGGCCGGCTGCAAACGCCATGGCCATGCCGGTAGACCAGACCCGCTGCGAGTTCGAACCGCTGATCAGCGCAAACCTCAAGGTCCATGTCCGCGACCTGAACACCCTTTATGTGCCACGCGATGCGCGGATCGGCACAACGATCGGCACCCCAGAGCTGTTCGAAGCCACTCTCGACCAGAACAACCTTGCCCTCCTGTGCCGGACCTACGGCGAGCGGATAAATTTCAACTTCCAGGCCGCCCGCGGGGTACATCCTCCGCTGCCTGCGGTTGATAGGCGCTTGCTCGACGCCCCCGTCCTCAGGACCAACATCCCAGGCATCGGAGCGATCGTAGAGTTGCTGCACCCCTTCCTCGGTGGCACCGACCAGTTCATCCCCGACAGCAGGCCGCCCAGGGTGCCGTTCACGGCCTATTACGAGCAGACCCAGTTGGGCCCGGCCACGCTAGCCACGTTCAGGCACAGGATCACGCTGGTCAAGACCGGCGATCTGCCGCCCGGCGAGCATCAGCTGGATGGCGTACTGGTGACCGGCCATCTGGACTGGGGAGGCTTTGGCAAAGTTCTGGAATACACCCTCAGGGCAATGGTCATCCAGACCCAGTGCGATGCTTCAGCAGACGTCAGTGCCAACCCGGTGGACCTCGGCGAATGGAGCGTCAACGACTTCACCGGCCCAGGCTTCACCACGCCTCCTGCAGCATTCCAGGTCCGCTTGAGCAACTGCCAGGTGGACCCTGACCCGGGTAACGAGACCCTTGCGACCATCGAACTCGATGGCATCAATGGTTCTCGACCGATTGGCCCTGCGGATGAAAACGTGTTCAGCCTGACCGACGACTCCGCAGCCCGTGGCATAGGTATTCAGATGCTGTACAACGGGGTATCGATGCCCCTGAACAAAGAGATCGACCTGGTACCCCTGACAAGCAATAACGTGCCTTTGAATTTTCAGGCTCGCTTCTACCAGACAGAACCCAACAGCAGCCTGCGCCCGGGCTTGGCCAAGGGCGCCTTGAACTTCACCATTCGCTACCGCTGAATGCGACGAGGCCGGTCCCTATACCGGCCTCGTCGCCCCCCGGTGCCCTTAGCCAGGGGCCGTGCCGGACAGAATGTTCTCTGGGTCATAGTTGTAGCGACAGCGTTCACCGTCCGGGGTCTCGACCCTGAGCAAACGGTTGAGCCCGTCATACGTCAGTACCCGACCCTGCTCATCACTGATCAGGTTGCCATTGCAGTCGTAATGCAAATCGATAGCCAACTGCGGATCGTATTTGACGATCTTGAACAACTCCTCCAGGTCGTGATCGACGTCATAGGTCTCCAGTAGCGCATCAGGCGGAATGATCCGGCTCATTTGTGCCGGATCGCTATTCTTGAATTCGTACAAGGTCCGCTGCCACGACCCGTCCGGGCGGTAGGTGATCACCGAGAGGATGTTGTCCAGGCCATCGAAGCCGAATATCTGCCTGGCAATGGTTTGGCCAGAGGGGTCCACGGGCGCTTCAGGGCCATCACAGGTGTATATCTGCAGCCGCCCGCGCCGATCGTACTGGTAAGTCTCATGCCGCAACAGCGTGGCCTGGCTTTCGTCGCTGCCCTTCGGGCGCTCCTTCAGAATGCGGGACTTCAAACAATCGAACTCATCATAGTCCTGTGCCAACGTTTGCACGGTGTCACCAAAATCGAAGGTCCGCAGGATCTCCCTGTCGAATTCATCGTACTCGAGCAGAATTGCCAAAGCATTCCCGGTGCTGGCATCGGTGGTGGTAATGGACGCCATGCGTCCTTGGCGGTCATACCCGAACGTCGACTCCAGCAGCAGTTGCCCGGAAGGCGCACGCTGCAGCCGGTAGCGAGACCTTTTGGGCTCAGGCGCGTGCAGCGTGGTTTTTTCCAGGCGCCCGACATCGTCGAAATCGTAGAGCTGTGTCTGCCCCAGCACATCCACATAGGCACGCAAGCGACTGCGAAAACTGTAGTCGTAGGCCATGCTGAACACTTCACCATCCACCGTACGCGACTCGCGCTTGACCTCGCCGTTGCTCAGGAAATGGCTACGGTCCAATGTGTAACCGGAATTCTCGTCATCCCCAGGCTCTTCGCAATGGGTAAGCCTGGCATTTTTCAGGTCATACTCGTATTTCGCTTCCTTGCCGGAGAGGACCCGAAGGACGGGCTCTTCACCCAACGCTGGCCGGTACTGGTACTCGATCCGGGTACCATCCGGCGCCTGCACCCAATGCGGTTGCCGCTCACCTGGGTCATATTCGAATTTCTGCTCTCGCCCTCCGGTCTTGGCCACGGTTCGCCGCTCAAGGCCATCGAACACCTGTTCGCCCAACAACACGGCGGCGTTTTCGGTGTTACCCACCTTGATGCTGACCGGCAGGTCATTGCGACTGTGCCCGGCATAGGTGCGATAGACCGTGTTGACTCGATCTGCCAGGCGTTCCTCGCGGACACGGTCGAACGCGTCGTAACGATACTCAACCACACGCTGGCCTGTACCGCTTCCTTGAGCTTCCCTGCTCAGCCGGCCAAGCCCATCGTAGTCATTGACCTGCAAGCTGATACTGGTGCTTCCATCCAGGGCAAATCGCTCGATCCGCACCGGCTTCTCGAACAGGTTGTACCACGTCTCGTTGATGCCGCTGACCCGTGAGTGCTCCACCTCACGCCAGGCGCGATGCACCGGACCGTCCTTGCTCGCCACCTGGTCGATCTCCTCGACTTGAGTCGTGCCATCCGGATTCAGGACAGCGTACCTCTGGCCCCAGTCGTCGTAACTGATGTGGCTGGTCAATTCCAGCAAACCATCACCCAGCCAGTCGATTTCGGTTTCCTCGACCAGCTGGTCCAGTTCGTCGTGACGAGCGCGGTAGATAGGCCGCAAAGCACCAGCATACGTCGCGCTGTCCTTGTCTGCACGCTCTTCGAAGATGGGACGGCTGAGCCCGTCGAGCAGCGTGTGCGTCTCGACTTGCTTCACGTCATAGGCCCATTGCTGGGCCTGCTCGTTGTCGTATGCGCAGAGGAAGTACTTGTAATTGCGTTCCGCTTCGAAAGGCTTGCCTGGCGCCACGACCTCGCGTGTTACCCGACGCAAAGCGTCGTAGTAGTATCGGATTTCGACACCGTTGTCGTCCAGGTTGAGCAGCGGCTCGCCCGTTTCCAGGGAATGTCGCAAGGTGATGGTCTTGGACTCACCGTCAACGCCCACCAGCTTTTCCAACGTCTGCAGTGCACGCTCATCGTCCGGCAGGGAGTAGCCATAATGGGTCAGAGTGTCGAACGGGCTGCCTCCATCGACACCGGGGTAACTGACGGTTTGCTGCCTGACTCGCCCATAGCTGAAGCGCTCGGCCGATTCTTCCTGGTAAAGCTTGCTGACTTTTTCCAGGAACGTACCAGGCGTGCTACCTGATTCGCTCAGGGTCTCGCTTTCCAGCAAGCGCCAGGGCTGCTTCAGGTAGCTACCCAACGGGGTCAGCGCCCGGTACTGGTACGCCTGGGTCAAGGTGGCGGCCGCCCCGTGTCCTGTTGCTGCGGGTTGCACGGTCCGGGTCTTCAGGTTGCGCACGAAACCGTGCTCATCGCCCTCCTCCTCAGCCGAGTACCAGACATTGGTTTCCAGTACCTGATTCGGCAACAGGCGAGTCAACACGTTGCCGTGGCTGTCATAGCGGGTGACTCGCTTCTCTTCTCGCTGCCGGGAGGGGTTGCTGATCAGCGACCAACGCTGGGTTTCGTCATGGGGCAGCTGGAAATAAGGCTCCTGGCTCTCGAACTTGCCAGCCTTGTCAGCGTAACGGGTCAAGGCTTGCAACAGCTTGTCACCCTGAGCGGTGGCTTGCTCGGTGAGCAAATGGAAGCGGTTGAATGTACGCGTGATCGTACGCACCGGCTGCGTCCGCACTTCCTGTATCTGAATCGACTTGTAGGTATAGTCCTCCGGCACCTCATAGAGATTGTCCAGGCCCTCGTCAGACCACGGGATGCTGCTGCCACCGCCGATGAAGTTGTGCGTGCCGGGGTATTCATACCGCACCACTTTCGCCGCCTGACCAAAGCGTGGATCGATTTCATGGCGGGTAACCCTGGGCAGATTTTTGTCACGTGCTGCGCTGCGTGGGAACTCATGCCCGGCGTCCTCGTAGAACACCCGCTCCACCCCACCATAGGGTGTTGTGCACTCACGTACGCACAAGTACCCCAACACGTCCTCATAAGTGAAGCGCCAGCGGGCCTGATTGGCCGTGGGCAGGATGATCTCACTGACCCGGTTGTCGCTTTCGCGCAACGTCATCGCATACCGGGCCAGCGGGCCACCATCATCACCACCGAAAGGGTAGCAAAGCAGTTCGACACGGCTGTTGTCGCTGCGTTGCAGCCTCAGCAGCACGTCACTTTCATCCTGGACCTCGCTCAAACGCATGTGACCCTTGCCGAAGGGCAGGTAACTCAAGTGCAACATGTGCCCCAGCGGTGAATGCAGCTCCACGGGCAAGGCGACCTCGCCCTCTTCCGAGCCCATCACTTCCAGTACCTCAACCAACCCTGAGCGGTGCTCCACGCGAAAACGTGCGGCCCCACCGGGCCCAGGGGGATCCTCATACAGATCGAACTGCCGCAGCTTCTGTTCTTTCATTTCCAGCCGCCCGGTAACCGATGACTTACCGGTAATCCTGTACGCTTCACCACTGCTCAGCGTCACGATGTGCTTGCGTACTTGTGTCAGTTGCAGGTTCCAGCCCTTGCCGAATCCTGAATCCTCGCCATTCAAAGGGCTGTAGAACAACGCCAGTTCGAAACCTGGGCCTTGCAAATCATTGCCTTGCAATTCGGGCAGCCTGATCGACACAGTGTATTGCCCGGTGCGAGGATCAACGCCGCTTTCAACATAGGAAGAAAAGTTAAAAGCGTTGGAATGCACTGAAGTGGATGTGCTCATTACCTAGCTCCATCAAAGAATCAAGACCATTTAAGGAACCTTTAAGGTTTATAGGGTGCAGTAATACGCACGCAAGATAGCTTGCCTTTAATATTGCCATGATCATTGTAATGTTTTACAAGCTCCAATCCCGGCGCCACGATGTCGCCCTCACGATGCCCATCAAGCTCTGGGATACTCAGCCAACCCGTGGTGGTCGGCTGCTTTATTGCTTTAACGATGAATACCCAGTCATCCGTTGCTCCGCAGTCTTCTTCGGAGTTAAATACTACCGTTGACGTTGAGAGTATATTATTGAATTTGAAGAAAGTAATCGTATCATTCTTACAGGTGGTGTCCGCCATTTTGAAGCTTTCAGATTCACCCAGCTCCACCGAGATCGTACACTGCTTGCCACCGGGAAGTCCTGAGGGTTCGATAATCTCGGCGAGCTGAATCGTACCTGCACTACTTGGCGCAGACGCTGCCTGACCCACGCCGACATATATACCGCTCAAAAGTGCCACCATGCAATAACGGTTCATACGCGTTCTCCTTCATGGTAATTGCTCAGACGGATAATCGGAGTCTCTCTGCCAGTCGGTCGCGAGGGAACCGTGTGGACCAGAATGTTACGATCACCGATGGTGTCAGGGGACAGATAATCGATCTGGACAATATGCAAATTGCCTTGAGCATCGCGCAACTGCACACGCAATGGCTTACTGAGCTTTTTAAATACAGCCGGATTAAGGGTCGCACTGTAATATGGCAAGTCCCGTCGACGGAAATTAACAATTGCCAAAAGACCGGGCTCGTATACCGAGCTCACTTCACGACCGACACCATTGATCAATGGTGTCGAGTCAGGATCAAAGGAAACAAACTCCGGCTTTGGCTTGTTGTAGTCCTGAAAAACATACCCTGTATAACTGCGGTAGAACTCATCAGAATAAGAACTTTCCCAGCGCACCATCGAGGTATTCACATCCTTGTCGTTATCACTTTCCCTGGTCTTGATGAATTCTGCCGTGTAGAAGCTCCCACCGCGGTAGTCCAACATCCAGTAATCGTCGGTCTCCGGGTGCAGGTCGAAATCTTCGTGCTCCGGGTGTGTCCCTTCGCTAGTGCCGCCCCCCGCCACTCGCTTGCGAACAAACGTGTAGTCTGTGGGTTTGTAGGCGGCCGGCGTGTGTACCTTGACCTCGATTGTGGCATTCTGATCGGAGGTGTCATTCGAGTAGAAAAACCGCCCGCTCTTTGCCTGGAAACCGGCGTAAAAAACTTCCGAGAAAGTGGTTCCGCGGCGGTGCAAGAACAGCTGCAGGCGGATGGTTCGGTCCTCCGCACCTCGTGGCGCTGCGGGCTGCGGTCCGTGCCCTTCAGTCGCCATGAGACTTTCATTGGCTCGGATGAAATCGTTCGGCTTCAGGTTTGTGCGCCAGACATTGCCAGAGCCCGAGTCAATCCCGTCCCCGCACAGAAAAGGAATTTTCATCCCCGACCTGTCGTACAGCGCGATGGAGGCTATCTCGTCCAGACACAGTTTGTAGTCCTGGCCATTCGCCTGCATGGTTTCGACGGTGACCTCGAGTTCCAGTTGCTGGTAACCATTGGAACCCACAGTGCCGGTCACACCGTCAGGGCTCTTGCCGACCGTGAGGGTAAAGCGCTGCAGATCCACCCAGCCGCTGACTGCTTTGACCGCGGTCTCTTTCACCACGCTGTAGCCCGCCGCGAACACGACACCGTTGCGCACCACTTCACAGGTCACTACGTTGGGTTGCGAAACAGCAAGCTCAGAAGCCCGGAAATGGCCCGATGGCGAGACGCTGCCCGGCCCTGCCAGCATCCGCCAACGCCGCGTTTCGTTGGGCATGATGCGGTTCACCTCGCTCAGCTGGGTGGCCTCACCGTGGCCGACCCTGGGTACGAAAGGTGGGTCAACCGAAACCAGTGGCTGGTTGTTTACCAGGACAAGCGCGTTGTAGCCCTTTGCCGTTGAACTGGCCTGCAATTGTTGCACGCCCAGAATCCGCCGACTGGCTTGCTGATCAGGCACAAAGCGCGAGCGCCCATTGCCCAGGCTGGCTATCTGGCCCAGCGGCTGCCCGAGCATTTCAAAGCTGACGTTGCCTAAACCTGCATTCCACAGGTCGATCCCGTCCGCACTCTCTTGCGGGCGATATGCGCCGAAGGCAGGCATCGCCAGCACTGGCTCGGAAATCACCAGCGCGCGGGCGGCGGCATGGTAAGTCTCCTCACCCTGCTTGTATTCAGCTTTGATGATGAATGTCTGCACTTCCTGTCCGATCACTTCCGGTGAAGGGGCCGTGAAAAGGCCATTTCCATCGATCGAACCATGCCCTGCGTCATCATGGCTTTGCGGGTTGATCACCGACCAGGCGCTGGCAGTGATCATCTGATCCTTGCCGTCGTACAGCCGAAACTGCTGCGTCTTGCCGGCCGTCACCACGGTGCCCATGGTCGGTTTCACCGTCAGTTGCGTGCGCAACGGGTCGATATTGCCGAACATGACGCGGTCCAACGGCGTACTGTCCACTTTCTTGACAAAGGCATTGAGCTCAGGGAACAGCAGTCGGGCGAGCAGCTCCAGGCCGTCGTCGGAGGCATGGCCAAGCATGTCCTTGTTCAGCACCAGCGTTGCCGAGTAATCACCGTCGGGCAACAGATACGGGTAGCTTGTGCCTGGCGGCTGACCATCGACCAGGCTATCGCGCAGGCGGATGAACACCAGCACTGCGCCATCGCCGTAGTTGACGGCATCGCGTACTCGCGCACCAGGTGCCGCCTGGGTGCGCAGGATGAAGCCTGTAGGTGTCAGCGGGCCATAACCGGAAAAATCCACGGTGCCCAGCTCGAACCTGGCGCAACGGCCAGGCATCTCGCCCATCCAGGCTTGCAGTGCGTCGATCAGTTGCTGAGCGAGGTCGGGTTTATCCTCGAACAGGTTGCTGCTGAACCGCCCCCCCTTGGCAAGGTTGAGCGCAACGAGGCCGTACGGGTGAACCTCACCGCGCACGGTCTCCAGGTCGACCTCCATCTGCAGCCAGTACCCCGACGCCTCGGTGATCTCGACGCTGCTGACCAACTTGCCACTGTTGTTCACCGTACCTTTGATGATGTTCATGGTCAGGGTTGCTTTGGCATCGCTCGTCGACGCATTGCTGAACGACAGCAAGGGCGTACCGAACTCCAGCGCCTCAACGCTCACGGCCTCCTTCACCCCCACGCCTGCGAACGTGTGACTGAAAGGCGGGAGGTAGCGGTTTTCCTTGAAGCGCGTCAGGTATTGCTGCTCCAGCAAGCGGTTGAGCCGGTCACGGCTATAGACAGCAACCGCCCCCCAGCCTAGCGTCACTGAGCCCTTTTTCATGAGCTCGAGCAGTTCTTGCAGTGAATTGGACATGGTCTCAGCCTCCAATGGATGGTGATGTGGCCACACGCAGGCCTGTCGGGCTGGCAGCGCGCCGTGCGGCGTCGAAGTGCAAGGAAAGGGGCAGCGGCAGAATGAGGTGGCCTTCGAGGATGAAGACAGAACCTGGAATCGCCCATTTGGCGGTAATCAGCGCGAAACGCGCATCGGCGTCGGCAGATACAGGGGAATAGCGGCCAGTGGCCTCATCGATCTCGCCAGTCCCTGCAATAGGCAATGCCCACTGGGTGTCTGGCTGGCCTACCCCATCGAACATACCTGTCAACTGCAGGTCGCCATCGGGCAACTGCTCGACGTCGATCACCAGTTCAGGCCGCCGCTGGCGTACCAGCACATAGATTGAACGCGACTCGCTGGTCTCCCGGTTCTGTACCCTGACCTGATCGAGCACGTAGGCCACGTTGGCATCCACCTTACTGCCTGCGGTATAGGTGCAACGCCTGCCATCGCCCTCAGCGACGACCGAGCCCCGCCCTACTTCGCCATCGTCGACCACAGACCAGTCAAGGTCTCCGGTCAGCGCACCCGCCGTGAGGGTCAGTGTGTCGTCGAAGTAGCAGACCCGGATCAGTGGATTGACCGTCAATGTCGCGGGCGCCACAGAGGCCATGCTGATGGCCTGCTTGTTGGTACCCGGGTCGGTGGCGGTGATCCGGACCCGCACGGGTTTCCCCGCCATGGCGTGCGCAGGCGGTGCCCGGTATTCACCGCTGGCGGGGTCGATGCGCCCCAGATCACCGACAGTGCCTGGCAAAGCCTCCAGGGACCATGTCAGCCCTTCACGCGGCGGTTCAACGCTGAACGTATGCCGCTGCCCGGGTGCCAGCGTCACGGGGCGATCGACGATGCGCATGCCGGCCGTGCCGTAGCCGCTGGCGAACACGGCCATTCCATCGGGTAACTGGAAGTCGAACGGTACAAGGCGCTTGCCATCTGCCAGCGACAGACCGGCCATCACCTGTTCCGGGATCATCGCCGTCAACTCCCTGGCCAGCCCTTCAAGTACCGCCTGCTTGACCAGGAAGGCGACAAACGCATAGATCTCCTCTCGCAGGTCCGATGGCGTGTCGCTGGGCAGGCCACTGACTTCCGTCACTTCGGCCGCCTGCCACGGCCACAAAACCTGCCCTAGCAACATACAGCCAGCGCTTTCCTCAGGTGATGCAGGCGCATTCAGGGTGAACACGGTTTGCAGGTCGAACTGGAACGTTGCCGTTCGGCTGTACAGAGGACCCGTTGGCTTGGGCTTGTAGGTGAAGGTCAGCGTGCAATAGGACTTCCAGTGCTGGCGGACCTCATCGTGTTCAAAGGTGACACTCAGAAGGGGCTGGAAATCCGCCAGGGCAGCCCGCCCCTGATCGCCGGCCGGCGCCCCTGCGTCCACGGCAATTTTGAAACCCTCGCAGGCAAACTGATACTTGTCGCTCTCGTAAGTGCTGGGGTACACCTCCAACAGCCCGGCCGTGGCATCCAGCCGCTGCAAGTTATTGTCTTCATCGAACCGGGCATCGAACGCGCCACCCTCGAGCATCTGCGCCAGGCCCGTGGCGTAAGCTGCACGGTGCAGGAAGCGCGATGTCAGCAACAGTGCGCTGTCGACCGGTTGCGCAAGATCATCGGGGAGCAGGAACGGGTAATCGGACTGCTCACCGGGCAGGTTGCCCACAGAGCCATTGTTGATACCCGCGAATATCACCAGTGCGGACTTGCCGTCGGCTTTGCTGACGTGGGTGCGTACTTCACTGTGCCGAACCGCCAGGTAAGGGTTGCCAGACAGCGCCTTGAAGTCCACCAAGGGATAAACCTGCCGGGCGCTGCCCAACCCGCTGAGCACTTCCTTGAAGAATCGCCCGGCGGTCAGTGGCGAACCACCGCCCAGGTCCAGCTCGGTATCCGTGCCTTCACGCAGGTCGGCGCTCACGCCCTGGGCATCGGTGCTCAGCAGCAGTGTCTGAGTGACCGGCAACGGGTCGAGCAGGTCGTGAACCGACAGGCTCAGCAGCCCCTCGGTCTTGTCCATGACCAGATGGCTCCCGCCTTCCAAGGCAAGGCTTTGCCGGACCTTGGGTGACGCGTAGTTCGCTTGCATATCCACCAGTGCGGGCGGCCCCATGCGGTAGCCCGTCAGGATGTGGGTGACATCGGAATTTGGCATGGCGATCTCACCTTCGATATCGCCCAGGGC
Organism: Pseudomonas sp. BO3-4; assembly: GCF_034044115.1. Taxonomy (NCBI): domain Bacteria; kingdom Pseudomonadati; phylum Pseudomonadota; class Gammaproteobacteria; order Pseudomonadales; family Pseudomonadaceae; genus Pseudomonas; species Pseudomonas sp. BO3-4. Next base: position 4,551,808 of record NZ_CP139018.1, read on the forward strand.
ACTGTCTGGTTGGCTGCAATGTGCCAACGTGAGCAGGTCGTTGATGGCCTCGGGACGCGTGGCGTACGTCAGGTCCCAGTTCAGGTGCTTGTGGTTGTGCTTCATCCAGGCCGTGATGACCGAGAGGTAATTGGTAGGCATGATGTGGCCCCGCTCAACTGGAGTGCTGAAAGGTATGGGTTTAGGTGAACGCCGGTTGACTACCTGCGCGTTGCCCGTTGCGCTGCCTGCTCAAGGGCCTGATAGGCTTGACTGTGCTGCCCCAGCGGCAGCGGCAGCACGATGAAGCCCTCGAGCGTGATGGGTAATTCGGGGGAGAGCCTCCAGACGACGCCAACCACGCAGAAATGTGCGGGGCTTGCGGCGTCGGCCTGGTAGTAAGGCTTGCCGTCTTCATCGATATCGATCTGCCCCGGGCCATGCACCACCGTCAACTGGTCGACACCTGACGCCCCGCTGAGATGGATCGACAGCCAGACCCTGGCGTGTTGTTCATCGCGCTTGTCCACCACCACATCAGAGGGACGTTTCAGGGTCATCTGGGTAACGATGCACAGCGTCCGGTGCTCATCGGTCAAGCTGTTACGGACCTCGACTTCTTCGACGATGAATGACTTGTCGGGCAGGTTCTCGCCGGGGATATAGCGATTGGCCGTGCCCGATTCCTGCGCCAGCCTGCCATGGGGTGAAGCGCCGAGGATGCGCCATTGCAGCGGTCCTTCAACGACACTGTCCGCCTTGAGGCTGACACCCTCGTCGCCCACCTGGCAGACCGACAGCAATGGGCTGACCTGCAGTGCGTTCTTGACCACCGTGAGCAGGGCCGAACTGGCAAAGCCTGAGCCTGGAACAGTGGCAGTGACACGCACCCGGGTAAATTCACCTTCGATGCCCGCAGCCCCGGGCGCCAGATACAGGCCATGGGTGTGCTGGTCGAAATGGCCCGGGTCATCCGTGGAGCCCTCTACCGACTCGACCGACCAGGTTACGTTGGCTTGCGCCGGGACGGTGGCAAGCTGCAACGTGCTGCCGTGGGTCACGATTTTTTCCAGGGGGGTGACGGCGAAGGTGGTCAGCTGTGGAGCGACGATGCCAAAACAGGCAATGTCGCGGGGCATGTGCCGCTCACCTGCGAGTATCGCGCCACCAAAGTTCAGCTTGATGGTCTTATCGATCAATTCCTCCATGTACAGGTCTGAACGAAGGTCCTTGGCGAGTGCGGCTCTTGCCGCGGCAAGGGGGCCGCGCGCGGAAGCCAGCGAGGCAAATGAAGTCGTCGCCACTGTAACCCCCCACAGTACATGGAAAAGGCTCAGCGCCATGACCTGGTCTTCGTAGGGGTCACCTTCAAATTTAAACGAACCGTCCTTCGGGTATATATGGTGACCATACTCTTCAAGCTTCAACGTAGCGCCTTGCAGGTCTTGTATCTGCCAGCTAGCCGTTATTTTCACATCGATTTCGGCATGCCAGAGCCCCACGCACGCGTACCCCCACGTCCAGGAATGCGGCGTGGCGACAATTTCTTTATATTGAGTAAAGTCCGCAGTGGCTGTATGAACGGTCACCAGCTCCATGGACACACGGTCCCCTGACACATGAAACTTCAGCACATCCTTGAGCGGCAGCTCATCAGTAATGAAATCAATGTACGCCCGACAATCAACACTACCGCGCAAGTTTTGCTCATGGTAAGGGTGAACAGAACTTTCTGTCTCTGAGGGTATTACACCTGCAATGGCAGTCGCTGTCAGATCACCGTTTTCTGCACGTTCAAATTTAAATTCAACATTCGTGAAAAACTCCAACGGCAGTTTGCTTAACACGGTAGCCAACGCGACCCAGGCTTTATCAAGCAGTACCGTCGCCGAGTAATCACCGTTGTCATCGGGAATCAAGTAACGGTATTCCGGGCCAGGCATATTCTGCGGCCCGTTACTGGGCCCCATGGCGACCAACCCCACGAGCGCACCGTCCACGTCATCGGCGTCATCGCTCTCCATCGGGGCCAGGGCGACCGAGGGGTTACGCTGGGTACGCAGGATGAACGACTCGGGCCGCATCAGGTCATTTTCGCCATGTTCGATGCTGCCGAATGACCAGACGCGTTGATGGTCCGGCAACCCGCGGAACAGCTCCTTGAAGAAGTCCCCCCCCAGCTCGCGAACGCGTCTGGAATCCGAGAAGGTCACCACAAAGTCATCACTGTTGTGCAAGTCCAGCGTCAACGCGCCGTTGTCGGCGACATAGCCAGGCACGTCGGACAGTTCCAGCCGCAGGCGCAGCTCTGGCCCGACCAGTGGTTCTATCCGATCGATCCGCTGTGGGTACCAATGGGCCCCCACCTGCTTCAGCCCTACCTGGTTGCCGCCGAGTATTTTCATACGCAGGCTGGCACGCGAACCGGTGATATCGGCATTATCGAATGACAACCGCGGGTGATCCAGAACAAAGTTCTGCATATAAACCTTGTAACCATTGTCCGGCGCCGTCTCACCGCTGATAGGGTCAAGGTAAGAGCTGGTCTTGAAGCGCCGTATATATTCCTGGGTCAACAAAGTGTCCGCCTTGTCCTTCTGGATAGCGAAAATCGTATTCCACCCCAACATCCGGTAGTCAGACTGCAACCACTCCAGCAAATCCTGTTTCGAATTGCTCGACATAAATCACCTCACATTTACACACACGCAGGCGCGTCTGTTTAAGGAACCAGCTTAAGATCAACGATTGGAAATGCCCGCCAGGTTTCGCCGTCATCGAAACTTGCAGATACGGTCAACCTGAAATCTCTGCGCAATTCCAGGTTTTCAAGAAACTGTTTGGGCAGATAGGCTTCAATAACGCCATCAGAATATTCGTCGTATGTCACCGCCTCGGTGGGGGGACGCAGAATATGCGTGACATCCTGGCCAGATATCGAACGGCCTAGCGCCTCAATACCCAGCAATTGCCCTTCTGCCATGAACGTCCAAAAAGGCAGCGTGCACAAAGCGCCATTCACTGGAACTTCGTGCAGTTTCAATTCCCGGTTCTCGGCACCTTTGACCTGAATTATCGGGTAGCTGCGCTGATCGAAATCGCTTACCCGCAGCTCGAACTTTTCTGATGTGCGTGGCGTTTCGCCGGCGCGGGTGACGGTGTAGTACACCCACAGACGTCTACCCAGATTGGCGGCCATGGCCGACCGCGGCACCGTGAACAGGAGTGTGTCACCTGACGGCGGCCGGGGAACGATGGCTGCCCCCGTGCTGCCGTGCCCTTCCCAATGCAGGTTGACGATCGGCGCAGGCTCCGCGCCATCACCCAGCTCGGCCTCTGCCGGGATTCGCACTTCGGCGCCACACTCCAGCCTGCTTGGATGGACCACGCCCTGGTACGACGCGTCACCGTCTTCCTGCGTGGCGTCCGGGATTATCGGTAACGGCAGGTAAAGCTTGCGCTGCAAGACCAGATCCAGCACTTGGGAGCGCCTCTGCACGCCCTGACGCGAAAACTCATAGCTGAACGCGAACCGCTTGCCGCGGTTGACCTCGCTCTGCAGCCACTCCCGCTCCAGGTGGAAGGTCAAGCGTTTGCTGTCCACCGAACTCGCATCCACACGCAGGCTGCGCAGCGTCACCTCCGGCCCTACGGTATAGAGCACCAGCGAATCGCCCAATTCCAGCTCCGGATAGGGGTCCACCTCCACCAGAAGGCCGGCGCGATAGGTTTCGTCATCAGGATCCAGCGCGCCATCCGTCGCCCCTGGGATACGCGGCGCCGCCAGCAAAGGTGCCGGCGGTGGGTCGCCGGCGGCGGGCGAAACGATGTCGAAGCGCTGTGCTGGCGACCGGCTGCTGGTGCCGTCGGCGAATTCGATGCGATAGTGCAAAAAGGCGAACCCGCCGATATACATGAAGACCTGGCCAACCTCCAGGTGCCACAGCAGTGGCCGGCCAGGATCAGACTCCTGCACTTCCAGTACTTGCTCGAACGGATCGCCAGCTACGGACTCATTGAACCAGGGCTCCCAACTCAGGAAAACCTTGTCACCCTTGGCCATGGCGGCATAGGGCGCTGTTGCCAGCAATATGCCTTCGGGATTGAGCAGGTTGACGTCGATCACCCCCTCATGGGCATCTTGGAAGTGGGCAACCGGCAAAGCCCATATGCCTTCAGCGGGCCGGTCAACGAAGAAGAAACGACGCTTGGACTCAGGCCCCACAGGATTGCCGGCGTTGTCCAGACGCGTGAACGAATAGAACACCTGACCACCGCGCAAGGCAGTGACGAGTGCGTTATCGATCAGGATCTCCCCGCGGCCGGCATCCAGGCTCAATACTTCGCGTTCGCCAAAGAGGTCCTCGGCACTGTTGTCGGCCTTGCACCCCCGCCAGTTGATATATACCAGGTCGTGCTCGGCAATGCCGGGGTAGCTAATCCAAGTCGTCAGATCAGCACTGCCAAGCGCGTCCAGGTCGACAGAGTTCATACGTTCATTAAGGTGTGAAACGTCTGGCATGTCCATGTATGAATATCTCCGCCTTGCACATGTCCGATTCGAGAGTTGGCATAGATATAACACCGCCCCGGAACCTGAACACCTGGCAAAACTGATAGGTGTCAACACACGAAACTTCCACTACTGTCGACACGTATTCGGCACGCGCAGCCCCTGTCTTACAGCGCCCGCCACCCCTGACAAGCAGAGTGAGAACGTTCATTATGAGTACGGAATCTTCACTGCATTCCAACGCCCTTAACTTCATGAGTTTCATGGAGAGCGGTGTCGATAGCCGCACCGGACAATACACACTGTCCATCAAACTTCCCGAGTTGGGCGCCAATTACTTCTCCGGCCCCGAGCTTGAACTCAGCCTGAACTTCAACCCGCTCAATATGATTGATTCGGGCTGGGGGCGGGGATGGAATCTGTCACTGACGCAGTTCGCACCGCATACACAGGTCATCACCACGTACAGCGGTGAATCATTCAAAGTGACCGGTAGTTCGGGTTCACGCTTGCAAATGCAGGAGCAACGGCTGGCGCACTTTCACTTGTACCGCGAGCCTGCCGGGCCAGGCGGCAACGCGCGCTATCGCGTGGTGCACCGTTCAGGCCTGGTGGAGATCCTCGAAGAAATGGGCAGCGCGAACGGGCGTATCGCCCTGCCGGTGGAGATCTACGCGGCCACGGGGCACAGGATCGACCTCGAATACAAACCGTTCAACTCGTCTTACATGATGCTCTGCTCGATCAGCGACGAGCGTAAGGAGATCCTGCTGGAAATCGAACGCGACGATGGCCGCATCGAATTGCGCGAGCGCCCTTATCAGGGCGACAACGGCCAGCCCGTTGCCCTTTATGCGATGAACCTGATCAATACTGACTGGGTCGCATCGATCGTGCTGCCAACCCGTGAGCTGGCCAGCTGGCGCCTGGATTACGCCCTGGTGAACGGGTTGTTGTGCGTGAGCAAGATCGAGCCCCCGACCGGTGCCCGTGAATATCTCTACTACCAGGACCGTGGCCATCTGTTCCCCGGTGACGCCCGGCCACCCCTGCCGCGCGTGACCCGGCACGTCATCGAACCGCGCGGTGGCCAACCTGCGTTCCAGCGAACCTATACCTACCCGGGCTCCAACAACTTTCTGGGTTACGGCGCCGGGATCGGTTGGTCTGACAACGGGCTGGACAACCTGTACGAGTCGAAACGGTACGACTTTGAGTATCAAACGGTCGAAACCTTGCGCGACGAGGACGGAACGGCACTGCGCGACATCACCCGCACCTTCAACCGCTTCCATCTGCTGACCTCGACCAGAACCGTGCAGAACAACTGCGTACATGAAGTCACCATGCAGTACAACATCAAGGACGCCCCCTTCAATCAACAGGTGTCGACCTTGCAAATGCCGATCAGGGAACAGACACGCTGGTCGCTGGCGAACAACATCACGCGCAGCCGCCTTGAAACCGTCGAAACCACCTACGATACATCGGGCAACATCATCTGGCGCAAACTCGCCAACGGCGTGACCGAGACCCAAGAGTGGTATGGCACGCAAGCGGAAGATGGCTACCCCGGTGATGCCAATGGTTTCGTTCGTCACCTGAAGAGCAAAACCACCACCCCGGCGAGCAGCGGCCGGGGGCAAGCCCCTGTTCTCACTCAGCACTACCGCTACAAGGCGCTGGCGCCACTGGCAGGCAACGCCATCACCCTCAACCCCATGATTGTCGAGCACAGTGAAACCCTGACGCATGCGCACGATCCGGCGCATCCCCTGGAAGAGAAAATTTACTATTACCTCGACGCGCCCAAGTCCAGCCTGCGGCATGGCCGCCGCTATCAGGAGGTGGTCAAACGCAACAAGCTGGAAACCACCACCCAGTACCAGTTCAATTCATTGCTAGACCCTCTGGGCGGCCATCAGGTACTGGAAACCCGCAAGACCCTCTTTGGTTACGACGGCGCGCAACGATCCACCGTTCAACGGCGCTCGCTGCTGCATGGCGAGAAGCTCTACGAACTCAACGAGAACGGGGTTCACACACAATGGGCGTACGACGCCCTGCGCCGAGTCACCGAGGAAAGGGTTTCGCCAGAGACACCGTTCGAGGCCAAAAAACGCTACGACTACCAACTCTGTGCCAGCGATGCCGACATTGCCCGCGCCCGAGTCACCAACGCTCGCGGCATCACCACCGAAACCGAGCTGGACGGCCTCGGACGGCCGACCCGGGAGAGCCGTGACAACGTGCTCGAGGCGAGGCCGGGCGCTTTCTACGAAATCCTGGCCATCCAGTACGATGCCTACGGCAACCGGGTGAAGGAAAGCGTTACCGACTGGCTGGAAGCCCAGCAGTACCTGCACCTGGTAACAAAAACGCGGTACGACGACTGGGGTGAGCAATGCTGCACCATCGGCCCGGACGACGTGGAGCAGCACAACGTACTGGACCCGATCGGCGACGCCAATCACCAGGGCGCCATTCGCTACAGCTGGCGCGAAGCCGGGAAAGTGAGATCACGGCCCCAGGTGCAGAACCGCAACGGCAGGAACATCCGATTCACCCACCAGGCACGGGCCATCAGCGGCAAGACCGAGACCTGGCTCAACCTGTTCAACAAGCCGGTGCTGCGCAAGCGCCTGGATGCGTTGGGGGAGCTGATTGGCGAACGCCGCTACAGCTATGACGGCCTCGGACGCACGCTCACCGAAACGGATGAGCGCAACCACACCACTGCATTCAGCTACGACGCCTGGGGCCGGATGCTCACGACCGAGCAACCGAATAAAACCCTGCTCACCCGCACCTACGCCGAACACTCTGCCGAAGACCTGCCGACCCGCCTGGTGGTGACCCCGGCGAATGTGCAGTTGCCCGCCCGCCAGATCGGCGCGCAGTACTTCGACGGCCTGGACCGCCTGATAGGGACCACCACCGGTGACCGGACGGAGTACTTCCTGTTCCGCGACGGTGAATCGATACCGCGCCAACGCATCAACCCCGCTGGCGAGACCATCGAGCTGGACTACAACCTGCAGCTGACCAATGAGCCGATCAGCAACACCGCGCCCGAGGACCACGCCAGCTTCGCCTACGACCCTGTCAGCGCCCGATTGCTGAGCGACGACAACCGGCAATGCGCGCGGCGCTTCGAATACAACAAAGCCAATCAGCTGACCGCCGAACACTGGGAGGACAAGCGCGACGGCAAGACCTGGAGCCGCATTCATAGCAGCACCTTGCAGGATCGTCTGAAGAACACCCACGAACCCTACGGTGAAGACACCACCCACGAGTACAACACCAAGGGCCGCCTGATCTCAACCCTTCAGGGGCAGCTGCAGGCCGAGTTCCTATACGATGATCTGGGCCGTATCAAATTCATCACAAGCCATGACCGAGCCAGCGCACAGGCCCTGGAAACCGAGATCGAGTACGACGACCAGGACCGTGAAGTCAAACGCACCTGGCGTCAGCCCGGGCAGCCAGAACGCACACAGGAAACCGTCTGGGACAAGGATGACCTCCTGCTCAGCCGCACCCTGCAGGTCGGCGGAGTATCGCGACTGGTCGAAAAGTTCGGTTACGACAGCCATGCGCGCCTGAACATGTACAACTGCACGGGGCCGGACCAACCTCGCGATGCGCTGGGCCGCAGCATCGCCATGCAGGTGTTCAACTTCGATGCCTACAACAACATCGAGTTGACCGTCACTTCCTTCACAGGTGGGCCGGCCGCTGAACGCGCCACTTTTATTCATGCCGAACGCGACCCCTGCCAGCTGCAGCGTATCGAGTACACACCGCCGCGCACCGAGCCCGATCCTGAGTTCAGCTACGATGCCAATGGCAACCTGACCCGAGACGAGCAAGCCCGGCCGATTCGCTACGACAGCCAGAACCGGTTGCTGGGCCTTAACGACAGCGGCGCCCCGGACACCTATGGCTACGACGCAGGCGGCTTGCTGGTCAGCAGGCCCGAGGCCGGCGAGCGCACGCTGCTGCTGCATGACGGCCAGCGTTTGCGCATGGCCGTGCGTGACAGCCTGCAAACCCTGTACCTGCATCATGACGAACAAGCGCTGGGCCAGCAGCAGAAAGGCAGTGGTGCGCAATCGCCCCTGCTGCTGCACACCAGTGCCAGCCACAGCGTGATCGCCGAGAGCCAGGCCGGCAGCACGCGCGCCGTCCGTTATACCGCGTATGGCGAGCAGCACGCCGACGATCCACTGCTCGGCACCCTGGGCTACAACGGCGAAGCGCTCGATCCCGACAGCGGCTGGTACCTGCTCGGTAGCGGCTACCGCGCCTACAACCCGGTGCTGATGCGCTTTCACAGCCCCGACGCACTCAGCCCCTTCGGCGCGGGGGGGCTTAACTACTACGGCTATTGCCAAGGCAACCCGATAACCTTCCGCGACCCGACCGGGCATTACAGCATCGGCTATAGCGGGCAGAGTCGGTCGCTGGCAGACCTGAAGAGCTACAGCCTCTGGCAAGGCAGGGCCTTGGGTGCGATCGGCTGGATCGGGATGGGCCTGGGCATACTCTTCGCCGCCATTGGCACAGTGGCGGCCGTCGTGGTGACGGGGGGCGTAGCTGCGCCGGCAATGGCGGCTGCCTGGTCAGCCGCCGGTGGCGGCATCAGTGGCGCGGGGGCGGCTTTTTCGGCAGGCGTCGGGGCGATTGCCGGGGTATCGCTCGCCACCGGCATCAAGTTGGCGGCCACGGTGGCTACAGCCACGTTGTCAGTCGCCGGTACGACGCTACAAACGGAAGGGATACTTTCGGGGCATGAAACGCGGAACAATATTGGGACAATCCTGAATTACTCGGCAGCTATCTTTGGGCTTGCGGTGGGCGCATTGCAGTTGCTTTCAAGAATAACAAATATTGCAGTGCGCACTGGCAGTTATGCCGTCACATCAATCACCGACGACCCTTTGATAAACAGCGGGAAAACCCTTTACGACATAAAAATGGCAAGGCAAATCCCCCACCCAATAGCCCCCCTCTCAGCCTTAAAAACCAAGCATTTCTTCCCAATAGCCGAGGATATTCCAGTCGGCCATAAAATATATTTACCGTATGCAGAAATCAGACGCTAAATAACAAACCGAAACACAAACCCCGTCACTGCAGTTCAACACCTCAGGCAGGCATATTTGTTGGAGACAACAATGAAACCACTAACGTTCAGCACGCAGCAACATGACCGCACCACCAAAGCCCGGCGCAAGTATCTGAACTTGCAAGATGCCCCTGTCAAGGCAGCGCCATTACCGGTGACCGCCCCTAACGTCCAAGGCATCATCGACAGTGACGATGGCACGCTGCACAAAGACCGCTTGAAAACCGACCTGACCGTCGAGATCCCCGCATGGTCTGACCTGCCACCGGGCAATGATCCAAATGACTACTCGACGTTACAGCTGCAGTTCACCTTGACTGGCGCCGAAAACACCTTCAGTGCCATTGGCCCTGTCGAAAAGTTCCTCCCACCCCTCGTGCCAGGAGACTTTCCGTTAGCACTGGCTTTTCCCCAGGCGTCCATTCCACGCAATGGCAAACTGTGGATTCGCTACGAACTCATCGACCACAAGGGCGACCAATATGTTTCGCACCCTATCGAGCTGATCTGCGACAGCGTTCCGCCCTGGGGGGATGAGCCTGCTCCCCCGCTGACCGCGCCTACGGAGATCATCAACGAAGCCTACCTGACCAACCACCAGGCCGGCATTGAACTGGGTATACCTGAGTACCCGGAACGTGCATCCAAAGATACCTACCAGGCGTTCTATCTGAAGGAATGGCCTGAAGAAAATGCGGACTACGATAACCCTGTCGTCGATGGCACCGTCACAGACGACCGCAAGATAACCATTCCGGCAGATGTGGTACGCAGCCTGGGTGATGGCAGGTTCTACATCGTCTACTACCTGTTCGACAAAGCCCAGAACCGCAGTCGCATCCGGTTACCGGCGACGGTCGATGTGGTGCTCACACCAGAGCCCAAGGACCTGCTGCCGCCAGAGGTGCCGCTAGCGGCAGATGACGGCGTACTGAGCCTGAAAGATGCACAGGCGGGTGTGCAGGTGGACATACCGGCTTACACCAATTACCGCAAAGAGGACAAGATCGCGATCAAGTGGGGCACCACGCCCCTGATCGCTGAACAGGTAGGCTCACGCCGATTCCCTATATCGATATCCGTAACCAGCGATATCTTGCGAAACGAATACGGCAAGGCTTCCGGGGAGGTAGCGACCCCTGTCAGCTACCAGGTGCTACGTGGCCACGCCGCCTATGGACCGGCGGCCGATGACTTCGCTGTCGACTTTTCCGTTGCTGGCCCGGAACGCCCTGACCCCGACCCCGACTGGCCGGACCCGGTCAACGACAAGATGCTCGCCCCCACAATCACCAGTTTCAGCGGCGATACGAACCTCATTCCTCCGGCCGACCGTGGCAAAGACGCCACGCTGACCTTCACGGTATTCGAGGGCGCCGCAGCCCCCCAGGTAGTGGACTTCTACTGGGACGGCACGCAGGTGACCCCGGCACGCTGGGTTGTCGATGAGGCACCCGGTACCAACAAGTCCGTCACGATTCCGTGGAGCTATATCGAGGCTGCAGGTAACAAGCTGGGACTGCCTGTGCATTACACCGTGAGGGGCGACGAAAACGCGCTCAATGAACAGGAGTCGCTTCCACAGTTCGTAGAGGTATCGGCCATCGACATGACGGCCGACAATCTCGAGTTCCAGGGTTTAACGGATCGGCTCTGGCTGAGTTGCCAATCCCTCTGGGACCCTGATGACCCCTCCGCCGCCCCGGCGATCAGGGTGCAGGTACCGCCCTGCAGCCGCTTCAATGTGCCACCAAACACCACCATGACACTGAACTGGGTGGTGTATGACCAAATTGTGGATGGCAACCTGATCGATGGCGTCGAGAAAACCTGGACTGTGACCTTGAACGCCGAGCAGATCGCGAACGGCTTCGTCACGCGAGTCGAGCCGTACGATCAGCACATCAAGCCCATCTATGACGCCGCGCCGTCGGGCGGGCGGGCCGAGGTGAGCTACATCATCAACACGCAGCCACCCATTACCTCCAATACCACGGCCAACAGGATCAGCGTCGCCGATCAGGGTACGGGGGGCTCGTGTGACCTGACCCCACCTTGAGTAAGCCTCGGCAGCGGCGTTGGCAATCGTCCGCTGCCGATCAACTTGCAGGAATTTTCCATTAAAGAGTAGGAATTTCCTTACATTTTTTGCGACTTAACGCGCTTAGCCTCGCGGTATGCGGATTGTTCTCCAACGAAAAGAAGAACGGTCTTACAAAAATTTGTTCACTTCGAGGTTTTCCCTGAATGCCGAGCCGCCTTTTTCACACCCTTCGCCACTGTTCACCACCCGCCCATCTCGTGCTGGCAGGCCCGCTGTTTTTCGCCAGTGCCTGCTGGGCAGAAACCCTCATAGATGCCGATACTCAGCTGGATGCCGGCAGCACACTCGACAGCTACCGGGTGATCGGCCCGGCCGTTCTGACAGCCACCGGGGCGACGACGTTACAGATCGCCGGCCAGGCGGGCGCCACCGTGAACCTGTCGGATAGCCAGGTCACCGCTGAATCGAATGGCAATGGCCTGGCGCTCAATGGTGCCAGTGCCACCGTACACCGCTCAACCATCCGCAGTGACGCCCGTGGCCTGGCATTGAGCGCCGCAGGGACGGGTAACGGCTCGCGCGCCTTGATCAACGACAGCGTGATCGAAGGCGGCGTACAAGGCGCGACCATCAATGCCAGTTCTGCCGAACTGCAGCGCAGCGAACTACGCGGCACGGGCGCCAGCAGCGAGGGCGCACGACTGGTTGCCGGCACCCTGATTGCCAGGGACGGCAGCACCATCAGCGGCGGCAATTATGGCGCGCGCATTCTTGAGGACGACGGCCGCGGCTCTACGCTGGTGGTCGACAACAGCCTGATCGAGGGACGCAACGGGCCAGCGATTGCTGTCGGCCGAGGGGCCGGCTTTGCAGCATCGGCGCAGATCGACGTCATCAACGGTGCCAGCCTCAGTGGCGGCAACGGCGTGCTGCTGCAGGTGGCGGAGGATGCTGCCGCCAACCTGCGTGTCAACAACAGCCACCTGTTGGGCGATATCGTCGCCGCCAGCGGCGGCACCGCCAACGTGCTGCTGGAAAACTTCGCCACCCTCAAAGGCCGGCTGGATAACGTTGCAAGCCTGGGAATCAACAGCGGCGGCGAATGGACCCTGGTCGACAACAGCCAGGTGACCGACCTGTCTCTGGATGACGGTGCCGTGCGCTTCGGCGGGCCAGGAGAATTCTTTACCCTTTCCGTAGAAAACCTCACCGGCAACGGCACCTTCATCATGGAAGCCGATTTCAGCACCTCGCAGTCGGACTTTCTCGACGTGACGGGCACCGCCAGCGGCAACCACCAGTTGCTGATCAGCGCCAGCGGCAACGATCCGCTGACGGACAACAGCCTGCATGTGGTACATGCCGCTGCTGGCGATTCACAATTCTCGCTGCTGGGTGGCTCCGTGGACCTGGGAGCCTATTCCTACGACCTGGTGCAACGCGGCGACAACGACTGGTACCTGGACGGGACCACCCGTACGGTCAGCCCCGGCACACAAACGGTGATGGCCTTGGCCAACGTCGTGCCGACCATCTGGTACGGCGAGCTCGGCGTGCTGCGCAGCCGCATGGGCGACGTGCGCCGCAACCCTGGCAAGGCCGGTGGCTGGGTACGCAGCTACGGTAACCGGTTCAATGTCTCGGCGACGTCTGGCGCGGCGTACCAGCAACAGCAACAAGGCCTGTCGATCGGCGCAGATGCGCCCCTGGCAGCTGGCGACGGCAACTGGCTGGTGGGGATCACGGCCGGCTACAGCAATTCCGACCTGAACCTCGCTCGCGGCTCTTCGGCCAGCGTCGACAGCTACCATGCCGGTGCCTACGCCACCTGGCTCGATCCCGAAAGCGGCTATTACATCGACACCGTGGCGCGCATCAACCGTTTCCGCAACCAGGCCGACGTGCGCCTGAGTGACGGCAGCAAGACCAAGGGTGACTACAGCAACCTGGGTGCTGGCGTTTCGCTGGAGGTGGGGCGTCATCTGAACCTGGCCGACGACTGGTTCCTCGAACCGTTCGCTCAACTGTCCGGGCTCGTGGTCCAGGGCAAGGACTACAGCCTGGACAACGGCATGCGCGCCAACAGCAACAGTACCCACTCGCTGCTGGGCAAAGTGGGTACCTCGGTCGGGCGCACCTTCAGCGCGGGCACAGGCCGTAGCGTGCAACCTTACCTGCGGGTGGCGGCAGTTCATGAGTTCGTCAACGACAACCAGGTGAAGGTCAACGACAACCGCTTCAGCAACAACCTGGCCGGTTCGCGCGGTGAACTCGGTGCAGGGGTGACGGTCGCCTGGGGCGAAAAATGGCAGGCCCACGCCGACTTCGACTATAGCCATGGCAGCAAGCTTGAACAGCCATGGGGCGTGAGCGTCGGCGCCCGTTACAACTGGTGAAAAAACGAGGGAAGGCCAATGCGCCTTCCCTTTTGCATTCATGCGTGACACATGGAGAAGGACGATGACACAGAACAAGCGCTCCGGTAACCGCAGAACTCCAACCCCTGAACTGGACTCGGCCCCTCTTGTCCATCCAACCGTACCAAGCGTGGTGCCCGATGTTGAAGGGGGGAGACCCAACACGGTCGAGTTCCGGGCAACCTATTCCCCCCTGCGGGTAGAGTTCCACCCCTGGGCAAATTCGCACCCGGAAATAGATGAGGAATACCTTTTCCTCTACTGGAATGACGTACTGGTCGACAAGAAGACCTTCAGCAAGCCAATCGAACCTGAAGAGCTGTTCATATTGGTACCGGTCGACAAGCTTATTGAAGGCACGCACCGCCTGCACTACGCAGTCACGCTGTACAACGATACCCATGTGTCTTCACGGCCACTGGATATCTACATCGACAAGACCGCGCCGCTGCTCCCCACAGATGATCGATTGATGCTTCCCGACTACGTTATTCGCGAAGGTGTCACCGAGGAGTACCTCGCGGCCAACGGCGACAAGCTCGTCTGCACAGTCCCCTCGTACATTGGTGCGGAGCCAGGCGATGTCGTGAAGTGGTTTTACAGCGAAAACGGTGCCGGGCAGGAAATGGTCGACATGATGACATTGACCCAGGAGCACATCGAAACACTGGGCCCGCGAGGCACCAGCAAACCGCTCGAACTGACCTTCCCGGGCGCTTTTATTCGCCAGTCCGGCAACGGCACGCGTTACGTGCGTTATGAAGTGCAGGACCGCGCTGGCACGCAGCCCCAGCGTGCGCTAGCGGTCGCGTTGGAGTCCGACCCTTCCCCGCCACCACGCGAATTGCCACCGCCACACATCAAGGAGGCGAAGGGCAGCGATTACCAAAGCACGCTGGAACCTGGCAATGCATCCGACGGCGTCACATTCGTCATACCCGACGATGCCGACATCAGGCCGAATGAAACTGTCACCGTATTCTGGGGCCAACCCGGGACGCTCGGCGGTTATTCCACCAACACGCCCATATCGCCAGGCGCACTTGAATACCTGATCCCCAGCCTATATGTGCCGCCGCACATGAACGGCCGGGTGGAACTGTATTACCAAATCGACAAGCCTGACGTGCCCCCCTCGCCTTCGCACTATGTCACGGTGCGGAAAATCGAAGGACTGCCAATCGTGCAGTGCAGTGATATCCGCAACCGCGCACTGAACCTGCGCACACTGGGCGAAAGCACCACCTTTACCCTGGAAAGCTGGCCGTTCCGGCATACGTCGCAATTCGTCAACGCCTGGATCGACGGGGTGGAAAGCGGCAACGTCACTCGGGAAATCAGGCTGCCGATAGCCACCGCGCTGCCTGTACCCAGCGAAACGGGCGTAATGGTGCTGGGTACCGTCACGAAAACCGAACTGTTGAGGCTGGCAATCAACTATCAGTTCCGGGTGTCGGTTGAAGTGTCGTTCGACGATAAGCTGAGCTGGTTGAAATTTCCCGATGCGGCAGCCCAACTGGAAGACAAGCCGTAGCCCGATGCAAAAAAAAACGCCACCCGAAAGAGTGGCGTTTTTTGCAGTTGAAGCCAAATGTCGGGATGACCATGGATCCCGATGGCTTTGACTGAAACGAAAAAAGACGCCGAAGCGTCTATTTTCGAGGATCTACAGACTTCCGCAGAGGGCTGTAAATCTTGATTTGGAGCGGGAAACGAGACTCGAACTCGCGACCCCGACCTTGGCAAGGTCGTGCTCTACCAACTGAGCTATTCCCGCAATTTGAAGCTTTAACACGTTCGGCGTGAAGCGCCTTTACAGCCCTCACCACCACTGCACCGCATAGACGCCACAGTATTTAAACTGGAGCGGGAAACGAGACTCGAACTCGCGACCCCGACCTTGGCAAGGTCGTGCTCTACCAACTGAGCTATTCCCGCATTTGGCGTCCCCTAGGGGACTCGAACCCCTGTTACCGCCGTGAAAGGGCGGTGTCCTAGGCCACTAGACGAAGGGGACACACAACACTTTTCAGTGCACCAGAACATGAACCTCACGATTCAGCCTGGATTTTCTTTTCCTGCCCCGCCGTTAAGCAGTGCCGGAGAAACTGGAGCGGGAAACGAGACTCGAACTCGCGACCCCGACCTTGGCAAGGTCGTGCTCTACCAACTGAGCTATTCCCGCACTGGCGTCCCCTAGGGGACTCGAACCCCTGTTACCGCCGTGAAAGGGCGGTGTCCTAGGCCACTAGACGAAGGGGACACGCTGCTGGCATTACTGCCTGCTTTCACTCCCTGCTGCGTTTCGCTGTGTGCTTTACGCTGCAAGTGGCGCGCATTCTATGGATGGTTCGGGAAGGCGTCAACCCCTTTGTAGAAATTTATTTAAATCAATGACTTCCGGGTACACCCAGCGCTGTTTTGGCAAGCCTGCTGGGGTTTGGCGTTGATTTTCTGGCGTCAAGTCAGCATTAATGTGCCAGCATCCAGTCATGGCACAGTTTGCCGATAGAAAAAGAGAATGGCTGTCAGGGCCTCTCGCGAGCAAGCTCGCTCCTACACTCAATCATGCAAACCTATTCATGAGGCTTTAACGGTGACACCACTTCTGATCACCCTGCTCATCGTGGCGGGCATCGCCTTGCTGATCGTGATCGGCTACCTCAACAATGTGGTCGAAAATGGCAAGCTTGAGCGCGCGCGGACGAAGATCGAGCTCGCCGACCGCCTGCGCCGCTGTGGCGAAATCACCGAGACGTTCCCCGGCCAGTTCATGACCCCGGCCCTCAAATTGCTGCTGACCCGCCTGGAGCTGAACCTCAACCAGCGCCTGCTGGCGGTGGACAAGCACAATGCCGAATTCAAGGCGCGCATCGCCGAACTGGAAGGGCTGATTGCCCTGGGCGACAAGATCCCGGTCAACAACCCACCCAACCCGATCCACACCGAGATCAAGGCCAAGGACGTACGCTTCTTGCTGGAGGCGCTGCACAATCAGGTGACCCGCGCTGCCCATGAGGGCTTCTTGCCCGCTGTCGAGGCCAAGCATTGGGTCAAGGAAATCCGCCATGTCCTAGTGCTGCTGCATATAGAGTTCTTCAACAACCTCGGCCAACAGGCCCTGCAAAAAGGCCAGCCCGGCCAGGCGCGCCTGGCCTTCGAGCGCGGCGTGCAGTATTTGCGCAAGCAGCCCGAGCCGAAGGTGTATGAAGAGCAGCTGACGTATCTTGAGAAACTGTTGGCCCGGGCCAATGCCCAGGTGCTGGACCGCATGGCGCCGGCAGAAGACGAGCACAACGAATTGACCGATGGGCTCAAGACCGATGAGGAAGAAACCTGGAAGAAGAAGGTGATCTACGACTGATTGGTTAACCTGTACCGGCCTCTTCGCGGGTAAACCCGCTGCTACAGGTGTATCAATGCCTTTGTAGGAGCGGGTTCACCCACGAAAGGGCCGGGCCTGCTGACAAATATCCCTGGTCATTCACCGTTGCCGCCGCCACCGTATTCGCGGGTAAACCCGCTCCTACACGGCGGTTTACCCACATCGGGTGTTGGGCGCAGGCCGTTGTAGGAGCGGGTTCACCCGCGAAAGGGCCGGGTCTGCTGGCCAATATCCCTGGTCATTCACCGTTGCCGCCGCCACCGTATTCGCGGGTAAACCCGCTCCAACACGGCGGTTTACCCACTTCGGGTGTTGGGCGCAGGCCGATGTAGGAGCGGGTTTACCCGCGAAAGGGCCGGGTCTGCTGGCCAATATCCCTGGTCATTCATCGTTGCCGCCGCCACCGTATTCGCGGGTAAACCCGCTCCTACAAGCGAAGAGGCCGGCACAGGCAACATCGATCAGCAGTCAGTCAACGCCAGAAAGATCGCCGCCAACCGCTCCAGCCCCACCTGGTCCGCCTCGCTGAACCGCCCGACCGTCGGGCTGTCCAGGTCCAGCACGCCAATCAACCTGCCGTCCTTCACCAACGGGATCACCAGCTCGCTGTTGGAGGCACTGTCACAGGCAATGTGGCCAGGGAATGCATGTACATCCTCAACCCGCTGGGTCTGCCGCGTTGCCGCCGCAGCCCCGCACACACCTTTACTGAACGGAATGCGCACGCACGCCACCTGGCCCTGGAACGGGCCCAGCACCAGCTCTTCGTTGCGGTTGAGGTAGAACCCCGCCCAGTTCAGGTCGTCCACCTGGTTATACAGAAACGCGGAAAACTGCGCGGCGTTGGCAATGAAGTCACGCTCGTCGGCGAACAGCGCCTGCACTTGCGCCGCCAGCAGGTTATAGCCGTCGAGGCCGGCGCCACTGGCATTGAGGTCGATCATTTACTTTTGCTCCAGCAATTGCAGCCCGACCCAGTAGCGGGCGAACTGATAGGCACAACGGCCATTACGGTTGCCGCGGCCGGTGGCCCAGCGCACGGCGAGGATGTCGAGTGCTTCGGTGCGCTGCCACACAAGGCCCGCAGGTTGTGCCAACTGGCCAATCCAGTGCTCGACAACGTTCAGGAAGTGGTCCTGGGTAAACGGGTAGAACGACAGCCACAGGCCAAAACGGTCAGACAGGGCAATCTTGTCCTCCACCGCTTCGCTGGGGTGCAGTTCGCCGTCCACACGCTTCCAGTTCTCGTTGTCGCTCTCCTTCTCGGGCACCAGGTGGCGGCGGTTGGAGGTGGCGTACAGCAGCACGTTGTCCGGGGCCTGCTCCAGCGAGCCGTCGAGCACGCTCTTGAGCACCCGGTAGTCGCCCTCCCCGGCTTCGAAAGACAGGTCGTCGCAGAACAGGATGAAGCGTTGCGGCAGCTTCTGCAGTTGCTCGACCACCCGTGGCAGGTCGGCCAGGTGGTCACGTTCGATTTCGATCAGGCGCAGGCCGGCGCTGGCGTGCTCGGCCAGCAGGGCACGTACCAGCGACGACTTGCCGGTACCACGCGACCCCCACAGCAACGCGTGGTTGGCCGGCAGGCCGTTGATGAACTGGTGGGTGTTGCGGCCCAGCTGGTCACGCTGTTTGTCGACGCCGATCAGGTCGGTCAGGCGGATATCCAGGCTGACGTCCAGCGGCAGCAGGTAGCCGCTGCGGCCATCACGCTGCCAGCGCGCGGCCAGTGTGGTGCCCCAGTCGATGTGCGGGCGTTGTGCCGGCAACAGGGGTTCAAGGCGCGCCAGTACCGATTCGGCGCGGTCCAGAAAAGCGATCAAGCGAGCGTCCATGACGACTCCTAACAATTTCAGTTTTTTGGGGGCCGCTGCGCGCCCCTTCGCGGGCTTGCCCGCTCCCTCAGGGCTTGCCTTCAGCCTGGGGCTAAGCTGTACCTGTGGGAGCGGACAAGCCCGCGAAGGGGCGCCAAGCGGCCCCCGCTTGGCGATCAACTGAAATGAACAGACAGACCCACCAGCAGCCGGGGCTATTCGGCTATGCTTGCGCAGCGCAAGGAACGGGAAACCGGCTCGGGACTCATGGATATCAAGTTCACCAATCGCCTGTCATACAAGCAAGCCCGGTTGACAGTCCTGGTCGGCTTCATCCTGGGAACATTGCTCAGTCTCATCCAGATCGGCATCGATTATGCCAGCGAAGACGCGTCCATCAACCGTGAAGTGAACGCGTTGCTGCAAATCAGCCACAACCCGGCCTCGCGCATCGCCTACAACATCGACTCGGAACTGGCGCTGGAGCTGACCCGCGGCCTGCTGCAGTCGCCGGCCGTCATCCGCGCACGGCTGATCGACAACAACGAAACGGTGCTGGCCGATGTCGAGCGGCCAAAACTGCAGGACCGCTCCCGGCCACTCAGCGACTTCCTGTTCGGCGAGCAACGCCAGTTCAAGGAGCGCCTGTACCTGACCCACATGCCGGAGCAATACCTGGGCACCCTGTACCTGGACATCGACACCTTCGCCTTCGGCAGCCGCTTTCTCGACCGTGCCGGCATCACCCTGCTCAATGGGTTCGCCCGCAGCCTGGTGCTCACCGGCCTCCTGTTGGCGCTGTTCTACATGATGCTGACCAAGCCGCTGGTGACGGTGATTGGCGCACTCAGCGGCAGCGACCCGCGCAAACCCCGGCAAACGCGCCTGGAATGCCCACACGGACACGAGCATGACGAAATCGGCGTGCTGGTGAAGGTCGCCAACCAGCAGTTCATCAGCATGGCCACCGAGATCGAACAGCGGCGCACTGCGGAAAACCGTCTGACCCAGTACCTGAACGAGCTGGAAGACATCGTGTCGGCGCGCACCAACGAGCTCAAGGCCAGCAACAGCAGCCTGAGCCTGTCCAACCAGGAGCTGGAACAAGCCCGCAGCCGAGCGCTTGACATGGCCCAGGCTCGCGCCGCCTTCCTGGCCAACATGAGCCATGAAATCCGCACCCCGCTCAACGGCATGCTGGGCATGATCGCCCTGGCGCTGGACAACCCGCTGCCCAGCGAGCAACGCCAGCAACTGGCTATCGCCCATGACTCGGGCAAGGTGCTGGTAGAGCTGCTGAACGATATTCTCGACTTGTCCAAGTTCGATGCCGGCCAGCTGGAACTGGAACGCATTGCGTTCGACATGGGCTCGATGGTGGAAGACACCGCCAACCTGCTGTCGCAGAACACCGCGCAAAGCGTGGAACTGACCTGCCTGATCGCCAGCGACTTCCCCAGCAGCGTGCTCGGCGACCCCACGCGCGTGCGGCAGATCGTCAGCAACCTGCTGTCCAACGCGCTGAAGTTCACCCGCTTCGGCCGTGTCGATGTGCGCTTGATGGCCATTGTCGGTGGTGTACGTCTTGAGGTACGGGATACCGGCATCGGCATCCCCGAAGACGCCCAGGCGCGCATCTTCCAGCCCTTCACCCAGGCCGGTGCCGGCATCACCCGCCAGTACGGTGGCACCGGCCTGGGCCTGGCGTTGACGCGCAACCTGTGCAAGGCCATGCAGGGCCACCTGCACATTCGCTCCGAGCCGGGCTTTGGCAGCTGTTTTACCGCCGAGTTGCCGCTGACCGTGCACACCGAAGCCATCCCGCCGGCGCCCTTGCATGGCCGCGTGGCCGCACTGAGCGCAGCCGGCAGCGGGCTCAATGAACTGTTGCAGCACTTGCTGCCTGCCTGGGGCCTGACCTACCAGCGCCATGACAGTTGCGCCACGCTGGATGCCGCAGTGATCGACCTGTTGATCACCGACGACGTCGAGCACCTGTTCGAACTGCGCCCGGCATTGAAAACCCCAATCCTGCTGGTGACTGCCTACGGCAATTTCCTGCCCAACGAGCAGTCCTTGGCCTTGGCCCCGCTGCACCAGCTGGCCCGACCATTGGCACGCAACGCCCTGTACCAGACCCTGCGCCGCACCTTGCAAGGCCATGAACCCGAACACCCGCTGGCCATCCCGGCCATTACCCAGGAGCAAGGCCGTGCGAGGATACTGCTGGTAGAGGACAACCCGGTGAACCAGCTGGTGGCCAAGGGCATGCTGGCCAAGCTCGGCTGCCAGGTGCAACTGGCCACCCAGGGCGCGGAGGCCCTTGAGCTGCTGGCGCGTGAGGAATTCGACCTGGTGCTGATGGACTGCAACATGCCGGTGATGGACGGCTACGAGGCCAGCCGGCGTATCCGCCAAAGCGGCCGCTGGCCCGAGTTGCCGATCGTCGCCCTCACCGCCAACGCCATGCCCGAAGAGCGCGAACGCTGCCGGGCGGCGGGCATGAACGACTACCTGGCCAAGCCATTCCGCCGCGAAGAGCTACTGGCCCTGGTTGACCATTGGGTGCCCTTCAGCGGCTGAGCAAACGCTCGATGTCCGCCTGCAGGGCCTGTGGCTTGGTGGAGGGAGCATAGCGCGTGACCTGGCCACTGGCCGGGTCGACCAGAAACTTGGTGAAGTTCCACTTGATCTTCTGGCTACCCAAAATACCCGGGGCGCGTTGCTTGAGTTCGACGAACAGAGGGTGAGCGCCCGGGCCGTTGACCTCGACCTTGCGAAACAGCGGAAAACTCACGCCGAAATTACGCTCGCAGAACTGCGCAATGTCCCGCGCATCGCCAGGTTCCTGCTTGCCGAACTGGTTGCACGGAAAGCCCAGTACCACCAGACCACGGTCGCGGTAGGCCTGCCACAGTTGCTCCAGGCCCTTGTACTGCGGGGTAAAACCGCACTGGCTGGCGGTATTGACCACCAACAGCACCTTGCCCGGGAAGTCGCCCAGCGTCTTGTGCTCGCCGCCCAGGGTCACGCAGGGGATGTTCAGCATCGTTGCAGCCATGATCGGGCTCCGGTCAGTCGCGCGGACGAAGGTCGATGCACACCGAGTTGATGCAGTAGCGCAGGCCGGTCGGTGGCGGGCCGTCAGGGAACACATGCCCCAGGTGCGCATCGCAACGGGCGCAGGTGACCTCGGTGCGGATCATGCCGTGGGAGGTGTCGCGAATCTCGATCATCGCGCTGTCCTCGATCGGGGCGTAGAAACTTGGCCAACCACAGCCAGCGTCGAACTTGGTCTGCGCATCGAACAGCGCCAGGCCGCAGCAAATGCAATGGTAGATGCCATCGCGGCGCTCGCTGTTGTACTTGCCGCTGAATGGCCGTTCGGTGCCCTTGAGGCGGCAGACCTGGTACTGCTCGGGGTCGAGCATCGACCGCCATTCGTCCAGGGTTTTTTCGATCTTTTTCATGTAGAAACCTCGGCAGGCTGAATTTCACCCCACACCGTCTTTTCCGGGGCGCGGGTGGCACGTATATTAGTTGGCTTCGTGTGCCAGGCGTTCAGTCTGGCACCCGCTTCCTGCCCTTTCAAACCTTTCGGCGGGGCGTAGCGCGTTTTCTCAATCGGGATCCCATCATGCAGTTCAGCAAATCGAACAAGCTCGCCAATGTCTGCTACGACATTCGCGGCCCAGTGCTCAAGCACGCCAAACGCCTGGAGGAGGAAGGCCACCGCATCCTCAAGCTGAACATCGGCAACCCGGCGCCGTTTGGCTTCGAGGCGCCTGATGAAATCCTTCAGGATGTGATCCGCAACCTGCCCACCGCACAGGGCTACAGCGACTCCAAAGGCCTGTTCAGTGCCCGCAAGGCGGTGATGCAGTACTGCCAGCAGAAAGAAATCGAAGGCGTCACCATCGAGGACATCTACCTGGGTAATGGTGTGTCCGAGCTGATCGTCATGTCGATGCAGGCGCTGCTCAACAACGGCGACGAAGTGCTGATCCCGGCCCCCGACTACCCGCTGTGGACTGCCGCCGTGAGCCTGGCCGGCGGCAAGCCGGTGCACTACCTGTGCGACGAGCAGGCCGACTGGTTCCCTGACCTTGAGGACATCAAGGCCAAGATCACCCCGAACACCAAGGCGCTGGTGATCATCAACCCGAACAACCCGACCGGCGCCGTCTACTCCAAAGAGCTGCTGCTGGGCATGCTGGAGCTGGCCCGCCAGCACAACCTGGTGGTGTTCTCCGACGAGATCTACGACAAGATCCTGTACGACGAAGCCGTGCACATCAGCACCGCCTCGCTGGCCCCGGACCTGCTGTGCCTGACCTTCAACGGCTTGTCCAAGTCGTACCGGGTGGCGGGCTTCCGCTCTGGCTGGCTGATCATTTCCGGGCCCAAGCACCACGCACTCAGCTACATCGAAGGCATCGACATGCTGGCCAACATGCGCCTGTGCGCCAACGTGCCGGCCCAGCACGCCATCCAGACCGCGTTGGGCGGCTACCAGAGCATCAACGACCTGGTGCTGCCACCGGGCCGCCTGCTGGAGCAGCGCAACCGCACCTACGAACTGCTCAACGACATCCCCGGCGTCAGCTGCGTGAAGCCGATGGGCGCGCTGTATGCGTTCCCGCGGATCGACCCGAAGGTTTGCCCTATCCTCAACGACGAGAAGTTCGCCCTTGACCTGTTGCTGTCGGAGAAGCTGCTGATCGTACAAGGAACGGCGTTCAACTGGCCGTGGCCGGACCACTTCCGCGTGGTGACCTTGCCGCGGGTGGATGACCTGGAAGCAGCCATTGGCCGGATCGGCAATTTCCTGAAGGGTTATTCGCAGTAGGGTTCGACGGGGGGCGCCGGGGGCCACGAGAGGTTCGACGCGGGGGTGGTGGTGGGGCGCAGATCGAGCGCCGCCCGCGCGGCGCTCGATCTCACAGGCGCCACACCCCTTGCGGCAAACACCCAGCGGCCTTGACGCAACCCCCAAGCCGAATGTTTCTTACATCCTGCAACGCTCTATCCCACAGCCCCCACGCCATCCTCTGCCATACTCCGCCGTACACAGTTTGAAATAGTCCCCCGATTGAATCGGCGCGGCAGGCCCCTTATATACCCCGCAGTAAGCGACAACTCATCCGTCAGGAGAACGTAACAACCATGATGCGCATTCTGTTGTTTGTAGCCACCAACCTCGCGGTGGTGCTGGTTGCAAGCATTACCCTGAGCCTGTTCGGTTTCAACGGGTTCATGGCCGCCAACGGGGTCGACCTGAACCTCAGCAGCCTGCTGGTGTTCTGCGCCGTGTTCGGCTTTGCCGGCTCCCTCGTCTCGCTGTTCATCTCCAAGTGGATGGCGAAGATGACCACCGGCACCCAGATCATCAGCCAGCCGCGCACCCGCCACGAGCAGTGGCTGCTGCAAACGGTCGAAGAGCTGTCCCGCGAAGCGGGCATCAAAATGCCTGAAGTGGGTATCTTCCCGGCTTACGAGGCCAACGCCTTCGCCACCGGCTGGAACCGCAACGACGCGCTGGTCGCAGTGTCCCAGGGCCTGCTGGAGCGCTTCTCGCCCGATGAAGTGCGTGCGGTACTGGCCCACGAAATTGGCCACGTTGCCAACGGCGACATGGTCACCCTGGCGCTGGTGCAGGGCGTGGTGAACACCTTCGTGATGTTCTTTGCCCGCATCATCGGCAACTTTGTCGACAAGGTAATCTTCAAGAACGAAGAGGGCCAAGGCATTGCCTACTATGTAGCAACCATCGTTGCCGAGCTGATCCTTGGCATCCTGGCCAGCATGATCGTGATGTGGTTCTCGCGCCGCCGCGAATTCCGCGCCGACGAAGCCGGTGCGCAGCTGGCCGGTACCGCAGCAATGATCGGCGCCCTGCAGCGCCTGCGCGTGGAACAAGGCCTGCCAGTGCACATGCCGGACACCATGAAGGCCTTCGGCATCAATGGCGGCCTCAAGCACGGCCTGGCCGGGTTGCTGATGAGCCACCCACCGCTGGAAGACCGCATCGAGGCCCTGCGTCAGCGCGGCTGATTCACCTGAGAAAACAAAGGGCGACTTCGGTCGCCCTTTTTTATTCCCGTGTCCCGTCCTGAATAAGGTTTACACCTCCCATCCCGAATTTCCGGAGAGTCTGATGGAGCAAGGTGTAAAGCGCACACAGCGTGATTACTCACTGTCTTTTAAATTGGCGGTGGTTGATCAGATAGAAAAAGGCGAACTGACCTACAAGCAGGCCCAGGTGCGGTATGGCATCCAGGGTCGCTCGACGGTTCTGGTATGGTTGCGTAAGCACGGTCGGCAGGATTGGAGCCAGGGGGCCTCGATCCGCGACGAGAGGAGCTGCGCGATGTCTGACCCCAAAACGCTCACTCCAGAGCAGCGGATCAAAGAGCTTGAGCAGCAGCTTGAGCTGATGAGCCAGAAGGCCCAATTCTTTGAGACGGTCGTTGATGTTCTGAAAAATGACTATGGTGTCTCGGTCGTAAAAAAGCGATCCGGCAAGTCCTCACGCAAGGTCAAGTCGCAGGACTGAGCATTGCCAGGGCTTGTCAGTTTCTAGGCATCAGTCGACAGGCTTACTACAAACGCAATCGAGTTGCTGATGGCAAAGAACGCCAGGCAGACCGGGTGGTTGAGTTTGTACAGCAGATCCGGATACGCCAGCCTCGTCTGGGCACACGCAAGCTGCACTATCTGCTGCATTGCCAACCTGACAGACGATTCCAGGTCGGCCGAGATAGGCTGTTCCAGGTCTTGGGAGAGCGCCGTTTGCTAGTGCTGCCTAAGCGGGCCTATCACAAGACAACACAAAGCTTTCATCGCTTCTACCGCCATCCCAATTTACTCAAACCCGGCCCAAGTCAGATCGTTCCGACAAGGCCGGAGCACGTCTGGGTTGCCGACATTACTTACCTGCCCGCACGCAAGGGCCCGCTGTACCTGAGCCTGGTAACGGATGCGTACTCAAGGAAGATTGTTGGCCACCACGTCCATGAAAGCCTGCATGCCGAGTCAGTGGCGCAAGCCTTCAAGCAGGCATTACGAAAGCGCCGTCGTCGCCAGCCATTAGTCCACCATTCGGATCGAGGAATCCAATATTGCTCGGCGCTATACCAGTCACTACATCAACGGCACGGCGTTCAGTGCTCCATGACTGATGGGTATGACTGCTACCAGAACGCGCTGGCCGAGCGAATCAACGGAATCCTCAAGATGGAGCTGCTGTTGAGTAGCCCTGAGGATCTGGAACAAGCGAGGCAGATGGTTGACGAGGCAGTGCAGATTTACAATACAGAACGGCCTCATATGGCCCTGAAAATCGAGTAGGAGGCGGGCTCACACCCGCCGTCCTCTCACACCACCGTGCGTACGGTTCCGTACACGGCGGTTCAAGCTATGCGGCTAAGCCGGTTGATCGTATCCAGTATCGAGACCAGTCCGAGTCGATCCCATAGCTTCTTCGGCAGCGCCTGATTCATATGTGGCGCCCCCGAGTTCCACCACGGGCCTCGGCCGTTACAGACCGATTTACAGGCACGCTCTTCGCTTAAGCCCAGACGCATCAGGTTGCGCGCCCTCGTAGAGGGCTGCTTCCATTGGCGCCAGATGGCACAGCGGAGTTTGTGCCTGATCCAGCCATCCAGTTCCTCAAGTGGCCGTTTGCTCTGGCTAAGCTTGAAGTAACCCGCCCAGCCTCGCAGGACAGGGTTTATCCGCTCGATGGTATTCGTCATCTTGCGACCCCGTGCACCGCGTAGCAGCTCTGCGAGCCGGTCGCGCAGGCGACCCAGGCTCGTCGTTGCCACCCGCAGCCTTGGCTGCTGATGCCAGCTCATCCCATAGCCCAAGTAGTCACACTTCCAGGCTCTCGCGACTCGACTCTTCTTCTGATTCACCGTCAGTTTCAAACGTTGATTCAGGAAGCGTTCGACACTGGCCAGTACCCGTTCGCCAGCTCGAGGACTGCGTACATAGATGTTCGCATCATCGGCATAACGTACGAAGCGATGGCCCCGTCGCTCCAGCTCGCGGTCGAGTTCGTCGAGCAGGATATTCGACAGCAACGGCGAAAGCGGGCCGCCTTGCGGCGTCCCCTCCTGCCGTGGGCTGACGACACCGCCCGACATGATCCCGGCTTCAAGGTAGCGGCGGATAAGCCTGAGTACGCACTTGTCTTTGATCCGACGTTCGATGCAGGCCATGAGGATGTCGTGATTGACCCGATCGAAAAACTTCTCCAGATCGAGTTCCACGCACCAGCGGTGTCCCGCTGTCACATGAGCACGAGCCATCTCGATGGCTTGATGCGTACTTCTGCCCGGACGAAAACCATAGCTGTAGTCCGAGAACAGTGGGTCGAAGATAGGTGTGAGCTGCTGCTGCAGTGCTTGCTGGATCAGGCGATCCACGACGCTGGGGATTCCCAGTTGCCGTGTGCCGCCCTGCGGCTTGGGAATTTCAACCGCTCGCACTGCTTGGGGCTGGTATTCACCGGCCAGTAACCTGGCCTTGAGGGTTGGCCAATACTGTCTCACGTAGCCCGCCAAGTCAGCGACCGTCATGCCATCAGCACCCGGAGCCCCCTTGTTGCTAACCACGCGTTGATACGCACGCCTGAGGTTGGCCGGTGCAAGCACCCGCTCCATCAGCGTGTCCAGCTCCGCGTTCGTCCACGTCGCTGACGCCGCCGGCACCTTTGCACTGTCAGGCATCACCCTCGGCTTCTGGCCGGGATTCGGAGTGACAGATTCCGTTGAAGGAAATTTCTGCATTACGGCTACCAACGAGACAGTGACGCCTACTAGCGGCATAACCTGTTCGGCCCTTGGTGGCGCGGTTAACCGCCACTTACTACGGCTTCGGCTGACTTCTGCACGCTCATCCCGTCGCCTCTCGACGCTCGGTAGCACTATGGCAAGCGTGCAGATCTCCCAGGGTAATTCGCGCGACCTTCCTGCTTATACCTGTCGGATTTACGTCACAGCGCTCCGTGCAAGTATTGGGCTTTGGCGATTGTTGCCGCCTGACCCCGCTGTGCCGCCTGATCCGCTTCCTGTTCGTCAGGCCAGCATTTTGCCTCGGGCTTCCTTCAGATTCGCAGTCGCCCGCGACACCCTTGCCTCCGGCTAACACTTCCCCTTGCCGGGTGTGTAGAGGACTTTCACCTCCAAGTCACCCGCTCGGCCACCACAGCCAAGCAGGTTGCGCTTACGCGCAACGCGCCATGCCTGGCGCACAACAAAACGCCCGATGCGGTGCATCAGGCGTTTTGAGGCCTGTCGGCCTACCTGAACAGGTGTAAACCTATTTCAGGACTAGACACCGGCCTTACGCAGCCTTCTGTGGGAGCGGGCGCGCCCGCGAACACCGGCAAAGCCGGTGCCATCTACCGTGTCGCCTGTTTCGCGGGCGCGCCCGCTCCCACATGGGCCGGGTTAGCCTGCCATACCTGCTTATCGGCTGACCTGATACACCCGCTCCAACAAACTCGACGCCCCGGCCTGCACAAACTTCGGGCTCTCCTCAATCACCTCCACAGCCTCCAACTGCTCCACCTGCCACCCCGCAAACCCCTGCCTCAGCTCTTCATCCCTGACCGAAAACGGCGGCCCGGCCAACAATGACTGGTCATAGTCCAGCGTCACCACCAACCCCCGGCAGCTTGTCGGCAGCAACCCCGACAACAGCTGCATATACCGCGCACGCATCTGCACCGGCAGCGCAATCACCGCCGCCCGGTCATACAGCCCCACGCAGCCAGCCACATCCTCTGCCCGCAAGGCAAAGAAGTCGCCACACCACAGCTGCACATCTCCACTGCGCCAAACCTCGAATGCGCCCTGCTGCCGCACCTCGGCCTCAAGCCCGTGCTCACGGAAAAAGTCCTCCACCGCCCGCCGCGACAGCTCCACACCCAATACACGATGGCCCTGACCGGCCAGCCAGGCCAGGTCCAGGCTCTTGCCACACAACGGCACCAGCACGCGGCTGCCGGGCGCCAACTGCAACTGTGGCCAATACGTCTGCAGATAGGGGTTCACCTGCGCCTGGTGAAAGCCGATCTGGTTATCGGCCCACCGCTGCTGCCAGAACGCTGGTTCCATGATTACTCCCGATTTTTAGATGATTTGTCGGTAAAACTTGGTTTGGATTTCGATCTGTAGTTAATCGATGATGGTTGCATCTTAACCTTCAGGACCCCGCCATGCTGCCCAGCCTGTTCATTTCCCATGGTTCCCCCATGCTTGCCCTGCAACCCGGCGCCAGCGGGCCGGCACTGTCCGGGTTGGCCAACGCGCTGCCCCGGCCGAAAGCGATCGTGGTGGTGTCGGCACACTGGGAAAGCCGCGAGCTGCTGGTCACCGGCAGCGCACAGCCCGAAACCTGGCATGACTTCTACGGCTTCCCACCAGCCCTGTATGCGGTGCAGTACCCGGCGCCGGGCGAGCCCGGGCTTGCTGGCCAGGTCAGCGAACGGTTGAAGGCTACGGGGCTACCCGCGCGGCTGGACATGCAGCGCCCATTCGACCATGGCGCCTGGGTGCCACTGTCGCTGATGTACCCGGATGCGAGCATTCCCGTGGTGCAGGTTTCACTGCCCAGCCACATGGGGCCGGCGCTGCAGCTGAAGGTGGGCCAGGCACTGGCGGGGTTGCGTGCCGAGGATGTACTGCTGATAGGTTCGGGCAGCATTACCCACAACCTGGGTGAGCTGGACTGGCATGCAGGGCCGGATGTGATCGAGCCGTGGGCGCTGGCGTTCAGGGATTGGGTGGTAGACCGGTTGCAGGAGGATGACCAGGCGGCGTTGCTGGATTACCGGCAGCAGGCGCCGTTTGCGGTGCGCAACCATCCCAGTGATGAGCATTTGCTGCCGCTGTTCTTTGCCCTCGGGGCCGGGAGCAAGTTCGGCGTGGTGCATCAGGGGTTCACCCTGGGCGCGCTGGGGATGGACATCTATCGGTTCGACTGAAGGGCCTCTTCGCGGGCAAGCCCGCTCCTACAGGTACTGAAATCTGTGGGGTACCTGTAGGAGCGGGCTTGCCCGCGAAAGGGCCGGTACTGGCAAAAAAAATCCCCGACCTAAGCCGGGGATTTTTTCGTTACGCCAGGATCAATCCTCGCGGTAGCGACGCAGCTTCAGCTGCTTGCCAGCCACGCGGGTGTCCTTGAGCTTGGACAGCAGCTTCTCGAGGCCGTCTTCCGGCAGCTCGACCAGGCTGAAGCTGTCGCGCACCTGGATGCGGCCGATAGCGTCACGCGCTAGGCCACCTTCGTTGAGGATCGCCCCCAGCAGGTTCTTGGCAGCGATGCCATCACGGGCACCCAGGGCGGTACGGCAACGCACGCGGCCTTCGGCCAACGGCAGCGGTGCACGGCGCTCACGATCACCACGGTCAGGACGCTCGCCACGCTCACCGCGCTCGGTACGCTCACCACGCGGGGCGAAGCTCGGCACCAGTGGCTGCTCGCGCTCTACCGCCGCCAGGTCCAGCGCCTGGCCATTGGTGGCCTTGCGCAGCAGGGCCGAAGCCAGGGCACGCGCGCTGCAACCCAGGTCGGTGGTCAGGCGGTCGAACAGCTCGCCGTGGGTGGCTTCTGCTTCGGCTACCAGCGGCGCCAGGCTCGAGGTCAGCTTCTTGATGCGGGCATCCAGCACGGCCTGGGCATTCGGCAGGCGCGCTTCGGCAACCTTCTGCCCGGTAACACGCTCGATCACCTGCAGCATGCGGCGCTCACGCGGGGTAACCAGCAACAGTGCACGGCCATCGCGACCGGCACGGCCAGTACGGCCGATACGGTGTACGTAGGATTCCGGGTCGTACGGCATGTCAACGTTGAACACGTGAGTGATGCGCGGTACGTCCAGGCCACGGGCAGCGACGTCGGTGGCGACGACGATGTCCAGGCGGCCATCCTTGAGCGAGTCGATCACGCGCTCACGCTGGTTCTGGGCGATATCGCCGTTCAGTGCAGCAGCCTTGTAGCCTTTGGCTTCCAGCGCGGCGGCCAGGTCCAGGGTGGCTTGCTTGGTACGCACGAAGGCGATCAGCGCGTCGAACTCTTCCACTTCCAGCAGACGCAGCACAGCCGGGATCTTCTGGTCCGCGTGGACCATCAGGTGGGCCTGCTCGATCGCGGTAACGGTCTGGGTCTTGGTCTGGATCTTGACGTGCTTGGGTTCACGCAGGTGACGCTCGGCGATCGAACGGATCGACGACGGCAGGGTAGCGGAGAACAGTACGGTCTGACGGGTAGCCGGGATTGCGTCGAAGATCACTTCGAGGTCGTCCATGAAGCCCAGCTTCAGCATCTCGTCGGCTTCGTCCAGTACCAGGTACTGTACGGTCGACAAGACTTTTTCGTCACGACGCAGGTGGTCGCACAGACGGCCCGGGGTGGCCACGACGATTTGCGCGCCGTTGCGGATCGCACGCAGCTGTGGGCCCATCGGGGCACCACCGTAGACGGCGACAACGTTCACGCCCGGCATCTGCTTGGCGTAGGTTTCGAAAGCGGTAGCAACTTGCAGCGCCAACTCACGGGTTGGCGCCAGGATCAGGGCTTGCGGTTCGCGCTTGCTCACATCGATCTTGTTCAGGATCGGCAGGGCGAAGGCAGCGGTTTTGCCGGTGCCAGTCTGCGCCTGGCCGATCATGTCGTGACCGGCGAGGATGATCGGGATCGATTGTTGCTGAATGGCGGACGGCTCTTCGTAGCCGGTAGCCACAACGGCAGCAACAATGTTCGGGTTAAGATCGAGAGCGGCGAAGCCGCCGGTTTCCTGGGTCATGGGTCTGCCTCTAGGTGCATCCGCAAAGACCCATGCTCCAAAGCTGCACATGCCTTGAAAGACCGTCAGGTCACCCAGGCAGCTTTGGCGGCGGGGATTTGCGAAAACGATTGAAAAAGAAAACTTGGGAAGGTCCGCCTAGCGGACGCGCAGCCGAAGCTGGACTCGGAGGATTTGCACCACCTGATTTTGAGGTCCGCTAAAAGACCGGCGCGTACTATACCTGAAATAGTCGCGTACGTGAGGAATATTTTCATGGAGGCAGGGCCAGTATCGGGCCATCAAGCACGACAGGCTGAATCGATAATCCCTGGAAGCCTGGCGCGCTCGGTGTCGGCGCGCGTCAGCCACTCACGTCGCCGGCCGAATCTCGCGGATCAGCCCCTCGAGGCTGTACCCCAAACGCGGCGCCAGCGCCTCGGCCCGGGCCCTCAAACCGTCCAGGTCCAGCGACTGCTCCAGGTCTGCCGGCACCAGCAAAATCACATTGCCCTCCTTCACAGGCAGTTCCCAGTAATGCCGGTGGTACAACCCGCGCAACAACGCCGCGCCCAGCGGCCTGCCATCATCGGTGGCCCACTGGTTGATCACCAGCCAGCCGCCCGGGTTCAGGTGCTGCTGGCAGTTCTCCAGAAAGTTCCACGCCAGGTGCCCGACCCCAGGACCATGGTCGGTGTACAAGTCAACGAACAGCAGGTCGGCCTTTTCTGCCGTGGGCAGCAGCTCCAGCGCATCGCCGATGCGCACATACAGCCGCGGGTCGTCGTCCAGGCCCAGGTAATCCATGGCCAGGCGCGGCACATCCGGGCGCAGCTCGATGGCCTCGATGTCTTCCAGCGGCAGGAACTTCATGCAGGCCTGGGTCAGCGTGCCGGCGCCCAGGCCCAGAAACAGTGCACTCTCAGGCAGTTCGTGGCACAGCGCCCCCACCAGCATGGCGCGGGTATAGTCGTACTCCAGCCAGCTGGGGTCGGCGGTGAACACGCAGCTTTGCTCGATCGCATCGCCGAATTCCAGAAAGCGGTAGTCGTCTACTTCGTACACGCTGATGACGCCAAACGCATCTTCCACCCGTGCCAGCAGCCGCTCTTGCCGTTCCGCCGTCATGTCCACCACCCACCTGCGCAAAAACGCGCATTGTCCGCCAACACCCTTGATGCAACAAGCGCAGCGCCAACTGTTACCATGGCTCATAGCCTACAACCGACAAGACCGAGCCCAAGATGAACCAACCGTGGAGCCCCGACAGCTGGCGCGCCCTGCCGATCCAGCAGCAACCGACCTACCCCGATGCCGCGCACCTGCTGAAGGTTGAACAGACGCTGGCCAGCTACCCGCCACTGGTGTTCGCGGGTGAGGCGCGCGAGCTGCGCCGGCAGTTCGCCGAGGTCACCGAAGGCCGTGCCTTCCTGCTTCAGGGCGGCGACTGCGCCGAGAGCTTCGCCGAGTTCTCGGCTGCAAAAATCCGCGACACCTTCAAGGTGTTGCTGCAAATGGCCATTGTCATGACCTTTGCCGCCGGCTGCCCGGTGGTGAAAGTGGGGCGTATGGCCGGGCAGTTCGCCAAACCGCGCTCATCTGGCGATGAAACCATCGGCGACGTCACCCTCCCCGCCTACCGTGGCGACATCGTCAACGGCATCGGTTTCGACGCCAAAAGCCGCATTCCGGACCCGGAGCGGCTGCTGCAGGCCTACCACCAGGCCACCGCCAGCCTCAACCTGCTGCGCGCGTTCGCCCAGGGCGGGTTTGCCGACCTGCACCAGGTGCACAAGTGGAACCTGGACTTCATCGCCAACTCGGCGCTCGCCGACAAGTACCACCAGTTGGCCAATCGCATCGATGAAACCCTGGCGTTCATGCGTGCCTGTGGCCTGGACAGTGCGCCGCAACTGCGCGAAACCAGCTTCTTCACGGCTCACGAAGCGCTGCTGCTGAACTATGAAGAAGCCTTCGTGCGCCAGGACAGCCTGACCGGCGACTACTACGACTGCTCGGCGCACATGCTGTGGATCGGCGACCGCACCCGCCAGCTCGATGGGGCCCATGTGGAGTTCCTGCGTGGCGTGCACAACCCGATCGGGGTCAAGGTTGGCCCGAGCATGAACCCCGAAGAGCTGATCCGCCTGATCGACACGCTCAACCCGGCCAACGACCCGGGGCGTTTGAACCTGATCGTGCGCATGGGCGCGGGCAAGGTTGGCGACCACTTGCCGGGGCTGATCCGCACTGTCGAGCGCGAGGGGCGCAAGGTGCTGTGGAGTTCCGATCCGATGCACGGCAACACCATCAAGGCCAGCAGCGGTTACAAGACCCGCGATTTTGCGCAGATTCTGGATGAGGTGAAGCAGTTCTTCCAGGTGCACCAGGCCGAGGGCAGCCATGCCGGCGGTATCCATATCGAGATGACTGGGCAAAACGTCACGGAATGCATCGGCGGTGCCCGGCCGATCACCGAGGATGCGTTGTCTGACCGGTATCACACCCATTGTGATCCGCGGATGAATGCTGATCAGTCGCTGGAGTTGGCATTCCTGATTGCCGAAACCCTCAAGCAGGTACGGCGCTGAGCGCTTTTCGCTTTTGATCTTGCTTCTAAGTGCGCGGTAGTTCAGGCGATGCAGATTGCGACTTCAGGAGGCCGAGTGGAGGCCTTGCGGCCATCGCAAATGGACTGTACGCCCGATCAGAACGAGCGCTTACGCTTTTGGGCTTTTGGGCCTTTGGGTTGTGCGCTTTCACATCAAGTAGACATTCATTCACGATGTAGGCGCCTGTTCACCTTTCCGCCCTTCCGGCGGGTTACTTTGGTCGTGGCCAAAGTAACCAAAACCGTCGGCTCCCATCATCCGGCCCCTACGCTCCGCTCCGGGGTCCCCTCGCTCCGGGCTTGCTCCCGGGAGGACCGCGCTGCAGGCCCCATCCTGGGGCCCAGCGCTTGACGGGCATCCATGCCCGTCACCTCCCTCCGCAAGCCCTGCGCTCGGCCTCCTGAAGTCGCAATCTGCATCGCCTGAACTACCGCGCGCTTAGAAGCAAAAGCCAAAGCAAGAGCAACGGCGTTCTTCCAGGTACACCAGGCCGAGGGCAGCCATGCCGGCGATATCCTTATCCAGATGACTGGGCAGAACCTCACCGAATGCATCGGCGGTGCCGGCCGATCACTGAATTCGCTTCTCGCTTTTGATCTTGCTTCTAAGCGCGCGGTAGTCCAGGCGACGCAGATTGCGACTTCAGGAGGCCGAGTGGAGGCATTGCGAAGGGAGATGACGGGCATGGATGCCCGTCAAGCGCTGAGGCCCCATGGATGGGGCCTGCAGCGCGTGCTCCCGGGAGCAAGGCCGGAGCGAGGGGACCCCGGAGCGCAGCGTAGGGGCCGGATGATGGGAGCCGACGGTTTTTGGTCCCTTTTTGCCACGACAAAAAGGGACCCGCCGTAAGGGCGGAAAGGTGAGTCGGCGTCGCCATCGCAAACGGACTGTACGCCCGATCAGAACCAGCGCTTAAGCTTTGAGCTTTTGGGCCTTTGGGTTGTGCGCTTTCACATCAAGTAGACATTCATTCACGATGTAGGCGCCTGTTCACCTTTCCGCCCTTCCGGCGGGTTACTTTGGTCGTGGCCAAAGTAACCAAAACCGTCGGCTCCCATCATCCGGCCCCTACGCTACGCTCCGGGGTCCCCTCGCTCCGGGCTTGCTCCCGGGAGGACCGCGCTGCAGGCCCCATCCTGGGGCCCAGCGCTTGACGGGCATCCATGCCCGTCACCTCCCTCCGCAAGCCCTGCGCTCGGCCTCCTGAAGTCGCAATCTGCGTCGCCTGAACTACCGCGCGCTTAGAAGCAAAAACCAAAGCAAGAGCAAGAGCAAGAGCAACGGCGTTCTTCCTGGTACACCAGGCCGAGGGCAGCCATGCCGGCGATATCCTTATCCAGATGACCGGGCAGAACCTCACCGAATGCATCGGCGGTGCCGGCCGATCACCGAATTCGCTTCTCGCTTTTGAGCTTGCTTCTAAGGCGCGCGGTAGTCCAGGCGACGCAGATTGCGACTTCAGGAGGCCGAGTGGAGGCATTGCGAAGGGAGATGACGGGCATGGATGCCCGTCAAGCGCTGAGGCCCCATGGATGGGGCCTGCAGCGCGTGCTCCCGGGAGCAAGGCCGGAGCGAGGGGACCCCGGAGCGCAGCGTAGGGGCCGGATGATGGGAGCCGACGGTTTTTGGTCCCTTTTTGCCACGACAAAAAGGGACCCGCCGTAAGGGCGGAAAGGTGAGTCGGCGTCGCCATCGCAAACGGACTGTACGCCCGATCAGAACCAGCGCTTAAGCTTTTGAGCTTTTGAGCTTTTGAGCTTTTGGGCCTTTGGGTTGTGCGCTTTCACATCAAGTAGACATTCATTCACGATGTAGGCGCCTATTCACCTTTCCGCCCTTCCGGCGGGTTACTTTGGTCGTGGCCAAAGTAACCAAAACCGTCGGCTCCCATCATCCGGCCCCTACGCTCCGCTCCGGGGTCCCCTCGCTCCGGGCTAGCTCCCGGGAGGACCGCGCTGCAGGCCCCATCCTGGGGCCCAGCGCTTGACGGACATCCATGCCCGTCACCTCCCTCCGCAAGCCCTGCGCTCGGCCTCCTGAAGTCGCAATCTGCGTCGCCTGAACTACCGCGCGCTTAGAAGCAAAAGCCAAAGCAAGAGCAAGAGCAAAAGCAAAAGCAAAAGCAAAAGCTGGAGCTGGAGCTGGAGCTGGAGCTGGAGCTGGAGCAGAAGCGACTGCCACGCATGGCATCACTTCCTCAATGGATCATCCCAGAAATGCCGCTCGGCCTCTTGCTGGATATCCGCCCGACTCAACCCCAAGTCGCGCAAGGTTGCATCACTGAGGCTGGCCAGCTCCTGACGCTGACGGTACAACTGCAGCCAGCGCGCCGGACGCTGCAAGGCCGCATGCCACAGGTAGCTCAGGGAAAAGGCAGGTTGCTGGATGCTGCTGACATGACCTTTCATCGTGAAGCCCTCCGTGTTGATGGCCTCAGTCTCACGCCAGGCATAAGATCAATCCAACGAATGTTTCTGATGCAATGCATCTCGGAGATTGATGCAATGTCCCAGTACCAGAGCCTCGACGCGGACGTCCTGCGCACCTTCGTCGCCATTGCCGAGCAAGGCGGCTTTACCCGCGCAGGCGAAGTGGTCAACCGCACCCAGTCAGCGGTCAGCATGCAGATGAAACGCCTGGAAGAAGACATTCTGCAGCGCCAGCTATTCGAACGTGATGGCCGTCAGGTGCGGCTGACCGCCGAAGGCCAGGTACTGCTGGGGTATGCCCGACGCATTCTCAAGTTGCATGGCGAGGTGTTCAACACCCTGCGCATGCCACACATGGTTGGGCTGGTGCGCATCGGCACACCAGACGACTACGCCATGCGCTTCCTGCCGACCATCTTGTCGAGCTTTGCCCAAGCCTACCCGCTGGTGCAGGTGGAAGTGCATTGCGATTCGTCCAAGCAGTTGATGCTGCGCCAGGACCTGGACCTGACCATCGTCACCCGCGAGCCCGGCAACGAGATTGGCCAGTTGCTACGCCAGGAACGCCTGGTGTGGGCCGCGGCAGAAGGCTTTTGCCCGCACGAACAGCGGCCGATGCCGGTGGCGCTGTTCAACACCGACTGCTTCTGTCGCGCCTGGACCTGCAATGCGCTGGAGGCACAGGGCGTCGATTACCGTATTGCCTACACCAGCCCAAGCCTGGCGGCAATCTTTGCCATCGTCACCGCCGGGCTGGCAGTGACCGCGCAGCTGCAGAGCCTGATCGGGGGCAACATCCGCATTCTGGGTGAGAGCGAAGGGCTGCCACAGTTGCCCATGGCCAATGTAATGCTGGTGCGCAGTACGCAGACCCCCTCGCCAATCACCGACTGCATGGCCGACTACATCGTTGAGGGTTTCAAGTGATCGGGGGCCGAAAAACGGCCCCAACCTCTCAAAGCTCAAACCCCAGCATCACCGCACAGACCACCAGGAACACACAGAACATCGCCCGCAATACCTTCTCCGGCAACGCGTGGGCCAGCTTCACGCCCCAGCTGATGCTGAGCAAGCCCCCCACCGCCAAGGGAATCCCCACCCCCCAGTCAACACTATGGTGCACGCCATAGGTCACCAGCGTGACCAAGGTACTCGGCGCCGCCAGCGCCAGTGACAGCCCCTGCGCCACCACCTGAGTAGCGCCGAACACACTGGTCAGGATCGGCGTGGCCACCACGGCCCCACCCACCCCGAACAAGCCGCCCATGGTGCCGGCAAAGCTGCCCAGTACACCCAGCCACGGCCAGGCATGACGCAGCTCGGCACTCGGCGGCGACACCTTCATGAACATCCGCACCACGTTCCACACCGCCAAGGCTACCAGGAAGCCGACAAAACCCAGGCGCATGGATTGCGCATCAAGCCCCACCGCCCAGATCGACCCCAGCCAGGCAAACAAGAAGCTGCACGCCGACAGCGGCAACGCATGGCGCAACGCGATGCGGTTGCGCTGGTGATACCGCCACAGCGCCAGCAGCACATTGGGCACCACCATCACCAACGCGGTCCCCTGCGCCAACTGCTGGTCCAGGCCAAACAGCACGCCCAACGCCGGAATCGCAATCAGCCCGCCACCAATGCCGAACAAGCCCCCCATGGTGCCCAGGGCAGCGCCCAGCACGATATACAACAACCACTCGATCATCAGGGCCTCGTCCGCCTGTACCAATAATGCGAGCATGCTAACGAGTGTGCGCTGGCGGGGAAACGCACAGCAGCGCACAATGGCTGTGCGTTTTTCGCAAAAGCAAGGCAGCCATGAACCCCGATACCCTGACCGACCAATTGAGCCTGTTCCTCGATGTGCTGGAAACCGGCAGCTTTTCTGCCGCCGCCCGTCGCCACCCGCTGACCCCGTCTGCGGTAGCACGGCGCGTCGACAACCTGGAAAGCGCCGTCGGCAGCCGCCTGTTCACCCGCAGCACCCACGCGGTGCGGGCCACGCCTGCAGGCAACGCCTTTGCCGAGCGGGCCAGGCGCATCATCGAGGAGTTGCGCCTGGCCCGGGCTGAAGCGGTGTCACTGAGCAATGCCCCGGAAGGCCTGATCCGCATCGACGCCCCTGCCGCGTTTGGCCGCCGCCACCTGGCCCCGGCCATTGCCGACTTCCTGGTGGCCTACCCGGGCCTGGACGTGCAACTGCGGTTGATCGACAGCTTCGTCGACCTGCAGGGCAGCCACCTGGGCGAGGTCGACCTGGTGCTGCGCGCCGGCCCCTTGGCCGACACCCGTCTGGTCGCCACGCCGCTCGCCTACATGGTGCGCATTGCCTGCGCCAGCCCCGCCTACCTGGCCAGCCGCGGCATCCCCACCTGCCCCAGCGAACTGCCCGGGCATGACGGGCTGGACTGGGATGGCCTGGCGCCGCCGTTCGCCTGGCGCTTCAGTGTGGCCGGGCAAACCCGCCTGTACCGCCCCGCGCGCATGCGCATGGCTGCCAACAATGCGGAAACCCTGCTGTTCGGCGCCCTCGCCGGCCTGGGGATAGCCCACCTGCCCACCTGGCTGATCAGTGAATACCTGCTGCGCGGCGAGCTGATCCCGTTGTTTTGCGACGGCGGCTTGCCTGAAGCCGAGACCAGCGGCATTTACGCGCTACGCCTGGCACATGAAACGAACTCTCGCAGCCGTTTGCTGCTCGAATTCCTCAAGAGCCGCTTCAGCCCGATTCCACCCTGGGACCTGGCCTTGCGCAGTGAACTGCGCGATTAATTCGCGCACTGATGATCAGCGTGCCAGAATTTTCCATTGATGACTTTCAAGGACCTGCATGAACGCCGACACCCAAGCCTCTTGTGACGAGCTGCTGCTGGACAACCAGGTCTGTTTCGCCCTGCACTCCACCTCGTTGCTGATGACCAAGGTCTACAAGCCGCTGCTGCAGGCGCTGGGCCTGACCTACCCGCAATACCTTGCCATGCTCGTGCTCTGGGAGCGTGACGGCCTGACCGTGGGCGAAATCAGCCAGCACCTGCTGACCGACCCAGGCTCGCTGACCCCGCTGCTCAAGCGCCTGGAAAGCGAAGGCCTGTTGCAGCGCAACCGCAGCCGCGAAGATGAACGGGTAGTGATGGTACAGCTGACCGACAAAGGCCGCGCCCTGCAACAGCAGGCCAAACAGGTGCCGCAATGCATTCTCAAGGCCAGCGGGCGCAGCCTGGAGCAGCTGCAGCAACTGCAAGCCGACCTGCTGAACCTGCGCGAAAACCTGCAGAAAAACCTCTGAGCGCTATGCTGTGAGATGGCCGTTCGGATGAACGGTGATTATTTATCTTGCGCGCTAACTAATTGCGCGCTAATTTAAATCCCACACCAACCCCCGCCCTCCTGCAAACGGGAGTGCACAGCACATTAGCGAGGCTCAAGATGCAAAAGGTCACTCCGCTGTACATCGCAGAAGCAACCTCCACCGGTGGGCGCGACGGCAAATCCCGCTCCAGCGACGGCAAGCTGGAAGTCAAGCTCAGCACCCCCAAAGAGCTGGGCGGCGCGGGCGGTGACGGCACCAACCCCGAGCAGATGTTCGCCGCCGGTTACTCGGCCTGCTTCATCGGCGCCTTGAAGTTCGTGGCCGGGCAAGAGAAGAAAGCCCTGCCGGCAGATGCCTCGATCACCGCCAAGGTGGGCATCGGCCAGATCCCGGGCGGTTTCGGCCTGGACATCGACCTGCACATCAACCTGCCGGGCCTGGCCCAGGCCGATGCCGAAGGGCTGGTGGAAAAGGCGCATCAGGTGTGCCCGTACTCCAATGCCACCCGCGGTAATGTGGATGTGCGCCTGCACGTAACCGTCTAAGGCGCAAAGACTGGCGCGGTGACCTGTGGGAGCGGCCTTGCGTCGCGAACGGGGCGCGAAGCGGCCCCAGGC
The DNA here is from genome assembly GCF_034044115.1 of Pseudomonas sp. BO3-4. Taxonomy (NCBI): domain Bacteria; kingdom Pseudomonadati; phylum Pseudomonadota; class Gammaproteobacteria; order Pseudomonadales; family Pseudomonadaceae; genus Pseudomonas; species Pseudomonas sp. BO3-4. The sequence goes on from NZ_CP139018.1 coordinate 4,592,855, forward strand.
GTTCGGCATGTAGGCAGAAATTGCCGGGGCCGCCTTGCGGCCCTATCGCGACGCAAGGCCGCTCCCACAAAAGCGCGAGCACAAGCACGCGCTGAGGATTGGGAAAACACAGGCATAAAAAAACCCGGCTTGCGCCGGGTTTTTTGCGTCTCGCAAGAAGCATTACTTCTTGGAGCGGCCTTTGAAGCTGTTGTCGCGAGTGTCGATGTCGATCCACTCGTCGATCTGGATGAAGTCGGCCACCGAGATCTCGGTACCGTTCGCCAGCTTGGCAGGCTTCATGACTTTGCCGGAGGTGTCACCGCGAGCAGCGTTCTCGGTGTAGACAACTTTACGGCTGATGGTGGTTGGCAGCTCAACCGACACCAGACGGCCTTCGAAGAACACGGCTTCGCAGACGTCTTCCATGCCTTCTTCGATGTACGGCAGAACGGCTTCGATGTCCTCGGCGTTCAGCTCGTACATGGTGTAGTCGGTGGTGTCCATGAAGGTGTACTCGTCACCATTGATGAACGACAGGGTCGCTTCTTTGCGATCCAGGATCACGTCGTCCAGCTTGTCGTCCGCACCGTATACGGTTTCGGTCTTGTAGCCGGTCAGCAGGTTCTTCAGCTTGGTCTTCATGATCGCGCTGTTACGGCCCGACTTGGTGAACTCAGCTTTTTGAACCAGCCACGGGTCGTTGTCGATCCGCAGGACGGTACCGGGTTTCAGTTCTTTACCAGTTTTCATTACGAAGTATCCGAATCTGGATGGATTTATAAAAATCGAGGCCGCGTATCATAGCGAATTTCGGTAAAAGTGTACTAGCGCTGTGGCAAGGTCCGGCTGAGCGGCCTGTCGCGCCCCCCAAAGGCGGGCATGCTGCTGCAGTTCCGGCCAATGCTGGCGGGCCGCCCGCCAGGCCTGGCCCATGTCGATATTCATGTTCCAGGCACGCCACAGGCCCAGCAGGGCTGCATCGGCATCGTCTGACAGGCCGCAGCGATAATGCGCGAGGAACGCTTCGAGTTTTTCCCAATGGGCATTCTCGTCCTGCACATAGATGTGCCACAGCATCGGCTGCCCCGCCCACTGCGCACGCACGAACGAGTCTTCGCCACGCACGGCATTGAAATCGCAGCTCCATAACAGCCGGTCGAAGTCGTCCTGGCTGACGAAAGGCAGCACCTGAACGGTCAGCGCCCCACGGGTGCGCACATCACCCACGTGCAGCGGCCCCTCGCCCAACCACTGGCTGAGCCCCGCGACGATGCGCCCTTGCGGGACCAACAGGTGGCAGGCCTGGTCAGCTGTAGCCAGGGCATCAAGCCAGTTGCCCAGCTGCGGGTTTTCATAGGCAAACAGCGAGATCAGCAGCGCATCCGGCACAAGGTCTACACCAAGCCCCTGCAAAAAGGCACGGCGCGCCTCCGCCGACTGCTGGAACGCGTCACGCCGGGCCAGCAGCGAACCCTCGCGCAGCAAACCACCCGTTTTGTCGGTAAAGCCCGGGAAGAAAAATACCTTGCGCAAACCGTTGGGCTGCGGCGAAGGCAAACCATGGCAACCCTCCACCCAGTCCTCGGCACTCAGGTACTCGAGGTTGAACCAGAGCGGCGGCTGCGGAAGGGCGCGCATGGCCTCGACATACGCCGCGGGCAACTGGCAGGCGAACGCGCCGATCACCACATCGGCCGGCGCCACCGGCAACCACGCTGCCGGCCAGTGGCGCACATCCACGCCGTGTTGCCACTGTTGCGCCGCCGTGGCATTGGCGCCAGGGCACATGGGCGTGAAAGCGTTGAGGTCATCCACCCACAGGCGCACCGCCAGGCCGTGCTCGGCCACCAACTGCCGGGCCAGGCGCCAGGTCACGCCAATATCGCCGTAGTTGTCGACGACGCTGCAGAAGATGTCCCAGGTGGCTTTCATGCGCCCCTCCCGTGCGGGTGCAAAAACAGCGAATTCTGCGCATAAATTGGCGCAGACAAAAGCACCTGCGCAGAAAAATGCCCAAGCGCATGCGACAATGCCCCCTACCACGCTGCCAGGAGGCTGCCATGCCGCGCCACCGTGAATTGAAGATCACCCTCAAGCCGTTGCCGTTGATCATGTGCGTTGCCTTGGGCCTGTGGCTGGGCGCCATGGCCATTGCCGCGAGCCTGTGGCTGGCCCAGCAGTTGTGGCCACAGCAGGTGCAACCTCTGGCCCAGGTGGTAGCCCCGCATGCAGACCGCCCCGTTGCAACGCCTGCACCGGCCACTGCCCAGGATGCCCAGGATGCCCAGGCCGAGATGTTCGAACGCTACAAGGACATCCTGCACAAACAGGCGCTGCAACAGGCCGCCGATGCCGCCCAAGGCAACCCGCGCAACCTCAACAGCCCCAAGTGCCAGTTCTGGCTGCAGCAAAACCGTACCGCGCCCACCGAAAAAAGCCAGGCCAACGTGCTGGAGTTCTGTTACTGACCATGGACAAGCCCCACCTGCTGGCGCTGATTGTCGCCACCCTCGCGCATGACCTGGACGTGCTGACCCGCGCGGCGCAAACCGCCTACGAGGCCGCCACCGCCGAAGAGAACATTGCCGAGAACAAGTATGACACGCTGGGCCTGGAGGCCTCGTACCTGGCCACCGGCCAGGCCCGCCGCAGTGCCGAGATCCGCCAGGCGCTGGTGATCTACCAGCAGTTGCTGCTGCGTGATTACGACCCGGCGCGCGGTGTGCAGGTAAGCAACCTGGTGACCCTGGAAAATGAAGATGGCGCGCAACGCCGGCTGTTTCTCGGGCCTGAGGCAGCGGGGTTGAAGATTGGCGAGGGTGACGGACTGGTGACGGTGATTACCCCACGATCGCCGCTGGGGCAGCAACTGCTGGGCAAGCGCGTGGATGACGAGGTGAACCTGGGCGCACAGGTATCGTTCATTGTCGATGTTGTCTGAACCGGCCTCTTCGCGGGCACGCCCGCTCCCACAAGGACCCCACTGTCTTCAGGGCTGTGATATCCCTGTGGGCGCGGGCGAGCCTGCGAAAGGGCCGGCACAGGCAATAATTCTCTAAAGGGCCTGCAGGGCATCGAACCGCCCCGCCAGCCCCTGCTCGGCAAACTGCTCCACCACAAAGTCGATGAACGCCCGGGTCTTGCCCGGTAACAGCTTGTGCTCGGCGAAATACAGGCTGATATGCCCATCGTCCACATACCAGTCCGGCAACACCCGCAGCAGCCGCCCGGCCAGCAAGTAGGGCACGGCAAACGGCAGGCTCACCAGGGCAATGCCCAGCCCCTGCTCGGCCACCGCGCACGCCGCGTCCGAATCGCTCATGGTCATCGCCTGACGCAATTGCAGCGGCTGCTGCGTCTGCCAACGGCTGGTCAACGGCCACGAGCGCACCCGCCCGGTCTGCGGTGACCGCACCAGGATGCCGTCATGGCGTTGCAGCACCTGCGGGTCTTCTATCGGCGCGTGCCGCTGCAGATAGGCCGGCGCCGCTACCAACACCCGGTGCGCCGGGGTCAGCTTGCGCGCCACCACCCCCGGCGGCAGTTCGAAACCACCGCCAATCGCTGCATCGAAGCCCTGGCCGATCAGGTCCACCTGGCGGTTGTCGAAATGCCAATCCGGGGTAATCGCCGGGTAACGGCGCAAGAATTCCCCCAGCAACGGCAGCACGTACAAACGCCCGAACACCGTGCCCATACTCACCCGTAACGACCCGGCCGGCTGGCCTTCTGCACTGGCCAGGTTGGCCACGGCGTACTGAATGGTGCGAAAGCTGTCACTGACCTCGCCAAGAAAACGCTGCCCCGCTTCGGTCAAGGTCAGCTTGCGGGTACTACGCTGGAACAACCGCACACCCAGGCGCGCTTCCAGCTGCGCAACGTGCTTGCCCACGGCAGCCGGGGTTAGGCTCAGGCGCCTAGCGGCTTCGGCAAAACTGCCGACCTCGGCACTGCGGATGAAGCATTCCAACGCGCTGAATGATTCCATGGCCATGATTAGCAACCAAAGGTTTACTCTGCTGATAGTGATTACCATCTTATCAGTAGGCAATCGAGCGCCGATACTGTGCCCATCCAAGGCATTTCGGCCTGGCTTCCAGCAGGAGAACAGCATGTCCAAGCAACTTACACTCGAAGGCAAAGTGGCCCTGGTTCAGGGCGGTTCCCGAGGCATTGGTGCAGCCATCGTGCGGCGCCTGGCCCGCGAAGGCGCGCAAGTGGCCTTCACCTATGTCAGCTCTGCCGGCCCGGCTGAAGAACTGGCTCGAGAAATTACCGAAAACGGTGGCAAAGCCTTGGCCCTGCGGGCTGACAGCGCTGATGCCGCGGCCGTGCAACTGGCGGTGGATGACACCGTAAAAGCCTTGGGCCGGCTGGATATCCTGGTCAACAACGCCGGTGTGCTGGCAGTGGCCCCGGTGACAGAGTTCGACCTGGCCGACTTCGATCGCATGCTGGCCGTGAACGTACGCAGCGTGTTCGTCGCCAGCCAGGCCGCCGCACGCTATATGGGCCAGGGGGGTCGTATCATCAACATTGGCAGCACCAACGCTGAACGCATGCCGTTTGCCGGTGGTGCACCGTACGCCATGAGCAAGTCGGCACTGGTTGGCCTGACCCGCGGCATGGCACGCGACCTCGGGCCGCAGGGCATTACCGTGAACAATGTGCAGCCCGGCCCAGTGGACACCGACATGAACCCGGCCAGTGGCGAGTTTGCCGAGAGCCTGATTCCGCTGATGGCCATTGGGCGGTATGGCGAGCCGGAAGAAATTGCCAGCTTTGTGGCTTACCTGGCAGGGCCTGAAGCCGGGTATATCACCGGGGCCAGCCTGACTGTAGATGGTGGGTTTGCAGCCTGATTGAACGGTTGCCTGTGCCGCGACAACGCCGGCACAGGCTTAGCCTTTGTGTGCCCCCAGGCACTGTTCCATCACGTCCAGAAAAGCCCGGGCAGCCGGTGTGGGGCTGGACGACCACACCGCATACAAGTGCCGCACCGGGGCATCCACCAACCGCGCCACTGCCACCCCTTCGATGCCTTGAGCCACCCGCTCGGGCACCAGGCCGACGGCCATGCCCCGCTGCACGAATTTCTCCACCAGACGAACATGCCCGATCTCGAACTGCACCCGACGCTGCAACCCCACTGCTTCAAACGCCTCGTCGGTCTGGCGTCGCGCCCCGGTGCCTTCGGGGAAGTCCACCAACACCTCACCTGCCAGGTCAGCCAGCGCCAGTTGTGCCCTGCCCGCCAGGCGATGCCCCAACGGCAACACCGCCACCAGTTCTTCCCGGGCCAGCAACCGATGCTGCACCCCCTGCACCACCTCGCCCTGCCACAGCCCGATAAAACCCACGTCCAGGCGCCGCTCGAGCACATCAGCAATCAGCAATTCGCTCTTGGCCGTGAGCCAGCGTACATCCACATCCGGGAAACGACCGTGAAACACCGCCAACAGGTCGACCAGGTCCAGCGCGGTGAGCGAGCTGATTTCACCAATCGCCAGCCGCCCGCGCACCTGGCCGCAGGCCGCTGCCACGTCATCGGCAATGCGCCGGGCCGCCTCCACCGCGGGCCGTGCACTGAGTACAAAGGCCTCCCCCGCAGGTGTCAGGCGCACCCGTCGCGAACTACGCTCGAACAGGCTCACCCCCAGCTGCGTCTCCAGCCGCGCCACTTGATGGCTAAGCGCCGACTGCACCACATGGCAGCGCTCCGCCGCGCGGGTAAAACTGCCGGTGTCGGCCACGGCAAGGGCATATTCGAGCTGCTTGAGGTTCATCGATTTATCTGCTTTCAAGATGAATAGGTTGAAAACTATACATTGGTGTCATGCCTGACACTTCCTGATAATCATCACCACACACCACTGCCCCCACGAGAATTGCATGCACACCCCCACTCTCAGCCGCGCCTTGATCCTGCTGATGGCCACCGCCACAGGCCTGGCCGTGGCCAGCAACTATTACGCCCAACCGCTGCTGCACAGCATCGCCCAGCAGTTTGGCTTGAGCACCGCCAGCGCCGGCAGCATCGTGATTGCCGCGCAACTCAGCTATGGCGCCGGCCTGTTGTTACTAGCACCGCTGGGCGACCTGTTCGAGCAGCGCCGGCTGATTACCGTGATGACCGTTGTCTCCACCTTGGGCCTGGTCATCAGCGCCTGTGCACCCAGCCTGCCCTGGCTGCTGCTCGGCACGGCGCTGACCGGGCTGTTCTCGGTGGTGGCACAGATCCTCGTGCCGATGGCAGCGACCCTGAGCGAGCCGCATCAGCGTGGGCGCGCGGTCGGCACGCTGATGAGCGGCCTGCTGCTGGGCATCCTGCTGGCGCGTACTGCTGCCGGCTTCATGGCCGAGCTGGGTGGCTGGCGCAGTATCTACGTGCTGGCCGCCGTGCTGATGGCAGTTACCGCCGTGGCGCTGTACCGCAGCCTGCCACAGCACCACAGCCACGCCGGGCTGAAATACCCGGCACTGATCGGCTCCGTGTTCCGTCTGTTCATCGAAGAGCCCGTGCTGCGCCTGCGCTCGCTGCTCGGTCTGTTGGCATTCAGCCTGTTCGCCCTGTTCTGGACACCCCTGGCGTTTCTGCTGGCGAAAGGCCCCTACCACTATTCGGATGCAGTGATCGGCCTGTTCGGCCTGGCCGGTGCGGCGGGTGCGTTGTCGGCCAACTGGGCCGGGCGCCTGGCAGACCGCGGCAAGGGCGCGCTGGGTACCACCGTGGGCCTGGTGGTGTTGCTGCTGTCGTGGGTGCCGCTGGGGTTTGCCGAACAGTCCCTGCTCGCCTTGCTGCTGGGGGTGCTGATGCTCGACCTGGCGGTACAGCTGGTGCATGTGAGCAACCAGAACGCAGTGATCGCCCTGCGGCCCGAGGCACGTACGCGGCTGAATGCCGGTTATATCACCTGCTACTTCATTGGCGGGGCGCTTGGGTCGTTGCTGGGCACCCAGCTGTTCCAGCGCCAGGGCTGGATGGGGATCGTGGTGGCCGGGCTGGTGATTGGCGGGCTGGCGTTGCTGGCCTGGGGATGGGCCGAACGCAAGCGCAAGAATGCCTTGCAGGTGGCCTGAAAAACGCTCGCTGGATTCTTCGCGGGCACGCCCGCTCCCACAGGTGCCTCACAAACCTCAGGGCACTGATACGCCTGTGGGTACGGGTGTGCCCGCCAAGAGGCCAGCCACGGCGACAAAGTACCGCACTACCCTCCGTCGCAATGCCGTTGACTTGCCTGCCTGGGCAGCGCTCATTAAGCGCTGGAATGCCCTTTCCCTGACAGGATGAATTTATGACAAGACTCACGGTACAGTCCGGCGATTTCTTGCAAGGTGAAGGCGAGTATCGCAATGGATCGCTCACACTCAAGACCGCGCGCAGCCCCTCACCCGGTGAGCGGATTTCCCTGGCACGCATCAGCGACTTGCGGCTGGCCAGCCTGGAAACCAACCGCAGCCTTGGCAGCGCCTTGGGCTGGGGCGTGGCCGGCGCCCTGGTGGCAGGGCCAGTAGGGCTGCTGGCCGGGCTGTGGTTGGGTGGCAAGGAAGAAGAAGCAACCTTTCTGGCCACCTTCAAGGATGGACGCAAGCTGATGGCCATTACCGATGGCAAGACCTGGTCGAAGATCGATGACAACTGGCGGCAGCACAAGCGGCCGATCAAGACAGGCTGACTGAATACGCCGGGCCTGGATCGTTTTATGTAGAGGGCGGCTGGTAAGATGCCGCCTTTTTCATGGCCTGTGCCGGCCTCTTCGCGGGTAAACCCGCTCCTACAGGGGTATCACCAACCGGTGTATCGCCACCCGGTGCATCACCCACGGGTGTATCGCCACCCGGTGCATCACCAACGGGTGTATCGCCGCCCGGTGCATCACCAACTGGTGTATCCCAACCAGTGTAGGAGCGGGTTTACCCGCGAAAGGGCCAGTACAGGTATCGCGCATCCAGGAGCCCCACCGCATGCCCCCGCATCACCCCCGCCTGCCCCTGAGCCTGCTCAGCCTGGGCCTGGCCCTGCAGTGCCCCTCTGTGCTTGCCGAAGACAGCGTGGTGCTGGCCCCGCTGCAGGTCTCCGACACCTACGCCAATGATGGCTACCAGGCACGCCAGGCCGCGGTGGCCGGCTTCCAGCCCGCGCCACTGCTCGACACCCCCGCCTCTGTCAGCGTGTTCAGCCAGCAGTTGCTGGAAGACCGCCAGGTACGCAAGCTTAGCGAAGTGTTGCAAAGCGATGCCTCGGTCGGCGAAAGCTATGCCCCCATCGGCTACTACGAAAACTTCAATGTGCGCGGCTTCGAGCTGAACGCCGCCAGTAGCTATCGCATCAATGGCCAGACCATTGCCGGCGAACAGAACGTAGCCCTGGAAAACAAGCAGCAGGTGGAATTGCTCAAGGGCCTGTCCGGGCTGCAGACCGGCGTGTCGGAGCCGGGCGGCTTGATCAACTATGTGACCAAGCGGGCCCAAGACATACGCAGCGTCACGGTATCGACCAACGAACAAGGCGAACGCTATCTGGCCACCGACCTTGGCGGCTGGTTCGGCAGCGAAAAGCAGTTCGGCCTGCGCGCCAACCTGGCCCATGAAGACATCCGCACCTACGTCGACCACGCTGACGGCAAGCGCGACTTCGCCTCGCTGGCATTCGACTGGCAGATCAACCCGGATGCCACCCTGCAGCTGGATGCCGAGTATCAACACCGCGAACAGTCGTCGGTGCCGGGTTACCAGCTGCTCGGAGGCACTGAAGTGCCCCACGGCATAGACCCGGAAGACCGCCTGGCCTACCAGCATTGGGCAAAGCCTGTGCAGAACGACTCGCTGAACCTGGGCGGGCGCTTCGAATACCGCTTCAACGATACCTGGACCGGCACCTTGAGCGCCTCCCGCAGCAAAGTGGTGATCGACGATTACAGCGCGTTTGCCTGGGGTTCGAGCGAGGGGGCGTTTTTCGGCAGCAATGGCGACTACGACATCTATGACTTCCGCAGCCCCGACGATACCCGCCGTACCGACGAGGCACAGGCCATGCTCAACGGGCACTTCGATGCGCTGGGGGTGGGGCACGAGCTGACCGTGGGTACCAGTGCGCAGCGACGCACACTGGATCAGCGCCCGTACTACAACGAGTGGCTTGGTACTGGCAACATCCATACCGGCGCCCCGGACCTCGATCCGTCCGACAAACCCGTCGGCGCCAGCGAACGCCGCCTGGACAGCCGCCAGTACGGCTTGTTCGTCAGCGACCGCATCAGCTTCAACGAACAATGGCAGACCGTGCTGGGCGCCCGTGAAGTGCGCCTGGATGAAAAGACCTGGGACGAGAACGGCGTAGCCGGGCGCCATACCCGCCAATACGAACTGCTGCCCAACGCTGCGCTTATCTACAAACCGCAGCCGAACACCACGGTATACGCCAGCTACGCCAAGGGCCTGTCTGCCGGAGGCACGGCCCCCTGGTTCTCCAGCAATGCAGCTGAGATCCTGGCGCCCACCACCTCCCGCCAACTGGAACTGGGCGTCAAGCACGACTGGCAAGGCCTGAGCCTGAGTGCCGCCCTGTTCCAGATCCGCCAGGCGTACCAGTACGCGCGCCCGGACAGCACCGGCAACTTCACCTACGTGCAGCAAGGCCAGCAGAAAAATACCGGCCTGGAACTGGGCGCCAGCGGTCGGGTGACCCCGAACCTGCAGGTACAGGCCAGTGCGGCAGCCATTCGGGCGCGGGTGCAGAACAGCGGCACCGAAGCCTATGAAGGCCACCAGGCGATCAACGTGCCTAAATTCCGGGCGGCGCTGCATGCGGAATATGCCCTGCCGGTTCCGGGGCTGGCGCTGCTGGGCGGGGCGCGGTATAGCGCCAGCAAGTATGCGAGCCAGGCGGGCAATGTGGAGGTTGGCGGGTATACCGTGTTCGACCTTGGCAGCCGCTACAGTACCCGTGTTGCCGGGTATGACACGGTGCTGCGGCTGACGGTGGATAACGTGCTGGACAAGCGATACTGGCGCGATGTGGGCGATTACCTGGGGGATAACTACCTGTTCCAGGGGGCACCGCGTACCGCTCGGCTTTCGGCTTCGATCAGCTTCTAGATTGCCGGGGCCGCTCTGCGGCCCTTTCGCGACACAAGGCCGCTCCCACAGGTGTGGACTGCCCCCAAGGGTTGGATTGGTGTCCAACTTCTTGGGGGCACTCCAATTGCCCGTGGGAGCAACTGTCTTGCTCAATTTCTAAAAGCTGGCGCGATCCGTGTGGTAGCGGCCTTGTGTCGCGATGGGCTGCGGAGCAGCCCCAATGGCCTTGAAAACAAAAAGCCCCCGTGCTTTTCAGCGCGGGGGCTTTTCGTAGAATGTGGCGGTGAAGAAGGGATTTGAATTTCAAGGACTCCCCGGCCAGTAATCACGGGATTGCGGGGCTTACAGCGTGAATAGTAGTACAATTGAGTAGTACAATCCGCTTCCCAAATCACTACGATACGGCTGCTTCAATGCCCGACAACCTGATCCAGAAGAAAGGCGAATCCACATGGTACGTTAGGCTGGCCATCCCTGCCGATGTACAGAAAGCAATTGGCTGCAAGGTACGGATTCGGTCGCTGAAGACTGGGCTCCGCAAGGAAGCTAAGGAAGCGAGCCTGCCCTACCTCGCTCAATGGAAAGCTGAAATCGCAGCAGCCAGAGCGCAGGTACAGAACCGCAAGGAGAACTGGAAGGTCGAGGTTGCTCTGATGGGTAGCGCCATGGAAAAGCTAACTCACAAAGCGCTGCAAAAGTTCGTGAAGGGCCCGCCTACAGACTTACCAGCAGCCGTAAGTGCCTTTAACGAGAAGCTTGCGCGAGGCCATGCAGACACTGCACGAAAGGCAACGGAAACATATGGCCTTACCGCAACAGAGGTAGCAGAGGCGAAGGAACTCTTACGAACCCCTGCCGCTTACCTTGGCACCCTCAACGCAAAAGCAGTTGTGGCAATCACCCCGGCCCGCCTTAAAGCATTCCGTGAGTTCCGAGAGAGCAGAGGCGGAGCACCTAAGCATGTTGACCAGCAGGTGAGTAAGCTGGAACGGCTATCTGAGTTCCTGAAACAAGAGGCCCTACCGATCAACTTCGACACGGTAGACCAGTGGTTGAAATCCCTGAACCGTGCCCCCAAGACATTGAGCCAGTACCTGATGGCCGGTACTGCGTTTTGGAAGTGGGCGGCGAAGTATGACGAACGCTGGCGCGTAGAGTACAAAGACAAGGTGAATCCGTTCACTGGCCACGAACTGCCACAAGGCGGAGGGTCTGAGACGGCAGGCCAAGACAGGGAGATTTACACGCGGACCGATGCCCTCAAGTTGCATAAAGCGGCCCTGGAGAAGAAAGACCAACCGCTTGCAGACCTGATCCTCCTGGGCTGGTACACAGGCGGCAGGATCGAAGAACTATGCAAGTTTACCAAAGACAGTGTTATCACCGTTGACGGCATCCCGTGCTTCGACTTCCCCCGAAGCAAGAGCAAGGCCAGCAAGCGTGTGGTGCCTGTTCACCCAAGCTTGTTGCCAACCATCAATCGGCTAATCAAAGACAGCACTGACACTTTCCTAATCCCCACCAACTCACATGACCACTACGGCAAACGCTCTCACGCGATATCCAAGGCATTCGGTCGGTTGCGTACGGCAGCAGGCTTCAGCAAGCTGCACGTATTTCATGGTTTTAGACACACCGTAGTCACCGAGCTTATCAGGGCAGATGTGCCAGACGCCTTGGCAAAGGAACTGGTTGGACATGAAACAGGTTCGGTGACACACGACGTATATTCAAAGGGTGCAAGCGCAGCACAGAAGCTAACGGCCATCTCCAAGATACCCGCCCTCCCCATCTGATCTCCACCTGGGCGAGGCTTTCACTCACTTTTGAGGCAAAGTCTTGCCACCCTGGCGCCCCCTGAATTTTCAAACGCGACCTCTGCCTTTCGTAAATGGCACTTGCGGATTCAGGGGCGGAATATACAGCGGGGGTGCTGGGCAAACGGCTGAGATCAGGCTGAATGGCGGTCGGTGCTTAACGCCCCTGGCTCTGCCTTGTGCCACCGCATAGGCTGATTTTTAAATATAGAGGGCCAAAGTAAAGCTCCGCACAATGGCGGGGCCGTATCGGTATCGCTACTGAATACACAGGAACGTGGCAGGGTATCAAGCCACCCTTGGGGTGGCCATAAGCACTTTCTATGAGACCACGGGAGCACTGGTGGGCTTGCTCAGTTCTAGGCCAAGGCGCTGCATCACTCGCATTACAGCGGTTGGCGACCACTGGCCACCACGGGCAGTGGGGATGTTGCGTGCTATTAGGCAGTCAGCCACCGCCTGTAGGCTACCAGCCCCCTTGAGGATGCAGTTCTCTACAGCGTCCTTGAGCAGTGCTGCGCGGTCGTCTGCCTGCTGGCGCTGGGTGGCGTGACCCCTGGACCTATTCAACATGCTACGGCCCTTAGCGAGCGCTTGTGAGCGGTTACTGATCTTTTGGACGGCCTCTGCATCGCCACCAGCAGCACGAGCTTCCAGTGACCGCAGAGCGGCTTTGGTTCGTTCGCTGATAAAGGTGCGCTCTTGTTCCGCTAGAACAGCATAGATATGTAGCTCCACCGTCGAGGCGTTGGGCATGGTCGCTACTTTGAATGTACTACGTTTCATTAAGCCTGCTATATGCTCAACATCCCTACTTAGACGGTCGAGCTTGGCCACGATCACCGGGAGGCGGTGAGCGAAAGCAGCAGCACCTGCTGGCCGATCTAGCGGATGAAGCGAGCCAGAGACGCCCGAGTCGGTGTACTCAGCCACAATCGTCCAGCCCTGCTTCTCAGCAGCGATATGCACATACTCCCGCTGGGCTTCAATACCGAGGCCGGATTCGCCCTGCCCTTTGGTAGATACGCGGTAGTAGGCAACGACTTCCATGGCGGTGATCCCTTGCAGTGGCTGATGATATCAGTTTACAACTGTTACAACGACCGATCAACCATTGTAATAAATCCTGCGAACGTTATGGCACTACAAAGGCGCCTGGGGCATCATCGCTTCTCGCAGCGTGTCTACAGTCGAGACTAAATAATGGATTTCAAGCAGGTGAAGAAGGAAGGTCTGCTCACGATTACGGCTAGCCTAGTCTTAATCGTGATCGCGTTAATCTTGTCGGATGGCTACAACCCACGGGGCGGGCTGCTGTGGAGCATCACCCATAATATGCACCTCTTCAAGATAGCAATAGGTTGCGAGCCGCAGGCAACCTGGGGAGCGGTGCAAACTTGCGAGGACGGCTTTGCGATGGCTATGCAAACTAAGTACGTCGTATCCGCACTGGGGATTCTGCTGGTTTACGGCGTAGGCCAATACCTTGAGTTCTTCCCTTCGCTGAGACTTTGGGGCAGAAGTCAGCGAGGAAAGTAAATCTCAACGTATTTAAGGCGATTAGCTTAACCCAGGTCTAGCGGAGGCCCCGTAAATAGGGGCCTAGCCGGGTGTAAGGGTATGTAAGCGGCAGCACAGGCGCCCCAGAGCAATTAGATATTGCCTAGATCGGCAATAGATACTGGGAGGACGCAGAAGTGCGTCATCCCGGCGTGGCATTCACGCCCGCCAGCGGGGCGTATCGCCAAAGCTGGATATACCCCTATGCCACCAGCGGTACGGCCATCTCACTATTGCCTGCCTGCATCAAGTCAATGAGGATCGGCGGGTATTCCAAGTGCTCTGGGCAGCCTGCCTTACTTACGCGCCTTGAGGCCCGATATACGCGGCGGGCCTTCTCAATTGCCCGGTGGAGGCTCCACAGCAAGCCTGTGCGAGCTTCTTCTAGCTGCTCGGGAGTGCAGAGGTCCAGGGCAAGCAGAGCCTGCCATATCGGCTCAGCATCGGAGTACAAGCCCTCAAGGAACTTATCCCAGCCTCCCGAGGCTTTATAGCGCCACTTGTCTGGTGCTTGCACTGTAGGCACCAGATTGACCACATAGAGGCGCTTTGACAGGCGATTCCGTAGCAACTCTCTAGGCACGTCTGCACCAGCTAGGGCGTTGTAGCAATGCTCAAGAATACTGTTAATTAGGTGCTGGCGGTCTGCCTCTAGCAGTGGCCTGGACTTTTGCCATGGATACCTTGGCCTCCCCCACGGCTGTAGGTGGCACAAGTAAGCTAGTGGTTCCCACGTTGCATCCTTCAATGACATGAACCTCTCATGGACGACACTTTCTTCAATACCCATCTGAGCTGCTACCTGCAACTCCGCCTGAGCAATGTAGGCGCCCAGAACTCGCACAAGGTCAAGCATAAATAGGCAATTGTCCCTGTGACGCCCTGAGAGAGATACAGCAGCCACCCGCTCCAGTTCATCGGCATATACGCACAATGGGGCGCGGGTAAGGGACTCTGGCCTGTAGCTGGCAACAGAACTATTACCACGCTGAAGCGCATCCATCTTTTCCAAATCGTCGAGAGATTCCTGCTCTAACTCAGAGAGCGTATAACGTCGCTCTAGCTCCTTTACTGCTGTGCCCTTCTGCTGTCTATTGTAGATACGCTTGGCTAGCTCGTGCACTGTGTCCATCTTAATAAGAAGGCGCTGATTTACATAGTTGGTAAAATCATCACCTAGAAGGGCGTGAATCTTATCGACAATTTGCCGACTGGTATCACCCTTGGTGACTTCCCACTTCTTGATAAACTTGCTTGCAGGAACTCTCAAGCCTGCATCTACTGAAATAAATTTGTTACCGGCCTTCTGGTTGTGCATATCCAGGCCGATGAACAGGTTAAGGTAGTGCAAGGCGCCTGTGGAACCGTCTGTACCTCTGCTGGCCTGAATGTGGCAGCGGTGGTAAAGAGACTTCCGAGCCTTTCGATCGTAACCATGGCACTTCTTGTAGAGCTTAATAAACTTATCAAACTCGACAAGGGAAGCCGTAGTGTTTCCCCAGAGGATGGCTACGCTACCTTCTCGCCTGCACTGACTTATAGCAAACTGGCCTGCCGTGCTCTTGCTCCACTGTACTTTCTGCACTTCTATGCGGGACTGGCGCTTTGCTGCCTTATCAGCCTCTCTTGACTTGGCCTTCCTACAGCTATCTTTGCAGAAGCGTTTACTCTTATCTGCCTGTTCTCGGTGTCCTGTGAAAGGGGTATCGCAGGTAGCGCAGGTGTAACTGTAGTTACGGGTGTTGTTCTTCTTGGTCTTGCTTGGTGACATTCGTTCCACTCTCTAGGGAATCAAGCCGCATGGCAGCTTCAACAATCAATTGCTCGATTAGCCGGGTTGGGTTAATGGCGCCTGTGTATTCCATCAAGCGAAGCAACTTCGCTTGATGTTCAGGCCGGTATACTGAGATTCGCATGTAGGTTCCTACTGGAATTGTGCATAGCTGATTGGGCTGGAGCCCTAGTGCCATGCGGGTTTAAGCGATTAAGGCGGACAGAATCTATACTACCTGCCCCTTCAAGTGCATACGCAAGGAGACCAGCTAGGCCACCTCGGCAGGCTCCGCGTAGGCGCGGCGAAGGTCGGCCAGGGCGGCTGCTTCTTCACTTGCTTGCTGTGCGGCCAGTGCTGCTGCTTGCTCGGCTGCTGCCTTTGCTTCTGCTTTACGGCGCTGCATTGAGATGGTGAGCTCAACTTGGCGAGCAGTCTCAGCAGCATTACGCTCATACCGACTCTGTTCATACTCAGTACGCACCAACTCTTCTAGCTTGCGTAGCTCGGTCTTAATTACCTTCTCGGGCTTCCGCAGAATGGCCTTGAAGAACAAGGACTCGGCATTTGCCTTTACAATTCTATAACCCTGCAGCACCTCTTCTTGAAGCTCGATCAGGGACATCTCAAGAGGTTTGTGGCGAACAAAGTCCACATTAGCAGCCATCCCCTTATGGCTGAGCCCTTCCGAATTACTGTTATATCGGATAACTCGCTGATCAAGTAGTTGCTGTAGCTCTATATCATCGTATTTAAAGAACTCCACAACGTCGAGTCCATAGGTGTATGTGGTCATTATTCATTTCCTTGTTTGGTTGGCTTATCAACCTTCTTGAAGCCTGACATAAACTCTGCCTTGGAAAGCTTCTTGGTTGCACGTTGCTTATTATCAGTACCCCCTGCAATGCTCTGTGAGGGCTTCTTGCTCGACCCTGCGGGTAGGGGCAGGCTCTTCTTCTTTGCTGCTTGCAAACGCTCTCTGTGGCCCACAAGGTCATCTAGAGTGGCTACCATTCCAGCTGGGAGAATGAAGTCTTCTAGGCTATTCAAGTACAGAAGTTCGTCATTGGTGGCTTGGACGTAATCCACTGTAGCAGAAGGGGCTGAAGGCTTATTCAGGTAGTAAGATAAGATAGCCCCGTTATCCTTGCGAACTTCGAGCCAGACAATATTACTGCTCATCAAGCGGCATCCCTTTCTTGCTGGGCTGATTTATCGGCTTCTTGGGCAAGGTACTCTTGCTCAAGTTGCTCTTGGGTGGCTTTGTTATTCTGCCGCCAAGTACGACTCTGGCAAGTTGACCCACAGAAGCGGGTTAGTGGAGAGCGGGAGTAGTGGATTCGTCCACATCCCGAGCAGGTGTTACGTTTTAAAGGGCGCTGGGCCATAGTTGTTATATCCATGAATTAAAGGTTTACAGCGGGCAAAGTAAACCCCTAGCTCTGCTAAGAGCTTCGGGGTCAAGTTGGGCTCAAGATGTACTGCGCTTCTAAGCTGAAGTGCGGGCTCCCCGTTGCGGGGCAAGTCTATAAAGTAGTGGCCAGTTGCGTTGCTCTCCTGGCCGGAGAATACCTTGAAGTTAAGACTCCCGAAGCCTAATTAACCTCTTGGTACAACTTGCGACCCAATGAGGTCTCGATCATCTGCCCTGGATCGAGCAACAGGTTATGCCGCACTGACAGAGCCGTTCGTCTCAGTCGGTGCACTAGCAGTCGGGGATATGGGTATCACGGGGAGGAGGGTCGAGTGGGATTCCCCACTGAAGAGCACAGTCTACCACGGACCTAGAGAATTGTCAAGCACACATTCAAACATGATGCAAGCACTTTCTTGCATTGCGGATAGACGGCTATCAGAGTCTATCCGCCTCGCCTGCATAAGCTGAACGGAATACTGCGATAAGGAGATTTGAGGGCTAACTAGGACTCCCAGCGGCGGAGCGCCGGGAAGAGAGGCTGAGGAGTAGTACAATCGAGTAGTACAATCCACAAATGAAAAGCCCCGCAAACCATTGATTTGCGGGGCTTTTACGAATGTGGCGGTGAAGAAGGGATTTGAACCCTTGATACGATTTCTCGTATACACACTTTCCAGGCGTGCTCCTTCGACCACTCGGACACTTCACCGTTTCTCTTCAAGCCTTGCGGCCTGTCGAGGTGCGCTAATTTAGTGAAAGACTTTCCCTTTGGCAAGCATTTTTTTCAATTTTTTCATGTATTTGCACTTGGGCTGCCATGAGCACTGACCGACCAGTCAGCCTTGCTGCTTTACCTCGCCCCTGGCGCTGGGTAACGTCGTCGCCACGCCAACAAAAGGACTCTGCCATGAGCGAGCTGATTACCTACCACGCCGAAGACGGCATCGCCACCCTTACCCTGAACAACGGCAAGGTCAATGCCATCTCGCCGGACGTCATCACTGCCTTCAATGCAGCGCTGGACCGCGCTACCGAGGAGCGTGCAGTAGTGATCATCACCGGGCAGCCGGGCATTCTGTCAGGCGGTTACGACCTCAAGGTGATGACCCGCGGCCCCAAGGACGCCATCAGCCTGGTCACCGCCGGTTCCACCCTCGCCCGCCGGCTGCTGTCGCACCCGTTCCCGGTGGTGGTCGCCTGCCCCGGCAATGCGGTGGCCAAGGGCGCCTTCCTGCTGCTGTCGGCCGACTACCGCATTGGCG
The DNA here is from genome assembly GCF_034044115.1 of Pseudomonas sp. BO3-4. Lineage (NCBI taxonomy): Bacteria > Pseudomonadati > Pseudomonadota > Gammaproteobacteria > Pseudomonadales > Pseudomonadaceae > Pseudomonas > Pseudomonas sp. BO3-4. The sequence goes on from NZ_CP139018.1 coordinate 4,610,744, forward strand.
TCGATGGGCCATACAAGGTATGCCTGAACGAAGTGCAAATCGGCATGACCATGCACCACGCCGGCATTGAACTGGCCCGCGACCGCCTGCGCCGCTCGGCCTTCCACCGCTCGGTGATCAATGCCGAAGTATTTGACCCGCAGGGTGCCGTGGATGCCGGCTTCCTCGACAAGGTGGTACCGGCCGAGCAGTTGCAGGAAGCGGCAATGACTGTAGCACGAGAGCTGAAGAAGCTGAACATGCTGGCGCACAAGAACACTAAGCTGAAAGTGCGCAAAGGGCTGCTGGAGGCGCTGGACAAGGCGATCGAGCTGGATCAGCAGCATATGGGCTAGACGCACGGGCCCTTTTCGCGGGCTTGCCCGCGAAAAGGCCGGAACAGGCCTGCACCAAGGTTTGCCCCAACCAGTGCACACCCGTACACTGCCCGCGACCGTCTGGTGTGAGCCGTACCATGCTTTATTCATTGCGTATGTTCCTGCTGGGGCTGCATTTTCTTGCCGTTGGCGCCGTGGGCCTGATCATTGGTCTGTGCCGCCCCTTCAACCCTGACAACAGCCGCGTTTTCGCCCGGCTCTACAGCTTGCCGGCCACCTGGCTGATGCGCATCAAGGTCAAGGCCGAAGTCGGCCCATTGTGGGACCATCCACCCGGGTGTGTGATCGTGGCCAACCACCAGTCCAACTTCGACCTGTTCGTGCTGGGCCAAGTGGTGCCGCAACGCACCGTCGCCATCGGCAAGAAGAGCCTGGGCTGGATCCCGCTGTTCGGCCAATTGTTCTGGCTGGGCGGCAACGTGCTGGTCGACCGCAAGAATGCCTATCAGGCACGCAGGGCCATACAGAAGACCACCCGGGTTCTGCAGGACGACACCTCGATCTGGATTTTCCCCGAAGGCACCCGCAATCCCGGCGAGCATTTGCTGGCGTTCAAGAAAGGCGCGTTTCACATGGCCATCGAGGCCGGTGTGCCGATCGTGCCGGTCTGCGTCAGCCGCTATGCCAGGCGCCTGAGCCTGAACAGCTGGCGCCAGCGCACGGTGATTGTGCGCTCGCTGCCGCCCATTGCCACGACGGGCATGACGCTGCAGGACCTGCCCGCGCTGATCGAGCAATGCCGGGTGCAAATGCAGCAGTGCATTGACCGCATGGAAAAAGAACTGGCCTGATCCGGGGTTGCTCTGGAGCCGGGTACAGCCCAAGCTGTATCCGTGTTCAATCGAATAAGCGGACAACCATGGGTCGAGTCGTGGCATCGGCGGTGTACAGCGCCGGCAGAAAGGTCACCAACATCAGCATCGACGAAGGCAGCGAGTGGGCGCGCAAGCCGGGGCATTTTGTGTGGATCGGCCTGGAAGAGCCCAATGCCGAGGAGCTGGCCAACCTGCAGTCGCAGTTCAACCTGCACGAACTGGCCATCGAAGATGCCCTGGAAAAACACAGCCGGCCCAAGCTGGAAACCTTCGGTGACGCGTTGTTCATCGTCACTTATTCGCCAGTGCGCCACGAAGGCAAACTGGAATTCATCGAGACCCATATCTTCGCGGGCAACGGCTACATCATCACCTGCCGCAACGGCCACTCCAAATCCTACGCCATGGTCCGCCAGCGCTGCGAGGCTCGGCCCCTGCTGCTGGAACATGGCGAAGACTTCGTGCTGTACGCCCTGCTCGACTTCGTCACCGAGAACTACCAACCGGTCAGCGAGGCCATTCATGGCGAGATCGAAGCGCTGGAGGAAAGCGTACTGGGCGGCTCGCTGCGGGAAGACGACATCCGCCGCCTGCACAGCCTGCGCCGTGACATCCTGCGCCTGCGCCGCTACGTGGCACCCCTGGTTGAAGTGAGCGAAGAACTGCAGCGCCTGAGCTTCCCGTTCATCGACAAGAACATGCGCCCGTACTTTCGTGATGTGCAAATTCACGTGACACGGCAGATGGAAGACTTGGCCGGCATACGCGACATTGCCAGCCAGACGATCGAGATCGGCATGCTGCTGGAATCGTCACGGCAAAGCATCGTGCAGCGCAAATTCGCGGCCTGGGCGGCGATTCTGGCATTCCCTACGGCCATTGCCGGGGTTTACGGGATGAACTTCCAGAACATGCCGGAGCTGAGCTGGCACTACGGTTACTTCGCGGTACTGGGGGTGATTGCGACGGGGTGTGCCGGGTTGTATGCCAGCTTCAAGAAATCGGGTTGGCTTTGATGGCCTCTTCGCGGGCGCGCCCGCTCCCACAGGTTGCGCACAATGCTGGAAATTGTGCATCACCTGTGGGAGCGGGCGTGCCCGCGAAGGGTTGCCACCGATTACGCGGCGCTGTCGCCGGCCTTTGACGGCTGCTGGATAAAGCGCAACATCCACTCCCCTACCAAATCTCCCTGGTGCTCGGTGGCCAGGCTGGCAACGGCCTTGTGGTACACCTCGTCACCCAGGTATTCCTGGCGCGCATCGAGCAGTGCTCGGGAGTAGTCATGCACGAATTCCGGGTGGCCCTGGAAGCACAGCACCTGGTCGCGAATGTGGTACGCCGCATTCGGGCAGAAATCGCTGGAGGCAATCACCGTAGCGCCTTCCGGCAGTTCGGTCACCTGGTCCTGGTGACTGATCAGCAAGGTCAGCTCCGACACCTCCGGGTCCATCCAGGGCGCATGCGCCGCCAACGAGTAGCGATGAATACCCACGCCCCAGCCTTGCTCAGCCCGCTCGGCCTTGCCACCCAGGGTCAAGGCCAGCAACTGGTGGCCAAAACACACGCCCAGCAGCTTTTCACCGCGCTCGTACAACTTGAGCAGGTAGGCCTTTAGCGTCTGGATCCACGGGTCGGTACCGAACGAATCGGCCTTGCTGCCCGTCACAAGGTAGGCATCGAACTTTTCACTGTCGGCGGGATAGTCGCCGTGCATCACGTTGTACACACAAAATTCGGCGGCAATCGGCTGACGCGAGAAGAGCTGCTCGAACATCCTGCCGTAGCCCTGATATTGCGCCGTCAACTCCGGTCGCAGGACATCGGTTTCAAGGATGCAGATGCGTAACGACATAGGGGTAGTCCTGAACGACATGGGTGGGAATCTGCTGTAGAGACTGCCGCGAAAGGCACGTACAAGCAAGTAGGCTGCACTGACGAACGGTCACATTTCGTCGGCGCCTGCCGGGTGCTTGCGCCACTGTCTAGATAGAGCGTGTCAGCTAGATAGCACTTAGCCTCATAGCCAGAGGAATGGTTTTAGTGCACGGTTAGAACAAAGGGTTCTCAAATATGGATAACGCACACCCTACTGTTGAAGGTATATCCACTTTCAAGCGGCAAGCAGTCCGGCGCCATTCAACGCCGCTGCGATCGACCCGAAGCGCGACAAGGAAGCCAACGGGTATTCAGGAATAACAACAAGAAGGCGGTCCGCCATGTTCAGACAATCGAAAATTCGCCAAGCTGGGCTCATTTTATTTGCCACCACGTTGCTGTTGATCTTGCCGAACCTGACACGTTTGTTTGGCTGACTGCGGCGGTGGCGCCAACGGGCAACGCACAGGTAACCTGCTGGCCTTGATGGTCGGAGATCGCCTATGCGCCACTGCCTTGCCCTGCTAGCGTTGCTCCTGAGCCTGCCATTGTCGGCGGCGCAACTGCACCTTGAACTGGGCGCGACACCGCGCCAGTGGAGCAGCGCCGAACTGCTTGGCCACCCTGAGGCCCAGGACATCAGCATCGAACAGGACGTATCCTACAAACGCCCCATGCACTATCGGGCGGTGCCACTGGTCACGCTGCTGAAAGGCGTGACTGCCAGCGATCACCTGCAAGCCGTGGCGCTGGATGGCTTTGCCGCCGAAATGCCCGCTGCGCCCTTGCTGCAGCAAGGGCCGGCACGGGCCTGGCTGGCCGTGGAAGACCCCGACACGCCGTGGCCGTCACTGGGTCCAGGCAAGCCAAGTGCCGGGCCGTTCTACCTGGTGTGGACTGCGCCGCAGGCCAGCGGCATCCGCCCTGAGCAGTGGCCATTCCAGATCGCCACCCTTCGCAAGCTGGCCCCGGTGGACCAGCGATTTCCTGCGCTGCTACCCGACCCGAAGCTGCCGGCCGACAGCCCGGTGCGCCAGGGCTTTGCCCTGTTCCAGCAGAATTGCCTGGTGTGCCACCGGTTGAACGGTGCGGGGGATGGGCAGGTGGGGCCGGACTTGAATGTGCCGTATAACCCGACCGAGTATTTTCAGCCGGTTTATTTACGCAAGTTGATACGCGACCCGCAAAGCCTGCGGCGGTGGCCGCAGGCGAAGATGCCGGGGTTTGCCGAAAGTGTGTTGAGTGAACAGGAACTGGATGCGCTGCTGGCCTATTTGGGGCACATGGCAGCGCGTAAGCCTTGAGGGCCTCTTCGCGGGTAAACCCGCGCCTACACGGTGGTGGAGGGTGGACACAGGTCGTCGTAGGCGCGGGTTCACCCGCGAAAGGGCCGGTCCTGCTGGCCAATATCACCGGCCGTTCATCGTTGCCGCCGCCACCGTATTCGCGGGTGAACCCGCTCCTACAACGGCAGGGGGTGTCCACCCTCCATCAATGTGTAGGCGCGGGTTAACCCGCGAACGGGCCAACACAAAACTGTCAGGCCGTGAGCCGTTCGTGCTTGACGCCCCACCCTTCCACCTCACCCCCATACGGTGTCACCAACTGCTCGAAGGCCTCTTCAAAGTCGCCAATCCCGCCATGGGTGGCGTACATGACCTTGCTCAGTTCCAGGTGCCAGGCACCGTCGCCCAGCTCCTTCACCTGGGCATTGAGCGATTCCCCGCGAAACTGCCCGGCTGCACGACGGGCCCCTGCTTCGTCCGGGAATACGGCATAGAACTCGATGGGGTGGATCTGGGTGAAGTCGAAACCGCCTGCTTTCATCTGGCGCAGGACGTTGCTGCTGATATCGTCGTTCTGGCTGCTCATGAATCGTCCTCCTGAATAAAGCAATGGATAGACTTTCCGTGCACTACGCACCTGCCGGCAAAGGCCGTGCAGTTCGAGCTGATGCAAGACGCGAATTGTAGCGGCGCCAACCCGCAGAACAGGCAGGCCCTTCTCCAGCGTAGTGCCTGCCAAGGCACCACGCAAACGTGTGGTTCAGGGGACTTCGTGAATGCTGGTGATGGTCACACCGCTATGCTCTTTGAGCCAGCGTGCGGTCGGGGAGATGATACGGTCCTGGAAGTCGTTGAGGTCCAGCTCGTCCATCACCGGAAACAGGTGTGAGCGGATGGCCCGCGCAACGTCTTCCTCGCTGGGGCAATGCTCGGCATGCAACAGCAATGTGGACGGTTCGCCCTTCTGGTCGGCAAAAATGACTTCCCACTCTTTCATTGAACGGACCCTCTCAGTCAACGAACACCAGGTGTGTGATGCCTGAATAACTGACCTTGGGGCGGGGATAATGTTCAGTCCGGGAAATTGTACGGGGCCCATTTGCAGGCTTGCCCGCGCCCACAGGGCCAGCACAAGGTTCGAACCCTGTGCAAGCCTGTGGGCGCGGGCAAGCCCGTGAATGGGCCGCAACGCGGCCCTGGTTTACTTCGGTGTGCCGTGCACCACGCCAGCGGTGTTATCCAGCAGGCTCTTGGTCGCCGTCTGGATATACGCTTCCAGCTTCTTGAGCATTTCCGGCTGGTCCGGGCTTTCGATCAGTTCGGCCTTGAACTCGCTGCCCAACTGGTAGCGGTACATCCGCGGGCTCATGTCTTTGGACTCGATCAGGATACGGTCACCCTGCACCAGCCCGACAATCTGCTCGCTGCCCGACGGCTTGATCATGCCCACGCCCTGGTCACCCTCGGGCAGGTTGAGCAGGTCACGCCCCCAGCACTGGTGGCGAGCCTTGCCACCCAGGCGGCCCATGATGGTCGGCACGATATCGACCTGGGTACCCACGGTGTGGTTCACCGCACCGAACTTCTCCTGAATGCCCGGGGCAATCAGCAGCAGCGGCACGTTGAAGCGGCCCAGGTCCAGCTCGGTAACCTGCTGGTGGTTGCCAAAGCCATGGTCACCGACGATGACGAACAGGGTGTCCTTGAAGTAAGGCTCTTTACGCGCCTTCTCGAAGAACTGGCCCAGCGCCCAGTCCGAATAACGCATGGCGGTCAGGTGCTCGTCCAGACGGCCCTGGCCGGTAACCTTCTCTACCGGCAAGTCCTTCGGCAGGGCATACGGCGTGTGGTTGGACAGCGTCTGCAGCAGCGCGTAGATCGGCTTCTTGCCATCGTGCTTGGCCAGCTCTTCGTTGCCGCGGTCGAACATGTCCTGGTCGGACACACCCCAGGTCGGGTCGGAGAACACCGGGTTGACGAAGTCATTACGGCCGATGAAGGTGGTCATCCCCTGGTTGCCGAAGAACCCGGACTGGTTGTCCCAGGCAAAGTCGCCGTTGTAGACGTACACGTCGTCGTAGTCACGGGCGCTGAGCAGGGCCGGCAGGCCCGACAGCTTATGGCCGCCTTCCGGGGTCTGCATCAGGTATTCGAAACCTGGCAGGTTGGGGAAGCAGGCCATGGTGGCGAACATGCCCTGGTGGGTATGGGTGCCGTTGGAGAAGAAGCGGTCGAACAGCAGGCCTTCTTTGGCCAGCTTGTCGAAGTACGGGGTGATGTTGTTGGGGCTGCCAAGCGCGCCTACCGAGTGGCCGGCGAAGCTTTCCATCAGGATCACCACCACGTTCTTGATCGGCAGGGTACGGTCAGCCGGCGGCACAAAGTCGCGGCGGATAGCGGCTTCGTCGGCGTCGACCAGCGTGTCGTGGGCGGTCAGCAGTTGCTCACGCACACTTTGCGTGGCCACGTCCTGCTGCAGGACTGGCTTCCAGATGTTGGCACGGTCCTCGCCAAAACGGCTCTTGGCAGCGTCGATCAGGGTCAGGGTGCCGTTCAGGCCCAGCTGGTTGACGAAGTTGGAGTCCGTGGTGAAGGCATCACCCCAGCGCATCGGCGGGCCCTGGCGCAGGGTGCCACGGGCAGCGACCACGGCCACCAGCAAGATCACCATGAATACCGCCAGGCGCTTGTACCACGGGGCAACGCGGTACAGGCCTTCGGCACGGGTGGCGCGATCGATACCTTTGAACAGCAGGCTCAGCAGCCAGGTCCCGAAGGCCCAGGCCAGCAGGTAGCGGACCACCGGGAAACCGTACCAGAGCATGCTCATGACGGTTTTCGGGTCTTCCTTGATGTATTGGAAAACCAGGCCGTTGAGGCGCTGGTGGAACTCGCGGTAGAAGTCCATTTCCATCAGGCCGAGGAACATCACCACGCTCGAAGCGAGGGTCAGCCAGAAACGGAACACGCCACGCCGGGCCATGGCCCAGGGGCTGAGGATGGCCAGCAGCAGCGGAATACTGATGTAAACCACCACCCGCAGGTCGAAGCGCAAGCCGTTGAGGAAGCCTTCGGCGACCGTCGAATAAGGGGTATCGCCGACCATGTCGTTGTTGTAGGCCAGCAGCGCCAGGCGCACGAGGCTGAGCATCAGCATGATCACCAGGCCGCTGAGCAGCGTGTAGGCCAGGTGGGATTTCAAGGTCGGCGAAAATGACGTTCGCGCGCCCTGTTGCTTCAAGGCGTCCGTGTTAGCCATGAATGGGAAGGTCCTAGGATTGCGGTTTGCGAAGAGGCGATGGCGCTAGGCCAACGCAGCATTGTGCGGGTGCGGATTCTGTTTAAACCAATGTGAAAATTTTGTCACGGCCCTATTACTGGCTATGTCAGTAACGCGCCTAGAGCCGCACATTTCCCCGCGGCCCGGCAATCGCCCAGATCACCAGCCCCACCACCGGCAGCAAGGCGATCAACAAGATCCACAACACCTTGATGCCCACCTCGCTGCCACTCTTGATCACGTTGAGAATGGCCCAGATATCCAGCGCCAGAATGATCAGCCCGACCAGGCTGTTGAAGGTAGATCCCATGTCTGAATTCCTGTCCAGAGGCTTTGCTGCACAGCATAGTCAGCTATCGCAGCAATAGAAGGGAATCCTTGGCCGATGTCACAGGTCCCTCGGTAGACTGACTGCATTCACTGATTCGAGGTTCGCATGCCGCCCACTCACAGCCAAAGCGCCGCCCCCTCTTCACTGCTGCAGGCCTGGCGCCAGCAAGTTTCCGATACCCCCTGGCTCAGCGCCGGCCTGGGGCTGAGCCTGCTGGCGGTGTGCGTGCTGCTGGCCGCCAGCCTCTGGAACGCGGTGAACGGCGACCATGCCGACAACCTGCACCTGGCCATGCTGGGCGGGTTGTCCGGCTTTGGGGCCACCGCACTGGGCGCCGTGCTGGCAGTGGTGCTGCGCGATGTCAACGCGCGCACCCAGGACGTGATGCTGGGCTTTGCTGCCGGCATGATGCTGGCCGCCAGCTCGTTTTCGCTGATTTTGCCGGGCCTGGAGGCTGCCCGCGAGATCACGGGCAACGGCCCGGCCGCTGCGTTTACCGTGGTGCTGGGCATGGGCCTGGGTGTGCTGCTGATGCTGGGCCTGGACCGCTTCACCCCGCATGAACACGAAAGCACCGGCCCGTGCGGCCCCGAAGCCGAGCGCATCAGCCGGGTGTGGCTGTTTGTGCTGGCGATTACCCTGCACAACCTGCCTGAAGGCATGGCGATTGGCGTGAGCTTTGCCAATGGCGACATGAACATCGGCCTGCCACTGACCAGTGCCATCGCCATTCAGGACATCCCCGAGGGGCTGGCCGTGGCGCTGGCCTTGCGCGCCACGGGGCTTTCCAACCTGAAGGCCGCGTTGGTGGCGATAGGATCGGGCCTGATGGAGCCGCTAGGGGCGGTGATCGGGCTGGGGATTTCTACCGGCTTTGCCCTCGCCTACCCGATCAGCATGGGGCTGGCGGCGGGGGCGATGATCTTTGTGGTCAGCCACGAGGTGATCCCCGAAACCCACCGCAACGGGCACCAGACAGCGGCGACCTTGGGGTTGATGGGTGGGTTTGCGGTGATGATGTTTCTCGACACTGCGCTGGGCTGAAGATTGATATTTCGTGAGCCGGCCTCTTCGCGGGCTCGCCCGCTCCCACAGGGATATCACAGGGCCTGATGCGGTGGAGTATCTGTGGGAGCGGCCTTGTGTCGCGAAAGCGCCGCGAAGCGGCCCCGGCATTATTTGCATCGACGCTGAAATCCCGGGGCTGCTGTGCAGCCCTTTCGCGACACAAGGCCGCTCCCACACGGATCGCGCCAGCTTTCAGAAATTGAGCAAGACAGTTGCTCCCAAAAGGACTGCGCCAGGCTTTAGATGTGTACGGCGACCTTCAGGGCTTCCAGCGCCGGCTCGACCTTGATGCCCAGCGCTGCCCCCAGCTCCATTACCCGCGCCAGGTCCTGCTGCCCCACCATGACCATCTGCAGTTCATCATCGAGCAACTGGCTGAAGTTGAGCAGCACATAACCCCCGGCCTCCTTGTTCAGCGCGCCCATCTGCACCTGGATACGGTTGAGCGCGGTCAGTGGCTCGGTACGGGCCAGTTGCTTGGGCTTGAGGGTAAACGGCACGCTGTTGTCGAACGAGTCGCTGATCTGCTGGAACAGCGCCTGGTAGCTGTCGGCCTGGAACACCACGGTATCCGGCAGGCTGCCCAGCACCACCCATTCGCCCAATGGCATCGGGAAAGTGTCGTCGTAGTTGATGTCGGGGTTGGCGGCCAGGAAGGCGACAGGGTCGGCGTAGGCCTGGGCGGCCTCGTCGGCGATACGCTCGATATCTGCCTCACGCATGCAGCCGGCGCCAATGAGGCTGATGAATTCGAGCAACTGAGTTTTCATGAAAGGGGGCCTGCGACGGGTGAAAAGTCGCCAAGGATAGCCGCAAATGCCCCCAGGCGGTTAGCCGGCCAGCACTTGCAGGCGCGCCGCGGTGTCTGCTGCGCCCATGGTTTGCGCCGCCATCAGGGCGGTGATGCCGCGGGCGTCCTGGTGCGCCGGGTCGGCCCCCTGGGCCAGCAGATAGTCGAGGATTTCGCTGCGGTTGAACATCGCCGCCAACATCAGCGCGGTGCGACCGTCCTGCGCGGCGGCATCCACCGGCACGCCATGCTCCACCAGCAGGCGAATCATCGCCAGGTCCCCTTTGAATGCGGCACCGGCAATCGGCAGCTGGCCGTTGTCGTTGGCAATCAGCGGATCGGCACCTTGCGCCAGCAGCACCCGCACCGCCTCGTGGTGACCGTGGTAGCTGGCCAGCATCAGCAGGGTATCGCCCTTGTGGTTACGCAGGTTGGCCGGCAGGCCGCTGGCAAGCAGGCGCCCGAGCATGTCGGCGTCGCCCTGACGGGCACGTTCGAACACCTGCTCGGCGAACGCAGCGGTTTCGTTATCGGTCATGGTGGCGGGTGCGGCTTGGCTGGACATAGGGAACCTCCTGGCATAATTGATGGCCCAAGTGTTCGTCAGGCATGCCATTGCGGTCAAAGGTTCAGATTCTATGAGGCCGATAGGCAAACCCTGACCCGTGCAAAATGCACTGTGCAAAATGCACGACCGTGCAGCCTGCACGATGCCGCTTCTGCAAATCACCCGTAACCGCCTGTATTTACTGGGTTTTTCGCCAAACAGGATTCTGGCACGGTCACTGCAACCATCAACTCATGTCTGCCACACAACAGCCAGGAGTTGATATGGACCTCATCCAGCAAAAGTTCGCCTCGGTATTTTCGGCCTATCAGGTGAACACCAAAGCCCGGCCCGATGGCGGTGTACTGCTTACCCTGCGCGCAGCGGATGGCAAGGTTACCCGCCGGGTGCTGACCTACGGGCAATTGCACAGTGCCGAACAGCTGTCCTGGGCGATCAGTGCCATCCGTCGTGACCTGGCTGAAGAGGCCAGTGAATTGCCGGTCATCTCGATGCTGCAGAGCCAGCAGCGGTTTGCCCTGCCGACCTACCGCTGAGGGGTGTATTGCCTGAACTGGCCCCTTCGCGGGTAAACCCGCTCCTACGACCGACGGTTGCGCCGCCCTTGGCATCGCGCAGTCAATGTAGGAGCGGGTTCACCCGCGAAGAGGCCGGCAATGCCATTACAACTCGTCGATCCCCAGAAACGCCCGCGCCGTTACATCCCCGGTAAACCGCGCCTCCACACCCTGCTCGCTGCCATACAAGCGCAACGCCAGGCAAAACGGTGTATCACCCAGCTCAACCCAGCGCCGCGTCCCGGCCGGCACCAGCAGCTGGTCACCCTTCTCGCACAGCACCGAATACACCCAGTCCCCCAGCCGCAGGCCAACCTGCGCCCGCCCACTGACCACGGCAAACAGCTCGTCGGCATCATGCACATGTTCATCACGCACATCGACCTGTGCCGGGTCTTCACCGTCGCGGTTGAGCAGCGCGAAGGCCTTGCTGCCATGCGCCGTCATCAACTCATCCAGATACACGCGGCAAACCTCCAGCACCTCGTCCTGGGCCGTGCCCGGGCGCACCCGCAGGCCAGGTTCGGCATGCACAAAGCGCACGCCCTGCTCGGCCAACGTAGCGGCGATGTCGTCGTGGTGAGTCAGCACCTTGTTCGGCAGTGCCGGGCTGGCGGGGTGGAAAACGCTGAGAATGCTCATCAGGGGCGGGTCCTGGTCGGTTGCGAACAAAGGGCAATGATAACGGCTGCGGCCAAGGCTGCGGCACTGGCCATACCAAAGGTGAAGGTGGGGCCCAGCAGCTTCCAGCTGTAGCCTGAGTACAGCGCCCCCAGCGCACCGCCGGTACCCGACAGCGCTGCGTAAAGCGCCTGGCCCTGGCCCTGCTGGCGGGCACCGAAGCTGGCCTGGACGAACGCGATGCTGGCGGCATGGAAGCAGCCGAAGGTGGCCGCGTGCAGCAGCTGGGCGAAGATCAGTACTGTCGGCTCCTGTGCCAGGTTACCCAGCAGCAGCCAGCGCAATGCCGCCAGCAGGAAGCTGACCAACAACACGCGCTGCACGCTGAAACGGGCGAACAGGCGGCTCATGACCATGAACATCAGCACCTCGGCCACCACCCCAAGCGCCCATAACAGGCCGATGGCACCGCGCGTGTAGCCCAAGTGCTCCAGGTGCAGGGTAAGGAAGGTGTAGTACGGTCCGTGGCTGAGCTGCATCAGGGCCACGCACGCGTAGAACGCAATCACCCCCGGGGCACGCAACTGCTGCAGGAAGCCCCCGGTGCCGCTGCGCCCGCCCTGCTCCACCGGCTGGGCATTGGGCACCCACAGGCTGGCGGCAACGATGCCGGCCATGATCGTGACCAGCGCCACCGGGTAGATGTCCAGGCTCAACCACTCGAACAAGCGGCCCAGGCCAACCACGGTGAGGATGAAACCGATCGAACCCCACAGACGTACCTGGCTGTAGCGCGACGTTTGCCCGTGCAGGTGGGCCAAGGTGATGACCTCGAACTGCGGCAGCACCGCATGCCAGAAGAACGCGTGCAGGGCCATCACCAGCGCCAGCCAGGCGTAGCTTTTGCCGAAGAAGATCAGGGCGAAGGTGGCCAAGGTGCACAGCGCGCCAAGGCGGACGATCAACAGGCGCTGGCCCGTGCGATCGCCCAGCCAGCCCCACAGGTTGGGGGCCACGCAGCGCATCAGCATGGGGATGGCCACCAGCTCGCCGATGCGCGCTGGGGAGAAGCCCAGGTGGTCGAAGTACAGCGCCAGGAACGGTGCGGTGGAGCCCAGCAGGGCGAAATAGAACAGGTAGAAGCTGGACAGGCGCCAGTAGGGGATGGGTTGCATGGGGTGGCCTTGTGGGGACCTGGGCCGGCCTCTTCGCGGGTGAACCCGCGCCTACGCGGATTTCACCCTGTCACTGCACCTGAGGGCAGTGATATCCCAATTTAGGCGCGGGTTTACCCGCGAAGAGGCCGGTGCAGGTGGATCAGCGCTGGCCCAGCACCGGGGTATTCACTTGCACATCGGCATTCTGCGCACGGTGGCGCAGCAGGTGGTCCATCAGCGCAATGGCCATCATCGCCTCGGCAATCGGCGTGGCACGGATGCCCACGCACGGGTCATGGCGGCCCTTGGTGATGACGTCCACCGGGTTGCCATCGACATCGATCGAGCGGCCCGGGGTGGTGATGCTGGAAGTGGGCTTCAGTGCCAGGTGGGCAACGATCGGCTGGCCCGAGGAAATACCGCCCAGAATGCCGCCTGCATTGTTGCTGAGGAAGCCTTCCGGGGTCAGCTCGTCCCGGTGCTCGGTGCCGCGCTGGGCCACACTGGCAAAGCCGGCGCCGATTTCCACGCCCTTGACCGCGTTGATGCTCATCAGCGCATGGGCCAGCTCTGCATCCAGGCGGTCGAAGATCGGTTCGCCCAGCCCGGGCATCACGCCTTCTGCGACCACGGTGATCTTGGCGCCTACCGAATCCTGGTCTCGGCGCAGCTGGTCCATGTAGGCCTCCAGCTCAGGTACTTTGTCCGGATCAGGGCTGAAGAAGGCGTTCTGCTCCACCGACTCCCAGGTCTTGAACGGGATTTCGATCGGGCCCAGCTGGCTCATGTAGCCACGCACGGTGATGCCCTGGGTGGCCAGGAACTTCTTGGCGATAGCGCCGGCGGCCACGCGCATGGCGGTTTCGCGGGCCGAGCTGCGGCCGCCGCCGCGGTAGTCGCGGATACCGTACTTGTGGTGGTAGGTGTAGTCGGCGTGGGCCGGGCGGAACAAGTCCTTGATGGCCGAGTAGTCCTTGGACTTCTGGTCGGTGTTGCGGATCAGCAGGCCGATCGAGCAGCCGGTGGTGCGGCCTTCGAACACGCCGGAAAGGATTTCTACCTCGTCGGCTTCCTGGCGCTGGGTGGTGTGCCGGCTGGTGCCGGGCTTGCGCCGGTCAAGGTCGTGCTGCAGGTCGGCGAGGGAAATTTCCAGGCCCGGAGGGCATCCATCGACAATGGCGACCAACGCCGGGCCATGGCTCTCGCCAGCGGTGGTGACAGTGAACAGCTTGCCGTAGGTATTGCCGGACATGGACGCTCCGCGAGTTCTGCCTGAAATGGACGAAAGCAGCAGTATACAGATGCTTTGATCGCCTGTGCGGGCCTCTTCGCGGGCATGCCCGCTCCCACAGGATCACCACAGATCCGAATGCTGTGAAATACCTGTGGGAGCGGGCGTGCCCGCGAAAGGGCCGAACCTGCCATTCGCTTCCCAGAACCTTCCTGCAAACATTGGGTCAAACCCACATCTCCCCATGTAGTACCGCATGATGTCGCGCCTCGTCGCCTTGCTCTTCCTGCTGTGCACCGGCCTGGCCCAGGCCGCCGCCCCCACTGTACTGCAACGCCCGATCGACCTGGACACCGGCCAGGGCGTGCTGCACGGCAGCCTGCTGCTGCCACAACAGGCCACCCCGCCGCCAGTGGTGCTGATCATCGCCGGTTCCGGCCCCACCGACCGTGACGGCAACAACCCGGCGTCGGGCCGGGTCGACAACCTGAAGCGCCTGGCCCTGCTGCTGGCCAACGAACACATTGCCAGCGTGCGTTACGACAAACGCGGGGTGGCCGCCAGCCAGCCGGCCACGCCTGACGAGCGTGACCTCAGCGTGGAGCGCTACGTGGCCGATGTGGTCGCCTGGAGCCGCAAGCTCAAAGCCGACCCGCGCTTCGGCCCGCTGATCCTGATTGGCCACAGCGAAGGCGCACTGATTGCCAGCCTGGCCGCCGAGCAGGCTGGCGCCAGCGCAGTCATCACCCTGGCCGGCAGCGGCCGGCCGCTGGCCGAGGTGCTGCACGAACAACTGGCCCAGCGCCTGCCGCCCGCGCAACTGGCCGGTGGCAGTGCCCTGCTCGACCGCCTGCAGGCCGGGCAGACCAGCCTGGATGTGCCAGCGCCGCTGCGCCAGGTGTTTCGCCCCAGCGTGCAGCCGTACCTGATTTCGCTGTTCCAGCAAAACCCGGCAGCCGCCTTTGCCCGCCTGCCCATGCCCGCGCTGATCGTGCAGGGGCGCAACGACGTGCAGGTGGACGTGGCCGACGCCCAACGGCTGAAAGCGGCCAAGCCAGATGCACAACTGGTCCTGATTGATGGCATGAACCACATGCTGCGCATCAGCCCCAAGGGCATGAGCCAGCAGCGCGACAGCTACCTCAACCCCGAGCTGCCGCTGGCGCGTGAGCTGGGCGAGCGAATTGTGACGTTCATCCAGCATTTGCCTTCGGCGTAAGTCAAACAGGCTCAGGTCTCAGCCATGCCTGCCGATACAGCAGGCATAGCTGAGGACAAGCCCTGATGACCACCTCCCCCACCGCCGTCGAGCCGGCCGAAGAACCCCAGGAAATCCCCGCCCTGCCCTGGGCCGAGCTGACCGCCGAACATTTCCAGCTGCTGCGCCTGGCAGCACTGCCTACCGACCGCAGCACCGGCGCGCGGCCGCTGCGTTTTGTGCAGTTCGGCTATGCCGAGCGCCATGACAAGGCACACAGCCTGCTGCGCATGGAAATCCAGCTGCCTGGGCAGAAAGTACACAAAGAGCAGAACCGCCTGGACATCCGCGTCGACCATGCCGAGCGCCTGGTGCGTATTGGCAATGAACATGGCCTGCAACTGGAACCGGTGAACCGTGGCATCGGCCGTTTCATGCTGGCCCAGGCCGCGCAGTGGTTGCAGCGCAGGTGGTCGCACTACCGGGTTGAAGGCATGGCGCTGCCGAGCAAGGATGCCCTGAACGAGGACTCACGCCTGCGCCGTGACCACTGCTTGCGCGGGGTGGGTATCGAGGTGCAGTACGAGGACAGCCAGCACCTGAAGGGCCGTACCGCGGATATGACGGTGGGCCAGCTCAAGGCCGCCTGGAGCAACGAGCGCCTGCAGCGGGTGGAGATTCTGGATGCCGCCAACCTGCTGCAGCAGGCGGACCAGCAACTGCAGGAAAAGGAAGGGCAACTGCGCGAGCGGGATGAGCGCGTGGCCAAATACCAGCGCGAAGACGGCGGATTGCGTTTCACCATTACCTGCCTGGTGGCGTTTGCCGTGTTCCAGGCAGGGCTGTTGATCTGGATTGCAACCCGCTAAGACCGCATCAGCCGGTGGAGATTGGGGCCGCTTCGCGGCCCATCGCGACACAAGGCCGCTCCCACACATTGATCGCGCACCTGGTGGAGCCTTGTGTCGCGATGGGCTGCAAAGCAGCCCCAAATAGCCTAAACGCGGGCCTTGAACAATTCCTGATGCTGGCGGCACTGCTCGGCGGTGAGCATGAACACCCCGTGCCCGCCACGCTCGAATTCCAGCCAGGCAAAGTCCACCTCGGGGTACAACGCCTCGACATGCACCTGGCTGTTGCCCACTTCGACAATCAGCAAACCCTTCTCGGTCAGGTGGTCAGCCGCTTCGGCCAGCATCCGCCGTACCAGGTCCAGGCCGTCGCTGCCGCAGGCCAGGCCCAGCTCGGGCTCATGGTGGTACTCGGCCGGCATGTCGTCGAAGTCTTCGGCATCGACATACGGCGGGTTGGACAGGATCAGGTCGAAACGCTGCCCCGGCAAACCACCAAAGCCATCGCCCTGCACGGTGTACACGCGCCCGTCCAGGCCATGGCGCTCGATGTTCTGGTTGGCCACTTCAAGGGCCTGGAACGACAGGTCGGCCAACACCACCTCGGCCTCGGGGAACACGTCAGCGGCGACGATGCCGATGCAACCCGACCCCGTGCACAGGTCCAGAATGCGCGCCGGCTCGCTGGCCAGCCACGGCTCAAAACGTTTTTCGATCAGCTGGCCAATGGGCGAACGCGGCACCAGCACCCGTTCGTCGACGATGAACGACATGCCGCAGAACCAGGCCTCGCCCAGCAGGTAGGCGGCCGGTACACGCTCTTCGATACGGCGCTTGAGCAGGTGCTGAAGGCGTACTCGCTCGTCGTCCTCGAGCATGCAGTCCAGGTAGCTGTCGGCCACCTCCCATGGCAGGTGCACCGCACCCAGCACCAGCAGGCGGGCTTCGTCCCAGGCGTTGTCGGCACCGTGACCGAAGAACAGGTCATGCTCGTGGAAGCGGCTGACCGCCCAGCGGATGTAGTCGCGCAGCGTGCGCAGACGGGATGTGATCACGGGGTACTCCTATTTTCAGACCGGACAAAAGTCTAACAGCCCCACCCGCACATTTGTTCCTTTGCCTTGCCCAAAGGCTAGCCACAGGCCAGTAACCATGCCGCTTGCGTTGTCAACCATTCCCATTGGCGCCAAGGCAGGGGAGAATAGGTATACAAAAGCCCTATCCAAGGAGCCCTTGATGTCCGTTCCAACCACGATGTTTCGCCTCACTGGCCGCGACTATCCGCCGGCCAAGCTGAGCCACGCCAGCCTGATCATCATCGATGCACAAAAGGAGTACCTCAGTGGTCCCCTGAAGCTGTCAGGCATGGACGAGGCCGTGGCCAACATCGCCAGGTTGCTCGACGCCGCCCGTAAAAGCGGCCGTCCGATCATCCATGTTCGCCACCTGGGCACTGTTGGTGGCCGTTTCGACCCCCAGGGGCCGGCTGGCCAGTTCATTCCGGGGCTGGAGCCGCTGGAAGGTGAAATCGTCATCGAAAAACGCATGCCCAACGCGTTCAAGAACACCAAGCTGCACGAAACTTTGCAGGAGCTGGGCCACCTGGACCTGATCGTCTGTGGTTTCATGAGCCATTCCAGCGTCAGCACCACCGTTCGCCGCGCCAAGGACTATGGTTATCGGTGCACCCTGGTAGAAGATGCGTCGGCCACCCGCGACCTGGCATTCAAGGACGGCGTCATTCCGGCCGCGCAGATTCACCAGTGCGAAATGGCCGTGATGGCTGACAACTTCGCTTGCGTCGCACCCACCGCGAGCCTGATCTGAGCGGCTTGCAGGACCGCCCGGCAGCCGGGCGGAACCCGATGGGCAGCAGCAGGTCGAATTCCGGATATCCACCGAGGAGAGCGGAATGAAGCTTAAAGGCAGTTTCGACGCCAAGCGCCTGCGCCCGCGCGAGCCGCGTAACTGGGGCGCCCGCCTGGCGGCCGGCCTGTCGGCCCTGCTGGCGACGCTGGGCGTATTGCTGGCCATGGCCGGCGTCGCCGGCCTGCTGGGCAACTACCCTGCCCTGCAGGAACTCAACGCCAACAAACCGTTGTCCAGCATCCTCACCGTGGCTGGCTTGCTGTTGCTGTGGCTGGGTGTGCGCTTCTGGCGGCGCAGCCGTATCCGCTTGCGCCGCGGGCGGGAGCTTAACCTGTCGCCGCACCTGATGAAGAAGCACGATTGAGACGCTGCTAACGCGGTCCTTGTGGGAGCGGCCTTGTGTCGCGAAAGGGCCGCAAAGCGGCCCCGGCAATTCATGCAGTGAACTGAAACCCTCGGGGGCGCTGCGCACCCCTTTCGCGACGCAAGGCAGTTGCCCCCTGATCGCACCGGCCACAAGCCATACGCAATCCCCGTAGGAGCGGGTTTACCCGCGAAGAGGCCCGCACAGGCTGCACACGGCCCCACAGTCGCGTAAACTACGTCGCCTACGTGGAGGCATCATGCAAGACGACGATTTTTCCCTGTTCAAGGCCGAAGTGCGCGGCGTAAAGCCGATCAGCCACGACCGTGCCGACGTCGGCAAGCCCAAGGCCGACCGCCAGAAGCTGGCCGGCCTGCGCCAGGCGGCGACCGTGCGCAGTGACAAGGCCTTGGTCATCGATGGCATGTCCGACCAGTTCGTCATCGACGTAGGCGCCGAAGACGAGCTGATGTGGCGCCGCGATGGCGTGCAGGAAGGCCAACTGCGCAAGCTGAAGCTGGGGCAGATTCCATTCGAGGGCAGCCTCGACCTGCACGGCATGACGGTGGAAAAGGCCCGCGAAACCTTGTGGGACTTCATCGCCGAAGCCACCAAACTGGAGGTGCGCTGCGTGCGAGTGACCCACGGCAAGGCCGCGCGCCTGGACGGCAAGCGCCCGATGATCAAGAGCCACGTCAACACCTGGCTGCGCCAGCACCCGCAAGTGCTCGGTTTCGCCTCGTGCAGTGCCCGCCACGGCGGCACTGGCGCGGTGTATGTGATGCTGAAGCGAACCATGCTCGAAGGCCGCGACGAGTAACGCCGCGCTTGCAGCGCCGCCCTCACCGCCGTACCCTTCGTTTTTGCGATTTTTTCCCACAGGTAGATCCATGTCCCTGGAACAGAACTACACCGAGATCCTCAGCCAGATTGGCGAGGACGTCTCCCGTGAGGGCCTGCTCGACACGCCCAAGCGGGCTGCAAAGGCGATGAAGTACCTTTGCCGCGGTTATGAGCAAACACTGGAAGAAGTCACCAACAACGCTTTGTTCAGCTCTGACAACAGCGAAATGGTGCTGGTCCGGGACATCGAGCTGTATTCGATGTGCGAACACCACATGCTGCCGTTCATTGGCAAGGCACACGTTGCCTACCTGCCGAAGGGCAAGGTACTGGGCCTGTCCAAGGTGGCACGTATCGTCGACATGTACGCCCGCCGCCTGCAGATCCAGGAAAACCTCAGCCGCCAGATCGCCGAAGCCGTGCAGCAGGTAACCGGTGCCGCGGGCGTGGCCGTGGTGGTCGAAGCCAAGCACATGTGCATGATGATGCGCGGTGTCGAAAAGCAGAATTCGACCATGATCACCTCGGTGATGCTGGGTGAGTTCCGCGATAACGCCGCCACCCGTAGCGAGTTCCTCAGCCTGATCAAGTGATTGGTTGCTGACCCCAAGCCGACCCTTCAGGGTCGGCTTTTGCATTTCAGGAGTTGTCCATGATCGTCAAAGCCCTGCGGGTTGGCCTCGGCCAGCTCATTGTGTTCGGTGACTGGATCAGCCGCCCGGCCAAGCGCAAGCGCGACGCGGCCGCCCAGGCCCGCATCGAGCAAGCGGCCAAGGGGCTGGCGCTGTACCAGTTCCACGCCTGCCCGTTCTGCGTCAAAACCCGCCGCACCCTGCACCGTTTGAACGTGCCGGTGGCGCTGCGCGACGCCAAGAACGACCCGGTGCACCGCCAGGCCCTGCAAGAAGGTGGCGGCCGGGTGAAAGTGCCATGCCTGCGCATTGAAGAAGCCGGCAAGGTGACTTGGATGTATGAGTCCAAGGCGATCATCGCTTACCTGGATGAGCGGTTTGCCGCCATCTGACTGACGCTGCAGATCCCTTGTGGGAGCGGGCGAGCCCGCGAAGCAGGCACTGCGGTGGTTGGCACGGGCTGCGCCCGTGTTCGCGGGCACGCCCGCTCCCACAGGATTGCGCAAGCGCCTGGAAAACAGGTCGGTTTTCAGTCCACCATCGGCACATGCCGCGGGTGGCTGCTGACCCGCTCCAGCCAGGCCCTTACCGCCGGAATAAGCGGTTTGCCGCCATCTGACTGACGCTGCAGATCCCTTGTGGGAGCGGGCGAGCCCGCGAAGCAGGCATCGCGGTGGTTGGCACGGGCTGCGCCCGCGTTCGCGGGCACGCCCGCTCCCACAAGGGTTGCGCAAGCGCCTGGAAAACAGGTCGGCGTTTAGCCCACCATCGGCACATGCCGCGGGTGGCTGCTGACCCGCTCCAGCCAGGCCCTTACCGCCGGAATAAGCGGTTTGCCGCCATCTGACTGACGCTGCAGATCCCTTGTGGGAGCGGGCGAGCCCGCGAAGCAGGCACCGCGGTGGTTGGCACGGGCTGCGCCCGTGTTCGCGGGCACGCCCGCTCCCACAGGGGTTGCGCAAGCGCCTGGAAAACAGGTCGGCGTTTAGCCCACCATCGGCACATGCCGCGGGTGGCTGCTGACCCGCTCCAGCCAGGCCCTTACCGCCGGAATAAGCGGTTTGCCGCCATCTGACTGACGCTGCGGATCCCTTGTGGGAGCGGGCGAGCCCGCGAAGCAGGCATCGCGGTGGTTGGCACGGGCTGCGCCCGTGTTCGCGGGCACGCCCGCTCCCACAAGGGTTTGAGCTGCGCCCCAGATGTTGGACATCTGTCCATCATCTGGGGTTTTTATGAGCAAGTACTCAACACAATTCAAGCAGTCAGCCATCCAGGCTTTCCTCAAGCGTGGCCGAGGCTTTCGCCACATCGCGGCGCTGTTTCAAATCGATCCGACTTTGCTGCGCCGTTGGGTCATGTCCTATCAGTTACATGGTGAGGCCAGCTTCGAGAAGCCTGGCGGTCATTACAGCAGTGAGTTCAAGCTTTCTGTGCTCTACCGTATGTGGCGCGAGAAGCTGTCGCTCCGGGCCACCGCAGCGTTGTTCAACCTGGGTAACTCATCTCAGGTGCGGCGCTGGGAGGAACAGTATTACAGTGGCGGCTTCCAGGCCCTGTCCTCAAGCAAAAAGATATTGGTCACCCCTATGCCTAAAGCCCCGCGCAAGCCCGAAGAGACCGCTCCCAAACCTATCGAGGAGCTTACCCATGCGGAGCTGCTCAAGAGACTTCGCCAGCTTGAAGCGGAGAACGCCTACCTAAAAAAGCTCGAGGAGCTCGACGAGGAGAAGGCGAGGCTGAAGAAAGCCAGGAAAAAACCCGGCTAGTAAGGGCTTTGCGCGAACACTACCCGTTTGCCGATCTGCTCAAGGCTGCCGGCCTGCCACGCAGTACTTACTATTACCAGCTAGGGCTGCTTGAGGCCGGGGATAAGTGTGCCTCTCTCAAAATCTCGATCCAGGAGATCTGCGACCGACATCGCGGTCGTTATGGTTATCGGCGGGTTACCTCTGCGCTGCGCAGTTCTGGGCAGTTGGTTAACAGTAAAAAGGTGCGCCGGCTGATGGCTGCTCTAGACCTCAAGTGCACGGTCCGCCCGAAGAAGTACAAGGCGTATCGGGGCCTGATGGGAGAAGCCGCGCCTAACATTCTCAAGCGTAATTTCCAGGCTGATCAGCCTAACCAGAAGTGGGTTACCGATGTCACTGAGTTCAAAGTGGCGGGTGAAAAGCTGTACCTCTCGCCTGTAATGGATCTGTACAACGGCGAAATCGTGACGTATCGCACCGACACCAGACCGCGCTTCACCTTGGTCGGCGAAATGCTGGAGCGCGCGATTCAACTGCTTCCGGCGGGCAACAAACCACTGCTGCACTCGGACCAAGGATGGCACTACCGATACCCTGATTACTGTGCACGTGTGAAGGAAGCAGGGCTTGAGCAAAGCATGTCACGCAAAGGTAACTGCCTGGACAACGCCGCGATGGAGAGTTTTTTCGGCACGCTGAAGTCGGAATACTTCTACCGTGAGCGCTTCAAAAGCGTCGCAGAGCTACAGGCGGGACTGGATGAGTACATCCACTACTACAACCATGACCGCATTAAAATGAAACTCAACGGCCTGAGTCCTGTGGCTTACAGAACTCAAGCTGAGGTAGCCTAGCACCGACCGTCCAACATCTGGGGCGCAGCTCAGTTGCGCAAGCGCCTGGAAAACAGGTCGGCGTTTAGCCCACCATCGGCACATGCCGCGGGTGGCTGCTGACCCGCTCCAGCCAGGCCCTTACCGCCGGAATAAGCGGTTTGCCGCCATCTGACTGACGCTGCAGATCCCTTGTGGGAGCGGGCGAGCCCGCGAAGCAGGCACCGCGGTGGTTGGCACGGGCTGCGCCCGTGTTCGCGGGCACGCCCGCTCCCACAGGGGTTGCGCAAGCGCCTGGAAAACAGGTCGGCGTTTAGCCCACCATCGGCACATGCCGCGGGTGGCTGCTGACCCGCTCAAGCCAGGCCCTTACCGCCGGAATAAGCGGTTTGCCGCCATCTGACTGACGCTGCGGATCCCTTGTGGGAGCGGGCGAGCCCGCGAAGCAGGCATCGCGGTGGTTGGCACGGGCTGCGCCCGTGTTCGCGGGCACGCCCGCTCCCACAAGGGTTGCGCAAGCGCCTGGAAAACAGGTC
The DNA here is from genome assembly GCF_034044115.1 of Pseudomonas sp. BO3-4. Classification (NCBI taxonomy): domain Bacteria; kingdom Pseudomonadati; phylum Pseudomonadota; class Gammaproteobacteria; order Pseudomonadales; family Pseudomonadaceae; genus Pseudomonas; species Pseudomonas sp. BO3-4. The sequence goes on from NZ_CP139018.1 coordinate 4,633,574, forward strand.
GGCTTTCAACCCACCATCGGCACATGCCGCGGGTGGCTGCTGACCCGCTCCAGCCAGGCCCTTACCGCCGGGTACTCCGCCAGGTCGAAGCCGCCCTGCTGCGCCACATGGGTGTAGGCATACAACGCCACATCGGCAATCGAGTAGTGCTCACCCACCAGGTAAGGCGTCATCTGCAACTGTCGCTCCATCACCTTCAGCGCCTTGTAGCCGCCCTTGTGCAATTTGCGGTACTCGTCCAGGCGCTCGTCCGGTAACCCCAGGTAGAACTGGATGAACCGCGCCACGGCAATGTACGGCTCATGGCTGTACTGCTCGAAAAACTGCCACTGCAGCACCTGGGTACGCAGGCGCGGCTCGCTGGGCAGGAACTCGCTGCCATCGGCCAGGAAGTTGAGAATGGCGTTGGACTCCCACAGGTAGCTACCGTCTTCCAGTTCCAGCACCGGTACCTTGCCGTTAGGGTTCATCGCCAGAAACTCGGGCGTTTCGGTCTCGCCCTTGAGGATGTCCACCGGGTGCCATTCATAGGGCCGGCCCAGCAGGCTCAACATGAGCTTGACCTTGTAACAGTTACCCGACTGGTAGTCGCCATAGACCTTGTACATCGACCCTCCCTGCAAAGCAGTTTCGCAATTGCGCCCAATATTTGGCGACTGTACGGCTAAAAGCAATGGCCGCTGTATGGCAAGGATCAACCTTGCTCGCTGTAGTCTGAAAAAACTGCTTACACCTTTACAAGGATTTTATTCATGACCGATGCCACTTCCGCACGCCTGCGGCCCCTGGCAGACTCCTCCCCCTCGGCGGTGGTCGCCGGCTTCATTGCCATGCTCACCGGCTATACCAGTTCGCTGGTGCTGATGTTTCAGGCCGGCCAGGCGGCCGGGCTGACCACCGCGCAGATCTCGTCATGGATCTGGGCGCTGTCGATCGGCATGGCGGTATGCAGTATCGGCCTGTCGCTACGCTACCGCACACCGGTCACCGTCGCCTGGTCCACCCCCGGCGCGGCGCTGCTGATCACCAGCCTGAGTGGGGTCAGCTATGGCGAAGCCATTGGCGCCTACATTACCTGCGCCTTGCTGGTGCTGGTGTGCGGCCTGACCGGCAGCTTCGAGCGCCTGGTCAAACGCATCCCGGCCTCGCTGGCCTCGGCGCTGCTGGCGGGCATCCTGTTCAAGATCGGCAGCGAAATCTTCGTGGCCGCCCAGCACCGCACGTTGCTGGTGCTGGGCATGTTCTTCAGCTATCTGCTGGTCAAGCGCCTGTCGCCGCGTTATTGCGTGCTGGCCGCGCTGTTGGTGGGCACGGCATTGTCCGGCGCGTTGGGCCTGCTGGACTTCAGCGGCTTCCACCTGGAAGTGGCCAAGCCGGTGTGGACCACCCCAAGCTTCTCACTGGCGGCAACCATCAGCATCGGCATTCCGCTGTTCGTGGTGGCCATGACCTCACAGAACATGCCAGGCGTAGCCGTCCTGCGTGCCGACGGCTACCAGGTACCGGCCTCGCCGCTGATTTCGGCCACCGGCTTTGCCTCGCTGCTGCTGGCGCCGTTTGGCTCGCATGGGGTCAACCTGGCGGCGATCAGCGCGGCGATCTGCACCGGGCCGCATGCCCATGAAGACCCAAGCAAACGCTACACCGCGGCAGTGTGGTGCGGGATTTTCTACGGCATTGCCGGGGTGTTCGGCGCCACCTTGGCGGCACTGTTTGCGGCATTGCCGAAAGAACTGGTGCTGTCGATTGCGGCACTGGCCCTGTTTGGTTCGATCATGAACGGTTTGACCGTGGCCATGAGCGAGGCACGCGAGCGGGAGGCCGCGGTGATCACCTTTATGGTGACCGCTTCGGGGCTGACCTTGTTCTCGATTGGTTCGGCGTTCTGGGGGATTGTGGCGGGGGTGTTGGCTTTGGTGATTCTTAACCCGCGTAGGGGGTGAGGGTTGTTGTTGCCTGGGGTGGCCTCTTCGCGGGTAAACCCGCTCCTACGACGGGAAATCACACAACCCGCGAATGGGCCGGCACAGGCAACGAGATTACAACCTGAAATGCCCCACCATGCCCTTCAAATCGGTGCCCAGCTGCGCCAGCTCGACACTGGACCGGGCATTGTCCTGCATCGCCAACGCCGCCTGGTCCGCACTGCCGCGAATCTGCGTGACACTGCGGCTGATCTCTTCCGCCACCGAACTCTGCTGCTCGGCGGCTGCGGCAATCTGCTGGTTCATCTGCTGAATCAATGACACCGCTGCGGCAATGCTGCCCAGCGCACTTTCGGTCTGCAGTGCATCGGCCACGGCCAGCCGCACCAGCTCGGTACTGCCGCGGATCTGCGCCACTGACTGTTGGGCATTGCCGCGCAGGCTGGCCACCAAGGTCTCGATCTGCTCGGTGGATTGCCGGGTACGCCGCGCCAAGGCGCGCACTTCATCGGCCACCACGGCAAAGCCGCGCCCCTGCTCGCCGGCGCGGGCAGCCTCGATGGCAGCATTAAGCGCCAGCAGGTTGGTTTGCTCGGCCACGCTCTTGATCACTTCCAACACGTCACCAATGGTGTGGATTTCGGCACTGAGGCTGTCGATGCCGGCACTGGCAGCTTCTGCCGCCGACGCCAGCTGCTCGATGCGCTGCATGCTCTGGCGCACCACCTGCTGGCCGGTGTCGACCTTCTCGTCCGCCGCCTGGGCCGCCTGCGCCGCCTCCTCGGCATTGCGCGCCACATCGTGCACGGTGGCAGTCATCTGCTGCATGGCGGTCGCCACCTGTTCGGTTTCCTCCTTCTGGCTGCCCACCTCGCGGTTGGTCTGCTCGGTCACCGTCGACAACGCCTGGGCGCTGCCGGCCAATTGTTCGATGCCCTGCTGCAAGCCACTGACAATGCCCGAGAGCCCCGCCGCCATCTGCTGCATGGCCTGCATCAGTTGCCCCACCTCATCCCGGCGCGGCGCCTGGGCGTCGAAGCCCAGTTCACCCGCCGCAATGCGCTGGGCACGGGCAATCACATGCTTCAACGGGCCGACCACAGCCCGGGTAATCAGCCAGGCCGCCAACACGCCTACAAGCAGCGCCAGCGCCGTGGCCAGGCCGATGGCCAAGGCATTACGCTGCAGCTCGCCCTGCAGGGCCTGCTCCTGCCCAAGATAGGCCTGGTCGACACGCCCGGTAACCCGCTCGGCGCTGGCTTGCAACTGCGCCTTTAGCCCCTGCTCGCGGGCCAGCTGGTCGGTGTATTCGTTGAGTTTTTCCGAGAAACTGCCAATGTGCCCCGCCACTTCGCCCAACACACTCTGGTAACCGGCATCGCCAACCGCGCCTTGCAGCTGGCTGACCAGGCCAGCGGCCTCCACCGTCTGGGCAATACGCTCCTGGCTCACACCCTCCTCGCCCTTGCGGCTTTTTTCCAGGCGTACCCGTGCTTCGTCCATGGCCTGCAGCATCAGCCGCGACACCTGGGCCACCTGCGCGGCTTGCTCAAGAAACTCGCCACCCTGCTGGCCCTGGGACTGCTTGAGGGTGTACACGCCGTCATCGGCCAGGCCGGCCTGCAGCACATCAAGGTTGTTGGACACGTTGGACACCGACCAGCTGGCCATGTCCAGCGCCAGCTCCTTGGCTTGCACGGCCTCGACAAAGGCTTCGAAGGCCTGGCCATAGGCGGCGAGATCGGTTTGCGCCGCCGCCAGCGCCGGCAGGCCGCGGGCGCGTTCCACCAAGCCCTGCAGGCCGCCACGCAAGGCGTCGGCCTGCTGCATGTCGGAGCGCAGGGCAAACGCCTGCTCATGCTCGCGCAAACGCAGCAAGTCGGTATTGAACTGGGCCAGCTGACGCAAGCTGTCAAAGCGCTGGCCAACGCTGTGCAACGCCGCGACGCCGATAGCCGCCACCGCCAGTGTCAGCAGCAGCACCAAGGCAAAGCCCAGGCCAAGTTTGCGGGCCATGCCCAGGTTGGCCAGCACACCGTGCTTGCTCGCGCCCATCGCCGATCCCCTTTCAGCCAGTGAGGTTATCCCGAAGGCTAAGGGTGGCAACGTTATCTGCCAATGAACAAGGGGCTGACGTCAGAATAGTGTCAAATAGCTATGTCTTGTCGTTTTTGGCTGTAAAAGGGTCGCTTTCAGTGCCAGCTGTAAAAGATATCACTAGGCCATCAATGATAGCCCGTCCCTCAACCTGCGGCGGCACCTGCCCATATTAAATCGACGCAAGTAAAACATTCATTTATTCCAATCCACACTTTATCGAACACTATTGACGCCATTAAATTTGCGCCAAAAGTGGGGTATTGAAATTTTTTTAAACACCCCTGCACACAATAAAAACGTCGCTATCGTGATCGGTAACTGGCCCGTTCTCCGGACCTGCAGTGCACCCTGGAGTTTGCAATGAAAACAGCCATGTTTACTGCTGTGGTCACCCCGTTGCTGCTGTTTACTGTGCCAACCGTTGGCTATGCCGAAACTTCCACCGCCCCGTTGTTCACCCTTGGTTTACAAGGGAGCTACACCCAACTGGAACTCAACGGCCGTAATAATGAAACCGAAGATATGCCCGAAGGTGGCTTATTCATTAACTACAGCAACAAGATGACGGCCACGCAAGGCCTTGTCTACCAGGCCGAGGCCAGTGGCATGTACTCGAAACAGCATGACCAGAAGCTCAAGGACGGCCAGGCCGACCTGGACCTGGGCTGGCGCTTGGCACTGGCCGAACGGCATTCAGTCGACCTGCTGCTGGGCGCCGGCTACAAGTGGAACCGGTTGGAACCCAATACCAGTCGCCATGATGTCGACCTTACCAACCGCACGCCGTTCGCCAAACTGGCGGCGGGGTACAATTACCGCATTCAATAATGCCACCTTGCGTTTCGAGGCGGGCATACGCCAGGTTATCAATGGCGATTCGCAATTGAAAATACATGGCATCAGCAACGAAGAGCTTGATTTGAAAGATACCACCAACCCCTTTGCCGAACTTTGTGTGCTGTTCAACCAACACGGTACTGTGCCGGTATACGCTTCGCTTTACTTCAGCCGCTACAACTATGAATTGGACGGGCAGTTCCGGATGACTGACTCGGACGAACAAACCCGTGACGAGTATGGCCTGAAGATAGGTGCCAGCTTTTAGCCGAGTGGCCAGCTGACTGCCCGGCTTGCTCAAGAGAGGCCTGGGTACGCGCAGCCTGCCCATGCGCGACATGGTGGGTTTGGCCTGGGGTTGGTGAGCGCACGCGCAGGTGCGGGCTTGCCCACGCAGCAGCCCGCACGGTAACGACTCAGATCGCCGTAGCCCCACCATCCACCGTCAGGCAATGCCCGGTGGTAAACGCTGCGCCGTCGCTGCACAGGTACAGCACAGCGCTGGCAATTTCCTCAACCTTGCCAATGCGCCCCACCGGGTGCATGGCTGCGGCGAACTCGGCCTTGCGCGGGTCGGCCTGGTAGGCGCGGCGGAACATGTCGGTGTCGATCACGGCCGGGCACACGGCGTTCACGCGGATGCCCTTCTTGGCGTACTCGATGGCCGCCGACTTGGTCAGGCCGATGACCGCATGCTTGCTGGCGCTGTAGATGCTCATCTTTGGCGCCGCCCCAAGCCCCGCCACCGACGCGGTATTGACGATGGCCCCACCGCCTTGGGCCAGCAACAAGGGCAACTGATACTTCATGCACAACCACACGCCCTTCACGTTCACGCCCATGATGGCATCGAACTCCGCTTCGCTGCCTTCGGCCAGGCGGTGTTGCTCGATCTCGATCCCGGCGTTGTTGAAGGCGTAGTCCAGCCGGCCGTAGGCGGCCATCAGGCGCTCATGCAACTGGCGCACCTCGGCGTCGCGGGTCACGTCGCAAGCAATGAACAGCGCTTCGCCGCCTGCCGCGTGGATCTGCGCCACGGTGGCCTCGCCGCCGACCGGGTCGAGGTCGGCCACTACCACTTTCATGCCCTCGTGGGCGAACGCCAGGGCGGTTGCCCGGCCGATACCGGCACCCGCGCCGGTCACCAGGGCTACCTGGCCAGAAAAGGTCATGCTCATCGCGTGCTCCTGTGAGGGGTTGGGTGGGGTTCAGAGCATAGTCAGCCACCGCTCGGCCGGGCAGCATCATCACAGCAACGGTTGGGCTACCATGCTTGTCAGTGATTTTAAGGAACCGCCTTCATCAACAAGGTAGATTGAACGCCTTACGCCCTCCACTGCCCACAAGGACCCGCCATGACCCAGACCAACCGCCGCTTCCTGCTTGCCAAACGCCCGGTCGGCGCCGTGCGCCGTGACGACTTCAGCTTCGAGACCGTACCCGCCGAACAACCCGGCGAAGGCCAGGTACTGGTGCGTAACCTGTACCTGTCGCTGGACCCGGCCATGCGCGGCTGGATGAACGAAGGCAAGTCCTACATCCCGCCCGTGGCCCTGGGCCAGGTAATGCGTGCGCTGGGTGTAGGTGAAGTGGTTGCCTCCAATCACCCCGGCTACCAGCCCGGCGACCATGTGAGCGGCGCCCTCGGTGTGCAGGACTACTTCACCGGCGAGCCCCAGGGCCTGCACAAGATCGACCCCAAGCTGGCCCCCCTGCCCCGTTACCTGTCAGCCTTGGGCATGACCGGCATGACCGCCTACTTCGCCCTGCTGGAGGTTGGCCAACCCAAAGCTGGCGATACCGTGGTCATTTCCGGCGCGGCCGGTGCGGTGGGCAGCATTGTCGGGCAGATTGCCAAGATCAAAGGCTGCCGCGTGGTCGGCATTGCCGGCGGTGCCGAAAAGTGCCAGTACCTGAAGGACGAACTGGGCTTTGACGGCGTGATCGACTACAAGGCCGAAGACGTGCTGGCCGGCCTGAAGCGCGAATGCCCCAAAGGCGTGGACGTGTACTTCGACAACGTGGGCGGCGACATCCTCGATGCCGTGCTGACGCGCATCAACTTCAAGGCACGCATCGTGATTTGCGGCGCGATCAGCCAGTACAACAACAAAGAAGCGGTGAAAGGCCCGGCCAACTACCTGTCGCTGCTGGTCAACCGCGCGCGCATGGAAGGCTTTGTGGTGATGGATTACAGCAAAGACTACGGCAAAGCCGCGCTGGAGATTGCCGGCTGGCTGGCCAGCGGGCAGGTGAAGAGCAAAGAGGACGTGGTGGAAGGGCTGGAAACCTTCCCGGAGACCTTGTTGAAGCTATTCAGCGGGGAGAATTTTGGCAAGTTGGTGTTGAAGGTTTAAACGCCACCGATGGCCCGACATAGCCCGCCGTAGGAGCGGGTTCACCCGCGAAAGGGCCGGGCCTGCGGGCCAATTTCCACCGGCCGTTCACCGTTGCCGCCGCCACCGTACTCGCGGGTAAACCCGCTCCTACACGGATCGTGGGGTGCAGCCACATCAATGGTTCGACAAAGGCATCGGTGGCCCGAAAGGGCCAGGCCTGCCGGCCAATTTCCACCCACCGTCCACCGCTGCCGCCGCCACCGTATTCGCGGGGACACACATTGGTGGCCCGACACAGGCCGTCGTAGGAGCGGGTTCACCCGCGAAAGGGCCAGGCCTGCCGGCCAACTTCCACCCGCCGTCCACCGTTGCCGCCGCCACCGTATTCGCGGGGGACACACAGCGGTGGCTCGGCATAGGCCGTTGTTGGACAGCCGCAGGTTAATTACCCACGAATCTCCGCCACCACCGCTGCCAACGCTTGCGCAGGGTCTGCAGCCTGGCTGATCGGCCGGCCAATCACCAGGTAGTCCGAACCGGCATCCAGTGCCTGACGCGGGGTGAGGATGCGGCGCTGGTCATCCTGCGCGCTGCCCGCCGGGCGAATGCCCGGTGTCACCAGTTGCAACGATGGGTGCGCCGCCTTCAATGCCGGGGCCTCAAGCGCCGAGCACACCAAACCGTCCATATCCGCTTTTTCCGCCAGCGCCGCCAAACGCAGCACTTGCTCTTGGGGGTCGACATCCAGGCCAATGCCGGCCAGGTCTTCACGCTCCATGCTGGTCAGCACGGTCACGCCAATCAGCAACGGCTGCGGGCCGCTGCGCTTGGCCAGCTCTTCACGGCAGGCCACCATCATGCGCAGGCCACCGGAGCAATGTACGTTGACCATCCACACGCCCATCTCGGCGGCGGCCTTTACCGCCATGGCGGTGGTGTTGGGAATGTCGTGGAACTTGAGGTCCAGGAACACTTCGAAGCCCTTGTCACACAGGGTTTCGACAATGCCCGAAGCGCTGCTGGTGAACAGCTCCTTGCCAACCTTCACCCGGCACAGCGCAGGGTCAAGCTGGTCAGCCAGCTTCAGGGCGGCCTCACGGGTAGGGAAATCCAGGGCGACGATCAGGGGCGTCTGGCAGGCGGACATGGGCAGGGTCTCTTGGCAAGTCGAAAACGGCGCGCATTGTAAACGAAGTGACGCAGGCTTTGGGGCCCGCAGGTCACGGAATTGGCCCTGCACGGCCTGGCACCTATAATTGAACCAACGGAACGGGCAATTGCTCAAAACTCATGTAACCGTTGCCCATGGCCCGATCTAAGGAGAACGACAATGCCCTGGTATGCCTGGCTGATACTCATCATAGCCCTCGGCTCGATTGTCGGCGGGTTGATGCTGCTGCGCGACACGGCCAAAAAACTGCCGCTGACCGAAGAGCAATTGCGCAAGGTACATGAGCGCAATGCCGAGGCGGATGCCAAGGACGCACAAGACCGCTAAAACGCCCAGCCCTTCAGTCGCTGCGCCTGCGGGAGCGCGCCATCCCCGGCACGTAAAGGCCGGGCCAGGGCATCACCCCGGCCCCTGCCCGCTTACTCCACCATCACCTTGTCCCGGTTGCGCTCCAGCAACGCATTGCCTATGCCCTTTATTTCCAGCAACTCATCCACTGAAGCAAACGGCCCATTGGCCTCGCGGTAGGCCACGATAGCCTCCGCCTTGGCCTTGCCAATGCCGTTCAGCTCCTTTTGCAGGGTGAGTGCATCTGCCGTGTTCAAGTCCAGCCTCGGCGCCTGCTGTGCCTGGGCCTGGGCTACCACCGGCACCGGTTCGGCCACTGCCATGGTGCTGGCCGGGGCGGCGCTAAGGGAGAACGACAAACTGGTGAACAGCGGCAGCAGCAGGTACGACAGAACGTTATTGCGCATGGTCAACACTCCTTGGGTTGGTCATTTTCCAGCAACCGTTTTCCTTCGGCTGCGCAACCAACCCTAGCGGGTAACCCGGTCGCAACACACCCAACCACCCCGGCGAATGGTTACCGAATCGGTCAGCAAAACGCTCAACTTCGCCCACCCACCAACAGTGGCCGTTTCCTCCTCGCTCGGCGCCGGCCCTTGATGCACAAGACCCCGGCCCTGTGCCTGTAGCCAAATCCCGGTTGGTTCGACACCCACTGCCCACCAATGCCCGGCCATTCTCCTACAATGCCCGCCGAACAAGGCTCACCCCGTAAAGCAGCCGGCCGTGGCGGCTTCAAGCGCATCTGGAACATGGCGACACCAACGCCCCGCTCAACCCCCCCGATCGATGTACAGGGCTTCCCCCGCGAATGCGGTGGCGGTTCGCGGGTAAACCCCCGCCAACGGCGAAGCTACTTGCCTTGGGGTGCACACCCAGCACGTCAGACTTTCCTGAAACCCTGCCCCACCTCTTCAGCTCGACAACCAAGCGAACTATCCTACGCGCCAGTCAGAAGCAGCTGAATTGTCGGGGAAATGCCCCAGGGATAACTTCACCGGGTCGCCATGTTGGTGACCGGGTGTGAGAACTCGTTGTGCACTGCTGCTCTACTGTTCAATGGCAGCCATACGCGGGCAGGCTTCGGCTTGGCCGGTTTCAGTGCATCGGTTTCTCACCCCGCGCAATGGCCGCCACCTTTGTCCATGAGAAAGATCGAGGTGGTGAGTTCTAACAACGCACTGCTTAACCTCATAACAAGGAATCATGAACTAGACAGATAGCCCTCGGTCTTCCCAATACTGCTTCAGCATGCCCTCAACCAGCCGCAGCCCCCTGCGCGTAGCAGCACAACGCCAGTTATCCCGTAAGGCTGGCAACCTGATGCGATCTGCTGTATCTATGACGCCCTTTCGACCCAGGGAGAAGGCTGTGGAGTGGTACGAATCGCTTTTTTTGCAAATGTGTAGTCATGTTCTAACCCAATCCAAGATGGCAAATCGCCGCGGACTCACTGGGGCTTTGACTATGGACGCCACATCGACTCGCGATCTGGTAGAGAGTTACGAGCGTAACGTGGCAGTAGCGTTCAGTGCAGCAGAAATGAAAGACCATCTTTCACAAGGTGCAAACTGCGTGGTCCTGATCATTGTGAAAGAGCACCAATTCCAGAGTTACTTGACCGATATCAACCGTCAGCAAGAGGTCGTATTGAGTGCCACATTGCGTACAGATGCCCGATCCACCGAGTTTGCCAATTACCATGTCGACATCGCGATTATCCGACCCACCTCGTCAGGCCCCATGGACATCGCTCACTAAAACGTGACGTTCGTTATAGCCCCTAACGCCGGGCTGACCGCCGTCTGCACTCGCCTTCCGAAAGTGCAGGCGGCAGAAGTTGCAGCGCTTAACTGGCGGAGCCCCGAGCATCCTCTGGAAAGTCCAGCTATGATGCCCTCGGCCCTGATCGATGTGCAGAGCGACGGCTCATTCAGCGTGAGTAGCCCCGTCGCCTGCGTCATGGGCCTGGACGCAGCCAGCAAGATATAGAAAAGTCTGTGGTAAGGGAGCGCTCCCGCGGTCCAGAACATCCCCGAGAGCACCACCCACCAGCCCAACGGTAGAAGGTAACTGTGGGCCTGTCCTGTGTCGCGGAATCGACTAATACATCGGTCGACCTCTGACTTTCTTGATAGAAAGGGTGAGGTTCACTGGCTGTCTATAGGGTGATGCCGTAACACAGGATTGAATAGCCCCTGGTTTCGCAGACACCTCCAAGCCTCATAATGAGGCCCAAATAAAAGGTGCCATGAGTCGTCAGCGTTACCCCGAAGAATTCAAAATCGAAGCGGTCAAGCAAGTGACCGAGAAAGGCAAACCTGTTGCCGATGTCGCCCAGCGCCTGGGGATGTCCGTGCACAGCCTTTACGCCTGGATCAAGGTCTACAGCAAGCCCCAAGAGCAGCGTCAGCAAGACGATGATAAGCAGGCCGAACTGCGCAAGCTACGCGCTGAACTCAAGCGAGTGACGGAAGAGCGAGACATCTTAAAGAAGGCCGCCGCGTACTTTGCCAAGGAGTGCGGCTGAAGTACGCCTTCATCAAGAAGCACTCGACGGATTACCCTGTGCGTCGCCTTTGCCAAACCCTCAAGGTGCATCCCAGCGGCTACTACGCTTGGCTGGCCAAGCCTCAATCTGCCCGAGCCAAAGAAGATCAGCGCCTGCTTGGCTTGATCAAGCATGCCTGGTTAGAAAGCGGAGGCGTGTACGGCTATCGCAAGATTCACGATGACCTGCGTGAGCTGGGCGAGACCTGCGGTAGAAATCGAGTCGGGCGCTTGATGCAGGTAGAGGGCCTGCGTTCCCAGACGGGCTATCGGCGGCGTCCCGGATTTTATGGCGGGAAACCAACCGTCGCCTCGCCGAACCACCTTGCCCGGCAGTTCAAGGTCAGCGAGCCGAATAAGGTCTGGGTGACCGATATCACCTACATCCGCACCTATGAAGGATGGCTGTACTTGGCGGTAGTGCTGGATTTGTTTTCTCGCCAAGTGATTGGTTGGTCAATGAAGCCCAGGATGTGCAGCGACCTGGCCATCGACGCCATGCTGATGGCCGTGTGGCGCCGCAAGCCACAGCAGCAAGTAATGATTCATTCAGACCAGGGCAGTCAATTCAGTAGCTCAGATTGGCAAAGCTTCCTGAAGGCCAACAATGTGATCAGCAGCATGAGCCGGCGGGGAAACTGTCATGACAACGCCGTAGCTGAGAGTTTTTTCCAGCTTTTGAAGCGGGAGCGGATTCGACGAAAAACCTACGCGACACGTGACGAAGCCCGGAGTGATATTTTCGATTACATCGAGATGTTCTATAACCCTAAACGCCGACACAGCAGTGCTATGCAGCTGTCTCCAGTAGAGTATGAGAAACGCTATTTTTTGAGCTTGGAGAGTGTCTAGGAAACCAGGGGCTATTCAGATTGTGAATATCACGCTTTACGCAAAGGGTCTTTGTTTACTGGCCATTTGACACTCAGTTACGAAATTTCTACCAAGACCGCATCGCGTGTCGACGCAAGCTTTGCGATCTGGCTGCCAACCTTCACCCGGCACAGCACAGGATCTAACTGCTCAGCCAGCCTCAGAGGGGTCTTGGCAGGCGGACACGAGCAGGGGCCCTTAGCAAGTCGAAATCGGCAAGCCGTGTAACCCAAGTTGCGCATGCTTCGGAGCCAGCGGGTCAGGAAAATGACCGAGCGCTGTGGTATCGCCGAGCGCCTAGGAATATGATGTGATCATCACTTACAGATGACTATCATACTTCGGCTAGTGAAGCCGGCAGGATTAATACCGAACAAATAATCCCCTGCCTCCTCCTCGGTATCACCGGACCGCGCTACAACGCGGTATCCTCGTGTACTACAGGAGGCCTCAGCTCTCTGGTAACAGCGGTCCCATGACGAAGATAGGCCTGAGCAGTTGATGTGAACGCCTGTCTTACCTCTCACCGTCTTCATTTCCGAGGACGCAGCGCATCCGGTAAGGGCAATTGCAGCGATTAGCAGAAGTGCATTGTACATTCAGATCCTCTAGTCACAACTGGGACTGAGCCCCATCCAAGAGCATTAGCACTTGGATGGATGACAAAATCTGCGAATTACCTACCCTGTTGACTGTACCACCTCTGCGTCGAAATGCGGCCTGCTATTCACCGCCATGATGCGCTAGTGTTTCCGGCGACCACCAGCTCCGCTCGGACGCCCCTCCCGCCGGGCCAGTATCAAGCAGGGTCAGCCACGGTGTTTACCACGAAAGTAATTGATCAGGCCTTGGGTGGAACCGTCTTCGGCGCTGTCTTCCAGGCTACCGACCAAGCGCTGGTAAACGCTCTTGCCCAGTTCCTTGCCCAGCTCGACGCCCCACTGATCGAAGGCGTTGATACCCCAGATAACGCTCTGTACGAACACCTTGTGCTCGTACATCGCCACCAGCGCGCCCAGGCGGCGCGGGCTGATGCGCTCGACCACCAATGTGTTGCTCGGGCGGTTACCCGGGATCACCTTGTGCGGGGCCAGCTTTTCGATGTCCGCTTCGTTGAGGCCTTTAGCGCGCAATTCGGCTTCGGCTTCCTCGCGGGTTTTGCCCAGCATCAGCGCCTGGCTCTGCGACAGGCAGTTGGCGTACAGCCACTGGTGGTGGTCGGCCACCGGGTTGAAGCTCACCACCGGCACGATGAAATCGGCCGGAATCAACTGGGTGCCCTGGTGCAGCAACTGGTGGTAGGCATGCTGGCCGTTGCAGCCCACGCCGCCCCAGATCACCGGCCCGGTGTCGGTCTTCACCGGGGTACCGTCTTGCAGCACGCTCTTGCCGTTGGATTCCATGTCCAGCTGCTGCAAGTGCTTGGTGATGTTGCGCAGGTAGTGGTCGTACGGCAGGATCGCGTGGCTGTTCGCGTCCCAGAAGTTGCCATACCACACGCCCAGCAAGGCCAGTAGCACCGGCATGTTCTTGTCGAACGGTGCGGTCTGGAAGTGCTGGTCCATGGTGTAGGCGCCGGACAGCAGTTCCTTGAAGTTGGCAGTGCCGATGGCCAGGGCGATAGGCAGGCCGATGGCCGACCACAGCGAGTAGCGCCCGCCCACCCAGTCCCACATCGGGAAGATGTTTTCTTCGCGGATACCGAACGCTACAGCAGCGGCCTTGTTGCTGGAAACTGCAATGAAATGGCGGTACAGCTCGGCTTCCGAGCCGCCTTGGGCCAGGTACCAGGTACGCGCGGCCATGGCGTTTTTCAGCGTCTCGAGGGTGTTGAACGACTTCGACGAGACGATGAACAGGGTGGTTTCGGCGCGCAGGTTGGCCGACAGCTCGTGGAACTCGCTGCCGTCGATATTGGCCAGGTAGTGGCAGCGCACGCCGCGCTGGGCATAGGGTAGCAGCGCTTCGGACACCAGCTCGGGGCCCAGGAACGAACCGCCAATGCCAATGTTGACCACGTCGGTGATCGGCTTTTCGCTGTAGCCGCGCAGGCCATCGTGAATGCGACCAACCAGTTCGGTAATCTGGTTGAGCACCTTGTGCACTTCCGGTATGACGTTCACGCCGTTGACGCTGAGTTTGTCACCTACGGGCCGGCGCAAGGCGGTGTGCAGCACCGGACGGCCTTCGGAGGCGTTGATGATCTTACCGCTGAACATCGACTTGATGGCGTCCTGCAGGCCCACTTCATTGGCCAGGTTGACCAGCAGATCGCGGCTTTGCTCGGTGATCAGGTTTTTTGAGTAGTCGAGGAACAGGCCGCAAGCGCTAAGGGAAAACTGGTCGAAGCGCTTGGCATCGGCGGCAAAGGCTTCGGACATGCTGAAGCCTTGCATGGCTTCGCGGTGTTGCTGAAGCGCCTTCCAGGCTGGCAGAGCAGTGACATCGTGAGGTGTACGGTAGAACGCCATTGCAAAAAGATTCTTGATACGGGTAAAGCCAGAACCTATCAATCGTTGTCAGGTTCCACGTCGGCGACATTATAGGCAATGCCCATGCGCAAGAAAGGGAAAAGCCGCATTCATGCGCGCAAAATACCGCTCACAAACGCCTGGCAGCCTCGCCATGCTCGAAAGGCAGCAGAAAAATTGTAGAATCGGCACAACCACGGTTAGCAAGGGCGCGCTGACTATTATCCCTTTGCCATGTCCTGCGGGTTGCCCCCTAAGGACCTATCGAGTAAAAAATGATCAAGATCAACTCCACAATCGAATGCTCCAACTCGGCTCCTTTTGTGCTATTCGGCGGCATCAACGTGCTCGAGTCTGAAGACCTGGCCCTTAACGCCTGTGCAGAATATGTGCGCGTCACGCAGAAGCTGGGCATCCCGTATGTGTTCAAAGCCAGCTTTGATAAAGCCAACCGCTCATCGATCCATTCCTACCGTGGCCCCGGCATGGAAGAAGGGCTGCGGATCTTTGAAAAGGTTAAGGCAGAATTTGGCGTGCCGATAATCACCGACGTTCACGAAATCTACCAAACGGCCCCGGTGGCGGAAGTCGTCGATGTGCTGCAGCTACCGGCATTCCTCGCCCGTCAAACAGACCTAGTTGTTGCCTTGGCCAAAACCGGCAAGCCGGTGAACATCAAAAAGCCCCAATTCCTCAGCCCTTCGCAGATGCAGAACATCGTGCATAAGTTCAAGGAAGCGGGTAATGACCAGTTGATCCTTTGCGACAGGGGCACTTGCATGGGCTACGACAACCTGATCGTGGACATGCTTGGCTTCGGCGTCATGAAGCGTACTTGCCAAGATCTGCCGATCATCTTTGACGTCACTCATGCCCTGCAGAATCGCGACCCATCGGGTGCGGCTTCTGGCGGTCGGCGCGAGCAGGTGGTAGAGCTGGCACGTGCCGGCATGGGAGTCGGATTGGCTGGCCTGTTCCTGGAAGCCCACCCAAACCCTGATCAGGCCAAGTGTGATGGCCCGAGCGCACTGCCATTGGACAAGCTGGAACCCTTCCTGGCACAAATCAAAGCGCTGGATGATCTGGTAAAATCATTCCCGCAATTGACTATTGCCTAATCTACGACGGTGAGTAAAGCCGCTTCTGGACAAGAAGCGGCTGCCTACCCAGGCAACGATAATTACCGGCTGTTTCACGCTACGGGATTGCCGTCAAAAATCTCGACGACGCCAACAATAGCCCCGCAATCGTCGACCACCGCCAAGGCACGGATTTTGTTCTCCAGCATGTAAGCTTCAGCGACCGACACGCGGCAATCCGCTGGAATGGTGTGGGGGTTCAGCGTCATGAACTCAGTTACAGAGGCATGAATAACCTGGTTATTTTTTAACAAGGCACGACGCAGGTCGCCATCCGTTACAATACCGACAAGTTCATTACCATCCATCACCATGGCTAAGCCAAGCCGGCTTTGCGTCATCATCAGCAGGCAGTCTTGAAAACTGCTCGCTGGCGAAACAATAGGTGCCGGCGAGTGCATTACGTCAGCTACGCGAGTCAACAATTTTCGACCAAGGCTTCCGCCGGGATGGTAACGAGCAAAGTCCATCGGTTTGAACTGATTCGCGGTAATCAGAGCCACTGCCAGCGCATCCCCCATGGCCATGGTGGCTAATGTGGACGTGGTAGGCGCTAGGTTATTTGGACAAACTTCGCGATCCACCGAAATATCAAGCCAAATGTCTGCATGTTTGGCTAGGGTGGAGTTGCCGCTCCCGGTCATCGCAATAAATTTATTGCCAAATGACTTGAGGCTGGGAATCAGCTTGATCAGCTCTTCGGTTTCTCCGCTGTAACTTATCAGCACCAGCACATCAACGGGCTTGAGCATCCCCAGGTCGCCGTGAAAAGCTTCTGCCGGGTGCAGGAAGAAACTAGGTGTACCGGTAGAGGCAAAAGTAGCGACCATTTTTTTGCCAATCAGGCCGGATTTGCCCATACCACAAACTACTGTCCGCCCTTCACAGGCAAGAATCAAATCGACCGCGCTTTGGAACTGACCATCAAGACGATCCGCTAGTTTGGCGACCGCCTGGGCCTGGGCAACGAGGGCTTCTTTGGCGATATCAAGATGGTTCATCTTCACTCTTTAACTCATTAACAGAAAAGGTATGCTTCAACGGGACGCGGCATCAACTGTCCTGCCGCTGCTGTTGGTAGATCCAGTCGACAATTTCTCCTTCCGGCACATACCCGTTCACTAGTTCACGCAACAGTTGCCGGATACGGCCAAAGTCATCCACCGCCACTGCATTGAGTAACACGGCAATACGTTCACGCAAGACGTCCCAAGTGACGTAGTCTTCATTCGCTACCATGATCATCGGGTGGACGGTAGGCGAAACGTCATCGCCAATCAACAACTCTTCAAAAAGCTTCTCACCTGGGCGCAACCCCGTGAACTCGATGGCGATATCACCATTGGGGTTACCCGAGCTACGTACGCTAAGGCCCGAGAGATGAATCATTTTCTCAGCCAGCTCAACAATTTTTACCGGCTCCCCCATGTCGAGAACAAATACGTCCCCGCCCTGCCCCATCGCCCCTGCCTGAACCACCAGTTGAGCGGCTTCGGGGATAGTCATGAAATAGCGGGTAATCTTCGGGTGGGTAACTGTAATTGGGCCACCGGCCTTGATCTGCTTGTGGAACAACGGGATCACCGAGCCAGAGGAGCCCAGCACATTGCCAAAGCGCACCATGGTGAAGCGGGTTTTGTTCACCCGGGCGATCTTGCTGCTGTCACCGTACATGACGGGTGCCGCCTCGCGGCTTAGTGCTTGCAGAATCAACTCGGAAAGACGCTTGGTACCGCCCATCACGTTCGTGGGGCGCACCGCCTTGTCAGTCGAGATAAGCACGAAGTTGGCAACGCCTGATTGCAAAGCAGCCTGTGCGGTACAAAGCGTGCCGAACACATTGTTGAGTATGCCCTCCGCCATGTTGTGCTCAACCATGGGCACATGTTTGTAAGCCGCCGCGTGGTAGACGGTGGCTACCCGCCAAGTGGACATAACGTGGGCAAGATGCTGCTGATTGCGTACCGACCCCAGAATGGGCAGCAGTCGAACCGGCAGCGACTCGCGCGCAACGCGTTGCTCCAGCTCACTGAGGATAGCGTAGAGGTTGTACTCGCTGTGGTCGAACAGCAGCAATGTCGTTGGCCCAAGCCCTATGATCTGGCGGCAAAGCTCGGAGCCGATGGAGCCACCGGCCCCGGTGACCAGTACCGTTTGCTTGTGGATGCAGCGTTCGAGCAGCCCTTCCTTGGCGGGGACCGGGTCACGCCCAAGCAAATCGGCAATGTCCACGTCTTGGATGTCATCCACTTTGACCCGGCCACTTGCCAGGTCGGCAAAGGCCGGCACGCTGCGCACGTGCAACGGGTAAGGTTCGAGCAAGGCGAGAATCTCCTTGCGCCGGGCGCGCGATACCGAAGGCAGGGCGAGGAGGATTTCCTGTGCACCGGTTTCCTTGATCATCTGCTGCAGATGCTTGGGCTTGTACACCTGCAAACCGGAAATGACCCGGTTGGCAAGGTCACTGTCATCATCAATGAACGCCACCGGGCGCATCGCCCGCCCCATGCGCAACGCTGCCAGCAGCTGGTTGCCGGCGGTGCCTGCACCATAGATGGCTACCTTGACCAGGCCATCATCGCGGTTGGCGAACGGTATCTGATGGGCGCCGGTAAACCAGTCACCCAGGAAATACTGGCGCATGATCAGGCGTAAACCACCAATGATGACCATGCTCAACCACCAATAGTTGAAAATGATCGAGCGCGGCACGATTACCTGATGGTTGCTGTACCAGTACACAACCACAGCCAGAATGAGCGATGACAGGGTAACGGCCTTGATAATGGTCACCAATGCATCATTGCCGAAGTAGCGCATCACCGCCCGGTACATGCCAAAACGAATGAACAGCGGAATGGCTACGAGAGGCGCAACCATGAACAACCAGGCGTGTTTGATGACCGGGTTGTACATTTCATCGATGCCCAGGCGCACGATAAAAGACAACCATAACGCCAACCAGATCAGCACCACGTCGGCGCACACTTGCACAAGACGCTTTTTCCGCCTGGACAGGTTAACTAGGTACTCACGCACCCTGCTGTTCTTTGCGTCGCTCATTCGGCTCTCCTCACCGCAAAAGGACCTCGATTGAACAACCGGAGCATGGCGCCCCACTGCGGGTCAAGCAGCCATGCACGATGCCTTGCGTGCTTGGCCATCCTATTCTTGCTCCCCAGCCTGATAGGTGATTGCCAGCAATATCAGAGGCACATAAGCGAACAGGGTTCCCAGTGCGCCATCGAGGTTCAACAGCACTACCGCCAGGGCCACCGGTAGTAGCCAGACCAGGTTAATAGCCGCCACGGCCAGGCTCACCGGTCGATGGTGACCATGCCGGCGAGCCGCATACTGATAAGCATGGCTGCGATGCGCCTGATAAACCTTGTCACCGCGCAGCAGGCGCCGCACCAGGGTAAACGTGGCATCAACCACGAATACACCCGAAAGTATTAACCACCCCCAGAATAATAGCGGGTTTACCCAGCCTGCCACTAATGCCAGCAGCCCTAGCACGATACCCAGAAAGCCACTGCCGGCATCGCCCATAAAAATACGTGCGGGGGGGAAATTCCAGCACAGGAAGCCCGCCACAGTGGCCGCCAGTAATATCGGCAGCCACGCTGCCTCGGCATGACCAGTGAGCCAGTAGAGCAGGCTTCCGCCCATGCACACGCAGATGGCCTCGATACTGGCGATGCCATCAATGCCGTCCATGAAATTGTACAAGTTGAGCAGCCATACCAAATACAGCAAACCGATGGCGCTACCCAACCAGACCGGCGCCAGCAACAAGCCGAAAACGCTGAGCGGCGGCATCCCCCCTAGCCAGGCGAGCCCCCAAGCGGCCGCCGCAAAATGCCCCAACAGCCGCCAGCGTGCGGCGATGTGCCCGTGGTCGTCCATGAAGCCTATCAGCGCAACCAGCCCCCCCGCCCCCAACACACTGGTCAGCACTGCCGGAGCAACGTACCCGCCCCACCCCAGGCCCAGCAACGCAGCCAGGAAAGCGACCACGAAAGCCAAGCCGCCGCCTCGCGGGGTTGGCAAGGTATGCGAGCTACGCGCATTGGGGATGTCCAACAGGCTACGGGACAGCGCATAGCGGCGCAGCACGGCGGTCATCAAGCACGAGGCTACAGTTGCCAGCACAATCAGCCATATCATGGGCGGCGTGCACCCAGAAAAGATCGAGCGGTCATGTTCAGTCCTTGTTCCAATGTGCAAGGGGGGTACCAGCCTAGCAATTGCCGGTTTTTTTCAATGTCTACCTGCAGCGTGCCAAACAGCCGCTGGGCAAGGTCTCGCCGGCCAATTAACAGCACAGCGCCGCGCAACAGGCCCGCGGGGACAGGCAACAGCCGAGCGGGCCGCCCGAGCGCAAGGCCCAGTGCACGTAGCAGTTGGGTGAGCGAGACATCGTCACCGTCGCTGGCCAGGAAGGTTTGGTTGGCAGCGCGAGGATGATCGATGCAGGTAACGACCAGGTCGACCAGGTTAGCCAACGAGACCAAGCTGCGACGGTTGCAAACCGCGCCGAACGGCAAGGGTACGCCACGCTGCAGCCAGCGCATCATACTGTGGAAATTGGCCTTGACGCCTGGCCCGTAGACCAGCACCGGTCGTATCACCACCACTTCCATGCCCGTGGCGGCCGCCAGCTGGCGCAGCCCCTGCTCCGCTTCGTGCTTGGACACGCCGTAGGCGTCCTGAGGTGCGGGGCTATCATCGGCACGCAGCGGCTGACCGGGCTGGCTGGATTCGCCATTGACCTTGATCGAGCTTATGAAAATAAAGCGCCGCACGCCTGCCGCCGCAGCCTGGCGGGCAAGGTTGAGGGTGCCGTCGACATTCACCCGACGGAACTCGGCCAAGCTGTCGCTGGCGGTTTCCTTCATTACATGTACACGGGCTGCGGCATGCACCACTAGGTCGACACCTGACAATGCCCGGGCCCAGTCGGTGGTGGCGCTCAAGTCCGCCACAGTCACCGCCTGAATACCGGCCACGGAGGCCCCGCCAAGGTCGCGCGATGCAGCCCGGATAGCGAAACTACCCAAGGTGTCCAGCTGGCGACACAGTGCGCCACCGACAAAGCCGCTAGCGCCTGTAACAAGTATTGTGCGTCTTTCCATGGGCTCGGTCTCAATTCACACAGGCCGCTTCGTGCCCGTTTCGCGGCGCAGGGCCACCCTCATAGAACAACGCATGAGCGACTGATCAAACAGAAACGCCTGCGGCAGTGCCTGAAAACGCAGACTGGCTGCCTACAACAGGCTACGGTAGAGATCGGCATACGCACCGGCCATGGCCGAAGCGGTAAATACTTCCTCATAACGTTGCAACGCCTTGGCCCCCATCGCCTGTGCCATGGCAGGGTCATCCCACAAGCGTTGCATGGCCTGCGCTAACGCTGCGGCATCCCGAGGCGGCACCACCAAACCGGTCTGGTCAGCCAGGTTGATGAAGGTCGTACCCGAGCCCATTTCGCAGCAAATCAGGGGCTTGCCATACATTGCCGCTTCCAGCAGAGAAATGCCGAACGACTCGGAACGCAGATGGGATGGAAATGCGAATGCATAACACAGCTCCAGCAGCGCCGCTCTGTCATCGTCTGCCAGGCTGCCCAGGAACTGAACATTGTCAAGCCTGAGCTCAGCAGCCTGCTGCTTGAGCTGCGCTTCGAGGAAGCCACCGCCGATGATCACTACCGGCAGACGGTTGATAGACGCAGCCTGTAGCAGGTAATCCAGCCCCTTGTAGTACCGCAACGCGCCTACAAACAGGAAAAAGCGCTCGCTCATGCGTGCGCGCCAGTACGCCAGCTTTTCTACCGTCGCACTGGGATAGGTCGCCCGGTCCAGGCCGAACGGAATGATTGCAAGCTTGTCCTTGAAGCGTGTCAGCACCTGACTGTGCGCGGCATAGTTGGGTGAGGAGACAACAATACGGTCAACATTGGAAAGAAAACGGCTCATCAACGGCTGATACAGCTTGAGCAGCCATTTTTGCTTGATGATATCGGAGTGATAGCTGACCACAGTCGGCTTGTTCAGCCGCCCAAGAAAATGCACCAGATCCATGTAAGGCCAAGGGAAGTGGTAGTGCACAATGTCGGCCTGGGCCGCCAGCTCGGCGAAATCCTTGATCACCGACAGTGAAAAACCCGTTGAAGCGACATGCAAGTCCAGCTTGGAGCGGTGAGTCAGGTGGCTGCCTACCGGTTCATTGCGCGCAGCCCCACGCGGGCTGAGGTATAGCACCTCTGATTGCACGCCGTGCTCACGGGTGCCTTCGGCGATCTGAAAAATGACCTGTTCGATGCCACCCATGGAGTCCGGGTAATACGTTTTAAAAAAATGCAGAACCTTGATCATCGTTCCTTGACCGACTTGTAAACCTCGACTGTACCCTGAGCGCAACGCTCCCAAGAAAAGCCACCGGCATGCAGCAGCCCCCGCTGCACAGCAGCAGACCGCCACGCTTCATCCTCGAGACCCTGGTGCAACAACCCGGTCAGGCCTTCTACATCATCGGGCGCGCACATCAACGCCGCCGAACCCGCTACCTCTGGCAACGACGAGCTGTTGGAACATACCACCGGTACCCCCGAGCTCATGGCCTCGAGCACTGGCAGGCCGAACCCTTCATAGTGCGACGGGAAGGTGAACAGCCGAGCGCCGGCAAACAGCAGCGGCAAGTCTTCACTGGCAACGAAGCCGAGGTAGCGCGCCCAGCCTTCCTGCTGTGCCTGGGCGATACGGCTGTGAATCGCCTCGCTACGCCAGCCATGATACCCACTGAGGATCAACGGCCAACGCTGGCGCAACGCAAGTGGCAAGCGGCCGTAAGCATTAAGCAAGGTCTCGATGTTTTTGCGCGGCTCGATGGTACCGACGAACAGGCTGTAGCCGCCTAGCTCCAGGCCGTGCCGTGCAAGGGTTTCACGCAATGCCTGAGGAGTCCGAGGATGGAACTGCGGCGAACTGGCCAGCGGTACCGCATGAATGCGCTCCAGT
Organism: Pseudomonas sp. BO3-4; assembly: GCF_034044115.1. Lineage (NCBI taxonomy): Bacteria > Pseudomonadati > Pseudomonadota > Gammaproteobacteria > Pseudomonadales > Pseudomonadaceae > Pseudomonas > Pseudomonas sp. BO3-4. Next base: position 4,656,349 of record NZ_CP139018.1, read on the forward strand.
GGCCAGCCAAAGTAATCCGCCAACTCCTTCCGCGTGTGGTGCGAAACCGTGATCAGAGCGTCAGCACGCTCCAGGGTCAGCCTGAGCTCCTTTTGAAGGTAACGGGCAATCTGCGGCGTGTGGCAATGAGCCCAGGTAAAGGGGGACAGGTCGTGAAAGGTCGCCACTCTCGGCCCTGCAAACGGCGGCAGGTAGAAATTGGTGCTGTGGTAGATGAAGTCTTCATGGCCGCGCAACGCACGCTTGCGCAACAAAGGCATCAGGCGCCGATAAGCTTCAACCGCCAGGGCATTTTTCTGCACGAACCGCTTGAGCCCATGCACGGCGTCGGACTGGTCCGAAGGCTTGAGCAGCTCGGGCAAGAACCTGCTGCCAGCAAATAGACGCAGGTCACTGATTTGCTCGGCATGCTGCAGCCGTGACGCCAGTTCATAGGTGTAGCGCCCGATGCCGGTCAACGGGAAGCGGACCGACTCGACTGAAAGGATGAGCTTCATTGATCAGAAAGCATCCAACCCAAGGTTTCGTCCAGCGAAGGCGTATGCCACCCCGGCACAAGCCCGCGCAGCTTGCCATTATCGCCACACAAGGTCTTGACCTCGTTGGCACGGACAAAGGCCGGGTTGACCTGCACGTCCAGCTGATGGCCGGTAATGGCGGAACACTTGGCGATAACCTCGCGCAGCGAATGCGTTTGCCCCGAGCTGACGTTGACTATCTGGCCCAGCGGGCGTGCCTCGATCAAGCCGCGGTACGCCTGCACGACCGCACGTACATCGCTGAAATCGCGCCATACGTCTAGGTTGCCGAGCTCGATGGTGTCGGCCTTGCGGCGAAAATGCGAAACAATCTTGGGCAGCAGGAAATTCTCTGCCTGCCCAACACCGGTGTAATTGAAAGGACGCGTGATGACGATAGGCAAACGGTCACACCACAGCCGCGCCATGTATTCCATGGCCAACTTGCTGACCGCGTAATCATTGGCCGGCGCTGGCGGGGTCTGCTCGCCCAGCATCCCTTCGGAAACGTTGCCATAGACGTTGGCACTGCTGGCGATCAACACGCACTCAGGCGTTTTGCCACAGGCCGCGATGGCTTCGAGCAGGTTGCGCGTGCCTATCAGGTTGACCTTGTAGAACGCGTCGGCGGTACCATGCCCGACAAAAGCGATGGCAGCCAGATGCACAATTACATCCGGCTGCAGTTCGGCCAGCAACGCGCGCAGGCCCTGCCCATCGGTCAGATCGACCTGGCGGTAGTCCGCAGCCGGCAACGGCTGGCTGCCTGTACCGAAGACTTCATAGCCGCCGGCCCGCAACTCGGCTGCCATGTAGCGGCCGGTGAACCCGTGAACACCTGTAATCAGCGCGCGCTTGCTAGCCTTTTGCATCAGAACGAGAACCCTTTTTCGTTACGACGCAGGTCGGCTTCGACCATCATGCGGCACAGTTCTTCAAGGTTTGTCTTAGGCTCCCAACCCAGAACGTCCTTGGCTTTGGCCGGGTTGCCGATCAGCAACTCCACCTCGGCCGGGCGGTAGAATTTTGGATTGATGGCAACCAGCACTTTGCCAGAGGCGGCGCAGGTGCCCTGCTCTGCCTCGTCCTTGCCGCTCCAGTTGATTTCGATACCGGCAGCTTTGAATGCCATGGTAACGAAGTCGCGTACGGTTTCGGTACGGTTGGTGGCCAGTACGAAGGTGTCTGGTTCGTCCGCCTGCAGCATGCGCCACATGCCTTCTACGTACTCTTTGGCAAAGCCCCAGTCACGCTTGGCATCAAGGTTACCCAGCTCGAGCTTGTCGAGCAGGCCCAGCTTGATTTTGGCGACGGAGTCGGTGATTTTGCGGGTCACGAACTCACGGCCGCGCAGTGGCGACTCGTGGTTGAACAAGATACCGCTGGTCGCAAAGAGGTTGTACGACTCGCGGTAGTTGATGGTCATCCAGTGGGCGTAGAGCTTGGCCACACCATAGGGACTGCGCGGGTAGAACGGGGTAGTTTCGACCTGTGGAATTTCTTGCACCTTGCCGAACATCTCGGAGGTGGACGCCTGATAGAAGCGGGCCTTCGGGTTGACGATACGGATGGCTTCCAGCAGGTTGACTGCACCCAGGCCCGTGATTTCGGCGGTGGTCAGCGGCTGCTCGAACGACACACCGACGAAGCTTTGCGCAGCTAGGTTGTATACCTCAGTAGCTTCGGTGGTTTGCAGCAGGCGGATGCTGGCAGACAGGTCGGTGAGGTCATACTCGACCAGATGCAAGTTGGGATTGGTGTGAATCCCTAGCTCCTCGATGCGCCAGAAGTTAACCGAGCTGGTACGACGATAGGTGCCGTAGACTGTGTAGCCCTTCTCCAGCAGCAATTCCGCCAGGTAGGCGCCGTCTTGACCAGTGATCCCAGTAACGATTGCTTTCATGCGACTTAACCAACTCCGATAGTGCCGTGCGGGCATGTGTGTTTATTTGGCCTGACGCGGGCAATTCCAACCACGCGTATGAAGGTTAGACGAGGAAGTATACATAGGTCGGGCGGAGTACTCGACTCGCAAACAGATGTTGGCTACCCCGGCGCAAGTTCGGCCACCGGCCGATATTGCATAACCTTGGCACCCCCGTGCGCAAAGCAAGTGGGGCACGCGCACGAAAGGCGCATCAGGATACGTGCCGTCGAAGGGCTGTTCCAGCACGGCACTTGTAGGAAGCATCTGAAATAGCCCCATAGCAGCCACCGCCCGGGTCGGCCTGCGCTAAGGTCGATGAAGCCAAACCATCTTGACCTCGCCTGACACGCAATGGGAACAGGACGCAAAAGGGACCGGGGCTAAATTGATACTGTGCGCTTCACTGGTTGGCGCTGCGCTTCAGCCCCTGAAGCGCAGACCCCCTCGCTTTCAGCGACTGGCGCCCAGGCGAGCAACCTCGCCACCGGGCAGGCTGGTCTCAGGCACCGGGCTCAACCAGACATTGACGTTATCCACACTTTCCTGATTCAACTCACCCGCCCAACGGTTGAGCAGGAACAGGTTGGTAATAAAGTCGTACTGCGTTTTCAGCAGGTCCCGGCGCGCCTTGAACTCGTTCTGCACCGCAGTAAGCACATCCACAGCATTGACCACACCGAAGGTGAACGCCTTCTGCGCCGCAACACTGGAATGCTGTGCCGATGACAGTGCGTTGCGGTTAGCCCGGATTTTTTCTACCGCGGCCTGTGCAGTCAGGTAGGCAGTGGTGGTTTCCTTGACCACCTGGCGCCGCACCCCTTCCAGCTGTTCCTCGGCTGCCAACTGATCATCATACAACCCGCGCACCCGAGCGGAAGTGGAGCCACCGCTGTAGATCGGGATCTTCACCCCAAACGAAGCCACATAACTGTCACTGCGCGGCGCCTGGGTATTGTCATAGCCCTGGTCGTTCTGCTGCGCACTCAAGCTTAACGACAGTTGCGGATAGTGCTCGCCCTTACCCTCGCGCACCGCTGCATTGGCTGCCTCTGCCCCGCTTTGATAAGACTTCAGCAACGGGTTGTTTTCAACTGCTTGGGTAACCCAGTTCTGTAAGGGCCGGGTGGGCGCCTGCAATGCCACGTCGTTGCGTACACGGCTGAGCGGCTCGGTAATCGGCCGCCCGACGATCTCGGCCAATGCCTCGCGGCTTACTTGCACCTGATTGCGCGCTTCCACTTCTTGCGCAAGCAAAAAATCTACCCGTGCCTGCATGTCGAGCTTGTCGGTGATTTTGGCCATCTGCCGTTCGAACATGCTGCTGACGCGATCAAGGTTTTTTTGGGTTGCCCGGCGCTCAGCCTGCACCAGCGCCAGCTCGTCGTCCGCAGCCAGCGCCACGAAGTAGCGCTTGGCGAGGTCGACTGTAGCCTCTGCCAGCGTGTCTTCAGCTTCATGACCTTTTTGATCCTTCACGCTCTTGGACTTCTGGTAGCGCTCCCAGGCTGGCTTGTTGTACAGGTACTGGGTGAGACTGAGCGAATAGGTTTCGGTGTTATAGAGGTCGCGCTCAGCCTCGTTTTTGCGCAGGATGCGGCTGGAGTTGGCATTGGCCGACACCTGGGGCAGCAGGCTACCCAGCGCTGCCCGCTGCTGTTCACTGGCAGAGCGCGCACGCGCGTAAGCGGCAAGGACCCGCGGGTCCTCCAGGCGCGCCTCACGGTACAGTCCCGCCAGATCCAACACGTAAGTCGAAGCCGAAACCCCTCTTGGCTGCTCACCAGCGGCATCCTTCCCTTCCATAGCCACCGCTTGCCAGGCGACCATGCACATCATCACTCCAGGTAACAAACGCAGCACAATCATTCCTCGATCAGCGATTCAGCGAACATGTTGCGCGCTGGTTTCAACAGGTACTGCAGCATGGTGCGGTCGCCTGCGTTGATGAGGACTTCAGCTGGCATGCCGGGTTGAAGCTTGCGGTTGCCAAGTTTTTTCATGCCGTCTTCAGTGACCTTGACGCGGACCAGGTAGTACTGGTCCCCCGAGCGCTCTTCGACCAGGCTGTCGGCCGAGATCCGCGTCAACTTACCTTCGATGACCGGCGTGGTGGCCTGGTTGAACGCAGAGAAGCGGACGTCCGCAGTCTTGCCCAGCTCCAATCGGTCGATGTCCCGAGGGGCCACCTTGGCTTCAACCACAAGATCCGACTGAGCTGGCACGATATCCAGCAAAGGGGTAGCTGCACTGACCACGCCCCCAATGGTGTGCACTTTCATGTCCAGCACCATGCCGCTTTCCGGCGCGCGGATCACCACCCGTGACAAGCGATCACGCAACGCTGCTTCTTTTTCCTGCAGGTCGAACACCTGAGCCTGAACGTCCGACAGCTCCTTGGCCACGTCGGCATCGAACTTCTTCTTCAACTGCACGATCTGCAGTTCGGTCTCGCCGACCTGCAGTTTGGTCTTGGTAATGCTCGACTGGTGGTCAGCCACTTCAGTCTTCAGCATGTCGAGCTTGCGCTCCTGCTCCAGCAAACGCTGGTTGTCAACAAAGCCTTCGGCCAACAACTCCTTCAACTGTTTGATTTCGCCAGAGTACGACTTGTTCAGGCCTGCCTTGGTGCGGATCATGTCGTTCAGACCGGCGATCTGCTGCTGCATTTGCTGGATCCGCTCACGGTTGACCGAGATTTCGCCCAGCAACGAATCGTGGCGGGCCTTGAACACCTGCTGCTCACCTGCCAGCGCTTCTTGCGCGCGGTCAGAATCGGTACCTTCCATTATCACCGACGGGATCGAGTCCAAGCCGTCACGCTCGGCACGCAGGCGTGCCTCTTTATAACGGGCAACAATCAGTTGGTTGCGGGTGGACTCATACTCGGCGCTGAGCTGCGACTCATCCAGCACAATCAGCGGATCGCCCTTCTTCACCAGGTCCCCATCGCGGGCATGCAGCTCTTTGACGATGCCACCCTCCAGGTGCTGAACGGTCTTGCGGTAGTTCTGCACCGTAACCACGCCGGTGCCGTGCACGGCGTTGCTCAAAGGCGCGAAAGCTGCCCAGGTGCCGAAAATGCCGAAGGTGACAAAGACAACGGTCAGCCCGATGCGGCGGATGCCGCGATCCGACGTTGGCAGGTCGTCGAAATTGTGGTCGAACGTAGTGATTGCTTTACTGCTCATCTAGAAATCCTTTCAGGCGCCAGTACTGGTGGCAGGCGCAACGGCCGCGGGCGCAGAGGGTGCAACTGGCGGGGTAGCGGGGGCCTGCGGGCTCGCAGCCTGGCTGCCGCGCTGAAGCTTGGCCTGCTGGGCAGCCAGCTCGGCAATAACGCGGTCGCGCTCGCCATACAGCGAAATGGAGCCACCGGCCATAACCAAGATGCGGTCCAACCGAGTGAGGATGTTGGGACGGTGCGAGACAATGAACACAGTCGCGCCGGTTTCCTTGAGCTTTTGCAGGGCTACGCCCAGCGCACGCTCGCCCACATCGTCGAGATTGGAGTTCGGCTCGTCGAGCACGATAAGGCGCGGGTTGCCGTAGATCGCACGCGCCAGCCCAATGCGCTGACGCTGGCCGCCCGACAGGTTCACCCCGTCACTGCCGATGACAGTGTCGTAGCCGTCGGGCAGCATCAGGATCATTTCATGCACACCCGCCATTTGCGCTGCCTGCACCACCTTTTCAGGGTCGACCTTGTCGAAACGCGCGATGTTTTCGCTGATGCTGCCCTCGAACAGTTCGATGTCCTGGGGCAGGTAGCCAACATAGGGGCCGAGGGCTTGCTTGTCCCAAGTGGATATATCAGCACCATCAAGGCGTACAACACCGTGCTGCGGCGGCCAGATGCCCATCAATGCACGCACCAAGGTGGACTTACCGGCTGCGCTTGGGCCGACAATACCGACAATGGAGCCGGCGGGGGCGACGAAACTGATACTACGGAGCACCGGGGCTTTGGCGCCAGGCGGAGCGACTATCAGGTTTTCGACCTGAATGTGACCTTCCGGGGCGGGCAACGGCATGCGCTCGGGTTCTTTGTTGAGATCGTCCATAACTTTGTTCAGGCGGTCATACTGAACTTTGGCCGCGACGAAGCCCTTCCAGCTACCGATTATCTGGTCGATCGGGGCAAGCGCTCGGCCCAGCAACAACGAACCCGCCATCAAAAGGCCGGGATTGATTTCGTGGGTAACCACAAGATATGCACCAATAGCCAGCATGATCGACTGAGACCACGTGCGGAATGTTTTAGAGGTGGAGCTTACTGCCCCCCCCTTATCACTTGCATCAGACTGCAGCATCATGATGTTGCGCTGACGCTTGGCCCAACGCGCCATCAGCGTTTCCAGCATGCCCATCGACTCGATAACTTCGGCATTACGCAGCGTTTTAGTGGTGACCACATTGGATGCTACGTTTTCCTTGTTGGCTGCGGCCAAGGCCTGCCCGGTCACCCGATGATTCACAACCGCCAGCACTGCCAACACTGCACCGCAGGCCAGCGTCATCCACCCGAACCATGGATGGAACAGGAACATGACTACTGTATAGATAGGAAACCAAGGGGCATCGAAGAACGCGAAAAGGCCTGGCCCGGTAAAGAACTGGCGCAACGAGGTGAGGTCATTCAACGACTGCGCCGTAGCGTCAGAGCCGCCACTATTGAGCGCGCGCTTGAAGCTGGCACGGTACACGTCACGACTGAGAAGCACATCTAATCGATTGCTGATACGAACCATGATCCGGGAGCGCACCCACTCCAGCATACCCATGGTCACAATCAGCACCGTCAGGATCAGCGTTAGCATGAGAAGCGTCGATGTGCTGCCTGATGGCACAACGCGTCCCGAGACCTGGATCATGAAGAAGGTAGGCACCAGCATCAGCGCATTGACGAAGAAGCTGAAGAAACCGACCGAAAGGAAGCTGCTTTTACAAGCTTTGAGGGCAGCTTGCAGATTATTTTCGGATTGTGAACTCATGGTATCCATACTGAGGTAGGCGAAAGCGGCGGGCAGTGTAACACCCACATCAAGGCTGCTGCGTGTCAGATTGTCCGGAAGCTGGGTCGTTCCGCGACGAATTACCTGAATCATGAAATTTTTGGCGAGAAAACCCGCTTAGTTTTTCCCGCACCTGGGCATCTGGATATGAGACGACAAACGGCTACCCAAGCAAAAAAAGCCATTGAACGGCCGTCAAAAAAAACGCACCATGCGCACACATCGCTCTTAATCCTTCGCAATCCATTGATTTCTTGCTCCTTTCAGGTGATTTTTTTACCCCCAGCATTCTAGTCAAGCCCCCCCTAAAAGACCCTGCTGATCTCTTGATTGATCGCTAAGTTCCCAGTGGATATGAAATTTTTTTTAGAATCTGTGGTTGACAACATTGCCCTCGGACGGCATCTTCGCCACTCGCAGGGAGCCATCACTGGCCGTTTGGTGCACGCACGGGTTTGAGCAAGTTAGCTACCAGTGTTTTTGCTTAAAAGGAGCTTAACAACGCCATGTCTATGCCTTCGCAGACCCTTGACGGCCTGAAAATAAGCTCTCGGGTTACGCTGCTCGAGCCGGGCATGTATATCTTCCGCTACGCCTCGCAGCCCCAGACAGACAAGCCCGTATGCATTGCCTTGCAGCAAGCACCGCTGGGCAAAGGCTCTATCGATTTCTTCCCCGCCGAGGGCGTCAGCAAGAATATGCTGACCAAGCTGGGCGACACCATTGTGGCGCGGGTGAAAGGTGGTGTTACCACCATATTGATCACCGAATACCACATGTTCGACGAAGTGATCGAACCCGTCGACCTGCGCATCGACCGCATCGACACATCCCCCGCCATCATGCGCACCTACGCCGTGGTCGCGACCGCAGAGCCCGCTCAGGCCATTGCGGCCAGCTCCAAGCCGCTGCCCATCACGCTTATAGCGCACCTGAAAAAGGCGGGTGAAGTGATATCCAGCGAGGGCTGGGTCGGTCTCCCAGGCACTGACGACTTCATCGAATCTTTTGCCGTCGACTGGGCTGAAAAGCCCGCCGGCGTCGATCTGCTCTATACCTGCATGGTGGCCGGCTCCGGCCCCTGCCGGAATGTCTCCACCGGCACCTTTGTTGGTGCCCGTGCTCAAGGCCTGCCGCTGCTGTGCGTCGGCTTTAGCCTGGTAGGGCCATTGCGCAAACACTATGAACTGACAGGCTTGGTGGTGTTCGGCAAAGCCGAGCCACAGCACCTGGTCGCCAATCAGATGATGCATGGCCCCACCGGCAACGAGCCGTTGGTGGCGCTGCATATCGCCCTGACCCCCGTTACGAAGATGAACGCTGCCCGCCTTAAGTCTCCGTGGGAAAACTCTGCAACTGAGCAGAACACTATTGCAGCGGGCCAGATGGCCTGAAGTAACAGGAATACACAATGCAATACGATAATCCCGTACAGAGCAGCGATCTGCTGGCAACCCTGACCGCCGAAAGCGCCAACCTCTCCGACTCCACCATCGAGGCTATCAACAGCCTGCTGAACCTGGATAACGTAGAGACCGTTGCAGTTGCTGGCATCACCGGCACCACCGTTCAGCTGCCAGAATCCGGCGCTGCAAGCGTCGTTCAAGGCACCGTCGAAGGCGTTAAGGGCGACACCGTCGTTGTTGACCTGGCCGCTGCCGAAACCGCTGGCGCCACCGTCTACAACCTGCAGAGCGATGCCAACCTCGTCGTGAACCTGCAAGGTCAAGCTGCTGCCCCTGCTGCCGACGCTCAGGCCTTCGCTGCCCTGGCTGCAGTCGACACCTCGGCTATCGAACTGGTAGTTACCACCGGCAACGGTGACGACGCCATCACCGTCAAAGGCGACCAGAACACCCTGATCGATGCTGGCGACGGCAACGACACCATCGTTACTGGCAACGGCAACAACACCGTTATCGCTGGCGCTGGCAACAACAACGTCACCACCGGTACCGGGGATGACACCATCATCCTGAGCGGTAGCAACCACGCTGACATCGTCAACGCTGGTGCTGGCTACGACGTTGTCCAGCTGGACGGCTCGCGCGATGACTATGCCTTCGCAGTCGGCAACAACTTCAACGTCAACCTGACCGGTAACCAAACCGCTTCGATCACCGACGCTGAGTTCCTGACCTTCGTCAACGGTGAAGAAGTTGAAACTGTTGCCCTGGCCCACAACGACGCAGAAGCTGCTGCCCTGCGCCTGTACCAAGGCATCCTGGACCGCGACGTAGACCAGGAAGGCGCCAAGTTCTTCACTGGTTATGTCAACAACGGTGGTTCGCTGACCGACGTTGCCAATGCCCTGCTGGATTCGTCCGAATTCGCAGGCGTTAACAACGCTGCTGACGTTAACGACCTGTACCAGGCCTTGCTGGGTCGTGGTGCTGCTGACGACGCCGGCTCCAGCGTCTGGACCGACCTGCTGGCCAACGGCGGCAGCCTGGCTGACGTAGCTGCTGCCATCTCGGTTTCGGCCGAAGCTCAGGCACTGGATGCGTCGAACGGTACCTTCGTTGAAAGCCTGTACGAAGCTGCCCTGGGTCGCGAAGCTGACGAAGCTGGCCTGCAAGACTGGGTATCCCAGCTGTTCAACGGCGCTAGCCGTGCCGACATCGCCCAGGCGATCGTAGGCTCTGCCGAAGCAGCTTCGAAAGCCAACTCCGACTTCATCGATTCGCTGTACCAGTCCGCTCTGGACCGTACTGCTGATGACGCCGGCAAGGCGCACTGGGCTGCTCAGCTGGAAGCTGGTGCTTCGCAAGCAGACATTGCCCTGGCAATCGTTGGTTCCGACGAAGCCGTTGCTCACAACGACAACGTTGTTGTACTGCACGGCCAAGTTTAACTAGCCCTGCTGTAGCGCCGCATATGCCTGGCCTTAGGGCTGGGCATATGCCAAAGGGGCGACTTTCGGGTCGCCCCTCTTTTTATTTTTTATAGCCAAGCCAAGCTTATGTCCAGAATCATTGACCATGGGCGAGAAACGCTCTTGGACGTTTTCCATCGCCACCGCCAGGCCAACGAGCCTCAGCTGGCAGCCGCCGCACTCGAGCGCGCACTGCAAACCGCTGAATATCGGCCGGAGGCACTGGTTTGGAAAGGCATCGCGGCCCTGCCGCAGAAGCCGGAGCTGGCGTTTTTATATTTTGCCAATGCCGCCAAGTCCTTACCCGAGCGGGCTGACGTTCATGCCCTGGTCGGGCGCAGCCTGCTGGCGCAAAATCACTTCGAACTTGCCACTCGCTACCTGACCACTGCTTGGAAAGTTCAACCCAACGACCTTGTCTTACGCCTGATGCTGTGGGAAGCCCGCGCTAAGACAGCAACACCGGCCGAACTGCGCCGCATGATCTTCGCTCACCTGCCGGAAATTCACAGTGGTAAAGAGCTGGCGCACGTACTCAAATTGCTTGCCGGGCAAGCCGATGCCCCGCGCACCGTCGGTGTGGTGCGCTACCTACCGGAGCTAAGGGAGATCCAGGGTTGGGCTGTGGACATGGCCAACCCGCAAGCCCCTGCGGCGCTGGTGATTGATGTCAACGGCGTGAAGGTAAATGCCGCGGCCGGCGCTGAACATCCACTGCTCAGCGCTGCGGGCCTGCCGAGCACTCACGGCGGCCTGCGCGTGAGCGTGCCAAGCCCTACCCCACAGGTGCACCTGCATTTTGCCAATGGCACTGCTCTACTGGGCAGCCCGGTGTATGCGATGCCGGTTTTCCAGCCACCTCCCAGCGCAAAGGGCGGGGGCCAGCAGCAGCCAGTTGATGTGCTGATTCCCGTGTATGACGGCCTCAACGAAACATTGGAATGTATCAATAGCGCACTAGAAGCGCGCAAACTTAACCGCACTGCGCACCGCCTGGTGGTGATAGAAGACCAAACCCCCGTACCTGCGCTAGCCAAGGCTTTGAAGGTTCTAGCCGGCAAAGGCAAGATTACCTTGGTAATCAATCCGGTGAACCTTGGCTTCATCCGTAGCATGAATCGTGCGATGGCCATGAGCCCTAACAAGGACGTGGTGTGGTTGAACGCCGACACCCGCGTGCACGGGGCCTGGCTAGACCGCCTTCGCCAAGTGGCTTACAGCGATGCACGCATTGCTTCGGTAACTCCATTCACCAATAACGGTGAGCTGATGAGCTTTCCCAAAAGCCAGGTCAGCCATGCCATGCCTAGCGCTCAGGCGCAGGCCGAGCTGGATGAACTGGCTCGCCAGGTTGACAGCCCACCGATGGAAATAGAGACCGGCTGCGGCTTTTGCCTGTATATCAAGCGGGCCGCACTCGACCAGGTGGGCTACCTGGACGAAGTGCATCTGTCCCGTGGTTACGGTGAAGAAACCGACTGGTGCCTACGCGCGCGCGGCTTAGGCTGGAAGCACGTAGGGGCACCCAACGTATTTGTGGCACACCAAGGTGGCATTTCATTCGGCGCAGAAAAAAATCTCCGCGTTGCGCAGAACAACGCTGTATTGCGCAAAAGGTACCCGGATGCGTCAGCTCGCTATAAGGCTTTCTGCCTGCGCGACCCCATAAAACCGGCACGTGACGCCCTGCAACGTGCGCGCCTGGCGCAGCTTGCCCGCTACGCAGGCAAGGGCCACGGGGACTGGCCAGCACGAGGCAAAAAAACCCTGCACCTCAACAGCGGACAGGCCAACGACGCCCGATTCAACCTGACATGGCAGCACGACACACATCGAACATGGGTCTGCTTGCAGGCACCAGTGGCAGCCCTGCCCCTTACTCTCGACTTCGAACTGCCAGGAGACCTCGACAAACTGGTAGAAGCGCTTCGCCTACTACCTCAAGACGAGCTCGTATTCGAAAGCCTGCACCGCTGCCCCACTGAACTGTGCAGACTTCCTTCGCTGTTGGGCACACCCTATCGCATCATTTGCCGTGATCCGCTCTTGCTGGAGAACGACGTTTCGTACGACTGGCGGCGGTTCGCAAGCAAGGCCACCAGCATCCAACTGCCTTGGCAAGCGCTGCAGAGTGCTGATGTAACCGAACTTCCCGGTAGCAATCTGCGCACTGACGCCACTGCAGCACCACTAGAACTATCCACAAAAACACATCGCGCAATCCTGATCGGCGACGACCTCGACGCCACAACGGGGCACCAATGGCTGGCATTGGCACGGCAGCTGGCGCGCCAGGCACTGCCCACGGTACTGCTGGCGAAGGCAGAGACACCATGGCTGAAATCACTGCAAGCCACTGGCACGGTACACCTGCTGCCGCAGATAGCTGGCTTCTCATTTGCCGACCGAGCCAAAGCTGCTGGCTGTGAAGCCGTACTGAGCCTGGCTGAAAGCCCAGATGCGGGCTGGCCCGCAGCGGCGCTTTCCGCCGAGCTAGGCGTGCCGCTGTACGCTAACCCTGGGGCAATTGCCGACCAACTCGGCGCAGCCCCGATTACCCAACTAACTTTTTACTGAGCCAAGCCTGATGCCCCATGCAGCCCTTGATACGCCCCAGGCGGGCGACCCTATCGTCAACCCCGCCACTGCAATCGGAGCCATCACCGGCCTGCAGGGCGACGTATTGCAGGGCTGGGCATTCGATGCAGCCCAACCCGAGCAACGCTTGATCGTTGAAGTGCTCATCGACGGCGCCAGCGTCGCACTTGCCCGCGCCGACCAATACGAACCCTGTGCTCCACAGGGGGACCAATTCCACGGCTTTTCCGTGCAGCTGCGCCAAAGCTGGCTGGACGAAGCCCGCTCGATCACGGCGCAAATAGCTAATACCGGCTTGCCACTTCAAGGCCGGGTGCAAATCCCTGCCGCGCCAACCCTGGATACCTCAGCCATTGCTTCACAGGTTTGGCATACAGGCGGCCTACGCTTGAGCGGCTGGGCTTGGGACCCCAAAGCACCCCGCCGACACGTTCAAATCAGCGTACGCGAAGGCGGCATTGAGGTCGCGAACGGAATTTGCGACCAACATCACCAGGCGCTGGCCTACCGAGCGAGTGCCGACCACGGCTTCGCCATCGACCTGCCCTGGGAGCTTGCCGATGGTGAACTGCATGTTCTGGAGGTAGTGAATGACCTTGGCCAGCCATTGCCAGGCAGCCCGGTCCGCTTGTGCTGCCTGCCGGAGGGGCTTGAGGGGTTGCTTCAACAACTACCTGCAACCGAGGACGACCGCACCCTCGCCCTGTTGAGCGGCCTCGCCAGGGAGCAGGCTTTGCGCCTTCCCAAAAGCGCAGGCTGGCATCTGTACCCACAGTGGTTTGACGCTTTTCAGCGCCTGGGCGAAGCACCCGCCCCCGCCCTGCAGGGTACTCTCGGCATCCTGTTGATCAGCGACGGTGACAACAACCTTGAGCAGGGCAGCCTGGCGAGCCTGGGCGCTGACCGTCTCGGCGTGCATGCCCTTGCGGCCACGCCACCGCAGATGCTCACCCTTGGGCTGCGGCAGTTGCTCGAGGCGGGGTGTGATCGGATCCTGCCGCTGGTGGCAGGAGACCGGCTGGCAGGGCATGCACTTACCCACCTCAGCGCCCTGCTGGACGACGGTAGTGCCTGGGGTTACGCCGACTGCGACCGTGATGGCGCACAAGGCGAACGCAGCTTCCCTTGGTTCAAACCCACATGGGACATTGACCTGTTCATCGGCGCCGATATCTTTACGCCAGGCGCAATATTTGGCAAAGAGGTTATTGAGCACGCGCTGGCGCTGCTAACCGCCGGGCCGGGCACACAGGCCTGCAACTTCCACCAGCTGAGCGCGGCGGTCGCGCTAGCCACGCAGCGCAACAAATTATGCGTGAGCCACTTGCCCCGCGTGCTGTACCACCGCGCCCACCATGCTGCCGCCAGCCCCGAGCAGGCAGCGCCCTCCCCCGAACGCCAGCAGGCTATCAGCTGGCTGTGCGAACAGCTGGCAACAGGGGCGACTGTGAGCAGAGTGAACAATTACCCCGCCTTGCTGCGGGCCCACTGGCCATTACCCGTGGAACTGCCCCGTGTCAGCCTGATCGTGCCAACCCGTGACCAGTACAAATTGCTGGCCGCATGTATGGAAGGCTTACTTAACAACACCGACTACCAGAACCTCGAACTCATTGTTGTGGATAACCAATCCACCGACCCGCAGACCCTGGATTATCTAACAGCATTAACTGAGCGCGGTGTCACAGTGCTGCGCCATCCCTTCCCGTTCAATTACTCGACCATCAATAACCGCGCAGCAAATCTGGCAACGGGTGACGTGATCGGCTTGGTGAACAACGATATAGAAATCATCGACAGCGGGTGGCTGAAAGAAATGGTGGCGCAACTTCTGCGCCCGAACGTAGGCGCAGTGGGGGCGAAGTTATTGTGGCCCAACCGCATGGTCCAGCACGGCGGTGTAGTAGTAGGTATCAATGGCCTGGCTGCACATAGTGGCAATACGCTAGCAGAAGACGATCCGGGATATCTCGGTTTTAACCAGCTAACGCGTCGCCAAAGTGCAGTCACGGCAGCCTGCATGCTCATGCGCAAAGCGGTGTTCGACGACGTGGGTGGGCTTGATGAGCTCACGTTCCCGGTGGCATTCAACGATGTCGACCTTTGCATGAGGATTCAACAACAAGGGTTACATCTGGTGTGGAGTGCAGGTGCACAACTCATCCACGCAGAATCCGCCAGCCGCGGCAAAGATTTGGCGCCTGAAAAAAGAGCGCGCGCTCAACGCGAACAGCAAAAATTCATTGAGCGCTGGACGATCGGCCACTACAATGACCCGTTTTATAACCCAGCGTTAGCCTTGGATTACTTGACCGGGCCTTACGGTGGATTAGCAATGCCCGTTAGCAGCTTTGCTAAACGGAAGCATACCCAGCCTGCCCTTGGAGCCTGGGAAGAAAGGAATCAATAGGTGTACGGCATGGATGGCAATGCCCAAAAATTTTCACTTCTGTTCACTGTGCTGGCTCTTTTGACCCACGCAGTGCGTTATGCCGTGCCTGGCACATTGTTATTCCAATCAGTTTCAAGCTTAGCCCGGGTTTGCGGTATGGCAATAAAAATTTATTGCCTGATTAACCACACGGTAAACAAGCGCTTTATTTCATCAGGGCACGGCATCGACACGCACGCACGGTCGCTGTCCCGGCGCATGCCCGCGGCCCTACGGCTGCACTGCCATCATCAGGGGCGGCCAGCAAACCTCCACTCGTACTCAATTGCAGACCAAACGCCATGAATTCCCTATCTGCACCGGCAGCATCAAGTACCGAAGTCAACGGCCATTTCGATTACATTCTTGACGACCGCGCATTCGGCTGGGCGTTTGCTCCTGCTCAACCACAAAAACGGCTGACCATTGAAATTATCGCCAATGGTGAAGTCGTTGCCCAAGGCCTTGCGCAGCAGTTTCGAGAAGACTTGCAAACCGCCGGGATAGGCGATGGTTGCTATATGTTCGATTTGCAACTGTCCCACGAACTGTTCGACGGCCAGGTGCACAGCCTGACCGCACGCGTTGCAGACACCGGCGGCATTCTTGGCGGCGAGCCCGTTGCCTTCGGCCCGGAGCGACGCGAGCCCAGCTACCCTCAGATCCCGCGAGCGCTTGGCCTGGGCATGCTGACCGAGCTGATGAACCAAGCCAACTACAGCCGCTTTGCTGGCAACCTGAGAAACTTCGCACAGGCCTATCGGCTTGCCTCACGCCTGCAAGAAACCGGCGAGGTCGCTGAAGCTCAAACTGCATGGGCCACCATCAACGGCGCACTCGGCGAAAACCCGCTGAGTTACTGCAAGCTGGGTGAATGCCTGATGCTGCAGGGCAATGCCGGCGAGGCCTTGGACGCGTTCCGCGTAGCCGCTGGTTGCGACCTGCGCCTGCACTGGGCGCACCTGGGCATGGCCAACAGCCTGTTTGCCCTGGGCCAGTTCGAACAGGCCGAAGAGGCCCTGCAGGTGGCCATTGCCCTGCAACCGCAGGACACCGCGCTGGCCAAGCGTCTGAAGTACATGCAAGACCACGGTCTGCCGCAGCGTGTTGACCTGCTGCTTGGCCAACAGCAGCGCGAAGCAGCCATCGCCCTGCTCAAGTCGTTCCTGCTCAAGCGCCCGGACAGCACCCAGGCATGCGCCTTGCTGGGTGACCTGCTGTGCGAGCCCAGTGACAACACCCTGCCTGGCATGACGCAACTGCATGAACTGCGCAAGGCGCAATGCATTCTTGAAGCCCTGCTAGACGATGTCGAAACCCGGCTGGACGAGGCCATTGAGTAATGAAAAAGCTGCTGCGCCACATTCATGAACACAGCGCTGACGGGCTGGACACCAGCCTGATCGTGGGTGCCGGTACCGGCAGCCAGCTCGGCGACTGGCGCCAGCTGGGCTGCCGCCAGTTGCTGCTGGCCGAGGCCCATCCACGCCTGGCCGAGGAACTGGGCCGTCGCTTGCGTCATGACCAGGGGGAACACCTGCTCGCGGTAGCCGTTACCGGCGACGCACAGCCGGTGGCAACGCTGCAAGCGCTGAACAACCTGGCCTACAGCAGCCTCAACCAGGCAGCCGACCTGTTTACCTACTACCCCAATCTGCGCCGCGATGAAGCATTGCAGGTTCCAGCCCGCAGCCTTGAAGCGATCGTGACCGAACAGGCCTTGGACGGCCGGCAACCCCACGCATTGCTCATTGCCGCACCGGGGCAGGCATTACAGTTACTGCAAGCTACCCCGGCAGCCGCACTGCACATCTTCAGCTGGGTGATTATCGAATGCAGCAGCGAGCCGCTGTACCAGGATGATGCCAGTGACAGCGAGATCATCGCCTGGATGGACGGCATTGGTTTCGAGCTGGTGACCGACAACCCGGACGCCATCTTCCCGCAAAGCCAGCTGCTATTCGAACGCAACGCTACGCGCCTGGTACAGCATCGCCTGCACAGCGCAGTTGCACAGCTACGCTCACAGTCTTCGTCTGCCGCTCAAAACAGACAGCAGCAGCTACAGGAGCTGGAGCAGCAACTGCAGCAACGCGACGTCGCCCTGCTCGAACTGACCGGGCTGGCCAACGAGCAAAAGCAACAGCTCGATGAGCTGGCAAGCGAGAACGCCCGGCTCTCCTCTGCGTGCGAAGCAATGCAAGCCCAACAAGAAGAGCTGCATCAGGCGTTGCAAGAACAGGCCGGCCAGGCTAACGCCCAGCAGGCGCAAGTTCATGAAATTGGCAATGAGCGCGACCAGCTTGCCAGCGCTTGCGAAGCGCTACGGCAGCAGCATGCAGCGTTGACTTCAGCTTACGACCAGCAAGCCAGCCAGATAGACGACCTGCGAGCAGAGCTTGCCACACTGACTAGCCGCAACAGCGAACTGGCCCTGATCAACGAAGCGCTGGAGAACCAACGGGCCGAGCTGGCGGGTGCCTGCCAGATGCAGACCCAACTGGCAGACGAACGCCAGGCCCGCGCTGACGCGCTCGGCGCCAAGGCCAGCGAGCTTGCTAGCGAACGCGATGCCTTGGCCAAGGACAACGCCAGGCTCACCGAAACCTGCGAGGGGCAAACCAGATCGGCCAGTGAATACAAAGCGCACCTGGACAAGGTCAGCGAACAGCGTGACCAGTTGCAGAAGGCGCTGGCCGAGCATAAGGATACGTTCGAAGCCAATCAGGGTTATGTGCACACACTTGAGCGTGAAGCGGTCGAGTATCAGCATCGGCAGCGCTTGCTGGAAGAAGAACTGGTCAAGAGCGAAGCCCAGCTCGAATTGATCAAAGATCTGCTTCTGCGCGAGCCAGGGCTTTGAATATGGGCTTGCCAATGTTTACAGCCATTGCCAACTGGCTACGCCTTCGTAAGAGCCCACCTGTCAAGCAACAGCCCGCTGCCGAGCCGGTTGTTCTGGAAGATGCCGACGAAGGCCTAGATGCTCATTTAGTCCCTTATGACGAAAACCTGCTTGAGCGCAGCCGCACGCAATGGCAATTCGGGGACTGGCAAAGCCTTGCCGAGCTGCAACGTGAAACCCTACAGCATCACCCGGACCGCGCCAAGCTGGCGCTTCTGGCTGCCGGCGCCCACCAGCAACTGGGCAACATGACCGCCGCGCGCCAGTTCACCCGCCTTGCCCAGGACTGGGGTTGCAGCAAGAAGCTGATCAGCCAGGTGCTGATTGCTGGCGTGCACAATACTCTGGGCCGCGCCACGGCTATTGCTGGCCGCTCGCAACAGGCGCTGGGGCACTTCCAGAACGCCGTGAAAATTGCCGCGCCCGGCGCTGATGTACGCCTGCTGGTACAAGCACGCGTGCGCGAGGAACTGGGCGAGCTTGGGCTGCCATCCCTGGAAGCCCAGCAAAAGCCAGGCCCAAGCGCCATTCGCCCAGCCCCCGAAAAAAACGCTGTTCAGAAGTTATCCGAGGATTTGCAGAAACATCACGCAACCTTGAGCGAACAGATCAAGCAGCAGAATGCCGAAATGGTCAAAGTGCGACAGTCTCTGGAGCGCACGATGAAGTCCGAGATGCTCAATGCTGCCCAGCAGCTGGAGGCATTTATGGGCGTTCAGAACTATCTGAATCATGGCGAACATTTGCCCGGTATGCACGGTTGGCCGATCAGCCCGGACTTTGCGCTGTACCTGGTCGAATTAATCGACGGCAATGATTATGACTTGATCCTCGAGTTTGGCTCTGGCACTTCAACCGTAGTTATTGCCAAAGCGTTGGCGAGAATTGCTCGCCAGCAACACGGCAAGCCTGCCACCGTGCAGGTGGCATTCGAACACCTGGAGCAGTACCACGCGCAGACGCAGGCGAACTTGCGAAACGCGGGGTTACTGGAAGCTGTGCAATTAGAACTTGCACCTTTGGCTGATTTCAAGGCACTCAATGGCACCATATATTCATATTACAGCTGTCACGCCGCCCTGCATAAATTGGCTGAGCAGCTAAGTTCAGGTATCAAGATACTAATTATAGTCGACGGCCCACCCGCATCCCTTGGAAAGCATGCGCGATATCCTGCAGTGCCTTCGGTACTTGCAAGTTTCAAAGATGCGCACATCGACATCTTGCTCGACGACTACATCCGTGAAGATGAAAAGGAAATCGTCCAGCTATGGCTGAAAGACATCGAAGTTGAGGGCCTGACTGCTCAGATGTCTACTCGCAAAATGGAAAAAGACGCTTGTCTTATCTCCATCCCCCATAAGGTGTAAACGAGCATAACCTCATGAAAATCCTAACAGTATTCGGCACTCGCCCCGAAGCAATCAAGATGGCACCCCTTGCGCTTGCACTCGCAGCAGATGAGCGCTTCGAGGCGAGAGTGTGCGTAACTGGGCAGCACAGAGAGATGCTCGACCAAGTCCTGGAATTGTTTGAAATCAAACCAGAGTTTGATCTCAACATCATGAAGCCAGGCCAGGACCTAACGGATGTAAGCACTTCGATCCTGCAAGGCATGAAAAGCGTCTTCCAGGATTTCAAGCCCGATATGGTCCTGGTGCATGGCGATACGGCAACTACTTTTGCTACGACCCTGGCTGCCTACTACCACCAAATACCTGTTGGCCATGTTGAAGCTGGGCTGCGCACCGGCAATCTGTATTCCCCATGGCCCGAAGAGGGTAACCGCAAGCTGACCGGAGCATTGGCTAACATACATTTCGCACCCACCGAGGACTCGCGAGCGAATCTGCTGCGCGAGGGGGTTGCTGATGCTTCGATAGTCGTGACCGGCAACACAGTAATCGATGCGCTTTTGGACGTTGTAAATCGCCTGAAAAACGATGAGGTACTGTATAAAAAAGCCTCGGCACCATCTAACTTTCTGGATCCTTCTCGCAAGTTGATTTTGGTTACTGGGCATCGCCGCGAAAGTTTTGGCAGCGGGTTTGAACGCATCTGCCAGGCGCTTCTGGAGGTTGCTCAACAGCACCCAGAAGTTGATATCGTCTACCCAGTCCACCTGAACCCTAACGTAAGAGAACCTGTTAATCGCCTACTGTCAGGCATTAACAACGTCCACCTGATCGAGCCGATGGACTATCTCCCTTTCGTCCATTTGATGAGCCGCTCTCACATCATTCTTACTGACTCAGGCGGTATACAAGAGGAAGCGCCATCGCTTGGGAAGCCTGTTCTAGTAATGCGGGATACCACTGAAAGGCCTGAAGCCGTTGCCGCTGGTACGGTAAAGTTGGTGGGCAGTGATGTGGCAAATATAGTTCGTGAACTGAAGCGGCTTCTGTCGGACCACGAAGCCTATAAGGCCATGAGCTTTGCTCACAATCCGTATGGCGACGGCACTGCTTGCCAAAGAATTATTCAAGCGTTGCTGAAAAACGCTTAACCCTTTAGCCCTTGCATGCATGCTCGGCAACACCGCCAGCATGCAGCACAAAATGTCAGGAACGACAATGCCCAACACTAAGCACTCCTATCAAACTATTTCTATGATTGGCCTTGGCTACATTGGCCTTCCAACCGCAACTCTTTTTGCATCGCGCAAGAAGAAGGTTATCGGAGTCGACGTTTCAGAACACGCGGTTAACACTATCAACAGCGGAAAGATTCATATTGTAGAACCGGAGCTAGATATCCTGGTCCACGCCGCAGTTTCAGAGGGCTATCTCCGCGCCACACTTACACCAGAACCAGCCGACGCTTTTCTAATTGCTGTCCCGACCCCTTTCAAAGATGGACATAGGCCCGACCTCAGCTACATTGAATCAGCGGCCAAAGCAATCGCCCCAGTTTTATGTAAGGGTAATTTGGTAATTCTTGAGTCTACATCTCCAGTTGGCGCTACAGAACAGATGGCCGCTTGGTTATCCGAAGCGCGCCCCGACCTCAGCTTCCCACAGCAAATGGGCGAGGAGGCTGACATTCAAGTAGCCCACTGCCCTGAACGTGTTCTTCCAGGCAAGGTGATCCATGAACTGGTAAGCAACGATAGGGTCATTGGTGGCATGACTCGAAAAGCCAGTGAAATGGCCGTCAGCTTATACAAAACGTTCGTCGAGGGTGAGTGCATTATCACTAATGCTCGGACGGCGGAAATGTGCAAGCTGACCGAGAATAGCTTCCGTGATGTTAATATTGCATTTGCAAACGAACTATCAATGATCTGCGGAAAACTGGACATTAACGTCTGGGAACTAATCGCATTGGCAAATCACCACCCTCGCGTAAACATTCTCCAACCAGGAGCAGGAGTTGGTGGTCATTGCATTGCTGTTGATCCATGGTTCATCGTAGCGACCACACCAGACGAGGCCCAACTAATTCGAACCGCACGTGAAGTCAATGATTATAAGCCTGAATGGGTTTTAAATATGGTGAAGGCCAGTATCGTTGACAAAATGGCAAATAAACCTGGCAGCACCATAGCTGACATTCGTGTTGCGTGCCTCGGGTTGGCGTTCAAGCCTGATATCGATGACCTGCGTGAAAGCCCCGCTGTTACCATTATGCAAAAAGTTGCAAAACTTGGATGCCAAGTCTTAGCGGTTGAGCCTAACATTGAAAAGCTCCCGTCAAAGCTCGCCGAACCAAACATTACGCTTTCCCACTTTAACACCGCGCTTGAAACAGCTGATGTTATCTGTATCCTGGTGAAGCACCGGGAGTTCATTGAGTCTGTAGAAAACATTCGAAAATCTAACAACGTTGTTGATGCTGTCGGCATTCTTGACTAACTAGTAGGCGGGGCAGTTTGTGAAAACTGGAATTTCCAAAACTCAAGCAGCACTGGCAGCGTTTAGAGCCGGTGAGTTCGCTAAAGCATTGACATTGTACCAAGATCTTGCAAGGACGATCAGTTCACGGGCTTTCGAAATCAACATTAAAATTTGCGAACATCGCTTAGCTGCCCCCGCACATTTTCCAATCACCGACTCAACTGTACGGGGTCTACAGCCACATACCGCTGAAAGCAATAAATCCGCTTTAAATATCGAAAAAACAGGCATTCAAAATAAAGCCGCCGCGGTCGCTGGCACTTACCTGATGGAGTCTATAGAGCTAACGGACCAGATGAAGTGGTACGACGTGAAAGTTCATCAGGGAGATGAAATCACCATTAGAGCAGCAGTATCTTATTTTACTAAAGACGCGACGAATCGCAGAAAAGCAGTGATGGTAGTAAGCGCCAACGATATCCATGGCAAAGAAATGGATTTTTCGTGTGGCCAGCTAGCTAAATCCAGGCACCTGCAAGGGTATTTCAAATACGTTAACTGCAACCTTGGAACTATAGCAAACCTACACAACTTTAAAATTCCAGCAGGTGCAGAACGCATCCGTATCGGCGTGTGCCGATTCAACGCCACGGCAACAGACCGAATAGTCATTGATGCATTTGAAGTTCAGATCAAGTCTAAAAATGAAGCCACTGCTGCTTTTACCCCCCCTAGCAAGTTAGCTGCAGAAGTAAGTATCCTAGGGTGGCCAGATTATCCAGACAATGGGCAGCCTTACGTGATGGGAATCATGGACGAGTTCACAACTGGCTGTTTTGAGCAGGAAATCAACCTGATTCAGCCACGACCCGACAACTGGTACGCGCTCGCCGAACAATATCGCCCCGCTTTTTTCTTCATTGAAAGCGCGTGGAAAGGAAATGGAAATAGCTGGCAGTATAGAGTTGCAGATTACGCCACAAAACCAGGCCATGAAGTTGCGCAGATAACACAGTACGCGCTACAAAAGAAAATTCCAACCGTCTTCTGGAATAAAGAAGACCCAGTTCATCATCAAAAATTTATGTGCAGCGCTCAGTTGGTAGATTATATATTTACTACCGATGCCAACATGTGTGATTCCTATAGGAAGCATACGGGCAACAGCAACGTCTACCCGCTGCCATTCGCAGCGCAGCCGGCTCTGCACAAGCCAGCTCCATTGAGTGGAAGAGCTGCACGCTCTTGCTTTGCCGGAAGCTGGTACGGGGAACGTCACGCTGAGCGCGGCCAAGCGATGCGATGGCTTTTGCAGGCAGCAAACCGTTACGGCCTTGATATATACGATCGTAACCATGGCACCGGCGCCTTCCCTTTCCCTAGGGAGTATCAACAAGGAATCAAAGGTAGCCTACCCTATAAAGAACTTTGCGCCGAATATAGCCGCTATCGTGTCTTTCTGAACGTAAACTCGGTTTTAGACTCACCTACAATGTTTTCACGTCGCGTGTTCGAACTGATGGCCTCAGGCACCCCCGTTGTAAGTACATACGCACGGGGAATTGAAGAACTATTTGACTCAGACGCGGTTTGGTTAGTTCATAGTGAAGAAGAAGCCAACCACGCGATCCACACATTGCTTACTGATGACAAAGAATGGCGCCGCAGAAGTCTAGCAGGGATTCGTGAAGTTTTCTCAAATCACACCTATGCACATAGACTCAATTTCATGCTTGAAAAAATGGGTTTAGACCAGTATATCCAGGCGGAACCTGAGTTACTGTTGATCGCTCGTGCCAAGACTCAAAAGGAACTCGACAGCCTAATAGGGACGGCGGCCAAGCAAAGCTACAAAAACTTCCAGCTGGTAATTGAAATTGCGGCGCCTCTAGATGCGTTAAATACACCCCCAGGCGTTGTCATAGTAGAAGCCCCAGCGCTTGACAGCAGTTCAATACGAGCTAGAGCAGAATCTGCTAAAGCGGTAGGCTGGCTATCCCCAAAAGCCAGCTATGGTGCCGAGTACCTACGAGATCTGGTCAATGCCATGGTTTACGAACCTGAGGCAAGCGGATGGGCTAAAGCTTTAGAAACGGATGCATTCGCTTACGGCCTATCCAGCATGATAGGTGCATCAATATGGCGCCCGGACACTTTCCTAACGCACCATATCAACGAATGCTGGTCAAATAGCGTGTCACATAGAAAACTTTTCTGCATCGATAGTGAAGAGTTTTCAGTCCAGCTCACCTCACTAAAATTGATCGCATAAAACTTACTCTCATGAACAAGCTTAAACGCGTACTTATTTGTGGCGCCCCTGACCTAAACTATATCGACGGCTCATCAATCTGGGCACAGACGATCGCCATGGCGACCGCTAAAACTGGCGTTGCTCAGGTCGACTTTATTGCAAAGAGCTCCCCCGAGCGCGATGAACTCTTTGGCCCTCTCAGGGCTATGGAAAGGATTAAAATAATCAATGGGACCGACCGAAACCTTTGGGAAGGAAAAAGCTATAAACGCCTGCCCCCAAACATGCTTGCAGATCTCGTGGAGCGATTGGACAGACAACAGCCATATGATGTAATCATCATACGCGGCCTTGATATCGCCACTAACCTCCTTAACTTTCCGTCGATACTTGGCAAGTGCTGGATGTACCTTACCGACATACCGCAAGACTTGAAAGAATACAGCGCTGAACAACGCGTTTTGATTCGCAGGATTGGTCTTGGATGTCGCCGATTACTCTGCCAAACAGAAGGATTCAAGTCCCTATGGCAATCGCTCGTACCACAGTTGGATGTTAGTAAGTACCGAATTTATACACCGGTAATTCCAGATATCGTCACAAGGCAGTTGCCGATATCTGAGCGGCCGCTACAGGCGATCTATGCTGGTAAATTCAAGGGTGACTGGATGACCTTGGAGATGGCCCAGTTGTGGCCACAAGTCCACGCGCGGATTCCAGGCAGCGAGCTCGTTATGATCGGGGATAAAATCCACGATGAGCCCCGACAGCCAAATTATCAGGAACGCATGCAATATGCACTGGAAGAGACGACCGGATTGACTTGGCTAGGGGGACGATCTCGGGAAAGCGTCCAGCAACACTTAGCTGAGGCACGCGTTGGGCTCTCTTGGCGCGCCGAAACGATGAATGACACAGTCGAATACTCAACAAAAATATTGGAGTATGGAGGAGCGGGATGTGCAGCCATCCTGAACCGCAACTCATTGCACGAGAAACTGCTTGGAAAGAATTATCCTTTGTTCGCTAATAATAGTGAAGAGTTCGTGCAACAACTAACCCGCGCATTGACTCAGCCCGAGATAGCTGAGCAGGCCGCTCAATCGCTTCGAAACGTAGCACAGAAGCATACTTTCTCCGTGCGAACTTCTGAAATCCGCGACTGGCTATTATCGGAAAATGATAATACTGCACCTACACAAAAAATTCGTATCCTTGTGGCCGGCCACGACCTCAAGTTTTTTCACTCGCTTCAGCAGAAATTAAATGACACTGGAAAATTTGAGTTCATCACAGACCAGTGGCAGGGGCACGATAAACATGTAGAAGAAAATAGCAAAGCCTTCCTAGAAACAGTGGATATCATTGTTTGCGAATGGTGCCTAGGCAATTTGAAATGGTATTCCCACAACAAAAAACCGCACCAGCGACTTATCGCTCGCTTTCATGCTCAAGAAGCGCGACTCCCTTACTTAGCCGAAGCCAACTGGGACGCCATCGAGCAAATTGTATTCGTAAGTGAGCATACTCGCCAACAGGCGCTGGAAGTATTCAAAAATTTCCCAACCTCAAAAACATCAGTTATCAGCAACTTACTTGATGATACAAAGTTCACACCAAAGAAAAAAACCGGTGACGCTCAATACACGCTCGGAATCATAGGAGTTACCCCCAAGAGCAAACGTCTTGATCGCGCCGTTGATCTTCTTGAGGCTTTGTTAGAGCACGATAGTCGCTACTGCCTTCGCGTCAAAGGGAAAAACCCCCTTGACTATCCGTGGTTGGTAAATAGACCTGAAGAGCTAGCATATTATCGAGATCTTTTTGAGCGCATCAACAAAAGCCCAGAACTTAGGCATCGAGTTATATTTGACCCAGCGGGTGATGATGTCAACGAATGGTTCACCATGGTAGGATATATACTTTCTTCGTCTGACCATGAATCGTATCATATGGCTATTGGTGAAGGCATATTGACCGGTGCAACGCCTATTATCTGGAACTGGGAAGGAGCTAAGGCCATATGGGGAAGTGAATGGATAGTGGATTCACTCCTTGAGGCAAAGAGCGCCGTCCTTGACGGCAGACCGCAAAACAACCTAGTATCTAAGATGCGCGAAATTGTACAAAAGCAAGCTACCAGTCATCGCTGGGAAAAATTAATTTTAGAGTACTGACATACGTATGATGATTAAAGAAGTTTTTGCAAACGCAACACCTGAAGCCCACAGATATATAAAAAAAGTAATCAAGCCAGATAGTCGAGCCGACTGCCACAAGCTGAAGAAATTATTTGATACTAAGGTGTTCGAAGCAAAAAACTTCGCAGATACGAATCTATGCATTCAGTCCTTTGACTGGCAAAGTGCGGACCAAGATCGAAATTGGTGGTGGCAACTGCAGGCCCTCCCCTTCCTCACTTGGTTCGCAAATAGCACTGACCTGCTATCAGCTGAAGAGCAAAAAAAATATCTGACACTTTGTTTGGACGCAATTAAGGGCTGGTCAAAAAATGCAGCATCCAACAATCAATCACCGCTTGCCTGGCACGATCACGCATCGGCCTACCGTGTAAGGAATATAACTAACTGGTTCTTAGCATGCCATTCTTTGGGCTGGCTCAGCAATGAAGATCCACAGTCCACAGCCATTGGCCATCTAATTACGAATCATCTCCAATGGTTACTCCTGGATAAAAACTATTCAAAGCATACTAATCACGGCTTCGATCAGGCCATGATTGGCTTGACTATCGGCCTAATGTTTGAAGGTGAACAGCTCCAATTAGTGAGAGATGTTAACCGTCAACGACTCATAGATGAAATTTGCTTCGCTTTCACTGAAGAAGGTGTTCACAAGGAAAATAGTCCAGGCTATCAAAAAATGATGCTTGCTCGGCTTAAGCAACTTCGCACCTTGGCTGAACTTGGCGACCTTGAAATCACACTAATAAGCGAAAAATATATAGAAAAGGCAGAGGCTTTTCTACGGGCTATAACGCTGCCCAGTGGAAATCTCCCAATGCTTGGTGACACCCAAGATGACGACAAAGGCCTATCATACGAGCAGAAGGAGGAGATAGACATCTTAGATTACTCCAACTCAGGTTACTTGATCGTTCGCGGCTCCGTTTTAAAGAAAGATTTTCATTTAATATTCAAGTCGAGCCACCTCTCAAACTATCATAGGCACGACGACGACTTATCTGTCCACCTTTACTATGACGGAAAAGTCGTATTGGGAGATGGCGGACTTGGCTCACACAATGAAAAGGACCCTAGAAGAATCGCACTAAGATCCAAAGCCGCGCACAACGTCCCGCATTTTTTAGGTGCGGAGCCCATTCGTGACTTCGCTAAATTAACAAACGGCCTCCCCAAAATACAGATTGAAGGCCTTGCTTTAATTGGAACCACTTCCACCTACGGTCATTCACTCAAGCGCGTAATCAACTTATCGGAACTCAATATTGGCAAATTCTCTGTAACGGATATAGTTGAGGACGGCTCGACCGGCAGGCTAGCCTGCAATATTTATTCGACATTAGAATTCACCACCAACAACTCCACACTGGAGGCACTCATCAGCGATAACTCCAATGTAAAAATTAAAATTTCTTCATCAGCAAGCGTAGAACTTTACAACACTTTTTTCTCTAAAGAATTTGGCGTATACAGTGAAGTCACTGCATTTTGCATATCAACGCCAGAAAATCTTGATACTCACCCCACCCAAATTTCACTCGAAATTCAGCTTGGGCACTAAGTAGCTTTGTCGATCCGCAGGAGTTAAGTCGATGTCATTTAGTAGCCGCGCCCAAACGGCCTTTCGCAACGGTGATTATCAGCTAGCAGTGGACCTATACGAACGCGCTGCGTTAGAACAACCCGCTCTGACAAGCACTTACCTGATAACATTAAATATTGCACGCGGCAGACTGGGGTTACCCCCAGTCGCTGCTCACCAACTAGTCACTCAAAAACTCAGCCTTGAGTCCTCAACAATACTGCCAGCACCACCAGAATACAACTCCGAATATCGATCGACCAAAGCTGAACATACAAACTCTTTGCCTTTCAATGACGTAACCACCGAACCGTTGGTCTCAGTCATTTTAACCGCAAGCAATCAAGTAGAATATATCGAGGAATCGATAACTTCAATTTTACGTCAAAAGTGGAAAAATCTCGAGCTCGTTATAGTAGACAACAACAGCACTGATGGTACATGGTACAAAATCCAACGCCTTCTTAAAACTGTTAGCAACCTACGATGCAAGCGCCTTAATACAGATCTCGGTGAAATATTCTCTAAAAAAGTTGGAATTCAGATGTCACGCGGAAATTATATTTTCTTCCAGCGCGGCTATGACCTTAGTCACCCTGATCGAATTCATCGTTCCATGCAGCATTTAATGCAACCCGGCACTCAATGCGTAAGAAATAAAATCCATTATTTCGCTCTAACCGATGATCAGCCAGCACTACCCCTCGACCACCTTAGCAGCTTGGAATCATATGTTTTAGGAGTGCGCCGTAGCATTTTTAATCCCATCTTGAATTTTGGGCAAACCCGCGCCTCAGAGCATGATCATCTTGTTAAGATTCTTATTTCTCTAGGACAGTCAGCAGAGGAAGTTTTTGAGCTCGACACTCCTCTTTATTGCAGATCGTCGCCAAGAGCTCAGTTTATCGATTCGGACCATGATGGCGACTTACCGCCAAGCAACGCCCACCCCTTGCTTACGAGGCCAAGATGCTTCGTCCCCGCCCAACCCGTGGTCGTCAGCCTGTGCTCCATCCCAGAACGCGCCGAATTGCTGCGCCAGGTACTCGCTAGCCTCGCGCCGCAGGTCGACGCGATGCACGTCTATCTGGACCGCTATGATTCGATCCCAGACTTCGTCCGTAATTGCCACCCCCAAGTAACGGCCTACCTGTCCAAGGACCACCCAGGTCTGCGCGACAACGGCAAGTTCCTGGCGTTTTCCACCCTTGCAGAAGACTGCTACTACTTCACAGCAGATGACGACATCGTCTATCCCCCTGATTACGTCGCCAGCATGGTGCGACGCATCGAGGATTACGAGCGTCAGGCGGTCATCGGGGTACATGGGGTACTACTGCCAGAGCAGGCAGAAGGTTACTTCACATCCTTCCGCAAGGTGCACATGTTCAAAAAGGAACTGGAACGGGATGCGTTGGTGAACAACCTGGGCACTGGCACCGTAGCGTTCCACTCGGGTCTGTTGCGCGGGCTGGACCTTACCCATTTCGGTACGCCGGGCATGGCAGACCTGCATCTGTCGGTTTTCTGCAAGCAACGCGATATCCCGATGGTGGCGCTCGCCCGCCCCGAAGACTGGCTGCAGGAACTGCCCTCGCCCAATACCAGCCTGTACAATGAGTTCCGGCAGGCGGACGACCAGCAGTCGGCACTTATCCGTGCCCACAAACCCTGGGGTTATGCAGCGATCAGCAAGGCTGTTGCCGGGGCCTCGATGCGGGCAACCAAGCCTGACACAGGCGAACGCCTGCAACGGTTGATACCCCTGTTGCATGCTTGCCTGAAATAGCCCAGGCACCAAGGCACCGCTTTGGCACTTCGCAGGACCGGCTGAAAAGCCGGCCCGCTTACATTATCTGCTGTTGAGTACGCCTAGGCGCGCAAGGGAAAGCACACTATGAACATCACCCCTCCCCAGTGCCTGCCACGGCCCGTTGCCTGGGTATGCAGACCATGAAAATTACCGTCGTCGGAATGGGTTACGTAGGCCTGGCTAATGCCGCCCTGCTCGCTCAACACACGCAAGTGTTCACGCTGGACCGCGACCCGGGCAAGGTAGACGCCATCAACCAGCGCCGCTCGCCCATTGTCGACCCGTTGCTTGAAGACTATCTGCTCAACAAGCAGCTGAACCTGCAGGCAACGCTCGATGGCGCAGAGGCTTACGCCGATGCGGCCTTCGTCGTCATCGCCACACCCACCGACTATGACGTTGAAAGCGGCCGCTTCGATACCCGTTCCGTCGAGTCGGTCATCCGCGACGTGCGAGCAGTCAACCAAGCGGCCACGTTGGTGATCAAGTCCACAGTGCCAGTCGGGTTCACCGAGCGCATGCGGCGCTTGTTCGGTTTTGACGACATCATTTTTGCACCGGAATTTCTGCGTGAAGGCCAAGCGCTCTATGACAACCTGTACCCTTCTCGCATCGTAGTCGGCGGTGATACCGCAGGCGCCAGGCTATTCGCCGAACTGATGCAGCACAGCGCGATCAAAAAAGACGTGCCGGTACTGCACACCGGCGCCACCGAAGCCGAGGCGATCAAGCTGTTCGCCAACACCTACCTGGCCATGCGCGTAGCGTACTTCAACGAGCTGGACAGCTACGCCGAAAGCCATGGCCTGGATACCCGCCAAATCATCGAAGGTGTCGGGCTGGACCCGCGGATTGGCAACCATTACAACAACCCCTCCTTCGGCTATGGCGGCTATTGTCTGCCCAAGGACACCAAGCAATTGCTGGCCAACTACAGCGACGTGCCGCAAACCTTGATTCGGGCAATCGTCGACTCCAACCGTACCCGCAAAGACTTCATCGCCGAGGCCATTCTCAAGCGCCAGCCGCGACGAGTGGGTATCTATCGGTTGATCATGAAAGCCGGCTCGGACAATTTCCGCACCTCGTCCATTCAGGGCATCATGAAGCGCCTGAAGGCCAAGGGGGTGGAGGTGGTGGTCTATGAGCCGGTGCTCAAGACTGCCACCTTTTTCAACTCAGCGGTCCTGACTGACCTTGAGGAGTTCAAGCGCAGCTGCGATGTGGTCGTGGCCAATCGGCTTACCGATGAAATCAACGATATACTCGACAAAATTTATACCCGCGACCTGTACAGCAAGGACTGAGCGCGGCCATGACATGGCTATCGTTTTTATGGAGACATCGATGCAAACCCTACTCTCCGGCCTGAGTGAACAGGCCAGCCGCGCGTATGTAGGCGCCTCATTTGACGACGCATTTTCGATTCAGTGGAAACCCGCTGCGCAGTTCATGGCCGGCGTCGACCTCACCAGCTCTTCGGGGGCACACCAGCGTGTGTGGCTGTACCGTGCGCCTTGGTCCTGGTTGGCCGATGGTGCCACCGTCGATGTCGCAGCGGCACTGCACCAGTGGCAGGCAGAGCAACGCGCAGTGCTGCAACTGCGCCGCACGCTGCGTCAGCGTTTGATTCTGGTGAACATCGACAGGGTGACGCCGCAGGCGTTGTTCGAGCGCCTGGGCCTGGCTTACAACGATCAGCCAGTGCAGCTGTTTGCCGACCCGTTGGCGGCTACCCTGGCCGGCGTCTTCGAGCAGATGGCGCCCGAGAGCTGGACCCTGTACGAAGCGTTGGAAGCGGCAGCATGGCTGCCAAACGGTGAACCGGAGTTCCGCTCCAATCGCCCACTGCCAACTACGGCAGGGTTGATCGAACTGCTGGATCTGATTCATGCCGGCCGGCAACTGCCAAACGCTCAACTGCAGTTGCATGAGCGCGAAAGGGCCATCACCAGCCTGCGTCGTGAAACCGAGCAAGCGCGAAGTGCTCAGCAAAGCCGCCAGGATGAGCGCGAACAGGTACTGTCGCAGCTACACCGCGCGCAGCAAGCGCTGGCCGATCGTGAAGCAGAAAGTCAGCTAATCAGGGAGCAGCACAGCAGCCTGCAGCAACAGCTGGCCCAGGCGCTGGCGGACAAGCAGCAAGCTACCCAGGCCATAAGCGCTGCCAGCGCGGGTTCCAAGCCATTGGCTGAGGAAAACGAGCTGTTGCTGGCTCAACTGCATAACGTGCAGGAAGAGCTGGAAAAGCGCCATCAGGCCAGCCTGTCACTCGAACAACAGGTCGCAGCCCTCCAGCTGGAAGTAGCACAGGCTCGCGCTACACAACAAAAAGCCCAACAGGTGCATGCCGACAATAGCGCTGCTCAACGTTACAAAGAAGAAAGCGAGCTTCTGCTGGCCCAGTTGCACGAAGTGCAAGAAGAGCTGGAAAAGCGTCACCTGGAAAGCCAGGGTTTCAACGACAAATACGCCAAGTTGAAGAAAGAGCTGGACCAGACCCTTGCCGCGCAACAGCAGTCCGGCATGGACCTGGCCGGCGCAACAGCCAATGCCCAGGCGCTGGGCGAAGAGAACGAACTGCTGCTTTCGCAACTGCATCTGGTGCAGGAAGAGCTGGAAAACTACTACCTGGCCAATCGCGAAATTCTCGCGGCCATGGACCAGTCCAACCACACGCTGCACCGTGCTCGTCAGGTGATCAGCCGGGTAGCTGCCAATGTCTAAGCCTCAGGCGGCAAGCCCGTTCAACAGTGTGGTCGACCCCCAGTGGTACGTAGCGACTTATCCGGATGTAGCGGCTGCAGGTGCAGACCCACAACAGCACTATGAACAACATGGTGCCGCTGAGGGTCGCTTGCCCCGGTATCTACAAGCCTATCGCCTGGAGTCGGCCCTGTGGGGCGGCTTCAGCGGGCTGGCGTTGCCCGAGCTCAGTGCCCTGCAGGCACACACCGAAGACCGTGAAGAGCACGCCTACGCTTCCTGGGCCCTGGCCCGCTGGCATGCCAGTGCCTCGCAATGGTCGAGCGCACTTCCATACATCGACGCCCTCGCACAGCCACTGCCACCTTACATCGGCACCCTTGGCCCAATATTGCTAAGGGCCGAGGTGCTGCTGCGCAATGGCCAGCAGTCGCTTGCGCAAACCTGCATCGCCGAGGCCATCGCGGCAAAAGGCATGCAAGCGGACTTGTGCTTGGCAGCCGCCAATGTATTGCTGGCCACAAAGGGCACCCAACACCAGCCGCCAGCGGCTATGCGCCTGTTCTGGCTTAACCGTGCGCTTGCCGCTGCCGACCTGGCACCGGTTGCCTTGCGTGATACCGCAGCTGCGCTCACCCTGGATAACCTCCAGGCCGCGTCTGCCGCGAAGGTTCCACCCCAGGCCCAGCCAAAAATCAGCGTGATCATGCCGGCGTTCAACGCCGAGGCGTTCATTGAAACGGCCCTGCGCAGCCTGCTGGCTCAAAGCTGGAGCAACCTCGAAATCCTGGTTGTCGATGACTGCAGCAGCGATGCCACGGTCGAGCGTGTTTCTGAGCTGGCCCGAGAAGATGCGCGTATCGTGCTGTTGCAGCAGCCGGTAAACCGCGGCGCTTACGCTGCTCGCAATACGGCATTGAAGCACGCGACCGGCACGTTCGTGGTCAACCATGACAGTGACGACTGGTCCCACCCTCAGCGCCTGGAGCTCATGGCCACCCCACTGCTGCAGAACCCCGGCCTGGTCGGCACTCTGGCTGAGTGGGTCAGGGCCGATACCGAGCTGCACTTCCAATGCTGGCGCATGGAAAACAGCCTGATCGAACCGAGCGTTTCCACCATCATGATGCGCTGCGATGCCGTGCGCGAACTTGGCGGCTGGGATGAGGTGCGTGTCGCGGCCGACCATGAGCTGCGTCAGCGCCTGCAACGGCGCCATGGCGACGAGGCACTGCTTTACCTGCTGCCAGGGGTGCCGCTGGTCATTGCCCGTCACCTGCCACAATCGCTGACCATGGCTTCCGGCACGCATCTGCGCTCGACGTTCTTCGGCCTGCGCCAGCTGTACAGCGCTCTGGCCGATACCTGGCATGCCATGGCAGAAGATGCGGCTCACCTGCGCTTGCCTGAAAGCGCGGGTGAACGCGCCTTCCCGGCACCCGCACCGATGCTGCGTACGTCATCTGCCCAAGCCAGCTACGACTGGCTGCTTATCAGCGACCTTGGCGAAACAGCGCGCAGCGCCAAGGCCCTGCGCCTGATACTGGACAGGTTGCAAGGGCAAGGTGAGCGCGTTGCCGTGCTGCATTGGCCTGACTACCAGCGCCCAGGCCGTGTGAGCTCCGCCATACTTCGCGAGGCCGTACTGGGTACAGTGGACATCGTGCTGGCCGAGCAGCAACTGGTGGCCCAACGCGTGGTGCTTGTAGGGCGTCATCTGCTTGCCTACCCATTGGATCAAGTACCGGCCATTCAAGGCTTGCAAACCTGCCAGGTCGTGGATTCCGTTCGTGAAGCCAAGCTGCTTGTAATGGCACCAGTAGCTCAGGCACTTCCTCCAAGCGACGAGCAACCTGCACCAGCCGAGCCTTCCTCCCCTCCTCCAGCCCTGGCAGAACCAGAGGCGCCCGAGCCCGTCACGGCGCAAGATAACGCCACAGGGCTACCAGCCTTGTTCGACGCAGCGTGGTACCTGCAACGCTACCCCGATGTGGAGAAAGCCGGCATCAGCCCTTGGGAGCACTATGTTACTAACGGTTTTGCCGAAGGCCGCGAGCCGGGCCCGGACTTCAATACAGCGTGGTATCTGGAGCAATGCATAGAGGCGCGTGACAGTGGCCTGCCGCCGCTGGTGCATTATGAAAAAACAGGTCGCCAAGCAGGTTACAACCCCGCTCACCCTAGTTTCACGGGTAGCCAGCCGAATCGACCGGGTCGGCCAACCCTGTTGCTGTGCGCCCACGCGGCCGGGGTGCAACTGTTTGGTGCCGAACGCAGCCTGTTGGATGTACTTGATGCCTGCAACATGCTGCAACTTAACGTGGTGGTCAGCGTGCCAAGCGTTGCCAACATGGCTTATATCGATGAATTACGCGCCCGCGCGCTATTCGTCGCCTGTATTCCCACTCGTCAATGGGTAGCCAGTACAGCACCATGTCCATTGGCCGTTGAACGCTTCCGCACGCTTATCCGTGACCATTCGGTAGAGTTGGTCCAGGCCAACACCCTGATGCTGCGTGAGCCGTTGATCGCGGCACGTCTCGAAAACGTACAGTCAGTGCTGCATGCACATGAGTCCCCGACCCATGACCCGGCGCTCTGCGCCGCCATTGGCCTGCCTGCGCCGCAGATCGTGGAGCAAGCACTCGAACGTGTCGATCACGTACTGGCCAACTCAGCCTTTACTGCGC
The DNA here is from genome assembly GCF_034044115.1 of Pseudomonas sp. BO3-4. NCBI lineage: Bacteria > Pseudomonadati > Pseudomonadota > Gammaproteobacteria > Pseudomonadales > Pseudomonadaceae > Pseudomonas > Pseudomonas sp. BO3-4. The sequence goes on from NZ_CP139018.1 coordinate 4,691,700, forward strand.
AGCATCTATCCAAGCAAGGGGCCACCTACGTGGTCAGCAACATCATTGACCTGAAGGCGTTCGACCTGCCTAACGTCATTGACAACAAGTGCATCACGGCCGCGCTTATCAGCAGCAATTTGCCGAAAAAAGGTATCCAGGATCTTCTGCAGCTGGCCTGCGACACCGCTCGGGACACGCCTAACCTTCAGTTGTTGCTGATAGGGCCAAATACGCCAAGCGTCGCCGCCTTGAGAACACTGGAAGCGCGTGGCCAGTTGCCAGCCAACTTCAGCTTGTTGCCTTACGCAACCAGCCCGCAAACGGCTATTTCTCAAGCTAATATTGTGCTCAACCTGTCGCACTGCCAGGAAACCTTTGGCCGTACGCTGCTCGAAGGCATGGCCGCCAGCCGTCCAGTACTGGCTTATCGCTGGGGGGCATTGCCCGAATTGGTTGATGAAGGCGTCAATGGTCACACCTTCAAGCACGGTGACACTAAAGCGATCGCCAATAGGCTGCGCCAGCTCTGCCGTAACCCGAAAAAAATTCGCACCCTGGGGGCTGCCGGGCGCAAACGGGCCAAGCAGTACAACTTGAAGCGCTTGTGCAAGCAGCTGGGCGAGGCTTATACATCAATCCTTGACTACCCCCTCCAGTTGCCCTCCAGTAATAGCCATGTGCAGACAGAGGAACTGACATGATTCTAGTCACAGGAGGCGCTGGCTTCATCGGCTCCAACTTCGTACTGCAATGGTGTGCAAAAGGTGGCGAAGAGGTTCTCAATCTCGACGCCCTGACCTACGCCGGCAACCTGGCCAACCTGCAATCACTGGAGCGTAGCGAGCAGCATCGGTTCGTGCAGGGCAGCATTTGCGATGCAGCCCTGCTCGCGCGGCTATTTGCCGAACACCGCCCCCGAGCAGTGGTGCACTTCGCTGCGGAGTCGCACGTTGACCGCTCTATCACAGGCCCAGAAGCGTTCGTGGAAACAAACGTCCTCGGAACCTTCCGCCTGCTGGAAGCGGCCCGAGGCTATTGGAACCAGCTGGAAGGCGACGCCAAGACTGGCTTTCGCTTCCTGCATGTTTCCACCGATGAGGTTTATGGCACGCTGGGCAGCGAAGACCCAGCCTTCACCGAGGACACTGCTTACGCGCCGAACAGCCCCTATTCGGCCACCAAAGCCGCTAGTGATCACTTGGTGCGATCGTACTTCCACACCTATGGCATGCCAGTGTTGACCACCAACTGCTCGAACAACTACGGGCCGTTCCACTTTCCAGAAAAGCTTATCCCTCTAATGATCGTCAATGCGTTGGCCGGCAAAGCGCTGCCTGTCTATGGCGACGGCCAGCAGATTCGCGACTGGCTGTACGTCGAAGACCACTGTGCTGGTATCCGCCGAGTGCTGGAAGCCGGTACCTGCGGGGAAACCTACAATATCGGCGGCTGGAATGAAAAAGCCAACATCGACATCGTGCGCACTCTGTGCACGCTGCTCGATGAAATGGCGCCTGCCGACGAACGAGATGTCATCAATGTGAAGACCGGTGAACCAGTCAAGCAGTATGCAGAGCTGATCACCTATGTCACAGACCGCCCGGGCCATGACCGCCGGTACGCCATCGATGCACGCAAGATTGAGCGAGAGCTTGGCTGGAGGCCCGCAGATACATTTGACACGGGCATCCGCAAGACCGTGCAGTGGTACTTGAACAACCAGCAATGGGTAGCTAGCGTCATGGATGGCAGCTACCGGGACTGGGTAGCGCAGCAATATGGTTCGGGCAAACAGTGAAAATTCTGCTTTTGGGTAAAAATGGTCAAGTGGGTTGGGAACTGCAACGTTCACTGGCACCGCTTGGCCATGTGATTGCACTGGATCGTCAAGGGTGCTTGGACTTGAGCGGCAACCTGGGGGACCTTGATGCGATAGCAGCCACGGTCCGGGCGTTGAAGCCGGATATCATCGTCAATGCGGCCGCCTACACCGCGGTAGACAAGGCGGAAAGCGAAGCAGCGCTGGCTGGACGCATCAATGCCGATGCGCCTGGAGTATTGGCGCGCCAAGCGGCTGCTATCGGCGCTTGGCTGATTCATTACTCCACAGATTACGTATTCGACGGCAGCGGCTCCAGCCCCTGGCCAGAAGAGGCCTCCACCCACCCTCTTTCGGTCTACGGCCGTACAAAGCGCGATGGCGAAGTCGCTATCGAGGCCAGCGGTGCCCGCGCCGTGGTGCTGCGCACCAGCTGGGTATACGCCGCCCGCGGTCAGAACTTCGCCAAGACCGTGTTGCGGCTTGCTAGAGAGCGCGATGTACTTAACGTAGTAGCTGACCAGCACGGTGCACCCACCGGGGCGGAGTTGATCGCAGATGTAACTGCCCACATCATCAGGCAGATTTTCGGCGCATCTAATCCTAGCGAACTGGCAGGTATCTATCACCTGGCAGCAGCGGGTGAAACCACCTGGCATGGCTACGCACAGTTTGTGCTGCAGCATGCCAGCCGCCAGGGTTGTGCGTTGAAAGTAAGCCCTGAGCAGATCGGTGCGATCGCCACTGAAGATTATCCTGTCCCGGCCGCAAGGCCGCGAAACTCTCGCCTGAATTTGGCTAAACTCGAAAAGGCATTCAACTTAAAGATGCCGCCTTGGCAACAAGGTGTGCAACGCATGCTGGACGAGACCCAGCTTTAAGGACCGCATATGGCGCGTAAAGGAATAATTCTGGCGGGGGGGTCTGGCACCCGCCTGCACCCCGCCACCTTGTCCGTATCCAAGCAACTACTGCCGGTATACGACAAGCCTATGATCTATTACCCGCTCAGTACGCTATTGCTGGCTGGTATTCGCGACATACTGATTATCTCGACGCCTCAGGATACACCCCGGTTCGAGCAACTGCTGGGTAATGGAAGCCAGTGGGGGCTGAACCTTACCTATGCGGTACAACCAAGCCCAGATGGCCTGGCCCAGGCATTCACCATCGGTTCAGGGTTCATTGGCAATGATCCATCAGCGCTAGTATTGGGCGACAATATCTTCTATGGCCATGACTTCCAGGCGCTGCTGCTCAATGCAGACAAGCGACAGGAGGGTGCTTCGGTGTTCGCTTATCATGTTCAGGACCCTGAACGGTACGGGGTGGCTGAGTTCGATGGGGACGGCTGCGTGCTTTCTATCGAAGAAAAGCCGAAAGCACCAAAGTCCAGCTATGCCGTAACCGGCCTGTACTTCTATGACAACCAGGTTGTCGACCTTGCGCGACAATTGCAACCTTCTGCGCGGGGCGAGCTTGAAATCACTGACCTGAACAACCTGTATTTGCAGCAAAAGCAGCTGCACGTAGAGATCATGGGCCGCGGGTATGCCTGGCTAGATACCGGCACTCACGACAGCCTGCTTGAGGCGAGCCAGTACATTGCGACCATTGAGCGCCGGCAAGGGTTGAAAATCGCCTGCCCTGAGGAAATCGCGTATCGCGCAGGCTGGATCTCTGCTGAACAAGTCGAACGCCTGGCCCAACCAATGCTGAAAAATGGTTATGGGCAGTACCTGCGTAATTTACTTGAGGTTAGAGTTTTCTGATGCACGCTATTGCAATGGGCATCCCCGAAGTTGTCCTTTTCACCCCCAAGGTTTTCGGCGACGAACGTGGTTTCTTCTACGAGAGCTTCAACGCCCGTGTCTTCAGCGAAGTGACCGGTCTGCAGCCCGACTTTGTACAAGACAACCACTCGCGCTCGGTTAAAGGCGTGTTGCGTGGTCTGCACTACCAGCTGGCACCTCACGCCCAGGGCAAGCTAGTACGCGTGGTGCAGGGCGAGGTCTTCGATGTTGCGGTGGATATCCGTCGCTCCTCCCCTACCTTTGGTAAGTGGGTGGGGGCGGTGCTGTCGACCGAGAACAAGAACCAGCTGTGGATCCCACCAGGATTCGCGCACGGCTTCGTCACGTTGAGTGAAACCGCAGAGTTCCTCTACAAGACCACCGACTTCTACTCGCCGCAGTGCGAGCGCTGCATTGCCTGGGATGACCCGGCAGTCGGCATCGAATGGCCTATCGACTTTACACCGAGCTTGTCTGGTAAAGATCAGCTCGGGGTGGCACTGGCTGACGCTGAGCTGTTCGACTAACGCTTTTCGCGGAGAAGGGCTGCGGTAGCGCAGCCTTGTCTCTGGACACATGCCGTAACCGGGTCTTGCCGATAGTGGCGTTTTTCACACGTCACTAAAAAGCAACCGCTGCATGGCCTGGCAAATAATCAGAATTTGCCCCTTCCTTGTAGGCCACTTTCCAAAGATACTCCCTGCGCCTGTTTTCCGTTGCACACGTTAATCGTGAGACTTAGTCTCGACCCGTCGCTACCAAATCAGTGACCGGTTTTGGCAGGCCGTCGATTGTTGTCCGTTTGCTTACGCTTATGGCGGCTGTACGTGCGGGCACCCGCATGTGCGCCGAGTGCCAACAATCGTAAGCGCTCCATGAACCCCACATTCAAAGCGCTTACCTGATCCCCGATGCTGTGCTCCCGATTTCTTTCTGGAGCTCGCCGACCATGATGCGACCCGACGCCAAAGTCGAAAAAGTGTACCTCTACCCAAAGCCCGTCGACTTTCGAAAATCCATCGATGGCCTGGCCGCGCTGGTCGAACTCGATATCAAGGTGGCGGTGTTCGACCCAGTGCTTTTCGTCTTCCTCAACAAGCCGCGCAACCGCGTGAAGATCCTGTATTGGGAACGCAACGGCTTCTGCCTCTGGCTCAAACGCCTGGAGTCCGAACGGTTCAAAACTTCACCTGATCCGACTGACGTCGCCATTGTCCTGACCGTTCAGGAACTGAACTGGCTGCTCGATGGCTTCGACCTCTGGCGCAACCGTCCGCATCAGGTTTTGACGCCTCGATACGTCGCCTGATTCGGTATAATCCGCGGCATGATTTCCATGCCCGAAAACCTCCCTGACGATCCTGTTCTGCTCAAGCAACTGCTTGAGCAGATGATCAACGAGCGCGCGTCCGACAAGGGCAAGATCGTTCATCTCGAAGAGGAAGTTGCGCTGTTGCGCCAGCGCTTGTTCGGGCGCAAGACCGAGCAGACTGGCGATGCGGCGACACCACAGTTGCCACTCTTCGACGAAGCGGAAAGCCTGGCCGAGCCCTTGGATGAGGCTGACGACGAAGAAGTCGTTGCGCCAACCAAACGCCGTGGCAAGCGCAAGCCGCTGCCAGCTGATTTGCCGCGTATCGAAGTTGTCCACGAACTGCCCGAGCATGAACTGACCTGCGCTTGTGGCTGCCGCAAACATGCCATCGGTGAAGAAGTCAGCGAACAGCTTGAAATCGTCCCGATGCAGATTCGCGTCATCAAGCATGTTCGCAAGGTGTACGGCTGCCGGGACTGCGAGTCAGCGCCCGTAACGGCGGACAGGCCCGCCCAGATGATCGAGAAAAGCATGGCCAGCCCGAGTGTGCTGGCCATGCTGCTGACCACCAAATACGTAGACGGCTTGCCGCTTCACCGCTTCGAAAAAGTGCTGGGGCGTCACGGTATCGATAGCCCGCGCCAAACCCTGGCACGCTGGGTGATTCAATGCAGCGAGCACTTTCAGCCGCTGCTGAATCTGATGCGCGAAAGCCTGTTGAACAGTCGGATCATCCACTGTGATGAAACACGTGTGCAGGTGTTGAAAGAGCCTGGTCGTGAGCCCAGCAGCCAATCCTGGATGTGGGTGCAAACCGGCGGCCCACCTGATCGCCCGGTGATCCTTTTCGACTACGCCACCAGCCGAGCGCAGGAGGTGCCGGTGCGCCTGCTGGACGGCTATCGCGGCTATGTCATGACCGACGACTACGCCGGTTACAACGCGCTGGCCGCACAGGACGGGCTGGAGCGACTGGGCTGCTGGGCGCACGCGCGCCGCAAGTTCGTCGAAGCGCAGAAAGTACAGCCCAAGGGCAAAACAGGACGCGCTGACATCGCATTGAACCTTATAAATAAGCTCTATGGCGTCGAGCGCGACTTGAAGGACAGTGACGACGAAGATCGTAAGGTTGCCCGCATGGAGCGCAGCCTGCCATTGCTGACTCAGCTGAAAAACTGGGTAGAGAAAACACAACCTCAGGTCACGACGCAGAATGCCTTGGGCAAGGCCATCGGTTACTTGGCCAGCAACTGGAGCAAATTGGAACGCTACGTCGAGCACGGCTACTTGCCGATGGACAACAACGCGGCCGAGCGTGCGATCCGCCCGTTTGTCATCGGGAGAAAGAACTGGTTGTTCAGTGACACGCCCAAAGGTGCCACTGCCAGCGCACAACTTTACAGCTTGGTAGAAACGGCCAAAGCCAACGGCCAAGAACCCTATGCGTGGCTGCGCCACGCACTGGAACGCCTGCCGCAGGCGTGCTCAGTGGAAGACTACGAAGCGCTACTCCCATGGAATTGCACACCTCAAATACACAGCTAGGTGCGCTGCCCATCTTTGGTTAGGTGGGGTTTATGGAGCGCTTACAAAACGTCTCATTGAGGCTTAACTGATTGTGTCGCCCGGGTTGGGTCTATCGCAGGCAAACCAGCCTCGCCTTTCAGGCTGCGATCTTTGCACGTTGGCGCTTGTGCAACTGATGTGGGGGATGGCCGGGGTGCCCCATACCCAGGCTGCAGCGATTTCGGGAAATTGAACAATGTCTACGGTAGAAACCTAATTCACTGTCGGCAAAACCAGTCGCCCCCTCTTCCGCATCGAAGCCGGCATCCCATGCCAGAGCTCTCGGGAACAGGTCTCAGAGCTGGCTACACACGGGACATGACCCTGGACGGATTGATGGAAAACAAACCGCAACTGATCTGGGCTTCACACTGTGTATGCGCGTTGGCTCAAGCGCTGATGGATGAGGCCGAGCTAGGCATGATGTGCTGAGCGACCTGCTACAGGGATGGCTCCGGTGCCATGCAGGCCGACGGATATGGCATGGCCGCCATCTGCTTTTCCTGAAGAGGGATTCTGGCTACAATGCCGCCCCTTTCAGCGGAGCAAGAGGGTGCCAGCGTAAAAAGGCCAAGTAAGTGAACAGGGCGCTCAACAGCCTGTTATCGGCGCTTCAAGCACACCACGGGCTTGAAGGCCCAGCGACTCAGGTAATCAGCATCCCATGCCCCCATCTACCAGCAACAGGCTTTACACCCTCGATGTCCTGCGCGGTTTTGCCGCCTTGTGCGTCGTGTTCTGGCACTGGCAGCACTTTTTCTATGTGGGCAGTACACCCGCACAATTTGACCCGACCCTGCAGCCGTTGTTCAGCCAGTTCAAGATGTTGTATCAGCATGGCGGCATGGCGGTGCAACTGTTCTTTACCTTGTCCGGCTTTGTGTTCTACTGGCTGTTCGCCGCCGAGGTGGCCGACCGCTCGCTACCTGCCGCGCGCTTCGCATGGGACCGCTTCAGCCGTTTATACCCCCTACACATCGTTACCTTTATGGCCGTTGCCGGGCTGCAATGGGCGTATTCGGGTGGCCGCGACGGCTACTTCGTCTACCCATTCAACGACGCGTATCACGCACTCCTGAACCTGTTGATGGTACCTGCCTGGGGGCTGGAAAAAGGCTGGTCGTTCAATGCCCCGTTCTGGTCTGTGTCGGTGGAAGTATTGCTGTATGCGGCATTTTTCCTGATCTGTCTTTGCCGCCGCTGGAAATGGCCCTTGACCTTTATGGCCCTGGCGCTGGGCAGCTACCTGTACCCTGAGGTGTACAAGCTGGGCAGTGGCGTGCTGTGCTTCTTCATTGGCGGCGTCACCTATAGCGTGCTCAATCAGCTAAGGCGGTGGGCAGGTGATACCGGCACTGTCGTGGCCACTGTGCCGCTGTGTATTGCAAGCTGGGTTTGGTTGGTTCACAGGGCTGACGCGCTGAACGGTACCGTGCTGCTGTACGTGTGCTACCCGCTACTAGTGGCGGCGCTGGCTGCCCTGGGCTTCCGCTGGCATGGGCTGGCACGGCACTGGGGTTGGCTGGGGGACATCAGCTACGCATCCTACCTCACCCACTTCCCGCTGCAGATCCTCTTCGCCATAGGCTTCGACGCGCTGGCCTTGCCACGTACGGTGTTCTACCAGGGATGGGTCATGCTGCTGTTCTTTTCCATCCTTATCCCGCTTAGCCTGTTGACCCACCGCTGGCTGGAGCGCCCGGCACAACGCTATCTGCGCCAGCGTCGCCAGGCTGTGCCCGTAGCCGGATAAAGGCGCGTTTACTGCGTGCCTCATACAAGCCATATGGCAAAAACCCTGCAGTGCGGCCGCGCCGCACTGCAGGGTTCATGGATGGCCAAGCGTACGCAATCAGTGCAGTTGAGCAGGCGCCTTATGCTTTAGCTGAGTATTTTCCGTCACACCCAACACCAGGCGTTTTAATTCAGCTGCACTTTCACTCCAATGTAGCCAAGGCATCTCATCCGAAAGCGGCTGGGCACCTTGCTGGAACAGCTCCAGCCATTGCTTCATGGCGTGAGCCAGCTCATCCGCGGACACGCCCTGGAAGTAATAGGCAAACTCCCCCGCCACTTCGCGGAACACAGGTATATCGCGCGCAATGATGGGCAGTTTGTGCTGTGCAGCTTCAATCAACGGCAAGCCAAAGCCTTCGGCCTCCGAGGCGGCGATCAACGCACAGCTGGCGCTATAGAGTTCGGTCAGGTCGGCATCGCTCAACCCTTGCAGCCAGAACAAGCGCTTGCCCAATTGTGGGTGCGCACGCAGGTGCTGGACCAACTGCTCGACGGCCCAGCCTTCCTTGCCAACCAGCACCAGGTTCACCTCTACACCCTGGGCCCACAGCACATCAAACGCAGCCAAAGTCTGTGCATGGCCTTTGCGTGGCTCAAGCGTACCCACCATAAGGAATGTGGGCACCGCTTTCAATTGGTCAATGAACGTATCTTCCAGCGTAGAGCTGCCTTGGCCTTGAACCTCTTCGATATCAGCCCCCAGGTGGAAATGACTGATGGACGGCATCACACGCCCGCCACCGTGCTGCTGCAACCAGACTTTAACGTCAGCAGCCACCGCAGCCGAGATCGCCACAACCCCATCGGCATATTGGCTGATAGAACGCATCCAGTTGTTGAAGGCGCCATCAATACCGGGGTAGGCAAACCTTGAGTGCAACAACGGGATCAGGTCATAAACCACAAAGTGGATACCCACGCCTGCACGGCGCATGCGCTCGAGCTCGCCATCAAACTCGGGGAACAAATGCGCGCTCAGGTCCAACCCCAGGAACACATCCCCCGCCGAGTACTCAATCGGGCATTCGCTCAAGCTGGCCACATAGGCACTGGAGCCTGGATATCCACTTGCAACCCTATACCCTTTGCCGGTAACGCCAAATACCGGGATTACCTGGTAATCAACACCCTCACCGCGCTGAAATTCATTGATTACCCGCTTCACGACGCGCTGAATACCAGTCTTAGCATCGCGGAAGTACAGCTCGGACACATCCACCAGCAACTTCTTCGGTGCTGCCGGGCTGATTCCCGGGCTGAGTCGGCGGTGCTTTTCCACAATCGGGGCGAGGTGGTTGTTTTCGAACAACAGTGCCTGCACGGTAGCGCTCAGGCGGGCAGAAACCCGCTCCCAACTGCGGTCGTCAATCCATCGCTCCTGTCGCGCCACCAACGCCTGAGCCTTGTCCGGGTTGCGTTCAAGCTCTGCGATCGACGCCACGATGTCCGCAGCGTGGCTACCGGTCATCTGCAAGGTGGCTTCAGCCATGTCCGAGAAGATATGGATCGGGCTCACCAGCACCGGCTTGAGGGTGGTAATGCCGATCGTTACCGCACCGCTGGCGCTTTCTTGTGTTTCCTTGTAGGGGAAGATCACGTAATCCGCTGCGCTCATCAGGCGCAGGCACTCCTTGATGGGGCGGAAATCGGTAACCCAGGTGATCTTGTCATCCACACCAAGCTCAACCGCCCTGGCCCGGTAAGCATCCAGTGTCTGTTCGCTGCGCGCATCGAGGATGGAGTGCAAACCGAGCATGTGAACATTGCGGCCTGTTTCTTGCGCCAACGGCAGAATGGTCTCGATCAGCGTGTCGATACCCTTGTGGGCAAGAATGAAGCCGAAACACGAAATGACCAGGTCATCCTGAGCGATACCCAACTCATCGCGGACATCCGCCGGCTGCACGTCAGTGAGCGGAGAGATAACACCGTGCGCCATCATCATGACGTTGGCGGCCAGGCCCAGCACCAATAGGTTATTCAGGTCTTCAGGCTTGTGGACGATGATGCGGTCAAGCTTGTGCAGCGAACGTACGGCCCTCTCGGAAAGGCGGTGGTCGGTAATCAACGGCTGCGTAGAGTGCAGTTCAAGCACCACAACCTTGCCCTGATCGTGCAACTGCGCCAGACGCTCGCAAACTTCATCATTGAGGGCGAAAAGGCTCGGCTGATGCTGCACCAAAACAACATCAGCATCGGCACAGCCCTCGTTGGCCAACACCTTGCACATCGATTTGGCGTCGGAAAGCCTCCAGGCAGGCTGATAGACATCGGAGGTTGTGTCTGTGGTGCGCTCATCGCAGTAAATGCGAACGTCGTAATCGTCCTGCTTGAACTCACTGAGCAATGCCTGAGTGTATTCAGCAATGCCGCATTTGGTTGCCCAAGGAGAAACCACCACCAGTTTGGTCTTGCTGGCGGCGGCCGCCGGCATTTCGTGTTTGAGCCAGTTGGCACTGGCTAAAACCGCCTGCGCACTCTGCTCCCAAGTGTAGATGCTGCGAACAAGTTCAATGCCCTGGCGCCGGCGCTGCTCGAGTGCATCGTCGCCTTCGACGATTTTGCCGCGCAGTTCGCCCATCTTGAGGGCCAAGGTATGCTTGTCCGGTTCGACCCAGCATGAATTAGCCGCACCCAAGTGGCTGCCCGACTTGGCAAACAAGAACGGCAGCAGCTCGGCAGTGCCAAGCGTGCAGAAATCAACATGCGCACCAAAGCCGGTGACGATTACCGGCAACCCCATTGCCAGCGCTTCAGCCGCTGGTAAGTTGAAGCCTTCACCACGCGTTGGCAGCACCAGCGTGTGCGCGGAACGATACAACGCGATAATGCCTTGGTCGTCCATAGGGCTTTCGTCAACCACGATCGATGGCATGTCTTGCCGATCAGCCGAGAGGTTGGCGATCAATTCATGTACGCGGTTATGCGGGTTGGGGAACGTCTTGATGTACAGCTCGACGTTATCGGCGCTGGAGAAAGCCTCGGCAAAGGCCTCAAGCAGCACGTCAGGGCCTTTGCGCTCAAACATCGACGATACATGCAAAAATCGGAACCGTTGCCCGGCAGCGGGACGAATATCGGTAATCGGTGCCACTTCATTGGTAATGATGTGATCTACCCCGACAGGGCAGATGACCACCGGTACTTCACAGCCAGAATCGTGCAGCACTTTCTTTACGAAAGAAGCGGCCACGATAACAGCATCGAAGTTTTCGTTAATGAAGCTGATGGTCTCGTACGGGATTGCGGTTTCTTCCCAGAAGAAGATGACCAGCCGCATGCCAGCGCCTTTCAGGTCCTTGATCATGGGGTAGTGATGAACAATCGACAGCACTTCCCCTTCCAACGCTTCATCCAACGGTTGGCCTATTGCATTTGTCAGCCGCTGCTGGAAGGCTGGTATCTCGATGACATTGTCGTACGCCTTACCATGGTAGGGCTGGAACGCGAGCTTGCCCTCCAGCATGTCGAACAACGCCACACCCAGGCCGCGGTTGACGATGGCGAGGCTGTAATGGCCTTCGATATGCCCCGTGATCCGCACGGCATTAAACGCCGGTGCGACAGCCTCGTCCTTCAGGTAATAGCCTTCAGGCAGCAGCGGCGCTTTGGGATATACGGCAAAACTTACCCTCGAGTAATCTACTGCCTGGAACCCGACGTGGCCCATGGCCGCCGATGCGAATGCACCGCCCCCAATAAGCCCGCGGTTCTGAGCGAACAGTTTCAACTGATGGTGCAGCTTGGGGAATTTGCGCAGCAACTGGTTGGCATTGTGTCGCAGCACCTGGTTGCCGAGTACCGACCGAATCATCCTGATGGCAAGCGGCCTGGCTGTGCGTTTGACGATAGCTACCAGCGATTTGGCCTGTTGCTTATCGATCCAGGCTTGCGTCGCCGCCATACGCTCATCAGCAAGAGCCAGCCGTTGCTGGGTATCGGCCAGATGGTGGTTCAGGCCGTTCACCACTTGCTTGAGGCTCTCCAGTTCGGCGCGATGACGCTCGACTTCCTGGCTCAAATCCACAAGGGCTGCCTGGTGCTGACCCAGCTCCAGGTTAACTTGCGACAATGCCGAATGGCAGCTTTCGACGCTTTCGCCCACTTGCTGGAAGTTGCTAGCCAGCCTTTCTTCATAGCGCTCAGCCAGGTCCTCAAGGGTCACCCCATACTCAGCATCGAAGGCGCTGGCGAAGGCCGAAAGTGTCGGCTCCGGGGCATCTTTCTGAGCAATTACCGCGTAGTCTGGGCTTACACCGCTGAGCACATTCAGCAGGCGCATGTCCTCGTGTGCGGGTAGTGGTGAGAGCTCTTGCAACCGCACGAGTTTGCTACGACCAAAGCCTTCGTATTCCGCCAAAAAGCTCAGTAGCAGGTTGGGGATAGGCTTTTCATGGCTGGGGTCGAGGTAAAAGCTGTTGGTCCCCACCATGAGGTTTTCGGCGTTGGGGGTTTCCAGTATCAGCAGCCCACCGGGCTTGAGTACTCTAAGCGCCTGCCCTACCAGCTCTTGCAAAACCGGGAACGGGACATGTTCGGCAATGTGGAACCCGGACACCAGCACCTGGCTGGCGTCGGCCAACGATTTAAGCTTGGCAACGGCGTCGGCATTTTCAACGGCATAACCCTCGATCCGGCATTGCTCCAGCATGCCGTCATCCAGGTCTACGCCAACTGCATTGAAGCCCTCCCCGGCCAGTACACCCAACCACTCGCCACGGCCACAGCCCAAGTCAATCGCACGATGCTCGTCATCCAGTGCCAACAGCGGATGAAGGAACGGCATATACACCTGCAGCCGCTCGGTGATCAGTTTCGTGGAGCCACGGTAGCGATCCTCGAAAGCGCGATAGAAAGGTTTTTTCACCGGATGCACTCCACAGCTGTTGGAACCCAAGCCATGCCGACAAATTGGGGCTTTGAGGTATTGACCACGTTGAACACCAACGCCAGGTCTCGCCATTCGTAATTGCTGCCGATGTGCACCTCATTGGCATGCAAGGCAACCGCTACAGAATAGGAACCAGGCCCCAGATTCATCTCGAAGTCGAAGCGGTACTCCAGTTTTTCACCGGTTTCAAGCGCCTTCTGGGCTTTGCCCAAGTGGTGGGTATTGGTACCGAAAACATGTTGGCCTAAACGGTCCTTGATCACGTAGCCGACTACAAGCTCAGGGATCGGCGCGTGCACCTCTACTTGCACGCTCAGGGTCACTTTGTCACCCACAGCCACGAACTCGACAGGCGTGCCTTGCATGTCGTACAAAGCAACGGTACCGATAGTTGCCTCGCCGCTGCCCGACTGCGTCTGCACGGTGCCATCAGCCAGTTGCTTGACTTGCACGGTGCTGTTTTCTTTCTCGGCAATCAGGGCATTGTAATAATCCATGACCTGCTCTGGTGGCCCATCCTTGATGATGGAGCCGTTTTCCAGAAGCAAGGCCCGGCTGCACAGCGATTGGATGGCGCCACGATCATGTGACACGATCAAAAGCGATGTTCCCAGCCGCTGGAACTCACGGATGCGCTCAAAACTCTTGTGCTGGAAATAGCTGTCCCCTACTGACAGCGCCTCATCGACGATAAGGATTTCTGGACGGAACGCAGTCGCCACGGCAAATGCGACGCGCATTTGCATACCGCTGGAATAGGTACGCACTGCCTCATCAAAGTACTCGCCAATCTCGGCAAAGGCTTCAATGTCATCAATGACATCATTGATCTGCTGTACATCGAAACCCATCAGACCCGCAGCGTGGTACACGTTCTGGCGGCCACTGAGCTCTGGATTGAAACCCATGCCCAGCTCCAGAATGGCTGCGATTCGGCCATTGACCTGTACTCGACCCTGGGTCGGCTGCAACGTCCCGGTGATCATCTTCAGCAAGGTGGACTTGCCGGCGCCATTTTGCCCGATAATGCCGATGGCTTCGCCGGGTTCAATTGCAAAGTTGATGTGTTTCAACACCCAGTGTTCACTGCTTGCCTTAGTGGGCAAAAAGAACCAGTGGGCGATTCGTTGCAGTTCCGAACGGTACGTTTTGTAGGCTTTGCCCACATCACTGACACTCAAAAGGCTCATAGTACATCCACCATTTCAGGCACAGACCGACGAAACAGGAACAGGCCAAGCAACAACAGACCAAAGGAAATCCCGATCATGACAACCGCCTGACTCAAATCAGGCGCTTTAGCGTACAGGAGTACGTCGTGATAGGCAGTAACAATGGGATACATGGGGTTAAAACTAAGGGTGGCCCGAAGGTGTTCAGGTATCACATTGACCATGTAAACGATTGGGGTAAACCAGAACAACACCTGCAGCACGATGGGCACTACCTGACCGACATCCCGCAGAAAAACATTGAGAATACCCAACACTAGGCCAATGCCAACGCTTAATGCAACGACGATCATCACCAACGGGATTAGCCAAAGTATCTGCAGCGTCGGATAGTGGCCAAGCAATGAGAAAACCAGCATCACTGCTGCGAACAACAAGACATTGTTCAGCAAACACGAGCCCACCACGATAACCGGTAGCGTAATACGCGGAAAGCGCATCTTTTTCATAATATTGCCCTGCTCGATAAATAGCGTCAGGCACCGACTGACGATCTCGGCAAACAGGTTCCAGGCCAGAATGCCGGCCATCAGGTACAAGGCATAAGCGTATTTATTGTCAATGCCTGGCAGCTTCGCGGCCAGCACGTTGGACAGGATCAGCGCATAGATGGCGACCTGGGCCAGGGGATGAATAATCATCCACAGCCCGCCCAGTTTGCTTCGCGCAAAGCGTGAAATGAATTCGTTCTTGATTGAAGAGATAATGAAGCCTCGATAGCTCCATATACCTTTGATCATGCCAAACATAATTAACCTCTGATTAAGCCGGCGATTTGTGCAACCTGGCGCTCAACCAAAGCCTGATCGCCTCGGCTCTCGACATTGAGGCGCAGCAATGGCTCGGTGTTGGACCCACGCAGGCTAAAACGCCAGTCAGCGAACTCTACGCTGATACCGTCGGTGCGGTCGACGCTGGGGTTTTGCGGCAAGTAGTGAGCAAGAATCTTCTCGATAGTGTCTTTAACATCCTCCACTTCGTAGTTGATTTCGCCACTGCACGGGAACGCTGCAATACGTTCGTCCACCAGTTGCCCCAGGCTTTTGCCCGTTACGCTCATCAACTGAGCGACCAGGAGCCAAGGGATGTTACCGCTGTCGCAGTAGGCAAAGTCACGGAAGTAATGGTGGGCGCTCATTTCGCCGCCATATACCGCATCTTCGGCGCGCATACGCTCTTTTATGAAGGCATGGCCGGTCTTGCTCTGGATTGCCATTCCCCCTGCTTCTTCAACCTGTTTGATGGTGTTCCAGGTCAGGCGCGGGTCGTGAATGATTTTGCTGCCTGGGTGCTTGGCCAGCAGCATTTCAGCCAACAGGCCAACTACATAGTAGCCCTCGATGAAACGCCCCTGATTGTCGAAGAAGAAGCAGCGATCGAAATCACCATCGAAGGCAATACCCATGTCTGCACCGGTATCCAGGACAGCTTGGCGTGTAAGGTCACGGTTTTCCGGTAGCAGCGGGTTGGGGATGCCATTAGGGAAGTTGCCATCTGGTTCCCCATTGATAACAGTGAGCTTCAGTGGCAGGCGCGCCTTCAACAGCTCCAGCACCGGGCCGACAGCACCATTACCCGGATCCGCCAGCACTTTCAATGGTTTGAGGGTAGCCAGGTCCACATAGGTCAGCAGGTGGTCGATGTAAGCGCTTTTGTCGGACGCCAGGCGAACACTGCCTGCGGCCGGGGCTGCGGTCCCCAAATCACCGGATTCCACCCGCTGGCGAATATCCTTGAGGCCCGTGTCACCACTGATAGGTCGCGAATGCTCGCGCACCAGTTTCATGCCGTTATAGCCTTTGGGATTATGGCTGGCGGTTACCATGATGCCACCGCCGGCCTGGTAGTGGCTGGTAGCGAAGTACACTTCCTCGGTGCCACAAAGGCCAATATCTATAACGTCGGCGCCGCCTTCAGTAAGGCCCCTCATCAATGCTTGGGAAAGAGTCGGGCTTTCCAAGCGCATGTCACGACCTACCACGTAGCTGCGCCCACCCAGCTCAGCCACCAAGGCACGACCAATACGATAGGCAACATCCTCATTGAGATCAGCCGGCACTTGGCCGCGAATGTCATAGGCTTTGAAGCAGCGGGTCTGAATGGGTGGGTACATACATCTCACTTGTATACGGCGGCGCTTGAGCGAACACCATTCGAAAAAGGGGAAAGTCGGCGACAGGCTTGCCGAGCGAAATCGACCCCGCGCTTGGATCAGGCCCACGGGGTCGACTGGAGAGGCTGGATCAGGCGTCGCAACGACCGTAGTTATCCTCGAAGCGAACGATATCGTCTTCGCCCAGGTAGTCGCCGCTTTGAACTTCGATCAGCACCAGGTCGATTACACCCGGGTTCTGCAAACGGTGCTTGTGACCCGCCCGAATGAACGTGGATTCGTTCGTGTTGAGCATCAGTTCCTGATCATCATTGACCACCACTGCCATACCGCTCACCACAATCCAGTGCTCACTGCGGTGGTGATGCATCTGCAGGGACAGCGACGCCTTGGGCTTGACCACAATGCGTTTGATCTTGAAGCGCTCACCATCTTCCAAGGTGGTGTAAGTACCCCAGGGGCGGTGCACTGTTTGATGCAGTAAATGGGCGGTGTGACCATCGTTCTTCAAGCGCTTGACGATATGTTTCACGTCCTGAGCGTGGTCTTTATGAGCAATCAGCAGTGCATCAGGCGTGTCTACCACCAGCAAGTCCTGAACACCTACCAGCGCAGCCAGGCGGTCTTCGGTGCTGACATAGTTGTTGCTCGCCCCGTAAGCCATCACTTCGCCGTCGAAGCGGTTGCCATGCTCATCCGGCAGGGTCAGTTCGCTGACAGCATTCCACGAGCCAATATCGCTCCACCCGATATCGCACGGAATGGTCGCCACTTTACTCGAGCGTTCCATCAAGGCGTAATCGATGGAGATGTCCGGCACGCTGGCGAAGCACTCTGCATCCAGAGCCAGGCAGCTATAGCCTTTGGAGGTAGAGCGGCGCGAGGCTTCGAGGGTACGCTCGACAGCTTCAAGCACATCAGGAGCGTAAGCCCTGAACTGCTCGATCACAGTGCCAACCTGGAAGCAGAACATGCCGGCGTTCCAGAAATAGTTGCCAGCAGCGACATAGGCCTCAGCGGTTTTGGCGTCGGGTTTTTCGACGAAACGCTCGACTCTTAGCCCACCTTCGAGCACACCGCCATCCGCAGCCTCGATGTAGCCAAAGCCGGTTTCAGGGTATTGGGGTTTAATGCCGAATGTGACCAGCCAACCCTCGCCTGCCAGCTGAACGGCCTTGCTGACTGCTTCGGAAAAAGCCGCTTCGTTCTGGATCAGATGATCGGCCGCCAGCACGAGCATGTGCACTTGAGGGCCGTGGGACTGCAGAAGCTGCAATGCCGCAGCGGCCACGGCTGCGGCGGTATTGCGACCGAAGGGTTCGAGAATGTAACCCTGGCTGAGGTTCTGCTTGTTGATGGTGCGATATTCGTCCTCGGTCTTGAACAGCAATTCGCGGTTGGTGACCGTAAGGATTTCAACCACACCGTTCAGGTCGGCGGCTCGCAGGAAAGTCTTCTGGATGAGGTTCTGACCGTCTGGCAGGGTCATGAACGGCTTGGGATGAGCCTCACGTGATACTGGCCACAGACGGCTACCAACGCCACCGGATAAAATTACCGGGATCAATTCCATATTTGAGTCCTTAACGGCCACTTGAAGTTTCAAACCTCAGGAAACCTACATGTATCTTAATATCTGACAGCCGCTGCGGTCGGGTGCAGCAGCAATAAATATACGCGCCCAGCGAGGCAATTCCTGGCCATCCAGGCTCCAGACCCGAGCTGAGGCTCGTAGAATACCAGAGTTTTTTTCATGTAGCTTGTCCCCCGAGGAGCGCCAGAGAGCGCATCTTCAGTCGGCTGTTCAACCGCCGTTTTAGCAACTGCATCGTCGGGCGGCGAAACTCAAATGGCAGGTTTGAGACAACTGCGCGCGTGAACGTTCAATGGCCAACCCGCTTTATTCAGGAATAATTACCTCAAAGCATGGGTTATGCGTTTCTCGGCTAGCCCTGAGAACTTGCTGCAAAATCAGCTTCGCACGCTGCTCCCCGTGCACCAACACAACCCGCCCCGGCACGCGCGACATTGCGTTGACAAAACCGACCAACCCCGCCTGATCAGCATGCCCCGAAAACCCACCCACCGTGACCACCTTCGCCCGGATTTCGTACATCTGCCCATCCAGATCAATCTGCACAAACCCTTCTGCCCCTTCACTCGCCTGGATTACCGCCCCCGGCGTCCCCTTGGCCTGATAGCCGACAAACATCACCTCATGCCGCGGATCCCCCAGCATGGCCTTGAGGTAATTGACGATGCGCCCACCCGAACACATGCCATTGCCGGCAATCACGATCGCCGGTCGCCCAGTGCTCTTGAGGTAGTTCACCACCTGCTGGTGGCGGGCATGGGTGTCCACACTGATCAGTTGGCTGAAGCCGAGTGGATCACGCCCTGCTGCAACACGCGCCCTGGCTTCTGCATTCCAGTATTCGTGCAGCTCCCGGTACACGCGGGTGATGCGCTGAGCCAAGGGCGAATCGAGGATGATGGGCAACTGTGACCAGTCGATCGGCTCACCGTCCGGAGCCGGACCGGTAGTGTTCAGTAGGGCTTTGCGGTGCAGAATGTCTTCCAGCTCGTACAGCAGCTCCTGCGTACGACCAAGACTGAATGCGGGAATCAGGAGGGTGCCCTTGTCGGCGAGGGCTCGGTCGATGGCGTCTTCCAGCCGCTGACGGCGGTCGCCTGCCTGTGGGTGCAGGCGGTCGCCGTAGGTGCTTTCCAGCACCAGCACATCGGCACGCTCCGGAGGTTGCACCGGGCGCAGCAGCGGGTTGCCACAAGCGCCCAGGTCACCAGAAAACACATACCGGGTGTTGGTGTGCTCATGCTGCATATCACACTCGACATAAGCGGAACCCAGCAAATGCCCTGCCCGCTGCAGGCGAATACGGCAGGCAAGACCAGGGTACTCAACCACCGTGTGCCACTGCTCAAAGGGCAGCGGCACGATAAGGTCATGGATGAAGTCGAGGTAGCGCGCCACCTGCGCAGGCTCGCTGCTGATGCTCAGCTTGTAGGCGTCTTCCAGTACCAGCGGCAGCAGCCGGGCCGAGGGTTCGCTGCACAGGATAGGGCCACGGTAACCCGCTGCCAGCAGCGCAGGGATGCGCCCAACATGGTCGAGGTGGACATGGGTGATGACCAGAGCCTGAATACCCTGGATATCAAAACCGAGGGGGGCGGATGCTGCACCGGGCGGCGCATCACTTCCCTGTTCCAGCCCGCAGTCGACCAGCAAACTGGTGGATGGGCCGAGGTGCAGCTGGTGACAGGACCCGGTGACACCCCGGGTACCACCGTGATGGGAAAGGCTGGGATATTCCATGCTGCGCACACTCGCCTGGACCGAAAATGAAGTGGACTATTACTCCATGACGGCCGACGCATGCATAGGTGAACCTTTCTTTAATAGGTGTAGGAAATTTCCTTAGTTGCCGTTCAGTGCCGCCTGACGGGCCGAAGCCCTGATCTTGCGCTTGCTGCGCTGCACGCCGTAAGCCCCCAGCAATGGCCCGACCGCCAGGCCAATGACCAAGGCAGCCAATACCAGAACAGCAACCGGCATGGCTGGCGTAGCCCAACCGAACAGGACCAATGACACGGCTTGCTGGTTCTCCAGCACGAAGAACAGCACCACAGCCGCCAACAGCAGCACGAATACTGCCGCCAGGGCGCGCTTGAGGTTACGCATCAGAATTCTCTCCTTGGTAGATCAGGCTTCAGCCTCGTCTTCTTCATTGACCCGATCACGCAGCTCTTTGCCGGGTTTGAAGTGCGGCACGAACTTGCCTTCGAGGCTGACCGACTGGCCGGTCTTCGGGTTACGGCCCACGCGGGGGGCGCGATAGTGCAGCGAGAAGCTGCCAAAACCGCGGATCTCGATGCGATCGCCGGTAGCCAGGCATTGCGACATCTGCTCAAGCATGGTCTTGATGGCCAGCTCCACATCCTTGGACGAGAGCAGCCCCTGATGGGTGACAATACGTTCGATCAGCTCCGACTTCGTCATATTTTTCCCTTCGTTATCAAGCAGCTAGATCATTGCTTAACCAGTTTGTAGCACGCTGGGAAGGATTTGAACAGGGTGGATCTTGACTTAATAAAAAAATTCAAGATTGAAGTAATTCAAGAATGGTCTACCACTCAGGCAGGCCAGCGCTGCCTGATTCGCGGGCAAGCCCGCTCCTACAACGGGGTGCGTCGGCCTGAGGCGAGTGTGATCCAGCGCCATCGGTGTAGGAGCGGGTTTACCCGCGAACACCGGCGAAGCCGGTGCCATCCACCGCGCTGCCTGATTCGCGGGTGAACCCGCTCCTACACCGGGTTGTGCCAGCCTGAAGCTGGCGTGGTCCAGCAGCGCCATCCACCGCACCGCCTGATTGCCGAGCATAAAAAAAGGGCGACCCGAGGGTCGCCCTTTTTCTACCGATCAAACAGAACTCAGTTCTGCTTGGCCATTGCTTCGCGCAGCAGCGCAGCCATGGTGGTGTCGGCAGCAGCTTCCGGAGCGTTTTTCAGGCTCTGGATAGCTTCGCGCTCTTCAGCGTCGTCTTTCGATTTGATCGACAGGCTGATAACGCGGGACTTGCGGTCAACGCTGATGATCTTGGCTTCGATCTCTTCGCCTTCCTTCAGAACGTTACGCGCGTCTTCAACGCGGTCACGGCTGATTTCGGAAGCTTTCAGAGTGGCTTCGATGTCGTCGGCCAGGGTGACGATGGCGCCTTTGGCGTCAACTTCTTTCACGATGCCCTTGACGATAGCGCCCTTGTCATTGACAGCAACGAAGTTGGAGAACGGATCGTCTTCCAGCTGCTTGATGCCCAGGGAGATGCGCTCGCGCTCTGGGTCAACCGACAGGATGACAGTTTCCAGCTCGTCGCCCTTCTTGAAACGACGCACGGCTTCTTCGCCGGTTTCGTTCCAGGAGATGTCGGACAGGTGAACCAGGCCGTCGATGCCGCCGTCCAGACCAATGAAGATACCGAAGTCGGTGATCGACTTGATGGTACCGGTGATCTTGTCACCCTTGTTGAACTGGCCGGAGAAGTCTTCCCATGGGTTGGACTTGCACTGCTTGATGCCCAGGGAGATACGACGACGCTCTTCGTCGATGTCCAGAACCATGACTTCCACTTCGTCGCCAACCTGAACGACTTTCGACGGGTGGATGTTCTTATTGGTCCAGTCCATTTCGGAAACGTGTACCAGACCTTCAACGCCTTCTTCCAGCTCAGCGAAGCAGCCGTAGTCGGTCAGGTTGGTAACGCGAGCCTGTACGCGAGTACCTTCTGGGTAACGGGCAGTGATAGCTACCCACGGATCTTCGCCCATCTGCTTCAGACCCAGCGAAACGCGGTTGCGCTCACGGTCGAACTTCAGAACGCGTACGTCGACTTCGTCGCCAACGTTAACGATTTCCGATGGGTGCTTGATGCGCTTCCAGGCCATGTCGGTGATGTGCAGCAGGCCGTCGATACCGCCCAGGTCCACGAATGCGCCGTAGTCGGTGAGGTTCTTGACGATACCTTTGACTTGCTGGCCTTCCTGCAGGGTTTCCAGCAGGGCTTCGCGCTCGGCGCTGTTCTCGGCTTCCAGCACGCTGCGACGGGAAACGACAACGTTGTTGCGCTTCTGGTCCAGCTTGATGACCTTGAATTCCAGCTCTTTGCCTTCCAGGTGGGTGGTGTCGCGCACTGGGCGGACATCAACCAGGGAGCCCGGCAGGAACGCACGGATGCCGTTAACGTCGACAGTGAAGCCGCCCTTAACCTTACCGTTGATAACGCCCTTGACCACTTCTTCGGCGGCGAAAGCTGCTTCCAGAACAATCCAGCACTCGGCGCGCTTGGCTTTTTCACGGGACAGCTTGGTTTCGCCAAAGCCGTCTTCGACCGCGTCCAGCGCAACGTGAACTTCGTCACCGACCTTGATGGTCAGCTCGCCAGCTTCGTTGTAGAACTGCTCGAGCGGGATGACGCCCTCGGACTTCAGGCCAGCGTGTACGGTAACCCAGTCGCCGTCGATGTCGACAACGATACCGGTGATGATCGCACCCGGCTGAAGATTGAGGGTTTTCAGGCTTTCTTCAAAGAGTTCTGCAAAGCTTTCGCTCATTTTAATTCCTGTAGATTCGGGCGAAACAGACGCCCATAACCACATTCCAGACAATGTGGGTTCGTTTTAAGTAAAGGAAAGCCGGCAGGACGTTGACTGGTGCCCCTGCCTGCTTTCCTGGCTATCAGATAAGGTCGCGCTGGGCGATCTCGCTTCTGATACGTTGCAACACCTGCTCGATGGACAACTCGGTAGAGTCCAACTGAATGGCATCGGCCGCTGGCTTCAGCGGGGCCACTGCACGTTGGGTGTCACGCTCATCACGCGCACGAATCTCATCCAGCAGACTCGACAGACTAACATCTTCACCCTTGCCCTTCAACTGCAGGTAGCGGCGACGTGCGCGCTCCTCCGCGCTGGCGGTGAGGAAGACCTTCAATGGCGCATCCGGGAACACCACGGTACCCATGTCGCGACCGTCAGCAATCAGCCCCGGCACTTCGCGGAACTCACGCTGACGCACCAGCAGCGCATCACGCACTGCCGGCAACGAGGCCACCATCGATGCACCAGCACCGACGGTTTCGGTACGGATGACGTTGCTGACGTCCTCACCCTCAAGGATGATCTGTTGCAGCTTACCGGGCTCGGCAGCAATGAACTGCACATCCAGATGGGCGGCAAGTTTGGTCAGCAGCTCTTCGTTGGTCAGGTCGACGCCATGGTTGCTGGCATTGAATGCCAGCAAGCGATACAGCGCGCCGGAGTCCAGCAGCTTCCAGCCCAGCTCGCGGGCAATCAGCCCAGCGACCGTGCCCTTGCCCGAGCCGCTTGGCCCGTCGATGGTGATAACCGGTGCCATTGAATTCACGACTTGCCCTCTTCTGCCACGCGAATCCCCACTTCGGCGCACAGCGCCAGGAAGTTGGGGAACGAGGTGGCGACGTTGGCGCAGTCGTGAATGCGAATTGGCGCACTGGCGCGCAGCGAAGCCACGCTGAAGGCCATGGCGATGCGGTGGTCACCATGCCCATGCACTTCGCCGCCGCCCAACTGGCCGCCGTCGATGATGATGCCGTCCGGGGTCGGCTCGCATTTGATGCCCAAGGTGGTGAGGCCATCGGCCATCACCTGGATGCGATCGGACTCCTTCACCCGTAGCTCTTCGGCGCCACGCAGCACGGTACGCCCTTCAGCGCAGGCAGCGGCCACGAACAATACCGGGAATTCGTCGATGGCCAGCGGCACCAACGCTTCAGGAATGTCGATACCCTTCAGCTTGGCACCGCGGACACGCAGGTCGGCCACGGGTTCGCCGCCCACTTCACGCTGGTTTTCCAGGGTGATGTCGCCGCCCATCAGGCGCAGGATGTCGATCACGCCGGTACGGGTCGGGTTGATGCCGACATGCTCCAGCACCAGCTCGGAGCCTTCAGCGATAGAGGCTGCGACCAGGAAGAACGCTGCCGAGGAAATGTCAGCCGGCACTTCGATCCGGGTAGCGGTCAGCTTGCCACCGGACTGCAGCGAGGCCACCGGGCCATGGCTGTCGACCGAGTAGCCAAAACCGCGCAGCATGCGCTCGGTGTGGTCACGGGTAGGTGCAGGCTCAGTGACAGTGGTCTTGCCTTCGGCGTACAGGCCGGCCAGCAGCAGGCAGGATTTGACCTGGGCGCTAGCCATTGGCAGCGTGTAGGTCAGCCCTTTGAGCTTGTGGCCACCGCGGATGGTCAGCGGCGGACGGCCGTCCGGGCCGGTCTCGACCACAGCACCCATTTCGCGCAGCGGGTTGGCCACACGGTTCATCGGGCGCTTGGACAGCGAGGCGTCGCCGGTCATGGTGACATCGAACGACTGACCGGCCAACAGGCCCGACAGCAGGCGCATCGAAGTACCGGAGTTACCTACGTACAGCGGCCCAGGTGGCGGCTTGAGGCCATGCAGGCCCACGCCGTGAATGGTCACACGACCGTGGTTGGGGCCTTCGATGACCACACCCATGTCACGGAATGCCTGCAGGGTTGCCAGCGCATCTTCGCCTTCGAGGAAGCCTTCGACCTCGGTAGTACCTTCGGCCAGCGAGCCGAGCATGATCGAGCGATGGGAAATCGACTTGTCGCCCGGTACACGGATCCGCCCGTTCAGGCGGCCACCCGGTTGGGCCTGGAAAATCAGATCGTTGGCGTTCATAGCGTCCACATAGGCCCGGCGGGCCAGGATTTTACTGAAATGCTCGCGGGCAACCCGTGCGCGGGTGAATACACCCAGCAGTTGGTGCCCATCCCCTTCAGCGATCGCGTCGCGCAGGGCGTCGAGATCGCTGCGATATGTATCAAGCGTGCGCAGGACAGCGTCGCGGTTGGCGAGGAAGATGTCATGCCACATGGTCGGATCGCTGCCGGCGATTCTTGTGAAATCGCGGAATCCACCCGCAGCGTACCGGAAGATCTCGAGGTTTTCATTGCGTTTGGCCAGTGAGTCGACCAGGCCAAAGGCCAGCAGATGTGGCAGATGGCTGGTGGCGGCCAGTACTTCGTCATGGCGCTCGACCGACATGTGCTCCACATCGGCATCCAGCGCACGCCACAGGCGGTCAACCAGGGCCAGCGCGGCGGGGTCGGTTTCGACCAGCGGCGTGAGGATGACCTTGTGCCGGCGGAACAAGGTGGCATTGGAGGCCTCTACCCCGCTCTGCTCGGAACCGGCGATGGGGTGACCCGGGACGAAGCGCGGCAGACGGGCACCGAAGACGGCACGCGCTTCCCGCACGACATTGCCCTTGGCGCTGCCGACGTCGGTGATGATTGCATCACCCAGGTCGAGCTGGGCCAGGCGGGCCAGGACTTTTTCCATGGCCAGGATCGGTACGGCCAGCTGAATGACATCGGCGCCCACACAAGCGGCGGCGAGGTCTTCTTCGCAGCGGTCGACCACGCCCAAGGCCACGGCCTGCTTGCGCGAGGGGGCGTCCAGGTCGACTCCGACCACTTCGCGGCACAGGCCGCTTTCACGCAGGCCCTTGGCGAACGAACCACCGATCAGGCCCAGGCCGACCACGACCAGGCGGTCGATGATAGGTGCGGGTTTGGTTTTTGCTGCATTTACCACTGGTGCGAACCCTGTTCTGAAATCTGGACAGCCGGTAGGAGCCATTGGGGCTGCTTTGCAGCCCATCGCGACGCAAGGCCGCCCCCACAATGCACTACACCTGTGGGAGCGGCCTTGTGTCGCGATGGGGCGCGAAGCGGCCCCAATAACCTCAGATCAAAGCACCGCCTTCGGGTACGAGCCCAGCACCTTCAGCGCCACAGCCTCCTGGCTGATCTGCTCGAGCACCGCCTTGATCAGCGGGTCACGGTGGTGACCGACGAAGTCGATGAAGAACACGTAGGTCCACTTGCCGCTGCGCGACGGGCGGGTCTCGATGCGGGTCAGGTCGATGCCATTCTGATAGAACGGCACCAGCAACTCATGCAACGCACCTGGCTTGTTGCTCATCGAAACGATGATCGAGGTCTTGTCGTCGCCGGTCGGCGGCACTTCCTGGTTACCGATCATCAGGAAGCGCGTGGAGTTGTCCGGGCGGTCTTCGATCTTCTCGGCCAGACGGGTCAGGCCGTACAGGTTGGCCGCCATATCGCCGGCGATCGCCGCCGAATTCCACTCACCCTTGACCCGCTTGGCCGCTTCGGCATTGCTCGATACGGCCACGCGCTCCACGTTCGGGTAGTGCGCGTCCAGCCACTTTCGGCACTGGGCCAGCGACTGGGCGTGGGAGTAGATGCGGGTGATGCTGTCGGTCTTGGTGTTCTCGCCCACCAGCAGGTGGTGGTGGATACGCAGCTCGACTTCACCGCAAATCACCATGTCATGCTCGAGGAAACTGTCCAGGGTGTGGCTGACCGCACCTTCAGTGGAGTTTTCCACCGGCACCACACCGAAGTTGACGGCACCGGCCGCCACTTCACGGAACACTTCGTCGATGGCCGCCATCGGCCGACTGATCACCGCGTGGCCGAAGTGCTTCATGGCCGCCGCCTGGGTGAAGGTGCCTTCAGGGCCGAGGTAGGCGATTTTCAGCGGCTCTTCCAGGGCCAGGCACGACGACATGATTTCGCGGAACAGCCGCGCCATCTCTTCGTTGCCCAGCGGCCCCTTGTTGCGTTCCATCACGCGCTTGAGCACCGCAGCTTCACGCTCGGGACGGTAGAACACCGGCTTCTCGCCCTCTTTCAGCGAGGCCGTCTTGACCCGGGCTACTTCTTCGGCGCAGCGGGCGCGGTCACTGATCAGCTCGAGGATTTTCTCGTCGAGGCTGTCGATGCGCACGCGCAGCGCCTTGAGCTCCTGTTCGGACATGTCAGCCATGCTCCTTCTCGAATTCAGCCATGTAGCCTACCAGCGCTTCTACCGCTTCCAGGCCCAAGGCGTTGTAGATGGAGGCGCGCATGCCGCCCACCGAACGGTGGCCCTTGAGGTTGAGCAGGCCACGCGCATCGGCGCCAGCGAGGAAGGCCTTGTCCAGGCGCTCGTCAGCCAGGCGGAACGGCACGTTCATCCACGAACGGGCGTTGACGCTGATTGGGTTGGTGTAGAACTCGCTGCGGTCGATGAACCCGTAAAGGCGCTCTTTCTTGGCACGGTTGCGCTGCTCCATGGCCTCAACACCGCCCTGCTCTTTCAGCCACTCGAAGACCAGGCCAGAGAGGTACCAGGAGTAGGTGGCCGGGGTGTTGTACATCGACCCGTTGTCAGCCGAAACCTTGTAGTCGAGCATGGTCGGGCAGCTGCTGCGGGCATGACCCAACAGGTCTTCGCGCACGATCACGACCACCAGGCCGCTTGGGCCGATATTCTTCTGCGCGCCGGCGTAGATCAGGCCGAACTGCGACACATCGATCGGGCGCGAGAGGATGTCGGACGACATATCGACCACCAGCGGTACGTCACCGGTTTGCGGCACCCAGTCAAACTGCAGGCCACCGATGGTCTCGTTGGACGCATAGTGCACGTAGGCTGCGTTTTTGGTCAGGTTCCACTCGTTCTGGCCGGGGATGGCCAGGTAGTCGTAAGGCTTGGCAGTGGCGGCGACGTTGACGTTGCCGAAACGGCGCGCTTCCTCGATGGCCTTTTTCGACCAGATACCGGTTTCGACGTAGTCGGCCGTGCCGTTTTCCGGCAGCAGGTTCAGCGGGATTTCAGCGAACTGCTGGCTGGCGCCCCCTTGCAGGAACAGCACCTTGTAGTTGGAGGGGACGGACAGCAGGTCACGCAGGTCCTGCTCGGCCTTTTCGGCGATGGCCACGTAATCGTCGCTGCGATGGCTCATTTCCATCACCGACAACCCCTTGCCACGCCAGTCCAGCATCTCGGCCTGTGCGCGCTGCAGGACAGCGTCAGGAAGCGCGGCAGGGCCTGCGCAGAAGTTAAAGGCTCGTTTGCTCACATCCACTCTCGCTCTGCCAAATAGAACAAAAACTATCACATGGGTTAGCAGCGACCCTGTGGGAGCGGGCGAGCCCGCGAACACCGGCAAAGCCGGTGCCATCTACCGCAGTGTCTGCTTCGCGGGCATGCCCGCTCCCACAAGGCCGGGCTTTGCCAGCTGTTATCAGTCAAACGGGGCGACCTTGGTCGCCCCGTTCGGGTTTCACGCTTGATTACTCTTGCGGGGCCTCTTCGGCGCCTGCAGCTTCGTCTGGCGCTTCGGCTTCGACACCCTCCTCGTCCGCCTCGATCACCTCATCGAGTTCGTCCTCGGACGGCTCCTGGATACGCTCCAGGCCCACCAGTGTCTCATCGGCCGCCAGCTTGATCAGCGTAACACCCTGGGTGTTGCGGCTCAGGCTGGACACTTCGCCAACCCGGGTGCGAACCAGCGTGCCCTGGTCGGAAATCAGCATGATCTCCTCGCCTTCCTGCACCTGGATAGCCCCGATCAGCAGGCCGTTGCGCCCTTTGGTACCCATGGCGATCACACCCTGGCCACCACGGCCGCGACGCGGGAACTTGGACAGCGGGGTGCGCTTGCCAAAGCCACGCTCGGAGGCGGTGAGGATCTGCGAGCCGGACTCCGGGATCAGCATCGAGATGATCCGCTGGCCTTTGCCCAGTTTCATGCCGCGAACACCACGGGCGTTGCGACCCATTTCACGCACGACGCTCTCGGCAAAGCGAATGACCTTGCCAGCGTCGGAGAACATCATGACTTCCTTGGCGCCATCGGTGATGGCCGCGGCAATCAGGGTGTCGCCTTCCTTCAGCTTCAGGGCGATCAGGCCGTTGGAGCGCGGACGGGCGAACTGCACCAGCGGGGTCTTCTTGACGGTACCGGAAGCGGTCGCCATGAAGATGTACGCGCCGGTCGGCTCTGCAACCCACTCCGGGGTGTCGCCGTCTTCTTCGTCGACTTCCTCGGCCTCCACCAGCTCACCCTCGAGCACGGTGTCATCAGCCTCGTCCAGTTCTTCGTCGAGGTCGGCATTCTGCTGCAGCGCTTCGAGGTCGATCTGCAGCATGGCGGTGATGCGCTCACCCTCCTCCAGCGGCAGCAGGTTGACCAGCGGACGACCGCGGGCAGCGCGGGACGCTTCGGGGATTTCGTAGGTCTTCTTCCAGTACACCTTGCCCTTGCTGGAGAACAGCAACAGGGTGGCATGGCTGTTGGCGACCAGCAGGTGCTCGATGTAGTCCTCGTCCTTCACGCCGGTCGCCGACTTGCCTTTGCCGCCGCGGCGCTGGGCCTGGTAGGCGGACAATGGCTGGGTCTTGGCATAACCACCATGGGAGATGGTGACCACACGCTCTTCTTCCGGGATCATGTCGCCGTAGTTGAGGTCGTGGCTGGCATTGAGGATTTCGGTGCGGCGCACATCGCCGTACTCGGCACGGATGGCCTCCAGCTCCTCGCGAATCACTTCCATCAGGCGCTCGGCGCTGCTGAGGATGCGGATCAACTCGCCGATCTGCTCGAGGATTTCCTGGTACTCGGCCAGCAGTTTCTCGTGCTCCAGGCCGGTCAGGCGGTGCAGGCGCAGGTCGAGAATGGCCTGGGCCTGCTCCGGCGACAGGAAGTACTTGCCGTCATGCAGGCCGTACTGCTCCGGCAGGTCCTCAGGGCGGCAGGCGTCGGCGCCGGCGCGCTCGACCATGACCTGCACGGCACTGGATTCCCACGGTGTGGAAACCAGGGCTTCCTTGGCTTCGGACGGCGTCGGCGAGGCCTTGATCAGGGCAATGACCGGGTCGATGTTGGACAGCGCGACCGCCTGGCCTTCAAGGATATGGCCGCGCTCACGGGCCTTGCGCAGCTCGAATACGGTACGGCGGGTCACCACTTCACGGCGGTGGCGGACGAACGCTTCGAGCAGGTCCTTGAGGTTGAGCAGGCGCGGACGGCCGTCGACCAGGGCCACCACGTTGATGCCGAATACGCTCTGCAGCTGGGTTTGTTGGTAGAGGTTGTTGAGCACCACCTCCGGCACCTCGCCGCGACGCAGCTCGATGACGATGCGCATGCCGTCCTTGTCGGACTCGTCGCGCAGCTCGGTGATGCCTTCGATCTTCTTCTCTTTGACCAGCTCGGCGATCTTTTCGATCAGGCGCGCCTTGTTCAGCTGGTACGGCAGCTCGGTGATCACGATCTGCTGGCGGCCGCCAACCTTGTCGATGTCTTCGATCTCGGAGCGGGCGCGCATGTAGATGCGGCCACGGCCGGTGCGATAGGCCTCGATGATGCCCTGGCGACCGTTGATGATGCCGGCAGTCGGGAAGTCCGGGCCAGGGATGAACTGCATCAGCTCATCGATGGTGACTTCCGGGTTGTCGATGAGCGCCAGGCAGCCATCGATGACCTCGCCGAGGTTGTGCGGCGGGATATTGGTCGCCATGCCCACGGCAATACCGCTGGAACCGTTGACCAGCAGATTGGGAATACGCGTCGGCATGACCGCCGGGATCTGCTCGGTGCCGTCGTAGTTGGGCACCCAGTCGACGGTTTCCTTGTGCAGGTCGGCCAGCAGTTCGTGGGCCAGTTTGGTCATGCGCACTTCGGTGTATCGCATGGCAGCAGCGTTGTCGCCGTCCACCGAACCGAAGTTGCCCTGGCCGTCGACCAGCAGGTAGCGCAACGAGAACGGCTGGGCCATACGCACGATGGTGTCGTAGACCGCAGTGTCGCCGTGCGGGTGGTACTTACCGATCACGTCACCGACCACACGGGCGGATTTCTTGTACGGCTTGTTCCAGTCGTTGCCCAGTTCGCTCATCGCATAGAGAACGCGGCGATGCACGGGCTTCAAGCCGTCACGCGCATCGGGCAGCGCTCGCCCGACAATCACGCTCATCGCGTAGTCGAGGTAAGACTGTCTCAGTTCGTCTTCGATATTGACCGGGAGGATTTCTTTGGCCAGTTCGCCCATGAGAAGCCTGATTCCTTTTTCTGGTGAAACTTCGCAGCTCCATCAAGGGCCGAACGAAGCTCGCCGCCGCAGCGCATAAGGGTGCGACGACTTACGACAAATCAATGAGTTGTGCCATGGATCTGCGCAATGAAGGCCGCCACTTTGGGCGGTCTTGGAAACTGCCGGATATTATCACAAAGGCGGGGGCGGTGGGGAGATCTGTACGGCAGTGCACGGTCATTGTGGGAGCGGCCTTGTGTCGCGATAGGGCTGCACAGCAGCCCCGGCAATTTTTGCTTCTTCGCCGACATCCCGGGGCCGCTTTGCGGCCCTATCGCGACGCAAGGCCGCCCCCACAAAGTACGCGTTCTACCGGGGTATCAGTGCAGGCGCTTGCGGCAAATCAACTGGGCCAGTTTGGCGGTATCCGGGCGCTCGACAACACCCCGTTCGGTCACGATAACGTCAATCAGGTCGGCCGGGGTCACGTCGAACACCGGGTTGAATACCTGCACATCCCGTACCGCCGGGGCACCGCCAAAGTCCAGCCACTCGTCGGCGTCACGCTCTTCCAGGGGAATATCCTCGCCGGTTGCCAGGTTCAGGTCGATGCTGGTGCTCGGCGCCACCACCATGAAGCGCACACCATGGTGCATGGCGCTGACCGCCAACTGGTAGGTGCCGATCTTGCTGGCCACGTCGCCATTGGCAGCGATGCAGTCCGCGCCCACCACCACCCAGGTGATGCCCTTGGTCTTCATCAGATGCGCCAGCGCCGAGTCGGCGCACAGGGTCACCGGAATTCCCTCGTTGGCCAGCTCCCAGGCCGTCAGGCGCGAGCCCTGCAGCCAAGGGCGAGTCTCACCGGCATAAACCCGCTCGACCATGCCTTCCAGGTAGCCGGCACGGATCACCCCCAGTGCGGTGCCAAAGCCGCCACTGGCAAGGGCGCCGGCGTTGCCGAAGGTGAGCAGGGCCTGGGCATTGCCCTGATGACGACGGATCAGTTCGATACCCTGCTGGGCCATGGTCAGGTTGGCCTCACGGTCGCTTTCGTGAATGGCCACCGCTTCGGCCTCCAGCGCCGCCAGAACGTCTTCTTCCGGACGCAGGCGCAGCAGACGCTCGCGCATGCGGCTCAGCGCCCAGAACAAGTTGGCGGCGGTAGGACGCGCTTCGGCAAGGGTGAGAAAGTCGTCTTCCAGGTCCATTTCCCAATCGCCGCCTTCGGCCAGCCGCTCTTCAAGGGCCAGTACCAGGCCGTAAGCTGCGGCAATACCGATCGCCGAGGCGCCGCGCACTGCCATGTCACGGATGGCTGCGGCCACCTGCGCAACATTGTCGCAGGCCAGCCAACGCTCCTCCGACGGCAGCAGGCGCTGGTCGAGCAGGTGCAAGGCGCCGCCCTGCCAGCGGATCGCGGTCACCTTCTCCGCCGCCAAAAGTCGCTCGCGCATCGCCTCTCCCCGTCATTCGGATATCAAAAACCGGCGATTATAGCGACCCTCGCGGCCAAGCGCTCGGGTATACTCCGGCGCAATTTTGCGAAGTTTCAGAGGACTGTTCAATGAGCAACGTCGACCGCGCCGAAATCGCCAAGTTCGAAGCGCTGGCCCACCGCTGGTGGGACCGCGAAAGCGAGTTCAAGCCGCTGCACGAAATCAACCCGCTGCGCGTCAACTGGATCGACGAGCGCGTCAGCCTGGCCGGCAAGAAAGTGCTGGACGTGGGTTGCGGTGGCGGCATCCTCAGCGAAGCCATGGCCCTGCGCGGCGCCACGGTCACCGGTATCGACATGGGCGAGGCGCCACTGGCGGTGGCTCAGCTGCACCAGCTGGAGTCCGGCGTGCAGGTGGAATACCGGCAGATCACCGCCGAAGCCCTGGCCGAGGAAATGCCCGAACAGTTCGACGTGGTCACCTGCCTGGAAATGCTCGAGCACGTGCCCGACCCGTCTTCGGTGATCCGCGCCTGCTACCGCATGGTCAAGCCGGGCGGCCAGGTGTTCTTCTCCACCATCAACCGCAACCCCAAGGCCTACCTGCTGGCCATCGTCGGCGCCGAGTACATCCTGAAGATGCTGCCGCGCGGCACCCATGACTTCAAGAAATTCATCCGCCCGTCCGAGCTGGGCGCCTGGAGCCGCGATGCAGGCCTGCAGGTGAAGGACATCATCGGTCTCACCTACAACCCGCTGACCAAGCACTACAAGCTCAACAGCGACGTCGACGTCAACTACATGATCCAGACCCTGCGCGAGGAATAAGCATGCGTTTGCGAGCAGTACTCTTCGACATGGACGGCACCTTGCTGGACACGGCGCCGGACTTCATCGCCATTTGCCAGGCCATGCTCGCCGACCGCGGGCTGCCGGCCGTTGACGACAACCTGATCCGTGGCGTGATCTCGGGTGGCGCCCGCGCCATGGTCGCCACTGCGTTCGCCATGGACCCGGAGGCTGACGGCTTCGAGGCCCTGCGCCTGGAATTCCTCGAGCGTTACCAGCGCGACTGCGCGGTGCACAGCAAGCTGTTCGAGGGCATGGCCGAGCTGCTGGCCGACATCGAGAAAGGCAACCTGCTGTGGGGCGTCGTCACCAACAAGCCGGTGCGCTTCGCCGAGCCGATCATGCAGCAGCTGGGCCTGGCCGAGCGTTCGGCGTTGCTGATCTGCCCGGACCACGTGAAAAACAGCAAACCCGACCCCGAGCCGCTGATCCTGGCCTGCAAGACGCTGAACCTGGACCCGGCCAGTGTGCTGTTCGTCGGCGACGACCTGCGCGACATCGAGTCTGGCCGCGACGCAGGTACCCGCACGGCGGCGGTGCGCTACGGCTATATTCATCCAGAGGACAACCCCAACAACTGGGGTGCCGACGTGGTGGTGGACCACCCACTGGAACTGCGCAAAGTGATCGACAGCGCGCTGTGCGGCTGCTGAACCCAGACCGATGACCGGGCACCGTCTCTTTGTAGGAGCGGGTTCACCCGCGAATGCGCCAGCCCAGACAACACTGGCGCCTGATCGGACGCATTCGCGGGTAAACCCGCTCCAATAGGCCCGGCCGCCCATACGAACTCGAAGGACAGAACCATGTTCGACTACACCGCCCGCCCCGACCTGCTGCAAGGCCGGGTCATCCTGGTTACCGGTGCCGGCCGTGGCATTGGTGCCGCGGCTGCCAAGGCTTATGCCGCACTGGGTGCCACCGTGCTGCTGCTGGGCAAGACCGAGGCCAACCTGAACGAAGTCTACGACCAGATCGAAGCCGCCGGCCATCCGCAGCCGGTGGTCATCCCGTTCAACCTGGAAACCGCCCTGCCACACCAGTACGACGAGCTGGCGGCCATGATCGAAGGCCAGTTCGGCCGCCTCGATGGCCTGCTCAACAATGCGTCGATCATCGGCCCGCGCACGCCGCTGGAGCAGTTGTCGGGCGACAACTTCATGCGCGTGATGCACATCAACGTCAATGCCACCTTCATGCTCACCAGCACCCTGCTGCCGCTGCTGAAGCTGTCGGAGGACGCTTCGGTGGTGTTCACCAGCAGCAGCGTCGGGCGCAAGGGCCGGGCTTACTGGGGCGCCTATGGCGTGTCGAAGTTCGCCACCGAAGGCCTGATGCAGACCTTGGCCGATGAACTGGAAGGCGTGGCGCCGGTGCGCGCCAACAGCATCAACCCAGGCGCCACGCGCACGGCGATGCGGGCCCAGGCCTACCCTGGCGAGAACCCGCAGAACAACCCGCTGCCCGAAGAGATCATGCCGGTGTACCTGTACCTGATGGGGCCGGACAGCACAGGGGTGAACGGGCAGGCGTTCAACGCCCAATAAACCTGCATCGGCCTCTTCGCGGGCTTGCCCGCTCCCACAGAATCACCGCAACCCTCAAGGACTGCGCCATACCTGTGGGAGCGGGCAAGCCCGCGAAGAAGCCGATACAGGAAAGCGATCAACCCGCAGCCAACGCCGGTCGCATACGGCCTTGCTGGCGCCCTTCCAGCTGCATGCAGCGTTCCAGGAACAGGAACATGCAGTCGTAGCTCTTGCAAATGGCCCTGCGCAGTTCGTTGCGCAACCCCAGGGTGGGGTTCTCACCGGCCAGGGTACAGATGATTTCCAGCGCCTCCCACGGGTGCGCATCGTCATACTGGGCATGCATCTTCAGCCACTTCATCGCCCGCTTGCGCCCTTCTTCAGGGAACCCCTGCGCATAGGTATCAGTCGAGCACACCACCGCCGACCATTCACCGGTCGCGCCTTCGATGGCGTAGTTGGTCGCCGCCATGGAAATGGCCAGGTTCTCGGTGGCGCACACCCGCCAGCACCAGTCGTTCAGGCCGTTCAGCTCGGGCGGCACCTCTTGCGCCTGCAACTCGTGCAGGTGCACACCGTGCGCCTGGCACCAGTTCACCCAGTAGTCGGCATGGTTGAGCTCGACGCGGATGTTGCGCATCAGCCAGCGCCGCGCCATGTCCTCGCCCTGATGCCGGCCATAGCGGGTCTTGGTCAGGTTATGCGCCATGTACAACGAAAACTGCTCCACCACCGGCCAGCCACCGATCAGGTACTGACGGATGGTCGATTGCTTCAGCTGGCCATCGCGTAGTCGTGCATAAAACTCATGCTCAACCACCCGCCGCTTGCTCTCGCGGCAGTCCTCAATCAGTTGCTGGGCCCATTGGGGGTAGCTGGCGGGGTCCATCAAAGGCCCGATACGAACGAATGCGTCAATCACTTTCAGCTCCTTGATCCTTGTGATTTCCAACTAGCGAAACGTGCCAGGTGCTCGCTGCAACAGAGGCCGGGCGGCGATCCGTTGGCGCTGCAGACTGTCACAGGTGAACACCTGGGGGCGTTCGATCAGGTAGCCCTGGGCGTAATCCACGCCTATTTCCTGCAAGGCCTGCTCGATCAAGGGTGTTTCGACGAACTCGGCGATCGTGCGCTTACCCATCACATGGCCGATATGGTTGATGACCTCGACCATGGCCCGGTTGACCGGGTCGTCGAGCATGTCCTTGACGAAACTCCCGTCAATCTTCAGGTAGTCCACGGGCAAATGCTTGAGATAGGCGAACGAGGACATGCCGGCGCAAAAATCATCGAGCGAGAAACGGCAACCCAGCCCTTTCAGCTCGTTGATGAAGCGAATGGCGCTGCCCAGGTTGGCAATGGCGCTGGTTTCGGTAATTTCGAAACAGATCATTCGCGGCGGAATGGCGTATTCGACGAACAACCGCTGGAGGTATTCAAGGAACTTGTCGTCGCCAATGCTGGACCCCGACAGGTTGATGGCACAGGTCGACAACGGCCCTTCACGCCCCTCTTCCAGGCACTGGCGTATGACCATGAACACATTGCGCACCACCCAGCGGTCCAGCGCGGTCATCAGGCCGTAGCGCTCGGCCGCCGGGATAAAGCTGCTGGGCAGGATGGTGCGGCCGCTTTCGTCGTGCAGGCGCAACAGAATTTCGATATGGCCCGGGCCCTCGAAGGTTTTGAGCGGGGCGATTTCCTGGGCATAGAGGCAAAAGCGGTTTTCTTCCAGGGCCACATGCAAGCGCTGGATCCAGGCCATTTCGCCAAAACGCATGGACAGCTCGCTGTCGTCGGCGTGGTACACCTGCACCCGGTTTCGGCCCTTTTCCTTGGCCATGTAGCAGGCCATGTCGGCGGCGCGCAGCGAGGCCTCCAGGGTACCGGGGGCCTGGGCCATATGCACCAGGCCAATACTGACCGTGGTCACGAACGGCCGCCCTTTCCATACGAAGTGCAGGCTCTGCACCATCTGGCGCAATTGTTCGCCAATGCGCTCGGCCTGGTCGGGCGGGCAGTTTTCCAGCAGCACGCCAAATTCATCGCCGCCCAGCCGCGCCAGCGTATCGCCCTCACGCAGACCAGATTGCAGCACCGCGCAGATGTGCCGCAGCAACTCATCGCCGGCAGCGTGGCCACAGGTGTCGTTGACCAGCTTGAACTGGTCGAGGTCAAGGAACATCAGCGAATGCCGCCCGGCCTGGCGCGCCAGGTCGTTGAGCGCCTGCTCCAGGCGGTATTCGAACTCGCGGCGGTTGGCCAGCCCGGTCAGGGCGTCGTGGGTTGCCTGCCAGGACAGATTGGCGATGTACTGGCGTTCCTGGGTCATATCGTGCAGCACCAGCACGATGCCACTGACCTGGCCATCATTGACGATCGGCGAGCCGACCAGGTTGATCGACACGGTACTGCCGTCCAGGCGCTGGATCAGCCGGGCATGCTCGGAGCCGCCCTTGAGGCTGCCGCTGAGCACCTGTTCGACCAAGCTGCGCCCGTCCTCCTCGGCGTGTTCGTCCACCAGGCTGAACAGCGCCGACAGCGGCAGGCCCTGGGCCTGCCCGGATTGCCAGTGGGTCAATTGCTCGGCGGCCGGGTTCATGTAGCCGATACTGCCCTCGACATCGGTGGTGATCACCGCATCACCGATGGCCTGCAGGGTAATCTGCGCACGCTCTTTTTCTTCCTGCAGGGCGCTGGCAAAGGCCTGGCGCTGGGCCAACAGCTTGCTGGAGCGGCGCCAGGCAATGGTGATCAGGAACATCGCAGTCAGCAGGTTGGTGATCAGCAGCACCCGCAGCAACATGCGCGAGCCTTCGCCCAAGGCATCACTGAACGCCTTGGCGGCCGGGGTCACGCCTTCGTTGATGGCAACAATGCGGGCCTTCCAGTCGCTGACGGTGTCGGCATCCACCGGGCCATCGGCAAAACGCTGGCGCATTTCACCGGCCAGTACATCCAGCTTGGCCAGATAGTCGTCACCGATGTCCCAGTAATCGATGGCTGTCTGCATATAGCTGACATGGCGAAAGTTGCGGTAGAACCAGATGATCCGCTCGACATCGTCAGGGTGGTTGCCACCTTGCAGAACCGCCTGTCGTGCGGCGTCCAGATCAGGGCTGGGGTGGTCGAGCACTTCGCGCAGACGATAGTCACCCTGCGGTACGGTAATGGCCTGGCGATAGCGTTGGTAGGTGCTGTCGTCCTGCGTCTCGCCGTATAGACTGAGGTAATAGATGGCATCTTTCTGCGCCTTGGACCACAGGCTTTCGCCCGCGACATAGGCGCGCACGGCCGAGAGCGTATAAAGGCTAAGGCTGCCCAACGCCACCTGAAGGACCACGACGGCGATGAAAGGCCATGTGATGCCGAGCAACTTTGGCGCTTCGAGTGTGCGATTTCCCTTCATGGAGTCCCTGTCACAGAGCAGATAAGGCGTAAATCGACCCAGACAAGCACAGCGTAGGCCATTTGCCATCGCTGTGAAGGGGATTTTTATGACAAGGAATCGGGGAATTTGTACAGCGTATGCGCTGGCCATTGTGGGAGCGGGTTTACCCGCGAAGAAGACACCGCGGTGGATGGCACGGGCTTCGCCCGTGTTCGCGGGCAAGCCCGCTCCCACAGGGATCGCACCAGCTTTTAGAAATTGAGCAAGACAGTTGCTCCCATAAGCCCGGTGAAGGCAGCCAGATAGTCAGCTCTGCTGCAGATGCCCATAAAGCTTGGCGTATAACCCACCCTCGGCAATCAGCTGCTGATGGTCGCCGTCTTCGGCCACGTGCCCGCCATCGAACACCAGTACCCGGTCGGCCTGTTTCACCGCCGACAAGCGATGGGCGATGATCAGCGTGGTACGGCCGCTGAGGAAGCACGCCAAGGCCTGATGCAGGTTGTACTCGGTGGCGGCATCCAGGGCTGAGGTGGCCTCGTCGAGGATCACTACCTTGGGCTCAGCCAGTACCATGCGGGCAATGGCCAGGCGCTGGCGCTGGCCACCGGACAAGCGCACGCCTGAACGCCCCACCACACTGTCCAGGCCTTGCGGCAAGGCGGCGATGGTGGCATCCAGCTGAGCGATGCGCAGCGCCTGCCAGCACGCATCATCGCTGCAGTCGCGGCCCATGGTCAGGTTGGCACGCACGCTGTCGTTGAACAGCGACGGGTGCTGCAACACCACCGCGACATTCTCGCGCAGGGTTTCCAGGCCGATTTCCTGCAGGCTGGCCCCGCCAAAGCGGATGGTCCCGGCCTGGGCGCTGTATAGGCCCAGCAGTAGCTGCACCAGCGTGCTCTTGCCGCCGCCGCTGGCACCGACAATCGCCACCTTCTCACCCGCGGCGATAGACAGGTCGAGGTGGTCGAGCACCGGCTCGTCGGCATAGGCAAAGCGCAGGTCGCGCACGTCAATGCCCACCGTTTCGCGGCCGGCGAACGGGTCGCTGGCGGCCGGGTATTGCGGCTCGTCGGCACGCGCCAGCAGCTCGTTGAGGCGACTCAGCGCACCGCCGGCGGCGTAGTAGGCATATTGCAGATTAAGCAGTTGCTCCACCGGACCGATCATGAACCACAGGTAGCTGAACACCGCCAGCATCTGGCCGATCGACAGGTCGGAAAACAGCACGGTCAGCATGGCCGCCGCGCGGAAGATGTCGATGCCGAACTGGAACAGCAGGCCACTGGCACGGCCACTGGCATCGCTTTTCCATTGCGAGTCCACGGCGTAATCGCGCACCTCGCGGGCACGCAAGCCCAGGCGGCCAAGAAAATAGCCCTGGCGGTTGCCGGCGCGGATTTCCTGGATGGCATCGAGGGTTTCCGCCAGCGCCTGAGTAAAGCGCGCGGTGCTGTCGTTTTCGAGCTTTTTCAGGTGCTTGACGCGCTTGCCCAACTGCACGGTGAAGTAGATCACCAGCGGGTTGAACAGCAAGATCAGCAAGGCCAGCTGCCAGTGCATCCAGATCAGGATCGCCGCCGTGCCGGTCAGTGTCAGCATGGCCACCAGGAAGCGGCTGAGGGTTTCGCCAACGAACTTGTCGAGGGTGTCCAGGTCGGTGACCAGGTGGGTGGTCACCGTGCCGCTGCCCAGGCTTTCGTACTCTTTCAGCGAAATACGCTTGAGGCGCTCGATCAGGCGGATGCGCAGGCGGTAGACGATGTCCTTGGCCAGCCCGGCGAACAGCTTGGACTGGATCACGTTGAACGCCAGTGCAGCCAGGCGCAGGCACAGGGTGAGCGCCAGCATCAGGCCGATGTAGCCGGCTGCTACCTGCCAGTTGGACGGCAGCAGGTGGTTCATCCACTTCAGCGCGGCATCACCATGGCCGAGCAGTACTTCGTCCACCAACAGCGGCAGCAGCAGCGGAATGGGCACACTGCAACACGCCGCCAGTAACGCAATGAGGTTGGCGGACCAGAGGTTTTTCTTGTGATGCAGGGCCAGG
The DNA here is from genome assembly GCF_034044115.1 of Pseudomonas sp. BO3-4. Lineage (NCBI taxonomy): Bacteria > Pseudomonadati > Pseudomonadota > Gammaproteobacteria > Pseudomonadales > Pseudomonadaceae > Pseudomonas > Pseudomonas sp. BO3-4. Next base: position 4,731,936 of record NZ_CP139018.1, read on the forward strand.
CGGCGGATTTCCGCCCAGCTCAGTCGATCGCCCGCAGTGTATGGCTTGCCCGGTACCGGGTCGGGTGACCCTGGTACATCAAGCACAGGCGGCCTGCTGCAGCCAGCGGCCGAGCAAGGGTTGCAGGCGCTCCAGTGGCTGGTAGCCGTTGGTCAGCAAGGCCAGTTGGCCATTGCGCTCGGCCAGCAAGGTCGGGAAACCGGCAATACCCAGGTCCTGGGCCCAGGCGAAGTCGGCCGCGGTGGCGGCGCGGGTATCGGCACGGGCGAAGGTTTCGGCGAACGCGGCACGGTCGAAGCCACTCTGGGAGGCCAGCTCGACCAGCTGCGGCGCGGTGGTCACATCGGTACCCTGCTCGTAGAACGAACGCTGGATCAACGCCAGCAGCGGCCAGACGCGCTCGGCATCCAGCTCGCGGGCCGCGACCAGGGCGCGACAGGCCGGCTCGGTGTCGTAGACGAAGCCGTCAGGCATGGCCCCCTCGAAGCGGAACGGCTGGCCGGTAGCATCAGCCACCGCCTGCCAGTGTTCCAGGATGTACTTGCGAGTGGAGCTGTCCAGGGCGCTGCCGCCCGTACGCAGCCCGCCCGTTACCAAGCGGGCAGGCACGCCTGCCTCACGCGCCTGGGCGATCAGGGCCGCGGCCACTGGCGCAAACCCCCAGCACCAGGAGCACATCGGGTCCATCACATAGATCAGGCGTGCAGACATGCTTCAAGCCTCGGCTTTGTAGTTGTAACCGATCGGGTGCGGCAGGTTGCGGGCCTTGGCCAGCTCGATCTGCTTCTGCCGGTCGATGGCACTGCGCCGGGTCTTCTCGCTCAGGCTGTCCCAGCAATGCGGGCAGCTGACACCTGGCGAATAGTGCTCGGACGCGCGCTCCTCTGCATTGATCGGATGGCGGCAGGCGTGGCACTGGTCGTACTCGCCTTCGCTCAGGTCATGGCGCACCGTAACCCGGTTGTCGAAGACGAAGCAGTCGCCGTCCCACAGGCTTTCTTCCTGAGGCACTTCCTCGAAGTATTTCAGGATGCCGCCCTTAAGATGATAGACCGACTCGAAGCCTTCACCGAGCATGTAGCTGGAGGCCTTTTCGCAACGGATGCCGCCGGTGCAGAACATGGCGACCTTCTTGTGCTTGCTCGGGTCGAAATTGGCCTTGATGTACTCCGGGAACTCACGGAACGTTTCGGTCTTCGGGTCGATGGCGCCCTTGAACGTACCGATGGCCACTTCGTAGTCGTTGCGAGTGTCGATCAGCAGCACTTCCGGGTCGCTGATCAGGGCGTTCCAGTCCTTGGGCTCGACATAGGTGCCAACGGCCTGGTTGGGGTCTACGCCCGGCACGCCGAGGGTGACGATCTCTTTCTTGAGCTTGACCTTGGTGCGGTAGAACGGCTGCTCGTCGCAATACGACTCTTTATGGTCGACATCGACCAGGCGCGGGTCGTTGCGCAACCAGGCCAGCAGGCCATCGATGCCTTCGCGGGTGGCCGATACGGTGCCGTTGATGCCCTCGTGGGCCAGCAGCAGGGTGCCTTTGACGTTGTTGTCGAGCATGGTCTTGAGCAGCGGCTCGCGCAGCTCGACGTAGTCTTCCAGGGTGACGAACTTGTACAGCGCCGCGACGACGATGGCTTGAGACATGTAACGGAATCTCCAGGTGGTTGCCCTCGTAAGGGGCGGACCGGGTTTGACGGTATAGAAAAGCATGGGGGCGCTTTGCGCCCCTTTCGCGACACAAGGCCGCTCCCACAGGGGACCGCGTAACCTGATGGCTAGTGCGGTTTTTGTGGGAGCGGCCTTGTGTCGCGAAAGGGCCGCAAAGCGGCCCCCGGATTTTGCAGGATTCTACCAGAACAACAGAAAGGTTTCAGTGCCCGCCGCCGGCGCACACCGGCGAGGCCGGTGCAACGCCGACCTTGGCCCACTCTTCGGTGGTGTAGGTGTGGATGGCCAGGGCGTGAATCTCGCCCATCAGCTCACCCATGGTGGCGTACACCTTCTGGTGGCGCTTGACGCTGTTCAACCCGGCAAACTGCTCGCTGACGATCACGGCCTTGTAGTGGGTCTCCTGACCACGACTGTGCATGTGACTTTCGTTGAGCACTTGCAGGTGTTGCGGCGCCAGCGCGGCCAGTTGCTGTTCGATACGTTGTTGCATGGTCATTGCGGCGTACTCACTTCTTCGCGGGTGCGGCGGCCTTGCCTGCGTTCGGGTCCAGCTCTTTGGTCATGTCTTCCAGCAGCTTGTTCACCACCGGTACTGCGGGCTCCAGGCTCTGCTGGGTCAGCTGTGCCGACTGCTGAGTGACCTTGGGCATTTCACGCAGCACTTTCTTGCCCAGCGGCGATTCGTAGAACTTGACCAGGTCTTTCAGCTCCTGCTCGGTGAAGGTCTGGGTGTACAGGTCGACCATCTTCGGCTTCAGCTTGTTCCAGCCGATGGCATTGTCCAGGGCGGCATTGGCCTTGGCCTGGTAGCTTTCGAGTACGGGCTGCTTGGCGGCCGGGGCCTTGGTCTGGGCGAAACGCTGGGCGAACATCTGCTGCACTTGCATGTACACCGGGGTGCCCAGCTTGTCGGCGTTGGCCAGGGTCAGGAATTTCTCGGCAGCAGCGTTGTGGCTGGCGGTGGCAGCGAGTACCTGGCCGCTGGCGCAAACCAGGGCAACGGCGGCACAAAGGACACGGAGACGGGTCATTGCATTTCCTTCAAAGAGAGGGAGGCGGGCACCTCAGAGTAGAGCATTCTGCGCCGTGGTGGCGATGTGCTCAAGTGGCACGACGAGCGACGGAACCGCTCGGTCGAATCAGGGCCTAAACTGCGATTTCGAACTACACAGGAGTGAGTACAGAATGAGCCGTATCGAGACAGACAGCCTGGGCCCGGTCGAAGTTCCGGAGGACGCCTACTGGGGTGCGCAGACCCAGCGTTCGCTGATCAACTTCGCCATTGGCAAGGAGCGCATGCCCCTCGCGGTGTTGCACGCCCTGGCACTGATCAAGAAGGCCGCGGCGCGCGTCAACGACCGCAATGGCGACCTGCCGGCCGACATCGCCCGGCTGATCGAACAGGCCGCCGATGAAGTGCTGGCTGGCCAGCACGACGATCAGTTCCCGCTCGTCGTCTGGCAGACGGGCAGTGGCACCCAGAGCAACATGAACGTCAACGAGGTGATTGCCGGACGCGCCAACGAACTGGCCGGCAAAGGCCGTGGCGGCAAGGCGCCAGTACACCCCAATGACCACGTCAACCGCTCGCAGAGCTCCAACGACTGCTTCCCCACCGCCATGCACATTGCGGCAGCCCAGGCGGTGCAGGAAAAGCTACTGCCGGCCGTCACCGAACTGTCTTCAGGGCTGGCCGAGCTGTCGATGCGTCACCACCAACTGGTAAAAACCGGTCGCACACACATGATGGACGCCACGCCGATCACCTTCGGCCAGGAAGTGTCGGCCTTCGTCGCCCAGCTCGATTACGCCCAGCGCGCCATCCGCGCCACCCTGCCGGCGGTGTGCGAACTGGCCCAGGGCGGCACTGCCGTGGGTACCGGGCTGAACGCCCCGCAGGGGTTTGCCGAGGCCATCGCGGCCGAGCTGGCGGCGCTGTCCGGCCTGCCGTTCATCACCGCGCCGAACAAGTTCGCCGCCCTCGCCGGCCACGAGCCGCTGACCAGCCTGGCGGGCGCCCTGAAAACCCTGGCCGTGGCCTTGATGAAAATTGCCAACGACCTGCGCCTGCTGGGTTCCGGCCCGCGCGCCGGCCTGGCCGAGGTGCGCCTGCCGGCCAACGAGCCCGGCAGCTCGATCATGCCGGGCAAGGTCAACCCCACCCAGTGCGAGGCGCTGTCGATGCTGGCCTGCCAGGTACTGGGCAACGACGCGGCCATCGGCTTTGCCGCCAGCCAGGGGCATTTGCAGCTGAATGTGTTCAAGCCGGTGATCATCCATAACCTGCTGCAATCCATCGAGTTGCTGGCCGATGGTTGCCGCAACTTCCAGCAGCATTGCGTGGCGGGTATCGAGCCGGATGCCGAGCAGATGGCCGCGCACCTGGAGCGCGGGTTGATGCTGGTGACGGCGCTGAACCCGCATATTGGCTATGACAAGGCGGCAGAAATTGCCAAAAAGGCTTACAGCGAGGGCAAGACCTTGCGCGAGGCGGCCTTGGCGTTGAAGTACCTGACCAATGAGCAGTTCGACCAGTGGGTGCGGCCGGAGAACATGCTGGCGCCGGGCGGCAAGGGCTGACTGCTCTGTAGCCTGTACCGGCCCTTTCGCGGGTGAACCCGCTCCTACGACGAGCGGCGATCCATGGTAGGAGCGGGTTCACCCGCAAAAGGGCCGGTACAGGCAATCGACAGACCTAGTGTGGTGTTTTGCAAATACGGCCAATAACTCGCGAGCGATTTTTGCGCTCAAGCAAGGCGTCGCGACGAGTCGTAGCCCAGCTACGGCGAGGAGCGACAACGCCGCATGAGCGCAAAAAGCGCCGCGCGTTATGGTCGTTATTTGTGAAACACCACACTAGGCCAACCGCGCCCGGCGGGCCCGCCAACCCGCCACCAGCGACGGCCCAAGCGCCACCAGCGCCGAACCGAACACCACCGTGACCGCCCCCACATAGCCCAGGGCATTGATGTCCTCGGCATGCACATACTCAGGCCAAACCAACGCCGCCAGCGCCACCGCAACGAAGGTCACCAGCGGGGTCAGCGCCAGCGTGGCACTTACCCGTGAGGCCTCCCAGTGCGCCAGTGCTTCGGCAAACGCGCCGTATGCCACCAGGGTATTCAGGCAACAGGCCAGCAGCAGCCAGCCTTGCACCGGGGTCAGTTGCAAGGCCTCCAGCGGGTGCACCCAAGGTGTCAGCAGCGCAGCGCAGCTGAGGTAGATCACCATCATCACCTGCTGCGAGTGCCACACGGTCAGCAACTGCTTCTGGCTCAGGGCGTAGAACACCCAGATGCTGGTCGCCAGCAAAATGGTCAACACGCCGGTGGTGTAGGTACCCAGCGAAGTCAGCAGCTCTTCCAGGCGCTGGTTGAAGAACAGGCCAAACCCTGCCAGCAGCACCAACAGGCCCACGCCCTGCCCCACACTGAAGCGCTCGCGGAACACGAACACGCTGGCCACCAGCAACAGCACCGGGCCGATCTGTACCACCAGTTGTGCGGTGCCTGGGCTAAGCAGTTTGAGACCGATCAGGTAGAGCACGTAGTTGCCCATCAGGCCGAGCACGGCCACCAGCACCAGGCCCTTGCCCTTGGGCGCCAGTTTACGCATGGACGGCAAACGCCGCTGAGCCGCCAGCCAGGCGAACAGCAGGCCGCCGGAGACCAGCAGGCGGTACCAGGTGACAGTGATCGGATCGACCACTTGCAGTACCTGCTTGAGCTTGATCGGCAGGATGCCCCAGAGCAGCGCTGTCAGAAGTGCCAGGAACAGCCCATAGCCCCAGCGGCCAGAAGTGGTGTGCATAAAATCCTCGATCAAGCCCGTGGTGGGGGTTGTTGAATTCTACGGGGTTGGAGGACGGGGACGGTGGAGAGTGCCGAGAAAAGAATTCATCAGGTCATTCTTTTGGGGCATGGCTGGGGGGAGGTGTTGCCTGTTCTGGCCCTTTCGCGGGTAAACCCGCTCCTACAAGGGATCGCGTACCCCTGTAGGAGCGGGTTCACCCGCGAAAGGGCCAGAACAGGCAACATCACCGTCGGCTATTTTTTGTGCTTGGCAAACGCCGCTTCCAGCGCCTGGTTGATGGTGCGCACCACCTTCACCCGCGCCCAGCGCTTGTCATTGGCCTCTACCAGCGTCCAAGGGGCAATCTCGCTGCTGGTGCGATCGACCATGTCACCCACCGCCTGGGAGTATTCGTCCCACTTGTCGCGGTTGCGCCAGTCATCCTCGGTGATCTTGTAGCGTTTGAACGGAATTTGCTCACGCTCTTCGAAGCGCTCCAGTTGGGTCTGCTGGTCAATCGCCAGCCAGAACTTGACCACCACCACGCCAGCATCCACCAACTGCTCTTCAAAGTCGTTGATCTCGCTGTAGGCACGCATCCAGTCAGCGGGGCTGCAGAAGCCTTCCACCCGCTCCACCAGCACCCGGCCATACCAGGAACGGTCGAAGATGGTGAACTTGCCCCGTGCCGGGATGTGCCGCCAGAACCGCCACAGGTACGGCTGGGCGCGCTCTTCTTCGGTAGGCGCAGCAATCGGCACGATACGGTACTGCCGCGGGTCCAGCGCTGCCGCCACGCGGCGGATGGCGCCCCCCTTGCCGGCGGCGTCGTTGCCTTCGAACACCGCCACCAGGGCGTGCCGGCGCATGCGCTTGTCACGCAGCAGGCCGGCCAGACGGGCCTGTTCGGTGATCAACTGTTCCTGATAGTCGGCCTTGTCCAGGCGCAAGGTCATGTCCAGGGCGCCAAGCAGGCTGCGGTCGTCGATGCTGTGGCCCAGCGGGGCCACGTTGCCCTGGTGCTTGCCCTTGGGATTATTGGCCAGCGCGGCTTGCAGGCTTTCCAGCAGAATGCGCCCCACCGCCAGGCTGCGGTAATTCGGGTCTACCCCTTCGATGATGTGCCATGGCGCATAGTCGCGGCTGGTGCGGCGCAGCACGCGCTCACCAAAGCGCACGAAGCGGTCGTAGGTTTGCGACTGCTGCCAATCCAGCGGGCTGATCTTCCAGCTGTGCAGCGGGTCGTCCTTGAGCGATTTCAGCCGTGCCTTCATCTGCTTCTTGGACAGGTGGAACCAGAACTTGATGATCAGCGCACCTTCATCGCACAGCATCTGCTCCAGGCGCTCGGCACCGGTAATGGCCTGATCGAGCACGGCATCCTTGAACACCCCGTGCACCCGCCCCTGCAGCATCTGGCTGTACCAGTTGCCAAAGAACACACCCATTCGCCCCTTGGGTGGCAAGGCCCGCCAATAGCGCCAGGCGGGTGGGCGGGCCAGCTCCTCGTCGGTCTGCTGGTCGAAGGTGAGCACATCGATCATGCGCGGGTCCATCCACTCGTTGAGCAGTTTTACCGTCTCACCCTTGCCGGCGCCTTCAATGCCGTTGATCAGCACGATCACCGGAAACCGCGCCTGCTGCTTGAGTTCGTACTGGGCTTCGAGCAGGGCCTCGCGTAAAGCGGGTACCTCGGCGTCGTAAGCCTCCTTGTCGATGCTGTGGCCGATTTCGGCAGATTCGAACATGCACTGGCTCCTTCAATGGATAAGCAAGACTAGCGGATTTCATTTCGGCCTGTATTGACCTCTTCACCAATGAACGCGCTCCCACAGCTCAGCCGGATGGCATAAAATCCCGCCATCCGCTGCAACCGAGCCCACCATGCCCACCCTCCTCCAGCACGCCCAGATCGACTGGGACGACCAGGGCCGCCCCCATTCGCGGCACTATGACGACGTCTATTTCGCAGTCAACGAAGGCATCGAAGAAACCAAGCACGTGTTCCTCGGCCAGACCCGCCTGGCCGAACGTTTTGCCAACCTGGCGCCGCACGCCTGCACGGTGATCGGCGAAACCGGTTTTGGCACCGGCATGAATTTTTTCTGCGCCTGGCAACTGTTCGACCAGCACGCACACAGCGACGCGCGCCTTCACTTCGTCAGCGTCGAAAAGTACCCCCTCGACCACGCCGACATGGCCCGCGCAGTGCGCCTGTGGCCTGAACTGGCCGCCTATACCGAGCCACTGCTGGAGCAATACGTGGCGGTGCACCCGGGCTTTCAGCAGTTCACCTTCGCCGGTGGCAGGGTCACCCTGACCCTGTTGATAGGCGATGTGCTGGAACAGCTGCCGCAACTCGACGCGCAGATCGATGTGTGGTTCCTCGACGGCTTCGCCCCCGCCAAGAACCCCGACATGTGGACCCCGGAGCTGTTTGCGCAACTGGCGCGGCTATCGCATCCGGGCACGGTGCTGGGCACCTTCACCACCACCGGCTGGGTACGCCGCAGCCTGGTGGAAGCCGGCTTCGCCATGAAGAAGGTGCCAGGCATCGGCAAGAAGTGGGAGGTGATGAGCGGCGCCTACGTCGGCCCCCTGCCCGGCCCATGCGCGCCTTGGTACGCGCGCCCCGCGGTGACACAGGGGCCGCGCGAGGCGCTGGTGATCGGTGCCGGACTTGCCGGCAGCAGCAGCGCCGCCAGCCTGGCCCGGCGCGGCTGGCAGGTAACCGTGCTGGAGCGCCACGAAGCCCCGGCCCAGGAAGCGTCAGGCAACCCGCAAGGGGTGCTGTACCTCAAGCTGTCTGCCCATGGCACCGCGCTGTCGCAGATGATCCTGTCCGGGTTCGGCTACACCCGGCGTCAGCTGCAGCGCTTGCAGCGTGGCCGTGACTGGGATGCCTGCGGGGTGCTGCAACTGGCCTTCGACAGCAAGGAGGCCGAACGCCAGGGCAAGCTGGCTGCCGCCTTCGACCATGGCTTGCTGCACTGCCTGGCGCGCGCCGAGGCCGAAGCCATCGCCGGCGTGGCGTTGCCTGGCGGCGGGTTGTTCTACCCCGAAGGTGGCTGGGTGCACCCGCCAGCGCTGTGCCAACAGCAGTTGCAGCACCCTGGTATTCGCGTGGTGACCCACCAGGACGTGCTCGAACTGCGCAAAGTGGATGAGCATTGGCAAGCCTGGGCTGGCGACCAGCTGTTAGCCCGCGCTCCAGTGGTGGTCCTGGCCGGTGCGGCGGATGTGCTGCGCTTCGAACCTTGCGCGCAGTTACCACTCAAGCGCATCCGTGGGCAGATCACCCGCTTGCCGGCCACCGCCAGCAGCCAGGCACTGCGCACCGTGGTGTGCGCGGAGGGCTATGTGGCACCGCCGCGCGAGGGTGAACATACACTGGGCGCCAGTTTTGACTTCCACAGCGAAGACCTTGCACCGACGGTGGCCGAGCACCAGGGCAACCTGGCGCTGCTGGACGAAATTTCCGTCGATCTGGCGCAACGGCTGGCTGTGGCTGAACTGGACCCCGAGCAATTGCAGGGACGTGCTGCGTTCCGTTGCACCAGCCCGGATTACCTGCCGATCGTCGGGCCCATTGCCGACGCGCAGGCGTTTACCGAAGCCTATGCAGTACTGGGCCGGGATGCGCGGCAAGTACCGGATGTGCCCTTCCCTTGGCTGGGCGGGTTGTATGTGAACAGCGGGCATGGCTCACGCGGGCTGATCACGGCGCCGTTGAGTGGCGAGCTGGTGGCGGCCTGGGTATGTGGGGAACCGCTGCCATTGCCGCGGGCGGTGGCGGAGGCTTGCCATCCGAACCGGTTTGGATTGCGCCGGTTGATCCGGGGGAAATGATTGCATCGGGTTGCCTGCCCGGCGTCATATAACCAAACATTCTAAAACTCTCGAAAAGCACATAGGTCAGTTCCTTAAGGTGCCCTAATCCGGGGCATCACCTCCCCAACGGAAAAACCGGTAAGGACTTATGTGCGGATTAGCAGGAGAGTTACGTTTCACCCCCATCGACCAAGCCCCTCGCCCAGCCGACCTGGCTGCGGTAGAGCGCATTACCCATCACCTGGCCCCGCGTGGCCCGGATGCCTGGGGCTTCCATAGCCAGGGGCCGATTGCCCTTGGCCACCGGCGGTTGAAGATCATGGACCTGTCCGACGGCTCGGCGCAGCCGATGGTCGACAACACCCTAGGCCTGTCGCTGGCCTTCAACGGCGCCATCTACAACTTCCCCGAGCTGCGCCAGGAACTGCAAGACCTGGGTTACCAGTTCTGGTCCGATGGCGACACCGAGGTGCTGCTCAAGGGCTACCACGCCTGGGGCGCGGCGCTGCTGCCCAAGCTCAACGGCATGTTTGCCCTGGCCATCTGGGAGCGCGACAACCAGCGCCTGTTCCTGGCCCGCGACCGCCTGGGCGTCAAACCCCTGTACCTGTCGCGCAACGGCGAGCGCCTGCGCTTTGCCTCGACCCTGCCGGCACTGCTCAAGGGCGGCGACATCGACCCGATGCTCGACCCGGTGGCCCTCAACCACTACCTGAACTTCCACGCCGTGGTACCGGCACCGCGCACCCTGCTGGCCAACGTGCAGAAGCTGGAGCCCGGCACCTGGATGCGCATCGACCGCCATGGCGAAGTGGAACGCCAGACCTGGTGGCAGCTGAAGTACGGCCCCAACCCGGACGAGCGTGAACTTGATCTGGAAGGCTGGACCACCCGCGTACTCGACGCCACCCGCGACGCCGTAGCCATCCGCCAGCGGGCAGCCGTCGATGTGGGTGTGTTGCTGTCGGGCGGCGTCGATTCCAGCCTGCTGGTCGGCTTGCTGCGCGAAGTGGGCGTTGACGACCTGTCGACCTTCTCCATCGGCTTTGAAGATGCCGGCGGCGAGCGCGGAGACGAGTTCCATTATTCGGACCTGATCGCCAAACACTACGGCACCCGTCACCACCAGTTGCGCATTGCCGAACACGAAATCATCGACCAACTGCCGGCCGCCTTCCGCGCCATGAGCGAGCCGATGGTCAGCCACGACTGCATCGCCTTCTACCTGCTGTCGCGGGAAGTGGCCAAACACTGCAAAGGCGTACAGAGCGGCCAGGGTGCCGATGAGCTGTTCGCCGGTTACCACTGGTACCCGCAGGTGGACGGCGCCGACGATGCCTATGCGGCCTACCGTGACGCCTTCTTCGACCGCAGCCACGCCGAATACCGCGACACCGTGCAGGCCCCCTGGCTGCTGGAAACCGACGCTGCCGGCGACTTCGTGCGCGAACACTTCGCGCGCCCCGGCGCACCGGCTGCCGTGGACAAGGCCCTGCGCCTGGACAGCACCGTGATGCTGGTCGACGACCCGGTCAAGCGGGTGGACAACATGACCATGGCCTGGGGCCTGGAGGCGCGGACGCCGTTCCTCGATTACCGCCTGGTGGAACTGTCGGCACGCATTCCCGCACGCTTCAAGCTGCCCGACGGCGGCAAGCAGGTGCTCAAGCAGGCAGCGCGACGGGTGATCCCGCATGAGGTGATCGACCGCAAGAAGGGTTACTTCCCGGTACCGGGCCTGAAGCATCTGGAAGGTGCCACCTTGGGCTGGGTACGCGAACTGTTGACCGACCCCAGCCAGGACCGAGGGTTGTTCAACCCGGCCATGCTCGACCGCCTGCTGAGCAACCCACACGGCCAGCTGACGCCATTGCGCGGCTCCAAGCTGTGGCAACTGGCGGCGCTGAACCTGTGGCTGAGCGAACAAGGAATCTGACCGATGAAAGCCCATGAAATCGCTTATGGTCAGCGCCTGCTGCGCGGCCAGGCGCCGTCCTACGAGCGCCTGCAGGCGCGCCTGGCCGGCGACGGCAGCCAGCCCCACGACCAACCGCGTGCCGTGCACTGCGGCTGGGGCCGGCTGTTGATAGGCCACACCTACCCCGACCCGGCTTCCCTGGCCGAGGATCTGCTCGACGAGCACCCGGGCGAACGCGACATCGCCCTGTACGTGGCCGCACCGCAGCAGGTGCTGGCCCAGGCCCCCCAGCAGCTGTTCCTCGACCCGTCCGACACCCTGCGCCTGTGGTTCACCGACTACCGCCCGGCGCAGCGGGTATTTCGCGGCTTCCGCGTGCGCCGGGCACAGAACCCCGCCGACTGGCAGGCGATCAACACGCTGTACCAGGCGCGCGGGATGCTCCCCGTCGACGCCGAGCTGCTTACCCCCCGGCACTTGGGTGGCCCGGTGTATTGGCTGGCAGAGGACGAAGACAGCGGCGCGATTATCGGCAGCGTCATGGGCCTGAACCACACCAAGGCGTTCGATGACCCCGAGCATGGCAGCAGCCTGTGGTGCCTGGCGGTGGACCCACACTGCACCCGCCCCGGCGTGGGTGAAGTGCTGGTGCGCCACCTGATCGAACATTTCATGAGCCGTGGCCTGGCCTACCTGGACCTGTCGGTGCTGCACGACAACCGCCAGGCCAAGCGCCTTTACCAGAAACTGGGTTTTCGCAACCTGCCCACCTTCGCAGTCAAGCGCAAGAACGGTATCAACGAGCAGCTGTTCCTCGGGCCTGGCCCGCAAGCCGACCTCAACCCCTACGCACGCATCATCGTCGACGAGGCCCTGCGCCGAGGCATCGAAGTGCAGGTGGACGACGCCGCTGGCGGCCTGTTCACCCTGAGCCTGGGCGGGCGGCGCATTCGCTGCCGGGAATCGCTCAGCGACCTGACCAGTGCCGTGACCATGACCCTGTGCCAGGACAAACGCCTGACCCAGCACGCCCTGCACAACGCCGGGCTGCAGGTGCCCGCGCAACAGCTGGCGGGCAATGCCGATGACAACCTGGCGTTTCTCGAAGAGCATGGCGCGGTGGTGGTCAAGCCGGTCGATGGCGAGCAAGGCCAAGGCGTGGCGGTAAACCTGACCTGCATCGACGACATCACCCGCGCCGTGGCACACGCCCGCCAGTTCGACAGCCGCGTGCTGCTGGAAAGCTTCCATGCCGGGTTCGACCTGCGCATCGTGGTGATCGGCTACGAGGTGGTGGCCGCCGCCATCCGCCACCCGGCGCAGGTGCTGGGCGACGGTAAGCACAGCGTGCGCCAGTTGATCGAAGCCCAGAGCCGTCGCCGCCAGGCTGCCACCGGTGGCGAAAGCCGCATTCCGCTGGACGACGAAACCGAGCGCACCTTGCGCGCAGCGGGCGTTGGCTATGACGACGTGTTGCCGGCCGGCCAGCGTCTGGCCGTGCGGCGTACGGCCAACCTGCACACCGGCGGCACCCTGGAAGACGTCACCGAACGCCTGCACCCGGTGCTGGCCGATGCTGCCGTGCGTGCGGCACGGGCACTGGAAATTCCGGTGGTTGGGCTGGACTTCATGGTGCGCGATGCCGGGCAGCCGGAGTACGTGATCATCGAGGCCAACGAACGTGCTGGCCTGGCCAACCATGAACCGCAGCCCACGGCCGAGCGCTTTATCGACCTGCTGTTTCCCCATAGCCGGCCGTTGGCCTGACAACTGCTCGGCTTTTTGTGGGAGCGGCCTTGTGTCGCGAATGGGGTGCGAAGCGCCCCTAGGATCTCAGCTTCGCTGCCGATATTGCCGGGGCCGCTTTGCGGCCCTTTCGCGACACAAGGCCGCTCCCACAAGGACTGCGAAATTTTAACCCGACCGGAGGCCTGGACATGTCCGAACGACTCCCCGAACCCGATCTCGACTACCTCAAACGCGTGCTGCTGGAAATGCTCGCCATCCCCAGCCCCACCGGCTTCACCGACACCATCGTGCGCTACGTGGCCGAGCGCCTGGATGAGTTGGGCATCCCCTTCGAGCTGACGCGCCGCGGCACCATCCGCGCCACGCTGAAGGGCCGGCAGACCTCGCCCGACCGCGCCGTCTCTGCCCACCTGGATACCATCGGCGCCAGCGTGCGCCAATTGCAGGACAATGGCCGCCTGGCCTTGGCGCCCGTCGGCTGCTGGTCCAGCCGCTTTGCCGAAGGTAGCCGGGTCAGCGTATTCACCGACACCGGCGTATTCCGTGGCAGCGTGCTGCCGCTGATGGCCAGCGGGCATGCCTTCAATACCGCCATCGATCAGATGCCGGTGAGCTGGGAGCATGTGGAAGTGCGTCTGGATGCCTACTGCGCCACACGCGCCGACTGTGAGGCACTGGGTATCAGCATTGGTGACTTCGTGGCCTTCGACCCATTGCCCGAGTTCACCGAAAGCGGCCACATCAGCGCCCGTCACCTGGACGACAAGGCTGGCGTAGCCGCATTGCTGGCGGCATTGAAGGCCGTGGTGGAAAGCGGTCGCCAGCCGCTCATCGACTGCCACCCGCTGTTCACCATCACCGAGGAAACCGGCTCGGGCGCAGCCGGCGCCCTGCCCTGGGACGTCAGCGAGTTCGTCGGCATCGACATCGCCCCGGTGGCGCCTGGGCAAGCTTCCAGCGAGCATGCGGTCAGTGTGGCCATGCAGGACTCGTCGGGGCCTTACGACTACCACCTGTCCCGACACCTGCTGAAACTGGCCGGCGACCATGACTTGCCGGTGCGGCGCGACCTGTTCCGCTACTACTTCAGCGATGCCCATTCGGCGGTGACTGCCGGGCACGATATTCGTACCGCGCTGGTGGCGTTCGGTTGCGATGCCACCCATGGTTACGAACGCACGCATATCGACAGCCTGGCGGCGCTGAGCCGGTTGTTGTCGGCGTACCTGCTGAGCCCGCCTGTGTTTGCCAGTGATTCGCAGCCGGCCAATGCATCGCTCGAGCGCTTCAGCCACCAGCTGGAGCATGATGCGCAGATGGAGAGCGACACACGGGTACCGGCGGTGGACAGCCTGGTCGGAAACAAAGGCTAAACGCCCTTGGGGCTGCAAAGCGGCCCCAACACCTCGACTGTTTCGCGTAGCATGCCCATACCTATTTCAGACACCGCCCGACCATGCTGATCCCCTACGACCAATTGCAAGCCGAAACCCTGACCCGCCTGATCGAGGACTTCGTCACCCGCGACGGCACTGACAACGGCGACGACACCCCGCTGGAAACCCGCGTGCTGCGGGTACGTCAGGCACTGGCCAAAGGCCAGGCTTTCATCCTGTTCGACCTGGAAAGCCAGCAATGCCAGTTGCTGGCCAAGCATGATGTGCCCCGCGAGCTGCTCGAATAGCAGGTCAGGCCTCTTCAGGCCTTGCTCTGCTTGGACGCCTTGATGCGCTTGTAAACTTCGGCTCGATGCACCGGCACCTCACGCGGAGCAGCCACACCAAAGCGCACCACGCCGTCCCGGGTCTCTACCACCATGATCCGGATGTCATCGCCAATCACGATGACCTCCCCTACTTCGCGCCCTATTACCAGCATGTTCCGATCCTCCTGCGAAAGGGAAAACCGGAGCCTGCCCCGTAGGCATTCAGCTACTCAATAGTTCCACTGCGATTCAGAAGCCTCTTACACTTTTGAGTAACTTCTCCTACAGACCAATCATCGCGACGGGGCTTTTGCTCGCATTTTCACCGCCATTTCGGCCATCTCGTCATACAGCCGCTCAGGGGCCTGGCGTTTCAGTTGCCAGGCCTGGCGCCCTGCCTCATGCGGCAGGATGAGGAACTCGCCTGCAGCGACCTGCTGATGGATATAGTCGGCAATGTCCGCCGCACTGATCGGCGAACCTTCGAGCAGCTTGCCCACCTGCGCCTTCATCGCCGGGTTCGGCCCGCGGAACGAGTCCAGCAGGTTGGTCTGGAAGAACGACGGGCACACCACGTGCACTGCCACCTCTACCTGACGCAACTCCACCAGCAGGCTTTCCGACAAGGCCAGCACACCGGCCTTGGCCACGTTGTAGTTGCTCATGCCCGGGCCCTGCATCAGTGCGGCCATCGAGGCGACGTTGATAATGCGCCCCTTGCTGCGCTCCAGCAGCGGCAGGAAGGCCTTGCAGCCCTTGACCACGCCCATCAGGTTGACCGCGATCTGCCAGTCCCAGTCTTCCAGCGTCAGTTCGGCGAAGAACCCGCCCGAAGCGACGCCGGCGTTGTTGACGATCACATCGACCCCACCGAACTTCTCTTCGCAGGCCTGGGCCAGGGCCGTCAGCTGGCTATAGTCGCGCACATCGCAGCGCTGGACGAAGCCGTCGCCACCGGCCTGGCGAACCTGCTCCAGCGTTTCGCGCAGGCCGGTTTCGTTGACATCGGCCAATGCCAGGCGCCAGCCCTCACGGGCCCAGCGCAGGGCGATCTCGCGGCCGAGGCCAGACCCGGCGCCGGTGATCATGATGCGTTTTTGCATGGTCGCAGGCCTTGTTTTGACAGGGAGTCCGGTGAGTCTAATCAAGGCGTCGCCATCCGGGAGGATTCATCAGGGCAGTGAATGGGCGGGCATGATTGGGTAGACGGCTGCACGGGGATGGAATCTTTACCAACCCGCACCGGTCCGAATTATCGAGAGGCCAGCATTCTCAGGCTCTTGCCCCCTAATCACGCAAGGACTTTGACATGACCACGATCCTTATCATCATCCTGATTCTGCTGCTGATCGGTGGCTTACCGGTCTTCCCCCACTCGCGCAGCTGGGGCTATGGCCCTTCCGGCATAATCGGCGTGGTGTTGGTGATTCTGTTGGTATTACTGTTGCTTGGGATGATATGACGCGCTGCGGATAGCCACTTCAAACAGTCACGTGAGGTGAATGGCAAGCGGGTCACACCACCCGGTTGCCATTCTACAGGTTCGCATCAAACACCATTGTCACGACGGCCTGATACTCGATACCAGGCAACATGTCCTGTTTCTGGGTGTGGCCGCGAGGGTATACATGAAAATGCAATTGCCCTTGGCTGCCGGTCACACCCTCTGGCGGGACTTCCAGGCTCATGGCGTTCTCAGCTCCGCCAAAGGACATTGCCTGCCGATAGAGCGAACGGCCATTGTAGGAAACCCCTGGCAAGGTCATGGCCAGGTACAGCGGTATGCCATGGCCCTTGGCCGACCGTAGATTGCACGTGCTATCCAGCCCGGTGCTGCACTGCGCCCAGACGTTGAATGGCCCACTGGCAGTCAGGCTGAAACCCACGTCTTTTTCCAGTTTCTCTGCCACACCCCGCCCGCGGTTCCCATGCCCGTGCGCCTGCTGCGGCACCAGTACCACCTGCTCGGAACCCGGCTCAAAACGCACCTCAAGGTCATGCACCACCTCCAGTTCGACGTTGATCGCCACTGAATCGGCCGTGAGCCCGGCGACCGTTCGGCTCGAACCCAGGCCAATATCCCTGTCGGGGCCTATCGAATAGACCACGCGCCCTCGGTACACGCCCGACTTCAAGCTCGCTGGCAAAGGCGTCTTCAGCCTGTAGCCCAGCGTAAGGTGACTCACATGGTAAGTGCTCGCATTCGCCGCGTTGAGGTTGGCCCAGCACCCGTTGCTGGCTGGCGACCACAGAAACAGGCGATGGGCCGCGCTCGCCAACGCAACCTGGCAACCACTCGAGTCCAGGCCAGTGCGCGCCGCAAGCGTAGGTGCCCCATCGTCCGAAGTTACCGCACCGCCCAGGTGGGTAATGGCAAAGTCCATGCTGACTTGCTCGCCGGTCTTGTCACGGACCATCAGTAGCGCAGTTGGCTGGACAGGGGCCGAGAGGTAGAGGCCATCGGTGCCTTCGCCATCGACTGTTTTCGAGTATTCGACCCCCACATCCAGCAGATCCTGCAGCGGATCGCCACAAAGCTGCGGCAACTGAGTACAGACAGGGGATGACCGGGGTGTCAGGTTTTCAAATTGCCGGGTCTCGCCGCGGTAACGCAGCTTGAGCGTAATGTCGGCCGCCTGCGCCCACGATGAGCCGAGCACGCCAGACAGCAGTACCAGCATTGCACACTTGCGAAACATGCCCCTACCTCTCACTCTGCCTTGAAGTTCATGGCTTTGCGTGCATCGCCTTCCACCTGTTCGAAGCGGTATTCGACACCGGGCTTCTCGACGAACTCGCGCGTACGTCCAGGACGAAGATGGTGCTTGGCCGGAGGCTCACACTCGTCCTCGTTCAGCACACAGACCTGGACGTTGTCGAGCAGCACTGTCGCATTGCCCTCGTTGCGCACGGTCCATTTCCCACCGGCTCGCTCGATCGAGGTCTGATACCGCGTGGCAGCAGGTTTGATAATCAAAATGGTGCCGTAGCCGGCCAGAAACTGCACACCGGCACTGAGTTCTTTGCGGTAAGCGTCAAGCTCCGTTTCATCCAGTGCGAAGCTGTCATCCTGTTCCGGCACCACCGGGACGAAGCGCAGCCGGTAGTAACGCTCCTGGTTCCGTTCACCGCGATACAGCAACCGCACGGCTTGCATGCCGCGTGCCGGGATGATCATCCGCGCTGGGCTGGCAACAACGCTGCGCTGATCGAAGGGCAGCTCATCGACTTCCACCTCACGGGGTTCGGCCTGGCCGTCGTAGACCAGCTCCAGCACGCTGACCTTGACGAACGCAGTACTGTCCCCCCGGTTGTAGATGCGTTTGGCATAGGTGCCCTTGCCTGGCTCGAGGTAGTCATAGAGCGCGCCGACATCCAGCTGTGGCCCGGCCTGGGCAAACCACGGCAGCATCAGCGCAACGAACAACAAGGGTGACAAGTGAAATGTGAACCTGTGCATCTTCAACCTCTGTTTACTCAACATCCAATCCATCGACCCGGGAATCGGGCCCTCTACAGCGTCATGCCGAAAGCCGGCTCAGCCCACACTGGGCACACACCGCTGATCACCCACGATCAGCAGGTCATCCTCGCGATCAAAGTTGTCCGGCGTTAATGTCAGAAGGCAGTTGCCTGCCGTGCCATGGCGAATTTCCAGGGTGGGCCGTGACTCACTCATTTCGACGTTGAAATAGCCATCCACCTCGACAACCGTGCGCCCGGCGTCATTGACCACATGCGCGCCGTGCAGTGGCTGGCCTTGCCCGTCGAGCAGCCGACCAAACACGGTGACCGTTCGCATGACCTTCACTGAGTGGTACCCCACCCCACCGCGGTTGAGGTGATAGTCCACAGCGAGGGGTTGGATCTGAGCTGGCGGCACGTCCTTCGTGTCGAAGTCGAAGCGCACATGGCCAGACTTGAACGCCGTCACCGGCACGATATTGCGCCCGGGGTGCAGCACTGCACTCATGCCCTGGCCATCGTTGGCGCGCAGCTTTACACCGTGCAGATCGCTTTCGACATCGATGATCAAGCCGGCTTCGAGCGGCAGGTTGCTGCCGCCCATGGCCAGCTTCCCGGCGCCCAGCGCCAGGGTGCTTTCCAGGTTGAGGCCACCGCTGAGGTTATTGTTGAAAGAGGAACTCTGGGCATAGGCATCGCCCTGCAGCGCCTGGCTGTGGAACCGCCCATTGGCCGCCAGGCTGGTGCCATAGCTGTCGAGCGTCGCACTGCCCCCCAGGCTGTGCACGGGGCCCAGGTCGACGTTCTGCCGATACCACAGCGAAGCGTAGGGGTCATTGCCCCCCTCACGCGAGGCGCGGCTACCCACATCGACCCCAAGCTGCCTGCCATCGCGCTCAAGCTTCATGCTTACAGCAACGTTGACGCCGCGGCTACGGACACCGGCGCTGCTGCGCGTTCCAGGCCTGTCGAAAAGTGACAGGCGAACACTGCTCTGATGCCCCCGCAGTTTCCCGTAGAACGCCCAGCTCAGGTCGGCCCCCAGGCCGCTTGCCGAGCCCGCACTGTGTTCCAGGCGCAGCGTCGCTGAACTGCGCGCGGTTACCCGCTGGTTGATCGAAAAGGCGGTGCGGCTGCGCACCTGGCGCTGGGAAGTATCGTCGCGACCGCTACTGCCAGGCTCCAGCCAGGTCTGGTTGTGGCTCAGCAACAACGAGCCCCATGGGTGGGTGTAGGTCAACTGCAGATCGCCGCCGTTGCCCAGGCCCTGGGTCTGATTGAGGCTGGCGTAAAGCTTGAACCGTTCATGCACGTCCCAGTCCAGCGAAGTACCCAACTGCAGGTCAGCATCGACCTGTTGCATTGACAACCCCAGCACCGCAGCAGGATGCATCAGGTAGTTGGAAAGGGCACCGAACACCGGGCTCTGTTCACGTTCGCCATCCGAGTTGCTCAGCAGCTCGACCTGCTGGCCCACGTACAGGTTGTAGCGCCAGCGGTTATCCATGTTCTGCCACCGGCTGGGCTTGTAGATGGACACTTCGCTGCGCGAGGTCTCCAGGCCGTCTTCGAGCAAACGCAGCTCCACATCATAGATGCCGCCGGGCAATACCCGCGTGTCGATCGCCTGCAAACCGGGCTGTACCGGCTGACTGTTGATCAGCGAACCATTGCGATAGATTTCGACGATACCCGGGCGGTTCGGCGTGACGTAGACCGGGATGGCGCTGGCTTGGCCATTGTCGACCAGCAGGCTGTCACTGCTGCCCAGCATCAAGCCAAGCGTGCTATCAGGGCGGCGCCCGAGTAGCGCTGGCTGGCGCACCAGGCCTTGTGCGCCAGTGGAGAAGTAACCCAGCCGAAAGAAATGCGCTTCCTGCAGGCTCTCCGCGTAAAGCTGGTTCATGCGGTAACGCATATCGCCTTGCTCAGATGGGCTACGATCCACGCGTGCATCGGCAAGCGTCGTCCAGTTATGCAGGTTGCCCTGACCGAGCAGGCCGATTCTGCCCGTGGTCTGGTTGCCATCATTGACCAGGTTGAGCTGGTTACGCAGCAGCAACCCAGCGTCACTCTGCTCCGGGAGGCGGTGAAAGAGCGCGTCCTGCTCCCGCTTCTCGGCATTGGACGTCAGCAATGACAACTGGGAATTGGCCAGGCTGTAATGGATAGCCTGCAACCCGTCCGGGCAGTTTTGCAGGCAGTCGCCCAGCATGCGCCCGCCTTCCAGGCGCTGTTGCCATAACTGCCTGAGTGTGGCCGGCTCTGCGCTCTGCTCAGTGTCGGTAAACGCCAGCAACTGCACACGGTTATCACGGCTCAATACCACCATGGCATCACCGAGGTAGCGTTGATCAAGCTCCACTCGCACGGCAAGCGGCACATCGAAAAAGTGCGCCTCGAAGTCTTCTGGCAAACGCCCGAATGTATTCAGGTCAATGGCACTGGACGCGCGCTCGGCCAACACTTCGAGCGGCATAAGGCAGGCAGCACCCAGCAGCCAGACAGCGAGTGCGCGGCCGGGTGCAGCAAACTGGAACATGATTCAATCCACTTCAACACCTGCCCCTACACTGGTAAACATCCAGTAAGTTGAGGCAGGCGGCACTGCTTCAATCAAAGGCTGGTGGAGGAAGTTTCAAACAACACGCTCACTGTCCCGGCATACTCACCCTTCAGATAACCATTGTCGGGCTTTATGGCCTTAAACGTAATGGGAAGATCATTGCCAGCTTTAGCATCTTCCGCGCTCATGACCTCCGCGGGCGTCAACTCCAACTTTTTATCCCCGACAGTGATGATAAGATCAATCTTCTGGTCGGTTTGTGGGTCTTGCAGCGATGCTGTGTGCAGCAGGTGGGCCTGAATAGCGCCGACATCACTCTGTGCCGAGAACTTTTCACTGACCGCCTTGAAGTCTTCGCGCTCCGGCTCATATTCAAGCGTCACGCCTTTCTCCAGCCAGTCCCCTACGGGGGCCACTGAAAAATCATTCCCGGGAATGATCGCCGTTACTGAAATATTCTGGGTGATCGGCTCAGGGGCGGACGCGACAGCGGCACCGGCAAACAATGCAAGGAACGGGACAGCCAATACATAGGATTTCACATCAAACTTCCTTTAACGGTTGCACATCAAATAGCGGGCACCCTGGGGCACCCGAATGAAATTGCGAATCAGGGCGCCCCTGTTTCAAACATCAAGGTGGCTTGCGTAGTGTAAGTACCAGGCATGCGAGTCGACGACGATTCCGCCATCGGATAGAACCTGAATTGAATGTTTTTTCCCTGAGCAGCTTCAGCAGCACTGATGATTTCAACCGGCGCCGTGCCCATTTTTTTGCGATTCAACATGATGTGGTATCGACGGGGCGCTACCGCACCGCCCACCCGTGTGAACCGATACTCCGAACGGTCTGTTTTCGCGTAAATCGGGCCGTAGGTGCTTTTTACAAACACCTCTTTTTCGATTTGCTTGAAGACGCCCCGGTCCGGGTCATATTCAGCCTGAAGTACGTCTTCCCACCAATTGCCAACCGAGTTCACCTGAAATTCAGGTGCCGACACGACAGCCTGGACACTGATGTCCTGCGGTATTTCCTTTGCCCCTGCAGCGCCCGCCACGCCAAGGAGAGCGAAGGTGATTAAACAGCGTAACTTCATTGAATATTCCCCAAATGTGCCGGCATCTATAGATGCACTTACGACACGAGGGAACTTTATGGGCAGAGCCTCACTCTGTATGTAGGCTGTTTCTGACTGCATAAATCGAGTAGGAGGCGGGCTCACACCCGCCGTCCTCTCACACCACCGTGCGTACGGTTCCGTACACGGCGGTTCAAGCTATGCGGCTAAGCCGGTTGATCGTATCCAGTATCGAGACCAGTCCGAGTCGATCCCATAGCTTCTTCGGCAGCGCCTGATTCATATGTGGCGCCCCCGA
The DNA here is from genome assembly GCF_034044115.1 of Pseudomonas sp. BO3-4. Lineage (NCBI taxonomy): Bacteria > Pseudomonadati > Pseudomonadota > Gammaproteobacteria > Pseudomonadales > Pseudomonadaceae > Pseudomonas > Pseudomonas sp. BO3-4. The sequence goes on from NZ_CP139018.1 coordinate 4,754,012, forward strand.
GTTCCACCACGGGCCTCGGCCGTTACAGACCGATTTACAGGCACGCTCTTCGCTTAAGCCCAGACGCATCAGGTTGCGCGCCCTCGTAGAGGGCTGCTTCCATTGGCGCCAGATGGCACAGCGGAGTTTGTGCCTGATCCAGCCATCCAGTTCCTCAAGTGGCCGTTTGCTCTGGCTAAGCTTGAAGTAACCCGCCCAGCCTCGCAGGACAGGGTTTATCCGCTCGATGGTATTCGTCATCTTGCGACCCCGTGCACCGCGTAGCAGCTCTGCGAGCCGGTCGCGCAGGCGACCCAGGCTCGTCGTTGCCACCCGCAGCCTTGGCTGCTGATGCCAGCTCATCCCATAGCCCAAGTAGTCACACTTCCAGGCTCTCGCGACTCGACTCTTCTTCTGATTCACCGTCAGTTTCAAACGTTGATTCAGGAAGCGTTCGACACTGGCCAGTACCCGTTCGCCAGCTCGAGGACTGCGTACATAGATGTTCGCATCATCGGCATAACGTACGAAGCGATGGCCCCGTCGCTCCAGCTCGCGGTCGAGTTCGTCGAGCAGGATATTCGACAGCAACGGCGAAAGCGGGCCGCCTTGCGGCGTCCCCTCCTGCCGTGGGCTGACGACACCGCCCGACATGATCCCGGCTTCAAGGTAGCGGCGGATAAGCCTGAGTACGCACTTGTCTTTGATCCGACGTTCGATGCAGGCCATGAGGATGTCGTGATTGACCCGATCGAAAAACTTCTCCAGATCGAGTTCCACGCACCAGCGGTGTCCCGCTGTCACATGAGCACGAGCCATCTCGATGGCTTGATGCGTACTTCTGCCCGGACGAAAACCATAGCTGTAGTCCGAGAACAGTGGGTCGAAGATAGGTGTGAGCTGCTGCTGCAGTGCTTGCTGGATCAGGCGATCCACGACGCTGGGGATTCCCAGTTGCCGTGTGCCGCCCTGCGGCTTGGGAATTTCAACCGCTCGCACTGCTTGGGGCTGGTATTCACCGGCCAGTAACCTGGCCTTGAGGGTTGGCCAATACTGTCTCACGTAGCCCGCCAAGTCAGCGACCGTCATGCCATCAGCACCCGGAGCCCCCTTGTTGCTAACCACGCGTTGATACGCACGCCTGAGGTTGGCCGGTGCAAGCACCCGCTCCATCAGCGTGTCCAGCTCCGCGTTCGTCCACGTCGCTGACGCCGCCGGCACCTTTGCACTGTCAGGCATCACCCTCGGCTTCTGGCCGGGATTCGGAGTGACAGATTCCGTTGAAGGAAATTTCTGCATTACGGCTACCAACGAGACAGTGACGCCTACTAGCGGCATAACCTGTTCGGCCCTTGGTGGCGCGGTTAACCGCCACTTACTACGGCTTCGGCTGACTTCTGCACGCTCATCCCGTCGCCTCTCGACGCTCGGTAGCACTATGGCAAGCGTGCAGATCTCCCAGGGTAATTCGCGCGACCTTCCTGCTTATACCTGTCGGATTTACGTCACAGCGCTCCGTGCAAGTATTGGGCTTTGGCGATTGTTGCCGCCTGACCCCGCTGTGCCGCCTGATCCGCTTCCTGTTCGTCAGGCCAGCATTTTGCCTCGGGCTTCCTTCAGATTCGCAGTCGCCCGCGACACCCTTGCCTCCGGCTAACACTTCCCCTTGCCGGGTGTGTAGAGGACTTTCACCTCCAAGTCACCCGCTCGGCCACCACAGCCAAGCAGGTTGCGCTTACGCGCAACGCGCCATGCCTGGCGCACAACAAAAAACGCCCCGACAGGCGGGGCGTTTTTCAATGCAGGGGATTGACGTTAGTGCGAGACCGCCCCGCTGGCACCCAGGCCAGTCTGCGAACGCACGAACTGCGGGAAGAACAGCGCGCGCTCATCCTCAGCCGCCTTGGACTTGTCGGTGACCGAGAAGAACCAGATGCTGACGAAGGCAATGGCCATCGAGAACAGCGCCGGGTACTCGTACGGGTAGATGGGTTTCTCGTGACCGAGAATCTGTACCCAGATGGTCGGGCCAAGGATCATCAGCGTCACCGCACTCACCAGGCCCAGCCAGCCGCCGATCATGGCGCCGCGGGTGGTCAGCTTCTTCCAGTACATCGAAAGCAGCAGTACCGGGAAGTTGCAGCTGGCCGCAATGGAGAACGCCAGGCCGACCATGAAGGCGATGTTCTGCTTCTCGAACAGAATCCCCAGGCCGATCGCCAGCACACCCAAGGCGACAGTGGTGATCTTCGATACGCGGATCTCGTCCTTGTCGTTGGCTTTGCCCTTGCGCCAGACGCTGGCGTACAGGTCGTGGGACACCGCCGAGGCACCGGCCAGGGTCAGGCCAGCCACCACCGCCAGGATGGTGGCAAAGGCCACCGCCGAGATGAAGCCGAGGAACACACTGCCACCCACCGCATTGGCCAGGTGCACCGCAGCCATGTTGTTGCCACCCAGCAGAGCGCCTGCGGCGTCCTTGAATTCCGGGTTGGTGCTGACCAGCAGGATCGCGCCAAAGCCAATGATGAAGGTGAGGATGTAGAAGTAGCCGATGAAGCCGGTGGCGTACAGCACGCTTTTGCGCGCTTCCTTGGCGTCACTGACGGTGAAGAAGCGCATCAGGATGTGCGGCAGGCCGGCAGTACCGAACATCAGTGCCAGGCCCAGGGAGAATGCCGAGATCGGGTCCTTGACCAGGCCGCCGGGGCTCATGATCGCCTCGCCCTTGGCGTGTACCTTGATGGCTTCGGAGAACAGCGTGTTGAAGTCAAAGCCCACGTGCTTCATGACCATCAGCGCCATGAAACTGGCACCGGACAGCAGCAGCACAGCCTTGATGATCTGTACCCAGGTGGTGGCCAGCATGCCGCCGAACAGCACGTACAGGCACATCAGGATACCCACCAGGATCACCGCCACATGGTAGTCCAGGCCGAACAGCAGCTCGATCAGCTTGCCGGCGCCGACCATTTGCGCGATCAGGTAGAACGCCACCACCACCAGCGAACCGGAGGCCGACAGGGTGCGAATTTCCTTTTGCCCGAGGCGGTACGAGGCCACGTCGGCGAAGGTGTACTTGCCCAGGTTGCGCAGGCGTTCGGCAATCAGGAAAAGAATGATCGGCCAGCCAACCAGGAAGCCGATCGAGTAGATCAGGCCGTCATAACCCGAGGTGAACACCAGCGCGGAAATACCCAGGAACGAGGCGGCCGACATGTAGTCGCCAGCAATCGCCAGGCCGTTCTGGAAGCCGGTGATCTTGCCACCGGCAGCGTAGTAGTCCGATGCCGACTTGTTGCGTTTGGAGGCCCAGTAGGTGATGCCGAGGGTGAAGGCGACGAAGGCCACGAACATGGCGATGGCGGAAACGTTCAGCGGTTGTTTCTGCACCTCGCCGGTCAGGGCATCGGCGGCCCACACGGCGGGTGCGAAGGCTCCGCAGGCCAATACGGCCAGGGCTTTGACTTGGCGAATCATTGTTGCGCCTCCTTCAGGATTTCCTTGTTCAGCTCATCGAATTCGCCGTTGGCGCGGCGCACGTAGATGGCGGTCAGGACGAATGCCGAAACGATCAGACCGACGCCCAGGGGAATGCCCCAGGTAATCGATGACTCAGGGCTGAGCTTGGCGCCCAGCAAATGAGGACCGTAGGCGATCAGGAGGATGAAGGCGCAGTACAGGCCGAGCATGATCGCCGAGAGAATCCAGGCGAACCGTTCGCGTTTGGTGACCAGCTCCTTGAAACGGGGGCTGTTTTGTATCGAGAGGTAAATGCTGTCGTTCATTGTTTTTGTCCTAGCAGCACAGATACGGGATGGAACCCACACCCTTACTTTATGCTGCCGATGGACGCCAACCAGACGACCTTAGTCTTAGATGCAACGGTGTTTTACCGATTGCGTAACAAAGTGATGAGCCGTTCGCGGGTGTACCCGCTCCTGTAGGAGCGGGTACACCCGCGAAGAAACCCTATTGGCCCTGGAAGGTGATTACTTGCCAGTCCACTCCTTCACACGATCAGGGTGCTTGGCAACCCAGTCCTTGGCGGCCGCTTCAGGCTTGGCCCCTTCCTGAATCGCCAGCATCACCTCACCAATCTCGTCCTTGGACTGCCAGTTGAACTTCTTCAGGAACTCCGCCACTTCCGGTGCCTTGGTGGCCAGTTCCTTGCTGCCGATGCTGTTCACGGTTTCTGCCGCGCCATATACGCCTTTCGGGTCTTCGAGGAACTTCAGCTTCCACTTGGCGAACATCCAGTGCGGAACCCAACCGGTCACCGCAATCGACTGCTGCTTGGCATAGGCACGGCCCAGTTCCGCCGTCATCGCCGCACCCGAGCTGGCCTGCAACTTGTAACTGGTCAGGCCATAGTCCTTGATCGCCTGGTCGGTCTTGAGCATCACACCGGAGCCTGCGTCGATGCCGACAATCCTGTCCTTGAAGCTGTTATCGGTCTTGAGGTCGGCAATGCTCACTGCCTTGACGTACTCGGGGACGATCAGGCCGATCTTGGCATCCTTGAAGTTCGGGCCGTAGTCGACCACGTTGTCCTTGTTCTTGGCCCAGTACTCACCATGGGTCACCGGCAACCAGGCCGACAACATGGCATCGAGCTTGCCAGTTGCCACACCCTGCCACATGATCCCCGTGGCCACGGCCTGCAACTTCACGTCATAGCCGAGTTTTTGCTTGATTACTTCGGCGGCCACGTTGGTGGTCGCCACGCTGTCGGCCCAACCATCCACGTAACCAATGCTTACTTCTTTGGCCATAGCCTGTGCAGCGCTCATGGCCATTACCAGGGCGGTGCCCACGCCCAGGAAACGTCGCATTTTCTTCAAAGTTGCCATCAAAGCATCCCCTCGTCAGGTCTTGGAGATTGCATCATCTTCCTGCAACACAAGTCGACCTGATCCAGCTGCGACCTGCACCCGCCCCATATGCGACAGCACTATGCCATTAGCGCCATCGGCCTACCTCGGCCTGCGCGATCCTTGCATGCCAAAGGTTTGGCGCCGGGCTACTATCTAACCTTTTGTGCCAGACGATGGACCGCCACATGCCCAGTTGTAGCCGCTTGTTATTGCCGTTGTACCTGCTTGCCTGCCTGCTGGCCCTGCTCGGGCTGGGGGGGCTCTGGTACGGGCTGGGCAAGCCTGTGCACCTGCCCGATGCGGCCAGCCCTGCACACAAGCTGCAATGCGCTTCGTACACGCCGTTTGACAAAGACCAGTCGCCTTACGACCAGCCGTTTCGCCTGCGCCCAGCGCGGATGGACGCCGACCTGGCGTTACTGGCCGAGCGGTTTCAGTGCATCCGTACCTATTCCATGAGCGGTCTTGAGGCAATCCCGGCGCTGGCACGCAAGCACGGGCTGAAGGTGATGCTGGGCGCCTGGGTGAACGCCCACCCGGCCGACACCGAGAAGGAAATCAACCTGCTGATCGCTGCTGCCAACGCCAACCCTGACGTGGTCAGCGCGGTGATCGTCGGCAATGAGACACTGTTGCGCAAGGAGGTGACCGGTGCCCACCTGGCCAAATTGATCGCGCGGGTGAAGCGCGAGGTCAAGGTGCCAGTGACCTACGCCGATGTGTGGGAATTCTGGCTGCAGCACCCGCAGGTGGCCCCGGCAGTGGACTTCCTGACCATCCATCTGCTGCCCTACTGGGAGGACGACCCGCGTGGCATCGACGATGCCTTGGCCCACGTTGCCGATGTGCGCCGGGTGTTCGGCACACGCTTCGCGCCCAAGGACATACTGATTGGCGAAACCGGCTGGCCCAGCGAAGGCCGCCAACGCGAAACGGCGGAGCCCAGCCGGGTCAATGAGGCGCGCTTCATCCGTGGCTTCGTGGCCATGGCCGAGCGCAATGGCTGGCACTACAACCTGATCGAAGCCTTCGATCAGCCCTGGAAACGCGCCAATGAGGGCGCAGTGGGTGGCTACTGGGGGCTGTACGACGCGGACCGGCAGGACAAGGGTGTGCTCGAAGGGCCCGTGAGCAACCTGCATGACTGGCCGCAGTGGTTGCTGGCCAGCACCGTGCTGATGGTGATCATGCTGGTGCTGGCCGGGCGCCCCGCTACACCGTTGGCCGCTTTCCTGCTGCCACTGCTGGCAGCGTTTGGCGCCGCTTGCCTGGGCCTGTGGGGTGAGTTGATGCGTACCCATGCGCGCTTTGCCGGGGAATGGTTGTGGGCACTGATGCTGGCCGGGCTGAACCTGCTGGTACTGGCCCACGCGCTGTTGGCGCTGGCGCGGCGGGCCGGCTGGCGTGAGCGCTTGTTCGCCTGGCTGCAGGTGCGAGCCGGCTGGCTGTTGCTGGCGGCGGGCTTCGCTGCGGCGGTGAGCATGCTGGCAATGGTGTTCGACCCGCGCTACCGCAGCTTCCCCAGCGCGGCGCTGGCGTTGCCGGCGCTGGTGTATGTGCTGTGGCCGGTGCGGGCGCGACGGGCGGAGGTGGCGTTGCTGGCGTTCATCGTCGGCGCCGGGGTGGCGCCGCAGTTGTTCGTCGAAGGGCTGGAGAACCAGCAGGCCTGGGGCTGGGCGGTGGTGAGTGTGCTGATGACAGCGGCGTTGTGGCGAAGCTTGCGGATGCGACAGGCTTGATACTGCATATTCCTCAAGCCCGGCGGGACCTTGTGGGTGCAACTGTCTTGCTCAACCTGTGGGAGCGGGCTTGCCCGCGAACACGGGCGAAGCCCGTGCCATCCACCACGGTGTTGGCTTCGCGGGCAAGCCCGCTCCCACGCGCAGCTGCTTACAATGGGGGTTGCCTGACCAGGCGCAACCCCGCCAGTACCAGCGCAAACACCGCAATGCTGGCGGTGTACAGCACCAGCGCCGGCACCGCGAACACCAGTGCCAACACTGCCAGCCACCAGCCGGCACGCGCGGAAACGAACTGGGCCAGAAGCGCCAGGCCCAATCCGCCCCAGGCCATGACTTGATGGTGAATGCCCAACCCCAGCAGCGAACGCACCTCGCACTGCCAGTACGCCGTCGGCACTGCGCACAGCCCTACCCACTGGCCATCCTCCATCAGGCCGTAACGCACACCATAGCTGGCCGCGAGCCAAAGCCCCAGAAACAGCACCAGCAGCACCGTCGGCAGCGAACGAGACATCCTGTTCTCCAATAGCGGTAATCGAAAGCATCCATGATCGCTTATGCCCGTTTCTAAGGCAAAATCACACCCCGGCGGCTATGTTGCAGATAGCAAGTACGCCAAAGGCCACCGCAGCGGGCAACTTTGCCCGCCTGGCTGTGGTCCTAGCCTGCACACTGCTCGACCTTGCGTTCTTTTGGGGGATTACATGCTTCGATCTTTGCGCCTCGCTGCCCTGCTCGGCAGCTTGCTCATGGCTGTGGCCGCTTCAGCGCGGGATATCGACGCTGCCAGCTATGGCTACCCTCTTACCAACCCGTTCGAGGCCACCATCGCCACCACGCCGCCGGACAAGCGCCCTGAGCTGCCCAGCGACGATGAAATCACTCAGTCCGACTACAGCCTGAACTTGCGCCCGGAGCGCGAGTTCACGTTGCCCGACAACTTCTGGGCAGTGAAGAAGCTCAAGTACCGCCTGGCCCGCCAGGATCGCGAAGCGCCGCTGATCTTCATCATCGCCGGCACCGGTGCGCCCTACAGCAGCAGCATCAATGAATACCTGAAAAAGCTGTTCTACCAGGCCGGCTTCCACGTGGTGCAACTGTCATCGCCCACCAGCTATGACTTCATGAGTGCAGCCTCGCGCTTTGCTACCCCCGGCATCAGCCAGGAAGACGCCGAAGACATGTACCGGGTCATGCAGGCCGTGCGCGCCCAGCATCCACGCCTGCCGGTCAGTGATTTCTACCTCACCGGTTACAGCCTGGGTGCGCTCGACGCCGCCTTCGTCAGCCACCTGGACGAAACCCGCCGCAGCTTCAACTTCAAACGTGTGCTGCTGCTCAACCCACCGGTCAACCTCTACACCTCGATCAACAACCTCGACAAGCTGGTGCAGACCCAGGTCAAGGGCATCGACCGCAGCACCACGTTCTACGAGCTGATGCTGGAAAAACTCACCCGCTACTTCCAGGACAAGGGCTACATCGACCTGAACGACGCCCTGCTGTACGACTTCCAGCAGTCGCGCCAGCACCTGTCCAACGAGCAGATGGCCATGCTGATCGGCACTTCGTTCCGCTTCTCGGCAGCCGACATCGCCTTCACTTCCGACCTGATCAACCGCCGTGGCCTGATCATTCCGCCGAAGTTCCCAATCACCGAAGGCAGCAGCCTCACGCCGTTCTTCAAGCGCGCCCTGCAGTGCGACTTCGACTGCTACATGACCGAGCAGGTGATTCCGATGTGGCGCGCCCGCACCGACGGCAACAGCATCCTGCAGTTGGTCAACCAGGTCAGCCTGTATGCCCTGGAAGACTACCTGCGCAGCAGTGACAAGATCGCTGTGATGCACAACGCCGACGACGTCATTCTCGGCCCGGGCGACATTGGCTTCCTGCGCAAGGTGTTCGGTGAACGGCTGACCCTCTACCCCCATGGCGGCCATTGCGGCAACCTCAACTACCGCGTCAACAGTGACGCCATGCTGGAGTTCTTCCGTGGTTAACAAACTCCTCTTCGCCACTGCCCTGCTTGCCGCTGGCCACACCCTGGCCGCCGAAACCGCACCCAGAGCCAGCGTGGTCGAGGCCGACCCGCAGGTGATCGGCACGGCGCCACTGGCGCCCGAAGCCGATGGCTTCCTCGACCCGCTGCGTGAGCTGAAATTCAACCCGGGGCTGGACCAGCGCGAGTTCGAGCGCTCAACCCTGCAGGCGCTCAACGTGTACGACCCGCTGGAGTCGATCAACCGGCGCATCTACCACTTCAACTACCGATTGGACCAATGGGTGCTGCTGCCGCTGGTGAATGGCTATCAGTATGTAACCCCAAAGTTCGTGCGCACGGGGGTGAGCAACTTCTTCAACAACCTTGGCGATGTGCCGAACCTGTTCAACAGCGTGTTGCAGCTCAAAGCCAAGCGCTCGGCAGAAATCACTGCGCGACTGATGTTCAACACGATTATCGGCGTGGGTGGGCTGTGGGACCCGGCGACCAGCATGGGCCTGCCGCGCCAGAGCGAGGACTTTGGCCAGACCCTGGGCTTCTATGGCGTGCCGGATGGGCCGTACCTGATGCTGCCGGTGCTAGGGCCATCGAACCTGCGCGATACCACCGGGCTGGTGGTGGACTATGCGGGAGAGCAGGCGGTCAACTACCTGAACGTGGCCGAAGCCAGCACCGATCACCCGGAAATCTTCGCCCTGCGTGTGGTGGACAAGCGCTACACCACCAACTTCCGTTACGGCCAGCTGAATTCGCCGTTCGAGTATGAAAAGGTGCGGTATGTGTATACCCAGGCGCGCAAGTTGCAGATAGCCGAGTAAGCCTGCTGCGGCCCTTTCGCGGGTGAACCCGCGCCTACACAGGTATTGGCGCAACCCCTTGTCGCGAAAGGGCCCGCACAGGCAACATCAAATCCCCAGGAATTCGCAAAGCTCGCGCTTCTTGGCCAAGGCATCCTTGCGCCCCAGCTCGATCAGTTCACTGCAATAGCTGGCCTCGAACAGCAAATAGCTCAACACCCCCGCCCCGCTGGTGCGCGTCGCCCCCGGCCCCCGTAAGAACAGGCGTAACGCCGCCGGCAACTCGCGGCGGTGCCGAGCGGCAATCTCATCCAGCGGCTGGCTGGGCGCCACCACCAGCACGTCGATCGGTGCCAGCCCCAGGCGCCGGGCATCCAGGTGCGCCGGCAACAGCCCGCTCAAGTGGTTGAGGCGCTGCAGCAGTTCGATATCGCCTTCCAGGCTGTCAATGAACGTACTGTTGAGCATGTGCCCGCCGATCTGCGCCAGGCTCGGCTGCTGCCCGCTGAACACGCGCTGGGGCGGCACCGGTGGCGCTGGCCGCTGCGGGTTTCCGCTGACCCCGACCACCAGCACCCGGCTGGCGCCCAGGTGCAAGGCCGGGCTGATCGGCGCCGACTGGCGCACTGCACCGTCGCCGTAATACTCGCCGCCCAGTTGCACCGGGGCGAACAGCAGCGGGATCGCCGCACTGGCCAGTAGGTGGTCGATGGTCAACGGTGCGGGTACGCCGATACGCCGGTGGCGCAGCCAGGCCTCGATAGTGCCGCGGCCCTGGTAGAAGGTCACCGCCTGGCCAGACTCGTAGCCAAAGGCGGTCACTGCCACGGCGCGCAATTGCTCGGCGGCCAAGGCGTGGCCGATGCCATCCAGGTTCAGGTGCGTTTGCAACAGGCTGCGCAAAGGGCTGCTGTCGAGCAACGCCACGGGGGCCTGGCCACCCAGCCCCAGCAGGCTGTGGCCGACGAAACGGCTGGCCTGGCGCACGACCCCGGGCCAGTCGCTGCGGATGACCAGATGGCTGCGGAAGTTCTGCCAGAAGGCAGTGAGCCGTTGCACGGCCTCGTTGAAGTGCACCGCACCACTGGCCAGGGTGACGGCGTTGATGGCCCCGGCGGAGGTGCCGACGATGACCGGGAACGGGTTGTGCGCGCCGGCGGGCAGCAACTCGGCGATGCCCGCCAGCACGCCGACCTGGTAGGCGGCGCGGGCGCCGCCGCCAGAAAGGATGAGACCGGTTACCGGGGGTGGAGCCATGGCGTCCTTCCTGGGGTCAAGGTGCTTTCATGCCCGGCCTCTTCGCGGGTGAACCCGCTCCCACAGGGCCCCGCAATATGCAGAACCCGTGGTAATCCTGCAGGAGCGGGTTTACCCGCGAAGAGGCCAGGCCTGCTTACAAGGTTCAGCGCTTTTTCTTGTCATACAGCCGCGGCGCCCCTTCGGGCCGCGACTTGAACCGCCGGTGCGCCCACAGGTATTGCTCGGGGCACTCGCGCAACACACGTTCAACCCACTGGTTGATGCGCAGGCAGTCGGCTTCCTCGCTCTCGCCGGGGAAGTCCGTCAGTGGCGGGTGGATGACCAGACGATAGCCGCTGCCATCCTCCAGGCGCTTCTGGGTGAACGGAATCACTTGCGCCTTGCCCAGCCGGGCAAACTTGGTGGTAGCGGTGACCGTCGCTGCGGGGATGCCAAACAACGGTACGAAGATGCTCTGTTTGGCGCCGTAGTCCTGGTCCGGTGCGTACCAGATCGCCCGGCCCGAACGCAGCAGCTTGAGCATGCCACGTACGTCCTCGCGCTCCACCGCCAGCGAATCAAGGTTGTGACGCTCGCGGCCGCTGCGCTGGATGAAGTCGAACAGTGCATTGCCGTGTTCGCGGTACATGCCGTCGATCGTGTGCTGCTGGCCGAGCAGCGCGGCGCCGATTTCCAGGGTAGTGAAGTGCACCGCCATGAGGATCGCGCCCTGCCCCGCCTGCTGGGCGGCCTGCAGGTGCTCAAGGCCCTCGATATGAGCCAGGCGCGCCAGCCTGGCCTTGGGCCACCACCAGCTCATGGCCATTTCGAAGAAGGCGATGCCGGTAGAGGCGAAGTTGGCCTTGAGCAAACGCTGCCGTTCGTCGATCGACAGCTCCGGGAAGCACAGCTCCAGGTTGCGCGCGGCGATGCGCCGACGTTCACCGGCAAAGCAATACATGACGGCGCCCAGCGCGGCACCGATCTTCAGCAGCACCCGGTACGGCAACTGGACCACCAGCCACAGCAGGCCCAGGCCCAGCCACAGGCCCCAGAACTTGGGGTGAAGGTAATAGGGACGAAAACGCGGGCGTTCCATTGAAGCATCCGGAAAGACAAAGGCCGCGCATTCTACAACGGATCAGCGCATGTTGCGGGCAACCGGTGTTCTCGTTATAAGTCAGGGCACTTTTTTCGCAACAAGCCGTCTATGCAGACCATGAGCCCAAACCACACACCCGACACCGCCTCCGTGTTCCAGCTCAAGGGCAGCATGCTCGCCATTACGGTACTGGAACTGGCGCGCAATGACCTTGAAGCCCTCGACCGCCAATTGGCGGCCAAAGTCGCCCAGGCCCCGAACTTCTTCAGCAATACACCGCTGGTGCTGGCGCTGGACAAGCTGCCGGCCGACGAAGGGGCAATCGACCTGCCCGGCTTGATGCGGATCTGCCGACACCACGGCCTGCGTACCCTGGCCATCCGCGCCAACCGCATCGAGGACATCGCCGCCGCCATCGCCATCGACCTGCCGGTGCTGCCGCCCTCGGGGGCCCGCGAACGGCCGTTGGAGCCCGAGCCCGAGGTAGTCAAAAAGCCCGAACCGGCCCCTGCCCCGGCGCCAGCGCCTGCCCCTGAACCCGAGGTGCGCCCGACCCGCATCATTACTTCGCCAGTACGCGGCGGCCAACAGATCTATGCTCAGGGCGGTGATCTGGTGGTGACGGGTTCGGTCAGCCCAGGTGCGGAACTTCTGGCCGATGGCAACATCCATGTGTACGGCGCCATGCGCGGCCGCGCCCTGGCCGGCATCAAAGGCAACACCAAGGCGCGTATCTTCTGCCAGCAGATGACCGCCGAAATGGTCTCGATCGCCGGCCAGTACAAAGTCTGCGAAGACCTGCGCCGGGATCCGCTGTGGGGGACCAGCGTGCAAGTCAGCCTGTCTGGTGACGTGTTGAACATCACCCGTCTTTAACGGATACTTGCCAGCATTTTTAGAGCAACTTTTTTACCGTTGCCTTTATTTAGCTATTTCAGTTTTTTGCAGGGACAAGTGTCCCGACTATTTTTAGGGGTGAAACACCTTGGCCAAGATTCTCGTGGTTACTTCCGGCAAGGGGGGTGTGGGCAAGACCACTACCAGCGCCGCCATTGGTACCGGCCTCGCACTGCGCGGCCACAAGACCGTCATTGTCGACTTCGACGTGGGCCTGCGTAACCTCGACCTGATCATGGGCTGCGAACGCCGCGTGGTGTACGACTTCGTCAACGTGGTCAACGGCGAAGCCAACCTGCAACAGGCCCTGATCAAGGACAAGCGCCTCGAGAACCTGTACGTGCTGGCCGCCAGCCAGACCCGTGACAAGGACGCGCTGACCCAGGAAGGCGTGGAAAAGGTACTGATGGACCTGAAGAAGGACTTCGAGTACGTCATCTGCGACTCGCCGGCCGGTATCGAAAAAGGTGCTCACCTGGCCATGTACTTCGCTGACGAAGCCATCGTGGTGACCAACCCGGAAGTTTCGTCGGTACGTGACTCCGACCGCATGCTGGGTATTCTGTCGAGCAAGTCGCGCCGCTCCGAAAACGGTGAAGAGCCGATCAAGGAGCATTTGCTGATCACCCGCTACCACCCGGAGCGCGTCGTCAAAGGCGAAATGCTGAGCGTGGCCGACGTGGAAGAAATCCTGTCGATCAAACTCAAGGGTGTGATCCCGGAATCGCAGGCCGTCCTCAAGGCGTCCAACCAAGGTATCCCGGTCATTCTCGATGACCAGAGCGATGCCGGCCAGGCCTACAGTGATGCGGTCGACCGCCTGCTGGGCAAAGAGAAGCCGATGCGCTTCATCGATGTACAGAAGAAGGGATTCTTCGAGCGCATTTTCGGGAGCAAATAAACCATGAACCTTTTTGACTTCTTTCGTGGCAGACAGAAACAGACCAGCGCGTCGGTAGCGAAAGAGCGTCTACAGATCATCGTGGCGCACGAGCGCGGCCAACGCAGCGAACCGGACTACCTGCCCGCGCTGCAGAAAGAACTGCTGGAAGTGATCCGCAAATATGTGAACATCGGCAACGATGATGTGCATATCGAGCTGGAAAACCAGGGCAGCTGCTCGATTCTGGAGCTGAACATCACCCTGCCGGATCGCTGATCCGCGTAGTCGACAATTTGGGGCTGCCTTGCAGCCCTTCGCGGGCAAGCCCGCTCCTACAGGGGAATGCATAGCCTTTGTAGGAGCGGGCTTGCCCGCGAAGGGCCGCAAAGCGGCCCCAGCGTTTACTGCTATTTTCGTGAGACCTGTAATGCCGCTGTCGAATGTCCAGATCCTCTTCGAAGACGCCGCCATCCTGGTGATCAACAAACCGACCCTGCTGCTGTCGGTACCTGGCCGTGCCGAGGACAACAAGGACTGCCTGATCACCCGCCTGCAGGAAAACGGCTACCCCGATGCGCTGATCGTGCACCGTCTGGACTGGGAAACCTCCGGCATCATCCTGCTGGCCCGCGATGCCGACAGCCACCGCGAGCTGTCGCGCCAGTTTCACGACCGTGAAACCGAAAAAGCCTACACCGCGCTGTGCTGGGGCCAGCCGGCGCTGGACAGCGGCAGCATCGACCTGCCACTGCGCTACGACCCACCGACCAAACCACGGCATGTGGTGGACCACGAGCAGGGCAAGCACGCCCTGACCTTCTGGCGTATCGTCGAACGCTGCGGCGATTACTGTCGGGTGGAGCTGACGCCGATTACCGGGCGTTCGCACCAGCTGCGGGTGCACATGCTGTCGATCGGGCACCCGCTGCTGGGTGATCGGCTGTACGCCAACCCGCAAGCCCTGGCGGCCCATGAGCGGCTGTGCCTGCATGCCTCGATGCTGAGCTTTACCCACCCGGTGTCCGGGCAGCGGTTGAAGTTCGAGTGCCCGGCACCGTTCTGATTTCGCAGGGCCTGTACCGGCCTCTTCGCGGCTGAAGCCGCCCCCACAAGGACCGCGCTGCGCTCAGGGGCTGTGTAATACCTGTGGTAGCAGCGCTAGCCGCGAAGATGCAGACACAAATTGTCGACATTCTGCGTTAAACTCGCGCCACTGCTGTCTGGAGTGAGCTATGCGCGACGCACTGAATACCGGCCTCATCGAATTTCTCAAGGCCTCCCCCACGCCCTTCCATGCCACCGCCAGCCTGGTCCAGCGCCTTGAGGCGGCCGGCTACAAGCGCCTGGACGAGCGCGACAGTTGGGACCCCGAGACTGGCGGCCGCTACTACGTCACCCGCAACGATTCTTCAATCATCGCCATCAAACTGGGCAAGCAGTCGCCGCTGCTCAATGGCATCCGCATGGTCGGCGCCCACACTGACAGCCCGTGCTTGCGGGTCAAGCCTCAGCCCGAACTGCAGCGCCAGGGCTTTCTGCAACTGGGCGTGGAAGTGTATGGCGGCGCGTTGCTGGCCCCCTGGTTCGACCGCGATCTGTCGCTGGCCGGCCGCGTCACCTACCGCCGTGACGGCAAGGTCGAAAGCCAGCTGATCGACTTCAAGCTGCCAATCGCGATCATCCCCAACCTGGCGATCCACCTGAACCGCACCGCCAACGAAGGCTGGGCGATCAACCCGCAGAACGAACTGCCCCCCATCCTCGCCCAAGTGGCCGGTGACGAACGCATCGACTTCCGCGCCCTGCTCACCGAGCAACTGGCCCGCGAGCACGAGCTGATCGCCGACGTGGTGCTGGACTACGAGCTGAGCTTCTATGACACGCAAGACGCCGCGCTGATAGGTCTGAATGGCGACTTCATCGCTGGCGCCCGCCTGGACAACCTGCTGTCGTGCTACGCCGGTTTGCAGGCCCTGCTGGCCGCCGACAGCGACGAAACCTGTGTGCTGGTGTGCAACGACCACGAAGAAGTCGGCAGTTGCTCGGCCTGCGGTGCCGATGGCCCGATGCTGGAGCAGACCCTGCAGCGCCTGCTGCCCGATGGCGACACCTATGTGCGCACCCTCCAGCGTTCGCTGATGGTATCGGCCGACAACGCCCACGGCGTGCACCCCAACTACGCCGACAAGCATGACGGCAACCACGGGCCGAAGCTCAACGCCGGGCCCGTGATCAAAGTGAACAACAACCAGCGCTACGCCACCAACAGCGAGACGGCCGGGTTCTTCCGCCACTTGTGCATGGCCGAGGAAGTACCGGTGCAGAGCTTTGTGGTGCGCAGCGACATGGGCTGTGGCTCGACCATCGGGCCGATCACCGCCAGCCACCTGGGTGTGCGCACGGTGGATATCGGTTTGCCGACCTTTGCCATGCACTCCATTCGCGAGCTGTGCGGCAGCCATGACCTGGCGCACCTGGTGAAGGTACTGACCGCGTTCTACCGTAGCCGCGAACTGCCGTGATGTAAGCAGGCCCGGCCTATTCGCGGCGGTTCGACGCGAATAGGCCGAGCCTGCTTACACATGCTCAAGGTCAATCACGCCTCGCTTGCCAAGCGCTATGCTTGTTACATGGCCCCACTGCAAAAGGATTGCTGTCCATGTCCCCGTTCCTGTCACTGTTCGTCCCGGTGTTCCTGTTCCTGATGCTGCTGACCATCGGCTTCAGCATGCGCGAACGCAACATCGGTGTACTGATGATGTGGGTCGGCACCTTGGGTATTTTCGGCCTCACCTGCTGGAAGATCCTCGAGAAACTGCCGACATAAACCTCTACACTCGGTCAATCGTTTGACCTGAGGTAGATTTGCCAGTGCCTGCCCTCCTGCGTTACCTGTTCCTGTTGCTTTTGCTGTTCATCGCCCCGGTACAAGCGGCGGGCTTGCCTGGCCTGCTGGGCGGCAGCGCGCCCGCGCAGCCAGAAGCCACCGAGCCGCTGGGCAAGTCGCTGGACGAGGTGATCAAGAACCTCGAAAACGACCAGCAACGGGCCAAGCTGCTGGCCGACCTGAAAAAACTGCGCGACGCCACCCGGCAATCGCAACCCAGCGTTGAACAGGGCGTGCTCGGCCTGATCGGCGGTGCCCTGCATGACTTTGAAAAACAGTTCAGCGGCGATGCCAGTCCATTCCACCGCTGGGCCGCGGAAATCGAACAAGCCCAGGCCGAACTGACCGAGCTGGTGGTGCCCGTGCACCAGT
Organism: Pseudomonas sp. BO3-4; assembly: GCF_034044115.1. Lineage (NCBI taxonomy): Bacteria > Pseudomonadati > Pseudomonadota > Gammaproteobacteria > Pseudomonadales > Pseudomonadaceae > Pseudomonas > Pseudomonas sp. BO3-4. Next base: position 4,770,792 of record NZ_CP139018.1, read on the forward strand.
GGCCGCCAATCCTGTTCGGTTTTGCTGCAGTGATTGTCGTGTGGAGTGTGCTGGCCTACGCCTTCAACTGGGTCGGCCATCGGGTACGCCTGCGCTTTGGCCTGAGCGAAGAACTGCCACAGCACCCGCGTACCTGGGACCTGGTGCGCTTTGCCTTGCGCAAGCTCGGCCCCTGGCTGGTAGCGCTGGTGTTCACGGTGTACCTGAGTTTCGTGCTGCCGCCATCGCTGGGCAAATCCCTGGCCATGGTGCTGGCCTACGCACTGGTGGTCGGCACCTGCTTTTCGGCCATTTGCGTCATCGCCTTTTCCTTGCTGGACGGCCCACACCGCCACCGCGCCCTGCACATCCTGCGGCGCCAGGCGTTTCGCCCGTTGTGGCTGATCGGCAGCTTCGCCGCGTTTGGCGAGGCGATGAGCGATCCACGCATGCTGGTTGCCCTCGGTACCCACCTGGCCCACGCCCTGGCTACCCTGGCCAATGTGATTGCGGCACTGTGCACCGGGCTGTTCATCCTGCGCTTCCGCCGGCCGATCGCCCACCTGATCCGCAACCAGCCACTGTCGCGGCGCCTGACCCGACGCACCCTCAGCGATACCATCGAGATCCTCGGCAGCTTCTGGTTCATTCCGGCGCTGATCCTGGTGGCCATTTCGCTGTTCGCCACCTTCGTCTCCGCCGGCGACACCAGCACCGCCCTGCGGCAGTCGCTGATGTGCACGGTGCTGGTGGTGGTGTGCATGGTGCTCAACGGCCTGGTGCGCCGCCATGCCGCCAACCCCAAGCGGGCCGGCAAGCGCCAGGCGGTGTACACCGAACGCCTGCGCAACTTCGGCTACCTGCTGGTGCACCTGTTCATCTGGCTGGTGTTCATCGAGTTGGGCTTGCGCGTGTGGGGCGTGTCGATGATCAGCTTCGCCGAGGGCGACGGCCATGACATCAGCCTGCGCCTGCTGGGCCTGGCCGGCACACTGATCGTGGCCTGGCTGGTGTGGATCCTTGCCGACACCGCCGTACACCATGCCCTGGTGCGCTCGCGCCGGGGGCTGGCCAACGCCCGTGCGCAAACCATGATGCCGTTGATCCGCAACGTGATGTTCGTGGTCATCTTCATCATCGCGGTCATCGTCGCCCTGGCCAACATGGGCATGAACGTCACCCCGCTGCTGGCCGGTGCCGGTGTGATCGGCCTGGCCATCGGTTTTGGCGCGCAGTCGCTGGTGGCCGACCTGATCACCGGCCTGTTCATCATCATCGAAGATTCGCTGGCCATCGACGACTACGTGGATGTCGGCGGCCACCTGGGCACGGTGGAAGGGTTGACCATTCGTACCGTGCGCCTGCGCGACATCGACGGCATTGTGCATACCATCCCGTTCAGCGAAATCAAGAGCATCAAGAACTACTCGCGGGAGTTCGGCTACGCGATCTTCCGCGTGGCAATCCCGCACAGCATGAACATCGACCAGGCGATCACGCTGGTTCGCGAAGTGGGGCAGAAGCTGCGCAATGACCCACTGATGCGCCGCAATATCTGGTCGCCGCTGGAGCTACAGGGGGTGGAGAGCTTTGAGTCAGGGTCGGCGATCTTGCGGGCGCGGTTCAAGACCGCACCGATCAAGCAGTGGGAGGTGTCGCGGGCGTTCAACCTGGCCTTGAAGCGGCAGCTGGATGAAGCCGGGCTGGACCTGGCGACGCCGCGGTTGTCGGTGCAGGTGGTGACAGCCGGTGGGGGTGGGATGACAGAGGCCCGCTCGTAGGAGCGGGTTTACCCGCGAAGAAGGCAACACCTCATCCAGCCTGGGCCCGAATGCGGATCGCATCATGCCGCCAATACTCGAGGTCACAGTCGATCAAGTGCCCATGCTGGTCGCTGTTGACCCGGGTAATGTGCAACCCCGGGCTGCCCGCCGACACTTTCAAAGCGCTTGCCGCCTCCACCGGCAACGCTGTCGGCAGGATCTCGAAGCACACCTGCCCGTACTCGATGCCATACACCCGCCCATAAATCTCGGTCAGTGACTGCGCCAGGTCGTGTTCGAGAATGCCTGGAAAGTACCGGGGGTTCAGGTAATGCTCGGCATACAGCACCGCCCGCCCGTCAATCCGCCGTAACCGGCAGACGCGCACCACGCTGGACAACGCCGGCAGCTGCAAGCGTGCACAGATGGCCGCCGAAGCCGGCTGCAGCCTCGCCGACAGCAGTTCGGTACTGGCCACCCGCCCCTGATCGCGCACCATGGCATGGAAATGGCTGCGCTCGATGAGGTCGTAGGTCAAGCGCTGCGGCGCAACGAACCAGCCTCGGCGCTCTTCGCGGTAAATCAAGCCTTGGGCCTCCAGCTGCACCAACGCCTCACGCAGGGTAATGCGCGTGGTGTCGAACACCTCGCTGAGCCGCCGCTCGGCCGGCAGCTTGCCGCCCGGCGCCAGCAGGCCATGCTCGATCTGCTCCTGCAGGGCATGGCAGATGGCTGTTACCGCACGCGGGGGCGTCGACTGCATCGAAAGGTTACCTATCTGGACTAGTCCAGCCCCATCACAGGGCAGGTTGAGAATAGTGCAAGCCTAGGCAGGGCTGATGAACATCCTGTGACAAAGCTTGGGCCAGGCACTGCCAGAAACGCGCCAAGCCAGCAGAACCGGGGCGATTACCTGGTCTACGCTGTAGCTTCAGGGCCCTTGCCGGCCCCCTCCCTACATCAAACTGTCACGCAAGCGGCCTACCTTGGCTCAAGGTTTGCTGACCTAGACCAAAGGTGCCAGTCAAAGGCTTGCAACGGCTTTACCCAGAACAACGATCGCAAAGGCACCCACCCAAAGGAGCTTCGGATGAAAAAGTTCTTCATGGCGTCACTGCTTGGTTCGGCCATCGCGTTGTGCACCACGGCCATGGCCGCCGGCACTGACCTCAAGGCCCTGGAAGACGCCGCCCGCAAGGAAGGCACTGTCAACAGCGTGGGCATGCCCGACGCCTGGGCCAACTGGAAAGGCACCTGGGAAGACCTGGCCAGCAAGTACGGCCTCAAGCACAGCGACACCGACATGAGCTCGGCCCAGGAACTGGCCAAGTTCGAAGCCGAGAAGGACAACGCCAGCGCCGACATCGGTGACGTGGGTGCCGCCTTCGGCCCGATCGCGGTGACCAAGGGCGTCAGCCAGCCTTACAAGCCAAGCACCTGGGACCAGGTGCCGGAATGGGCCAAGGACAAGGACGGCCACTGGGCGCTGGCCTATACCGGCACCATCGCTTTCATCATCAACAAGGACCTGGTCAAGGAAGAGGAACGGCCGAAAACCTGGCATGACCTGGAAAAAGGCAAATACAAGGTCGCCATCGGTGACGTCGGCACCGCCGCCCAGGCCGCCAACGGTGTGCTGGCTGCGGCCATCGCCTACAAGGGTGACGAAACCAACGTGGCGCCGGGCCTGCAGCTGTTCACCAAGCTGGCGCAGCAGAAGCGCCTGTCGCTGGCCAACCCGACCATCCAGACACTGGAGAAGGGCGAGGTGGAAGTTGGCGTGGTGTGGGACTTCAACGGCCTGAGCTACCGTGAACAGATCGACCCAAAACGTTTTGAAGTGCTGATCCCCTCGGACGGCTCGGTGATTTCCGGCTATACCACGGTCATCAACAAGTACGCCAAGCACCCCAACGCGGCCAAGCTGACCCGTGAATACATCTTCAGCGACGCCGGGCAGATCAACCTGGCCAAGGGCCATGCGCGGCCGATCCGGGCCGAGCACCTGAAGCTGCCGGCAGATGTGCAGGCCAAGCTGCTGCCTAACGAGCAGTACGGTGCCGCCCAGCCGATCAAGAATGCCGAAGCCTGGGAAGCCACCTCGAAGAAACTGCCGCAGATGTGGCAGGAGCAGGTGATCATCGAGATGGAGTAAGGGGCTGGGCTTTGTAGCGCCTGATCCGGCCCTTTCGCGGGTAAACCCGCTCCTACACAGGGATACGCGATACCTGTAGGAGCGGGTTTACCCGCGAAGGTGCCAACGCGGTTCATGACTGGAGAAAACATGCAACACAACGTCATCCTGGTCCTGCTTGACGGCCTCAACTACCAGGTCGCCCACCATGCGATGGGCCACCTGCACGCCTACGTCGAAGCAGATCGCGCCGCGCTGTACCGCGTGGAATGCGAGCTGCCATCGCTGTCGCGGCCGCTGTATGAATGCATCCTCACCGGCGTGCCACCGATCGACAGCGGCATCGTGCACAACAACATCAACCGCTTGTCCAACCAACGCAGCGTGTTTCACTACGCCCGCGAGGCCAACCTGGGCACCGCAGCGGCGGCTTATCACTGGATGAGCGAGCTGTACAACCGCTCGCCCTTCGACCCGCAGCGTGACCGCCACACCCACGCGCCGAAGCTGCCGATCCAGCACGGGCTGTTCTACTGGGACGACCGCTACCCCGATTCGCACCTTCTGGCCGATGGCGAGTACCTGCGCCGCCGTCACGCCCCCAACTTCCTGCTGGTGCACCCGATGAGCGTTGACGACGTGGGTCACCGCCACGGCCTGGACAGCAGCCAGTATCGCAACGCTGCGCGCAGCGTCGACATCCTGCTGGCCGACTACCTGCCTGGCTGGCTCGAAGAGGGCTATCAGGTATTGGTCACCGCCGACCACGGCATGAACAACGACCGCTCGCACAACGGCCTGCTGGCTGAAGAACGTGAAGTGCCGCTGTTCGTCTTCGGCGACGCCTTCAGCCTGGACCCGGCCGCCAAACCGCTGCAAACCGAACTGTGCGGCACCATCTGCGAGCTGCTGGGCGCCGCGCACGACAAGACGGTTTGCCGGGAGTTGCTGAAGTGAATGGCGGCATGCGTGGCCGCTACCTGGCCCTGCTCTGCCTGCTGCCGTTCGCCGTGTTTTTCGTCATTTTCCAGGTCGCCCCGCTGGCCTGGGTGGCGATCAACAGCCTGCAATCGGAGGCCGGCTGGGGCATCGACAACTTCAGCAAGGTGTTCGCCTCCAAGTTCTACCTGCAGGCGTTGCAACGCAGCCTGGAAATCAGCTTCTGGTCGAGCGTGTTCGGCATCGTCATCGCTACCCTCGGCGCCTACTCGCTGCGCCAGGTGGACTCGAAGCTGCGCGACTTCGTCAGCGCCTTCGCCAACATGACCAGCAACTTTGCCGGCGTACCGCTGGCCTTTGCCTTCATCATCCTGCTTGGCTTCAACGGCGCGCTGACGCTGCTGCTGAAGCAGGTCGGCCTGCTGGAAGACTTCAGTATCTATTCCAAAAGCGGGTTGATCCTGGTGTACACCTACTTCCAGATCCCGCTGGGCGTATTGCTGCTGTACCCCGCCTTCGACGCCCTGCGCGAAGACTGGCGCGAGTCAGCCGCGCTGCTGGGCGCCAACCACTGGCAGTACTGGCGACACATCGGCCTGCCGGTGCTGGCCCCGGCACTGCTGGGCACCTTCGTCATCCTGCTGGCCAACGCCCTGGGCGCCTACGCCACCGTGTACGCACTGACCACCGGCAACTTCAACGTACTGCCGATCCGCATCGCCGGCCTGGTGGCGGGCGACATCAGCCTCGATCCGAACCTGGCCAGCGCCCTGGCGATGGTGCTGGTGGGGCTGATGACGCTGGTCACGGTGGTGCATCAATGGCTGCTGAAAAGGAGCTACCATGCGCGCTGACATCCGCTCAGGCGGCTGGTACCACCGCCTCGTGGTCTACCTGCTGTTCCTGATCCTGCTGCTGCCCCTGGCCGGCACCCTGCTCTACTCGCTGGCCACCAGCTGGTCGGCAAGCCTGCTGCCCAGTGGCCTGACCCTGAAGTGGTATGCGGCGCTGTGGAGCGAGCCGCGTTTCCTTGCCGCGTTCGGCCAGTCGCTGCTGGTGTGCGTAGGCGCACTGCTGCTGTCGGTGGTGCTGATCTTGCCACTGCTGTTCGTGGTGCATTACCACTTCCCGCGGCTCGACGCGCTGATGAACATCCTCATCCTGCTGCCATTCGCGGTCCCGCCGGTGGTGTCGTCGGTGGGGCTGCTGCAGCTGTATGGCAGCGGGCCGATGGCCATGGTCGGCACACCGTGGATCCTGATCGGCTGCTACTTCACCATCGCCCTGCCGTTCATGTACCGGGCCATCACCAACAACCTGCAGGCCATCAACCTGCGCGACCTGATGGACGCCGCGCAGTTGCTCGGCGCCAGCACCTGGCAGGCCGCACTGCTGGTGGTGCTGCCGAACCTGCGCCAGGGCCTGATGGTGGCAGTGCTGCTGTCGTTCTCGTTCCTGTTCGGCGAATTCGTGTTTGCCAACCTGCTGGTCGGTACCCGCTACGAGACCCTGCAGGTGTACCTGAACAACATGCGCAACAGCAGCGGCCACTTCAACAGCGCGCTGGTCATCTCCTACTTCGCCTTCGTGCTGGTACTGACCTGGGTCGCCAACCGCCTGAACAAGGACAAGACCTGACATGAGCTTCGTCAGCGTACAGAAACTGCAGAAAAGCTACGCCGGCAGCCCGGTGTTCGAGCGCATCGACTGCCACATCGAACGCGGCGAATTCGTCACCCTGCTCGGCCCGTCCGGCTGCGGCAAGTCCACCCTGCTGCGCTGCATTGCCGGGCTAACCTCGGTGGACAGCGGGCAGATACTGCTCGACGGCCACGACATCGTGCCGCTAAGCCCGCAAAAGCGTGGCATCGGCATGGTGTTCCAGAGCTACGCGCTGTTCCCTAACATGACCGTGGAGCAGAATGTCGCCTTCGGCCTGCGCATGCAGAAGGTCAAGGCCGATGAAAGCCAGCTGCGGGTACGCGAGGTGCTGGAGTTGGTGGAGCTGGGCACGTTCGCCGGGCGCTACCCGCACCAGCTTTCCGGTGGCCAGTGCCAGCGCGTGGCCCTGGCACGCTCACTGGTCACCCGCCCGCGCCTGCTGCTGCTCGACGAACCGTTGTCGGCGCTGGATGCGCGTATCCGCAAGCACCTGCGCGAGCAGATTCGCGCCATCCAGCGCGAACTGGGGCTGACCACCATATTCGTCACTCACGATCAGGAGGAAGCGCTGACCATGTCCGACCGCATCTTCCTGATGAACCAGGGGCGCATTGTCCAGAGTGGCGATGCCGAAACCCTCTACACCGCCCCCGTGGACCTGTTTGCCGCCGGTTTCATCGGCAATTACAACCTGCTCGACGCCGACAGCGCCAGCCGCCTGCTGCAGCGCCCGGTGGCCAGCCGCCTGGCGATCCGCCCAGAGTCGATCACCCTAGGCGTGCACGGCGAGCTGGACGCCGAGGTGCGCAGCCACAGCCTGCTGGGCAACGTGATCCGCTACCGGGTGCGGGTGCGCGACGTGGAGCTGGTGGTCGATGTGCTCAACCGCTCGCCGGCCGACTTGCATGCGGACGGAAAACGGGTAAGCGTGTCGATCGACCCCACTGCGCTGCGGGAAGTGGCTTAAGGAGACTCAACACAATGGCACTGGCAATTTTCGATCTGGATGAAACCCTGATCCACGGCGACTGCGCATCACTGTGGAGCGAGCAGATGGCCCGGCTGGGCTGGGTCGACGGCAAGGATTTCCTGCGCCGCGACCATGAACTGATGGAAGCCTATGGCAGGGGCCACCTGCAGATGGAGGACTACATGGCCTTCAGCCTGGAGCCGATTGCCGGGCGTACCCTGGAAGAAGTCGAGCACCTGGTGGCACCGTGGGTCGAAGAAGTGATCGAACCGATCATCTACGGTGACGCCTGCCGCTGCATTGCCGAGCACCGCAAGCGTGGGGATCGCATCCTGATCATTTCCGCTTCGGGGACGCACCTGGTCGGGCCGATTGCCGCGAGACTGGGCGTGGATGAATACCTGGCCATTGAGCTGGAGGCAGTGAACGGGGTGTACACCGGCAAGACCCACGGGGTGCTGACCTATCGTGAGGGCAAGATCACGCGGTTGCTGGAATGGCTGGATCAGGAGCAGGAGAACCTGGAGGGCGCGAGTTTCTATTCCGATTCGAGGAATGACTTGCCGTTGTTGTTGAGAGTGGATCACCCGCATGTGGTGAACCCGGATGCGGTGTTGCGCGAGCATGCCGAGATCAATGGGTGGCCGATTCTGAGCTGGAGCTGAAGGTTTTTATGGGCTGTGCCGGCCCCTTCGCGGGTAAACCCGCTCCTACATCGCACAGTGTGCAAATTATGGCGATCCCGATGTAGGAGCGGGTTTACCCGCGAAGGGGCCAGGCCTGCTTACACCAGGCTAGGGTCGATCACCATCACCAGCTTGCCCGACACCTGGTTGGTCTCCAGCTCGGCATACGCCGCCTGGGCAAACTCCACCGGGTAGGTATCGACCAGCTGCGGCGACAACCGCCCCTCGGCGAACAGCGGCCATACTTGCTGCTGCAGTTCGCGCAGCAGCTCGGCCTTGAAGCCGTCATCACGGTTGCGCAGGGTGGAACCGGTAATTTCCAGACGCTTGCCCAGCACTTGGGCCAGGTCCAGCTCGAACTTGCGTCCGCCCATCAGCCCGATGATCACCCAGCGCCCGTCACGGGCCAGCAGCTTGAGGTTCAGCTCACCGTAGCTGGCGCCGACCGGGTCGAGAATCACATCGAACGGGCCGAAACCTTCCAGCGCGTCCAGGTTCTCGTTACGTACCACACCCCCCGCAGCGCCCAGCGCCTGGCAGTAGGCCAGGCGGTCCTGCGAACCGACGCTGACCCATACCGGGCTGCCGAACGCCTTGCACAGCTGGATGGCGGCCGAGCCAACGCCACTGGCGCCGGCGTGCACCAGCACCTTCTCGCCAGCCTTCACTGCACCGAGCTGGAAGATGTTCAGCCAGGCGGTGGCATACACCTCCGGCAACGCTGCCGCCTCATGCAGGCCAAGGCCTTCGGGTACCGCCAATACGTGACGGGCATCGACCACCACTTCCTCGGCCATGGCGCCGCTGGCCAGCAGGGCGCAAACGCGGTCACCCACGCGCCAGGCGGCACCAGCCCCCACCTCTTCAACCACCCCGGAACACTCCAGCCCCATGTATGGGCTGGCACCTGGTGGTGGCGGGTACAACCCTTTCATCTGCAGCAGGTCGGCGCGGTTCAGCCCCGCAGCGGCCACGCGAATGCGCACTTGGCCCGCGTCACAGGTCGGGCGTTCGGCCTCGACCCACTCCACATGTCCGTCAACGCCTTGCAATGCCTTCACAGTGCCTCCATAGTTGAATCATGACTGGGCCTGAGGTCGCTTACCTCAGGCCTTTTGCAGTATTTGCCCGGCTCCATGGAACCGGCAACGGAAAAGACGGCCTACTATGCGTGATCAATTGCCTCCACGTCGAATCAGCATGAAGCATTTCCTTCCAAGCACCGCACTGGCTGTGATGATCGGCCTGGGCAGCCTCACGCTCGGCGGCAATGCGGCGGCCGCCAACAAGTGGGACAGCCTGCAGCCGGACCGCGACGAGATCGTCGCCAGCCTCAACGTGGTGGAATTGCTCAAGCGCCACCACTACAGCAAGCCGCCCCTGGACGATGCCCGTTCGGTCATTATCTACGACAGCTACATCAAGCTGCTGGACCCGGCGCGCAGCTACTTCACCGCTGCCGACATTGCCGAATTCGATAAATGGAAAACGCAATTCGACGATTTCCTCAAGAGTGGCAACCTGGACCCGGGCTTCACCATCTACAAGCGCTACCTCGACCGCGTCAAGCAACGCCTGGACTTCGCCCTGGCTGAACTGAACAAGGGCGTGGACAAGATTGACTTCACCACCAAGGAAACCTTGCTGATCGACCGCAAGGATGCGCCGTGGATGAAGAACCAGGCCGAGCTCGACGACTTGTGGCGCAAACGCGTGAAAGACGAAGTGCTGCGCCAAAAGATCGCCGGTAAGGAACCCAAGCAGATCCAGGAAACCCTGATCAAGCGCTACAAGAACCAGCTCGCGCGCCTGGACCAAACCCGTGCCGAGGACATCTTCCAGGCCTACATCAACACCTTCGCCCAGTCCTACGACCCACACACCAACTACCTGTCGCCGGACAACGCCGAAAACTTCGACATCAACATGAGCCTGTCGCTCGAAGGCATTGGTGCAGTGCTGCAAAGCGACAACGACCAGGTCAAGATCGTGCGCCTGGTGCCAGCAGGCCCGGCAGCCAAGACCAAGCAGGTGGCCCCGGCTGACAAGATCATCGGCGTGGCCCAGGGCAACAAGGAAATGGTCGACGTGGTGGGCTGGCGCCTGGACGAAGTGGTCAAGCTGATCCGCGGCCCGAAAGGCTCGGTGGTGCGCCTGGAAATCATCCCGGCCAGCAATGCGCCTAGCGACCAGACCAGCAAAATTGTGTCGATCACCCGTGAAGCGGTGAAGCTTGAAGAACAGGCGGCGAAGAAGTCGGTGCTCAAGCTCAAGCAGGACGGGCGTGACTACAAGCTGGGCATCATCGAGATCCCGGCCTTCTACCTGGACTTCAAGGCCTACCGCGCTGGCGACCCGGAGTACAAGAGCACCACGCGTGACGTGAAGAAGCTGCTCACCGAGCTGCAGAAAGAGAAAGTCGACGGCGTGGTCATCGACCTGCGCAACAACGGCGGCGGCTCGCTGCAGGAAGCCACCGAGCTGACCAGCCTGTTCATCGAGAAAGGCCCGACCGTGCTGGTACGCAACAGCGACGGCCGCGTCGACGTGCTGGAAGACGAAAACCCGGGGGCCTTCTACAAGGGCCCGCTGGCACTGCTGGTCAACCGCCTGTCGGCCTCGGCATCGGAGATCTTCGCCGGTGCCATGCAGGACTACCACCGCGCGCTGATCATCGGTGGCCAGACCTTCGGCAAAGGCACCGTGCAGACCATCCAGCCGCTCAACCATGGCGAGCTGAAGCTGACCCTGGCCAAGTTCTACCGGGTTTCCGGGCAGAGTACCCAGCATCAGGGGGTGCTGCCGGACATCGACTACCCCTCGATCATCGACACCAAGGAAATCGGCGAGAGCGCCCTGCCAGAGGCCATGCCGTGGGACACCATCCGCCCGGTGGTCAAGCCTGCGGCCGATCCGTTCAGGCCGTTCCTGGCCCAGCTCAAGGCGCAACATGAGGCGCGCAGCGACAAGGATGCCGAGTTCACCTACATCCGCGACCGCCTGGCCCTGACCCAGAAGCTGATGAACGAGAAAACCGTCAGCCTCAACGAGCAGGAACGCCGCGCACGCCACGACAGCGTCGAGGCCAAGCAACTGGCGCTGGAAAACACCCGCCGTAAGGCCAAGGGTGAAGAACCGCTGAAGGAACTGAAGAAAGAGGACGAAGACGCTCTGCCGGTCGAGGATGAAAATACCAAGCCGGAAGACGACGCTTACCTCGCGGAAACCGGTCGCATCCTGATCGACTACCTCAGTGCCAGCACCAAGGTGGCCAAGAAGTAAGGCACCTCAGCAATGATGGCAGAATAATGCGACCTGTCATCAAACAGTCATCGCGCTGTCGTGAAATATGAGGGCCGGGCATGCAGATGCCCGGCCCTCATTTTTCAGGAATCCATCATGACCGTTGCCGAACAGCTCAGTGCCTTGAGTGCCATCCTGGCTCAACGCCGTATTCACAGTCTGTTCCAGCCAATCATGTGCCTGAGTGAACATAGGGTGTTTGGCCATGAGGCGCTGAGCCGTGGCCCATCCAATAGCCCGCTGCATGCGCCGCTCAACCTGTTCACCATCGCCCGCCAGGCCGGCCGCCTGACCGAGTTGGAAGCCGCTTGCCGAGAAAGCGCCTGCCGACGCTTCAGCGAGCAGCAACTGCAGGGCAAACTGTTTCTCAACATCTCACCCGAATCGCTGCTGGAGCCGCACTACCCCTCTGGCCTGACCCTGAAACTGCTCGAACAGGTTGGCCTGCCGCCCAACCGGGTGGTGATCGAGTTGACCGAGCACACGCCCACCGACGACTTCCAGCTGCTGTCCAATGCCGTGCACCACTATCGCGACATGGGCTTCTCGATTGCCCTCGACGATCTGGGCGCGGGCTATTCCAGCCTGCGCCTGTGGTCGGAGCTGCGCCCCGAGTACGTGAAGATCGACCGGCACTTCATTGACGGCATCCACCGTGACCCGCTCAAACGCGAGTTTGTAGGCTCTATCTTGCAGATTGCCCGGGCATCGAAGGCACAGGTGATTGCCGAGGGCATCGAGCTGGCGGAAGAGCTGGCGGTGCTGGTGGAGATGGGCGTGGACCTGGTGCAGGGTTATTTGCTAGGGCGGCCACAGGAGATGGGGGTACGCGACAGCGGGCTTTTACCAGCACTGACGCAGGTGCCACTCGCTGAACAACCGACAGTGCACTTGAATGCCACGATCGGGCAGCTGCTGGAGCTGTTTGGCCGATACCAGCACTTGGAGGCATTGGAAGTGGTGGATGCCGATGGCAGGGGGTGCGGGTTGATTCACAGGGATGCGCTGCCTGTGCCGGCCTCTTCGCGGGTGAACCCGCTCCTACAACAGCCTGATTCCAACCCCCGATGTGTGGCCACCACCGTGGTAGGAGCGGGTTTACCCGCGAATACGGTAGCGGCAGCAACGGTGAACGGCGGGTAGAGATTGGCCAGCAGGCCCGGCCCTTTCGCGGGTGAACCCGCTCCTACAACAGCCTGATTCCAACCCCCGATGTGTGGCCACCACCGTGGTAGGAGCGGGTTTACCCGCGAATACGGTAGCGGCAGCAACGGTGAACGGCGGGTGGGGATTGGCCAGCAGGCCCGGCCCTTTCGCGGGTGAACCCGCTCCTACAACAGCCTGATTCCAACCCCCGATGTGTGGCCACCACCGTGGTAGGAGCGGGTTTACCCGCGAATACGGTAGCGGCGGCAACGGTGAACGGCGGGTGGAAATTGGCCAGCAGGCCCTGCCCTTTCGTTCAGGGTCACCACCTGTAGCGAACAGGCTGGAATGGGTAACGCTTCAGGCCGTTTCGGGATAGCTGTACTCGAACACCCGAACCACCTCAGAAGCATGCCACGAGGCAGCCTCCATGCCATCGACCGGCCCGGTAAACCGCCCCAGGCGCTCGACACACTCAAAGAAGCCAGTTCGCGGCAAACGGCTGGCGCCTTGGCTGATCACCAGCGAACTGCGCAATGGCTGCTCGGCACGGGCATCCAGCACCGCCAGGTATTCCAGCGCGGCAGTCAGCGTCTGCATGGCCGGGCTGGGTAGCTGCAAGCGCTCGATCAGCGCTCGGTATGTCAGCAAGTGACGTTGACGACGGGCCAGGTCAAGCTCGCCCAGCAGGTTATCCCAGTGCTGACGGCTGATCCTGACCTGGCTCATGATGGCTCGCTCCAGCCAGCCACCCCCAGATGCCAGGCCAGGGCGCGGCGGATGGCAGCATCTGGCTGGCGTTCCCCCGATTCGATCATGGCCAGATACGCCGGGCTCACCCCGACATTGCGCGCCAGTTGCTCCGGGGCAATGCCCTTGGCCTGGCGAATCTGGGCGACTTCGCTGAAGGCTGGCAGGGGCGCACTGGCAGCAACGCCCTGCGCCTCACTGGAAACCGCCTCGGCAGGTGCCTGCCCTGCCGCGCGGAGCAACGCCTGGTATTGCTCCCAGGGAACGACGGCGTACTCGGGCTGACCGTCCCGGCTGATGACCTGAATACCCATTACAAACCCCTTTAAAAAGGATTACAGCATGTAATCCGTAGGCATAACCCTTATGCCAATTATATTACCAACTCCGAGGTCTGTGCAGTTGAGGTGAGATTCAGGCCGGTTTCATTACCTGTTGCGCTCCAGCCGCAGCGCTTCCGGGGTAGCCGGCAGGCGCTCGACCACGCGTAGCCGCTCGGGTGCCTGGCTATCGCGCCAGGCCTTGAAGCGCGCCAATTCGTCGGCCACGGTTTTCAGCACCCAGCCCAAGACCGCGATGTCATCAAGGAAACCCACCCCCAGCAACCAGTCCGGGATGGCATCGATGGGGCTGACGAAATACAGCAGGCCAGCCACGACAGTGACCAGAGCCTTGGGGCTGATGGCGCGGTATTCCCCCCTCCACCAGGCCAGGCACAGCGACTGCAGCAGCTTCACATCTTCACGCAGTTGGCCGAGGCGCGGGCCTTTGCGCGCCACCGCAAACAACAAGGCCGGCAAACGACCGCGGCTGAGCAGGCGCTCGGCCAATGGCAGGAAACGGGCAAAATTCCAGGGTGCGCTCATGGAGCCTCCGAGAGGAAAAGGTTATCCACATTTATTGTGGATAACCTTGTGAACAGGGCGACGTTTCCGACCCCAGGTGCCTGCCAGGCAAGGGGCCCGGTCAGATCGGGCGTTTTTTACACAGTCGTTTCACGCCATGACTACCTGCGCCGCAAACGATTTGCGTCAGAAACATCCTACTTCTTCACGCTGCATTTCCTCGGACAGTATCAGCTGTTGCAGGTTCGTCCAATCGGCACAAACGAAAACGCCCCAACAATGTGGGGCGTTTTCCGACAACCAGCCAATGTTACTGGGCAGGTGCTTCTTCAGGGGCTTCGGCCTGCGGCTCGGCACCTTGCAACTGGGCCGGATCCTTGATGGCGATCAGTTCCAGGTCGAACACCAGTACCGAGTTGGCCGGGATCAGCGGGCTTGGGCTTTGTGCGCCATAGGCCAGTTCAGCCGGGATGAACAACTTGTACTTTTCGCCGACGTGCATCAGCTGCAAACCTTCGACCCAACCTGGGATCACACCGCTGACCGGCAGGTCGATCGGGCTGCCACGCTCGACGGAGCTGTCGAAGACCTTGCCATCGATCAGCTTGCCTTCGTAGTGGACAGTGACCACGTCAGTCGGTTTGGGCTGCGGGCCGTCGGCCTTCTTGACCACTTCGTACTGCAGGCCCGAGGCAGTGGTAACCACGCCTGGTTTCTTGGCGTTTTCTTCGAGGAATTTCTTGCCGGCGGAGGCGGCTTCTTCGCTGGCCTTGGCCAGGCGCTCCTCGGCGCGTTTCTGCAATGCGGTGAAGGCCTCTACCAGCTCTTCGTCCTTGATGCGTTGTTCTTTCTTGCTAACGGCGTCTTCGATGCCGAGGGCGACTGCTTTCGAATCAAGGTCTTCCATGCCTTCCTGAGCCAGGCTCTTGCCCATGTTCAGGCCGATACCGTAGGAGGCTTTCTGCGCCGGAGTCTTCAGCTCGGGGCTGCTGGCTTGTTGATCGCAGCCAGCCAGTACCAGGCCTACCAGGGCAACCGCAGCCGCCAAACGATGCTGTTTCATGCTATTTCCTTGTTCATGCGCCATGAGGGCAATCAGGGTAAAGCCGCGAGCTTATCAGGCGGCCATGACCAATGGCTACCGGCATAGGAGCGGGTTTTCGTAAGGAAGTTCAGTCATTAAAAGCTTCTTCATCGAAGCTTTACAGCCATTGGCCAGTATTGACCCTTTGTGCCGGGTTTGCCGGGCTTTTGTGGCTTTTTATTTCTGCAGGTTCTGAGGTCGGAAACATCGGGGTGATCGGCGCTTTTCACAGGGGCTAAAACAGGTCAGGGAGCCCCCGAAAACCTCAAGGATACCGACCCTCTCGATATTCCCCCGCCACCTCCCGCAGCACCTCTCCCACCCACTGGCCCGGCAAACTCAACGGCAAGGCGGCATTGCGGCAAATCCCCACCGACCCTCCCGGCTCGCGCCCCCCCAGGTCAAGCTCGACCAGTTCGCCACGGCGCAGGTCGAGCAGCACGGCATCACGCGGCGCCACCCACAGGCCATCGCTGCCCAGCAGGTAGCGCCGGCTCAGGGCAAGCGACAGGGTTTCCAGGCGCTGCGCCGGCATCTGGATGCCGCATTGCACGAACAGGCTGTCGGCGTGCTGGCGGATGGTGGTGCCAGCGGGTGGCAGCACCAGCGGGTAACGCCCCACCTGTCCCCGCTCCACGGGCGTGCTGGCCAGCAGCGGGTGACCCGGGCGCACCACCAGGCTCATCGACTCGCTGTACAGGTGCTCGAACGACAACCCCTGGATTTGCGGACTGTCGGTCATGCGCCCCACCACCAGTTCCAGCTCCCCCAGGTGAAGCTGGCCAAGCAACTGCGCGCTGACCCCGGTGACCACGCTGATCACCAGCGCTTCATGGCGCTGATGCAGGCGGCACAGCACCTCAGGCATGAGCAGGCCTTCGACCGTGGACAGCACGCCGATGCGCACCTGCGACGGCGCCCGCGCTTCACCGCGCAGGCTGCTGACGCCATCGCGCAGCGCCTGCACGCTGGGCCCGGCGTAACGCATGAAGCGGGTGCCGGCCGGGGTCAGCTCGACACCCTGGCGGCTGCGCTCGAACAGGCGCGCCTCGAGCAGGTCCTCAAGCTCCTTGAGGGTCTTGGAAATCGCCGGCTGGCTGATCGACAGGCTATCGGCCGCCCTGGCCAGGCTGCCCTGCCGGGCAATCTCCAGGAAGCACAGCAGGTGGCGGTATTTGATGCGGGTGTCGAGGTTCATGGCAGCAAGCTTACCGCATCGCTACCTGCGGCGTATCCGGGTCGCGTTGCTGGCGGCGGAACTGGCCAGGTGGCAGGCCGTGGATCTGGCGGAAACGTCGAGAGAAGTAGGCTTCGTCGGCAAAGCCACAAAGCCGCGCCACCTCGCCCACCGGGCGGCTGCCGTTGAGCAGGTAGTTGCGTGCGGCGTGCATGCGCCGCTCCAGCACCAGCTCGCTGAAGGTCTTGCCGATTTCCTTGCGCAGCCAGTGGGTCAGGTAGGTCGGCGACAGGTAGGTGGCGGCGGCGACTTTCTGCAGGTTCAGGTCGGGGTCGTCGATATGCCGGCGCAGGTAGTCGCTCATGCGGCCCAGCGCAGCACGGCGGCTGAGCTGGGCAGCGTTGCTGTCGGCCAGTTCGCGCAGCGGCTCGGCGTACAGGCCGCAGACCTGGCCGATCAGCTGCAGCAACAGGCCCTTGAGCATTTCGCGGGTGCCGAAGCGGCGGTTGGCATCCAGTTCACGCAAGCGATCGAGGATTTGCCGCGCCTGGGCAAAGTCGGCTTCACCCAGGCAAAAGTCGAGATGCTCCTGAAAGCGGAACGGCGACAGCTCTGGCGCCTGCAGGATCGACACTTCCTCCAGGTCCATCGGGTCGCAGGCCAGGTGCGGCAGCAGGAACGTTTGGGAGAAATTGATCACCACGAAGTCGCTGTCCGCCGGATGTGGGATCACGTGCACCCGGTGCGGCAGGATGAAAGCCAAGGTGTTGCGCCTGAACGGGCGCTGCACGCTACCGATGTGTTGCACCGTGTCGCCGCCTAAATTGACCTGGATCTGAAAATACTCGTGACGGTGCGGCGCGGTCTCGGCGGGGCGCCCGCGCTGGTCGCGGATGTAGAAATCCATCAGCTCGCTGCGCTGCTGCATGACGTAGGTCGGAACCTCGCGCTTGGGGGGCATTGGGTTGGCTCCAGTCTTCAAGGATGGCGCTGTCTGGCCCCTTCACGGGCGAGGCCGCGAAGAGACCAGGGGCAGACACAACAAGTTGTACGATGTCTAAAGTCATCAAATTAAACCTGTCTGCAAAAACTCGCGCAACCCTAACCGTCCACAACCCGCTGGGAATGCGACATACAGCTGAAAATACGCGCAAAACCCCACCTTCTGATTTTCTTGGACAGCACAGCCCTACCCCGCCTTCAGCGAAAAAAACGGTCTAAAACCGCCGTTGCATTCGATGCGTCGTACGACCACTGTAGAAAAGGGACTGCAGCCCAACCTCTACCAACAACAACAAACGAGGTCGACTCATGTCGAGCACGCCTACCCCCCGCGCCGCGTCGTCGTACGCGCTGGACGCGGCCCCTGCCCAGCGCCTGCCCTCCCGCCGCCGCTGGTTCATGCTGTCGCTGCTGCTGGTGGCGACCATCATCAACTATGTCGACCGGGTGAACATTTCCATCGCAGCGCCGTTCATGGCCAAGGACCTAGGCCTGGACAAGGTCGAGATGGGCCTGATCTTCTCCGCCTTCGCCTGGACCTACGCATTGGCACTGGTGCCGGCCGGCTTCATCGCCGACCGCTTCGGCTCGCGCCTGACCTACGGCGTGTCGCTGATCAGCTGGTCGGCAGTCACCGTGGCCCAGGGCCTGGCCAGCGGCTTCGCCTCACTGTTCGGCCTGCGCCTGGCGGTCGGCGCCATGGAGGCCCCGGCTTTCCCGGCCAACAGCCGTGCGGTCACGGTGTGGTTCCCCGCCCGCGAGCGCGGGATGGCCAGCAGCATCTACGTATGTGGCCAGTACCTGGGCACCGCGCTGTTCACCGGCGCGCTACTGTGGCTGGCGACCACCTATGACTGGCGCCACGTGTTCTACAGCACCGGCCTGGTGGGCATCCTGTTCGGCGTCGTGTGGCTGGTGCTGTACCGCGACCCGCTGAACTGCAAGAAGGTCAGCAAGGAGGAACTGGCCTACATCGAGAACGGCGGTGGCCTGGTGAAGAGCAGCCAGCAACGTACCCGCTTCGACTGGCGCCAGGTTGCCGAGCTGTTCCGCTATCGCCAGATCTGGGCGATCTGCCTGGGCAAGTTCGCCAGCACCTCGGCACTGTACTTCTTCCTTACCTGGTTCCCCACCTACCTGATCGAAGAACGCCAGCTGACGCTGATCAAGGTCGGCATCTTCGCGGTCATGCCGTTCATTGGTGCCACGGTCGGCATCCTCCTGGCGGGCATTGTCTCCGACCTCCTGATCCGCAAGGGCTACTCGCTGTCGTTTGCCCGCAAGCTGCCGCTGGTGGTGGGCTCGATGCTGGGGATGTCGATCGTGCTGGTGAACTTCACCGACTCCAATGTGCTGTGCATCGCCGTGCTGACCCTGGCGTTCTTCGCCCAGGGCATCGCCTCGTCGTCGTGGGCTGCCGTGTCGGAAGTGGCGCCAAAGGAGCTGATCGGCCTGACCGGCGGCATCACCAGCCTGGCGGCGAACATCGGCGGCATCGTCACACCGATCGTGATCGGCGCCATCGTGCACGCCAGTGGCTCGTTCGCCATGGCGTTCTGGTTCATCGGCGGCGTGGCGTTGATGGGCACGCTGTCTTACTCGCTGCTGCTTGGGAAGCTGTATCGCATCGAGCTGAAAACAACTGCTTGAGATTGCACTGCCTGTGCTAGCGATTGGGCCGGTACAGGTTACTTGGATAATCCAACCCAACCCCGCTTTCGTCCAACTTTGCCGGCCAGCCGCTGGATACGCTGGCCACTCCAGTACGGAGGATCCACCCATGACCTACCTGTTCAACCCGCCGGCCATCGTCAGCCTGCCGATCCGCGGCAGCGATGCGCGCTTCCCCGTCGGCCGGGTGTTCTGCCTCGGCCGCAACTACCCGTGGCCGGAATCCTACGGCGCGGCGCCGCAGGAGCCGGTGTTTTTCATGAAGCCGGCGAGCAACGTCGTCGAGGCATCGGGCGAGCTGCCCTTCCCGCCGCAGACCGAGGAGTTCTGCCATGAAATCGAGCTGGTCGCGGCCATTGCCAAGGGCGGTGCCGACATTGCCCCGGAACACGCCCTGGAGCACGTGTTCGGCTTTGCCGCCGGCCTGGACATGACCCGTCGCGATCACCAGCGCAAGGCCAAGGCCGAGGGCCTGCCGTGGGAAGGCGCCAAGGTGTTCGAGGCTTCGGCACCGATGACCGCCATCGTCCCCGCCAGCGAATGCGACTGGCCGCTGGATACGTCGCTGTGGCTGCAGGTCAATGGCGAGGAG
This sequence comes from Pseudomonas sp. BO3-4, assembly GCF_034044115.1. Taxonomy (NCBI): domain Bacteria; kingdom Pseudomonadati; phylum Pseudomonadota; class Gammaproteobacteria; order Pseudomonadales; family Pseudomonadaceae; genus Pseudomonas; species Pseudomonas sp. BO3-4. The sequence goes on from NZ_CP139018.1 coordinate 4,790,495, forward strand.
CGCCAGCGTGCCCACCTGAGCCAGCAGACCTGGGCATTGGCCGAAGTGATCAGCCGGCTGTCACGCCAGCTGCCGCTGCGCCCGGGCGACCTGATCATGACCGGCAGCCCGCCCGGCGTGGCCCCGCTGAAACCGGGAGACACGATACACGCCGGCATCGACGGTATCGGCGAACTGCACCTGCGTGTCGGCCCCCGCCCTGCCGGGCAAACAGCCAACGCAGCCTGAACCTGACGGAGACCCGACATGACCCAGAACAAGAAAATCGCCCTGGTCACCGGTGCCGGTAGCGGCATCGGCCGCGCCGTCGCCCTCGCCCTGCTGGATGACGGCTTCAGCCTGGTGCTCGCCGGGCGCCGCGCCGCCCCCCTGCAAGCCGTGGTTGCACAGGCGCTGGCAGCAGGCGGTGAGGCGCTGGCCGTGCCCACCGATGTACGCGACGAGCAGAGCGTCGCGCAGCTGTTCGCCACCATCGAAGAAGTGCACGGCCGGCTCGATGTGATCTTCAACAATGCCGGCATCAACGCGCCCGCCGTGCCGGTGGACGAGCTGCCGCTGGAGAACTGGCGCAACGTCATCGCCACCAACGTCGACGGGGTGTTCCTGTGCGCCCGCGCTGCCTTCGGCCTGATGCGCCGCCAGCAACCGCAAGGTGGGCGAATCATCAACAACGGCTCGATCTCGGCGCACACCCCACGCCCGTTCACTGCACCCTACACGGCCAGCAAGCATGCGGTGCTTGGCCTGACCAAGGCGCTGGCGCTGGATGGCCGGCCGTACAACATCGTGTGTAGCCAGGTGGACATCGGTAACGCCCTGACCGAGTTGTCCGAGCGCATGACCCGGGGGGTACGCCAGGCCAATGGCGAGATCGCAGCCGAGCCGATGCTGGACGTGCGCCATGTGGCCGATGCAGTGCGCTACATCGCGGCGCTGCCGCTCGACGCCAACGTACTGAACATGACCGTGATGGCCAGCAACATGCCGTTCGTTGGCCGTGGCTGATCCCTGTTTATGATGGAGTGACCGATGAAACCCGAAGTCCTGCAACTGAGCCCTATCCTGATCCCGCAGATCCGTGAGCGCCTGGAACAGCTGTTCACCGTACACCGCTACTACGAACAGGTCGACAAGGAGGCCTACGTCAGCCAGCATGCCGGCAATATTCGCGGCGTGATCACCGGCGGCCACACCGGTATCAGCCAGGCGCTGATGGCACGCTTGCCCCACCTTGAAGTGATCGCGGTCAATGGTGTCGGTACCGACGCGGTAGACCTGGCCTATGCTCGCGATCGTGGCATCCAGGTGACGGCAACCATCGGTGCCCTCACCGAGGACGTCGCCGATCTTGCGATTGGCCTGCTGATCGGCTTGTGCCGGGGTATCTGCACCGGTGACCGCTTCGTTCGCGCCGGCCATTGGGCCACCAGTGCCACGCCGCTGGCACCGTTGCCACTGGCTCGGCAGGTGTCGGGCATGCGCGTGGGCATCGTCGGCATGGGGCGCGTCGGCCGCGCAGTCGCGCAGCGGGCGGCAGCCTTCGGTTGCCCGATCCGCTACACCGATCTCCAGGCGCTGGATGTGCCCTACGGGTTCGAGGCAGATCTGCTGCAGTTGGCCAAGGACAGCGATGCGCTGATCCTCGCAGCGGCGGCTGACAAGGGCGAGGCGCTGATCAATCGCGACGTGCTGCGGGCGTTGGGCGCCGAGGGGTATCTGATCAATATCGCACGCGGCAAGCTGGTGGATGAACCCGCGTTGGTCGCGGCATTGCAGGCCGGCGAGATCGCTGGCGCGGCGCTGGATGTGTTTGCCGATGAACCGCGAGCGCCCGAGGCGTTGTTCGAGCGCGAAGATGTAGTCCTGCAACCGCATCGAGCCAGTGCCACGGTACAGACACGCACGCGCATGGGCGAGATGGTGGTAGCCAGCCTGGTGGATGTGTTTGCCGGGCGCACGCCGCAGGGGTTGGTTATTTAGTCGGCTTGTGCCGGCCTCTTTGCGGGCAAGCCCGCTCCCACAGGTGCAGCGCCGTATTTGAAGGCGGTGCAGATTCCGTAGGAGCGGGATTGCCCGCGAAGAGGCCGACACAGGCAGCAAAGGGTTGTCAGGCCAAAGCCAGCTCCACCGCCTCCCCCTTCAACCGCACCGGCCACACCCGCAACCTCTGCCCGGCATCCTCCAGGCACTCCCCACTCAGCAGGCTGAAGTGCTGCTTGTAGAGCGGCGCTGCCACCACCAGCTCACCTTGCACACTGCCCACCAGCCCGCGGCCGATGATGTTGGCGCCGGAGCGTGGGTCGCGGTTGTCCACTGCGTACAGCGGCTGGGCCTGCCCCGGCAGGTAGAACAACGCCACCTGGGCCCCATCGAACCAAACCACGACGCCGGAGTCGGCCACCAGATCTTGTGCCTGGCACACCGTCTGCCAGTTTTCTTGCGTGTTCACAGCAGCATTGGCCAGGTTCATCAGACAGCCTCCTCGACAGTGGGTATCAGGTGCAATGGCGCAGCAGGCCGGCGTTGCTCGCGTTCGCGCACGAAGTGCACGTCCGGGTCAGCACGGCGGTCGTTGACGAAGGTGCGGAAGCGCTTGAGCTTCTCCGGGTCGTTGAGGGCATTGGCCCACTCGCATTCATACTGGTCGACCACCTGCTGCATCTGCGCTTCCAGCTCATTGGCCAGGCCCAGGCTGTCGTCGATGATCACCTGCTTCAGGTAGTCCAGCCCGCCTTCCAGGTTTTCACGCCACACCGAGGTGCGCTGCAGCTTGTCGGCCGTGCGGATGTAGAACATCAGCACGCGGTCGATCAGGCGTACCAGGGTTTCGTCGTCCAGGTCGGTGGCGAACAGCTCGGCATGCCGCGGGCGCATGCCGCCGTTGCCGCACACGTACAGGTTCCAGCCCTTGTCGGTGGCGATAACGCCGATGTCCTTGCTCTGCGCCTCGGCGCATTCACGGGTGCAACCCGATACCGCGAACTTGAGCTTGTGGGGGCTGCGCAGGCCCTTGTAGCGGTCTTCCAGGCGCAGGGCCATGGCGACACTGTCCTGCACGCCGTAGCGGCACCAGGTACTCCCCACGCACGACTTCACCGTGCGGGTCGACTTGCCGTAGGCGTGCCCGGTTTCGAAACCGGCCTCGATCAGTTCGCCCCAGATCAGCGGCAGCTCGTGCAACTGGGCGCCGAACAGGTCGATGCGCTGGCCACCGGTGATCTTGGTGTACAGGTCGTATTTCTTGGCCACCTGGCCGATGACGATGAGCTTGTCGGGGGTTATTTCACCACCGGGAATGCGCGGTACCACCGAATAGGTGCCGTTTTTCTGCATGTTGGCCATGAAGGTGTCGTTGGTGTCCTGCAGCGGTACCAGTGCCGGGTCCATGATCGGCTGGTTCCAGCACGAGGCGAGAATGTTGCCCACCGCCGGCTTGCAGATGTCACACCCCAGATCGCCCTTGCCATGGCGCTCGAGCAGTTCACTGAAGGTGCGGATACCCTCCACCCGCACCAACCCGTACAGCTCCTGCCGGGTGTAGGCAAAGTGCTCGCACAGGCTCTTGTCCACCGCCACGCCGCGGGCCGTCAGTTCGTGCTCGAAGACTTGCTTGAGCAGGGCCGCGCAACCGCCGCAGCCGGTCGCGGCCTTGGTGCAGCCCTTGACCGCAGCCAAGTCGCTACAGCCACTGTCGATCGCGGCGCACACCGCCCCCTTGCTGACGTTGTGGCAGGAGCAGATGGTCGCGCTGTCGGGCAGCGCATCGGCGCCCAAGGCCGGCGCACCACCGCCTTGCGGCAGGATCAGCGCTGCCGGGTCGGCCGGCAGGGCGATGCCGTTCTGGGCGTACTGCAACAGGGTGTCGTAATAGCTGTTGTCACCGACCAGCACCGCGCCGAGCACGTGCTTGCCGCTGGCATCCACCACCAAACGGCGGTAAGCGCTGTTGGCTTCATCGATGAAGCGATAGCTGCGCGCGCCGGGCGTGGCACCGTGGGCGTCGCCGATCGAACCGACATCCACCCCCAGCAGCTTGAGCTTGGTCGACATGTCGGCGCCGGTGAACGCCACCGCCGCCTCGCCCATCAGCAGCCCAGCCAGGTTGCGCGCCATGCTGTAGCCCGGGGCGACCAGGCCGAACACGCTGCCGTTCCACGAGGCGCACTCGCCGATGGCGAAGATGCGTGGGTCGCTGCTGCGGCAGTGGTTATCGATGACCACGCCACCGCGCGCGGCGATGTCCAGGCCGCAACCCCGGCCCAGTGCATCCTGTGGGCGGATACCGGCGGAGAACACGATCAGGTCGGTTTCCAGGTGCTCACCGCCGTCGAAGTTCATGCGGTAGCGGTAGGTTTCACCGGCACTGACCGACTGGGTGGCGCGCGCCAGGTGCACCCCCACACCCAGCGCTTCGATCTGCGCCTTCAACGCGGCACCGCCCTCGCCGTCCAGCTGCACCGGCATCAGCCGTGGGGCGAATTCCACCACGTGGGCTTCCAGCCCCAGCGACTTGAGGGCATTGGCCGCTTCCAGGCCAAGCAGGCCACCGCCGACCACCACCCCTCGGCGGGCACCGGCTGCGGCAGCACGAATGCCATCGAGGTCGTCCAGGGTGCGGTAGACCAGGCGGGCATTGTCGCTGGAGCCTTCGATCGGCGGTACGAAGGGATAGGAGCCGGTGGCCAGCACCAGTTGGTCGTAGCCATAGCGACCTTCGGCAGTGACGACTTCGCGGCGCTCACGGTCGATCTCCAGCACGGCCTCACCCAGGTGCAGGTGCACGCCATTGGCGTCGTAGAAATCGTGCTCACACAGGGCCAGGGTTTCGGCACAGCTGCCGCCGAAGTATTCGGACAGGTGCACGCGGTCATACGCGCGTTGGCGCTCTTCGCCGAATACCCGCACCTCGAAGCGCTGCAGGGCGCCGCGACTGACCAGTTGTTCGACGCAATGGTGGCCGACCATGCCGTTGCCGACGATGACCAGTCGCTCTCGTTGCCCGCTGCTCGCTGTTGCCTTCATAAGCCGATCCTCGATCAAAAAAAAAGCGCCTGGAGCCGAAGCTCCAGGCGCCTTTGCCTGTATTCATCACGGTAGGGGGCCCGGTTGATCGCCGTTGATCAGTGGGCTTTGTTGTATCCAAGGTTAAGCAGGGAGCGTGCCAATTGGGTTGCCTGGGTTGCCTGGGTTGCCTGTGTCGGCCTCTTCGCGGGTAAACCCGCTCCTACACTTGCGCTGGGCGCGCCCAGCCAATGCACATTCAAGGTGCACAACACCCCATCTTGGAGCACGTCAGTACACATCGCGCCGATAACGCCTGGCCTTGCTCAAGCCTTCGACATAAGCCGCCGCCGCCGCCGCATCCATCCGGCCATGCTCGGCGACGATTACCCGCAACGCCGCATCCACATCCCTGGCCATACGCTGCGCATCGCCACACACATAGAAATACGCCCCCGCCTCCAGCCACTGCCACAACAGCGCACCCTGCTCAAGCATGCGCTGCTGCACATAGATCTTCTCGGCCTGGTCCCGCGAGAACGCCGTGTTCAGCCGCAGGTGCCCCGCCGCCTGCCAGGCCTGCAACTGCTCCTGGTAATAGAAATCGGTCGCTGCGTACTGCTCACCGAAGAACAGCCAATTGTCGCCTTTTGCCCCCCGTGCCTCTCGCTCCTCGAGGAACGCACGGAACGGTGCAATGCCAGTACCAGGGCCCACCATGATCACCGGCACGCTGTCGTCCTCGGGCAAGCGGAAGTGCTTCGACACCTGCGGGAAGATCGCCACTTTCTGCACCTGCGCACGGTCGGCAAGGAAGCTTGAGCACACGCCTTTACGTTCGCCATAACGCACCGTCGATACCGTCAGATGCACCTGGCCTGGGTGCGCCAGCGGGCTGGAACTGATCGAATAGAGCCGCGGCTGCAATGGCTTGAGCAGTTCCAGCCAGCTGGCCAGCGGCAACTGCTGGGGGAAAGCGCGCAGCACATCGACCAGCTGCCGGCCCCACAGCCAATCTTGCAGCTCGGCCTTGCATTCAGGCTGCAGCAAGCGCTGCAGGTCAGGCGCATTGCTGGCAAATGCCTGCAGTTGTTGCGCAGTGACCTTGGCAATTTCCAGGTGTGTTTGCAGGGCTTCGGCCAATGGCATGGCGCAATGACCTTTAAGCTCGACCATCGCCTGGCCATCGAGCTGCATCAGTGTCAGCAGCTCTTCTACCAGGGCCGGGCAGTTGCGCGGCCATACGCCCAAGGCATCGCCGGCAGCATAACTGAAGCCGCTGCCGCCCAGGTCGAAGACCAGCTGGCGGGTTTCCTTGCTGGCGCCGGGGCCATTGAGCAGGCGGTTTTCCAGTACGGTGGCCATCCAGGGTTGCTGCTTGCTGAAGGCCGATACGGGTGCAGGTTCACTCGCCGGTTGTGGCGCCGCAGTGCTGTCCAGTGCAGGTAATAACGCTTCGAGCCAACTGGCAAAGGCTTCGTCGAAGTCTGGCTCGCAGTCCACCCGTTGCAGCAGGCGCTGCCCTCCCAGCTCGGCCAGGCGCTGGTCGAGCTTGCGGCCAAAACCGCAGAACTGGTCGTAACTGGAGTCGCCCAAGGCCAGTACGGCATAGGGCAGCCCGGCGCAGTGGGCGCCCTCCTCGCCCTGCAAGGCCTGCCAGAATGCCGCGCCGCTGTCGGGCGCGTCGCCATCGCCAAAGGTGCTGGCGATCAACACCACACTGGCAACACCCTGCAGCTGGCTTGGGCTGACCGCCTCCAGACAGCTGAGTTGCACGCTCAGACCAGCATCGCGCAGGCGCGCGGCGCAGCGTTCGGCCAGTTGCTCACCATTGCCGGTCTGCGAGGCCCACAGCACCTGATGCCATGGCGCGGCCTGTGCCGCGATGGGCGCAGTTGCAGGCTGGGCGAACAGCCCGGCCAGCAAACCGTCGACAAACAAACGACGACTGGCAGCCAGCGGCGCACTGGCCGGCAGGCGGGGTACGCCCTCGGCGCGGGCCTGGTCCAGGCCCAGCAGGAAACCTTGCAGGTAATGACGCTCTTCTTCGGCCAGCACCGGAACCGGCAGGGTGTGCAGGCCAAGCAGACGGGACAGGGTGGCGGTCGGCATGCGGACAGGCTCTACAGTGGCAGTGTTCAGATCAAGGGCGTCGATGCGCTCGCCTGCGACCCGCTCCAGGGCTACGGCGCAGTGTTTGAAGGCAGGCTGCAGCGACAGCGGGTCGACCGCATCGCAGGTCGCGGCATTGATCGCCAATTGCTCGCCGATCAGGTCATTCCAGTGAAACGGCGCAAAGCAGTTGCCCGGCATGACCCGGTCACTGATGCGCGCCGGCAACACGGCGTGCCCCCGGCGTGAGCGAACGGCTACCTGGTCCTTTTCAGCGACACCCAGCCGGGCGGCATCCTCGGGGTGAATCTCGAGGTAGGGGCCGGGCTCCAGCTTGTTCAGTGCCGGCACCTTGCCGGTCTTGGTCAACGTGTGCCATTGGTGCTGCACACGGCCAGTGTTAAGCACCATGGGGTAGTCATCGTCCGGCACTTCCGCTGCCGGCAACCAGGGCCGCGCAAAGAAGCGCGCCTTGCCGCTGGCGGTGGGAAAGGCCAGTGCCGGCCGCCTACCCCGGGCATCGAGCAGGAGCGCCTGGCTGCTGCCGTCGTTGAGGTAGCGCAGCGGGCTACGATGCTGCTCGCTGCCCGGTGCACAAGGCCACTGGCGCGGCTGTGTCCGCAATTCGGCATAGCCGATACCGCGCAGGTCATAACCGGTAACAGGGTTGTGGAAGCGGCGTATTTCCTCATACACCGCTTCGGCATTGGGGTAGTCGAAGGCGTCGGCATAGCCCATGGCACACGCCACGCGGGCAATGATCTGCCAGTCCGGCAAGCTTTGCCCGGGGGGCTCGACAGCGCGTGGCATCAGGGTCAGGTTGCGCTCGCTGTTGATCATCACACCCTCACCTTCGGCCCACAGCGCGGCCGGCAGCAGGATGTCGGCGTAACGGTTGGTTTCGGTGTCGAGGAAGGCGTCCTGGGTAATGACCAGTTCGGCCTTGCGCAGGCCGTCGATCACTTGCTGGCGGTTGGCGACACTGGCCACCGGGTTGCTGCAGATGACCCAGCAGGCTTTCACTTCACCGGCTTTCATCTGCCCGAACAGCGCCACCGTACCCTCGCCGCCCTCGCTGCGCAGGCTGCCGGGTGGCAGTTGCCACTGCCGTTCGACGAACGCGCGGTCATCTTCCACCAACGCTGAGCGCTGGCCTGGCAAGCCGGGGCCCATGTAGCCCATGTCGCGGCCGCCCATGGCATTGGGTTGGCCGGTCAGCGAGAACGGGCCGCTACCGGGGCGGCAGATGGCACCCGTGGCCAAGTGCAGGTTACAGATGGCGTTGCTGTGCCAGGTGCCGTGAATGCTCTGGTTCAAGCCCATGGTCCAGCAGCTCATCCAGTTGTTGGCGCTGCCGATCCATTCGGCGGCCTTGATGATATCGGCCTCGGCCAGCCCGGTGATGGCGGCGACGCGCTCGGGGGTATAGTCGTCGAGGAAGGCCGGCAGTTCGTCCCAGCCTTCGGTGTGGCGGGCGATGAAATCGGGGTTGGTGTGGCCGTTGCGATGCAGCAGGTGCAAAAGGCCGTTGAGCAAGGCCATGTCACTGCCGGGGCGCACCTGCAGAAACAGGTCGGCCTTGTCGGCGGTTGCGCTGCGCCGCGGGTCGACGACGATCAGCCTGGCGCCGGCCTTGACCCGATCAAGCAGGCGCAGGAACAAGATCGGGTGGCAGTCGGCCATGTTGGCGCCGATCACCAGAAATACGTCGGCGTGCTCGAAGTCCTGGTAACTGCCAGGTGGGCCATCGGCGCCAAGCGACAGCTTGTAGCCACTGCTGGCGCTGGCCATGCACAGGCGCGAGTTGGACTCGATGTGGCGCGTACGGATAAAGCCCTTGGCCAACTTGTTGGCCAGGTACTGGGCCTCCAGCGACATTTGCCCGGACACGTAGAGCGCCACGGCATCCGGGCCGTGCTGGTCGATGATGCTGCGCAGACGCTCGGCGGTGGCAGCGATGGCCTGGTCCATGCTGGTGCGCACTGGCGGCTGGCTGCGTTGCTGGCGCACATAGGCGTCGGCCATGCGCCCGCTGGCACTCAGAGGCAGGTGTGCGGTGAGGCCTTTGGTGCATAGGCGGCCAAAGTTGCTCGGGTGCAGCTTGTCACCGCTGATCTTGCCGACCTTGCCATCGGCAACGCTCATGACGATGCCGCAGCCCACGCCGCAGTAGGGGCAGACGCTGCGTACTTCGCTGTTGGCCATGGGCGGGCTCCTGTGGAAAACGCAAAAAGGCGCCGGCTGCCCCGGCATGCAGATGCAAGCGGGGCAACACGGCGCCTTTGTCGTGAAGTGGTGAGGGCTGTCGACGTTGATAGCCCGGGATGAGGGTAGATCAGCAATTTATGGGCCAGCTATACCGGCCCTTTCGCGGGCATGCCCGCTCCCACAGGGATATCGCAAGGCCTGAGGGCGGCGCCGTACCTGTGGGAGCGGGCGTGCCCGCGAAGAGGCCTGCACAGGTTACGCACCATGCAGTGGCAAGCCGGTACCCGCTGGCGCTATGCTGGGGCAATTTCCAGCATGAGCAACTGCCCTCCTCCCATGTCCCAGGTGATCCTCAAGACCCCCGCCCAACTCGACCTGATGCGCCGCGCCGGCCAGCTACTGGCCCAGGTGTTCACCGAACTCGACAGCTTCATCCGCCCCGGCGTGACCACGATGCAGATCAACGACCGCGCCGAGGCGTTCATCGTCGATACGCTCAAGGCACGGCCAGCAAGCAAAGGCCAGTACGGTTTCCCTTACTCGCTCAATACGTCGGTGGACCACGTGGTATGCCACGGCATCCCCAAGGTCGATGAGGTGCTCAAGGAAGGCTCGATCATCAACGTCGACATCACGCTGGAACAGGGCGGCTACATTGCCGATTCGTCGAAGATGTATTGCATCGGCAAGATCAGCGAAGAAGCCCGGCACCTGGTCGACACCACCTATGACGCGTTGTGGAAAGGCATCGAGCAGGTGCGCCCTGGGGCAACGCTGGGCGATATCGGCCATGCCGTGCAGGCCCATGCCGAGGCGGCGGGTTACAGCGTGGTGCGCGAGTATTGCGGCCACGGTATTGGCCAGCAGATGCATGAAGGGCCAGAGGTGCTGCACATTGGCCAGCGCGGCATGGGCATGAAGCTGAAACCGGGGATGGTGTTTACCATCGAACCGATGATCAACCAGGGTGGCCGCGGCACGCGCGAGTTGAAGGATGGCTGGACGGTGATCACCCGGGACCACAGCTTGTCGGCGCAGTGGGAGCATACCGTGGCGGTGACTGAGGGTGGGTATGAGGTGCTGACATTGCGGGAGGAGGAACGTCGTGGCTGAAGCTGCGGCAAACGCGTGCAGGTAGGGGTACAAAATGCAGGCACAAAAAAAGCGACCCTAGGGTCGCTTTCTTTGTTACTTCCGGGTGTTCAGTGGGCCCTGGAAGTGGAATATGGCGCAGCGGACGGGACTCGAACCCGCGACCCCCGGCGTGACAGGCCGGTATTCTAACCGACTGAACTACCGCTGCGCTATACATCGAGTGGTGGGTGATGACGGGATCGAACCGCCGACCCTCTGCTTGTAAGGCAGATGCTCTCCCGGCTGAGCTAATCACCCATGTCTCTCGGTGTGGCGCGCATTCTACGGGCGACTTGGCGCTCTGGCAAGCACTTATCGAAGTTTTTTCACACTTCGGTCAAACACCAAAAAACAGGCACAAAAAAAGCGACCCTAAGGTCGCTTTCTTTGTTACTTCCGGGTGTTCAGTGGGCCCTGGAAGTGGAATATGGCGCAGCGGACGGGACTCGAACCCGCGACCCCCGGCGTGACAGGCCGGTATTCTAACCGACTGAACTACCGCTGCGCTATACATCGAGTGGTGGGTGATGACGGGATCGAACCGCCGACCCTCTGCTTGTAAGGCAGATGCTCTCCCGGCTGAGCTAATCACCCTTCGTCTCGGTGTGGCGCGCATTCTACGGAGCGCCCCGCACCCTGGCAAGCACTTTTTAAACTTTTTGCAAAAAAAACCTCAGGCCTTTCAAAGACCTAGCGTTGTCGGGCGATTCTTTCGTGCATAAGCCACTGCTGGCCCTCTGACAGGGCTGGCCTGAATTCACCGCTCGGAGAATAATGCCCGCCTTATGCATTAAGGAGAGATTGCCCCTCATGTGGTTCAAGAACCTGCTGACCTACCGCCTGACCCAGGAAGTTCCGTTCGAGCCTGAAGCGCTGGAAGCCGCCCTGGCCAGCAAACCGGCCCGCCCCTGCGCCAGCCAGGAGCTGACCACTTATGGTTTCGTCGCGCCGTTCGGCAAAGGCGAAGACGCTCCCCTGGTGCATGTCAGCGGCGAGTACCTGCTGATTGCCGCGCGCAAGGAAGAACGCATCCTGCCGAGCAGCGTGGTCAACGACGCGGTCAAGGAAAAGGTCGAAGAGATCGAGACCGAGCAAATGCGCAAGGTCTATAAAAAGGAACGCGACCAGATCAAGGACGAAATCATCCAGGCGTTCCTGCCGCGTGCGTTCATCCGCCGCTCGATGATCTTCGCTGCCATTGCCCCGCGCCTGGGCGTGATCCTGGTCAACTCGGCCAGCGCCAAGCGCGCCGAAGACCTGCTGTCGACCCTGCGTGAAGTGATGGGTTCGCTGCCCGTGCGCCCGGCCACGGTGAAGATTGCGCCGGTGGCCACCATGACCGACTGGGTCAAATCGCAGCAAGCCGCCGAAGGCTTCTATGTGCTGGACGAGTGCGAACTGCGCGACACCGCCGAAGATGGCGGTATCGTGCGCTGCAAGCGCCAGGACCTGACTGGCGAAGAGATCCAGCTGCACCTGAGCACTGGCAAAGTGGTGACCCAGCTGGCCCTGGCCTGGCAAGACAAGCTGTCGTTCATTCTCGACGACAAGATGGTCATCAAGCGCCTGAAGTTCGAAGAGCTGCTGCAGGAGCAGGCCGAGCAGGACGGTGGCGATGAGGCTGCGCAACAGTTCGACGCCAGCTTCCAGCTGATGATGATGACCTTTGCCGAATTCCTGCCGGTGCTGTTCGAGGCGCTGGGTGGTGAAGAGATTCCGCAAGGGGTCTGACGGGTATGAGATGCGGTGCTGGCCTGTTTTCTGCCAGCACCGGCCTCTTCGCGGGTAAACCCGCGCCTACGACGGCCTGCGCCCAATCACCAATGTGTGCCCACCACCAATTGTGTAGGAGCGGGTTTACCCGCGAATACGGTAGCGGCCGCAACGGTGAACGACGGGTGGAAATTGGCCAGCAGGCCCGACCTTGCCCGGAAGGCCGCAGACAGGCACCATGATGCCCACTGTGAGGACGACCTCACGACGCACCGCGTGACCATTCCGGGGACGGCCCCATCATTCAAACGATGGAGACACACTCATGTCCTGGATCATCCTGTTTTTCGCCGGCCTGTTCGAGGTTGGCTGGGCCGTCGGCCTCAAATACACCGACGGTTTCACTCGACCACTACCCACTGTCCTTACCGTCGGCGCCATGGTCATCAGCCTGGGCCTGCTGGGCCTGGCCATGAAGGAGTTGCCGCTGGGCACCGCCTATGCCATCTGGACCGGCGTAGGCGCAGTCGGTACGGTCATCGCCGGGATCATGCTGTTCGGCGAGTCCATGGCCCTGGTGCGGCTGGTCAGTGTGGCGCTGATCGTCTGCGGCCTCGTCGGCCTGAAAGTCAGCGCCAGCTAACCCCCTATCGCAGATGGCCGCGCAGGCGGCTGACCTGTTCGCGCAACACTTCAGGCTGCGCCGCCTCCACCGGGACGGCGGCGCCTGCCACGATGGTCACCCGCGACCACAGGCGCTTGAAGAAGCCCTTGGCCGGGTCGCGGCTGAAGAAGCTACCCCACAACCCCTGCAAGGCCAGCGGAATCACCGGTACCGGCGTTTCTTCGAGGATGCGGCTGACCCCACCCTTGAAAACATCGATTTCGCCATCGCCCGTCAGCTTGCCTTCCGGGAAGATGCACACCAGCTCGCCATCAGCCAGGTACTCGGCAATCCGCGCGAAGGCCCGCTCGTACGTCGCCTGGTCTTCGTTACGCCCGGCAATCGGGATGGCACCGGCAGTGCGAAACACGAAGTTGAGCACCGGCAGGTTGTAGATCTTGTAGTACATGACAAAGCGGATCGGCCGGCGTATGGCCCCGCCCAGCAGCAACGCATCGACGAACGACACGTGGTTGCACACCAGCAACGCTGCACCTTCGTCGGGGATGCGCTCGAGGTCTCGGTGCTGCACGCGGTACATCGAATGGCTGAGCAGCCAGATCAGGAAGCGCATGGTGAACTCGGGCACGATCCTGAAGATATAGGTGTTGACTGCGATATTGAGCAGCGACACCACCAGGAAAAGCTGCGGGATGCTCAGCTTGGCCACGCCTAGCAGGATGATGGTGAGCACCGCCGACACCACCATGAACAAGGCATTGAGGATGTTGTTGGCCGCGATCACCCTGGCGCGCTCGTCCTCGGCCGTGCGGGCCTGGATCAACGCATATAACGGCACGATGTAGAAGCCGCCGAAGACACCCAGGCCGACGATCGACAGCAAGATCCACCACGCCTGGCTCATGCCCAGCAGTGCCAGCCAGTCGTGCGGCGCTGCTGCAGCCGGTACATCACCGGAGTGCCACCACCACAGCAGGCCGAACAGGGTCAGGCCGAACGAGCCGAACGGCACCAGGCCGATTTCCACCTTGCGTCCACTGAGCCGCTCACACAGCAGCGAGCCCAGGGCAATGCCCACCGAGAACAGGGTCAGCACCAGGGTCACCACGGTGCCATCACCGTGCAGCCAATCCTTGGCATAGGCCGGGATCTGCGTGAGGTAGATGGCGCCGACAAACCAGAACCACGAGTTGCCGACGATCGAGCGCGACACCGCCGGCGGCTGGCCCAGGCCCATGCGCAAGATCACCCACGACTGCTTGAAGATGTTCCAGTCCAGCGGCATTTGCGGCGAGGCGGCAGCCGCCCGAGGGATCCAGCGGCTGGCGAGGTAGCCGAGTACCGCCGTGCCGACCACGCCACCGGCCACCACTGTTGCGTAGCTGTCGGCCGACATCATCACCCCCGCGCCGATGGTGCCGGCGAGGATGGCGAGGAAGGTGCCGGTTTCCACCAGCCCGTTACCGCCCACCAACTCTTCCTCGCGCAGGGCCTGCGGCAGGATCGAATACTTCACCGGGCCGAACAGCGCCGAGTGGGTCCCCATACCGAACAGCGCCACCAGCATCAGCCACAGATGGTTGGTGACAAAGCCCAGCGCACCAATCGCCATGATCACGATTTCGGCCAGTTTGATTGCACGGATCAGCGCATCCTTGGCGAACTTCTCGCCAAACTGCCCGCCCAGCGCCGAAAACAGGAAAAACGGCAGGATGAACAGCAAGGCACACAAGTTGACCCAGATCGATCGGTCACCATCGCCCAGGCTGAGCTTGAACAAAATCGCCAGGATCAGCGACTGCTTGAACAGGTTGTCGTTGAAGGCACCCAGCGACTGAGTGATGAAAAACGGCAGGAAACGCCGCTTGCCGAGCAAGGTGAATTGCGAAGAGTGACTCATCGTCCTTGGTCCTGAGGGCTTTTCAATTGGAGGCTCGCCAAGCGCGCCGGGCCACAAATCTGCATGGGAAATGCGCTGACTGGCAAGCACCGGCTCAGGCATGACCAAGCGAGATTGCGTTCAAGGACCTGCCAGCAGTTGCAGCACTGGCGCTACGTCACTCGAAGCCAAACAACGCCCGCGCGGTATCCACCATCAGTGCCTGACGCAACTGCGCTGAACACCCTAAGGCCTCGAACTGTTCGACAGCGGTACCGAAACTGACCTCCGACTCATGCTGGGTATGCGGCCAGTCACTGCCCCACATCAACCGCTCTGCGCCGTAATGGGCTTCCAGTGCGCACAGCGCCTGACGGGCGAATGCCAGGTTCTCTTCCGGCGAGCCCTGCAGCCTGTAGATGCCGGACACCTTCACCCACACCTTGCCCCGACCGCTCAGGGTCAGCAGTTCGGCAAACCCCGGCTGGCCCAGGCCAAGGCGGGCATCCGGGCGGCCGAAATGGTCAATCACGATGTCCAGCCCATAGGGCTGCAATGCCCGCACCAGCACTGGGATGTCCGCCACCTGACGGTGCAGTTCCACGTGCCAACCCTGCTCGCCGATGCGCTCCAGCAGGGGCCGCCACTGCGCGCCGGTCAGGTCAGGCATGTCTTGCCCCATGAGGTTGAGGCGTACCCCCCTGACTCCCAACCGGGCCATTTCCGCCAAGGTCGCCCGCTCGACCTCCCGCTCCAGCATCACCACCCCGCGCAGTTGCCCTGGCGCGGTCTGCAAGGCGCTGAGCAGGTAGCGGTTGTCAGTACCCAGGAAGCTGGGCTGGACCAGTACGCCATGGCTGCAACCATGGGCCCGCAGTTGGCCCAGGTAGTCGCCCAGCGGCGCATCGTAACTGGGCGCATAACGCCGCTGGCGGGCCAGGTTCAGCCCACGGCTGAACACGTGGGCGTGGCTGTCGATGGCAGTCAGGTGCAAAGCGGGTGCGTCGGGCATGGTTCTCATACAAACAGGTTCAGGTTACTTGGCGACGGCACCGGCCGTTTCCGGCGCAGGTGCAGATTCAAGGTTGCGGCCACGGGTTTCGGGCAGGCACAGGGCTGCGATCACCGCAACGCCATAGGCGATGCCGGCATCGATGCCGATGGCACTGCCCAGGGACATCGACTCGCTCATGTGCCCGACCAGGAACGGGAACACGGCCGACAGCACGCGACCGAAGTTGTAGCAAAAGCCCACCCCGGCGCCGCGCACGTCAGCCGGGTACAGTTCATTGAAAAACGCACCCAGGCTGGCCGGGATGCCGGCGGCGAAAAAGCCCAGCGGGAAGCCGAGGAACAGCATCTGGGTATTGGTCAGCGGGAAGAACACGTAGGCCTGCACGGTCAGTACACAGCACAGGGCGAACAGCAGGATGTTCTTGCGCCTGCCAATACGGTCGATCAGCAGGCCGCTGACCACGCAGCCGCACCAGAAGGCCAGGATGATCACCGCCAGGTAACCGCCCGAGTTCAGCACCGAAAGGTTGCGCTCTGTCTTGAGGAAGGTCGGCAACCAGGTCATCACCGCGTGGTAGCCACCGTGGGCACCCAGGCCGAGCAAGCCGCCCAGCAGGGTCACACGCAGCAGTTCCGGGCGGAAGATGCCAGCCATCGACCGCAAGAAGCTGGAGGGAATGGCTTTTTCTTTCTGCAGGCGCTGGAAGCTGTCCGGCTCAGGCACGTTGCGGCGTACCCAAATGATCAGCAGCGATGGCAGCAGACCGACGAAGAACATCACCCGCCAGGCAAACTCCTGCGGCACCAGTGAGTAAATCAGCGTAAACAGTGCCACCGCCAGCCCCCACCCCACAGCCCAGGCACTCTGCACCGTGCCCATGACCTTGCCGCGATACTTGGGGTTGATGGTTTCGGCCATCAGCACAGCGCCGGCTGCCCATTCGCCACCAATGCCAAAGCCTTGCATGGCCTTGACGAACAGCAACGGGTAGAAGCCGGTGACGAACGCCGAAAGGAAGGTGAAGAACGAGAACCAGAGAATCATCCATTGCAGGGTACGCACGCGACCATAGCGGTCGGACAGTGTGCCACCCAGCCAGCCGCCGATTGCCGAGGTCACCAGGGTCAGGCCACTGATCAGGCCGGCATCGCCCTTGGTCAGGGAGAACGCGGCGATCAGCGCGGGGATGGCCAGGCCGAACATCTGCACTTCCAGCGCATCGAGCGACCAGCCGCCGAAACAGGCCCAGAATGTCTTGCGTTCCCGTGAGGTGATCTCGCGATACCAGCTGAACATGATTGTTATCCTTCTATTCGTGGTGTGACGGGCAGGCGAAGCCACTGCGCCATGGCAGCACGGCGCAGACAGGTAAAAGGGTGAAGCGACCGGTTTAGCGAATGTCGATGCGGTAGCGGAAGTGCTGCGCATGGCCGCGCGAGCGGCGCCATTCCAGAGGTTTGCCGGCATAGTCGCGGGCCAGGCGCTCGATCACGACCACCGGGCTGTCGGCCGGCAGTTGCAGCAAGCGGCCATGCACCGCGTCGACCGCTTCGGCGGTCAGGGTTTCTTCGGCGTAGGCGACCACCTGACCGCACAGCGCTTCGTAGATCGGGTACAGCAGTGGGCCCTTGCTGTTCAAATCCACGTCCAGCAGCGGCTGGAAGGTTTGGCGCGGCAGCCAGATTTCTTCGGCCAGCACCGGCTGGGCGCCAAGCAGACGTGTGCGAACGATGCGGATCACTTCTGCCTCCCCTGCCAGGCCCAATGCCTCGGCCACTGCCGAAGGCGCCGGCAGCGACTCGATGGAAAGAATGCGGCTTTCCGGCACTATGCGCTCGCCATTGGCGGCCTCGAAACGGAAGAAGCGGAACAGCGACGACTGGAACTGTGGGCGGCGAATGAAGGTGCCGCGGCCCTGCTGGCGCTCCAGCACGCCTTCGGCCACCAGGACATCGACGGCCTTGCGCACGGTACCGATCGACAGGTCGAACTCGGTGGCCAAGGCTGCTTCGGTGGGGATCGCTTCCCCCGGGCGCCAGCGGTTGTTGGCAATTTGCGCGACCATGTGGTCGCGCAGTTGTTGGTAGCGGGGCAGTCGAGCATCACCGGTCAATGGGTGCATGGGTCTCGCTCTCGTCTTGTTATATAAACATATATATGAATTTTTCGAGAGTATTCCCTGAGCCTGACAGACTGTCAATCCTCCGCCTGTCGCCCTTTGTCCGTGAAGCGGCCTTGTGTCGCGAAGGGCTGTGAGCCAGCCGGAGCATTGCCATCTTCTCTTGAACGTTGCCGGTGCTGCTGCAAGGACCGCATGTGGCTTATGCTTGTGCTCGGCAAACCCGCACAACAAGGACGTGGCAATGCTCGCCGCCATTAAACGCTACCCGCACACCGTTCGCCTGTTGCTCACCACCACCTTCGCGCTTACCGTCGCCCGCGCCCTCACCCTGCCCTACCTGGTGGTTTACCTGGCCGACAATTTCCAGCTGCCGATCAGCCAGATCGGCCTGCTGATCGGTGGCGCGCTGATCGTCGCCTCGCTATTGAGTCTGTACGGTGGCCATCTGGTCGACACCTTGAGCAACCACACGCTGGTCAGCGCCAGTACCCTGCTGTTCGCCCTGGCCTTCGTCGGCGCGGTCGCCAGCCGTTCGGCACTGCCGTTCTTCTTTTGTCTGGTATTGATCAACCTGGCCCTGGCAGTGGTCGACATTGCTGCCAAGGCGGGCTTCTGCGCGTTACTGCCGGTGGATGAGCGGGCCGAGGTATTCGCCATCAAGTACACCCTCAGCAACGTCGGCTACGCCGCCGGCCCGTTGCTGGGCGTGGCCATGCTTGAACTGAACGACCATGTGCCGTTCCTCGCCTCTGCCCTGCTTGGCCTGGCCATGTGCCTGGCTTACTGGCGCCTGGGTGATCGCAGCCTGCAGGTCAGCGCGCCGGACAAACCTGCGGCCGGCTTCGGCCAAGTGGCGCTGGGGCTGGCGCGGGATCGCCGGCTGGTGTGCTTTACCGTGGGTGGGGTGCTGAGCGCGGTGGTGTTCGGCCAGTTCACCGCCTACCTGTCCCAGTACCTGGTGGTCACCAGCAACCCGGCCGAAGCGGCACGGCTGATCGGCTATCTGGTCACCACCAACGCCGTGACAGTCATTGCCTTGCAGTACCTGATTGGCCGGCGCATCAGCCGCCAGCGCCTGATGCCGTGGCTGTTGGCCGGCATGGGCCTGTTCATCGCCGGCTTGCTGGGTTTTGCGCTGGCGGGCTCGGTACTGGCCTGGTGCCTGGCGATGCTGGTGTTCACGCTGGGCGAAATCATCGTGATCCCGGCCGAGTACATGTTTATCGACCTGATCGCACCGGAGCACTTGCGCGGGGTGTATTACGGCGCGCAGAACCTGTCCAACCTGGGGGCGGCGCTGGGGCCGGTGATGGTGGGGTTTGCACTGGTACACCTGTGGCCGGGGGCAGTCTTCTACCTGCTGGTGTTGTCGGTGATACTGGCAGGGGTGTTCTATGGGTTGGGTACCCGCAGGGGTTGATGTTGCCTGTTCCGGCCTCTTCGCGGGTGAACCCGCTCCTACAACCATCGTCTGCGCTGACGAAGCGGCACTTGCGTGCCAGACTGATTGATCGGGACCGCGTTACCTTTTTGCTTCGGAGTCTTCATGTCGTTGTCCAGCGGGCTGATCGCCGTGGTCGCCCTGGCCTATATGGCCATCATGTTCGCCATCGCCTTCTATGGCGACCGCCGCAGCACGCCATTGCCGCCAAAGCTGCGTGCCTGGGTGTACAGCCTGTCGCTGGCCGTGTACTGCACCAGCTGGACCTTTTTCGGCGCGGTCGGCCAGGCCGCCGAACAGCTTTGGGCATTCCTGCCCATCTACCTGGGCCCGGTACTGCTGCTGATCTTCGCGCCGTGGGTGCTGCAGAAGATGGTGTTGATCAGCAAGCAGCAGAACATCACCTCGATCGCCGACTTCATTGCCGCACGCTACGGCAAGTCGCAGACCCTGGCAGTGGTGGTGGCGCTGATCTGCCTGGTCGGCGTGCTGCCGTATATCGCCCTGCAGCTTAAGGGCATCGTACTGGGCGTGAACCTGTTGATCGGCGCCAACGCCGACGCCACCGGCACCCGCGTGCAGGACACCGCGCTGGTGATATCGCTGGTACTGGCGCTGTTCGCCATCGTCTTCGGTACCCGCAGCCTGGATGTGACCGAGCACCACCGCGGCATGGTCCTGGCGATCGCCTTCGAATCGCTGATCAAGCTGCTGGCGTTTCTTGCCGTGGGCATCTTCATCGTTTTCAACCTGTATGACGGCTTCGACGACCTGTTCAGCCAGGCCCGCCAGTCGATCCACTTGCAGGACTATTGGAAAGAAACCATCAATTGGCCGTCCATGGTGGTGCAAACCGCCGTGGCGATGATGGCAATCATCTGCCTGCCCCGGCAGTTCCACGTTACCGTGGTCGAGAACATCGAACCGCAGGACTTGCGCCTGGCGCGCTGGGTATTCCCCATGTACCTGGCACTGGCCGCGCTGTTCGTGGTGCCGATTGCCCTGGCCGGGCAGATGATGCTGCCCGGCACGGTGATCTCCGACTCGTTTGTCATCAGCCTGCCGCTGGCCGAGGCGCACCCGAGCCTTGCCCTGCTGGCGTTCATCGGCGGCGCCTCGGCGGCTACTGGCATGGTGATCGTCGAGGCAGTGGCGCTGTCGACCATGGTGTCCAACGACATGCTGCTGCCCTGGCTGCTGCGCCGCAACAACGCCGAGCGGCCTTTCGAAGCATTTCGCCACTGGATGCTTTCGGTTCGCCGGGTAACCATCGTGGTGATCCTGCTGCTGGCCTATGTCAGCTACCGCCTGCTGGGTTCCACCGCCAGCCTGGCGACCATCGGCCAGATCGCCTTTGCCGCTGTGACCCAGCTCACCCCGGCCATGCTTGGCGCGCTGTACTGGAAGCAGGCCAACCGTCGCGGCGTGTTCGCCGGCCTGGCCGCCGGCATTTTCCTGTGGTTCTACACCTTGGTGCTGCCGATTGCCGCGCACAGCCTGGGCTGGTCGTTGCAGTTGTTCCCTGGCCTGGCGTGGCTGCACGGCAACCCGCTGAACCTGCCGATCAGTCCACTGACCCAAGGTGTGGTGCTGTCACTGGCGGGCAACTTCACCCTGTTCGCCTGGGTTTCGGTGCTGTCGCGCACACGGGTTTCCGAGCACTGGCAGGCCGGCCGGTTCATTGGCCAGCAGACCAGCGCGCGGCCCAGCAGCAAGCCGCTGCTGGCGGTGCAGATCGACGACCTGTTGACCCTGGCCTCGCGCTTTGTCGGGGAAGAGCGCGCACGGCAGAGCTTCATCCGCTTTGCCTACCGCCAGGGCAAGGGCTTCAACCCGAACCAGAACGCCGATGGCGACTGGATCGAGCACACCGAACGCCTGCTGGCCGGGGTACTCGGTACCTCCTCGACCCGCGCCGTGGTCAAAGCGGCCATCGAAGGCCGCGACATGCAGCTGGAAGACGTGGTGCGCATCGCTGACGAAGCCAGTGAGGTGCTGCAGTTCAACCGCGCCCTGCTGCAAGGCGCCATCGAGAACATCAACCAGGGCATCAGCGTGGTCGACCAGAATTTGCACCTGGTGGCCTGGAACCGCCGCTACCTGGAGCTGTTCAACTACCCGGACGGGCTGATCAGCGTAGGGCGACCGATTGCCGACATCATCCGCTACAACGCCGAGCGCGGCCTGTGCGGCCCCGGCGAGGCGCAAGTGCATGTGGCGCGGCGGCTGCACTGGATGCGTCAGGGCCGCGCGCACTCCTCCGAGCGGCTGTTCCCCAATGGCCGGGTGATCGAGCTGATCGGCAACCCGATGCCGGGCGGCGGCTTTGTCATGAGCTTCACCGACATCACCCCGTTCCGCGAGGCCGAGCAGGCCCTGCGCGATGCCAACGAACGCCTTGAACAACGCGTGGCGGAGCGCACCCACGAACTGTCGCAGTTGAACCAGGCGCTGTCCGAAGCCAAGAGCCAGGCCGAAGCGGTGAGCAAGTCCAAGACCCGCTTCCTGGCCGCCGTCAGCCATGACCTGATGCAACCGTTGAACGCCGCACGGCTTTTCTCTGCCGCCTTGTCGCAACAGGCCGAGGGCATGAACGAAGAGGCCCAGCAGTTGGTACAGCACATGGACAGCTCGCTGCGCTCGGCTGAAGAGCTGATCAGCGACCTGCTGGACATCTCGCGCCTGGAAAACGGCAAGATCACCCCGGATGCCAAACCCTTCGCCCTCAACGAGCTGTTCGACACCCTGGGCGCCGAGTTCAAGCTGCTGGCGGCCGAGAAAGGCCTGGAGTTCCGCCTGCGCGGCAGCCGCCTGCGGGTGGACAGCGACATGAAACTGCTACGCCGGGTGCTGCAGAACTTCCTCACCAATGCCCTGCGCTACGGCAAGAGCCCGATCCTGCTAGGCGCGCGCCGACAGGGCGAGCGCCTGTGGCTGGAGGTCTGGGACCGTGGCCCGGGCATTGCTGACGACAAGCTGCAAGTGATCTTTCAGGAGTTCAAGCGCCTGGACAGCCACCAGACCCGTGCCGAGAAGGGGCTAGGCTTGGGCCTGGCCATCGCAGACGGTCTGTGTCGGGTGCTGGGGCATCCGCTGGAGGTACGCTCATGGCCAGGCAAGGGCACGGTGTTCCGCGTCAGCGTACCGATTGCACACCAGGCCGCCGCGGCGCCAAGCGCGCCCGTGGAACAACAGGGCGGCCAGCCACTGGCCGGGTTGCACGTGCTATGCGTGGACAACGAAGACAGCATCCTGATCGGCATGAACAGCCTGCTGAGCCGCTGGGGTTGCCAGGTATGGACCGCGCGCAACCAGGCCGAATGCGAAGCCCTGCTGGCCAAAGGCATGCGCCCGCACCTGGCATTGGTGGACTACCACCTGGACGACGGCGAGACCGGCACCGGGCTGATGGGCTGGCTTCGAGCACGGCTGGGTGAGCCGGTACCCGGTGTAGTGATCAGCGCCGACGGCAGCAAGGAAACCATCGCCCTGGTACATGCATCAGGGCTGGACTACCTGGCCAAACCGGTCAAGCCGGCGGCCTTGCGCGCCCTGCTCAATCGCCATCTGAGCCTGGCTCAGTAACCGCTACGTCGGGTAGCGCCTCGTCGGACAGCGCCCGCTCCAGCAGGTCTGCCGGCAAGCTCTTGCTGGCACGGGCGCCCAGTAGCTTAAGCTGCTCGCTGCGGCTGACCAGGTTGCCACGCCCTTCGCACAGCTTGTTGCGCGCAGCGGCATAAGCCTTGTCTACCTGCTGCAAGCGGCTGCCCAGCTCGTCCAGGTCCTGGATGAACAGCACGAACTTGTCGTAGAGCCAGCCGGCACGCTCGGCAATTTCGCGGGCGTTCTGCCCTTGACGCTCCTGCTTCCACAGGCTGTCGATCACCCGCAAGGTCGCCAGCAACGTGGTAGGGCTGACAATCACGATCTGCCGGTCGAAGGCCTCCTGGAACAGGTTCGGCTCGGCCTGCAGGGCCGCCGAAAAGGCCGCCTCGATGGGCACGAACAACAACACGAAATCCAGGCTGTGCAGGCCTTCAAGGCGACTGTAGTCCTTGCTCGACAGGCCTTTGACGTGGCTGCGCAGCGACTGCACATGCTGCTTGAGCGCAGCTTCGTCGTTGCCGGCAACGAACTGCTGGTACGCAGTGAGGCTGACCTTGGCGTCCACCACCACCTGCTTGTCGCCGGGCAGCATGATCAGCACATCCGGCTGGAAACGCTCGCCATCGGCGCTTTTCAGGCTGACCTGGGTCTGGTATTCGCGACCCTTTTCCAGGCCGGCATGCTCCAGCACGCGTTCGAGGATAAGCTCCCCCCAGTTACCCTGGGTTTTCTGGCCCTTCAAGGCCTGGGTAAGGTTGGTGGCTTCGTCGGACAGGCGCAGGTTGAGCTGTTGCAGGCGCTCCAGCTCCTTGCCCAGCGAGAAGCGCTCGCGGGCCTCTTGTTGATAGCTTTCCTCCACACGTTTTTCGAAGGCCTGGATGCGCTCCTTGAGCGGGTCGAGCAACTGGCCAAGGTGCTGCTGGCTGGTCTGGGCGAAGCGCTGCTCGCGCTCGTCGAAGATCTTGGTGGCCATGTCGGCGAACTGGGCGCGCAAGGTGTCACGGGCCTCCTGCAGGTCTTCCAGGCGTTGCTGGTGGCTTTCCTGCTGTTCACGCAGTTCTGCGTCCAGGCGCGCGGTTTGCGCTTCCAGGCGGCGCAGTTCGGCTTCGCGGTTGGCGCGCTCAAGGCTCCAGGCGTGGGCCGCATCACGGGCATTGTCGCGGTCGATCTGCAGCAGCTCCAGCTCACGGCCTTGGGCGGCCAGCTGGGCCTGTTTGACGGCGTTGGCCTCACTGAGGTCGCTGACCTCGTCGCGACTGGCGTCCAGTTGCGCCTGCAGGCCAGCCTGGGCAAGTTGGGCAGCGTTGAGGCGCTCTTCGAGCAAGGCCTGCTCACCTTGCCGTGCGCCCTGGCGGCGCTGCACCTGCATGACCCACACCAGGCAGGGTATTACGCCTGCCACCAAGCCCAGCAGAATGCTGGCCAGATCCACTGTCATGCTTACCCCGAACGCTCTGATGCAAATAGAGTGCAGCTTATCAGCCTGACTGGCGTGTTGCCTGCATCGGCCTCATCGCGGGCCTGCCCGCTGCGCAAGCCTGAAGGCAAAGGTAATGCCTGCACGGTCGCCCGTAGGAGCGGGTTCACCCGCGAAGAGGCCGGCCCTGCTGGCCAATCTCCACCCGCCATTCACCGTTGCCGCCGCCACCGTATTCGCGGGTAAACCCGCTCCTACCACGGCGGTGGACACACATCGGTGATTGCTCGCGAAAGGGCCCGCGCAGGCAAAAAAGCTCAGACAGAAAACCACTGTCGCAACAAGCGCCGCGCTTCCTGCGACCCCTGCCCTGCCGCAAGCTCAAGCCAATAGCGCGCCTGCTCCGGCTCGTTGTGCTGACACAGCCGAGCGTACTCCAGCTGCGCCCGCCGATCCCCTGCGCGGGCAGCCTGACGCAGCAGCTCATGGCCTATACGCCGGTCACGGGCGTTGCCACAATCGCGGCACAGCATCTGACCCAGGCGGCTCTGCGCCACAACCACACCTTGGCGCGCAGGCTGCTTCAGCAAGCGCCCGGCCAGGTGCTTGACCTGAGGGTTGTCGCCCAGGCGCGGGCTGTCGAGCAACCACAAGGCCACTTTCAGGGAAAAGCGTTTGGCAGGAGGTGCAGGTGTCGATGCAGCGGGGCTGGAAAGGGTTTACCGCGAAACTTCATGAGCAACAGGTTTGGTAACTCGAAAGGCGCGCCACTCTACTCTTTTTTTCTCGCCCTGGCCTGTCGATTTCTGGAGGATTGAAAAAAATTTCAATGATCTTTTCTTGACGTTTCCAGGTGGATGACCAACCGGTCTGTTGGAGCATGGCGATTGTCGGACAGTTCATCCCATTGCTGGCACGCCCGTGCTAGAGCAAGCGCTCGGGACAATCCACAGTTCCTGTGGATAACTCGGTGGACAACCCCCTCTCACACCCCTCAAACCCCCGTGAATTGGGGGCTTTGGTCAAACTGACGATTTTTTCACCAGCTAAAAATAGTGTTTTTTTTCATTGACTTAACCACGCAGTCAAGGCATTGGCGAGGCTGCTGGGTGGTGTTGCCAAGCCGTTACAAGCGCTGCCCCGAATGTGAACAAGTGCACCATAAGCCTCCATTTGGGTGCACGAAAAGGGCACATCGGACGGCATTCGGGCCATTTACCCCCTCTTCCCAGCAGCGAAAATTCGCGCCATACTGCGCGGCTCACCTGAACAAACGTAGTGCTTGGCAAACATCTTCGCTTCCGGTAAGGTGCCCCTCGTTAGTACCAAGCTGAAAGTCAATTCTGGCCGCATGCGTCCTTGCAGACTCGCTCCCCCCAAGAGCGTCCCTGCTGAAACAAGGACCGGCCCATTCAATGATTTCCTCGCCAGCCTTACGCTGCGCAAGCACGAATCACATGACAGATTGATCAGGATCCCACCTCGACGGCCTAGAACCTTGGCCCCGGCGTGCTGCCTGCCTTCCGAAGTACCTACCAGTCAGCCCAAGCGCCCACATTTGATTGCGCCCCCTCTGGCTGCCCTGTTCCAGTCAGGTTCGTTCGTCCCTTAATAAAGGCGTCACTGGAACGTTTCTATCATGCACGGATCATATCCCCCGTGTTTAAAGCAGGAACCTCCAACAATATGCAAACTCATCATCAGATTCAGGCTGCCATTGGCACCCTCTCCCAGGCCTTCTCGCCGTTGAAGTGCCTTATCGTTGCCCCACGCAAGGGCAGCTTCAGCTTTACCTTGGTAGACGAACACGGCGTTGCCTGCCACACCGAACGCCTGTACCACGAGCAGTACAGCCGCCATGAACCGCTGCAGGCGGTGATCGCCCGGACGCGTCAGTCGCTCACCGCGTGACCGGCGAATACCGGGGTATTCAAGCGCTGAATCATCCAATCGCAAGACTGCCTGAACGCTTTTGGCGTAATTGCCTTAGGGCATATAGCCCGGAGCATCAGGCAGTAATCGATTTAAAAACAGCTCTTTACACCACGATTATCACACTACACTTCAACTCGAGCGGTGCTTTCCGCTCCCGGCGGGCCTGATCATTCACCAGCTGCCAAGCTCCAGCGCCCGTCCGGCCCTTACCTGCTCGAGGGCATCATGGGTATTGCGGCGAATGAATTGTGTCAGTATGTGATCCGACCCACCCTGGTCTACCTGAACCGTCACTGCGCCAGCGCCGAAGCCTTGCTACTGGGTATCGCCGCCAGCCAGTCAGCACTCGGCTCAGCCCTGCACGACCGACGCGGGCACGGCCTTTACCGCATCGGCGAACATCGTCACCAGGCGCTCTGGGACGAATACCTGGCCCGTGACCCCGACCTGGCCAGCCTGGTCCGCGGCCTGGCCAGCCAGCACGCCTTCCTGGGTGGCCCGCACCTGGAGCTCACCGTCAACCTGCGCTATTCCACTGCCATTGCCTGGATGCTCATCGAAGAGCAGGCCACCCCATTGCCTGCGGCAGACGATCTGCTGGCCCTGGCGCGTATCTGGCGACAGATTTTCAACCCCCAGGGTCGTCTGCGCGACTTCACCCATGCCTGGCATGCCTGCATAGATCAGAAATTGCCACAGGCATCTTGAGACGCGTCCTACAAGTAAACCGGAAAAAATGGAATTTTGGTCGGATTGTCCTACAAAACCGCTCTAACTCCTGCGATTGAGCCTATAGCGCAGCGCGTGATTTGTTGGTAGCTTTTCGCCCCGGAGACCCAAGGAGTTTTCTAATAATGAAAAAAGTAATGCTCAAAACCTCCCTCGGCGTAGCTGTTGCGCTTGCTTCCAGCCAACTGCTCGCCGCCGGGTTCGCGCTGAACGAACAAAGTATCAGCGGCATGGGAACCGGTTTTGCGGGGCGCTCGTCCTCTGCCGAAGATGCCAGCACTGTGTATGGCAACCCGGCCGGCATGTCCCGCCTCAAGCGCGAACAATTCACCGTGGGCGGCGCTGCCGTCATCGCCAAGACCGACATATCGGGCCCAGGCAGCAACTTCGGGGGGGAAACCGATGGTGACATGGTGCCTCTCGTTGGCGTACCCATGGGCTATTACGTCAAGCCGATTGATGATCACTGGAGCGTTGGCTTCGGCGTTTACGTGCCATATGGCCTGATCACCGACTACGGCAGCGATGACGCTGCACGCTACTGGGGCAAGAAGAGCAAGGTCGAGGTTGTCACCTTCCAGCCAACCGTCAGCTACGCCTTCAACGACAAAGTGTCGATCGGTTTTGGCCCGACTATCAACCGTATCAAGGGTGAACTGGGTTCGAACCTGAGCAGCAAGGCCCTCCTGGGGCCCAATGGCCCTGATGGCGAGACCAAGATCAAGGGCGACGACACTGCGATCGGTTACAACATCGGCGTTATGGTACAAGCTACGGACCGTACCCGTCTGGGCCTGACCTATCACTCGATGGTCGACTACAAGCTTGAAGGCAATACCCGCGTTTCCTACCCGATTCCACAGCTTGGCCTGAACGGCAAGTTCGACGCCAGCCTGAAAATCAAGACACCAGAGTCAGTGGACTTCTCGGTCACTCATGAACTGGATGACCATTGGACACTGTATGCGGGTAGCACCTGGACGCGCTGGAGCCGCCTGGAAAGCATCGTCGTCGAGAACGAAGCGCCGGCAGGCTACCCGTTGAAGACCATCACCGAAGAGCAGAACTGGCACGACACCTGGGCCCACGCCATTGGTGCGTCCTACAAGGTGAACAAGGAGTGGACCCTGCGCGCAGGCTTCTCCGTCGACCAGTCGCCCACCAACAACCATGATCGCTCGCCACGCATTCCGACTGGCGATCGTAAAGCGGTCAGCTTTGGTGCCGGCTGGAGCCCGAACGATGACATGACCATCGACGTTGCCTATTCGTATCTGTGGGAAGAGGATACCAAGGTCAACAACCTGCCAAGCTCGCAGCAACAAGGGCTGTTGAAAGGCAGCTACCAGGCCAAGTACGAGAACAGCGCTCACGGTATCGGTGCATCCCTCACCTACCGCTTCTGATTCCTGTGCGTGACATGAAAACCGCCCTCGTGGCGGTTTTTTTCATGCCTGCACTTGCCAGCTGTCGCCCAGGCATTCGCGCAGATAGTCCATGAATGCGCGCACCTTGGTGGTCATGGCAAAGCGATCGGCCAGGCACAGGTAGATGTCCATGGGCTCGGTCTGGGCGTAAGCCTGGCTGCTGTCGCAGTATTCGAACAGCGGCACCAAGGCCCCCGAGGCCAGGTGCGGCCGCACGATGAACTCGGCCAGACGGGTGATGCCACCATCGTGCAAGGCCATCTGGGTCAGGGCATCGATATCGTCGCTGATCAATACAGTGCCGAATTCCGCTTCGAAGCGCAGGCCGTCCCGCATGAAGCCCCAGCGCAAGAAGCGGCCATCCACCGGATAGCGAAACACCAGGCAACGGTGCCCGCGCAAGGCCTCGGGCGTGGCAGGTACGCCAGCACTTTGCAGGTAACCGGGTGAGGCACAACAAATGAACGGGATGCGGGCGATGCGCCGGGCCAACAGCTGGTCTTCGAGCTGCGGGGCAATGCGCAGGCTGACGTCAACGTCTTCACGGGCATGGTTGACCCGACGATCAGTCGTTACCAACTCTATCGAAAGTAAAGGGTAGCGGGCACTGAAAGCAGGAATCAATGGCGCCAGCACATGGCGGCCGAAGGCAGAGGTCGAGGCAATGCACAGCCGCCCCTGAGGCTCGCTGTCGGGTGTTGTAACCGCCTTTTCGGCCAGGGCCAAATCACGTTCGATATGCTTTACACGCTCGTAATACTGGGCGCCAGAGGGCGTCATGGCCATGCTGCGGGTGGTTCGACTGAGCAGGCGAACTTGCAGGTGGCTTTCCAGCCGCGCCAGGTTCTGGCTGACGGCTGCCGGACTAAGGCCGAGGATACGGGCACCAGCGGCGATGCTACCGGCTTCGACCACTTTGATGAAGCAGCGAATGGCGTTGAGCAGGTCCATGGGGAGCGCCTGGATTCGTAAGAATTTCTTTATAAAGAACTCAATGCCGCGGGTCTACAGCTGCAGACGTGCAGGTTGCTAATCTGCGCTTCCACTCAGTTTTCAGGAGTTCGCATGAGCAACCTGCCCCGATCGCGCAGTCGACGTAAATTGCACCCGGTCGCTACCCCCTACGTTTTCGCGTTCTACATGTCGTCGATCATGGCGCTGTTGATGTGCTTCGTGATCACGGCGGCCAATGCCGGGTTTACCCCGGAGTATCTGGGCAATGTGCTCAAGGCCTATCAGCTGGCGATGCCGGTGGCATTTGTGTGTGTGCTGGTGGTCCGGCCGGTGGTGGTGCGGTTGGTGGCGATTACCGTGCATGCACGGTGAAGTCAACCGCAGCCAGCCACTTCCTGTTTTTGATCTTGATCTTCGCGACTTCAGGAGGCCTGCGCTCGGCCTCCTGAAGTCGCAATCTGCGTCGCCTGAACTACCGCGCGCTTAGACGCAAAAGCCGCAGCAAGCACAGCCTGGTTACTGCTGTGAGGCGATGGCCTTTTCGATAGCGGCGCGGAACGCAGGATCATCCGGTTTGGTCAGGCTGGAGAAGTTACCGATCACCTTGCCCTTGCGATCGACAACATACTTGTAGAAATTCCACTTCGGCGCACTGCTCTGGCTGGCCAGCTCCGCAAACAGCGGTATCGCATCCTTGCCCCGCACCGCCTGCGTCTTGGTCATGGTGAAGGTGACACCGTAGTTGGCATAGCAAACCTTGGCAGTCTTCTCACTGTCGGCGTCTTCCTGCTTGAAGTCATTGGACGGCACGCCGAGCATTTCCAGGCCTTGCTCGTGATACTCCTTGTAGGTCGCCTCAAGCCCCTCGAACTGCGGGGCAAAACCGCAATAACTGGCCGTGTTCACCACCACGAGCGGCTTGCCGGCAAAGCGCTTGCACAGCTCGACCTGCCCCTTGCCGCGCAATTCCGGCAGGCTGCCCTGCAACAATGCCGGGCAATCTGCAGCCCAGCTCGATGTACTGGCAAGCAGGGCCAGCACCGGCACCGTCAACCAATGTGCACGCATGACTCGTCTCTCCTGCATCGCTACCTTTGAACTTGCAGGGTAGCGCCTAACAAACACCCATGCCCAGTTGCATCAACGCCATCCCTCCCTGATGCCAGCCCCACCACACCAGTGCCAGCACCAGCAGCACGGCAATAGCCAACAGCCCGCGGACCAGGTAACGGTTCATGCAGCCTGTGCCTGCAGGCGTGAAACCGGGCGTTCGCGCACCGGCCAGTTAAGGGCAGCGGCCAACAAGCTGAGCAGGATGGAAATCTGCCAGACCAGGTCGTAGCTACCGGTGCGGTCATACACCACCCCACCCAGCCAGCCCCCCAGGAACGCACCCAACTGATGGAACAGGAACACGATACCGCCCAGCATGGACAGGTTGCGCACCCCAAACACCGTGGCCACAGTGCCATTGGTCAACGGAACCGTGGACAACCACAGCAGCCCCATGGCAATGCCGAACAGGTAAGCACTGAACTCGCTCACCGGCGCCCACAGGAACAGCACGATCACCACCGCACGCAGCAGGTACAACCCGGTCAGCAGGCGCGGCTTGGACATGCGCCCGCCCAACCAGCCAGCAGTGAAGGTACCGACGATGTTGAACAGGCCGACCAGCGCCAGCACTGTCGTACCGGTGGCCGCAGCCAAGTGCTGGTCAACCAGGTAGGCCGGCAGGTGAACGCCAATGAATACGACCTGGAAGCCACAGACAAAAAAGCCCAACGCCAGCAACCAGAAGCCAGAGTGCGTGCACGCCTCGCGCAGCGCCTGGCCCAGGGTCTGCTCGGCACCGTGACTGGGTAACGGGCGATCGCGCAGCAGGCCGACGAAAGGCACGATGAACGCCACCAAAAGGCCCAGTACCAGCAACGCTGCCGACCAGCCCAACCACTGAATCAGGCCTTGGGTGCCCGGCAACATGGCGAACTGGCCGAATGACCCGGCGGCGCTGGCGATCCCCATGGCCATGCTACGCTTTTCGGCCGGCACGGCACGCCCGACCACACCGAGAATGACCGAGAACGACGTGCCAGACAGGCCGATGCCGATCAGCAAGCCCGCACTCAGCGACAACGACCAGGGCGAATCAGCCAAGCCCATCAAGATCAAACCGACGGCATAGAGAATACCGCCGATGATGACCACCCGCGCCGCGCCAAGCCGGTCGGCCAAGGCGCCGGCGAACGGCTGCGCCAGGCCCCAGATCAGGTTCTGCAGGGCAATGGCGAAGGCAAACACCCCACGCCCCCAGCCGAAATCAGCACTCATCGGCCCCAGAAACAGGCCAAAGCCGTGCCGTACGCCCAGAGACAGCGCCAGTATCAAGGCCGCCCCCACCAACACCCATCCGCTGGTTCGCCACACCGAAGTCATTGTCGTTATCTCCAGCACATCGCAAGGTTTTGCGGGTATATACCCGCTTATAGTCGTTTCACTTCAGGCCAGTTGTTCCAGCAGTCGCACCAGTTCATCCCGCTGCCCCACCCCAAGCCGTTCAACCAGTTCTTTCTGGGCCTGCTCCCAGGCTGGGTGGGCAACGTGCAGCAGTTGCTTACCCGCCTCGGTCAACAGCACCACGCGGTTACGCTGGTCGTCACCATCCCCCAGTGCTACCAGCCCATCCGCCTCCAGCACACGCAGGTTGCGGCCCAGGGTACTGCGCTCGAGCCCCATGGCTTCGGCCAGGGCTGTGATGCTGGGTCGGTCGAGCCGCTGCAGGTGCCGCAGCAGGGAAAACTGGGCGACATTGACCCCGAAGCCGGCAAGGGCTTCGTCGTAATGCCGGCTCACCCCGCGGGCGGCGCGACGCAGGTGGGTACAGATGCATTCACTGGTCAGCATGGATACGTGTATATACCCGCGTACTGAGTGTTGCAAGAAGTTTCACGAAAGAGTGAGAAGCGTCAGTCCGGGTTCAAGCGCCTGCGGATCGGCTCGAACTCAACCGTGGCCTTGCGCGCCAAGGGGTCTGGCGCGCCCTGCTCGACCGCCTGCCAGTAGCGCCACGGCACCTTCGCCGTGCCCAGTTCGTAGTCCATGCCATCCCAGTTGTCTTCACGAAAGCTATAGAACGCCCAGTGCAACCGGTTACGATCCAGCACGACGAGTACATCTTCAAGGTACTGCCGGCAACCCGGCAGCCTGCGCATGCAGCCAAACTCACCCACCACCAGGCGAGAAAGCGGCAGCCCCATGGCCTCGGCCCATGCCAGCGGCTGGCGCAAGTAGCCTTCAACTCGCCGCCCATCCCACAGCTGTGTCTGCCCGGCAAAAGATACGGGGCCTGGATAGGCGATGGGCTGTTTGCGCGCCATATTCGGCGCACTGGTTGCGGCATAGGGCTCGTACATGTGCACGCTGTACAGCACTCGCGGGTCTTCCAGCGGCGCCGACCAGTAGCCGAACGCGTCTGCGCCTGCATACCAGCCGGCATCGACCATGATCGGCGTGTCAGTGTCTTCTTCGCGTATGGCCGCTATCAGTTGCCGGTACAGCAAGGGCAGATCGCGCGCACCGCCCTGCGCTTGCGCATACCACTGCTGCATCTGCCCGAGTTCGGCATGTTCAGCCAGGCCGCCCTGTTTCTCCGGTGCTGGCTCATTGATCAAGTTGTAGGCCGCGATGGCCGGATGACTTTTCAGTTCGCGCGCCATATCTCGCCAGAACGCCGCAGCCTGGGACCAGTAGCGTTTGTCTTGCCACAGGCGATCATCGAACTGGCCCTGGTTGTTTTGCGACCAGCGCATACCCGGTAGCGAGAGTGGCGCGATGACCACCTTGAGCCCCGCCTGGTGCGCCCGGTCGAGGGTGGCACGCAGCACAGCCAGGTCGGCGTCGGGCAGGTCTTCATAGGTATCGGCGCTGCCGAGGAGGAAATCACGTTTCACGGGTTGCCATTTGTCGTACGACAGCCGCACCCATGTGGCGCCGTACCCCCTCAGGGCATCGAAGTAGGCTTGATCGGGTGGCAGCCGGTTGAAGCTGTTGCCGCCGTGGCGTGGGGTGTCCCAGAACGCCATGAGGTCTGCAGCAGAGGCTGGGAGGGTGGACAGGACCAATAGACTGGCAAAGATCCAGTGACGCACGGGAAGCCTACCTGGTTGCTGGGGGGAGGCTGAGGATACGCCGGCAAGGAAGAGGCAGGCGCTTCCGGACCGTTTCTGGAAGTTACTGCCCCTCCACACCTATGGCGTGCTGCGAAAGCACCGCAAAGCAGCCGCTAAAGGGCCGTCCAGATCAAGCGCTCAAAGCCCCAGCGCCAACCCGAGCACGACGGCCAGCTCCAGCAGCTCCAGCAACGCTCCGGCGGTATCACCGGTGGTCCCGCCCAGGCGCCGGCACATCAGATGCCGCAACCAGGCAAACACCGCCAGCGCCAGCAGCACGCTCCATCCGCCCAAGAAGAGGCAGAACAGCACACAAACCAGCAACACCCACCCCGCCGCGCGCCGGGGCATATGTTCGGCCAACGCCTGGCCCAACCCGCCAGGTCGCACATAAGGTGTACAAAGGAACAGGCCCAACATCGCCGCCCGCCCGATCAACGGCGCCAGCAGTAATTGCGCGCCGATGCCCTGCCCGACCAGCACCCACAATGCGCAAAACTTCAGCAACAACACCAAGACCAGGGTGACCACGGCAATCGGCCCACTGCGCGGGTCTTTCATGATCCGCAAGGTGCGCTCACGGTCGCCGAAACCACCTAGCCAGGCGTCGGCACTGTCCGCCAGGCCATCCAGGTGCAAGGCACCACTGAGCAGTACCCACAGTGTCAGCAGCAAAGCCGCGTGCAGCGGCGACGGCGTGCCCTGAAGCAGATGACTGGCCAACCACAGCAGCAAGCCGAACAGCAACCCGACCAGCGGGTAGTACAGCAGCGAACGCCCTACCTCACGCGGTGCCGGCATGCCCGGCAGGCTCACCGGCAGGCTGCTGAGAAATTGCAGGGCGATCCAGAACGGCAACATCTCAGGGCGCCTCGACCAGTTGCCCATCGCCACCTGGCACCAGCCGCATCAACGCGCCATGGCCCACCTCGACCTGCAGCAACTGCTCCCTGGGCAAGCCACGGGCACGGGCCAGTAACAGCCGCATGACGCCGCCATGGGTGACCAGCAGCACGCGCTTGCCGGCATGTTGAAGGCGCAAACGCTCGACAGCCGCCAGCACCCGTTCGGCAAACGCCTCGACCGGCTCGCCATTGGGCGGTGTGAAGGCGTAAGGGTCGGCCCAGAAACGGCCCAGTGCATCAGCCTGGTGCTCCATGATCTGCGCGGCACTTTGGCCCTCCCAATCACCGAAGTGCAGTTCCTGCAGGGCGGGCTCACGCTGCACAGGCAGGTTCAACTGCGCACCCAGCTCATCGGCAAAACGCCCACAACGTTGCAGCGGCGAGCTGACCAGCACCTGCCATGGGCCGCCGTCGGCCACCGCGCGGCGCATCTGTGCCCAGCCCTTGTCGGTCAAGGCATCATCAAGGCTGCCACGCAGGCCGCCTTGTTCCGTTTCACCATGGCGCAGCAAGTCGAGGATCATGCCGGGCGGTCCGCCACCGCGGCCTCGGCAAAGGTCGCCATCTGCCCATGCAGCGCACAGGCCAGGCGCAACAGCGGCACCGCCAAGGCAGCGCCACTGCCCTCACCCAGGCGCAAGCCCAAAGCCAGCAGGGGCTCGGCCTGCAGTGCAGCAAGCAAGGCCTTGTGCCCGGGTTCAGCGCCCTGATGAGCGAACAACAGCCAGGCCCGACACTGCGGGTTGAGGCGCACTGCCACGAGCGCAGCGACACTGCAGATAAAGCCATCCACCAGCACCGCGACACCCGCCTGCGCACAACCTATGTAGGCACCGACCAACGCCGCGATCTCGAAACCGCCAACACAGCCCAGTACCTGCAACGGGTCTTCAGCACGCAGGCCATGCAGGCGCAGCGCCCTCTCGATGACTTCAGCCTTGTGCTGTACCCCGGCGTTGTCCAGGCCAGTGCCAGGGCCGCTCAGCTCCGACGCCGGACACCCCAGCAGAACACTGGCCAAGGCTGCGGCGGCTGTGGTGTTACCAATGCCCATCTCGCCACCGATGAACAGCTGTGCGCCCTGTTCGGCGCCGCGCTGGGCACTGTCGCGACCGGCCTGCAAGGCCGCTTGCAGCTGGTTTTCGGTCATCGCGGGTTGACGGGCAAAGTTGGCAGTACCAGTGCCCAGGCGCAGATGGCGCACGCCGGGCAGTTCCAGCTGCGCGTCAATGGTGCCCAGGTCGACCACGTCCAGGCTGGCCTGCAGTTGCCGCGCCAGCACACTGATCGCCGCGCCCCCGCCGACGAAGTTACATAGCATCTGCCCGGTTACCGCCTGCGGATAGGCCGAGATGCCCTCTTCGACCACGCCGTGGTCGCCGGCAAAAATGGTGATGGCAACCTGATCCAGCGTGGGTCGTTCAAGCCCCTGAAGGCCAGCCAGCTGAATCGCCAGCGCTTCAAGTTGGCCGAGCGAGCCTGCAGGTTTGGTCAGTTGCTGCTGACGGGCGCGGGCCTGGTCCATGGCGGCGTTGTCGAGGGGTTGGCAGGCGTCACGCCACCAGGCTTGGGTCATAGTGCAGGTCCTTTGAGGATTAAGGGCAGGCCGGCCACGGTCAGCACGACACGCTGACAGCGTTCGGCCACCGCCTGGTGCAGCCAGCCGGCCAGGTCGACATAGCGCCGGGTCAGCTCGCCCATGGGCACGACGCCCAGGCCGGTTTCGTTACTGACCAGGATAAGGGTGCCAGGTAACTGTTCCAGGCACGCCAGCAGGGCATCACGCTCCTCGGCCAGGCGCTGGTCATCTTCCAGCATCAACAAATTGGTCAGCCACAGGGTCAGGCAATCCACCAGCAGGCAGCGCCCTTCGGCCGCTTCGGCGCGCAGTACCGCGGCCAGGGCCAAGGGCTCTTCGATCAACCCCCAGTCATCCGGCCGGCGCTGACGATGCAGCAACACGCGTTCGTTCATTTCGCCATCCAGCGGCTGGCTGGTGGCGATGTAGGTCACCGGCAAGCCGCTGGCACTGGCCAGTTGTTCGGCCAGGCGGCTTTTGCCAGACCGGGCGCCACCGAGAATCAGGTTACGCATGTCAGGCTACCCCACACAGCTGGCGCAACTGCGCGGTGTCCAGGTGCTTCTCCACCAGATCGGCCAGGCGCTCGATGTCGTGTTCGCGCAACGCTTCGTAGTCGATAGCCTGCACATCCTCCAGCCCGGCCCAGCGCAATAGCGCGGCACACGACTGGCTGCCTTCGAACAGGCCATGCAGGTAGGTGGCGAGGATCTGGCCATCGGCACTGACAGCGCCATCATGGCGGCCATCAGCCAGTTGGACCGCGGGTTGCGCCAGCGCAGGCCCCGTCGTAACGCCAGCATGAATTTCATAACCGGTTACCGTTGCCGCTTCAAGGCTCAGCGTGCCGGCCACATTGCGCAGTTGCTTCTCGGCTTCGAGCACCGTGGCATAGTCGAGCAGGCCGAGCCCCTGGCTAGAGCCTGCGGCCCCCTCCAGCCCCAGCGGGTCATGCACTTCCCGCCCCAGCATCTGCAGGCCACCGCAGATACCGATCAGCTTGCCGCCATAGCGCAGGTGCCGCTCGATGGCCTTGTCCCAACCGCGCTCGCGCAGTTGTGCCAAGTCGCCCCGCACGCTCTTGGAGCCCGGCAAGATGATGAGGTCGGCAGCCGGAATCGGCTGGCCAGGGCCGATGAACTGCAAGTCCACCTGCGGGTGCAGGCGCAGCGGGTCGAAATCGGTGTGGTTACTGATACGCGGCAGCACTGGCACGATCACCTTGAGCACACGCGCGTGCTTGACGCCTTGACGCACATCGATACCGTCTTCGGCTTCCAGGTGCAGGTCGGTAACGTAAGGCAGTACGCCCAGTACCGGTTTGCCGGTGCGTTGTTCCAGCCAGTCCAGCCCTGGCTGCAGCAGGGCGATATCGCCACGGAAGCGGTTGATGACAAAACCTTTGACCCGCGCCTGTTCAGTGGTCGACAGCAGTTCCAGCGTGCCCACCAGATGGGCGAACACACCACCGCGGTTGATGTCGGCCACCAAGATCACCGGGCAGTCCACCGCTTCGGCAAAGCCCATGTTGGCGATATCGCCGGCACGCAGGTTGATCTCTGCCGGCGACCCCGCACCCTCGACCATGACCACCGGGTACGCGGCACTCAGGCGTTGGTGAGACGCCAGCACCGCTTGCATGGCCGTGGTTTTATAGTCGTGGTAGGCCACTGCATTCATGCTGGTGACCGCGCGACCGTGGATGATGACCTGGGCGCCGGTGTCGCTGTTGGGCTTGAGCAGCACCGGGTTCATGTCGGTGTGCGGTTGTAGCCGGCAGGCCTGGGCCTGCACCGCCTGGGCACGGCCGATTTCCCCGCCATCAGCCGTCACCGCGCTGTTCAGCGCCATGTTCTGTGGCTTGAAGGGCACCACAGCGACGCCCTGGCGCAACAGCCAGCGGCACAATGCGGTCACCAGTGTGCTCTTGCCTGCGTCGGAGGTGGTGCCTTGCACCATGAGGGTCGTCATGCCGTTTCCTTCTGATAAGCCGCCAGGGCCTGGGCCAGGCGCTGTTCGTCCGCCGTGCAGGCAGGCAGCCCCAGGCGCACGGCTGCTGGCTGTTCGAACAGCCGTACCAGGATGCCGCGCCGGGCGAGAAATTCATGCAGGCGTGCAGCGTGCTCGCTACGCACGTACTGGAACAAGTCGCAGCCACCACTAGGCGCCAGGCCGGCACTGCGCAACACGTGCGCAAGCCGCTGGCCGGCAGCAGCACAGCGTTCGGCCTGCGCGCGCTGGGCAGTTTGATCGGTCAGGCTGGCCTGGGCCAGCACCCGGGTCGGGCCGTTGACGGTCCAGGGGCCGAGCAGCTCGGCCAGGCGCAGCAGCAAGCTGTGTTCGGCGGCAACGAAGCCCAGGCGCACGCCAGCCAAGCCGAAGAACTTGCCAAACGAGCGCAGCACGATCAGCCCCGGGCGTTCGGCGCAGTCCACCACGCTGTCCGCCGGGGTGTTGTCCATGAATGCTTCGTCGACCAGCAGCCAGCCACCGCGGGCCGCCAGGCGAGCATGCCAAGCCAGCAGGCGTTCGCGCGACACCCGTTGGCCGGTCGGATTGTTGGGGTTCACCAGCACCAGCACATCGAGGCCGTCGAGCGCAGCCTCAACTTGCGCCTCATCCAGCGCCAGCAGTTGGTGCCCCGCCCGTTGCCAGGCATAAGGGTGTTCGGCATAGCACGGCGTCAGCACGCCAACCCGGGCCGTTGTACGCAGCAGCGGCAAGGCCTGGATAGCGGCCTGGGAGCCGGCTACCGGCAGCAACTGGCGGGCGCCGTAATACGCGCGCGCGGCGTCCTCCAGGCCGTCCTCGGTTTCTGGCAGGCGGGCCCAGGCGTCGACGGGAATCGGCGGTACAGGAAATGGCCAGGGCGCAATGCCGCTGGACAGGTCGAGCCACTGCTCACGGGGGATACCGTATTGCTGCACCGCGCGTAACAGGCGGCCACCATGTTCAAGCATTGATATAGGCCCCCAGGCAAATCATCAGCAGCCACAGCCACACGCCGCGCTGCACCAGCTGCCAGCCGCGCTCGATGGCATCGGCATCGGCCACTGGCCCCTCGCCCAGACGCGGCCGCTCATGCAGTTCGCCGTGGTACACCGCCGGGCCACCAAGCTCGACGCCCAGCGCGCCGGCGCCGGCAGCCATCACCGGCCCGGCGTTGGGGCTGTCCCACAGCGGGCCCTGTTTGCGCCAGCAGGCCAGGGCCAGACGGGTCTTGCCCAACAGCGCATAAGTCAGGGCTACCAGCCTTGCAGGTATGTAGTTGAGCACATCGTCGATGCGCGCCGCGCACCAGCCAAAGCGCTCGAAACGTTCGTTACGGTAGCCCCACATGGCATCCAGCGTGTTGCTCAGGCGGTACAGCACCACCCCGGGCGCACCGGCCACCACAAACCAGAACAACGCGGCGAACACTGCATCGCTGCCGTTCTCCAGCACCGACTCGGTCGCCGCTCGGGCCACTGCTGGCTCGTCCAGTTCGCGCGTTTCGCGGCTGACCAGGTAGCCAACGCGGTGCCGCGCCTCCGCCAGGTCGCCCTGGCGCAAGGCGTTGGCCACCGGCAGCACATGCTCGCCCAGGCTGCGCAGCCCCACGGCGCAGTAAAGCGCCAGCACGTCAACCAGCCAGCCAATATACGGCAGCCACGAAAGGACCAGCGCCACCAGGGTCAGCGGCACCACCGCCAGAAACCACGCGCTCACGCCGTGGCTGCGCCAGCCGCGCCCGCCCGCATTCAGGCGGCGCTCCAGGGTGCCGGCCATGTTGCCGAACGCCACCAAGGGGTGGCGCCGCTGTGGTTCGCCCAGCAAAGCGTCCAGGGCCACCCCGGCCACGGTCAGCAAGGCCACGCTCATTGACGCTCTCCCCATTGGTTTTCGTAAAGCATTTCACTCAGGGGCCGCTCTTCGGCCCAGCTTTCCTGCACCAACATCGGCACCGGATAGAACGCGGCGACCGGCCCAAGGCACAGTACCGCCACCGGCTTGGCCCCGGCGGGCATGCCCAGCAGCGCGGCCAACGCCTGCGGGTCGAACAGCGATACCCAGCCCATGCCCAGCCCTTCGCCACGCGCGGCCAGCCACAGGTTCTGGATGGCACAGGCCAGCGAGGCCAGGTCCATCTCCGGCAGGGTGCGGCGGCCGAAGATGTGTGGCTCGCGGTTGTCCATCAACGCCGCCACCAGCAGCTCGGCACAATCGTTTATGCCCTCCACCTTCAATTTCATGAAGGCATCGGATCGCTCGCCCAACGCCTCGGCCGTGCGTACCCGCTCCGCCTCCACCAGGGCCTGGATGCGCCCGCGCAGGTCACGCTGGGTGATGCGGATAAAGCGCCACGGCTGCATAAGCCCGACACTGGGCGCCTGATGCGCGGCGGCCAGCAAGCGGCCAAGCAGTTCGGGCGCCACCTGGCCACCCGCAAAATGGCGCATGTCGCGGCGCTCGCCGATGGCCCGGTAAATGGCGGCGCGCTCGGCGTCGCTATAGGCGTGATCATTCATGGTCGCAACAGCGCCGCCGCCGCATCCGGGCAGGAAGGGAAATAGAAGTGCACGTAAGAGGCCGTGAGCCGGCCCAGACGATAAACCGCCTCGTTGCCACGCCCGCCGTTGGGGCTCAGACCTCGGGCAATCGGTTCCAGCGCAGTGCTGGTCAGCGAATGGTGATAGGTGTGACCGCGCAAGGTCCCCTCCGGCAGCTCCACCGCCTGCAGCGCCAGGGCGGCCAGGCGCTTCTGCATGGTCGCCTCACCCGGCAGCAGGCCGAGCAGTTCGGCACGTTCACCGGCCACGTCAGTCAGGGCATCGAGCAGGTAAAGCATGCCGCCGCACTCGGCCAGCAATGGCTTGCCCTGCGCGTGGTGGGCGCGGATCGCCTCGCACATCGGTGCGTTGGCGGCCAGCGCATGGTGATGCAGCTCAGGATAACCACCCGGCAGATACAGGCTGTCTACCGCCGGCAGTTCGTGGTCGTGCAGCGGCGAGAAGAACACCAGCTGGGCACCCAGGTTGCGCAACAAGTCGAGGTTAGCGCCATACGTGAAGGCGAACGCCTCGTCCCGCGCAACGCCAATGCGCACACCGGCCAGCGTAGCAACACAGGCTTGCGGTTCAGGCTCGGCAAAGCTCACAGGCGGTGGCAACGCCGCATCGCAACTGGCGCCCAGCGCTTCGGCGGCAGCGTCCAGGCGGGTGTCCAGGTCATTCAGCTCGCTGGCCTGCACCAGGCCCAGGTGGCGGCTGGGCAGCTCGATGCCGCGTTCGCGGGACAAGCCGCCATACCAGCGCAAGCCCTCGGTCAGGCTGCCTTCGAGCAGTTGCGCATGACGCAGGCTGCCTACCCGATTGGCCAGCACGCCGGCGAACGGCAGATCGGCCTGGTACCGCGCCAGGCCCAGGGCCAGGGCACCGAAGGTCTGGGCCATGGCTGTGCCGTCGATCACCGCCAGCACCGGCACGCCAAAGTGGCGCGCCAGGTCAGCGCTTGACGGGGTGCCGTCGAACAGCCCCATCACCCCTTCGATGAGGATCAGGTCAGCCTCGCCAGCAGCTTCCCACAGCAGCCGACGGCTTTCCTCGGCACCGATCATCCACAGGTCCAGCTGATACACCGGCGCGCCACTGGCCCGTTCGAGAATCATCGGGTCAAGAAAGTCGGGCCCGCATTTGAACACCCGCACCTTGCGCCCGAGGTTGCGGTGCAGGCGGGCCAACGCAGCAGTGACGGTAGTCTTGCCCTGGCCTGAGGCGGGTGCCGCGATCAACACGGCGGGGCAGTGGCGCGATCGACTCACAGTTCGACGCCCTTCTGTGCGCGGATACCGGCCTGGAAGGCGTGCTTGAGCATGCCCATTTCGGTCACGGTGTCGGCCAGTTCGATCATCTCAGGCTTCGCAGCGCGGCCAGTGACAATCACATGCTGCATGGGCGGGCGGGCCTGAATGTCGGACAGTACCTGGTCCAGGTCGAGGTAGCCATGTTTGAGGGCGATGTTGAGCTCGTCCAGCACCACGAACTGTACACCTGGGTCCTGCAGCAACTGGCGCGACACCGCCCAGGCGGCTTGCGCAGCGGCGATGTCACGCTGGCGGTCCTGGGTTTCCCAGGTAAAGCCCTCGCCCATCACGTGGTAGCGCACCTGTTCAGGGAAGCGGCGGAAGAACAGCTCCTCGCCGGTGCTGTTGCGGCCCTTGATGAACTGCACCACACCGCATTGCATGCCGTGGCCCAAGGCGCGCGCGAGCATGCCGAAGGCCGAACTGCTCTTGCCCTTGCCATTGCCGGTCAGCACCAGCAGCAGGCCGCATTCGTTAGGGGAATTGGCGATGCGTTCGTCGATGACCGCCTTCTTGCGCTGCATGCGCGCCAGGTGGCGTTCGTCGCGTTCGGTGGAATCGCTCATCAGGGTTCTCCGCTGGCTGGCACCACGGCAATGCGCGGCGACAGGTAATAGGCAGGCAAACGGAGAACGCGCAGAGGCCATGGCTGGGCGCCACGGTGCACCGCGCATCACCCTCCGTGATGCCGTTGGCAGTATCAGGCCGGTCTCCGGGCTTGTGAGTGGGCCTTGGCCCTGGCCTGCGCGCCTTCCCGGATGCTGGCATCCAGTGGCCCTGCGCGGCCTTTTACTCATCCACCGTTGCGGGGGCAGCGCCGGAATCGCGCCATGCTGGCGCCCACCGGCTTCCCAGTTTCACCCTGCCCAGTCGGGGCTGGCAGGGCACCTGAAACACGCCGCGAAGGTTAGAGGGTTGCACCGGGAGCGTCAATCGAAGCGGGTGATGCCGCCAAAGTATGCGCGACTTCAATGAGGCCGGCGCGAGGCCAACTGAAGCCGGCCAAGGCGGGATACCGGTGGCCGACGATGGCGGCAATGTGATTTTGGCGGGTGGGCGTAGCCCCCTGAATCTCGGCAGCCTGTAGCGGCCCCAAGCTCAACGGGACCGCTTACAGGCATGGATATCAAGGGTTCTGTGCCAGATGCCCTTGCGGTATCACCCGTTTGGCCTGCAGGTAGGCCTTGGCCCAGTAGCTGTTCGACAGGTAGTCCAGGCGCACGGTGCCACCGGTGGAAGGTGCATGCACGAAGCGCCCGTCCCCGACATAGATGCCGGCATGGCTGACCTGCGAGCCGCCACTGGTGGCGAAGAACACCAGGTCACCAGACTGCAGCGAGCTGACATCCACCGTCGGTGCGCGCATGACAATCATCTCTCGCGTCGAGCGCGGCAGGCTGATGCCAGCAGCATCACGGTACACATACTTGATCAGGCCGCTGCAGTCGAAGCCGGAGTCCGGCGTATTGCCCCCCCAACGATAGGGCGTGCCAACCAGACCAATGGCGCGGATCAGTACGTCATCGGCAATCGGTGAAGGACTGGGCTGGCTATAGGTCACCTGCGGCTGTACCACAGG
Source organism: Pseudomonas sp. BO3-4 (assembly GCF_034044115.1). Classification (NCBI taxonomy): domain Bacteria; kingdom Pseudomonadati; phylum Pseudomonadota; class Gammaproteobacteria; order Pseudomonadales; family Pseudomonadaceae; genus Pseudomonas; species Pseudomonas sp. BO3-4. The sequence goes on from NZ_CP139018.1 coordinate 4,833,887, forward strand.
GGCCGGCGCAGGCGCACGGCTGGAGCATGCAGCCAGCAAGGCTGCCAAGGAGAAAAATGCGAAGCGCGCCATCTTTACCATGGCCAGAACATCCTGTCTGAGACCGCTGCGCTGCAGCCGAAAAGAGTTGAGAATTTAGATTAGACGCTTTCTGTAAATGCGCACGGCGGCGAGCTTTTTTTAAAGCATCACCGCCGCGGCAGGGTACATCATTTTGATATCAGTTGCGCGCGATGTTGGTCGGCGCCATGGCCAAGGCTCGCTTGGCTTCAATGAAGGTCTTGCTCCAGTAACGATCACCGAGGCTGTCGATGCGCACACCACCACTGCGGCGACTGCTGGAGTGGATGAACTGGTTGTCACCCAGGTAGATCCCGGCATGGCTTACCCGGCCACGGCCATTGGTGCTGAAGAACAGCAGGTCACCTGGCTTGAGCTTGTTGCGGGCCACTTTCGGGGCATCGACGTTGATCATTTCACGCGTGGAGCGCGGCAGCGTCATGCCCGCCTCTTCGCGGAACAGGTAACCGATGAAGCCACTGCAGTCGAAGCCGGACTTTTCCGAGGTACCACCGAAGCGGTAGCGGGTGCCGATCAACGACATGCCGCGCTCGAGAATGCTGTCAGCCAGAACCGGCAATTGGTAAGGCTTGCTGCCGGAGAAAGACGCCAGGTCATCTTCGGTGGCCAGCTCTTCCGGCTCGCCGAACACCGACGAAGAAGAGGCTTTGGCGTTGATTGCCGATTGTGCAGTGATCGGCGTGTGATCCTGGGGCTGGGATACCGGGCCTTGGGCCGCGCAGCCAAAAAGCAGGGTCACGAGTGCGAGTGGCACGAGGGGTGCGAAGCGCTTCAGCATGGGCACGACCGTGTCTGTAATCCTTTAGAAGGGTGAAACTATGCCCTCTATCATGGCCATTTGCAAATTTTATCGAAAAAGATGTGACTTTTTTGTTTTACCGCTCTGGCCCAAGGTTTTCAGGGGGTTACCAGCCGAGGGTTTCCTTGAGAAACGGAATGGTGAGCTTGCGTTGTGCCTGCAGCGACGCCTGATCGAGGCGCTCGAGCAAGTCGAACAACGCGCTCATGCTCCGCGCGCCGCGGGTGAGGATGAAATGGCCGACTTCGTCGGTCAGGTGCAGGCCACGGCGCGAAGCTCGCAGCTGCAAGGCGCGCAGCTTGTCTTCGTCGGACAGGCCGCGCATCTGGAACACCAGGGCCAGGGTCAACCGCGACTTCAGGTCCGGCAGCTTGATCGGCAGCTCACGCGGTGATGCCGAGGCAGCCAGCAGCAAGCGTCGGCCGCTGTCGCGCAGGCGGTTGAACAGGTGGAACATGGCCTCTTCCCAATCAGCCTTGCCGGCGATCACGTGCAGATCGTCGATGCACACCAGTTCGTACTGGGCCAGGTAGTCGAGCAGTTCGACGCCACGATCGAGCAATTGCGCCAGCGGCAGGTAGACAGCAGGCTCGCCACGTTGCTGGAAGCGATGGGTGGCGGCCTGCAGCAGGTGGGAACGGCCAACACCCTGCTTGCCCCACAGGTAGATAAGGCTCTCGGTCCAGCCGGCGTCGGCTTCGCATAGCCGCTCGACGTAACCCAATGCCGCAGCATTGGCGCCCGGATAGTAGTTGATGAAGGTGGCGTCATCGCGCAGGCGCACACCCAGGGGCAACTGGATCGGTGGTTTCATGCTCGCGGGCGGTCGACGGGACCGCTGGGGGCCTTTGGTGAACAATCTGCAAAGTCTATACCCGCAACGCGGGGCGCACAATCTCGACTGCAGATAGGGCAAGCAAAATCAACAAGTTGCGCTGCACAAGCGAACGACGGATGCAGGACAAACCGTGCTCAGCGCCCGCGAGATCGGGCGCCGCGAGGCGGCGCTCAATTTCGCGGGCGCGAAACAGCTCAAGACGAAACACGGGGTGTTCAAAGCTCCGGGTCGATGTTCCCGGCGTACATATCCGATTCCTTGTACAGGGCATGCACATGCCGCAGCAGCACCATGATCACCGCCGCCACCGGCAGCGCCAGCAGCACACCGGTGAAGCCGAACAGTTCACCCCCGGCGAGGATGGCAAAGATCACCGCAACCGGGTGCAGGCCGATGCGATCGCCCACCAGCAGAGGGGTCAGCACCATACCCTCCAGTGCCTGCCCGACCATGAACACCGCAGCGATGCCCAGCATCGGATACAGGTCGCCACCGAACTGGAACAGGCCGGCCACCAGCGCGGCACCAATGCCAATGATGAAGCCCATGTAAGGCACGATGGCCGCAAGGCCTGCAAGCATGCCGATCAGCAGACCGAGTTCGAGCCCCACCAGCATCAGGCCGGCTGAATAGATGACGCCCAGGGCCAGCATCACCATCAATTGCCCGCGCACGAATGCCCCCAGCACTTCATGGCATTCACCTGCCAGGCCCATCACTTGTGGCTCGCGCTGGCGCGGCAGCAGGCCGCGCAGCTTGCCCATCATCAAGTCCCAATCGCGCAGCAGATAGAAGCCCACTACCGGAATCAGCACCATGTTGGCCAACCAGCCCACCAACGCCAGGCTTGAGGCGGTGGCCTGGGACAGCAGCATGCCGACGATATCGGTGGTCTGCCCCATGTGCGCGCCGATGGCGGCCTTGATCTTGTCGAACTTCCAGAAACCATCGGCCAGGCCAAGGCGGCCCTGTACCCACGGCAGCGCGACATGCTCAAGCCAGTCGAGCATCTGCGGCGCCAACTCGTACAGGCGCACCAACTGCTTGGCCAGCATCGGCACAAGCACCAGCAACAACGCCAACAGCAACAGGGTGAACAGGCCGAACACCACCACCACACCCCAGGTACGCGAAAGCCCCAGGCGCTCGAGACGATCGACCAGCGGGTCGGCCAGGTAGGCCAGCATGATGCCGACCAGGAACGGCGTAAGAATATTGTGCAGGCTATAAAGCAGCACAGCGATCAGCAGTGCAGCGCCCAGCCAGATCCAGCGACGCATGTCAGTCACGGTAAGCGCCCCTTACCAGCGAAAACGCAAGCCGTCGAACGGCTTGGGTGCTGGCTGCGCAGGCGCGGGCTGCCCGGCTGCGGCGTCCACTGCCGGTGCTGGCATGGCCGGCACCGCCGGTGCCTGCTCGACCGGCACTTCCTGCAGCTTGGCCAGGCCAAGCTGGGCACGCAGCTGTTCACGATTGCCCGTAACCCCGTAGGTCAGGGTAGTGCCTTCAGCCGCCTGCAAGCGTGGGCCATAGGGCTCCAGCACGCGGGCCAGTTCGGCATAGCGCTGCAGGTTCATGCCCTGCACTTGCACCTGCAACTGGCTGCTGGCACCCGGCCGGGTAACGTAGCGCGGCGCCAGGCGGCTGCTTACCGCCATCATCACCGCGTCAGCCAAGGCGGCCTGGTCGGCGCCCTCGGCAGTGCCCTGCTCACGCTGGTCGCCCAGCCACAGCTGCCACTTGCCCTGCCACTTGCCGTCGGCTTCCTGGGCATGTACCGCCAGCAAAGCATCGGCGCCGTAGCGCTCGGAAGCTTCGCGCAGCGGTGCCGGATCGTTGCCTTCGACCTGCTTGGCATTGGCGACCAGCTGCTCCTGCAAGTCGGCCAGCGGCAAGCGCAACGGCAGACCACGGTGCTGGGCGGCGCGGCGCAGGGGTTGGGCACTGGCCTGGCCATCACCGACCAGGTTGCTGCCCTCAACGGTGTCGTTCAACCACCACCCCAGTATCGAGGGCCGGTTACTGCCCCACAAAGCCAGGCCAGCCTTGCGCAAAGCCCGCTCGGTGCTACCGGGGTCGAACTCGACCACGACCGACTCAGGCGGGCCGGCTTCGCTGCCCACCTGGTTGATGATCTGCTGTGGGTCCTTGCGCAGCTCGGCCAATGCAGGGCTCTGCACGGCCTTCGGGTCACCGGTCAGACGCTGCACCAACGTGTCCAGGGCTTTGACTGTGGCCGCGGTACGGGCTTCGGCGCCCGGCCCGGTGACCGGCTCGCGCACCTGATAAAGGCCGGAGACATTTTCAGCCAGGGCCGTGGCCGAGATCAGGGCCAGGCAACCGGCTGCCAGAATATTGAACAAACGCATGGAGGATTCCTGTCCAGTCGAGCTTCAAGCCGTAAGCTTCAAGCTGCAAGAAAAAGCAGGCCGAGCGCCAGGCTGCATTGTCGTGCAGCCGCAAGCTCGTTGCTTGCAGCTTATACACATGCAACCGCATCAACCACCCTCCCGCTTTTTTCAACAATTACCGCCCTGCCCGTCGGCCTGAGGATGGCCGCTGCCCGGCAACCCTGATAAAATCGCGCGCCTTCACAGACCACTGACGTTTCAGACCGCCGCCGCTTATCAGCCGGCCTTGGCCGTCATGGTCGTTTTTAAGAATCCCTCCCTCCTAAAGGCCTGGATCAATGAGCAAGCAACCCTCCCTGAGCTACAAGGACGCCGGTGTAGACATCGACGCCGGCGAAGCACTGGTCGAACGCATCAAGGGCGTGGCAAAACGCACCGCACGCCCTGAAGTCATGGGTGGCCTGGGCGGCTTCGGCGCCCTCTGCGAGATCCCGGCCGGCTACAAGCAGCCGGTGCTGGTCTCCGGCACCGACGGCGTCGGCACCAAGCTGCGCCTGGCGCTGAACCTGAACAAGCACGACAGCATCGGCCAGGACCTGGTCGCCATGTGCGTCAACGACCTGGTCGTCTGCGGCGCCGAGCCGCTGTTCTTCCTCGACTACTACGCCACTGGCAAGCTGAACGTTGACGTAGCCGCCACCGTGGTCACCGGCATCGGCGCCGGTTGCGAACTGGCCGGCTGCTCGCTGGTCGGTGGTGAAACCGCCGAAATGCCTGGCATGTACGAAGGCGAAGACTACGACCTGGCCGGTTTCTGCGTAGGCGTGGTGGAAAAGGCCGAAATCATCGACGGCTCCAAGGTTGCCACCGGTGATGCGCTGATCGCCCTGCCGTCCTCGGGCCCGCACTCCAACGGCTACTCGCTGATCCGCAAGATCCTCGAAGTGTCGGCTACCGATATCGAGAACACCCAGCTGGACGGCAAGCCGCTGACCGACCTGCTGATGGCGCCGACCCGCATCTACGTCAAACCGCTGCTGCAGCTGATCAAAAACACCGGCGCCGTCAAGGCCATGGCCCACATCACCGGCGGCGGCCTGCTGGACAACATCCCGCGCGTACTGCCGAAAAACGCCCAGGCCGTGGTTGACGTGGCCAGCTGGCAGCGCCCGGCGGTGTTCGACTTCCTGCAGGAAAAGGGCAACGTCGACGAGCACGAAATGCACCGCGTACTGAACTGCGGCGTGGGCATGGTCATCTGCGTGGCCCAGGACCAGGTCGAAGCCGCTCTGAACGAACTGCGCGCCGCCGGTGAGCAACCGTGGGTAATCGGCCACATCGCCGAAGCCGCCGAAGGCGCTGCCCAGGTCGAGCTGCAGAACCTCAAGGCACACTGATGCCGAGCAAGACCTGCAATGTAGTGGTACTGCTGTCGGGCTCCGGCAGCAACCTGCAAGCCCTGATCGACAGCTGCCAAGGGCAGGACAGCCCGGTGCGTATCCGCGCGGTGGTTTCCAACCGCGCCGATGCCTACGGCCTGCAACGCGCCGCAGCGGCCGGTATCGACAGCGTCGTGCTCGACCACACCCAGTTCGACGGCCGTGAAGCCTTCGATGCCGCGCTGATGGCGCGCATCGACGGCTTTGCCCCGGACCTGGTGGTGCTGGCCGGTTTCATGCGCATCCTCAGTGGCGACTTCGTGCGCCACTATCAGGGCCGCCTGCTCAACATCCACCCGTCGCTGCTGCCCAAGTACAAGGGCCTGCATACGCATCGCCGGGCATTGGAAGCTGGCGACGCCGAGCATGGCTGCAGCGTACACTTCGTGACTGAGGAACTCGATGGCGGCCCACTGGTCGTACAGGCTGTGGTACCGGTGGCGTCTGATGACACCGTCGAAAGCCTGGCACAGCGGGTACACCATCAGGAACACCTGATCTACCCACTGGCGGTGCGCTGGTTCGCTGAAGGGCGCTTGCGTCTCGGCGAACACGGTGCATTACTGGACGGCCAGCCACTGGCAGCCAGCGGTCACTTGATTCGATCCTAGGAGAATTTATGCGTCGCGCCCTGCTCTTGGCTCTCGCCGTGCTCGCCCTGCCCCTCCAGGCAGCTGAACTGAAGCCCTTCTCGGCCAGCTACACCGCCGACTGGAAGCAACTGCCCATGAGCGGCACCGCCGAGCGCAGCCTGGTCAAAAATGCCAACGGTACCTGGGACCTTAACTTCAAGGCTTCCATGATGATCGCCAGCTTGACCGAGCAAAGCACCCTGCGCCTGGACAACGACACCCTGCTGCCACAGAAGTACCACTTCGAGCGTGGCGGCCTGGGCAAGGCCAAGAAGGTCGACCTGAACTTCGACTGGAGCACCAAGAAGATCACCGGCAGCGACCGTGGCGATGCCGTCAGCCTGCCACTGAACCGCGGCGTACTGGACAAGTCCTCCTACCAGTTGGCCCTGCAGCACGACGTGGCCGCAGGCAAGAAGAGCATGACCTACCAGGTGGTCGACGGCGACGAGATCGACACCTACGACTTCCGCGTGCTGGGCACCGAAAAGGTCACCACCAAGACCGGCCAGGTCGATGCCGTGAAGGTCGAGCGCGTGCGCGATCCAAGCCAGAGCAAGCGCATCACCGAGCTGTGGTTCGCCAAGAACTGGGACTACCTGCTGGTGCAACTGCGCCAGGTGGAGACCGATGGTAAGGAGTACGTGATCGTGCTGCAGGATGGCACGGTCGATGGCAAGCCGGTGAAGGGCAACTGATCGCGTCCTGCCTGCAACACCTGAAGCCCCGCCCTGTGCGGGGCTTTTCTTTGCTGCGAAAAAGCCCACCCAGGCAGCATCCCTTTGAGCTTCATGAAACTTGTTTCATGCCTGTTTTACTTACTTAGTCTGCTAACAAACTCTATAAAGAAGACGTGCGACACACTGTCGCAGCCATCTTGAAGAAGTGGAGTTTACCGATGACTGTCCAAGTAACCGAACGCGACGAATCGAGAATGTCCCACGAAGGCCTGGCCGCTGGCGTGCGGATCTGGGATGTGTACCAACAAGGTCAACTGGTGGGCATGTTCCATAACGAACACGAAGCACATCAATACCGCGTAGAGCTTGAAGACCTGGAAAACCAGCGCACCACGCAATGACCCTGGCCATTGCGGCGAACCCCTGACTCACCAGGGCTGAGTGAGCAACCCCACAATACTGCGGCATTACCGGAGCATTGTGGGGTTGCCATGTCAGGGCCTACACCGCCCCGAAACGCACCTCTACTGACAGGCTGCCCAGGTTATCGCTCAGGCCAGCCCCGTAACGCCCGTCCAGGTCGTCATTGATGCACAACTGCAGCTCACCTTGCTGGCCACGCGGCAATTGCACCTGGTTGCCGACCAGGAACGGCACACCGCTGTTGCCGATACGCCCGATCAACGCCCCTTCCGGTTGACCAGGCAAGGCATAGCCGGGCTTGGCAATCAACCTTGGGTTGCCCGCCGCGCCAACCATGCCGGTGGCCGGGTTCGCCGTCCACTGCCCGCCCGTGCATACCGCCAACTGCCAGCTCTGCCCATTGACCTGCATGCCCGTACCCTGCCATGCCTGGTTGGCCTGCACCTGCACAGTGCGCTTGAGCAGGTCGCTGGCCACCACGTCGGCGGCCTGGAACGTCAACGCGGTAATGGTCAAGGTCGGGTTGGCGGTGCCGGTAGTGGGGAACACGCCGTCGCCGACCAGGAACAGGTTGGGGTGGTCCCAACTGCGCTGGTCCTTGTCCACCACCGACGTGGTACGGTCCGAGCCCATGCGGTAGGTGCCCATCAGGTGGCCAGCGCCGTAGAACGCGTAGTTCTGGCCGTCGTACTCGAACACCGTTTGCGAGCCGGGCTCGAGCTTAGGGTTCAGGTCGGTCAGCTCGGTGGCGCCCATCAGCTCGGTGATGATGTGCGTGGCGGCCAGGCGCGCCTGCTTGAAACCCTCCTTGGTGTAGTCGGACAGTTCGTAGGTGATCTGTGGCCGAGGCAGGCCCAGGCCGTCGGTGAACTCCGTGCTCCTCTCCACCCGGCACAGCGCATTATCGGGGTCTTTCTCCACCTGCTCGACCAAGAAGCCCAGACGGAACTGGCGGGTCAGCACGCTGTTGAGCTGCTGCACCAGCGCCTGGCCGGACAACGCCAGCTTGCTGGGGTTAGCGCCGCCGTGGTTGGTGCCGTCGATGAAATCGCAGACCGAGGTGTAGGGGTCGTTCACCGACCAGTTCCAGCCCTCGTTGCCGATTTCGATACGCCAGGCGGCACGCTGGCTGCGGAACGGGCCATCGCGCATGTCCTCAATCCCCGAGGTGGACAACGGCCCCCGGAACGGGAACAGCGGCTTGCCTTCAGGCATCAGGCCCCAGGCCAGGTACACCGGGTGGTCAGCCAATGCCTGGCCGACCTGGCCGCTGCTGTTGGCGACCCCTTTAGGGCTGTTCGGGCCGATGGAGTTGAGCAGCAATTTCGGCGTTTCGATCGCGTGGGCGGCGATTACGTAGCGTTTGCCCTGGGCCGTGCCGTTCTGGCGCGTACCGTTGTTCTGGTACTGGATGAAATCGATGCCCGTGACCCCATTGGCATCGACCTGCACCTGGCTCGCCACGGTCTGGTAGAGGATGCGCACGTTGCCGGTATCCAGTGCCTTGGCCATGGTCACGGTGGCGTCGTACTTGGCCTGGATCGGGCAGATCGGCGTGCAGCTGGTGTTGCCAGCGCACACCCGACGGCCGTTATCATTCTGCGAGTTGCGCCCGGCCGGGGTCTGCCGGACGTTGAGGGTGACACCTGGGTACGGCTTGCCGTCGGGCCCCTTCTCCGGGCTCTGGTACACGGTGCCCGTGACGTGCTTGCCCAGGCCCTGGTCGACCAGCGACGGCGGGATGCCATGCATGCTGTATTTGTAGCCCTGCGGGAAGGTCACGCCCAGGTAGGTCTGCGAGGCGACATCGGCGGACACGCCCATCTCTTCCTCGGCGCGGCAGTAGGCGGTCTGCAGGTCGTCGTAACTGAGCGGCCAGTCGACCCCGACGTTGTACGCAGTGCGCATGCGAAAGTCGTTGGGCAACAGGCGCAGGGCCGTGCCCATCCAGTGCCACATGGTGCCGCCGCCTACCCGCTCGTAGGTGCTGGCGAACAGCTGCGGCCCCTTCTGCACCAGGTAGCTTTTCTGCGCCTTGTTCGGGTCTTGGCTACCCGCGGTGATCAGGTCCTGGATGGTCGCCCGTGGCGCGAACTGCGTGGCCGGGGTCTGCTCGCTCTGCTCAGGTGGGTACGGCGACTCGGGCGCCTTGAGCACCGCGGTGTAGAAACGCTCCAGGTACTCGCTGCGATTGGGCGGAATGGCCGGGCCCGATTCGAGCACCAGCACTTTCAACCCGGCCAGGCCCAACTGGTAGGCCATGACACTGCCGGCCATGCCGGCGCCCACCACGATCACATCGGCAGTTTCGATGTTCTGGGTTTGTACATTGCTCATGGCTGCTGCCCTTCCTTGGCGTCGACACCGGTGAATTGCTTGAGGGTCGGTGGCTGTTCACCCCAGTACCCGAAGTGGAACTGGCTGTAGCCCATAGGGTGAGATTGGGCGATCTTCCACGCCCAGCTCTCCTTGTAGGCCTGGTCGGAGACCACACGCGTGTCACCCGTGCGGGCGTTGCCCAGGTCGTAGGGTTGGTACCAGCTGCCGAGCAGCCACAGCTTCATGATCGAGCGGGCGCCCTGGGCGATTTGCGGGTTCGCGTTAGCGAGCACGGCACTGGCGATTTGCGCGGGCGGCTGGCTCTGAATGCTGGCGTACAGCTCCAGCAGGCTGCTGAACGCCTCAAGGCCCATGCCTTGCTGGGCGGTGGCGAAGAACACCGGCGGCAGGTTGATCGGGTCGACGGAAGGCGCCAGCAGCTTGGCCGACAGGCCAGTGAGCACGGCGGACAAGCCGATGAAGTTCTGCAGGTTCTGGTCGCTCATGGCATCACTCCTTGGCGCCGGTGGATTGGGCACGTTCAAGCAGGAAAGTGAAATCGGCGAAGCTGGTGCGTGGCGACTGGGTCACGCGGGTGGTCGCGTTGTTGTGGCACTCCATGCAGCTGGACGAGGCCTGCGGGGTGGTGCCCTGGTTGTAGGTCTCCAGGGTGGCGTTAGCCAGGAAGTTCGGCGCAGGCGTACCTAGCGGGTTGGTCGGCGACGGCACCTGGCAGTCATCGGCCGGATCGGTGGGCCACTGGGTGCTGATCAGGTGGTAGTTGGCCCACACCGTGCCCTTGAGCGCGCCTTGCCACTGCGCGTTGAGCTGTTGGGTGGCGGCGGTGATGGGAATGTCACGCACGATCTGCGAGGGGATGGCCTTCTTCGACGGGTCCCACGGTTGCGCGGGCGGCTCGTTCACCGGGCGGTTGCTGGCCTGGGCGTCGTAGAACAGGTAGGGCCCTTTGCGCTCGTTCATTGGCGTGGTCTTTTCCGGCACGTTGCGCACGTGCTCGAACGTCGACCATACCCACTGCGGAGCGCCCTCGGTCTTGTGCACGATGTGCAGGCCTACCAGCCCGACCTTCTGCGCATTGCACGATTCGGGGATCACCGCCCCCTTGTTCGGGTCGGCGTTGCCGGGGGTGTAGACCAGCGCGTCGACGGCGTGGAACTCCTGCGGGTTGTCGCTGCCACCGAGCACTTTCCAGGCCGACTTGACCATGATCGCACCGACCTGCTGGGCCTTTTGCGAACCGCAGGCGAAAGCGATGCGGTTTTCGGCCTTGCTCAGGAACGCTTGCTGGCCTTCCTTGCTGTACAGGCCATTGTTGACGATGTCATCGAACATTGGCTGGTTGACCATGATCGCGTTGCGCGTGTAGGTGCCGCTTTGGTCGACCAGCGGGCCAGTCTTGAATGGCTGGATGAACTCATCGAGCACGCCGGCGACCTTGCCCATCTGTTGCAGCACCGGCAAGTCACCCTTGCCTTGGCAGGCCGCGGGCACCGGCGCCTGCTGGTCCCAGGCGACGGGCTTCTGCCCCTTGGGCAGGAAGATCTCGTAGCTTTCTTTCCACGATTCCCACACCGTCTTGCCGGGCGCGCCGATCTTCGCCGAGGTGTTGGCACTGCCGTCGGCGTTGGCGGGCCAGTTCAGGGCGACGAAGGTTTGCCACGACAGCACGTCGAAATCGTGTTGCAGGTTGTCCAGGGTGAAGGGGGGATTGGCTGTGACGTCGAAGGGAATCGCAGGTGACAGCACCGGCGGGCTGGCCGCATCGGCCATGGCGAACGCACTGGTGAAGCTCGCACCCAGGCACGCCAACCGTTTCAGGGTTATTTTCATTGTCGTCTCCTCAGCAGATAAAGCGTCGGGACGACGAGGCGTACTGGCCCTTCCTGGACCGAATGTTCAGCGCTATCCCTGACGCTAAGCTGGAGGCTAGCCGTTGTGCCGGAACCCTAAGAAATGTCCGACGAACGGAGAGAACCAAGACGATAGTGCAAGTGACTAACCGCGCCGGTTCAGTGAGCGGCGAACCCTTTCGCGACACAAGGCCAGCGTCCTCTGGAGAACGCGCGTGTCACGAAAGGGCCGCAGAGCGCCCCTGCGATCTTGAATAACCGCATTAACGCCAAGGCGGGGTCTTCGTGTTTACCACATCAGATCATCAGGGATCTTGTAAGCCGCGTACGGGTCGTCTTCGTCCGTTTCCTCGACATGGCTGTTGAGCAGCAGAATACGGCCAGGGTCGCGCTCCTGGATCTTCAAGGCAGCCTCACGGGGGATAACCTCGTAACCACCGGCATGGGCTACCACGGCCAGCGCGCCGTTGCTCAGCTTGGTACGCATCAGGGCGTTGACGGCAATGCGCTTGACCTTCTTGTCGTCGACGAAGTTGTAGTAATCCTCGGTGCTCAGCTTGGGCAGGCGAGTGGCCTCGATCAGTTGCTTGACCTGCGCGGCACGGGCCTTCTGCTCGGCCTTTTCCTGCTGCTGGCGGTTCAGTTCCTGGTCACGCCGGGCTTTTTCAGCCATGGCTTCCTTGGCCATACGCTGCTGGCTGTCGTCGACTTCGACCTGGCCTTTGTGCTCCATGCGCTTCTGTTTCTTTTCAGCTTTGTTGGTCTGCGAGACCTGTTTCTGGTTGACCAGACCGGCTTTGAGCAATTGGTCGCGAAGGGAAAGGCTCATGAATATTCACTCACTTATGCAACAGCTCAGCCGCAGCTGGGCAGGTTCTTTTCCTGACGTTTGGCTTCCCCCCAAAGGGCATCCAGCTCGTCAAGGTCACAATCTTCAATGGGGCGGCCACTGTCGCGCAATGCCTGTTCGATAAAACGGAAACGTCGTTCGAACTTGCGATTGGCGCGGCGTAGCGCATGCTCTGGGTCTTGCTTGAGGTGGCGGGCCAGGTTGACCGCAGCAAACAGCAAGTCGCCGACTTCATCTTCCAGCGCATCGGCGTCGCCGTCGGCCATGGCCTGCAGCACTTCATCCAGCTCTTCGCGGACCTTGTCCAGCACCGGCAACGCCGCCGGCCAGTCGAAACCGACCGTGGCCGCACGTTTTTGCAGTTTGGCTGCCCGCGACAGCCCCGGCAAGGTTGCCGGCACGTCATCAAGCAGCGACAGCTGTTCGGGCTGGCTCTTCTCCGCGCGCTCTTCGGCCTTGATTTCTTCCCAGCGCGACTTGACCTGGGCTTCGCTCAGGCTGGGCGTGTCCACCGGCGCGTACAGCTCGCCAGTGGGGAATACGTGCGGGTGGCGGCGGATGAGTTTGCGGGTGATGCTGTCAACCACGCCATCGAACTCGAAACGCCCTTCTTCGCGGGCCAGCTGGCTGTAGTAGACCACCTGGAACAGCAAGTCGCCCAGCTCGCCTTGCAAGTGCTCGAAATCGCCGCGCTCAATGGTGTCAGCGACCTCGTAGGCCTCTTCGATAGTGTGCGGGACGATGCTGGCGTAGTTCTGCTTCAGGTCCCACGGGCAGCCGTACTGCGGGTCGCGCAGGCGGGCCATGAGGTGCAGCAGGTCGTCAAGGGTGTAGGTCATACAGGCAGGTCCTTCGGTGGTGGCTTCTTCGCGGGCTTGCCCGCTCCCACAGGTACGGTGCAGATTTCGAAACCTGCATCCATCCTGTGGGAGCGGGCAAGCCCGCGAAGCTGGCGCCCCGGTCTCAAGGGGTACGATTACGCCGCGTCTCGATGATGTTCGGCAACTGCGAGATCCGCCCCAGCAGGCGCCCCAGCGCGTCCAGGCCTGGAATCTCGATGGTCAGCGACATCAGCGCGGTGTTGTCTTCCTTGTTCGAACGGGTATTCACCGCCAGCACGTTGATCTTCTCGTTCAGCAGCACCTGCGACACATCGCGCAGCAGGCCCGGGCGATCGTAGGCACGGATGACGATGTCGACCGGGTAGGTCTGCACCGGGATCGGCCCCCAGCTCACCTGGATCATGCGCTCTGGCTCCTTGCCCGCCAGCTGCAGTACCGAGGCGCAGTCCTGGCGATGAATGCTCACGCCACGGCCCTGGGTGATGTAACCGACAATGGCATCGCCCGGTAGCGGCTGGCAGCAGCCGGCCATCTGTGTCAGCAGGTTGCCGACACCCTGGATCTGAATGTCGCCACGCTTACCGGTACGCGGCCCGGTAGGCTTGCGCGGCACCAGCTCGATCTGCTCGATACGCTCAGGCTCCAGCAACTGCTGGGCAGCGTTGACCAGATGAGCCAGGCGCAGGTCGCCAGCACCGAGCGAGGCAAACATGTCCTCGGCGGTCTTGACGTTGGTCTTCTCGGCCAGGCGCTCGAAATCAACCTGCGGCAGGCCCAGACGACTGAGCTCGCGCTCAAGCAAGGTCTTGCCGGCAGCAACGTTCTGGTCGCGGGCCTGCAATTTGAACCAGTGGACGATCTTGGCCCGCGCCCGTGAGGTGGTCACGTAGCCCAGGTTGGAGTTCAACCAGTCACGGCTAGGGTTGCCGTGCTTGCTGGTGATGATCTCCACCTGCTCGCCAGTCTGCAGGCTGTAGTTCAGCGGCACGATACGGCCGTTGATCTTCGCGCCGCGGCAGTTGTGGCCGATCTCGGTGTGCACGCGGTAGGCAAAGTCCAGTGGCGTGGCGCCTTTGGGCAGGTCGATGGCGTGGCCGTCGGGGGTGAACACATAAACCCGGTCAGGCTCGATGTCGACCCGCAACTGCTCGGCCAGGCCACCGATGTCGCCCAGCTCTTCGTGCCATTCCAGCACCTGGCGCAACCAGGAAATCTTTTCTTCGTAGTGGTTGGAGCTGGGCTTGACGTCGGTGCCCTTGTAGCGCCAGTGGGCGCATACCCCAAGTTCGGCCTCTTCGTGCATGCCGTGGGTGCGGATCTGCACCTCCAGCACCTTGCCCTCGGGGCCGATTACCGCAGTGTGCAACGAGCGGTAGCCGTTCTCCTTGGGGTTGGCGATGTAGTCGTCGAACTCCTTGGGAATATGCCGCCACAAGGTGTGCACGATGCCCAGCGCGGTGTAGCAGTCGCGGATTTCCGGCACCAGCACGCGCACCGCACGCACGTCGTAGATCTGGCTGAACTCCAGGCCTTTGCGCTGCATCTTGCGCCAGATCGAATAGATATGTTTCGCCCGACCGCTGATGTCGGCATTTACGCCAGTGGCGAGCAACTCGTTCTGCAACTGGTTCATCACGTCGCTGATGAAGCGCTCGCGGTCCAGTCGCCGCTCATGCAACAGCTTGGCGATCTGCTTGTACTGGTCGGGCTCCAGGTAGCGGAAGGACAGGTCTTCCAGCTCCCACTTGATGTGACCGATACCCAGGCGGTGCGCGAGCGGCGCGTAGATGTCGAACACTTCACGCGCGACACGCAGGCGTTTCTCGTCATCGGCGGACTTGACCGCGCGGATTGCGCACGTGCGTTCGGCCAGCTTGATCAGCGCCACGCGCACGTCGTCAACCATGGCCACCAGCATCTTGCGCAGGTTCTCGACCTGCGCCTGCGAGCCCAGCACCAGCGACTGTCGTGGGCTGAGGCTGGCACTGATGGCGGCCATGCGCAGCACGCCGTCGATCAGCTTGGACACCACCGGGCCAAAACGCTGGCTGACCTCGGCGAGGGTGACCTTGCCCTCGCGCACCGAGCGGTAGATGACCGCAGCCACCAGAGAGTCCTGGTCGAGCTTGAGGTCAGCAAGAATTTCGGCGATTTCCAGGCCTGCCTGGAAGCTGGACGTACCATCCGCCCAGGAATGCTTGGCCGGGTTGCCCTTTTTCTCTACCTCAAGAGCAAACTCGCAGGCTTCTTTCAGCGCTGCGCGATCCAGTGCCGAATCGACGCTTACCACATGGTCCAACCATGCTTCGAGATTGATACTGCCGTCGGTGTTGACCGGCTGGTGCACTCTCACCTGTACCATCTTTGTTTTACCTTTCCATGCAGCACACCATACGGGTGTGCTGGCGATCACCGTGCGGCCGCCATTCCGTGGCAACCGCACCAAGGGGCCAGTCAGCTAGCCCGCTTCGAATAACGCCATGGCCTCGACATGCGCCGTCTGAGGAAACATGTCGAGAATCCCGGCCCTTTTTAACCGGTACCCCTGGCCGACCAGCACTTGGGCGTCTCTCGCCAGCGTGGCCGGGTTGCACGATACGTAGACCAGCCTGCTGGCCTTGAGGCAGGCGATGCCTTGCACCACCTCGAAAGCACCGTCGCGCGGTGGATCCAAGAGTACCGCAGAAAAGCCCTCGGCGGCCCATCCGGTGCCTGCCAAAGGCTGCGATAAATCGGCCTGAAAAAACCGTGCGTTATGCACATTGTTGTTCCGGGCATTGGCCGCGGCCCGATCGACCATGGCCTGTACACCTTCCACTGCCACCACCTCACGCGCCTGGCGGGCCAGCGGCAGGGCAAAGTTGCCCAGACCGCAGAACAAGTCCAGCACACGCTCGTCGGCTTGTGGCGCGAGCCAGGCCAAAGCCTGCTCGATCATCGCCGTATTGACCTGGGCATTCACCTGCACGAAATCGCCCGGGCGCCAGGCCAGCTCCAGCTGCCAAGGTGCCAGGGCGAAGCCCAACCGTGCCGCTGGGTCCACGGGCGCCGGCTCACCTTCGCCTTGCAGCCATAGCTGGGCGTTGGCCTGCTCGCAGAACGCTTGCAACCTGGCCTGGTCCTCGGCCGGCAACGGCGCGACGTGGCGCACCAGAACCGCCTCGGCGGTGCCACTGAACAGCTCTACATGGCCCAGCGCCTGCGGCTTGCTCAACGAACGCAGCACCGTCGGCAAGTGGCGCAAAATGGACTGCAAGGGTTGTACCAGCACTGCACAATCGTCGATGGCAATGATGTCCTGGCTGGCTTCGGCGCGGAAACCCACCTCCAGCTGACGCGCCTTGACGTCCCAGCGCACGGCCACACGGGCGCGGCGCCGGTAGCCGAATTCCGGCCCGTTCAGGGGGGCAGCCCACGCCTCGGGTTGCACGCCGGCCACCCGCTGCAACTGCTCGGCGAGGGTGCGCTGCTTCAGCGCCAGTTGCGCGTCGTGCGGCAGGTGCTGCAGGTTGCAGCCACCGCAGCGGTCGTAGTAGCGACATGGCGCCTCACGGCGCTCGGGCGCGGCCTGCAGCAACCGCTCCAGGCGTGCCTCGACCACTTTGCCACGGGCGTTGAGCACCCGCGCCTCCACGGCCTCACCGGCCAAGGCGCCGCTGACGAACCAGGTACGCCCGTCGAGGAAGGCAATGCCACGGCCGTCACCGGCCAGGCGCTCGATGTCCAGGCGCTGCTTCTTGCCCACTGGGACCTGGGGGGTGCGATTGCCGCCGGCCGGCTGGAAGCGCAGGCCGCTGTTGCTTTTTTTCTTGGACATTTAGCGTGGATCAAACAGGCCGGTGGACAGATAACGGTCGCCGCGGTCGCAAATGATCGCAACCATGACCGCATTTTCCACTTCGCGGGACAGGCGCAACATGGCCGCGACCGCACCACCAGAAGACACGCCGCAGAAAATGCCCTCTTCACGCGCAAGGCGACGGGTGGTGTCTTCGGCTTCCTGCTGCGACATGTCGACCACGCGGTCGACGCGGGTGGCATCGAAGATTTTCGGCAGGTATTCCTCGGGCCAGCGGCGAATGCCCGGAATAGCCGAGCCCTCCATCGGTTGCAGGCCGATGATCTGCACCGCGGGGTTCTGTTCCTTGAGGTACTGCGAGCAGCCCATGATGGTACCGGTGGTCCCCATGGAGCTGACGAAATGGGTAATGGTGCCCTGGGTCTGCTGCCAGATCTCCGGGCCGGTGCTGTTGTAGTGGGCGATCGGGTTGTCGCCGTTGGCGAACTGGTCGAGCACCAGGCCACGGCCTTCGGCCTGCAGCTTCTCGGCCAGGTCACGGGCGCCTTCCATCCCCTCCTCCTTGGTCACCAGGATCAGCTCGGCGCCATAGGCCGTCATGGCGGCCTTGCGCTCGGCGGTGGAGTTGTCAGGCATGATCAGGATCATCTTGTAGCCCTTGATCGCCGCCGCCATCGCCAGGGCGATGCCGGTGTTGCCGGAGGTGGCTTCGATCAGGGTATCGCCTGGCTTGATCTGGCCGCGCAGTTCGGCGCGAGCGATCATCGACAGTGCCGGGCGGTCTTTCACCGAGCCGGCAGGATTGTTACCTTCGAGCTTGAGCAGGAGGGTATTGCTGGTTTCGCCAGCGATGCGCTGCAGGCGAACCAGTGGCGTATTGCCGACGCAATCGGCGATGGTTGGGTACTGCACGGTCATGGCGTATTTCGCAATCCGGACGGCGGGGGTGCCTATCATACCGGCAAACCCTTCGCGGCCATATCACGCAATCTGTAGTGCATATAGCTACAAGCTATAACGGTGTGACATGTGCTGGCCTCTTCGCGGGTAAACCCGCTCCTACGGGGATTCGCTAGCGTGCAGGAGCGGGTTTACCCGCGAAGCGGCCGGCACATGCAACGGCAACCTCATCCACAAGCGCAACCCGCGTTTGCCATTCTGCGCCCACAAGGTGCCGCCCTGGCGCTGGATGGCACTGCGGGCGATGCTCAGCCCCAGGCCGAAGCCACCATCCCCGGGCCGCGAACCGTCCAACCGCGAGAACGGCGCGAAAATCCGTTCCAGGTCTTCTTCAGCGACACCGCCACCCTCATCCTCAAGCCACAACCACCAATAGCTACCCTCACGCTGCCCACCCAACCGCACCACACCCTCGGCCGGCGAGTGGCGAATGGCATTGCGCAACATGTTCTCCAGCGCCTGAGCCAGGTGGTTGAGGTTGCCCTGCACCCAGCAGTCGGCCGGTACTTCGCAGCGCAGTTGCGCAGGCGACCAGCCGCTCTCGTAGCTGGCATTTTCGGCCAGCAACTCCCACAAGGCGTGGACCTCGATCGGCTCAAGGTTCATCGGCGCACGCTCGGCGTCCTGCCAGGCCAGTTGCAGGGTGTCTTCGACCAGTTGCTGCATGCAGTCCACTTCACGGATCAGGCGATCACGCAGACGCTGCAGGTCGGTTTCACCATCGCAGGCCACCCGCAGCCGGCTCAGCGGCGTGCGCATTTCGTGGGACAGGTCGCGCAGCAGCTGCTGCTGCATAGCCACCGTGCCTTGCAGTCGCTCGGCCATCTGGTCAAAGGCACGCGCCAGTTCGCCCAATTCGTCATGCCGGGCGATGGTGCGCGAGTCCAGGCGGGCCGACAGCTGATCGGCCCGCCAGGCATTGGCCTGCTCGCGAAGTTGGTTCAGCGGCACGATCAGCATGCGGTACAGGCCTACACACAACAGCAAGGTGAACAGCCCCGGGATGATGCCGTTGGTGACAATGCGCCACAGCAAGCGGTGCTGGCCCGGATTGAAGCGCTGCGGCAGTTCGATCACCAGCATGCCCTGCTCCGGCGCCCCCGGGAACGGTATGCGCACCCACGGCTGGTCGACACTGCGCCGACTCATCGGCCAATCGACACCGCGCAGGCGTGTCAGACGCTGCATGATCTGTGGGTTGAGGGAGGCGCTGTCGAGCGGGCGCAGGTTGATGTCGAGCACGCCGACCCAGCCCCGTTCGCGCTGATGCATGGCCGCCACCCACTGGTCCAGCCCTTCCCGCCCGCCGCTGCGCCAGGCCTGTTCAGCTTCGGCGGCATAACCCCGCAAGGTCTGCCGTGCCGACTCCGAGAGGAAGGCATTCTGGGTTTCCATGTGTCGGCCCCAGGTATAACTGAGGCCGATCATCAGCAGGCAGAAGCCCACCAGCAAGATGGTCAGCTTCCAGAACAGCGAATGGCGGTCGAGCATGGTTCACTCCGCCTCGCTGGCACTGAGCACGTAACCCTTGCCCCACACGGTGCGGATCTGCCGTTCGTGATAACCGATGCCCTTGAGCTTGCGACGGATCTGGCTGACGTGCATGTCCAGGCTGCGGTCATGCCGTGAATAGCCGCGCTGCAACACGTGCTGGTACAGGAACGGCTTGCTGAGGACTTCGTCGAGGTTGCGGTTGAGGATGTCCAGCAGGCGGTATTCGCTGGGGGTCAGGCCCGCCAGGCGGCTATTCAGGCGCACGTCACACAGCCCCTCATCGAACTGCAACTCGCCGCAGCCGGCTTGCTCCAGCGGGCCCTGATGCCGCCGCTCCAGGGCCACGCGGCGCAAAATCGCCTCGATGCGCACCTGCAACTCGGCCATGCTGAATGGCTTGGGCAGGTAATCGTCGGCGCCGCGCTGAAAGCCGCTGATACGATCCGCCTCGGCCCCCAGCGCCGACATCATGATTACCGGTGTAGCGCTGTGCCTGCGCAACTGCGCCAAGGCGTCCAGCCCATCAAGCCCGGGCAGCAGGATGTCCATGAGCACAACATCGAAAGCCTGGCGGCCAGCCGTTTCCAAGCCCTCCAGGCCATTGCGGCACCAGGTGACCTGGCAGCCGCCACGCTGCAGCTCTTCCTGCAGATAGGCGCCAAGCACCGGGTCGTCCTCGATGGCAAGGATGTGGGTGTTGTAAATAGATACAGGATTCATTGGCAACTGCCATGCATTCTCAATTACGTGATTATTGAGCATTCGCCACCTGCCAGGCAACCGCACTGCGACCAATGCCCCGGCAACGGCGCATAACACGTACTAAAGAGATGCAATGGTGCGGCAGGCGGAGTAACTTCGCGGCTTGGCCGTTACCACTTGACGGCATCCAGGCACATCAGAGGAGGCGAGTGTGCTCGATCGCTTGGGAATCCGCAGCCGGGTACTGCTGCTGGCACTGCTACCGGCCGGCTTGATGGCCCTGGTGCTGGGTAGCTATTTCACCTGGCTGCAACAGAACGACCTGCGCACCCAGCTGCTGCAGCGCGGCAAGATGATCGCCGAACAACTGGCGCCCCTGGCCGCACCGGCCATTGCCCGGCTCGCGCCTGCGCAACTGGAGCGAATTGCCGCACAAACCCTGGAGCAGGCCGATGTGCGCGCAGTGGCGTTTCTGGCCCCGGACCGCACGCGCCTGGCCCACGCCGGCCCGAGCATGCTCAACCTGCCGCCCAGCGGCGGTACCGGCACCCAACTCCTGCAGCGCAGTGGCAACGACGCCACCCGCTACCTGATGCCCGTGTTCGGCCACCACCGCGACCTGGCCACCGACGCCGTGCCGGCCGAAGCCGAGCGCCTGCTGGGCTGGGTAGAGATCGAGCTGTCGCACGACGGCACGCTGCTGCGCGGCTACCGCAACCTGTTCACCAGCCTGTTGCTGATCCTCGCCTGCCTGGCACTCAGCGGCCTGTTGGCGCTGCGCATGAGCCGCACCATCAACGACCCCATCGAACGCATCAAGCACGCGGTCAATCAGCTCAAGGACGGCCACCTCGAAGAACGCCTGCCGACCATGGGCAGCCATGAGCTGGACGAACTGGCCCACGGCATCAACCGCATGGCCGAAACCCTGCAAAACGCCCACGAAGAACTGCAACACAGCATCGACCAGGCCACCGAAGACGTGCGCCAGAACCTGGAAACCATCGAAATCCAGAACATCGAGCTGGACATGGCGCGCAAAGAGGCCCTTGAGGCCAGCCGCATCAAGTCGGAGTTCCTGGCCAACATGAGCCACGAAATCCGCACCCCGCTCAATGGCATCCTCGGCTTTACCCACCTGCTGCAAAAAAGCGAGATGACACCGCGCCAGCTCGACTACCTGAACACCATCGAGAAGTCTGCAGACAACCTGCTGGGAATCATCAACGAGATCCTCGATTTCTCCAAGATCGAAGCCGGCAAGCTGGTGCTCGACAGCATACCGTTCAACCTGCGGGACCTGATCCAGGACACCCTGACCATCCTCGCTCCGGCCGCCCACGCCAAGCAGCTGGAGTTGCTGAGCCTGATCTACCGCGACACGCCTGCTTCGCTGGTGGGCGACCCGTTGCGGCTCAAGCAGATCCTCACCAACCTGGTCAGCAACGCCATCAAGTTCACCCGCGAAGGCACCATCGTCGTGCGCGCCATGCTGGAAGACGAGCACGAAGACTGCGCGCAGTTGCGCATCAGCGTGCAGGACACCGGCATCGGCCTGTCACCCCAGGATGTGCGCACACTGTTCCAGGCCTTCAGCCAGGCTGACAACTCACTGGCTCGCCAGCCCGGTGGCACCGGTCTGGGGCTGGTGATTTCCAAGCGCCTGATCGAACAGATGGGCGGCGAGATCGGTGTCGACAGTACCCCGGGCGAAGGTTCGCAGTTCTGGATCAGCCTCAACCTGCCCAAGGCTCATGACGATGCCGAAGCGCTGCCACCGCAGCCATTGCTGGGCCGCCGTGCCGCCATTGTCGATGGCCACGAACTGGCGCGCCAGGCACTGGAGCACCAGCTGGAAGACTGCGGCCTCAGCGTGAGCCTGTTCGCCTCCTACGACCAGTTGCTGCAGGGGGTGCAGGCCGCCAGCCAGGCCGGCCTGCCCTTCGAGTTCGCGGTGCTCGGGGCCAACCTGGGTAACCTGTCGCCCGAGCAACTGGGCCATTATCATCAGCAGCTCGAGCGTTACCACTGCCAATGCGTGGTGCTGTGCCCGACCACCGAGCAGGCGCTGTACCACCCGTACCTGCCCAACGGCCATGGCCAGTTGCTGTCCAAGCCGACCTGCACCCGCAAGCTGCGGCGCCTCTTGCTGGAGCTGGTACAACCTCGCCGTCCACTGGCCGAGGGGAGCAACGCCAACGGCCAGCGACGCCCGAAAATACTCTGCGTCGACGACAATGCCGCCAACCTGCTGCTGGTAAAAACCCTGCTCGAAGACTTGGGTGCCGAGGTACTGGCCGTCAACAATGGTTATGCGGCGGTACAGGCCGTGCAGGAGGAGTTGTTCGACCTGGTGCTGATGGATGTGCAGATGCCCGGCATGGACGGCCGCGCCTGTACCGAACAGATCCGCCTGTGGGAAAACACCCAGAGCGGCAACCCGCTGCCGATCGTCGCCCTCACTGCCCATGCCATGGCCAATGAAAAGCGCGCGTTATTGCACAGCGGCATGGACGACTACCTGACCAAACCCATCAGCGAACGGCAACTGGCCCAGGTGGTGATGAAGTGGACCGGCCTGAGCCTGGGCACACCGCAGCAGGCGCAGGCCGAGCTACTGACCAATGGCGACGAACTGAAGGTACTCGACCCCGAAGAGGGCCTGCGCCTGGCCGCTGGCAAGGCAGATCTGGCCGCTGACATGCTGAGCATGCTGCTGGCCTCCCTGGATACGGACCGCGAAGCCATACGCGCCGCCCGCGAAGCCGATGACCGCAATGGCCTGATCGAGCAAGTACACCGTCTGAACGGGGCCTCACGCTATTGTGGCGTACCGCAGTTACGGGCAGCGTGCCAACGCAGCGAGACCTTGCTGAAGCAGGACAATCCGCAGGCGCAGCAGGCCCTGGATGAACTGGACAGCGCGATCAGCCGGCTGTCGGCACAGGCCAGATTGAGCGCTTGAGTGGCTCTGGGCCACGCTGGGTATGCCTTGACAGGCAGCGACCCAACCAAGACATGCATTGCAAAGGAGTTCCACCATGCGCGCCCTGTTGTTCAGCAGCCAGCACTACGATCAGGAAAGCTTCACCAAGGCTGTCAGCGGCACCACCCTGGAGCTGCATTTCCAGTCCGCCCGCCTGACCCTCGACACCGCCGCCCTGGCAGAGGGCTTTGAGGTGGTCTGCGCCTTCATCAATGACGAACTCGACGCGCCGGTGCTGCAGCGCCTGGCCGCTGCGGGCACGCGGTTGATCGCCCTGCGCTCGGCCGGCTACAACCACGTCGACCTGGCCGCCGCCCAGCGCTTGGGCCTGGCCGTGGTGCGGGTGCCGGCCTACTCGCCACACGCCGTTGCCGAGCACGCCGTGGCGCTCATCCTGGCACTCAACCGGCGCCTGCATCGGGCCTACAACCGCACCCGCGAAGGTGACTTCACCCTGCACGGGCTGACCGGCTTCGACCTGCACGGCAAAACCGTCGGGGTGGTCGGTACCGGCCAGATCGGGGCCGCCTTCGCTCGCATCATGGCCGGTTTCGGCTGCCAGCTGCTGGCGTACGACCCCTACCCCAACCCGGAGCTGCTGGCCCTTGGCGCCCGCTACATGCCCCTGCCCGAGCTGTTGCGCGAAGCCCGCATCATCAGCCTGCACTGCCCGCTGACCGAGCACACTCGCCACCTGGTCAACGCGCAAAGCCTGGCCCAGTTGCAGCCCGGCGCCATGCTGATCAACACCGGTCGCGGTGCGCTGGTCGACACCCCGGCGCTGATCGACGCACTGAAAAGCGGCCAGCTTGGCTACCTGGGCCTGGACGTCTACGAGGAAGAAGCCCAACTGTTCTTCGAGGACCGCTCCGACCTGCCCTTGCAAGACGATGTGCTGGCTCGGCTGCTGACCTTCCCCAACGTGATCATCACCGCTCACCAGGCTTTCCTCACCCGCGAGGCGCTGGATGCCATTGCCGCGACCACACTGGACAACATCAACCGCTGGGCGGCAGGCAATCCACAGAACCTGGTGATGGGTTAATGCTAGGATACGCGGCATTTCTGGAGGACCCATGGTCGAACACGATTTTCGCTACACCCTTTTCAACCCGCAACACACCCTGATCGAGTGCCGCGCTTTGGTGCCGGGCCGCTACCAGGTCACGGGCAACGGCGGTTCGATGCAAAAAGGCGACAGCCTGCTGGTCACGCTCAAGGGCAGCAAGGATTTGTCCATGCGCCTGACCGTGGAAAGCGTGCGCCACCTGATCAACCCACGCGGCCAGTGGGTTGCCGTGGCGAGTGGCCCGGTATTCAACGAGCTGGAAATCCTCACCTGGCAGGTCGAGTGCGATCGCTGCGATGCGGTGCTGAGCTTCGAGTTCGCAGTAGACGCCAAGCTCGGCAAGGCAGCTCGTCAACCGGCTGCCAGCGCCCGTATCGCAGCGCTGGGCTGGGCCAGCCGTGGCGAAAAACACCTGTGCCCGCGTTGCCAGGAGAGCGCCGAGTGAAGAATCTGCTGACCGGCGTGCTGATTGCAACCGGCCTGCTCGGCTGCGCCACGGAACCTTCCCGGCTGCAGCAGGAACGCAGCTACGTGCTGGAGTGGATTGGCGAACGACCACTGATCGACTACAGCCACCTGACCTTGACCCTGGCCAGCGACGGCCGTGCCTATGGCAACGGCGGCTGCAACCACTGGTTTGCGCCTTACACGCTCGATGGCGAGCACCTGAGCTTCGGCAAGGTCGGCAAGACCCGCAAGCTGTGCGCACCCGCGCTGATGGAACAGGAAAAACGCTTCCTGCAGGCGCTGGAAACGGTAGAGCGTTGGGATGTGTCACCGGTGGAGCAGATGCGCTTCTGGCCGGCCGAAGGCAAGCCGCTGCGCTTCTGGCCTGAAGAAGGCTGAGGATTGCCTGGGCCGCTTTGCGGCCCTTCGCGGGCGCGCCCGCTCCCACAGTTTGTCGCGTCCCCCCTGTGGGAGCGGGCCTGCCCGCGAAGGGCCGCGAAAGCGGCCCCGAATGCATCAGGCGCCTTTCAGGGCCTTGATCTTGGCCTGCAACCCTTCAAGGGTCTGCTCGCCCATCAACTGCTCACGCACCTTGCCCTTGTCGTCGATGATGTAGGTCACCGGCAAGGCCTCGCTACGCGGCAGGTCATAGCGCTCGGCCGGGTCCTGGGCGAGCACGGTGAAACCGATACCCAGGGTTTCGGCAGCCTGCTTCAGGTCCTGCCCCTGCAAACCGTCGAAGTTCACCCCCACCACCTTGATGCCCTCAGCCGCCCATTGCTTGGCCGCCGCATTCAGTTCCGGGATTTCGGTACGGCACGGTCCGCACCATTCAGCCCAGTAGTTGAGCACCAGCCAGTGCCCTTCGATCTGTTCGGCCTTAACCGTATTACCGTGTTGGTCCACGCCGTAATCGGCACCGCAACCACCGAGCAACAGGCTCGCGGTGATGGCCAGTACTGCTGCCAGACGCCTTGCCATGGGTCAATCCTTCTCGAGTTTTAAAGCAAATTGGTCAGTCGCTGCGGTTAGAATAGCCGCCACACCCAGCTGGATGCGACCCGACATGACTGATCTCACGCTCTATCATAACCCGCGCTGCTCGAAATCCCGCGGCGCCCTGGAACTGCTCGAAGCCCGCGGCTTGGCCCCGACCATCGTGCGCTACCTGGAAACTCCGCCCGACGCGGTCACCCTCAAGGCCCTGCTCGGCAAGCTGGGCATCGCCCCGCGTCAATTGCTGCGCAGCGGCGAGGACGAATACAAAACGCTGAACCTGGCCGACCCGGCACTGACCGACGCGCAACTGATCGAGGCCATGGCCCAGCACCCCAAACTGATCGAGCGGCCGATCCTGGTTGCCGGTGACAAGGCCGTGGTCGGTCGCCCGCCGGAAAAGGTGCTGGAGATCCTGCCGTGAGCGCGCCCTATATCCTGGTGCTGTATTACAGCCGCCATGGCGCGACCAGCGAAATGGCCCGGCACATCGCCCGCGGTATCGAGCTGGCCGGCATGGAGGCACGCCTGCGTACGGTGCCAGCGATTTCCACCGAATGCGAAGCGGTGGCCCCGGATATTCCGGCCAGTGGCGCGCTGTACGCCACCCTTGACGACCTGCGCCACTGCGCTGGCCTGGTACTGGGCAGCCCGACCCGGTTCGGCAACATGGCAGCGCCACTCAAGTACTTCCTCGATGGCACCAGCAGCCTTTGGCTAGGCGGTGAGCTGGTCGGCAAACCGGCTGGCGTGTTCACCTCCACCGCCAGCCTGCACGGCGGCCAGGAAACCACCCTGCTGTCGATGATGCTGCCGCTGATGCACCACGGCATGCTGGTGATGGGCCTGCCCTACAGCGAGTCGGCACTGCTCGAGACCCGTGGCGGCGGCACGCCTTATGGCGCCAGCCACCACGCAGGCGCCGATGGCAAGCGCGAACTCGACCCGCACGAAATCGCCCTGTGCCGTGCCCTGGGCCAACGCCTGGCGACCACGGCCAAGGCCCTGGAGGCGGCGCGTGGCTAGAAAGCCCAAGGCATTGCCGCCGGTCCAATGGCTGGTACCCCGCCTGCGCCTGACGCGGGCATTGAGCCTGGCATGCTTCTTCGGCCTGATCGCCCTGCTGGTGGTGAACAACCTGTGGTTCGCCAACCTGCATGGGGCCCGGGTCGAGGTGATCCTGGCGATCGAACTGGTGCCGTTGCTGTTGCTGTTGCCCGGCATGCTGAAAGGCAGCGCCCGGGCGCATGCCTGGACCTGCTTCGTGGTGAATATCTATTTCATCAAGGGCGTGCTGGCAGCGTTCGACCCGGCGCGGGCGGTATTCGGCTGGCTTGAAGTGCTGGTGAGCCTGGGGCTGTTCATTGCCGGGCTACTGTACGTGCGCTGGAAGTTCCAGCATGAACGGCGCATGGCAGGCGAAGGCAGTTAGATTTTTCGCGGGCACGCCCGCTCCCACAGGTACTGCACAGGCCTTAAGTGCGGTGCGATTCCTGTGGGAGCGGGCGTGCCCGCGAATGGGAGCAACACAAGACTCAATGGTTGACGGTATGCGCCAGCATCACCGACAACTGGCACAGCGGCCGCCCGCTCTCTGCATGCCACTGGTTGAACGCCTGCTGCACCAGAGCCAGGTCGCGCTGGCTGGTCGGCTGCTTGTCGATCACCTTCTGCGCAATCAATGCCGCTGCCATGTCATCGGTCGGAATGAACGTGTCCTTGCCGACCATGCGCAAGAACCGTGGCGCCGACAACCCGCCCAACTGGTTGCCGTGCTTGGCCAGGTACTTCCACAAGCCGACAATGTCGGTCACTGGCCAATCGGCGATGAATGCACCAAAACTGCCATGCGCCTTGGCGATATCCAGCACCATTTGCGCATTGCGCGGCACGCTCTTGAGCTTGCCCAGGTGGCGGATAATGCGCTCATCCTGCATCAACCGCTCCAGATGCTCGGCGCCCATCAGCACCACTTTCTCCGGGTCGAAGCCGAAGAACACCTGCTCGAACGCCGGCCACTTGGCATCCACCAGGCTGTGCTTGAGCCCCGCGCGGAACACGCGCAGGGCCAGTGTCGACAGGTAGCGGTCGTCACTGATGTCGCGCAGTTGCGCCGGCGTGCGCGGCTGCGGCAGGAAAGCCTCCAGCGCCTGGGCCGAACCAAAGCGGTTCAGGCAGTACTCAAGCAACCACGGGTAATCACGCATGGGCTCAGATGTTCAGCACGTCGAGGAAGCGCGGGGTAGCGTTTTCGTCGATCTTCAGGCTGGTGAAGTCAAACAGGTTCCGGTCGGCCAGCTGCGACGGTGCCACGTTCTGCAAGGCACGGAAGATGCTCTCGGTACGGCCCGGGTGCTTGCGTTCCCACTCCACCAGCATGTCCTTGACCACCTGGCGCTGCAGGTTTTCCTGCGAGCCGCACAGGTTGCACGGGATGATCGGGAATGCCTTCATGTCCGAGTAGGCCTGGATGTCCTTCTCGCTGCAGTAGGCCAGCGGGCGGATCACCACGTTGCGGCCATCGTCGGCGCGCAGCTTTGGCGGCATGCCCTTGAGCGCGCCGTTGAAGAACATGTTGAGGAAGAAGGTTTCGACGATGTCGTCGCGGTGGTGCCCCAGCGCCATCTTGGTAGCGCCGATTTCGTCGGCAAAGGTGTACAGGGTACCGCGGCGCAGACGCGAACACAGCGAGCAGGTGGTCTTGCCTTCGGGTACCAGTTCCTTTACCACCGAGTAGGTATCCTTCTCGACGATGTGGTACTCGACCCCCAGTTCCTTGAGGTAAGCCGGCAATACGTGCTCAGGGAAGCCCGGCTGTTTCTGGTCCATGTTCACCGCAACGATCTCGAACGTGATCGGTGCCACCTTCTGCAGGTGCAACAGAACGTCGAGCATGGTGTAGCTGTCCTTGCCGCCGGACAGGCAGACCATGACCTTGTCGCCATCCTCGATCATGTTGTAGTCGGTGATGGCTTCGCCAGCGAGACGACGCAGGCGTTTTTGCAGTTTGTTCTGGTTGACCGAGAGGGTGCCCATAGCGCTTGGATCCGCGAGGTGTGACAAAAGCCGGCTATTTTACGCACAAACGCGACGCCGCTGTAGGCATTCCGATAAAGACTTCAATGTAATCAACAGCACGGCTTACAGCGCAATTTGCTCTAAAAAGCGCGGTTTATGTGGGTAACGGCTTCCTATACTGCGACATAAGGCCACATTACCGCTTGCATCGGTGTTAGGGCCTCGGGCCGCTTGCGCTCCATATTGGGGGGCGTTTGGCAACATTGAGAGGAGTGATCGGCATGATTCATCACGTTGTGGGGCTGTTTACCCATCCCGATCAGGAATGGCGGGAGATTCGTGGCGAAGAAGAAACCATCAGCCACATGTACCTGACACACACCCTGATCCTCGCGGCGATTCCTGCCGTTTCGGCGTTTATTGGCACTACCCAGGTGGGCTGGGTGATCGGTGACCGGCCAGCAGTGATGCTGACCATGGAAAGCGCAATCTGGATGAGCATCATGTCCTACCTGGCCATGCTCGCCGGGGTGGCGGTAATGGGCGCATTCATCCACTGGATGGCCCGCACCTACGATGCCAACCCGTCCATGGCGCAATGCATCGCTTTTGCCACCTACACCGCCACCCCCTTGTTCATCGGCGGCCTGGCGGCGCTTTACCCACACCTGTGGCTGGGCATGCTGATCGGCACTGCCGCCATCTGCTACACGGTGTACCTGCTGTATGTCGGCTTGCCGACGTTCATGAACATACCGTCGGATGAAGGCTTCCTGTTCTCCAGCTCGGTGCTGGCAGTGGGCTTGGTGGTACTGGTGGCAATCATGGCCGCTACCGTGATTATCTGGGGACTGGGCGTGGGGCCCGTCTACACCAACTAGAACAGACCGAACCAACACTGGGGCATCAACCAGGGGCCGCCGCAAGGCGGCCTCTGGCTGTGCGCTGACCGGTGACTCGGCAAGCCACCTGCGCTTGCGGCATAATGCCTGGTCAGGAGAACCGCCCCGCCATGCCCGAGCAGCTCAAACAACGCGTCGAAACCTGTTACCAGCAAGCCGAAGCCTTTTTCAAACGCCGCTTCCCGCGCCCCGAAGTCAGCTTCAAACTGCGCGGGCAAAAAGCCGGCGTCGCCCACCTGCACGAGAATCTGCTGCGCTTCAACCTGCAGCTCTACCGAGAAAACCAGGAAGACTTCCTGCGCCAGACCGTGGCCCATGAAGTGGCACACCTGGTTGCCCACCAGCTGTTTGGCGACCGCATCCAGGCCCATGGTGAAGAGTGGCAGTTGATCATGCGCGGGGTGTATGAACTGCCGCCCAATCGTTGCCACAACTATGACGTGCAACGGCGCGCAGTGACCCGCTACATCTACCGCTGCCCGTGCCCGCAAAGCGACTTCCCGTTTACCGCGCAGCGGCACAAGCTGGTGCACCAAGGGCGGCGATACCTGTGCAAGCGGTGCCGGGAAGTCCTGGTGTACAGCGGCGAGACGCGGATCGAATAGATCGGGGGTCGCTTGCACCGGCCCTTTCGCGGGCAAGCCCGCTCCTACGGGGTTTGTGCAATTCCCGGGACGTGCGCTGCACCCGTAGGAGCGGGTTTACCCGCGAAAGGGCCGGAACAGGCAATGCACGCATCCCAGGCATAAGAAAGGCGACCCGAGAGTCGCCTTCCTGTACCCGCCTGCGCCTTACTTCTCGACGAAGGCACGCTCGATCAGGTAGTCACCCGGCTCGCGCATGCGCGGGGAGATCTTCAGGCCGAAGCTGTCCAGCACTTCGCTGGTCTCGTCGAGCATGCTCGGGCTGCCACAGATCATCGCGCGGTCGTCTTGCGGGTTGATCGGCGGCAGGCCGATGTCACTGAACAGCTTGCCGCTGCGCATCAGGTCGGTCAGACGGCCCTGGTTTTCGAACGGCTCGCGGGTCACGGTCGGGTAGTAGATCAGCTTGTCGCGAACCGACTCACCGAAGAACTCGTTCTGCGGCAGGTGCTCGGTGATGAACTCGCGGTAGGCCACTTCGTTCACGTAGCGCACGCCGTGCACCAGGATCACTTTTTCAAAGCGCTCGTAGGTTTCCGGGTCCTGGATGACGCTCATGAACGGCGCCAGGCCAGTACCGGTGCTCAGCAGGTACAGGTGCTTGCCAGGATTCAGGTCGTCGAGCACCAGGGTGCCGGTAGGCTTCTTGCTGATGATGATCTCATCGCCTTCCTTCAGGTGCTGCAGCTGCGAGGTCAGCGGGCCGTCCGGCACCTTGATGCTGAAGAATTCAAGGTGCTCTTCCCAGTTTGGCGAAGCGATGGAGTAGGCACGCATGAGCGGACGGCCGTTGTCCTGCTGCAGGCCGATCATCACGAACTGACCGTTCTCGAAGCGCAGGCCCGGGTCGCGGGTGCACTTGAAGCTGAACAGGGTGTCGTTCCAGTGGTGCACACTGAGGACACGTTCGTGGTTCATGTTGCTCATCGATGGGGCTCCTGAAGAAAAACGCGCGCGCAAAGCGCACAGTTGCGCAATAGTTTAGGGGCAGCGACAATATCTGTTAACTGGATTATCAAGATATGTGTTATCGGTTATATCGATATGCGATTCACACTCCGTCAAATGCAAGTCTTCGTCGCCGTCGCCCAGCACCAAAGCGTCTCTCGGGCCGCCAGCCTGTTGGCGCTGTCGCAGTCGGCCGCCAGTACCTCTATCACGGAACTGGAGCGGCAATCGAGCTGCCAGCTGTTCGACCGTGCCGGCAAACGCCTGGCCCTCAATGCCCTGGGCCATCAATTGCTGCCACAAGCAGTAGCCCTGCTTGACCAGGCCAAGGAAATCGAAGACCTGCTCAACGGCAAATCCGGTTTCGGCTCACTGGCGGTCGGCGCCACCCTCACCATCGGCAACTACCTGGCCACCCTGCTGATCGGCAACTACATGCAGACACACCCGGAAAGCCAGGTAAAACTGCATGTTCAAAATACTGCGCATATCGTGCAACAGGTCGCGCACTACGAAATTGATCTGGGTCTAATCGAAGGTGACTGCAATCACCCCGACCTGGAAGTTCAGCCGTGGGTCGAGGACGAACTGGTGGTGTTCTGTGCGCCACAGCACCCACTGGCGAAACTGGGCCGCGCCGATATCGAAAGCCTTTCGCAAGAGGCGTGGATCCTGCGCGAACAAGGCTCAGGCACGCGCCTGACCTTCGACCAGGCCATGCGCCATCACCGCGCCAACCTTAATATTCGCCTGGAGCTGGAGCACACCGAAGCGATCAAGCGCGCGGTGGAGTCGGGCCTGGGCATCGGTTGCATTTCACGTCTGGCCCTGCGCGACGCCTTCCGCCGTGGCAGCCTGGTACCTGTGGAAACACCAGAGCTGGACCTGCTGCGCCAGTTCTACTTCATCTGGCACAAACAGAAGTACCAGACCTCGGCCATGCGTGAGTTTCTGGAGCTATGCCGCAGCTTCACTGCGGGCTTTACCCGCAGTGACGAGATCGTGCTGCCGCCGATCGCTTAAAGCAGGATCACTCCCCACACCAGCGCCACCATGGTCAGTGCCACCAACTGTGCGGCGCTGCCCATGTCCTTGGCATTTTTCGACAGCGGGTGGCGCTCCAGCGAAATGCGATCGATGGCCGCCTCCACCGCCGAGTTGAACAGCTCGACGATCAGCCCCAACAGGCAAACGGCGATCATGATTGCCCGCTCGGCGCGGCTGACCGGCAGCCAGAAGGCGATCGGGATCAGCACCACGTTGAGCAGCACCAGCTGGCGGAATGCGGCTTCGCCCTTGAAGGCGGCACGCAGACCGTCCAGCGAGTAACCAGCGGCGTTGAAGATGCGTTTGAGGCCGGTCTGGCCCTTGAATGGCGATGTCATGTGAGTCACTTCACAGCAGAAAGGCCAGCAGACTAGACCGGCTCGGGTCAAAAAAGCGTGAAGCCATGCGCAGTCAGTTGCTGGCAACCGATTCAAGTTGTTGCAGCAGCAATGCAGCCTGGGTCCGGGTACGCACGCCCAGCTTGCGGAAGATCGCGGTCACGTGGGCCTTGATGGTCGCTTCCGACACGCTCAGCTCATAGGCGATCTGCTTGTTCAGCAAGCCTTCGCAGACCATGGTCAGTACGCGGAACTGCTGTGGCGTGAGGCTGGCCAAGCCTTCGCTGGCGGCCTTGGCCTCGGCCGAAACATCGACCTTTTCGAACGCCTGCGGCGGCCACCAGACCTCACCATCAAGCACCTTGCGCACCGCATCCTGGATCACTTCCAGGGTGCTGGACTTGGGAATGAAACCACTGGCGCCAAACTCGCGGGACTTGACCACCACGGCGGCCTCTTCCTGTGCCGAAACCATCACCACGGGGATCTGCGGGTACTGCCCGCGGAGCAGCACCAGACCGGAAAAACCGTAGGCACCCGGCATGTTCAAGTCCAGCAGCACCAGGTCCCAGTCGGCTTTTTCGCTCAGGCGGGTTTCCAGTTCGGCAATGCTCGCGACTTCGACCAGACGCACATCGGGGCCAAGCCCGAGGGTAACGGCCTGGCGCAGGGCGCCACGGAACAGTGGGTGGTCATCGGCAATCAGGATTTCGTATGTGGCCATCGATCTAAGGATCCTGTTCTGTGCCAGGCACTCGAGTGGAAGGGAAGCGCCCGGCGGGGAATCGGCGCCAAGGATGCCGAGCACGGTCAAGGGAGATCAAGCCAATCGCCCTGCCGTCTCGCCCACCCTGGCTGCCAGCTCCGTCATTATGAACCAAAGCAGGGGTTGTGCCCCTTGGACTATAGGAAGGTATGCAAACGCTGGTGGGTGTCGTCCTGCTCGTCAAGCGGCAGCCGCCGCTTGCCGCTCAGGTAATGCAGGCTGAACACATCCAGATAGGCATCCAGCGCCTGCGAAGCCTGGCCATCGCCAGCAAGGTCCAGGCACATCGCCGCAACTTCTGCCGTACAGAAATGATCATCGCGCTTGGAGCGCCGCAGGCGGTAGCGCGACATCTGCTCGGCTTGCAGGCTCAATACCGGGAAGCGGTCCAGGTACGGGCTTTTGCGGAACATCTTGCGCGCTTCGGTCCAGGTGGCATCCAGCAGGATGAACAGTGGACGCTTGCCCGGCTCGCGCACCACCTCGCTGACCACCCGCTCCTGGGCAACGAACTCGCCCGGAAAAACGATATAGGGCTGCCAGCGCGGGTCATCGAGCAAGGCCAGCAGGCGCTCGTCAACCGCGGTGCGCAACCAGCCGAAGGCCCAGGTGTCTTCAATCAGGTCGGCAATCAACCAGCCGGTGTTGGTGGGTTTCAGCGGCTCGGTGTCGTGCATCAGCAGGCACACACCTGCGTCAGCCTGCACCCTAGGCTTCCAGGCACACAGGCAATGGGTGGCGATGACCCGGCAATCCGGGCAACGCTCGGCACGCGAGCCACGGGCGATGAAAGGCTTGTTGCTGCGGGCCAGGCGTTCGGCGCGCAGACGCGCTACCGCATGGCTCATGCCGGCAGGCCTCTGGACAGATTGAAAATGGGCACAAGGATGACTCGGAGAAAACAAGGCGGCCAGTCTACCAGAACAGGTGGCAATTGCTGTGCAGCCGGCAATGCGCTCCTTATAATCGGGTTTCTACCGTGCCGGTCCTCGCCACGCGTAATTTTACGGAACGCCGTTGACCCGCGCATGTCAAAGCGCCAGTCATCGAACCAGGAGAGATTCATGCTGCGCCTTATCGCCCCCGCCCTGAGCCTGCTGCTCGCCCTGCCTCTGGCAGCCCAGGCGGCATCCAAGCAGGATTACGACCTGAACACCCTGCTGCAGAAGGTCGCCAAAGAGAGCAGCGTCGGCACCCCACGCGCAATCAACGAGGACATCCTCGATCAGGGTTACACCGTTGAAGGCAAGGCGCTGGTCAACCACCTGAGCGTACGCCAGAGCCACGCAGCACGCATGCAGGCCAACCCTGAGCAGGTGCGCAGCCAGCTCGGCGACAGCGTGTGCCGCAACAACGGCTTCCGCAACCTGATGTCCAAGGGCGCCGTCATGGTCTACCGCTTTACGGTCTACAAGACCAACCAGCCAGTCATGGATCAGGCCTTCGACAACGCCAGCTGCGTGGCCGGCAACAAGAAGAAGTAAGCACAGCGTTAACGCTACACCTTCTCGTCCTCATGAGCGCGCCAGCGCCCTTCAACGGCATCGGCGCGCATCTCCGCCAACAGCGCCTGCAAGTATCGCGACCGACACTCCAGCCCCGACAGCCTGCGGCGGCACTCGGCTTCAAGGCTCAGGTGATGCACCTGGGCCGCGTTCTCCAGCTGCTGGTAGAGCTGCCAGTCCACTTCGATGACCAAGCGATGCATACCGCCACCTCCTGCATCGACACGTTTCACTCTACCAGTTAACCAAACCCGTGCTGCCGATGGCCGCAGGCCGACAGGCGGCTGCGCCGAACACCTCGGCACGATCGGGCGCAAGGGTCTAGATTGAGGTCAGAGGTATTGGTGCAGAAGGAGACGTCGCATGCCTTACCATTCGAATGAACTGCTGTTCAGCCATTTCCGCGACAACAATATCGACCTGAGCAATATCGAAGCACAACTGCAACTGGTTGCCCCCAACAGCCCTAACCTGCCGCTCTACCGCGACATGATGCTGACCATCCTGCGCATGGCCCATGACGACAGCGACCGCTGGAGCGCCAAGATCACCCTGCAGGCCCTGCGCGAACTGGACCAGTCGTTCCGCACCCTGCAGCGTTACAAGGGCCGACGCAAAGTGACCGTGTTCGGCTCGGCACGCACCCCGCTCGAGCATCCGATGTACGCGCTGGCCCGCGAGCTAGGTGCCACTCTGGCGCGCTCCGACCTGATGGTTATCACCGGCGCCGGCGGCGGCATCATGGCGGCCGCCCACGAAGGCGCCGGCAGCGAGCACAGCCTGGGTTTCAACATCACCTTACCCTTCGAACAACATGCCAACCCGACGGTGAACGGTACCGACAAACTACTGCCGTTCCACTTTTTCTTCATCCGCAAGCTGTTCTTCGTCAAGGAGGCCGATGGCCTGGTGCTGTGCCCTGGCGGCTTCGGCACCCTGGATGAAGCGCTGGAAGTGCTGACCCTGATCCAGACCGGCAAAAGCCCACTGGTGCCGGTGGTGCTGCTGGACTCACCGGGCGGCAGCTTCTGGCGTGACTGCCTGGACTTCATCAGCCGCCAGTTGGAAGAAAACCGCTACATCCTGCCCAGCGACCTGAAGCTGGTGCGCCTGGTACACAGCGCTGACGAAGCGGTTGAGGAAATCAACCAGTTCTACAGCAACTACCACTCCAGCCGCTGGCTGAAGAGCCAGTTCGTGATCCGCATGCACCATGCGCTCAGCGAAGCGGCGTTGTATGACATTCAGGAAGGGTTTGCCGATTTGCGCCTGAGTGGCAAATATCACCAGCAAGCGGATAGCAGCGCCGAGCACGAAGTTGGCAATTACAGCCACCTGACCCGCCTGTCATTCGCCTTCAACGGCCGGGATCAGGGCCGCTTGCGTGAGCTGGTGGATTTCATCAACCTGCCGGAAAACTGGGCCAAGCCACAACCCATGCATACCACGCAGAGGGCCAGGCAGGCGCTGAAAGTGAGTTGATGCTTTTCTGTATCAGCTCGCGTGATACCTGCAGGAGCATCCTTAGGCTGTTTGCTCCTGCACCTGATCGGTTGTTGGGCGCAGACCGTCGTAGGAGCGGGTTTACCCGCGAAAGGGCCTGACCTGCTGCCCAATATCCCTGGCCATTCAGCGTCGCAGCCGCCAACGTATTCGCGGGTGAACCCGCGCCTACAATGGAATGGAGACAGCCTGGGGCATTTGGCAAAACAGATTATCCGCGACGTGCACGTGCCACTGTGGTTTCGAGCGTCAATAATCGTCGAGATCACGCCCGCTGAGCAGACGGCCGATCATGTCCATGGGGAACCCACGGTAAGCCAGGAACCGGGTCTGCTGGGCGCGGCTGCGCGGATCTTGCGGGCGCTGCCCGGCAAACTTGCGCTGCCACACATCTCGCATACGCTCGCCCCAATTCACCTCGCTTTCACGCAGGGCCTGGTCGATATCTGCACGCGCCAAACCACGCTGACACAGCTCTTCGCGAATACGCGCAGGGCCATAGCCAGAGCCGGAACGATAACGAATGAAACTCTCGAGGTAGCGGGCTTCACTAAGCAGCCCTTCTTCGGCGAGCCGATCAAGTTCAGGCTCGATCAACTCGTCCGAAGCGCCGCGCTGACGCAACTTGCGCGTCAGCTCGACTCGACCGTGCTCACGTCGTGCAAGCAGGTCCATGGCTGTCCGCCGGATGGCGACGGGGGTGTCGAGTACGGCAGACATATTTGGCTATCTACTGCGCAATCAATAACCGGCGTCAGCGTCGGCCATGTCATCGGCATCAGCTTCGGCAGCCGCAGCTTTGCCGGCTTCAGCAGCAGCACCCGCTTTCAGCAACTTCTCACGAATCTGCTTCTCGATCTCGGCACCAATAGCCGGGTTCTCAGCCAGGTACTTGGCAGCGTTGGCTTTGCCTTGACCGATCTTGTTGCCCTGGTAGGCGTACCAGGCACCGGACTTCTCGACCAAGCCCTGAGATACCCCCAGATCAATGATCTCGCCGTTACGGTAGATACCTTTCCCGTAAAGAATCTGGAACTCAGCCTGACGGAACGGAGGCGAGACCTTGTTCTTGACGATCTTGACGCGGGTTTCGCTGCCGACCACTTCGTCGCCTTCCTTGACCGCGCCGGTACGGCGGATGTCCAGACGGACCGAAGCGTAGAACTTCAGGGCGTTACCACCGGTAGTGGTTTCCGGGCTGCCGAACATCACACCGATCTTCATACGGATCTGGTTGATGAAGATGACCAGGCAGTTCGCGTTCTTGATGTTACCGGTGATCTTACGCAGTGCCTGGGACATCAAGCGGGCCTGCAGGCCCACATGCATGTCACCCATCTCGCCTTCGATCTCAGCCTTCGGTACCAGCGCGGCAACGGAGTCGACAATGATCACGTCGACCGCGTTGGAACGCACCAACATGTCGGTGATTTCAAGGGCCTGCTCACCGGTGTCCGGCTGCGAAACCAGCAGGTCATCGACGTTGACGCCCAGCTTGCCGGCGTACTCAGGGTCAAGGGCATGTTCAGCGTCGACGAAGGCGCAGGTAGCACCGTTCTTCTGCGCTTCAGCGATGACAGACAGGGTCAGCGTGGTCTTACCCGACGATTCCGGGCCGTAGATCTCGACGATACGGCCTTTTGGCAGACCGCCGATGCCCAGGGCGATATCCAGGCCCAGCGAGCCGGTGGAGATGGCCGGAATGCCTTGACGCTCATGGTCACCCATGCGCATGACCGCGCCTTTACCGAATTGGCGTTCGATCTGACCCAGGGCCGCAGCCAAGGCGCGCTTCTTGTTGTCGTCCATTGAAATCCTCACGTGTTCGACTTGGCCCTGACGGCCGGAATACCTGTATAAGTAGCCAGTATTATTCCACAGGCAGACGCCCGCGCAAACCCCTGTCGTCGATTTACTCGGCACCAAGCTGTAACAAGCCGTCTAACGCGGCGATCACCGTCTGTCGGCGCACCGCCTCGCGGTCACCGTCGAACTGGCGGCGCTCACTGAACACCCGGCTACCGTCGCCCCAGGCCAGCCACACAGTGCCCACTGGTTTGGCTGGCGAGCCGCCGTCCGGCCCGGCCACACCACTCACCGCCACGGCAAACCGTGCGCCACTGGCAGCCTGAGCCCCACGGACCATGGCTTCGACCACTTCCTGGCTGACTGCCCCCACCTGACCGAACAACGCTTCAGGTACCCCCAACTGGCGGGTTTTCTGGGCATTGGAATAGGTGACGTAACCGGCTTCGAACCAGGCCGAGCTGCCAGGTATGCGGGTGATGGCTTCGGCAATACCACCACCGGTGCATGATTCGGCGGTAGTCACCTGCGCATTGAATCGGCGCAGGTGCTCACCCAGGCGGGTGGCGAGCGTGGTGATCGGGTCCATGTAGGGTGCTCCTCGAGGGCGGCTCTCTACCCTATCACCCTGCTTCGGGCTCTGGCTCAGGAAACTTTCAGGCTGGCCCGGGCGATTTCGCTGAACGCCAGTTCGTCACGCTGCCCCAGCCGCGGCAGCCCGTCAGGCCACTCCCGGCTCCAGTCGAAGCCGCCCAGCGTGCGCATGTCCTCGATTGCCGAACGCCACCAGACCACCTTGCACGCGCGCTGGTAGTCATCAGCATTCATCACACTGCCGTAGAGCAACTTGCGGCCGATGCCACGCAGCTCCCGGGGTACATGCCTGAGGCTCCATTTCACCGAGAGCCGAGTCAGCCACGAGGGCACCGGGCGATGCGCCGGCACCTTCAGGGCCAGACCTGGCATCTTCGAATGAAAATGCTCGCCATGCCGGGCAAAGAAGATTTCTAGAATGGCATGCACGTACTGCTTCATCGCAAAGTAATGGCTGATCACGCCGCGCGCATGTTGATCGGCGCGCTATGCAATTCGAAGGAAAAGGCGATCTGCTCGATCGTATGCAAGTCACGGGCATACGGCGTCCAGTCGTCAATCCGGACGATGGCGCGCTCGGCGATGCCAACGTTGTCGCGGGTAAAGCCCATGACACCGCTGTTACACAGCCGCAAGTCATCGGCCGGTGCTTCGCCCGACTCCGCAAGCCCCTCGACGAAGCTGCGGTAATAGCTGCTGCGCGAGGCCTCGGCCCAGCTCATTTCCACCTCGTCGACCAAGAATTGCCCGGTATCGACCTGGCTGAACAGCTTTTGCGGCGACTGCAGAAATACCGTATCGGTATCGATGAACACGGTCTTGTCCGCCCACTGCCCGGCCTGGGCAATGGCGCAGGCCTTGCGCCGATGGGTGTAGCCGCCGTCGCCGGCCCAATCCTGCAAGGTCTGCTCGTCCAGTGCGATCACTTCCACCGGCCAGCCGGCAAAAGCCTGTGGCTGGTCGGTAAGCACGCGGATCACCGGCAGCTCAGCCGGCTTGCAACGAGCCAGGGCGGTGAGGATGCTGAGTTTTGCCTCCAGCTGATAGATCCGGCGCTCGCCATAAAGGAGGTAGATCAGCTGTTGCGTTATATAAGGGACAGGGCTGGACACATTCATCGTGCAGGTCACGGCTAGGGGCATTCGTCGAGGGGCGCGCATTCTAGAGGGTTACGCGGTGCAGCTCCACCATTGCCCGCCAGACTGCGCGCATGCCCCAAAGCACGCGCCTGCATCGCAACGAAAAAGCCTGTACCATTACGGGTTTACCATCGCCAACCAGATCCCCCCTGTAAGGCCCTGAATGTCAGATCTTTCCGCACACACACCGATGATGCAGCAGTACTGGAAGCTGAAAAACCAGCACCCGGACCAGCTGATGTTCTACCGCATGGGCGACTTCTACGAGATCTTCTACGAAGATGCGAGAAAGGCCGCGAAACTGCTGGATATCACCCTGACCGCCCGCGGTCAGTCGGCCGGCCAGTCCATCCCCATGTGCGGGATTCCGTTCCATTCGCTGGAGGGCTACCTGGCCAAGCTGGTCAAGCTCGGCGAGTCGGTGGTGATCTGTGAGCAGATCGGCGACCCCGCCACCAGCAAGGGCCCGGTGGAGCGCCAGGTGGTGCGCATCATCACCCCCGGCACGGTCAGCGACGAGGCACTGCTCGACGAGCGCCGCGACAACCTGATTGCCGCACTGCTCGGTGACGAGCGCCTGTTCGGCCTGGCGGTACTGGACATCACCAGCGGCAATTTCAGCGTGCAAGAAATCAAGGGCTGGGAAAACCTGCTGGCCGAACTCGAGCGCCTGAACCCGGTCGAGCTGTTGATCCCCGACGACTGGCCACGGGACCTGCCTGCGGAAAAACGCCCAGGCGCCCGCCGCCGCGCCCCCTGGGACTTCGACCGCGACTCGGCACGCAAGGCCCTGTGCCAGCAGTTCGCGACCAAGGACCTCAAGGGCTTCGGCTGTGACAAGCTGACCCTGGCCATCGGTGCCGCCGGCTGCCTGCTGACCTACGCCAAGGAAACCCAGCGCACCGCGCTGCCGCACCTGCGCAGCCTGCGCCACGAGCGCCTGGACGATACGGTCATCCTCGATGGGGCCAGCCGCCGCAACCTGGAGCTGGACATCAACCTGGCCGGCGGGCGCGACAACACCCTGCAATCGGTGATCGACCGCTGCCAGACCGCCATGGCCAGCCGCCTGCTGAGCCGCTGGCTGAACCGCCCACTGCGCGACCTCAAGGTGCTGCAAGCACGCCAGGACTCGATCCGCTGCCTGCTCGACAGCTACCGCTTCGAGAAGCTGCAGCCGCAGCTGAAGGAGATTGGCGATATCGAGCGGATCCTCGCCCGTATTGGCCTGCGCAATGCCCGCCCGCGCGACCTGGCACGCCTGCGCGATGCGCTGGGCGCGTTGCCAGAGCTGCAGAACGCCATGACCGAGCTCGAAGCGCCGCACCTGGCGCGTCTGGCGGCCATTACCGGTACCTATCCGGAACTGGCCAGCCTGTTGGAGCGGGCGATCATCGATAACCCGCCGGCGGTGATCCGCGACGGCGGTGTACTGAAAGCCGGCTATGACAACGAACTGGACGAGCTGCTGGCAATCAGCGAGAACGCCGGTCAGTTCCTGATCGACCTGGAAACCCGGGAAAAGGCCCGCACCGGCCTTGCCAACCTCAAGGTCGGCTACAACCGCGTGCACGGCTACTTCATCGAACTGCCGACCAAGCAGGCCGAGCAGGCCCCGGGCGACTACATCCGCCGCCAGACCCTCAAAGGCGCCGAGCGCTTCATCACCCCGG
This sequence comes from Pseudomonas sp. BO3-4, assembly GCF_034044115.1. Taxonomy (NCBI): domain Bacteria; kingdom Pseudomonadati; phylum Pseudomonadota; class Gammaproteobacteria; order Pseudomonadales; family Pseudomonadaceae; genus Pseudomonas; species Pseudomonas sp. BO3-4. The sequence goes on from NZ_CP139018.1 coordinate 4,875,348, forward strand.
AGCTCAAGGCGTTCGAGGACAAGGCATTGTCGGCCAAGAGCCGCGCCCTGGCCCGCGAGAAGATGCTCTACGACGCGCTGCTGGAAACCCTGATCAGCCACCTGGCACCGCTGCAGGACAGCGCCGCCGCCCTGGCCGAACTGGATGTGCTCAGCAACTTGGCCGAGCGCGCACTGAACCTCGACCTGAGCTGCCCACGCTTTGTCGACGAGCCTTGCCTGCGCATCGAGCAGGGCCGCCACCCGGTGGTGGAACAGGTACTGACCACGCCGTTCGTGGCCAACGACCTGGGCCTGGACAACAGTACGCGCATGCTGATCATCACCGGCCCTAACATGGGCGGTAAATCGACCTACATGCGCCAGACTGCGCTTATCGTGCTCCTGGCCCACATCGGTAGCTTCGTGCCGGCAGCCAGCTGCGAGCTGTCGCTGGTCGACCGCATCTTCACCCGCATCGGCTCCAGTGACGACCTGGCCGGCGGGCGCTCGACCTTCATGGTGGAGATGAGCGAGACCGCCAACATCCTGCACAACGCCACCGACCGCAGCCTGGTGCTGATGGACGAAGTGGGCCGCGGTACCAGCACCTTCGATGGCCTGTCGCTGGCCTGGGCCGCCGCCGAGCGCCTGGCCCAGCTGCGTGCCTACACACTGTTCGCCACCCACTACTTCGAACTGACCGTGCTGCCGGAGAGCGAGCCGCTGGTGGCCAACGTGCACCTGAACGCCACCGAGCACAATGAACGCATCGTGTTCCTGCACCACGTGCTACCCGGCCCTGCCAGCCAAAGCTACGGCCTGGCCGTTGCACAGCTGGCCGGCGTACCGACGGCAGTGATCCAGCGTGCTCGCGAACACCTTGGCCGGCTGGAAACCACCAGCCTGCCCCATGAGCAGCCTGCGGCCCACAAGGCCAAGGACGCGCCACAAGTGCCACACCAGAGCGACTTGTTTGCCAGCCTCCCTCATCCAGCCATCGAGAAGCTGGGCAAGCTGCAGCTGGACGACATGACCCCGCGTCAAGCTATCGAAATGCTATATCAACTAAAGAACCTGTTATAACGGCGCCCATTACAAGCTGGTAGAATCCGCCGCGGTTTGCTGGTGCTGCAGGTTATTAGCCTGGCCTGCAGCCACATACCCGTAAACCGCGCGGCCCTGAGAGGAAGGGCCGCCGCCGTCGCCTGAGGAGAGAATTAGAAATGACCTTCGTCGTCACCGACAACTGCATCAAATGCAAATACACCGACTGCGTGGAAGTCTGTCCGGTGGACTGCTTCTACGAAGGCCCGAACTTCCTGGTCATCCACCCGGACGAGTGCATCGACTGCGCCTTGTGCGAGCCGGAGTGCCCAGCGCAAGCCATCTTCTCGGAAGACGAAGTGCCTTCTGGCATGGAAAACTTCATCGAGCTGAACGCCGAGCTGGCGGAAATCTGGCCGAATATCACCGAGCGTAAGGACGCCCTGCCGGACGCTGAAGAATGGGATGGCAAGCCTGGCAAGATTGCCGACCTGGAGCGCTGATAGCGCCCAGACGCAAAAAAGGCCCTTCGGGGCCTTTTTTGTTTTCCTACGGGCAAAAAAAGGGGCGGTTTGACCCGCCCACATTTTTTTCCGTAGTCCCTGCTTGTCCCAAACATCATCCTGATGAAATCGCTTCTTGCGATGTCCCTGGCCTTCATCCTGAAAGCCTGTGCATGTCCCTGCGCACAGTTCGAATACTAGCGGGTTCAGCCAGGCGAGCAAGCGATGGAGCTTGCAAGGTATTTCCGCGGACACATTTACTCACCGGTGAATAAACCATGCTTTTCAATGGGTTGTAAAAATTCAGCCTTTGGAAACGACTTTGATTTACTGAAGGTTGCATGGAAAGCTTACACAACGAGTAAGTAAAGGCTTACACGCGATGTTACTGGGGTAGCGCGGTACACATTTGATAGGTGTCTTACCAGGTAGCGTCTGGGCGCCATGCGCCCCGGCAATCTGAAAGGGAACCTCGCTTTTCGCCACAAACAAAAACGCCCCGAGAGCATCGGGGCGTCTTTTGTTACAGCGCTAGCTACTGGAACAATGACTCGCTGGACAGACCATTCTTTTCAAGGATCTCGCGCAAGCGCTTGAGCCCTTCCACCTGGATTTGCCGCACGCGTTCACGGGTAAGGCCGATCTCCAGCCCAACATCCTCCAGGGTACTGCTTTCATGGCCGCGAAGGCCAAAGCGGCGTACAACCACTTCACGCTGCTTGTCGGTCAACTCGCCCAGCCACTGATCGATGCTCTGCGACAGGTCGTCATCCTGCAGCAGTTCGCACGGGTCCGTCGGGCGGTCGTCGGTCAGGGTATCGAGCAGCGTCTTGTCCGAATCCGGGCCAAGCGACACGTCTACCGAAGACACCCGTTCGTTCAGGCCGAGCATACGCTTGACCTCGGCGACCGGCTTTTCCAGCAAGGTGGCGATTTCTTCCGGCGAGGGCTCGTGGTCGAGTTTCTGCGTCAGCTCGCGCGCGGCGCGCAGGTAGACGTTCAGTTCCTTGACCACATGGATCGGCAGGCGAATGGTGCGAGTCTGGTTCATGATCGCCCGTTCGATGGTCTGGCGAATCCACCAGGTCGCGTAGGTCGAAAAACGGAAACCACGCTCCGGGTCGAACTTCTCGACCGCCCGGATCAGCCCCAGGTTGCCCTCCTCGATCAGGTCGAGCAACGACAGGCCACGGTTCACGTAACGACGGGCAATTTTGACAACCAGGCGCAGGTTGCTTTCGATCATGCGCTTGCGGCCGGCAGGGTCACCCTTTTGCGACAAGCGCGCAAAATGCACTTCTTCTTCCGGCGAAAGCAGCGGCGAGAAACCAATCTCGTTGAGATACAGCTGGGTGGCATCGAGCGCCCTGCTGTAATCGATGTACTTGTGTTGCTTGAGCGAAGAGCCCGATTTGGCCCTCGTCCGAACCGAAGATACAGCAGGTTCGTCTGACACCACATCCGTTTCCAAAACGATACCCGTCTCCATCAGGAGGACGTCATCGTCGATGTCAAACTCCGGCACTTCTTTACTGAGAGCCATTGTTATAATCCTTTGCTGAGTTCGAACTCAGACTCGAGCGGCACCTTTCTCCCTGGCAGCGCTTGAGCCTGTCCCCTCTACATCACAGGAACAGGCTGGGTACAACGGTCAACGACGTGGCAGGAACTGGAGTGGATCGACGGGTTTGCCCTGGCGGCGAATCTCGAAATGCAGCTTCACCCGATCTGTGCCCGTAGACCCCATTTCAGCAATCGACTGCCCTGCCTTGACCTGCTGCCCCTCCCGAACCAACAGCCTGCGGTTATGACCGTAGGCACTGACGTAGGTGTCGCTGTGCTTGATGATGATCAGCTCGCCGTAGCCCCTCAAACCACTCCCGGCATAAACCACCGCACCATCAGACGCAGCAAAAACAGGCTGTCCCAAATCACCGGCGATATCAATGCCTTTATTCAAACTACCGTTTGAAGCAAATTTTCCAATCAGCACGCCATTGGCAGGCCAGGTCCAACCACCTACCGCGCGCTCTGCGGCTGGTACGGTAGCGACCACAGGGGCAGGGGTGGAAGGCGCCGACGTGGCCGGTTTGCTGGTGCTGGCAGGCGCCGTGGCAGTGCTGCCCACAGGCCGCCGCGTGACCGTGGTGCGGCTTGACGAGGACGGGCTGGACACCACCGTGGTGCGGCTGCTGGAACCGCTGCTGAAACGAATCGCTTGGCCCGGGCGGATGGTATAAGGCGCCTGAATGCCGTTGCGTGCAGCCAGCTCCTTGTAGTCCCAGCCATAACGGAAGGCGATGGAGAACAGGGTGTCGCCTGGCTTGACGATGTATTGCCCAGAAGTCACCGCCGGGCGCTTGGGCACGGTGTTGTTGCGGTCGACCACCCGCGCGCTGTTGCTGCTGGTGCTTGAGCAACCCACCAGAAGCGTGCCCATGGCCAATGCAATCACCAGAAGCTTGAAACCCGACCCGTCCTTGCGCTGCCGAATGACTGTGTGACCCACCCGCGCTCCCCTCATGGTGCCGAAAATCGATATGAAGACAAGAAATGCAATATTGTTGCAATTATAACCAAGCCAGCCGGTAATGGCAGACGGGTTCAAAAGACGGGCATAAAACCCCGGTGCACGCTGTGCGTTAGCGCTTCGCACCGCCTGATAGACAGGGCGAAGCGACAAGAATTCGCCACCGGCACAAAAATACACCGCGCCTCATGCCTGCGCAGCTCAGATCAACAGGCCTCAGGCCAGAGGCCCATTGAGCAGCGGCACGAAGCGCACAGCCCCCAGTACGCGACGGGAGAATCCATGCTCCTCGCGCACGATCAGCATCAGTTGCTGCGCTTCGCCGGCCGGCCCTACCGGAATGACCATGCGTCCACCGGGTGCCAGTTGGTCGAGCAGTGCCTGTGGCACTTCCGGCGCCACGGCGGTGACGATGATGCCGTTGTACGGCGCAAGCGCCGGCCACCCCTCACAACCGTCACCCCAGCGGAATACCACGTTGCGCAGGTTAAGCTCCACCAGGCGCTCTTTGGCCCGGTCCTGCAGCACCTTGATGCGCTCTACCGAAAACACCCGCTCGACCAGCTGAGCCAGGATCGCCGTCTGGTAGCCCGAACCGGTGCCAATCTCCAGCACCTTGTCCAGCGGCCCGGCCTCGAGCAACAGCTCGCTCATGTGAGCAACCATGAACGGCTGGGAGATGGTCTGGTTGTGGCCGATCGGCAGCGCGGTGTCTTCGTATGCTCGATGCGCCAGCGCCTCGTCGACGAACAGGTGGCGCGGCGTACGACGGATCACGTCGAGCACCTTGGTGTTCGAAACCCCCTCTTCGCACAAACGCTGTATCAGCCGCTCCCGGGTACGCTGAGAGGTCATGCCGATGCCACGCCGCAGCATATCGTCCTCGCGCATCAGAGCAGGCCCTCCAGCCATCCATCGAGCTGCTCGAAGGCATCATTGAAGGTGCGGTCGAGCTGCAATGGGGTAATCGATACGTAGCCTTGCATCACCGCGTGGAAGTCGGTGCCCGGGCCGCCGTCCTCGGCATCACCGGCCACGGCAATCCAGTAGCCTTCCTTGCCACGCGGGTTGACCACCTTGGTGGGCGCCGCCGCCCGCGCGCGGTGACCGAGACGGGTGAGCTGGATGCCACGGATGTGCTCCAGTGGCAAGTTGGGAATATTGACGTTGAGTACAGTGCGTGGCGGCAACACCAGGCGCGACTGTGCCTCGACCAGACGACGGGCGATATAGGCCGCAGTCGGCAGGTTGTCCGGCTGGCGCGACAACAGCGAGAACGCCAGCGAGGTACCGCCGAGGAAGCGGCCTTCCAGCGCCGCAGCGACCGTTCCCGAATACAGCACGTCATCGCCCAGATTGGCACCGAGGTTGATCCCCGACACGACCATATCCGGCGTCTGCGGCAACAGCCCATTGAGCCCCAGGTGCACGCAGTCGGTCGGCGTGCCGTTGAGGCTGATGAAGCCATTGGCCAGGGTCTGCGGATGCAGTGGCCGGTCCAGCGTCAGCGAACTGCTGGCGCCGCTCTTGTCTTGATCCGGGGCGATCACCGCGCACTCGGCATAATCCACCAGCGCAGCGTGCAGCGCGGCGATGCCAGGTGCGGTAACACCGTCGTCATTCGAAATCAGAATACGCATGGGCTGTCCGTCTGCCCTGCCGACACCAGATCCACGACTTCACGCACCACCACGGTGGCGAAGCATCCGGCCGGCAGGACGAATTCCAGTTGCAGGATATCAGGCTCGGGATAATGCCACGTCAGGCCGCCAATAGGGAGCCGCAGAATTCGCCGTTCGTGATCCATGCCCGCCTGAGCCAGCCACTGGCAAAGTGCCGGCTGACGTGCGCCGATAGCGTTTTCCAGCTGGGCAGGCGCACCGCCAGCAGGTGAAGCGCCCTCCCCCCACATCGGGCCGGTTGGATGCAAGTCGAGAATCGCCAGCCGCGGGTCGGCACATTCCGCCTCACCCGCCGGGAAGAAACTGCGGCTTTCGGTGAACGCCAGCAGGTCGCCGACCTGGGCTCGGGCCCAGCTACCATCAGCGACACGCGCAGCCAACAACTGATTGAACAGGTAGCTGCGCCCGGCCGAAAGCAGCCGCGAACGCACGTTGCGCTGTTCAGGCAAAGCCTTGCGTGCGGCCCAATCGAGGGCGTCATGGACGTTGCCACCCCCGTGCCCGAAGCGCTGGGTGCCGAAATAGTTGGGCACACCTTGCTGCCTGAGCTGCTCCAGGCGCGCATCCACCGCCTGGTGATCGGCAGCCAGGGCGGTCAGGCGCAAGGTGAACCCGTTGGCCGAATGCGCGCCGCGCTGCAGTTTGCGCTGGTGACGCACCTGTTTGAGCACACGCAGGCTGGCATCCTCGGCACGCGACAGATCCGGGTCGGCCTTGCCCGGCAGGTGCAGGCTGAACCACTGGCGGGTCAGCGCCTGGCGGTCCTTCAGGCCGGCATAGCTGATGCTGCGCACGGGCACGCCAGCGGCGCGGGCAAGGCGCCGGGCGGCTTCTTCAGTGTTCAGGTCACGCTTCTCGACCCACAGCCACAGGTGCTCGCCTTGGCCGGATAGCGGTATATCCAGAACTTCGTCAACCTGAAAGTCTTCGGCAACCGCTTTGAGGACGGCGGTGCCCAGGGGTTCGCCCGATGCGCGCGGGCCCAGCAATTCCAGTTCGGTCATGCTGGCAGCAGCAGGGCGACCGAATGCACGGCAATGCCCTCCTCGCGGCCGGTAAAGCCAAGCTTCTCTGTGGTGGTGGCCTTGACATTGACCTGGTCGAGCTCGACCTGCAGGTCTTCGGCGATCAGCTGGCGCATGGTTTCGATGTGTGGGGCCATTTTCGGTGCCTGGGCGACGATGGTGGCGTCAACGTTGCCGACCTTCCAGCCCTTGGCCTTGACGATGCCGACCACATGGCGCAGCAGCGCGCGGCTGTCAGCCCCCTTGAACTGCGGGTCAGTGTCAGGGAAGTGCTTGCCGATGTCGCCCAGCGCCGCAGCGCCAAGCAAGGCATCGCTCAGGGCGTGCAACAGCACGTCACCGTCAGAATGGGCCAACAGGCCGTATTTGTGGGGGATACGCACCCCGCCCAGGGTAATGAAATCACCGTCGCAGAAACGGTGCACATCGTAGCCGTGGCCAATACGCATAAAAAAACGCCCTGAATGAGTCAGGGCGTGATTCTACCTGCTTTGCAGGGGATTTGTGGGATTGGGGCTGCTGTGCAGCCCTTCGCGGGCACGCCCGCTCCCACAGCAAGCGTTAAACCCGCCCCAGTGCCACCGCATGATGGCGCAGGTGCTCCTCGATGAAGCTGGCAATGAAGTAGTAGCTATGGTCATAACCCGGCTGCATACGCAGGGTCATTGCATGGCCACCTTTGCGTGCCGCCTGTTCCAGCGCTTCAGGCTTGAGTTGCTTCTCGAGGAAGTCGTCACGGTCGCCCTGATCCACCAGCAACGGCGGGCATTGGCCTGCCGGGGTTTCGGCCAGCAGCACGCTGGCATCCCACTCACGCCAGCGCCCACGGTCTTCACCCAGGTAGCGGCTGAAGGCTTTCTCGCCCCACGGACAATCCATCGGATTGCTGATTGGCGAGAATGCCGACACCGAGCGGTAGCGCCCCGGATTGCGCAAGGCGCACACCAGCGCGCCATGCCCACCCATGGAGTGGCCGCTGATGCTGCGCTCGCCCGACGCCGGGAAGTGGGCCTCGATCAGGGCTGGCAACTCCTCCACCACATAGTCGTGCATGCGGTAGTGCTGGGCCCAGGGTTGCTGGGTGGCGTTGAGGTAGAAGCCAGCGCCCAGGCCGAAGTCCCAGGCGCCGTCCGGATCGCCCGGCACCTGCTCGCCACGCGGGCTGGTATCGGGGGCAACGATGATCAGCCCCAGCTCGGCGGCCAGACGCTGGGCGCCGGCCTTCTGCATGAAGTTCTCGTCGGTGCAGGTGAGGCCGCTGAGCCAGTAAAGCACCGGCAGCTTTTCGCCCTGCTCGGCCTGCGGTGGCAGGTACACGGCGAACACCATATCGCAACCCAGCACCTTGGAATGATGCCGGTAACGCTTGTGCCAGCCGCCGAAGCTCTTCTGGCAGGAGATGTTATCCAGGCTCATGGCAGACCTCAGAAGTGGATCACGCTACGGATGCTCTTGCCTTCATGCATCAGGTCGAAGGCCTTGTTGATGTCTTCCAGCCCCATCGTGTGGGTGATGAAGGTGTCCAGCGGGATCTCGCCTTTCTCGGACATTTCCACGTAGCTCGGCAGTTCGCTGCGGCCACGCACCCCGCCGAACGCCGAACCACGCCAGACCCGACCGGTAACCAGCTGGAACGGACGCGTGGAAATTTCCTGGCCGGCACCGGCCACACCGATGATCACCGACTCACCCCAGCCCTTGTGGCAGCATTCCAGGGCGGCGCGCATCAGCTGAACGTTGCCGATGCACTCGAAGGAGAAGTCCACGCCACCATCGGTGAGGTCGACGATCACTTCCTGGATCGGGCGATCGTAGTCTTTCGGGTTGATGCAATCGGTGGCACCCAGTTGGCGGGCGATTTCGAACTTGGCCGGGTTGATGTCGATGGCGATGATACGCGAGGCCTTGGCCTTGACCGCACCGATCACGGCTGACAGGCCGATGCCACCGAGGCCGAAGATGGCCACGGTATCACCTGGCTTGACCTTGGCAGTGTTGAGTACCGCGCCGATACCGGTGGTGACGCCGCAGCCCAGCAGGCAGACCTTTTCCAGTGGTGCTTCTTTCTGGATCTTGGCCACGGAAATTTCCGGCAGCACGGTGTATTCGGAGAACGTCGAGGTGCCCATGTAGTGGAACAGTTGCTGGCCCTTGTACGAGAAGCGCGTGGTGCCGTCCGGCATCAGGCCCTTGCCCTGGGTGGCGCGGATGGCCTGGCACAGGTTGGTCTTGCCCGAGAGGCAGAACTTGCACTTGCCGCATTCTGGGGTGTACAGCGGGATGACGTGGTCACCCACGGCGACCGAGGTCACCCCCTCGCCCACCGCTTCGACGATGGCACCGCCTTCGTGGCCGAGGATCGACGGGAAGATACCTTCCGGGTCAGCACCGGACAGGGTATAGGCATCGGTGTGGCAGACACCGCTGGCGACCACGCGCAGCAGCACTTCACCGGCCTTTGGCATGGCCACGTCGACTTCGACGATTTCCAGGGGTTTCTTGGCTTCGAAGGCAACGGCAGCACGGGACTTGATCATCAAAGGTCTCCAGACAGTGGATCGATTCAGTCTTGCAGTGTAATTCAGCGTCATTTGATTAATAATCAGGCCAAAGACAAAACATTATTGCCATACAGGGATAATCGATGAGCAGCCGATGGGAAGGCATCGACGAATTTGTCGCCGTGGCCGAATCGGGCCAGTTCACTGCCGCCGCCGAACGCCTGGGGGTTTCCTCATCGCACATCAGCCGGCAGATCGCCCGGCTGGAGGACCGCCTGCAAACGCGCTTGCTGTACCGCAGTACCCGCAGGGTAACCCTGAGCGAGGCAGGGCAGACTTTCCTGCAGCATTGCCAACGCTTGCAGGATGGCCGCGAGGAAGCGCTGCGCGCCATGGGCGACCTGGCCAGCGAACCCAAGGGCTTGTTGCGCATGACGTGCGCAGTGGCCTACGGCGAGCGCTTCATCGTGCCGCTGGTGACGCGATTCATGGCGCTGTACCCGCAGCTGCGCGTGGATGTGGAGCTGAGCAACCACACCCTCGACCTGCTGCATGAAGGCATGGACCTGGCCATCCGTCTTGGCCGCCTGGCCGACTCTCGCTTGGTGGCTACCCGCCTGGCGCCAAGGCGCATGTACCTGTGCGCCTCGCCGGCCTATCTTGAGCGCTATGGCCGGCCACACAGCCTGTCGGAGCTGGCGCGGCACAATTGCCTGGTGGGGAGTTCGGACTTGTGGGCGCTACAGCAGGATGGCCGTGAGATCAGCCAGCGGGTACAGGGTAACTGGCGCTGCAACAGTGGCCAGGCAGTGCTGGATGCGGCGCTGCAAGGGATCGGGTTGTGCCAGTTGCCGGATTACTACGTGCTGGAACACCTGAACAGTGGTGCGCTGGTGTCGCTGCTGGAGGCGCACCAACCGCCGAATACGGCGGTGTGGGCGCTGTATCCGCAGCAGAGGCACCTGTCGCCGAAGGTACGGCGGCTGGTGGATTACCTGAAGGAGGGGTTGGCGGGGTTGCCGGAGTATCGTTTCGGCTGACGGGATGTGCTGCATGTACTGGCCTCTTCGCGGGTGAACCCGCTCCTACGACGACCTGTGCCCAAGCACCGATGCGTATGTAGGAGCGGGTTTACCCGCGAATACGGCGGCGGCGCCAACGGTGAACGCCGGGTGGAAATTGGCCGCCCCAGTAGAACGCTCAGCGTTTACCCGCCCAGCGCTGGCGCAACCATTCGAGATCTTCGGGCCGGGTTACCTTTATGTTGTCACTGCGCCCTTCCACCAGCCGCGGCGCCTGACCGGACCATTCGATGGCCGAGGCTTCATCGGTCACCACCACATCCGACACCAGGCACTCAGCCAGCGCCCGGTGCAACGCTCCAAGGCGGAACATCTGCGGTGTGTACGCCTGCCAGATCGTGCTGCGGTCCACCGTAGCACTCACCCGGCCATGGCTGTCGGCACGCTTGAGGGTATCGCGCGCCGGCACCGCCAGCAGGCCACCCACCGGGTCGTCCGCCAGCTCCGACAACAGCTTGTCCAGGTCGCTGCGTGCCAGGTTCGGCCGCGCAGCATCGTGCACCAGCACCCAGTCGCTGTCCCCCGCCCCCTGGGCATGCAGCACCAGCAAGGCGTTAAGCACCGAGTCAGCGCGTTCACGCCCGCCCGCCGCGCACTGGATGCGTGGGTCGCTGGCGTAGCGCAGGCCAGGCCAGTACGGGTCGTCTTCGGCAATGCTGACCACCACGCCCTTAAGTGCCGGGTGGCCAAGAAAACAGTCGAGGCTGTGCTCGAGAAGGGTCTGCCCAGCCAGCTCCAGGTATTGCTTGGGGCGGTCGGCAGCCATGCGGGCACCCACACCCGCCGCAGGAATCACGGCCCAGAAGGCCGGCAAGGTATCGATCATTTCTGTGGCAACTGGAAGAGGGTTTCGCCCTCTTTGACCATCCCCAATTCGTGGCGGGCCCGTTCTTCAACGGTCTCCATGCCTTTTTTCAGCTCTAGCACTTCAGCATCGAGCACACGATTACGCTCGAGCAAGCGCTCGTTTTCGGCATGCTGATCGGCAATCTGCTGCTTCAGTTCGGTCACTTGCGCCAGGCTGCCGTTACCCACCCACAGGCGGTACTGCAGGCCACCCAACAGCAAGAGCAGAACGAGGAACAACCAATAGGGACTGCGCATCACGTTATCCAGGTTAAAAAGGCTGCCGCGTTTTTACTTCGGGGCCTCGAATAGCACGAAGCCTGGCCGAGGCCAGGCTTCGTCGACAGAAACCCGTTAGTACGTAGGAAAGTTCAGTACGAACGTTCCTACAACTTCGGCTGCTGCCTTTTTACCATCTCTTGCTTAGCCGCGAAACTCGGCACGACCGCGGTAAACCGCTTTGGCGCCCAGTTGCTCTTCGATGCGCAGCAGCTGGTTGTACTTGGAAACGCGGTCGGAACGGCACAGCGAGCCGGTCTTGATCTGGCCAGCAGCAGTACCCACAGCCAGGTCGGCAATGGTCGAGTCTTCGGTTTCACCGGAACGGTGCGAGATCACTGCAGTGTAACCAGCAGCCTTGGCCATCTGGATGGCTTCCAGGGTTTCGGTCAGCGAGCCGATCTGGTTGAACTTGATCAGGATCGAGTTACCGATGCCTTTCTCGATGCCTTCCTTGAGGATCTTGGTGTTGGTCACGAACAGGTCGTCACCGACCAGCTGGACTTTTTCACCGATCTTGTCAGTGAGGATTTTCCAGCCAGCCCAGTCGGACTCGTCCAGGCCGTCTTCGATCGAAATGATCGGGAAACGCTCGGTCAGGCCTTTCAGGTAGTCGGCGAAGCCTTCGGCGTCGAACGACTTGCCTTCGCCGGACAGGTTGTACTTGCCGTCTTCGTAGAATTCAGAAGCCGCGCAGTCCAGGGCCAGGGTCACGTCGGTGCCCAGCTTGTAGCCGGCTTTTTCGACAGCTTCAGCGATGGCGCCCAGGGCGTCTTCGTTGGATGCCAGGTTCGGGGCGAAACCACCTTCATCACCTACGGCGGTGTTCAGGCCACGGGCCTTCAGGACGGCCTTGAGGTGGTGGAAGATTTCGGTACCCATGCGCAGGCCGTCAGAGAAGGTCTTGGCGCCAACCGGCTGAACCATGAACTCCTGGATGTCGACGTTGTTGTCGGCGTGCTCGCCACCGTTGATGATGTTCATCATCGGAACCGGCATCGAGTACTGGCCCGGGGTGCCGTTCAGGTTGGCGATGTGCGCGTACAGCGGCAGGTCCTGGTCCTGGGCAGCAGCTTTGGCGGCAGCCAGGGAAACAGCCAGGATGGCGTTGGCGCCCAGCTTGGCCTTGTTCTCGGTACCGTCCAGTTCAATCATGGCGCGGTCCAGCGCCTTCTGGTCGGAAGGATCCTTGCCCAGCAGCAGGTCACGGATCGGGCCGTTGATGTTGGCGACGGCCTTCAGCACGCCCTTGCCCAGGTAACGGCTCTTGTCGCCATCACGCAGCTCCAGCGCTTCGCGCGAGCCGGTAGAAGCACCGGACGGCGCGCAAGCGCTGCCGATGATGCCGTTGTCGAGCAGTACATCGGCTTCCACAGTGGGGTTGCCACGCGAATCGAGAACTTCACGACCTTTGATGTCGACGATTTTTGCCATTGTTGTAAGCACTCCAGAATTTGACGAAAACAACTTAGCTTAGGAAATTCTTGCCGTTCACCAGGCGAACTTGCTTTGGGCAGGCCTGATGAAGGGAGCCCCTGACCGACTGGTCAGGGGTGGATCGGGCGGTACTTTACCCGAGAAATGAGCTTTACGCGGTTTCTACCGTCGGAAAACTTTTCACCAGGTCGTCCAATTGCTTGAGCTGGACCAGGAACGGCTCCAGTTTATCCAGGCGCAAGGCGCATGGGCCATCGCACTTGGCGTTGTCCGGATCGGGGTGGGCTTCGAGGAAAAGCCCGGCCAGGCCCTGGCTCATGCCGGCCTTGGCCAGGTCAGTGACCTGGGCACGACGGCCGCCGGCGGAATCGGCGCGGCCACCCGGCATCTGCAGGGCGTGGGTCACGTCGAAGAACACCGGGTAGTCGAACTGCTTCATGATGCCGAAGCCCAGCATGTCGACCACCAGGTTGTTGTAGCCGAAACTCGAACCACGCTCGCAGAGTATCAACTGGTCGTTACCGGCTTCTTCGCACTTGGCCAGGATGTGTTTCATTTCCTGAGGTGCGAGGAACTGAGCCTTCTTGATGTTGATCACCACGCCGGTCTTGGCCATGGCCACTACCAGGTCAGTCTGCCGCGACAGGAAAGCCGGCAACTGGATGATGTCGCATACCTTGGCGACGGGCTCGGCCTGGTAAGGCTCGTGCACGTCGGTGATCACCGGCACGTTGAAGGTGCGCTTGATCTCTTCGAAGATCTTCAGCCCCTCTTCCATGCCAGGGCCACGGTAGGACGTTACCGACGAACGGTTGGCCTTGTCGAAGCTGGCCTTGAACACATACGGGATACCGAGCTTCTCGGTAACCCGCACGTACTCTTCGCAGACCTTCATCGCCAGGTCACGGGACTCCAGAACATTCATGCCGCCGAACAGGACGAAAGGCTTGTCGTTGGCGATTTCGATGTTACCGACGCGGATGATCTTCTGGGTCATCGATCAGGCCTTGTTCTTCTGAGCCAGGGCTGCCTTGACGAAGCCGCTGAACAGCGGGTGGCCGTCACGCGGGGTGGAGGTGAACTCCGGGTGGAACTGGCAAGCGACGAACCATGGGTGGTCCTTGGACTCGACCACTTCCACCAGCGCGCCGTCTTCGGAACGGCCGGAAACCACCAGACCAGCTTCCACCAGTTGTGGCAGCAGGTTGTTGTTCACTTCGTAGCGGTGACGGTGACGCTCGGTGATCACGTCCTTGCCGTAGCAGTCGTGCACCTTGGAACCGGCAGCCAGCTGGCAGTCCTGTGCGCCCAGGCGCATGGTGCCGCCCAGGTCGGAAGCCTCGTCGCGGGTCTCGACGGCACCGGTGGCATCGGCCCACTCGGTGATCAGGCCGACCACTGGGTGGCCGCTGTTACGGTCGAACTCGGTGGAGTTGGCGTCTTTCCAGCCCATCACGTTACGGGCGAATTCGATGACGGCCACCTGCATGCCCAGGCAGATACCCAGGTACGGCACCTTGTTCTCACGGGCGTATTGCACCGCGGTGATCTTGCCTTCCACACCGCGCAGGCCGAAACCGCCCGGTACCAGGATGGCATCGGCGCCTTCGAGCAGGCTGGTGCCCTGGTTCTCGATGTCTTCCGAATCGATGTAGCGCAGGTTGACCTTGGTCCGGTTGGTGATGCCGGCGTGGCTCATCGCTTCGATCAGCGACTTGTACGCATCCAGCAGCTCCATGTACTTGCCGACCATGGCGATGGTCACTTCGTGCTCCGGGTTGAGCTTGGCATCAACCACCTTGTCCCACTCGGACAGGTCGGCACCATTGCACTGCAGGCCGAAGCGCTCGACGACGAAGTCGTCCAGGCCCTGAGCATGCAGTACGCCCGGGATCTTGTAGATGGTGTCGACGTCTTCCAGCGAAATCACCGCACGCTCTTCAACGTTGGTGAACAGCGCAATCTTGCGACGCGACGAAGCATCCACCGGGTGGTCGGAGCGGCAGATCAGCACGTCAGGCTGCAGGCCGATGGAGCGCAGCTCCTTGACCGAGTGCTGGGTCGGCTTGGTCTTGGTTTCGCCAGCGGTGGCGATGTACGGGACCAGGGTCAGGTGCATCAGCATGGCACGCTTGGAGCCCACTTCGACACGCAGCTGGCGAATCGCCTCGAGGAACGGCTGCGACTCGATATCCCCCACGGTACCGCCGATTTCCACCAGGGCCACGTCGGCATCGCCGGCACCCTTGATGATGCGACGCTTGATTTCGTCGGTGATGTGCGGGATGACCTGGATGGTCGCGCCCAGGTAATCACCACGACGCTCTTTACGCAGCACGTGCTCGTAGATACGGCCAGTGGTGAAGTTGTTGTTCTGGGTCATGGTGGTGCGGATGAACCGCTCGTAGTGACCCAGGTCGAGGTCGGTCTCGGCGCCATCGTGGGTGACAAAAACTTCACCGTGCTGGAACGGGCTCATGGTACCCGGGTCGACGTTGATGTACGGATCCAGCTTGAGCATGGTGACCTTCAGGCCCCGCGCTTCCAGGATGGCCGCCAGGGAAGCCGAGGCAATGCCTTTCCCCAATGAAGAAACAACACCGCCCGTGACGAATATGTAGCGCGTCATGAAAAACCCTAGAAGTCTGCGTTAAGGCGGCCAGCGCCGCCGGAGAAAGCGAAGGAAGGCCGAAGCCCCCGATCACCTGCGTCAATCACAGTGCATCTCGAAAAACTGCCGCGTCTGTACAGCCAGGGTATACCCGGCATGGCGTTCGCTCGTCATTTCCAGAATCAGCTCGGCAAAAAACTGCTTGGTAATCGGCAACTCCTGTGTTTTCGCGGAACCCACAGAAGTTGTATCAAGAAGGGAGGGTAGTCTACCGGAATGTACCCTTCAGCTCAAACCTTGCGCGTTCGTCGGTAACTGCCAGTGCAGTTGGCAATCCGCCTGCACCAGCCCGGGCAGGTTGGCCACCGCCAGCAGGCATTCGCCGTGATACAGCAACGGCAGGCGCGAGCGCAGGAAATGCGGCACCTGCTGTTCGTTGAGCAGGCGCTTGAGGTCCCGCCGACCACGGCCGGGAACCTCCAGCATTTCCCCCCCCTGACGGTAGGCAATGCGCAACCCGCTCGGCACGGCTGCGCCAACAAGACGCACGCAACCATTGCCCGGCAACCGCAACGGCCCATCAGGGTCGGGCCAGGCCAGCGAGCCAGCCGGTTGCTGTAGCCAATCACCGCTCAACCACCAGATGCGCCCGTGGCTACGCACCAACCGTCCATCGGCAAGCCGCCAGACTGGCCGGGCATCGGCACCGGCATCGCGCAGGTCTGCCCAGCCGGCCCAGTGCCGGGTATCGGGCAAACGGGTGCGCTGGCTAAGCCAGTACTGCAAGGCATTGCGCTGACGGGCCGGCGATAACGCCAGCAGGGCGGCCAGGTCGAGGGAATCCAGCCCCGGCCAGGCGAGAGGCGCCCCTTTGCGCGCAAGCGTCAGATCCTCCTGGGCCAGTTCGTCCAGCAAACCCAGCGCCTCGCCCAGATGCTCTGCTGCCCGGGCGAAGTTCTGGCTGGCCTGTGGCCAACGTTGCTGCAACTGCGGCATCACTTCGCCGCGCAGGTAGTTGCGGGCGAATTGTGTGTCGACGTTTGACGGGTCTTCGATCCAGGTCAGCCCTTGGGCTTGGGCATAATCCTGCAAATGTTGCCGGGAACAGGTCAGTAACGGCCTGACCAGGCTGCCCTGCCCCAGCGCCCGCTGCCCCGGCATTGCCGCCAGGCCACGCAGGCCGGCGCCGCGCAACAGGCGGAACAGCAGGGTCTCGGCCTGGTCGTCGCGGTGCTGGCCGGTGAACAGGATATCGCCCGGGCCGAGCACTTGCCTGAAGGCGGCATAGCGGGCCTCTCGGGCCGCCTGTTCCAGGCTGGCGCCTGGGGAAACCTGGACGTGGATGACCTGGAGTTCAACGTCGAAATTGTCGCAGATGGCTTGGCAGTGGGTGGGCCAGGCGTCGGCAGCGGCTTGCAGGCCGTGGTGGATATGGATGGCGCGCAGCGGGGGGGAGGCGTGGTTGCGGGCGTATTCGGCCAGCAGGTGCAGGAGGACGGTGGAATCGAGGCCGCCGGAGAAGGCGACGTGCCAGGTGGGGGCGTTGAGCCAAGGAGTGAGGTTGATCATCTAGCCCTCGCTCGATTCAAGAAAGCATTCGCGGGCATGCCCGCGCCCACATGTACGGCGCAAGCCTCAAGGGCAGCGCAACCTGTAGGAGCGGGTTTACCCGCGAACACCGGCGAAGCCGGTGCCATCAATCACAAGGGCCGCAAAACGGCCCCAGGGCTAATCAGAATCAGAGGCCGTAGCTCATCAGGCGCTCGTAACGACGGGCCAACAGCGCATCGTTGTCGAACTTGCCGAGCATGTCCAGCTGCTGCACCAGATCGGCACGGATGCTTTCGGACATCTTAGCCGGGTCACGGTGGGCGCCGCCCAGCGGCTCCTGGATGACCTTGTCGACAATATTCAGGCTCTTCAGACGCTCGGCGGTGATGCCCATGGCCTCGGCCGCGTCTGCTGCTTTATCGGCCGTTTTCCACAGAATCGAAGCACAGCCTTCCGGCGAGATAACCGAGTAGGTGGAGTACTGCAGCATGTTCAGTTGGTCGCACACGCCAATGGCCAGTGCCCCACCGGAACCACCCTCACCGATCACGGTAGCGATGATCGGGGTTTTCAGGCGTGCCATGACCCGCAGGTTCCAGGCGATGGCTTCACTCTGGTTGCGCTCTTCGGCGTCGATGCCCGGGTAGGCGCCCGGCGTGTCGATGAAGGTCAGGATCGGCATCTTGAAGCGTTCGGCCATTTCCATCAGGCGACAGGCCTTGCGGTAACCTTCCGGGCGCGGCATGCCGAAGTTGCGACGCACTTTCTCGCGCACTTCACGGCCCTTCTGGTGGCCAATGACCATGACCGGCTTGCCGTCCAGACGCGCAGTACCACCCACGATGGCGGCGTCGTCAGAGAAGTGACGGTCCCCGTGCAGCTCTTCGAACTCGGTGAAGATGTGCTCCAGGTAGTCCAGGGTGTATGGACGACGCGGGTGACGGGCCAGGCGGGCGATCTGCCAGCTGGTCAGGTTGCCGAAGATGCTTTCGGTCAGGGTGTTGCTCTTGTCTTGCAGACGGGCAATTTCATCGCTGATGTTCAGCGAGTTGTCGTTGCCCACCAGGCGCAGGCCTTCGATCTTGGCTTGCAGGTCGGCAATCGGCTGTTCGAAGTCGAGGAAATTCGGGTTCATAGTCATCCGTCTTGGGTCTACGGCCAGGCGGCCGGCCGGTTGATCCGTTTGGCGCCATACCTTAAGGGATCAGGCGCATTCAGGTCGAGATTAAATTTTTGTCGGTTCAACGATATTGCAGGAAGACGTTCTCACGCCCGAACTGGTCACGCAGCGCCTGAATCAGCCCATCGGCCGGATCGATCGCCCACTGCTCGCCAAACTGCAGCATGGCCTTGGCGTCGCTGCCGGTGTACTCCAGCGTGATCGGGCAGGCACCGCGATGGCGGGTGATCAGCTCGCCCAGCCACTTCAGCCGGTCGCCCTTCAGTGCGTCATGCGCCACCTTCAGGCGCAGGCTCTCGGCCAGCTTGGTGCGTGCGTCTTCCATGGTCATCACCTGCTTCACCCGCAGGCGCAAGCCCCCGGAGAAGTCGTCATTGCTGACCTCGCCTTCCACCACCACCATCGCGTCGGTCTGCAGCAAGGACTGTGCCGCCATGAAGGCATCGGCAAACAGCGATGCCTCGATCCGCCCGGAACGGTCATCCAGGGTGACGAAGCCCATCTTGTCGCCCTTCTTGTTCTTCATCACCCGCAGCGCAATGATCATGCCCGCGATGGTCTGGGTTTCGCGCGACGGCTTGAGGTCGACGATGCGCTGGCGGGCGAAGCGACGGATCTCGGTCTCGTACTCGTCGATCGGGTGGCCGGTGAGGTACAGGCCAAGGGTGTCCTTCTCCCCCTTCAGACGCTCCTTGAGGGTGAGCTCGCGCACCTTGCGGTGGTTGGCATACACATCGACATCTGCCGCGTCGAACATGCTGCCGAACAGGTCGACATGGCCACTGTCAGCGGTGTGTGCGGCCTGCTCGGCTGCCTTGATGGCCTCGCCCAGCGCCGACAGCAAGGTTGCCCGGTTGATGTCGATGTTGGCGTGGTAGGCCTTGATCTCGTCATGGAAGTGCGGGCCAAGGCGGTCCAGCGCGCCACTGCGCACCAGCGCATCAAGGGTACGCTTGTTGACCCGTTTGAGGTCGATGCGTTCACAGAAATCGAACAGGTCCTTGAAGGGACCGCCTTGGGCACGGGCCTCGACAATCGCCTCCACCGGGCCTTCGCCGACACCCTTGATGGCACCAAGGCCGTAGACGATACGGCCGTCGTTGTTGACGGTGAACTTGAAGTCCGAGAAGTTCACATCCGGCGCGTCGAGGCGCAGCTTCATGCTGCGCACCTCCTCCACCAGCACCACCACCTTGTCGGTGTTGTGCATATCCGCCGACAGGACCGCGGCCATGAACGGCGCCGGGTAGTGGGTTTTCAGCCAGGCGGTCTGGTACGACACCAGGCCATAGGCGGCGGAGTGGGATTTGTTGAAGCCGTAGCCCGCGAACTTCTCTACCAGGTCGAAGATGTTACCGGCGAGGTCCGCATCGATATTGTTGGCTACGCAACCTTCGATGAAACCACCGCGCTGCTTGGCCATTTCCTCGGGCTTTTTCTTACCCATGGCCCGGCGCAGCATGTCGGCGCCACCCAGGGTATAACCTGCCATCACCTGGGCGATCTGCATCACCTGTTCCTGGTACAGGATGATGCCGTAGGTTGGCGCCAGTACCGGCTTGAGGCCTTCGTACTGGTAGTCGGAGTGCGGGTAGGCCAGCTCGGCGCGGCCGTGCTTGCGGTTGATGAAGTCGTCCACCATGCCCGATTGCAGCGGGCCCGGGCGGAACAACGCAACCAGTGCGATCAGGTCTTCCAGGCAGTCGGGCTTGAGCTTCTTGATCAGCTCCTTCATGCCGCGCGATTCCAGCTGGAACACCGCCGTGGTTTCGGCCTTCTGCAGCAGCTCGTAGGTCTTGCGGTCGTCCAGCGGGATGAAGTCGATGTTGAGGTCGGGCAGGTTCTTCTTGGCCTGCTCGCGGTTGATGATCTCCATCGCCCACTTGATGATGGTCAAGGTACGCAGGCCGAGGAAGTCGAACTTCACCAGGCCGGCGGCCTCGACGTCATCCTTGTCGAACTGGGTTACCAGGCCACCACCCTCTTCATCACAGGCGATCGGCGAAAAGTCGGTGAGCTTGGTCGGTGCGATAACCACACCACCGGCGTGCTTGCCGGTACCCCGGGTCACACCCTCCAGCTTCAGGGCCATGTCCCAGATTTCACGGGCGTCTTCGTCGCCCTTGAGGAAGTCACGCAGGATTTCTTCCTGCTCGTAGGCCTTCTCCAGGGTCATGCCCACTTCGAAGGGGATCATCTTCGACAGGCGGTCGGCCAGGCCATAGGATTTGCCTTGCACCCGCGCCACGTCACGCACCACCGCCTTGGCGGCCATGGTACCGAAGGTGATGATCTGGCTCACCGCATTACGGCCGTAGGCCTCGGCCACGTAGTCGATCACCCGGTCACGGCCGTCCATGCAGAAGTCGACGTCGAAGTCGGGCATGGAAATACGTTCAGGGTTGAGGAAGCGCTCGAACAGCAGGTCGTAGGCCAGCGGGTCGAGATCGGTGATCTTCAGTACATAGGCCACCAGCGAGCCAGCACCCGAACCGCGGCCCGGGCCAACCGGTACGTCGTTGTTCTTGGCCCACTTGATGAAGTCCATAACAATCAGGAAGTAACCGGGGAAGCCCATCTGGATGATGATGTCCAGCTCGAACTTCAGGCGGTCCAGGTAAACCTGACGCTTTTCTTCATAATTGGGCGTGGTCTCTTTCGGCCACAGCACGGCCAGGCGCTCTTCCAGGCCTTCGTGGGACACATGCCGCAGGTAGTCGTCGATGCCCATGCCGTTGGGCGTGGGGAAGTCAGGCAGGAAGTACTTGCCCAGCTGTACCTGGATGTTGCAGCGCTTGGCAATTTCGACGGTGTTGGCGATGGCGTCGGGCAGGTCGCTGAAGAGCTCGGCCATTTCCTCGGCCGACTTCAGGTACTGCTGGTCGCTGTAGCAACGCGGACGGCGCGGGTCGTCAAGGGTCCATCCCTCGCCAATGCATACGCGGGTTTCGTGGGCGTCGAAGTCCGTCTGCTTGATGAAACGTACGTCGTTGGTAGCCACCAGCGGGGCGCCAAGCTTGTCGGCCAATGCGACCGCCGCGTGCACGTATTCTTCGTCGCGTGCCCGATTGGTGCGCTGCACTTCAACATAGAAGCGCTCGGGGAACATGCCCATCCAGTCTTGAAGAAGCGCTTCGGCTTCGTCTTGCCGACCCGCCAGCAGCGCCATGCCAATGTCGCCTTCCTTGCCCGCGGACAGGGCAATCAGGCCCTCGCTGGCCGGGGCGATCCATTCACGCTGGAGGATGACCAGGCCATTGCGCTGGCCATCGGTCCAGCCGCGCGAGATCAGTTCGGTGAGGTTGCGATAGCCCTTGGGGTCCATGGCCAGGAAGCAGATGCGCGACAGCGGGGCTTCCGGGTCGGCACCGGCCAGCCACAGGTCGGCACCGCAGATCGGTTTGATGCCGGCGCCCATGGCCGTCTTGTAGAACTTCACCAGCGAGCACATGTTGCTCTGATCGGTGATCGCGACCGCCGGCATGTTCATCCCGGTCAGCGCCTTGGCCAGCGGTTTGATCCGCACCAGGCCGTCGACCAGCGAGAATTCGGAATGGACGCGCAGGTGAACGAAGGGAACCGACATGGAAGATCCTGTAGCAGAGCTTAACGACAAGGGCGGGATTGTAGCCTAACTGGGGGCTTTTTTTGGGGCTGCTTTGCAGCCCTTCGCGGGCACGCCCGCCCCCACAGGTACGGCCCCGCTGCTCAGACCGATGAATCCTGCGGGAGCGGGCGTGCCCGCGAAGGGCCGCAAAGCGGCCCCAATAGGTCAGATCAGGGAATCGGTGACGCCTTCGCGCGCTTCCCAAGCCGCCCGCACCGGGGCGAAGGAACGCCGATGAATGGGCGTAGGCCCAAGGCGCGCCAACGCCTCGAGATGCACCGGGGTCGGGTAGCCCTTGTGCCCGCCAATGCCGTAACCCGGGTAGATCAGTTCGAACGCACTCATCTCCCGATCACGGGTCACCTTGGCCAGGATCGATGCCGCCGCAATGGCCGGCACCTGGCTATCCCCCTTGACCACCGGTGCTGCCGGCACCGCCAGCTTCGGGCAGCGATTGCCATCAATCAGGGCCAGCTTTGGTGTAATGTGCAAGCCCTCCACTGCCCGCTGCATGGCCAGCATGGTGGCCTGCAGGATGTTCAGGCTGTCGATTTCCTCGACTTCGGCGCGGGCGATGCAGAAGCTCAAGGCCTTTTCGCAGATCTCGTCGAACAGCGCCTCACGCCTGGCTTCGGTGAGTTTCTTCGAATCGTTCAGACCGAGAATCGGCCGCGCGGGATCAAGAATCACGGCCGCCGTTACCACCGCGCCGCACAACGGGCCGCGGCCCACTTCGTCAACGCCGGCGACCAGGTCTTCTACCAGGTTGAAGTCCAGTCCAATTTGCATGTCAGCGGTCCTTGAGCAGGGCCAGTACCGCCTCGGCCGCCTGATTGGAGGCGTCACGGCGCAGGGTGCGGTGAATTTCGTCGAAACGTTCGGTCTGCTGGCTTCCATCGCGCACCAGCGGCGCCAGGGTGTTGGCCAGCGCTTCACTGGTAGCGTCGTCCTGCAGCAACTCGGGCACCAGCTCTCGCTGGGCCAGCAGGTTCGGCAATGACACGTAAGGGCTTTTCACCAGACGCTTGAGAATCCAGAAGGTCAAGGGCGCCAGGCGGTACGCCACCACCATCGGCCGCTTGTACAGCAGCGCCTCGAGGGTGGCGGTACCCGAGGCGATCAGTACCGCGTCACAGGCTGCCAGGGCTTGGTGCGACTGGCCATCGAGCAGGGTCAGCGGCAGTTGGCGCCCTTCAAGCATCTGTTCGATCTGGGTGCGCCGCGTGGCGTTGGCGCAGGGCAACACGAAGCGCACACCCGGCACTTGTTGGCAAAGGCGCTCGGCGGCGTCGAGGAACAACGCGCCCAGGCGCCCTACTTCGCCCCCTCGACTGCCCGGCATCAACGCCACCACAGGCCCCTCGCCCAGGCCCAGCGCGGCGCGCGCGGCCGGGCGGTCGGCTTCAAGCGGGATGGTGTCTGCCAGCGGGTGGCCAACAAAACGCACTGGCACACCCTGCTCTTCGTAGAACCGCGCCTCGAACGGCAGCAGCGTCAGCATCAGGTCGCAGCCTTCGCGGATCTTCAGCACCCGCTTTTGCCGCCAGGCCCACACTGACGGGCTGACATAGTGCACGGTCTTGATCCCGGCCTGGCGCAGCTTCAGCTCGATGTTGAGGGTGAAGTCAGGGGCGTCGATGCCGATGAATACGTCGGGTTTTTCTTCGATCAGGGTCTGGATCAGCAGCTTGCGGCGCTTGAGCAGCTCGCGCAGACGCCCCAGTACCTCGACCAGCCCCATGACGGCCAGGCGCTCCATGGGGAAATAGGATTGCAGGCCCTCGGCCTCCATCAAGGGGCCGCCAACCCCGATGAACCGCACGTCGGGGTGGCGTGCCTTGAGGGCACGCATCAAGCCTGAACCAAGAATATCGCCACTGGCCTCACCCGCGACCAGCGCTACGCAAAGCTGGGCCATATCAGCGCGTGATGCCGCGAGCGGAGCTCAGGATCGACTGACGGAACAGCTCGACCTCAGGGTGTTGCGTGGCCGGTTCGGCCAGCTCCTTGAGCGCGTCTTCGACGGTCAGGCCCTGACGGTAGACAATCTTGTAGCAACGACGCAGCACATGGATCACCTCGTCGCTGAAACCGCGGCGGCGCATGCCCTCGAAGTTCATGCTGCGGGCTTCGGCCGGGCTGCCGAACACGGTAACGAAGGCCGGAACGTCCTTGCCAATGGCCGTGCCCATGCCGGAAAACGCGTGGGCGCCAATATGGCAGTACTGGTGAACCAGGGTGTAACCGGACAGGATCGCCCAGTCACCCACATGTACATGACCTGCCAACGCCGTGTTGTTGACCAGGATGCAGTGGTTGCCGATGACACTGTCGTGGCCAATGTGGGCATAGGCCATGATCAGGTTATGGTCACCCACGGTGGTTTCCGAGCGGTCCTGAACAGTACCGCGGTGGATGGTCACCCCTTCGCGAATCACATTGTGATCGCCGATCACCAGGCGCGTCGGCTCACCCTTGTACTTAAGGTCCGGGGTGTCTTCACCGATCGAGGAAAACTGAAAGATACGGTTGTGCTTGCCGATGCGGGTCGGGCCTTTGAGCACAACATGCGGGCCGATAACGGTGCCCTCCCCGATTTCGACATCAGGGCCAACGATCGACCAAGGGCCGACCTCGACGCCGTCGGCCAGCTTGGCCGACGGATCGATAATGGCCCGAGGATCAATCGAATTCATAGGGAGCGTTCCGCACAGGTGATTTCTGCCGAGCAGACCGGCTTGCCATCGACAAGGGCGCGGCACTCGAACTTCCAGATCATGCTTTTACGGCTGAGGAACTTCGCCTCCAGCACAAGCTGGTCACCCGGCAGAACCGGCTGACGGAAACGCAGTTTGTCGGAACCGACGAAGTAGTACAGGGTGCCATCGGCCGGCTTGGCATCGAGCATCTTGAAACCAAGGATGCCGGCCGCCTGGGCCATGGCTTCGATGATCAGGACACCCGGCATGATCGGGTGTGCCGGGAAGTGGCCATTGAAAAACGGCTCGTTGATGCTGACATTCTTGTAGGCACGAATGCTCTGGGCCTCGAAGTCCAGATCCGTCACACGGTCTACCAGCAGGAACGGGTAGCGGTGAGGCAGGTATTCGCGAATCTCGTTGATGTCCATCATTTCGGTGGGGAAGCCTGTAATAAGAATAGGGAGCGCAGGTGCTGACCACACGCTCCTTTTGCAATCCAAAGAGGAGCCAGCTAGCGACTGTTCACTCTTGCTCAGGGAATGGTATCAGCCTTCTGATGTCGGCAGGCCACCTGAGGTCACGGTATCGACGCGTTTTTCCAGCTGCTGGAGACGCTTGGCCATGTCGTCCAGGTGGCGGATACGCGCGGCGCTCTTGCGCCAGTCAGCCAGCGGCTGCATGGCAGTGCCGGAAGAATAGGAACCCGGTTCAGTGATCGAACGGGTAACCATGGTCATTCCGGAAACGAAAACGTTATCGCAAATATCGATGTGCCCAACCAGCCCCACACCACCGGCCAGCATGCAGTGCTTGCCGATGCGCGTGCTGCCGGAGATTCCGACGCAAGCGGCCATGGCAGTGTGATCACCGATCTGCACGTTGTGAGCGATCTGGATCTGGTTATCCAGCTTGACCCCGTCGCCGATCCGGGTATCGGACAGCGCGCCACGGTCGACAGCCGTATTGACACCGATCTCCACGTCATCACCAATGGTGACGCCGCCGATCTGCGCAATCTTGCGCCAGATGCCCTTCTCGTTGGCAAAGCCGAAGCCCTCGCCGCCGATCACGGCACCCGACTGGATGACCACACGCTTACCGATGGTCACGTCGTGATACAGCGTGACCCGCGGTGCCAGCCAACCACCTTCACCGACCACACAGCGGGCACCGATGAAGCAGTGTGCGCCGATGCTGACGTTGGCGCCGATGCGCGCACCACTTTCGATGACCGCGAACGGCCCGATGCTGGCGCTGGCGTCCACCTGGGCATCTTCCGCCACCACGGCGCTGGGATGTATTCCCGCCTCAGCCTTGGGTTTGGGATCGAACAGGTGGGAAATCCGCGCGTAAGCCAGGTACGGGTCCGCCACGACCAGGGTATTGCCGGCAAAGCCTTCGGCATCCGCAGCCTTGAGCAGCACCGCGCCGGCCTGGCTGTTGTCCAGGTACTTGCGGTACTGCGGGTTGGCGAGGAAGCTCAACTGCGTCGGGCCAGCCTCTTGCAAGGTGGCCAACCCGGTAATCTGCAGCGCCTCGGGCCCCTTGAGGGTAGCTCCGAGTACCTCGGCCAGCTGGCCTAGCGTCATGGTCACACTCATATCAACGGGCTTGGTTCATGCGCTCGATGACTTGGCGGGTGATGTCGTACTGAGGTTTGACATCGATGACCGCACCACGCTCGAGGACCAGGTCGTAGCCGCCCTTCTTGATCACTTCCTCGACAGCACCATCCAGCTTCGGCTTCAGTTGCTTGAGCATGTCGCGATCAGCAACGGCCTTGGCTTCGTTCAGTTCCTTGGACTGGAACTGGAAATCGCGGGCCTTTTGCTTGAACTCGAGCTCCAGGCGCTCACGCTCCTGCTGCTGCATCTTGTCGCCGCCCTTGATCAGGCGGTCCTGGATGCCCTTGGCACTGCTTTCCAGGCTTTTCAGCTTGGTCAGTTGCGGACCGAATTTCTTCTCGGCATCAACCGCATACTTCTTGGCGGCATCCGACTCGAGCAGGGCCATCTGGTAGTTCAGGACGGCAACCTTCATTTCGGCGAAAGCCGGGGTGGCGACCAGCGCCGCGGCCACTACGGCCAATTGAGCCAATTTACGCACGATGCACTCCTGGATAAACCGTTGTCATTAAGCAAGGGCCGACCTTAGAAGGTCTGGCCCAGAGAGAATTGGAACACCTGGGTATCGGCATCGTCCGGCTTCTTGACCGGCATTGCCAGGCTGAAGCTCAGCGGGCCCAGTGCGGTAATCCAGGTCACGCCCAGGCCGACCGAACTGGCCATGCCCGAGAACCCGACCTTCTCGCAATCAGGTTTGTTGCCGCAATTGGTGTCGAACACGTTACCCACGTCCCAGAACACGGAAGTGCGCAGTGAACGCTGGTCCTTGACGAACGGCAGCGGGAACAGCAGCTCGGCACCGCCTTGCACCAGCACGTTACCACCAAACGGCAACGGATCCTGATCCGGGTCGGCGATGGTGCCTGGCTTGCCACCTGCGGCCTCGCCGATGCTCGGGGTACTGCGCGGGCCCAGGCTGCTGTCCTTGAAGCCACGGACGGAGTTGAAACCACCCGCGAAATAGTTCTCGTAGAACGGCAGGCCGGAGGTGCTGCCGTACCCATCACCATAGCCCAGCTCGGTATGCAGGCGCAGGGTGTAGTCGCTGGTGATCGGCTTGAACAGCTGGCCACGGTAGTCAAGCTTGAAGAACGACAGGTCGCTGCCCGGAACGGTGGACTCCAGGGTCAGGCTTTGCGAGTGACCACGGGTGGCCAGTACGCCTTTGTTCAGGGTCGACTCGGACCAGCCGATCGAGGCCTTGAAGTTCAGGAAGTTGTCACCTTCCTGCTCGAGGAAGTCGAAGATCTCGTCAACGGTGTACTTGCCGGTCTTGATCTTGTCCTGCTGCACGCTCAGGCCGTAGGTCAGGCGCGAGGTTTCGCTGATCGGGTAGCCCAGGCTGACGCCGGCACCGTAGCTGTCCACCGCATAGCTGGCAACGTCGACGTCGAGGTCGTCGTAATCGGTGCTGCGGTAGAAGGCGTTGTAGCCCAGGCTGACGCCATCGGCAGTGAAGTAGGGATCAACGAAGCCGAAATTGTAACGGGTCTGGTATTCCGAACGGGTCAGGCCGATGGACACCTTGTTACCGGTACCGAGGAAGTTGCTCTGGCTGATCGACCCCCCCAGGATCAGGCCGGCGCTCTGGGCGAAACCGACGCTGGCGGTGATCGAGCCGGAGGCCTGCTCTTCGACGCTGTAGTTGACGTCGACCTGGTCGTCGGTGCCAGGCACCTGCGGGGTCTCGACGTTGACTTCCTTGAAGAAGCCCAGGCGCTCAAGACGGGTCTTGGACTGGTCGATCAGGTAGGTCGACGCCCAGCCGCCTTCCATCTGGCGCATTTCGCGACGCAGCACTTCGTCTTCGGTCTTGGTGTTGCCGCGGTAGTTGATGCGGTTGACGTAGGCACGCTTGCCCGGGTCGACCACGAACATGATGTCGACGGTGTGGTCCTGGTCGTTTGGTTGCGGCACGCCGTTGACGTTGGCGAAGGTGTAGCCTTCGTTACCGAGGCGGCGGGTGATCAGCTCGGACGTGGTGGTCATCACCTTGCGCGAGAACACCTGGCCCGGCTGCACCAGCAGCAACGACTTGACCTGGTCTTCCGGCACCTTGAGGTCACCGGACAGCTTCACGTCGCGAACGGTGTATTTCTCGCCTTCGTTGATGTTGACGGTGATGTAGACGTGCTTCTTGTCCGGCGTGATGGACACCTGGGTGGAGGCGATGTCCATGTTGATGTAGCCGCGGTCCAGGTAGTAGGAACGCAGGCGCTCCAGGTCACCGGAGAGTTTTTCACGGGCGTACTTGTCGTCGTTCTTGAAGAACGACAGCCAGTTGGTGGTCTTCAGCTCGAACAGCTGCCCCAGGGTCTCATCATCGAATACGTTGTTGCCCACGATGTTGATGTGCTGGATGGCGGCGACGGTGCCTTCGTTGATCTTGATCTTCAGCGCCACACGGTTGCGCGGCTGCGGCACCACTTCGGCGTCGACCTCGGCCGAGTAGCGCCCCTGGGCCACGTACTGGCGCTGCAGCTCGTTACGCACACCTTCGAGGGTGGCACGCTGGAAGATCTCGCCTTCGGCCAGGCCCGATTGTTTCAGGCCCTTCATCAGGTCTTCGGTGCTGATCGCCTTGTTGCCTTCAATCTCGATGCTCGACACCGACGGGCGCTCGACCACGTTGATGATGAGCACATTGCCATCGCGGCTCAACTGGATGTCCTGGAAGAACCCGGTCTTGAACAAGGAACGAGTCGAGTCCACCAGGCGGCGGTCGTCGGCCTGGTCGCCAACGTTCAGCGGCAAGGCACCGAACACACTGCCAGCGGAAACCCGCTGCAGGCCGTTGACGCGAATATCGGAGATGGTGAAGGACTCGGCGTGAACTTCAGCGATCATCAGTGCGGACATGACCGCAGTTAGCAGCAGACGTTTCATGAAGTCCTTTTATTCCAACTGGCAATAAACAACCTGCCGTCACAGAACGGCAGGTTCGCAATTGAGCGAAGCTTTATAGTCGACCCAGATCGTTGATCAGGGCGAGCAACATCACCCCTATGACCAAACTGATACCGATCTGAACCCCCCAACCTTGCACCCGATCCGACAGCGGACGACCGCGCGCCCACTCGACCAGGTAAAACAGCAAATGCCCCCCGTCCAGTACTGGAATGGGCAGCAGGTTAAGAACCCCCAGGCTTATGCTCAGGTAGGCCAGGAAATTCAGGAAATCCCCCACGCCGGACTGGGCTGAAGCGCCCGCCACTTTAGCAATGGTTATCGGTCCACTCAAGTTTTTTACCGAGAGCTCCCCGAACAGCATTTTCTTCAGCGATTCAAGGGTCAGGACGCTCATGTTCCAGGTACGCGACAAGCTCTCACCCACCGCATCCAGCGGGCCGTAGCTGATTTCGCGGAGCATGTTGGCAGGCCATTCGCCACCTTTGACGCCAGCGCCAAGATAGCCACCGACGGCCTTGCCCTCCCCCTTGCGGGCCAAGGTCACCGGCAGCTCCAGGGCAGCGCCATCGCGCTCCACTCGCACCACGACCTTGGCATCCGGGCGGGCGCGCACGCGGTCGACAACCTGCTGCCATTCAGTCACTGCCACATCGTCCAGAGCCAGCAGCTTGTCACCGGTTTTCAGGCCCGCAGCGGCAGCCGGCCCCTTCGGATCGATCTCGGCCAGCACAGGTGTGATCGCCGGTCGCCAAGGGCGCAGCCCCAGGGATTGAATCGGGTCCGGCTCGTCGGCGCCCTTGAGCCAATTGTCCAGCTTGACCTGCAGCTGACGCTCGGCGCTGGCGCCCTCATCGCGCACACCAATCTGCAAGGTACCGCTCTCGCCCAGACGACGAACCAGCTGCAAATTGACCGCCGACCAACCGTTGGTCGGCTTGCCATCTACAGAAACGATTTCCTGACCTGCGGTCAGCCCTGCAGATGCTGCCAGGCTGCCACTGTCGACCGCGCCGATAACCGGGCGGACTTGCTGGGCACCCAGCATCGCCAGCACCCAGAAAAACAGGATAGCCAGCAGAAAATTGGCGATCGGGCCTGCCGCGACAATCGCAATACGCTGGCGCACCGACTTGCGGTTGAACGACTGCCCGGCCAGCGCCGGCGGCACATCGCCTTCGCGCTCGTCGAGCATCTTGACGTAGCCACCCAGAGGAATGGCCGCAACAACGAACTCGGTGCCGTGGCGGTCATGCCACCGCAGCAGCGGCGTGCCGAAACCCACCGAGAAACGCAGCACCTTGACGCCGCAGCGGCGCGCCACCCAGAAGTGACCGAATTCGTGGAAAGTGACCAGCACACCCAACGCCACGAGGGTGCCGATAATCATGTAGAGCGCTGTCATGTCCATCTCCGAATGATGTTCAGCGGGCCGGCATCCTGCCCAGCCCCCTCACGAACCTTGGCGGGCCTGCATCAGCGGCCGTGACGCCTCAGCCACTCACGGGAAAGCTCCCGGGCACGCTGATCGGCGGCAAATACCGCATCCAGCGACGGCAGCGGTACGACGGGTTCCTGGTCGAGTACCTGTTCGATCATACCCGCGATCTCCGGGAAGCGGATGCGCCGTTCAAGAAATGCCTGGACCGCGACTTCGTTGGCCGCATTGAGCACGGCAGGCGCGCTGTTGCCGGCCTCGGCAGCCTGCCGCGCAAGGCGCAGGCAAGGGAAGCGTTGTTCGTCGGGCGCCTGGAAATCCAGACGGGCGATGGCGAACAGGTCCAGAGGGGCAACCCCGGAATCGATCCGTTCCGGCCAGGCCAACGCGCTGGCGATCGGCGTACGCATGTCCGGGTTGCCCAACTGCGCGAGTACCGAACCGTCCACGTAGTCGACCAGCGAGTGGATTACGCTCTGCGGGTGCACCACTACCTCAACCTTGGATGGCACGGCATCGAACAACCAGCAGGCTTCGATCAACTCGAGGCCTTTGTTCATCATGCTGGCCGAATCCACGGAAATCTTGCGCCCCATGGACCAGTTAGGGTGCGCACAGGCTTGCTCCGGGGTCACGTCCAGCAGCGCCTCGACCGGCGTTTCGCGGAACGGCCCGCCGGACGCGGTAAGCAGGATCCGGCGCACACCGACGGCACTCAGACCACGGGTGTAGTCGCCTGGCATGCACTGGAAGATAGCGTTGTGTTCGCTGTCGATCGGCAGCAGCACGGCCCCTTTTTGCCGCACCGCCTCCATGAACAGTGCGCCCGACATCACCAGTGCTTCCTTGTTGGCCAGCAACACCTTCTTGCCGGCCTCGACCGCTGCCAGCGTGGGCCGCAGGCCGGCAGCACCGACAATGGCTGCCATCACTGCATCCACTTCAGCGGCCGACGCCACCTGACAAAGCCCGGCCTCACCTTCCAGCACCTCGGTGGTGCAGCCGGCCGCAGCCAGACCCGCACGCAACCTCACCGCCGCCTCAGTGCTCGGCACCACAGCGAATGCCGGGCGATGACGCACACATAAGGCCAACAGCTCGTCGATGCGCGAATAGCCAGTGAGGGCAAACGCTTGATAACGGTCAGGATGACGCGCAATCACATCCAGCGTGCTCAGGCCAATGGAGCCGGTGGCCCCGAGTACGGTAATACGCTGCGGGCGACTCACATCACACCCCATTCGGCAGCCCACAACAGGACGGCGAAGATCGGGATTGCCGCAGTCAGGCTGTCAATGCGATCGAGCACACCCCCATGCCCGGGCAACAGATTGCTGCTG
Organism: Pseudomonas sp. BO3-4; assembly: GCF_034044115.1. NCBI lineage: Bacteria > Pseudomonadati > Pseudomonadota > Gammaproteobacteria > Pseudomonadales > Pseudomonadaceae > Pseudomonas > Pseudomonas sp. BO3-4. The sequence continues at coordinate 4,907,219 of NZ_CP139018.1, forward strand.
TCCTTGATACCGGAGCGACGCTTGAACATGCTCTCGGTCAGGTCACCGACCACCGAGGACATCACCAGCAACGCAGCGCCCAACAGGCCCAGCAGGATCTGACCAAAGCCCCAGTCGCGGCTGATGCCGACACCCAGGGTAATCAACAGGCTGACCGCCAGGCCACCGTACACGCCTTCCCAGCTCTTGCCCGGACTGACCTGCGGAGCCAGCTTGCGCTTGCCGAATGCCCGGCCAGAGAAGTACGCACCGATGTCGGCGGCCCACACCAGCACCATGACGGACAGGATCAGCCAGTTGCCCAGGGGCCAGTGCTTGAGCAGCACCAACCCTTGCCAGGCCGGCAGCAACACCAGCAGGCCGATCAGCAACCGACAGGCAGCACTGGCCCACAGGTCGCTGCTGCGCGGGTAGGTAAGCACCAGCCAGGTGGCCAGCCCCCACCAGATCACCGCAGCGCCCAGTACCCAGGGCGCCAGTTCCGGAAGGATGTACAGCAGCATCAGCGCCCCCGCGACCACCGCTGCATAGGCAATGCGCAGCGGCTGGGCCATCAGCCCGGCCAGGCGCGCCCACTCCCAGGCACCGAGGGTCACTACGAAGCCGATGAACAGGGCGAAATCCCCGCCATTGAGCAGGAAGAAACCACCCAGCGCGACCGGCAGCAGGATCAGCGCAGTAATGATGCGTTGTTTAAGCATTAAGCACGAGCTCCAGCCTCGACCTGCTCGCTGGTCTTACCGAAGCGGCGCTGGCGCGAAGCGAAATCGGCCAGGGCATTGCGCATGGCCTCGTGTTTGAAGTCCGGCCAGTAGAGGTCGGAGAAATACAACTCGGCATAGGCCAGCTGCCACAACAGGAAATTGCTGATGCGGTGCTCGCCACCGGTGCGAATGCACAGGTCCGGTAACGGCAGGTCGCCGGTTGCCAGACAGGTCTGCAGCAGACCCGGGGTGATGTCTTCCGGGCGCAGGTGCCCGGCTTGCACTTCCCGCGCCAGCCGCTGGGCAGCCTGGGCGATGTCCCACTGACCACCGTAGTTGGCTGCTATCTGCAGAATGAAGCGGTTGTTGCCAGCGGTCACTGCCTCGGCCTCGCGCATGGCGGCCTGCAGCTCAGGATGGAAACGCGAACGGTCGCCGATGATGCGCAGGCTGATATTGTTCTCGTCAAGGCGCTTGGCCTCACGGCGCAGCGCCGAGAAGAACAGCTCCATCAACGCACCGACCTCTTCGGCAGGGCGCTGCCAGTTCTCGCTGGAGAAGGCGAACAGGGTCAGTACCTCGACCCCGGACTTGGCACAGACTTCGATGACCGCGCGAACGGCGTCCACACCCGCCTTGTGCCCGGCCACGCCGGGCAGCAGGCGCTTTTTCGCCCAGCGGTTGTTGCCATCCATGATGATCGCGACATGACGCGGCACCGAGGACGGCGCCGCTGGCTTGGTCTTTTCCATTAAAAAACCCCGGCCTTAGACGGCCATCAGGTCCTTTTCCTTGGCTTTGAAGGCAGCATCGACTTCGGCGACGAACTTGTCAGTCAGCTTCTGGATCTCGTCCGCGGCGCGACGCTCTTCGTCTTCGCTGATTTCCTTGTCCTTGGTCAGCTTTTTCAGGTCAGCCAGGGCGTCGCGGCGCACGTTGCGCACGGCTACCTTGGCATCCTCGGCAACACCGCTGGCCTGCTTGGTGTAGCCCTTGCGGGTTTCCTCGGTCAGGGCCGGCATCGGGACACGGATGGTGGTACCGGCGCTGGACGGGTTAAGGCCCAGATCGGAGGTGAGGATGGCCTTTTCGATGGCAGCGCTGAGGTTCTTGTCGTGAGCGACGATCTTCAGGGTGCGGGCATCTTCGACGGTGATCGCGGCGACCTGGTTCAACGGCATTTCGCTGCCCCAGGCGGTAACCTTGACGCTGTCCAGGATGCTTGGGTGAGCGCGACCGGTGCGGATTGCAGCCAGGTTGCGGGACAGGGCTTCGATGGACTTGCCCATGCGCTCCTGCGCGTCTTTCTTGATGTCGTTGATCATGCTTGGCCTTCCTCGATCAGTGTGCCTTCAGCGCCACCCACCACGATGTTCAGCAGGGCGCCAGGCTTGTTCATGTTGAATACCCGCAATGGCATCTTGTGGTCACGGCACAGGCAGATTGCGGTCAGGTCCATCACACCCAGCTTGCGATCCAGAACCTCATCGTAGGTCAGGTGATCGAATTTCTCGGCATGCGGGTCCTTGAATGGATCGGCAGTGTACACGCCATCGACCTTGGTCGCCTTCAGCACCACGTCAGCATCGATTTCGATGGCGCGCAGGCAGGCCGCGGAGTCGGTGGTGAAGAACGGGTTGCCGGTACCGGCGGAGAAAATTACCACATCCCCGGAGTTGAGGTGACGAATAGCTTTGCGGCGATCGTAATGATCGGTGACACCCACCATGGAAATGGCCGACATGACCAGGGCCGGGATGTTCGAGCGCTCCAGCGCATCGCGCATGGCCAGGCCGTTCATCACGGTAGCCAGCATCCCCATGTGGTCACCCGTGACGCGGTCCATGCCGGCTGCGCTGAGCGCGGCGCCGCGGAACAGGTTGCCACCACCGATCACCAGGCCGACCTGGACGCCGATCCCTACCAACTGGCCAACTTCAAGCGCCATGCGATCCAGCACTTTCGGGTCGATCCCGAAGTCTTCCGAGCCCATCAGGGCCTCGCCGCTAAGTTTGAGCAAAATGCGTTTATAGCGAGGTTGGCGACCACTCACCTGCTGAGCCATTGCGAGTCTCTCCTGCGGCGTACTTTTAGAAAATTCGTGCGGGCTGTTTGCAGCCTGCTAACTGTAGCGTGGCACCGCTTCGGTGCCAGCGAAGAGGGAGTCGTATAAACCCCTCTCCGTTTTGACAAAGAGGCTGCGCGCGTGAGCGGGCAGCCTCTTTGGGGCGACAGACGGGGCTGTCTTACTGCTTGGCAGCAGCTACCTGAGCGGCAACTTCAGCAGCGAAGTCGTCGACTGGCTTCTCGATGCCTTCGCCTACTTTGAAGTAGGTGAAGGAAACGATTTCAGCACCGGCTTTCTTGGCCAGCTCGCCAACCTTGACTTCCGGGTTCATGACGAAGGCTTGCTCTTTCAGCGAGGCTTCGGCTTTGAACTTGGTGATACGACCGTTGATCATGTTCTCAACGATGTTTTCCGGCTTGCCGGCGATCTTGTCGGCGTTCAGCTGCAGGAAGACATTCTTCTCGCGCTCGATGGCCTCGGCGGAGATTTCCGACGAATCCAGGAACTCAGGGTTCGAAGCTGCAACGTGCATGGCGATGTTCTTCGCCAGCTCCACGTCACCGCCTTTCAGAACGACGACAGCGCCGATCTTGTTGCCGTGCAGGTAGGCACCGACAACGTCACCCTCAACGCGCACCAGGCGACGGATGTTGACGTTCTCGCCGCACTTGGCAACCAGGGCTTCACGAGCAGCTTCACGCGAGGCGATCAGCGGAGCGGCGTCGGTCAGCTTCTGGGCGAAGGCTTCTTCGAGGCTTTCGGCCACGAAGTTCTTGAAGTCGTCTTGCAGGGCCAGGAAGTCGGTCTGCGAGTTCACTTCCAGCAGGACGGCGGATGTACCGTCGGTCTTGACGGCGATAGCGCCTTCAGCAGCGACGTTGCCAGCCTTTTTGGCGGCCTTGATGGCGCCCGAGGCACGCATGTCGTCAATGGCTTTCTCGATGTCGCCGCCGGCCTTTTCCAGGGCCTTTTTGCAATCCATCATGCCTTCGCCGGTACGCTCGCGCAGTTCTTTTACCAGCGCTGCAGTAATTGCTGCCATTTCAAAATCCTCTTGGAAAGTTTTTCAACCATTCCACCCGTCAATCACGGGCGTTCAATTCTGCAAATCCGCTGTTTTCATTTCAGCAGGCCCATGATGCGGGGCCGATGCTGACAGCAGGATTTCAAGGTGGCAAAAAGGGGGCAAAGCCCCCTTTTTGCGTGCCAAGTAGACGCTAGCGCCTATTACTCAGCAGCAGGTGCAGCCGCTTCTTCAGCGTAAACTTCGGTGCCGCCGGCAACGTTGTTGCGGCCGCGGATGACTGCGTCAGCCATCGAAGTCATGTACAGCTCGATAGCGCGAATGGCGTCATCGTTACCTGGGATGATGTAGTCAACACCTTCCGGGCTGCTGTTGGTATCGACAACGCCGATAACCGGGATACCCAGCTTGTTGGCTTCGGTGATCGCGATGCGCTCGTGATCAACGTCGATAACGAACAGAGCGTCTGGCAGACCGCCCATGTCCTTGATGCCGCCCAGGCTGCGATCCAGTTTTTCCAGGTCGCGGGAGCGCATCAGGGCTTCTTTCTTGGTCAGCTTGGCGAAAGTGCCGTCTTCGGCCTGGGTTTCCAGGTCGCGCAGACGCTTGATCGAAGCGCGGATGGTCTTGTAGTTGGTCAGCATGCCGCCCAACCAACGGTGGTCAACGTACGGCGAACCGCAACGAGCTGCTTGCTCGGCGACGATCTTGCCGGCGGAACGCTTGGTGCCGACGAACAGGATCTTGTTCTTGCCCTGGGCCAGGCGCTCTACGAACGACAGAGCGTCGTTGAACATTGGCAGGGTTTTTTCCAGGTTGACGATGTGGATCTTGTTACGCGCGCCGAAAATGTACTTGCCCATTTTCGGGTTCCAGTAACGGGTCTGGTGGCCGAAGTGCACACCGGCCTTCAGCATATCGCGCATGTTGACTTGGGACATGATAGTTCCTTGATAAGTCGGGTTGGGCCTCCACGTATCCCAATGACCAACCCGCGAATTCTGCAACTCGGGGCACCCAGGTCATCGTGTCGACACGTGTGTGGGTTAAGTGCTGACGGGGTCGTCCCCGAAAGCGGCGCATTTTATACCACAGACCGCGAGCGAACGGAACCCGGATACTGTTGCGTCTGTCAGCACTTTTTGCAGCACCTCGGCTTTCGCGCCAGAATGCCAGCTATAGACAACAGCATGGCCGCCTTTATCCCGACCGATCGGCGCCCTGCTCTGCTAGAATCCGGCCTTTCCCGTTTGTTCGCGCCGTGCACGGCGCCGTAGAGAGCCTGTAATGACCGTCACCATCAAGACCGCAGAAGACATCGAGAAGATGCGCATCGCTGGCCGCCTGGCCGCCGAAGTGCTGGAAATGATCGAAGAACACGTCAAGCCCGGTGTCACCACCGAAGAGCTCGACCGCCTGTGCCACGATTATATCGTCAACGTTCAGCAGGCCATCCCGGCCCCGCTCAACTACAAGGGCTACCCGAAGTCGATCTGCACCTCGATCAACCATGTGGTCTGCCACGGCATCCCCAACGACAAGCCGCTCAAGGACGGTGACACGCTCAATATCGACGTCACCGTGATCAAGGACGGCTACCACGGCGACACCAGCCGCATGTTCCACGTCGGTAACGTGCCGGTCTGGGCCGAGCGCCTGTCCAAGGTCACCCAGGAATGCATGTACAAGGCCATCGAGCTGGTCAAGCCGGGCTGCCGCCTGGGCGACATCGGTGAAGTGATCCAGAAGCACGCGGAAAAGAACGGTTTCTCGGTAGTGCGCGAGTTCTGCGGTCATGGCATCGGCAAGGTGTTCCATGAAGAGCCGCAGATCCTCCACTACGGCCGCGCGGGCACGGGCATGGAGCTGAAGGAAGGCATGACCTTCACCATCGAGCCGATGATCAACCAAGGCAAGGCCGACACCAAGGTGCTGGGCGACGGCTGGACCGCCATCACCAAGGACCGCAAGCTCTCGGCCCAGTGGGAACACACTTTGGTGGTGACTGCCACTGGCTACGAGATCTTCACCCTGCGCAAGGACGACACCATCCCGCGCACTTCGGCCTGACCGCACTCCGACAGGCCACCCCACGACAGGAAAGTGACGCGATGCCCCAGGTGGATCCCGAGCTGTTCGACCGTGGCCAGTTCCAGGCGGAACTGGCCCTCAAGGCGAGCCCCATCGCCGCCTTCAAGAAAGCCATCCGCCTGGCCGGCGAGGTGCTCGACAAACGTTTTAGCGCCGGCAGCGACATCCGCCCGCTGATCGAGGCCCGCGCCTGGCTCGTCGACAATATCCTGCAACAGGCGTGGAACCAGTTCGACTGGGGCGACCAGAGCGGCATCGCCCTGGTTGCGGTGGGCGGCTACGGGCGCGGTGAACTGCACCCGCACTCGGACATCGACCTGCTGATTCTGCTGGGCGCTGCCGAGCACGAGCAGTACCGCGACGCCATCGAGCGCTTTCTGACCTTGCTGTGGGACATTGGCCTGGAAGTCGGCCAGAGCGTGCGCACCGTCGACGAGTGCGCCGAACAGGCCCGTGCCGACCTGACGGTAATCACCAACCTGATGGAAAGCCGCACCATCGCCGGCCCCGAGGCCTTGCGTCAGCGCATGCTGGAAGTCACCAGCACCGCGCACATGTGGCCGAGCAAGGAGTTCTTCCTGGCCAAGCGCGCCGAACTCAAGGCCCGCCACCACAAGTACAACGACACGGAGTACAACCTCGAACCCAACGTCAAGGGTTCGCCAGGTGGCCTGCGTGACATCCAGACGGTCCTTTGGGTGGCCCGCCGCCAGTACGGGACGCTCAACCTGCATGCACTGGCCGGCGAAGGCTTCTTGCTGGAAAGCGAGAATGAACTGCTGGCTTCGTCCCAGGACTTCCTCTGGAAAGTCCGTTATGCCCTGCACATGCTGGCCGGACGCGCCGAAGACCGCCTGCTGTTCGACCACCAGCGCAGCATCGCCACGCTGCTGGGCTACAGCGATGAAAACCCCAAGCGGGCGATCGAACAGTTCATGCAGCAGTACTACCGGGTGGTGATGAGCATCAGCCAGCTGTGCGACCTGATCATCCAGCACTTCGAAGAGGTTATCCTTGCCGACGAGGAAAGTGGCAGCACCCAGCCGCTGAATGCGCGGTTCCGCCTGCATGACGGCTACATCGAGGCCGCCCATCCGAACGTGTTCAAGCGCACGCCATTCGCCATGCTGGAAATCTTCGTGCTGATGGCCCAACACCCCGAGATCAAGGGCGTGCGTGCCGATACCGTGCGCCTGCTGCGCGAACACCGCCACCTGATCGACGACACGTTCCGCACCGACATCCGCAATACCAGCCTGTTCATCGAGCTGTTCAAGTGCGAAATCGGCATCCACCGCAACCTGCGCCGGATGAACCGCTACGGCATTCTCGGCCGTTACCTGCCAGAGTTCGGCCTGATCGTCGGGCAGATGCAGCACGACCTGTTCCACATCTATACGGTCGACGCGCATACCCTCAACCTCATCAAGCACCTGCGCAAGCTGCAATACACGCCGGTGTCCGAGAAATTCCCGCTGGCCAGCAAGCTCATGGGACGCCTGCCCAAACCCGAGCTGATCTACCTGGCCGGCCTGTACCACGACATTGGCAAGGGTCGCCAGGGCGACCACTCGGAAATCGGTGCAGTGGACGCGCAGAAGTTCTGCGAACGGCACCAGTTGCCGGCCTGGGACAGCCGCCTGATCGTCTGGCTGGTGCAGAACCACCTGGTGATGTCGACCACCGCTCAGCGCAAGGACTTGTCCGACCCGCAGGTGATCAACGACTTTGCCCTGCACGTGGGCGACGAGACGCGCCTTGACTACCTGTACGTACTGACCGTGGCCGACATCAACGCCACCAACCCCAGCCTGTGGAACTCGTGGCGGGCCAGCCTGCTGCGCCAGCTGTACACCGAAACCAAGCGCGCCCTGCGCCGCGGCCTGGAAAACCCGCTGGACCGCGAAGAGCAGATTCGCCAGACCCAGTCTTCAGCGCTGGATATCCTGGTGCGCGAGGGCACCGACCCGGACGACGTCGAGCAGCTATGGGCGCAACTGGGCGATGACTATTTCCTCAAGCACACCGCCGCCGACGTGGCCTGGCACACGGATGCGATCCTGCAGCAACCGGCCGATGGCGGGCCGCTGGTGCTGATCAAGGAAACCACCCAGCGCGAGTTCGAAGGCGGCACGCAGATCTTCATCTATGCCCCCGACCAGCACGATTTCTTCGCCGTGACGGTGGCGGCCATGTCGCAGTTGAACCTGAACATCCACGACGCACGGATCATCACGTCGAGCAGCCAGTTCACCCTCGACACCTATATTGTGCTGGACAACGACGGTGGCTCGATCGGCGACAACCCGCAGCGGGTCAAGCAGATTCGCGATGGCCTGACCGAAGCGCTGCGCAACCCCGAGGACTACCCGACCATCATCCAGCGCCGGGTACCGCGGCAGCTCAAGCACTTCGACTTCCCACCGCAAGTGACCATCCTCAACGATGCCCAGCGGCCGGTGACCATCCTCGAAATCACCGCGCCAGACCGCCCGGGCCTGCTGGCCCGGCTGGGGCGGATCTTCCTGGAGTTCGACCTGTCACTGCAAAACGCCAAGATCGCCACCCTCGGCGAGCGGGTAGAAGACGTGTTCTTCATTACCGATGCCGACAACCAGCCGCTGTCAGACCCGCAGCTGTGCAGCCGCCTGCAGGAAGCCATCGTGCAGCAACTGCAGGCCGGCCAAGGTGGCGACACCAGCCAGACCCGCGTGACCTTTTAACGATTAGACGATTGACGAGACCTTGCGCCGATGAACCATGCCTTGACCCAGCTTCAGCCCTATCCGTTCGAAAAGCTTCGCGCCCTGCTGGGCAGCGTGAAGCCTGCGGCGGACAAACGCGCCATCGCCCTGTCGATCGGTGAGCCGAAGCACGAATCGCCGGCGTTCGTTGCCCAGGCCATGGCCGACAACCTCGACAAGCTGGCGGTTTACCCCAGCACCCTTGGTTTGCCAGCCCTGCGCCAGGCCATCGGCCAGTGGTGCGAACGACGCTTTGGCGTGCCCGCCGGCTGGCTGGACGCCGACCGCCACATCCTCCCGGTCAACGGCACCCGTGAAGCGCTGTTCGCTTTCACCCAGGCCGTGGTCAACCGCGCCGATGACGGCCTGGTGATCAGCCCCAACCCGTTCTACCAGATCTACGAAGGCGCAGCGCTGCTGGCCGGTGCCACCCCGCACTACCTGCCGTGCCTGGAAAACAACGGTTTCAACCCGGACTTCGACGCCGTACCGGCCGAGGTGTGGAAGCGTTGCCAGATCCTGTTCCTGTGCTCGCCGGGCAACCCTACCGGTGCGCTGGTGCCAATGAACACCCTGAAGAAGCTGATTGCCCTGGCTGACGAACACGACTTCGTGATCGCCGCCGACGAGTGCTACAGCGAGCTGTACTTCGACGAGGACGCGCCACCGCCAGGCCTGCTGTCGGCATGCGCCGAGCTTGGCCGCAGCGATTTTGCGCGCTGCGTGGTGTTCCACAGCCTGTCCAAGCGCTCCAACCTGCCTGGGCTGCGCTCGGGCTTCGTCGCGGGCGATGCCCAGATCATCAAGCCGTTTCTGCTGTACCGCACCTACCACGGCTGCGCGATGCCGGTGCAAACCCAGCTGGCCAGCATCGCTGCCTGGCAGGACGAGGCGCATGTACGCGCGAACCGCGACCAATACCGAGCCAAGTACGATGCCGTGCTGGATATTCTGCAGCCGGTACTGGACGTGCAACGCCCGGACGGCAGTTTCTACCTGTGGGCCAAGGTACCGGGCGACGATGCCGAGTTCACCCGCGACCTGTTCGAAGCCCAGCATGTGACCGTGGTGCCGGGGTCGTACCTGTCGCGTGAAGTAGATGGGGTGAACCCGGGTGCCGGGCGCGTGCGCATGGCACTGGTTGCACCGCTGGCCGAATGCATCGAGGCGGCCGAGCGGATTCGCGCCTTCCTGCAAAACAGCTGATCAACCCCTTCGCGGGCACGCCCGCTCCCACAGGTACTGCGCTGATTTCAAGCGCAGCGCAGTACCTGTGGGAGCGGGCGTGCCCGCGAAGGGCCTTGATAGGGTCTACTTGACCTGCCCCAGGTTCGCCTCACTCATATCCAGCTCACCCAGTACTTGCCGCACCACCTCATCCCCCACCAGGTGCTGACGATGCAGGTTATACAATTCCAGCCGCTGCGCCCTCAGGGCACGCAAGCGTAAACGCCGCTCCAGCAAGTCCATCTGTGCGGCCAGGGCCTTGGCTTCAGCACTGTCGTCGTAGCTTTCCAGCTCATCCCGGTATTCAGCCATCAAGCGCGCCTTCAACTCGGTCGCCAACGTTGCCTGCGCAGCATCCTGCGGGGCGTTGCTGTCGATCACCTCTTCTGCCTCCAAGGCATGAATCGCCGCCTCGGCCGTGCGCCGCCAGGCTTCCTGCACTTCCTGGTGCAAGCGCTCGTCCGGGCTCTTGGTCACCCCGCGCAGTAATATCGGCAGCGCGATGCAGGCGCTGATCAACGACAGCAGGATTACCCCCGCAGCAATGAAGATAAGCAGATCACGCTCCGGGAAAGCGGTGCCAGCCCCTATCAGCAACGGGATCGACATGACACCCGCCAGGGTGACAGCGCCGCGCACCCCCCCCAAGGTCAGCAACCAGCAGGAACGCGCCGTAGGCATCAGCACCAGTGCCGGCTTGCCGCGCCAGCGACGGACCACGCCGATCGAGCGCCAGATACTCTGGACCCAGATGAACCGCAACACAATCAGTGCGGCAAAGATCGCCACCACGTCCAGGCAGCGGTAGGCCAATGTCGGCCAGAGGGTCGCTTCGTGGCTGACCACAGCCTTGATGATGTCTGGCAACTGCAAGCCCAACAACAGGAAGATCAGGCCATTGAAGGCAAACTCCAGCAACGACCAGACACTGCGGTTGAGCAGGCGGGTACTGGTCTGACGCGGCAGCAGGTCGAGCCAGCTCTGCATCATGCCGGCCGCCACTGCCGAGAGAATACCCGAAACGCCCAGGCGCTCGGCCAGCACGTAGGCTGCGAACGGCAGCAGCAACATGAACACCACATGGGTAGCCGGATCGTCCCAGCCCCGGGTGATCATCCACATGCGCAGGCGACCGATCAACCAGCTCAGTACCACGCCCACCGCAAGGCCGCCCAGTGCGACCAACACGAAGCTGAAGCTGGCGTCAGCCAACGAAAACACCCCGGTGATCGCCGCCGCCAAGGCGAACTTGAAGGTTACCAGGCCCGACGCGTCGTTCATCAGCGCCTCGCCCTGCAGCATGTGCATCAGGGGAGTGGGCAGGCGGTCCTGGGTAATGGCCGAAACGGCCACGGCGTCGGTCGGCGAAAGCACTGCGGCCAGGGCGAAGGCCACCGGCAACGGGATGCTCGGCAGCAACCAGTGGATGAAGTAACCGGCGCCGACCACGGTGAACAACACCAGCCCCACGGCCAGCGCCACTACCGGGCCACGAATGCGCCATAACTCACGCTTGGGGATGCGCCAGCCGTCGGCGAACAGCAGCGGAGGCAGGAACAGGAACAGGAACAATTCGGGGTCAAGGGCTACATGCAGGCCCAGCGTCGGCCACGCCAGCAAGGCACCGGCGGCAATCTGTACCAGCGGCAATGGCAGCGGGATCACACGGCCGACCAGCTTCGACAGGCTGACCAGGGTCAGCAGGATGAGGACGGTGTAGGCGGACTGCATCCGGTAAGGCTTCCTTTGTGAACCAGAAACGACAACGGGGCGAAACATCGCCATTGAAACAATATGTTAGCGGCGATCGGCGAGCTGGGGCCGCTGCACGATAGTCGCAGGTGGCGGTTGAATATGTAACATGATGATACTTAGGTTTGATGGTAGGGCCTGCCTTGAGTCTTGTAGCGCCTGCGAGATCGAGCGCCGCCCGCGCGGCGCTTCGCGGGTAAACCCGCTCCTACGTTTGTTTCGGGCCAGTATCGCCTGTGCCAGACCCGCGCGACCGCCTTGTTTGTACGACGCGATATCGAGGCGTGCGCCAAGAGATCGAGCGCCGCCAGGTTCCCGGCTTAAGAGATTCAGCGCCTGCGAGATCGAGCGCCGCCCGCGCGGCGCTTCGCGGGTAAACCCGCTCCTACGTTTGTTTCGGGCCAGTATCGCCTGTGCCAGACCCGCGCGACCGCCTTGTTTGTACGACGCGATATCGAGGCGTGCGCCAAGATCGAGCGCCGCCAGGTTCCGGCTTAAAAGATTCAGCGCCTGCGAGAACGAGCGCCGCGCGGGCGGCGCTCGATCTCACAGGCGCTGAATCTCTTAAGCCGGGAACCTGGCGGCGCTCGTTCTCACAGGCGCTGAATATCTTAAGCCGGAACCTGGCGGCGCTCGTTCTCACAGGCGCTGAATCTCTTAAGCCAGGAACCAGGCGGCGTTCGATCTCAAACGCGCTACAAGACTCAAGGCAGACCTAACCACGCCCCACCAACCCCCAAGACTTGCACACCCGTGGCGCTCCCAGTCTCGTTCCCGCATAATCCCGCGACTGACATCGAAAAACGGAGAGATTGGGGCAACCTGTATCCCCAATGTACACAATGACCTACACGCTCTACGGCATCAAAGCCTGTGACACCATGAAAAAGGCGCGTACCTGGCTCGAAGACAAAGCCATCGCCTACGAATTCCACGATTACAAAACCCAAGGCATCGACCGCGACAGCCTGAACCGCTGGTGCGACGAACACGGCTGGGAAGTCATCCTCAACCGTGCCGGCACCACCTTCCGCAAGCTGGACGACGCCAGCAAGGCAGACCTCGACCAGGCCAAGGCCGTCGAGCTGATGCTGGCCCAGCCGTCGATGATCAAACGCCCGGTGCTCGACCTTGGCGCGCGTACCCTGGTTGGCTTCAAGCCCGACCTGTACGCCGCTGCCCTGGCCTGAGCCCCTACCCTATTTCGCACGAGGTAATCACATGTCCAATACCCTGTTCAGCCTGGCCTTCGGTGTCGGCTCCCAGAACCGCCAGGGCGCCTGGCTGGAAGTGTTCTACGCACAACCGCTGCTCAACCCGAGCGCCGAACTGGTTGCTGCAGTAGCCCCTGTTCTCGGTTACGAAGGTGGCAACCAGGCCATCGCCTTCAGCAACGCCCAGGCCGCACAACTGGCCGAAGCCCTGAAGGGCGTGGACGCTGCCCAGGCCGCCCTGCTGACCCGCCTGGCAGAGAGCCACAAGCCGCTGGTCGCCACCCTGCTGGCCGAAGACGCTGCCCTGAGCTCGACCCCAGAGGCCTACCTCAAGCTGCACCTGCTGTCGCACCGCCTGGTCAAGCCGCATGGCGTAAGCCTGGCCGGTATCTTCCCGCTGCTGCCGAACGTGGCCTGGACCAACCAGGGCGCGGTCGACCTGGGCGAACTGGCCGAGCTGCAACTGGAAGCACGCCTGAAGGGCGAGCTGCTGGAAGTGTTCTCGGTGGACAAGTTCCCGAAAATGACCGACTACGTGGTCCCGGCCGGCGTGCGTATCGCCGACACCGCCCGTGTGCGCCTGGGCGCCTACATTGGCGAAGGCACCACCATCATGCACGAAGGCTTCGTCAACTTTAACGCGGGCACCGAAGGCCCGGGCATGATCGAAGGCCGCGTTTCCGCTGGCGTATTCGTCGGCAAGGGCTCGGACCTGGGCGGCGGCTGCTCGACCATGGGCACCCTGTCCGGTGGCGGCAACATCGTCATCAAAGTCGGCGAGGGCTGCCTGATCGGCGCCAACGCCGGTATCGGTATTCCGTTGGGCGACCGCAACACCGTCGAAGCCGGCCTGTACATCACCGCGGGCACCAAGGTGAACCTGCTGGACGAGAACAACGAACTGGTCAAAGTGGTCAAGGCCCGCGACCTGGCCGGCCAGACCGACCTGCTGTTCCGCCGCAACTCGCTGAACGGCGCGGTAGAGTGCAAGACCCACAAGTCGGCCATCGAGCTGAACGAAGCGCTGCACGCTCACAACTGAGAACCCTGCCGGGTTTGAGGTGTTAAGATCGGGTCTGGCGCCAATGCACCAGACCCGATTTTCATTCCAGGCCTCGCAAACATGTTCCAGCCCTCTCCCTGGCGTGCCGACTTCCCCGCCATCGCCGCCCTGCAACGGCAGCACCAGACCTATCTGGACAGCGCCGCCACCACCCAGAAGCCGCAAGCCTTGCTCGATGCCCTGAGCCATTACTACGGCCATGGCGCGGCCAACGTGCACCGTGCCCAGCATTTGCCAGGTGCGCTGGCGACCCAGGCCTTCGAAACCAGCCGCGACAAGGTCGCCACCTGGCTCAATGCCGCAGACTCGCGGCAGATCGTGTTCACCCACGGCGCCACCTCGGCACTGAACCTGCTGGCCTATGGCCTGGAGCGCCGCCTCGAAGCCGGTGACGAAATTGCCGTCAGTGCCCTGGAGCATCATGCCAACCTGCTGCCCTGGCAACAGCTGGCGCACCGACGCAACCTGCGCCTGGTGGTGCTGCCACTGGACGCCCAGGGTCGTATCGACCAGGACCAGGCACTGCAACTGATCGGCCCGCGCACCCGAGTGCTCGCCATCAGCCAGCTGTCCAACGTGCTGGGTACCTGGCAACCGCTGCCAGCGCTGCTGGCCCATGCCCGCGCCCAGGGCGCGCTGACGGTGGTTGATGGTGCCCAGGGCGTGGTGCATGGTCGCCAGGACATGCAGCAACTGGGCTGCGACTTCTATGTATTTTCCAGCCACAAGCTGTACGGTCCGGACGGCGTCGGCGTGCTCTATGGCCGCGCCCAGGCCCTGGAGCTGTTACGCCACTGGCAGTTCGGTGGCGAGATGGTGCAGCTGGCCGAGTACCACAGCGCCAGCTTCCGTCCCGCGCCCCTGGGCTTCGAAGCGGGTACGCCGCCGATTGCCGGGGTGATCGGCCTGGGTGCAACGCTGGACTACCTGGCCAGCCTCGATGCCCATGCGGTCGCAGCGCATGAAGCCAGCCTGCACCAGCACCTGCTGCGTGGCTTGGGCGATCGCGAGGGCGTGCGGGTGTTGGGCACACCGCAGACGGCCCTGGCCAGTTTCGTCATCGAGGGCGTGCACAACGCCGATATCGCTCACCTGCTGACTGAACAGGGCATTGCCGTGCGTGCCGGTCACCACTGTGCCATGCCACTGCTGAAGGGGCTGGGGCTGGAGGGCGCGATACGGGTATCGCTGGGTTTGTACAACGACAGCGATGACGTGCAGCGTTTCTTCGACGCGCTGGACCAAGGCCTGGAGCTGTTGCGATGAGCCTGCCGGAACAGGCGCACCAAGCGCTGGAAGCGTTTCAACAGGGCAAAGGCTGGGAACAGCGTGCGCGGCTGTTGATGCAGTGGGGTGACCGCCTGGAGCCGCTTGCAGACGCCGAAAAGACCGAGGCCAACCGGGTGCATGGCTGCGAGAGCCTGGTGTGGCTGGTGGCCGAGCAGATCGAGGGCGTGTGGCGGTTCAAGGCCAGCAGCGATGCCCGCTTGTTGCGTGGGCTGCTGGCGCTGTTGCTGGTGCGGGTGCAGGGACTGGCCAGTGAGGAGCTGGCCGGGATTGATCTGCGCGAGTGGTTTACCCAGCTCGGGCTGGAGCGCCAATTGTCGCCGTCGCGCAGCAATGGGCTGCATGCGGTGTTGCAGCGGATGGCGGAGTTGGCGTCCAACCGCTGAATCGGCGCTGGTTGCTTCGCGGGCCTGCCCGCTCCCACAGGTACGGCATCATGCTTGGAAGAGATGCAATACCTGTAGCGGGCGGGCCCGCGAAGACGCCCACGCGGTCTATTCAGGCTTGACCCGTTCCGACGGCCGGCGCGCTCCAGCCACCAGTTTTTCTATCGCCTTGCTCGCCGCTACCATGCCAAAGGTCGCAGTCACCATCATCACTGCACCAAAGCCACCCGAGCAGTCCAGGCGCACGCCCTCACCCACGAAGCTTTTCTGCAGGCAAACGCTGCCATCCCCCTTGGGGTAACGCAGTTGTTCACTGGAGAACACGCACGGCACGCCATAGTTGCGGCTGACATTACGCGAGAAGTTGTAGTCGCGGCGCAGGGTGGAACGCACCCGCGAAGCCAATGGGTCATTGAAGGTCTTGTTCAGGTCGGCGATCTGGATCTGCGTCGGGTCGATCTGCCCACCCGCGCCACCGGTAGTGACAATGGCAATCTTGCGCCGCCGACACCAGGCGATCAGCGCCGCCTTGGCCATGACGCTGTCGATGCAGTCGATCACGCAGTCGAGGTGCTCGGTGATGTACTCGGCCATGGTCTCGCGGGTGACGAAGTCGGCCACCGCATGCACCGTACACCCCGGGTTGATCGCCCGCAGGCGCTCGGCCATGACCTCGACCTTGGGCCGCCCCACCTGCCCTTCCAGCGCATGGGCCTGGCGGTTGGTGTTACTGACGCAGACATCGTCCAGGTCGAACAGGGTGATCTCGCCCACGCCGCTGCGTGCCAGTGCTTCGGCCACCCACGAGCCCACCCCGCCAATACCGACCACAGCCACATGGGCCTGGCCCAGACGTTGCAGCCCCTGGTCGCCATACAACCGGGCAACGCCGGCAAAGCGTGGATCTTCTGTGCTCATGTTCATACCCCAAAAAACCGGCGCGCATTATATGCCAGTGAGCCCTTGGCCTGCATCGTTAGGAAAGAGACTGCCAACCCTGCTTTAATGTCCTATCACTTCGACATGAATGGACGACGATGTCTTCACGTAAATTCGGCCTGAACCTGGTAGTGGTGCTGGCCATCGCCGCACTGTTCACCGGGTTCTGGGCACTGATCAACCGCCCGGTCTCCGCCCCCGCCTGGCCAGAACAGATCTCTGGCTTTTCGTATTCGCCGTTCCGCCTGGGCGAAAGCCCACAGAAGGGTCAGTACCCCACTGACGACGAAATGCGCCAGGACCTGGAGCAACTGAGCAAACTGACCGACAGCATCCGTATCTATACCGTGGAAGGCACCCAGGCCGACGTCCCGCGCCTGGCCGAGGAGTTCGGCCTGCGGGTGACGCTGGGGATATGGATCAGCCCGGACCTGGAGCGCAACGAGCGCGAAATCGCCACGGCCATCCAGCTGGCCAACACGTCGCGCAGCGTGGTGCGGGTGGTGGTCGGCAACGAGGCGCTGTTCCGTGAAGAGGTCACACCGGAAAACCTGATCAAATACCTGGACCGGGTACGCGCAGCCGTGAAGGTGCCCGTGACCACCAGTGAACAATGGCACATCTGGAAGGAACATCCTGAGCTGGCCAGGCACGTCGACCTGATTGCCGCGCACATCCTGCCCTACTGGGAGTTCGTGCCGATGAAGGATTCGGTCGAGTTCGTCCTCGAGCGCGCCCGTGAACTGAAGCACCAGTTCCCGCGCAAACCGCTGCTGCTGTCGGAAGTCGGCTGGCCGAGCAACGGCCGCATGCGCGGTGGTGCCGATGCCACACAGGCCGACCAGGCCATCTACTTGCGCACCCTGGTCAACACCCTCAACCGCCGTGGCTACAACTACTTTGTCATTGAAGCCTATGACCAACCCTGGAAGGCCAGCGACGAAGGTTCGGTAGGCGCCTACTGGGGTGTCTACAACGCCGAGCGCCAGCAGAAGTTCAACTTCGACGGCCCCGTGGTGGCGATCCCGCAGTGGCGGGCCCTGGCAGTGGCGTCGGTGGTGCTGGCAATGATCGCCCTGATGGTGCTGTTCATCGATGGCTCGGCCCTGCGCCAGCGTGGCCGTACCTTCCTGACGTTCATCACCTTCCTGTGCGGGTCGGTACTGGTGTGGATCGCCTACGACTACAGCCAGCAATACAGCACCTGGTTCAGCCTTACCGTGGGCGTGCTGCTGGCCCTCGGCGCGCTGGGCGTGTTCATCGTGCTGCTCACCGAGGCCCACGAACTGGCCGAGGCGGTCTGGATACACAAGCGCCGCCGCGAGTTCCTGCCCGTGCAGGCCGACAGTGCCTACCGGCCCAAGGTGTCGGTGCATGTGCCGTGCTACAACGAGCCACCTGAGATGGTGAAACAGACCCTGGACGCCCTGGCCGCCCTGGACTACCCCGACTACGAAGTGCTGGTGATCGACAACAACACCAAGGACCCGGCCGTGTGGGAGCCGCTCAAGGCCCACTGCGAAAAGCTTGGCGAGCGCTTCAAGTTCTTCCACGTCGCGCCGCTGGCCGGCTTCAAGGGTGGCGCGCTGAATTACCTGATCCCGCACACGGCAAAGGACGCCGAAGTGATCGCGGTGATCGACTCGGACTACTGCGTCGACCGCAACTGGCTCAAGCACATGGTGCCGCACTTCGCCGACCCGAAAATTGCCGTGGTGCAGTCACCGCAGGATTACCGTGACCAGCACGAAAGCGCCTTCAAGAAGCTGTGCTACAGCGAATACAAAGGCTTCTTCCACATCGGTATGGTTACCCGCAACGACCGTGACGCGATCATCCAGCACGGCACCATGACCATGACCCGGCGCAGTGTGCTGGAAGAACTGGGCTGGGCCGAGTGGTGCATCTGCGAGGACGCCGAACTGGGCCTACGTGTGTTCGAGAAAGGCCTGTCCGCCGCCTACGCCCACAACAGCTACGGCAAGGGCCTGATGCCCGACACCTTCATCGACTTCAAGAAACAACGCTTCCGCTGGGCCTACGGCGCCATCCAGATCATCAAGCACCACGCCGGCGCGCTGCTGCGCGGCAAAGGCAGCCAGCTGACCCGTGGCCAGCGCTACCACTTCCTGGCCGGCTGGCTACCGTGGATCGCCGATGGCATGAATATCTTCTTCACCATCGGCGCGCTGTTGTGGTCGGCGGCGATGATCATCGTGCCGCATCGGGTCGATCCGCCCCTGATGATCTTCGCCATCCCGCCGCTGGCGCTGTTCTTCTTCAAGGTCGGCAAGATCATCTTCCTGTACCGCCGAGCGGTGGGGGTGAACCTCAAGGATGCCTTCGCAGCTGCGCTGGCCGGGCTGGCGCTGTCGCACACCATCGCCAAGGCGGTACTGTATGGTTTCTTCACCAGCAGCATGCCGTTCTTCCGCACGCCGAAGAACGCTGACAGCCATGGGTTGCTGGTGGCGATTTCCGAAGCCCGTGAAGAGCTGTTCATCATGTTGCTGCTGTGGGGCGCGGCGCTGGGCATCTACCTGGTTCAGGGGCTGCCGAGTTCGGACATGCGCTTCTGGGTGGCAATGTTGCTGGTGCAGTCGTTGCCTTATGTGGCAGCGCTGGTGATGGCGTTTCTGTCGTCGCTGCCCAAGCCCGCAGAAAAGGCTGCCCAAGCGCAGCAGGCTTGAGATTGCCGGGGCTGACCTGTGCAGCCCATTCGCGGGCACGCCCGCTCCCACAGGCCTGGCACAGGCATTCAGAGCTGTGCGGTACCTGATGGAGCGGGCGTGCCCGCGAATGGGCCGTGCTGCCCGAAACCATTTGATATAAGATAACGCCCCTCAGATTTCCCCGCCTTGCCCCGGAGTCCCCCATGACGGCCCCTGCCGAGCTCTCGCCTACCCTTCAACTGGCCTGCGACCTGATCCGTCGCCCCTCGGTCACCCCCGTCGACGCCGATTGCCAGGCGCAGATGATGAACCGTCTGGGCGCCGTCGGTTTCCAGCTGGAGCCGATGCGCATTGAAGACGTCGACAACTTCTGGGCCACCCACGGCAGCCAGGACGGCCCGGTACTGTGTTTTGCCGGCCACACCGACGTGGTGCCTACCGGCCCGGTCCAGCAATGGCAGCATGAACCCTTCGAGGCACTGATCGACGCCGACGGCATGCTCTGCGGCCGTGGCGCCGCCGACATGAAGGGCAGCCTGGCATCCATGGTCATCGCCAGCGAGCGCTTCGTGCAGGACTACCCGAACCACCGCGGCAAGGTCGCGTTTCTGATCACCAGCGACGAGGAAGGCCCCGCCCACCACGGCACCAAAGCGGTGGTCGAGCGCCTGAAAGCGCGCAACGAGCGCCTGGACTGGTGCATCGTCGGCGAACCGTCCAGCACCACCTTGCTGGGTGACGTGGTCAAGAACGGTCGCCGCGGTTCGCTGGGCGCCAAGCTGACCATACGCGGCAAACAGGGCCATGTGGCCTACCCGCACCTGGCGCGCAACCCGATCCACCTGGCCGCCCCGGCCCTGGCGGAACTGGCTGCCGAGCACTGGGACGAAGGCAATGCGTTCTTCCCGCCAACCAGCTTCCAGATCTCCAACCTCAATTCCGGCACCGGCGCCACCAACGTGGTCCCGGGCGAGCTGACCGCGCTGTTCAACTTCCGCTTCTCTACCGAGTCCACCGTCGAAGGCCTGCAGGCCCGAGTGTCGGCGATTCTCGACAAGCATGAACTGGACTGGTCGGTCGACTGGGCACTGTCGGGCCTGCCGTTCCTGACCGAACCAGGCGAGCTGCTCGACGCCGTGGCGGCCAGCATCAAGGGCGTCACCGGTCGCGATACCCAGCCCTCCACCAGCGGCGGCACTTCCGATGGCCGCTTCATCGCAACCATGGGCACCCAGGTGGTCGAACTCGGCCCGGTCAACGCCACCATCCACCAGGTTGACGAGCGGATCCTGGCCAGCGACCTCGATCTGCTGACCGAAATCTACTACCAGACCCTGGTCCGGTTGCTCGCCTGATGCTTGCCTGCCCGCTTTGCCAGGCGCCGCTGAGCCGGCTCGACAATGGTGTGGTGTGCCCGGCCGGCCACCGCTTCGACCGCGCCCGCCAGGGTTACCTGAACCTGCTGCCGGTGCAGCACAAGAACAGCCGCGACCCCGGTGACAACCAGGCGATGGTCGAGGCACGCCGCGACTTTCTCGACGCCGGCCATTACGCGCCAGTCGCCCGCCGCCTGGCCGAGCTGGCCGCCGAGCGCCAGCCTGGCGCCTGGCTGGACATCGGCTGCGGCGAGGGTTACTACACCGCACAGATCGCCCAGGCCTTGCCGGCCGCCGACGGCTATGCGCTGGACATCTCCCGCGAAGCGGTCAAGCGCGCCTGCCGCCGGGCACCGGCGGTCACCTGGATGGTCGCCAGCATGGCCCGCGTGCCGCTGACCGACGCCAGCTGCCAGTTCATCGCCAGCGTTTTCAGCCCGCTGGACTGGGCCGAGGCCAAGCGTTTGCTCAGCCCCGGCGGCGGCCTGATGCGGGTCGGCCCCACCAGCGGCCACCTGATGGAACTGCGTGAAGTGCTCTACGATGAAGTACGCCCTTACGCCGACGACAAGCACCTGGCCCTGGTCCCTGAAGGCATGGCCCATGCACACAGCGAAACCCTCGAGTTCCGCCTGAGCCTGGCCGCGCCCAAGGCCCGCGCCGATCTGCTGGCCATGACCCCACACGGCTGGCGCGCCAGCGCCGAAAAACGTGCCCGGGTGATCGACCAGCCCGAGCCGTTCGAGGTCACGGTTTCCATGCGTTATGACTATTTCGTGCGCCAAGACTGAGCACACCCGGAGCCCTTATGCGTCAACCTGATATCGAGATCTACCTGAAGGACGCCGACGTCGACCACAAGCAGATTGCCGAGTGGCTCGCCCAGGCAATCGGCCCGTGCACCGAGTGGAAGCAGAAAGGCCAAACCTTCAAATGCCAGGCCGGTAACATTCCGGTCACTTGGTTACCCAAGGCTGTAGGGAAATGGAACAGCCTGTACCTGGAAAGCGACCAGACGCCGTGGGCCGACGACGTTGCCTGCGCCCGCGCCGCATTTGCCGCGCTGGGTGTGGAAGTGCGCTGCGCGCCGGGTGGCTGGGTCGAGGAAGACGGGGAAGAAGATGCCGACCGCTGGGTCCGCATCAGCGCCGACGGTGAAGAGGAAATCACCTGGCGTACATCATGAAACGGCAGCCTTGCTCGTTTCTGTAGGAGCGGGTTTACCCGCGAACACGGGCTATGCCCGTGGCAGCCACCGTGGTGGCTGCTTCGCGGGCAAGCCCGCTCCTACGGCTTGAAACCAGAGGCTCAGAGGCCCACTACGTCTTCGGCTTGCAGGCCTTTCTGGCCCTGCACGCAGGCGTACTCCACCCGCTGCCCTTCGACCAGGGTACGATGCCCCTCACCGCGGATCGCCCGATAGTGGACGAACACATCCGCACCACCTTCGCGCTGAATGAAGCCATAACCCTTGGCATCGTTGAACCACTTTACATTCCCAGTCTCACGAGACGACATCTGAACTACTCCGGATTTTTATTGTGAAGATCGCCTTGCAGGCATGAGGTCACCTGCCCCGTGCCAACGCCGCTTGCCGAAATATCCTGCAAGTGGCAGGCCGAGTATATGACACAGAACAAAAAAAATTGATGACGGCGCCGCCGTTGGCCGAATTTTGCTGAACTTACGCCGATACGGCAGACTAAATAGCAGAATACCCACCTGAACATCACACCCAGGGCACACACCCCATGACCCGTTCCCCCCTGCACCGCCTGATCTTCGGCGGCCTGCGTCGCCTGTTGTACCTGTGGGTGCGCTCCGAGACCATCAACCAGTCTTCCATGACCCTCAACCTCGACCGCAGCCGGCCGGTGTTCTATGCGCTGCCCTCGCCCGCGCTCACCGACCTGGCCGTGCTCGACCACGAGTGCACCAAGGCGGGGCTACCGCGCCCGGTGCTGCCGGTAGCTGTCGGCCCACTGCAGGAACCCGCCGCGTTCTTCTACCTGACCCCCGACCCGGACTGGCTCGGCCGCCAGGACAAAAGCGGCGCCCCGCCCACCCTCGAACGCCTGGTGGCTGCCGTCAGCCAGCATGCTGAAGAAGATGCGCAGATCATTCCTGTCAGCGTGTTCTGGGGCCAGACCCCGGCCAGCGAGTCCAGCCCCTGGAAGCTGCTGTTCGCCGACAGCTGGGCGGTAACCGGGCGCCTGCGCCGGCTGCTGACCGTACTGATCCTGGGGCGCAAGACCCGGGTACAGTTCTCCGCGCCAATCCACCTGCGCGAGCTGGTGCAGCACAACAAAGGCCACGAGCGCACCGTGCGCATGGCCCAGCGCCTGATGCGCGTGCACTTTCGCAACCTCAAGACTGCCGTCATCGGCCCGGACATCTCGCACCGACGCACCCTGGTCAAAGGCCTGGTCCATGCCCCGCAAGTGCGCCAGGCGATTGCCGACGAAGCGCAGCGCGAGAACCTTCCGCAGGCCAAAGCCGAGGCCCAGGCACTGCGCTATGGCAACGAGATAGCCTCGGACTACACCTATACCGCCATCCGCTTCCTCGAAGTGGTGCTCAGCTGGTTCTGGAACAAGATCTACGACGGCATCAAGGTCAACCACATCGAACAGGTGCAGGGTATCGCCCCTGGCCATGAAGTGATCTACGTGCCGTGCCACCGCAGCCACATCGACTACCTGCTGCTGTCGTACCTGCTGTTCCGCAACGGCCTCACTCCGCCGCACGTGGCTGCAGGCATCAACCTCAACATGCCGGTGGTGGGTAACCTGCTACGCCGTGGTGGCGCCTTCTTCATGCGCCGCACGTTCAAGGGCAACCCGCTTTACACGGCGGTGTTCAATGAGTACCTGCATACCCTGTACACCAAGGGCTTCCCGGTCGAGTACTTCGTCGAAGGCGGCCGCTCGCGCACCGGGCGCATGTTGCAGCCGCGCACCGGGATGCTGGCCATTACCCTGCGCAGCTTCCTGCGTTCGTCGCGTACGCCAATCGTGTTCGTGCCGGTGTACATCGGCTACGAGCGCGTGCTTGAAGGCCGTACCTACCTGGGCGAACTGCGCGGCGCCAGCAAGAAGAAGGAGTCGGTGTTGGACATCTTCAAGGTGTTCGGCGCACTCAAGCAGCGCTTTGGCCAGGTCTACGTCAACTTCGGCGAACCCATCCGCCTGGCTGGCTTCCTCGACCAGCAGCAGCCCGGCTGGCGTGAACAGGATCACGGTCCGCAGTACCGGCCGGACTGGCTCAACGCCACCACCGCCCGCCTGGGAGAAACCGTGGCCCGCCACCTCAACGAGGCGGCGGCCATCAACCCGGTCAACCTGGTGGCCCTGGCACTGCTGTCCACCAGCCGCCTTGCCCTGGACGAGCGCGCCCTGACCCGCGTTCTCGACCTGTACCTGGCGCTGCTGCGCCAAGTGCCCTACTCGCCGCACACCACCCTGCCCGAGGGCGACGGCCAGGCACTGATCGAACATGTGCGCAGCATGAACCTGGTGGCCGAGCAGAAGGATGCCCTGGGCCGCATCCTCTACCTGGATGAAGGCAACGCGGTGCTGATGACCTACTACCGCAACAACGTGCTGCACATCTTCGCCCTGCCGGCGCTGCTGGCCAGCTTCTTCCTCAGCAGTTCACGCATGAGCCGTGAACTGCTGGGCCAGTATGTGCACGCGCTTTACCCCTACCTACAGGCCGAACTGTTCCTGCGCTGGACGCCAGAACAGCTGGACGAGGTCATCGACCAATGGCTGGTCGCGCTGGTGGAACAGGGCCTGCTGCGCCAGGACAACGACCTGTACGTGCGCCCGGCGCCCAGCTCGCGGCAGTTCGTGTTGCTGACCCTGCTCGCCCGCACCATCACCCAGACCCTGCAGCGCTTCTACATGGCCACCTCGCTGCTGATCAACAGCGGGCAGAACAGCCTGAGCGCCGAAGCGCTGGAAGACCTGTGCGTGATGATGGCCCAGCGCCTGTCGATCCTGCATGGCCTGAACGCACCGGAGTTCTTCGACAAGACGCTGTTCCGCCACTTCATCCAGACCCTGCTCCAGCAAGGGGTTCTGCACGCCGATGCGCAAGGCAAGCTGGGTTATCACGACAAACTCGGCGAGCTGGCCGAGGGCGTGGCCAAGCGAGTGCTGTCGGCCGAGCTGCGCCTGTCGATCCGCCAAGTGGCTCTGCACCGTGACGACGGGTTGGAAACTTCGACCCTCTAACGGTTCATCGGTCGGCAAAATCCGCTAAAGTCCGTGGGGTTGGCCACAAGCCAGCTCCAAGGACACCGGAGATTCCATGAAAAAGCTCTTTATGCTGTGTTGCGCATCCCTGCTTGCAGCCTGCTCCAGCCAAACCCCACCCAACCAGGCCAGCCTGGACGGTGAAGTCTTCTACCTGCAGCGCATTGCCCTGCCGCCTGCCGCCACCCTGAGCGTGGAACTGCAGGATGTGTCGCTGATGGACGCCCCTGCCGTGACCCTGGCGCGCCAGGCCGGCCCGGTCAAAGGCAACGTGCCGCTGCCGTTCCATCTCACCTATGACCCCGCGCAGGTCAAGCCTGGCCACCGCTATGCGGTGAGCGCGCGCATCGAGCTGAATGGCAAGTTGCTGTTCATCAATACCGAACACCACGGTGTCGCGCTTGATGGCAGTGACCCGCAATCGGTACGCATCAAGGTAGATCAGGTTCGCTGATACCCGCACTCATCCGTTTACAAGGAAAGCTTCATGATCCGCACTTCCCTGCGCTTCACCACCCTGTGCGCCGGCCTGCTGCTGTCGGCCAGTGCCCTGGCCCTGTCGCTGGGCGACCTGAGCCAGAAAGACGCCACCGGCGGCCTGAAAGATGCCCTGACCCAAGGTGCGCAGTTGGCCGTCAAGCAACTGAGCACCCCAGGCGGCTTCAGCAACAACCCGGACGTGCGCATCGAGCTGCCAGGCAACCTGGGCAAAGCCGCCAAGGCGATGAAAATGTTCGGCAAGGGTGAACAGGTCGAAGCCCTGGAAACCAGCATGAACAAAGCCGCCGAGGCAGCCGTGCCGCAGGCCCAGGCGATTCTGGTGGATGCCGTCAAGAACATGAGCGTGACCGATGCCAAGGGCATTCTCAGCGGCGGTGACGACTCGGCCACCCAGTACCTGAACAAGAGCAGCCGCGAGCAGATCCGCGCCAAGTTCCTGCCAATCGTCAAGCAGGCCACCGACAAGGTTGGCGTGGCCCAGCAGTACAATGCCTTCGCCGCCCAGGCCAAAGGCCTGGGGCTGGTCAAGGATGACGCCAACATCGAGAACTACGTGACCGAGAAGGCGCTGGATGGCCTGTTCGAAATGATCGGCAAACAGGAGCAGAGTATTCGCCAGAACCCGGCAGCTGCGGCTACCAGCCTGGCCAAGAAGGTCTTCGGCGCGCTGTAGGAGCGGGTTCACCCGCGAAAGGGCCGGGCCTGCTGGCCAATTTTCACCAGCCGCTCACCGTTGCTGCCGCCACCGTATTCGCGGGTATACCCGCTCCTACACGGCGGCGGGGTTGGACACAGGCCGTCGTAGGAGCGGGTTCACCCGCGAAGGGAGGGCTAAGCCCTCCCCCTGCGGTCTTCAGCCCTTCTTCACCCTGAACCACGCCGCATACAACGCCGGCAGGAACAGCAGTGTTAGCACCGTGGCCACGATCAACCCGCCCATGATCGCCACCGCCATCGGCCCGTAGAACACACTACGTGACAACGGGATCATGGCCAGCACCGCCGCCAGCGCGGTCAGCACGATCGGCCGGAAGCGCCGCACCGTAGCCTCGATGATCGCCTGCCAGCGCTCCATCCCCGCTGCGATGTCCTGCTCGATCTGGTCCACCAGGATCACCGAGTTGCGCATGATCATCCCCGCCAGTGCAATGGTGCCGAGCATGGCGACAAAGCCGAACGGCTGGCGGAACACCAGCAGGAACAGGGTCACACCAATCAGCCCCAGCGGCGCGGTGAGGAACACCATCACCGTGCGCGAGAAACTGCGCAACTGGATCATCAGCAAGCTCAGGACTACCACGATGAACAGTGGCATGCCGGCATTCACCGATTTCTGCCCCCGTTCGGAGTCCTCCACCGTGCCGCCCACCTCCAGCAGGTAGCCATCGGGCAGCTTGGCGCGGATGTCCTGCAGGGTCGGCAGAATTTGCTTCACCAGCGTCGCCGGCTGCTCCTGGTCGTAGATATCGGCACGCACGGTCACCGTCGGCAAGCGGTTGCGGTGCCAGATAATGCCTTCTTCAAAGCCGTACTCCAGGGTTGCCACCTGCGACAACGCCACGCTCTGGCCATTGTCGGTGGGCAACGCCAGGCTACCCAGGTTGCCCAGCTCGCTGCGTTCCTGCCGGGTGCCGCGCAGCAGGATCTCGATCAGTTCGTTGTCCTCGCGGTACTGGCTGACCGTGGTACCGATCAGCGAGCTTTGCAGGAAGCTCGCCAGGTGCGAAGTGCTCACGCCCAGCGCACGGGCGCGGTCCTGGTCGATTTCGAGGAACACCGCCTTGCTGGGTTCCTCCCAGTCCAGGTGCACGTTCACCACATGCGGGTTCTCGCGCACCTTGTCCGCCACTTCACGGGCCAGTGCACGGGCCTTCTCGATATGCTCGCCAGTGACCCGGAACTGCACCGGGTAGCCCACGGGTGGGCCGTTTTCCAGGCGCGTGACCCGGGCGCGCAGGTCGGGGAACTGCTGGTCCACCGTGCTGATCAGCCAACTGCGCAGGCGTTCGCGGTCTTCCATCGACTTGGCCAGCACCACGAACTGGGCAAAGCTGGCTGCCGGCAGTTGCTGGTCCAGCGGCAGGTAGAAGCGCGGCGAACCGGTGCCCACATAGGCCACGTAGTTGTCGATACCGTCCTGCTGCTTGAGCAGCGCCTCCAGCTGCTTGACCCGCTCGGCGGTATTGGCCAGCGAGGCGCCTTCGGCCAGCTTCAGGTCAACCATCAGCTCCGGGCGCCCGGAGGCCGGGAAGAACTGCTGGGGTACGAAGCGGAACAGCAGGAGGCTGCCGACAAAAGCGGCAACGGTCAGCAGGATTACCGTCTTGCGCCGCCGTACGCACCACTCCACCAGCCGTCGCACGCGCTGGTAGAACGGGGTGGCGTATGGGTCTGGAGCATGGCCGTCCTTGCCATGGCGCGCGGCATGCAGCTTGGCCAGGTCGGGTAGCAGGCGCTCGCCCAGGTAAGGCACGAACACCACGGCCGCCACCCAAGAGGTCAGCAAAGCGATGGTGACCACCTGGAAGATCGACCGGGTATATTCGCCGGTGCTGGAGGCCGCAGTGGCAATCGGCAGAAAGCCTGCTGCCGTGATCAGCGTCCCGGTGAGCATCGGGAAGGCCGTACTCGTCCAGGCATAGCTGGCTGCCTTGAGGCGGTCATAGCCCTGCTCCATCTTGATCGCCATCATCTCCACGGCAATGATCGCGTCGTCCACCAGCAAGCCCAAGGCCAGCACCAGCGCGCCAAGGGAAATCTTGTGCAGGCCGATGCCGAAGTAATGCATGGCGGCAAAGGTCATGGCCAACACCAGCGGAATGGCCAGCGCCACCACCAGGCCAGTGCGCAGGCCCAGCGAGAAGAAACTCACCAGCAGCACAATGACCAACGCCTCGACCAGCACCTGCACGAACTCGCCCACGCCGGCCTTGACCGCCGCCGGTTGATCCGAAACCTTGCGCAGCGCCATGCCGGCAGGCAGGTTATGCGCCAGGCGCTCGAACTCGCCTTCCAGGGCCTTGCCCAGTACCAGGATGTCGCCACCGTCTTTCATCGACACCGCCAGGCCAATGGCATCCTCGCCCATGAAGCGCATGCGCGGTGCAGGTGGGTCGTTGAAGCCACGGTGCACCTCGGCGACATCACCAATCCGGAAGGTGCGATCCCCCACGCGAATGGGGAACTGGCGGATCTGCTCGACACTGTCGAAACGCCCGCTCACGCGCAGTTGCAAGCGCTCGCTGGGCGTCTCGAAGAAACCGGCGGTGCTCACCGCGTTCTGTTCTTGCAATGCCTTCTGCACGGCTTCCAGGGGCACGCCGAGGGTGGCCAGCTTGAGGTTGGACAGCTCGATCCAGACTTTCTCGTCCTGCAGGCCGATCAGCTCGACCTTGCCCACATCCTTGACCCGCTGCAGCTGGATCTGGATGCGGTCGGCGTAGTCCTTGAGCACCGCATAGTCAAAGCCTTCGCCAGTCAGCGCATAGATATTGCCGAAGGTGGTGCCGAACTCGTCGTTGAAGAACGGGCCCTGGATCTCCGGCGGCAAGGTGTGGCGAATGTCCGCAACCTTCTTGCGGATCTGGTACCACAACTCGGGGATGTCCTTGGAGTGCAGCGAGTCGCGGGCCATGAAAGTAACCTGCGATTCGCCGGGGCGAGAGAACGAGACGATTCTCTCGTACTCACCGGTTTCCATCAGCTTCTTTTCGATGCGCTCGGTCACCTGTCGCGACACTTCTTCAGCGCTGGCGCCTGGCCACAGGGTGCGAATGACCATGGCCTTGAAGGTGAATGGCGGATCCTCGCTCTGGCCAAGCTTGGTGTACGACATGGCGCCAATGACGGCCAGCAGGATCATCAGGAACAGGACGATCTGGCGGTTGCGCAGCGCCCAGGCAGAAAGGTTGAAACCCATCGGGACTTACTCCTTGGCCGTCAGGTTCACTACACGGTTGCTGCGGTCCACGGGGCGTACCTCCTGGCCCTCGCGCAGTACATGGCCACCAGCGGCAACCACCCAGTCACCCGGGTCCAGGCCTTCGAGCACCGGCACGCTGTCGCTGCCATAAGCCCCCAGGCGCACGGTCGCCCGCTCCAGGCGGCTTTCCTTGTTCACCCGCCAGACATAGGCCTGACCGTTTTCCGCAGTCACGGCCGACAGCGGTACCGCCAGCGGGATCAGCCCGTCCTTGGCGATGAACACCCGGGCGCTCTGGCCCAGCTCGGCCGGTACGGCGGCCGTGGTAAAGGCGATGCGCGCCGCGAACGTGCGCGAGCGCGGGTCGGCGGCCGGTGACAGCTCGCGAATGCGCCCCTGAAAACGCGCCTGCGGGTTAGACCACAGCTCCACGCTCACCGGTTGGCCCACAGCGAAGCGGGCGAACTGCTGCTCCGGCAGGCCGATGGCTACTTCTCGCTCGCCATCGGCGGCAAGGGTAAACACGGTCTGCCCGGCGGCGACCACCTGGCCCACTTCAACCTGGCGCTTGGCGATCACCCCGGCTTGCGGCGCACGCAATACGGCATATTCGGCCTGGTTGCCCGCCACATCGAACTCGGCCTTGGCCTGCTTCAGACGGGCAAGGCCGGCGCGGTAGAGGTTTTCGGCGTTGTCGAACTGGGAGTGGCTGACCATCTGCCGTTCCAGCAGCTTCTGGTAGCGGTCGCGCTCGGCGCGCACCAATGCCAGGTTGGCCTCGGCAGCCGCCAGCTGGGCGCGGTTGGCTTCAAGTTGCAGGCGCACGTCCTGCGGGTCCAGCTCGGCCAGTGGCTGGTCGGCCTTGACCCGCTGCCCCTCCTCCACCAGTCGCTTGCTGACCTTGCCGCCAATGCGGAAGGCCAGCTCCGGCTCGAAGCGCGCGCGCACTTCGCCGGGGTAACTGTCGGCAGCGGCTTCGGCAGGCTGTGGCTGCACCACCAGCGCCGGGCGCGGCGCGGCGGGTGGGGCGGCTTCCTGACCACACGCCGCCAGAAGCAGGGCAGCGGCGGCGGGCAGAGCGATGGACAAGGCATGGCGCAACATGATGAATCCTTTCGCGGAGTGCACATTTAATATTTGTACTGGCTGGTATATTAAATCAGCGCAACGATGCCGGGAAGGGTATGCGCGGGTTTTTCGAGGGTGCGGTTTGAGCCCATTACCCCCCGCGTTTCGCGCCTGGGTGCGCAGTGGGTGGTCAACGGCACCTTCGCAACGACATTCTTGTCAATCAACTGTCCACTGGCAGACAGCAGATAATGCAGCCTGGCTTTAGCCGGATGGCGCGTGACCCGTTAAGATGGTGAACCTTCAACCAGATGCAGACCAC
The DNA here is from genome assembly GCF_034044115.1 of Pseudomonas sp. BO3-4. Classification (NCBI taxonomy): domain Bacteria; kingdom Pseudomonadati; phylum Pseudomonadota; class Gammaproteobacteria; order Pseudomonadales; family Pseudomonadaceae; genus Pseudomonas; species Pseudomonas sp. BO3-4. Next base: position 4,937,838 of record NZ_CP139018.1, read on the forward strand.
AATGTCCAACGACGCACCCATCGGCCCGGGCCGGCCCAAGGACCTGGCCAAGCGCGAGGCGATTCTCGAAGCGGCCAAGGCGCTGTTCCTCAGCCTTGGCTACGCCAACACCAGCATGGATGCGGTCGCTGCGGCGGCAGGTGTTTCAAAGCTCACCGTGTACAGCCACTTCACCGACAAGCAGACCCTGTTCTGCTCGGCGGTCATGGCCACCTGCCAGATCCAGTTGCCTGACCTGCTGTTCGAGTATCCCGAGGGGGTGCCGGTGGAAGACGTGCTGCTGACCATTGCCCGCAACTTCCAGGCGCTTATCAGCAGTGACGAAGCGGTCAAGCTCAGCCGCCTGATCATGGCCCAGGGCAGCCTGGACCCGAGTTTTGGCGAGTACTTCTACGAAGCCGGGCCCAAGCGCGTGCTCGCAGGCATGGAAGCGCTACTGCGCGGGGCACATGAGCGCGGACTGCTGCGCATCGACAACCCCTTGAGGGCGGCGGAGCACTTCTTCTGCCTGGTCAAGGGGGCGCCAGATTACCGCTTGCTGCTGGGATGTGCGGGGCCGCTGGAAGGCGATGAAGCCGAGGCGCATGTGCGCGAGGTGGTAAAAGTGTTCTTACGGGCGTTTAGGGACTGAGAAAAATCTTCATTAATACTTTTTCAATCACTCACTAGCCAAACTTCTGCCTTCTACGTGAGTGCACGCAGAAGGCAGCTGATATAGAGCTCATCACACCCAAGCCATTTATGCGGGACGCCTTCTGATCTCTGCTATTAACGCGGCTTGAATCATTAGGTCTCGCGAGGATCCCGCTGCGGACATACGAGCATTAACCGCATCCAAATCACTTAAAAGATCTTTCAAATCACGCGCTTTGATTTCACTTTCGAGCGAGTCCTTGTGTACATTCAACGATTGAGCATAGCGCTTTCCGGCTTCAACATCCGGACCTGAATCATGCGATTGGAAGAATACTTTCTTGCTTTCTGAAGATGTTCTCGCAGGTGCGTTAAACTGCGCAAACAAACGATGCTGCTCAGCGATTTCGTGCGAATTGAATAATGACTCAAATGAAACATCCTCTCCAACCCCTGCTCTACTCTCTGGTATGATACGATCAGCCCCATTACGCTTATAGATTCTTTCCTTCGACACTAGAGAGTTAGACTCCATTACTTTCTGCACGGGTCTATTTGGCCTTGATTGTTTTCTTTGAATTGTCACCCTAACTCCAGCATGCCCCGTCGGGTCAATACGGTTCACAGGATCTCCCACACAATACGCATACGCATTAAAACTACCTGCACCGAATGGGCTCCAACTGTCCGGGCTGCAAAAGCGCATCATGACCGGGCTGAATTGCCTGTAACCATTCCCCAGATGGTAAAGCCCCGAACTCGCATCCAGCCGCTCGCCACTGAAGGCAAGCAACGACAGCAAGCCGCTACCCTGATTGTGATGCCCATAGGGCGAGTAAGCCTGTGATTCCAGGCGTTTCTTTTCATAAATGAGTAGGACCGAGCGCTGCTGGTCGGATGCCGTCAGCATGCTGGACAAGCCCGAGGACTGATGATCTTTCTGAGCCAGCACCAGGTCATTAGCCTGAAAGAAACGCCAGCGGGCATCGCCATTCAATTCAGCAACTATCTTGCCGTTACAGTAAAAAAACTGGCGGCCAGCTTGCCGGGCATAAGGAGCAGGCGACATCAACATTACCCTCCATCAGGATCAAATGTCCGTTAGGATCGCGCCCTTAGCCAACTAATGACTACTGGCAGAAATAACAGGTCATTGTGGGAGCGAGTTTCCCGCGCAGGAGGCGCCGCAGTGAATGGCACCGGCGTTGCCGGTGTTCGCGGCTAAAGCCGCTCCTACAATCGTGCTAGCCGGCCAGATAGGGGCAGGTCAGGCCTTCAAAGCCTTCTTCGGATAGATGTCATACCGGCTCGACTTGCCTTCCAGGCTATGGCTGGGCTTCGGCCCGTCGATGATCGGTGCCTTGCGTGGGCGCTTCACCACCACACGGTGGCTGGCCAGCGCCAGGGCGGCTTCGAGCAGCGCCGGGGCATCCAGGTCATCGCCCACCAAGGGCCGGAACACGCGCATTTCCTTTTTCACCAGGGCGCTCTTGTCGCGGTGCGGGAACATCGGGTCGAGGTAGATCACCTGCGGCGCCTCCCCTTCCCAGGCGCGCATGCGCTCGATGGCGTTGCCGGTCAGCAGGCGCATGCGCCCGACAATCGGGCCCACTTCTTCATCCGCTCGCGCCCGCGCCAGGCCGTCCTCCAGCAGCGCGGCAATCAGCGGCTGGCGCTCGATCAGGGTCATCTGGCAGCCAAGGCTGGCCAGCACGAACGCGTCCTTGCCCAGCCCCGCCGTGGCATCCAGCACCTGCGGCCGGATACCTTGGGCAATGCCCACAGCCTTGGCGATCATCTGCCCGTTGCCACCGCCAAACTGGCGGCGATGCGCAGCCTGGCCTTCGACGAAGTCTACACGCACCGGCCCGGGCGCCTGCGGGCCCAGTTGCTGAATCTGCAAGCCGTCGGCGCCCACCTGCACAGCGAAGGCGGCGGTATCGTCCTGCAGCGGCAGGCCCAGGCGTTCAGCCCACGCCCTGGCCTGTTGCGCATACTCAGCTGCCATCGCCTCGACCCTGATACCCGTGCCTTGCTCTTCCATCGTTCACACCCGAAAAATCAAACCAAGCCCTTAATGAATCGGCAGCCACGGCCGATACAGGCAATATCCCGCTATTCTGCCAGAGCACAGCGCGCACGACTGCCATGTCAGATACTCTTCCCATCGGCTTGACCTATTTGTCGCCTGTCGGCAACTACAGTCAGCACAACACCCAGGCACTCGGGGGCGTCAGCCACCTGTGGCAGGATTTCTTTGCCCGGGCGATGGCCGAGCAGCAGGAAGAGCCCGTAGACGGCGTCAGCCAGTCGTTCGTGCAGTACGACCAGGACAGCGGCGAACCCATCGGCGGCGCCCGTGCACTGGCGTTGATCGACGCCCAGCGCGCCTGCCCGGTGCATGACACCATCGTGGCGCCGCCCGAACCGTTGTTTCTGCCCAAGGCCGAGCTTGAAGCCAAGCTGCTGCCGCCCGCCCCCGAGCCGTTCAGCGCCATGGAACTGATCGAGCAACAGCGCCAGCTCGACATCAACAACAGCTGGCTGCGCCCGGTGGTGATGAACCAGGGTCAGCCGATCGCCGAACCCGGCCCTGGCCCCACGCCACGGTCATTGTTCCTGCCCATTGCCGAGTTCGAGACCAACCTGCTGGACCCGGCGCCCGAACCGTTCGACGACGCCACCCTGGCCAAGCAGCAGAATGACCTGGCGTTCGACATCCACTGGGCGCGCCCAGTGGTGCTGAACAACGTGCGCGCGTACGCCTGAAGCTAACGACAGATCTGCCAGCGCCCCATGTCCAGATGGAAGTGGTTGCGGTGCGCAGCGTTGTAGTCCGGCCCCAGTACCGTGCTGAAGCTCTCGCAAGCTGCCCGCTGCACCCGGTGCAGGAATTCCGCCTTCTGCCCGCCCGCCTGCCAGTCACGCGCCAGAATAATGCGCTGGCCGTCCTTCAGGCGAAATCCGCTGATGTCCAGCGCATTGGCCGTAGCGTGCTGGCTCAAACGGCCCTGCTTGCGGTGGTAGACGTTGCGGCAGGCAAAGCTGCCCAGGTGATCGACCTGCGTCACCGGTTGCCCAAACACCTCCTGCGCCGCCGGCTGCAAGCCATGGTTTTCGAACAGTGCATAGGCCACCGCCAACGGGCAACTGGCCAGAAAGCTGCTGCCCAACCGCGCCTGGCCGCCCTCAATGCGCCATACGTTCTGCAGCGGGCAGTTGGCCGACGCCGGGCTGTCGGCTTGTGCCCGGTAACGCAGGTGGCTGGTTTCCAGCGCCTGCCGGCACAGCGCTGGGTCATCGCGCAGGCGCGACAGTTTGTAGGGGGTCAGCAGGTTGGGCGGCTGGCGTACGTCCAGCGGCGCCCAGGGGTTCCATGCGGCAGGCAGGCGCCAGCCGAAGTGCCAGGCCAGGCCGGCCACCGTCAGCAGGCCGGCCAGTAGCGCCAGCAATGCCCGCATCAGCGACGGAACAGGTCGTTCAGCTGGGCAAACGGCATGGTCTGCTCACCGTAGCCGAACGTGCCCTCATCGCGAATTTCCTGCGCGGCCCGGTAGAAGGCCCCGAGCGCAGCACGGGCCAGCGAAGAGCCAACGCTGACGCGGCGCACACCCAGGTCCTGCAACTGGTTGACACTCAGCGGCACGCCCGCCATGCCCATCAGCACATTCACAGGGCGCGGTGCGACTGCCTGCACCACGGCACGGACTTCCTCCACGGTGCGCAGCCCGGGGGCGTAGAGCACGTCGGCACCGGCTTCGGCATAGGCTTGCAGGCGCAGGATGGTATCGTCGAGGTCCATGCGCCCGTGCAGCAGGTTTTCTGCACGGGCGCACAAGGTGAACGGGAATGGCAGGCTTCGCGCAGCCTGCACAGCGGCGCGCACACGCTCCACAGCCAGCCCGAAGTCATAGATGGGCGCATCACTGCGGCCACTGGCATCTTCGATGGAACCGCCCACCAGGCCAATTTCGGCGGCACGCAGAATGGTCTGGGCACAGTCTTCGGGCAAGTCGCCAAAGCCGTTTTCCAGATCGGCGGCCACCGGCAGCGCGGTGGCATCGACGATCTCGCCGGCATTGTCCAGCGTATCGTCCAGGCTCAAGGCGCGTTCGGCGTCCGGCCGGCCAAGGCTGAAGGCCAGGCCTGCACTGGTGGTAGCCAGCGCCTCGAAACCCAGGCTGGCGAGCAACTTGGCGGAGCCGGCATCCCACGGGTTGGGGATGACGAACGCGCCGTCGCGCGCGTGTAACGCCTTGAAGGCCTCAGCTCGCAGGGTTTGCACATCCATGGTTCAACCTCCGGCAGTCAGGGAAAGGTCAGAGTAGCCCCAATTGTTCGACCTCAGGGGCGCGCGGCAATTCCGGCAAAGGTGCCAGGCCCGGCAGGCGTGCCATCAGGCGCTGATGGAAACGCTGGGCCAGCGCCGCAGCCAGGCGATTGTCCGAGGTGTGCAGGAAGATATAGGGATTGCGGCCTTCTTCGATCCAGGCGGCGACTTTTTCTACCCAAGGGCTGAGGAAGGTGTGGTTGGCCTCCAGTTCCGGATGGCCGATGAAGCGAACCTGAGGGTGCTGGCTGAAGGCTGCCGGACGCGGTGGCACCCTGGGCTTCTTCGACTGCGCATGCAGCACGGCAGGGTCGCACGAGGTACAACTGAACAGCGCACGCGGGTCGAGGCAGATACGCTCCACACCGCGCTCGTGCAGCAGGCGATTGAGCAGGCGTTCTTCCTCACCCTTGGCAAAAAAGGCCTGGTTGCGCACTTCCACAGCCACGGGCACGGCAATCTGATCGAGGAAGTGACAAAGCTCACCCAGGCGCGCCGGGCCGAACTGGGCCGGCAACTGCAACCAGTAGGGTGATACGCGCTGGCCCAGCGGGGCCATCAGCCGAGTGAAGTCGAAGGCAGGCTCAAGCTGGTCTCGCAGGTCGCCTTCATGGCTGACATCCCGCGGAAACTTGGCAGTGAAGCGAAAGTGCTCTGGCATGACCTGCGCCCAGCGGGCAATGGTGCCGGGAGCGGGACGTGCGTAGAACGTGGTGTTGCCTTCGACGGCGTTGAAGACCTGGCTGTAGAAGCCAAGCATTTGATTACTGTTGGCGTCAGCGGGGTATAGGTAGTCGCGCCAGGCGTTTTCGCTCCACGACGGGCAACCGAGAAAGTAAGGCAGTGGTAGGGGATTCATCCATCAAATGTACAGGTCGAGCCCCAGTACTTCCATGTCCCAGTCAGTAAAGCCTGCAGTGCTCAGGTAGCTGGCCAGTGCGGTGGCGGTACGGCGGTCACGGGCGCGTGGGAAAACCATATCCTGCTGGCGGGCTGGCAGGCCACCACCAGGGCGGCGGGCGGTGGCTTCCTGCGGGGCGGCTTCTGCCTCCTCGATCACCTCAGCATCGTCGATGGCCTCGTCACGCACCGCTGCTTTGCGCGAGATGCGCTTGAGCGGGTAGGACTGCGATGAGAAACCGTCGATACGCATGGCATGAGCACTCAGGACCAATGATGGCAATTTAGCAGCATCAGAGTTCCGTCGCTAATGCTTGAGTGATAACTGGACCACAGATCGCGCAAAAGGTTTTAGCGTGTTCGGCGATAATCGACGAACAGCACTCAGTGCTTCTTGGGCGTGGCTACATTATCGCGCAGATAAACCGGTTGCGCCTGCTCGGCGACGATTACCTCGCCACGGGCCCAGGCAAAGGTGGCCAGGCTGAGGACGTCCAGGGCGTTGGGCAAGGCACCCGGGTTGCTAGCCGCCACCTGTACCGCCAGGCGCTCGGCATAGCCCCATCCGGTACCGGCACCGAACCACTCGCCATTGCTGCCTGCCGGTAGCGCCACCTGCTCGGGCGGCAACACGGCTTCACGGCCGACCAGGCGCATTTCGCCCGCCGTGGCCTGGTAGCAGCCCCAGTACACTTCATCCATGCGCGCATCGATGGCAGCGGCCACCTGCTGCACGCCATGCTCGCGCAATGCACCCTGGGCCAAAGCGGCCAGGTTGGACACCGGCAGCACTGGGCGTTCGAGGGCGAAGGCCAGGCCTTGCACAACCCCGATGGCAATACGCACGCCGGTGAAAGCGCCCGGGCCACGGCCAAAGGCAATGGCATCCAGCGCATTCAGTGCCACGCCAGCGTCGGCCAGCAGTTGCTTGATCATCGGCAGCAGCTTCTGGGCATGCATGCGCGGGATCACCTCGTAATGGCTGGTTACCTTGCCGTCATGCAGCAGCGCGACGGAACAGGCTTCGGTGGCGGTATCCAGGGCCAGCAGGGTGGTCATCGAACGGGTATCCAGATGCGAATGAAAAAGAGCGGCAGTATAGAGCAGCAGCGGCGTTGTGTCCCGAGGGGGCCGCTGTGCGGCCCATCACGCTGATTTCAAAGCCTGCACTGGCCCTGGAGGAGCGACCTTGCGTCGCGAAAAGGGCCGCAAAGCGGCCCCAGGGTTTCAGCGGTATCACACCATTGTCTGGGGCTGCTCTGCAGCCCTTTCGCGACACAAGGCCGCTCCCACAGAAGCGGGCCGTTGTCGAGGTGCGTCAGGCGCCGGATCAGCTCAGGGCTGCCAGGACCTTGGCGGTGATGGCTTCAACCGAGCCGACACCTTCGATGTGGCTGTACTTCGGCTTGCCGCCATTGGCAGCCGACAGCTTCTGGTAGAAATCCACCAGCGGCTTGGTCTGGCTGTGGTAGACCGACAGGCGATGGCGAACGGTTTCTTCTTTGTCGTCGTCACGCTGGATCAGGTCTTCACCGGTCTCGTCGTCCTTGCCTTCCACTTTCGGCGGGTTGTACTGAATGTGGTAGGTACGGCCCGAGGCCAGGTGCACGCGGCGGCCAGCCATGCGGCCGACGATTTCTTCGTCGTCCACGGCAATTTCGACCACGGCATCAATGTCGACACCGGCAGCGACCATGGCTTCGGCCTGCGGGATGGTGCGTGGGAAGCCGTCGAACAGGCAGCCGTTGGCGCAATCAGGCTGAGCGATGCGCTCCTTCACCAGGCTGATGATCAACTCGTCGGAGACCAGCTGACCGGCATCCATGACTTTCTTCAGCTCCAGGCCCAGCGGGGTGCCGGCCTTGACGGCGGCACGCAGCATGTCACCGGTGGAGATCTGTGGAATACCGAACTTTTCGGTGATGAACTTTGCCTGAGTACCTTTACCGGCCCCGGGAGCTCCCAGCAGAATTACGCGCATCTTGTGCTCCTCAAATTTTTTTATGAAATTCAATGGATTCGGCGACCAGGGCCAAGTCCGGATAATCGGGTATGACCATAAATCGGTCAGAAGGCTGCTCAAGATACACAGCGCCCGGCAGCCAGACAAGCGTCCCAAAGTTGCAGGAATGCGCCACTTGCGGCTGACCGGGCAGGCGGTTGCGCCTGGCGCAACCGCCCTCCCCGTCATTGTGCCGGGCCTGTATGGCCGTCACCAGACATGACCCGGGCTTGTCCTTAGCCGGTGTTGCGCAGCCCGGCGGCAATACCCGCCACGGTCACCAGCAAGGCCTGCTCCAACGGGCTGTCCAGAGCGGCTTCGCGGCTGCGCGAGCGGGCCAGCAACTCTGCCTGCAGGCGGTGCAACGGGTCCAGATAGGTATTGCGCAGGCTAATGAATTCCAGTGTCTCGGGGCTGTGCGCCAGTAGCACCGGCTGCCCGGTCAGACCCAGCACGACCTGGCATGACTGCGACAATAGGTCGCGCAGGTGCGCACCTAAAGGACGCAAGTGCGGTTGCACCAGACGTTCGTCGTAGGCCTCGGCAATTTGCGCATCCGCTTTGGCCAGTACCATTTCCAGCATGTCGATTCGGGTGCGGAAGAACGGCCATTGCTCGCGCATTTGCGCCAGCAACTCACCCTGACCACGGGCCAAGGCATTAGTCAGCGCCGTTTCCCAGCCCAGCCAGGCCGGCAGCATCAGCCGGGTCTGGGTCCAGCCGAAGATCCACGGGATGGCCCGCAGGCTTTCGATGCCCCCGGCACGACGCTTGGCCGGGCGGCTGCCCAACGGCAGGCGCCCCAGCTCCTGTTCTGGCGTCGACTGGCGGAAGTACTCGACGAAATCGGGATTCTCCCGTACCACGCTGCGGTAGGCCTGGACACCATCGGCGGCCAACTGGTCCATCACCTCACGCCAGGCCGGCTGCGGGGGCGGTGGTGGCAACAGCGTGGCTTCAAGCACGGCAGCCAGGTACAGGTTGAGGTTTTGCTCGGCGATGCCCGGCAAACCGAACTTGAAGCGAATCATTTCACCCTGCTCGGTGGTGCGGAAACGCCCCGCCACCGAACCCGGCGGCTGCGACAGGATCGCGGCATGGGCCGGGCCGCCGCCTCGCCCGACCGTACCGCCACGGCCGTGGAACAGCAGCAGCTCGACCTGATGCTCGGCACAGATACGCACCAGGTTTTCCTGAGCCCGGTACTGCGCCCAGGCAGCAGCCGTGGTGCCGGCGTCCTTGGCCGAATCGGAGTAGCCGATCATCACTTCCTGCGGGCCGCGCAGGCCCGCGCGGTAGCCCGGCAGGCCAAGCAGGCGCTGCATGACCGGGCCGGCGTTGTCGAGGTCGGCCAAGGTCTCGAACAGTGGCACCACACGCATGGGGCGGGTCAGGCCGGCTTCCTTGAGCAACAGTTGCACCGCCAATACATCCGAGGCGGCACCGGCCATGGAGATGACGTAAGACCCCAGCGAGGCGGCCGGCGCAGCGGCCACTTCCCGGCAGGTCGCCAGCACTTCGGCGGTGTCCGCTTGCGGCTTGAAATGCGCAGGTAACAGGGGCCGGCGGTTTTTCAGCTCGGCCTGGAGGAACGCGATGCGCTGCTCCTCATCCCAGTCGGCGTAACGCCCCAGGCCCAGGTAATCGGTAATCTCGGTCAGCGCATCACGGTGGCGGGCAGCGTCCTGGCGTACGTCCAGGCGGCCCAGGAACAGGCCGAAGGTCACCGCACGACGCAGGCAGTCAAGCAGCGGCCCCTCGGCGATCACGCCCATGCCGCATTCGTGCAGTGACTGGTAGCACAGCTCCAGCGGCGCGATCAGCTCGCGGTTGTCCACCAGCACGTCGGCACCGGCCGGTTGGTTGCTGGTCAAGGCCGAATGCGCCCATGCGCGTGTCGCACGCAGGCGGTCGCGCAGTTGCTTGAGCACAGCGCGGTAGGGTTCGGCACTGTCGCCAACCTGTTTGCGCAGGGCGTCGTTGGCCTGCTGCATGGACAACTCGGCGGCCAGTGCATCGATGTCGCGCAGGAACAGGTCGGCGGCCATCCAGCGCGCCAGCAGGAGTACTTCGCGGGTGACGGCAGCCGTTACATTGGGGTTGCCATCCCGGTCCCCACCCATCCACGAGGCAAAGCGAATCGGCGCGGCCTCCAGCGGCAGGCGCAGGCCAGTTGCCTCCAGCAGGGCCTTGTCGACCTTGCGCAGGTGGCTGGGGATGGCATGCCACAGTGAATGCTCGATCACTGCGAAACCCCACTTGGCCTCGTCTACCGGCGTAGGCCGGGTACGGCGGATTTCCTCGGTGTGCCAGGCCTCGGCGATCAGCCGGCGCAGGCGTTCACGCACTTGCTGGCGCTCTGCCGAGGTCAGGTCACGATGGTCCTGCGCGGCCAGTTGGCCGGCGATCGCGTCGTACTTCTGGATCAGCGTGCGACGGGCCACTTCGGTGGGATGTGCGGTGAGCACCAACTGGATATCGAGCTTGGCCAGTTGCCGGGCCAGGGCATCGTTGCTGTGGCCGGCCTGCTTCAAGCGCCCCAGCAGCTCGGGCAGTACCTGCGCTTCGAACGGCTCGGGCTGGTCAGCGTCGCGGCGGCGGATCAACTGGTACTGCTCGGCCATGTTGGCCAGGTTGAGGAACTGGTTGAAGGCCCTCGCTACGGGCAGCAGGTCTTCTTCGGCCAGGTCCGCCAAGGTTGAGCTCAGCTGCTCACCCGGGCCACGGCGGTCGGCCTTGGCACTGTGGCGGATGTCCTCGATTTTCTGCAGGAACGCATCGCCGTGCTGTTGGCGAATGGTTTCGCCAAGCAGCTCCCCCAACACATGGACATCTTCACGCAAACGCACATCGATATCGGTCACTGGCGCTCTCTCCGTTGCATCCCTCTCAGCCTTGGCGCGCCCTGTGCCAGAGCGGGGTAACCCGTGAAGAGCCCAATGCGGTGTCTGGCACCGGCGTTGCCGGTGTTCGCGGGTAAACCCGCTCCTACAGGGGGGCGGTATCCCCCAAGAGTGCCCACAGCCGGGCGACGATGGCAAGCCGTGATCGGCCAAACCAAACTAAAGTGAAAGCACAGCACTCCCATGCAGTGCAGCCTTTCCAGGCGTCAACAGAGGTCATCATGAAAATCCGTGAACTCGCCCAGCACTGGGAACAGAATGCCGCCGGTACCCTCAGCCGTACCGGCCATGTCCTGCATCTGGACCTGGAGTCCGAAGCGCGCCTGGCCGCGCTGATCGACATGTACCCCAAGCGCACCGCCGAAGAACTGCTCGGCGAACTGGTCGCCGCCGCCCTTGAAGAACTGGAAGCCAGTTTCCCCTATGTGCAGGGCCGCCAGGTCATCGCCACCGACGAAGAAGGCGACCCGCTGTACGAAGACGTTGGTCCTACACCGCGCTTTCTCTCCCTGTCCCGCCAGCACCTGCACAACTTGAGCAACGCGACAGTCGACACCGACAAATAATCCTGCGCCCCAGCATTCCGGGCCTGCTCAAGGCCCGGAATACCGCTCCAGCCTGGGAAAGTTCCAGGTAAATCGCACTGACCGATCAGTCAGAAATAGTTATTCGATTACAGCGCTTTTTTCTGAACTATTCGAAAAACGTTCGAGTCGGAGCCAATAGCCATCACGCTAAAACCCTGCACACTGCCCTCGTGCACCGTTGAGCTGAAGCGCGCGGTTTTGTCAGGGATTGAGCGATGGACTGCTACGGACATCGTCGTTATCAGGAGTGATCCAATGGAGCTGACCACCATGAAGACCCGCACTAGCCAACTGTCATCCACTCATGTGCGCGGGTTCAAGCTGGCCGCGCTGGCGCTGGGCAGTAGCCTGGTCCTGGCCGGCTGTGCGGGCAATCCGCCCACCGAGCAGTATGCCGTTACCCAGTCCGCCGTGAACTCCGCCGTCAGCGCTGGCGGTACCGAGTTCGCCGCCGTGGAAATGAAAGCGGCTCAGGACAAGTTCAAGCAAGCCGAAATCGCCATGCACGACAAGAAGTACGACGAGGCCAAGCGCCTGGCCCAACAGGCCGAGTGGGATGCCCGCCTCGCCGAACGCAAGGCCCAGGCAGCTAAAGCCCAGAAGGCCGTGCAGGATGCCCGCCAGGGCGTTCAGGACGTACGTGAGGAAGGCCTGCGCAGCGCTCAATAAGCCCTGCCCCGCCAACCTTAGCCTTCGCACACGATCAAAGGATGAACACTATGCGCAAACACGTCATGATTCCCGCCCTGCTGGCCCTGAGCGTCGGTCTTGCTGCCTGCTCGCACGATCCGAATGCCAACCTGGAATCGGCCCGCACCAACTTCTCCTCGCTGCAGAGCGACCCGCAAGCGAGCAAAGTCGCGGCACTGGAGACCAAGGACGCCCAGGACTGGCTGAACAAGGCCGACAAGGCCTACATGGACCGTGAAGACGAGAAGAAAGTCGACCAATTGGCCTACCTGACCAACCAGCGCGTCGAAGTGGCCAAACAGACCATTGCCCTGCGCACCGCCGAAGCTGAACTGAAGAATGCCTCGGCCCAGCGCGCCCAAGCCAAGCTGGATGCCCGCGACGCGCAGATCGCCAAGCTGCAGGACAGCCTCAACGCCAAGCAGACCGACCGCGGAACGCTGGTGACCTTCGGCGACGTGCTGTTCGACTTCAACAAGGCCGAACTCAAGAGCAGCGCTTACCCGAACATCACCAAGCTGGCCCAGTTCCTTCAGGAAAACCCGGAACGCAAGGTGATCGTCGAGGGCTACACCGACAGCGTCGGCTCGGCCAACTACAACCAGACCCTGTCCGAGCGCCGTGCCAACAGCGTGCGCATGGCACTGGTGCGTGCCGGGGTAGATCCGGCGCGTATCGTTTCCCAGGGCTATGGCAAGGAGTACCCGGTAGCGGACAACTCGAGCAACTCGGGACGTGCGCAGAACCGTCGGGTGGAGGTGACCATCTCCAACGACAACCAGCCGGTGGCACCACGCTCGGTGAGCCAGGTTCAGCGCTAAGGCTGGCTAACTGAAAGGACAAGCCCCGCGATCGACGCGGGGCTTTCTTTTGCCTGTTCGGGCCTCTTCGCGGGCACGCCCGCTCCCACAGGTACGGCGCCAGTTTCGAGTTTTGCGCGACCCTGTGGGAGCGGGCGTGCCCGCGAAGAGGCGAGTTCAGGCAGCAGGGATAATGGCTCACTGCACCTGCTGCGGTGTTTCCTCGCCCATGCAGCGCACCGCGCGCTTGCGGTTGTCCACCAGCACGCCGGTCAGGCCTTTCTGCTGGGTGTCGAACAGCACCAGCACGCCGTCGACGCACTGGGCCACTTGCGGCGCCGGGTCCAGCGATACCTTGTAGTCCTCGCCGGGGATGGTCTTGAGCATGGTGAAATCCTGCAGCAGCAGGGCATCTTCGGGCTTGGCGAAATGCAGGTAACCGTAATACCACAAGGCCCCCACCGTCACGATGATGCTACCGACGCCGGTCAGGATCAGCGGGATGGCGTTGCGTTCTTCACTCATTGCTTGTTCTTCTCGTCAGGGAAATTGGGCACTTCGGCAAGCCGCCGCAGGCCGTTGAAATGGCTGGGGTCATCGAGGAACCGCAGCATCACCTGGCGCCAGGTAGGGTCGGCGAAGGTCTGCACGTGCCCCCCCCGGGTCAGTTGCAGCACCCGCGGTGGTGGCGCGTGCTGATACAGGCGGATGCCGTTGTCCATCGGCACCAGGTTGTCGTCGATGCTGTGGAAAAACAACTTGGGCGGGCTGCTCAATCGCTCGATCGAGTGGATCGCGCTGTCGCCGTCCGGCACTAGCCACGACAGCGGAACCTGCAATGGCCAGGTCATCCAGGAGGTGCTGAGCGCAAAGCGCCCCACCGCGCGGTAACTGGCCGGCACGCCATCGAACACCAGGGCGCTGAAGCGCTGACGCTGCTCGGGGTGGACCGCCAGGTAATGAATGGCCATGGCGCCGCCCAGGCTCTGCCCCAGCAGTACCAGCGGCTTGCCCTTGACCTCGGGCGCCTGCTCCAGCCAGGCCATGGCTGCAGCAATGTCCTGATACACCTCCGGCAGGCTCGGCTGGCCCTGAGACAAGCCATAGCCGCGGTAATCGATCATCAACACCTGGTAGCCCTGCTCCGGCAACCAGTAGCTCCCCCCCAGGTGCCCTGGCAGGTTACCGCCGTTGCCGTGCAGGTGCAGCACCGTGCCCTTGACCTCGACCCCGGCCTTGGCTGGCAGCCACCAACCGTGAAGGCGGATGCCATCAGCAGTGGTCAGTGTGACATCGCGGTATTCCAGCTTGGCGCGCTCCGGGGTGAAGGCCTGACCACGCTCGGGGTAGAACAACAGGCTGCTGCAGCCGCCAAGGCTCACCAGGACCAGGCCGAGGACGAGCAGGCGGCAGTGCTCAGAGAATGTTCGCGTAGTCGGCTTCAATGCGATCCAGGCTCAGGTGGTTGAGGAAGTTGGAGAAGCACATCCAGGCCGACAACGCACTCAGGTCGCGGAACTGTTCAGGCAGGTACTTGGGCGGCTCGACCAACCCTTCCTCGACAAGTTGGCGCAGGGTGCGCATGTCTTCCAGCGTGGTCTTGCCACAGAACAGCAACGGGATCTGTTCCAGTTTGCCCTTCTTCACGGCCAACTGAATGTAGTTGTAAACCATGATGAAGCCCTTGAGATAGGACAAGTCCTTGGTGAATGGCAGGCCGTTGGGTACCGACCCGCGGAACACCCGGCTGGCGTTGCTGTAGCTCTGCGCCATCTCGAAGCCCTGCTCGCGGAAGAAACCGTAGACCTGCATGAAGTCTGCACCCTCCTCGACCATGTGGATGGCACGGGTGCGGTTGGTGAGCTTGCGCAGGCGGCTGGGGTAGGAGGCAAAGGCAATCACCTCCATGAGAATCGCCAGGCCCTCCTGGGTTACCGTCGATGAGGGCGGGCCCTTGGCCAGGAAGGTGCAGATCGGCTGGTTCAGGCCATTGAGCGTGGTGCCGACATGCACCAACCCTTCATGCACCTCCAGGGCGCGCACATCGCGGGCGTTGAACATGGCATCGGCACGCACCTTGATGTAGTCGGCACCGGCTGCGGCATCGGCGACGATACCGTCGGATTCGAACACGCGAATGGTCCCTTCAGCCTCGCCGAACACGTTGTTCAGCCGGTGCTGGAGGATCTCCACCGCCTCCTTGGCGGTGAGATTCTTTGGCTCATCCTTGAGGTCACCACGGCCATCGATGTTGTTCAGGTAGTCCGACAGCATCAGGCCAAGGTCGGCCAGGGTCGGGTCACCGGCGTGGAAAGCATCCGAGGCGGCGCCGTACAGCTCCTGGGAGATCAGGCCGAAGTCCTCGGTACCGCGCGCTTCAAGCATGCGCACCACCATGCGGTATTCGCGGCACATGCGCTTCATGATCTGCCCGACCGGGTTGAACTGGCCCAACTGGCGAATGATGTCGCGCTCGATGCCCTGGAACTCGGCCTTGACCGCGCTGGAGTCGAACGACAGCGGACGCGATTGGTAGTAGGCACGATCAACCGCCGGCGGCTCCTTGCCCTTGGCCTTGAAAAAGCCCTGGCGGATGTTGTCGTCCCACTTCACCGCGTCCAGGACCCGGATAGGCGTCTGTGCCGCGACGATGCGGTCGGACAGGGCGCGGATGGTTTGCTGGTATTCGTCCACCGGGGACTCCTTTCTAGTACACGAAACCTGTACCGGCCTCTTCGCGGGCAAGCCCGCTCCTACAGGGATATCAAGAAGCCCAGGCCTGGCAAGGCCCCTGTAGGAACGGGATTGCCCGCGAAGAGGCCGGTACAGGCCACTACTTGCCGGAACGCTGGAACCGCGCCACTTCAACGAACAGGTCGGAGTTGGCCGGGTCGTCCAGGTAGGCCAGCACCCGCGCCGCCGGGCTATCGATCAGCACGCCATCGCCGTTGTCGTCCGGCACTTCGGTACTGCGACCGGTCAGTTCCTTGTTGTCCACCGCCTGCTGTACCTGCTCGACATCCAGGTTGTAGACCACCAGCTCCTTGCCGTCGACGATATCGAAGCCGCCAATCAGGAAATTGCCACCCAGGCGCTTGGGCACGCCAGCCGACAAGTACCAGCGGTTGCCGTGGCGTGACACGGTGAACACGTACTCTTCAGGCGCCTTGCCCTTGGCCGTGGCCACTGCCTTGTAGGCGTCGCCACCGCTACGGCTGATCACCAGTTTCAACGGCTCTCCCCAGGCGTCCTTGCTGCTCCACTTGCCGAGCAAGGCCTTGGGCGCTGCCTGGTTGCTGGGCAAAGGCTCATGGAAGGTCACCAGACAACCGCCCAGCAGCAGGAATGACAAAGTCAACAACACCACACGCCAGGCTCTCATCAGGTTCTCCTTGAAAAGGTCGTTCTCGGCTCAGGCCGATGCCAGCACCAGCTGCAGGTATCGGGTAAGCATAGCGAGCATCTGCCCATCGGCTTGCGCATTCGCTTGCTTGAGCAGGCCTTGATATTCCAACTGCTCGATAATCGCCGTCAACATCTGTGCATCCTGCTCCGGCTGCCGCGAGCCCACGACCTGCAGCAATTGCCGGGTGCCGTGCAGCAGGATCTGCTCATGAGCGCACACCAGCTCAGCCAGTCGCGGGCACAGCAATGCTTCCTGGCGGAAAGCCTGCTCGGCCATCAGGAAGTCACGGCGGTTCAGCAGTTGCCGCTGAACGTAGTCGGCGGTCATGCGCGCCACCTCGTCAGCCAGCCGCGCCCGGGCCTGCGGGCTGCCATCGCCCTGTGCCAGCAACTGGCGCAACACTACCTCGGTGTTGGCCCACAGCTTGGCCATGTAAGCCGCACTGCGCTCGACGTACTGGGCAAAGGTATCGGTGAGCAGGTCCTCGATGTCCTTGAAGTAGTAGGTGGTGGCCGACAATGGCACGCCGGCCTCGGCGGCCACTGCCCGGTGGCGCACACCGCGCACGCCATCGCGCACGACAATGCGCATGGCGGCATCGAGAATCAACTGGCGACGCTGTTCGCTGCCTTGGCGGGCAGTCTTGCGGCCTTGGTATTGCACGCTTTCGGCGACGGCGGTGGCGATGCCGGCGGCGCCTTGGTCAGGCATGGCGGGTGTCACGGGGGATACCTCATGGGCGTGTTTCGTCAGTGCTGGCCCCTTCGCGGGTAAACCCGCTCCTACAAGGCCTTTGTAGGAGCGGGTTTACCCGCGAAGAGGCCGGTACTGACAACATAAAGCTTCAGGCAAGAAAAAGCCGCCTCGAAAGGCGGCTCGTTCAGCTCACTCAGGCCTGCGGACGCATGTGCGGGAACAGGATGACGTCGCGGATCGACGGCGAGTTGGTCAGCAGCATCACCAGGCGGTCGATGCCGATACCTTCACCGGCGGTCGGCGGCATGCCGTACTCCAGCGCACGAACGAAGTCGGCGTCATAGTGCATGGCTTCATCGTCACCCGCGTCCTTCTCGGCCACCTGGGCCAGGAAGCGCTCGGCCTGATCTTCGGCATCGTTGAGCTCGGAGTAGGCGTTGGCGATTTCGCGGCCACCGATGAACAGCTCGAAACGGTCGGTAACGGCCGGGTTGTCGTCGTTGCGACGGGCCAGCGGCGACACTTCGAACGGGTACTCGGTAATGAAGTGCGGCTGTTCCAGCTTGTGCTCGACCAGCTCTTCGAAAATCATCACCTGCAACTTGCCCAGGCCTTCGTGGCCCAGCACCTTGGCACCGGCCTTCTTGGCAATCTCACGGGCGCGGTCGACGTCCTGCAGGTCGGCAGCGGTCAGCTCCGGGTTGTACTTGAGGATCGAGTCGAACACCGACAGGCGTACGAACGGCTCGCCGAAGTGGAAGACCTTGTCGCCGTACGGTACGTCGGTAGAGCCCAGTACCAGTTGCGCCAGCTCGCGGAACAGTTCCTCGGTGAGGTCCATGTTGTCGCGGTAGTCGGCGTAGGCCTGGTAGAACTCGAGCATGGTGAACTCAGGGTTGTGACGAGTCGAAACGCCTTCGTTGCGGAAGTTACGGTTGATCTCGAACACTTTTTCGAAGCCACCCACGACCAGGCGCTTGAGGTACAGCTCCGGCGCGATACGCAGGAACATGGCCATGTCCAGGGCGTTGTGGTGGGTTTCGAACGGCTTGGCTGCCGCACCGCCCGGGATGGTCTGCAGCATCGGCGTTTCGACTTCAAGGAAGTCGCGCTCGATGAGGAACTTGCGGATGTGCGAGATCACCTGCGAACGCACACGGAAGGTGTGGCGGGTTTCTTCGTTGACCATCAGGTCGACGTAACGCTGGCGGTAGCGCTGCTCGGTGTCGGTCAGGCCGTGGTGCTTGTCGGGCAGCGGGCGCAGCGACTTGGTCAGCAGGCGTACGTTGGTCATTTCGACGTACAGGTCGCCCTTGCCGGAACGGGCCAGGGTGCCTTCGGCGCTGATGATGTCGCCCAGGTCCCAGGTCTTGACCGCGGCCAGGGTTTCTTCCGGCAGGGTCTTGCGGTTGACGTAGACCTGAATACGGCCAGTCATGTCCTGGATAACCATGAACGAGCCACGGTTGAGCATGATGCGGCCGGCTACCTTGACCGGGATCGCGGCTGCTTCCAGCTCTTCCTTGGTCTTGTCCGCGTACTGCTTCTGCAGGTCGTTGCAGTAGCTGTCGCGACGGAAGTCGTTGGGGAAGGCATTGCCCTTGGCACGCTCGGCGGCAAGTTTTTCCTTGCGCAGGGCGATCAGGGCGTTTTCTTCCTGTTGCAGGTCTTGCGATTCGGTCTTCAGGTCGCTCATGTCGTCATTCTTTCCATCAGGTATTCGTTGCCCGTTCCGGGCAGGGCACGCGCTACCGGCGGCTGGCCAGGTAGCGCGGCATGGGTGTGCGGCTTACAGGCCCTGCTTGAGGCTCGCTTCCAGGTACTGGTCAAGGTCGCCATCGAGGACCTTCTGGCAGTCGCTGCGTTCGACGCCGGTACGCAGGTCCTTGATGCGCGAGTCATCCAGCACGTAGGAGCGAATCTGGTGGCCCCAGCCGATGTCCGACTTGCTGTCTTCCAGCGCCTGCGAAGCGGCGTTGCGCTTCTGCATTTCCAGCTCGTACAACTTGGCCCGCAGCATTTTCATGGCGGTGTCCTTGTTGGCGTGCTGGGAACGTTCGTTCTGGCAAGCCACCACGGTGTTGGTCGGTACGTGAGTGATACGTACTGCCGAGTCGGTGGTGTTCACGTGCTGGCCACCGGCACCGGAGGAACGGTAGGTGTCGATGCGCAGGTCGGACGGGTTGATCTCGATTTCGACCTTGTCGTCGATCTCGGGCGATACGAACACCGCCGAGAACGACGTGTGGCGACGGGCACCGGAGTCGAACGGGCTCTTGCGCACCAGGCGGTGCACGCCGATTTCGGTGCGCAGCCAGCCAAAGGCGTATTCACCCTTGATGTGCACGGTGGCACCTTTGATACCGGCCACTTCACCTTCGGAAAGCTCGATGATGGTGGCGTCGAAACCACGCTTGTCGGCCCAGCGCAGGTACATGCGCAGCAGGATGTTGGCCCAGTCCTGCGCCTCGGTACCACCGGAGCCGGCCTGGATATCCAGGTAGGCGTTGTTCATGTCCATCTCGCCGCTGAACATGCGACGGAACTCAAGCTGGGCCAGGTTTTCTTCCAGGCTTTCCAGCTCGGTCACGACGTCGCCGACGGCGCCTTCGTCATTTTCTTCGACGGCCATGTCGAGCAGGTCCTGGCAGTCACCCAGGCCGTTGGACAGCTTGTCCAGGGTCTCGACGACCTGGGCCAGCATGGCACGCTCGCGGCCCAGTGCCTGGGCGTACTCAGGCTTGTTCCAGACGTTGGGGTCTTCCAGCTCGCGGTTGACTTCGATCAGGCGGTCATGCTTGTGATCGTAGTCAAAGATACCCCCGAATTGACTGGGAACGCTCGGTGAGGTCCTTGATGGTGTTCAGGATCGGTTGGATTTCCATGGGCTGGCTACTCGCGCGAATTCGGTGAAAAGCCCGCGAGTATAACGCAGTCGGAGGCGCGGCGGCAGACCCGCCCGGCAGGGAAACCCCACAGGTTTGGAGCATGCCGATCACGGCGAAAACCACAAACGCAGACAAGCGCCAGAAATGTGCTGACTGGGAATAATTGGAACGAGGAATTTCAGAGGTTTTGCATGCGCGCTCCCTGTCGGAACTGGCATTTCTGCCAGTTGCACGCATCAGCGGCAGCTATTCAACTCTTACCTCGTAATACCGACCTGCAATCCCATCCAGGCGAGGCCAAAATGAATGCCACCAAAATCATCGAAATTTACCCTAAATCAGCCACAGGCAGCGAATGGAGACTTAAAGGTGAGTTCGGCACCCTGACCATACCGAAAGAAAGAAACGGCTCGCTCAGCCTTAAAGCCATAACCAACCCAAGCGGCACCCCTACAAAATACAGATTCGAGATGAATATTCTCTTCCCTGGCGTCGAGGGTGGGTCCCAGGAAAGCCTGGAGCAAGTCAGGACGGAGTTCATCTTCGCGAGCTCAATCAACCGCATAGAACATAGCGTCGACCAGAAATTGGTCACCTATGATTACTACGGCGATGACAATACGCTCAAGGTCAAGTCCATTTATCCGTGCAAGGTCGCCTACCAGCTTGTCTACAAGAATGGCGACATGGTTATCTTTCACGGCCCTACAAGGTACATAGAAATCGTGGAGTGAGCGTTATAAAAACAGGGGTATCGATACCGCCAGCCATCTTCGTCAACATGCTGAACAGTGCGCGCTGGCGGTATTCGCCCCTCAAGCAACGCCCACTTGGTTCCGGCCGCTGTTCTTGGCCAGATACAGCCCCTTGTCCGCCGCCGAAATCAGCTGCCGGCAATGGCTGCCGATGGTCGGGGTCTGGGTCGCCAGGCCGATGCTCACCGCCAGGCACGAGTCGGCCACCGGAGCGGAATGCGGAATGCCCAGGCCCAGTACGGTCTGGCGCAGCTTCTCGGCCACCAGCCGTGCCCCGCCTGGCGAGGTGTTGGGCAGCACCAGGGCGAACTCTTCGCCACCATAGCGCGCCGGCAGGTCGGTGGGCCGCGAGCAGGAGCCACGAATGGCCTCGGCGACCTTGCGCAAGGCCTCGTCACCGGCCAGGTGGCCAAAGCTGTCGTTGTAGGCCTTGAAATAATCGACATCGATCATCAGCAACGACAACTGCTGCTGTTCACGCATGGCCCGGCGCCACTCCAGCTCCAGGTATTCGTCGAAGTGCCGGCGGTTGGACAGCCCGGTCAGGCCATCGGAGTTCATCAGCCGCTGCAGCATCAGGTTGGAATCAAGCAACTGCTGCTGGCTGACGCGCAGGGCACGGTAGGCCTCGTCGCGCTGCAGCAGGGTCAGGTAGGAACGCGAGTGGTAACGGATGCGTGCCACCAGTTCGATGGTGTCAGGCAGCTTGACCAGGTAGTCGTTGGCCCCGGCGGCAAATGCTGCACTCTTGACCAGCGGGTCTTCCTTGGTCGACAGGACGATGATCGGGATGTCCTGGGTCACCGGGTTGTTGCGGTACTCGCGCACCAGGGTCAAGCCGTCCAGGCCAGGCATGATCAGGTCTTGAAGAATGACCGTGGGCTTGATGCGCATGGCCTGGGCCACCGCCTGGTGCGGGTCGGCGCAGAAGTGGAAGTCGATGTTGTCTTCATCGGCCAAGCCACGCCGCACCGCTTCGCCGATCATGGCCTGGTCATCGACCAGCAGCACCATCGCCGAGTTCTCGTTGGTGGTCGCGAAACCTTCGATCGGTAAATCATTCATCATTGTTCACCCGATCACTACCGGCCTGGCGGCGTGATTCAATACATTTCGTCATTTTGCGAAAAATTCAGTCAAGCGCCCGGCTATGCGTTCCAGCGGGCGAATTTCCACCGCGGCATCAATAGCCGCAGCAGCCTTGGGCATGCCGTACACCGCGCTGCTGGCCTGGTCCTGGGCAATGGTCAGAAAGCCCTGCTGACGCATCAGCTTCAGGCCCTGGGCACCGTCGCGGCCCATGCCGGTGAGCAGCACGCCCACCGCATCACCATTCCAGTAACGTGCCACGCTCTCAAAGAACACATCGATCGAGGGCCGGTAGATTTCATTCACAGGTTCGGCAGTGTAGGCCAGTTGGCCGCTCTGTAGCAGGCGAATGTGGTGGTTGGTACCGGCCAGGAGTACCTGCCCTGGCTGCGGCGGTTCGCCTTCACGGGCCAGGCGCACCGGCAGGCCTGCTGCGCTGCTGAGCCATTCGGCCATGCCTGCGGCAAACACCTGGTCCACATGCTGGACCAGCACGATGGCCGCCGGAAACGCGGCCGGCAAACCCTTGAGCAGCACTTCGAGTGCTGCCGGCCCCCCCGCCGAAGACCCGATTGCCACCAACCCGCGGCGCTGGGAAGCCTCGCGCAGCGGCGCAGCCACCGACCTTGCGGCAGGTGCCCGCTGCTGGCCGACCAGCCAGCCAATATTGAGGATCTTGCGCAGCAATGGCGCCGCTGCTTCGCGGGCATCGCCAGCGCCCAGCGCAGGCGTGTCGACCACATCGAGAGCGCCATGGCCCATGGCCTCGAACACCCGGTGTACGTTCTGTTTACGGTCGACCGTGACGATGACAATGGCGCACGGGGTCTCGGCCATGATCCGCCGGGTCGCCTCGACACCGTCCATCACCGGCATGATCAGGTCCATGAGGATCAGGTCCGGTAACTGCTCGGTGCAGCGCTGCACCGCCTCGGCACCGTTGCTGGCCACCCACACAACCTGGTGTGCGGGCTCCAGGGCGACCGCCCGGCGCAACGCTTCGACGGCCAGGGGCATGTCATTGACGATGGCGATCTTCATCCCTGAGCACCTCCGATCAGCTCCACCACAGCATCCAGCAACGCATCGTCGTGGAAACTGGCCTTTGCCAAATAGTAGTCGGCGCCAGCGTCCAGCCCGCGCCGTCGGTCTTCCTCACGGTCTTTATAGGACACCACCATCACCGGCAACGACTGCAGGCGCTGGTCGCGACGCACCAGGGTAACCAGCTCGATACCGTCCATGCGCGGCATGTCGATGTCGGTGATCAGCAGGTCGAAGTCCTCACTGCGCAGGGCGTTCCAGCCGTCCATGCCATCCACCGCCACCGCCACGTCGTAGCCACGGTTGCCCAGCAGCTTGCGCTGCAGTTCGCGCACGGTCAGCGAGTCGTCGACCACCAGGATGCGTTTGCGGACTGCGCCACGGGCTCCGCTGCTGCCGCGCTCGATGCGCTCCAGGCTGCCGGTGCTGAGCAGTTTTTCCACCGAGCGTAGCAAGTCTTCGACATCGACAATCAGGACCACCGAGCCATCATCGAGCAAGGCGCCGGAGGAAATGTCCTGCACCTTCCCCAGGCGTGGGTCGAGCGGCATCACGACCAGCACCCGCTCCCCCACCAACCGCTCCACGGCCACCCCGTACAGCTGCTCGCGCTCACGAATCACCACTACCCGCAAGCTGGCTTCGTCGCTTTGCCCCGCCGGGCGATTGAGCAACTGGCTGGCCGCCACCAGGCCAATATGCCGGCCTTCATGCCAGAAGTGCTGGCGCCCTTCGATCTGCACGATCTGTTCGGCGGTCACTTCCAGCGTGCGTTCGATATGCGCCAGCGGGAAGGCGTAAGCCTCCCCGCCCACCTCGACCACCAGGCTGCGAACGACCGACAGGGTCAGCGGTACCTGAAGATGGAAGCGACAGCCCTGCCCTGCCACCTGGGTCAATTCGATCGAGCCGCGCAGCTCGCGGATCAAGTGCTGCACCGCATCCAGCCCCACACCGCGCCCGGACACTTCGGTAACCTTGTCACGCAGGCTGAAACCGGGCAGGAACAGGAACGTCAGCAGCTCCGCCTCACTCATCCGCGTCACCGTGTCAGCGGGCGACAGGGCGCGCTCGACGATGCTGCTGCGCAGGCGCTCCAGGTCGATACCGGCGCCATCGTCGACCAGCTCCAGGCTGAGCATGCCCGCCTGGTGCGAAGCCCGCAGGCGGATCACCCCCTCGTCCGGCTTGCCCGCCAGCAGGCGCCGCTCGGGCAACTCGATGCCGTGGTCGACGGCATTGCGCAACAGGTGGGTCAGCGGTGCTTCGAGCTTTTCCAGCACATCGCGGTCGACCTGGGTCTTCTCCCCTTCCACCACCAGCCGCACCGGCTTGCCCAGCGAACGGCCCAGGTCGCGGACCATCCGGCTTTGCCCGGTCAGTACGTCGGCAAACGGCCGCATCCGACAGGCCAGGGCGGTGTCATACAACAACTGCGCACGCTGACTGGCCTGCCAGCCGAACTCATCCAGGTCGGCTGCCTGCTGCTGCAGAATCTGCTGGGTCTCTGCCAGCAGGCGCTGGGTCTGTGCCAAGGCTTCGAGCACCTCACTGCCCTGCCCCGTGCCTTCCAGTTGCATGCGCAAGCCGTCAAGCGCCTGCATACCTTGGCCGTGCATGCGCTTGAGGCGCTGAAGGGTAGCCAGGTATGGCTTGAGCCGCTGGGTTTCCACCAGCGACTTGCTGGACAGGTCAAGCAGGCTATTAAGGCGGTCAGCTGTGACACGCAGTACCCGCTCAGCACCTTCGCCAGCGCGCTTGCCAGCCTTGCGCCGCAGGGCGGGTTCGGGCTCTGGTTCCCGCGGTCCGGCTGGCATTACCACAGGTGCAGGCGGCAGGGTTGCCAGCGGCGGCTCCGGCGGCACGGATGCAGCCAGCGGCACCACAGGCATGGCAGAGGCGCCCGGGTCGAGCAGGCTGGCCATTTGCGCAAGAAACACCGGCAAGGTCGCCTGCGCACCGGCATCGCCGGGCGTGGCAATACGCATCAACAGGTCGGTACCTTGCAACAGCGCGTCAATATGCTCGGCGGTCAGCCGCAGTCGGCCTTCCTGGGCCGCCACCAGACAGTCTTCCATGACGTGGGCGACACTGACGCCAGCATCCACCCCGACAATGCGCGCTGCCCCCTTGAGCGAGTGGGCAGCGCGCATGCAGGCCTCGAGCTGGTCGGCCTGAGTAGGGTTGCGTTCCAGTGCCATCAGGCCGGCACTGAGCACTTGGGTCTGCGCCTCGGCCTCCAGGCTGAACAGTTCGAGCAACGATGCGTCGCGCATTTGCTCTGGGGTCATGACAGGCTCCGCTGCACGGCAGACAGTAAATGTTGATCGTCCAGAACCCGCACGCTGCGGCCGCGCCACTGCAAGACTGCGGCGGTGAAGCGTGTGGCGTCCCGGCCACTGCCCAGCAACTGCGGGTCGAGCCGGTGAATACCGTCGATTTCCTCGACAGCCATCACCACCGGCCCGCCTTCGGCGGCCAGAATCAGCATACGGGGCATCGCCCGTGCGCTGCGTTGCTCGGTGGAGCCGGCCTGCACCCCCAGCAAATCAGCCAGTGACAGGCACGGCACCAACGCACCGCGCACATTGGCAACCCCATGCAGCAGCCGCGAGCGCTGGTGCGGCAATGAATGCACCGCCTGCAGCGGGGCGATTTCGGCCAGGCAGGCGGTAGCCAGCGCCAGCCACTCTTCGCCCAGACGGAACAGCAGCATGGAGCGACCGGTGTTTTCCGCGTCTGGCTGCACCGCCGCAGCCTGGTGCTCCTGCACCAGCGCATAGCGGTCGAGCAAACGCGTGGCCGCAGCGGCATACACCTCGCAATTGCGGCAATGGACATGCCGCTCCAGCAGTGGGCACTGCTTGTCCCCGCGCACGCCAATGCGGTTCCAGCAGTCGTCAATGTGCGCGTCATCCTCGGCGAGCAACTGCATCGCGGATTCACTGTTCATCGTTCAGACTCCCGGCCAGCCCGCGCCGCGCGCGCCTGAAGGCGCCGAGCGCCGGCCAGGTCACCCTGGGCCGCCAGCAAAGCGGCCAGGTGCACCAGCGCCTCGGGGTGCTGTGGTTCCAGGTACAGGGCCTTGCGATAGTGGCTCAGCGCCTGCTGCGCATCGCCTTCGGTATCACTGAGCAAACCCAGCCAGTAGTACACCTGTGCCGACGGCGGGTACTGGCTCAGGTAGCGTTGGCATTCGCTACGGGCCTGATCGCTGGCACCGGCATTGGCCAGCCGGGCAATGTCGGCCAGCAATTCGCTGGCCCCCTCGTGCCTGTGCTCGCGGGCTGGCGCTGGCCTGGCCACCACGGGCAGCACACGCAGCGGACGCAGCGGACGCGGCAACGGCACACTGGGCTGCGGATAAACCGGTGCGGGCAACGCCGTGAACGCACGCTTGGCGGGTTGGGCGGGTGCCGCTGCCAAGGGGGCGCTGTCGCCTTCATGACGCACATAGGCAAACGACTGGGCGATCCCCAATGGACGCATGCCCATGCGTGCCAACAAGCTGCCTTCGGCCGGGCCGATGAACAGCACACCCTGCGGATGCAGCAAGCGCTTGAGCACTTCGAACACACGCTGTTGGGTCGGTACGTCGAAATAGATCAACAGATTGCGACAGAACACGAAGTCATACAGGCCGTCGCGGCTGGCCAGCGCCGGGTCAAGCACATTGCCCACCCGCAGGCTGACTTGCTGGCGTACCCGCTCATGCAGGCGGTGGCCTTCGTCCAGAGCATCGAAGTAGCGCTCGCGAAAACCCAGTTCGCTACCCCGGAACGCATTGCGCCCATACAACGCCTGCACGGCCTTGGCTACTGAACTTGGGCTGATGTCCATTCCATCGACAAGGAATGCCCCAGGCGCCATGCCGGCGTCAAACAAGGCCATGGCCAGCGAATAGGGCTCCTCGCCAGTAGAACACGGCAGGCTGAGTAATCGCAGCGGGCGCGCGCCAGCCAGTTTAGCCAGGCGTTTATGGGCCAGGCTGGCCAGCGCAGTGAAGGATTCGGGGTAACGGAAAAACCAGGTTTCCGGGACGATCACCGCTTCGATCAGCGCCTGTTGCTCATCTGCCGACTGCTGCAGGCGCAGCCAGTAATCGTCCAGGTCCATCGCGCCCGCAGCCACGCAACGTTGGCGCAGCGCGCGTTCGACCATGGGCGCGCCCACCGACTCCACGTCCAGGCCAATACGCTCGCGCAAGAAGCGGAAGAAACGCTGTTCGTTCATGTTGGCATCCCTGTCGGGTCTTGCGTGTACAGCAATGCGTGCACGGTGTCGGGCAGCAGGTCATTGACTTCGATGCGCTGCAGCAGCCCCTGGGCATCCTGGCGCACCGGGCCCAGATAAGGCGCTTCACCGGTGTCCACCCCATAGGGCTGGAACTCGTCCGGTTGGCAACGCAGGGTTTCGGTGGCCTGCTCCAGGATCAGGCCAAGCTGCAGGCCGCCTCGGTAGTGCACCAGTACCAGGCGGGTGCTGGTGCGTTGCACCGCCGGCTGGCCAAAGCTCAAGGCGGCAAGGTCGATGACCGGAACCAACTGGCCACGATGGGCGAGGATGCCCGCGACCCAGGCAGGTGCCTGGGCGATCGGCTTGAGCGGCTGACGCGGCAACACTTCGATCACCTCGTGCACGCTCAGGGCAAAACGCTGCGTTCTGATGCGAAACTGCAGGTACAACGCCCCCTCGGTGTTCGCCGCCCGCGCGGTGCGCAGTCGCAAGTCGTTCATCGCGGTCAGACTTTGAAGCGCGACACGCCGCCACGCAGGCCCGCGGCCACCTGGCTCAGCTCATCGATGGCATAGCTGGCCTGGCGCAGCGACTCGACAGTCTGGGTGCTGGCATCGCTGAGCTGGGCCAGTGCCTGGTTGATCTGCTCGGCACCGGTGGCCTGGGCCTGCATGCCTTCGTTGACCATCAATACGCGCGGCGCCAACGCCTGCACCTGGTGAATGATCTGGCTGAGTTGCTCGCCCACCTGTTGCACCTCGAACATGCCGCGGCGCACTTCTTCGGAGAACTTGTCCATCCCCATGACACCGGCCGACACTGCCGACTGGATCTCGCGCACCATTTGCTCGATGTCGTAGGTGGCCACGGCGGTCTGGTCGGCCAGGCGGCGCACTTCGGTCGCGACCACGGCAAAGCCGCGGCCATATTCACCGGCCTTTTCCGCTTCGATGGCGGCGTTGAGCGACAGCAGATTGGTCTGGTCGGCAACCTTGACGATGGTTACCACCATCTGGGTGATGTTGCTGGCTTTCTCGTTGAGGATACCAAGCTTGGCATTGACCAGGTCGGCAGCGCCCATCACCTGGTGCATGGTCTCTTCCATGCGTGCCAGGCCCTGTTGCCCGGAGCCTGCCAGACTGGATGCCTGATCAGCCGCCGTCGTCACTTCGGTCATGGTGCGCACCAGGTCCCGCGAAGTCGCGGCGATTTCCCGCGAGGTGGCGCCAATTTCGGTGGTGGTGGCGGCCGTCTCGGTGGCGGTGGCCTGCTGTTGCTTGGACGTGGCGGCAATTTCGGTGACCGAAGTGGTCACCTGCACCGACGAGCGTTGGGCCTGGGCCACCAGGTTGGCCAGTGCCTCGGCCATTTCGTTGAAGCCGCTTTCAATGGCACCAAATTCGTCCTTGCGATCCAGGCTCAGGCGCATGCTCAGGTCACCGGAACGCAGCTTGTCGAGGGCATGCACGATACGCTGCATGGGCGCTGTGATAGCGCGCAGCAGCAACAGGCCGCAGATGCCGGCAGCGATGATTGCCAGCAACAGGGAAACCACCATGCTGCCTTTGGCCGTGTTGACCGCGTTGACGATCTCGTTGGTGGCGGCATCAGCAGAGGCCCGATTGTTCTCGATGACTTCATTGAGGTGCTCGCGCCCATCCTTCCAGGCCGGAGTGAGGACCTCGGTGATCAGCCGCTGGGCCTCGTCGTAGTTGCGCTGACCGTACGCATCCAGCACCTGGTTGACGATTTTGAGGTAGCTTTCTTCCAGTTGCACGAAGCTGTCGAAGCGGACCTGGTCGTCTTTGTCCTGGATGGTGGCCTGGTAGCTGGCCATGTATTGCTTCAGCCGGTTATCGAAGCTTCTGAACAGTTCCAGGTCGGCCGAAGTGATTTCACGATGGTTGGACAGGCCCACCAGTTGCTGGCTGGTGACGTAGCTGTCGACCCAGGCGCTGCGGATCATCGAGCTGTAGTAGACGCCGGGAATGCTGTCGGTCCCCACCGCCTCTTCGGCGGTTTCGATAGTCACCAACCGCGAGTAGGCGGCCACGATCATCAGCAGCATGATGGCGATGATCACGGCGAAACTTGCCAGGATCCGTTGGCGCAAGGTCCAGTTCTTCACATTCAGCCCTCAGGAATTCACAACGAGCGGGAAAAATCGCCGAAGTATAGCCCAGAGGTCTTACGGTTTATCGGGCGAAATGCGCGGATTGGGTAAAAGCTGGCAAGGCTTGCCGTGACATTTTCCGCGCTCGGTTCGACAAGCGCAGAAAATGTCCTGATAAGCGCTGCTACTGCGCAACCGCATCCCTCACCTGAGCCTCCAGCGCCTGGCGCAAGCCCGGGTCCAGCCGCAGCTGACGTGCCAGCTCGTCCAGGTAGGCACGCTCCATGAAGTTTTCCTGATCGACCATCATCACGCTGGCCAGGTACATCTCGGCAGCCATCTCCGGTGTTTGCGCAGCACGGGCCACTTCGGCAGGGTCCAGCGGTTTGTTCAGCTCGGCATGCAGCCAGTGCTGCAATTCGCGGTCGCTGTCCAGGCGCGTGAATTCGCCCTCGATCAACGCCCGCTCGCGCTCGTCGATATGCCCATCGGACTTGGCCGCCGCCACCAGGGCGCGCAGTACCGCCTGGCTGTGCTGCTCGGCCTGGGCCGGCGGCAGGCGGTCGAGGGTTTGAGGCTCGGCTGCGGCCCCCCGCTGGTTTGCCTGCCAGTTGCCGTAAGCTTTATAGGCCAGCACCCCCAGCGCGGCGAGGCCGCCGTATGTCAGGGCTTTGCCACCGTACTTGCGGGCCTTCTTGCTACCCAGCAACAGGCCCAGAGCGCCCCCACCCAGCAGGCCGCCCCCTGCTCCGGACAACAACCCGCCCAACCCGCCTGAAGGGTTGCCAGGCTTGGTGGCGCCCCCCTGCTTCTCGAGCAGTTGCTGGCCGGATTTGAGGAGTTGATCAAGCAAGCCCCGGGTATTCATTCGCGTGTCTCCACGTAAGAAGATTCAAACGCCAGAGTAAGGCTTGGCCGAGCACACGCCATGCAGGGATTTGCTTCAGGATGTTGCGTTAGCTGGCAAAAAGCCAACTAGACTCGATATCGCCAATACCTCGCACTCACGCACTACGCTTATAACAATTGCTTCACTGCTTGCCTCATGACTGCCCGAACAAGATCGCCAAGAAGAGGGAACACCATGTCAGTGCACAAGACCGCATTGCTCGGCGCCACCACCTGCGCCATGCTGGCCAGCGCCAGCCTGCAGGCCGCCGAAGCGCCCAAGGCCCTGGAGGCCGGCGAGGGGCGCCTGGACATCGTCGCCTGGCCCGGCTACATCGAACGCGGTGAAAGCGACAAGGCCTACGACTGGGTGACCGGTTTCGAAAAGGAAACCGGCTGCAAGGTCAGCGTGAAAACGGCCGCCACCTCGGACGAGATGGTCAGCCTGATGACCAAGGGCGGCTATGACCTGGTCACCGCCTCGGGCGATGCATCGCTGCGGCTGATTGCAGGCAAGCGCGTACAGCCGATCAACACCGCCTTGATCCCCAACTGGAAAACCATCGACCCGCGCCTGCAGAACGGTGGCTGGTATGTGGTCGACAAGCAGGTGTACGGCACGCCGTACCAGTGGGGGCCAAACGTGCTGCTGTACAACACCAACACCTTCAAGCAGGCACCCACCAGCTGGAGCGTGGTGTTCGAGCCGCAGAACCTGCCCGACGGCAAGCCAAACAAGGGCCGCGTGCAAGCCTATGACGGGCCGATCTACATCGCCGATGCAGCGCTGTACCTGAAGTCGGCCAGGCCCGAACTGGGCATCAAGGACCCGTACGAACTGAACGAGGCACAATACAAGGCCGTGCTGGAATTGCTGCGCCAGCAACAACCGCTGATCCACCGCTATTGGCATGACGCCACGGTCCAGATGAGCGATGTGAAAAACGAAGGCGTGGTTGCCTCCAGCTCCTGGGGCTACATGGTCAATGGCCTCAAGGCCGAGAACCAGCCAGTGGCCTCGACCATTCCCAAGGAGGGCGCGACCGGCTGGGCCGACACCACCATGCTGCACGCCGAGGCCAAGCACCCCAATTGCGCCTACAAATGGATGGACTGGTCGTTGCAACCTAAGGTGCAAGGCGATGTGGCGGCCTGGTTTGGCTCGTTGCCGGCTGTGCCGGCGGCGTGCACCGGCAGCGAGCTGCTGGGGGCCGAGGGCTGCAAGACCAACGGCTTTGACAACTTCGACAAGATTGCCTTCTGGAAAACACCGCAGGCCCAAGGCGGCAAGTTCGTGCCTTACAGCCGCTGGACCCAGGACTACATTGCGATCATGGGTGGTCGCTGAGGTTGTCTGAATGCCTGTACCGGCCTTTTCCCGGGCAAGCCCGCGCCCCCAGGTTCTTCACCGCCTGCAAGGGTGGCGCTTCTCCCGTAGGAGCGGGCTTGCCCGCGAAGAGGCCGGCACAGGAGAAATATTCATACCTGGAGTCCACGCATGCCCCTAGCCGTCCAGTTCACCCAGGTTTCCCGCACCTTCGGCGAGGTCAAGGCCGTCGACCAGGTCAGCATCGACATCATCGATGGCGAGTTCTTTTCCATGCTCGGCCCTTCCGGCTCGGGCAAGACCACCTGCCTGCGCCTGATCGCAGGCTTCGAGCAACCCTCCAGCGGCTCGATCCGCATCCAAGGGGTCGAGGCCGCTGGCCTGCCGCCCTACCAACGTGACGTCAACACAGTGTTCCAGGACTATGCGCTGTTCCCGCACATGAACGTGCTGGACAACATCGCCTATGGCCTGAAGGTAAAAGGCGTGGGCAAGGCCGAACGCTACAGCCGCGCCGAAGAAGCCCTGGCCATGGTGGCCTTGGCCGGCTATGGCGCGCGTAAGCCGGCACAGCTGTCTGGCGGCCAGCGTCAGCGCGTGGCCCTGGCCCGGGCGTTGGTCAACCGCCCGCGGGTGCTGCTGCTCGATGAGCCACTGGGCGCGCTGGACCTGAAATTGCGCGAGCAGATGCAAGGCGAGCTGAAAAAGCTGCAACGCCAACTGGGCATCACCTTCATCTTCGTCACCCACGACCAGACCGAAGCACTGTCGATGTCCGACCGGGTCGCGGTGTTCAACCGCGGCCGTATCGAACAGGTCGACACCCCGCGCAACCTGTACATGAAGCCCAGCACAACCTTCGTCGCTGAATTCGTCGGCACGTCCAACGTGGTGCGGGGCGAGCTGGCCATGCAGCTCAACGGCAGCCCTGCGCCCTTCTCCATCCGTCCCGAACACATTCGCCTGGGCGACCCGGTAGTGACCAGCCATGAGGTACAGGTCAGCGGCGTGCTGCGTGATGTCCAGTACCAAGGCAGCGCCACACGCTACGAACTGCAGCTGGAAAACGGTCAACTGCTGGCAGTAAGCCAGGCCAATGACCGCTGGCAAAAGCAGGTGCAGGCCTGGCAGCCCGGGCAACGCCTGCAGGCGCACTGGCCCCGCGAGGCCATGACGGTGCTGCAGGAAACCGAGGGCCGCTGACATGAGCACACTGCGCGCCCTGTCCAACCTGCTGTACCGGCGCCCCAACCTGTACCTGGCACTGCTGTTGATCCCGCCGCTGACCTGGTTCGGCGCGATTTACCTGGGTTCGCTGCTGAACCTGCTGTGGCAGGGCTTCTATACCTTCGACGACTTCACCATGGCGGTGACCCCGGACCTGACCCTGGGCAACTTCGCCGCACTGTTCAACCCGTCGAACTTCGACATCATCCTGCGCACCCTGGGCATGGCGGTGGCGGTGTCGCTGGCCAGCGCGGTACTGGCCTTCCCCATCGCCTATTACATGGCGCGTTACACCAGCGGCAAGACCAAGGCGTTTTTCTACATCGCGGTGATGATGCCGATGTGGGCCAGCTACATCGTCAAGACCTATGCCTGGACCCTGCTATTGGCCAAGGGCGGTGTGGCCCAATGGTTCGTCCAGCAGTTGCACCTGGACGGCCTGCTGCAGGCGGTGCTGGCCGTGCCGGGCGTGGGCGGCAGCACGCTGTCGACTT
This sequence comes from Pseudomonas sp. BO3-4, assembly GCF_034044115.1. Lineage (NCBI taxonomy): Bacteria > Pseudomonadati > Pseudomonadota > Gammaproteobacteria > Pseudomonadales > Pseudomonadaceae > Pseudomonas > Pseudomonas sp. BO3-4. The sequence goes on from NZ_CP139018.1 coordinate 4,970,846, forward strand.
CGCACCTGGGGCGCTTCCTGGTGTTCGTGTACATCTGGCTGCCATTCATGATCCTGCCGATCCAGGCCTCGCTGGAGCGCTTGCCACCGTCGCTGCTGCAGGCTTCGGCCGACCTGGGCGCACGGCCGGGGCAAACCTTCGTGCAGGTGATCCTGCCGCTGTCGATCCCCGGCATCGCCGCCGGCTCGATCTTCACCTTCTCGCTCACCCTGGGCGACTTCATCGTGCCGCAGCTGGTCGGGCCGCCCGGCTACTTCATCGGCAGCATGGTCTATGCCCAGCAAGGGGCGATCGGCAACATGCCGATGGCCGCCGCGTTCACCTTGGTGCCCATTGTGCTGATCGCGGTATACCTGGCCATCGTCAAGCGTCTGGGGGCCTTCGATGCACTCTGAAAAAGCGTCGGCAGGGCTGCGCCTGGCGGCCTGGGGCGGGTTGTTGTTCCTGCACTTCCCGATCCTGATCATCTTCCTGTACGCCTTCAACACCGAAGACGCGGCGTTCAGCTTTCCGCCCAAGGGCTTTACCCTGAAGTGGATCGACGTGGCCTTTGCCCGGCCCGATGTGCTCGAGGCAATCAAGCTGTCGCTGCAGGTGGCTTGCCTGGCCACTTTGATCGCACTGGTGCTCGGTACGCTGGCCTCGGCGGCGCTCTATCGGCGCAGCTTCTTCGGCAAGGAGAGCATTTCGCTGGTGCTGATCCTGCCCATTGCCCTGCCAGGCATCATCACCGGCATCGCCCTGCTCTCGGCGTTCAAGACGCTTGGGATAGAGCCCGGGGTGTTCACCATCGTAGTCGGCCACGCCACGTTCTGCGTGGTGATCGTCTACAACAACGTGATCGCCCGCCTGAGGCGTACCTCGCAAAGCCTGATCGAAGCCTCGATGGACCTTGGTGCCGACGGTTGGCAGACCTTCCGTTACATCGTCCTGCCCAACCTCGGCTCGGCGCTGCTGGCGGGCGGCATGCTGGCCTTTGCCTTGTCGTTCGATGAAATCATCGTCACCACGTTCACCGCCGGCCATGAGCGCACCCTGCCAATCTGGCTGCTCAACCAGCTCAGCCGCCCACGCGACGTGCCCGTGACCAACGTTGTCGCCATGCTGGTGATGCTGGTGACCATGCTGCCGATTCTTGGCGCCTATTACCTGACCCGTGGCGGAGACAGCGTCGCGGGCGGTGGAAAATGACCCTGGAGGAGTCCCCGATGCAAACGCAGATGCTGATCAATGGCCAGCTGATCGCTGGCCAAGGCCCGGCCTGGACCGTGCTCAACCCGGCGCTGGGCACTGCCCTGGCGCAGATCAACGAAGCCACCGAGGCACAGGTAGACAGCGCCGTGCGCGCTGCCGACCAAGCCTTCGACAGCTGGTCGCAAACCAGTCCTAAAGAACGTTCGCAGGCCTTGCTGGCGCTGGCCGACGCCATCGAAGCCCATGGCGATGAACTGGCCCGGCTGGAATCGCAGAACTGCGGCAAGCCCCTGAGCGCTGCACTGAATGACGAGATCCCGGCGATTGCCGACGTGTTCCGTTACTTTGCCGGTGCTGCGCGCTGCCTGGGCGGCTCGGCGGCAGGCGAGTACCTGCCGGGCCACACCTCGATGATCCGCCGCGACCCGTTGGGCGTGGTGGCGTCCATCGCGCCGTGGAACTACCCGCTGATGATGCTGGCCTGGAAGATCGCCCCGGCCCTGGCTGCCGGCAACACCGTGGTGATAAAGCCATCCGAACTGACGCCACTGACGGCCCTGCGCCTGGGCGAGCTGGCCCAGGACTTGCTACCGCCGGGGGTGCTGAACATTCTCTTCGGCCGCGGCCAGACGGTCGGCAACCCGTTGATAACCCATCCCAAGGTGCGCATGGTGTCGCTGACCGGCTCGATCCCCACCGGCGCGCACATCATCAGTGCCACCGCCGACAGCGTGAAACGCATGCACATGGAATTGGGCGGCAAAGCGCCGGTGCTGGTGTTCGATGACGCAGACATCGATGCCGCCATCGACGGCATCCGCACCTTCGGCTTCTACAACGCTGGCCAGGACTGCACCGCAGCCTGCCGCCTGTACGTCCAGGACGGGATCTACGAGCGCTTCGTCGAACGCCTGGGTAAAGCCGTAGCCAGCCTCAAGCCGGGCCTGCAGGAGTCTGAAGAAACCGAACTGGGGCCGCTGATCAGTGCCCAGCACCGCGACAAGGTCGCCGGGTTGGTGCAGCGGGCCATCGCCCAGCTGCACATTCGTCTGGTAACCGGTGGCAAGCCGATAGCGGGCGATGGCTTTTTCTTCGAGCCTACCGTGCTGGCCGACGCCCTGCAGGACGACGAGATCGTGCGCAACGAAGTGTTCGGCCCGGTGGTTTCGGTCACCCGCTTCACAGACGAAGCGCAGGCGCTGGAATGGGCCAACGACTCCAACTACGGCCTGGCCTCATCGGTATGGACCCGCGACACCGGCCGCGCCCACCGCCTGGCGGCGCGCTTGCAGTACGGCTGCACCTGGGTGAACACCCACTTCATGCTGGTCAGCGAAATGCCCCATGGCGGGCAGAAGCATTCGGGGTATGGCAAGGACATGTCGATGTATGGGCTGGAGGACTACACCTGTGTGCGGCATGTGATGATCAAGCACTAAGTGCTCGCGTTGACCGAGGGGCTTGAATGCCCCTCGGTCAACTTCTCAGAATTTTCCTTCACCCGTGATCTACTCCCTCCTACTGCACATTCATTGAGCTCTCATGGTTGGTATCATAATCTGATACCACGAGTAATCATCAGCAAGCCACACTTGAAGCATTACTTAAAAGGCCGGTTCCCAGAACACTGGAGTGGGCGCGGGTGGAGTCTCTGCTGGTATCGCTGGGTGCCAAGGTCATAGAAGGAAGAGGATCACGGGTTCGCTTTGAACTCAATGGAGCAGTGGCAACCTTCCACCGCCCTCATCCGGACAGGCACGCCAAGCCCTATCCACTAAGAGACGCCCGCCAGTTCATTGAGCAGGCAGGAGTATTACCATGAATGTAATGACTTACCGCGGATACGCCGCTCGTATCGAATACAGCGACGAAGACCAGTTGCTGATCGGCCATGTCGCCGGTATTCGCGACGTGATAGGTTTTCATGGCGAATCGATCAGTGAGTTGCGCCAGGCATTTGAAGAAGCCGTTGACGATTATCTTGAGACTTGCGAACGCCTTGGGCGGGTACCGCAGAAAACGTATTCCGGCAAACTCAGCCTACGCCTTGAGCCTACCCTTCACGCCAGTGTGGCGGCCAAGGCCGAGCTGGCTGAAAAAAGCATCAACCAATGGGTAAGCGATATTCTCAGCAAGGCTGCCTATAGCTGAACCCAGGGCCGCTTTGCGGCCCTTTCGCGAAACACGGCCGCTCCTGCAAGGGCCGCGCAAGGCATGGGTCAGTCGCGCAAATCCGACTCGTGAATCGGGTTGGCGCGGTTGGTCGCACGCTGGTATTGCGCAGGCCAGGTGGCCTTGTTGCCGCCCAGGTCGTCGTCGGCATGCAGAGGCCAGTACGGGTCGCGCAACAGTTCGCGGGCGAGGAAGATGATATCGGCCTGGCCGGTGCGCAGAATGTGCTCAGCCTGGGCCGGTTCGGTGATCATACCCACAGTGCCGGTGGCGATTTCCGACTCCTTGCGCACACGCTCGGCAAAGCGGGTCTGGTAGCCGGGGCCGGTGGGGATCTCGGCGTTGACCGAGGTGCCACCAGAGGACACATCGATCAGGTCCACACCCAAGCCCCGCAGGCGCCGGGCCAGTTCGACGGTTTCATCCGGGTTCCAACCATCTTCCACCCAGTCGGTTGCCGAAACCCGCACGAACAGTGGCAACTCCGGGGGCCAAACCTTGCGCACTGCCTCGACCACCTGCAAGGTCAGGCGGATGCGGTTTTCAAAGCTGCTACCGTACTCATCGCGGCGCTGGTTGCTCAGGGGTGATAGGAACTGGTGCAGCAGATAGCCGTGCGCGGCGTGGATCTCAACCACCTTGAAACCGGCCTTCAAGGCGCGCTCGGTCGAGGCGACGAAGGCGCCAATCACATCCTCAATCTCGTCCTGGCTCAACTCGCGCGGCGCGGTGTGTTGCGGGTCGAAGGCGATTTTCGAGGGCCCCACCGGCTGCCAGCCGCCCTCTTCCAGTTTGACACTACCTGGTTTGCCCAGCCATGGGCGATAGGTGCTGGCCTTGCGCCCGGCGTGGGCCAGCTGGATGCCAGCCACGGCGCCCTGGGCGGTGATGAAGCGGGTGATGCGTTGTAACGGGGCGATCTGCGCGTCGTCCCACAGGCCAAGGTCTTCGGCAGTGATACGGCCATCGGCGGTCACCGCCACGGCTTCAGTGATTACCAGGCCGGCGCCACCGACGGCGCGGCTGCCTAAATGGACGAGATGCCAGTCGTTGGCCAAGCCATCGACGGCTGAATACTGGCACATTGGTGACACGGCGATGCGGTTGGGCAAGGTCAGCTGACGCAGGGTGTAAGGCTCGAGCAGCAGGCTCATGAGGGCACCTCCCAAGGACTCCAATGGTGATCCGGCCTGGACACTCAATTGCACGTCCCTGGCCCAGGTCCGGTCATAACTTCAGACTAGACCAGAATGGGTGGGGGGGAGGTTCCATGGGATTTTGGGTGGGGTGTGGGGTGCGGGTGTCAGGCTCTAAGGTGATGTCGCCGGTGAGATCGAGCGCCGCCCGCGCGGCGCATCGCGACGCAAGGCCGCTCCCACATTTGTTGCAACGTGGCCATGTCTGTGAGGCCATGGTTGTCAGCCTTGGCGCATGACTGAAGGCTGGTGGGGCGATAACAGCGACAACGCACAGGCATCGTCAGACCGACAAGGCGCGCAACCAGGGCCTTGCAGGTTTGGCACGTTGCAACAAATGTGGGAGCGGCCTTGCGTCGCGATGCGCCGCGCGGGCGGCGCTGGATTTCCGCCACACCACAAGAATCAAGGCAAGCCCCGCAAAACCGTCAGCGCGGCTCCATGTGGGCAATCATCAACTGCACACTTTCATTGCCGCGAAACTCGTTCACATCCAGTTTGTAAGCCAACTCGACCCAACGCACGGTCGGGTTCGGCCACACTTCGCGGTCGACGCCGAAGGCAATGCCATCCAGCCGTACCGAACCACACTCGCTCTTGAGCACCACCTTCAGGTGCCGCTCGCCAACCACGCGCTGCTCCACCAACTGGAACACGCCATGGAACAGCGGCTCTGGGAAGTGCTGGCCCCATGGGCCGGCATGGCGCAGGGCCTTGGCCAGGTCGAGGTGGAACTCCTCTACCGCCAGGCTGCCGTCGGACAACAGCCGGCCGGTCAGGTCTTCTTCACGCAGTTGACGCCGCACTTCTTCGTCGAAGGCCTCGGCGAATGCCGGGAAGTTGCCTTCTGGCAACGACAAACCGGCAGCCATGGCGTGGCCGCCGAACTTGCTGATCAGCTGCGGGTGGCGCGCGGCCACGGCATCCAGCGCATCGCGAATATGGAAGCCCGGCACCGAGCGCGCCGAACCTTTGAGCATGCCGTCGCCAGCATCAGCGAACGCAATGGTCGGCCGGTGGTAACGTTCCTTCAGACGCGAAGCCAGAATACCGATCACCCCTTGGTGCCAATCGGCATCGAACAGGCACAAGCCGTAGGGCATGGACTCGACCGGCAGGTCCTTGAGCTGGGCCAGGGCCTCGCGCTGCATGCCCTGCTCGATGGACTTGCGGTCCTGGTTCAGGTCGTCCAGCTGCTGGGCCATGTCCTGGGCCAGCGCCGCGTCTTCGCACAGCAGGCATTCGATACCCAGGCTCATGTCGTCCAGCCGCCCTGCGGCGTTCAACCGCGGGCCGAGGATGAAACCGAGGTCGGTCGAGGTGATGCGCCGGTGATCACGGCGGGCCACTTCGAGAATGGCCTTCAGCCCTGGTCGGGCTCGGCCGGCGCGGATGCGCTCGAGGCCTTGGTGCACCAGGATGCGGTTGTTGGCATCCAGCGGCACCACGTCAGCAACACTGCCCAGCGCCACCAGATCGAGCAGTTCGCCAATGTTCGGCTGTGGCTGCGCCTCGTACCGCCCAAGGCTGCGCAAGCGAGCGCGCAGGGCCATCAACACATAGAAGATCACCCCTACCCCGGCCAGTGACTTGCTCGGAAAGCTGCAGCCCGGCTGGTTGGGGTTGATGATGGCATCGGCATCGGGCAACTGCTCGCCCGGCAGGTGGTGGTCGGTGACCAGCACCTTGAGCCCGGCGGCCTTGGCGGCCGCCACCCCGTCGACACTGGAAATGCCGTTGTCCACGGTAATCAGCAACTGCGGCTGGCGCTGCAGCGCCACCTCGACGATTTCCGGGGTCAGGCCGTAGCCATACTCGAAGCGGTTGGGCACCAGGTAATCGACATGGGCCGCACCCAGCAGGCGCAGGCCCAGCACCCCGACGGTGCTGGCGGTGGCACCGTCGGCATCGAAGTCGCCGACGATGAGGATGCGCTGGCGCTGGTCGATCGCTTCGACCAGCAGGTCCACACCGGCCTCGATGCCCTTGAGCTGCTGGTACGGCAGCAGGCGTGCCAGGCTCTTGTCCAGTTCGGCCTCGCTCTGCACGCCCCGCGCGGCGTAAAGGCGGGTCAGCAAGGGTGGCAGGTTACCCAGAAATGGCAGGGTCGGCGGCAGCGGACGAGGTTCGATACGCATGGGTTGCTTCAACCACGCTCACCGAGCAGCCACTGCAGTTGTACTTCATGCTGGCCACGGTCGTCAGTCACGAATACCGTACCTTCACTGATCATCACGTCCCACTTGATGCTACGCGGCATGTCGGTCGCCAGGGTTTCCAGCACCTCTTGCGGCACAGCGGCAATGCTCAGGTTTTTCAGGTTCTTGACCGCGCTCACCACTTTGCCTTCCCACACTCGCAGGCTGCCGTACGCCAGCAAGCTGGTGCGTTCGGTACGACGCGAGCACCAGGTCAGACGATCGGCATCAGGCTGGCCAACTTCAATCCAGTGCAGCACGCGATCGTCCAGGCTCTTTTCCCACAGCGCTGGCTCATCGACATCCGACAGGCCGCGGCCAAACGACAAGTTCTCGTTGTACCAGAGCGCGTACGCCAACAAACGAACTGCCATGCGCTCTTCGGTTTCCGAAGGGTGCCGAGCGATCGTCTGTTTGACGCTTTCGTAGACGTTGCGATCAAGGTCAGTGAGATTCAATTCGAACTTGTAGGTGGTGGACGGCTGGGCCATGGTCGACGGGCTTCGTGCAAAAGAAAGTGGCACAGTCTACCCCATCCGCACCTTCCATGCCCCGCAGCAGTACCCGGCGTAACCGACGTGTGATAAAACCACGGCTCTGCCCAACTGCCACGGACACCCCATGTCGACGCCCAGCAAACCCCTCGCCGGCCTTAAAGTTGTCGAACTCGGTACCCTGATCGCCGGGCCGTTCGCCTCGCGTATCTGTGCCGAATTCGGCGCCGAAGTGGTCAAGGTCGAATCGCCCGATGGCGGCGACCCGCTGCGCAAGTGGCGCAAGCTGTACGAGGGCACCTCGCTGTGGTGGTTCGTGCAGGCCCGCAACAAGCAGTCGCTCACCCTCAACCTCAAGCACCCCGAGGGCCGCGATATCCTCAAGCGCCTGCTGGCCGAGGCCGACATCCTGATCGAAAACTTTCGCCCGGGCGTGCTGGAAAAACTTGGTTTGGGGTGGGATGTGCTGCATGCGCTGAACCCGCGCCTGGTGATGGTGCGCCTGTCGGGCTTTGGCCAGACCGGGCCGATGAAAGACCAGCCAGGCTTCGGTGCCGTAGGCGAGTCAATGGGCGGCCTGCGCTACATCACGGGTTTCGATGACCGCCCGCCGGTGCGAACCGGGATTTCCATCGGGGACTCGATTGCCGCCCTGTGGGGGGTGATCGGCGCGCTGATGGCGCTGCGCCACCGGGAAGTCAATGGCGGCCAGGGCCAGGTGGTGGACGTGGCCCTGTACGAGGCGATCTTTGCCATGATGGAGAGCATGGTCCCGGAATTCGATGTGTTCGGTTTCATCCGCGAACGCACCGGCAACATCATGCCAGGCATCACGCCCTCCTCCATCCACACAAGCGCCGACGGCAAACATGTGCAGATCGGCGCCAACGGTGATGCGATCTTCAAGCGCTTCATGCAGGCCATCGGTCGCGATGACCTCGCCGACGACCCGACCCTGGCCAGCAACGACGGCCGCGACCTGCGTCGTGACGAGCTGTATGGGGTAATCGACCGCTGGGCCAACAGCCTCCCACTGGAGCAACTGATGCAGGTGCTGACCACTGCCGAAGTGCCGGCCAGCCGTATCTATTCGGCCGAAGACATGTTCAACGACCCCCAGTACCTGGCACGCGAGATGTTCCTGCAGGCCAAGCTGCCGGATGGCAAGCCATTCCACATGCCCGGCATCGTGCCCAAGCTGTCGGAGACTCCCGGCTCTAGCGAATGGGTCGGCCCGGCCTTGGGCGAACATACCGAGGCGCTGCTCGGCAGCCTGGGCTACGACGCAGCGGCCATCGCCAGCCTGCGCGCAGCGGGCACGGTCTGATCCTGGCGCTGACCGGTTCCATGTGCGCGCCCCGCTGCCTACGCCACCTGGTCCTGCTCTGCGGGCTGCTACCTGCATTGCTGTTGCAGCCCGCACATGCCAAGGAGCACCTCTTCTGGCTGGTACGCGACCTGCCACCGTTCACCATTTTTGATGGCCCGGAAGAAGGCCGGGGGGTCATCGACCAGTTGTTACCGCTGCTGATAAGGCAGATGCCCGAGTACGAACACAGCATCGTGCGGGTCAACCGCGCCCGCAGCCTGCAGATGCTGCAAGACCGTGACACCTTCACCTGCGACCCAACCCTGCTGTGGACACCGGAACGGGCCAAATATGTGCATTTTTCTGTTCCATCGCTGGGCGTGCTCAGCGGCGGCCTGGTGTTGCGCAAGGAAAACCAGGCGCTGGTGGCACCCTACCTCGACGGCCAGCAGGTGGACCTGCATGGCCTGCTGAGCAAGGCCCCGCTAAAGCTTGGGATTGTCGCGGAACGCAGCTACGGCACGCAGATTGACAGCATCTTGCGCCAGTTACCCGACAGCGCGCTCAGCCGCCACTACGGCAACGAGGCCACCGCCAACCTGCTGCAGATGCAGCAGTTGGGGCGCCTGCGCCTGGTGCTCGGCTACTGGCCTGAAGTGCGCTACCTGATCCAACAACAAGGCGGGTCACTGACTGACTACCAGTTTCATACTGTGCAGGGCGTGGATCGCTACCAGTTTCTGCATGTGGGGTGTTCAGACAGCGAATTGGGGCGTGCGGCAGTTGCCCACATCGACCAGTTGCTGCCCACCCTGCGCCGGGATGTGTTGCCAGGGTTGTATGCCCGCTGGCTAGACCTGGCATTGCGGGAGGACTATCTGGAGGAAAGCCGGCGTTTCTTTGAGGACAAATAAGCCCAACCGGTCTGCACCGTCGTTGCAGGAGCAGCCGAGGGACACGTGCCTGCCCAGAAAAAGAAACCCCAGGCGCTGGGGAAGACGCCCGGGGCCAAGCGAAAGCCCTTGAGGACTTCCCGTGGCAGCCTTGCCAGCGCCGGAGCAAAGCACTGGCTGGCTGCCCCTACACTGTCTGATGGACGACTCAGGCAAAGGTTCCCTGCGGTTGTTGGCGATGCTGCAATGCCGCGATCACACAAGGCTGCAACCGCCCCTCAGCTATCTGCAAGTCTCGGTGCAAGCCGTCTACGAGGTCGATCAGCAGGCGTTGCTCCTGCAATTGGCGCTCGCTGACCGTGCGCCGCAAGGTAATACCTGAGAGAAGGTCGTGAACGGTCAGTTGGCGATTACCACTGGGATCGGCGATGCCGAGGTGGGTCTGATAGGGCGTCAGGGCTTCGTTGAGCAGGCTGCAGATTCTTTCCATCCGGATCACTCGCTGCGTGGTGGGACCTAAAGTAACTGACCAGCAGGCGCCGCAGAAAGTTCGTCAAACCGCGCCCGCTTCAGTGAGCATGCGGGGCTGGCATGACAGTTTGAATACGCCTCCCTGGGCGCACCTGCAGTGTTTGCAAGGCATGCTGCAGGCGTGGCATCGACAGCGGCCAGGGCAACTCGTCGAGCACCCACATGCCACATTTTCTGGCCTCCTGGGCAAGGTTTTGACGCGTTGGGGCAGGCTGGCCGACGAACAGCAATGCGCGCACTCGTCGCTGCTGGGCGAGCAAAGCAAGGCCGGCCCGGGCAGGCATGGCGTGGTCAAGGATCAGCAAGTCAGGGCGACGCTCAGCGCAGAGGCAGGCGTCGAGGTCAGCGACGCTTTCGCTGATGCGCACGTTGAAGACGCCTTGGCCATTGAGGGCCTGGTGCAAGAGGATCTGGTGGGATGGGCGAGCCTGGTGAATCAACACATAGGGCTGGTGCATGAGCCGCTCCTGATGGGAGGACCGGCTAATTTATGCTTGGCGCCCGGCAGGCTGAATAGGATGTTTCTGATAGACCGGAGGGAAAGGGCTGAGACGTTGGGGCTGCGCTGCAGCCCCAAACGGCATGCAATTACAGCGGCTTGCCGCGGTTGCCGTGCTGGCTGACAAAGCCCTGTACAGCCTTCAGGTCATTGGCCAGGACCGTGCAACGCTCTTCACGGCTGAACAGGTCGCTGAGGTGCGCGGGTAGCTCCAGCGCCTTGCCCACACCGGCCTTCTCCACCGCGTCCGGGAACTTGACCGGGTGCGCGGTACCCAGCACCACCATTGGCGTGTCCTGGCTGCGGCGGCACTCGCGGGCAGCCTTCACGCCGATTGCGGTATGCGGGTCGAGCACTTCACCGGTGGCGGCGAACACTTCTGCGATGGTCTCGCAGGTTTGCTCGTCGCTGACAGCCAGCGAGTCGAACAGTTTGCGGGCTTCGGTCCAGCGGTCTTGCTCGACGCTGAAGCCGCCACCTTGCTTGAAGTTGGCCATCAGCTCGGCAATCGCACCACCGTTGCGGCCATGCAGGTCGAACAGCAGGCGCTCGAAGTTGGACGAGACCATGATGTCCATCGACGGCGACAGGGTCGCGTGCAGGGTTTCCTTGACGTACTGGTTGCCGCTCATGAAGCGGTGCAGGATGTCGTTGCGGTTGGTGGCGACGATCAATTGGCTGACCGGCAGGCCCATGTTGCGCGCCAGGTAGCCGGCGAAGATGTCGCCGAAGTTGCCGGTTGGTACCGAGAACGCCACCGAGCGCGCCGGGCCGCCCAGCTGCAGGGCTGCATGGAAGTAGTAGACGATCTGGGCCATGATCCGCGCCCAGTTGATCGAGTTGACGGCGACCAGGCGGGTGCCCTTGAGGAACGACTGGTCGGCGAAACTGGCCTTGACCATTTCCTGGCAGTCGTCGAAGTTGCCTTCGATGGCGATGTTGTGGATGTTGTCGCCAAAGATGGTAGTCATCTGACGGCGCTGCACTTCCGATACACGCTGGTGCGGGTGCAGGATGAAGATGTCGACGTTGTCGCAACGGCGGCAGCCTTCGATTGCAGCGGAACCGGTATCACCGCTGGTGGCACCGATGATGACCACGCGCTCGTTGCGCTTGGCCAGCACATGGTCAAGCAGGCGACCGAGCAACTGCAGGGCAAAGTCCTTGAACGCCAGGGTCGGGCCGTGGAACAGCTCCAGCACCCACTCGTTGCTGTTCAGCTGACGCAACGGGGCGACCGCAGCGTGGGCGAACTCGCCGTAGGTTTCTTCGAGGATCTTCTTGAAATCGGCGTCGGCGATGCTGCCCTCGACAAACGGACGCATCACGCGGAAGGCCAGCTCGTGGTAGGGCAAGCCGGCCCACGAGGCGATTTCTTCCTGGGTGAAGCGTGGCAGGTTTTCCGGCACGTAGAGGCCGCCGTCGCTGGCCAGGCCAGCCAGCAGCACGTCTTCGAAATTCAGGGCCGGTGCCTGGCCGCGGGTACTGATATAGCGCATGGGTGCAAACCTTCGATGCTGGGGCCGGGGCCGCGCGGGCGGCCCATCGGCAATATTTGTTAGTTGAGCTGCTCGACGCGAATGCGCACAACCTTGCCGACCACGTCCTGCAGGGCTTCCAGGGCAACGATGGCGTCATTGATACGCTGCTCGACCACGCCATGGGTCACCAGGATCATTGGCACCAGGCCATCCTGTTCCTCGGCTTCCTTCTGCATGATCGACTCGATGTTGATACCGCGCTCCGAGAGGATGCTGGCGACCTGGGCCAGAACGCCCGGGTGATCCTTGGCCTGGATACGCAGGTAGTAGGCGCTTTCGCAGGCTTCGATCGGCAGGATCGGGTGGGCCGACAGCGAGTCTGGCTGGAAGGCCAGGTGCGGCACACGGTTTTCCGGGTCGGAGGTCATGGCACGGACCACGTCGACCAGGTCGCCGACCACTGACGAAGCGGTAGGCTCCATACCCGCGCCGGCACCGTAGTACAGGGTGGAGCCGGCAGCATCACCGTTGACCATGACAGCGTTCATCACGCCGTTGACGTTGGCGATCAGACGGTCGGCCGGGATCAGCGTCGGGTGCACGCGCAGCTCGATACCTTCGGCGGTGCGACGCGCCACGCCCAGGTGCTTGATGCGGTAGCCCAACGCCTCGGCGTAGTTCACGTCTGCCGTTGTCAGCTGGGTGATACCTTCGGTGTAGGCCTTGTCGAACTGCAGCGGGATACCGAACGCGATGGACGCCAGGATCGTCAGCTTGTGCGCAGCGTCAATGCCTTCTACGTCAAAGGTCGGGTCGGCTTCGGCGTAGCCCAGCGCCTGAGCTTCGGCCAGCACGTCCGGGAAGGCACGGCCCTTCTCACGCATTTCGGTGAGGATGAAGTTGCCAGTGCCGTTGATGATGCCAGCCAGCCAGTTGATGCGGTTGGCCGACAGGCCTTCGCGGATGGCCTTGATCACCGGGATGCCACCGGCTACGGCCGCCTCGAAAGCGACAATCACGCCCTTCTCGCGAGCTTTGGCGAAGATTTCGTTGCCGTGCACGGCAATCAGCGCCTTGTTGGCAGTGACCACGTGCTTGCCGTTTTCGATGGCCTTCAGCACCAGGTCGCGGGCGATGGTATAGCCACCGATCAGCTCGATGACAATGTCGATCTCCGGGTTGCTTGCAACTTCGAACACGTCAGCGGTAATGGGGGTACCGGTAATCTGGCAGTTCGGGTTCTGCGAGCGCATGGCGATCTGTGCCACTTCAATACCGCGCCCGGCACGGCGGGCAATCTCCTCGGCGTTGCGCTGAAGTACATTGAAGGTTCCGCCACCGACGGTCCCCAACCCACAGATGCCTACTTTGACCGGTTTCACTGTGAACTCCCCATTGAACGGCCGACACGTTTGCCGACCGTGAAACTTGCCGTCACCCCATGACGACGGCGTACTGAACTGGATTACTTGGCAAGTGCCAGCTTGGCGACCTGCGGTGCCGGCTGGTAGCCCGGAATGACCTGGCCGCTTTCAAGAACAATGGCCGGCGTGCCGTTGACACCGATCGACTGACCCAGCTGGAACTGCTTGCTGACCGGGTTGGTGCACTTGGCGGCCTTGATTTCTTCACCTTCGACCATTTTGTCCATCGCCCCACGGCGGTCGCTGGAGCACCACACCGCCTGCAACTGCTGGTCACCCGCCGAACCGAGGCCCTGACGCGGGAAGGCGACATAGCGCACTTCGATACCGCGACGGTTCAACTCAGGCACTTCGGCGTGCAGTTTGTGGCAGTACGGGCAGGTAGTGTCGGTGAACACGGTGATGTGCGACTTGGTCTCGCCTTTGGCAGGATAAACCACCATCTCGGCGGCTGGAATGCCGTTGATGAGCTTGGCGATACCTTGGCGTTCGGTTTTTTCGGTGAGGTTGACCGGCTTGCCGTCCTGGATCTGGAACAGGTAGCCCTGCATCACGAACTGGCCGTCAGCGCTGGCGTACAGCACGCGGCCGCCCTGCAGCTTGACTTCATACAGGCCGTTGAGCGGGCTGCTGGCCACGCTTTCCACGGGCACTTCCAACTCGAGGTTCTGCAACGATTTACGGATGGCCTGCTCGGCACCGGCGTTGCTATCGGTTGCCGCGGCAACGGCAAAGGTACTGGCCAGCGCCAACGCGGCGGCGGCGAAAAACTGGGTCACGCGCATGGGAACTCCTGAAGGCGGACAGGGGCCGGAGGGCGCCACCTGCGGAAAATACGCGGTGACCGTGCAGCCCTTGGTGCAAACCGCTCAAGCCTACCACATCACGCTGCCCGTGAAGGGGGTCGCAAGGACCGGTCGGCGGAACATGAAAAACATTCATCCACGCGGGTGGTGCTGGGCGTGCAACTGCTGCAGGCGGGCCTTGGCGACGTGGGTATAGATCTGCGTGGTCGACAGGTCACTGTGGCCCAGCAGCATCTGCACCACCCGCAAGTCGGCACCGTGGTTGAGCAGGTGGGTGGCGAAGGCATGCCGCAGGGTGTGCGGCGACAGCGGCTTGTCGATGCCGGCAACCCGTGCGTGGTGTTTGATGCGGTGCCAGAAGGTCTGGCGCGTCATCTGCTCGCCGCGCTGACTGGGGAACAGCACGTCGCTGGGACGGCCATTGAGCAGTTCGGCGCGACCATCGCGCTGGTAGCGCTCCAACCACACCACCGCCTCTTCACCCATGGGTACCAGACGTTCCTTGCTGCCCTTGCCCATCACCCGCAGCACACCCTGGCGCAGGTTGACCTGGTCGAGGGTCAGGCTGACCAGTTCGGTAACCCGAAGGCCGCACGCGTAGAGCACTTCGAGCATGGCACGGTCGCGTTGGCCAATGGCTTCGCCCAGGTCCGGAGCCTGCAACAGGGCTTCGACGTCGGCTTCGGACAGCGACTTGGGCAGCGGCTTGCCCAATTGCGGCATGTCGACCTGCAGGGTCGGGTCGATGGCCACCAGCTTTTCCCGCAGCAGGTAACGGAAAAAGCCGCGCAGACCGGAGAGGAAACGCGCCGTGGAACGTGGCTTGTAGCCCTGATCCAGGCGCCAGGCCAAGTGATCGAGGATCAAGTCGCGGCCGGCGTCCGGCAGCGCTACCGAATGCTCCTGCAGCCAGCCATTGAACAGGGCCAGGTCGCTGCGGTAGGACACGCGGGTGTTGTCGGACAGGCCTTTTTCCAGCCATAGGGCGTCAAGGAACTGGTCGATCAGGGGGTGGTCGAGGGCGGGCATGAAATCTCGGTGGCAAACGACGAAATGGCGCTTAGTCTTTCATAACAACGTCGGCATAGGGAGCCCGCATGAGCGAACAGCAGATCCTTCTGAGTGTGGGCGGCATCGGCGCTGCAGCGCTCGCCTGCCAGTGGCTGGCCTGGCGCCTGAAGCTGCCGGCGATTCTGTTTCTGTTGTTGGCCGGGATCCTTGCCGGCCCAGCGCTGGGATGGCTCGACCCCGAGGCGCTGTTCGGCCCATTGCTGATGCCGCTGGTGTCGCTGGCGGTGGCGCTGATCCTGTTCGAAGGCAGCCTGACCCTGCACCTGTCGCAGTGGCGCGAGATCGGCAGCGTGGTGCATCGCCTGGTCACGGTGGGTGCACTGGTCACCTGGCTGGTGATTGCACTGGCAACCCACTGGCTGCTCGGGTTCGACTGGCCGCTGGCGATTCTTTTCGGCACCCTGACGCTGGTGACCGGCCCCACGGTGATCGTGCCGATGTTGCGCGTGGTGCGGCCAAAGTCTGCGATCGCGAACATCCTGCGCTGGGAAGGAATCATGATCGACCCCATCGGCGCGCTGCTCGCCGTGGTGGTATACAGCTTCATCATCGCCAGCGCCGAGGGTAACGGCCTGAGCCAGAGCCTTATCACTTTTGCCGGTGTGATCTTCTGCGGTACCGCCCTGGGCGCGGCAGGGGGCTGGGTACTGGGGCAAATCATGCGCGAACAGTGGCTACCAGAATATCTGCACAACCTCGCGTCACTGGCGGCGGTACTGGGCATTTTCATCGCCGCCAACCAGATCGTGCACGAGTCCGGGCTGCTGGCGGTGACCGTGATGGGCATGTGGCTGGCCAACATGCGCGGGGTTGATGTGCGGCAAATCCTGCACTTCAAGGAAAACCTCAGTGTGCTGCTGATATCCGGCCTGTTCATCCTGCTGGCTGCACGCCTTGACCTGCATGCCCTGCTGGGCCTTGGCCCTGCTGTGCTGGCATTGCTGCTGGTGATCCAGCTGCTGGCACGCCCGCTCAACGTTTGGCTGGCCACACTGGGCTCGACACTCAACTGGCGGGAGCGCGCGCTGCTGGCCTGGATTGCGCCGCGCGGCATCGTTGCCGCGGCCGTTTCCGCTATTTTTGCCATCCGCCTGCACCAGGCCGGCCACCAGGATGCCTTGCTGCTGGTACCGTTGACCTTCGCGGTAATCATTGGCACGGTGGTACTGCAAAGCGCCACGGCTAGGCCACTGGCACGCTTGCTCAAGGTCGCCGAACCGGCACCCAGCGGGTTTCTCATCGTCGGTGCCAACGAACCGGCCCGGGCCATCGCCAAAGCCCTTCAACAATTGGGCTGCCGGGTTTTGCTGACGGACTCCAGCTGGGAAAACATCCGCGCCGCACGCATGGACGGGCTCACGACCTACTTTGGCAACCCGGCCTCGCAGCATGCCGACGCCCATCTGGACCTGGTCGGCCTCGGGCACTTGCTGGGCCTCTCTCCCGCCGGCGAAATCAATGCCCTGGCCTGCGCCAGGTTCCGTCATGATTTCGGCCACAGCCGGCTGTTCGTGCTAGCCAGTGGCCTGGAGAAACAACGTAGCGACAAGCATCGGGCGGCCGAAGAACACCGTGGGCATCTATTGGGGGCCAAGCCGATGACCTACCTGCAACTGGCCAACCGTCTGCATCAAGGCGCCGAGCTGTATAGCACCAACCTGACCGAAGGCTTTGGCTGGGATGCCTACCAGGCACTGCATGGCGAACGGGCAAACTTGCTGTTCGCGCGCGATGGCCATGGCTGGGTCCATGTAGCCAGCCCTGATAACCCGCTGCAGCCACAACCGGGCTGGACCTTGGTGGCATTGATCGAGCCAGCAGCGCAACCGTAATGCTCAGGTGCCTGGCAGCACGGGCACCGGGCGCTTGTCCTCGTCGATGGCGACGAAGCTGAACACCCCATGGATCGCCCGTTCACGGCCATCCAGGTACATGTTCTCGACAAACACATCCACCTGCACCTGCAGGCTGGTATTGCCAACCTTGATCACCGTCCCCACCAGCTCGACGATCGAGCCCGCCGGAATCGGGTGCTTGAAATCGATACGGTCGGTAGACACGGTCACCAGCGGCAGGCGGCAGAAACGCGTGGCAGCGATGAACGACACTTCGTCCATCCAGGCCAGGGCGGTGCCGCCGAACAGGGTGTTGTGGTGGTTGGTGGTATTGGGGAACACCGCCTTGGTCACGCGGGTAACCGACAGTTCGGTGCGGCGCTGGATTTCCTGGTCTCGGGTCGTCATGGCAATCACATTCTTGGGGTTTCAAAACGCAAAAAAGCAGCCCGAAGGCTGCTTTTTTCTCGCTAGGCGGCCTCGGCCACCGGGCAAACTGCACTCAGGACAGTTTTTCCTTGATGCGAGCGGCTTTGCCGGACAGGTCGCGCAGGTAGTACAGCTTGGCTTTACGCACGTCACCACGACGTTTCACGGCCAGGCTGTCGATTTGCGGGCTGTAGGTCTGGAAGGTACGCTCTACGCCAACGCCGCTGGAGATCTTGCGCACGGTGAAGGCGCTGTTCAGACCGCGGTTACGCTTGGCGATAACGACGCCTTCGAACGCCTGCAGACGGGAACGCTCACCTTCCTTCACTTTAACCTGAACGACAACGGTGTCGCCTGGTGCGAAGGTCGGGATTTCCTTGCTCATCTGCTCGGCTTCGAGCTGCTGGATGATCTTGTTGGTCATGCTGTGCTCCTAAGATGGATACGCGATCCACCATCGATACGTTTAACTATCGTCCCGCTCGCGGAGATATTCCTCGAGCAGCTTCTTCTCTTCTCCAGAAAGCGAGCGACTTTCCAGAAGATCGGCGCGTCGTTCGAAGGTCCTACCAAGGGACTGCTTCATCCTCCAACGCCGGATATGTGCATGGTTGCCACTTAGCAACACGTCGGGAACACGCTGATCCGCATACACCTCAGGCCGGGTGTAGTGCGGGCAATCGAGCAGACCGTCGGTGAAGGAATCTTCTTCCGCCGAGTCCACATGCCCTAAAGCTCCGGGCAGCAGTCGCGTAACCGCATCGATCAGTACCATGGCCGGCAGCTCGCCACCGGAAAGCACATAGTCGCCAATCGACCACTCCTCATCGACATGAGCCTCGATAAAGCGCTCGTCGATGCCTTCATAACGACCGGCGATCAGGATCAACGATTCCTGTTCGGCCAGGCCTTTGACCGCCTGCTGAGTCAGCTTGCGGCCTTGTGGCGAAAGGTAGATCACCTTCGCCGCTGCTCCGGTCGCCTGCCTGGCGCTAACCAAGGCGTCTTCCAGAGGCTTGATTTTCATCACCATGCCCGGACCACCGCCAAACGGCCGATCATCTACCGTGTGGTGACGATCTGTGGTGTAGTCCCGCGGGTTCCAGCAAGTCACCTGAAGCAACCCTTGTTTCACCGCGCGGCTGGTAATGCCGTACTCCGTGATGGCCGAGAACATCTCGGGGAACAACGTGATGACGTCTACGCGAAGGTTACCCATCGTTTAGAAGTCCGCGTCCCATTCGACCCGCATCACGCCTGCTTCGAGGTCGATTGCCAGCACACATTGCTCCGTATAGGGCAACAGACGCTCGCGA
The DNA here is from genome assembly GCF_034044115.1 of Pseudomonas sp. BO3-4. Classification (NCBI taxonomy): domain Bacteria; kingdom Pseudomonadati; phylum Pseudomonadota; class Gammaproteobacteria; order Pseudomonadales; family Pseudomonadaceae; genus Pseudomonas; species Pseudomonas sp. BO3-4. The sequence goes on from NZ_CP139018.1 coordinate 4,989,694, forward strand.
TCATCCAGGCTGCCTGCGCAGGGCTTGACCACCATTACATCGTTCGCACCGGTCTCCAACAGGTGATCGACCTTGCCGAACAGTTGTTCGTCCTGGTTGATAACCTTCAGACCTACCAACTGGTACCAGTAGTACTCGTCGGCAGCCAGGTTGGGCAAAAGGCTCCGCGGGATGCAGATTTCGTAACCGCTCAGAAGACGGGCTTCATCGCGATCGTCGAGACCTTTCAGCTTCACGACCAGGCCCTTTTGGGAGCCACGACCGCTGACCAGCTCGACCTGCTTTACCTTGCCTTCGTGCCGAAGCGTCCAGCGTGGATAATCCAACAGGTTTTCAATCGGATCGGTAAAGGAATACACCTTCACCTCGCCGCGAACGCCGTGAACCGAAAAAATCTTGCCAACGACGATGAGGTCGTCAGCCTTTTCTGGCGTCGCGTTCATACTATTCAGGCAGCGGCCTTGGCAGCTTCCTTCAGCAGCTGAGCAACACGCTCAGACGGCTGTGCACCCTGGCTCAGCCAGTAGGTGACGCGCTCTTGGTTGACCGACAGCTTAACTTCGGCGCCAGCAGCGATTGGGTTGAAGAAACCTACGCGCTCAACGAAACGGCCGTCACGGGCGTTACGCGAGTTGGTCACGGTCAGGTGGTAGAATGGGCGCTTTTTCGAGCCGCCACGGGCCAGACGAATGGTTACCATGTGAACATCGTTCCTATAGTCGGTGCTGCAGTTGATACAGCAGCTGGTACTGCAAATCTGAATGCCAAATAGGCACACGGGTGCCCAAAAGGCCGCATATTCTCGGGGAATACACGGACATTTGCAAATGACTTTTTCGGCAAGGCCTCGCCCTGCCGTCCAGATTTGCCGGTTGCGCCGCGAAATTCGCGGCTGTTGCCCCGCTACAGCGGGGGTTCTGGGCGCCTGCCCGACAAAAGGCAGGCACCCGAATCAGGGGTTACAGCTTTGGCATGCCGCCACCTGGCAGCATCCCACCGAGGCCGCGCATCATCTTGGCCATGCCGCCTTTGGCAGAAAACTTCTTCATCATCTTCTGCATCTGCTTGTGCTGCTTGATCAGCCGGCCGATGTCCTGCACCTGGGTACCGGACCCCAACGCAATACGGCGCTTGCGCGAACCGCTGATCAGGTCAGGGTCGCGGCGCTCGGCCGGGGTCATGGAGTTGATGATCGCTTCCATTTGCTTGAACTGCTTTTCGGCCGCGCCCTGGGCGTTGCCCATTTGTGACAGGTTGACCCCGCCGATGCTTGGCAGCTTGTCCATCAGGCCGCCGAGGCCGCCCATGTTCTTCATTTGCTGCAGCTGGTCACGGAAGTCTTCGAGGTCGAAGCCCTTGCCCTTCTTCAGCTTCTTGGCCAGCTTGTCGGCCTTGGCCTTGTCGATGGTCTGCTCAGCCTGCTCGATCAGACTGAGCACGTCGCCCATGCCGAGGATGCGCGAAGCGACGCGGTCGGGGTGGAACGGCTCGAGGGCCTCGGTCTTCTCACCCATACCGATGAACTTGATCGGTTTGCCGGTGATTGCACGTACCGACAGCGCAGCACCGCCACGGGCGTCACCGTCGACCTTGGTCAGCACCACACCGGTCAGCGGCAGCGCCTCGCCAAAGGCCTTGGCGGTGTTGGCAGCGTCCTGGCCGGTCATGGCGTCGACCACGAACAGCGTCTCGATCGGTTTGACGGCAGCGTGCAGCGCCTTGATCTCGTCCATCATGTCGGCGTCGATGTGCAGACGGCCGGCGGTGTCGACGATGACCACGTCGATGAACTTCAGCTTGGCTTCACGGATGGCGGCTTCGGCGATGGCCACCGGCTTCTGGCTGATATCGGACGGGAAGAAGGTGACGCCGATATCGTTGGCCAGTGTTTCCAACTGCTTGATTGCCGCCGGACGATAGACGTCGGCAGACACCACCATCACGCTCTTTTTCTTGCGCTCTTTAAGAAAGCGCGCCAGCTTGCCGGCGGTGGTGGTCTTACCCGCGCCCTGCAGGCCCGCCATCAGCACGACAGCAGGCGGGGCGGCGTTCAGTGCGAGGTCTTCGTTGGCCGCGCCCATCAGGCTTTCCAGCTCGGCCTGGACGATCTTCACGAAGGCCTGGCCCGGGGTCAGGCTGCGCGACACCTCGGTACCGACCGCACGATCCTTGACGCTATTGACGAAATCCTTGACGACCGGCAGGGCAACGTCGGCCTCGAGCAGCGCCATGCGCACTTCGCGCAGCGTGTCCTTGATGTTGTCTTCGGTCAGCTTGGCCTTGCCGGTGACATGGCGCAGCGTCTGTGACAGGCGGTCGGTCAGGTTTTCGAACATGGTGATCCTTTCAGGCCCAGTAAAGCCGAGGTTTGTCAGGTGCCAGGGGGGAAATACACACCCGCCGGGCACAGCAAGGCGGCGATTATAGCGAAGTGCAGCGGCGACGCACACCTTGGTAGATATTCGGTGGCTGTGCTGGCCTCTTCGCGGGCGCGCCCGCTCCCGCAGGATCTTCACGGCTTGCAGGCCTGGGCCGTACCTGTGGGAGCGGGCGTACCCGCGAATGCCCTGACACAACCCTTCAGTCTTCCTAGAGCGGCAGAATCTATGCCAAACTCCGTCTCTTTAAAGGCTCGCCAACCAGGACTTATGGTCTCCTCTCCCAGCCTCATTCCCAACCTGATCGCCGCCGGCCTATATATAGCAGCGGCCATCTACCAGGGCTCTCACCTGGCCCAGGGCCGCAAGGCCGACAAGCGCCTGCTTGGCCTGCTGGGTGCCTTCGCGGTGCTGGCCCAGGCCGGCGCACTGTTCTTCCAGCTGATCACCCCGCTGGGGCTGAGCCTGGACTTCTTCAGCGCCGCCAGCCTAATCGCCGTGGCAGTCATTACCCTGACATTGCTGGCCTGCCTGCGCATACCGGTAGAAAACCTGCTGGTGCTGCTGTTCCCGCTGGGCGCGGTAACGGCACTGCTGGCGCAGTTCGCGCCCCCCGGTACGGTGCCGCTGATCAATGAGGAACCAGGCATCCTTGCGCATATCCTGTTGTCGATCCTGGCCTACGGGCTGTTCACCATCGCGGTGTTCCAGTCGCTGCTGTTGCTGCTGCAGGACCGCCAGCTGAAGAACAAGCACCCGTCCGGGCTGATCCGCAACTTCCCGCCACTGCAAACCATGGAAAGCCTGCTGTTCGGCTTCCTCTGGGCCGGTTGGTGCCTGCTGTCGCTGTCGCTGATCTCCGGCTGGCTGTTCCTCGACAACCTGTTTGCCCAGCACCTGGCGCACAAGACCTTGCTGGCCTGTGTCGCCTGGGTGGTGTTCAGCGTGCTGCTGTGGGGACGCACCCGCCTGGGTTGGCGGGGCCACATGGCCATCCGCTGGACGCTGGCCGGTTTCTGCCTGCTGATGCTGGCCTATTTCGGCAGCAAGCTGGTTCGCGAATTCATCTTGCATATCTGACGGCCGCCCATGGACACCCTGCCGTACGCACCGCTATTCGGCACTCTGGCACTGGCCCTTTTGTGGTCAGCACTGTTCACCGCCGTGGATGCAGCCCGCCTGCAGCTCAATGGCGCACTGCGCGCCGGCGAAGACGGCCATCCCGTGCTGCCGGCCCAGGCCTTGGTGCTGTGCGCCAGCCTGGGCAAGCTACTGGTGCTGGGGCTGGCCTGCCTGATGGGCCAGCGCCAGAGCGGCGAGCACGGCTTCTGGCTGGCGGGCCTGGCCGCGACCCTCGCCTTGCTGGTGTTTGCCGAATACCTGCCGCGGCGCCTGGCCCGACGTAACCCGCAGGCGTTCGTGAGCCTTGGCGCCAGCCTGCTGAAAGTGCCTCTCGCACTGCTGCAGCCACTGGCCTGCCTGCTGGACGGCGCCGCCAAGCTCATGCTGCGCCCGTTCCGTGCACAGCCCACCGCTGTGGCCCTGCATACGCAGGATGCCGACGACTTTGATGAGGATGAACCGCACGAAGCACCTCGCCATGGCCTGCTCGACGGCCTGCAGTCGTTGGACAAGATCACCGTCAACGACATCCTGGTGCCGCGCAACGAAGTGGATGGCATCAACCTCGACGAGCCGATCGAACGCATCATCGAGCAGTTGATCGTCAGCCGCCACACCCGCCTGCCGGTCTACCACAACGACATCAACCAGGTCGAAGCGATCCTCAACACCAAGCTGATCAGCCACCTGCTGCCCAAGGCCGAGCTGACCCTGGAAGCGCTGCACAGCGCCTGCTACGAACCCTATTTCGTACCGGAAAGCACGCCCCTGCAAATGCAGTTGTTGAACTTCCACAAGCAGCAACGCCGCTTGGGCGTGGTGGTGGACGAGTACGGCGAAGTACTGGGTATCGTCACCCTGGAAGACATTCTCGAAGAGATCGTCGGCGAGTTCGAGGACGAGCAAAGCCTGGAAAACCCGCATGTGCATCCGCAACCCGATGGCACCTTCGTCATCGATGGCACCGCTTCGTTACGCGAAATCAACCGTACCCTGAGCTGGCACCTGCCCTGCGACGGCGGGCCGAAAACCCTCAACGGGCTGGTCACCGAAGCGCTGGAAAGCATCCCGGAAAGCGCTGTTTGCCTGAAGATAGGCCGCTATCGCCTGGAAATCCTTGAAACAGAGGACAATTGCGCCAGCAAGGTACTGGTGTGGACCGTGACCCGATAGCTATACTCGGGTCACGCTTACCCAGCCCCGCCGTCACGCCTGCTACCCGCACCCGGCGCTCCACGGCCAGTCCGCTCCACTGATACGCCCTGCGGTCCTGCGTCAACACCCCGAACAGTACCCGCCCCCGCCCCTACCCCCCTTGGGCCATCGTCAGTCGGGCGCACACAACAAAACGCTCCGGCGTCCGCGTCACCGTGCCTTTTACAGGGCACGCCACTGCGGGCCAAGCCCATGGAGCCGGACCAGACTGTCAGGGACCTATTCAATGACAAGCAGCACTTACGCCCAAGCGCCTGCCACACCCGTCAACTCGCCTGCGCGGGTCGCCACTGCCAGCTTCATCGGCACCGCCATCGAGTTCTATGATTTCTACGTCTACGCCACCGCCGCAGCCTTGGTGATCGGCCCCGTGTTCTTCCCGTCCGGGTCGGGCACCGCGCAAATGCTGGCCGCCTTCCTCACCTTCGGTATCGCCTTCCTCGCCCGGCCACTGGGCTCGGCGTTGTTCGGCCACTTCGGCGACCGCATTGGCCGCAAGTCGACGCTGGTCGCCTCGCTGCTGCTGATGGGCGTATCCACCACCGCCATTGGCGTGCTGCCGGGCTATGACAGCATTGGCGTGTGGGCGCCGATCATTCTCTGCCTGCTGCGTTTTGGCCAAGGCCTGGGCCTGGGCGGCGAATGGGGTGGCGCGGCCCTGCTGGCTACCGAAAACGCGCCGGAAGGCAAACGGGCCTGGTTCGGCATGTTCCCGCAGTTGGGGCCGTCAATCGGCTTCCTGGCGGCCAACGGCCTGTTCCTGACCCTGGCCCTGGTGCTCAGCGACGAGCAGTTCCGTGAGTGGGGCTGGCGCATTCCGTTCCTGCTCAGCGCCGCACTGGTACTGGTAGGCCTGTACGTGCGCCTGAAGCTCGAAGAGAGCCCGGTGTTCGCCAAGGCCGTTGCCCGCCACGAGCGGGTGAAAATGCCGGTGGTCGACCTATTCTCGAAATACTGGCTGCCAACCCTGCTGGGCGCTGCGGCCATGGTGGTGTGCTATGCACTGTTCTACATTTCCACGGTGTTCTCGCTGAGCTACGGCGTAACCACACTGGGCTACAGCCGCGAAACGTTCCTTGGCCTGCTGTGCTTCGCGGTGGTGTTCATGGCACTGGCCACACCGTTGTCGGCCTGGCTCAGTGACCGTTACGGGCGCAAGCCGGTACTGATCGTCGGCGGTCTGCTGGCGATAGCTTCAGGCTTTACCATGGAGCCACTGCTGACGTCGGGATCGACTGCGGGCGTGGCGCTGTTCCTGGCCATCGAGCTGTTCCTGATGGGCGTGACCTTTGCGCCGATGGGGGCACTGCTGCCAGAGCTGTTCCCGACCCACGTGCGTTATACCGGTGCCTCGGCGGCGTATAACCTGGGCGGCATCGTTGGCGCCTCGGCGGCACCGTTCTTTGCCCAGAAGCTGGTGAGCATGGGGGGGTTGAGCTGGGTGGGCGGTTATGTGTCGGCGGCAGCGGTGATCAGCCTGATTGCCGTGCTGTGCCTGAAAGAGACGCGGGATACCGCGCTGTAAGCCACTGGGGCCGCTTTGCGGCCCTATCGCGACACAAGGCCGCTCCCACAGCGATCGCGTAAGCCTGGAAGCTGCACTATCCCTGTGGGAGCGGCCTTGTGTCGCGATAGGGCTGCGAAGCAGCCCCAGCACTCTCGGATCAGAACTCGACCTTGACCGCCTGCGAAGCACGGGTCGCCTTGGCCCGCGCCAGTTCGACCGACTCGTCACGCGCCAGGCACACGCCCATGCGGCGGGTACCGTTGATTTCCGGCTTGCCGAACAGGCGAATGGCGGTATCCGGCTCGCTCAGCGCTGCGCCCAGGTTGGCGAAGCTGGTCTGTTGGGACTGGCCTTCGGGCAAGATCACTGCCGAGGCCGACGGGCCGAACTGACGCACCACCGGAATCGGCAGGCCGAGAATGGCGCGGGCATGCAGGGCGAATTGCGACAGGTCCTGGGAAATCAGGGTGACCAGACCGGTGTCATGCGGGCGCGGCGACACTTCGCTGAACCACACCTGGTCGCCCTTCACGAACAGCTCCACACCAAACAGGCCGCGACCGCCGAGGGCATCGGTGACCGCCTTGGCCACGCGCTGCGATTCGGCCAGCGCCTTCGGGCTCATGGCCTGTGGCTGCCAGGACTCTTGGTAATCGCCCTTCTCCTGACGGTGCCCGACAGGTTCAAGGAAGGTGGTACCGCCCACGTGGCGCACGGTCAGCAGGGTGATTTCATATTCGAAGTCGATGAAACCTTCGACAATCACCCGGCCCTTGCCAGCGCGGCCGCCTTCCTGGGCATAGTCCCACGACGCCTGCAGGTCAGCATCGCTGCGCAGCAAGCTCTGGCCCTTGCCCGACGAGCTCATCACCGGTTTGACCACGCACGGGTAACCCAGGTCGGCTACGGCCTTGGCGTAGTCTTCATAGGTGTCGGCGAAGTGGTACGGCGAGGTTGGCAGGTCCAGCTCTTCGGCAGCCAGGCGGCGGATGCCTTCGCGGTTCATGGTCAACTGGGTGGCGCGGGCGGTGGGCACCACGGTGAAGCCTTCGTTTTCCAGCTCGACCAGGGTGGCGGTGGCGATGGCTTCGATTTCCGGAACGATGTAGTGCGGCTTCTCGGCTTCGATCACCGCGCGCAGGGCAACGCCATCGAGCATGTTGACCACATGGCTGCGGTGCGCCACCTGCATTGCCGGAGCATTGGCGTAACGGTCGACGGCGATTACTTCGACGCCCAGGCGCTGCAGCTCGATTACCACTTCCTTGCCCAGCTCGCCACAGCCGCAGAGCAGTACACGGGTCGCGGTGGGCGACAATGGGGTTCCGATACGGGTCATTTCAGGTCCTCGAAGGCATCCGGGGCCGCGCCAGGCTAGGCGCCACCCGCTGAAAAAGGACCGCTATTCTACACCATCAACCGGCCACGGCGGCCCGCCGGGCGCGAAATGCCATGGCCAGCCACACCGCGGTTACACCGGCGAACTTCGAGGCCATCGCGGTGCCGATGACTGCCGGGGTCAGCGCGCCGATCATGCCGAAGAAAATGAAGGTATCCACCGGGATGCTCAGTGCCGAACTGAGCCACAGGCGGTCGCGCAGCGGCCGACGGGTGATGCTGAACACCAGCCAGTCGATCAGCTCGGAAATGAAGAACGCAGTGGCGCTGGCCAGGGCGATGGCCGGCTCCGAGGTGACATAGGACAACACCAGCGCCGCCAGCATGGCCGCCAGCGCGCCGTGACCGAAGCGGGTTTGCACCATGTCGCGCAGGATGAACACCAGGCCGCCCCAGGCGGACCAGATGATGTCCAGATGCGGGGCACTGGAGAAGGCGTAGTTGATCAGCACTACGCTGCTGATATAGGCAATCAGATAGAACATGGCGGGCTGTCTGTGGGCAAGCCGTACAGATTACCGCCGGGCCGTTCGCGGGTAAACCCGCACCCACAGATGTTGTGCAGCCCTCAAGGCTGACGCTGTACCTGTGGGAGCGGGCGTGCCCGCGAAGCCGCCACCACGGTACATAGCACCGGCTTCGCTGGTGTTCGCCGGCACGCCTACGCCCAAAGGGTTCGCGTCAGGCCTGCAAGATGAGGCCGGCTTCTACTGCCCGTTCATGGCAACGCTTGAGCACCGCCCGACGCTCGTCGTTGTCCATCCGCCCCCAGCGACCAATCTCGGCCACGGTACGCTGGCAGCCGGTGCAGATATCCTGCTCGTCCAGCGCGCAGATGCTCACGCACGGCGATGCCACCGGCCGCTCTGCTACATCACTCATCATCAACCACCAACGCTTGCGCATAACGCTGGGCATTATGCACGTAATGTGCGGCACTCGCTTCCAGCATGCGTTTCTGCTGCTCGGTCAGCTCGCGTATCACCTTGCCCGGCGAGCCCATCACCAGCGAACCGTCCGGGATTTCCTTGCCCTCGGCAATCAGTGCGTTGGCGCCGATGATGCAGTGCTTGCCGATGCGTGCGCCATTGAGGATCACTGCGTTGATACCGACCAGGCTGAAGTCGCCCACCGTACAGCCATGCAACATGGCATTGTGGCCCACGGTCACGCCCTTGCCCAACGTCAATGGCGAGCCCATGTCAGTGTGCATCACCGTGCCATCCTGCACGTTGCTGCCTTCGCCAATGTCGATCAGCTCGTTATCACCGCGCAACACCGCGCCAAACCACACACTGGCATTGGCTTGCAGGCGCACGTTGCCAATGAGCGTGGCGTTGGGGGCGGCCCAACTGGTGGGGTGGCTCTCGACCCGCAGGTCGCCCAGGCGATATTTCATGCTTGTTCCTCAGGCTGCGACGCAGACGGCGGGGTAGGCCCCGCTCAATTTTCGATGTAACGCTCCGGGGGTTGATGCAGGCTGATACCGGCATCGAACAGCAGGTTGACCAGCTCGACGATCATGATCGCCGACAACCCCCAGATCTTGTATTCACCATAGCGGTAACTTGGCACATACCAGCTACGCCCCTGGTAATCGATACGGTGGGTATGGTCACGCGGGTCCTGGCGGAAGAATTCCAGCGGCACGGTGAAAACTGCCGCGATCTCGGCATCATTGGCGCGATACTCGACGAAGTCCGGGATAAGCCCGACGAATGGCGTCACTTTCAGGCCATGTAGCGAAATCAGCGGGCTGAGCGGGCCAATCACCTCCACCAGGCCAGGGGGCAGGCCGATTTCTTCTTCAGCCTCGCGCAGGGCAGTAAAGACCAGGTCCGGGTCTTCCGGGTCGCGGCGGCCACCGGGAAAGGCGACTTCACCACCGTGGGTAGACAGGCCCTTGGCGCGCAGGGTCAAAACCAGTTCGGGCGCTTCGCTGCGGGTAATGGGCAAGAGGACCGCCGCTTCGGGGAACCGCCTGTCGGTTTCCAATGACGCGGGTTGGTGGTTGCTCATTCGGCGAAGTAGCTCGTCCAGCATTGCGCACGCTCGTATCCAGGTCCTGTGTTGCATCATGCACCAAAGCCGCGAAGCACCCAAGCCCCAGCGCTTGCGGCGGCACGGTGGCCGCGCCAAGATAGCCTTGAACATAAGGAACCACACATGAAATTCTGCAGCGCGTGCGGCCAACCGGTCACTCAGCAGATCCCCGAGGGCGACAGCCGCCTGCGGTATGTCTGCGGCTCTTGCCAGACCATCCACTACCAGAACCCCAACATCGTGGCCGGCGTGCTACCGACCTGGGGCAGCCAGGTGTTGCTGTGTCGCCGCGCCATCGAACCGCGCCGGGGTTTCTGGACCCTGCCCGCCGGTTTCATGGAAAACGGCGAAACCCTCGACCAGGCCGCGCGTCGCGAAACCGTCGAGGAAGCCTGCGCCCGGGTCGGGCCAACGTCCCTGTACCAGCTGTTCGATCTGCCGCACATCAACCAGGTGCATGTGTTCTTCCGCGCCGAGTTGGCGGACCTGGACTTTGCCGTGGGTGCCGAAAGCCTGGAGGTGCGCCTGTTCGAAGAACATGAGATACCGTGGAACGCGCTGGCTTTCCGCACCGTCACTCGCACACTAGAATGCTACTATCGCGACCGCATCGGCCAGCACTACCCCATAGGCCATGAATACCTGCCGCCGATGAACGTTTCGCCACACACCTAAACGCCTTCAGGGATACTGTTACATGCGCTGGTTGCTTGCCCTCTTCTGCCTTTGCGTTACCTCGGTGTCCCAGGCGGCCTTCACCGAAACCATCATCCGCAAGCCTGCACCGGCAGCGCAAACCCCATCGCCTTCGCAGCAAGCCATGCAACCGTTGATCGACAAGGTACTGGTGATCAAGTCCGAGCGCCGCCTGCAGTTGATCAGCCGTGGCGAGCCGCTGAAAACCTACCGCATCTCGCTGGGCAAGCAGCCCAAGGGCGCCAAGGAACGCGAAGGCGACAAGAAAACCCCTGAGGGCTTGTACTGGCTGGACTGGCGCAAGCAGAGCGACCGCTTCAACCTGGCCATGCACATCAACTACCCGAACATCAGCGATGCCGCCCGCGCGACCCGGGCAGGGGTGAGTGCCGGCAGCATGATCATGATTCACGGCACGCCGATCAACGATGAATACCCGGAATGGTACTTCCATACCCTGGACTGGACGGATGGTTGCATTGCCATGCGCAACCGCGACATGCAGGAAGTGTGGGACTTGGTACGGGATGGAACGCTGATCGAGATCCGCCCTTGATATAGAGCCTTCCGACAAAGGTTGTAGGAACCTTCCCACCACTTAGCGAGAACTTGCCTGACAGGTGCTTAGGCAGGGTACTGCATCCATACGAGTGGCTTAATTTCTAGCATCCACGCAGACGAGTACGAAAACCGTACATCATTTGCGGGGTGCTTCAATGCCGTGCCTGATTCACCGCATCGCCCATTGGCTGTCGGCCAGTTGCCTGTCAGGCTTGCTGTCCGTTCCCCAGGTGCTGGCCGACGACCCTGCCAGCCAGCAGTTACGCGATCAACAGCATGGGCTGCGGCAACTGGAGCAACAGCAGCGGCTGGAGCGCTGGCGGCGTATACCCGCCCCGACTGAACCGACCAACAGCACTTCCCACCGCCCGCACGATGATCGCTGCTGGGCAGTCGATGGCGTGCGCGTGGCGGGCATGCACCGGCTTTCGAGCTCGGCACTGGCGCCCACCCTCCGTGCGCTCACGCCTGCCTGCATGGGCATCGCCGACATCAATCGGCTGCTCAAAGCCATCACCCAACGTTATGTACAAGCCGGCTACCCAACCAGCCGACCCTACCTGCGACAGCCCCCAGAACAAGGCATGCCGTTGGACATCGTCATTGTCGAAGGCTTTGTCGAAACCATCGAACTGGCAGGGCCCGACCTGCCCCTGTCCCTCTCCAGTGCCTTCCCAGGCCTGCTCGGGCAGCCACTGTACCTGCCCGACCTTGAGCAAGGCCTGGACCAGCTCAACCGCCTACGCGCCTATGAACTGGGCGCCACCTTGCTGCCCGGCGAACTGCAAGGCGGCACCCGCGTGGTCGTGCAGCCGGGCAAGGTTGCTTCACGCTGGCACCTGGACAGCCGCTTCGACAACCGGGGCAGCGAGCTGACGGGCCGCCACCGCGTCAACCTCGGCATTGGCCTGGACAGCCCGCTTGGCCTCAATGATGAGCTGCGCCTGTCGTGGACCCGCACGGTGCTCGATACGCCCGGCCAAAGCCAAGGGATATCGTTGTACTACAGCATCCCCTACGGCGCCTGGACCTTTGCCCTCAGCGCCAGCCAGCTAAGCTATCAAGCCCCACTCCCCTACAGCGACAAGGCTGCCGACGGCAGCAGCAGCTATCAGGGCCTGAGTGTCGAGCGGGTGTTGTGGCGCAACCAGCAAGGCATGCTCAGCGCCAGCGCCCGGCTGGACCGCAAGCAGCTGATCAACCGCAGCGCTGGCGCAGTTATCGTCCAGCAGAGCCCGACGCTGGCCACGGTAGAGGCCGGCCTCAACCTGCTGTGGCTCGAAAATGGCTTGTGGAACGGCTACTTCGGCGTTGCCCAAGGCATTGACGCATTGGGTGCCGACCGCGCGCCCCTGGGTGCTCAACGCCTGCGCCCGGACTTTCGCAAATACCGCGCCAACCTGCTGCACCTGCGTCAGGGCCCGGCACCCAACCCTTGGCGCTGGCAGAGCGAGCTGGCCATGCAGTACAGCCGCGACCCGCTGCCTGCCGTCGAACAGCTGCTGGTCAGCGACGATTCGGCTGTCCGCGGCTTTCGTCTGCACACCTACTCCGGTGCCAGCAGCGCCGTCTGGCGCAATACGTTCAGCCAAGCGCTGCCACGGATCTTGGCACACCCCTTCGAGATACGCCCCTACATCGGCCTGGACCTGGGCTGGGTTCGCACCGCCGAAGGCAAACCGTCACAGCGCCTGGCCGGGGCCGCCGCAGGGTTGGAACTGAGCCTGCCCGGCAGCCGCCTGCGCCTGGACTACCAACGCGCCTTGTACACCAGTGACCTGCCCCGCCCGCTGCTGGAGCCCGGCTTCTGGGTGCTGGACTGGACCCTGAACATCTGATTCACCCACAACAAAGAGAACGAGAAAATGCAAACACTCTCGCAGTTACCGCCTGTTCGCCCGGATACCTTGCGCTGGGCAATCTTCCTCGCCGTGCTCGGGCCCAGCGCCGCACTGGCTCAGACAGGACTGGAAGCAGCCAGCGGCCCCGGGGGGACCCCGGTCATCCACAATGGCCACGGGGTGCCGGTGATCGACATCGTGCCGCCCAACGCCAAGGGGCTGTCACACAACCAGTTCATCGACTACAACGTTGCCACCCCTGGCCTGGTGCTGAACAACGCCACCGCAGCCGGGCAGTCGCAACTGGCCGGTGCCCTGGCGGCCAACCCGCAGTTCCAGGGCCAGGCCGCCTCGACCATTCTTAACGAAGTGGTCAGCCGCAACGCCTCGCTGATCGAGGGGCCGCAGGAAATCTTCGGGCGCCCGGCCGACTACATACTGGCCAACCCCAATGGCATCACCCTCAATGGCGGCAGTTTCATCAACACCACCCGCGCAGGCTTCGTGGTGGGCACCCCGCAATTCGAGGAACAACAGCTCAGGTATCTCGATACGCTCACGGCCAGTGGCACCCTGCAGGTACTGGAGCATGGCCAGGGCAATGCCGGTGGCGCACTCGAACTGATCGCACCACGCGTGGACAGCAAAGGCCTGCTCATGGCCAGCGAAACGCTCGACATCACCGTCGGTCGCAACCGTATCGACAGCCGCAGCGGCGAGGTGGTCGAACACCTGCCCAGCCCCTCGTCGAGCATTGATGCCAGCCTGTTCGGCGCCATGCGCGCCGGGCGTATCCGTGTGGTAAGTACTGCCGAAGGCGCGGGTGTGCGTGTGGGGGCCTCGCAGATTCTGGGCGCCGAGGGGGTCGACATCAGCTCGGCCGGGGGCCTGCATGTCAGTGGCAGTGCCGACCGCCCGACCGAGCTGCGCAGCGAGCGCGGCGTGCTGAAACTCACCGCTGCCGATGACCTGATGCTTGAAACGGTCGACGGCCAGGCCCCGCGAATCGAAGCACGGGCGGGCAAGAAACTCACACTGGACGCCAAGACAATCGAGCACATCAAGCACGAGAGTGACAGCTGGAACAAGAAGTTCTGGTTCGTCACCCGCGAAACCTACAACAGCAAAACCACCACCACCCACCAGCAGCAACAGGGCAGTCAATTGCTGGGCACTGACAGCGTGCTGTTGCAGTCCGGCGACGACATGCGCATGACCGCAGCGAAGGTGGACGCCGGTAGCGAGCTGACGGTCGACAGCGGTGCCGGCCTGGACATCCTCGCCGGCATCGACAGCAAACGCACCGAACAGCAGGTGCGTCATCGCAAGGATTTATGGCGCGGTGACAGCGATAGCGACCAGCTCAAGGAAACCGCAAAGGGCAGTACCCTGAGCGCCGGGCACATGTCGATAAAGGCAAGCGACAACCTTAACGTGCAGGGCAGCAGCCTGCACAGCCGCGGCGATCTGGCTATCCAGGCAAAACAGGCCGACATCGGCACCACCACGTTGCAGGAACACGGTACCCAACGCGATTACCGAGGCGACCTGGTATCCGGTACATTCTTTGGCGATCGAAAAGGTAACGACACCGAGGGCCAGGTCGTCGCGGGCAGCACCATAACCAGCGATGGCGAGCTCACAGTCAGAGCCGACCAGGTCGCCATCAAAGGCAGTACCGTGTTCGGTAAAAAGGACGCGGTGCTCTACAGCGAGAACGGCTCGCTGGCCATCGAGGCGGACCATGGCAGCACGACCTCCACCCAGCGCACCAGTGACAGTAAGCTGTTCGGCCTGATCGGCAGCACGCACGAAAGCACGGACCGCAAACAGCAGGTACTGGTCAGCGACGTCAGCTCGATCAGCAACCTGCGCCTGGCCAGCGCCGAAGAGATGCGCATCCAGGGCGCCAAGGTCGAAGCGGGCAAGCATCTGCAAGTCGAAGCCAAAGGCGACCTGCTGATTGGCAGTGCGCAATCGGTCGATGAACGCGAAACCCGCGACCAACAACGCGGTTTCACGGCCAGCGCCAGACAGACCCAGGAAGCCGAGGATGGCAAGCCCGAGTCTCGCCAATACGCGGCTGGCGTGGCGTATGAGGTCGTGACCACCACCAGCAAGCAGCGCGCGACCAGCCAGATTGCCAGTGAGCTCAAGGGTGCCTCGGTGGGCATGAGCAGCAGCGCGCACCTGCAGGTCAACGGCAGCAAGGTCCAGGCCACTGCCGGCGACCTCGATGTGCAGGCGCGGGAAGTGACACTGGGGGCGACCCGCAACGACCGTGACGTAGTCACCAGCACCACCGAAAGTGGTGGCGGGCTGACGGTAACCGGTGGCATCGACCGCCTGGGCAGTTTGTTCGAAGGCCATCACAACCGCGAGGTGCAAGCCGAACGCGAAAGCAAGGTGCAGCGCAGCGAGTTGCAGGCCAGCGGCGATCTGAAATTGCGCAGTGATGCACTGCTCACCGAGGCCGCGCACGTCGAGGCCGGCAACACCCTGCAGGTGACCGCCAAACGCATCGACAACCGTGCAGTGCAGGATACCCATGAACATGAACAAAGCCGTGACGACTGGTCGGGTAGCCTGGGCGCCAGTATCGAATACCGCGACCTGACCCGCCCTATCGAACGCCTGGTGCTGGGTGAGGAAGCCGCGCGCTTCCAGCAAGCCTCGCCCGAAGACGCCATGGCACCGCCCAGCGTGGGTGCCGACATGACGGTTGAACACCTCAAGCGCCTGGAAAACCAGCGCCGTGGCATTGCTCAGGTCAGCGAGTTGTCCGCAGCAAAGGTCGAGGTCAAGGCTGACACACTGGCCGACCAGGGCACAGCCTGGCGGGCCAATGCCGGCTCGCTGAAAATCGAGGCGCAGCAGCACCAGGTGAGCGCCGCCGAAAATACCCAGGAAACCACCGTTCAACGCCTGGCCTATGGTGGCGACGCGCGCCTGGACACCAGCACCGGCGAAGACTTGAATGTACGCGCCGCCGGCAAAGGAGGGTCGCTGGATAAAAAGGATATCGCCAGCACCGCCGTGCCCGGCAGCCTTTACGGGCAACAGGGTATCCAGGTACAGCTGGGCAGCGATGGCCGCTACGAAGGGGCCCGCATCGATGGCGGTGAAGGCAGCGTGGTCATGCACAGTGCAGGGTCATTGGCCCTACCCCAGGCGACCGACCAGGCCGAACAGCAGTCACGCCAGCTCGATGGCAATGCCTGGGCCAAAGTCGGCAACCGCCCGGGCAGCACCGGTGTCGATGGCCGGGGCTATCTGGACCATGGCCAGAAGCTGAGCACGCAGAGCAAGGCACAAGTGGCACAAATCGACGCCAAGGGCGAAGTTCAACTGACCAGCACAGGCGACCTGTTGCTCGAAGGCACCCGCATTGGCAACCGCGAGGCCAAGGCCGGCGACATACGGGTGCAAAGCGGCGGCCAGTTGCAGGTCAAGGCGGCCAGCAACACCCAGCAGGCCACAGGCGCCAACCTGGGTGGCGGCATGGAGCTGGCGGCCAAGGCTGGCCAGACCCAGGGGGGAGCCATAGGCGGCCACTTCAGCCACGGCAAGCAGGACGAACATGCACGTCAGGCGGTCGATGCCCAGTTTGCCAGCAACGGCACACTGACCCTGACCAGCAGCGCCCGCGAGGACATCGCCCTGCACCTGCAAGGCCTGCAGGCCTCGGCCGAACAGATCACCCTCGACGCCTCGAATGGCGGCATGCTGGTTGAAGCCTCTTCCAGCCAGGAGCGACGCGACAACCTCGACATCTCGGCCGGCGCCGGTTTCAACATGGCCAAGGGCGCGTTGGACACCCGCGGCCTGCATGGCCGGCTCAAGGTAGAGCTCGACAAGCGCGACAACCTCACCTGGAATACCAGTGACCTGCGCGCCGAGCGCATCGACCTGCAAAGCCGCGGCGATACCCGTATCGAGAGTGCCACCCTGGATGCAAAGCACATTGGCGGCACAATCGACGGTGACCTGCGCATCGCCAGCCTCAAGGACAACGTCAACACCCTGAGCGTGAAGGGTGATGTCAGGCTGAGCCAGGAGAAAAACCCGCAGGGCTATGTCAACGCGGCCAAATCGGTGGCTGGCCCGCTGGGAGGCAAGGTCGAGAAAACGGCCGGTTCTGCCCTGAGCAAGGCAGACCCAGGGTTCTCGCCGACCGTCAGCCTCGACGTGTCGCATGCACAGCGCGACAACGTGGCGCGTCAGACCACGCTTAAAAGCAGCGACGGCATCGACCTGCAGGTCGGTGGCAACGCTCATCTGGTAGGGGCACGCTTGCAGTCGGCCAAAGGCGACGTGAGGCTCGACGCCAACTCGGTCACCCAGGAAACGCTAAGCGGCAATGACTATCGCCGAGACCTGTCGCTCGATGCGTCCAACTCACCGGTGGATCTGGGCACGGCAATCGCCGAGATAGCCAAAAGCAAAATGGCGGCGGATGGGGAAAATGCGCTGGACCTGGGTGTGTTGAGAACCAGTGGGCATAGTCGCAGCGAGCAATGGGCTTCGAGCATGCAAGGGAAGAAGCACTAAGACGCAATCGCGGCCCTGGCAATTTGGGGGCATCAGAAATCGTGTGACCTGCTGCTGATACCCAGGCACCGCGTGTCCCCCGCTTCCACAGCGAATACCACAGCCCCCTGGGCGTGTGATTGCTCTGTGGGAGCGGGCTTGCCCGCGAAGAGGCCGTTACAGGTCAAGCCAACCTGTGCAGCCCCCGCCACCGATCCAGCCCAAGCAACACCAGCCCTATCCCCCAGAAACCCGCCAGCACCCCAAGGGCGTTGAGCATCACCTGCCCATACCCCAGACTGGCCACATCAATGAACGGATAGGCATACACGCCAATCTCGCTCCCCCGCCACAACGCATAACCAAAGTAGACCGCCGGGTACACCGCCCACACCAGCAAATGCCATAGCCGCAACCTGCCCTTGGGTACCTCGCACCACCAGTACAGGGCATACAGCACCGGCATCACGTCGTGCAGCAACTCGTCCGCCAGCCATTGCCAACCCTGTGGTTGCCACAAATGACGCAGCAGCACGCTGTAGGCCAGCGCCACCAGCACGATACTGGCGGCCACTGCAGAGCTTACCGAGGGCGACAGGAAAAAGCGTTTGCCACGGCCTTCCCGGCCGAATGCGGCATAGCTCAGCACCGTTGCCACCAGGGTATTGGTCAGCACGGTGAAATAGCCAAACACATTGATCAGGCCGCCAATCAGGCTGGCCTGTTCCTGCCAACGCGCCAGCAGTACCAGGTTCACCTGCACGGCCAGGCCGAACCAGCCAAGCACAGCCATGCCGGTCAGCCAAGGGCGACGCGACATGTCAGGCCTGACGCTGCAGCTTCACGTACAGCTGCTCGACCTTTTCCCGCGCCCATGGCGTTTTGCGCAGAAAAGTCAGGCTCGACTTGATGGTCGGGTTGCTCTTGAAACAGCGCACGTCTATGCGCTCGGCCAGGCCCTGCCATTGGTAGTGCGCCACCAGCTCGGTGAGGATCTGTTCAAGGGTCTTGCCGTGCAGCGCGTTGTGTTGGGCCGTGCTCATGCTGTGCTCCGTAGGAAAGATGCGCACCTTACACGAGTGTAGTGGCGGGTGGGATCCGTCAAGTCGACAGAAAAATCGCTGGTCAGAGGCAAAACCTCTGTGATGGAATAGTTATGTTATGTTGTAACACTATAAAAGCCTCTGCCAAGGAACGCCCCATCCCCATGCTGTACACACCGCTTCGCCTCTCCCCCCTTGCCATCGCACTCTGGCTGGCTGCATCCCCCAGCCAGGCCGTAGAACTTGAGCCACAGGTCATCACCGCCAACCCGCTGGGCAACCGCCAACTGGCGGCTCCCAGCACCGTGCTCGAAGGCGACAACCTGCTGCAACAGCAGCACGGCAGCCTCGGTGAAACCCTGAACAAGCAGCCCGGTGTCGCCTCTACCTGGTTCGGCCCTGGCGCCAGCCGACCGGTCATTCGCGGCCTGGACGGCGACCGCATCCGCATTCTGCGCAACGGCGTCGGCGCCCTGGATGCCTCGTCGCTGTCCTATGACCACGCCGTGCCCCTGGACCCGGTGACGGTCGACCGCGTCGAAATCGTCCGCGGCCCGGCCGCCTTGCTGTATGGCGGTAACGCCATCGGCGGCGTGGTCAACACCTTCGACAGCCGCATCCCGGACTCGCCGATCGAGGGCATCCACGGTGCCGGTGAACTGCGTTACGGCGGCGCGGACACCACCCGCAGCAGCGCCGGCAAGCTGGAGGCCGGCGACGGCGCCTTCGCCCTGCACCTGGACGCCAACAGCCGCCAGTTCAACGACCTGCGCATCCCGGGCTACGCACGCAGCGCCAAGGTGCGCGATGCCGACGAGCCCGGCAGCAAACACCGCCTGGAAAACAGCGACGGTCGCCAGGACGGCGGCGCAATCGGTGGTGCCTACCACTGGGACCACGGCTACGCCGGCCTGTCGTACAGCCGCTACGACAGCAACTACGGCTCGGTGGCCGAGTCCGGCGTGCGCCTGGACATGAAACAGGATCACTACGCCTTCGCCTCCGAACTGCGCGACCTCGACGGCCCGTTCAGCTCGGTCAAGGTAGATGCCGGCTACACCGACTACGAACACAGCGAAATCGAGGAAGGCGAGGTCCATACCACCTTCAAGAACAAGGGCTACGAAGCCCGCATCGAAGCCCGTCACCAGCCGCTCGGACCGGTGGAAGGGATGATCGGTGCCCAGGTCAGCCGCAACGAATTCTCCGCCCTGGGCGAGGAAGCCTTCGTCCCGCACACCGATACCGACAGCCTGGCGCTGTTCATGCTGGAGCAGTGGCAAGCCACCGAACGCCTGAACCTGAGCCTGGGCGCGCGCATGGAGCACACCCGCGTAGACCCAGACGCCAAAGGCAACGAGAACTTCGTCGACGCCGACAGCGCCAGCAGCTTCAACGCCTTCAGCCTGTCGTCGGGGGCCGTGTACCAACTCGACCCCATCTGGTCGCTGGCCGCCAACCTCGGCTACACCGAGCGCGCCCCTACCTTTTACGAGCTGTACGCCAATGGCGCGCACGTAGCCACCGGCGCGTTTGAAGTTGGTGACGCCAGCCTGAACAAGGAAAAGGCGATTTCCGCCGACCTGGCGCTGCGCTTCGACAACGGCACCCACAAAGGCAGTGTTGGGGTGTTCTACAGCCACTTTCGCAACTACATCGGCCTGATTGGCACCGGCAACCTGCGTGAGGGCGGGCATGATCACGACCATGACGAGGATGACCACGACCACGATCATGACGACGGCTTCCCGGAATACCAGTACCAAGGCGTGCGGGCGCGCTTCTACGGCATCGAGGCCCAGGACCGCTGGCAGTTGGCCGAGAACCGTTACGGCAGCTTTGCGCTGGAGTTGTCCGGTGACTACACCCGGGCCAAAAACCTGGACAGCGGCGAGCCACTGCCCCGCATCGCCCCGCTGCGCCTGAACAGCGGTCTGGTCTGGGAACTGGACCGCTGGCAGGCGCGAGTAGACGTGCAGCACGCTGCGTCGCAGCACCGCAAACCCGCCAACGAAACCGGCACCGATGGCTACACCACCTTGGGGGCGAGCGTTGGCTACCGCTTCGACATTGGCCAGAGCCAGTGGCTGGCGTTTGTACGCGGCGAAAACCTCACCGACCAGACCGTGCGCTACGCCAGTTCGATCCTGCGCGATATCGCACCGGCGCCGGGGCGCAGTGTGGAAGTCGGGTTGCGTACCACCTTCTGAACCACAAGCGACGAAGATCGGTGTAGGAACGGGTTCACCCGCGAAGACGATGGTAGGTCAACCGGCGCATTCGCGGGTGAACCCGCTCCTACACCGGCCTCGATTAATGACGACTGTTGCCCGTTCAACAACAATCCTCTGCGACAATTTGTCTTTTTTTCTTACAACTTCCCCTATATCCTCCCCGCCGCAAGCTGAAACGCTTCATCGAACAACCTTGTCGCCATATCCATTGAGGGGCTCGCCCTTCGATGCGCTTGCCGTTTTTTCAATAATCAAAAGATAGCGCTATCTCATGTTCCAACTGCCTAAAACCTGTTACATCGGCCTCGCCCTCAGTGCCTTGGCAACCCCCGCCAGCGCCAGCGAAATGTTCGCCAGCGATTCCCCGTGGATGCTCGGCGACTGGGGTGGAACCCGCAGCGAACTGCTGGAAAAGGGCTACGACTTTACCCTTGGCTACACCGGCGAGATGGGCAGCAACCTGCACGGCGGCTACGACCACGACCGCACCGCGCGCTACAGCGACCAGTTCACCTTTGGCAGCCACCTGGACCTGGACAAGATCCTCGGCTGGCACGACACCGAACTCCAGCTGACCGTCACCGAGCGTCACGGCGACAACATCAGCAACGATCGCATCAACGACCCGCGTGTCGGCGGCTTCACCTCCGCCCAGGAAGTCTGGGGCCGCGGCGAAACCTGGCGGCTGACGCAAATGTGGATCAAGCAGAAGTACTTCGACGGTGCGCTGGATGTGAAATTCGGCCGCTTCGGTGAAGGCGAGGACTTCAACAGCTTCCCTTGCGACTTCCAGAACCTGGCCTTCTGCGGCTCGCAGGTGGGCAACTGGGTGGGTGGCATCTGGTACAACTGGCCAGTCAGCCAGTGGGCCCTGCGCGTGCGCTACAACCTTACCCCTGAGCTGTACGCCCAGGTCGGCGTCTTCGAGCAGAACCCTTCCAACCTTGAATCTGGCAATGGTTTCAAGCTCAGCGGCAGCGGCACCCAAGGTGCGGTAATGCCGTTCGAACTGGTATGGACCCCACGTATCCAAGGCTTGAAAGGGGAATATCGTGCCGGCTACTACTACAGTAATGCCAAGGCACAAGATGTTCTCAAGGACAGCAACGGTCAGCCGGCCGCCATCAGCGGCGCCGCCTACCGCAGCAGCTCGAGCAAGCACGGCTTGTGGATTGGCGCCCAGCAGCAGGTCACCTCGCTGGCGTCCGACCAGTCACGCGGCTTGAGCGTGTTCGCCAACGCCACCGTGCATGACAAGAAGACCAATGCCATCGACAACTATGTGCAGGCAGGACTGGTATTCAAAGGGCCCTTCGATGCCCGCGCCAAGGACGACATCGGTTTCGCCCTGGCCCGCGTGCACGTCAACCCTGCCTATCGCAAGAACGCCCGCCTGGCCAACCAGGCCGCCGGCCTCTACGACTACGACAACCCAGGCTTCCTGCCCGTGCAGGACACCGAGTACAGCGCCGAGCTGTACTACGGCATCCATTTGGCCGACTGGCTCACGGTACGCCCCAACCTGCAGTACATCCGCCACCCGGGCGGGGTGTCGCAGGTGGATGGCGCCCTGATCGGCGGCCTGAAGATCCAGAGCAGTTTCTAACCCCTTTTTTGACCTGACGGAGAACCTACGATGAGCACTGAAGGTGCGAACCAAGGAAGCCGCTGGCTACCGCGCCTGATTGGCGCGCTGCTGTTGCTGATGGGCCTGGCCCTGCTGGCCGGCGGTATCAAGCTGAGCCAGCTGGGCGGATCGCTGTACTACCTGATCGCCGGTATCGGCTTTGCCCTTTCGGGCATCCTGCTGCTGGCCCAACGCCAGATCGCCCTGGGCCTGTATGGC
This sequence comes from Pseudomonas sp. BO3-4, assembly GCF_034044115.1. Classification (NCBI taxonomy): domain Bacteria; kingdom Pseudomonadati; phylum Pseudomonadota; class Gammaproteobacteria; order Pseudomonadales; family Pseudomonadaceae; genus Pseudomonas; species Pseudomonas sp. BO3-4. Next base: position 5,012,108 of record NZ_CP139018.1, read on the forward strand.
CTGGTGCTGCTGGGCAGCACCGTTTGGGCCCTGCTCGAAGTGGGCCTGGACTGGTGGCAACTGGTGCCCCGTCTGGCCATCTGGTTCGCCATCGGCGTGGTGCTGCTGCTTCCGTGGGCACGTCGCCCGCTGATCGGCCCGGCCAGCAAAGCCAATACTGCACTGCTCGGCCTGGCAGTGGTCGCTTCGGGCGCTTGCGCGCTGGGCAGCCAGTTCACCCATCCCGGTGAAGTGTTCGGCGAACTGGGCCGCGACAGCAGCGAAATGGCCAGTGCCGCACCGGCCATGCCCGACGGCGAATGGCAGGCCTACGGCCGTACCGAGCATGGCGACCGCTACTCGCCGCTGCACCAGATCACCCCGCAGAACGCCTACCGCCTGGAAGAAGCCTGGCGCATTCGCACCGGTGATCTGCCGACCGAAAACGACCCGGTGGAGCTGACCAACCAGAACACCCCGCTGAAGGTCAACGGCATGCTGTACGCCTGCACCGCGCACAGCCGCCTGCTGGCGCTGGACCCGGACACTGGCGCGGAAATCTGGCGCTACGACCCGCAGGTCAAGAGCCCGACCGGCACCTTCAAAGGCTTTGCCCACATGACGTGCCGTGGCGTCTCGTACTATGACGAAAACCGCTACGTCAGCCGCGACGGCAGCCCGGCGCCGAAAATTACCGACGCAGGCCAGGCGGTGGCCCAAGCCTGCCCGCGTCGTCTCTACCTGCCGACTGCAGATGCCCGCCTGATCGCCATCAACGCCGACAACGGCAAGGTCTGCGAAGGTTTCGCCAACCAGGGCGTGATCGACCTCACCACCGGCATTGGCCCGTTCACCGCCGGCGGCTATTACTCCACCTCGCCTGCTGCCATTACCCGTAACCTGGTGATCATCGGTGGCCACGTCACCGACAACGAGTCGACCAATGAGCCGTCCGGGGTGATCCGCGCCTACGACGTGCACGACGGCCACCTGGTGTGGAACTGGGACAGCAACAACCCGGACGACACCAAGCCATTGGCTGCCGGCAAAATGTATAGCCGCAACTCGGCCAACATGTGGTCAATCGCCAGCGTCGACGAAGACCTTGGCATGATCTACCTGCCGCTGGGCAACCAGACCCCGGACCAGTGGGGCGCCGACCGCACCCCAGGCGCCGAGAAGTACAGTGCCGGCGTGGTCGCCCTTGACCTGGCCACCGGCAAGGCACGCTGGAACTATCAGTTCACCCATCACGACCTGTGGGACATGGACGTCGGCAGCCAGCCGACCCTGGTACACCTGAAAACCGACGATGGCGTGAAACCGGCGATCATCGTACCGACCAAGCAAGGCAGCCTGTACGTGCTCGACCGCCGCGACGGTACGCCAATCGTGCCGATCCGCGAGATCCCCACCCCACAAGGCGCAGTGGAAGGCGACCACACCTCGCCAACCCAGGCTCGTTCCGACCTCAACCTGCTCGGCCCAGAGCTGACCGAACAGGCCATGTGGGGCGCCACGCCTTTCGACCAGATGCTGTGCCGCATCCAGTTCCGCGAACTGCGCTACGAAGGCCAGTACACCCCGCCATCCGAACAAGGTTCGTTGGTCTACCCCGGCAACGTAGGTGTATTCAACTGGGGCAGCGTGTCGGTCGACCCGGTGCGCCAGTTGCTGTTCACTTCGCCCAACTACATGGCGTTCGTGTCGAAGATGGTCCCGCGTGAGCAGGTTGCCGAAGGCAGCAAGCGCGAAAGTGAGACCAGCGGCGTGCAGCCGAACACCGGTGCACCGTATGCAGTGACCATGCACCCGTTCATGTCGCCGCTCGGCGTACCGTGCCAGGCACCCGCCTGGGGCTACGTCGCCGCCATCGACCTGTTCACCAACAAGGTGGTGTGGAAACACAAGAACGGCACCACCCGGGACAGCACTCCGGTGCCGATCGGCCTGCCGGTTGGCGTGCCAAGCATGGGTGGCTCGATCGTCACCGCCGGTGGCGTCGGTTTCCTCAGCGGCACGCTCGACCAGTACCTGCGCGCCTATGACGTGAACAACGGCAAGGAATTGTGGAAGGCACGCCTGCCAGCGGGTGGCCAGGCTACGCCGATGAGCTACACCGGCAAGGACGGCAAGCAGTACGTGCTGGTGACTGCCGGCGGCCATGGCTCGCTGGGCACCAAGATGGGCGATTACATCATCGCTTACAAATTAGCTGAGTAAGCGACACCGCTCCCGCAGGCTCAACCCTGTGGGAGCAACTGTCTTGCTCAATTTCTGAAAGCTGGCGCGATCCGTGTGGGAGCGGCCTTGCGTCGCGAAAGGGCTGCACAGCAGCCCCGGGGTTTCAGCGTCGATGCAAATAATGCCGGGGCCGCTTCGCGGCCCTTTCGCGACACAAGGCCGCTCCCACAGGCCGGTGTTCAGCCTCAGCCCAGCGCAGTGTCGAGAAACATCATCACCGCAAACCCGCCCATCAACCCTGGGTAATGGAGCTGGGTGCAGCGCTGGGCATCAAGGTCGAGCCGGCGCTGGAAGCCCTGAAAGTCGCCGTACACATCTAAAGCCTGGCGCAGTCCTTGTGGAGCCTTGTGTCGCGATTGGCTCGCGCAGCGGCCCCAACGCTCTAGAATGCTGGATGGATGCTGGGGCTGCTGCGCAGCCCAATCGCGACACAAGGCCACTCCCATACCATTGAAACCCATCCCCTCCCGCCCCATCTAAGCACCATAGTCATTCACGCAGGTGCCCCATGAGCGACCAGCAGGATTTCCCGGAACACCCGGACGAACACAGCGAAGTCGAACACACCCTCCAGGCCGAAACCGGCCACGCCCTCGCCCTGCCCGGCCAGCAGCTGCCGGACAAGGTCTACGTCATCCCGATCCACAACCGCCCGTTCTTCCCGGCACAGGTACTTCCGGTCATCGTCAATGAAGAACCCTGGGCCGAAACGCTCGATCTGGTGGCCAAGTCACCGGACCACTGCCTGGCGCTGTTCTTCATGGACACCCCGCCAGAAGACCACCGCCACTTCGACACCTCGGCACTGCCGCAGTACGGCACGCTGGTCAAGGTGCACCATGCCAGCCGCGAAAACGGCAAATTGCAGTTTGTCGCCCAGGGCCTGTCCCGGGTGCGCATCCGCAACTGGCTCAAGCACCACCGCCCGCCCTACCTGGTCGAAGTCGAATACCCGCGCCAGCCCGCTGAGCCGACCGACGAGGTCAAAGCCTACGGTATGGCACTGATCAACGCGATCAAGGAGCTGCTGCCGCTCAACCCGCTGTACAGCGAAGAGCTGAAGAACTACCTCAACCGCTTCAGCCCCAACGACCCCTCGCCGCTCACCGACTTCGCCGCCGCGCTCACCTCGGCCACCGGCAACCAGTTGCAGGAAGTGCTCGACTGCGTGCCCATGCTCAAACGCATGGAAAAGGTACTGCCAATGCTGCGCAAAGAGGTGGAAGTCGCACGCTTGCAGAACGAAATTTCGGCCGAGGTCAACCGGCAGATCGGCGAGCACCAGCGCGAGTTCTTCCTCAAGGAACAACTCAAGGTCATCCAGCAGGAGCTGGGGCTGACCAAGGACGACCGCAGCGCCGACCTCGAACAGTTCGAACAGCGCCTGGAAGGCAAGACCCTGCCGCCCCAGGCACGCAAGCGCATCGATGAAGAGATGGGCAAACTGGCCATCCTGGAAACCGGCTCGCCCGAATACGCCGTCACCCGCAACTATCTGGAATGGGCCACCGCCCTGCCGTGGGGCGTGTACGGCAAAGACAAGCTCGACCTCAAACATGCGCGCAAAGTCCTCGACCAGTACCACGCTGGCCTCGACGACATCAAGGAGCGCATCCTCGAGTTCCTCGCCGTGGGCGCCTGGAAAGGCGAGATCAGCGGCTCGATCGTGCTGTTGGTGGGCCCGCCCGGGGTGGGCAAGACCAGCATCGGCAAGTCCATCGCCGAATCGCTCGGCCGGCCATTCTATCGCTTCAGCGTCGGCGGCATGCGTGACGAAGCCGAGATCAAGGGCCACCGCCGCACCTACATCGGTGCCCAGCCCGGCAAGCTGGTGCAGGCCCTGAAAGACGTCGAAGTGATGAACCCGGTGATCATGCTCGACGAAATCGACAAGATGGGCCAGAGCTATCAGGGTGACCCGGCATCAGCGTTGCTGGAAACCCTCGACCCCGAGCAGAACGTCGACTTCCTCGACCACTACCTCGACCTGCGCCTGGACTTGTCCAAGGTGCTGTTCGTGTGCACTGCCAACACCCTCGATTCGATACCCGGGCCGTTGCTCGACCGCATGGAAGTGATCCGCCTGTCCGGCTATATCACCGAAGAAAAACTGACCATCGCCAAGCGCCACCTGTGGCCCAAGCAGCTGGAAAAGGCCGGCGTTTCCAAGACCAGCCTCAGCATCAGCGACAGCGCACTGCGCCTGGTGATCGACGGTTATGCCCGCGAGGCCGGTGTGCGCCAGCTGGAGAAGCAACTGGGCAAACTGGTGCGCAAGGCCGTGGTCAAGCTGCTGGAAAACCCCGACGCCAAACTTAAGATCGGCACCAAGGACCTGGAGACCGCACTCGGCATACCGGTGTTCCGCAGCGAGCAGGTACTGGCTGGCAAAGGCGTGATCACCGGCCTGGCCTGGACCAGCATGGGCGGTGCCACACTGCCGATCGAGGCGACCCGCATCCACACCCACAACCGCGGCTTCAAGCTGACCGGCAAACTGGGTGACGTGATGAAGGAGTCTGCCGAAATTGCCTACAGCTACATCAGCTCCAACCTCAAGCAATTTGGCGGGGATCCAGGTTTCTTCAACGAAGCGTTCATCCACCTGCACGTACCCGAAGGCGCCACGCCCAAAGACGGCCCCAGTGCCGGCATCACAATGGCCAGCGCGTTGCTTTCACTGGCCCGCGACCAGCCTGCCAAAAAGGGTGTCGCCATGACGGGCGAGCTGACCCTCACCGGCCAGGTACTGCCGATTGGCGGCGTGCGCGAGAAGGTGATTGCGGCGCGGCGGCAGAAGATTTTCGAACTGATCCTGCCGGAGCCCAACCGCGGTGACTTCGAAGAACTGCCGGACTACCTGCGCGAAGGCCTGACAGTGCACTTCGCCAAGCGCTTTGCCGACGTGGCGAAAGTGCTGTTCTAGCCTGTACCGGCCTCTTCGCGGGCAAGCCCGCGCCTGCACGGGTACGCTATCCCTGCAGGCGCGGGCTTACTCGCGAAAGGGCCGGCACAGGCAACACAAATGTCCTCGATCATCGGTTATCCTCAGGCCATCGCCAGCCTTCGGAGCCACCATGACCTCTCCTCGTCTGCTCGTTCCCCTGAGCTTCGCCCTGCTTTCTGCCTGCGCTCAACAACCCTCGCAGCCTGTTGACCTGGACGCCGAAAGCGAATGCCCAAAGCGCCTGCAGGTCGGTCAGGTCCTCACGCTTACCCTGCCCAGCAACCCCACCACCGGCTACCGCTGGCTGTTACAGAACCCGGCGCCCAACGTATTGCAAAGCCTTGGCCCCGAGGTTTACAGCGCGCCTGAAGACACCGGTATCGTCGGCAGCTCGGGCATGTCGACCTGGCGCTTCCAGGCCCGCGCTGCCGGCGAAGGGAACCTGGTATTGGTCTACCAGCAACCCTGGGCCCCGGAAGTGCGCCCGGTGCAGACCTTCGATTGCGCCATTCGGGTCAATTGAACGCACAGCGCTGGTCAGCCAACCATGCATCCCGGCTGCGGTTTGGCTAGAATGCGCCCCCTGCCTATCACCAGCCGCCTGGATTCGCCGTGAGCAAACAACCCGACCGCCTTTTCTCCCAACCCCTGGAGCAGGTGCCCGACTTCGTCTTCAACGAAGACGTCGTACGTGTGTTCCCGGACATGATCAAGCGCTCGGTGCCCGGTTACCCAACCATTGTCGAGAACCTCGGGGTTCTGGCCGCCCGGTTCGCCCAGCCAGGCACCGCACTGTACGATCTGGGCGCATCGCTGGGCGCCGTTACCCAGTCGCTGCGTCGCCATGTGCGCAGCGACGGCTGCAGGGTAATCGCGGTGGATAACTCCGCTGCCATGGTCGAGCGCTGCCGGCAGTACCTCACTGCACAAGATTCGATGTTCCAGGAGTTACTGCCGGTGCACGTGCTGGAGGCCGATATCCTTGCCCTGCCCTTCGAGCCGGCCTCGGTAGTGGCGATGAACTTCACCCTGCAGTTCATTGCCCCTGACCAGCGCCTTGAACTGCTCGGGCGAATCCGCCAGGCGCTGCTGCCCGGCGGCGCGCTGATTCTGTCGGAGAAGCTGCGCTTCGCCGATGAGCAAGCGCAGGACCTGCTCAATGAACTGCACCTGGATTTCAAACGGGCCAATGGCTACAGCGAACTGGAGATCGCCCAGAAGCGCAGTGCCATCGAAAACGTGATGAAGCCCGATACACTCGAAACCCACCAGGAACGCCTGCGCGCAGCCGGCTTCTCGAAAGTGGTGCCTTGGTTCCAATGCCTTAACTTCGCCTCGTTGATAGCCCTGCCATGATCGATCTGTCTCCCCTCGTCCGCCGCCTGGCGGGCACGCCCCTGGCTTCCTGGTCGCAAGGCCTGCAAGCGCAACTGGACGCCAAGCTGGAAAAGGGTCACGGTGACCTCGACCGCTGGCGCGGGGCGCTGGAAGCCCTGCCCGCCCTGCAACCCAGTGAAGTCGACTTGGTCAACGGGTTGCGTCTGGATTGCGACTGCGACGACGCCACCCGCGCGCAGATGCGCCAGGCACTGATGGGCCTGTCGCCCTGGCGCAAGGGGCCATTCGACCTGTTTGGCGTGCACGTTGACACCGAATGGCGTTCGGACTGGAAGTGGTCGCGGGTCGGCCCGCACCTGGACCTCAAAGGCAAACGCGTACTCGACGTAGGCTGTGGCAATGGCTACTACCAATGGCGCATGCTCGGCGCCGGCGCAGACATGGTGGTTGGGGTCGACCCCAACTGGCTGTTCTTCTGCCAGTTCCAGGCCGTGCAGCAATACCTGCCGGAGTTACCGGCCTGGCACCTGCCGTTCGCCCTGGAAGACCTGCCCGCCAACCTTGAAGGTTTCGATACCGTGTTTTCCATGGGCGTGTTCTATCACCGCCGCTCGCCCATCGAGCACCTGTTGGCGCTCAAGGACTGCCTGGTCAAAGGTGGCGAGCTGGTGCTGGAAACGCTGGTTATCGAGGGCGACGAAAACCAGGTGCTGGTGCCTGAGGACCGCTACGCGCAGATGCGCAACGTCTGGTACCTGCCGTCGGTACCGGCGTTGGCCCGCTGGTTGCGCCGTGCCGGCTTCAGCGATGTGCGCTGCGTCGACGTGAGCGTGACCAGCGTCGAGGAGCAGCGCAGCACCGATTGGATGCGCTACCAGTCGCTGAGCGACTTCCTCGACCCGAACGACCATAGCAAGACCGTCGAAGGCCTGCCTGCCCCACGCCGCGCCACCCTGCTGGCGCGCAAATAAAAAAGGCGCCCGCAGGGGCGCCTGAATACACCTGCGGCGAGGAGCCGTCGCGGCGCAGGTGTCGTTACCTCAATCCTTGGCCACCTCACGCGCCTTCTCTTGCGCCTTGCGCTCGCGCTCGGCAACAGCCTGTTGCTTGTCGCCATGCAGACGCTGCTGGTCTTCGCGGAAGGCTTGCCAGAACTGCTTCGAGCGCTCCGCACCGCCCTCGGCATAAACACTGGCGCTGCCCAGGGCAAGGGTGGCCAACAGCAGGTATTTGGTCAGGTTCATCGTGTTTGCCTCGTAATAACCGATCAGACACGGCCATCCTAGCGAGGGCTGGCTAACGGCAAGGTGAGGCGGGGATTACAGTCCTGCAATGTGGCCTTGTGTGGACTGTTCGGACCTCTTCGCGGTTAAACCCGTTCCTACAGGCGCGGGTTTACCCGCGAAGAGGCCCGAACAGACAGCCAGATAACAGCAGAATTACAAATCCGTTATCTGCACCGCAGGCCTTTTTTCATGCCGTAACATTGGAGCGCTTGACCCTGATGTCACTACAGGGTCAAGAATCGCCCCCCTTTCAATACACCGAGCCCCCCATGCGCCTACTGATCATCGAGGACGAGCTGCGTACCGCCGACTACCTGCAACAGGGCCTTCGCGAGAACGGTTACGTGGTCGACTGCGCCCACACAGGCACCGACGGCCTGCACCTGGCACGCCAACAGGCCTATGACCTGGTCATCCTCGACGTCAACCTGCCCGAAATCGATGGCTGGACCGTGCTGCAGCGGCTACGTGCCGAATCGGCCACGCGCATCATGATGCTGACCGCCCACGGTCGCTTGGCCGACCGGGTAAAAGGCCTGGACCTGGGCGCGGATGACTACCTGCTCAAGCCCTTTGAGTTCCCTGAGCTACTGGCGCGCATCCGCAGCCTGCTACGCCGCAACGACCAGCAACTGCAGCCCAGCACCCTGCGCGTCGCTGACCTGGAACTGGACCCCGGCCGCCACCGCGCCTACCGCGCCGGGCAGCGCATCGACCTGACCGCCAAGGAGTTCGCCCTGCTGCACCTGCTAATGCGCCAGACTGGCGAAGTGTTGTCGCGCACGCAGATCATCTCGCTGGTGTGGGACATGAACTTCGACTGCGACACCAACGTGGTCGAGGTCTCGATCCGGCGCCTGCGGGCGAAGATCGACGACCCGTTCGACAACAAGCTGATCCATACCCTGCGTGGTGTGGGCTACGTACTTGAGGCTCGCCTTTGAAAAATGCCAGCCTGTCGTTACGCCTGGGCCTGAGCGTGACATTGATGGGCGCCGCACTGGTGCTGCTGCTGGCCTGCCTGGCCGTGTTTGCCCTGGATCACGAACTGGACAGCCGCGCGCGCAAGGATTTGGCGCGCAAGATGCTTCAGGTCGAGCACAACCTGCGTGTCGACCTGCGCAGCGAGGACCTGGGCAGCCGCGCCCATCCACTGCTGGACCTGGTGATGGGGCATGACAACCTAAGCCTCAGTGTGCTGGCTCTCGACGGCCGCCACCCCCACCTGCTCAGCCTCGGCCCGGCCCTGGAATCGCGGGTCGGTGAACTGCACACCGATGCGCGTCTGGCCTTTCACGCCTGGCGTGACAGCGGCGGTAACCAGATCCTCACCGTTACCCGGCTGATGCGCCTGCGCGACAACACCCCTGTCAAGGTGATGATGTCGCTCAACCGCGCCGACGACAACGCCCTGCTGCAAGCCTACCTGCACTCGACGTTGCTCGCCTTGCCACTGCTACTGGTTTTGATTGGTGCGGGGGCATGGTGGCTGATGCAGCGCGGCCTGAAACCATTGCGGCACTTCCGGCGCATTGCCGGGCAGGTGTCGGCCCAGGACCTGCAGCATCGCCTGCCCGCTACCGCCCTGCCGCAGGAACTGGCAGACCTGGCCGGCAGTATCAACGTGATGCTCGATCGACTCGACCAAGGTGTCAGGCAGCTGTCGCAGTTCTCTGACGACCTGGCCCATGAACTGCGCACACCGTTGAGCAACCTGATGGGCAAGGCGCAGGTGACACTGGCCCGTGAGCGGGACAACGCCAACTATCGGGAAGTGCTTGAAGACAGCATCGAAGAACTGACCCGGCTCAACCGCATCATCAACGACATGCTGTTTCTTGCCCAGGTCAGCCAGCCGCATACGCAGGTTGCGTTGAAACCCTTGGCGCTGTCCGACGAGGCAGCGCGGGTTGTCGAGCTGTTTGCCTACAGTGCCGAGCTGAAAGAAATTGAGCTACGTGTTCAGGGCTGGGGGACAGCGCTGGGAGACCGGCTGATGTTTCAGCGGGCACTGTCGAACCTGTTGAGCAACGCCATACGGCACAGTCCCGAGGGTAAACCCGTGGCTCTGCGCATCGAACGCTCGGGCAGCGAAGTCAGGCTATCCGTGGAGAACCAGGGTCCGGGTGTGCCTGCAGAGCACCAGTCGCGCTTGTTCGAGCGGTTTTACCGGGTAGGTTCGGGGCGTTCGCGGCTGGAGGGCGGGACCGGGTTGGGGTTGGCGATCGTGAAGTCGATCATGCAGTTGCATGGCGGGCGGGTCGAGGTCAGCAGCTGCCCCCTGGGGCCTACCCGGTTTACCCTGGTGTTTCCTGCCGAGTGATCGGCCGCCTGTGCTGGCCTCTTCGCGGGCTTGCCCGCGAAAAGGCCGGTACAGGCGACCAACAATCAGCGCGAAGCCGCCACGATCAGCGCCTTCATCTCGGCCACAGCAGCCTTGAAGCCGACAAACAAGGCATGCGCCACCAGCGCATGGCCAATGTTCAGCTCATTGATACCCTTGATCGCCGCCACCGCCTCGACGTTGTGGTAGTGCAGCCCGTGACCGGCATTGACGATCAGCCCATGCCCCACGCCAAACGCCACACCCTCGACGATCCGCTTGAGCTCTTCAGCCACTTCGGTGGGGGTTTCGGCATCGGCATAACGGCCGGTGTGAAGCTCGATGGCCGGTGCGCCAACCCGACGCGAGGCCTCGATCTGCCGTTCGTCGGCGTCGATGAACAGCGACACCTCGGCACCGGTACGCGCCAGCCGTTCGACTGCAGCCTTGATCCGCGCTTCCTGGCCTGCCACATCCAGGCCACCTTCGGTGGTCAGCTCCTGACGGGTTTCGGGTACCAGGCAGATGTGCGCCGGGCGAATCTTCTCGGCAAAGGCCATCATCTCTTCGGTGACGCCCATCTCGAAGTTCATGCGGGTCTGCAGCACATCCTTGAGCAGCACAACGTCACGCTCCTGGATGTGCCGGCGGTCTTCACGCAGGTGCACGGTGATGCCATCGGCGCCTGCTTCCTCGGCATCCAGGGCAGCCTTGACCGGGTCAGGGTAGCGCGTGCCACGGGCCTGGCGCAGGGTCGCCACGTGGTCGATGTTGACGCCAAGAAGCATGCGGTTGCTGTGAGTCACGAAAGGCTCTCCTGAAGATTGAGCCCAACAGCATACGTCCTGATCAGCGCTTGCGAAACAGTTCCCGGCTGACCAGCGGTTTTGCCCCCAGGTGAACTGCCAGTGCCTGGCGCATCAGCCGCTTTGCAGCGAGCAAGGCGCCAGGTGCGTCCCAGTCGGCTTCAGCCAGGGCCAGCAACTCGATCCCACGAAACAGGCCGGGCTGCAACAGCTCGACCCGCTCCAGGCCGGCATCCACGCGCAGGCGATACAGGCCGTCGGCGGCAATCGGCTGGTCGTTGACGTCTTGGTTCAATGAAAACGCATACCCGAGCTCATCAAGCAGCCGCCATTCGAACGAACGCAGCAGAGGTTCCAGCGGGCGGCCTTCAGCCAGGGCCTGCAAGGTCAGGGTGTAGTGCTCGAAAATGGCCGGAAACGGTGCTTCGGCGGGCAGCAGCCGCATCAGCAACTCATTCAGGTACAACCCGCTGAACAGCGCATCGCCATGCAGCCAGGCGGCGATGCCGTTGCTGTCCATGCGGCCGACATTCTTCAGCTCGCCGCGCCCCCGCAGCTCTAGCTCCAGGAGGACGAACGGCCGCACCAGGCTACCGCCCTTCCCCCGCGCACGACGCAGCACGGCGCGCATACGGCCCTGCGGGGTGAAAAAGTCCACCAGCGCGCTGGTTTCCTTATAGGCACGGCTGTGCAGCACGTAGGCTGGCTGGCCGACAGGTTGTTCCATTAATCACTCGCGCCGAGGGTTGCACTGGCCCTTGTGGGAGCGGCCTTGTGTCGCGAAAAGGGCCGCAAAGCGGCCCCCGATTTTTAGCTTCGCAGCATAAATCGCCGGGGCTGCTGCACGGCCCTATCGCGACACAAGGCCGCCCCTACAGGGACCAGCGCGCGGCTTACAGGTCGCCGTAGCCCAGCGAACGCAGGGCGCGCTCGTCGTCGGACCAGCCGCCCTTTACCTTGACCCACAGGTTGAGCATGACCTTGGAATCGAACAGCACTTCCATGTCCTTGCGCGCCTCGGAACCGATGCGCTTGATGCGCTCACCCTTGTCACCAATGATGATTTTTTTCTGGCCATCGCGTTCAACCAGGATCAACGCGTGAATGTGCAGCACATGGCCCTGCTGCTTGAACTCTTCGATCTCCACGGTGATCTGGTACGGCAACTCCGCACCCAACTGGCGCATGATCTTCTCGCGCACCAGTTCGGCGGCCAGGAAGCGGCTGCTACGGTCGGTGATCTGGTCTTCGGGGAAGAAATGATCGTTCTCGGGCAGGTGCTTGGCGATCTGTGCTTCCAGCGCCTCGAGATTGTGCCCCTGCTGTGCGGAAATCGGCATCACCTCGGCGTTCGGCAGCTGCTCTTGCAGCCACTGCAGGTGCGGGATCAGCTCGGCTTTCTCTTCCATACGGTCGGTCTTGTTGACCGCGATGATCAGCGGGCCGGTCACATATTGCACGCGCTCCAGCACCAGTTGGTCCTCGTCGGTCCACTTGGTACGGTCGACCACGAAGATCACCACGTCGACGTCCTTGAGGGCCGCCGAGGCATTGCGGTTCATGTAACGGTTCAGGGCCTTGTCGTTGGCCTTGTGCATACCGGGGGTATCGACGTAGATGGCCTGCACATCACCTTCGGTCTTGATGCCGAGCATGTTGTGGCGGGTGGTCTGCGGCTTTCGCGAAGTAATCGCCAGCTTCTGGCCCAGGATGTGGTTGAGCAGGGTCGACTTGCCGACGTTGGGACGGCCAACAATGGCTACGTAGCCGCAGCGGGTCGGGTTGCTATCAGTCATTGCCATTCTCCACGCCCAGGGCGATCAGTGCAGACGCGGCGGCGACTTGCTCGGCAATACGCCGGCTAACGCCTTGACCACGGCTCTTGTTGTTCAGCAGTACCACTTCGCATTCGACGAAGAAGGTCCGGCAGTGTGGTTCACCCTGGATATCCACGACTTCGTAACGCGGCAGCTCACAGCTGCGCGACTGCAGGAACTCTTGCAGGCGGGTTTTCGGATCTTTATTGGTGTCGACCAGTGTCAGGCCTTCAAACTCATCGGCCAGCCAGGCCAGAATGCGCTCCCGGGCGGTGTCCATGTCAGCGTCCAGGTAGATGGCACCAATCAGTGCCTCCAGGGCGTCGGCCAGGATCGACTCGCGGCGAAAGCCGCCGCTCTTGAGTTCTCCGGAACCCAGGCGCAGGTAATCGCCCAGATCAAAACCACGGGCCAGACGGGCCAGGGTCTCCCCCTTGACCAACCGCGCACGCAGCCGCGACAACTGGCCTTCGCGAGCCTGCGGAAAACGCTCGAACAGCGCTTCGCCGGCAACGAAGTTGAGAATGGCGTCACCGAGGAACTCCAGGCGCTCATTGTTGCGCCCGGCGTAACTGCGATGGGTCAGTGCCAGGAGCATCTGGTCCTGGTTCTTGAAGGTGTAACCGAGCTTTCGCTCCAGACCGGCAAGGGAAGCACTCATGCGGCCACCCGATCGTTGTTCAACGCGTTGTTCAAATCAACATCCTGAAAGACTGTTTGGCTGTGGTCCGCCGATTGATGTGTGGCGAATCTCCCGATCCCTGAGAACACAGCCTATGTCAGAAATGCATTCGGCGCTGTCTGCTGGACAGCGCCGATGGGTATCAATGGATCAGGCCAACCCGCGACAGGTTGGGCAAGTGGCTGAGTTTGGGCTCTGGCCAGCTCATCCACACCGCGAAGGCCTTGCCGACAATGTTCCGGTCCGGAACCATGCCGTGCAGTTCCTTGGGAATGTTCGGGTCATCCCAGAAACGGCTATCGTTGGAGTTGTCGCGGTTGTCGCCCATCATGAAGTAATGGCCCACAGGCACGGTCCACTGCTGGTCCGGCGGCATGCGATAACGGCTCATTTCCTTGCGGATCAGGTGTTCGGCCGCGCCGAGCTTTTCCTTGTACAGCTGAGCACTGCCCAGGGTACCCGGCTCGCTGCCCACCAGTTGTTCGGCAACGGGCTGGCCGTTGACGAACAGCCGCTTGTCGTTGGTGTAACGGACTACGTCGCCCGGCAGGCCAACCACACGCTTAATGTAGTTGACATTCGGGTCGCTCGGGTAGCGGAACACCATCACATCCCCGCGTTGCGGGTCACCGACCTCGATGACCTTCTTGTCGATCACCGGCAGGCGAATGCCGTACGAGAATTTGTTCACCAGGATGAAGTCGCCCACTTCCAGGGTCGGTTTCATCGATCCCGAAGGAATCTGGAACGGCTCGACCAGGAACGAACGCAGCACCAGCACGATAAACAGCACCGGGAAGAACGACTTGCCGTACTCGACCAGCAACGGCTCCTTGTTCAGCCGTTCGACCACCGCCATCTCAGGCTGGCTGACGCTGCCCTGATAGTTGGCGATTGCCGCACGCCGGCGCGGGGCCAGGAACAGCAGGTCGATCAAGCCCAGCAGACCGCAGATGAAGACGGCGATGACTAGCAACAGCGGGAAATTTAGCGACATAGGACCTAGCTATCCAACCTGAGCACGGCGAGGAAGGCTTCTTGTGGAATTTCCACATTGCCCACCTGTTTCATGCGTTTCTTACCGGCCTTCTGCTTCTCCAGCAGCTTCTTCTTACGGCTGACGTCACCGCCGTAGCACTTGGCCAGTACGTTCTTTCTGAGCGCCTTGACGGTTGTCCGCGCAATGATCTGGCCGCCAATGGCTGCCTGGATCGCTACGTCGAACATCTGCCGAGGGATCAGTTCCTTCATCTTCTCGGTCAACGCACGGCCTTTGTAGGCCGCGTTGTCGCGGTGCACGATCAATGCCAGGGCATCGACCTTGTCGCCATTGATCAGTACGTCCAGCTTGACCAGGTTGGCCGACTGGTAGCGATCGAAATGATAATCCAGCGAAGCATAGCCGCGGCTGGTGGATTTGAGGCGGTCGAAGAAATCGAGCACCACTTCGTTCATCGGCATGTCGTAACGCACCTGCACCTGGCTGCCGAGGAACTGCATGTCGCGCTGTACGCCACGCTTCTCGATGCACAGGGTGATGACGTTGCCCAGGTGCTCCTGCGGAACCAGGATGGTCGCGGTGACGATCGGCTCGCGGAAGTCGGCTACAGCCGAGACGTCCGGCAGCTTGGACGGGTTGTCGACGACGATGGTTTCGCCGGTTTTCAACTCCAGCTCATAGATCACGCTGGGTGCTGTGGTGATCAGGTCCAGGTCGTATTCGCGCTCCAGGCGCTCCTGGATGATCTCCATGTGCAACATGCCCAGGAAACCGCAACGGAAGCCAAAGCCCAGCGCGTCGGAGCTTTCCGGCATGTACTGCAGCGAGGAGTCGTTCAGGGTCAGCTTCTGCAGAGCGTCGCGGAAATCCTCGAAGTCGTCGGAGCTGACCGGGAACAGGCCAGCGTAGACCTGCGGCTGAATCTTCTTGAAGCCTGGCAACACCTCGACCTCAGGGGTCGAGGACAGGGTCAGGGTGTCGCCAACCGGGGCACCGTGGATGTCCTTGATGCTGGCGATGATGAAGCCTACTTCGCCGGCTTTCAGATCAGCGGTCTGGGTGTGCTTCGGGGTGAAGACACCGACGCTGTCGACCAGGTGCACCTTGCCGGTGGACTTGACCAGGATCTTGTCGCCTTTCTTGACGCGGCCCTGGCGCACACGCACCAGCGAGACCACACCCAGGTAATTGTCGAACCAGGAGTCGATGATCAGCGCTTGCAGCGGTGCATCGATCTCACCTTCTGGCGCGGGGATGGTGTGCACCAGGCGCTCGAGCACCTCGTCAACGCCCATACCGCTCTTGGCGCTGCAGGCCACGGCGTCGGTGGCATCGATACCGATGATCTTCTCGATCTCGTCCTTGACGCGGTCCGGGTCGGCCTGGGGCAGGTCCATCTTGTTCAGGACCGGCATGACCTCCAGGCCCTGCTCGATGGCGGTGTAGCAGTTGGCTACAGACTGGGCTTCCACGCCCTGACCGGCGTCAACCACCAGCAGTGCCCCTTCACAGGCCGCCAGCGAACGCGAAACTTCGTAGGTGAAGTCGACGTGGCCGGGGGTATCGATGAAGTTCAGCTGGTAGGTCTTGCCGTCCTGCGCCTTGTAGTGAAGGGTGACGCTGTGGGCCTTGATGGTGATACCGCGCTCACGCTCCAGGTCCATGGAATCGAGCACCTGGGCTTCCATCTCGCGCGCCGACAGGCCACCGCACATCTGGATGAAACGGTCAGCCAGCGTCGACTTGCCATGGTCGATGTGGGCGATGATGGAGAAATTGCGGATATGACTCAAATCACTCACGGGTCAACACTCGAAAAGGCTGCGAGCCGGACGCCCGCCGAAAAATAGCCGGGAATTGTACCTTAAGCTGCTGGGTTATGGGAGATTCCTCTGTCCGACTGTACACAGCAATCATTCCGGCAATTGTGAAGATTCATGAAAAAGGGCAGCCGAAGCTGCCCTTTCGCCTTGCGAAACCGCTTATTCAGCAAGCTTGAAGGTGATGAAGCTGGCGCGGCCCTGACGCAGCACGCGCATCGACACAGATCGGTTCTTCGGCAGTTCCTTGGCGATTTCGGTGAATTCCTTCGCCGAACCGATAGCCTGGTTGTTCAGATGGCTGATGACATCACCCGGGCGCAAGCCGATCATGGCTGCCGGGCCATCCTGCACTTCCTTGATGACCACGCCACCTTTGAGCTCCAGGGACTTTTTCTGCTCGGCGGTCAGGTCGGCGACCGATACACCCAGGCGGTTGCTGCTGCGCTCGGCGCCGCCTTCGGTGCCAGCGCCAATCTCAACGTCGTCATCCGGCAGCGCGCCGACGCTGATGTCCAGGTTCTGGCGCTTGCCATTGCGGATGATTTCCAGCTTGGCCTTCTCGCCATCCTTGAGGCCGCCAACCAGGTGCGGCAGATCGGCCGACATGACGATTGGCTGGCCGTTCATGCTGAGGATCACGTCGCCCACCTGCAGGCCGCCTTTGGCTGCCGGGCCGTTTTCCAGCACCTGGGCCACCAGCGCGCCCGCCGGCTTGTCCAGGCCAAACGATTCAGCCAGGTCCTTGTTGACCTCCTGAATCACTACGCCCAGCCAGCCGCGGCTGACCTTGCCGTCTTTCTTCAGCTGGTTGGAGACATCAATCGCCACGTCAATCGGGATGGCGAACGACAGCCCCATGAAACCGCCAGAACGGGTGAAGATCTGCGAGTTGATCCCCACCACTTCGCCTTTCATGTTGAACAGGGGGCCGCCGGAGTTACCCGGGTTGATGGCCACGTCGGTCTGGATGAACGGTACGTAGGTGTCATTGGGCAGGGTCCGGCCCTTGGCGCTGACGATACCTTTGGTCACCGAATGGTCGAAGCCGAACGGCGAACCGATGGCCAGTACCCACTCGCCCACCTTGAGCTTCTCGGAGTCACCCAATTTCACCGTTGGCAAATTCTTGCCATCGACCTTCAGCAGCGCCACGTCAGTACGCGGGTCGGTACCCACCAGCTTGGCCTGGAGCTCGCTACGGTCCGACAGGCGGACGATGATCTCGTCGGCATCGGCCACCACATGGTTATTGGTGAGCACGTAGCCATCACTGGAGATGATGAAACCCGAGCCCAGCGACTGCGCCTCGCGCTGGCGGTCGCCGCGCGGCGAGCGCGGCTGCTGGGGCATGTTGCGCTCGAAGAACTCGCGGAACATCGGCGGCAGGCCTTCCAGGTCCGGCATCTGGCCTGCGGCGATTCGGCGGTCAGGCAGCTTCTGCTTGGTACTGATGTTGACCACCGCCGGCGAAGCCTGCTCCACCAGGGTGGTGAAGTCCGGCAGGGCTTCCTCGGCTTGGGCGGTGAGGACTTGGCCGAGCATCAGCACAGCAGCGAACATCATTAGGTAGGATTTCAAGCGTGGTATTGACATACGACTCCCGTCACAACGAGCGGTAGTTTGGAAAGACCCCTGCACAACGCAGAAAGGCCAGGCTCTTCAAAGCCTGACCTATAGAAAATTTGCCGATGGATTGCAAATGACAATGCTTTAATTTCATTTCAGCCGTATACCCGCCCACCTTGGCTCGGCACGCAAAAGCGCGCCATTACTGGCGCGCCTGGGCATCCTGGGGGCGCATCGACAGGGCAACGCGCTCTGCCGTACCCAGCGGAATTTCGCCAACCACGGTCACCATCACCTTGCCCTTGGGTGTATTCAGGCGACGCGAGACTGCTGAGGTCGGGCCTAACTGGGTGCGCATGTCGGTGCCGCCATCATCGCTCACTTGCTCGATGAACACCGAAAAACGCGCCAGGCCGTCGTCATACATCAAGCTGCTGACCGAACTGTTGCGCTTGGGATCACGGCGTACCGAGCTGTTGACCAGCTCGAAACCGGGTGGCAGCCAGTCCGAACGCCAACCCGCGACGGTATCATTGCTGCCGGCGGCCACATGTTGCACCGGCTTGCAGCCAGCACCTGGGCGCAGGTCAGCGTCGCTGGGGACATCATCGGTATCGAGACGGGTCATCTGGAAGCGTTCCAGCAACTGCCCCTTGTCGTTGAGCATCAACGAACGCAGCGGCAAACCCGAGTGACGGTCCAGATGCAATTCGAATGCATAGCGATGCTGGTCGCGTGGCGAGAGCGCAATGATCACGGCATCGCGCCCGGCGACCCGTGACTTGCCTGCAACACTCAAATCGTACCAGCCCATCAGTTTCAGCGGATCAAGCACACGCGGCGCGGTATCCGGCGGCGCCGTGACACCGCTGGCCAAGGCCCCGCTGACGCACTGCACCTTGCCATCCACGCGCACGATCTCCTGGGCGGCGCCATCAAGCTGCAACAGCCGCTCGCTGACCTTGCCGTCGTCGACCCTGTGCCAGATGTCGTGGGAGGAGAAACTGCCGTTGCGTTCGTAGACGAACGACCCTTGATAGCTCTGTTTTTGCTCGGCCTGTGCCAGCTTGTTCAGCCATTCACTCGCCTCAGGCGAAGAATTGGCCGCCAATGCTGGCACCGTCATGCAGCTGCCAATCAGCAGCGACAGGAGAGGTAGCGCGCGCATGATCCTCCTTACTTAACGGTTTTCCAGGCTGGCGGCGCGGGCATACGGCAATGCGGTTTCAGTGCCCTTGAGCGCAGATTCCTGGGCATGCTGGCGCAGGTAGCCTGGCAGACGCTGATCCCAGCCGGCCTGGTTCTGCAGCACGCCATTGGCCATCGGCCCGGTCGGTTGCTCACTGCTCTCACTATAGCCTGCCAAAACGGCCGGGCCTTGCGCTTGTGGCACACTCAGGCCCTGCTGGACAGGCTGCTGGGCAGCAAGCTCTGCACCCGTGATCTCGTCCTGGTTGTACATACGCACACCCGCCAGCACTGCCACGGTAACCGAGGCGGCAACCGCCAGGCGGCCAATGCTGCGCCAAGGGCCTTTCTTGACCTTGGCTGGCACGGCTTCGTCGGCCAGCGCAGCGGACACCGCCGAGGCGATATCCAGGTTAGGCAGCAGCAGCTCCTTGTGCATGGCTGCTCGGGCAACCTGGTAACGCGACCAGGTGGCACGGGTTTCGGCGTCGTCGACGGCGTTCAACACCCGACGCAGTTCCAATTCATCCGCTTCGTTATCCATCACCGCGGACAGCGATTCCTGCAAAGCTTCACGACTCATGGCGGTTCCTCTCTTGGCGCTGTCGCCGCTGTCTCAGGTTTCCTGCAACAACGGCTGCAGGGCTTTATCTATGGCCTCCCGAGCGCGGAAGATTCGAGAGCGCACGGTACCCACCGGACATTGCATGACACTGGCAATGTCTTCGTAACTCAGCCCGTCGAACTCGCGTAGCGTCAATGCCGTACGCAGGTCTTCGGGCAGTTGCTGGATGGTGCGATGGACAGTGCCTTCGATTTCATCCCGCAACAACGAGCGCTCTGGGGACTCGAGATCCTTGAGACCATGATCGCCGTCGTAAAACTCCGCATCCTCGGAGCTCACATCACTGTCTGGCGGCCGTCTTCCACGGGACACCAGGTAATTCTTCGCCGTGTTGATGGCGATGCGGTACAGCCACGTATAAAACGCACTGTCGCCGCGGAAGTTGCCAAGCGCACGGTAGGCCTTGATGAAGGCTTCCTGTGCTACATCCTGGGCCTCGTGGGTATCGTGGACAAACCGCACGATCAACCCGAGAATCTTGTGCTGATACTTCAGCACCAACAGATCGAAAGCTCGCCTGTCGCCGCGCTGAACGCGCTCGACAAGCTGCTGATCCTCTTCCTGGGTTAGCATGAACACTCCTCAGTGAACTCGAAGGAGCGTTGCATCAGCCATCGCTCAGGCTTGCAAACATAGACTCGGGCTTTGCGCAAAAGTTCTCCCCTCCAAGCAAGTTTCCTGCAGCCCTTGGTCGGCTTGCACGGAAGACGCGGCGCGGTCACGGCCGGCTACGTCGATAATCAGGTTTCAAATACGCAGGGGTAAAGCCCGGAAAGGCCTGCCGCCCTGCGTCGCCGCGGCAAATTGTGGCGTACGGGCAGCCTTCATAGGATTTCCGGCCATGTCGGAAAGTTCCCACAAAGGTCGTCGCAACCTGGCAGGTAGCATGGAAATTGGCCACCCGGGGCTGCTATAAAGGCATCCCGACACGTTTAACGATAGTTTCACAATGCCATCCGCGCGTGACCATTGTGCCGTGCCCCTCCCAAAGATTACTAGTGTCCCGACATGAGCCAACAATTCCAACATGATGTCCTGGTGATCGGCAGCGGTGCCGCCGGTCTCAGCCTGGCACTTAACCTCCCCAGCCACCTTCGCGTTGCCGTATTGAGCAAGGGCGACCTGTCCAACGGCTCGACCTTCTGGGCCCAGGGCGGCGTCGCTGCAGTGCTGGACAATACCGATACTGTGCAGTCGCATGTCGAGGACACCCTCAATGCCGGCGGCGGGCTGTGCCATGAAGACGCCGTGCGCTTTACCGTCGAGCACAGCCGCGAAGCGATCCAGTGGCTGATCGAACAAGGCGTGCCCTTCACCCGCGATGAGCACTACAGCGTCGACGATGGCGGATTCGAGTTCCACCTCACCCGTGAGGGGGGCCACAGCCACCGGCGCATCATCCATGCCGCCGACGCTACCGGCGCGGCAATTTTCACCACGCTGCTGGAACAGGCTCGCCAGCGCCCGAACATCCAGCTGCTGGAGCAGCGAGTGGCGGTCGACCTGATCACTGAACGCCGCCTGGGCCTGCCCGGCGAACGCTGCCTGGGCGCCTACGTGCTCGACCGCAACACCGGCGAGGTGGACACTTTCGGCGCGCGCTTCACCGTGCTGGCCACGGGCGGTGCGGCCAAGGTCTACCTCTATACCAGCAACCCCGATGGTGCCTGCGGCGACGGTATCGCCATGGCTTGGCGGGCCGGCTGCCGAGTGGCGAACCTGGAATTCAACCAGTTCCACCCGACCTGCCTGTATCACCCGCAGGCCAAGAGCTTCCTGATCACCGAAGCCCTGCGCGGCGAGGGCGCCCTGCTGCGCCTGCCCAACGGCGAACGTTTCATGCCACGCTTCGACCCACGCGAAGAGCTGGCCCCACGGGACATCGTGGCCCGCGCCATCGACCACGAGATGAAGCGCCTGGGCGTGGACTGCGTATACCTGGACATCACTCACAAGCCAGCAGATTTCATCAAGAGCCACTTCCCCACCGTGTACGAGCGCTGCCTGGCCTTTGGCATCGATATCACCCGTCAGCCGATCCCGGTGGTGCCTGCGGCGCATTACACCTGCGGCGGGGTGATGGTCGACGACTGCGGCCACACCGATGTGCCTGGCTTGTATGCCATCGGCGAAACCAGTTTCACCGGCCTGCACGGCGCCAACCGCATGGCCAGCAACTCGCTGCTGGAATGTTTCGTATACGGTCGCGCCGCCGCTGCCGACATCCAGGCGCACCTGGGGCAAGTGGCCATGCCCAAGGCCCTGCCCGGCTGGGACGCCAGCCAGGTGACCGACTCGGACGAGGACGTGATCATTGCGCACAACTGGGACGAACTGCGGCGCTTCATGTGGGACTACGTCGGCATCGTGCGCACCAGCAAGCGCCTGCAGCGGGCCCAGCACCGCATTCGCCTGCTGCTGGATGAAATCGACGAGTTCTACAGCAACTACAAGGTCAGCCGAGACCTGATCGAGCTGCGCAACCTGGCGCAAGTGGCCGAGCTGATGATCCTGTCCGCCATGCAGCGCAAGGAAAGCCGTGGGTTGCATTACACACTGGATTATCCAGGGATGCTGGACGAGGCCAAGGACACCATCCTTAGCCCGCTCTGATAGCGGCGTCGCGGCCTTCGCGGGCTCGACCGCTCCCACAGGGGTTTAACTGCCTTGCAGTTTTGCGCAGTACCTGTGAGAGCGGGCGAGCCTGCGAAGAAACTGACCCGGTGCTGATCTATGCCCGGCTCACCGCGGCCCAGCGCCGCCGGCTGAACTTCAATCGCACGCGCAATCGCCGATGCTCATCCGGCCCCAGCGCATCCCCCGGTACGCACTGGCTCTGCCCCAACCACCGCCCCGCCCGCTCAAAGCGCAACACCACCAGCCCAGGCAAAGCCACACTATCCCGACACAAGCGCACTGACTGCCACCCACAAGCACGGCTGAACACCTGCCAGCCCCGCACATCACGGCGCAGGCCGACAACCGCATGCTCATGGGTCAACAGAATACGTCGGGGAATGGCCCAGCCAGCGTGGGCCGTACAGGCGGCGACAACAGAAAAGGCCAGCCACCCGGGCAGCGGGCTCGCCCACACGGCAAGCCACGCCAGTACCTGACAAGCCAGGTAGGCCGTCAGCAGCAGGCGCGAGCCTTGCCAACGGCACTCGAAACACTCACTTGGGCTGGACACGGTCCAGAATGATGCGGACCATACGCTGCAGTTCCGGGTCTTCGGACTCGGTGCGCTCCATGAACCAGCCGAACATGTCCTGATCCTCGCAGCTCAAGAGACGCACGTACAGTTCACGGTCGGTCTCATTGAGGGTGGGGTAGACTTCCTGGGTGAAAGGCACCAGCAGTACGTCCAGTTCCAGCATGCCGCGGCGGCTGTGCCAGAAAAGCCGGTTGAGTTCAGTTTGTTCGACCATGGGGCCCTCCTCGAATGGGCCGCCAGTATACAGCCCGGCGCGCGAAGCGACACCGGGCGTTGGTCTAGTCACCTACCTATTTTGTTACCGGCGTTCTATGATGGCCGCCAGTCTTTAGCCACCGCGATGACCCATGGCCGATTCCGCTTTCTTCTGCCCCCTGTCCCACGAGGGCATCCTCGCCGTCCGCGGCTCCGATGCAGGCAAGTTCCTGCAAGGCCAGCTGACCTGCAACATCAACTACCTCAGCCAGGAACACGCCAGCCTCGGCGCCCGCTGCATGGTCAAGGGGCGCATGCAGTCGAGCTTCCGCATAGTGCCCGAGGGCAACGGCTACTTGCTGGCCATGGCCAGCGAACTGCTCGACGCGCAACTGGCCGACCTGAAAAAGTACGCCGTATTCTCCAAGGCCACGCTGACCGACGAAAGCACCGCATGGGCACGCTTCGGCCTGCAAGATGGCGACACCGCGCTGCAGGCGCTGGGGCTTGTCGTGCCCGCAGCCGCCGGTAGCACCGTGCGCCATGACGGGCTGATCGCGATCGCCGTGTCCGCCGGCCGGGTTGAGCTGTGGGTGCCGGCGGCTGACGCCGAGCCTGTACGCCAGGCCCTCGCCGCAGCGCTGCCCGAAGGCACGCTCAACGACTGGCTGCTGGGCCAGATTCGCGCAGGTATCGGCCAGGTCATGGGCCCGACCCGTGAACTGTTCATCCCGCAGATGATCAACCTGCAGGCCGTCGACGGCGTCAGTTTCAAGAAAGGCTGCTACACCGGCCAGGAAATCGTCGCCCGCATGCAGTACCTGGGCAAACTCAAGCGCCGCCAGTACCGCCTGGCCCTGGACCAGCAGGCCATTCCGGCCCCGGGCGCCGAGATTTTCTCGCCCACTCATGGGTCGTCGGTCGGTGAAGTGGTCATTGCTGCCGGCAACGGCACGGGCTGCGAACTGCTCGCGGTGCTCAGCGCCGAGGCGGTGGAAGACGGCAACCTGCACCTGGGCAGCCTCGAAGGCCCGCGCCTGCAGGTGCTGACCCTGCCTTACGAACTGGACCGCGACCGGGAAATCCAGCGCTGACCAGCCTGCCCCACCCCTGTGGCGGGGCCGCACCACCACTGCGGTAGACATGCCCATGAACAAGCTGGCCGAGTTGGTTCAAGCACAATTGCTCGACGCCATCGAAAAGGATGACCTGGTCTTGCCAACCCTGCCCGAGGTTGCCTTGAGCATCCGCGAAGCAGCGGAAGACAGCGAGATCAGCGTAGCGGCCCTGAGCAAGGTGATCGGCCGCGACGCGGCCCTGTCAGCGCGCCTGATCAAGGTCGTCAACAGCCCACTGCTGCGTGCTGCGATCGAGGTGACCGACCTGCATACCGCCATCACGCGGCTAGGCATCAACTACAGCTGCAACCTGGCCATCGGCCTGGTGATCGAGCAGATTTTCCATGCCCGCTCGCCGGCAGTCGAGCAGAAACTGCGCGATATCTGGGCCAGTAGCCTGGAAGTGGCAGGCATCAGCTACGAAATCTGCCGTCGCTTTACACCTCTGAAGCCTGACCAGGCCACCTTGGGTGGGCTGGTCAACCAGATTGGCGCGCTGCCGGTACTCATCTATGCCGAAGAGCACAACGAACTGCTGTCCGACCCGGTTTGCCTGCATTACGTGATCGAGCAACTCCAGCCGGTGCTGGGGGACAAGATCCTCAAGGCCTGGGAGTTTCCGGAGCAGTTGGTCAACCTGCCGAGCCAGGTTCATGACCTGGACCGCCAGACTGACAAGATTGATTACATCGACATTGTGCAGATCGCCCGCTGCATCAGTCAGCGCGGGCGCCACCGGCCATTGGCTGCGCTGCCGGCTTACCGCCATCTGGGGCTGCCGTTTGGCACCGAGCTGGAGGTCGATGAACTGCTAGAGGCCCGGAGCATGTTGCGCTGAGCTGTAACAGCCTGCCAGGGCCCTTTCGCAGGTGAGCCCGCGAAAGGGCCGACACAGGCAAACCATCAATCCGCAATAAAACTCACCCGCACCCGCAACCCGCCCTTCTCGCCATCATGCAGGCTCACCTGCGCCAGGTGCGCCCGACAGATCTCGCCAACGATCGCCAGCCCTAATCCACTGCCCTGCGCACTTCGCCGGTAGAACCGCTCGAACACCCGTTCGCGCTCGGCCTCGGGAATACCTGGCCCATCGTCTTCCACTTCCAGCACCGCCGGCGCCATTACCCGCAAAATCACATTGCCACCCGCTGGTGTATGCGCCAAGGCATTGTCCACCAGGTTGCTCAACAACTCATTGAGCAACGTCGGCTCCCCCTTCAGCCATACCGGCGCCTCGGCCTCCAGCGCCAGCGACACCCCGCGCTTGTGCGCCAATGGCGCCATGGCCATGCCCAGTTCACGGGCCAGCTGGCTCAAATCCAGACGCTGCGCACCGCCCTCGGCAATGGCCCGTGCGCCATTCTCGACCCGCGCCAACGACAGTAGCTGGTTGGCCAGGTGGGTCAGCCTGTCGGTGCCCTGGGCTGCAGACTCCAAGGTCTGCCGCCACTCCTGTGGCTCGGCCGAGCGCAAGCCCAGCTCGACACGTGCCTTCAACGCCGCCAGCGGCGTTCGCAGTTCGTGGGCCGCGTCGGCAATGAACTGCGCCTGGCGCTCGAACTGGCCGCGCAAGCGCTCGGTAAAGTGGTTCAAGGCGCGCACCAGCGGGCCCAGCTCGCGCTGTACCTGTACCACCGGCAACGCTCGCAAGTCGTCCGGCTGACGTTCCTCCACCGCTGTGCGCAGGCGCTCCAACGGCCGCAACGCGGCACTCACGGCAAACCACACCATCACCAACGCCCCCAGTGCCAGCATGCCCAGGCGCAGCAGGGTATCGGCCATCAACCCTCGGGCCATACGCACCCGCGCTTCCTCGGTTTCGGCTACGCGGATTTCTGCCATGCCGTTCATGTTCGGCTCGCTGACCGGCTTCAGCAGGCTGACCACACGAACGTCCTGGCCCAGGTAAGTGGCGTTGTAGAACCGTGCCAATGCCGGATAGTCGTCGGTGCGCGGCGTGCCAGGCGGCGGTGGCGGCAGGTTCTCGTAGCCAGAAATCAGCCTTTGCTGGATATCCAGCACCTGATAGTAAATGCGCCCCGCACTGTCATAGGCGAACGTGTCCAGCGCCACGTAAGGCACATCCGCGCTCAACGAACCATCGCGCTGCGACAGGCCCGCGGCGATGGTTCTCGCCGAAGCCAGCAG
This sequence comes from Pseudomonas sp. BO3-4, assembly GCF_034044115.1. Classification (NCBI taxonomy): domain Bacteria; kingdom Pseudomonadati; phylum Pseudomonadota; class Gammaproteobacteria; order Pseudomonadales; family Pseudomonadaceae; genus Pseudomonas; species Pseudomonas sp. BO3-4. The sequence continues at coordinate 5,038,407 of NZ_CP139018.1, forward strand.
GGTGCGGTCGTAGGCGGTGTCGGCGGCCTCGCGGCCATTCCAGTAGGCGCTAAGGCCGCTGGCCAGCATCAGCACCACCAGCAACAGCGCCAAATTACCCAGCAAGCGCCCGCGCAGGCTGCCGTTGTCACGCATCGCGGTGCTCAAGCAAATAACCCAGACCACGGAACGTGACGATGGCTACGGGGTGCCCGTCGAGCTTCTTGCGCAGGCGGTGAATGTAGATTTCGATGGCGTCAGGGCTGGCTTCTTCGTCCAGGCCAAACACCTGGGCAGCCAGCTGCTCCTTGCTCATCACCCGGCCCGGGCGAGCGATCAGCGCTTGCAGCACACTCTGCTCGCGTGAGGTCAGCGTCAGGTTGTCATCACCGAGGGTGAAGCGCCGGGTGTCCAGGTCATACACCAACGGCCCACAGCGTTGCTGTCGCTCGCCACCGAGCACACTGCGGCGCAGCAAGGCCTTGACCCGCGCTTCCAGCTCGGTCAGCTCAAACGGCTTGGCCAGATAATCGTCGGCGCCCAGGTTCAGGCCATGGACCCGGTCCTTGACGTCGCTGCGCGCAGTCAGCATAAGCACTGGCAAGGTTTTGCCACGGCCTCGCAAGCGCGCCAGTACCTCAAAGCCGTCCATGCGCGGCAGGCCGACATCCAGCACGGCCACGGCGTATTCCTCACTGGCCAGCGCCAAGTCGGCAGCCACGCCGTCATGCAGCACATCTACGGTCAGGCCATGGCTTTTCAAGGCCAGGGCCACGCTTTCGGCCAGTTGCAGGTGGTCTTCGACCAGTAGCACACGCATCGGATTCTCCCGGCTCGGGTGGGGCGGTGGCGCGGAGTGTACCGCTGTCACCACGCCTGTGAAGCCCCTCGTGACAAACCTTTCACGCTGAAAGGTTAGCGAAAGGTTCGTTGCCTAGCATCGCACCACGGTCGCCCTTCGCGCCGAAAAAAGCACCAGCAAGGTGCAACGAATAAGAACAATAAACGGAGTCATCGACGATGCTGTCATTGCAGCCGCAGGCGTTCGCGCCTACCCGTTCCTTTGCCGCACGCCCCTCAGCCATCGCCAGCGCCCTCGCGCTTGCCGGTGTCGCCCCGATGAGCCAGGCCGCCTTCTTCGAAGACAGCACGGCCACCTTCGAAACCCGCAACATGTACTTCAACCGCGACTTCCGCGACGGCACCAGCGCGCAGCAATCCAAGCGCGATGAATGGGCCCAGGGCTTCATCCTCAATTTCGAGTCTGGCTACACCGATGGCACCGTGGGCTTTGGCCTGGACGCATTGGGCATGCTCGGCATCAAGCTCGACTCCAGCCCCGACCGTACCGACAGCGGCCTGCTGCCGACCCACGATGACGGCAAGGCTGCCGACGAATACTCCAAGCTGGGCCTGACCGGCAAGGTGAAGATCTCCCAGACTGAACTCAAGATCGGCACCCTGATCCCCGAACTGCCGACCCTGCAGCCCAACGACGGGCGTATCCTGCCGCAAACCTTCGAGGGCGGCCTGCTTACCTCCAAAGAGATCAAGGGCCTGACCTTCACCGGTGGCCGCCTGGACAAGGCCAAGGACCGCAACGACACCAACTGGGAAGACCTGGCGCTGAACAACAAGAACGGCCGCTTCGGTGGCAGCTTCAGCGCTGACAACCTGGCCCTGGGCGGGCTCGACTACCAGTTCACCGACCGCATCACCGGCAGCTACCACTTCGCCCAGCTCGACGATATTTACCGCCAGCACTTCATCGGCATGGTCGCCACCCAGCCATGGGGCCCGGGCACCTTGGGTGCCGACCTGCGCCTTGCCATCAGCGACGACGCCGGTGCAGCCAAGGCCGGCAACATCGACAACACCACCGTCAACGGCATGCTCAGCTATGCCCTGGGCGGGCACAAGGTCAGCGCCGCCTGGCAGCAGCTGTCTGGCGAAAGTGCCTTCCCGTATGTGGATGGCGCCGACCCGTACCTGGTCAACTTCGTCCAGATCAACGACTTCGCCGGTGCCGACGAACGCTCCTGGCAGGCGCGCTACGACTACAACTTCGCCGCGCTCGGCGTACCGGGCCTGACCTTCATGACCCGTTACATCAGCGGTGACAACGTCAGCCGTGCTGCCGGCGGCGAAGGCAAAGAGTGGGAACGCAACACCGAACTGAAGTACGTGGTACAAAGCGGCCCGTTGAAGAACGTCGCCGTGCGCCTGCGCAACGCCACCTTCCGCTCCAACTTCGCCCGTGACGCGGATGAAGTGAGGCTGTTGGTCAGCTACAGCGTGGCGCTGTGGTAACCCCATAGCGGTAATCCAATAACAACAACGCTCACGGAGATCGACGATGACCTTTTCACTGCGCCGCCTCGTCCTCGCTACCGGCTGCCTGCTGTTGGCCGGCAACGCCCTCGCTGCAGAACCGAAACGCCCCGAATGCATCGCACCCGCCTCCCCTGGCGGTGGCTTCGACCTGACCTGCAAGCTGGTGCAAAGCGCACTGGTACAAGAAAAAATCCTCAGCAAGCCGATGCGCGTCACCTACATGCCCGGCGGTGTCGGCGCGGTCGCGTACAACGCCGTGGTCGCCCAGCGCCCGGCAGACGCCGGCACGCTGGTGGCCTGGTCCAGCGGCTCGCTGCTTAACCTGGCCCAGGGCAAGTTCGGCCGTTTTGACGAAAACGCAGTGAAATGGCTGGCTGCCGTCGGCACCAGCTACGGTGCCATCGCGGTGAAGAGCGACTCGCCCTACAAGACACTTGATGACCTGGTCGCAGCGCTGAAGAAAGACCCGAGCAAGGTCGTGATCGGTTCCGGCGGTACCGTCGGCAGCCAGGACTGGATGCAGACCGCGTTGATCGCCAAGGCCGCAGGCATAAACCCGCGCGACCTGCGCTACGTGGCCCTGGAGGGCGGCGGCGAAATCGCCACGGCATTGCTGGGCGGCCATATCCAGGTCGGTTCTACCGACATTTCCGACTCCATGCCGCACATCCAGAGCGGCAACATGCGCATCCTCGCGGTGTTCTCTGAAAACCGCCTGGACGAGCCGGAAATGAAAGACATCCCTACTGCCAAGGAGCAGGGCTACGACATCGTCTGGCCGGTGGTGCGCGGTTTCTACCTGGGGCCAAAAGTGAGCGACGAGGACTACGCCTGGTGGAAGGCCTCGTTCGACAAGATGCTGGCCTCCGAGGACTTCGCCAAGCTGCGAGACCAGCGCGAGCTGTTCCCGTTCGCCATGACCGGCGAAGAGCTGGACGGCTATGTGAAGAAGCAAGTGGCTGACTACAAGGCACTGGCCAAGGAATTCGGCCTGATCCAGTAAGCCTGTCGAACTCACCACCACCCCTGTGGGAGCGGCCTTGTGTCGCGATCGGGCGCGAAGCGGCCCCTGGCACAGCCGATACGATGCTTCGGACAGATCGCATCGGCAGGTTTAGCGGCCGCTTCGCGCCCGATCGCGACACAAGGCCGCTCCCACAGGATGTGCATCTCACTTGAGCAATCCCAACGAGGATTCCCCAATGATCCTTCAACGCATTTTCGCCCTGGCTCTGCTAGTGGTGTGTGCCGCCCTGGCCGTGATGGCCTGGCCCTATCAGGCTGCATTTTCCTATGAACCGGTGGGCCCGCGCGCTTACCCGTTGTTAGTGCTAGGCCTGATGGGGCTGGGCCTGCTGTACCTGTTGTTCCGCCCAACGCCCATCGTGCGCAAGGATGACGAACCGGAACTGGACCGCGAGACCCTGATCAAGATCACCGCCTGTGTCGGCCTGCTGATCGTCTTCGCCGCCACTTTTGAAGCGCTCGGCTTCATCCTCAGCGCCATCCTGGTCGGCCTGCCCATGGCTCGGCTGTACGGTGGCCGCTGGCTGCAAAGCGCCATTGTGGTGGCCGGCATGAGCATTTTCCTCTACTGGCTGTTCGACCGTGTGATGGACGTGCCACTGCCCCTTGGCCTGCTGAGCGTACTGGAGAACTGACATGGATACCTTGAGCTACCTGGGCCAGGGCTTCGGCATTGCCCTGTCCCCTTACAACCTGGTCACCGCCCTCTCCGGCACCTTGATCGGCACCGTGGTCGGCCTGCTGCCGGGCCTGGGCCCGATCAATGGCGTGGCCCTGCTGATCCCCATCGCCTTTGCCCTCGGCCTGCCGCCGGAATCGGCGCTGATCCTGCTGGCGGCGGTGTACCTGGGCTGCGAATATGGCGGGCGTATCAGCTCGATCCTGCTGAACATCCCGGGCGAAGCCTCGACCGTGATGACAACCCTGGACGGCTACCCGATGGCTCGCCAAGGACTGGCAGGCGTCGCGCTGTCGCTGTCGGCCTGGAGCTCGTTCATCGGCGCCTTCATTGCCACCTGCGGCATGGTGCTGTTCGCCCCGCTGCTGGCGAAATGGGCCATCGCCTTCGGCCCGGCGGAGTACTTTGTGCTGATGGTGTTCGCCATCGTCGCGCTGGGTGGCATGGCCGGTGACAAACCACTGAAAACCTTCATTGCCGCTCTCATCGGCCTGTTCCTGTCGGCGGTCGGCATCGACGCCAACAGCGGCGTTTACCGCTTCACCGGTGACAGCGTGCACCTGGCCGACGGTATTCAGTTCGTGGTGCTCGTGCTGGGCCTGTTCTCCATCAGCGAAATCCTCCTGCTGCTGGAAAAGACCCACCATGGCCACCAGGCGGTCAAGGCTACCGGCCGTATGCTGTTCAACTTCAAGGAAGCGGCCTCGGTGTTCCTGGTCAACATCCGTTGCGGCCTGCTCGGTTTCATCATGGGTGTTCTACCCGGCGCCGGCGCAACGCTGGCCAGCGCCGTGGCCTACATGACCGAGAAACGCATGGCCGGGGAAAGCGGCAAGTTCGGCAAAGGCGATGCCCGTGGCCTGGCAGCGCCGGAAACGGCCATTGGTGCGTCCTGCTGTGGCGCCCTGGTCCCGATGCTGACCCTGGGCGTACCGGGCTCTGGCACCACAGCTGTGATGATCGGCGCCCTGACCCTGTACAACATCACCCCTGGCCCACTGCTGTTCGAACAGCAGCCAGATATTGTCTGGGGCCTGATCGCCTCGCTGTTCGTCGCCAACATCATGCTGGTGATCCTCAACATCCCGATGATCCGCATCTTCACCCGCATCCTCGCCGTGCCAAACTGGGCGCTGGTGCCGGTGATCGCCATCATCACCGCGATCGGTGTGTACGCCGTGCATGCCACCACCTTCGACCTGTTCCTCATGGTCGGTATCGGCATCATGGGCTACATCCTGCGCAAGCTGGACTTCCCTCTGTCGCCGATTCTGCTGGGCTTCATCCTCGGCGGGCTGATGGAGCAAAACCTGCGTCGGGCGCTGTCGATCTCCAACGGTGAACTGGGCATCCTCTGGTCCAGCCCGATCAGCATGGGCGTCTGGGCGCTGGTAGTGCTGATGCTCGCCCTGCCGCTGCTGCGCATCTGGCGCAAACGCAGCCTGCAGCGCCGGGCCCTGGCCGATGCCTGATCGGTCGTTGCCATTGTTCGTCGCGACCGGGCTGGTCGGCCTTGCTGGCGGTTTTGCCGCCAGCAAGGTCGGCTGGCCTTTGCCATGGATGGTCGGTTCATTGCTGGCGATCATCCTGGTGCGCTGCCTGACGCGTTGGCAGCTGTCGGAAATCCCCAACGGCCGCAAGTGTGGGCAGTGGATCATCGGCATCGGTATTGGCCTGCACTTCACCCCTGCAGTGATCGAGCAGGTGGCCAGTCATTTTGCGCTGATCTTCTTCGGTGCGTTGTTCACCACCCTGTCCAGCGTGATCAGCGTATGGCTGCTGCGGCGAACCGGCGAAGACCGCGCCACCGCGTTCTTTGCCAGCATGCCAGGCGGTTCGGGCGAGATGGTCAACCTTGGGGCGCGCAATGGCGCAGTGCTCAGCCAGGTGGCCGCAGCGCAGAGCTTGCGTGTGCTGGCAGTGGTGCTGTGCGTGCCGGCGCTGTTCAAGTTTCTGCTGGGTGACGGGGTACCACTGAACCACACCGGTAGCGTGAGCTGGGGCTGGCTGGCGTTGATTGCGCCCTTGGGCGTTGCCGTTGCCTTGCTCTGGCAGCGCTTGCGCCAGCCCAACCCCTGGCTGTTCGGGCCATTGCTGGTCGCGGCTATGGTCAGCCTGGCCGGCAACCTGCAGATCGCCCTGCCCAACGGCGCCAGCCAGATCGGCCAGTGGCTCATCGGCAGCGGCCTGGCCTGCCACTTCAACCGCGCGTTCTTCCGCCGCGCACCGTCGTTCCTGGGGCGCACCTTGATGGCCACGGCGTTGTGCATGGCGATTGCCGCCAGTGCCGCGTGGGTGCTGAGCATGATGACTGCACTGGACTTGCGTTCGCTGACACTGGGGATGATGCCTGGCGGGATCGCCGAAATGAGCCTCACGGCCGAAACGTTGCAATTGTCAGTGCCGCTGGTAACCGCGCTGCAGGTGATGCGCCTGATCCTGGTGTTGTTTCTTGCAGAACCGCTTTTCCGGTGGTGGGACAACAGGTTTTCAAGCGGCAAGCCCCCTGAAGATAGATAGTTACCACTTGCCCAATGCCCGGATGAATAGAGTCGGATTGCTGCCCTGATCGCCAGCAAACCCACACTTCCCGGCATTCAAGAGGTAATGATGAAAGTCCGTCTTTCTTGCAACTATCGCTCGGCTATTGCCTGGGCATGCCTTGCCATCAGCGCAGGCAGCCTTGCCGCACAGCCACCTGCCCCCGTCCAGATCAACGTCGTGGCTATCAATGATCTTCACGGCTACCTGGAACCCAACCCCCAGGACTACGCCGGCGCGCAAGGCGCTACCCGCCTGACCTACGGCGGTATCGCCACACTCGGCGCCATGCTCGATGAACTGCGAACGCAGGACCCCGATCTGCTGTTCATCGGGGCTGGCGACTTGATAGGGGGCAGCCCTGCCATTTCTGCGCTGTGGGCTGACGAGCCTGTGCTTGAGGCCTTGAACGCGATGGGCATGATTGTCAGCGCATCCGGGAACCACGAACTGGATGCAGGCAAGGCCGAGTTTCTTCGTCAGATCCACGGAGGATGCGAGTCAACGCGCCCTGAAAAGGCCTGCACGTTTCGCGGCGATTATCCAGGAAGTGGCTTCCCTTACATAGCGTCCAACCTGATCGATACCACCACGGGCGAGCGCTTGCTACCGGCCTATCACATTCAAGAGGTGAAAGGGGTCAAGATAGCGTTCGTCGGTGCCGTGCCACGCAACATGGAAAAAGTGGTCTCGGCCAGCGCATTCGCAGGGCTCAAAGCCACAGATGAAGCGCAAGCCATCAATGACGTGATTCCGGAGCTCAAGGCCAAAGGCGTCAATGCAATCATCGCGGTCATGCACCAGGGAGGGGATACCGTCGAGCCGTTCGACACGCAGGATTGCAGCCAGCTGAGTGGCGCGGTCGTCGACGTGGCGAAGCGGCTGGATCCTGCGGTAGATGCTGTCATCAGCGGTCACTCGCATGCCAGCTATCAATGCAAGGTGGGTGACCTGAGCATCACTCAGGCTGGCAAATACGGCCACTTCCTGACTCAGTTGAAGTTGCAGGTAACGCCAGGCACCCATCACGTCACGAACATCACCGCCCGCAATATTCCTGCTGACCCACAGAACTACCTGCCGAATGCCAAGTTGACGAGTTTGCTGGAGGAAGTGCGTCAGCGGTCCGGGGAAAAATTGCTCGAACCCATAGGACGCATCTCGACGGCAGAACTTGACCGCAAAGAAAATGCCGCCGGTGAAACAACCTTGGGGAACCTGGTCACGGATGCCCAATTGGCCATGACCCAAGCGTTTAATACCCAGATTGCCTTTCTCAATCTGGGTGGGCTGCGAAGTGACCTGATACAGCCTGCCGATAGCGACCTGACCTACGAACAATTATTTGCCGTACAACCGTTCAATAACCCACTGGTGGTTCAGGAACTGACAGGCAAGCAGATTACCGAACTGCTCAACCTTCAATGGAACAGGGGCAGTTTCAATCCGCTGCAAGTATCGAAGGGTTTTCATTATGAGTGGGATGGTTCACGGCCTGTCGGCAGCCGTGTCGTCGAGGGCAGTGTGCGTCTTCACGGCAAACCCGTTGAGCCGTTGACCCATTATCGCGTCGTCAGCAACCTGTTCCTGGCCGATGGTGGCGGTGGCTTGGCCACTTTCAAAGAAGGAAGGCGACGCCAGGACACCGGCATCTCCGACCTGGAAGCCTTGGTGGCGTATGTACGCCAGAACCATGAGCGGGGTATTGCAATTGGCCAGCGCAGCGAGCCGCGCATCAGCATGACGCCCTGAGCGATTGCGTACCCCACCCCGGTTTCTCACAGCGGGGGCAGTGCCCAGTCGATGGGCCCGAGCCCCCGCTGCTCGAGGAAGCTGTTGGTACGGCTGAAATGCCCGCAACCGATGAACCCGCGATACGCCGACAGCGGCGAAGGATGGACCGACTTCAGTACCAGGTGCTTTGTACCGTCGATCAGCTTCTGCTTGCTCTGTGCATGCGCCCCCCATAGCAGGAATACCACGTTCGGGCATTGCTCACTGACCACTTGAATGATCCGGTCGGTAAACAATTCCCAGCCTTTCTTGGCATGCGACGCGGCATTGGCGCGCTCGACGGTCATGGTCGTGTTGAGCAACAGAACGCCTTGTTCTGCCCAGCTCTGGAGGTAGCCGTGGCTGGGGATCGGGATGTTCAGGTCGCGCTGCAGCTCCTTGTAGATATTGACCAGCGACGGCGGCGTGGCCACGCCCGGTTGCACCGAGAAGCACAAGCCATGGGCCTGCCCCGGCCCGTGATACGGGTCCTGACCGAGGATGACCACCTTCACCTGGTCCAGCGGTGTCGAATTGAGCGCATTGAAGATCAGCGGCCCTGGCGGGTAGATCTCCTTGCCGGCAGCGTACTCGCCACGCAGGAACTCGCGCAGCTGGTGCATGTAAGGCTGGTCGAATTCACCGCGCAATGCGGCCTTCCAGCTGGGTTCGAGTTTGATGCGATCGTCGTCAGTCATGGGGCCTTCCATAAACAATGGCGCGACACTAGGTAAGCCCTTCGCGCTTGTCAAACGATCCGACCGACGACCGGCATGATTGGCCAGGCAAGCCATACTTGAGCGATGACTTGCGAGAGGTAGTCCATGACCATTCACTGCGAGGTACTCACCGGCGTCGATGGCGCCCGCATCGGCATCGCCACCCTGGATGCGCCCAAGGCGCTCAATGCCCTGACCCTGCCGATGATCGAAGTGCTGGGCGAACAACTGCATGCCTGGGCCCGCGACCCGGGTATCGTCTGCGTGCTGCTGCGCGGCAACGGGGCAAAAGCCTTTTGCGCAGGCGGCGATGTCCGTGCGCTGGTGCAAGCCTGCCGCGACCACCCCGGCAGTGTCCCGCCGCTGGCGGCCTCTTTCTTCGCCGCCGAATACCGCCTGGACTTTGCCCTGCACACCTACCCCAAACCGTTACTCTGCTGGGGCCATGGGCATGTGCTGGGTGGCGGCATGGGGCTGCTGCAAGGCGCCAATGTACGTATCGTCACACCCAGCAGCCGGCTGGCCATGCCGGAAATCAGCATCGGCCTGTACCCTGACGTAGGCGCCAGTTGGTTCCTGGCCCGGCTGCCGGGCAAGCTGGGTTTGTTCTTCGGCCTGACCGGCGCGCCGATCAACGCCCGCGATGCCCTTGACCTGGGCCTGGCTGACCGTTTTCTGGGCGAGCACCAGCAAGAGGCCTTGATCGAGGAGTTGCTGCAACTCAACTGGCAGGAGCAGACCGCCGTACAACTGAACAGCTTGCTCAAGGCCGAGCAGCATCGTGCTTGCGCCGAGCTGCCTGATGCCCAGTGGCTGCCACGACGGCATGTGATCGATCAGTTACTCGACGTGGCTGATGCCGCTTCAGCCTGGCGCGCGCTGGAAAGGCTCAAGCAGCATGACGACCCATTGCTGGCAGATGCCGGCCAACGCCTGCATGAGGGTTGCCCGCTGACGGCGCATCTGGTCTGGGAGCAAATCCGCCGGGCGCGGTACCTCTCGTTGGCGCAAGTGTTCCAGATGGAATACAGCATGAGCCTGAACTGTTGCCGTCACCCTGAATTCAGTGAAGGCGTGCGCGCTCGCCTGCTGGACAAAGACAACCAGCCGCGCTGGCACTGGCCTGATGTGGCGCAAGTGCCGGCGGCGGTAGTCGAGGCGCATTTTGCCAAGGCATGGGAAGGACGGCACCCATTGGCGGATGTGGGTTAGCCTGCTGATGCGGGGGCTGCTTTTCAGCCCCCGCCTCCGCTCAGCTAGCGCTGCCAGTTTCCTCCTCGCCCCTGCCCGCCCCGCCCGTCCCAGCGCCCGCGGTCGTCAACCTGCCGATTGGAGTGCCGGTCGCCCTGCCGGTAACGCTGGCTGTCATTGCGATAGTCATGGCGATCCCGGTCCTGCCGGTAGTCTTGCCGCTGGCGATTGCCGTAGTCATAGCGCGGGTTGCCATGCCACTGGTTCATCCTCGGCTGCGGATAGGGCCGGTAATGGGGCACAGGGGCCGACCGATTGTAGTAACGGGGAGCAGGCTGATAGTAGTAGCGCGGCGCAGGCGCTACATAGTACCGGTCATAGCGGTAATACCCCGGCGCCACATAGCGGTCGGTGGAGTAGTAGTCCGAACGGTAGTAGCCCCCGCGTTCATAGTACGGGGCGCAGGCCGAAGTCATCAGCCCCAGCAGGGCGATCAACAGGATTCGATAGGACATGGCGGCCTCCTGGACCGCTGGAGTGCCCGAACAGCGGCGCTGGCGAGCGTCGATACGAGATGCGTCAATCGACATTGACTAAGACAGCTGCGCGCAGGTGCAGTGCCATTTCTGCAATAACTTGATACAGCTGAAATAACCCTGAAAAACTTGCAGTCATTTGCTGGCCATCTCACTAGAATAAGCGGCTCGGCACACATCACGGGAAGATCATGCCCTTACGTTCCGCTCTGTTCTCGCAACGCTCGCTGATCGTTACCCTGCTCGTGTTACTGGCCTGCGGCTTCCTGGCCACCTCGCTGCTCAGCTACTTCTCCTCTCGCAGCGCCATCCGCGACGGCATCATCAATACCGAATTGCCGCTGACCTCCGACACTGTCTACTCGGAAATCCAGAAAGACCTGATCCGCCCGGTGCTGATCGCCTCGATGATGGCCCAGGACACCTTCCTGCGCGACTGGGTGCTGTCCGGCGAGCAGGATACCGAACGCATGACCCGCTACCTGAGCGAGGTCATGGGCAAGCAGGACATCTTCACGTCCTTTTTCGTGTCCGATCGCACGCGGACCTACTACCAGGCCAAAGGCGTGCTCAAGCACGTCGAACCGGGCACCTGGCGTGATGCCTGGTATTTCCGTCTGCGTGAACTCAAGGCCCCTTATGAGATCAACGTCGACCTGGACATGGCCAACCAGGACAGCCTGACCGTGTTCATCAACTACCAGGTGCACGACTACCAGCAGCGCTTCATCGGCGCGGCAGGCGTAGGGCTGAGCGTATCGTCGGTGGTCAAGCTGATCGATCAGTACCAACGCCGCTACCAGCGCGCGGTGCTATTCACGGATGCCAAAGGCAAGGTGCTGTTGACCGGCTCCGAGGGTGGCCCGCATGGTTTGCAAGTTGGCCAGTCACTCAGCGACAACCCTGATCTGAAAGCCATGCTGGCCGAGCAGAGGGTGCCGGGCGAAGGCAGCCACGAGTACCATGACAGCGAAAACCACAGCCACTTTCTCAACGTTCGCCACCTTCCCGAACTGGACTGGTGCCTGTTGGTGGACAAACGCGAAACCGGCGTCCTCGACCGCATTCGCCAGGCGCTGTACCTGAACCTGGCGATCTGTACGATGATCACCCTGGTGGTGCTGGCACTGGTGCATGCCATGGTCCGCCGCCACCAGGCCAGCACCGAAGCCTTGGCCACGCTCGACAGCCTCACCGGCTTGCACAACCGGCGCAGCTTCGACCTGCTCGCCGCCCAGGCGCTGCGAGAAGCCCGGCGCGACAATAGCCCTCTGGTGGCCTTGCTGATTGATCTGGACCACTTCAAGGCACTGAACGACAACCACGGCCACCTGGCAGGTGACGAAGTGCTACGCCAATTCGCCAATGTGCTGCAAGGCAGCCTGCGTCAGTCAGATATACTGTGCCGCTGGGGCGGTGAGGAATTCATAGTGCTGCTGCGCGAAGCTGAAGGCAGCCAGGCCGTCGAGGTGGCGGAAAAGATCCGGCGACGCACCGAACAGCTGACCTTCAGTTACGACAACCAGCCGCTGCGACTGACCACCAGCATCGGCCTGAGCAGCCTGCAACCGGGGGATACCCTGCACGCCCTGCTGACCCGCGCCGACCGCGCGCTTTATCGTGCCAAGCAGGCTGGCCGCAACCGCGTCTGCAGTGAAACCCGCCATGAATGACAAGCAACACTGCCCCGCTTGCGGTGCCCTCAACCAGTGCAGCCTGGCCGACCCACGCCGTGCCACCCAGGCGTGTTGGTGCTACAGCGTGACCATCGACCCGGCCGTGCTCCAGGCCCTGCCCGATGAACTGCGTAACAAGGCCTGTCTGTGCCCGCGCTGCGCCGCCGTTGAAGAACAGCTCCGTCCATCCGCTGCCCACTGATCGTTGCCATGCGCCTTGACCGTTTCCTCGCCAACCTGCCCAGCTACAACCGCCAGCAAGTTCGTCTGATGCTGGCGCAACGCCGCGTGCGGGTGGACGGCAAGGTCGCCAGTGACCCGCTGACCGACGTGCGTGAATTCAGCCGCGTAGAGCTGGACGAGCAACTGCTGCAGGCCGGCCGGCCCGCCCGCTACCTGATGCTGTACAAGCCCACTGGCTGCGTAAGCGCCACCCACGATCCGCAACACCGTACCGTTCTCGACCTGCTGCCCACGGCGTTGCGAGATGACCTGCACATAGCCGGGCGCCTGGATTTCAACACCACCGGCCTGATGATCCTGACCAACGATGGCCAGTGGTCACGGCGCCTGACCCAGCCTGCCACAAAGCTGCCCAAGCATTATCTGGTGGACACCGAGGACGAGATTGGCGAGCACTATGTGGCCAAGTTTCGCGAGGGTTTCTATTTTGCCTTCGAAGACCTCACCACCCAACCAGCCCAGCTGGAGATCCTCGGCCCGCACCGAGCCCGGTTGGCGATCGTCGAGGGGCGGTACCACCAGGTCAAACGCATGTTCGGGCACTTCAACAACAAGGTGGTGGGGCTGCATCGGGAGAGCATGGGAGCGATCCGGCTGGATCCGGGGTTGGCGCCGGGGGAGTATCGTGAACTGACGGCCAATGAGATAGCCACTGTCCAGGCGTGACAGACAGCCCGTGTCGTCACACGACCGCTCAGCGACAAAAGTCACATTACTTACCGAACGGCACTTGCGCGATCCCCAACCCACTGCTTGAATCCAAATCGTCAGTCTGCATGTGACTACCAAGTCACACCTGCAGCCAATGACACTTTTTGCCGGCCACCCAAAGCCTAGATGCCTTGGGGCACGGCAAATTGCCCGCCAAAAACAATACCGTCGACGCAAGTGCCAAGGATCGACACAGGGCCCCCGGATTATCTTCAGGCAAATGCCTACCTGTCATAAAGAACGTGCACCCTAGGTGACGCGAATACCCTTTTTGCGCCAGGAGTCGATGACATGAGGCCAGAAATCGCTGTACTTGATATCCAAGGTCAGTATCGGGTTTACACGGAGTTCTATCGCGCGGATGCGGCCGAAAACACGATCATCCTGATCAACGGCTCGCTGGCCACCACGGCCTCGTTCGCCCAGACGGTACGTAACCTGCACCCACAGTTCAACGTGGTTCTGTTCGACCAGCCGTATTCAGGCAAGTCCAAGCCCCACAACCGTCAGGAACGGCTGATCAGCAAGGAGACCGAGGCGCATATCCTCCTTGAGCTGATCGAGCACTTCCAGGCAGACCACGTGATGTCTTTTTCGTGGGGTGGCGCAAGCACGCTGCTGGCGCTGGCGCACCAGCCGCGGTACGTGAAGAAGGCAGTGGTGAGTTCGTTCTCGCCAGTGATCAACGAGCCGATGCGCGACTATCTGGACCGTGGCTGCCAGTACCTGGCCGCCTGCGACCGTTATCAGGTCGGCAACCTGGTCAATGACACCATCGGCAAGCACTTGCCGTCGCTGTTCAAACGCTTCAACTACCGCCATGTGAGCAGCCTGGACAGCCACGAGTACGCACAGATGCACTTCCACATCAACCAGGTGCTGGAGCACGACCTGGAACGTGCGCTGCAAGGCGCGCGCAATATCAACATCCCGGTGCTGTTCATCAACGGCGAACGCGACGAGTACACCACAGTGGAAGATGCGCGGCAGTTCAGCAAGCATGTGGGCAGAAGCCAGTTCAGCGTGATCCGCGATGCGGGCCACTTCCTGGACATGGAGAACAAGACCGCCTGCGAGAACACCCGCAGTGTCATGCTGGGGTTCCTCAAGCCAACCGTGCGTGAATCCCGCCAACGTTACCAACCCGTGCAACAGGGGCAGCATGCATTTGCCATCTGAGCGGCTCGGCGCCTTGTAGCCAATACCCGCAGGCCACGGGGCGCCGACAAGCTTTTTTATAACTTGGGCTTCTAATTCGCTGAAGGTTCTGGTAAAAAGTCGAGCTCAGATGCGGGTATAGTTTAGTGGCAAAACGAAAGCTTCCCAAGCTTTAGTTGAGGGTTCGATTCCCTCTACCCGCTCCACTGCATCATTCTGCGGACTTCCGCAGAAGTCCAAGAGAGTCTGCAAGTCGTTGCCACACAAAGACTTTTTCTCTCTTTGACGTTCTGCTGTGGTCCACTGCGATCCGCCTACAGCCGGGACTTTTAAGTCCACAAACAAGTCCATTTTTGCGGGCGCGGCTGATTCCGGATTGTTGATGGAGGGGCGAGGTCGACGTGACCAGCATCTGGTTCCTGACTCATGTTCAGGAGCAAGAGCATGGCACTCTCAGACCTGGCCGTTCGACAGGCCAAGGCAACTGGCAAGGCATACACCCTCCCTGACCTGGATGGCCTCTCCCTGGCCGTCACCGCTGCCGGTGGCAGGACTTGGCACTTCCGCTACTACTGGGCGGGCAAGCAGAAGCGGATGTCGCTCGGCACCTACCCGGAGGTGACGCTTCGCGAGGCCCGCAGCCTGCGCGACGAAGCGCGCGCCCTGCTGGCCAAAGGCACCAATCCTCGCGTTCACCGCAAGCAGAAGCGCACCGCTGTCCGGCTCGCCGACGAAAACGCCTTCGATGCGGTGTATCGCAAGTGGCTCAAGCATCGCGGGCTCAGCCTCAAGGAAGGCCGGCAGACGACCCTCTCGATACTTCCGCGCATCTTCGACAAGGATGTGCTACCCGCCTTGGGCAAGCGGTCGATCTATGAGATCAAGCGTCCCGACCTCTTGGAGGTGATCGCCAAGATCGAGAAGCGCAGGGCGCTCTCCGTCGCCGAGAAAGTCAGGACGTGGTTCAACCAACTGTTCCGCTACGCGCTGGTGATCGTGCCGGGCCTGGAACAGAACCCCGCCTCCGATCTCGATGTGGTGGCGCTGCCGCTGCCCCCCGTCAACCACAACCCGTTCCTGCGCATGGCCGAACTGCCGAAGCTGTTGCAGCGGCTACGCAGCTATCGCGGCCGGCGGCAGACCCAGCTCGGGCTGCGGCTATTGCTGCTGACCGGCGTGCGAACCGGCGAGCTGCGACAGGCGATGCCGGATCAATTCGATCTGGACCGGGGGCTGTGGATCATTCCGCCCGACGTCGTGAAGCAACTCCAGGTGGATATGCGCAAGAAGCGGCAGCAGCCGAAGGACATCCCGCCCTACATCGTGCCGCTGTCGATTCAGGCCATGGAGATCGTCCGGCACCTGCTCGATGAGTTCAAGCCGGCCCAGCGCTACCTGTTCCGGCACGACAGCGACTTGAAGAAGCGTATCAGCGAGAACACGCTCAATGGTGCGCTCAAACGCATGGGCTATCAGGAACGCCTGACCGGACACGGTATCCGTGGCACGATGTCCACTGCGCTCAACGAGATCGGCTACCCGAAGGTCTGGGTGGATGCACAGCTCTCGCATGTCGATCCCAACAAGGTCAGCGCGACCTACAACCATGCCGCGTACGTGGAGCAGCGTCGACGCATGATGCAGGACTGGGCCGATCGGCTCGACCTGTTCGAGCAGAACCAGGTCGAGGCGGCCAGCATGCCGCTCACCGTGCATCTGGAAGGCGTGCCCGCATTCCCCAGTGAGCAAACCGCAAGCGCGCCCTCTACGCCGGTTGCCGCTTCGCCAAGCCTGCTCGTGACGAAGCCGGGTGACGCCATGCCGTTGGTTTCTGCCGCCGCACATCGGCTGCCGGCAGTGCCGCCCCAGCGATCGGCCGCGCCGCTGGTGCCTTCGGACATTCAGCGCGAGAGGATGGAGCTGTTCGATGTCTTCGAAGCGCCGCACAACCTTCCCGTCGCGGCGTTTGCCAAGATGGCGGGCAAATCCCGCAGGTGGATCAGCTATGAGATCCAGGCGGGCAACTTGCTGGCGTTGAACGTGGGCAACCGCGGCCAGCGCGTGCCGGACTGGCACCTCGACCCGCTCAAGCACGAGCTGATCCAGTCTGTCCTGAAGCTGACCAGGGGTGCGGACCCTTGGCAGATCTACCATGCACTGCTGCAACCGCACTCGGTGCTGCAGGGACATTCGGCACTAGAGGGCGTGACTGCCAGCAATCTCGACAAGCGCGTCATGGCCGTGAGCACAGCGGTGAAGGAAAGCGAATGGACCCCGCTGCGGGTCGGGGTCGTGTAGTCAAACAACGGGCCGGTAAGGGATGGTCTGGATACCCCTGTATTTCCGGTCCGACCTCAGCTCCTGCCGATTTTGAAAGTATTCGAACATCGCAATGATATTTCGGGGTATTGTCTGACATCATAAAAACACAAAAGCATCAGCGTGTTATGGGTTTCACGGATATTTATCGGAAAACTTTTTGACTGTCCGGATACAAAATTTCGGGTTAATAACTCGCTCTTTCCCCAGAATCCGCGGCCGCCCATCATAAAGGCTGGACACGCTGGCCGTTCCATAAACTGGAAGAGGAGTCTCTTCATGAACATCACTGCATCGGAACCGGCGTCCGGGCCCTGGAACCCTAAACGAATTCTGGCCGCGCTGCGCGCCGACGCCAGCATCGGCGAAGTGCTGGCGGGCGCCGACATCGAGGCCCGGTACCTGAACGACTGGAGCGGCGAGGAAGGCGGCAGGCCGCTGGCCTTGGTGCGCCCGCACGACACCGCCGAAATTGCGCGCGTGCTGTCATTATGCCATGCAGGACGCTGCCCGGTGGTGCCGCAGGGCGGGCTGACCGGCCTGGCCGGCGGTGCCACGCCGATAGAAGGCTGCGTGCTCGTTTCACTGGAGCGCATGTCCGGCGTGGTCGAACTGGACCCTGCCTCAGCCACCATGACCGTCCTGGCCGGCACGCCGCTGCAGGTCGTTCAGGAAGCCGCGCAGGCGGCGGGCTTTCTGTTCGCGCTGGACCTGGGCGCGCGCGGCTCCTGCCAGATCGGCGGCAACATCGCCACCAATGCGGGCGGCAACCGCGTGATCCGCTACGGCATGGCGCGCGACCTGGTGCTGGGACTGGAAGCCGTGCTGCCCGACGGAACCGTGCTGTCCATGATGAACAAGATGGTCAAGAACAATGCCGGCCCCGATCTGAAGCATCTGTTCATCGGCACCGAGGGCACGCTGGGCATCATCACGCAGGCCGTGCTCCGCCTGCATCCGGGCGTCTCGGGTGCCAATACCGCGTTGGTAGCCGCGCCCGATTTCGGCTCGGCCATCAAGCTGCTGCGCCATGCGCAGCACCTCCTGGGCGGCCGGGTCAGCGCATTCGAGATGATGTGGCAGGACTACTATGCCGCGGCCACAACCGCCGGCGGCATCGCCGCGCCGCTGCCGGCCACGTATCCGCTATACGTGCTGCTGGACCTGCAGGCGGCCGCACCCGAAGAGGATGCGGCGCGCTTCGAGGCGATGTTGGAACACGCGCTGGCCGAAGGCTGGATCGCCGACGCCGCCGTGGCCCAATCTCACACGCAGACCCAAGCCTTCTGGGAACTGCGCGATGCCATCTCCGAGATGCTGCGCACCTTCGCGCCCACCATCAACTTCGACGTGTCCGCGCCCATCTCGGGCATCGAGGAATGCGTGGCCCGGATGCGCGAGGCGCTGGCGCGCGATTTCCCCGGCGTTCGGGCGATCTACTTCGGCCACGTCGGCGACGGCAACGTGCATATCATGGTGGGTTCGCTGCCGACTGACGACCGCAAGACCGAACAGCGCATCGAGGCTGCATTCTACGCTATCGTGCGCAGCCTGTCGGGATCGGTCTCGGCCGAGCACGGCATTGGGCTGCACAAGCGGCCGTGGTTGCACTACAGCCGCAATCCGGCGGAGCTGTCCTTGATCGCGACGGTGAAGCGCGCGATCGATCCGCACGGGATCATGAATCCGGGGAAGATTCTGGCGTCTTGAGTGAGGGTGGTGGCGGCTGTCGCCGCCTGATGGGTGCTGCAAGAGATTTTTTGAAGAAAAAATTTATGGTCATCCCGTTTCTGCAATACTGACCAGCGATGATTGTATGGCTTGCCTAAATCTATCCAGCGTCTCGTTGGGGCATGCCCCGCGCCACGATGAGAGTCGCGCCCGGTGATCCTGAAAAGCCGGCGGCTTCGAAAGCCGATTTTTATGTCAGGTTGTTCACCAGGTCGGTGGCCGTTCACGTCATCGGTTGTTCAGCATCGCAAAACCTGGAAGGGTGTTCCGTGGTACAGCTGAATGGCCGGGTCAGGCGGCGTAGACGACTGGCCCTGCTTCGAATTCCGAGTGGTTGGCGGCGAACGCCCAGGCGACTCGGGAGAACTTGTTGGCCAGGGCGCGCACCACCATGTTCGCATGGCGTCGCTGCCGTAGCGAGCGGACCCAGTGGGCCAAGGCACCCTGCTGATGCTCCAGGCGCTGCAGGTAGACCCGGGCGCACTGCACTAAAAGCCGCCGCAGATACTTGTCTCCCTCGTTTGCTGATACCCAGCAAATTGGCTCGACCGCCGGTGCTGTGCTGGCGGGGTACCAGCCCCACCGATGCCGCGAAATCACGGCTGCCGCCATACTGCTTGCCATCGCCCATTTCGGCCGATAACAGGCTGGCTGTGATCGGGCCGACACAGGGAATCGTCAGCAAGCGGCTCCCCAGGTCATCTTCCTCAAGCTGGGTGGTCATTTCCTTGTCCGGTGCCTTGATCTGTCCGTCCAGACAGCGTGAATGCTGATGCAGGCGCGTTAGGAGTACGACCAGCCGAGGCGGCAGCTCATGCTCATCCAACGTGCTCGGCAGTCGTCTGACCAGCGATAGTCCCTTGGGCAGGCTGATGCCGAACTCCAGCAGGAAACCGTGGGCCTGGTTGGCCGTCTTGGTACGATCACGCACCAGCGAATCACGCATCCGGTGCAATACCGAGAGCGTTTGCCGGGCCTCGATCTTGGGCGAGACGAAGCGCATGCTGGGCCGCGATGCGGCTTCGCAGATCGCTTCGGCATCAATGAAGTCGTTCTTGTTGGGGAGCCCGCAGAATCCGGAAAATAACGTACGCTAAGGATGAGGGTGTCCCGGATTATGTGTAAACGGGATTTCTATTAATCCTGCATCAATCGATCTTCGAACTGGATACTGAAGCGATTCAGAGCCGCTTTCCAGTCCCGTATCGGCATCGTCCACTTCTTGCTGATGTTGTTCAGCGCCAGATAAAACAGCTTGCTCACGGCCTCGTCAGTTGGGAACGAGGCCCG
This sequence comes from Pseudomonas sp. BO3-4, assembly GCF_034044115.1. Lineage (NCBI taxonomy): Bacteria > Pseudomonadati > Pseudomonadota > Gammaproteobacteria > Pseudomonadales > Pseudomonadaceae > Pseudomonas > Pseudomonas sp. BO3-4. Next base: position 5,058,313 of record NZ_CP139018.1, read on the forward strand.
GGTCTTGATCACCTTGCGCAAACTCATGTTGATCGATTCGATGGCGTTGGTGGTGTAGATCACCTTGCGGATCTCGGCCGGATGGTCGAAGAACGGGATAACCCGTGCCCAGTTACGCCGCCAGGACAGGCCGATTGACTGGTACTGACCACCCCACTTTTCTTCAAACTCCGTCAGCCGTTGCTCGGCCAGTTCGACCGTCGCCGAGGTGTAGACCAGCTTCAGATCGGCGGCCACTTCCTTGCGCGCTTTCCAGGACACGAAGTTCAGGCTGTTGCGCACCATGTGCACGATACACAACTGCACGCAGGCTTTCGGATAGACCGTTTCGATCGCCTCGGGGAAGCCCTTGAGGCCGTCCACGCAGGCGATAAAAATGTCCTGCACGCCACGGTTCTTCAGCTCGGTGACTACCTGCAACCAGAACTTGGCACCCTCGGTTTGGGCGATCCACAGCCCCAGCACTTCCTTGTGCCCGTCCATATTGACCCCGATAGCCAGGTACACCGCCTTGGTCCGCACCGCGCCGGCATCGCGCACTTTGACGTGGATGCAGTCCAGATAAAGGATCGGGTACAGCGGATCGAGTGGACGGCCCTGCCAGAGCTTCACCTCGTCGCTTACCGCGTCCGTGACGGTCGAGATGAGGGTTGGGGAGACCTCGGTGCCGTACATCTCCTCCAGGTGCCCCTGGATCTCTCGTACGCTCAGGCCGCGGGCGTACAGCGAGATGATCTTGTCGTCGAAGCCCGTCCAGCGGGTTTGCTGCTTGGCCACCAGCTGCGGCTCGAACAGCGCCTGGCGGTCACGAGGGATGGCCAGCGGCAGTTCGCCGAAATCGCCCTTGAGGGTTTTGTCGCTGTGACCGTTACGGGCATTACCGCCGGCGTTGAAGATCGATCCACTCTTGCCATGCCCAGGTGCTCGGTCATCTCGGCTTCCAGCGCACGCTCGACCAGCATCTTGGTGAGCTGGCTTGAGCAGGCCGTTTTCGCCAATCAAATCTTCCGGTTTCTTGTAATTGACCAGCAGGCTGTCGGCGAGCTTAACGAGTTCAGGGTCGGGCTTCGCTCGCTTGGTGCGTTTTACTACGGTCATGGGTACTCCTTGAGGCTGGCAGTCTCCTGCCAAATGACCGTTTACACAAAGTTAAAAACACCCTCCTCAGGATGGCCTGAGGAAGTCCTTTCTCGGGAAAAAGAGCCCAGCAGCCGAGCGGGTTACAGCGCATCAATTCCGCGAAGCTGGGGCTTTTCAGAGTTTCCCTAAAGACGGAACATGTGCATCAGACGCTGAAGTTGGCTTGCCAGAGAAGCCAATTGCGTACTGGTGGCAACATTCTGACGTGAGGCTTCGCTAGTTTTTTCGGCAATCTGGCTTACGTTGGTAACGTTACGGCTGATCTCCTCCGCGACAGAGCTTTGCTCCTCAGCTGCAGAAGCAATCATGGCATTCATGTCATTAATGGTCGCCACAGCATTACTGATTTGCTCCAGCATATGGCCTGCACTGGCAACCTGCTGCTTACCAGCTTGTGCTTTGCTGCAACTGCTTTCCATGACAGCAACAGCACGATTTGCGCCGCTCTGCAGCTTTTCAATCATGGCCTGAATTTCGTTGGCTGACTGTTGCGTGCGCGAAGCAAGCGAGCGCACCTCATCCGCGACAACAGCAAAGCCTCGTCCGTGCTCACCAGCATGTGCAGCTTCAATAGCCGCGTTAAGGGCAAGCAGGTTGGTTTGTTCGGTAATGCTTCGAATGACATCCACTACAGAGCTAATACCAGCACTGTCTGCCTCAAGCTCATGAATCACAGTGGCAGCGTGTTCAACTTCACTGGCGAGGCTGTCAATAGAAGCGATTGTTTGATGAACCACGCGCATGCCGCTTTCAGACTGCTGATCGGCCTCCTGTGCCGCCCGTGCCGCACTGGCAGCGTTCCCCGCTACGTCCTGAACAGTAGCGGACATTTCGTTCATCGCAGTAGCTATCAGGTCTGTCTCCAGTTGCTGGCGGCGGATACCGTCACTGGTTTGACTACTTGCCTGGGCCGTCTGCTCAGCTGCAGCTGCCAGTTGCTCCACGGCACCTGCCAACTCTTGAAAGGTGTGGTGAAAACGCGAAGCCATTTCATTGAATGCGCTAGATATTTCGCCCAGCTCATCACGCCCCTGATAGGTAACTCGATAGCCCAAATTGCCATCAGCGAGCTGCTGACCGCCGACTTGAAGCTCCCGAACGCCTTTGGTGATACTTGGCACAGTGGCCAGAGCCGTGACTGTGACCAGAGACAGAGCCACTACCAGCGCCAGTCCTATCATCGCCACAAGACGCTCGAATTGCTTATCCGCGTTTTGAAAGCTTAATTCAGCTGCCGACGCCTCCGACTCAATAAGAGTGCGCAAGCTGGCATAGGTAGTCATAAAAGCAGGATCAAGGCGGGTTAGCAGGATTTGGTTCCCTCCCGCATAGTCGCCTTGGCGCATCGCATTGAGCGTCGGCAGAACACCATTATCCAAGTAATCAGACAATTTGTTCTGCAGCTCAGTGCTAAGGCGCTGCTGTTCTTTGCTCATTGGTATACGCTGGTAGTCAGAAAGGCGCTCACGGATGATGCTTACGCTTTTATCCACTCTATCGAAATGCATACTCGATGGATGATCATGCGCCTTCTCGAAGGCACTTCCGGGCTCATGCTGAAGGGCAAGCAAAAGCTGAGCACGCGCGTTGTGCATGTGGTTATTGATGTCGCCAAGCTTGTCGATCGGTAGCAACATGTTGTTGTACAGCCGATCAATCACTGCATTGCTGGTGCGCATTCCATTAAGACCAGCCATTGGCAAGCCGACAGCCATAGATGCTAGAAGCACGAGCAAGCCGATGAGACGGGTTTTTATTGAGAAACGGGCTAGCCAACCACTCATCGTGTCACCTCATTATTAGATATTTCAATGTGCCTTCATTGTATCGGCTGGTTCATTTGAAATCTTGAGTCAGGCTCCCCCTCAAGGCTTCTCGCCATATGGCCGGGGGAAATATTAGTACTCAAATCAAATACAAGACCTAAGGATGATCTGAAGTAGTCAGGTATTTCTGGCTGACTCCAGCCCTTGCCGATTTCAAAACGGTGATTCGGCTAAAAAACGATCAAATCATCCCCTCTTTCCGGATTTATAGCCGGCGCGAGCACCTCGCGCCGGCCATTTCCCGCATTACAGACGCACCTCTCCTGCATTCGTCAGCAAATGTCGGCGCGCCATCCACAGGTTCGACAGCGCGAACAGTGTCACCAACTGCGCGGTGTTCTTCGCCAGGCCACGGAAGCGTGTCTTCACGTAGCCGAATTGGCGCTTGATCACCCGGAACGGGTGCTCGACTTTGGCGCGCACCTGGGCCTTGGATTTCTCGATCTTGCGCTTGGCTTTGTACAGCGCACTGCGCTTACTCAGCTTCTTGTACGTACTGCGGCGGGCCGCAATCTGCCAGATCACCTCCCGGCCTTCATGTTCCGGGCGTTTCTCTACGCCGGTGTAACCCGCGTCGGCGCCGACCATGTTTTCCTTTCCATGCAGCAGTTTGTCGACCTGGGTAACGTCAGCAACGTTGGCTGCCGTCCCCACCACGCTGTGCACCAGGCCAGACTCAGCATCCGCGCCGATGTGGGCCTTCATCCCGAAGTAATACTGATTGCCCTTCTTGGTCTGGTGCATTTGCGGGTCACGCTTACCGTCCTTGTTCTTGGTCGAACTCGGCGCATGGATCAGCGTGGCATCGACGATGGTGCCCTGGCGCAGCGACAGGCCCCGATCGCCCAGGTAACCATTGATCACCGCCAGAATCCCGGCCGCCAACTCGTGCTTCTCCAGCAGGCGACGGAAATTGAGGATGGTGGTTTCGTCGGGAATACGCTCTAGGTTCAGCCCGGCAAACTGGCGCAAGATTGTGGTCTCGTACAGCGCCTCCTCCATCGCCGGATCGCTGTAGCCGAACCAGTTCTGCATCAAATGTACGCGCAGCATCGCCATCAGCTGATACGCCGGACGACCACCTTCACCCTTGGGGTAGTGCGGCTCGATCAGGGCAATCAAACCCTTCCACGGCACCACCTGATCCATCTCGATCAGGAACAACTCTTTGCGGGTCTGCTTGCGCTTGCCGGCGTACTCGGCGTCGGCGAAGGTCATTTGCTTCATCGGGAAACTCGGGCAACGGGATCGGCGTATTTCACCAGATTCGGGAAGTCTTTTTCAGACCATCCCTAAAGGCCGTCAGGTTGGGCTATACCCTAACCGGATGTCAGGCAGCCCAGCGCTACGCCGTCAGATAGAGTCCATCATTAATTTTTTGACCTCTGCTTGCCAAAGTCATAGATTTCAGCCTGACAAATTCAGCAGTTACGACCAGAACCCGGAACGCCAACTGGAACAGACCCAGGTGAGCAAGCTGTTCACCGACAAGGCCTCGGGCAAGGATACTCAGCGCCCGCAACTGGAGGCGTTGCTGAGCTTCGTCCGTGAGGGCGACACCGTGGTGGTGCATAGCATGGATCGTCTGGCGCGCAACCTCGATGACCTGCGCCGCCTGGTGCAGAAGCTGACCCAGCGCGGCGTGCGCATCGAGTTCCTGAAGGAGGGCTTGGTGTTCACGGGCGAGGACTCCCCGATGGCCAACCTGATGCTATCTGTGATGGGGGCCTTCGCTGAGTTCGAGCGCGCCTTGATCCGTGAGCGGCAGCGCGAGGGCATCGCCTTGGCCAAGCAGCGCGGCGCGTACCGAGGCCGCAAGAAAGCCCTGTCCGATGAGCAGGCTGCTACCCTGCGGCAGCGAGCGACGGCCGGCGAGCCCAAGGCGCAGCTCGCCCGTGAATTCAACATCAGCCGGGAAACCCTCTACCAGTACCTCCGCACGGACGACTGATACATGCCGCGTCGCTTGATCCTCTCGGCCACGGAGCGGGACACCCTGCTCGCGCTGCCGGAAAGCCAGGATGACCTGATCCGCTACTACACCTTCTACGATTCCGACCTGTCGCTGATCCGCCAGCGGCGCGGCGACGCCAACCGTCTGGGCTTTGCGGTGCAACTCTGCCTGCTGCGCTTCCCCGGCTATGCGTTGGGCACCGACAGCGAGCGGCCCGAGCCGGTGATCCTGTGGGTGGCCAAGCAAGTCCAGACCGATCCGGCGAGTTGGGAGAAGTACGGCGAGCGCGACGTGACCCGTCGCGAGCACGCCCAGGAACTGCGCACCTACCTGCAACTGGCCCCGTTCGGCCTGTCCGACTTCCGCGCCCTGGTGCGCGAGCTGACCGAACTGGCCCAGCAGACCGACAAGGGCTTGCTGCTGGCCGGTCAGGCGCTGGAGAGCCTGCGGCAGAGGCGACGCATCCTGCCGGCGTTGAGCGTGATCGACCGGGCTTGCTCGGAGGCCATTGCGCGGGCCAATCGGCGGGTCTACCGCGCCCTGGTCGATCCACTTACGGACTCGCATCGGGCCAAGCTGGACGAGCTGTTGACGCTCAAGGCCGGCAGCAGCATCACCTGGTTGACCTGGCTGCGACAGGCACCGCTGAAACCCAACTCCCGGCACATGCTTGAACACATCGAGCGGCTGAAGACATTTCAGCTGGTGGACTTGCCCGAAGGCCTGGGCCGGCACATCCATCAGAACCGCCTGCTCAAGCTGGCCCGCGAGGGTGGGCAGATGACACCCAAGGACCTCGGCAAGTTCGAGCCTCAGCGACGCTACGCGACCCTGGCCGCGGTGGTGCTGGAGAGCACCGCGACTGTGATTGATGAGTTGGTCGATCTGCACGACCGTATCCTGGTCAAGCTGTTCAGCAGCGCGAAGCACAAGCATCAGCAGCAGTTCCAGAAACAGGGCAAGGCGATCAACGACAAGGTGCGCCTGTATTCGAAGATCGGCCAGGCGCTGCTGGAGGCCAAGGAAAGCGGCAGCGACCCCTATGCAGCCATCGAAGCGGTGATACCTTGGGACGAGTTCACCGAGAGCGTCAGCGAGGCCGAGCTGCTTGCCCGGCCGGAAGGCTTTGACCATCTGCACCTGGTCGGCGAGAACTTCGCCACTCTGCGCCGTTACACGCCGGCCTTGCTGGAGGTGCTGGAACTGCGCGCTGCGCCGGCTGCGCAAGGCGTGCTGGCAGCCGTGCAGACCCTGCGCGAGATGAACGCCGACAGCCTGCGCAAGGTGGCGGCCGATGCACCAACGGCCTTCATCAAGCCCCGCTGGAAGCCGCTGGTGATCACCCTGGAAGGCAACGACCGGCGCTTCTATGAAATCTGCGCGCTTTCCGAGCTGAAGAACGCCCTGCGCTCCGGCGACATCTGGGTCAAGGGCTCGCGGCAGTTCCGTGACTTCGACGACTTCCTGCTGCCGGCAGAGAAGTTCGCCACGCTCAAGCGGGAACAGGCCCTGCCCCTGACGATCAATCCCAACAGCGACCAGTATCTGGAAGAGCGATTGCAGCTGCTGGACGAGCAGTTGGCCACCGTCATCCGCCTGGCCAAGGACAACGAGATGCCCGAGGCCATCCTCACCGAGTCCGGGCTGAAGATCACCCCGCTGGATTCAGCGGTGCCAGATCGTGCGCAGGCGCTGATCGACCAGACCAGCCAGTTACTGCCGCGCATCAAGATCACCGAACTGCTGATGGACGTTGACGACTGGACGGGCTTCAGCCGCCACTTTACCCACTTGAAGGACGGGGCCGAGGCCAAAGACCGGACGTTGCTGCTGTCCGCGATCCTCGGTGATGCAATCAACCTCGGGCTGACCAAGATGGCCGAGTCGAGCCCCGGCCTGACCTACGCCAAGCTGTCCTGGCTGCAAGCCTGGCACATCCGAGACGAAACCTACTGGGCGGCCCTGGCCGAGCTGGTCAACCACCAGTTCCGTCATACCTTCGCCGCTCACTGGGGCGACGGCACGACCTCTTCGTCCGATGGCCAGCGCTTCCGGGCGGGCGGCCGGGGCGAAAGCACCCGGCACGTCAACCCGAAGTACGGCAGCGAGCCGGGCCGGCTGTTCTACACCCACATCTCCGACCAGTACGCGCCATTCAGCACCCGCGTGGTGAATGTCGGCGTGCGCGATTCCACCTACGTGCTCGATGGCCTGCTGTACCACGAGTCCGACTTGCGGATCGAGGAGCACTACACCGACACGGCCGGCTTCACCCATCACGTCTTCGCCCTAATGCACCTGCTGGGCTTCCGCTTCGCACCACGCATCCGCGACCTCGGCGAAACCAAACTGTATGTGCCGCAGGGCGTGCATGCCTACCCGGCGCGGCGCCCGCTGATAGGAGGCACCCTGAACATCAAGCACGTCCGTGCCCATTGGGATGACATCCTGCGCCTGGCCAGCTCGATCAAGCAGGGCACCGTCACCGCCTCGCTGATGCTGCGCAAGCTCGGCAGCTATCCGCGCCAGAATGGCCTGGCCGTCGCCCTGCGCGAACTGGGCCGGATCGAACGCACGCTGTTCACCCTGGACTGGTTGCAAAGTGTTGAGCTGCGCCGCCGCGTGCATGCCGGCCTGAACAAAGGTGAGGCTCGCAACTTGCTGGCTAGGGCGGTGTTCTTCAACCGCCTTGGGGAAATCAGGGATCGGAGCTTCGAGCAGCAGCGCTACCGGGCCAGCGGCCTCAACCTGGTGACGGCCGCCATCGTGCTGTGGAACACGGTGTACCTGGAGCGCGCCACCCAGGGACTGGTCGAAGCCGGCAAGCCGGTGGACGGCGAGCTGCTGCAATACCTGTCGCCGCTGGGCTGGGAGCACATCAACCTGACCTGCGATTACGGCTGGCGGCAGAGCCGCAGGCTGGAAGACGGGAAGTTCAGGCCGCTACGGTTGCCTGGAAAACCTTAGCGTACGATTTTTTCCGAATTCTGCGGGCTCCCCTTGTTGCCCTTGACGAAAGGACGCACGAACTGCGGCGAGATCAATTTCACTTGATGCCCGAGCGCCGTCAGTTGGCGCGCCATAAAGTGCGCTCCGGCGCAGGCTTCCATCACCACCGTGCAAGCCGGCAGGATGCCAAGCAATCGCATCATTTGCTGGCGTGTCGCTTTCGTGCGAAAGATCTTCCGGCCAGAACCGTCTTTTCCGTGTAGATGAAAGCTTTGCTTGCCCGGATCAATCCCTACCAGTGCAACTGCGCTCGTGATGATGGCCTCCGAAATAAAACACCCTGCGAAAGTGTGCCCTCGGAGGGTGGGGATGACCATCTCATTAACCCGAATCTCGAACGCGCGGAACCCACCAGGCAGCAAAAGCCACCGATCTTCTCGGCATGCAGCCAACTACCCTGGCTGCTGCCCAGCTCCACGCTGATCCTCCGCGCCGTTTCGCAAACTACCGGTATCAGCCTGCATGCGCTTTTCATCCATGTATTCGAGCGTGCTGGACAGGCTGCTCGCGGCGACGGTCTTGCGGCTGCCGCCGCGTATCGACAGTAAGCGCCCCCCCCCCCTTTTGCTCGAACACCCCGCCCTGCATCCTGTGCTTTTCCAGTAGGGGATTTATATGGAAACGATGCACGCGCGCCGCGAGTCCTGGGCTCGGCATGTTCAGGCCTGGCAGGACAGCGGGCTGACGCAGTTGCTTATTGCCAGTAGCATGCGCTCAAACCCGAGGCACTGGCCTACTGGATCAGGCGCAGCAAGCGGGCGGCCACGCCGCTTACCCTGGTGCCCGTGGCAGCGGCAGGGGTGTGGCTGCTGCAGGCATGCCAGTGGCTGGCGGTTGGCGTTGCCGGCGGACGTCGATGCAAGCTGGTTGGCCGGATTGCTGCGGGGGATGGCCTGACGCGAATGCCGGCCCAGGTTTGGCTGGTGGCCGACCGATCAACATGCGCTTGGGGATCGACGGGCTTTGGTGCACCTTCAGCAGGCCCTCGGGCGACCACCCTGCGATGGCACGACCTATGCCTTTCGCAATCGGCACGGCTCGCGGCTCAAGCTGTTGCAGTAGGACGGCACCGGTGTGTGGTTGGGTCAGCGCCGTCTGCATCAAGGCCGTTTTCGCTAGTTCCATGCCGCCGAATGCAGCGCCGCGCTGGTCAAGATCGGCGAAGACATCAGCGAGCAGCTCGACCTGATCCTGGCCAGGTCCTTCGTCCACCGGCACAGTCGCCCGCAATAAGCCTGCCGCCCGTGCGAAAGCATCAGCGCCGCGCCGGTTCCGCCGGCAGTGGCGTGGCCTTGCAGCCCCTGGTGGATCGGCTGCGCGCCTTATTGCTCCAACGCCAGGTGCTGCATGCCGATGAAACACCCTCTGCAGCAACTCGATCCCGGCGAGGGGAAAACCAAACGCCCCTATCTCTGGGCCTACTCTGGGCCTACCGCAGCAACGACCTGGAGCCCAGTGACAGCCGAGGCCTTGCGGCGCATCGCCGATCTCTATGCCCTCGATTGGCGCGCCCGCGCACTCGACGCGGCCGTCCGGCAGCTACTGCGTGAACAGAAATCCCTGCCCAAACTGCAGGCCCTACACGACCGGCTGCAGCTACCGCGCCGCCGCCATCCAGAGCCTTGCTGGCCACCACCAGACTGAACGGGCTCGAGTCCGGCGCCTGGCTCAAGGACACCCCGGGAAAAACTGCCAATCTGCCCACCAGCCGGATCGAGGAGCTGTTGCTCCTCGGCGTCTCAACCTGAGTAACGATGGGACGGCTGGACGCTCACCTTTTTTCATAAGACAAGCCAAAAACGGGCACCTACCCACAGCATGGGTTCGTGGAGGCGGGCTTAACCGTGACCGGTTGCTGAATGGGGGCGATGCCGCTCAGCATGCGCTTAATGCAGCTCACGACCTGCTCAACCTAGATTGCTAATTCCCGGCTTGGATAGGGGGCAGGTTTTACAGAGGGTTCGCGCTTGGTAAGAAGTCCTCATGCAGGAGCCGCAGGTATGGGTTGTCTGGCGGCGTCTCCTGGAACAGCGCATCCGGGCTGACGAGCAGGTAGCCGTGCAGCCGGCGCGACTTGCGCGGCCCCGTGACTTCGCAGGTCCAGATGTTCAGCCCGCTCGGCTGCTTGCGGTGCTGTCCCAGCTTCTCGAAGCGCTTCTGTACCCACTGCCACCCCTCCAGCTTCTCCTGCTTGGCCAGCGCGACGACTTGAAGGTACTCCTGCGCGTAGCGCTGGAACACGCCGGGGCTGACGAGGTAGCTCGTACCGGCGACGGTATGCACCAGGGCCCTGGCGTCGTTGATGATGAGCTTGCGCGTCTGGATGCTCTGACGCAGCCAAGCCATGAAGTGCGCCCCGGAGGGCTCCGTGCGATCCTTGGAAGGCGCGAGGCTCATCTGCGGCGGGGGCACGGTCGAAGGGGCCGGCTCGGGCTCGGCAACAGTGGAGCTCGGGATCTCCGGTTCCGTGGGTGGAGCGGCGTCGCCCAGCAGGTCGAGCAGCGCGGCCACGCCGGTGTCCATGGCTGCGGATGGGATCGGCGCCGCGCTCGCGGGTGCAGCTTCGGTGCCTTCCACGCGCGGCCCATCGGCCACCCCCGGCGCCTGCGGCTCCGCCTGTTCCTCTTCGACCTGCACACGGCCTGCGAACGGCGCCGGCCGGTCGGCGGCATCCCAGATCATCGCCGGCGAGAGTTTCAGGAAGGTGAAGGCGTGCGACCAGCCGGCGTCGCTGGTGACGGTAGCCTTCCAGATCGCCTTGCCATCCGGCGTCGGTTGCACGACGCCGTGATCCTGCAGCACGTTGAACACCGCCGTATTGCTCGCCGGGATGCCGTCGATGCCCTGCGACAGCAGATATGCGCGCAGCTTGTCGGAGACGGTCTTGCTCACCAGCCACAAGGCGTCTTGGGTCAGCCAACCGTCCGCCGGGCCGGCCTGGTTCAACTTGAACTCCTCCTTGAGCAGGTAGCGCAAGCCGTCGAGCAATTTGCGTTGCAGCGCATGCTTGGGCGCCGCCAGCGCCTTGCTGGGATCGCCGCCGAGTTCTTGGGCGACCGATGCCTGGTCGGCCTGCACGACCAGCTCGCCGAGCGTGCCGGCGTGCTCGTACTGGCCGGCCAGTACGTACAGCAGCGCGGCCCAGAGGTCGGAATAGCCGCTGAGCCAGTCGAAGATGTCTCGATCGAGAAGGCGCGCGTAGAGCAGCCCGGTGGCGGCGCTGTGCAGGCGGTACTCACGCTCCTTTCGGTAACGGAAGCGATAGGGCTTTCGCAGTGGGCCGTGCCAGGGATGCCAGGCACTGCCGTCGGCATGCTCGACGTGCAGATCGACCGCGATCTTGCCGATGTCGTGCAGCAGGGCCGCGTAGGCCGTGCCTGCGGTCCAGGCTTCGGCCTGGGCCGCCTGTGCCTCCGGCGTGACGCCCGCAGGCAGCAGGTATGACTGCCGCAATTTCAGCGCATAGGCGACGATCTCCAGGCCGTGGTCCAGCATGCCGCCCGGATAGGCGTGGTGGTGGCTCTCGGAGGCCGGAAACTGCTGGACCAGCTCGGCGTAGCGCTCCAGTGGGGCGAGGTAGAGCGTGGCGAACTGTCGGCGCGAGAGCGATGTGCGCTGCCAGATGTGTTCCAGCAGTTTCTGCCGACGCGGCGTCGCCAGCAGCGATGCGGCCGACTCGGGCCGCATCGACCCTTTCGGAGTTTCGATGGCGGATGTGGGCGGTGTGCCGGCGGTGGGTGGCACCCGTTTGCGCTGGAACAGCGAGAGCATGACGCCCCCCCCCGGATGACGGGCTGATCTGGGGCGCCTTTGGCCTTTTCGGGTAGGGCCTTTCCCCTTGGCCCCGTTCCCTTGCCCCTTCCCAGCCCTTTGGCCTTTGTCGGAAGCCTTTGGGTATAGGGCCGCTGCTTCGCGGATGCCACGATGAATGCGGCATGGGGCAGGCCCGACAAGCGGGGAATACTTCTGTCGCCGCGTCAGATCTGGCCCAGGCCGGCATCGAGCGCAGCGGCTTGCGCGGCGAAGTCCTTGGGGCGCTTCTTGCGAAAGGTCTCCAGGTTGTTGAGCTTCCAGCGCAGTGCCGGCAGTTGCGCGGCGTGCTGGCATTGCACCAGCGACCAGTCCGGTTCTGCGCGTACCAGGCCGCTCAGGAACCGCCTGTGCGCCTTCGTCAGCCGTTGCTGCAACTCGCGTCGCAACTGCGCGCGAGCCTCCAGCAGCGTGTCCAAGGGGCAGTCCACTTCGGCCATACCGACAAAGGCCCGTTCGTACTCGCCGGCGATGTCCTTGTCGTTGCCGAACAACACTTCGTGGGGCGGCCGGTTGTGGCCCGCCAGATAGATCACGAAGCACTCGACCATGCCATCGCTGATGTCGCCCGACTCAAAGAGCTGCCACACGTCGAACAGGTCGCGCGGATGCTGCCGGTCCAGCGCGGCCACCAGCTTGCCGGCGTACAGCTCGTCCGGTGCCAGGATCGGCACGTCCAACTCGATGCCGAACAGATCGCTGGTCTTGGCGCTCAGCGGCCGCCGCTCGACGGGCAGCACGCTGCCTCGGAACACGACGTTGACCTCGATCTTCACCTGGCTGGCATCGTTCTCGACGATCAGCTTGGTGTCCCCCAGGTCCTTGGCGCGAACCAGGCGTGTTTGCACGCCCAGCGGTGCAAGGCGCGCGGCGATGGCGGCCAGCTCCTGGTTGATGGCTTGCAGCGCTTCGTCGCGCGGCGTCTGCCACGGAAGGTACACCACGTCGATGTCCACCGAAAGGCGCGGCATGTCCCGCACGAAGAGGTTGATGGCCGTGCCGCCTTTCATGGCGAAGATGTCGTTGGCGAACACGTCGGGCGCGACGGCCAGCAGCAGGCGAACGGTGTCCGCGTAGGTCTTATCCATGAGGTCTCAGGCTCAGCAAGGTGCCGTCATCGAGCCGGCTCATCCAGCGCGTGTTGCTGCCGGTGCGAACCGGGTACTGCTCCAGCAGGGCATCGACATCCACGAGGCTGGTCTCGCGCGCCCAGGTCAGGAACAGGCGCACGGCCTTCACGCTGGCGCAGCAGGACAGCAGTTGCCCGAGCAAGTCCTTGCGGGGGGAACGCAGTCCATCGAAGAGGTTGCGGGCCTCTTCGAGGCTCTGCTTGACGCCGGCTTCGTACAGCAGCTCCAGCACGGCACGTTCGGGGGCTGCCACCCGCAGATCCTCGGGCAGGCCAGGCGGCGTGGTCAGGGTCTTGCCGGCCAGCGCCGTGTCCGGCCAGTCGAACAGGCGGGCGTGGACGTAGCGGGCCGGAAAGCGCGAAGTGAACCAGACCGGCAACGCAAAGCGACCGTCGCCCCACAGCACCAGCGCCTCCCGGCTGCCCAGGTTGTGCCGCACACCCTGCAGGGCCAGGGCGCTCTTGCCGCCGACGTGCAGGCCGGGCACGCGCTGTTGCAGGAACTTCAGCGCACCGTAGACCCCGAATTCATCGTTCGGGAAGGCATAGACGCCATGGGCCAAGCGCACGAGCCACCCGCCGTCGGCATAGTGGGCGGCGAGCTGGGACGACACCCCGAACTGGCTCAGGGTGGCAAGGTCGAACGGCGCCCCGCGGGGGAGTCCCGCCTGCAGTCGCTTGATTACCTGGTGCCGAGAATTTCCATCCATGCTATAAAAATAGCACGGAATCCAATCAGCTCCTAGATCTATCGCAAGAACGTGCATGGAAAGTAGCACGAGGTTTGATTTATATTGCAGAATCTAATCGACCTGCGACTCAGGCCGACCCGGCTCTGCCAGCCGCAACCCGCCCTCCTGGTCGCGGTCTATGCTGGAGGGCAAGCCCCAACCGGCCGCTCCATGAGGTGAGGCACCACTGAAGCCGAGGCACATGAACATGACCACCAACACGCACAACGGGCGCTGGAGCCACCGGCTGGGCCGGGGGGCTGGCCGTGCCTGGCGTGGATATCTGCGCCGCGAGCAGCGTGTCGCCGGCCGGCTGGTGACGCGCGGGGTGCCCGCAGGCGCGACGACGGTGGTGCTCTGGATCGTCAAGCTGGCCGTGCTTGGCATGCTGCTCTACACCGTATCCTGGCTCGTCCTGCTGCTGGCCTTTGCGGTGGTCGCCACATGGTTCGCGCGAAATGCCGATGCGGATGACGAGAAGCAGCCGGAACTTAGAGACGGACACTCGGGCGTCGGCCTGTACGACAAAGATGACTGGCGGATCGACATGGGCGATCCCGACGAGCCGTAGCCGCCGCATCAGCGAGAGAGTGCTCCTTACTTCGCTGCACCTTTCGATACGGCCGTCATCGCAAGACGAGAGCCGCTACCTCCAGCCGACTTTGCATCGGACGTGCCAGTGATGAGACCGCCCAGGAAATTTCCAGCGCGAACTCCCGCCCATCCGAGTGCCATCACCCAGAACGTCGGTAACACGATGAACATCATCGCCATCACGAAATTCAACAGCATATCGCCGAAAGTGTTATTCAACCCCATCAGCGGGTTGAAGTTGCTGTGCGGCGAATGCCAGCCGTAGAGCGCGTCCAGGATCGTGCTGTCGATCCAGCGCGCGAGCTGGAACCAGAAGTCCACGAAGAACAGCGCGAACTGGACGCAGCTCACCGTCACCACCGTCTTCAGGTCGTAGGTGCCGATCAGCAGCACCAGCGGGATGCAGATGACGAGCGCCATCTTGAGCATGGTCAGCACCATCGGCAGCGCCTGGCGCACCACGTCCATCGCGGGGAAGAAGCCCAGCGAGCCCACGGTCAGCCCCAGGTCGCTCGCGCCGCGCGTGACGATGTTCGGCAGCGTCCTGTCGATCTGACCGCCGTAATCGGTGTAGACGGCGCCCTGGTTCATCTTCTGCTGCCGCGGTGAGACCACGGCGCGAATCACCGAGTCATTGACCTCGCTCTGCGACAGGAAGCCCACCCAGCGCCCGATGCGAGTCAGCAGGTCCGGGTCGACCTGTGCCAGCAGCCGGCTGCGCAGTCCCTGGCCGCCATCGGCCCACCACTGCCGGCAGGATGGATAGCCGCCGCCGCTGTCCACCTGTGCCAGACCCGCATCGCGGGTCGCGTCGTAGGGCCAGGCCGTGCGTGGGGTCTTGGCGCGATAGGTGTCATAGAAGCCGGGCGTGTCGAGGAAATAACTCGACCCGATCCAGGTGACGTCGTTCATCTGCTCGTCGGAGAGCGTCGGCCGGTTCATGAACAGCTTGGCGCGCGACGGCCCGTAGCAGTCGTGCGTGAAGTCGGCGACCTCCTGTGCCAGCACCGGATCGTCGATGCGCGTGGCATCCACATCCATGCGGATCTGACGCAGGTCCGTGCCGCAGGGAATCGCCGCCACCGCGGCCCCGGTGACCGCCTTCGAGATGGCATGCATGAAGAACCACCACACCGGCACCAGCGCGCTCTGGTCGTTGAGCGCCGTGTAGACGTTGGCCCAGCCCGTGTCGTTGGGCAGCGGGACGTTGACCTGGCATTGCGCGGAGCGCGTGGTGTCGAACTTGATCGTGGCAAGATCCACTGGGATGAACGGGATGCCGGCGAACAGGATGACCACGATCGCCACCCACACCCGGCTCTCGATGCGAATCGACGACAGCACGCCCTTGTTGCCTTCGTCCGCACCTTCGCTGCGGGCCTTGAGCCATTCCTGGATCACGATGGCCACGAACGGCAGCCCGAACACGCCGCTGGCCACGAGAATGCTCCAGATGCCGTTGTTGACCACCCAGGCCACCAGGGTCAGGTAATACTCCAGGTAGTCCGTGGTGTAGAGCGTCATGCCCGCCTCCCGGTCTCAGCCGTGCCGCAACGGTTGGCTGGCTTCCAGAGCTACCACGGCGATCACGGCCGCGATCTCCGTGCGCAGCAGGCGCTGATGCGTCTCGCGGGACGGCTCCCGCCGCAGCAGGCGCCGACGCAGCCACCACCAGCCATAGGCCGTCGCCCCATAGAGGCACAGCCGCCACACGAAGAAGTGGCCGGCGTGCGCCTGCAGCCAGTGCTGCCAGCCCTCGATGCCGCCGACCACGTGGATGCCAGCGATGTTCACTGCCGCCGCGGCGGCGACCACCAGCAAGGTCCACAGCAGCGCGATCCCGATACGACGTTTGAACAGCCACGGTAGCCGCAACCAGGTCGGCCGGCTCATGGCGTGCCGCTCCGCGGTTTCTGGACTTCCCGCAGCCGATCGCGCGTGGTGTCGCCCTCGAAGACACCGCGTGAGCCGACGGCGCGGATGCTGTGGCGCTGGATGATCGCCATCGCCGAGTTGCCGGCCAGCGTGCGGCGCAGCTCCAGCTCAGTCTTGAGGTTGTTGATCTCCTGCTCCAGCGCGCTGTTCTCCTGGTCGACCGCCCGCACGGCCAGCTCGTTGGCGGCGACGTTCGGCTCCTTCTTGCCGGTCAGCAACGTGCGTTGCAGCAGCAGGGCCTTCTCCAGCACGCTGGACAGCGCCGCCTCCGACGCCAGGCGCTTGCCCAGCAGGTCATGGTCGGGTTCGTCACGCAGGGCCTCGATCACGCCGCGGGTGATCGGCAGCGAGCTGCTGCCGGCTGCGTCGAGATTGGCCAGTGTCGTCGGCCGGGCGCCCGTCACCAGCTCCTGCAGCACTTGCAGCTTGGTCTCGTACTCTTCCTGGATCATTGGTGTCAGCCCGACGCCAGGCGTGGTCTGGGTCTTCGTGCAGCTCTCGCAGGTGCGCTGCTCACGCTCGCCCAGCACGCGGTTCGCAAAGGCCGCGGCCGCTTGGGGCGACGACCAGGTCTGGCAGGTCAGGCGGTTGCCGCAGGCGTTGCGCGCGATCAATGAGGTATCGGTGGCGCTGCGCCCGTTGAGCAGGTTGTAGCCCGCTCGCGTCACGTCGCCGACCACCTTGATCGAACTCTGGCTGGAGCCGCCCGCGTTGCTGCCACCGACCCAGGGCACGCCGTTGTTCCCTTTGTTGGACTCGGCCTGCTCGATGGCGGAGACGGCATCGGTGCTGCTGACCGCATCCCGCAGCGCCATCCCCTCGGCGAGCTGGTCCCAGCCGGCCTGGCCGCCGGCCATGTCCGCCATGCGATTGGCGATGGCCCGGCAGGTCATCTTCGAGCGGTCGAAATCCAGGCGCGCCTGCAGGATGCCGTTGGTGAGCAGGTTGTAGAGCCCGGGATCGGCGCGCTGGATGATCAGCGCCGGCAGCGAGGCCACGGCGCTGGTGGCGTTCTGGATAACGTTGCTCATGATCGTCTGGAAGCCGTTGCTGATGCCGTTGAGCTGGTTCTGCAGGGTCGTGGTGATGCTCATGTCGCCGCAGATCAGGTTGCTGTTCCAGCCGACCCCCACGCCGATGCTCTGCATGTTGCCGGCACCCCCCATCGACACGGCCCGGCCGCCGCCGATGCTGTAGAGCACGTCGTCGCCGATCACGCTGCCGCCGACGTTCACGCCATTGGGATCGATGCGCGTCTGCGCCCAGGCGACGCCGACGGCCAGCGTGATGACCGCCACGAGCAGCGTGGCCCGCAGATGCGGCTTCGCGCGGCGCAGGAAGTCAGGGAGGGAGGCGTTCATCGTGGGTTCCTCACATGAAATCGACGCTGCCGAGGAAGACCTGGCCACGGCGCTGGCAGCAGGAGTACGGCCGCCACAAGGCCCAGGCGTAGTCGCCTTGCTGGGCCTGCACGCGGGTGCGGCTGTGCGGGAAGACCACGCAACTGTTCGAGCGCGTGGGCGTCAGCTCCTGCCACTTGCCCGTCGAGGCGTCGGTCTCCATCAGCGCGCCGGCCGGCCAGTAGCCGTCGCGGGCGTTGGCCAGCAGCGGCTGGTACACATGAATCTGGTTGCGGCGGGTGACGATGTCGCCCGCGCGCTGCGCGACCACGGCGCCGCTCTTGTAGTCGTCGGTCTGGTGCAGGAAGCCACCGCGCGGATACACGTTGCCCCAGAGGTTCAGGCCGGTGCGCGTACCGATTTCGCGCCGGCCGGGGATGAGCGCTTCGGGGTAGAACGCTTCCGGGATGTTGTAGCGCCAGGCGATCGTGTCGAGCGTACTCAGCAGATACGGCATGAAGGCCGTGCCAGCGCCTTCGCAGGTGTAGCCGGAGGCGCTGGCGAACTGGCTGAACACCATCCCGGCCGGATGGCCGATGACATCGGCGTTCTTGAACTTGGCGAGGTTGTTCTCGTTGTCGTGATTGGTCGTGCCGTCACCGCCAGCCTTGGCGGTCGGGTTGCGCATGCTCATCGCCCTGACTTCCAGCCACGGGTTTTCGCCGGTGTTCGAGTAGCTCGACACCACCGCATCGGGGACATAGTGGCGCACCTTGACGGAGGTGCGCACCGAGCAGCCGAAGGGCGTGCAGTACAGCCAGTAGCAGATTCCGACCACCCGGTATTCGAGGCAGTCGGGGGACAGGGCCGAGGAGACGATTGTGGCGGTGTCCAGGGCGAACGTCGACGTGGCCGCGCTCAGCAGCAACGAGGCGGCGGTGGTGCGCAGGCGTCGGGATGCCAGCAGGAGGCTCATGGCTGCGTGCTCCGGTAGGCGTTGATGCGCGCGACGGCGCGGGGCACGTCGGGCTCGCCGTAGACCACGTAGCGTCGATCGACCACCACGGCGGGAATCTTGGCGATGACCAGCCCCCAGGCATCTGCGACACCTTGGTAGGCATGGCCGATGCGGCGTTGTAGCGCATCGCCGCCATCGCGCAGTCGCTGGCGCACCACGGCTGCGGCCTGTTGCGGGTCGGCCTGCAGGTGCGCGGCGAGTTCGACCTCGATGCGCGTGGCCTGGTCCAGCTCGATGATCCGCACGCCGGCCGGGGCCTGCACCGGATGACGGCTGTCGGTGACGACGAGCACATCGGCGGCCGCTGCGATGGGACCGAGCAGCGCGGCGCACAGTCCAGCGGCCAGCCGGGCGGCCAGGGGGCGCCGCGAGGCGGCAGGAAGGTTGAGGGAATGAGCCGGCATGTCGCGCCTCCGCGGAGTCGATGCAGACTCGTAGTCGAGCGCAACGCAGATCAGGGGACGACAAAGAAACCGAAACCGGTCAGTCCCGATTCTCTGCGGGCCGGCGAAAAGAAACGGGAGCCAAGGGCTCCCGCGGTGATGAAAGGAATGCGCGTGGGGTGGTGGTGCTACAACAAGCCGGCTTCGGCGAACGAGTACGGGCTGCCCTTGCCGACGATGAAGTGGTCCAGCACTCGGACATCGACGGTGGCCAGGGCGCTCTTCAGCCGCTCGGTGATCGCACGATCAGCGGCCGAGGGCTCGGTGGTCCCCGAGGGGTGCTGATGCGCCAGGATCAGCGCCGAAGCGTTGAGCGCCAGCGCACGCTGGACAACCCCCCTCGGATACACCGAAGTCTGGTCGACCGTGCCCTTGAACAGCGGCTCAAAGGCGAGCACCTGGTGCTGGTTGTCGAGAAACACGATGGCGAAGATTTCGTTCGGCTCCGCGACCACTTTCAGGCGCAGGTAGTCGCGCACGGCGGCGGGACTGCCCAGCGCCGGACCGGCCTTGAACACGCGGTTCTCCAGCAGGGTGATGGCCTGCCGGATGATCCAGTCTTCGTGCTGGGCGGCGAGCAGGGTGAGCGACTCCGGGCGGGAGTCGGCGATGACAAGAGACATGGCGAACCTCCAATGGATGAGATCGGAGGGCGCCTGCCCCTGGAGGGCAAACCCTCCTGGGGGCGATGGGGATGGAACAGGTGACGAGCGGGCATCCACCACCGCGGATGCAGTGGCTGTTCGCGTCAAGGGATGCGATGCGAACGGGTTTCGATCAACGCGCACGAGCCGCGCCGTAGCCTCGAAGATCGATGGCTACCTGGGCATGTCACCGGCGACGCCGGTGGGCATGTCTGGGGAATGGGCGGGTTCGGCTGCGGTCGTGCTGCCGGCGGCGAGCAGGTCGATGGCAGACAGCAAGGCATCGCCTTCGACGGGACCGTGCAGCAGGAGGGTCTTGCCGGACTCGCGGTCGCGCAGTTGCAGGGCCGGCGTGGCCGCGATGCCCCGCTGTGCGGCTTCCGCCGCCTGGGCATGGATTACGGCATCGGGGCGCTCGCTGTCGAGACAAGCCTGCATGGCTGGCGTGAGGTCGGGATAGCGCAGGCCCTCCGGCAGGCCCTGGCCGTCGCCGCGGGTGTTCGCGTAGAGCCAGGCCACCGCCTGCCAGAACGTGGCATGTCCGCCGATCTCGCCCGCGCACTCGGCCAGGCGTGCCCCGGCAGTCGCGGCCGGCTCGTGCATGGACAGCGGCAGGTGGTGTGCCACCGCCAGTTCACCTCGGGATGGGCGTCTATCCAGCGCTTGAGCGTGGGGAAGTAGGCCCGACAGTACGGGCACTCCAGGTCGGCGTACCCGACCACCGTGAAGCGCGCATCGGCACGGCCATACAGCCAGGGCGGGCCAGCCGGCTTCGGTGGCTCGGGCACGGTCGTGATCGGATGCATGAACTCCGGGGCCGCGTCGGGCGTGCGCAGGAGCAACCACCCGGCGGCGCCCACCGCCGCGACCAGCAGCGCGATCAGGGTATGGCGTCGAGTGAACGAAGGCACGCGCATGCTGTTCCTCCTTCAGGCCAATGCATCCAGCGCCAGCGGCTCGATGCCCCGCGCACGGTCGACCTTCTCGGCCACGCGGAAGGCGGCATCCAGCTCGCTGATGCCGTGCTGCTGCATCAACTGGAAGCGTTCGGCCTTCTCCTCGGGTTCGGTCATCGCCATCGCCAGGTAGAGGCTGGGCGGCACGGCGCGGAACAGAACTTCCATCGACTTGGACAGGATCACGCCTTCGGAGAACTTGCCGGCTTCCTTGCGGGCCGAGAGCATCAGCGCCTTCTGCGAAGCGTTGAGTTCTCGGAAGCGCGCGACCTTCTCGACTTCATCGGGCGGCATCGACAGGCAGATCCACCACTCGATCATGTTGAGCATGGGCTCGGCCGCTTTCGGCAGGTCGTCCAGGTTCTGCGTGGCGAGCCAGAACCAGGCGCCGAGCTTGCGCCACATCTTGGTGATCTTGACCACATAGGGCGCGAGCAGCGGGTTCTTCGTGATGATGTGGCCTTCGTCCGTCACGTTGATGATCGGGCGGCCCAGGAACTGGTCGCGCTCGGCGATGTTGTTGACGGTGTTGATGAGCGAGATGTAGGCAATCGAGAGTTGGGCGTTGTAGCCCTCGCGCGCGAAGGTGGCCAGGTCCACGATGGTGATGTCGACTTCCGGCCACGGCGTGCCGGACCGGTCGAACATCTCGCCGTCCACGCCCTGGCAGAACATGTCCATGGCGTCGGCCATCTCCAGCAGCCGTGCGCGCCGCATCTCCGGCAGCGTGGCATCGCCGGCGCGCTCGCGCAGCGCGTCGCGCACGTCGCGCGTGAGCACCGTGCGTCCGTCCGCCATACAATGCCGGGCCGCATCGAGAATGCACTGGCGGATCAGGCTGCGGTCGGCGCGCGTCATGCGCGCTTCTTCCTTGTCCTCGCCGCCGGTGATCATCAGCCGTGCAGTGATCTCCAGCTCGCCGAGCACGTCGCGCTGCTCGTCGCCTTCCACGGCCATGCCGGCATCGGTCTGGTCTTCGTCGAGCGCATCGGCGTCCAGCGTCTGCACCTGGCTCGGCGTATCGACCAGCCGCCAGGCGTCGGCGAACGGCGCCAGACTGACGCCCCCGCCGGGCGCGAGCTTCACCCGGTGCACGGTGAGGCCCAGCCGTGCCGCGAAGTCGCCGAACAGGCCGAAGCTGTTGCCCGCCTCGACGATGAACAGGCGCGGCCGGTAGATCGCCGTCAGCTGGTTCAGGATGTTGTTGAGCGTCGCGCTCTTGCCCGAACCCGTCGGGCCGAACAGGAACAGATGCGCGTTCATCTGCCGGTCGAGGCGGTTCAAGGGATCGAAGGTGATCGGGCCGCCGCCGCGGTTGAAGAACGTGATGCCCGGATGCCCCGTGCCCTGGCTGCGGCCCCAGACCGGCGCCAGGTTCGCCGCATGTTGCGCGAACATGAGCTGGGTGTACCACTGGCGCTTGTCGGCAGCCGGATCGAACACGCACGGCAGCCAGCGCAGATAGCTGTTCAGCGGCGCCACCTCGTCTTCCTCGCGCACCGGCTGCAGGCCCGCGTTGAGCATCACGTTGACGAGTTGCAGGCCGCGCGCGTCGAGCTGGGCCAGGTCGCGGCCGCGCAGGTAGAACGCCAGTGCGCCGCGGTAGAGCTTGTGCGCGCTACCGATCAGGCCGCGCGCCTGCTGCACGTCCTGCCGGGTCTGCTCCGAGGCCAGGGTCTCGCCAACGGCCTTCCTGGCGAGGTGGTTCAGGTGCGCCTCCAGCACGTCCTGGGGCGTGGCGACCAGCGTCAGGCACATCACCGTGTCCTCGGGCATCTGGTCGAGCAGCGCGTTCATGGCGTCGCCGCCTTTGCGCGTCTCGCCCGTCAGATGGCCCGTCACGGGTGGCGTGCGCAGGCGATCCATCACGATCACCCGATGCGGCATGCTGTCGAAGAACCAAAGGCCGTTGGGCACGTCCGAGCGTGGCTTGCCGAAGAACAGGCGCTGCGCGAAGTCGGTGCCGCTGGCGAGTTCGATCTCGCCCTCTTCCCGCTCTTCCGGGTAGCGGGTCAGCGCATAGAAGCGCTCGCGGTCTTCGGCGCTCGGGCCGAGCAGGGTCGGATGCGGGTTGAACCAGCGCAGCAGCCAGGCGTGGATGTCCGTCGCGCCGAGACGCCGGGCTTTCACGCCGGCATTCGCCAGCACGCCGACCAGGCGGTCGCAGGTCGTGGTCAGCGCCTGCTCGGGCGACTGGCCGCGCTGTGGGGTCGGGGCCGCGGACGTGCGGCGATAGACCACCATGCGCACGCGCCGGACCTGGCCGCGCCACGGCAGGCGCGTCACCGTGGTGTCCTCGAACAAGCCGCCCGGCTTGGCGATGGCCTGCAGGTGATGGGCGAAGAAGCGCAGGTAGAAGTCGCTGAACGCGCTTCCCTGCGCACGCGGCTGCAGATAGTTCGCCAGGGAGCGCAGATAGTTGTTCCAGTCGGCCTCGTCCTGGGCGTAGAGCTGCACCACCCAGGGGTTGTCGTCCAGCTCGTCGAAGGAGTCCTGCAGGGCGCTCTCCAGCGCATCGCGCGCCTGCCATAGCCAGGCCATCTCGCGGCCCTCGGTGCCGACCGGCGCCAGCTCGAAGAAGGCCGCCACCGACTGGCCGTCTTCCAGCAACATGCACTTGCTGCCGGGCAGGTACTCGACCCAGGGCAGCAAGTCCGCGAACGACGGCGCGACGCCATAGAGCGCATCGTGGTCGGCCTGGGTGGCCGGCCTGCGCCGGCCCCGGCCGAGCGCGCTGCCCGGCTCGGCGACACCCTGTGCCGCCAGCGCCGTTACGTGCCGTGCCCAGGCATCATCGGCCGCATCCACGGCGTCAGCAGGCGAAGCGTCGGGCTTGCGTGACCACGGCAGCGACCAGGCCATCAGTAGTCCTCCACGCGCTCGCCCGGCATCGCGTACTGCACGCGCTGGTAGAGCGGGAACACCGTGCTGTAGCCGGGCACCGGCACCGGGTCGGTGCCCGCCAGGTGCGGGAACACGTACATCACCAGGTCGGGGTTCGGCAGGCGGTGGAACTGGCGGTGAATCTCGTTCTGCGCGGTACGGGTGTAGCGCGCCTGCACGCCGGGCGCCGCCTGCACAGCGGCCTCGGTCAGCGGCCGGCGCAGGCCCTGGCGCGCATCGAGCAGTTGCCGCGCGGCCTGGCCGCCGCCCGCGCTGCCGCCGGTCTCCTGATGCCAGATGTCGAGCATGGTGTTGTGGCCGTGGGGCAGGAGCTTCTCCTTGCTGGTGGCGCAGCCGCCGAGCAGGGTGGCCGCCAGCAGCACGGCGGCCGCCTCAATCCAGATCCGAGGCATGGGTTTCTCCGGTGCGGTGGTGGACCCGACGCCCCTTGGCGTCGTAGTCGATGTCGAGCGGCTGCTCCAGATGCACGGCCACCTTGGCGCCGGGCTGCACGTAAACGGCCGCGAAGGCCTGGCCGTAGAGCTTGTTGACCCAATCGGCCATGTCGCGCACGCCGCCCGCGAGGATGCGGCCCATCGCTTCGTTGCCGCTGATGCCGACGGTGCCCAGCGAGCCGTTGTTGTTGGCGACCACGGCCACGCTGCCGTTGTCGGACTTGATGAGCGAGGCCGCGCCGGCGCCCGCCGCGGTGATGAGCGCCTGGCTGCCCAGGTACTGCTGGGCGTTGCTGCGCCGCTCGCCGCTGACGCAGGGGATGCCGTAGGGGTCGCTGATCCAGCCCAGGCCCCCTTGGATGCTGGCGCCGTTGTGACCCGAGTTGCCGCCGCTGCTGCCGCCCTTGCTGCTGTCCTCCGGCACCGTGCGGATGGTGCCGTCGTGGAACACGAACGTGACCGAGCGGATTTGCCCGCGCACGCACGAGAGCGTCCAGTCGCCCGAGGCCGTGCCGCTGACCACAGCGCCGGCCACGTCGGGGATGTCGATGCCGTTGGCCGTGAGGTTGTCCGGGCCGATCAGCACCTTGAACGGATAGGGATCGTTGACGGTTCCATCGATCGGCACGCGCCCGATCAGCGCCGTCATGGCAATCGACCCCATGAGCGTCGAGTTCGACGGCACGGTGTAGACAGCCTTCGTGGATGCGCCCACCGCGCGGCTGCCGACGTCGGCGACGGATTCCGCTGCGGCCGACAGGCTTTTCTGGGCCGGCCCGAAGCTCAGGGGAAAGCTCGGCTCCTTGCTGCCGTTCCTGGCGTCGACCTTGGTGTCGTCGGGCTCGACCCACTGCGTGCCACCGACGCCGCGGTTGAAGCGCTGGCCGTCACCCTCTTCGAGCCCTAGTCCGACGGGCAGGTCGGACGGGCCACCGCCGGCAAGGCCGTCCAGTTGCCGCTGCAGATCCTGCAGCAGACCCTGGGTCTGCTGCCGGTCGCTGGCCACCTGGGCGCGCTCCTGCTCCAGGCGGTGGCGTTCGCCTTCCAGCGCGCTCTGGATGCGCTGGTCGATCGCGCCTTCCCGCGCCCGCAGGCGCTCGTTCTCGGCCTTGTGCTGCCTGTTGTCGCCGAGCGCGCTCTGCAGCTCGGTGCGCAGCTGCTTTACCTGCGCGACCAGGGTGGCGACGGTATCGCGTGGCGTGTCGCCGGCGATGCCCAGGGCCTTCATCTCCTCGGGCGTGAGCGTACCGGCCGCGCCCTTGGGGGCGGGCTGGCCGCCGGGGGCGCCGGAGAACAGTTTGATGCCGACGACCACCAGCAGCAGCGCCATCGGGATCAGCAGCCACTTGAGCAGCGGATTACTCTTCAATCGCGCGCTCCTCCGGTCGAGCCGGCCGCGGCGGCCGGCGGCAGGTTCACGGTGGCGTCGATCGGGCTCAGCGCCGGCAGCAGCGACTCGGCCAGGCCGTGGCCGCGCGTTACCAGGTAGAGCACCGTGGTGTCGGACGGGGTGCCGGCCGGCCCCAGGTTCGGATGCTGGAAGGTCGCCGCCACGAAGTGCCCCTGCAGCGCGCGCGGGTCGAGGTCGAGCCAGCGCGCGGCGGTGTTGGTGAGCCGCACGGCCGTCACCCACTGGTCTTCCAGGCGCCACGCGGCCAGTGCCCGCGCGTGCACCGGCAGCGTCGGCAGCAAGGTATCCAGCGCGAGGTCGCGGCGCAGGTTCACGCGCCCGATGCCGGACACCGGCTCGACGGTGCGCAGCGGCGCGTACAGGTTCTGTGCGGCATGGCGCGTCAGCACGACCGGTAGCGGCGTTTCGCGCCGGGGAACGGATTCGTCTACGGGCGCATCGGCCTGCTCGTCCGCGCCGCCTGCCGCACCGCCGCCGTAGCGCTTGGGGGGGGCCTCTGCTGCCACGATGCGCACCGGCTCCAGCGGCGCCTGGCCGTCCTGCGCCGGCTCGGCGGCGATGTCGAGCAGGATCAGCGCGCCGGATTCCACGTCCTGCAGTTGCAGCCGTATGGGCGGAATCGGCTCGCTCGCCCGCAGGTAGATCGCGCCGCCCGCACTCTGCACGCGCAGCTGGTCGCCGACGCCGGCCGGCACGCCGACGCGCACATTGCGGTCGATGAAGACCACGCGCTCCTGGCCGACCACCAGCGGCACCGGCAGGGGCAGGCGCTCCCAGCGCAGGATTTCCACGGCCTGGCTGGCCGGCATGAAACCGAGGATCAGCAGGACGCCGGCCAGGGCCGACAAGGCAACGGACTTCATGGGGAGCCTCTCTGCAGGCTGCCGGAGGCGTTGGCGGGCGCGCCCGTCTGGGTCGGCGTCGGCGGCGGTTCGATGCGCTGGGGTGCGCCGGCGTAGCAGTCCAGCGCCAGGCCAAAGGGGTTGCGCTCGGGATCGATGTCCAGCCGGACGACCTTGATGGGGTAGCGCACCAGGGCGCGCTTGACCTGCTCGGAGCCGTAGTATTCGTCCGCGCTCACGTCCAGCGTGACGATCCAATCGCGGCCGGAAACCACCTTGACGCGCGTGGCCGGATCATCGCCGTAGCCGCGGCCGGGAATCTCGTAGATGCCGCGCACGCGCCGACGCAGCTCGCCACTGGCGCGCCGGTATTCGTAGTCCTGCTGCAGGAAGGCCCGGCAGCTCGGTGTCAGGTAGGCCGACAGCGCGCGCAGGTTGCGTGGATAGTCTTCTTCGCCGTTCGTGGGCCAGCGCTGCACCTGCTGCCAGATGTAGAACGAGAAGGCATACACGCTCTCGGGCGGCACGTCCCACCACTTGCGCGTGCTGCCCGAGCGCAGGTCCGGCGGCACATGGATGGTCAGACTCTTCGGCGCACTCCACCAACCGAAGCCGAGCAGCAGCGCCACCGCGAACAGCGCGCCGGCGCCCAAGCGCAGCGTCTTCACGTGCGCCTGCAGATGCGCAACCTCGTTCTTGAAACGACTCATGGCGCACCTCGATCGGCATTGCGCCGGGTCGTCCAGTAGCCCGAGCGGGTGACGAGGCGCTGGCCGCCCAGGAGCGCTGCCAGCGCCGGATTCCGCAAGG
The DNA here is from genome assembly GCF_034044115.1 of Pseudomonas sp. BO3-4. Lineage (NCBI taxonomy): Bacteria > Pseudomonadati > Pseudomonadota > Gammaproteobacteria > Pseudomonadales > Pseudomonadaceae > Pseudomonas > Pseudomonas sp. BO3-4. The sequence goes on from NZ_CP139018.1 coordinate 5,085,243, forward strand.
CCAGCCGCCACTGGAGCTGCCGGTACAGCCAGGTGTCGGGCCGACCGCGCTTCTGCGCGCGCAGGAAGCCGCCGCCGACGAAAACGCCCAGCGCGATGCCGGCGACGATCAGCGTGGGCACCATGGCGATGCTGTGCGTGAGCCAGGCCAGCGGCAGGCCGAGCGCGAACCCGGCTGCGGCAGACAGGCCGGCGCAGATCCACAACTCATCGGCGGTCAGCCCGCGCACGACCACCGGCTGGCGGTTCAGCCGGTGCGGCAGGAAGGTCACCAGCGTGTCGCGCGGGGTCTCCGAAGGATCGGCCATCGCTTGCCGCCCTTACAGCACGCCGGTGGCTTTGGTGAGCAGCCAGATGCCGACCACCAGCAGGATCGCGCCCACGGCGACCGTCAGGCCGAACTGGCCCCAGGTGGCGCGGCCGGTGTGGATCTCCGAGTAGCGTGTGTAGGCGTGATAGCAGACACCGATGAACATCGAGGCGACCACGAGCAGCGCGATCAGCAGCACGATGTCGTAGCCGTAGTTCTGCAAGGTCTGCAGGATGCCGCTGCCTTGGCCGCGCGATGGGTCTTCCATGGTCGGCAGGCCCTGCGCGAAGGCCGACAGCGGTAGGCCCGCGAGCGCCAGCGGCAGCAGCGGTGCGGCGATGCGGGACGGGATGCGATGGGATGTCGTTGGAGTGTTCATGGCGTATGGCCCTTCGTGACGGTCAGGAGAGGAGGAAGAACGTCAGCACCAGGTACATCGCCACGAAGCGCACGACGACGGCGAGGAACTGACGTTCAGTGATGCGGTGCTCGGCCCAGCCGACGTAGGCCGTGCGCATGGCCCACACGCCCCACAACAGCAGCACGGCGAACACGAAGCCAAGCACCACGACGGACACAGCCGATGGCGCAAAGCCACCGTTGGCCTGGAAGGCGGCGACCTGATCGGCAGAGGGCGTCATGGCGATGGCTCCTCGTCGTCGGTGCGGTCGCGGCGCAGGTAGTCGCCGGCCAGCGGCACGGGATCGCGCGGCTGGGCGCGCTGGGGCACGAGGAAGTCCTGCACGCCGGTGCGCACGCGCTTCAGGTCGGCGCGCAGCCGGGCGTAGTCGAAGTGGTAGCGGGCGCGCGCCTGCGGCGCGGTGGTGGTGGCGTGCTCGGCCAGTCGGTCGATCAGGTCGAGCTGGCGCGCGAGCGCGGCGAGCTGCTCGTGTTCAGCGCTGGCATCGCCGGCCGATGCGGGCGATGCGCCGGCCAGCGCGGTGATCAGCGCCAAGGCCAGGGCCGGCACACGGCGGCAAGGGGTCACCGGGTTGCCAAGGGGTATCATCACGCCGTTCCGCAGTCGTCTGGATGGTGGGATGCTGCGGTGGTCGGCTGGAACATGCCGCAAACAATCGGCACGGGCGGCGCACCGGATTCACGTAATCTACTTCGTAGAGTGCCAAGCTAGCGCTTGCCGTGTCCGGCGTGCCCTGCGCCGGAGCAGCCAATCCACGACCGGGGCGAGCGCCGTTGGCAGCACCTGCACTTCTTCCAGTTTCGCGTCTCATCGATGCCCACCGCCGTGGGTGGGGTGCACGCAGTGAACTTCAGCGCGGCGCGGCGGCCGGGTGTGGACGAGACTAACGCCCGTCGCGGCCAGCGCTCTACGTGACGTTGTTCCATAATACCGATGCGCGGCGCTTGCTGTTCGCCACGCCGGGCCGGGATGCCCAGACCTTTGCGACGTTCGCAGCCGATCTGCGTGCGTATGGTGGCGAGCCCGACGCGATCACCGACATTGGTATCGACTGCCCAGGGCCTTCCAGGCGGGCGCGGCCAAGCAGCATCCGCAGGCGCGCCTCGCCTTCGATCCATTTCATGTGGTGGCGCTGGCCAGTCGGGCGCTCGACCAGGTTCGGCGTGCGGAAGTGAAGCTCGCGCCGGAGCTAAAAGGCAGTCGTTGGGCGTTGCTCAAGCGCGCGGCGCACTGGTATCGCAAACAGATCGACAGCATGCATTGGCTGCAGCGCAGCGGCCTGAAGACAGCGCGTGCCTTGCGCCTGAAAGAGGCATTGCGCCAACGCTATCAAGCACGCCCCGCACCGGATGACGCCGCTAGCCTGCTCGACCGCTGGATCTCGTAGGCACGTCGCTGCCGGCAGCGGACGAATGGCTTCGCCTTCGCTCCTGATGCCCCTCTCGTGAACTCAAGTCCGACAGGCTACTAGGCAGCGGTGCTAAGGATCCTCTGAAGTAGCCATGCATTTCTGGCTGACTTCAGCCTCCGCTGATTTTAAAAGCGGCAAATCAATCAGCCGCCGCGAGCAACTCGCGGTAGCCATTCCCCTCACTACAGGTGCACCTCTCCTGCGTTCGTCAGTAAATGCGGGCGTGCCATCCACCGATTCGACAGCGCGAATAGTGTCACCAGTTGCGCCGTGTTATTCGCCAGACCCCTCCTGCCGTCTCGATGGCATACACAACTTAAACTTTTCTGCAGCGCTCTTGGTGGGCGCCACAGCTCCGGCGTAGAGGCTGAGCAGCAGGCTCACCTCGTTGCGGGCCATCGCGTCCTAGACAGTGGAGGCGCCGCGATCAGTCGATGAGAGGTGTGCGTCGAGCGCCGACTTGACCTTGCCCATGTACGCCTCGGCGCTGCCTCGCTTGCGGAGAGCGCCAGGATCTTCTCCGATGGCCAGTCGAACTTGCCGAGGTTGGTGACCAGGAAGAAGGCATGCACCAACAGGTCATCGGGGCGTTCCTGCACCACCAGCACCAGCACCAGCACCACCAGCACCACGCGCCGTGGCGTCGGCCAGGAACCAGCCTGGTACTCAAGGTCGTGGCACCACTCCCGAGGCTGCTCGGGTTGACGGCCCGGTGGCCGCTTCAGGTGCGGTGCCGCCAGCTTCTGCAGGCCGATGTGGCTGCGCAGCAGGCCACCCACCATGTCGCCCGTTTCGGCCAGCGAAGCCACCAGCGGTGAGTAAATCCGTGCGCTGTAAAGCCCATGAAACGCCGAGCCACCCTAGTGGCCGTGGACATCGATCGGCACGCCGTCGATGTCCAGCGTCAGCTGCTCGGGGCGTTGGCCATGCTTCAGCGAGGTCAGACGCCAGACCACCAACAGCAGCAGGTCTTCATGCACAGCATCGATGTTGTCATTTCGCCCCATGCAGGTCAGCAGCCGCGACAGCGTGGCTTGAGACAGCCGACCCTGAGCTAGGGGCTTCATGCCACGCGCACCGCTGCAGGCCAACTGCCAGAGCGGGTCACGGCGCAGCGTGCCGGTATCGCTGAGATCGATCCAGCCCATCGCGCGCTGCAGCACCAGAGTGCGAAGCTGGCTGGCCAGCGAATGACGGATGCGCAGCGGGTTGCGGAGGTCGATCAGATTGTCCTCCAGCGCCTCGATCACGCCGCTGTTCGAGGGTTTCACGCAACAACAGAGCACCGCTGTCGCTGGTGGTGCGCTGGCCGCTCAGCTCGACACGAACAGCGCCGTTTCAGGAGTGCGTCCAGGCGGAAGGCTTTCACCCATAGCGGATGGCTCTCTTGGTTCATGTTCTTGGCGGAACACACTGAATTTCCGAGAGAATACCATCCGCTATCTTCGTTTTCAGGTCGGCCTCATGAATAAGCCGGGTTAATTCATGAGGTGCGCTTACTGGTCCCCCACCTGAGTCGGCTCTTTATACCCCCAAAAAAACTGATGCGCCCACGTCCACACTATCGGAACTGTCGTGCAGCTATAATCCGCGCCACCAAACAGACGGTGCAGGTGCAAGGCACCCTCGCGCCTTAATAGGCGGCCATAAATAGCACGACAACGCCCGCCAACGCCAAGCCGCCGTGCCCGATGATCGCCCACCAAGGCTTGGCGTTACGGAACAGCACCCCAAAAAACAACGCCCCTCCCAGAAAGGCTGCTACCAGCAGGCCCAGCGCCCAGAAAGCGGCCTGCGGAATCGAAGCATCGGGCCCGCCGCTAAACAACGCATAGACCAGCGTCACGAGTCCCGCGAAGGCGAGCCCACCGTGCGCCAACCTCAACCACGAAGGGTAACGCACCTTTATAGCCGTCAGCAGGGCTAAAAGTAACCCGCCCGAAGCAGCCGCTACCATCCACCAGAATATCCACTTCACAAGTTCCATCAGTTGCTCCTCAATTTGGTGTCTTTATAGAATGACGGCCGCCACTCGCCGCCCCCAATAATGTGGCATTGCTAGAATATAGCAACGACGAAAACCAGCGGTCTTCCAGTAAGCTCATTCCATCGATAGCACATTGACTTACTTGCTCGCTCAAAGACGGTCAAGAAGTATCGCTAACGAATACGCAAGTGCAACTTTCAGTCCGCCTCCTTGCTAATATTATGATCTTAAGCCAGTATCAAGACTTATCGCCACCAACCTGACCTGCAATGCACATCTCAGTAGCCACTCATGCCTACCAGGCTAGTTAACCAGATAGCTATTGAACCCGAAGATTGAGCCAACAAAGATAGCGGCTCAAATTGATCAGTTCGAACTTCAGAGGCTTACGATAAGCGTTTTAATCAGAATGAATAATTATAGGCCAGGACGAAATTATCTTGCGCCATGGACGATTTCACGGGCGATGAGGTGTTGTAAGCCGACCGGTTGGTCATACTTTCCTTGAAGGCGTGCGAGTAGGCAGCATCGAATCTGCCTGATTTGGATAACTGATAACTAAATCCTAAAGAGGCATGATCCTGTAGCACTGCTGGAATCAGCGCCAGCAGCCCTTCGTCATTGAATGGCTGCGTGGTATGACGGTATCCTGCTCGCAGGGTTAAACGCGGGGTTGCCGCATACGACGTGCCAATCGCCATGATCGTTGAATCCTTGGCATCCTGCGGCAGCTTTAAGTCAACATCGCCCATCCCACTGGCGAACCCCAATTTAATGTCCTTCAAAGCATCCTTCCAGAAAACGCGAGAAACATCAAAAGCGATCAACCATTTATCCGTGACCTGATGGCTGATACCCACATCAAGCTTGGCTGGCGTATTGAAGTCCAAAAACCGAACCTCGCCTTCGATAGGCACATTACCGGCAATACCGTCCACCGCTGTAACAGTCCCCTTCCCTTTCAAGTCGTTCATGTGACTTTTGAACATGTAGGAGACACCCACATTCGTTGTGGGGGCCACCTTGTACAATAACCCTAATCTGCCCGAATACCCCCACCCATCAACGCCACTCGAAAACTCTTTGTTTTTGCTAACGCTCAAATGGACACCCCGTGGGTCGGGCAAGGTTCCAATCACCCCCATTAAGGAGCCGGACGCTCGCCCATCCCCCGCTAGACTACCTAGCTGGTTCATTCCAAGTAAATAATCAAGATTCAAGACAGTCCACTTGGCATCAAGTGAACCGCCAATGGTCAGGCGATCGTTAACTTTAAAGCTCGCAGCAAAAGGTATATCAAGGATAACCAAACGGCTCGCATTTTCAAGACCGGTATCCGCCCCGGCAGCATAACCCTTTCCACCAACATCACCGCGCGACAAAAAACTGTCATCCCCATATTCCACCCCTACACCGGCTTGTGCAAACACGCCCGCACCGAAGGTCCAGTTGGAAACCTTGTGGATATAAGCAAACTGGGGGGCAACATAGGGTCCTCTGTTGTTCGAATGGTCACTCGACGACACATGCTCCCCGGTCTCCGGGTTAGTGGCGCCAATGTCTGTAGTGATAAGATCGAATCCGAGCAACAGTTCGCCGGCAGAATCAGATAAATCCATGGTCGCTGGGTTGACCATCATCGACGCGGGCCCGACATAATGCGCAACAGCCGTTCCACCCATGCTCCTAGAAATTGCTCCAAAGCCCTCCAAGAACAAACCTTCCGTCGCTATCGCATGGCTTGATGCGATACCCAAGATCACACCACTAATTACCTTATTGGGTAAATTTTTTATTTTCATATGCTTCACCGTTTATTAACGTTTTTATATGGGGAAAACAACATCGAACAACACATTCTCTACGCAACGTTGGAAAAGTTCCGCACGGGCCGCGCATTTCTACCAGCACGCGTCAACCAATCCGGAGTACCGGCTTAAGCGTCACGCCTTTTTCCGAATCTTCGGCGGCTCGATTGATTTCATCAAAAGGATAAAACTTAATCAGCTTGTCAAACGGAAACTTCCCCTGACGATAAAGCTCCACCAGCCTGGGAATGAAAATATCCGAGATCGACTGACCCTCAACGATTCCACGAAGCTTACGATTGAATAGCAGGAAGTTAATGTCAACGGGAACTGTGGCCCCCATAGGTGGCGCACCTACAATACCGATCTCACCGCCTATAGCAGAGCTGTGGATCGCCTGCGTAAGCACGGCGGGCAAACCGCTAGTCTCCAATACATACGGAACACCGTCAGCGAATATCTCTTTGATCGCCACAATGGGATCGTTAGCGGCCGGGTTAATAATGTGCGTCGCCCCAAGTTCACTGGCTAGTTCCAGCCGGTTTTCCTTAACGTCGACAGCGATGATGGTGGTACAACCTGCTACAACGGCAGCCATCACGGCCGAAAGACCAACTGCCCCAGCACCAAAAATTGCGATAGCAGAACCCGCTGGCGGATTAAGCGCATTCAGAACAGACCCTGCGCCAGTTTGAATGCCACAACCAAGAGGCCCAAGCAACTCAAGCGGTACGTCTTTTGTAACCTTCACAGTGTTGCGTTCATAAGATAGCGCATATGTCGCAAAGGAGGACTGCCCAAAAAAGCTTGCTCCCACCTCTGCCCCTTGGTGATCGTGGATGGTGCACTCCCCGGTTACCGAGCGCCCCATAAAGTTAGGGCCAAATGAGTTTGCACAACTAGTAGGGTCTCCGGAAAGACAAGCATCACAGCTCCCGCAGGTATAAAATGTCAAAACAACATGATCGCCCGGCTTAACCTTTTTGACCGCGGACCCAACACGCTCAACCACACCAGCCCCTTCATGCCCAAATACCATCGGTAGTGGAACCGGATAATGCTGATCGCGACAAACCAGATCCGTATGACACAGCCCGGTTGCAACCAATCTAACGAGAACCTGATCTTCAGCTGGCTCATTAAGAGCTACATGCTCAAGTAAGAACGGGCCATTTTTTTGGCGAACTATTGCCGCTTTGATTTCCATTTCCATCTCCTTCTTTATTCCAGACTAAAGCTATAAACCGATATTTACCAACTTTTGGACAACAACCTATTTATCTCACCGCCATCAATTTTTTGCCGAAAGACGATTCCAATCATAAATTTACCGATTAGCTCGAATACCCGTAAGCTCGACTATGCATCGAACCACAGTTAAACTTGTAAACTTCTGCTACTGCTAGCAAGGAGGTCTATTATAAAAACGGTCCGCAAACACTAATTCCCGCGCAACACCAAGTCGAACGAGCTCGGTCTCGGCAGCGTCCACCATAGGGGGCGGCCCGCAAAGGTATCCTTCATAAGGCTGCCCCGTGAGGTACTCCTTAAAATACTCGGTTACCATGCCACGTTTCCCTTTCCATGACGACGTAGAAGACTCTTCGGACAAAACTGGAATAAGCTCGAAGCGCCCAGCCCAATCGAGTTGCAGCGCTTCTATTTCGTCGAGGCAATATAGGTCACGTTGTTGACGAGCTCCAAAGAACAACAACACATCACGCTCTCGCTGGGCCTGGGTCATGCTCTGCAAAACACATTTAATTGGAGCAAGCCCCGTTCCGCCGGCTACGCAGACCATCGTGGCATTGCTCTCATGGAGCCCGAACTGTCCATAAGGCGCTCGCAGGGTTAGTGTCGCTCCCGTACGATCGCCACCAAATAGCCAACCACTGAAAACTCCACCTGGGACAAGGCGAACATGGAAGCTCAGGGAGCCGTCAGGTTGGGGCGGAGCGGAAAAGGAATAACTCCTTACAGCAGAGCATTCTGCACATTCTACATCTGCATACTGGCCGGGGTAGAAGGCTATCTGCTTATCGGGCACTACTTCCATCTCGATTATATCGTGCGCCAGCCGTTTCTGCTTACTAATCAAGGCACTCGTTTCTATTGGAACTAACGCCTGCCCGAGCACTGTGTCTAGCTCTATCTCGAGATCTTCTTTTGGTATGCATTGACAACCCAAACGATAGCCGGACTGATACAGATCGCCACTCAGACCCATAGCAGAAGAGGTCAACTCATTCACCCTGCCAGATATCAGTTTATATTTACATGTCCCACAAGATCCCACTTTGCAATCATGCGGAAAGGCAATTCCTTGATGCAGAGCGCTTTCCAGAATGGTTTGCCCGCGTGGCACCTTAAACTGAAACCCCTGCCCTCTGACTGAAACGGTAGATTCCGGAGGCGGCACAAATAAACCAGAGATTTTCTTAAAAAAACTCATTCATAAACCCATCGCTCAGTTAGACGCCCGTTAATTAGAAAAAACGGAAACTTTGTCCCATTTGGAACGTTTTTTTCAAAAAGAGACCGTAGAGTTCGTTCGCTCTTCGCTTATCTACGGTCTCAGTCGAAACGGTTTAGACTGCCTGTATTATCAAATGCTAGCCACCCGACCCAGTTCACTTTCACACCACAGTGGCCATCCCGCTTTTTTATTTGCAGCCATAGCCAGTTCGCGCTCACCTGGAGTTGCGTACCGCTGGTCCCAGTCTCTCAACTTTGGTTTTGCAATGAGAGCGAACCAAAGAGGCGGAATAAGCCCTAGAAGGAAACACACAAAGAGCGAAGGCATCTGCGGGGCTTCTTTTTCCGGACGCAACTCATAGAACCGTGTATAGCCGTCAATATGATGATTGATATGGTTAGTAATTTCGCAACCCAGCGGGCGCACAATTGTTCCCATATGATTCCACGCGTGGTGCAGGAGGATAGGCTGATCTAAATCGCGTACTAAACCATAGGGGTTCTACCCCATTTCCACGGACGGTTTGAAAAGGGCTGAAAACTTCAGATCTTGCCGGGCGACTCTACGACGCATTCGTGGGTTATGAAACCGCTCGATGTAGTCGAATAGATCCGCCCGAGCCTCATCACGAGTTCGATACGACTGATGGACAACGCGCTCCCGTTTGAGCTGACCGAAGAAGCCTTCACAGGCAGCGTTGTCGCCGCAATGCCCGACGGCACTCATACTGCACACCAGCGTGTTGCGATTCAGAAAGCGCTGGTAGTCGGCGCTGGTGAATTGGCTGCCGCGATCCGAATGCAGGATCACTGACCAGTCACCCTGGCGCTGCCAGATCGCCATCTCCACCGCTCGAATCACCATCTGCCGATCCTGGCGGTGATGCATCGACCAACCGATCACCAGCTTGCTGTACAAGTCGAGCACCACGCATAGAAAGAGTTTGCCTTCCTGGGTGGCGATTTCCGTGATGTCCGTGACCCACTTGCGCTCTGGTTCCTGCGCGGTGAAGTCGCGCTCCAGCAGGTTTTTCACGCCTGCTGGGCGGCTGCTGGCGACTCTTCCAAAGCCACGCCGCTTCCGGCGTGGCCAGCCTTGAATTCGCTCAGCCGCCATCAGGCGAGCAACTCGGTTCAGGCTGACGGCTTCGCCCTCGTCGAGCAAATCCTCGTGCATTCGTGGCGCTCCGATCACACCCCGGCTGTCCTCGTGAATCTCCCGAATGCGCTTCACCAAGCGCGCATTCTCCTGAGCTCGCGCGCTTGGTTCACGATCCTGCCAGGCGTAATAGCCGCTGGCAGAAACCTTCAGGCAACGGCACATCAATCGTACCGGGTACTCGTTGCGGCAGCGCTGGATCACCGTGTACCGCTCGATGACTCCTTGGCAAAGTACGCTGCCGCGTCTCTTAAAAAATCACGTTCCTTGGTTACTCGGGCCAACTCGCGCTTGAGGCGGGCAAGCTCCTCATCCCGCGGGCTTCCCGTTCCAGGAAAGGCTTTCTCAGTACCTGGTTGTGCCTCCCGCACCCAGCGTGTGAGCAGGTTGGGAGCAACACCAATCTCCATGGCCACCTGTCGACAGCTCGCCCCTGAACGACGAACCAACTCGATGGCTTCCCGCTTGAACTCGGGACTGTATTTCTTGCGTTTCATGAACACTCCTTCAGCTCGGTGTGAGCTTACTCGAAAGTGTCCGTGCTGACGGGGTAGAACCCAAGCGTTCACTGCCTGGCAACAGCTTGCGCCTGGGCCGGCAGGCTTGGCGCCGGCGCTGCATCTGCTGCTGCGCTCCGTGGGCCGAGTAGGTGCCGCAAGCCTGGCGATTACGACGCAGCTCCCGGCTGATGGTCGAGGGGGATCGGTTGACCAGGCAGGCAATCCTTCTCTGACTGAAGCCTTGGACATGACCGATTTGGATCGTGGCGCGCTCTGCAACGCTGAGTTCGGAATAGGACATGGGGCAGCACCTTACCGGAAAGGTCAGGTGTTGCACTCAGTTTTTGCCGCCGCCCACTCTCCAAGCTCTGAAATAGCGTTTCTCAAACTCCACTGGCGATAGCTGCATAGCGCTGCTGTGCCGGCGTTTGCCCGCGCTCTTTGTGGCCGCCTGCCAATCCAGGTCGGGTTTTTCGACCCGAAATGCCTTTGCGCATCTCCACTTTCAGCGTCTGACCTTGCTGGCCAGTTCGCCGCCGATGCCGAAGTGGCCTTTGGGCATCTCGGTTATGATCACTCGTACGCTGGTCAGCGGCGCATCCAGGGAGCGCGAGATGGCCTCGCTGACTTCCCGAATGAGGGTTTCCTTCTGCTCGTCGCTGCGGCCTTCAAGGATGTGGATCTGGGCAATAGGCATGGTGTGCCTCCTGAAGAAGAGGCCGCCCGGGCAGGGCGGCCGGATGGCTCAGACGAAGCGCGCGGAGACGCTGCCAAGCCCCTGGTAGCGCACGGTGATGTTGTCGCCCGGCGCTACTGCGACGGCGGCGGTGATGCCGCCGGTCATGATGAAGGTGCCGGCCGGTATGTGCTCGCCGCGCTCGGCCAGCAGGTTGGCGAGCATCGCCACGCTGGACAGCGGATGGCCGAGCACCGCGGCACCGGCACCGAGTTCCACCACCTCGCCGTTCTTCTCCATCACCACGCCAAGAGTGCGCAGGTCGACATCCTCCAGGCTGGCCATGCGACCGCCGGTGATATAGCGGGTCGAGGAGGCGTTGTCGGCCACCACGCTGATCAGGTCGAACTTGAAGTTCTCGTAGCGTGAGTCGATCACCTCGACGGTGGGGATCACGTAGTCGACCGCGGCGATCACGTCGCCGATATGGCAACCAGGCCCCACCAGCGGTGCCTTGGTGACCACCGCGATTTCCGCCTCGATCTTGGGGTGGATCAGCTTGGAACACTCCACCGTGCCGCCGTCGGGCACGCTGAAGTAGTCGGCGAGAAAGCCGTAGATCGGCGTCTCCACGCCCATCTGTGCCATCTTCGCCCATGAGGTCAGGCCCATCTTCAGGCCGACGATCTTGTTGCCGCGCTCCTCCTTGCGCCGGCGGATTTCCCACTGGATGTCGTAGGCATCGGCGAAGGTCATCTCGGGATAGTCGTTGGTGACCTTGTGGATGTCATGGGCCTGCAGTTCGGCGTTCTCGATGTGCTCGGCCAGGGCCAGCACCTGCTCGGGGCTGAGGGTACGGTTCATGCGCTCACCTTCTGGTTCTGGCGGGCCCGGGACATATCCAGGGCGAGGTCCTCGATCATGTCTTCCTGGCCACCGACGGTGCCGCGGCGCCCCAGCTCGACCAGAATGTCGCGGGCCGGTATGCCGTACTTCTTCTCGGCGCGCTGGGCAAACAGCAGGAACGAGCTGTACACCCCGGCATAGCCCAGGGTCAGCGCATCGCGGTCGACGCGGATCGGCTGATCCATCATCGGCACCACCAGGTCCTCGGCGACGTCCATGATCTTGTAGAGGTCGATGCCGGTTTCCACGCCCATGCGCTTGCACACCGCGACGAAGACTTCCAGCGGGGTGTTGCCGGCACCGGCGCCGAGACCGGCGACCGAGCCGTCGATGCGTGAGGCACCGGCTTCGATGGCGGCCAGCGAATTGGCGATGGCCATGCCCATGTTGTGGTGGCCGTGGAAGCCGATCTCGGTGGCCGGGTTCAGCTCGGCGCGCAGCAGGCCGATCTTCTCGCTGACTTCATCGGGCAGCATGTAGCCGGCGGAGTCGGTGCAATAGATGCAGTTGGCGCCGTAGCTTTCCATCAGCCGCGCCTGCTCCAGCACTTTTTCCGCGCTGATCATGTGCGCCATCATCAGGAAGCCTACGGTATCGGCGCCCAGCTTGCGTGACATGCCGATGTGCTGCTCGGAGACATCGGCCTCGGTGCAATGCGTGGCCACTCGAATGGTGGAGACGCCACAGTCGAGCGCCATCTTCAGGTGGTCGACCGTGCCGATGCCTGGCAGCAGCAGGGCGGATACCTTGGCCTGCTTGAGGCGCGGGATCACCGCACGCAGGTATTCCTCGTCGCTGTGCGCGGGGAAACCGTAGTTGATCGAGCGACCGCCGAGGCCGTCGCCGTGGGTGATCTCGATCAGTGGCATGCCGGCAGCGTCGAGGCCGGTGGCGACCGCGATCATCTGCTCGAGGCTGATCTGGTGGCGCTTGGCGTGCATGCCGTCGCGCAGGCTCATGTCGTGCAGGGTGACGTTCTTGCCTTGCAGATTCATGGTGCGACTCCTTTAGGCCAGTGCCGCTTCACGACGTGGCAGTTGAATGGTGCCGGCGGCGATTTCCTCGGCGAACATCTCGCCGGTGCGCAGGGCGGCGGCGGTCATGATGTCGAGGTTGCCGGCGTACTTGGGCAGGTAGTCGCCCAGGCCCTCGACTTCCATGAAGATCGAGACGCGGTTGCCGTCGAATACCGGGCCGTTCTTCAGCCGGTAGCCGGGCACGTACTTCTGCACCTCGGCGATCATCGCGTGGACCGATGCGGTGATCGCATCCTGGTCCGGTTCGGTTTCGGTCAGGCAGTGGATGGTGTCGCGCATCATCAGCGGCGGCTCGGCCGGGTTGACGACGATGATCGCCTTGCCTTCCTTGGCCCCGCCGACCTGCTCGATGGCGCCGGCGGTGGTGCGGGTGAACTCGTCGATGTTCTTGCGGGTGCCCGGGCCGATGGAGCGCGAGGACACGGTGGCGACGATCTCGCCGTAGGCCACCGGCTGCACGCGCGATACCGCGGCGACCATCGGGATGGTGGCCTGGCCACCACAGGTGACCATGTTGACGTTCATTTCCAGCGTGCCGACATGCTGCTTGAGGTTCACCGGCGGCACGCAGTACGGGCCGATGGCGGCCGGGGTCAGGTCGACCATCAGCACGCCCAGCTCGTTGAGCTTGCGGCTGTTCTCGGCGTGTACATAGGCGGAGGTGGCATCGAAGGCGATGCGGATATCGTCCTCGAGCACGTGCGGCAGCAGGCCGTCGACGCCCTCGGCGGTGGTCTTCAGGCCGAACTCGCGGGCGCGCTTGAGGCCATCGGACTCGGGGTCGATGCCGACCATCCAGACCGGCTCGATCCACTCGGAACGCAGCATCTTCATCACCAGATCTGTGCCGATGTTGCCCGGGCCGATAATGGCGGCTTTCAGTTTCTTGTTCATCAGGCTGTCCTCGATCAGATGAAGCGCACGGAGGCGCTGCCGATGCCGCCGATCTCGACGCGCATGAAATCACCGGCCTTGACCGGTTCCAGCGGAACCAGCGAGCCGGACAGGATCACTTCGCCGGCCTTCAGGCCGATGCCGAAGTGGCCGAGGGTGTTGGCCAACCAGGCGACGCAATTGACCGGCGAGCCGAGCGCAGCCGCTCCAGCGCCGGTGGAGAGCAGCTGGCCGTTCTTCTCGACCAGCATGCCGCAGGTGACCAGATCGACCTGGCGCGGTGAGACGGCCTGGTCGCCGAGCACGAACAGCCCGCAGGAGGCGTTGTCCGCCACGGTGTCCTGGATCTTGATCTTCCAGTCCTGGATGCGCGAATCGACCACTTCGAAGCAGGGGATCACGCATTCGGTGGCAGCCAGCACGTCGGCGTTGGTCACGCCCGGCCCCATCAGGTCCTTCTTGAGGATGAAGGCGATCTCGCCCTCGGCGCGCGGCTGGATCAGCTTCTCGCTGATCGGCATGGCTTCGCCGCTGTTGTAGACCATGGCATCGGTGAGGTAGCCGAAGTCCGGCTGGTGCACGCCGAGCATGTTCTGCACGGCCTTGCTGGTGACGCCGATCTTCTTGCCGATCACCCGCTCGCCGGCGGCCAGGCGGCGTTCCAGCATGCGCAGGGAAATGTGGTAGGCGTCCTCGACGCTGATGTCGAAGCCGCGGCTGGTCAGCGGCGTGACGGTCTCGCGCTGGACCATCGCCTGGTAGAGCTCGTCGCCGAGTTCGTTGATCAATGTCTTGTCCATATCGGTCTCTCTCAGGAATGGAGGGCGTCGGCCTCGGCGAGGAAATTCTCGACCAAGCGGGCGAAACGCTCGGCGTGTTCGATCTGGGTCCAGTGGCCGCACTGGCCGAACACGTGTAGCTGGGCGTTGGGAATCCACTGCGCGAGGGTCAGCGAAGCCTGCAGCGGGATGATCCGATCCTCGCGGCCGTGGATGACCAGGGTTTCGTTGGGCAGGGCGCGGATATCGGTCTCGTTGCTGGCCAGATCGTCGACTCCGTTCTGCCGTGGCGGCGGGAACATCGCGGCGAACGACTCCTGAAAGCCGGGGCGGATGCTGGCCTGGTAGCGCAGCTCGGCCAGCTCGTCGTTGACCAGGGTGCGGTCGTGGGCGAACAGATCGAGCAGCCTGCGCATGTTGGCCAGCGACGGCGTGTAGCCCCAGGCTGTTTCCAGTCCTGCGGTGATGGGGAAAGACACACCGACGCTGCCCATCAGCACCAGCCGGCGCACACGCTCGGGGTGACGGATGGCCAGTGCCAGTGCCAGCCCGCCGCCGAACGAGTTGCCGACGATGTCGGCCTGCTGGATGCCGAGGGCGTCGAGCACGCCGATGGCATGCTCGACCCAGCGCGCCTGGCTGTACTTGCCATCGGCCGGACGTTCGCTGTAGCCGAAGCCGAGCATGTCCGGGGCGATCACCCGGCGCGTCTGCGCCAGCTGCGGAATGATCCCGCGCCAGTTGGCCCAGGCGGTGACGCCGGGGCCGGAGCCGTGGATCAGCAGAGCCGGGAAGCCTTCGCCCTGATCATGCAGGTTGGTGCGGTAGCCGGCGGCGAGGATTTCGCGACCGATTTCAGGGCTTTGCTGCGGTGCGTTCATGACCAGGTCCTCAAAGTTTCACACAGATGTTTTTCAGCTCGGTGTAGAACTCCAGCGAGTGCACACCCCCTTCGCGCCCGATGCCCGACTGCTTGCTGCCGCCGAAGGCGGTGCGCAGGTCGCGCAGGAACCAGCTGTTGACCCAGACGATGCCGGCCTCAATCTGCCCGGCGACGCGGTGGGCGCGCGAAGCGTTCTCGGTCCAGATCGCCGAGGCCAGGCCGTAAGGCAGGCTGTTGGCCAGTTCAATGGCTTCCTCCTCGCTGTCGAACGGGCGGATATGGCAGCAGGGGCCGAAGATTTCCTCGGTGACCACCGCCGAATCGTCGGCCAGGCCGGTCCAGATAGTCGGCTGCACCCAGGCGCCGCCGGCCAGGTGCGCCGGCATCTCCGGCACGCCGCCGCCGGTGACAACGGTGGCGCCGTCGTCGACTGCCTGCTGGTAGTAACTGAGGACTTTTTCACGGTGCTTATGGCTGATCAGCGGGCCGAAATTGGCCTCTGGATCGTTCGGTTCGCCGATCTTCAACGCTTCGGCGCCGGCCTTCAGGCGGGCGACGAACGCGTCGAAGATCGGCCGCTCGACATACACCCGCTCGGTGCCCAGGCAGACCTGGCCGCAGTTGGCGAAGGCCGAGCGCAGGGTGCCCTCGATGGCCTTGTCCATATCGCAGTCGGCGAAGACGATGCCGGCGTTCTTGCCGCCCAGCTCCAGCGACACCTGGCGCACGCCCTTGGCCGCGGCGCGCATGATGGTTTCGCCGGTGCCGGTCTCGCCGGTGAAGGTGTAGGCGTCGACGTCCGGGTGCTCGGTGAGGAAGGCCCCGGCCGAATCGCCGCCGAAACCGTGCACCACGTTGTACACGCCGGCCGGCACACCGGCGGCCTGCATCACCTCGCCGAGCAGGGTGGCGGTCAGCGGGGTTTCCTCGGATGGTTTGACCACCACGCAGTTGCCGCAGGCCAGGGCCGGGCCGACTTTCCAGGTCATCAGCAGCAGCGGCAGGTTCCACGGGCTGATCACCCCGATCACCCCCTTAGGCCGGCGCACGCCGTAGTTGAGTGCACCGGCGCCGTCCGGGGTGGCCATCTCGAAGGCTTCATTGGCAACATTCTTGAGCAGGTCGGCGAACACCTTGAAATTGGCCGCGCCGCGCGGAATGTCGATGTGGCTGGCCAGCGACTTCGGCTTGCCGGTGTCCAGGCATTCGGCCTCGAGAAACTCGCCGAAGCGCGCCGTGATGCCATCGGCCACGCGATGCAGAATCTCAGCGCGCTCGGCCACCGTCATCTTCCCCCAGGGTCCCTTCAGCGCAGCGCGTGCCGCCCTGACCGCGGCGTCGACCTCGGCGCGGCCGGCCTCGTGGACGCGGCCGATCACCTGGCCGTTGGCCGGGCTGACATTGTCGAACAGCTTGCCGCTGGCCGAACCGACGAAGGCACCGCTAATGAAATGCTTGATTTCTTTCATCTGCGCAATCTCTGCAATAAGTCGTACCGGACCATCAGGTCAGCACGGTCATGAATCGTTCGTTGAGAATGCGGTCGTGGTAAAAGATCGCCTTGCCCAGCTGGTCGGTGGTCCAGGTCACCGGTTTGTGGTCCGGGTAGTTGTAATCTCCCCCGCAGAACACTTCGTTGCGGTTACCGGACGGGTCGAAGAAGTAGATGGTCTTGCCGTGAGTGAGGCCGTGGCGGGTTGGGCCGATATCGATAGATGTGTCGGTCATGGAGATCAGGTCGGCGGCGCGAAGCAAGTCTTCCCAGGTTTCGAGGTGGAAGGACACATGATGGAGGCGGCCTTTTTCCGGATGGTGAATGAAGGCCACGTCGTGGGCCTTGGTCGACAGACTGAGAAACTGGGCGACGCGCGTGCCATTTTCGTCCAGCACCTGTTCGGCCAGATAGAAGCCGAGCACCTTGGTGAACAGGTCATAGGTCGCCGGCAATTCGTCGCCATACATGAGGGCGTGGTCGAAACGCACAGCCGCCATACCTTTCAGATCGCGCGGCCATGCCTCGGGATTGACGTCATTCAAACCCCACTTTCCAGTATATTCCTTGTCTGCATACAACTCGAAGTGATGCCCGGAGGGGGCCTGGAAGCGCACGCGCCGGCCACAACTGTTCAGTTCACCTGCGGGTAGCTGCTCAACGGCACAGCCATATGCCATCAGATCCCGCTCCAGTTGCCGGAGAGCATCCTCATCCACAACCTTGAAACCCATAAAATCCATGCCCGGCTCGTCAGCCTCGCGTAGCACCAGGGAAAACTTATCCACTTCGGTCCAAGCCTTCAGATAGACACGGCCCTGGTCGTCACGGTCCATCTCGATCAGGCCCAGCAACTCGACGTAGTGTTCCAGGGCCTTGCTCATGTCCAGTACACGCAGCTGCACATGGCCCGGTCGCATTACACCTTTGTTCATGACGTCACCTCTTCATAGTTCTTGTTGTCAGGTTTGTTTCCGCCAACGTGGCGAAAGTACTCGATGGTCAAGTCGGTTTGCGGAAACACTTGACAGGCCAGGGCCAGGCCTTCGGCGGCGGCCTTGGCCGGCACGTGACCGCGGCTCATGCGTCCGCTCCGGTAGGCTCCGCTGAGCACCCGCACTCTACAAAGGCCGCAACCGCCACCGCGACAGCCCACCGGTATGCAGCGCTTGCCCTGGGCTTCCATGGCGCGCAGCACCGACTGGCCCTCCGCGCAGCGGAATGACTGGCCGCTTAGCACTTCGAACACCTCGTAGCCGGCACTGTTCATATTCATCCCAGATACACTAAACATGACGGAAGTATCCCCCAACAGCTCTGGGTGATGCCGGCAAAACCCCGAAAATGAGCGTCAGGGACCTCATGTACGTTGCTTCTTCGCATGTCGATTTCTCTTCTTAACCAGACATAAGGGTCAACCGAGGTCTCCCCCTGCCACCGGAAGAGTTATACCGGTGATGTAGGAGGCGGCGTCAGAAGCAAGGAACAGAATTGCCTCGACCTGCTCGTCAATGCTTCCGTAGCGTTTCATAAGGCTGCTGTCGAGGGACTGGTCGACGATCTGCTGGTACCAGACCTTCTCCTGCTCACTCGGCTCGGCGCTATTGCGCGGAATCCGCCGTGGCGGCGCCTCGGTGCCACCCGGTGCGGTGGCGTTGACGCGGATGCCGCGCTCGGCGGTTTCAAAGGCCAGACAGGCGGTCAGGGCGTTAACGCCACCCTTCGCCGCGCCGTAAGGCACGCGATGGATCCCGCGCGTGGCAACGGAGGAAACATTTACGATGGCGCCACTGCCCTGCTCGATCATTGGCGCCAGCGCGGCGTGGCAGCACCATAGGGTAGGAAACAGTGAACGCCGCACTTCGGCCTCGATCTCGCGTTCCTGGTAATGCTCGAATGGCTTAGCCCAAATGGTGCCGCCAACGTTGTTGATCAGAATATCCAGACGACCGAAGCGCTCGAGCGCCGCCGCCATCACCCGTTGGCACTCGGCGAACTGCTCAAGGTCGGCGGTCAGGGTCAGCACCTCAGCAACTCCGACCAGTTCGTCGGCCAGCTCATGTATTAGCTCGGAACGGTCGACCAGCAGCAGTCGACCGCCTTCGGCCGCCATCCGTTCGGCCACGCGGCGACCGATGCCCTGGGCGGCGCCGGTGATAACGGCAACCTTGCCCTGGAAACGTTTGTTCATGAACCACCTCGGTTGTGTAGCCCGGATGCAATTTGGGAAAGTTCGTAGAGAACCTGGGCCCTACTGCCCGAATAAAACAGGCCCGCTCACCTAGTAAGCGGACCAAAGGAGCCTCTAGGCGCTGGCGGCGAACTTCTCATAATAGAAATTGGCCGGCTGGATGCCCTGTGCCCGGATGTACTGACTGACCGCCTCGACCATCGGTGGCGGACCGCAAAGGTAGACATCTACCTCACCGCCGTTGAGGTGTTTGGGCTCGATGTACTGGGTCACATAGCCCTTTTGCGGATAGGCGCTGTCCGGGCTGGCGACGCAGGCGGTGTAGCTGAAGTTGGGAATGCGCGCGGCGAATGCCTCTAGCTTGTCCATTTCGACCAGGTCGTGGTCATGGGTGACGCCGTAGATCAGATGGAGCGGGTGCTCGCTGCCCTGCTCGGCGATCTTCTCCAGCATCGCGGTGAACGGCGCTAGGCCGGTACCACCCGCCAGCAACAGCAGCGGCCGCTTGATCTCGCGCAGATAGAACGCGCCCAGCGGTCCAGCCAGACTGACGCTATCGCCGACCTTGGCGAGGCTGGTCAGGAAACTGCTCATCAGCCCGCCCGGCACGTTGCGGATCAGGAAGCCGACCTCGCCATCCTTTTGCAGCGAGCTGAAGGAATAGGCGCGGGTCTGGTCGCTGCCCGGCACTTGCAGATTGACGTACTGGCCTGGCAGGAACGCCAACTGGTTCAGCGATGCGCTTTTGATAGACAGCGCGATGGTGCTCTCGGACAGCTGACGCACGTTGCTGATCGCTGCCTGATAGCTGGCCTGCTGGGTCTTGCAGACGTCCGATGCGGCCGGAACGCGAATCACGCAGTCGCTTTCGGCGCGCATCTGGCAGGTCAGCACGTAGCCCTGCTCGGCTTCGGCTTCGCTAAGTGCATCCTCGATATACTCCTCGCCGAGGCTGTAGCGGCCGCTCTCGGCGAAGCATTTGCAGGCGCCGCATGCACCGTCTCGGCAGTCCAGGGGTAAATTGATGCCTTGGCGGTAGGCTGCATCAGCAACAGTCTCGCCAGCATTAGCATCGATGAAACGAGTGACGCCGTCTTCGAAGTTCAGTGCAACCTTGTGTGTCATGGCGGCACCTCAGACGTGGTATACATCGATAACTTGGCGGATGTAGTCGTTCTTCAGCACGACCTTCTTGGCCTTAATCAGCGGGGTCTCGCCACATGTGTCGAGGGTGCAGAAGTTGGTGCCAAAGAAGTGGTCCACCGTCTTGTACCGATAACTCATGGTGTGCCAGTTGTAGCGCAGCTTACAGAAGCCGCCGGACTGCTCGAGCAGCTCCAGATTGCTGATGTTGTGGCTGGTTCGGGTGTCCGGAATGGTGGCACTGGAGCGCTCGGTCTTGATGCGGAACACCCGATCCTCTAGGCCACCGCGATTGCCGTACCAAATCAGCGAGATCTGGCTCTGCGGGTCTTCGGTCAATTGGTCGCGGTCGTCCCAGGCCGGCATCCAGAAAGTGGCGTCCGGCGCGTACATTTCCAGCCAGCTTTCCCACTGCTTGTCGTCGAGATAGCGTGCTTCGCGGTAAAGGAAATCGCGCACGGCTTCGTAGGAGATAGTCATTTACACGCCCTCCGCATGGATCAGCCGATCCTGTTCTGCCTTGACGGCCTTGATCATCTGCTGTTGCCAGTACTTGTGCTGCATGACGAACAGGCCTTCGTCTTCCGAGCGGACACCGCTCAGCTTCGGATGCAGATCGATCTCCTTCGCGCCCTCGTCCGGCCCCTCGATCCAGTGTTTGGCGCCACGGGACATGTCGTTCATCCCCCCGCCGGCGAAGCCCTCCTGGCAGGCGCGGAATTCCTCCAGGTCGTCCGGGGTGGCCATGCCGCTAACATTGAAGAAGTCCTCGTACTGACGGACACGGCGGGCACGCGCCTCGGCGCTTTCGCCTTTGGGCGCGATGCAGTAGATGGTGATTTCGGTTCTATCCACCGACAGCGGACGGGTGATACGCAACTGCGAGCCGAACTGGTCCATCAGGTAGAGGTTCGGGTAGAGGCAGAGGTTGCGGGAGACGCCGATCATCCAGTCGGCACGGGCTTCACCAAACTCGCTGGCTAAGCGATCTCGCTCGGCGAACAGCGGGCGGTTTTTCGGGTCACCCCAGCGTGCCCAGACCATCTGGTGGCCGTTTTCAAAGGAGTAGAAACCGCCGCCATCCCCGCCCCAGCTACTGGCGCTCATGGCGCGAATATCATCGCCCGCTTCTCTTAGCTTGCGCTGCTGCTGGGTGGCGGCGTAGTTCCAGTGAACAGTACTGACGTGGTAGCCGTCGGCACCGTTCTCGACCTGCACTTTCCAGTTGCCTTCGTAAACATAGGTACTGGAACCGCGCAGCACTTCCAGACCTTCGGGCGACTGGTCGACGACCATGTCGATGACCTTCCTCGACTCGCCGAGGAACTCTTCCAACGGGGCGACGTCCTCGCGCAGGCTGCCGAATAGAAATCCGCGGTAGGAAGCAAAGCGCGCAACTTTCTTCAGGTCGTGCGAGCCGTCACAGTCGAAGCTGTCCGGATAGCCGGCGCCCTTGGGGTCTTTGACCTTGAGCAGCTTGCCCGAATTGCTGAAGGTCCAGCCGTGGAACGAGCAGGTGTGGGTGGCCTTGTTTCCACTCCTAAAGCGACAGAGCGTGGCGCCGCGGTGACTGCAGGCATTGATGAAGGCATTGAGCTCACCATCTTTGTTGCGTGTGATGAATATCGGCTGCCGGCCCATCTGCGTGGTGTAATAGTCGTTCTTCTCGGGAATCTGGCTCTCGTGGGCGAGATAAATCCAGTTACCCTCAAAGATGTGTTTCATCTCTAAATCGAACAGCCGAGGGTCGGTGAACATCTCGCGCTTGCAGCGGTAGATGCCCTCATCCTCATCTTCTTCAACGAGACTATTTATATAGTCGAGCCCCAGGTGCATTGTCATGGTCATGCCTCCATTATTATTGTTTCTGTTGCATAAAGCCTAAGGGGTAGGCCTTTCTAGAGATATCCATTTTTTGCACTCCTGTATCCGCCTCTTGCAAGACTGGACTTATCCCTATCAAACCGGACACTGCAGCCCGTTAAGGAACTGCTGACCAAAATTAACGTGTCGCACCTACAGATACTTCTTGAACGTCGCCGCCGCAATGCACACCGCCACGCCGAGCAGTGCCGCGCTGGGCAGCAGGATCAGCAGCGGGTTTACGCTGACCGGCAGTGCCAGGTAAGTCACCCACGGCAGCACGGCCAGCGGGGTCAGGCTGGCCCGGGCGCGGTGATAGATGAACCCCGACTCGCGTCCCGCGCCGAAGCGGCGCACATCCCGGCGCACCAGGCCGTCCACCAGCCCGACGAAGGCGGCCATCAGGAACAGTGGCAGGGTCAGGCACAGCACCAGCAGCCGCACGAGGAAGACCAGCGTCGTGTAGGCCGCCGCGATCAGGTAGCTCTCCACGTTCACGTAGACCAAGCCGATGTAGTAGCGGAGATCCTTGCTCGGGCGATGGCTGCCGGCGCGGGCCTGCGCCGAGGCGTCGCGTATCCAGTCCAGCAGGCCGCTCTTCACGAACAGCCAGTCGTAGCCCTGCTCCACCAGCCGGTGCGCGGTGCGCCCCGGCTCCTGCACCAGCGCGCTGCGCGTGAAATGCGTGGAGAGCTGATCGAGCTCGTAGTGCAGCATACCCTGCGCGTGGCGCCAGCCCTGCTCGGGCCAGAAGAAGTGCATGCCGACGCATTCGATCAGGATGCACAGCAGCAGCGCGCCGCACAGCACGCCGAAGAAGCGGAACGGCAGCGTGACCAGGCCGGCGATCAGGCCTTGCTGTCTTTGCTGCTGGCGCTGGGCCGCGACGGCCGGATCGCTCATGCTCCTTCCTCTTCAGCGGCGGCCATCTGCCTGAAGTCGTCCAGCAGGTCGTCGGGCAGCGCCTCGTCCTGCAGGCCGGGGATGCCCTGGTTCTCCCACCAATCTCCCGCCTCGACGTAGTGCTGACGCATGTAGCCGGCCAGCTCCTGCAGGTCCTTCGGCATGGCTTCGTCGGGGTCGGGAGCGGGCAGCGGCATGCGGACTTTCCAGAGGTTGCCGCCCTCGCTCAGCGCGAAGCACTGCCCCTTGGGCAGCGCCACCACATGCGCCGGCTCGATCAGCGGCACGCTGTTGCTGCTGATGCGGTCCTGGGTGTTGGACGTGAACGCGGTATTGCCGCGCGGGTCGGAGCTGTCGGTGGCGCCGCTCATCAGTGCCGTGGCGTACACCTCGACCTTGGGCAGTTGTCGCGTCAGCAGCTCGGCGGTGGCGGTCTCGCGCACGCGCAGCATGAACAGATTGTTGAAGTTGCCGACCACCTGGCCGGCCTTGGCACGGTTGCCGATGCGCGCCTCGATGTCGCTCAGGGTCTGCGTGTAGGCCGTCACCTGCACGCCGGCACCGCCGCCCTTGTTGACCATCGGGATGAACTCGTCGCCCATGAGTTCATTGAATTCGTCGGCGTGGACGTTGATCGGAATCCTGGCGCCCGCGGCGGCGCCGGGCAGCCCGTCGTCGATGCCGAACTTGTAGATATGGCCGGCGACCGAGACCAGGTCGCTGAACATCGAGTTGCCCACCGCCGCCGCGACTTCGGCGTCGGACAGCGCGTCCAGCCCCACGTAGACCACCGCGCGTTTGCGGATGACCTGCATCCAGTCGAAGATCGGCCGCGGGTCGGACAGGTCGGAATAGTTCGGCGCCAGCAGTTGCGCGATCTTGCCGGTGGTGAGCTTCTCCAGCAGCGGCAGCAGCGAGGCGACGATCTTGTCGAAGTACGTCCGGTCGTAGCGCACGGCGCTGCGCAGGCCGTCGAGCACGGGGTCATAGACGCGCACCTGGGACAGGTACTGTTCGAGGGCCACCACGCGCTTCTCGCGCCCGATCATGTTGCGCGGGATGTTCTTGTCGTTCAGCTTCGCTTCGAGCTGGACGATGACCTCCCAGGCCTTCGGCTCGTTCCTGGCGAAGTAGTGCTGGGCGTACTCGATGAACAGCGCGTCGATGTTGATGACGTGGCGCTGGATCAGCAGATAGTCCGGCCGCTGCCCCAGCTCGACCAGGGCGCGCGCGATGATGTTGACGAAGCGCCAGGCGAATTCGCGGAACGCGGCGCTGTTGCCTTCGCCCGAGAGCTGTCCGGCGATGCGCGTGGCCACCTCGGAGATCCGCCCGAACCGGCCCACGGCGTTGTAGCGCGCCGAGATGTCCGGCCAGCCCAGATGAAAGACGTAGAACTCGCCTTCGCGCCCGGCGCGCTTGGCCTCGACGTACATGCGCTTCAACAGGTCCGCATCGCCCTTGGGGTCGAAGACGATCACCACCTCGTGCTCGCCGCGGACCTTGCGGCGGATGTCCTGGGTGATGAACAACTCGGCCAGCCGCGTCTTGCCCACGCGCGTGGTGCCCAGCACCAGGCTGTGGCCGACGCGCTCGCCCAGCGGCAGGGTGACGTCGACCTCGTGCGGCTCGATGCCATGCAGGCGCGGCAGTCCGCCGACCGGCGGCAGCGGCCGTGCCGGATTGAAAGGACTGTCCCAAGCCAGGACCCGCGCAAGCTTCGAGAGTGGAAACGGCGCGAACTCAAGCCGCTCCTCCAGCCGCCGGGCGGCCCGGTAGATCGCCATCGGCTCGACGTAGCGGCGGAACTCCGGCCGGTAGGTCTGCATCAGCCGGTGCGTGTGCCGCTGCTCCCAGCGAAAGCCCCGGCCGACGAACAGCCGTTGCTGACTCACCGGCACGTCGCGGCTGGTCATCACGTAGCGCGGCAGGCGGCGGATGTTGCGGCGATGGCGCAGGATCGCCCAGGCATCGCGCAGGCGAATCGCGCCGAAGGTCAGGAAGGCCAGCGCCGAGCCCAGGCCGAGCAGCGGGTTCAGCGCGAGCGACCACGGTGCCACCAAGCACAGAATCGCGGCGCCGGCGCAAACCGCCACGGTGTAAAGCTCCACCGCTGGCCGCAGCAGCACCTCGACCGCATGCGGTTGGGCCATTTGCGCACCTACTGCTCGATGCCGGTGGACGTGATGAGCACCGGGTAGTGGCGCAGGCCCAGGCGCTGGGCCAGGTCGTCGCCGGAGGCCGGCGAGAGGGTCAGGCCGGGAGCAAGCCTGCGCAGCGCCGTCAGCGCGGCCATCGACTCCACGTTGACCACCAGGCCCACGGCCTGCAGCTCGCGCAGCGCCGCCTGCCGCTGCCGCAGCCAGGCACGCGACCGCTCGTCGTCGCCGATCAGGAACAGCGGCGTCAGGCCCGGCGCCCGGATGACGCGGCGCTGCACGTCGCCCGGCGACAGTTGCGTCGAGCGCACCGGCAGCATCGCGGCCTCGGCGTCGGCCGCGTTGCCCACGCGCGGGGCTGGCATCGGGGCCGGCGGCGTGGCCTGGTCCGGCTGAGGATTCAACGACTGGTAGTACGGCAGCGCGGACGCGCCGCCACGGTCTTCGACCACGATCAGCGGCGCGGCGGCGGTCTGGGCGAGGACGCTGGTCGTGGACAGCAGCCCGATGGCGGCGATGAGGGCGATGGGGTTCATGGCGTGGCGGCCCGGAAGGTTGTAACGGGAACGCCGGGGCCGAGCACGCGGGTCAGGTGCCGATGCACGCTGCGCCGGTAGCGCGCCGCGGGTGCCCCGCCGGCGGGCCGGTGGTAGCGGCCGATGGCGAGCAGCCAGTCCTCGCCCGGCGTGTGCCGTTCGCGCAGGATTTCCGCGGCGATGGCGAGGTTGCGGTACGGGTCCAGCAGCTCGCAGGGCTGCGTGTAGCGATGCGCGTGGTAGCCGAGATTGACCTGGCCGAGGCCGGCGTCGATGCGATTGGCCGGCGTGCGGGCGAGCGCTCGGCGCAGCCCCGCGCAGGCCGCGGCGCGGGTGGCGTAGCGCTGCGGCGTGCCGGCGACGTTGAGCGTCCAGGGCCAGGGGATCAGGCGCCCGCGCAGCGTGGCGCCGCTCTCCTGCAAGGCCACCGCGTACAGCACCGCCGCCGGCACGTCTGCGCGATGCGCCGCCAGTCGATAGGCCGGCGGCGGCACTTCCCGCGCCAGGGCGACCAACGGCCAGCCGCCGGTGGCGAGCAGCAGCACGGCGCTGGCGCAGCGGATGGCGACGCGGGACGGCCGACGCCCCCCGCCCGGAGTACCTATTGCCGCTGCCATTGGCCGTTCACCTCGCGCACCACGGCCGGCAGATCGCCGGGCAGGCCGAGCGACAGCCAGCGCCCCGCGTCGTGGTTGAGCGTGATGGTGCGGGCGCGCACCCTGGCCGGCTCGATGCCCGCCCGGCTGGCCCACTGGCGGATGCGCGCGTCGTCCTGGCGGCTGCCGACCATGTAGATGTCGAAGGCCGTGCCGGCCGCCTGCAACTGCTGCACGCGCTGCGCGCACGGTGCGCAGTCGGCCTTGACGAAGACCGCCAGGCGCCCGGAGCCGCTGTTGCCGGCACCCTGCGCCTCGGCGCCGGGCAGGCTCACGCGCGGCTGGCCGGGAAACAGGCGCTGCCACGCCGCGTCGTAGGCCCGCTGGTAGGCCAGCGTCTTGCCGACGCGCCGGGCCTCGGCCTGCACCTGCAGCTCGGCGTAGCGGCGTCGTTCCGCGTCCGTGCGCGCTTCGATGCCCAGGGCCGTGAGCGGATCGAGGTTGGGCGAATACACACCCAGCGGCCCCTGCATCAATTGGCGGTAACGCGCCCATTCCTCGGGCTGCAATCCCCAATCGCGCGCCAGGCGCTCGTCGAGCGCGGCATCCGCACCCGGCTGCACCTGGGCGGGCACCATGCGGGAGTTCGTCACCGGGGCCGGCTGGGCGGATGCGCCGAAAGCGGCGAACAGGACGACGGCGGCGAGCAACGGCCGCAAGATCATGGCGACCTCCTACGGCACCGCGACGCGCTGCGTCTGGCCGTTCACCTGGAACACGCCCGCCTGCGCCTCGATGGACTGCAGTTGCCAGCCGCCCTCGGCATCGCCCTCGCGCAGCAGCCGGGCGCCCGCGAGCGAGACCGCGGCGGTGGAGGTGATCGACAGAAAGCGCTCGCCTCCACGCAGCTCCACGCCGAGCACCCGGAACGGCGGCTCCGGCACCTTGGGCTTCGTCGCAACCGGAGCGCGCGGGCGAGCGGCGGATGCCACCTGCCGGGACCTCTCCAGGCGGGTCTCGATTCCGTTCACGCGCGCCTGCAGCGTCTGCAGGTCGACGGCCAGGGCCCTCCTCTCATCGGCCTCTTCGAGGCGCGCCATCCGCTCGTCCAGCGCCTGCCGCGCGGTGGCGAATTCTGCCTGGCTGATCGGCACCGGCCGGCGCTTGTCCGCATCGGCCTGTCGTTCGAGATCGGCCACGCGCAGGCCCAGCGCGTTGACCTGCGCATCCTGTGCGCTGCTCTGGGTCTGTTCGGCGAGCCGCGACAGACCGACGCTGTTGATGAGTGCCACGGCACTGATGAGCAGCAGCCAGAAGGCCGCGGCGACCTTGAGCCAGCGCGTGCGGGAATTGCGCTCGGATGGCGCTTGGGGAAAGGTCATGGCTGCAGCTCCTCGGGCCGGTCGGCGTCCGGCACGGGCGTGGCGGTGCCGGGCGGGTTGGCGGAAAGGAAGGTGGAAGCACCGTGCTGGCTGAAGCAGACCTGGCGGGTCAAGTCATCGACCGACAGCTCCCAGGCGGGGCCGGCAAGGGTCAGCAAGGCATCGCGCAGCATCAGCGGGCCCAGGCGCAGGTGTGCGGCAGGCAGCGGCAGCGCGTAGAGCGTGGCGGCTTCGACCGCATCGCAGAGCCGGTAGCCCGAGCGCAGGAGCACATGGCGCATGGCATCGCCCACGCTGGCATCGAGCATGGGCGGAATCGAGACCTCTACCGCCTGCTGCAAGAGATCACGCTGCGCAGGTTCCGGCACCAGCTCGACCAGGGTGTAGCGGCCGTAGCGGGCCACCGGAACGAAACCCGGCTCCGGCGCGACGGCGGTTGGCGATGCGGCCGGCACCGCTGGCGCAGACGACGCGGCGGTCGTGGCGCAGCCGGCGGCCAACAGGCTGCCGGCCAGCAAGCCAGCGGCGAGGGCCAGGCGGTGAACAGCGCGGATGGATGGTTGCATGGAGGGCGCTTCCCTGGAACACGGAGCGCTCACCATCGCCGCCGCTTGGCCTGTGGGCAGCAAACAAAACGCACTGACGCCCGCCCGAATACATGGCTGGGCAGCGCCATGGACTGTCATACGCCCAAGAAAAAGGTTCATCGCGCTTTCCCGGGGAAGGCAGCCTTGATTTTCAGAAAGAAGTATTCCGAGTCCCGGAAACCATAGGCCATGCGCTTGATCACCTTGATGCGGTTGTTAACCCCCTCAAGTATGCTGGTATGCATGTGGAAGTGGGCACTGGCAAGGATGCCTCGGGCGTATTTGCGCAGGTTGCGAGCAAAGCGTTGCAGTGGCGCGAGGCCGCTCTCGCGAGCATGCCGCAGCCAGGTTCGCCAGCGCCGCCAACCCTCTCGTACGCTGGGGGCGTACCAGACATCCTTCAGCGCATCCTTGAGCACATAGACCGTAGCCAGCGGCTGGTTGGCAGCGAGCAGTTCCTGTAACTGCACGGCCTGTCCGGCCTTCAGGTTGTCGCGATTGCGCAGCAGCAGCCAACGACTCTGCTTGACCGCCTTTCGTGCCAGCTTGTCTTCGCGCAGAAGGTTGGCCTGGTCGACCCGGATACGGTCGATCACATCCCGCCCGTAGCGCGCGACGACGTGAAACGAGTCGTACACCACTTCGGCCTGCGGGCAATGCTTTTTCACCTCCAGGTCAAAAGCCGTGTTCATGTCCATAGCCACCGCCCCGATCTGTTGGCAATGCTCGCCGAGCAATTCAAAGAACGGGCGGATCGATTCACGGCTGTTGCCGTGGCCGACCCACAGCACCCGTGTTCGCTCGGCATCCATGATGACCGTGGCATAGCGATGCCCCTTGTGCAGGGCGAACTCGTCCATCACCAGGCGGCGGACACCATGTGAATCGAAGGTGCCTACCTCGGCTTGCAGGCGTCGTTTATCGAGCGTCTTGAGGGTGTGCCAGTGCAGGCCGGTGAGCTGGCTGACGTGGCTGATCGGCAGCAGCCGCAGCAAGCTTTCGAGCCAGACCCGTAACCGCTGGGTTAGGCGAGATGCAGGCTCCAGCCAGTCGATCCGCTCGGTCACCCGACCACAGTTCAGGCAATCGACTCGGCGCACTGGAAGTTGAAGCAGGACGCGCTGATCGAACAGATCACGATCACTCACCAGACGAATCCGGCGCTCGTGAATCAACGGGCTGAGCTGACCACAACGCCCGCATTTGGGCACTGAACCGGCTTGAGGCTCGAGTTCAATCCAGAAGGAAGTTGTTGGCGGATGGGCGGCAGGCAACGGCGTCATAGCCTGGCCAGAAAGCGGCAAGATCAATAGGATGCACGGCGACAGCAGGGACAGGTGAAGGGTGTGTTTGGCGACTGCCAATTTACCTGCTTCCCTGACTGTCAACTCGCTCTTCCCCCAGAGTCTGCGAAGAACCAAGAAAAACGGCCCCGAAGGGCCGTGGAAAGAAGCCGGCGACCCCGAGGGGCCACCGGCATGGGCGCATGGATCAGACCGTGACAAGCTGCCGGGCCAGTGCGACCTCGACGGAATCACCATCCTGGTTCAGAACATCCAGGCCCGACTCGGGTACGTCTCCCGACGTGCTTTGCGACACCATGATCTTCCGGGCCATCAACCCCAGGCAGGTCATCTGCGAGGAGTTGGCGTAGCCGAGGTAGATCACGCGCACCGGCTGCTTCTGGCCGATGCGCCAGGAGCGCCGGGCGGCCTGCTGCAACGAATACACGTTGTAGCCGGACTGGAGGAACACGATGGTCGGGAACTCCAGCAGGTCCAGGCCGGTTTTCACCAGCTCGGGATTGGTGATGAGCACGTCGATGCCACGGTCCAACTGCTCGGCGATCCAGTCTTCCCGGCGGGAGGCATCCACGCTCGCGCGCAGTACCGCCACCTTGAAGCCCTCCTGCTCCAGCAGCACCTTCAGGCGCGATGCGGTGTCGCGCGTGCCGGTGTAGACCGAATAGACCAGGGTCTTGCGACCTTCTGCCTTCTCCTGCTTGCAGATCTCGATCAGCTCGCGTTCCTTGGGCATCACCTCCAGCTCGTTGAACTGAGCCGGCACGAACGCCAAGGTGTTGCGCGTGCGCGGATGCACCACCGTTTCCGACCGGAAGCAGCAGTCCGGCCAGGCCAGCAGCACGTTGAGGACCACACCGAGCAGCGTCGTGTCGCGCTTCGCCAGGGCCTGCTTCAGCTCCTGGGTCAGCCGATCCGCCAGATCGCGGTAGGCCGCGGCTTGCGCCGTGTCCATCGCGACTTCGCGGAACTCCTCGTCGTAGGGCGGCAACACGTTGCCACCGATGTCCTTCAACTTGAGGAAGACCGTGAACGGCAGGACGCAACGCAGCACACCCTTGGGACCGAAGCCCGGCGCCTTGACCGTGCGCACCGATACCTTGGTGCCCTTGGCCGTCTTGTGCGCCGTGCCCGTGCTCTCGGAATAGATATCCTTGAGCACGCCGTGATCGCGCATGAACGCCATCGCGGCCGAGGTCATGCTGCCGTTCTTCGTCGGCCGGTAGCCGTCTTCGATCATCCGCCCTGGCAGGGCTCGGAACAGCAGGTGGAACAGGTCGTCGCCGTAGCCGCCCATCAGTGTGCCGGTGAGCAGCAGCGTCTTGCGCGCCTTGGCCGCCAACACCCCCATTGCCTGGCCCTGAGCGGAGCCGCCGTTCTTGTACTCGTGCGCCTCGTCGGCGATGAGCAGGTCGAACGTGCCTTGGGGAAGCTGCCTCTTGATGAACTCGGACGGCTGGTAGCCGCCCTCGCCGAAGCCGAACTCCATGTTGGCCATCGCGCGTTCCATCCGGTGGGCTTGCCGATCCGAGAAGACCAACTCGCCGCGGTCGTCCATCAGGTTGATGAACTCGTGGACGTTGTCCCCGAGCATCGACGCGAGGAAGGCGTCACCGAACTTCTGCATCAGCTTCTGCGCGGTGACTTCCCCGATGGTTGGAATACGCTTCAGTGCCTTGAGCACGGTCGAGGACTGGTCGCTGGCGGACAGGCCTCTGGGACGGATCAAGGACCACAGCGGTGCACGGCAGTGGCTGCACTTGCGGCGGGACTCTTCGGCTTCGAGTTCGACCGGGTTGATCGGCTCGCCGTCGAGATCGGTGATGACATGCCCGCAATCCGGGCAGGCCCCCACGTCGCCGTGAGGCGTGCGCCGTCGAACGAAGACAGGTTTCCAGTGGAACCCCATCCGCATCCGCACTCGGCCCAGGACGAAGAACTCCTGGCCCTGCGCCGGCACGTCCAATTGCTCGCGCAGTTTCAGCAGCTTGACCAGCGTGTCCGGGCCGTTGAGCACCCAGACCTTGGCACCGGCCACCGTCTCCTGGATCTCGCGCCGCCACTTGTAGACCAGGTGGGGTGGCGAGAGCACCAGGGTACGGCGGTAGCCTTCGGCGTTGAGCACGGCGGCAGTGGCAATACCCACTGTCGTCTTGCCGCAGCCCATCTCGCCATTGACGATCGCGGCACGTTCGCCGCGATCGACCAACAGCTCGGTGACGGCGTGGACCACATCGGCTTGCGCCGGGAACAGCTTGCGCTTCAGCGCGGCGAGGATCAGTTGCCGATGCACCCGCACCTGGCCGGTGTAGACCGGAGGATTGGCGCGGTTGAGCGAATCGAGCAGTTCGTCGCCGAACTCCGATACGAAGTCCTGCAGGCTGAGCGTGAGGGGTGAAGCGGCCGCTTCGAGCAGGTCGCCCTGCGCAGCGGTTTCGGGAACGGTTTCGAGATCGAGGGACATGGTGATGCTCCAAGGAGATGGGGCATGCACCTCCCCCACGGGGCGGTGACATGCCCCTGGGGGGGAAGAAAGATGCGGCAAAGAAACGTGTAGGTGCCGCTGGATGCGGATCAGTATTCGCTGGGCAACAGCAGCGTGGTGACGCTGCGATCCCATTCGGTGATGATCCAAAGCTTCAGGTCGCGCGTGACCTGGTAGGACGAAAACAGACGATCCTCACCGGATTGCAGCGCAGCGTCGTTCAATCGCCGATCGTCGTCGCTCAGGTCGCCCCAGTCGCCATGAAGATGGCGGCGCAGGTACGGCGTGGGGTTGAGCCGGCCCTGTCGGACCAGCTCGTCGACGCCGGCGTCATGACCACCTGCCCGGGCGAAAAGCGTGCTTGTGACGCGAGGTTGAGGATTGCGAGTGCCATGGTGGTTTCTCCTTCTGGAAGAAGGGGCCACGGCACCCCATCGGGGCAACGTGACCCCGGTGGGTGGATGAAAGCGACGGCGAACCGTCAGGGAACAGGGATCAGCGGATGGTCAGCACTTCGCCCCACGTGGGCGAGCCCAGCGTCAAGTCCCATGCACGAATGACCGGCACGAACTTGTCGGTGAGGATGCGCGTCTCGGCCACGGAGCCATCGTCGCGTTCGGTGTATTCCGTCTGGAGGGTCTTCTCCTTGTGGGTATCACCTTTGACGACGAGCACGCGCCCGCTCTTGGACTTCACTACGCCGGAGATCGCGCCTGCGGCCAAAGCCAGGGCGAGATGCCAGTGCGACAAGGCCCGCGCGGGCGGACGCAGCGATTGCTGCGCGGCGCCCAGGTGCATATCGAGCGCCGGCCAGGGTCCTTGTAGCCGGCCGACTTCATCGGCGAACTGCTCGGGCTCCATCGTCACGCGATAGAAGTGCTCCGGCTCGGCCGGGCTGGCAGGGACGGTGTACGGCAGGAACGGCCATTCGAGCGGCAGTTCCTCGGCTTCGGCGTCACCCTGTCCGATCTGCAGCAGCAGACCGCGCACGGCCTTGACCGACTCCGATGCCTGGTCGCGTTGACGAATCCTGCGACCGAAGATCACCACCTGCTTGAACTGCGTCTCCACCGCACGGTAGATACGCAGGTCGGCGAAGTGGCGCGTCAGCCATCCGACCAGCTCGGCGTCGAGCACGTAGGACGGCACGATGAAGATCAACACGCCGCCGTACTGCATCAGCGGCAGCGCACGCTGATAGAAAAGCTTTTCCAGCCGCGCACGGCCCTGGCCCTGATAGCCGATGTTGCCGTTCACGTCCTTGCTCAGGTCGCCATACGGCGGGTTCAGCCACAGCAGCCCGAAGGACTGGCGCGAGATCAGCGTGTCCATCAGGTCACCGTGGATGCAGCGATCGACCAGTTGCCGTGCGTGGCGGGCACGCTCGGCGTCGTACTCGACGACGAAGGCCTGGACCTGCTCGCGCCCGAGGGCGTGGGCGGCTTCGGCAATCGCCACGCCTTCGCCGGCGCAGGGATCGAGGATGGACATGGAGCCGGGAGACGGCGCCAGTGCGGACAAGGCCCGCTCCAGCGTCGGCTCGTCGGTGGGGAAGTAGCCGTTACGAATGAAATTGCGCGCCAGGCGCGGAAACATGAGTGCCATGGATTTCTCCTGGTGATGGATGAGGGAAGGCGGGCACGCGCGGCGCGCATGCCCGTGGGGATGGCTCACGCCACACGCCGAAGCGGTGCGTTCGCGGCCAGTTCGTACTGCGTGGCGCCGAGGGTGCCGTTGCGGATCAGCTCGCCCAACGCCTTCGTCAGCGCCGGGACATCGAGGGCCAGCCGATGGCCTTCCAGCGGCCCGAGGGCCAAGGGAAGACCGGTCAGCATCCGCCGTGTCTGCAACAGCTCCAGCACGGTGTCGCGCCAGTGGTCGAGCAGTGGCAGCGGGCAGGTGTCCTGCACCAGCGTCCACAGCCGGTCGAGCCGGTGAGCGGAATCCCTGGGCAGAAGCGCCAGCGCGCTGGCGTTGGCCTTGTCTGGCTTCACGCAGCGACGATCGAACAGCCACACATTCGTCAGCGAACCGAACAGCGTTCGCCGATAGGCGCGGGTGATGCGCTTTTCCAGGTTCTCGACATTGCCGACGAAGACCGGGATGGATGCGCCCTGCTCGGTGATGACGTGGAACTGATCCAGTCCCTGTTCATCCCGGCCGAGGGTCAGGCGGGCGAGGAACTCCTGAACGGCGGTGTCGCGCGCCCAGATCGAGAGAAAGACGAGATTGCCCTGCTCGTCACCGACGCAACCGTCGGCCATGAGGTCGGGGCATTCGTCGATGCGGTACAGCGGTTTCGCGGAAGAAGGTGCAGGCATGGTGATGTCCTCTTGGAAATGAAGGAGCAACCACAGCCCGCGGGGCCATGCTCGCCCCGGTTGGGTGAAGGAAGATGCGTTCCGCTAGACAGCGCGGCCCGCGTGGAAGCGGTGAACCCGCTCGCGCCACTCGGGGCTTTGCACCGGCGCCATGTCGAGATAGCGCAGCGGGCACGAGTAGTAGTACGGATGCACGGACTCATCGAGGGACTTGTAGCCCCAATCGCCGCCCGAGCTTTCCAGCAGATGGCAACCGATGTAGCAGACGGACTCACCGGCCGCGAGGCCCATGACGCCCGCCTGCCTGGCGGTGACGCGAACCACGGTCCACAGAACGTCGCCGTCCAGCGTGTGGTCGATGACTTCGCAGCAAGCGCGTTCGGATGCCTGCGGAGCGAGCAGCTCGAGGATCACCTGATCGCGCGTCTGACGAACGAAGGTCCAGCCCATGAGGGTCTCCTTGAAGAACAGGCCGGAGCCCTCCCCGTCGGGGGAGAACCCCGGCGGGTGGCGGAATGCCGCGCAAGGCGGTGGATGGATCAGGCAGCTTTGAGGTGCCAGTCCTGGGACAACGGAGCGAACTCGTAGCCCAGCTTGTCGAGACGGTCGCGCTGCTGACGCAGCACACGACGATCCACGGTCGCATCGAGCTTCACGGTCTCGCCCAGGGGCCACAAGGCACCGAACAGCGCCGCGTCGTCTGCCTCGGCCGAGGCCGCAGCGGACACGGGAGCCGGTTCGCTGCCGAACGGCGTGGTATCGACCAGGGGGTCGCGCGGACTACGCGGCTTCGCCTTCGGCTTGGCCGGGGGCGTTGCCGGCGCGGGCGCCTGCGCTTCCTCGTCGATTGGATCGACTTCCTGCGGACTCAGCCGGCGGGCTTCGTCGCGGCTCAGGGCGTCGATGTTGGACAGCGTCATCCCGCCCAGATGGGCGCGGATCTCGATGACCATGCGGCCGTTGGCGTTGTACGTGGATGGGCGAATCTCGACGATGACGAAATCACCGTCGTACTTGCCCTCGCGGTATTGATCGAGTTCGGCGTTCTTCACGACGAACTCGCCGATCGAGGTCGCCAGGCGGCCGACGTTGAAGTCGCCGTTCCTGCCGTGGATGGTCTTGATGGCCAGTTGGCCGGGGATGGTGATCATGAAGGCCTCCTGCGGACGAAGAGAGGACAAGGCCCCGAGGATGGGGCCTTGCGGATCAGAACGACTCGGCAACGGCCAATGCGGGGGCATCGGCAGCGTCGTCGGCAGCATCGGCGACGGGCTTGGAAGGCTCCGGTGCCGAGGCTTGCTGCGCGGCGGGCGCGTCGGACGTCACAGGGACTTCCGGGTCCCGCTCGTCGGTCTCGGTCGGCTTGGGTTCGGCCTTGTAGACGAGCTTGCCGTCGACCTTGATCCAACTGACGAACAGCAGGCGGGCCTTGAGGCTCACCCCCTGTTCGCCGGCACGCTTGCCCTTGGAGTAGGTGAAGGTGTCGGTCCACAGGTCGCCCAGGCGGAAGCCGATCATCACCTTCTTCTCGGCGTCGACCGCCTGAATGCAGCGGCGCACCAGGTGCTGCGCTTCCGATCCCGATACGCGCGTGTCGAAACGCACATACGAGACGTCGTCGCTGGGACCGTTCAAGGCTGCGATGTCGCAGGCCAGGAACGCATCGCCTTTCTTGGGCTTCACTTCGCGGATGCGATTGAGGTACCCGAGGCCGGCGATGTGCAGATCGAAGTAGGTTTTTTCGTTGGAAGTGGTCATGGTGAATCTCCTGGGAACAATGAGGCGGAGACACACCCGACCCAAGGCGGGGAAGGTGTGGAACCCCCGCGTGGGTTGATGGACAGCTTGGTGGCATCGCCATCGAAAACCGATGGCCGTTCGCGCATGGATGCCGGTGCGAACTGGAGTGATCAACGCGGTCGGAACCGCATCGCAGCCTTGAAGATCGTGGCTGCCTGGGCATGTCGCTGACGGACGTCAGCGGAACATGGCCGGAAGCGTGGCGCCAGGACGGCGCGCAGGCGAGCGGCAATCGGCACTCACGGCTGTCCGCATTGCCGGGAAGAAAGAGGCCCCCGGAGCGGGGGCCAGGGATGGGCGGTCAGTTACCGCTGGGCGTGGGAGGAACCGCCTGCAGCGACAGGTGTGTCGCGGTGGCGGACACGTCGAGGTCGTCCTCGCTGCGCAGGATGCGCGCAAACACGCCCTCCTGCGGATCGAAGAACTCGCCGAAGTCGTCGCCGCCGAACTCGGCACGCGCCAGTTCCCACCAGTCGTCGAAGGCACCGACATCCGGGTTGCAGCCGGCGGCATAGGCGATGGTCTTCTGGCGACCATCGGGTCGACGCTCGCCGCGCTCGGCCAGGAAGTGCACGCCGTGATCCTTGGCCAGGACGACGCGGCACTGATTCGCAACCGCTTCGGCGAGCACGGGCCGCAGCTCCGTGCCTTTGAATCGAACAGTCATGGGTGTGACTCCAGGGAGGCAGGAAGAGAGGCTTCCCGCCGCGAAGGCGGGAAGCTGCTGGGAGGTCAGTGCCGGACAGCCTTGCGACCCGACAGGTACTGCACGCGGATGCGCCTCCAGCTCCCGTCGTCGATCAGCCGTTCCAGCGTCTCGCCGAGGGTGTCGAAGAACACCTCATCGACCCGTTCGACCAGCTCGCCGTCGCGGCGCAGCTCAACCGCGTAGAGGTCGAGGCCACGCTCATACAGCACGGTGACGCGACCCTGGAACTTCGTCGTGTCGACGGTGAAGCCGATGGCCGGTGGCGTGCGGATGATGTCGGTGGGCAGCGGATCGACCCAGGTGATGTCCCGCGCACCGGCATCCACCAGCATGTGGGTGATACGCCGGAAACCGTCGGGAGCGGGCAACTGCTCCAGTTGGTCGATCAGTTCCCGCAACTCGGGGCAGCGGGGCTCGGGAATCGGCAGCTTCGCCGGTGCGGACCCGAGCACCAACCGCTTCACCGTGTAGGGCTGGCCGTCGGCGGTGAACTCGGTCTGCTCCTCGGGCGTGTCCGCCCGCTGACCGTCGAAGCGGCGTCTGACATAGGGTTCGACCTGCACCTTGGCGCCCTCGTCGGGCACCTCGGTCACGAGCGTGCGATCGAGCACCGCGAACTCGGCCCGTCCCGTCTTGACGACGATGGCCTCGTCGGTGGTGGCGATGACCTTGCCCTCGAAAGGCTTCGGGTCGATGTGAAAGCCCAGCGTCGAAACCTTGGGCTGGCCGTCGAAGATGTTGAACTTGAACGAACGGACGTTGGAAGGCACATGACCGACAACGAGCGTCGGCATCTGTGCGCGAATGGCTTGGGTATCCATGGGGAGACTCCTTGTGGCAACCAAGGGACTCCCGCCCGCAAGGGAGGTCTGTCCCTTGAGGGTGAAGTGGATGAACGCGGGTGCGCCCGGAGAACGAAGCAACCAGCACGGCGAACCGCGCCGCAGTCTTGAAGGTCTCGACTGCCTGGGCATGCTGCCGGCAACGCCAGCGAACATGCGGCCAGCGTGCGGCACATGGCGGCGGCCGTCCGTTGGGAATCGGCAATGCGCCGGCACCGCGTTCCGCGAAAAAGAAGAGCCCCGACGTGGGGCTCGAATGGGTTGCGGGTTACTCGTCGTAGAGCGTCAGCCCGTCCAGCACGGGCGCGTCGGCATCGAACACCAACATGCGAACGTCAGCGAGCGCAGCCAGGTGCACCACTTCCACGAAGGACTCCGGCACGCCCTTGGCCCGGTGCTCCTGCCGCAGCTCTTCGGCGGTGATGCCCTCGACATGCTGCAGGTTCGCATCCGTCCAGGGGGTGGCGATCAACTTCACGCCGATCGCGGGGCTGTACGGGATGCGGAAGGCGACGAACAGAAAACAGCTCGGCGTGGCGATGTCGGCCAGGTTGGCCAGATAGCGGCCGGCCTCCTCGGTGATGTGCGCCGAGCTGATTTCCCAGGCACGGCTGTAGAAGCCGGTCTCGAAGCGCAGGCGCCGCACCACCTCGCGCGCGGCCTCCTCGGAGTAGGTATCGGCGACGTGCAGCGGTTGGCCGGCTTCTTCGGCCATGACGGCGTAGACGAGGTTTCGGGCGATGCCATGGCTGGGGCACTGCGCGTCCAGCTCGGGCGGCACGTTCTGGCCCTCGGTGATCAGCGCGAAGTCGTCGCAGAAGATGCAGGCATGGCGCTCGACCTGGCTGTCCGGCAGGTGCGACTGCGAGACGTGCAGCGGCAGATAGCTCAGCGGGCAGTCGTCGTCGTAGGAAATGGCGAGCAGCCGCTGCACGGACAGGCCATCGTAGCCGCGGACGAAGGGGTTGTTGGAATGGGACATGGGATTTTTCCAGCAGAGGATGCCCGAGGCAATCCCCTGCCGGGGATTGAACCCCAGCGGGTGGATGAAGTGGCAGCCGGTCAGCCGGCCGCGGCGTCGGGCCACCTTGGTGGCGGGCGGCGCAGGTCAGTGGAAGATGCTGATTCGGGACATGGCCGCTCCTGCGAACGGAAGGAGGGACATGGCCCCGAACGGGGACGCATGTCCCTCGTGGGGTGGGATGAAATGACGGTGGGTTGCCAGGCGCGGTTCACCAGCCGTTGTAGTGCAACGTGAGGTCAGCGATGACCTGACGCCGTTCCAGATCGAGGCCGCCAAAGTCGGACAGCCCCTCGAAGCCGCAACTCTTGAGCATCGCGCCGCCCTCGCGGGAGTTGTAGAAGCTCACCATCGCGGACAGGAACATGCGTTGACCGCTGCTCAGCACGCCCAGGGCGTCGTTGAGCATCAGCATGTTGGGCCGCAGGTCCCACTTGGTGGTGGCATGCTGCAGACCTTCGCGTGTGCCGTCGCCGAACCACTCGTGGCCGGCGATCTGCGCGCCGCGCTTCCAGGCCTCGAAGAAGGCCTGCGGTGCAGCGTCGAAGTGCGCCTGTTCCAGCGCCATCTGATCGAGCACGTCTTCGGGTAAAGACAGATTCATGAGAGAACTCCTTGAAGGGTGGGAATTAGGGGTGAGCGCGCTGTGTCCAGGCATGGGTATCCAGGGCGCGCTGTGCTGCGAGGTGGTTCGGGAAATACTCGACGGACTCCCGCGATACCGGGCCCTCGTCGTCTTGCGTGCCGATGTAGTGGCCGGCCGCGCTGCGCAGCACCTGTAGCGGCAAACGCTTGCCGGTCCAGGCCAGCGCCAGCGCACCACTGCGCACTGCGGTTGCAGAGGAAGATGCAGAAGGTTCAGACATGCCGTGCTCCTTGGTGGGTCGAGGAGCACGCATCCCGTAGAGGATGGAGTTCCCCTCGGGTGGTTGAGAAAAGTGCATCGTCGCCAGGCCGGCGAGCGTCCGCGGTGGGCGATGCGAAGCGGACTGGATCGGTCGACGCGGCGAACCGCGTTGCAGTCTTGAAGACCGAGACTGCCAGGGCATGCCGCTGACGACTGTCAGCAACGCATGGCGTGAGGATGGGCGCGAAGCATGGCTGCCGTCGCAGGGAAAACCGAATCGCGGACGGCCCGCTTTAGGGCGGGCCCGCGTCACGGGACAAGGCAAGGACCAGGGCGCCGAAGGCCACGCGGGCCTTCGGCTGGAGAGGAAGGAAAACCACCTGTGGGCTGCGTCAGCGCGGGCCGTCGTCAAAGCCGTTCGCTGCGTCAGCAATCGCACCCGGCCCGTTTCGTGGCTGGGGCCGGAAACCTCTGGCGTGCATCCACACACAAAGGGAGCCCGTTGTTCCGCCGGCGGGCACCGGCACGGAATACCCTCGGCCCAAGGGGCCTCCTCACGGCTCGCGCGGCGGCAAGGCGTCAGGAAGCCCCTCATGACCGAGGCAAGGCACACCGATCAAGGGAATGGCGGCGGGCGCGATTCGTGGAGCAATGACCTTCTCGCCCCGTCGCCCGATGGTGGGCAGACGGGGCGCGCACACCGTTGCAGAAGGAGACGCGCGCTTTGGAGGTCCCGCGCGGTGCGGGACGTTTGCCTCGCCGCTAGTGAAGTGGCCGGCGCGGCAGGGGGAAGCGAGGATCAGGACGCCTTGGAGGCAGCGGGCCGCTTGCGCGGTGCGCTGCGCCGGCCCGTCGGGGACTCGATCGGCAACGTGCCCTTGCAGTCCGGGTAGCGCGAGCAGGACCAGAACGCGCCGCTCTTGCCCGTGCGCTGCTGCATCGGTGAGCCGCACTGCGGGCAGGCCGGCGCCGGCGGCAGCGGCAGCTTGAGCGAGAGCGTTGCGCCGCGGTACTGCTGCACGAGCTGGCCGACCCACACGGACTGCTTCTCGATGAAGGTGTCCAGCGCCATCTGGCCGGCCTCGATCATGTCGAGCGCCTGCTCCCACACCGCCGTGGTGCCAGGGTCGGCGATGGCCGAGGGCACCGCGTCGATGAGCGTGAATGCCGCGTCGGAAGCGCGGACGGCGCGGCCTTTCTTGACCAGGTAGCCGCGACCGATCAGACCGTTGATGATGTTGGCGCGTGTCGCCTCGGTGCCGATGCCGGTGGTATCTCGCAGCTTCTGTTTCAGGCGCGGGTCGGTCACGAACTTGGCGACGGTCTTCATGGCCTTGATCAGCTCGCCCTGCGTGTAGGGCTTGGGCGGCAGCGTCTTCAACGCCTTGAGATCCACCTTCCCGACCGGGCAGGACAGGCCCGCATGCAGGGCGGGCAGCACTTGGCTGCGCTGCGCTTCCTCGTCATCGGCAGCGTCCGGCTCCGGCGTCGCCAGTACCAGGCGCCAGCCGATCACGGCGATCTGCTTGCCCACCGCCACGAGCGACTGGCCGCCGCAAGCGAGCTGCGCTACCGTGCGGTCGAACTCATGGTGCGGGAGGAACTGCGCGAGGTAATGGGCGCGGATCAGCCGGTAGACGGCCAGTTCCTTCTCGTTCATGGCCGACAGGTTGGCGGGCTCCAGCGTCGGGATGATGCCGTGGTGAGCCGACACCTTGCCGTCGTTCCAGGCGCGCGAGCGCTGTTGGCGATCCAGGCGCTCGATCAGCGGCCGCAGGCTGGGGTCGGTCTTGACCAGGCTGTCGAGTACGGTCGGTACCTCGGCCCACATACTCTCGGGCAGGTAGCCCGAATCCGAGCGCGGATACGTTGTCGCCTTGTGCGTCTCGTACAGCGCCTGGGCAATGTCCAGCGTCTCCTGCACGTCGAGGCCCAACTGCTTGGAGCACACCTCCTGCAGCGTGCCCAGGTCGAACGGCAGCGGCGGTGCCTCGCGCACGCGCTCGGTGTCCACCGACACGACCTGCGCATCGCGTGCCGCGCGAATGCGATCCGCAGCCTGCTGCGCCACCGGCTGCTGAAGGCAGCGACCCGCTGCATCCGTGCTGCCTTCGGGCGGTATCCAGCTCGCGGTGAAGGATTGGCCGGCATGGGATAGCAGCACATCCACGGCCCAATACGGCATGGAGACGAATCGCGCGATCTCGCGATCACGATCCACGACCAACTTCAGCGTCGGCGTCTGCACGCGCCCCACCGACAGCACGCCCGTATAGCCGGCCTGACGCCCCAGCAGTGTGAACAAGCGGCTCAAGTTCATCCCGATCAGCCAGTCGGCGCGCGATCGGGCGAGTGCGGAGAAATACAGCGGCAGCGTCTCGGCGGACGGCTTGAGCGCACCCAGCGCTTTGCGGATCGACGCATCGTTGAGCGCCGACAGCCACAGGCGCTGAATCGGCCCGCGGTAGCCGCACAGGTCGATGATCTCGCGGGCGATCATCTCGCCCTCGCGGTCGGCGTCGGTCGCTATCACCAGCTCGCCCGCCTTGGCGACGAGCTGCTGCACGACCTTGAATTGCGCTGCGGTCGCCGCCTTGGGCTCGACACGCCAACGCTCAGGAAGAATGGGCAGTTGCTCGATGGCCCAGCGCTTGTACTGCTCGCCGTACCCTTCGGGCGGAACCGCCTCCACCAGATGACCGATGCACCAAGTCACGACGACACCCGCGCCGCTGTAGCAGCCGTTG
The DNA here is from genome assembly GCF_034044115.1 of Pseudomonas sp. BO3-4. Lineage (NCBI taxonomy): Bacteria > Pseudomonadati > Pseudomonadota > Gammaproteobacteria > Pseudomonadales > Pseudomonadaceae > Pseudomonas > Pseudomonas sp. BO3-4. Next base: position 5,127,413 of record NZ_CP139018.1, read on the forward strand.
CCGCGTTGGCTGGCGCCCAGCACACGGGCGATGTCCTTGCCCTGGGACGGCTTCTCGCACAGGAACACGCGCATGAAGCCTCCTTGGAAATGTGCGGTTCATCGGATGGGCGTCAGCTTGGCGGGGCCAGGAGATGCCGGCAGCAAGGAAATCGATTGATGCAGACACCGCTTTGTGATTGGCAGGCGGTTCGTTGCCGCAGCGGTGTGAATAGATCGTAGGAGCTGGCACAGCAAGAGGGTCGTTTCGGGAGGGCGGCTGGAACTCCGTGGACGACCTTAGAGCTATCCCCTGGGGATAGCTCGCTGGTGCATCGCGGGCGTATGACGGTTGCTACAGCCGCCCTCTGGGGAACGGCGATGGGCGAATTACTGTCCGCCGGCCGGCTTGGCGCTGAGCGCCACCGACTCGATGCGGTACGGCAGGATGCCCACGCGGCGGGCTTCGATCTTGAACGTGATGCGCTCGTTGTCGTCGGCGTCTTCCCACTCGTCCTTGACCGTGCGCCCTTCCACCAGCACACGCATACCCTTCTGGTACAGACCCGCCCAGCGTTCGGCGTCGCGGTGCCACAGCTCCACGGGCGCCCAATAGCCGCCGCGGTCTTCGTAGCCGTCCTTCGTCGGCACTGGATTGTCGAAGTAGACGTTCAGGCGCAGCAGCCGGCGCGGCTCGTCGTTGCCGTTCGGGAATTCGCGGTAGTCCGGCGCAGAACCGATGTTGCCCTCGCCGACGAAGTGCGTGCTCATGGTGACTCCTTGGTGGTGGGTGGAACGGCCGCGGTATGCCCGTGGACACGCCGCAGGTAAGCCGCTTCGGCCTGGGCGGCCTTGTTGGCGCATCCCAGTGCTTGGCGAGCGATGCTGTGGGTCAGACTGATCTGCATGTTCAGCACGATGCGCTGCAGTTCGATCGCGTACAGCTCGTCGATCAGCGAGGCCGGCGTCGCGGGGTTGGCCAGCAGGGCCTCCCACAACGCCACGCCCATGGAGGAACGGTCGAGGTTGCGCCAGCGCAGGAAGGTCGTCCCCGCGCCAGTGGCCTGCTGGGCCAGTTGCACGTCAAGCAGGCTGAACGGGTAGGCGCGCGCCTGGGGCAGCACGCGCCGCTGCGCCAGGCCAATCACGTCGTCGCGCAGCGCTGCGCACTGGCTGGCCCAGGTCTCCAGACTCCCCTTACCCTTAAAAGGCTGTAAAAGGCCTTTTAGGTAGCCTGCGTGTTCCAGCCGCTGGAAGTCCGCCTGTTCCAGCGCCACGAAGCGCGTGGAGTGACCGATGGGGGGCGATGCCGTCATGCGTCAGCACCCTCATTACCCGTCGCTGGATTGGCTGCGCCATCCGTGTGAGCCGGCGCATCGGGCTCGATGGCGGGCGCAGCAGGCGGTGTGCCGGGCTTGGTCGTCCGCCGCGCGATCGGTGGCGCGAAGCGCGAGCGGCGCGTGCCTTCCTGCACGTCCTGCGGCAACTCGCCGAACTTCTCCAGCGCCGCTCGCGCCGCCGCGTTCCTCGCCGCGAAGTCGTCGCGCGTCGTGCCCGAGTAGCGGTACTGCTGGGCGAGCGAGAACAGGCTGCGCAGCGCGTGCGCACCATCATTGAGCCAGCGCTCCAAGGTGCTGCGGTCGATCAGCGCCGTGTGGTGCGCCAGGATGAGTTTGCGTGCCACGTCGTCGTAGTCGGCCAGCAGATACACCGCCATGAAGCCGAGCTGGGCGTTCACGAACAGCGGCAGCTTCACCGGCTGCACGTTCATGTTCTCGCCCAGAGATAGCGCCGGGGGCACGTCGGCCAGGGCCTGGTCGACCTGTTCGCGCAGGGTCTGCAGGCGGTTCTTGGTGTCGGCGAGCTTGTCCTCGATCCGCAACATCCACCAATCCGAGTAGGGGTCGTCCTGCTCGGCGCCGCGCTTCATTTTGTTCATGGCGCCGATGAAGCCGTTGAGACCGATGATGCCTGGGCGCCCCTCGGTCGGCGCGCGGCCATGCCAGATGCGCGATGCGTGGTGCGTGTGCAGCGTCAGCGACATCGCGCTGCGAAGCGATCCGAGATTCAGTTGCAGGGGTTCTGTGCGTTCGTTGGCCATGGGAGCGACTCGCGGTGAAGGGGCGAGTCGCCAGCATCGACATCGGCCGGAAGGCCGTCAGTCAACAAACCGTAGCCCATGCGCGCCCGGTTTGTTCCGCACGGAAGGCTGTGTGTGCCGGCTATCCCCTGGGGATAGGTCTTGAGCCGCCAATGCTTGATGTCGGGGCTTGAACCATGACAATGACTGGGGGCGCATCGCACCTGGGGTTGCTGCGCAGAAGAACGAGGGGAAAACATGCAGGATGGGAAAGCCGTTCAGTTGCTGTTGAACGAGGAAGAGCACGGGCACGGCCACGTGGTCGAGAAGCTGCTGAAGCGGGCGGAACGCCTGGAATGCCTGGTGGCCTTCGCGAAGACCTCGGCCCTCGGCGACTTGTTGAAGCCCTTGCGCAAGGCGCTGGAAAGCGGATTGAAGGCCAGGTTTGCGATAGGTCTGGACTTCTACCTGACCGAACCCGAAGCACTCCGACAGCTCTTTGCGCTCGCCGAGAAGCACGCGCTCGTCCTGTACCTCAGCAACGCCAGCGACACCTTCCACCCGAAGATCTACGCCTTCCAGAATGGCAAGCAATGCTCGGTGATCGTCGGCTCGGCCAACCTCACCCACGGAGGCTTCTACGGAAACTACGAGGCATCGGCCCTCATCGACGACGCGAGCGGCGCGCTGATGGCATCTGTCACGCGACACCTCGATGCGCTGGTCGCGGACAGGATTCTCGTGCCAGCGACCAAGCCCCGGATTGATGCCTACGAGCGGGAATACATCATCCACGACACTTGCCGGAAGGTGGCCAAGAAGCGCGCGCAGAAGGCGAGCCGAACCGAGGGGCCGGACTTCACGATCCTGGCCGACCTCCTGGAGCTGATGAAAAGCGACGATTCAGCGCATGGATTCACTGCGCAGAAGAACGGCCGCAAGGGAAACCTGCGCCAGGCAATGCGCAGGCTGGCAGAGCTGGCGGCCCTGAGCAGCAATGCCAGGCGGGACTTTCCGAGTAACTACGACGCGCTGATCGGCCTGTTCCATTCCGGCGGGCTGCACCGCAGCAAGAGCCGGATCGCCAACCACCCAGGGCAGTTCGTGGCCGCAGTGGCGGACATCCTTGACCGGCGCAACCTCTCGCCTGCCGAAGCGTTTACCGTTCTACATGGACATTTCGGCGCCATCACCGGAGCAGGCATCAACCTGCTGACTGAGATTCTGCACGCGCTGGACAACAAGCGGTTCGCCGTGATGAACCAGAACGCGGTGTCGGGACTGGCGCTCGCCGGCATCCGGGACTACCCACTGCATCCAACCAAGCAGAACGTCAGTGCGGAAAGCTACGCAAGGTACTGCGGGCATGCCGATACGGTCAGACGATCGTTGGGCCTGGACGACTTCACGGAGCTGGATGCACTGTTCAACTACGCCTATTGGCGGGAAACGGAAGAAGACGAAGCCGCGACCTGACCGGATCACCCCACGGAAGGCGACCTGTTCCGTCTATCCCCTGGGGATAGCTCAGGGATCGCGCAAGGCTGAACGCAGCCGTGCGAGGTAGGCGCGCGCCACCTCGGGGTCGGCTGGGCGGGAGGCCGAAGGCGACGACGATCACGCGGGCCCCGCAGCTCGCGGCGCGAGCGGCGCTGCTGCGTCGGTGCCCGCCCACGCCTTGAACTCTCCGCGGATCGCCTTCTGGATGATGCCGAACAGGTAGCCGGCCGGGTTGCGCACCGCGCTGTTGTGGCAGCGTGCCGCCCACTCGTCGAGAACGGCCTGCCGCTGCGCTTCGTCCACCTGCTGCAGGGCCACCAGCGCGCCGGCCTGCTGCTCATCCTTCAAGCGCAGGAAACGCTCGGGCAGTCGCAGGTTCTGCAAGGCCCTCGCGCGCGGTACTGTACGTACTTCATTTATACGATCATTACGTACTGTACGGTCCTCCTTCGGAATCCGAAGAGAGCTATCCGGCGCGGGTTTCGGCCCTGCTTCGGATTCCGAAGACGGGCGCGCAGCATTCCGAAGAAGGGCTTCCTGGCCTTCTTCGGATTCGTGGTCCGCACCCTCCTGTGGATAACCTGGCGTCGTCCAGCCATGCAGCGCCATGCGCTGCGCCAGCACCTGCAGGCGGGTCGGCAGCGTGCGGCCGCTGAGCAGCGGGTCTTCGGCAATCTCCTTGAGCGTGTTCATGCCCACGATCTGCACCGCCTTGGCGGCATGGGTCAGCGCCTGGCTGACCAGGCCGAGGTAGTCGGCATCGAGCTGCATCGCCTCGAAGGGCGACAGCGGTTCGTCGTGCAGCACGTAGAGGTTGCCTTGGATGCGGCCGGTCTTCGGGTCGCGCCGTCGTCGCACCAGGCTCAGCCAGCGCGTCAGCCGCAGCAGCGTCAGGGCGCGCGCCACGGTCTCGTGCGAGGCTTGTGCCGCGCAGGGCATCGAGGCCAGGTAGGGGCGCAATTGGTCGTAGGTGGGAAAGGCGGTCACGCCATCGTCGTTGAGCTGCAGGCGGAACACCTGCCAGGCGTTGCGCTCCAGCGGCGTCAGGCGTCGGTCGAGGAACAGCCTGCGCGGCACGCTCTCATGGCGGTTGCCGCTGTAGAGGAAACCGTCGGCGGCCGGCGCCGTGCCCTGCGCCGGTTCCTTCGGCTCAAGGTGCCGCAGCGCCTCGTCGAACAACGCCGACAGCGCAACCGGGCCATCGCGCCGTGATGCGCTGCCCGTGGTCATGGCTACACCAGCCCCTGGTCGATCCAGTTCCGTATCGCCGACCAGATCACCGACATGGGCAGAGTCATGGCCTCGGCCAGATCCATGGTCAGCGCCAGCATCGCCATGTCGTCGGTCAGGGCGATATGGCGCTCGGAGACGCCGGCCTTCCAGCGCTCCCACAAGGCCACGTCCTGCGCCTCGTCGAGCACCGGATGCCGGCCCTTGCGCTTGGGCAGCCCGAGGATGTCGCGGCGCAGCGCCACTTCCTGATGCGTGAGGCCGTAGAACTTGCTGACCATCTCCGTGCTCGCCCCCAGGCGCAGCATGCGGTCCACCGTAGCGATCTCCCGCTCCACGTCGTGCACCTGGCTAAGCAGCCGCTTCAACACTTCCCGGTTCACCGACACCGAACACCACGACACCGTGGCATTCACCAGCATGCTCACGAGTTCGGGGTGCTTCAGCGCATCCAGCTCCTCCTCGCCGAAGCCCATGGCCTTGCAGCGGCGCAACTGGCCGTTGCGCAGGTCATGCAGGGCCTGGGCGATCACGGCCTGGTTGAGTGGGTGCGGTGCCGACATGGATGCCTCCTGCGCGCTCAGGACTCGTGGTCCGAGTCGCCGGCTTCCAGGTCCAGCAGCCGACGCGCCAGGCGCAGCAGACGGAACAACTTCACCAGCGCAGCATCGCTCAGGCGTGTGGCCGAGCCGCCGTGGCCATGCAGCAGCGCCGCCAGCTCGTCGGCCAGCCGCGCGCGGTCCAATCCGTTCGCGGAGGGCGGAGCCGCACTCAGCGCATGCAGCAGGGTCAGCACCGCCCGCGCGAACGCCGGCAGCGCTTTCGCCTGGCCCACGGCCGGCGCCACGCAGACGAAGCCGATGCCGCCGTCGCTGGCCTCGATGTGGTCGGCTACCGCCGCTTCCCCGGCGATCTCGCGCGCGAACTGCGCGATGTGCACGCGCAGGCGATCCGGCACGTCCAGGCCTGGCTCGACGTACCAGACGTCCGAAATGGGATAGAGCCCGCCGACCTGCACGGGGATCGCACGTAGCGCATCGGTCTCGAAGTCGGGCAGCTTGTCGCCAAGCTGGTCCGCGACCATCCGCTGGATGGACTGCAGGCGCTCGGTGGTCGGTGCCGGCGTCACGATGTGCCCCTGCAGGCGCTCGTCGCGTTGCTCGTCCTGCTCGCTCGGCACGAGGGTAGTGTCTGCGTCCTCTCCGCTGCCCGAGTGGGGTGGTGCAATGGGCGGCGCGGGCGGGGTAGCGGCCGGGGGCGCAGTTGGCGCGACGTCCTGCGACGCGGGATCGGTGGGTAGCCGTCGAGTCGCGGGAACCGCCGCTGAAGTGGGCACTGGCGCCGCCGGTTCGCTGGTCAGCGCGCGCTGGCGGCTTTCGCTGTCGTTGATCTCCAGCGCCAGCGTGTCGTAGTCCACCCCCAGCAGTTCGGCCATCTGGCCCACCAGCTCGTCCTGCACCCGCTGCGGCGAGAAGTCGTCCGGCTGCGCGTCGAACTGCGTCAGCACGTCCTGAAACAAGGTCGCGAAGTCCACGGCCATGGCGCGGCCCAGCGCACGCCGCTCCCAGGTGCGCTCGCACGCCTTGCGCAGCACCGCGAGCCGGTCCACCTGATGCCGGCCCAATCCGCTGTACAACAACGTCGGGATAGCCGGCAGCAGATGGCGCACCGCATCGTTCATGCGGCTGATGTGTGACTGCGGCACCGGATAGCCGTCGGCCGTCAGACGCCGCGCTAGTTCGCTCTGCGTCAGCGGCTGGCCGCTTTCCTGCTCGTAGAATTCGCGGGCCTTCTCGATGCCCAGGGCCCGTTCGATGAAGGTCAGCCCGGCGCGCAGCTCGTTCTCGGCCAGATGCCCGGTCAGCGCCACGATTTCGCCGCGCGCCGGCCACGGCCGAAACAAGCACGGTACGCGATAGAAGCGTTCCTCCTTGGTCTCGCTCCACAACTCGCGCAGGATCGCCAGCCGCGTGTTGCCGCCGTTGCGAATGATGTAGTGCGCCTCGCCCGGCCTGCGCGTGATTGCGGGGGGCGCGTCCAGCCCGCGTTCGCGGATGGATGCCTTGATCTCCGCATAGGCCGGGTTGCGCGTCACGCGCGGGTCGTGGTCGTAGGGCCGCAACTGGTCCAGGGTCACCACCATCGGCGTGTCGGCGATGGGGTCGATCAAGGTCGCGGCCGCAGGGCCGCTGCGCTCGAAGCCGGTGGCCAGCAGCTTGACAGCCATGTCCTGCGGCGTCAGCTCAGCCACGGCCGTTCTCCTGCGCTTGCCGGTCGGCGCGGCGAAGTTGCGCGCGGGCATTGCGGTCGGCACGGTGGTCGCTCGCCGTCGAGCTGGTGTAGATCGACGGCGAGCCGGTGTAGATCGACGCGCAGCCTGGTTTCGTGAATTTCAGGTGCCCGCCGGACGTGCGCACCACGCGCCAGCCTTCGCCCAGCGCGAACTCGATCAACGCGCGCAGCCGTTCACGGCCGCGCGCCAGTTCATGCACGCTCGCCATGGCCAGCCCCTCCCGCATCGGCCCGGCCGGTGACCAGCGCGAAGTGCTCCCGCCACGCGGGGAACAGCTCGCCGCCCAGCGCGCGCATGGTGTCCAGCGCCGCGGGCGCCGTGCGCCCAGCCGGCTGCCGGTACTCCACCCGATGCACCGGCAATCCTCGTGTCGCAGCGCGCGGATAGGCTTCGATGGCTGGCACGTTGGTGTCCAGCACCTGCACGCCGGCCTGTTCCTGGAACACCTGTCGCAGCGCCTGCTGGACCAGCCGCGCGTTCGACGACACCGGATGCACGCGGTTGATGAGCAGGCGCAGCGGCGGTGGCTCGATGCCCAGGTGCCGATACGGCGCGATGTCCTCGATCAGTTGCAGCGTGCCGCGCCGCAGCTCGCGCGCCGCGAGGATCTCCGGCGTCACCGGCGACAGCGCCAGGTCGGACGCCAGCACCGCCATCTCCAGCAGCACGCTGCGCGCGCCCTGGGTGTCGATCAACAGCAAGTCATAGTGCGTGCGGAAAACGGGAAGCAAATGGCGCAGTCGCAGGCGCCCATCCGCTGCGTGCAGCAGCAGCGTGTTCAGTTCGCCGCGGTCGTCGTTGGAGAGCACCAGGTCCAGGCCCGCGATCGCGGTGCGCGACACCAGGTGCTCGATGCGCCGTTCGTTGCAGGTCAGCATCTCGTAGATGCCGCCAGGCGCGCGCACGTCCAGCGTGAAGTAGCTCGACAGCGTGGGCTGCACATCCAGGTCCAGCAGCAGCACGCGCAGCCCGGCATCGGCAATGAGGCCACCCAGATTGGCCGCCGTGGTGGTCTTGCCGACGCCGCCCTTGGTTGAAATGATGGACACCACCTGCATGAGCTTCTCCTGGTCTAATGGCATGAACCGAGAAGAAGCGTCAGGCGCGTTCCTTGAGGCGATCGACGATCCACTGTTCGATCTCCACCGAGTCCCAGCCCACCGCGCGCACGCCCAGACGCAGCGCCCTGGGGAACTTGCCTTCCTTCATCAGGCTGTAGATGTGCGCGCGCTTGAAGCCGGTCCTGGCCTCGACCTCGGCGCGGCGCAGGATGCGGTGTTCGGTCGGTGCCGCCGTGGCGGTGGTGGTCTGCGAAGACATGAGGGTCTCCTTAACGCTCAGTGGCGCTGATTGGCATGACTCGAATTAAGAACGCCGCGTTGAGGAAAGACACCGCAAATGCGGTTTCCACGACCGCAGATACGGTCTGGTGTCGCTCAGGAAGTTGTGCTCTGCAGATTGCGTCGAGCCAGTGCGAACTTGGCCTGCAGGGTGCGCTCGGTGATGCCCATCGCGTTGCCGTGGTGCGCCACCATCGCGCTGATGATGGCCTCCTGCGTCAGGAAGCTGGAATACGGCGTGCCGCTGGGCGACTTGCCCAGCAGCAGCGTCAGTAATCCGCCCACGATGTTCAGGTAGGTCGATTCGCTGCGCGGCCCCAGCGTTTTCGCACGCCCCGTGTCGGCCGCGCAGGCGGCGTGCGTTTTCAGCAGCGCCTCGTGCTCGGCGCGCAGCGTCTGGTGCATGCCCAGGTGTTCCACCAGCCGCGCCTTGATCGCTTCCCGCTCGGCCAGCAATGCGCCCACGGTGTCCAGGCTGATCGCCGGGTGAAGCGCTCGCTCGATCTCATCGAACAGAAACGCCGGTCTCTCGCCGGGGTAGTGGTGCGCCATCCAGGCTTTCAGATCGACGTGGCGCACCGTCAGCGACGGGTCGTCCATCGCGAAGCTTTGCGTCTCCCGCACCAAGCCCTCCTTGCCATACCGCATCTCGCCGTGGGCCAGCGCATCGAAGATTCTTTCGGTGTTCAATCGCAGCATCGGCCAGCGCGGAAACTCCGTTGCCTCCGGCAGAGGCCGCCCTCCCAAGGTCGCCAGGATGCGCAGCTCGAAGCGCAGCAATCCACTCCAGCGGATTGCCGCCTCGACCGGGCGGTAGTAGGTCTTGGCGCCATCGGCCAGGCTGCTCGACTTCGGCATATCGCGCGCCTCCTTTCGTCATCGAACCGAGTCCAGGCACGCGCACCCGCCGTACAGGCGGCGTGTGTGGCTGTGGACTCTCCGGGCGAAACGAGCAGATGGCGAAGCGGCGAAGACCGTGGCATCGTTGATGCTGCCGGTTTCGTTGCGAGATGCGCGCCTTGCTGCGCATGGCACCATCACTCACAATTCGCAAGCCGCGAACACGCTGTCACCAGCGTCATTCGCGGGCACCATGCCTGACCCGGATAACCAGGCCAAAGTCTTTGCAGGGAAAGAGGCCCAGTAAAGCGCGATCAGCTCAACACGCCAGAGCCGATGCGCATATGGCAAGCACTGTTGCGCCTCGCGTCTTCGCTGTGACGCGCCACGTTGGGCATGCGAAGTTGCTCGCAGAATGCCAACGACAAGCGCGAGCAAGGCCTGAGTGCACCGCGGCGATGGAATCCCGCTATGACAAAACAGGTCTGGCGTTTGACCAAAATGGAATCGGTCAACCCGCCTGAGGCAGCCTCATGCGAGCCGTTGCGTATCCAACGGCGTATGGCCGACACGCTGCGCACGGTCGATGAAGTGGCGCAGCGGCTCCGACATCGCGCCCTCGGGATGTAGCAGGTAGGTCGTCAGCGCTGCCGAGTCTTCATCCAACGGTCGGACGATCACGTCCGCCTGCCGGCGTGCCGCCACGTGCGCCGCGCTGGAAAATCCCACGCCATAGCCGGCCGCCACCAGGGCCAGCATCAGCGAGTGGGTCGTCACGTACTCGGCCACGACCGGCGGTGTCTCCACCCGGCGCAGCAGGCGCTCGCATTGCCGGCTGCACTCCTCACACACCTGCGGGTGGCACAGCACCAGCGGGTAGCTCATCACCTCGTCCAGCGGCACCCGCTTGTGCGCCAGCAAGGGGTGCCGCGCGGGTATGGCCACCACCAGCGGGTCTTGCCACACCGGCTTGGCGACCATCCCGGCCGCCATCTCGCCGGCCATCGCAAAGGCCGCGTCGTACAGGTCGTTGCCCAGCCCGCCCACCACCTGCGACAGCGGCGCCTCGAACAGCCGGATGCCCACTTCCGGCGCCTCCTCCCGGCACAGCGCGAGCAGCGCCGACAGCCGGGTCCGCCCGACGCCGCCGGCCAAGGCGATGCGCAGGGTGTCCCGGTGTCCCGCTGCCACCGCCCGCGCCTTGGTCTGGGCTTGCTCAAGGGTCAGCAGCACGCGCCGGGCTTCCTCCAGGAACACCTGGCCGGCCGGGGTCAGGCGCACGCCGCGCGGCGTGCGCTCTAACAGCATCACGCCCAGGCCTGCCTCCAGTTGGCGAATCGTGCGCGACAGGGGCGACTGCTCCACATGCAGCCGCCGCGCCGCCCGGCCGAAGTGCAACTCCTCGGCCACGGCGATGAAACAGCGAAGATGGCGTAAGTTCATGGACTTCTCCTCAGAAAGTGGAGTCCATTCCTCTGGCTTTAGGGAACTGCATGAGCGCTTCCCGGCGGCGATGCCGGTCACAGAGGCTTGCCAGTCGCCGCCGTCCGACCTTCTGTCGTGGCCACGGGGGGCGAGTGTCCAAGCAAGTCCGGTTATCCCGTCGGTGTTGCCTTATCGGAAAATTGCCAGATTGTCATTATTGTGTTGTCTGAGTGGAGTGAAGTCGATCAAGCCCGACTCGGCTACCCTGTCCATCACTGCCGACCGCAGCGTGTTCTGGAAAGACGAACGCATGAGCGACGAGCAGCTCGCGCAGTGGCTGCATGCTTCGGCGCAGCGTCATCCGCAGCCCAAGGACTTCATGCGCGGCGACCGCCAAGCGGGCCTACCGGCGCGTCGCCCAGGTGATGGCGGCTGCGCAGAAGTCCGGGCGTGTTAGAACCGGACTTCGTGACCGATCTGGGAGGCGATCGGGGTGACCCGAAAGACACCCAACTGCATCGGCATGCTCGCCCTGACGCCGGCGTGACGTCATCGGCTGCACCGATCGCGGACTCCAGCAAACGTGAGCGCCTGCGCGCCGTGCCCGGCGCACCGTGCGGGCATGAGGCTTTGACGCGATGCCACCGAAGGAGGTGCTGACGGGATGCGGAAGGAGATGCTGGCGTCCGATAGGCTGAACCAGAAGAAGACAGACAGGAGGCGGCCTTGGATTTCAGATTGCTGCGTTACTTCGTCGCAGTTGCGGAAGAACTGCATCTGGCCCGTGCAGCCGAGCGTCTGGGCATCGAGCAATCGCCTGTGTCGCGTGCGATGCGCGACCTGGAAAGCCAGCTCGGTGTACAGTTGTTCGACCGCAGCACACGCCTGACGCGGCTGACCTGGGCCGGCCAGGTGTTCCTCGGCGAATGCCGGCGCGTGCAGGCTACCGTGGAGCAGGCAGTCAAGAGCACCAAGGCCGCGGCGCAGGGCTACCAAGGCCATCTGCGCATCGCCATCTGCGACAGCCTGGCGCAGCCCCGCATCGCTACCTTGCTGGCGCGCAGCCGCGAGGATGAACCCGAGCTGGAGATTCGCGTCTTCGAGTTGCCGTTCGTGCAGCAGCTCAAGATGCTGCACAACGATCTGCTGGACATCGGCTTTGCGTTGTCGAACGCGGTGCATGATGGGCTCGTCGCCGAGCCGGTGTGGACCGATCCGCTGTCGGTGATCGTGCCCGCACGCCATCCCTTGCTGGCACACGTCCAGGTGCCGCTGGCCGAAGCCTTGAAGTTCCCGCTGGTTCTGTGCCATCCCGAATCGGGATCGGGCTGCCGCCATCAGATTCAAGCGATGCTGCAGGACGCAGGCACGCCGCTCAAGCTGGTCGATGAAGTGACCAGCCTGGGCGTGATGCTGACCCTGGTCGGCGCCGGCTACGGCATCGGCTTCGCCATCGCCTCGCAGGTGCAGACGCTACAGCGCCCGGACATCTCCATTCGTCCCCTGACCGGCACCCCACCGATGCTCTCTACCTACCTGCTGCGCCGCCGGGGCGAACCCTCGGAGCCCATGAAGCGGTTCCTCGCGCGAGTGAAAGACGAGGCCTCACCGGTCGATGACTAGCCGGTCCGTTGAGGCCGTAGCTCGCCTGTCCATTGCGGCCTGTGGCGTGATGTGCCAGTAGACGGATAGACTTCGGAATGAAATCCGTTGCTCTGGCTGTTGATGGATGTGCTTGGCTCGCTTTGGATCACCCTCAACGGCCTGCGTTGACCAGGCCGAAGACTTGAGTCCACAATCGAGTCCATTCCGTGACGTCTGGATCGGAAAAAATGTTCGTAATAAACGAGTTGGTGACCGGGTGCTGTTCCCTTCGCCCGCTCCACATCGCATTCCCGCATGGCGTTCCAGCAACGTCATCGCAGTCAAAAGGAGCCAAGGCTCCTTTTTTCGTTTTTCACCCTGCCTTGACCTGGCCCATGGCCATTTACCCACCGATCCGCTTCAATGCGCATCGGGCCTTTGCGTGCGCAAGCGAAACGGCTTGTGGCGGATAGGCTCAATGGATTCGTGAAACCATTCGAAAGGACAACGCATGTTTCTCTCCCGCTGGCTACCAGGCCTTGCCAACCTGCTGCACTACCGCCGTGAATGGTTCCACGCCGATCTGCAAGCTGGCCTGTCGGTAGCCGCGATCCAGATTCCCATTGCCATTGCCTATGCGCAGATCGTCGGGCTGCCGCCGCAATATGGCCTGTACGCCTGTGTGCTACCGATGATGGTCTATGCGCTGATCGGTAGCTCGCGCCAGCTGATGGTCGGCCCCGACGCCGCCACCTGCGCGATGATCGCCGGTGCCGTGGCACCGCTGGCCATGGGTGACCCGCAGCGCATCGTCGAACTGTCGGTGATCGTCACCGTACTGGTCGGCGTGATGTTGATTGCCGCAGGCCTGGCGCGCGCCGGGTTCATCGCCAGCTTCTTCTCGCGGCCGATCCTGATCGGCTACCTCAATGGTATCGGCCTGAGCCTGATCGCCGGGCAGCTGTCCAAGGTGGTGGGCTTCCAGATCGAGGGCGACGGTTTCATCCTCAGCCTGATCAACTTCTTCCAGCGCCTGGGGGAAATTCACTGGGTCACATTGATCATCGGCCTGGCCGCCCTGGGCCTGCTCATCTGGCTGCCACGGCGCTACCCGCGCCTGCCCGCAGCCCTCACGGTAGTGGCGCTGTTCATGCTGCTGGTTGGCCTGTTCGGCCTCGACCGCTTCGGCGTTGCCGTCCTTGGGCCGGTACCTGCAGGCATCCCGCAACTGGCCTGGCCACACAGCAACCTGGCGGAAATGAAGAGCCTGCTGCGCGACGCCCTGGGTATCGCCACCGTCAGCTTCTGCAGCGCCATGCTTACCGCACGCAGCTTTGCCGCCCGGCATGGCTACGCGATCAACGCCAACCACGAATTCGTCGCCCTGGGCGTGAGCAACCTGGCGGCCGGGATTTCCCAGGGCTTTGCCATCAGCGGTGCCGACTCGCGCACTGCAGTCAACGACATGGTCGGTGGCAAAAGCCAGCTGGTGGGCATCATCGCGGCACTGGTGATCGCCCTGATCCTGCTGTTCTTCACCGCACCCATGGCCTGGATCCCGCAGGCTGCGCTGGGCGCCGTGCTGCTGATGGCTGGCTGGGGGCTGATCGACATCAAATCGCTGGGGCATATCCGGCGTCTAAGCCGCTTCGAGTTCTGGCTGTGCCTGCTGACCACGGCGGGCGTACTGAGCCTGGGCGTGCTGCCCGGCATCGTGTTTGCCGTGACCCTGGCGATCCTGCGCCTGCTTTACAGCATCTACCAGCCCACCGATGCCGTACTGGGCTGGCTGCCGGGCACCGAAGGCCAGGTGGACATCCGCAAGTTCAAAGACGCCCGCACCGTGCCTGGCCTGGTGGTGTACCGCTTCGACGACGCCATCCTGTTCTTCAATGCCGACTACTTCAAGATGCGCCTGCTTGAAGCCGTGCAAAGCCAGGAGCAGCCTAAAGCCGTGCTGTTCGATGCCGAAGCGGTAACCAGCATTGATGTCAGCGGCATCGCCGCCCTGCGCGAAGTGCGTGACACCCTGGCGGCTCAAGGCATCCTCTTCGCCATCGCCCGCGCCCGTGGCACCTTCCTGCGCATGCTGGTGCGCTCGGGGATGGCGCGGGACATGGAAGAAAAACTGCTATTCGGCTCGGTACGCGCGGGGATTCGTGCGTACCGCGTGTGGCGCAACCGAAACCACAGTGTGCAAGTGACCGAACAGGGTTGAGCGGCTTTCATCCTGTTCAACGTGCTGCGCCTGTGCTGGCCCTTTCGCGGGTAAACCCGCTCCTACATGGACTTGTAGGGGCGGGTTTACCCGCGAAAGGGCCAGCACAGACAACACAAAACCATCGCCCTGACACCAACCCTCGCACACCTCGCATGACATGCTAAAGTCGCCCCGTTCCCCGCACCACCCAACGGATCCAGCATGCCCGCACTTGATGCCACCCTTACCTCCTGGCCAGAACTCGCCGCCCGCCACCCCTGCGACGCCCTGCTGCTGGGCAATGGCGCAAGCCGCGCAGTATGGAAGCCGTTCGGCTACTTCTCGCTGTTCGAGCAAGCGCAACGCGCAGGCCGCAAGAAAGGCCTGGCGGTCAGTGACCAGGCACTGTTCAAGTCCTTGGGCACGGAACTGTTCGAGCCGGTGCTCAGCGCCCTCAACACCACCGTGCGTACCAATGCCGCACTGGCCATCAACTCCACCGCGCCGCTGAACCGCTACTACTCGATCAAGGAAGCGTTGATTCACGCCGTGCGCACGGTGCATCTGCCCTGGCCGCTGATGCCGCCGGCCACCCTGGCAACCCTCAATCAGGCCCTGCGCACCTATCGAAGCGTCTACACCAGCAACTACGACCTGCTGCTGCCATGGGCCGTGCAGCACGCCCCGAATGGCTTCGCCGAACTGTTCGACGAACAAGGCTATTTCGACGTGCGACGCACCGGCAGCGAAGGTACCCGGGTGCTGCACCTGCATGGCGGCCTGCACCTGCTCAAGCTGCCCGACGGCACCACCCGCCAGCGCAGCGCTGAAAGCGCCGAACTGCTCGATGGGTTTGCCGTGAATATCCCGGGTGAAGTACCGCTGTTCGTCAACGAAGACCGCAGCGACGAGAAACTGCGCGCTATCCGCAACTCGGACTATCTGAGCTGGTGCCTGGGGCAGCTGGCGCAGGAAAACCAAGGGATATGCCTGTTCGGGCAGCATCTGGACAGCAGTGACCGGCACCTGCTCGACGCTGTGCGCCAAGCCCGTCCGCAACAGCTATCCATTGCCATTCGGCCGCTGGGCGAGGCGTCGGTGATCAATCAGAAGCAGCATTTTGCAGATCGTTTCGGGGATTTGCCGGGGACGGTGCTGCATTTCTTCGATGCCAACACCCATCCGTTGGGGCAGGCAGCATTGGCTATCGAAGTGCCCTCTGCTCAGCGCTGACAAGGTGCCCGGCAGGCGTACCGGTGGGTGGCGTCAGAGCAACCCATCCGCGCGCAACAACGTTTCCAGGCAATGCTCCTGCACCCCATAGAACGCCTTGAGCTGGGCAATCTTCTCCAGCAACGCCCCGTTATCCCCCGCCTGCCGCCGCTTCACCGCAAGAATCATC
Organism: Pseudomonas sp. BO3-4; assembly: GCF_034044115.1. Lineage (NCBI taxonomy): Bacteria > Pseudomonadati > Pseudomonadota > Gammaproteobacteria > Pseudomonadales > Pseudomonadaceae > Pseudomonas > Pseudomonas sp. BO3-4. The sequence continues at coordinate 5,143,285 of NZ_CP139018.1, forward strand.
TTGTTCTTGTTGGTGTGTTCCAGCGAGATGAACTCGAACACCTTGGTTTCATAGCCACAGGCTTCCAGGTACAGCGCGCGCAGGCTGTCGGTCAGCATTTCGGCCTGCTGGCCCAGGTGCAGGCCATACTGCAACATGGGTTGCAGCAACCCTGGGCTGTGCAATTGCGGGCGGATCTGCTTGTGGCAGCACGGCGAGCACATGATGATCGCGGCGTTGCAGCGGATACCGGTGTGGATGGCGTAGTCAGTGGCGATGTCACAGGCATGCAAGGCGATCATCACCTCGATGGCCTCAGGCACCACGCTGCGTACATCACCACACTGGAACTCCAGGCCCGGGTGGTCGAGGCGTGCGGCCGCGGCGTTGCACAGGTCGACCATGTCCTGGCGCAGCTCCACGCCGGTCACCTGTGCGTCACGGCCCAGACTGTTTCGCAGGTAGTCATGCATGGCAAAGGTCAGGTAGCCCTTGCCCGAACCGAAGTCAGCCACCCGCAGCGCCTGTTCCGTCGACACCAGTGCATTGGTCAGGGCGTGATCGAAGACCTCGATGAATTTGTTGATCTGCTTCCACTTGCGTGACATGGACGGGATCAGTGCGCCTTGTGCGTCGGTCACACCGAGGTCACGCAGAAACGGCCGCGACAGCTCCAGATAACGCTTCTTCTCGCGGTCATGCCCGCTGCCCGCATCGGCCACGCGCGGTGCCTGGGCACCGTGGCGCTGGAGCATCGGTTTGCCCTTCTTGCTGAAGGTCAACTGCACTTCGCCGTCAGCATCGAACAGGTGGGCATTGCGGAAGCTGTCCGGCAGCAGTTCGGCAACCAGCACCTGGGCCTGGTCCAGCGGCAGGTTGCGGGTGATGTCGCGGGTCTGGTGGCGGTAGACCAGCGACAGGCACGGCTGGCCCTTGACCTGCAGCGGCTTGGCAATGATCCGTTGCAAGGTCTGGTCGGCACCGACATGGCGCGCCAGCACCAGCTTGACCAGGGTTTCGCCGTACAGGGCGGCGTTCAGCAGGTCGAGAAACTGAGCGCGCGCATCCGGCGCGCAAGAGGCAGAAGTACTGGCGGACATGAAAAGGGGGCCTTGGGTAGCGGAACGCCTATTCTAACGTGCCGCAGGCACCCTGTGGGAGCAGGCTTGCCCGCGAACACCGGCAAAGCCGGTGGCAGACACCGTGTCGCCTGATTCGCGGGCAAGCCCGCTTCTACAGGGAATCCAGCAAGGCTGGGCGCGCCTTCAGTCGAGAATCACCAAGCGGTTGGGCAACTCGTTGCGGGCATGGGTTGGCGGCACGTGCTGGCTAAGCAGCTCGCCACACGCTTCGATGCACTCGACAAAGCCCTGCAAGGTGCGGCCCTGGCGCACCTGCTCGGCCAAGCGGGCACCGATGGCCGCGCGGGCTTCGGCATCCAGGCAGTGTTCGATACCCCGGTCGACCAGGATCTCCACATGCCGCTCCGCCTCGCTGACGAAAATCAGCACGCCCGTGGCGCCTGCTGTGCGCTGCAGGTTCTGCTCGCGAAACTGCTGGCGGGCCAGGCGCGCGGCACGCCAGCGGCGCAAGGCACGGGGGATCAGCCAATCGGCCAGGCGCGGGTTGCGCAGCAGCAGGCACAAAACGACGAACAGCAGCACGTTGCCCATCAGCACGCCACGCACGCTGGGCCAAGCCAGCAGCCAGTGCAACAGACCGGGCACGGTCAGTGCCAGCACGGCGGCCCACAACAACGGCCAATACGCATAATCGTCGGCACGACGGGCAAGCACCGTCACCAGTTCGGCATCGGTACGCCGTTCGGCACGGGCAATGGCTTCGGCAATCTGCCGCTGATGGTATTCGTCGAAGGGGGTCATGCCGTCGGTCTCTTGAGCGTTCTTATAGTTGTTATCCCGGCATTCGGGGCTTCATCCGCAGGCGACATATTCAGGCATAATCCGCCGCTGGAAGAATTGCCTGCAAATCGTACAACAATAGCCGCCTGAAAACTTCGGTCGCGCACGTATCACCGTGGATACGGCAGAGGCCCCACAACGGAATTGATGATGAAACTGTCTTTGCTGGGCCTGGCCATGGGCCTTGCCAGTCAGGCGGCCCTCGCCGCCCCCACCGCCCCGCCCCTGCAGGACAAGCAGGCATTCATCGAGCATCTGATCAGCCAGATGACCGAAGCCGAGAAAATCGGCCAGTTGCGCCTGATCAGCATCGGCCCGGAAATGCCCCGCGACAAGATCCGCGAGGAAATCGCCGCCGGCCGTATCGGTGGCACCTTCAACTCCCGCACGGCCCCCGAAAACCGGCCGATGCAGGACGCGGCCATGCGCAGCCGCCTGAAGATCCCGATGTTCTTCGCCTACGACACCGTCCACGGCGAGCGCACCATCTTCCCGATCGGCCTGGGCATGGCCGCTACCTGGGACATGGAGGCCGTCGCCAAGGTCGGCCGCACCGCCGCGATCGAAGCCTCGGCCGACGCCCTGGACATGACGTTCGCGCCAATGGTGGATATCGCCCGTGACCCGCGCTGGGGCCGCACCAGTGAAGGTTTCGGCGAAGACACCTACCTGACCTCGAGAATCGGCCAGGTAATGGTGCGCTCGTTCCAGGGCAGCAGCCCGGCCAACCCCGACAGCATCATGGCCATCGTCAAGCATTTCGCCTTGTATGGCGCCGTGGAAGGCGGACGCGACTACAACACGGTCGATATGAGCCTGCCGAAAATGTACAACGACTACCTGCCACCCTATCGCGCCGCGCTCGATGCGGGTGCCGGTGGCGTGATGGTGGCGCTGAACTCGATCAACGGCGTACCGGCCACCTCCAACACCTGGCTGATGAACGACCTGCTGCGCAAGGAGTGGGGCTTCAAGGGCGTGACCATCAGCGACCACGGTGCCATCCAGGAGCTGATTCGCCACGGCGTCGCCCGTGATGGCCGTGAAGCCGCCAAGCTGGCGATCAAGGCCGGCATCGACATGAGCATGAACGATACCCTGTACGGCGAAGAGCTGCCGGGCCTGCTGAAGTCCGGTGAGGTGACCCAGCGCGAGCTGGACCAGGCGGTGCGTGAAGTGCTGGGTGCCAAGTACGACATGGGCCTGTTCAAAGACCCGTACGTGCGCATCGGCAAGGCCGAAACCGACCTGAAGGACTACTACGGCAACGACCGCCTGCACCGCGAAGCTGCGCGTGACGTGGCACGCCGCAGCCTGGTGCTGCTGGAAAACCGCAACCAGACCCTACCGCTGAAAAAGGCCGGCACCATTGCCTTGGTCGGCCCGCTGGCCGATGCGCCGATCGACATGATGGGCAGCTGGGCCGCCGACGGTAAACCCGTCCACTCGGTGACCGTGCGCGAAGGCTTGCGCCGCGCCGTGGAAGGCAAGGCCAAGCTGGTCTACGCCAAAGGCTCCAACGTCACAGGTGACAAGGCGATACTCGACTACCTGAACTTCCTCAACTTCGATGCCCCGGAAATCGTCGACGACCCACGCCCGCCTGCCGTGCTGATCGATGAAGCAGTCAAGGCGGCGAAGCAATCCGACGTCGTGGTCGCCGTGGTCGGCGAGTCCCGCGGCATGTCCCACGAGTCGTCGAGCCGTACCACCCTGGAGATCCCGGCCAGCCAGCGCGAGCTGATCAAGGCGCTCAAGGCCACCGGCAAACCGCTGGTGCTGTTGCTGATGAACGGCCGGCCGCTGTCGATCAGTTGGGAGCGCGAGCAGGCCGACGCCATCCTCGAAACCTGGTTCGCCGGCACCGAAGGCGGCAATGCCATCGCCGACGTGCTGTTTGGCGACTACAACCCCTCCGGCAAGCTGGCCATTACCTTCCCACGGTCGGTGGGGCAGATCCCGATGTACTACAACCACACCCGCATCGGCCGGCCGTTCACGCCGGGCAAGCCGGGCAACTACACCTCGCAATACTTCGAAGAACCCAACGGGCCGCTTTATCCGTTCGGCTATGGCTTGAGCTACAGCAGCTTCGAGCTGTCGGGCCTGAACCTGTCGAGCAAGGATCTCAAGCGCGGCGATACGCTGGATGCCAAGGTAACGGTCAAGAACACTGGCAAGGTTGCAGGCGAGACGGTGGTGCAGCTGTACCTGCAGGATGTGTCGGCGTCGATGAGCCGCCCAGTGAAAGAGCTGAAAAACTTCCAGAAGCTGATGCTTGAACCGGGTGAAACCCGCACGTTGACCTTCCGCATCAGCGAGGACGACCTGAAGTTCTACAATGGCCAGTTGCAGCGGGTTGCCGAACCAGGGGAGTTCAATGTCCAGGTAGGGCTGGACTCCCAGGCGGTGCAGCAGCAGAGCTTTGAATTGCTTTGACTGAAAAAGGCCGCCTGTTCCGGCCTTTTCGCGGATAAAACCGCGCCTACAGGTGCTGCAGAGTACCTGTAGGCGCGGGTTTACCCGCGAAGAGACCGGCCCCGTTACCCCACCACCGGATCCGCCCCCCGATGCCCTTTTCCTTTCGCGCCCTGCGTCTGGGGCTGATCACCCTGCTGATCGTGCTGGGTACCGCACTCAGCGCCGGCTGGGCCATGCACCAGGCCAAGCGCCAGGCCATGGAAGACGACGCCAAGCGTGCCAGCCAGCAACTGGGCCTGTACGCCAACGCACTGCACACCCTGATCGATCGCTACCGTGCCCTCCCCGCCGTGCTGGCGCTGGACCCGGAGCTGATCGCAGCCTTGCGCGGCCCGGTCGACGAAAAGGTTCAGAACGCCCTGAACCTCAAGCTCGAACGCATCAATGGCGCCGCCAATTCCTCCACCCTCGAGCTGCTCGACCGCACCGGGCTGGCCATTGCCGCCAGCAACTGGCGGCTGCCCAGCAGCTACGTCGGCTCCAACTACGGTTTCCGCCCCTACTTCAAGCAAACCCGCAGCCAGGGCAGTGGCCGCTTCTATGCCGTGGGCGTGACCAGTGGCGTGCCGGGCTACTTCCTCGCCAGCGCGGTGAACGACGAGCATGGCCGATTCCTTGGCGCCATGGTGGTCAAGCTGGAGTTCCCCGAGCTGGAGCGCGAATGGCGACAGGGCAACGATATCCTGTTGGTCAGCGACGCCCGCGGCATCACTTTCATCGCAAACCAGGATGGCTGGCGCTACCGCGAGCTTCAGCCGCTCAGTGGCGCCGACCGTGCCGAGCTGGCCGAAACCCGCCAGTACGACAAGCAACCGCTGGTGCCGCTACACCATCAGGTGCTGACGCGGTTTGCCCCCTACAGCACCCTTAGCCGCGTGCAAGGCCCCGAGGGTAGTACCGAGTACCTGTGGGAAAGCCTGCCGCTGGAAGGCGAAAACTGGACCTTGCACCTGCTGCGCAAACCGCAGGTTGCTGCCGACGGCCGTAATGCCGCGCTTGGCGCCGCCGCCGTCTGGCTGAGCCTGGTGTTCGCCGCCCTTTTCGTCAGCCAACGCCTGCGCCTGGCACGCCTGCGCCAGCGCAGCCGGCAAGAACTCGAACGCCAGGTCGAAGAACGCACCCGCGAGCTGCGCACTGCCCAGGAAGGCCTGGTGCAATCAGCCAAGCTCGCCGCTCTCGGGCAGATGTCGGCGGCCATGGCCCACGAAATCAACCAGCCTCTGACCACCCAGCGTATGCAGCTGGAAACCCTGCGCCTGCTGCTTGACCATGGTCGCCATGACGAAGCGCGGCAAGCGCTGGAGCCACTGGAACAGATGCTCACGCGCATGGCAGCACTTACCAGCCACCTGAAAACCTTTGCCCGCAACAGCCCGATGGGCCTGCGCGAACGCCTTGACCTGGCAACCGTGGTCGACCAGGCCTTGCACCTGCTGGAAGCGCGCCTTCGCAACGAAGAAGTGGAAGTGGCGCTGTACCTGGCACGCCCGGCCTGGGTACGCGGCGATGCCATCCGCCTGGAGCAGGTGCTGATAAACCTCCTGCACAATGCACTCGACGCCATGCTCGACAAGCGTTACAAACGCCTGGAGATCCGCATCGAACCCGACGGGGCACTATGGCGCCTGAGTGTGCTCGACTCGGGTGGTGGCATTGCCGAAGCCGACCTGGCCAAGGTCTTCGACCCGTTCTTCACCACCAAACCGGTGGGGGAAGGGCTAGGGCTGGGCCTGGCCATTTCTTACGGCATCGTCCACGAGGCCGGCGGCCAGCTGCGGGCCGAGAACCTGCCTGGCGGCGCGCGCCTGAGCCTTACCCTGCCCCGTGACCTGGAGCCTGTATGTTGAATTCGGTGATCGTCGTCGATGATGAAGCCAGTATCCGCACTGCTGTCGAGCAATGGCTGAGTCTGTCTGGCTTCAGCGTGCAGTTGTTCGCTCACGCCGAAGCGTGCCTGGCACACCTGCCGCAGCACTTCCCTGGGGTGATCATCAGCGATGTGCGAATGCCGGGCATGGATGGCCTGCAATTGCTCGAACGCCTGCAGGCGAACGACCCCGACCTGCCCGTGATTCTGCTGACCGGTCACGGTGATGTACCGATGGCGGTAGAAGCCATGCGCATGGGGGCCTATGACTTCCTGGAAAAACCCTTCACGCCGCAAGACTTGCTGGGCAGCCTGCGCCGCGCCCTGGAAAAGCGCCAGCTGGTACTTGAGAACCGCCGGCTCCACGAGCAGGCCGACCTCAAGTCACGCCTGGAAGTCACGCTACTGGGCATGTCCCAGGGCCTGCAACAGCTGCGCCGGCAAGTGCTGGACCTGGCCGGCCTGCCGGTGAACGTGCTGATTCGCGGTGAAACCGGCAGTGGCAAGGAGCGGGTGGCCCGCTGCCTGCACGACTTTGGCCCCCGTGCCGCCAAGCCCTTTGTAGCCCTTAACTGCGCGGCCATCCCCGAGTCGTTGTTCGAGGCCGAACTGTTCGGCCATGAGAGCGGCGCCTTCACGGGCGCCCAGGGTAAACGGATCGGCAAGCTGGAATATGCCAACGGTGGCACCGTGTTCCTCGACGAAATCGAGAGCATGCCACTGGCCCAACAGGCCAAGCTGTTGCGGGTGATACAGGAGCAGAAGCTGGAGCGCCTGGGGGCCAACCAGAGCATCAGCGTGGACCTGCGCATCATTGCTGCGACCAAGCCCGACCTGCTCGAGGAGGCGCGTGCCGGGCGCTTCCGCGAAGACCTGGCCTACCGCCTGAACGTGGCCGAATTGCGCCTGGCACCGCTGCGCGAGCGGCGGGAGGACATTCCGCTGCTGTTCGAACACTTTGCCCGTGCTGCAGGTGAAAAGCTGGGTCGCACCGCCCCGCCGCTATCGGCTGCACAGCTGGCGCAGCTGCTGTCACATGATTGGCCTGGCAACGTGCGTGAGCTGGCCAATGCGGCGGAGCGGCATGCGCTGGGGCTGGGTTCGCCAAACATCGAGGTGGCACCTGCCGGGCAGTCGCTGGGCGAGCAGATGGAAGCATTCGAGGCGCAATGCCTGCGTGCGGCCTTGCGTCAGCATGGGGGCGAGATCAAGTCGGTGATGGAGGCGTTGCAACTGCCGCGGCGCACCCTTAACGAGAAGATGCAACGGCACGGGCTGGTGCGCGAGGATTTTGTTGGGCAGGAATGAGCGGAAATCCGCTTATGACCTGCACCTGGTAGGCAAAAAACCGCTTATCACGTCGAGATTCCGGGCTGCTTTGCAGCCCTTCGCAGGCAAGCCCGCTCCCGCAAAGGGCAGCGCAAGCCCCGCTACTGTGCCGGTTTTGGGGTATTGGATGCCCTGAAATGAATCAGCCCGCCCCCATTTGGCACACCTTCTGCAATTGCCTTGGCAAGCTGCGCCACGGCGCGCTCCACAAAAACAACGAGAAGGTATCCCTGATGGATAACGCCACCTCCCTGCCCGCCGGGGCGGCCACCGCGCCTGCCGCAGAAAAAACCACCGCCAGCCGCTTGAAGTCGATTTTCAGCGGGTCCATCGGCAACATGGTCGAATGGTACGACTGGTACGTCTACGCCGCATTCTCGCTGTACTTCGCCAAGGCCTTCTTCCCCGCCGGCGACTCCACCGCACAACTGCTCAATACCGCTGCGATCTTCGCCGTGGGCTTCCTCATGCGCCCGATCGGTGGCTGGCTGATGGGCCTGTACGCCGACCGCAAGGGCCGCAAGGCCGCGCTGATGGCGTCGGTATTGCTCATGTGCGCAGGCTCGTTGGTCATCGCCCTGACCCCGGGTTACGAAACCATCGGCGTCGCCGCACCTGTCCTGCTGGTCATCGCGCGCCTGCTGCAGGGCCTGTCGGTGGGTGGTGAATACGGCACCTCGGCCACCTACCTCAGCGAAATGGCCAGCAAGGAGCGCCGTGGTTTCTTCTCCAGCTTCCAGTACGTGACCCTGATCTCCGGCCAGCTCATCGCCCTGGCGGTACTGATCGTCCTGCAACAGACCCTGACCACCGAGCAGTTGTACGCCTGGGGCTGGCGCGTGCCGTTCGTGATCGGTGCGCTGTGCGCGGTGGTGGCCCTGTACCTGCGTCGCGGCATGGAAGAAACCGCCTCGTTCACCAAGAAGGAAAAGGCCAAGGAAAGCCTGATGCGCACCCTGCTGCGTCACCCCAAGGAGCTGATGACCGTCGTCGGTCTGACCATGGGCGGCACCCTGGCCTTCTACACCTACACCACCTACATGCAGAAATACCTGGTCAACACCGTGGGCATGAGCATCAGTGACTCGACCACCATCTCGGCCGCCACGCTGTTCCTGTTCATGTGCCTGCAGCCGGTGATCGGTGGTCTGTCCGACAAGATCGGCCGCCGTCCGATCCTGATCGCCTTCGGTGTGCTCGGTACCCTGTTCACCGTTCCCATCCTCAGCACCCTGCACACCATCCAGACCTGGTGGGGTGCGTTCTTCCTGATCATGGCCGCACTGATCATCGTAAGCGGCTATACCTCGATCAACGCCGTGGTCAAAGCCGAGCTGTTCCCTACCGAGATTCGCGCCCTCGGCGTGGGCCTGCCGTATGCCCTGACGGTGTCGATCTTCGGTGGCACCGCCGAATACGTGGCCCTGTGGTTCAAGAGCGCTGGTATGGAGAGCGGCTTCTACTGGTACGTCACCGCCTGTATCGCCTGCTCGCTGCTGGTTTACGCGACCATGAAAGACACCAAGCAGCACTCGCGGATTACCACTGAGTAACGCTGGCCTGGCAGTACTAAAAGGGGCGCTCCATTGCATGGAGCGCCCCTTTTTCATTCAGACCTTTCCTTCTTAACGCCCTATTAATTCCACCTTTTCAAGCTGCAATGGCTGGCAGAACGTTGGCGCCCGCGCGAACGCTCCCAAGCCAGGCTTGCGGCCTGAAGCACGGCATACGCGCACAAAAACATCTAATAAATAGATTATTAAGCACTGTTTTTTGCGCTTTTTAATCAAATTATTCGGCGTAGGATTAAACCCATAGAAACAAACAACTCACAAACCCCTGGAGCAACGACCATGAAAAACAAACTGATCCTCACCTTGGCCCTTTCGGTTTTCGCAGCTGGCGCCTTCGCCGAAGATGGCTTCGACCGGACCGACGCTCACACCTTTGCCGCGGTTCAAACCCAGTCAGCCAGCTACGCTGAAGACGGCTTCGACCGCACCGGCGGCCAACGCTTCGCCGAAGACGGCTTCGACCGCACCGGTGGCCAACGCTTCGCTGAAGACGGCTTCGACCGCACCGGCGGCCAACGCTTCGCTGAAGACGGCTTCGACCGCACCAACGCGCACCGCATCAGCTGATACCTGATTGCGAGCACCCAGCCCGGCTTCGGCCGGGCTTGATCATTTGCACACGAGCTCAGGCTTGGCACACTAGGCACCTTGTCCACCAGGAGGTAGGGCCAACAAGCCCAGCACAGATGTATTACTACGAACCCGCCAAAGGCCACGGCCTGCCGCACGACCCGTTCAATGCCATCGTCGGTCCCCGCCCTATCGGCTGGATCTCCTCTCAGGACCGCGAAGGCCGCCTGAATCTGGCGCCTTACAGCTTCTTCAATGCGTTCAACTACATCCCGCCGATCATCGGTTTCTGCAGCGTCGGGCGCAAAGACAGCCTGAACAACATCGAGCAGACCGGTGAGTTCGTCTGGAACCTGGCCACCCGCCCACTGGCCGAGCAAATGAACCTGAGCTGCGCACCGGTTGCTGCCGAAGTGAACGAATTCGAATTGAGCGGCCTCACTGCCGCACCGTCTAGCATCGTCAAGGTGCCGCGCGTGGGTGAAACGCCGGTAGCCTTCGAGTGCAAGGTCAGCCAGATCGTCCAGCTCAAGCGCGCCGACCAGCAAGAGGTGCCCAGCTGGCTGATCCTTGGGGAAGTGGTGGCGGTGCACATTGCCGAGCACCTGTTGAACAACGGCATCTACGATACCGCTGCCGCCGAGCCGATCCTGCGTGGGGGTGGCCCGGCGGATTATTTCGAGCTGGGCAACCTGTTCAAGATGGCCCGGCCGCCGGCCTGATCACCAGACCAGCTCACCCTCTTCGCTGACGCCCTGCAGGCGTTGCAGCTCGGCGGTGGCCGCTTCGTCGGCGGCCACAGCGCCCTTGAACACCTGCCCGTCGAGAACCTTGTGAAAGCGCGGCGCGCCGCCCATGCCCAAGGCTTTGACCGCGATGGCTGCGTTGTAGCCGCCACCTTCCACTGGCACCATCGCCGATACCGCTTCGAAATGAGTGAATTCCCTACGTGCCATGTTGCTGTCCGCGTGATTGAACAAGGGTGTCACTTTACCTCATCCACGCTCAATCGAAGGTATGCAAGTCCAGGCTGCTGACCACCTGAGCCTGCACCAGCTCACCGAACACCTCCAGTGTCGGTGAAGCAAAGTAGCCACTCATCGCCTGCTGGTCCTGCCAGCTTCCGCTGAGCAACCACAGGTCAGCATCAGCCTGAGAACGCTGCACGGTGAAACTCAGGCATCCCGGTGCTCGCAGCGAGGGCTCGAGCAGGTCACGCAGGCGCGCGCCCAGCTCTGCCGAGCGCCCGCTGCTGGCACGGATGAAAGCAAGGTGGGTGACCGGTTGTTTAAGGGTCATTGCACAATCTCCTTGAAGCAGGCGGACGGAAAAGCCAGGCTGCCAAGGTTAGGCGCTCACCCGCGCGGCGCGTTAGGCCATTACTGCATGTCGATTGCCTGATCCTGCAGCGCGGCAGGATCAGGCAATCGACATGCAGCTTTCGACTAGCGCCCGTCTTTGCCCAAACCTATGCTGCGTCGGTCAGCAGAGGAAAGCCATCATGACCACCGCCACGTCCACCGAACCGACCCTGGAACTGCAGCGCCTGGAGCTGGCCGAGCTGATCAACCGCCACGCGGGCGAGCCCTATGGCCCAGCATCGGCCATCGATGACCTGTACCTGGTGCGTTACACCGAAAATGTGCGTTCTGTACCCACCCTGGCGCAGCCTGCCCTGTGCATCCTTGCCCAGGGCAGCAAAAGCCTGTTCCTGGGTGACGAGCAATACGCCTACGACCCACTGCATTACATGGTCGTTTCGGTAACCTTGCCACTCAGTGCCGTGAGGCTGGATGCCAGCCCCGAGAACCCAAGCCTGGGCCTGCGCATGGACCTGGACCCGGCCGAGATCAGCCAGCTGATCGCCGAGAGCGGACCGATGCTGGTACCCAATCGACCTTCCGGCCGTGGTTTGTATGTGGAAAGGACTGATGCCGCGTTACTCGATGCCCTGCTGCGGTTGCTGCGGCTGCTGGACACCCCGCGCGACATCGCAATGCTGGCGCCGCTGTTCCGCCGCGAGATTCTCTACCGCCTGCTGCGTGGGCCGCAGGGTTACCGGCTGTATGAAATTGCCTTGGCCAACAGCCAGACCCACCGGGTTTGCCAGGCCATCACTTGGCTCAACAACAACTTCCAACAGCCGCTGCGTATCGAGGACCTGGCGCGTGAGGTCAACCTCAGCACCTCGACCTTGCACCACCGCTTCAAGGCCGTGACCTCGATGAGCCCGCTTCAGTACCAGAAGCAACTGCGCCTGCAAGAGGCGCGGCGGCTGATGTTGAACGACGGGCTGGAGGCGGCGGTGGCGGCTTATCGGGTGGGTTATGAAAGCCCGTCGCAATTCAGCCGTGAATACAGCCGGCTTTACGGCGCGCCGCCAATTCGCGATGTGGCTCGGTTGCGGGCTACTGCGGTCTGAAGCTCGACACTCGCCTGCCCCGGCGCTTTCGCGGGTAAACCCGCACCTGCAGGTTTTTGCACAGATGCGAAAATTGCGCGCTGCCTGCAGGCACGAGAGGCCGATACAGGCAATCGCAATGCTTCAACCCAACACCGCGGCCTGCCACTGATTCTGGTCCACCTGAATCAAGGTCGGCCCCTTGCGCTCCACCGCTTGTCCGAGCGCCGCCTGCAATTGGGCAATATCGGCCACGTTCTCTGCTGCCGCGCCCAACGCTCGCGCCACGCCGATGAAATCCGGGGTATGGATATCCACCCCGACCGGCTCGATCGCCCGATTGACCATGTATTTCTTGATTTCCTCGTACCCCTGGTTATTCCACAGCAGCACGATCAGCGGTACCTGTGCCTCCACTGCACTGGCCAGTTCCGGCAGGGTGAACTGCAAACCACCATCACCAATCAGGCACACCGCCGGAGCGCGTTCGACGGCCTGCTCGGCACTGCCCAACCAGGCGCCCATGGCTGCTGGCAACGCGTAACCCAAGGTGCCGTAACCGGTCGAGGCGTTGAACCAGCGGCGTGGCTGCTCCATGTCGAGTGTCAGGTTGCCGGTGTACACAGGTTGGGTCGAGTCGCCCACCAGAATCGCATTAGGCAGGCGCTCCAGTATGGCGCTCAGCAAACGTGTCTGGCTCAGGGTTGGCTGGTCCCAGTCTGCCGCCAGGACCTTGCGCAGGTTGGCCACGCGAGCCATGCCCCAAGTGCTTTCGTGCGCTGGCTGCGGCCGGGCTTGCAAGGCACCGAGCAGCGCTTCGGCTGCCAGCTCGGCATCGGCTACCAGCGCCAGCTCCGGCAGATAATTACGCACGGTCTGGTCCGGGTCGATGTCAATGCGCAGCAGCCTGCCCGGGATCTCGAAGCCTCCCTTGAAGGTCACGTCATAATCGGTTTCAGCCAGTTCGGTACCGATCGCCAGCACCACGTCGGCCTCGGCCACCAGCGCCCGTGTGGCGGGTAACGACTGGGTCGAGCCGATCTGCAATGGGTGGCTGGCAGGCAGCAAGCCTTTGGCATTGATGGTCAGCGCTACCGGGGCCTGAAGGTGTTCGGCCAGGCGTGCCAGCGCAGCGCCCGCAGCCAACGCCCCGCCACCGGCCAGAATCAGCGGCCGACGTGCACTGGCCAGTCGCTCAGCCATCTGCGCCGCGGCCTGCGGTGCAGCCCCTGCCCGACTGCCCCGTACAGGGCGGCCCGGCAGCAGGAAGTCGGCCGGTTCAACCAGCACATCGAGCGGGATTTCGATATGCACCGGGCGTGGCCGGGCACTGTCGAACACGGCAAATGCCCTGGCCAGCACCTGCGGCAAGTCGGCTGCACTCATCAAGGTGTGGGAAAACGCCGCCACACCCGATACCAGCGCGGCTTGGTTGGGCAGTTCGTGCAGCTTGCCACGGCCACCGCCCAGCTGATCACGGGACTGCACGCTGGAAATCACCAGCATCGGGATCGAGTCGGCATAGGCCTGGCCCATGGCAGTGGTGATATTGGTCATGCCCGGGCCGGTGATAATGAAGCACACCCCGGGTTTGCCGCGGGTACGCGCATAGCCGTCAGCCATGAACCCGGCACCTTGCTCATGACGCGGGGTGATGTGGCGAATGGAAGAGCCCGCCAGGCCACGATAGAGCTCCACGGTATGTACACCGGGGATGCCGAAGACATGATCGACGCCATAGCCTTCAAGGAGTTTGACCAGTACTTCGCCGCAGGTTGCCATCAGGGGTCACCATGAATCGTGTTGGGGTATGCCCTTATTGGACCCAAGCCACGGCTATCGCCACAATGTAAAAAAACACATACTAGCCATGTCCTGTGATCATGGCTTACTGCAATGAAACGCCTCCCGCCCCTGCCTGCCCTGCACACGTTTCTGGTCACCGCCCAGCACTGCAACTTCACCCGCGCCGGGCAGCAGTTGCACATCACCCAGGGCGCTGTCAGCCGCCAGATTGCAGCCCTCGAAGAACACCTCGGTTATGCCCTGTTCAAGCGCGAGGCGCGTGGGTTGAGCCTGACCCGTGAAGGCCTGGACTGGCTGCCACGGGTGCAGCAGGTGTTCGCCCTGATCGAACAAGGGGTGCGCGAGGTGGGTGAGCACAGCACGACCTTGCAGCTGAAGGCACCAACCTGCGTAATGCGCTGGCTGCTGCCGCGCCTGATGGAATGGCAGGCACTGCGCCCGGATGTGCCGGTTGAGCTGACAACGACCGTGCAGCACGGGGTGGATTTCCGTCGCGAGGGCTTCGATGCGGCAGTGGTCTACGGCGATGCGCCGAACCACGGGCTGCAGGTGCGCAAGCTGTTCGATGAGCAGCTGACACCGGTGTGCGCACCGTCACTGCGTGAAGGGCCAGTGCCGTTGCAGCAGGTGGAAGACCTGGCCCGACATATGTTGCTGCATCCCTCGCGGGATGAACACGACTGGCGGTTGTGGTTGCAGGCGGCTGGAGTGACGCTCGCCACGCATGGGCCTAAACAACATTTCGAGACACTGGACATGGCGATGGCCATGGCCTCGCAGGGGACAGGGGTGGCAATCGGTGACTGGTCGCTGATTGGCGATGACCTGCGCGGTGGGCGGTTGTGCATGCCGTTTGCGCTGAAGGTGCTGACAGGCAAGGGGTATTACCTGGTGAGCCAGGCCAGGAGCTTGCCGCCGGGGCTGCTGGAATTGCTGGACTGGCTGGAGGGCCAGGCCAGCCTGTGACGGCCCTTTCGCAGGCTCGCCCGCTCCCACAGGTTTGCACAGGCCTTGGTAGCTGTACGGTACCCATGGGAGCGGGCATGCCCGCAACGCGGGCGACTCAATAGCCGACTGTGAACCGTTGCCGCGAGTGCTGCGGCTTCTCCAGCTCATCCAGCATGGCAATCGCATAGTCGGCAAACGTGATCCAGCTCTTGCCGTCCGCACCGATCAACAGATGATCCTTGCCCAGCGTATAGTGACCTCTGCGCTCACCCTCAACGAACTCAGCCGAAGGCGAAAGGAAGGTCCAGTCCAGGTTCGGCTCGCGCCGCAGCGCCTCCAGAAAACGCACGCCGGCACTGGCCTCGGCTTTATACGCCTCCGGGAAATCCGGGCTGTCGATCACCCGGTGCCCTGACGGCAGCAACAAGCTACCGGCGCCACCCACCACCAGCAGGCGCTTGACCCCGGCGCGCTTCACCGGCTCGATGATGGCGTGCGGCTCCATTGTCGAGAAATGCGCGGCACTCAACACAGCGTCCATACCTGCGACCGCTGCCTGCAGGGCCGCGCTGTCCGTGGCATCCAGCGACTTGACGGTCACACCCTCACGCCCTTCAAGCGTGGAAGGGTCGCGGGCTATGGCCAGTACACGGTGACCACGGCGCAGGGCCTCTTCCAGTAACTGGCTGCCAGCACGGCCGGTGGCACCGATGATTGCGATCTTGCTCATGAAATACTCTCCATCAGTTGAACGGAATGACCGCCCTTGGTGACCTTCGCCGCCAGCGCCAAGGCTCTCGTCTGCCGGCTTCGGGTAACGCCTTCTACCAAACAATGCGCATAGCTTAGTTACCCGATTCGTCACAAAAAATGCGATGCTCAGACATAGTTTGTTTCTGAAATCGGGCAAATCATGGACCGTCTCAACGCCATGCGTGTATTCGTCACAGTCATCGACCTGGGCAGCCAGTCGGCGGCGGCGGATTATCTGAAATTATCGCGGCCGGTCGTGTCGCGCTACCTGGCAGAGTTGGAAGACTGGGTTGGCACGCGGCTGATGCAGCGAACCACGCGCAAGCTCAGCCTCACGGCAGCCGGCCAGGAAACCCTGCCTCGCTGCCGGCAACTGCTGGAACTGGCCGGCGACCTGCAGGCCGCCGTGCAGCAGCCGGAAGACGCACCAAGGGGGGCACTGCGTATCAGCGTCAGTACCTCATTCGGCCAGGCACAGCTGGTGGATGCAGTGGCCGCCTATGTGCGGCGCTTTCCTGACGTGAAGGTAGAACTGCAGATGCTCGACCGCACCGTCAACCTGGTGGACGAGCGCATCGACCTGGCCATTCGCACCAGCAATGACGTGGACCCCAGCCTCATCGCCCGGCGCCTGAGCGTGTGCCGCTCGGTCGTGTGCGCGGCACCGGCCTACCTGAATGAGCGAGGCACGCCGCAACGGGTTGAGGAACTGAGCCTGCACAACTGCCTGACCCATGCCTACTTCGGACACAGCTTGTGGCATTTCGCGGTAGCCGGCCAGCAGGTCGCCGTGCCCGTATCCGGAAACATCAGTGCCAACGAGGTGATGACCCTGCAAAGGGCTGCGCTGGCTGGCGTCGGTATCACCATGCTGCCAACCTACCAGGCCGCAGACGCCATACGCCGGGGTGAACTGGTGCGTCTGCTGCCCGAGGCCAAACCGCGTGAACTGAACCTGAATGCGGTGTATACGTCGCGCAAACACATGCCGGCGACCTTGCGCAGCATGCTGGATTTCCTGGTGCAGCATTTCAAGGACGAACCGGCGTGGGATCGGGATCTATACTAGTGGCGTACACCCCTATCGCTGTCACGGGAGGTGAGCACCATGGGCATCAAATCCAGAAGAGTCGCCCTTGTCATGGCCCTTACCGCTGCCGCAGGGCTGTATGGCTCAGCCTGCTGGCGCGCCGAACTGCTACGCAGCCAGCCCAGCGTCGCCAATAGTTGCGAGCAGGCACATTGCGTGCCTCACAGTGCAACCTTGAGCGCCGTCCGTTGAATGGACGGCGTCCTGCTGATCACTCTTCGACGCTCATGTATTCCTTGGCCCAGCGAATGTAGTCTTCAGGCTGGGTGTAGGTGTGCGAGAGTTCGGTGGCACTGAGGTTTTCCGACTTGTTCTGCCGACCACGCTGCAGCCGCAGGCAGTCGTAAGTGGCCTTGATCGCGGCAAAGTAAGCCGCATGGCCATCGACCACGATGCGCACGCCCAGACGCGCCAGGCGCTCGTCATCGCGCAGGTTCGGGTTGCCATATGTAACTAGCATCAGCGGCACAGTCAGGTGCTCGGCAATCTGTTCGAGCTGCTCGAAGTCTTTGACCCCGACCATGCAGATGCCATCAGCGCCCGCCTTCTGGTAGCTCTGGGTACGCACGATGATTTCTTCGGTGCTGAGTACGCCCGCGTTGGTACGGGCAATGATCGACAGGGACGAATCGACTCGTGCCTCCAGCGCCGCGCGGATCTTGCCAACGCCCTCCTCGACCGGGATCAGGTCAGTGGACTTGCGCCCGAACTGGGCAGGCAGCAGGGTGTCCTCGATGGTCAGTGCGGCCACACCGGCGCGCTCCAGTTCGATCACCGTGCGCATCACGTTCAATGCGTTGCCATAACCGTGGTCGGCGTCGGCCAGTACCGGCAGTTGCGCGACCCGACCAATGCGGGTGGCCTGCTCGACGAACTCGCTGAGGGTGATCAGAGCGAAGTCTGGAGCAGCCAGTACCTGCAACGAAGCGACCGAACCGCCGAGGATACCGACTTCGAAGCCCAGGTCTGCGGCAATGCGTGCCGACATAGGGTCGAACACCGAGGCAGTGTGGAAACAGGAACCTGAAGCGAGCAGCTCGCGGAAGGCAAAACGCAGATCTTGGTGGGAAGCCTTGGGCATGATCACTCCGCAAAAAAGTTGAAATTTGAACGGTAACTACCGACCCCTGTAATCGGGTCTACCTGACCTGTTCCAACCGTCGCCATCTGGGCGGTCATGCTCGACATGCAGGCAGAGGAATAAAAGGTGTGGGAGACAGCGGACTGAAAAACCTGAGTCAATATGCTGCACCAACCTGGTGCAAGCCCCGGATTTCAGCCTCTGTGGCATACCAACGATATCACGCAGCCATGCAGCACTGGATGAATGCGCCAATGCCGATCTTGCATAGGGGATGCAGATAGTACATAGGAAGCTACCTAACTCAGGTTACAATCCGAGGGCTTCTGTGAGAGCAGGCTTGCCCGCGAAGGGGCCGCCATAGACAAACAAGGTATTCCCGTGACCGCCGCCCTGCCCCCCACCGCCCTGCGCAACGTGCTCACCGCCCTGATGCTGGCCATCTTCCTCGGCGCACTGGATCAGACCATCGTCGCCGTCTCGCTGCCCGCCATCTCGGCGCAGTTCAGCGATGTCGGCCTGCTGGCCTGGGTCATCTCCGGTTATATGGTGGCCATGACCGTGGCCGTGCCGATCTACGGCAAACTGGGCGACCTTTACGGCCGGCGCCGGATGATCCTCACCGGCATCAGCTTGTTCACCCTGGCCTCCATTGCCTGCGCCATGGCCCAGGACATGCCGCAACTGGTGCTGGCCCGGGTACTGCAGGGTGTCGGCGCAGGCGGGATGGTCTCGGTGAGCCAGGCAATCATTGGCGACTTCGTGCCCCCACGCGAACGCGGCCGCTACCAGGGCTACTTCAGCAGCATGTACGCTGCGGCCAGCGTGGCCGGGCCAGTGCTGGGCGGCTGGTTGACCGAGTACCTGTCGTGGCGCTGGGTGTTCTGGATCAACCTGCCGCTGGGGCTGGTCGCCTTGTGGGCCATTCGCCGTGCGCTCGCTGATATGCCGGTGCAGCGTCGCGAGGCACAGGTGGACTACCTTGGCGCCATGCTGTTGATTCTCGGCCTTGGCAGCCTGCTGCTGGGCATCACCTTGGTGGGCCAGGGCCACGCCTGGGCCGACCCGGCCGTGCTGGCGCTGTTCGGCTGCGCCCTACTGGGCCTGGCGCTTTTCATCGCACACGAACGCCGCTGCCCAGAGCCGCTGCTGCCGCTCAGCCTGTTTGGCAACCGTGTGGCAGTGCTGTGCTGGGCGGTGATCTTCTTCGCCAGCTTCCAGTCCATTTCCCTGACCATGCTCATGCCCTTGCGTTACCAGGGCATTACCGGCGCCGGTGCCGACAGCGCCGCCCTGCATCTGCTGCCGCTGGCCATGGGGCTGCCCATGGGCGCCTTCACAGGTGGTCGCATGACCAGCCGGACCGGGCGCTACAAGCCACAGATCCTGGCCGGTGCACTGCTGATGCCAGTGGCCATTTTCGCGATGGCACTGACTCCGCCGCAATCAGCGTTGCTCAGTGCGCTGTGCATGCTGCTGACCGGTATAGCCTGCGGGCTGCAATTCCCGACCTCACTGGTGGGCACACAAAGCGCGGTGGCCAGCAAGGACATCGGCGTGGCCACCAGCACCACCAACCTGTTCCGTTCGCTGGGCGGAGCCATGGGCGTGGCGTGCATGTCCAGCTTGTTGCTGGCACTGCTGCATCAGGGTGGTTTCGAACTGTCGGGTAATCCGTTGCTGGGGAGCTTGAAGGCCGCAGAGGTGGACCCGGTGACTCAGGGGCGGTTGCTGGAGACGTTCCGGCAGCTGCTGATGGGGAGTGCGGTCGTCGCGGTGCTGGGACTGTTCGCGGCATTTGCTTTGCCTGACCGGCAATTGCGCGGCCGCTGAAGGTTGCACACGCGCTGCCGCCTTGTGGTGCGAACAGCTGCAAGGCGGCGGCGACCTTAATCTCCCCTTAACACAAAGGGGAAACACTCCCTCACAATCCTTAACAAAGTGTCATTTGCGCAGAGCCGGGCTCAAGCGCAGCATATCCAGCCCGGTGTCGACCCATTTTTCGACATCACCCAACAGATCGACACTGTCAGGCAGCAATAGCCAGCGCCTGATCAGGCCATCGACATAGGCAAACATGGCCACCGCCGCGCGCTCGGCATCCAGCTCGCCAGGCAACTGGCCCCGGCGTACGGCATTGGCCAGCGCCAGGGTGATGCCCTTGTGGCAATCCAGCACCGCACTCTGGCGCTGCTGGCGAATTTCACACATGTCATCGGTGAACTCGCACTTGTGATGCAGGATTTCATTGATACGACGGGTTCGGGCATCGAGCACCAGCTCGTTGAACACTTGCAACAGCAGCTTGCGCATGCAGCCAAGCGGGTCGACTTCATCCTCGCTTTCGCTCGCCCGCGCCAAATGGTCATGGGTCTCGTGCAGGCTGTCGAGCAACGCCTGCACCAGCTCGGCCTTGTTGTTGAAGTGCCAGTAGATCGCCCCCCGCGTCACACCCGCCAGTTCGGCGATGTCGGCCAGGGTGGTTCGCGCAACCCCGCGCTTGTAGAAGGCCCTTTCCGCCGCCTCGATGATCTGGGCACGGGTTTCCTGGGCTTCTTCTTTGGTTCGACGGACCATGGCAGTACAACCTCATCTGGCCCGAACGCGCAGCGCGTGCGGGGAACGCTCCGGGGGCACCTCTGCCGGGGCCTCTCGGATAAGCTAATCAAGCGCTGAGGCTGTACCTGAGTACCACCCAGCAGTATTTACAAACAACCATGAATGTAAGTATATTCCTTAGCAAGCTATTTATCCACCGGATAGCATTTTTTCCAGATCAAGATCTCTTCCATTACTCTTGAGCGTCTCCCTGCTCCAGCGACCCGAGGATCCTCATGCAATTCAAGCCAGCCGTTACCGCTCTGGTTTCCGCCGTCGCCCTGGCAACCCTGCTCAGTGGCTGTAAGAAAGAAGAAGCAGCGCCAGCGGCGCAGGCTCCTCAGGTCGGCGTCGTGACCATCCAGCCGCAAGCCTTCACCCTCACCTCGGAATTGCCGGGGCGAACCAGTGCCTACCGCGTTGCCGAAGTGCGCCCGCAGGTCAACGGCATCATCCTCAAGCGCCTGTTCAAGGAAGGCAGTGAGGTCAAGGAAGGCCAGCAGTTGTATCAGATCGACCCTGCCGTGTACGAAGCCACCCTGGCCAATGCCAAGGCCAACCTGCTGGCTACACGCTCACTGGCCGAACGCTACAAGCAACTGATTGACGAACAGGCCGTCTCCAAACAGGAATACGACGACGCCAATGCCAAACGATTGCAGGCTGAGGCTTCGCTCAAGAGCGCACAGATCGACCTGCGCTACACCAAGGTTCTGGCGCCGATCAGCGGCCGTATCGGTCGCTCTTCGTTCACCGAAGGTGCACTGGTGAGCAACGGTCAGACCGACGCCATGGCCACCATCCAGCAGCTCGATCCTATTTATGTCGACGTTACCCAGTCCACCGCCGAGCTGCTCAAGCTGCGCCGTGACCTGGAAAGCGGCCAGTTGCAGAAGGCTGGCAACAACGCCGCCTCGGTTCAGCTGGTGCTGGAAGACGGCAGCCTGTTCAAGCAGGAAGGTCGCCTGGAGTTCTCCGAAGTCGCGGTTGACGAGACCACCGGCTCGGTGACCCTGCGCGCGCTGTTCCCCAACCCCGATCACACCCTGCTGCCAGGCATGTTCGTGCATGCGCGGCTCAAGGCCGGGGTCAACGCCAACGCCATCCTGGCACCGCAACAAGGCGTGACCCGCGACCTCAAGGGCGCACCCACCGCCCTGGTGGTCAACCAGGAGAACAAGGTTGAACTGCGCCAGCTCAAGGCCAGCCGCACCTTGGGTAGCGACTGGCTGATCGAGGAAGGCCTCAACCCGGGTGACCGCCTGATCACCGAAGGGCTGCAGTACGTGCGCCCAGGCGTCGAGGTGAAGGTCAGCGATGCCACCAACGTCAAGAAGCCGGCCGGCCCTGATCAGGCCAACGCGGCGAAAGCAGACGCCAAAGCGGAGTAAACCATGTCGAAGTTCTTTATCGATCGCCCGATCTTCGCCTGGGTGATCGCCTTGGTGATCATGCTGGTCGGGGCCTTGTCTATCCTGAAGCTGCCGATCAACCAGTACCCCAGTATCGCGCCGCCGGCCATCGCCATCGCCGTGACCTACCCGGGCGCCTCGGCGCAAACCGTGCAGGACACCGTGGTGCAGGTGATCGAGCAGCAGCTCAACGGTATCGACAACCTGCGTTATGTGTCGTCGGAAAGTAACTCCGACGGCAGCATGACCATTACCGCCACCTTCGAACAGGGCACCAACCCCGACACCGCGCAGGTACAGGTACAGAACAAGCTGAACCTGGCCACCCCGCTGCTGCCGCAGGAAGTGCAGCAGCAAGGTATCCGCGTCACCAAAGCAGTGAAGAACTTCCTGCTGGTGATTGGTCTGGTCTCCGAAGACGGCAGCATGACCAAGGACGACCTGGCCAACTACATCGTCTCGAACATGCAGGACCCGATCTCGCGTACCGCCGGTGTGGGTGACTTCCAGGTGTTCGGTGCGCAGTACGCCATGCGTATCTGGCTCGATCCGGCCAAGCTGAACAAGTTCCAGCTGACCCCGGTCGACGTCAAGACCGCTGTGGCCGCACAGAACGTGCAGGTGTCTTCCGGCCAGCTCGGCGGCCTGCCAGCCCTGCCGGGCACCCAGCTGAACGCCACCATCATCGGCAAGACCCGCCTGCAAACCGCCGAGCAGTTCGAGAGCATTCTGCTCAAGGTCAACAAAGACGGTTCACAGGTGCGCCTGGGTGACGTCGCCCAAGTAGGCCTGGGGGGTGAAAACTACGCCGTCAGCGCCCAGTTCAACGGCAAGCCGGCTTCCGGCCTGGCGGTAAAACTGGCAACCGGCGCCAACGCCCTGGACACCGCCAAGGCACTGCGCGAGACCATCAAAGGCCTGGAACCGTTCTTCCCGCCGGGGGTCAAGGCGGTATTCCCGTATGACACCACCCCCGTGGTCACCGAATCGATCAGCGGCGTGATCCACACCCTGATCGAAGCCGTGGTGCTGGTGTTCCTGGTGATGTACCTGTTCCTGCAGAACTTCCGCGCCACCATCATCACCACCATGACCGTGCCGGTCGTATTGCTGGGTACCTTCGGTATCCTTGCCGCCGCGGGCTTCAGCATCAACACCCTGACCATGTTCGCCATGGTCCTGGCCATCGGCTTGCTGGTGGACGACGCCATCGTCGTGGTGGAGAACGTCGAGCGGGTCATGTCCGAAGAAGGCTTGCCGCCCAAGGAAGCGACCAAGCGCTCGATGGAACAGATCCAGGGCGCCCTGGTGGGTATCGCCCTGGTGCTCTCGGCCGTACTGCTGCCCATGGCGTTCTTTGGCGGCTCCACGGGTGTGATCTACCGGCAGTTCTCCATCACCATCGTCTCGGCCATGGGCCTGTCGGTGCTGGTTGCGCTTATCTTCACCCCGGCGCTCTGCGCGACCATGCTCAAACCGCTGAAGAAGGGCGAGCACCACACCGCCAAAGGCGGCTTCTTCGGCTGGTTCAACCGCAACTTCGACCGCAGCGTCAACGGCTACGAGCGTAGCGTAGGCACCATCCTGCGCAACAAGGTGCCATTCCTGCTGGCCTATGCGCTGATCGTGGTCGGCATGATCTGGCTGTTCGCCCGCATCCCTACCGCGTTCCTGCCAGAAGAAGACCAGGGCGTACTGTTCGCTCAGGTGCAGACCCCGGCCGGTTCCAGTGCCGAGCGCACGCAGGTCGTGGTCGACCAGATGCGTGAATACCTGCTCAAGGACGAAGCCGATACCGTATCGTCGGTGTTCACGGTCAACGGTTTCAACTTCGCAGGCCGCGGCCAGAGCTCAGGCATGGCCTTCATCATGCTCAAACCCTGGGATGAACGCTCGAAGGAGAACAGCGTGTTCGCCCTGGCCCAGCGCGCCCAGCAGCACTTCTTCACCTTCCGTGATGCGATGGTGTTCGCCTTCGCCCCGCCAGCGGTGCTTGAACTGGGTAACGCCACCGGCTTCGACGTGTTCCTTCAGGACCGCGGCGGTGTCGGCCACGCGAAGTTGATGGAGGCACGCAACCAGTTCCTGGCCAAAGCTGCGCAGAGCAAGATCCTCAGCGCCGTGCGCCCGAACGGCCTGAACGATGAACCGCAGTACCAACTGACCATTGATGACGAACGTGCCAGCGCCTTGGGCGTGACCATTGCCGACATCAACAACACCCTGTCGATTGCCTTGGGTGCCAGCTACGTCAACGACTTCATCGACCGTGGCCGGGTCAAGAAGGTGTACATCCAGGGCGAACCCAGCGCGCGGATGAGCCCGGAAGACCTGCAAAAATGGTACGTGCGCAACGGCGCAGGCGAGATGGTGCCGTTCTCCTCCTTCGCCAAAGGCGAATGGACCTACGGTTCGCCGAAGCTGTCGCGTTACAACGGTGTCGAAGCGATGGAAATCCTCGGTGCACCGGCGCCTGGTTACAGTACCGGTGAAGCCATGGCCGAGGTCGAGCGCATTGCAGGCGAGCTGCCGAGCGGTATCGGCTTCTCCTGGACCGGCATGTCCTACGAGGAAAAACTCTCCGGCTCGCAGATGCCGGCGCTGTTCGCCCTCTCGGTGCTGTTCGTGTTCCTGTGCCTGGCGGCCCTGTACGAAAGCTGGTCGATTCCGATCGCTGTGGTGCTGGTGGTACCGCTGGGTATCATCGGTGCGCTGATCGCCACCAGCCTGCGCGGCCTGTCCAACGACGTGTACTTCCTGGTTGGCCTGTTGACCACCATCGGTCTTGCGGCGAAAAACGCCATTTTGATCGTGGAATTCGCCAAGGAGCTGCACGAACAAGGCCGTAGCCTGTACGACGCAGCGATCGAAGCGTGCCGCATGCGTCTGCGCCCGATCATCATGACCTCGCTGGCGTTCATCCTGGGCGTGGTGCCGTTGACCATCGCCAGCGGCGCCGGCGCCGGCAGCCAGCACGCCATCGGTACTGGCGTGATCGGCGGTATGATCAGTGCGACCGTGCTGGCTATCTTCTGGGTACCACTGTTCTTCGTCGCAGTGTCGTCGCTGTTCGGCAGCAAAGAGCCGGAAAAAGACGTCACCCCTGAAAATCCACGTTATGAGGCTGGGCAATGACCAAGTCTTTGTTGTCCCTGGCGGTAACCGCTTTCATTCTTGGCGGCTGCTCGCTGATCCCTGACTACCAGACCCCAGAGGCGCCGGTGGCTGCACAGTGGCCGCAAGGCCCTGCATACTCGCCGACGCAATCGGCGGATGTTGCCGCTGCTGAACAGGGCTGGCGCCAGTTCTTCCACGACCCGGCGCTGCAACAGCTGATCCAGACCTCGCTGGTCAATAACCGCGACCTGCGCGTCGCGGCGTTGAACCTCGACGCCTACCGTGCGCAATACCGCATTCAGCGCGCCGACCTGTTCCCGGCGGTTTCGGCCACCGGCAGCGGCAGCCGCCAGCGTGTCCCGGCGAACATGTCGCAAACAGGCGAATCTGGCATCACCAGCCAGTACTCGGCCACCTTGGGCGTCAGCGCCTACGAGCTGGACCTGTTCGGCCGCGTGCGCAGCCTGACCGAGCAGGCCCTGGAAACCTACCTCTCCAGCGAGCAGGCGCGTCGTTCCACGCAAATCGCCCTGGTCGCCAGCGTGGCCAACGCCTACTACACCTGGCAGGCCGACCAGGCCCTGTTCAAGCTGACCGAAGAAACGCTGAAGACCTACGAGGAAAGCTACAACCTCACCCGTCGCAGCAACGAGGTCGGCGTGGCGTCGGCCTTGGACGTCAGCCAGGCGCGTACCGCCGTGGAAGGCGCCAGGGTCAAGTACTCGCAGTACCAGCGCCTGGTCGCCCAGGACGTCAACAGCCTGACCGTGCTGCTGGGCACCGGCATTCCTGCCGACCTGGCCAAGCCGCTGGAGCTTGATGCCGACCAACTGGCCGAAGTACCGGCCGGCCTGCCATCGGATATCCTTCAGCGTCGCCCGGACATTCAGGAAGCCGAGCACCTGCTCAAGGCTGCCAACGCCAACATTGGTGCAGCCCGCGCAGCGTTCTTCCCGAGCATCAGCCTGACCGCGAACGCCGGCAGCCTGAGCCCCGACATGGGCCACCTGTTCGCGGGCGGCCAGGGCACCTGGCTGTTCCAGCCGCAGATCAACCTGCCGATCTTCAACGCCGGTAGCCTGAAAGCCAGCCTGGACTACTCGAAAATCCAGAAGGACATCAACGTCGCCAAGTACGAAAAAACCATCCAGACGGCCTTCCAGGAAGTCTCCGATGGCCTGGCGGCACGCAAGACCTTCGAAGAGCAGTTGCAGGCCCAGCGCGACCTGGTGCAGGCGAACCAGGACTACTACCGCTTGGCCGAACGCCGTTACCGCATCGGGATTGACAGCAACCTGACCTTCCTCGATGCCCAACGCAACCTGTTCAGTGCCCAGCAAGCGCTGATCGGCGACCGCCTGTCGCAGCTGACCAGCGAGGTCAACCTGTACAAGGCGCTTGGCGGTGGCTGGTACGAGCAGACCGGGCAGGCCAACCAGCAGGCATCGGTGGAAACACCGAAAGGCTGATCGGCCTTGTTACAGCAAAGCCCACCCTTAGCGGTGGGCTTTGCTTTTTTACTGCCTGTGCCGGCCTTTTTGCGGACAAGCCCGCGCAAGGGCCGGGCCTGCTGGCCAGTATCCCTGGCGATTCACCGTCACAGCCACCACCGTATTCGCGGGTGAACCCGCTCCTACACGGATCGTGTGGCGGACACATACGGTGGTTGGGCGAAAGCCGTTGTAGGAGCGGGTTTACCCGCGAAGAGGCCGCCCCAGGAGAGTTATTAACCAACCGGAACATTCCGTTCGATTATCGCCCCGTTCCGTTTGCGGCGAATTGCCTCACCCCCGCACTACCCCGCACCATCCCCCCACGCAACGTTACCCAAGTTCATCAAAAACACCCGCACCTGCAGGCCCGATCCTGCAGTGCACCGGCTCGACCATAAAAACAAGAGATCCACGACAGATGAGCATTTCGCTACCCGCACGTCAGCTGCTGCCTGGCCTGTTGGCCATGTCCTGCGCCCTCCCCGCATTCGCCGCCAACGAAGGTGGTTTCATCGAGGACGCCAAGGCCACCCTCAACCTGCGCAACTTCTACATCAACCGCAACTTCGTCGACCCGGCCCACCCACAGGGCAAGGCCGAGGAATGGACACAAAGCTTCATCCTCGATGCCCGTTCCGGTTTCACCCAGGGCACGGTCGGTTTCGGCGTGGACGTACTGGGCCTGTACTCGGTCAAGCTCGACGGTGGCAAAGGCACCACCAACACTCACCTGCTGCCCGTGCATGGCGACGGCCGCCCGGCCGATGATTTTGGTCGGCTGGGTGTGGCACTGAAGGCCAAGCTGTCCGAAACCGAGCTGAAAGTCGGTGAATGGATGCCGGTACTGCCAATCCTGCGTTCGGACGATGGCCGCTCACTGCCGCAAACCTTCCGCGGTGGCCAGCTGACCTCCAAGGAAATCGCCGGCCTGACCCTGTACGCCGGCCAGTTCCGCGGCAACAGCCCGCGCAACGATGCCAGCATGGAAGACATGTCGCTCAACGGCAAAGCCGCCTTCACCTCCGACCGTTTCAACTTCGGCGGCGGTGAGTACACCTTCAACGACAAGCGCACCATGATCGGCCTGTGGGATGCCCAGCTCAAGGACATCTACCGCCAGCAATACCTCAACCTGACGCACAGCCAGCCGCTGGGCGACTGGACGCTGGGCGCCAACCTGGGCTATTTCATTGGCAAGGAAGATGGCGCCGAACGGGCCGGCAAGCTGGACAACCGCACCGCCTCCGCCTTGCTTTCGGCGCGCTACCAAGGCCACACCTTTTACGTTGGCCTGCAGAAGGTCAGCGGCGACGATGCCTGGATGCGGGTCAATGGCACCAGTGGCGGTACCCTGGCCAACGACAGCTACAATTCAAGCTTCGACAATGCCAAGGAGCGTTCCTGGCAGGTTCGCCATGACTTCAACTTCGCCACCGTCGGCGTACCCGGCCTGACCCTGATGAACCGCTATATCAAGGGTGACAACGTCACCGTGGGCAGCGTGGACGATGGCAAGGAATGGGCACGGGAAACAGAGCTGGCCTATGTCGTGCAGTCGGGCAGCTTCAAGGACCTGTCGGTGAAATGGCGCAACTCGACCATGCGTCGCGACTTCAGCACCAACGCGTTCGATGAGAACCGCTTGATCGTGAGTTATCCGCTGAATCTTCTGTGAATCAAATGGCCTCTTCGCGGATAAACCCGCGAGGAGGCCAGACGCCTCCTCAAATGACCTGAAGCCATAAAAATCCATGCCCCTTTTTTGAAGGCATGATTTGCAACAGCTTGATGAAATCCCTGCCATGAATTTGCCAGTGCACGCTGCCGCCATTCGCTGAGCTGATGATGGTGGTGACTGCAGGCTATCCTGATCACTATCAGGTACAGGTGAAACAAAGCAGAACAGGGAGGCACAACAATGAAAACCCTCGTCGACCACCTGAGCCAATACGCCAACTACCACCGCGATCCGCGCAATATCGCCACCCACTTCGTCGGCATCCCCATGATCGTGCTGGCAGTCACCATCCTGCTTTCACGCCCAGGCTGGGAGATAGCTGGCATGTGGCTGTCCCCTGCCCTGGTGGCAGCGGCGGCGTCTGTGTGGTTCTACTTGCGCCTGGACCTGCGCTTCGGGCTGGTGATGGGGCTGTTGCTGGGCCTGTGCCTGTGGGTCGGTGAGGCGCTGGCAGTACAGTCGACAACGCTATGGCTCGGCGCCGGGCTGGGAGCGTTCGTGGTGGGCTGGATCATCCAGTTCATCGGCCATTACTACGAAGGCCGCAAACCGGCATTTGTTGACGACGTGAGTGGCCTGATCATCGGGCCGCTGTTCGTGGTGGCGGAAGCTGCGTTCATGCTGGGCCTGTGCCCGACCCTGAAGCGCGCCGTGGAAACCAACGCCGGCCCGATTGCCATGCGGCAAAAAAAGGCATCGGTGTAAAGGCCATTCGCGGGCAAGCGCCCTGTTGCAGGGGGCTTGCCCGCGAACACGGTTTACTGGCGCGACTCTACGCCAAGTTCATCCCACACCGACTCAGCCATGTGGAACGTGGCATTGGCCGCCGGAATGCCGCAGTAGATCGCGCTCTGCATCAGCACTTCCTTGATCTCGTCACGGGTCACACCATTGTTGGCCGCCGCACGCAGGTGCAGCTTCAGCTCGTCGTTGCGGTTCATGCCAATCAGCATGGCGATGGTGATCAGGCTGCGGGTATGGCGCGGCAACCCCGGGCGGGTCCAGATGTCACCCCAGGCGTGGCGGGTGATCATTTCCTGGAACTCGCCATTGAAGTCGTTAAGCTTCTCCAGGCTGCGGTCCACGTGGGCATCACCCAGCACTGCGCGGCGCACTTGCATGCCAGCGTCGTAACGTTGTTTCTCGTCCATGGCGTTGTCCTCAGTGAGCCAGCAGGAAATCGAGCACGCGGCGGCTGAAGGCCTCGCCAATCTCGACATTGGACAGGTGCGCCGCCGGGAAGTCGACGTACTCGGCACCTTGGATACCGGCCTGCATGAAGCGGCCATGCTCAGGGGTGGTAACCACGTCTTCCGTACCGGCAACGATCAGCGCGGGCACCTGGATACGGCCCAGTTGCTCACGATAATCAGCGTCACGTACTGCTGCACAGTTGCCTGCGTAGCCTTGCGGGCTGGTTTGCGCCAGCATCTGGCAGATACGCTGGGCCTGCTCCGCCTGCGCCTGGGCAAAGCCCGGGGTGAACCAGCGGGCGATAGAGGCATCGCGCAGGTCGACCATGGCCTGCTGGCCGCCTTTGAGTACCGTGTCGATACGGGTGTTCCACACCTCGTCGTTGGCGATCTTGGCGGCCGTGTTGCACAGGGTCAGGCTGTGCAGGCGCTCACCTGCATGGATACCCAGCCACTGGCCGATCAGGCCTCCCATCGACAGGCCGACGAAGTGAGCCTTTTGAATGTCCAGGCCATCGAGCAGGGCCAGCACGTCGCGGCCCAGCTGTTCGATGCTGTAAGGGCCCTCAGTGACCAGCGATGCGCCGTGACCACGGGTGTCATAGCGCAGCACCCGGAAGTGCTGGCTCCAGAGCGGAATCTGGGTGTCCCACATGCCCAGGTCGGTACCCAGCGAGTTGGACAGGACCAGCACCGGGGCGTCATCCGGGCCATCGATCTGGTAATTCAAAACGCCATCGGCCAGTTGCAAGTGCGCCACAGCGGTCTCCTTCAGGCAGTAAAACGTTGATGTTCGGACACGGCGCGCGCCACCCAGACGCGGGCCTGGCCCAGGTAATGGGCAGGGTCGAGCAGGCGATCGAGTTCTTCGCCAGACAGCTCGGCGCTGACCTGCGGCTCGTCACCCAGCACGGCACGCAGGTGCCGCTGTTCGGCCACCGCGCGCTGGCAGCATTGTTCCAGCAGGTGGTGGGCACGGTCGCGACCCAGACGCTGGGCGAGGACGATGCTAACCGCCTCAGCC
The DNA here is from genome assembly GCF_034044115.1 of Pseudomonas sp. BO3-4. Taxonomy (NCBI): domain Bacteria; kingdom Pseudomonadati; phylum Pseudomonadota; class Gammaproteobacteria; order Pseudomonadales; family Pseudomonadaceae; genus Pseudomonas; species Pseudomonas sp. BO3-4. The sequence goes on from NZ_CP139018.1 coordinate 5,173,661, forward strand.
AGCACCAGGCCTTGTGTCAGGTCGAGGTTACGGCGCATGCGTGCGGCATCCACCTCCATGCCCTCGGCAATCACTTGAGCCTGGCGCAGGGCACCCGAGACCAGGCAGCAGATGTCCGGCAGGGTTTCCCACTCGGCATGCCATAGGCCCAGGCTGCGTTCGTGCTCCTGAGGCATGGCTGCAAACAGCGTCGACAGCAGGCCCGGCACGCGGGTTGCGGCACCGATCAACACGGCGGCACCCACCGGGTTGCGCTTGTGTGGCATGGTCGAAGAACCACCCTTGCCCGGCGCAGAAGGCTCAAATACCTCCCCCGCCTCGGTTTGCATCAGCAAGCTGATATCACGGCCAAACTTGCCCAGGCTGCCGGCAACCAGGCCCAGCACCGAGGCAAACTCCACCAGGCGGTCGCGTTGGGTGTGCCAGGGCTGCTCGGGCAGGGACAGCTTGAGCTGTTCGGCCAGCGCTTCGGCCACCGGCATTGCCTTGCTGCCCAGGGCCGCCAGGCTGCCCGAGGCACCGCCGAACTGCAGGACCAGCAGGCGCGGGCGCAGTTCCTGCAGGCGCTGACGGTGGCGGGTCAAAGCCCCCAGTACACCGGCCAGTTTCATGCCCAGGGTCACCGGAGTGGCGTGTTGCAACCAGGTACGACCCACCAATGGCGTATCGGCGTGCTTCAAGGCCTGCTGCGACAGGGTATCGGCCAGCTTGCCGAGGTCGGCCTCGATCAAATCGAGGGCATCGCGCAGCTGCAGAACCAGACCCGTGTCCATCGCATCCTGACTGGTGGCCCCAAGGTGCACATAGCGCTCAGCCTCAGGTACGCCAGTGGCGATCACCTTGCCCAACGCTTTCACCAACGGAATGGCCGAGTTGCCGGCGGTGGCAATGGCATTGGCCAACGCACCAACGTCATAGCGCTCGGCCTGGCATGCCGCCTCGATGGCTGCTACCGCGCTGTGCGGGACCAAACCGGCAGAGGCTTCGGCACGGGCAAGCGCTGCTTCGAAATCCAGCATGCCCTGCAGGCGGCCACGGTCGGAGAAAATCTCGCGCATGGCCGGCGCGGTGAAATAGGCGTCGAACAGTTGGTTGCTCATGCAGCGTCCTTAGTCATCATGGTGCAGGTACGCCGCCTGCTTCGGCAGGCGCAGGCTGAACAGGAAGGCAATCGCCATCATCGCCGTGACGTACCAATAGAAAGTGTTTTCCATCCCCAGGGTCTTCAGGCCCAGGGCCACATACTCGGCCGAACCGCCGAATGCTGCGTTCGCCACCGCATAGGCCAGGCCAACACCCAGTGCACGCACCTGCGGCGGGAACATCTCAGCCTTCACCAGACCGCTGATCGAGGTGTAGAAACTGACGATACACAGGGCCAGGCTGATCAGCACGAAGGCCATGAACGGGCTGGTCACGGTTTTCAGTGCCATCAGCAGCGGCACGGTGCACAGGGTACCGAGGCCGCCGAACAGCAGCATCGAATTGCGCCGACCGATACGGTCGGACAGCATGCCGAAGAACGGCTGCAACACCATGAACAGGAACAACGCCCCGGTCATCACGTAGCTGGCGTTCTTGGCTGTCATGCCCGCGGTGTTGACCAGGTACTTCTGCATGTAGGTGGTGAAAGTATAGAAAATCAGCGAGCCACCCGCGGTGTAGCCCAGTACCGTGATGAACGCCGCTGCGTGATTGCGGAACAGGCCTGCGATAGAACCTGCATCCTTGTCATTGCGGGCTTCGGCGCTACTGGTCTCGTGCAGCGAACGGCGCAACATCAGCGAGATCAGGGCGGCGATGGCCCCCACCACGAAGGGAATGCGCCAGCCCCAGGCCCGCAGTTCATCTTCAGTCAGCAGCTGTTGCAGGATCACCACGACCAATACCGCCAGCAACTGGCCGCCGATCAGGGTGACGTACTGGAACGAAGCAAAGAAGCCGCGCTGCCCACGCAGTGCCACTTCACTCATGTAGGTGGCCGTGGTGCCGTATTCGCCCCCTACCGACAGCCCCTGGATCAGGCGGGCCAGCAATAGCAGCGCCGGGGCCCAGGTGCCGATGCTGGCATAGGTGGGCAGGCAGGCGATCATCAGGGAGCCGAAGCACATCATCAGCACCGAGATCATCAGGGAGTTCTTGCGACCGTGGCGGTCGGCGAGGCGGCCGAAGATCCAGCCACCAATGGGGCGCATCAGGAAGCCTGCGGCGAATACACCTGCCGTGTTCAGCAACTGCACGGTGGGGTCGTCGGAGGGGAAGAAGGCCGGGGCAAAGTAGATCGCGCAGAAGGCGTAGACGTAGAAGTCGAACCATTCCACCAGGTTGCCTGACGAGGCACCGACAATAGCGAAGATGCGCTTGCTGCGTTCTTCGCCGGTGTAATAGGTTGAGGTCATGAGGGTTTCACTCCTGGAGGGTCCTAGGTAAGTCTAGACATACCTAGTAACACACTCGTTCCGCTATCTGCCTGGCAATTGGCCTTGTGTCTCACAGGACAGACCTCTTCGCGGGCAAGCCCGCCCCCACAGGTGATTGCGTGGATCCCTGTAAGAGCGGGCTTGCCCGCGAAGCGGCCGGTACAGGTCAAACCCGCTCGATGGCCAGTGCCAGACCTTGGCCAACGCCCACACACATGGTCGCCAGGCCTTTACGCCCACCACTCTTCTCCAGTTGGTGCAGCGCAGTCAGCACCAGGCGTGCACCGCTCATGCCCAGCGGATGGCCCAGGGCAATGGCGCCACCATTAGGGTTTACTTGTGGTGCATCGTCAGCGACACCCAGCTCACGCAGCACCGCCAGGCCTTGACTGGCAAACGCTTCGTTAAGCTCGATCACGTCGAAATCGCTTACCGCAACCCCCAGACGCTCGGTCAGCTTGCGCACCGCCGGCACCGGGCCAATGCCCATGACACGTGGAGCAACGCCGCCGCTGGCCATGCCCAGAACGCGGGCACGCGGGGTCAGGCCGTGTTTCTTCACCGCTGCGGCCGAGGCCAGGATCATCGCTGCAGCACCGTCGTTAACGCCCGAGGCGTTGCCGGCGGTGACCGTCTTGTCCGGGCCGTTGACCGGTTTGAGCTTGGTCAGCGCCTCCAGCGTGGTTTCCGGGCGCAGGTGTTCGTCACGTTCGACGATGATTTCGCCCTTCTTGTGAGCGATACGCACCGGCACAATTTCTTCGGCAAAGAAGCCGGCAGCCTGTGCAGCGGCAGCCTTCTGCTGGCTGCGCAGGGCGAAAGCGTCCTGGTCGGCACGCGAAACCTGATAGTCGTCAGCCACGTTGTCGGCGGTTTCCGGCATGGAATCCACACCGTACTGGCTCTTCATCAGCGGGTTGATGAAACGCCAGCCAATGGTGGTGTCTTCCAGCTTCATGTTGCGCGAATAGGCGCTTTCAGCCTTGCCCATGACGAACGGGGCGCGCGACATCGACTCGACGCCACCGGCAATCACCAGTTCCATCTCGCCGCTGGCGATGGCGCGGAACGCGGTGCCGATGGCATCCATACCCGACGCGCACAGGCGGTTCAAGGTGACGCCCGGGATGCTTTCCGGCAGGCCGGCCAGCAGCAGTGCCATACGGGCCACGTTGCGGTTGTCTTCACCGGCCTGGTTGGCGCAGCCGAAGAACACTTCGTCTACCTGGTCCCACTGCACGCCAGGGTTGCGCTCGATCAGCGCCTTCAGCGGCACGGCTGCCAGGTCGTCGGCCCGCACGCTGGCCAGGGCGCCGCCAAAGCGGCCGATCGGGGTACGGATGGCGTCACAGATGAATACGTCGTGCATCAGGCTTCTCCTGCCAGCTGGCCATGCTCAGCGGCGGTACGGGCGTCGAGGTCACGCATGGCGGACGGCTCGATTGGGGTGGGTGTGGAAATGGTCTGCGCGTGGCATTTGGAGGCTCCTGGTCAGGGTGCTTCGATGAACCCAGATTAAGGAGACTGGTGGGCACCTTACAATCCGATAATCGACTATTTGTGCGATTAACGAACCATTTGTTGCGCAACTGCCCACGCCCACCAGGGCAGCTGTGCGCCCTGATCGCAGCACAATGCCGCACCAGTCGACGCGGCGTTGTGCTGCGAATGGGCCGTAACGCGGCCCTCGCCCTCAGGTTGCGTCGGCGTGGCTGACCAGCCCTTTGACGACCACACCCACAGTCGCCAGCGCTGCCGGCACCAGCAACGCCGTCAGCACCTGCTCGAAAGTCCAGCCCAGGCCCAGCAGCGTTGCACCACTCCAGGCCCCAAGAATCGCACCAAAGCGGCCAATACCCAGCATCCACGATACACCTGTGGCACGGCCCTGAGTGGGATAGAAGCGCGCCGCCAGCGATGGCATTGCCGACTGCGCACCGTTCACACACATACCGGCAACGAGTACCAGCGTAGCTAGCACGGTGATGTTGCCCAGGCTCTGCCCCACTGCGTAGGCGAACACCCCGGCCAGCAGATAGAAAATGCCAATCACCTTGTGCGGGTTGAAACGGTCCATGGCCCAACCCACGCCGACTGCACTCAGCACTCCGCCAAACTGGAACAGCGCGCCGATGAACGCCGCCTGCTCCATGCTCGCGCCGCTGTCACGCATCAGGGTTGGCAGCCAGCTGGTCAGAAGGTAGACGATCACCAGGCCCATGAAATAGGTCAGCCACAGCAACACGGTGCCCAAGCCATAGGTGCCAGAGAAGATCACCGCGAACACGTTGCGCGCAGCCACCGCCTTTTGCTCAGGCACACTGAAACTGCCTGCCTCGGCCACCACTTGCGGGGCGATTGGCGACAAGGTCTTGCGCACCTTGTCGGTGCCGCGGTTGCGCACCACCAGGAACCGCGCCGACTCCGGCAGCCAGACCATCAGCACCAGCGCCAGCAGCAACGGCAGCACGCCACCGATGACCAGCAGGCTGTGCCAGCCGTAGGCCGGGATCATCTTGGCGGAAATGAAGCCACCACCCGCCATGCCCAGGTTGAAGCCACAGAACATGCTGGTCACCAGCAGCGACTTGAGGCGCTCCGGGGTGTATTCGGACAACAGCGTGGTAGCGTTGGGCATGCCTGCACCCAGGCCCAGGCCAGTCAGGAAGCGCAGTACCAGCAACTGGTCGACGTTGGTGGCATAGGCCGAGGCCAGGCTGAAACCACCAAATACCAGCACCGCCCCCACCAGCACGCCTTTGCGGCCGAAACGGTCAGCCAGCGGCCCGGAGCCCAGGGCGCCGAACACCATGCCGATCAACGCGGCACTCATGACCGGCCCAAGGCTGGCGCGGTCGATTCCCCACTCTTGCGACAGTGCCGGGGCGATGAAACCCATGGCAGCAGTGTCCAGGCCATCGAGGAAGACGATCAGAAAGCACAGCAGCACGACTCGCCACTGATAGCGGGACAGCGGCTGCTGATTGATGAACGACTGAACGTCGAGGCTTTTGCCGACGTTGGTTTGCGCTTGATTCATTATTGTTATCCAGAATGTGGGGCACAGTCAGGCCATTGCACGCGGATAACCGGTACAAAGGCGATGATTGGGGTATATGGCCTGGGTCAGCCTGGATACAACGGTACTGCATGCGGGTGCGGCCGCAGCAGCGAGGTGACAGTATTCATGCGTAAGTGCCTCTTATGTTTTTCTTGTTCGGTCGGCTAGCCGACCGTTGCGAGAGACATTAATCAGCGGGCCGGGGTGAAGCAATTCACCCGGCACGACACTGTGCGTTTATCGCACAAGAAACGGTTTTGCCTGTTCTGATCCGGGGCCGCAACGTGCTCCCTGCGGTCTCAACCAAACAACTGATGGCAAAGGTCTCGACTGGCTGCCAGTAAAATCGGCAAGAACCGCTGCTCCAATTCACTGCGGGTCACCCGCCCAACATGGGTACTTACGTTCAAGGCAGCCAACACCTGCCCCGAAGCGTCATACACCGGCACTGCAATCGATCGCAGCCCCTGTTCCAGTTCCTGGTCCACCACGCACCAGCCCTGGGCGCGCACCTGCTGGATGCAGGCGAACAACGATTCGGGATCATTCAGGGTGCGGCTGGTGCGCGCTTTGAGATCAGCACGTTCCAGATACTCACGCAGGCTGGTGTCGTCCATGGCCGCCAGCAGAATACGCCCCATCGACGTGCAGTAGGCCGGCAGGCGTCCGCCCACCGAGAGATCGACCGAAATCAGCCGCTCGACCGTGGCCGAACGGGCTATATAAAGGATGTCGTCGCCTTCGAGGGTGGCCATGTTGGCCGCCTCATGCAACTGGTCGCTGATGCGATCCAGGTACGGCTGGGCAGAAATTGCCAGTGGCGTCGACGACAGGTAAGCATGCCCCAGGGTCAGCACTTTGGGCAGCAGCGAATAGGTACGCCCGTCGGTGGTGGCGTAACCCAGCTTGATCAACGTGTGCAGGCAACGGCGCACCGCTGCGCGAGGGATTTCAGTACGGTGGCTGATCTGGGCGATGGTCAGGTGGCGCTTGCGCTCCTGGAATGCCTGGATCACGGCCAGGCCACGTGCCAGCGAGGTCATGAAGTCCGGGTCACCGGTAAAGGCCTGGATGCGCTTGGCCGGGGAAGCCACGATCGGCGGCGCCATGGCAGCCGAAGCAGGTCGCGCCACCTCTGCATTGCCGGAATCGTTGCCCAGGGTTTCGTCACTCATCGCACACCTCAAAAAAAACACCGGTTCGTGCGATTATCGAACAAACGGCCGATAATCGCAATTGACCGCCGACACTTTTGCTTATACCTTTCTCATGCCACTTGTGGCTTCTTTGGAGAGACTGGTCAGGTACCCACCGTAGAAGTCCCCAGGCAACGGCCTCGCCTTTCGGCGAGGCCGTTTTTCATTACGGCCCGCCCTGACATTGCAACGAACTTCTATCCGTCATTCCTTTCTAACTTGTACGAAAGGTCCAAACTGTTGGCGGGCACATCCTGCTATTTACGCCAGATGATGTCAGGGCTGAGTAAATTAACGATGATCGGCGAATTATCGGTTGCTATAATCGATTGCGCAGGCCCTCCGCTTATCGTGGTCATGGAACCTTCCGCTTTATCAAGCCGTTGCGGCCAGCAAGGCAAAATGCATGTTGCACAATGCATAACAACAGTCATTACACTTATTTCAGGTACTGCACGTGACGAAAGATGAACTGCGCGCGGAACTCGAGCGCCAGGCTGAACGTTACAAGGATGTTTATGGTGGCGAAGTCACCACTTACGCCGCACAACCGGATCCGGAACGCAAACCCTGGCGCAAGCGTGCCAGCGTTCGTGACCAGGCCTTCAGCCAGGAACTGGAACGCATCGAAAAAGAATTGCGCAGCGACAACCCCTGAGCCTCGAGGGCGCCCTCTGCGTGTCGTCGCCCGGTGTACCCGGGCGAGGTCGATCTTTACGGTCTGGCCGATGATGAAATGGAATCACACAAATTTCATACGGCCGTTTGAATTCTAGAGAAATGGCCATTTCTCCACATTTCGGCCTTATTTCGCCATATTTTGTGATTTTTTACCGCCATTTACCGCCTTGATCGCCCCCCTCCGCACGACACGGCTGCACCATGAAGGCGGTCATCTGTCTGTTGCAGGTGCATCGATTGCCAAGGTTTTCTGGCATAATCCCGCCCCCCTATGACCCGCCAGACAACCTTCATGATCGATTTATTCAGCGGACTGGATGCCTGGGTGTTGGTGAGCCTGCTGCTCGCCTTGACCTTCGTACTCGCCTTCGAGTTCATCAATGGCTTTCATGACACCGCCAACGCGGTAGCTACCGTCATCTATACCAAAGCCATGCCGCCACACCTCGCCGTGTTCTTCTCCGGCGTGTTCAACTTCCTTGGCGTTCTGCTCGGCGGTGTAGGGGTGGCCTATGCCATCGTGCACCTGTTGCCGGTAGAGCTGCTGATCAATGTGAACACCGGACACGGCCTGGCCATGGTCTTCTCGTTGCTGGCCGCGGCCATTACCTGGAACCTGGGCACTTGGTACTTTGGCATCCCTGCCTCCAGTTCGCACACGCTGATCGGCTCCATTCTCGGTGTCGGCCTGGCCAACGCCCTGATCAACGACATTCCGCTAGGCGACGGCGTCAACTGGCAGAAAGCGATCGATATCGCCATGTCGCTGGTGGTCTCGCCAATGGCCGGTTTCGCCGTTGCTGCCCTGGTGCTGATCGGCCTGAAATGGTGGCGCCCGCTGTCGAAGATGCACAAAACCCCGGAACAGCGCCGCAAGCTCGATGACAAGAAGCACCCACCCTTCTGGAACCGTCTGGTCCTGGTTGTTTCCGCCATGGGCGTGAGCTTCGTGCACGGCTCCAACGACGGCCAGAAAGGCATCGGCCTGATCATGCTGGTGCTGATCGGTATTGTGCCGGCCAAGTTCGTACTCGACCTGAACAGCACCACCTACCAGATCGAACGTACTCGCGACGCTACCCTGCACATGAGCCAGTTCTACCAGCGTAACGCCGCCACCCTGGGCGAGTTCCTGGCACTGGGCAAGGCCAAGGCCAGCGATCTGCCGGAGCAGTTCAGTTGCAACCCGCAGCAGACCGAGCCGACCATTGCTGCGCTGCAGACCTCGCTGAAAGGCGTGACGGACTACCACAGCCTCGATGCCGAGAAGCGCGTTGAAGTGCGCCGTTATTTGTTGTGCCTGGATGACACGGCAAAGAAGGTTGGCAAGCTGCCAGGCCTGGACGCCCGTGAAAAGTCCGACCTTGAAAAACTGCGCAAAGACCTCACCGCCACCACCGAGTACGCCCCGTTCTGGGTGATCGTGGCCGTCGCCCTGGCCCTTGGCCTGGGCACCATGGTTGGCTGGAAGCGCGTGGTGTTGACGGTGGGCGAGAAGATCGGCAAACAAGGCATGACCTACGCCCAAGGCATGTCGGCACAGATCACCGCAGCCTGCGCCATCGGTATGGCCAACGTATTCGCCCTGCCGGTGTCGACCACCCACGTGCTGTCGTCCGGCGTGGCCGGCACCATGGTCGCCAACAAAAGTGGCCTGCAAGGCGGCACTGTGAAAACCATCCTGCTGGCATGGGTCCTGACCCTGCCTGCCTCGATGGGCCTGGCGGCCGGCCTGTTCTGGCTGGCGTCCAAAGCCATTGGCTGAGTGACACCGCAATGAATAAAGGCGCCCTCGGGCGCCTTTTTCATAGCCGTTATGCCTGCCGAAGCAGCCTTGTGCTACCAAGGGTATGGGCGCGGCGCCGGAAGACTACCTTTTCTTGCCCCCTAACAACGACCCCATCAACCCGCGCACCAACTGCCGCCCCAACTGGTTAGCGGCCTGGCGCACTGCTGACTTGATCGCCTGCCCCGCTGCACTCTGCAAGAACTCACCCGCCTTGTCGGCAAAACTCTCTTCATCCGCCTTCGCTTGCGGCGCCGGTTCCACCGGCTCGCCCTTACGCTGGCTCAGCATTTCATAGGCTGACTCACGGTCCACCGGTTTGTCATAGCGCCCCGCCAATGGCGACGCCGCAATCAGCGCACTGCGCTCAGCCGCACTCAGTGGCCCGATACGCGACTGCGGCGGTGCAACCAGCACCCTCTGCACGATGGCCGGTGTGCCCCTTTCTTCCAACGTTCCCACCAGCGCTTCGCCAATACCCAGTTCGGTAAGCACCGCCAGGGTGTCGAATGTTGGGTTGGGACGGAAACCATCGGCTACCGCCCGCAGCGACTTCTGCTCCTTGGCCGTGAACGCCCGCAAGCCGTGCTGAATGCGCAAGCCCAACTGGGCCAGTACCGCGTCAGGCAAGTCACCCGGCGACTGGGTAACGAAATAGACGCCCACCCCCTTGGAGCGGATCAGCCGGACCACTTGCTCAAGACGGTCCTGCAGCGCCTTGGGCGTGCCGTTGAACAGCAAGTGTGCTTCATCGAAGAACAGCGCCAGCACCGGCTTGTCGGCATCACCGCGCTCGGGCAACTGCTCGAACAGTTCGGCCAGCAACCACAACAGGAACGTCGCGTACACCTTGGGTGCCTCGTGCACCAATCGGCTGGCATCTAGCAGGTGGATACGTCCACGGCCATCCGGATCAGGGCGCAGCAGGTCCTCCAGTTGCAATGCCGGCTCGCCGAACAGTGCCTCGGCGCCCTGCTGCTCCAAGGTAGCGAGCCGGCGCAACAAAGCCTGGGTGGAGGCCGTGGTCATCAGCGCGCTGTCTTCGCCAAGCAGATGCGGGTTGTCCTTCAGATGCGCCAGCAGGGCCTTGAGGTCTTTGAGGTCCAGCAGCAGCAGGCCTTCGCGGTCGGCCACCTTAAATGCTGCATACAGCGCCGCCTGCTGGCTGTCGGTCAGTTCCAGCAAGTTGCCCAGCAGCAGCGGCCCCATTTCACTGAGGGTGGTGCGCAGCGGGTGGCCCGACAGCCCGGCGATATCCCACAAGCTCACCGGGTAGGCCTTGGGCGTATGCCCCAGCCACGGCATGCCGGCGATGCGCTCAGCCACCTTGCCTTGTGGCGCACCAGCAGCCCCCAAGCCACAGAGGTCGCCTTTGACATCGGCGGCGAACACCGCTACCCCCGCGTCGCTGAACACCTCCGCCAGGTGCTGCAGGGTGACGGTCTTGCCAGTACCGGTTGCGCCAGCCACCAGACCGTGGCGGTTGGCCAGGCGCATTGCTTGCCCGACTGGCTGGCCATCCGGGCCCGCGCCTACAACGATGGTCGAAAATTCCGACATCTCTTTAATCCTCTGCTCAAGCTTTAGCTTAATTCGGCCGATACCTGTGGGTGTTATTCGCCTTAATTAGAGAGGAACAGCCGAAAAGGGACTTTTCGGGATGTTGCACAACCTACGGCTCCACTCGTGCGAACGCCTGATATAAAACCTTAGCGGAACCGATTACGCCATGAACAAAAGCCTTCGTTTCAGCCACAAGATTCTTTTGGCGGCATCACTGATCGTGATACTCGCCTTCAGCCTTTTCACCCTCTACAACGATTACCTCCAGCGTAATGCGATCCGCGAGGACCTGGAAAACTATCTGGCTGAAATGGGCACCTCCACGTCGACCAACATTCGCAACCTGTTCGAGGGCCGGATAAAGCTGGTGGAGAACCTGGCGCAGAACATTGCCCAAGACCCAGCCAACGCCGAAACCCTGATGGGTCAGAATGCGCTGATATCCAGCTTCCTCACGGTCTACCTGGGCAAAGTCGACGGCGGTTTCAGCGTACGCCCGGACGCGAAGATGCCCGACGGCTACGACCCGCGCACCCGCCCTTGGTACAAGGACGGCATGAACGCCAGCGGCGCGACGCTGACCGAACCCTACATCGACATGACCACCAACAAGATGGTCATTGGTATCCTCAGCAAGGTCTCCAGCAGCGTGGGCGTGGTCGGCGGCGACCTGGCCCTGGACGGCCTGGTGCAGATCATCAACTCGCTGAACTTCGGCGGCATGGGATACGCCTTCCTGGTCAACGACCAGGGCAAGATCCTGGTACACCCGGATAAGGATCTGGTCATGAAATCGCTGTCGGACCTGTTCCCGCAGCGCACGCCGAAACTGACCGGTGAGCTGACCGAAGTGCAAAGCGAGGGCCAGACCCGCCTGCTGACCTTCAGCCCGATTACCGGACTGCCGTCGGCAAACTGGTACATCGGCCTGTCGGTGGACAAGGACAAGGCCTTCTCGATGCTCAGCACCTTCCGCACCTCGGCGGTGATCGCCACGGTGGTGGCAGTGGTGATCATCATCGGCCTGCTCGGCTTGCTGATCCGCGTGTTGATGCAGCCGCTGCACACCATGACCCGCGCCATGGAAGACATTGCCGAAGGTGAAGGCGACCTGACCAAGCGCCTGCACATCCACAACCACGACGAATTCGGTGTCCTCGGCAACGCCTTCAACCGCTTCGTCGAGCGCATTCACAGCAGCATTCGCGAAGTGTCCTCGGCCACCGAGCAGGTCAACGAAGTAGCCCTGCGGGTGATCAGCGCTTCGAACTCGTCGATGACCAACTCCGACGAGCAGTCCAACCGCACCAACAGTGTCGCCGCCGCCATCAATGAATTGGGCGCTGCGGCTCAGGAAATCGCCGGCAACGCCGCCCAGGCTTCGCAGCACGCAAGCTCCGCGCGCCTGTTGGCCGAAGAAGGCCAGCAAGTGGTCGAGCGCAACATTGCCGCGATGAACCGCCTGTCCGACCTGATCGTCACCTCCAGCGCGCACATCGAGACACTGAACAGCAAGACCGTGAATATCGGCCAGATCCTGGAAGTGATCACCAGCATTTCCCAGCAGACCAACCTGCTGGCGCTGAACGCCGCCATCGAAGCGGCCCGCGCCGGTGAGGCCGGGCGTGGCTTTGCCGTGGTCGCCGATGAGGTGCGCAATCTGGCGCACCGCACCCAGGAGTCGGCGCAGCAAGTGCAGACCATGATCGAAGAGCTGCAGGTCGGTGCCCGCGAGTCGGTCGACACCATGGACCAGAGCCAGCGCCACAGCCAGGACAGCATGCAGATCGCCAACCAGGCGGGTGAGCGACTGGACAGCGTTACCGTGCGCATTGGCGAGATCGACGGCATGAACCAGTCGGTGGCCACTGCCACCGAAGAGCAGACCGCTGTGGTCGAGGCGATCAACATGGACATCAACGAGATCAACATGCTCAACCAGGAAGGCGTGGAGAACCTGCAAGCGACCCTGCGCGCCTGCTCCGACCTCGAGCAGCAGGCTGGCCGCCTGAAGCACCTGGTGGGCAGCTTCCGTATCTGATAAAGGCTACACCTTCACCTGGAGCAGCCTTGTGCTGCTCCAGGCATTGCGCACTCCCCCTCTCAAACTGATCGAACAAACTATCCTTCTGATAGGTCCACCTTTAGGCGTTTCATCGCCGGCCATTCAACGCCGGATGACAGACCCGAAGACGATCCCGGAGGGATGCTGATCGTGCATATCGCCGACATCACCATGTTCTACGCCCCGGCCAGCGGTGGCGTACGTACCTATCTTGATGCCAAACATCACCGTCTCGACGCCATTCACGGCGTACGCCACAGCCTGTTGATTCCCGGTGCAAGCGCCCAACACGGCGATGGCATCTATCAGGTACCTGCGCCGCCCTTGCCGTTTGGCAAGGGCTACCGCTTTCCGGTACGCCTGGCCCCCTGGTGCAATACACTGCGCACGCTCAAACCCGACCTGATTGAAGTTGGCGACCCCTACCTGACCGCCTGGGCGGCGCTGGAAGCGCGGCGCCAGCTCGACGTGCCCGTGATCGGTTTCTACCATTCCGACCTGCCGTTACTGGTCAGCAACCGCATGGGCAACTGGTTCGCACCCAATGTCGAGGCCTACGTCAGCAAGCTATACGGCAATTTTGATCGGGTACTGGCCCCCAGCCAGGTGATGGCCGACAAATTACGCCGCTTGGGCGTGCGTGATGTCCATGTGCAGCCGCTGGGCGTTGACCTTGCCACATTCCACCCCTCCCGGCGCGACCCACATGTGCGTGCCGAACTGGGCATTCCCGACACCAGCCGCCTGTTGATCTTTGCCGGCCGCGGCTCGCGGGAAAAGAACCTGCCGGTGCTGCTTGACTGCATGCAGCAACTCGGCGCCCCCTACCACCTGTTACTGGTAGGCTCGAACATGCCGGCCAGCGTGCCGTCCAACGTCAGCGTCATCGATCACTTCTGCCCGTCTGCGGAGGTGGCCCGGCTGATCGCAAGCGCCGACTTGCTGGTGCATGCTGGCGACCAGGAAACATTTGGCCTGGTCATTCTCGAAGCGATGGCCAGCGCCACCCCCGTGGTAGCCGTGCGCGCCGGTGCGTTCCCTGAAATCATCAACGAACAGAGTGGCCGCCTGTGCACGCCCAACGACGGTCGGGCCATGGCGTGCGCCGTGCGCGAGGCGTTCGAGGCGGGTACCCGCGAGCTCGGCCTGCAGGCCCGCCACCATGTAGAGCAACATTATTCATGGGATAACGTGGTAGCTGGCCTGCTCCAGCACTACCAGGCCGTGCTCGGCCACCAGCCGCAGGTGCGCGCCCATGCTTGAGCCCTCCGCCAGCCAGCGCAGCCTCATGCTGGTGTTGCACGATATTGCCCCGGAAACCTGGCCGGACTATGAACCGTTCGTAAGGGCTGTGGACGCGCTGGGCCACGTGCCAATGACATGGCTGGTGGTCCCGGACTTCCATCGACGCAATCCGCTTCACCAGGCACCTTCGTTCTGCCGCCTCCTGGACGAACGCCTTGCCAAAGGCGACGAACTGGCGCTTCACGGCTATGCCCATGCTGACGAAGGCCCCGCACCGCGCAGCCCCATCGACTACTTCATGCGGCGCATTTATACCCATGAAGGCGAGTTCTACGGCCTTGATGAGAACGAAGCGCTTACCCGGCTACAGGAGGGCCTGGCGCTGTTCGAGAGCCAAGGTTGGCCTGTGGCAGGCTTTGTCGCACCGGCCTGGCTCATGAGCCAGGGCACGCGGCAAGCCCTGTGCCGCCTGCCACTCAAATACACCAGTACACCGCAGCATCTGTACCGGCTGCCAGACTTTACAGCCATTGATGCGCCAGGCCTGGTCTGGAGCGCACGGAGCGCATGGCGTCGCACATTGTCCCGCACGCTGTGCGACTGGCAATGCCGGCGCTGGCGAGGCGCGAGCACATTGCGCTTGGGGCTGCACCCTGTAGACATGCGTCATCGCTCATCCCGAGACTATTGGTTGCGAACGCTGGAAACACTGGTGAAGGATGGCCGCGAACCGCTGACCAAATCTGCCTGGCTGGAGCGCCAGGGGGCAGCATGAAGCGTTGGGCCTGGCTGGCGCTGGCACTGCTGGGGGCAGCGCTGGTGCCAGCGTTGCTGGGTGGTAGCGAGCTGCTGCCGAGGCTGAGCCGGTTCGACCCGCACCTGCTGCTCATGCTGCTAGGCATGATTCTGTTGTGCTGGGTCATCAATGCGCTGCGCCTGCGCCTGTTGCTGGGTGAGCAGGCAAAACAGTTGAGCCATGCCCGCAGCCTCGGCGTGGTCATGGCCACCGAGTTTGCCATCTGCACCACCCCTGGCGGCAGTGGTGGGCCGCTGACCCTGATGGCGCTGCTGGCGCGAGACCGCATCCGCCCGGCGCGCAGCGGCGCCGTTTTTGCCATGGACCAGCTGAACGACCTGGTGTTCTTCTTCTGCGCAATGCTGGCGATTGCCGGCTACGCGCTGTTCCACAGCCTGGGCCGCAGCCAGGAAAGCATGTTGCTTGGCAGTGCGTTAATGCTGTGCACAGCGTTGGCCGGGGTGATCGGGCTGTTGCGCTACCGGCGCCCGATAATGCGCATGAACGGCAGGCTGTTGCAGCGCATGGGGATGGGCCAGCCGCGCAAACGTCGCTGGGCGCGCAAACTGCTGCACTTCGTTGCAGCACTGGCGCAGACCTGGCGCCTGCCCAAGCGCAGGCTGAGCCTGGTGTTCACCCTGACGTGCATCCACTGGGGGCTGCGCTACAGCGTGCTGTACCTGGTGTTGCGGGGCTTGGGGGTAGACCTGCAGTGGATTCCCAGCTTCCTGGTGCAGATGCTGTCGCTCAGCGCCGGCCAATTCAGTCTGCTGCCTGGCGGGGCCGGGGCCGCCGAGCTGACGTCGGCCAGCCTGTTGACACCCTTGGTGGGCAGTTCGACCGCAGCTGCGGCAATCCTGATATGGCGGGCGGTTACTTACTACTTTTATCTGCTGGCTGGGGGGCCGGTGTTTGTGTGCCTGCTGGGACGTCCGTTGCTGGAGCGCTGGCGGCGTCAGGCGGGTTGAGCTGTTGCCAGAGTTCGGCGGCGCCGGGGAAGTCGGTGCCATCCGTGTCATCCAGGGCTTCAGGGTCGTAGCGGGCCAGGCAGCCTTCGCCAAGGATCGGTGGAGGTGAGGCGACGGGGTTGTTGCGTTGCTTGGTCATTGCCGTTTCACCCAAGATTGCCGGGGCGCTCTGCGCCCCTGTCGCGACAGGGCTGCGCAGCAGCCCAGCCTCTCACAGCAAGCCGGACGGTGTCAGTCGAACACCACAGTCTTGTTACCATGCACCAGCACACGGTCTTCCAGGTGATAACGCAGGCCACGGGCCAGCACCATCTTCTCCACATCACGGCCAAAGCGGACCATGTCCTCGATGCTGTCGGCATGGCTGACACGCACCACATCCTGCTCGATGATCGGGCCGGCATCCAACTCTTCAGTGACGTAGTGGCACGTCGCGCCAATCAGCTTCACCCCACGCAGGGCAGCCTGGTGGTAAGGCTTGGCGCCGACGAACGACGGCAGGAAGCTGTGATGGATGTTGATCACCTTCTCGGCATAGTCCCGGCACAGTTGTGGTGGCAGGATTTGCATGTAGCGGGCCAGCACCACGACGTCGGCAGCATGCTCCTGCACCAGGCGCGACACTTCGGCAAAGGCCGGGGCCTTGTCTTTGGGGTCGACCGGAACATGGAAGAACGGAATACCGTGCCACTCGACCATGCTGCGCAGGTCGTTGTGGTTGGAAATGACGCAAGGGATCTCGCAGTCCAGCTCATCGGTGTGCCAGCGGTGCAGCAAGTCTGCCAGGCAGTGCGACTCACGGCTGGCCATCAATACCACGCGTTTTTTCTGAGCCGAGTCGGTAATGCGCCAGGTCATGGAGAACTCTTCGGCGATCGGCGCAAACGCCTCACGGAAGGCTTCGATACCGAACGGCAGCGATTCAGCGCGGATTTCATGACGCATGAAGAACCAACCGCTCTGCTCATCGGAGTGGTGGCTGGCTTCGTTGATCCAGCCATTGTACAAGGCCAGGAAATTACTGACTTTCGCCACGATGCCTACACGGTCGGGGCAGGCGATCACCAGACGATAGGTGCGCATGAATGAGACTCCAGAACTTCGCAAAGGCGCCTATTCTAGCGGCCCGCCAGAAAAAACGCAGTATTGATCGCTGCCGCGATTGCATATGCAGGCCCGAAAACGCCACACGGGCGCTGCCTGACAGACAAGAGGAAACGCACGGGGCATATGTAAAAATTTGTTCACGTAGAGAAATGCTGTCACAGCTTAATTAACAGTTAATTGCCCAATCTTATGTTTACTTGCGAGTAGGGGCTGTCTATTATTGCCCCACACATTTCTGAACACGCATTAAGGAACACTCCATGTCCCTGATCAACGAGTACCGCGCTACCGAAGAAGCCATCAAGGAACTTCAGGCCCGCCTGGCCAATCTGTCGCAGGATGACAAGCTGAAGAAAGAACTGGAGTTCGAAGGCAAACTGCGCACACTGATGGGCGAGTACTCCAAGTCGCTGCGCGACGTGATTGCCCTGCTCGATCCAGAATCGAAACTGAGCAAGGCACCTCGTGGTTCGGTCAAGACTACCGCCACCAAGCGCGCACGCAAGGTCAAGCAATACAAGAACCCGCACAACGGTGAAGTGATCGAAACCAAAGGCGGCAACCACAAGACCCTGAAAGAGTGGAAAGCCACTTGGGGCGGCGATGTGGTTGAAAGCTGGGCAACCCTGCTGGACTGATTATCCGCATACGCCTCTTGCTTCGCACAACAAAAACGCCGGCACACTGCCGGCGTTTTTGTTTACCGGCCATCAGCCGATTGAATAGTGCTCCTGCAATTGTCGAGCATGCAATTGCCAGGCCTCCAACACTCGCCTGCCCGCCTCGTCGGCGCCCTCCCAGGCTTGCTGGCGTGCCTGTTCGAAGTCGCCCAAGGTATTCGGCGCGCCCCACTGCGGGTCGCTCAGGCGTTGCTGGCAGAAGCCATACCAACGTTGCCGCTCTTCGGGGGTCAAGGTTTCAGGGAAGTTACGTGCCCGGTAGCGGAACAACAGCTCCGGCAAACGCGGATCATCGAACATCCAGTGGCCATGGCTCAACTGCGCCGGTTCCAGCGCACGAACTTGCTCGCATAAGCGCCGGTCGCGGTCACCTATAAAACCCTCATACAACTGCTGTTCCGGGTCCTCGCTCGGGGCGAACTCGTCCTTGCCATAGATGTGCTCCAGCTTTTCTTGCCATTGCGCCTGTTGATTGGCCAATTGTTCGCCGCGCGATTGTAACAACGTCAAGTCCAGGCCCAATCGTTGTTGATCGACCGGGCGCAATACCGACAGCGGCGCCACTACCGGGCAACGATTGATCTGCACCAATTTGAGCGGTACCGGTAATTCACCTTCAGCCAATTCATCATGCCGGGTGTACAAGCGCTGACGCAAAACTTCAGCACTTTCCCGCAGTAACGGTAGGGTTTCCTGATGCAGGTCGCAGACAATCAGTGCATTGCGATTACGCGGGTGCCAGGCCAGTGGCAATACGACCCCCAGGTAATTGCGCGCCGCCGAAAAACGCCCGGATATATGCACCAGTGGCTGCAACAGACGGATCTGCTCCATCACTTTATGCTTGCTGCGCAGTTGAAACAGCCAGTCATACAACTTGGGTTGTTTCTGCCGAATCAGGCGAGCCAAGGCAATGGTTGCCCGCACGTCGGAAAGCGCTTCGTGGGCATGACCGTGGTCAATGCCATTGGCCTTGCTCAGCAGCTCCAGACGCAGGCTGGTGCGCCCGTCCTGCTGCGGCCATTCAATGCCTTCCGGGCGCAGGGCATAGGCGGTGCGCACAATGTCGATCAGGTCCCAGCGGCTATTGCCTCCCTGCCATTCACGGGCATAGGGGTCGAAAAAGTTGCGGTAAAGGCTGTAGCGGGTCACTTCATCGTCAAAGCGCAGGGTGTTGTAGCCGGCACCACAGGTACCCGGTTGCGCCAGCTGGGCGTGCACGCGAGTCATGAACTCGGCTTCGCACAGGCCCTGCTCCGCCAACAGTTGTGACGTGATGCCTGTCACCAGGCAGGCCGCCGGGTGCGGCAGGATGTCGTCCGACGGTCGGCAATAAAGGCTGATTGGCTCGTCGATTTCGTTGAGGTCGAAGTCAGTGCGCACGCCGGCCACCTGCAGCGGCCGATCGCAGCGCGGGTTGATGCCGGTGGTTTCATAGTCGTGCCAGAAAATGCTGGAGGTCACGGGGTCGTCCTGTATCGAGGTCGACCCGATTCTAGCGCGATTCTGAAAAATGAACGTTCAGACGGGAGCGTTCGCGGGGCGGAAACTGAAATAGTCGCGCAACGAACGTACGAAATCATCGTACTCGCGTGGAGACTGCAGCAGCATGAAGCCCGAATCGTAGTGCCCAGGCGTCTCGTCCTCGCGGCACCACAGGCAACTGGCCGTGAGGTTGACGAACTGGTGCCCGCCGCCAGGCAGGGGCATACGCAGCTGCAGCTCGTAATCAGGCCCGACCAACACGGGCAGCTGGCTGATGACCATCAACCCATTTTCAGAGGCATTGCCTAGCTGACCGATCTCCTGACCGGTAAAGCGGTTGAACACCTTGAGGACACAAGGTAGCTGATGACGTTCGATGTGGCGCTTGTTAAACATGATCGCGAGTGTATTCCGTACCTGATGCCAGGAATACTAGGTACTGGCGGTTGTTGTAACAGCTGAGTTACAGATTAGCGCAGCACGCGCAGCAAATCCCGTGAAATAAACCACACCTTTGTGTTAGCGCCAAGGTACGGTCGTCACCGGGTTGGCCACGGCCGTTTCTGCGCCGCGAAAATGGCCGAGTTTTTCCAGCGTCTGCAGGCGCGCTCGGGCGCGATAGGCATATTCGTTGCCCGGGTACTGCTGGATCAGGTACTGATAGGTTTGCGCCGCGTCCACGTACAACGCCTGGCGCTCCAGGCACTGGCCGCGCAGCAGTGATACTTCGGGGTGGATGAACGGCCGGGCACGGCTGGTGCGATCAACCTGCGACAGTTCGAGCATGACCCGTGCGCAATCGCCGCGGTCGTAGGCGCGGTAGGCATTGTTCAGGTGGTGGTCCATGGACCAGCGGGTACAGCCGACGGCGCTGGCGGCCAAGGCTAAAACGATCAGGGCTCGCATGGGGATCTCCTTTGATGCCAGTGTATCGGCGTTTGCCTGCAAATCTTCACACCCTTTTGCAAGGATACCCTGCCCCGTTCAAATGCCACCCTGCCTTGGTCGCAGGTAGTGCAACGGAACAATGACTACAGCGAGATTCAGGAGTAGCCTTTCGCTGCGCTTCACTATAGGAGTCTGTGCATGAGCATCCGCCGCACCAAAATCGTCGCCACCCTTGGCCCCGCCAGCAACTCGCCGGAAGTGATCGAACAACTGATCCTCGCCGGCCTGGACGTGGCACGTCTGAACTTCTCCCACGG
Source organism: Pseudomonas sp. BO3-4 (assembly GCF_034044115.1). Classification (NCBI taxonomy): domain Bacteria; kingdom Pseudomonadati; phylum Pseudomonadota; class Gammaproteobacteria; order Pseudomonadales; family Pseudomonadaceae; genus Pseudomonas; species Pseudomonas sp. BO3-4. The sequence continues at coordinate 5,193,919 of NZ_CP139018.1, forward strand.
CACGCCGGACGAGCACAAGGCCCGCGCGCGCCTGATCCGTGACATCGCCGCCAAGAACGGCCGCCATGTTGCACTGCTGGGCGACCTGCAGGGTCCGAAGATCCGCATCGCCAAGTTCGCCAACAAGCGCATCGAACTGAAGATCGGTGACAAGTTCACCTTCTCCACCGCCCACCCGCTGACCGAAGGCAACCAGGACATCGTCGGTATCGACTACCCCGATCTGGTCAAGGACTGCGGCGTTGGTGACGAACTGCTGCTCGACGATGGCCGTGTGGTCATGCGCGTCGAAACCGCCACTGCAGACGCCCTGCACTGCGTGGTGATCATCGGTGGCCCGCTGTCGGACCACAAAGGCATCAACCGTAAAGGTGGTGGCCTGACCGCACCGGCCCTGACCGAAAAAGACAAGGCCGACATCAAACTGGCTGCGGAAATGGACCTGGATTACCTGGCCGTTTCCTTCCCGCGTGACGCCAGCGACATGGAATACGCGCGCAAGCTGCGTGACGAAGCCGGCGGCAGCGCCTGGCTGGTGGCCAAGATCGAACGCGCCGAAGCAGTTGCCGATGACGAGACCCTCGACAAGCTGATCGCCGCCTCCGACGCTGTGATGGTTGCCCGTGGTGACCTGGGCGTGGAAATCGGCGACGCCGAGCTGATCGCTATCCAGAAGAAGATCATCCAGCACGCCCGCCGCAACAACAAGGCCGTGATCGTGGCGACTCAGATGATGGAGTCGATGATCCAGAACCCGATGCCGACCCGCGCGGAAGTGTCCGACGTGGCCAACGCCGTGCTGGACAACACCGATGCGGTGATGCTGTCGGCCGAAAGCGCCGCCGGTTCCTACCCGATCGAAGCTGTCCAGGCCATGGCACGCATCTGCCTGGGTGCCGAAAAGCACCCGACCAGCCAGAAGTCCAGCCATCGCCTGCACACCACCTTCCAGCGCTGCGACGAAAGCATCGCCTTGGCGGCCATGTACACTGCCAACCACTTCCCGGGCGTAAAGGCGATCATCGCCCTGACCGAAAGCGGCTACACCCCGCTGATCATGTCGCGCCTGCGTTCGCATGTACCGATCTTCGCCCTGTCGCCGCACCGCGCCACCCAGGCACGCGCCTCGATGTTCCGTGGCGTGTACCCGATTGCCTTCGACCCGGCCGCGCTGCCGGCCGACAAGGTGAGCCAGGCAGCGGTCGACGAACTGCTCAAACGTGGCCTGGTGGAGCAAGGTGACTGGGTGATCCTGACCAAGGGTGACAGCTACCACACTATCGGTGGCACCAACGGCATGAAGATCCTGCACGTGGGGGATCCGCTGGTCGGTTGATCCACGCTTTTCACAGCACAAGGCTCAAGCGCAGCCTTGTGCTGCGAAGAGGCCCCGACAGGAATAACAAAAAGCCCCGGTTCTCGCGAACCGGGGCTTTTTGATGGTGCAGGGGGTAAGGCTGGCTTACATCATGCCGCCCATGCCACCCATGCCGCCCATATCAGGCATGCCAGCAGCTGGCTTGTCTTCCGGCAGGTCGGCAACCATGGCTTCGGTGGTGATCATCAGACCGCCGATCGAAGCAGCAGCTTGCAGCGCCGAGCGAGTAACCTTGGCTGGGTCCAGGATGCCCATCTCGATCATGTCGCCGTATTCACCGGTAGCGGCGTTGTAGCCGAAGTTGCCCGAACCTTGCTTGACCTTGTCAGCAACCACGCTTGGCTCATCACCGGCGTTGGCAGTGATCTGGCGCAGCGGGGATTCAACAGCGCGACGCAGCAGCGCGATACCGACGTTCTGGTCTTCGTTGTCGCCTTTCAGGTCGACGATGGCCGCCAGGGCGCGAACCAGGGCAACACCACCGCCAGGCACCACGCCTTCTTCAACGGCTGCACGGGTAGCGTGCAGGGCGTCTTCAACGCGGGCTTTCTTCTCTTTCATTTCAACTTCAGTGCCGGCACCTACCTTGATCACGGCAACACCGCCAGCCAGCTTGGCCAGACGCTCTTGCAGCTTCTCACGGTCGTAGTCCGAGGAAGTTTCTTCGATCTGGGCACGGATCTGCTTGACGCGTGCTTCGATCTCGGTGTCAGCGCCAGCACCGTCGATGATGGTGGTGTTTTCCTTGGACAGGATGACGCGCTTGGCGTTACCCAGGTGCTCCAGGGTAGCGGTTTCCAGGGACAGGCCGATTTCTTCGGAGATGACCTGGCCGCCAGTCAGGACGGCGATGTCCTGCAGCATGGCCTTGCGGCGATCGCCGAAGCCTGGAGCCTTGACTGCAGCAACCTTGACGATGCCGCGCATGTTGTTGACTACCAGGGTAGCCAGCGCTTCACCTTCAACGTCTTCGGCAACGATCAGCAGTGGGCGGCCGGCCTTGGCAACGGCTTCCAGAACTGGCAGCAGCTCACGGATGTTGGAGATTTTCTTGTCGACCAGCAGCAGCAGCGGGCCTTCCAGCTCGGCAACCATGGTGTCTGGCTTGTTGACGAAGTACGGCGACAGGTAGCCGCGGTCGAACTGCATGCCTTCTACGACGGACAGTTCGTTTTCCAGGCCCGAGCCTTCTTCAACGGTGATCACGCCTTCTTTACCGACTTTTTCCATGGCTTCGGCGATGATTTCACCGATGGAGTTGTCGGAGTTGGCAGAGATGGTACCTACCTGGGCGATGGCCTTGGAGTCGGCGCATGGCTTGGACAGGTTCTTCAGCTCGGCAACAACGGCAGCAGTGGCCTTGTCGATACCGCGCTTCAGGTCCATCGGGTTCATGCCGGCAGCGACGGCTTTCAGGCCTTCGTTGACGATGGCCTGAGCCAGAACGGTAGCGGTGGTGGTACCGTCACCGGCAGCGTCGTTGGCCTTGGAAGCAACTTCCTTGACCAGCTGGGCGCCCATGTTTTCGAAAGCGTCTTTCAGCTCGATTTCTTTGGCGACGGAAACGCCGTCCTTGGTGATGGTCGGCGCGCCGAAGCTCTTGGCCAGTACCACGTTACGGCCTTTCGGGCCCAGGGTCGCTTTTACCGCGTCAGCCAGAACGTTGACACCAACCAGCATTTTCTTACGGGCGGAATCACCAAATTTTACGTCTTTAGCAGCCATGATCGTTTAATCCTTGAAAAACTTTGGAGTAACGGGAAGTCGGGGGGAAATCAGCCTTCAACAACGGCGAGGATTTCGTTCTCGGCCATGACCAGCAGGTCTTCGCCATCGACTTTCACGGTGTTGCTGCCCGAGTACGGGCCGAAAACCACTTTGTCACCCACTTTCACGGCCAGCGCGCGAACTTCGCCGTTGTCCAGGACGCGACCGGTGCCGACGGCTACAACTTCGCCGCGGTTTGGTTTTTCAGCGGCCGAACCCGGCAGGACGATACCGCCAGCGGTTTTCGATTCTTCTTCGCTGCGACGGATGACTACGCGGTCATGCAGAGGACGAAGTTTCATTGTCGATCTCTCCCAAATTGTGGTTTTCATCGGCCGGTTCGACACCGGCGGTTTTGATGCTGTCCGGCGTTGCCGGGGGTGGCCCGCTGTGAGCGAACCACCTGTGTAATGTCTGGTGTTGCCACCAGAAACCTTGCGGTGACCACATACATGAGGCCGCCACATCCAATTACAAGGCTCGAGATAGAAAAATTTTCATCAGGCCAAAAAAAACCGGGGCCGCTTGCGCGGCCCCGGTCCTTTTACTTGTCGCGGCGCTCGTACTCGCCTTCGATCACGTTCGGGCGGTGGCCGCCATCACGCGGCTGCGCCTGGAAGGGGTCATCCTGGAATGCACGCTGGCGCATGGCCTGGGCCTCGGCACGCTCGCGCATCTTGCGCGCCGCCAGGCGGCGGGTGAATGGCAGCAGGCACAGCACACCCAGCACGTCGCTGATGAAGCCGGGCAGCAACAACAGGCCACCACCCACGGCCAGCATCATGCCCTGGAACATGTCCTCGGCGGGCAACTCACCGCGCTGCAGGCTTTCACGGGCGCGCAATGCAGTCGCCAGGCCGGCCACCCGCATGACCAGTACACCCAAGGCGGAGCCGGCGATGATCAGCAGCAACGCCGGAAAGAAACCGATTGCCGCGCTGACCTTCACGAAGACGAACAGCTCCAGCACAGGAAAAATCAGAAACAGCAGTAGAAAAGCACGCATCAAGGGTTCCTCGACGGAAGATAACCTTCCAATAAGACCTCAAATGGATGCCTGCGCTCCAGATTTCAACCCTCGGCTTGCATCACAAGCGGCCAATTGTCGGCGCGAGCCAGCAAAACCAAGGCCTCGCGGACTTGTGTCGGCGTGTTGCAAGTAGTGGGGAAAGGCAACCAGTACACGGCCTGGCCGATGCGCAGGTGCATGCCTTCACTGTCTACCCCAACCATCTGCGCCGGTACGTGCCGTGGCAACCCGGTCAATTCGACGTAGTGGGCAATGGCACTGGCGTGATCGCTGTTCATGTGTTCGATCATGCTCCCCTCGGCCTTGCCCGCGAACGGGTTGGCCAAGGTCACATGGTCAAGCCAGTGGATCGCACCGAAGCCGCCGATGTAGCGGTGGCGCACCGGTTGCAGCACCCAGAAATCGAAGTCGTGGGCCTTGTGGTAGTTGGCCGCATCCGGGAAATAGCGGTAATAGCGTTCGGCGGCGGCCTCGATGACGGCCTCGTCGACCAGCTTGTGCGCTTCGGCCATCACCGTCAGGCGCCCTACCGCCTGCACATCCTCAGCCTCGCGCTCACCCACCAACAGCGAACACTTGGGGTCCTTCTGCAGGTTATGGGTGTGCTGGGCAATGCGGCTGATCAGGATCAGCGGGTTGCCCTGGGCGTCCAGGCAGTACGGCACGACCGAACCGAAGGGGTAGCCAGGCATCGACCTGGAATGTGTCGAAAGCACGCCGCGGTATTCCTTGAGCAGCAGTTCCCGGGCGGGGCGGATGGCGTTGGTACTCACTTGAGGGCGGCTCCTGGCGGACGGGTTGGGGACAAGATAAGCATTATCAGCTGCCTGTGCCACTGACCTGCATCCAGACGCCTTACCAGGTAACGCCGAAGCCCGCGGTATAGCGTGTCTTGTCCAGGTCACTTTCACGCGTGCCGGTGATGATGTCCTTCTCCGCCTTGAGGTTCAGCGAGGCCCACTCGGTGACCTTGTAGCGCAGGCCAACCTCGGCATCCAGCGAGTAGTCGGCCACGCCACCCAGCGGCTTGGCGAACTCGCCGTTGGTGAACAGCTGCACGTTCTTGCCGATCAGGTATCGGGTGTAATCCCACTTCACGGCCGCAGAATAGAAATTATCCTTGCCACCATCCTGATACTCGAAGTCAGTACGGTTGATCAGTGAGCCCAGCGAGAACGCGCCCAGCTCATCGTCCCAGAACTGGTAACCCGGGCCGGTACCCACGGTGCGCTGGCGGGCCAGGTCTTCGATGCGATCACGTTTGTATTCCGCACGCCCCTGCCAGAACCACTTCTCGGTAATGAAGCGGTCCAGCGCGTACTCGGCGCTCCAGTTGTCGGTGGTGGTGACGTCGTCCTTGGTCTCGCGGTTGTACTCACCCTCGGCGTTGTGCCGCCAACGGCCATGACGGGCGGTGGTCTTGAAGCCCACGTCGTAATCGTCGGTGTCGTTCTCGGCGCGCTTGTAGTCCAGCGCTACGTCGACATTGCCTTTCCACACGAAATCCTCGACCAGCGGCTTGGGCTTCATGATCTGCTCGATACTGGCCAGCTCCACCGTCTTCGGTGCCTCGCCATTGGCCAAGGTCACCTTGCCTGGCTCTGCCGCCTTGAGCGACTTGGCTTTCTCTCCGCTGTAGGCGTCCTGCTTGACCAGCATCTCCTGGTCGCTTTCCAGCGTCTGGACCTGTTTCCAGTCCAGGGCGATGGACCCACCATAAGGGGTTTCCAGCAGCAGCTTGCCGCCATCGAATACCTTGATCTTGCCACTTAGCCGGTCACCGTTCTTCATCCACACAGTGTCGGCGAACACCGGAGAGGCACACAGGGAAACAGCAAGAAGGCACAACAAGGATCTAGAATTCATAAACGGGCTTTGTTTGCGGACTATGGGTTCGATTTGACGAAAAAGCCGGGCATTATCCAGATACCCAAGACCAGAGCAAGGACAGACCGGGAGTATGCCGTTGAGTTCAACTCTCATTTACCAGACCACCGGTCCGGTTTCATCTGCAGCCCAAGGCGGGCGAGATGTCTGATGGATATGAGCACGCCCTCGATTTGGCCGAGGGCCGACGAACGGCGCTGTATTCAGTACTGGGCCAAGTGCCACCCGGCAAGGTCGTGAGCTATGGCCAACTGGCCGAACTGGCTGGGCTTGGCCGTGCGGCGCGCTGGGTTGGGCGCACCCTGGGGCAGTTGCCTGCAGACTCACGCCTGCCTTGGCACCGGGTGCTCGCTGCGGGTGGCCGGCTGAGCCTGGCGCTGGGCACCCCGTCGGGCGATGAACAACGGGCGCGGTTACGCGCAGAAGGTGTGAATGTAAGCAACAATCGTGTGGATATGACGCGCCATGGCTGGCGCCCAATGGAGCACAGCGGTTAGAGTGCGCGCTTTGTTTTCGAAAACTTGAGGCAGATGTTGGCCCATGCCCCGTAAAACCTGGCGCGCTGCGCTTGCTGCCTATGCCAGCCCGTCAACATTGGTACTTTTGCTACTCGGTTTCGCCGCCGGCCTACCCTACATGCTGGTGTTTTCGACCTTGTCGGTATGGTTGCGCGAAGCCGGCGTTGCCCGTGAAACCATCGGTTATGCAAGCCTGATTGGCTTGGCCTACGCCTTCAAGTGGGTCTGGTCACCGCTGCTCGACCAATGGCGCTTGCCGCTGCTTGGCGGCCTCGGGCGCCGGCGCTCGTGGCTGCTGTTGTCGCAAGCGCTGGTGGTGATCGGGCTGGTCGGCATGAGCCTGTGCGACCCGCAACAGCATCTCTCCTGGCTGATTGCCATGGCCGTACTGGTTGCTTTCGCCTCGGCTACCCAGGACATTGCAGTCGACGCCTACCGCCTGGAAATCGCTGACGACCAGCGCCAGGCCGCGCTCGCTGCCAGTTACATGGCCGGCTACCGGGTGGCTGCCTTGCTCGCCACGGCCGGTGCCCTGTTCTTCGCCGAGTGGTTCGGCTCTACCGGCTTCAGCTACCTGCACAAGGCCTGGGCCGGCACGTACGTGATGTTCGGGGTGATGATGCTGCCCGCCCTGTTCACCACGTTGGTCATGCGCGAACCACCAGTGCCCATGCGCACCCAGCTGTCGGCAGCGCGCTACGGGCTGGTGCACCAGATGGCCTCGGTGTTCGTGCTGATCATCCTGCTGGTCTCGGTACCGGCCAGCTTCACCCAGATGTTCAATACCGGCTGGTCCAGCGTGGTCTCCGGTGATGCCACGCCGCTCGACCTGCTGCTGGAAGACCGCGCCTTCCTGCGCCTGATCCTCTACGTGCTGCTGACCTGGGCCTGCCTGTCGAGCCTCGGCCGTCGCGGCCTGGCCCCCGTGCTGACCCCGATCAACGACTTCATCACCCGCTACCGCTGGCAGGCTCTGCTGCTGCTCGGCCTGATCGCCACCTATCGCATGTCGGACACGGTGATGGGGGTGATGGCCAACGTGTTCTATATCGACATGGGCTTCACCAAGGACCAGATTGCCAGCGTCAGCAAGATCTTCGGCCTGATCATGACCCTGGTCGGCGCCGGGGTTGGCGGCCTGCTGATCGTACGCTTCGGCATCATGCCCATCCTGTTCATTGGCGGCGTAGCCTCTGCCGGCACCAACATCCTGTTCCTGATGTTGGCTGACATGGGGCCGAACCTGGAAATGCTGGTGGTGACCATCTCGCTGGACAACTTCAGCTCCGGCATGGCTACCTCGGCCTTTGTCGCCTACCTGTCCAGCCTGACCAACCTGAAGTTCTCGGCGACCCAGTACGCGCTGCTCAGTTCGATCATGTTGCTGTTGCCGCGGCTGATCGGCGGGTATTCGGGCGTTATTGTGGAGAAGTTCGGCTACCACGACTTCTTCCTGATCACGGCGCTGCTGGGGGTGCCTACGCTGATCCTGATCGCCCTGCAGTGGCATCAGGAAGCCGGGCGGGGAACGCCGGTGGCGGACGACCACTCGGTGGCTGAGCGGCCCTGAAACTTTGTATTGCCTGTACTGGCCTCTTCGCGGGTAAACCCGCTCCTACACCGGGCCGCGTTGCCTGGTAGGAGCGGGTTTACCCGCGAAGAGGCCGGGCCGCGCTGCCTTGTAGGAGCGGGTTTACCCGCGAAGAGGCCGGCACAGGCAATACCGCTTATCAAGCAACAGCCCCTTCCCCAGGCCGCCCCCCCACCACAAACCACAGCGGCCACAGCGCCAACGCCCCCGCCACCCCCGCCGCCAGGGCAAAATGCAGCAAGCTGGCACCGGCGCCAATCATCGCCAGCAGCGCACCGCCAAGCCCCAGCAAGGCAATGGTGATCATCCCCAGCATGGCCGAAACCAGCCCCTTGCTCTGCTCACTGGAGAACAGCGTCATGCGGTACAGCACCGCATTGGCCACGCCCAACCCCAGCGCATACAGCGACATGCCAGCCACCACACTGGTCACACTCGGCCAGTACCAGGTCGCCAGCACCATCAGGCACAGGCCCGCCAGGTATGGCCAGAGCGCACCACGCACCAGGGCTGGCAGCGGGTAGCGATCGGCAATGCGGTTGATGATCAGGTTACCGAGGATCAGCCCGCCAAAGACCGGCAACTGCCACAAGGCATACTCCAGGGTACTCAATCCCTCATCGTGAATCAGCAGCACCGGCGACAGGCCAATCCAGCCAATCAGCGGCAATCCGACCAACCCAAGGGCGGCGCTGCCTGCAACGAAGCGGCGGTTGCCCAGCAGTTGGCCATAACCTGCCAACAGTGGCAGCAGGTGAATCGGCGTGAACGCCAGCCGCGAGCCGTCACGGCGCTCCACGCCCAGGGTTTCCGGCATCAGCCGGTACAACAGCAGCCAGGCCAGCACCGCGCCGATGGCGAACGCCACGAACAGCCAGCGCCAATCCAGCCATTGCAGCAGCAAGGTGCCCACCAGCGGCCCGAGCAGGGGCGACAGCAAGGCGATGTTGGCCAGCAGGGCCATCATGCGTACCGCATCAGCTTCGCAGAAAGCCTCGTTCAGGGCCGGGTAGCTGACCGTGACCACAAAGCCCAGGCCAATGCCCTGCAACAGGCGCAACAGGTTGAACAGGCCGATGTCCTGGACCCAGAAGGTGGCCAGGCAGGCCAGGCCAAAGAATGCGCAACCGACCAGCAGCAGCGGGCGCCGTCCATAACGGTCGGCCAACGGGCCGATCAGCCATTGCAGTACTACGCCGCCCAGCAGGTACAGGTTGAGGGCATGGGGTATGTATTCGGGGCTGGCATCGAGGTCACTGACCACGACCGGCATGGCCGGCATGACCGCGTCGCTGGCCAGGTAGGTCAGCAGTTCGAACAGGGCCAAGGTCAGGCCGAACAGCAAGGCACGCAGAGGGGTGACATACAGCAGTGGTTTCATGATGGCGTATCGGGTGTGGCAGGCGGGATCACGCTATATGCCAGAAATTGTTGGAAATTGCTGTGAGCAAGTGTAATCAGGGTAGGAAAAAGCTGGGGCCGCTTTGCGCCCCTTCGCGGGCAAGCCCGCCCCTACGAGGACATGCGTGTCCTGTGTAGGAGCGGGCTTGCCCGCGAAGGGGCGCAAAGCGGCCCCGGCTTCAACGCGGAATTACTGCGTTGCAGTCTCCTGCACCACGCGAATAACCCGCTGCGGAAACGGAATATCGATCCCTTCGGCCTTCAACCGGTCACGCGCATACTCGTTGAGCATGAACATCACGTCCCAGTAATCGGAGGTCTTGGTCCACAAGCGCAGCGATACGGTGATCGAGCTGTCGCCCAGCGTCGACACGACCGCCTGCGGTGCCGGGTCTTGCAGAACACGCGGGTCCTTTGCCAGCTCCAGCAACACATTGCGGGCCTTCTGCAGGTCGGCCTCGTAGTCAACGCCCACATCGAACACCACCTTGCGCGTCGGCTGGCGGTTGGTGTTGGTAATGATGCCGTTGGACAGGCTGCCATTGGGCATGATGACCGTCTTGTTGTCACCGGTGCGCAGCACGGTGTGGAAGATCTGGATACTGTCGACGGTGCCGGCAACGCCCTGCGCCTCGATCCAGTCACCGATACGGAACGGGCGGAACATCAGAATCAGCACACCACCGGCGAAGTTCGCCAGGCTGCCCTGCAAGGCAAGGCCGATGGCCAGGCCTGCGGCACCGATGGCGGCGACGAACGAGGTGGTCTCGATGCCGATCATCGAGGCTACGCTGACCAACAGCAGCACCTTCAGCACGATGTTCGCCAGGGTGCTGATGAAGCCCTGCAGCGCCAGGTCGGCGTTGCGCAGGCCAACCAGCTTGCCGAGGCGGGCGCTGACCTTGTTGATGATCCACCAGCCAACCGCCAAGGTCAGCAGTGCCAGCAGCACACGGCTGCCGTATTCCATGATCAAAGGGATCCACGTCTGGGATTGGCGGACGAGCTGGTCGACCTCAGCGTTCAAATCCATATTCATCTCCTGATGCCGAGCGGCAAGTACACGGTAGAACAGGCCGCGCGTGTTATTACGCAACCCCGGCCCCCATGGACATCATTTGGCCATCGGGGTTCCGGGCCACCCCCACATCAGTCGCGGAAGTTGTTGAACTGCAGCGGCATGTCGAATTCCTTGGTGCGCAGCAGGGCAATGGCTTCCTGCAGATCGTCACGTTTCTTGCCGGTTACCCGTACCTGCTCACCCTGGATGGCGGCCTGTACTTTCAGCTTGCCATCCTTGATGGTGGCAACGATCTTTTTTGCCAGGTCCTTGTCGATGCCTTCGCGGAACTTGGCTTCCTGTTTCTTTTCCTTGCCGGAGGCGTAGGGGTCCTTGGTTTCCAGGCACTTCACGTCGATCTTGCGCTTGACCAGTGCAAGGCGCAGGATCTCCAGCATCGCCTCGAGCTGGAACTCTTCCTCAGCAGTGAGCATCACGGTCTGCTCTTTGTCCTTGAACTCGAAGGTGCCTTTGCCCTTGAGGTCGTAGCGGCGGTCCAGTTCCTTGATGGCGTTGTCGACCGCGTTCTGCACTTCGTGCTTGTCCAGTTCCGATACCACGTCGAACGAAGGCATGGTTGTTCTCCCAAAATAAAAGCGCGCTCAGGCTGAAGATGGAGCGCGCTGGGTTTGAAGGTTAAAATGCGGGCTCATTATAACGGGTTGCGAAACGCATATGAGCAGCACCTGGCATATTCTCGGCGCCGGTAGCCTTGGCAGTCTGTGGGCCTGCCGGCTGGCACGCGCCGGCAAGGCTGTGCGCCTGATCCTGCGTGACGGGCAACGGCTGCAGGCCTATCAGCAGGCCGGTGGCCTGACCCTGGTCGAGCAGGACCAAACCCGGCGCTACGCCATACCGGCCGAAACGGCGCAAGCGCAAGGCCCGATCCACCGGCTGCTGGTGGCCTGCAAGGCCTATGACGCTGCCCCGGCGATTGCCGGTCTAGCACCTCGGCTGGCCGAGAGCGCCGAAGTGCTGCTGTTGCAGAATGGCCTGGGCAGCCAGGATGAAGTCGCCGACCTGGTGCCGCACGCTCGCTGCATCTTCGCCTCCAGCACCGAAGGCGCCTTCCGCGAGGGGGACTGGCAAGTGCGTTTTGCCGGCCATGGCTTCAACTGGCTAGGCGACCCACGAAGCCCCCTGCTCCCCGCCTGGTTCGATGACCTGCACGAGGCCGGTATCCCCGCTGAGTGGACAGTAGACATACTGACCCGCCTGTGGCGCAAGCTGGCGCTCAATTGCGCCATCAACCCGCTGACCGTGCTTCACGATTGCCAGAATGGCGGGCTGCTGGGGCACCTGGGTGAAGTGCAGGCCCTGTGCGTCGAACTGGCCCGACTGCTGCGCCGTTGCGGCCAGCCGCAAGCAGCCGAGGGGCTGGACGAAGAAGTTCAGCGGGTAATCCTCGCCACCGCAGCCAACTACTCTTCCATGTACCAGGACGTGCATGCAGGACGGCGCACCGAGTTGCACTACCTGCTCGGCCATGCTTGCCGCGCTGCGGGCCGTCATGGCCTGCAACTGCCGCAGCTGGAACACCTGCTGCAGCGCTTGGTCGAAAACCTGCGCGTGCGTGGCTTGCCTTGCGACTGACGCGGCCCTTCCACCGGATACGGACATTGCCTTGCCCATGACCTTGCGCCAACGCCTGGAAAACCTCCCGGTCGGGCAGAAGCTGCTGGCGGCCCTGCTGGTACTGCTGGTGACCATCTTGCTGATGGCCAACCTCACCTTCATCAGCGCCGCCTACTGGATCACCCAGGAAAGCATGGCGCCGCAGGCTATGCACACCATCGGCCGGCTGGTGGCCAATCCACAGCTTGCAGCCCGCGCCGGCGACACCCCGGACACGGCCCGTGCCCTGCTCAAGGAACTGGACAGTTACACACCGCTTCGCGCCGCCGCCATCTACGGTGGCGATGGCCGAATGCTGGCGCAGTTGCAACATGGCGAGCCGCTGGCCCTGCCCAAGCGTTTTCGCAACATCGACGGCTGGCGCCTGATGGAGTTTCGCAGCACTCAGTTGATCCGCATCCCCCGCGATGCCAACCCACCGGCACATTTGCTGCTGGTAGCCAGCAGCGAACTGCCCACGGCCTTCTACACCGGCACACTCAGCGCCAGCCTGGGCATCCTGGTGTTCAGTGTCCTGCTATGGATCGTCATCGCCCGGCAGATCAAACGCCTGATCACCCAGCCGATCAACCAGCTTGAGGAGCTCAGCCGCCAGGTTACCCGCGAAGAGAGCTACGCCTTGCGTGCCCAGCGCGGCAATGACGATGAAATCGGCAGCCTGGCCGAGGCCTTCAACACCATGCTGTCGCGCATCGAGGCCCGCGAGCAGCAGCTCAAGAGCGCCCGCGACGAGTTCCAGAGTGCCTACGACCAGGCTCAGGGCCTTGCCGAAGAAACCCGCCACACCAACCGCAAGCTGGAACTGGAAGTACAGGTACGCAGCAAGATCGAGAAAAAGCTCACCGGTTTTCAGAACTACCTCAACAGCATCATCGACTCGATGCCCTCGGCACTGATCGCCCTCGACGAACAGCTCTACGTGACCCAATGGAACCACGAAGCCACGGTGCTTTCCGGCACGCCACTGGACGAGGCGCTCAACCAGCCGGTGTTCATTGCGTTCGAGCCGCTGAAGCCGTTCCTCCCGCAACTGAAGGAAACCGTGGAAAAACATCGAGTGGCGAAGATCGAGCGGGTAACCTGGCCCAAGGGCGACGACCTGCGCCACTACGCCCTGACCTTCTACCCACTGACGGGCGGCGGCGGGCGCGGCGTGGTCATTCGTATCGACGACATCACCCAGCGTCTGTCATTGGAAGAGATGATGGTGCAGTCAGAAAAGATGCTCTCGGTCGGGGGGCTGGCTGCCGGCATGGCGCACGAAATCAACAACCCGCTGGGCGCTATCCTGCACAACGTGCAGAACATTCGCCGGCGCCTGTCGTCCGACCTGCCGCGCAACCAGGAACAGGCCGAAGAGCTGGGCATCGATCTGGCCACGATCAACCGCTACCTGGACAGCCGCGAGGTGCCGCAACTGCTCGACGGCATTCAGCAGGCCGGTGCCCGGGCGGCGAAGATCGTCACCCACATGCTCAGCTTCAGCCGCCGCAGCAACCGCCAGCTGGTGCCATGCGAGCTGCCGGCACTGATCGATCAGGCGCTTGAAATTGCCGGCAATGACTTCGATCTGGCCATTGGCTTCGACTTCAAGGGGCAAGCCATCGTGCGCCAGTTCGACCCCGACCTGGGGCCGGTCCCATGCACCGCCAACGAGCTGGAACAAGTACTGCTCAACTTGCTGAAGAATGCAGCCCAGGCCATCCACCAACGCCCGCAACCCAGCGAGCCCGGACGCATCACACTGCGCACCCGGCTAAACCCGCCATGGGCAGAAATCCAGGTCGAGGACAACGGCGTCGGCATGCCCGAGGCAGTGCGCAAGCGCACCTTCGAGCCGTTTTTCACCACCAAGGAAATCGGCCAGGGTACCGGGCTGGGCCTGTCGGTCTCGTACTTCATCATCACCAACAACCACAAGGGGCAGATGGAAGTGCAATCCACGCCAGGCCAAGGCACCTGCTTTACCCTACGCCTGCCCCTCACCCAGCCGGCAGCGGCGGTGCCGGCCAGAACGGAGCAATGACATGGGCTACCGCCTTTCGAAGATCTATACCCGCACCGGCGACAAAGGCGAAACCGGCCTGGGCGACGGCCGTCGGGTGCCCAAGGACCACCCGCGGATCGAAGCGATTGGCGAGGTGGACAGCCTGAACAGCCAGTTGGGGTTGCTGCTGGCGGGGCTCGCCGAGCACGGGCTGAATGAAGTGACCACAGTGCTGGCGCCGTGTCAGCACCGCTTGTTCGACCTGGGTGGCGAGCTGGCGATGCCCAGTTACCAGGCATTGACCCTGGCGGAAGTGGAACGCCTGGAGGCGGCCATCGATGTGTGGAACGAAGAGCTGGGGCCGCTGAAAAACTTCATTCTGCCCAGTGGTTCGGCGCTGGTGGCGCAGGCGCATGTGTGCCGCAGCCTCGCGCGCAGTGCAGAGCGCCGGTGCCAGCAGTTGAATGCCATGGAGCCGCTGGAAGGCGTTGGTTTGGCGTATATCAACCGGCTTTCCGATCTATTGTTCGTGGCGGCGCGGATCATCGGGCGGCGCCAGGGGGTGGCTGAGGTTTTGTGGCAGCCCGCCGAGAAACCCAAAGGCTGATACTTCTGGGGCTGCTTTGCAGCCCATTCGCGGGCTTGCCCGCTCCCACAGGTTTCGAGCAGGCTTGAAGCGTGTGAGTTTCCTGTGGGAGCGGGCAAGCCCGCGAATGGGCCCCGCAGCGGCCCCTGTTACAAGGGACTCAAACCTCGGGCCAGAACGCCCGGATCCCGGCTACACCCTGTGCCCCGGCTTCCCAGGCCTGCTCGCGCTCACCCGGCCCTACCCCACCCAGCAGGTAAACCGGCTTGTTGAACCCGGCAATCAACCGCTGCGCCTCATCCCATCCCAACGGCACCGCCTCTGGGTGAGTCTGGGTCGCCTGCACTGGCGACAGGGTGACAAAGTCCACGCCCATCTGCTCAGCCAGCGCCAGCTCTTCGGCACTGTGGCAGGATGCCGCCAACCAGCGCTCCTTGGGGAACGGCCGGCCCCTGGCGGCGTACTTGCGCAGCTGCGCGGCCGTCAGGTGCCAACCGGCCGCCGGGAAATCACCCAGCCACTCCAGTGGCCCTTTAAGCATCAGCTGCGCCTTGCCCGCACACAGCCCGACCGCATCCACCGCCACGTCGCGGTACTTGGGGTCGTACATGTCCGGGGCACGCAACTGGATCAGGCGAATACCATTGGCCACCGCCTTCTGGATGCCCTTGAGCATTTGCGGCACTTCCAGGCCGTCCGGGGTGATCAGGTACTGGTCCGGCAGGCGCGCAGCGGCGACGATCGGCTTGTTGGCCTCGGGGAATTCGTACTGCGGCAAATCGCGCGGGGCAACCCACTCCAGCGGCTGGCCTTCGGCACCATGGGGTTCGCCAGTGAACGCTTCGACCTCGCGCACGTCCAGCAGCACCTGCTTGTCCGGGTAGTCATGGCTGACCTTGATCAGCGCACGCGAATGGCTTACCTCGATGCCCAGCTCCTCGCGCAACTCGCGGGCAAGCGCCGCTTCGACGCTTTCGCCTTCTTCCACCTTGCCACCGGGGAACTCCCACAAGCCGCCCTGGTGCTGGGTATCGGCACGACGTGCGATCAGAATACGGCCATCAGCGCCGCGAATCACGGCAGCTACTACATGAATCCGTTTCACGCTTCACGCTCCTCCAGGCCTGCCTGTTGCCATGCCTGGAAGGCTGGCCATTGATAAATGGTCTCGATGTAGGCTGCCGCCTCGGCGGGGACTTCTACGCGGTAGGTGCGCAGGCGCACGGCCACCGGGGCAAAGAAGGCATCGGCCAGGCTTGCCTTGCCGAACAGGAACGGGCCGCTGTCCTTGGCCACCAGACGGCATTCGGACCACAGCGCAACGATACGGTCGATGTCGATTTGCACGTCCAGCGGCACGCTGTCCAGCGCCTGGTCGCGCGACAAGTCGAACGGCATGGCGCCGCGCAGGGCAAAGAAGCCGCTATGCATCTGCGCACAGGCCGAACGGGCCTGGGCACGCGCCGCCACATCGGCAGGCCACAGCTGGGCTTCGGGGTGGCGTTCGTTGAGGTATTCGGCAATGGCCAGCGAGTCAGCGATCACACCGTGCTCGCTCTTGAGCAGCGGCACCTTGCCGGTGGAGGAGAAAGCGAGGATGCGCTGGCGGGTATCAGGCTGGTTCAGCTTGATCAGGGTTTCTTCGTAGGGCACGCCAGCCAGCTCGAGGGCCAGGGCGCCACGCAGCGACCAGGAGGAGTACAGCTTGTCGCCGATGATCAGGTGATAGCTCATGGTTCGGCTCCATCAGGTTTGTCTTGCAAAACCCGCAGGCCGCTGCGCGGCCTTTCGCGGGCAAGCCCGCTCCCACAGGGACCGCACCGCTCCTGCAGGCATTGCAACACCTGTGGGAGCGGGCGTGCCCGCGAAGAGGCCTTCGGATCAGTAGATCAGGTACGGTACTCGGCGTTGATCTTCACGTACTCGTGGGACAGGTCGGTCGTCCAGATGGTTTCGCTGCACTGGCCACGGCCCAGTTCGATTCGGATGGTGATCTCTTCCTGGGCCATCACTGCCGAACCCTGCGCTTCGGTATAGCTCGGGCTGCGGCCGCCTTTGCTCGCAATGCAAACGCTGTCCAGGTAAACATCGATCAGGCTCACATCCAGCTCCGGTACACCGGCACGGCCTACGGCAGCGAGGATACGGCCCCAGTTCGGGTCGGAAGCGAACAGCGCGGTCTTGATCAGCGGCGAGTGGGCCACGGCGTAGCCGACGTCCAGACACTCCTGGTGGTTACCACCACCGTTGACTTGCACGGTCACGAACTTGGTCGCGCCTTCGCCGTCACGGACGATGGCCTGGGCCACTTCCATGCACACTTCGAACACGGCCTTTTTCAGCGCTTCGAAGAGCGCGCCGCTGGCTTCAGTCACTTCCGGCAGGTCAGCCTTGCCGGTAGCGATCAACATGCAGCAATCGTTGGTCGAAGTATCACCATCGATCGTGATGCGGTTGAACGACTTGTTGGCGCCGTCCAGCATCAGGTCCTTGAGGACGCTTGGCGCCACCTTGGCGTCGGTGGCGATGTAGCCCAGCATGGTCGCCATGTTCGGGCGGATCATGCCTGCACCCTTGCTGATACCGGTGACGGTAACGGTCACGCCATCGTGCTGGAACTGGCGGCTGGCCCCTTTGGGCAGGGTGTCGGTGGTCATGATGCCGGTAGCGGCCTCAGCCCAGTTGTTCTCCGACAGGTTGTCGAGGGCGGCCTGCAGCGCGCCTTCGATCTTTTCGACCGGCAGCGGCTCGCCAATCACGCCGGTGGAGAACGGCAGTACCGACTCTGCCGGTACGCCAGCCAGTTCGGCCAGCTTGGCGCAGGTGCGCTCGGCGGCGGCCAGGCCTGGCGCGCCGGTGCCAGCATTGGCGTTACCCGTGTTGGTCAGCAGGTAGCGCACGGTGCCCTGTACACGCTGCTTGGACAGGATCACCGGCGCTGCGCAGAAGGCGTTGAGGGTGAACACGCCAGCCACGCTGGAGCCTTCGGCACAGCGCATGACCACCACATCCTTGCGCCCCGGGCGCTTGATACCGGCAGAAGCGATACCGAGTTCAAAACCCGGAACCGGGTGCAGGGTGGGCAAAGGACCAAGACCAACAGCCATTAGAGCGCTCCTAGAAAAAACGATGATGTCGAAAAAGGGGCCGCTTCGCGCCCCATCGCGACACAAGGCCGCCCCCACAAGGATCGCGCCCGTTCATGGACGAGCGCGGTACCTGTGGGAGCGGCCTTGTGTCGCGAAAGGGCCGCAAAGCGGCCCCAGGCTTGTACAACGTAAGGTTCAGATCACTCGATCTGACCATGGCAATGCTTGAACTTCTTGCCCGAACCACACCAGCACGGCTCGTTGCGGCCCAGCTTCTGGTCATTGCGTACTGGCGCCGAGGCTACCGCTACTTCGGCACCCTCCTCGCTCAGTTGCTCACTTTCCAGGCCCGGTGCAGCGGCGTGCTGGAATTGCATGCGACTCGCCAGCTCTTCGGCTTCGCGGCGCAGGCGGGCTTCTTCTTCGGCCGGGTCTTCGCGGCGAACCTGTACGTGCGACAGCACGCGGATGGTGTCGCGCTTGATCGACTCCAACAGCTCCTGGAACAGGCTGAACGACTCGCGCTTGTACTCCTGCTTCGGGTTCTTCTGCGCATAACCACGCAGGTGAATACCGTGACGCAGGTGGTCCATGGTCGACAGGTGGTCTTTCCACAGGTCGTCCAGTACGCGCAGCAGAATCTGCTTCTCGAAGGTTCGCAGGGCGTCGAGACCGGCCTGGTCTTCCTTCTCGGTGTAGGCAGTGGTGATCTCGTTCAGCAGCTTCTCGCGCAAGGTCTCTTCGTAGAGGTGATCATCCTCGTCGAGCCATTGCTGAATCGGCAACTTGATGGCGAAATCGCTGGCCAGCGAAGCCTCCAGGCCGGCTACGTCCCACTGCTCTGGCAGCGACTGCGGCGGAATGTGCTGGCTGATGGTAGCGTCCAGTACTTCCTTGCGGAATTCGACGATGGTGTCGCCAATGTTCTCGGCGGCCAGCAGGCTGTTGCGCATGTGGTAGATCACCTTGCGCTGCTCGTTGGCGACGTCGTCATATTCGAGCAATTGCTTACGAATGTCGAAGTTGCGGCCTTCGACCTTGCGCTGGGCTTTCTCGATAGCGTTGGTGACCATGCGGTGCTCGATGGCCTCGCCCGACTGCATGCCCAGTGCCTTCATGAAGTTCTTCACCCGGTCAGAGGCGAAGATGCGCATCAGGCTGTCTTCCAGCGACAGGTAGAAGCGGCTGGAACCCGGGTCGCCCTGACGACCGGAGCGGCCACGCAGCTGGTTGTCGATACGGCGCGATTCGTGACGCTCGGAAGCGATTACATGCAGGCCACCCGTCTCGATCACTTGCTGGTGACGCTTCTGCCAGTCGGCCTTGATCTGGGCAATCTGCTCGGCTGTCGGGTTTTCCAGGGCAGCCACTTCGGCTTCCCAGTTACCGCCCAGCAGGATGTCGGTACCACGGCCAGCCATGTTGGTGGCGATGGTCAGTGCACCTGGCGCGCCTGCTTGCGCGATGATCTCGGCTTCCTTCTCGTGATACTTGGCGTTGAGCACCTTGTGGTCGATCCCTTCCTTTTTCAGGAGGTTGGACATGTGCTCGGAAGTTTCAATGGTCGCGGTACCTACCAGCACCGGCCGGCCCAGCTTCATGCTTTCCTTGATGTCGGCGATGATCGCGGCGTATTTCTCGTCAGCGGTCAGGTACACCAGGTCGTTGTAATCCTTACGCGCCAGTGGCTTGTTCGGCGGAATGACCATCACGTTCAGGCCGTAGATCGACTGGAACTCGAATGCTTCGGTGTCGGCGGTACCGGTCATGCCGGACAGCTTGGTGTACAGGCGGAAGTAGTTCTGGAAGGTGGTCGAAGCCAGGGTCTGGCTCTCGGCCTGGATGTTCAGGTTCTCTTTGGCTTCGATGGCCTGGTGCAGGCCCTCGGACAGGCGACGGCCCGGCATGGTACGGCCGGTGTGTTCGTCGATCAGCAGAACCTGACCGTCCTGGACGATGTACTCGACGTTGCGGTGGAACAGCTTGTGTGCACGAAGACCGGCGTAGACGTGTGTCAGCAAGCCCAGGTTGTGCGCGGAGTACAGGCTCTCGCCCTCAGCCAGCAGGCCCGCCTGGGCCAGCATCTCTTCGATGAACTGGTGACCGGCTTCATTCAGCTCCACCTGGCGACTCTTCTCGTCGATGGTGAAGTGGCCTTCCTGGGTGACCTGGCCTTCGACCTCTTCGATGTGCTGGGTGAGGCGCGGGATCAGGCGGTTGATCTCGATGTACAGCTTGGAGCTGTCCTCGGCCTGACCGGAAATGATCAGCGGGGTACGCGCTTCGTCGATGAGGATGGAGTCGACTTCGTCGATCACGGCGAAGTTCAGTTCACGCTGGAACTTCTCGTCCTGGCTGAACGCCATGTTGTCGCGCAGGTAGTCGAACCCGAATTCGTTGTTGGTGCCGTAGGTGATGTCGGCTGCATAGGCGGCGCGCTTTTCTTCCGGCGGCTGGAAGGCCGAGACGATACCGACCGACAGACCGAGGAACTCGTACAGCGGGCGCATCCAGTTGGCGTCACGGCGCGCCAGGTAGTCGTTGACGGTGACCACATGCACGCCCTTGCCGGACAATGCGTTGAGGTAGACGGCCAGGGTACCGACCAAGGTCTTGCCTTCACCGGTGCGCATTTCTGCGATCATACCCTCGTGCAGGGTCATGCCGCCGATCAACTGCACATCGAAATGGCGCATGCCCATTACACGCTTGCCGGCCTCACGGGCCACGGCGAAGGCTTCGGGCAGCAATTGGTCCAGTGTCTCGCCTTTGGCCAGGCGTTCCTTGAACTCTGCAGTCTTGCCCCGCAGTTGCTCGTCGGAGAGGGCCACCATCTTCTCTTCGAAGGCATTGACGATACTCACCGTCTTGAGCATGCGTTTGACTTCACGCTCGTTCTTGCTTCCAAAAAGTTTTTTTAACAAAGGCGCAAACATATCGGCAGGATCTTCCACACGTAGGGATGGAGGGCGGCCCCATGAGTCGCCCGTGCAGCCCATAGGCCGCATGCGAACGAGCATTCTACCCGGAAACGATGGTGAGGAAAGTGGTGGATTTCCACGATGCTGATACAGCGTTTTGGCAGGGGCCTGTTTTAGATAGGGGCATTTTCACTGAGTTCAAGGCTTGGCAACATGAAAGCTATCGAGAACCAGTCTTGTCTTTGGCTGCCTGTGCCGGCCTCTTCGCGGGTGAACCCGCTCCTACAAGATACCGATACCCCAGGCAGGAGCGGGTTCACCCGCGAAGAGGCCGGCACAGGCAACGGAGATGTTAGACTGTGCCCACGTCACCTCACGCGTACCCCCATGGCCTACAAACCCTCCCCCGCCCAGCCACCTTCCGCCCTGCTGCGCCAGGTGCGCCCGCTGCGCCTGCTGCTGAACCAGGCCGAGCGCCTGGAGCACTTGCAGCGCCTGCTGGAAAGCCAGTTGCAACCGGCTGCCCGCGAGCACTGCCATGTGGCGTCCTGGCGCGATGGTACTTTGTTGCTGGTGGTTACCGACGGCCATTGGGCAACCCGCCTGCGCTACCAGCAGAAGCGCTTGTTGGCGGCCCTGCAGGCCATGGAAGCATTCGGCAACCTCAGGCGCATCCTGTACAAGGTACAGCCGCCGCTGGTACCGGCCAAGCGTGGCGGGCATGCGGCCGAGCTTTCGAACAGCGCGGCCGAGAGCCTGCGCGACACCGCCGAGGGCATTACCGACCCCAAACTGCGTGCCGCACTGGAACGGTTGGCCGCCCACGCCCAGGGCAAGCCATAAAAAAGGCCACCCGAAGGTGGCCTTAATGAACTAGAGAGTGTTCGAACTTACACGGCCGCAACAGGGCGCATGTACGAGATCGGTGCCGTGCTGGCATCTTCGAAAGTGACCACTTCCCAGGCATCGGTTTCAGCAATCAGCTTGCGCAACAGCTGGTTGTTCAGCGCGTGGCCGGACTTGAAGCCCTTGAACTCGCCGATCAGGCTGTTGCCCAGCAGGTACAGATCGCCGATGGCGTCGAGGATCTTGTGCTTGACGAATTCGTCTTCGTAACGAAGGCCGTCTTCGTTGAGCACGCCGTCCTCATCGACCACGATGGCGTTCTCGACACTGCCACCCAACGCAAGGTTGTGCTTGCGCAGGTACTCGATGTCACGCATGAAGCCAAAAGTACGCGCGCGGCTGACTTCCTTCACGAACGACGTGCTGGAAAAGTCGACGCTGGCGCTCTGGGTCCGGTTGCGAAGCACCGGGTGATCGAAATCGATCTCGAAGCTCACCTTGAAACCTTCGAAAGGCAGGAACGTGGCGCGCTTGTCGCCCTCTTCCACGGTTACCTCACGCAGGATGCGGATGAACTTCTTGGCTGCGTCCTGTTCTTCCAGGCCGGCAGACTGAATCAGGAATACAAAAGGACCGGCGCTGCCATCCATGATCGGCACTTCCGAGGCGGAGAGCTCGACGTAGGCGTTATCGATGCCCAGGCCCGCCATGGCGGAAAGCAGGTGCTCGACCGTATCGACCTTGACGTCACCGTTGACCAACGTCGTCGACATGGTTGTCTCGCCGACGTTGGCCGCACGCGCAGGGATCTCGACCACAGGGTCGAGGTCGGCGCGGCGGAAGACGATGCCGGTGTCAACAGGTGCAGGCTTGAGGGTCAGGTAAACCTTCTCCCCGGAGTGCAGACCGACACCTGTGGCACGGATGGTATTCTTCAGGGTGCGTTGTTTAATCATGGCATTGGCCGCTTCAGCGCAAATTGCGAACAGGTATCAACAAAGGCTGGGGATGATAACAGACCCAACCTTTGATGAATACCAATCACCTTTATACCCCTGATAAATTCCATTAATCAGCCTGACGACGCAGGAATGCCGGGATATCGAGGTAGTCCAGGTCATCCTGAGGGTTCAGTTTAGCGGCTGCGGCAGCACCTGCATGCGCCTGGTTGCGCATGACGGTCGGGCGCTCCAGGTCACGGTAGTTGACCGCTGGCTGCTCCTGGCGCACCGGCGCAGGATTGGACGCTTCGTACGCCTGCTGGGCAGTCTGCAGGGTATTGTCGACCACCTTCACAGGCTTCTCGATGCGTGCGCCCAGACCAGTGGCCACCACGGTCACGTGCAGTTCGTCACGCATGTCCGGGTCAATCACGGTGCCGACCTTGACCATCGCGTGGTCGGAGGCGAAGGCTTCGATGATGCTACCCACGTCGGAGTACTCACCCAGCGACAGGTCCGGGCCTGCGGTGATGTTCACCAGGATACCGCGGGCGCCCTGCAGGTTGACGTCTTCCAGCAGCGGGTTACGGATAGCTGCCTCGGTGGCTTCACGTGCACGGTTCGGGCCGCTGGCGCAGCCAGTACCCATCATGGCCATGCCCATTTCACCCATCACGGTGCGCACGTCGGCGAAGTCGACGTTGATCATGCCTGGGCGCTTGATGATGTCGGAGATACCGCGTACGGCACCGGCCAGTACATCGTCAGCCTTGGCGAAGGCAGACAGCAGGCTGGCATCCTTGCCCAGGATGGTCAGCAGCTTCTCGTTGGGGATGGTGATCAACGAGTCGACGCTTTCAGCCAGCATGCGGATGCCTTCATCGGCGATCTGCATGCGCTTGCGGCCTTCGAACGGGAACGGACGGGTCACCACTGCAACGGTGAGGATACCCATTTCCTTGGCCACTTCGGCAATGATTGGCGCTGCACCGGTACCGGTACCGCCACCCATGCCGGTAGTGATGAACACCATGTTGGTGCCCTGCAGCACTTCAGCGATGCGCTCACGGTCTTCCAGCGCGGCCTGACGGCCGACTTCCGGATTGGCACCGGCACCCAGGCCCTTGGTCACACCCGTGCCCAATTGCAGGATGGTGCGCGCGCCAATGTTTTTCAGCGCCTGGGCATCGGTGTTGGCGCAGATGAATTCCACGCCTTCGATGCTGCTCTTGACCATGTGATTGACGGCGTTGCCGCCACCACCACCAACGCCGATCACTTTGATGACCGGACTTTGCGGGACGTTGTCTACGAGCTCGAACATTTTCCCTCTCCTTACAGTTCTCTAGTTGTTGCGCCTACCACTACTGCTTTGAAACTTAGAAGTTGCCCTGGACCCACTTCTTGAAGCGTTCAAGCACTGGGGCCTTCGGTTCATCGCCATAGCTGTTGCTGCTGCTGTTGCTGTTACCGGTCAGGGCCAAATCCTCGGACTGCTTCAGCAGGCCGTAGGTGAGCAAGCCCACACCGGTGGAATAGATCGGGTTGCGCACCACGTCGCTCAGCCCCCGAACGCTGTGCGGCACGCCCAGGCGTACCGGCATGTGGAAGATTTCCTCGGCCAGTTCCACGGCGCCTTCCATCTTCGCGGTGCCGCCAGTGAGGACGATGCCGGCGGGCACCAGGTCTTCGTAGCCGCTGCGGCGCAGTTCGGCCTGGATCAGGGTAAAGAGCTCGTCGTAACGTGGCTCCACCACCTCGGCCAGGGCCTGGCGCGACAGCTCGCGCGGTGGGCGATCGCCCACGCTTGGTACCTTGATGGTCTCGCCAGCGCCAGCCAGTTTGGCCAAGGCACAGGCGTAGCGGATCTTGATTTCTTCGGCGTACTGGGTCGGGGTCCGCAGGGCCATGGCGATGTCGTTGGTCACCTGGTCGCCGGCAATCGGGATGACCGCCGTGTGGCGGATGGCGCCCTCGGTGAAGATGGCGATGTCGGTGGTGCCGCCACCGATGTCCACCAGGCACACGCCCAGTTCTTTTTCATCATCGGTCAGCACCGAGTAGGCCGAAGCCAGCTGTTCGAGGATGATGTCGTCGATTTCCAGGCCGCAGCGGCGCACACACTTCTCGATGTTCTGGGCGGCGTTGACGGCGCAAGTGACCACGTGAACCTTGGCTTCCAGACGCACGCCAGACATGCCCAGCGGCTCGCGCACGCCTTCCTGGTTGTCGATCACATAGTCCTGCGGCAAGGTGTGCAGCACGCGCTGGTCGGCCGGAATCGCCACGGCCTGGGCGGCGTCGAGTACGCGCTCCAGGTCGGCCAGGCTGACCTCGCGGTCACGGATGGCAACGATGCCGTGGGAGTTCAGGCTGCGGATGTGATTACCGGCCACACCGACGAACGCCGAGTGGATACGGCAGCCGGCCATCAGCTGCGCCTCTTCCACGGCGCGCTGGATCGACTGCACGGTGGACTCGATGTTCACCACCACGCCTTTTTTCAGGCCACGGGACGGATGGGTGCCGATCCCGACGATTTCCAGGGTGCCGTCTTCGCCCACTTCGCCCACCAGCGCCACCACCTTGGAGGTGCCAATGTCCAGCCCGACGATCATTTTGCCGCTATGCGCGTTTGCCATGGTCCTGCCTCTCTCTAATTCTTCGCAACGGCGGGTTGGGCCGTCGTCGGTGCAATCGGTTCCCGCCAACCAACGGCAAGTCCGTTGGAATAACGCAGATCAATGCGGGCGATAGTGGTGATCTGGTCTTTGAGTGTCTTGTCGTAAATGGCAATGAAACGGCGCATCTTCTCCACCAGATGATCGCGCCCCAGCAGCAACTCGATGCCTGGCCCGGCACTGCTCGCACCGGTGGTCAGGAACCAGCTGCCTCGCTCGCGCAGCTCCAGGCGAGCGATGGAAAAGCCCAAGGGGCGCAGCATCTGGCTCAATACCTGATACTGCTGCATGACTTGTTGCTGAGCACGCTGCGGCCCGGCCAGCTGCGGCAGGTGCTCATAGTTGGCCAGCTCGCGCGGGGTGAAAGCCTGACCCTGGTTGTTGAGCAGGGCTGCGTCCCCCCAGCGTGCCACCGGCAGCTGCTCTTCAAGGCGGATCACCACCTCGTCGGGCCACACCCGGCGCACTTCGGCGTGGGCGATCCACGGCATCTGCTCGAGCTCGGCCCGCATCGCCGGCAGGTCGACGCTGAAGAAGCTCGCCGCCACGTAGGGCGCGATACGCTGCTGCACCGACTGCTGACTGATGTAGCTGAGGTCGCCCTGCACATCGATCTTGGTGATCGGGCGGTCGGCGTACGGCATCAGGCGAATGGCGCCCTCGTAGGCACCAAAGCCGGCCGCCACCAGCAACACCGGCCACAGCAAGCGCTTGAGGCCGCCCAGGCTTGGCCGGGGCAGGCGCGCCGATACGGGCTCGTCGGCCACCAGCCGGCTGGCACCACGCGGCACCGGCTTGCTACGGCCGGTAACGGGTTGCTGCTGACGTATCATCGCGCCTTGCATGGTTATTAACCTCGCGTCGCCACGCTTTCGGCCAGGATTGCCAGCACCAGTTGCTGGAAGTCCAGGCCAGCCGCGCGGGCCGCCATGGGCACCAGGCTATGATCTGTCATGCCTGGTGCGGTGTTGACTTCGAGCAGCCAGAACTGGCCCTGCTCGTCCTGCATCACGTCCAACCGCCCCCAGCCTTCGATGCCAATGGCATCGCAGGCGCGCGCGGTCAGGTCGATCAGTTCCTGTTCCTTGACGCTATCCAGCCCGCACGGGATGCGGTACTGGGTATCGTTGGCGATGTACTTGGCGTCGTAGTCGTAGAACACGTGCGGCGTACCCAGGGCGATCGGCGGCAGCACCTGGCCGCGCAGTACCGCGATGGTGAACTCCGGACCGTGGATCCACTGCTCCACCAGTACCTGGGAATCGTATTTGGCGGCGTCCTGCCAGGCGGCGACCAGTTCCTGGGCGCTGTTCACCTTGGCCATGCCGATGCTAGAGCCTTCATGGGCGGGTTTGACGATAAGCGGGAAGCCCAGTTCCGTACTGGCCTGCAAACAATCGCTTTCGCTCGCCAGCACCGCGTGGCGTGGCGTGGGAATGCCCAGGCTCTGCCACACCTGCTTGGTGCGCAGCTTGTCCATCGCCAGCGCAGAAGCCAGGATGCCGCTGCCGGTGTAGGGGATGCCCAGGCACTCCAGCAAACCTTGCATGCTCCCGTCTTCACCGCCACGGCCGTGGAGGATGATGAAGGCGCGGTCAATCTTCTCGCTCTGCAGGCGTGCGAGCAGGTCGTCACCGACGTCGATGCCAACCACGTCGACGCCGGCAGTGCTCAGCGCATCGATCACTGCGGCGCCAGATTTCAGCGACACCTCACGCTCGGCGCTCTTGCCACCGTACAGCACGGCGACGCGGCCGAACGCCTTGACGTCCAGGGTCGACTGCAGCTTGTCGTAGGCGCTGGTCATTTCGACTTCTCCTGCTTGGCGCCTGCGAACAGCGGGCTTTTCATCAACTGCGGGGCCAGGCCGCCGACATCACCGGCACCCTGACAGATCAAAATGTCGCCAGCGCGCAGCAGTGGCTTGACCAGCGGTGCCAGCTCGACGCCGCGCTCGATGTAGATCGGGTCCAGCTTGCCGCGCTGGCGGATGCTGTGGCACAGCTGACGGCTGTCGGCACCGGGGATCGGCTCTTCGCCGGCCGGGTAGACCTCCATCAGCAGCAGCACGTTGGCATCGCCCAGCACCTGGACGAAATCGTCGTACAGGTCGCGGGTGCGGCTGTAGCGGTGCGGCTGGTAGACGATCACCAGGCGGCGGCTTGGCCAGCCACCGCGCACAGCCTTGATCACCGCCGCCACTTCGGTGGGGTGATGACCGTAGTCGTCGACCAGCATCACACTGCCGCCTTCGACCGGCAGCTCGCCGTATACCTGGAAGCGACGACCGACACCCTGGAAGCCGGACAGGCCCTGGACGATGGCCTCGTCAGTAATGCCTTCGTCAGTGGCGATGGCGATGGTCGCCAGGGCGTTGAGCACGTTGTGGTTGCCGGGCATGTTCACCGAAACCTCCAACGGCTCGCGATCACGGCGCAGCACGGTGAAGTGGGTCTGCATGCCCTGCTGACGCACATTGATGGCGCGGATGTCGGCCTCTTCGCTGAAGCCGTAGGTCACGGTAGGACGCTTGACCTGCGGCAGGATCTCGCGAACCACCGGGTCGTCCAGGCACATCACCGCCAGCCCATAGAACGGCAGGTTGTGCAGGAACTCGACGAAGGTTTTCTTCAGCTTGTTGAAGTCACCTTCGTAGGTCGCCATGTGGTCGGCGTCGATGTTGGTGACAACCGCGACCATCGGCTGCAGGTGCAGGAAGCTGGCATCGCTTTCGTCTGCTTCAGCGATCAGGTAGCGGCTGGTGCCCAGCTGCGCATTGGTACCGGCAGCGGTAAGACGGCCACCGATAACGAAGGTTGGGTCCAGGCCACCGGCGGCGAACACTGAAGCCAGAAGGCTGGTCGTGGTGGTCTTGCCGTGAGTACCGGCAACGGCCACGCCATGGCGGTAACGCATCAGCTCGGCGAGCATCTCGGCACGCGGCACCACCGGAATGCGCCGCTCCAGTGCGGTGGCAACTTCCGGGTTGGCCGGGTTGATGGCGCTGGACACCACCAACACATCGGCGGTGGCAGCGTTCTCGGCGCGGTGGCCGACGAAGATCTCAGCGCCAAAGGACTCCAGGCGCTCGGTCACCGGCGAGGCTTTAAGGTCCGAACCGGACACTTCATAGCCCAGGTTCAGCAACACTTCGGCAATACCGCACATGCCCACGCCGCCGATGCCGACGAAGTGAATGCGGCGAATACGGCCCATCTTCGGCTGGGGCATGGCTTTCTGGCTCTCAACCATGGGCCACCTCCAGGCAGATATCGACCACGGTGCTGGTTGCAGCAGGTTTGGCCAGGCGCCGTGCGGTGCCAGCCATGACGTTGAGTTTCTCGGGTTGCATCAGCACCTCGTTCAGGCGTTCAGCGAGTTGCGCTGCGCCAGTTGTCGCTTGTGGCATCAGGAAGGCAGCGCCTTCGCGGGCCAGATATTGGGCGTTGTGGGTCTGGTGATCGTCGATCGCGTGGGGCAAAGGCACCAGCATCGAAGGCAGGCCTGCTGCCGCCAGCTCGCTGACAGTCAGAGCACCGGCTCGGCACACCACCAGGTCGGCCCAGCCATAGGCTTGAGCCATGTCGTTGATGAAGGGCTCTACCTGAGCCTCGACGCCCACCTCGTGATAACGCTCGGCGGTGATCGGTGCGTGCTGCTTGCCGGCCTGGTGGAACACCTCTGGCCGCAGCGCCGCGGGCACTTCAGACAGGGCCTTAGGCAACAATTTGTTCAATGGTTCCGCACCCAGGCTGCCACCGAGCACCAACAGGCGTGCGCGGCGCTCGCCCAAGGGCACGCGTTGCGCGTCCATGAAGAGTTCCGGGCGCACCGGGTTGCCGGTGGTGCGACGCTTGTCGCTGGCCTCGAAGGTGTTCGGGAAAGCTTCGCAGACCCGCGCCGAGAGTGGCACCAGCAACCGATTGGCGGTACCGGCCCTGGCGTTCTGCTCATGGATCACCAGTGGCACGCCGCACAGCCGCGCGGCCACGCCGCCGGGGCCGGTCACATAGCCGCCAAAGCCCAAGACACATACGGGCTTGAGCTGGCGAATGATGCGCCGTGCCTGCAGCACGGCCTTGACCAACGTGAAAGGCGCCTTGAGCAACGACAGCTTGCCCTTGCCGCGCAAGCCGCTGACCTGAATCAGGTGCAATGGCAAGCCTGCCTGTGGCACCAACTCGTTCTCGATGCCACGCGGGGTGCCCAACCAGTGCACGCTGTAACCGCGCGTCTGGAACTCACGGGCGCAGGCCAGCGCCGGGAATACGTGCCCCCCGGTGCCGCCGGCCATGATCAATACATTTTTGCCTTCAGCGGCCATGACTGGTCTCCTCGGCAAAATCGCTTTCGCTGAATTCGTGCTCCTCACTGCCCAGATGCGTGCGGCTCTCCCACTCGATGCGCAGCAACAGGCCTACGCAGGCGCAGCAGATCACCAGCGAGCTCCCCCCGTAACTGAGAAACGGCAGGGTCAGGCCCTTGGTCGGCAGCAGGCCGACGTTCACACCGATGTTGATCAGGAACTGGCCAATCCACAGGAAAGCCAGGCCGAACGCCATGTAGGCGGCAAAGAACTGTTTGGCCTTCTCGGCCCACAGGCCGATGTACAGGGCGCGCACGGTGACGAACACGAACAGCGCGACGGTCAGCAGCGAGCCGACCACGCCCAGTTCTTCCGCCAGGACCGAGAACACGAAGTCGGTGTGCGCTTCAGGCAGGTAGAACTGCTTCTGCACGCTGTTGCCCAGGCCAACGCCCAGCCACTCGCCACGGCCGAAGGCGATCAGTGCCTGGGTCAGCTGGTAGCCGGAGCCGAACTGATCGGCCCAGGGGTCGGTGAACGTAATAAGGCGCGCCATCCGGTAGGGCTGCGCCTGGACCAGGACAAATACCGCCAGCACCGCCAGCACCACCATCAGGCTGAAGCGGAACAGCCCCACCCCACCCAGAAACAACATGGCCGCCGCCGCGCCCATCATCACCACGGTGGCGCCAAAGTCCGGTTCCATCAGCAGCAAGGCGGCCATGGGCAGCAGTACGATGAACGGCTTGAAGAAGCCCATCCAGGTTTCGCGTACCTCGGTCTGTCGGCGTACCAGGTAGCCGGCCAGGTAGATGACCACGAACACCTTGGCGATTTCCGAAGGCTGCACGTTGAAGAAGCTGAAACCGATCCAGCGCATGGAGCCGTTAACCTCACGGCCGATACCCGGCACCAGGACCAGGACCAGCAGGCCGAAGGCGCCAAGCAGCATCATGAAGCCCATGCGCTGCCAGGTGGCGATTGGCACCAGCATGGTTGCACCACAGGCCACCAGGCCGAGGAACACGTACACCAGGTGGCGGAACATGTGATACAGCGGGTTGCCGGACTGTACAGCAGCCACTTCCGAGGAGGCCGAAGTGATCATCACCAGGCCCAGGCCCAGCAAGGCCAGGCAACCGGCGAGCATCGGGAAGTCCAGGTCGACGCCACGGCCGCTGATCAGCGGCGACGGGTAGGGTTTGAAGATGCCGAAGATCATGCAAGACCTCCCGCTGCCTGGGCGAACAGACGCCCCCGTTCCTCGAAGTTCTTGAACATGTCGAGGCTGGCGCATGCTGGCGACAGCAGCACGGCATCGCCGGCCTGGGCCAGTTCGGCACACTGCTGTACGGCATCGTCAAGCGTCTTGACCCGAACCAGTGGCACGGCATCGCCCAAGGCCTCGGCCAGGCGCTCGGCATCACGGCCGAGCAATACCACGGCGCGGCAGAAACGCTTGACCGGCTCGCGCAGCGCAGTGAATTCAGCACCTTTGCCGTCACCACCGGCGATCAGCACCAACTTGCCTTCGATATCGGCGCCCAGGCCTTCGATGGCGGCCAGGGCAGCACCGACGTTGGTGGCCTTGGAATCGTCGTACCAGTTCACGCCATTACGCTCGCGTACCCACTGGCACCGGTGGGCCAGGCCACCGAACTCGCGCAGGGCCGCGAGCATGGGCTCGAACGGCAGGCCGGCAGCATGCCCCAGGGCCAGCGCCGCCAGGGCGTTGCTCTGGTTGTGAGCACCGCGAACCTTCAGTTCACGCGCCGGCATCAGCGTCTGGAACTCGAACGCCAGGTATTTTTCACCGTCCACTTCACGCAGGCCAAACGCTTTGAAGTCGGGCGAGTTGAGGCCGAAGGTCCAGCATGGTCGGCCTTCCACCGGCAGCGGCCGACTCAGGGCGTCCTGGCGGTTGACCACCACCTGGCGGGCACCGCGGAAAATCCGGTGCTTGGCCAGGTGGTAGGCCGGAAGGCCGCTATAGCGGTCCATGTGGTCTTCGCTGATGTTCAGAACAGTCGCCACTTCGGCGTTGAGCTGGTCAGTGGTTTCCAGCTGGAAGCTGGAAAGCTCCAGCACGTACAACTCGATGTCATCGGCCAGCAGGTCGAGCGCCGGGGTACCGAGGTTACCGCCCACGGCCACTCGCTTGCCGGCCTTGGCGGCCATTTCACCGACCAGCGTCGTGACGGTGCTCTTGGCGTTGGAACCGCTGATGGCAATGATCGGCGCCTTGGCATGGCGAGCAAACAGCTCTATGTCGCCAGACAGCTTCACGCCACGCGCGGCCGCCTGCTGCAAGGCCGGCGTGGCCAAGGCCAGACCGGGGCTCACGTACAACTCGTTGGCGCGGCACAGGAAGTCCACGTCCAGTTCACCACAGCGCACTTCCACCTGCGGGTAATCACGGCGCAGGGTTTCCAGTTCCGGCGGTTGCTCGCGGGTATCGGCGACCGCAAAGGCAATGCCCCGGCTCGCCAGGAAGCGAACCAGGGACATGCCGCTCTTGCCGAGGCCGACAACGATGCGGAATTGGTCGGAAGCGATCAAAGACACGCTCATCTACCTCAGTTTCAGGGTTGCAAGGCCAATCAGCACCAGGATCACGGTGATGATCCAGAATCGGACGATCACCCGGGGCTCTGGCCAGCCCTTGAGTTCAAAGTGGTGGTGGATCGGCGCCATGCGGAACACGCGCTTGCCGGTCAGCTTGAAGGAAGCGACCTGGATGACCACCGACAGGGTTTCCACCACGAAGATGCCGCCCATGATGAACAGCACGATTTCCTGGCGCACGATGACGGCGATGGTGCCCAGCGCGGCGCCCAGCGCCAGCGCGCCGACATCACCCATGAACACTTGCGCCGGGTATGTGTTGAACCACAGGAAGCCCAGGCCGGCACCGATCAGCGCGCCGCAGAACACGATCAGCTCGCCCGAGCCCGGCACGTAGGGGATCAGCAGGTACTCGGCAAACTTCACGTTACCCGACAGGTAGCAGAAGATGCCCAGCGCGCCGCCGACCATCACCGTCGGCATGATTGCCAGGCCGTCAAGGCCATCGGTGAGGTTGACCGCGTTGCTTGAGCCGACAATGACGAAGTAGGTCAGTACGACGAAGCCGACGCCCAGCGGAATGGTGACATCCTTGATGAACGGCAGGATCAGCGTGGTCTCGACGCTGGTTGGCGCCGTCTTGTACAGGAACACCGCCGCAGCCAGGCCGAACACCGACTGCCAGAAGTACTTCCAGCGGCTTGGAAGGCCACGGGAGTTCTTTTCGATCACCTTGCGGTAGTCATCGACCCAGCCAATGGCACCGAACGCCAGGGTGACGATCAGCACAACCCAAACATAGCGGTTGCTCAGGTCGGCCCACAGCAAGGTGCTGACGGCGATGGCCGACAGGATCAGCGCACCACCCATGGTCGGGGTGCCGGACTTGGACAGGTGCGATTGCGGGCCGTCGTTACGCACGGCCTGGCCGATCTGGCGAATTTGCAGGGTACGGATCATCCAGGGGCCCAGCCACAGCGCCAGGGACAATGCGGTCAGTACGCCAAGAATCCCGCGCAGGGACAGGTACTGAAAGACCGCAAAGCCTTTGTGGAACTGTTGCAGATACTCGGCCAACAGCAGCAGCATTAATGTTTCTCCCCGCTGGCACCGCACAATGCCGCTACGACGTTTTCCATCGCAGCGCTGCGCGAGCCCTTGATCAAGATAGTGGTGTCACTGGCATTCTCGGCGCTAACCGCATCGATCAGCTCAGCTTGAGTAGCGAAATGGCGGCCATTGGCGCCGAACGCCTTGACCGCATGTGTCATGTTGGAACCCACTGCGTACAGGGCGTCGACCTTGCCACGCGCGTAGTCACCCACCTGACGGTGGCCTTCTTCCGCCCATTGCCCCAATTCGCCGATATCCCCAAGCACCAGAACGGTGCGTCCGGAAAAGCCGGCGAGTATATCAATGGCTGCGCACATAGAGGTGGGATTTGCGTTGTAACTGTCGTCGATTACCCGTACCCCGTTCGGCGCGATCTGCGCCACGGTACGCCCCTTGACCGGTTGCACCGCCGCCAGGCCGGCGGCGATGCCGCTCAGGCTCAGACCAACGGCATGTGCAGCGGCGGCGGCGGCCAAGGCATTGCTGACGTTGTGTTCACCCAGCACATTGAGTTGCACGGCTACCGTTTCACCGGCGCCATGCAGGGTGAAGGACGGGCAGCCACGGGCATCGCGACCAATGTCTGACGCGTGGAAATCGGCCTTCGGGTTGCTGCGTGCGAAACTGACAACCTTGTGCGCACCGGCACGCGCCTTCCAGATATCAAAGGCTTTGTCGTCCAGGTTGAGAATGGCAATACCGCCTTCGCCCAGGCCTTCGAGAATCTCGCCCTTGGCTTCGACGATCTTGTCCGGGCCGCCGAATTCGCCAACGTGGGCAGTACCGGCATTGTTGATGATGACCACCTGCGGTTGCGTCAGGCCCACGGTGTAGCGGATTTCGCCAATGCGCGAGGCGCCCAGTTCGATCACTGCTGCGCTGTGCTCCGGTGCGATCTCCAGCAGTGTCAGCGGTGCACCGAGGTCATTGTTCAAGTTGCCGCGGGTAGCGTGCACCAGGCCACGGGTACGCAGGATGCTGGCGAGCATTTCCTTGACCGTGGTCTTGCCGCTGGAACCGGTAATGGCCACTACAGGCTTGTCGAAAGCCGCGCGGTTCAGGGCGCCGAGCTGACCCAGTGCTACCCGGCAATCCTTGACCAGCAACTGCGGCAGGTCGACACCGGCCACTTCACGCTCGACCAGGGCAGCCACTGCGCCTTTGGCTTTCACATCCGCCAGGTAGTCATGGCCATCGAAACGCGGGCCGGCCAGGGCGACGAACAGCTGCCCGGCGCTGACACTGCGGCTATCGATGCTGACGCCGGTGAACGTGGCGTCGCCACCGATGTGTTGACCCTTCAGTGCTGTGGTCAGCTGGCTGAGTGACAACGGCTTAAGCATGTGGAGCCTCCCAGGCTGCAAGTGCCTTTTCGGCTTCGGTCAAATCGGAGAAATCATGGCGCTCGCCATTGATCTCCTGGTAATCCTCGTGCCCCTTGCCGGCCAGCACGATCACATCGTTGGCAGCGGCGGTGGCAATCAGGTGCGCAATGGCTTCGCCACGCCCGGCGACGAACTCGACGTCGTCAGGCCTGGTGAAACCGGGGCGAATGTCATCGAAGATGCGCGACGGATCTTCAGTGCGCGGGTTGTCGTCGGTGACCAGTACGCGGTCGGCCAGGCGCTCGGCCACTTCGGCCATCAGCGGGCGCTTGCCGCGATCACGGTCACCGCCGCAGCCGAACAGGCACAACAGTTTGCCATGAGCGTGCGGGCGCAGGGCCTCGAGTACTTTTTCAAGTGCATCCGGCGTGTGCGCATAGTCGACCACCACCAGCGGCTTGTCGCCGCCACCCAGGCGCTGCATGCGGCCTACCGGCCCCTGCAGTTGCGGCGTGACCTTGAGGATCTCGTCCAGCGCATAGTCCAGCGCCAGCAGGGTCGCGACAGCGGCCAGCATGTTGCTCAGGTTGAAGCGACCCAGCAGTTGGCTGCGCAAGATACGCTCACCTTGGGCGGTGACGAGGGTGGCGCGCACGCCATCGTCACTGAATACGGCTTCGCGGCAGAACAGCGAGGCTTCAGGGTTTTCCAGGCTGTAGCTCAGCAGCCGGGTTTCGATATGGTCGACACTCGGGCGACGCGCAAAGTCGGCCGCCAGACGACGACCAAAGTCGTCATCCAGGTTGACCACCTGGCAACGCAGGCTCGGCCAGGCGAACAGCTTGGCCTTGGCGGCCTCATAGGCTTCCATGCTGCCGTGATAGTCGAGGTGGTCGCGGGACAGGTTGGTCATCACCGCGATGTCGAATTCCAGTGCGGCAACCCGGCCTTGCTCCAGGGCATGGGAAGACACTTCCATGGCCACGGCCTTGGCGCCGCCTTTCTTGAGGTCGTTGAGGGTCGATTGCACGGCAATCGGGTCGGGCGTGGTCAGACGGCCGCTCTGCAACTCGCCGTAGAAACCGGTCCCCAGGGTGCCAATCAGGCCGCAGCGCTGGCCAAGCAGGTCGAGTGCCTGGGCTACCAGTTGGGTCACGCTTGTCTTGCCGTTGGTGCCGGTCACGCCGACCAGATTCAACTGGCGGCTCGGTTCACCGTAGAAGCGCCCGGCGATGTCTGACAGCTGAGCGATCAGGCCTTTGACCGGAATCAGCGGCGCATCGGTCAGCGGCAGCACGCTGGCACCCTGCTCTTCGTAGGCCACGGCGGCAGCGCCACGGGCCAGGGCATCGGCGATATGCTCGCGGCCATCGACCTTGGCACCCGGCACCGCCAGGAACAAGTCACCCGGGCGCACATTACGGCTGTCCAGGGTCAGCTCACGAATCAATGGATCACGGCTGGCGTGGGCGAAAAGTTTGCTTAGTGGCATTGTCATCATCCACGCCCTCCCTTGGCGGCTGCTGCATTGACTTGCGATTGCACGGCGGGTGCAGGTGCAGGTGGCGGCAGGTTGTCTGGCGGCACGTTCATCAGGCGCAGGGTGCCGGACATGACCTTGCTGAATACAGGCGCCGATACCAGACCACCGAAGTAGCCGCCCTTGCCCGGCTCGTCGATGACCACAACGATGGCGTAGCGCGGGTCGCTCATTGGCCCGAAGCCGGCGAACAGCGAGCGGTAGGCGTTTTCGGTGTACCCCTTGGCACCCACGGTGGCCTTACGCGCGGTGCCGGACTTGCCGGCCACGTGATAGAACGGCACCTGGGCACGGAAGACGCCGCGCGGCGCTTCGATCACCTGCTGCAGCATGCCTTGAACGGTTTCGGCGACATCCTTCGGAATGGCCTGCACGGCTTCCGGCGCCTTGTCGACCTTGATGATCGACAGCGGCACCATCTTGCCGTCGTTGGCCAGCGCCGCGTAGGCATGCACCAGCTGCAGGGCAGTCACCGATACGCCGTAGCCATAGGACAGGGTTGCGGTCTCGGCCTTGCGCCACTCACGGTGGTTGGGTAGGTTGCCGACACGCTCACCCGGGAAGCCGAGACCGGTGTACTGGCCCAGGCCGACCTGGGACATGACCCGGTAGATGGCCTCGCCGCCGATGTCGAAGGCGATCTTGCTCATGCCAACGTTACTGGAGTTGATCAGGATGCCGGTCAAATCAAGAATCGGGCCCTCGCTGCGCGACACGTCCTTGATGGTGTAGCGCCCGATCTGCAGGCTGCCAGGGTACACCTCGACCTTGTCGGTAGGCTTCCAGCGGCCGCTCTGCAACGCCGCACTCATGGAGATCGGCTTGACCGTGGAGCCTGGCTCGAACACGTCGATGATCGCCCGGTTACGCATGGCCGCCGGGAACATGCTACGGCGGTTGTTGGGGTTGTAGGTCGGCTGGTTGACCATGGCCAGGACCTCACCGGTCTTGACGTCCATGATCACCAGGCTGCCGGCCTTGGCGTCCTGTTCGGCAATGGCATTGCGCAGCTCGCGGGTAGCCAGGTACTGCAGGCGCAGGTCTATCGACAACGCCAAGGTCTTCCCGGCCTTGGCGTTCTTGGTTACCTGAATGTCCTTGATCAGCCGGCCGCGCCGGTCCTTGATCACCTGGCGCTTGCCGGGCACACCGGCCAGCCACTCGTCATAGGCCAGCTCCACCCCTTCACGACCGTGGTCGTCGAGGTCGGTAAAGCCGACCATGTGTGCAGTCACATCACCGGCCGGATAGAAGCGGCGGAATTCTTCCAGGCCGTACACACCAGGCACTTTGAGGTCGAGCACGTGCTGGCCCTGCTCGGGGGTCAGCCCCCGGACCAGGTAGATGAACTCTTTGTTGGCCTGCTGGGTCAGGCGCTCGATCAACTGCTGCGGGTTTTGCCCCAGCGCAGCGGCCAATTGCGGCCAGCG
Source organism: Pseudomonas sp. BO3-4 (assembly GCF_034044115.1). Classification (NCBI taxonomy): domain Bacteria; kingdom Pseudomonadati; phylum Pseudomonadota; class Gammaproteobacteria; order Pseudomonadales; family Pseudomonadaceae; genus Pseudomonas; species Pseudomonas sp. BO3-4. The sequence goes on from NZ_CP139018.1 coordinate 5,231,516, forward strand.
CTCCTTAGAGGCCTGCATCTCTTTGGGGTTGGCCCACAACGTGGTGACCGGGGTACTCACGGCCAACGGCTCACCGTTGCGGTCGGTAATCAAGCCGCGGTGCGCCGGGATGGGGATGTGACGCAGGCTGCGTGCATCGCCCTGGCCCTTGAGGAAGTCACGGTCAACCACCTGGAGGTCGATGATGCGCCAGCAAATGGCGCCGACCATGATCGCCAGCAAGCCGATCACTACGCGGAAGCGCCACGGGTAGAGTGCGCCTTCGAGCTTCATCATGGCGCCACCATCCGGACTTCGTCAGCTGATGGCACGCGCATCTTCAACTGCTCGGAGGCCAGGCTCTCGATGCGGCTGGCAGCAGTCCAGGTACTCTGCTCAAGAATCAGCCGGCCCCACTCGGCCTGAGCCTTGTCGCGCTCGTTCAATTCACCGTACAGGGTGTTGAGCAGTTGACGGTTCCAGTGCGCACTGTAGGACACGGCAATGGCCGAAACCAGCACGCCGACAAACAGCAGAAGCATCAGGAAGCTTCCGCCTGGCAAGGGTTTGGCAAGTAGCCTGCTCACCGCAGCTTCTCCGCCACGCGCATCACGGCGCTACGCGACCGCGGGTTGGCCTTGAGCTCGGCCTCGGAGGCGAACTGAGCCTTGCCGATGAGCTTGATTTTCGGCTCGAAGACCTTGTGCTGAACCGGCAGGTTGCGCGGCAGGTTGTCGGCCTCACCCTTCACCAGCTTGCGCATGAACAGTTTGACGATACGATCTTCCAGCGAGTGGAAACTGATGACCGCCAGGCGACCACCGACTTCGAGCGCATCGAGCGCAGCCTCAAGGCCAGCCTCCAGGTCGCCCAGCTCGTTGTTGACGTGAATGCGAAGGCCCTGGAAGGCACGGGTAGCCGGGTTCTTGCCCTTTTCCCATGCCGGGTTGGCCACTTTGAGCACCTCCGCCAGGTCGGCGGTACGGGTGAAGGGCTGTTTTTCACGGCGCTCGACCACGGCACGCGCCATGCGCCCGGCAAAGCGTTCTTCGCCGTACTCCTTGAAGACGCGGGCGATTTCTTCCACGGGCGCAGTGGCGATGAACTCGGCGGCACTGATGCCCTGGTCCGGGTTCATGCGCATGTCCAGCGGGCCATCATTGAGGAAGCTGAAGCCACGCTCTGGGTCATCCAGCTGCGGCGAGGACACGCCCAGGTCCAGCAACACACCACTGACCTTGCCGTGCAGGCCGCGCGCTGCGACTTCCGCACCCAGCTCGGCAAAACTGCGCTGCACAATGACAAAGCGGCCGTCTTCGGCCGCCAGCGCTTGCCCCGTGGCAATCGCCTGTGGATCTTTGTCGAAGCCCAAAAGCCGCCCTTGCGGCCCAAGCTTGCTGAGAATCAGACGGCTGTGTCCGCCACGGCCGAAAGTGCCGTCCAGATAGCAACCGTCGGCGCGCAGGGCCAATGCCTCGACAGCTTCGTCGAGCAGGACGGTAATGTGGTTGAAGCCGCTATCTATGGTCACAGGATCAGGTCACGCAATTCGTCGGGCATGGCGCCCGGTTGTTGAATAGCTGCAAGGTCAGCTGCCGAAACCGCGTTCCAGGCATCTTCATCCCACAGCTGGAATTTGTTCAGTTGCCCCACCAGCATCGCCTTCTTGTCGAGCTTGGCGTACTCACGCAGGCGGGGCGGCACCAGGAAACGCCCGCTGCCATCGAGCTCCAGGTCAACCGCATTACCGATCAGCAAACGCTGCAGGCGGCGGTTTTCCTCACGCAACGATGGCAAGGCACGCAACTTGGCTTCTATCTGTTCCCACTCATCGAGGGGATAAACACACAAGCAGGGGTCTACGGCGTCAATGGTCACGATCAGTTGGCCATTGCAACGTGAGTCGAGCTCGTCACGGTACCGGCTCGGCATGGCGAGACGGCCCTTTGCATCGAGGCTGACGGCGTTGGCTCCGCGGAACACGGCTGTGATTCCCCACAATGTTAGCTTTTTTGTGTCAGAAAACCCACTTCATCCCACTTTCTGCCACTTGCGCACACTATAGGAATCCGCCCGCAGCACCGTCAAGGCACGTTCATAAGGAAAAGCCTTACAGGACCGAGATTTAGCGCAACAACGGAATGTGGAAGGACTGCCAGAGAGAGAAAAACACGAGAAAAATCAAACCCACGCAAACGAATGGAGTTCGAAGTTAAAGTAATTTATTAAGAGTAAGATTTTTTCGGTATTACCAGAGAGGATCTGCTATCGATTCAAGCAGGGAAAGAAAGGTGGAGAGTCGATCTGTAAGCCGGGTTTTGTCGAGGACAGTCATTCCTCTACGACGGCCATCACTGGACGCCTCTAGCAACCTACCCGGTTCCGACGCGGGCCACGCCTGATGGAACCCTATTTGGTCTTGCTCCGAGTGGGGTTTACCTAGCCACGAACTGTTGCCAGCCGTGCGGTGCGCTCTTACCGCACCTTTTCACCCTTACCGGCACCGAAGTGCTTAGGCGGTTATTTTCTGTGGCACTTTCCGTAGGCTCACGCCTCCCAGGCGTTACCTGGCACTCTGCCCTATGGAGCCCGGACTTTCCTCCCCCTGCTGCTCACACAACAAAAAGTTGCGGAACAAAAACAGGCAGCGACTGTCCGATCGACTCTCCGCCGCCAAGGTTACCGGCACGCGCGCGCAAGAACAAGCGCTAACGCCATTTATATCAAACTGCCACTATTCGGCTTTCTGCTTTTCAAGGGCCAGTTGATACAACAGGTTCTTGCGCACCCCGGTAATTTCCGCTGCAAGCGCCGCCGCCCGCTTCAGTGGCAACTCAGCCAATAGCAGGTCGAGCACGCGCTGTGCTTCGGCACTGATGGCCTGCTCGCCCTCCGGCGCACTCCATCCGCCGACCAGCACCACGCACTCACCGCGCTGCTGATTGCTGTCGCCGGCTACGAACGCACGCAACTCAGCCAGCGGCAAGCCCTTTAGGGTCTCGAAGGTCTTGGTCAGTTCGCGCGCCAGCAACGCCGGACGATCGCCACCAAATACCGCCTCCATGTCTTCAAGACACTCCAGGATGCGATGCGGGGCTTCATAGAAGATCAACGTGCGCGGCTCTTCCCTCACCTGCTCCAGGCGCGCCCGGCGCCCTGCCTGCTTGGCCGGCAGGAAGCCTTCGAAGATGAAGCGGTCCGATGGCAGGCCTGCCGCCGATAGCGCGGCGATCAAGGCACAGGCGCCCGGCACCGGCACCACGCTCACCCCCGCGGCCCGCGCCTGACGCACCAAGTGGTAGCCCGGGTCGGAAATCAGAGGCGTGCCGGCATCAGAGACGAGCGCCACATTTTCACCCGCCAGCAGCTTGGAGAGAAAACGCCCGCCCTCGTCACGCTCGTTGTGCTCATGACAAGCGGCCAACGGCGTATCAATGCCAAAGTGTTGCAGCAGACGGATCGAATGACGGGTGTCTTCGGCGGCGATCAGCGCCACGTCCGCCAGCACCTTCAGCGCCCGGGCGCTCATGTCGTCGAGGTTGCCGATGGGGGTTGCCACCACATACAGCGTCCCCACCGCGGATTTCGAAGCCCCTGCCACATCAGTCACTGCGCACACCTGTCATTCGGATCAAAGGCGCCATTGTAGCCCGAGCGCCTGCAACAGGGCGCAAAGAAACTCGCCGGCGATCAGGAACACGCCACCTATAGTGAAGGATCGACACAGCAACATCGCGCCCCGGCCAGTGCTTGGGTACAATTGCCGGCCAACTTGATCGAGTAACAGGACCTTTACATGATCGCTTGCCTGCGGCTGCTCACAGCCCTCTGCCTCGCCGCCCTGCTGGCAGCCTGCGCCAGCTCGCCCTCATCCAGCCTGGGCGAACTGCCACGCACCCCGGATGCCAGCATCGAGCAACTGCTCGAAAAGGCCGCTTCCAGCAAGTCTGCAGAAGACGCCGCCCTGCTGCGCCTGAGCGCGGCCGACCTGGCCTACAAGCAGAAGGACTTCCCACGCGCCGCACGCATTCTCGAGCAGGTCCCGCTGGACACGCTCAAGCCGGCCCAGCAAGTGTTCGCCAGCACCCTCGCGGCGGAACTGGCCATGAGCCGCAACCAGCCCAAAGCAGCGCTGACCGCCCTGGCCCACCCGAGCCTGCAGCGCCTTGCCGAGCTGCCGACAGAACAGCAAGTGCGCACCTACAGCGTGCACGCCGCCGCGCTCGAAGCCGACGGCCAGGCCCTGGCTGCCGCACAGCAGCGCACTCTCCTGGCCCCGCTGCTTGGCGGCCAGGCCGCCAGCACCAACAATGACGCCATCTGGGCCTTGGTTGCATCGCTTCCGGCAGAGCAACTGCAGCAGCCAACCAACGATCAGACCCTGGCTGGCTGGACCAGCCTGGCCTTCGCCGTGAAAAGCGCTGGCACCCTGGAGCAGCAGCAAGCGGCCATCGAAGCCTGGGTCAAACAGCACCCGGACCACCCTGCCGCCCAGCAACTGCCGCTGGCCCTGACCAAACTCAAGGAACTGGCCAGCCAGCCGCTGACCAAGATCGCCCTGCTGCTGCCTCAGGAAGGCCCGCTGGCTGGTGTAGCCCGCGCCCTGCGCGATGGCTTCATGGCCGCCCACTTCCAGGCCCAGCAAAGCGGCCAGCCAGCGCCTGCGGTGCAGGTGTTCGACAGCTCGCGTATCGGCTCGCTGGACGACTTCTATCGCCAGGCGCAAGCCGCCGGCGTGCAACTGGTCATCGGCCCGCTTGAAAAACCATTGGTCAAACAACTGGCCGCCAAACCCCAGCTGCCGATCACCACGCTGGCCCTGAACTACGCCGACGCTGGCCAGAAGGCGCCGCCACAACTGTTCCAGTTCGGCCTGGCGGCCGAAGACGAAGCCCGTGAAGTGGCCCGCCGCGCCCGCGCCGATGGCATGGTCCGCGCCGTAGCCCTGGTGCCGAGCGGCGAATGGGGTGACCGTGTCCTGGCCGCCTTCCGCCAGGACTGGGAAGGCAATGGCGGAACCCTGCTCGCCGCCCAGCGCATCGCCCAACCGGTCGCCCTGGCCCAGCAGATTGCCGACCTGTTCCAGCTGCGCCAGAGCGAAGGCCGCGCCAAGAGCCTGCAAAGCACGGTGGGCGGCAGCATCGCTGCACAACCGTCGCGCCGCCAGGACATCGACTTCATCTTCCTCGCCTCGACCCCACAACAGGCGCAGCAGATCAAGCCGACCCTGAACTTCCAGTACGCCGGTGATGTGCCGGTCTATGCCACCTCGAACCTGTACAGCGCCAGCGGTGACATCAACCAGTACAATGACATGAACGGCATCCGCTTCTGCGAAACACCGTGGCTGCTCGACACCAGCAACAGCCTGCGTCAACAGGTTGTACAGCAGTGGCCGCAAGCCGCTGGCAGCCTCGGTCGCCTGTATGCCATGGGCGTCGACGCCTACAGCCTGGCGCCGCGCCTGGGCCAACTGAAAGCGCTACCAGACAACCGCATCCTGGGCCTTTCGGGCAGCCTGAGCATCAATGCCAACCAGCGCGTCGAGCGCCAGCTGCCATGGGCCGAGTTCACCGGCGGCCAGGTCAAGCGCCTGCCTGACACCGCGCGCTGATGGCCGCAGCATCGCCTACCCGTGCCGGGCAAGCGGCAGAAACCCAAGCCCTTGAGTACCTTCAGGGGCAAGGGCTGCAGTTGCTGGCGCGCAACTGGCGATGCAAAGGCGGCGAGCTTGATCTGGTCATGCTCGACGCCGATACAGTAGTATTCGTCGAAGTCCGCTACCGGTTGCACGCGGGCTTCGGAGGCGCCCTCGACAGTATCGACGGGCGCAAGCAGAAACGGTTGGTGCTTGCCGCCAGCCTGTTCCTGCAGAAGGAGGCCCACTGGGGCAACTACCCCTGCCGCTTCGACGTAGTCGCCCTGCAGGGTAGCCACCATGCAGGCAGACCGCTTCAATGGCTGAAAAACGCCTTCGAATGCTGAACCCACTTCGTTTTTTTTGCTCTATGTATCGCGGGCTGGTCGTTGTTGCGCGTAGCAAAGGCCACCGCCCCATTTAAGGTCACCAGATGGACATGCAATCCCGAATTCGCCGGCTGTTCGAGGCCAGCATCGAAACCAAGCAACAGGCAATGGACATCCTGGCACCGCACATCGAGCAGGCCAGCCTGGTCATGGTCAATGCGTTGCTCAACGAGGGCAAGATGCTCGCCTGCGGCAACGGCGGCTCGGCCGGCGATGCCCAGCACTTTTCATCGGAGCTGCTCAACCGCTTCGAGCGCGAGCGTCCCAGCCTGCCAGCCATCGCGCTGACCACCGACAGCTCGACCCTGACCTCGATCGCCAACGACTACAGCTACAACGAAGTCTTTTCCAAGCAGATCCGCGCCCTGGGCCAGCCCGGTGACGTTCTGCTGGCGATCTCCACCAGCGGCAATTCGGCCAACGTAATCCAGGCAATCCAGGCCGCACATGACCGTGAAATGATTGTCGTAGCATTGACGGGTCGCGATGGCGGCGGCATGGCTTCGCTGCTGCTGCCCGAAGACGTGGAAATCCGCGTGCCTTCGACAGTTACCGCGCGTATCCAGGAAGTCCACCTGCTGGCGATCCACTGCCTGTGCGATCTGATCGACAGCCAACTGTTCGGGAGTGAAGAATGACCCCTATGCGCCTGGGCCTGATGGCCCTGACCCTGTGCCTGAGCGTCACTGGTTGCAGCTCGGTACTCACCTCTACCCGCAATTCGCCGATCGAGGACGATCGCGGCACGCGCACCATCGGCAGCAAGATCGACGACTCGCTGATCGAGACCAAGGCTGCCGTGAACATTTCCAAAGCCAACCCAGACCTGGACAAGGGCTCGCACATCGTTGTCAGCAGCTACAACGGTATCGTCCTGCTGGCCGGGCAGACCCCACGCGCCGAGCTCAAGAGCCTCGCGGAGCAAACGGCCAGCCAGGTCCAACGGGTCAAGAAAGTACACAATGAGCTGCAAGTGATGCAGCCCTCCTCCATTCTGGCGCGCAACAACGACGCCTGGCTGACCACCAAGATCAAGACCCAGATGCTGACCGACAACGCCGTGCCCAGCTCGCGCATCAAGGTGATTACCGAAAACGGCATCGTCTACCTGCTGGGTCTGGTCACCCGTCAAGAAGCCAACTCGGCCACTGCCGTGGTGCAGGGCGTGTCGGGCGTGCAGAAGATCGTCAAGCTGTTCGAGTACATCGATTGACTCAGTGATTGCCTGGACAGGCCAAACAAAAAAGGCGATCCATCTGGATCGCCTTTTTTGTTACTTGACCACTTTCAGGCTTGGCCGGCCAGTCGGACGCGGCGGCTGCCCTCCATCGTCTGGCGGGCCATCGTCATCCGGCTGCACATCATCGTCTTCGAGCTCGTCGCCATCCATCGAAGACGGCTCCAGCTCGAAGACCATACCCTGGCCATTTTCGCGGGCGTAGATACCCAGGATTGCACCAACCGGCACGAACAGCGAGTGAGCCACACCACTGAAGCGGCCCTCGAAGCTGACTGCGTCATTGTCCATGTGCAGGCTACGCACGGCACTTGGCGAGATATTCAAGACGATCTGGCCATCACTGGCGAAACCATCCGGCACCTGAACTTTCGGGAATTCGGCATTGACCAGCATATGGGGCGTGCAATCGTTGTCGACGATCCACTCGTACAGTGCTCGAACCAGATAGGGGCGACTGGAGTTCATCAACGGCTCCTTAAAGCTTGCGCATTTCACGTTCTACGGAGGACAGGCTCGCCTGAAAAGGCTCGCGGGCGAACTGGCGCTCCATGTAATCCAGCAGCGGCTTGGCTTGCCGCGGCAATTCGATACCCAACACCGGCAAACGCCAGAGTATGGGCAATAGACAGCAATCGACCAGGCTTTGCTCATCACTCATGAAGCAGGCGAACTCGCCAAACAACGGCGAGACCCCGGTCAGGCTTTCGCGCAAGGCCTTGCGCGCTTCGGTTCGGGCAGCTTCACTGCTACGCGGGTCAAGCACGGTATCGGCCAAGGCACACCAGTCGCGCTGGATGCGGTGCATCAGCAGACGGCTGTTGCCACGCGCAACCGGGTATACCGGCATCAGCGGCGGGTGCGGGTAACGCTCCTCGAGGTATTCCATCACCACGGTCGATTCATACAACGCCAGGTCACGATCGACCAAGGTCGGCACGCTGCCATAAGGGTTGACCTCGGCCAGCTTCGGCGGCAGGCGGGCGGGATCGACATCGATCAACTGCACGCTGACGCCCTTCTCGGCCAGAACCAGGCGCACCCGATGAGAATAGTGATCAGCGGGATCGGAATAGCAGGCTAACCTGTTGGTTGCGCCCATGTAGCGGCTCCTCGCACGGATGCTTGTGCAACTTTAAATGAAAACGCGCCCGGGGTGGCCTGGCAATACTGCTAGGCCACCCCGGGCGCGTTCAACAACCAGAAACTACTGCGTGATCAGTGCACGTCCTTCCAATATTCACGCTTGAGCAAGTAGGCGAATACGAAGAAGAAAGCCAGGTACAGCAACACATAGGTGCCGATGCGCTGGCTTTCCAGTTTGACTGGGTTGGCCGAATAGGCCAGGAAGGTCACAAGGTTCTTGACCTTCTCGTCGAACTGCTCGGTCGTCAGGGTACCGGAATTCGGCGTAATGGTCAGCTGATCGCAAGCTTCATGGGTCAACGGGCTGCCGGTCAACGGGTCGAATTGCTTCTTGCCCTCGACCACCGTCTGCACCTGCTTGCAACCCACCACCTGGTTACCTTGCAGACCCACCAGCACGTTAGGCATGCCGACGTTCGGGAACACCTTGTTGTTCACCCCGTAAGGGCGCGATGGGTCCTCATAGAAGCTGCGCAGGTAGGTGTAAAGCCAATCGGTACCGCGCACGCGGGCGACCAAGGTCAGGTCGGGCGGCGCGGCACCAAACCAGGTCTTGGCGTCGCTGGGCTTCATGCCGATCTGCATGTGGTCACCAATCTTGGCGCCCGTGAACACCAGCTTCTCGAGCATCAATTCATGCGGGATACCCAGGTCATCAGCCACCCGCTCGTAACGCTGGAACTTGGCACTGTGACACCCCATGCAATAGTTGGCGAAAGTACGCGCACCGTCCTGCATGGCGGCCTTGTCAGTCAGGTCGATATCGACCTTGTCCAGCTCCAGGCCAGTTTCGGCAGCGAAGGAAAAGGCAGGCATCACTGCCAGCAAAAATACTGCAATCAACTTTTTCATCAGCCAGTCACCCTTTCCGGAACCGGTTTGGTCTTCTCAAGCCTTGTGTAGAACGGCATCAGCAGGAAGTAGGCGAAGTACAGCACCGTGCATACCTGCGACAACAAGGTACGCCCAGGTGTCGGTGCCAGTACGCCCAGCACGCCGAGGATGACGAAGGCCACGCAGAACACCAGCAGGAAGACCTTGCTGATCCAGCCCTTGTAACGCATGGAACGCACTGGGCTGCGGTCGAGCCAGGGCAGTACGAACAGCACGGCGATGGCCGCCCCCATGGCAATGACGCCCATCAGCTTGTCAGGCACCGCACGCAGGATTGCGTAGAACGGTGTGAAGTACCACACCGGCGCGATGTGCTCTGGGGTCTTGAAGGCGTTGGCCTGCTCGAAGTTAGGTTTCTCGAGGAAGTAACCGCCCATTTCAGGGAAGAAGAACACCACAGCGCAGAACACGAACAGGAACACCACCACGCCGACAATGTCTTTGACGGTGTAGTACGGGTGGAACGGAATACCATCCAGCGGAATACCGTTTTCGTCCTTTTTCTTCTTGATGTCGACGCCATCAGGGTTGTTCGAACCCACTTCGTGCAAGGCGAGGATGTGCAGTACCACCAGGCCAAGAATCACGATTGGCAGGGCAACCACATGCAGGGCGAAGAAGCGGTTCAGGGTGATGCCCGAGATCAGGTAGTCACCACGGATCCACTGGGTAAGGTCATCACCGATCACCGGGATGGCACCGAACAGCGAGATGATCACCTGGGCGCCCCAGTACGACATCTGCCCCCATGGCAGCAGGTAGCCCATGAACGCTTCAGCCATCAGCGCCAGATAGATCAGCATGCCGAACAGCCAGACCAGCTCGCGTGGCTTCTGATAGGAGCCATAGAGCAGGCCGCGGAACATGTGCAGGTAGACCACGATGAAGAACGCTGACGCCCCCGTGGAGTGCAGGTAGCGCAGAATCCAGCCGTATTCCACGTCGCGCATGATGTACTCGACCGAGGCGAACGCCTCTTCCGCCGAGGGCGTGAAGCTCATGGTCAGCCACACGCCGGTCACGATCTGGTTGACCAGCACCAGCAATGCCAGGGAGCCGAAGAAGTACAGGAAGTTGAAGTTCTTGGGTGCGTAATACTTGCTGAGGTGGTCTTCCCACATCTTGGTGGCGGGGAAGCGAGCATCAATCCAGTCCATGAACTTGCTCATCATGCGTTCTCCTGGTCGACGCCAATGACGATGATCTCGTCCGACTCATAAGAGTGCGGTGGCACGGGCAGGTTGAGAGGCGCTGGCTGGGACTTGTAGACACGGCCAGCCAGGTCATAGTGAGAGCCGTGGCATGGGCAGAAGTAACCACCTACCCACTTCGGCCCAAGGTCGGCGGGCGCCACCTCTGGTCGGAAGGTGGGCGAGCAGCCCAGGTGCGTGCACAGGCCGACGAGAATAAGAATTTCCGGCTTGATCGAGCGAACCTCAGGGTCGACGTACGCTGGCTGTACCGAGGCCTTGGACTCGGGGTCGGACAGGTCACCCGTGATTTTTTTCAGATTGCCAAGGATTTCCTCCGTTCGCCGCACGATGAATACGGGCTGGCCACGCCACTCGGCCACCATCTGCTGCCCCGCCTCGACCTTGGCGATGTTGACCTTCACCGGTGCACCCGCGGCTTTCGCCTTGGCACTGGGAAACCATGACCCCACGAACGGTACCGCAGCCCCCACTGCCCCCGCCGCCCCGACCACGGATGTCGCGGCTACGAGGAAGCGGCGCCGGCCTGCGTTGACGCCGTCATTGCTCATTCAGTCCTCTCCCATCAGCTTGCTTGGCCAGTTGGACCTGGCCTGTACTTAGGTTGTGTCAATGGCACTAAAAATTGGCCGCCATGGTAAGAAACAAATCCACACACTGACAAGGTGATTACCCCGGCAAGGGCGACAACCCACGCTTTGCTTGATCTACGTCTATGCGACAAGCGGCCACTGACTGCTGACAGGTTAGTTCAAGGCTAAAAAAAAAGCCCGGTTCCAAGGAACCGGGCTTTTTTCGACTGCCGAAGCGGTATTAACGCTTGGAGTACTGAGGACGCTTACGCGCTTTACGCAGACCCACTTTCTTACGCTCAACTTCACGAGCGTCGCGGGTGACGTAGCCAGCACGACGCAGAGCGCCACGCAGGGTTTCGTCGTATTCCATCAGAGCGCGGGTGATACCGTGACGGATCGCACCGGCCTGACCGCTGACACCACCACCGGAAACGGTGACGTAGATGTCGAATTTCTCAACGGATTCAGTCAGCTCGAGCGGCTGGCGAACAACCATGCGAGCGGTTTCGCGACCGAAGAACACGTCCAGAGAACGGTTGTTGATGGAAATGTTACCAGTACCCGGACGCAGGAATACGCGAGCGGTTGCGGTCTTGCGACGGCCAGTGCCGTAATTTTGAGTCGCCGACATAATGAACTATCCCGTTAGATCTTCAGTTCTTGAGGCTGCTGAGCAGTGTGTGGGTGAGCAGCACCCGCGTACACTTTCAGCTTGCGGTACATGTCGCGACCCAGCGGGTTCTTAGGCAGCATGCCTTTGACCGCAGTTTCGATAACACGCTCAGGGGCCTTGGCGATCAACTTCTCGAAGTTGATTTCCTTGATACCGCCTGGGAAACCGGAGTGGGAGTAGTACATTTTGTCGGAAGACTTGGCACCAGTCACACGAACCTGCTCGGCGTTGATAACGACGATGTAGTCGCCGGTGTCAACGTGAGGGGTGTATTCTGGTTTGTGTTTGCCACGCAGACGGGTAGCGATTTCGGTAGCCAGACGACCCAGGGTCTGGCCAGCGGCGTCGACTACGAACCACTCGCGCTTTACTGTTTCCGGTTTAGCAGTAAAAGTTTTCATTCTCTAAAGCCTCAGAGGCCGCCCAGCGAAAAATAGACGGCGAATCTTACTGGATAGTGCACAGCTTGCCAAGGGCAAGCGCGCAGCCGAACACAGACGCTTTTGGGGGCTCGGGTCGGGCACGCCAATGTTCGACGGGGTTCTTCCTGCGTGATGGTGCATCACTTCCGCCACGCGGAGAGGGGCTGAATTATCCAGATTGCGCGAAAAATTTCAACCTGCTTTGATTGGCTTCTATTGCCAAGGAGTGACTAACCGATGGAATACCGCCAGCTCGGCCGTACCGACCTCAACGTCAGCGCCCTGTGCCTGGGCACCATGACCTGGGGCGAGCAGAACATCCAGGCCGAGGCCTACGAGCAAATTGCCCGGGCCAAGGCCGCCGGGGTCAACTTCATCGACACCGCCGAGATGTATCCGGTCCCTCCCCGCCCGGAGACCTACGCGGCCACCGAGCGCATCATCGGCAACTGGTTCCGTGACCATGGCGACCGCGACGCGTGGATCCTGGCCAGCAAGGTTGCAGGCCCGGGCAACGGCATCAGCCATATCCGTGACGGGCAGCTCAAGCACAACCGTCAGCACATCGTCGCGGCGCTGGACGAAAGCCTCAAGCGCCTGCAGACCGACCGCATCGACCTGTACCAGTTGCACTGGCCAGAGCGCAGCACCAACTTCTTCGGCAAGCTGGGCTACCAGCACCTGCCGCAGGATCACTTCACCCCACTGGAAGAAACCCTCGAAGTGCTCGACGAGCAGGTGCGTGCGGGCAAGATCCGCCACATCGGCCTGTCCAACGAAACGCCGTGGGGCACCATGAAGTTCCTGCAACTGGCCGAGAGCCGTGGCTGGCCGCGGGCGGTATCGATCCAGAACCCGTACAACCTGCTCAACCGCAGCTTCGAGGTGGGCCTGGCAGAAGTGGCCATACGCGAGCAGTGTGGCCTGCTGGCCTATTCGCCGCTTGCCTTCGGCATGCTCTCGGGCAAGTACGAGAACGGCGCACGGCCGGACAATGCACGCCTGACCCTGTTCAGCCGCTTTGCCCGTTACTCCAACCCACAGACCGTGGCGGCCTGCAGCCGCTACGTGCAGCTGGCCCGCGAGCACGGCCTGGACCCGGCGCAAATGGCCCTGGCGTTCGTCACCCGACAGCCGTTCGTGACCAGCAACATCATAGGTGCCACCAGCCTGCAGCAGCTGGACAGCAACCTGGCCAGCCTTGAACTGAACCTGAGCGCCGATCTGCTGACAGCGATCGAAGCCATTCATCAGGAGCAGCCCAACCCGGCACCTTGAGCCAAACACTGCGCCCCGCTTTGCGCCGCTGTTACATGGGGTAGACACAATCGCCAAAAAATAAGACGATCCAGCCGGTGATTGACCACTCTACCCTATAAGAACAATGACAATGATGTTTACCCAACCCTCAGCGTCGCTGCGGCGCGTCAGCATCCTGGCCATTGACAAGGTGTTCGCTTCGACCTTGATGCAGGCCAAGGACTTCTTCCACCTCGCCAGCCTGCGCTATAGCAAGCAGCTGGGCCTGGGCTTGCAGCCCATGTTCGACATCCGCCTGGTGAGCCCCGACAGCCAGCCCGTGGACAGCTTCAGCAATGTGCAGTTACCGGTTGACGGCGGCCTGGACGACGCCGATGTGATCATCCTCCCGGCCTACTGGGATGATTTCGACAACTTGCTGCAGCGTTACCCACAGGTGCTGCCGTGGCTGCGTGAACAGCACGCGCGTGGCGCGGTGCTGTGCGCCGAGGCCAGTGGTGTGTTCTGGCTGGCCGAATCCGGCCTGCTCGATGGCAAGGAAGCGACCACCTACTGGCGCTTCTTCAACAGCTTTGCCGAACGCTTCCCGAAGATTCGCCTGAACCAGGACAAGCACCTGACCGATGCCGACAATATCTATTGCGCCGGCGGTGCAACCTCGGCCTGCGACCTGTACATCTACCTGATCGAACGCTTCTGCGGTGCCAACGTGGCCCGTGCAGTGTCCCGCGATATCCTCTACGAAGTGCAACGCAACTACACCCCGGGGCGCATGGGCTTTGGCGGGCAGAAACTGCACCAGGACCTGATCATCCTGCAGATCCAGCACTGGCTGGAGGAACACTTCGCCGACAAGTTCCGCTTCGAGGATGTGGCCCGCAACCACGGCATGAGCATCCGCAACTTCATGCGTCGCTTCCAGGGCGCAACGGGTGACAAGCCGCTGCATTACCTGCAGCGGTTACGCATCGAGACAGCCAAGGGGTTGTTGTCGAGTACGCGCAAGAGCATCAAGACCATCAGTTACGAGGTGGGGTATGACGATGCCAGTTTCTTTGCGCGGCTGTTCCGCCAACACACCGAGTTGTCGCCGAACCAGTATCGGCAGCAGTTCATGCAGGAAGCCTGAAAGGCTTCCAGAGCGGCAGGTTTCGAGCTTGAAGCGACAAGGAAAAACCAGAGCGGATCGCGCATTGCCCTGAACTTTCCTTGTCGCCTGACGCTTGCCGCTGCCGTCAGGGCTTGTGTGCGCGCGCCAGGAACTCGTGCGATTGCATCTCCAGCAACCGGCTCAGGGTACGCTGGAACTCGAAGCTCAGACGCCCACCGGTATACAGGTCCTTCAACTCCACCTCGGCCGAGATGATCAGCTTGACGTTGCGATCGTAGAACTCGTCCACCATGTTGATGAAACGACGGGCGATGTCGTCGGTGGTGACGCCCATCTGCTCCACGTTGCTCAGCAATACGGCGTGGAAGATCTTGCCCAGCTCAATGTAGTCGTTCTGGCTACGCGGCCCGTCGCACAGGGCGCGGAAGTCAAACCAGGCGACGTCGTCGCAAGTACGCAGGGCATTGATCGGGCGGTTCTCGATCATCAGCACGTCGTTTTCGATCGCCTGGGTGCACTCAGGGGTGAGCGCCTTGAAGCTGGCGCGCATGCTCTGGTGCGCCGCGTCATCGAGTGGGAAGTGGAACAGTTCAGCCTGCTCCAGGTGACGCAGGCGGTAGTCGACCCCGCTATCGACGTTAACCACGTCGGTGTACTGCTTGATCATGGCGATGGCCGGCAGGAAGCGCGCACGCTGCAGGCCGTCCTTGTACAGGCCGTCCGGCACGATGTTGGAGGTGGCCACCAGCGACACGCCATTCTTGAACAGCTCTTCCATCAAGGTGCCGAGGATCATGGCGTCGGTAATGTCCGACACGAAGAATTCGTCGAAGCAGATCACCTTGGCTTCTTCGCTGAAGCGCTTGGCAATGAGGGTCAGCGGGTTCTTCTCGCCCTTGAGGGTTTTCATCTCCTCGTGCACACGCTTCATGAAGCGGTGGAAGTGCGTACGCATCTTCTGCTTGAACGGCAGCGCTTCGTAGAAGGTATCAACCAGGTAGGTCTTGCCTCGCCCCACCCCACCCCAGAAGTACAGGCCCTTGACCGGGGTCTGCTCCTTCTTGCCGAACAGCTTGCCGAACACGCCCGGCTTGTTGTTCTGCGCGTGCACCAGGTCGTCGTACAGGCGCTGGAGGTGACGCACCGCAGTTTCCTGCGCCGCGTCATGGAAGAAGTCGGGACGTTTCAGATCTGCTTGATAGCGTTCTAAGGGAGTCATGATTCGTTAGCGAGGCAACAAAAAACGGGCCGTCACTGTAGCGACAGGCCCGCTTAATGGCAATCAGTCTGTGGGAGCGGGCGTGCCCGCGAACACCGGCAAAGCCGGTGCCATGCACCGCGGCGCCTGTTTCGCGGGCACGCCCGCTCCCACACGGATCGCGCCAGCTTTCAGAAATTGAGCAAGACAGTTGCTCCCACCGTTTGGCGGCCTCAGTCCTGCTGTGGTGCCAAGGCTTCGTTCAGGCTCTGAATGGCCGCATCACGGGCTTCAGCGTTGTCGAACTGCGGCCCGTCGGCGACCTGCTCGCCATTGAGCCACAGGCCGAAGCTCAGGCCTTCGATGCGCACATCAACCTCGCCACCTTGCTGCAGCTGCTTGCTCACGGCGCCGGCACTCTTGCCGTCGGCGAAGCTGCGCGACAACAGCAGTTGCTCGCCATCAGCGGCCAGCAGGCGGAAGCGGAAGCTGCCGTCTTCATCACGGAAGCTGACAAAACGCGCGCTCTTGGTGGCTTTTTTCTTCACCTCGGTGCTGGCCTGCACGCTGCTGCGGAACGAACGCAGGCCAACGGCCTCGCGCAGCTGCTCAAGGAACGGCGTGGCGATCTTGCGGGCCTTGGCAGCGCCGGCCAGCAGGATGTCTTCCAGGTCCGCCGGCCGGGCGATCAGCTGGTGATAGTACTCGCGCTTCTCGGCCAGTTGGCCGTCCAGCAGCTGGAACAGGCGCTGTTTGGCATCGCCCCAGCCCAGGCCCTGCAGCAGCTCTTCGCGGAAACCGGCGCACTGCTCAGGCGTCGAGAAGGCCTGGTACAGGGTGAACAGGTGCGCGTTGTCCGGGTCTTTCGCCTCACCGGGCGCGCGCGAATCGGTGACGATGCGCGAGATGGCGTCTTTCATGTCCTTGGCGCTGGTGAACAACGGGATGGTGTTGTCATAGCTCTTGGACATCTTGCGCCCGTCCAGGCCCGGCAGGGTCGCCACGCTTTCTTCGATCACAGCCTCCGGCAAGGCGAAGAAGTCCTTGCCTTGACCGAACAGATGGTTGAAGCGCTGACCGATATCGCGGGCCATTTCCACGTGCTGGATCTGGTCACGACCGACCGGCACCTTGTTGGCGTTGAACATCAGGATATCGGCGGCCATCAGCACCGGGTAGCTGAACAGGCCCATAGTCACGCCGGCGTCCGGGTCTTCGCCGTTCTCGACGTTCTTGTCCACCGAGGCCTTGTAGGCATGCGCACGGTTCAGCAGGCCTTTGGCAGCAACGCAGGTCAGCAGCCAGGTCAGTTCGGGGATTTCCGGGATGTCGGACTGGCGATAGAAGGTCACCTTGTCCGGGTCCAGGCCACCGGCCAGCCAGGTGGCGGCGATTTCCAGGCGCGAGCGCTGGATGCGCAGCGGGTCGTCGCACTTGATCAGGGCGTGGTAGTCGGCCAGGAAGTAGAACGAGTCGACACCGGGCTGCTGGCTGGCACGGATCGCCGGGCGGATGGCGCCGGCGTAGTTGCCCAGGTGCGGAGTGCCGGTGGTGGTGATACCGGTAAGAATGCGCGTGGTCATGGGTGTTCGCTTATTCAGGCTTGGCTCAGTTCGAAAGGCGCGGCAGCAGCAGATCCTTCAGATCGGTCAGCTTGCCATGGAAGAAGTGTCCGCATTCTGCCACTTTCAGCAGCTCACGGGGGCGCGGCAGGCTGTCGGACCATTCGTAAACCAGCTGCGGCGCGACGACTTCGTCGGCGTCCGGCTGCACCACGGTGAGCGGGCAGCGCTGCGGCAGCGGGAATTCGGCGGTCAGGCGCATGACTGCCGGGGCGATCATGAACAGGTGCTGCAACTCGACGCCTGCCGTTTCAAGGCGCCCGGCCAGGCTGGTGGCAACGAAACCACCGAACGAAAAGCCCATCAGCACCAACGGTAGCCCGGGGTGCCTGGCACGCAGCCATGCTGCTGCGGCCTCGGCATCGGCCACTTCGCCAGCGCCCATGTCGTGGCTGCCGGCGCTCTGGCCGACGCCACGGTAGTTGAAACGCAGGGTCACATAGCCGGCATCACGTGCGGTGCGCTGCAGGGTCGAGACCACCTTGTTGAGCATGGTGCCGCCCTGGACCGGGTTAGGGTGGCAGATCAGCACCGCGCCACGGGCTTGCGCCACGTCCAGGTACAACGCTTCCAGCTGGCCGCTGGGGCCATCGATGAACAAGGGGGTTTCGCGGACAAGCAAGGCACTACTCCGTGACCTCGAGAAGGGTCGATTCGTCTAGGTGTGAAATTCTGTTCTGATTTGCGATCGCTCGCGGTATACAGCGCAGGTCTGAGCCGTTAACGTAAAGCAAAGCCGTTTATAGAGGAAGGACTCGTGGAACTCTCGCTCCTTGTTTGGTTGTTGCCAACCCTGGCCCTGGTCATCGGTGTGGCAGTCGGTTTCATTGTTGCCCGCCTGCTGCCCAATGCGGCCCCGAGCAACACCCAGCGTCAACTGGATGACATCCAGAAGCGCTTCGACAGCTACCAGAACGAAGTGGTCACCCACTTCAACAGCACCGCCATGCTGGTCAAGAAACTGACCCAGAGCTATCAGGACGTACAGGATCACCTGGCTGAAGGCGCCAACAGCCTGGCCCTCGATGACGTCACCCGCCAACGCCTGCTGGCTGCGCTGCACTCCGATGCACCGCAAGGCCCGCGTGACCGCCTGACCCCACCTAAAGACACCGCCGAAGTGCCGCGCGACTATGCGCCGAAAGTGCCTAACTCGCCGGGCATGCTGGATGAGAGCTACGGGCTCAAGCGTTGATCTGCTGAACATGCAAAAGGCCTCGCAAGAGGCCTTTTTTATGGTTCTTCACGGATTGCCGGGAAAGTCATTCTTGATCTTCATGAAAAAGAATTCGCTGTCCCGGTAGCCGTAAGCCATCCGCTTGATCACCTTGATCCGGTTGTTGATGCCTTCCAGCTGGCCCGTATGCATTGGCCATCGCACCCTGCTCAAGATGCCGCGCCAGTATCCCTTCAGGCGTTTAGCAAACTGCTTCAGTGCCGGTATCGCGCTTTCATCAGCCAGACGCAGCCACTGCTTCCAGGCTGATCGCCAACCCCAGGCGGTGGTGGGCGACCACAGCGCTTTTAACTCTGCTTTCATCAGATAAACCGTCATCAGCGATTGGTTAGCCGACAGCAGATCCCTCAGGTGCACCTGTTGATCTTCTCGCTTGAGATTTTCCGGATTACGCAGCAGTAGCCAGCGTGCTTGCTTGATCACCCTGCGCGCGGGTTTGTCATGGCGCAGACGGTTGGCTTCGTCGACCCGTACCCGGTCAATCACCTCGCGCCCATACTTGGCGACTACATGAAACAGGTCGTAGACCACGCGTGCCTGAGGGCAGTGTTGGCGTACCTCTAGGTCAAATGCGGTGTTCATGTCCATCGCCACTGCTTCGATCCGCACACAGCCTTCTGGCCCCAGCTCTTCAAAGAAGGGCCTGATAGCCGTTCTGCTACGTCCTTCACCAATCCACAGCACCCGGCGGGTATCGGCGTCCAGCACCACGCTGGCGTAGCGATGGCCTTTGAACAGGGCGAACTCGTCCATCACCAGGCGCCTGGGCTGGGCCTTTGGTAGCTTCTCTAGAGCGGCTTGTAGAGCTCGTCGTTCCAGCAAGCGCACACTGTCCCAATGCAAGTCAAACAGCTCGGCGACGTGCAGGGTAGGCAGCCGCTGGCAAGCCTGGATCACGGCCTCGGCCAAGCGCTGGGTCATACGCGAATAGCGATCAAGCCAGCTGACTGACTCCATCCGCTTGCCGCATGCGCGACACCCAACGCGCCGCAGTTCCACATTCAACCGTACCGCATGGCCAAGAATGGGGAGATCACGGATCGAGCGCTGGCAGTATTCGTGGATGGCGGTGCTGGGCTGATGGCAGCCGCTGCAGGTGGGGAACCTAGTGGGCTGCGGAATCAGGTCGATCAGCAGATCGTCGCCGTCAGGCCTGATGGCAATGACAGAAAAGCCCTCCCAAAAGGGCAGAAACGTATTAATATCGTGCACAAGAACGCCGGTTTGTTGATGTGTTTGCTCGCACGAACATCATCCATCAAACCGGCGTTCTTGTTTCTGTCTTTCCCGGGATTCCGTGAAGAACCTTTTTTATGGGCTGGATTCACTGGCCCCCTTCGCGGGCACGCCCGCTCCCACAGGTACACCACAGCATTTGAAACCTGTGAAACACCTGTGGGAGCGGGCGGGCCCGCGAAAGGGCCAGTGCAGGCAACCTAACAGCAGGCCTGCAATGCCTGTTCGACATCTGCCAGCAGGTCCTCCACATCCTCCAGCCCCACCGACAGACGCACCAACCCCTCCGATATCCCGTGATGCGCCCGCTCCTGCGGCGTATAGCTGGAATGCGTCATGCTCGCCGGATGCTGCGCCAGCGACTCGGCATCCCCCAGGCTCACCGCCCGGGCAAAGAGCTGCAGCGCATTCATGAAGCGCCGCCCCGCCTCAATGCCACCCTTGAGCTCAAACGCAATCATCCCGCCAGGCAAACGCATCTGTCGCTGGGCCAACGCGTATTGGGCAAAAGACGGTAGCCCCGGGTAATGAATCAATTCCACCTGCGGCTGCCGAGCGAGAAACTCGGCCACCTGCTGGGCATTGGCGCAATGCCGGTCCATGCGCAGGGCCAGGGTCTTGATACCGCGCATCAGCAACGCCGCGTCATGCGGTGACAGCACCGCGCCGGTCATATCCTTCAGCCCTTCCAGGCGGATACGGTCTACCAACGCCTTGCACCCCACCACCAACCCGGCAGTGATATCGCCATGCCCACTGAGGTACTTGGTTGCCGAGTGCACCACCAGGTCCGCCCCCAGCTCCAGTGGCCGCTGCAGGTACGGCGTACAGTAGGTGTTATCGACCACCACATGCACATCATGCCCCCGCACTGCCTCCACAACCGCCGCAATATCCACAAGCTGCATGTTGGGGTTGGCCGGTGTTTCGAAGTAGATCATCCGTGTTTTGCTGCTGATCGCCGCTTTCAGGGCCTTGGCATCATTGAGGTCGACATGGCGAACTTTCACCCCGAACTCACCAATACCGTGGTGCAGAAAAGCGAAGGTACAGCCATACAAGGTGCGCCCGACAATCAGCTCATCCCCAGGCCTTAGCAGGGTCCAGAGGGTTGAGGTAATCGCGCCCATCCCCGAGGCCAACGCCAACCCCGCTTCGCCGCCCTCCAGCGAAGCCATGCGCTGCTCCAGCAAGGCCAGCGTGGGGTTGGAAATGCGGCTGTAGAAATGCCCAGGCTCCTCCCCGGCGAAGCAGGCAGCACCGTACTCGACAGTGGGAAAGGCATAGGTAGCCGTCTGGTACACCGGTGGCACCAGGGCGCCACCATGGGAAAGCGGGTCATAGCCATGATGAATGGCCCGCGTGGAAAAACCGGTGTTGTGGTGGGAGTCGCGCATGGCAACAGCCTCTTGTGGTTTGCTATAAGCTTATGCCACCGAGCTGCCCGATTTTTTCCAAAATAGCCTACGCATACACGTGCTTGCTGGAACAAAAACAATAATCAACGGACCAGGAGGGCAAAAAATGCCTTCAAGCCTCGACCGCACCGACCGCGCCCTGCTCGCCGCCTTGCAGGACAATGCCCGTCTCACCGTTGCCGAACTCGCCGACCAGGTGGCACTGACCACCTCGCCCTGCTGGCGACGGGTCAAGTTACTGGAGGAAAACGGCTACATCACCGGCTACCAGGCCATCCTCTCGCCCAAGTCGCTGGGGTTTGGCGTGACCGCGTTCGTCAGCATCATGATGGACTCGCACACCAAGGACATGGCGCTGGCGTTCGAACAGCGCCTGATGGAAATCCCCGAGATCGTCGCCTGCCACAACATCTCCGGCCGCTATGACTTTCTGCTGGAGATCCTGGCACGGGACCTGGAGTCGTTTGGCGAATTTACCCGGGAAGTGCTGCAGCGGTTGCCGGGGGTGAAGGAGATCTATTCGAGCTTTTCGTACAAAGCGGTGAAGGAAAGACGGGTGATACCGGTGTCGGAGAAACATATCTGAGGCGGATCTTTCCGAGTATTGAGAAGGATCCTGAACGCGAGACAAAAAACCCCGCCGAAGCGGGGTTTTCCTTGCAGGCTATCGCTTAGATCGCGCCACGCTGACGCAGCACGTCCAGCACCTGTTTCACGCCCTCGTCCACGCTGGTGGCCTGGGTGTCGATCACAAGATCAGCATCCAATGGCACATCGAACGGGAAGCTCTCACCCGGGATGTTGTCGCCACCGGCAGCGTACAGGCCTTGCGGGTCACGCTCACGGCAAACCAGCGGCGAGGCCTGGACGTAAACGGTCACCAGGCGCTCCTTGCCGATCAGCGCCTTGGCCTGTTCGCGGCCTTCGGCATCCGGGGCCACAAACGCAGCCAGGGTGAGCATGCCGGCCTCGTTGAACTGGCGCGCCACATGGGCGGCGCGGCGCCAGTTCTCGGTACGGCCAGCGCGGTCCTGTGGCAGGCCCTTGTTCAGGTCGTGACGCAGGTTCTGGCCATCGAGCACGTACACCGCACGGCCCATGTCGAACAGCTTGCGCTCCACGGCATAGGCCAAGGTGCTCTTGCCAGCACCCGACAGGCCGCTGAACAGCACAGTGGCTGGCTGCTGACCGAAGCGCAGGGCGCGCTCTTCGGTGGACACATGGGCCTGCTTGCCATGATGGCCGGTGCTGCCGTGTGGCAACACGGGCGGGGCGATGATCATGCCGGCGCCAACGGTGCCGTTGGTCAGGCGGTCGATGACGATGAACGCACCGGTGGTGCGGTTGCTGTCGTAACCGTCGAGGGCGATCGAGGTGTCCAGGGCTACCTTGACGCGGCCGATCTCGTTCAGCTGCAGCGCGCTGGCAGCGCCCTGCTCCAGGGTGTTCACATCGACCTTGTGGGTGATGCTGGCAATCGAACCTGGCACGTAGCTGGTGGCACGCTTGATGTCGTATTTCTTGCCCGGGAGCATCGGCTCCTCGGCCATCCACACCAGCATGGCGTCGAACTGGTCGGTGACCGGCGGGACGTTGTCGGCATGTACCAGCAGGTCGCCACGGGAGATGTCGATCTCGTCTTCCATGGTCAGGGTCACGGCCTGGCCTGGGCCAGCGTTTTCCAGTTCACCTTCGTAGGTGACGATGGACTTGACCCGGCTGCTCTTGCCCGACGGCAGCACGACAATCTCGTCACCTTTGTGCACCACGCCACTGGCGATGGTGCCCGCGAAGCCGCGGAAGTTCAGGTTGGGACGGTTGACGTACTGCACCGGGAAACGCAGGTCGGTGAAGTTGCGGTCGGCCGAAACCTCGACGGTTTCGAGGATTTCCATCAGCGTCGGGCCGGCGTACCACGGCGATTGCTCGCTGTGGTTGACCACGTTGTCACCCTTGAGCGCCGACATCGGTACGAAGTGCAGGCTGCTCGGGGTCAGGTTGATGGCTTCGGCGAACTTCAGGTAGTCGGCCTTGATCGACTCGAAGACGCCTTCATCGAAGCCCTTCAGGTCCATCTTGTTGACCGCGACCACGATGTGCTTGATACCCAGCAACGACGCGATGTAGCTGTGGCGACGGGTCTGGGTCTGCACGCCGTAGCGGGCATCGACCAGGATGATCGCCAGGTCGCAGGTGGACGCACCGGTGGCCATGTTGCGGGTGTACTGCTCATGGCCCGGGGTGTCGGCGATGATGAACTTGCGCTTGGCGGTGGAGAAGTAGCGGTAGGCGACATCGATGGTGATGCCCTGCTCGCGCTCGGCCTGCAGGCCATCTACCAGCAGCGCCAGGTCGACTTCTTCGCCGGTGGTGCCGACTTTCTTCGAATCACGGGTGATGGCCTCGAGGTGGTCCTCGTAGATCATCTTGGAGTCGTGCAGCAGGCGCCCGATCAGGGTGCTCTTGCCGTCATCCACGTTGCCGCAGGTGAGGAAACGCAGCAGTTCTTTACGCTCGTGCTGAGCCAGATAAGCGAGGATATCTTCGCTGATCAAATCGGATTGGTGCGACATGGAGTAACCCTGAAAATTAGAAGTAGCCCTGACGTTTTTTGTCTTCCATGGAACCGGCGCCATCGTGGTCGATGACCCGGCCCTGGCGCTCGGAAGTGCGCGTCAGGAGCATTTCCTGAATGATGTCGGTGAGCGTCTCGGCTTCCGACTCGACAGCGCCCGTCAGCGGGTAGCAGCCGAGGGTACGGAAACGCACCTTCTTCTTGACGATGCGGGCTTTCTCTTCCTCGGAGAGGTGCTCGAGGATGCGTTCGTCGTCGATCATGATCAGGGTGCCGTTCTTCTCGATGACTTCACGCTCGGCGGCGAAGTACAGCGGCACGATCGGGATGCCTTCAAGGTAGATGTACTGCCAGATGTCCAGTTCGGTCCAGTTCGACAGCGGGAAGACGCGGATCGACTCGCCCTTGTTGACCTTGCCGTTGTACACGTTCCACAGCTCGGGGCGCTGGTTCTTCGGGTCCCAGCGGTGCTTGCTGTCACGGAACGAATACACACGCTCCTTGGCCCGCGACTTCTCTTCGTCGCGGCGCGCACCACCGAAGGCAGCG
Organism: Pseudomonas sp. BO3-4; assembly: GCF_034044115.1. Classification (NCBI taxonomy): domain Bacteria; kingdom Pseudomonadati; phylum Pseudomonadota; class Gammaproteobacteria; order Pseudomonadales; family Pseudomonadaceae; genus Pseudomonas; species Pseudomonas sp. BO3-4. The sequence goes on from NZ_CP139018.1 coordinate 5,255,886, forward strand.
TCGAAACCATGCTTGTCCAGCGCCTGCTTCAGGCCCTGGGTCTTCATGATGTCGGTGTGCTTGGAACTGCCATGGGTGAACGGGTTGATGCCTTGCGCCACACCCTCAGGGTTGACGTGGGTGATCAACTCCAGGCCCATTTCCTCGACCATCTTGTCGCGGAAGCTGTACATCTCCTGGAATTTCCACTGGGTGTCGACGTGCATCACCGGGAACGGCAGCTTGCCCGGGAAGAAGGCCTTGCGCGCCAGGTGCAGCATCACGGCGGAGTCCTTGCCGATCGAGTAAAGCATCACCGGGTTGTCGAACTCGGCGGCCACCTCGCGGATGATGTGGATGCTCTCCGCCTCCAGCTGTTTCAAGTGCGTCAGTTTGTCGACCATGGCTACTCACGAAAAACGATCTTATGGACGGCCTGCGGGCCGTGTTCGAGCGAGCCACTTTATCACAGCGGCTGCTTCTATTTAGGAGGCTGGCTAGATCGAAAAAGTCTAACGATATGACTGGGGGTTTGGGCTGGCAGGGCCGGCCTCTTCGCGGGTGAACCCGCTCCTACGAGGCCCGCGCGTAGGAGCGGGTTCACCCGCGAAGAGGCCGGCCCTGCCATCAGATAGGATTCGGGCAATCGATGAACAGGTGCTCCACGGCAAACCGTCGTGCCAGGTAATCGCCCAGCGCCTGCACCCCGTAGCGTTCAGTGGCATGGTGCCCGGCCGCAATGAAGCTGACGCCATTCTCGCGCGCACTGTGGTAAGTCTGCTCGGACGCCTCGCCGGTCAGATACAGGTCGACCCCCGCAGCAATCGCCGTGTCGATATAGCCCTGCCCGCCGCCGGTGCACCAGCCCACCCGGCGGATCATTTCATTGCCTTCAACCAGCAACGGCTCACGCCCCAGCACCTCTTGCACCCGCCGGGCAAAATCGCGCGCGGTCATGGGTTCGGCGAGCGAACCAATCAGCCCGACCACTTTGGGGTTTTCCGGGTCTAGCGGCCCTTCGACAGTGATCTCCAGTTGCCGCGCCAGCTGCACATTGTTGCCCACGTCCGGGTGCATGTCCAAGGGCAGGTGGAACGCCAACAGGCTTATATCGTTATTCAGCAAGGTCTTCAGGCGACGCTGGCGAATGCCGGTGATGCACGGGTTCTCGCCCTTCCAGAAATAACCATGGTGCACCAGCACCAGATCGGCCTCGGCCTCGACGGCGGCATCCAGCAATGCCTGGCTGGCGGTAACACCACTGACAATACGGCTGACCTGCGGCCGGCCTTCGACCTGCAGGCCATTTGGGCAATAATCCTGGATCTTCGCGCTGCCCAGGTAACGCTCGGCTTCCTCGACCAGGGTGTTTAGAGCGACGGCCATGAAAATCTCCTCGAAAACTGCGCTTTTCTCGGGCACAACGCCTGACGAACGCCCGTATAATGCCGGCCATTATGGGCCGTCGCTGTCACTGGGGGAACCGGTGTATGATCGCGCGCGCTCATGCCCCACTGCCAGGCCGCTGGCCCCTGCTCTTTTCAGGATTCGTTCATGTTCAAGGCTTTGCGTTACTTCGGCTGGCCCCTGCTTACCGGCATACTGATCGCCATGCTGATCATCCAGCGTTTTCCGCAATGGGTCGGGCTGCCCAGCCAGGACGTCAACCTGCAGCAAGCGCCACAGACCACGCGGATCATGCAAGGCCCGGTGTCGTACGCCGACGCCGTGACCCTGGCCGCCCCGGCGGTGGCCAACCTGTACACCACCAAGGTGGTGAACAAAAGCGCCCACCCGCTGTTCGAAGACCCGCAGTTCCGCCGCTTCTTCGGCGATAACCTGCCCAAACAGCGCCGCTGGGAATCAAGCCTGGGTTCGGCGGTAATCATGAGCCCAGAGGGCTACCTGCTAACCAACAACCATGTCACCAGCGGCGCCGACCAGATCGTCGTAGCCCTGAAGGATGGCCGCGAAACCTTGGCCCGCGTGATCGGCAGCGACCCAGAAACCGACCTGGCGGTGCTGAAGATCGACTTGAAGAACCTGCCGGCGATCACCATCGGCCGTTCCGACACCATTCACATCGGCGACGTGTCGCTGGCCATCGGCAACCCGTTCGGCGTCGGCCAGACGGTGACCATGGGCATCATCAGCGCCACTGGCCGCAACCAGCTGGGGCTGAACAACTACGAAGACTTCATCCAGACCGACGCGGCGATCAACCCGGGCAACTCCGGTGGCGCGCTGGTGGATGCCAATGGCAACCTGATCGGCATCAATACCGCGATCTTTTCCAAGTCCGGTGGCTCGCAGGGCATCGGCTTCGCCATCCCGGTAAAACTGGCACTGGAGGTGATGAAGTCGATCGTCGAACACGGCCAGGTGATCCGTGGATGGCTGGGTATCGAAGTACAGCCACTGAGCCAGGAGCTGGCAGAGTCGTTCGGCATGAAGGACCGCCCAGGCATCGTGGTGGCGGGTATCTTCCGCGAAGGGCCAGCGGCCAAGGCCGGGCTGCAACTGGGTGACGTGATCCTGAGCATCAATGGCGAGCCGGCCGGCGACGGGCGCAAGTCGATGAACCAGGTTGCGCGGATCAAACCCAACGAGAAGATCACCATCGAGGTGATGCGCAACGGTCAGCAATTGAAGCTGATCGCCGAGGTGGGGCTGCGGCCGCCGCCGGCGCCGGCTGTAACGCAAGAAGAAAAGTAAGGTGAGGCCTTAAGCCGTTCCGCAACCCTGTGGGAGCGGCCTTGCGTCGCGATGGGCCGCCTAGCGGCCCCAAAATTTCAGCTTCGCAGGGCATATGCCCGGGGCCGCTTTGCGGCCCATCGCGACACAAGGCCGCTCCACAGTTGGCCGAGTCTGCTGCCGCTACTGCATCAATGCAGGATCTGGCTGAGGAACAACTTGGTCCGGTCACTGCGCGGCCGGTCGAAGAAGTCATCCGGCGCGGCCTGCTCCACAATCTCGCCCTTGTCCATGAAGATAACCCGGTTCGCCACGGTACGGGCAAAGCCCATCTCGTGGGTCACGCAGAGCATGGTCATGCCATCCTCGGCCAGGCCCACCATGGTATCGAGCACTTCCTTGACCATTTCCGGGTCCAGTGCCGAGGTCGGTTCGTCGAACAGCATGATCTTGGGCTTCATGCACAACGCGCGGGCAATGGCCACACGCTGCTGCTGGCCGCCAGACAACTGACCAGGGTACTTGTGTGCCTGCTCCGGAATCCGCACACGCTCCAGGTAGTGCATGGCAATTTCCTCGGCCTTGCGCCGTGGCATCTTGCGCACCCACATCGGCGCCAGGGTGCAGTTCTCCAGGATGCTCAGGTGCGGGAACAGGTTGAAGTGCTGGAACACCATGCCCACCTCGCGGCGGATTGCCTCGATCTGCTTGAGGTCGTTGGTCAGCTCCACGCCATCGACCACGATGCGCCCTTGCTGGTGCTCTTCCAGGCGGTTAAGGCAGCGGATGGTGGTGGACTTGCCCGAGCCGGACGGCCCGCACAGCACGATACGCTCGCCCTGGCGCACGTTCAGGTTGATGTCCTTGAGCACATGGAACTGGCCGTACCACTTGTTCACACCCTGCATCTGGATGATGCCTTCGGGGCCAGCAGGCTGCTTGATCGCTTCACTCATTTCGAAACTCCTAACGCTTGTGGCCAGTGTCCAGCTTGCGCTCCAGATGCATGGAGTAGCGGGACATACCGAAACAGAAAATCCAGAACACCAGGGCGGCGAACACGTAGCCCTCGGTGGCCATGCCCAACCAGGCGGGGTCTGCGGCTGCTTGCTTGACGCTGTTGAGCAGGTCGAACAGGCCGATGATGATCACCAGGCTGGTGTCCTTGAACAGGGCAATGAAGGTGTTGACGATGCCGGGGATCACAAGCTTCAGCGCCTGCGGCAAGATCACCAGCCCCATCGAGCGCCAGTAGCCAAGGCCCATGGCCGCGGCGGCTTCGTACTGGCCCTTGGGGATGGCCTGCAGGCCGCCGCGCACCACCTCGGCGATGTACGCCGACTGGAACAGGATCACACCAATCATCGCCCGCAGCAGCTTGTCGAAGCTCATGCCTTCTGGCAGGAACAACGGCAGCATCACCGACGACATGAACAGCACGGTGATCAGCGGTACGCCTCGCCAGAACTCGATGAAGGTCACGCACACCACTTTCACGGCCGGCATCCTCGAACGCCGGCCCAGTGCCAGCAGGATGCCCAGCGGCAAGGCGCCGACGATGCCCACGGTGGCGATCACCAGGGTCAGCATCAGCCCGCCCCACTGGCTGGTCGGTACGCTTTCCAGGCCCAGGTACCCACCGTGCAGCAGGGTATAGGCCAGTACCGGGTACAGCACCAGGAAGCCCAGGCCATAGAAGGCTTTGCGCGGGAAACGCTTGATGAACAACGGCGCGGCGCCGAGCACGGCAAGCCACACGGTCAGGTCCACACGCCAGCGCAGCTCAGTCGGGTAATAGCCGTACATGAACTGGCCAAAGCGCTGCTGCACGAACACCCAGCAGGCACCGTCCTTGGTGCAATCGGCGCGCGTGGTGCCGACCCAGTTGGCATCGATCAACGCCCACTGCAGCAACGGCGGTACGATCAGCCACACCAGGTAGAGGGCGAACAGGGTCAACAGCGTGTTGAGCCAGCTGGAAAACAGATTGGCACGCATCCATGCGAGCACGCCGACGGTTTTCACCGGTGGCGGCATATCGGGTTTGAAAACATGGGCATTCACGGGCGTATCCTCACCGCTCGATCAGCGCAATGCGCTTGTTGTACCAGTTCATCAGCAGCGAAATGCTGATGCTGATGGCGAGATAGACACTCATGGTGATGGCGATCACCTCGATGGCCTGGCCGGTCTGATTGAGCACGGTGCCGGCGAACAGCGAGACCATCTCCGGGTAGCCGATACCGGCCGCCAGCGAAGAGTTCTTCGCCAGGTTGAGGTATTGGCTGGTCAGCGGCGGAATGATCACCCGCAGTGCCTGGGGAATGATCACCTTGCGCAGGGTCGGGCCCTCGCGCAGGCCCAGCGAGCGCGCGGCTTCGGTCTGGCCATGGCTGACCGAACGGATGCCGGAACGCACGATCTCGGCGATGAAGGCTGCCGTATAGATAGTCAGCGCCAGGGTCAGCGCCAGCAACTCGGGGATCAGCACCCAGCCACCGACAAAGTTGAAGCCTTTGAGCTGCGGCACCTCCCAGCTGACCGGGCTGCCGAACAGCAACACGCTCAGCCCTGGGATGGCGATGAACAGCGCCAGGCCCACCCAGAACTTGTGGAATGGCACGCCGGTCTCGTCGAAGCGCTTGTTGGCAAAGCGCACCATCACCACGATCGCGACAATCGCTACTGCCAGGGCCACCACGAATGGCCAGAAACCGTCGGCCATCGACGCACCCGGCATGTTCAGGCCGCGGTTGCTGATGAAGAACATGTCGTCGATGTTGATGCTGCCCCGCGGTCCCGGCAGGGTCAGGAACACGGCGAAGTACCAGAACAGAATCTGCAGCAACGGCGGAATGTTGCGGAAGGTTTCCACATACACGGTTGCCAGTTTGCTGATCATCCAGTTCGGTGACAGGCGCGCTACACCGATGATGAAGCCCAGTATCGTCGCCAGAATGACGCCGATGAAGGTCACCAACAGCGTATTGAGCAGGCCGATGACGAACACCCGCGCATAACTGTCGGATTCCACATAGGGGATCAGGTGCTGGGCGATGCCGAAGCCGGCACTGCGGTCGAGGAAGTCGAAGCCCGAGGTAATGCCCCGGTGTTGCAGGTTGGTTTGCGTGTTGTGAAACAGGTACCAGCCCAGGCCGACCACGAAGACGATCGTGAGGATCTGGAACAGCCACGCGCGCACACGCGGATCGTTAAGGGACAAGCCCTTGGGTGCGCCGATTTGATTTTGCATGAAGTGCCCCGGACAGTAGGGATTCGAACAGCCTGCGGCGGCGGGATGCCGCCGCAGGATGCAGCCATCAGCGCACTGGAGGCGCGTACTGGATGCCGCCGTTGTTCCACAGGGCGTTCATGCCACGGTCGATCTTCAAGTCAGTGCTCTGGCCCAGGTTCTTCTCGAACACTTCGCCATAGTTACCCACTTGCTTGACGATCTGCACTACCCAGTCTTTGGGCAGCTTGAGGTCCTTGCCATACTCGCCATCCGCACCCAGCAGTCGGGCGACATCCGGGTTCTTGGTGGCCTTGGCCTCGGCCTCGACGTTCTTGGAAGTGATGCCCGCTTCTTCGGCATTGAGCATGGCGAACAGGGTCCACTTGACGATGCTGAACCACTCCTCGTCGCCTTTACGCACTACCGGGCCCAGTGGCTCCTTGGAGATGGTTTCCGGCAACACCACGTAGTCGGTCGGCGCAGCCAGCTTGGAGCGCTGGGCGAACAGCTGCGATTTGTCCGAAGTCAGCACGTCGCAACGGCCAGACTCCAGCGATTTGGCGCTCTCGTCAGAGGTGTCGAAGGTAATCGGGGTGTACTTCAGGCCATTGGCACGGAAGAAGTCCGACACGTTCAGCTCGGTGGTGGTACCGGCCTGGATGCAGATGGTCGCGCCATCGAGCTCTTTGGCGCTGGAAACGCCAAGCTTCTTGTTGACCAGGAAGCCGACGCCGTCATAGTAGGTAACACCCGCGAACACCAGGCCCATGCCGGCATCGCGCGAGCTGGTCCAGGTGGTGTTGCGCGACAGCACGTCGACCTCGCCCGACTGCAGGGCAGTGAAGCGTTCCTTGGCGTTGAGCTGGCTGAACTTGACCTTGGTGGCATCACCGAACACGGCGGCGGCCACGGCGCGGCAGACATCGGCATCGATGCCGACGATCTTGCCCTGCGCATCAGGTACCGAGAAGCCTGGAAGACCGTCGCTCACGCCACACTGGACGAAGCCCTTCTTCTTGACCGCATCATAGGTGGCGCCGGCCTGGGCAGTGCTCACGGCGCCCAGCGCGGCGGCAGCGGTCAGGACTGCCAGGGTGGTTTTCAACATCTTCATTCACAACCTCCAAATCGCTCTTGTTGTATCGAGCCGGAATTGCACCGCACCCTTTTGAGGCGTATCCGACCCGTATTGGCTTGTTATTGGGTCAATTGGCGCAATGGACTGTTCTGTGACAGCCTTCGCGTGCAGAGGGTGTTACCGTCACGGCCTGCCCTTTGCATCACAGGTGTAGTTGCAAACCGCGTACCAAATTTTCTGGCTGTAGCGTTTAAGCGCTCGTCAAGTAGGAAAAGTTGTATCGTTGCGACATTCTTTTTCCGACAATCATTTCCGGTGCTTTCTTTTCACGCACGCCATAACAAGACCCGCACACTTTCGGAGCAGTCATGACCAACCCGCTGATTCTCGAACCACAGAAAACCGCTGACGCCTGTGTGATCTGGTTGCACGGTCTGGGGGCCGACCGTTACGACTTCCTACCTGTGGCCGAATTCATGCAGGAGCGCTTGCTCAGCACACGCTTCATCATGCCCCAGGCACCGACCCGCCCCGTGACCATCAACGGCGGCTATGCCATGCCCAGCTGGTATGACATCAAGGCCATGACCCCGGCCCGTGCCATCGACGAAGCGCAGCTGGAAGCGTCTGCCGAGCAGGTGGTTGCGCTGATCAAGGCCGAGCAGGCCAAAGGCATCAACCTGTCGCGGATCTTCCTGGCCGGCTTCTCCCAGGGCGGCGCGGTGGTGCTGCACACTGCCTATATAAAGTGGCAGGAAGCACTGGGTGGGGTGATCGCCCTGTCCACCTATGCCCCCACCTTCAATGACCAGCATCAGTTGAGTGCCTGCCAGCAGCGCACACCGGCCCTGTGCCTGCATGGCGTGCATGACCCGGTGGTCATCCCGTCCATGGGCCGTACCGCCTTCGAGTACCTGAACACCTGGGGCGTCGCTGCCCGCTGGTACGAATACCCGATGGAACACGAAGTGGTGGTCGAAGAACTGAACGATATCCACGACTGGCTGAGCAAGCAGCTGCAATAGGCAGCCTCGCTTGTAGTTGTGGGCGTATTCCGCTACGCCGCGCCCGGATCTTGCATTACACTGCCCGGCGTACATTCCTTAATCAGTTGATGAGACGACCGTGCTCAAAGCACTCAGAAAAATATTCGGCAAGGGAGAGGCCGCGCCACAAGCCGCCGCTCCTGCTGCCAGCGTGACGCCGGAAGCCCGGCCCGCGGCAAAACCGGCCGCACCCCATGCCAACCCCGCCCCCAAGGCTGAGCAACCTGCCGCCGCGACGCCACCTGCCGATCAACCGGCCAAGGACAAACCGCGCCGCGAACGCAAGCCCAAGCCACAGGCCAGCCTGTGGAAGCCCGAAGACTTCGTGGTCGAGCCGCAGGAAGGCAAAACCCGCTTCCACGACTTCAAGCTGTCCAACGAGCTGATGCACGCCATCCACGACCTGGGCTTCCCGTACTGCACGCCAATCCAGGCGCAGGTCCTGGGTTACACCCTGCGTGGCCAGGACGCTATCGGCCGGGCCCAGACGGGCACCGGCAAGACGGCCGCCTTCCTGATCTCGATCATTTCCCAGTTGCAGCAGACGCCACCGCCTAAAGAGCGCTACATGGGCGAACCGCGCGCGCTGATCATCGCCCCTACCCGCGAGCTGGTGGTGCAGATCGCCAAGGACGCCGCTGCCCTGACCAAGTACACCGGCCTGAACGTGATGAGCTTCGTCGGTGGCATGGACTTCGACAAGCAGCTCAAAGCCCTGGAAGCGCGCCACTGCGATATCCTGGTGGCCACCCCGGGCCGCCTGCTGGACTTCAACCAGCGTGGCGAAGTGCACCTGGACATGGTCGAGGTGATGGTGCTTGACGAAGCCGACCGCATGCTCGACATGGGCTTCATCCCCCAGGTCCGCCAAATCATTCGTCAGACACCGCCGAAAAGCGAGCGCCAGACCCTGCTGTTCTCCGCCACCTTCACCGACGATGTGATGAACCTGGCCAAGCAGTGGACCACCAACCCGGCCATCGTCGAGATCGAGCCGGAGAACGTGGCCAGCGAAACGGTGGAGCAGCACGTGTATGCGGTGGCCGGCAGCGACAAGTACAAACTGCTGTACAACCTGGTGACCCAGAACAAGTGGGAACGGGTGATGGTGTTCGCCAACCGCAAGGACGAAGTGCGGCGCATCGAGGAAAAGCTGGTACGCGACGGTATCAATGCGGCCCAGCTGTCGGGCGACGTGCCGCAGCACAAGCGTATCCGAACCCTGGAGAGCTTCCGCGAAGGGCGCATCACCGTGCTGGTGGCCACCGACGTGGCCGGGCGCGGGATCCATATCGATGGCATCAGCCACGTGATCAACTTCACCCTGCCGGAAGACCCTGACGACTACGTGCACCGCATTGGCCGTACCGGCCGTGCCGGCACCAGTGGTGTGTCGATCAGCTTTGCCGGTGAGGATGACTCGTATCAGCTGCCGGCGATCGAAGCGCTGCTGGGGCGCAAGATCAAGTGCGAGATGCCGCCGGATGAACTGCTCAAGCCGGTGCCGCGCAAGCATCACTGACTTCAGCAGGCTACATGCGCCCTGTGGCGGCGGCCTTGTGTCGCGATTGGGCCGCGCAGCGGCCCCGGGATTTCGGCTTTGATGCGGAGATTGTCGGGGGCCGCTACGCGGCCCTTTCGCGACACAAGGCCGCTCCCACACGGCGCCAGCTTTCAGAAATTGAGCAAGACAGTTGCTCCCACAAAGGATCAGCGGCGCCTTGATTACCAGCGGCCCGCCGCATCCTGGTCACTCTGCTTCCCCTCCACCCATCCAGTGGTGTGTCAATCAGCTTTGCTGGTGAAGATGACTCGTATCGTCACTGACCTTCAGCGGGCTACACGCGATCAATCTGTGGGAGCGGCCTTGTGTCGCGATTGGGCTGCGCAGCGGCCCCGGGATGTCGGCTTTGATGCGGAGATTGTAGGGGGGCCGCCACGCGGCCCTTTCGCGACACAGGGTCCCCCCTGTAGGAGCGGGTTTACCCGCGAATACGGTAGTGGCGGCAACGGTGAACGGCGGGTGGAGATTGGCCAGCAGGGCCGGCCCTTTCGCGGGTAAACCCGCTCCTACAGGCGACCGGTGGCGCCTTGATTACCAGCGCCCCGCCGCATCCTGGTCACTTTCCTTCCCCTCCACCCACCTTGGCCCTTCCTGGGTATTCTCCTTCTTCCAGAACGGCGCCCGGGTCTTCAGGTAGTCCATGATGAAGTTGCAGGCATCGAACGCCGCCTGCCGATGGGCACTGGCCACCCCCACGAACACAATCGGTTCGCCCGGCTCCAGCGCACCGATGCGGTGCAGCACCTCCACTTTCAAGAGCGGCCAACGCTGCTCGGCCTCGACCACGATCTTGGCCAGGGCCTTTTCGGTCATGCCCGGATAGTGTTCGAGGAACATCCCCGCCACTTCGCGGCCATCGTTGAAATCCCGCACATAGCCGACAAAACCGACCACCGCGCCCACGCCCACATTGGCTGCATGCATGGCATTGGTCTCAGCCCCCGGGTCGAACGCGCCTTCCTGCACTCGTACAGCCATGTTCAGCCTCCGGTCACCGGTGGGAAGAACGCCACTTCATCGCCCTCTTCCAGCGGTTCATCGAGCTTGCACAGCTCTTCGTTGCGCGCGCACATCAGGTTCTGCTCGGCCAGCACTTCATACTGCCCGCCCTTGGCAACCAAGGCCTGACGCACATCATCGAGCACCTTGAACGCCCCCTCCACCCGCTCGGCATCCACGCCCAACAGTTCGCGGTAACGGGCGAAGTACATCACCTTGACCTTCATCACGCCTCCACCTTGTAATGGCCACTCTTGCCACCGAGTTTTTCCAGCAGGCGCACCTGCTCGATGACCATACCTTTATCCACAGCCTTGCACATGTCATAGATCGTCAGCGCGGCCACGCTGGCGGCGGTCAGCGCCTCCATCTCCACACCGGTCTGCCCGGCCAGCTTGCAGCGGGCGACGATGCGCACGGCGTCCTGCCCCTCGGCGCTGAGCTCGACCTTGACGCTGGTGAGCATCAGCGGGTGGCACAGCGGAATCAGGTCGCTGGTTTTTTTCGCCGCCTGTATCCCGGCAATGCGCGCCACGGCGAACACGTCACCCTTGGGGTGCTCACCGTCGACGATCATCTGCAAGGTCTGCGGCAACATGCGCACCCGCGCCTCGGCGGTAGCCTCGCGCTCGGTCACGGCCTTTTCAGTGACGTCGACCATGTTGGCCCGCCCCTGGGAATCAAGATGTGTCAGCACTGCTCTGCTCCTGTGAAGGGATTTCGCAGTGTAAACCTGTGGGTCAGGTTTGAGCAGAGGTATGTGTCGGCAGGTTTGGCCTCTTCGCGGGCACGCCCGCTCCCACAGGAGCTCCATGGCCTCGCATCAAGTGGAGATCCTGTGAACGGGCGTGTCCACGAAGAGGCCGGGCAGTAATCTGCCCGGCTACAGGGTTTACAAATGAGACTCGGCGTACTCGGCCAGCACCGAGCGAGGCACGCCCTGCAGGGTGATGTGCACGCCGTGGGGGAAGTCCTTGAAGCGCTCGGTCAGGTAGGTCAGGCCCGAGCTGGTCGCGGACAGGTAGGGGGTGTCGATCTGCGCCAGGTTGCCCAGGCAGACCACCTTGGACCCGGAGCCGGCACGGGTGATGATGGTTTTCATCTGGTGCGGCGTCAGGTTCTGGCACTCGTCAATCAGGATCAGGCTCTGCTGGAAGCTGCGGCCACGGATGTAGTTCAGCGACTTGAACTGCAGCGGCACGCGCTCAAGGATGTATTCGACGCTGCCATGGGTGCTTTCGTCATCCATGTGCAAAGCTTCGAGGTTGTCAGTGATGGCGCCCAGCCACGGCTCCATCTTCTCTGCTTCGGTACCCGGCAGGAAGCCAATCTCCTGGTCCAGCCCCTGCACGCTGCGGGTGGCGATGATGCGCCGGTAGCGCTTGCTGACCATGGTCTGCTCGATGGCCGCAGCCAGTGCCAGGATGGTTTTACCGGAGCCGGCGGCGCCGGTCAGGTTCACCAGGTGGATATCCGGGTCCAGCAGGGCAAACAGCGCCAGGCTTTGGTGAATGTCGCGTGGTTTCAGGCCCCAGGCTTCCTGGTGCAGCAACGGCTCCTGGTGCAGGTCGAGCAGCAGCAGTTCGTCGTCACGAATGCCCTTGATCCACCCGACGAAGCCCTGCTCATCGATGATGAACTCATTGACGTGCACAGCTGGCAGGTTGTCGATCATCTGCACCCGATGCCAGGTGCGGCCGCGCTCCTGGCGGGTATCGACCTTGCTCACGCGGTCCCAGAACGAGCCGGTGACCGAATGGTAGCCCTTGGACAGCAAGGACACGTCATCGACCAGTTGGTCGGTGCTGTAGTCCTCAGCCGCTATACCGCAAGCGCGCGCCTTCAGGCGCATGTTGATGTCTTTGGTGACCAGCACGACGTCCAGGTCGGTGCGCCGGGCCCGGACTTCGAGCAACTGGTTGATGATGATGTTGTCGTTGAGGTTTTCCGGCAGCAGCTTGTTCGGCTCGTTGCGCGGGGTCATCAGGATGGACAGGAACCCCTTGGGGCCGCTCTTGTTGCGCTGGATCGGTACGCCCTGCTCGACATCGCTGGGCGAAGCGTCACCGAGGGTCTGGTCTATCAGGCGGATGGCTTGCCGGCATTCGGCGGCGATGCTTTGTTTGCCGGTCTTGAGCTTGTCGAGTTCCTCCAGCACCGTCATCGGGATGGCGACATGGTGCTCCTCGAAGTTCAGTAACGCGTTAGGGTCGTGAATCAGGACGTTGGTATCGAGCACATACAGGATTGGCTTGCTGGAGGAAGGGTTGCGTCCTTGGTCATCCATACTCGGTCACCTTATGTCGAAGCCACACGGCGTGGTCTGTTACGCCGCAGAGTGACTGCCGCTGTTCCCGTATCCGCGTTGTTACGGGCGGGAAGCGAACCTGGCTAGGTGGGCCTGGATGACGCCACCTGTGCTGCAGGAATCGGCTGTCTGGTTTCTTCATACCGCAAAAACCATGACCGAAAAAAGCATTTTTACGCATTTTTGAAGTTTATTTTTCCGATTGACGAAGAGGCCTTGGCGCCAGCGTCAGAGGGGACTACGCTCAAAAGTCATACCCTCTATTCGCGGTATCCATATTCCCGGCAATCCTCCCAGCCGATGCCGCTTTGCGCGGTATTGCGCAGCAACCATTCCACCGCCGGCTGCGCCTTGGGAAGGCTGTCATGAAACTGGATCACGCCCTTGCGCCACAACAGCATCAGGGTCAATACGCGCTGTGCGGACGCTTCTGCGCTCAATGCACCGTCATCCTGGGCATCGATGTCCCACAACGATACCCGCAACTGCTGGCGGGCCATGAACGCTTCGCCGTCAGCCCGGCGCTGGCCATAAGGAGGGCGGAACAGCGGCACATACTGCTCGGGCAGATCAGCCTGCACCCGCGCCTGGCTGCGCCGCAGCGAATCCTGCCAGTCGGTCCACTGCGCATGGGAGCGGTATTCCCACCCCTGGATACCCACGCACTGCCCGCCATAGAGCTGGCGCAAGGCATTTGCCGCCGCGCCATCACGGCGTTGCTGCAAACGGTTACCGAGCGTGAAGAACGTGCCTTCGAGCTTTTGCCGGCGCAGGTAATCGGTGAGTAGATCCGTACTGCCCCCCTCGGGCCCGGGCCCGCCGACAAAGGTCAGCAGGAACATGCGGTCGTTCAGTTCGTCACCCTTGCGCTCACGCGAAGACAACCGCTCGATTTCGCTGCTGGTCTGCGGCAGCAACGCCGCCTTGCGCAGTTGCTCGTCCAGGTAGCGGACATGGAACTGGTGGCTCGGCTCGATCCAGCCGGTATAGAACGCACCGACATCGGCAGCGAACGTCGCCGCTTGTGTACGCAACTCCGCCATGGACGTAACCGGGTAGCAGAATGATGCATCCTGCTCACAACTGCGCTGCGCCTGTTGATAACCCTCCCACAACCGCTGCCACATGCGCGCCCGAACCTGGCGCACCTTCTGCAGGTTGATCTGCCGCAGCCCCAGCCGGGCCGCCAGGCTTGCGTCATCCAGCAACTCGCTTTCGTGCAGCACTTGGGCGAACGACAGGATTTCTGCCCGAGAAGCCACGTCGAACAGCGCCGGGCTGTCCAGCTGTTCGGGCCACAGGCTGCGGTCCAGGCTGACCTGAGGTGAAGGGGCGGCTTGCACGGCCAGGCTCAGCAGGCCGGCCAGCAAGGCAGAAGCAATGCGCACAGTGGAAGGCTCCGCAACGGCAAAACGCGAACTATAGCGCCTGCGCCGACCATGGGCTGTGACTATCGTCGCCATAGTTTGGACTTGTACCGCCCACCCCGTAGAATCCTCGGCCAACGATGCCAGGAGCCGACCCGATGCTGACGGTGATTTCCCCCGCCAAGACCCTCGACTACGACACCCCGCCAGTGACCGAGCGTTTCACCCTGCCCCAGTACCTGGATGAATCCCAGGCCCTGATCCAGCAACTGCGCGAACTGTCGCCAGCGCAGATCAGCGAGCTGATGCACCTGTCCGACAAGCTCGCCGGCCTGAATGCGGCGCGCTTTGGCAGCTGGACCCCAGACTTCACCCCGGCCAATGCCAAGCAGGCGTTGCTGGCGTTCAAGGGTGACGTGTACACCGGCCTCGATGCCGAGAGCCTGAGTGACGACGACTTCAGCTACGCTCAGGACCACCTGCGCATGCTCTCGGGCCTATATGGCCTGCTGCGTCCGCTCGATCTGATGCAGCCCTACCGCCTGGAGATGGGCACCAAGCTGGCCAACGCCCGCGGCAAGGACCTGTACGCCTTCTGGGGCACGCGCATCAGCGAATGGCTGAACCAGGCCCTGGCCGACCAAGGCGATGACGTGCTGTTAAACCTGGCCAGTAACGAGTATTTCAGTGCAGTGAAACGCAGTGCACTGAAGGCCCGGGTGATCAACGTCGACTTCAAGGACCAGAAAAACGGCCAGTACAAGATCATCAGCTTCTACGCCAAGAAAGCCCGCGGCATGATGAGCCGCTTCGTCATCCAACAGCGCATCAGCACCCCGGAACAGCTCAAGCAGTTTGATGCTCAGGGGTACTACTACAGTGCCGAGCAGTCCAAGCCGGACCATTTGGTGTTCCTGCGCGATCACCCCTCGGAGTGACCCTGCCCCTTCACGGCTAAACCCGCTCTTACAGGTAATGCGCTACCTGTAGGAGCGGGTTCACCCGCGAAGAGGCCAGCAGCTCTGCCCCCCCTCTCTGCCCTGCAACAGGGCACGCTGCAAACCGCCATAACGCCATTAATCCGACGCCAAAAATCCAGCACGCCCACCTTTATCGCCAAACGACATAAGACCGTTCATACCTTTTTTGACGAATTCTGAAAAAATTTTTCAGATGCTGGCATAAAAATATCTCGCAACAGTTACGTCCTTCATACACGGGGGTGAAACACCCGCGTGCTATCAATTTGAAACTGTCCGCAACTGAATAAATATTTAGAAATCTTTCATTCGAGCGAAACCGGCTCCGGAACTTCTACCAAAGGCAATCGCTCATAGTGCCGTAACGATTGTCCTGCCTACGGGCTGTGAGAGATGACTTACAGATGACAGCGGCGGGTATCCACTGCCCGCCATGAGAAATTCGACAGGTATCACGGAACCCCCCGAAGACCTTGTCCATGCAGGAGAGACGCGTCCCTTACAAATCGTCCTAGTGGTTGATTTCAAAGGATTTATTCACTTGAAAAAACAAGCACAGCAACGCGCCAAGTAGCGCATTGCAATAAAGACGGCTGCATTTCAGGGCACGTTTTTTAATGAATGGCTATTGAGTGCCAACTTTGAGCGCATAACTTTTTGCGCTCCGGATTTATTTTGCCTGCGCTCGGCGAAGTGTGCATTCGCCATGGATCCGTGCGCCCGAAAACTGTTGTTAATCAACCCAGCCCGGCTCTCTGCGGAGGCGTCGGCGTGATAAACACATGAGGTGATAGCGATGCGTATCAGCATCTTTGGTTTGGGTTATGTGGGTGCAGTCTGTGCAGGCTGCCTGACGGCGCGTGGCCATGAAGTGATCGGTGTGGACGTGTCCAGCACCAAGATCGACCTGATCAACCAGGGCAAGTCGCCCATTGTCGAACCTGGCCTGGAAGCACTGCTGCAACAGGGCATCGCCAATGGCCGCCTGCGCGGCACTACCGACTTCGCCGAAGCCATCCGTGCCAGCGATGTGTCGATGATCTGCGTGGGCACCCCCAGCAAGAAAAACGGCGACCTGGGCCTGGAGTACATCGAGTCGGTATGCCGCGAAATCGGCTACGTGCTGCGTGACACCACCCGCCGTCACACCATCGTGGTGCGCAGCACCGTGCTGCCTGGCACCGTCAAGAACGTGGTCATCCCGATCCTGGAAGATTGCTCGGGCAAGAAGGCCGGTGTCGACTTCGGTGTGGCGGTCAACCCGGAATTCCTGCGTGAAAGCACCGCCATCAAGGACTACGACCAGCCACCGATGACGGTCATCGGCGAACTGGACAGCGCCAGCGGTGACATCCTCCAGGCCCTGTACGAAGAACTCGACGCTCCGGTCATCCGCAAGCCGATCGAAGTGGCCGAGATGATCAAGTACACCTGCAACGTATGGCACGCCACCAAGGTCACCTTCGCCAACGAAATCGGCAACATCGCCAAGGCGGTGGGCGTCGATGGCCGCGAGGTGATGGACGTGGTCTGCCAGGACAAGGTCCTCAACCTGTCCCAGTACTACATGCGCCCTGGCTTCGCCTTCGGCGGCTCTTGCCTGCCCAAGGACGTACGCGCCCTCACCTACCGCGCCGCCAGCCTCGACGTGCGGGCACCGCTGCTCGACTCGCTGATGCGCAGCAACGAATCGCAGGTGCAGAACGCCTTCGAGCTGATCGAAGCCCACGACAAGCGCAAGGTCGCCCTGCTGGGCCTGAGCTTCAAGGCCGGCACCGACGACCTGCGCGAAAGCCCGCTGGTGGAACTGGCCGAGCGCCTGATCGGCAAGGGCTACCAGCTGGACATCTACGACGAGAACGTCCAGTACGCCCGTGTTCACGGTGCCAACAAGGACTACATCGAGTCGAAGATCCCGCACGTGTCGTCGCTGCTCAACGCCAACTTGCAGCAGGTGATCGACAACGCCGACATCATCGTCCTCGGCAACCGTGACGAGCAGTTCCGTGCGCTGGCCCTGCAAGCGCCAGCCGGCAAGCAGGTGATCGACCTGGTCGGCTTCATGAACAAACCGACCAGCACTACCGCCCGTACCGAAGGCATCTGCTGGTAAGTGCCCGGCCGGGCAGCGATGAGGCACTCGACAAGAGCCGCCTCCTCGCTGCCCACCCTTTCCCGAATTCTCGACGGATGCTGAACATGCAAAGGCTCCAGACAGTGCTGTTGCAGTGCGCCGGGTGGCTGCTCTACATGAGCCTGCTCATGCTGATCGCCCTGGCCCTGCCAGCTGATATCTTCGACTCGCAGTCGAAGCACTTCATCTTCCTGGTCGGCGCAGTCGGCATCTGGCGCTACTCCATGGGCGCCACCCATTTCATCCGCGGCATGATCTTCCTCTACGGCGTGTATCCGTACCTGCGCCGCAAGGTGCAGAAAATGGGTAACGCCACCGACCCGTCGCATGTCTACCTGATGGTCACCAGCTTCCGTATCGAAGCGCTGACCACCGCCCAGGTGTACAGCTCGGTGATCCGCGAGGCGATCAACTGCGGCTTCCCCACCACCGTGGTCTGCTCGCTGGTGGAAATGTCCGATGAACTGCTGGTGAAGAGCCTGTGGGCCAAGTACAACCCGCCGGCCCACGTGAAGCTGGACATCGTGCGTATCGCCGGTACCGGCAAGCGCGATGGCCTGGCCTACGGCTTCCGCGCCATCTCGCGCATGCTGCCGGACGACAACGCCGTGGTGGCGGTAATCGACGGTGACACCGTGCTGGCCGACGGCGTGGTACGCAAGACCGTGCCGTGGTTCAAGCTGTTCCCCAATGTGGGCGGCCTGACCACCAATGAATTCTGCGAAGTGCGTGGCGGCTACATCATGAGCGAGTGGCACAAGCTGCGCTTCGCCCAGCGCCACATCAACATGTGCTCGATGGCCCTGTCCAAGCGCGTGCTTACCATGACCGGGCGCATGTCGATGTTCCGCGCCAGTGTGGTGACCAACCCCGAGTTCATCGCCGACGTCGAAAGCGACTCGCTGATGCACTGGCGCCTGGGCCGCTTCAAGTTCCTTACCGGGGACGACAAGTCCAGCTGGTTCAGCCTGATGCGGCTGGGCTACGACACCTTCTACGTGCCGGACGCCGCCATCAACACGGTCGAGCATCCGCCGGAAAAAAGCTTCCTCAAGGCCAGCCGCAAGCTGATGTACCGCTGGTACGGCAACAACCTGCGGCAGAACTCACGGGCACTGGGCCTTGGCCTGCGTCGCCTGGGGCTGTTCACCAGCATCGTGTTGTTCGACCAGCGCGTGTCGATGTGGACCAGCCTGCTGGGCCTGACCGTGGCGGTGATCGCCAGCCTCAAGTTCGGCATGGCCTTCTTGCTGGTGTACCTGCTGTGGATCGGCATCACGCGCCTGATCCTCACCATCATGCTGCTGTGCTCAGGCCACAACGTAGGCCCGGCCTACCCGCTGATTCTCTATTACAACCAGATCATCGGCGCGCTGATGAAGATCTACGTGTTCTTCCGCCTCGACAAGCAGTCGTGGACGCGTCAGCCCACTGCCCTCAAGCGTGACCTCGCCAGCTTTCAACAATGGTTCAACACCTGGTCCTCGCGGACCATGACCTTCTCGGCTGCCAGCATCTTCGTTGCTGTGCTGTTCATGGTCGTGTGAGCCCAACCCGGATCGGATCTAACAGGAACAAACCACCATGAATACCGCCGTGAACGTCAATGTCGTGCATGAGTCCGAAGCCCAGCGCCAACACGCCCGGGTACGCATTCCCGCCAAGCTGCGGTTCCTGGACGCCCAGCGCCAGGTCCACGAAGTCAAGGTCGAAGACCTTTCTGCCGGCGGCCTGAGCTTCCACGCCAAGCAACCGCAGTCGGTGGGCGATGTGCTGCGCGGGCGCCTGCAGTTCGTGGTCGACAACCTGGGCCTGTCGATCGACATCGAGTTCCAGGTGCGCTCGTACAACCCGGACAATGGCCGTATCGGTGCGCAGTTCCAGAACCTTGAACCTCGCGACATCGCCACGTTGCGGCACATCATCACCAGCCACCTGTCGGGTGAGCTGATCAGCATCGGCGACGTACTCAGCACCCTGCAGCGTGACAACTTCACCAAGGCGCGCAAGCAGAAGGACGGTGGGGCGGGCCTTAGCGCCTTCGGCCGTTTCAAGGCAGTCACCGTCACACTGGGCGTGTTCGTGGTCGGCGTTGCGGCCTTCGGCTTCGTCGCCAAATCGTTGTATGGCATGTATTTCGTCAGCCACGCCGAAGCCGGTGTGGTCGCAGTGCCGACCACCAACGTCACCATGCCGCGCGACGGTACCGTAAGCAGCCTGGTCGAAAGCGGTGGGCAGATCGCCAAGGGCGCGCCACTGGCCAGCTTCACCACCAGCATGCTGGACATGCTCAAGGGCAACCTTGAAGACGCACAGCTGGAGCCGGCGAAGATCGAGGAGCTGTTCGGCAAGCAACTGTCCGGCACCCTCACCAGCCCCTGCGATTGCGTGGTCGCGCGCCAGTTGGTGGACGACGGCCAGTACGCCGCCAAGGGCCAGCCGATCTTCCAGCTGATCCCACGCACCACCAACCCGATGGTCGAGGCGCGCTTCAGCTACCGCCAGTTCGACGAGGTCAAGCCGGGTACCCGGGTCAACTTCCAGGTGGCCGGCGAAGACGAAGTGCGCACCGGCCAGATCGTCAGCAGCGCCAGCCTCAACAGCGAAGACCTGTCCTCCGACATCCGCGTGCAGATCAAGCCAGACAGCGGCCTGCCCGCCGAACTGGCCGGCCGCCCGGCCTCGGTCAACAGCGACCGTGGCCCCTCGCTGAACTGGCTGATCGACAAAGCCGTGGCCCGTGGCCTGTGAGGGACGGACAATGATCTCTGATACCTACAAGGTCCGCGTGAACCTGGGATTGTGTGCACTCGCCGCCGCCATCACCCTGGCCGGCTGTGCCGGCCTGCCCGACCAGCGCCTGGCCAACGAGGCCATGAAGCGCGGTGACACGGCATTGGCCGAGCGCAACTACAAGGCGCTGGCCGACCTGGGCTACAGCGAAGCGCAAGTCGGCCTTGCGGACATCAAGGTGGCCACCCGCGACCCCTCGCAAATCAAGGAAGCCGAAGCCACCTATCGCGCTGCAGCCGCCACGTCGCCACGCGCCCAGGCGCGCCTTGGCCGCCTGCTGGTGGCCAAGCCGGACAGCACCCAGGCCGAGCGCGAAGAAGCAGAGACCCTGCTCAAGCAAGCGGCCAGTCAAGGCGAAAGCAACACCTTGATCCCACTGGCGATGCTCTACCTCAGCTACCCGCAGAGCTTCCCCAAGGTCAACGCGCAGCAGCAGATCGACCAGTGGCGCGCCGCCGGCAACCCGGAAGCGGGCCTGGCCCAGGTGCTGCTGTACCGCACCCAGGGCACCTATGACCAGCACCTGGGCGAAGTGGAAAAGATCTGCAAGGCGGCGCTCAACAGCACCGACATCTGCTACGTCGAACTGGCCACCGTGTACCAGAAACGCGGCCAGGCCGACCAGCAAGCCGCCCTGCTCGGCCAACTGAAGGCCGCCTACGCCCGTGGCGCAGTGCCGGCCACCCGTGTTGACAGCGTGGCCCGCGTGCTGGCCGACCGTAGCCTTGGCCAGACCGACGAAAAAACCGCCAAGGACCTGCTCGAGCAAGTAGCCCCGGCCAACCCGGCGTCCTGGGTCAGCCTGGCACAGCTGGTATACGACTTCCCCGAACTGGGCGACACCGACCAGTTGATGGCCTACATCGACAAAGGCCGCGAAGCTGAACAGCCACGCGCCGAACTACTGCTGGGCCGCCTGTACTACGAAGGCAAAACCCTGCCAGCCGACGCTCAAAAAGCCGAGCAGCACCTGGAAGCCGCTGCCGAAGCCGGTGAGATCAGCGCCCATTACTACCTGGGCCAGCTTTACCGCCGCGGCTACCTGGGCAATGTCGAGCCGCAGAAAGCCGTCGACCACCTGCTGGCCGCCGCCCGTGGCGGGCAGAACAGCGCCGACTATGCCTTGGCTCAGCTGTTCAGCGAGGGCCACGGCATCCGCCCGCAACCGGGCAACGCCTGGGTGTTCGCCCAGCTGTCGCAGGCCAACCCGACGCCGCAATCAGCCGAACTGCTGCAGCAGCTCGACCAGCAACTGACACCTGATCAGCGCAACCAGGCCCAGCAACTGCTGGACCAGGAAAAGCGTGCACGCGGCAGCCTGGCGCAGGGCGCGAATAGCACCCTGGCCCTCGAAGCCCTGCAAGACGACGAAAAAGAAGTAGACGGTGAGGACTCGCTATGACGCTCAATCCCTTCGTGAAAGCCGGCATCGGCCTGAGCTTCGCCCTGCTGTGGTCCTGCCCGACCCTGGCGGAAATGACCGCTGAAAAAAACTTCGGCCTGGACGTGAAAATCACCGGCCAGTCGGAAGACGACCGTGACCTGGGCACCCGCTCTGGCGGCGACGTCAACGGCCTAGGCCTGGATCTGCGCCCGTGGGTGTACGGCGAGCGCGGTAACTGGAGTGCCTACGCCATGGGCCAGGCGGTCGCTGCGACCGACACCATCGAAACCGACACCTTGCGCCAGAACGACGATGGCACCAGCACCGACACCGGCGACGACAGCCGTCAACCAGACAAAAGCTACCTGGCCATGCGCGAGTTCTGGGTCGGCTACAGCGGCCTTACCGCCTACCCAGGCGAGCAACTGCGCTTCGGTCGCCAGCGCCTGCGCAGCGACGATGGTATGTGGCGCGATACCAACATCGAAGCGCTGAACTGGAGCTTCGATACCACCTTGCTCAAGGCCGACCTGGGCGTCGCCCAGCGTTTCAGCGAATACCGCACCGACCTCACCGAACTGGCGCCGGAAGACAAGGACCGCACCCACATCTACGGCAACGTCGCCACGCAGTGGACTCCTGGCCACTGGGTTGGCCTGCGCGCTCACCACACACATGACAGCGGCAGCCTGAAGAGCCCCGGCGAAACGGTCGACGCGCTGGACAAGACCCGCACTGGCGACCTTACCTGGCTGGGCCTGGAGGCCAACAGCGACGCCTACAACTGGCGCAACGACCACACCGTGAATTACTGGGGCAGCGTCACCTGGCTGACCGGTGACCGCGACAAGCTGAGCACCCAGCAGGTGGGTGACAACCAGGTCGCCACCGGCAAGCAGAGCGGTGACGTCAACGCCTGGGCAACCGACCTCGGTATCCGCCTGCGTCTGGACCCGCAATGGCAGGTCGGCGCCGCGTACGCCCGCGGTAGCGGCGGCGGCGGCGATGACGGTTCGAACAACTTCGAGCAGACCGGCCTGGAGAGCAACCGCTCCAACTTCACCGGCACCCGCTCGCGTGTGCACCGCTTCGGCGAAGCGTTCCGCGGCGAGCTGGGCAACCTGCAGGCCGCCACCCTGTTCGCTTCGTGGCAGCTGCGTGACGACTATGACGCGAGCCTGATCTACCACAAATTCTGGCGGGTCGATGGCAACCAGAACATCGGTTCCAGTGGCATCAACGCGGTGGTCAACGACAACGGCGTGAATCGCCCGCTGGTCGATGGCGAAAAAGACCTCGGCCAGGAAATGGACGTGGTCGTGACCAAGTACTTCAAGCAAGGCCTGCTGCCGGCTTCGATGAGCCAGGCCATCGACGAGCCGTCAGCCCTGGTGCGCCTGCGTGCCGGTGTATTCAAGCCGGGCGACGCCTACGGCAAGGAAGCGGACTCGTACATGCACCGCGCCTTCGTCGACGTCATCTGGCGCTTCTGAGGCCGGTAGGGGACTGACCGTGATGAACCTTCACCCGCACTTACGTCACAGCCTGTTGGCCAGTGCCTTGCTGCTGGCAAGCGGCCTGGCCACTGCCGCAGAGCCCCAGGTGATAGCCAAGGAGCTGCAGCAGGCCAAGACCTATACGGTGGCCAGCGCACCGATCGAGCCGCTGCAGATGGACCCGCCAAAGCTGCCCGACCTCACCGGTTTCACGGCCGAGGCGGTGCAGAAGAAAATCGACCGCCGCCACAAGGGCAAGGTCAGCCTGCGCCGTATGTTCCAGGAGGACACCCTCAAGGAGTTCGTCGGCGGCGACAACAAGGCCGCCGAGTGGGTGCAGCGCCAGCACGGCATCCCGCAGGCGATCTTCGTCGATGACGGCCATGTCGACCTGACCGAGTTGAGCAAGAAGGTACCCAAACAGTACTTCAGCGAAGTCGAGCCTGGGGTTTACCTGGCACGCCTGCCGATCGTGGTCGGGCAAAAGGGCATCCTCGAGATCGACGGCAAGGTCAAACAGCTGCGCCTGTCCCAGGAGGGCGGCGCATTTCTGGTCAATGACGGCAAGCTGTTCGTAACCGACACCCAGGTGACCGGCTGGCGGGAAAAGGACAACGGCCCGGCGACCTTCCGCTCGCCCAAGGAATTCCGCCCGTTCCTGCTGTCGTGGGGCGGTACCGAGACCTACATCGTCAATACGAAGATGGCCAGCTTCGGCTACGCCAAGTCCAAGTCGTATGGCGTGAGCATCTCGCAGTACACGCCGAACATGGCCAAGCGCATGGGCCGCCCGGAGCCCACCGGCTGGATCATCGGTTCGGAGTTCAGCGACATGTGGTACGGCTTCTACTGCTACGAAACCCAGGACTTCGTGATCAAGGACAGCACCTACCGCGACAACATCGTCTACGGCATCGACCCGCACGACCGTTCGCACCGCCTGATCATCGCCGGCAACACGGTGTACGGCACCAAGAAGAAGCACGGCATCATCGTTTCGCGTGAGGTCAACGACAGCTGGATCATCAACAACAAGAGCTACGACAACAAGCTCTCGGGCGTGGTGATCGACCGTAACAGCGTCAACAACCTGGTGGCCTACAACGAGATCTACCGCAACCACACCGACGGCATCACCCTGTACGAAAGCGGCGACAACCTGATCTGGGGCAACAAGCTGGTCAACAACCGCCGCCACGGCATCCGCGTGCGTAACAGCGTGAACATCCGCCTGTACGAAAACGTCGCCATGGCCAACGGCCTGGTCGGCGTATACGGCCACATCAAGGACCTGTCCGACACCGACCGCGACATCGCCCTCGACCCGTTCGACACCAAGGTGTCGCTGATCGTGGTGGGTGGCGAGCTGTCGGCCAACGGCTCCGGCCCGCTGTCGATCGACTCGCCGCTGTCGGTCGAGCTGTACAAGGTGTCCATGCTCGCCCCGCGCAAGGCCAGCGGCATCAGCCTCAATGGCGTGCTGGGCGAGCGCCAGGACGAAATCCTCGACCTGCTGGTACGCCAGCAGAAGGCTGTGCTGATCGACCCGGTCGAACGCCAGACCGAAATGATCGATTAAGGAAGCCCAGACCATGACTCCACACCTGATGAAACTGCTGGGCCTGTCCGCCGCCCTTCTGGCAATCAGCCAGGGCGTGCGCGCCGAAGACGTCAAGGCCCCGACCTTCAACGCCGAGCCCTGCTGCCAGTTGTGCCCTGAAGCGCACGATGCCAGCCGCTACACCACCCGCTATCAGCAAAACTTCACCACGCTGGTGCAGGCCCAGGGCGACTGGCTGTTCCGCACCCGCGAAGACCTGCGCACCGAGTTCAACACCACCCCAGCCGGCTACAAACGCCTGCAGCAAGTGCACGACGCGTTCAAGAAACGTGGCGTGGAACTGGTGGTGGTGTACCAGCCGACCCGCGGCCTGGTGAACCGCAACATGCTCAACCCGGCCGAAAAAGCCGCGTTCGACTACCAGAAGGCCCTGGGCAACTACCAGGCCATGCTCAAGCGCTTCGCCAGCATGGGCTACAACGTGCCCGACCTGTCACCGCTGACCAACGAGCAACTGGCCGCCGCTGACCAGGGCAAGGACTTCTACTTCCGTGGCGACCAGCACTGGACGCCGTACGGGGCCGAGCGCGCGGCGAAGATCGTGGCCGACACCGTGCACAAGATGCCGGCCTTCGAAGGCATCCCACGCAAGGCATTCGAGACGAAGAAGTCCGGGCGCATGGGCAAGACCGGCACCCTGCACAACGTTGCCGGCCAACTGTGCGGCACCAGCTACGCCGTCCAGTACATGGACCAGTTCGCCACCGAGCCGAAAGGCTCGAGCGGTGGCGACGACCTGTTCGGTGACAGCGGCAATGCGCAGATCACCCTGGTCGGTACCAGCCACAGCGGCAAAAACTACAACTTCTCGGGCTTCCTCGAGCAATACATCGGCGCCGACGTGCTCAACGTCGCCTTCCCAGGCGGCGGCCTGGAAGGGTCGATGATCCAGTACCTGGGCAGCGAGGAATTCCAGAAGAACCCGCCGAAGATCCTGATCTGGGAATTCTCCCCGCTGTACCGCCTGGACCAGGAAACCATCTGGCGGCAAATCCTTGGCCTGCTCGACGACGGCTGCGACGACCGCCCAGCCCTGATGAGCGCCAGCACCACCCTCAAGCCTGGCAAGAACGAGCTGATGGTCAACGGCAAGGGCGGCGTGATCAAAGACCTGATCAACCGCAACCTGCAGATGGACGTCAAGTTCGAAGACCCCTCGGTGAAGGTGTTGCAGGCCACCCTCTGGTACCTCAACGGCCGCCATGAGGACATCAAGCTGGAAAAACCGGAAACCTCCGACACCGACGGCCGCTTCGTCTTCCAGATGCGCGAAGACGAGGACTGGGCCAGCCAGAGCCTGCTGGCGTTCGAGGTACAAGGGCCGGAAAGCGGCACCCAGAAGGTCGAAGCCAAGCTCTGCAAACGCAACAACTTCGCCGTGCCTGCGCAGACCGCGCAGGCTGGCCAGTGAGGCGACCCATGACCATTTTCAAGCGAATTTCCAGCCCCGCCCTGCTCGCGTTGGCCTTGTTTGGCGGTGCCGCGCACGCCGCGCTGGTACCGCCGCAGGGTTACTACCAGGGGATCGAAAAGCTCAAGACCGGTGAGGGTAACTTCCGCTGCGAAGCGGCGCCCAAGCCATACACCGGCCCGCTGCAGTTTCGCAGCAAGTACGAAGGCTCGGACAAGGCACGGGCAACGCTCAACGCAGCCTCGGAAAAAGCCTTCCGCACGTCGACCGAAGACATCACCACGCTGGAGAAAGGCGTGAGCAAGATGGTCGGCCAGTACATGCGCGACGGCCGCCCGGCGCAACTCGACTGCACCCTGACCTGGCTGGGTACCTGGGCACGCGCCGGTGCATTGCTGTCCACCGACTACAACCATACCGGCAAGTCGATGCGCAAATGGGCGCTGGGCAGCATGAGCGGTTCATGGTTGCGGCTGAAATTCTCCAACTCGCAGCCGCTGGCCGCACACCAGGCCGAGGCCGACCTGATCGAAAAATGGCTCAACCGCCTGGCCGAGCAGACTGTGCGTGACTGGAGCGACCTGCCGCTGGAGAAGATCAACAACCACAGCTACTGGGCGGCCTGGTCAGTCATGGCTACCGCCGTCGCCACCGACCGTCGCGACCTGTTCGACTGGGCCGTGAAGGAATACAAGGTGGGCGCCAACCAGGTGGATGACCAAGGCTTCCTGCCCAACGAAATCAAGCGCAAGCAGCGCGCGCTGGCCTATCACAACTACGCCTTGCCGCCGCTGGCGATGATTGCCAGCTTCGCCCAGGCCAATGGCGTCGACCTGCGCGCCGAGAACAACTTCGCCTTGCAGCGCCTGGGTGAAGGCGTGCTGGCCGGCGCCCGCGATCCCAGCCACTTCAAGGCGCGCGCGGGCAAGAAACAGGACATGACCGACCTCAAGGTCGACAGCAAGTACTCCTGGCTCGAGCCCTGGTGTGCGCTGTACCACTGCGTCGGCGACACGCTTGAGCGCAAGCACGACATGCAGCCGTTCAACAGCTTCCGGCTGGGGGGCGATGTGACCCGGGTCTACGACCCGAGTGCAGAGAGCAAGAAATGAATTGACCCCCATTGCGGGGGCGGAACCTGTGGGAGCGGGCATGCCCGCTAAGAAGCCACCGCGGTGCATGGCAAGGGCTTCGCCCTTGTTCGCGGGCTTGCCCGCTCCCACAGGAATCTAAGTTGCCTTCCAGTCTTGCACTGGGGGGTTTGGGGGGCGCTTTGCCCTGGATGCTGTGAACAAATTAGGAGAACCGGGATGGTCTTCTCGTCCAACGTGTTCCTGTTCCTGTTCTTGCCGATCTTCCTCGGCCTGTACTACTTGAGCGGGCAACGTTATCGCAACCTGCTGCTGCTGGTCGCCAGCTACATCTTCTACGCCTGGTGGCGGGTGGACTTCCTGGCACTGTTCGCCGGCGTCACCCTGTGGAACTACTGGATCGGCCTGAAAGTCGGTGCCGCCGGTGTGCGCACCAAGCCGGCGCAGCGCTGGCTGCTGCTCGGCGTGGGTGTCGACCTGGCGATCCTCGGCTACTTCAAGTACGCCAACTTCGGCGTCGACAGCCTGAACGCGATCATGACGTCGTTTGGCCTGGAGCCATTCATTCTGACCCACGTGCTGCTGCCGATCGGTATCTCGTTCTACATCTTCGAGTCGATCAGCTACATCATCGACGTATACCGCGGTGACACCCCGGCTACCCGCAACCTGATCGACTTCGCAGCGTTCGTGGCGATTTTCCCGCACCTGATCGCAGGCCCCGTGCTGCGCTTCAAGGACCTGGTCGACCAGTTCAACAACCGTACCCACACGCTGGACAAGTTCTCCGAAGGCTGCACCCGCTTCATGCAGGGCTTCATCAAGAAAGTGTTCATCGCCGACACCCTGGCCGTGGTCGCCGACCACTGCTTCGCCCTGCAAAACCCCACCACGGGCGATGCCTGGCTCGGCGCCCTGGCCTACACCGCACAGCTGTACTTCGACTTCAGCGGCTACAGCGACATGGCCATCGGCCTGGGCCTGATGATGGGCTTCCGCTTCATGGAAAACTTCAAGCAGCCCTATATCAGCCAGTCGATCACCGAGTTCTGGCGGCGCTGGCATATCAGCCTGTCGACCTGGCTGCGCGACTACCTGTACATCACCTTGGGCGGTAACCGTAAAGGCACCTTCAATACCTACCGCAACCTGTTCCTGACCATGCTGCTGGGCGGCCTGTGGCACGGTGCAAACTTCACCTACATCATCTGGGGCGCCTGGCACGGCATGTGGCTGGCCATCGAGCGCGCGCTGGGCCTCGACACCAACCCGCAGCGCTTCAACCCGGTGAAGTGGGCCTTCACCTTCCTGCTGGTGGTGGTCGGCTGGGTGATCTTCCGCGCCGAAAACCTGCAGGTGGCCGCCCGCATGTACGGCGCCATGTTCAGCTTCGGTGACTGGCAGCTGTCGGAGCTCAACCGTGCCCAGCTCACCGGCCTGCAGGTAGCCACCCTGGTTATCGCCTACCTCACCCTGGCGTTCTTCGGCTTGCGCGACTTCTACCGCAATGCCAGGCCGACGCCCAAGGCGACCCCGGTGCAGGTCAACGCTGACGGCTCGATCGGCCTGGACTGGACCCGGGTGATGACCCGCGCACTGATCCTGCTGCTGTTCGTCGCCTCGATCCTCAAGCTTTCGGCGCAAAGCTACTCGCCGTTCCTTTACTTCCAGTTCTGAGGTTGATGACCATGACCCGGACATTACGCATCACCTATTCCCTGTCGTTCCTCGGCCTGCTGGTCGGCATGGGCGCCTGGTCCACCGGTGGCCTGCAGAGTTTCCAGCGCACCGAGCAGATGACCCTGCTCAACGGCAAGCTGGCCAAGGCCGCCGAGACCCACTACGACGCCGAGTTCCCGATCAAGCGCCTGGGCACCAACCTGTGGGCGGCCATGGACTTCAAGCTGTTCAACGAAGGCCGCCCGGGTGTGGTACTGGGCCGCGACCAGTGGTTGTTCAGCGACGAAGAGTTCAAGCCCACCGCCGGTGCCGAGCAATTGATGCAGGAAAACCTGGCACTGATCCGTGGCGTACGCGACACCCTGCAGCAACACGGTAGCCAGCTGGTGCTGGCGATCGTACCAGCCAAGGCGCGGGTCTACGCCGAGTACCTGGGCAAAGAGCGGCCTGCCAGCCTGCATGACGACCTGTACAACCAGTTCCATGCCCAGGCACGCCAGGCCAACGTGTTCGCACCGGACCTGATGGCACCGATGGAGCAGGCCAAGGCCCGCGGCCAGGTGTTTCTGCGTACTGACACCCACTGGACGCCTATGGGGGCCGAAGTGGCGGCGCAGGCGCTGGCCGAAGCGGTCAGCCGCCAGAGCCTGCTCAATGGCGACCCACAAGCCTTCATCACAGAAGCGGGCAACACCGCCCCCTACAAGGGCGACCTGACCAACTTCCTGCCACTGGACCCCTTGTTCAGCAACCTGCTGCCAGCCCCGGACAACCTGCAGAAACGCACCACCCGGCCGGTCGATGCCGAGGGTGACGCCGGCGACGCGTTGTTCGCCGACAAGCAGATCCCGGTTGCACTGGTAGGCACCAGCTACAGCGCCAACCCGCACTGGAACTTCCTCGGCGCGCTGCAGCAGGCCCTGCGCAGTGACGTCGCCAACTACGCCGAAGACGGCCATGGCCCGCTGCTGCCGATGCTCAAGTACCTGCAAAGCGATGCCTTTAAAAACGCCGCACCACAAGTGGTGGTGTGGGAATTCCCCGAACGTTATCTGCCAATGAAAAACGACCTCAGCAGCTTCGATCCGCAGTGGATCGCGCAGCTGAAAAACTCCCGTAAATCCGAAGAAAACCTGGCCTTGTCGTCCACCCGGACAGACCACTGACTGATAGAGAGGAAACGCACATGACTACCAAGACTTCCATTGCCAAAGCCCTCACCCTCGCGGCCGGCCTTTCCCTTGCTTCGATGCAGGCCTTCGCCGGTGCCGACGCCGCACTGTATG
Organism: Pseudomonas sp. BO3-4; assembly: GCF_034044115.1. NCBI lineage: Bacteria > Pseudomonadati > Pseudomonadota > Gammaproteobacteria > Pseudomonadales > Pseudomonadaceae > Pseudomonas > Pseudomonas sp. BO3-4. The sequence goes on from NZ_CP139018.1 coordinate 5,286,032, forward strand.
GCCCAAGTGCGCCGAAAGGCTCGACCTTCGTACGCCTGTACAACGCGACCAGCGCACCCGCCGCCGCGTCGGTCGGCAACACCCAGATCAAACAGGTTGGCGCACAGGCCAGCAGCGATTTCAGCTTCCTGCCAGGCGGCGACTACACCGCCCAAGTCGGCGGCAAGAGCGTGCCGGTCAAGCTGGCCTCGGACAAGTACTACACCCTGGTCAACAGCAACAGCGGCAGCCCGAAGCTGATCGAAGAACCACCGTTCAAGAACAAGCAGAAAGCCCTGGTGCGCGTGCAGAACCTGAGCGACCAGCAACTGACCCTGAAAACCGCCGACGGCAAGACCGAAGTGGTCAAGCCGGTGGCCGCCAACGGCCGTGGCGAACGCGAAATCAACCCGGTCAAGGTCAACCTGGCGCTGTACCAAGGAGACAAGAAAGTGGGTGACGTGAAACCCGTCGCCCTGGAGCGCGGCGAAGCCGCAGTGCTGTACGTAACGGGTTCCGGCAACGCCTTGTCGCCGGTGTGGGTAACTCGCCCCGTGGCTAGCAACTGATTCCCCTGCCTCTCAACGACTATTGGAGAAACATGATGATCCCGGTAATTCTTTCTGGTGGTAGCGGTTCCCGTCTGTGGCCTCTGTCGCGCAAGCAGTTCCCCAAACAGTTCCTGGCCCTGACCGGTGAGCACACGCTGTTCCAGCAAACCATCGAGCGCCTGGTATTCGAGGGCATGGACACCCCGATCGTGGTCTGTAACAAGGACCACAAGTTCATCGTCCAGGAGCAACTGGCCGCACTGAAGCTGGAAACCCAGGGCATCCTCATGGAACCGTTCGGCCGCAACACCGCGCCGGCCGTGGCCATGGCTGCCATGAAGCTGGTCAACGAAGGCCGCGACGAGCTGATGCTGGTGCTGCCTGCCGATCATGTGATCGATGACCAGAAAGCCCTGCAACGTGCCTTGGCCTTGGCCACCGTGGCCGCCGAGCGTGGCGAGATGGTGCTGTTCGGCGTGCCGGCGACCAAGCCGGAAACCGGCTACGGCTACATCCGTTCCAGCCAGGATGCGCTGCTGCCCGAAGGCGTGGCGCGGGTTGCGCAGTTCGTCGAGAAGCCCGACGAAAAACGCGCGGCCGAGTTCGTCCAGGCCGGTGGTTACTTCTGGAACAGCGGTATGTTCCTGTTCCGCGCCAGCCGCTTCCTCGAAGAGCTGAAAAAGCACGACGGCGACATCTACGATACCTGCGTACTGGCGCTGGAGCGCAGCCAGGAAGACGGCGATGTGCTGAGCATCGACGAAGCCACCTTCGCCTGCTGCCCGGACAACTCCATTGACTATGCGGTGATGGAGAAAACCCAGCGTGCCTGCGTGGTGCCGATGTCGGCCGGCTGGAGCGATGTAGGCTGCTGGTCGTCGCTGTGGGAAGTGCACGAGAAAGACGACAACGGCAACGTCACCAAGGGCGACGTGGTGGTTCAAGACAGCCGCAACTGCATGATCCACGGCAACGGCAAACTGGTGTCGGTGATCGGCCTGGAGAACATCGTGGTGGTCGAGACCAAGGATGCCATGATGATTGCCCACAAGGACAAGGTCCAGGGCGTCAAGCAGATGGTCAAGACCCTCGACGAACAGGGCCGCACGGAAACCCAGAACCACCTGGAAGTGTATCGCCCGTGGGGCTCGTACGACTCGGTGGACATGGGCGGCCGCTTCCAGGTCAAGCACATCACCGTCAAGCCGGGCGCCAGCCTCTCGCTGCAGATGCACCATCACCGCGCCGAGCACTGGATCGTGGTATCCGGTACCGCCGAGGTGACCTGCGACGAGAACGTGTTCCTGCTGACCGAAAACCAGTCGACCTATATCCCCATCGCTTCGGTGCACCGTTTGCGCAACCCGGGCAAGATCCCGCTGGAGATCATTGAAGTGCAGTCCGGCAGCTACCTGGGCGAGGATGATATCGAGCGCTTCGAGGATGTGTATGGGCGCACGTCCACACCCATCGAGCGCGGCGTTTCGGTGAAGACCATCGCGCAGTAAATGCTGACTCGCCCCTGGGCTGACCAGGGGCGAGCCTGCTCATTCAACGCTCGGGGCTATGACGTAGATGTCGAATGGGCCACCCACCACCTTGAAAGGTCGCTGCAAATCATCCTCCCCTTCAAATTCGAAGGATTCAGCCCTGATGCTTGTGGCAGTCATTTCGAGTTTCCGGATACGCCCGGATTTCGCATAGCCGCCATAGGTTGTGCCGCGCTTGTGAACAAGCGCCCGGTTCGCCTCCCCCCCGATAACGACATCCCGCACGCCCGCCTGTAACTGCAGGTCGAAGTCAATGTAGACGTCCGCATCATCGGCCTGCCCCTTGTACGCATACAACCACGCGTTTTGTTCAGTGGTCCCGAAATCCACGCCCTTCGAAACGAAATCCTCTCTTTGACCCGCAAGGCTGATGACAGCCGTAACGTTGCCCTTGGCAGGCGCTTTTTTCATTTCTTGCACAGGTTTTTGCTCAACCGATGTGTCACTCATGGCCATGCTCCTTTTGATTAGGCATGGCGGAATCTAGAATGGATGTACCCTTTCCACTACTCGCAGTATTGCCAGGTCTGGCTTCTGGCATAGTTGCTCACCGGTTACCTGACCGCTGGGTTTTAGATAGGCTGTAGCCATCCCTGCGCGCGAATGAGGCGATTACGCGATGCTGATCGGTGCCCTGCTGATCCTCACCTGGCTGGTGTTGTTGTTGCGTTACCCAGCCAAGGCTCTTCCCATCTCCCTGGCGGCCGTGTTTGGCCTGGGCCTGGTGGCCTTGTTCGTGGTCTGGCAAGACAGCCGCGAAAGCAGTCGACTGGCACGCCTGGACCTGCGCCTGACCTACGCCCCCGAACACTGTCCCGCCGACCGTGCCCTGCAGGTACGCATGAAGAACGGTAACGACGTGCCGCTGACCGAACTGCGCTGGCGCGTGGCAGCGTACGCACCGGGCGATACCGTGAACCTGGCCGAGAACACCTACAATGCACCGCGATACCGAGGGCCAGGTGAATTGCAGCCGGGAGCCGAGTGGCAAGACTGCCTGCCATTGCCGCCGCTGCGTTCCGGCTATCGGCCGCAGACCCTGGAATTCCGGGTAGAGCACCTGCAAGGTACATTTGCCAATTGATGTGTTGCCTATGCCGGCCTCTTTGCGGGTCAACCCGCTCCTGCAGGGTGTAGGGGCAGGTTGACCCGCGAAGAGGCCGGCACAGGCAACAACCAATCCTCCATGACAACAGGCCCCTACCATGCCCACCGTCCTGATCACCGGTTGTTCCAGCGGCATCGGCCGCGCCCTGGCCGACGCCTTCCGCGATGCGGGCCACCATGTCTGGGCCACCGCCCGCAAGCCTGAGGATGTCGAGCAACTGAGTGCCGCCGGCTACACGGCCCGGCAGCTGGATGTAAACGACGGCGAGGCACTGGCCCGCCTGGCAGAGGAACTGCAAACCCTCGATATCCTGATCAACAACGCGGGTTACGGTGCCATGGGCCCACTGCTCGATGGTGGCGTCGACGCCCTGCGCCAGCAGTTCGAAACCAACGTCTTCGCCGTGGTCGGCGTTACCCGGGCGCTGTTCCCGCTGCTACGCCGCTCACGCGGTCTGGTGGTGAATATCGGCAGTGTATCGGGCGTGCTGGTCACGCCTTTCGCCGGCGCGTACTGCGCCTCGAAGGCGGCTGTGCATGCCCTGAGCGATGCCTTGCGCCTGGAGTTGGCGCCGTTCGGTGTGCAGGTGATGGAAGTACAGCCGGGTGCAATTGCCTCGCAGTTCGCCAGCAATGCCCAGCGCCAGGCTGAGCAGGTGCTGGCGGTCGACTCGGCGTGGTGGCCTTTGCGTGAGCATGTGCAGGCGCGGGCGCGGGCATCGCAGGACAAGCCAACGTCGGCGGCGGTATTTGCCCAAGGCGTGCTGGCAGCAGTCGGCAAGTCGCCGGCGCCCGCAGTGGTACGTTTGGGGAATGGCAGTACAGCCTTGCCGCTGATGGCACGGTTGCTGCCGCGGCGGTTGCTGGACTGGGCGCTGCGCAAGCGCTTTGGCCTGCTGCGCCCGCTCTGAGTGATCGCCTGCCTGTACCCGCGAAAGGGCCGGGCCTGCAGGCCAATTTTCACCCGCCGTTCACCGTTGACGCTGCTACCGTATTCGCGGGTAAACCCGCTCCTACACAGATTGGTGGTGGACACACATCGGTGGTTGGACACAGACCGCCGTGTAGGAGCGGGTTCACCCGCGAAGAGGCCGGCCCTGCTGGCCAATCTCCACCCGCCGTTCACCGTTGCCGCCGCTGCCGTATTCGCGGGTAAACCCGCGCCTACACAGATCGGTGGTGGACACACATCGGTGGTTGGACACAGACCGCCGTGTAGGAGCGGGTTCACCCGCGAAGAGGCCGGTGCAGCCTGCAAAGAATAAAGCCATGGACCGCAATCCACCCCTTCAAACTCTGTGCTTCCTCCCTAGCTGTGAGCATTCGGCAGCTGCTCGTCAAACGCCTGCCAGCCACCGCCCAGCGCCTTGTAAAGCCCCACCAGCGCCTGCGACACCGCCGCCGAGCTGTCGATCCATTGCTCCTCGCTGGCCAGCAGCGCGCCTTGCACCGTCAGCACATTGAGAAAGTCCACCGCCCCTTCCACATACTGGCGCTGGGCGGTTTCCAGGGCGATACGGTTTTGCCGCACGGCCTCGGCAAGGTGATCACGGCGCAACTGACTGGCGTTGTACAGGCGCAGCACATCGTCAATTTCATGCCAGGCCCCCAGCACCACCTTGCGATAGTTCAGCGCAGCTTCCTGCTGTTGCGCCTCGCGCAGTTCCAAGGTGCCCTTGAGCCGGCCGCCCTCGAAAATTGGCAGCGACATCTGTGGACCGAAGGCGAACCGGCGCGAATCCCAGCCACCGAAATCCGACAGCTGCATCGCCTGGAAGCCGACACTGCCCGACAGGCGGATACTCGGGTAGAAATCCGCCTTGGCCACGCCAATGCTGGCAGTGGCGGCATGCAGGCGGGCCTCGGCCTGGCGGATGTCAGGGCGGCGCTCGGCCAGTTCGGACGGCAAGCCAATGGCAAACTTCTGCTGCGGCGCAGGCAGCTCGCCGCCTGGCAGCAATTCGGCCTGGAGGCTGCGCGGCGGCTCGGCAGCGAGCAGGCTGAGGGCATTGATCAGGTCATCACGCCGCGCTTCCAGGCTTGGCAGGCGTGCTTCGATAGAAGCGACCTGGGCGCTGGCCTGGGCCACATCCAGGCGTGTGGCAACGCCTTCGGCCTGGCGGTCCTGGGACAGCTTCAGGCTGTGCCGGGCGACCCTGAGGTTATCCTGCGTCACATCGAGGGTGTGCTGCACGGCACGCAGCTGGATGTAATTGCCGGCGGTTTCCGAAAGCAGTGCCAACAGCACACCGCGGCGGTCATTCTCGGCCACTTCGACCGTGGCATCGGCAGCCTCGACCTGACGCCGCACACGGCCCCACAGGTCCAGTTCCCAACCGGCCACCAGGTCGCCCTGCCAAAGGTTGAAGGCTTCTTTCCCGGCTTTGCCGGACGGATCGCTCAAGCCATCGGCGCTGTTACGAGCGCGGCTGTAACCGGCGTTCACGTCCACCGACGGTACTTCGTCGGCAGCCAAGGTACTGCGCAGGGCACGGCTTTGCAGCAGCCGCGCGCTGGCCATCTGCAGGTCGAGGTTGCGTTCGGCAACGCGCTGGATCAACGCGCTCAGGCGGGCATCGTGGAACGTTTCCCACCAGCGCAGTTCAAGCGGTTCGGCCTGCGGCTGGCTGGCCGCCGCCTCGCCTTGCAGCGGCGCCCACTGCTGCGGGGCCTGGCTATCTGGGCGCAGGAAATCCGGGCCCAGGGTGCAACCGGTCAGCAGCACAGCCAGCAGCAAAGGGCTCAAGCGTAATCCCGGTTTCATCGCGCGCTTACCTCTTTGCCGTCCAGCTTGTCGCCACGCGTGTCGATGGTGGCTTCGACCGACATGCCCACACGCAGGCGGGTGAGCAGTGGCTGGCCATCATCGAGAACGATCTTGACCGGAATGCGCTGCACCACCTTGGTGAAGTTGCCGGTGGCGTTGTCTGGCTTGACTGCGGCGAAGGTTACGCCGGTAGCCGGGGCAATGCTTTGCACATGGCCTTGCAGGGTTTCGCCGGAGAAGGTGTCGACGCTGATGCGCACCGGCTGGCCCGGCTGTACGTGGGTCAGCTGGGTTTCCTGGAAGTTGCCGACCACATAGGCCTGCTGCAACGGCACCACCGACAGCAGGCGAGCGCCCGGGTTGACGTAGGCCCCCACGCGCAGGGCGCGTTCGCCGACCATACCGTCCACCGGCGCTGTGATGCGGGTGTAGGACAGATCGAGCTGGGCCTTTTCCAGGCCTGCTTCGGCACGCTTGAGCTGGCCATCGGCGCTGGCTACTTGAGCCGTGAGGATGTCTACCTGCTTGCGCGCCGCCACCCGCGCAGCTTGAGCGTTGGCCAGGCGAGCACGGGCTTGATCGACAGCGCTGCGCGCCTGCTGGGCGTTCTGCACGGTACCCGCGCCCTGCTCGGCAAGGCGGCTGTAGCGGTTGACTTCATGGTCGGCGAACGCCGCTTCAGCCTGGGCCGCCTTCACTGCCGCTTCGGCCTGGGCAATCAGCGCGTCCTGGCGTTCAAGCGTGGCGCGGGCATCGGCGCTTTGTGCCTGGGCTACCAACAACTGCGCCTGCGCAGCATCCAGCGCGGCCTGGTAGTCACGCGCATCGATGGTCGCCAGCAACTGGCCAGCCGTGACCTGCTGATTGTCTTCCACCAGCACTTGCTTGATGAAACCGGCGACTTTGGGCGCGACCACGGTGTAGTCGGCGGTCACATAGGCGTCATTGGTACTCTGGCGGTGGTCACTGCCAAAGATCCAGGGGCCGACGATGCCGGCCAGGACGGCCACGGCCAGCACCGAGCCGATGAAAAGGGTTTTGCGGTTGTTGGTCATTTCAATGGTTCTCGAAATCTTCCAGGGTTCAAGCCACCGCACGCGGCGGATAGACCCGGGTAGGCACGAAAGGAATCAGGCAGATCAGGGCCACGGCGATACAGGCCAGCACCAGATAGAGGTCAGCCGAGGTCAATACCTGCGCCTGGTCGTGAATGCGCTTGGCCAGGCCGGCGGCGTTGCCGTCGACCAGCGGGGCGTTGCCCAGGCTGTCCACCAGGTGATTGGAATGGAAATGCCGGCGCAGGGTGCCAAGAACATCCAGCAGGCCACCGGCGATGACGGCGGCCAGGCCCTTGACGGTGTTGAACCAGCTGGAGGCGAACGGGCCCTCCTGCGGGGTCATGCCATTGGTGGACAGCATCAGCAACGGCAGCACTGCCATCGGCTGGCCGAACACCTGCAGCAGGTAGAACGGGTAGAAGTCGCCACGGATCCACTCGCTGGTCAGCAGGCTGCTGCCAACACAGGACACCGCCAGCATCGCCAGGCCAATGCCCAGCACCCAGCGGCAGTCCACTGCGCGGATGTTGCACAGTGCCGCCGTCAGCGGCAGGGCGATCAGTTGCGGCATGGCCACCAGCATCATCAACGGGCTGGTCTGCGCTGGGCGGTAGCCCTGGATCTGCGCAAGGTAGGCCGACGGGATGCTGCCCACACCCGAAAGCACGACCAGCACACCGGCCAGGGTCACCAAGGCGAAACTCGAGTTGCGCCGCTGCAACAAGCGCAACTGGAAAAACGGCAACGGCTCGGACCACTCGTTGTACATGAACAACACCAGCAACAGCAGGCCACCGCCCAGCAGCCAGCAGATCAGCGGCGAGTCGAACCAACCCCAGCGGTCGCCGAGCGACAGGCCCAGCACAGTGCAACTGATGGCGGGCAGGCCCAGCAGTACGCCCCGCCAGTCGAACTGTTTGAAACGCTCCAGGCGCAGCGGGTCCTGCGGCAGCCCCCAGCCTACGCAGACCATGGCCAGCAGCGAGGGCAGGATGATCTGCCAGAATGCCCATTGCCAACCGACGTATTCGGTCCACAGCCCCGCCAGTGGCGTGCCGAGGTTGGGGCCGAAGGTGGCGGTCAGGGCGTAGCAGGCCAAGCCATAGACCTTGATACCTGGCGGCAAAAAGCGCAGGGCCACGCTCATCAACATCGGCGGCAACGCGCCAGCGGCAAAGCCCTGCAGTACACGCAGCAACATCAGGCTGTGCAGGTTGGGGGCGAACGGTTGCAGCAGGCCAAGCACGGCGAACAGACCAATAGCGCTCATGGTGAAGCGGCGCAGCGAGAAGGTCGTCGCCAGCCACGGCGCAAAGGCCATGGCCGAGACCGAAGCGGCGCTGTACACCGCCAGCAACCAGGCACCTTCGTCGGCACCGATGCCCAGGGCGCCGCGGATATCGGCCAGGGAAATCTTGGTTACCGACTCGTTGAGGCCGGCGCACAGCACAGCCAGCAATACACCGAACAACCCGACCACTACCTGCAGGCCGAACGCCGCCTGCACGGGCGCAGCCGGCGCGGGGGCGGCGGCCATGGCGGCAGACGGGGCGGACAGGGAACTCATGGGCAGACATCTCCGGCAACAAATTTGCGACTGGAGCAAGTCTAAAAAGGTCGAATGCTTACGAAAACTGACTTGTTGGCAGTTTTATATTGCGTCAAACGCAATCGGGCAACGGATGCGCACGTGCCCCACGCCTCAAGGGTCCATCCTGCCGCACGCCTTCAACGTCTGCCGCAGCCAGCGATGGGCCGGGTCGTTATCGAACCGCGGGTGCCATGCCTGCATGACATTGACCTTTTCCAGTGGCACGGGGATCTCGAAGGACCTCAATGGCAGTTTCAGCCTGTTCACACTGTTCAGGATATTGGCGGGTATCGGCAAGATCAGGTCCGAGTCCGGCAGCGAAAACATCGCGGAGTGAAAGCTCGTCGTGATCAGCGCCACCCGGCGCTCCACCTTGTAATTGGCCAGCGCCACGTCGATAGGCCCATTGGCACGGCCACGGCGTGACACGCTGATGTGCGGGTAGGCAGCGAAGCGCTCAGGGGTGATCTCGTCATCGAAAACCGGGTGCCCTTCACGCGCCAAGCCCACGAAGTAGGTGTTGAACAGGCTCTGAACCTTGATTTCGGGGCCCAGTTCAATGGCTGAACTGATGATCAAGTCGATTTGCCCATTGCGCAGCACCGCATCATCGTCGCCGCTGCCCTCCGGCACGAAACGCAGCACCGTATGCGGTGCCTGGGCCAGCATCATGCGCAACAACTGAGCGCCATACAGGGCGATGAACAGGTCATTGGTGCGGATGTTAAAGGCACGGTCCAGGTTCACCAGGTCGACATCGTCGCGACTGCGAAATACCTGCCCGGCCTGCTCCACCAGGCCATGCACCTGCTCACGCAGGGCCAGCGCACGCGGCGTAGGCACCAGGCCACGGCCGGCGCGCACCAGGATCGGGTCACCCAAGGCATCGCGGATACGCCCCAATGTCCGGCTCATGGCCGCCGGGCTCAGGTTCATGCGCTGCGCTGCGCCCACCACGCTGCCCTCGTCGAGCAAGGCATCGAGGGCGACGAGCAGGTTCATGTCCGGGAGTTGCATGGCCGTTTTCCGTTACAGCTGCGGGAAACGCGATGGTAGCAGGTTGGAGGATTGCATCAGACGCAATGCGCTCTTGCGTGGTGGGGCATTTATTCACTGGGCGTATTCGGCCTTAAATGAAGCATTGGCAGGTCTGGCCTTTTCGCGGGCGCGCCCGCTCCCACAGGCCCCCCACAATTCCCGAATGTTGTGCGACACAACCTGTGGGAGCGGGCATGCCCGCGAAAGGGCCGATCCTGCAGACACACAAGCCAGCCTCTGCCAAGGATTCCAATGCCCAGCCCCGTCCTGATCGCCATCGACGCCTCCCCCGCCTCCAGCACCCTGCTCACCCTCGCCCGCCGCTACTGCCGCCCCGGCGAACACGAACTGCACGTGCTGCTGGCCATCGATTCCACCTTCGCCGTGCATGAGCAACCCGCGCCCTACACCGCCGAGGAACTGGAAGAATACCCCGCCGCCTGCCAGGAACAGCAGCATGCCGACCACGCCGTAGCCGAGGCCGTGCGCGAACTGCAGCAAGCCGGCTTCGCCAGCCAGGGCTGCATGGTGGCCGGGCTGCCGGTTGAAGCGATTGTGGCCAAAGCGCAGGAATTGAACTGCGAACTGATCATCATGGGCCACCGCCACCTGTCGCGGTTGGGGCGGTTGCTGGACCCGTCAATCAGCGCGAAGGTGATTGACCGGGTAGACATGCCAGTGTTGGTGGGCTCTGCCTGACCGCTCATCACCGTGGTAATGCACCGGCATTGACAAGGCAATGCAATCGCATTACCTTGGGTTGTATCGCTGTCACCCACAGGACATTACTCATGGCTGCCACCTTCGACGTCGAGTCCACGCTGACCGATCGCTATCAAACCACTGTTCCCGAAACGGTGCGGCGCGCCTTGGGCTTGAAAAAACGTGACAAGATCCATTACTCGATTCGCCCCGACGGTGGGGTGATACTCACCCGCGCAGAGGCAACCGAGGACGATCCGGTACTGGGCAAATTTCTGGATTTCCTGGCACACGATATCGCTACCAACCCTCAACGGCTGCAGGTTGTCGATGCTGGCCTCATCGCGCGCCTCGACAAGCTTGTCGGCGACGCGGAGGTCGACCTGGATCAACCTCTGTCGGCGGACGATGAATGAGTGATGCGAGCAGGAAGCCTCTGGTTATTCATGGATGGACTGTAATTGCCCACCCGCTGTTCCTGGCCAAACTGGACGCGCTAAGCGCTCAAGTCGAGGCTCAACGGGACAAAGACCCAACGGGTTATACGAAAAGAAATACCTTTAAAAGGCTGGCCGCCATCCGGCGGTTGGCGTTCGATGTAATCCCTCAAGACCCGACCAAACCCGAATACCGGCAAGGCGCAACACTTGGCGGTGACCACAAGCACTGGTTCAGAGCAAAGTTCTTCCAGCAGTACCGGTTGTTCTTCCGCTACCACACCCCCAGCAGGATCATCGTGCTGGCCTGGGTCAATGACGAGTCGAGCAAGCGGGCCTATGAAAGTAACGACGATGCTTACAAGGTCTTTCAAAAGATGTTGCATAGCGGCCACCCACCGGACGATTGGGACCAGTTGCTGCAAGAGGCTGCCGCAGATTGAGCCGACTGGCTAATACGCATGCATCAGCAGGGCTCCCACAGATGATGCGGGAGGCCGGTATGGTCGCGAAGGTCAATCTTCGCCAGGCTTGACTACCACCGTACAGGTCGTCCCCGCCGCCAGCAAAAAACCTTGCGGCACTTCATCGATGTGAATGCGCACCGGCACCCGCTGTGCCAGCCGCACCCAGTTGAAGGTCGGATTCACGTCGGCGATCAGCTCGCGGCTCTGTGGGTTGTCACGGTCGTAGATGCCGCGGGCGATGCTCTCCACATGCCCCTTGAGACGCTCGCCGCTCATCATCTGCAATTCGGCCTGGTCCCCCACCTTCACATGCGGCAGCTTGGTCTCCTCGAAGAACCCGTAAACCCAGAACGAGTGCTCGTCGACCACCGCCATCACCGCTTCACCGGTACGCGCATAGTCGCCCTTGTGAATATTCAGGTTGGTCACATAGCCGTCAACCGTCGCCACGATATGCGTACGCTTGAGGTTCAGCTCGGCTGCGGCCAACTCGGCAAGGGCTTGTTGATAATCGGCTTGGGCGGAATTGGCGATGTTGCTGGCGTCGTCGCGGTTTTCCTTGGAGATCACCAGGTTGTCCATGTCGGCACGGCGCTTGGCATTGACCTTGCGCATTTCCCAGGTGGCCTTGCGCGAGGCGACCAGTGCCTTGGCCTGGTCGACGGCCAACTGGTAGTGCTCAGGGTCGATCTGGATCAGCAGGTCGCCCTTCTTCACCCGCTGGTTGTCCTTGACCGGTACATCCACCACGTAGCCGGGCACGTCGGCAGCAACGTTGATGATGTCGGCACGCACACGGCCATCACGGGTCCATGGCGTGGTCATGTAGTGCAGCCACAACTGGCGACCGATGGCCACGGCAGCGACCAGCACCAGCAGGGTGGCGATCAGGCTGAAGAACTTTTTCATCGAAGGATTCTCACCAGTAGACAGACAGCGCCATGGCGCCGAACAAGCAGATGAACAGGCTCAGGCGCAGCAGCGCCGGGTGCCAGAAGAAGCGGTAGCCATCATGGCTGGCAATGAACCGGTCCAGGCCCCAGGCCAGGCCCAGGGCAAACAGGAACATCAAGGTCATGGTGGGCATGTACACGCCATGGAAGGCGATCTCACGGGGCATGGTGCAATCCTTTCGCCGGCGCCAGTGGCGACTGTGGGTCCAGCAGGGAAGTACGGATGAAATGCAGGTAGCTTTGCACGCGGCGCAGCACCGAGGTGTCGAAGTGCCGGGCGAATGGCTCGTCGGTGGCCTGCACGCGGGCGATGGCGTGGTCCACTGCCACCAGTGCGCGCTCGTGGTTGCTGGCGCTGGGCTGCAGGAACAGCCGGGTCAGCGCACGGCCCATGACACGGATTGCCTGGCGCCACGGCTGCGACTCGGCATAGGCCGGGTGCACCGGGGCGCGGGCTTGCTCCTTGCGCAGCTCGATGACGGCGTGGCCGATCTCCAGCACGGTGAACATCCAGCCCATCAGCTGGCTTTGCACCTGCGGCTTGCCGGCCGCCAGGCCATAGGCCTGGTGCAGCAGGTCGCGGGTGCGGCTTTCGAAGGCCGAGCCCAGGCCGCGCAGGCGGCCGCTGATGGCGAACAGCACCTGCTCGCGCAACGCCTGCTCAAGGCGGCTCCACAGCCAGCGGCTGTTGGGCGGCAGGATGATCGCCCCGGCGGCGGCACAGACGAACATGCCGATCACCATGCCGATGTAGTCGTTGATGAAGGTGTAGGGGTCATAAACGGTGAGGTTGTTCGGCACCGAGCCAATCGCGAAGAACACCAGCAGGCCGATGCCATAACCGGCGTAGGCAGGGCGCGACGAAAGGAACGCGCCCAGCACGAACACAGGCGCCAGCACCATGCACAGCAGCGGGAAACCGTCGATCCAGGGGAACACGAAGAAGGTTTCGAAGAAGCCGACAAAAGCGCCGATGGCCGTGCCGCAAGCCATCTGGAACGACATGCGCTTGGGGTTGGGTGACGCCGCCGAAAGGCATACGGTGACCGTGGCGATCAGGGTCATCATGGCGCCACTGGGCCAATCGCTGAGCAGCCAGTAACTGCCCAGCAGCAACAGCACTGCCGAGGCGCGCACACCGGCCGCCAGCGATACCAGCCAGCTGGTCTGCGCCACGTAGGGCTCGTCCCACTGCTCGCGCTCGTGCTTGTGCGCGGCCAGCGAGGCATGGGTTTCGGCGTAGCTCAACATCTCGTCGACGAAGCGGTACAGCAGCTCGAACGCGGTATGGAAATCGAGCAGGTCGGATTCGCTGGGGTCCGTTGCCAGGTACTCAGCCCGCAGCCCCCGCACCTGGGCCTGCAGGCCTTCCTTGTAGGCGGCCAGCTCCAGGGTCAGGCGCAGCGCATCGGCGTCAGTCAACGCCCGGCCCACATAGGGCTGCAGCAACTCCACCAAGGTGTTCAGGCCCGGTTCGATGGCACTGACGATCTGCAGCGGGCCACGGGCACGCAGGCGCTCCAGCAAGCGGTGCAAGGCATTGAAGCGGGTGGTGATGGCCATGAACTCGCTGTTCATGCGCACCAGCCGGCCACTGCGACGGCGCATGTGCGGGTCTTCGAAAGCGGTGACGTTGCGCAGGCTCTCAAGGCCCACGGCCTCTGCCACGAAGCGCACGTTGCTGCTCTCGAAGCGGTCCTTTTGACTGTCGCCACGCAAGGCTTCCACCACCACCCCGGCAAACACGCCAAAGCGCTGGTACAGGGCGTTGCGCATTGCGGCACTGGCCGACTGCGGCAGGATCGCGGCACTGACGAAGGTCGACACCAGAATACCCAGGGCGATTTCCAGCGCCCGCCATACCGCTGCCATGAACGCCTGGTCGGGGTGTTGCAGCACCGGCAGGCCGATCATCGCTGCGGTGTAGCCGGCCAGCACGAAACCATAGGCGCGGAAGGTGCGGTAGCGCATGGCACCGGCCGAGCACAGGCCCACCCACAGGGCCAGGCTGGGCAGAAACAGCTCGGTGTTCTGCGGAAAGATGGCAATCAGCGCCACCATCATCGCCGAGCCGGCCAGGGTGCCCAGCACCCGGTAGAAGCTCTTGGCGAACACATGCCCGCTTTGCGGCTGCATGACGATGAACACGGTGATCATGGCCGTGCGCGGTTGCGGCAGCTCCAGGCGCATGGCCAACCACAAGGTAATGAACGCGGCGGCCAGCACCTTGAAGATGTACACCCAGGTCACGCCGTCGGTGCGCGCCCAGGCAAAGAAGCCCCGGCGCCATTCCAGGCTTTGCAGCCAGCGCACGGGCAAACTGGAAGTGCTCATTCGGCGTTATCCGGCTTCTTGTCGAAAATGGCCAGGGTGGCCGGGGTCTTCGGCGCTGCCTGGCGTTCCTCTTTCGGCGCATCCTGTCCGGCCTGCAGGCCACCACCCAGAGCGGTGACCAGCTCGGCATGGGCAATCAGGCGGGCGGCCTGCACCTGCTGCTGCACCTGCTGCTGGCGGAACAGCAAGGTCTGCGCGTTGAGTACGTTCAGGTAGTCGGTAAGGCCGCGCTGGAACGCGACCATGGCGATGTCGTAGGTTTTCTGCGCGGCAGCAACCGACTCGGCGGCGAAGTGCGACTGTTCTTTCATCGACTCGCGGCGGATCAACTGGTCGGAGATGTTCTTCAGTGCACCAACCACGGTCTGGTTGTAGCGGGCCACCGCCACGTCATACCCCGCCGAGGCCACGCCCAGTTCTGAGCGCAGGCGCCCACCGTCAAAGATCGGCAAGCTGATGGCCGGGCCGACGTTGTAGTTGAACTTGCGCCCGGTCAGGAATTCCAGCGGGCCACCGCCGGTGGCCATGAAGCCCAGGCTGCCGACCAGGTCGACGTTGGGGAAGAAGCCGGCGTGAGCGACGTCGATGCCACGCGCCTGGGCAGCCACCTGCCAGCGGCTGGCAACCACATCAGGCCGCTGGCCAACCAGTTCGGCGGGCAGGTTCGAAGGCAGTTTCAGCGGCGCGGCCAAGGCCAGGGCCGGGCGCTGCAACTGCGCGCCTTCCCCCGGGCCCTTGCCGGCCAGTGCGGCCAGCTGGTTGCGGGTCAGGGCAATTTCTTCGTCGAGGCTGTCGAGCTGACGGTGGGTTTCCGGCAGCGGCGCTTCGGCCTGGCTGACTTCGAAATGGGTGCCGATACCGGCATCCAGGCGACGCTTGGCCAGGGCCAGGATCTGCTCCTGCTGTTCCAGTTCGGCCTTGACGATATCGCGCTGGGCAAAATGCAGGCTCAGCTGGATGTAGGCACGCACCACATTGTTCTGCAGTTCCAGCTGCGCCTGACGGGCTTCGGCCACGCTCATGTGCGCCTGGTCCACGGCCTGCTCGCTGGCATTGCGCTCGCGCCCCCACAGGTCAAGGGCGTAGCTGAAACCGATGGCGGCGTTGTTGTCCCAGGTGTTGGCACCCGACAACGCGCCGGGGCCATAAAACTGGTCTTCAGGCCAGTTGTGACGCTTGAGCGTTGCCTGGCCGTTGGCCTGGAGCTTTTCCGCCGACTCGACCACACCGGCCATGGCCTTGGCTTCGCGCACCCGCGCAGCGGCCATGGCCAGGCTTGGGCTACCGGCCACGGCCAGGGTAACCCAGCGGTCCAGCTGTGGGTCACCATAGGCGTGCCACCACTGCTGGTCGGGCCAGTGAGCGTCGGTCGCGGCTTCGCGAATGGCCGCGTCGGTGGTCAAGGTATTGGCTTGCAGCGTCTTGCTTTGCGGGGCAATGCCCCAGGTTCCGATACAGCCGCTCAAGGTGAGGGCAAGGGCACAGGCACTGAACGCCTTGAGCGTTCTGATGATGCGACGCGGCACAGCTGCGATTTCCCGAGGAAGAGGTGAAGGGGGCCGGGCAATTCTAGGGGGCGGCAGCACTGGCGATAAGCACAGATTCCTGCGAATCTTTGTTACCAAAACAGCGATAATCCGCCTTTGGTCGAAGGCAACTTTTTCTCTTTTCCAAGTTACTTCGTGACACAATTTTGTCCTCTACCTCGAGAGTGACCCATGGACACCCTGCAAAACATGCGTGCTTTCAGTTGCGTAGCCCAACTCGGCAGCTTCACTGCCGCTGCGGCGCAACTGGATACGACCACCGCGAACGTGTCGCGGGCGGTCTCCAATCTGGAAGCCCATCTGCAAACAAGGCTGCTCAACCGTACCACCCGCCGCATTGCGCTGACCGAAGCCGGCAAGCGCTACCTGATGCGTTGCGAACAGATTCTTACCTACGTCGAAGAAGCCGAGGCCGAAGCCAGCGACGCCCATGCGCGCCCGGCCGGGCAGTTGAAGGTGCATTCGATGACTGGGGTCGGCCAGCACTTCGTGGTCGATGCCATCGCCCGCTACCGCGAAACGCACCCGGACGTGACCTTCGATTTGACCATGGCCAACCGCGTGCCCGATCTGCTCGACGAGGGTTATGACGTCTCCATCGTGCTGGCCACCGAACTGCCCGACTCAGGGTTCGTTTCGCAGCGCCTGGGCATCACCTACAGCATTGTCTGTGCCTCGCCCACCTACATCGCCCAGCATGGCGTGGCGCACAAGCCTGCCGACCTGCTCAAGCACGCCTGCCTGCGCATGGTCAGCCCGGTCATACCGCTGGAGAAATGGCTGTTCGATGGCCCGGAAGGCCAAGAGATGGTCAACATCACCAGTTCGCCGTTCATGGTAAATACCGCCGATGCCATGAAGACTGCGATCCGCAGTGGCATGGGCGTAGGCGTGCTGCCGATCTATTCGGCTATCGAGGGCCTGCGGGACGGTAGCCTGGTTCGGGTGCTGCCCGAATATCGCCTGCAGGAGCTGAACCTGTATGCCATCTATCCATCGCGGCAGTATCTGGATGCCAAGATCAAGACCTGGGTCGAGTACCTGCGCAACTCGCTGCCAGAGATTCTTGCCGCGCATGAGGCAGACCTGAAAACCCATCAGGTGCTGATCGCCAACTAAAAAGCTGCTGCATTGCGGGGGCGGACAATGGTAGGTTGCTAACCATTGATTTCGCCTGTTCCGCCCCTTTCGCGGGCAAGCCCGTTCCTGCAAGGCACCGCGCCCCTGTAGGCGCGGGCTTGCCCGCGAAGAGGCCGGCACAGCCCCACCCCGCCTAGCAGAGAAGTTGCCCGATGAAAAAGACCGTCCTGGCCTTCAGCCGTATCACCCCGGCCATGGCCGAGCGCCTGCAGCAAGACTTCAACGTGATTCTGCCCAACCCCAAGCTCGGCGACATCAACGCCCAGTTCAACGAAGCCCTGCCCGAAGCCCATGGCCTGATCGGCGTTGGCCGCAAGCTCGGCCGGGCGCAGCTTGAAGGCGCGGCCAGGCTGGAGGTGGTGTCCAGCGTGTCGGTCGGCTATGACAACTACGACCTCGACTACTTCAACGAGCGCGGCATCGCCCTGACCAACACCCCCGACGTGCTGACCGAAAGCACCGCCGACCTGGGCTTCTCGCTGATCATGGGCTGCGCCCGGCGCACCGCCGAGCTGGATGCCTGGACCAAGGCCGGCAACTGGCAGGCCACCGTGGGCCCGGCCCACTTCGGCAGCGATGTGCATGGCAAGACCCTGGGTATCGTCGGCATGGGCAACATTGGTGCAGCAGTGGCACGCCGTGGCCGCTTCGGCTTCAACATGCCGATCCTGTACAGCGGCAACAGCCGCAAGACTGCGCTGGAGCAGGAGCTGGGCGCACAGTTCCGCAGCCTGGATCAGTTGCTGGCCGAAGCCGACTTCGTGGTCATCGTGGTGCCGTTGTCCGATGCCACCCGCAAATTGATCAGCAGCCGCGAGCTGAAGCTGATGAAGCCGAGTGCGTTCCTGATCAACATTGCCCGTGGGCCGGTGGTGGATGAGGCGGCGCTGATCGAGGCGCTGCAGAACGGCACCCTTCGCGGCGCGGGCCTGGACGTGTACGAGAAAGAGCCGCTGAGCGACTCGCCGCTGTTCAAGCTACCCAATGCGCTGACCCTGCCGCACATTGGTTCGGCTACTGCCGAAACCCGTGAGGCCATGGCCAACCGGGCGATCGACAACCTGCGTGCGGCGCTGCTGGGCGAGCGGCCGCGGGACCTGGTGAACCCGCAGGTGTGGAAGGGCTGACCGTTTTGGAGTGCCTGGGCCGGCCTCTTCGCGGGTAAACCCGTGCCTACAAAGGGTGTGCACTGCCCTGTAGGAGCGGGTTTACCCGCGAAAGGGCCGGCCCAGGCAACCCATCACCTATTTGGCGACCACAACACCCCCAGCCACCCTGGCCCGGGGCTTGCGAAACACCAGCACATTCCCCGCCATCACCGCCACCAAGCCGAGCAAGGCCGGCGCCGTCCATTGGTAACCCTCAGCCACCGCCGACACATTCAACGCCACCAACGGGAACAGCACCGTGCAGTAAGCTGCCCGCTCCGGGCCCAGGCGCCCGACCAACGTCAGGTAGGCAGTGAAGGCAATCACCGACCCCGGCACCACCAGGTACAGCAGCGAACCGATATAGCGCGCATTCCACTCCATGCTGAACGGCACGCCGCTGACCACACAGAACACCGCCAGCATCACCGCCCCATAGACCATGCCCCAGGCATTGGTCGTCATCGGCTTGAGCCCGGCCTTCTGCTGCATGCTCGACAGCAGGTTGCCGGCCGAGAAGCACAGCGTGCCGAACAGGGCTAAACCAAGGCCGTACAGGGTTTCGCGGCTGGCTGCGTGATGCGACAGCTCCGGCCAGAACAGCAGGCCCAGGCCAAGCAAGCCCAAGGCACCACCGCCAAGCACATTGCTGGCGATTTTCTGGCCGAAGAAAATGCGAGCGTTAAGCGCGTTCCACAGTGTCGCGGTGGAGAACACCACCGCGATCAGGCCGCTGGCGATCCACTGGCTGGCGCTGAGGAAACAGATGAAGTTGACGCAGAACAGGCACAGGCCCTGGGCCAGGCAGATCTGGTGGCCACGGCGGTTCATGGGTTGCAGCCGGCGGGTAAGCAACAGGAAAGCAAACAGGATCAGCCCGGCCAGGGCGAAGCGGTAGACGATCGACACCGGGATCGCGACCACGCCTAACTGGAGTTTCAGGGCGATCCAGGTGGTGCCCCAGATCAGGACGGTGAGCAGGTAGAGTGACAGGTTCATGGTGGCGGTTCCTTGGGCCTTTGGAAATCGGTGCCCGGCGCTTCGCGGGTAAACCCGCTCCTTCAGGGATCACCAGTGTTCTTTCGATCGGCCTCTGGCTGCTTGCACGAACTTGCGCTTTTCTTGCGCCGGTAGCTGTCACTCGATCCAGGGCGCAGTAGGATGGCAGGCAAGAGGACCCGCCAATGACGCCACTCACCCAGTTGCAAGTGTTCAACGCCATGCATGCCTCGCCCAACGCCAGGCTGGAGCTGAGCGCGCACCTGGGCGACGGACTGGCGGCGGCGTTGTGGAGCAACCGTGACGATGCGCGCGACTACCAGGCGCCTAGCCATCACACCCTGTCGTGCTACATCGCCGACGGCACCGGCACCTTCCGCCGCCAGCGCCCGGCCGACAAAGGTGCGCCCGACAAGCTGTGCGTGATGCCGGCCGGGCAGGAATCGAACTGGGTCGTCAATGGCGCGATCCGCCTGGCACACCTGTATGTCAGCGAGGCGCAGTTCGCCCTGGGCTGTGTACGCCTGCTCGACCGGGAACCGCGCCAGCTGCAACTGCAGGAAGCGACCTTTCTGGACGACCCGCAGCAGGCTGCCCGCTTTCGTCAATTGATCCAGCTGGACTGGGACGAGCCCGGCGAGCGCCTGCTGGCCAGCAGCCTGGCGCACGAGATCGTTGACCATGCGCTGCTCAGCCAGGTCGGGTTGCGCCAAGGCCTGCGCCTGAAAGGCGGGCTGGCGCCAAACCTGCGCCGACAGCTGGTCGACTACCTCGAGGCACACCTGGACCAGCCCATCACCCTGGAAGAGCTGGCGCTGCGCTGCAATCTGTCCGAATACCACTTTGCGCGCATGTTCCGCGCCAGTTTCGGGCTCCCGCCGCACCAATATCTGCTGGCCCGGCGGCTGCACCGGGCGTGCCAGTTGTTGCGGCTGGGAGTAATGCCGCTGGGGGAGATTGCCTTGTTGTGCGGGTTTGCCAGTGCCAGCCATTTCAGCAACCGGTTTCGCCAAGCCCTGGGGGCCACACCTGGCGAATACCGCAAGGCCTTTTTCATCTGAAACCGGGGCCGCTCTGCGGCCCCATTTGCCTAGAACTCGAAGGTGCTCGACAAACTGACCTGCCGCGCATCGCCAATCGCCACAAAGTACTGGTTCACCGCCGAGCTGTAATACACCTTGTCGAACAGGTTCTTCACGTTCAGTTGCAGACGCACGTTGTGTTCGTCGAGTTTGGTTTCATAAGTGGCAAACGCATCGGCAACGGTATAGCTCGGCAGGTCGAAGGTATTGGTCGCGTTACCCGAACGCTCGCCCACATAACGGGCGCCGGCACCGAAGCGCAGCCGGTCCCCCCCAAACAGGCTGCCAAAGTCATACACCGCCGACAGCGAGCCGCTGTGCCGGGCCACGTTCTGCAGGCGATTGCCCTCAAGATCAGGGTCCTTGGTGACCTTGGCATCGGTCAGTGCATAGCTGCCGATCAGGCTCCAGCGCTCGCTGATCTGGCCGGTCACGTCGAGTTCCACTCCGCGTGAACTGACCTCACCCGCATTGCTGTAGACCGTCTCGCTTGTGACGGCGTCAAAGTTCGAGACCAGTACATTGCGCTTGGTGATATCGAACAATGCCAGGGTGCCTGTGATGCGGCCTGGCATGTCGAGCTTGGCGCCCAGCTCCCACGACTTGCCCTCCTCAGGTGCTACCGAGGAATCGAGCACGACATTGCCGGTCAGCGGCGCGATGGTCGAGTTGGGCTTGAACGACTCGCTGTAGCTGCCATAGAACGAGAGCTGGTCGTCGACTTTGTAAACGATACCGGCGTGGGGTACCCAGGCCTGGCCACTGATGTCGGTATTGGCCTTGAACGGGCGACCGCGGCCAGCGTACTGGTCGTACTGCTGGAAACGCGCACCTGCAACAAGGATCCAGTGCTCATCGAGGTGCAGCGCGTCCTGCACGAACAGCGCATCGGTGCGCAGCTTGTCGGTCTGGTCGCTGTCGCTGGCTCGTACGTTGGTGCCCTCCACTTCCTGTCCGTAGACCGGGTCCAGATAACTGAACGTGGACTGTGGCGTCTGGCGAATCAGGTCACCGCGAAAGATCTTGCGGTCTTCATGGTCGATGCCGAACAGCAGGTCATGCTGCATCCCCGCCAGCTCGACATTGCCATTGAGACTCAGGGTCACGAACTGGTCACGGCTCATGGCGTTGTGGGTGCCGTCGATGCTGCGTGTCAGCGTGCCTTGGGTTTCGTTGACGCCGGTCACGCGAACCTGGCTGGCATCGTAGGTCTCACGATTGAAGCTGTAGCCGAAGTGCAGCTTCCAGTCATCGGCCAGCTGATGGTCGACTTCCAGGCGATACAGGTCGGAGCGCCCTTCCATGTCGTTGAACGGCTCGTCCAGGCGGCGCGTGGCAGGGATGTTCAGCGGGTGGCCGTTGTTGCCGAACGCGGTGCCACGGTCGAACGGATAGAGAAATTCACGGTGCTCGTAGGCCAGCACCACCTGGGTGTCTTCGCCCAGCCAAGCCAGCGACGGTGCCACCAGCGATTCGCGGTGCACACCGTAGTTGCGCCAGTAGTCCTCGTCTTCGTGGTCGACGACCAGGCGGTAGGCGAAGTTGCTGTCACCCAGTGCGCCCGTGCTGTCGAGCCCGCCACCGCTGCCGTTCTTGCCGCTGCCATAGGTCGAGCCGCGCACCGTCAGGGCGTTGTACTGCTGCAACTGCGGACGCTTGCTGACCACGTTGATGACCCCACCTGGGTCCTGGATACCGTACAGCAGCGAGGCAGGCCCCTTGAGCACTTCAACCCGCTCGGTGCTGGCATTGAGGTTGCGACCCTGCACCACGGGCATGCCATCGCGCATGATCGAGCCGTCGCGGTTGTCGCCAAAGCCACGTTTCATCACCGTGTCGGACGTGCCGCCGAAGTTGTTGCCCTGGGTAATGCCGCTGACGTTGGCCAGGGCATCATCGAGGTTGCGCGGGGCCTGGTCGCGGATGACCTGGGCCGGTACCACGTTGATTGCCTGGGGGATGTCCTGGTTCGGGCCCTGCCCGCGCATGATCGAAGCGCTGGCCGGGGGCTGGTAGCTGTAGTCGTCCAGTTGCGAGGTCACGGTGGTGGCCTGCAGGCTGAGTGCACCGGAAGTGTCTGCAGGTTCGAGGGTCAGGGTACGTGCGTCGACGCGGCGCCAGGCCAGCCCAGCGTTGCCCAGCAGTTGTTGCAGCGCCTGCTCGGCGCTGAACCGACCCTTCAGCGCTGGCGCTTGCACGCCCGGCAGCTCGAGGGTGTAGACCACGCTCTGGCCAGTGGTGCGGCTGAAGGCGTTCAGGGCCTGGGCCAAGGGTTGGGCCGGCTGGGCGAAGGCATAGGCCTGCAGCTGCTCGGCCGCGGTTGCCAGGGGGGCGACAGCGAAGGCCGGGAGCGCAGCAAGGCCGAACCAGAGAGGGACGCAACGCGGGGAGAACTTCATGGACGCTGACCTGTGAGGGGGTGATTATTGCGAATCAATCGCACTTTCACTCATTACACGGATGCCACGTGCTGTTACCTCACCTTGCCTGGAAATATTTTTTGCTGTGCCGGCCTCTTCGCGGGTGAACCCGCTCCTACAGGGGGGCGCGCAACGCTGTAGGGGCGGGGTTACCCGTGAAGAGGCTGGCACAGGCAACTACCGAATCAGGGTCAAACGCCCCAACACGGTCTGCCGTGAAAAACCCATCACCTTGCCCAGCGAATCCAGCGCCAGCAGCGGCTCGGCCACCGGGAAGCTGCCGCTGACCTTGCGCTGCCCCAGGTCACCATCGAGCAACAGGATACGCCCCGGGTAATATCGCCCAAGGTCTTCGATCACCTGCGCCAGCGGCACCTGGTAATAGTTCAGCCACCCCTGGCGCCAGGCCAGGCGGTTGTCACTGTCCACCGCCAGGGTGTCGCCTACCCTGCCTGCGCGGTAGGTCAGCTGCTGGTTGGCAGTCAGTTCTCGCGCCACAGTGCCCTGCGCGGGGCTGACGCCCACACGCCCGCTGCGCACCGTCACCTGGGCGCCCTCGCTTTGCTCACGCACCTCGAACTGGGTGCCAAGCACCCGCACTTCGCCGCCGGCAGCTTCCACCAGGAACGGCTCACCGGTATGGGTAACCTCGAAGAACGCCGCGCCATGCAGCAACCGCACACGGCGCTCACCCTGGGCGAAATCGACCGCAATGGCGCTACCGGCATCAAGCGTCACCTGTGACTGGTCGGCCAAGGTCACCTGGCGAATCTGCCCGGCACTGCTGTAGTCCGCCTGCAGGTCCTGCAACCAGTACCCTGGGTGCCAACCACCAGCGACGCCCACGGCCAGCACCAGGCAGGCTGCCATCGCCAGCCCTGCCACCCGCCGCCAGCCGCCACGCGCCGGTGGTCTGGCCATGGCATCAAGGTAGCGCTGCAGGGCGTCCTGCTCTTCGTCCGCCAGCCGCGCCGCCGGGGCGGCGCTTTTCTGCCAAAGCACCTGGGCCTGGTCGTAGGCTGCGCGGTGTGCGGGGTCGGCCAGCAACCAGCGCTTGAATGCCGCCCCTTTGGCTTGCCCGGGTTGCTCGTTGATCCGGTTGAACCATTGCAGGGCAGCCTGAAACTGCGCTTCGGTGATCGGCGGTAAACGGCTCATCGACGGGCGCTCCCTGGCCGGCGTGGGGTGGACGCGGGCTCGGCAACACTCGCCTTGCACGCTTCGAGGGCGCGCATCATATGCTTTTCCACGGCGCTCTGTGACAGCTGCATGGCTTTGGCGATCTCGCTGTACTTGCAGCCGTGAATGCGGTTGAGCAGGAAGATCTGCCGGGTGCGCTCGGGCAAGGCACGCAAGGTGGCCTCGATACGCTGCAAGTCGTGATCGACCTCCACGGCCTGCTCAGGGGCCTGGGCCAGGCTCGCCTCGCTCACCGGCACAGCGGCTTCGGCCACGCGTTCGCGGCTACTCTCGCTGCGCAGGTGGTCTATGGCCAGGTTGCCCGCGCAACGCAGCAGGTAAGTGTCCAGCGCCTCGACCTTGACCTCGGGGCGACGCCAGAAACGCAGGAACAGCTCTTGGACCAAGTCCGAAGCGGTGGCGCGGCAGCCGACCCGACGGCTTACCAACGCCTCCATACGCGCACGCTGGGCCTGGAACACCTGGACGAAACGTGCACGCGCGCCTGCGCTGTCAGCGTCAGGTTCGATGATATCCCTCGGCTCGCTCACAGGGATCACGCAGCAGATACGGCCAGCAGGGGGCCCAGCACCACGCTGACGGCAGCCAGGCCCAGCAGCAGACGAGGCTGGTACGGCAGGCCGAACACCCACAGTGTTACCCCGGCCATCATCACTGCGGTCCACTCCACCAGGCCGAGGGCCCAGCCACGCAGGTACACGCTGAGCACCAGCGACAGCATCAGCAGCAGCCAACCTGCAACACGTAACAGGAGCAAGTGCCTGGGGCTCGGCTTACGCCCGAGCAAGTCGCTGAAGTGCTTTTCCATCGCCAGGCACAGGGCAACGAAGCCCGCAAAGGCAATCAGTGCGTTACCCAGCATCAGCTCACCTCCACCGTTTCAATGCTCGACTTTTTTGTCGCACGCGCCGCGCGCTTGGCTACGGGGGTTGGGCTGGCCAGCATCTTGTGGGCCAGCCAGGCCAGAAACAGGCCGGTCCCCAGGGCTGTCAGATCGAAGCCGGCCATGGCCCAGTCGCCCTCCAGTACCGAATGGTTCAAGCCCCGGTCAGTCGTCAGGCCATTGAGCAACGGCAGCAGGGCGAAGGCCAGCGCACCCAGCGCCAGTTGCTCGCCCCAGGCCTTGCGCCCGCTACGCAGCACGGCGTGCACCAGCGACAGGCCCCAGGCGATGAAGAAAGCATTGACCTCCCAGTCGGCCCGGCCTTCGACAGCCATGGGCACCAGGCGGTTGGCCCAGAAGAAGCTCGCCACCGCCAGCAACAAGCCACTCATGCTGGCCATATTGAGCACTTCGACCAGGCGCAGCTCCCCTGGCACAGCTCCGCTCTTGGCGTGCTTGAGCTGGCGCTTGCCCAACCACATCACCAACCCGGTACCAATCACCGCCGTACCGGCCACACCAAAGAAGAAATACAGCCAGCGCAGCCAAGGCCCGGCAAAGTTACCCATGTGCAGGCCGGCGAAACTGAAGGCGGTCATCATTAAACCGCTCTCCGGCTTGCCCTGGCTCAACAGCGCACCACTGGCCCCATCGAATGTCCAGTTGGCGCTACGCCGATAAGCCACGTGGTCGGCTGCCGATTGGGTGAAGGTGACGCGGGCATTGCTGTCGCCCGGGTTTTGCACCTGGATGCTGCCAACACGCGCCCCCGGCTGCAGCGCCTGCACCTTGGCGTACAGGCTCGGCAACGCTACCAGCGGCGTGGCCACTTGGGCCGCCTTGGGCGCATCGTTGCGGCCAAACAGGTCATTGAAGTACTTGTCGGTGTCATTGCCGTAGCTGGCCATGATGCCCGCCGGCATCACCATGTACATGAACAGCACCAGGCTGCTGTAGCTGATCATCAGGTGGAACGGCAGCACCAGCACGCCGATGGCATTGTGCCCGTCCAGCCAGGAACGCTGCCCCTTGCCAGGGCGGAAGGTGAAGAACTCCTTGAAGATCTTCTTGTGGGTAATGATGCCGGTGACCAACCCCAGCAGCATGATGAAAGCGCAGAACGTCGAGAGCCAACGGCCAACCGGGTAAGGCATCTGAAGCTGGAAGTGGAAGCGGTAGAAGAACTCACCACCGCGGCTGTCACGTGCGTCCACCGGCTGGCCGGTCTGGGTATCGAGGGTTTTCCTGACAAAGCCACGCGGGCCGCCACTGGGGTCGCGGTAGCCCACACTCAAGGCGGCCTCCCGTTCGTTCGGCATGCGAATGAACCAGGTACTCGAATGCCCTGCATTGTCCTGCAGGTAACGTTGAGCTACCGCCAGGCTATTGATCGGGTCCAGGGCATGGCTGCGCACTTCAGGCTGTGACCAATGAGTGATTTCTTCCTTGAAGTACGACAGCGTGCCGGTAAGGAAGATGGCGAACAACAGCCAGCCGAATATCAGGCCGGTCCAGGTGTGCAGCCAGGCCATGGCCTGGCGGAAGCCTTCTTTCATGCGTTTTTCATCCAGTAGGCAACGCCGCTGATCACGCCCAGCAGCAGGCTTGGCGCCAATACGCCCAACCAGGCACGCCAGGCGCTGCGGCAGGCGAAACACCAGATGA
Source organism: Pseudomonas sp. BO3-4 (assembly GCF_034044115.1). NCBI lineage: Bacteria > Pseudomonadati > Pseudomonadota > Gammaproteobacteria > Pseudomonadales > Pseudomonadaceae > Pseudomonas > Pseudomonas sp. BO3-4. Next base: position 5,312,650 of record NZ_CP139018.1, read on the forward strand.
ACGCCAGCAGGTAGAAGACGAACGACAGCAGCAGGCCGGTGAGCGTGGCATCGACCTTGGGCAGTGGCGCCAGCAAGGCAATACAGACGCTCGCGAGGGACGCCAGCAGATAGCCGCCCAGCAGCGCGGCCAGGCTACGGGATGTCACGGCCAGGCGATAGCTGAGCGGGAGGCCAGCGGTTTTGCGCGTCATGGCGAGGTCCGGGCGTTCTTGGGGCTGCAATAATAATGATTTCAATTCTCATAAGCAAAGCCCAGCCCCTCTACCCATTTGGCCGTACGAGCCACGCGTCACGGTAAGCCCATTTGCAACAAGAAATTTATTTTCAAAAAGGGCTTGAATTCATTCCGCAGTTGCCTGACCTTAGAGTCAAGAGGCGCAGAAATTCCAAGGGTCTCAAGGGCCTAGGCGCGTCTCCATGCGAGCAAGCTGAATAAGGATTGAATCATGCAAATCCAGGTCAACAGCAGCAACGATTTCGACGGTAACGCCCGGCTCGACCAGTGGGTCCGCAGCACACTGCAGAACTCGCTGGAACGTTACGAAGAAGACCTCACCCGCATCGAGGTTCACCTGCGCGACGAGAACGGCGTCAAGCCCGGACCGCATGACAAACGCTGCCAGATGGAGGCTCGCCCGAAAGGCCACCAACCGATTTCCGTGACCCACACCGCCAGTTCGCTGGACCAGGCAGTCGACGGTGCCGCCACCAAGCTCAATCACGCGCTGGAGCACTTCTACGGCAAGCTGCGCAGCAAGCGCGGCGTCTTGGAACTGAGTGACCCGGACGCCTGATCGGCAATGCAAAACGCCCGGCCTTGAGCCGGGCGTTTTCGTTTGTGCCGATCAATGGCGCTGAACCAACGTGCGAACGTCCCGGTCAACCTCTGCATTCACTCAACGCAGAAGCAAGACCATGAACAACCCATTCGAACGAATCAGTGCTGCATTCGCCCCCGAATACCGGGTGAACCTGAGCATTGCAAACCTCGACGGCAGTATCATGCTGACCCTGTCCGACGACGCCGGCGTGGTCGCCAAGCGCCTCATCACCCCGGCCCAACGCAACGACCCGGTGCGCCTGCAACGGGTGATCGACAGCATCCGCCTGGGCCTTGCGATCGAACTCAGCCAGAACCCCCTGCAAGTGCTGGCCGCGCTGACCCGTGACGCCCGCCACGAGCCGCGCCATTTCATTGCCAACTGAGGGCTACTTGCCCTCCTCCACTGCCTTGCCGTTGGCGTCCAGCACCTTGGTCGAGGGGTAGCGGTACGAAGCGTAGCGCACCACCAGGATCGAGAACGCCAGCAACAGGATGCCGCCGCACAGGTACAACAGCCCTTCATCGGGTGCCTTGTGGTGCGAAACATCGCCGATCAGCAGGCGAGTGAGCGCGGTGATTGCCACGTACAGCAGGAAGCGGATCGGCATGTGGTTGGTCTTGAAGTAGATCCCCACCATCGCCCCCAGCTCCAGGTAGATGAACAACAGCAGGATGTCATCGACACTGATCCCGCCCTTGCCCAGCATGTCCAGGAACGTCACCACCGCCGCGTAGGCGGTGATCGCGCCAATGCCGAACAGCGCCAGGTAATGGAACGCCTCGACGCACAGGTTGCCCAGCGAGTCGGCCGAGCCGTGCAGGCCCTTGCGCAGTTTTTCTGCCCATTTGATGTTCACGATGTTCCATTCCCCGATACGTCTTTAAGGATGATGCGTCGCTGATGTGACGCTTGTGCCATGCAGTTAAAGGGCCAAGCCCCTGTCTTGGAAGGCGACCGATTGCCGCAAGACACCTTGAGGCGTGGCACGATGCATGAACTGGAGACGCTGCGGCCTCTGCTTGAGTCGGCACTGGTTCAGGTGCAGATGCCCGCTGAGCCCAGGAACTTCGCACTAAGGCTGGTTAATGTGCCGGCAGGTCCGGCCTCTTCGCGGGCTCGCCCGCTCCCACAACCCGTTGTAGGAGCGGGTTTACCCGCGAATAGGCCGGACCTGCCGGCCAATATCTCCCGGTCATTCACCGTCGCAGTCGCCACCGCATTCGCGGGCAAGCCCGCTCCAACATCTGTTTCGAACCAATTGTTCCTGGCAAAGGCGCACCCGCAGCGCTCGGTCTATGCCACGCTACAATTTCTGCTTGCGAACCAACCAGCATTGCCATTACTGTATATAGATACAGTAAATCGCAACACAACCAGCAAAAAGGCATAGAGGTGATGAATGGCCGTCGAAGTGGTGTACCGCAGCAGCCGCGACCCGGAGCGCTTGTTCATGGATAAGGCCGAAGCAGACCGTCACGACAAAATGCTCGAACTGGCCGAGCGCCTGGCCGAAGTGTTGCACAAGGCGGTGCCGTCGCTGACCGAGCAGCAGGTCGAGGAAGCCGGTATCTACATGGCGAAGAACCGCGATGTGTTCGCCCGGGCGTTCAAAAGCCAGCCGGATGCATTGGCCGAATTGCTTGAGGGTACTGCTGCCGAGTGATATCGCCCGAGGTGTGCGGGTTTACCGGCGAAGTGGGCAACAACGCCATCAGCAACCTTCAGCCATACAACAACCGCTCCGCCAACATCTGTGCCACCCTTGCCGGCGAACGCTTCTCCGCCTGCGCATGGCCAAATACTTCGGTCAGCCGTGAAGGAATCCGCGCCAGGTGCGCAGTAATGGTGCCTTGGTCTTCGCCACGGTGGGTGAGTGCCACATAGATCAGCCCACCGGCATTGATCACGTAGTCAGGTGCATACAATATGCCGCGCGACTCCAGCTGGTCTGCCACCTGCAAGGTCGTCAGCTGGTTGTTGGCCGCCCCCGCCACTGCCGCACAACGCAGTTGCATCACGCTCTGCCCGTTCAGTACCGGGCCCACGCCGCAGGGTGCAAAGATATCGCAAGGGGTACTGATCAACGCATCGTTGGTCACCGGTTTGGCATCGAACTGCTCCATCGCCAGCCGCACCCGCCCCGGGTCCAGGTCGCTGACCAGCAGCTCCGCGCCCACCGCATGCAGTTGCTCCGCCAGTGCATAACCGACATTGCCCAACCCCTGCACCGCTACCCGCAAGCCTCTCAGGTCATCGCTGCCCAGCCGGAACGAGGTTGTGGCACGTATGCCCGCGAACACCCCCATCGCCGCATGTGGCGATGGGTCGCCCGATGCAGTGGTGCTGGTCACGTAGGGCGTGCTGTGGGCAATGCAGTCCATGTCCAAGGTCGAGGTGCCACTGTCCACGGCGATGATAAAGCGCCCATGCAAGGTATCGATGAAGCGGCCAAAGGCCTCGAACAGCGCGGCGCGGTTTTCCACATGCGGGTTGCGCATGATCACCGCTTTGCCACCCCCCATCGGTAAGCCGGCCAGTGCTGCCTTGTAGCTCATGCCCTGGGCCAGGCGAATCGCGTCGGTCATGGCGCTTTCGTCATCGGCGTAAGGCAGGTAGCGGCACCCCCCCATGGCCGGGCCCAAATGCTCACTGTGGATTGCCACAACGGCTTTCAGGCCTGTAGGCGGGTCATTGAACAGGTGCAGTGACTGGGTACGGGTGCTTTGCATCAGCGCGAACATCGACCGGCTCCCCTACGAGGTGCTCCTTCCAGTATAGGCACGGCCTCAGCCTTGACGCCGCCGCCGGACCACTGGACGAAACCACGCGCCACGGCTAATACTCAAACGTGTGTGGAGATGCCCCATGAAGCCACGTCAAGCCTGCCTGGCCTGCCTGGAACGCGAGCCTGTCGACCTGCTGGAAGCCGCATTGTGGATTGCTGCCGAGCACGACCCGGGTGTCGAGCCCGCGGCCAGCCTTGCTGCGCTGCACGACCTGCAGCGCGAGATAAGCGCCAACCTGCCGATGCTTCCACTCTGCGAACTGGCCCAGCCACTGCTGCGCCAGCTCAATGCGCTGGGCTTTCAGCAGGATGAATATCACCCCCTGCGCCCCCATGCGGCGATGATGGACAAGGTATTGCAGCGCCGCCGCGGCCAACCACTGACCCTGGCCATCCTCGCGTTGGAACTGGCCAGGCGCCTGTCCATACCGCTGGAGGGTGTGGGCTTCCCTGGCCATTTCCTGCTGCGCGTGCCGGGTGCCGACCACCTGCTCGATCCCTGCGGCGGCCGGCGCCTGTACCCCAGCGACTGCCGCGAATTGCTGGCGCGCCAGTTCGGCCCGCACCTGGCGCTGACCGCCGAGCACCTGCGCAGCGCCAGCCCGCTGCAGATGCTGCAACGCCTGTCACGCAACCTGCGCCAACTGCACATCAGTAACGACAACCACCTGGCGGCGTTGATCGATGCAGAGCGAATCATGCAGTTGGGCCCGGTGCAGGTAAGCGACTACATGACCCGCGCCTCGCTCTACCATCATCTGGATTGCCCACAGGCCGAGCGCTTCGACCTGGAGCATGCATTGCTGCTGACGGAAGACCCGGTCCAGCGCCTGAAGCTGTCCGAGCGAATCGGCAAGCTTCCGGCGACGAACCGTTCACTTCACTGAGCCGGGCTGTCCGGCTGCTGGGCGGGGTGGGCCTTGGCGAACGCCGGGTGCGCGGCCGCCAGTGCGGCAACCCGCAGGATGCGCGGGAAGCTGTCGAGGTCGATGTTGAAGCGTTCGGCCGCGTACAACTGCGGGATCAGGTACACATCCGCCAGCCCTGGCGTGTCGCCAAAGCAGAAACCGTGATCGCCAATCAGTTGCTCCACTGCCGCGAGCCCTTGGCTGATCCAGTGGCCGATCCACTGGTTGACCTGCCCCTCATCCTGACCGGCCTGGCGCAGCCGGTTGAGGACGCTGACGTTGTGCAGCGGATGAATGTCGCAACCAATGATGGCCGCCACCCCACGTACCTTGGCCCGTGCCTCGGCGGTGGCCGGCAGCAACGCAGGCTGTGGATAAACCTCTTCCAGGTACTCGATGATCGCCGGCGACTGCACCAGCACCTCACCACCGTCGGTGCGCAAGGCCGGTACGCGGCCCTGCGGGTTGACGGCTACATAGCCCTCGCCGCGCTGCTCACCCTGCAGCAGGTTGACCGGCAGGGACTGGTAAGCCAGCCCCTTCAGTGCCAAGGCAATGCGCACCCGGTAGGACGAGGTGGAACGGTAATAGGTGTACAGCTCCATACCCCTGCCTCCTCAGTTGGCTGCGATGACCGTGCCGCGGCATTCACCGAAACCGATGCTGGCTACGCCGTCACGTGTGCAGCGGGCACGCAGGATGATTTCGTCGCCGTCTTCGAGGAATTTGCGCACTTCGCCGCTGGCCAGCTCAACCGGCAGTTTGCCGCCTTCGGTGATCTCCAGCAGGCTACCGAACGATCCCGGCGTGGCGCCCGACAGCGTGCCCGAACCGAACAGGTCACCTGGCTGCAGTTGGCAGCCGTTGACGCTGTGATGCGCCACCAGCTGCGCCACGGTCCAGTACATGCTGCGGGTGTTGCTCAGGGTCAGGCGGTGCGGGGCAATGCCCTGCTCACGCATGCGCTCGGTCAGCAGCAGCACTTCGAGTTCGATATCAAATGCACCACTGGCCTGGTCGCGCTTGTCCAGCAGGTACGACAGCGGCTGCGGGTCACCTTCGGGGCGTGCCGGCTGAGCACAGCGGAACGGCTCCAACGCTTCGGCGGTGACCACCCAAGGCGAAATGGTGGTGATGAAGCTCTTGGACAGGAACGGCCCCAGTGGCTGGTATTCCCAAGCCTGGATATCGCGCGCCGACCAATCGTTGAGCAGGCACAGGCCGGCTACGTGCTCGGCGGCATCGCCTACTGGAATTGCCTGGCCCATGTCATTGCCCTGGCCAATCCAGATACCCAGTTCCAGTTCGTAGTCCAGACGAGCGCAAGGGCCGAAGCTCGGCTCGGTGTGCCCGGCCGGCAGGGTTTGGCCCTTGGGCCGGCGCACGTCGGTGCCGGACGGGCGGATGGTGGAGGCGCGGCCGTGATAACCGATCGGCACGTACTTGTAGTTGGGCAGCAGTGGGTTGTCGGGGCGGAACAGTTTGCCCACGTTCTTCGCATGCTCGATGCCAACGTAGAAATCGGTGTAGTCACCGATCTGCGCCGGCACGTGCAACTGGCAGTCACTGGCCAGGAACAACGCCGGCTTCAAGGCCGCCTGGTGTTCGCTGTGCTCACCAAGCAGCACCTGCAAACGCTCGCGCAGGGCTACGCGGGCGTTGCGGCCCAAAGCGAAGAATGCGTTCAGCGCCCCGCCGCGGGTGGCTTCAACGGCGGCCTTGGCCGCCCCGTCGAACAGGCCGGCGGCCAGCACCGCCTCCAGGTCGAGGATCGCGTCGCCGATCGCCACGCCACAGCGCCTGGCTTCACCCGGCCGGCTGAAGATGCCCAAGGGCAGGTTCTGCAGCGGGAAGTCGCTGTGCCCGTTGGCGTGCTCGACCCAACTACGGGCATTGGCAGTGTGGTTCATGGGTTATCTCCGGTTCGGGTTGAAGGTGCTCGGCAAGGTCGCCCAGCAACTATCGTAGTCGGCCTGCAATTGCGGGCATTCAAGGGCTTGCAGGCTCGGGCGCAACACCTGGCTGGTCTCGAACATGAAGGCCATGGTGTTGTCGATCTTGTGCGGCGCCAGGTCAGCGGCAATGGCCTTTTCACAGGTTTCAGCGTCGGGGCCATGGGCACTCATCACCCCGTGCAACGAGGCACCACCCGGCAGGAAGCCCTCGGCCTTGGCGTCGTAGGCGCCATTGATCAGGCCCATGAACTCGTTCATCAGGTTGCGGTGGAACCATGGCGGACGGAAGGTGTTCTCGGCCACCATCCAGCGTGGCGGGAAAATCACGAAGTCCATGTTGGCCATGCCATGCACGCTGGTTGGCGAGGTGAGCACGGTGAAAATCGAGGGGTCCGGGTGGTCGAAGCTGACGGTGCCGATGGTGTTGAAGCGGCGCAGGTCATACTTGTACGGCACGTTGCTGCCATGCCAGGCCACAACGTCCAGTGGCGAGTGCTGCAGCTCGCAAGCCCAGTGTTCACCCAGGAACTTCTGTACCAGTTGCACCGGGCCTTCGGCTTCTTCGTAGTGGGCCACGGGCGTGAGGAAGTCGCGGGGGTTGGCCAGGCCGTTGCTGCCGATCGGGCCCAGGTCCGGCAGGCGCAGCGGCGCACCGTGGTTTTCCGCGATATAGCCACGGGCCTGGCCGTCGAGCAGTTCGACGCGGAACTTCATGCCACGTGGGATCACCGCAATTTCCAGCGGTTCGACCTCCATCACGCCCAGTTCGGTGGCGATGCGCAGGCGGCCCTGTTCCGGCACCAGCAGTAGCTCACCGTCCGCGTTGAAGAACACCCGTTCCATGGACCGGTTGGCGCAGTAGATGTAGATGCTCACGCCAGCCGGTTTTTCCGCTGCGGCGTTGGCAGCCATGGGCAGCCAACCTTCGATGAAATCGGTCGGTTCAGCAGGAATCGGCTGCGGGCTCCAGCGCAGGCGGTTGGGGTTGATGCCACCCAGTGGCCCGCCGAGCGGCTGGCGCGACAGGCGCTCGAAGCGTGGGTGCAAGGCAGAGGGACGAATGCGGTACAGCCAGGTACGGCGCAACTCGCTACGGGCCATGGTGAACGCCGTGCCCGACAGCAGCTCGGCATACAGGCCATACGGGGCCTTCTGCGGGGAGTTCTGCCCGACAGGCAGCGCCCCGGGCAATGCTTCGCTGGCGAATTCGTTGCCGAAGCCGCTCAGGTAGTGAAGGTCGGGCGACGTGTCGCGGTTCATCGATGCCTCCGGATTTTGTTTTTATCGTAATCAGATTACGAATAACGTAATTTGCTCCGCTCAAGGCGTCAAGCTATAAAGGCGACACGATAAATCCGGAACCTCCCCTCCCATGGCCAAAGCCAGCTCCCCCACCGACACCGGCAAGCAGAAGGTCCGCTCGGCGGAAGTCGGCACCGACATCCTCAAGGCCCTCGCCGAACTCTCACCCTCGACGTCATTATCACGCCTGGCCGAGCACGTGCAGATGCCTGCAAGCAAAGTGCATCGCTACCTGCAGGCGCTGATTGCGAGTGGTTTTGCCGAACAGGATGCGGCCACCAACCATTACGGGCTGGGGCGCGAGGCATTGCGGGTGGGGCTGGCGGCGCTGGGCAGCATCGATGTGCTGAAGGTGGCGGCAATGCCGTTGTCGCAGTTGCGAGATGAGCTCAACGAAAGCTGCTTCATCGCTGTGTGGGGCAACCAGGGGGCCACGGTGGTAAGCATCGAACCTGCCGTGCGCGCAGTCACCGTGGTGACCCAGATCGGTTCGGTGCTGCCGTTGCTCAGCTCGTCCACCGGGCTGGTATTCGCCGCCTACCTGCCCGAGCGAGAAACCCAGGAGCTGCGCGACAGGGAACTGGCCGCTTTGCAACAAACCGCCAGTGACTACGACACACTGCTGGCCGGCATCCGCGAACAGGGCCTGCACCATGTGCATGGCCTGCTGATGCCGGGGGTGGATGCGCTGTCGGCGCCAGTATTCAACGCCCTGGGGCAGATTGCGGCGGTGATGACTGTGGTCGGGCCGACGTCGATCTTCCATGCCGATGAACATGGGCCGGCGGCGCAGCGCCTGCTCACGGCCGCACGAACCGTGAGCTGGCGCATGGGTTACGCGGGCAACCCACACTGCGCTTCGACGTCTTGTGTTTCCTCCTCGACGAGCCAGAGCAGTTCCTGAGAGAAGCCGTCATAAAGGGCGGGTGCCACCTCGCTCACCAAATCGCCGTAGTCATCGCATAGCCGCCCGATCACACGCGAGAAGGCCGTGGGCTGCGACACCTCTGCACGAGAAAGTACGGTGATGTATTTCTGCGCGGCACCGAACAGCCGCGCCAAAACCCCCGTGGAAGCCACCGTTCCTGCAACCCCCGCCGCGAACGACAGCAAGGCGGCGGAACGGTCGCCATCGCTCCACGCGATGGCGCCGGTGACAAAGGACCTGGCCGCACAGAACAGCCCGACGGCCATAGCCGCCGGCGGAAACGGCACGGTGAGGATGCCGGCCAGTACAATCCCCCACTCCACCACCACGGCCGAAATACGCTCGGCAGCACCGGCGCTGTCTTCGGCGGCTTCGTTGATCATCCGCCTGATACGTTTCTCCAGGTCCTGGACAGGATCCCCGATACGCCCGGTCTCCCCTATCGGCGGCCGCACGCCCCTGCCTCGGGCAACGGCGTCCAGCACCAGCTCAATGCCATCCCCGGCGCGCAGTTGCTCTTCGATCCATGCGTTCAAGCGCGACTGGCTCGATAACGGCACGCGGTCTTGGCAATAACCTGCCAAGTCGTGCTCACGCCAAGTCCTTGCCAGCTCGCTGAGGGTCCGCAGCGTGGGGCCTTGCTCGATTTCTGGCAGATAGACCAAAGGCTCAAGCTCGCGGTCACGAGCATGCTTCAGCAGGTAGGCACCTTGAACAGGGCAATCGTCCATCCACAACGGATAAAGGTTGCACGCCGCGTCGATCGAGGTCCCCGAAAAACTGTCGATCACCGATTCCAGCCACTGCGCATGGCGGCCCGACAATCGGCCCTGAAGTTTCTCACTGAGCACGGCACGCCTGATCTTCAAAGCAAAGAGCGTGCGATAACACTGCCTGAGCCTTTCATATTCCGGCCTGGAGCGGTCGAGTAACTGCGCTTTCACTTCTTCGATGTACTTGTTGCCCAGGTCGGCAGCACGAATGTAGCTCCCCAGCAGCGCCGGGCTCAGGTGCGAGATATCCTGGCCGGTAGCCGAGGTGATGCGGGCAAAGTCGGAGAAATTGTAATACGTGGGATAACCTTTGATGACAGTCTGTGTCAGTGTGCGAATGGCATCCTCTTCCAGCGTTATCAATACCTGATCCGGGTTGATTGGGCCGCCGCGATTGCCCGGGTATGAGTTGATCTTTTCCGTCACCTGTCGATGGGCGAAGGTGCGAAAGCTCGGCATCTTCATCAGCGACTGGTACCTGGCCTGCGCAAGCTTGAGCAGTTGATCGATATCAACCAGTGCCTGCTGCTCGGCACGACTGGCGTTGATGAACCAGCTTGGCGTGGTGGCCTGTTGATCCTCGATCAGGGCAATGATCTTGCGCCTGGCCAGAGCTTTGAGCACAGCCGGCCACTGCTGCGACTTGATCGGCGCGAGCGTCACGCTGTGCATGGTCCAGTCGGTGGGTAGCATCTCGACCTTGCGCAAATGGCGCTTGAGCGAATCATGCTGGGCCCGCGAGCATTGCCCCAGCAGGTACTCACTGCCTACCGGCCACAAGGTCCAGCTACCGATTTCGAGCGCCATTTCCTGAAGTGAATCGAAAAGATGAAAATCGCCTCCGGGTGCTCCAGGGGCGTAGAGCAAGTACTGATCGCCCTGCACCAGACACAGCAGATCCTTCAAGGGCGTTTGCGCACCATTGAGGCAAACCAGGCCGGCGCTGATGGCATTGGCCTGCATGTTCCCCTGGCGTGCGTGGTGCAGCAGATCGAACCCAGCCGGGTGAAACCCTTGATGACGAGCGGCCTGATTGGCCAGCGCCAGCCGCGCATCAAGCACCTCGCACAGTGCGGCCATGGTCAAAGCGTCGTCATAGAGCGTACGGATCTGTTTGACGTAGTTCACGCGCAAATCCAGTTTTTCGATCACGCTCTGGATAGAGGTACTCCCCAACAATGAACGGTGCCGCTCCCCCAGGACTTCGACCTTGAGCTGGCCCCCGCTGTAGCCACCACTCAACGCCCAATCGAGCAGGGTGTGTTTCATCGCCTGCTCAGGGTCATCGACGTGACTGACACACACGCGTACCTGCTCGGGGTCGATATCCAGGCCAAGGGCTTGCTTGACCTGTTTCTTGGCGAAGCTGCGCAGGTCGCGCCATTGCGCCAGACGCTCGGTGCAACGCTGCTCCTTCACCTGCAGGTCATCTTCCAGTTGTCGATAGGCTTGCAGTTCCTCGCCCTGCATGAATCGCCGCCATTCGGGCAGCAGGCTGGTGCGGTACGCTCGCACATGCCGCGTCGCACGTTTCTGCAGCGCAGCTACCAGAGGCTCAAGCCGAGCCGCACTGTCGAGCTGGGCCAGACGCCGCGCGTCATCGACCTTGATCCGCAGGCTGCGCTGGGTGGCCTTAAGCTGGATAGCCCGCAGATCACGGATGAAATACCTGTGAAGTGGTACTTGCAGCGGCACGAAATCGAGTGTCAAACCCTCTGTAGACAACGCCGCCCGCTCTTGCGAAGACAACAGCCAACGCAACGGGCTGCCTTCAGCAAAGGCTGGGGCGAGTGCGCTGGCTGCGCGCGCGCGTTCAGTGTCGAACCAGCAACCGCTGGCCAAGCTGTAAATCAGAAAATCCGCAGGTGCGTCCGGGTTCTGTTCGAGGTCATGACGGCTGGCAACGACACCCGGCAAGCGAAAGCGCAAATCTCCGGCAACCAGATACACCTCATGCTTGTTTATGTCCCCGTCCTGCTCAAGGGCCTCGATACCGGCTTCCCAGGCCTTGAACGTAAGAGCCTTGAGGCGCGTTTCAGCAAACATCAGCTGGATCAAATGGGACGCCAGGGTAAGTGGTTTCAAACTTAATCTGGACTGTTGCTCCCACCACTGGTCAAGAACCGCCTGCCTTTGCGGCACAAGCGACTCGACAACCGCCAACGGCAAACGCTTCTGCTCGGTGAACTGTTGTCGATGCGCCTCCGGTATCAGGCTGCCCAATTGCGCAACCGCAGCCATCAGCTGTTGCAGCTCCTGGGCGTGGGCCATCATGGCCTTCACCTGTTCTTTCACAGAGCGTGCACCTGGGCACCCTTCACTGAAATCGGGGCTGCCGAGATTGAAATCGAAAGACATGAACTGCGCTCCAAAATACAAGGAGGCAGCAGAGTGAACGGATGATAAAGGCAGTAGCGCAGGGAAGCTTACCCCGCACTTGGCACTGTTGCCTGAAACGTAAAGGTGAATGTCGGCAGAAGCTATTTTTCCTAACGGATCAAGCGCTTATTCTTGACTCACTGGCCGGCTTGAAGGGCTCTCCCCCCCGCCTTTCAAGCCTGCGAGGTTCACCGACGTAGATTTTGAAGCTCCTTGATCTGACGTCTCGATTGGCCGCTGCGGCTTGCAGCGGCCTTTTTTTTGAAATCTGAAAATGCATCCTGGCTGTCAGGTGACCGTCGATACTTTCAGCGCTGATGAGATCGGGCGCCGCGCGGACGGCGCCCGATCTCATCAGCGCTGAAGCCTCGTCATGACCACGCCACTTTCGGCGGGTAGAAGCTCAGCGGCTGCTCACGAAAGGCCAGGTAGTGGCGCAGCACCTGCACCGGCGCCTCAGTATGCGGGTAATGGCCAATGCCCAGTAACTGCACAGTGTCCGGCTCCGGCACCAGTTGCCGGTAGCGCTCAAGCATGTGCGCGCCGGAAAGCGGGTCGACCACGCCATTGATCAAGCGCAGCGGCACGCCTTTACGTTGCATCGCCCCGACCCAGCGTTCGCGGTGCAACCTGCGCTCCGGCATGTAGCCCACCAGCTTGTGCAGGATGCGCGTGCCCCGGTTGGCAGCGATCAGGCTCCAGAAATCATCCAGCGCGCTTTCACTGGGATGGGTGCAGGGGCCGTAGACCTGAATCACGTTACGCACCAGGTCGTCACGCCCGAACGAGCGCCCGACCAGCCAGCCAAACCGGCTGAGCAGCAGCTTCTGGATCAGTAGCATGCGGCAGCTTTCGGGGAACAGCCCGCTGTTGAGGAACACGCAACTGGCAATGTCGGCACGCTGCTCATGGTGTCGCGCCAGCAGTTCCTGAGCCACGCTGCCGCCGTAGTCGTGGGCCAACAGGTGCACGGGCTGCGCGACCTGCAGATGGGCAAGCAATGCCTGCTGCAGGTCTGCTTGCTCCATCAGGCTGTAAGTGTGATCGACGGGCTTGTCCGAATCACCAAAGCCAAGCATGTCGCAAGCGATCACCCGGAAACGTTGGCTCAGAGGGCCCCACAGGTAGTGCCAGTCCCAACTGGCGGTGGGGAAACCGTGTAACAGAAGCAGAGGCTCTCCTTGCCCTGCGGTCCAGTAGCGGATGCTCTGGCCCCGGAACATGAAACGCTGTGACCGGGTACGCCAGACGCACAATGGAATCTCGGCCATAGGCATCAGATGGGTCCCGGTGTAGTGGTGTTGGCGGAATAGGGCAAGGCTGCGTTCATTGCATGTCACCTCGGCACTTACATGTGCTCTCTATGTCGAGGCAAAGTCTAGCCAGCAGCCCATTGACTGGAACTTGCGTTGCCAGCCAGCTTGATGACTGAGCGAGTCAGTGGCACGAACGGTCAGAGCAGCAAGGCCAACAACGGCGCCGCGAATAGGTTGAGCAGCCCGGTCAGGACCATCACCAGGCCGGCCACCGAGCCTTCCTCACGGCCCACTTCCTGCGCCCGGCTGACCCCGGCACCATGCGCGCCAACACCGAACAGCGCCCCCCGTGCCAACGGCGTGCGCAGCGGCAACCAACGCAACAGCACACCACCGAACATGGCACCGAGCACGCCGGTGAACATCACGAACACCGCTGTCAGTTCTGGCACCCCACCCAAGTCATGGGCCAGCGGCATGGCAAAGGGCGTGGTGATCGAGCGCGGCACCAGCGACAGGCTGGTTGCGCTGTCCAGCGCCAACAGGTGCGCCAGCCCCCAGGAGCTGGCGATCGAGGCACTGCTGCCGGCTACCATGCCCACCATCAGGGCCGGCCAATGGCGCGCCAGCATGGCCCGCTGCTGCCAGATCGGCACTGCGAAGGCTACGGTCACCGGGCCGAGCACGCCCATCAACCAGTGGGTGTTGCGCGCATACTCGGCATAGGCCGTATGCAGCGGCACGGCCACAGCCAGCAGCAACACCGGTACCAGGATCAACGGCGACAGCAGGTAGCGCTTGCTACGCCGGTACAACCAACGGCTACCCAGGTAAGCCAGCAAGGTCAAGGCCAACCAGAACAGCGGCATGGGTTCAAGGCTCACGGCGCAGCCTCCAGCGGCACACCATCTCAACGGTCATGGCGGTCACTATCATCACCATCAGCGTGCTCACGGCGATCACCAGCAAGATGCGCCAGCCCTCTTCACGGATCAGTGACCCATAGTCGAGCAGGCTCATCAGCGCCGGGATGAAGAACAACAGCATCTCAGCCATCAGCCAGCCAGCCCCCAATTGCAGCATGGCCGGTTTGAGCACACCCGAAGCGAACAGTATCAACAGCAGTGCCAGGCCCATCACACCGCCGGGGATCGGCCAGCCCAGCCAACTGGCAATCTGGCCACCGAGCAGGAACAGGGTACAGAGAACCGCCAGCTCGACGAGCAGGCGCAGGGCTTTTTTCAATGATGCAGGTTTCATGGCGGGGTTCCTCGACAGGCCCTCATTTTAAGATTTGGCTGCCTAGGCCAGAAGCGAATTGTTAGACTGCCTGCCATTCCAGAATGGAATCGAAGCAATGGAATTCAAACAGCTGCGCAGCTTTATCGAAGTGGTCCACCGCGGCGGTTTTACCCAGGCGGCACAGACCCTGCACATCAGCCAGTCGGCCGTGAGCAAGCAGGTGGCCCAGCTTGAGCAAGATGTGGGCCAGCCGCTGCTGGAGCGCCAGGCGTCGCACCTGCACCTGACCGCTGCCGGGCGCATCGTGCTGGAGCGTGGCGAAGCCCTGCTGCGCCAGCGCCAGGCGCTGCTCAACGAGCTGGACGACCTCAGCCAGATGGAGCGTGGCGAACTACGCCTGGGCTTGCCGATGCTTGGCAGCGACACGTTGTTCGCCGGCTTGTTCGCCGAGTACCGGCGGCGCCATCCGAACATCGCCATCCAGCTGCTTGAAGGCGGCAGCCGCAACGTCGAACAGGCCGTCAGAAGTGGCGAACTGGAACTGGGCGGCTGCTTGACGCCCACCGACGAGGCATTCGACTACCAGCCCTTCTGCAACGAACCGCTGGATGCCTTGCTGCCGGCTGGCCATGCCCTGGCGGGCCTGGACGCCGTGGGCCTGAGGCAACTGGCCGATACACCGTTCCTGCTGTACCAGCGCAGTTTCGTGCTCAACGACCGGCTGCTGAAGGCGTGCCAGCAGCAGGGCTTCACCCCCAAGGAAGGCGGGCGCAGCGGCCAGGCGGATTTTTTGGCGGCGCTGGTGGCAGCGGGCCAAGGCGTGGTGATGCTGCCCCGGGTGGTGGCAAAAGCGCTGGAGCGCCCCGGGGTGGTGCGTGTGCCGTTGAATGCGCAGGAGGATTTGCGTTGGGATATCGCGTTTATCTGGCGACGCGGCGCCTACCTGTCACGGGCGGCGCAGGCGTGGTTGGCCTTGTTGCGCGAGCCCCATGGCTAACACGCCTGCGCAGATGCCAGGTCAGGCGTTCAGTGCGCTCGCCAACTCAGCCAGCCAAGGCTCGGCATCCGCCTCCGGGGTCACGGTCTCGCTCGCATCCAGGCGCAGCATTGGCTGCACCTCGCGCACGCCCAGCTCGGCGAACAGCTCACGCATCTGCTCGCCACCCCCGCAATAGGTATCGCCATAACTGGAGTCGCCCAGCGCGATCACCGCACCAGGCAGACCGCGCCAGGCCGCGGGCAGTGTGTCACGAAGTGTGCTGTACAGCGGCATGAGGTTGTCCGGCAACTCACCCATACCGGTGGTCGAGGTCACGGCCAACAAGGCGTCGGGGGCAAAACCCTGAAGATCCTGAAGGGTGGCACGCGCAGCATGCCAGGCCTCGAAACCCGCCGCCTTGAGGAGCGATTCAGCGTGACGGGCGACTTCTTCGGCGGTGCCATAGACCGAGCCGGAAATAATGGCGACTTTCATCGGGTAGAGGATTCCGAAACTGAGTGAAAACGTAGGATACTAGCATTCAACGCTGGCAAAAGGCCGCCGTTACCAAAGTCGCCATCTTCTGTTTTCCTTCACCTATGGCCCGGACATGATCAACGCGCAATTGCTGCAATCGATGGTCGATGCGTCCAATGACGGCATCGTGGTTGCCGAAAAGGAAGGCGACGACACTATCCTGATCTACGTGAACGCCGCTTTCGAATGCCTCACTGGCTACAGCCGTGACGAGATTCTCTATCAGGATTGCCGGTTCCTGCAGGCTGACGACCGTGACCAACTTGGCCGCGCACGCATCCGCAAGGCCATGGCCGAAGGCCGCCCCTGCCGCGAAGTGCTGCGCAACTATCGCAAGGATGGCAGCGCCTTCTGGAACGAGCTGTCGATCACGCCGGTAAAGAGCGACTTCGACCAGCGCACCTACTTCATCGGCATCCAGAAGGACGTCAGCCGCCAGGTCGAACTGGAACGGGAGCTGGCGGAACTGCGCGCTCGTCCGAAACCCGACGAACGCGCCTGAACCAAGTCCGCCACGCACGGTCAATTCCGTTGAAGAAATCGCCACCACCGAGTTCGATCATGCAAGCAGACGCCCTCCTGACCCAGGACGAGCTGGATTTCATACAGAACATGCAGCATTCGCCACAACTGAACCTGGCTGACACCATGTCGAGCCTGCTGGTCAATGGCGACCGCCGCATTCAAAGCTTGCTTACGCGGTTGGTGGCTAACGAGCAGGTGACCTTGCAGGCCCAGTTCAACAACCAGCAGATCAGTTTCCCGCTGCAGCTGGTAGAGGACGAGTTCCACGCCCTGCACCTGCAGCTGGGTTCACCGGAAATCTACGAAGACGGCCCCATGCTGCGCCCATGGCGCTTGTCGCTGGACCAGCCGAGCGCACTGCTCGATGCCCATGACAAGGCAAGCGGCCTGTGGGTGCGCGAGATTTCCTTCAAAGGCGTGCTGCTGGAAGTCCGTGATTTGCCAACAGCACCCGCCCGCTTCGAGCTGCGCTTCGCCCCAGGCGGCATCACCCCGATCGAACTGCATGGTGTGTTGGGCCGGCGCATCGGCACGGACCTGGCTGCCTACGAACTCGGCCAAAGCCCAGCCGAAGAAATCGAACGGCTGCGCGACTATATCCTCCAGGCCCACCGCCACGCCCATCCCGAGCTGCACACTCAAGTATCGAGCTGACGGGCCAGAAACTGCCGCAAACGCTGGCGCATCACACTGCCCTGCGCGCCCAGGCAGGCTACAGGGCTGCCAGCCAGGCTGTCCTGTACCGCTTCTGCCGCCTCACCGGCCAGTAACAACGGGCATTCCAGCATCGACGCCAGGCGCTTGAGGTGCCGGGTGAGTTCTACTGTGGGCGACGGATGGGAAAACAGCACCAAGGCGTCCGGCTTCAGCCGTTCGCAGACCAGCGCAAGCTCTTGCAGCGGCTGCCCGTTCGCCAGCGGGATCACGCGTGTTTCATCGCTACCCAGGATCAGACTGGTTACCAGTAACTCAAGCTCATGGCACTGCCCCGGCAATGGCGCCACCAGCACGGTGCGGCTACTCGGCACACGGGCCAGCTGCAAGCGGGCGAAAACCCGACCGCGCAGGAACTGATCATAGAACAGCCATTCGCTGGCCTGCCCGTAGCCGCCTTGCCGGACTACCATGTCATGCCACACCGGCATGAACACATTGGCGAAAACCTGGTCCAGGGTGCTGGCCGCGAACACCTCGTCATAAAGGCGATCCAGGCCCGCCACGTCGAAGTGCTGTACCGCCAGGCGAATCTGGTTTTGCCAGCGCAAGCAGGGGTCCACTGCGCCGTCAGCCTGCCCGGAGAGGGCATGGCCGCGAGCGAGAATGCTGCCCACCTTGCTGACCGCCACACCGCGCTCCAGCCAGCCGAGGATACGGCGGATTTCATCGATATCAGCCTGGGAATACAGGCGGTGACCACTGTCGGTACGGATGGGCTGGATCAGCCCATAACGGCGTTCCCAGGCGCGAAGGGTCACGGCGTTGACACCGGTCAAGCGTGACACTTCACGAATCGGAAACAGCTCCTGCTGTTCGAAACTCGCATCGATCAGCGGTTTACGTCCCTGTTCGTTCATCTGCACGAAGTACCCTCAGTGCGAAAAAACTGAGCACATAGCTTACTACGACTGCGTCGGTCTGTTGATGCCAACGTTCGCCAGCTGATAGTTGCCGAAGATCGCAACTGCGCGATAATGCGTGCCCGATTCTTGCATGCATGACTGCGTCGCCCACCACCCCGGGCCACACAGCCAAAGGGGCCAGCTACCCGCCAGCCCCGTTGCCAGGAGATACACAATGTCTACCCCACCCGTCACCCTCATGGTGTCGCGTCGCGCCGCCCATGGCCGCTACCAGGACCTGCTGGCCTGGCTGCACGAAGGCGAACAGCTGGCCACCGACTTCCCTGGCTACCTCGGCTCGGGCATCCTTGCCCCGCCCCGGGATGGCGACGAATTTCAGATCATCTTCCGCTTCAGCGACGAGCCGACCCTGCATGCCTGGGAGCACTCCGCCTCTCGCCGCGCATGGTTACAACGCGGCAACGGTCTGTTCGAGCGCCCCAAAGAGGCGCGCGTTAGCGGTATCGACGACTGGTTCGGCACCAACACGGTGCAGAAACCGCCACGCTGGAAGCAGGCCGTGGCCATCTGGCTGGCGTTTTTCCCAGTTTCGCTGGCCTTCAACCTGCTGTTCGGCCACTGGTTGACAGCACTCGACCTCGTGCCCCGGGTACTGCTCAGCACCCTGGCCCTGACGCCGGTGATGGTGTACCTGTTCATCCCGCTGTCCACCCGCCTGCTGGCCAGTTGGCTTCAGGCCTCCCCGCCCACTGCTGGCGCCTTGCGCAGCCGCTGAGGCCAGGCCATACAACAGGCAAACAGTTCGGGTATGCTGGGTGGCAACCAAAGGACAGACAAGTTGACCACCCCGAACATGAACAGCCCCATTCTCGTTACCGGAGCCAGCCAGCGTGTCGGGCTGGCCCTGGCCCTCGAACTGGCACAGGCCGGCCATACGGTGGTCAGTGCCAGCCGCAGCATCCTGCCCCAGGCAGCACACCCCAACATCGTGCAGTTTCAGGCCGACCTGTGCCAGGCGGGCGACCGCCAGGCGCTGATCGATCACCTGCACGATCGTTACGACGGACTGCGCGCCATCATCCACAACGCCTCGCTATGGCTCGACGACGGCCTCGACAACCTCGAGACCATGTTCCGCCTGCACGTCGAAGCGCCCTACCACCTCAACCTGGCCCTGGGCGACCTGCTGGCCAAGGTGGAAAAGGCCGACATCATTCACATCTGCGACGAAACCTCTTCGCGCGGCAGTAAAAGCCACATCGGCTACGCCGCCACCAAGGCCGCACTGCAGAACATGGTGCTGTCATTCGCCGAAAAATATGCGCCCAAGGTGCGTGTGAACGGTATCCTGCCCGGGCTGCTGATCCTCAAGGAAGGGGGTGACGAAGCCTACCGCCAGCAAACCCTGAAAAAGGCCCTGCTGGAATTCGAACCCGGCGCCGGCCCGCTGATCGAGACCGTCAAGTACCTGCTCGCCAGCCAGTACAGCACCGGCAGCCAGGTGGTCATCAACGGTGGCCGCCACCTGAAGAACCGCATGACTTGAGAGAAGACCATGACCCCACAACAACAGCTCGAGCTCGAGGCCGCCGCGTTCCGGCGCCTGGTCGAACACCTGCAAAAGCGCACCGATGTACAGAACATCGACCTGATGAACCTGTCCGGTTTCTGCCGCAACTGCCTGTCCAAGTGGTACAAGGCCGCCGCTGACGAGCGTCAGCTGGACCTGAGCCTGGATGATGCCCGCGAAGCGGTGTACGGCATGCCCTACGCCGAGTGGAAAGCCCAATACCAGAAAGAAGCCAGCGCCGAACAACAAGCGGCGTTCGAAAAAGGAAAAACCTCGTGACTGATCTGAATACCCTGCGCGCAAGCCTGGCCAGCGGCCAACATGTATTTGCCGATACCTTGGCGTTCATTGCCGACAACTACAGCTACCAGCCGCAGGCCTTCAACAACGGCGGCGTGGAGAATGCGGCAGGGCAGAACGAAGGTTCGTGCAAAACCCTGGGCCTGGCCTTGCTTGAAGGGCTGAGCGACCAGGAAGCGCTGCTGGCCTTCGGCGAGCACTACCGTGATGTGGTGGCCACGCCTGAGGGTAGCGACCATGGCAACATCCGTGCGCTGATCAAACACGGTCTGGCGGGTGTGAAGTTTGCTGCGCAGCCGCTTGCGCGCAAGGCTTGATATTGCCGGGGCCGCTTTGCGGCCCCACGATCCAGCGCCCACCATCAATCGATAATGGTGCCAGGCCCCCCACCTTCCAGCCTCCCCTGCCGCAACCACTGCAAGGCCACCGGCCACAGGTTTTCGCGAAACCGGTCATGGAAGAACGCGAAATGGCCAATTTCCCCGACCGAGATATCCACAGGTGCAATACGCAGGTGCTGGCGCTCGGCAGTTTGCAGATAACCCAACAAACGCTCGGTTGCCGCTACGGTCCCGAAAGGGTCGTCCGTCAGACTGATGGCCAGCGTCGTCGCACGCACCTGGGCGAACGGTAGCGCCGCCAACGCCCGCCCGCTGGGGCGGTGCTCATAACGTGGGGTACGCGTGGTCCAGTCGTGCACCACGCCGGATGGCGTGTCTTCCAGCCAACCCAGGCGCTTGCCGGGAAAGTAGCCGAATACCCGGGTCAACAGCGGCATGACCACATGCCACTTGCCGAACAGCTGCCAGCGCTGGTTGGCCGCGTAGTCGCGCCAGTAGGCGAACTGCGCGCCAACCATCACGACCCGACGGATCTGGCCAGCCGACGGTGCCAGGCCTACTGCACAACCGCCGAAACTGTGCCCCACCACGTCCACCGGCTGACCTGGGAAATGCGCTGCCGCATGCGCCAGCATGGCTTCAAAATCCAGCCGGCCCCAGTCGCTCCAGGAGGCCTGGAAACCACGCAGCGACGCCGGCCGGGATTCGCCGATGCCACGGTAGTCGTAGGTCAGCACATCGCAGCCGTGGGCGAACAGGTAGTCGGCAAAGCGGGCGTAATAGCGGCAGCGTACCGACGTGGCAGCGTTGATGATCACCAGCGGGCGCTGGGGGTCAGGTTGGGCGTGGCGCCAGCAGAAGCCGCCGAGGCTGTATCCGTCGGCCGCGGGGTGGCGAAATGGGGTAGCGGGTTGGATGAGGCTACTCATGGCGCATTTCCTGTTGTTGTGCGCCAAAACTAGCAAAGATTTTGTAGCTTGAACTGGCCTCTTCGCGGGTGAACCCGCTCCTACAGGGGGAGAACCTGTGGGAGCGGGCTTACCCGCGAAGAGGCCGGTACAGGCTTACCCGATTACAGCTCGACGCAGTCGAACTTCACATCGGTGGCCACGTCTTCGTCGTAGTTGACGTCAGCGCGCTCGAAGCCGAACAGGTTGAGGAACTGCTTCTTGTAACCGGCGTAGTCAGTCAGCTCGAACAGGTTCTCGGTGGTCACCTGTGGCCACAGGGCCTTGCAGGCGTTTTGCACGTCGTCACGCAGTTCCCAGTCGTCCAGGCGCAGGCGCCCCTTCTCGTCGACCTCTGCCGGCGCACCGTCGGTACGGTACATACGGTCGCGGTACATGCGGTCGAGCTGGTCCTGGGTGCCTTCGTGAACACCTTTCTCCTGCATGATCTTGAAGACCATCGACAGGTACAGTGGCATCACCGGGATGGCCGAGCTGGCCTGGGTAACCACCGACTTGAGCACCGCCACATTGGCGCCGCCTTTCACTTCACCGGCCAGCTTCTGGTTCAGACGCAGGGCAGTTTCGTCCAGGTCCTGCTTGGCCTGGCCCAGTGCACCGTGCCAGTAGATTGGCCAGGTGATATCGCTGCCGATATAGCTGAAGGCCACGGTGCGAGCGCCTTCGGCCAGTACATTGGCGCCAGCCAGCGCATCGATCCACAGCTGCCAGTCCTGGCCACCCATGACGGTGACGGTATCGGCAATTTCCTGCTCGGTGGCCGGCTCGATGCTGGCCTCGATGATGGTGTCCTTGTTGGTGTCGATGGCGGTCGACTTGTATGGCTGGCCGATCGGCTTGAGTGCCGAGCGAATGACTTCACCGGTCTGCGGCAGCTTGCGCACGGGCGAAGCCAGCGAGTAGATGACCAGGTCGACCTTGCCACCCATTTCGTTCTTGATCAGCTCGATGACCTTGGCGCGGGCTTCGTCAGAGAAGGCGTCACCGTTGATCGACTTGCTGTACAGGCCCTCGGCCTTGGCGAACTTGTCGAAGGCGGCAGCGTTGTACCAGCCAGCAGTGCCGGCCTTGGTCTCGGTGCCTGGTTTTTCGAAGAACACGCCCAAGGTGTCGGCCTTGAAGCCGAAGGCCGCCGTGATGCGGGCAGCCAGGCCGTAGCCGCTGGAAGCACCGATGACCAGGACCTTCTTCGGGCCATCCTCGCGTACGCCCAGCTTGCGGGTGGCTTCGATCTGGTCACGGACGTTGAGCTCGCAGCCCTTCGGGTGAGTCGTGGTGCAGATGAAACCGCGAACCTTAGGATGAATGATGGCCAATGTCTGTACCTCGTCAGGTTTATGCCAGGAAAGCGCCGCTTGGGGCGATTCCGATTGATCAGAGGGTGAGACTACCCCCGCAGGTTATCCGACACATATTACGGGGTGATCAGAGGGATGCAAAACCAGAGTTCTTCTGTGCAGGAAGGACATGGCTGCTTGAAATCCAGATTGGCGGGTTAGAACGCCTGGCACCCATTGATTTGCTTTTCACATCAATCCGAAAGAAAAACAAACTTAACAAATAAGCCAAACCCGCCGATGCTGGCGGCACTACGCCCATTGCACGGAGAACAACAACATGAACGACGTGGTGATCGTCGCCGCAACCCGCACCGCCATCGGCAGCTTCCAGGGCGCCTTGGCCACTGTGCCTGCGGTCGACCTCGGCGCCGCCGTGATCAAGCAACTGCTGAAACAAACCGAGCTGGACCCGGCGCAGGTCGACGAAGTCATCCTCGGCCAAGTGCTCACTGCCGGTGCCGGTCAGAACCCGGCACGCCAGGCAGCGATCAAGGCTGGCCTGCCCTTCAGCGTACCGGCCCTGACCTTGAACAAGGTCTGCGGCTCGGGCCTCAAGGCCCTGCACCTGGCCGCCCAGGCGATCCGCTGCGGCGATGCCGAGGTGGTGATTGCCGGTGGCCAGGAGAACATGAGCCTAGCCCCCTACGTGATGCCCTCGGCCCGCACCGGCCAACGCATGGGCCATGGCCAACTGATCGACAGCATGATCACGGACGGCCTGTGGGATGCCTTCAATGACTACCACATGGGCATCACTGCCGAAAACCTGGTGGACAAGTACGGCCTCAGCCGTGAGCAGCAGGATGCCTTTGCTGCCGAATCGCAGCGCAAGGCAGTGGCAGCGATCGAGGCCGGCCGTTTCGACGCTGAAATCACCCCCATCGTGCTGCCGCAGAAAAAGGGCGAGCCCAAGGTTTTTGCCCGTGACGAGCAACCACGCCCGGACACCACCGCCGAGTCCCTGGCCAAACTGCGCCCGGCCTTCAAGAAGGACGGCAGCGTCACCGCAGGCAATGCCTCCAGCCTGAACGACGGCGCCGCCGCCGTGCTTTTGATGAGCGCAGCGAAGGCCAAGGCGTTGGGCCTGCCGGTGCTGGCGAAGATCGCCGCCTATGCCAGTGCCGGGGTAGACCCCGCGATCATGGGTATTGGTCCGGTTTCGGCGACCCAGCGTTGCCTGGACAAGGCCGGTTGGCAACTGGCCGAACTGGACCTGATCGAAGCCAACGAGGCCTTTGCCGCCCAGGCGCTGGCCGTGGGCAATGCGCTGGCATGGGATGCCGCGCGGGTTAACGTCAATGGAGGGGCGATTGCCCTGGGCCACCCGATTGGTGCTTCCGGGTGCAGGGTGCTGGTGACCCTGCTGCACGAGATGATCAAACGGGATGCCAAAAAAGGCCTGGCGACCTTGTGCATTGGTGGTGGGCAAGGGGTGGCGCTGGCCATCGAACGCTGATTGATTCAAGCAGGCCCGGCCTCTTCGCGGGTAAACCCGCGCCTACACTGATCGGTGACGGACACACATCGGTGATCGGGCGCACGCCGTCGTAGGAGCGGGTTTACCCGCGAAAGGGCCGGGCCTGCTGGCCAATTTCCACCAGCCGTTCACCGTTGCAGCTGCCACCGTATCGCGGGTAAACCCGCTCCTACCACTGATCGGTGGCGGACACACATCGGTGATCGGGCGCAGGCCGTTGTAGGAGCGGGTTTACCCGCGAAGAGGCCCGTACAGGCAGCAAATGATCAAGCCGCGACTCGGTCCTGCTCCAGCGAAGCGGCCAGCACCGCCACTTCCTGGCACTTCTGCACGGCCAGGTCCACTGGGCTTTCCAGCAACGAACAGGCCGGCGCCAACCACAGCCGCTCACCCAGGCGTTCATGGGCCTCGTGCAGCAGCCCCAGGGTCTTGCCCAGATCGCAAGGCGAGGCGTTGCGACCGTCGACCAGGCCCAGCGACAGTACCTTGTAGGCCGGCAGGCGGTCGAGAATGGTCTGGTACTGCTCGGGCGCCTGAACCAGATCGACGTGCAGGCCATCGACCGGCAGGTTGGCGGCCAGGCCGAGGTTGCCTTCCAGGCCACCGAAGTACGTGGCGATCAGCTTCTTCAACGGTGCGCGTTGAAGGATGTTGTAGACACGTTCATAGGCATTTTTCCAATCCTGGGGCAGGTCCTGGGCGAGGATGGGTTCATCGATCTGCACCCATTCAACGCCATGGTCGGCCAGGCGGTTGAGAAGCTGGTCATACACGGGCAGCAGGCGGTCAAGCAGCTCCAGCTTGTCGACGTCACCGCCCACGGTCTGGCCCTGCCACAGATAGGTCAAGGGGCCGATCACCACCGGCTTGACTGCAAGGCCCAGGGCCTTGGCGTGTTCCACTTCTTCGAACAATGGTTCCCAGTTCAGAACGAACGGCTGGTCACCAGTGCTCAGCACGTGGCTGTCCCAGGCGAAGTCGCCGACCGGCACCAGCTCGATGCCGGCGTCTTTCTGCACCTGCCAGTGGCGGGCACGCAGCTCGCGGTCACGGCCGATGTGTGGAAAGCCCAGGTTATGCGCCAGTGCCATGTCTTGTCCCTTCAGCATGCTTGAATGAATAAGGGGGATTCTCCGGCTGACGGGGTATTGAGACAAACTCATTAAATTTGAGATGAACCCAAGAAATCTTCATGATCATGCTGTCATGATCTTCGCGCCCCCATGTCTCATTCAGATCACCATCCTGCGCATCCGGACATGACCCGGCTCGCCTTCTGCCGCACAATGCCACCCTGACCACACCAGGTGCCCGGCCAACATGAGCCTGCTGAAAACCGCCCTGCGCGAACAGAACTTCGTCTGTGTCATGGAGTTCGTCCCCAAGCCTTCCGCAGAACGCTTTGCCGCCATGGAAGCGATCATGGCCCGTGCGCACCTGTGCGGCTGGCCGATGACCGTGGCCATCGGTGATCGTGTCGGCAGCCCGCTGGACATGTCACCGCTGGACGCCCTCGCCTCGTTCAGCAACCCGGTGCCTGCCCTGCCGCATTTTTCAGGCAAGGATCGCGAACGCCACCACCTGCTCGCCCAACTGCAGCGCATGGACGCCGCCGGCCTCGACCAGCTGTTACTGCTGACTGGCGACCGCCTGCCCGGCCATGAACCTGGCCAGCGCCCGGTGCGTTATCTGGAATCGGTCGCCGCCCTGCAGGTTGCTCGCCAGGCCTGCCCGCACTGGCTGCTGGGCGCGGCGCTGAACCCGTTCAAGTACCACGAGGAAGAAGGCGGCGCCCAGTACTTCAAGGCCGAGAAAAAGCTGGCAGCGGGGGCTGACTTTCTCACCTTGCAACTGGGCTTCGATGCCGCCAAGCATCAGGAAGCCATACACTGGATGCGCCGCCAGGCCTCACCCAAGCCCATGCTGGCCTGCCTCATGAGCCTCACCCACGGGCGCGCGGCGATGCTCGACCACGTGGCCGGCGTGACTGTCACGCCCTCCATGCGCGACATGCTGGAAGCGGAAACGGCGCAGTCCAAGGCCTTTGCCCAGGCGCGCAGTGTTGACCGCCTGGCCTTGCAGATCATCGGTACAAAGCTGATGGGGTACGCCGGTGTGCACCTGTCAGGGGTTCACACACTCGAACAGTTGCTGGCCCTTGAGACCCGTATCGAGCACTGGCAATCCCTGGTTCAGTCCCTGGAGCAATGGGCACCGGCCTGGCACGCCAGCTGGCAGATGCCTGGCCTGCCGGCGGTGACCTTCCATCCGCCACAGGCTGGCTGGCGCCTGGACGAGTCACGGGTCGATGCCTCATTCAAGGAAAAAGCCCGCTATCACCTGATGCATGGCATGCATTCACTGCTGTTCAGCCGGCGCAACGGCCTGAGCAAGGCCTTCGGCTGGGCAGTGCGCCAGCCTCTGTGGGCAACACGCGCTGGCGCACACGTGCTACACACGCTGGAGCGCAGTGTGAAGCGCCCCCTGGTGGGTTGCGACACCTGCGGCCGTTGCCGCCTGGAAGACACCTTGTATATCTGCCCGGAAACTTGCCCTAAAGGCCTGGCCAATGGCCCTTGCGGCGGAACCGCCCTGAACCGCTGCGAGTTCGGCGACCGCGAGTGCATCCACAGCGTCAAGTACCGCACCGCCAAAGCCGTGCGGCAAACCGCTGTGCTGACCGAGCGCCTGATCCCGTGCATCGAGGTCGAAACCCGCCACCGCAGCTCATGGCCGCAGTGGTTCGCAGGGCAGGCGCCGCAGCGGCTCAGCCCGCAGCCATTGCCTCGAAGCCAGCCCGAATCGTAGCCTCGGGCAGTTCATCGGCAATGAACACCATCACGCTCTCGCGCGCTTCGCCTGCGGCCCACTCGGCGTCCCAGTCGAAGCCATACAGCTTGAGCACGCCCTGAAACACCAGCTTGCGTTCCTCGCCGGCAATGTTCAGCACGCCCTTGTAGCGCAGCAGCTGTTTGCCGTGGGTTTCCAGCAGCTCGTTCATGAAGCTGCTGAGGCGGTCGATATCCAGCGGGGTTTCGGTACGCAGCACCATCGTGGAGATACGGTCCGGGGTGGCAGGCTTGAGCACGGGTTGCAACATCGGTTTCAGGTTCACCCCAAGGTCGGGGTTGAGGTTGAAACCGCGCACATCCAGTAGTTCAGCCAGGTCGATGCAGCCGTGTTCGACCACACGGATCGCAGCCCTGCTATTGATGCGGGCCAGGCGTTCGCGCAGGGCTTCAACCGCAGTTGGCTCGACCAGGTCGGTCTTGCTCAGCAGCAGACGATCGGCAAAGCCGACCTGGGCCTGAGCGATGGTCTGGGTCAGGTGCAGTTCGGCATGCGCGGCATCGACAAGGGTGATGATGCCGTCGAGGATGTAGCGCTCACGCAGCTCCTCGTCGATGAAGAACGTTTGCGCGACCGGCGCCGGGTCGGCCAGGCCGGTGCATTCGATCACCAGGCGATCGAAGGCGATTTCCCCTGCATCCAGGCGTTCAAGCAGCAGGTAAAGCGCGCGAGTCAGGTCGCCATGGATGCTGCAGCATACACAACCGTTGGCCAAGGTCATGACTTGCACCGGCTGGTCACCCAGCAGTTGGCTGTCGATGCCGGCCTCGCTGAATTCGTTTTCGATCACGGCGAGCTTCAGGCCATGCTCGGCCTTGAGCATGTGCCTGAGCAAGGTGGTCTTGCCGGCACCGAGGAAGCCCGTGAGGACGGTTACGGGAATGGGCGTCTGCACGCAAAATACTCCTGAATCTGAAAATGACTGTGGGAGCCGGTTACCCAGGCTCCCACAGGTTTACACGTACCGCAGGCTCAACAGCACTTGGGCCCGGACTTGCCACCGTAGCGTGCTTCCTGGCGTTCGCGGAAGAACGCCTCGTAGCTCATCACCGGCTTGTCCGGATGCGTTTTCTGCATGTGTTCGACATAGTTGTCGTAGTCGGGCATGCCGACCATCAGGCGGGCTGCCTGCCCCAGGTATTTGCCCAGTCGACCCAAGTCGTTGAACATGATTGCAGTCCTCTCGATTACGCGTCAGGCAACGCCTGGAACGGGGTTTCCTTGTCGCTGCGTTCTTTGCGGCCCAAGGCGGCGTAGCCGACCTTGATGGCGAAGAACAGGATGCTGAAGACCACCAGCAGGAACAAGATCGTCAGGCCCGCGTTGGTGTAGGCGTTGAAGATCACGTGCTGCATTTGCCCGATGTCCTTGGCCGGGGCCAGTACCTGGCCGGCGTCCAGCGCAGTGCTGTACTTCTTGGCCAGGGCCAGGAAGCCGACAGCCGGGTTGGGGTCGAACAGCTTGATCAGGCCTGCAGCCGTGGTGCAGATCAGCAGCCATACGGCCGGCAGCAGGGTGACCCAGATGTAGCGCTGACGCTTCATCTTGATCAGCACCACAGTACCGAGCATCAAGGCGATACCGGCCAGCATCTGGTTGGAGATACCAAACAGCGGCCACAGGGTGTTGATGCCACCCAGCGGGTCGATGACGCCCTGGTACAGCAGATAGCCCCAGAGTGCCACGCAGCCAGCAGTGGCAAGCAGGTTGGCCCCCCACGATTCAGTGCGTTTGAGTGCAGGCACGAAGCTGCCCAGCAGGTCCTGCAACATGAAGCGCCCGGCACGGGTACCAGCGTCTACCGCCGTGAGGATGAACAGCGCCTCGAACAAGATTGCGAAGTGGTACCAGAAGGCCATGGTGTTTTCACCTGGCAACACCTGGTGCAGGATCTGCGCGATACCGACCGCCAGGGTTGGCGCACCGCCGGCACGGGCCAGAATGGTGTGCTCGCCGATGTCACGGGCAACGGCTTCGAGCTGCTCAGGTGTAATCAGGAAGCCCCAACTGCTGACGGTCTGCGCCACCGACGCGACATCGGTACCGACCACTGCAGCCGGGCTGTTCATGGCGAAGTACACGCCCGGTTCGATCACCGAGGCCGCAACCATGGCCATGATGGCGACGAACGATTCCATCAGCATGCCGCCGTAGCCGATATAGCGGGCGTTGGTTTCGTTATCCAGCAGCTTGGGGGTGGTCCCCGAGGAAATCAGCGCGTGGAAGCCGGACACCGCACCACAGGCAATGGTGATGAACAGGAACGGGAACAGGGTACCCTTCCACACCGGGCCCGTACCGTCGGTGAACTGGGTCAGCGCCGGCATTTTCAGCTCGGGAGCGATGATCAGGATACCGATGGCCAGGCCAAGGATCGTGCCGATCTTGAGGAAGGTCGACAGGTAGTCACGCGGCGCCAGCACCAGCCACACTGGCAGCACGGCGGCGACAAAACCGTAGCCCACCAGCATCCAGGTGATCTGCACGCCGGTGAACGTGAACGCCGGGCCCCACACCGGGTCCGCAGCGATCACGCCCCCCAGCCAGATCGAGGCCAGCAGCAGTACCACGCCAACCACCGAGATTTCGCCAATACGGCCCGGACGGATGTAGCGCATGTAGATGCCCATGAACATCGCGATCGGGATGGTCGCCATCACCGTGAACATGCCCCAAGGGCTTTCGGCCAGGGCCTTGACCACGATCAGTGCCAGCACCGCGAGGATGATGATCATGATCAGGAAGCAGCCAAACAGGGCGATGGTGCCCGGGATTCTGCCCATTTCCTCGCGCACCATGTCGCCCAGCGAGCGCCCATTGCGGCGGGTAGACAGGAACAGGACCATGAAGTCCTGCACCGCGCCGGCCAGCACCACGCCGGCAATCAGCCACAGCGTGCCGGGCAGGTAACCCATTTGCGCGGCGAGCACCGGACCCACCAGTGGGCCAGCGCCGGCGATGGCGGCGAAGTGGTGACCGAAAAGAATGTGTTTGTTGGTCGGGACGTAGTCCAGGCCATCATTGTTGAGCACCGCCGGGGTGGCACGGCGCGGGTCGAGTTGCATCACCTTGGTGGCGATGAACAGGCTGTAGTAACGATAGGCGACCAGGTAGATGGCCACTGCCGCGACCACGATCCACAAGGCGTTGATCGCCTCGCCGCGACGCAGGGCAACCACACCCAGTGCGCAGGCACCTATGACTGCCAGCGCCAGCCACGGAATATGGCGTAGCAGGCTATTATTGTTGTTCATGGTTAGCTTCCAGCTGGTGGATTGGAAAGACCGCCCACCGAGTCTAGGGCCAGTCAAGCGGCATTGCCACACTTGCTTTGTTCTAGAGCCTCTGCGGCCTGATTGCAGTACCTGATGCACATGCAACTCTAACTATAGTCAGGATGACACCTGATGACCTATTCGAGGATCCAAGCCATGAGCGATCATGACGAACGCCGCCGCTTTCAACGCATCGACTTCGATGCCCCCATCGAGCTGCGCCAGGGGCTGAAACGCTGGCCTGCAAAACTGCTGGACCTTTCACTCAAAGGCTTGCTGATCGAACGCCCCGCAGGCTGGGATGCCGACCTGACTCAGGACTTCGACGCCATCATCGAGCTGAACGAGGATGCCCGTGTGCAGATGCAGGTCGAACTGCGCCACGAAGAACCGGACCGCCTGGGCTTCATCTGCCTGTACATCGACCTCGACTCGATGAGCCATTTGCACCGTCTTGTGGAATTGAACGTGGCTGACAGCACCGAAATGATGCGTGAGCTGCGCGAACTCATCGAATAATAAAATCTCTTAGCTAGCTAATAGCCTTCCCGCCTGGTGTTTCTTGTCTACCCAGACAGCTTTAAGCCTGGGTAGCGATGCTTTGTACACACCCTTCTAATACAGCTTCTGCCAAGTTGGTACGCCTTCTGCATTGGGTTTTAACACACCTTGCAGCCAGATCTGTTCGCGCTCCGATCAAAATATTGTATACAATTCTTGTGGCAATCATTTGTAGGAAGTGTCTACAGTAGCGGCACAACAATAAACAGAGAGCCTGCTCCATGACTACGTCCCCTAGCACG
This sequence comes from Pseudomonas sp. BO3-4, assembly GCF_034044115.1. NCBI lineage: Bacteria > Pseudomonadati > Pseudomonadota > Gammaproteobacteria > Pseudomonadales > Pseudomonadaceae > Pseudomonas > Pseudomonas sp. BO3-4. The sequence continues at coordinate 5,343,549 of NZ_CP139018.1, forward strand.
TCTCCCGCCAAGCGACCCGAGGATGAAAACCTCGGCCTTGGTGCCAATCTGGCCTATGGTCTGCAGCATGTGCTGACCATGTATGGTGGGATCGTCGCAGTACCCCTGATCCTGGGGCAGGCCGCGGGCCTGAATGGTGCCGAAATCGGCATGCTGATCGCCGCCTCGCTGTTCGCCGGTGGCCTTGCCACCCTCCTGCAGACCCTTGGCCTGCCGTTCTTCGGTTGCCAGTTGCCACTCGTGCAAGGCGTGTCGTTCGCCGGTGTGGCGACCATGGGTGCGATCCTGAGCAGCGAGGGGGGCGGTGGCCTGCCTGGGGTGCTCGGCGCGGTCATGGCTGCGTCGCTGATCGGCTTTCTGATCACACCGGTGTTCTCGCGCATCACCAAGTTCTTCCCGCCGCTGGTGACCGGTATCGTGATCACCACCATCGGCCTGACCCTGATGCCGGTTGCCGCACGCTGGGTAATGGGTGGCAACAGCGCCTCGCCGGAGTTCGGCAGCGTGGCCAACATCGGCTTGGCCGGGCTGACCTTCGCCATCGTGCTGCTGCTGAGCAAGCTTGGCAGCGCAACCATCTCACGCCTGTCGATCCTGCTGGCCATGGTGGTCGGCACGCTGATCGCCTGGGCATTGGGCATGACCGATTTCAGCAAGGTCAGCGAAGGCCCGATGTTCGCCTTCCCCACGCCTTTCCACTTTGGCATGCCGGAGTTCCACATCGCCGCGATCCTGTCGATGTGTATCGTGATCATGGTCACCCTGGTGGAAACGTCGGCCGATATCCTCGCCGTGGGTGAGATCATCGACACCAAGGTGGACTCCAAGCGCCTGGGCAACGGCCTGCGCGCCGACATGGCATCGAGCATCCTGGCGCCGATTTTCGGTTCTTTCACCCAGAGCGCGTTCGCCCAGAACGTTGGCCTGGTGGCCGTGACCGGGGTCAAGAGCCGCTACGTGGTGGCTACCGGCGGCGTGATTCTGGTGGTACTCGGCCTGCTGCCAGTCATGGGCCGGGTGATTGCCGCCGTGCCTACCCCGGTACTGGGCGGCGCCGGTATCGTGCTGTTCGGCACCGTGGCGGCCAGCGGTATCCGCACCCTGTCCAAGGTCAGCTACAAGAACAACGTCAACCTGATCATCGTCGCGGCCTCGCTGGGCTTCGGCATGATCCCGATTGCCGCGCCGACCTTCTACCACCACTTCCCGAACTGGTTCGAGACCATCTTCCACTCCGGCATCAGCTCGGCGGCGATCATGGCCATCCTGCTGAACCTGATCTTCAACCACTTCACCACCGGCAACTCGGAAAACCAGTCAGTGTTCGCTGCAGCCTACGAGCGGACCATCCAGTATTCGGACATTTCCGCGCTGCGTGATGGGGACTACTTCAAAGATGGCAAGCTGTTCGATGCCGAAGGTAACGAAGTGCCGATGCTGGAACTGGACGAGCATGGCAATGAAACGGTCAGGCGCACGGCCGTTGCCGAACACTGACTGATTGCAGGAGCGAGCTTGCTCGCTCCTGCACACTATTCGAACAATGCATCCAGCGCCTGCTCCAGGCGGGTAACGGCAATCACCTGCAACCCCGCAGGCGCTTCTTTCGGCGCATTGCCCTTGGGTACGATGGCACGCTTGAAGCCGTGCTTGGCCGCTTCCTTCAAGCGCTCCTGACCACTGGGCACCGGCCGTACCTCGCCCGACAAGCCGATCTCGCCAAACACCAGCAAACCGTGGGCCAGTGGCCGGTTACGCAAGCTGGACATCACCGCCGCCAGCAGCGCCAGGTCCGAAGCCGTTTCCAGCACCTTCACCCCGCCGACCACGTTGAGAAACACATCCTGGTCATGGGTCGGGATACCGCCATGGCGGTGGAGCACCGCCAACAACATGGCCAGGCGGTTCTGGTCCAGGCCCAAGGTTACCCGCCGCGGGTTGGCCAGATGGCTATCGTCGACCAGCGCCTGCACCTCGACCAGCATTGGCCGGGTACCCTCCCAGGTTGCCATCACCACACTACCCGGCACCTCTTCCTGAGTACGGTTGAGGAAGATCGCCGACGGGTTGGATACCTCCTTGAGGCCACGATCGGTCATGCCGAACACGCCCAGCTCGTTGACCGCGCCAAAGCGGTTCTTGACCGCCCGCAGCAAGCGCAGCCGGCCATCGGACTCACCTTCGAAATACAGCACCGTGTCGACCATGTGCTCCAGCACCCTTGGGCCAGCCAGCGAGCCTTCCTTGGTCACGTGGCCGACCAGAAAGATTGCCGTACCGCTTTGCTTGGCATAGCGCACCAGCAACGCTGTGCTTTCGCGCACCTGGGCCACGCCGCCCGGGGCCGACTGCAACTGCTCGGTGAAAATGGTCTGGATCGAGTCGATCACCATTACCCGCGGCTTCTCGACCCGCGCCGTGGCAATGATCGTCTCGATGCAGGTTTCGGTCATCACCTTGAGCTGGTCCTGAGGTAGGCCCAGCCGCCGCGAGCGCATGGCCACCTGCTGCTGCGACTCCTCCCCCGTGACATACAGTGCCGGCATGCCCACGGCGATGTTGCACAAGGTCTGTAGCAAAATGGTCGACTTGCCGATGCCGGGGTCACCGCCAATCAGCACCACCGAGCCATCCACCAGGCCACCACCCAGCACGCGGTCCAGTTCGGTGCTGCTGGTCGTGAAACGCGGGATTTCCTCGACACTGACTTCGGCCAGGGTCTTGATCTGCGCCTGCTGTCCTGTCCAGCCAGCGCGGCCGCTACTGGGTGCAGCAGCGCCGCCGCTTTCGATCATGGTTTCGACCAGGGTGTTCCAGGCCCCACATTCGCCGCACTGGCCGGCCCATTTGGGGAAGGTCGCGCCGCATTCGGTGCAGCCATACAAGCGCTTGGCCTTGGCCATGGGTGGGGTCTCCTGGAAAAATTCGCCATGATAACTGAGCAGGACGTGTCTCGAACGCCTCGAGATGCGACAAAACTATTCGTTCTAACTGCAGTCAGTAGCCCTGAACACAACGCATGAAGCGTTTAAGTGGCTTACACTGCGTTTACCTCACCTTTTGTTACAAGGAACCAAACATGGGCGTGCTCAACGAGTTCAAGGCTTTCGCAGTCAAAGGCAATGTCGTCGACATGGCGGTTGGTATCATCATCGGCGCGGCCTTCGGCAAGATCGTCTCGTCCTTCGTCGGCGACGTGATCATGCCGCCACTGGGCCTGCTGATCGGTGGCGTGGACTTCAGCGACTTGGCCATTACTTTGAAGGCTGCCGAAGGTGACGTGCCAGCGGTGATGCTGGCGTATGGCAAGTTCATCCAGACCGTGATCGACTTCCTGATCGTGGCCTTTGCCATCTTCATGGGCGTGAAGGCGATCAACAAGCTCAAGCGTGAAGAAGCCGTGGCGCCGACTACGCCGCCTGTGCCTTCGGCTGAAGAGACGCTGCTGACCGAAATCCGCGATTTGCTCAAGACGCAGAACCAGAACCGCTTGCCCTGAAATTGCCGGGGGCGCTGTAGGAGCGGGCATGCTCGCGAAGAAACCAATGCGGTGGATGGCACCGGCTTCGCCGGTGTTCGCGGGTAAACCCGCTCCTACACGGCGGCCTGTGTCCAACCTCCGATGTGTGTCCACCACCAATCTGCGTAGGAGCGGGTTTACCCGCGAATACGGTGGCGGCAGCAACGGTGAACGGCGGGTGGAGATTGGCCACCAGGCCCGGCCCTTTCGCGGGTAAACCCGCGCCTACAGGCCCCGCAACGGCCGCAATGGACTTACCAGTAGTTCTCGACTGCCACCTGCCCCGGCCGCTTGCTCAGGCTCAATTGCAGATCGCGCGCCTTGAGGACCTTGCGGGTTTCGTCGATCATTTCCGGGTTGCCGCACAGCATCACCCGCGAATGCTCCGGCGAGAGTTCAAGCCCTGCCGCCCTCTCCAGCTCGCCATTCTCGATCAACGTCGTAATCCGCTGATTCAACGCCCCAGGGTGTTGTTCACGGGTCACCACGGGAATGAACTGCAACTTGCCCGCGTACTCGGCCAGATAATCGCGCTGTTCCAGCCCGGCAATTTCATCCACATAGGCCAGCTCCTTCGCTTCGCGCACTGAATACACCAGCTTGATGCTGTCAAAGCGCTCCCAGGCCTCGAAGTCCTGCAGGATCGACATGAATGGCGCAATGCCGGTACCGGTAGCCAGCAGCCACAGGTCACGACCACCGACGAAGCGATCGAGGGTGAGAAAACCGAACGCCTGGCGGTCGATCAGCAACGTATCGCCTGCCCCCAAACGGCTCAGCTCACTGGTGAACTCACCACCTGGCACCACGATGGAAAAGAAATCCAGATGCTCGTCATGGGGGGCGCTGACCATGGAATAGGCGCGCCACACCACACTACCATCGGCCTTGGTCACACCTAGCCGGGCGAATTGGCCGGAACGGAAGCGGAACCCCGCATCGCGCGTAACCCGCAGGCTGAAGAGGTTCGGCGTCAGTGGCTGAACGTCAAGCAGTGTCTGGCGAGTGAACTTTTCGGCGCTAGCGGTCATATCGGGCTCCAGGGTTGGCGTGTGCACAGTGTCGCCTAAAGTGGCCAGGATAAAAACCACCGCTTTGTAGGGCCTCATCCAGGGTGAACGTGCCGAACTCGCAGAAAATCCTGTTCGCTATAACAAAAAAATCCCAACAGGATGGTAGGTCTTTTCCTACAATCATCCGGGTACTCAAACGGATTGGATCCTGCGCGCCCCAAGGAGTGTTTCAAATGCTTCACTGGAAACCCGAGTATCTTCAGGCGTTCGTCAGCGAACGCAGCCCGCAGAAGCTATTCGACATCGCAGTCCATCTGGCTCAGGACCTGGACATGGATTACCTTGGGCTGAACATCCGCATTCAGATCGCTACGCAAACGCCAAGGCTATACCTCTACAGCAACTACCCAAGTGAGTGGATCGAGCGCTACCAGCGCGACGACTTCTACAAGCAAGACGCGGCGGCGAACCTGAGCCACAGCTCGACGATGCCGGTGCTGTGGACCGATGAGCTTTACAAGGAAGCCCCGCAATTTCGCGAAATGGCCTGCCTGCATGGCTTGCGCCACGGCTGGACACAGTCGCTTCACGATCAGCAGCACAACGAAAGCCAGATCAGTGTCGCTCGGCCAAACGGCCCCATCGATGAGGTCGAACTGTACGACAAAGCCGGGAGCGTGCAGTGGCTGTGCCACGCCCTCCACGCGGTACTGGGCGAGCACCATCTGAACGCGCTATGCCCACCCCAACCGAAAATGAGCGAGCGCGAACTGGAGGTGCTGAAATGGTCTGCCGCCGGCAAGACCGCTGCCGATGTTGCCTCCATCCTCTCGCTGTCGCAAAGCACGGTCAATTTCCATATCCGCAGCGTGATCACCAAGACCAACGCAGCCAACAAGGCCGGAGCCATTGCCATTGCCGCCTTGCGTGGCTGGATCTGATCTTCGAACCTGCGACCTCGGGCAAAGCCCTGTAGAATCGCCCGGCAAAGCCCGGCGCGAACCGCAACGGGCAGTTTCGTACCCGAGCCAGACGCCATGCCCCTGTTGACCACCCCCTATGCCGAACTCGACCTGATCCGCCAGCCGGAGCAGGCCAACGACCCGTTGCAGGCCTTCGATGCCGCCGACGAGTACCTGCTTGCGCAGCTACACGATCAGGCACCCGACGCCAATTGCCGGGTATTGGTGCTCAATGACAGCTTCGGTGCCCTGGCCGCCAGCCTGGCGGGCCAGCTGCAGGTGGTCAGCAGCGGTGACTCGCACCTGGGGCACCTGGCCCTGGAAAAGAACCTGGCGCGCAATGGCCTGCCGTTCGACAGTGTGCCGTTCGTACCGGCCAGCGAACACTGGCAAGGCCCCTTCGACCGGGTGCTGGTGCGTGTACCCAAGACCCTGGCCCTGCTGGAAGAACAACTTATCCGCCTGCAAGGCCAGTTGGCACCCGGTGCGCAGGTGATTGCCGGGGCGATGATCAAGCACCTGCCGCGGGCGGCCGGCGACCTGATGGAAAAGTACATCGGCCCCGTACAGGCTTCGCTGGCCCTGAAAAAGGCCCGTTTGCTGACAGCAACGGTTGCCGAGCGGCCGCTCGCCAAGTCCCCCTACCCCAGCTGCTACCGCCTCGACGTGCCGGCACTTGACTTGGTCAACCACGCCAACGTGTTCTGCCGTGAAGGCCTGGATATCGGGACGCGGGCGTTCCTCCCGCATCTACCACGCGACCTTGGCCGTGCGCGGGTGGCAGACCTGGGCTGCGGCAACGGCGTACTCGCGATCGCCAGCGCCCTGGCCAACCCGGATGCCGAGTACACCCTGGTCGACGAGTCGTACATGGCAGTGCAATCGGCGCAGGAGAACTGGCTGGCAGCGTTGGGCGAGCGCCCGGCGACCTTCTTCGCGGCCGATGGCCTGGCCGGGCTGGAGAAGCAGTCGCTGGACGTGGTGCTGTGCAACCCGCCGTTCCATCAACAGCAGGTAGTGGGCGATTTCCTCGCCTGGCGCATGTTCCAGCAGGCGCGTGAAGCGCTGGTGGTAGGTGGGGCGCTGTACATCGTGGGTAACCGGCACCTGGGCTATCACAGCAAGCTGGCGCGGTTGTTCCGGGGGGTGGAGCAGGTGGCGGCAACGCCCAAGTTCGTCATTCTGAAAGCCCGCAAGTAAGCGCGCCACCGCCCCCGTAGGAGCGGGCTTGCCCGCGAACACCGGCAACGCCGGTGCCATCTAGCGCGTTGCCTGCTTCGCGGGCAAGCCCGCTGCCGCTCTTTATCAATGTGTGGTCAGCCCCGCCGCCCCCATGAACAGCCGCATCACCCAGGCCGCCACACCCAGCGCTGCGACGCTCATTGCCCAGATCAGCAACAGCCAACCCAGTCGCTGCCACAGCGGTTTCTTGTCTTCCAAACCATGTTTGCCAGCCATCATGCGGCCCTCCTAGTGGTAGCCGTCTTCGTGGGTGACCTTGCCGCGGAACACATAGTAGCTCCAGAAGGTATACATCAGGATAAACGGCAGGATGAACAGGGTACCCACCAGCATGAAGCCCTGGCTTTGCGGTGGCGCTGCGGCATCCCAGATCGAAATCGACGGCGGGATGATGTTAGGCCACAGGCTGATTCCCAAGCCGCTGTAGCCAAGGAAGATCAGTACCAGCGTGAGCAGGAACGGCGTGTAGTGCGCGTTGCGTGCCACCGCTTTGAGCAACCCGTAGAAGGTCACCAGCACCAGCAGCGGCACCGGCATGAACCAGATCAGGTTGGGCATGCTGAACCAGCGGTCGGCAATCTGCGGGTAGGCGATGGGCGTCCACAGGCTGACGATACCGATCACCACCAGCAGCACCAGCGCCAGCGGCCGGGCCATATCGTGCATCTTCTGCTGCAGCGGCCCTTCGGTCTTCATGATCAGCCAGGTGCAACCCAGCAAGGTGTAGGCCACGATCAACCCCAGCCCGCAGAACAGGCTGAATGGGGTCAACCAGTCCAGGGTGCCACCGGCAAAATGCCGGTCGACCACCTTGAACCCCTCCAGGAACGCGCCCAACGCCACGCCCTGGAAGAAGGTGGCGATCAGCGAACCCCAGATAAAAGCCTTGTCCCAGATGTGCCGCTTGTCGGCCTTGGCCTTGAAGCGGAACTCGAAGGCCACGCCTCGAAAAATCAGGCCGATCAGCATCAGGATCAGGGGCAGGTACAGGGCCTCGAGGACCACGGCATATGCCATCGGGAAGGCACCGAACAGTCCGGCACCGCCCAGGATCAACCAGGTTTCGTTGCCGTCCCATACCGGCGCGACAGTGTTCATCATGACATCACGGTCCTGCTCGCCCTTGACGAAGGGGAAGAGCATGCCGATCCCCAGGTCGAATCCGTCCATCACCACGTACATCATGACGCCGAAGATGATGATCACGGCCCAGATCAGTGGAAGGTCGATACCCATGGTTCAGTTCCCCTCGTTCAGGCTGGCAGAGGTGGCCTCGCGGCCATCATCGGCGGCGGACAAAGGCCGTGCCGGCGTGCGTTTCTGGCCTGGGCCTCCCGGTGTGTGCTCGTCACCCTCGCCGGTCTGCGGCCCTTTGCGTACCAGGCGCATCATGTAGCCAAGGCCGGTGCCAAACAGGGCGAAGTACACCACCACGAACGCCACAAGGGTGAAGCCGAGCTGGGCGTAGCTGTGGTTGGAAACACCGTCCGCCGTGCGCATCAGGCCGTACACCACCCAGGGCTGGCGGCCAATTTCGGTGGTGAACCACCCGGCCAGCAGCGCGACCAGCCCCGATGGGCCCATCCACAGGGCCACATGCAGGAACGGGCGCGAACTGTACAGCGTGCCGCGTTTGCGCAACCACAGGCTCCACAGGCCAACGAAGATCATCAGGAAACCAAGCCCGACCATGATCCGGAACGACCAGAACACAATGGTCGAATTAGGCCGGTCCTCGGGCGGGAACTCCTTCATCGCCGGCACCTGCTTGTCCAGGCTGTGAGTCAGGATCAGGCTGCCGAGCGCCGGGATCTCGATCTTGAACCGGGTAGTCTCGGCCTCCATGTCGGGAATGCCGAACAGGATCAGCGGAGTCGGCTCACCGGGCACGTTCTCCCAGTGGCCTTCGATCGCGGCAATTTTCACCGGCTGGTGCTTGAGGGTATTGAGGCCGTGGAAATCGCCGATCACTGCCTGAATCGGGGCGACGATCAGTGCCATCCACATGGCCATCGACAGCATCTTGCGCACGGCCGGGTTGTCACGCCCGCGCAGCAGGTGCCAGGCCGCCGAGGCACCGACGAAGAACGCGGTGGACACGAACGCGGCAGTGGCCATGTGCATCAGGCGGTAGGGGAAGGAGGGGTTGAACACCACCGCAAACCAGTCCACCGGCACCACCCGACCATCGATGATCTCGTGACCTTGCGGGGTTTGCATCCAGCTGTTCGAGGCGAGAATCCAGAAGGTCGAGACCAGCGTACCGAGCGCTACCATCACCGTGGAGAAGAAGTGCAGACCACGGCCGACGCGGTTCCAGCCAAACAGCATGACGCCCAGGAAGCCGGCTTCGAGGAAGAACGCAGTCAGTACTTCGTAGGTGAGCAGCGGGCCGGTGACGGCGCCGGCAAAGTCGGAGAAGCGGCTCCAGTTGGTGCCGAACTGGTAGGCCATGACCAGGCCGGAGACGACGCCCATGCCGAAGTTGACGGCGAAGATCTTCGACCAGAAGTGATAGAGGTCACGGTAGACCTGGTTGTGGGTCCGCAGCCATAGGCCTTCGAGGACTGCCAGGTAGCTGGCCAGGCCAATGGTGATGGCCGGGAACAGGATGTGGAACGACACGGTAAAGGCAAACTGCATTCGGGCGAGCTCTAAGGCTTCTATTCCGAACATGGTGCTTCCTCTTCAGATAATCCGGCGGCCGGGCTTGTGGCCCCGTCGCCCACTGCCCCCACTGGGTCGAGTACGGCGTGTTTGAATTGTTCTGTTCGATCGCAGGGATTCCGGCCAGGCGGCCATTTCATTGATCTGGAACGATTGACCCAGATCAATTAATGCTAGGAAGCATAGTCCCGAATGGCCCGGTGGGCCGTGTGGTGGATTGCCGCGTGACCTGTTGCCTCACCCTCTTTAATTAACAGTGGAAAAGTGCCGACCCGAGCAAACAGTAACCGTTTGTTACAAACAGGTGATACGCTGCGCACCCCCTCTACTGCGCCGAGGCCCCTGGTTTCCGATGTCCGATTCCGCACCGCAGTTGTTGCGTCACCATCGTCCTTTTTTGGCCTTCTGGCTGGCCCGCGTGTTCACCGCCAGCGGCTTCCAGATGCTCACCGTGGCCATCGGCTGGCACCTCTACCAATTGACCGGCAACGTCCTGGACCTGGGCCTGGTCGGCCTGGTCGAGTTCGCCCCACGGGTGCTGTTCATGCTGCACACCGGCCATGTCGCCGACCGCTATGACAGGCGCAAGGTCGCCGCCCTGTGCCAGAGCCTTCAGGGGCTGATTGCCCTGGCGCTGGCGGTGGGCAGTGCCACCGACAACGTCACCCGCGAACTGATCTTTGCCCTGGCCTTCCTGCTCGGCGCCACCCGCTCATTCGAAATGCCGGCAACCCAGGCGCTGCTGCCCAACGTGGTACCGGCCGGGCTGTTCCCGCGGGCAGTGGCGGCGTCGGCCTCGGCCACCCAGTCGGCGACCATCGTGGCGCCGGCGGTGGGCGGCTTTCTGTATGCCTTTGGCAGCATGTGGGTGTATGGCCCGACGGTGGCCCTGTACGCCATTGCCTGCGTGCTGACCCTGAGCCTGCAGGCGCACGGCCAGGTCGCCCAGCGCGGACGCGCCAGCATCGAATCGCTGCTGGCTGGCATCCGTTTCATTCGCAGCCGGCCCGACATCCTCGGCGCCATCTCGCTGGACCTGTTCGCCGTATTGTTGGGCGGGGCCACCGCGTTGCTGCCGGTATTTGCCAAAGACATCCTGCTGACCGGTCCGATGGGGCTTGGCCTGTTGCGCTCGGCGCCAGCGGTGGGGGCTTTGCTGATGTCGCTCTGGCTGGCGCGCTTCCCGTTCCAGCGCAACGTCGGGCGGACGATGTTCACTGCGGTCGGCGTGTTCGGCGTGGCAACCATCGCCTTCGGCCTGTCGACCTCGTTCTGGTTCTCGCTGGCGGTACTGGTGGTACTGGGTGCGGCAGACATGATCAGCATGGTCATTCGCAGTTCGTTCGTGCAGCTGGAGACACCGGATGAAATGCGTGGGCGGGTGAGCGCAGTGAACGGCTTGTTCATCGGTGCCTCGAACCAGCTCGGTGAGTTCGAATCGGGGGTGACCGCGCACTGGTTTGGTACAGTGCCGGCGGTAGTGCTGGGCGGGGTGGGCACCTTGGTGGTGACCGGGGTGTGGATAAAACTGTTCCCTACCCTGGCCAAGCGGGATCGGTTGCATAACGGGTAATGCGTCACCCGTGCCGGCCTGTTCGCGGGCAAGCCCGCGCCTGCAGGGGACGTTACCCGCGCAGGGCCAGAAAAACCCATTCCCCAACGGCCATAGGCCCCCGCCATGCATGCTGGTATCATGCGCGGCTTTTTTCCTCCCCACACAAAACCACAGCATCCGGTACGGTCTGTGCTTTGCTGATGGGGTCGATACATTCATGGCGCCGGGGGCGCCTTGGGGAGCGGGCATGCTGGAAAGGCTGTTTCAACTAAGAGCACACAACACCAACGTGCGCACCGAGATTCTCGCGGGCGTCACCACCTTCCTGGCCATGGCCTACATCCTGTTCGTCAACCCGAGCATCCTCGGCGAGACCGGCATGGACAAAGGCGCGATCTTCGTTGCCACCTGCCTGGCAGCGGCCATCGGCTCCGCCACCATGGGCCTGATTGCCAACTACCCGATCGCCCTGGCACCGGGCATGGGCCTGAACGCATTCTTCACCTACACCGTGGTGCTGCACATGGGCCACACCTGGCAGGTGGCACTGGGAGCCGTGTTCCTGTCGGCGGTGATGTTCTTCCTGCTGTCGATCTTCCGCATCCGCGAGTGGATCGTGAACAGCATCCCGCTGCCGCTGCGTTCGGCGATTGCCGCGGGGATCGGCCTGTTCCTGGCATTGATCGCCCTGCATAACGCCGGCATCGTCGTCGATAACCCAGCCACTTTGGTGGGCATGGGCGACCTCAAGCAGCCGTCGGTGATTCTCGCCACACTGGGTTTCTTCCTGATCGTCGGCCTTGAGTCGCTAAAAGTGCGCGGCGCGGTGCTGATCGGCATCCTGGCCGTCACCGTCGCGTCGATCGCCATGGGCGTCACGCCGTTCGGCGGGATCGTGTCGATGCCACCTTCACTGGCACCCACCTTCCTGCAGCTGGACATCGCCGGTGCCCTCGATGTGGGCCTGATCAGCGTGATCTTCGCGTTCCTGTTCGTCGACCTGTTCGACAACTCCGGCACCCTGATCGCCGTGGCCAAGCGCGCCGGCCTGATGGGCAAGGACGGCCACATGCCGAAGATGGGCCGCGCCCTGATCGCCGACAGCACCGCCGCCATGGCCGGCTCCCTGCTGGGCACCTCGACCACCACCAGCTATATCGAGTCCGCTGCGGGCGTGAGCGCCGGTGGCCGCACCGGCCTGACGGCCATCGTGGTTGCTGTGCTGTTCCTGCTGGCGCTGTTCTTCGCCCCACTGGCCGGTAGCGTGCCCGCCTTCGCCACCGCTCCAGCGCTGCTGTTCGTCGCCGTGCTGATGGCCTCGGGCCTGGCGGAAATAAACTGGGACGACGTCACCGAAGCCGCACCGGTGGTGGTAACTGCCTTGGCCATGCCGCTGACGTACTCGATCGCCAATGGTATCGCCTTCGGCTTCATCGCCTGGACCGCCGTCAAACTGATTTCCGGCCGCCGTCGCGACCTGAACCCGGCCCTGGTGATCCTTTCCATCCTGTTCGTCATCAAGCTAGGCTGGTTCAACGCATGAGTGCTGCTTTCGACCCCTCCTCCTACGCCACCCAACTGGACGCCAAGGTGGTCCGGCTGCGCGAGCTGCTGGCACCGTTCGGCGCGCCGGAACCGGCTGTTTTCGACTCACCGCGCGAGCATTACCGCCTGCGCGCCGAGTTCCGCCTGTGGCGCGAGGATGGCCAGCGCCACTACGCCATGTTCGCCCCAGGCGAGAAGCACAAGGCAATCCTGATCGACGATTTCCCCATTGCCAGCGAACGCATCAACGCGTTGATGCCACGCCTGAAGGCAGCCTGGCAGGCCAGCGAAGAACTGGGCAACCGCCTGTTCCAGGTGGAGTTCCTCACCACCCTGGCTGGCGATGCGATGATCACGATGTGCTATCACCGCCCGCTGGACGAGGCCTGGGAAGTGGAAGCACGGCAACTGGCTGAAGCGCTGGGGGTGAGCGTCATCGGCCGTTCCAAGGGCAAGCGCCTGGTTATCGGCCGCGACTACGCGGTGGAAAAACTCGATGTGGCTGGCCGCGTGTTCAGTTACCGCCAGCCGGAGGGTGCGTTCACTCAGCCCAACGGCGCAGTGAACCAGAAGATGCTCAGCTGGGCCTTCGAGGCCATGGGCGAGCGTGAGGATGACTTGCTGGAACTGTATTGCGGCAACGGCAACTTCACCCTGCCGCTGGCCACGCGTGTACGCCAGGTGCTGGCCACCGAAATCAGCAAGACGTCGGTCAATGCCGCACTGAGCAACCTTGACGAAAACGCTGTGGATAACGTGCGGCTGGTACGCTTGTCGGCAGAGGAGCTGACCCAGGCACTGAATGAGGTGCGGCCGTTCCGTCGCCTGGAAGGCATCGACCTGAAGAGTTATCAGTTCGGTACCGTGTTCGTCGACCCACCGCGGGCAGGGATGGACCCGGATACCTGCGAGCTGACCCGGCGTTTCGAACGCATCCTGTACATCTCGTGCAACCCGGAAACGCTGGCAGCGAACATTGCCCAGTTGCAGGACACCCACCGCATCGAGCGCTGTGCATTGTTTGACCAGTTCCCGTATACCCACCATATGGAGAGTGGGGTTCTGCTGGTTCGGCGCTGATCGTTGTATTGCCGGGGCTGCTTTGCAGCCCATTCGCGGGCAAGCCCGCTCCTACATTGATCGGCGTACAGCCCGTTGCTCGGCGTACAGCCCATTGTTCGGCGTACGGCCCATTGCTCGGCGTACGCAGATCGTTGTAGGAGCGGGCTTGCCCGCGAATGGGCCGCAGAGCGGCCCCAAGCGTCACCTCAGAAGTCGAAGAAAACGGTCTCCCCTTCCCCCTGAATACGGATATCAAAGCGGTACGCCGTCTTCCCATCCACTTCGCAACGCTTGGCAATCAAGGTTTCACGCCGCTGCGGCTGCTCGATCAGGTTGAGCACCGGGCACTTGGCATTGGCCTGGGCCTCATCATCGAAATACAGGCGCGTGTGCAGGTGGATGTTGATGCCACGGGCAAACAGGCTGATGTTGATGTGCGGCGCCATCGGCACGCCCGCAGCGTTGTTCACCACACCCGGCTTGACCGTATGCAGCGTCCACTCACCGGCATCGAAGGTCGTGGCGGTGCGGCCGAAGCTGTTGAAGGCGTTTTCCAGGTTGTAGGCATCCTGGTACTCGCCGTTAGCGTCGGCCTGCCACACTTCCAGGAACGAGTCGCGCACCAGGTGGCCGTTACCGTCATACACCTGGCCGAGCAGCAGAATGTGCTCGCCTGGTGCGTCTGGCTTGGCCAGGCGGTTCCAGATTTCCTGATCGCGGGTCGGGTTGCCGGCCGCTTCCAGGGCCAGGCCGATGTGCACATAGGGGCCGGCAGTCTGCGAAGGGGTTTCCGGCAGCAGTTCGATTGGCATGGCGGGGTCCTCAGCAGTTTTCGAAGTGGGTCTTGCGCTGGCCGCGCAGCACGATGTCGAAGCGGTAGGCCAGGCAGTCCATCGGGTTGGCGTTGCTCATGTCGAGCTTGGCGATCAACTGCTGCACAGCTTGCGGGTTGGCGATCGACTTGACGATCGGGCACATCGGAATCAGCGGGTCACCTTCGAAGTACAGCTGGGTGATCAACTTGGTGGCGATCGATGGGCCGCTGATGGCGAAGTGGATATGCGCCGGGCGCCAGTCGTTCGGGCCGTTGCGCCACGGGTACGGGCCCGGCTTGATGGTGCGGAAGCTGTAGTAGCCGTCGCGGTCGGTCAGGCACCGGCCAACACCACCGAAGTTCGGGTCCAGCGGCGCCAGGTAGCGGTCGTTCTTGTGGCGATAGCGGCCGCCGGCGTTGGCTTGCCACATCTCCACCAAGGTGTTCGGCACAGGCTTGCCGTACTGGTCGACGACACGGCCGGCAACGATGATGCGCTCGCCGATTGGCAGGCCACCGTTATTGAAGTTCAGCAGCAGGTCATGGTCATGGGCGCCGAAGCCCAGGTGGGAAAAATCCGGACCAGTGGTTTCGCTGATCGACTGCGGAATACTGACCAGTGCCTGGCGCGGCGAGCGGGCAATGGACGTCTTGTAGTCAGGCGTAAGGGCTTTGGGGTGCCAGTTGCGATCACGGATCACGAAGCGGCTGTTGTCCTGGGCGGGCATGCCGGTTTCCTCTCTTGGAATTATGAGAACGCCTGAGTGTGGCAGGCGGACTTACAGTTTCCGGCAGGTCGCGGACGATGAACATTGAAATCGACCCCTTGATACATAACCAAATGGTTATGGATAAACACCTCGGCCTGACAGGTTCCACCTTCGTGAACTAATCTTTGTCTTCTTGTTTCACGCTCGGAGAGCATTCATGGAATGGCGAAAAGGCCGACGCAGCGACAACGTGGTCGATGCCCGAGGCGAAGGTGGCGGCGGCGGCATGCGTTTCGGCGGCGGCAAGGGGCTGGGGCTTGGGGCAATCCTGCTGATCGTCGGCATCGGCTGGCTCACCGGGCAGGACCCGTTGCAGATTCTTGGCCAGCTTGCCGGGCAGATGGAGCAGCAACAACAGCAGACGGCGCCCAGTGGTGCGGGCGGCAAGGCGCCACCGGCCAACGACCAGCAAGCCGAGTTCGTCGCCTCGGTTCTGGGTGACACCGAAGACACCTGGAAAGCCCTGTTCGCCGAGGCCGGCAAACAATACCGTGACCCCAAACTGGTCCTGTTCAGCGGCCAGGTCAATTCGGCCTGCGGATTTGCCTCGGCAGCGGTTGGGCCGTTCTATTGCCCGGCGGACCAGCGGGTGTACCTGGACATGTCGTTCTTCCGTGAAATGGAAACCCGCTTCGCTGCAGCTGGCGACTTCGCCCAGGCCTACGTGATCGCCCATGAAATCGGTCACCATGTGCAGACACTGCTGGGCGTTTCGGCCAAGGTCGACGCCGCACGACGCGCCGGCCAGCGCATGGAGGGCGACAACGGCCTGTTGGTGCGCCAGGAGTTGCAGGCCGACTGTCTGGCCGGGGTATGGGCCTACCAGGCGCAGAAACGCCTGAACTGGCTGGAGCCAGGCGATGTCGAGGAAGCGCTGAATGCGGCCAATGCCATTGGCGACGACCGCCTGCAGCAGCAAAGCCGCGGGCGCGTAGTGCCAGACTCGTTCACCCACGGTACCTCGGCGCAGCGGGTGCGCTGGTTCAAGGCCGGGTTTGCCGAAGGTGAAGTGAACCGCTGCGACACCTTCAGTGCACGTACCCTCTGATACCCGGTGCAACAGGGACCGAGTGAGACCGCTTGCTGACATTTTGCTGAAAAAGCGTTTCAGCTTCCCCAATCATGGCCGATAACCCCTGCACGAATCAGCGGGCATCCAGAACAAAAACGCCTGGCGATCGAAGATCAAGAGAGCGAAATCAACTTCTGGAGAGCGTGCATGAACAGCTGGTTCGCCAACATCAGCGTCAACCTTAAACTCGGCCTGGGCTTCGGCCTGGTGCTGGTCCTCACTGGCCTGCTGGCCCTCACCGGCTGGACCAGCCTGGGCAGCCTGATCGACCGTAGCAACTGGATGGGCGATATTGGCCAGTTGAACAAGGACCTCACCGATCTGCGCATTGCGCGCCTGCAGTACATGATCGCCAACGGCGACGATACCGCCGCCGCCAACACCCTGGCCAAGCTGGACGCATTCAGCAAGCAGCAGGCCTACCTGGCCACCACCTTCAAAAGCCCGGAGAACGTCAAGCTGCTGGGTGAGCTTGGCGATACCATCAGCGCCTACAAGCTGTCGCTGAACAAGATGCGCCAGGGCTACGACGCCACCCGCGCAGCGCGCGTTTCCATGAACAGCTCGGCCATCCGCGCCGACCAGGCCATGGATGCGCTCAGCCAGGAGGTGATGGCTCGCCCCGAGGCTGACAGTGCGCGCCTGGCCCAGTACCAGCTGATCAGCAAGGCCCGCCAGCAATTGCTGCAGGTACGCATCGATGTGCGTGGCTACATCGCCGAGAACAGCAGCGCCAACGAGCAGGCCGCCCTGCGCCAGCTGGATGCGGCACTGGCCGATATCGACAACCTCAAGCGCCAGCTGCCTAGCGAAGACGCGCGCCTGCAACAGTTCGAAAACGCAGTACTGGCCTATCGTGACGCCGTACGCCAGTTCCGCGACGCGGTTGCCAACATCACCACCTCGCGCGCCGAAATGACCGTGCAGGGTGCCGACATCGTCAAGCGCAGCGACGCGTTGTACCAGATCCAGCTAGAGCGCCGTGACATCGAGAGTACCCAGGCCCGCAGCCTGCAGGCCATCGCCACACTGCTGGCGCTGCTGGTCGGCGTGCTGGCGGCGGTGCTGATCACCCGCCAGATCACCCGCCCGTTGCAAGACACCCTGGTGGCCGTGGAAAAAATCGCCAGTGGCGACCTTACCCAGCACATGCGCGTCACCCGCCGTGACGAACTGGGCGTGCTGCAGCAAGGCATCGCGCGCATGGGCACCACCCTGCGCGAGCTGATCAGCGGCATCCGCGATGGCGTCACCCAGATTGCCAGCGCCGCCGAAGAGCTGTCGGCAGTCACCGAACAGACCAGCGCGGGCGCCAACAGCCAGAAAGTCGAGACCGACCAGGTGGCCACCGCCATGCACGAAATGGCCGCTACCGTTCAGGAAGTGGCGCGCAATGCCGAGCAGGCCTCACATGCAGCTACAGGTGCCGATGACGAAGCCCGTGCCGGCGACCGCGTGGTGGGCGAAGCGATTGGCCAGATCGAACGCCTGGCCGAAGACATGCACCGCTCCACCGAGGCCATGAACCTGCTGCAGCAGGAAAGCCAGAAAATTGGTAGCGTGATGGACGTGATCAAGTCGGTGGCCGAACAGACCAACCTGCTGGCGCTCAACGCAGCGATCGAGGCAGCGCGTGCCGGCGAGGCAGGCCGTGGCTTTGCCGTGGTTGCCGACGAAGTGCGCGGCCTGGCCCAGCGCACGCAGAAGTCTACCGAAGAAATCGAAGAGCTGATTGCCAGCCTGCAGCACGGTACTCAGCAAGTGGCGAATGCCATGCAGGGCAGCCGTACCCTGACCGACAGCAGCGTCGAACTGGCGCGAAAGGCCGGGTCATCGCTGGAGAGCATTACCAGTACGGTATCGAGCATCCAGTCGATGAACCAGCAGATTGCTGCGGCGGCAGAGCAGCAGAGTGCGGTGGCTGAAGAGATCAGCCGAAGCATCCTGAATGTGCGTGATGTGTCAGAGCAAACCGCAGCAGCCAGTGACGAGACGGCAGCGTCGAGTGTGGAGCTGGCGCGGTTGGGTGGGCAGTTGCAGACACTGGTCAGCCAGTTCCGCGTCTGACCTTTGGAACCTGGGGCCGCTTTGCGGCCCTTTCACGACACAAGGCCCCAACGCGGGTCCTCGTGGGAGCGGCCTTGTGTCGCGATAGGAGGGCAAAGCCCTCCCGGCGTTCTGACAGGTACTACTTGACGATCATCCCTACCCCACGCCCACGTGGGTCGGAAGCGGTCTCAAGCTTCGCCCCATCGACCCGGATCGCCTGGATGTCGCCCATTTCCCAGCCCTGGTCCTCCAGCACATAGCCCATCTTCTTCAGCTCATCAGCTACCGGCCCGGTCAATGGCGCATAGCTGTCGAAGTAAATGGTGTCCTTGGGCAGCAACTGATGGTGCACGCGCTGCGCCGCCACCGCCTTGTCCAGCGGCATGCCGTAGTCGTACAGGTTGTTCATCACCTGGAAGATCGAGGTAAAGATCCGTGAACCGCCCGGGGTACCGATTACCAGCTCGACCTTGCCATCGCGGGTCATCAGGCTGGGGCTCATCGACGACAGCATGCGCTTGCCCGGTTCGATCGCGTTGGCATCACCGCCGACCACGCCAAAGGCGTTCGCCGCCCCCGGTTTGGCGCTGAAATCATCCATCTCGTCGTTGAGCAGGAAACCAGCGCCCTTCACCACCACACCACTGCCATAGTCGAGGTTGAGGGTGTAGGTATTGCTGACCGCGTTGCCCTGCTTGTCGACGATCGAGAAATGCGTGGTCTGGTGCGGTTCAAGGCCCGGCTTGACCTTGTCGGTGTCGGAAATGGCCTTCGGGTTGACCTGGGCTGCGCGCTTGGCCAGGTAATCCTTGGCCACCAACTGGTCCACCGGCACCTTGGTGAAGGCCGGGTCGCCCAGGTAATCGGCGCGGTCGGCGAACACCCGCTTCTCGATCTCGGCCAGCAGGTGGATGTACTGCGCCGAGTTATGCACCACCCCTTTAAAGTCGGCCGCGCGGTCTTCCTTGATGCCCAGCAACTGGGCAAGCGCCACACCGCCTGAGCTCGGCGGTGGCGCGGTATACACCACATTGCCACGCCAGCTCACGGCCATCGGTTCACGCCATACCGCCTTGTAATCCTTGAGGTCATCTTTGGTAATCAGGCCTTTGTCAGCCTGCATCTGCGCCACCAGCAAATCGGCGGTCTTGCCTTGATAGAACTCGCTCACGCCCTTGTCGGCTATACGCTCCAGGGTCTGGGCCATTTCCGGCTGCTTGAACAGCTCGCCGACCTTCATGTTGCCGAAGTAATCGTTGAAGTTGGTCGCCGTCTTGAACATGCCTTGGGCATCGTTGCGGTACTGGTACTGCTTTTCCGCCACCTTGAAGCCATTTTTCGCATAGCCGATGGCCGGGGTCAGCAACTCGCTCCAGGGCAGCTTGCCGAACTTCTGGTGCGCCTCCCACAGGCCCATTACCGTACCGGGTACGCCTGCGGCGCGTGCCCCGACCAGGCTGAGGTTCTCGATGACCTCGCCCTTGTCGTCCAGGTACATGTTGCGCGTGGCGGCCTTGGGCGCGACTTCGCGGTAGTCGAGAAAGTAAGGCTTGCCATCGACAAACAGGGTCATGAAGCCGCCACCGCCGATATTACCGGCCTCTGGGTAAGTCACCGCCAGGGTGAAGGCGGTCGCTACTGCCGCGTCCACCGCGTTGCCGCCCTTTTTCAGAATATCGGCGGCCACCTGTGCACCATATTGATCGGGGGCGGCCACCGCGCCGCCCTCCAGGGTGGCGGCGTAAACTGAGGAACAGCTCAGGATCGAGGCTGCGAGAGCCAGATACTGGAAAGGGACAATACGCATGACACTTCCTTGGTGTTGTTTTTGTTGAGCAGTCAGTAAGGCCGAAGCGCTTCGACTGTGCAATCAACCGTCGGAAGTTTCGCCGCCTGTGGACAGGATTTGTCGCGATCAGGCAACTCAGCAGGCGTACATCGCCAGCTTGCGCTGGATGAAATCCAGGAAGCACTGGATGCGCAGTGCCAACTGGGTGTTGCGGTAATACACCGCGTGGATCGGCTGACGGTAGCCATTGTTGGCCTCGCTCAGCAGCACCTGCAGGCGCCCTGTGCGGATATCTTCGTGGGTCATGAAGTGCGACAGGCTGACGATGCCTTCCCCGGCCAACGCCAGCTGGCGCAGGGTTTCGCCGCTGGAAGCGACCAACGCCGGGCGGATGCTCCAGCGATCGCCCTGAGCGTGACGTAGCGGCCAATGATTGAGCGACTCCGGTTGGCTGAAGCCGAGCAGACAGTGGTTGGCCAGCTCCTCGACCTGCCGTGGCGTGCCGTGCTGCTCCAGGTAGGCCGGACTGGCCAGCACCTGCACCGGACTACAACCCAGGCTGCGCGCGTGCAGGCTGGAGTCGGCCAGCTCTCCGATGCGGATCGCCACATCAGTGCTCTGCTCCAGCAGGTCGATGATCAGGTCGTCGGTGTTGAGCTCCAGTTCGATGCCCGGGTACTGGCGGCGGAACTCGCCAATCCACGGCAGGATGGCATGCAGCATGAACGGCGCAGCGGCATTGATGCGCAATCGCCCGGTCGGGGTCTGGCGGTTCATCGACAGACGCTCTTCCATCTCGTCCATCTGCTGCAGGATCAGCCGCGAGCGCTCAAGAAAGTAGCGCCCCTCTTCGGTAAGGTCCATGCGCCGGGTGGTGCGGTTGACCAGCGTGGTGCCCAGCTTGCCCTCCAGGCGCGACAGGGTGCGGCTGACGGCAGACGGGGTCTGGCCCATCTGCTCGGCAGCAGCGGAAATCGAGCCGCAGTCGATGACGGCGACGAATACCTGGAGTTCTTCGGATCGGGTTTTCACATCAGGGCCTGTGGTTGGTCTGTGCAAGGATTAGATAACCGCTTGTCGAGGCCAAGTCCAGCGGCGCCTGAACGGGCCTCTTCGCGGGCTTGCCCGCTCCCACAAATACTGCAAAGTCCTTGAAACCTGCGTAATACCTGTAGGAGTGGGCAAGCCCGCGGCAAGGCCAGTCCAGGCAAAAAATTACTGTGCCTTGCCAAACACCTTGTCCAGATGGGCCTCATAAGCTGCTAACGCCGCCGGCACATCCG
Organism: Pseudomonas sp. BO3-4; assembly: GCF_034044115.1. NCBI lineage: Bacteria > Pseudomonadati > Pseudomonadota > Gammaproteobacteria > Pseudomonadales > Pseudomonadaceae > Pseudomonas > Pseudomonas sp. BO3-4. The sequence goes on from NZ_CP139018.1 coordinate 5,364,892, forward strand.
GGCGCTTCATCACATCCACAGCCAGGAAGGTCGGCAGGCCGGTCATACCCAGGAACTGGTTGGCCTTGTGGAACGGGAAGTACACGGCATCCACCCCTTTGCCTTCAAAGAAATCGCTGGGGTCATCGAACGCCTGCTGCGGCGCGTTCCAGGTCAGCGACAACATGTATTGCTTGCCGTGCACCAGACCACCGCTGCCGTATTTCTGCGAGTGGTCCGAACGGGTACGGCCATCATTGGCATACAGGCTGCCGTGGCCGGCAGTGAACACGTCGTCGATGTACTTCTTGACGGTCCACGGCGCGCCCATCCACCAGCCGGGCATCTGATAGATCACCACATCGGCCCAGAGGAATTTCTCCACCTCTTCCTGGGCATCGTAGCCGCCATCGATGAACGTCTGGCGCACATCGAAGCCGGCGCGGTCCAGGTGAGCGATGGCCGCTTCGTGCAAGGTCGCGTTGAGGCGGCCTTCGGAGTGAGCGAACTGTTTACCACCATTGAGCAGAAGGATCTTTTTCATGCTGGCCTCCACGGCCGAGTCAAAAATTGATGCCGGCAGGTTAGAGGCTCGCGGGGGCGGGATACAGCGGTGACGGGGCAAAATACAATTGACCAGAAGTCACGAATGAGCAATACATTATTGCCGTAGAATAGCGTCACCCCCCCATCACCGAGTAGCGCCCCATGAGTGAGCCGTTCGCCTTTATCCTCAAAGCCAAGACCCGCCCGGAAATGGCTGATGCGTTCGAAAACCTGTTCCGTCCCTACGTCGAGCCAAGCCGCCAGGAACCCGGCTGCATCGAATACCACATGCTGCGCGACCAGCAGGACCCGAGCCTGTTTGTGTTCTTCGAAGTGTGGGCCGACAAGGCCGCGCTGGACGTGCACTCGGCCCTCCCGCACATGGCTGCCTTCTTCGAAAAACGCATGGATTACCTGGAGCGCGATTTCGATATCCAGAGGGTCGACATGCTCAGCGCTTCGTCCGCTAGCCGTTGATCAGCAGATGGACGCCGAGTGCGGCCAACCCGATGAAAAAGCAACGCTTGAACAGCAGCGCGCTGATCCGCTGACGCAGCCACTGGCCCGCCAGCATGCCGAGCAAAGCCGGCGCCAGCATCAGCAGCGACGCCCCCAACGCCTGGCCCCCCAAGGCATCCTGCCCGGCCAGGCCTAGGGCCAAGGCCAGGGTCGACACCGTAAACGACAGGCCCAGGGCCTGGATCATCTGCTCGCGGCTCAAGCCCAGGCTCTGCAGGTAAGGCACCGCTGGCATCACGAACACCCCGGTCGACGCCGTGACCACACCCGTGACCAGCCCGCAAAGCGGTCCCAGCCAGCGCTCGTGTCCCGGGCCCACCTGCAGGCCCGGGCCGACCACCCCATACAACGCGTAGACCAGCAAGGCGGCCCCCAACGCGTGCCCAGCCCAGGGGCCACTGCTGATTCCCAGCCAGGCGCTACCCAGCAAGGTGCCGACAACGATCAATGCCAGCATTGGCCCCAGGCGGACCAACAACCCTCGCAGATGCCCGCCGCTGGCCAGCTGCCACAGGTTGGTGAGTGTCGAGGGCACGATCAACAACGCGGCAGCCTGCGCAGGTGGCATAGCCAGGCCCAACAGGCCCATGGCAATGGTGGGCAGGCCCAGGCCGATGACCCCCTTCACTGCGCCCGCCAGCAGAAAGGTCAGTACAACCAGCAAAGACAGTGCCGGGCCAATGTTCTGGTAAAACGCGAGCAAGGTAGTCATGGGCCGATGATGCCGTGCCCCGGGCGACGTGAGAATCTGCCATATACTCAGCCAGCCTCTTGCCAGGACAGAGCCACATGCATTTCGACCTGATCGACCTCAAGCTGTTCCAGCACACCCTGGAGTGCGGCAACATCACCGCCGGCGCCAGCCGCAGCCATCTGTCACTGCCAGCAGCCAGTGCGCGCATCCGCGCCATGGAAGCATCGCTGGGCATTCCCTTGCTGGAACGTAACCGCCGTGGCGTCCAACCAACGCCGGCTGGCCAGGCACTCTTGCAGCATGCACGGCTGATAACACAGCAAGTCGAACGCCTGCAGTTCGACCTGGGCCTGTACGCGCAAGGGCAGCAAGGCCAAGTGCGCCTGCTGTGCAACACCGCAGCGCTGACCGAATACTTGCCCGAACTGCTGGCCAGCTATCTGGCTGAAAACCCTGGAGTCAGTGTGGATGTGCAAGAACTGCCAAGTTTGCGCATCGTGCAGGCAATTACCCAAGGCATGGCCGACCTGGGCATCGTGTCCACAGCCGCCCCCAACGAGCACCTGCAGACCCGGCCGTTTCGAGACGACCCGCTGGTGCTAGTGACGCCACAGGGCCACCCCCTGGCCAGTGCGCTGGCGCCAAGTTTCGTCGACAGCCTGGCCCATGGCTATGTCGGCCTGGGGGCCGGCAGTGCATTGGGGTTGTACCTGGAAGAGCAAGCGCTGCACGAGGGGCAGCGCATGCAGGTTCGGGTACGAGCAGAGGGGTTTGATGGGGTGATCCGCATGGTCGCGGGCGGGGCCGGAATCGGGGTGGTGCCGCTGGCAGCGGTGCAGCGCTGGCAAGGGATGCTGCCGTTGCACTGGGTGGCGCTGCAGGAGCCATGGGCCAACCGCCGGCTGCTGGTGTGCGCGCGGGATTTCGCGGCATTACCAGGCTATGCCGCCGGACTGGTATCCGCCCTTATCCACTGACAGCCTTCGCTGGCACGCCTGCTTCCACAAACGCGTTCGCGTACCGCTCGGTCCGTGAAGGTATTGATACCCCCCTGGGGTATTCGTGAAAGGGTACGGCGACCTCCTACTTCAGATAAGAACGCAGCAACGCCGCCACCTTGTCTGCCTCGTCCTGCCGTTCCTCGGCACTCAGGCCGTCCGCCACAAGGTGATCGCGGATGTGCCCTTCCATCACCTCGGCCATCAGCCCGTTCACCGCGCCGCGCACGGCAGCGATCTGCTGCAGGATCGCCAGGCAGTCCTTGTCCTGCTCCAGCGCCGTCTCCAGGGCGGCGGCTTGGCCTTTGATCTTGCGCACCCGGGTCAACAGCTGCTTCTTGCTCTTCAGGGTATGTGCCATTGGGTTTCACGCCATGCTAGGTATACTGGGGTATAGTATTTTTCTCGATCTTCCGGGAGCATGATAAACCATGGCGACACAAACCTCAGACCGCTGGCAGCACAGCCACCAGTTCCACACCAGCAACCTGGGCGCTGAGCGCAAAACCCGCCTGGCGGTTTGGCTGACCGCAGTGATGATGGTGGCGGAGGTTGCCGGAGGCTGGTACTTCAACTCCATGGCGCTGCTGGCCGACGGCTGGCACATGAGCTCCCACGCCCTGGCACTTGGCCTGTCCTTGCTGGCCTACGCTGCCGCTCGGCGCTATGCAGGTGACCGGCGCTTTGCCTTCGGCACCTGGAAGATCGAAATTCTCGGCGGCTACTCCAGCGCATTGCTATTGCTGGGCGTGGCCGGACTGATGGCGTTCCAGTCGGTGGAACGGCTGTTGGTGCCGGGACAGATCCACTATGACGAGGCTATCTTGATTGCCGTGGCGGGCCTCGCCGTCAACCTCATCTGCGCCTGGCTGCTACGCGATGACCATCATCATGACCATCACCCTCACAGCCACGATCATCACCATCACCACCACCACCACCATCACCACCACGACCTGAACCTGCGCTCGGCCTACCTGCATGTGATGGCCGATGCCGCCACTTCGGTGCTGGCCATTGCTGCCTTGCTGGCCGGCAAGTTCTGGGGCGCCAGTTGGCTCGACCCAGCGATGGGCCTCGTCGGTGCGCTGCTGGTCGCGCTGTGGGCCCGTGGCCTGCTGCGCGATACCGGGCGAGTGTTACTGGACGCCGAGATGGACGCCCCGGTTGTGGCGGAAATCCGCGCAGTGGTCGCGCAATTGCCGGCGCCGGCCAGTATCACCGACCTGCATGTCTGGCGGGTGGGCAGGGACCAATACGCCTGCATTCTTGGCCTGGCCACCCAGGCCACATTGAATGCCGACGGCGTGCGCCAGGCCCTGGCCGTGCACGAAGAGTTGGCGCACATCACTGTCGAGGTAAACCGCCTGCCATAGCGCGACCAGACACCTGGACGTCGAGCCCAGGCAACTGCTGCGCGGCCGTTGGGCCTATGGTGACCCGTCATTCAGCCAGTCACCAGGAGTTGTGCCATGTCCGATTTCATCACCGTCCTGCGCGAAACCTGCCCGACGCCGGTCGTGGACGCCACCAAGTGGAAGCGCATCGGCGGCGATCCGCACACCGTCAACCTCAATGCCTACCTGTCGGCCGACGGCAGCAAGATCATGGGCACCTGGATCTGCACCCCGGGCAAGTTCGAGGTCAACTACGATAAATGGGAGTTCTGCCACTTCCTTGATGGCTATTGCATCATCACCCCGGAAGGCGAAGAGCCCAAGCACCTGAAGGCGGGTGATGTGTTCGTGATCGAACCGGGCATGAAAGGTACGTGGGAAGTGGTCGAGACTGTACGTAAGTATTTCGTCTTCGCCTGACCTGCAGGCGCGGGTTTAGCTGCGAATGCGGCGGTGAGGCTTCTGCAGCATTCGCGGGTGAACCCGCGCCTACAACGGCCGCGCAATACCTGTAAGCGTGGACAAAAAAATCGCGGAGCAGACGCCCTTCCCTCTGGTGCGCAGTTACAGAGGGAAGGCCACCTGGCCCGCGATGAAGTCCACCTCTTGCATCAATCCTTCTTGCGATAACCCTCGACGATGGCCGAGAAGTCCTTGCCACCCTCGCCTCGCAGGCTCATGGCCTGGTACAACTGCTGGGCCACGGCACCGAGAATCACCGGTTGGTGTGCCTGGCGTGCCGCTTCGGTAGCCAGACCGAGGTCCTTGAGCATGAGTTCGGCGCCAAAGCCACCGGTGTAGCCACGCGATGCCGGTGCGGTTTCGATGATGCCCGGCCACGGGTTGTAGGTGTCCGAACTCCAGCAACGCCCGGTCGAACTGTTGATGATGCCGGCCAGCACCTTGGTATCGATACCCAACGCGTTACCCAGGGCCATGGCCTCGGACACGCCGATCATCGAAATGCCGAGCAGCAGGTTATTGCAGATCTTGGCGATCTGGCCGGTACCCACTTCCCCGCAGTGCACGATGTTGCGGCCCATCTGCTCCAGTACCGGCTTGAGGCTGGCGAACAACTCGGCACTGGCGCCGACCATGAACGTCAGGGTGCCGGCCGCCGCGCCGCCAGTACCACCGGAAACCGGCGCATCCCCCATGTCCACACCCTTTGCCGCTGCGGCCTTGGACACATCACGTGCGGTCTGCGGGTCGATGGTGCTGCAGTCAACGGTCGGCGTGCCAGGACGAATGCCGGCCAGTACGCCGTCCTCGCTCAAGTACACGCTGCGCACATGGGCTGCGGCCGGCAGCATGGTGATCACCAGCTCGCTGTTGGCCGCCGCGTCCTTGGGCGAGGGGCTGATCTGCCCGCCCAGTTCTGCCAGCTCAGCCAGCACGGCCTTGTTCAGGTCGAACAGGTTCAGCTGATGTCCGGCCTTGATCAGGTTGCGGGCCATGGGCGCGCCCATGTTGCCCAGGCCGATGAATGCGATACGCATGACGTACTCCTTAGCGCAGGCTAATGGTGGTGTTCACACCGTCGTTGACGCTGTCGTCATCGAACCAGCGAGCCGTGACGGTCTTGGTCTGAGTGTAGAACTGCACCACTTGCTTGCCGTACGGCCCGAGGTCACCGAGTTTGGAGCCACGCGAGCCGGTGAAGCTGAAGAACGGGACGGGGACCGGGATCGGGATGTTGATGCCGACCTGGCCAATATCGATTTCGCTCTGGAACTTGCGGGCCGCAGCGCCGCTCTGGGTGAACAGGCCGGTGCCGTTGCCGAACGGGTTGGCGTTGACCAGGGCGATGGCCTCGTCGAGCGTATCGACTTCCAGGGTCACCAGCACCGGGCCGAAGATTTCCTGGGTATACACCTGCATGTCGGTCTTCACGCCCGAGAACAGGGTTGGGCCGACGAAGTTGCCTTGCTCGTAGCCCGGCACCTTGACGTCACGGCCGTCAAGTTCCAGCTTGGCGCCTTCCTTGATACCGCTTTCGATCAGGCCCAGCACACGCTCCTTGGCCCGCTTGGATACCACCGGGCCAACGTCGGTGCCCGGCTCACAGCCAGCATTGACCTTGAGCTTGCTGGCAGCCTCCTTGATATCCGGCAACCATTCGCGGGCCTTGCCCACCAACACCGCCACCGAGGTCGCCATGCAGCGCTGGCCCGCCGCGCCGAAGGCAGCACCCACCAGCGCATTGATGGTTTGTGTGCGGTTGGCATCAGGCAACACCACCGCGTGGTTCTTGGCGCCCATCATTGACTGCACACGCTTGCCATGCTGGCTGCCAAGGTTGTAAACGTGCGTGCCGACTTCAGTAGAGCCCACGAAGGAAATCGCCTTGATGTCCTGGTGGGTGCAAATGGCATCCACTACCTGCTTGCCGCCGTGCACCACGTTCAGCACACCGGCCGGTACGCCGGCTTCCAGCGCCAGCTCGACCAGTAGCATGGTCGACAGCGGGTCCTGCTCGGACGGTTTGAGCACGAACGTGTTGCCGCAGACAATGGCCATGGGGAACATCCACAGCGGGATCATTGCCGGGAAGTTGAACGGGGTGATGCCAGCGCATACGCCGATCGGCTGGCGCAGGGTGTAGGTATCGACACCGCCGGCGACGTTCTCGGCAAATTCGCCCATCTGCAGGGTGCCAATGGACGCCGCGTGCTCGACCACTTCCAGGCCGCGGAAGATATCGCCTTCAGCGTCGGCCAGGGTCTTGCCCTGCTCGGCGCTGAGCACCTGGGCAATGCGTTTGGTGTGTTCGCGGATCAGCGCCTGCAGCTTGAGCATGATGCGCATGCGCGCGCCGATCGGGGTGTTACGCCACGTCTGGAAAGCGCGGTGAGCAGCGGCCACGGCTGCATCGACTTCTTCGACGGTGGCGAACGGTACGCGCGCCAGCACCTCTTGGGTGGCCGGGTTGACGATGTCACGCCATTCGGTGGTTTTGGACTCGACCCACTGGCCGTCGATCAGCAGCTTGACCTGCTCGACCTTGGTGCTGTTAGGGGATTGCGGTGCGTTCATCTGCGTTCTCCTTGGAATTGTTGTCGGGACGAGATCGCCAGCGCCGGGCAAACGCGGGGTGGCGTCCTGAGGCTTGTTTCGAGTATAGATGTGCAAACATCCAACAAGAACGCACAAAAAAACCGGATCATCATGCAAAAAGACCTCACATCCCTGAGCGCGCTCAACTGGGACGATTTGAAGTTCTTCCTCGAAGTGGCTCGCACCCGCAAGGCCAGCAGTGCCGCCAAACGGCTGAGCGTGGACTACACCACCGTGTCGCGACGCATCAGCTCGCTGGAGGGCGCGCTGGGCACCTTGCTGTTCGAAAAGTCGCGCACCAACGGTTTTGTGCTGACCGCCGAGGGCCAGCGCCTGCTGGGCTATGCCGAATCGATCGAGAGCACGCTGCACATGGCGTGCGAGCAGGTGTCCGGGTCGGGGGTGGCGTTGTCGGGCCATGTGCGCATGGGCTGCACGGAGGGCTTTGGCAGCTTTTTCATCACGCCGCAGCTAAGCCACTTCGTCGACGCCTACCCGGCGATTTCGGTGGACATCCTGCCGCTGCCGCACTTCATCAGCCTGTCCAAGCGTGAGGCGGACATCGTCATCGCGCTGGAGCGGCCCGAGCATGGGCCTTATGTGTGCTGCAAGCTGTGCGACTACCGCCTGCGGCTATATGCCACCCAGGGCTACCTGGACAGCCACGCGCCGATCCGCCAGGTGACGGACCTGGCCAAACACCCCTTCATCAGTTACGTGGATGATCTGGCGTTCAGCTCCGAGCTGCTGTACCTGGCCAACCTGATCCCCAACGCCAGCGCACATTTGCGCAGTACCAGCGTGATCGCGCAGTACACGGCAGCGCTGCAGGGGCGTGGGCTGGCAATATTGCCGTGCTTCCTCGCCGCGCAGGACCCGCGATTGGTCACGGTGTTGCCGGAGGAGATCGAGGTGACGCGGCAGTTCTGGATGTATTGCCGGGAGGATTTGCGCAAGCTGAAGCGGATTACCTTGCTGTGGGATTACATCCGGTCGGTGACCGAGGCGAATGCGCCATTGTTGATGGGGCAAACCCGCGAGATGCGCTTCGCCCAGGACTGATGGGCCTGCGCATTTCCGAAGGCAACACAGCCCCTGTAGGAGCGGGCTTGCCCGCGAACACCGACAAAGCCGGTGCCAGACAGCGCGTTGCCTGCTTCGCGGGCACGCCCGCTCCCACAGGGGATATGTGACTCATGGGGCTGCGCATTTCCAAAGTCAAGCACAGACCCTGTGGGAGCGGGCTTGCCCGCGAACACCGGCGAAGCCGGTGCCAGACAGCGCGTTGACTGCTCCCACAGGATATATATGTGACTGCCCGAGCGGCGACGATCAGTAGGACGCTACCACGATGGACACTCGACGGTTCTCGGTACGCCCGGCGCTGGTGCGGTTGTCCGCCACCGGCTGGCTGCTGCCCAGGCCACGGCTCTGAATGTTCTGCGCCTGCATGCCAATCCCCACCAGCGCCTTGGTCACGCTTTGCGCGCGGCGCTCGGACAGCTGCTGGTTATACGCCGCCTTGCCCGACGAGTCGGCATGCCCGTCCACCCGCACGCCCTGGATACCAACGCCGAGCAGCGCCTTGCCGATGCGCTCGACAATCGCCTGGCTCTGGCCATTGAGGCTGTCCAGATCGCTGCCGAACAACACTTTGCCAGACAAGTCGTAGGCCCAACCTTCATCGGTCGGGGTGAAACCTTCGCGCTTGAGCACGGCAATCTGTTCTGCGGTAAGGCCTTTCGGGGGGGCGCTCTGGCAACCCGTTAGCGCCAGCATGGCGAGCAACAAGGCCCAAAGCGGAAAACGTAAAGCTTGCATCACGGGTTCAACTCCTGTTCCTGATTTCGTTGGCGGACCGTTCCGTCTGCGCCAGTTGCCAATGGCCACGGCGTTCGCGCTTGGCCTGGTACATTGCCGCATCGGCGGCATTGAGAAGACTGGCGGGGTCAGCGCCGTCATCCGGGTAATAGGCAATACCGACACTCAGCGAGGTGGAGATACTGCGGCCACTGTCCAGTTGCACCGGCAGCTTCATGCTGGCAACGATCTTCTCGGCAATGTGTTCGGCGTCCTTGCGCGTATGCAACGGCGTCAACAGCACGGCAAACTCGTCGCCCCCCAGGCGCGCCACCAGATCGTGCTCGCGCAGTTGGGCGCGCACACGTTCGGCCACGCTGATCAACACCTCGTCACCCACGGCGTGGCCGAGGGTGTCGTTGATCTGCTTGAAGTGGTCGCTGTCGAGGAACAGCAGTGCCAGGTGGTCCTGCTGACGCGCCGCATTCCGCACGCTGCGGCTCAGGCGCCCTTCAAAGAAGGCGCGGTTGGGCAAGCCGGTCAGGCTGTCGTGGCTGGCCTGATGGGCAAGGGTCTGGTTTTCGCTCTGCAGGTGGCTATGCCACACCTCCAGTTCATCCAGCAGGGCATTGAAGTCATTACCCAGCTCGTTCAGCTCGGCAATCGGCGCTTCTGGTACGCGCCGGTCGAAGCTGCGCTCGCGGCGGGCGGCATGGGCGACACTGGCCAGGCCACGCAGCGGGCGGGTGATATCGCTGAGCAGGCGCCGCGACAGATACTGGGCAGCCAGGGCGCTGAGGACCGTGCAGAACAGGATACCGGCCAAGCCACTGAGCAGGAACAGCAACAGGCTCCTGCCCTGGCCTGCCAGTTCGATATGCCCGACCTGCTGTTGCTGGTGCACGATCGGCAGAATGACCGGCTCATCCAGCAAGGTGCTGGCAACCTGCACCTCCAGCTGCGCGAGCATGCCGGTATTGTCGCGTTGCCAGTGCGCCAGTTGCTCGCCCTCGTTGTTGAAGACCTTGGCCTCGGCCACTTCTTCGGTACTGGCAATCAACGCCAGCGATTCATTGGCGGCGGCGCTGTCATCGAACACCACCGCCGCCTCTACCGTGTAACTGATCGAGCGGGCGATCAACTGCAGGTTATGGTTGGCATAGACACGCAGGGCGAGCACGCCCAGCAGGGTGAGGGAGATACCCGCCAGGCCAACGGCAAGCAAGGCGACGCTAAGGTGACCACGGCCCAGCACCGAGCGCAGGGTCGGGCGCACGGTACGCTTGCGGGTCGGTTTCATGGCTGCTCCGCCCGGCGCCGCGACAATTGCAGCACGCTGGGGTGAATACGCACGCCAGAGCGTGCCACCGAGTCGAGATTGACTTCAAAGGCCACCTGCTGGTCGCTGACCCGCAGGCAGAACAGGCTGCCGACCGTGCAGGGGTCATCCGCCTCGCTGATGCTCAGCACCGGGTGGCCGCCGATACGCTGGAACAGCCGATCCCGCTGGCCCTGGTCAAGCTTGCCAATGTAGAGGGCATCGCAGGCCTGGGCGACCTGGGTGTCTTCTGCCAGCAAGCGCCGCACCTGCAGCGGCCGGCCGGACTCCTGGACATGGCCCTTGATGAGATCGTCGGCGTACTCGGTCGGGCCGACCAGGCACAGGCGCAAAGGAGAGGGTTCGACGGGCCAGCGGGCGTAACTGAAGATACCCAGTACTACCTGGGTGACTGCCTTGGCGCGTTGCTGTGCCTGGGCGGCGGTTGTGCCGGGGTCTGCCCGGGCAGCGCCTGCAGAAAGGAGCAGGACGGCCAGCAATAGCGAAAGCGCACAGCTTGTCACTCGCCTTGCGGCCACGTTCATGTGGGAAATCCCTTTAAGCCCCTTCCGATATCGGCGCAACGATAGCACATGGCCGCTTTAATGTATGAGCCTGCAGCCACGTGTAATGGGTGTCATGGCCCTAGACCTGCTCGAGCATCAACCCGGAAATACGCCGTACTTTGCGCGCCACCGCTTCTTCGAAAATGCCTTGGCGTGGCTCGACCAGGCTGAAGCAGTGCTTGGCCCGAGTGATGCCGGTGTACACCAGTTCCTTGGTCAGCACCGGGTTGAGCGCATCCGGCAGCACCAGGGCAGTGTGGCTGAACTCCGAGCCCTGGGACTTGTGCACGGTCATGGCGAATACCGTTTCCACTTCGTTGAGCCGGCTCGGCAGAACGAACCGCACCCCACCACTGCCGTCGTTGCGCGGGAAGGCCACACGCAGCAGCGGCTGGCCCTGCTCATCCGGCAAGCGCAGGGCTATACCGATGTCACCATTCATCAGGCCCAGGCCGTAGTCGTTGCGGGTCACCAGCACCGGGCGTCCTTCGTACCAAGGCTGCTGGCTGTCGATCAGACCGGCATTGTGCAGCACCCGCGCCACCCGTTCATTCAGGCCTTCGACCCCCCAGGCGCCCCGGCGCACCGCACACAGCAACTGGAAATCCTCGAAACTGCGCAACACCTTGCCCGCCCATTGCTCCCAGGCGGGGTCGTCAAAGGCGGTATCAAGTGCTGGCCGGTAACGCCCAAGGGTGCGCAGGTAGCTGCGGTAGCCTTGCGGTCCATCGGTACCGCGGTTCAGACCGTCCAGTAACAGGCGGTCGAAAGCACGATCCTGCTCGTGCTTGAGCGACAGGCTGTGCACGTCAGCAGGCGGCGCGGCCAGCAGGTTGCGCGCCGCGTGAGCATCCTGACGATTGACCAGTCTGGCCAACTGGCCAATACCGCTGCCTTCACCGAAACGCCGTGAAAACCGCAGCATCACCACTTGCTGAGCCAACGGGTGGCGCTGCTCATCGCCGGCCTTGAGGCCACTGCCGGCCAGCGACTCGCCACTGACCTGCTGAAGCCACGCTGCAGTCGCCGGCGAGTAAAAGCCCTCCTCAGCATCCCGGCACAGGTCACCCAGTACCGCGCCGGCCTCGACCGAGGCCAACTGGTCCTTGTCGCCCAGCAGCACCAGACGCGCCCGCGGCGGCAAGGCATCGAGCAGGTTGGCCATCATTTCCAGGTCGATCATCGACGCTTCGTCGACCACCAGCACATCCAACGGCAACGGGTTGCCAGCATGATGGCGGAAGTGCCGCGAGCCTGGGCGGCTGCCGAGCAGGCGATGCACGGTGCTGACTTCAGTAGGGATTTGCCCGCGTACTTCGGCGCTGACTTGCAGTCGCTCGACTTGCTGACCAATGGATTCGGTCAGGCGCGCAGCGGCCTTGCCGGTCGGTGCAGCCAGGCGGATGCGCAGTGGCCTGCCCTGCTCCACTGCCGGTGCCTGCAGCAACGCCAGCAGGCGCACCACGGTGGTCGTCTTGCCGGTGCCGGGGCCACCCGTGATGATGCTGAAACCGGCACGGGTGGCCAAGGCACAGGCGAGCTTCTGCCAGTCCAACTGGCCAGCTGGCGCGCCGCCCTCGAACAGTTGCGCCAGGCGCTCTGGCAGGTCTGAAGGGGGGGCTTCGGCCTGACTCAGGCGCTGGCGCAGGGCATGGTCGATGCGCCGTTCGTAACGCCAGTAACGGCGCAGGTAAAGGCGCTCGCCACTGCGTACCAGCGGCCGCGCTTGCTGGCCAGGCGTATCACCTGCGGCCACCAGCGGGCTGGCGACGATGCGCTCAAGCCAGGCATTCAAGTCAAGGTTGGCCAGCAGTTGCGATGGCAGTAGCAAAGGGCCGATAAGGGCGTCACCTTCCGGCGGCAACGACAGGGCGAAATCCGGCTCGGCCAAGGTTTGTTGCAGGTCGAGGCAGACATGTCCGTGCCCCAGTTGGTGACTGGCCAGCGCCGCTGCCAGCAATAGCAAGGGATCACTGCCGGGGGCACGCTCTTCCAGGAACGACACGAATGCGCGGTCCAGGGCACGTAGCCAGCCCCGCTCAACCCAACGGTCGAGTAATTGCAGCAGGTCAGCGCTGTTGTGCTGCGGTGCCAGCGCCAGCAGGTGCTCGGCGTGCAACGGGGTGGGCAACAGGTCGACAAGGCTTCGGCTCATGGCGCAACTCCGGCAAACAGGTCCTGCTGTACCGGCGCGTGCTCGCCACGGAACAGTGCATCGAGGCTTTCGATCAGCTCACGCGGTGGCTTGGCGTGGTACACGCCGTGGCCGCTGCTGCTGGCACCGCGCAGGAAGATGAACAGGGCGCCGCCAACATGGCGGTCATAATCGTAGTCCGCCAGCCGCGCGCGCAACTGGCGGTGCAGGGCCAGCAGGTACAGCACATACTGCAGGTCGTAGCGGTGCTCAAGAATCGCCTTTTCCATGGCCATGGCATCGTAGGCCTGGATGTCCGCACCCAGCCAGTTGGACTTGTAGTCGGTCACGTAGTAACGCCCGTCCAGCTCGAACGCCAGGTCGATGAACCCTTTGAACATGCCGTTTAGCACGGTCGGCTGCGCAGCTGGGCGCGCCAGACCGGGGTGGGTGTGGTGTGCCACCAGGCGATCGAGTTGTTCTGCGTCGACCCGGTGGCTGGCGAACCAGAATTCCATTTCGATCTGGTAATGACGCAGCTGGCCCAGCGTTACGCTCTGGTCGCTGCCCGGCAGCGGCAACGCCTCGCCCAGCAAACGTTGCATCCAGTGGCTCAGGGTAGGGATCCAGCCGGCCCAGTCACGGCGGTTGCAGCGCTGGCCAACGGTACGCTCTATCAGTTGAGGGTTACCGCTGACCTCGCTGAAGCCCTCACGGCCTGCCCACTCCAGCAAACCATGGAGGAAGGTGCCGGGGTTAGGCCCCCGTGGGAAGCGATGGATATCGCCGCTGTCGGCCGGGACCTCGCGCAACACCTGGGCATCGGGCACCTCGTCATCCAGCAGTTGCTGGGCCTGCGAGCTGTCGGCGCCGAGGGTCTGATCGCCGACACGAAGGGCACTGTACGAAGCGATCCACCAGTGCTCGGCAGCCGCATGGCGTGGCCTGCGTGCTGGCAGCAGCTCACGTTCGGCGTGTGGCATGCGATACATCTGCTCATCCGCCTGCGGCAGGCCTGGGCAAGTGATGTGCGGGCACTTCGCCGCCAACGCCTGCAACCAGTCCGTCAGCTGCGCCGAGCCAGCCAGGGCCAGGCCGCCCCCCAGCAGGTAGCCAAACGCCGAGCGGTGCAGCTGCGAGCTCTTCTGATTACCGCGCTTGAGGTCGGCGACACCCAGCCAGCAAGCATGCTGGGCGCGGGTCAGGGCCACGTAGAGCAGGCGCAGGTCTTCGGCCAAGCGCTCGTCGTCAGCACGCTCGATCTGCTCCTGATCGGGTGTGAGGGTGAGGTGGGCGTTACCTTCGCTGTCATGCCAGGCCAGCGGCAGACGGCTACCATCCACCGGTTTGCTGGTGCAGATGAATGGCAGGTAGACCAAGGGATATTCCAGGCCCTTGGACTTGTGGATGGTCACCACCTTGACCAACTGTTCGTCGCTCTCCAGGCGCAGGATCTGCTCTTCACCGGCCTGACCGGAACTGGCCAGGTGCTCGGCCAGGTGGCGGATAAGCGCCTGTTCGCCGTCCAGCTCGCCAGCGGCCTGCTGCAGCAGCTCGGCCAGGTGCAGCAGGTTGGTCAGCACCCGCTCGCCATCACTGCGGCGGATCAGCGTACGCGGTAGCTGGAAGTCATGCAGCAGGTGGCGCAACATCGGCAACACCCCTTGGCGCTGCCAGGTGTCGCGGTAAAGGCGAAAGCGCATCACCCAGCTCTCCCAGACCCGCTCGTCCTGGTTAAGCCGGTCCAGCGCAGCCAGCGACAGGCCCAGTGTAAGGCTGGCCAAAGCAGCCTTGAGCAGGCGCTCTGAGTCAGGCTCGGCGCAGGCCTTCAGCCAGGCCAGCAGGTCGTGGGCTTCCTGGGCGGCAAACACCGAGTCCTTGTCAGACAGGTAGACACTGCGCACCTCGCGTGCGGCCAGTTCGGCGCGGACCATCTGCGCCTCATGGCCATCGCGCACCAGGATGGCAATGTCCGAGGGCAAGCAGGCGCGCAATTCGCCTTCGGCATTCTGGAAGCCCGCCGTGCCCTGCTGGCCGCCATTGAGCAAGGCCACAATATGGCTGGCGCAACTGGCGGCCAGTTGCTGGCGGTAAACGCTGCTGGAGACTGGCTCTTCACTTTCCAGCTGCCAGCATTGCAGGGCTGCACTGACTTCACCGTCAATCAGCAGCTGTTCGCCACGCCCCTTAGCGCGCACCTCGATGAATGGCAGCGGGTTGTCATCGGCCTCGCGGAACAGGAATGCACCCCGCCCCGCTTCACGCCCCTCGGCCTGCAGGAACACCTGGTTGACCGCCGCCACCATGGCTTTGCTGGAGCGGTAGTTGGTGTCCAGGCTGTGCAGACGGCCGCTGGTGGCGCGCCGCGCCGCAAGGTAGGTGTAGATGTCGGCACCGCGGAAGGCGTAGATCGCCTGTTTGGGGTCCCCGATCATGAACAGACCGGTTTCGGCGCGGTTTTCACTGATCTGGTAGATGCGCTCGAAAATGCCGTACTGAACCGGGTCGGTGTCCTGGAATTCGTCAATCAGCGCTACCGGGAACTGCTCACGGATCAGGCTGGCCAGGCGCTCGCCGGCCTCGCTGGCGAGTGCGTGCTGCAAGCGCACGAGCATGTCGTCGAAGCCCATTTCTGCACGCCGGCGCTTCTCCACTTCGAAACGTGCCGATACCCAACTGGCCGCGTGCTCGAGCAGAGGGGCATCCGGGCTGTCCAGGGCCTGCAGTTGTTGCTGCAAGTGCTGCATGGCGTTGAGGGCTGGGTGCTCGGGAGGTTCTCCCTTCCAGGCCTCGGCCATGCCCGCCGGGGTCAGCCGGGTAAAGCCGGTGCCCAAGTCGAGCTCTACCAGTTGCTCATCGCTGGCCCAAGCGCAGAGCTTGTCGAACCAGGGCTCGAAGTAACGGGCTTGCATCTTGCGGCCGTCGACCTGTTTGGCGGCCAGCGCATCGCGGCAGATTTGCCGCAGTTCCTCGGCCCACTGTGCCCATGGCGCCTTGATCCGGGCCAACTGTGCACCACGTTGCTGCAGCGATGCCTGGATCAATGCGGCGGGCTCTGGCCCATCCTGCTGGGCGCGCACACGGCCGAACAGTGGGCGAATGCGCGGCAGCAAGGCGTCTGGACTCCCCCAGTTGCCGCGCACCCAGGCCAGTGCGTCACCTTGCATCCCATAGCAGAAGCGCCGCCAGTAATCGCGCATGACCTGGCCCAACAACTCGCTGTGGTCGGTTTCCAGGGTCTGGGTGAACAGGCTGCCGCTGTCGAAGGCATGCTCGCGCAGCATGCGCTGGCACCAGCCATGGATGGTCGATACCGCAGCCTCGTCCATCCACTGCACGGCGATTTCCAACCGGCCGGCGCAACGCGGCCAGTTCTCTTGTGGGTAATCGTCACGCAGTTGGTGCAACAGCGGATCGGCCCCTTCCAGTTCGCCACGGAAGAACCGTGCGGCTTCAGCCAGGCGGGCGCGGATACGCTCGCGCAGCTCTTTGGTGGCGGCGTCGGTGAAGGTCACCACGAGGATCTGCGGTGGCAGCAGCTCGCGCTCGAAGCCCTGTTCGCCACCGTGACCGAGGATCAGGCGCAGGTACAGCGCCGAAATGGTAAAGGTCTTGCCCGTGCCGGCGCTGGCTTCGATCAGCTGGCTACCGTGCAGGGGGAAACTCAGTGCCAGAGGACGGTCCTGGGTCATGCGCCTTTCTCCGGGTTGCCCAAGGTCTGCCAAGGGGCGGTGAACAACGGGCGGTACAAGGTCTCGCACCAGCCTTCAAACGTTTCGTCAGCGGTGAGTGCTGCAAAATCTCGGAACTGGCGAGCCAGCGCAATGCTCTCACTTCGCTCGCCAAAACTGGTGCGTTCGTCGCCTTCGTAGGCGCGAGCTGCTGCGGCCATGGCTTTATCGGCATCGTCCTGGGCCAACCAGGCGAACGCGGTCTTGGCCGCGACTGGCAACGGCGCATTCATTGCCGCCTGACGGGCCACCAACAGGTCGCCCAGCAGTTGCGCGGACAGCGCTTGCGGCAGCGGTGCAAGCAACAGGGTCAGGTCACTGGCTACCAATGCACTGTTATAGGGGTAGCCCGCTGCACAGGCCGCCAGGTGCGTAACCCAGGGCGCGATAAGACGGTGCCACTTCAGGTTGTTGCGCCCGGCACTGATGGTGTTGGGTACTGTGGTGATACTGAGAAGGCTCTGATCTTCCGCCTGGAACACCCGGCCCAGCCAGCCCTCCAGACGGTGCTGACCGTGCTCGAAATGCACCGGTAAAGCGCCCTCGACCAGCTGTGGCCAGCGTTGCAGCAATTGTTGGTGACGTTGCAGCAGGTCCGGCAGCGGTTCGATCAATTCGTTTTGCAGCAGTTCGCCGAAACCGGCTAGCGGCAGCAAACCGCAGGCCTGCAGGCGTCGGGCCTGGGCGCGCAAGGCCTGTTCAGCGTTGTCCGGTTCGGCCAAGGCGGCGCCAAGCAGGCTTTCACTGGCGCCGTAACGTTGCAGGGTATCGAGGACGAAGGGCTCTTCGTCCGGGGTCGGCGCTTCCAGCGCCTCAAAGTACACCTTCAAGCGCTGGCTGAAGAAGTGCCGTACCGGGTGGCGCAAGAAGTCATTCAACTGGTGCAGACTCAGGGCTTCAGCGTCCTGATAAGGCGGCAGGCCCGGCTCGCTCTGCTCGTCTGCCTCACCTTGCTGGTGCAGCACCTGCCATTCATGGGCATAGCTGAACAATGGGCTGCCCTTCTGGAAGTACCGAGGGCTGAACGGCTGCAGCGGGTGCTCCTGGGTCAGTGCGTGCAACAGTTGCTCGCCCGGTTTCGCGAGCTGGCCCTGCTGCGCGTCGGCCAAATGCCAGCCCGCAGCGATGTGATCGCGCAACTGGCCGATCAGCACCGAGGCCGGGCGTTCGCTATTGTCGCGGATACTGCGCCCGACCCAGCTGACATACAGTTGGTCACGTGCTGACAGTAGCGCTTCAAGCAACAGGTAACGGTCGTCTTCGCGGCGTGAGCGGTCGCCGGGGCGATAGTCGCTGGCCATCAGGTCGAAGTCCAGCGGTGGCTGCGCACGCGGGTAATCGCCATCATTCATGCCCAGCAGGCAAACCACCCTGAACGGGATCGCGCGCATGGGCATGAGTGTGCAGAAGTTGACCGAGCCGGCGAGGAAACGTTGTGACAGCTTGCCCTGATCGAGGCCCGACAGCCAGGCTTCACGCACCACGGTCAGCGGTAGCGGGTCGTGCAGGCCGACGGTCTCGCACACCTCAAGCCAGCTATCACGCAGATCCTGCAACTGCATCAACAGGAATTCATCACCCTCGTCCTCGGCGAGGAAGAACACGTGCAGCAAGGCATGCAGTCGCTCGCCCCACTGGCTGACGGTGGCAGGCTCGGACAAGGCCTGGCAGGCGACTTCGAGCGCATCGAGCAACGCGACCAGCGGGCCGATCAGTGCCGCGTCCAGGCCACCGATTTCATCGTAGGGCTCAATACCATCACAGGCCTCACCCACCCCCACGGCATAACCCAACAGCATGCGGCGCAAGCCGAAACGCCAACTGTTCTGTTCGAGCCCGGCGGGCAAGCCCAGGCTCGCCCGCTGCGCAGCGTCAAGGCCCCAACGAATGCCAGCGCCCTCGATCCAGCGGTGCAGCGTGGGCAGATCGTTTTCGCGGATGCCGAAGCGGGCGCGGACTGCCGGCACGTCCAGCAGGTCGAGCACTTCGCTGACCGCGAAGCGGCTGTCAGGCAGTTTGAGCAGGTGCTCAAGCGCGATCAGCAAAGGCTCGCGACCACGCTGGCCCTGGTCTGTCAGGGTGAACGGGATGTAGCGCGGGTCGTTGCGCTGCAACTGGCCGAAGACGGCGCGGATATGCGGCGCGTAAGTGTCGATGTCCGGCAGCATGACGATTACGTCGCGCGGGCGCAAAGTCGGGTCGGCGCTGAAGCGGGCCAACAGCTGGTCGTGGAGGATTTCCACTTCACGTTGCGGGCTGTGCGCGATATGGAAGCGGATCGAGCGGTCTTTTGTGGTGTCGACTGGTGGCCACCGTTCGCGGCTCTCGGCGAGCGGGCGCAATTCCAGGATGTCGTCCTGCAGTTCGTTGAGCAGCGTGGTGGGCGAACCGTCGCTGAACAGGTCGATGCGGCCGTCGCTGAATACGCCCTGGTAGCTGCCCGGGTCATCATAGCTGTCGAGCAGGTTGATGTAGTCGCGGCCTTGTTTACCCCAGGCAGCCAGCAACGGGTGGGCATGCTGGTGCAGCGTCTGGTCGTCCAGTTGCAGGGGCATGCCTTGCTTGCGTTGCTGGCGTTTGTACTGGTGGCGCAACAGGTCCTTGTCGGCGACGATATCGGCCCAGTGGTGGCGGCATGGGTTGTGTACGCACAGCAATACCTGACTGAAACGCGACAGGCCTGCCAGCGCTTCCAGGGCCTGGGCCGGCAGCGAAGAGATACCGAACACGATCACCCTCGGTGGCAGCCCTGCAGGCGCCTGCTCCAGGCTGTTGATGCGCTCGATGAAACGTTGGTGTACTCCGGCGCGGCTCTGCGCCATGCCTTGCTCGCCAACATCCTCGAGCAATGCTCGCCACAACTCGGCTTGCCAGCGGTTGCCTGGCGGCAGTACTTTGCGCTCGCCGCGGGCCGTGTTGATGACGTGCTCGCCACTGGCCCAGTCCTTGAGCCAATCGGCACGGTAGACCTGGTACTGGTCGAACAGGTCGGCCAGGCGCTCGGCTAGCTGGTAGCGCTTGCGCAAGTCACTGTCGTCGGTGAGGAAGCGCCGCAGTGGCTCGAAATGCGGGCGCTCGATGAGCGCTGGCAACAGGCGCATCAGCCGCCAGGTCAGTGGTGCCTTGTCGAGCAGAGACACTTCGGGAATTTCGCTACGGCCAAGCACGCTGCGGTAGAGCTGCCACATAAAGCTACCGGGCAGTTGCACATCGATGGCAGCGGCGATGCCGCAGCCGCCTTGGTCATCTTCCAGCGGATCTTCAGCCAGGGCCAGCTTCAGCCATTGGGCGATGCCATTGCTTTGCACCAGGGCAATTTCGTTTTCCAGAGGCGCCAGCGGGTAGCGACGCATCCAGCTCACTACCAGGCTACGCAGGTCGTCGAGGCGGTTGCCGTGGACGATCATGAAGCCAGGGTGGAGATGGGCGGTGTTGAGCATCGGAAGGTCTCTGGAGGCGCTGATGGCTGAGAGGGGAACGATATCACGCGCACATGAAACGGCCGAATGCCATCAGGCTGTGGGAGCGGGCACTTCAACGCGGTGCCATCCGCAGCGTGGCACTCCCGATCCATAGGGGAGGTGACGTTGGTGGCCTGGAGAGTGTGCGCCCCTGCCTGGCGTTGCCCCCTTCCCCGTAGGAGCGGGTTTACCCGCGAACACCGGCGAAGCCGGTGCCATCTCCTTTTTTGCCCACAAAGACAAAACCCCTACCTGCATGCGCAGATAGGGGTTTTGCGAAATGAATCTTGACGATGACCTACTCTCACATGGGGAAACCCCACACTACCATCGGCGATGCATCGTTTCACTACTGAGTTCGGGATGGGATCAGGTGGTTCCAATGCTCTATGGTCGTCAAGAAATTCTGTTGCCAGAATGTCCAGATGGACAGCCCAGCGAATTCGGATATGCGATATTTGTGGTCTTACGAATTTTCGGGTCTTTCGTCTTCACCACCGCAATCTGCGTCAGCAAATTGCTTGGGTGTTATATGGTCAAGCCTCACGGGCAATTAGTATTGGTTAGCTCAACGCCTCACAGCGCTTACACACCCAACCTATCAACGTCGTAGTCTTCGACGGCCCTTCAGGGGATTCAAGATCCCAGTGAGATCTCATCTTGAGGCAAGTTTCCCGCTTAGATGCTTTCAGCGGTTATCTCTTCCGAACATAGCTACCCGGCAATGCCACTGGCGTGACAACCGGAACACCAGAGGTTCGTCCACTCCGGTCCTCTCGTACTAGGAGCAGCCCCTCTCAAATCTCAAACGTCCACGGCAGATAGGGACCGAACTGTCTCACGACGTTCTAAACCCAGCTCGCGTACCACTTTAAATGGCGAACAGCCATACCCTTGGGACCGGCTTCAGCCCCAGGATGTGATGAGCCGACATCGAGGTGCCAAACACCGCCGTCGATATGAACTCTTGGGCGGTATCAGCCTGTTATCCCCGGAGTACCTTTTATCCGTTGAGCGATGGCCCTTCCATACAGAACCACCGGATCACTAAGACCTACTTTCGTACCTGCTCGACGTGTTTGTCTCGCAGTCAAGCGCGCTTTTGCCTTTATACTCTACGACCGATTTCCGACCGGTCTGAGCGCACCTTCGTACTCCTCCGTTACTCTTTGGGAGGAGACCGCCCCAGTCAAACTACCCACCATACACTGTCCTCGATCCGGATAACGGACCTGAGTTAGAACCTCAAAGTTGCCAGGGTGGTATTTCAAGGATGGCTCCATGAGAACTGGCGTCCCCACTTCAAAGCCTCCCACCTATCCTACACAAGCAAATTCAAAGTCCAGTGCAAAGCTATAGTAAAGGTTCACGGGGTCTTTCCGTCTAGCCGCGGATACACTGCATCTTCACAGCGATTTCAATTTCACTGAGTCTCGGGTGGAGACAGCGCCGCCATCGTTACGCCATTCGTGCAGGTCGGAACTTACCCGACAAGGAATTTCGCTACCTTAGGACCGTTATAGTTACGGCCGCCGTTTACCGGGGCTTCGATCAAGAGCTTCGCTTGCGCTAACCCCATCAATTAACCTTCCGGCACCGGGCAGGCGTCACACCCTATACGTCCACTTTCGTGTTTGCAGAGTGCTGTGTTTTTAATAAACAGTCGCAGCGGCCTGGTATCTTCGACCGGCATGGGCTTACGGAGCAAGTCCTTAACCCTCGCCGGCGCACCTTCTCCCGAAGTTACGGTGCCATTTTGCCTAGTTCCTTCACCCGAGTTCTCTCAAGCGCCTTGGTATTCTCTACCTAACCACCTGTGTCGGTTTGGGGTACGGTTCCCAGTTATCTGAAGCTTAGGAGCTTTTCTTGGAAGCATGGTATCAACCACTTCGTCGCCTAAAGGCAACTCGTCATCAGCTCTCGGCCTTGAAATCCCGGATTTGCCTAAGATTTCAGCCTACCACCTTAAACCTGGACAACCAACGCCAGGCTGGCCTAACCTTCTCCGTCCCTCCATCGCAATAACTGGAAGTACAGGAATATTAACCTGTTTTCCATCGACTACGCTTTTCAGCCTCGCCTTAGGGACCGACTAACCCTGCGTCGATTAACGTTGCGCAGGAAACCTTGGTCTTTCGGCGTGCGAGTTTTTCACTCGCATTGTCGTTACTCATGTCAGCATTCGCACTTCTGATACCTCCAGCAAGCTTCTCAACTCACCTTCACAGGCTTACAGAACGCTCCTCTACCGCATCATCATACGATGATACCCGTAGCTTCGGTGCATGGTTTGAGCCCCGTTACATCTTCCGCGCAGGCCGACTCGACTAGTGAGCTATTACGCTTTCTTTAAAGGGTGGCTGCTTCTAAGCCAACCTCCTAGCTGTCTAAGCCTTCCCACATCGTTTC
>NZ_CP139018.1:5392500-6276196 GCF_034044115.1 Pseudomonas sp. BO3-4
GCGGGTGCATCGCCTCATCCAGGCGCAACCCTTCTCTATAAGGCCAGTCGATCAAGGCGAAGCCAGAACGCTGCCCCGGCATATGCTGCGGATCCTTCAGCGTTTCGAAACGCACATAACGCGCACTGGAAGTCGGCTCGACCTGCTTGAGCACCTGAGCCAAAGGGAACCCCAGCCACGGAATGACCATCGACCACGCCTCTACGCAGCGCAGCCGATAGATCCGCTCCTCAAGCTGATAGGGTTTGACGAAGTCCTCCAGTGCATAGCGTCCGGGCTTGCCAACCTCACCATCCACCACAATGGACCACGGTTCGGTCTTCAGGCTGTCGCCATTGGCCGCCGGGTCGCCCTTGTCGGGCCCGAACTCGTAGAAGTTGTTGTAGTGAGTGGCATCCTTGAACGGCGTGATCGCCTCGTCCTTCACCGTCACCGCCTGCCAGCGCGTGGCCGCGAGCTTGTCAGTGAACCAGGCCGGCGCGGCCCCAGCCTGCACATCGGCATAACGCGACATTTGCGCCGCGCCCACACCGCCCGGCAATGCGCCTAGCGCCAAGCCAGCCAATGAGCCACCCAGCAGGGCTCGACGGGAAAGGTAAATGCCTTCGGGGGTGATCTCCGACGCCTTGCACTCGGAAGACCTGGGAAGCTTGATAAGCATGAACGGCTCCATAGCACTGAGTAACGGATGTACCAGTAAGACTATGGAGCCGTGAGGTTATTCCAGCGTTAAGTGATTTTCACGCTTTGCGACGGCGCGCCTTCAGCAGGAACTGGATCGGCCCCGATGCTGCATAGGCGAGGAAGATCAACAGAAGGATACGCGGCGGGTCGCTGAACACGACGGCAAACACCAGCACCACCGCCAGGATCGCCACGAACGGCACGCGCCCCTTGAGGTCCAGCTCCTTGAAACTGTTGTACTTGATGTTGCTGACCATCAGCATGCCAGCAGCAGCCACCAGCAGCGCGACCAGGAACGACAGCTTGGAGCCCTGGATGCCATAGTCGCTGAACGCCCATACGGTGCCCGCCACCACACCTGCGGCAGCCGGGCTGGCCAGGCCGATGAAGTAGCGCTTGTCGGCGGTACCGACCTGGGTATTGAAGCGCGCCAGGCGCAACGCGGCACCGGCCACATAGATGAAGGCAACCATCCAGCCGACCTTGCCCATGTCACCCAGCGCCCAGCCGAAGGCCAGCAAAGCCGGGGCCACGCCGAAGGCGACCATATCCGACAGCGAGTCATACTCGGCACCGAAGGCACTCTGGGTATTGGTCATGCGCGCAACGCGGCCGTCCAGGCCGTCGAGCACCATGGCCACGAAGATGGCGATAGCGGCAAAAGCGAAGTACTTGCTCGCCTCACGCGGGTCGCCGGCACTCAGGGCGCTCTGTGCGCTCATCGAGCTGATGATGGAATAGAAACCGGCAAACAGGTTGGCGGTGGTAAACAGGTTGGGCAGCAGGTAGATGCCGCGGTGGCGCACCTTGCGGCCTTCGGCGTCATGCCCTTCTTCAACGTGCTCATCGACAGGTAGCAGGCTTTCGGCGTCGGAGGGCTTGTTCGGCTCTTCGGGACGTTCGCTCATGGAGGGTACCTTGCAACAGGATGGAAAATGTTCGACACGGGCCCGCGAAACAGGTTCTGACAGCGAGCCACTGGTCTGCTTTATACCAGAAGCTGGATGCCAGAACGAAAAAACGCGGCCGAAGCCGCGTTTTTCATCTTTCGATAAGACTTAGTTCTTGGTCTTGTCGACGATTTTGTTAGCCGAGATCCACGGCATCATCGAGCGCAGCTGCTCGCCGATGATTTCGATGCCGTGAGCGGCGTTGTTGCGGCGCTTGGCGGTCATCGATGGGTAGTTGGTAGCACCTTCGGAGATGAACATCTTCGCGTACTCGCCGTCCTGGATGCGCTTCAGGGCATTGCGCATGGCCTTGCGGGATTCTTCGTTGATGACTTCCGGGCCAGTGACGTACTCACCGTATTCGGCGTTGTTGGAGATCGAGTAGTTCATGTTGGCGATGCCGCCTTCGTACATGAGGTCTACGATCAGTTTCAGCTCGTGCAGGCACTCGAAGTAGGCCATTTCCGGCGCGTAGCCAGCTTCGACCAGGGTTTCGAAACCGGCTTTGACCAGCTCGACGGTACCGCCACACAGAACAGCCTGCTCACCGAACAGGTCGGTTTCGGTTTCGTCCTTGAAGGTGGTTTCGATGATACCGGTACGGCCACCACCCACGCCCGAAGCGTAGGACAGTGCGACGTTCTTGGCGTTGCCGGAAGCGTCCTGGTAGATAGCGATCAGGTCAGGGATGCCGCCGCCTTTGACGAACTCGGAGCGAACGGTGTGGCCCGGGGCTTTCGGCGCGATCATGATCACGTCGAGGTCGGCACGCGGAACAACCTGGTTGTAGTGGATCGAGAAACCGTGAGAGAAGGCCAGGGTAGCGCCCTTCTTGATGTTCGGCTCGATTTCGTTCTTGTACAGAGCACCCTGGAACTCGTCCGGGGTCAGGATCATGACCAGGTCAGCCGCAGCGACAGCGGTAGCAACGTCGGCAACTTTCAGGCCGTGGGCTTCAGCCTTGGCAACGGTAGCCGAACCTTTACGCAGACCGACGGTAACGTCTACACCGGAGTCTTTCAGGTTGCACGCCTGAGCGTGGCCCTGGGAGCCGTAACCGATGATGGCGACTTTCTTACCCTGGATGATGGAAAGGTCGCAGTCTTTATCGTAGAAAACTTTCATGAAAATACCCCTGGTTATATCTCGGCCCCTGCGGAGCCATCGCTAATTTTTTGGATTTAGATGCTGAGCACTTTGTCGCCACGGGCAATACCGGTAACGCCGCTGCGCACGGTTTCCAGAATCGATGCAGTGCCGATCGCCTGGATGAAGCTGTCCAGTTTGTCGCTGGTACCGCTCAGCTGCACGGTGTACACGCTGGCGGTCACGTCGACGATCTGGCCACGGAAGATATCCGTGGTGCGCTTGATCTCGGCACGCTGGGCACCGGTGGCCTTGACCTTGACCAGCATCAGTTCACGCTCGATGTGAGCGCTTTCCGACAGGTCGACAAGCTTGACCACTTCGACCAGCTTGTTCAGGTTCTTGGTGATCTGTTCGATCACTTCGTCATGGCCAACGGTGGTCAGCGTCAGACGCGACAGGGTCGGGTCTTCGGTCGGCGCTACAGTCAGGCTTTCAATGTTGTAGTTGCGCTGGGAGAACAGGCCGACCACGCGGGACAACGCACCTGGTTCGTTTTCCAGCAGCAGGGAAATGATGTGCCGCATATCAGGTACGCTCCGTCTTGCTCAGCCACATGTCACGCATCGAGCCATCCTTGATCTGCATCGGATAGACGTGCTCACTGCGGTCAACCGCGATGTCGATGAACACCAGACGGTCCTTCATCGCAAATGCTTCTTCCAGCTTCGGCTTGAGGTCCTTCAGGCTGGTGATGCGGATACCCACATGGCCATAGGCCTCGGCCAGCTTGATGAAGTCAGGCAGCGACTCGACGTACGAGTGCGAGTGACGACCGTTGTAGGCCATGTCCTGCCATTGGCGGACCATGCCCAACACACCGTTGTTGAGGTTGACGATCTTCACCGGCAGGCCGTATTGCATGCAGGTAGACAGCTCCTGGATGTTCATCTGGATGCTGCCTTCGCCGGTCACACAGGCCACGTCCTGATCCGGGAAGTTGAGCTTGACGCCCATCGCCGCCGGGAAGCCGAAGCCCATGGTGCCCAGGCCACCGGAGTTGATCCAGCGGTTTGGCTTGTTGAAGCGGTAGTACTGCGCGGCAAACATCTGATGCTGGCCCACGTCGGAAGTGACGAAGGCATCGCCATTGGTCACTTCACACAGTGTCTCGATGACTTTTTGCGGTTTGATGACGTTGCCATCGCCCTTGTCGTAAGGGAACAACTCGCCATTGCCACGCCATTCGTCAATCTGCTTCCACCAGGCATCCAGCGAAGCCTTGTCAGGCTGCTCGCCGATTTCCTTGAGGATGCCGAGCATTTCGCTGAGCACGCTGTCGACCGGGCCGACGATTGGCACGTCGGCCTTGATCATCTTCGAGATCGACGCCGGGTCGATGTCGATGTGGATGATCTTGGCGTTCGGGCAGAACTTGGCCGGACCGTTTACAACGCGATCGTCGAAACGCGCACCGACGGCAAAGATGACGTCGGCATTGTGCATGGCCATGTTGGCGGTGTAGCTGCCATGCATGCCGAGCATGCCGAGGAACTGGCGGTCGGTACCCGGGAAGCCACCCAACCCCATCAGGGTATTGGTGACCGGCAGGTTCAGCGACTTGGCGATTTCAGTCAGGGCTTCGGAGCCACCGCCGAGGATCACACCGCCACCGGAGTAGACGACCGGGCGCTTGGCCGCCAGAAGCATCTCGGCAGCCTTGCGGATCTGGCCGGAGTGACCACGGACCGCCGGGCTGTAGGAGCGCAGCTTGACCTTTTTCGGGTAGACGTATTCGAACTTCTCAGCCGGGTTGGTCATATCTTTTGGAATGTCGACCACGACTGGACCTGGACGACCGGATTGCGCCAGGTAGAAAGCTTTTTTCAGAACTTCAGGGATCTCGGTCGGATTCTTGATCATGAAGCTGTGCTTCACGATCGGCCGCGAGATACCGATCATGTCGGTTTCCTGGAAGGCATCGGTGCCCACCATGGTGCTAGGCACCTGGCCGGACAGGATGACCATCGGAATCGAGTCCATGTAGGCGGTGGCAATACCGGTAATGGCATTGGTTGCGCCAGGACCGGAGGTTACCAGCACCACACCGGCCTTGCCGGTGGCGCGAGCGTAACCGTCCGCCATATGGGTGGCCGCCTGCTCGTGACGAACCAGGATGTGTTCCACTTCCGGTTCTTTGAACAGTGCGTCGTAAACATGCAGGAGAGCACCACCAGGGTACCCGTAGATGTGCTTAACGCCTTCGTCACGCAAAAAGCGGACGACCATCTCAGCGCCAGATAAAAGCTCCACGTTGTTCACCTCTAAAACGCCAGAATACCGCCCTCACTGGACGGGTCTTAATAGGTTTACTGCCAAGCAGAGCATGAGCGAACGTCAGCACTGACTGAGCAAGTATTGGGAAATCCCCAGAGTGTTGCGGGGGTTTCCCACCCAGCGCGAGGTAACGCGTTGCGGGGTGTAACAGGTCGGCGCGGGTGTGCACCTCATGATCTGCTTAGCGGGTCTGCTTCTGGCAGTCCCTCTACAGCGGAAGTTGGATTCTTGTGATTCGGCGCCAACAAGTCAAGAAAAATTATTGCCAATTTTTCCCCAAGATGAATTCCTGCCACCACTAAAAATCGCTTCAGCAGCAGAATTAAGAAGATTTCCAAAAAAAAGGGCCACAATCTGCGGCCCTTGACGGAAAAACTGAAGAAATCAGGCGGAAGGAGCGATCAATTGGTCAAAAGCTGCCAACAGGCGGCGTAGCTCACGACTTTGCTCCGGCCGGTCGGTAAACACGGTTTCGGCCATGACAAGGATGCTCGATGCGTTGGGCAGCGGGTGGCCCAGCTCGATGATGATCTTCATGCGTGGCAGGAAGATCCATTGCAGCCACTGCTCAAAACTGAGGGTATCCACGGCGAACGGCACCGTACTGGCCAGTGCCTCGTCGCTTGGCGGCTCGTCATCCCACCAGCCTTGCACCTGCAGCTCGCGCTCGATCAAGAGCAGGTGGTCGGCAATATCCAGCACGCGTTGCTCGATCATCACGAATTGACCCGCGCCTTTTGCCGGGCCAGCGCAGCGCCGGCGCTGTCACCCTGCTTTTCACGGGCCTGGGCGATCGTGTTCCAAAGCTCTGCCTGCAGGCTTGGGCGGCCGTTGGCGTAGGTCAGGGCGCGGCGCGCCAACTGCTCGGCCTGCGCCGCATCACCTTGCGAGAGGCGCACCTGGGCCAGGCGATACAGTACCTGCGGCTCACGCGGAGCAATGCGCTGGGCACGCTCCAGGCTCGAGGCGGCACCGTTGAAGTCGCCACTGCCCTGCTGCGTCTTCGCAGTGGTCAGCAGTGCCAGCACAGGACCGTCCAGCTGCTCGTCGGCCGACAGGCCACCGGCGGCGGCGCTGCGCGGAATACCGGTTGGCGCACTGGCGCTTTGCGGGGTGCTGTTCATCGCAGCGATGTCGAAGGGTTCATCGGCAATCGGGTTGGGATTGGTGGTCATCGGCGCCGAACTGACAGGCCCTGCACTGATCGGCCCCGGGGTGATCGGCGAGGTACTGATCGGCGCAGCGCTATTGCCCGCCGGGAATGTCTGGATGCCCGATGCGCCTGCGCCCTGCGGGATCATCACGGTGACACCGGAATCCTCCGGCAGCGTCTGCGCCTGGGCGGTGCCGGTGTTATAGCCACCCGCCGAGCGGTTGGCCGTCACGCGTTCGCTGTTGGACACGCGGGTGCTCGAGTCGACCACCGGAATATTGCCACGCGGGACGCTGGAGCACCCCTGGAGCACAGCCAACGCCGTCACGGCAGGAAACAGCCACTTGTTCACGTCACACCTCATCAATGCAGCCTGTGCTTAATTCATCCAGCCCTTGACCCAGTCCATTACCGATTCGACTGGGTCCTGCTCGCCGCCACAGGTTGCGCCGGCCGGCGGCTCACTCCCGCGAATATACGGCATCTGCACCGCTCCCGGACAGCTGGCATCAGACCCATGGCCTGTGTAAGGGTCGATCCAGGCCTGCACCACGTTATCCGGTTGCGGCATATCCAGCGGCAGCGGGTCGGCTTTCTTCATGAAGCTGGTCCACACCTGCAAGGCGCCGGTGGCGCCGGTAAACGGTGTCTTGCCGTTATCGTCACGGCCCATCCACACCACGGCCAGCAGATCCTGACTAAAGCCGGAGAACCAGCTGTCACGCGAGTCGTTACTGGTACCGGTCTTGCCCGCCAGGGTCAGCGAGCGTGGCAAGGTGTTGTACACCGAACGCCCTGTACCTTCGCGCATTACACGCTGCATGGCGTTCTGCACCAGGTAAATGGCACCCGGGTCGAAGGTTTGCTGGATCTGGAACGGGTAGCGCTTGAGCGGCTCGCCCTCGGCGGTGAGCACGCTGCGGATACCGCGCATCGGCGTGTTGAAGCCGCCGTTGGCGATGGTCTGGTACATGGTTGCGACCTGCATCGGCGACATGCCACCCGCCCCCAGCAACATGGCCGGAAACGCTGGCCAGTCGACATTCACGCCCAAACGACCAATGGTCTTGATCACGTTCGGCACACCCACTTCCAGGCCGAGCTTGGCGGTCGACAGGTTGTAAGAGTTGGCCAGCCCCTGGTACAGGTAGATAGTGCCATGCGGGCGGCGATCATAGTTTTGCGGGCGCCAGACCTGGCCGTCAGCCCCTTTGACCGAAAATGGCTCGTCCTGCACCCAACTGGTCAGGGTGTACTTGCTCGGCTGCTCCAGCGCAGTCAGGTATACCGACGGTTTGACCAGGGAGCCGATCGGCCGTACAGCATCAATGGCCCGGTTGAAGCCGGCAAAACCTGCCTGGCGGCTACCGATCAGCGCCTGTACTTCACCGGTCTCAGGGTTGGTCACGACCATTGCCGCTTCGACATCGTCTGCCCCCTTGCGGCCCGCCAGGCGCTTGAAGGTCTCGCTCATCGAGGTTTCGGCCTTCATCTGCAGGATAGGGTCGAAGCTGGTAAAGATGCGCAGGCCTTCTTCGGTCAAGTCTTCGTCGCGATAATCTTGGCGCAACTGTCGCTTGACCAGGTCGAGGAAGGCAGGGAACGAGCTGTCGGCCAGGCTGCCACGCTTGGTCACGCCCAGCGGCATTTTCTTCGCCGCATCGACTTCTGCCTGGCTGGCCACGCCCTGCTCGGCCACCAGGTCGAGCACCAGGTTGCGGCGAGCCAAGGCACGCTCGGGGTGACGCCGCGGGTTGTAGTAGGACGGGCCTTTGACCATGCCCACCAGCAGGGCGATCTGATGCAGTTTCAGCTCGGACAGCGGCTGGCTGAAGAAGAACTGACTCGCCAGACCAAAGCCGTGCACCGCGCGTTGACCGTCCTGGCCGACGAACACCTCGTTGAGGTAAGCCTCAAGGATCTCACGCTTGTCGTAGTGCAGTTCGAGCAGGACCGCCATCATCGCCTCGGTCAGCTTGCGGCTGAGGCTGCGCTCGCTGCTGAGGTAGAAGTTCTTCACCAACTGCTGGGTCAGGGTACTGCCACCCTGGCGCATCGAGCCGGACGACGTGTTGACCCACATGGCCCGGGCGATGGACTTTGGCGACACGCCGTAGTGGCTGTAAAACTCGCGGTCTTCCGTGGCCACCAAGGTTTCGAGCAGATATTTGGGTACCTGATCGATCTTGATCAGGATGCGGTCTTCGAGATTTTTCGGGTAGATGCCGCCGATCATCAGCGGCTCCAGCCGCACCACGTCAAGCGCCTTGCCATTGGCACCGGAAAGGCCCG
Source organism: Pseudomonas sp. BO3-4 (assembly GCF_034044115.1). NCBI lineage: Bacteria > Pseudomonadati > Pseudomonadota > Gammaproteobacteria > Pseudomonadales > Pseudomonadaceae > Pseudomonas > Pseudomonas sp. BO3-4. The sequence continues at coordinate 5,401,003 of NZ_CP139018.1, forward strand.
CAACGTAATCGCCAGAGAAGCGCACGCGGACGAACTGCGCCGGTTCCATGCCCTCGTAGAACTGGAAGCCACGGGTATTGAGGTCGACGGTATTGCCGCTGACGGACGCAGCGCCCGGGCCATTGGCGGCGCTTTCGCGACGGTAGCCGAGCGCATCGAGCTCGGTGAGGAAGTCGTTCTTGCTCAACTTCTGGCCGGTGAACAGCTCCAGCGGTCGGGCATACACTTTGGCCGGGATGGTCCAGCGCTTGCCGGAGAACTTTTCCTGGACGACGGCATCGAGGTAAACCGCGAAGCCGGCGACGATCACCAGGCCAACCAGGCTGAGCTTCAAAGCCCAGCCCAGCCAGGCGCGGGAGCGGCCGGTCGGGCGTTTCTGAGGGGTGCGGGGATTTCGGGTTCGGGTCATGGCGGCGGATTATACGCACTTTATAAAGGCTGGGCAGACGGCCCGGCGGTAGGCAGGGACGGCACCATTGACCATAATGGCGCATTCGAATTCCCTTGCCCCGGAAGGATTTGCCGTGAGCCAAGCTCTTATTACTGCGTTGCAGAACCCTGCCCTGTACCCTCACCCCGTGGAGGGGTTTCAGCTCATCGAGACGCATATCTCCTGGGTCCTGCTCACTGGCGAATACGCCTACAAGATCAAGAAACCGATGAATTTCGGCTTCCTGGACTTCACCGGACTGGACCAGCGCCAGCATTTCTGTAACGAAGAATTGCGCCTGAACCAACGCCTGACCGAAGGCCTGTACCTGGAAGTGTTGCCCATCACCGGTAGCGTCGACGCACCGCAGATCGGTGGCGAAGGCGTAGCCATCGAGTACGCGCTGAAGATGCGCCAGTTCCCCCAGGGGCAGATGCTCAACACCCTGCAGGCCAATGGCGAACTGAACGCCACGCACATCGACCAGATGGCTCGGCAGATTGCCGATTTTCACCTTCAGGCTCCGCGTGTGCCGATGGAGCACCCGCTGGGCACGCCAGACAGCGTGATGGCCCCGGTGGAGCAGAACTTCGAGCAGATTCGCCCATTCCTCAGCGACAAAGCCGATCTGCAGCAACTTGACGCCCTGCAGGCCTGGGCCCGCAGCAGCTTCGAGCGCCTGCACGGGCTGCTGGAAAAGCGCAAGGCCAATGGCTTCATCCGTGAGTGCCACGGTGACATTCACCTGGGCAACGCCACCTTGATCGATGGCAAGGTAGTGATTTTCGATTGCATCGAATTCAACGAGCCTTTCCGACTGACCGACGTCTACGCCGACACCGCCTTCCTGGCCATGGACCTGGAAGACCGCGGCCTGAAATGCCTGGCCCGGCGCTTCATCAGCCAGTACCTGGAACTGACGGGGGATTACGAAGGCCTGGAACTGCTCAACTTCTACAAAGCCTACCGTGCGCTGGTGCGGGCCAAGGTCGCACTGTTCAGCATGCCGGCCGACGCCGATGGCGTGCAACGTGCCACCACCCTGCGCACCTACCGCAACTACGCCAACCTGGCCGAAAGTTACAGCGCCATCCCGTCGCGCCTGCTGGCCATCACCCATGGTGTTTCGGCGGTGGGCAAAAGTCACGTGGCCATGCGCCTGGTCGAGGCCTTGGGTGCAGTGCGCGTGCGTTCGGACGTAGAGCGCAAGCGCCTGTTCGGCGAACAGCAGCAGGCTGATGCCGGCCAGCTGAGTACGGGCATATACGACCAGGACGCCAGCGCAGCGACCTATCAGCGCCTGCACGAGGTGGCAGCGACCGTGCTGCGCGCCGGCTTCCCGGTGGTGCTGGACGCCACCTACCTCAAGCGTGAGCAGCGTCAGGCTGCGGCAGACGTTGCCAGCCAGACCGGCGTGCCGTTCCTCATCCTCGACTGCCACGCGCCAGAGGCGGTCATCGCCAGTTGGCTGGAGCAGCGCCAGGCTGAAAACAGCGACCCCTCGGATGCCACGCTGGAGGTGATCAAGGCCCAGCAGGCCAGCCGTGAGGCGCTGGATGCGCAGGAGCTGGTGCACAGCACCCGCGTCGATACCCAGGCTGCCGGCAGCATGGATCAAGTGATCGAGCAGATTCGCCAGCGGTTGCCTGGCCTGTAAGTTCGTCATCTTCCTGTGCCTGCCCGCGAAGGGGCAGGCACAGGCCGCTCATCACCCGATGGCAAAAAGCCGCATATTTCCCAACGCCCGCTACACTCCTCTCAGACCTGCTCGCGATTTATCCCCCATTCCCGTTCAGCCATCGCAAGGAGGCTCGATGAACGATGAATTGCAGCATCTGAAGAACCTTGGCAAGACTTCTGCGCAGTGGCTGCATGCAGCCGGCATCCACAGTGCATCGGATTTGCGCCGCCTGGGCGCGGTGGGTGCGTACCAGGCCGTGAAGACACGAGGGTTCCGTGCATCGAAGGTGCTGTTGTATGCCATTGAAGGCGCCCTGCTGGACATGCACTGGAACGATTTGCCGCTCGAACGCAAGGAAGCACTCAACCAACAATTGGACGCGAAAAACCCTGCGCAAAAAAAACCAAAATAATCGGGGTAAAGGGATTGACGGCTAAATGAGAATTGTTATGATTATCACAACTGGTCGCGAGACTGGTTGGATAAGCTAAGAGCCCCTGGTTCGGACTCTCAGATTATCTCCTCATCAGGCTAATCACGGTTATTGACCCGGCAATTTGCCGGGTCTTTTTTTTGCCTGTGCTTTTTCAGGATCAACGCCGCAGCTGCGCACAATAATCCTGCTCCGGCATCGCCGCCGTGTACCACACATAATCAGCCTCGCCAGGCTCGACTCGCTCGCCCACCTCAGCCAGCAGCAAAACCTTGCTCTCCCCCGACACCCCCAGGTCAGCCAGATGCAAGGGTATGCCCAGGTCCTTGCGCACATGGTAAGCCCCGGCAAACAGCAGCGCCGGCTGCGGTGCCGCCTGCAAGCGCTCGGCCATGCGCCGGTCGCGCTGCTGCTGAACGGCCAGCATCGCCGGTAACTGGTTTTCCGGCAGCATCCCGCAATGCCCGGCGCGCACCTGTTCCAGCAAGGCAGCCTTTACCGCGGGTGCATTGGACTTTTCGCCCTGCACCGGCGCCGGCTGTCGATAGGCCTGACGCATCTCGGCGGGCGAAAGGTTGGCGGCCAGCAACGTCACCCGATGCTGCAAGGCTTCGGTGACAATCGGCCCGTACAACTGCCAATCCCAGCCCTCCTGCCAGGCCAGTGCCTTGGGCAAGTCTTCCGGCAAAGGCTGCCCCACCAGCTTGTCCACCCGCGATTGCTGGCTGGGCTGCAGCATCTCCAGCAACAGGCTGCCCTGAATGCGCTGGCCTTGAAGAGCGCGCAGCAGCCACAGTTGCAGCGCGTGATGGTCAGGGTTGTCATGCTTCTCGCCGACAAGCACTCGGGGCGCATCAGCCAGGCGCTGCACCAGCGTTTCAGGGCTTATGACCTGCTCATTGGACAGGTCGACAATCTTTCCCAGCTCGGCGTGCGTGCGACCTTCACTGCTCTGCCAGGCGGGCAACGGCGGCAGGCTGGCCTGACAGCCGCCTATCGCCAGTACCAGGCACAGCGAGAAACCGGACAGCATCGGGTGTCGCATCGGCAGTTACTCCATGTCATCCACACTTTAAATGGCCTGCACCGGGGGCGGGCCGGTCGCAAGACAAGGCCACTTTCAGAAAGGCCATGCACGCGTTGAGCACATCAACGGGTGATGATCAGCGGGTGCCCGCGCTCGGGGTGCGCCTGCACCAACACGTCAATACCGTACACCGCCTTCAGTGCCGCTGGGGTCAGTGCCTCTTCGGGCGTGGCAAACGCGTGGCAGCGCCCCTGTTCCAGCAACAGGATACGGTCACAGTAACGTGCTGCCAGGTTCAGGTCATGCAGGATCACCAACACTGCAGCACCGCAGTCGGCGAAACGGCGTACGGCTTCCAGGGTGGTGTGCTGATGCAGCGGGTCGAGCATCGAGGTCGGTTCGTCGAGCAACAACGTGCTGCCCTCCTCCCCCGGCCATAGTTGCGCCAGCACACGGGCCAGGTGTACCCGTTGCCGCTCGCCACCGGAAAGCGCCAGGTAGCTGCGCTCTACCAGGTGCCAGGCATCTGCCGCCCGCAACGCCGCTTCGACGATTTCCGCATCGCGCCGCTGACCGGTGCCATGAGGCATGCGCCCCATGCCTACCACTTCCTCCACCCGAAACGAGAAACCCAGGCTGGACACCTGAGGCAACACTGCAAGGCGCCTTGCCCGTTCCTGTCCGGCCCAATCGGCCAGCGGGCGGCCCTGCAGCGTTACCCGCCCGCGGTCGGGCGCCAGTTCACCGCACAGCACACTCAGCAGGCTGCTCTTGCCGGCACCGTTGGGACCGAGCACACCCACGACCTGCCCCGGAGGCAACTGCAGGTGAATGTCGTGCAGCACCTCATTGCTGCCCCTGCGCAGGTACAGGCCCTCTACATGCAACATCAGCTGCGCCCTCGCATCAGCAGGAACAGGAAGAACGGCGCACCAATGAAGGCCGTGACGATACCAATCGGCAGCTCGGCAGGCGCCAGTAGCAGCCGCGCCGCCAGGTCGGCGAACAACATCAGTACACCGCCGGCCAGCAGCGAGGCAGGCAGCACCACACGATGATCAGGCCCGGCCAGCAGACGTACCAGGTGCGGCACTACCAGGCCGATGAAGCCGATCAACCCGGCTGCCGCCACTGCCGCCCCCACGCCCAGCGCCGTGCAGAACACCAGCTCACGCTTGAGCCGCTCCACGTCAACGCCCAGGTGACGCGCCTCCGACTCACCCAGCAACAGGGCATTCAGCGCCTTGGCCCGGCGCGGCAGCCACACCGCCACCCCTGTCGCCACCAGCAACAATGGCCACAGCCGCTCATAGCTGGCGCCATTGAGGCTGCCAAGGTTCCAGAACGTCAGCGTGCGCAAGGTGGCGTCATCGGCCAGGTAAGAGAACAGCCCCACGGCCGCGCCCCCCAGTGCGGTCATGGCCACGCCAGCCAATAGCATCGTGGCGACGTTGGTCTGGCCATCGCGGCGCCCCAGGCGGTAGACCAGCGCAGTTACCCCAAGCCCGCCGACAAACGCGCAGAACGACAGCAGATAAGGCGCGAAAGCATCCGGCATGCCGCCAAACCAGGCGCCGCCAACAATGGCAACCGCTGCCCCCATCGCGGCGCCGGCGGCAACCCCTACCAGCCCGGGGTCGGCCAGCGGGTTGCGGAACAGCCCCTGCATCGCCACCCCGGACAGAGCCAGCACCGCGCCCACCGCCAACCCCAACAGGGTGCGCGGCAGGCGGATCTGACCAAGGATCATCTCGGCCTGCTGCAGGCCATCTTCGGAGACAGGCAATCCCAAAAGGCGCAGGCCAGCGCGCAGGGTATCGAACATTGACAGGCTGACTGGCCCCAGCGCCAGTGACAGCCAGATCGCCAACAGGCACAGCAGGCTCAGGCTAATGAACAACGTACGTGGCGAGACCCGCTGTTTCATTGCGCGAAGCTGGCCTGAGCAGCCGGGTAGAAGGTGGCTGCCAGCGACTGCAAGGTCGCCGGTAGCCGAGGCCCGAGCCCGCCGACCAGCAGCGTCGGGTCCAAGGAGACCAGGCGTTTCTCACGCACGGCCCGCGAGGCAGCCAGCGCGGGGTTTTCTTTCAACAGCGCCTGCAAGGCCTGTTCATCGGCCAGCGCCCGGTCGGAAAACACGATCACATCCGGGTCAAGCGCCGCCAACGCTTCGTTGGAGAAGTTCTTGTAGCCTGGGTGCGCGGCCAGGTTACGCCCACCCGCCTGGCTCAGCAGCCAGTCACCGGCAGTGCCTTGCCCGGCGATCAGCGGCTTGGCCCCGGCATGGCCGACCAGCAGCAACACCCCGGGAGCCTGCTGCCCGGCCTGGGCCAGCTTGACGTTGGCCTGCAACGCATCGAGCCGCTGGCGGTAGTCCGCTGCAAGCGCGGACGCTTGCTGCTCTGCACCGAGCAACTGCCCCAGGTGCCTGAGGTTTTCATCTACTGCCGGCAGCTCGGCCTTGCTGGAGAACAACTCGACCCGCACGCCGGCCTTGCGGATTTGCGCCAGTACCGGTGGCGGCCCCATTTCCTCGGTGCCCACCAGCACATCCGGGCGCAGGCTGAGAATGCCCTCGGCCGACAGTTGCCGCTGATAACCCACACTGGGCAAGGCTTTCAACGAGGCCGGGTGCTGACTGGTAGTGTCCACTCCGACCAGGCGCGCTTCCCCCCCCAATGCGGTTATCCACTCGCTCAAGGCGCCACCCGCGCTGACCCAGCGTTGCGGCAGCTCGGCTGCCAAGGCTTGGGTAGAGAGCACAAGGCTTGCACACAGAGCGAGAAAAGCAGCTGGACGGCGCATCATCGGGTTCCTTCTGAAGACGGGCTACACGCCTTGTGGCGAGCAGCGGAACTGCGCACCATAGGCAGCCAGGCGCAGCGAATGCGATCAATTTGATAATTATTCGCATTGGAGCGTCAAGCCATCACGTGTTTCACGGGTCATCCTCGCCATGCACTTCCTTTGTACATCCCTCGGCCTGGCCGAGGGCCAAAGCCGCGCCTTCAGCGTAGACGGCCTCGAACTGTTCGGCGTGCGTCGCCAAGGCCAGGTGTACCTGTACCGCAACCGCTGCCCGCACCGGGACATCCCGCTGAACTGGGCAGAGGACGCGTTTCTGGATGACAGCGCCAGCCTCATCCACTGCGCCCATCACGGTGCGCTGTTCCTGATAGAAAGCGGCGAATGCGTGGCAGGCCCCTGTGAGGGTGAGCAGTTGCAGCCCCTGGGCTGCCACGAAGACAGCCAGGGCATCTGGTTCAAGGGGTCAGCAGCACCGGCAAGCGACGATCGATGACGATACCCTCGGCGTCCAGCCGAGTGCCATAGGCCAACACCTCCACCCCGTCCGCTACGGCAGCGCGCAGCGCCTGGGCGTAGGCTGTATCAATTTCTTCAGCCGGGCGCACAGCGTCGATACCGGTCAGGCTCACGCAATACAGCTGCACGGCCCGCACGCCCTGCCGGGCCAGCTTTGCCAGCTCGCGCAGGTGTTTCGCACCGCGTTGAGTCACCGCATCAGGGAAGGCCGCAACTGCAGTGTCGGGGTAGCCCAGCGTCACACTCTTGACCTCGACATAGGCCGGAGCCCCCTCGAATTCCAGGCGAAAGTCGATACGGCTGCCTTCCTCGCCATAGGCCACTTCGCGCTTGAGTGCAGTGAAACCGGCCAGTTCAGTGATTGTGCCGGCGCGCAGGGCCTCTTCGACCAACGCATTGGCCCGCCCGGTATTCACGCAGGCCAACCGCCCCTGGGGGGTTTCGCTGATTTCCCAGGTCCCTGGCAGCTTGCGCTTGGGGTCGTTGGAGCGGCTGAACCACACCTGCCCACCTTCACGCATGCAGTTGAGCATGGAGCCGGTATTCGGGCAGTGGATAGTCATCTGCTCGCCGCTGGCCAGTTCGATATCAGCCAGAAAGCGCTTGTAGCGACGCAACAGGCGGCCCTGCTCGAGTGAAGGAGAGAAACGCATCAGCCTTGCCAGCTCTGCAGGCCACGGGCAATACGCTGCACCGCTTCTTCCAAGCGCGGCAGGCTCTGGGTATAAGCGAAGCGCACATGGTGCCCGGCCAGGTGGCGACCGAAGTCCAGGCCCGGCGTGAACGCCACGTGCTCGGTTTCCAGGAAGTGTCGGCAGAATGCGAACGCGTCCCCGCCAAAAGCGCTGATATCGGCATACAGGTAGAACGCGCCTTGCGGCTCGACGGCGATGCGGAAGCCCAGTTCACGCAGGGCGGGCAGCAGGTAGTCGCGACGGCGGGCGAATTCGGCGCGGCGCTCTTCGAAAATGGCCAGCGCCTCGGGCTGGAAGCAGGCCAGCGCGGCATGCTGGGCCATGCTCGGCGCACTGATGTACAGGTTCTGCGCCAGTTTCTCCAGGTCGGCGACCGCACCGGGCGGGGCCACCAACCAGCCAAGGCGCCAACCGGTCATGCCGAAATACTTGGAAAAACTATTCAGGACGAATGCCGAGTCGTCGACTTCCAGCACGCTCGGCGCGTCCATGCCATAGGTGAGGCCGTGGTAGATCTCGTCCACCACCAAGTGGCCATGCCGCTCATGGGTGGATTTGGCCAGGCAGGCCAACGCATCGCGCCCCAGCACGGTACCGGTCGGGTTGGCCGGCGAAGCGACCAGGGCACCGACGGTGTCCTTGTCCCAGTAGCGCTCAACCAGGTCGGCAGTCAGCTGGTAGTTCACATCCGGGCCCACCGGTACCAATTGGGCCCCGCCCTCGACCAGGCGCAGGAAGTGGCGATTGCACGGGTAACCCGGATCGGCCAGCAGCCAGTGCTTGCCCGGGTCCACCAGCAGGCTGCTGGCCAGCAGCAGCGCGCCGGAGCCACCTGGGGTAATAAGGATGCGTTCCGGGTCGATGTTCAGGCCATAGCGCTGCCCATAAAAGCCGGCAATTGCCTCACGCAGTGCCGGCAGACCGCGTGCAGCGGTGTAGCGCGTGTGCCCGGCGGCCAGCGCGGCCTGGCCGGCCGCAACGATGGGTGCGGCCGTGGTGAAATCCGGTTCGCCGATTTCCAGGTGGATCACGTCGTGCCCGGCCGCCTGCAGCTCATTGGCCCGGGCCAGCAGCGCCATGACGTGGAAAGGTTCGATGGCGCGGCTGCGCGCACTGTAGGGTTGGGCCATGACCTTCTCTCAATTGGGTCTAAACTGGAGATTCTACCTCTGCACACCACCGAACGTACCGCTCAGGCCGGTGTCAATTAGCAGGATCGGGCGGGGTAGCGCACCCCCGATCTATCTGGTAAGTTCGGCGGCTCGCAGTCGCAGGGCCGGCGGTCGCCGGAGATGGAGCATCCTGCGCATTGGATCAGATGAGTGAGAGGCGGTCTATTCATGTCCACCCTAGAAAAGCAAAAAGCCAACCAGAATCTTTATGGGGTTGCACCCTATCAGGAGACCAAGGGTGAGGAGTACATGGGTGAGCCCATGCGCAAGCACTTCACCAAGATCCTCACTGGCTGGAAGCAAGAGCTGATGGTCGGCGTCGACAAGACCGTTGACCATATGAAAGAAGAAGCAGCCAACTTCGCAGATCCCGCAGACCGCGCATCCCAGGAAGAGGAATTCGCCCTCGAACTGCGCAACCGCGACCGCGAGCGCAAGCTGATCAAGAAAATCGATAAAACCCTGCAGAAGATTCAGGACGAAGAGTACGGCTGGTGCGAGTCGTGCGGCATCGAGATCGGCTTGCGCCGCCTGGAAGCCCGCCCTACCGCCGACCTGTGCTTCGACTGCAAGGAAATTGCCGAGAAAAAGGAAAAAACGGTCGGCAAAGGCTGATCTTTCTTCCACCTGAACGGGGCGCATCATGCGCCCCGTTTCATTTATATGCCCAGCCTGACCATGACCGACTTCAGCTACATCGGGCGCTTCGCCCCCACCCCCAGCGGCTTCCTGCACTTCGGCTCGCTGGTCGCCGCCCTCGCCTCCTGGCTCGATGCCCGCGCCGTCAACGGCCGCTGGCTGCTGCGCATGGAAGACACCGACCCGCCCCGGGAAATGCCCGGCGCCCGCGATGCCATCCTCCAGACACTGGAACGTTATGGCCTGCACTGGGATGGCGAGGTGGTATTCCAGAGCCAGCGCCACGATGCCTATGCTGCCGTGGTAGACCGCCTGTTCAACATGGGCCTGGCGTATGCATGCACCTGCTCGCGCAAGCAACTGGAACGCTACAACGGCATCTACCCGGGCTTTTGCCGTAACGCCGGGCATGCCCGTGAAGGGGCGGCAATCCGCTTGCGGGTGCCAGAGCTGATCTACCGCTTTACCGACCGGGTGCAGGGTGAGTACCAGCAACACCTGGGGCGTGAGGTGGGCGACTTCGTCATCCAGCGTCGTGACGGGTTGTACGCCTACCAGCTGGCCGTGGTGCTGGACGATGCCTGGCAGGGTGTTACCGACATCGTGCGGGGTGCCGACCTGCTCGACAACACCCCGCGCCAGCTGTACCTGCAGGAGTTGCTGGGCTTCTCACAGCCGCGTTACCTGCATATTCCGCTGATCGTGCAGCCGGATGGGCACAAGCTGGGCAAGTCGTACCGCTCACCGCCACTGCAGGCGGAGCATGCTACCCCCCTGCTGCTGCGGGCATTGCGGGCGCTGGGGCAGGAGACAGACCCGGAACTGCTGTTGGCGACGCCGGCAGAGGTGCTGGCAGTCGCGCGCACGCAATGGCGGCCGGAAGCCATCGCGCAGCGGACCACGGTGCCAGAGGCTGATCTGCGCTGAACCTTCCGGCCTCTTCGCGGGCGCGCCCGCGCCCACAGGGTCCTCAATAAACCTAGAAGCAACGCTTTACCTGTAGGAGCGGGTTCACCCGCGAAGAGGCCGGCACATTCATTCCACCTCTCAAAAACAAAAGCCCAATAAATTCAAACCCTTGGCGAACGCTGTGGATTCCCGCTAGCATCCCCCCTGCCATTTGCGCCAATAATAAGTTCAAGCCCGCAGCGCCCAACCATCGAGGCCAGCATGTACATCTATCGTTTGGTCCTGCTTCTGGTCGTGGGGATCTACCTGTTCTCCCCGGCCATCATGGACTGGTGGATCGAACCGACCGGAGCCTGGTACCGCCCCTACCTGCTCTGGCTGATCCTGATCGTCGTCACCTTCATCCTGCAGAGCCAAAGAGATGCCGATGAGCTTTAGCCTGACCCAGATGATCCTGATCAGCGCCGGGTACCTCATGGTGCTGTTCGGCGTGGCCTGGATCAGCGAGCGCGGGCTGATCCCGCGTTCGATCATTCGCCACCCACTCACCTACACCCTGTCGCTGGGCGTCTACGCCAGTGCCTGGGCCTTCTATGGCTCGGTTGGTCTGGCCTACCAGTACGGCTACGGCTTCCTTGCCTGTTACCTGGGGGTGTCTGGCGCATTCCTGCTGGCGCCGGTGCTGCTCTATCCGATCCTCAAGATCACCCGCACCTACCAGCTGTCATCCCTGGCCGACCTGCTGGCCTTCCGCTTCCGCAGTACCTGGGCCGGGGCCTTGACCACCATCATCATGCTGATTGGCGTGCTCCCGTTGCTGGCCCTGCAGATCCAGGCGGTGGCCGACTCGATCAGCATCCTTACCGGTGAACCGGTCAAGGCCCGGGTGGCCTTTGCCTTTTGCACGCTGATCATTCTGTTCACCATCTTCTTCGGCTCGCGGCACATCGCCACGCGCGAGAAGCATGAGGGGTTGGTTTTCGCCATCGCCTTCGAGTCGGTGATCAAGCTGCTGGCCTTGGGCGGCATCGGCCTGTATGCCTTGTATGGCGTATTCGGCGGCCCGCACGAGCTGGAAGTCTGGCTGTTGCAGAACCAGACCGCCCTTGCCGCCCTGCACACCCCCCTGCAGGAAGGCCCATGGCGCACCCTGCTGCTGGTGTTCTTCGCCTCGGCCATCGTCATGCCGCACATGTACCACATGGCCTTTACCGAAAACCTCAACCCGCGCTCGCTGGTCAGCGCCAGCTGGGGCCTGCCGCTGTTCCTGCTGCTGATGAGCCTTGCCGTGCCGCTGGTGCTGTGGGCCGGCCTGCGCCTGGGCGCCAGCACCAACCCCGAGTACTTCACCCTGGGCCTGGGCATCGCCGCCAACAACCAGGCATTGGCACTGCTGGCCTACATTGGCGGCCTGTCTGCAGCCAGCGGCCTGATCATCGTCACCACCCTGGCGCTGTCGGGCATGGCCCTGAACCACCTGGTGCTGCCGCTTTACCAGCCCCCGGCCGAAGGCAACATCTACCGTTGGCTGAAGTGGACCCGCCGTGCATTGATCGTCGCCATCATCACCGCCGGCTTCATGTTCTACCTGAGCCAGAACTACCACCAGAGCTTGGCCAACCTGGGTATCGTCGCGTTCGTCGCCACCTTGCAGTTCCTGCCTGGGGTGCTATCGGTGCTCTATTGGCCAACCGCCAACCGCCGCGGTTTCATCGCCGGGCTGCTGGCCGGCACCCTGGTGTGGATGGTGACCATGCTGCTGCCGCTTCTCGGCAACTTGCAGGGCTTCTACATCCCGCTGCTGGACATGATCTATGTGCTGGACGACACCAGCTGGCACATGGCAGCCATCGCCTCGTTGGCGGCCAACGTGCTGCTGTTCACCCTGATCTCACTGTTCACCAACGCCAGCACCGAAGAGGTCAGCGCGGCCGAAGCCTGTGCCGTGGATAACGTGCGCCGCCCGCAGCGCCGCGAGCTGCACGCCGCCTCGCCGCAGGAATTCGCCACCCAGCTGGCCAAGCCGCTGGGCGCCAAGGCCGCGCAAAAGGAAGTCGAGCAAGCGCTGCGCGACCTCTACCTGCCGTTCGACGAGCGCCGCCCCTATGCCCTGCGCCGCCTGCGCGACCGCATCGAAGCCAACTTGTCCGGCCTGATGGGGCCGAGCGTCGCCCAGGACATGGTCGAGACTTTCCTGCCGTACAAGTCCGGTAACGAAAACTACGTGACCGAAGACATCCACTTCATCGAAAGCCGCCTGGAAGACTACCACTCGCGCCTGACCGGGCTGGCCGCCGAACTCGATGCCTTGCGCCGCTACCATCGCCAGACCCTGCAGGAATTGCCCATGGGCGTCTGCTCACTGGCCAAGGACCAGGAAATCCTGATGTGGAACAAGGCCATGGAAGAGCTCACCGGCATCGCCGCCAAGCATGTGGTCGGCTCGCGCCTGGTCACCATCGACGAGCCTTGGCGCGGCCTGCTGCAAGGTTTCATCAACGTGCCCGATGAGCACCTGCACAAGCAGCGCCTGGCGCTGGACGGCCAGCCGCGCTGGCTGAACCTGCACAAGGCAGCCATCGACGAGCCACTGGCCCCCGGTAACAGCGGGCTGGTTTTGCTGGTGGAGGACCTTACCGAAACCCAGGCACTGGAAGACAAGCTGGTGCACTCCGAGCGCCTGGCCAGCATCGGCCGCCTGGCCGCCGGGGTGGCCCACGAGATCGGCAACCCGATCACCGGCATCGCCTGCCTGGCGCAAAACCTGCGCGAGGAACGCGAAGGCGATGGCGAAATCATCGAGTTGTCCAGCCAGATCCTGGACCAGACCAAGCGCGTATCGCGCATCGTCCAGTCGCTGATGAGCTTCGCCCATGCTGGCGGCAGCCACCAGAACAGCGAGGAACCGGTGTGCCTGGCCGAAGTGGCACAAGACGCCATCGGTCTGCTGGCGTTGAACCGGCGCAATTTCGAAGTACAGTTCTTCAACCTTTGCGACCCGGACCATTGGGCCGAAGGTGACCCGCAGCGCCTGGCCCAGGTGCTGATCAACCTGCTCTCCAATGCCCGCGATGCCTCGCCGCCCGGTAGCGCCGTGCGCGTGCGCAGCGAGGTTAACGAGCACACCGTCGACCTGATCGTCGAAGACGAAGGCAGCGGGATTCCGAAGAACATCATGGACCGCCTGTTCGAACCCTTCTTCACCACCAAGGACCCGGGCGAAGGAACCGGACTGGGGCTCGCTCTGGTCTATTCCATCGTGGAAGAGCATTATGGGCAAATCACCATCGACAGCCCGGCCGATATCGAACGGCAACGTGGCACCCGGATCCGCGTGACCCTGCCCCGGCATGTCGTAGCGACGTCCCCTGAAATTCGAGACCGTCGAGAGAATTGAATCAATGCCGCACATTCTGATCGTCGAAGACGAAACCATCATCCGCTCGGCCCTGCGTCGCCTGCTTGAGCGGAACCAGTACCAGGTCAGCGAGGCCGGCTCGGTGCAGGAAGCCCAGGAACGCTTCAGCATTGCCACTTTCGACCTCATCGTCAGCGACCTGCGCCTGCCAGGCGCGCCCGGCACCGAGCTGATCAAGCTCGGCCAGGGCACCCCGGTGCTGATCATGACCAGTTACGCCAGCCTGCGCTCAGCGGTGGACTCGATGAAAATGGGCGCGGTGGACTACATTGCCAAGCCCTTCGACCATGACGAGATGCTGCAGGCCGTAGCGCGTATTCTGCGTGACCGGCAGAACGCCCCCGCTGCAGCACCGCCTGCCGAGCCACGCGCCAGCAATGGCAAGGCTACAGCGCCCGACAAAGGCAGCGCGGCAACGGCCAATGGCGAGATCGGCATCATCGGCTCGTGCCAGCCCATGCAGGACATGTACAGCAAGATCCGCAAAGTCGCGCCTACCGACTCCAATGTGCTGATCCAGGGCGAGTCCGGCACCGGTAAAGAGCTGGTGGCCCGCGCCCTGCACAACCTGTCTCGCCGGGCCAAGGCACCGATGATCTCGGTGAACTGCGCGGCCATCCCCGAAACGCTGATCGAATCCGAACTGTTCGGCCACGAAAAAGGCGCGTTCACCGGCGCCAGCGCCGGGCGCGCCGGCTTGGTGGAGGCCGCCGATGGCGGTACGCTGTTCCTCGATGAAATTGGCGAACTGCCGCTCGAAGCCCAGGCTCGCCTGCTGCGTGTGCTGCAGGAAGGCGAGATACGCCGGGTAGGTTCGGTGCAGTCGCAAAAGGTCGATGTGCGCCTGATCGCCGCGACCCACCGCGACCTGAAAAACCTGGCCAAGGCCGGCCAGTTCCGTGAAGACTTGTATTACCGACTGCACGTCATCGCCCTGAAGCTGCCGGCCCTGCGCGAGCGTGGCAGCGACGTCAACGAGATCGCCAGCGTCTTCCTCGCCCGCCAAAGCGCTCGCATCGGCCGCGACGACCTGCACTTCTCGGCCGAGGCCGAGCAAGCCATTCGTCACTACAGCTGGCCCGGTAACGTGCGTGAACTGGAAAATGCCGTGGAGCGCGCGGTGATTCTCAGCGAGAGCGCAGAAATTTCCGCCGAGCTGCTGGGCATCGACATCGAGCTGAGCGACCTGGAAGAGGACGACATCCTCGACAATGCCCTGGTGGTGGCCAACGCGGGCAATGCCAGCCACGAGCCGACCGAAGACCTGTCGCTGGAAGACTACTTCCAGCACTTCGTGCTTGAACACCAGGACCACATGACCGAGACCGAACTGGCACGCAAGCTCGGCGTCAGCCGCAAGTGCCTGTGGGAACGCCGCCAGCGCCTGGGCATCCCACGGCGCAAGAGCAACGCTACCAGCGAATAACCGACCTGCGCACCGTACGCCGCAGCCTATGCGGCGTCGGTGAGACCGAGCGCCGCCCGCGCGGCGCTTCGCGGCTAAAGCCGCGCCTACATTTGTTTCGGGCCAGTCCCTCCTGTGCCACGCGCGCGCGACCGCCTTGTTGTACGACGCAATCTCGAGCCATGCGCCAAGGCGTTCGCGCTCAAATCCCACAGAAAAAATTAGCCCGAACACATGTAGGCGCGGCTTTAGCCGCGAAGCGCCGCGCGGGCGGCGCTCGGCCTCACAGGCGCTGAACGTGTCACGGCGAACACCCCAGGTAACACCTCACCTCCCGTAAAAATCTGTTACCCAAGCTTTCCGCCGTAACAGTCCCCGAGGCGTACGGTAACGAAATTGCGACATTTTCGACCTGCCAAAAATTGCAGAACCCGCTCAACCCCTTGATTTTACTGAGTTTTGAAAAGTTGGCACGGCACCTGCTATATGTTTGGTACAAGAACAATAACAAGCACTGCAACTCAGAATAAGAACAAGACGAAACGGCTCACGCACAATAAAAACAAGATGGCGGAGGCGCAGCTAACTGATTCTTTTGGAGAGGATGCGTGTTTGGGGCTTGCCCCACAACCAGGCAGAGAACAACAAAAACTGCACTAAAAGCAGCGCCTGAACTGGTTGGATCGACAGATCAACGTGTCATCAGCGGCCAAAGCAATCCGTTTGCTCTTTACCCCCGGTTTGGGGGTCGTCCACAAGTTTCGAGATTTGTGGGCAGGGCACTCAACAAAAACAAGAAGCCCAGCAAAAAAACAATAAGAGCACGCAACGACTTCTTGGGGAGCTTAGGCTCCCCTTGTCGTTTCTACCCTTCTGGCAGGCATCCTGCTACCCGCCTACACCATTCCCCGAGTAAATGCTAGAATCCCCGCCCATCATGCGGCCATTCTCCTATTCTTGGCCGAACATTCCTTCACACAGTGCATCCCATGCTGAAGAAGCTGTTCCAGTCTTTCCGCCCGCCCGTACCGGGCCCGCACCACAGGCGCACCACGCCCGAGGTGATCAACAAGAGCCAGCACTCGCTGCAGCGCCACCAGTTCAGCCGTCATGCGGTGAACATCGTGGAGCGCCTGCAAAGCGCCGGCTACCAGGCTTACCTGGTCGGTGGCTGTGTCCGCGACCTGATGCTGGGCATCACGCCGAAGGACTTCGACGTCGCCACCAGCGCCACCCCCGAACAGGTCCGTGCCGAGTTCCGCAACGCCCGCATCATTGGTCGTCGCTTCAAATTGGTCCATGTGCATTTCGGCCGTGAGATCATTGAAGTCGCCACCTTCCGCGCCCACCACTCCGAGGACGACCAGGGCGATGCCCACCGTTCGTCGCATAACGCCAGTGGCCGCATTCTGCGAGACAACGTGTACGGCACCCTGGAAGAGGACGCGCAACGCCGCGACTTCACCATCAACGCCCTGTACTACGATCCGGTCAGCGAGCGCATTCTCGATTACGCCAACGGTGTGCACGACGTGCGCAATCGCCTGCTGCGGCTGATCGGGGACCCGACCCACCGCTACCAGGAAGACCCGGTGCGCATGCTGCGCGCGGTGCGCTTTGCCGCCAAGCTCGACTTTGGCATCGAAAAGCACACCTACCTGCCAATTCGCGGCCTGGCCCCGATGCTGCGCGAAATTCCACCCGCGCGCCTGTTCGAGGAATGCCTCAAGCTGTTCCTCAGCGGCCAAGGTGCCATCGCCTTCGAAATGCTGGTTGACCTGGAGTTGTTCGAACCGCTATTCCCGGCCAGTGCCCACGCGCTGGATGAGCGGCCGACCTACACCCACACGCTGATCAGCCAGGCACTGAACAACACCGACCTGCGCGTGAAGCAGGGCAAGCCGGTGACGCCAGCCTTCCTGTTTGCTGCTCTGCTCTGGCCAGCTCTGCCGGCCCGTGTGCTGCACCTGCAGAATCAGGGCGTGCCGCCGATCCCGGCCATGAACGGTGCAGCCCACGACCTCATCGCCGAGCAGTGCGCGCGCATTGCCATCCCCAAGCGTTTCACCCTGCCGATCCGCGAGATCTGGGACATGCAGGAGCGCCTGCCGCGCCGCAGCGGCAAGCGCGCCGACATGCTGCTGGACAACCCGCGTTTCCGCGCCGGTTACGACTTCCTGCTGCTGCGTGAAAGCGCCGGGGAAGAAACCGACGACCTGGGCCAGTGGTGGACCGATTACCAGGAGGCAAACGACAGCGAGCGCCGCGAGATGATCCGCGAGCTTGGTAGCCGTGACGACAGTGCCGGCCCGCGCAAGCGCAAGCGCAGCGGCAGCAAACGCAAGCGCAGTGGCGACGAGGCGTTCGAGTGACCATTCGCGCCTACGTAGGTCTGGGCAGCAACCTGGACGCACCTGCCGAGCAGTTGCGTAGCGCCTTGCAGGCGCTGGACCAGGTCGAAGCCACGCGCCTGGTAGCCGCCTCGGCCCTGTACACCAGTGATTCGCTGCTGCCCGGCCAACCGCGCTACACCAACGCTGTCGCCGCCCTGGACACCACCCTGGCGCCACTGGCATTGCTCGATGCGTTGCAGGCCATCGAAAACGACCAGGGCCGCGTGCGCAAGGAACGCTGGGGCCCACGTACGCTGGACCTGGACATCTTACTGTTCGGTGACCAGGTGCTCGACCAGCCACGCCTGAAAGTGCCGCATTACCACATGCATGCCCGCCCCTTCGTGCTGTATCCGTTGGCCGAGCTGGTACCGGGCGATTTCCGCCTGGCCGATGGTCGTGCCCTCGCGCAACTGCTCGACGAATGCCCATTCGTCGGCCTGGAACGCCTGTAGACCGGGCGTTCCAGCCTGCATTACCACCTCGGTAACGCCAGTAACACCCTGATCGTAACAATGCGGTAACAGGGTGATTGACTTCCCCCACCTCGCTCACGACTATAGGCGTCCCGTGTGGCACCAAAGTGCCGCATACCCGTATTTAGGCCCGGACGGACCTGTGCCCGAACATCACGCGCGATGATGTGCCGCTCCGGAAGATGACTACACGCGTTGAATGCAGTCGTTTTTTACAGCGCCTGAACGAGGAATTTCCTACATGCCTGAAGTAACCCTTACCACCCTTAACGGCCTCAAGGCCAAGGGTGAAAAAATCACCATGCTGACCTGCTACGACGCGACCTTCGCCAAGGCCGCCAGCCAGGCCGGCGTTGAAGTGTTGCTGGTGGGCGACTCGCTGGGGATGGTCCTGCAGGGCCACGACAGCACCTTGCCGGTCACCACGGCGGAGATGGCCTACCACACCGCCAGCGTCAAACGCGGCAACGACGGCGCGCTGATCCTCACCGACCTGCCGTTCATGGCCCACGCCACGCCGGAGCAGGCCTTTGCCAACAGCGCCACACTGATGCAGGCCGGCGCCCACATGGTAAAAATCGAAGGCGCAGCCTGGCTGGCCGAAACCATCCGCTTGCTGGCCGAGCGTGGTGTGCCGGTGTGCGCGCACATGGGCCTGACCCCGCAAACCGTCAACGTGCTGGGCGGCTACAAAGTGCAGGGCCGCCAGGAGGCCCAGGCCCGGCAGATGCGCGCCGACGCCATTGCCCTGGAACAGGCCGGTGCGGCCATGCTGCTGCTCGAGTGCGTACCCAGCGAGCTGGCAGCGGAAATCACCAATGCCGTTGGCATCCCGGTAATCGGCATTGGCGCCGGCAGCGCCACCGATGGCCAGGTACTGGTACTGCACGACATGCTCGGCCTGTCGCTGAGCGGCCGGGTACCGAAGTTCGTGAAGAACTTCATGCAGGGCCAACCGGATATCCATAGCGCCCTCGTCGCTTACGTCGAGGCGGTCAAGCAAGTCAGTTTCCCAGGCAGCGAACACGGGTTCAGTGCATGAATACAGTCAAGACCGTCCGCGAACTGCGCGCGGCAGTGGCCCGCGCGCGCGGTGAGGGCAAACGCATCGGTTTCGTGCCGACCATGGGCAACCTGCACAGCGGCCATGCAGCCTTGGTGACCAAGGCTGCCCAGCGCGCCGACTTCGTGGTCGCCAGTGTCTTCGTCAACCCGCTGCAGTTTGGCGCCAACGAAGACCTCGACAAATACCCACGCACCCTGGCAGCCGACCAGGAGCGCCTGGTGCAGGCCGGCTGCAACCTGCTGTTCGCGCCCACCGTGGAAGAGATGTACCCCGACGGCATGAGCGTGCAGACACGCGTCAGCGTGCCCCAGCTTTCCGAAGGCCTGTGCGGCGCCAGCCGGCCTGGGCATTTCGAGGGCGTGGCCACCGTGGTCAACAAGCTGTTCAACATGGTCCAGCCAGACCTTGCCGTGTTCGGCGAGAAGGACTATCAGCAGTTGGCGGTGATCCGCGCCATGGTGCGCGACCTGAACATGCCGATCCAGATCATCGGCGAACCCACCGTGCGTGCCGAAGACGGCTTGGCGCTGTCGTCGCGCAATGGCTACCTCACGCCAGAGCAGCGTACTGCTGCGCCAGCGCTGTACCGCACACTGCAGCACATTGCAGCGGGCATCGGCCGTGGCCAGCGGGATTTTGCCGCGCTGGTCGCTGAAGGCCAGGCGCAACTGAGCGCAGCGGGTTTCCGCCCGGATTACCTGGAAGTACGCCATGCCGTAAGCTTGCGCCCGGCAGTGATCGATGATCGAGACCTGGTGGTGATTGCGGCGGCTTACCTGGGTAACACACGGTTGATCGACAACCTCTACCTGCATTTGGAAGAGAAGACCGCATAACGGTCTTGGGCTGCCTTGCAGCCCATTCGCGGGCAAGCCCGCTCCTGCACGTTTACCTGTAGGGGCGGGCTTGCTTGCAATGCCCCACCAAAATCCCCCTGCCATACCCATTCCCAGCACGTGGCCTTTGCCTATAATGGTGCCAGCCTGAACCCGGCAACGACTGCCGTGTCCAAGCCCTCACCACGCACCAAGGGAACCCCGCGCAATGGCGTATTACCGTACACCCCACGATGTGACGGCCCTGCCCGCCTGGCAGGCGCTTCAGAAACACCGCGACGCCATGCAAAGCTTCAGCATGCGCGAAGCCTTCGCCGCCGATGCCAAGCGCTTCGACCAGTTTTCCCTCAGCGCTTGCGGCCTGTTCCTCGACTACTCAAAAAACCTGATCACCGAGCAAAGCCGCGACCTGCTGGTCAGCCTGGCCAATGAAGTGGGCCTGCAAGACGCCATCAAGTCGATGTTCAGCGGTGAGATCATCAACGCCTCCGAAGGCCGCCCGGTGCTGCACACCGCCTTGCGCCGGCCCGTAGGTGACAAACTCAGCGTCAACGGCGTGAACGTCATGCCGGAAGTGCACAAGGTGCTCAACCAGATTACCGAACTGGTCGGCCGCATTCACGATGGCCTGTGGCGCGGCTACAGCGAAAAACCGATCACCGACGTGGTCAACATTGGCATTGGCGGTTCGTTCCTCGGCCCCGAGCTGGTGTCCGAAGCGCTGCTACCCTACGCCCAGCGCGGCGTGCGCTGTCACTACCTGGCCAATATCGATGGCAGCGAGTTCCACGAACTGTCGGCCAACCTGCGCGCCGAAACCACCCTGTTCATCGTCTCGTCGAAGTCGTTCAACACCCTCGAGACGCTGAAAAACGCCATGGCCGCGCGTACCTGGTACCTGGCCCAAGGCGGCTCGGAAGCCGAGCTGTACCGCCATTTCATTGCAGTTTCCAGCAACAAGGCCGCTGCTGTAGCGTTCGGTATCCGCGAAGAAAACATCTTCCCGATGTGGGACTGGGTGGGCGGGCGCTACTCGCTGTGGTCGGCCATCGGCCTGCCGATCGCCCTGGCCATCGGCACTGCCAACTTCAAGGAACTGCTGTCCGGCGCCTACACCATGGACCAGCACTTCCAGACCGCACCGTTCGACAAGAACATGCCGGTGCTACTGGCCCTGCTGGGCGTGTGGTATGGCAACTTCTGGGACGCGAACAGCCACGCGATCCTGCCGTACGACCACTACCTGCGCAACATCACCAAGCACTTGCAGCAGCTGGACATGGAATCCAACGGCAAGAGCGTATTGCAAGACGGTACTCCGGTGAAGACCGACACCGGGCCGGTGATCTGGGGCGGCGTGGGCTGCAACGGCCAGCATGCCTACCACCAGTTGCTGCACCAAGGCACCCAGTTGATTCCGGCCGACTTCATCGTGCCGGTGGTGAGCTTCAACCCGGTGGCCGACCACCACCAGTGGCTGTACGCCAACTGCCTGTCGCAGAGCCAGGCGCTGATGCTGGGCAAAACCCGCGAGGAAGCCGAAGCCGAATTGCGCGCTAAAGGCCTCAACGAAGCGGACATCGAAAAGCTGGCCCCGCACAAGGTAATCCCGGGTAACCGCCCGAGCAACACGTTGGTGGTCGAGCGCATCAGCCCGCGCCGCCTGGGCGCGTTGGTGGCGATGTACGAGCACAAGGTGTTCGTACAGAGCGTTATCTGGGGTATCAACGCCTTCGACCAGTGGGGCGTTGAGCTGGGCAAGGAACTGGGCAAGGGCGTTTACCAGCGCTTGGTCGGCAGCCTGGAAGACAGCGCCGAAGACGGTTCCACCCAAGGCCTGATCAACTACTTCCGCGGCCGTCACCGCGGTTGATCCGAAGCTTGTGCCGGCCTCTTCGCGGGTAAACCCGCTCCTACCAGGCAACGCGTTATCTCGTAGGAGCGGGTTTACCCGCGAAGAGGCCGCCACAGGTTGAACACCGCTCCCAGCTACACTGTCCTATCGAATAGCCGTTGCAGTCCATCGCCCCTTACAAGAGCAGGACCACCCGCCATGTTCGATATCCGCAAATACCCCCAGGCCCTGGCCGTCAGCCAGTCCGCCGCCCTCACCCCCGAAGACTACCGCCGCCTCTACCGCCAGTCGGTCGAAGACCCAGACACCTTCTGGGCCGAACAGGCCAAACGTCTGGACTGGATCAAGCCTTGGTCAAGCGTGCAGCAATGCGACCTGCATACCGGCAAGGCCCGCTGGTTCGACGGTGCGCAACTCAACGTCAGCTACAACTGCATCGACCGTCATCTGGCCCAGCGCGGCGAGCAAACGGCCCTGCTGTGGGAAGGCGACGATCCCAAGGACTCCAAGGCCATCACCTACCGCGAACTGCACCGTCAGGTCTGCCGCCTGGCCAATGCAATGAAAGCGCGCGGTGTGAAGAAAGGCGACCGGGTGTGCATCTACATGCCAATGATTCCCGAGGCCGCCTTCGCCATGCTCGCCTGCACCCGCATCGGCGCCATCCACTCGGTAGTGTTCGGCGGTTTCTCCCCCGATGCCTTGCGAGACCGTATTCTCGATGCCGACTGCCGCACCGTGATCACCGCCGATGAAGGCGTGCGTGGCGGTAAACGCATCCCACTGAAACAGAACGTCGACAAAGCCTTGGCCAGTTGCCCAGCGGTCAGTAGCGTATTGGTGGTGCGCCGCACTGGCGGCGATGTTACCTGGGCCGAGGGCCGCGACCTCTGGTATCACGAAGCGACGAAAGAGGCCGGCGACGACTGCCCCCCTGAACCGATGGAGGCCGAAGACCCGCTGTTCATCCTCTACACCTCCGGCAGCACCGGCAAACCCAAAGGGGTGCTGCATACCACCGGCGGCTACCTGCTGCAGGCAACGATGACCTTCAAGGTGGTGTTCGATTATCGTGACGGCGAGGTGTTCTGGTGCACCGCCGATGTCGGCTGGGTGACCGGCCACAGCTACATCGTCTATGGCCCGCTGGCCAATGGCGCAATCTCGCTGATGTTCGAAGGCGTGCCCAACTACCCGGATACCTCGCGCTTCTGGCAGGTGGTGGACAAGCACCAGGTGAACATCTTCTACACCGCCCCGACCGCCCTGCGCGCACTGATGCGTGAGGGCTCCGCGCCACTGCAGAGCACCTCACGCAAAAGCCTGCGTCTGCTGGGCAGCGTCGGCGAGCCGATCAACCCGGAAGCCTGGGAATGGTACTTCGAGGAGGTCGGGCAAAAGCGCTGCCCGATTGTGGATACCTGGTGGCAGACCGAAACCGGCGGCATCATGCTCACCCCACTGCCCGGCACACAGTCACTCAAACCCGGCTGCGCTACCCAGCCAATGTTCGGCGTGCAACCGGTGCTCCTGGACGAAAAAGGCAAACTGATCGAAGGCCCCGGCGCCGGCGTGCTGGCGATCAAAGCCAGCTGGCCGGGGCAGATCCGCAGTGTCTACGGCGACCACCAGCGGATGGTCGACACCTACTTCAAGCCCTTGCCCGGCTACTACTTCACAGGCGACGGTGCCCGCCGCGATGCCGATGGCGACTACTGGATCACCGGGCGCATCGACGATGTGATCAACGTATCCGGGCACCGCATCGGCACCGCTGAAGTGGAAAGCGCACTTGTGCTGCATGACAGCGTGGCCGAAGCCGCGGTGGTCGGTTATCCCCACGACCTCAAGGGCCAAGGCGTCTACGCCTTCGTCACGACCATGAATGGCGTGACACCAGATGACACGCTGAAGGCCGAGCTGCTGGCCCTGGTCAGCAAGGAAATCGGCAGCTTCGCCAAGCCTGAGCTGATTCAGTGGGCGCCAGCGCTACCCAAGACGCGCTCAGGCAAGATCATGCGGCGTATACTGCGCAAAATCGCCTGCAATGAGCTGGAAAACCTGGGCGATACCTCGACCCTGGCCGACCCAAGCGTGGTACAGGGCCTGATCGACAAACGCCTCAACCAGTAACCGGCGGCCGCAAATCTGGCCGCCCTGTACAGCAGGTCGCCATGGAAGCCCTTCGTCGCCGTATCGAAACCCAGGTCATGAGCCTCACTGGGCTGGCCCTCGGCCAGCTCGACCTGGAATCGCCCAAGGGCGACCCCGGCCTGTTCGGCCCGCACAGTATTAGCTGGCGGGTACATGGCGACTTCCCGAGCATGCTGGTCGGTGGCATCAGCGCGCTGATGCTGCAGTTGTTGCATCCCCTGGCCTTGGCCGGTGTGTGGGACCACTCCAATTTTCGTGAAGACCTGCTCGGCCGCTTGCGCCGCACCAGCCAGTTCATTTCCGGCACCACCTTCGGCGCCACTGGCGATGCCGAGTGGCTGATCGACAAAGTGCGCACCATTCACCTGCAGGTCACCGGCACTGCACCGGATGGCCGCCCTTATGCGGCCAGCGACCCGGATCTGTTGACCTGGGTGCATGTAGCGGAGGTCAGCCGTTTCCTCGCCGCCCACCTGCGTTACCGCAACCCACACCTGCCACGCGCCGAGCAGGATGCCTATTACAACGAAATCGCCCTGATCGCCGAGCGCCTCGGTGCCCGTGACGTGCCGCGCTCGTGCCAGCAAGTTGAAGACTATCTGCAACGCATACGCCCGCAGCTGCACTGTGATGCGCGCAGCCATGAGGTCATGCGAATCCTGCTCGACGCCCCTGCCCCCAGCCGCCTGGCACAGCCAGTTGGCAAACTGATGCTGCACGCGGGTATCGACTTGCTGCCCGGCTGGGCCCAGGCACTGCTCGGCCTGCAGCACGGGCCCCTGCAGCAGCGCCTGATCCGCCTGGGCCTGCGCCGCACCGCGCCGGTACTTCGCTGGGCAATGCGCGACGGCTCGGCACACCGGGCCAAACGGCGCATGGGCATTGATTGAGCGAAAAGGGTGCCCCCTGCGGAACTGATTTAACGTGCCATACTCCAAGCACTCCTGCTTAGACAGACGAAGCGACACATGTACAAAGGATTGACTCGCGCCGCTGGCGCAATCGTGGCCTTGGTAGCCCTGTATAGCCTGCTCGGCTTTCTCATTCTTCCCGGTGTCGCACTGCGCATCGCCAACCAGCAGTTGGCCCAATACGCCACCGTGCCGGCCCACCTCGAACGGATCGAACTCAACCCATTCAGCCTCGAGCTGACGCTGTGGGGCCTGCAGATCGGCGAGCCGGGCAAGGAGCAGGTCGGTTTCGAGCGTCTTTACGCTAACGCCTCGCTCGACAGCCTGTGGACAAAAGCCCTGCATCTGGAAGCGGTGGAGCTCGACAAACCGCGCAACGAAGTGCTGTTCGCCAAGGACGGTACCCTCAACCTGACCGGGTTGTTCAAACTACCGGCCAGCGAAGCCAAACCCGAAGAGCCGCCCAGCGACCCGTTCCCGCTGCGTATTGGCAGCATCAAGCTCGTCGACGGCTACCTGCACTTCGAGGACCTGCGGCCCAGCGAGCCGATCGAGTTCCTCTACGACAACATGAATCTGGAGCTGAAAAACCTCAGCACCCTGCCCAACGACAACGCCGACATGACCTTGGTGGCCAGCGGCCCCAATGGCGGACGCATCGACTGGAAGGGCACGCTGAGCCTGTCGCCGATCGCCTCCGAAGGCACACTGAAGGTCACTGACGGCAAGATGAAGCTGTTCTGGCCCTACGTGCGCGATGCCGTGCCACTGGTGCTGGAAGACGGCGTGGTAAGCCTCGATACGCACTACAAGCTCAACCTCGCCAAACAGACCGAGCTGCTGCTGGATAACGTCTCCGTGCGCATCGCGCCATTCGCGATCAAGGCGCCGGATGGCCGACCGTTGGCACGCCTGGCCAGCCTGGAGGTTAGCGAAACCTCCATTGACCTGGTCAAGCAGCAGGTCACGGTGGGCAAGGTTCGCAGCGAAAAGCTCGAAACCTGGGCGGCGCTGGAAAAAGATGGCCAGCTCGACTGGCAGAAGCTGTTCGCCAGCCAACCCGCCAAAGCAACGCCGAAGGAAAAGGCCGAGCCGGCGGCCGCAGCACCTACGCCTGAAGAGAAAGCGGTCAAAGAGCCAAGCAAACCCTGGCAAGTGCTGCTCAAGGACGTGCAGTTGCGCAACTACCTGGTACACCTGGAAGATCGCAGCCAAAAGGCACCGGTAGCCTTGGACCTTGGCCCTCTCAATGCCGACCTGCAAGGTTTCGACAGCCTCAACCAGTCGCCCTTCACCCTCAAACTCGATACAGGTGTGGGTAAGCAAGGCAAGCTGCAGGCTGCAGGCCAGGTCAACCTGGCACCGATATGGGCAAAGCTGGATGTGAGCACCCGCGACATCGACCTGCGTGTAGCCCAGGCCTACATCAGCCCGTTCATCCTGCTGGAGCTGCGCAGCGGCATGCTCTCGAGCGACCTCAAGGTCGACCTGAAGAACACCGCGCCGCTGGCCTTCAATGTGACCGGCAAGGCGCAGGTCAGCCAGTTGCATACCCTCGACACCATCAAGAGCCGCGACTTCGTCAAATGGCAGCAGGTGAACGTCGACGGCTTGTCCTACGTGCACGGCGATGCTCTGTCGATCGACAAGGTGACCCTGCTGCAGCCCTATGCACGCTTCATCATCAACGAAGACCGCACCACCAATGTCAATGACCTGCTGATCCCGCAACCGGCCGACGCCCCGGCGAGCAGCCAGCCCAAGCCGACCACGGCCAGCAACAACAAGCCGCTTGGCATCCATATCGGGCAGATTGACATCAACGACGGCTCGGCCAACTTTGCCGACCTGTCGCTTACCCCCAACTTCGCCACGGCCATCCAGCAACTCAACGGCCAGATCGGCACCATCGACAACCGCAAGCCACAGCCGGCCAAGGTCGACGTCAAGGGCAAGGTAGACCGCTACGCACCGGTCACCATCAAGGGCGCACTCAACCCGTTCAACCCACTGGCCAGCCTGGACATTGCCACCAGCTTCAAGCGCGTCGAACTGACCACGCTGACGCCCTACTCCGGCAAGTTCGCCGGTTTCCGCATCCGCAAAGGGCGGCTGAACCTGGACCTGCACTACTTGATCACCAACGGCCAGCTCAAGGCCGAGAACAAGGTAGTAGTGGAGCAACTGCAGTTGGGCGAGAAAGTCGACAGCCCGGATGCGGTCGACCTTCCGATCCGCCTGGCGGTGGCATTGCTGAAGGATACCGAGGGCAAGATCTCGATCGAGCTGCCGGTGTCTGGCGACCTCAACAACCCGCAATTCAGCGTGATGCCGATTGTTTGGCAAACCCTGCGCAACCTGGTGCTGCGCGCGGCGCAGGCGCCATTCAAATTCATTGGCGGGCTGATCAGCGGCGGTAGCTCGGAAGACCTTGGCAACGTGGCCTTCGCCCCCGGCTCCAGTGAACTCAGCGGCGAGGCCCAGTCGTCCTTGGACAAGCTGGCATCCGCGCTGAAAGAGCGCCCGGAACTGCGCCTGGAAATCGAAGGCACCAGCGCCCAGGCCAGTGATGGCCCGCTCATCGCGCAACAACGCCTGGAGCGTGAGTACCAGGCCACCTGGTACAAGATCCTGCAGCGACGGGGTGACAAGGTGCCGGCCAATGCCTCGATGCTGGTGGTTGACGACAGTGACAAACCGGCGATGCTCGAAGGCATCTACCGCACCCGCCTGAAGCAGCAGCCGCCTGCCGAATGGGAGCAGTTGGGCCGTGACGAGCGCGCCGCCAAGCTGCGCGAGGCCGTGATCAAGTCGTGGGCCGAGAGTACCGCCTTGCTGCGTACCTTGGGGCAGGAGCGGGCCAGCAGCATCAAGGACTACCTGGTCGACAAGGGCAAGCTGGAAGACGACCGGGTGTACTTCATCGATACCAGCCTGGGGCAGCCTCAAAGCGATGGCCGGGTGGTGACACCGATGCACCTGGATGCCGAGTAATCCCCTCTGGCAGGCCTGGCCTGTTCGCAGGCACGCCTGCCCCCACAGGCCTGCGCACTACCTGTGGGAGCGGGCGTGCCCGCGAAGAGGCCAGCACGGGCTTTAAACCAAGCGCTGCCCCGACACCGCCGGGTGATACAACGGTTGAACCTTGTTCCCGGCCGGGTCCAGCAGGTGGAAGCTGCGTGCGCCGTCACCATGGTTGAACGGCCGGTCGAGCAAGGTCACGCCACGGGCCTTGAAGTAGGCATACCAGGCCTCCAGCTCCTCCACACTGTCGACAACGAACCCGTAGTGATCCAGGGTCTGCAACCCGTTGGCCGCCCCTGCCCCACGCCCCAATGACAGGTTGTCGTTACCGCAAGTGAGGTACACCAGGTCCTCATTGGCGCGATTCAGCACTTCCATGCCCAGCACATCGACGTAGAAGCGTTCACACTCTTCCAGGTTAGGCACCAGCAGGGCGATGTGGCGCAAGCCATTCAGGCGGCCAGGGCGTGCAGGCAATTCGGACATTGGCGAAGCTCCATTTTTGTATACAATTCATTATTGAATTTAAAACAAAAGGAGAGATTTGTGTATAGCCTGTTCATCAAGACCCGAGTGAAGCCTGGATGCGCCGACGCTTTCCTGAGTGCAATCAAGGTCAATGCTGCAGCTTCCGTGGCGAGTGAGCCTGGCTGTCTGGTGTTCGATGTGTCGCAGGACCGGGTTGATCCGGAGGTGATCTACCTGTACGAAATCTACCGCGATGATGCTGCGTATAAAGCGCATACCCAGACCGCGCATTTTCGCGACAGCCGCCCATTGGTGGATCCTCTGATCCTTGAGCAGGAATGCTTCGAAAGCGATGTGATCGCGCGCAACCCAGTGTATTGAACTCAAGAAAAAGCCC
This sequence comes from Pseudomonas sp. BO3-4, assembly GCF_034044115.1. Taxonomy (NCBI): domain Bacteria; kingdom Pseudomonadati; phylum Pseudomonadota; class Gammaproteobacteria; order Pseudomonadales; family Pseudomonadaceae; genus Pseudomonas; species Pseudomonas sp. BO3-4. The sequence continues at coordinate 5,429,716 of NZ_CP139018.1, forward strand.
TGGCACGGGCCAGGGCTTTGCTGAAAGTGGCCAAATCCATTTGGCCGACGGGACATTCCTTTACTCGGCTTTCAGGCCGTCAGACATTACGCTCTTGACGCCTTTGATGTTCTTGGTGATGCGCACCGCTTCTGCTTTCTGCGATTCGGTAACCTTCACATCAGAAGACAGCGAAACAACACCTTGGCTGGTCTCGACTTTGATGTCGCTGCCTGGGATGCCTTTTTCAGTCAGCAGATCAGCTTTAACCTTGGTAGTGATCCAAGTGTCGGAGCCTTCTTGCTTGGCGTTGTCGACGGTGTTGGCCGCCAACATGACTGGAGCCTGGGTTGGCTCAGCGGCGAATGCACCGTTAGCCATGGTCAGGGTCAGAGCGGTAGCAGTAGCGGCAGCAATGGCGAACTTCTTCATGTGGGTCACTCCTGTTTTTCGAAGGGTCTGCGCCGTATGTCCTGGCGTCAGGTATGAAGGTAGTTGCATGGGCTGTGCCAGCTTGGCCTCTTCGTTTATTTCCTTTTAAATCAATCAGTTAGCAAAACACCATCGCTGCTGCGGTCGTGCATTTTGCAATCTGCGCGGTAAACCTGCATGCAAGATGCAAGTCCGCAAAAGGTTCCCGCCCCCATGAAAAAAGGGCCCCGAAGGGCCCTTTCTCTATTGCGTGACGGTCGCTTAGACGCCCGAGGCCTTGGCCGCAGCGACGTCTTTGATCGACAGCTTGATACGGCCGCGGTTGTCCACGTCCAGTACCAGCACTTCGACTTCCTGGCCTTCTTTCAGGATGTCGGTGACTTTCTCGACGCGAGCATCGCTCAGCATGGAGATGTGCACCAGGCCGTCCTTGCCAGGCAGGATGTTGACGAAGGCGCCGAAATCGACAATGCGCTCGACCTTGCCGACGTAGATCTTGCCGATCTCGGCCTCGGCGGTGATGCCCAGGATGCGCTGCTTGGCAGCATCTGCCGCTTCCTTGGTTTCGCCGAAGATCTTGATCGAGCCGTCGTCTTCGATGTCGATCGAAGCCTTGGTCTCTTCGCAGATGGCGCGAATGGTGGCGCCGCCTTTACCGATGACGTCACGGATCTTGTCGGTGTCGATCTTCATCGCGATCATGGTCGGGGCGTTGGCCGACAGTTCGGTACGCGACTGGCCAATGATCTGGTTCATCTGGCCGAGGATGTTCAGGCGCGCTTCCAGGGCTTGGCCCAGGGCGATTTCCATGATCTCTTCGGTGATGCCGTTGATCTTGATGTCCATCTGCAGCGCGGTGACGCCTTTGGCGGTACCGGCTACCTTGAAGTCCATGTCGCCCAGGTGGTCTTCGTCACCCAGGATGTCAGTCAGGACTGCGAACTTGTCGCCTTCCTTGACCAGGCCCATGGCGATACCGGCAACTGGCGCCTTCATCGGCACACCGGCGTCCATCAGGGCCAGGGAAGCACCGCAGACCGAAGCCATGGAGCTGGAACCGTTGGATTCGGTGATTTCCGAAACCACACGGATGGTGTACGGGAACACGTCAGCAGCAGGCAGCATGGCCTGAACCGAACGGCGGGCCAGACGGCCGTGGCCGATTTCGCGACGGCCAGCACCGCCCATGCGGCCACACTCACCTACCGAGAACGGTGGGAAGTTGTAGTGCAGCATGAAGGGGTCTTTCTTCTCACCTTCGAGGGTGTCCAGCAGCTGGGCATCACGGGCAGTACCCAGGGTCGCAACGACCAGGGCCTGGGTTTCGCCACGGGTGAACAGTGCCGAACCGTGAGTTTTCGGCAGCACACCCACTTCGATGTTCAGCGGGCGTACAGTCTTGGTGTCGCGGCCGTCGATACGTGGCTTGCCGTTGACGATGTTTTCGCGAACGGTGCGGTATTCGATTTCGCCGAAGATGTCTTTTACTTCGGAAGCCGAAGGCTGGCCTTCTTCACCGGAGAACTTGGCAACCGCCTGGTCACGCAGCTCACCCAGACGCGCATAGCGGTCGGCTTTGACGGTGATGGTGTAACCCTGCGAAACCGCTTCGCCGAACTCGGCGCGGATAGCATTGAACAGCTCGGTGTTGGCAACGGCAGGTTTCCAGTCCCAAGTCGGCTTGCCAGCTTCGGCAGCCAGCTCTTTGACAGCCTGGATAACAGCCTGGAATTCGTCGTGGGCGAACAGTACGGCACCCAGCATCTGGTCTTCGGTCAGCTCTTGAGCTTCCGATTCAACCATCAGTACGGCGTCGGAGGTACCGGCAACGACCATGTCCAGGCTCGAGGCAGCCAGTTGCTCGTAGGTCGGGTTCAGCAGGTAGCCAGTGCTTTCGTGGAAGGCAACGCGGGCAGCGCCGATCGGGCCTTCGAACGGAATGCCGGAAATGGCCAGGGCAGCCGAGGTACCGATCATCGCGGCGATGTCCGGGTCGGTCTTCTTGCTGGTGGAAACCACGGTGCAGACGACCTGCACTTCGTTCATGAAGCCTTCCGGGAACAGCGGACGGATCGGACGGTCGATCAGGCGCGAGGTCAGCGTCTCTTTCTCGGAAGGACGGCCTTCACGCTTGAAGAAGCCACCTGGGATCTTGCCAGCGGCGTAGGTCTTTTCCTGGTAGTGAACCGACAGCGGGAAGAAACCCTTGCCTGGATCAGCCTGTTTGGCGCCTACCACAGTCACCAGCACGGTGACGTCGTTGTCGACGGTAACCAGCACGGCGCCGGTTGCCTGACGGGCAATACGGCCCGTTTCGAGAGTGACGGTCGATTGACCGAACTGGAAAGTCTTGATTACCGGGTTCACGGTTTCCTACCTTTTTCAGTGGCTCTTGGGGGAACTGGTTTCTTGCGAATTCTTGGGCAGAACGGGGAATCGGCCCCATTGACCGTCCAGATACAACACGAGGCTGGGAGCCTGGCACCAAGCGGAAAAACCGCTCAGCATTGCCAGGCTGCCAACCTCGGAGATACGCGTGAAGTGCCCAACGGCAGCGCTGCAAAACAGCCCTGCCGAAGCCTGCGACACCCCACGCACACCACTGACCAGGCCGCTATTAGCGACGCAGGCCCAGGCGACCGATCAGGGCGCTGTAACGAGTGGTGTCTTTGCCCTTCAGGTAATCCAGCAGCTTACGACGCTGGTTGACCATACGGATCAGACCACGACGGGAGTGGTGGTCTTTATCGTTGGCCTTGAAGTGGCCTTGCAGCTTGTTGATGTTGGCGGTCAGCAGAGCAACCTGCACTTCCGGGCTACCGGTATCGCCGGCGGCTTGCTGGTATTCGGCAACGATCTGAGCTTTTTCTTCAACGCTGAGGGCCATTTGGCTTCTCCTGATAACGGATCCCGCAAGCGGGGTCCAATAGGCCAGGGACAAATCCCTGTATTAATAAAAAAGGTGTGACCGTGCCTACTGACAGCCACCCTTGATGCCGTGGGGCTCGGCAACTGCCTGACCCCGCGGTTTCGGTCATTCCGACCGAATCAGCCGACGCGGCGCAATGCGCCCGTCTTCGCTCACTTCACCGATACCGATGAAGCGTGCGTTGTGATCCTGTACCCGCACCATGCCAAATTGTGGCGCGTCCGGCGCGCGTACCGCCTGGCCATGCAGCCAGTAGAACGCACTGTGTTCCGACAGGCTGACCAACGGCCAGTCCTGCAGCCCGCTGTCCGATGGCATCAGGAAGCGGTCGAGCGCTTCGTTGCCACCTTCGGCATGGGCCTGTTCGAGTTCCTCGAGGGTGACCGTCTGTGCCAACGCAAAGGGCCCTGCCTGGGTCCTGCGCAGCTCGGCGACATAGGCGCCGCAACCAAGGGCTTCACCGATATCCTCCACCAGCGTGCGGATATAGGTGCCTTTGCTGCATCCTACGCTCAACCGTGCACGGGTGCCTTCGCACTCGAGCAACTCCAAGCGGTTAATAGTAACAGAACGCGCCTCGCGCTCCACTACCTCTCCTGCACGTGCCAGCTTGTACAACGGCTGGCCGTCACGCTTGAGCGCCGAGTACATAGGCGGTATCTGGCTGATCGGGCCGCGAAAACGTGGCAGCAGTGCTTCGATGTCGGCGCGACCAACGGTCACGTCGCGGGTCTGCAGCACCTCACCCTCGGCATCGCCGGTGTTGGTAGTCTGCCCCATCTGCATGACGGTTTCGTAGCCCTTGTCGGAATCCAGCAAGTACTGCGAAAACTTGGTCGCTTCACCGAAGCACAGCGGCAACACGCCGGTCGCCAGCGGGTCGAGGCTACCGGTATGGCCGGCCTTTTCCGCGTTCAGCAGCCAACGCACTTTCTGCAAGGCGGCATTGGACGTGAAGCCCAGCGGCTTATCGAGCAGGATGATGCCGCTGACATTGCGGCGGATACGTTTGACCTGGGCCACCGCTTACTCCTTGGTGTCCGACTCGTCGGCATCCTTGTGCAGGCGGTCTTCGGCCACTGCACGCTCGATCAGCGCCGACAGGTGCACACCACGGCTGACACTTTCATCGAAATGGAAGTGCAGCTGCGGCACGCTGCGCAGTTGCATCGAACGCCCCAGGTGCAGACGCAGGAAGCTGGCAGCGCTATTCAATGCCTTGAGCGATTGCTGCACGGCATCCGGGGTTTCCTCGCCCATGACGGTGATGAACACCTTGGCATGGCCCAGGTCACGGCTCACGTCCACGGCGGTGATAGTCACCAGACCGACACGCGGGTCCTTGACTTCGCGACGGATCAGCTCGGCCAGCTCGCGCTGCATCTGATCGCCAATACGTTGGGTACGGCTATATTCTTTGGCCATTCTTGCTACCTGTAACTTAAAGCGGCAAACGCCCGGACAGACGAATGCCTGACCGGGCGCTACCTGAAGAGGTACCGCAAGCCGCCCTGTAGCAGGCGCTTGCGGCTCGCTCGCCCTTAAAGGGTACGAGCCACCTGGACTTTCTCGAAGACTTCGATCTTGTCGCCGACCTTGACGTCGTTGTAGCTCTTGACGCCAATACCGCACTCCATGCCCGAACGGACTTCGGAAGCATCGTCCTTGAAGCGACGCAGCGATTCCAGCTCGCCTTCGAAGATCACAACGTCATCACGCAGTACGCGAATCGGACGGTTGCGGTACACGGTACCCTCGATGACCATACAGCCAGCGATGGCGCCGAACTTCGGCGAACGGAACACGTCACGTACTTCGGCGACACCCAGGATGTTCTCGCGAACATCGCTGCCGAGCATGCCGGTCAGGGCCTTCTTGACGTCTTCGATGATGTCGTAGATCACGTTGTAATAACGCATATCCAGACCTTCCTGCTCGACGATCTTGCGCGCACCGGCGTCGGCACGCACGTTGAAGCCGAACAGTACTGCATTCGAAGCCAGTGCCAGGTTGGCATCGCTCTCGGTGATACCACCGACGCCACCACCAATCACGCGCACTTGCACTTCGTCGTTGCCCAGGCCGCCGAGCGAACCCTGCAGCGCTTCCAGAGAACCACGCACATCGGTCTTGAGAACGATGTTGAGGGTTTTCTTCTCTTCCTGACCCATGGTCTCGAAGATGTTTTCCAGCTTGCCGGCGTGAGCACGGGCCAGCTTGACCTCGCGATACTTGCCTTGACGGAACAGGGCAACTTCACGGGCTTTCTTCTCGTCAGCAACCACGGACAGCTCGTCACCGGCTTCCGGAGTACCGTCCAGGCCGAGGATTTCGACCGGGATCGACGGGCCAGCTTCCTTCACAGGCTTGCCGTTCTCGTCGAGCATGGCGCGTACGCGGCCATAGTTGGAACCGCACAGGACCATGTCGCCCTGACGCAGGGTACCGTCCTGAACCAGGATGGTCGCCACCGGGCCACGACCCTTGTCCAGGCGCGATTCGACAACCACACCACGACCTGGCGCGGTTGGGGTAGCGGTCAGTTCGAGGATCTCGGCCTGCAGCAGAACGGCTTCGAGCAGCTCGTCGACACCGGTACCCATCTTGGCCGAAACCTTGACGAACGGCGTGTCACCACCCCAGTCCTCGGAGGTAACGCCTTCGACGGACAGCTCGTTACGGATGCGATCGAGGTCAGCACCTGGCTTGTCGATCTTGTTCACTGCAACGACCAGCGGAACACCGGCTGCCTTGGCATGCTGAACGGCTTCGCGGGTTTGCGGCATCACACCGTCGTCCGCCGCCACCACCAGGATGACAATGTCGGTCGCCTTGGCACCACGGGCACGCATCTGGGTGAACGCAGCGTGACCAGGGGTATCGAGGAAGGTGACCATGCCGCGGTCGGTTTCCACGTGGTAGGCACCGATGTGCTGGGTGATACCACCGGCTTCGCCAGCGGCAACCTTGGCACGACGGATGTAGTCGAGCAGCGAGGTCTTACCATGGTCAACGTGACCCATGACGGTAACCACCGGCGCACGCGACTCGGTCTGGCCTTCGAACTTCAGCGATTCGGCCAGGGAGTCTTCCAGGGCAGTGTCGCTGACCAGCGTGACCTTGTGGCCCAGCTCTTCTGCGATCAGCTGAGCGGTTTCCTGGTCGAGCACCTGGTTGATGGTGACCGGGGTCCCCATCTTGAACATGAACTTGACCACTTCAGCGCCCTTGACGGACATCTGGTTGGCCAGCTCGGAGACGGTGATGGTCTCGCCGATGGTCACGTCACGGATGACGGGGCCGGTCGGGTTCTGGAAGCCGTGCTGATTACGCTTTTTCAGCTTGCTCTTGCCACCACGGCCACGACGAGCGCCATCGCTCTCTTCGTCGGTAGTGCGCGGAGCAGCACGCGGAGTCGGCGCCTTTTCCTTCTCCTTGACCTTGACCTTGATCGACACACGAGGCGCTTCGCCACGACGACGGTCGTCATCACGGGTACGGCTTTCGTTGCGACGGGTCTCGTCTTTCTTGCGCTCGGCAGCACGGGCTGCGGCGTCTTCAGAGGCCGGGGCGTCTGCGACTACCGGGGCCGGAGCAGCGACCGGAGCAGCGGCAGGAGCCGGCTCTGGCTTGGCAGCAGGCGCAGGGGCGGCGGCGGTGGAGCCGGCCGCCTGACGGCGAGCCTGCTCTTCGTTGCGCTGGCGAACTTCGGCCTCGACCTTGTCGCGAGCGGCATTTTCAGCCGCGCGGCGCTCTTCCAGCTCACGCTTCTGCTCAGCCTGGATTTCTTCAGGGCTGCGCTGAACGAAAACTTTCTTCTTGCGTACTTCTACGCTGATGCTCTTGCTACCGGCGACACGCAGGGTGCTGGTGGTTTTGCGCTGCAAGGTAATCTTGCGCGGCTCTTCCGCCTTGCTCTTGTGGCTGCTTTTCAAATGAGTCAGCAGGGTCTGCTTCTCATTGTCGGTCACTACCTGACCGGCGTCGGTGTGCGGCAGACCTGCCTCACGCATCTGCTGCAGCAGGCGCTCTACCGGTGCCTCGACCTCTTGGGCCAGTTCTTTCACCGTGACTTGCGTCATGCACTTCTCTCCTCAGGCCGCGCCTAATTACTCGAACCAGTGGGCTCGGGCGGCCATGATCAACTTGCCGGCACGCTCTTCGTCGATGCCGTCGATGTCGAGCAGATCGTCGATCGACTGCTCGGCCAGGTCTTCGCGGTTAACCACGCCGCGCACCGCCAGTTCAGCCGCCAGGTCTTTGTCCATGCCCTCAAGGGAGAGCAGGTCTTCGGCCGGGTGGGCGTCTGCCAGTTTTTCTTCGGTAGCGATGGCCTTGGTCAACAAACGGTCCTTGGCTCGAGCGCGGAGCTCATTGACGATGTCTTCGTCAAAGCCATCGATGTTGAGCATTTCTTCCAACGGTACGTAGGCAATTTCTTCAAGGCTGGTGAAGCCTTCGTCGACCAGCACTTGGGCCAGCTCCTCGTCGACTTCCAGTTCCTCGATGAAATTGCGCAGGATGTCACCGGTTTCGGCCTGTTGCTTGGCCTGGATGTCCTTCTCGGTCATCACGTTCAGGGTCCAGCCGGTCAACTGACTGGCCAGGCGAACGTTCTGACCGCCACGGCCAATGGCCTGGGCCAGGTTGTCCTCGGCGACGGCGATGTCCATGGCATGGGCATCTTCATCAACGATGATCGCCGCGACTTCAGCCGGCGACATGGCGTTGATGACGAACTGCGCCGGGTTATCGTCCCACAGGACGATATCCACACGCTCACCACCCAACTCCCCGGATACGGCCTGGACGCGCGAACCACGCATGCCGATACAGGCACCTTGCGGATCGATACGCTTGTCCTTGGAGCGGACGGCAATCTTGGCTCGCGAACCCGGATCACGGGAAGCAGCCATGACTTCGATGAGGCCCTCGGCAATTTCCGGCACTTCAATGCGGAAAAGCTCGATCAGCATCTGCGGCGCGGTGCGCGACAGAATCAGCTGTGGGCCACGGTTTTCGGTGCGAATTTCCTTGAGCAGCGCACGCAGGCGCACGCCAACACGGAAGGTTTCGCGCGGAATGATGTCTTCGCGAGCCAGCAAGGCCTCGGCGTTGTTGCCCAGGTCAACGATGACGTTGTCGCGGGTAACCTTTTTCACGGTACCGGAGATAATCTCGCCAACGCGCTCACGGTAGGCATCGACCACCTGGGCACGCTCGGCCTCACGGACCTTTTGCACGATGACCTGCTTGGCGGTCTGGGCGGCGATACGACCGAACTCGATGGACTCGATCTTCTCTTCGATCACGTCACCAACCTTGGCTTCAGGGTGGGTGTCCTTGATCTTGTCCAGCCAGGTCTCGATCGCCGGATCATCAAGATCGGCTTCGTCGACCACGGTCCAGCGACGGAAAGTCTCGTAGCTACCGGTGTGGCGGTTGATTTCCACACGTAGGTCGACTTCGTCTTCAAAACGTTTTTTGGTTGCAGTGGCCAGGGCCACTTCCAGCGCTTCGAAAATGACGCCGGGCGGTACACCTTTTTCGTTGGATACCGATTCAACAACCAGCAGTACTTCTTTGCTCATCGTACGCCTCGCCTTGCGCAAGCCATTGGGCCCGGATAGTCCGCCGGGCCCGGCACGTCTCAGTCAAAACTGGGAATAATATTGGCCTTGTCGATCGAGTCGATCGGTAACAGGAACTCCTGGTTGTCCACCTGGACCACCACATCCTGCTCCTCCACACCGCGGAGAAGGCCCTGGAAGTTACGACGACCCTCGAAGGGTGAGCGCAGCTTGATCTTCACTTGTTCGCCGGCATGCGAGGCAAACTGTTCCAGCGTGAACAGTGGGCGATCCATGCCTGGAGAAGACACCTCGAGGGTGTACTCACTGCTGATTGGATCTTCCACATCGAGGATTGCGCTGGCCTGACGGCTGACTGCTTCGCAGTCGTCCACCAGAATACCGCCTTCCTTGTCGATGTAGATGCGCAGTACCGAATGCTTACCCTGGGAAACGTATTCGATCCCCCAGCACTGATAGCCCAGACCCTCGACAACCGGGGCCAACAAGGCCTGCAACTGTTCTAGCTTGCTCGACACCTGAACCCCCTCGTGCATGCTGTGCAAATAAAAAATGGGCGAAGCGCCCATCCCTGAAAGCGCCGTAGGACAACGACGCCGAAACTGTTCGGTTAGCAAAAAGCCCCTGAAAAGGGGCTCCGCTGAAGCTGGTTGCGGGGGCTGGATTTGAACCAACGACCTTCGGGTTATGAGCCCGACGAGCTACCAAGCTGCTCCACCCCGCGACAAAGCTGGGGCAAAAGTATAAGACCGAACCCTGTTGAGGGTCAAATCCAAACATTCACCTACAAGAAAGCCCGCTAAAGCGGGCTCTCAAGCTTTAATTGGTACCGAGAAGGGGACTCGAACCCCTACACCCTATGGGCACAACCACCTCAAGGTTGCGTGTCTACCAATTCCACCACCTCGGCAATACTACTACTTGAAACCCGTTACTTCTGCTCTTGAGCCGGAGGAGGTACATCACCCGTATTACTGGTGGTTTCGCTCTTCTGCTGCTGGAGCACCGGTACATCATCATTAACTGCCGGTTTTTGCGGCTCTTTCACTTCTAGCACTGCTGGATCTGGAAGACCTGCTTGGCTAAGCTGGTGAGCTTGTTGCTTCGCGAAGTATCCTAACCCAAGTGCTGTCAAAAAGAAAGTGGCAGCGAGTATAGCAGTTAATTTACTTAGGAACGTTGCAGAGCCTTGGCTCCCGAACACGGTATTTGAAGCCCCCGCGCCGAAAGATGCACCTGCTTCAGCACCTTTACCCTGTTGCAACAGAACCAGCACTACAAGCGACAGCGCTGCCAACAGATGAAAAACAACGATGACTGTTTCCAGCATTTGTTCAGTTTCCTGCGGCGCGACAAATTGCACCGAATTCGTCTGCGTTCAGGGAAGCCCCACCAATGAGCCCCCCATCGATATCCGGCATGCCGAACAGTTCGGCCGCATTGGCCGCCTTCACGCTGCCGCCGTATAGCAACTGCACCTTCGCAGCCACTTCAGCATCTTCTGCCGCCAACTGGCCGCGGATGGCGGCGTGCACATCCTGGGCCTGCTGTGGCGTGGCCGTAAGGCCTGTACCGATGGCCCATACAGGCTCATAGGCAATTACTGCATCGGCAAAAGCCTTAACACCGAATGCTTCGATGATACTGCTTAGTTGACGCCCGACAACTTCGAGCGTTTTGCCAGCCTCGCGCTCCTCAAGGGTTTCCCCTATGCAAAGCACTGGCTTCAAGCCTTTGGCCTGGGCCGCTGCAAACTTGCGATTGAGCACTTCGTCGGTTTCACCAATAATCTGGCGACGCTCCGAGTGACCAATCAACACCAACTTGCAACCTGCTTCAACCAGCTGCTCGGGAGCAACTTCCCCGGTCAGCGCACCCTGTTCGGGTTGTACAGCAGAATTCTGTGCGCCGACAGTAATTTCTTTACCCGCCAGACCATCAATCACCTGATTGATGAACAAGGCCGGTGGAAATACGGCGACTTCCACTCCGCTCGGCAAGGCGAGATTGCTCAAGCCTTTGGTCAGCTCAGCGACGCTAGCGCGGGTACCGTGCATTTTCCAGTTACCAGCTACCATAGGGCGACGCATGCTTTACCTCGTCGGTCAAAGTGGGCGCAGATCTTACCCAACCAGATCTGCGCTGGCAAGCGCCTTCAGACACAAACTTCGCTGACCAGTTTGGCCAGTGCTTCAGCATGGGCCCGCACCTGGCTTTCGTCTTCGCCCTCAACCATGACCCGCACCAGCGGCTCGGTACCGGACTTGCGCAACAGCACGCGACCACGCCCCGCCAGCGCATCGGTAACCTTTGCACTGGCTTCCTTGACGGCGGGGTGCTCCAGCGGGTCAACCTTGCTGGCGCCAAAGCGTACATTGATCAGCACCTGCGGGCACTTGCGCAGGGCCTGACGGGCCTGGGCCAGGGTTTCACCCCGGCGCTTGAGCGCCATCAGCACCTGCAGCGCGGCAATGATCGCATCGCCGGTTGTGGTGTGGTTACAGCACACGACGTGACCGGAGTTTTCACCGCCGACCAGCCATTCACGCTCCAACAGCTCGGCCATGACGTAACGGTCGCCGACCTTGGCTCGCACAAACGGGATGTCCAGGTCCTTGAGCGCCAGCTCCAGGCCCAGGTTACTCATCAGCGTGCCGACCACCCCGCCTTGCAGCTTGCCATGCTCCTGCAGGTCGCGAGCAATGATGAACAGCAGCTCGTCACCGTCGACGATGGCGCCCGTGTGGTCGACCATCAGCACGCGATCGCCATCACCGTCAAAGGCAATGCCGAGATCGGCATGCCCGACCAGTACAGCGGCCTGCAGCGATTCGATGTGTGTCGAGCCGCAACCTTCGTTGATGTTCAGGCCGTCCGGTTGCGCATGCAGCACGGTCACGTCGGCACCCAGCTCACGGAATACGCTGGGCGCAACCTTGTAGGTCGCACCATGGGCGCAGTCGACCACCAGCTTGAGGCCTTCGAAGCTGGTGCTGCTCGGCACGCTGCTCTTGCAGAATTCGATGTAGCGGCCGGCGGCATCGTTGATACGCGAAACCTTGCCCAGCTTGCCCGACTCGACAACGGTCATCGGTTGATCGAGCAGCTCTTCGATCATCAGCTCGACCTCGTCCGGCAGCTTGGTGCCCTGGCCCGAGAAGAACTTGATGCCGTTGTCATCGTGCGGATTGTGCGAGGCACTGATGACGATGCCGGCTTCGGCGTGGAAGGTACGCGTGAGGTAAGCGATGGCCGGTGTCGGCATCGGCCCGAGCAGCATCACATCGGCACCTGCCGCGGACAGGCCGGCTTCGAGTGCGGACTCGAACATGTAGCCGGAGATACGCGTGTCCTTGCCCACCAGCACGCGGCAATGGCCTTGCTTGCGGAAGGCCATGCCGGCCGCCCAGCCAAGCTTCAGCATGAAGTCAGGCGTGATCGGGTATTCGCCGACGCGGCCACGAATGCCGTCGGTACCAAAGTATTTTCTGCTCATAGGGACTCCAATGTTCTTATTCGGCGTTTTGCACCGCAGCGATCATGCGTACCACATCAACGGTTTCGGCCACGTCATGTACCCGAAGGATGCTCGCCCCTTTGGTCATGGCCAACGCCGCCAGCGCAAGGCTGCCGTACAAGCGCTCGCCGACCGGACGTTCCAGCGTCAGGCCGATCATGCTCTTTCGTGAAACGCCCACCAGCAGTGGGCGCCCAAGGCGATAGAGCGCTTCCATGTGCTTGAACAGGCTCAGATTGTGCGCCAGTGTCTTGGCGAAACCGAAGCCCGGGTCAAGGATGATTCTGTCAGCGTCGATGCCCGCTGCGGCGCAGGCGGCCATCCGCTGTTCAAGATAACGGGTGACCTCGGCGGTCACGTCCTGGTAATGCGGATCGTCCTGCATGTTGCCTGGCTCGCCACGCATGTGCATGAGGCACACCGGCAGACCGGTATCCGCCGCAGCGTCCAGGGCGCCGTCGCGCTCCAGAGCCCGCACGTCGTTGATCAGCCCGGCACCCAGGCGTGCGGCTTCACGCATGACAGCAGGCGTGGAGGTATCGACCGAAATGACCACGTCGAGGCGACTGTTGATGGCCTCGACCATTGGCGCCACACGCTCCAGCTCCTCGGTCACCGACACTGCACGCGCACCCGGGCGCGTGGATTCGCCACCGATGTCGATCAGCGTTGCGCCAGCGGCCACCATCGCTTCGGCATGGCGCAGGGCCTCGTCGCGCTGACTGAAGCGACCGCCATCGGAGAAGGAATCGGGGGTGATATTGAGAATACCCATGACATGGGTATGTGACAAATCAAGAACCCGGCTGCCGCAAGGCAACCGGGTGGGGTACTGCACTGAGCTCATAGATGCCCTTAGTGTTCAGCCGCTGGGCCGCCGATTGGCGATTCCGGACGCTCATCCTGGGCCGCAGGCGTGCCCGAGTGCTTGTCATCGTCCCAATCACGCGGCTCACGTGGTGTGCGCCCAGCCATGATGTCGTCAATCTGATCGGCATCGATGGTCTCGTACTTCATCAGCGCTTCGGTCATCGCCTCGAGCTTGTCGCGGTTGTCGATCAGCAACTGTTTGGCAGTGGCGTAGCACTGATCGATGATGCTGCGCACCTCGGAGTCGATCAATTTGGCCGTCTCACCGGACACGCTGGCATGCTGGCTACCGGCACTACGGCCGAGGAACACCTCGCCCTCTTCCTCTGCATACATCAGCGGGCCAAGCTTCTCGGACAGGCCCCATTTGGTCACCATGTTACGAGCGATCTGGCTGGCGCGCATGATGTCGTTGGACGCGCCAGTGGTCACGCCATCGAAGCCCAAGGTCATCTCCTCGGCGATACGGCCGCCATACAGCGAGCAGATCTGGCTGATCAGCGCACGCTTGGAGAGGCTGTAGCGGTCTTCTTCCGGCAGGAACATGGTCACACCCAAGGCACGACCACGCGGGATGATCGAAACCTTGTAGACAGGGTCGTGCTCAGGCACCAGGCGACCGACAATGGCGTGGCCAGCCTCGTGATAGGCCGTGTTTCTCTTTTCCTTTTCGGACATGACCATGGTCTTGCGCTCAGCGCCCATCATGATCTTGTCCTTGGCCAGCTCGAACTCTTTCATTTCGACCAGGCGCTTGTTGGAACGCGCGGCAAACAGCGAAGCCTCGTTGACCAGGTTGGCCAGGTCGGCGCCGGAGAAGCCTGGGGTACCCCGCGCGATGACCGCCGGGTTGACGTTCTCGCCAATCGGCACCTTGCGCATGTGCACCTTGAGGATCTGCTCGCGACCACGAATGTCCGGCAGGCCAACCACCACCTGGCGGTCGAAGCGGCCGGGGCGCAGCAGCGCAGGGTCGAGCACATCCGGACGGTTGGTGGCAGCGATGACGATGATGCCATCGTTCATCTCGAAGCCGTCCATCTCCACCAGCAACTGGTTGAGGGTTTGTTCACGCTCGTCGTGACCGCCGCCCATGCCAGCGCCACGATGGCGACCAACGGCGTCGATTTCGTCGATGAAGATGATGCACGGGGCGTGCTTCTTGGCCTGCTCGAACATGTCGCGCACACGGCTGGCACCGACACCCACGAACATTTCCACGAAGTCCGAACCGGAAATGGTGAAGAACGGTACTTTCGCCTCGCCCGCAATGGCCTTGGCCAGCAGGGTCTTACCGGTACCGGGTGGGCCAACCATCAGCACACCGCGCGGGATACGGCCGCCCAGGCGCTGGAACTTGCCCGGATCGCGCAGGAACTCGACCAGCTCGCCAACCTCTTCCTTGGCCTCGTCGCAGCCCGCAACGTCAGCCAGCGTGGTCTTGACCTGGTCTTCGGACAGCAGGCGTGCCTTGCTCTTGCCGAAGCTCATCGGCCCGCCCTTGCCGCCCGCGCCCCCTTGCATCTGGCGCATGAAGAACATGAACACGGCAATGATCACCAGGATCGGGAAGCTCGCCACCAGCAACTGCGTCCAGATGCTCTGTTGCTCAGGCTGCTTGCCTTCGACGACCACGTGGTTGTCGACCAGATCGCCGATCAGGCCATTGTCGGTGATGGCCGGGCGCACAGTCTTGAAGTTGTCGCCATCGGTGCGCTTGCCAGTAATGATGTAGCCATCGACGGTCACACGCTCGACCTTGCCATCCTTGACCTGCTGGATGAAGTCGGAGTAGTTGAGGGTCTGCGGCTCGTTAGGGCTGGAGAAGTTGTTCATCACTGTCACCAGGACAGCTGCGATGATCAACCACAGGATCAGATTCTTTGCCATGTCGTTCAATTAGCTACCCTCTGAGGCCGGCGCACGACGCAGCCGTGCCTCGCATGATATTCATCGCCCTAACTTACTACATTACCTACGCAGCCGCAGGCACCGTCTGTAACCCTTTGTGAAAGCTAGACTACACGAAGTTCGGACGATCCTGACGCAGTGGCCGATTGGAATTAACTATCGACCACCCCGCTTCACACCTTTCATTACCCTTTGAAGCCCCTGCCCAACAGGTACTGCTCGCGGGAACGGTCCCGTGACGACGATGGCTTGCGCATTTGCACCTTGTCGAACTTGCTGCGCACATCCTTCAGGTACACGTCAAAACCTTCGCCCTGGAAAATCTTGATCAGGAAGTCGCCCCCGGGCTTGAGCACGCGGGTCGCCAGATCGAGGGCCAGCTCGCAGAGGAACATGGCACGCGGAATGTCCACCGCGGGCGTACCACTCATATTGGGGGCCATGTCGGAAATCACAAGGTCTACATGCGAATCGCCCACCGCTTCGAGAATGCGCTGCAGCACTTCGTCGTGGGTGAAGTCACCTTGAATGAAGGTCACGTCGGCGATCGAGTCCATTTCCAGAATGTCGGAAGCGATCAGGCGACCCTGGCCACCAATCAGACGACTGGTCACCTGGGACCAGCCACCAGGGGCCGCGCCGAGGTCGATCACGCTCATGCCTGGGCGGATAAGGCGGTCCTTCTCCTGGATCTCCAGCAGTTTGTAGCTCGCACGCGAGCGATACCCATCCTTCTGCGCCTGCTTCACAAAAGGGTCGTTGAAATGCTCTCGCAGCCAGTTTGCGCTGCTTTTGGAACGTTGTACCACGGGGCACCTCGATGATATGCGTCGTGATTGACTGGGCGGAGCCGGTGGCCCTCGGGTAAAATGCCGGTCAATTTTACAGAATCAGACGGAAAGGGTCAGATTATGCCGCTCAATAACGAGCAGAAGAAGCAATACAAGTCCATTGGTCATGACCTGAAGCCGGTCCTGATCGTTGCTGGCAACGGTTTGAATGAAGGCGTGATCGCCGAACTGGAGCGCGCTCTGGTCGACCATGAGCTGATCAAGGTCGAAATTCGCTCGGAAGACCGCGAGGAACGCGCCGAGACCATCGCCGAGCTGTGCAAGGCCGGCCGTGCCGAGCTGGTGCAGACCATCGGCAAGAAAGCCCTGATCTACCGCAAGAACCCACAGCCGAACAAACAGCTGTCCAACATCCACCGTTACAAGTAACGGTGGCTCCGATCAGTGGCGCGGTGAACGCGCCCTGACCGGTACCGGCTGGGCCACCAGCACGATGCCGGAAAAGCCCAGCACCAGGAAGCAGAACATCTGCCAGCGCTCGCCCACGGAAATACCGTAGCGCAAGGTGTAATACCCCACGCAGGCACCAAAGCCGAGCAACAGCATCTGGCCGCGGAACTGCCGCCACCAGGCCGCCAGGCCGTCCACCCTCGCCAGCACTGCCAGCTGAGTCAACAAGCCAAGCAACGCCACGCCGATCAACCAGCGGTCGATCTGCCCGGCGATATCCTGTACCAGCAGCGGGGCCAGGCCACTGACCTTGAGCGCAGGCACCAGCCCTACATGGAACACCCACAGGCCACCGACCCAGAAAACCTGGGCCAGTTGCCAGAGGATCCCCTCGAGGGACGGCGCCCGCAGGCGTCGGTCAGATGTGCTTGACTTCGACAATCTCGTACTCGACCGTGCCACTAGGCGTCTTGACGACGACAGTATCACCTTCTTCCTTGCCGATGATGGCACGGGCAATGGGTGCGCCGCTCGACAGCTTGCCCTGCTTCACGTCAGCTTCATCCTCGCCAACGATCTGGTAGGTCACCTCTTCATCGGTTTCGGTGTTGGCCAGTACCACGGTGGTACCGAAAATCACCTTGCCGGTGTGAGGGATGGTGGTCACATCGATGACCACCGAATTCTGCAGACGGCCTTCGATATCACGGATACGCGCTTCGACCATACCCTGCTCCTCACGGGCAGCATGGTATTCGGCGTTTTCCTTGAGGTCACCCAGCTCACGCGCTTCACCAATGGCCTGACTCAGGCGCGGGCGCTCGGTCTTGCTCAGGAACAGGTGCTCTTCTTCCAGGGCGCGAGCGCCCTGGACGGTCATCGGGTATTTGGTAATGCTCATGCTTTCAGTCCTGCATGCAGATCCTGCAAGCGACGAACGGTCTTTTCCGGACCGAATTTCAGCGCTTCGCAGATGGCTTCACCAGCCGCAATGGTAGTGGTGCAGTAAATCTTGTGCTGCAGCGCATTGCGACGAATCGAGTAGGAGTCGGCGATCGACTGGCGACCTTCGGTGGTATTGATGATCAGCGACACTTCGTCGTTCTTGATCATGTCGACCACGTGCGGGCGACCTTCGGTCACTTTGTTCACACGGCGCACTTTCAGGCCAGCCGCCTCGATAACCTTGGCGGTGCCGGCAGTGGCAACCACTTCGAAGCCCAGGGCGATCAGGTCGCGGGCAACGCCGGCCACTTGTGGCTTGTCGTCGTCGCGTACGCTGATGAACGCGGTACCGCCCGTCGGCAGCACTTCACTGGCACCCATCTGGGCTTTGGCGAAGGCTTCACCGAAGCTGTCACCGACACCCATGACTTCACCGGTCGATTTCATCTCAGGGCCGAGGATCGGGTCAACCCCTGGGAACTTGGCGAACGGGAAGACGGCTTCCTTCACGCTGTAGAAGTTCGGGATGATTTCCTGGGTGAAGCCCAGCTCTTTCAGGGTTTTACCCGCCATGACACGGGCCGCGATCATCGCCAGGGACGTGCCGATGCACTTGGACACGAACGGTACGGTACGCGAGGCACGCGGGTTGACTTCGATCACGTAGATCTTGTCGCCCTGCAGGGCCAACTGCACGTTCATCAGGCCGACCACGCCCAGCTCCAGCGCCATTTTCTTGACCTGAACGCGGACTTCGTCCTGCACTTCCTTGCTCAGCGAGTAAGGTGGCAGCGAGCACGCCGAGTCGCCGGAGTGTACGCCGGCCTGCTCGATGTGCTGCATGATCGCGCCGATGACCACGTCGGTGCCGTCGCACACCGCATCCACGTCCATCTCGATGGCGCAGTTGAGGAAGTGGTCGAGCAGTACCGGGCTGTCATTCGACACTTGCACCGCTTCACGCAGGTAGCGCTTGAGCTCGTCCAGCTCGTAGACGATCTCCATTGCACGGCCGCCCAGTACGTAGGACGGACGCACGACCAGCGGGTAGCCGATGCTGCCCGCAGCACGGATAGCCTCTTCTTCGCTGCGCACGGTGGCGTTTGGCGGCTGCAGCAGGTTCAGGCGCTGAACCATCTGCTGGAAGCGCTCACGGTCTTCGGCGCGGTCGATGGCGTCAGGGCTGGTACCGATGATCGGCACGCCAGCTTCTTCCAGAGCGCGGGCCAGCTTCAGCGGGGTCTGGCCGCCGTAGTGAACGATCACGCCTTTCGGCTTCTCGACGCGGCAGACTTCCAGCACGTCTTCCAGGGTCAGCGGCTCGAAGTACAGGCGGTCGGAAGTGTCGTAGTCGGTGGAGACGGTTTCCGGGTTGCAGTTGACCATGATGGTCTCGTAACCGTCGTCACGCAGCGCCAGGGCGGCGTGTACGCAGCAGTAGTCGAACTCGATACCTTGGCCGATACGGTTCGGGCCGCCACCCAGGATCATGATCTTGTCGCGGGTCGACGGGTTGGCCTCGCACTCTTCCTCGTAGGTGGAGTACAGGTAGGCGGTGTCGGTGGCGAACTCGGCGGCGCAGGTGTCGACGCGCTTGTACACCGGGAACACTTCCAGCTTGTGGCGGTGGCGACGCAGGTTCTTGTCGGTGATGCCCAGCAGTACTGCCAGACGCTGGTCCGAGAAGCCCTTGCGCTTGAGGCGCAGCATGTAGTCCTTGTCGATTGCCGACAGGGCCAGGGTCTTGACCTTCTCTTCTTCCTTGATCAGGTCTTCCATCTGCACCAGGAACCACATGTCGATGCCGGTCAGATTGAAGATTTCTTCGCAGGTCATGCCCGAACGCATGGCGTCAGCCACGTACCAGATACGCTCGGCACCCGGCACGGTCAGTTCGCGCTTGAGGATGCTGGCGGCTTCTGGGCTGGCCAGGTCGACTTTCGGGTCGAGGCCGCAGGCGCCGACTTCCAGGCCGCGCAGGGCTTTCTGCAGGGATTCCTGGAAAGTACGGCCGATGGCCATGACTTCACCCACGGATTTCATCTGGGTGGTCAGGCGGGCGTCGGCTTTCGGGAATTTCTCGAAGGCGAAGCGTGGCAGCTTGGTAACGACGTAGTCGATCGACGGCTCGAAGGACGCAGGGGTGCGACCGCCAGTGATGTCGTTCTGCAGCTCGTCGAGGGTGTAACCAATGGCCAGCTTGGCGGCGATCTTGGCGATCGGGAAGCCGGTGGCCTTGGAGGCCAGGGCGGACGAACGCGATACGCGCGGGTTCATCTCGATGACGACCATGCGGCCGGTGTTCGGGCAAATGCCGAACTGGACGTTGGAACCGCCGGTTTCCACACCGATTTCACGCAGCACCGCCAGCGAGGCGTTGCGCATGATCTGGTATTCCTTGTCGGTCAGGGTCTGTGCCGGGGCAACAGTGATCGAGTCACCGGTGTGCACACCCATCGGGTCGAAGTTCTCGATCGAGCAGACGATGATGCAGTTGTCCTTCTTGTCGCGGACCACCTCCATCTCGTATTCCTTCCAGCCGATCAGCGATTCGTCGATCAGCAGCTCTTTGGTCGGCGACAGGTCCAGACCACGGGTGCAGATTTCTTCGAACTCTTCACGGTTGTAAGCGATACCGCCGCCGGTGCCGCCCATGGTGAACGACGGGCGAATGATGCATGGGAAGCCGAGCTTCTCGAGGACCGCATTGGCCTCTTCCATGCTGTGGGCGATACCGGAGCGCGGGCACTCCAGGCCGATGTCCTTCATGGCCTTGTCGAAGCGCGAGCGGTCTTCGGCCTTGTCGATGGTGTCAGCGTTGGCACCGATCATCTCTACGCCGAACTTTTCCAGAACGCCGTGGCGCTCCAGGTCCAGGGCGCAGTTCAGGGCGGTCTGGCCACCCATGGTCGGCAGGACGGCGTCCGGGCGCTCTTTCTCGATGATCTTGGCCACCGATTGCCACTTGATCGGCTCGATGTAGGTGGCGTCGGCCATGGCCGGGTCGGTCATGATGGTGGCTGGGTTGGAGTTCACCAGGATGACGCGGAAACCTTCCTCGCGCAGGGCTTTACAGGCCTGCGCGCCGGAGTAGTCGAATTCGCAGGCCTGGCCGATCACGATCGGGCCAGCGCCGAGAATCAGGATGCTTTTGATGTCTGTACGTTTTGGCATGGTGGTCACTCAAATCCGGGGTCAGTCGGCAAGCCGCTTTGAACAATCTGGGTCAGGCGCTGCCGGGCGCGGCGTATGCCGGCCCGGGGCCTTGAAGCAGGATGCTCAGCGGCGCTTGGCCATGGCATCGGTGAAACGATCGAACAGAGGCGCGACGTCGGTCGGGCCAGGGCTCGCTTCAGGGTGGCCCTGGAAGCTGAAGGCGCTCTTGTCGGTACGCTCGATACCCTGCAGGGTGCCGTCGAACAGCGACTTGTGAATGGCGCGAACGTTACCCGGCAGGGTCGCCTCGTCAACGGCGAAGCCGTGGTTCTGGCTGGTGATCATGACCACACCGGTATCCAGGTCCTGGACCGGGTGGTTGGCACCGTGGTGGCCGTGGCCCATTTTCACGGTCTTGGCGCCGGAAGCCAGGGCCAGCAGCTGGTGGCCGAGGCAGATGCCGAATACCGGGATCTCGGTTTCGAGGATTTCCTTGATCGCCTGGATCGCGTAGTCGCACGGCTCAGGGTCACCCGGGCCGTTGGACAGGAACACGCCGTCCGGGTTGAGTGCCAGCACTTCGCTGGCCGGGGTCTGGGCTGGCACCACGGTCACGCGGCAGCCGCGGGCCACCAGCATGCGCAGGATGTTCAGCTTGACGCCATAGTCGAAGGCAACCACGTGGTACGGCAGGTCGGCAGCGTCTATGGTCGGGTGGCTGTCGGTTTTCAGCTCCCACACGCTGGAGCGCCACTCGTAACGTTCCTTGGTGGAGACGACCTTGGCCAGGTCCATGCCCTTCAGGCCCGGGAAGCCGCGGGCAGCGGCGATGGCAGCTTCTTCGCTGATGTTGTCACCCGCCAGAATGCAGCCGTTCTGGGCGCCCTTTTCACGCAGGATACGGGTCAGGCGACGGGTGTCGATGCCGGCAATGGCAACGACGTTGTTAGCCTTGAGGTACTCAGGCAGCGACTGGGTATTACGCCAGTTGCTGGCCAGCAGCGGCAGGTCACGGATGACCAGGCCTGCGGACCAGACGCGGTTCGACTCGGCGTCTTCCGGGGTAGTACCGGTGTTGCCGATGTGCGGGTAGGTCAGGGTAACGATTTGCTGCGCGTAGGAAGGGTCTGTAAGGATTTCCTGGTAGCCGGTCATAGCGGTGTTGAATACCACCTCACCAACGGTCTGACCGTCGGCACCGATGGCTTCACCGCGGAAAATACTGCCGTCGGCAAGGGCGAGTATGGCTGGCTTTGTCAAGAAGACCTCCCGTAAATCAAGCATGAAAGGGCGATCGCAGGTTGCAAAAAAGCGGAGTGACGTATGGACACGTCACCCCGCTTTCATGTGCTGAATTCAATTCGCTGCGCGCTTTTAGTGGACACACTAAAGCTGTAGCTTACAGAAAAGTGTGTTTTCGGTCTACCGGATATGTGTCTCTAAAACACATCGATGCGACAGGCTGACATCCACGCCAGCCTCTTCGCGGGCTCGCCCGCTCCCACAGGGATCGCACCAACCCAAGAGCAACGCTGTACCTGTGGGAGCGGGCAAGCCCGCGAAGCAGTCAACACCCCACTCACGGCTTAGCGCAGCTCAAGCACATCCTGCATGTCGTACAGCCCAGGCTCGCGCCCATCCAGCCACAGTGCCGCACGCACGGCACCCTTGGCGAAGGTCATGCGGCTGGAGGCCTTGTGGGTGATTTCCAGGCGCTCGCCTTCAGCGGCGAACAGCACGGTGTGATCACCGACCACATCGCCGGCACGCACGGTAGCGAAACCGATGGTTTTGCGATCACGCGCGCCGGTTTGCCCTTCACGGCCATACACGGCCACTTCCTGCAGATCACGGCCCAGCGCATTGGCAACCACTTCACCCATGCGCAGTGCAGTACCCGACGGCGCATCGACCTTGTGCCGATGGTGCGCCTCGATGATTTCGATATCGACATCATCACCCAGCACCCGCGCAGCCATATCCAGCAGCTTGAGGCTAAGGTTGACCCCCACGCTGAAGTTGGCGGCGAACACGATTGGAATGTCCTTGCCAGCCTCAGCCAACAACTGCTTCTCTTCGACTGTAAAACCGGTCGTGCCGATGATCATCGCCTTGCCGTGCTTGCGGCAGAACGCGAGGTTTTTCAGAGTCACCGAGGGGTGAGTGAAATCGATCAGCACATCGAACTCGTCGGCAACCTTGGCCAGGTCGTCGGACAACAGCACGCCAATTCGGCCAAGTGCCGCCAGCTCTCCGGCATCAGCCCCGACCAACGAGCTGTCAGGGCGATCGATCGCCGCGGTCAGCCCCGCGCCCGAGGTTTGTTGCACGGCTTCGATAAGGGTTTTGCCCATCCGCCCCGCCGCGCCCATCACTGCAATACGTCGCATAACCTGTTCCTTGTCAGAGATCGCCGAAGAAGCGCTTCACACCATCGAACCAGCCGCTGGCCTTGGGCGAGTGGGAACTGTCCCCTTCCAGCGAATCACGCAGCTCTTCGAGCAGCTCGCGCTGACGGCGACTGAGATTGACTGGGGTTTCTACGGCCACACGGCACAGCAGGTCACCCGCACCACCCCCACGCACCGGGGCAACACCCTTGCCACGCAGACGGAACTGCTTACCGGTCTGGGTGCCTTCCGGAATCTTCAGCTTCACGCGACCATCCAGGGTCGGCACTTCCAGCTCGCCGCCCAGGGCAGCATCGGTGTAGCTGATCGGCACTTCACAGTACAAGTGCTTGCCATCGCGCTGGAAGATTTCGTGCTCACGCACGCTGATCACCACGTACAGGTCGCCAGTCGGGCCACCATGAGTACCGGCCTCGCCCTCACCCGACAGACGGATGCGGTCGCCGGTATCGACACCTGCCGGCACCTTGACCGACAGCGTCTTGTATTCCTCGACACGCCCTTCACCATGGCACGAAGTGCACGGGTCGGTAATGATCTTGCCTTGGCCATGGCAGCGCGGGCAGGTTTGCTGCACCGAGAAGAAGCCTTGCTGCATGCGCACCTGGC
The DNA here is from genome assembly GCF_034044115.1 of Pseudomonas sp. BO3-4. Taxonomy (NCBI): domain Bacteria; kingdom Pseudomonadati; phylum Pseudomonadota; class Gammaproteobacteria; order Pseudomonadales; family Pseudomonadaceae; genus Pseudomonas; species Pseudomonas sp. BO3-4. Next base: position 5,453,307 of record NZ_CP139018.1, read on the forward strand.
CGATACCACCGCAGGTCGGGCAGGTCGACGGGGTCGAGCCCTTCTTGGCACCGGAACCGTCGCAAGGCTGGCAGTTGACCAGGGTAGGCACGCGGATACTGACCGTGGTGCCACGCACCGCTTCTTCCAGGTTCAGCTCCAAGGTGTAGCGCAGGTCGCTGCCGCGCTGTGCACCGCCTCGACCACCACCGCGACCGCCGCCGAAGAAGTCGCTGAACACATCGCCGAAGATGTCGGAGAAATTGGCACCACCAAAGCCGGCACCACCGCCACCCATGCTTGGGTCGACACCCGCATGGCCATACTGGTCGAAGGCCGCACGCTTGCTCGCGTCTGACAGTACTTCGTAGGCCTCGTTGGCCTCCTTGAACTTGTCTTCCGATTCTTTATCGCCCGGGTTGCGGTCCGGGTGGTACTTCATCGCCAAACGGCGGTAAGCCTTCTTGAGGTCCGCTTCAGTGGCGCCGCGCTCGACACCCAGGACCTCATAATAATCACGCTTGGACATAGGTCATTTGCACCTTGTTGGGCGTGTGGCATCTGCGCCACGCCATCAGCACCCGCTTACGGCCCTCAAGAGCCGCTGACAGATGCTGTAAAAATTCTCGAATTCCAGATACGCCAACGCGGGAGCAAGCCCCCGCGCGGCGACATCCTACCAGCTCACCGGCAAACGACGGTGAACCGGCCGACAACATGCAGGGATTACTGCTTGTTGTTGTCTTTCACTTCTTCGAACTCGGCGTCAACCACGTCATCGTGCTTGGCTTCCGGCTCGGCCTGCTGCGCGCCACCCTGAGGCTGTTCAGCCGACTGCTCGGCGTACATCTTCTGGGCAACCGGGGCAGAGACCTTGGACAGCTCTTCAACCTTGGCGTCGATGGCAGCCTTGTCGTCGCCTTTGACAGCGGCTTCCAGGGCAACAACGGCGGCCTCGATGGCGGTTTTCTCTTCAGCGGTAACCTTGTCACCTGCGTCAGCGACCATCTTGCGGGTCGAGTGCACCAGCGCGTCACCCTGGTTACGGGCAGCAGCCAGCTCTTCGAACTTGCGGTCTTCCTCGGCGTTGGCCTCGGCGTCACGCACCATGCGCTCGATCTCTTCGTCCGACAGGCCGGAGTTGGCCTTGATCACGATCGACTGAGTCTTGCCGGTGGCCTTGTCTTTCGCACCTACGTGCAGGATGCCGTTGGCGTCGATGTCGAAGGTCACTTCGATTTGCGGAACGCCACGCGGCGCTGGCGGAATGTCAGCCAGGTCGAACTTGCCCAGCGACTTGTTCTGCGCAGCCTGCTTACGCTCACCTTGCAGCACGTGAATGGTCACGGCGCCCTGGTTGTCGTCGGCAGTCGAGAACACCTGCGACTTCTTGGTCGGGATGGTGGTGTTCTTCTCGATCAGCGCGGTCATCACGCCGCCCATGGTTTCGATACCCAGGGTCAGCGGGCTGACGTCCAGCAGCAGTACGTCTTTTACGTCACCGGCCAGTACCGCACCCTGGATGGCAGCACCCATGGCGACGGCTTCGTCCGGGTTGACGTCCTTGCGCGCTTCTTTACCGAAGAAGTCGGCCACTTCTTTCTGCACCAGCGGCATGCGGGTCTGACCGCCGACCAGGATCACGTCGTCGATCTTGCTGGCGTCGATGCCGGCGTCTTTCAGGGCGATGCGGCAAGGCTCGATGGTACGCTTGACCAGGTCTTCGACCAGCGACTCCAGCTTGGCGCGGGAGATCTTCACGTTCAGGTGCTTAGGACCGGTGGCATCTGCAGTGATGTACGGCAGGTTGACGTCGGTCGACTGAGCGGACGACAGCTCGATCTTGGCTTTTTCTGCGGCTTCTTTCAGGCGCTGCAGGGCCAGAGGATCGTTCTTCAGGTCCATGCCCGACTCTTTCTTGAACTCGTCGACAAGGTAGTCGATCAGGCGCATGTCGAAGTCTTCGCCACCCAGGAAGGTGTCGCCGTTGGTAGCCAGTACTTCGAACTGGTGCTCACCGTCGACTTCGGCGATTTCGATGACCGAAACGTCGAAGGTACCACCACCCAGGTCATAAACGATGACGGTGTGGTCGCCCTTGGCCTTGTCCATGCCGTACGCCAGTGCAGCGGCAGTCGGCTCGTTGATGATGCGTTTTACGTCCAGGCCAGCGATGCGGCCGGCGTCTTTGGTCGCCTGGCGCTGGCTGTCGTTGAAGTAGGCCGGAACGGTGATGACCGCTTCGGTGACTGGCTCGCCGAGGTAGTCTTCGGCGGTCTTCTTCATTTTCTTCAGGACTTCGGCGCTGATCTGCGGCGGAGCCATTTCCTTGCCAGCAGCCTCGACCCAGGCGTCACCGTTGTTCGCCTTGACGATCTTGTACGGCACCAGCTTGATGTCTTTCTGCACGACATCTTCTTCGAAGCGGCGGCCAATCAGGCGCTTCACTGCGAACAGGGTGTTGTGCGGGTTGGTGACCGCCTGGCGCTTGGCCGACTGGCCAACCAGGATTTCGCCATCGTTGGCGTAGGCCACGATCGAAGGGGTAGTACGCGCACCTTCGGCGTTTTCGATGACTTTGACGTTACCGTTTTCCAGAATGGAGACGCACGAGTTGGTGGTCCCCAGGTCGATACCGATGATTTTACCCATGTTAACTCTCCCGAAACTTGAATTTGGTAGCAGCGACTACTTTGGCCAACTGCGGTAATACTTGAAGGCTTGACACCTAGATGGGGATGCCCCGGAGGATTTCAAGCCTTTTCATTGATCGAGGGTTGCGCCGCGCTCGGCGCCTTGCTGACCACCACCATGGCAGGGCGCAGCAGGCGGCCATTCAGCAGATAACCCTTCTGGAACACGTTCAGCACGCTGTTTGGCTCAACCTCGGCGTTTTCCTGCATGGCCATGGCCTGGTGATGCTCAGGGTTGAACGGCTGGCCGTGCGGGTCGACAGCTTCGAGGTTGTAGCGCTTGAGGGTGTCCTGGAACATCTTCAGGGTCAGTTCGACACCTTCGCGGATCTGCTTGACGTGCTCATCCTCGGCACTGGAGTGAGCCAGGGCCAGTTCCAGGCTGTCGATCACCGGCAGCAAGTCGCTGGAGAACTTCTCCAGGGCGAACTTGTGGGCTTTTTCCACATCCTGCTCGGCACGACGGCGTACGTTCTGCAGGTCGGCAACGGCGCGCAGCGCCTGGTCCTTGGCTGCGGCCAGCTGTTCCTCGAGCTCCAGAACACGGGTATCAGCTGCATTGCCTGCACCGGTTTCTTCCACGTTAAGGTCTTTCTCGTTCAGCTGCTCATCAGCCATGGGGTCTCTCCTGCGCAATTTTGTGGACTGCGAGCCAGGCTCGCCTTGGATGTCGGCTATATGGGGCCGGAAAAACCAGGTTCAAGGGGCAAGGTGGTTTTCGAGGCTGCAACAGAATCTACGAAGGGGCATTGGCAGGCCTGAAAAAAGTACTGTATAAATAACCAGACCTGATTTCCGGGAGCCGCCCCCATGCTGGTGCACCTGTCCATTCACAACTACGCCATCGTCGAGCACCTCGACCTCGAAATCGCCCGTGGCATGTCCGTCATCACCGGCGAGACCGGTGCCGGCAAATCGATCATGCTCGACGCCCTCGGCCTTGCCCTGGGCGACCGTGCCGACAGCGGCGTGGTGCGCCCCGGCACCGACAAGGCGGACATCCTGGCCACCTTCGACCTGGTGGACATTCCCGAAGCCCACACCTGGCTGGCCGAGCGCGACCTGGACAACGAAGGCCTGTGCATCCTGCGCCGGGTGATTACCGCCGAAGGCCGCAGCCGCGGCTACATCAACGGCACGCCCTGCCCGCTCGGCGACCTCAAGGCGCTGGGCGAACTGCTGATCGATATCCACAGCCAGCACGAGCACCAGTCCCTGCTCAAGACCGACACCCACCGCCGCTTGCTTGACGAGTATGCCGGCGCCGTCGACCTGGCCCGCCAGGTACAGCTTGCAGCCAAGCGCTGGAACCAGACCCGCCTGGAGCTGGAGCGCCTGTCCAACTCGGGCGACGAGCAGCGCGCCCGCCACCAGCTGCTCAGCTACCAGCTGGAAGAACTGGACAACCTCGGCCTGGGCGAGCACGAACTGGAGCAGTTGGAGCAGGAACACAAGAACCTGACCAGCGCCGAAGCCCTGTTCGGCATCTGCCGCCAGGTCATCGACCAGTGCAGCGAGAGCGATTCGGGCAATGTGCTGAGCGCCCTCACCTCCAGCCTCAACCGCCTGGGTGCCGCCACCAACTCGCCCAAGGCACTGAACGAAGCGGCCAACCTGATCGCCAGCGCGCAGATTCAGGTCGAGGAAGCCGTGGGCGAACTCAACCGCTTCCTCGACAACTTCGACGCCGACCCGATGCGCCTGCAAGCCCTGGAAGAGCGCCTGGACACCATCTACACCCTGGCGCGCAAACACCGGGTGCATCCCACCGAGCTGCCCCACCTGCAACAGCAACTGATGGAGGAGCTGGAAGGCCTTAACGCCAGTGACGAGTCGATCGAGCGGCTGGGCGAAGAGCTTGCCGCCTACGCCCAGCACTATAAAGAGAAGGCGCGCGAACTTAGCGGCCTGCGCCAGCAAGCGGCGCAGCAGCTGGCGGGCGCGGTGGAGCAGGAAATCCAGCGCCTGGGCATGCCTGGCGGGCGCTTCTGCATCGAACTGACAGCGAACGAAGGCGCCGAACTGTCACCCCATGGCCTGGAGCAGATCGAACTGCTGGTCAGTGCCAACCCTGGCCAGCCGCTCAAGGGCCTGGCGAAGGTGGCGTCGGGCGGTGAACTGTCACGTATCAGCCTGGCGATCCAGGTCATTACCGCGCAGACCTCGCGCATTCCTACCCTGGTGTTCGACGAAGTCGACGTGGGTATTGGCGGGCCAACGGCAGAAATCGTCGGCCAACTGCTGCGGCGCCTGGGCGAGCGCGGCCAGGTACTGACCGTGACCCACCTGCCGCAGGTGGCGGCGCAGGGGCATCACCATTTGTTCGTGCACAAGGTGCGCAACAGCGACACCACCCACACCGCCGTGGCTAGCCTGGGCAAGCGTGAGCGCGTGGAAGAAGTGGCGCGGATGCTCGGCGGGATCGACCTGACCAAGGAATCCCTGGCCCATGCACGCAAGATGGTGGTGAGCGGCAAGGCCTGAGGCCCTACCCGGCAGACGCTGTCAATGTGGGAGCAACTTTCTTGCTCAATTTCTAAAAGCTGGCGCGATCCCTGTGGGAGCGGCCTTGCGTCGCGAAAGGGTCGCAAAGCGGCCCCAGGATTTCAGCTTCAACCCACCTATCGCTGGGGCTGCCCGGCAGCCCTTTCGCGACGCAAGGCCGCTCCCACAGGAATCTCACACTCTTTCTAGCCCGGCTATAAAGCACAAAGGCGACCCGAAGGTCGCCTTTGCTATCCATAACGAAAAATCGTTACTTCTTCTTACGCACGTACAGGACCAGATTGTGGTCCACCAGCTCGAAGCCATGCTCGGCTACGATTTCGCGCTGGCGCTTCTCGATTTCGGCGTCCATGAATTCGATGACTTCACTGGTATCCACGTTCACCATGTGGTCGTGGTGACCGCCATCGGCCAGCTCGAACACTGCATGACCGCCGTCGAAGTTGTGGCGAACCACCAGACCCGCCGCCTCGAACTGGGTCAGCACGCGATAGACGGTGGCCAGGCCTACATCCTCGCCAGCCTCCATCAGCGCCTTGTAGACATCCTCTGCACTCATGTGACGCTGCTCGGTAGAGTCGAGCATCTGAAGGATCTTGACTCGAGGCAGGGTCACCTTGAGGCCGGCTTTGCGCAATTCGCTATTTTCAACCATGGTCAGCTTTCTCGCCGATGCTGCTTCGCAGCTTCTCTTAATACGGGTATGATCGGGGTTTACGTTGTCCAGCCAAGATAGTGGAAGTCGCCCACCGATGCAAAACACCAAGCTCTTGCTAACCAGCCTCACCCTAGTGGGACTGCTCGCACTCGCCGGTTGCTCGTTTCCCGGGGTTTACAAAATCGACATCCAGCAGGGCAATGTCGTCACGCAAGACATGATAGACCAATTACGCCCGGGAATGACCCGCCGGCAAGTAAGGTTTATCATGGGCAACCCGCTGATTCAGGACACTTTCAACACCAATCGTTGGGATTACCTGTACAGCCTGCAGCCTGGTGGCGGTAAGCGCCAGCAAGAACGCATGAGTGTATTTTTCAACGAAAGCGATCAACTGGTCAGCCTGTCTGGCGACTTCATGCCAGGCGTCAGCCGCGATCAGGAAATCCTCGGTGGCAGCAGCGACACCACCGTCAGCCCGGCCACCGAGCCAGGCCAGGCCGAACAGCCGGCAGCGCAACCTGAAGAAAAACCGGCCAAGCCTGGTTCGACTGAAGAGTCCATCCAGCGCGAGATCGACACCATCGAGACCACCCCGGTCCCGACCCCGGCACCGCTGGAAACCCGCTAAGCGGGAACAGCAGATGCAAAAAAGCCCGGACCTGGTCCGGGCTTTTTGTTTGCGCCTTATCCGTCAGGCATTCAATTGCTTGGCACGCTGGCAGAACGCATCGACCAACGTATTGGCCGCCTGATTGAATAGCGGGCCCAACGTGGCGCGCACAATCGGCCCAGCGTAATCGAAGGACAGGTCCAGGCTGATCTTGCAGGCTTTTTCACCCAGCGGCTTGAACACCCAAACACCATGCAGCTGGGTGAATGGCCCTTCTTCGAGGTTCATCTCGATGGACTGCCCCGGCACCAGCACGTTACGCGTCACGAAGTGCTGGCTCATGCCCCCCTTGGCCACTTCGAGCTTGGCACGCATGTGTGTATCGCTGGTTTCAATCACCGTCGAGGCCGAGCACCACGGCAAAAACTCAGGGTAGCTGGCCACATCGTTGACCAGATCGTAAAGCGCCTGGGCGGGGTATGGCAGCAGGGCGGAGCGTTGAATATGGGTAGTCATCCAGGCGTCACTTCCAAGGCTGGGTGGCGGCGCTTCGCAGCGTGCCGAAAACAGGTTCTGTGCGTATGACAGGGTTTGTATTGTCCGGTATTCATTCCAGTGGCTCAAGCACACCGAAATCCCATAGCGGACGACGCGCGGACTTGCCTATAATGCCGCCCCTATGGCTAAGCAAAAAAAACATCCGACCGGGACCATCGCGCAAAATAAGAAAGCGCGACACGATTACTTCATCGAACACAAGTTCGAGGCCGGGCTGGTCCTGTCCGGCTGGGAAGTAAAAAGCCTGCGAGCCGGCAAGGCGCACCTGACTGACAGCTACGTGCTGCTCAAGGACGGTGAGGCCTGGCTGTTCGGCAGCCACATCACCCCGCTGACCACGGCCAGCACCCACGTCATCGCCGACCCTACACGCACCCGCAAGCTGCTGCTGAACAAGCGCGAGCTCGAGCGCGTGGAAGCGGCTGTGGCGCAAAAAGGCTACACCTGTGTGGCTTTGGCGCTGTACTGGAGCAAGCACCTGATCAAGTGCGAAATCGCACTGGGCAAGGGCAAGAAGGAATTCGACAAGCGCGACACCATGCGCGAACGCGATTCCAACCGCGAGCTGCAGCGGGCTGTGCGGAACAAGGGCAAGGAAGAGTAACTACTCTTCAACCTGTTCCGGCCTCTTCGCGGGCAAGCCCGCTCCCACAGGAATGGCACCAGATTCAAGCCCGGCGCCTATCCTGTGGGAGCGTGCTTGCCCGCGAAGAGGCCGGTACTGCCTTTAAAAGTCTCAGCGCCCGCTGCGCCGCTCCGCCCGTGCCACCCGCTGCGCTTCTTCGTGCGCCTCATGCAGCACCTCCTGCACATACAAAATGTGCCGGCTGGACACCTCTCGCGCATCTTCCGCCCTGCCCTCGACAATCGCCAGGTACAGTTCCCGGTGCTGACTGATCAGCATGTCCCGGGTTTCGGTGCGCTGCTGGTACATGCCCCCGATGTTGGTCACCACGTTGCGTTTGAGCAGGTCGAACAAACCCCGGATGGTGTGCAGCAACACCGCGTTATGGCTGGCCTCGGCGATCGCCAGGTGGAAGCGCGCATCAGCCGCGCCCTCCTCCGCACGGGTCACCTCATCGACCCTGGCATAGCAGTCCTGCAGCGTATCGAAGGCCGCCTTCAACCGTGCCCGGTCCGGCTCGGTGGCACGCTGGGCAGCGTAATAGGCGCAGGACGCCTCCAGGGTATGGCGGAACTCGAGCAGGTCACGCTGCGCTTCAGCACTGTGCTCGAGCAACTGCAGCAACGGGTCGCTGAAGGTGGACCCCAACGACTCCGCCACAAAATTGCCCCCGCCCTGACGGCTGACCAGCAGCCCCTTGGCCACCAGCTTCTGGATCGCCTCACGCAGTGACGGGCGGGACACACCAAACTGCTCGGCTAGGACGCGCTCGGCCGGCAGCCGCTGCCCCGAGGTCAGCGTGCCTTCCAGAATCATCCCTTCCAGCCGATCGACAATGTCGTCGGACAGGCGCCGTTGGCGTACCTGATCAAAAACCATCACATGCTCTCCACAAACCCCCGGCAAATTTCAGGGGGGTGCCTATTCTCGCCGATCCAGGCCACGCAAACACCCATCAAGCCGCGATTTTCCGAGCACATCAGACGCCCGCTCATCGGCACGCGACCAAAGTTTTGCACGGGACAAATTGACACACCCACGGCAGCGCTTTTAACCTAGCGTCCAGCCATTGTAAATTGGTCTTACCAATTATCCAATGCCAGTGCCTGACCAACAACAATTAGGGGCCACCCCATATGCAAACCTGGCAACAACTCTATAGCCCGCTTGGTAGTCTTGGCCTGTCCGCACTGGCGGCGGTCATCCCTATCGTGTTCTTCTTCCTGGCCCTCGCCGTGTTCCGCCTCAAGGGCCACGTAGCGGGCAGCATCACCCTCGCGCTGTCGATCCTGGTGGCGATCTTCGCCTTCCAGATGCCTGTCGACATGGCCCTCGCCGCCGCAGGTTACGGCTTCCTCTATGGCCTCTGGCCAATTGCCTGGATCATCGTTGCCGCGGTGTTCCTGTACAAACTCACGGTCAAGAGCGGCCAGTTCGAAGTGATCCGCAGTTCAGTGCTGTCGATTACCGACGACCAGCGCCTGCAAGTGCTGTTGATCGGCTTCTGCTTCGGCGCCTTCCTCGAAGGTGCGGCAGGCTTTGGCGCACCGGTGGCCATCACTGCCGCACTGCTGGTGGGCCTGGGCTTCAACCCGCTGTACGCTGCCGGCCTGTGCCTGATCGCCAACACCGCGCCAGTGGCCTTCGGCGCCCTGGGCATCCCGATCATCGTGGCCGGCCAGGTCACCGGTATCGACGCCTTCCACATCGGCGCCATGACCGGCCGCCAGCTGCCGCTGCTGTCGCTGTTCGTGCCGTTCTGGCTGGTGTTCATGATGGACGGCCTGCGTGGCGTGAAGGAAACCTGGCCTGCCGCCCTGGTCGCCGGCCTGAGCTTTGCCGTCACCCAGTACTTCACCTCGAACTTCATCGGCCCGGAACTGCCAGACATCACCTCGGCACTGGCCAGCCTGATCTGCCTCACCCTGTTCCTGAAAGTCTGGCAGCCCAAGCGTGCGTTCAGCGAGGCCAAAGGCAGTGTCGGCGCAGCCGTTGTGCAGCCAAGCGGCAGCCAGCCTAGCCCGTACAGCTTTGGCGAGATCTTCAAGGCCTGGTCGCCGTTCCTGATCCTCACCGTGCTGGTCACCATCTGGACCCTGAAGCCGTTCAAGGCGGCTTTCGCTCCGGACGGCGCGATGTACAACTTCGTGTTCAACTTCGCCATCCCGCACCTCGACCAGCTGGTGATCAAGACCGCACCGATCGTTGCCGCGCCAACCGCCATGCCGGCGGTGTTCAAGCTCGACCCGATCTCCGCCACCGGCACCGCGATCTTCCTCTCGGCGCTGATCTCGATGGCGGTGCTGAAGATCAACTTCAAAACTGGTCTTACCACTTTCAAAGAAACCTTCTGGGAACTGCGCTGGCCGATTCTGTCGATCGGCATGGTGTTGGCCTTCGCCTTCGTCACCAACTACTCGGGCATGTCCTCGACCATGGCCCTGGTGCTGGCCGGTACCGGCGCCGCGTTCCCGTTCTTCTCGCCGTTCCTCGGCTGGCTGGGCGTGTTCCTGACCGGCTCGGACACCTCGTCCAACGCCCTGTTCAGCTCGCTGCAGGCCACCACCGCGCACCAGATCGGGGTCAACGACACCCTGCTGGTGGCAGCCAACACCAGCGGCGGCGTAACCGGCAAGATGATCTCGCCGCAATCGATCGCCGTGGCCTGCGCCGCTACCGGCCTGGTCGGCAAGGAATCCGACCTGTTCCGCTTCACCGTCAAGCACAGCCTGTTCTTCGCCACCATCGTCGGCCTGATCACCCTGATCCAGGCTTACTGGCTGACCGGCATGCTGGTTCATCACTAAAGTGAAAGGGGCCGGGCGCCGTCGCGCGCCCGGCACTCCCACAAGCAACGCTGCGAGAATCCATGATCATTTCTGCCTCTACCGACTATCGCGCCGCGGCCCAACGCAAGCTGCCCCCCTTCCTGTTCCACTACGCTGACGGCGGCGCCTACGCCGAGCACACCCTGCGCCACAACGTCTCGGACCTGGCCGGCATCGCCCTGCGCCAGCGCGTGCTGAACAACATGTCCGAGCTCAGCCTGGAAACCAAGCTGTTCGACGAAACCCTGAGCATGCCGGTGGCCCTGGCCCCGGTCGGCCTCACCGGCATGTACGCCCGCCGTGGCGAAGTGCAGGCCGCACGCGCGGCCGCCGCCCATGGCATCCCGTTCACCATGTCGACCGTGTCGGTGTGCCCGATCGAAGAAGTGGCGCCCGCCATCAACCGGCCAATGTGGTTCCAGCTGTATGTGCTCAAGGACCGCGGCTTCATGCGTAATGCCCTGGAGCGGGCCAAGGCCGCCGGCGTCAAGACCCTGGTGTTCACCGTGGACATGCCCGTACCCGGTGCCCGCTACCGCGACGCCCACTCTGGCATGAGCGGCAAGAACGGCCCGCTGCGCCGCGTGCTGCAAGCCATGACCCACCCCGAGTGGGCATGGGACGTGGGCGTGATGGGCCGCCCGCATGACCTGGGCAACATCTCCAAATACCGTGGCAACCCCACCGGCCTTGCCGACTACATCGGCTGGCTGGGCAACAACTTCGACCCGTCCATTTCCTGGAAAGACTTGGAGTGGATCCGCGAGTTCTGGGACGGCCCGATGATCATCAAAGGCATTCTCGATGCCGATGACGCCCGCGATGCGGTCAAGTTCGGTGCCGACGGTATCGTGGTGTCCAACCACGGCGGCCGCCAGCTCGACGGCGTGCTGTCCAGCGCCCGTGCCCTGCCGGCCATTGCCGACGCGGTCAAAGGCGACCTGAAGATTCTGGCCGACTCGGGCATTCGCAGTGGCCTGGACGTGGTGCGCATGATCGCCCTGGGTGCCGACACCGTACTGATCGGCCGCGCCTTCCTCTACGCCCTTGCCGTGCATGGCCAGGCCGGCGTGAAAAACCTGCTTGAGCTGTTCGAAAAGGAAATGCGCGTGGCCATGGTGCTGACCGGTGCCAAGTCGATCAGCGAGATCACCCGCGACTCGCTGGTACGCGAACTGGGCGCCTGAACGCCTGCAAGAACCACCGCCTGAATGACCCGGGGCATGTAGCGCACAGACGCCACAGCCCCGCGAGGAGACTGCATGAGCCTGCCCGCCGCGTTCCTGCGTGATGCCGAGCGCCTGATCCCCGCCGAACGCCGCTTCGACGACCCCACCTCCACCCTGGCCTTCGGCACCGACGCCAGCTTCTACCGCTTGATCCCCAAGCTGGTGGTGCGCGTCGAGTCCGAGGACGAAGTGGTCGGCCTGATCAAACTGGCCCAGCGCGAGCGGGTGCCGGTCACCTTCCGCGCTGCCGGCACCAGCCTGTCTGGCCAGGCCATCAGCGACTCGGTGCTGATCGTGCTCGGCGATAACTGGAACGGCCGCGAAATCCGTCGCCAGGGCGAGCAGATTCGCCTGCAACCCGGCGTGATCGGCGCCCAGGCCAACGCCTGGCTGGCCCCCTTCGGGCGCAAGATCGGCCCCGACCCGGCCTCGATCAACGCCTGCAAGATCGGCGGCATCGTCGCCAACAACGCCAGCGGCATGTGCTGCGGCACCGCGCAGAACACCTACCACACCCTGGCGGGCCTGCGCCTGGTGCTGGCCGACGGCACCCGCCTGGACAGCGAAGACCCGGCCAGCGTCGCCGCCTTCGAAAGCAGCCACGCCGAGCTGCTGGAAGCATTGGCCCGCCTGGGCCGCGAAACCCGCGCCAACACCGCGCTAGCCGAACGCATCCGGCACAAATACCGGCTGAAGAACACCACAGGCCTGTCACTGAACGCACTGGTGGACTACGACCAGCCGCTGGACATCCTGCAGCACCTGCTGGTCGGCTCGGAAGGCACCCTGGGCTTCATCAGCGCCGTCACGTACGACACCGTGCCCGACCACCCGCACAAGGCCAGCGCCCTGCTGGTGTTTCCCAGCGTCGAAAGCTGCTGCCGCGCGGTACCCGTGCTCAAGCAGCAGCCGGTTTCGGCTGTGGAACTGCTCGACCGCCGCAGCCTGCGCTCGGTGCAGAACATGCCCGGCATGCCGCTGTGGGTAAAAGGCCTGTCGGACAATGCCTGCGCCCTGCTGATCGAATCCCGCGCCGCCAGCCAGAGCCTGCTGCACGAGCAACTGCAGCAGATCATGGCCTCGATCGCCGACTTCCCCCTGGAACAGCAGGTGGACTTCAGCGAAGACCCGGCCGTGTACAACCAGCTGTGGAAAATCCGCAAGGACACCTTCCCCGCCGTCGGCGCCGTGCGCCAGACCGGCACCACGGTCATCATCGAAGACGTGACCTTCCCCGTCGAGCAACTGGCCGAAGGCGTCAACCGCCTGATCCAGCTGTTCGACAAGCATCACTATGACGAAGCGATCATTTTCGGCCACGCGCTGGAAGGCAACCTGCACTTCGTCTTTACCCAGGGGTTCAACAGCGCCGAAGAAGTCGCCCGTTACCAGGCGTTCATGGACGACGTGGCGCAACTGGTGGCGGTGGAGTTTGGCGGCTCGCTCAAGGCCGAGCACGGCACCGGGCGCAACATGGCGCCCTTCGTGGAGCTGGAGTGGGGGCACGACGCCTACCAGCTGATGTGGAAGCTCAAGCGCCTCCTCGACCCCAACGGCATCCTCAACCCCGACGTGGTGTTGAGCGACGACCCGGATATCCACCTGAAAAACCTCAAGCCGCTGCCTGCCGCCGACGAAATTGTCGACAAGTGCATCGAGTGCGGCTTCTGCGAACCGGTGTGCCCGTCCAAGGGCCTGACCCTCACCCCGCGCCAGCGCATCGTCATGTGGCGTGACATCCAGGCCAAGCAGCGCGCCGGCATCGATACCCGTGAACTGATGCAAAGCTACCAGTACCAGGGCATCGACACCTGCGCCGCTACCGGTCTGTGCGCCCAGCGCTGCCCGGTCGGCATCAACACCGGCGAGCTGGTGAAGAAACTGCGCAGCCAGGCCGCCGACCACGCTAAAACCGCCGACTGGCTGGCCGAGCATTTCCACACCGCCCTAAGCGGTGCGCGCCTGACCCTGACCGCCGCCAATACCGCACGCAAGCTGCTAGGCGCCCCGCGCCTGGGCCGCCTGAGCGCCTCGCTGAGCAAAGCCAGCAAAGGCCGCCTGCCCCAATGGACCTCGGCCATGCCGCAACCCCTGCGCCCGCTGGCCTTCGGCGCCACCAGCAACGACGCCCGCCCCCGCGTGGTGTACCTGGCCGCCTGCGTCTCCCGGGTAATGGGCCCGGCCTATGCCGACCGCGAGCAAAGCTCGCTGCTGGACAAAACCCGCGCCCTGCTGGAAAAGGCCGGTTACCAGGTGGTGTTCCCCGACAACGCCGACAGCCTGTGCTGCGGCCAACCGTTCGCCTCCAAGGGCTACCCCGAGCAGGCCGAACACAAGCGCCAGGAGCTGATCACCGCCCTGCTGCACGCCAGCCGCGGCGGCCTCGACCCCATTTATTGCGACACCAGCCCCTGCACCCTGCGCCTGGTGCAGGACCTGAGCGACACCCGGCTGGACCTGTACGACCCGGTGCGCTTCATCCGCACCCACCTGCTTGACCGACTGGAGTTCACCCCCCAGGACGAACCGGTAGCCGTGCACGTGACCTGCAGCACCCAGCACCTGGGCGAAAGCCAGGCCTTGATCGACCTGGCGCGGCGTTGCAGCAAACAGGTGGTGATACCGGAAGGCATTCATTGCTGCGGGTTTGCCGGTGACAAAGGCTTTACCACCCCCGAGTTGAACGCCCACTCGCTGCGCAGCCTGAAGGACGCCGTGCAGTATTGCAGCGAAGGTATTTCCACCAGCCGCACCTGCGAGATAGGCCTGTCGAGCCACAGCGGCATCGACTACCACGGCCTGGTCTACCTGGTGGATCGCGTCACCCGGCCACGCAGCCTCTAACGCGTTGATATAGGTGGGGAGCGCTGTGTAGGAGCGGGTTTACCCGCGAAAGGGCCGGCCCTGCTGGCCAATCCCCACCCGCTGTCCACCGTCGCAGCCACCACCGCATTCGCGGGTAAACCCGCTCCTACACACAGATTGATGGTGGACACACGTCGGTGGTTGTACGAAGCCCGCCGTATCCGCGGTAAACCCGCGAACACCGGCAACGCCGGTGCCATCCCCACCTCAATATCGCCCCGCCACCATCCCGATTGAACCCCCGCCAATCCCCCGCAGTCCACCTTACAGGCCCACCTTCCAGAGGCCCCAGAGGAGACACCCATGAAAGGTACCGCACTTTCGGCCATGTTCGCGGCCGCCACCCTGCTGGCTTCGCCGGTGTTCGCCGCCGATGACCTCTGCGCCGCCAACCTGCAAAAGATCGACGACAGCATGGCCACCGCCGGCGCCACTTCCGAAGGCCTGGACAAAGCCATCACCGAACACGTCGACAAAGCCAAGGCCGCCCAGGCCTCGGGCGACACCAAGGAATGCATTGCCATTACCAGCAAAGTGCTGGAGCGCCTGGAAAAAACCGAGAAAGGCAGCGGCAGTAGCAGCGGCGGCGCGTGAGCCCAAAAGCGGGCGACTGGACCGGCTGTCGACGTCGCCCGCGCAATGGCGTATACTCCGTCTCACGTACCGTAAGGTGCGGTAGCGTAACGCTAGCGTGGGGCCGATTAGGATTCGACGCCGGTAGCGAAACTCTAGGTGCATGCCGAGTTGGTAACAGAACTCGTAAATCCACTGTTGCAACTTTTATAGTTGCCAATGACGAAAACTACGGCGCGGAGTACAAGCTGGCTGCGTAAGCAGTCCTCTTGACCCGTTGCTTCTGGTAGCTTCGGCTCCAGCAATCACTAGGGGATGCCTGTAAACCCGAACTGATTGTCATACAGAACAGGATCGTCGCGTAGCACGTTGTGGGCGAAGTGACTAAAACTTACACAACTCATCCAAAGCACCCTGCCCGTCGGGCGGCTGCGGATTAAATCAGTAGACACGGCTAAGCATGTAGTACCGACAGCGGAGTACTGGCGGACGGGGGTTCAAATCCCCCCGGCTCCACCACATTTACATCTAAAGACGTCCACGGACGTCTTTTTTTGTGCCTGAAAGCCAGTGAATACGCGGCTTTTAAGGCCATCGGCGTCCACGGACATCCATGAGCAGCTACACCTTTTGGCATTCCAAATGGCATTCCAAGCCCGTAGGTGCTAATTTTTGGAATGCCAAAATCAAGTCTGGAATGCCAATGTGCGCACAAGCTACCCGCCTCTCTGAACTCAAAGTCAAATCTGCCAAGCCTGCTGAAAAGGACTATGTCCTATTTGATGGCGGCGGACTTCAAATGCGAGTGAGAAGCAATGGCTCTAAGCTATGGAACTTCAACTATCGACACCCTGTGACGAAGAAGCGGATCAACATGGGACTGGGAACCTTCCCCGAGGTCTCGTTGGCGCAAGCACGCAAGGGTTCCATTGAAGCGAGGGAAGCACTTGCCCACGGCATCGACCCTAAAGAGAAACGGGATGCTGTGCTACAAGCTAAACAAGCTGCGACTGAGCACACACTCCAGAATGTGGCGACGTCCTGGTATGAACTGAAAAAGGATGCTGTGACGCCAGCCTACGCTGAGGACATCTGGCGCTCGCTAACATTGCACATATTCCCGGACTTGGGCTCCACACCGATCTCAGCCATCAGTGCACCGCAAGTCATCAATCTGCTCCGACCACTCGAAACCAAGGGCAGCCTTGAAACCGTGAAGCGGCTGACACAGCGGCTCAACGAGATCATGACCTACGGGGTCAACTCGGGACTGATTCACGCAAACCCACTCAGCGGTATCCGCTCCGTCTTCAAGAAACCGAAAAAGAAAAACATGGCGGCTCTACCCCCCGATGAGCTGAAAGAGCTCATGGTGGCAATCGCCAATGCCAGCATAAAAAGAACAACCCGCTGCCTGATCGAGTGGCAGCTCCACACCATGACCCGGCCAGTCGAGGCAGCAACCACCCGCTGGGCAGATATCGACATCGAGAAGAAGATCTGGACGATTCCTGCAGAGCGCATGAAGAAGCGCCGCGCGCACATTGTCCCGCTCACAGAGCAGGCTCTCGCGCTTCTGGAAGCGATCAAGCCCTACAGTGGACATCGGGAATTTGTGTTCCCCGCAGACCGGAACCCCCGCACGCACTGCAACAGTCAGACCGCTAACATGGCGCTGAAACGAATGGGCTTTGAAGGCCGCCTGGTCAGCCATGGCATGCGCTCAATGGCGAGCACCATCCTCAACGAGCATGGCTGGGATCCGGAACTGATTGAGGTAGCACTGGCCCATGTCGACAAGGACGAGGTTCGCAGCGCTTACAATCGGGCGGATTATATCGACCGCAGACGCCCTATGATGGCTTGGTGGAGCGATCACATCCAGGAAGCAGCTACCGGCAACCTTTCGATGTCAGCTATTAAGGAAAATCGGGACAGAAAGGTTGTACCGATACGCTGATTATTAGTAATTGCAGTATAGGAGTCTATAAATCGAATGGGATTCAATTCATAAAGGGCCTCACTTTAAGACTGCAGACGTCTAAAAACTTGAGACGACTCACTGTGCTGCAGCAGGTTCAATCTCTGAGCTCAAAAGCGTATGTCACACTACCTCGGCCGACAATGCGTAGTTTTTTCCTGCCGCGACTTGAGAACGGGTTGTCGATCAACAGAGGTTGTACCCGGTTTGGATCGGTCGCGTTGGAGATATAGAGAACTCTGTATTTATTTTTGGTATCAGCACTGTATCGCTGCGCGGCTACTAGCTCAGTTGGGCCAAGCTCAAAACGACAGGGGTTACCAGAGCTAGCCTTAACCTCGTAGTAATAGGTAGCCTGCCTGTCTCTCACCACGAAGTCGTAGCCTAGACTGTCGTCTCCGCTGTTGGTAGCAAGAATAATGTCGCGGTATCCCGACACCCAACAGCTTTCATCCAGCTCCATACCATGCTTTTGTAGATGATGCCGCTTGATCCACTCAAACGCCCATAGCTCGCCAATTAAACCAATAGCCTTGCGCTGTTCATCCGACATTTGCGTATCAGGTGGTGGTCGATTCCCTCCTCCACCTCCAGCGCCTGAAATAGTTCTAGCAGGGTGCGGTGAAAAATCGGCAAGCAAACAAGACTCCGTCGAGTCGCTAGACAAATTGGTTGCCTCACTCAATCTGGCACGAAGTGCGTTAGCTAATTCAACATAATTTTCCGTAAGCGCTGAAAAAGACTCACCGGCGAAGGCGATCTGGACTCTCAGTCGGCGCTGTTGCTCTCTCGCTTGCTTTGCCGTCTCTTGTGCGTCATGCATTGCAGCTAGTGATACCCCCCAGTCTTCAGGCCTTTGACTAGCCAACTTCCCACTCGGCCAATCACCGTCTATGGTAAGCCATTGGACAATAAGATCATCATTGAGCAAGCGGAAGTCATTCCAGCCGCGCTGCTGGGCCAGCACTGGCAAACTCATTTTGGCCGCACTTAGATCCTGCCAAAGCGATTGACAGGACTGCGCAATCTGTTCGTGGGTTGAGCTCAGCCAAGTCGATACTAGCTTGCCATAGCGCAGCACAAAATTTTGCAAAAAATTGATATTCTGTTCGCGGCACTTTCTTAATGCTGGTATCTGAGACGGTAAATTCGTAGCTAAATGTTGTTCATGCAGCCAACCAAATACATACTCCTCAATCACCAAGTCTGGCAGGTCATCGTACGATTCAAACCAATCAGAATCGGGGGGCAGAGCCGCCAGCTCAGCGCGAAGCTGCAGATAACGCGCCAGTGAGTTCTGGTTATCGAAATCCCCAATAAAGTTAGACCGTAAATGCTCCATATATTGAAGCTCACGATGCTTGAGGTGTGCTTGAAACTGCCGCGTATGCAGTTCTTTGTTGTTGATCGGGGAGTAGTATTTCCCTAGTCTGCGCAGAGCTCCATTGAGCATAGTGAAATCCAAATTGAATGCACTCTGGAGCCCGCGAAAATCAGCTACCTGGCTCAAACGAGTCAACAGCTCACGTGGAGCGACACCGAAGATGACTGCTAGGTCGTTGCAGCACTCCAACAGCACCTCCTCTCCTACATCATCGCGCTCTAGTAGCTCCACCAGTTGTTGCGATACTTCATCCTGGCTGTGTAAGACCGCCAGAACATGGGCAAAACGGATCTGTGCAGACAGGTCCGCTTGGGACATACGCCGAACGACATGGACCGAAGACACCTCCATTCCCAGGATATCTGCGATTTCTTCGTTGCTCGGCACCACTTCCCCATCAGGGAGACGCATCATCAGGCGAAGAAAAGCCGCTTCCAGTCCAGCGGCAAGGCCGGGCTGATTTAGCGCCACAGCCAACTGTTCATGGATCTCTGCGAGCAAACTGAAATCGGGGGACCGAACACTCTGCGCAACTAGAATGACTTGGTTACCTATTCGCATAGTCAATGCGCCCCGCAGTCCAACAGGTAGCGCGCGGGGCTGCCCCCCCATGGAAACGGAAATGCGTTGCCCGACAAGGAAGCACAAAGAACTGGTGTTTTGTCGCAGCCGGGCAAAGTTTTGCGGTGTACGCCGGAAGAGCCAGCCGCCCTTGGACTCGGCGGCGCAAAGAATGAATTCAACCAGCCAGGCGCCATACAAGTCCGGCAGCAAGGGTAATGACTGGACTTCGTCAATTGGAATGCCATCAATGTGCACTTCGAGCGCTTGCTCACTGAGCCGTATGAAGCGCCCAGGTGCCCGAGTCTGGAGATGCGTCCAAGCGCCTTGGCGGTCCTTGATATCGAACTCGAAGAGTGGATGTCCGAGTTCTTCCAAGAGCCGGGTCTTTGCCGAGTCTTCTTCATCGATGAAATAGACGGGCTGGGCTGAAGCCTCCAGCGTCAATGGAACAGTAGAAATCTGGCCCCCAGAGGATACCGGAATCACTTTAATTTCGTAACCGCTCCATAAACCCCACCTACTGCTGATGGGGCGGGTCTGTCAGGATGCGCTCACTGGCGAGCAATTCCACGGCAGCAGCGCTTCGTAATCCTCGACGCTATTGGCGGCCGGCAGGCGTTCGAGGATGTGGCGCAGCCAGGCGTAAGGCTCCTGGCCATTGGCCTTGGCGGTTTCGATCAGGCTGTAGATCTGTGCGCTGGCCGTGGCACCCTTGGGCGTGTCGCTGAACAGCCAGTTCTTGCGCCCGATAACGAACGGGCGGATGGCGTTCTCCGCGCGGTTGTTGTCGATCGGCAGATGTCCACCTTCGACGTAGCGCACCAGCTTTCTCCAGTTGCTGGCTAGGTAATTCACCGCCCTGCCCAGCGCCGTCTGCCCGGCGACCTGCGGCTGGGTTTTGTCCAGCCAAGCCTTTAGCTGGTCGAGCAGCGGCTGGCTGCGTTGCTGACGGGCGACCAGGCGCTCGGTATCGCAGGCGTCCTTCAGGTCACGCTCGATGCCGTAGAGCCTATTGATCAGGTTCAGCGCCATGTCGGCACGGCCGGTTTTGCCCTTGGGTTGCACTTTCTGCGCCTCGACGAACTTGCGCCGCGCATGCGCCCAGCAGCCGAGGCGTTCGATGCCTTCTTGCGCGGCCACGGCGTTGTAGCCGGCATAGTCGTCGGTCATCAGGTAGCCGCGATAACCATCGAGCAGGCGCAGCGGCACCTCCTGCGCGCGGCTGGCGGTGTAGTCGAAGAGGATCACCGGCTTATCCGGTGGTCCACCGCTTTGTACCCACATCCAGGACTGCGCGGTGGGATCGCGTCCCGGTTCATGCAGTACCTGCAAGCGCGTTTCGTCGCAGTGCAAAACGGGGTATTCGAGCAGCTTGTCGCGCAGCAGGTTGAGCAGCGGTTGCAGCTGTTCACCGCTCTGGATCACCCAGCGCGCCAGGGTCTGGCGTGGTATGTCGATGCCGTGGCGGCTGAGCATCCTCTCGAAGCGGTACAGCGGGATGCCGTCGGCGTACTTGGTGGTCAGCAGCATGGCCAACACGCTGGGGCTGGCCAGGCTCTTCTCGATCAGTTGGGCCGGCTTGTCGGCAGTGATCGGCGCCGCTTCGCAGGCCTTGCAGGCGTAGGTCTTGCGGATATGGCGGATGACCCGCACCTGCATCGGGATGATCTCCAGCTGCTCGCTGGTCTCCTCGCCGATGACTTGTTTGCAGGCGCCACAGGCGCAAGTCAGCTCGTGCTCGGGCAGGTCGTGGATGACCTCGACACGCGGCAGGTTGGCCGGCAACGGCTTGCGCTTGCCACGGCGCTTGACCGGCGCAACGATTTCTTCGGCTTCGGCTTCGGCTTCGGCTTCGGCTTCGGCTTCGGCTTCGGCTTCGGCTTCGGCTTCGCTTGGCGCAGCGGCCGCTTCGATCAGCTCTTCGACCTCGTTGAACATGGCCAACTGCGGTGAGTCGGCGTCTTCAGGGCTGCGCTCGGACTTGGGCGAGAACAACTTGTGGCGCAGCAGGGCGACCTGTTCCTGAAGTTGTTCTATGCGAGCATCTTTCGCAGCCGCCTGTTCACTGGCCAGCAGCAGTAAATGCTTGAGCAGGATTGGGTCGTCAGGAAGGGGGGCGGGCACGGCGATCATGGCCGTGGATTATACCGGCTCAGGTCACGAAACGCGGCGTCAGTATCTGGTGCGGACGGTTGCGCCACAGGTCGATGCCGTCGAGCAGCCAGTTCAACTCATCGACCGTCAGCTCGATGGCCTCGTCGCCGGCATCGGGCTTGGTCTTGAAGCGTTCGGCTTCCAAACGCTTGAGCCACAGGCAGAAGCCATTGCGCTCCCAGTAGAGGATCTTGACCTGACTGCGGGTGCGGTTGAGGAACACGAACAGCACGGGGTTGAACACTTCCACCTTGATGTCCAGCTCGACCAGAGCGGCCAGGCCGTTGATGGATTTGCGGAAATCGACGGGCTTTGGGTAGAGGTAGACTTTTTGCACCTTGGCGTCGGGACGCATCATGACGGAGCTCCACGGGAAAAAATGGGGAGCCCAGCATCCGGGAACGGACAGGTCAGTTGAAGGTGGGGTTTATGGAGCGGTTACTTAATTTCGGGGTAGCGCCCTCTTCGTGCGACCTCATTCCACGCCTCGCTGAACAGTTCTTTAAAGCGGCGCACGTCCCGCGACTCAGTAATGTCCTGCTCTGCAGCCGCTACATAGACCTTGAGCGCACGTTCAGCGTCATCAGGATCATTCAAAATACCCAAGCCGGCGGCGCGCATCCGCCGGGTATAGCCCTCATTCAGCAGCCTTGCTATTGGGCGCGCAACGAGCGGCATGAATCGGGGTTTCTGATGATCATCGTCGCTGGAAAAATGCCATGCATCCTTCGGAGTTACGAATACCATCTGGTTGGCATTATCCACCACCGGCACCCAAGGCACCTCCGTCAAAAATGCCTGGAGTGGGGTTGGCCACTCTACGTGGCCCCATGATGCGCCCCGGGCCGACATGATGAAGCCAAAATACTCCTTCGAAAGGTTCTGAACTGCACGCAACACCTGTACAGCAAAGTCGCGACGCAAATCTTGCGGAAACTGAAGCGAGTCGGTCTGGCCTGGTAAACGCCAAGCTCGTAGTTCGCAGTGATAATTCGTGTTGGGATGGGGTATTTTTTCAGCGAATTGACCGAGCACATTTCGCCACACTCGACTGCTCTCATCATCCAGATCAGTTACTGCCGAAGTGATCAACCGCACCATCTGCCATGCTCTCAACTCCTGTTGTACCCGCCTCGATGAACCTGTCGGCTGCAAGCAATCGCGGACACCTAAAGCTCCAAGAAAGTGATGCCACTGCACCACGTCTCCGCCACCTTTCCACTCCTTAAAATCCGGTAACAGCCGGCCTGATGCCGCTGCCAGTTCAGCAGATAGCGTACTGCAACGCTGCAACAATGTTTCCAGCGCTTTACCGTTCGAGGAAGACCAACCATTCCCAAACATTGCCTCGGAAGCAGGTACCCATCCTTGCCTGGCGGGAAGGAAAAACTTGAGTTCACAAATCTCAGGAGTCGAGATCAACCAGAAGCGCAATGCCGCTTCGAGTGCCGCCATTTTCGTGCTGTGCGCCGCCTGACTGGAGGTAATGCCTGCCAACGTTCTCATCACACCACGGGTGTCGTACTCACGAACCAGTTTTCCGTTGACCAAAAAGGTATGAGCTGGTCGGTACCCGTCCTTGGTCAACCAAGGGATCTGCGGGCTGACGAAGGCAAACCACTCATGCAGCTTCTTTGGTAGTCTCGTTAAAGGTGCGCGCTCGCCATCGTTCTCATCCTCGGCCCCCACCCGGGCAGCAGGTGGGAAGTAGATGTCGGTCGTTCTGGTTTTCCTCTTCGATTTAATCTGGGAGCTTGCAATTAGCTCGCCGTCCTGACCCAACAGGAAGCGCTTGTCGAACAAAGCTGACGGGCTGTCCTTCAGACTAATCGCAACTTCGTCGTAGAAAAGTGCCCACGTTTCTATCGATGCGTTTTTTTCGTGAAGACGTAGAGCAACTGCCTCAACCCATTGCGCCATAGTTTCGGGCGTAGGATTGAAGCCCTTGTCAATCTGGTCGAAAAACGCGACAAATGCATCGCGCTGAAGAGTTGTCACGCTGGAGGTAAAGATGTCCGTCAATGTGGCTGAGACAATCGCTTCGCTGGAGAACATGGCTTCAGGGGCGGTGTCCCATATATGAGTACTGACAGCAGGTGCCCAACGAAAACCACCCGCAGCTGACACTGGAAGGATGGGTTGTTCCAGGAACGATGAATCACTTTCGCTGAAAGCTCGCCTGATAATTTCGGCATACGGTTTACGCCAACACATCAAATCGATCACTGCACCAGGTGACGTGGGCCAGTCCTGCTCAATGAGGAACTCAATCCCCGGACGCACAAGTTTTGCTGCTGACTGAATGAAATATTGGTTCAGACCAATGCTTCCATTGATTGAGCGACGATCCATTTTCGTATAGAAATTGGCATTGATGTAACCAGCGAACGGAGCCACGGCCTCTGCGCCAAGCGGGAGAAAACAGTACAGCAAACCTTGTTCGACGGAGGCATCCAGGCGCACCACAACTGTAATACGTGCCGCCCCCTGCCAGTCCTGCCATTTAGCAGGTAGCTCTCCCTTGCCGACGCTGTCGTCGAGTTGCTGGCGAAACTCCACGGCGTCAAGATCTGCACCCAGGAAGAGAAACTCCTGCTTGTCACCGACCGCAACACGCTGGATGTCCACCTGGTCTCGTTTCCAGGACTGCCGCACCGTGCGACTGAGCGTATGCACCTGCCCAGGCGCACGCTCAATGGTGATGCGCGCCAGGCGTTCGAGAAAGAGATGAAGCGGTGTCTGCAACGCGCACAACCATTCAACCTGATCAAGGACGGATGCTCTTGCTTGCGCAGAGTCCAGCGGCATACGAACAACCGATGCGAATCCTTCGGACGCGAACCTCGGGATCAACCCCGGACGATCCTCTGCAACAACGGGCAGGAACCAGCACGGCATGTTCCGCAGGATTTCACCCGCAAGCACAGGATCCTCGCCTGTCTCCGTCAGGATGGTCTCGATATCGCTTTGCTCAGCGAAGCGAAAGCAGTAACCGTCAAAATTGTAGCCGCCCGCACTATCACTGACGGAATAAACCTGCGGCCAGTGGCAAATTTGAAGCACACTGCGAAAACCGAGCCCTTTGTTACCGATGCTTTCGTTTACAGATTTACTGCTCAGCGCGATTTGCGTAATAGACTCAAAGTTTCCCGCGCGAAAACCGTTCCCCCGGTTGGCAACGTAGAGACAGCCATAAGGCAGTTCGCCTGGGGAGAAGACAACTGCGACCTCACCATCATTGCAATCAGTTGGGTGAGCATCATGAGCATTCTGGATTAGTTCGACGAGAAACCGATTTCCGTAGTCGTCAGAGACGTTCAACGAAAGATTACGAGCGCTCTCATGAACTCGGCTCTTGCCACGAGTAGCAAGGTAAGCCTCGATTTCCGCACGAGTCTTAGATTCGATTTCCCGCCGGATTTCCACAGGTCTGGAAGGCGCTTCGTATTTGCTCATGATGGTCTCCGACCGTTATCCAGCTAAAGGCTGCACTGCCCCCCAGCTGGACAGGCAGCGTTATGCCCTGACAGATCTATGCATGCAGGATACGAAATAAATACTCGACGATTTTACCGGCCGAGGCATTCGAGTCGGTATTCAGATCGTGTGCAGCGTGCGGACTATATCCGCGGTAAAAGGTGTCTTGTAGTCGAGGTAATTCCTGCCGCTGTGATCGGACGGGCATGCATGGCGCTGTACACGACAGCAACAGACAGAGGATTACCTTTTCACGCAAGGTTCCTCTAGGTCGATGATCGCCGGATCTGACCATCGCCTCGAACAATTTATGCACAAAGCACGAGAGATGGAACATCTCGTCCTCACCCATGACAAGCCGTTGGTTGAGCGTGACGCTAACATGGCAATCGAAGCGTATTTGATTGTTGATCGATGGCAATGTACGTCCAGGCCAGAGGAATTCACTGGCGGCCTCCAGCACATCCGGCTGCACGCCATCGATAGCAAACACAAATCCTTCGCGCTCGCACTCTTCGCCCTCAAGTCGTTGACTACGATGCAGCACGACTGACGGCACTAATGGCTCTCGAGACGAAGCATCTCGTAATTCCACGTCGATGAGAAAACCGATATGCTCCAGATCAGCTAGTGCGTTCAGGATGATTTCGACCAGTTGCTTACGGTAATCCCTGTTTAGCTGTCCCTGGTGTTCAAAAATAGCCCCTTCGATCTCCTTGATTTCCCAAAGGATGCGATGCAGGGGAGGTGTTGTACGGTTGTACCAATCCCGCAGTTGCTGCACGATCTCGGATTCCGGCTCAACAAAAGCGGCATGAGCCCTAGTTTGCCGACGCACTTGCAACTCACTCTGCAGCCTCACGATTTCTGACTGGGCAGCCCTAAGTGAGGTTTGAAGCTGCTTGTCACGTGCTTTGAGGCTTTTGACTAGTTCATGACCAGCAGCAAGATTACTAAGCCTGGTTTGTCCTGCAATTGGCCCATCGAAACGGGCCACTGGCACGCGCTTACCCTGCCCGAGCAGTTGATCACACCAGGTGGCAAAGGTCATATTTTGCGCAGCTGCTAGTGTTATGCCGCCCTTGAGCGCGCGATCAAGTTCCGTGTCGTCCAGTGCGGAAAAATCTGCCAGGACACCATACTTACTCAGCACGCTTAGTTGTGCTGCTTTAGCTTTCCTCTCCAAACCCACGCTTTGCGCTCCTTGACACGGCGATTCTGCTGACGCTTAGCCGGGAGAATGCCAGCCGGCAGGGCAAACTGCCAGTAGTCGAATCCCCCAAACTAAGTCCTTTGGAAGCGTTCGCTCAAGCAGAGTCAGCTCACCACCGAATGCGCATTGATTTGGCCGCCGCGCAATGGCACGGCAATGCGCACTCAATTTCCAAACGTGGAATTTCTCAAATCGCCACGTGACCTCAGCTAATTGCCGCCTGCAATTCCAATCAAAAAAATCTCAAACCTATATCACCTCTGTGAACGCCCCACAGTATCGAATGCCGTCGGGGATTCGGCGTGCCGTTTCTGCATCGGCACGCTCATCACTTGAGAGGATCTGCGTATGTATACCCCTTGCCCAAGCTGCAACTCGGGACGCGTCATCACGAAAAATCTCGGTAAACAAACGGGTGGATTAATTGGCGCTGCAGGCGGTGCCGCCAGTGGCGCCGCTGGCGCTCTGTCAGGCGCGGAAACCGGCGCGGTACTAGGGGTAGTCGGCGGGCCGGTTGGAATCGCCATTGGCAGTATTGCTGGGGCTCTTCTCGGTGGCCTGTTTGGCGGGGTCGCGGGGGGCATTGCCGGGGCCACGCTGGGTGAGCAAATCGATGACAAAGTGCTGGCTAATTACCAATGCCTGGAGTGTGGCTACAACTTCAGCGTCAACCGTTAAGCCGTTGTGAACTGGCGTCGTTTGCTGAAACGTTTGCTGAAACGACGCCCTTCCCCATTCATTCGCAAGGAATCACTCCAATGGCACATCTCATCGAAACCATGGCCTACGCTGGCGCTACCCCGTGGCATGGCCTGGGCAATCAACTCCCCCAGAAGCAGCCCATCGAGGTCTGGCAACGTGAAGCCGGCATGGACTGGCAGATCCAGGAAAGCCCAGTGCACTTCAAGTCGGATACTGTCGGTCACCTTGGCACTATCCACTCCTTCCCCGAACAGAAAGTGCTCTACCGTTCCGACACCAAAGCTCCGCTGTCGGTGGTCTCCCAGCGCTATCACACCGTACAGCCGCGTGAAGTGTTGGAGTTTTATCGCGACCTGACCGAGGCCTCCGGCTACGAGTTGGAAACTGCCGGCGTACTCAAGGGTGGGCGCAAGTTCTGGGCGCTGGCACGTACCGGGCAAGGCACAGAACTCAGGGGTAACGACCAGGTGAATGGCTATCTGCTGTTGGCGACCTCCTGCGATGGCACCCTGGCCACCACGGCAACACCAACCACCGTGCGGGTAGTCTGCAATAACACCCTGACCATCGCCCTCGATGGCAGCAGCCGGGCGATCAAGGTGCCACACAACACCCGCTTCGATCCGAAGATAGTGAAGAAGCAACTCGGTATCGCCGTTTCGCAATGGGACGACTTCATGTACCGCATGCGAGCACTGGCCGAACGCAAAGTGCAATGGCATGAGGCATTGGGTTTCTTCATGAACGTGATGTGCGAAACAACACCGACTGGCGCTCTGCCGGAGGTGCTGCCCAATGAGCGAGCCCTGCGTAAGGTGCAGGAGTTGTACGAAGGGCGTGGCCGGGGCAGTCAGCTAGAGTCGGCACGCGGCACCGCTTGGGGCCTCCTCAATGCCGTGACCGAGTACGTCGACCACGAGCGCCGTGCCCGCAGTAACGAGTACCGCCTGGACTCGGCCTGGTTCGGTCAGGGAGCACAGATCAAACAACGCGCCCTGGATGCCGCTCTACAACTCGCCGCCTAACCCTCACTTACCTCACCCCTCGCGCCCGGTCAGCCTTGTGCTGCTCGGGCGTTTTTATGCCAGCAGGTGAAGACGATGAAAGCAACGCCACTGAATAGCAGCACCCGAAAGAAACGCCCTGCCCTGCGCCTGGTCAGCACCAAGGAGCTGCCCCGCGAGGACTGGTTGCAGATCCGCAAGCAAGGCATCGGCAGTTCAGATGCCGCCGCTGCGGTGGGGCTTAATCCCTACAAATCGCAACTGGAGTTGTGGCTAGAGAAGACCGGCCGCGATGCTGGGCTACCGAAGCTTGATCCCCACGATGAGGAAAGCCCACTGTACTGGGGCAATGTGCTGGAACCTATCGTGGCTTGGCATTACAGCAAGCGCAGCCAGCATAAGGTTCGACGGATCAACGCGGTGCTACAGCATCCCGATCCCACGCTGCCCTGGATGCTCGCCAATATCGACCGCGAGGTGATCGGTGCCGACGATGTGCAGATCCTTGAATGCAAGACTGCCGGCATAAACGGGGCACGCCTCTGGAAAGAGGGCGTGCCCGAGTATGTGCAATTGCAAGTCATGCACCAGCTCGCGGTCACTGGCAAGCAGGCCGCTGATGTGGCGGTGCTGCTCGGTGGTCAGACTCTGGAAATCCATCGCATCACACGCGACGAGGCGCTGATTGCTCGGCTGATTGATTTGGAACGGCTGTTCTGGGATTACGTCGTCAGTGACACCCCGCCACCGGCCGATGGCACAGCGTCTGCGGAAGCGGGATTACGCTGCCTCTACCCCGAGGATAACGGACAGACCCTGGACTTCAGCCAGCACACAGAGTTGGCCAGCACCTTTCTGGAACTCAAGTCTGTTCGCCAAACCATTGCCCAGCAGGAGACACGTGAAGCGCAGCTCAAGCAGGTTCTGCAGCAGGCCATGGGGGAAGCCACCCGTGCCGAGTTTGCCGAGGGCTATATCAGCTGGAAGAAGTCCAAGGACAGCATGGGCCTGGATGTCGAACAGATGCTCAAAGACAAGCCCTACCTGCAGGCTCGCTACCCCAAGACCAAAATAGGCACCCGTCGCTTCCTGATCGCCTGAAACAACCTGCACACCCTAGCCACCCGGACCGTTCACGTCCCGGTGGCTTTTTTATTTTCAGATCAAGGATAACCGCCATGCTCAAAGGTTTAGCCATCACCCCGCCGGTACTCGGGCGCATTTCCATCGGCAAGGTCGTCGAGAAAAACGGCAAGCGCCTGCCAGAGAAAGACGATCAGTTCACCATCACCTCGCAAGTCCAGAGCCGTGAGGGCTGGTTGCTGCATCCACTCAATGAAGAACTGCGCAATGGCCAGGATGGCAAGCTGCGCAACATTCCGATCCGCTTGTTGTTCAACGAACCAGATCTCAACTTTCGCGCGGACTACAGCCTGTTCGACCGTACTACCGGCAGGCCGTTGTGCGTCGGCAACGGTGAAACATGCAAGCGTTTGACCAAGGATGGCATCCAATCGCTGCCATGCCCTTCACCCGATGGCTGCCCACTGGCCCAAGGCAATGCCTGCAAGCCTTACGGTCGGCTGAACGTGGTGATTAGTGATGACGACCCACTGGGCAGTTTTGTCTTCCGCACCACTGGATTCAATAGCATCCGCACCCTGGCAGCGCGCCTGCATTACCTGCAAGCCATCTCTGGCAATCGCCTGGCCTGCCTGCCATTGGAGCTGCGTCTGCGTGGCAAATCCACCCGTCAGAGCCACGGCACGCCAATCTTCTACGTCGATATCACGGTACGCAGTGGACTGAGTTTAGAAGATGCCCTATTGGCCGCCAAGCAACTGGAAGAAACCCGACAAGCCTCGAGCTTTGACCAGAGCGCCTTGGATCACGCAGCCCGGCAAGGTTTTAACAATGGCGCTTTTGAAGACAACGAGGAGGACAGTGGCGCCATTGTCGAGGAGTTTTTTCCCGCTGCTGAAACCCCACCCAGCAACGCAGAGGCCAAACCGACAGCACCGTCAAAGCCCTCACTGGCTCAGAAGCTGGAGGCTCAGGCTATCGAGCACAGCACTAGGCCTTCCGTTCAGTAAAGCTCTGCTCAACCTCCCCAGCTTTCCCCATTCTTACAGGAATACCGTCATGAAATATCACAAGCTCAAAGCCGATGAAGCGAGTGGCACCTACGTCATGGAGTCCCCCGTCACCGAAACCGACATCCTGCAGATGGCGCAACAACTGGCAATGAGTCGTCTGTCTAAAGGCCGGGCACTGACTGATCCGAAGCAGGTGTTCAGTCACCTGCAAACACTGCTGCAGTACCACGAATATGAAGTCTTTGCCCTTCTGCTGCTCGACTCCAAACATCGGGTCATAGGCTTTAGAGAACTGTTCAGAGGAACTCTGGATGGCGCGAGCGTGTACCCGAGAGAGGTGGTCAAGATCGCCTTGGAGCACAATGCTGCGGCCGTCATTATGGTTCACAATCATCCCTCCGGTGACCCAGAACCCAGTCAAGCTGATCGTACCTTGACCACCACCCTCAAGAACGCTTTGAACATGGTCGGCACCCGCATCTTAGATCATGTGGTGGTTGGCCATGAAGGTTGCGTCTCGTTGGCTGAACGAGGTCTTTTGTAAAACGACATCATAATGCCTCCATGGTGATCTTTGGGCTCAGCCCTAAAGATCACCATGGAGGCAGCTGATTCGAGGTCTTATTTTTTTGCGTCGGTGCCCCAGCTGGAGCTACTCATTTGGGCCTAGAGCCCGCGTCCGTCATTTTGTCATCGAACTTTTTAAGCCCAACCAGCAGTGTACGGCCGATATAGCGGCTAGGGGCGGAAGCGAGCACCTTGTAACCCAGCTCTGCAGTACCCACCAGCGCCCGTGCGGTGCCTTCAATGGCCACGCCTGCTCCTGCAAACAGGGCCTCTACGCCATCGCCGCCGTTTTCGTAGTACTCTGCGGCATGGTTGATGCCCTGAATGGTGGCAAACAACCCGAGCCCGCCAACCCCGGAGAGCAATGCATCGAGGACAGTGTCCTCGGAGTCGACCACCGAGCCGCCAAGTGCAAGGTCTACCGAACGCTCCAACTCGATATTGCTGAAGCCTGAGTCGATGGCGCGAGTCCGCTCGGCCACTTCCGAGGTGGCAATAACCGGGATGTCAGCATCTACGCTGTTGATGTAGGTGGTACTGGAAGTGGCCTTGATCTGGTAGGCCACACCGTCGATGACGATATCGGTGCCGGGGTTGTTGAAGTATTCGAAAAGGCCCCCCCCGGTATCGCTCGCCACCAGTTTCTCAAAATAGGCGCCCTTGGCCAGGGAGGTCAGCCCAACCAGGCTATCTGAGGACATGAACAGGGTTTCCAGCCAGATTTCACCATCACTCATACCAGCATAGTTGCCGTTGACGCTCCGCAGGGCGTCGTAAATGTTGCCTGCCGTGGTGAAGTCATCCCACAGGGAAAGTGGCACCGACAGGGCTGACAGCATGAACCCGGCCCTGAGCGGCAACTCATTTTCCTGCCCACGAGTCACTTCATCGGCTATGAACTGCTCAATCTGCTGTTGGCTGGTGGTGATACGTGCTTCAGCACGATATTTGAGTTCGGAAAAGTGCTTATCGAGGCGGGTGAAGTCTTCAGCGTGCTGAGCCAGCAACCTGTCATGCATCTTCTTGAGTTGCCTGATGGCCTGATCTATTTTTCTGAAATCTGGGCCGTCGGAGTACTTTATCTTGTTCCACCAGGAGAACTTCTCGTAGGTCTCATCCCACTGGTCGCTAAGCTGATCGCGCCGCTGCTGCAGGCGCTGCAGTGTTTCGCGCACAACGGTTTCCGCCTGGATCAGAGGTGTCCGGCTACGGATAGCCTGCAGGCGCTGCCAGCAATGGTTGCGAGCGGTTGTCACATCGGCCGCCAGACGCTGCTGCAGGTACTGCCGGGTGAGCCCGTCCAGGTGCTGTTCCAACTGTGGTTGAAGTGCATGCAGCGCGCTTGTGTTCAGGGGGCTCTGCCCGGCCTGCTCCCGGGCGACGGCCAGTGCCTGGCGAGCCGCCAACAACTCACGAATGGCGAGGACTCTCTGGAGTGAATCGACCACCTTGGCATAACGCTGCAGATGCATCCAATGGAATAAGCAGACGCCCCATGCGAGTAGCCCGAGCAGCAGCGACAAAGCCGGTAGCGACGCAAGCAGCCAGCGCGGCTCAATCTGCTGGCCAACTGACAGGAGGGGTTGCGCAAGCAGCCCCTGCATGGCGACGCACATCAGCAGTCCCAACGCAGTCAGCCCCAGCGCTTGCCTCAGACGCTGCTGGCAGGTTTGCCGACATTGCAGTAATTCGGTGGTGGTGACTGTCATTGGAAGGCTCTCTGTAGTGGCGCCCGGCAGGAGGCGGCTGGCGAACGCGGCCCGGCAGGTTCTGAAATACGTCAGAGTGGGGATAGGATGTACAACTTCACTCACCTTCCCCCTCCCTTAAACAGATCCTTGAATGCTCTTTTTTCCCCACTCAGGCAGAATCCACTGCCCAATTGAACTACAGCCAAACACTGATGAAACTGCTCAACACCTATGACGACCGGGACGAAGCCGAAGCCGCTGCCGAAAAGCTCAGCGGGAACAAGCGCCTGGCCAGCGAACGCGACGCCACCGTGGTCATCTACAACTTGTTCGGCATCCCCAGCTGGGGCAATTTCCATCGCCTGCGCATGTACAACCTGGGCGAACTCAAAGGTCTTCTGGAGCGCAGATCTACTTGGCAAGCGACTGACCAGGCACGCCATGCCGAGATTCTCGCCACTCTCAAGACCGTGGCGAAGAACTACGAGATCGAAGTACCGGAGCATTGGTTGTAATCCGACATAACAGGGACGCTCCAACGAGCGCCCCCCACTTCGCGAGCTAACCCTGTAGCTTCTCCAAACTCAGCTGATCGATCTCTGCTCCGAGCTTCGTAGGATCCTGCACAACCAAGTAGTGCCAAAGCCCGAACTCGCCCCCGCGGTTCACTGCGTCCACCCAACGCTGGGCAGCCTTGGCTTTAAGATCCGCATCGTCGTTGTACTGCCCCTTCACCTCGATGATCAGCTTCATGCCGATGTCCAACTCGGCGATGAAGTCAGGGATGTAGCTGTGCTTGATGTTTTGCTTGCGATAGCCGACGGTAAAGCCCAGTCGATCGTTCTTGACCCACTTGGTTACGCCGGGATGGATATCCAGCAAGAACCCTACGCTTTGCTCCCATTTTGCCGTATCGGCAACCATCAAGTTCAGATGGCACTTGGTCACAGCACGCACGGGCTTGGTGGTATGGAAGTCCACGTACAACGTGCTCCCGGTACCCGCCACCCCCTGGGGGATCAACGGCAGGAAACCGTACCGCTCTTCAGTGCCACTCTGCAGCGCGTTGTAAAGGCTACCTATGGCTGCTTGGTTATAGCTACCAAGCAGCACATCACACGACAGGGAGTCCCCCTTGCGCACCAACTTCTCGCGCAGGAAGCGCAGGCATGCCGCAACGACCTTGGGAAATAGCTGTGCCATCAGCACGCTATCGCCGCGTTCGCTGCGCCACTGCCTGCAAATATCCTTGGCCAGCACGAATGCCACTTGCTGATTGCGAAACAGCTTGCGCCATTCAACCAAGGAAACCTCGCTCTTCTTGCCTACACCAAAAGCTGTCAACGAACCATCGGGCGCGGTCATCTGCCCTACCTGTACAGTCGTCGGTAGCGTCATCGGATCGATGGTAACTTGTGCCACTTGCGACCAGTCGATCACCACATCGAGCTGGCTGACCTCCTGGTAGCCCGTCACGATGGGGAAGTCGATGCGGTACTGCTCACGCTCAGGCATGGAGAAGATGTGGTGCTGCTCGCGCTTCTCCTTAGGCGGGCCTACCTCGCGAGTCTTGAAAGGCACCAGCTCGAAAGGCACACCGAAAACCTTGGCGGTTTCTTCGGTAAACAGGCCAGTATCTTCATCCACTACATAGCTGGCACGGCGCAGTGCCCGGCCGACTACCTGTTCGCACAGCAGCTGCGAACCGAAGGGGCGTAGACCGACGATGTGGGTCACGGTGTTGGCATCCCAGCCTTCAGCTAGCATCGCTACCGACACGATGCAGCGGATATCCCGGCCTGGCGGAATGCGCTCATCGATCCACTGCAGCCCGCTCTTATCCTCACTCTCGTCCTCATCGTCGTCGCTGTTAAGCTTATCGTTGTGCTTGCGCACCAGTTCCGACCACTCATCAGGCACCTTGTCGCCAGGCCATTTACCTTTGCCGATGGTGTCGAGGATAAATCGCATACGCCGCACTTCGTCGTTACCACTGCCGGACTCGATTTCCTCGGCAATCTTCGAGTCCACCCGCACCGTCACCTCTCGGCCGGGGGCATTGCGGAACCACTCGGGCGCCTCACCATACCCACCCTCGTTGCCGGCCAGCCAGCTATGTACTTCCTTGGCCACCTTAGTATCGCGGCACACCACGATAAACACCGGGGGAATCGGATAACGCTGATTGTCCTTATGGTCTTTCTCCCACTCCTGGAACTTCTTGTACCAGTCTGCAGCCAGCAAGGTGATTGGCGTGCTGGCGTAGTTCATGACCAGCTGGGGAGTGAGCTTGCTGCCATGGCCGTCTTCCTCGGCCTTAGCCTCCACCCAGCGCCAGACATTGAAGTAGGCGGCTTCCTCAGTGCCGCCGACATCCGCGGTGGGCAGTTCGGGGATTTTCACCAGTCCGGATTCGATGGCATCCAACAGGCCGAAGTCAGAAACGACCCACGGGAAGGGCTTGCCCACCTCGTTGCCCGAGCCCTGGATATAAAACGGTGTGGCGGACAGGTCGACGCACAGGTTGATACCGTTCTTGCGGCCGTTGGCCAGCTTGTTGATCCGGTCCAGCCCCTCGATCCAGATGGTCGCTTCCTTGGCGTTCTTCTTCGCGGTGTCCTTGTCGTCTTCCAGAGTGGTTTCTTCATCATCGCTGTTGCTGTCGCCACGACGATAGGCATGGTGCGCTTCGTCGTTGAACACTAGCCAGTGCGGACTACGGCCACGGCCAGTGCCCAGTTCCTGGCGAATGCGCTTGAACCAGGCGGCATCAGACTCGAAGTATTTGACCTCGACTTTGCCCTTGTCTTTACCGGATTGCTTGACGACTTCCACCGCCTCGCCAGTCTTCACCACCTTGGCCGAATCGCCGTTGACGGTATTGCTCTCCAGCTTGGCCAGCTTGTGCCAGTTGGCGATCATCACCTCGCCACGCCGCAACTCCTCCATACGCTGCACCGGCACCAGTTGGCGGGTGCGGTACAGCGACAGATCACCGAGCAGCGGGTCCAGCTCTTTCAGGCGTTCACGAATGGTCACGTTTGGGCAGACGATCAATACCGTATCGGAGAAGCGATCATCCGTCGGTGCCGCCACCCGGTTGAGGATCGACCAGGCCGCCAGCATGCCCATGACGGTAGTCTTGCCCGAGCCCGTCGCCATCTTGCAGGCATGCCGAGTGAAGGCGCGCAGGCCCTTGGCCTTGCCTTCAGGCCCCGGCTCATCCTTAACAATAGGCAGCAGGCCCTTCTTGTAAACCTCGGCCGCCTCGGCAAGGAAAATCACCGTTTCCGCCGCCTCAATCTGAGCGAAGAACAGCCGCTGGCCACGATCTTCGGAGCGCCACAGCTCGATCAGCTCTTTGGTGACCCGCGAAGCACCGTCATACGGCGTACCGGTCAGCTTACCTTCACGCCAGTCGCGCAGCTTCTGACGGATCAGATTGACCTGCCCCAGCTCCTCCTGTTCACCGATATCCGTGGTACCCAGCAGCTCGCCCTGCTTCTTGCTCTTGCGACCAGTGCCAGCACCTTCCGGTACACGGTAGAAGTAGTAAGCCGGGCGACGCTCTGCCGCCTTCATCGGGCTTTTGCCGACCTCGACTTGCCAGTGGTGAGCCGGCTCGGCATAGGGCGAGTTGATGATGGGTTCCGGGACTTCGCTGACCGGAACGGCAGTGCGCTCGCTCATTGCTCGGCCTCCGCTACGCTGAACACGCGCATAAGCTCATTGCCACGCTCGTCGATCACCTTGATGGCGACCTGCCCCTCAGCAACGGCGACAAAGGGCTCGCTGGTGGTACCGGCCAGATGCTCCCAGACGCTCTTGTTGAACTGCCCCTTGAGCGACTTCTGCAGGTTGTCCCAGGCGCTGGTGCGCGGGAAGAACACCTGATCGGCGCAGAAGGCCATGCCGTTGTAGCTGGTGTCCAGCATCCAGCACGGCAGGTTCTCCGGCTCGACCGACTCAGTTTCCAGGGTATCCGGGCGGAAGGTGTCCAGCCCCAGCAGCTCGACCTGATACAGCAGCTTGCCATCGTCACGCAGCCCGGCTGAGAGGATGCGGGCATCCGGTAGGCCTGTGATGGAGAACAGCTGGTCGGTGTGGCTGGTCTTGAGCAGGTCATCCATGGCCACATCCGGCGTCACGCTGATATAGGTACAGGGCAGGCGCAGGCGCTTGCGGTCGTCCACCAGCTCGCGGGCCTTGGCCTGGATGGCGAAACCGAACAGATAGAGCTGGCTGTACTTGAGGAAGTAGGCCTCGCTGGCTGCCTCGAACACCTGGTCGGAGCTGATCGCCCCATCTTCCGGGCCAAACACAATAGCGATGCGCTGCTCCTGCTCGTCCACCGCTTCGGCATGCAGGTAGTCATTGTCCAGCACACGCACCTGGTCCAGTTTCAGGCTGCGGTTGCCCGGCAGGCGCAGATTGCGGCTGCGCCGCAGGATATCGATCATTCGGTCCAGATAGCTGCGCGCGTTGTAGCCGGCCTCCTGCTCAGCCTGCTGGGTTTCGCCCTGGATCTCCAGCGAATGGGCAGCTTGAATGGTGGCCTCGACAGTGAAGGGACCACAAACGCGGGTAACATCTTTATTTTCTTCCGGACGGTCGACCAGAGTAATAGTTTCCGGCTCTTCGTTGTTGGCAATGGACTTCAGAGTGATACGCGGCACCAGGCCACCCACTTCCTCGCCCTTGCGGTTCTGCTTGCGTTTGTAGACTAAGCCCCCAGCTGGGCCACGGCTAGGTTCCTTCAGCTCGTACCAAGGGAATGTAGCTGTAAGCAGGCGCTGACGAGCCAGGGCTAGGGGCACGCGAGAAGTATCGCAAGTGATCCAGCGGCGACCTAGCTTTTCCGAGCAAAACGCGGAGGTTCCTGAACCACATGTTGGGTCTAGAACTAAATCCCCAGGCTCTGTTGTCATTTGTATACACCGTTCAATCACTTTGGTTGCCGTTTGAACTGCGTATATTTTAGGGTCACCAAAACCACTTCGACGCGTATCATCCCAAATGTTGCTGTGCGACTGATAAGGGAAGTCATCCAGATACCTAACAAATGAAAGCGTATTGCCCACAGCAATTAACCTGCTTGCGCTTTTTAAGCTATCCATTCCTGCTTTATTAGTTTTCCAACCACCTTTCCCCGGCTTAAATTTTCTCCCCTCAAATTCATACTCAAAGGTTGTGCTTTCACTTGGAGTCTGCGAGGTCAATGGATTAGGCCGGTACAGCCTATATCCCGAAGGAAGATTGTCAATTTTCTCAAGCTCTTCAGGCTTTATCTTTCGGCGAACACCTTCAACTTCAACGAATCTTAGGTTTGAGTCCTCAGATGCTATTCGGGCCTTGTAGGCACGATTAAATTTCATCACTTGAGAGTTTTTTGCATACCACAATATGATGTCATATGTGGAGTCTAACCCAGAGCTGCCTTTTCCCGTGGTGGTTCTAAAAATAATTTCTGAAATAAAATTATTCTCGCCAAAAACCTCATCAAGAATAGATCGTAAGCGATGCACGTTTTGTGACGATATTTGAACAAATATACTTCCTGAGTCTTTCAGCAGCTCACGAGCAAGAAATATTCTGTCTCTGAAGTATGAAAGGTAGGAGTGTATTCCGAGCTCCCAAGTGTCTCGATAAGCTTTAACCATCTCAGGCTCACGAATCATGTCATCATCTTTGCCATGAGAAACACGGTTGCTTTTAACGAATGGCTGAAAATTTGAGCCAAACTTAATCCCATACGGTGGGTCGAAGTACACCATCTGCACCTGCCCGCCCATGCCCTCGTATTCGAGCAGGGAGTTCATCACTTGCAGGGAGTCCCCCAGGATCAGGCGGTTAGCCCATTGCTCCTTGTGGGTATAGGCATCCAGCTGGTCGGCGATGTCCTTGTCGGCGCTATCACCGAACAGATCCAGCATGGTACCGACCGCGCGGTGGGACTCCAGGGTTTTCAGGATGTTCTGCGTCGAGTGCCGCTCATGCACGAACAGCGGCACGGTCGGCACGCTGATCTGCTGACGCTCCGCTTTGCCGGCCCAGGTGAGGAAGGGCTGTGTCAGACTTTTCAGTCGCGCCACGCACTGGCTGAGGCTGGTGAAACGCTCGCCGTTGCCTTTCCAGACCTGTTCCTGGGCAAATACCACGGCCTCGCCCTGAGTCGCCGCTTCGGCCACCAGATTGAGCAGCCACTCGGCAAAATCACGCTCGGCGTTCTCATCCCAGCACAGCTCGGGTGCCAGGCTGGAGTCGTAGCGGTACTGCTTGGGCGGCTTGCGGCCGTTGAACTGCTCTTGCACCCCCACATCGGGACGGCTGGTGGCCTTGGTGTCGTACTGATAGGTGCCGTAGGGCTCGGCACCGACACTGCCGTCGAGGGTGTCGTCACCTTCGGGCTCATCAGTTGACTGTTCCGGCTCACTCCCAGCCTTTTGCTGAGCCAAGCCACTGGTAGCCAAGGACAAGTGCGGCACTGCTATCGCGGTGCGATACACGGCCCCCCCCTTCCCCTGCCCCTTTCCCAGCAGCCCCTCAGCGACCAGGGCATCGCGCACACGCTTGTAGTCCAGTTCGTCAAAATCGAAATCGGCCACGTTGGTCAGATCTTTCTGAAGCTTGATATTGCCGATTCTTTCGCCATCCGCAGGCACATGAGCCAGGATCAAGTCGCGCAGTTGAGAGTCGTACTGAGTCATTGAGCTTTCCGTGTTTTTCAATCGTTGTTCAGGGTTTCGTGGGCGAAGATGGCCGTCGGAGTATTCTGCTGAGCAGAGATCACCGGCCAATAGAAGGGTGCGCCCGTCCAACCCTTTTCCTCCCTGCCGTTCTGCCGAATAAGAATCAGCATGGGATTGTCGATGGCGTACTTCTTGCGAATCTGGCCCTCAATCTTGGTGCTGTCCGGTGCGTCGGCATAGAGGGCATGCGAGCCCGCGCTAACGGTACGCTGGATTTCCCGATCGGTACGCACCAGGCACCATACTTTGTTTTGCTCGCTGGCATCATTCGGTAGGCTGGCCAGGTACTGGAGCGCAGAGCGTGCCGCCTCCCAGTCGAAGGTATAGCCCTCGCCCTCCTCCATTTTGAAGGTGGGCTCCAGGGTAATCAGTAGCTCAATCGCCACCGCTACAGGTATCAGGAACGGCTCATCAAAGCTGCCGTTACCGGCGAGCTGGTCGAGCTGCTGGTCGAGCTTCTCAGTGACCGGTCGCAGGTAGGTCTTGGGCAACACCTGGAAGCCGACGGGGAGGATTCGCTTGAATGGCTTGAGTGTGGTGGTTTGCGACAAGGCGATCTTGTTTGGACTACAGGGCTGCACAGCATTCCCGGGGGCTTTCTGGATGAAAACCACTGGCTGCTCGGGGTTTTTGGCCAGAGACTCGCGCAGGGCCACATCGCTCTCATGCATACGCTGCATGGCGGCGTAGATGGTCGGCTCGGTGTAGAAACGAGTCACAGCCAGATCCTGACGTGGACGGAAGCCGAACATGCGCGAGTGCTGCAGCACGGTATCCTGCTGGAACACGTTGGGCTGGCGACCGTAGTAGAAGCCGATCAGGTTGGCGATGGTGACCCCACGGTCAAGAATCTGGCCGCCGATGAAGATGTTCAACGGTGTGCGCAGTTTCAGTTGACCCTCATCATCTAGTAGCTCCTCAACCTGCTTCTCAGAGTTGACCTTGGTGCTCATCAGCCAGTCTTGCTTGAGCGCTGTCTGCACCTCCTGAGCGACCTCATCTAGCAGAGGGAGATAGTCCCCCTGTAGCTCGACCGAGGGCTGTAGCTCCTGGTAGGCGCGCTGAATGAGGCTACTCAACAGCTGTGGCTCCTGGATTACTGCTGCGCTGAGCTTTTCCTTGATCTTCTCGACCAACTCCTCCTGCCAAGCATGCGCGGTGGTATTGGCCTCTGTATGCACCAGGAAGCTGAACTTCTTCGCGGCCTTCCCAGCCTTCTTGTCCTGCAAGCGCCGGATACAGCCGCCGACGATGAAGTTGCAGATGGCATCGCGCAGGGTCGGGATCGCCTTACTAGTCAGAACCTCCTCCAACTTCAGGCGGCGACCGTCCTTCTTGCGCAGGATCTGCAATTCGTCCTGATGCACTGGCTGATAGAGGAACCTGGCCAGGTGACCGTCTTCCTGGCTGTCTTCAAAGTAGTAGTCGCTACCCACATAGGCGGCATTGACGGGGACCAATTCGGTGAAGGCCGGGCGAATCGGCTTAAAACTGTTGCCCTTGATCTGCACATCGGCAGGCTGCAGGTATAGCGAGTACGGGGTAGCTGTGACCTGCAGGAAGGCGGCACGCTCGACGATGAAGCGCAAGTGCTCGAGCTGGCGGGCGGTAACGTTGATGTCTAGTTCACCCCTGTCGCGCTTGAAGCCGACACTGGCGTAATCTGCCTCGTCGTCGATGATCAGCACGCGCTTGCCTTTGAGCTGCGGATATTTGCTTTTGAATAGATCGATGAGGCGATTGAGGTTGTCGGTCTGCTTCTTCACCACAAGCACCAGCTTCTGGTTCAGCTCGAAACCAGTCAGATGGCCAGGCATGGTCATGATGTCGAAGACCTTGAGCAGGTCGTTTTCGTCATGTGCACGGAACTCGCTCTTGATGCGCTCGTAAGTCTGCTTGGCCAGAGCCTTGGTACCCTTGGTCAACACCACCGCCACATCGAATTCATTATCGAAGGCCAGCGCCATGACCGCCAGGAAGGTTTTCGTCTTACCCGACTGGATCTTGCCCAGCAGCATGCCAGGGTGGTCTTCACTGGTCTTGCTTTTCATCAAGCGCTCGACGACTGACTCGATGCATTTACAATCTTCGCTGGAGTAACGTGCATCGTCTTTGACAAAAGACGGGTAGAAATCACCCTGCTTGTTCATAGTTCTTCCTTAAATCATCCAGCCCGCGCTGGCCCACTGCAGATTTTCTGGGTTCAAGTAGCGGTTGCTGACGCTGGCGAGCCGGTGATTGACGACGCTCTCCGCACATGCAAACAGCGCCTTGCACTGCTCAGGTGTTGGTTTCAAGTCGGCAGATTGTGCCGGTTGTAGCAGCCACTGGCCAGTAGCTGGGATATTCAGTTGAGCCCGCTGCTCGCTGATCTGAATAATCACGAACTCCTGACGCATACGCTTGCCCTGCAATCCCTGCCAGCGCAGCATGGCTCCGACCAGCGCTCCTTCGCCTAGCTCATTCCCCTGCACCACCGCGGCCAGGCCACCAAAGTCGTAATCACGAGCCTTGCTGAGCAGGTACTGCATGAACTGCGAATTGAGATCAAGCATATGGGTATCCGACCGATAGGCCGCCACCTCGCGATCCAAGGTGCAATCCATACGCGGCGATGCCTTGGGCGACATACCTAGCTCGCGCATCACTACCTCCGGCAAGCGGATACGCAACAGTTTGCTCCTGTGGGTGCGCTCGGCCACTTCGATACCTAGCTGATCGCACATTCCCAGCACGAAGCTGAGCAGGTGCTCTTGGGTAATTTCCAGCTCATCACGCAGCTCATTTGCATCTCCGCTGGCCGCGTACTCGAACAGCTCACGCTGCTTGGCGGTTGCCGTTTGCGCTTGACGCAGGGCTTCGTCGATCCGTTCGCGGGTACGCTCGATGCCCTGTAGGGTGGCAGCTTGCAGAATGTCCTCGACATCGATGAGCTCGGCCAGTTCACCGAGGATCTCGTCTTTCAGTCCGTCGTTGAATTCATCTTTCTGTACCGCCGCCATATCGTGAACCACGGAGTCGATGCGGTCGTACAGCAGGTCGATAATTTGCTGATCCATGGTGTCGGGCTGGTGGATGTTAAACACCACGACCTTTTTCTTCTGGCCGTATCGATAGAGGCGCCCAATCCGCTGTACTAGGCGCATGGGGTTCCAGGGCAGATCGTAGTTGACCATGATGTGGCACTGGCGCTGCAGGTTGATACCTTCGCCACCGGCCTCGGTAGAGATCAGGAACTGACCTTGATCCTCGAAGCGGGCAATGGCATCGCGGCGCTCGGCATGCCCCATCGAACCATTGATCAGTTCGACTTTGTTTGCACCGAAATGACACCGCAAGGTCTCGCAAAGGTAGTTTTGCGTCGTGCGGTACTCGGTGAAGATCAACACTTTCTCTCCAGAATTGGCCGCAAGA
The DNA here is from genome assembly GCF_034044115.1 of Pseudomonas sp. BO3-4. NCBI lineage: Bacteria > Pseudomonadati > Pseudomonadota > Gammaproteobacteria > Pseudomonadales > Pseudomonadaceae > Pseudomonas > Pseudomonas sp. BO3-4. The sequence goes on from NZ_CP139018.1 coordinate 5,495,429, forward strand.
ATCTTACGGATGACCTCATCGATGAAGAGCTGAAGTTTGCGATCGTTTCGCTTGAGCTGCTCAGCCTCCTCGATCAGCTCGCTCAGCAGCACGATTTCCCCGGCGAAAAACTCCTTGGCATCTGTCGCAAGCTGCTCTTCCCATTCGCCGAAGTAACGCTCATCGACAGGCTCATCCGCTCCCTGCTCGCCGTTGAGCTTCTTTTCCAGACGCATTAGGCGGTTGCGCAGCGCGTTGAGGATCGCCGCAGAGCTGGATGCAGCCAGCTTGCGATAGACCGTCATCACGAAGCCGATGGCATTACCCGTGCGGCCCATCTCCACACCAGCCGCGTACCCCTGGCGCAGGTAGGCCTGCAGGGTCTTGTCAAAGGCCTTCGACTCCTCGCTGGCAAGCACTTTCATGGCGCGCGTGAGCTTACCCTGGAAGATGAAGTTGCCATTAGCATCGGTCACATCCGCCTTGTGGTTGCGGTAGACCATGTCATGAAGGATTTCCGGCTTCAGATTGAGTAGCATCAGCTCTCGGCGACGCTCTGGACGCAAAAGCTCGAGCAAGGCGATGAACTTGTCCTGCATGCCTTGGTGAGGCGTAGCACTAAGCAGCAGCATGTGCTTGGCCTTACTACGCAGGTTGGCCGCCAACGTGTAGCGCTCTGAGCTATCCAGCTTCTGCCCGTACTGGCGGCGACTGAGACGATGCCCCTCATCAAAGATGACCAGATCCCAGGGTTCAGCTTGCAGCAGGCTGGCCAAGTGCCCCTCCTGTTTCAAGCGGTCCATGGAGCCGATTACTCGGTCATGCATCTTCCAGTGGCGAGGCTCATTGATGAAGAAATCCTCTCCATAGATCTCAAAGTCATCCAGCTTGAATTTGTAATGGAGCTCTTCCTGCCACTGCTTGGTCAGCCCGGCCGGGGTTATCAGCAAAACTCGCTGAATCAGCCCGCGTTGAGTCAAGGCGTGCAGCAACATGCCGGTTTCGATGGTTTTACCGAGTCCCACATCATCGGCAATCAGCCAGTTGAAGTTGCCCGAAGCCAGGATGTGGTGAACCAGGTGGATTTGGTGTGGGAGCGGGTCTATATCCAGGTGCGAAAGCGCTCCAGTGTTCTCGTTCCAGGTCTCGATGGCATGTGCAAGCATTCGTAAACGCATGCGCTCGGCATCTCGCTCCTTGCCCGTATCTGCCGTAACAAAGCGATGCTTGGGACCCTTGACCTGGCGCAGATGCTGGTAGGGCAACCAGTGTCGCTCGCCACTTTCCGGAAAGTCGACCAGTACTTGCTGGAAGCCCGCCAGGGTGCGTTGCTGCATTATGCTGCCAATGCCCAACGAGCGCATACCTGTGCCAGGTGTCGCATCCTGTACATCCATACCGTTCTGGAAGCCAGAGCTAACCAGACTGGCGTCAACCATGCCTTGGGACCGCTCTGGCATGAACCAGTTCACCTGTAACTGGGTGCCGCTATCTCCGTGGATAGCCATCTTTACCATGCCGCGACGGTGCTTTTCGCCGCTGGGCAGGGGTTGGCTAACCCAGCACCCAGCAACGTGAGTTAGGCTTTGATCAGGCATCGTTCAAGATTTCCTTGTTCGTTTGCGAGGCCATTGAATACGCCTCTACAGGCAGGGGTTTGTCACTCAAATAGCTGCCTGGCTCCTGAGGGTGTTTGGTTTGAAACACACCAAAAGCACGTAGTTTGGCTGTACGCTCAATACCCAATGGATCTCCCATGCCAAGGTCGCTGTACTCCTCGACAGGTAGCTCATGAGGGCTGCAGAAATTAAACGGCTGATTGGCGGGTAAACAGCCCTGTAGGTTGGAAACCCGAAACCAGAGAAAACGGTTGAACGAACGAAATGCTCGGCGAAGGCTAGGCCTGCCGTACCAATCCTCGAACAACGATTCGATGAACTGCTCGAGCTCTTCTATTTGCGGCAACGATTCAAAGGACCTAACCAGCAGCAAGGCTGTCGGCCATGACATCACATACTGCGACAGGTTGCTTGAGCCGCTCCTGTCATATGCAATCCAATAGTAGTCGTTCTCAGTCCAGAGCACTTTCACATGAGCAGCCAAGATCAGCTCCTCAGGGGTCATCCCTTTGTCAATTTCGCGCTCCAGCGCCAGCCGCGTGGCACCCCAGCCGCTCATCACAAAAATCTGCTGAACCAAAGGCAGCATCGCCAATGACCAGCCTGCTCTGCTGATCAGCTCTATGGCTTTCTGCAGAGCTCGATCTTCACGGCTAACCCTCCCATCAGCCAACTCTGCATCAGAACATGAGCTTTCTAAGCTGTCATAAATGTCATCCGGGTCGAAGGCATATGCAGCATATTCGTCATCGATATCTCGATCATCAATGACAAACTCATCAATCACATCAAAATTGAGCTCATCCTGCTCGACCAGGATCTCATCATTATCGAAGAAGTCACTCTCAGGCTCATAGCTATCCTGCTGATCAACTTGAGCCCCCCCGAAGAGGGGCTCGGATTCATTTCGAGCGCCCAGTTCTATGCCACCAACCAACTCTTGAATATCGCTGTCGCTGTAGTAACTCTCTGAACCAGCAGGTCTCGGCTTATCAAGCGGTGCTTTCTCAGGTGTCAGAGGCTGTCCAAAAGCTGCATCGCAGAGGTCGTCGACCGCCGTTACGGGTACCCGTGTTGAGTGTGAGTGCTCTACTTTCGAGTGAGATGCATGGCGCACCAAGATCTTGGTCCCCTGCGGCGTTGACGCCACGTCAACCGACTTGCGTGCCCGAGACAATGACAGGGTTTTACACTGCTCGGTAGAAGTGGCACACGTATCCTCAGCCGCTACAGGCACAAAAACTGGCGAAATGACCGTTTCGTTGCCGTCGCTCGCCTCCAGACCATGAGCGAGGCCTGCCAAATAAGACTCTTCGGGCTGCGACTTGACCGGTTCAGCCACTTCATCCTGCCAGATTGAGGAGGCGTCTAGTCCGGAAAAAACGCTGGCATCAGAGGTAATGTATTCCAGATCTGCCGCTGTAACTGCCTCGTCATCCATCTCGAAGGCGTGAACAACTGCTTGGGGCTGCTCAATGAAAGCGATCTTCTGCCTTCTCGCCAGCAAAGCACGCTGCATCACAGCCGCCGCCTGCTGCGGACGACGCTGCAACATGTAGACTCGCCCTAAGAGATCTAGAAGCTCGGGATCTTCGTCCTCCGCAAGTGCCTCCTCCAGCAGCTCCTCTACAGCAACCAGTTTTCCCGAGCTCACCAGGACGTTGACTGATTGCAGCAGTGGTTCACGGTTGCGGACTTTGCGAGTAGGCGAACGAGCAGCCTTATGACGCTCTAACAGGAGAATCAGCTCAAGCTTCTTCATGATGCCTGGCAGATCCGGATGATCCCGCAGGAAGTCGCTGACCACACTCTTGGCCTGGTCTAGTTGCCCATCACGTAGGATCTGGCCACACGAGCGCAACCAGTCGTCGGTTGCTCGCTCCGTCAAAAGATCCCGAACTCGCTTTTCCAACTCTGTGCTGCCGCGTTCCGCCAGCAAATCCCACAGGCTGTGCAACAGGTCTTCCCAATCCATTCTTGCCTCCAAACGTCCCTCAACTCATGGCCAAGACATGGGCACACCGTACCTGATTGGTCAGGTGTTGCACTCTGTTTTTGTCGCCGCCGGGTTACCTCTACCCTCGGTTGCATCCGAAGCCATGAGCGCCCTCTCGATAACGCTTAGTAGTATCAACCGACCACAACTGCGCGACTGTGGAAAGTTACTCGGCAAGTTGGCGCCATTGATCATACACTTGATACTGGAGAGGCCTGACACGCTCTGGGATGATGCCTGCTATCCGGTTGTGCAGCCCTGAGTCGCCAAAGCATTAACGCTCGTCAGCATTTGCCTTGCGCCACGCTTCGTACTCTCGCTCCATTTCCTTGTAATGCTGGTACAGCTCAAAACCCTTTTTGGCTATCACCACCAAGCCAACCGTCGCCAACAGGTTCTTCAGCATTGTTCATTCCTCTTCGATCAATGTTGTAGATGCCACACTAAGCGTCAGGCACGACAGCTTGTGTCGCGCCTGGCCAAGCACCGACACGACACATTTTGACCACCTACCCCCCCATCCTGGCACCTCCGAAGCATCAGGACGTCCACCATGGGTACTCGATTCCCCCCCTTTGTCTTCGACGGCCGTCGCACTGTCGACACTTGCGCACTCTCTCTGAAATGGAGTTTCCAGCTGCTGCTGGATCTGGGGGGGCATCGCACCTTCATTGGCCGACACGGGTTCAATGATGATGACCTGGCCTATGAGCTGGCCCTGGAGAAATGGTTGGACGATGACCAATACAAACCCGCCCCTGCCTTGGCAGCTCTACGCAAGAGCGCTCGTACCTTCCAGGCCACTCATCCGCAGGTAGACTACCCAGACAACCTGGCGGCCAATCTTGAGGCGCTGAGGGTGCTGTTGGGCCTGTCCGAAGCGGAGCTTCAAGTGCTCGGCTTCTGCGTACTGATGCACTGCGACCCGACCCTCAGCGATGCCACGGACCAGTTGGGGATGCTGGGGTTCAAACGTGCAATGAAAGTGCTGTCCGTACTGCTCGGGCTGCCACTGCCGACTGTGGAAACCTGCCTAGCCCACAACAGCCCACTGATGCGCACCGGCCTGCTGGAAATCAGCACCAGCCACCGTGCGGCAATGGCGCTGAGCTCGATGTTGTCGGTGAGCAACCAAGACCTGCCTGGCCTCCTGCGCTTCAGCAGAGGTACACCGCTGGAGCTGTTTGCCTACGCATTCCGTCTGAGTCAGCCTGGCACCTTGAACGCAGAGCACTACAGCCATGTCAGGCAGCCGTTGACCATCGCCGAACGCTACCTGAGCAAGGTCCTCGCCCAGCCGCGCCCAGGTGTGAACATTCTGCTTTACGGCCCACCCGGTACGGGCAAGACGCAACTAAGCCGGCTGCTTGCAAAAACCCTGGGCTGCGCGCTGTATGAGGTGGCCTGCACCGATAGCCTCGGCGACCCGGTATCGGCAAAGCAACGCCTGTGTTCCTTGCGCGCGGCCAATAGCGTGTTGCATGCGCAACGCGCCTTGCTGGTACTGGATGAAATCGAAGATATATTCCAGGCCGCCAGCGCCGAAACCGGCAAGCGCTCGCAGAAGGGCTGGATCAACCGCATGCTGGAAGAAAACACCCTGCCGTGCTTCTGGCTCAGCAACAGCATTGAAGCCATCGACGCTGCCCATATACGCCGCTTCGACCTGGTCATTGAAATCCCGAATCCGCCCCTGGCACAGCGTCAGCAAATGCTGCGTGAATGTGGCGCAGGCAAGTTGGGCAATGCATTGGTGGAACACCTCAGCGCGCATGACCAGGTGACACCGGCCGTACTGGAGCGTGCGGTGCGCGTGGGGCGCAGCGTAGCGCCGCGCGCCAGCAAGGTGCTGGACAACACCATCCGCTGCATCGTCGACGGCACCTTGAAAGCACAAGGCTTCGAGAAGCTGCAGTGCAATGAGCGTTTGCTGCCAGCATTCTATTCGCCCGCCTGGATAAACGCAGACCAGCCCCTCGACGGGCTGGTCGACGGCTTGCGCTCCCACGCCCAGGCACGCCTGTGCTTCTACGGGCCGCCGGGCACTGGCAAAACGGCGTTTGGCCACTGGCTGGCGCAAGAGCTGGGCAAAACCTTGATGGTTAAGCGCGTCTCCGACCTGGTATCGCCCTACGTGGGTACGACCGAGCAGAATTTGGCGCAGGCATTCGATCGTGCCCAGCAAGAAGACGCGGTTCTTCTACTGGATGAGGTCGACAGCTTTCTGCAGGACCGGCGCAAGGCGCGGCAAAGCTGGGAGGTCACAGCGGTCAATGAAATGCTCACGCAAATGGAAAGCTATCGAGGACTGTTCATTGCCTCGACCAACCTGATGAGCGACCTGGATGAAGCCTCTTTGCGCCGCTTCGACCTCAAGGTGCATTTCGGCTACCTGAAAGCCGCCCAGGTGCAGGCACTGTTTTGCGCCCACCTCAAGGCACTGGCGCTCAAGGACCCGCAAAACGCTGCTGCAGCGCGCTTGGGTGGGGAAACCTGCCTGACTCCCGGCGACTTCGCCGCCGCCGCGAGACGCGGGCGGTTCAAACCCTTCGCCAACGCCAACGAGCTGGCCACCGCGTTGATTGCCGAATGCCGCTTGAAGCCCACGGGGCAACAGCGCCCCATCGGTTTCGGGCAGTGGACAAACTAAAGCTTGCAGGTTTTTCGCCGTTAGGCAGACTAAGCGCTCTTGCTAGCCAAAGGCCAGCTTCGAAACTACAAGGATGATTCTCTTGCCTTCAGCTAAGACCCACAGCGCGTTGAATCGGCAATGGGAGCTGCTGCGGCAGCTGCCGAAACGCGCTCCCGGCATCACAGTGAGTGAGCTGCTGGCCCGACTTACGACCGCAGGCTACTCTATCAGCCGCCGCAGCATCGAGCGCGACCTGCGTGACCTGTCGCTGGTATTTCCGTTGCAGTGCAACGACGGTGGAACGCCCTTCGGTTGGTATTGGAAGCCGGGCGTGAGCGTCGAGTTGCAGGGCATCACCCTGACTGAAGCCGTCAGTCTGGCGCTGGTCGAAGATGCCGTGCGCCCGCTCCTTCCAGGCAGCATGTTGAGCGCGCTGGAACCACGCTTCGAGCATGCCCGGCAAAAGCTCAAAGGCCTCGAAGACGGCAACCCAGCCGCCCGCTGGCCCAACAAAGTGGCGAGCGTTCGACCAGACTTCAATCTTCGAGCACCGGAAATTCAGGCAGAAATGTTGGAGGCACTGCAACACGCCCTGATCAGCGAGCAGCAAGTCCATTGTCAGTACTATTCGGCACACACCGACAAACTCAGTGAACTGACTCTCAACCCCCTGGCCATTGTCCAGCGTGGGTTGATCACATATCTCATCGCCACCGCCGTACCCTATACAGATGTCCGTCAGTTCGCGGTGCATCGCTTTCGCGCGGTAACGGTACTCGAAACTCCGTGCCAAGGGCTGGAGACGTTCGAACTGCAAACCTACCTGGCCACTGACGCCTTGCAGTTTGGAAAACCGGAGAAGATCCAACTCAAGGCCTGGGTGAGCGAACACCAGGCAAGGTTGATTCGAGAGACGCCGTTGAGCACGGACATGGTGCTAAATGAACTGTCTAATGGTTTTCAGGTACAGGCGACCGTCAACAATACCTGGCAACTACACTGGTGGATTTTGTCTTTGGGTGATTCGTTGGTAGTCCAGGAACCGCCGGAGTTACGCCAGCAGATGGGAGACACATTCCGGCGGGCGGCTGCAGCCTATGCGAAATAGGAAGGGCAGGCGAGCTTGGTGTAAGCCACCCGGAGGGAATCCAGCCTGGCGGATCAATGCTCATTGCCTATTGCGAAACGGTCGTTCCGACCTGGCCTTGAAGATTTCTAGCCGGGTAGGTGGTGGCGGTACTTGGCATCTTTCCCATTGCAATCATCCAGCCCTTGAATTTCTTGCTTTCCGAATCGCTTACAAAATCGCTCACAGAGTGTTCTCCAGATTCGACTCCGCCTCCAGTAAACGCAGCTGGTCGGAGATCAGGCGAGACAGCAAAGTGCCGCGGAGTTGGGTGAGGGCCTTGGGAGCCCTACGCTTCGCATACATCCGCACGAAGACGGGAGTCGCCTGCAAAGGCCGCAATCAATGCTTTAACTGCGTCTGGATTTTATTCCCGCCATTACTCGGTGTCCGCCAAATTTCGCGTTAAGGAGCATATCGCCCTGGCCTCAAACTCCTTAAGCTTTAATTACATTTCGCCGCCAAAAAAATGAAGCCTTCGCCAAATGCTTTTTGGCGAGAAAGTAGCTTGGCCGGCTTTCGTTTTATCCCTACCGCTTGCAGTCACACGTGCAGCGCCTGAATGCTGGTTAAGCATACAGGTAAATATTTCAATCATGCACCTCCGCGCAAGGCCTTGAAAATGAGCGCTGCATCTGAAGAAAACCCCGGGATATGGGCGTTTTGTTGACAGTTTACCATACCGAATCAAAGTGCCATCATACAGACAGAACAGATAGCGCCGATCTATTGGTCACCCAACGCAATCTCATCCGGGAAGCGATATGCCATCAGTTATTGGGCATGCGCGATCAACACCCTACAGACAAGGACGTGTGCATGCCTTTGCCCTCCCCTTCCATTGCACTCAATGCTTCTGTAACAAGACCACGAGCCAAGCAGTGACGCACTGACCTCGTGAACGGCCCTGAACGCGACCCGAATGCGGCAACTGCGGTTGTAACCTTCTCGGGCCGGCCCCCTTCTCGCACGACGAGAAAAGACCAGCGATTACTTGAATATCCCAACGCATAAGCCTCTGTGCACCCTATGCCATGCCTTCGCGCAGACCATCAACACTTAAAGGAATATCACCATGCTCGAAAGCCAGAAAGAGTTCGCCACTTACTTGAAGAAAATGCAGGTGCTGCTCAATGACCAAGCGTTTTCATTCGATCAGTCATTGCTACCAAAAGTGATGGAGACCGAGCTTGTGGTGCCCGTAATCGGGGCCTTCAGCGCCGGTAAAAGCTCGCTGTTGAACGCGCTGATGGGCCAGGACATTTTGCCAGTTGGAATCGCGCCGGAAACTGAACTGGCGACCGAACTGCGTTATTCATCTGAGCCCTATCTGCTGGCAATCAAACCCGACGGTGTGCAGGAACGTTTGCCTGTTGAAGCGCTGAGTACCATCAATCGTCGTTCCAGCGAGTTTTCACACTTGCGCCTGTACCTCGACAGCGAGGCGTTGAAAGCCATTGCGCCCCTGGTGCTGGTCGACATGCCGGGCTTCGGCTCATCGCTGGAAAACCACAATAAGGCCATTGCTTACTACCTGCCGCGCGGTGTGCACTTCGTGGTGCTGACCAGCATCGAGGACGGCAACATTACGCAGTCGATGCTGCGCAAACTCGACGAGCTAAAAACCTACAACACCGATTTCACCTTCCTGCTGAGCAAATGCAACCTGCGCGCCGCCGACCAGGTTGAAGACGTGCAGGCCTACATTGACGACCAGCTCGGGGTGTATTTCGGCGAGCACTACCGCAGCATCACTATCGGCAACCGTGGTGGTGAAGAACTGACAAATGCACTGACCGCATTGCAGCCTGACGTGCTGTTCTCGCGCCTGTTCATCGACATCCTCAAGGACCAGAACTTCGAAGTACTGGCGCAGATTAACCTGGCGCTGAGCATGCTGAAAAAGGACAAGGCCGAGAGCGAGCAAACCGCACGCGCACTCGAGCAGGCCTTGGCCAAGCTGCTGGAGCAACGCAAAGACGTCGAGTCAGACCTGAAAGATCGCTACTCGGGAAAAATGCTCGACCGTAGCCTGCGCGGCCTGGACAACGCGCTTAATGACTCCCTCGACGAGCTGGTCACCTTGGGCAGCAGCAAGAACCCGAGTGCCCTGTCGAATGCACTCTCCGACATCATCCGCAGCAGCCTGTCCAGCACGATCAAATCTGAAGTGCAGGACATCTCCACCAACATGGTCGACCGGATTGCCAGCAACCTCAGTGCCACCAGCAGCCAGATGTCCGTACTGGACATCAGCGGCAACTGGAGCGAGGAACTTTCCAACAAAGTCAAGTTCTCGCTGGAGCGCACCACAGAAATGCTCAGCGACTGGTCGACACGCCTGAGCAATCGTGCCGAGGAAGACAAGAACAGCGGCGTCATGCTCTACCGCAGCCTCTCTACCGTGCTCGCTGTCACCACCACCGTGGTCAATCCGCTGGTAGAGCTGGTGATCATCTTCTTGCCCGAAATTCTCAAGATGTTTAACGGTGGCGGTAACGAGCGCGAGAAGTTTCGCCAGAAACTGACCGGCGAAGTGTTCCCCAACATCAAGGCGGAACTGCGCGGAAAAATTCCTGCAATCATCGACGAGCAGCTCAACGCCATGCTGAAGAAGATCAGCGACGGTTTCGAAGAGCAGATCACCAAGCAAAAGCATGTGATCGACTCAATTGCACAGGAAAGCCTGCAGCTTGAAGCGCAGATCAGCGAGAAGACTGCTGTGCTGGAAAACCTTGCCACCGCAGTAAAAGCCGCTGCAAACGAACACCTCTACAAGTAAGGCGAACGACATAATGGATTACCAATCACTCGTCGCTTTTAGCGAAAGCCTGCACACGCTGGCAGCAAGCAACCAGGACCTGTTTGAGCGCGAAATCGAGCAGTTCAAGCGGCTGAACGGCATCGACCAACCGCAACAGCTCGCGCAAGCGTGCCAGACGTTGCAGGACCAGAACCGGCTGATGAACATCGGTATTGTTGGTCGTGTGAAAGCCGGAAAGTCATCGCTGCTCAATGCGCTGATTTTTAATGGCGAACCGATCCTGCCGAAGGCCGCAACACCCATGACCGCTGCACTGACCACCATTACCTGGGGCGAAGTGTTCCAGGCCAAGGTTGAGTTCTACAGCGAAACGGACATCGCCGCGATCCGCTTCAAATCGGACCAGTTCGAGCAACGCCTTGCCACGCGCAAGCGCGAATGCTTGGAAGAGCTGGTGAGGCGTCGTAACGCCCAAGCCAATAGCGCGCCCCTCGATATGGCGCAACTGACGATCATGGCCGATAAAAAAGCCTTGAGCGAACTGCAACGCGAAGAAGGCTTGTTCGCGGCATACGACCAGTTCCAGCGCATGAAGAGGTCAGGGCTCGATGCGGCCACCCTGCACTTGCACAGCGAGATTCAGGCAGGTAACCCGAAAGAGCTGGCGGCTCGTCTGCACAACTATGTCGGTGCCGACGGCACGTACATGCCGTTCACCAAGACGGTTCATGTCGCCATGCCGCTGGAGGCACTACGCGATATCTGCATCATCGATACCCCCGGCATGAACGATCCGGTCCAGTCGCGCGAAGAGCGCACGGTCGAATTGCTGAAAACCTGCGACGTGGTGTTCATCGTCAGCCCGGCCGGCCAGTTCCTCAATGAGCAAGACCTTGAGGTGATGGGGCGTATTACCCAGAAGGAAGGCATTCAGGAACTGGTACTGGTGGCCAGCCAGATCGACACACAACTGTACGGCAGCGAAAAACGCGCGCGCTTGAGCGATGCCGTGGAAGCCATCCGTGCCCAGCTGTCGGCACGGGCACAGAGCACCCTTGCAGACCTCAAGATGAGCAGCCCGGAAGTGGGCTCGGTGTTCGACAACCTGATCGGATCGGTACACCGTAACCTGCTGCATAGCTCCGGCTTGTGCCACAGCCTCAACCGCCGCTTCGAAACGCCCGAAACCTGGGACTCGAACGAGCAGGTGACCTGGGACAACCTGTCCACCGATTACCCGGATTACTTCACTCGTGACAACCAAGCACTGTCGTTGAGCAGCCTGGACAGCTTGGCAAACATTGACGCGATCAACGCCATGCTTGCCCAGGTCCGCGAGAAGAAAACGGAGATCACGCGGGAAAAAATCGCCAACCTGATGGTTCGCAAACAAAAGAACCTTGAGGCATTCAAGGCGCTGATCATCACCCTGGCACGCAACCAGGTCATCCAGATAAAGAACGCCAACGTCGATCAGCTGGACGAACAACTGGCTTCGCTGGAATCGAAGCGACTGGATCTCTCGCTGGAACTGGATGTCAGCTTCAAATACACCATGGCCGACTACCGCCAGAAGTTGCGTGACGACATGCGCAAGACAGCTGCGCAATTGCTTCGCGAGACGCAGTCCACTGTCAAAGACGCGGAAGGCTCTTTCAGTGAAACCATTGTCGTCGACAACCCTGGGGTTGGCAGCTGGTTTGCCCGCAAGCTTTGGGGCGGCGGCACTACCGAGAAAACGGTCGTCCGCGCCAAGATCATCAGTAGCCAGGTCATCTCCACCATCAACGAGTTCATGAACGACATCCAGGATGAGCTGGGCGCCAAGGTGGAGAGCTCTCATCGCGGGTTGAACGAAGAACTGGCCCGGACCCTCACGCCCAAGATCCGTGAGGTGCTTGAACAGGATGCCAATGCGCAAATGATCAAGCTCGCGATTCTTTCGATCATTCAATCGATTCCTGACGATGACTTTGACTTGGGCATTTCGTTGCCTGACTCCCTGAAAAGCAACGGCACGCTCAAGGGCTACGAGGCCGAACGTTTCAAGGATGCCGCCGATGACTTCATCGGCTCGTTGGGTAGCAAGGTCAAAAGCAAGATCAGTTCGTTCATCAACGATGTTGAACGCAACGCACCTTCCACCATCTCCAACTCCTTCGTCGATGAGATTCAACGCCGGATCAATGTGCTCAAGGATCAGGTCGACAACGCGGCTCAAACCATTGACCGGCTTGAACGTCTGGCACGCAAGGCCGAAGAGGTCACCCTGTGAGCAACCCGCCAGCCATTCATGAACAGGCACGCTCGACGCTGGAGTCGCTGTCCCGCTTCTGGCAGTTCAAACGCAAGAAGCTGGCAGCTGAACTTCAGGGCCACCTGGATGATGCCCAGTGCCAGCTCGACACGTTTTTCAGCACCAATCAGCAATTGTCCGCGCTGTGCGCGGGCCAGAACGACGAAATCGGCGAGCTAAAATCGCGCAACGGCTCGCTAGTCGATGCGTTGCAGCTTGAAACAACCAATTTGGCCTCGACCTCCGAAGCGTTAGCGCAGGAGAAGGGCAAGCTCCAGAAGGCTATGCTCGCACTGGCCCAGGCCAAGGTGTACGCCAAGGATCTGGAAGAGCGGCAGGCTCAGGCCATGGCCCAGATCGCAGAGCTCGAAGAGCACCTTGCCGATCACAAGCAGGAGCTTGTCGACAAAGAGCGGTGCATTCAGGAACTCCAGCACACCCTGGCCGATACTCGACAGCAGATCGAAGCGCTGAACAACGTCAAACAGCGGTTGACCGAGCAGTGCGCCGAGCAGACTGAGCAGATCCGCACGCTGGAGTCGCGCAATGAGACGCTCAGCGACCAGTTGCAGGCAGAACAGGCCAATACGGCAGAGCTGGAAGCACGCAAGGACCAGGCGCTTGCCGAGATCGCCACCCTTCAACAGCAGCTAGCAGATCGCAAGCAGGCGCTGGTGGAAAAAGAACAGCGTATCGCTGAACTTGGGCACACCCTCTCGGACGCGCAACAGCAGATCGAAGCACTGAACGACGCCAAACAGCAGTTGGCCGAACAGTGCACCGGGCAGGCTGTACAGATCGACTCGCTGGAGTCGGACAATGAAGCGCTAACAACCCAGTTGCAGGCAGAACGAGCCAATGCGGCCGAGCTGGAGGAACGCAAGGCACAGGCGCTGGCACAAATTGCCGAGCTGGAGACGTACCTGGAGGAACATAAGAACCAGTTGATTTCCACGGAGCAGAACGTCGACCTACTGGAAAGCCTGACCGAACAACTGAAGGCCTCCCAGCAGCACCTGGAAGACAACTACGCCGACATCAACAAGCAGCACCTGTCGCTAACCGAGAAATTTTCCCTGGTGAGCAAAGTCCTGGCCCAGCAACCGCCCGGTAATGAAGAGCTGGCCAAATTCGCCGACCTGATCAACCACGACTACATGGAGTTCGCCAGCCGAGAATCGTCGTTGGCCGGTGAAGCCCAAGCAGTGCTCGACATGCAGGCGATCCTCGCCGAGATGCAGATGCTGAACAACTTCCCGAGCATTGCCGGCAAAACCATCCTGAGCATTGCGGGTGGTTTCAGCAGCGGAAAGTCGGCGTTCGTCAACAGCTTCATCCGTAACCCGAGCGTGAAGTTGGCGACCGGCATCAACCCGGTGACCGTGGTCCCCAGCTACGTGGTGTGCTCCGAAGAAACCCGGATCAAGGGTTATTCGTATAACGGTGGGGCCATCGACCTGGAGCCCAGCCTGTACGCGTCGATGTGCCACGAATATGTTCAGGCCTTCGGCTTCGACCTGCGGCGCATCCTGCCCTTCATCAGCGTCAAGGTTCCCATGGACCCGGAGCTGTTCGGCAACCTGTGCATCATCGATACGCCCGGCTACAACCCGGGTACCACGGGTGGGGCCGCGGCCTCCGACCGTAGCACTGCAGCCTCCCTGGTCAATCAGGCATCGGCGCTGGTCTGGGTCATCGGCCTTGACCCGGCCGGGACCATCGACCAGTCCGACATCGAGTTCATCGAGTCCACGCCGTTCCGCGCAGAGTCGCTGTATATCGTGTTGAACAAGGCGGATGTGAAGTCTCAGGACGATATTCTCGAGATCATGGAGCAAGTAGCCGACGACCTGAGTTTCGCGGGTATCGAGTACGCCGGCATGTGCGCCTATTCGTCCACGCGCAAGAAAGACTACCCCTCCAGCGGCCTGACGTTCGAGCAGTTCCTGCGCTCGATCAACCGTAAAGTGGATGTAGTCGGCAAGGTTAACAGCAAGCTCGATACCGTATTCGATGCCTACAAGCAGGCCATCCAGGCCGATATTGCGCAACTGGAAGGCCGCAAGGGCGAGTTCAATGCGTTCAAGCTCGATGCGCTGGAAATAGGCGGAACGGCGCTGTTTGACAGAATTGATCGAGCATTCCCCATCTCTGAGCAAATGTTCGATTCTTCCGGGCTGGAAAAACTCGTTGATGAATGCGAAGGCCTTCGTCGAACGCTCAAGCTGGCCGCTCGAAAAGCCCTGGAGGTTTGCGAACTCGTTCGCACCAGAACCTCTGTCGAGCCTGATGACTTCCTTCGCACTCGAATACGCCGCTAAACGCCGGCACACAGCGTGTTACTAACCCAGGCCTGCCTGCTGGCAGGCCGTTGCTGGCCAGGGCGCTGAACCCTGGCCTGTGCGCTCAAAATCGCCGCCGCGCCAGCAACTCCGCCAACGCCCCTTCAAGCCACCCTGCGGTGCGCATCTTCAGTGCCTTGCTCCCGCACCTCGGGCACTGGTCAAACCACTCGCCGGGCATCAGCACATCACTTTGCGGTGCCACTGTCTTTGTCCAACCGCATCCTTCACATTCAAAGGTGAAGGGCCTGGGTTTGATGGGCATTCTAAAGCTCCTTGGTCTCTTCGCTGATGTATTGCCATCGGTGCATTCAACTGCCCGGATAAGCCAATTCGATCTGCTCGTCGAACGCGCCACCAACCCCGCAGTAATCACGTGGAACACGCTCAAGCTCCTCGGCTACCTGCACGATCACCTGGCGCAGTTCCAGGCGTTCGAACCAGCGGGCAGGAATGGCAGCAGCACCATACTGGGCACCCAACAAGTGCCCGGCGACAAGCCCTGTGCTGTTGCTATCGCCACTGTGATTCACCGCCGTGATCACCCCTTCTTCGAGTGATCGTGCTGTCAGCGCACACCACAGTCCAATCGCCAGCGCCTGCTCGGCAACCCACCCACCGCCAAGGTCGCCAATGCGTTGCGGGGTGGGTGTATAGCCCTCGTAGTAGAAAAACAGCACGCGCTCGATGAGGCTGCGCGTTTCTTCCATACCAGGTACTTGCCCATATTTGGCCAAGCTTTGAGTTACCGCGTGTTCCAGGCTGTCTTGTCTTTCGACAACACGCTGAAGAATGTCGGCGAATAGCCCTGCCGCCAGGTAGCCCGTCGGATGCCCGTGCGTCAGGCGTCCAGACTGCGCCGCGTAGTCAAATGCATTGGCAAAGAATGCACAGGGTGCAACACGTACCAAGGCGCCGCAGCCCTTGCTGTTGTTCTCGGCAACCGCTCCCAACCGCGCGCTGGCCTTTAGTGCATTCAGGCAAGTTGTGCCTGGGGAGCGACGAGACCAGAGTTCGACTTGCTTGATCAGCCAGCCATCTGTGACGATCGGTATCGCAGAGGGGTAATCCTGGGTCATCAGCCAGCGCAGCAACGCTTGGTGAACAATGCTCGGGACATGGCACGCCTGCCGTAAACTGCCAAGCACAAAAGCGCGCAGCAAACCTTCTGCGGTGAACAGCATCATCTGCGTTTCGTCGCTGATGGCGCCGGTGTTGCCGTAAGCCGGGGCAAAATCAATGATGCCCTGCGGACCGAACTTGGCTTCGATGGCAGGCCACTCAAGAAACTCCACGGGGGCGCCAAGCGCGTCTCCGACAGCACCACCCAGCAGGCAGCCTTTGATCCGTTCAAGTCTGTTCATGCACTTCCCTTATCGCTCTGCAGAGATCAAGTTCTGCAAAATCACCAGCTTGCTTTGCAACTGCTCGATGTGCGCTTTCTCAGCACGCAGTGCCGAACGTAGCTCCCGGTTTTCCATCTCCCAGATCCGCGCCCAACGTGCGTCCTGGCGGCAGGCAAGCGCCACGTGCCAGATTTCTCGCAACCTCAGGTACTGCATCAGGAGCACCGTCAGGATCACCCCGATCAACACCAAAGCCCCTGTCGAAACCGCTTCAGACATAGTCATGTCCACATCCTTTCGTGACTTCAATTTATTTCGAAGACAGACACACGATATGTAGTTATAAACGACAGGTCTAGAATGTAGACTTATACAGGTAAAGTATTCGCGCACATGGAGAGGGTATGAAACGCAAGCAATCCGTTGAACAGGTACGCTGGGACCTGGCACTTCGCTATCGTTTGATCGAGACCGTTGCCTGGTGGGAAGGCAGGCTGACCACGGGGCACTTGATGCAGAGCTTTGGCATCAGCCGCCAGCAGGCATCCAAGGACATCAATACCTACATCACCGAGCATGCGCCCAAAAACTTGACATATGACAAGCAGCTCAAGGGGTATGTGCCGAGCAAGCAGTTCAAACCCCTGTTCATCGACGACAGTGCCAGCGCCTATTTGCACCTGCTCTATCAGAACAATGAGCGTGCCCCGCACATTGATGGACTGGCACTGGCCTATGCGCACACCAAGGTATTGGAAGTGCCGGATCGCCCCATTCGACCGGAGATTCTGCGCCCCTTGCTCAAGGCCTGCCGCGAAGGCCTGCGCCTGGAAACCGAGTACGTGTCGTTCAATACCCCGAACGTAGAGGTTCGCCTCATCGCCCCTCACACGCTGGTGTACACCGGCATGCGCTGGCATGTGCGGGCCTACTGCGAAAAGAATGGCCAGTACCGCGACTTCGTGCTCAGCCGCCTGCGCGGGCAGCCGGACCTGCTCGACGAATCGCCGAACACACGGGAGCTGGATGAAGACTGGAATGTCGAGATTCCGGTTATCTTCGAGCCCGATGGGCGATTGAACGAGGCGCAGAAGGCAATCATCGAAACCGACTTCGGGATGACGCAAGGACAATTAGTGGTGCCCAGCCGCAGGGCCTTGGTGAAGTATGTGTTGCAGCGTTATCAGATCGACCCGCGCAACCTGGCGACGAGCCCTGAGGCCCAGCAAGTTGTAGTGAGCAACCTCAAGGAATTGAGGCCGTGGCTGATGAATGACTGACGCTCAAATCTCTGATACGAGGGGCATGACGCCCCTCGTCGATGGCCGGCTCATGCTCGTTCAGCCGCGGGTGTATCTGCTCAACCCGATTCGGAGGACGACTCACCCGCGGCCAGCCAAGAAGAGATCCAGCCGTCGAGGATTTCAGCCAAACCGGCTGACGACATCTGTATCAACAGTCAGGTTTGTCCCCAGTCACTGTAGTTTCCGCCCCACGCCTTGGGCCTCGATGATCATGCGGTCGAGCAGAGCGAGCATGTCATCGACATCAATTTCCTGAAAGCAGCCCTTCGCCTCCTGCTCCAGAATCATGGCGGCGAATTCCTCGCTGTATTCGACCTCATCCTCGGTTCTAACTTGCGCGGGACCTGGGTCATCCGAGCGACCATCCTCTTGGTCGTTACACATCACGAACCTCGCATTGAAATGGGACCTTAGCTGAACGGTCGCGCCAACTTGGCCGAAGCAGACACCCGTTGGAAGCAGAAAAAGACGGAGTTGTCGACGTTATCGGCGTTTGTCAGGCCGAATCAGAAGCACGTCGGTCCAGCTCCTGTTTCATCTCCATGTATTCACGGACAAACTGGTAGCCCTTCTCGGCAACGACGATGACACCGATAATTGCGAACAGATTTTTCATAGCAAAACCTCTTGGGATTGACGGGTTTCGTCGACCGTTCCGTACCTGACCGCCATGCACAAGCCGTTGACCAAGTTCATGTCTTGCGGCGTCTGGCAACGAATGGCCGTCAGATCAGGACTGGCGACAATACAAGCCAGCGACTTCGCCCGGCTGACCGCTACATTCAAACGGTTTTTCGAGTACAGGAAGCCGATGTCCCTGGGCAGGTAGTCTTCATTCGACGTCGCCATCGAGACGATGACAATCTCTGCCTCTTGCCCCTGAAACTTATCCACAGTGCCGACGCGCGCACCCGCCGGCAGCACCTGCTTCAACAGCTGTACCTGCAAATTATAGGGCGCCACGACCAGGATGTTTTCGAGAGACACAGCGTGCTCCTCGCCGGTGTTATCCACATAGCGCTGCTGCAGAAAGTACGTGTACAGCGCTTTGACGTATGCGGCTTCTTCATCGGAACTCTGGCCGTTGCCGTCGTGCTCCACAGGGCAAAACATCAGTCCGCTGCCCGGTACGTCCGGGCGCTGGCCATCCAGTCGCAACACCTGCCGCTCGGCTCTTGGTGCCGACGACAGTTGACCTTCGTACACCGCATGAGAAATGAATGAGCAAACGTGCGGATGCATCCGCCAGGTTTGCGCCAGAAACACCCCACGATCAGGCGCAATGGTGGGCGTGCCATCCAGCAGATAATCGAGGATAGAGTCACCGGAACGGCCAGGGTGCACGCCTTGCACTGGTTGCGACAATTGCATCTGGTCGCCCATCAAGACGATGTTGCGTGCCGCAATGCCCATGGTAACCAGGTTCGCCACGCTCACTTGACCGGCCTCGTCGATGAAGAGGTAATCCAACGCCTCGGTGAAGGTCTCGTCGGCAAATAGCCAGGCAGTACCCGCAGTCAGGTCAATTCCCGGCCCCCAGGCATCAAGGAAATCCTTTTTGTCTTCGATGGAGCGAATGCAGCAACCAGTGAACTCAGTGCCCTCTCCCTCCGATGACTTTTTCAACCCCTTGAATGCAACGCCCTCTGCTTGTGCGCGAGACTCAACAGCAGACAACAGGTTGTTGATGGCATGGTGCGAATTGGAGGTCACACCGATGCGCTTGCCTGCTTTGAGCAGGTCAACAATGACGTGCGAGCCCGTGTAGGTCTTGCCGGCACCCGGCGGCCCTTGAATAAACAGCACGCTGTTCTCAAGATTGCGTACCACCTGCTTGATGGCATCCGTCGTCGTCAGGCGTGGATCCAGTAGTGGCGCACCCGGCTGGACGTCTTTCACCCGCGGAGCGCGTCGATGGAGAAAGTCCGACACCGCCTGGAAGCGCTGCTCACCGGCCAAGACGCTGTCGGCATAGCGAAACAGTGCCTCGCGCAGCGAAGTCGATGGAATCGGCCTGCCGGGAATCATGTCGAAATCATCCGGTGGCGCGTTGTGCGCGGTGGCTTTGAACATCGCCAGACACGCGTTACTGTCCAGGTTAACCAACTGCACATTGGACAGGGACTCTGTGATGACGCCTTGGGAACCCGTGCGCATCTTGCTTTCTTGAGGTTCGAAACTGTATTCAAACAGAAATGATTTCTTGATCGGTTCGGGCGGCGTTTTTGTACGCCGCAAACCGGCCAGGCTCTCGATATCCTCCAGCAGCTCCTCAGTGGTCATGTCCTGACGGCTGAACAACTGCCACCATATCGGCTTGTCTGCCCGACGGTGGAAGTCAAGCAGCTGGAAGGTGAGCAACCTGACTTGATCCGCTTCGCTCAGGGCACATTCGGCGGCGGGCAAGCCAGCGAGCAAACGATCGCGATAGCTTTCCAGACGAACCTCAATCTCCTTTTGTTCCGCTACAGCTTTCTCGCTTTCTGTTTCAGGCTCGGAGAGAGTGCTCGCATCCGACGGTTTAATGCTCAAAAGCCAGTTGCGCAGAAGATAGGTGGATAGCACGTCGTCTTCGTTGTACCGCTCGATCTGCTCGAGCAACGCCGACTCGCCAGTCTCTTTCCAACGCTCATAAAACACGATGCTCGCACCGGCATTGGTAACGTCGCCGTCTCGCTGCCCCATGTAAAAATGCTCGATGTTCTTGATCGAGTAGCTGGGCTCAGACACCCGGATCGCTTCGCGCACAACCTTGTAGAGGTCGATCAGCTTGCCGTTGCGCAGCAACCAGTCCACTTGTGCCTCGCGTGTACCGTGCTGGCTCATCAGGCGCTTGATGGCCGTCTCTTCATAGCTGGCATAGTGGTAGACATGTGCGCTGGGGTAACGCTTGAGGTGAGCGATGACCCAGTCGATGAACTGCTCGAACGCGATCTTTTCTGCCTCTCGGCTATGTGCCCAGAAGGGTTTGAAGGATTGTTGGCCACCTTCGTCGATATACAGACCGAAGAGATATTCCAGGCCGCCCTCCTCCAGCGGATTGCCCTCCATATCGAAGAACAGATCGCCCTCAACCGCCGTGGGCATTCGGTTAAAACCACGCCTTTTCCCCACGACCGGCAGAAACTCGAACAACGGGCCATCACTGGAGCGCCCCTGGAACTGCAAACGCGCCTGATGGCGCAACTTGCCCAGCGACTCCACTTGCAACTTGGGGATGCGCAAGTCATCGGTACTGTTCGCCAACTGCTGCAATGTGGTGACACCACCAGCCTGCAATTTCTTGATTTGCGAGCGGCTGATGCCAGCGACTGCCGAGAGGTGATCGTCTTGCAGCCGTTGTTCGTCACAGCGATCGCGCCACACACAAAACCCGCAATGCCCGCATGGCTCCGGGTACGTCACAGGTTGTCCGTCACCATTCACGAACGCCGTGAAACGCTGCAGCACTTGCTCCAGATAATCGGCGTAGTCAGCGACCCGAAACGCCTGCTCCGTACGCGCAGAATCACCCAGTACGACATACATGAACTGCGGCTGTATGCCCTGGATTGCAATCAGCATTCGCGAGTAAAGCGCAACCTGCACAAGGAACTTGGCCTTTGCAGACTTGGCCAGCTTGGTGTCGATCACCTCATAGCTATGATCGCCCAGCGTCGACGCCCGCGGCACCTTACGCAGGAAGTCGGCATGCCCAATAAAGGCACCTTCCTGGAGCGAAGCCTGGAAGATGATGTCCGCACCAGCCTTCATGGCCTCAATGGTCAGTTCCACCCGCCGCGCGAAACTCGGATTGCCCTCGGCAATGTCGACTACGTGAGCATTTTCGCGTTTGAGTCGTTCAAGAAACGTCGCTTCATGAGCGAGCCCCTTGCCCTGGATCAGGCGGTTCTGCTCGCTTGCCGGCGCTTTTTCCATAGGGGCAACAAGATGCTGAAGGTCCAGTGCCGTTAGGTGCTGGCACTCCAGAAAACCACAGATGTCTGAGGCGGAATACAACTGAACGCCGTTCCGGGTTTGCATGGTTGTATTCCACCCTGTGAAAGGCCAAGGGGCACATGGTGCTGCGCAAATGTTGCGTGTGTTGCTCAGGCGTCGAGCGAGCAGTCCTGGTAAAACTGCTCGAACAGACTCGTTGGCGAGTGCTGCGCATCAAGCAGGCCGAAGTGCTTGCCCACGTTACGCCCCAGGGCCATGAGTGTCCTTGCAGAGTTCTCGGTACCGGCATAGCCGGCACTCACGATGTAGTCGACACGATCCTTGTCGGTCGTCGCTCGCGCATACGCGTTGCCCGTGATCAACACATCCACCAAGCAGACACTGACGCGCTCATCACCGACTGTGAACGGCTCGAGGGCCTCGGTAGCCAGGGCCGCACGCAATCCGTCCTCACCACCGGCGACGATGCGCTCAAGCTGTGCAAGCGGTCGGCCGAACAAGTCGAACTCTTCAATGGAAAACGGGAAACAGTAGCCCTGTGCAGTGGTACGCGTGAGCGGCTTCTCGTCACGCGACTGGGCCACCAACCATTCAACAAACGAGGCTTTGTTATCGAGAGCACCGCTGTAGCGGAAGGCCAGATAATCCTTGAGAACCTGGCTGAAAGGATGCCCCGTGGGCACCCAATTATTGCCTCCACGCTCGCAGTCCTGCGCCTCGACTTCTGGCTTACCCGCTATGGAATTAGACGCCAGCGCCAGACCAAAGCAGCGAAGGTCATAGCCAAGCATGAACAGGCTGGCCTCGAAGGCATGGCAACGCGCGGGGAGAGTCCCTTGCCCAGCAAACCAATTGGTACGCTCGAGCAGCGCTCGAATAATCCAGCCCAAGCGCACTTGCCAACGCGCCCACTCGGCATAGTCGATCGTCGAAAACTGCGGCGCCGCCACGCTGTTCAAGAACGCTCCCGGGTTGCGGATCTGGCTGCCTCGCGCGCCGCCGGACGGGAACATCAGCAAGGGTTTACCACGCCCCGCCCACTGCTGGCGAAACAGCGAATACAACATGGCAATCGCAGCGCCCACACGGCTGTCATAGATTGGAGAACCAGACAAATCGAGCAAGGCGTGAATCTTGGTCAGGCCAGAATCGAAACGCTCGACACTGCTAGCATCGAGGTCATCCAGGTCATTGTCACCGTCGAGCGTCATGAGTCCGGCCATCTTTTTCAGGTAGCCCGACAACTCGTCTTTGGCCTCCAACCGGTGCAAGAACGGAATGGCGCCCCGCACGCCGCCCCAACGAAGAATCTGCAAACACGCCTGAAGCGCTTGTTGCTCATCACCAGCGTTGACCGCACTCGTCAGCCACTCACGCAGTTGCCCCAAAGAGCGTTGGGTTTCAGCCCAGGTTTCAGACTCAACCACACTCTGGTTGGAGTCGTGCCAGCTTGCCTTCCAGCGATAGTGCTCAAGTACCCGCTCAATCCCCTGGACTTCAACCGTCAAACCGCCAGGTACAAACTTGCTGGACTTGAAGCGCAGCTTGAACGTGAGCGCCGGCAAGTTGGCTGCCAGCCATGCAACGAAAGATTCCACTTCGGGTTGTGCCAGGAACTGTTCACGCTTCATGCAGGCCGCCTTGCGGGCAATGTCGAATGGCCATACCCTAAGCAAAATGGCAGGCCACGTCCACGTTGTCTGTTTATACAGGTAAACAAATTGAGCAGGTTCTAATGCCCTGAATAGACGCTTTTCAACGCCAGCGGCGATTGGCCCGGCCACCTGTAAAGTTTTCAGGCACACGCTACCTCTTTACCGACCGCCCACGACTTCAAGGATCGGCACTTCATGGACCATCAAGCACTCAAAGCCCGTCACCGCCAGGAACGTGAAGGCCACCATCCCAACCTCACCTTGCGCGTTCATCGCGCATTAAGCTGGCTGAATCGCGCCGAGCAGGCGGATGATCTTGATGGGCGCTTTATCTTTCTGTGGATCGCCTTCAACTCTGCCTATGCCACGGACATTGATGAGCAGTTCCGACTTTCCGAGCAGTCCACGTTCAAGGCGTTCCTGGACAAACTCTGTGCGCTAGACACGGCCAACCTGATCGAGAACCTGGTCTGGTCCGAGTTCTCAGGCAGTATCCGCGCATTGCTGGACAACCCCTACGTATTTCAGAGTTTCTGGGACAACCAGAACGGCAAGATCAGCGAGCAACAGTGGACCGAGCGGTTTGCCAGCGGTCGACGAGCAGCGCAGCAAGCGTTAGCCAACCGCAATACCCCAGCAGTACTCGGTGTTCTGTTCAATCGAATCTATACATTGCGTAACCAGGTAATGCATGGGGGCGCAACCTGGAACAGCAGTGTGAACCGGGATCAACTGCGCGACTGCTCGAACCTCCTCGGCAAGCTGGTGCCTGTGATTATTTTGCTGATGTTGGATAACCCGGAAACGCTATGGGGTGATGCTTGTTATCCGGTTGTTGCTTAGGCAGACCACATTCCAATCCCACGATGACCGGTGACAAACCAAGTGATTCCGCTTGCTGCTTACACTGAGTGGAAGGCGTTCACACGCGTTTGAATATGCGCGAATGCTTTGCCTGTAGGAAGTCAACGCAACAAGAATTTGAATTAGGGGCTCGAATTTGTCCTCAGTGACAAAGCCCTCCAAGCCCTCAGGAAGGCAAACTGACCTGAGGGCTGGACTGGGAACAAGCTACTTACCCTCTATCCTCGGCTGAATCCGAAGCCATGAGCGCCCTCCCCATAACGCTTCGTCGCAGCTTTACAAAGGTAGCTGGCACGATGAAACAGATCAGGTAAGTAATCCACATTCCCTGGCCGGACCTCCCGGTCTACTCGGTATTCCGCATTAGACGGGATATGTACCAAGCCCCTCACTTGCTCAACCTCGCACTTCAACGCACTGGCCCAAGCCTCCTGCATGCGGCTGATCATGTTCGGCCTCTGTGGCTGCAACCGCCCGATTGTGTAGTAGGCGTCCCTGTTGAGCAGGATCAGCAGGTGGTAATGCTGTCGCCCTGCCTCGCTCCTCTCTCTCGCCCAGACGTAACGCACCCTGCAGTCATGGGCGTACTTGTTCTGCTCACGTGCTTTCTCACGATTGTGCTCAATTTTTGCTTTGAACGACTCGACGAACCTACTAATCACACGGTTTGACAACGCATCATCCGGAATACCCCCAAAACGCGGAAGACGCAGGTCCACCCTGAACGCAATCACCCTAGGATACTGATCAAGTGCAAGGTTGATGGTGCGACTCAGGGCTTCAAGGTATCCAAGTATAAAAGGGCCTTTTTCACCCATTATCGGCAGGCCCTGAAAAGTATCTGCTGAGTACAAACGAAGATTACGGTTCTCTGAAAAACGACGCATGGTTACTACCTACTCTACTGAAGTTCATATCTTCAGTCGGCTTGGTAGTTATTTACACGCTCACCGCAACCCATTGAGCTAGACCTCAACGAGCTCATCACGCAGATACCAAAGTTCAATATCGATCATCTAAACCATACTGCCAACCGCAAGGTATAAAGTAGACATTCATGATAGATACCCGTTAGAGGGACATCTATGACCTTAACCTAATGATTCAATATCAGGCCCTGCATGAGTGATAGGCAGGAGTTATTAAACAGTAGCGCTTAGAACACTAAAGCATACTACCCGCACCGAAAGCTCCAAAAGCATAAACCCTAGAGAAAGTTAAAGCATTCCTGTTCAGAGCCAGAAAAACAACGCCACCAAAAGGTCCGGCAAAAAAACATCATGTCCGGGAGTCAACCGGACATGATGTTTTCATTGAAAGAAAATAAAGCAAACAAGAAGCAGACCAGCTGCCAAGAACAAGCCCATCAAGACCTACTAATTTCGCTCAACTAGCCTAGACCGAATCCAGGAATGAACCTCTGACTCCAACCAGCCAACAGAGCGCCCGCCTAACGAAATAGGCTTCGGAAATATCCCTTCAGCAACGTACTTATACACCGTAGATCGGGCCAGACCAGTAATTTCAATAACTGTTTTCATTCGAAGTATGCGCATGACCAACTCCTCAAATCCGTACACAGGATCTAGGAGGCCGGTAAAGAGTTACTGACCATTACTGGCATACAGAGCGATTTACCCCCGATACCGATAGCGCGTGGGAGTATGAACCTGAAAAAGAAGGCCAAAACGATAACGGTCAATCTCAGGCATCTCCTCCTCACTTGAAAACCTCTCACACGTAGGCTCGCCAAGATTGCTCTCATTCATGACATAGCACTCTCCTGCTCGAAAACTATTACCAGGAACAATCAACAGAGACCGGCCAACAGCAAACCGCCCAAAGTATGTACCGGGCTCAAAACTCGGCAGGATCTGCAACCCGGCAATTTCGTACGCAAAACCCTTAGCACTTAAAACCAAACTCTGCACACGCCGAGCCATCAAAACAGCGACTACATAAACGAACTCAAAAAACAGCTCGCTTCGAAGGACATCATCCTTGAAATCTCGCCCTGTGCCCGTTCCTTTACTGAAATCTTTCTTGATTCGCAGTTGCAATTCATCATCAGAATTAAACTGACCTAGTTCCAAGGCTTTCCAATGCTTGGACAGTAGCCCTGACGCGTACTCCTCCAATCTAACCTGAAGCGCCCTCGACGAGCTTCTATCCTTGGCTAAAGAAGAAAACAACCCCGCCAGCGCATTAAATCTATCGCTATCAGGCAGTATTCCAGAAAACTTTTTATGCCTCTCGAATTCCAGCCCTTTGCCAAGCCCCGCAGAGCCAATGATGGCTGCAACCTCACTCATCTCCCCCGAATCCCCACTGGATTTCGAGACGAAAGTTAGCACGATCGCTCCCGAACTACCTTTTTGAAAAAACCCATGATGAAAATTAATAAAGTAAACTGACTTTGAAACGCCCAATACAACAGATGTTGCAACACCCGGAATCACCCCTCTCATGACCCTCAGAGCGATCAGCTTGTGCACCTGGGCCTTTATTCGATCTCGATTCAGACCAGTAGCCTGGGACAGCCTGGATACTCCGATTCCCCGTACAATCCCAAATTGATCGGCGTATAGAAGCAGAGTGGACAGTAGCAACCGATTACAAACACTCAAGCCACCCTTACAATTTTCCGCAGAAGGGTTCAGTACGTGGTCAATTCTCGGTCTATTTATCACATGGAGCTTTTTGTTTTCGTCTTCTAACAACCTAGACAACTTACTTGACGCCCGATACCCACTCTTGGGGCGTCCCCGCCCGCAGACGATAGGTGTGCGTATCAAAAGATCTTCGGCCACCAATTCAGACAGAGCGCTAGTTACCACACGATCCGTAGCACCTGAGGCCTTGGCTAACTCCTTAACCCCGATTGTGATCGACTCCCACAGCCCGTACAGCTGCACGAACCTTACAAGGACAAGCTTCGTCTCAGGGCTGATCCCAGCCAATTCCATCCCCAACAGAACGCAGTGCATCACCCACCCTCACCTTTTCAGGAAGGCAGCTATTAAATCGCAGAATAACACCCTGTTTCAAGAGCATAAAAAATAGACTACGCTACTACGTAACGTCACTCCGTAACGCAACATTAAAAATCATTCTATATAACCTTTAGTTCTAATAAACGCATTAGCGAGGGATTCATTGAAAAAAGCACAAAACAGACTTGGATGGATAGAAAAAGACAACCCAAACATGCTGAAGTGGGCCATCCGATACCTAAACAACCACAGAGCAAATATTCCCGAGCAAACCACCTACGACGGGCTTATAAGGGAATCTGAGAAATGGCCTGAAAGCAGTGAAATACGAGAGCTTTTAAGAAAAATGAAAGGCGCCTGGCGCCAAAAGAAACTGAGAGAAAGCCTAAATGGGAAAAAGCCCAGCAACTTCATACTTTCGACTTCAGCAAAAAAATGCCTGGAAAATTTAGCCAAATCAAGACGCAGCAACATAACTGAAACACTGGAATGGTTAATTAAAAATGGACTTGAAGTAAAAAGCCAATACCGCGACCAACTCAACGAATTAAACAAGTCCCACCGCAAACAACTCGACAGTTATCAAGTAGCAGCTGTCACTCTCACTGAAAAACTAAGCGAAGCCCTAACCGAAAGCTGCAAATTAACGCTTCAAATTGAAACACTAACCCCTTCCCCAGAAAGTCTCCCAACCCCACAAAAGGACCAGATCGAAAAACTTTTCAGAAAGAAAAAATCAACACTCTTGAAATCAAATACAATCATCAAAAGAGACGCCATACGAACACACGAAAGACAGATACAACCAATAACCCATTACCTTGAGCAGGAGCAGGAGCAATGAAGAGATCATAGAAATCACCCGACCAGTTTTGCAACCGAAAGATCATCAATAACCAGGACGATAGGCGCGCCCTGCGCTCAGCATTTTATATCCGTTTTATAGTTATCCTGTGATCGTTTTTTATTTCGGCACAGCACTGTAATTACACCGGTAATTTTCAATAAAATTCACTTGCCAGCCCGATGCTTCCTACTTCTGAAGATACGACTTGGAGAAGCACCAAGACCAATCTTTAGCATATCATCCACCACCTTCTTACGGACTTCCCTAGCCTGACCACTGGTACCAAATCACACCCATACTGGGAAAGCACCCCTGCCATAACCAAGTTCTCAGAAGTATTCCGTCAAGTCTATTACGGGAGATGCTGCGCTATCACTTTAGGTAGTCTTGAAGGAAGCTCCGCCAGTTTAGCAGCACTAGTCAGATCCATTTTTTTAGTAATTTCAAAACCCTCAAGGTCTATCTTCATATAGACGACAAGAAAACACTTAAAAGCTAAACCTCGATCAAAGTTTTCCGAGCCTGCTCTTCATTGATTGGCCATTTCAGTCAAGATACCCCCAACACCTGAGCGTTCGGACCGACAGAAACATTCCGAGGTAGCAGCTAATAGAAAATACAAATTCTTTATGCCTCGCAAGGTGGGTGCCTTCAGGGTGACGACTGACCCATCGCATATATTCGTAAGCGTCAAGAAAGGTCATACTAATCGCATGACTAGCTCATTACAGTCGAGCGAAAGCCAATTTCCTGCTAGAAAATGAGTGATCAACCACCAAGGACATCCTTATACAACCAAAAACGAAGACATCAATCACGCTTTATCATTCATGACCATAGCGTCGGCCATGTAAGCCTAAGACTGCATCACCTGACGAAACTCGGCGAGATATCCAGCCTGATTATAACTTGTCCGGATTTTTTGCTTCTCTCGGCATGCGCCAATTCACCCTCGATCACGTCCGAGCGAGATCCCATCTAGTTGAGCATGGTCCAGGCGCTGACGCGAATGCCATGGGCTGAAAAGCCGATGTGGTCCTTACCATTCAATGCCTTCGGGTGTTCGACTCAATGTCGTTGCTGTCATGCACTCGTTCGGCTTGCGATAGTTAGGAAATAGCAGCCGACGCCCTACATACAGGTGGGCAGCTCACGTAGCAACTCGACCGCCGGAAGACGTCATTCGACAGGATCCAGATCAAACCCCGCTCACTGCGCGCATCAGCCAGGCCGATCTCCAGGTAAGTGGTAAAGGAACGATATAGCAAAAGCACCACATCAAGACGCCCCAGGGTACCAAGCAAATCCTATCGGTATTCCAAATGGCATCCCCAAAAACTACCTATTCAGTACTTGTAAAATCACTAGCTTACTCTATCTGTTCAGATTAACCCCGGCGCTCGACTTACCCTACCCAGTCGTCCCCCCTTCAGCCCGAAGTGCATGCAACAACCTCGCTAAGGCTCCCTTCCCCAACATTTCTCTCCTTCCGGGCAAGTCCGGTAACCATGGCAAACAGCCATTAAAACAAGGTAAATTCGCCACAGAAATAAGGTCAACAACCACCGCCCGGCTCAAGACAACAAGGAAGTAGCGATGCTCATCCCTAGGGAACCCCCTCCCAAGCACCTGCCCCTGCCGCACCTGACTCCAGCCATCCCGTACTACCGCTCTCCACAAATGCTGCTCGAAAAGCAGCATGGCCGTAGATAGGAAGCCTTCATGCCTCAACCATTCCGTTTCCAGAGTGCACTGCCCGCCGGCTCCAGCGCCACAGAAGCTAACATCTTCATCCACGGCTACAGCGCCGGGCATAGCGATGAGGACAAGCAGCTTCTTCTCGACAAGATCCCCGAGCAGCTAAAGCACTACACCAACATTTTCGCGTTCTGGCCTTCGAATCATATCTTCCGGTTCGACAAATCTTCGCTCTGGAAAATTGGTTCAGCTGGTCTAGGTGCCGGAGCCACGTTCATCGGCGCGCCCATGGGTTCTCTAGGACTTGTGGGCACTCTCGCCCGAGACCGGTTGGGTAACTTCACTCAGGCTCGCGCACGCGCGGAAAGCATGGGTACGGTATTACTCGACCAACTTCAGGACTACCTGAACAGCCACCATCCACAGATCAAGACCATCAACCTGATCGGCCACTCGCTCGGCGGCCGACTGGTCATCAGCAGTCTGAAAAGTTTTTCGAGCAGGCAACAGTTGATCATCAACGATGTACTGCTGATGGCGGCAGCCGTCGAGGTCACCGCTATCGAGGCACGCAAAATGCGCGGCGCACTTCAGGGCCGATTGATCAATGCCTATTCGAAGGCAGACAAGACCCTGCTGCTGAACGTGGGTGAATCTTGCCTAGGGCGTAACGAAGCCGAGCACTTCGAGAGCATCGAGATGAATGACTTCGGCCACACCGATTACTGGGAGCGGCTGCCCGAAGTACTGACCAAATCACGCTTCAAAGCGTGCTTACCGCCCTCCCCAGAGCCCACTCAATCATCCGCTCCAGAAAAAAAGCCAACCCGCGCGCCCAAACAACCCGCCAAAGCAAACACGATGAAACTCGAACTGAACAGCCCACGTGACGTTTACCAGCAAATCAATGATGAACTGGCACTGATCATTGCTGAACTGCGACACCCTTCGGAAGACGAGGCCTTGAACCAGGCCCGAGAAGAGGCGCTCCAGCGCCTCAACGAACATCGCACAGCCCTTTACGAGCGGCTCGCCGAACTTGAGAAGAACGCCGAGTGGAACACATTCACCATTGCATTCTACGGAGAGACCGGCGCGGGCAAGTCGACCCTGATCGAAACCTTGCGCATTCTGCTACAAGAGCCCGGCAAGCGGGCCAGCCAGCAAGCATTCCGCAAGTTGCGCGAGCAGTATGGGATGACCGAAGAAAAACTGCACCAGCTGCAACAGGACATCAAGCAAACCGAAGCGCAACTTGACGAACTGACGCAGCAACTGAGTGCCACAATGCGGCAGTTCGAACAACCCTTCAGTGAAGCCCAGAGCGCACTCGACCAAGCTGATGCCCGATCCAGCGAATTGCATCAACAACTTGGGACGGAGTTCGAACAACACGAGCAGGCGCATAAGGATGCCCTCGCGGCCGTTACCAGGCTGCATGCGCTTCTCGCCACACGCAAAAGCACCGCCTCTCTCTGGCAGAAGCTCTTGAGTCTGTTCAGGAAGATGCCCGAAGAAATCGAGCTGAACAAGGTCACCGCCTCACTGGCCGAGACCACTCAGGCACGCGACAACGCCGCAGCTATCCTAAACGCCGAACAACAGAAGACCCGCCAAGAACGCCTTGCGCTAGAGTGGCAACTGGATTCGGTAACTGTGGCGCGCGACGACGCCAGTGCGGCACTTGCCGCCCAACAGGCACAGGCAGCCCAACAGCAACAGACGCTCGTTCAGCAGCGCCTGGAAAGTGAGAGCCAGCTGGCAGACCTGGTTGGACAGCTACAGCTGCATGCCGATGGTGAAATCATCGGTGACGGCCGTGCCGACTATACCCGAGAGACACAGCGCTACGAGTTCGAGCTAGACGGCCAGCCATTCGCACTGCTGGATGTACCAGGTATCGAGGGCAAGGAAGGCCTGGTACTCGAGCAGATAGAACGTGCAGTGCAGACGGCTCATGCAGTGTTCTATGTCACTAACCAGCCAGCACCGCCTCAAACGGGCGATGGGCAACACCAAGGCACACTGGAGAAGATCAAGCAGCACCTGGGGGCGCAAACCGAAGTCTGGGCCATTTTCAACAAGAAGATCACCAGCCCCAGGCATTCTTTGGGCAACAGACCGCTGGTTTCCGATGACGAAAGCATCAGCCTTGCTGGGCTGAACGAGAAGATGGGCGAGCAGCTTGGCAAACACTATCAGGAGGTGTTTCCACTAAGCGCGCTGCCGGCATTCCTCGCCTCCACCGACCATCTTGCGCCAGGCTCGCAGAATGCCAAACGTCGCATCAAAGCGCTTGAGGACTTCGGCGCCGACGAGTTGCTGGAAAAGTCCCGCCTGCGTGCCTTCCTGCAGTTGCTGGGTGACCGGTTGATCCTCAACGGCAAAGCCAAGATCGTCCGGGCCAACTTCAACAAGGCCAATGATGCGCTCAACCAGACCACCACGACACTTTCAGGCGTGCAACAAACCCTGAGCGCCCTGTCGAGAAAGCTCTCTCAAGAAGAGCAAAGTGCCAAAAGTCAGCTGAGCAGTAGCTACCAAGCGCTGAAAAAACGGCTGGAAGCCTGCGGCGAGACTTTGATCGATGACTTCGCCAGCACCGTGCGCAACAGTGTCTACAAACAAATCGAAGCAGATATCAGCAACGACGCGTTCAAAAGCACCTTGGCCGAGGAGCTTGAAACCCAGCAAAAACTGCTGGGCAAGCAGCTACCGGTGGCTGTGAACGCAGAAGTCGGCAAATTCCAGAAGGCGGCCGAAGATATTCTCAAACGCTTCGAAAAACATGCTCAGGAACTGACTGCAAGCTATGCAAAGCTGGGCAGCATGCGCTTCAACGAGCATTTCAACCTCAACATAAAAATCGATAACGGCATCAACGTGATCGGGCTACTGGCCAGTCTTGCGGGGATCGCTGCGGCACCATTTACTGGCGGGGCCAGTCTCTGGTTCGTCGGCGCCTCGGTAGTTGCCGCACTCGTCTCGGTCGGTAAAGCCATTTTTAGCGCGCTCAGCTCGGACTACAAAAAGTCCCAACAACGTCTGGCCCTTGATAAGAATCTGCGCAGCGCTACCGAGCAACTGCGCGAAACACTACACGCAAGCCTGGACGCTGCCCTAAACGATATGCAGGAAACGATCGAGCAACTCGACCACGCACTGGAAGCACCTGCCAAACAGGCTGCAAACCAGGTGAACACGCTGACTCGCTCGACCAACCGCCTGAAAATCCTCTCCCGCCAAATCGAAATCGCAGGAAACCTGTAATGGAAAACACCCTCAAGACGTTCAAGGCCCAACAGGCGAGCGCACTGACATTGCTCGACAGGCTGCAAGAGTTTCTCGGGCAAGGCGCACAGGCCGGAATACCGATTGATCCTGCGTTGATCGGCAAGCTGCAGAATGTCATCAGTGGTATGTCTGGTGAAAAACTCAAGGTCGCTCTGATTGGAGGCTTTTCCGAAGGCAAGACCTCTATCGCGGCGGCCTGGATGGAGAAGCTGGATAAGACCAGCATGAAGATTAGCCATCAGGAGTCCTCCAATGAGGTGAAAGTCTACGAGGTCGGCGAAGACTTCGTGCTGATCGACACCCCTGGGTTGTTCGGCTTCAAGGAGCAGGAAAATGCCGAAACGCACAGCCTCGAAAAGTACAAGGACATTACCAAGAAGTACGTGAGCGAATCGCACCTGGTGCTTTACGTGATGAACTCGACCAACCCTATCAAGGAAAGCCACAAGGATGACCTGACCTGGTTGTTCCGCACTCTGGGCCTACTGCCCCGCACAGTGTTCGTCCTCAGCCGCTTCGATGAGGTGGCCGATGTAGAGGACGAGCAGGACTACCAGTCCAACCTGCAGGTCAAACGCGACAACGTGGTAGGTCGACTTCGTGAACAGATCGGACTGACTGACAAGGAGGCGACCGAGCTGTCCATCGTCGCCGTCGCCGCCAACCCCTTCGACCTGGGTGTCGAACACTGGCTGGCCAACCTCGAGCAATTCAAAGAGTTGTCGCATATCGAAACCTTGCAGACGGCTACCACAGGCAAGATCCAGCAGAACGGAGGCAGCGTCGCGCTGGCCAACGAAATGCGCGCCAGCGTGATCCGTGACGTGCTCAACAACCAACTGCCTGTTGCCATCGAGAACGATGAGAAGGTTGCACAGGAGGTTGGCCGGCTTGACGAGCTCAACACGCGTCTGGTCAAACAGCTGGCAGTGACTGGGCAGCAAATCGAAGATGCACGCATCAACCTACGCAACTTTGCCACACGCTACTTCTCTGACCTGATCCTTCAAGCCAAGGGTTCCAGCCTGGAAACCTTCGGTGACTTTTTCGAGCGAGAAATTGGCGCAGAAGGCATTATCGTGTCCACTCGCCTGCAGAACGAGTTCAGCCGTCAAACCCAGTCGATCACGCTTGAGGTCGAGAAAATGCAGGTTGGCTTCGACAGTGAGGTCAACCACTTCAATACCACCGTCAAGGCGCTGGGCAAACAAGGCATCAACCATGTGCTCAAAGGCAACTTGATAAACAACACCACGGTACTGGCCGCGCGCGATGGCCTGACGACGATTGCCAAGACGGTGGGCATGGATATCGGCAAGTACCTGAAGTTCAAGCCATGGGGCGCCGTGAAGTTTGCCAAAGGAGCAAACGGAGCACTGGCCTTTATCGGGGTAGCGCTTGAAGCCTGGGATAGCTGGGAACAATACAAACGCGAAGAAGCGTTCAAGAAGACTGTCGTTGAAATAGTCAGTAATTTCGAGAAGCAGCGTCAGGACTTCCTTGACCTGGTCAACTCCGAACGCTTCAAAGAGCAGTTCTTCCCCGACTACTTGCTGCTCAACACACGTCGACAAGAGCTGCAGACCAATGTGGATGAAAGCCGTTTACGTCAACAGCGCTTCCAAGCCTGGCGCGTTGAGGCCGA
Organism: Pseudomonas sp. BO3-4; assembly: GCF_034044115.1. Lineage (NCBI taxonomy): Bacteria > Pseudomonadati > Pseudomonadota > Gammaproteobacteria > Pseudomonadales > Pseudomonadaceae > Pseudomonas > Pseudomonas sp. BO3-4. The sequence continues at coordinate 5,529,768 of NZ_CP139018.1, forward strand.
AGCCATCGACGCAGAATTCAAGAGATTGAACTGACTGGCTTCAAGCGCCTGCTGCAAAACGCAGCGGGCGCCTGACGACTGAGCGACCCGCTCGGAGACCAGTCGTAGCTGACCTGATCTCGATCAAACAGTCGCTCATGGCTGACAATCACACCATCATCGGCAATAACGACGATCCGAGGGGGATAGAGCCAACTGCTGACCCACTTTCCAGCACAATCGCAGGGTACTGAATAGCGATTGCGAGCCAAGTTGATCAGGGATGTGCTGGAAACACGAACCGTGCCCTCTACATAGCTGTCGAAAGGCGTTGGCATCGGCATCATTCCGACGCGCTCCAGTTCCAAGACTTCGACGACGGTAAGGCCGCTGTACTGCGGGTGGATCAGCTCGTACCACCTGGATCAGTTTTCGATCAGCAGCGACTAATAGCACCACATCAGGACGCCCAAGGCGCCAAGCAAATCCTATCGGCATTCCAAATGGCATTCCAACGAAAAAAATCAACCGATATTATTTATTAAAATCAATATATTAAACAATCTGTTCAGATTACCCCGGCGCTAGACACCAAAAAAAAATTCAACACAAGCCGACACCCCAGCCTTTAACCAGCACCCTCCGACAACCCCGCCTCTAACCGTTCACCCAAACCCCAACCCTCACTCCATAACGCCCTCTTCTTTAAGGCTCAGCCGAAACGTATCCCGAGCAGTCTTCCCCACATACTTCGTCAGCGCATAATTCGCCGTGCCGCCCACTACAACCCCAATCCCAAAAGGAATCACTTTAGCGGCAGCCTTCTGGGTGAACGTAATCCCGATCTTCTTGAACAAATCCTTGATCACTTGCAAAACCGGACCCGTGAGGTACTTCTTGACCATCCGCACCCCGGCTTTGCTGGCGATTCGGGTCGTTCCCGTAGTCCCCATCTGCTCCAGCGAACCATAGAGGGCGATGATGTACGACATGTGCTTGGCGTCCTCATTGGACATCTTCCCGTTGATCGCCACCGCCAGGCACATCGTCATATCAATCTGAAGCTTCATGCACACCGAAATGTCCGCCAGCCCGCCGCCCACAGCACTCACCGCAGTTCCGATACCCGGGATAACACCCGGCAGTGCAGTGGCAGCACCAGAGGTGGCGGCCAATTTTGAGTAGCGGCTGATAATCTTGTCGACCACCGTGTCCTCGATTTTCTGCTCCGAGGCAGACGGCGAGGCCTTGCGCGCCTGCGCCTGGTATTGGGCGACCAGCTCCCGCGCATCTTGGGGACTAATGGCGATGGCTTCCACCATCTTCATCAACGACGAGCTGCTTTCTACTACTTCAGTGGTCATGCCGGATTCCGTTCGTAAAATGGTTTGCCAACTGCCCGCAAAAGCGAAGCATGGGTATCAAGGCGGTCAACATGGCGTCTGGCGCAGGGTCTCACACGATCCGATACTGGCTGCGCCGCTAAAGGTCCGTGCCCCGCGCAGGGTTGCAGCAGCCCTTAGCGCTCAAGAAGCCGCATGGCTGATGAGGCATAATGCCATCATTTGATTGTAAGTCTCCACCGGGCCATGTGAAATCGGTTTTGAACCGTTCCGTAGGCGTTCAGCACTGCACCTGCCCAAGCAGCGGCCTATTCAAAAGCCTCCCTTAACGGACTTGTGTCACAGCCATGTCCTGCAAAATGACCACCTTGCGCTGCAACTGCGCAACATGCTCTCGCTCCGCCCGCAACGCTGACCGTAGCTCGCGGTTCTCCATCTCCCAAATTTGCAACCAACGCAAATCCCGCTGGCAGTGCTCCACCTTCTTGCCAAGCTCCCCCAGCTTCAACCCTTGCTGGATCAGCACCAGCAGGATGATCCCCATTGCCACCAAGGCCCCCGTCGCAATCACTTCCGGCATCGTCATGTTCATGTCCTTTGATGCCTCCGATGCATTCCGAAGGCGAGCCAAAGGTATGTAATGAAAAACTACACGTCTAGAATGTAGACTTATACAGGTAAAGTAATCGCGCACATGGAGAGGGTATGAAACGCAAGCAATCCATCGAGCAGGTACGCTGGGACCTGGCACTTCGCTATCGTTTGATCGAGACCGTTGCCTGGTGGGAAGGCCGGCTGACCACGGGGCACCTGATGCAGAGCTTTGGCATCAGCCGCCAGCAGGCGTCGAAGGACATCAATACCTACATCACCGAGCATGCGCCCGAAAACTTGACGTATGACAAGCAGATCAAGGGCTATGTACCGAGCGAGCAGTTCGAGCCACGGTTCATCGACAACAGCGCCAGCGCCTATCTGCACCTGCTGTACCAGAACAATGAGCGTGCCCCTCACATAGACGGGCTGGCACTGGCCTATGCACACACCCGGGTGCTGGAAGTACCCGATCGCCCTATTCGGCCAGAGGTGCTGCGCCCCTTGCTCAAGGCCTGCCGTGAAGGCCTGCGCCTGGAAACCGAATACGTGTCCTTCAACACCCCCAACGTCGAGGTACGCCTGATCGCCCCGCACACGCTGGTGTACACCGGCATGCGCTGGCACGTGCGGGCTTATTGCGAAAAGAACGGCCAGTACCGCGACTTCGTGCTGAGCCGCTTACGCGGGCAGCCGGACTTGCTCGACGCATCGCCGAACACGCGTGAGCAGGATGAAGACTGGAATGTGGAAGTGCCCGTCATCTTCGAACCTGATGGGCGGTTGAACGCGGCGCAGAAGGCAATCATCGAAACCGACTTCGGCATGACGGATGGGCAATTGGTGGTACCCAGCCGCAGGGCGTTGGTGAAGTATGTGTTGCAGCGGTATCAGATCGACCACCGCAACATGGCGATACTGCCCGAGGCCCAGCAACTGGTGGTGAGCAACCTCAAGGAATTGAAACAGTGGTTGATGAATGACTAATAGCTGAATGCCGGGGCCGGGAATTGCTGCCGCAAGTCTCAGCCCGGCACACGCGCTCAGCTACGACCACCTGCTCCAGCGCTTGCTGGGGTTATCAGGGCTCATTTGCGCAGCAGTTCGTGCCTGAAACGTGCTTCCAGCGAGGGGATTTCAAGCAACACATCTTCGTCTTCCCACACATCGTAGGAGCGTTCCATCTCAATGTTTCCGGCCATGAAATCTTCATCGAATGGGGCATCATCATCGATTTCCTCGTAGAGCGACGAGGTGTAGCCCTTGATCCAAAGCTTGCGCTTTTCTGCACTGACCACATAGCCGGAAGAATACTCACTACCCAGCAGGCGCTGGGGCTCCGCAGAGCCTTTACGGCCAAGGGCGGTAATGGCAATGACCAGATGCGCCAGTTCATCCATGTCTGGGCAGACGAACTCATGAAACGCTGGCCAAAACTCCATATCGGCGTCAGAAGCGCGCCAACCTTTCGCATCGTTGACCTCGCTCAGGTCTTCGTAGGGGTGCGAATGGAACGTGCCGATGAGCTCCAACTGCGGCCAGTACTCTGCGAAGAAGTCGCGCTTCATCGCGATGGATTCGAAATCAGGCTTTACCCATTCCGAGTGCCTGAGTGCCGAGGTTTCGACCGTGGCGACCACCGCAACCAGGCGGGCAGGAAGGTTGTTGCGCACGGGTAAGGCATACCCCCACAGCAAGCCGAATGTTTCGAGCTTCTTGTTGCTTCGTCCCCGCGCGTGCGCCCTGTGCGACACCTCGTACGCCTCGATCGCCGAAGTAAGCAACTGCGGCAGGACATGATCCTCAATAATTACCTGTGTGCGCATTTATTCCTTCCTGGGAGTTGTTGATGGCTTGCGCCGCGTTATCAATGCCCAGGACACGCCAGGCAGATAATGGCAAATAGCCTTTATCCTACCTTATTTAGCTGATCAGAATACGGTGGAGGCTGGCCGAATGCCCAGCGTCCACCCGGTACACATTTCCCCTACCAGCTATAACTCACCTTCGCCGTCACCTCCCGCCCCGGGTTGTAGTAATTCGCCGTCCCCGACCCCACCACATGCTGCTCGTCAAACAGGTTGCTCACATTCAGCGCCAGGTCGGTCCCTTTGGCGATCTTGTAGTTCAGCGCCGCATCAAACAACGTGGTCCCATCGCTCTTCTTGGTATTGGCAGCATCCATGTAGTACGCCCCCACATACCGCGCGCCCAGGCCGACGCTCACGTCAGTGCCCGGTATGTCGTAGTAGCTCCACAGCGATGCGGTGTGTTTGGGCGCCGTGGTGAACTCATTGCCCTTCAAGGAAGAGCCGTCATACAGCGACCCGCGCAGCACCTCGGACTCCATGTAGGAGTAAGCACCAATCACGCTGATGTCTTGCGTGACTTGTGCCTTGGCTTCCAGGTCAAGGCCACGCACGCGTGACTCGCCCACCGTCTGCTGCTCGATGATGCCGCTTGGCAACACCACGGCAATGGTGACGTTCTCTTGGGTCAGGTCATAAACAGCGGCGGAGAAGAGTGCGTCCATGCCCATGGGCGAATACTTGATGCCCACTTCGTATTGCTTGCCGGTCTGCGGGGTAACGCCCACTTGCGGGGGCGAAACGGACTCCACCATGCTCACGTAGGTCGACACTTCATCGTTGACGATATAGGTCAGTGCCGCGCGGTAGGAGGTTTCGGAGAAGTTGTCCTTTTCCGTCTGCTCGCCACCGATGTATTCCTTGCTCGACAGGTCCATCGAGTCGTTACGCACGCCTGCGGTGGCGATGACGCGGTCAAAGAACGACAGGTTCTGCTGCAGGAAAACCGCCTTGGTGGTGGCGTCATTCTTTTTGCGGGTATAGGGCGTGATGCCGCCGGGCACGCCGGTGAATACCGGGTTGGCGATGTCGATGGAGGGCGCCAGGCCGTAGACCGAGCTCTGTTTGGTCGTCGAGTCGAGGTACTCGACGCCCACCAGCGTGCTGCTGTCGATGTGCTCGAACTGCGCATCGTACTGCAGCATCAAGTTGCCATTGAGCTGGTCGGCATCGCTGTCGGTGCCGAAGACGTAGCGTGGAATGGTGGTACCAACACGCGAGGCGCTGTCGCTCAGGTAGACATAGCCGAAGTCATCGGTCAGCTCGCTGTAGCGCAGGTTGCTGCGCAGGGTGAAGCCGTTGTCGAAGTCGTGGGTAATGTTGCCGCTCAGGCTGGTGCGCTCGACATCGTGGAAGTTGTAGCCGGGCTCGCCGTAGAAGTCGCTGCGGTCGTATTCCTTGTCCAGCGGGTAGCCACCGCTGTTCGGCGAGCTGTTGGTCTTCAGGTAATCCAGCACCACCGTGGCCGAGGTGAAGTCGGTCGGCGCCCAGGTCAGGCCGCCCATGACGAAGCGGTTATCGTCCTGCGAATGGTCGTACTCGCGGTCGCTGTTCTGCATCTTGGCCGTGAAGCGGCCGGCCAGGGTTTGTTCGTCGTTCAGTGCATCGCCTACATCAATCCCGGTTTCGGCATGGTCATAGGAGCCGTAGGTCACGTAGCCTTGGCCAAACTTCTCGAAGCGCGGTTGCTTGGTCACGAAGTTGACCGAGCCACCCGGGTCTGCCGGGCCGAACAGGGTGGAGTTGGCACCCCGCAGAATTTCGATACGCTCGTAGGCGTAAGGGTCTTCGCGCACACCGCGCATCGAGCTGAGGGTCAGGCCGTCTCGGTAGGTGGTGGCCTGGAAGCCGCGGATCAGGAAGTAGTCGTTGCGGTCGTCCGAACCGTAGTAGTCGCTGACCACGCCGGGGGTGTACTGCAGCGCCTCTTCGGTGGTGCTGACGCTGCGCTGCTGCATTTCCTTGTTGGTCACCACCGACACGGACGCGGGCGTGTTGAGGATGCTGGTCGCTACCTTGCCGCCAACCCACAGCTCCTTGGCAACCACCGAGTTGGCGTCATCGTCGGCGCTGGCCTTGACCTTGGCATTGATGATGACAGGTGCCAGGCGGTAGTCCTCGGTCGCGCCCAGTTCCAGCGGGCCGGCAGGCTTTGGTTGCGGTATTACCAGATACGCATTCGGGCCCTGCGGCTCAATCTGCAACTCGGTTCCGCGCAGCAGCGACGACAGTGCCGTCCTTGTATCCAGCGCGCCCTGCACCCCGTTGGTATTGCGGTTGGCCACGTTCTGCGCATCGAACGAAAGGCTGATACCCGCCTCGCGCGCAAAGCGGTCCAGTGCCGGCGCCAGCGGGCCCGCGGGAATGCTCCATTGCTTGAGCGGGCTGTTGTGATCAGCGCTCAAAGGCTGTGCAAGCGACGGCAGTGCGTAGGTGCTGACTGCCAGGCCCAACAGTGCAGCATGCAGGGCACGACTCAAGGGGTGGCGCTGTGGAACCGGGGTAAAACTCATTCTCTCGCTCCGTGTCGGGGGTCGGCGGGCTGGCCTGTAATCCGGCCTTCTCTACATGCCGAACGAGAATGAGAAAACACCTCATTTATTTTTACACTGGGCATCTTGCGCGAACCACCCGCCTACCCCGATACGAAACCGCGCGGTGGATGGCCTTGCGTTGACCCAATCGTTGCAGGGAATGGACGGCACACGGGCTGCGAAGCGAGCTTACCCCGATCGACCCGCTTGACCTCAGGGCGCATGGCGTTCTTGGCCATTTCGCCAAGTCGTCCCGCAACGCCCAGCGCTACGAGAGGCAGCAATACCCCGCCCAGGTGTGCGCGGCCTGGGTCTGTATGCCTGTCGAGGCCCTGGCTGCTGGCGCCACGAGTCCCCCAACTGCCTCCGACAGCCCCGCCAGCGAAACAGCCAGCACCCTGGCCCCTGAGGGCTGATCAATTACATCTGGCGCAATCCCTGTAGCGGCCTTGTGTCGCGCATGTCATTCATGGCGCCGGGGCAGATTCGTCACCATCCTGTTCGGGAGCAGCCGACTGCAGCATGTCCATGATGAACCGCTGCGTTTCCGGCAGCTGCTTGCCGAACACCTCATCCAGTTCAGGGGCGACCTGGATTTCGCCTGCACGCAAATCCCTTGCAACCTGGTCCTGGTAACGCTTCACAAAGCGTTGCCGGATGTCCCGCGCTTCGGGGTTATCGCCGTGAACCAGTTCTTCCAGTAGCCCTTGCACCGCCCGCATGAACACCAGGCTGCGCTTGTATTGCAGCTGCCTCAGCCTGGACTGCTCGAGCGCAGCTGCATAATGCATGTCCATCACCTCGAGCCTTGCCTTGAGCAACTCATTACTGCTCTGCAAGGCTGCAAATGCTTCGGACTCGCTAGCCGTCGGTTTAGCCTCAGCGCGCTTGGCCGCGCCGGCGACCTGGGACAATTGCTGGTACATCAGGTCGATGATGGTTTTCTGGCGCTGCACAACAGCCCGAAGCTGCACCGCCTCCTCGAAGTACTGCCTCACGTACCCCCTGAGCGGCTCCAGTTTCTGGTTGGCACATGCCACCCCTGCGTCCCAGCCTTGCGCATAGCCTTGAGAGCGCCCCTCGTCGAAGCCCTCTTTACGACCTTGCTGGCGCCCCTGACTGCGCCCGACATGCAGGTTGGAGATTGCATGATCGAGCGACCCGGTATATCCACCATCCAGGCCGCCGCCCGCTCTACCCGTACCCCAGTTATTGTCCATTTCGCCATCTCCCTGGTTCGACGCGTCCCTAAAAAATGCGCCGCTAGATTCTGGTCAATGCCAAACCCGATACTGTCGACCGGGTTCAACGCATGATCTTTACCTCGCTCCCAGCTGCTTGCTGGGCCTCGGCCTGAGGCAAGGCAAAATTGCCCAGCCGAGTGCCACGCAGTAACGCCACGCAAACCTGTATGCGCTGAAAGGCGTCACGCCATGAGCTTCAGGACACTGGCTGCAGTTTTCTGAAAACGGTCAAGGACGCCCTGGGTATCCCTGCTTGTTTACGCCAGGTCATCGCCGCCGCCCCCAAGCTACGCATGCAGGTGCATAACACCGCCCGTCATCGCCTCATCACGCATGGTGCGCTGGCAGGTGTGGTCGCAGCGTATCGGTTTCGACCAGGGCAGCGAGCGCAACGGTGAGGTCAGGGGCGGGCGTGGTAGTGACGGCCACTACGAGGGTGAACATCGGCAGATCATCAGCCCTGATTCAACTTCAGAATATGCGTCTTTATGGCCTGCCCGGCGGCATCGACAAGGCTCATATAGAACGCCTTGCCCAGGCCGAGCAACGGTGACCCCTTCAATGATTCAGCCGTTGCCTTCAGCGTGATGACGCCGAACTGCTCTGCGATGGTCTCAATACTGCGCTGGCGCTTCCCAGGCTGGTCGTACGGCTTTTGATACCACGTGGCAATCTGGTACTGGGCGTCCTCTCTTTCGAATGCCGCGTACAAGTGCTGGGCCAGCGCAGTAACCGTTTCACGAATCAGCCCAGGGTCGGTATCGTGATTATTCAGCAATGCCTCGAAAGGGGCATTGGCTACCGCCAGAAGATCTCCGATGGTGTAGCCCGCCATCGGTGGAAACACACCAGGCGGCAACTCGACGGCTGCGCCATTCGCTATAGTTGAACTGCCTTCGTCGTGCATAAAAAGCTCCTTTCTCTTAGCGCAAAGCGCTCTTGTATCCGTGCAAAGCATCCCTGCACGAGAGTGACGAAACGGTGAAGCGCACCACATACTGCATAAAGTCACCAGGCGCAATATTGGTCGGGCGCGCGCCTCTGTCGACAGCCGAACGGTGGGTAAGTACGGCATCACAACTCTCCACGGCGGCCAGCACGGGCAGGATGAGTTTACACGTGGTCATGCCAGTTTCCTTACTTGAAAAGTCTGCTGGAGCACACCAGAAGAACCGCCCCATGTCTTGCTGCTGAACCTTCGTCTGGCCCAGAAAAACAAAGGGCACCCATCCTCGGGTGCCCTTTGCCTTACAGCCAGGTGAACTGAATCACCCCATCGATCGCGCTGCCACCGGTTGCGCATGGCCCCTCGACGTCACGATCCCCAGGAAGGAAATCACGATCGCCAGGCCCAATGTCGAGCTCACTTCCGCCCGATGCTCAGGCGTGTACATCATCACCGCCAGCGCCCCGGCAATGAAAATGATCACCGCCCAGGTCAGGTACGGGAACAGCCACATGCGGAACTTCAGTTCGGTGTTCTCGCGCTCCAGTCGGCGGCGCATGCGCAGCTGCGAGATGGCGATAACCATGTACACCAACAGGGCGATGGCGCCGGAGCTGGCCAGCAGGAACTCGAACACGCCCTTCGGTGCGAAGTAGTTGAGGACCGCGATGGCCGCACCGATCAGGGTGCTGCCGAACACTGCAGCACGCGGTACACCGACCTTGGAGGTCTTGTTGAGGAAGGCCGGGGCGTCACCGCGCTTGGCCAGCGAAAACATCATCCGCGAAGCGATGTAGATGGACGAGTTCATGCAGCTGGTAACGGCTACCAGCACCACCAGGTCGACCATGAACGCGGCGTTGGGGATGTTCATGATTTCCAGCGCACGCTGGTACGAACCCACCACCGCCAGCTGCGGGTCGTTCCACGGCACCACCGAAATGATCACGAAGATCGACAGGATGTAGAAGGTGCTGATACGCCAGATCACCGAGCGGGTGGCCTTGGCGATGTTGCGCGACGGGTCGCTGGACTCGGACGCGGCGATGGTCACTGCCTCGGTGCCGATGAAGCTGAACATCACAGTGATGAACGCGCCGACCACCGCCGACCAGCCCTTCGGTGCAAAGCCGCCGTATTCGGCCATCAGCCCGCTCAGCCCACTGACCTCGCGGTTGGGCAGCCAGCCCATCAGCGCGGCGAAGCCCAGGCCGATGAAGCCCAGGATGGCGGTGACCTTGAGGATGGCGAACCAGAACTCGAACTCGCCGTACTTGGCCACGCTGAACAGGTTGGTACCGGCCAGCAGCAACACCGAAGCCAGGGCGAAGATCCAGCTGTCCACCTGCGGGAACCAGGCGTTCAGCACATGCCCGGCGGCCAATGCTTCGATAGGAATCACCAGTACCCAGAACCACCAGTACAACCAGCCGATGGTATAGCCGGCCCAGCGGCCAATGGCCTGGTCGGCATAGGTGGAAAACGATCCGGTGTCGGGGTGCGCCACGGCCATTTCGCCGAGCATGCGCATGACCAGTACCACCAAGGTCCCGGCCACGAAATAGGAAATTATGGTTGCTGGCCCGGCTGCCGCGATGGCGTGGCCAGAGCCTACGAAAAGTCCGGCGCCGATGATGCCGGCGATGGACAGCATCGTTACGTGACGTGGCTTGAAACCTTGTGCAAGGTTGCCATCAGATCCCACGGTGTTCATTGATGTTGTTCTCTTTTTGCTGACACAAGGAAGGACGGGCAGGCGTAGGCGAAAAATATCTCCTTTGAAATCAATAAGTCGACACGTTGTTCGCGCGCTGTTGTTGATATTTGGCACGCATCACAGAGCAAGGTGTCAGTGCGGTTCGGGGTTCATTTAATCCCCGCATGGCTGTGGGGAATTACACGAGAACGCCACGGAACTGTTCGATCACGACAGGGCATTTCCATCAACGCCGGATGTCGCGAATGACATATCCGATCGCGCCACAGGCCCAAATGGAGCTTTTGTTTTTCATTTGAATGTGTGTTGCCTGTGCCATCCCTTTCGCGGGTGAACCCGCTCCTACGACGGAACCTGGCGATGGTACCGATTGAGGAATGCGGTGGCGGGTGCGGCGGTGAATGACTGGGGTACTGGGCGGCAGGTCCGGCCTATTCGCGGGTGAACCCGCTCCTACAATGGTACGTGGCGACGGTACCGATTGAGGAATGCGGTGGCGGCTGCGGCGGTGAATGACTGGGGGTATTGGCCTATTCGCGGGTGAACCCGCTCCTACAACGGTATGAGCTGCGCCCCAGATGTTGGACGGTCGGTGCTAGGCTACCTCAGCTTGAGTTCTGTAAGCCACAGGACTCAGGCCGTTGAGTTTCATTTTAATGCGGTCATGGTTGTAGTAGTGGATGTACTCATCCAGTCCCGCCTGTAGCTCTGCGACGCTTTTGAAGCGCTCACGGTAGAAGTATTCCGACTTCAGCGTGCCGAAAAAACTCTCCATCGCGGCGTTGTCCAGGCAGTTACCTTTGCGTGACATGCTTTGCTCAAGCCCTGCTTCCTTCACACGTGCACAGTAATCAGGGTATCGGTAGTGCCATCCTTGGTCCGAGTGCAGCAGTGGTTTGTTGCCCGCCGGAAGCAGTTGAATCGCGCGCTCCAGCATTTCGCCGACCAAGGTGAAGCGCGGTCTGGTGTCGGTGCGATACGTCACGATTTCGCCGTTGTACAGATCCATTACAGGCGAGAGGTACAGCTTTTCACCCGCCACTTTGAACTCAGTGACATCGGTAACCCACTTCTGGTTAGGCTGATCAGCCTGGAAATTACGCTTGAGAATGTTAGGCGCGGCTTCTCCCATCAGGCCCCGATACGCCTTGTACTTCTTCGGGCGGACCGTGCACTTGAGGTCTAGAGCAGCCATCAGCCGGCGCACCTTTTTACTGTTAACCAACTGCCCAGAACTGCGCAGCGCAGAGGTAACCCGCCGATAACCATAACGACCGCGATGTCGGTCGCAGATCTCCTGGATCGAGATTTTGAGAGAGGCACACTTATCCCCGGCCTCAAGCAGCCCTAGCTGGTAATAGTAAGTACTGCGTGGCAGGCCGGCAGCCTTGAGCAGATCGGCAAACGGGTAGTGTTCGCGCAAAGCCCTTACTAGCCGGGTTTTTTCCTGGCTTTCTTCAGCCTCGCCTTCTCCTCGTCGAGCTCCTCGAGCTTTTTTAGGTAGGCGTTCTCCGCTTCAAGCTGGCGAAGTCTCTTGAGCAGCTCCGCATGGGTAAGCTCCTCGATAGGTTTGGGAGCGGTCTCTTCGGGCTTGCGCGGGGCTTTAGGCATAGGGGTGACCAATATCTTTTTGCTTGAGGACAGGGCCTGGAAGCCGCCACTGTAATACTGTTCCTCCCAGCGCCGCACCTGAGATGAGTTACCCAGGTTGAACAACGCTGCGGTGGCCCGGAGCGACAGCTTCTCGCGCCACATACGGTAGAGCACAGAAAGCTTGAACTCACTGCTGTAATGACCGCCAGGCTTCTCGAAGCTGGCCTCACCATGTAACTGATAGGACATGACCCAACGGCGCAGCAAAGTCGGATCGATTTGAAACAGCGCCGCGATGTGGCGAAAGCCTCGGCCACGCTTGAGGAAAGCCTGGATGGCTGACTGCTTGAATTGTGTTGAGTACTTGCTCATAAAAACCCCAGATGATGGACAGATGTCCAACATCTGGGGCGCAGCTCAGTACGGGGCGACGGTACCGATTGGTGGATGCGGTGGCGGGTGCGGCGGTGAATGACTGGGGGTATTGGGCGGCAGGGTCGGCCTATTCGCGGGTGAACCCGCTCCTACGACGGTGCGGGGCGACACCACCGGTTGATGTAGGAGCGGGCTTGCCCGCGAAGAGGCCCGCAGCCTCAACGCACCAGGCAAGGCCGTTTGTTATCGAAGCTCCAACCCGGAATCAGGAACTGCATCGCCACGCTGTCATCCCGCGCACCCAGCCCCATGTTGCGGTAGCACTCATGGGCCTTGGCCAGCTGGTCTTCATCCAATTCCACGCCCAAACCCGGCCGCGCCGGCACTCGCACATGCCCGTCGACAATGCGCAGCGGCGCACGGGTCAGGCGCTGGCCATCCTGCCAGATCCAGTGGGTGTCGATCGCCGTGATTTCACCCGGCGCCGCAGCCGCCACCTGGGTGAACATCGCCAGCGAAATGTCGAAGTGGTTATTGGAATGAGAACCCCAGGTCAGCCCCCAGTCGTTGCACATCTGCGCCACCCGTACCGAACCCTGCAAGGTCCAGAAGTGCGGGTCGGCCAGCGGAATGTCCACCGACTGCAACTGAATGGCATGGCCCATCTGTCGCCAGTCGGTAGCGATCATGTTGGTCGCGGTGGGCAGCCCGGTGGCGCGGCGGAACTCGGCCATCACCTCGCGGCCCGAGTAACCATTCTCGGCGCCGCAGGGGTCTTCGGCGTAGGCCAGCACATTGTGCTTGTCGCGGCACAGGGCGATGGCCTCCTTCAGCGACCACGCGCCATTGGGGTCGAGCGTGATGCGCGCTTCGGGGAAGCGTTCGGCCAGCGCTGTCACGGCCTCCATCTCTTCTTCACCACGCAGCACGCCGCCCTTGAGCTTGAAGTCGCTGAAGCCATAGCGCGCCTTGGCGGCCTCGGCCAGCCGCACCACTGCTTCCGGGGTCAGGGCCTTTTCGTGGCGCAGGCGGAACCAGTCGTCATCGCTGTCGGCTTCGTTGCGGTAGGCCAGGTCGGTCTGCTGGCGGTCGCCGATGTAGAACAGATAGCCGAGCATCTTCACCGCATCACGTTGCTGCCCCTCGCCCAGCAATGCTGCCATCGGCACATTCAGGTGCTGGCCGAGCAGGTCGAGCAACGCCGACTCGATGGCCGTCACCGCATGCACGGTGATGCGCAGGTCGAAGGTCTGCAGGCCGCGGCCCGCCGAGTCGCGGTTGGCGAAGGTCTGGCGCATGGCATTGAGCACACGCTGGTAATGGCCGATCGGCTGGCCGACCACCAGGCTGCGGGCGTCCTCCAGGGTCTGGCGAATCTTCTCGCCACCGGGCACTTCACCCAGGCCGGTATTGCCGGCGCTGTCGCGCAGCACCACCACGTTGCGGGTGAAGTACGGGCCATGAGCGCCACTGAGGTTGAGCAGCATGCTGTCATGGCCGGCCACGGGGACCACGCGCAGGTCGGTGACCACCGGGGTGCTGGCATGTACGGCGGGATTGGTCTGCATATTCATGGTTGTTGTCTCGCAGTCATCAGTGGGTCTGGCCCAGGGCCGAAGGGGCCTTGAGGTCATCGGAAGGGACGCCCTTGGGGCGAGTGCGTACGAAGAAGATGGCAATCGCCGCCAGCACCGAGGTCACCGCCAGGCCGTACAGCCCGCCCTGGATCGAGCCAGTCTGCTGCTCCAGCAAGCCGAAGGTGGTGGGGGCAACGAAGCCGCCGAGGTTGCCGACCGAGTTGATCAGGGCAATCACCGCCGCAGCGATGCGGGCGTCCAGGTAGCCTTGGGGGATTGGCCAGAACAGTGACGACGCTGACTTGAAGCCGATCGCGGCGAAGCACACGGCGACGAAGGCAAACACCGGCCCACCCGTGGTGGACATGAACATGCCCGTGGCAGCGACCAGCAGGGCGCCGGCCACCCAGGCCTGCTGGAACTTCCAGCGAGCGGAACCGGCAGCGAAGGCGTACATGGCCAGGATCGAGATCAGCCAAGGGATCGAGTTGAAGAAACCGACCTGCATGTCACTGAGGTCGCCCATGCGCTTGATGATGCTGGGCAGCCAGAAGGTGGCGGCATAGATGGTCAGCTGGATGCAGAAGTAGATCAGGCAGAACAGCACGATCTGGCGGTCCTTGAGCAGGCTCCAGGCCGACGGCCTGACCGCGCCGATGGCCTCACGCGCTTGCTGCTCGCGGTCGATGGTGGCGACCAGCGCGTCCTGCTCGGCCTTGCTCAGCCACTTGGCGTCCTGCGGCTTGGAGTCGAGCCAGAAGAACACGAAGAAGCACAGCACCACCGAGGCCATGCCTTCAATGAACAGCATCCACTGCCAACCATGCAGGCCCAGGCCCTGGATCTGCATCAACGCCCCGGCCAGCGGCCCGGAAATCAACGAAGCCAGCGCCGAGCCACTGAGGAAGATGGCAATCGCCTTGCCGCGCTCTGCCGCCGGCAGCCAGCGGGTGAAGTAGTAGATCACGCCAGGAAAGAAGCCTGCTTCGGCCACCCCGAGCAGAAAACGCAACACGTAGAACTGGGTTTCGTTCTGCACGAAGGCCATGGCCGTGGCCACCAGCCCCCAGGTGAACATGATACGGGTCAGCCACAGCCGGGCACCGACCTTTTGCAGCAGCATGTTCGAAGGGACTTCGAACAGCGCGTAACCGATGAAGAACAGCCCGGCACCAAAGCCAAAGGCCGCAGCGCTGATGCCCAGGTCGCTTTCCAGGTGCGGACGGACGAAGCCGATGTTGACGCGGTCGAGGTAGTTAACGATGAACATGATGACGAACAGCGGCAGGACGTGGCGCTTGACCTTGGCCACGGCGCTGGCCAACGCGTCGCCTTCATGCCGGGCAGACGGAGCGAGGGTGTCGTTCACTTGCGGATCTCCCACTAATTGTTTTTGTGCGGGTCGGGTTGTCTGACATGGCAGTGGGGAGGAGCTTATGCGCAGCGAGGTTGTACGACAAGATCACAAACGTCGGCAAAACAGCAAAATACAAGCTGTCACAATGCCAATTTGATCCGAACATGCAAAAACACATCAACTACATGCTGAATTGGATGCGCGAAAAATCGGCAAAAAATATTTCTATCGATTAACTTGTCGTACAAGCTAATCAAGAAGCGGATCACACATGGAACCGGAACACGCTCGCAAACGCGGCCATAGCCGCGCCCATGACCTGGTTTCCAGCCTGACCCAGCAGATTCTGCTGGGCACCTTCAAACCAGGCGACAAACTGCCTTCGGAAAACACCTTGGTGCGCGAGCACGGGGTCAGCCGCACAGTGGTTCGCGAAGCCTTGTCGAAGCTGCAGGCCTCTGGGCTGGTGGAGCCGCGCCACGGGATCGGTACGTTCGTGATGGAGCGCCAGGCCCAGGCCGGCCTGCGCGTTGCGGCGGAGAGCGCGGCGAATGTGCGCGATCTGCTGGAGCTGCGTATTGGCCTTGAGGGCCAGGCTGCCGCGCTGGCCGCACTGCGTCGTGATGAGGGGCAACTGGCGCGCATGCGCCAGGCGCTGGATGACTATCAGGACCTGGCCGCTGCCGGCGACAGCTGTATTGAAGCCGACCGGCGCTTTCACCTGCTGATTGCCGAGGCCACCGGCAATCTGTATTTCACCGAGATGCTGCTGCAACTGGGTAACGGCCTGATACCGCGCAACCGCATGGCCCTGGCCGAGCGCGCGGGGGCGAAGCTGGCGCGGCAAGCGTACCTGGCCAACCTGGAGCATGAGGCGATCCTCAACGCCATCCGCCGACAAGACCCGGATGCGGCACGGGCGGCGGTATGCCTGCACCTGTCCAACAGCCGCGACCGGCTATTGCCGGACTGACTGTCAGGCAGTGCAAGGCCTCGGGCTTGATGCTACGAACAGAGTGGCGTGCAGGGAGGCCGTTACAGCCAGCTACCCTGCCCTCACTTCACCAGGTCAGGCAGATCTTGCCGAAATGCCGGTTGCTCTCCTGGTAACGGAACGCCTCGACGATCTGTTCCAGTTCGAAATGCTTGTCCACCACCGGCCGCAGGCCGTTGGCATCGATCGCCCGCACCATCGCCTGCTGCTGCGCTCGGCTGCCAACCAGCACCCCTTGCAGCCGAATCTGCCGCACCAGCGCCTGCACCAGCGGCAACTGCCCGGCCACCCCGGTAAGGATGCCGATCAGCGAAACATGCCCGCCAATGCGCGCAGCTATCATCGACTGCTCCAGCGTCGCCGGGCCGCCCACTTCAATCACATGATCGACACCACGGTTGCCAGTCAGCTCGCGCACCTTCTCACCCCAGGCCGGGGTGCTCTTGTAGTTGATCAGGTGGTCGGCACCCAGGGCCTTCAGGCGCTCCAGCTTGGCATCGCTGGACGAGGTGGCGATCACGGTCGCGCCCGCCAGCTTGGCGAACTGCAGGGCGAAAATCGACACACCGCCGGTACCCTGCACCAGCACCGTGTCGCCGGGCTTGAGGTGATCATCGCTCATCAGCGCGCGCCAGGCGGTAAGGCCGGCGGTGGTCAGGGTGGCAGCCTCGGCATGGCTGAAACCCTGGGGTGCCAGGGTGAAGGCGGTGGCGCGGGCAGTCACCTGTTCACGGGCGTAGCCATCGATGCCGTCGCCGGGCACCCGGGCAAAGCCCTCGACATTGGCCTGGCCATCGAGCCAGTCGGGGAAGAACGTGCTGACCACATTGTCGCCGACCTGGAACTCAGAGACGCCAGCCCCCACCGCAACCACCTCGCCGGCGCCATCGGCCATGGGGATGCGTCGCTCGCTTGGGCCCCACATGCCGCTGACCACGGCGAAGTCGTGGTAGTTGAGGGAACTGGCGTGCAGGCGCACGGTAATCTCGCCGGCCTGGGGGGCCTGGGCCTCGCAGGTGCCGACCTCGACCTTGTCGTAACCGCCGCCGGGTTGTACGTAGATGGCCTTGCTGCTCATGGGTGGGTCTCCGTATCAGAGCAAAGAATGGGGTTCAGCATAGACAGATCCGGCCCTTTCGCGGGCACGCCCACCCCCACAGAGGCACCACAGGCCCCGAGACGTGCGCAATACCTGTGGGAGCGGGCATGCCCGCGAAGAGGCCCGCATGGCCAACACACGCATCAGCCCAGCATCACCTTCAACGCTCGGCAATCCGCCGCATGCCAATCCACCAGTTCCGGCCAGGGGTTGTCCGGCAGGTTCACCAGCACCGTGCGCGCCCCCGCCGCCCGCCCACAGTCCAGGTCAAAGCGGTAATCCCCCACCATCACCAGTTCGCTCGGCGTCACGCCCCAGGCGCTGGCAATCTTCAGCAGCCCATCCGGGCTCGGCTTCGGCGCAGCCTCGTCACGCCCAAGAATGTGTTCCACCGGGAAGCAGTCCGCCAGGCCGATGGCCTCCAGCGTTACATGCGCCAGCTCACGCGCATTGCGGGTCAGAATACCCAGCCGGCACCCGCGCCCGGCCAACTCGCGCACCAGCTCCACCGCCCCGGTGGCCGCCGTGGAGGCCGTTGCCAGGTCCCTTTCGTGCTCCAGCAACCAGGCATGCTTGGCCGCCGCTTCCTCTGCCGGCAAGGCCGCCAGGTGGGTGAGGATGTCGTGTTCGGCCGGGATGTCCAGCGCCACCCGAATGGCGGCGAAGTCGTGCACGGCCACGGTCAGGGTGCCGTCCATGTCGAACACCCAGTTGCGCACCTCGCCCAGGCTCATGCCCAGTCCTTGCGATGGCGAATCAGGCCTTCCTGGCTCGACGATGCCACCAGTTGCCCGGCCTGGTTGAAAATGCTGCCGCGGCAGAAGCCACGGGAATTGCCGGCCCAGGGGCTATCGGTGGCGTACAGGAGCCACTGGTCGGCGCGCAGGTTGCCGTGAAACCACAGCGAATGGTCGAGGCTGGCGATCTGCATGTCGCGCTGCCACACCGATTTGCCATGGGGCAGCAACGCCGTGGTCAGCAGGCCGAAGTCCGAGGCGTAGGCCAGCATGTACTTGTGCAGGGCAGGCACGTCCGGCAGGTTGCCGTCGGCGCGGAACCAGGCGTATTTCACCGGGTCGCCCGGCTTGGGGTTGAACGGGTCGCGCTCGGTGACCGGGCGGATCTCGATCGGCTTGGCACACAGCACCTTGTCGCGAATGCGCTCGGGCAACTGGTCGGCCATGGCACGGGCCAGTTCGACTTCGGTAGGCAGGTTTTCCGGGCCGACCACGTCAGGCATCTGCGCCTGGTGCTCGAAGCCTTCCTCGTCGTACTGGAACGACGCGCTGCAGGTGAAGATGGTCTGGCCCTTCTGGATCGCCGTCACCCGCCGTGTACTGAAGCTGCCGCCATCGCGTACGCGGTCTACCGAGTACACCACTGGAAGGCTGGCATCGCCCGGGCGCAGGAAGTAGCCGTGCAACGAATGCACATGGCGCGCGTCCTCGACTGTCTGGCTGGCAGCCGACAACGACTGGCCCAGCACTTGGCCACCGTAAAGCTGGCGGAAGCCCAGGTCCTGGCTACGTCCACGGAACAGGTTCTCCTCGATGGATTCGAGGCTCAACAGGTCGACCAGGTCGTCCAACACATGACTCATCGGCGGTTCTCCGTAGGAGCGAGCCTAGCTCGCGATGCGCCGCCCGAGCGGCGCTCGATTTCACAGGCGCTGAACGTGTTACGGGCAAGCGCCTTCCAAGTAGGCAAATGATACAGCGTTTGTCATTCGCGCCGGGCATGGCAGTGCATTCAGGCGCGCAGGGTGCGCTCCCAGTGCGCGCGATCGATCCGGTACAGCACATGCGGGCGCAGCGGGTGGCCGATGGGCAGGCGGGGGTGTTCGAAGCTGCCGTGCAGGTCCTGCTGCATGCCGATGGCTTGCATCACCTTTTGCGACGGCAGGTTGCATTCGCTGGTGAACGACACGACCTCCTCCAGGCGCAATTGGGCAAAAGCACAACGCAGGCAGGTCCACGCCGCCTCGCTGGCAAAGCCCAGGCCCCAGTGGCGACGTGCCAAGCGCCAGCCGATCTCCACCGCCGGGGCAAAAGGCGCGTCGAAGTTGACATTGAGCAACCCGGTCATGCCGATGAACGCGCCACTGTCCTTGCGCTCCAGGGCCCACAAACCAAAACCGTACTCATTGAAATGCCCACGCACGCGGCCGATCAACGCAGCCGCCTCAACGCGCGTCAGCGGCGCCGGAAAGTAGCGCATCACCTGTGGGTCGGCGCACAGTGCGGCGAACTCGCGCAAGTCATCGTCATGCCATTGGCGCAGCACCAGCCGTGCGCTTTCCAGTTCGAGGATGGGGGTCATCGGGCCTGCTCCGGTTTACCGCCTTGCAGTTTACAGCGTAGGCGCGGGCGCGGGTTTCACCCAGCCGGCAGCCGCCAAATGCAATTTTCACACGCCCTTCACCGGCCCCCGACAGGCCGCTTGGCAGGATGCCGCCATCCACCGCCGCGCCAGCCGCGGCACTGCCAACGGAGCAACGCATGCTATCGAGCAACACCCTGGGGCACCCCGCCATTCATGCCCGGCGCAAGCGACGCCTGACTCGCAAAGCCGTCGGAGCCGCCCTGGGCCTGTGCATGGTCGTGGCGGCGTTGACCACCTGGCTGGCGACGAGGACGCATATCGTGGACCTTGGCAACGAGCAACAACTGACTGACAGTGGCCTGCTGCAGGACTGGGCCGACGGTGCGGTGATCGTGATGATCCGCCACGCCGAACGCTGCGACAGCGCCCCCGGCCCCTGCCTGGACGACCCCACGGGGATCACCCTGAGCGGCAGCCAGGCCGCTGCCCGCGTTGGCCAAGGGCTGCACCAGCTGGGCCTGAACAAAGCCGACCTGCTCAGCAGCCCGAAACTGCGCACCCGGCAAACCGCACACTTCATACTGGGTCAGGCGGTGGCCAGCGAGGACTGGCTCGAAAGCTGCGACAGCCAGTTCGCCAACGAAGCGCTTGCACACAAACGCGCGGGCCACAACCTGGTGCTGGTGACTCACAACGGCTGCATCGACCACTTTGCCCGCCAGCAGCACGTTGCTGGCGGCGAACGTCAAAGCAACTATGCCAGCGCCCTGTTCGTATCGGTGGATGGCAATGGCAAGGCACGTATCCTGGGGCGCTTGAACGAACCGGACTGGCAACGCGTATTGGCCAGCACAGGAAAATAGCCTTTGTGGGAGCAACTGTCTTGCTCAATTTCTGAAAGCTGGCGCGATCCGTGTGGGAGCGGCCTTGCGTCGCGAAAGGGCTGCACAGCAGCCCCGGGGTTTCAGCGTCGATGCAAATAATGCCGGGGCCGCTTCGCGGCCCTTTCGCGACACAAGGCCGCTCCCACAGGCCGGTGTTCAGCCTCAGCCCAGCGCAGTGTCGAGAAACATCATCACCGCAAACCCGCCCATCAACCCTGGGTAATGGAGCTGGGTGCAGCGCTGGGCATCAAGGTCGAGCCGGCGCTGGAAGCCCTGAAAGTCGCCGTACACATCTAAAGCCTGGCGCAGTCCTTGTGTGGCCTTGTGTCGCGATTGGGCTGCGCAGCAGCCCCAAAATTTCAGCGCAGATGCACACATTGCTGGGGCTGCTGCGCAGCCCAATCGCGACACAAGGCCGCTCCCACAAAGGGCCGGTACCGGCGCAAGAAACAGGTACTCCCATTGCAGTCATCCGTCATGGCAAGATCAGCACTGGCCCTGATTGCGACCCCATCCATGCCGTTGCCGCTGATCTACCACGAAGATTACAGCCCGGAGTTCCCCGCTGAACACCGCTTCCCGATGGACAAGTTCCGCCTGCTGCACGACCACCTGGTCGGCAGCGGGTTGACCACCGACCAGGCCCTGCTGCGCCCGGACATCTGCCCCAACGACATCCTCGCCCTGGCCCACGACCGCAGCTACATCGCGCGCTACATGAACGGCGAGTTGTCGCGCGAGGACCAGCGCCGCCTCGGCCTGCCCTGGAGCGAGGCCCTGGCCCGGCGTACCGTGCGCGCCGTCGGCGGCTCACTGCTGACTGCCGAGATGGCGCTGCAGCACGGCATCGCCTGCCACCTCGCCGGTGGCACCCACCACGCCCATTACGACCACCCCGCCGGCTTCTGCATTTTCAACGACCTGGCGGTCATCAGCCGCTACCTGCTGGAAGCAGGCCGGGTACACCGGGTGCTGATCTTCGACTGCGACGTGCACCAGGGTGATGGCACCGCGCGCATCCTGCACGACACGCCCGAGGCCATCACCGTGTCGCTGCACTGCGAGCAGAACTTCCCCGCCCGCAAGGCACAAAGCGACTGGGACATCCCCCTGCCCCGAGGCATGGGCGACGCGGCCTACCTGAAGGTGGTGGACGACGCTCTCAACTACCTGCTGCCGCTTTATCAACCCGACCTGGTGCTGTATGACGCCGGTGTCGACGTGCACAAGGACGACGCCCTGGGCTACCTGCAGCTGACCGACGCAGGCGTTGCCGCCCGTGACGAAGCCGTGCTGCGCCACTGCCTGGGCCGCGATATCCCGGTGATGGGCGTGATCGGCGGAGGCTACAGCAAGGACCGCACAGCCTTGGCCAGACGCCACGGCATCCTTCACCACAGCGCGGCACGTGTCATAGGTTGTTCACAATGACTGTGGAACCGCTTGTGGATAACCTGCGCGAAAGGCGCTGTAGCCCTTTACTGGCAAGGCCTGCATAACACTGGCTATTTTTTGATCAGTGCTTCCATGGGCAGCGCTGCGGTAGAATGCGCCTCTTTTCCACAGCCTGCTGCCCACCATGCCCGATCTGACCCCCGCATCCCCTCCCCCCGCTGTCGTCATCGGTGGCGGCCCCGCCGGCCTGATGGCTGCCGAAGCACTGGCCAAGGCAGGCCTGGCGGTCGAGGTGTTCGATGCCATGCCTTCAGTGGGCCGCAAGTTCCTGCTGGCGGGCGTCGGCGGCATGAACATCACCCATTCCGAGCCCTACCCGGCGTTCGTGGCACGCTATGCCGAACGCCAAGGCGAAATCGAGGCCCTGCTACGCGACTTCGATGCTGACGCGTTGCGCCAGTGGATTCATGGTTTGGGCATCGAAACCTTCGTCGGCACCTCGGGCCGGGTGTTCCCCACCGACATGAAAGCCGCACCGTTGCTGCGTGCCTGGCTCAAGCGCCTGCGCGACAACGGGGTAGTTATCCACACCCGCCATCGCTGGTTGGGCTGGAACACCGATGGCAGCTTGCGAATTGCTTATCCACAGGGCGAACGTCAGGTGAAAGCCTCGGTCGTGGTGCTGGCGCTGGGTGGCGCCAGCTGGGCGCGCCTGGGTTCTGACGGCAGCTGGCAACCGCTGCTGGCAGAACGGGCTGTGGATATCTCGCCTTTGCAGCCGAGCAACTGCGGTTTTGAAGTAGAGGGCTGGAGCGCGCTGCTCAAGGACAAGTTCGCGGGCGCACCGCTGAAGAACATCGCCCTCAGCGTCCCGGGCAGCGCACCGCGCAAGGGCGAGTTCATCCTCACCGCTCAAGGCGTGGAAGGCAGCCTGGTGTACGCCTGGTCGGCACCGGTACGCGAGGCCATCCACCGTGAAGGCCGCGGGGTATTGTTGCTCGACCTGCTGCCGGACAAGCCTGTGGACAAGATTGCCCAGGCATTGGCCAAACCACGCGGTTCACGCTCCATGGCCAAGCACCTGCACAGCCAGCTGGGGATTGATGGGGTCAAGGCCGCACTGCTGCGCGAACTGACCGATCAGGCGACCTTTGCCGACGTTGATGCTTTGGCCCGGGCCATCAAGGCATTGCCTATCACCCTGGTACGCACGCGGCCGCTGGATGAAGCGATCAGCAGTGCCGGCGGGGTCCGCTTCGAGGGGCTGGATGAGGGGTTGATGGTCAAGGCCGTGCCGGGGGTGTTCTGTGCCGGCGAGATGCTGGACTGGGAGGCGCCGACCGGGGGTTATCTGCTCACGGCGTGCTTTGCCAGCGGCTTGCGCGCCGGGCGGGCAGCGGCGGACTGGGTGCGGGCTTCCTGACAGCTTGCCGGGGCGGCTTCCACAAGTACTGCGTCAATCCAGATTGCGCAGCCCATGTGGGAGCAACTGTCTTGCTCAATTTCTGAAAGCTGGCGCGATCCGTGTGGGAGCGGCCTTGCGTCGCGAATGGGCCGCAAAGCGGCCCCAAAGCCTCAAGGCTTGCGCTTGCGCGGCCCACCATTGAAGCTCGGCACCTTGCGTACAGCCTTCACCGCCGGTTCCGCACTGCCAGCTTCACTGCTGTCCATCCAGCGCCCCAGCCCGCGCTTGGCGCTGTTTTCTTTCGGCTTCTTGGGTTTCTTCGGTTTCTTGATAACCTGCCCACTGGCATCGGTCATCGGCACCCGGTGCTCGGGGATGAAATCCGGCTCTTCATGACGCGGCAGGGTCTGCCGGGTCAGCACCTCGATAGCCGCCAGCAGTTGCACTTCATCCGCACACACCAGCGAAATCGCCTCGCCCTTGTTGCCCGCCCGCCCGGTACGCCCAATGCGGTGCACGTAGTCTTCGGCAACGATCGGCAGGTCGAGGTTGACGACCAGCGGCAAGTCATCGATATCCAGGCCACGGGCCGCCACATCGGTCGCCACCAGAACTTGCACCTCACGGGCCTTGAAGCTGTCCAGCGCACGCTGGCGAGTAGCCTGTGGGCGATCACCGTGGATGCCGTCGGCATTCACGCCTTCGGCCAGCAAGCGCTCCACCAGCTGATCGACGCCATTGCGGGTCTTGGCGAACACCAGCACCTGCTTCCAGCGCTGCTTGCGCAGCAGGTGGCAGAACAGGTCGGCCTTGCGCTTCTTGTCCACAGGCACCAGCCACTGCTTGACGCTGGCGGCCGTGGCGTTGCGCGGGCTCACTTCGATACTGAGCGGGTCATTCAGCGCCAGCCCCGCCAGCATGCGAATCTGATCGGAAAAGGTGGCGGAAAACAGCAGCGTCTGGCGCTTGCGCGGCAGTGCCGCATACACCGACTGCAGCTCTTCGGCAAAGCCCAGGTCAAGCATGCGGTCGGCTTCATCCAGCACCAGGGTCTGCACCTGGTTGAACTTCACGGCGTTCTGCCGGAACAGGTCGAGCAAGCGGCCAGGGGTAGCCACCAGCAGGTCGACACCCCGGCGCAGGCGCATCATCTGTGGGTTGATACTGACCCCGCCATACACCGCGTAAGTACTCAGCGGCAGGTTCTCGGCGTATTCGCGCACGTTGTTGTGCACCTGCTCGGCCAGCTCGCGAGTGGGTACCAGCACCAAGGCGCGGATCGAGTTGCTGGCCACCTTCTCGCCCTCCAGCGCCAGGCGCTGCAGCACAGGCAGGGCAAAGCCTGCGGTCTTGCCGGTACCGGTCTGGGCTGCGGCCATCAGGTCGCGGCCGGCCAGCACGGCGGGGATGGCTTTGGCCTGCACCGGGGTCGGGGTGGTGTAGTCCAGTTGCTGCAGCGTGCGCAGCAGCGGTTCGATCAGGCCGAGTTTGGCGAAATTCATGGCAATACCGTCAGGGGGTTCAGCGAAGGCGGCAAGTTTACCGCATCGCCCCTGCCTACTTGCAGATTTCACCTTTCAACGGTTGCACAGGTTCAGGCGCCTTGCGCCACTGCGGCAGGCCGATCAGCACCACCGCACCGATGATCACTGCCATCGCCACACACTCTTCAGCGCCAATCTGCTCACCGGCAAAGACGATCCCCAGCAGCACCGCCACCGCCGGGTTGACGTAGGCGTAGCTGGTGGCCGCTGCCGGGCGCACGTGCTTGAGCAGGTACATGTAGGCACTGAACGCCAGGATCGAACCGAAGAACACCAGGTAGGCCAGCGCCCCCCAGCCAGCGGCGGTCGGCAGCTGTGTCATGCGTTCGCCCGATAGCACACTGCCCAGCAACAGCACCGCACCCCCGACCAGCATTTCCGCTGCGCTGGCCATCGGCCCCTGAGGCAGCGGCAAGGTCTTGCTCCACACCGAGCCGAACGCCCAGGACGCTGCCGCGAAGATGATCAGCGCCGCACCTATCGGGCTTGCCTGCAGGTTGGAGCCCAGGTTCAGCAGGCCGATGCCCACCAGCCCAAGGGCTATCCCCGCCCATTCCAGCTTCGAATTGCGGTGCCCGAACAACAGGCCGAACAGCAAGGTGAACAGCGGCACCGTCGCCACCGCCAAAGCCGCCACCCCCGAAGCCACGCCGGCATGCTCAGCCACGGTTACCCCGCCGTTGCCACAGCTGAGCAACAAGAAACCGATCGCCCCTGCCGCCCGCCATTGTGGCCAGGTAGGTGCCGGCACGCCGCGCCAACGCAGGAAGCCGTACAGCAGGCCACCGGCGATCAGGAAGCGCACACCGGCCATGAGCATCGGAGGCCAGCTCTCGACGCCGATGCGAATGAACAGGTAAGTGGAACCCCAGACCAGATACAGGGCCAGGAAGGCGCCAATCAGCAGCAGCGGGAAACGACGGGAGGCAGGCATGGGGAAAACTCGAAATCCGTTTACGGGTGCCTCAGTTTAACGGCCTGCCTGGGTGAAGGGACGTTACAGAACGGGTTCAAATGAGCGGCACAATTCTGGTGCATTCGACGTAGGCGACACTCCCCCAGACGTTCACTGGCTAATCCCTGCAGTACTTGGCCAGCGCTTCGCGCAGCTTCGCAGCCGGGGTTTTCTGCAGCCGGCAAAGCAGCTCGTGCGACAGTTGCTGAACCCCGTGGTCCTGGCGCAACACACCCGCCAGATGCTGCAGCAGGTTGGCGGCCATTTCGGCATCGGCCATGGCCCGGTGCGCGGTCCCCGTGTCTGGCAACCCAGCCCAGCGTGTCAAAGTGCCCAGCTTGTGGTTCGGCGCGGCGGGCAGCAGCCGCCGTGACAGCAACAGGGAACACGCGAAGGGCTGGCTGCGGCTGCGGCCAATACGGCCCAGCTCGTAATCCCAGAACTTCTGGTCGAAAGCAGCGTTGTGCGCCAACAATGGGGTGCCGCCGACGAACTCGGCCACCTCGTTCATCACCTTGTCCACCGGCGGCGCACTGCGCAGCATGGCGGTGGTGATGCCGGTCAGCCCTGCGACGAAAGCCGGCACCGGCACGCCTGCATTCATCAGACTCTGGTAGCGCTCGACAATGCGCCCACCCTCGAGCATTACCACCGCCACCTCGGTGGCACGGCAGCCGGTACCGGGGGAAATGCCGGTGGTTTCAAAGTCGATGACAGCGATACGTTCCATGAAAAGACCTTAGTGTTTGAGCAACAGCGCGCCTTCGATGGGCACGTAGCGGGTGGCAGCACGGATCAGTGACAACGCCGTCAGCCCCGGCACGCCATACACCACCGCTTCGGCGCCATGGCGCTGGATTACCCGCTCCAGCAGCAGGTCGAAGTCACCGTCACCGGAGGCCAGCACCACCTGGTCGACCCGGCTGGCCGCGTCGATCACATCCAGAGTAATGCCCACATCCCAGTCACCTTTGGCCGAGCCATCGCTGCGCTGGATGAACGGTTTGAGGCGCACCTCGAAACCGAGGTTGCGCAAGATCTGCTGGAACTGCTGTTGTTTGCTGTCGCCACGGTCGATGGCATAGGCCACCGCCTCGACGATCTGGCCTTCGCGGCTGACATCGGCCCACAGGGCGGTGTAGTTGAAATGGCAGCCGTGGGCCTGGCGCACGGTGTAGTAGAGGTTCTGCACATCGGCGAACAGCGCGATCTTTTTCACCTGGGAACCTCATTTTTGGCCTGGAGTGCTGGGGGGGCTGCTGCGCAGACCTTCGCGGACACGCCCGCCCCCACAGGTATCGCGCGTACACCTGTGGGAGCGGGCGTGCCCGCGAAGGGGCGCAAAGCGCCCCCGGAAATGCCAGCAGTATGCCAGACCTGTCAGACGTAAGAATCGTCGTCCGAGAAGAACCCACCGTCATCGCTGCCAAAACCACCGTCGGCGTATCCGCCCTGGTCACTGCCCCAGCCACCGTTGTCAGCCACTTGCTGCTGCCCGCCCTGGTCGTTCCAGCCACCACTGTCGCTGGCTGGCGCCGGCTCTTCCTTGATGACCTCGACCACTTCTTCCGGTTGCGAGTTGTGGTTGAACAGGCTGCTGATACCCTGCGCCAGCAGCACACCACCGGCCACACCGGCGGCGGTCTGCATGGCCCCGCCAAGGAAGCTGCTGGCCCCGCTGCGCGCAGGCGCGGCGCCATAGCCAGGCTGCGGCGCCTGAGGTTGGCCAAAACCAGGGGCCGACGGCTCGCGCCAGCCACCACCGGACACTACAGGGGGCGCCGAAGGGCGCTGTGGCTGCACCGCCGGCGCTGCGTTGCGCCCACCCGAACCAAAGATGCTGGACAAGAAACCACCCCCGCCATTGCTCGGCGCACTGCTGGCGGCTTGTGCCGCCTGAGCCTGGGCACGGGCCTGCTGCAGCTCGGCTTCCAGTTGCTTGTTCTGTTCGTCGAGGCGCTTGATTGCGGCCTCCTGCACCAAAATCGCCTGGGCCATGTAGTAAGGCGCCGCCGGTTGCTGACGCACGTGCTGCTCGATGCACGCCTGGGCTTGCGCGTCACGCGGCTGGCTCGGGTCTTCGGCTTGCTTGAGGCGGCCGAACAGGCCGTCAATCAGGGTTTGTTCTTCAGTGTTCATGGGGCGACCTCGTGGGGTAGCGGGACATCGGACAGCGTCAAAGATGGGGCGTACAGGCGCGGGATTCAATCACTGCTGCGGTGAAACTTTTTTCAGCAAGTGACAGCCCCAGGCCTGCTTTGGGCTAAAGTTAGGCCCCTGTTTTTACTGCCATGCGATGTTGACTGATGAATCCGCTGAGCGTTTTGCGCGACTCCTTGTACTTCTTCCGCCGTCACCTGCCAAACATCCTGCAGCTGTGCCTGCCGCTGGTGGTGGTGGAAGCCCTGGTCACCCAATTGCTGTACCGGCAGCTGGGCGACCAGGCATCACCGGCCTACGGCATGCTGGTCAGCCTGTTGTTCTACCCGCTGTACAGCGCAGCCCTGATCCTGTACCTGGACACGCGCAGCAACGGCCAGGAAATCGCCAAGCGCGACCTGTTCGCCCGCGCCCTGCAGCTGTGGCCGCAACTGGCCCTGCTGATCCTGATCAGCTCGCTACTGATCATGGCCGGCCTTGCGCTGTTCATCTTCCCGGGGGTGTGGATCATGATCAACCTGGTGTTCGCCGAGTACCTGCTGGTGCTGCGCGGCCGGCCGGTGGTACAGGCGATGCGCGACAGCGCAAGCATGACCACCGGGCATTTCATGCGCATCATGGTCTGCGTGGTAGGCGTGCTGGCGCCGATCTGGCTGATCGACGGGCTGCTGCTGATGGCCTTCCCCGAGCCATCACCCGGGATGGAACTGGCCATGGACAGCCTCAGCGGCTTCCTGCAACTGTTCAGCACCGTGGTGCTGTATCGCCTGTTCATGTTGCTGGAAGGCGAAGCCAGCACCTGAGGCCACCGGGGAATGTTTTCGGCCTGCCGCGCTGCCCAGCCTTGGCGCCAGAGTGCACATCCTCAATGCTGTTCTAGGAGTGCACCATGAACGAAACCATTCAGGCCAGGTACGCCAGGTCTTTTCGCGGCAAGCTGTACATGCGCGCCGTCGACCGGGACATCCCACTACGCCTCAGCCGCAGTTCAGACAAGTTCAGCTGGGGCATTACCCCAGAGGATGACTGGTTGCAGGCGGGGGGAAGGCAGGACTCGCCGGTGATGGACTTTCATTACCACTCGCGGACCAACGATCGCCTGCACTACCGCATCAGCATGCCTGGGCGCCCGGAGACCAAGAAACTAGGGGTCAGCCGCAATGGTTATCTGGGCTTTTACTGGCATGCAGACGTTAGCGAATACTGGAAAATCGAGCCGCTGGCGCTGACAGATGAAGGCCTTGTCTGCCATCTGCGCGACCAGCGGGGCTACAGGGTCGGCGCCCTCACGGATACGCCGCACAGGAGTGGGGAGTGGGTAGCCTTGCTCAACGTCGAGGAAGGCGAAGTGATCACTTTCCTATTGAGGCAAGCAGATCAAGCTTCTCTGGCGGGTGCAATACGATGAATGGCACGACCACTGACACGTCGTGCCCAGCACATGATTTTTTCGGCCTGCCGCACTCGGTGCTGTGCATCAGCGCCCTCTCGGCTTGGCCCGCGCCGTAGCCTCGGCCACCAGAGGGTCGTCCGGCCAGTAATGCTTCGGATAGCGCCCTTTCAGGTCTTTCTTCACCTCGGCATAGGTCGTGCGCCAGAAGCTGGCCAGGTCCTGGGTCACCTGCACCGGCCGACGTGCCGGTGACAGCAGGTGCAGCTTGACCTGCTGCCGGCCGTTGGCGATGCGCGGGGTATCGGCAAGGCCGAACAGTTCTTGCAGACGCACGGCGAGAATCGGCGGGGTTTCGCTGTAATCCAGGCGGATGTTCGAGCCGGACGGCACGGCCAGATGCGCCGGGGCCTGTTCTTCCAGGCGTTGCGGCAGCGGCCAGGGCAGCAGGTTGCGCAGCATCGACGGCAAGTCCAGCGCGGCAAAGTGGCTGAGGCGCGATACTTTGCTCAGGTAAGGCTGCAACCAGTCTTCCAGGCTGGCCAGCAGGGCTTCGTCCCCCAGGTCAGGCCATTCGCTGTGGCCATCCTTCTGCAGGTCGAGCTGACGCAACAGCGCCACACGTGCCTGCCATTGCCGCAGTTCCGGCGTCCAGGTCAGCAGGTTCAAACCTTTGCGCCGGACCAGGCCAAGCAGCGCTCGGGCCCTGGCTTCATCATCCAGCCCGGGCAGCGGCTCGCGGCTGAGGACCAGTTCGCCAACCTTCACCTGGCGCTCGGCGCGCAACACCTGCTCGCGCTCGTCCCAATCAAGGATATCGACCCGCTCGACCTGTTCGGCCAGCACACCCTCGAGCAACGCCGGATCGAATTCGGCGGCCAGATAGATCCGCTCCTCACGCTGCCCCTGGCGGCTACCCAGGTCGGCGATCACCAGCCATGGGCACTTCATCAATGCATCGACTTCGCCAAACTGGGCCGCACGGCCGTTGGCGAGCCGATACTCCGCCCCGCCCGCCCGGCGCTGCTGGGCGACCCGGTCAGGGTAGGCCAGCGCCAACAGGGCGCCCAGCCAGCGCGGGTGGTCCGGGTCGGCAACCGGTGCACCGACCTTGCCACGCAACAGGCCACGGTATTGCCGTGCCAGCTGACGAGCACGCTGCACACCCCCCTGGCCGCCACGCGCAGCCTTGCTCTCACCGCTGACCAGCGCAAGCCGGCTGTGCAAGTCGGCACCACCGCCACGCTGGATGTCCCGCTCCCCCAGCAGTGCAGCCACATCGCAGGCCATCTGTGCCAGGCCCAGGTCCTGACCCCGCAGCAACAAGTGCGCGATGCGTGGGTGAGCCGGCAGTTCGGCCATGGCCTGGCCATGTTCGCTGAGGGTGTCGCGGCTGCCCGGCCGGAAGGCGCTGAGTCGCGCCAACAGGTCCTGGGCCTGGGCGAACGCTGCAGCCGGTGGCTGGTCGAGCCAGCGCAACTGCTCGGGGGTTACACCCCAGCGCGCCAGCTGCAGGGCCAGCCCGGCCAGGTCGGCCTGAAGAATCTCGGCACTCCCATGGGCGGCCAACTGGTCATGCTGGGCCTCGGACCAAAGGCGGTAGCACACGCCGGGCTCCAGGCGGCCGGCACGCCCAGCGCGCTGGGTGGCACTGGCGCGGGAAATGCGCTGGGTGTCCAGGCGGGTCATGCCGCTGCCGGGGTCGAAGCGCGGCACCCGGGCCAGGCCTGCGTCGATCACCACGCGCACGCCATCGATGGTCAGGCTGGTCTCAGCGATGTTGGTGGCCAGCACCACCTTGCGCAGGCCCTTGGCCGGCGGGTCGATAGCGGCGCGCTGGGCATTGAGGTCGAGCTCGCCATGCAGCGGGCACAGCAGAATCTCGGGGCGCGCCCCCAGCGCCTCCTGAAGGCTTTGGTGAACCCGGCGGATCTCGGCTTGCCCAGGCAGGAACACCAGCACGCTGCCGGCCTGGTCAGCCAGCGCATGCAGCACGCTGTCCACCACCCGTGGCTCGATGAATTCGCCTGGCTGGAACGGCCGCCCCCAGCGGATATCCACCGGATGCATGCGCCCTTCGCTGCTGACCACCGGGGCGTCGTCCAACAGCCGCGACAGGCGCTCACCTTCCAGCGTCGCCGACATCAGCAGAATCTTCAGGGGCGGGTCGTCACGCAGCAACTCGCGGCCGTTAAGGCTCAGCGCAAGTGCGAGATCGGCATCCAGGCTGCGTTCGTGATATTCGTCGAAAATCAGCAGGCCCACCCCTTCCAGCGCCGGGTCGGCTTGCAGGCGGCGTGTGAGGATGCCTTCGGTCACCACTTCAATACGGGTTTTCGGGCCGACCTTGCTGTCCAGACGGATGCGGTAACCCACCGTTTCCCCAACCTGCTCGCCCAGCTCACTGGCCAGCCGTTCGGCCGCTGCCCGCGCAGCCAGGCGCCGTGGCTCGAGCATGAGGATGCTCTGCCCGGCCAGCCACGGTTCGTGCAGCAGCGCCAGTGGCACGCGGGTGGTCTTGCCAGCGCCAGGCGGCGCTTCAAGCACCACTTCGTCACGGTTTTCCAGAGCCTGGCGCAGGGCGGGCAAGGCAGCATCAATGGGTAATGAAATCATGGTGGTCCTCGAACAGTCTCGCGAGTATAACGGCGAACCCAGCCTGCTCTATCATGGTCTTAGCATCAGGCGCAGGCGCTTCGCTTGCCCTGCTGAACACTTTTCGGAGATTTACATGCGTATCTCGACCCGCGTCATCGGTGGCGCCCTCATCGCCACCCTGCTGACCCAACTGACGGCCTGCGGCACCATTTTCTACCCGGACCGGCGCGGCCAAATCGGCGGCAAGATCGACCCTGTGGTTGCCGCCATGGATGCCATTGGCATCCTGTTCTATGTAATCCCGGGGCTGATTGCCTTCGGTATCGACTTTGCCACCGGCGCCATCTACTACCCAGGTGGCCGCACTGCCCAGGTTGACCCGGCCAAACTGCAAGAAGCCGTCAGCCCGGATGGCAAGGTCGACAACCTGAAGCTGCAAGCCATTCTGGAAAGCGAACTGGGCCAGCGCCTGCCGCTGAACGACCCACGGCTGATCCAGCACCGCGGCAGCATCGAACAACTGGCCAGTATGGGCCTGGTTCCGGCAGCCTGAGCCACACGGACACTGACCACGGATGATCACTACTCCGGCTGAACACCAGCGCCTGCTCCGCCTGGCCACGCGCGCGTCATTGGCGGTGGCCAGCATCTTGGTGCTGAGCAAGGCGCTGGCCTGGTGGCTGAGTGGTTCGGTGAGCCTGCTGGCCGGGCTGACTGACTCGGCACTGGACGCCGTGGCCTCGTTCCTCAACCTGCTGGCGGTGCACTACGCCCTGCGCCCGGCAGACGACGATCACCGGTTCGGCCATGGCAAGGCCGAGGCCTTGGCCGGTATGGCGCAGGCGCTGTTCATCGGTGGCAGTGCGGTGCTGATCGGGGTGCAGGCGGTCGAGCGCCTGTCCACCCCGCAACCGCTGGGTGATACCTCAATCGGAATCGCGGTGATGCTGCTGTCGCTGGTGCTGACGGTCGCCCTGCTGGCACTGCAGTACAAGGTCATCCGGCTCACCGGCTCTACTGCGGTACGGGCAGATTCCCTGCACTACCGTTCTGACTTGTTGCTCAACGGCAGCATTCTGCTGGCCCTGTTGCTGGCGCGTTTTGGCTGGCCGCAGCTGGATGCGCTGTTCGGCCTTGGCATCGCCTTTTACATCCTTTGGAGCGCGCTGCAAATTGCCCGCGAAAGTACGGCGATCCTGATGGACAAGGCGTTACCCGGCGACGTTGGCGAGGACATGGCCGCGCTGGTGCTGGCCGTTGCAGGCGTGAAAGGCGTGCATGACCTGCGCACGCGCGTGTCGGGCAACCAGTGGTTTGTGCAACTGCACCTGGAGCTGCCGGGGCAACTGCCGCTGCATGAGGCGCACAGCTTGTGCGTGGAGGCCTCGCGGGTGATCCGCCAGCGTTACCCACAGGCGGACGTGATGGTGCACGCCGACCCGGTATGAGGTAATTAATCCCTACCCCTGCAGGGTTCAGTTGATGCTGTAACCCCGACCACTGAAACAGGCCCCCAGCGCCCGCTGGTAGTGGCTGAGCACAGTGGCCGCCGGTGCGTACGTCGCCGTCGCCGGGTCGAAGCCTGACTGGCTCACCGCCCAGCGATGGCACTGGTAGCGGTCCTGCTCCTGCTGTTCCTGACCCTGGCCATACATCGGATAGGCCACCACGTCATACCCACCATTTGCCGGGGCCACCGGCACGGGCGACGGCACGCCGACCGGCGGATTGACCACCACATATTCCTGGCTGTCTGCCAGGTACTGGTAATAGGTATCGGCCACCAGAAAGAACAGCGCACCACCCAACCACACTTCCCGCGCATAAGGCGGCAGGTAATTGACCCGCACGCCGTACGGCGGGGTCACCACGATGTAACTGCCCCCGTGCGGGCGGTACCAGTACCCCCCCGAGTAGAAATAATCAGCGCCCCGGTAGGGTACTTTCCAGTAGCGGTCAGAAAAATGGTCCACCGTGTGCCCCGGGCGATACTGCGGCCCAGGCCCCCAGCCATTGCCGTGGCCATCCGGGCGCCCGTGCCAGTCGCCACCGGGCCGTTGCCCCGGGCCACCGGCTTGCCAGTGGTGATCATCACCGTGGCGGCGGGGAATGTCCTGGTAATACCCCTGGCGCGGCGGTTGGGTCTGGCGCACTTCGTCGCGCGAGTTGAGCGAGCGCCCCGGCCCACCCTCACCTTGCACCTGCTGGCCACGTTCACCGGGCCCTTCGCCGGGCCCTTCAGCCAAGGCCCCAAGGCTGATGCTCAAACCCAGCAAACCAACACCTGCCAACTGCCAGATGCGCGACGTCATGGTGTTCCTCTCGGTAGAAAAAACTGCAACCAACGCCAGTCTACCGCGCCCACCACACAGGCCAATTAAAATTCCCGACATGAAAAAAGGGAGGCCACAGGGCCTCCCTTCAGGAATTGTCGTCCGTGCTCGGCACTTGTGGCGCCGGCTCACCTCACACCGTCTTCTGGAAGGTGTGTAGCCCGGGGGCCTGCAGATCCTGTTGGATGGCTGGCCGCAACCGCCCGCCTAGGGCGCGTCGCCGTGGACTGATGTCCGGGCAGTGATTCTGGTGATAAAGATACCGGACGGGTTGCGACAGAGGATTGCGAAGATTGCTCAGATAAATAGCACTTGCGCAATTTTTCACCCTGGATTGATAATTCGCAGCAATCCGAACAGAAAAGGCAAATGCCATGAGCAAACTTGACCGCTACGACCTGAGCATCCTCGCCGAATTGCAGCGCGATGCGCGCATTTCCAACCAGGAATTGGCCGAACGCATCGGCCTGTCGCCATCGCCATGCTCGCGTCGGGTCAAGCAACTGGAGGACGACGGCTACATTTCGCGCCAGGTGGCCCTGCTCGACCGCAAGAAGCTGGGCCTGAGCCTGACCGCCTATGTATTGATAGGCATGGACCGCCACACCCCGGAACGCTTTGAAACATTCGAGGCCGCCATCCGCAACCTGCCACAGGTGCTCGAATGCAGCCTGGTCACCGGCATGGATGCGGACTATCAGTTGAAAGTGGTGGTGCCGGACATGGACCACTACCAGAAACTGCTTCTAGGCAGCCTGACGCGTATCGAAGGCGTCACCAGCGTGCGTTCGAGCTTCGTGCTCAACCAGGTGTTGGCCAGCACCGAGCTGCCATTGACCCACCTGCGTTAATTGCTTACCCAGCCGACGTATAATCGGACGCTCAACCCGCCTGGAGAACACCGATGGATCCCGCCGTATTCGAAGAATGGATGATGATCATTCTGGTCACCGTGTTGATCGGTTTCATGGGCTTCATCGTCTGGGACCTGGCAAAAAAGTCCAAGGCGGGTAAGTTCGGGACGCTGATCCTGTTCTTCGTGCTGGGCCTGGGGGTGCTGGCCTTCATCATCAAAAGCGTGGTGGTGGGGTTTCTGGAAGGCGTATAAAACATTTCAGGGCCATTCGCGGGCGTGCCCGCGAACAGGCCCTGACCTGAACTAAAGCTTGGCAGGGACCTCCCGCCAGCAACCCTGCTCCAGCCCATCCAGCGCCCAGTCACCAATGCGCACGCGCACCAGGCGCAAGGTCGGCAGCCCCACCGCCGCCGTCATGCGCCGCACCTGGCGGTTACGCCCTTCGCGAATCACCAGCTCCAGCCAGCTGGTTGGCACGCTCTTGCGAAAGCGTACCGGCGGGTTGCGCGGCCACAGTTCGGGTTCTTCCAGGCGCCGCGCCTCAGCCGGCAAGGTCGGCCCATCATTCAGCGCCACACCATCGCGCAAACGCTGCAACTGCTCGTCACTCGGTTCGCCTTCTACCTGGACCCAGTAGGTCTTGGCCAGCTTGTGCTTCGGGTCGGCAATCCGCGCCTGCAACCCGCCATCGTTGGTCAACAACAGCAAGCCTTCACTGTCACGGTCCAGCCGCCCGGCCGGGTACACGCCCGGGATGTCGATGAAGTCCTTGAGCGTCGCGCGCCCTTCACCGTCGCTGAACTGGGTCAGCACGTCGAACGGTTTGTTGAACAGGATCAGGCGCGGCTCGGCAGGTGGCGCCTTGGCCTGGCGACGCGGGCCGGCGGCAGGCCGCACCTGGGGGCGGCGCGGCTTGTTACGGGGTGGCAGTGACATGGATCCTCAGCGGAACGGCGGCTCATCGAAGCTGCGCAGTTTACGCGAGTGCAGCGAGTTCAGCTCGGTGCGCAGCAGGTCGAGGGCAGCAATGCCGATCTTCAGGTGCTGGCTGACCGCTCGGTTGTAGAAGGCGTTGGCCGAACCTGGCAGTTTGATCTCGCTGTGCAGCGGCTTGTCGGACACACACAGCAAGGTGCCGTAAGGCACGCGCAAACGGTAGCCCTGGGCAGCAATGGTGCCGCTTTCCATGTCCACCGCCACGGCACGCGACAGGTTGATCAGCGGGCGTTCCTGGGCCCAGCGCAACTCCCAGTTGCGGTCGTCGTAGGTCAGCACGGTGCCGGTGCGCAGGCGCTTTTTCAACTGCTCGCCACGCTCGCCAGTGACCTGTGCGGCAGCCTCCTGCAAGGCCATCTGCACTTCGGCCAGGGCCGGGATCGGGATATTCGGCGGCACGACCCGGTCGAGAATGCCGTCACGGCGCATATAGGCGTGTGCCAGCACGTAGTCGCCGATGGTCTGCGACTGCCGCAGGCCGCCGCAGTGGCCGATCATCAGCCAGCAATGCGGGCGCAGCACGGCCAGGTGATCGGTGATGTTCTTGGCGTTGGACGGGCCGACACCAATGTTGACCAAGGTAACGCCATTGCCGTCGGCGGCGATCAGGTGGTAGGCCGGCATCTGGAAGCGGTGCCAGACCACGCTGGCCACCAGAGCCTGGGTTTCGCCATGGTCCATGCCCTTTTCGATCACGACGTTGCCCGGCAGCACCATACGCACGAAGCGCGAGTCGTCACGCAGCTGTTCCAGGCCATGGCTGATGAACTGGTCGACATAGCGGTGGTAGTTGGTCAGCAGGATCCACGGCTGTACATGGCGCCAGTCGCTGCCGGTGTAGTGCACCAGGCGGCGCAGCGAGAAGTCGACCCGCGCGGCATCGAACAATGCCAGTGGCATGATTTCAGCATGGTCCCAGTCGTACAGGCCATCGGCGATGTTGTCGGTGGCCGCCGACAGGTCGGTGCTGGGGAACACCCGCGCCAACTGCGCAGCGGTAATGCCGCTGCCGGCCAATTCGTCGCCCTGGTCGACCACATAGGGGTAAGGGATGTTCTGCTCGCTGACGCCGACTTCTACCGTAACGGTGTAGTCATGCATCAGCGGGCGCAGTTGCTCCAGCAGGTAGCCACGGAACGCAGCGGGCTGGGTGACGGTGACGCTGTAGGTGCCGGCAACCTGGACCTTGGCATAAGCGCGGGTGGTGGCGGCGACTTCGCCATGGCTATAGTAGGTCAGGCGCAGTGCCGGGTAGCGGAACAGGTCGCGCTCATCGGTATCGGGCTCGGTACGGTCCTTCAGGTAACGCTTGAGGGCCTGACTCAGGGCACCTGTGGCCTGTTCATGCAAGGCCGCCAGACGGTCGACGGCCTGTTCGGGGGTATCAACGACTACAAAAGCGTGGCTCACACTGTGCTTCCTGTCTGGACATGCATGTGATCCATCTTGCCTGCCTTCTTGGTTAAATACACCCCCATTGATCGGTGTTGGGTGCATTCGCGGGCAAGCCCGCTGCTACAACGGCCAGGCAGGCGTAGCCCTTGTTACCAATGCCATCACATCCACACCTCGCGGCAGCGCCCCGTACACCCGGCCACCACCGGCCAAGCGGCTGCCGATAAACGCATCACTGACCTCCGTATTCCCCGCCTCCAGCAGCAGCTTGGCCTGCAACGCCAGGGCAATATCCTCGGTCAGTTGCCGCGCGCGGTACTGCATGTCACCGGTGTCGGCAAACGCCCCCTTGAGGTTGCCGATATGCGCCGCCAGGCGCGGGTCGCCATGCCCGTCACCCAGCTCGACAAACAGTGCATCGAGTACGCCCGGCTCCTTGGACAAGGCCCGCAGCACATCCAGGCACTGCACGTTGCCCGAGCCCTCCCAGGTCGAGTTGACCGGTGCCTCGCGGTACAGCCGTGGCAGAATGCTGTCTTCCACATAACCCGCGCCACCCAGGCATTCGGCGGCCTCGTTGATCATGGCCGGCGCACGTTTGCAGATCCAGTACTTGCCCACCGCCGTGACCAGCCGGGCGAAATGCGCCTGCTGCGGGTCGTCCAGTTGCTCCAGCGCCTGGCCCATGCGCAAGCTCAGGGCAAGCGCAGCCTCGCTTTCCAGGGCCAGGTCGGCCAGCACGTTCTGCATCAGAGGTTGCTCATTGAGCACCCGCCCGCCGACCTTGCGATGCGCGCAATGGTGGGCCGCCTGCGTCAACGCCTGGCGCATCAGTGCGCTGGAGCCGACCATGCAGTCGAACCGGGTCATGGCGACCATCTCGATGATGGTCGGCACGCCGCGTCCCTCTTCGCCAATCATCCATGCCAGCGCACCGCGGAACTCCACCTCGCTGGAGGCGTTGGAGCTGTTGCCCAGCTTGTTCTTCAGGCGCTGGATATAGAACTGGTTGCGGTTGTCATCGGGGCGGTGGCGCGGCAGTAGGAAGCAGCTCAGGCCTTTTTCGGTTTGCGCCAAGGTCAGGAAAGCGTCGCACATCGGCGCCGAGCAGAACCACTTGTGGCCAACCAGCTCATAAGCCTGCCCCGGGCCTGGCGCACCGACCGGATAGGCCCGGGTAGTGTTGGCGCGCACATCGGTGCCGCCCTGCTTTTCGGTCATGGCCATGCCCAGGGTGACCCCGGCCTTGTGCCGGTCGCCAATGTTGCGCGGGTCATATTCGCAGGCAAGGATTTTCGGCAGCCAGTATTCAGCCAGCTCAGGCTGCAGGCGCAATGCCGGCACGGCGGCAAACGTCATGGTCAGCGGGCAGCCGGTGCCGGCCTCGGCCTGGCTGTGCAGGTAGGTCATCGAAGCCCGTGCAACATGGGCGCCAGCACGGGGTTCGGCCCATGGCAAAGAAGGCAGGCCATGTTCGACGGCGGTACGCATCAGCTCATGGTAGGCCGGGTGGAACTCGACCAGGTCGATGCGATGGCCATAGCGGTCGTGGCTGCTGAACTCGGGTTTGTGCGCGTTGGCCAGGAAGCCTGCCTGCATCAGCGGGCCGCCGGCCAGGGCACCATAGGCGTCGATCCGCGACTCGGCCCAGCCCGCGCCAAAACGCCTTGACCATTCTTGCAATGGCAGGTCGAGGCGGTACAGGTTGGCACCGTCGAGCGGCGGCGGCTGGTTGGTGACTTCGTGGGTTTCAGCGTACTGGTGCAGGCTCATCGGGGGGCTCCTGGATCCGGGTAGGCTTGAGAGACCCAGTGAAGCACTGCTTGCGGGGTAGTCAAAGGGGTATTAATGACTAAACGTGTGGTTGCAGGCGTGCGCGCGCGTAGGAGCGGGTTTACCCGCGAATACGGTGGCGGCGGCAACGGTGAACGGCGGGTGGATATCGGCCTGCAGACCCGGCCCTTTCGCGGGTGAACCCGCTCCTACAGCGAGCGCCTCACCTGCAGCAGGTTCGGGCTCATCTGCACCTGCGAAATCGCTACATTCAAACTCAACTCGAAGCGGCTGCCCAACCCGCGCGTCGACTCATGCGCCAATCTGGCCCCCAGCAACTCTCCCATCTGCCGGCAAATCGACAACCCAATCCCCAAACCGCCATACCGCCGGGTCATCGAACCGTCGACCTGGAAGAACCGCTGGTACAGGGTCGACTGCTCCAGATCATCGAAACCGATACCGCTGTCGCTGACGGTAAAGGTCAACGCCAGATCATCCGGCCCCACCCGGCGGCCGCGCACTTGGATCATCACACCGCCCTGATGGGTGAACTTCAAACCGTTGTCCACCAGGCAACCCAGGCAGTGCGCCAGCTTCTGCCCGTCACCGAGCAACCCGTCCGGCAGGTCGGCCGGAATATCCAGGCTCAGGTACAAGCCTTTGCCCAGCGCCTGCCCGGCATAACCGGCGCGCAAGCCCTGCAACAGGGCGCGCAGGCTGAACGGTGCCGGCTGCGCCCGCAGGCGGCCGGCCTGCAATTCGGACAGGGTAAGAATGGCATCGACCATATCCATCATGCCTTGGGCAGACCCCACAGCCGTGTGATGGTACTGAGCCATTTCAGCCCCCATCGGCAGGGTGTGCATCAGCTCGAGCGAGCCAATCACCCCATTCATCGGGGTGCGCAGTTCATGAGTCACGCTGGCCAGGAACTCGTCCTTCAGGCGATTGCTCCTGGCCAGTTGCAGGTTCAATTGCTCCAGCGTACGCCCAGTGTCGCGCAAGGTCTGTGCCTGCTGCTCGCGCAGGCTGTTGATGCGGTCGGCCAGTGCCAGCGACAGCAAGGCCACTTCCAAGGCCGAACCCAGCTGGCTGGCGTACATGGTGATGAACACGTTCGGCAGGTAGCCCAGCACCATCAAGGTGTTGACCAGTCCGCCAAGCAGGAACGCCGTCCAGGCGATGATGAACCAGCGCGCCACTCGCAAGCCGCGCCACCAGGCATACAGGCCGGCGCTGAAGACGCTTATGGTGAACAGCAGTGCCAGCAGCGTCGCCATGCGCAGCGCAATGCCGTAGGGCATGCTCACCGCCAGTACCATGACCAGCGCGCCACCCAGCATCAGCAGTTGCAACAGGCGATCGAAGCCACGGTTGATGCTGCCCAATTGCAGGAAGTGCCGGGCGAACTGGCAACCGAACAGGCCGGCAGCACCGATGAACAATGGCGTGGAGGCATTCGCCCACCAAGGGCTGTCTGGCCAGAAATAGGCTACACCGGCGCCATTCACCGAGACCTGGTAAAGGCCGAACGAAGCGATGTAAAGGATGTAATAGAGGTAGCTGACGTCACGCACGCTGAGGTAGATGAACAGGTTGTACACCAGCATCACCAGCAACACGCCGTAGATCATCCCCAGCACATACAGGCGCGTGGGCTGCTCTTCCAGATAGGCTTCAGGGGACCACAGCGCCAGCGGCGCTTGCACCGAACCCTGGCTTTGCAGCCGCAGGT
Organism: Pseudomonas sp. BO3-4; assembly: GCF_034044115.1. Taxonomy (NCBI): domain Bacteria; kingdom Pseudomonadati; phylum Pseudomonadota; class Gammaproteobacteria; order Pseudomonadales; family Pseudomonadaceae; genus Pseudomonas; species Pseudomonas sp. BO3-4. Next base: position 5,570,732 of record NZ_CP139018.1, read on the forward strand.
ACGCAGTGGTCACCTTGCCAGGTGGCAGTTGTAGTTCGAACAAGTAGTTGTTCTGCCGGATCTGCCGGCTGTCGTAGGGCAAGGCATCGCCCGTGCGCTGCGCCAGGCGGTACAAGCCGCTGCTGTCAGGCAAATACAGTTCGAGGTGATCCAGTGGCGGATAGGCCAGCTCCAGCAGCCATTGCCGCGGGGCAGCGCTGGGCGCGGCAACGGGGCGCAGCTCGACCTTGAGCCAGAACACCGAGGTGGAGTAACCGGCGTTCAGCACATCCTCACGGTGGGGCTGAAAGTATTTGGCAAACCCGGGGGCACTGACCTGAGCGATGCTGGCATTGCCATCGGGGTCTTCATAAACCTGCATGGCCTTGCCCAGTGGGAGATGCCGGGTAGCGACGTCGAAATCGACCGCTCCGGCCAGCACGGGCAGCAAACCCATAAGCACAATCAGCAAATAGCGCATACAGCCCCAGCATGGCCTGCCCGGTCGCGTCGCGGTAGCCTCCCATCCGTTTGAGACGACGTGATCCTGCAGCACCCGTTTGTCGAGTTATCCGAGCACTCTAGCATAGCCTCACAACCTGGCAATCGGCCACATAAAAACACAAAGAAAAGGCTCTAAATCAATGCTTTCAAAAGAAAACCAATCAGTAACCTGACCGATCGATCAGTAAAACTCGTTTGTCGGACGATCCGCCCAAACAGGTTTGGTGGTAAGCTCGCCGACCATGAATACCTACAGCTCCCGCCCCGTTGTCCTCTGTCTCTCCGGCCACGACCCCAGTGGCGGCGCCGGCTTGCAGGCAGATATCGAAGCCCTGATCGCCCAAGGCTGCCACGCTGCACCTGCAGTGACCGCCCTGACCGTGCAGGATACCGTCAACGTTTCCGACTTCCGCGTGCTCGACCGCGAGTGGGTGCTGGCCCAGGCCAACGCCGTGCTGGCCGACTCCACGGTGGCCGCCGTCAAGTTGGGCATGCTCGGCTCGATCGAGATGGTCGACACCGTCGCCGAACTGCTGGCCGCCCACCCCCACCTGCCGCTGGTCTGCGACCCGGTGCTGCGTGCCGGTGGCGGTGGCCGCCTGGGCAAGGACGAAGTAGGCTATGCCCTGCGCGAACGCCTGCTGCCGCTGGCGACCATCGCCACGCCGAACCTGCCCGAAGCACGCATCCTCGCCGAACTGCCCGAAGGCACCGCTGACGAATGTGCCGAGAAACTGTTGCCGTTCTGTAGACACCTGCTGATTACCGGCGGTCACGGCGACGAAGACGAAATCCACAACCGCCTGTACACCCAGGACGGCCAGCACTTCACCTGGACTTGCCAGCGCCTGCCAGGCAGCTACCACGGCTCGGGCTGCACCCTGGCCAGCGCCCTGGCCGGCCGCCTGGCGCTCGGCGAGCAGCTGGAAAGCGCCGTGCGCACCGCCCTGGACTACACCTGGCGCACCCTGCGTGACGCCGAGCAACTGGGCAAGGGCCAGTACGTGCCGCGCCGCCTGCCCCTGGACTTCTGCTCCTGATACGAGGCCTTCAATGAAGCTACGCGGTCTGTACGCCATCACCGACAGCCAGCTGCTCGCCGGCCGTTTCCTGTCCCATGTCGAGGCGGCCCTGGAAGGCGGCGTGTGCCTGCTGCAGTACCGCGACAAGAGCGACGATGCAGCGCGCCGCCTGCGTGAAGCCGAAGGGCTGATGAAGCTCTGCGAGCGTTACGGCACCCAGTTGCTGATCAACGATGACGCCGAACTGGCCGCCCGCCTGGGTGTCGGCGTGCACCTGGGCCAGACCGACGGCCCGCTGACCCCGGCCCGCGCACTGCTCGGCCGTCAGGCAATCATCGGCTCCACCTGCCACGCCAGCCTCGAACTGGCCGCCCAGGCTGCCAGCGAAGGCGCCAGCTACGTGGCCTTTGGCCGCTTCTTCAATTCTGTCACCAAGCCGGGCGCGCCCGCTGCCAATGTCGGCCTGCTTGAGCAGGCCCGCCCCCAGGTGAAACTGCCGATCGCCGTGATCGGTGGCATCACCCTCGACAACGCCGCCCCGCTGGTCGCCCACGGTGCCGACCTGCTGGCGGTGATCCACGGCTTGTTCGGTGCCGACAGCGCGCAGGAAGTCACCCGCCGCGCCCGCGCCTTCAACGCCTTGTTCGCATCCTGATTCGAGAGATACTTCCATGTCCCGTTCCGAAGCCCTGTTCGCCCAAGCCCAGAAGCACATCCCTGGCGGTGTCAACTCGCCAGTCCGCGCTTTCAAGAGCGTTGGCGGCACGCCGCTGTTCTTCAAGCATGCCGAAGGCGCCTATGTCGTTGACGAGGACGACAAACGCTACGTCGACTACGTCGGCTCCTGGGGCCCGATGATTCTCGGCCACGGCCACCCGGACGTGCTGGACTCGGTACGCAAGCAGCTGGAGCACGGCCTGTCCTACGGCGCGCCGACCGCCATGGAAACCGAGATGGCCGACCTGGTCTGCTCGATCGTACCGTCGATGGAAATGGTGCGCATGGTCAGCTCGGGCACTGAAGCCACCATGAGTGCCATCCGACTGGCACGTGGCTACACTGGCCGTGATGCCATCATCAAGTTCGAAGGCTGCTACCACGGCCACTCCGACAGCCTGCTGGTAAAAGCCGGCTCCGGCTTGCTGACCCAAGGCGTGCCAAGCTCGGCAGGCGTGCCAGCGGACTTCGCCAAGCACACCCTGACCCTGCCGTTCAACGACATCGCCGCCGTCGAGAAGACCCTGGCCGAAGTTGGCCAGACCGTGGCCTGCATCATCGTGGAGCCAGTGGCCGGCAACATGAACTGCGTACCACCGGCACCGGGTTTCCTCGAGGGCCTGCGCGAGCAATGCGACAAGCATGGCGTGGTGCTGATCTTCGACGAAGTGATGACCGGTTTCCGCGTCTCGCTCGGCGGCGCCCAGGGCCATTACGGCATCAAGCCGGACCTGTCGACCTTCGGCAAGATCGTCGGTGGCGGCATGCCGGTCGGCTGTTTCGGCGGCAAGCGTGAAATCATGGGCTGCATCGCCCCGCTCGGCCCGGTCTACCAGGCCGGCACCCTGTCGGGCAATCCGCTGGCCATGGCCGCCGGCCTGACCACCCTCAAGCTGATCAGCCGCCCAGGTTTCCACGCCGAGCTGACCGACTACACCAGCCGCATGCTTGACGGCCTGCAGCAACGCGCCGATGCCGCTGGCGTGCCATTCGTCACCACCCAGGCCGGGGCCATGTTCGGCCTGTACTTCAGCGGCGCCGACGATATCGTCACCTTCGAAGACGTGATGGCCAGCGATGCCGAGCGCTTCAAGCGCTTCTTCCACCTGATGCTCGACGGTGGTGTATACCTGGCACCGAGCGCATTCGAGGCGGGCTTCACCTCCATCGCCCATGGCGACAAGGAGCTGCAGATCACCCTGGATGCGGCTGAGAAAGCCTTTGCTGCCCTGAAGTGATGGCCAGCCTGTACCGGCCTCTTCGCGAGCAACCCCACGCCTACACTCATGAAAGCGACACCCCCTTGTAGGCGCGGGTTCACCCGCGAAGAGGCCGGCACAGGCAATAAATACGCACGCACAATCAGCTGACTTCCCCAACCAAGCAGAAATTCGAGTAAAACTTTGTAAGGTTGGCGCTGCTTATCCCATAATGTGCCACCAGAGACATTGGCCGCAGCTTTGCAGAGGTAAGTCGATCCCCATGAACCGCACCGGCCGCGCCCTGACCCTGGGCTGCCTGTTGCTTCTTCAGCCCCTGCTGGCCCTGGCGGAGGGCGGTAACTCGTTGCTGATTCCGGCGACGGGCCGCTGCACCTTGAACGTTCAGCCTGAAGACCTGGCAAACGCCCTCAAGGCCTGCGAGCAGACGGCGACTGCGGGGGATGCCCAGGCGCAATTCGAACTGGGCGAGTATTACTACACGCAAACGCCAAAAAACCTGGGCAAAGCCCTGGACTGGTTCCAGAAGGCATCGCTGCAAGGCCAAGCCGACGCCCAATACCGTCTGGGTGCCATGTTCTTCCATGGCGAAGGGGTCAAGGCCAACAACGTACAGGCCTACATCCTGCTGAAAATGGCTGCGGTCAACGGCGCCGAAGATGCGCTGGACATGGCCGACGAAGTAACCGAGCAAATGCCCCGTGACGAACTGGAGCATGCCACCCAGGTGCTCGGCCAGATTTTCCGCAAGTACCTGCTCGAACTGCAGAACGCCGAAGGGCGCACGCCGTTCTCGCCGCTTCCCTGAAGGTCACTTTTCCGGCATTGGCATCGGGAACGGCATCACATTGCCGCCGCCCTTGGCCTCGCTGATCTTCGCCGTGCCCAGGCGCTCCACCTCATCGATGCGCACAATCGAGTGCATCGGCACGAAACTGCGGACCACTCCGTCGAACTGGCTCTTGAGCTTCTCCTCACTCGGGTCCACGACCAGTTGCGAGCGCTCTCCGAACACGAACTCCTCGATTTCCAGAAAGCCCCACAGGTCACTCTGGTAGATCTGCTTGGCGTACATCTCGAAGACCTGGCCCTGGTTCAGGAAGATCACTTTATAGATGGCGGGTTCGCGTTTGCTCATGTTCGGCCAGATAACACATGCGTAAGAAAAGGTGGGCATGATACCTGTTCTGGCCTGTTCACGGGTGAACCCGCGCCCATAGGATCCCCACCGGCCTTGCCGGAGTGGGTTGACCCGCGGGAAGGCCAGAACAGCCCGTACATACCGTTGAACGTTTCAGTGCTTTCGCCACTGCCATTCAAGGGTTATTCTTGAGTTCAACTCCATCGCCGTCGAGCGGCTAAAAACGACCTTGAACGCACCCATAGAACCCCATCGTTTCATCCTCGAACCCTTCGAGGCCCACCGTTTCGCCAACTTGTGCGGCCAGTTCGACGAGCACCTGCGTCTGATCGAACAGCGCCTGGCCATCGAGATCCGCAACCGCGGCAATCAGTTCGAACTGATCGGCGAACCCAGGACCACCTCCGCTGCCGAACAGCTGCTGCGCCGTCTCTATCGCGAGACCAAGGCCACCGACCTGTCACCGGAAACCGTGCACCTGTACCTGCAGGAATCGGCTGTCGAAAACATCGACAACCCGGCCGTCAACGAGGTCAGCGTGTCGCTGCGCACGCGCAAGGGCAATATCCGCCCGCGCGGGCTCAACCAACAGCGCTACGTCAAGGAAATCCTGGCCAACGACATCAATTTCGGCATAGGCCCGGCCGGTACCGGCAAGACCTACCTGGCCGTAGCCTGCGCCGTGGACGCGCTGGAACGCGAACAGGTGCGCCGCATCCTGCTGGTGCGCCCGGCGGTCGAGGCGGGTGAGAAGCTCGGTTTTCTGCCCGGCGACCTGGCACAGAAAATCGACCCGTACCTGCGCCCGCTGTACGACGCCCTGTACGAAATGCTCGGCTTCGAACACGTGGCCAAGCTGATCGAACGCCAGGTGATCGAAATCGCCCCTCTGGCCTACATGCGTGGCCGCACCCTGAACAACAGCTTCATCATCCTCGACGAAAGCCAGAACACCACGCTCGAGCAGATGAAGATGTTCCTGACCCGCATCGGCTTCGGCTCCACCGCGGTGATCACCGGTGACATCACCCAGGTCGACCTGCCCCGTGGCACCAAGTCGGGCCTGGCGCACGTCATCGAGGTGCTGAAGGACGTTCCGGGGATCAGCTTCACCCATTTCCAACCCAAGGATGTGGTTCGTCACCCACTGGTGCAGCGTATCGTCGAAGCCTACGACCGCTTCGAAGCCGGCCAGTCCAAGCCCGAGGCGCCCGGCAAAGATGCTTGAACTTGATATCCAACGGGCCACGGATGCTGCCACTCCAGAAGACGCTGCCCTGCGCCGCTGGTGTGAATTGGCGTTGCGCCAGCGCAGCGCCGACTCGGAAATGACCATTCGCCTGGTCGACGAAGCCGAAGGCCGGGAGCTGAACCACACCTACCGGCACAAGGACTACGCGACCAATGTGTTGTCGTTCCCGGCCGATGTGCCCGATGAGCTGCTCGATATCCCGCTGCTGGGCGACCTGGTGATCTGTGTAGCGGTGGTCGAGCGCGAAGCGGCCGAACAAGGCAAATCGCTGGAAGCGCACTGGGCGCACCTGGTCATCCACGGTTGCCTGCACTTGCTCGGCTATGACCACATCGAAGATGAGGAGGCCGAGGAAATGGAAAGCCTGGAACGGGAATTGCTGGCAGAACTGGGTCACCCTGACCCGTATGCCGATGATGAAACCGACTCAATCACACACTGATACACGAAGGATCACGAGAACCGCCATGAGCGAAGATCGATCGAGCAACGGGCAGAAGTCCTGGCTGGGTAAACTGACCCAGGCTTTTGCCCATGAGCCGAAAAACCGCCAGGAGCTGCTTGAGCTGCTGCGCGAAGCCCATCAGAACAAATTGCTGGACAGCGAAGCGCTGACCATCGTCGAAGGCGCCATTCAGGTCGCCGACCTGCAGGTTCGCGACATCATGGTGCCGCGTTCGCAGATGAACAGCATCAAGGCCGGCCAGTCGCCTCGCGAGTTCCTGCCGGCGGTGATCGACGCCGCGCACTCGCGCTACCCGGTAATCGGCGAAAGCCATGACGATGTGCTCGGGATCCTGCTCGCCAAAGACTTGCTGCCGTTGATCCTCAAGGAGAACGGCGACAGCTTCAACATCAAGGACCTGCTGCGCCCGGCCACCTTCGTACCCGAGTCCAAGCGCCTGAACGTGTTGCTGCGTGAATTCCGCGCCAACCACAACCACATGGCCATCGTCATCGACGAATATGGCGGCGTGGCGGGCCTGGTCACCATCGAGGACGTGCTGGAACAGATCGTCGGCGATATCGAAGACGAGCACGACGTCGAGGAAGACAGCTACATCAAACCACTGCCCAGCGGTGATTTCCTGGTCAAAGCGCTTACCCCGATCGAGAACTTCAACGAGTTCTTCGACAGCGAGTTCTCCGATGACGAGTTCGACACGGTCGGCGGCCTGGTGATGAGCGCCTTTGGCCACCTGCCCAAGCGCAACGAAACCACTGAGATCGGGTCTTACAAGTTCCGTATTCTCAACGCCGACAGCCGGCGGATACACTTGCTGCGCCTGACCCCGATCACCCGTTAAGGATAAACATGCGTTGGATCACCCGCCCCGGCTGGCCCGGTAACCTGCTGGCCCTGGCGGCCGGTGCTTCCACCCTCCTGGCCCTGGCGCCGTTCGACATCTGGCCGTTGGCGGTGTTGTCCATCGCGGTGCTCTACCTTGGCCTGCGCGAGCTCAGCCCGCGTCAGGCCATGTGGCGTGGCTGGTGGTTTGGGTTTGGCCTGTATGGCGCCGGCACCTGGTGGATCTACGTCAGCATGAACACCTACGGCGGCGCCTCGCCGCTGCTGGCAATCGTGTTGCTGCTGGCGTTCTTCGCCGCACTGGCCTGGTTCTTCGCCCTGCCCACCTGGCTATGGGCGCGCTGGCTACGCCGCAACGAAGCACCACTGGCCGACGCCTTGTGCTTCGCCGCCCTCTGGTTACTGCAAGAGGCCTTCCGCGGCTGGTTCCTGACCGGCTTCCCCTGGCTCTACGCCGGCTATAGCCAACTGGACGGACCGTTGGCCGGCCTTGCGCCGCTGGGCGGCGTCTGGCTGATTTCCTTCACCCTCGCCCTCACCGCCGCCCTGCTGTGCAACCTGCACCGCCTGCGCACCCGCCCCTCGTTCCTGGCCGTGGCCAGTGTGCTGTTGCTGGCCCCCTGGGGGCTGGGCCTGGCGCTCAAGGGCCATGCCTGGACCATTCCGGCAGGCGAGCCGCTGAAAGTGGCAGCGATCCAGGGCAACGTCGAGCAGGACCTGAAATGGGACCCCGCGCACATCGACGCGCAACTGGCGCTATACCGCGACCTGAGCTTCAGTTCCAGGCCGGTGGACCTGCTGGTGTGGCCGGAAACCGCCGTTCCGGTGCTCAAGGACCAGGCCCAGGGCTACATCGACGTGATGGGCCGCTTCGCTGCCGAGCGCCATTCGGCGCTGATCACGGGCGTACCGGTGCGTGAAGTAGTGCACCACCAGCGCCGCTACTACAACGGCATCACCGTCACTGGCGAAGGCGATGGCACCTACCTCAAGCAGAAGCTGGTGCCATTTGGCGAGTATGTGCCGCTGCAAGACGTGCTGCGTGGGGCCATCGAGTTCTTCAACCTGCCCATGTCCGACTTCGCCCGCGGCCCGGAAGATCAGCCGCTGCTGCAGGCCAAGGGCTACCAGATTGCGCCTTACATCTGCTACGAGGTGGTCTACCCCGAGTTCGCCGCCGGCCTGGCTGCGCGTAGCGACCTGCTGCTGACCATCAGCAACGACACCTGGTTCGGCAAATCGATCGGCCCCTTGCAGCACCTGCAGATGGCGCAGATGCGCGCGCTGGAAGCCGGCCGCTGGATGATCCGCGCCACCAACAACGGCGTGACCGCGCTGATCGACCCGTTTGGCCGCATTACCACGCAGATTCCGCAGTTCCAGCAGGCCGTGCTGTATGGCGAGGTGGTGCCGATGCAGCAGCTGACGCCTTACCTGCAATGGCGCTCATGGCCGCTGGCAATTGTCTGTGCGTTGCTGCTGGGCTGGGCGTTGCTGGCAGGGCGTATTGCAAAAACCGTCTGATTGGCGATACGCGGCCACTGTAGGAGCGGGTTTACCCGCGAATACGGTAGTCGCGGCAACGGTGAACGGCGGGTGGAGATTGGCCGGCAGGGCAGGCCCTTTCGCGGGCAAGCCCGCTCCTACAGGGGATTATGTAAGCCGGTGAATCAGTAGAACACCCGATACCCCACCAACCCCACCACTTCATTGAACAACTGCCCGCTCTGCCACATCGCCCGGCTCTCTGGCAGCAGACCGCCAAACGGCCGCGCATGATCGCGCCCAAGGAACCCCACCGGCGCCGGCACCACCTCAAAACCCGCCTTTTCAAAACTCCAGCGGGAACGCTGCATATGCCAGGCCTGGGTCACCAGCACCACCCGGCGAAATCCCAGAGGCTGCAGCACTTTGGCCGTGAGCTGAGCATTTTCCCAGGTCGTGCGGCTGGCCTCTTCGCGCCATTTCACCTCGACCGCGAAATCTTCATGCAAGCGTTCCGCCATCAGCCTCGCCTCGCTGGGCGGCGTGCCGTAATGCAACCCACCACTGGTCAACACTGGCAGGCCCGAGGCCTTGGCCAGCCGCGCGGCAAAGCGCATACGTTCCAGTGCCGTGGCCGTGGGCTGGTCACTGCCACCCCAGGCCGGGTCCCCGCGCTCACGCCCGGCGCCCAGCACCACAATGGCATCCGCCCGGTTCGCCAGGCCGGCCCAGTCGCTCACGGCCAGCGGCGGCTCACTTTCCAGCACACGGGCGGTTTCCTGCACCACCAGCGGCAGGCTCATCAACCACAGGCCACCCAGCCCTACGCTAAAGCAAAGCGCCGCCAACCGTGGCCGCCGCGTATGCAGCCACCATGCCGCAAGCAGCAGCAAAAACAGCACGCCCGGCGGCATCAGCCATTGTTTGATGAAGAATCGGATCGGCATCGGCCACACCTCCTTGGCAGGCGTGCAGCCTAGAAGGATCGACGCCGGTCAACAAGTGCGTACCGGCGTCGATCTTGAGTTGTGTGATAGTGAAGAACCGGCGCGCGATAGCCTGCGCCTGGCGTCCTGAACGGCTAGCGATGTGGCAGCGTCCTGGATCTCGCCGTACTGGCGGGGCGTTTCTTGTCCTTGAGCCAGATGATCTTGGCCGATGTCGGCTCCGCTTGTGGGTAACTGCCGACAGCGGCATTGTGGCGCTCCGGGAGGGAATCCAGGTAGGCCTTGATCACTTCGAACTCTGCGTGGCTCAAGCCACGCAACTCAAGCTCAGCTGGCATCTCGTCGCGCAATCGCACCGAGGTCCTGGCCGTTTCCAGTGCCAGGCCAAGCCGGTCGATCAGGCGCTCGTAAAGCTCCGGTCTGATTGCGGGTAGCTGCGTCTCTCCCATCCGTTCACCTCATTGAAGGTAAGAATATCTCCCCCCACACCTGAGCTTAGCGTCGCTGCAAAAAGCAGCCGTGCGCCGCGACCAGCGGCCATTCGCAACGAAGGTTTCCCACGATGCGCGGCGCTGCTGTATGCTACGGCGTTCACTCTAAACGACACCGGAGTGCCGGACGCAGCGAGGTTCCGCTGCCTGGAACAAGGTCTCTTCTCTCTCAGCCAAAAGTAGCCATGCACGAACAATACACGCCCCGTGATATCGAAGCCGCCGCCCAGAAGTTCTGGGACGAGCAACAATCGTTCGCTGTTACCGAACAGCCAGGCAAAGACACCTACTATTGCCTATCGATGTTCCCGTACCCGAGCGGCAAGCTACACATGGGCCACGTGCGCAACTACACCATCGGTGACGTGATTGCCCGCTACCAGCGCATGCTGGGCAAGAACGTCCTGCAGCCGATGGGCTGGGACGCTTTCGGCATGCCCGCGGAAAACGCGGCGATGAAAAACAACGTCGCCCCGGCCAAGTGGACGTACGAAAACATCGACTACATGAAGACCCAGCTCAAGAGCCTGGGCCTGGCCATCGACTGGGCACGTGAAGTCACCACCTGCAAACCCGACTACTACCGTTGGGAGCAGTGGCTGTTCACCCGCCTGTTCGAAAAAGGCATCATCTACCGCAAGAACGGTACCGTGAACTGGGACCCGGCGGACCAGACCGTACTGGCCAACGAACAAGTCATCGACGGCCGTGGCTGGCGTTCGGGCGCGCTGATCGAGAAGCGCGAAATCCCGATGTACTACTTCCGCATCACCGATTACGCCGACGAGCTGCTGGAGAGCCTCGACGAGCTGCCGGGCTGGCCTGAGCAGGTCAAGACCATGCAGCGCAACTGGATTGGCAAATCGCGCGGCATGGAAGTCCAGTTCCCGTACGACCAGGCCAGCATCGGCCACGAAGGCACCCTCAAGGTCTTCACCACCCGTCCGGACACGCTGATGGGCGCCACCTACGTCGCCGTCGCCGCCGAGCACCCGCTGGCCACCCAGGCTGCGCAGGGCAACCCGGCGCTGCAGGCGTTCATCGATGAGTGCAAGAGCGGCAGCGTTGCCGAAGCCGACATGGCCACCCAGGAGAAGAAAGGCATGGCTACTTCCCTGCTGGTCGAGCACCCGCTGACTGGCGAGAAGCTGCCAGTATGGGTCGCCAACTACGTGCTGATGCACTACGGTGATGGCGCGGTCATGGCCGTGCCGGCCCACGACGAGCGCGACTTCGAGTTCGCCCACAAGTACAACCTGCCGGTCAAGGCCGTGGTGCGCACCAGCGCTGGCGATGAAGTCGGCAGCGAGTGGCAGGCCGCCTATGGCGAGCACGGCCAGCTGATCAACTCCGCCGAGTTCGACGGCCTGGACTTTGCTGGCGCCTTCGACGCCATCGAAGCGGCCCTGATCCGCAAGGAACTGGGCAAATCGCGTACCCAGTTCCGCTTGCGCGACTGGGGTATCAGCCGCCAGCGCTACTGGGGCTGCCCGATCCCGATCATCCACTGCCCGTCCTGCGGCGACGTCCCGGTGCCGGAAGACCAGCTGCCGGTCACCCTGCCGGAGAACGTGGTGCCGGACGGCGCCGGTTCGCCACTGGCGCGCATGCCTGAATTCTACGAATGCAGCTGCCCGAAATGCGGTGCTGCGGCCAAGCGCGAAACCGACACCATGGACACCTTCGTCGAGTCGTCCTGGTACTTCGCCCGCTACGCCTCGCCAAACTACGACAAAGGCCTGGTCGACCCCAAAGCCGCCAACCACTGGCTGCCGGTAGATCAGTACATCGGTGGTATCGAACACGCGATCCTGCACCTGCTGTACGCGCGCTTCTTCCACAAGCTGATGCGTGACGAAGGCTTGGTCACCTCGAACGAGCCATTCAAGAACCTGCTGACCCAGGGCATGGTGGTCGCCGAGACCTACTACCGCGTTGCCAGCAACGGCGGCAAGGACTGGTTCAACCCGGCCGATGTCGAAATCGAGCGTGATGCCAAAGCCAAGATCATTGGCGCCCGCCTGAAGACCGACGGCCTGCCGGTGGAAATCGGTGGCACCGAGAAGATGTCGAAGTCGAAAAACAACGGCGTCGACCCACAGTCCATGATCGAAGCCTACGGTGCCGACACCTGCCGCCTGTTCATGATGTTCGCCTCGCCGCCCGACATGAGCCTGGAATGGTCCGACTCCGGCGTCGAAGGTGCCAGCCGCTTCCTGCGCCGTGTCTGGCGTCTGGCTCAGGCTCACGTCAGCCAGGGCCTGCCAGGCAAGCTGGATGTTGCCGCCCTGGACGACGCGCAAAAGGTCATCCGCCGCGCCATTCACGCTGCCATCAAGCAAGCCAGCACCGACGTGGGCCAGTTCCACAAGTTCAATACCGCCATCGCCCAGGTGATGACCGTGATGAACGTGCTGGAAAAGGCCCCGCAAGCCACCGAACAGGACCGCGCCCTGCTGCAGGAAGGCCTGGAAGCCGTCACCCTGCTGCTGGCGCCGATCACTCCGCACATCTCTCACGCGCTGTGGCAGCACCTGGGCCACGCAGGCTCGGTGATCGATGCCGCCTGGCCAAGCGTCGACGAACAGGCGCTGGTGCAGGACTCCATTACCTTGGTGGTTCAGGTCAACGGTAAGCTGCGCGGCCAGGTCGAGATGCCTGCTGCTGCCAGCCGCGAAGAAGTCGAAGCCGCTGCCCGCAGCAACGAGAATGTCCTGCGCTTCATCGATGGCCTGACCATCCGCAAGGTCATCGTGGTACCGGGCAAGCTGGTCAACATCGTCGCCAACTGATGAAAACGCCCACCCGCATTGGCTGCGGGTGGGCGGAACAGGCCCAAAAGGGAGCAACAACATGATCAAACGCAATTTGCTGGTAATCGGCCTGGCGGTCATGCTCAGCGCCTGCGGTTTCCAGCTGCGCGGCACCGGCTCCACCGAGCTGAGCGTAAAGGAAATGGACGTCAGCGCGCGCAATGCCTATGGCCCGACCGTGGTCCAGCTGCGTGAAGTGCTGGAACGTAGCGGCGTCAACGTGCACGCCGGCGCACCGTATCGCCTGGTGCTGACCAACGAACAGGAGCGCGAGCGCTCGGCGACCTACAACAGCGGCAACCGTACCGCCGAGTACGAGCTGACCACCAAGCTGGATTACAGCATCCTGGGCCTGAACAACCTGGAGCTGATGAGCGACAAGCTGGAGGTGCGCAAGGTCTACGTGCGTGACGGCTCGAACATCACCGGCTCCGAGCAGGAAGCCAAACGCGCCCGCGAAGAAATGCGCCGCGACCTGATCAACGCCATGGTCGTACGTTTGCAAATGCTGTCCCCATCCCAGCTGGATGAGTTGCAGCGTAAAGCCGACGAGCGCGCCAAAGCCGAAGCTGCCGCGCTGGAGGCTGCCCGCCGCCAGCAAGCCGAGACGCCTCAGCAATCGCCACTGGAAGTACCGGGCAACTAAGCCCGCGAGGGGCGCCCTCGGGCGCCCCACCTGTTCCCCATGAAACTTGCCCCCGCCCAACTCAACAAGCACCTGCAAGGCGCCTTGGCACCGGTCTACGTGGTCAGCGGCGACGACCCGCTGCTGTGCCAGGAAGCCGCCGACGCCATCCGCAATGCCGCGCGTCAGCAAGGTTTCGATGAACGCCAGGTATTCAGTGCCGACGCCAACTTCGACTGGGGCACCCTGCTCCAGGCCGGTGCAAGCCTGTCACTGTTCGCCCAGCGTCGCCTACTGGAACTGCGCCTGCCCTCGGGCAAGCCCGGTGACAAGGGTGCCGCCGCCCTGATGGAATACTGCGCCAACCCCGCCGAAGACACGCTGCTGCTGATCAGCCTGCCCAAGCTCGACAGCAGTGCGCAGAAGACCAAGTGGGGCAAGGCATTGATCGAAGGCGCCCATTGCCAGTTCATCCAGATCTGGCCGGTGGATGTGCACCAGCTCCCGCAGTGGATCAACCAGCGCCTGCAACAGGCCGGCCTGTCGGCCCAGCGTGATGCCGTCGACCTGATTGCCGCGCGCGTGGAAGGCAACCTGCTGGCAGCCGCGCAGGAAATCGAAAAACTCAAGCTACTGGCCGAAGGCAGCCAGATCACCGTGGAAACCGTGCAGGCTGCCGTCGCCGACAGCGCCCGCTTCGATGTCTTCGGCCTGGTCGATGCCATTCTCAACGGCGAGGCTGCGCATGCCCTGCGCATGCTCGAAGGCTTGCGCGGTGAAGGTGTGGAGCCGCCAGTCATCCTCTGGGCCTTGGCCCGTGAGCTGCGCCAACTGGCGGGGCTAGCCCAGCAGTTCAGCCAAGGCGTGCCATTGGACAAGGCGTTCAGCCAGGCCCGCCCGCCCATCTGGGACAAACGCCGCCCGCTGGTCAGCAAAGCCCTGCAGCGCCTCTCGGCGCAACGCTGGGCGCAATTGCTGCAGGATGCCCAGCGAATCGATGCGCAGATCAAAGGGCAGGCTGAAGGTTCGCCGTGGATTGGCCTGGCGCGGCTGTCGCTGTTGATGGCTGGCCAGCGCCTGGCCCTCCCTCCCGAGTAACTGCGGCCGTCGTAGGAGCGGGTTTACCCGCGAAGAGGCCGGGCCTGCTAACCAATCTCCACCCGCCGTTCACCGTTGCCGCCGCCACCGTATTCGCGGGTAAACCCGCTCCTACACACGCATCGAAGGTTGGGCGCAGGCCGTCGTAGGAGCGGGTTTACCCGCGAAGAGGCCGGACCTGCTAACCAATCTCCACCCGCCGTTCACCGTTGCAGCCGCCACCGTATTCGCGGGTAAACCCGCTCCTACACATAGGCACCAGCGCCTCGACCATATACACAATCAATTGGCCCCCACCCCTCGGGGGGCCTACAGTGCGCCCGAACCCACCCAACCCGGGAAGCCCGCCATGAGCAAAAAGCCGAAAAAGCACGGCCCCAACAAGGCCAAGTCCATCGTTGCCCAGCCACTGTTCCGCTGCCGCCAGGAACAACCGAACAAGGGCAAAGGCAGCTACCGCCGCGAAGCCTTCCAATCGAGAGATTGGGAGGCTTCCTACTTTTTGGCTGCATGAAAGCATCGCAAGCGCAGGCATGGTATGGTCGTCACCTGACCTGCAACTCTGGATCTGTGCATGCTCTTCCGTCTTATCCCCCGCTGGGAAACCCGCCAGCTGATCGCGGCCTCCAGCTTCATCCTGCTCGTGGCCTGTGCGGAAAAGCCCACCGCCGCCGACGCGCTGCCGCTGGCCCCTGCCCAACCCAATCCCGTGGTGACCGTGCCCGGCGCAACGCCCGACGTCAGCACTGACATCCAGCCCCTGCAAACCTTCGCCCAATGGCAAGCAGGCTTCCGCGAGCAGGCACTGCAAGCCGGCATTTCGCCGAGCACCTTCGACCGCGCCTTCCTCGGTGTCACCCCCGACCTGGACGTGATCAAAGCAGACCGCAGCCAGCCGGAGTTCACCCGCCCGGTGTGGGAATACCTCGAAGGCGCCCTGTCGCCCCTGCGTGTGCGCAACGGCAAGAAGCTGCTGGAGCAGAACGCCGAGCTGCTGACTCGCCTTGAGCAACGCTATGGCGTGGACCGCCAGGTGCTGGTCGCGGTGTGGGGCATGGAAAGCAACTTCGGCCAGTTCCAGGGCAGCAAGTCGGTGATCCGCTCGCTGGCCACTTTGGCCTATGAGGGCCGCCGCCCACAGTTCGCCCAGGATCAGCTGATTGCCGCGCTGCAGATCATCCAGCATGGTGACATCCAGCCTGAAGCCATGCGTGGCTCGTGGGCCGGCGCCATGGGCCAGACCCAGTTCATCCCGACCACCTACAACACCCATGCCGTGGACTTCGACGGCGATGGCCGCCGCGACATCTGGAACAGCACACCAGACGCCCTGGCCTCAACAGCGCACTACCTGCAGAGTTCGGGCTGGAAACGCGGCCAACCGTGGGGCTTCGAGGTACAGGTGCCGGCGGACTTCGACTTCTGGCAGGCCGATGGTGCACTGCGCAAACCGGTGAGTGAATGGCTGGCGATGGGCGTGAAACTGCCAGCGGGTACCCAGCTGCCGGCAGGTAGCAACCAGCTGTCTGCCGCCCTGCTGCTGCCGGCCGGTGCACGCGGCCCGGCGTTCCTGGTGCTGGACAACTTCCGCGCCATCCTCAAGTACAACAACTCGTCGTCCTATGCCCTGGCGGTGAGCCTGCTCGGTGATCGCTTCAGCGGCTGGGGCTTCATTGCCGGCAGCTGGCCGAAAGAGGACCTGCCGCTCAGCCGCAGCGAGCGCATGGAGTTGCAGAGCTTGCTGAACAGCCGCGGGCATGATGCGGGTAATGCCGATGGCATTATCGGGGCCAATACCCGCAAGGCAATCCGCAATGCCCAGCAAGGGCTGGGATGGCCGGCGGATGGCTACCCGACCCATAAGCTGCTTGAGAGCCTGCGCCAGCAGTAAGCATTCCGGGGCCGCTGCGCGGCCCCGGTAATCTCACGCCCTGAACAGATCCTGCTCCAGCACCAGTGTTTGCTGAACACTGTCCAGCCTCACCCGAGCCCCCAGGGGCAAGCATACATTCGGGTCACAGTGCCCGCTGCGCCAACCCGCCAGCACCGGCACACCCAGCGGTGCAAACGTATCCTCCAGCAACGGCGTCAGCGCCGCTGTGGTAACCCCGGCAAAGTCGCCCACCAACACGCCTTTGATCCCCTCCAGCTTGCCTGCCAGGCGTAACTGGGTCAGCAGCCGATCCACCCGGTACAACGGCTCGTTGACGTCCTCGATGAACAGGATGCAGCCCTGGGTATCCAGCTCGGCAAGGGTCCCCATGGTCGCCCCCAGCATCGACAGGTTGCCACCCAGCAGCGGTCCGCTGGCCACCCCCGGCAGCACGCAGTCCAATGCGAAGCCCGCCGGGTGCGCGACCTGCTCGCCTGCCCTCACATGCCCACCCAGTTGCGCCAGCAACGACGACTCGGTCGGTGGCAACTTGGCCCCCAACAGGTCGGCATTGAGCATCCCCCCATGGAAGGTCAGCAGCCCGGCATGCCGGTAGATCGCCGTATGCAGCGCGGTGATGTCGCTGTAGCCGATCAGCGGCTTGGGGTTGCGCCGGATCAGTTCAAAGTCGAGCTGGTCAAGCAGGCGCATGCTGCCGTAGCCCCCACGCATGCACAGGATGGCGTCCATGGCCGGATCGGCAAACGCTGCATGCAAGTCCTGCAGGCGCTGCTGGTCCGGCCCCGCCAGGTAGCCCTGCGCCTGCAGGGCACCCGGGTAGATACGGCACCGGTAGCCGCGGTCAACGAACCACTGGCTGACCTTCTGCGCATCAAGCCGCGCCGCGCCCGCCGGGGCGACAATGGCAAAACATGCGTTGGCCGGCAGCGCGGCTGGCAGGGTGGGTTGGAAGGTTTTGGCGCAATACATCGCGACTCCTTGCAGCGCATGGGACACAAACAAAAATGCCGATGCCGCCCTTGGGCGCGCATCGGCATCTGTGGCTCTGCTCTAGGCTAGCGCATAGCTCAGAGCTTGATCTTGGCTTCGTGGGCCTGCTGGTCGGCGTGGTACGAAGAACGCACCAGCGGGCCAGAGGCAACGTTCTTGAAGCCCATCTTGTAACCTTCCTCGGCGAACCAGGCAAAGGTGTCCGGGTGAACGAAACGCTGCACCGGCAAGTGGCTACGCGACGGCTGCAGGTACTGGCCAAGGGTGAGCATGTCGATGTCATGCTCGCGCATGCGATGCATCACTTCGATCACTTCCTCGTCGGTTTCGCCCAGGCCGAGCATCAGGCCGGACTTGGTCGGTACGTGTGGCACCAACTGCTTGAATTTCTGCAGCAAGTCCAGCGACCAGTCATAGTCCGAGCCCGGGCGCGCGGCCTTGTACAGGCGCGGTACGGTCTCGAGGTTGTGGTTGAACACATCTGGTGGCTCTTGCGCGGTGATTTCCAGGGCAACGTCCATACGGCCACGGTAGTCCGGCACCAAGGTCTCCAACTGCACGCCCGGCGACAGCGCGCGGATTTCCCGGATGCAGTCAGCAAAGTGCTGGGCACCGCCGTCACGCAGGTCGTCGCGGTCCACCGAGGTGATCACCACATACTTCAGGCGCAGGTCGGCAATGGCAACCGCCAGGTTTTTCGGCTCGTCCAGATCCAGCGGCTTCGGTCGGCCATGGCCAACGTCGCAGAACGGGCAACGACGGGTGCAGATGTCACCCATGATCATGAAGGTGGCGGTACCACCCGAGAAGCACTCGCCCAGGTTCGGGCAGGAGGCCTCTTCGCATACGCTGTGCAGTTTGTGCTTGCGCAGCAGTTGTTTGATGCGGTCTACCTCGGGCGACACCGGGATACGCACGCGAATCCAGTCGGGCTTCTTTGGCAGCTCATCGGTAGGGATGATCTTCACCGGGATGCGCGCGACTTTGTCGGCACCACGCAGCTTGACCCCAGCTTCCACCTTCTTCGGCGCTGGGCGCGGGGTGGCATCCTGGGTAGGTATCAGGTTCGGCACGGCTTCTTGCACAGTTGTCATATTCAGTCGATTCCGCCCGTGAGGGTCGTCTGCTCAGCGTAGTCGAGGTGCTTGACCAGCTGTCCGCGCAGCCTTGTCCTGACCTCGTCGAGTTCGATCGGACCTGCCAGATCGCGCAGCTGGGTCATCGCCAGCCCCGCATAGCCGCAGGGGTTGATTCGGCGGAATGGCGCAAGGTCCATGTCCACGTTCAGGGCAAGGCCGTGAAACGAACGGCCGTTGCGAATTCGCAGGCCGAGGGAGGCGATTTTCGCTCCGTCGACATAGACACCCGGGGCATCGGGCTTGGCAGACGCCTGAACAGCATAGCTGGCGAGCAGGTCGATGAGGGCCAGCTCGATACGGCTGACCAGCTCACGCACGCCAAAGCCCAGCCGGCGCACATCCAGCAGCAGGTAGGCCACCAGCTGCCCGGGGCCATGGTAAGTGACCTGGCCGCCGCGGTCGGTCTGCACCACCGGGATGTCGCCCGGCACCAGCAGGTGCTCGGCCTTGCCGGCCTGCCCCTGGGTGAAGACCGCAGGGTGCTCGACCAGCCAGATTTCATCCTGGCTGTCCGGGCTGCGCTGCTCGGTAAAACGACGCATGGCCTCCAGCACCGGTTCATAGGGCTGCAGGCCAAGCTCGCGAAAACCGAGGCAGGCGGACATCAAAGCACCATTTTCACGATGCCGGTAGCGCGCAGGGCGCTGTTGATATCGTGCAACTGGTTCTCGCTTTCGGCAACGATGTGCAATTGCACGGTGGTGTACTTGCCTTCCTTGCTCTGGCGTTCGGCCAGGGTGGAAAGGTCGACTTTGGCGTGCTTGCTGAGAATCTCGATGACCGTGTCCTTGAAACCGACAACGGTGTCACCGATGACCTTGATCGGGTAATCGTCGCAAGGGAATTCGATCTTGTGCGACTTGACGTCTGGTTCGCTCATGGCGGAAACGGCCTCGTAAGCCGTGGCAACAACAACACCCCCGCGGTAGGCGCGGGGGCATGCAGGTCACGTATCAGTTGAACAACCCGTAGAAGAATAGACGGATGCTATCCCACATACGGCGGAAGAAACCACCTTCCTCGACGCCATCAAGGGCGATCAGGTCGGCGCTGTGAACCACTTTCTCGTCCAGTTTGACTTCCACTTTGCCGATCACGTCACCTTTGGCGATCGGTGCGGTGAGCTGCGGGTTCATGGTCATCGAAGCCTGCAGGCGCTTCAATTGGCCTTTAGGCATAGTCATGGTCAGGTCGTCAGCCAGGCCAGCCTTGATCTGGCTGGTAGCGCCCTTCCAGACCGGGGCCTGGGTCAGCTCGGTGCCCTTCTGGTAGAAGGTCTGGGTTTCGAAGAAGCGGAAACCGTAGGTCAGCAGCTTCTGGGTTTCGGCAGCACGCGATTGTTCGCTGTTGGTACCGAACACCACGGCGATCAGGCGCTGGCCGTCACGAACGGCCGACGCCACCATGCAGTAGCCGGCTTCGTCGGTGTGACCGGTTTTCAGGCCATCGACGGTCTTGTCGCGCCACAGCAGCAGGTTGCGGTTAGGCTGCTTGATGTTGTTCCAGAAAAACTCTTTCTGCGAGTAGATGGCGTAGTGGGCCGGGTCGACATTGATGATCGCACGGGCCAGGGTTGCCATGTCGTGCGCCGACGAGTAGTGCTCGGGGTTCGGCAGGCCGGTCGGGTTCATGAAGTGGCTGTTGGTCATGCCCAGGTCGGCAGCCGTCTTGTTCATCATGTCGGCAAAGGCGTCTTCGCTGCCGGCGATGTGCTCGGCCAAGGCGACCGAGGCGTCGTTACCGGACTGGATGATGATGCCGTGCAGCAGGTCGCTGACCGTGACCTGGCTGCCAACCTTGATGAACATGCGCGAACCGCCGGTACGCCATGCGTTTTCGCTGACAGTAACCGGGTCGCTTTCACCGATCTGGCCGCGGCGGATGTCCAGGGTGGCGATGTAGGCGGTCATCAGCTTGGTCAGGCTGGCTGGCGGCAGGCGCTCGTCACCGTTGTTCTCGACCAGCACGTTGCCGCTGGACGCGTCCATGAGTACGTAGGACTTGGCTGCCAGTTGGGGTGGCGCAGGCGTCATCTGCTCCGCCGCGAAGGCGGCAGGCGTGATCAGCAGCAGTACAGGCAGGCAAAGTCGTTTGGCAAGGTTGGTGATGTTCATCCGTCTCTCGAAAATCGCTAATGGTCTGAGATGTTCCCTGGGCAAGATCATGTGCCCAGCGCCAGTCAGTCTAGTTTTATGGCCGTTGGCCTGGCCCGCGAACGTGCGGCTTTATGTCGCTGCGGGCAAAAGCGGTCATTGTACATGGCCGCGACCGGCAATTCATGACAAAACCGACAGTTTGGTGTTGCCGTCTTCGCAGGCGCGCCCGCCCCCACAGTCAGTCTGCTGTGACCAGCTTTGCCTGCCCCAAGTTCGCCAGGCGAATGCTGTCCTGTGCTTGCTGGATCTCGCCCTGGCTGCCGATCGGCCCCAGGCGCACGCGGTGCAGGGTCTGCTGGTTACGCACGATCGAGCTGATGAACACGGGTGCATTGACCATGGTGCTGAGCTTGGCGCGCAGCAACTCGGCAGCGTCCGGGTTGGCGAACGCGCCTACCTGCAAGAAACTGCCACCGTTACCGCCGGGCACGTTGTTGCCACCCACCTGCACGGGTACCACGGGCGCTGCGTGCTGCTGTGGCGGCGGGGTCCACTGCTCGACCCGCCCGGTACTGGCCGGTATTGCCTGGGTCTGCGCCACTTGCGGCTCCTTCAGCACCATCGGCGGCGTTTGGCCGCGCTGAGCCCACCACTGCTGCGGGTCGATACCCTCGACGCGCACATGCGCGGTGCCGATCTCGGCATAGCCGAGCTTTTTCGCGGCAGCATAGGACAAGTCGATGATTCGGTCGGAATAGAACGGGCCACGGTCGTTCACCCGAAGGATCACGCTGCGGCCGTTCGCCAGGTTGGTCACCCGCACATAGGCTGGCAGCGGCAGGGTCTTGTGCGCCGCGCTCATGCCATACAGGTCGTACAGTTCGCCATTGGCGGTGTTCTGCCCATGGAACTTGGTGCCGTACCACGACGCCGTACCCTCGGCGCGGTAGTTGCGCGAGTCCTGCATCGGGTAGTAGGTCTTGCCAAGCACGGTGTACGGGTTGGCCTTGTAGTTACCGGTGTGCACGGTCGGGGTGGCATCGGGGATCTTGTTCACATCCACGTCCCACCACGGTGCGCCGTCCTTGTGCGCCCGGTTGATGTCCAGGCCCGGCTGGCTGCGCACGACGTTACCACTGCTTTTCGGGGCCGGGCGGTTGGAAGAGCAGCTGGCCAGCGCCACACCGACGGCGAGGCAGGTGAGCAGCTTGAAAGCGTTGCCAGAGATGATTGCGCGCATTACTTGACGCCCCGTACTTGAACCAGCTGTTCCGCAAGCTGATGTACCGCCATGGCATACATCACGCTGCGGTTGTAGCGAGTGATCGCGTAGAAGTTCTTCAGGCCCATCCAGTACTCGGGGCCGCTCTCGCCCTCGAGACGGAAGGCGGTAACCGGCAGATCATCGCGCAGCGAATCATGAACCGACCAGCCAAGCGTACGCAACTCCCCTACCGTTTTCACCGGCTCGATGCCGGTGGTCAGGCCTTCGTCGGCGCGCATGCCTTCCACCCAGGCGCGGCTGACCACACCCTCGCCGGCCACCCAGCCGTGGCGCTTGAAGTAGCTGGCCACACTGCCGATGGCATCGTCAGGGTTGTTCCAGATATTGATGTGGCCGTCCCCGTCGAAGTCCACCGCGTAGTTGCGGAAGCTGCTTGGCATGAACTGCGGCAGCCCCATGGCGCCAGCGTACGAGCCCTTGAGCGTCAAGGGGTCGAGCTGCTCATCCCGGGCCAGCAGCAGGAACTCACGCAGCTCCTTGCGGAAGAACTCGGCCCGTGGCGGGTAGTCGAAGCCCAGCGTCGACAGGGCGTCGATCACCCGGTAGTTGCCGGTATTGCGGCCAAAAAAGGTTTCCACGCCGATGATTGCGACAATGTACTGCGCAGGTACGCCGTACTCCTGCTCGGCACGTGCCAACACAGCCTCGTGCTGACGCCAGAAATCCACACCGCGAGCGATACGTGCATCGGTGATGAACATCGGCCGATAGTCCTTCCACGGTTTGACCCGCTCGGCCGGGCGCGATATGGCGTCGAGGATCGACTGCTTGCGCTGTACCTCACGGAACACACCCATCAGTTGCTCAGGCGCAAAACCATAGTCGCGGCTCATTTCGCCAACGAACGCGGCTACCTGGGGCGAGCCGTCGTATTCGCCGGCATGGGCCAGCTGTACAGCGCCGAACAGGCCCACCGCACCGATCCAAGGCGCACAACGGGCAGCCCAGTTACGCACTGCTTGCATGAAATTGTTCACCTTATTCAAACCTGCGCGATCCATTTGCGGTGCGTATGGATCGACATCAAAACGCCAAACGCTGACAGCAGCGTCACCAACGATGTTCCGCCATAGCTGATGAAAGGTAGCGGCACGCCCACCACGGGCAGAAGGCCACTTACCATTCCGATATTGACGAACACGTATACAAAAAAAGTCATGGTCAGGCTGCCCGCAAGCAGCTTGCCGAACAGGGTCTGCGCCTGGGCGGTGATCACCAGACCACGGCCGATCAGCAGCAGGTAGACAATCAGCAGCAGGCAGATGCCAACCAGGCCGAACTCCTCGCCGAGCACGGCGATGATGAAGTCGGTGTGGCTTTCCGGCAAAAAGTCCAGGTGCGACTGCGTGCCAAGCAGCCAGCCTTTGCCAAACACCCCGCCCGAGCCGATCGCCGCCTTGGACTGGATGATGTTCCAACCGGTGCCCAACGGGTCGCTTTCAGGGTCGAGGAAGGTCAATACCCGCTGCTTCTGATAGTCGTGCATGACGAAGAACCACATGGCCACCGCGACGGGCACAGCTGCCGCCAGCACGCTGAGGATCCAGCGCCAGCGCAAGCCGCCCATGAACAGCACGAAGGCACCGGAGGCCAGGATCAGCAGCGCAGTCCCCAGGTCGGGCTGACGTACGATCAGCATGAACGGCACGCCGATCAGCACCAGGCTGATCGCCACGTGCTTCAAATGGGGCGGCAAGGTGCGCTTGGACAGGTACCAGGCGATGGTCGCCGGCATGATGATCTTCATGAATTCCGAGGGCTGGAAGCGGATCACCCCCGGAATGTTGATCCAGCGCGTGGCACCCATGGCGTTGTGGCCCATCACGTCCACCACTACCAGCAACAGCACCCCGGCCAGGTAGGCCAGCGGCACCCAACGCGCCATGAAGCGCGGCTCCAGCTGGGCGATGACGAACATCGACACCAGACCGATGCCAAACGAGGTGGCTTGCTTGAGCAGCAGGTCCCAGTTCTTGCCACTGGCCGAATACAGTACGAACAGGCTGCCGGCCGCAAGGGTCAGCAGAATGATCAGCAAGGGGCCGTCGATATGAATGCGTTGCAGAAAGCTCGCACGCCGACGCATCACATCCTCGCTGGAGAGCATGCGATCGAAATTGTTCATCACAGGGCCGATTCCTGGGTAACGGTGGCGGGCGCGAACTCGGGTTTGAGCCGGCCGTTTTCGTCGAGCAGCCAGGCGTCCATGATCTGGCGAACCACCGGAGCGGCGACACCCGAGCCGGACTCACCGTTCTCGACCATCACCGAAACCACGATTTTCGGGGCTTCGGCTGGGGCAAACGCGACGAACAAGGCATGGTCGCGGTGGCGCTCCTGGAGTTTGTTGCGGTCATACTTCTCGCCCTGCTTGATCGCCACCACCTGGGCGGTGCCGCTCTTGCCGGCAATGCGGTACTGGGCACCGGCTGCTGCCTTGCGCGCGGTACCGCGGGCGTTGTGCATCACCTGTTCCATGCCATGGGTGACCTTGGCCCAGTCGGACTTGTCACGCAGCACGATGTCTTCCATGGGGTTGTCGTCCACCGGCGGCAGGCCTTCGATGGTCTTGGCCAGGTGCGGGCGGTTCCACACACCTTTGTTGGCGATCAGTGCAGTGGCCTGGGCCAGTTGCAGCGGCGTAGCCTGCATATAGCCCTGGCCGATGCCGAGAATCAGGGTTTCGCCAGGGAACCAGGCCTGGCGACGGGTGGCACGCTTCCATTCGCGCGACGGCATCAACCCGGCAGATTCCTCGAACATATCGAGGGAAACCCGCTGGCCGATACCGAACTTGTTCATGTAGCTGGACAACCGATCGATGCCCATCTTGTGCGCAAGGTCATAGAAGTAGGTGTCGTTCGAGCGCATGATGGCGGTGTCCAGGTCGACCCAGCCATCACCGGAGCGGTTCCAGTTACGGTATTTATGGTCGTAGTTGGGCAACTGGTAGTAGCCAGGGTCGAACACCCTGCTGCTGGCATTCACGACGCCACTGTCCAGACCGGCAATAGCCACCGCCGGCTTGATGGTCGACCCCGGCGGGTACAGGCCACGCAGCACGCGGTTGAACAGCGGCCGATCGATCGAATCGCGCAATTCGGCATACGCCTTGAAGCTGATGCCGGTGACGAACAGGTTGGGGTCGAAGCTAGGCTGACTCACCATCGCCAGTACCTCGCCGGTGCGCGGGTCGAGCGCAACCACTGCACCACGCCGGCCTCCCAGGGCGGCTTCAGCGGCCTCCTGCAGCTTGATGTCCAGGCTCAGCACAATGTCCTTGCCCGGCTTCGGGTCGGTGCGCTTGAGCACCCGCAGCACACGGCCACGGGCGTTGGTCTCGACTTCCTCGTAACCCACCTGACCGTGCAGGGCGGCCTCGTAGAAGCGCTCGATGCCGGTCTTGCCGATATGGTGGGTACCGCTGTAGTTCACCGGGTCGAGCGTTTTCAGCTCTTTCTCGTTGATCCGCCCTACATAACCCACCGAATGGGCAAAATGCGCACCCTGCGGGTAATGCCGCACCAGCTGGGCCACCACCTCGACACCCGGCAGGCGGAACTGGTTTACCGCCACGCGGGCAATCTGCTCTTCGTTGAGCTCGAACAGAATCGGCACCGGCTCGAATGGCCGGCGGCCTTGGCGCATGCGCTTCTCGAACAGGGCACGGTCGTCAGCGGTGAGCTCAAGCACTTCGACGATGGTATCCAGCACTTCCTGCCAGTTACCCGCACGTTCGCGGGTCATCGACAGGCTGAAGCTGGGCCGGTTGTCGGCAACGATCACCCCGTTGCGGTCGAAGATCAACCCGCGGGTCGGCGGGATCGGCTGCACATGCACCCGGTTGTTCTCCGACAGCGTGGAGTGGTAGTCGTACTGGATGATCTGCAGGTAGTACAGCCGTGCGATCAACACGCACACAAGCAGCATGATCGCGACTGCGCCGACCACGACGCGGTTGCGCACCAGGCGGGCGTCTTTCTCGTGGTCCTTGAGACGGATCGGCTGCGACATCGGACTGCTTACAGGCTCATTTGTGGTAAGGGTGCCCGGACAACACGGTCCAGGCGCGGTAGATCTGCTCGCCGATGAGTATCCTTACCAACGGGTGCGGCAACGTCAGCGGCGACAGCGACCAACGTTGCTCGGCGCGTGCGCAAACCTCAGGCGCCAGGCCCTCCGGGCCACCCACCATCAAATTCACCGTGCGCGCATCCAGGCGCCAGCGGTCCAGCTCGGTGGCCAGCTGTTCGGTACTCCAGGGCTTGCCATGGACCTCGAGGGTGACAATGCGTTCCCCAGGCTGCACCTTGCTCAGCATGGCTTCGCCCTCCTGACGGATCAGGCGGGCGACGTCGGCATTCTTGCCACGGGTATTCAGCGGGATTTCCACCAGCTCCAGCGACAGCTCGGCGGGCAGGCGCTTGGCATATTCATGCCAGCCTTCCTCGACCCACTTCGGCATGCGCGAGCCGACCGCAATCAGGCGCAGACGCACAGCGCTTTCCTTATTCGCGGTCTTTGAGCTTGTCGGAGTACTCGTGGGCATGGTCCGGGCTGTGGTGCTTGCCATCGGCGGCACGGCTTTGCTCGGCACCCTGCCACAGGCGCTCAAGGTCGTAGAACTGGCGGGCAGCGGCGGTCATCATGTGCACGATGACGTCGTTCAGGTCCAGCAGCACCCAGTCGCTGTCGCCCTTGCCTTCTTCACCCAGTGGCTGGGCGCCTTTGGCCTTGACGGCTTCACGGACCTTTTCGGCCATCGCGTTGATCTGGCGGTTGGAGGTACCGGTGGCAATGATCATGTAGTCGGTCAGGCTGTGCTTCTCGCGCACGTCGATGACCTGGATGTCCTGGGCCTTGACGTCTTCCAGCGCTGCCTTGGTCACTGCGACCAGTTCTTCGCCGTAAATTTTCTGCTTGGTCATATAAAACTCGTTCAACTCGTTGGATGAGGCGCCAGAGGCACCGTCAGTTGGGCGCACGATACAGTTCGTGCGCCTCGATATAGGCCAGTACGGCGTCCGGCACCAGGAACCTCACCGATTTGCCGCTGGCCAGCAGCTGTCGGATCTGTGTAGCCGACACCGCAAGCGGCGTCTGCCAGACGAACGAAATATTTCCCGCCGGGCCGGACATGGCGGTGGGATCGCTCTCCGAGCGCGCAGCCAACAGGTTGCGCAACTCGTCAGGGGGTTCTACGTCGGCATCCGGACGTTGCAGTACCAGGATGTGACAGTGTTGCAGCAATTCTTCCCAGCGATGCCAGGCGGGCAGACCACAGAAGGCATCCCAACCCAGCACCAGGAACAGCTGGTCGTGGCCGGACAGCTCGGCGCGGATCGATTCCAGCGTATCGATGGTGTACGACGGCTTGTCACGTTCCAGCTCGCGGGCATCGACGCTCAGGCAAGCGACGCCCTGCACCGCTTCACGGACCATGGCCAGGCGATCCTGCGCGGCCACCTGTGGCGTGTCGCGGTGCGGCGGCCGGGCATTGGGCAACAGGCGTAGCTCATCCAGCCCCATGAACTCGGCCACTTCCAGCGCGCTGCGCAAGTGGCCGATATGCACGGGGTCGAAGGTACCACCTAGAATGCCGATACGCCGGACTGCCTGGGCCTTGCTCAACTCAGCAGGACCCCTGGCCGCGCAACTGGCCATCGCCGATCACCACGTACTTCTCGCAGGTCAGGCCTTCCAGACCGACAGGGCCGCGGGCATGCAGCTTGTCGGTGGAAATACCGATTTCCGCACCCAGGCCGTACTCGAAGCCATCGGCAAAGCAGGTCGGGGTGTTGAGCATGACCGACGCCGAATCGACCTCAGCCATGAACTGACGGGCTTCACCCTGGTGTTCGCTGATGATCGAGTCGGTGTGGTGCGAGCCATAGTGGTTGATGTGCTCGATGGCCTGGTTCAGGCCGTCGACCACGCGAATCGACAGGATCGCATCGAGGTATTCCGTGTGCCAATCGGCTTCGGTGGCCGGTTTGGCGCTGATGATAGCCTGGGTACGCTCGCAACCGCGCAGCTCCACGCCCTTCTCCACGAAGCGGCGGGCCATTTCTGGCAGGAAGCGCTCAGCCACTTGCTGGTCGACCAGCAGCGTTTCCATGGCACCGCAGATGCCGTAGCGGTAGGTCTTGGCGTTGAAAGCCACATTCCAGGCCTTGTCCAGGTCGGCATGCTGGCTGACATAGATGTGGCAGATGCCGTCCAGGTGCTTGATCACCGGCACGCGGGCATCGCGGCTGATGCGCTCGATCAGGCCACGGCCTCCGCGCGGTACGATGACATCGACGAATTCCGGCATGCTGATCAGCGCGCCCACGGCTTCGCGGTCGGTGGTTTCGACCACCTGCACCACCGCCGCCGGCAGGCCGGCTTCGGCCAGGCCACGCTGAATGCAGGTGGCAATGGCGCGGTTGGAGTGGATGGCTTCGGAACCGCCCCGAAGGATGGTTGCATTGCCCGACTTGAGGCACAGGCTGGCGGCATCAATGGTCACGTTCGGGCGCGATTCATAGATGATCCCGATCACCCCCAGCGGGGTACGCATCTTGCCTACCTGAATGCCCGATGGGCGGTAGCTCATGTCGCGAATGGCACCGACCGGGTCCGGCAGGCTGGCCACCTGGCGCAAGCCGGTGATCATGCCGTCGATACGCGCCGGGGTCAGCGCCAGACGGTCGAGCAGTGCGGGCTCCAGGCCACTGGCGCGGCCAGCGGCAAGGTCCAGCTCGTTGGCAGCGGTGAGTTCGGCACGGGCAGCGTCCAGCGCGTCGGCGGCGGCTTGCAGGGCGCGGTTCTTCTGCGCGGTGCTGGCACGGCCAATCACCCGGGAAGCCTCACGGGCAGCGCGACCCAGGCGGGTCATATAGTCAAGAACGGACTCAGTCATGGGTTCGGTGTCTTGGCGAAGGGGAAATCGGCTGATTATAACTGCCGCGCAGGTGTACGCCCAGCGGCGGGTGGCGGATGGTCGAAAATGGATGGGGCAATGTGTAGGAAAGATGTAACCGGGGTTATCGAGATTTCCATCGCCTGTTGCGGCCCTTTCGCGGGCGCGCCCGCTCCCACAGGGATTTCACAAGGCCTGGACCTATGCACCACCAGTGGGAGCGGGCATGCCCGCGAAAGGACCGGCACTGCCAACATCACCCTCCGATTCAGCCTCGATTAAGCCATTCATTGCTATCATCCCCGCCTCTCCAGCCACGAACTGCTCCGCATGCCAGCCCTGCCCGACAGCTTTTTCGACCGCGACGCCCAGACCCTGGCCAAGGCCCTGCTGGGCAAGGTCATCCGTCACCGCCACGGCGACCTTTGGCTGGCCGCGCGGATCATCGAGACCGAGGCCTACTACCTTTCCGACAAAGGTAGCCACGCTTCGCTCGGCTATACCGAAAAACGCAAGGCGCTGTTCCTGGATGGGGGGCATATCTACATGTACTACGCCCGCGGCGGCGACTCGCTGAACTTCAGCGCCCACGGGCCGGGCAACGCGGTGCTGATCAAGTCTGCCTATCCTTGGCAGGACGCCCTCTCGGGGCCCGATAGCCTGGCGCAGATGCAACTGAACAACCCCGATGCAAGCGGCAATATCCGCCCGCAAGAGCGCCTGTGCGCCGGCCAGACCCTGCTATGCCGGGCCCTGGGCCTGAAAGTGCCGCATTGGGACGCCCAGCGTTTCGACGCCGAACGCCTGTACGTCGAGGACTGCGGCAACGCCGTGCCCCGGGTGATCCAGGCCGCTCGCCTGGGCATTCCGCACGGGCGCGACGAGCACCTGCCGTACCGCTTCGTCGATGCCGGGTACGCCCGTTTCTGCACACGGAACCCGTTACGCCGCGGCCAAGTCGAAGGCCGTGATTTCTTCATTCTCGAACAAGGAAGCTGAACATGGGCCAATGGCTCGACAGCCTGACCGGCTGGCTCAGCGCCAACCCGCAGTGGCTTGGCCTGGCGATTTTCCTGGTGGCCTGCATCGAATGCCTGGCCATCGCCGGCATTATCGTGCCGGGCACCGTACTGCTGTTCGCCGTGGCGGTACTGGCCGGCAGTGGCACGTTCAGCCTGGGCGAAACGCTGCTCCTCGGCTTTCTCGGCGGCCTGCTGGGCGACGCCTTGTCTTACACAGTGGGCAAGTACTTCCACCAGAACATTCGCCGGCTGCCGCTGCTACGCCACCATCCAGAATGGATCGGCAGCGCCGAAAGCTACTTCCAGCGTTATGGCATCGCCAGCCTGCTGGTAGGCCGCTTCATCGGCCCGCTGCGGCCGATGCTGCCAATGGTCGCCGGCATGTTCGACATGCCCCTGCCGCGCTTCATCGCCGTCAGCCTGCTGGCGGGTGCCGGCTGGTCGGTCGCCTACCTGCTACCCGGCTGGGCCACCGGCGCCGCCATGCGCCTGCCCCTGCCGGAAGGCTTCTGGCTGGACGCCGGGATCATCGCCGGCGCCCTCGCGGCGCTGATCGGCCTGAGCCTGAATACCAGCCTGCGAGACCAACGCCACGGCACCCGGCTGGTTGCCGCGCTCAGCTTCATCACCCTGGCCGGTGTATTCCTCGGCTGGCCCTACCTCCATGAGTTCGACCAAGGCGTGATGACACTGGTCCAGGAGCATCGCAGCCAGGCCATCGACAGCACCGTGGTGCTGGTGACACGGCTAGGCGATTTCCGCACCCAGTTGTTCCTCGGCGGCCTGCTGACCGGCCTGCTGCTGCTTGCCCGTCAGTGGCGACACGCATTTTTCGCCGCTGGCGCGTTGATGGGTACGGCGATCGCCAACGGCACACTGAAATGGCTATTTGCCCGGGCCAGGCCGGAAGTACTGACCGACCCACTGACCAGCTACAGCATGCCCAGCGGGCACAGCTCGGCATCGTTCGCGTTCTTCCTGGTCATGGCCGTACTGGCGGGGCGTGGGCAGCCACCACGCATGCGCCTGACCTGGGTGATGCTGGGGTGCATTCCGGCGCTGGCGATTGCCCTGTCGCGGGTGTACCTGGGGGCGCACTGGCCAACCGATATCCTGGCTGGGGCCCTGCTGGCCTGTTGCGTATGCGCACTCAGCCTGACATTGGTGCAACGCCAGCAGACCCTGCCAGCCCTGCCGCTGCGGGTGTGGTGGCTGGTGTTGCCGGCATGTGTGGCGCTGCTGACGTTCTTCGCCATGCATGCGCTGCCGCAGGCGTTGGTCAGGTATCAATATTGATGTTGCCTGTGCCGGCCTATTCGCGGGTAAACCCGCTCCTACGCAGGGGATCGCGCTTGTCGTAGGAGCGGGTTTACCCGCGAATAGGCCGGCACCGGCAATACAGAACCATCAGGCGAACAACTCACCCTGAATCCGCTCCAGCAGCTTCTGGATTTCCCCCAGCCGCTGCTGCGGCGAATCGAGGGTCAGCAGGTCCAGCTTGTCTTCTTCCATGAACGGCAACAGGTACGCCAGCTGATTGGCCAGCGCCTGACGCCCGTCCACCGGGCGCGGCATACCCAGCGCTTCGACCATGGGGTGCTCACCCAGGGCCACCAACAGCGCCAGCAGGTCGTCATCGGCCTCCAGCAACGGGCTGTCGGCCTGCTCCGGCAGCCATTGCACCTGGCCCACCAGCAACTGGTCCTTCTGCACCTCGGAGCTTTCCAGATTGAAGCGCCGCACGCCCTCGACGCGGATACCCAGCAAGCCGTTATCCTGCTGCACGAAGTCGCGGATCACCGCTTCACAGCCGATCGAGGCGACCACCGGCGGCGCCTTGCCGACTTGTTCGCCCTCAAGGATGCACACCACACCAAACCCTTCGCCCTGCTTCATGCAGCGCCCGATCATGTCCAGGTAGCGCGCCTCGAAAATCTGCAAATCGAGGAAGCAGCCAGGAAACAGCACGGTATTGAGCGGAAACAGCGGTAGCGTCATCACAATTCCTCAAGCCACCAGGCTGACTGCCAGCGGCAGGAACACCGCTGTAGCCACCCCCATCAGGCTCATCGCCAGCGCGGCAAAGGCGCCGCATTCGTCACTTTCCTGCAGGGCCACCGAAGTGCCCACTGCGTGTGCGGTCACGCCCAGCGACATGCCGCGCGCCTCAGGGCTGTGCACGCCGAAGCGGCTCAGCAACGCCGGGCCGAAGATCGCCCCGATCACCCCGGTAATCAACACGAACACTGCCGCCAGGGCCGCCACGCCGCCAATCTGCTCAGCCACCAGCATGGCGATCGGCGAGGTGACGGACTTCGGCGCCATGGTCATCAGGATCATGTGCTCGGCACCGAACCACCAACCCAGCACCAGGCAGCAGAGCGTGGCAAACAGGCCTCCGACTACCAGCGTAGTAAATGTCGGCCAGAACAGCTGGCGGATACGCCGCAGGTTGAGGTAGAGCGGCACAGCCAGGGCCACCGTAGCGGGCCCCAGCAGGATGTTCATGATTTCGGTGCTTTTGCGGTATTCGCTGTAATCGATGCCGCACAGCAGCAACACACCGATCACCAGCAGCATCGACACCAGTACAGGTTGCAGGAAGATCCAGCGGGTTTTCTCGTAGGCTGCCAGCACTACCTGATAGGCCCCCAGCGTGATGCCAATACCGAACAATGGGTGGTGAATGACCGCATCGAGTGCGCCCTGCCAGTCGAGCATCATGGCTGCTCCTCACGCTTGCCCTGGCGCTGGATGAGCTTTTGCATCAGCACACCGACGAACACAAGGGTCAACAGACAGGAGATCAGCAAGGCCCCGACAATCGCCCAGAAGTCGGCGGCAATGTCCTTGGCATATACCATCACC
Organism: Pseudomonas sp. BO3-4; assembly: GCF_034044115.1. Classification (NCBI taxonomy): domain Bacteria; kingdom Pseudomonadati; phylum Pseudomonadota; class Gammaproteobacteria; order Pseudomonadales; family Pseudomonadaceae; genus Pseudomonas; species Pseudomonas sp. BO3-4. The sequence continues at coordinate 5,603,533 of NZ_CP139018.1, forward strand.
CCGACTGCCGGCGGTACCAGCAGCAGCGGGAGATAGCGCAGCAAGCTGCTGGCGGCCTCGTTCAGCGGCTTGCCGACCTCACCGCGAGCCATGAGAAAGAGCAGCAGCAACAACAGGCCGATGATCGGCCCGGGCAAAAACGGCACAAACAGGTGATTGATCGCCGTCCCCAGCAGCTGGAACAGTACCAGCCAGGTCAAACCACGCAACAGCATAAGCATCTCCCTCGGGCATGGCCGCCATTATAAGCACGCTCAGCTATAGACCGATATTCGCCGAAAAGTGGGCAACTTGACTGAAACGGTTCGCCGTGCTGATCTTGTACTTTCGTACCAACTGACAACCCGGAGAGTCCGCGATGCCCCATGTACCGGTTACAGAGCTTTCGCAGTACGTTGGCAAGGAGCTGGGCCACTCGGAGTGGGTGAAGATCGACCAGCAGCGCATCAACCTGTTCGCCGAGGCGACCGGCGACTTCCAGTTCATCCATGTCGACCCCGAGAAGGCAGCAAAAACCCCGTTTGGCGGCACGATTGCCCATGGTTTCCTGACCTTGTCGCTGATCCCCAAGCTGATTGAGGACATCCTCGTTCTGCCGCAAGGGCTGAAGATGGTGGTGAACTACGGGCTGGACAGCGTGCGCTTCATTCAGCCGGTCAAGGTCGACAGCCGGGTTCGGCTGAAAATAAAGCTGGGCGAGGTGACCGAGAAAAAACCGGGGCAGTGGCTACTCAAGGCGATTGCCACGCTGGAGATTGAGGGTGAAGAGAAGCCTGCTTATATAGCCGAGTCGCTGTCGCTCTGTTTTGTCTGATACATGCCCGGGGGGCTGCAGTGCAGCCCCCGATCCACAAATCCCCCGCACTCGCGTAAACTGCCAGCCTTCGCGCAGCCTAGGGCTGCCCCTGTCGATTTATCAAAGGTGCCCGCCATGCCCTGGCTGCAAGTACGCCTGGCCATCAGCCCGGAACAAGCCGAAACCTATGAAGATGCGCTGCTTGAAGTAGGCGCCGTCTCGGTCACGTTCATGGATGCCGAAGATCAACCGATCTTCGAACCAGACCTCAACACCACCCCGCTGTGGTCGCACACTCACCTGCTGGCACTGTTCGAGGCCGATGCCGACCCTGAACAGGTGTTCGCCCACTTGCGCCTGCTGACCGGCGCCGAGCTGCCCGAGCACCAGGCCGAGGTGATCGAGGATCAGGACTGGGAGCGCAGCTGGATGGACAACTTCCAGCCGATGCGCTTCGGCCGCCGCCTGTGGATCGTGCCCAGCTGGCACGATGCCCCGGAAAAGGACGCCGTGAACCTGCTGCTCGACCCGGGCCTGGCCTTTGGCACCGGCACCCACCCCACAACGGCCCTGTGCCTGGAATGGCTCGACGGCCAGCAGCTTGAAGGCACCCAGGTGCTGGACTTTGGCTGCGGTTCGGGCATCCTGGCCATCGCTGCGCTGCTGCTGGGCGCCCGCGAAGCGGTAGGCACCGACATCGACGTGCAGGCCATCGAGGCTTCGCGCGACAACGCCCAACGCAACGGCATTGCCGACGAGAAACTGGCGCTGTACCTGCCCGAACACATGCCGGCGATGCAGGCCGACGTGCTGGTTGCCAACATCCTCGCCGGCCCGCTGGTGTCGCTGGCGCCACAGTTGTCCGGCCTGGTTCGCCCAGGTGGCCTGCTGGCGCTGTCGGGCATCCTCGCCGAGCAAGGTGAAGACGTGGCCGCCGCTTATGCCGCCGACTTTGAACTGGACCCGATCGTCGTGCGCGACGGCTGGGTGCGCATCAGTGGTCGGCGTCGCTAAGCGGGCCTAGAATACTTTTCTGCACAGCTCCCGGATCGCCGCATGACCGACAGTTTCGTCACCCAGTGCCCGCATTGCCAGACCAGCTTTCGCGTCACCCACCACCAGTTGGGCGTGGCGCGTGGCGTGGTGCGCTGCGGTCACTGCCTGCAGGTATTCAATGCCGCCAAGCAGCTGCTGGAGCAAAACCGCGCCGCTACCACCAGCGCCCCCGTGGTGCCGGCACCGGTACCTGCAGTGCCTGCCGAGCCGCTGGCCGAGCTGGCGCCAGAGCCTGCCATCAGTGTACGCGGCACCCCTCCTGACCAGGACTGGGCGCTGACTGCCCAGGCGCTGGACGAGCTCGACCTCGACAAGGAACTGGAGCGCCTGGAGCGTCGCGGCCAACCGGCCCCGACCCACCCGGCCAGCCAGGATGACAAGCTGCAGGCACGGCGCGATGAACTTCACCCGGACGAGCACGCAGAAGACCTTTTCGGTACGGCTACCGATGAGCCCTACGCGCCGCAGGAACCGGCAGAGCCTACCCCGGTGCTACTGGAACCGGAACCTTTGGAGCTGGACCTGGAGCCTGCCCCCGGCGAGCGTACCGAGCCTACCCTGGGCAGCAACCTTGACCTGGACATCGATGGCGAGCCGCCTGTGCACCGTGCGGCCGAACGCGATGACCAGCCCGCATTCAGCGAACCGCTGCGCATCAGCGATGACGAAACCCCGGAAAAAGGCCTGAGCGCCCGCGACGACGAGCCACTGGCGCTGCGCCTGTCGGCGCATGACGACGAGCCCGTCGAGCCGCTGCCCGGAGAGCGCCTGGAACCAGGCCTTGCCGGCAAACCCGAGCGCCCCTCGCGCAAGGAGCCGCTGGTCGATGTGGTCGATGACCCGCTGCAGCTAGGCTGGGAAAAACCCGCACCCAACTGGGGCAAGCGCCTGCTGTGGGGCTTTCTGACCCTGCTGGCTGCCGGCCTGCTGGCGTTCCAGTACGTGTGGTTTCACTTCGACGAAATGGCCCGCCAGGACCAGTATCGGCCGATTTTCCAGCAAATCTGCCCGATGCTCGGCTGCCAGGTCCCTACCCGCGTCGATATTGCACGCATCAAGAGCAGCAATCTGGTGGTGCGCAGCCATCCGGACTTCAAGGGCGCACTCATTGTCGACGCGATCATCTACAACCGCGCACCGTTCGCCCAGCCATTCCCATTGCTGGAGCTGCGCTTCGCCGATCTCAATGGCCAACTGATCGCCAGCCGTCGCTTCAAGCCCAGCGAGTACCTGTCGGGGGAACTGGCAGGGCGTGGCGAAATGCCCAGCCAGACGCCAATCCACATTGCCCTGGACATCCTCGACCCTGGGCCGAAGGCCGTGAATTACAGCCTGAGCTTCCGTTCGCCGGAGTAGGCGACAAGCGGCCAGCAGCAAGCGACAAGACAAGAAGCCCCAACCGCGACCGCTTTTTGTCCTGTCGCTTGCTGCTTGAAGCACAAAGGCATAAGCCGACAACTGTTCAGATTTTATCCAAATCCATCTTTATCCAGTCATCGAGAGCGGGTATCATGCCAACCCTTTTTCGAACTCCAAGATTCGGCCCCACAACAGGGATCACCTATGTCGGCGGTACGCATCGGCCAATACACACTACGTAACAACCTGATCCTCGCGCCCATGGCCGGGGTCACGGACCAGCCTTTCCGTACACTTTGCCAGCGCCTGGGCGCCGGCATGGTGGTGTCGGAAATGGTAAGCAGCGACATGAGCCTGTGGAACAGCCGCAAGTCGAGCCTGCGCCGCATCCATGAAGGTGATCCCGAGCCACGCTCGGTGCAGATCGCCGGCGGTGATGCGCAGATGATGGCAGCGGCGGCAAAGGCCAATGTCGAAGCGGGTGCCCAGATCATCGACATCAACATGGGCTGTCCGGCAAAAAAAGTCTGCAACAAAGCCGCAGGCTCTGCTTTATTGAGAGATGAAGCCTTGGTCAGCGAGATCCTCCACGCCGTAGTCAGCGCTGTGGACGTACCGGTGACCCTGAAAATCCGCACCGGCTGGGACCGGGCGAACAAGAACGGCCTGAACGTGGCGAAGATCGCCGAACAGGCTGGCATCCAGGCGCTGGCGGTGCATGGCCGCACACGTGCCGACCTGTACACCGGCGAAGCCGAATACGACACCATCGCGGCCATCAAGCAGGCGGTGTCAATCCCGGTTTTTGCCAACGGCGATATCACCTCGCCAGAAAAGGCCCGGGCGGTGCTGGAAACCACCGGGGTCGATGGCCTGTTGATTGGCCGGGCTGCCCAAGGGCGGCCATGGATCTTTCGCGAGATCGAGCATTACCTGCGCACTGGCGAACATCTGCCAGCGCCGCAACTGGACGAAGTGGAACGCATCCTGCTGGAGCATCTGGCCGCGCTGCATGCCTTCTATGGCGATGTGATGGGCGTACGTATCGCCCGCAAGCACGTTGGCTGGTACCTGGCAACACGACCCGGCGGCAAGGAGTTTCGCGCCCGGTTCAACGCTTTGGAAGACACACAAGCGCAGTGCGCCAACGTTCGCGCGTTTTTCAGCGAACGTCGACAGAGCCTTGAGACAGAGGACGGACAAGGGGTGGCCGCATGACGATGATGACCGAGAATTTTGTGAGTGGAACAACGCCCGTGAGCGACAACGCCAACCTGAAACAGCACCTCAACACGCCGAGCGAAGAGGGCCAGACCCTTCGCGACAGCGTCGAGAAGGCGCTGCACAACTACTTCGCCCACCTGGAAGGCGCGACCGTGACGGACGTGTACAACCTGGTGCTCTCCGAAGTCGAGGCGCCCCTGCTCGAAAGCGTGATGAACTACGTGAAGGGCAACCAGACCAAGGCCAGCGAGATGCTCGGGCTGAACCGAGGCACCCTGCGCAAGAAGCTCAAGCAGTACGACTTGTTGTAAGCCAGAATCCCATCCAGAAAAGGCGACTCCCTGAACAGAGGCGCCTTTTTTGCTGACTCCACCGCGTTATTGGAACCCGAAATGACCGACCAGACTACCCGCCTGCCAGTCCGCCGCGCCCTGATCAGCGTCTCCGACAAGACCGGTATCCTCGAATTCGCCCGTGAGCTGCAGCAGCTCGGTGTCGAGATCCTGTCCACCGGCGGCACCTACAAGCTGCTCAAGGACAACGGCGTAAACGCGGTGGAAGTGGCCGACTACACCGGCTTCGCCGAAATGATGGATGGCCGGGTCAAAACCCTGCACCCGAAGATCCACGGCGGTATCCTCGGCCGTCGTGGCACCGACGACGCCATCATGAACGAGCACGGCATCAAGCCGATCGACCTGGTTGCGGTCAACCTGTACCCGTTCGAAGCCACCATTTCCAAGCCTGGCTGTGACCTGCCGACCGCCATCGAGAACATCGACATCGGCGGCCCGACCATGGTCCGTTCGGCAGCCAAGAACCACAAGGACGTGGCCATCGTGGTCAACGCCAGCGACTACGCCGGCATCGTCGAAGGCCTCAAGGCCGGTGGCCTGACCTATGCCCAGCGCTTCGATCTGATGCTCAAGGCGTTCGAGCACACTGCCGCCTACGACGGCATGATCGCCAACTACATGGGCACCATCGACCAGGCCAAGGACACCCTGAGCACCGAGGCGCGCAGCGAATTCCCGCACACCTTCAACAGCCAGTTCGTCAAGGCACAGGAAATGCGTTATGGCGAGAACCCGCACCAGAGCGCGGCGTTCTATGTAGAAGCCAAGAAAGGCGAAGCCAGCATTTCCACCGCTGTCCAGCTGCAAGGCAAGGAACTGTCATTCAACAACGTGGCCGACACTGACGCCGCGCTGGAATGCGTAAAGAGCTTCGTCAAGCCGGCCTGCGTCATCGTCAAGCACGCCAACCCGTGCGGCGTGGCGGTAGTACCGGAAGACGAAGGCGGCATCCGCAAAGCCTACGACCTGGCTTACGCGACCGACACCGAATCGGCGTTCGGCGGCATCATCGCATTCAACCGTGAACTGGACGGCGAAACCGCCAAGGCCATTGTCGACCGCCAGTTCGTCGAAGTGATCATCGCCCCGAAAATCTCCCAGGCCGCCCGCGACGTGGTGGCTGCCAAACAGAACGTACGTCTGCTGGAGTGCGGCGAGTGGCCAGCCGAGCGCGCTGCCGGTTGGGACTTCAAGCGCGTCAACGGTGGCCTGCTGGTGCAAAGCCGCGATATCGGCATGATCACCGCCGATGACCTGAAGATCGTCACCAAGCGTGCCCCGACCGAGCAAGAGATCCACGACCTGGTATTCGCCTGGAAAGTGGCCAAGTTCGTCAAGTCCAACGCCATTGTCTACGCCAAGCAGCGCCAGACCATCGGCGTCGGCGCCGGCCAGATGAGCCGCGTCAACTCCGCCCGCATCGCTGCAATCAAGGCCGAGCACGCTGGCCTGCAGGTGCAGGGCGCGGTCATGGCGTCGGATGCATTCTTCCCGTTCCGTGACGGTATCGACAATGCAGCTAAAGTGGGTATCAGCGCCGTGATCCAGCCGGGTGGTTCGATGCGTGATGCTGAAGTCATCGCTGCTGCCGACGAGGCCGGCATCGCGATGGTCTTCACTGGCATGCGCCACTTCCGCCACTAATTACGCGGATCCCGAGGCGAGTCGAGATCCTGTGGGAGCGGGCTTGCCCGCGAATACGATGGTGGATTCACCGCCGCATTCGCGGGCAAGCCCGCTCCCACAGTGTTCGGCGCAAGCCACGGGATCACTTGAATCGAGGTTTTGACATGAAAGTTTTGATCATCGGCAGCGGCGGCCGTGAGCACGCCCTGGCCTGGAAAGTCGCCCAAGACCCACGCGTCGAGAAAGTCTTCGTTGCCCCGGGCAACGCCGGTACCGCCATTGAAGCCAAGTGCGAGAACGTCGCCATCGACGTGTGTGCCCTGGAGCAATTGGCCGACTTCGCCGAGAAAAACGTCGACCTGACCATCGTCGGCCCGGAAGCACCGCTGGTTATCGGCGTGGTCGACCTGTTCCGCAGCCGCGGCCTGGACTGCTTCGGCCCAACCAAGGGCGCGGCCCAGCTGGAAGGCTCCAAGGCCTTCACCAAGGATTTCCTGGCACGTCACAAGATCCCGACCGCCGACTACCAGAATTTCACCGAGATCGAGCCAGCGCTGGCCTATCTGCAGGAAAAAGGCGCGCCAATCGTGATCAAGGCCGATGGCCTGGCGGCCGGCAAGGGCGTGATCGTCGCCATGACGCTGGAAGAAGCCGAAGCCGCCGTGCGTGACATGCTGGCTGGCAACGCCTTCGGTGAAGCCGGTTCGCGTGTCGTGATCGAAGAGTTTCTCGACGGCGAAGAAGCCAGCTTCATCGTCATGGTCGACGGCCACAATGTGCTGCCCATGGCCACCAGCCAGGACCACAAGCGCGTCGGCGACCAGGATACCGGCCCGAACACGGGCGGCATGGGCGCCTACTCCCCTGCCCCGGTGGTTACCGCCGACGTGCACCAGCGCGTGATGGACCAGGTGATCTGGCCAACCGTGCGCGGCATGGCCGAGGAAGGCAACGTCTACACCGGCTTCCTCTACGCCGGCCTGATGATCGACAAGGCGGGCAACCCCAAGGTCATCGAGTTCAACTGCCGCTTCGGCGACCCGGAAACCCAGCCGGTCATGCTGCGCCTGGAGTCGAGCCTGGTACTGCTGGTGGAAGCTGCGTTCGCCAAGGCACTGGACAAGGTCGAAGCACAGTGGGACCCGCGCCCGAGCCTGGGCGTGGTCCTGGCAGCGGGCGGTTACCCGGGCGACTACGCCAAGGGCGACGTGATCAACGGCCTGGACGCTGCCGCCAAGATCGAAGGCAAGGTATTCCATGCCGGTACTGCGCTCAAGGATGGCAAGGTAACCACCAACGGCGGGCGCGTGCTGTGTGCCACCGCCATGGGCAGCACCGTTGCCGACGCGCAGCAGCAGGCTTATCGCCTGGCCAAGGAAGTCAGCTGGAACGGCAGCTTCTACCGTTCCGACATCGGCTATCGGGCCATCGCCCGCGAGCGCGGTGAGCACCAGCAGTAAGTACTACCGGTATGCCGCAGCGGTTTCAGCCTGCGGCATCCGGCTCGTCGACAGGGCCCGGAATGGGCCTTGCCTTCGACTTCGCGCGCCGCGCATAGTGAGTACCCGGCACATCGGCCAAGAAGGGATTTCGTAGTGCGTCGGCTTCGGATTGCCTCAGCTCTGATCGTCAGCTTGCTGACCCTGCTCTGCATGTTTCCGGCTGCGGCCGAACATGACGGAGGCTGGACCGTTCTGCTCGACGAACAGGCCAACCTGCAACTGAGCGATGTGCGCTCCGAGCGCTATCGCAACCAGTTCAGCCCACTGCCTCTCGCCGACCTTGATGCTGCCCCGGCTGGACAGGCCTTGTGGCTGCACTATCGTCTGGCACCAGGTGACCAGGAGCAGCTGCTGCGGGTATTTGCCCCGGACCTTTCTGGCCTGGACCTCTACGCCCTCGAAGGTGAACAACTTCTGCGTCAGCTGCACCACGGACGCCAGGCCGGCAATGCCAGCCCGACCCTGCGTGGCAGCGACCATGTATTGCCCCTGCCCAACAGCAGGCAACCGCTGGACATCTACTTGCGCCTGGCCTCAGAGCACCAGCTGCGTCCGGCCATCAGCCTTGAACCTGCGGCCGAGGCAGCCTCGGATCAACGCCAGCCGCTGTGGTTCGGCATGCTGTTCGGCGGCCTGATCATGCTGATCATGCACAACCTGATCCGCTTCCTCTACACCCGCTCCAGCACCACCCTGATCCTGGCGCTGTACCACGGCCTGATGCTGCTCAGCGGCCTGATCCTGCTGAACCTCAGCGGCCCTTGGTGGCATGTGTGGCACAGTGCGCAAACGCCTGCCGCCTATCTGACGCTGGTCCTGGCCGGCCTGTCCGGGTTGTATTTCACCCAACATTTCTTTTCGCCGTGCAATTCGCCACGGCTTAACCGCCTGCTGCAGGGTGAGATGCTGATTGTCGGGCTCAGTGGCCTGGTGCTGCTGTTCGTCGATACCCTGCCACTGAACCTGATGACCTACGCCCTGATGGCGCTGGGCAGCGTGAGCATGCTGCTGGTCAGCAGCTACCACTGGTACAAGGGCTATGCACCCGGACGCCTGTTCAGCCTGGCCATGGTGGTGTTCAACCTCGGAGGCCTGGTCCTGCTGCCAGCCCTGCTGGGCCTGACACGCACCTCGACACCCTGGCTGCTGTGCATCCTGCTGGGCCTGACCGTGGTCAGTGGCCTGCTGCTCAACCTGGCAGTCAGTGAACGGCTGCGGCGCATAAGCGAGGAGCGTTTCAGCGCCAGCCGTGCACTGGCCGCCAGCGATGCAGAAATCAACGCCAAAGCCGAGTTCCTGGCCAAGATCAGCCACGAAATCCGCACCCCGATGAACGGCGTGCTCGGCATGACTGAACTGCTGCTGGGCACACCGCTGTCGGTGAAGCAACGTGACTATGTGCAGACCATCCACAGCGCGGGCAACGAGCTGCTGACGCTGATCAACGAAATTCTGGACATTTCCAAGCTGGAATCCCGGCAAATCGAGCTGGATGATGTGCAGTTCGACCTTAACGCGCTGATCGAGGATTGCCTGAACATCTTCCGCGCCAAGGCCGAGCAACAGAACATCGAGCTGATCAGCTTCACCCAGCCACAAGTACCGCGAGTTATCAGCGGAGACCCGACGCGCCTGCGCCAGGCCTTGTCGAGCCTGCTGGAAAACGCCCTGAAAAACACCGACCAGGGCGAGATCCTGCTGGTGGTGGCGCTGGATCAACGCGGCGAGGTGCCACGCCTGCGTATCGCCGTGCAGGACAGCGGCGAGCCGTTGCCCGCTGCCGACCGTGAAGCCTTGCTGCAGGCCGAGTTGCACAGCCACCACTTCCTTTCCAGCAACAAGCTGGGCGGCCACCTGGGGCTGGTCATCGCCAAACAGTTGATCGGTCTGATGCAGGGCGAGTTCGGCATCAAGAGCAACACCGGCATGGGCAACACCCTGTGGCTGACCTTGCCGCTGGACCCTTCACGCCTGGAACAGCCACCGGCGGACCTCGACAGCCCGCTGCGCGATGCCCGCGTGCTGGTAGTAGACGACAACGACACGTGCCGCAAGGTGCTTGTACAGCAGTGCAGCGCCTGGGGCATGAACGTCAGCGCAGTGCCGTCGGGCAAGGAGGCTCTGGCCCTTTTGCGCACCAAGGCGCACCTGCGCGACTACTTCGACGCGGTGCTGCTGGACCAGAACATGCCCGGCATGACCGGCATGCAGCTGGCCGCCAAGATCAAGGAAGACCCGAGCCTGAACCACGACATTCTAGTGGTGATGCTCACCGGCATCAGCAATGCGCCGAGCAAAGTCATCGCGCGCAACGCCGGGGTCAAGCGAATACTGGCCAAGCCGGTGGCCGGTTATACGTTGAAGACCACCCTGGCCGAGGAGCTGGCACAGCGCGGCCGCGAACAGGCGATACCTGCCAGCCTGCCTGGCATCCCGCAGGCGCTGGACCTGCCAGGTGACTTCCGCGTGCTGGTCGCCGAAGACAACAGCATCTCGACCAAGGTGATCCGCAGCATGCTCGGCAAGCTCAACCTCAAGCCCGATACCGCCTGCAATGGCGAAGAGGCCTTGCAGGCGATGAAAGCGCAGCATTATGACCTGGTGTTGATGGACTGCGAGATGCCGATACTGGACGGTTTCTCGGCCACCCAGCAGTTGCGGGCCTGGGAAGCTGACAACCAGCGCCAGCGCACGCCGGTGGTGGCACTGACAGCGCACATACTGGCCGAACACAAGGAGCGCGCGCGGCTGGCAGGCATGGACGGACACATGGCCAAGCCGGTGGAGTTGTCGCAGTTGCGCGAGCTGATTCAATACTGGGCAAATCACCGGGAAGCCAAGGTGGACCCGGCACATACGTCCTGACCGATATCCAATGCTCTTGCAGGAGCGGCCTCGCGACACAAGGCCGCGCCGGCATAAACCCAAGGAACACTGCTCATGCTCCATGAGTTGTTCAGCGTCTACCTGAAAATGCTCGTGCTCTACAGCCCGTTCTTCGTGCTGTCGTGTTTCATCAGCCTGACCCGCGGCCACTCCAGCAAGGAGCGCAAGCAACTGGCCTGGAAGGTCGCGTTCGCAGCCTTGGTCGCCAGCGTGATGCTGTACCTGTTCGGGCGGGCGATCTTCGGAATTTTCGGCATCACCGCCGATGCCTTTCGCATCGGTGCCGGCAGCGTGCTGTTCATTTCGGCCCTGGGCATGGCCCAGGGCAAGCCGGCGGTACAGGCCGACAACGTGCAGCAGGATGTGACCATCGTACCGCTGACCATTCCGCTGACCGTTGGCCCCGGTACCATCGGTGCCCTGTTGGTGATGGGGGTGAGCCAGCCGCACTGGGATGAAAAACTGCTGGCCATCGTCAGCATTGCCTTGGCCAGCTTTACCGTAGGCCTGGTGCTGTATCTATCGCACCGTATCGAGCGCCTGCTCGGTGACCAGGGTTTGCAAATCGTCAGCCGCCTGATGGGGCTATTCGTCTGCGCCCTGGCAGCACAGATCATCTTTACCGGGATTCGCGGCTACCTGCTGCCCTAGGGTGCAGAGCCTACAACTGCAGCTCAAGGATAGCCTTGCCATTTTGCTTGTCGACACTGGCCTGGGCCCGCTTGCGGTAGTCTTCGCGGAACCCCTGCAAGTTGAAGTGGATCACTTCGACTCGCATGTCCAGGAGTTTTACTTCACTGTTCAACTGCATGAACAAGAAGCCCTTGGAGGTCTTTTTCATCGACATTTCCATGTGAACCAACACCATGTCGATGAAGCCGCTCGACTGCTGTGAGCAAGGCAGCAACTGAAAGCGCCCGACCGCTTTGGAGACTGCCCTGGATTCAAACGCGGTCAGTGCCTGGCTGTCATTGCGCAGCGCCTGAAGCGACGACTGCGCAGATTGATAATGGCCGGCGGAGCCTTTCTGGCGAATCTGGGCAAGCGCCTGATCGGCAAGGCTGGCCCTGTCCGGCCCCGGTCGAGTCGCCGTGGGCGCGAGCTTGCCATCAAAGCCCAGAAACGCAAGGTTACGCCAGTAGTTCCTGAACCAGTCCGGCTCCAGGCCTTCGTTGAAGTCCCCCCAGGCTACTTGCTGGGCAAACGCATTGGCCAACAGGATGTCGTCACGGGCTTCGCGGCTAACACCTGGCAAGAATGACAGCAGGCTGCTGTGGACGAGTTTGCCACTGGCGGCACCTTGATTGATCTCACTCATTTTCGACTCCTGATGTTGTCGCAAGTTTGACCTGGCTGCGGTACTGCAATTGCTTGACCTTGATAGCGTCATGCAAGCCCGGACTTATCGAACTGATCACTTTTTCATGGGTGAAATAATTGGCATCGAACTGCTGAGCGGCCTGGGCACTTGAAAGATTCAGCGGCTGCCACAGCCAATCCATCGCCAGATGTTCTGCTGTGCTGAAGCCCAATTCGGTACTGATGACCCCTGAATCGGCCAGTATCAGGCGCAACTCCATACGTACATGGCTCATGCCTTTATCGTCCGGGGGCCGAACACATTCGGCCCATAACAACTGTTCTATGGCACCGTCGGGTTGGGCGGAATAGGCGTCGAGGCATGTGGCTACCGGCCCCTGCAGGGCGCTGGGCACACCTGCCAAGAGCTTGGCCCGCAACATGCTCCACGGTTCACAGGCCACTGCGGGTGCAGCAGGCACGGCGCCGGAATGCAAGGTCGCGACAGTGCAGCCGAAGTTACCCTGAATTCGCAGATACTCCTTGTGCCACTCAGCGTCCTGAAGGGCGTGACCCTTGCTAGCGGTCAGGTAGGCTGCCAGCTGAACATCCAACAGTGCTTCTGCTCGTGAAGCACTGACATTGTTGTCGATCAATACCAGGCTATTGCCGTTCAACCACAACGTGTAATTGGCGTGCATCAGTATGCCCTCCAGGCCCGTCGACGCCGTGTCGACAGGCCAACTTCATCGTCAGAGTTCCAGTGCCAGCAGGACCTGCAGGGCATTGTCGTCAAGTTTGGTTTCTACAATGGCGCGAACTTTGTCGTATTGGCGCTTATCGAAATTCAACACCGCACCACAAGCAAAGTTGGAAGTACCGTTGCTTTCCCACTTGACCAGCAGATAGTTGGCAGCCTTGTCAGGCTTGGCGTCGGTCTGGATCGCACTGACCAGCATCGCCACTTGGCCGCCGTCCGTTTGCTCGCACTTGGCAAGGCTCAGCCCGGTTCGGTCATCTTCGACCGACTTGCGGTCGAGCAACTCGACGTTTTTGGTGCTGGCGGCCAAGGCTGAAACAACCGTTTTGCCGAGATTGTCCAGGGCGGTTGCCACATCGCCAGTGAAAACGCCATATGCCGCCTGCAGGCCCTTGCCCAGCAAGTTGCTGACCTCAAGGCGCATATTGCGTTCAGTGACCTGCTGTACATCGACATTGGTCGGCGCCCAGCCCATCTTGGACATCAGGTAGATGTAGTGTTTGAACCAGAGTTGCGTTTCACGGATAGGGTCATGCTGCTTGTTGGCACCTTGCGTGGCCAGGGCATGACAAGCCTTTGCAGCATCGCGGTTTTGCTCACCCATCAGGTCGGGGAACACGAACAGATTCTTGTCCGGCAGAACCTGAAGCTGCAGCTTCTCTTTATCGGTCGTCATGGGAAAGGTCTCCAGGAAGGGTACGGTTGGAGCCAAATAGCTCCAGCCGCAAACCTACCTGTGACCTTTACCTCAATCTGCCACGAAGCAGTTCCTCATCTGCCCGCGCTGCCGCCGCTTACGGCTTTGCGCCATACCAGCGCGGGGTATAGACCCAAACCCCACCCGCTGCGCGGTCGAAAGTGCAGGTAGTGGAAGACCCAACCAACACCATGGTGCGCATGTCGACCATTTCTGGCAGCAGTTCGGCCAGGGTGACTACCTTCAGTGTCTGCCCCGGCCTACCGATGTCACGGCCAAGGACTACAGGCGTGTTCCCGTCACGGTGGCGGCGCACAACCTCCAGGGCGACACCGAGCTGGTGCGGCCTGGCCTTGGAGATCGGGTTGTAGAAGGCCAGCACCAGGTCGGCCTGGGCAGCCAGGTCCAGGCGCTTTTCAATGATCGACCAGGGCTTGAGGTTGTCCGACAGCGACATCACGCAGAAGTCATGCCCCAGCGGTGCACCTGCCTGGGCGGCGGTTGCCAGCGAGGCTGAAACCCCCGGCAAGATCTGCAGGTCAACGCGATGCCAGGCAGGGTCACTGGATTCGTGCAATGCTTCGAGCACCGCAGCGGCCATGGCGAAAACGCCCGGGTCACCTGACGACACCACCACCACCGAACGGCCTTGGGCCGCCAGTTCGAAGGCATGTCGGGCGCGCTGCATCTCTTCGCGGTTGTCGGTGCAGTGCAGCACCTGGTCGTCGCGGAACGGGCCAGCCATGCGCACGTAGGTTTCGTAACCGAGCACATCTTCGGCCTGCGCAAGTTCGGCCTTGACCGCCGGCACCATCAGTTCCGCCGCACCTGGGCCAAGGCCGATGACCGCCAGGCGACCGCGACGGCGGCCGACCTGCACTACGTCGACCGGGGCAGGCGCCACCGCGACCACGACTTCTTCAAGCGCTATCAACTCGGCATCGGGCACCGCCGCAGCGACCATGCTGGCCACATCGCCAGGGCCGGTGGCAAAGCGCAAGGGGACCCCCAGGGCCTGCGCAGCTTCGTGCAGGGCGCTGTCGGCCATGGTTGCCTCGTCGGCCAGCACGCAGGCTACCGAGGGCTCGGCGATGCCGGCCTGCTGCAGTGCTGCGCGAATACTGTGCAGATTGCCACCTGCAACGCCCACGACCACCTGGCGCGGGTGGATCAGCAGCTCGTCGCGGTTGGCTGGACGCGCCTGATGCCCCACATGGATGGTGCGCTGCGCCGTCTCGCTGGCGGGCAACTGCGCCAGCTGCAGCCACGGTGCGCTACCTTCGATACGCACGGACTCACCTGCCAGCAGGTCGGATACAAAGCGCTTGCCTTGCTCGATATCGGCCAATGCATAGCCCTGCGGCGGGTTCAGCAGGCAAGTACCGAAGCGCAGCTCGCCACTGGTGGTGATGGCCGCGGAAACGCCCAGCGCATCAGCGATTTCCCGCGCCATCACGTTCACCCCA
This sequence comes from Pseudomonas sp. BO3-4, assembly GCF_034044115.1. NCBI lineage: Bacteria > Pseudomonadati > Pseudomonadota > Gammaproteobacteria > Pseudomonadales > Pseudomonadaceae > Pseudomonas > Pseudomonas sp. BO3-4. The sequence goes on from NZ_CP139018.1 coordinate 5,618,560, forward strand.
CCGAGGCCTCCGAGCAACGGCACTACCGCGCTACCATCCTCGGCCACGGCCAGTACCGGCGGCTCGCTGCCCTTCTCGCAGAGCAGAGCGGCCAGGCTACGGATAACGATACCCGCGGCGCACAACGCAATGATCGGCGTGTCTTGCTGGTACAACCCGCGCAGGGTATCGCCGAACGACACGTACGACTGGTCCGCACCCTCGACACGCCCCTCGAGGCCATGGATCGTGGCCTGCGGATAACAGGCCTGGATACGCTGCGCCGTCGCCAGGCTGCCCGGGCCGAGAATGACGATGGCCGGTGCCCTGTGCATGTTCAGCCCTGCCATTTTTCCCCCGGCACGATGATCAGCGAGAAGTACGGCGACGACTGCGGGTCGACCTGGTCCAGCGGCACGATCTTCTGGTTGGCCATGGTCGCCCGTTCCACATACAGCGCACGCCCATCCAGGCCCAGGTCGGCCAGCACTTCGCGCACCTTGGGGAAGTTGCGCCCAAGTTTCATGATCACCGCTGCATCGGCGTCGGCCAGACGGCGCTTGAGCTCTTCAGCGGGCAACACGCCGGACAACACCGACAGGCTCTGGTTGCGGTACACCAGCGGCGCCCCCAGCACCGAAGCGCCACCGAGCATGGAGCAGACACCGGGAATCACTTCTGCCTCGTAGCGCTGCGCCAGGCGGTCATGCAAGTACATGTAGGAGCCATAGAAGAACGGGTCGCCTTCGCAAATCACCGCCACGTCGCGGCCGGCATCCAGGTGCTCGGCCACCTGTACGCTGGCTTCGTCGTAGAAGTCGCTGATCACTTGCTCATAGGACAGCGGCGCCGGCAGCACTTCGGTGGTGACCGGGTAGACCAGCGGCAGCAGGGTCTGCTCGGGCTGCAGGTGCGCCTCGATAATGCCGAAGGCATTGCCACGCTTGCCCTTGGCCACGAAGTAGCCGACCACCGGCGCCTCACGCAACAGGCGCAGGGCTTTGAGGGTAATCAGTTCAGGATCGCCAGGGCCCACGCCCAGGCCAAGCAGTCGTCCGCGCGGGGCCATCATTCCACCTCCGTGGCCAGGGCGTTGACCGCCGCGGCGGCCATCGCGCTGCCGCCCAGGCGGCCTTGCATGATCACGAACGGCACGCCACGGCTGTCGGCGGCGAGCATGGCCTTGGACTCGGCAGCACCGACGAAACCGACCGGGAACCCGAGGATCAGCGCCGGCTTGGGCGCACCGGCATCGAGCATCTCCAACAGGTAGAACAACGCGGTAGGGGCATTGCCGATGACCACCACGCTGCCCTCCAGGTAAGGGCGCCACAGCTCCAGGGCTACGGCGGAGCGTGTGTTGCCGGCGTCTTTGGCCAGGCCCGGCACGCTGGGGTCACGCAGGGTGCAGATGACTTTGTTGTCAGCTGGCAAGCGCGCCCGGGTGATCCCTTCGGCCACCATGTGCGCATCGCAGAGGATCGGCGCGCCGTTGAGCAGCGCCTCACGCCCGGCCCGGCCGGCACCGTCGGAGAACTGCAGGCCATCGATGGCGTCGACCATGCCACAGGCGTGGATCACGCGCACGGCGAGCTTTTCAAGGTCTGCGGGGATCCGCTCGAGTCGGGCTTCCTCACGGATGATCCGGAAGGAGTTGCGATAGATCTCCTGACCATCGCGGATGTAGTCAATCATCAAGGTGCTCCGTCGGCAGGTCGAGCATGGCGCCTGCTTCATTCAAGGTAAGGTCGGTGGCGCGCAGGGCACCGAAACCCGGCTGGCGCGCATCACGCAGGTACAAGTCGTAACGGCCCGGCGAACGGGCCAGCAAGGTGGCCGGGGCAACATGGGCCACAGCACAGGAACGGGGGCAGCCAGACAGGTGCACGCTGGCCGGCACGCCAGGGCCCAGCAGCGCGGCCAGGACAACGGCGTCAGCCTTGGTCTCGGCAAGGGCCTTGGCGCAGCCGCTGGCACCGGTGCAGGCGCTGATACGCGCCAGGGGTTCGCGGTCGTGGCACAGCAACCCCAGCGCAGACAGTTCGGCCAGGGCCTGATCGATGTGCTGCGCTTGCAGGTTGGTCAGCACCAGGCTTTGCCAGGGGCTAAGGCGCATGCTGGCATCGCCCTTTTCACGGGCAATACGTGCGGCGCCACGCAGCATCGTGGGGGTCAGGCGGCCTTGCGGCGGGGCAACGCCAAGGGCAACACCCTGCGCCTGGGGCAACCTGCCCAACCACGAGGCGCGGTGCTGTTCACGCCGCCACGTGAGCACGGCGGCATCGCGGCGGATGTCCAGGCCGAGCCCAGCGACAAAATCAGCTGGCGGGTACACCTCAAGCAGCTGGCGCATGCGCGTCTGCGTCGGGGATGCCAGATCGAGGAAGCGCTCCAGCACGGCGCGCACCAGCATCAGGCCCTGCGCCAGCGGCACCGCACCGAGCGCCTGGCCCTCTGCCGGGCAACCTGCCAGGCCAAACGCCAGCCAGGTCTGCTGATCCAGGTGCAGGGGCGACAGCCACAGGTCATGGGGGTGTTCGAGCATCGCCAGGCGCTCGCCGGCATCCAGCTGCACAGCGAACTTGGCCGACAGCTGGTGAAAGCGCGGGGTGCCTTCCAACAGGTCGAGGATCTGCCCGGCCAGCGGCCGGGCGTCCAGCAGCATGAGCGGGTCATGCCCGGCCAGCGGGCTGAGCATCACGTTGCGCACATCGTCACCCGCGGCATCGCGTGGTCCCAGGCCGGCTGCGAGCAGTGCCTCGACCAAAGCGCGATGCTCGCTGCCTATGCCGCGAATCTGCAGGTTGCCACGGTTGGTGGCCTCGATCACGCCGCCAGCAAAACGCTCCGCCGCCGCCGCCACGGCTTCAGCCTGCTCGGCCAGCAGCAGGCCACCCGGCAGCTTGATGCGGCAGATACCGCCATCACGGGCACTGACAATGCGCCACAACCCCGGGCAGGCCGAGGGGCGGGGCGATACGTGGGGGGCATGGGCCTGCGTCAAAGGGGCATCCGGCAGTCTGTGAAAATGCGCTTGAGTGTAGAAGGCGCGGTATTATGCCTGCTTTGTCCGGCGGCATGAAAAGCCGGTGGTCGAGCATCCTCGGCGATTAAGTAGAAATTCAGGACCGCGTCGCCTTCTTCGCGGGCTCGCCCGCTTCCACAGGATCACTGCAGGCTGCACAGGCTGCCCTGTATCTGTAGGAGCGGGCTTGCCCGCGAAGGGGCGCGAAGCGGCCCAAAAAATGGCGGATTGAAATACATGACACCCTGGCTGACAGTAGTAGGCATCGGCGAAGACGGCTTCAGCGGCCTGGGCAAACAGGCCCGGCGCGCCCTGCTGGGCGCTGGCCGGGTCTTCGGCAGCCCGCGCCAGCTGGCCTTGCTGCCACGTTGCGTGACCGCTGAACAGCTGTCCTGGCCCAGCCCGTTCTCGCTGGCCCCGGTGCTGGCCCTTCGCGGCGAGCCGGTGTGCGTGCTGGCCAGCGGTGACCCTATGTTCTACGGCGTCGGCGCCAGCCTGGCGCGCCAGGTGCCTGCTGCAGAAATGCGCGTGTTGTCGCTGCCCTCTTCCTGCGCCCTGGCCGCTGCCCGCCTGGGCTGGCCGCTGCAGGACCTGCAGGTGGTGTCGCTGGTGGCTCGCCCCCTGGCGGCGCTCAATGCCCACTTGTACAGCGGCATGCGCCTGCTGGTGCTGAGCAACGATGGCGACAGCCCGGCGGCAATTGCCGCGCAGCTGCGCGAGCAAGGCTTCGGCCCAAGCCGCCTGCAGGTGTTCGAGCACTTGGGGGGCGTGGACGAACGTGCACTGGCCGGCACCGCCCAGGACTGGCCGCACACCGATATCGCGGCGCTCAACCTGGTCGCCATCGAATGCCTGGCTACGCCCGATGCGCCCCGCCTGCACCGGCTGGCCGGGTTGCCAGACGACGCATTCCGGCACGATGGCCAGTTGACCAAGCGCGATGTCCGCGCCATCACCCTGGCGCGCCTGGCACCGCAACCCGGCGAACTTTTGTGGGATGTCGGTGCGGGCTGCGGCTCGATCGGCATCGAATGGATGCGCGCCCACCCGGCATGCCGCGCGCTGGCCATCGAGGCCGACGAAGGCCGCCAGGGTTTGATCGAGCATAACCGCGATGCACTGGGTGTACCCGGCCTGCAACTGATTCGCGGCAAGGCGCCAGCGGCGCTGCAAGGCCTGGAACAACCGGATGCAATCTTCATCGGAGGCGGCGTTACCCGCGCAGGTGTACTGGACCTGTGCTGGGCAAGCCTGCGCCCCGGCGGCCGCCTGGTGGCCAACGCCGTCACCCTGCAAAGCGAACTGGCCCTGGCGCACTTTCGCGAACAGCACGGTGGTGAGCTGACCCGCATCCATGTCGCTCATGCCCAGCCCTTGGGTGCGTTCGACACTTGGCGCCAGGCTCTGCCGATCACCCTTCTCGAAGTACTGAAACCCGCCGATGCGTGAAGAAACCCGCGAACAGCCCGCGCCACTGCGCAGCGGCCTTACCACCGGCAGCTGCGCCACCGCCACCAGCCTGGCAGCGGCCAAGCTGCTGCTCACCGGGCAGCGTGACGATGCGGTGGACATCACCCTGCCCAAAGGCAAGGTCGTGCAGATGCGCCTGGAATTCTGCCGCCTGATCGGCGAGTGCGCCGAAGCCGGCACCCTCAAGGATGCGGGTGACGACCCGGACGTGACCCACGGTGCCCTGCTCTATAGCCAGGTGCGCCTGCTGGCGGAACCTGGCATTGGTTTTGTCGCTGGCAGCGGCGTGGGCACGGTGACACGCCCGGGGCTGGTGCTGGCGGTGGGTGAACCGGCCATCAACCCGGTGCCTCGGCGCATGATCAGTGAACACCTGCAACGCCTGGCCGACGCGTGCGGCTACCTTGGCGGCTTCGAGGTCACGGTCAATGTGCAAGGTGGTGAGCAACTGGCCCTGAAAACCATGAACCCGCGTCTGGGCATCCTCGGCGGGCTGTCGATCCTCGGCACCAGCGGCATCGTCCGGCCGTTCTCTTGCGCGGCCTACATTGCCTCGATCCACCAAGGCATCGACGTGGCCCACACCAACGGCTACACGCACATAGCCGCGTGCACCGGCAATGCCAGCGAAGACACCATGCGCCGCGTCTACGGCCTGCCGGAAATCGCCCTGATCGAAATGGGCGATTTCGTCGGCGCGGTGCTCAAGCACCTGCGCAAGGTACCGGTGCCGCGCCTGACCCTGTGCGGCGGCTTCGGCAAGATCAGCAAACTGGCCGCCGGGCACATGGACCTGCACAGTCGTCACTCCAGCATCGACTTGCCGCAACTGGCAGGTTGGGCCGCAGACATTGGCGCTGACGAGGCGTTGCAGGCTGCCATCAGCGGCGCCAACACCAGCCAGCAAGCGCTCGCCCTGGCTCATGCGGCCGGCATTGCCCTGGGTGACGCGGTGTGTGCCCATGCCCTGGCCTTCGCCCGTAGCGTCGTGCCGGCGCAGGTGCACGTGGAGGTGTTCGCCATCGACCGCCAAGGCGGCATCGTCGGCCAGGCGGGTGTGCAATGACTGCGCGCATCCTGTTGCTAGGGGGGGTCACTGAAGCCCTGGCGATGGCCCGCCAACTCGGGCCTCGACATGTCTACAGCCTGGCCGGTATCGGCCGCGTGCCGCAGGGCTTGCAATGCCAGGTGCGGGTCGGGGGCTATGGCGGTGTCGAGGGCTTGACCCGTTACCTGCGCGAAGCGGGCATCACCCTGCTGATCGACGCCACCCATCCCTATGCCGCGCAAATCAGCCGCAATGCCGCCAGCGCCGCACGCAACGTCGGCATCCCGTGCTGGGCCTTGCGTCGTCCCGCCTGGCAGGCGCAAGCAGGGGACGACTGGCGAGAAGTCGAGGATTGGGCAGGGTTGATCGAAGCACTGAAGCCGTTCCGCAGGCCACTGTTCACGCTAGGACGCGAGCCGCTGCAGCACCTGGACGAGATTCCGCCAGAGCAGTTCTGGACCTTGCGTGCGCTGGAGGCGTGCCCTGGCAACGAGCGCTGTGAAGTGATTGGCGCACGTGGGCCGTTCCATATCGAAGATGAGCGGGCGTTGTTCCAGCGCCGCCACATCGATGTGCTGATCAGCAAGAACAGCGGCAGTGTGGCGACCGAGCCGAAGCTGGAGGTAGCACGGGAGCTTGGCGTGCCGGTGCTTGTCCTGAAACGTCCGGCACTGCCGGAGGTGGACCGGGCATTCGACTCACTGGCGGACCTGGCAACAGCGCTCGCCCTCTAGGCGCTGCCCTTTCGCGACACACAGGCACTCCTACAACGGTTTCAGACTTTTCTTCCAACTAACCCAGTGGCCCGTTGCCGCTCTGCTGCCTTAAACTCGACGCCCCTCCCCCGGAAGGTTTCACCCATATGGAAATGCAATGGTGGATCTGGCTGGTCTTCGGCATCGCGCTGATCCTGCTTGAACTGGTCCTCCCAACGTTCTTCATACTCTGGTTCGGCATCGGCGCCGTGCTGGTCTCGCTTATCTCCCTCGCCGCACCCAGCCTGCAACTGGACATGCAGGTCCTGCTGTGGGTACTGCTGTCGTCGGCCACCACTGTGCTGTGGTTCAAAGTGTTCCGGCGCAAGCAGCCGGATGTGCGCTGGACCGCCGACAGCGTGATCGGCGAAGTGGGCCTGCTGACCGCTCCCGTGTCGGAGTTCCAGAAAGGCCGCGTACGCTTCCAGAAGCCGATCCTCGGCAACGAAGAATGGACCTGCATCGCCGATAGCCAGATCGCCGCCGGCGAGCGGGTACGCCTGACCGCCATCGAGGGGAACACCGCCCGCGTTATCCGGGCCTGAATCCGCATTAAAAGGAATTTTGCAGCATGACCAGCCTCATCGTCGTCGGCGCCATTGCCCTGTTCGTCCTGATCACCGTGTTCAAGGGGGTACGCATCGTGCCCCAGGGCGAGGAGTGGATCGTCGAGCGCCTGGGCCGCTACCACAGCACCCTCAAGCCGGGCCTGAACATTGTCATCCCCTACATGGACGTGGTCGCCTACCGCCTGCCGACCAAGGACATCATCCTCGATGTGCAGCAGCAGGAAATCATCACCAAGGACAACGCGGTAATCGTCGCCAACGCCCTGTGTTTCGCCAAGGTAGTCGACCCGCAGAAAGCCTCGTATGGCGTGCAGGACTTCTCGTTCGCCGTCACCAGCCTGACCATGACCTCGCTGCGCGCCATCGTCGGTGCAATGGACCTCGACGAGGCGCTGTCCAGCCGCGAGCAGATCAAGGCCCGTCTGCGCGATGCAATGTCCGAGCAGACCGAAGACTGGGGCGTGACCGTGCGCTCGGTGGAAATTCAAGACATCAAACCTTCGGAAAACATGCAGTTGGCCATGGAACGCCAGGCCGCAGCCGAGCGTGAGCGCAAGGCCGACGTCACCCGCGCCGAAGGGGCCAAACAGGCTGCGATCCTCGAAGCAGAGGCGCGCCTGCAGGCGGCCAGGCTGGATGCCGAGGCGCAGATCAGCCTGGCCGAGGCCTCGGCGCGCTCGATTTCGCTGGTGAAGGAAGCGGTGGGCAACGAGACCGTACCGGCGATGTACCTATTGGGCGAACGCTATGTGGGCGCGATGGAGAACCTGGCGGGCAGCAGCAATGCCAAGGTGGTGGTGTTGCCGGCTGACCTGCAAGAGACCGTGCGCGGGTTGATGGGCCGCAACAAGGTTTGAGAGTGTCGGGGGCGCAAAGCAGCCCCCATTTCCAGACCACCTGCGTCACTTCACCGCACCCCGCCATTTTTACCTATACTCGGCCTTACAATAGCCACCACGATTCCTGACCGGATCTCTCCATGCCCCCACGTCGGCACATTGCCTGGATAGCCTGCCTTGCAGTGCTGTTCAACCTGCTGGCCATGCCGCTGTCTTCTGCTGCGCCCAAGGGCCCGGCCGAGCAGCTGCTGTGGGGGGCTTTCTGTTCCAGCATGGCCAACAAGGCCAACGTCGACGTTCAGGCCCTGGCCAAGATCGACCTCGGCCCGCAAAGTGACGACAGCGCCGGCATGATGAACTGCTGGTGCTGTTCTGGTGCCGTGCCGTTGCTGGCCCTGCCCGGCTACCCGCCACAGTTGCACAACCCGCCGACACTGCTCAGCGGGCTGCTGCCGCCACCTGCCAAGTACACACCCACGCCCCGCCAGCTCTGGCCTGGGCTGAATCCTCGTGCCTCTCCGCTAGCCTGAGTTCATCACGCTGTCTGCCTGAACCAGAACGGAAACGGAGATTCACCATGCTCAAGCACGCCCTCGTCATGGCCGCCCTGCTGCTGCCTGGCGCCTTTGCCAATGCCCACGAATACAGCGTGGGTGACCTGCACATTGCTCACCCGTGGTCGCTGCAGTTGCCACCCAACGCGCCTAACGTCGCCGCGTATTTCGTGGTGCACAACAAAGGCCAGGCCGATGACCGCCTGCTCAGCGTCGACAGCCCCATCAGCGATGACGCGCAACTGCACGAGCATGCCATGAGCGCCACTGGCGCCATGAAGATGCAACAGGTGCCCAGTGTGGTAGTGCCTGCCGGCAAGGACCTGACCTTTGCCCCTGGTGCCTACCACGTGATGCTGATGCAGCCCAAGGACCGAAGCCTGCTCAGCGACGGCAAACGCTTCCCGTTGACCCTGCACTTCGAAAAGGCCGGCGACATCACCGTTGAAGTGGCCGTGCAGAAGCAGGCGCCAGCGGACCAGCCGCAAGCCCACGAACACGCGCACTGATACCTGCTGACAGGCACGCGCCATGAGCCTGCCGCGCCACAGCATCGGCCGTACCATCCGCCCTGACCTCAGGCGCGCCGGTGGCGGATGGCTGAGCCTGTTCGCCATGTGGATGATCTTCATCGGCCCGCTGATTTCCCAGTCGATGCCGATGGACCACCACGCGGGCATGAACATGCCGATGGACATGCCGATGGCGGCTGCCCATCAGCATGGCGGCGACGCCCATCACGGCCACGGCGGCGATGGCCAGTTGCATGTGATGTGGGAAAAGTGCGGTTACTGCAGCCTGTTGTTCAACTGCCCGGCCCTGCCCCAGGCCCTCAGCCCGCTCAGCGCCGGCAGCATCGTCCCCACCACCCACCTGCTTGCGCCAACGCACCAGGGCCATGCCCGGCAGGCTGTATTCCCTGGTGCGCGCAGCCGCGCCCCGCCTTCTTCGATCAACGTCTGAAACCACATTTTGCGCACGAAGCCAGGAGGCTTCGCGCTAACTCATGACTGATCGACTGGAATCATTATGTCCGGCTGCACCCCTGTTTTTGCCTTGTCCCTGCGTGGGACCATCGCCGCCCTGTGCGGTTCGCTGCTCGCACCCATGGCCCTGGCCGCCGACCCTGGCCATGAAGGCCATGTGCACGACGCACCCGAGCTGAGCCCGACGGTGATCACCGCCGTGGCCCCGAGTTCACCGCTGACCGTGGTCACCAACCCGAAAGACCCGCGCCAGCCAGTGCCGGCCAGCGACGGCGCCGACTACCTGAAGACCATCCCCGGCTTCTCGGCAATCCGTGCTGGCGGTACCAACGGCGACCCGGTACTGCGCGGCATGTTCGGCTCGCGCCTGAACATCCTCACCAACGGTGGCTTGATGCTTGGAGCCTGCCCCAATCGCATGGACGCGCCCACGTCCTATATTTCGCCAGAAACCTACGACCGCCTGACCGTGATCAAAGGCCCGCAGAGCGTCATCTGGGGGCCCGGCGGCTCGGCAGGCACCATCCTCTTCGAGCGCGAACCAGAGAAGTTCGGCACCCTCGGCAGCCGCGTCAACGCAAGCCTGCTGGCCGGCTCCAACGGCCGCTTCGACAAGGTGCTGGATGCCGCGGCTGGCAACAGTCAGGCCTATGCCCGCTTCGTCGGCAACCAGTCACGTTCGGACGACTACCACGACGGCAACAACGACACCGTGCCGTCGCGCTGGGACAAGTGGAACGGCGATGTCGCCCTCGGCTGGACACCCGACCAGGACACCTTGCTGGAACTGACGGCCGGCAAGGGTGATGGCGAAGCCCGCTACGCCGGGCGCGGCATGGACGGCTCGCAGTTCAAGCGCGAAAGCCTGGGCCTGCGCTTTGAAAAGTCCAACCTCGGCGAGGTGCTCGACAAAGTCGAGGCGCAGGTCTACTACAACTACGCCGACCATGTGATGGACAACTACAGCCTGCGCACGCCGTCGGGTAGCGGCATGATGGGCATGCCGATGGTCAGCAACGTCGACCGCCGCACCATGGGTGCACGCATCAAGGCCACCTGGCGCTGGGCCGACGTGCAGCTGATCAGCGGCATCGACGCGCAAACCAACGAACATCGCAAGCGCGGCGGTATGGGTGTGGACGCACACAAGGGCCAAGCCTGGACCAAGGACGCCGACTTCCACAACTACGGCGCCTTCAGCGAACTGACCTGGTACGTCAGCGGCGAGGACCGCTTGATTACCGGCGCCCGTCTGGACCGCGCCTCGGCGCGTGACTTCCGCAAAACCAGCGCCACCGAAGGCGACACCCGTGCCGACACCCTGCCGAGCGGTTTCATCCGCTACGAGCACGACCTTGCAGCCATTCCAGCCACCACCTACATCGGCCTCGGCCACGCCCAGCGCTTCCCCGACTACTGGGAGCTGTTCTCACCCAAGCTGGCACCCGCCGGGGCAGCCAACGCCTTCGACGGCATCAAGCCAGAGAAAACCACCCAGCTCGACTTCGGCATCCAGTACCGCACCGAGCGCCTGGAGGCCTGGGCTTCGGGCTATGTCGGGCAGATTCGCGACTACATCCTGTTCGACTACCGCACCGGCATGATGGGCATGAGCACCTCGCAGGCGCAGAACATCGACGCCCGCATCATGGGTGGCGAACTGGGCGCCGCCTACCAGCTGACTGACAACTGGAAGGCCGACGCCACGCTTGCCTACGCTTGGGGCAAGAACAGCAGTGACGGCAAGGCGCTACCTCAAATGCCTCCCCTGGAAAGCCGCCTGGGCCTGACCTACAGCCGCGATGTGTGGAGCGTCGGCGCACTGTGGCGGCTGGTGGCGGCGCAGAACCGCATTGCCGAAAACCAAGGGAACGTCGTCGGCAAGGACTACGACAAGAGCGCCGGCTTCGGCGTGTTCTCCCTGAACGGCGCCTACAAGGTGAACAACAACCTCAAGCTCAGCGCAGGGGTCGACAACCTGTTCGACAAAACCTACGCCGAGCACTTGAACCTGGCCGGGAACGCCGGGTTCGGCTACCCGGCTACAGATCCACAGCCGGTCAACGAGCCAGGCAGGACCTTCTGGACCAAGGTCGACTTCAGCTTCTGACAACAACGGGCGCAGCTTCGGTTGCGCCTTTCAGCTGGTCAAAAAAGGAGGTTCCCATGAGAGGAACACGCGTCTCTTTCTATAACCTGGCCTGGCGTTGGCATTTTTATGCGGGGCTGTTCGTGGCCCCGTTCATGATCCTGTTGGCAATCACCGGGATCATCTATTTGTTCAAGCCCCAGCTTGACCCGCTGCTGTACCGCGACCTGATGGTGGTCGAGGCCGGCCAGCACCGGCAGGGCGCAGACACGATGCTGGCTGAAGTGCGCCAGGCCTACCCAAAGGGCCACATCGCCCAGTACTTGCCGCCACTGAACGCCGCGCGCAGTGCGCAGTTCGTGGTGCATGACGGCGGGCGCGAACTGAACGTGTTCGTCGAACCATACAGCGGCAAGGTCCTCGGCGAACAGGACGGTAAGCAGAACCTGCAGGCCATCGCCCGCGCCCTGCATGGCGAGCTGATGGTCGGCACGGTCGGTGACCGGCTGGTGGAACTGGCGGCGGGCTGGGGCATCGTGCTGGTGGTATCGGGCCTGTACCTGTGGTGGCCGCGCGGGCGCAGTGGCGCTGGCGTGCTTTGGCCGCGGCTGACGGCACGCGGCCGGCTGCTCTGGCGTGACCTGCACGCGGTAACCGGTTTCTGGGGTTCGGCCTTGCTGTTGTTGATGCTGGTCAGCGGCATGACCTGGACCGGCTTGTGGGGCAAGCAGTACGCTGATTTGTGGAACCGCTTCCCGGCAGCCATGTGGAACGACGTGCCCAAGTCGGACCAGCAGGCGCGTGAGCTGAACAGCGCACACCGCCAGACCGTACCCTGGGCCATGGAAAACACGCCGATGCCACAGTCCGGTGCACACGCCGAGCACGGCGGGCACCACATGATGTCGGACCTGCCCGCAGCGCCCCAGGTGAGCGTGCAGCAAGTCGAAGACATTGCCACTTCGCGTCAGGTCGAGCCGGGCTACAGCATTACCCTGCCCACCACTGCCGACGGGGTGTTCACCATTGCCGTGTTCGCCGACGACCCGCGCAACGACGCTACCCTGCATGTCGACCAATACACCGGCAAGGTTCTGGCCGATGTGCGCTGGCAGGACTACAGCCCGGTTGCCCGCGCCACCGAGCTGGGCGTGATGCTGCACGAAGGCAAGATGTTCGGGGCGCTGAACCAGATCATCATCCTGCTGGTGTGCCTGATGATCCTGCTGGGTTCGGTGAGCGGGCTGGTGATGTGGTGGAAGCGCCGGCCGGACGGCGGCCTGGGCGTACCGCCTTTGCGTCATGACCTGCCACGCTGGAAGGCGGCGGTGGCAGTGATGCTGGTGCTGGGGGTGATGTTCCCGCTGGTAGGGGTGTCGATGGTGGTGATGTGGGGGGTGGATAGTTTGGTGGTGAGGCGCCGCAGGGTCTTGGCCAGCGCTTGAGCCTTGTGTTGCCTGTGCTGGCCTCTTCGCGGGTAAACCCGCTCCTACAGGGGACCGCGTTGCCTTTGTAGGGGCGGGTTTACCCGCGAAGAGGCCGGTACAGGCCAAATGCTGAGCTGCAAATGGAGAGTCGATCTGTCGCGCCCCGAACTGGAACGCGCGTGTTAGCCTAGCCGGCTACCTCTGACAAGAAGACTGGCCTTTACAAGGGAATGCAGCCTATGACGCAAACCTCACCCATAGCGACAGATGAACCGCACCTGCAACGCAACCTGACCAACCGCCACATCCAGCTGATCGCCATCGGCGGCGCGATCGGTACCGGTCTGTTCATGGGCTCAGGCAAGACCATCAGCCTGGCCGGGCCATCGATCATCTTCGTCTACATGATTATCGGCTTCATGCTGTTCTTCGTCATGCGCGCCATGGGGGAACTGCTGCTGTCGAACCTGAACTACAAATCGTTCATCGACTTTTCCGCCGACCTGCTCGGCCCCTGGGCCGGCTACTTTACTGGCTGGACCTACTGGTTCTGCTGGGTGGTCACCGGCATTGCCGATGTGGTTGCCATCGCCGCCTACACGCAGTTCTGGTTCCCTGACTTGCCGCAGTGGATACCGGCGCTGACCTGCGTAGGGCTGCTGCTGTCGCTGAACCTGGTCACCGTAAAAATGTTCGGCGAAATGGAGTTCTGGTTCGCCCTGGTCAAGATCGTTGCCATCCTCGGTCTGGTCGCGACCGGCCTGTACATGGTCATCACCGGCTTCACCTCGCCCAGCGGGCGCACCGCCCAGCTGGCCAACCTGTGGAATGACGGCGGCATGTTCCCCCATGGCCTGATGGGCTTCTTCGCCGGTTTCCAGATCGCCGTGTTCGCCTTCGTCGGCATCGAGCTGGTGGGTACCACCGCCGCCGAAGCGAAGAACCCGGAACGCACCCTGCCGCGGGCGATCAATTCGATCCCGATCCGCATCATCGTGTTCTATGTGCTGGCGCTGATCGCGATCATGGCCGTGACCCCGTGGCGCGACGTGGTGCCAGGCAAGAGCCCATTCGTTGAGTTGTTCGTGCTGGCAGGCCTGCCGGCGGCAGCGAGCATCATCAACTTCGTGGTGCTGACCTCGGCGGCCTCCTCGGCCAACAGCGGCGTATTCTCCACCAGCCGCATGCTCTACGGCCTGTCGCAGGAAGGTGACGCGCCCAAGGCCTTTGAAAAACTGTCGAGCCGTTCGGTGCCGGCCAACGGCCTGTACTTCTCGTGCAGCTGCCTGTTGCTCGGTGCAGTGCTGATCTACCTGGTGCCGAACGTGGTCGAGGCATTCACCCTGGTCACCACCGTGTCAGCGGTACTGTTCATGTTCGTGTGGACGCTGATTCTGCTGTCATACCTGAAGTACCGCAAAGACCGCGCGGCGCTGCACCAGGCATCGAACTACAAGATGCCGGGCGGGCGCTTCATGTGCTACGTGTGCCTGTCGTTCTTCGCTTTCATCCTGGTGTTGCTGAGCCTGGAAGCGGATACCCGTTCAGCGCTGGTGGTGACGCCGATCTGGTTTGTGGTGCTGGCGGTGACCTACCAGCTCGTACGCAGCAGGCGCCATCCCCGCACGGCCGTGCGTAACGGCTGATGGCCTCGGGGGCTGTTCCCACGAAGGCACGGTGTACGCCGTCCGATGTGGGAGCAACTGTCTTGCTCAATTTCTAAAAGCTGGCGCCTTACCTGTGGGAGCGGCCTTGTGTCGCGATGGGCCGCACCGCGGCCCCAATCCTGTGCACACAATTCCATCAAGCACCAACCTGGATCCAACCAACGCCCCAACACCTCGCACAGCCCCTCTAAACCGTACCTTTTGCCACTAGGCACACCCCTTGCAACGCCCTCCCCGCTTGCCCAACACCATAAAAAACTCAGCGGAGAGAGCACATGAAGCGTCGCAGTCTGATCAAGGCCCTTACCCTCAGCGCATCGATTGCGGCGATGGGCCTGAGCTGGAGTATCCAGGCCGCCGAGACCATCAAGGTCGGTATCCTGCATTCGCTTTCCGGGACCATGGCCATTTCCGAGACATCGCTCAAGGACATGGCGCTGATGACCATCGAGCAGATCAACGCCAAGGGTGGTGTGAACGGCAAGATGCTGGAACCGGTGGTGGTCGACCCGGCGTCCAACTGGCCGTTGTTCGCTGAAAAGAGCCGCCAACTGCTGACCCAGGACAAAGTGGCCGTGGTGTTCGGCTGCTGGACCTCCGTGTCGCGCAAGTCCGTTCTACCGGTGTTCGAAGAACTCAACGGCCTGCTGTTCTACCCGGTGCAGTATGAGGGCGAAGAGATGTCGCCGAACGTGTTCTACACGGGCGCCGCCCCGAACCAGCAGGCCATCCCGGCCGTGGAATACCTGATGAGCGAGGACGGCGGCAGCGCCAAGCGCTTCTTCCTGTTGGGCACCGATTACGTCTACCCGCGCACCACCAACAAGATCCTGCGCGCATTCCTGCACAGCAAAGGCGTGGCCGACAAGGACATCGAAGAGGTGTACACGCCCTTTGGCCACGCTGATTACCAGACCATTGTCGCCAGCATCAAAAAGTTCTCCGCCGGCGGCAAGACCGCTGTCATATCCACAGTCAACGGTGACTCCAACGTGCCGTTCTACAAGGAACTGGCCAACCAGGGCCTGAAGGCCACCGACGTGCCGGTGGTGGCCTTCTCGGTGGGCGAGGAGGAACTGCGCGGCATCGATACCAAACCGCTGGTGGGCCACCTGGCGGCATGGAACTACTTCGAATCGGTGGATAACCCGGTCAACCAGAAATTCGTCGCCGACTGGAAGGCCTACGCCAAGGCCAAGGGCCTGCCGGGTGCCGACAAGGCCGTGACCAACGACCCCATGGAAGCCACCTACGTGGGCATCCACATGTGGGCCCAGGCTGTCGAGAAAGCCAAGTCCACTGACGTTGACAAGGTCCGCGAAGCACTGGCCGGGCAGAGCTTCGAGGCGCCGTCGGGCTTCACCCTGACCATGGACAAGACCAACCACCACCTGCACAAGCCGGTGATGATCGGCGAGATTCAGGATG
The DNA here is from genome assembly GCF_034044115.1 of Pseudomonas sp. BO3-4. Classification (NCBI taxonomy): domain Bacteria; kingdom Pseudomonadati; phylum Pseudomonadota; class Gammaproteobacteria; order Pseudomonadales; family Pseudomonadaceae; genus Pseudomonas; species Pseudomonas sp. BO3-4. Next base: position 5,634,396 of record NZ_CP139018.1, read on the forward strand.
ACGGCCAGTTCAGCGTGGTGTGGGAAACCGAGCAGCCGCTAAGGGCGCAGCCTTGGAGCCCGTTCATTCCAGGCAATGACAAGCGGCCAGATTACGCCGTGAAAGGTAACTGAGTGCATGGGGCTGCTTTGCAGCCCATTCGCGGGTGAACCCGCTCCTACAAGGACCGCGCAGGTTTCAAACCTTGCACCGTCCCTGTGTAGGCGCGGGTTCACCCGCGAAGAATCCAACACCGATTTCCAGGATTGCCCGCATGCTCAGACTCCTGCTCACACTTCTCCTGCTAATGCCCTTGGCAACCCACGCCAGCGAGGGCGAATTCTTTCTCACCGCCAAGCCCGCCGAGCAAGGCCGCCTGCTCGAAGGTTGGGCAGCACAACCCGATGCTGCGCGCCTGCCGCTGCTGGAAAACCTGCGCCAAGGCCGCATCGCTGCCGACGACACCCGCAAGGTGCGCCTGAACAACCGCCTGCGCGGCCTGATCGACAACGCCCTGGCCAGCCATCAGTTGCTCAGCGACAGCAGCGACACCCGCCTGGCCGCGGCCCAGCAATTACAGAAAAGCGCACAGCCCGCGCAAATGGCCTTCCTCGACCGGCGCTTCGCCGCCGAGCCGGACGCCGCTGTACAGGCCGCCCTCGGCCTGGCCCTGGCCAACCTGCAACTGGGCGCCAGCGAGCCCGCAGTGCGCCTGGCCGCCGTGCGCCTGCTGGGTGAAACCGGCGACCCGCTGGCCCGCACGCGCCTCGAAGCCCTGCTGCAGCCCGATGCGGAACGCGACCCGGGCGTGCGCACAGCCGCCGAAACGAGCCTGGCCCAGGTCAAGCGCAAACTGCTGGTAGGCGAACTGCTCGGCCAGGCCTTCAGCGGCCTGTCGCTGGGTTCGGTCCTGCTGCTGGCAGCGCTGGGCCTTGCGATCACCTTCGGCCTGCTTGGGGTGATCAACATGGCCCATGGCGAGATGTTGATGCTCGGCGCCTACAGCACCTACATGGTCCAGGTACTGCTGCAGCGCTTCGCCCCAGGCGCCATCGAGTTCTACCCGCTGATTGCCCTGCCGGTGGCGTTCGCCGTCAGTGCCGGTGTAGGCATGGCGCTGGAGCGCACGGTGATCCGCCACCTGTACGGCCGGCCACTGGAAACCCTGCTGGCCACCTGGGGCATCAGCCTGATCCTGATCCAGGCCATCCGCCTGCTGTTCGGCGCGCAGAACGTCGAGGTGAGCAACCCAGCCTGGCTGTCTGGCGGCATCCAGCTGCTGCCCAACCTGGTGCTGCCATACAACCGCCTGGTCATCATCGGCTTCGCCCTGGCCGTGGTGCTGCTCACCTGGCTGCTGCTCAACCGTACCCGGTTGGGCCTGAACGTGCGCGCAGTCACCCAGAACCGCAACATGGCCGCCTGCTGCGGCGTGTCCACCGGGCGCGTCGACATGCTCGCCTTTGGCCTCGGCTCGGGCATCGCAGGGCTCGGTGGCGTGGCCTTGAGCCAGGTGGGCAATGTCGGCCCGGACCTGGGCCAAAGCTACATCATCGATTCATTCCTGGTGGTGGTGCTCGGCGGCGTCGGGCAACTGGCCGGTAGCCTCTGGGCCGCGTTCGGCCTGGGCATCGCCAACAAGCTGCTGGAGCCGCAGATCGGTGCCGTACTCGGCAAGATCCTCATCCTTGCGTTGATCATTCTGTTCATCCAGAAACGCCCGCAAGGCCTGTTCGCCCTCAAGGGACGGGTAATCGACTGATGAACCAGCCACTGCTTGTCACTGCTACGCAAAAGGCCGGCCCACGCCTGACCCTTACCCTCGGTGCCGTCGTCGTCCTGCTGCTGGTGGCTTTGCCACTGTGCTCACTGCTGCCGGCAGACCATACCCTGCACGTGTCGGCCTACACCCTGACCCTGGTCGGCAAGATTCTTTGTTACGCCATCGTCGCCTTGGCCCTGGACCTGGTCTGGGGCTATGCCGGGCTGCTGTCACTGGGCCATGGCCTGTTCTTCGCCCTGGGCGGCTATGCCATGGGCATGTACCTGATGCGGCAGGCCGCCGGCGACGGCCTGCCCGGGTTCATGACCTTCCTGTCGTGGACCGAGCTGCCCTGGTACTGGGCCGGTACCCAGCATTTCGCCTGGGCCCTGTGCCTGGTGGTGCTGGCGCCCGGGCTGCTGGCGCTGGTGTTCGGCTGGTTCGCTTTCCGCTCGCGGATCAAAGGCGTGTACTTCTCGATCATGACCCAGGCCCTGACCTTTGCCGGCATGCTGCTGTTCTTCCGCAACGAAACCGGCTTCGGCGGCAACAACGGCTTCACCAGCTTCCGCACCATCCTCGGCTTCGACATTGCAGCCCAGGGCACCCGCGCGGTGTTGTTCCTGCTGACCGTGGCCCTGCTGCTGGCCAGCCTGTACCTGTGCTGGCGCCTGACCCGCAGCAAGTTCGGCCGCCTGCTCACCGCCGTGCGTGACGCTGAAAACCGCATGATGTTCTGCGGCTACGACCCGCGCGGCTTCAAGCTGCTGGTGTGGGTACTGAGCGCCGTGCTGTGCGGCCTGGCCGGTGCGCTGTACGTGCCGCAGGTGGGCATCATCAACCCCAGCGAGATGTCGCCGACCAACTCGATCGAAGCCGCCGTCTGGGTAGCCTTGGGCGGGCGCGGCACGCTGATCGGCCCGCTGCTCGGTGCCGGCCTGGTCAACGGCATGAAAAGCTGGTTCACCGTGGCCTTCCCCGAGTTCTGGTTGTTCTTCCTCGGCGCGTTGTTCATCCTCGTTACCCTGTACCTGCCCAAGGGCGTGGTCGGCCTGTTGAAGAAAAGGAGCCAGCCATGAGAGGCGTGCCCCCAGTCCACCCGGAGTTCATGCTGGAACCGGTATTCGACAACCTCGGCGCCGGGCGCGATGCCATCGGCCTGGGCCACAGCCGCAAGGCCGGCCTGGATACCCGCCACGGTACGGTGCTGAGCCTGGAAGACATCAGCGTCAGCTTCGATGGTTTCAAGGCGCTCAACGCGCTGAACCTGTACATCGGGGTGGGCGAGCTGCGCTGCATCATCGGCCCCAACGGTGCCGGCAAGACCACGATGATGGACGTAATCACCGGCAAGACCCGCCCCGACAGCGGCACGGCTTACTTCGGCGATACCCTCGACCTGACCCGCATGAGCGAATACCAGATCGCCCAGGCCGGCATTGGCCGCAAGTTCCAGAAGCCCACAGTGTTCGAAGCGCTGACCGTGTTCGAGAACCTGGAACTGGCGCTGAAGACCGACAAGTCGGTGTGGGCCAGCCTGGCCGCGCGCCTGAGCGGTGACCAGCGCCAGCGTATCGAGGACGTGCTGACCACCTTGCGCCTGCTGCCGCTGGCCCAGCGCCAGGCCGGCTTGCTGTCGCATGGGCAGAAGCAGTTTCTGGAGATCGGCATGCTGCTGGTGCAGGAGCCGCAACTGCTGCTGCTCGATGAACCGGTGGCCGGCATGACCGATGCCGAGACCGAATTTACCGCCGAGCTGTTCAAGGGCCTGGCTGGCAAGCATTCGCTGATGGTCGTGGAACATGACATGGGCTTCGTCGGCAGCATTGCCGACCATGTGACCGTGCTGCACCAGGGGAGCGTGCTGGCGGAAGGCTCGCTGGAGCAGGTGCAGGCAGATGAGCGGGTGGTCGAGGTGTATCTGGGCCGGTGACCGGATTTGAAATTTTTGGCGCCTGTGCCGGCCTCTTCGCGGGTAAACCCGCTCCTACAGGGGGCGTAATGCCATGGGGCGGTTCCCGTCGTAGGAGCGGGCTTGCCCGCGAAAAGGCCGGCTTAGGCACAGCATCCCTTTCAGGAACTCTCACATGCTCAAGATCGACACCCTGCACCAGTACTACGGCGGCAGCCACATCCTGCGCGGCCTGTCCTTCGAAGCCAAGGTCGGCGAAGTGACCTGCCTGCTGGGCCGCAACGGCGTGGGCAAGACCACCTTGCTGCGCTGCCTGATGGGCCTGGTGCCCGCCCGCGACGGCAGCATCGAATGGGAAGGCAAGCCGATCACCGCGTTCAAACCACAGCAACGGGTGCAGGCCGGCATCGCCTACGTGCCCCAGGGCCGCGAAATCTTCCCGCGCCTGACCGTCGAGGAAAACCTGCTGATGGGCCTGTCGCGCTTCCCCGCCCGCGAAGCCCGCGAGGTACCAGCCTTCATCTACGAGCTGTTCCCTGTGCTGGAGCAGATGAAACAACGCCGCGGTGGCGACCTGTCTGGCGGCCAGCAGCAACAGCTGGCCATCGGCCGCGCCCTGGCCAGCCGCCCGCGCCTGCTGATTCTCGACGAGCCGACCGAAGGCATCCAGCCGTCGGTGATCAAGGAGATCGGCGCGGTCATCCGCCGCTTGGCCGAGCGTGGCGACATGGCAATTTTGCTGGTGGAGCAGTTCTACGACTTTGCCGAAGCGCTGGCTGACCAGTACCTGGTCATGGCCCGCGGCGAAATCATCCAGCGCGGCCGCGGCGAAAACATGCAAGCCGAAGGTGTACGCGGGCTGGTAACCATTTAATCTGCGAGCAACGACCTTGCGAGACGCTGTCATGAGCTACGAAATCCGCGATGCCCGGCCCACCGATGTGCCGGGCATACTGGACATCTACAACGACGCGGTGCTCAACACCACGGCGATCTGGAACGAAACCCCGGTGGACCTCGGCAACCGCCAGGCCTGGTTTGAAGCGCGGGCGCAGCAGGGCTACCCGATTTTGGTAGCTACAGATGAGACGGGCGTGCTGGGGTATGCCTCGTTTGGCGACTGGCGGCCGTTCGAGGGCTTTCGCCTGACTGTGGAGCACTCGGTGTATGTCCGTGGCGACCAACGGGGCAAGGGATTGGGGCCGGTGTTGATGGCCGCGCTGATCGAGCGGGCGAAGGGGTGCGGCAAGCATGTGATGGTGGCGGCCATCGAGAGTGGCAATGCGGCGTCGGTTCGCCTGCATGAGCGGCTGGGCTTCGTGGTGACCGGCCAGATGCCGCAGGTGGGGGTAAAGTTTGGCCGCTGGCTTGATCTGACCTTCATGCAACTGGTGCTGAACCCGGGCGCCGAACCGACCTGAAATACGGTCCATTGTGGGAGCGGCCTTGGGTCGCGATGGGCTGCAAAGCAGCCCTGGCAATGTTGCGGTGAAGCACAGATCTGGGGCTGCTGCACAGCCCATCGCGACACAAGGCCGCTCCCACAGGGAAGGCGCCAGCTTTTAGAAATTGAGCAAGACAGTTGCTCCCACAGATACCTGAGCTGCGCCCCAGATGTTGGACATCTGTCCATCATCTGGGGTTTTTATGAGCAAGTACTCAACACAATTCAAGCAGTCAGCCATCCAGGCTTTCCTCAAGCGTGGCCGAGGCTTTCGCCACATCGCGGCGCTGTTTCAAATCGATCCGACTTTGCTGCGCCGTTGGGTCATGTCCTATCAGTTACATGGTGAGGCCAGCTTCGAGAAGCCTGGCGGTCATTACAGCAGTGAGTTCAAGCTTTCTGTGCTCTACCGTATGTGGCGCGAGAAGCTGTCGCTCCGGGCCACCGCAGCGTTGTTCAACCTGGGTAACTCATCTCAGGTGCGGCGCTGGGAGGAACAGTATTACAGTGGCGGCTTCCAGGCCCTGTCCTCAAGCAAAAAGATATTGGTCACCCCTATGCCTAAAGCCCCGCGCAAGCCCGAAGAGACCGCTCCCAAACCTATCGAGGAGCTTACCCATGCGGAGCTGCTCAAGAGACTTCGCCAGCTTGAAGCGGAGAACGCCTACCTAAAAAAGCTCGAGGAGCTCGACGAGGAGAAGGCGAGGCTGAAGAAAGCCAGGAAAAAACCCGGCTAGTAAGGGCTTTGCGCGAACACTACCCGTTTGCCGATCTGCTCAAGGCTGCCGGCCTGCCACGCAGTACTTACTATTACCAGCTAGGGCTGCTTGAGGCCGGGGATAAGTGTGCCTCTCTCAAAATCTCGATCCAGGAGATCTGCGACCGACATCGCGGTCGTTATGGTTATCGGCGGGTTACCTCTGCGCTGCGCAGTTCTGGGCAGTTGGTTAACAGTAAAAAGGTGCGCCGGCTGATGGCTGCTCTAGACCTCAAGTGCACGGTCCGCCCGAAGAAGTACAAGGCGTATCGGGGCCTGATGGGAGAAGCCGCGCCTAACATTCTCAAGCGTAATTTCCAGGCTGATCAGCCTAACCAGAAGTGGGTTACCGATGTCACTGAGTTCAAAGTGGCGGGTGAAAAGCTGTACCTCTCGCCTGTAATGGATCTGTACAACGGCGAAATCGTGACGTATCGCACCGACACCAGACCGCGCTTCACCTTGGTCGGCGAAATGCTGGAGCGCGCGATTCAACTGCTTCCGGCGGGCAACAAACCACTGCTGCACTCGGACCAAGGATGGCACTACCGATACCCTGATTACTGTGCACGTGTGAAGGAAGCAGGGCTTGAGCAAAGCATGTCACGCAAAGGTAACTGCCTGGACAACGCCGCGATGGAGAGTTTTTTCGGCACGCTGAAGTCGGAATACTTCTACCGTGAGCGCTTCAAAAGCGTCGCAGAGCTACAGGCGGGACTGGATGAGTACATCCACTACTACAACCATGACCGCATTAAAATGAAACTCAACGGCCTGAGTCCTGTGGCTTACAGAACTCAAGCTGAGGTAGCCTAGCACCGACCGTCCAACATCTGGGGCGCAGCTCAACCGGCAAGGCCTGATCGTCAAACAGCCAGTCCTCCGGCGTTCGCCCGGAAGGTTGAACCCGGGCGCCGAACCGACCTGAAATGCGGTCCATTGCGGGGGCGGCCTTGGGTCGCGAACGGGCTGCAAAGCAGCCCTGGCAATGTTGCGGTGGAGCAAAGATCTGGGGCTGCTGCACAGCCCATCGCGACACAAGGCCCCCACAGATGCCGGCAAGGGAACCTACATCTGAATAAACCGGCCCAGCCGCTGCTTCAGCATGTTGTTCTCACTGCGCAACTGCTGCACCTCCTGCAGTAGCTCCAGCGCCAGCGCCACCCCTTCCCACTCCAGTTCCAGCTCCTGGTGCAGCTTCACCGCTCGTTTGGTCACCAGCGGCGCCTGATCGTCAAACAGCCAGTCCTCCGGCGTTCGCCCGGAAGGTTCGACAATGCCATGTTCGACGATTTCGATCACGCATTCAGCCGTGACATCGGCTTCCTGACACAGGGTACGCATGTCCAGTTGAACGATCAGGGTGCTGCTCATGATCACTTACTCCATTGTGTCCTCGGGTTGAACGCAGCTTTCTCGGAAAGCTTGGTCCAGAGTTCGCGGGCAGATTCGTCCGACGCAGGCGGCATCACCACCTTGAGCTGCGCATAAAGGTTGCCGCGCTCTCCCTGCTTGTTGACCAGGCCCTTGCCCGGTACACGCAGGCGCTGGCCGCTCTGGCTGTCAGGACGGATGGTCAGGTTGATCTTGCCATCCAGGGTCGGAACCGCCACCTTGGCGCCCAGGGCCGCCTCCCACGGTGCCAACGGCACAGTGATGATCAGGTCATGACCTTCGACATCGAACAGCGGGTGCGGTGCCATGCGGATGGTCAGGAACAGGTCACCGTTGGCCCCGCCACCGCTGCCCGGCGCACCCTGGCCCTTGAGGCGGATGCGCTCGCCGTCGGTCACCCCAGCCGGAATCCTCACGTTCAAGGTCTTGGTGGTGAAGCCGGTGCGCTGGCCCATGGCATTGGTTTGCGGCACCTGGAAGCTGATCTGCTTGGACTCCTTGCTCAGGGTCTCTTCAAGGAATACTGCCAGTTCAAGCTCCACGTCCTGCCCCCGCCTGCCGGCACTGCGTTGCTGCTGCCGGGCGCCACCGAAGGGGTTGCCACCCGCACTGCGCCCACCGAAGATCGAGCTGAAGAAGTCGGAGAAGTCGCCGCCTTCGAAGCCGCCGCCGCCACCGCGGCTTTCCCAACCCGGTGGTGCCTGGAACGGCCGGCCATGCTGGCCGCCGTACTTGCGGATTTCGTCGAACTCGGCACGTTTCTGCGCGTCGCCCAGCACCTCATAGGCCTCGTTGGCCTCCTTGAATTTCTCCTCGGCGTCGCGCTCCTTACTGACATCGGGGTGATACTTGCGCGCCAGTTTGCGGTACGCGGCCTTGATCGCCTTTTCGTCCGCAGTGGGCTCTACGCCGAGTATCTTGTAATAGTCTTTGAAGTCCATTTGTGGATCACCAATGTGAATGTGCGTGTTGCAACTGAAGATAGGGGTCAAGCATAGCCTTTCAAGACCGACTTGGGTTTGCCTCAAGGCAGACGACTGGTCTTGATTCTGTAGCCAACTGGCATACACTGCGCGGCCGTTTTGCCTCCGGAAGCCCATTTCCCATGTCTGACGTATCCCCGGCCCGCGCCCTGGGCATCGACTTTGGCACCTCCAACTCCACGGTCGGTTGGCACCGGCCTGGCGTCGAGTCGCTGATTGCCCTGGAAGACGGCAAGATCACCTTGCCCTCGGTGGTGTTCTTCAATATCGAAGAGCGGCGCCCGGTGTATGGCCGCCTGGCGCTGCACGAGTACCTGGAAGGCTACGAAGGCCGCCTGATGCGCTCGCTGAAAAGCCTGCTGGGCTCGAAGCTGATCAAGCACGACACCAGCGTGCTGGGCAGCGCCCTGCCGTTCAAGGACCTGCTGGGCATGTTCATCGGCGAGCTCAAGAAGCGCGCTGAAGCGGCCGCTGGCCGTGAATTCGACCAGGTGGTGCTGGGCCGCCCGGTGTTCTTCGTCGACGAAGACCCGGCTGCCGACCAGGAGGCCGAGGACACCTTGGCCGAAGTGGCGCGCAAAATCGGCTTCAAGGACGTGTCGTTCCAGTACGAACCGATTGCCGCAGCCTTCGACTATGAGTCGAGCATCAGCCGCGAAGAGCTGGTGCTGATCGTCGACATCGGCGGTGGTACCTCGGACTTCACCCTGATCCGCCTGTCGCCCGAGCGCCATCGGGTCGCCGAGCGCCAAAGCGACATCCTCGCCACGGGCGGTGTGCACATTGGCGGTACCGACTTCGACAAGCAACTGAGCCTTCAGGGCGTGATGCCGTTGTTTGGCTACGGCAGCCGCATGAAGAGCGGTGCGCTGATGCCGACCAGCTACCACCTCAACCTGGCCACCTGGCACACCATCAACGCCTTGTATTCGCAGAAATCACAGTTGGCGCTGGGTAGCATGCGCTATGACATCGAGGACAGCTTCGGCATCGATCGCCTGTTCAAACTGATCGAGCAGCGCGCTGGGCACTGGCTGGCGATGGAAGTAGAAGCCAGCAAGATCGAGCTGACCGAGCATGACAGCCGCCACATCGACCTGCGGCGCGTCGAGCCCGAGCTGACTGCGGAACTGACCCGCGCGCTGTTCGAAGAGGCGATCGAAGGCCTGCTGGAGCGCGTGCGCGGTAGCGTGACCGAGCTGCTGGCCAAGGCTGGGGTAAGCGAAGACCAGGTCGATACGGTGTTCTTCACCGGTGGCTCCAGCGGCATTCCGGCGCTGCGCAACAGTGTTTCGGCGATGCTGCCGAATGCGCGGCATGTGGAAGGCAACATCTTTGGCAGCATTGGTAGCGGGCTGGCCATCGAGGCGCGCAAGCGTTACGGCGCGGCCTGATTTGTCGTTTAGCTTGTAGCCGCGAACGGGCCGGGCCTGCTGGCCAATCTCCACCAGTCGTTCACCGTTGCTGCCGCTACCGTATTCGCGGGTAAACCCGCTCCTACACACCGATCGGGGGTGGACACACATCGGTGATTGGCCACAGGCCCCTGTGTAGGAGCGGGTTTACCCGCGAAGAGGCCGGGCCTGCTGGCCAATTACCACCCGCCGTTCACCGTTGCCGCCGCTACTGCATTCGCGGGTAAACCCGCTACTACGCACCGATCGGGGGTGGACACACATCTGTGATTGGCCGCAGGCCGCTGTAGGAGCGGGTTTACCCGCGAAAGGGCCAGTACAGGCCACTACATGATCAGACCAGCTCCGCCCGCTTCAGCTCACTCTTCAGATAGGCATAGTAGATGGGCCCCGCCACGACACCGGGCAGCCCGAACGCCGCCTCGAATACCAGCATCGCCAGCAGCAATTCCCACGCCTTGGCACTGATCTGCCCACCCACGATCCGCGCGTTGAGGAAGTACTCGACCTTGTGGATGACGATCAGGTAACCCAGCGCCGCCGCCGCCACCCAGATCGACAGCGACAGACCGACGATGGTGATCAAGGTGTTGGACATCAAGTTGCCGATCACCGGCAGCAAGCCCAGCAGGAAGGTCAGCACGATCAGCGTCTTGGTCAGCGGCAGGTGCACGTCGAACAGCGGCATCACCACGGCCAGGAAAATGCCGGTGAAGATCGTGTTGAGCAGCGAGATCTTGATTTGCGCGAACACGATGTTGCGAAACGCTTTCACCAGCAGGCTAAGACGTTCGAACAGCGCCGCCGCCAGGGGCTTGCGCCGTGAAATATCGGGAATGCGCTGCAAAGCGATGATGGCGCCGAGGATCATGCCGATGAGCATCGTCACGAACATGTGGGCCATACCCTTGCCCACCAGCTGCAAATCGCTCAGGTGGCTCTTGATCCAGTCGCCGATGGCCACCTTGAACTCTGCGGCACTGGCAGGCAGGTAGCCCTCGATGAAAGGGGGCAACTGGCTGCGGGCTCGCTCGACCAAGGCCATGAACTTGTCCAACGAGGCGCCGGGGTTTTCCGCCTCGTGCAGCAGGAAGCTGAAGGCACCGGCAATCAGCAGTGTCAGGGTGCTGACCACCAGCGTGCCGAGCAGCGCCACGGCCAGCCAGCGCGCGCGTTGGCCAGCAAGCAGCGGTTGCAGGCGCGGGGTCAGCATGTTGACCAGTTCGAACACCAGCAGACCGGCCAGCAGGCTGGGCAGCAACTTCAGGGGCAAAGCCAGCAGCAGCCCAGCCATGACGATGATCAGGCTGGCCAGGGTGATCTGACGGGGGGTAAAGGTCATACAGCCTCGACGGCAGACAGCGGGAATGCCGCAGTCTGCCAGCCTTGGCGGCGCAGGCATAGGCGCAGGTCATTTCTTCTTCAGGCAATCGCTCATGAAGGCCTTGCGCTCGTCCCCCTTCAGGGCTTTGGTGGTGGCGTCAGCATTGCAGGTCTTCATTTTCTCTTGCTGGGTTTGGGGCACATCCTTTTTCAGGCAGGTGCTCATGAACGCTTTGCGTTCATCGCCCTTGAGGGCCTTGGCAGTGGCGTCGGCGTTGCAGGTTTTCATCTTTTCCTGCTGCGCGGTATTGGCAGCGAAACCTTGGGCACTGAACAACACCGCCAGCGCCAGTAACGGGATTTGCAGCACTTTCATGGAGTGGTCTCCTTGGCTCCGCGCCCGATGCACGGGGATCGAGCTGAGTGTAGCCAAGAATGTTCAGCGCCCCGCCCGCGCCTGCCGGCGGTACTGCTCGGGCGTACACCGGGCCTGGCGCTGGAACATGGCGATGAACGCCGAGGCGCTGCTGTAGCCAAGGTCGAAGGCAATGGCCTGAATCGGCAGGCCGGCTTCCAGCGCTTCGATGGCACGCAGAAAACGCAGGCGCAGGCGCCATTCGCCAAAGCTGATGCCCAGCTCGCGCAGAAACTGGCGGGCCAGGGTGCGTTCGCTGACGTGTACGCGTGCGGCCCAGTCGGCCAGCGGGCGGTTGTCCCCCGGCTCGGCGCTGAGCGCGTCGAGCACCTGGCGCAAGCCATCGCTGTGGGCAAACGGCAGGTAGCAGGCCAAGGTGGGGGCCAGCAGCAACTGGTCAAGCAGTACCTGTACCAGGCGCTGGTCACGCTCGTCCTCGGCCACCTTGAGATTGCGCCGGGCGAAGTCACCGAGGATGGCCTTGAGGATGTCACTGATCATCAGGCTGCACGGGTGCGATGGCAGCGCTGCGCACAGGCTGCGGTCGAGGTAGATGGAACGGTAGACGATGGCCTGGGGGTTATAGCAGCCATGCTCGGTGTCGGGCGGCACCCAAACGGCGTAGTGCGGCGGCGACAGGAAGCGCTGGCCGGCCACATCCAGATGCATTACGCCGTGGGCAGTGTAGTTCAGTTGGCCCCAGGCGTGTTGGTGCACGGCGCTGTGGGTGTCGGCAACGAACTCGTCGTGGCGGAAGTACACCGGGGCCGGCAGTTGGGTGAATTGGGGGATATCGAGGTATTTGCGCGGCATGCTGTCTGCTTTGCAGGGTCGGTTGTCTGGATAGAAGTATAGGCTTGTAGACAGACATTCGATAATACAGGCCTATCGAGGGCCTGCCTTGCAGGCCTTCGCGGGCTCCCCGCTCCCACAGGATCTGCGCCAGCCTCCAGGCCTGTGTATCCCCATGGGAACGGGCAAGCCCGCGAGGGCGGCAAGGCAGCCCCAATCCAGGCCCCAATGAGTGACCCGCTACATGAATTACCTGTTCCCCCTCACCGCCATCCTCATCTGGGCCGGCAACACCGTGGTCACCAAGATGTCCGCCGGTGCCATCCACCCTGCGGAGATCGGCTTCTACCGCTGGCTGCTGGCCGCCTTGCTGTTCACGCCGTTCCTGCTGCCTGCCGTGTGGCGCAACCGCGCAGCCATCCGCCCGCACCTGACCCAGGTGTTCGTGCTCGGCGTGCTGGGCATGGCGATGTACCAGAGCCTGGCCTACTTCGCCGCTGGCATCACCAGTGCCACCAACATGGGCATCATCCTCTCGCTGATGCCGCTGATGTCACTGGCGCTGTCCATCGCCTGGCTGGGCCAGCGCCTGAGCTACGGTGCCCTGCTGGGCGCGGTGGTGTCATTCTTTGGCGTGCTTGAAGTGGTCAGTGCCGGCCACCCCGCCAGCCTGCTGCAGCAAGGGCTGAACAGCGGCGATCTGTTGATGCTGGTGGCTACATTGGCCTATGCGCTGTACAGCTTCCTGCTGAAGAAATGGCAGCTGCGCCTGCCGCCGATGCAGCTGCTGTACCTGCAGGTGCTGGTGGCCATCGTCGTGTTGCTGCCGCTGTTCTTGCTGTCGGACAAGACCGGCCTGAACAGCCACAACATCGGCCTGGTCCTGTATGCCTGCGTACTGGCTTCGATGATCGCGCCGCTGGTGTGGATGCAGGCCGTGCACCGCCTGGGGCCCAGCCGCACCACGCTGTTCTTCAACTTGCTGCCGCTGGTCACCGCGCTGATCGCCGCCGTGGTGCTCGACGAGCAACTGGCCAGTTACCACCTGGTCGGCGGCTTGCTGACCTTGGCCGGCGTAGTGCTGGCCGAACGCTGGACCACGCCGATCCGCCGCCAAGGCACTTGAGCTAAAGCCCCGCCGCCTTGAGCCGGGCGGCATGTTCGGTGAACAGCCGCACAGGCTCCGCGCCTTTGCCCACGGCACCGAGCGACTGGTTGACGATGTCCAGGTGATCGAGCGGGTAATCGTCGCCGATCACCTGCCCCAGGTGCGAACTGAAACGACCGACCATGCCGTCGCAATGGCCCTTTTCCTTGATGAAACTGCGTGCGAACAGGCGGCAGAAGCGGCTGCTGCCGTCAAAGCGGTTGCGCCCCTGGTCTGTCAGGCCGGGTTGCAAGGTGCCGGACCAGGAGTAATAGCGGACGCCATTGACCTCATAGGCCCCTTCCCCACCCCAGGTTTGCGGCAGGCCCTGTGGATAAGCCTGGTTGAACAGTGCCACCCCGGCGCTGGTCAGCGACTGGTGCGAGGCGTGCACATCTACCGGCAGCGGGTCACGACGCCAGCCGGTTTCCAGCCACACCAGCAGCACGGCAAACCCATGCAGCACGGCCTTGAGGATGCGCCCCTGGGGTGAATGGCCCGGTGCCGTGCGTTCCAGGTGGTCGGCCAGCTCAGAACCATGGTTGGGCCCCGCCACCGAGGTGACCGACGCCACCCGCCCCGGCCGTTTGGCCGCTGCGTAACGCGCGCTCAGGGCGCCCTGGCTGTGGCCGATGAGGTTGACCTTGTCGACGCCGGTACGTTGGCAGATATCGTCGATGATCGCCAGCAACTGCTCGCCGCGTACCTCGCTGGAATGCAGCGGCGAAACCTGCACCGGAAACACCTGCGCCCCACCCTTGCGCAAGGCCGGCACAATGCCGAACCAGTAGGGGTAGAGCACCATCCGGACAAACCCGAGCATGCCTGGCACCAGCACCAGCGGGTATCGCGTGGCCAAATCCTGCTGCATTGCCGCAGCTCCTTTGCGTGTACGACGGGCCAACACTACAGCGGCCATCATGACCATCGCAATCGAACTCCTGGCGCGCGCTGTGGTTCAAAACCACACAGACCCTTTGCAAGGAGCGGGACCATGTACAAGCAGACCCTGGCAATCCTTCTGGCAAGCGCCACTCTGGCCGCCTGCGGCAGCCGCCCGGAAAACCCGGTGGATTACGTCACCTACCGCGATGAGCCGCTGGTCAAGCAGGTGGAGAACGGTATGACCATGCAGAAGGTCATCGCCATTGGCGGCAGCCCGTCGAACGTGATCGACCTGCCGCATGGGGGTACCTGCAACGACTACATCCTTAACCGCGACGGCAAGCAGCAGCCCTATTACGTGCGCTTCGACGCCACCGGCCATGTCGATGCCAAAGGCTTCAAGACCTGCAAGCAACGCCAAGAGGACAGTGACGCCCTGCATGGCGCGTAAGCCTGCGCCCCAACCTGACCCTGACCCCTGCTGGAGATAACCCATGAGCAATGTTGAACTGACCGATGTGAAGACCCTGCGCGAGCGTGCACGCCAGCATGTGGAGCAGGGCGCGGTGACCGAGGGTTACCACGCTGACCGTGAGCAGATCCTGCGCCTGCTTAATGAATCGCTGGCCACCGAGCTGGTCTGTGTTCTTCGCTACAAGCGCCATTACTTCATGGCCAGCGGCATCAAAGCCAGTGTGGCTGCCGAGGAGTTTCTGGAACATGCCAACCAGGAAGCCGAACATGCCGACAAGCTGGCCGAACGCATCGTGCAACTGGGCGGGGAGCCGGACTTCAACCCCGACAACCTGACCAAGCACTCGCATGCCCAGTACGTGGCTGGCAATTCGTTGAAAGAGATGGTGCTGGAAGACCTGGTGGCAGAGCGGATTGCCATCGACAGCTACCGCGAGATCATTCAGTACATCGGGGATAAAGACCCGACTACCCGTCGTATCTTCGAAGACATCCTGGCGCAGGAAGAAGAGCACGCGGACGATATGTCTGACCTGTTGCAAGGCCTTTGATTTCTGACACCCTCATGGGGCCGCTTTGCGGCCCCTTGCTATTTCCGCGCTTTCACCGCTGCCGGCGCCTTGCCTGCCTTCATCTGCTGCAACAACGGTGTGCACTGGTTCGGGTCATCCCCGCTGCTGGGCGCAATCAGCGCCAGCAACCCCGCCGCCGGCCCAGCCACCACACCCAGCGCAACCATGCCTGCGCCACGCAACGCCAGCGGCAATGCCTGCACACCGGCGTTCGGTTTGGCAAACGGTCCGCGCACATACAGGGGTGAACGCAACGAGAACAACCGCAGCCCTTTCGATTCCGGGGTGATGTTCAAATCCAGTTGCTCGGAAGCGAAATTCGCCGTGCCGTCGATGTAGATGATCGCGTTCTCTGTATCGAAGATAAACAGCCGCGTAGTCGCCAGGCCATCCTTGATGCCCACATCGGCCGCCGCACAGTTGATCTTCACGTCCTCATCACCAAACAGTTTGCCGACCACATAGTTGCCCACGTTCAAGCCGGCAATTTCCATCAGGCTGCGGCTGATGGCGCCATCGTTGATCAGCATGCGCAAGTCGCCATTGGCTGTACCCAGCAAGGCGGCTACCGAGTTGCCACGGCCGCTGATGTCGGCGTCGCCATTGAGCTCACCAAAGCTGGTCTGCATTGGCGCGAAGGTAGGGAACAGTTGCTTGAGCTTGAAGCCACGCGCAGTCAACGTCGCGCGCCCCTGCAAGGGCACGCTGCGCCCGTCCAGGCGGATGTTGGAGGCCAGGCTGCCGCCGGCCACGCCAAAGCGCAGGGGCTCCAGGCGTAACAGGCCGTCTTCGAGCACCACATGGGCCGACAGGTCAGTGAACGGCAGTTGCGCGCTGTGCACGATGCGCTTGCCAGCAAAGGTGACATCAGCGTCCATTGCCCGCCAACGCTCGGTGCGAAACGCCTCCACTGGCAGCACCTTGCCTGCAGGCTGCTTGCTGGCACCGCCGCGGGCCTTCTGTTCGGCATTGGAGTCGGCACCGATCAGCGGCGCCAGGTCCTTGAACAGCAACTGGTTCGATACCAGGTTGCCGGACAGTCTGGGCCGTGGCTGGCTGGCAACGAAGGCCAGGTCCCCATGGATATCGCTGTCGCCGATCTTGCCGTTGAAGCCCTGGTAATTGAACGACGCCCCTTGCGCCGCCTGCAGGTTGGCGCTTAGGCGGCCGTCGGTGGAATAGGCCGGGGTGTCAGGCAAGGTGACGCCGGTCAATGGGTAGAGGTTGCCCAGGCTGGCACCCGACAAACGCAGGCGCAGGTCGAGGGCACCAAGGTTGCGCGGGTCGGTGAGGGTGCCGGCGAGCACCACATGGGTGTCGGCGATGCGCACGTCGGCCTGCAGCGGGAACGGCTGGCTGGCGTCCTGCAGGGCCAGCAGGCCGCCGATCTTGCCGGTGCCGGACACTGGCTGGCCTTTGTAGCGGCCCTGGGCCTTGAGGCCGAAGGCATAGTCCTGCGCACCGCCGGCCTTCTCGGCGCTGGCCTTGCCGACAATCTCACTGAACGGGATTGGCTTGCCAAGCGGGTCAATCTGCACCTTCATGCTGGTTTTGAGGGTCTGGTCGTCGAAGCTGACGTTGCCTTGGTCAAAGCCGATGGCGCCGATGTCCAGCTGCCAGTTGGAAGGTTCAGCGTTTTCATCCTTGGGGCCGAAGTCGAAGACCCAGTTGGCGCGGCCATCGGCCAGGCGAGTGAGGCTGGCAGTGGGCTTGGTGAGGTTGATGCGGGGTATGCTGATCTGCTGGAACACCAGCGGTAGCGGCGCCAGGCGAAACTCCACGCGCTCAAGGCCGACCATCTTCGGCTCCTTGAGCCACTCGGGGTTGCCCAGCGTCAGGTCTTCGGCAATGAAGTGCGGCCAAGGCACCCAGGCACGCCAACCGCCCTCTTCGGGCTCGGTACGCCAGTGCACAGCGAGGTTGCCGTTGATCGCAAAGGGCCGATGCAAGGCTTCGGAGACCTTCTCATTGAGCAGTGGCTTGACGCGGTTCCAGTCGAAGGTGGCAATTACTACCACCAGGATCGCCAGCACGGTAAGCAGGCTGGCGAGGGTCCAGACGAGGATTCTGGCGGGACGCATCATTGCGTAATTCTCCTTGCGGCATGACAGAAAACAGGCGCAGCGATGGCCTCAATAACTCCGACTGATGAAAACCCGTGAGGTTTTATCGATGGCGCCATGATAGCGAAGTTTTTCCTGGCCTCTTGCTCAGATATTTGTCTTACCAGACTGCACATGTTACCCACCCCCAACCGGGCCAGGGGGTTGCCTGCATGGCTGCAATGGCCGGAATAGACGCCCTGAAAACCTCTATCAATATGGTCGATTGTTACCATTACCCATATGAACTTCTCTCTGGCGTTACGCGGCGTAGCATTGGCTTCGTACCCACTTTCCAGCCCCCGAGAGGAGCACCGAAATCATGAAACGCCATCTGCTGACCCTGACCCTGTCCCTTCTGGCCGCCAACGCTTTCGCCCTGCCGGCGTCCGAGCAACACCTGACGTCCGAAGCGCGCTCCAGCGCTGCCGAAATCGCCCAGCCGCTGAAAACCGTCGCTGAAGGCGGCTCCGATCGCCTGATCGAACGTTCTGGCCGTGTTGCCGAAGGTGGCTCCGATCGCCTGATCGAACGTTCCGGCCGTGTTGCCGAAGGTGGCGCTGATCGCCTGATCGAACGTTCTGGCCGTGTTGCCGAAGGTGGCTCCGATCGCCTGATCGAACGTTCTGGCCGTGTTGCCGAAGGTGGCTCCGATCGCCTGATCGAACGTTCTGGCCGCGTTGCCGAAGGTGGCTCCGATCGCCTGATCGAACGTTCTGGCCGTGTTGCTGAAGGCGGCTCCGATCGTCTGATCGAACAAGCTGGCCGTGTCGCTGAAGGTGGCTCCGATCGCCTGGTTGAACTCAGCCGTGTGAGCTGATCGCCATGGCCGAAAAGAACAACTTCTGTCACAACGCTTGCTCCCCTCCAGGCCCGGTCCATTGACCGGGCTTTGTTTTTTTATCTAGAGTGCCCAGCCTGACCGTTACAGAAGCCCGCACCATGCTGCCGCGCGCCGAACAGAAGCTACAGACCCGCCAGGCCCTGCTCGATGCCGCCTGCCTGCTCATGGAGAGTGGCCGTGGTTTCGGCAGTATCAGCCTGCGCGAAGTGGCGAAGACAGCTGGCATCGTGCCGACCGGCTTCTATCGGCATTTCTCCGACATGGACGCTCTGGGCCTGGCCCTTGTCGCCGAAATCGACACCACCTTCCGCCAGACCATCCGCCTGGTGCGCCAGAACGAATTCGAACTGGGCGGCATCACCGACGCCTCGGTGCGCATCTTCCTCGACGTGGTCGCCGCCCACCGCGCGCAGTTCCTGTTCCTGGCCCGCGAGCAATATGGCGGTGCGCAGGCCGTGCGCCAGGCCATTGCCCGCCTGCGCCAGGATATCAGCGACGACCTTGCCACCGACCTTGCACGGATGAAGCGCTGGCAACACCTGGACAGCGCCGCACTTGCGGTGATGGCCGACCTGGTGGTGAAGACCGTGTTCGCCACCCTGCCCGAGCTTATCGACAACCCGGAAGCGGGTTATCCACAGGCCCTGACGCCCCAGGAAAAGATCACCCAGCAGTTGCGCTTCATCTTTGTCGGGGCGCGGCATTGGCAGGGGCTCGGCAACCCAGGCTACTGAAAACCCCACTTCTGCTACCATGGCGCCCTGCCCGACAGCGACGAGCGCCGAAATGTCCGACCCCCGCCCCACCCTGCCCGAACTGGCCCGCTTCAACCAGCACTTCGCCGAACACATCGTGCCGCTGTGGCAAGGCCCGGGCTGGAACGCCGACATGGCTCTGCCCTACGAAGCGCTGGACGCCCAGCACCATCCGTTGCCGGTGCAGCGCTACCGGGCCATGGCCTGTGCACGCCAGCTGTATGTGTTCAGCAGCCGTATCGGGCAACCGGGCGCTGCGGAGCGTGCCGCAGCCCTGTTTCGCTCGCTGCAAAAGCACTTCCACGATGCCGAGCACGGTGGCTGGTTCTACAGCATCGACGCCCAAGGCAAGCCGCTGGACCGGCGTAAGGACCTGTATACCCACGCCTTCATCGTGTTCGCCTGCGCGCACTACTGGGGCAAAGTGCGCGAAAGCCTGGTGGAGTCCACGTTGAATGCCGCGCTGGACATCATCGACCAGCAGTTTGCCCGTGACGATGGCCTGTACGAAGCCTGCCTGGGCGAAGACTGGGCCGACCTCGGCAGTGGCCCGCTGCAGAACCCGCAGATGCACCTGGCCGAAGCGTTCCTGCAAGTACTGGCAGTGCGTGGCGACGAACATGTCCGCCAGTCGCTGCTGCAATTGTGTCAGGCGCTCGAGGCGCATTTCATTGAACCGGCCCATGGCCTGATGCTGGAAAAGCCACACGGGGCTGTGGATAACTGGTTCGAGCCTGGGCACCAGTTCGAGTGGTTCTATCTGCTGCATACCTCCCCGCTGCTGCGTGACACGCCGCTGCATGCGTCGATAGACCGGGCCTTCGGCTTTGCCGAGCAATTCGGGGTGAAGGATGGGGCCGTACTGGCCATGCTGAATGTGGATGGCCGGGTGCTTGATGCCTCCCAGCGTATCTGGGCGCAGGCCGAGTACCTGCGGGCGCTTACATTGCGTGAAGGCAGTGAAGCAAAGCTCGCGGGGCAGTTGGGCGCCCTTTCAGCGCGGTTCCTGCGTGACGCCGGCTGGTATGAGTGCCGAGGGGGTGACGGCGCGGTGAGCAGGGATGACATGCCATCGACCACGCCTTATCACTTGGCTACCTGCCTGGAAGGGCTGAATCAGGCGAATTTCTGACTGTCCATACAACGAACCTGTCAGGGGTGAGCGTTTCCCTCTGCCGGAAGCATCTCCCCACGCCTATGTTGGTGCTCCTTTCTCGAACGTTCAGGAGTAACCAACATGGAAGCAGAAGCCTTCAAGGCATTTGTCGAAGAGCAGATCAACCGAGCGGCACAGAAGATAATCGATCACGGCCACCGCTATGACGAGCACTCCCATGGCAAACTCAGCTACCTGCTAAGCCTGCGCCGTGTCATCAATTGCGAAGCAACGGCCGAGGACATGGGCCGGCATGACGCGATCAACGATGTCCTTCAAGCGTTAGGCATCATCCCTGAAGGCAGAACCGGCTTTAGCTATATCAACTGAGCGATGCGGTTGTTTCGCGAACCGGGTCCTTCCGGTTCGCGGCGTATGCTTAGCCTTTTGATCGGTCGATCGAGAACCCTGCCCAGTCCTGGCTCACCGGCATCAGTTCCAGGCTGTTGATATTGATGTGCGCCGGCTGGTTGAGGATCCAGAAGATGGTCTCGGCAATATCCTGTGGCTGGATCGGCTCCGCACCCGCGTAGGTAGCATCGTACTTGGCCTGGTCACCCCCGAAGCGCACCAGCGAGAACTCGCTCTCGCACAGACCCGGCTCGATGTTGCTCACACGCACACCGGTACCGCGCAGGTCGCAACGCAGGCTCAGCGAGAACTGGCCGACGAAGGCCTTGGTGCCGCCATACACGTTGCTGCCCGGGTACGGGTAGTTGCCCGCCACCGACCCGACGTTCAGGATCGACGCGCCGCGGCCATGGGCGATGAGCCGTGGCAGCAGCAGGCGAGTGGTGTACATCAGGCCCTTGATGTTGGTGTCGACCATGGTTTCCCAGTCGTCCAGGCTGCAGTTCTGCGCAGCATCCACACCCAGCGCCAAGCCGGCGTTGTTGACCAGACCGCGAATTTTTTCAAAGCCGGCCGGCAGATTGGCAATAGCCTGCTCCATGGCTTTGCGGTCACGCACGTCCAGCACCAGGCCATGCACTTCGGTCTTGGCCGACAGTTCAGCGCACAGGGCGTCCAGGCGCTCTTTGCGGCGCCCAGTGAGTACCAGCTTCCAGCCGGCTTCTGCGAAGCGGCGGGCAGTGGCCTCGCCAAAACCGGAAGTCGCGCCAGTGATGAATACGGTGGACGTCATGCTGTGTTCCTCACGGTAGGTTGTCATGGCAGCTTTGCAGCATGCCCGCGCCTGGCCTTGGCAGCAAGCCGTTCAGGGGCTGTTCATTTTTTGTTCATATTCTGCAAACCCTTGCGGCAGAGGGCTCGCCGCCAGGTATACGCATGTTATCCACAAGGCTTTCCCCACGGATTGGGGGCAACTTGTCCACCGCACGGAACCCTTTCAGCGGATTGTGGTCGGTGGATATCTTGGCGGTGATGGCGCAAGGCTTTCAAACATGCCGCCTGCAGCGGTCTGTCCAAGGTTTTTACACAGAGTTATCCACAGGATTATCGCAACACTTCAAGTGCATGCAGAGATTTTGAAAGCTTGGGGAAATCATCCACAACGGGGATATGAACAAAAAATGATCAAATCGCTACAGGGCTTGATACTCAAGGGCTTGAGCGATATGCCACCATGTTTTCCACAGGCGGCTCCACACTATCCGTGGAAAAGAGTTGGCCTGTGGAAACAATGGCTTGCGAAGGAATATGGGTGTGTTTCGGGAGAAGGGAACGACAAGTTTTCCACATTGAGAAGGGGGCTGCATTGCAGCCCCTGCATACAACTCAGTGCCCGCCCAGATAAGCGCTACGCACTTCCTCATTGACCAACAGTTCCTGCCCGGTCCCGGTCATGCGAATCTGCCCGTTGACCATCACATAGGCCCGGTCCGACAGTTTCAGCGCATGGTTGGCGTTCTGTTCCACGAGGAAGATGGTCATCCCGGTCTTGGCCAGTTCTCGCAGGGTCGAGAAAATCTGCTTGACCACGATCGGCGCCAGCCCCAACGAGGGCTCGTCCAGCAGCAGCAACTTCGGCCGGCTCATCAGCGCCCGGGCAATCGCCAGCATTTGCTGCTCGCCACCCGACATGGTCATGGCCCGCTGGTTACGCCGCTCCTTCAACCGCGGGAACAGCTCGTACATGCGCTGCATGTCTTCGTCGGCATGCTTGTCGCCGATGGGGATTGTCCCCATCATCAGGTTTTCCTCGACGGTCATGTCGGGAAACACCCGGCGCCCCTCCGGCGACTGGGCAATGCCGTTGGAGGCGATGTAGTGCGAGGATTTGCGGGTGATATCGGTGCCGCGGTACACGATATGCCCGGATGCCGCCCGCGGCTGGCCGAAAATCGACATCAGCAGGGTCGACTTGCCGGCACCGTTGGCGCCGATCAGGCTTACCGTCTCGCCCTCGTTGATGTGCATCGAGACTTTCTTCAGTGCCTGGATCGGCCCATAGAACACGTCCAGGTCTTTCAGCTCGAGAATGGGTGCACTCATACCAGTTCCTCTTCGTCTGCACCCAGGTAGGCGGCAATCACCGTCGGGTTGTGGCGGATGTCCTGCGGCGCACCTTCGGCAATCACATTGCCGTGGTCCAGCACCACGATATGGTCGGAGATGCTCATGACCATGCCCATGTCGTGCTCGATCAGCACCACAGTGATGTCGTGCTCGTCACGCAGCACACGGATCATGCGGCTGAGTGCTTCGGTTTCCTGCGGGTTCAGGCCCGCCGCCGGTTCGTCCAGGCAGATGATCTTCGGCCGCGTGCACATGGCCCGGGCAATTTCCAGGCGGCGCTGCTGGCCGTACGACAGTTCGCCGGCCAAGCGGTTGGCACAATCGACCAGGTCGACCACTTCCAGCCAGTAGAAGGCGTGGTCCAGCGCATCGCTTTCGGCCTTGCGGTAGGCCTTGGTATTGAGCACCCCGGCCAGCAAGTTGCGGTTGACCCACATGTGCTGGGCCACCAGCAGGTTCTCCACCACCGACATTTCCTTGAACAGGCGAATGTTCTGGAAGGTGCGCGCCAAACCGGCGCGATTGACCAAGTGGGTACCGCCGAACATCTTGTAGTACATACGGTTGGCAAAGCGCCCAGGCGACACGAAGTCGGCCGCCTGGAAGCGTTCGCCTAGCAGCTGGATGACGTTGGTGTGGCTGCCGCGCACGTTCAGTTCGATACGTCCGCCACTGGCCTTGTAAAAGCCGGTCAGGCAGTTGAACACCGTGGTCTTGCCGGCGCCGTTGGGGCCGATCAGGGCAAAGATCTGGTTGCGCCGGACCTTCAGGCTGACGTCGCTGAGCGCCTTGATGCCACCGAACTGCATCATCAGGTTGTCGACCGAGAGAATGATATCGTCGCTCATGGCGCCACTCCTTTACGCGGGGTCACACCGGTACGGCTGATGCGGATCAGCCCACGCGGTCGCCAGATCATCATCAGCACCATCAGCACGCCGAACAGCAGCACCCGGTATTCGGAGAAGCTGCGCAGCAGCTCTGGCGCCACGGTCAGCACGAACGCCGCAATGACCACGCCCACGGTCGAGCCCATACCCCCCAGTACGACAATGGCGAGGATCAACGCCGACTCGAAGAAGGTGAATGAGGACGGGTTGACGAAACCCTGGTAGGTGGCAAAGAACACCCCGGCCAGGCCGGCGGTAGAGGCGCCAAGGGTAAACGCCGAGAGCTTGACCAATACGTGGTTCAGGCCCATCGAACGGCAAGCGATCTCGTCTTCGCGCAGCGCTTCCCAGGCCCGGCCGACCGGCATGCGGGTCAGGCGGTGCTTGATGTACAGCACCGCCAGCACGACCATGAACAGCACCGCATAGATGAACACGAACTTGAGGCTGGCGTTGTACTCGAAGCCGAAGAACTCGTGGATCGGCACCCCGCCATCCTTGGCCCGGCGGCCGAACTCAAGGCCGAAGAAGGTGGGTGAAGGTGCCGGCATGCCGTTGGGGCCACCGGTGAACGATAGCCAGTTGTTCAGCACCAGGCGGATGATCTCGCCAAAGCCCAGCGTCACGATCGCCAGGTAGTCACCGTGCATGCGCAACACCGGGAAGCCGAGGATGCACCCCGCCAGCGCCGCAGCGATGGCCGCCAGCGGCAGCACGCTCCAGAAGCCCAGCCCCAGGTATTGATAACCCAGCGCCAGGCCGTAGGCACCGATGGCATAGAACGCCACGTAACCCAGGTCGAGCAGGCCGGCCAGGCCGACCACGATGTTCAGGCCAAGGCCCAGCAATACGTAGATCAGGCCGAGGATGACCACGGTCAGCAGGTACTTGTTGGCGAAGATCGGGAAGACGATGGCAATCACGATCAGCGCGGGGATGATATAGCGCAGGCGTGACTTGTAGTCCGGGGCGCTCACATGCACGCCCGATCCCCCGCTGTCGAAGCCCTGGAGCATGCGCAGCCCAGGGGCAGTCTGCAGGAACAGGCTGAGCAGGAAGCGCCCCACCATCACACCGCCGACCAGCCAGGCCACGCGGCGCGGCTCGGCATTGAAGGTGTAGCCGTCGAGCACCACACCAACGACCGGACCAAACACGATAAGTGCCAGCAGGCCAGCGACAATGGTCTCCAGCAGGCTGCGTTTAAGGTCGAAACCCTTGGTTTCGCTAAGAGAGGCAGTTTTGGCAACGGACATGTTCACACCTTAGCCACGAGCGGGCGACCCAGCAGGCCTTGTGGGCGGAAGATAAGGATCATCACCAGCAGCGAGAAGCTGAACACGTCCTTGTAGTCGGAGTTGATCAGGCCGGAGAACAGCGACTCGGAAATACCCAGGATGATCCCGCCGAGCATCGCGCCAGGCAGCGAGCCGATGCCACCGAGCACAGCAGCAGTGAACGCCTTGATACCGATGATGAAGCCGGCGTAGAAGTCGAAGGTGCCGTAGTTCATGGTGATGAGCACGCCGGCCAGGGCGGCCATCACCGCACCGATGACGAACACGTAGGAAATCACCCGGTCGGTGTTGATACCCAGGATCGAGGCCATCTTGCGGTCTTGCTGGGTAGCACGGCACATGCGGCCGAGCTTGGTGTACTTGATCACGTAGGTCAGCAGGCCCATGCCGACAAAGGCCGCCACCAGGATGAAGATCTTGGTATACGTCAGTTGCACGAAGCCGGACCCGACTTCGACACGCATGGCGCCTTCCAGCAGGGTTGGCACGCCTTGCTGGCGGGCGCCCTGGCTGATCTGTGCGTAGTTCTGCAGGATCAGCGAAATGCCGATGGCACTGATCAGCGGTGCCAGGCGGGTGGAGTTACGCAGCGGTTTGTAGGCGATGCGCTCGATGGTGAAACCATAAACGCCGGTGACGACGATGGTGAACAACAAAGTGCCCAGCATCAGCAGGGGGAACGATTCGACACCGAAGTAAGCCAGCAATGCCAGGCTGATCGCCGCGAGGTAAGCGGAGATCATGTACACCTCGCCGTGCGCGAAGTTGATCATGCCGATAATGCCATAGACCATTGTGTAGCCGATGGCGATCAGGCCATAGACCGACCCGAGGGTCAGGCCGTTGACCAGTTGCTGCAGGAAAATACCATCCATAACGCAATCTCACCTGATTGAGATTGCACGAGCGCCGACCACGGCGCGGGCCACCTGTGCGGGGCCCTCGCAGCGCAGAACTGTGCAGATCTACGAATAAAGACAGGTACCGCGGGGCTTGGGCCCGAGCAACCGCCCGGGCCGCGGGCCGTTGTTATTTTTGTTTTTCCAGCTGGTGGTATTTACCGGTCTTGTCCCACTGGTAGACCACGTAGTCGGACACGGTCAGGTCGCCCTTGCTGTCCCACTTCTTCTCACCCATGACGGTCTGCACCGGGTTGGCCTTGAGCCACTTGGCAGCGTCTTCGCCCTTGTTCGACTTCGCGCCATTGAACGCGGCAGCCAGAGCCTGCAGCGAAGCGTAGGCGTACAGGGTGTAGCCCTCAGGTTCGGTGCCAGCCTTGCGGAACTCCTCCACCACCGCCTTGCTGTCTGGCAGCAGGCGCGGGTCGGCACCGAAAGTCATGTACACGCCGTCAACGTATTGCGCGCCGCCGGCGGTAGACACCAGTTCGTCGGTGACGATGCCATCATCGGACATGAACTTGACGTCCTTCAGGCCCTGCTCGCGCAGCTGGCGTACCAGCGGGCCGGCTTCCGGGTGCAGGCCGCCGAAATAGACCACGTCGGCACCGGTAGAGCGGATCTTGGTGACCACAGCGCTGAAGTCTTTCTCGCCCCGGGTGAGGCCTTCGTACAGCACAGGCTCCACGCCGCGTTTCTTCAGCTGAGCCTTGGTCGCGTCAGCCAGGCCTTGGCCGTAGGTGTCCTTGTCGTGCAACACCGCGACCTTCTTGCCCTTGAGCACGTCGACGATGTAGTCGCCAGCGACGATACCCTGCTGGTCGTCACGGCCGCACATGCGGAACATGGCGCTCAGGCCGCGCTCCGTGACCGCTGGGTTGGTGGAGCCTGGGGTGATGGCGATCACGCCCGCCTCGTCATATACCTCGGACGCCGGGATCGTGTTGGAGGAACAGAAGTGGCCCACTACGCCGATCACCTTGTCCTGGTCGACCAGTCGGTTGGCCACGGCCACGGCTTGCTTAGGCTCACAGGCGTCATCGCCTTTGACCAGGACGATTTTCTCGCCATTCACGCCACCGGCGGCGTTGATCTTGTCGGCCGCTGCCTGCGCACCTTTCATGTACTGCTCGCCAAACGCTGCGTTGGCACCGGTCATTGGGCCCGCTACACCGATCTTGACGTCGGCCTGAACATACGAAGAAACACCCAGCGCCGTAGCTACGGCCAGAGCCAGGAAACCTTTCTTGTAAAACGTCTGCGACATGAGGTGGTGCTCCTAGAGTTTTTTTGGTTGGCACTACAACTACTCAGCCCTGTGCTCAGAGCAAGGGCCGTGCCATCGGTTTTGTCTTCCGGGAAAACACACTGTGCAGGGTGCCTGTAGGCGACGGGCGGCCTTTTCTTTATTGAGCGTGCAACCGTCTGCCACGCGGCAGGCGCCACCACACGTACAGACAAGGAGCAACCGTCGAGTGCCATCATTGCAACCCTGGCAAGTGTTTACGTGCAACCGCCCTGTAACAGCGGACGTCACCGAACTGCACACCGCTGGTGCGCGACTGCTACAGGCGGCACCGTTTCAAGGCTAGCTGGTGCACGGAAAAACACCTCTGTTTTGGCTGTTTCGGCCTCTTCGCGGGCACGCCCGCGCCTAAAATAGGAACAAGTCCCCGCACCGTGTAGGGGCGGGCTTGCCATGAAGAGGCCGGAACAGCCACACAAGGGGTAAAAGGCTGGCACAATGGCCGCCAATCGCCGCTTCCGGAGCCCCCTTGATGAGCGAAAGCGCATTCGCCGAGCGCATCGTGCACAACTTGCTCGACACCGACTTCTACAAACTCACCATGATGCAGGGAGTGCTGCACAACTACCCGGACGCCGACGTCGAATGGGAATTCCGCTGCCGCAACGGTGAGGATCTGCGCCCCTACCTCGGCGAAATTCGCAATCAGCTCGAGCGGCTTGGCGACCTCACCCTGGACGATGGCCAGCTGGCCTTCCTCGAACGCATCAGCTTCCTCAAGCCCGACTTTTTACGCTTTCTGCGACTGTTCCGCTTCAACCTGCGCTACGTGCACGTCGGCATCGAAAACGACCAGCTGTTCCTGCGCCTGAAAGGTCCGTGGCTGCATGTGATCCTGTTCGAAGTGCCGCTGCTGGCCATCATCAGCGAAGTACGCAACCGCAATCTGCACCCGCACATGCGCCTGGCCGAGGCGCGGGATCAGTTGTACCGCAAGTTTGACTGGCTGCGTGCACATGCCAGCGACGACGAGCTGGCCGAACTGCAGGTGGCCGACTTCGGCACCCGCCGGCGCTTTTCCAGCCGCGTGCAGGAGGAAGTGGTAAGGGTGCTGCGCGACGACTTCCCCGGCCGTTTTGTCGGCACCAGCAACGTCGACCTGGCATGGAAACTGGATATCAAACCGCTGGGCACCATGGCCCACGAGTGGATCATGGCCCACCAGCAGCTTGGCCCCCGGCTGATCGACAGCCAGATCGCCGCGCTGGACTGCTGGGTACGCGAGTACCGCGGCTTGCTCGGCATCGCCCTGACCGACTGCATCACCATGGATGCCTTCCTCGGCGATTTCGACCTGTACTTCGCCAAGCTGTTCGACGGCCTGCGCCATGATTCGGGCGAGCCGGTAGCCTGGGCGGAAAAGGCCATTGCCCATTACCAGAAACTGGGTATCGACCCGATGACCAAGACCCTGGTGTTTTCCGACGGCCTCAACCTGACCCGCTCGCTGGAAATTTTCCGCGCCCTGCGCGGCCGCATCAACGTCAGCTTTGGCATCGGCACCAACTTGACCTGCGACATCCCTGGTGTGGCACCCATGAGCATCGTGCTTAAAATGACCGACTGCAACGGCGCGCCGGTGGCCAAGATCTCTGACGAAGCCGCCAAGACCCAGTGCCGCGACGAGAACTTCGTCGCCTACATGCGTCACGTATTCAAAGTCCCCAGCAAGGAGTAACCCATGCAAGCGGTTCAGCAAGAGATTGCCCAGGCGCTGAAGGTACAGCCGCCGTTCGCCGACGCGGCAGCGCTCGAGGCCGAAGTCGCCCGACGGGTGGCGTTCATCAAGGACTGTCTGGCCAATGCTCGACTCAAGACCTTGGTGCTGGGCATCAGCGGTGGCGTCGACTCACTGACTGCCGCCCTGCTCGCCCAGCGCGCCATCAACGAGCTGCGCGCCGAGACCGGCGACAAGGCCTACACCTTCATTGCCGTGCGCCTGCCGTACCAGGTACAGCATGACGAGCATGACGCCCAGGCATGCCTGGATGTGATCAAGGCAGATGAAGTTCACACGGTGGATATCGCCCCGGCAGTGCGTGCATTGGCAGCTGAAGTGGCGGCGTTGAAGAATGGCTCGCCGACGTTGGTGGACTTCGTGGTTGGCAACGTCAAGGCACGTACCCGAATGGTCGCCCAGTACACCATCGCTGGCGCCCGCGCAGGTCTGGTGATCGGAACCGACCACGCCGCCGAGGCGGTGATGGGCTTCTTTACCAAGTTTGGTGATGGTGCCTGCGACCTGGCGCCGTTGAGTGGGCTGGTGAAGAATCAGGTGCGGGCGATTGCGCGCAGCTTCGGTGCGCCGGAGTCACTGGTGGAAAAGGTGCCAACGGCCGACCTGGAAGACCTGGAGCCGGGCAAGCCGGACGAGGCGTCACATGGCGTGACCTACGCGCAGATCGATGCCTTCCTGCATGGGCAGCCGGTTGACCAGGCAGCGTTCGACATCATCGTCGCCACCTACCGCAAGACCCAGCACAAGCGCGAACTGCCGTTCGCTCCTTGATAAGTGGCCTGCAGGAGCGGGTTCACCCGCGAATACGAGGGTGAACCCACCGACGCATTCGCGGGTGAACCCGCTCCTACAGGGTTCGCCGTCAGCCTTTGATTACTTGACGATGACCTTGCCTTTCATCATCGAGATGTGGCCCGGGAAGGTGCAGAAGAAGCTGTAGTCACCACCGGCTTCCAGCTTGGAAGTGTCGAACTTCACTTCGGTTTCTTTCTCAGGCGCGCCGATCATCTTGGTGTGGGCGATGATCGCGGCGTTGTCAGCCTTCAGGTAGTCCTTATCCAGACCCTGGCTCATGCCTTCGGTGGCAATGGCCTGCATGTCGGCAGTCTTGCTGATCACCAGGTTGTGGCCCATGACGTTCTTCGGCAGGTTGCCAGAGTGGGTCAGTTTGACGGTGAATTCCTTGCAGCTCTTGTCGACAGTGAATTCCTTGCTGGTGTAGGACATCTGGTCAGTCGAGTCGACAGTGACCGAGCACTCGGCGGCGAAGACAGAAGCGCTGGCGAGGGTCAGCAGGGATACCGCTACAGCTTTCGCAAACATCATGAATCTCCTTGGCAGGGTTTTATCAATTGCGAGACTGCCTGAAACCGTTCAGCCCCTTGCTGATATGGGTCAAGGGGGGTGTCAAGCGGTCAGCCAGTAGAATTGTTCAATGGATTGTATACAACCAATCTAAGGGCACATCATGCCCTTTTATTAGACGATGGGACAACCTCTCATTTAGGAGCAATACCAAATGCCCATCTCCAACTTCCTCAATAGCCTGCTCGCCGCCTACGCCCACGGCGCCACAGGAGCCATCTGCGAATTCTCCCGACCAGAATGAACCCGGCCTTGGAAGCGACGGGCATGCGCCGTACCCTGTGCGCCTGAGTGACAGGAGATGAGCAATGCCCGTACGTTCCGTTTGTGTGTTCTGCGGCGCCAGCATGGGCGCCAACCCTGCCTACCGTGAAGCAGCCGTCGCGCTAGGCCAGGCCATTGCCCGCCGTGGCTTGACCCTGGTGTATGGCGGTGGCGCGGTCGGCTTGATGGGCGTGGTGGCCGACGCGGCCATGGCGGCCGGCGGCGAAGTGGTCGGGATCATTCCGCAGAGCCTGCTGGACGCTGAAGTCGGCCACAAAGGCCTGACCCGCCTGGAAGTGGTGGATGGTATGCATGCACGCAAGGCCCGCATGGCCGAGCTGAGCGATGCCTTCATTGCCTTGCCGGGAGGGCTGGGTACGCTGGAGGAACTGTTCGAAGTGTGGACCTGGGGGCAACTGGGCTATCACGCCAAGCCACTCGGGCTAATGGATGTGAACGGTTTCTACGACAAGCTGGGCGGGTTCCTCGACCATATCGTCGAAGAAGGCTTCGTGCGCCCGCAACACCGGGCGATGTTACTGCTGGGGCAGCAGCCGGACGAGCTGCTGGACGGGATGGACAGCTTTGTGGCGCCGGTCGCGCCTAAGTGGGTCGACAAGCAGCCTGATTGAAGCTGAGACTTTTGGGACCGCTTCGCGGTCCTTTCGCGACACAAGGCCGCTCCCACAAAAGCACTGCGTACAGCCGATCAATATGGGAGCGGCCTTGTGTCGCGATGGGCTGCAAAGCAGCCCCAATAGTCGATCAGTTAACGCGGAATGACAGGCGGACGCGGCTTCTTGTTGCCCTTGCCGCCCTTGCTCGCCTCTTTGCGCTCCTTGGCCGCCTGCTGGTTACGCGCAAACGCTTCGGCCTTGGCCTTCTCGCGCTTGTCCCACGGCTTGCTGCCATCGCTGCCACGCGGCGGCAGGCCGGTGTGCTGGGTCAGGATCTTCTGGTCCTTGCCCACCTTGTGGCTCCCCGCCGGGGTCGAGTTCTTGCGGCGCGCGCTCTGGTAGCTGTCGGTCTGCGGCTGGTGCGCCGGAATCAGCTGGTGCTTGCCCGGCCCGATCAGGTCGGCGCGACCCATACGCTGCAGCGCTTCACGCAGCATCGGCCAGCCCTTCGGGTCGTGATAGCGCAAGAACGCCTTGTGCAGACGGCGTTGCTCGTCGCTCTTGACGATCTCCACCCCTTCGCTCTTGTAGGTCACCTTGCGCAGCGGGTTCTTGCCTGAGTGGTACATGGCCGTAGCCGAAGCCATTGGCGACGGGTAGAACGCCTGTACCTGGTCGGCACGGAAGCCATTGCCCTTCAGCCACAGGGCCAGGTTCATCATGTCTTCGTCGGTGGTACCGGGGTGCGCGGCAATGAAGTACGGGATCAGGTACTGCTCCTTGCCCGCTTCTTTCGAGAATTTCTCGAACATGCGCTTGAAGCGGTCATAGGTGCCGATACCCGGCTTCATCATCTTGTCCAGCGGGCCACGCTCGGTGTGCTCCGGGGCAATCTTCAGGTAGCCGCCAACGTGGTGGGTGACCAGTTCCTTGACGTACTCCGGCGATTCCACCGCCAGGTCGTAGCGCAGGCCGGAAGCAATCAGGATCTTTTTCACCCCCGGCAAGGCACGGGCCTTGCGGTACAGCTCGATCAACGAGCTGTGGTCGGTATTGAGGTTTTCGCAGATACCCGGGAACACGCACGACGGCTTGCGGCAGTGCTTCTCGATCTCGGGGCTTTTGCAGGCGATGCGGTACATGTTGGCAGTCGGCCCGCCAAGGTCCGAGACCACGCCAGTGAAGCCCGGCACCTTGTCACGCATCTCTTCGATTTCGTGCAGG
This sequence comes from Pseudomonas sp. BO3-4, assembly GCF_034044115.1. NCBI lineage: Bacteria > Pseudomonadati > Pseudomonadota > Gammaproteobacteria > Pseudomonadales > Pseudomonadaceae > Pseudomonas > Pseudomonas sp. BO3-4. Next base: position 5,666,587 of record NZ_CP139018.1, read on the forward strand.
ATCGACTCGTGCGAGCGGTTCTGGATGATGCGGCCTTCGTGTTCGGTGATCGAGCAGAAGGTACAGCCACCGAAGCAGCCGCGCATGATGTTCACCGAGAAACGGATCATCTCGTAGGCCGGGATGCGCTCCTTGCCATAGGCCGGGTGCGGCACACGGGCGTAAGGCATGCCGAACACGTAGTCCATTTCCTCGGTGCTCATGGGGATGGGTGGCGGGTTGAACCACACATCCACTTCGCCGTGCTTCTGCACCAGCGCGCGAGCGTTGCCTGGGTTGGTCTCCAGGTGCAGCACGCGGTTGGCATGGGCATAGAGCACCGGGTCGTTACGCACCTTTTCGAACGATGGCAGGCGGATCACCGACTTTTCCCGGGTCACGGCCGGGCTGTCGAGAATCTGCACCACCTTGGCTTCGTTCGGGTCTTCCTGGTCGCCCTTGGCCTGTTCGATGGCGCAGGCCTGGGTGTCCTGGGTGTTCACGTACGGGTTGATGATCTTGTCGACGCGCCCCGGGCGGTCGATACGGGTGGAGTCGATCTCGTACCAGCCCTGCGGGGTATCGCGGCGCACGAAGGCGGTGCCGCGTACGTCGGTGATGGTCTCGATCTTCTCACCGTTGGACAGGCGCTGGGCCACCTCGACCACCGCACGCTCGGCGTTGCCGAACAGCAGGATGTCCGCGCTGGCGTCGATCAGGATCGAGTGACGAACCTTGTCCTGCCAGTAGTCGTAGTGGGCGATGCGGCGCAGCGAAGCCTCGATGCCGCCGAGCACGATCGGCACATGCTTGTAGGCCTCCTTGCAGCGCTGGCTGTACACCAGGCTGGCACGGTCCGGACGGCTGCCGGCCAGACCACCCGGGGTGTAGGCATCGTCGGAACGGATCTTCTTGTCCGCGGTGTAGCGGTTGATCATCGAGTCCATGTTACCGGCGGCCACGCCGAAGAACAGGTTCGGTTCGCCGAGCTTCATGAAGTCGTCTTTCGATTGCCAGTTCGGCTGGGCGATGATGCCCACGCGGAAGCCCTGGGCCTCCAGCAGACGGCCAATGATGGCCATGCCGAACGACGGATGGTCGACGTAGGCATCACCGGTCACGATGATGATGTCGCAGGAATCCCAGCCGAGCAGATCCATCTCCTCCCTGCTCATTGGCAGGAAAGGTGCTGGCCCGAAGCATTCGGCCCAGTACTTGGGATAGTCGTAGAGTGGTTTGGCTGCTTGCATGTCAGTGACCGGTTCTGGTGTGCAGGGAAATCGCGGGCGCGGAATATAGCACAAATTTTGACCAAATCCGACTGGATTCGTGGGGATTGGTGGGCGGGGCGACGGTTGGGGGATGGACGTGGCAGGTGGTTGGGTTGAGGGGTGTAGTGGGGTTGCCAGGTGTTCGACAGAATCCTTGCAGCGCCTGTGAGATCAAGCGCCGCGCGGGCGGCGCTCGATCTCATAGGCGCTGAAACTGTTGCGGCGAACTCCTGGCGGCCTTCATGCAACCTGAAGCCAACCCCTCACTGCCTCATCCACAGCTCAGCATCATCCATCAGCGCCTTGGCCATCGCACTCAGGTAATGGGCAGCCCAGATCATCATCGGCTTCTCATCCATCAACCCGGTGATGGTCAGTTCGCGCACATAGCCCATCAACTCCGAAGACTGCTCGCGGGCGTCTCTACACTGGATCCCGGGCTCGATGCGGAACAACGGGTGGGGTAAACCCGCTCCCACAGGTACGGTGCAACTCTTGAAGCCTATGGTGAACCTGTAGGAGCGGGTTCACCCGCGAAAGGGCCAGCCCAGGCAATCAACGAAGCCTTACAGCAGGCCCCTGCCCCTGCATCGGGTTGTCTTCAAGAAAAGGGGGATCGTGGGGTGGATCGGGGCAAGGCGATTACTCACAGGAAAACCTGAGCCTGCTTAGACCGATGGCGATCGCGCCCCCTGCTGAGCGATCGCAATTCCTTCAGATTTTTACTGAATGTTTAGCCTATCCAACCCTGAGAAAGTGCTAACCAGCTAATTATTGGTGCTTTTTTCTTTATCTATTAAGAATTGTAGGAATCAACCTTCTAGTCTTAGTAAAAAATCCTACATTAACTTTCCTCAACAAATCCCGAGAAGATCTTGAACCCCAAAAAAAACAAGTGCTACAACAGTGACGCGCTGAAAGGCGCACTCAAACCAACTCTATAGGAGCATTAGCCATGGGACGTCGTCGTTCTGAAATCCACACTCTGCAGATCCCACGCGTGATGAACTACACATTCACCGAGTCCGAGGTTGAATTTCTCAACCTTCTGTAAGTGACAAACCAGAAGGGGCTTAGCCCCTTCTGGCTCTACCAAGGAGCAGAACATGATCACCGAACGCGAGCTGAACATAGAAGAGGCCTACAACCGGCTGACAAGGCTGCATCATCACTTAGGGCTTCAATCGAAAACAGCACTATCAAAAAAGAGTAGCCTGGTCGCCACATGCCACTTATACGACAGCGCCTACAAAGAAGTTTCTTGCGGGGCAGGAAAAGGGGAACATTGCGAACTAGGAGCCCTTGCCGAGAGCCTAGAGCATTACTTCGTCGACAAGAGCACTCCACCACTCATCGAAAGCGACCAAATTTTGCAATCGATAGCCCCATTTGACGATTGGCTCCTAAAATCCATTCCCCCGGATTGCCGAATACCTTATTTCAGTCTTCAGGCATTGAACAGCTACGACGAAATAGCCATTCCCGCGATATTGATAGCACCTTCCTCCAGAAACATTGATGAAATCGAAAAAACTGCAGCGGGCTTTCTTTCCAAATATTCGACCAACTCTGGTACAGCACTTGGCTGCACGGAGAACGAGGCTCTGCTCCACGCCATCAATGAAGCTATCGAACGTCACGCACTTTCTATGTACTACCTATCACTTTGTGGCCTGACTTCCCCACCCAAACTTTACCAACCTTCGAGTTCTTTTCTGGAAGAAACATTTGCCCATGATACCGAGCTTCTCCGCCGAGCCAAAAAACTAGAAATATACTTGACGCACGACTTCTACGAAGTTCCATTTTGCATTGCTGTTTCTCGTAGTAAAAAAGAAGGCTCACTCAGCAGCATTGGCTCCGGCAGCTCCATCAACCCCTCCATTGCAATGTACCGCGCCGTAACGGAACAGATTCAGTGCGAGCAGCTTTCTGGGGCCACAGAAAAACAAGAAGATCTCTCTGCTGAAAAAATGCTTACTCATTCAACCCGCCTTTCAGCACTTATACACCCATGCCCCACATATGCTGTACCCGCTTTTCACCCTCCGCATACCGATCTCAGCGTGCGCGGGCAAGTCAAGCGAACACTGATCAACTTGGAAAAACATAATAAGGTCGCATTCTATCGCACACTTTATGAGCACCCGAATCTCGCTACGGTTGTTCAGGTGTTCATACCCGGACTTGAACGCTTCCACCTGATCAGATCAGGTATTCCAGTCGCGCCACAGCGTGCACTCAAAGGCATAAGGCAATGACATGCAAATCTATAGAGGAATTCTCGCCGCCCTCGGCGCGACACTGCTCCTGAAAATCGCGACCGTCGTACCTGCTCTAGTCTTGGCCGACATCATTGACAACCTGGCCACCTCAGCCGCGTCTTCCCAGCTTCTGCTAGGAGCCTTCATATGCCTTGTCGCATTACAAGCCTCAATGACCCCTCTACAAGCCTGGTGCCTGGCGCGGCTTTGCCAGGAACGCGTGAAGCAACTTTCCATCCGCTGGTGCCGCGAATTGCTGGACAAGCGCTTCGAGGCCTATGGACAACTCCATGGCGGAACACTGGTAAAAGTACTGGATAGGGGCATTACCGCACAGGAGCGGTGGTTAGGCTTTCTGATTGGCTCGGCATGGCCGGTGCTAGCCGAAGCTGCAGTGCTGATAACGCTCTTCGCTTACCTGGGGGCTACTTCGGTATTGATCGGCCTCATCCCTTTGAGCCTGGCCTACCTGTGGGCCAACGATCGCCTGGTGCGCTGGCGCCGGCCACATATCGAGGCAGTGAACGCGCGCGAGGATGAACTGGCGGAACAATGGGTCGATACCTTCGCCAGCGCGGCAACGGTCAAACTGGAAAAGGCCGAGGATGCCGCAATGCTCCCGGTCAACCAGACACTTTCGCACTATGCCGACTCAGCAGTGCAGGTAGCTCACAGTGGGGGTTGGATTCAGAGCCTGCGCACCCTGTTCATAGGCCTGGGCAGTGGCGGTTTGCTCATGTGGGGTATCCATGATCAGGCTCTGGCAACACCGCAATTGAGCCTGGGCGAGCTGGTTGCTCTCTTCACCTTGGTGAGCGGATTGCTGGCAGGGGTTGCGCAACTTGCTGAGGCCTGGCGATTGCTAGACCAGTTTCGGCTAGACAAACGCAAACTCGAACACTGGCTCCAGCTCCCCTCGTTCGGCCCAGCATGCACTACTGAGGCGAAGTCCCAAGACAAGGACGCTGGCCTAAGCATCGCCCCGTGCCAGTTGAGCGCTCGAGATACTGTACAACTTCACATCGAAGAACCCTTGGTACTGCACAAAGGAGAACGGGTCGCACTGATCGGGCCCAGCGGATGTGGTAAATCGACACTTCTGCATACGCTGGCGGGAACGATATTCCCGTTGCGCAAGAATGTGCAGCTGCACGGCAGGTGCCTGGCGTCGCTCGACGCTAGTGAACAATTCAGTCGATTACGACTCTGCCCTCAGGATGCGCATTTCATACCCGGCCCCCTGCCCCGCGCGGTGCTGTTCGAGCAAGCTCATGATCGCGCTCAAATCGAACGATGGCTTGAACGGTTGGGCCTGAGCAAAGACTGGTACGAACTTGATCTGGATGCACGCGCAGAATCGATATCGGGCGGCGAAGCACGCAGGCTGACGCTGCTACGCCTTCTTAATCAGCCTGGGGAATTCAATTTCTTTGACGAACCCACAGCCGGGCTCGATGCCGCGTCGGCAGAGCGTACCTGGGACCTGTTGTTCGAAGCACTTAAAGGGCGAGGGCTGATTTGCGTGACGCATGATCAGAGCGCACTGTCGCGGTTTGACCGGGTGATCACCCTGAGCGAGGGGCGGATCATCAGCCAAGGGCAAACGAACATCGCTCAGATTTCAGAGCTAGCAGGCGCACCACAAACCTTGTAGGAGCGGCCTTGCTAGCTCAATGGGTTATTCATCATCATCAAAGTTGTACATCCCCGGCGCCAAGTTCTCGAACCGGGTGTACTTGCCGATAAACGCCAAACGCACGAAGCCGATGGGGCCGTTACGCTGTTTGCCGATGATGATTTCCGCCACGCCCTTGTGCTCGGTCTCGGGGTGGTACACCTCGTCGCGGTACACGAACATGATCACGTCGGCGTCCTGCTCGATTGCACCGGATTCACGCAAGTCGGAGTTCACCGGGCGTTTGTTCGGGCGCTGTTCCAGCGAGCGGTTCAGCTGCGAAAGGGCAATGACCGGGCAGTTGAATTCCTTGGCCAGGGCCTTGAGCGAGCGGGAAATCTCGGAAATTTCGTTGGTACGGTTGTCACCGGCCGACCCCGGAATCTGCATCAGCTGCAGGTAGTCGACCATGATCATGGCGATTTCACCATGCTCACGGGCCAGGCGGCGGGTACGCGCGCGCATTTCCGAGGGGCTGATACCCGCCGTATCGTCGATGAACAATTTTCGGTCGTTGAGCAGGTTCACTGCCGAGGTCAGGCGCGGCCAGTCGTCGTCATCCAGCTGACCGGAACGGACCTTGGTCTGGTCGATACGACCCAGAGACGAAAGCATACGCATGATCAGCGACTCCCCAGGCATCTCGAGGGAGAACACCAGCACCGCCTTGTCGGTCCGCAGTACGGCGTTTTCCACCAGGTTCATGGCGAAGGTGGTCTTACCCATCGACGGACGGCCGGCGACGATGATCAAGTCCGCCGCCTGCAGGCCGCTGGTCTTTTCGTCGAGATCGGTGTACCCGGTGGAAATACCGGTGATGTCGCTGTCGGAGTTGAACAGCGTATCGATGCGGTCGATGGCCATGGTCAACAGCTCGTTGACGCCCACCGGGCCGCCGGTTTTAGGCCGTGCCTCGGCGATCTGGAAGATCTGCCGTTCGGCATCGTCGAGAATCTCGGCAGCGTTGCGCCCCTGCGGGTTGAACGCGTTGTCGGCGATGTCGGTACTGATGCTGATCAGCTGGCGCAACGTGGCCCGCTCGCGAATGATCGCGGCGTAGGCCTTGATGTTGGCCACCGAAGGGGTGTTCTTGGCCAGCTCGGCCAGGTAAGCCAAACCGCCGATCTGCGAGGACAGGCCTTCCTTGTCCAACTGCTCGTGCAGGGTCACCACATCGAATGGCTGGTTGGCGTCGGCCAACTTGTGCACAGCGCGGAAGATCAGCCGGTGGTCATGCCGGTAGAAATCGCCGTCCGACACCTGGTCCAGCACCCGCTCCCAGGCATTGTTGTCCAGCATCAGGCCACCGAGCACGGCCTGTTCGGCCTCGATGGAATGCGGCGGTACCTTCAGGGCTGCGGTTTGCAGGTCAAGCTGTTCGGAGGTGGTGATCTCGTTCATGGCCACGAAAGAATTCTGGAGGATGAAAAAGACAAAGGGCACGGCCTGTCGAAAACAGGACCGTGCCCGATGTTAACCGCCTGACTCGCAAGGAGCCAGCCAGTTAGCGCAGCTTAGGCAGCTACGACGACCACGCGTACGGTGGCTTCAACGTCGCTGTGCAGGTGCACGGCTACGTCGTATTCGCCAACCTGACGGATGGTGCCGTTCGGCAGACGAACTTCAGCCTTGGCCACTTCAACGCCGGAGGCGGTCAGGGCGTCAGCGATGTCGTGGGTGCCGATCGAACCGAACAGCTTGCCTTCGTCGCCAGCGGTGGCAGTGATGGTCACTTCCAGCTCGGCCAGTTGGGCAGCGCGGCTTTCAGCCGAAGCTTTCTTGTCAGCGGCTGCTTTTTCCAGCTCGGCACGACGCTCTTCGAACGCAGCCAGGTTGGCGGCGTTGGCAACGGTGGCCTTGCCGAATGGCAGCAGGAAGTTACGGCCGTAACCAGCCTTAACTTTTACTTTGTCGCCCAGGTTGCCCAGGTTAGCGACTTTTTCCAGCAGGATCAGTTCCATTTGGTAAAACCTCTTAACTTTTAACCTTCACCGTTCGCGGAGTCTTTCCCCGGAGGGGACTTGCGACCGCGAAAATCAATCAGGCTGTCGACAATGGCCAAAACCATCAGCAACGGATAAATCAGCTGCATGATCAGCGGTAGCGTCACGTACATCCCCACCAGCCAGAAACCGGCCAGTCGGCCCTGTGCCACCAGCCCGTGCATCAAGGCGATGCCGGCCAGCACCAGTACCAGGCTGGAAGCCGATGCCAGGATGATGAACTGCGGGCCGATAAACGGCGCCACCACCATCACTGCCACCAAGACCGCCATGGTCTGTTTCGGCAACTTCAGTTCGCGAAACTCGCGACCGAAGCCTCCAGGGTTGTACAACGCTGCCTGCCAATAGCGCGCCAGCATCAACGCCAGCACACTGAACAATTGCACCGTCACTGCTGTGGAAGCGACCAGCACAGGGCGGATCAGCTCACCGGAGAGCACCGGTTGCCCTTCGATTTGCGGCATGGCTTCGGCAAACGCCTTGGCCAGCACATCGAAGGTTTGCGCCAGCGCCAGATCAAGCACGAGGCTGAAAGCCACGGCGAACACGGCACTGGCGAGCAACACCCGGCTCCAGGGATGCTCGGCACGCAACATGGCGGCCAGGGCCAAGGCACCCGCAATCACCAGAAAGGTGATGGGATCGCCCATGACCCACACGGCCAGCCCGGCCAGCAAGCCGCCGGCGATGACCGATGTAGCATCCTTGAACCCACGCCGCAGCAGCACAAGGCTGCCGGCAGCGGCACTCAACCAGAACAGCAGCGGCAGTACCGCGCTGATGACCACCACCAGGGTGGCCTGCACACGACCGCGCATGATGAAACTTGCTAACGCTCGCATGCTAATCCCTTACTGCTTGTCGACGACCCGGTCTCAGCGGCCGTGGCTGTCGGTGTAGGGCAGCAGGGCCAGGAAGCGGGCGCGCTTGATAGCGGTAGCCAGCTGACGCTGATAACGAGCTTTGGTACCGGTGATACGGCTTGGAACGATCTTGCCGGTTTCGGATACGTAAGCTTTCAGGGTGTTGAGATCTTTGAAGTCGATCTCTTTCACGTCTTCAGCAGTGAAGCGGCAGAATTTACGACGACGGAAGAAACGTGCCATTTAATAGGCTCCTCTAAAGGTCCGTGGATTACTCGTCAGCGTTATCGCTGGAGTCGCTGTCATTGCTGTCGTCGCCTTCGGCGGAGTCAGCATGCTCAGGACGCTCGCGACGCTCACGGCGCTCGCTGCGGTTCTCTTCAGCCTTCAGCATCTCGGACTGGCCGGTAACGGCTTCGTCGCGACGGATGACCAGGTTACGGATAACGGCATCGTTGTAGCGGAAGTTGTCTTCCAGCTCGGCCAGGGCCTTGCCGGTGCATTCAACGTTCAGCATCACGTAGTGAGCCTTGTGAACATTGTTGATTGCGTAGGCCAGTTGACGACGGCCCCAGTCTTCCAGGCGGTGGATTTTGCCACCATCTTCTTCGATCAGCTTGGTGTAACGCTCAACCATGCCGCCGACTTGTTCGCTCTGGTCCGGGTGAACCAGGAAGATGATTTCGTAATGACGCATGAATGCTCCTTACGGGTTAGTAGTCTGCCAGTGAATCTGGTCAGACAAGGAGTGAATGACACTGTATGTCTTGCACGGAGGGGAGGCACATGAGCGCCTGCCAGCTCGGCAAGGGGCGCAATTGTAGAGAAGCCGGGGCGCACAAGCAAGGTGATTGGTGAATATTTGAACAGCCTGAAACATATTCACAGGCTGCGGGCCCTTTCGCGGGTAAACCCGCTCCTACAGGGGAACGCAATCACCCTGTAGGAGCGGGTTCACCCGCGAAGAGGCCGGAACAGGCTGAGAATCAGCGCTTGGCCTGGCGCTGACGCACGGCTTCGAACAGGCAAACCCCGGTCGCCACCGACACGTTAAGGCTGCTGACGCTACCTGCCATCGGCAACTTCACCAGGAAGTCGCAATGCTCACGGGTGAGCCGACGCATGCCCTTGCCTTCCGCCCCCATGATCATCACCAGTGGCCCGGTCAGGTCTTGCTGGTAGATCTCCTGCTCGGCCTCGCCAGCGGTACCCACTACCCACAGGCCACGCTGCTGCAACTTCTCAAGCGTACGCGCCAGGTTGGTCACAGCCACCAGCGGAATGACTTCTGCCGCACCACAAGCCACCTTTCGCACAACCGGCGTCAACGTTGCGGATTTGTCCTTGGGCACGATCACTGCCGTGGCACCAGCCGCATCCGCGGTACGCAAACAAGCACCGAGGTTGTGCGGGTCGGTCACGCCGTCCAGCACCAGGATCAGCGGCGGCGTTTCTGTGCGCTCAAGCAGCTCTTCGAGCATCAGCTCGCCCCACACCTGGCTCGGACTGACCTCGGCTACAACGCCTTGGTGCACGCCTTCGACCCAGGCATCCATCTCACGGCGCTCGGCCTGGCCGACCGGCACGCGGTTTTCCGCGGCCAGCGCCAGCAAGGTTTCGAGGCGTGGCTCGCTGCGCCCTTCCGACAGCCAGATCTGCTTGACCCGCTTTGGATGATGCTGCAGCAATGCCTGCACGGCGTGTACGCCGTAGATTTTTTCCAGCTGACTCATGAATTGCTCTTGTTTTTGCGTGGTGCGCCGGACTTCGGCGGGCCTTTACGGTGCTTGGTCGGTTTGCCGGACGGCTTGCCACCTTTCTCCGATTTGCTGCCAGCACTGCTGCGCGCGTCGGTCATCAGCGCTTTCTTCATCTCGCGGCTTTTGCGCACTTCAGCGTTACGCTGCACAGCATCCTTGGGGAAGTACGCTTCGGACGCTTCGCTCTTGCGGCTGCGCGGCTTGGGCGTGGCTTTCGCTTCGGTTGCCGGCTGCTGCTCGGCTTTTTCGGCAACCGGCGCGGCGCCACGCTGCTTGCGGCCGATCGGTGCGGCAAGGGTCTTTTCCGACACTTCGAAGTCGATCTTGCGCTCATCCAGATCAACACGCATGACCTTGACTTCGATGGTGTCGCCCAAGCGGAAGCTGCGACCGGTGCGCTCGCCAGCCAGGCGATGGTGTACCGGGTCGAAGTGGTAGTAGTCACCTGGCAACGCACTGACGTGCACCAGGCCCTCTACATAGATATCGGTCAGCTCGACGAACAGGCCGAAACCGGTCACCGCCGTGATCACACCCGGGAAGGTCTCGCCCACGCGATCTTTCATGAACTCGCACTTGAGCCAGTTGACCACGTCACGGGTGGCTTCGTCGGCCCGGCGCTCGGTCATCGAGCACTGCTCGCCGAGTTGCTCCAGGGTGTTTTCGTCGTACGGGTAGATACGCGCCTTGGGAATGCTCATGGCGCCGGCACGCTTGACGTGCGGGGTATCGACCTTGGAGCGGATGATGCTGCGGATGGCGCGATGCACCAGCAGGTCCGGGTAACGACGGATCGGCGAGGTGAAGTGGGTGTACGCCTCGTAGTTCAGGCCGAAGTGGCCGTTGTTCTCGGTGCTGTACACGGCCTGGCTCAGCGAGCGCAGCATCACCGTCTGGATCAGGTGGAAGTCCGGGCGACCGGCAATGCTCGCCAGCAGGGCCTGGTAATCCTTCGGCGACGGGTCCTTGCCCTTGTGCAGGCTCAGGCCCAGCTCGCCGAGGAAGGCGCGCAGTTTTTCCAGGCGCTCCGGCGGCGGGCCGTCGTGCACGCGGTACAGGGCCGGTACGCCGTGCTTCTGCAGGAACTCGGCGGTGGCCACGTTGGCCGCCAGCATGCATTCCTCGATCAGCTTGTGAGCATCGTTGCGCACGGTCGGGCGGATTTCGGCGATCTTGCGCTCGTCGCCGAAGATGATGCGGGTTTCCTGGGTTTCGAAGTCGATGGCGCCACGTGTGTGACGTGCCTCCACCAGCACCTTGTACAGGTTGTACAGGTTCTTCAGGTCGGGCACGACTTCCTTGTATTCCTCGCGCAGCGCCTTGCCCTCACGGGTACGCGAGTGCTCGAGCATGCTGCTGACCTTGTTGTAGGTCAGGCGGGCATGGGAGTGGATCACGCCTTCGTAGAACTGGTAGTCGACCATCTGGCCGGCTTTGTTCATGGTCATTTCACAGACCATGGCCAACCGGTCGACATGCGGGTTCAGCGAGCACAGGCCGTTGGACAGCTCTTCGGGGAGCATCGGCACCACGCGCTCGGGGAAGTAAACCGAGTTGCCGCGCTGCTGGGCTTCGACATCCAGGGCAGAGCCCAGACGCACGTAGCTGGACACGTCAGCGATGGCCACGTACAGGCGCCAGCCACCGGAGAACAGACGCAGCTTGCCCAGCGGTTCGCAATAAACGGCATCGTCGAAGTCGCGGGCGTCTTCACCGTCGATGGTGACGAACGGCAGATGGCGCAGGTCGACACGCTTCTCTTTGTCCTTCTCCTCGACTTCGGAGCGGAACTTGCGTGCCTCCTTGACCACATCATTGGGCCAGACGTGCGGAATGTCGTAGCTGCGCAGGGCAACGTCGATTTCCATGCCCGGCGCCATGTAGTTACCGATGACCTCGACCACATCGCCTTGCGGCTGGAAGCGCGGCGTTGGCCAGTGGGTGATCTTGATCTCGACGAACTGGCCGATCTTGGCACCGCCGTTACGCCCGGCGGTCACCAGCACTTCCTGCTGGATCTTCGGGTTGTCCGGGGTTACGTAACCGATGCCGCCTTCTTCGAAATAGCGGCCGACCACGCTTTCGTGGGCACGGGAGATGACTTCGACCAGCACGCCTTCACGGCGGCCACGGCGGTCGACACCGGAGACGCGGGCCAGGCCACGGTCGCCGTCGAACACCAGTCGCATCTGCGACGGGCTGAGGAACAGGTCTTCGCTGCCGTCATCGGGAATAAGGAAGCCGAAGCCGTCGCGGTGGCCGGAGACGCGACCACAGATCAGGTCCAGCTTGTCTACCGGGGCATAAGTGCCGCGCCGGGTATAGATAAGCTGGCCATCACGCTCCATGGCACGCAGGCGGCGGCGCAGGGCTTCGATCTGGTCTTCTTCATACAGACCGAACTCTTTTGCCAGCTCCTCGCGGGCAGCAGGTTCGCCTCGGTCGGCGAGACGCTGCAGGATCAGCTCACGGCTGGGAATGGGGTTGTCGTATTTTTCCGCTTCGCGAGCGGCCTCGGGATCGAGGGATTGCCAATCGGCCATCAGAAGGGGTTCACCTTGGGGTATATAGATAGGAATTCTGGCATAGGCGTATTGAAACCGGAAATGTCTGCCTTGGACAGCCCCCGCTGCAGTGCATAAACAGCAGAAATAGGCTTGTGGAATCAACAAGTTGAATTTTTTGAATTTTTTTTCGATTGGGGGCTTTACAGCTTTGGGGAGCATCCGTATAGTGCGCACCACAACGACGGACAACCCCGAAGTTGTAGTAGAGATGAACGACGCTGTAAAGCATCAAGTAACCTCGAATGTGTGCCCAGGTGGCGGAATTGGTAGACGCGCTGGTTTCAGGTATCAGTGACCGCAAGGTCGTGGAAGTTCGAGTCTTCTCCTGGGCACCAAGTATTTTCAAGTAGCAGATGACCAAGGATCTGTTACTACTGTGTGAAAGCGAACGATAGTCGCCTTCTGCAGATGATGTAAAGCTTTGCCCAGGTGGCGGAATTGGTAGACGCGCTGGTTTCAGGTATCAGTGACCGCAAGGTCGTGGAAGTTCGAGTCTTCTCCTGGGCACCATACAAAAACCCACTAGGGATGATCTGAAGTAGTCAGGTATTTCTGGCTGACTCCAGCCCTTGCCGATTTCAAAACGGTGATTCGGCTAAAAAACGATCAAATCATCCCCTCTTTCCGGATTTATAGCCGGCGCGAGCACCTCGCGCCGGCCATTTCCCGCATTACAGACGCACCTCTCCTGCATTCGTCAGCAAATGTCGGCGCGCCATCCACAGGTTCGACAGCGCGAACAGTGTCACCAACTGCGCGGTGTTCTTCGCCAGGCCACGGAAGCGTGTCTTCACGTAGCCGAATTGGCGCTTGATCACCCGGAACGGGTGCTCGACTTTGGCGCGCACCTGGGCCTTGGATTTCTCGATCTTGCGCTTGGCTTTGTACAGCGCACTGCGCTTACTCAGCTTCTTGTACGTACTGCGGCGGGCCGCAATCTGCCAGATCACCTCCCGGCCTTCATGTTCCGGGCGTTTCTCTACGCCGGTGTAACCCGCGTCGGCGCCGACCATGTTTTCCTTTCCATGCAGCAGTTTGTCGACCTGGGTAACGTCAGCAACGTTGGCTGCCGTCCCCACCACGCTGTGCACCAGGCCAGACTCAGCATCCGCGCCGATGTGGGCCTTCATCCCGAAGTAATACTGATTGCCCTTCTTGGTCTGGTGCATTTGCGGGTCACGCTTACCGTCCTTGTTCTTGGTCGAACTCGGCGCATGGATCAGCGTGGCATCGACGATGGTGCCCTGGCGCAGCGACAGGCCCCGATCGCCCAGGTAACCATTGATCACCGCCAGAATCCCGGCCGCCAACTCGTGCTTCTCCAGCAGGCGACGGAAATTGAGGATGGTGGTTTCGTCGGGAATACGCTCTAGGTTCAGCCCGGCAAACTGGCGCAAGATTGTGGTCTCGTACAGCGCCTCCTCCATCGCCGGATCGCTGTAGCCGAACCAGTTCTGCATCAAATGTACGCGCAGCATCGCCATCAGCTGATACGCCGGACGACCACCTTCACCCTTGGGGTAGTGCGGCTCGATCAGGGCAATCAAACCCTTCCACGGCACCACCTGATCCATCTCGATCAGGAACAACTCTTTGCGGGTCTGCTTGCGCTTGCCGGCGTACTCGGCGTCGGCGAAGGTCATTTGCTTCATCGGGAAACTCGGGCAACGGGATCGGCGTATTTCACCAGATTCGGGAAGTCTTTTTCAGACCATCCCTAGCTTGCTAGTGGGTTTTTTCTTGCCTGCGTTTTTTGTGCCCCCTCCCCCGATACGCGCACGTCGTAGGAGCGGGCTCACCCGCGAAGAGGCCCGTACAGGCAACACACGCCCAGCGCCCCCCTTGCACCATGGTCTGACCATGAATTTCTCGTCACCCGGCCACTTGAGAAACAATTTCGTTTACCATTGTTTCCAAATATGTAGCCGTAAGCGAGGAAGTACCCGCATGACGATCCGCCCGCAACCGCTGATGCGTACCCTGGCCGCCGCAGTGCTGAGCCTGGTCATCGGCGCTCCGGCCGCCATGGCAGACGCACCGGTCACGCTGACCATGTACAACGGTCAGCACAAGGAAATCGGCGAAGCCATTGCCAAGGCCTATGAGGCCAAGACCGGCATTCACATCGACATCCGCAAAGGCAGCAGCAACCAGCTGGCCAGCCAGATCATCGAGGAAGGCGACCGTTCGCCAGCCGACATCATCTATACCGAAGAGTCCCCGCCCCTGAACAACCTGGGCGAGCTGGGCCTGCTGGCCAAGATTGACGACGCCACGTTGAACATGATGCCCAAGGAGTACGTTGGCGCCAACGGCACCTGGATGGGTATCACCGCCCGTACGCGCATCGTGGTGTACAACCCCAAGAAAGTCGACGAGAAAGACCTGCCAACCACGGTGATGGACTTCGCCAACCCTGAGTGGGAAGGCCGCGTCGGCTACGTCCCTACCAGCGGTGCATTCCAGGAGCAGGCCGTGGCCATTCTGAAGATGCACGGGCGTGAAGCCACCGAGGAATGGTTGACTGGCTTGAAAGCCTTCGGCAAGACCTACACCAACAACATGGTCGCCCTCAAAGCCGTGGAAAAAGGTGAAGTGGCTGCGGTACTGGTGAACAACTACTACTGGTACGCGCTTGAACGCGAACGCGGCAAGCTGGACACCAAGCTCTATTACCTGGCCGACGGCGATGCTGGCAACCTGGTCACTATCTCCGGCGCAGGCGTGGTCAAGGCCAGCAAACACCCGAAAGAAGCCCAGGCCCTGCTCAACTGGATGGCCAGCGAGGAAGGCCAGCGCGTGATCACCCAGACCACCGCCGAGTACCCGCTGCACAAGGGCATGGTTTCTGACCGCGGCCTGAAGCCGTTCGACGAACTGCGCCCGCCGAAGATCTCGCCAGCTGACCTGGGCAATGCCGAGGAAGCCATCGAACTTGAGCGTGAGGTCGGCCTGCTCTGATGACTGCTGCCCTGTCCGAACCGGTGCCGGTACGCTTCGTACCGCGCCGCAAGCGCCCTTCCATCTGGGTAGTGCTGCCTGTGCTGTTCCTTGTGGCAATGAGCTTGCTGCCACTGGCTTATGTCGCCATCAAAGCCTGGGAGGCCGGCTGGCGCGAAGCTTTGCACCTGCTGTGGCGGCCCTTTGTCTGGGGGCTGATGCGCAACACCCTGATGCTGATGGTCGGGGTGACGCTGACCTGCATGGTGGTCGGCCTGGCACTGGCCTGGCTGCTGGAGCGCAGCAACCTGGCCGGCCGCCGGTTGTGGGGCGTGGTGCTGTGCCTGCCATTCGCCGTGCCGTCGTTCGTCAGCAGCTTCACCTGGGTGTCGCTAAGTTCGGACTTTGAAGGCCTGGGCGGCGCGATCATGGTCATGGCCCTGTCCAAATACCCACTGGTGTTCCTGCCCGTTGCCGCGACCCTGCGCAACCTCGACACGTCGCTGGAGGAGTCGGCACGCACCCTGGGTTGCAGCCGCTGGGGGGTGTTCAGCAAAGTCACCCTGCCGCTGCTGTGGCCGTCGATGCTCGGCGGTGCGCTACTGATTGCCCTGCATATGCTGGTGGAGTTTGGCGCGCTGTCGATACTCGGCCTGCAAACCTTTACCACGGCGATCTACCAGCAGTTCGAACTGGAGTTCAGCAACGCCAACGCGGCCATGCTGTCTGCCGTGCTGCTGGCGATGTGCCTGGCAATGCTGTGGCTGGAACTGCGGGTGCGCGGCAAAGCCCGCCATGTACGCATCGGCCAGGGCGTAGCGCGCCGTGCGCAACCGGTGCGGCTGCGCGGCTGGGCGGTGCTGGCGCAACTGTTCTGCGTGGGCCTGGCGGTGCTGGGCAGCGGCATTCCGCTGGCGATGCTCGGTTACTGGCTGAGCGTGGGTTCGTCGGCGGCATTCCCGGTGGCGGCCATCTCGAAGGCGTTGTTCACCTCGCTGTCGGTGTCGCTGGGCGGTGCCGGCTTTTGTGTGCTGCTGGCTCTGCCTATCAGCTTTTTGGTGGTGCGCTACAAAGGCCGCCTGGCGATTTGGGCCGAGCGTCTGCCCTATCTGCTGCACGCCCTGCCCGGCCTGGTGATTGCCCTGACGTTGGTGTTCTTCGCCCTGCACTACGTGCCGGCGCTGTACCAGACCACGGCCTTGCTGCTGTTGGCCTATGCGCTGCTGTTCCTGCCGTTGGCGCAATCACCGGTGCGCACCGCGCTGAACAAGGCTTCGCCGACGCTGGAAGAAGCCGCACGCACGCTTGGCGCGAGCAGCTTTACCGCGTTCTGCCGGGTGACCTTACCGATCATATTCCCGGCCATGGCGGCAGCCTTTGCGCTGGTGTTCCTGGATGCCATGAAAGAGCTGACGGCTACCCTGCTGCTCAGCCCGACCGGCATGACCACCTTGGCCACCGAGGTGTGGGCACACACAGCCAACGTCGAGTTCGCGGCAGCGGCGCCTTATGCTGCGTTGCTGATCGTGGTGTCGGGGTTGCCGGTTTACTTGCTGACTACGCGGATGTACCTGAACAAGGCATGAACTTCTTCGCGGGTTTGCCCTCAGGTACATCACCGGTCTCAGGGCCTGCGCTGTACCTGTGGGGGCTCGCCGGTGATCAGGCCATCAGATGTTACGCAGCATGCGCCGCACAATTGGCCCGTGGGCCTTGCCGACCGGCAACATGTAAAGCCGGCCGAAGGTGTTGAAGCACTGCACCGAGGTGGTCACGCCCAAGCGCTGACACCCCTCCCCCTGATCATCTAGATCCACACTCACCATTACAGCCAGGTGCGTATCACGCGAGGTCAGGACCAGTTGCTGGTCGCTGATGGCCTCGACAGTGAAGAAGTCCAGGCGCTCACCGACGGCTGGCACATGCGTTGGATCGCCGCGAGTGAAGCCGTGGATATCGGCGACATTGAAACGGCGTGAGATAAAGTCGCGAATGCGGAAAGCCCGGGCCAGCCAGCCGGGGACGTCCGAGGTCATGGCGCAGTAGGCTTGCAGGGCGGTCATCGGGTCAGTGAGCTGTACGCTGTCACTGTGCAGGAAATTCAGGTCGGCCTGGGCAGCGATTAGTTGGGCGGACATGAGCAACTCCTTTTGTCATGTGTCGCCGACAGCATAGCAACACCGCTCAGGTGTGGGAGCCTTGTGTCGCGAAAGGGCCGCATAGCGGCCCCGGCAATTTCCGCGTTTATGCAACAAACCTGGGGCTGCTATGCAGCCCTTTCGCGACACAAGGCCGCTCCCACAAAGAACCGCCCAGGATTCAGGCCCGGAACTGGCCCAGGCTGGCGCGCAGCTGAGCCGCCAGATCATCCAGCACCTTGCTGCTGGCCGTGGTCTGCATCACCACCTCAGCCGAGCGTTCGGCCTGGGCATGGATGTTTTCCACCCGCCCCCGCACCGCCTGAGCGCCATGGGCCTGTTGTTCGGCAGCGCGAGTCGCCAAACCAATGGCCGCGTGCACCTGCTCCACCGCAGCCTGCACCGACTGCTGGCGACGCTCGTTGTCACGCAGCACCAACAACCCTTCACTCGCCTTGAGTCCAGCCTGACTGATGGTGGCCACTGCTTCCTTGGCACCTTTTTGCAGCGCGGTAATGTGCGCCTGAATGTCGCCGGTAGAGCTTTGCGTCTTGCTCGCCAGCGCCCGCACCTCATCGGCCACTACAGCGAATCCGCGGCCAGTTTCACCAGCGCGCGCGGCTTCGATTGCAGCGTTGAGGGCCAGCAGATTGGTCTGCTCGGCAATGCCATGGATGACAGTCAGCACCACTTCAATCTGTTCGCTCTGCTTGGCCAGGCGCTCGATCACCTGAGAGCCCGTTTCAACCTGCCCGGCAAGGTTCTCGATCAGGCTCGCCAGTTGCGTCGAGGAACGGCTGTTCTCATCGGTCGCCTGGCGAATGTCCACCACCTGCTGCAACGCCGCCTGCATGGCATGGCTTTCAGCCTGAGCCTCGTCAGCCATGCTCGACAGGTCGCGCAGGCTGGCGGCCACTTCGTCACGCTGCAACGCCGCCGCGGCATCGGCACCGGCATTGCGCTGGGCCATGGCGCCGATCTCGACGCCGGTACGCTGGGCCACCTCGCCGGCCTCGCGGACGATGGGCTGCAGCTTGTCGACAAAGCGATTGACCGCCGACGCCATGTCGCCGATCTCGTCGCGGCTGTCGAGGGTCACGCGCTTGGTCAGGTCGCCTTCGCCAGCGGCAAGGTCGTTGAGCGCTGCGATCAGCAGGCGCAGTTTGCTGAGCACCCGGCGGCCTAACACTAAAGCGACCACCAGCAGCACACCCAGGCCCACCAGCACCAGGCCCAGGCCAATCCGCCAGCGCAACTCGGCAGCCGCATCGCGCACGGTCTGTGCAGTGTTGGCCTGCATCGCGGTGGCGCTGGCCTGCGCAACTTCCAGGCGCTCGCGCAGGGCCTTGCCACTGTCGGCAGCCGCCGCGCCCAGGCTATCGCCAACCAGTTGCTCGCCACTGGCGATCAGGGCACTGAAGCGCTGGTCGAGCGCCTTGAGCTCCTGGTCAATGCCGGCTGTAGAAACCCCCATCAGGACTTTGCCGATCTCGGCGCCATTGGGGTTGATAGAGGCTTCGACGAAGTACACCGACGGATCACGACGCGCGGCATCGAGCACCTTGTCCAGCGCTCGTTCGCCCTGGCCCTTCTCGATGAGCGTCTGGTTGATCGGGTTCTGCCGGTTCAGGTAACGGGTCAGGTGCTGGCCCTGGGCATCGTCATAGATCACGAACAGCACGTTGGGGTTGCGCTGAGCGCGTCGGGCGAAGTCTGAGAGCACTGGCACATCGTTGTCCCAGATCGCTCGCGGCGCAACCGAAGCCAGCAGCTCGGCCATGTCGTTGGCGGAGTCCTTGAGGTTCTTCTCCAGGGTGCTGCGCAGTTGCTGCTGTTCGCTTTGCAGGCGCTCCGACAACCCTGCGCTCAGGCGCTGGCGGGTACTGCTCGACAGGCCGTCGAGCCCAGAGCGCACATCTTGCCCGGCTTGCTCCAGATCGCTTGCGAGTTGGCGACTGTCATTACCCAGTCGCTCGCCAAGGTCAGCCTCCAGGGCGGTGACCGTGCTTCGGGTGAGCGCAACGGCAACCAGCACCTGCACCAAAAGAGCGATACCAAGGGCAACAAACACAGGCCGCAAGAGGCGGCTTCGTAACAGTGAGAGGATGGCAGACACGGTGTAACCCTCGTGTTTTCTGGCGCCACTATTTTGATGGCATCTACAGAAACTTCTTACAGCAAGGGTTGTGCCGCAGGCAGCAGGGAAATGCGCCAAGGTCTAGCAGAGGGGTTTCGTGTGCAGGCCCATTCGCGGGTAAACCCGCTCCTACAACGGCCTGCGCCCAACCGCCGTTGTGTGCCCACACCCAACCAGTGTAGGAGCGGGTTTACCCGCGAATACGGCAGCGGCGGCAACGGTGGATTACCGGTGGATTGGCCAGCCCCGGCAACCCACAAATGAAAACGCCGCGGCCCTTCTCAGGGCCGCGGCGTCAGATCAGCCTGGAGGGCAGATCAGGCGAACGGATGACGCAGCACGATGGTCTCGTTGCGGTCCGGGCCGGTCGAAATGATGTCGATCGGCGCGCCAACCAGCTCTTCGATGCGCTTGATGTAGTCACGCGCAGCTTGCGGCAGCTCTTCCAGGGTTTTCACACCCAGAGTCGACTCGCTCCAGCCTGGCATCTCTTCGTACACAGGCTCCAGGCCAATGTAGCTGTCGGCATCGGAAGGCGCGTCGATGACGGCACCGTTCTCGTTCTTGTAGCCAACGCAGATGTTGATGGTTTCCAGGCCGTCCAGTACGTCCAGCTTGGTCAGGCAGATGCCCGAGATGCTGTTGACGTCGATGGCGCGACGCAGGATCACGGCATCGAACCAGCCGCAACGACGGGCACGGCCGGTGGTGGAACCGAACTCGTGGCCACGCTTGGCCAGCGTAGCACCAGTCTCATCGAACAGTTCGGTCGGGAACGGACCGGAACCTACGCGAGTGGTGTAGGCCTTGGTGATGCCGAGGATGTAGTCGAGGTACATCGGGCCGACGCCGGAACCGGTGGAAATACCGCCAGCCGTGGTGTTGGAGCTGGTGACGTACGGGTAGGTGCCGTGGTCGATGTCCAGCAGCGAGCCCTGGGCACCCTCGAACATGATGTCCTTGCCGGCGCGACGCAGGTTGTGCAGCTCGGCGGTGACGTCGAGCATCATCGGCTTGAGCTGTTCGGCGTAAGCCATGCACTCGTCCAGCGTCTGCTGGAAGTCGATGGCTGGCTCTTTGTAGTAGTTCACCAGCTGGAAGTTGTGGTAATCCAGCAGCTCACCCAGCTTGGCGGCGAAACGCTCGCGGTGGAACAGATCACCCACGCGCAGGCCGCGACGTGCCACCTTGTCTTCGTAAGCTGGGCCGATACCACGGCCGGTGGTGCCGATCTTGGCTTCGCCACGGGCTTTTTCGCGGGCCTGATCCAGGGCCACATGGTACGACAGGATCAGCGGCGCAGCCGGGGAAATGCGCAGGCGCTCGCGCACCGGTACGCCTTTCTCTTCCAGCTTGGTGATTTCACGCATCAGTGCATCCGGGGCAACGACCACGCCGTTACCGATCAGGCACTGTACGCCTTCACGCAGGATGCCGGACGGAATCAGGTGCAGAACGGTCTTTTCACCGTTGATCACCAGGGTGTGACCCGCATTGTGGCCACCCTGGTAGCGCACTACGGCGGCAGCATGTTCGGTCAGCAGATCGACGATCTTGCCTTTGCCCTCATCACCCCACTGGGTGCCCAGGACGACGACATTCTTACCCATTACATTGGTCCTCATTCACGCAAACTTGGTTGCCGGCCTGTCGCCGACGCAGAAACTCACTGGGTCAGCGGCAGAACCTGCCAGCGCCCGTCTTGCTGAATCAATTGCCGATCACAATCCGCCTCGAGAGCAGCACTCAACGGCTGGCCAGGCAGAGCCTGAACCACACGCTGGCCCTCGTTGCGCAACTGGCAGACTTGCTGCCAGAGGGCCGCATCGCCACTGTCCGGCATCCAGATGCCGCCAGTTGGCAATACGACCTCCGCTCGCCCCAGTGTGACCAGGGTCTTCAAATCCGTGGAGAAACCAGTGGCCGGGCGCGCCCGGCCAAAGTCGGCGCCGATATCGTCGTAGCGCCCGCCCTGGGCGATCGATTGGCCTTCGCCTGGCACGAACACGGCGAACACCACGCCCGTGTGATAGTGGTAACCACGCAGCTCGCCGAGGTCGAAGTACAGCGGCAGGTCCGGGTAGCGCGACGCCAGGCGATCAGCGATCGCCAGCAGGTCGTCCAGCGCCGCCAGCACGCTGGCCGGGGCGCGACCGAGGCGCACGCGGGCTTCAGCCAGTACTTCACGACCACCGCACAGCTCGACCAGGGCGCGCAGCATGTTGCCCAGGTCTTTCGGCAGGTCGGCGGTCAGCGCCTGCACTTCATCGACAGCCTTGCGTTGCATGGCGTCGAACAGCTGCTGTTCGACCGCGCCAGACAGGCCGGCGGCACGGGCCAGGCCGCGGTAAATACCGACGTGGCCCAGGTCCATGTGCACATCCGGCACATCGGCCAGTTGCAGCGTGGCGAGCATCAGGCTGATGACTTCGACGTCGCTGGTAGGGCTGGCATCGCCGTACAGCTCGGCACCCAGCTGGATCGGGCTGCGCGAGGTGGACAGGGCACGCGGCTGGGCGTGCAGCACGCTGCCGGCATAGCACAGGCGGCTCGGGCCCTCACGGCGCAGTGTGTGCGCATCGATACGCGCTACCTGCGGGGTGAAGTCGGCGCGGAAGCCCATCAGGCGGCCGGACTGCGGGTCCACTACCTTGAAGGTGCGCTGATCCAGGTCCTGGCCGGCGCCGGTAAGCAGCGACTCCAGGTACTCGATATGCGGGGTGACGACCAGTTCGTAGCCCCAACTCTGGAACAGGTCCAACACCTGGCGGCGCGCGATCTCGATGCGCGCAGCCTCAGGTGGCAGTACTTCCTCGATGCCATCTGGCAGCAGCCAGCGGTCTACCGTTGCCATTACGCCATTTCCCCTCTGGTCCGGGCGGCTTGCCAGCAGGCAAACCGTCAGAAAAGCCGGTATCGCGCACAGCAGCGGGCAGCACTGATCCCAGCGCAGCCACCGTACCCGACACCCTCAAATTGCCTTGCGAGCTGACCAAACTGTCGACCGGCGCTGTGCCAATCAACCTTGCAGACGCAAAAAAGCCGGGAAATTTCCCGGCTGCCTCATCATACACCCCTTTTCATTCAGGATGCACCCCGCCTGGTGCATTAGCTGCCAGGCGGGGTGCCGCTGCATGAAAATCAGGGCCTGAGCATCACGGTCTGCTCTTGTCCAGGTAACGGAAGAATTCGTTCTTCGGGTCCAGGACCATCACGTCGCTCTTGCTCGAGAAGCTCTCGCGGTATGCCTGCAGGCTACGGTGGAACGCATAGAAATCAGCGTCCTGGCTGTAAGCCTTGGCATAGATAGCGGCCGCTTGGGCATCGCCATCACCACGGGTTTCTTCTGCTTCGCGATAAGCCTCGGCCAGCAGCACACGGCGCTGACGGTCGGCATCGGCACGGATACCCTCAGCCAGCTCGTTACCCTTGGCACGGTGCTCGCGGGCTTCACGCTCACGCTCGGTGCTCATGCGGTCGAACACGCTGCGGTTGACTTCCTTCGGCAGGTCGATGGCCTTGACGCGCACGTCGACCACCTCGATGCCCAGTTCCTTGCTCGCCATGCGGTTCAGCGATGCAGTGATGTCAGCCATCAGTGCATCACGTTCACCGGAAACCACTTCGTGCAGGGTACGTTTACCGAACTGGTCGCGCAGGCCACTTTCCAGACGACGCGACAGACGCTCGTCGGCGATCTGCTTCATGCCGGACGTGGCGGTGTAGAAGCGTTCAGCGTCCTTGACGCGCCACTTGGCGTAGGCGTCGACCATCACCGCTTTCTTTTCCAGGGTCAGGAACCGCTGGGTAGGCGCGTCGAGTGTCATCAGCCGGGCGTCGAACCTGCGCACCTGGTTCACGTACGGAATCTTCACGTGCAGGCCTGGCTGAACATCCGCCTGGACCACCTTACCGAAACGCAGCAGTACCGCCCGCTCGGTCTGGGACACGATGTAGAAGCTGTTCCAGGCCACAATGGCCAGGACCACGGCGGCGATCAGGGCGATCAGCGATCTATTGCTCATCAGCGGCTCTCCCTAGTACGCAGCGGCTGCTGTTGCTGTTGCATGTCCTGCGCGGCACGAGCGGCCGCATCGTTAGCCGATGGCGACGCGCTAGTGGTTGGCACGGACGGCTTGCGGCTGCCTTCGACCATCTTGTCCAGCGGCAGGTAGAGCAGGTTGCTCTGCCCGTCCTTGGTTGCCACCATGACCTTGCTCGAGTTGCTGTAGACCTCTTGCATGGTCTCCAGATACAGACGCTCACGGGTTACGTCAGGTGCCTTGCGGTACTCGGCAAGCAGCTTGGTGAAGCGGTCTGCCTCACCCTTGGCGCGGGCAATGACTTCGTCGCGGTAACCATTGGCATCCTCGATGATGCGCTGGGCCTGACCACGGGCTTCCGGCACCACGCCATTGGCATAGGACTCGGCCTGGTTGCGGGCACGCTGCTCGTCTTCGCGGGCGCGGATCACGTCGTCGAAGGCTTCCTGCACTTCACGCGGGGCTGCCGCGCTCTGTACGTTGACCTGGGTAACGGTGATACCGGTGCGGTAGTTGTCGAGGAAGCGCTGCAGGCGTTCGCGGATATCCACGGCCATCTGCTCACGACCCTCGGTCAACACCTGGTCCATCGAAGTGGAACCCACCACGTGGCGCAGGGCGCTGTCGGTCGCGTGCTGCAAGCTCACCTCAGGCTGGTCGACGTTGAGCACGAAGTCCTGCAGGTTGCTGATCTTGTACTGGACGGTCAGCGGCACCTCGACGATGTTCTCGTCTTCGGTCAGCATCTGGCCCTGCTTGGTGTAGGCACGCTCACGCGTGACGTTTTCCATGTACTTGCGATCAATCGGCGGGAAGTAGATGTTCAGGCCGGGACCGACCGTCTCATAGTACTTGCCGAAGCGCAGCACAACCGCCTGCTCCTGCTCGTCGACCACATACACGGCGCTGTACAGCCAGATTGCAGCCAGCACCGCCAGGCCGATGCCCAGCAGGCCCAGGCCACCGCCCTTGCCGACATTGCGATCACCGCCGCCACGTTTCTTGCTGCCGCCGAACATGCCATTCAGGCTGTCCTGCAGTTTGCGGAAGGCCTCGTCCAGATCCGGTGGACCTTTCTTGTCACCACCGCCGCCACCGCCACCGCGGCGGCCGCCCCAGGGATCCTGATTGTTCGAGTTGCCACCCGGCTCGTTCCAAGCCATAGCGCTCTCCATCTGATAAAGCAAAGACGCGCCCACGGCGCGCCGTCCAATGCTACAGAATGCCTGTCACTGCTGCCCGGCGACCTCGACGAGCATTTATTGCAAAGTGTGTTGCTGGACAAACACTTGCGGCTCCATGCCTTCGCGGCTGACCAGGCGATTCAGTTCGACCATGGGCAGTCGCACGCTCAGCAGGCTGCGCCCTTCTTCATCATGCTCTTCACTCTGCACGGCACCCAAGGCAAAGAATTGCGCGCGCAAGCGGGCAAAACGCTGCTCCAGGCACAGGGTACCGACAAACAGATCATCCCCCAGCAACTCGGCAACCGCCTGGCCAACCAGCTCCAGGCCACGCCCATCGCGTGCCGATACCCAGACCCGTTCCGGCTTGCCATCGGCATTGCGCTGGATCTGTGGCTCGACATCTTCGAGCAAGTCGAGTTTGTTGTACACCTCCAGGATCGGCAACCCCTCGGCACCAATCTCACCCAACACCGCCAGCACCTGCTCAATCTGCTCCATGCGCTCTGGCTCATGGGCGTCGATCACATGCAGCAGCAGGTCGGAGTTGCTCGACTCTTCGAGCGTAGCCCGAAATGCCTCGACCAGCTTGTGCGGCAGGTGGCGAATGAAGCCTACGGTGTCGGCCAGCACGATCGGCCCCAAGTCGTTGAGCTCGAGCCGGCGCAGGGTCGGGTCGAGGGTGGCGAACAACTGGTCCGCGGCATACACCTCGGATTCGGTCAGGGCGTTGAACAGCGTGGACTTGCCGGCGTTGGTATAACCCACCAGCGACACCGAGGGGATATCCGCGCGCTTGCGCCCGCGACGCGCCTGCTCACGCTGGCTGCGCACTTTCTCCAGGCGTGACTTGATCTGGCGTATACGCACCCGCAACAGGCGGCGGTCGGTTTCCAGCTGGGTTTCACCCGGGCCGCGCAGGCCGATACCACCTTTTTGTCGCTCAAGGTGAGTCCAGCCGCGCACCAGCCGCGTGCTCATGTGCTCCAGCTGGGCCAGTTCGACCTGCAGCTTGCCTTCATGGGTACGCGCCCGTTGGGCGAAGATATCGAGGATCAGCCCGGTACGGTCGAGCACACGACACTCGAACACACGTTCAAGGTTGCGCTCCTGACTGGGCGTGAGGGTGTGATTGAAAATCACCAGGTCTACCTGTTCGGCATGGACCAGGTCGTGCAACTCTTCGACCTTGCCACTGCCAATCAGGTATTTGGCGGAAGGCTGATGCCTTGTCACCGTGACCAGCGAGACGATGTCGGCACCGGCCGACAATGCCAACTCCTGAAACTCCTGCGGGTCTTCGCGCGCCTCAGGGTTCTGACCTTCCAAGTGAACGAGCAACGCCCGCTCACCACCACCGTGGCGCTCAAAGAACAATGCAGGCTCCTATCAGGCGTTGCC
This sequence comes from Pseudomonas sp. BO3-4, assembly GCF_034044115.1. Taxonomy (NCBI): domain Bacteria; kingdom Pseudomonadati; phylum Pseudomonadota; class Gammaproteobacteria; order Pseudomonadales; family Pseudomonadaceae; genus Pseudomonas; species Pseudomonas sp. BO3-4. The sequence continues at coordinate 5,692,812 of NZ_CP139018.1, forward strand.
TGGCTCGCTGTCGCCGTGCTCGCTGTCGGTCGGGCTTGGCAGGCGGACCGGACGGGCCGGAACTACGGTCGAGATGGCGTGCTTGTAGACCATCTGGCTGACGGTGTTCTTCAGCAATACCACGAACTGGTCGAACGATTCGATCGAGCCCTGCAGTTTGATACCGTTGACCAGGTAAATGGATACCGGGACCTTTTCTTTTCTCAAGGTATTCAAGTAAGGGTCTTGTAGCGAATGCCCTTTTGACATATGCCGCACTCCTGTAAGGATAAATAATAGAAAATCAATAAAAACGATAAATTAGGCCGCCCCTTCGCAAGAATAGACGGCAATCAGCAGGGACTCAGCTCAATATGGAGATGGCCCCAAGGTATTTCAAGGTGCGGGACAGATTGTCGCAGGCCAGGCTGTCAAGCCAGTGCACGTCAGGCCAGCCACGCAACCAGGTGAACTGCCGCTTGGCCAGCTGCCGGGTAGCAATGATACCGCGTTCACGCATCTCATTCTCAGTCAGCTTGCCATCCAGGTAATCCCACACTTGCCGATAACCCACTGCCCGTATAGACGGCAGCCCGGCGTGCAAGTCACTTCTGGCTCGCAGCGATCGGACCTCGTCAACGAAGCCCTGTTCCAGCATCTGCGAAAATCGTAACGCAATTCGCTGATGCAAAATGTGACGATCTGTAGGAGCAATCGCCAAACTGGCGACAGTATAGGGCAAATGTCCGCCGGCGCCTGCGTCTGCGCCGCGACTTTCCGCGAATTGACGCCGACGATGAGCTGTCATGCTCTCGCCGCTCACCCGGTACACCTCCAAGGCCCGGATCAACCGCTGCGGGTCATTGGGGTGGATACGTGCCGCGGACTCCGGGTCGACTTCGGCCAACTGGCGGTGCAGCTCGGCCAGGCCCAGGGCTTCAGCCTGCGCTTCCAGCTCGGCGCGCACCGTCGCATCGGCGGCCGGCATATCGGCCAGGCCATCGATCAACGCCTTGTAATAGAGCATGGTGCCGCCGACCAGCAGCGGGATCTTGCCGCGCGCGGTGATCTCGGCCATGGCCTCCAGCGCGTCGGTACGGAACTGCGCGGCGGAATAGCTCTGGGCCGGGTCGCGAATGTCGATCAGCCGGTGCGGGTGGGCAGCGAGGACTTCTTTCGACGGCTTGGCCGAACCGATATCCATGCCACGGTACACAAGTGCCGAATCGACGCTGATCAGTTCACACGGCAGCACCGTGGTCAGTTCGATGGCAAGGTCGGTCTTGCCGGCCGCCGTCGGACCCATCAGGAATATTGCAGGGGGCTTGCCGCTCATTTCATCGACCGCGCAGGAAAAGTTTGTCCAGATCATCCAGGCCCATCTGAGTCCAGGTAGGACGGCCATGGTTGCACTGGCCGCTGCGCTCGGTGTTTTCCATGTCGCGCAGCAGGGCGTTCATCTCGGGAATTGCCAGGCGCCGGTTGGCGCGCACGGCACCGTGGCAGGCCATGGTACCGAGCAGTTCGTTGAGATGCGCCTGAATGCGATCACTGGTGCCGTACTCCATAAGGTCGGCAAGCACGTCCTGCACCAGGCGGTTGGCTTCAGCCTGCTTGAGCAAGGCCGGGATCTGGCGAATCGCCAGGGTCTCAGGGCCCAGGCGCTGCAATTCGAAGCCCAGGCGCTGAAACCACTGTGCATGCTCTTCGGCACAGTCGGCTTCACGCTGGCTAAGGGCCAAGGTTTCGGGCACCAGCAGCGGCTGGCCACTCAGGCCCTCGCTGGCCATGGCCACCTTGAGGCGCTCGTACATTATCCGCTCGTGGGCAGCGTGCATGTCCACCAACACCAGGCCAACAGCGTTCTCGGCCAGGATGTAGATACCCTTGAGCTGCGCCAGGGCATAGCCTAGCGGTGGAATGTCGCCTTGGCTTTCGGGCAGTGCCGTCGCAGGCGCAGCACCGGTTTCCAGCGGCTTATAGAACTCGCGGTACACCGCCTGTGCCTCTGCGGCCGGCAGCGGCTGTGAGGGACGTGGGGTGTATTGATACTGGTAACCGGCGCCACTGCCACCATTGGAAAACGACTGTTGTGGGGCTCGAGGCTGTTCAAGCACCGGCGAGGCCAGGCGCATTTCACCCTGGGGCCCGAACTCACCGGCCTGCTGGCCCGTGGGACGAACCAGCTCAGGTACGGCAGCAGGTGCGGCCAGCTGGTCTTCCGGACGTACATCGGCCAAGGCACGGTGCAAGGTGCCATACAGGAAGTCATGCACCGAGCGCCCTTCACGGAACCGTACTTCATGCTTGGTAGGGTGCACGTTCACATCGACGCCGTTGGGCTCCAGCTCCAGGAACAGCACGAACGTGGGGTGGCGGCCGTTGAACAGCACGTCCCGGTAGGCCTGACGCACGGCATGGGCGACCAGTTTGTCGCGCACTGCCCGGCCATTGACGAAGAAGTACTGCAGGTCTGCCTGGCTGCGCGAGAACGTCGGCAAGCCGACCCAGCCCCAAAGGCGCAGGCCGTTGCGCTCGACGTCGATCGGCAGTGCCTGCTCCATGAAGCCCGGGCCGCAGATGGCACCCACCCGCCGTGCACGGGCGGTTTCGTCGTGGGCCTCGTGCAGGCTGAGGATGCTCTTGCCATTGTGGCGCAGGTGGAAGCCGACATCGAAACGGGCCAGCGCCAGCCGCCGGATCACTTCCTGCAAGTGATCGAATTCGGTTTTCTCGGCTTTGAGGAACTTGCGCCTGGCCGGGGTATTGAAGAACAAATCGCGCACTTCCACCGAGGTACCGACCGGGTGCGCCGCCGGCTGCACGCGCGGCGTCATGTCACGGCCTTCGGTTTCTACTTGCCAGGCCTCACTGGCACTGGCGGTACGCGAGGTCAGGGTCAGGCGCGCCACCGAACTGATCGAGGCCAAGGCCTCGCCACGGAAGCCCAGGCTCAATACCCCTTCAAGGTCTTCCAGCTCGCGGATCTTGCTGGTGGCGTGTCGGGCCAGGGCCAGCGGCAGGTCGTCGGCAGAAATACCGCTGCCATCGTCCCGCACCTTCAGCAGTTTGACGCCGCCCTGCTCGACTTCGATATCGATGCGCCGGGCACCGGAGTCCAGGCTGTTTTCCAGCAGTTCCTTGGCTACAGACGCCGGCCGCTCGACAACCTCGCCGGCGGCAATCTGGTTGGCCAGCCGCGGGCTGAGCAGCTGAATTCGCGAACCGCCACTCATCATTGCGCGGCCAAGGTTGTGGCGGGTACATCGAGGCGCTGGCCAACCTTCAGCTCATCGGTCTTCAGGCTGTTGATGCTGCGCAGGCTGGCCACGCTGACCTGGTAACGCACGGCGAGCATCGCCAGGGTTTCGCCAGGGCGCACGGTGTGTTCACGCGGGCCGGCGGCGATCTTGCCGGTGTCACGCAACCAGGCGATGTAGGTGCCAGGTGGCGGGTTCTGCTGGAAGTACTGGTGCACCCCAGTGCGGATCGACCGGGCCAGCGCCTGCTGGTGGCTGGAGGAGGCCAGTTTGGCTGCTTCGTTGTTGTTCGAGATGAACCCGGTTTCAACGAGGATCGACGGAATATCCGGCGACTTCAGCACCATGAACCCGGCCTGTTCCACACGCTGCTTGTGCAACGAAGTGACACGCCCCATGTTGCCCAATACCTTTTGCCCCACGTTGAGGCTGGAGCTGAGCGTAGCGGTCATCGACAGATCAAGCAGCACGCCCGCGAGCATGCGGTCCTTGTCGTCGAGGCTGACATTACCCGCACCACCGATCAGGTCAGAACGGTTTTCCGTGTCGGCCAGCCAGCGCGCCGTCTCGGAGGTGGCGCCACGATCGGACAGGGCGAACACCGAGGCGCCAAAGGCTGCGCGCGACGGGGCCGCGTCGGCGTGAATCGAAATGAACAGGTCGGCGCCTTTCTTGCGGGCGATTTCCGTACGCTTGCGCAGCGGAATGAAGTAATCACCGGTGCGGGTCAGCTCTGCACGGAAACCTTTTTCGCTGTTGATCTGACGCTGCAGCTCCTTGGCGATCTGCAACACGATGTCTTTTTCGTGCTGGCCACGCGAGCCGGAAGCGCCAGGGTCTTCGCCGCCGTGCCCGGCATCGATGGCAACCACAATGTCACGCTTGCCACTGGGTACCGGTGGCAGCTTGATCGCCGGCTGGGTCGGCGTCACTGGCACCGCGGGCGTTGTCGCAGGCGTTTGTACCGGGGCCGGCGCAGGTGGCGGCGTGCTGGCCGCGATAGCGTCAGCCTCCTGGTCATACAGGTCGACCACCAAGCGGTTGCCGTACTGTGCGTTGGGCGCCAGGGTGAAGCTTTTCGGGGTAACCGACTTTTTCAGGTCGACCACAACCCGAAGGTCGGTTGGCGTACGCTGAGCCGAACGCACACTGCTTATCGGCGTGTTGGAGGTGGCCACATTCAGTGGCGCGGCCAGTGTTGCGCCATTGATGTCGATGACCAGGCGATCGGGTGCGCTCAGGGTGAAGACACTATGCTGCACGGGGCCAGACAGGTCGAAGACCAGCCGCGTGTTGTCCGGTGCGCGCCACAGGCGCATGCTCTTGACTTGAGTGACGGCCAGAGCCTCAACGGTCACCGTTGTCAGCAGCAGCCCAACGATGGCGACCAGTGCGCGTATGCGCATACCTACCCCACTTACTGTTTATAGTGTTCGGCCAGTGCCACGCACCAGGCCTCGCCGCGAGCCCCCTGCGGCGAAAGGTTCAGCGAGCGTCCACTCGCTTGGGGGCTTATGGTAATGGTCAGGTCAGGCTTTGGCAAAACGCCCGCACCCTTTTGTGGCCATTCGAACAGGCACAGCGGGTCGCCCTCGAAATAGTCACGAATGCCCATGAACTCAAGCTCCTCCGGGTCGACCAGGCGATACAGGTCGAAGTGAAAGGCTCGGACCTCGCCGATTTCATAGGGTTCGACCACGGTGAACGTCGGGCTTTTCACAGCCCCAGTATGGCCCAGACCGCGGATCAGGCCACGCGACAGGGTTGTTTTACCCGCGCCCAGGTCGCCCTCAAGGAAAATCACGCCGCGACCGCCGGTCACCTCGGCCAGTGCTGCACCGAATTTGACCGTGGCCTCTTCATCGGCCAGAAACAGATTTAAGCCAGACACGCAGAATGCTCCTCCAACAACTCACGAATGACCGGCGCCAGATCACTGGCCGCCAGGCCTCTACCTTTTTTCCCAAGGCGCTCGCCGGCACAGGCGTGCAGCCACACCCCCAGGCAGGCTGCGCCCCAGGCATCCAGGCCTTGGGCCAACAGGGCTGCCAGCACGCCAGTCAGCACATCGCCCAGGCCGGCGCCGGCCATCGCCGGGTGCCCGCGCTCGCACAACGCCAGCTGCCCGCTCGGGGCTGCCACCAGTGTGCCAGCCCCTTTGAGTACACAGACGCTGTTATAACGCCGCGCCAGCTTGCGCGCAGCGCCAGGGCGGTCGGCCTGCACGGCCTCAGTGGCAATGCCCAGCAGCCGCGCCGCCTCCCCCGGGTGCGGAGTAAGGATGCTGCCACTGGGCAGGGCCAGCGGGGTTCGCGCCAGCAAATTCAAGGCATCGGCATCCCACACTTGCGGCCGCTCGGCGTTGGCCACCGCCGACAACAGGCTGCAGCCCCACGCCGCCTGCCCCAGGCCGGGCCCGACCACCAGGACCGAGGCGCGCTCCAGCACACCCATCAGTTGGTTGGCCGAACGGACACCCAGGCACATGACCTCGGGCAGGCGCGCCAGGCTGGCCGACACGTGCTCGGGCCGGGTTGCCACGCTGACCAGCCCGGCGCCGCAACGCAGGGCGGCTTCGGCACTGAGCAACACAGCGCCTCCGGTACCCAGGTCGCCACCGACCACCAGTACATGGCCGAAGTCGCCTTTGTGGGCATGCGCCTGCCGCGCCGACAGGCGGGCAAGCGTCACGCTGCTGAGCAATTGTGGGGCATTACTGGGGTGTTTGGTCTGCGGCATGGGGTCAAAGGCTCCAATGTCTGGCAGAATTATACGCACCTGAGCCCGTATTGCCTTGCCCATCCATGTCCGCCTCTATACCTGACCTCGCCCAACTGGCCCAATCGATCAAGATTTGGGGCCAGGAACTCGGTTTTGCCCATGTTGGCATCGCCGGGGTCGACCTTGGCGAACACGAACACCACCTGCAGCGTTGGCTCGACGCCGGTTATCAGGGTGAAATGGAATACCTGGGCGCCCACGGCAGCAAAAGGTCACATCCCGACCAGCTGATCCCCGGCACGGTACGCGTGGTCTCGCTACGTATGGACTACCTGCCCGGCGACACACAGATGGCGCAGCGCCTGGCCCAGCCCGAGAAGGCCTACGTGTCACGCTACGCGCTTGGCCGGGACTACCACAAGCTGGTGCGCAAGCGCGTGCAGTTCCTCGCCGACCGCATCCAGGAAGCCATCGGCCCGTTCGGCTACCGCGCCTTTGTGGACAGCGCCCCGGTACTGGAAAAAGCCCTGGCCGAACAGGCCGGGCTGGGTTGGATCGGCAAGAACACGCTGCTGCTCAACCGCAAGGCGGGTAGCTACTTCTTCCTTGCCGAACTGTTCGTCGACCTACCGTTGCCGGTGGACGAAGCCACCACCAGCGAGCACTGCGGGCGTTGCCAGGCCTGCCTGGACATCTGCCCGACACAAGCGTTTGTCGGGCCCTATGTGCTGGATGCGCGACGCTGCATCTCGTACCTGACCATCGAGCTGAGGGGCGCGATCCCTGTCGAGTTACGCGCAAAGATGGGCAACCGGGTGTTCGGTTGCGACGACTGCCAGATCGTCTGCCCCTGGAACCGCTTTGCCAAGCACAGCCAGGAGCAGGATTTCCAGCCACGGCACGGGCTGGAAAATACCGACCTGGCGGCGATGTTCCTGTGGGATGAACGCACCTTCCTGCGCAAGACCGAGGGCGGGCCTTTGCGGCGGGCGGGGTACGAGCGGTTCTTGCGCAACCTGGCGGTGGGGTTGGGCAATGCGCCCTCCACGATTCCGGTGATCGAAGCGCTGAAGGCCCGGCGTGACGATGAATCGGAATTGGTGCGCGAGCATGTGGAGTGGGCGCTGGCCCGACACGGAGCTCAATAGCGACCAGCCTCAGAGCATGCGCCATCCTTGTGGGAGCGGGCGCGCCCGCGAAGCAGGCAACACAGGGAATGGCACCGGCTTCGCCGGTGTTCGCGGGCACGCCCGCTCCCACATGGGCCATGTTGCGCTTGTAAATTGCGTCACTGCTGGTCGTTGTAGTGGAACTTGGGCATTTCCCAGTGGAAGCGTATCGCCAACAGGCGCACCAGGAAGCCGCCAAACAGAGTCAGCAACATCGCCTGCTCCGCCGGCACCTTGAAATACACGCATCCCAGATAGAACCAGGCCGCCGCAAATGACACGCTGGCATACAGCTCACGGCGGAACACCAGCGGGATGTCGTTGCAGAAGATATCCCGCAGGATCCCGCCAAACACCCCGGTGATCACCCCGCTGATCGACGCCACCAGCATGCCCTGCCCCATCTCCAACGCCGTCATGCAACCTATCAGGGTAAACGCCACGAGCCCCAGGGCATCAAGCACCAGGAACAGCGAGCGAAGGCGGCGCATCATTGGCGCAATGAAAATGGTCAGCAGCGCCGCAAAACTGGTCAGCACCAGGTACTCAGGGTGCTTCACCCAGGTCAGCGGGTAGTGCCCGAGCAGCACATCACGCACCGAGCCGCCCCCAAGCGCAGTGACGCAGGCGATCAGCACCACGCCAAACCAGTCCATGCCGCGACGCCCGGCAGATAGCGCGCCAGTCATGGCTTCGGCGGTAATGGCGATAAGGTAGAGCATCAACAACATGGTGCGGGTCCGTGCAGGAAAGGCGCGCAGTCTAACCAGTTGCCCAAGGCACCAAAAGGGGGCGCAGATACAATATCTGCGCCGTTTCGACTCACAGCTTGATGAAGTGCTCGCGATAGTGACGCAGTTCGGCGATCGATTCGCGGATATCGTCCAGCGCCAGGTGGGTATTGCCCTTCTTGAAGCTGTCACGCACGTCCGGCGCCCAGCGCGCGGCCAGCTCCTTGAGGGTGGAGACATCCAGGTTGCGGTAGTGGAAGTAGTTTTCCAGGTTGCGCATGTGGCGGTAGAGGAAACGACGATCCTGGCAGATGCTGTTGCCGCAGATCGGCGACTTGCCTTTAGGCACCCACTGCTCGAGGAAGGCGATGGTCTGTGCCTCGGCTTCGGCCATGCTGACCTTGCTCTCGCGCACGCGCTGGGTCAGCCCCGAAGCGCCATGGGTGCGGGTGTTCCACTCGTCCATGCGCGCCAGCACTTCGTCACTGTGGTGGATGGCGATCACCGGGCCTTCGGCCAAGGTATTGAGCTCGCTGTCGGTGACGATGGTGGCCATTTCGATGATGACGTCGCTGTCCGGATCCAGGCCGGTCATTTCCAGGTCGATCCAGATCAGGTTCTGTGGGTTTTGCATGCAGGGGCTCCTCATATAGGCGGTCATATTAGCCTAGTGGCCAAGGCACGCCCATTCACGGCACAAAGGTGAGCAGAATAGTCCAGCGGCTGGCGTGCTAAACTGCCTGCCGTTTTCAATGCCCCACGCCGGGCCTCTCTTACGGTACCTTCATGGCCAAACGCCAGCTCAATCGCCGCCAAAACTGGCGGATCGAAAAAATCCAGGGCGAGCGCGCCGCTCGCGCGGCCAAACGCGAGCAGCATGCACTGCAGGAACTGGAAGGTGGCGACCTGGGGCCGGAGCAACTGGGCCTGGTGATCGCGCACTTCGGCGTGCAGGTAGAAGTTGAAGCTCAGGATGGCGAAACCGCAGGCCAGGTGTTCCGCTGCCATTTGCGCGCAAACCTGCCAGCACTGGTCACCGGCGACCGTGTCGTGTGGCGTGCGGGTAACCAGGGCATCGGCGTAATCGTGGCGCAGATGCCGCGCAGCACCGAGCTGTGCCGGCCGAACAACCATGGTCAACTCAAGCCGGTGGCAGCCAACGTCGACCTGATCGTGATCGTGTTCGCCCCGGCGCCGGAGCCGCACCCGAACCTGATCGACCGCTATCTGGTAGCGGCCGAGCACGCCGGCCTGCGCCCGCTGCTACTGCTGAACAAAGCCGACCTGATCAACGACGAGAACGGCCCCGGCCTGCATGCGCTGCTGGAGGTCTACCGCGAACTGGGCTACCCGCTGCTGGAAGTTTCGGCACACCACGGCGACGGCATGCAGCGCCTGCAGCAACAACTCGACGGCCATATCAGCGTGTTCGTCGGCCAGTCGGGGGTGGGCAAGTCGTCGCTGGTCAACAGCCTGCTGCCAGACGCTGGCACCCGCGTCGGCGACTTGTCGGAATGGTCAGGCCAAGGTACCCACACCACCACCACGGCGCGGCTGTACCACTTCCCCAACGGCGGGGACCTGATCGACTCGCCGGGTATTCGCGAGTTCGGCCTTGGCCATGTCAGCCGCGACGACGTGGAGGATGGCTTCATCGAGTTCCGCGACCTGTTCGGCACCTGCCGCTTCCGCGACTGCAAGCATGACCGCGAACCGGGCTGCGCGCTGCTCAAGGCACTGGAAGAGGGGCGCATCAAGCCGCAGCGCATGAACAGCTACCGCTCGATCATCGCCAGCCTGGCAGAAGACAGCTACTGAAACGCTCGAAATGAAAGTTGCCGCGATCCCTTGTAGGAGCGGGTTTACCCGCGAATACGGTGGTGACTGCAACGGTGAACGGCGGGTGGAAATTGGCCAGCAGGTCCGGCCCTTTCGCGGGTGAACCCGCTCCTACGACGGCCTGCGCCCAATCACCGATGCGTATGTAGGAGCGGCTTTAGCCGCGAACACCGGCAACGCCGGTGCCATTCACCGCACTGGCGGCTTCGCGGGTAAACCCGCTCCTACAGTGATCGCGCCAACGTTCAGGTGGTGGGTAGCACAGTTGCCCACCCCAAAAAGCCGCTTACTGATCCTTGGCTTCATCCATCTTCAGCGTGCCATCTTCAAAGATGTTCAGCTTCTGGCGCAGCTCGCGCGGTTGCATCGGTGCCTGTTCAGTTGCCCCTGGGTCAGCCGGTGCCGAAGCCCCTGGCGCAGCACCACTGGCTGGCGCTGCAGGTGCCGTTGGCGCAGCTGGCGGTGTTTCCGGCGCCCCCTGCTCACCTTCGATATTGCGCTGGGCTTTCTTGGTCAGCACGATGATGTCGATACGGCGGTTGACCGGGTTGAACGGGTCCTTGCGGTCGAACAGTGACGACGAGGCGTACCCCACCACCCGTGCCACCTGGCCGTCCGGGTAGCCACCCGCCACCAGGGCACGCCGCGCGGCGTTGGCGCGGTTGGCCGACAGCTCCCAGTTACCGTATTCGCCAGTGCCAGCATACGGCTTGGCATCGGTATGGCCGCTGATGCTGATCTTGTTCGGCACCGCCTTGATGGTGTCGGCCATGGCCAGCAGGATATCTTCGAAGTAAGGCTGCAGGCGCGCGCTACCGATGTCGAACATCGGTCGGTTCTCAGCATCCATGATCTGGATGCGCAGGCCGTCCTGGGTGATCTCGAACAGGATCTGGTCCTTGAACTTCTGCAGCTGCGGGTTCTCTTCCACCTTGTTCTGCAGTTCCTGCAGCAACAGCTCCAGACGCTCGCGCTCGACCTGCTCGGCCATGGTCTCGACCTGGTCCTTGTTCAGCTGAGTGGGGGACTGCTGCGTCGGCTCGGTCTTCACTTCCGGATTGATGGTTTTGTCCGGCGCCATCTCCGGGGCCCCCCCCAGGTCGATGACATAAGGCGTGCCACTCTCGGAGAAACCAATAGGGTCCTGGAAGTAGCCGGCAATGGCGATCTTCTGCTCAGGCGTGGCCGTGGACAACAGCCACAGCACCAGGAAGAACGCCATCATCGCCGTGGCGAAGTCGGCAAAGGCGATTTTCCAGGCGCCACCATGGTGGCCGCCGCCAAAGCGCTTGACGCGCTTGACGATGATGGGCTGATTGTTCTCCATGACTCAGCGACCGCGAACCGCTTGTTCCAGTTCGGCGAAGCTTGGGCGGTGCTTGGGGTACAGCACCTTGCGCCCGAACTCGACCGCCAGCGAAGGTGGCATGCCCGACGCCGAGGCCACCAGCGAAGCCTTGATCGATTCGTAGAGGTTCAGCTCTTCCTTGGCATCGTGCTCCAGGCACTTGGCCAAAGGGCCGAAGAACCCGTAAGCCGCCAGAATACCGAAGAAGGTACCCACCAGCGCCGCACCTACGTGCATGCCGATGGCCGCCTGATCGCCATCGCCCAGCGAGGCCATGGTCACCACGATACCCAGTACCGCCGCAACGATACCGAACCCCGGCATACCGTCGGCGATGCCGGTCACCGCGTGGGACGGGTGCTCCAGCTCTTCCTTCATGCTCAGCAATTCCATGTCGAACAGGCCCTCGAGCTCGTGCGGGGCCATGTTGCCGGTGGACATGATGCGCAGGTAATCGCAGACGAACGCGGTCATGCGCTCATCGGCCAGTACCGTCGGGTACTTGGCGAAGATCGGGCTGGCTGCGGCGTCCTCGATGTCGGCCTCGATGGCCATCATGCCTTCGCGACGGCTTTTGTTGAGGATTTCGTAAACGAGGCCCAGCACCTCCAGGTAGAAGGCATGGCTGAAGCGCGAGCCGAACATCTTCATCGACTTCTTGATGACGTGCATGGTCATGTGGCCAGGGTTGGCCTGCAGGAATGCACCAAAGGCCGCACCGCCGATGATCAGTACTTCGAACGGCTGGATCAGCGCTGCGATCTTGCCGTGGGAGAGCACGTAGCCGCCGAGCACGCTCGCGAATACGACGATGATGCCGATAATTTTAGCCATAGGTTCAAAGCACTTGCTGTCGTGGTCAGGGGAAGAGACGGGAGCTTTAAAACTCTTCTTCTACTTATCGGCAGAACTGCGCCAGACTATAGCCACTCAATGCGAAAAGCCAGTTCGGACTGATGTCAAAATGCCAATTGAAACCAAGGTGCCCACTCAGGCCCCGCGTACGCTAGAGGCCTGGGTAAAGCTGCTCGAGAGTGTTCGCATCCCCGTGCCGAAGCACAGCTACGACCGGGTCATGGCTGCCATCCACGATAGCCGTCGCTCGCTGCGCGATATCGCCGAACTGATGCAGGATAGCCCGGCACTGGTGCTGTCAGTGATGCGCGAAGCCAATCACCCCACCAATGCCAGCCTTGCCGAACCCGCCGAAAGCCTGGAGGTCGCTCTCAACCGCCTGGGCCTGGAGCGCAGCGAGCAGCTTCTCAAACGCCTGCCGGCGCTGCCCGTGGAGGAAATTCCGCCGGTATTGTGCCAGTTCCAGATGATCAGCCAGCATGCGGCACAGCAGGCCAGCGGCCTGTTCGCCAGCCGCCTGGCACGGCTGTGGCAAGAGATTCACTGGGGCAGCCTGCTGTTCCTGTCGCCACTCTGGCCACTGGCACTGGCCTACCCCAAGCTGCTTGACACTTGGGAACTGCGGGTTATCCACAAAGGTGAAGACGCCGCCCACGTCGAGGAAGAACTGTTTGGCGTGCGCATCATGGCGCTGTGCCAGACCATGGCCGAGTATTGGCGCCTGCCCCAGTGGGTCACCCAGGGTTATCGCCTGCTACTGGAAGAGCGCGAACAACTGGCCCAGGTGCTGAATATCGCCCGCGACGAAGACCTGCTCAGCCAGCAACACCGCCTGGACGCCGAGCCCGGCCTGCGGCGCTGGTTCAACCAGCCGGCCAATACCGTACTGCTGGCCAACAACCTGGCCCTGGCGGCACAGGTCGGCTGGGACAACCCGCACCTGCTGCGCTGGCAACTGCTGACCGCGCTGTACCTGCAAACCTCGCTGGAAGATGTGCAGCAGCAGGTGCACCAGCAGGCTGCCGCCAGCGCCCGCCGCCACGCCCGGCATGCCCTGTTCCACCCGGCCGAGGCCTTGATCTGGCCGTGGCACCAACGCCGGCCGCACCCGGACATGCTGGCTCCACCACCGCCCAGCAGCGACGACCTGGCACGCTGGCGCACGCTGTGCCAGCACCTGCTGGCCCAACCCAGCCCGTTCACCAACACCGTGCACCTGGCCACGCAGGCCCGTGAGGCCCTGCTGGCCTGCGGCATGCAACGCATCATGCTGCTTAGCCTGGACAAGGCCAGTGACTACCTGCGCGTGCAGCAAATTGCCGGCCTGCCCAAGGAGGCCGGGGCTCTGGCCCTGCAGGTATCGCAGAACAAGCTGCTGCAAAAGCTGCTGAGTCAGGCCGGGCAGCTGCGCATCACACCGGAAAACCACAGCCAGTTCTCGGCGCTGTTGCCCGCCCCGCTGCGCACCTTGTTCCGCAGCGAACATGTACTGCTTCGCTCGCTGGCTGCGAACGACCAGGTGCTGATGCTGTTGGTGGCCGACCAGGGCTGCCGGCCTTTGGCCGATATCAGCGTGCAAGCCTTCGGCAAGACCGCGCAATGCATCGAGCGGGCCTTGTCGGTGTTTACCAACCGCAAGGGTTGAGCCTTGCGCTACAATCGCCCCTCTTTCCACACTGGAGACCGTGGATGACCGACTTTTCCGGCCTGCCCCTGGTGATCGAAGCTGCAGACCTGCTGCCACGCCTGGATTCGCCGCAGCTGATCCTGGTCGACCTGAGCAGCGCCAACCGCTATGTCAGCGGGCATATCCCCGGCGCGCGCTTTGTCGAAGGCAAGCGCACCCAGCTCGGCCAGCCCCCGGCGCCCGGCCTGCTGCCAGCCCTGGGCGAGCTCGAAAAACTGTTCAGCGAACTCGGCCACCGCGCCGATGCCGTGTATGTGGTGTACGACGATGAAGGCGGCGGCTGGGCCGGGCGCTTCATCTGGCTGCTCGATGTCATCGGCCACGAGCGCTACCACTACCTCAATGGCGGTATCCAGGCCTGGCCGGCAGACAAGCTGTCCACCGCAGTGCCTGCCATTGGCAGCGCCCCGGTGCACCTGCACATAGACAGCGCACCCACTGCCACCCGCGAGTACCTGCAAAGCCGCCTGGGCGCCGATGACCTGGTCATCTGGGACGCGCGCGGCCCGCAGGAATTCAGCGGCGAAAAAGTGCTGGCAGCCAAAGGCGGCCACATCCCCGGCGCAATCAACTTCGAGTGGACCGCCGGCATGGACCTCAACGACCACCTGCGCATTCGCCAGGACATCAAACAAGTCCTCGAGCAACTGGGCATCACCCCTGACAAGGAGGTGATCACCCACTGCCAGACCCACCGCCGCTCCGGTTTCACTTACCTGGTGGCCAAGGCCCTCGGCTACCCACGCGTCAAGGCCTACGCCGGCTCGTGGAGCGAATGGGGCAACCACCCGGACACGCCTGTAGAAGTCTAAGGAACCTGCATGAAATCCCGTCTGTTCATCATCAGCCAGTACCTGCTGCCGCACCACCTGCTGTCGCGGCTGGCCGGCTGCATCGCCGAGTGCCGCGTGCGCTGGTTCAAGAACGCCTTCACCGCATGGTTCGCCAAGCGCTACCAGGTGAACATGAGCGAGGCGCTGGTCGAAGACCTGAGCGCTTACGAGCACTTCAATGCGTTCTTCACCCGCGCCCTGAAACCTGGCGCCCGTCCGCTGGACGAAACCCCGGGCGCCATCCTGTGCCCGGCCGACGGTGCGGTCAGCCAGCTTGGCCCGATCGAGCACGGTCGTATCTTCCAGGCCAAAGGCCACGGTTTCAGCGCGCAAGAGCTGCTGGGCGGTGATCCGGCCATGGCCGCGCCGTTCATGGGCGGCGAGTTTGCCACCATCTACCTGTCGCCCAAGGACTACCACCGCGTGCACATGCCGCTGGCCGGCACCCTGCGCGAAATGGTCTATGTGCCGGGCCGCCTGTTCTCGGTCAACCAGACCACCGCAGAGAATGTCCCCGAGCTGTTCGCTCGCAACGAGCGTGTGGTCTGCCTGTTCGATACAGAGCGTGGGCCAATGGCTGTGGTGCTGGTCGGCGCGATGATCGTCGCTTCGATCGAAACGGTATGGGCCGGGCTGGTCACACCGCCCAAACGTGAGCTGAAGACCTTCCGCTACGACGAAGCCAGCCGCACGCCGATCCACCTGGAGAAAGGAGCCGAACTAGGCCGCTTCAAGCTGGGTTCGACCGCCATCGTGCTGTTCGGGCCGGAGCAGGTGAAGTGGGCTGAGAGCCTGGGTGCGGGTTCTGCAGTGCGCATGGGCCAGCAGCTGGCGGCGCCTGCGCAGGCTTGATTCGAGCCATATGAAAAAGGCCCTGCATAGGCAGGGCCTTTTTCGTTGGGCCGCCATGCGGCCCCGGATTCACGGATCAGCCGCGGGCGTCGCGATCACGCAGGCCCAGCAGATACAGCACCCCGTCCAGCCCCAAGGTGGAAATCGCCTGCTTGGCCGACTGGCGCACCAGCGGCTTGGCACGAAACGCCACGCCCAAACCGGCCAGCGACAGCATCGGCAGGTCATTGGCACCATCGCCCACGGCGATGGTCTGCTCCAGTTGCAAGCCTTCGTCACTGGTCAGCTTCTTCAACAAATCGGCCTTGCGCTGGGCATCGACAATCGGCTCAACAGCCACGCCCGTCACCTTGCCATCGACCACTTCAAGTTCGTTGGCGAACACATAGTCAATACCCAGGCGCGCCTGCACCTGACGAGCGAAATAGGTAAAGCCACCGGACAGAATCGCGGTCTTGTATCCCAGGCGCTTGAGCTCGGCAAACAGGTTCTCGGCACCCTCGGTCAGGCGCAGCGATGCCCCGATCTCGTCCAGTACCCCCACATCCAGGCCCTTGAGCAGCGCCATGCGCTCTTTGAAGCTGGCGCGGAAGTCCAGTTCACCGCGCATGGCGCGCTCGGTGATCGCCGCCACCTGCTCACCCACACCCGCCGCCTTGGCCAGTTCGTCGATGACTTCGGCCTCGATCAGCGTGGAGTCCATGTCGAACACCGCCAGGCGGCGGTTACGGCGGAACAGATCGTCCTTCTGGAAGGCGATGTCGACGCTCAGCTCTTCAGCCAGGGCAAAGAAGTCGGCACGCAGGGCCTGGGCATCGCTCGGCACACCGCGCACGGAGATCTCGACGGCTGCCTTACCCTTGTCGGTTTCGGCATCCAGTGCCACCCGGGCCGACAGGCGCTCGATACGCTCGATGGTCAGGCCGTACTGGCTGATCACCGCACTCACCCGCTGCAGTTGCTCGGGAGTAATCTTACGGCTGAGCAGGGTAACGATGTGGCGCGCTTCGCCATGCCCATCAGCCCAATGCTGGTAGTCCGCCTCGGAAATCGGCGTGTAACGGGCCTGCAGGTTCAGTTCGTGGGCTTTAGCCTGCACGCTTTGCAACAGCGCGGTAGCCACTTCGTTGTCCGGGATGTCGACCAGGATGCCAAACGACAAGGTGCCGTGCATGACCGCCAGGCCGATGTCGAGGATACTCACACCGCCCTGTAGCAGGACGCCGGTGATAGCCGCAGTGAGACCGGGACGGTCCTCACCGGTGATGTTGATCAGGACGATTTCGCGCACAACCTGGCTCCGACTTCGATGAAAAATGCGCATTCTACCGATTTTCCATGACCATCGGGCGCCAACGATACTTTGCCGACAAAACCCGGCTCGCTATACTCCCCCCACTTTCATGCCATTAAGAGCCGAGCTCTGTGAACCGGCCCACGCCAGTCAAACCAGACAATTTCTTCCTGATGATCTATCGCGCCCTGAGTCAACGTCGCGTGCCGCTGGCACTGCGCATCGCCTGCACCAACATTTTCCTGGTGGCGCTGGCGCTGGTGATCTACGCCTGCGTGATGGGCCTGCAGTTCAAGCAGGCCATGCATGAGCAGGCCGATGCCTTGGGCCAGAGCCTGACCACCCAGACGGCCACATCGGCCACCGAGCTGCTGGTGTCCAATGACATCCTCAGCCTCAACGTGCTATTGGGCAACCTGGTTAAAAACCCGCTGGTGGCCCATGCCGCAATCTACAGCGTGGATAACCGCATCCTCGCCGAAGCGGGCCAGCGCCCGCGCAACAGCCTGCTGGGCGAGGCCGAAGGCCTGTACCAGACCAAAATCACGTTCCAGGACGTGACGGCCGGGCAGCTGCGCATCAGCCTGGACATGAGCCAGTTCCAGCAACCGATGCTGATCAGCCTGCAGAGCATGGGCATTCTGGCCGCTATCCTGCTGGCCCTGGCCTTGGCCCTCAGCTTGCGTCAGGGCCGCTTCATCACCCTGCCACTGCTGCAACTGCGGGTATGGCTGCGCGACCCGCAGCCCTATACCCCGGCCACCGACCGCCAGGACGAAATTGGCGACATCGCCCGCCAGCTGCATGCACGCCTGGCCCCGCCTCCGCCCCCGGAGCCGGAGCCTGAGGAAGAAGACGACGAGCAGTTCGACGACCTGCCCGCCGCTGCCCCGGCACCCAAGGCCGTACCGCGCGCCAAGGCTGCCCTGGAAGACGAGGATGACGACGAGGCCTTCGCCGGCCTGCTGGACGACGACACTGCACCCAAGGCCGCCGCAGAGGTCGAGTCCGACGAGCCGCAGTACAGCGCCGTACTTGCCGTGCAGCTGGGCTCGCAGGAGCAACTGCGTCGCCTGCCACGCACACGCCTGGCCGAGCTGACCGAGCGCTACCGCGATTGCCTGGAGCACGCAGCCTCGCTCTACGACGGTGAAACCCACACGCTGAACGACGGCAGCACCTTGGTGCTGTTCCACAGCCGCGAGTGTGGCGAGGACTACCTGACCAACGCCATTTGCTGTGGCGAACTGTTGCGCGCCCTGGGCCACGCCCTGCAGATCGAGGTAGCCGACAGCGGCATTACCCTGCAACTGCAGCTAGGCCTGGTCTTGGGCAACGACCTGCATGGGCTGGAACTGGTTGACCTGTTGATGGCCGAGAAGGTCCAGGATGCCCTGGCACTGTCGCAGCACAGCCGTAACCTGTTGCTGGTAGAGCGGCAGATCAACGATGACGCCCTCATTCGCCAGCGTGCGCGTATTCGCCCGATCGCCAGCCCCGAAGGCGCCTGCTGTGTGGAGCGACTGATGGAGCCCTACCCGTCAATGCTGGAACGGCAACTGGCACGCATGCATGAGCACCGCGCCTGACAGGCATACGCTGCATCTACAGCGCATGTCTTGAGCCAGGCTCGTTTCCTTGCGATCACGTGCCTGGCGCAAGATCCAGCCAATAGCGCCCCCGGTAGGAGCGGGTTTACCCGCGAATACGGTGGCGGCGGCAACGGTGAACGGCGGGTGGAAATTGGTCAGCAGGGCCGGCCTCTTCGCGGGTAAACCCGCTCCTACAGCGGCCAGTATCAACCCCCGATGTGTGTCCACCCCAATCAGATGTAGGAGCGGGTTTACCCGCGAATACGGTAGCGGCGGCAACGGTGAACGGCGGATGAAAATTGGCCAGCAGGGCCTGCCTCTTCGCGGGTAAACCCACTCCTACGAAGACCGGCAGATACAAAAAAGCCCGCAGCGAATGCGGGCTTTGTCGTATCTGGCCGTTTGATCAGAACCGATAAACTTCCATATCGGTGCGAATCGGCGAGGCCATCGGGATTTTGGGTTTCTCCGGCCCCTTCTTCACCTGCGTCGGTGCAGCGGGCTTTTTCGGTGCTTCTTCGGCAATCGCCGGCTGGTTGGCCAGCGGCTTCACCGCCGTGCTCAGCTGTTCCGCCAGCTTCTGCAGCAGTTGGCCCTGAGCCTGCACCTGCGACGACTCACTGCCCTCGTGCTGCTGCTCGAGGTGAATGATACGGTTGTCACGCACACGGCCACGGCGGTCAAGCAGACGCCACTGGGCATCCAGGATGGCCGGCTGGTTCTTGCCCGAGTCCAGGCGTGTAATCGACAACAGCACTTGCACGTCCGGGCTGAAGCCTGCGGTCGCCGGGGCCAGTACTACGCGTTGGCTGTCCAGGCGCCAGGCCAGTTGACGCACCAGCAGCTGGTCGATATCCGATGAAAGGCTGCCAGCCCAACGACCGTCGGTCGCCGCGCTCAGGCTGCCATCAGGTTGACGCTGCAGAAACGTCTCACGCTGAAGGTAATCGGCCACCGATACCGGGCCGAGTACCACGGCCATGCCCGCACTCTGCGACGGCTGGCCAGGATCACCACTGTCGAGCTGATACAGGGCAACCGGCTGATGCATGGTGCACCCGCCAAGGCCCAGCAGGCCAGTCATCAACAGCGCAAATGGAAGGCGCAGAAATTTCATCATCCCATCCAGGCGGCTGCCACAAGGCACACCGCAGTGATACATGTAGATTCAAACGGGCACACGGCCACGCCGGCACCGCAAGGGGCATATCATCCGCGAAATAACCGTCCGACTCCAGCATTTCTGCCCGAAACGGCGTTGAAATTGCCGTTCCAGACATTACAACCGGTTATGTCGGCACTTCCACCTGCAACCCATCGACGCGCTGGAACCCGCGTGGCAGCTTGCTGCCGCGCCGACCGCGCTCGCCCTTGTAGTGCTCCAGGTCGTCCGCCTTCAAAGACAGGGTACGCTTGCCGGCTTGCAATACAAGGGTCGCGCCTTCGGGAATCACCGCCAGATCGGTAACAAATTCTTCACGGCTGGCCACCCGGTCACCCGGCACGCCAATGATCTTGTTGCCCTTGCCTTTACCCAGCTGCGGCAAGTCGCTGACCTTGAACACCAGCAAGCGGCCTTCGGTGGTCACGGCCGCCAACCAGTCCTGCTCGCGATCAGCCACTGGACGCGGGGTCATGACCTTGGCCCCGTTGGGCAAGCTGAGCAAGCCCTTGCCGGCCTTGTTCTTGGCCTGCAGGTCTTCACCCTTGACCACGAAGCCGTAACCGGCATCCGAAGCCACCACGTACAGCGCATCGTCGTCAGGCAACAACACACATTCGAAAGTCGCCCCCGGTGGCGGCGTCAGACGGCCAGTCAGCGGCTCGCCCTGGCCACGTGCCGATGGCAGGCTGTGGGCCGCCAGCGAGTAGCTGCGGCCGGTGGAATCGATAAGCACGGCAAACTGGTTGGAGCGCCCGGCCGCGGCGGCCTTGAATCCGTCGCCGGCCTTGTAGGAAAGGCCAGTGGCGTCAATATCGTGGCCCTTGGCGCAGCGCACCCAGCCCTTCTCCGACAGCACCACAGTGACGGGCTCGGTCGGCATCAGCTCGTTTTCCGACAGGGCCTTGGCTTCGGCACGCGCTACGATCGGCGAGCGACGATCATCGCCATAGGTTTCGGCATCCTTGATCAGCTCGCTGCGCACCAGCTTGCGCAGTTTGGCCTCGCTCCCCAGCAAGGCCTGCAGCTTGGCTTGCTCCTTCAGCAACTCATCCTGCTCACCGCGGATCTTCATCTCTTCCAGGCGCGCCAACTGCCGCAGGCGGGTCTCGAGGATGTAGTCAGCCTGGATCTCGGTCAGCTCGAAACGTTCGATCAGGGCCTGCTTGGGGTATTCCTCAGTACGGATGATGTGGATCACTTCATCCAGGTTGAGGAATGCGGTGAGCAAACCGTCCAACAGGTGCAGGCGCTTCTCGACCTTATCCAGACGGTGCTGCAGGCGGCGACGAACGGTATTGGTGCGGAACTCCAGCCACTCCACCAAGATGGTTCGCAGGTTTTTCAACTGCGGCCGGCCGTCCAGGCCGATGATATTCACGTTGACCCGATAGGTGCTTTCCAGGTCGGTGGTAGCGAACAGGTGCTGCATCAGCTCGTCGACATCGACGCGGTTGGATCGCGGGATGATGACAATACGGCATGGGTTCTCGTGGTCCGACTCGTCGCGCAGGTCGGCGACCATCGGCAGCTTCTTGGCCTGCATCTGCGCGGCAATCTGCTCCAGCACTTTGGCCCCGGAGACCTGGTGCGGCAGCGCAGTGACGACGATATCGCCATCCTCGACGCGGTACACGGCACGCATGCGGATCGAGCCGCGGCCGCTTTCGTACATCTTGAGAATTTCAGCCCGCGGCGTGACGATCTCCGCCTCGGTCGGATAATCCGGCCCCTGGATGTGCTCGCACAACTGCTCGATGGTTGCCTTGGGCTCATCGAGCAGTCGCACACAGGCACTGGCCACCTCTCGCAGGTTGTGCGGCGGCACGTCGGTGGCCATGCCCACGGCGATACCGGTGGTACCGTTGAGCAGGATGTTGGGCAGGCGCGCAGGCAGCACGGCCGGCTCCTGCAACGTGCCGTCGAAGTTCGGCACCCAGTCCACGGTGCCCTGGCCGACTTCGCTGAGCAGCACTTCAGCGTAGCGTGACAGCCGCGCCTCGGTGTAGCGCATGGCGGCGAACGACTTCGGATCATCCGGCGCACCCCAGTTGCCCTGGCCATCGACCAAGGTGTAGCGGTAGCTGAACGGCTGCGCCATCAGCACCATGGCCTCGTAGCAGGCCGAATCGCCATGGGGATGGAACTTGCCAAGCACGTCACCGACGGTACGTGCCGACTTCTTGTGCTTGGCATCGGCATCGAGCCCCAACTCGCTCATGGCGTAGACGATGCGGCGCTGCACCGGCTTCAGGCCGTCGCCGATATGCGGCAAGGCACGGTCCATGATCACGTACATGGAGTAGTTGAGGTAGGCCTGTTCGGTGAAGTCAGCCAGCGAGCGGCGTTCTACGCCGTCCAGGCTGAGTTCCAGTGAGTCGCTCATGCGGGCCTCGTCATTTCAGGTTCTGGCGCAGCAGCATGGTGCCACCGCGCTGGGTAAATTCAAGTTGTTGCAGGGCACTCATACCCAGCAGTACGGTGGACCCATCCAGGCCCGGCACCACGATGGCGCGTACGTTCTGCAGGCGGATATCGCCCAGTTGCAGGCTGGTCAGGCGCGTGCGGTAACCTTCAGTACGGCCATTGGCGGTGCTCAGTAGCACCGGGCTACCGCGCTCCAGGCTCAGTTCATGAGCCAACGCCTCCGGGATCGCCACATCGGTGGCGCCGGTGTCGAGCATGAAATGCACCACCTGGCCGTTGATGGCACCATCCACCACGAAGTGGCCCTGGCCATTACTCAGCAGGCGCACTTCGATAAAGCCTTGACCATGTTCGGATTGCACCTGGCTGTTGGGATTACGCTGGCTGTCTTCCCACTGGCCGAAAAAACGCGTGGCAAGAAACAGCGCCGCCGCCCAAGCGACGATCATCAGCAACTTGCCCGCGCGCTTGCCCGGCGCCTGGCTCATGGTTTGGCGCTCCAGCCGCCTTCCGGTGCGTCGAAGCGCCAGACAACTGGGCGGGTTTCACCGTCGGCACGGGCGCCGTTGTTATTGTCCAGGCCAATCCAGGCGCCCTTGGCATCGATCACCAGTGCTTCGGCCAGGCCAAACGGCTGCGCGTAGCGCCGTGACTCGACCAGCGCATCAGCAGCGAACGACCAGCAACGCTCGACCTTGCCACTGTCGACATCACGTCGGCACACCCGGTAGGCGTTGCGTTCGAGGGTAAACAGCTTGCCCTCGAACCAGGCCAGGTCAGCGAAGTCGCGCGACAGGGCCCTGGCATTGGGCATCTGCGCGGGTTGCATTTCGACCCCCGCCTCGCTCAGCAGCACGCAACCACGCCCGCAGGTCCAGACCGACTGCTGGCGCTCGATGGCCACCAGGCCACGGCGCTCACGCTCGGCAGCCAGCCACAGGCGGTCACCCGCCGGGTTGATCGCCAGGCCTTCGAACAGGGCATTGAAGTTCAGCAGCATGCCGCTTGCCCGGGCCTGGCGCACCATGGCCGAGTCGATCCTCAACCAGTCCGGCTCGCCTTCCAGCGGCAATTGCAGCACCGCGGCATGCGCCTCGCTGACCAGATAGAGGTTACCCGCCTGATCACAGGTGATACCTTCGAAATCCAGCTCGCCACCGCGAATGTACGATGCCGCCCAATTGCGCGACTTCAACCCCCATGGCAGGCCGCTTTCCGGGACAGCCGGCGGGGTGAAGGTCAGCGGCTGCGCGCGCCAGGTGGGGTTCTGCTGATCGAAGCGGTAGATACGGTCGTCGTCACGGTCGGACACGCCCCACAACCCGCCCCGGCATTCCACCAGCCCCGACAGGTTGCCACCGCGCATACCGTCAATCGGGTGCTCGGCTGTCATCTTCAGCTCTGGCCAGTTGCCCGCCAGGGTAGGCAGGGCAACCAGCGCCAGGCAAACGGCAAGTACTTGCCGAATCAAACCATGACCTCGGCCAGGTTGCCCTTGGTTTCCAGCCAACTCTTGCGGTCACCGGCGCGCTTCTTGGCCAGCAGCTTGTCCATCAGCTCGCAGGTGGCTTCTACGTCGTCCAGGGTCAGCTGCACCAGGCGCCGGGTGTTCGGGTCCATGGTGGTTTCGCGCAACTGCGGCGGGTTCATCTCGCCCAGGCCCTTGAAGCGTGTTACCTGCGGCTTGCCGCGCTTCTTCTCGGCCACCAGGCGGTCGAGGATGCCGTCACGCTCGGCTTCGTCGAGGGCGTAGTAGATTTCCTTGCCCAGGTCGATGCGGTACAGGGGCGGCATGGCCACGTAAACGTGCCCAGCTTCGACCAGTGCCCGGAAGTGCTGAACAAACAGCGCACACAGCAATGTGGCGATGTGCAGACCATCGGAGTCAGCGTCGGCGAGGATGCAAATCTTGCCATAGCGCAGCTGCGCAAGGTCGGTTGCCCCCGGATCGACGCCAATGGCCACGGCAATGTTGTGCACTTCCTGGCTGGCCAGGACTTCGCCACCATCTACTTCCCAGGTGTTGAGGATCTTGCCGCGCAGCGGCAGGATGGCCTGGAATTCCTTGTCCCGCGCCTGCTTGGCCGAACCACCGGCCGAGTCACCCTCGACCAGGAACAACTCGGCACGCATCGGGTCCTGGCCCGCACAGTCGGCCAGCTTGCCGGGCAATGCCGGGCCCTGTGTGATGCGCTTGCGCTCGACCTTCTTGCTGGCCTTGAGGCGGCGACCGGCGTTGCTGATGGCCAGTTCTGCCAGTTGCATGCCCAGCTCGGGGTGGGCGTTGAGCCACAGGCTGAAAGCATCCTTGACCACACCGGAGACGAACGCGGCGGCCTCGCGTGATGACAGGCGCTCTTTGGTCTGCCCGGAAAACTGCGGGTCCTGCATCTTCATCGACAGTACGAAGGTGATGCGCTCCCAAACGTCTTCCGGCGCCAGCTTCACCCCGCGCGGGAGCAAGTTGCGGAACTCGCAGAACTCACGCATGGCATCCAGCAAGCCTTGGCGCAGGCCGTTGACGTGGGTGCCGCCCTGGGCGGTGGGGATCAGGTTGACGTAGCTTTCCTGAATGCTGTCGCCGCCTTCGGGCAGCCACAGCAAAGCCCAGTCAACCGCTTCCTTGTTACCCGCCAGGCTGCCACAGAACGGCTCGTCGGGCAGGCGCTGGAATTCGTTGACCGAGTCGACCAGGTAGGAGCGCAGGCCATCCTCGTAGTGCCATTCCACCTTTTCGCCGCTGGCCTTGTCCTCGAAGCTGACCAGCAGCCCCGGGCACAATACCGCCTTGGCCTTGAGCACGTGCTTGAGGCGGCTGATGGAAAACTTGGGCGAGTCGAAGTACTTCGGGTCTGGGCTGAAGTACACGCTGGTGCCGGTGTTGCGCTTGCCGACCGAGCCGACCACTTCCAGCTCGCTGGCCTTGAAGCCATCGGCAAAGGTCATCTGGTATTCATTGCCGTCACGCTTGACGCGCACACGCACCTGCGTCGACAGGGCGTTGACCACCGAGATGCCCACCCCGTGCAGGCCACCGGAAAACTGATAGTTCTTGTTGGAGAACTTGCCGCCGGCGTGCAGCTTGGTGAGGATCAGCTCGACCCCGGACACGCCCTCTTCCGGATGGATGTCCACCGGCATGCCGCGGCCGTCGTCGCTGACTTCCAGCGAGTGGTCGGCATGCAGGATGACCTGCACCGAACGCGCGTGGCCGGCCAGTGCTTCGTCGACACTGTTGTCGATGACTTCCTGGGCCAGGTGGTTGGGGCGGCTGGTATCGGTGTACATGCCCGGCCGCTTGCGGACCGGATCAAGGCCCGAGAGGACTTCGATGGCGTCTGCGTTATAGGCGCTAGCGCTGGGATTGGCCATAGGGTCTCGTCGTCAGTCTGGTGAATGCAAAAAAGTCAAAATACAGAAAAATCGAGCGCCGCATACTGCCCACGGGCAATGCCGGCGAAGGCCAGCAGTGCCGGCAGGCGCTCGGCGAAGCCCTGGAAGCTGTGGTCGCCACCGGCCTGGATACGCAGGGCACAAGCACGGTAATAGCGCTCGGCGTGGCGATAGTCCAGGGTTTCATCGGCGGTCTGCAGCCACACTTGATAGCGTTCGGCATCGGCCGGGGCCGCGACTTCCAGTTCGGCCAGGGCCTGAACGTGATCGTGGGTCAGTTCCCAGGTTTCACCGCTGTAATGGTTGCGCTGGGTGCCCAGGTAACCGTCGAAATGCTTGTGCGGGGTTACCGCCGGGTTGACCAGCAGGGCCTTGAGGCCATGGCGCTCGGCCAGATGGGTGGCATAGTAGCCGCCGAGCGAACTGCCCACCAGCAGTGGCGCACCCAGTTCGGCGATGGCCGCTTCGAGCTGGACCATGGCTTGCCGTGGGTGGTGGTGCAGGGCCGGCACTCGCAGCTGGTCGGCCAGGCCGAGCTGCTGCATGACAGCCTCCAGCTGACGCGCCTTGGTCGAAAGCGGCGAGCTGTTGAAGCCATGGATATAGAGGATGGAACCCGACATGCTGCCCCCGGAATCTGTGGCTTCGCGCCTGATAATGCGGGCGCAGGGACGCGCAGTGTAGCGCGTTCGCCGGGTTTTGGCGCCGCACAGGGGTTTTAGCAACACATTCTTCAACAGCTTTGAGAGTGCCGGGGGCGCTTTGCGCCCTATCGCGACACAAGGCCGCTCCCACAGGGGTACGCGATCTCCTGTGGGAGCGGCCTTGCGTCGCGATAGGGCTGCGCAGCAGCCCCAAAATCATCAATAGCCAGGGCTATCGAAGTCAAGCTGCACCTCGAAATCCAGCGCCCGCTCCACCCCGGTCTCCAGCCGCCCGTCGGCATGCAGGCGCAACCAGCGGTACCCCGGATGCTCTTCGCTCACCTGGAAGTCTTCGCTGCGCGCCGCGAACTGAATGCAGGTCGACGGCGTGGCCAACAGGCGCCGCCCCTCTCGGACCTCATCCCATTCCTGATGCACATGCCCCCATAGCAAAGCCCGTACCTGTGGATATCCTTCAACGATATCGAACAGCGCCTGGGCATTGCGCAAGCCGATCGGCGCGATCCAGGCGCAGCCGATGTCCACTGGCTGATGGTGGAAGCACACCAGGCAATGCCGCTCGCCGGCCTCTTTCAAGGCGGCTTCCAGTACGGCCAGCTGGTCATCTTGCAAAAACCCGTGGGTAGCACCCTGCACGGCGGTGTTGAGCATGACCACCCGCCACGCGCCGATATCGGTCACCGCCTGCACCAGTTCCGGCGCCACCTGCGCCATCACCTGAGCCTCGTCATGGTTGCCCGGCAGCCAGCGCGTGGGCACGGCAAACGGTGCGGTCAGCTCACGAAACGCTTCATAGGAAGCCACGCTGGCATCCTGGGACAGGTCGCCCGTGCACAGCAGCAAGTCGACAAGTGGCTGCTCGCGCCGCACCTGGGCCACCACGTGGCGCAGGCTGTCTCGGGTCTTGAGGCCCAGCATGCTGCCAGCCGGGTCGGCGAACAGGTGGGCATCGGTCAGTTGCACCACATGCACGGGGCGGGATTGGTCTGGCGGCGACAACGGCCATCTCCTCGAATGGATTCAGCGGGAATTATGGCTGTGCGACGGTGACGAGCAAACACCCGCAACCGACTCACGTCACAATTCAGCGAACACTTGCCAGCTCGTGGCCGCAGGCCAGGCAGTGGCTGAGCCATTCACCCAGGAACAGGTTGAGCTGGGCCTTTTCGTCCGGCTGGTGCATGGCATCGTTCGGATACGGGTAGATGCTGCGCAGGCGCCGGGTGTGTTCGGCGCTGACCACTTCGGCCATGCGCGCATCGTGATACACCTGCACTTCCAGGTGTGGCACTGGCAACCACGGCAGGCTGTGTTCCTGGCGCACATGCAGGGTGGTGGTGTACGGGCAGGCCAGCACCACGTCGAGCACCAGCACGCCAAGCATCTGGTCACCCTGGGTCATGCCGATGCGGCGCGAGCTCTGGGTGGTGCGCATGTCGGGCAACAAGCGCATCAGCCGGGCGTAGTTGGCCTCGCAGGCTGCCTGCAGCCCGACCAGGTCGACTCGATAGCGCTCGCGCAGCAGGTTCACTTCCACATACCTCTTACTTCGTCACGGTTCAGCGCCAGCCATTGCAGGCCAATGATGGTGGCCGCATTGCAGATGCGCCCGTCGCGCACCGCCTGCAGGGCATCCTCGAACGCCCACACGCGTACACGAATGTCTTCGCCCTCTTCCTCCAGGCCATGCAGCCCTCCCGCGCCCTCGCTGCTGCAACGGCCGAGGAACAGGTGAACGTATTCGTCACTGCCGCCAGGCGACGGGAAGTAGCGGGTCATCGGCCAAAGGGCGCTGAAGGTCAGGCCTGCTTCTTCTTCAGCCTCGCGATGGGCAACTTCCTCGGGCTGCTCGTCTTTGTCGATCAGCCCGGCAACCATCTCGATCAGCCAGGGGTTGGCGACCTTGTCCAGTGCGCCCACGCGGAACTGTTCGATCAGCACCACTTCATCGCGCGCAGGGTCGTACGGCAGCACGCATACCGCATCGTGGCGCACAAACAGTTCGCGACTGATCTCGCGCCCCATGCCTCCGGCAAATAGCTCGTGGCGCAGGCGTAACTTGTCGAGCTTGTAAAAGCCCTGGAAGCAATTGGCCCGCTCGATGATTTCGAAGCCCTTGGGCACAGCGTTCAACGCGTCTGACATGGAAATCCTCATTACCTCGAATACTGCTTCGCGCCATCCTACTC
Organism: Pseudomonas sp. BO3-4; assembly: GCF_034044115.1. Classification (NCBI taxonomy): domain Bacteria; kingdom Pseudomonadati; phylum Pseudomonadota; class Gammaproteobacteria; order Pseudomonadales; family Pseudomonadaceae; genus Pseudomonas; species Pseudomonas sp. BO3-4. Next base: position 5,720,808 of record NZ_CP139018.1, read on the forward strand.
CGCACGCCTGTTGGTTTCACCCCTTTCCAGCAACCGCTGGCGCACTCGGGACAGCAGACCTTCACTCTGTTAGCTTAGTGGCGAACTGAAGGCCGCGCAGACGGTCAAAGGCCGACTTTTCCCTGTTCTGCAAGGATCATCATGACACTTGTCAAACTGACTTCCGTGGCCGTGCTGGCACTCGCTCTGGGCGCCTGCCAGAGCCTGTTCACGCCCAACTACCGGGCCCCGCTCGAGGTCAAGCGCGACGCCTGGGAGCATGTCAAACCCGGCTGCAGCGAGAGCGACTGCCCGCTGGTGAACATCGACATGATCCACTTCCCGGCCCTGCCCAAGCTCGACGGCATCGTCGAAAAACGCCTGCTGCAACTGACCGAAGACAATCAGCATGGCACCGCACCAGCCACCCTGCAGGCCTACGAACAGCAATATCTGGCCAGTGCCGACAAACGTAACAGCAGCTACTTGCAAGCCAAGGTACGCGAGCAGCATGACGGGCTGGTGATCATCGAGTTGTCCAGCTACCTGGACAGCGGTGGCGCCCACGGCATGCCCGGGCGCGGCTTCATCAACTATTCACGCAAACTGGACAAGGTGCTGACCCTGCAGGACATGCTGGTGCCCGGCCAGGAAGACACCTTCTGGAAAACCGTCGAAGAATCGCACCGTGCCTGGCTGATGAGCGTGGGAATGGACAAGGATGCCGAGTTCGTCAAGACCTGGCCGTTCAAGAAATCGCCGCACGTCGCCCTGACGTACGGCGCGGTAGTGGTCAAGTACGAGGTCTATGCCATCGCGCCCTATTCCATGGGCCACGTGGAACTGAAGATCCCCTACCCGCGCCTGAATGGCGTACTCAAGCCTGAACTGTTTCCCGGCCGCGGCTGAGGCTTAGCAGCCCATGCAGCACACCTGCCAGCAGCAATGCGGGCAGGGTAGCGCCCAGTTCCGGCGCTTTGGCGGCAATCAGGTGATAGGCCACCGCCCCGGCAAACCAGGCCACCAACGCCTGCCAGTGCAAGCCATTGACCTGCGCTGGCAGACGGCGTCGACGGACCACGTAGTGGTCCATCAGCACCACGCCGAACAGCGGTGCGAACACCGAGCCGATCAGCAACAGGAAGTTTTCGTACTGTGCCAGTGGCGCCAACAGGGCGATCAGGGTGCACAACACGCCGATGGCCAGCGCCAGGTGCTCGACCTTCAGCGGTAGCAGCACACCGGTGGAAACCGCCGCCGAGTGAATGTCGGCGAAGGCCTTTTCCGACTCGTCCAGCAGAATAAGCAGCAGCGGAATCCCCATGCCGGCGCCTGCCAGGGCCAGCAGCAGGGCATTGACTTCGCCACTGGCGGCGAACGCCAGCGTGTACGCCACGCCCAGGCTCATCAGCCAGGTGTTGCCGATGAAGTAGCCAACGACCGTGCCGCCGAACACATGCTTGCCATTGCGGGCAAAGCGCGAGTAGTCCGCGATCAGCGGCAGCCAGGACAGCGGCATGGCGATGACGATATCGAAGCCAACCGCCAGCGACATCGAACCATCCCCGGCACGGTTCCACAGTTCGGCCAGGTCGGCCTTGGCGAACAGGTTCCAGGTCAGCCACAGGCAAGCGCCCAGCAACAACCAGATGCCCCAGGCGCGCAGCACCTTGCGCACGAAGGCCAGTGGCCCGCTGACGGCCAGCAGGGTGGCCAGGGCACCGAAGCACAGCGTCCAGAGCATGGGGCTGTTCCAGGCACTGTCCTCACCGAACGCTCGCGCCCCCAGCAAGCTGGCAGCATCGCGCATGACGATAATCTCGAAAGCACCCCAACCCACCAGTTGCAGCAAGTTGAGCAGCGCCGGCAAGCGCGCGCCATGGCTGCCCAGGCTGAGTTTCAGGGTGCCCATGGCGGACAGGCCGGTGTCGCTGCCGATAACCCCCGCCGCACCCAGCAACAGCACACCGACACCGGTGCCCAGGGCGATGGCCAGCACGGCGCCAGCAAGGCCCAGGCCTGGCGCCAGCATGGCGCCGACCTGCAGCACCATCAGGCCGATGCCGAGGGAAAACCACAGTGAAAACAGGTCGCGAGCACCGAAGATGCGCTGCTGGATGGGGATTGGATGGTCGGGAGAGAACTGGCTGGGTGATGTCATGGTTGGCGCTCGCCGGCAATATTGTTGGTGTTCCTGGCGAGGACTTCGTCCTCGTATCGCGACGCAAGGCCGCTCCCACAAAAACCACGCAGGCTTCGAGGCTTGCGCGGTCCTTGTGGGAGCGGCCTTGCGTCGCGAAAGGGCCGCAAAGCGGCCCCAGCGTGCTTAGACTTTGTGGTACAGCTGGCTGCCTTCCTGGCGGAACCGCTCGGCCTGCTCACGCATGCCTTGCTCGACCGTCACATCCACGGCCTCGATCTTGGCAGCGTACTCACGCACTTCCTGGGTGATCTTCATCGAGCAGAACTTCGGCCCGCACATCGAGCAGAAGTGCGCGACCTTGGCCGATTCCTTCGGCAGGGTCTCGTCGTGGAAAGCGCGGGCGGTGTCCGGGTCGAGGCCCAGGTTGAACTGGTCTTCCCAACGGAACTCGAAACGCGCCTTGGACAAGGCGTTGTCGCGAATCTGTGCACCCGGGTGGCCCTTGGCAAGGTCGGCGGCATGCGCGGCGATCTTATAGGTGATGATGCCGGTCTTGACGTCGTCCTTGTTCGGCAGGCCCAGGTGCTCCTTCGGCGTGACGTAGCAGAGCATGGCGCAACCGAACCAGCCGATCATCGCCGCACCAATGCCCGAGGTGATGTGGTCGTAACCCGGCGCGATGTCGGTGGTCAGTGGGCCGAGGGTGTAGAACGGCGCCTCGTCGCAGCACTCCAGCTGCTTGTCCATGTTCTCTTTGATCAATTGCATCGGCACGTGGCCGGGGCCTTCGATCATGCATTGCACGTCGTGCTTCCAGGCAATCTTGGTCAGCTCGCCGAGGGTTTCCAGCTCACCGAATTGCGCGGCGTCGTTGGCGTCGGCAATCGAGCCAGGGCGCAGGCCGTCGCCCAGCGAGAAGCTGACGTCGTAGGCCTTCATGATTTCGCAGATTTCGTCGAAGTGGGTGTACAGGAAGTTTTCCTTGTGGTGCGCCAGGCACCACTTGGCCATGATCGAGCCACCGCGGCTGACGATGCCGGTGACGCGCTTGGCGGTCAGGGGCACATAGCGCAGCAACACACCGGCGTGAATGGTGAAGTAGTCCACGCCCTGTTCGGCCTGCTCGATCAGGGTGTCGCGGAACAGTTCCCAGGTCAGGTCCTCTGCCACGCCGTTGACCTTTTCCAGGGCCTGGTAGATCGGCACGGTACCGATCGGCACCGGCGAGTTGCGAATGATCCACTCGCGGGTTTCGTGGATGTGCTTGCCGGTGGACAGGTCCATGACCGTGTCCGATCCCCAGCGGATGCCCCAGGTCAGCTTGGCCACCTCTTCCTCGATCGAGGAACCCAGGGCGCTGTTGCCGATGTTGCCGTTGATCTTCACCAGGAAGTTGCGACCGATGATCATCGGCTCTACTTCCGGGTGGTTGATGTTGGCCGGAATGATCGCGCGGCCACGGGCGATTTCCTGGCGAACGAATTCAGGGGTGATTTCTTTCGGGATGTTGGCACCGAAGCTGTGGCCGGCATGTTGCTCATTCAGCAGGCCGGCGGCGCGGGCCTCCTGCAGCTTCATGTTTTCGCGGATGGCCACGTATTCCATTTCGGCGGTGATGATGCCCTGACGGGCATAGTGCATCTGCGAGACGTTGGCGCCGGCCTTGGCACGACGCGGGTTGCGCACATGGGCGAAACGCAGCTTGGCCAGCTCTGCATCGTTCAGGCGCTGCTGACCGAAGTCGGAGCTCAGGCCTTCCAAGCGCTCGGTGTCACCGCGGGCTTCGATCCACGCCGAACGCACATCGGCCAGGCCTTTGCGCACGTCGATGATCACGTCGGGGTCGGTGTACGGGCCAGACGTGTCATACACCAGCACCGGGGCGTTGGATTCGCCGCCGAAATCGGTCGGGGTGTCATCCAGGCTGATTTCACGCATGGGGACGCGGATGTCCGGGCGCGAGCCTTCGACATACACCTTGCGCGAACGCGGGAAGGGTTGCACGGACTGCTGATCGACTTGTGCCGATTCGCTGAGGTTGATCGCTTTTTCTTGTTTGGTCATCACAGGCTCTCCTGACGGCTTCCTAGCAGTGGAATGTCGGGGTGAACCTGAAACGCGCGGACGCACCCTCTTTGGGTGCAGTGCCGGACATGGGGGGTGCCTGAAGCTGTATGCAGCTGTGACAATCCCGGACCTGGCACAAGAGGCTCCCCGGGAAGGCGAGCAATCTTGTTCCCTACGCAGGCGCTAACCTGATCAGGTTCAACGGGATCCGCACCTCTGCGATCTCAGCCTTTGCTTCAAGGCACCCCGACAAGAACATGCGCAGTCTAGACTGGAGTGGTCAGCAAAGCCAAGCAGGTAAATGCGCGGATGATGAAAGGCACACCGAGCGATTGTTGCCGGGTGCGCATGGCACTACACTGGCCCATCGCTCGATACTCAACAGTTCAGTAATTAAATTTCGTACAAGGATTGCCTCTATGCTGCGCAAACTCTCACTGGCGATAGCCGTGTCTTGTGCGTCCAACGGAGTGGTCTGGGCAGCGGATGCGCCCTCTACAGTCAAGACCGATCTGGTCAGCGTCTACCAGGAAGCAGTGGACAACAACGCCGACCTGGCTGCAGCACGCGCCGATTACGGGGCGCGCCGCGAAGTGGTGCCGCAGGCCCGCGCCGGGTTGCTGCCAAACCTGTCGGCCGGTGCCGAGATGATGAACACCCGCACCAAGCTGGACGAGCCGTCCATGACGTCCAATCGCAGCGGCAACGCCTGGAGCGCGACCCTGGCTCAGCCCATCTTCCGCGCTGATCGCTGGTTCCAGTTGCAAGCCGCCGAAGCAGTCAACGAACAGGCAGCACTGGAGCTGTCGGCGACCGAGCAAAACCTGATCCTGCAAACCGCGCAAAACTACTTCGCCGTCCTCCGCGCCCAGGACAACCTGGCCGCCACCAAGGCAGAAGAAGCGGCCTTCAAGCGCCAGCTGGATCAGTCCAACGAGCGTTTCGACGTGGGCCTTTCGGACAAGACCGACGTGCTGCAATCGCAAGCCAGTTATGACACTGCACGGGCCAACCGGATCATCGCCGAACGCCAGGTGCAGGACGCCTTCGAGGCCCTGGTAACCCTGACCAACCGTGAGTACACCGCTATCCAGGGCGTGGTGCATAGCCTGCCGGTACAAGTGCCAACGCCCAACGATGCCAAAGCCTGGGTCGAAACCGCCGGGCGCCAGAACCTCAACCTGCTGGCCACCAACTACGCGGTTTCTGCCGCAGAAGAGACCCTGCGTCAGCGCAAGGCCGGGCATGCACCGACCCTGGACGCCGTGGCCAAGTACCAGAAGGGTGATAACGACAGCCTTGGCTTCACCAACCCATCGCAACTGGGGGTGCGCTACAGCGGCGATGTCGAGCAGACCAGCGTTGGCCTGCAACTGAACATACCGATCTACAGCGGCGGCCTGACCAGCTCGCAGGTACGCGAGGCTTACCAGCGCCTGAGCCAGAGCGAGCAACAGCGTGAAAGCCTGCGCCGCCAGGTCGTGGAAAACACCCGCAACCTGCACCGCGCAGTGAACACCGATGTGGAACAGGTACAGGCGCGCAAGCAGTCGATCATTTCCAACCAGAGCGCGCTGGAAGCCACTGAAATCGGCTACCAGGTCGGTACCCGCAACATCGTCGACGTGCTTGATGCCCAGCGCCAGCTGTACACCTCGGTGCGCGACTACAACAATAGCCGTTACGACTACATCCTCGACAACCTGAGCCTGAAGCAGGCAGCCGGCACCCTGAGCCCGCAAGACCTGCAGGACCTGAAGCGCTACCTGAAACCTGACTACAACCCGGACAAGGACTTCCTGCCGCCGGACCTGCCGGCAGCAGCGGCCAAGAACTTCGAGCGCAGGCCTTGAGGTAGGGGCTGGACCATTCGCGGGCAAGCCCACTCCCACACGTACCGTGCCAGGCCTGAAGGCATGATGCACCTGTGAGAGCTGGCTTGCTGGCGATAGGCCGCCAATATCACTCCAGACATGTACGACAACGCCTAGGCGGCTACGGCAATCGTCGAGTCGATGCGTTGCGCCGACATATCACCGATAAGCACAGGCCCCGCAGGTTCAGGGGCGAACGCAGCCATTGCATCAACAAGATTCCCCAGGCTCGGTAGCGAGTGCTCGACAGCAAACAGCGATGACCCTGCTGAAAGGGCGGAAATCTCTGGCACGGCAACCGCTTCAGATGTGACCATTGCCGGCTGCGCAAAGATAAAGTCCTCCGCTGTCACCTGCGCAACTTCGAGCGCATCCAGGTACAGCATCTTCACAATACCTTCCTGCCCCGGCACTGCCTGGGTATCAACGGCTACACCGTGAATCTGCGCAAAGTCATTGAGTTTGAAGCGCTGGACTTTGCTGACGTGCAGATCCTCGAAGCGACTGATGCCTACTTGGGTCAGGTCAATCTTGTCGATACCGTGTCGGAACCCCCGAAGGGTGTTCTTGTAATCGCTCACACCTTCTTGTTTTGTCACCAGAAACACGCTGGGCGCAACCGTCGGCGGGGAATATACCGTGCCTGCCAACGAAGCCACCAACTGCCCGGATGCGTCACTGGCAAGCGACACGCCACCTGCACCACCGGTAAGCAGAACATTCGCGCTGACAGGCGGGGTCGTCTGCCCTTCAGGGCTGCCCTCGAAATAACCTGGCGCAGCGGTGAAAGCGTCAAGGAAACGGAAGTTCGCTGACCGCAGTTCGGCAATCGTAGTGTCCGCAAGCGTCAGCTTCTGCCCACTGCCAAGGTCGAGCACAGTCGAATTGCCGTCCTGTTGCATCTGCAAGTCAGCAAACCCTGAACCACCAAAGCCGACCAGGTCGATCACCTCACGCGAAGTCTCGAACTGCTTGAGTACATCGTTACCGCCTGCACGCCTGTGGATGACAAAGCGGTCGGTACCCTCACCCCCCTTGAGGAGATTGTACCCACGGCCACCATCCAGTAATGCCCCGGCGGGCCCGGCGATCAAGGTATCGTCGCCATCACCACTGATAAGGTTTTGCACCGAACCAGGGGCTATGGTGAGCGCCGCACCGGCAATACTGGCGCTGCCGCTGGCCAGATCCACCGAGATACTGCGACTTACTGCAGCCGCATTCAACGTATTGCGCCCGCCAGCGGTGCCGCTGATGGCATCGTCAAGCTTCGCGCGCCCTGGGTTTTCTGCCACCAGGTTCGCGTAGTCGTCGGTAAAGTAATAGACATCATCGGTGGTGCCGGGGCTGCCGACGAGGCGCAGCGTCCAGCGATCAAGCGTTAGCGGTAAGCCAGCAACAGCATTACGCACCTCAAGCTTCCACTCCCCAGCCGAGCGCTCTGCGCGATGATGGGTCGACATGAACCCATATTTGAACGCCCCTGAACGCGAATCGCCCAGATCGTCATCACCAGAGCCCGGCGCCTTGCCTGTGCGATCGAGCAGTACGCTGCGCGTGCCGCCAGGCGACACCAGCGTGAGCGTCATGTCGCCAAGGCGGCCGACCATCGAGTGGACATCGACCTCCACATGCTCCACCAGCAAATCAGCCGGCAGGGTCAAAGACAAAGTCGCAACCTGCCCCGCCGCAACCTGTTGAGCCACTGGTGCACTGCTGGCTGTCAGCAGCCGTTCGTTGGCCTTGGTCGCCCGGCTCCCCCAGGACTCGGCAAGGCGCACCGCGGCGCGGGCGTCGATCATGCCAAAGCCGTAGTCGTGGCTGGCGTGCATGCCACCGCCATTCCAATTGCGCCCTGCGTTGTAAGCCCATTGGGTTGATGCGTCATCCACTTTGCGCGCAGACAGTGCGAGGATCTGCTGAACATCCCGGTAACCCAACCCCGGGTTGGCCTGCAACATCAACGCCACCACGCCTGAGACGATCGGCGCGGCGAAGCTGGTGCCCTGAGTCGTGCTGTAGGCGCTGCCGACCGACGCACCGCGCTCCGCTTCAAGGCTGACGCCACTGGATAAAACATAGCTCCCCGGTGCAGCGACCAGCAAGCTGGAACCTGGATTGGAAAAGGGTGCCGTTGCAGCTTGCAGTACCGAGAGGTCTGCCTTTGCATTGATGGCCGCCACTTCAATGGCATGGCGGTTGTTGTTGGTCAGCGAGCCCTGTGCATTACCGCCTTTATGGCGCTGGTTGCCACCAGAGGCGACGACGATGGTGCCTAGCCCGCCACGGCCGTTGGTGGCGGCAAGCGTAGTGCTGAATGCCAGCGCCAGAGCAGTATCGACTTTTCCTTCTGGAACATTTGTAAGTCCGAAGTCCGTTTTGAAACCCCAACTGTTGTTGGCTATGTCGTAGTTGACCATTTGCCCCAGATTGGTCAGGTCATCGCCTTTGTTGGCCAGGTAGTGCCCGCCGATCTTCGCCTCATATGCGATGCCGATCCCTCCTTGATCATTGCGCGCGCCAACCATGACCCCAGCCACTTGAGTGGCATGATTGGACGCCAGAGCGGGCAGCGTGCCATTGGTGCGTTGGGTTTGCAGCCAGATGGGATCGATATTCGGCTTGAGATCGGGGTGCCCGATGTCGAAGATTTCCGGCGCCACGGCAAACTCCCCACCCGGCTCGAACTGCCCTATCCTCACCCCCTTGCCCGTGAAGTCACGCCATACCGGCGCGACATTGATCTCGTCCAGATACCACTGCCGCCCCGACAGCGGGTCAGCGGGGGATTGTTCATGGCGCAACGTTACCGTTGCCCGCAAGGGTGCTGATGCAGCACTGCCCACCTCGGTCACACTCATGGAGGCGTTGCCGGCAGCATCGACCAAGTCGTAGCGGAAACTGACATCACCGTCATGGCCTGGCAACGGCGTGACCTCCACATCACCCTGCTCATTCAGCCGCACTGTTGCACCCTTGCCAGCGCTGACTGAGGCGATGCGCAATGGCCCGCTGCTGCCAAGTGGCTGGTCATTGCCCAGCAGCGCCGTTGCAGGGACTATCAGCGCCGTGTCAGTGGTGGCGAATGTAGCCAGTTGCTCAGGCGAGAGCCTGTCGCCGATTGGCATGGCTCCCCGGCCGAGAAGATCGATGGCAGCAATGTCGGCGAAGCTGAGTTTCTGGATGTTGCTCAGGCTCAGGCGGCCATCTCGTCCCGCCACGGTGTCGGTGATCAGGTGGCCCGATTCGGTACGTGTGATCAGGTACTCGTCGTGAGCACCATGTAAACTGACCAGGTTGGTGCCCGCGCCTCCGTCGATCGTGGCATCGCCGCGTCCGGCCTCGATCACGTCATCGGCAGCACCGCCCGTAATCCGATCAGCGCCACCACCGGCGTAAATGATACTTCCGCCCGCCGAGGCCCGGATGCGATCCCCCTTGGGGCCCGCATAGATCAACGACTTGCCGGTACCACCGATGATGTCGTTACGGCCTGTACCACCCACAAGCACATCGTTGCCGCCCCCGCCAATCAGCAAGCTGTCGCCCGAGCCGCCCTTGATGAATACTCCGCGTTGACCGCCGCTGGCGATGATGTCCTTACCCCGCCCGCCTTGCGCAATGGTCAGCCCGGCCTTGGCCATGTTCAGCCCAACGCCATGCTCCCCCACGATCAGTGCAGTGTCGCGCCCACCATTGCCCTGCATGTTCGCCCAATCGTCGCTGGCACTGATCACGAATACATCGTCGCCCGCCCCGCCGTGATAGGTGTTGCTGCCACCGCCACCAACCAGCCAACTGCCCTCTGGAGCCGCGGTCAAGACATCATCGCCCGCGCTGCCGTACAGCGTCTGTACGCCGAGCGCTGCGGCGTCCAGCGTGCTTCCTTGAGCACTCTGGCTGATGTAGGCCCTTCGGGAAGTGGGCCCGCTTGACGAAGTCAGTAGAGTGCCACCCTCCTGGGCCTCGATCCGATTACCGACGGTATCGGCGAGAAACCTCACCGCCAGTACTTCCCGGTCCTCACCATTAACAGTGAAAGCGCCTCGGGAAATGACCTCGTTACCCTGACGCACCTCTCCTACCGGCTCGACCTGGCCGAGCTTGATCTGGCTAATGCCATGCTCCTGCAATGCCCTCAGCTCACCGGCATCGGCACGCCCGTCGTGGTTGCCATCGACCCACACTTTCAATTGCGCCCACACGGCGTCTTCAACGTTGATGACGCCATCGGCGTTGGCGTCAACACTTGCCAGGGCGGCGAAGCCATCCTTGAACGGTGTTTCACCAGAGCTGCCGTCGCTGCCTGCCTTGCCGCCGTAGTATTCGGAGAACAGCTGGCTGACGTTGCTCACCTGGCCGGTACCGTTGTCATGCACCAGCATGCCGGTCAGCCGGTCTGCCCAGCCGGTGCGGCGCAGTGAACCACTGTTATCGATATCGAACAGTACGCCTTCCTCGATACCCGTCAGGCCAACGCCCTTGCCGCTGAGGTCGAGCAAGAGCGGGTCGACAAACGTGTTCACCGTGGTCATTGCTGCCAACCCGTTGAGTACCACGGCATTGCGCAGGCTGAAATCCGGTTGTTCATTGCCATCACGATAGAACTGAGCCAGGTGCTGATTGGGTCGCACGTTGGGGTCGATCTGGAGCTCGCCGGGGCGAACACCACCGCTGGCCAAACTGCCCAACTGAGCGGAGGTGAAGTCGGTGTTGTCGAGGGTGCTGTCGGTGAATGCGATACTGTGGGTCAGGCGACGATCGACGTAGCCGTTGGAGACGTCATTGCGGATATCGTCCTGGCCTTGGAGGTCGCGGCGGGATTCGGTTGTGGGGGTGATTTCGATGTTCAAGGATGGATCTATAGCCCCTGGGTTCTCAGAATCTACGAGTTCGGAGATCACACTGGCCAAGCCATTTCCCGCAACTTCTCCTATTGAATAAAGAAACGATGCAATGGCGGTCGGCGAATCAATACGAGATTTCCAGTACTTGGCCATGCCACGCATATCATCCGGAGCCACTACAGTGCTATTAGCCATTCTACTATCAGTCTGAATGGACAACCAAAACTCACTACCCGGGCTTCCCGCCGCATCCAGTACCTTTTTCCAATATGACTCGCGATACTCCGGATCGGTTAACTCAAACACAGAATTCAAAGTCCAGGCATCTTTCGACCTACCCAAGTTTTTAAATACGTCACTATGGAAATCCCAAACCTCCATATGATTTGGATCACCATCTAACGTACCATCCATCACCCTGCGCTCTTGAAGCTCCAAATAAGCTCTCCCCATTTCCAATCTTACTTCTTCAACATCTGCCTCGCTCATGGGGCGCCCGGCATCTGCCTCAGTTCTTTTCATGAAATTTATAGCAGCCAACCCTGCTATGGAGTTCCCTTTAGCAACGCCATTGGCAAGTACGGCATATCGATCCCCCTTCATAGCCATGTAGTCATACATATCACCAACACCTTTGGACTCAAAAATGCTACGTGCAGCCGCTATATCCTCTTTGGTCAACCCCGACATTTGCCACCTCATCTTCTGCTATTAATTAAAAAATCGACCACTGAGCGCCTCACTTCCAACCACCGCATTAACTTATCAGGGCGCATTATCACCTTGACGAGTACGTCTCCAAACACTACAAATGTCATTCTGCACGAATAGTAATTCGGAACTTTCGGACGCCAGCTGCAATACCCTACAGCAGCCAAGTCATCGAGCTCACCCTGCCAATAGATAAGCTTCTTGTGATTTTCAAAAACCGTGTCACGCGCCTCTACACGATAGAGGCTGCTTGACTCATCGTACTCAGCAAGCGTTATTGTTTCTGCTGGGCTTTTCCGCAAAAGAAACTCGAGTTGACGCCGTAAATCCCCCTCTCTTGCAGTTATCGGGGCCACTGCGACCAACAGCCCCTCATGCTCCAAGCCCTGCCGGAACACTAAACTGTCATCCGCCGGGTCGAGCTCTGGCCAGGTCATTGACAAAAATACAGATACTAGGTTTGCGTCACAGCCTTTTTTGTTATAAATAAAGCCAGGATCAAAAGAGCTTTTTCCCTCATATTCTGGCCAAAATGGAAAGTACAACCTCGAGAACCTATACACTTCCCCTGAAATTCTGCCGCACACGAAAGGATCAAACGTTACCTTCTCCCCTGGCTTCCAAGGTTCGCTCTTCCAGGCCACAACTATCATCATCAGCACGGGAATCAACAAGAGTACAGCGGAGCAAAGCCTCAAAAAACTCCAAGCCCATAGGAAAAACAAACATGGTATTTTTCTCATAATGACTTAGCGCTCCTTCAAGCTTTCTCGGACATACAACCAAAAGGGGCAGAATCTAACTTTGATCATTTTCCTTCTCCTTGCCTTACACCTCGCCTTGCAACTATTCAACTCCACTAACCACACACCTCAACTCACCTCGCAAAAAATCAACACTCACGAGAGCCATCCCTCTTATCACGCTAAGCCTGACGCGCCTCCTCCACATCGGACATTTCCATCCTGATCATTTATCGACCCGATACCTAGCAGCATTCATGAAAAACTCACCCACTGCCAAAGCAATGTTATGGCACTCCCCAAGCCTCTCCCATAAAAACTCCACATTAACAATTGCATCCCCTCCGGGTATCAAAAACTTCAAATAGCAACGCGAGTAATTGACCTTGGGTTCCACCCAGTTGCAATAACCGATGTATTGCATACGTCCCTTGGCCTCCAGCCAGAAAAAGCCCTTGCGCCGATTAGGGAATTCACTATCAACACCCTCGAGAAAATTTAGGCCGAGATCTTCGTTCAGCTTGCTAGCCTTAACTAGAGCCGCGGGTGTTTCACGAAGATAATGCTGGAGCTGTTTTCTCAACCCTGCTTCCCCATGCAGCCAAGGCCCAATTGCGACCGATATCCCATCAAAGCGAAAAGACGTCGCCTCACCGTAAGAGACGGGCTGCATCTCCGGCCAACTCATTGCCATATAGAGTGACGCCAAGTTTGCACCACAGCCTTTTTTGATATTTATAAATACCGGCTCCCAAGAACTCTTGCCCTCATCCTCAGGCCAATAGATCACATACCTCCTAGGGAGCTCATAAACAACACCCGAGACCTTTCCACACACCATTGGATTAGGGGTCGTCAGCTTCTTCGGCGCCCAAGTCGGGGCAATAACAATGGAGACCAACAACCACACCACACTTAGCAACAACAACAATTTGCTAGAACCCCACAGCACCAAACCAAATCTTCTACACAGCGCAATTAGCTTTCCGAACAGCACCTTCACAAAGAGAAAGATATACCTGAAACTAATCATCACCCCTCCCTAGAGCCAGACTGCCCATATCAGGCACTAAGCAAACTGCGCTTCAGACAACGCATAAACTTTTCCAAAATTTCTTTCGCACAACACGGAAATGCTGCTCCCAGCCCCAAACGCATCTGAACCACTGTGCCGCTGCAGGGGGTTCAAGAAAAAACTGATCACTCTGCGCCCATCCACAATCACTTCTGCACGCACAGCCATACATATTGTCAGCGGTGCGTCTTTATCCCCTACGCGTAAAATATCCTTGGCCAGTTCTATTTGAGCGCTATACATCAGCGCCGCGCCGCTCATCTTCAATATCGTCATCAGAAATACTCTCCCCCTTGGACATCCCCGCACTTGGCAAACGTTAACACCTCAACTTTAATTTCCACTTACTGCCCCTAATCAGAAGAGGTTAACTTCATCATTAAAAAATCACCCTTACACCCCATTAGATGCCAAGAATTTCTTGACACGCGACACCATCTCACCCCACTCGCTTAATTTGTCCCATCCAAAATCAATCTTTACAATAGTTTTACTGCCCTCCAGCAAATATCTAAAATGACACCGATGGTATTTAGACCTATACTTACTCCAACTACACCTTCCAATTTGCTCCATATACCCATTTCTTTCAGACCAGAAAATCATCCGTGGTGAATTGGGGAAAACGCTATCAACACCTTCCACTCGATTCAAACCTAATTGTCTATCAAACACCTTGGCCTCTCGCTGCTTATAAGTTGCCTCGGAAATGAAAAAATCAAAGGTTTCGCGCAGTCCCCTCTCACCAGCGGGCCATGGTTCAAGCGTCACTACGATTCCACTAAACGTCTCTGAGAAATAGTTTCCCGGCGTTAACTCAGGCCAGTTCATGGCCAGACTTAAAGAATATAAATTTGATTCACACCCTCTATCAACGCCGCCAGAACCTCTCTTATAATTTCCTTCATCCTCATATTCCGGCCAGAAAGGAACATATTCGCTTGAAAACTCATACATAACACCGGACACCACACCACATACTTTTGGCGCAGGGGGTGCGACCGGCTTCGATTTCTCGCTTAAAGCAACAGTCGCCACTGCTAAAGCAACACAGCTTGCGGGAAGACACAACGCGACCGCTGCGCTAACCCTCAGTGCATTCCATATAATTTCGTACAGCATTCTCCAGCCGCTTTTTTCTCGTAGCCGATTCGCGTCCATCTGTTATCACCCTCACCAGTAATCACTTAGCGCTCCGTTAAACTTTCCTGCACATGTCGCCGCAAAGGCCTTAGAAAATAACTTATAACCTTGCGCTTATCCGTAATAACCTCCGCACGCACTGACATACCCGCCGTCAACGGAACATCCTGTTTTCCTACACGCATTATTTCCTTACCCAGGCGGACTCGAGCGCTATAAACCAACCCTCGCTTCTCATCTTCAATGGCATCGTCAGAAATACTCTCCACCACCCCCGGGACAACCCCGTACTGGGTAAACGTGAACGTCTCAACTTTCACTTCCACTGGCTGCCCCGGATATACAAAGCCGATATCTTTGTTCTCGACTTTCACTTCCACTTCCACCGGCTCGCCCGTCGGCACAATGACCATCAGTGTCTGCGCGGGTGTAACCACCCCGCCCTGTGTATGGATCGCCAACTGCTGGACGGTGCCGTCAACGGGGGATGTCAGTACCTTGAGGCGATGCCGCTGCTCGGCCTTGTTCAACTCCTGCTCAAGGGTTGCAATGCGCCGTTGCGCCTCACCGTGAAGGTCGAGCATGGCTCTGCGAAGTTGGGCAATGGCACCGCTACGGCGGTGCTGAGCAGCAAGCCGTGCAGCGTTCAGTTCGTCTATGCGCGAGCGCTGGAGTGCCAGTTCACGCTCCTGCTCCAGGCGGGCCTGCTCCTTTTCCAGGTAGGTGTGCTTGGCCACCGCCGATTCACTGAACAACAGCTTGTAATCCGCCGTCAGTTGGCGGGTGATCACCAACAGTTGCCGGAGCGCGTCAGCCCGGCCCTGGGCGGAACGGATTTCGGCAGCGCGTTGACCGATTTCGGCATCGGCCTGTTCCAGCGTGGCCTGCAACTCCAGGTATTGCCCCTCCAGCCAGCGCTGCGCGCCTGCCTGCTGCGCGGCCGTGGCCTGCGGTATCAAGGGTGCCAGGGAGGCAGGTGCCACATCGCCGTCCAGCGCACTCAGCAGTGTGCTGGCGCGGGCCTGGTCGATCTGTGCAGCCAGCAGTTCGCTGCCCAAACGCTTGATGTCAGCCTCGGTCAACTGCCCTTCCAGCTCGACCAGCACATCGCCTTTGCGCACCGGCTGGCCATCGACGACGTGGATCGACTGCACCACCGCGACCTCGCTGGCCTGTATCAACTTGCTCCTGCCACTGGGCACGATCTTGCCTTCGGCACTGGCGATGACATCGATCTCACCGATGCAAGCCCAGGCAAGCGCCAGCCCAATGAACATCAATAGGCTCCACTGCAGGTAGCGCGGCAAGGGATGCACTGGCGTTTCTTGCAAGGACAGTGCCGCAGGTAAAAAGGCCAGTTCGTCGGGTTCACGTACGGGGCCATCCATGCACCGGCGCTTGCGCCATGCCGTCCTCCACGCATCCCGGTAGCGCTCGGCAAGGTCCTTAAACGCCACACTCATACGGCGGCCCCGAGCTGCAGTTGATGCAGGTAGGCATAGGTGCCCTGTGGATAACCCAGCAGCTCATCATGAGTCCCTTGCTCGATGATCTGCCCACGCTCCATGACCACGATGCGGTCGGCATGGCGTACTGCCGAAAGCCGATGGGCAATGATGATGACCGTGCGCTGCGCGCAAATCCGCGCCATGTTCTGCTGGATGATTCGTTCGGACTCATAGTCCAGCGCACTGGTGGCTTCGTCGAAAATGAGGATGCGTGGGTTGCCGAACAGCGCTCGGGCGATGGCTATGCGCTGTCGCTGCCCACCCGACAGGCTGGCGCCGTGCTCACCAATCAGGGTTTCGTAGCCATCCGGTAATTCGAGGATGAACTCGTGAGCACCCGCCAGTGTCGCTGCGGCGATCACTTCTTCAAGCGGTGCTGCTGGGTTGCCGAGGGCAATGTTCTCGCGCACGGTGCGCCGAAAAAGCACGTTGTCCTGCAACACCACGCCGATCTGCCGACGCAGTGACGCCACATCGGCTACCGCCAGGTCAGCACCGTCGAGCAATACCCGCCCCCGCTCAGGTGAGTACAGCCGCTGAATCAAGCGTGTCAGCGTGCTCTTGCCTGACCCCGAGCGACCTACAACGCCTATCACTTCTCCGGCGGCGATCTTCAGGCTGACATCGCGCACCACTTCGCCCCCGTCGGGCCGATAGCGAAAACACACACGATCGAGCTCGATCTGCCCGACAAGTGTGGGCAGCACCGTGCCCTTGCCTTGGTTGACCTCGGTACGGGTGTTGAGAATGTCGCCCAGGCGTTGAATCGATACCCCTGTCTGCTGGAAGCTGGTCCAGAGTTGGGCCAGGCGGATGATGGGCTGCGACACGCGCCCTGCGAGCATGTTGAAGGCGATCAGCTCGCCCACCGTGAGTGCGCCTTCGATGACCAGCCGGGCCCCCAGCCACAAGGTGGCTACCGTGACCAGCTTGCCGATCAGGCCGACGCTTTCATTGGCGAGACTTGAAAGATTCTGGGTCTTGAAACTGGCAGATACATAAGCGGCCAACTGATCATTCCAGCGCCGGGTCACCTGAGGTTCCACGGCCATCGACTTCAGTGTGTCGATGCCGTTGACCGCCTCGACCAAAAAAGCCTGGTTCTCGGCGCCGCGCTGGAAGCTTTGATCAATCAACGCCCGCAGTAGCGGAGTAACGACCAGGGATACGAGAAAATAGAAAGGCAGCGAGCCAACGACGACCAGCGTCAACCATCCGCTATAGATGAACATGACAGCGATGAAGACCACCGAGAACAGCACATCCAGCACTAGCGTGATGCTGTTGTTGGTCAGGAAACTTCTGATGTTCTCCAGTTCTCGCACTCGGGCAACCGAGTCACCGACTCGCCTGGCGTGAAAGTAGGCAGTTGGAAGATCGATCAAATGCCTGAACAGTTTTGCACCCAGTTCGACATCGATTCTTGACGCTGTATGACCTGCCACATAGGTACGCAACCCACTCAGCAATGTTTCAAACAGAACGACGACCAACAACCCCAAGGCGATAACATCCAGCGTGGTCAAACCGCGATGCACCAGGACTTTGTCCATTACCACCTGAAAGAACAAAGGCGTCAGCAAAGCCAGTATTTGAATGACCAGGGAAACCACGAGCACTTCGCCAAATAGCCGCCTGTACTTCACTAGGGCAGGAATGAACCAGGTAAAGTCGAAGCGCGACAGCCCGAGGGGCAACTGGGCATCGGAGCGAACCAGAATGAGTTCTCCCGACCAGCGCACCACCAGTTCCGCGAGGGTCAGCGCTTGCGGCGCGCGGGAATGCGGGTCCTGCACCAGAACCTTCTCGCCCTCCACGCGCGCGATGATGAAGTATTCACCACGGGTATCCACTGCAATAGCGGGCAAGGGCGTCTGCTGCAGCCGGGCCGGATCGACGCTGCGGTGTTTGGCCTTGAGGCCAAGTTGCTGAAATGCCCGAAGTAGTGTGCCGGTAGAGAACCGCTCACCCGCTGCTGCATGATCGTGCTGCAACTGCTCGGCAGAGACGGCAACACCATGGTAACGCGCCAGCGTGATAAGACACACCAGCCCACTTTCAATAGTGTTGGCATTGCCATCAGATAAATCAGCCATCACGCCACCTCTTATGAAAACCGGACATGAGGCGATACTAGCCCGAAGCAATAGGACAAACGTCCTACAAGCTTCCGACGCAAGCGTGTGACACTTCTGACTTTTAAAGTCTATTCGTAGGAAGTTTCCTAACGGCGAGAAATCCAGTGTAGGAAGTTATAACTTACGCCGTAGGAATAAATAACCAGAATCAGACATATCCACTCTAGACCGGGTCTTTGAGTGGATATGTCGGTTATCAGCGGATCAAGGCCCCCAGACCCTCGAGCAATCGCTGCAGCGCCCCCTGATTGGCCCGCATCACCGCCCTGCCCGCCTCGCCCATGCGCTGGGCGTCCTGCGGCAGTTCCACCAGACGGCGCACCGCACCGGCCAGCCCGTCAGCATCATCCACCTGCTGCAAGGCACCCGCCTCGCGCAGCATCGCGCTGATTTCGAGGAAGTTGAACACATGCGGCCCCATGAGCACCGGCAAGGCCAGCGCCGCAGGCTCCAACGGATTGTGCCCACCGGTCGGCACCAGGCTGCCACCGACGAAGGCAATGTCGGCCAGGGCATACAGGAACAGCAGTTCGCCCATGGTGTCGCCCAGCAATACCCGCGTTTGCGCATCGACCAGCGTGCCGGCAGAGCGGCGCACGGTGGTGAACTGCTCGCTGCACAGCGCATGCACTGCATTGAAGCGCTCGGGGTGGCGCGGCACCAGGATCAGCAAGGCATCGCCATGCACCTGCAACAACTGCCGATGCGCCTGCAGGATCAAGGCATCTTCCCCTTCATGGGTGCTGGCGGCGATCCACACAGGGCGCTGGCCGCCCCCCCACTGTTCACGCAATGCCCTGGCGCGCGGCAGCAGCTGTTCGTCGATCGTCAGGTCGAACTTGATCGAACCGGTGACTTGCACGCGCTCAGGGCGTGCACCCAGGTCACGGAAGCGCTGGGCCTCGGTTTCGGTCTGCACGGCAATCAGGCTCATCTCGGCCAGCATCGGCCGGGTCAGCCTGGCAAAGCGCCCATAGCCACGGGCCGAGCGCTCGGACAAGCGCGCATTGGCCAGCGCCACCGGAATGCCGCGCCTGGCACACTGGTGAATGTGGTTGGGCCAAAGCTCGGTTTCCATGATGATGCCCAGCTTAGGCTGCACATGATCGAGAAAACGCCCCGCCGCCCAAGGCAGGTCGTAGGGCAGGTAGCAATGCTGCACGCGTGGTTCGTTGGCGAACAGGGCGCGAATGCGTTCAGAGCCGGTAGGGGTCATGCAGGTCAGTGTGATCGGCAGCTCCGGGTAAGCCTTGAGCAAGGCACGCACCATGGGTGCGGCAGCAATGCTCTCGCCCACCGATACCGCATGTACCCAGATACCACCCTGGCGCATGGCCGGCAGCTTGAAAGCAAAGCGCTCGCCGATGCGCTGGCCATAGGCCGGCGCCTTGCGCGCGCGCAGGTACAGGCGCAGCGCAACCAGCGGCAGGCCCAGGTGAAACAGCAAGGTATAGAGAGTTCTGTTCATGGCGGCTAAGTCTACCCGATCGCGCGAAGGTGCACTGCAAAGCGCTCGGCCAGCCACTGCGCGGCCGGGCCCAGAGGTTCATCGCGGCGCCAGGCCAGCTCTGCCACCAGGGCCGGCGGCCGCCAGTCGCTGTCCAGTTCGACCATGTGCGCCTGGTAGGTCGGATACTGCACCACATGCCGGGGTAACCAGGCCCAGCCCAGGCCGCGCATCAGCAGTTCGGCCATGGCGTAGAAGCTGTCGGCACGCCATACCTGCGGGCTGATCGCCTCGCCGCCAGGGTAACCGCTTTGTTGTGGCGTGATCAGCAACTGCCGGTGGCGGGCCAATTGTTGGCGAGTGACCCGGCCTTCGCCCGCCAGCGGGTGGCCGACCGCGCACACCGTGACCATCTCCACGCTGCCCAAGGCACGGCGTTCCAAGGAAGCCGGGATGCTTTCGTGGAGGAAGAACAGGCCCAGATCGGCGCGCCGCTCCACCAGCTTGCGCGCCACATCGCCCTGGGCTCCGCTGGCCAGTTGCACCTCCAGGAACGGGTAGCGGCTCGCCAGTTCGTCGAGGCTGTCGATCACCGGCTGATACGGCATGGCTTCGTCCTGCGCGACCCGCAGCAAGGCCTCCTGCCCGCGCATCAGGGCCAGGGCGCGGCCATCCAGGCGTTCGCACTGGCGTAACAATTCGCGGGCGTCTTCCAGCAAGGCGCTGCCGTTTTCAGTCAATTTCGGTTGCCGGCCGCTGCTGCGCTCGAACAAGGTGACCCCTAGGTCGGTTTCGAGCAGCGCGATGGCACTGCTGATCGCAGACTGGGCTTTGTGCTGCTCACGTGCCACCGCGGAGAACGAGCGCAGTTCTGCAACGCGCAAAAAGGTACGCAATTGTTCAAGGTTCCACTGCTCGGCCATCAACCTATCTCCCACATTGATAGGTAATGACTTTACCCCATCCAGGCAAGGTCTAGAATGCCCGCTCAGTAACGGAGGATCCCGCCATGAATGCCTACACCTACCTCGCCATTGCCATCTGCGCCGAAGTCATCGCCACCGCCTCGATGAAGGCGGTGAAAGGCCTAAGCACGCCGTTGCCACTGCTGCTGATGGTGGTTGGCTATGGCATTGCGTTCTGGATGCTGACGCTGGTGGTCCGCAGCATTCCGGTGGGGATTGCCTACGCCATCTGGTCGGGGCTGGGGATTGTGCTGATCAGTGTGGCGGCGCTGGTGATCTATGGGCAGAAGCTGGATATGCCGGCGATGCTTGGCATGGCCATGATCGTGGGTGGCGTGGTGGTGATTCAGCTGTTCTCGAAGACCGCTGGGCATTGAGAGCCCGTGTGCGGGGCTCGCCGACGATAGGGCCATCTCAGGTATAGCCTGTATACTTGCCAGCTGTCCCAGTCTTCGAGGTACCGCCATGCCATCTGCCATTTCCACTGACGTGCTGATCGTCGGCGCCGGGGTCGCAGGCCTTTGGCTCAATGCCCGCCTGCGCCGCCTGGGCTACTCGACAGTGCTGGTGGAGCGCGCCAGCCTTGGCGGCGAGCAGACCATCAAGTCGCAGGGCATCATCCACGGCGGCACCAAATACGCCCTGCACGGCGCCCTGACCGGTGCCTCGGAAGCCATCGCCGACATGCCGCGCCGCTGGCGCGAGGCCTTGGCCGGCAACGGCGAACTCGACCTCGGGCGTACCCGCCTGCTCTCCGATGCCCACTACCTGTGGTCGCCGGGCACCTTGGCCGGCAACCTCACAAGCTTCTTCGCCAGCAAGGCCGTGCGCGGCCGGGTCGACCAGGTCAAGGGTGACCAGTTGCCACCGGCACTGCAGGACCGCGCGTTCAAGGGCAAGGTGTACCGCCTGGCGGAACTGGTGGTCGATGTCCCGAGCCTGCTGGCCAACCTGGCCGAGCTGGCCGGCGAGTCCTTGCTGGCAGGTGAACGCATCGAACCCTTGCGTGAAGGTAATGCGTTGGTCGGCCTGCGCGTGGACGACCGGGAAATCCGTGCCCAGCGCATCGTATTGAGTGCCGGAGCCGGCACCGAAGGCTTGCTGCAGGCGCTGGGCCTGGATCAGCCGGCCATGCAAACCCGCCCGCTGCACATGGTCATGGCCAAGGGCCCGAACCTGAAACCTTTGTACGCCCACTGCCTCGGCGGCGGGCCCAAGCCGCGGGTAACGGTGACCACCCATCCGGCAGCCGATGGCCAGTGGGTCTGGTACCTCGGTGGGGACCTGGCCGAAGCCGATGGCGTGGCGCGCGAGCCTGCAGCGCAGATTGCTGCAGCGCAGAAGGAAATCGCCAACCTGCTGCCCTGGGTCGATCAGAGCCTGGTGCGCTGGGCCACACTGCGCGTTGACCGCGCTGAGCCTGCACAATCCGGCCTGGCACGCCCGGACAACGCCTTCCTTGCCGACCAGCAGCGCCTGCTGGTGGGCTGGCCGACCAAACTGGCACTGGCACCGGATTTCAGCGACCGGGTAATCAGCCACCTGGAGCGCGACGGCATTCGTCCACAAGCACAGGCCGACCTGGCCGACCTCCCACGCCCTCCACTGAGCGTACCGGCCTGGGAGCAGTTGCTGCCATGAGCCTGCCAACCCTGCACGCATTCCATCGCCCGCTGGGCAGCACCGGCCTCACGGTCTCTCCACTGGGCCTCGGCACGGTCAAGCTGGGCCGCGATCAGGGCGTGAAGTACCCCACTGGCTTCACGATCCCCGGCGATGAGGAAGCCCGCCTGTTACTGGCCCAGGCCCGCGAGCTTGGCATCAACCTGATCGACACCGCCCCGGCCTACGGCCGTAGCGAAGAACGCCTGGGCCCGCTGCTGCGCGGCCAACGCG
The DNA here is from genome assembly GCF_034044115.1 of Pseudomonas sp. BO3-4. Classification (NCBI taxonomy): domain Bacteria; kingdom Pseudomonadati; phylum Pseudomonadota; class Gammaproteobacteria; order Pseudomonadales; family Pseudomonadaceae; genus Pseudomonas; species Pseudomonas sp. BO3-4. The sequence continues at coordinate 5,743,344 of NZ_CP139018.1, forward strand.
ATGAATGGGTAATCGTCAGCAAGGTCGGTGAAGAGTTCGAGGAAGGCCTGTCGCATTTCGACTTCAGCGCTGCCCACACCCGCCGCTCGGTGGAGCGCAGCCTGCGCCGGCTCGAAACCGACCGCATCGAACTGGTGCTGGTGCATTCCGACGGCAACGACCTGGCCATCCTCGAACAGCAGGAGGTCTACCAGACCCTGGCCGAACTCAAGCAGGAGGGCAAGATCCTCGGTTTCGGGCTGTCCGGCAAGACCGTCGCCGGCGGCCTGAAGGCACTGGAGCAAGGCGACTGCGCCATGGTCACCTACAACCTCAACGAACAGGCAGAACGCCCGGTGCTGGACTACGCTGCCGAACACGGCAAGGCCATCCTGGTAAAGAAGGCCTTGGCGAGCGGGCATATCTGCCTGGCCCCGGGCGTCGACCCGGTGCAGGCCAGCTTCGAGCTGCTGTTCGCCCACCCGGGCGTCAGCAGTGCTATTGTCGGCACCATCAACCCGTTGCACCTGGCCCACAACGTGGCCACCGTCGCCCGTATCCTGGGCCAGCATTGAGTTACCTCAGGCTCCCGATTCAGGGACTGGAGACTGACCCGACGCAAGGAGGAGCCTCGTGGCGCGAACGCTGATCCGCAAGAACCCGAGCAACTTCAAGACACTGCCACTGCATGTCGAGGCCACGCCCGAAGGCTTGATTTACCAAAGCATCGGCATGCCGCTGAACTTTGCCCAGACCCAGCAACGGCGCAAGGCCATCCAGTTACCCGATACACAACACTTCGTGGTCGAACTGGCCAACCTGGGCGTGTCAGTGCGCCTCACGCTGCATTGGCAGAACCGCGATTACTGGGTACTGGTGCGTCAGCGCCGACAAGACCGTGGCGATGTGGTACTGAAACTGATTTCCGGTTATGTACCGGCGCAGGAGCTGAACCTGCCGCTGCACACGGCCGTACAGGAAGTGGCCGAAGAGTGCCTGCTGGAAACCCCGGAAGGTTGGCTGGGCGGGCGCTTCAACGACACCTGGCTGCCCATCCCCTACGCCGCCGCCCTGCACTACCGCGAAACACCCCACTTCGTGCTGGCTCCGGAGTCCGGTGCCGCACGCCCGGTGCATTGCGGCAAGCTGATGCTCCTGGAGCGCCCACGGGCCTATGTGCACTTGCCCACCGCTTCGCTACAGCTGATCTATGACATGCGCCTGCAAGTGCCCCGGGACGCCAAGAAACTCAGCTTGTTCCACGTTGACGAGCGGCTGGAGGGCGACCAGCTGGTGGCGCGGCTCAACCGCAAACGCCCCGACCTGTACCTGATGCCATTGAAGGACGGCCAGCCACTGGCAGAGCTGTACACGCTGAAAAAGGATGAGCTGGTGCCGGCGAGTACGCGTGGGCTGTACCTGGCAGAAAGTTTTGCCCGGCAGGAAGGCTGGGTGGTGGCAGATGAACGGGTACGCTGGAAGGATTGGGTGAAGCAGCAGGGGTTGGTGGAAAGCAAGCCCGCAAGGGCGTCGCACTTGCAAAGGTTTGGCGACAAGGCGCGAGCGCTGCTGGAGCGGGCGCGGACCTCGCTGAACAAGTGACATCCCGGGAGCTTTCGCCTGCTTGCTGGGGCGGGTAAACCCGCCCCAGCCGAGGGCCGCCACAACGGCCCCAAGGTCAGATCAGTTCTTGCGAATTTTCTCGACAATCGCCGTGGTCGAGCTGTTCTCGACCAGCCCCAGCACCTTCACGGTGCCGCCATAGCCCTTGACGATATCAGCGCCAACCACCTGGTCGATGCCATAGTCTCCACCCTTGACCAACACATCCGGCTTGACCTGGCTCAGCAGGTTTTCCGGGGTGCCTTCCGGGAAACTGATCACCCAGTCCACCGCGCCCAAACCGGCCAGCACGGCCATACGCCGGTCAACGCTGTTGATCGGCCGGCCCGGCCCTTTCAGGCGGCTGACCGAAGCATCGTCGTTTACCGCAACGATCAGGCGATCACCCTGGGCCCGCGCCTGTTCCAGGTAGGTGACATGCCCGGCATGCAGGATGTCGAAGCAGCCATTGGTAAAGACGATCTTCTCGTTGTGCGCCCGCGCGTCATCAATGGCCAGCAGCAGTTGCTCAAGGCCCAGCACGCCGCGTTCGGAGCCTTCCTCACGCTGGATGGCCCGGCGCAGCTCAGGGGCGCTGATGGCAGCCGTACCCAGCTTGCCGACCACAATGCCCGCTGCCAGATTGGCCAGGGCCACCGCATGGGGCAGGTCCTCACCCGCGGCAATGGCTGCGGCAAGGGTGGAAATGACAGTATCGCCGGCACCGGTCACATCGAACACTTCGCGTGCTCGCGCTGGCAGGTGCAACGCCGGCTGACCAACGCGCAGCAGGGTCATGCCATGCTCGCCACGGGTGACCAGCAGGGCGCCCAGGTCCAGGTCCTGCAGCAACTGCAAGCCCTTGGCAACCAGTTCGGCCTCATCGACGCAACGGCCAACGATGGTCTCGAACTCGCTGAGGTTCGGGGTAATCAGGCTGGCGCCACGGTAGATGGAGAAGTCCTTGCCCTTGGGGTCGGCCAGCACCGGAATGCCCTTGGCCCGCGCCGCCTGGATCAGGTTTTGGTGGTTCTTCAATGCACCTTTGCCGTAGTCGGACAGGACCAGCACCTTGACGCCTTCGAGCAGGCTGTCGACCTCCGCGCCCAGCGACAGTGGGTCGGTGGCGAACGGCTCTTCGAAATCGATACGCAGCAGCTGCTGGTGACGGCTCATGACCCGCAGCTTGACGATAGTCGGCTGGTGCGCGATGCGCTGGAATACCGAACGGACACCCGCAGCCTGCAGGCTGTTGGCCAGGCTGTCGGCAGCCTCATCCTGGCCGGTGACGCCGATCAGCGAAGCCGGCGCGCCCAGCGCAGCAATGTTCAAGGCAACGTTGGCCGCGCCGCCGGGGCGATCCTCGATTTGATCGACCTTGACCACCGGGACTGGCGCTTCAGGCGAAATACGCGAAGTACCGCCATGCCAGTAGCGGTCGAGCATGACATCGCCGACCACCAGTACCGGGGCTTGATCGAAACGCGGCATGGACAACTTCATGGGCAACCCATATGGAAATAATGAACAGGGGCAGGATATTAGCACAGGGTAGTCAATGGCTTTATGGCCAGATCAACCCTGGAAAATTCCCGTGACAATCGGGGCCATAACGGCCCCGATCAAGGAGGGTTCAGGTGATATCGGCCTTGGCCGGCTCATCCAGCCCCATGGCATGCAGACGGGCATAATGGCCATTAGCCGCAAGTAGCTCGGTGTGAGTACCGCGCTCGACCAGGCGGCCCTGGTCCATGACCAGGATCTGGTCGGCCTTCTCGATGGTCGACAGGCGATGGGCAATCACCAGCGTGGTACGGCCTTGCATCACGTGGTCCAGGGCGGCCTGGATATGCCGCTCGGACTCTGTATCCAACGCCGACGTCGCTTCGTCGAGGATCAGCAACGGCGCGTTTTTAAGCAGCGCACGGGCAATTGCCAGGCGCTGGCGCTGGCCCCCGGAAAGCAGTACACCGTTCTCACCCACTTCGGTATCGAAGCCCTTTGGCAGCCGGTCGACGAATTCCTTGGCATAGGCATCGGCCGCGGCGGCTTCGATGTCTGCGCGCGGCGCGCCGGCCAGATCGCCATACGCGATGTTGTTGGCCACGGTGTCGTTGAACAAGGTGACATGCTGGGTGACTTGCGAAACATGGCGACGCAGGTTGCGCAGGCGATAGTGCTCGATCTCCACGCCATCGAGCAGGATCTGCCCCTTGTCGTGGTGATAGAAGCGCGGGATCAAGGCCGCAAGCGTAGACTTGCCACTGCCGGAGCGGCCGACCAGGGCGATCATCTGCCCGGGCTCGGCGACAAAACTGATGTCGCTCAACACTTCACGCTCGGTACCCGGGTAAGTGAAGCTCAGGTTGCGCACTTCCAGGCGCCCTTCCACGCGCTCCTTCTCGACCGTACCAGTGTCCACTTCAGGCGCTTCGTCCAGCTGCTCGAAGATGCTTTCGGCACCTGCCAGGCCCTTCTGGATGGTCGAGCTGACTTCCGACAACTGGCGAATCGGCTTGGGCAGCAGGCCGGCAGCGGTGATATAAGCCACCAGGTCACCGGCAGTGGACTCACCGCGCAGGAACAGTACCAGGAACATCAGCGCAGCCATGGCGCTGTAGATCACCAGCTGAAGCATCGGCGTGTACAGCGAGCCGGTCTTGGTCATGCGCAGTTGCTTGTCGGTGTTGCTCTGGCTGGCCTGGCCGAATCGCTGCTGCTCGTAGGCCTCGCCACCGAAGCTACGGACCACGCGGTAACCCTGGATGGTTTCCGAGGCAACGTGGGTGACGTCGCCCATGGCTACCTGGATCTTCTTGCTCTGCTTGCGGAATTTCTTGCTGGCGATGCTGACCATAACCGCGATCACCGGCAAGATGGCAACCATCACCAGGGTCAGGTGCCAGTTCATCCAAAGCAGGTAGGCAAACAGGAACACCACGGTCAGGCCTTCGCGGATTACCACCTTGATGGCGTCGGTAGCGGCGCCAGTGACCATGGTCACATTGAAGGTAATGCGCGAAATCAGGTGCCCGGAGTTGTGGTTGTCGAAGTAGCGGTTGGGCAACACCAACAGCTTGTTGAACAACGCCACCCGCAGGTCATGCACCAGGCTCAGAGAGACCTTGGCCAGGAAGTAGTTGCCGAGGAACGAGCCCAGGCCCTGCCACGCAGCGATCAGGATGATCAGCAGCGGCACCGCCTGCAGCAATTGCAGGTCACGCAGGTAGGGGACGTTGGGGAACAATACCGCTTCGGGGTTGCTCAGCCCATCGACGAAGTACTTGAGAATGCCGGCCAGCATTGGCTGGGTCGAGGCAAAGATCACGAAACCGACAATGCTCAGCAGGAAAATGCCGACATAGGGTTTCACATAGCTCAACAGCCGGAAGTAGATCTTCAGGCTGGAGGTGTGCTCCGCTGGTCGCGGTGTTTCGGCCATTATCGAGCTCGCTGTTCAGGTTGAACCGGCAATTTTACCACAGGCGTCATTTTCGGCACGCCCCCATGGCAGCAACATGGCAAGGCCCACCGGCAGCCAGCTGATGAACCATTCGGCACGTGGCGTACCGGTGAGGCTGGCGGCATCGAACTGCATGGCCAGGGTCGAATAGACCCAGAAGCCCAGCAGGACCTTGCCGAGCAGGGTGCCACGGGCGCGCACGATTTCGCCCAGCGTGAACAGCCACACCATTACCCACAGCAACATGCCGGGCAAGCCCATCTCAACGGCAACATGGGTGAACATGTTGTGGGTGTGATCGAAGTGCATGCCGACGGCGCTCACTTCGTAAGCAGCCCCCAGACCAAGACCAGTCCAAGGGTGCGCGGCTATCATCTGGACCACGGCATGGAAAATTTCCGGCCGGTAGGACGAGCCCCGTTGGGCGATAACGTCGTACACGGCCCAAAAGGCCAGGCCGGTGGCAAGCAGTGCCAGAACAGAGAACACCCGGCTGTGGCGGTCACGGAACCACAACGGCGCCATCACCACGGTAATCACCAGTGCCAGAACCGCACCACGGCTCTGGCTGAGCATGGCGAAGGCCCCCAGGCAAGCCAGTGCCGCCAGCCACAACACCTGCAAGCCACGCCGCCGAGGAGGCTCGTAGAGCATCAAGAGCACAGCCGAACCAATGACATAGGCCCCCAGGATGGGGTGGGATATTTCGCCGATACCCGCCAGCCTGAACAGCAGAGGCGCACGCTGCACCCCATAGAACTTGATGATGGAGACTAACGCAGCGATGGCCAGCAGCGCGCTGCCAAGCAGCAATAACTGACGAATGCGGGCTTGGCCAAGCTGGGCCAACAGCGGAAACGCCAGCAGGAACACCAGGATGTAGAGCAAGCGCTTGAGCTCGCGCATGGGCTCCTCGGCGGGCGACCATGCCAGGCTCAGGCCGCTCCAGGCCAACAGCAGCAGCACACTCCCCCACAGCGCCGGTTGCCGCCTCCAGGCTTGCACCAGCACACCTCGGGCCGACCAGGCCAATACCAGCGTTGGCAGCCACAAGAACAACACCAGACCTTGCTGATAAACCTTGTTGCTGGGTGCCAGGGCAATCGCCGCCAGGAACCAGACCAGGCCCAAACCTAACCACGCTTGTGCCCAGTTTTTTTGATACAACATCCTTTCCCCCGATGAATCAGAAACACCATCCATGGTGCTACAGCATTATTTTCGGCATTATTGCCGGTCATTTTGATCGCCAGACGACAAGGCTCTATTCATGCAATGCTCCCGGCTCACCCAGGTCGACTTCGATCAGCTGACACTCGGCGCACAGGTGCTTGAGGCAGACAGCCATGGCGCCAAAGTCTACCTGCTCACAGATGGAAATTTCCTCAAGGTTTTTCGTAGGAAGCGGCTGATTTCATCTGCACTGCTACGTCCTTACTCGCAGCGTTTCGTCGATAACGCCGCGCGCCTGGCGCAACTGGGCATCCCTACCCTCGAAGTGATCAGCCAGCACAAGCTCGACCTGCCGGGCCGCACTGCGGTGCTGTATCGCCCGCTACCTGGGCGGACGCTGCTGCAGATGTCGCGCGATGACGGCTTCAGCTGGGACACTTACCTGCCACGCCTGATCGAACTGATCCGCCAGTTGCACCGCAGCGGCGTTTATTTCCGCTCGCTGCACTTGGGCAACGTGGTGGTCACCCCCGACCAGCGTCTGGGCTTGATCGACGTGGCCGACATGCGCTTTCTGCGCCCGCCACTGTCAGCCCGCATGATTCGACGCAATGTGCAGCACATGGTGCGCTATATCGAGCGGGAGAACCTGGGCGACCGGTTCCCCCTTGCCGCCTTCGAGGCAGCCTTGCTGACACGCTGAGCGTCAACTGCGCAACAGGCTCTGCGAGCCGCTGCAGAACGCCTGCCAGGCCTGCTCCGGTGCCAGTGCCTGGCGCTGCTTCGCGGCGATCGTCGATGCACTGAGCACCGCACAGCGCTCGATCGCCTCAGCCCAGGCGCTTTCGTCGGCAACCGGCAGGTAGCCACCCGTGTCGCGCAACTGCTCGCGGAACACCTCCAGGTCGCTGCACACCACCGGTACGTCGGCCATCACCGCCTCTTGCACCACAAGCCCCAGGCCTTCGGAACGCGAAGGTACCAATAGCCAGTCGAATGCCCGATACAGCTGCTGCAGGTCTTCGCGGTGACCGCGCAGATGAACGCGTTCGGCCAGGCCCAACGCGTCGATACGCTGCTGCAGCACGGCATGCTGCGGCCCCTCGCCAATGATCGCCAGCTGCAAGCCCGGTTGCCGTGCACTGGCCCTGGCGAATGCCTCGATCAGCATTTCGAAGCCTTTGCTCTCTACCAATCGCCCTACCGCACCCAGCATCACCTCGGCGCCCTGAGGCAACTTCAGCGCCTGCCTGGCCTGGTCCCGGTTCAGCAAAGGCTCGACGAATGCAAGCGGGTCGAGCGCCATGCGCAGCGTCTGCACCGGCCTGCCCAGGTCACGCTCCAGCGACTCGGCCAACGTCTGTGATACCGCCGCGATACTCAGACGCTCGGACGGAAAACTCCGCAACAAGCGGATATCGCTGGCATGCAGCCGCGTCTTGCCATGGAACAGTACCTTGGCACGCACGTGCGTGATGCGCTGCAACAACGGCAGCACCAACCGGGCGACACCAATACCGTCGAGCAGCACCACTTCTGCCCCAGCCTCGGCCAATGCCTTGCGCAAGCGCATGCGCAGCCACGGACGCAGCAAGCGCCACAAGTGCCGCCCTTTGAGCGCACGTGAGGGCATATGCCATTCCCGGGTCGAACCGAGCCCACAGCAGAGCCCGCTCCCCAGCAACAGCCAGTTACTGATCCGGGCATCGGCACCCGCATTCGACAAGACCTGCCGATGCACCTTGTGGATGGACATGTAAGGCGTTCCACCCGCCCACATCATATTGACGATGTTCATGGGCCCTCTCCCGCTCAAGTCAGGTGGGACAGCGACTTCATTGAACAAAAATGGTGATTCCCATGCCGATCAAGGCCCCCGCAACCAGCGTCAATGCCAGCTTCAACCGATCACGCTGACGACGCTTGGCCTTACGCTCCACTTCAATGGGCAAGGTCACGTGATTGCCGAATCCAGTGTGCAATACTGCGTCACCCTCCAAGGTGACCGCTGTCAGATTTAACTCAGCGTAGCGACGGGAAAGCGCCTTTTCTCCAGCATAGGCGGCAAATGGCGCACAGCGCTGGTAATCGCTCAATCGGCGCAGCCCAGGGTTGAGCGAGAACGCCTGCCACTCGGCCTTGTCGGACAGCAGCGGATAGCACGGCACCCCGGCGATCACCTGGCGATCGCCCAAGTGGATGTACGGGCTGTGGATGGCCAGGTCGTGGGCATGGCTGCGCAACCAGACCTGCAAGATGTTGGGACTGACATCCAGGATGGCCTGCGAGTCTTCGACAAAGCCTTGGCGATAGAATTGCCAGTCGTCTTCGCAGTGAAAAATGTACGGCGTCTTGACCTGGCTGTAGGCCAGGTCGATAGACGGCAACTGGCCAAGTTTGGGCCGGTTGACGAACACCTTGCAGTGCGGCTTCCAGTGCGCCGGCACAGCGGCATGCACAGCATCGTCGCCAGAGTCTTCGGTGATGAATACCTCGCGAATGGGCGCGGTGTTGTAGCGATCGAAACTCTCAAGGGTGTCTTTGAGCAGATCGAACCGCCCACAACTGGTCACGACAAGCGTGACGTCACTCTCATTTGAAAAGCGCACCGGATTCCCTCCGCATTACGACTGTCGGCCTTCAACAACCCGCTCCTGGGCGTGAAAGCTCTTATTTAGATGCCCAGCTTCAGACGCAGCCGCTGCCACGCAGACAGTGGCGGATGGGGCCTGAGCGCAGGGCGCATGTGGTCGACGATGCTACGTCCAACTGCGCCGAAACTAAAACGGGAAACCGCCAGATGGCGGCCATTTTCTGCAATCTGCCGTGCTAGCTCGGGGTTGGCGCGCAAGCGACGGAGTTTTTCCTGAAGGGTCGGGATGTTGTCATAGAACACCACGTTGTGCATGTCTTGCAGGCCCAGCGCACGGTTCTCTTCCTCGCCCTGGTCGTAAGCCAGCAACACACAGCCACAGGCCATGGCTTCGAAGTTCTTGATCATGTACTCGCCCATGCCGACATCGGCACTGACGAAGAAACGAATACGGTTGAGCGTGTTGCAGTAGTCCTCGCCCGACTTGGTACGGGTTACCAACAGGTTCTCGACCTGCCCCAACTCGTCCAGCAGTGCCTTGCGGCCGCTGTAGGCCACGCTGTTGACGCTGCCGACAAAGGCCAATTCGATATCACGCTCACGCCCTTGGTCAGCCAGCAACTGCTCGTCATAGCCCTTGGGCACGAACACCGCGTCGAAACCTTCCTGGCGCAAGCGCTCGCTGACCATGTAGCCGGAGCTGATCACCCGCGCCCATGGCAACTGACGGTAATGAGCGCTGAACTTGCCGGTGTACTTGCACGGGATGTAGTTCTGGTAGGCGTCGTGCTCGAGAATCACCAGGTTCGGCACAGTGCGGATGAAGGCCACCTGGCGGATCTCCTGCTTGAAACGCAGGAAGAACACGATGCGGTCATAGCGCTCGACTTGCACCTCACGCTTGAAGTAACGGCGCAGGTTGCGCTGATCCTGGCTGGTCAGCCAGCGCAGGTCGCACTCGCAGTTGGCCGCGACGCCATCGTACAGGCGGTCAAGAATCGCCCGCTGTTCCTTCTGCACCAGAAATAGGACTTTCATTGCTTTCCTTGGGCGCTCTGCGCCTTCGCGGTCAACCATGGGGCGTGCTTACAGCTCACGCCGCCAGAACAGTTCGTGTCGGCGCACGGCCTTGCGGAAGAATTCGTTCTCCCCATAAGGCGATGGCTGTCGCCCGGCAAGCCAGCGTTGCAGCAGGCGGCGCAGGCGGCGCTTGAACGGTGCCGGCGGCTGCAGGTCGTGCATCATGCCCAGGGCCATGGCCTTGTCGCGCTGGGTCGCGCAGTCCAGCACCAGGCTGCAGGGTGCCCAGGCCTGGGCAGCGCTCAATTGCGGCGGCAAAGCCACGCCATCGCCACTGTCGCCCATCGGCCAGCGGTCGTTATCGTGCAGGTGGTTGGCGTAGCACAGCAAGGTTTGTGGCTGCCAGGTCATGCCTTGCAAGGCTTCCAATACCGCCGCCTGAGCGCAGATATGGTCCGGATGGGGGTCTAGCTGCGGGTGCGGCATCACCAGGACCTCTGGCTTGGCCCGCTCCAGCAAGGCTCGCAGGTCGGCCAGCAGGTTATGCCAGGTGGGTGCGCCATCACGGTCGCCCGGTAACGGGAACGGGTTGAACTGGCGGAATACGCGGATATCGGCCAGGTCGGCTTCACGTGAGGCGGCCGGCTGGTCGGGGGCGGCCTGCATGGCAGGCAGCTGCAGGCAAAAGTAGCCCAGCTGTATGCAATGCGCCTCCGGCACCCCGGCCCAACGCGGCACGGCGATGCTGTCCCAGGCACGCAGGCGCCCCTTCAGGCGCGCGGCCTCGGCCTTTGCCAGGCCCATCTGCTGGTAGTGCTCGGCCTCTATCTCACCGGCGGTCAGGGTCACCACCCAGCTTTCGTCGGCCTGGCTGTACAAACCATACGCGGCCAACTCGGCGTCGTCGGCATGTGGCGCGATCACCATCACTCGGCGCCGCTGCAGCTCGACCGAGGGGGTTATCCACAGACGCAGCTGACCCTGCAGCCGGCAATGCCGGCCGCGCAGTCGCAACGTACCGGCCTGCAGTGGCGCAGCAAGGCCGGTCAGGTTAAGGAAGCGCACCCCATCGACGCCACGCTCGAACGTTTGCCGATCGGCCTGTTCGCCAGCCAGCAGCTCGACCCGAGGGTCGAGAAAGCGCCCCAACCAGCTGCTCTTTAGCCGCAGCTCAAGCACCAGGGTTTCGTCGCCCTGCAACGTGCAATCAGCCTTGAGCCAGCCATCGTGCAGGCTGGCAGGAACCTGCCGCACCTGATCGCCGAAGTCGTAGGCATAGTCCTCACCCGGTGCATAGAACAGGTGGTCGGCAAACCAGGCCTCATGGGCAGCCCAGAGCAGCGGCAACAACAGCAGTGGCAACCACCACCAGCTGAATACACCGAGGGCGACCAGCGCAACCAGGCCCGCCAGCAGCCCCAGGCGTTTGTTGCGCCGGTGGCGCTTGAGCAACTGCTGCTTGCGGCTCACGCTTGATACACCGGCACAGGGTTGCACCAGCGGTCCTTGTACTCACGGTCAGCACGGCCGAATGAGAACCGCAGCGGCTTGTTGCGCGCCCGGGCGTCTTCCCAGGCGGCCTGGGTATTGAGGAAGCTCAGCACGCTGCCTGGGCTGAAGGCCTTGGTTTCAGGGTCGACACCGCCATTGATGTACTCGACGCTAATCCATTCCGGCGCTTCGACGCGGTACACCAGCTGGATGGCAATCGGTTTACCGTCCAGCAGCAGCACCGAGCCGATCAGCAGCTCGCGCAAGCGGCCCAGCACATCGGCCATACGCTCGGCACCGGTGGCAGGGAACCCCCAGCGGCGCAGGAACAGGTCGCAGTACATGCTGGCGATTTCCTGAGCACTGAAGTCGCTGATCGGGCGTACCACACCACCCGCTTCTTCCAGCAGGCGAAGTTCACGGCGCTGGTTGTAGCGGAACTTCTTCGACAGGTCTTCAGGCGCCCGGGCCATGGCCAACTGCTCCTTCTGCGCCTTCAGGCCGCTGAAGCGGCCCTGGTTCAGTTCGGACAGGTAACGCATTGTATGGCGCAACGGCGCAGCGGCATCAGACGCCGCCGGCAGAATGATCTCGGCATTACCGAGGTCGAACAGGGCCTTCTTGCCAGCACGCTTCAGCACGTCCTTGGACAGTGCCAGGTGACGCCCCCAGGCCGGGATGGCGGCTTTCAGCTCGCCAGCCTGGTGCCAGCCCAGGTAACGCACCGGGATCTGTGCCAGGTCCGCCAGTTGCTCGACCACCAGCGGATGGGTGGCAACACTGCCGCCAAAGCGCGCCCATGCCTGGGCATAAGCATTGGCATCGATAGCTTGCCAACCGCGTTCGCGGAAGGCCTGGATACGATTGAGCATCAGGCCTGCCCCACCAACGCGCGCACCTGCGGGAGTTGCCAGAAGGCCTCGCGCACCGCCTGGTCAGAGAAACGCTCATGCAGGCGCTGCAGCATGTGCCTGGCACAGGCCTGGCGCTGCTCAGCGTCCAGTACGGCCATGTGCTTCAGACCTTGGGCCAGCTGCGCGGCGTCGCCCAGCGGGAACAGCACGCCAACGCCCTCGACCACTTCGCGGGCACCGCCACAGGCCGTGGCCAACACCGGTACACCGGCAACCATCGCTTCGAGCAGGACCATGCCGAACGGCTCGTGATCGGAACTCAACGCGAACACGTCGAAAGCCTGGAAATAACGGCGCGCATCCGGTACCTGGCCAAGAAAGTCGACTTGCCCGGCAATACCAAGTTCGGCGGCCAACGCCTTGAGCTTGGCCTCCAGGCGCCCCTTGCCGAGGATTGCCAGGCGGGCGCCAGCCGGCAGCCCCGGCAATGCCTGGGCAAAACCGCGCAACAGGGTGGCCTGATCCTTGTCCGGGTGCAGGCGCCCGACATTGCCGACGATCCACGCCTGAGCATCCAGGCCCAAGGCCTGGCGTGCGTCAGCGCGCGGCACCAGGGCTGCTTGCAGGGCGTCGATGTCGATGCGGTTGTACAGGGTCTGGATGCGTTCGGCCGGCCACTGCGGCAAGCAACGGCGCATATCGTCACGTACCGCGTCCGAAACACCCAGCAGGCTCAGACGCTTGCCGAACAGGTTCGCGAACAGGCGGCGGCCTTTGCGCTGGTAGTCGCCAAAGGCATGGTGCACACCAATCACCGGCAGGCCGGTCCCCAGCAGGGCAACGTAGATCGGCTTGAAGCGATGGGCGATGCAGAAAGCGAAATTGCGCTCGGCCGCAATGCGCCGCAATGCGCGGATGGCGCCGAGTTTCAGGCCACGCACGGCCTTGGAACTGAACTCAAGGAACAGCACCTCGTCCGACGCACAGCCAGCCGCCACCTGCGCATCGGCGGCGCCAGTGAGGAACACCGTGGTCACCTGGTACCCACGCCCCTGAAACAGGCTGGCGTACTGACGGGCGCAGTCCAGGAACGGCCCGTCATAGCCATGGCAGAACTGCAGGATGCGCGGTTCAGAGCGGCTGGTCATACGGGGCCGCGCCGTCCTTCACAACCAGGATGTCTTCCATGATCAGGTACTGCAGGTCCGAGCCGAAGAACATGTTCAGGGCATCGGTCGGCGAGCAGATCATCGGTTCACCACGACGGTTCAGCGAGGTGTTCAGCGACACGCCGTTGCCCGTCAGGTCTTCCAGTGCCTTCATCATGTCGTAGTAGCGCGGGTTGTACTCGCGCTTGAGCACCTGGGCACGCGAAGTGCCGTCCTCGTGCACCACTTCCGGCACGCGGGTTTTCCACTCTTCGGCGACTTCGAAGGTGAAGGTCATGAACGGCGCGGGATGGTCGACCTTGATCATCTGCGGGGCGACAGTGTCGAGCATCGACGGGCAGAAAGGTCTCCAGCGTTCGCGGAACTTGATCTGGTGGTTGATGCGGTCAGCCACGCCTTCCACGCTTGGGCAGCCGATGATCGATCGGCCACCCAGGGCACGCGGCCCGAACTCCATGCGGCCCTGGAACCAGGCTACCGGGTTGCCATCGACCATGATCTGGGCGATCTGCTGCGGCATGTTCTCGAGTTTGCGCCACTTTGGCTGGTTCGGGTGACGGGCGCAGGCGGCGATCACGTCTTCGTTGGAGTACGACGGGCCGAGGTAGACGTGCTCCATCTTCTCGACCGGAACGCCACGGGCGTGGGACACATAGGCAGCGGCGCCAACGGCAGTCCCGGCGTCGCCGGAGGCCGGCTGAACGAACAGCTCTTTCACGTCCGGACGGGCGATGATCTTCTGGTTGAGCTTGACGTTCAGCGCACAGCCGCCGGCGAAGGCCAGCTTGCCGGTTTCACGCAGGGTGTCGCCCAGGTAATGGTCAATCATCTGCAGCGCCAGTTTCTCGAACAGCGCCTGCATGCTGGCGGCGTAATGGATGTACGGCTCGTCGGCGATGTCGCCTTCGCGCTTGGGGCCCAGCCATTCGATCAGCTTTGGCGAGAAGTAGAAGCCCTTGCCCTTCTCTTTATAGCGGCGCAGGCCGATAACGTTGGCGTACTCGGTGTTGATGACCAACTCGCCGTTTTCGAAGCTGGCCAAACGCGAGAAATCATACTTGCTGGCGTCGCCATACGGCGCCATGCCCATGACCTTGAACTCGCCATCGAGCATTTCGAAGCCCAGGAACTCGGTGATGGCACCGTAAAGGCCACCCAGCGAGTCCGGGTCGAAGAATTCCTTGATCTTGTGGATCTTGCCGTTTTCGCCGTAGCCAAAGAAGGTGGTGGCGTACTCGCCCTTGCCGTCAATGCCGAGGATTGCGGTTTTTTCCTTGAAGCCCGAGCAATGATAAGCACTGGAAGCGTGGGCCAGGTGGTGCTCGACCGGCTCGATCTTGACCTTTTTCGGGTCGAAGCCCAGTTGCTCCAGGCACCAGACGATCTTCTTGCGATAGCGCTTGTAGCGACGGTTGCCCATCAGGATGGCATCGAGCGCACGATCCGGGGCGTACCAATAGCGCTTGGCATAGTGCCACCGCGCCTTGCCGAACAGGCTGATCGGGGCGAACGGGATGGCTACCACGTCGACGTCGGACGGCTTGATGCCTGCCTGTTCCAGGCAGAACTTCGCCGACTCGTAGGGCATGCGGTTCTTCGCATGCTTGTCACGCACGAAGCGCTCTTCTTCGGCGGCGGCAATCAGCTTGCCGTCAATGTACAGGGCCGCGGAAGGGTCATGGCTAAGGGCGCCGGACAGGCCAAGAATCGTCAATGCCAAGGGATTAGCCTCTTCATTCGGTAAAAATGCGCCAGCGGCCTCTTGGGCGGATGGCGGCTAAAGGGCGGGATTATAACGCAAACATTGGAGGCACACCGCCCCCTTGTAGGAGCGGGTTCACCCGCGAAGCAGGCAACGCGGTGGATGGCACCGGCGTCGCCGGTGTTCGCGGGTAAACCCGCGCCTACAGGTTTACTCGGCGATCAGCCAGTCCATGCGGTAACTGCCGGCGGTCTGTGCCAGCTCTTTGGCCAGCCATGGCAGCAGCTCCTTAAGTTCATCCTCCAGCCCCCACGGCGGGTTGGCGATGGCCAGGCCAGAGCCGTTCAGCCCCTGAGGGCTGTCCTGGTGATGCACATACAGCTCAACCCGCAACAGTTTCGGCGCGCCAGTGCTGGTCAGGTCCTGGTAATAGCGGGTCAGCGAACGCTGGTCCTTGATCGGGTACCAGATGGCCACAACCGTCTGGCGCATGCGGCCGATCGCCTCTTTCATGGCAGTGGTGCAGCGCTTGAGCTCATCGGCCTGCTCGAACGGCGGGTCGATCAGCATGATCGCGCGCTTTTCCTGCACCGGCAGCAAGGCCCGCGGCACATGCCAGCCTTCACCCAGGTGCACGGTCACGCGCGGGTCTTTTTTCATGTTTTCCTTGAGGAGCGGCCCGTCTTCGGGGTGCTTCTCGTTGAGCAGGGCGCGGTCCTGCTGGCGCATCAGGCGACGGGCCAATTCGGGCGACCCCGGGTAGTAGCGCAGTTCGCCATCGGCATTCAGGCGCTTGATGATGCGCAGGTAGTCGTCGGCCATGGCCGGTAGGTCATCGCGATTCCACAGGCGGGCTACGCCTTCCAGGTACTCGCCGGTACGGCTTGCCTGGTCGCCCTGCAGGTCGTACAGGCCGAGCCCTGCGTGGGTATCGATATAGGCGAACGGCTGCTCCTTGCGCGACATCAGGGCGATGAGGCGGGTCAGCACGATGTGTTTGAGGACGTCGGCGTGGTTGCCGGCGTGGAAGGCGTGACGATAGTTCATGGCAACTCCTGCGAAGGCGGCAAGTTTACCTTGCCTTGCAGGCGGAGTCAGGCCTGGCTGCTGATTGGCGGCACCCGCAAAGCAGGCACCGCCAATTCAACGGGTGTTACTTGTCGGCGTGATACGCCGCATCAGCTGCTTCGAAGCGCTTGACCATCGCCTGCGAAGGGCTGCCCAGCTTGCTCACCAGAACAATGGCGATGCTGGCGAACAGGAAGCCCGGGATGATTTCGTACAACCCGAGGGTGTCGAAGTTCTTCCACAGGATCACCGTCAGCGCACCCACCACGATACCGGCCAGCGCACCGTTACGGGTCATGCCTTTCCACAGCACCGAAATCAGCACCACCGGGCCGAAGGCGGCACCGAAGCCGGCCCAGGCATAGGCCACCAGGCCCAGCACGCGGTTTTCCGGGTTGGCGGCCATGGCGATGGCGATCAGGGCCACGGCCAGCACCATCAGACGGCCGACCCACACCAGTTCGACCTGCGAAGCATTCTTGCGCAGGAAGGCTTTGTAGAAGTCTTCGGTCAGGGCGCTGGAGCACACCAGCAGCTGGCAGCTCAGGGTACTCATGACTGCGGCCAGGATGGCCGACAGCAGGACACCCGCAATCCATGGGTTGAACAGGATCTTGGCCAGCTCGATGAACACACGTTCGTGGTTCTCGCTAACCGGGCCTGCCAGTTCAGGATGAGCCGAGAAGTAGGCGATGCCGAAGAAGCCAACGGCGCAGGTACCCGCCAGGCACAGGATCATCCAGGTCATGGAAATGCGGCGCGCCTTGGCGATGGACTTCACCGAATCAGCGGCCATGAAGCGCGCCAGGATATGCGGCTGGCCGAAGTAACCCAGGCCCCAGCCCATCAGCGAGATGATGCCGATGAAGGTGGCACCCTTGAGCATGTCGAAGTTCGCCGGGTTCACCGCCTCGATAGCGGCGAAGGTCTGGTCGAAGCCACCGGTGGAGATCAGCACGATTACCGGGGTCAGGATCAGCGCGAAGATCATCAGCGAAGCCTGTACGGTATCGGTCCAGCTCACCGCCAGGAAGCCACCCACGAAGGTATAGGCGATGGTCGCCGCTGCACCAGCCCACAAAGCGGTTTCGTACGACATGCCGAAGGTGCTCTCGAACAGACGGGCACCGGCCACGATGCCGGAGGCACAGTAGATGGTGAAGAACACCAGGATGACGATGGCGGAAATGATACGCAGCAGCCCGGTATTGTCTTCGAAACGGCTGGAGAAGTAGTCCGGCAGGGTCAGCGCGTCACCGTTGTGCTCGGTCTGCACGCGCAGCCGGCCGGCCACGAACAGCCAGTTCAGGTAGGCACCCACCGTCAGACCGATGGCGATCCAGGCCTCGGACAGGCCCGCGAAGTAGATGGCACCGGGCAGGCCCATCAGCAGCCAGCCACTCATGTCGGAGGCACCGGCAGACAGCGCGGTAACCACGCTACCGAGGCTGCGACCGCCCAGAATGTAATCGGAAAGGTTGTTGGTAGCGCGATAGGCGGCGAAGCCGATCAGCACCATTGCTGCGATGTAGATCACGAAGGTGATCGTTAGTGGATTGCCCATGCGTGTGCCCTGGCGTTTGTTTTTATCATGCGCAACCACAGCGATGGCGGTTGCACCCAGGCGGCGAATGCTATGCAACAACGCAAAGAAGGTGCAACCATTTTTCTTTTGCAAGTTGCACCTGCCCGTGCATTTTCCGACAAAGCCCGCTTCTTGCTCCTTTCGGGAGCAAAAAACCGACTTTTCAGAATAAATCGCACCGAAAGCGCCCCTTTTCAGGGTATGGGAATAGCTGTCGGACGAGTTGCACCTTTCACACGAAAAAATCGGGTTGCACCTGGTTGCACCCGAATTGTCCTACAGATACTCTTGACGCCAGCTTAGGCCACAACCGTGGCAATAACGAGGATAAGAAATGGCGACTACCACCCTTGGGGTCAAACTCGACGACCCGACCCGTGAGCGACTCAAAGCAGCTGCGCAGTCCATTGACCGCACGCCGCACTGGTTGATCAAGCAAGCGATCTTCAACTATCTGGAGAAGCTCGAGGGTGGCGCCACCCTGACCGAACTCAACGGTCATGTCAGCAACCTGGCCGACGATGCCGGTGAAGTCCAGGCCGACCACAGCCACCAGTGCTTCCTCGAATTTGCCGAAAGCATCTTGCCGCAGTCGGTACTGCGCTCGGCGATCACCGCTGCCTACCGCCGACCGGAGCAGGAAGTGGTGCCGATGCTGCTGGAGCAGGCGCGCCTGAGCGCGCCACTGGCCGAAGCCACCAACAAGCTGGCCGCGGGCATTGCCGAAAAGCTGCGCAATCAGAAAAGCGCCGGCGGCCGTGCCGGTATCGTCCAGGGCCTGCTGCAGGAATTCTCGCTGTCGTCTCAGGAAGGCGTGGCGCTGATGTGCCTGGCCGAAGCCCTGCTGCGTATCCCCGACAAAGGTACCCGTGATGCGCTGATCCGCGACAAGATCAGTACCGGCAACTGGCAGCCGCACCTGGGCAACAGCCCGTCACTGTTCGTCAACGCCGCCACCTGGGGGCTGCTGCTGACCGGCAAGCTGGTCAGCACCCATAACGAAACCGGCCTCACCTCCTCGCTCACCCGCATCATCGGCAAGAGCGGCGAACCGATGATCCGCAAGGGCGTCGACATGGCCATGCGCCTGATGGGTGAGCAGTTCGTCACCGGCGAGACCATTGCCGAAGCCCTGGCCAACGCCAGCCGTTTCGAGGCCAAAGGCTTCCGTTACTCCTACGACATGCTCGGCGAAGCCGCACTGACCGAGCACGACGCGCAGAAGTACCTGGCGTCCTACGAGCAAGCCATCCACTCGATCGGCAAGGCCTCGCATGGCCGTGGCATCTATGAAGGCCCAGGTATCTCGATCAAGCTGTCGGCACTGCACCCGCGCTACAGCCGCGCACAGTACGAGCGCGTGATGGAAGAGCTGTACCCGCGCCTGCTGTCGCTGACCCTGCTGGCCAAGCAGTACGACATCGGCCTTAACATCGACGCCGAAGAAGCCGACCGCCTGGAGCTTTCGCTGGACCTGCTCGAACGCCTGTGCTTCGAGCCATCCCTGGCTGGCTGGAACGGCATCGGCTTCGTTATCCAGGCCTACCAGAAGCGCTGCCCGTACGTGATCGACTACGTCATCGATCTGGCCAAGCGCAGCCGCCACCGCCTGATGATCCGCCTGGTAAAAGGCGCCTACTGGGACAGCGAGATCAAGCGTGCCCAGGTCGAAGGCCTGGAAGGCTACCCGGTCTATACCCGCAAGGTGTACACCGACGTGTCCTACGTCGCCTGCGCCCGCAAGCTGCTGGCCGTGCCAGAAGCCATCTACCCGCAGTTCGCCACCCACAACGCCCACACCCTGTCGGCCATCTACCACATTGCCGGGCAGAACTATTACCCGGGCCAGTACGAGTTCCAGTGCCTGCACGGCATGGGCGAGCCGCTGTACGAGCAAGTGGTCGGCAAGATTGCCGATGGCAAGCTGAACCGCCCGTGCCGCGTGTATGCACCGGTCGGCACCCATGAAACGCTGCTGGCCTACCTGGTGCGCCGCCTGCTGGAAAACGGCGCGAACACCTCGTTCGTCAACCGCATTGCCGACCACTCGATTTCCATCCAGGAACTGGTCGCCGACCCGGTGGCCAGCATCGAGCGCATGGGTACCCAGGAAGGCAGTATCGGCCTGCCGCACCCACGCATTCCCCTGCCGCGCGACCTGTATGGCACCGAACGGGCCAACTCGGCCGGTATCGACATGGCCAACGAACACCGCCTGGCATCGCTGTCCTGCGCCATGCTGGCCACCGCTCACAATGACTGGAAGGCTGTCCCGCTACTGGCCTGCGCCGCCAGCGAGAGCGCTGCCGCACCGGTGCTGAACCCGGCAGACCACCGCGACGTCGTCGGCCATGTGCAGGAGGCCACCGTTGCCGACGTGGACAACGCCATCCAGTGCGCACTGAACGCCGCGCCGATCTGGCAGGCCACCCCGCCAGCCGAGCGTGCTGCCATTCTGGAGCGCACCGCCGACCTGATGGAGGCCGAGATCCAGCCGCTGATGGGCCTGCTCATCCGCGAGGCCGGCAAGACCTTCGCCAACGCCATTGCCGAAGTGCGTGAAGCCGTGGACTTCCTGCGCTACTACGCGGTGCAGGCACGTAACGACTTCAGCAACGACGCCCACCGCCCACTGGGCCCTGTGGTGTGCATCAGCCCATGGAACTTCCCGCTGGCGATCTTCACCGGCCAGGTGGCCGCAGCCCTGGCTGCCGGCAACCCGGTACTGGCCAAGCCTGCCGAGCAAACCCCGCTGATCGCCGCACAGGCCGTGCGCCTGCTGCTGGAAGCGGGCATCCCAGAAGGCGTGCTGCAGCTGCTGCCGGGCCGCGGTGAAACCGTCGGTGCCGGCCTGGTCGGAGACGAGCGCGTCAAAGGCGTGATGTTCACCGGCTCCACTGAAGTGGCCCGCCTGCTGCAGCGCAACGTCGCTGGCCGCCTGGACAACCAGGGCCGCCCGATCCCGCTGATCGCCGAAACCGGCGGCCAGAACGCGATGATCGTCGACTCCTCGGCACTGACCGAACAGGTCGTGATCGACGTGGTGTCCTCGGCCTTCGACAGTGCCGGCCAGCGTTGCTCGGCCCTGCGCGTACTGTGCTTGCAGGAAGACTCCGCCGACCGCGTAATCGAGATGCTCAAGGGCGCCATGGCTGAAAGCCGCCTGGGCTGCCCGGACCGCCTGGCCGTGGACATCGGCCCGGTGATCGATGCCGAAGCCAAGGCTGGCATCGAGAAGCACATCCAGGGCATGCGCGAGAAAGGCCGCCCGGTCTACCAAGTCGCTATTGCCGATGCTGCCGAGATCAAGCGTGGCACCTTCGTCATGCCAACCCTGATCGAGCTGGACAGCTTCGACGAGCTGAAGCGCGAAATCTTCGGCCCCGTGCTGCACGTGGTGCGCTACAACCGCCGCAATCTGGATCAGCTGATCGAGCAGATCAACAACTCCGGCTACGGCCTGACCCTCGGCGTGCACACCCGTATCGACGAGACCATCGCCAAGGTGGTGGAAACCGCCAACGCCGGCAACATGTACGTCAACCGCAACATTGTGGGTGCAGTGGTGGGCGTGCAGCCGTTCGGTGGTGAAGGCCTGTCGGGTACCGGCCCGAAAGCCGGCGGCCCGCTGTACCTCTACCGCCTGCTGTCGACCCGCCCGGCCGACGCCATCGGCCGCCACTTCCAGCAGCAGGACGGCGAAGGCAAGCCGGATCGCACCCTGCACGAACAGCTGGTCAAGCCACTGCACGGCCTGAAGGCCTGGGCCGAGAACAACCAGCTGGCCGACCTGGCCGCGCTGTGCAGCCAGTTCGCCAGCCAGTCGCAGAGCGGCATCGCCCGCCTGCTGCCTGGCCCGACCGGCGAGCGCAACAGCTACACCATTCTGCCGCGTGAGCACGTGCTGTGCCTGGCCGACAACGAAGCCGACCTGCTGGCGCAGTTCGCCGCAGTACTGGCCGTTGGCAGCTCGGCGGTGTGGGTTGACGGTGAACCGGGCAAGGCCCTGCGCGCCCGCCTGCCACGTGAGCTGCAGGCCAAGGTGAAGCTGGTCGCGGACTGGAACAAGGATGAAGTGGCGTTCGACGCCGTGATCCACCATGGCGACTCGGACCAGCTGCGCGGCGTATGCCAGCAGGTGGCCAAGCGTGCCGGGGCGATCGTTGGGGTGCACGGGCTGTCCAGCGGTGATCACCAGATTGCGCTGGAGCGCCTGGTCATCGAGCGCGCGGTGAGCGTGAACACTGCAGCGGCAGGCGGTAACGCCAGCCTGATGACCATTGGCTAATGGCTGAGGGTTGTTGAAGAAGAAGGAGAGCCTCGGCTCTCCTTTTTTATGCGTGCATGTCCTGAAGCAGGGGCTGGACTAACAGGTGCTCACCAGAACGTGGTCATGCCAACGGTGACCTGGGTGTCTTCTGTTGTTACCGTTTATCCCCTGGAAATTCTCGGCTACCTGGGCCGGTCCTTTCGCGGGTAAACCCGCTCCTACACCGGATCAGTGCCGGACACAGGTCGGGGGTTGGACACAGGCCGCTGTAGGGTTTACCCGCGAAAGGACCCGTCCAGACAGACATATAAAATAGCCTTGCAGGAGGCTTCTACCCCAGCATCGTATTGTCTTCAAGGAAAGCGGAAGCGCGGTGTGGATCGGGGACTATCCGGAGCTCCCCTCCGACAGAGCTTCGGCCAAAAATTGCTCAAACCATTGGTGAAAGCGCAATCAAAGCAAACAGCTGTGCTGCCATAAGCGCAATACCCAGCAGCATCCAAAGCCAATTGGCCAGCGTGAACCGGCTGTTGGTCTTCCCTTCTTTGTCACCCGCACAGAAATTGATGCCCTTCTGCATGAACACCAGAATGATCAGCCAAGCTGCCTGAATGGCTAAACCCGCAAAATAGGCCGGCCACAGCCGGTCTTCCAACACGACGCTGGCAACCACCCAGACAACGCAAAAACCGTAATAGCCCAGCGTGAGCCCCAGGATGGACCATGGATAGGTTTTACCTGAGTCGCGAATATGGTCATTTACCCTTCTCAATAATGGATAGATGAAGAACACTGCAAAAGCGCTTCGCCAGAACGGACTTACGCGCTCTCCCGTTTTCTCTCTATGCAGACTCCAACTTTGATAGAAGCAATAAACCCAGTAGAAGCCCAAGGTAAAGAAATTCATTACACCAAATTTCATGGGTGAGACTACGAAGAAGGGAACCTGGTTGCCGTTGGCCTCAGCCAAGTCAGCGTGGTGGGCATCACTCATCTGAAACGTTTCCTTGTGAACACCAAAACGCACATTCAAGGCCAACTGATATTCGATCCGCAGCAGTCCATTTCCGATCGGGATTGTGGGAAACGTCTCTATATTGTCCCGAGCAGGCATTACACGACCTGACCTTGCGTTGGTTTCACCAATAACCGGCAGGCTTCCCGGCGTTCTCAACCCATATCACGCAAACCTATTAACCTGTCCCCAGTCTCACCACGCTCCTACACTCGCAGCATCCCGCCTCAGGACTGCCACCATGCCCGAGACCTTGCTCAGCCCCCGCAACCTCGCCTTCGAGCTCTACGAAGTCCTCGACGCCGAAGCCCTGACCCAGCGCCCGCGCTTCGCCGAGCACAGCCGTGAAACCTTCGATGCGGCACTGACCACCGCCCGCACCATCGCCGAAAAGTATTTCGCCCCGCACAACCGCAAGGCAGACGAAAACGAACCGCGCTATGTGGAAGGCCGCGCCGAACTGATCCCCGAGGTTAAACCCGCCGTCGACGCCTTCCTCGAAGCCGGTTTCCTCAACGCCAACCGCGATTTCGAAGTGGGCGGCATGCAATTGCCCAGCCTGGTCTCGCAAGCCTGCTTCGCCCACTTCCAGGCCGCCAACGCTGGCACCACGGCCTACCCATTCCTGACCATGGGCGCGGCCAACCTGATCGAGAGCTTCGGCACTGAAGAGCAGAAGCGCCTGTTCCTGCAGCCGATGATCGAGGGCCGCTACTTCGGCACCATGGCGCTGACCGAACCCCACGCCGGCTCGTCGCTGGCCGACATACGCACCCGCGCCGAACCAGCAGGCGACGGCAGCTACCGGCTCAAAGGCAACAAGATCTTCATTTCCGGCGGCGACCACGAACTGTCGGAAAACATCGTGCACATGGTGCTGGCCAAGCTTCCGGACGCCCCGCCCGGGGTCAAAGGCATCTCGCTGTTCATCGTGCCCAAGTACCACGTAAACCCGGACGGCAGCCGTGGCCCGCGCAACGATGTGCTGCTGGCCGGGCTGTTCCACAAGATGGGCTGGCGCGGCACCACCTCGACCGCGCTGAACTTCGGCGACAATGGCCAGTGCGTCGGCTATCTGGTCGGCCAGCCGCACCAAGGCCTGGCCTGCATGTTCCAGATGATGAACGAGGCGCGGATAGGCGTAGGCATGGGCGCGGTGATGCTGGGTTACGCCGGCTACCTTTACTCCCTGGAATACGCTCGCCAGCGGCCGCAGGGCCGGCTGCCAGACAACAAGGACCCACACAGCCCGGCGGTGCCGATCATCGAGCACACGGATGTGAAGCGCATGCTTCTGGCGCAGAAGGCCTACGTAGAAGGCGCCTTTGACCTGGGCCTGTACGCCGCGCGCCTGTTCGACGACACCCATACGGCCGCTGACGAAAACACCCGCAAACTGGCGCAGGACCTGCTCGACCTGCTGACCCCGATCGTCAAATCCTGGCCCTCGGCGTTCTGCCTCAAGGCCAACGAATTGGCGATCCAGATTCTTGGCGGCCACGGCTACACCCGCGAATACCCGGTGGAGCAGTACTACCGTGACAACCGTTTGAACCCGATCCACGAAGGTACCGAGGGTATCCAGTCGCTCGATCTGCTCGGTCGCAAGCTGGCACAGCACAATGGTGCCGGCCTCAAGCAGCTGATCCGCCTGATCGCCACCACCTGCGAACGTGCCAGCCATCACCCGAACCTTGACCCACTGCGTCAGCCGCTGGAGCAACTGGCCAACCGCCTGCAGGGGGTCACCCTGGTCCTGCTCGGTGACCTCGCCCAAGGCAAAGTCGCTGGTGCCTTGGCCAACTCTGCCTTGTACCTCAAGGCCTTCGGCCACTGCGTGATCGGCTGGCGCTGGTTGGAGCAGGCGGTTCACGCCGAACTTGGTCTGCTCAAGGGAACCGCTGCTGATCGCGACTTCTACCTCGGCAAGCTGCAAGCTGCGCGTTATTTCCTGACCTGGGAAGTACCGGGCTGCCATAATGAGCTGGCATTGCTCGAGGCACACGACGATACCTGCCTCGGCATGCAAGACGGGTGGTTCTAGGGGGAGCCACCGTGTACACGGAGGCATCCGCATGTTCGATTCCAGCGCCCTGCTGCGCCAGCGCTTTGCTGCGCTGCGCAGTACGGCCGAGTTGTTTTCCCTGCGCCATGTGAAACAGTCTCACCAGGCGCTTTCGGTTCGCCGCAACGTCGCCGAACCACCCTTCTTCAGCCAGGATGAGGGCGCCATGCTCACCGTGCGGGTCAATGGCGTGGAGGCCTACGCTGCCACCGCCGACCTGTCCCAGGCGGGCCTGCAGCGCGCCCTTGAGCAAGCCGAGGCGCTGGCGCGGCAGATCGCCCGGCACAGCCTGCTGGACCTGCGCGAACACGCCGTGACCAGCGCACGCCACGACCATGTTTCGCCCAACTTCGACCAACCCGTGCCCAGCCTCGCCGACTGCCTTGGCCTGCTCGCCGCCGAATCGGCCAGCGTGCCCAAGGACAGCCGTTTGGTGGACTGGCAGGCCAGCCTGGGGCTGAGCCTGGTCGAGCAAACCTACCTGAACTCGGCCGGCGCCGAACTGCGCCATGCCCAGCGCTTCCTGTTCCCGGGCCTGGGGGTGACCGCCAGCGACGGCCAGGACAGCCAAAGCCGCAGCCTGGGCCGCGACAACTTCGGCCAACAGGGTGGTTTCGAGATCATCGAGCGCTGCGGCCTGGTCGGCGCGGCCAGTCGGGTGGCCGACGAAGCACTGCAACTGCTGCTGGCACCGAACACCCCCAGTGGCCCGCGTGACCTGCTGTTGATGCCGGACCAGATGATGCTGCAGATTCACGAATCCATCGGCCACCCGCTGGAGATGGACCGCATTCTCGGCGACGAGCGCAACTACGCCGGCACCAGCTTCGTCAAAGCCAGCGACTTCGGCCACCTGCAGTACGGCTCCAGCCTGCTGAACGTGACCTTCGACCCGACCATTGGCGAAGAGCTGGCCAGCTACAGTCATGACGACGACGGCACCCCGGCCAGCAAAGCGTTCCTGATACGCGACGGCCTGCTGCTGCGCCCGCTGGGTGGCGCGCTGTCGCAGTTCCGCTCTGGCCTGGACGGCGTGGCCAACAGCCGTGCCTGCGGCTGGAACCGCGCGCCGATCGACCGCATGGCCAACCTCAACATCGAGCCGGGCGACCAGTCTTTTGAGCAACTGATCGGAGGCATCGAGCACGGCATTCTGATGCGTACCAACCGTTCCTGGTCCATCGACGATGCACGCAACAAGTTCCAGTTCGGCTGCGAATGGGGCCAGTTGATTGAAAATGGCGAGCTCAAGGGCATCGTCAAGAACCCCAACTACCGCGGCATCTCCGCGCAGTTCTGGCGCAACCTGTCGGCGGTTGGCGACCACAGTACCTTCCAGGTGCTGGGCACGCCCAACTGTGGCAAGGGCGAACCCAATCAGGTGGTGCGGGTCGGCCACGCCTCGCCGGCCTGTGTGTTCCGCCAGATCGATGTATTCGGAGGAGACGCGTGATGAAACAGGCTTTCGAAACCCTGGTCGGGGAGGTGCGCACCGCCCTTCAGGCGGGCGAGCAGTTCACCCTCGGTTACAGTGCCGAGCAATCGCAGTTCGTGCGTTTCAACCATGCCAAGGTGCGACAGGCCGGCGAAGTCAGCCAGGCCAGCGCGCAACTGCGGCTGGTGCGCGATGGGCGCCAGGCGGAGCAGCAGGTAACCTTGAGTGGCGACCTGCAACTGGATCGCCAGCGCCTGAACGTTGCGCTCGAGCAGCTGCGCCAGACCTTGCCGCTGCTGGCACTCGACCCTTACCTGCGCCTGGACGAAAACGCCTGGCACAGCCATAGCCTGCAGGAACACCCCCTGCCCGCACTGAACGAAGTACTGGCCCTGCTTGAGCGTGAAGCAGGTGACCTGGACCTGGTCGGTATCTACGCCGCCGGCCCGGTCTGCCGCGGCTTCGCCAGCTCGTTCGGCGCCTTCGGCTGGCACCAGGCCAACAGTTTCAACGTCGACTGGAGCCTATTCCACGATAATGGCCAGGCAGTGAAGGCCAACTATGCCGGCCAGGCCTGGAGTGCCGACGACTTCGCCGCACGCCTGCGCCAAGCACGAGAGCAGTTGGGTTTCCTCGGCCGCCCGGCAGTTACCCTCAAGCCCGGCACCTACCGCGCCTACCTTGCACCTGCGGCCATGGACGAAGTCGCCGGCATGTTGTGCTGGGGCGGCTTTTCCGCGCAGGCCCTGGCCACTGGCAACAGCGCTCTGCAGCGCCTGTACAACGGCGATGCACGGCTCAGCCCGCTGGTCAGTTTTACCGAGCAGGTCAGCGGCTCGCTTAGCCCGGCGTTTTCCGATGAAGGTGCGCCGCGCCTGGATGTGCCGCTGATCCAGCAAGGCGAGGCCCGGCAGCGGTTGATCAGTGCGCGCAGTGCGGCCGAGTTCGAGCTGCAGGCCAATGGCGCCGACGGCTACGAGTCGCCCTGTGCGCTCAGCCTGGCGCCGGGCAATCTGGCCAGTGCGCAGATCCTTGAGCGTCTAGGCACCGGGCTGTACATCAGCAACCTGTGGTACCTGAACTACTCAGACCTGCCAGCGGCGCGCATGACCGGGCTGACCCGCTTCGCCACTTTCTGGGTAGAAGACGGGCAGATCCAGGGGCCGGTGAGTACCATGCGCTTCGATGACAGCTTGTACAGCTTGCTGGGCAGCCAGCTGGAGGACCTGACCCAGGAGCGCGAGATGATTCTGTCGACCAATACTTATGGACAGCGCAGTACCGGGTCGAGTCATTTGCCCGGGGCACTGGTCAAAGGCCTGACCCTGACATTGTGACTGGACTTGCCGGCCCTTTCGCGGCTAAAGCCGCTCCTACAAGGAACGCGTAACCGCTGTAGGAGCGGCTTTAGCCGCGAAAGGGCCGGCACTGACAAACGAGGACGTCATGCCCGAACGCACCCCGCTGGACCCCGTCACCGCCCGCTGGATCCCTTGGGTGGTGGCCATCGCCTTCTTCATGCAGTCCCTGGACGGCACCATCCTCAACACGGCGCTGCCGGCCATGGCCCGCTCGTTGGCCGAAGACCCCTTGCGCATGCAGGGTGTGATCATTGCCTACATGCTCACCGTGGCCCTGCTGATCCCTGCCTCAGGCTGGATCGCCGACCGTTTCGGCACCAAGCGCATCTTCTTCAGCGCTATCTTGCTGTTCAGCTTTGGCTCGCTGCTGTGCGCCGCAGCCAACAGCCTTGGCTTCCTGATCTTCGCCCGCGTAGTGCAAGGCCTGGGCGGTGCGCTGATGCTGCCGGTCGGGCGGCTGGTGGTGCTGCGCGCCTACCCACGCAGCGAGCTGGTGCGGATCATGAGTTTCATCACCATCCCCGGCCTGCTCGGGCCATTGCTGGGGCCAACGGTCGGTGGCTGGCTGGTGGAAATCCTCAGCTGGCACTGGATCTTCCTGCTCAACCTGCCTGTCGGCCTGCTTGGCTGCATTGCCGTGTGGAAGTTCATCCCGGACTTGCGCGGCGCCGAGCGCACCACCTTCGACGGCCCTGGTTTCCTGCTGTTCGGCGCAGCGATGGTACTGATCACCATTGCCATGGAAGGCCTGGGCGAGCTGCACCTGCCACACTTGCGGGTAATGTTGCTGCTGTTCGCTGGCATGGCCTGCCTGGCCGCGTACTGGCTGCGCGCCGGGCGCGACCCGGAGCCGCTGTTCTCGCCAAGCCTGTTCCGCGTGCGCACCTTCGCCATCGGCATCCTCGGCAACCTGTTCGCCCGCCTGGGCAGCGGCGCGCTGCCGTTCCTGGTGCCGTTGCTGCTGCAGGTTGCGCTGGGCTACTCACCCGCCCAGGCAGGCATGAGCATGATCCCGCTGGCGGCGGCGGCCATGCTGGCCAAATCCATTGCCCGACCGCTGATCGAACGGTTCGGCTATCGCATCATCCTCACCGGTAATACCTTGCTGCTGGGCATCCTGCTGGCAAGCCTGGGCCTGGTGGACGAGCAGACCCCCTATTGGCTGCTGTTGGTGCAACTTGGCCTTCTGGGCGCAGTGAACTCCATGCAGTTCACTGCGATGAACACAGTGACGCTCATCGATCTCGACGACGCCAGCGCCAGCAGCGGTAACAGCCTGCTGTCGGTGGTCGCGCAACTGTCGCTGAGCCTGGGTGTGGCCTGCGCCGGCGCACTGTTGGGCGGCTTTACTGCGGCAGGCAGCGCCGAGGGCGTGGAAACCACCCTGGGCGCGTTCCAGCTGACCTTCGTCACCATCGGCGTAATGGCCATGCTGGCAGCGGCGATCTTCCTGCAGCTGGCGCCGACGGACGGAAGGCGTGCCCGTCGTCCGGAACAACACATGGAGTCGTAGGGCGAATGGCCACGAGGCTGGTAGACTATGCGGCATTTTTCGCTTCGCACCGCAGGCCCGCCTCGTGACCACCGAATCCACCGCCTTTGCCACCTTGCCGCTGTCCACTGCCATGCTGGCCAACCTGGAAGCCCTTGGCTATGCCTCGATGACGCCGATCCAGGCCCAGAGCCTGCCTGTCATCCTCAAAGGCCAGGACCTGATCGCCCAGGCCAAGACCGGTAGCGGCAAGACTGCCGCCTTCGGCATCGGCCTGCTCAACCCGATCAACCCGCGCTATTTCGGCTGCCAGGCGTTGGTGCTCTGCCCTACCCGCGAACTCGCCGACCAGGTGGCCAAGGAGCTGCGCCGCCTGGCCCGTGCCGAGGACAACATCAAGATCCTGACCCTGTGCGGCGGCGTTTCGCTGGGCCCACAGATCGCTTCGCTGGAGCACGGCGCGCACATCATCGTCGGCACCCCAGGGCGCATCCAGCAGCACCTGGACAAAGGCACCCTAGTCCTGGACGGGTTGAACACCCTGGTGCTGGACGAAGCCGACCGCATGCTCGACATGGGCTTCTTCGACGCCATCGCCAGCATCATCGGCAAGACCCCTTCGCGCCGCCAGACCCTGCTGTTCTCGGCCACCTACCCGGCCGGCATCAAGCAACTGGCCGCCGACTTCATGCGCAACCCGCAGCAGGTCAAGGTCGAAAGCCTGCACACCGACAACCAGATCGAGCAGCGTTTCATCGAGATTGACCCGCAGCAACGCCTGGAAGCCGTCACCCGCGTGCTCGGCCACTACCGCCCGCAGTCGTGCGTAGCGTTCTGCTTCACCAAGCAGCAATGCGAAGACGTGGTTGCCCACCTGACCGCCAAGGGCATCGTCGCCCAGGCCCTGCACGGCGACCTGGAGCAGCGCGACCGTGACCAGGTGCTGACCATGTTCGCCAACCGCAGCAGCTCGGTGCTGGTGGCTACCGACGTGGCCGCGCGCGGCCTGGACATCGATGGCCTGGACATGGTCATCAACGTGGAGCTGGCGCGTGATGCCGAAATCCACGTGCACCGCGTGGGCCGTACCGGCCGCGCCGGCGAGAAAGGCGTTGCGGTCAGCCTGGTGGCACCGGCCGAAGGCCACCGCGCCCAGGCCATCGAAGCGCTGCAGAAGAGCCCGCTGCGCTGGGACCAGCTGGACAGCCTGAAAAACAAGGGCGGCGAGCCCCTGCTGCCGGTGATGACCACACTGTGCATTGCCGCTGGCCGCAAGGACAAGCTGCGCCCTGGCGACATCCTGGGGGCCCTGACCGGTGATGCCGGCATCCCGGGCAAGCAAGTGGGCAAGATCGCCATCTTCGACTTCCAGGCGTTTGTGGCCGTGGAGCGGGCGTTGGCCAAGCAAGCCATGCAGCGACTGAACAGCGGCAAGATCAAGGGTCGCGCCCTGAAAGTCCGCATTCTCTAAAGCCAGGCAAAGCCCCCTGTAGGAGCGGGTTTACCCGCGAACGCGGCAGTAAATGCATCGTCGCATTCGCGGGTGATCCCACTCCCACAGGGTTCAGCATTTCAATCTGAAGGTTCATACCGTGCACTCCACCGACGTGATCATCCTTGGCGCCGGCGCCGCCGGCCTGATGTGCGCCCAGCTCAGTGCCCGTCGCGGCCGCCGGGTGCTGCTGCTCGACCACGCCAACAAGCCAGGCAAGAAAATCCTCATGTCCGGCGGCGGGCGCTGCAACTTCACCAACCTGTACACCGAGCCGGCCAACTTCCTTTCGCACAACGCGCACTTCTGCAAGTCGGCCCTGGCCCGCTACACCCAGTGGGACTTCATCGAGCTGGTGTGCAAGCACGGCGTGGCGTACCACGAGAAGAAGCTCGGCCAGCTGTTCTGTGACAACAAGGCCAGCGACATCCTCGACATGCTGCTGGCCGAGTGCGACGAGGCCGGTGCCGAGATCCGCATGCACACCAGCATCGAACAGATCGAGAAGACCGAAAGCGGCTACCTGCTGCAGACCAGCGGCGGCCAGTTCGCCTGCCAGTCGCTGGTCATCGCCACTGGCGGCCTGTCGATCCCGACCCTGGGCGCCACCGGTTTCGGCTACCAGGTGGCCCGCCAGTTCGGCCACACCCTGCTGCCAACCCGCGCCGGGCTGGTGCCATTCACCATCACCGAGCCCCAACTCAAGGCGATGTGCACCGAATTGTCCGGCACCTCACTGGACTGCACCGCCAGCTGCAATGGCACCAGCTTCCGCGAAAACCTGCTGTTCACGCACCGCGGCCTGAGCGGCCCGGCGATCTTGCAGATCTCGTCGTTCTGGGAAGCCGGTGACACGGTCGAGATCAACCTGCTGCCCGACCGGGATGCGCTGACCTGGCTGCAACAGATGCAGGCCGAGCGCGCCAATGCCGAACTGAAGACCGTGCTGGGCGAGGTGTTCACCCGCAAGCTGGCTAACTTGCTGGCCGAGCAGTGGTTCGAATCGAAGCCGATGAAGCAGTACACACCGGCGGAACTGGCGCACATCGCCGAAAAGCTGGCGAACTGGCAAGTGGTGCCAGCCGGCACCGAAGGCTACCGCACCGCCGAAGTGACCCTGGGCGGCGTGGATACCCGCGAGGTGTCGTCCAAGACCATGGAATCGCTGAAAAGCCCCGGTTTGTACTTCATCGGTGAAGTGCTGGATGTCACCGGCCACTTGGGTGGTTTCAACTTCCAGTGGGCTTGGGCATCGGCGAACGCCGCCGCGCAGTTCGTGTAGAGTAGAATCCTTTCAGCAGCACGGAACGCTTCTTGCTGGCCCGTGCTTGGCGCCGTTATTGGGGCCGCTGCGCGCCCCTTCGCGGGCGCGCCCGCTCCCACAGGGGCCTGTGTCGTACGTGTGGGAGCGGGCGTGCCCGCGAAGGGGCGCGCAGCGGCCCCAATAACCGGCCCTGAAAGGTATTCTTCTGATCACCGCCTGGCAGGCCATCATGTCATCGAGCTCGTTCCGTCAGTCACTGCGTCGCCTGTGGGGCCAAGACAAGTTCAGCTACAGCATCCGGGTCACCATTGCCCTTACCGGCAGCCTGGCCCTGTGCTGGTACCAGAACGAGATGGCCCTGCTGATTCCGCTGTTCCTCGGCATCATCGCCAGCGCCCTGGCCGAAACCGACGACAGCTGGCAGGGCCGCCTCAGCGCCCTGGCCGTTACCCTGGTGTGCTTCGCCATCGCTGCACTGGCAGTCGAGTTGCTGTTCCCCTACCCCTGGATCTTCGTCATTGCCCTGGCCCTGGCGGCCTTTGGCCTGACCATGCTCGGGGCGCTGGGCGAGCGCTACGGCGCCATCGCTTCGGCCACCTTGATCACTGCGGTCTACACCATGATCGGCGTGGACCAGCGCGGTGGCCAGGTCACCGATTTCTGGCACGAACCGCTGCTGCTGGTGGCAGGTGCGGCCTGGTACGGGCTGTTGTCGGTGCTGTGGCAGGCGCTGTTTTCCAACCAGCCGGTACAGCAGAGCCTGGCCAGACTGTTCTTCGAGCTGGGCAGCTACCTGAAGCTCAAGGCCAGCCTGTTTGAACCGGTCCGCACGCTCGACGTCGAGGCACGGCGCCTGGAACTGGCCCAGCAGAACGGCAAGGTGGTGGCCGCGCTGAACGCAGCCAAGGAGATCATCCTGCACCGGGTGGGCAACAGCCAACCAAACTCGAAGGTAAGCCGCTACCTCAAGCTGTACTTCCTGGCCCAGGACATCCACGAGCGTGTCAGTGCCTCGCACTACCCCTACAACGCACTGACCGAGGCGTTTTTCCACAGCGACGTCATGTTCCGCTGCCAGCGCCTGTTGCGTAAGCAGGGTTCATCCTGCCAGGAACTGGCCCGCTCGATCCGCCTGCGCCAACCGTTCGTGCTGGCCAGCGGTTATCCAGAAGCCCTCGAAGACCTCAACGCCTCGCTGGAGCACCTGCGCATCCAGAGCAACCCGGCCTGGCGCGGCCTGTTGCGCTCGCTGCGGGCACTCGCCGCCAACCTGGCAACACTGGACCGCCTGCTCAGTGCCGCCAGCAACCCGGACAGCCTGGCCGACGCCAGCGACAGCAGCCTGCTCGACCGCTCGCCGCGCTCGCTGAAGGACGTGTGGACGCGCCTGCGCACCCAGCTCACACCGACCTCGCTGTTGTTCCGCCATGCCTTGCGCCTGCCGCTGGCGTTGTCGATCGGCTATGGCATGGTGCACCTGATTCACCCGACCCAGGGCTACTGGATCATCCTCACCACGCTGTTCGTGTGCCAGCCCAACTACGGGGCCACGCGGCGCAAGCTGGTGCAGCGAATCTTCGGCACTGCCGTTGGCCTGACCGTGGGCTGGGCCTTGTTCGACCTGTTCCCCAACCCGGTCATCCAGTCGTTGTTCGCCGTGGTTGCCGGGGTGGTGTTCTTCGTCAACCGCACCACCCGCTACACCCTGGCCACTGCCGCGATCACCCTGATGGTGCTGTTCTGCTTCAACCAGATCGGCGATGGCTACGGCCTGTTCCTGCCACGCCTGTTCGATACCCTGGTGGGCAGCCTGATTGCCATCCTAGCGGTGTTCCTGTTCCTGCCCGACTGGCAGGGCCGACGGCTGAACAAGGCGCTGGCCAATACCCTGGCCTGCGCCAGCGTGTACCTGCGCCAGATCATGCAGCAGTACGCCCACGGCAAGCGCGACGACCTGGCCTACCGCCTGGCCCGGCGCAATGCCCACAACGCTGACGCGGCGCTGTCCACCACCTTGGCCAACATGCTGATGGAGCCGGGGCATTTCCGTAAGGAGGCCGACGTTGGCTTTCGCTTCCTGGTGCTGTCGCACACGTTGCTCAGCTACCTCTCGGGGTTAGGCGCGCACCGCGACACGGCGTTGCCAGCAGAGGTGCAGGAGCAGTTGATCGAAGGCGCCGGGCAAAGCCTGGCCAGCAGCCTGGATGAGATTGCCAACGGCCTGGCCGCACGGCTGCCGGTGGCGATTCACAGTGATGCCGAAGAGGCGCTGGCCAATGCCCTGGAGCAGATGCCGGAAGATCTGGATGAGCATCAGCGGCTGGTGCAGACGCAACTGGCGTTGATATGCCGCCAGCTGGGGCCACTGCGGACCCTGGCGGCACACCTGATCAAGGAGAATGCCCCGGCCTGATCGTTTTAGTGCCTGTGCTCAAAAGCCATACTGACGCAGCAGCCGGGCATAGCTGCCATCGGCCTTCATCGCCGCTATCGCCTGC
Source organism: Pseudomonas sp. BO3-4 (assembly GCF_034044115.1). Classification (NCBI taxonomy): domain Bacteria; kingdom Pseudomonadati; phylum Pseudomonadota; class Gammaproteobacteria; order Pseudomonadales; family Pseudomonadaceae; genus Pseudomonas; species Pseudomonas sp. BO3-4. The sequence goes on from NZ_CP139018.1 coordinate 5,777,935, forward strand.
TCGAAGCGCTCGACGATCCGATCATGCTCCGGGTGCTTCAGGCTGACCAGAATATGCAGGGTGTTCTCCCCCAGCGGCGGATCCACCAGCATCACCCCATCACGCACATCCTGCGGCTCACGCTGCAGGTTGTAGCGGGCCACGTACTCGTCTTCCACCGCCAGGCTTACCCGCCCTGCCGCCAACATGCGTACCGCAGAAGAAAAGTTGCGCACCGGCACTTTGTGCAGACGGGGATCCCCGTCGAATTCCGGTGAATAGGCGTAATCACGCACTACGGCAATGCTATAGGCATAAAGGTCAGACAGACGCTTGTAGCTAAACGCCTCGCCCTTACGCTGCAGCAGGCGAATACGATTACTCAGGTAGGCGTTGGAAAACTGCCCGATACTGGCGCGCGAGTCGTTGTACCAGGCATTGATCAGCACGTCGTAGCGCCCTTCACCTACCCCCAGCAACGCACGCGCCCACGGCACCTCTTCATAGTCGCTGGCGTAGCCGGCACGCGCCAGTGCCGTGGTAACGATGCTGGTCGCAAGGCCGCCGCCCGGCATCTTGGCATCGGTGAACGGTGGCCAATTGTCGGCCACCAGGCGTAGCTTGGCGTGACCCGGGGAAGGTGTTGCCAGCATCGTTGCCAGTAAACCCAGAACACAAAGCAGTGGCCGCATGCTCACGTCCTTTCGCAATGGAGGGCAACACTGCCAGTGAGATTACACAAAGCGCTTGCCGAGGGCAGCGGCCAATAGTGTCATTTAGCCTCTATTTTGGCCGAAGCACGTGCAGCATGCGATGATCGAGCCTCATCCAAGGAGTTCGTGCCCATGTCAATCGACTGGCTCTGCAAGCACCACACCGACCTCGGCAAGGAGCAGCTCTATGCCATTTTGCAGCTACGCACTGAAGTACTCGTGGTGGAGCAGCGCCACGCCTACCAGGAAGTCGATGGTCAGGACCTGACTGGCGATACCCTGCACCTCATGGCCTGGCAGGAAGACAAGCTGGTGGCCTACCTGCGCCTGCTGGATCCGCAGTCACAAGGTGGGGATGTGGTGATCGGACGAGTGGTGACATCACCGCAGGCGCGAGGTTTGCAGCTCGACGAAAGCTTGCTGCTCAAGGGGCTGGAAGCGGCGGAGCATTGTTGGCCGGGGGTGCCGGTTTATCTGTCGGCTCCGGCGCATTTACAGGCGTTTTATGCCCGCCATGGGTTTGCGGTGGTGGGCGAGGAGTCTTTGGAGAACGGCATCGCGTCCATTGGAATGCGCAAGGGATGAGCCCACCCTGTGCGGGCTTTGCACATCAGGGGTAACCCAGCACTTCGCGGATCTGCCGCAAGTGACGGATGATCCACTGCTTGTCGATCGCCCCCCAGTCATGAATGCGATAATGCCCGGCGTGGTTGCGTGCGCCTTCCTGCTGCTCGAACTCGCAGACGATGTCCAGGTCGGCCAGCGCGGCGATAGTGTCCTGAGCTGTGCGACGGGGCATGCCGGTGGCCTCCATCAGGGCGGGCACGCTGGTCGCGGTCTGGCTATCGATCAGCCAGGCCACGTACAGGCGGCGGTAGAAGCTGCTCTTGGTCTTGCTCACTTCCATGCTGCATGTTCCTTAGAGGTTGCCCGGCAGCTCCCGGTAGGTCAGGTAGACGCGCAGGTCGAATTCCAGTTGGTGATAGTCCGGCTCCATGTGCTGGCAGAGCTGGTAGAACGCTTTGTTGTGATCTCGCTCGCGCAGGTGCGCCAACTCGTGCACAACAATCATGCGCAAGAACTGTGGCGCGGCCTCCTTGAACAGCGAGGCAATGCGGATTTCCTTCTTCGCCTTGAGCTTGCCACCCTGCACCCGCGACACCGCCGTGTTCAAACCCAGGGCCCGATGCGTCAGATCGAGGCGGCTGTCGAACAATACCTTGTCCAGGTTTGGCGCACTTCGCAGGTACTGTTGGCGCAGATCCTGGGCATAGCCATACAGCGCCTTGTCGTTTTGCACGTCATGGCGGTCAGGGTAACGGCGCTGCAGGTATTCACCCAGGCGGTCGCTGTCGATCATCTGCCGCACCTGCGCCTGCAGGTGCGGGGGGTAGGCTTGCAAGTAACGTAGTACGGTCATGGCGCTGTATTCGGCGTAACGAATGCCGATTCTAGCCAATCACGGCCCTGGCCAGGAGAAAATTGCCGGGAAGCCGCTAGCGTCAGCAGCGGTCATCGGATAAGCCACCAGGAAACCCTGAACGTATTCGCAACCATTGGCCTTGAGCCAGGCTGCCTGCGCCGGGGTCTCCACCCCCTCGGCGATCACCGTGATACGGTAGTCGGCGCACAAGCCGATCACGCTGCGAACCAACGCAGCATCTACCGCCGAATCGGGCAGACGTGCCACCAGATGACGGTCGAGCTTGAGGGTGTCGATAGGCAGGTCGCGCAGCATGCGCAACGAACAGTCACCCGCACCAAAGTCATCCAGGGCCACCCTCACACCCAGGTCACGCAAGCGGTGTATCTGTTTGACGGCCGCGTCGATGTTATACATCAGCGACGTTTCCGCCACTTCCACCTCCAACTGCGTCGGGACAAGCTGGTAAAGCTGGATGACCCGTTGCAGTTCTTCGACCAGGCCAGGCATGACGAACTGCGCGCGGCTCAGGCTGATGCCGAGCACAAGGTCCGGCGGAAACCTGTCGTACCAGGCCTGCCGCTGGGCGGCCCCCTGGCGGTAGATCCAGCTGGCCAGGCGGTTGATCAGACGCGCTTCTTCCAGCAACGGGATGAACAGCCCCGGCGGCACATCGCCAACGCTGGGGTGCTGCCAGCGCAGCAAGGCCTCGAAACCACGCAGGCGGCCATCGTGGAAGGCGACCTGTGGCTGGTACACCAAGGTAAAGTCCTGCTGCTCGATGGCCATGCGCACGCTGTCCTCGAGCATCAATCGCGAGCGCGCCCGTCCGTTGAGTTCCTGGTCGTAGAAGCGGTATTGCTGACGCCCCGCTTGCTTGGCTGCGTACATCGCTGCATCGGCCGAACGCAGCAGGCCTTCAACATTGGCGCCGCAGTCCGGGTAGGTGGCAATGCCGATGCTGACCCCAAGGCACACATCGAGCCCGTCTACCTCATGGCTGATGGAAACACGTTCGAGCAACCGTTCGGCAAAACGCCCGGCCTGCTCCGGGTAGGGCAAGCTGTCAAACAGTGCAGTGAACTCATCCCCGCCCATACGCGCCAGCAAGGCCTCACTGCCCAGGCAGTCCTTGAGCTGCTCGGCCACCCAGCGCAACACCCGGTCGCCCGCGTCGTGGCCGAGCGAGTCGTTGATGCGCTTGAAGCCATCCAGGTCCATGTACATCAGCGCCTGCGCCTTGTCCGAGCGCTCGTTGCGCAACAGAGCACCTTCAGCAGCCTGGTAAAAACCACGGCGGTTGAGCAGGCCGGTGAGCGGGTCGGTAATGGCCTGGTATTCCAGCTGCTGGTGCAAGTTACGCACCACCGACATGTCCAGCACGGTCACCACCATGGCCTGTTGGTCGGCCGGCAACGGCGCACAGGACAGCGCCACCGGCACAAGCTCCCCCCCTTGGGTCCGCAGTTGGGCATCATGTACGCGGAAGATCTGCCGCCCCTGGTAGGCCTTGTAGAAGTCCGACTCGCGCCACAGGCTGGTACTGGTCAGTTGCACAACGTCGAGCAATGGGGTGCCCTGCAGTTGTTGCACCGGTGCCGCCAGCAAACGGGAAATGGCCGGATTGGCAAAACTGATGATGCCATGGGCATCAACCACCAGAATGCCTTCGGCGGCATTCTCCAGGATGGACGCATTGAATGCCCTGGCCGCCTCCAGTTCGCGACTGAGCTGCTGCAGCATGCGCCGGTTGCGCTGCTGATCGAGCAGCGCCTGGACCTTGGGCTTGAGTATTTGCGGGTCGAACGGTTTGAACATGTAGTCCACGGCGCCGCTGGCGTAGCCTTTGAGCACGGCCGCGTCGGACTGTTCGTTGGCGGTGAGGAAAATGATCGGGGTCAGTCGGGTACGCTGATTGCCGCGCATCAGCCGGGCGACTTCAAAGCCGTCCATTTCCGGCATCTGTACATCCATCAACACCAGGTCGACTTCGTACTCAAGCAACGCGCTCAAGGCTTCTATCCCAGAGCTTGCCGTCAATACTTGCCAATCCTGCCGGGCTAGCAAGGCCCGCATGCTGATGAGGTTCTCGGGGTAGTCGTCTACCACCAGAAGAACTGAGCTGCCATCCAGTGGCTGCTGCTGTTGAGGGTGAGCGCCATCCATGCTGCTTCTCTGTTATGTGACCGACTTCAAAATACGGTTGGATCCATTAGTACTCTAGACCTGAGGCTGCAACACGCAATGCAATCAGAACGCTATCAATGGTCAAACTGTACGGTAGCCGACTAACGGTCGGTCTGCCGGAATTATGTACAGGTTTCCATCGCCCATAAAAAAACCCGCATCGCTGCGGGTTTTTCAGGGTTACCTGTCGATCAGTTGACCTTGGCGGCCAGCTCACCTTTCAGGTAGCGCTGGTACATACCGTCCAAAGAGATCGGCTTGATCTTCGAAGCATTGCCCGCGGTGCCGAAGGCTTCATAACGTGCGATGCACACGTCGCGCATGGCCTTGATGGTTTCACCGAAGAACTTGCGTGGGTCGAACTCGCTCGGGTTCTGCGCCATCAGACGGCGCATGGCACCGGTAGAGGCCAGACGCAGGTCGGTATCGATGTTGACCTTGCGCACGCCGTGCTTGATGCCCTCAACGATTTCTTCGACCGGTACACCGTAGGTTTCTTTGATGTCGCCGCCGTACTGGTTGATGATCGCCAGCCACTCTTGCGGTACCGAGGACGAACCGTGCATCACCAGGTGGGTGTTGGGGATGCGCTTGTGGATTTCCTTGATGCGATCGATGGCCAGCACGTCACCGGTTGGTGGCTTGGTGAACTTGTAGGCACCGTGGCTGGTACCGATGGCGATCGCCAGGGCGTCGACCTGGGTCTTCTTGACGAAGTCGGCGGCTTCTTCCGGGTCGGTCAGCATCTGGCTGTGATCCAGCACGCCTTCGGCGCCGATCCCGTCTTCTTCACCGGCCATGCCGGTTTCCAGCGAACCCAGGCAGCCCAGCTCGCCTTCAACCGAAACGCCGCAGGCGTGAGCCATGGCAACGGTCTGCTGGGTAACGCGGACGTTGTACTCGTAGTCGGTCGGGGTCTTGCCGTCTTCACCCAGCGAACCGTCCATCATGACCGAGCTGAAGCCCAGCTGGATCGAGCGCTGGCAGACGTCAGGGCTGGTACCGTGGTCCTGGTGCATGCACACCGGGATGTGCGGGAACTCTTCGATGGCAGCCAGGATCAGGTGGCGCAGGAATGGCGCACCCGCGTATTTGCGGGCACCGGCCGAAGCCTGAACGATCACCGGGGAGTCGGTCTTGTCGGCCGCTTCCATGATGGCGCGCATCTGCTCGAGGTTGTTGACGTTGAAAGCTGGTACGCCGTAGCCGAACTCGGCGGCGTGGTCCAGCATCTGGCGCATGCTAATGAGTGCCATTGTGTATCTCTCTCCCGACAAGCGTCGTTTGTTTCGTGCAAGCCTGCCGCAGGGGCGGTTGCTGTTCAAGTAGTGTGGGCCACCCTCGCGGCCCGGCCAGTCACGGTGCCTTGCAGCCCCGCCCAATCAGATCGTTGGTTGCCACCCAGTACACCAGGCCTTCTTCGCCCTTGGTGTGGAAGGCCAGCATGCCATCGCTGTACAGCGCACCCGAGGCACCCGGTTCAGCCTTGAGCCGGTACACCTGGTCGCCGCCGCCAAGGCGCACGTCAACCTGGTCACGTTGCGCATCGGCGAAGCGCCAAAGCACCTCAGCCTGGGTGTCGCAGACCCAACGGGTCCAGTTGTCTGCCGGGGCCGGTTGCGTCGGCTGCAGCAGTGAGCATCCTGCCAGTGTCGCCAGGGCCGTCACGGCCAAAAGCGCTTTCATTCAGTTTCCTCGATTTGGGGCTGCAGTGCAGCCCTTCGCGGGCTTGCCCGCTCCCACAGGTACAGTGCAGTCTCTGTGGGAGCGGACGAGCCCGCGAAGGGCCGCACAGCGGCCCCTTCTTCAAGACCACAAATCAACGTTCAGGTTGCCTGTTACCCGATCAAGGGCAACCCGGCGCCTTGCGCTGGTGGTCTTCGTCGTACTTTTCCAGGCCTTCCGGGCCCACGCGCTTGCCGATGACCGGCACAGTCTCGGCCTGCCAGTCGGACTGATAGCAACCGCCCTTGTGCGACTGCGCCGGGTCGGCATCCGAGGCCGGGCTGCCCGCGCAAGCGCTCAGCAGGCCGGCCAGCATCATCACAGGCAATTGTTTGACCACCAGGCCACTCCCTTTGCCAAGCGCCGACGTCATCAGGCCTTGGCCCGCTCTTCCAGGATTGCCACAGCTGGCAGGACCTTGCCCTCGACGAACTCGAGGAAGGCGCCACCACCGGTAGAAATGTAGGAGATTTCCTTGCTGACGCCATATTTGTCGATGGCGGCCAGGGTGTCACCGCCACCGGCGATGGAGAATGCGGCGCTGTCGGCGATGGCCTTGGCCAGTACCTTGGTGCCGTTGCCGAACTGATCGAATTCGAACACGCCCACCGGGCCGTTCCACAGAATGGTTTTCGACGATTTCAGCAGCTCGGCGAAATTGGCCGCGGTTTGCGGGCCGATGTCCAGAATCATGTCGTCGGCAGCAACGTCGGCGATGGCCTTGACGGTGGCTTCGGCGGTCTCGGCGAACTCCTTGGCAACGACCACGTCGACTGGCAGCGGTACGCTGACCTTGGCAGCGATGGCCTTGGCGGTGTCTACCAGGTCAGGCTCGTACAGCGACTTGCCCACCGGGTGGCCAGCAGCGGCCAGGAAGGTGTTGGCAATACCGCCGCCGACGATCAGCTGGTCGCAAACACTGCTCAGGCTGTTCAGCACGTCCAGTTTGGTGGAAACCTTGGAGCCGGCAACGATGGCCGCCATTGGTTTGGCCGGGGCCTTCAGGGCCTTGCCCAGGGCGTCCAGTTCGGCAGCCAGCAGCGGGCCTGCAGCAGCGACTTTGGCAAACTTGGCTACACCGTGAGTGGAACCCTCGGCGCGGTGGGCGGTGCCGAAGGCGTCCATGACGAACACGTCACACAGGGCAGCGTACTTCTGCGCCAGCTCGTCGGCGTTCTTTTTCTCGCCCTTGTTGAAGCGCACGTTCTCGAACAGCACCAGTTCACCGGCCTGTACCGCGACACCGTCCAGATAGTCGGCAACCAGCGGCACGTCACGGCCCAGGGCCTTGCTCAGGTAATCGGCGACCGGCTTGAGGCTGTTCTCGGCAGAGAATTCGCCTTCGGTCGGGCGGCCCAGGTGCGAGCAGACCATTACCGCTGCGCCCTTCTCCAGGGCCAGCTTGATGGTCGGCAGCGCTGCCAGGATACGCGCATCGCTGGCTACCACACCGTCCTTCACAGGCACGTTGAGGTCTTCGCGGATCAGTACGCGCTTACCTTGCAGGTCGAGGTCGGTCATCTTCAACACGGTCATGAATGCAGTCCTTCAGGGCTGTTTGTTGCGGGTTGGGTGAACGACGTGCAGAAAGTGTTCGGCAACGTCGAGCATACGGTTGGCAAAACCCCATTCGTTGTCGAACCAGGCCAGCAGGTTTACCAGGCGGGGGCCGGAAACACGCGTCTGGCTGGCATCGACGATCGCCGAATGTGGGTCATGGTTGAAATCACAGCTGGCGTGCGGCAGCTCGGTGTAAGCCAGCAAGCCTTTAAGCGGACCTTCCAGCGCAGCCTCGCGCAGCACTCGGTTGACTTCGGCCGCACTGGTGTCGCGGGCAGTCTGCAGGGTGATGTCCAGGCACGAGACGTTGACGGTCGGTACACGTACCGCTTTGGCCTGGATTCGCCCGGCAAGTTCCGGAAGCAGGCGCTCGATGCCACGCGCCAGGCCAGTGGACACGGGAATCACCGACTGGAAGGCCGAACGCGTGCGGCGCAGGTCTTCGTGGTGATAGGCATCGATCACCGGCTGGTCGTTCATCGCCGAGTGGATGGTGGTGATCTGCACATATTCGATGCCGAACGCCTGGTCCAGCACACGCAGCAGCGGCACGCCGCAGTTGGTGGTGCAAGAGGCGTTGGACACCAGGCGCTCGCTGCCGGTAAGGCAGGCCTGGTTGATGCCGTAGACCACCGTGGCGTCAACGTCGGCCTCGCTGGCCATGGGCTGCGAGAACAGCACCCTTGGCGCACCGGCGTCGAGGAAACGCTGGCCATCGGCACGGGTGTTATAGGCACCGGAGCACTCCAGCACCAGGTCGATGCCCAGCGCAGCCCAGTCGATGCCTTCGGGGGTGGCACTGCGCATTACCTTCACGCAATCGCCATTGATGTGCAGACAGTCGCCGTCGACCTTGACCTCGCCGGGAAAACGCCCGTGGGTGGAGTCGAAGCGTGTCAGGTATTCCAGGCTGGCCTGATCGGCCAGATCGTTCAGCGCGACGATCTCGAAACCGGCCTTTGCCCCCCGCTCGAACAGCGCGCGCAGGACACAGCGGCCGATACGGCCATAACCGTTGAGTGCAACTTTGTAGGGACGCGGGTGGGGCATTGGTTGGCTCGCTAACGCATGATGGCTTTGGGGCCGCGTTGCGGCCCATCGCGACGCAAGGCCGCTCCCACAGGGACCGCGCCATCCGGAGGACAGCACCGTTTCTGTGGGAGCGGCCTTGCGTCGCGATGGAGGGCAAAGCCCTCCCCTTGCACGACCTGGAGGGCGTCACTGCCCTCCATTTGTTACATCAGTCTTCCAGCAGCTCTTCGGCAGTACCGAGGATGTTCTCCAGGGTGAAGCCGAACGCTTCGAACAATGCCGAAGCCGGCGCCGACTCACCGTAGGTGGTCATGCCGATGATACGACCTTCCAGGCCGACGTACTTGTACCAGAAGTCAGCGTGGGCAGCTTCGATGGCGATGCGCGCACCGACTTCCAGCGGCAGCACGGACTGCTTGTAGGCAGCGTCCTGGGCATCGAACACGCTGGTGCACGGCATGGAAACCACGCGCACCTTGCGGCCTTGCTCGGTCAGCTTGTCGAAGGCCTGAACAGCCAGGCCCACTTCGGAACCGGTGGCGATCAGAATCAGTTCAGGCTCGCCGGCGCAGTCCTTGAGCACATAGCCACCGCGGCTGATGTCGGCGATCTGCTGGGCATTGCGGTCCTGGTGCTGCAGGTTCTGGCGCGAGAAGATCAGCGCCGATGGGCCGTCCTTGCGCTCCAGGGCGTTTTTCCAGGACACGGCGGACTCCACCGCGTCGGCCGGGCGCCAGGTGTCCAGGTTCGGGGTGCTGCGCAGGCTGGTCAGCTGCTCGATCGGCTGGTGCGTCGGGCCGTCTTCGCCCAGACCGATGGAGTCGTGGGTGTACACGTGGATCACGCGCTGCTTCATCAGGGCCGACATGCGCACGGCGTTGCGGGCGTATTCCATGAACATCAGGAAGGTCGCGCCGTAAGGCACCAGGCCACCGTGCAGGGCAACGCCGTTCATGATGGCGGTCATGCCGAACTCGCGCACGCCGTAGAACACGTAGTTGCCGCTGGCGTCATTGGCTTCGACGCCCTTGCAACCTTTCCACAGGGTCAGGTTGGAGCCGGCCAGGTCAGCCGAACCGCCGAGGAACTCGGGCAGCAGCGGGCCGAAGGCGTTCAGGGCGTTCTGGCTGGCCTTGCGGCTGGCGATGGTTTCGCCTTTGGCAGCCACTTCATTGATGTAGGCCTGGGCCTTTTCGCTGAAGTCGGCCGGCAGCTCGCCGCTGGCACGGCGCTTGAACTCGGCAGCCAGCTCCGGGTAGGCCTTGGCGTAGGCGTCGAAGCGCTGGTTCCACTCGGCTTCAACCTTGGCACCGGCGGCCTTGGCATCCCACTCGGCGTAGATGTCGGCCGGGATTTCGAACGGGCCGTGGTTCCAGTTCAGGGCCTGGCGGGTCAGGGCGATTTCGTCGTTGCCCAGCGGGGCACCGTGGCAGTCTTCCTTGCCCTGCTTGTTCGGCGAACCGAAACCGATGGTGGTCTTGCAGCAGATCAGGGTCGGGCGATCGCTCTTGCGGGCGGTCTCGATGGCCATCTTGATTTCTTCGGCATCGTGGCCGTCGACATTGCGGATCACCTGCCAGTTGTAGGCTTCGAAGCGCGCCGGGGTGTTGTCGGTGAACCAGCCGTGCACTTCGCCGTCGATGGAGATGCCATTGTCATCGTAGAAGGCGATCAGCTTGTTCAGGCCCAGGGTGCCGGCCAGCGAGGCGACTTCATGGGAGATGCCTTCCATCATGCAGCCGTCGCCGAGGAACACGTAGGTGTTGTGGTCGACGATGGTGTGGCCATCACGGTTGAACTGGGCTGCAAGCACTTTTTCTGCCAGGGCGAAGCCCACGGCGTTGGCGATACCCTGGCCGAGCGGGCCGGTGGTGGTCTCGACACCTGGGGTGTAGCCGTACTCCGGGTGGCCCGGGGTGCGGCTGTGCAGCTGGCGGAAGCCTTTGATGTCATCGATGGTGACGTCGTAGCCGGTCAGGTGCAGCAGCGAGTAGATCAGCATCGAACCGTGGCCGTTGGACAGCACGAAGCGGTCACGGTCGGCGAAGCTCGGGTTGCTCGGGTTGTGCTTCAGGTAGTCGCGCCAAAGCACTTCGGCGATATCCGCCATGCCCATGGGGGCACCTGGGTGGCCGCTGTTGGCCTTTTGCACGGCATCCATGCTGAGGGCACGAATGGCGTTGGCACGTTCACGACGGCTGGGCATCGCTGATCTCCTAGGGGGCTTGAATAGGTGGTGTCACGAAAAAGGCGGCCATTTTCGCCCACTGGGGGCGCTTGGGGCAAACATTTAAGCGCCAAGCGCCAGCTTTAAGCCGCAACTGGAGAAGCTGAGCGCGACTCGGGGCGCCCCAAAGCGTGTCACTTGAGGCTTTCGGCTTGCAGCTCATCGCCAATATCAAAACTTTTTGATATTGGCCTTGCTAGGGCATCGATGCCTGTCTAGACTGCCGCCCCATGAACCTCCGTGCGCAATCGATCCCCGAGCAACGCGAAACATTGGCCGCCCTGTGCAAAGCCAGTGGCGATGCGTTGCGCCTGAACGTATTGCGCGCACTGGCCAACGACTCGTTCGGCGTGCTGGAGCTGGCGCAGATCTTCGACATCGGCCAGTCGGGCATGAGCCATCATCTCAAGGTGCTGGCTCAGGCCGACCTCGTGGCAACCCGCCGCGAAGGCAACGCCATCTTCTACCGCCGTGCCCTGCCCGATGGCCTGCGCCTGGGGGGGCGGCTGCACGCGGCGCTACTCGAAGAAGTCGACGACCTGGCCCTGCCGCCCGATGTGCAGGCGCGCATAGCCCATGTACAGCAGCGCCGGGCGGCCACCAGTCAGGACTTCTTCCTGCGCGTGGAAGAGAAGTTCCGTGCCCAGCAGGACCTGATCGCCGGCCTTCCGCAGTACCGCGACAGCCTGCTGGCGCTGCTCGACAAACTGCATTTCGACCCGGCCGCCAGCGCGCTGGAAGTCGGCCCCGGCGACGGTGGCTTCCTGCCCGACCTGGCCCGGCGCTTCGCCCAGGTCACCGCCCTGGACAACAGCCCTACCATGCTTGAGCTTGCGCGCCAGGTGTGCCAGCGCGAAGGGCTCGACAACGTGAACCTGCAGTTGGCCGATGCACTGGGTGCAACGGATGTGGCCGCCGACTGCGTTGTGCTGAACATGGTGCTGCACCATTTCAGCGACCCGGCCCTGGCCTTGCGCCAGCTGGCCAAACGGGTGAAGGCAGGCGGCAGCCTGCTGGTCACCGAACTGTGCAGCCATGACCAGGGGTGGGCGCGCGAAGCCTGCGGCGACCTCTGGCTGGGCTTCGAACAGGATGACCTGGCGCGCTGGGCCAACGCTGCCGGGCTGGCCCATGCGGACAGCCTGTACGTGGGCTTGCGTAACGGTTTCCAGATCCAGGTCCGCCATTTTCAGCGGACGGCTGGCGACATACACCATCGGTAAATTTCAGGAACCTTCGAGATGAGCGAATACTCCCTTTTCACCTCCGAGTCCGTGTCCGAAGGGCATCCGGACAAGATCGCCGACCAGATTTCGGACGCTGTCCTTGATGCCATCATCGCCCAGGACAAATACGCCCGCGTAGCCTGCGAAACCCTGGTCAAGACCGGTGTCGCCATCATCGCCGGCGAAGTCACCACGTCGGCCTGGGTCGACCTGGAAGACCTGGTGCGCAAAGTCATCATCGACATCGGCTACAACAGTTCCGACGTCGGCTTCGACGGCGCCACCTGCGCCGTGATGAACATCATCGGCAAACAGTCGGTAGACATCGCCCAGGGCGTGGACCGCTCCAAGCCGGAAGACCAGGGTGCCGGTGACCAGGGCCTGATGTTCGGCTACGCCAGCAACGAAACCGAAGTCCTGATGCCTGCACCGATCTGCTTCTCGCACCGTCTGGTAGAACGCCAGGCCGAGGCGCGCAAGTCCGGCCTGCTGCCATGGCTGCGCCCGGATGCCAAGTCGCAGGTCACCTGCCGCTACGAGAACGGCAAAGTGGTCGGTATCGACGCCGTGGTGCTGTCGACCCAGCACAACCCGGAGGTTTCGCAGAAAGACCTGCAAGAAGCCGTGATGGAGCTGATCGTCAAGCACACCCTGCCGGCGGAACTGCTGCACAAGGGCACCCAGTACCACATCAACCCGACCGGCAACTTCATCATCGGTGGCCCGGTGGGTGACTGTGGCCTGACCGGCCGCAAGATCATCGTCGACTCCTACGGCGGCATGGCCCGCCACGGTGGTGGTGCGTTCTCCGGCAAGGACCCGTCCAAGGTCGACCGCTCCGCCGCCTACGCCGGCCGCTACGTGGCCAAGAACATCGTCGCCGCCGGCCTGGCCGAGCGTTGCGAGATCCAGGTGTCGTACGCCATCGGCGTGGCCCAGCCGACCTCCATCTCGATCAACACCTTCGGCACCGGCAAGGTCTCCGACGACAAGATCATCCAGCTGGTGCGTGAGTGCTTCGACCTGCGTCCATACGCCATCACCACCATGCTCGACCTGCTGCACCCGATGTATCAGGAAACCGCTGCCTACGGCCACTTCGGCCGCACCCCGCAGCAGAAGACTGTCGGCGACGACACCTTCACCACCTTCACCTGGGAGCGCACCGACCGCGCCCAGTCGCTGCGTGACGCTGCCGGCCTGTAAGCCTCCTACAGCGCCAGACGAAAGCCCCTGCCGAGCGATCGGCAGGGGCTTTTTTGTGCCTGTCACGGCATTTTCATCGCCCGAGAGATCGAGCGCCGCGCTCGTTTCTTGCTCCGCTTCGGGAATGGAGACGAGGACCCGCGAAATATCACCTGACAACTGCACGCACCGCCCGCCCCACTACCTGCCTACGCTAAGCGCTTCCCCGCCATGCAAGGATGCCAGGCCATGCCGTACCTGTTGTTGTTCGCCCTGCTATTTGCGCTGAACACCCCATTGGCCAGGGCTGCCTCATGCCCACACTGGAACCCGCAACAGGCCAAGGCCGAAGTTGCGCAACTGCGCGCCACGCTTGCCCGATGGGACGAGCACTACCATCGTCAGGGCATAGCCCTGGTGGCCGACGAACTGTACGACCAGAGCCGCGAGCGCCTGAACCACCTGCAGCAGTGCTTCTCGGTTGGCACCAGCCCCTCGCCCTTGGCCAGTGCTCGCGGCCCGGTCCCCCACCCCGTGCCGCATACCGGCGTCGACAAGCTGGCAGACCGCCAGGCCGTGGCGCGATGGATGGCCGGCAAGAGCGGCGTGTGGGTTCAGCCCAAGGTCGACGGCGTAGCCGTTTCCCTCACCTACCAACAGGGCCGATTGGTGCAGCTGACCAGCCGGGGGGACGGTGTACACGGCCATGACTGGAGCCGACACATCCCACAGCTCGGCGCTGTCACCCGGCAGTTGCCCGAGGCGGTCGACCTGCACTTGCAAGGTGAGCTGTATCTGCGCCTGGACGACCATGTGCAAGCCAAGGCAGGCAGCGCCAACGCCCGGGGTACCGTGGCAGGGCTGCTCGCACGCAAGCAACTGACCGGCGCACAAGGCAACGCTATCGGCCTGTTCGTGTGGGGCTGGCCGCACGGCCCCGAGCAACAGGCCGAACGCCTCGCCCAGCTGGCACGGCTGGGTTTTCCGGACAGCCAGCTTTACAGCATCGCCATCGACACGCTGGAGGATGCAGCACACTGGCGCGAGCACTGGTATCGCTCTGCTCTGCCCTTCGCCACCGACGGTGTAATCCTGCGCCAGGGCAGCCGACCACCTGCCGAGCGCTGGCAGGCCAAGGCGCCCTACTGGATCGCGGCCTGGAAGTATCCCTATGCACAAGCCTTGGCCGAAGTACGCGACGTGCGCTTTCGGGTTGGCCGCACCGGCAGGGTCACGCCCGTGTTGCACTTGCTGCCGGTAACCCTGGACGACCGACGGATTACCCAGGTAAGCCTGGGTTCGCTGGCGCGCTGGCACACCCTCGACATCCGCCCCGGCGACCAGGTGGCCATCAGCCTGGCCGGGCTGACCATTCCACGCCTGGAGCAAGTGGTGCATCGCACGGTCGAACGCCAGGCGATCATCGCGCCTGCGCCCGACCGCTATCATGCCCACAGCTGCTGGCAAGCCAGCGAGGGCTGTGATGAGCAGTTCATTGCCCGCCTCACCTGGCTTGGCGGTAAACAGGGCCTGGCTTTGCCCCGCACCGGGCCCGGCACATGGCGTCGGCTGGTCGAAGCTGGCTTGGTAACGTCCATGACCGATTGGCTGCAGCTCGATGCCGAGCGCCTGCAGCAGGCCCCCGGCATCAGCAGACTCACCGCGGCACACCTGCTGGGCAGTTTCGACGAAGCCCGCTCACGCCCCTTCGATCAATGGCTGCGCGCCCTTGGCGTGCCCATTGGCAAGCATTTGCCACTGGCTGGCGACTGGCAGGCGCTGGCTTCACGCAGCGCCGGGCAATGGCAAACCGTGCCCGGCATCGGCGCAAAACGCTCGCGCCAACTTGTGGAATTTTTCGCAGCCTCCGAGGTGCAAGCCATTGCCGCACAGTTGGCCGAAGCCGGCATAGAAGGTTTCCGGACCCCACCCCAGCGCATTGAGCAATGATTTTTTACCAAATAGTGCGTAGGAAAAACCCGAGACTCCGGCAGAAAACCTCATCAAGGGTTTCTAAATGGGCAAAACCAAGGCAGGATTTCCCCCAACTTTTGCTGCCCCGCCCCGTTAGGGAGGCTTTTCATGAAACGTATTTCGACTCTTTTCCTGCTCGCAACACTGGGCCTGGCCGCGGGTACTGCTCAGGCTGCCCAGCCGGATGCCGGCCTGACCGGTTGTGCCGCCAAGCGCAGCGCCATCGAAAACCAGCTGAAAATTGCCCGTGACCACGGTAACGGCGACCAGGTTGCAGGGCTGGAGGAAGCCCTGCGCGGTGTGGACAACTGCACCGACGCCAGCCTGCGCAAGGAACGTGAGCAGAAGGTGCTCGATGCGCGTCACGAAGTGGCGCAGCGGGAAAAGGACTTGAAGAAGGCAGAGAAGAAAGGCGACGCCGAGAAGATCAACAAGCGCAAGGACAAGCTGGCCGAGTCACGTAAAGAGCTGCAGGAAGCGGTCGACGATCTCGACCGCTAAGGCATCTGGCCGGCAAGCCTGGTCTTTGTGGGAGCGGCCTTGTGTCGCGATAGGGCCGCGCGACGGCTCCAGCTATGCATGCATTCTTGCTGAAATCCTGGGGCCGCTGAGCGGCCCTATCGCGACACAAGGCCGCTCCCACAGGAATTTGTACAAGCCCCGAAGGTTTGCGCAAGCACAGCCATTCAATGATTACGAAATTCGCTATGACAGGCCTTGCACGCAGCCTCGACCTTGTCCATCGGTGCCTTCAGTTGCGCAGCATCCAGTGGCTGATTGCGGGTGGCATCAACCAGTTCGCCGGTGACGCCTTCAAGCTGCCGAGCCAGGTCATGAAACCGCGCCTGGCGCTCCCACACGTCGGCGCGGGCGGCGCTGTCACCACCATCGCGCGCCTGTGGAAAATGCTGCCACGGCTGATGCGACAGGCTGTCCAGCTTCAGCGCACCGTCGGCAAACTTCACGCCGTCGAACGGCAACCGGCCACGCAGCATGCCCCCCAGGTCTTCGCTTGTCTTGAGCATGTCCTTGAAGATCACCTTGCGTTTACCCAGCGGCGAGTTCGGGTCAACCCGGTCACACCCCGTCAAAGCCCCTACCAGGGCAAGTGCAGCCAGCAGAACAACGGTCAATCGCTTCAACATCACGCTCACTTCGGCCTACGCAAATGGGCGGCCAGTATCGCTGCCACTGGGCCAAACACCAATAGCCACATAAAAGACAGGGGCGAACCTTCATGTTCGCTCATGACAGGAATGCACACATGAAATCTGCCCTGCGCCACCTGGCCTGGACACTGCCGGTGCTGGCTTTGCTGGCCGGCTGCAACGGCGGCGAGAGCGCCAAGCCCGAGCCCCACGCTGTCGCCACCTATGCCCCGGCCACTTGGAAAGACTTGCCGGCGGTCAGCGATGAAGACCTGCTGGCCGGCTTTTATGCATGGCGCAACGGCTGCGAAAAACTCAAGCGCGACCCGGTGTGGGCCGCCACCTGCGAAGCGGCCGGCAGCGCCACAGCCAGCGCCGCCCAAGTGCGAACCTTCCTCGAACAGAACCTGCAGGTGTACGGCCTGCGCTCTGCTGAGAACAATGCCAACGGCCTGATTACCGGCTATTACGAGCCGGTCTACCCTGGCAGCCTGAGCCAATCGACAACCAACCATGTGGCGGTCTACGGCATCCCTGATGACATGATCGTGGTCGACCTGGCCAGCGTGTACCCCGAACTGAAGGGCAAACGCCTGCGCGGCCGTCTGGAGGGTCGGGTGCTCAAGCCCTATGACACGGCCGAGGTCATCAACCGTAACGGCGTCCAGGCACCGGTGCTGGCCTGGCTGACCGACCCGATGGACCTGCAGTTCCTGCAGATCCAGGGTTCTGGCCGGGTGCAACTGGAAGACGGTCGTCAACTGCGCCTGGGCTACGCCGACCAGAACGGCCACCCCTATCGGCCGATCGGCCGCTGGCTGGTGGAGCAGGGTCAGCTGAAAAAAGAAGACGTGAGCATGGGCGCCATTCATGCCTGGGCCCAGGCCAACCCGCAGCGCGTACCAGAGCTGCTGGCCAGCAACCCCAGCTACGTATTCTTCAGCACCCGCCCGGACAGCAACGAAGGCCCGCGCGGCTCGCTGAACGTACCGCTTACCGCCGGCTACAGCGTGGCCATCGACCGCAAGGTGATTCCCCTGGGCAGCTTGTTGTGGCTGTCTACCACACGCCCGGACGGCTCGCCGGTGGTACGACCGGTTGGCGCGCAAGACACCGGCGGGGCGATTACCGGCGAAGTGCGTGCCGACCTGTTCTGGGGCACTGGGCCGGAAGCCGGCGAGCTGGCCGGGAACATGAAGCAGCAAGGGCAGATCTGGATGCTGTGGCCCAAGGGCCAGCCACTGCCTGAGGTGCCCAAGGTACCTTGATCGTTGTGGCCATCTTCGCGGGGGCTGCCCGCGAAGATGGCCAGCCGGTTTCAGATGGAAACCACGAAGAACGACACGATCAGTGCCAAGCCGGCAAGCCACACCAGCGACCGCAAGGCAGCCCAGTCGGCCAGGTAGCAGATGATGTAAAGCAAGCGGCTGGTGATATACATCACCCCCAGTACATCCTGGGTCACCTGCTCGGCATTGCCGACGATATCCGCCACAAGCACCGCCGCAGCAAATGCCGGAAACGCTTCGTAGCCATTCTGCTGCGCAGCATGGGCACGCCGTGGCAGGCCCGACAAGGTATCGAGGAAGGCTCGCGGATCGTGATTGTCCTTGAGGCCGAAGCGGCCGCTGCTCGCCTTGGCGATCAAGGCACAAAGCGGGTTCAACAGCAGGGCAATCAGGATGCACCACAGGGCAACAGTCATGGACAGGACTCCTTGTTCAGTCTTCAGGTCAAAGCTTCATTACCAGCATGCCGGCCAATACCAGCCCGCAAGCTAGGAGTCTCGGCCCGCCAAAAGGTTCTTTGAGGTAGCGCATACCCAGCAGCACCACCAGGATCACGCTCAATTCCCGCAGTGCCGCCGCTTCGGCCACAGACCCCAGGTGCATGGCCCACAGCACCAGGGCATAGCTGAACAATACGCAGAACCCTACCGCCAACCCAAGGCGCCATTGGGTTCGCCAGAACAGTACGAATGGCGCCCGCCGCGCTACGCTCGCCAACAACGGGAATTGCCAGGCGCTGAGCAGGGTCAGCCAGACCAGGTAATCCCACGGTTTGCCCCACAGGCGCACGGCCTGGCCGTCGAACCAGGTGTAGCAACCAATGCACAGGCCAATCAAGGCAACCACCGGCAGCATCGACCATGGTAGCCGGTCACCGCCGCCGCCCTGCCACAACAGACAGGCCATGCCACAGGGGATCAACAGGATACCGATGATCTGCTGCTGGCTCAGCGATTCCCCTGCAAAGGCCAGGGTAAGCCCCAGCACCACCAACGGCGACAGCCCGCGCATCAGAGGATAGACCAGCCCCAGGTCGCCCACGCGGTAGGCCTGGATCAGCAAATAACGGTACAACTGCTCAGCCAGTGCCGAAGCAACCAACCAAGGCCAGATTTCAGCAGGCGGAACATCCACGAAGGGCACCGCCAGCACCGCGAAGGCCAGCGCTACCGTGTCCATGCTGGAAATGACCAGCAAGCGCTCGCCGCTGAATTTGATCAGGGTATTCCAGGTTGCATGCAGCAGGGCGGCAACCAGCACCAGAGATGTTGCCAACACGCCTTCTTGTCCTTATGGCTTTTCATGGCTGTGAATATATAGCGTTCAGGGGGGCTTTGTGGGAGCGGGCATGCCCGCGAAGAATGCAACTCGGTGTATGGCACCGGCTTTGCCGGTGTTCGCGGGCACGCCCGCTCCCACAGGGTAAGCAGTGCAGACTGTCACGGGAACGATTTGGACTAATTCGGTCAAACCCTGTGCCCCGAACCCCGTGCCAGGTCATCAAAGAACTGCCCGAGTCACTCGGGTAACGACTTGGAAGCCACTGTTACAGGATTCGGGATGCTTGAATTAGTTGCCGCGTTTATCTGCCTCACCACACTTCTGACCTATGTGAACTACCGTTTCATCGGCCTGCCCCCCGCCATCGGCGTGATGGTTACGGCGCTGCTGTTTTCCCTGATGTTGCAGGGCCTGAGCCTTATCGGCTTCCCTGGCCTGGAAGAACGCGTCGAAGGGCTGATGAACCAGATCGACTTCAACGACCTGCTCATGCACTGGATGCTGGCGTTCCTGCTGTTTGCCGGCGCCCTGCACGTCAACCTCAGCGACCTGCGCAGCTACCGCTGGCCGATCGGCCTGCTGGCCACCTTGGGCGTGCTGATCGCCACCGTGGTCATCGGCTACCTGGCGCATTGGGTGTTTGCCCTGTTCGGCTGGCAGGTGCCCCTGATCTACTGCCTGCTGTTCGGTGCACTGATCTCACCAACCGACCCGATTGCCGTGCTTGGCGCGCTGCGTACTGCCAATGCGCCCAAACCGCTTAAAACCACCATCGTCGGCGAGTCACTGTTCAACGACGGCACGGCAGTCGTGGTATTCACCGTGTTGCTGGGCATCATCCAGCTGGGTGAAACACCGAGCATGACCGACACGGCAATCCTGTTCGCCCGCGAGGCCATTGGCGGCGTGGTGTTCGGTGGCCTGATCGGCTACGCCACCTACCGGATGATCAAGAGTGTCGAGCAGTACCAGGTGGAAGTCATGCTGACCCTGGCGTTGGTCATCGGTGGTTCGGCGATGTGCTACGAACTGCATGTGTCGGCACCGATCGCCATGGTGGTGGCTGGCCTGATCATCGGCAACCTGGGGCGCAACCTGGCGATGAATGACATGACCCGCCGTTACATGGACGGTTTCTGGGAACTGATCGACGACATGCTCAATGCGCTGCTGTTCGCATTGATCGGCCTGGAGCTGTTGCTGCTGCCGTTCAACTGGATGCACCTGGCGGCCGGCGGCGTGCTGGCGCTGGCAGTGCTGCTGTCGCGCCTGCTGACGGTGGCCCCGGCGATCGTGCTGCTGCGGCGCTGGCGCCCGGTGCCCAAAGGCACGGTGCGGGTGCTGACCTGGGGTGGCCTGCGCGGTGGCGTGTCGGTGGCACTTGCACTGTCGCTACCGCTGGGCGAGGAACGGGACCTGCTGCTGTCGATCACCTACATCGTGGTGTTGTCGTCGATTCTGGTGCAGGGGTTGAGCATTGGGCGGGTGGTGCGCAAGGTCAGCGCCCAGCCTTGAGAATGCCGGGGCCGCTTTGCGGCCCATTCGCGGGTAAACCCGCTCCTACAGGTTCGCGTACCCCTGTAGGAGCGGGTTCATCCGCGAAGAGGCCGGCACAGGCAACCAGAATCTATTCGACTGCCGAATCCGGGAACTGGTCCTGCACATACTTGATCTCGGTGCGCCCATGGGCTGCCGGCAAGCCATCCTCACCCAGGTTGACGAACACCATCTTGTCGACAGTCAGAATGCTCTTGCGGGTGATCTTGTTACGCACTTCGCACTTGAGGGTGATCGAGGTGCGACCGAACGCGGTAGCGGTGATGCCCAGCTCGATGATGTCACCCTGACGCGAAGCACTGACGAAGTTGATTTCCGACATGTACTTGGTCACCACACGCTGGTTGCCCAGCTGGACGATGGCGTAGATCGCAGCCTCTTCATCGATCCAGCGCAACAGGCTGCCACCGAACAGGGTGCCATTGGGGTTGAGGTCTTCGGGTTTAACCCACTTGCGGGTGTGAAAGTTCATCTGTACTCCTGACCTGCTTGGCTAACGTGTAGCAATGATGGCAGAGCGGCTGCCTTCGCTCCATTGAACATCGACTATCGTCGCGATTAATCGACGGAAAACCTTGGGCAAGCCGGCGGGGGCAGCTATAATCTGCGCCGTTTTACATGGTTGCCCACAGCGGTGCCATGCCCGCCACCTGTCCGAGGGGCGCTGCAGCAGGCTAGGCCTGTCAGGCTCGGATGGGGCGTTGCTCGCTCCCGCGAGCGCTTAACGCACAACGGCGCCCATTCGCACATTACGAATGGAGGCTCTCATGAGCGCTGCAAACATGCCTGCTGGTTTTACCGATTACAAAGTCGCCGACATCTCCCTGGCCGCCTGGGGCCGTCGCGAAACCATCATTGCCGAATCGGAAATGCCTGCGCTGATGGGCCTGCGTCGCAAGTACCTGGCCGAGCAACCGCTCAAGGGTGCGAAGATCCTGGGCTGCATCCACATGACCATCCAGACCGCCGTGCTGATCGAAACCCTGGTTGCCCTGGGTGCCGAAGTGCGCTGGTCGTCCTGCAACATCTTCTCGACTCAAGACCAGGCCGCCGCTTCGATCGCCGCCGCCGGTATCCCGGTGTTCGCCTGGAAAGGTGAAACCGAAGAAGAGTACGAGTGGTGCCTGGAGCAGACCATCCTGAAAGATGGCCAGCCATGGGACGCCAACATGATCCTCGACGACGGTGGTGACCTGACCGAACTGCTGCACAAGAAGTACCCGCAGGTACTGGACCGTGTGCACGGCGTGACCGAAGAGACCACCACCGGCGTACACCGCCTGCTGGACATGCTGGCCAAGGGCGAGCTGAAAGTCCCGGCGATCAACGTCAACGACTCGGTCACCAAGAGCAAGAACGACAACAAGTACGGCTGCCGTCACAGCCTGAACGATGCCATCAAGCGTGGTACCGACCACCTGCTCTCGGGCAAGCAGGCCCTGGTGATCGGCTACGGTGACGTGGGCAAGGGCTCGGCCCAGTCCCTGCGTCAGGAAGGCATGATCGTCAAGGTCTCCGAAGTTGACCCAATCTGCGCCATGCAGGCCTGCATGGACGGCTTCGAGCTGGTCTCGCCGTTCATCGACGGTATCAACGACGGCACCGAAGCCAGCATCGACAAGGCTCTGCTGGGCAAGATCGACCTGATCGTGACCACCACCGGTAACGTCAACGTCTGCGACGCCAACATGCTCAAGGCCCTGAAAAAGCGTGCCGTAGTCTGCAACATCGGCCACTTCGACAACGAGATCGACACCGCCTTCATGCGCAAGAACTGGGCCTGGGAAGAGGTCAAGCCGCAGGTTCACAAGATCCACCGTACCGGCGCTGGCAGCTTCGACCCGCAGAACGACGACTACCTGATCCTGCTGGCCGAAGGCCGCCTGGTCAACCTGGGCAACGCCACTGGCCACCCAAGCCGCATCATGGACGGCTCGTTCGCCAACCAGGTTCTGGCACAGATCTTCCTGTTCGAGCAGAAGTTCGCTGACCTGTCGGCCGAAAAGAAAGCCGAGCGCCTGACCGTGGAAGTGCTGCCGAAGAAACTCGACGAAGAAGTGGCCCTGGAAATGGTCCGCGGCTTCGGCGGCGTGGTCACCCAGCTGACCAAGCAGCAAGCCGACTACATCGGCGTGACCGTCGAAGGCCCGTTCAAGCCGCACGCCTACCGCTACTAAGCGGCAAGCTTGAAGCTGCAAGTGGCAAGCAAAGGCATACCGTGCCGTTGCCACTTGCAGCTCCAGAAACACAGATCTTGAACGACGCCCAAGCCAGACCGGCCATCACCGATCTGGCTTTTACTTGCAGCTTGCCGCTAGACGCTTGTTGCCAGAGGAACGCCTGATGTCACAAGAACGCCGCTACAGTTTCGAGTTCTTCCCGACCAAGACCGACGCCGGTCACGAAAAGCTGATGGGCGTCGCCCGCCAGCTGGCCACCTATAACCCGGACTTCTTCTCCTGCACCTACGGTGCTGGTGGCTCGACCCGCGACCGCACGCTCAATACCGTGCTGCAGCTGGAAAGCGAAGTGAAGATACCTGCCGCGCCGCACCTGTCGTGCGTGGGCGACACCAAGGCCGAATTGCGCGCCCTGCTGGCCGAGTACAAGGCTGCCGGTATCAAGCGCATCGTTGCCCTGCGTGGTGACCTGCCGTCGGGCATGGGCATGGCCAGTGGCGAACTGCGCTACGCCAGCGACCTGGTGGAGTTCATCCGCCAGGAAACCGCTGACCACTTCCACCTGGAAGTGGCTGCCTACCCGGAAATGCACCCGCAGGCGCGCAACTTCGAGGCGGACCTGGCCAACTTTGTGCACAAGGTCAAGGCCGGTGCCGACAGCGCCATCACCCAGTACTTTTTCAACGCCGACAGCTACTTCTACTTCGTCGAGCGTGCACAGAAGCTGGGCGTGGACATTCCAGTGGTACCGGGCATCATGCCGATCACCAACTACAGCAAGCTGGCCCGCTTCTCCGATGCCTGTGGTGCCGAGATCCCGCGCTGGATCCGCAAGCAGCTGGAAGCCTATGCCGACGACACCGCCAGCATCCAGGCCTTTGGCGAAGAAGTGATTACCCGCATTTGCGAACAGCTGTTGCAAGGCGGCGCCCCGGGCCTGCACTTCTATACCTTGAACCAGGCTGAACCGAGCCTGGCGATCTGGAACAACCTGAAGCTGCCGCGCTGAAATCTTTTGGCAAAGTCTGCTTAAGAAATGATTAAGGCTTTGGTCATAGACTAAAGCCTTATTCAATTTCGGGTTAAACAGGTCTCGCCTGCCATGCAGCACCCCCAACCTTCGCGCCCACAGCTTGTTTACCTGGCTTTTGGCCCGGCAACCTACCATCAGGAAGCCTGCTTCAGCATCGTCAGCGCCCTCGCCCAGTTGGGCAGCGCAGCCGGCGAGGCCATGGACATCCAGGTTTACACCGACAATGCGCAGCCCTACGCCAAGCTGCCCGTCACCGTCCACCTGCTGGACGAGGCCACGCGCCAGGCATGGAATGCCCCGCACGGTTATCACTTTCGCAGCAAGCATGTGCTGTTGCGCCAGGTACTGCAGCAACACCCGCTGGCAGTACTGATCGATACAGACACCTTCTTCCGCACTTCACCGTTGCACCTGTTCGCCCGTGTGGCGCCCAACCGCCTGTTGTGCAACGCCATCGGCACGCGCTACGGCGCTGACCAGAAATGCCTGCTGTACAAAAACCTGCTTACCATTCTCGAGTCCCGGGGACTGGCCGACTGCCAGATGCCGCTCGTCAATTCCGGCGTTATCGGCCTCACTGCCGAGGACTGCGGCACCCTGGACCGCTCCATCGCCATGATGGACGAATTCTACCCCTTGGCTCGCGAGGCCTATACCCTTGAGGAGTTCTGCCTGGCAGTGGCGGCCTACCGCAACCTGGAGCTGGCCGAGTGTACCGATGTCATCCATCACTACTGGAGCCGGAAGGCGCAGTTCCGCGCCAAGATTCAGGCCTGGCTGCGCAAGCACGACCACGACCCACTCAGCCCTGCGGCCCTGGCCGACGTTGCGCTGGTCAACGACCAACTGCCGCGACCACCCACCCTGCACCGTCTGGGTTACAAAGCGCTGAGCCTGACCCTGCCCAGCCACGAGCGCCAGTTCGCCCGCGAATTGCTCTATGGCTGCTACCCCTACCCCAATGAGTTCGACCGCGCCTGCGCGTCCGCCTGGTGGGACAAGGCCCTGGAAAACCTCAATGACCGCTACGGCTACATGGAGCCCGAGCGGCTGCGTCAGTGCCTGCGCCATCCGGGGCTACGGCTATCGCTGGGCGAGCGGCGCAAGGATATCGAGGCGCATCTGCTGCGAACCACTCAAGCCTGATGTGCCCGCAAAATTCATTGTCTTGCGCGGCTTTGTGGGAGCGGGCGTGCCCGCGAAGAGAGTAACCCGATCGTTGGCACCGGCTTCGCCGGTGTTCGCGGGCACGCCCGCTCCCACATCGATCGTGCATGCCTTTACCGTACACCGGCCGAGCGCGTAATCTCCGGCCATGCCACATATCGCCCGTCTGTTCTGGATCCTCCTGCTCGTTTGCCTGAGCCCGTTGGCTCTGGGCGAACGCTTGCGCCTGGTAACCGACGACTGGGCACCTTATGTGTTTCAGCACAACGGCCAACCGCGCGGCATCGACTACGAAGTCGCCAGCCAGGTCTTCGCACGCCTCGGCGTCGAGGTGGAGTGGCAATTCCTGCCTTGGAAGCGCTGCTTGGCGATGGCTGAGCAGGGCCTGGCCGATGGCATTCTCGACATCTTCCAGACGGACGCGCGCCAACCCTACATGGTGTATGGCTCCGAACCTATGTCGGAGGTCGAATTCGTCCTGTTCCAAAGCCGCTCGCGCCGCCATGCCGTCACCCACCTGGACGACCTCGCCGGCCTCACCGTCGGCACATCGCCCGGCTACGCCTACGGTAAAGCGTTCACCGAGGCCCCGCACTTCAAGCGCGAAGCCGCACCCACCCACGAAGCCAACTTCGGCAAGCTGGTGCTGGGCCGTATCGACCTGGCGATCACCGACCGCAGGGTCGGGCATTACCTGCTCCGCCAGCTCGGCCTGCAACAGCAAGTCGAAGAACTGCCGCTGGTAGTCAGCCGCCAGGCGCAGTATTTGGGCCTGGTGCGCAAGCCTGGGCGCGAGGCACTGGCCGTGGCCTTTGCCGAAGAGCTGCAGCGGTTCAAGCAGGAACCGGCCTATGCAGCGATCAGCAACCGCTATACAAGCGACACTGGAAACATTCTCAACGCCGTTGAGCAGCAGGAAAGCAGCACAGCGCGATAGCTCTGTTATACTCGGGCCTTCCCGCCCGGCTCACGCCCGGACGCTCGGCCTCGCAACAGGCATCCCGATCGGCACCGACGCCCCTTCGCGTCCAGCCTCCGTTTCCCGGATGTGCAGTGAAAGCCCAGCTGGACCGGACGCGATCGCATTTCACCGATGCCCGTCGCGCCAGGCAGAACATCCCAACGGGCCCAGCCCACACGAGAACAGGATCGCCCATGTCCTTTGCTTCCCTCGGTCTCTCCGAGGCTCTTGTCCGCGCTATCGAGGCTGCGGGCTACACCCAGCCGACCCCCGTGCAACAGCGGGCCATTCCCGCCGTGTTGCAAGGCCGCGACCTGATGGTTGCCGCACAGACAGGTACGGGTAAAACCGGCGGCTTCGCCCTGCCGATTCTCGAGCGCCTGTTCCCGGCCGGCCATCCCGACAAATCGCAGCGCCACGGCCCACGCCAGCCTCGCGTACTGGTCCTGACACCGACCCGCGAACTGGCAGCCCAGGTGCATGACAGTTTCAAGGTCTATGCCCGTGACCTGCCACTGGTCAGCGCCTGCATCTTCGGCGGCGTTGGCATGAACCCGCAGATCCAGGCCATTGCCAAAGGCGTTGATGTGCTGGTCGCCTGCCCAGGCCGCCTGCTGGATCTGGCCGGCCAAGGCAAGGTCGACCTGGCCCACGTGGAAATCCTGGTACTTGATGAAGCCGATCGCATGCTCGACATGGGCTTCATCCACGACGTCAAGAAGGTGCTCGCCCGCCTGCCGGCCAAGCGGCAGAACCTGCTCTTCTCGGCCACCTTCTCCAAGGACATCACCGACCTCGCCGACAAGCTCCTGCACAACCCGGAGCGTATCGAGGTCACCCCGCCGAACACCACCGTCGAGCGTATCGAGCAGCGTGTGTACCGGCTGCCTGCCAGCCACAAGCGTGCCCTGCTGGCGCACCTGATCACCTTGGGCGCCTGGGAACAGGTGTTGGTGTTCACCCGAACCAAGCACGGTGCCAACCGCCTGGCCGAGTACCTGGAGAAGCAAGGCCTGACCGCCGCCGCGATCCACGGCAACAAGAGCCAGAACGCCCGCACCAAGGCTTTGGCCGATTTCAAGGCCAACAGCGTGCGCGTACTGGTCGCCACCGACATCGCTGCCCGCGGCCTGGACATCGACCAGTTGCCCCACGTTGTCAACTTCGAGCTGCCGAATGTCGAGGAAGACTACGTCCACCGCATTGGCCGTACCGGCCGTGCCGGTCGTTCGGGCGAAGCAATTTCCCTGGTCGCGCCAGATGAAGAGAAGCTGCTCAAGAGCATCGAGCGGGTGACCAAGCAGCGCATCGCGGATGGCGACCTGATGGGCTTCGACGCCAGCCAGGTCGAAGCCGAGAAGCCTGAAACACGCGAGCGCCCGCAAAACAACGGCCGCGGAGGCCGCAGCCAGCAAGCCCGCGGCGAAGGTGCCAAAGACAGCAACGGCGGCCGCAAGGACAAAGGCAAGGACAAAGGCAAAGCCAGGCAGCAAGCTGCGGCCAAGCCGGACGACAAGGAAAAGAGCGGCGACAAGCAGCAGCAGCCGCGCAAGCCGCGTGACAAGAAGCCACGCCCACAGCAGGCCAGCAATAACGGCGTGCCGAAACCGCCAGCAGACCGCGACCCGGAAGAGTTCCTGGACGATGAAGTCGATAACTTCGGTAACCGCGCCGACTATGTCAGTCCGTACCAGGGCAAGAACCAGGGCCGCAACCGCCGCCCAGGTGGTGCTGGCCAAGGTCAGGGGCAAGGCAATGGCCAACGCAGCAACGCTGGCGGCCAGGGCCAAGCCCGCAATGGCGGCCAGCCACGCAGTGGTGGCGGAGAAAAACGCCCGCCCCGCGCCAACAACGGTGGCGGTGCCCGTCGTGATGGCGGCGGTGGCCGTGGTCGCCCTGCGCGTGACGATGCTGCCCGGCAAGAGCCGGCCGTGCGCAACCCGCGTCAGCCAGAAAAACAGCCAGTGATCATTCGCAAGGAGTCCAAACTGGACCGCTTCCCGACGCCTGAGCAACTGGATGACCTGCCAAGCCGCCCACGCGGTGAGCGCCCGGCGCTGCTGACCCGCAAGGGCTGATAGAAGTACCGAGGGGGCTGCTTGGCAGCCCTATCACGACACAAGGCCGCTCCTGCAGAGAATTTCTTGATCTCTGCAGGAGCGGCCTTGTGTCGTGATAGGGCCGCAAAGCGGCCCCCTCGGTCTTCAGCCAGCAGAAATTACTTCTGCTTCACACCTTCAACACTGATATCCAGGTCCAGGGTCTGCGAAGTAGCACCTGGGCCTTTGATGCCGAAGTCGTTCAGGTTCAGCGTGGTGGTGGCGTTGAAGCCAGCGCGCTCGCCACCCCATGGGTCCTTGCCTTCACCGTTGAAGGTAGCCTTGAACGTCACAGGTTTGGTGACACCGTGCATGGTCAGGTCGCCAGTCACGTCAGCAGTCTTGTCGCCAGTCGACTTGACGCTGGTGGAGACGAATTTGGCGTCCGGGTACTTCTTCACGTCGAGGAAGTCGGCGCTGGCGATGTGCTTGTCACGCTCGGCGTGGTTCGACCACAGGCTGGCAGTTTTCAAGTCGACGCTGATCTTGCTGGCTTCAGGCTTGGCACTGTCCCAGCTGAAGTTGCCGTCGAAATCCTTGAAAGTACCGTGGATGAAGCTGTAGCCCAGGTGGCTGATTTTCCAGTCAACGAACGCGTGCTGGCCTTCCTTGTCGATCTTGTACTCGGCAGCCATGGCCTGGCCAGCAGAGAGCAGAGCGGTACCGAGCGCCAGAGCGGCAAAAGTCTTTTTCAACATCCTGTTCCTTCCTGTGTAATTGAGGTTGAGAGTCAAGCTTTGCGGCCCAGCATGCGAGTCAGGGTCGCGTCACGGTCGATGAAATGATGCTTGAGCGCGGCAAGGGCATGCAGCACGGCAAAAATCACCAGCCCCCAAGCCAGCCACAAATGAACCACACCCGCCACATCTGCCTGGTCAGGCAGGTCGCTGATCAGTGCCGGCACTTCGAACAGGCCGAACACCGGAATGCCGACGCCGTCGGCGGTGGAAATCAGGTAACCGGCAACCATCACCGCAAACAGCCCAAGGTACAGGGCCAGGTGGCCCAGCTTGGCCGCCAGGCGTGTGATTGCGCCGTGGTTGGTGGGTGCCGGTGGTGGCGGGCTGATGAAACGCCAGACTACCCGCAGCAGCATCACCGCCAGCAGCACCAGGCCGATGCTCTTGTGCAGGTCCGGGCCAGCTTTGCGCCAAGGGCTGTAGTAGTCGAGGCCGACCATCCACAAGCCCAGGCCGAACAGGCCGAAGACTGCGAGTGCTACGCCCCAGTGCAGGATGATGCTGACCACGCCGTAGCGAGAAGGTGAATTGCGCAGTTGCATGTTGCGTGTTTCCCCGTGAAAGCTATGCACAGACTAACGCGTAACGTATCGAAGAAAAGCGGAAAAAATTGCTTTGGATTATCGAGGAATCCGATATTTATTCTGTTAGCTGACCATTAAGAAAACATTAACGATAGTAGGAGAGTTCGGGTTGCAGTGTCGGCCCTTAGGCTGCGAACAGGCCGACACTGTCGATCGATCAGCCCGCCTTGGCCTGGGTATTGGTTACAGCCTTCTTCGCAGGCTCCGACTTGGCTGTCGCCTTCTTCGTCTCGGCAGGCTTGTGGGCTGGCTTGTGCGCGGGCGCATGCTTGGCGGGAGCGGCTTTGGTTGCCGCAGGCTTGGCAGCCGTTTCCTTGGCCACAGGCGCAGGTGCTGCAGGAGCCGGAGCTGCCTGTGGAGCGGGCGCAGGTGCAGGCGCCACTTCCTCAGCCTTGGCAATTGGCTCAGCCTTCGCCTCTGGCGTTTGCGCCCCGCCAAACAGGCGCTTGAAGAAGCCTGGCTTGTCCTGCTTGGCCTCTTCGGCCTGCTTAGGCTCAGCTTTGGCCGGCGCCTTGTCAGCCTTGTCGCCCTTGTCGGACGAACCGCCGAACATATTGGAGAAGAATCCGCCCTTGCTCTCCTTGGCGGCCACCGCACCTGCCGCCGCCGCAACCGGCAGCGCCTTGGCCGGGTCGAACGACTTGCCGGCCAACAGGTCCTGTGCCTGGCTGGCCGCACGCTGGCCACTGCGCAGGGCGCCTTCCAGAGTGCCCGGATACAGGGCATCCGTGTGCTCACCGGCAAAGGTAATGCGCTGCACCGGACGTTCCCACAGGCGCCAGTATTTGCTGATCTGCCCCGGACCGTAGGCCAGGTAGGCACCACCCGTGCCAGCGTCCGCGCTGTATCGCTTGACCTCGTAACCGGTGAAAGCACCACGGGCCTGTGGGTAGAACGCATGCAGACGGATCAACACCTGGTCGACCATCTGCTTTTCACCAAACGCCTGCAGCAGGCGAGCGTTATCGCCGGACAGGTTGATCACCACATTGGCACCACCCTTGAGCGCCGGTTCGACCCACAGCATGCCGAGGCCGGCGTTACTGAAGATTTCGCCCGACATGCGTGCGCGGCTTTCCCATACGGGTTTCTTGAACTTGAGCATGATCTGGTCGCGCCAACCATAGTTGGTGCCCTTGAGCGCCGCCAGGTGTTGGCTGTCCAGGCCAGGGGTCATCTGAATCTTGGCCAGCGCGCGCAGGGGCACAGCCATGACCAGATAATCCGCCTTGTAGCCGACGCTGCCGACTTTTACCGTGACACCATCCTTGTCCTGGACAATGGCGGTAACCGGCGAGCTGGTCTTGATGGTTTTCAACTGCTTGACGAAAGCCTGGGCCAGCACCGGGCTGCCACCGGGCAGGCGCGCAGCGCGCAGGTCGCGGTCGCTGACGCCGCGGTAGACGCGGTTCTGCTGGGCGAAGTACAGCAGCGACAGGCGCGACGGTTCATCGTAGCGGGTGCGGATCTGCTGATTGATCAACTGACGGGCGGTGGCCGGCAGTTGCAGTTTGTCCAGCCAGGTGGAGACGTTGATCTGGTCGAGGGCGAACAGCGTGCTGGTTGCCTGCGGGTTCAGCGGGTCATCGATCGAGCGGGCCAGGTCATCGAGGGTTTTCTCGTAACGCTTGAGCGCCTCGGCAGTGGCCGGTTGCTTGGTGGCCAGGTCGCTGGCGCTGAAGTACTCGCCGTCGATCAGGTAACCCGGGGTACGCACGAACTCGGGCGCCGACAGTGTTTCAAGCTTGAAACGGTCGAGGTACTGGTTGAGCACCGGCTGTGCCTTGGCGTTGCCGATCCACTCGCTGGTGGCCAGGCCCGAACGCCCGCCCATGCCCGCCTTGGCCTCCAGCAGGGTCACCTGCCAGCCTTTGTTCTGCAGCTCGTAGGCTGCCGTCAGGCCTGCCAGGCCACCCCCCACGACAATCGCCGTGGGCGTCTTGTCTTTTGCCAGCGCAGCGCCGCTGGACACACCAATCAATACCAACGCGCACAGGCGCACCCAAGCAGCAGCCATGTCGGCGAACTCCGAGTCAGAGGTTACAGAAACGGGGAGAGGCAGGAATGCCCCAGGAAGATGCGTTAAGAATACGTCAGGTCCGAGCACCCTGCCAGCGCAGTGACATCAAGTCCTTTTGGCAACTGACATTTTTGCCAGTAGCCATGTCACAGGGTGGTAGGCGAAGCTGGCGAAGATGGCAAAAAGCCCGCCAGGAGGGCCTGCGCATGATCTTCGAGGAGCGCTTCAACCAAGTGGAGCGGCAGCTTCTGTTACACAGGCAGACACTTCGCACAGCCTCAGGCCTGAGCTTCCACGCCAGCAGCACGTCCTGGACCGGCTTTCACGAAGCCTTCAAGGGCGAGGACGGTACCGAGCTGGTCATTGGCGAACACAGCGAAATTTCGATTGCGTTCGCTCAAGAGGTCGAGTCCCTGCGGCTGGAATACTACGTAGTCAGCGACTTTCTGAGCGAAGACCTGCACATGTTGTTCGATGCCGAGAACATCGACTATGACCTGGTTGCGCCATCCCCTCGCATTTTCTACTGGCTCACCCTCGAAGGTAGCGGCTTCCGGGACGCTCACCCGGGCCCGATCGCTACACACCCCTACTACCAGGTGATTGACGGCCCCTTTCGGCGCCTGACCATCTCCACCTCGCACGCCGGCACCGTGCATATCCGCAAGCTGGAATGGACCGGCACCCACCGCCATTGAACGGCAGCGGTTGTCCTGCCCTGCGGCATTGCTTAGGCTTACGCGGTCGAACCACGCCGCAAAGCCAGGAGAAGTGCCCATGGGCCTCAATGATCAGTGGATGCAACGCGACCTCAAGGTCCTGTGGCACCCCTGTACCCAGATGAAAGACCACGAGCAGCTGCCGCTGATCCCGATCAAGCGCGGCGAAGGCGTGTGGCTGGAAGACTTCGAGGGCAAACGCTATCTGGATGCGGTGAGCAGTTGGTGGGTCAACGTCTTCGGCCATGCCAACCCGCGCATCAACCAGCGCATCAAGGACCAGGTCGACCAGCTCGAGCACGTGATCCTGGCCGGTTTCAGTCATCAGCCAGTGATCGAGCTGTCCGAGCGCCTGGTCGCCATGACCCCGGCCGGTCTCGACCGGGTGTTCTATGCCGACAATGGCTCGTCGTGCATCGAGGTGGCGCTGAAGATGAGCTTCCACTACTGGCAGAACATCGGCAAACCGGACAAGAAGCGCTTCGTCACCCTGACCAACAGCTATCACGGCGAAACCATTGCCGCCATGTCGGTGGGTGATGTGCCGCTGTTCACCGAAACCTACAAGGCGCTGCTGCTCGACACCCTCAAGGTGCCAAGCCCTGACTGCTACCTGCGCCCCGAGGGCATGAGCTGGGAAGAGCACTCGCGCAACATGTTCCAGGCCATGGAGCAGACCCTGGCCGAACACCACGCCTCGATCAGCGCCGTGATCGTCGAGCCGCTGATACAGGGTGCCGGTGGCATGCGCATGTACCACCCGGTGTACCTCAAGTTGTTGCGCGAGGCCTGTGACCGCTACGACGTGCATCTGATCCATGACGAGATCGCCGTGGGCTTCGGCCGCACCGGCACGATGTTCGCCTGCGAGCAAGCCGGCATCCGCCCGGATTTCCTGTGCCTGTCCAAGGCCCTGACCGGCGGCTACCTGCCGCTGGCAGCCTGCCTGACCACCGACAAGGTGTACCAGGCGTTCTACGACGACTACCCGACACTGCGCGCGTTCCTGCACTCGCACAGCTACACCGGCAACCCGCTGGCGTGCGCTGCAGCGCTGGCGACCCTGGATATCTTCGAGCAGGACAACGTGATCGAGGCCAACAAGGCCCTGGCCACGCGCATGGCCACAGCCACTGCACATTTGGCCGATCATGCTCATGTTGCCGAAATACGCCAGACTGGCATGGCCCTGGCCATCGAAATGGTTCAAGACAAGGCAGGCAAGGTTGCCTACCCCTGGCAGGAGCGCCGTGGCCTGAAGGTGTTCGAGCACGCCCTGACCCGCGGCGCCCTGCTGCGACCGCTGGGCAGCGTGGTGTATTTCCTGCCGCCGTACGTGATCACCCCCGAGCAGATCGACTTCCTTGCCAAAGTGGCCAGCGAAGGCATCGATATCGCCACCCGCGACAGCGTCAGTGTCGCAGTACCGGCCAACTTCCATCCCGACTTCCGCGACCCGGGCTAGGCCCGGCAATTCGCCACACCACTTTTCCTGTGGGAGCGGGCGAGCCCGCGAACAAGGGCGAAGCCCTTGCCAGGCACCGCGGCGCCTGATTCGCGGGCACGCCCGCTCCCACAGGGGATCTGCGTCTCTCTATTTACCGAGCAAACCCATGAGACTGTCCCGCTTCTTCATCGACGCCCCCCTGAGCCTTGGCGAGCACGACCTGCCCGAGGCCCAGGCCCATTACATTGGCCGCGTGCTGCGCATGGCACCCGGCGACGCCGTGCAGCTGTTCGATGGCAGCGGCCAGGAATACCGTGGTCAGTTGCTCGAGGTGGGCAAGAAAACTGTCCGCGTCAGCCTTGACCAGGCCTTTGCCGGCCAGGCCGATTCACCGCTGCATGTGCACCTGGGCCAGGGCCTCTCCCGTGGCGAGCGCATGGACTGGGCGATCCAGAAGGCCACCGAACTTGGCGCCAACGAAATCACCCCGATCGTCAGCGAACGCTGCGAAGTGCGCCTGAAAGACGAACGCGCCGACAAGCGCCTGGCCCACTGGCGCCAAGTGGCGATCAGCGCCTGTGAACAATGCGGGCGTTCTACCTTGCCCGTCATCCACCCACCTGTGACCCTGGCCGAATGGTTGAGCAGCACCGAGGCTGACCTGAAACTGGTCCTGCACCCGGTGGCCGAGCCGCTCACCAGCCATGCAAAGCCCGCAACCCTGGCCTTTGTGATCGGCCCCGAAGGCGGCCTGAGCGAAGCCGAAGTCGAGCAGGCCAAAGCCGCCGGCTTCCACGCAGCACGCCTTGGCCCGCGCGTGCTGCGCACCGAGACCGCGCCGGTGGTGGCGCTGTCGGTGGCACAGCAGTTGTGGGGCGATTTTTAACTAGCGCACGTAGAACGACACCGCCACGAAGTGCATCAGGCTGCCAGCGATCACGAACAGGTGCCAGATGCCATGCCAATGGCGGAAACGGCTGTCGAAGGCGAAGAAAATGATGCCGACGGTGTAGAACACGCCGCCGGCAGCCAGCCAGGCGAAGCCTGCAGTGCCCAGCGAGTTCAGCAGTGGTTTGACTGCCACCAGCACGATCCAGCCCATCACTGCGTAGATGATGATCGACAGGATACGCGCCTCGGAGCGCGGCTTGATCTCTTGCAACATGCCGATGATCGCCAGCCCCCAGACCACACCGAACAGGCTCCATCCCCAAGGGCCGCGCAGGCTGACCAGGCAAAACGGCGTGTAGCTGCCGGCAATCAGCAGATAGATCGACAGGTGGTCGAGCTTGCGCATGATCACTTTCGCCCGCCCACGGGTGCTGTGGTACAGGGTGGAGATGCTGTACAGCAACAGCAGCGTGCCGCCGTAGATGGAGAAGCTGACGATCTTCCACGGGTCGCCTTGCAGGCCCGCGACCACGATCAGCCAGATGGCACCAATAGCAGCGAGGACGGCACCGACCAGGTGGGTCCAGGCGTTGAAGCGTTCACCGTAATACATGCAAACACAGACCTCCTGAGGTGGGCTGGGTTCCTGATGTGATGTTGATGACCCCTTCGCGGGTAAACCCGCTCCTACAACTGAGCGCGCAGCCATTGTAGGAGCGGGTTTACCCGCGAAGAGGCCCTGCGCCTCACATCCTAACCAAGGTCAGGTTGCAGATCCGCGTCACGCACCAGCCTTTCCAAGGCGACCAGGTCCGGTACCCGCGCCACCTGCTCACCCACCTGCACCGCCGCCAGCTCCAACCTGCCCAGCGCCACATCCACGTAGTTCAGCTGGCTGTCGAGCTTGCACGAGCGCGGAATGTCCTGCAGCAATAGCGCCAGGTACCGCAAACCGGTATCGCCCAAAGCATTGAGCACCACCACGCGAGCCCGCTCCCCGCACGGCGTCTCACCACCGCACGCGGCCTCGAAACCGATCAACGGCAGGCGTTGCTGACGCCAGTTGATCCACCCCAGGTGCCAGGCGGGGTCGCCATGCTGGCACACCAGGTTACGCTGCCCGCTCAACTCGGCCACCGCCACGTTGGGCAACACCAGCGTGCGGTCCCCCAACGGTAGCAACAGCCCGGTCAGGCTGCTGCGCTGGCCGGAAATCAGTTCAAGCATGGGCCTGGCTCCAATGGGCGATGCTCTGCAACAGCAGCGACTCCTGGTACGGCTTGCCCAGGTATTCGTTGACGCCGATGGCCATGGCGCGGTCCCGGTGCTTCTGCCCGGTACGCGAGGTGATCATGATGATCGGCAAGTCTTTTAACCGTGCGTCACGGCGGATGCGTGTGGCCACCTCGAAGCCGTCCATGCGCGGCATTTCGATGTCCAGCAACAACACGTCGGGCCGGTGCTCTTCCAGCAGGGCCATGGCATCGACGCCATCCTTGGCCGTGAGCACGCTCATGCCGTGGCGCTCCAGCAGGCGGCTGGTGACCTTGCGTACGGTTACCGAATCGTCCACCACCATCACCAGCAAGGCACGGCGCGGTGCCGGGCCAAGCAACTGGCGTTGGCTACCGCCTCCGGGCAGGCGGGCCAGCCGTCGCTGCTGGCCGCGCAGCTGGCCCAGCAGGTCAAGAATCAGTACCACCCGGCCATCGCCCAGCAGTGTCGCCCCCGATAACCCGGCAACCGCGGCAAACTGCGGCCCCAGGCTTTTCACCACGATCTCACGGCTGGGCGACAGGTTGTCGGCCTGGATGGCGAACGACTGCTCCTTGGAATGCACCAGCAGCACCGGCAACGGCACACTTTGCCCCAGCAGCGCCGGGCGCGGCAGGCCTTGCAGCAACTCGCCCAGGTAGCGCAGCTCGTATTCGTGGCCGGCATAGACATAGCGCGGCGAGTCCAGCTGGTAGCACGCCGCAAGCTCGGCAGGTGGCACGCGGACAATGCCCTCGATGGTATTGAGCGGAATGGCGTACTGCTCATCGCCCAGGTGCACCATCAGCGCACGGTTGATCGACACGGTGAACGGCAGGCGGATCAGGAAACGCGCGCCCTTGCCCTGCGCCGACTCGATACTCATCGAGCCACCCAGTTGCTTGACCTCCTCGTGCACCACATCCATGCCCAGCCCGCGCCCGGAAATCTGGGTAATCTTTTCGGCGGTGGAAAAGCCTGGCCGCAGGATGAACTGCAGGATTTCGTGGTCACTCAACTGCGCCTGCGGGTCCAATAGGCCGCGCTTGATGGCCTTGCGCCGCACCGCTTCCAGTGGCACGCCAGCACCATCATCCGTCATTTCGATGACGATATCGGCGCCCTCATGCAGCAAATTCAGGTGAATGGTGCCCTGCTCCGGCTTGCCGGCGGCCAGGCGCATTGCGCGGCTTTCCAGGCCGTGGTCAACGGCGTTGCGCAGCATATGCTCCAGCGGCGCCACCATACGCTCCAGCACACTGCGGTCCAGTTCGCCCTCGGCATTGCCAACCACCAGTTCCACCTGCTTGCCCAGCTCGCTGGCCACCTGCCGCACCACGCGCTGCAAGCGCGGCACCAGGCGCTCGAACGGCACCATCAGGGTGGCAGTCAGGCCCTCCTGCAACTGGCTGTTCACCCGCGCCTGCTGCTGCAGCAGGCTGTAGGCCTCCTGAGCGCGCTGAGCCAGGGTCTCCTTCAGGTCCAGCAGGTCCGAGGCAGACTCGAAGAGGGCCCGTGACAGCTGCTGCAGCTGGGAGTGGCGGTCCATTTCCAGCGGGTCGAAGTCGTCATAGGCATCGCCTTCGAACTGCTGCCGGCTGGAGATTCGCCCCTGGGTCTCGACATCCAGACGCAGCAACTGATCACGCATGCGCTCGAGTGTGGTCTCCATCTCGTTGAGGGCGAACTGCGCGTCGTTGACCTGCTGCTCGATGCGCCCACGGATGATCGAGTGCTCGCCGGCCAGGTTACCCAGGTCGTCGAGCAGCTCGGCGTCGACCTTGACCATGTCACCCGGTGCCCGCTCTGGTGCTGCTGCCGGAACTTCGGCGGTTGCAGCTTCTGGCGGCCCCTGGCCTGCGGCAGTGTCTGTCAGTGCGGCGCTGCTGAAGTTGCGAATGTAGTCGATCAGCGCCGTGGCGGCATGCAGCGGCTGCCCCAGGCGCACAGCGTCAAGCATATGCGCCAGCCGGTCGTGGCAGTTCTGCAGCAGTGCGAACAGTGGCGCGCTTGGCGGCAATCTACCCGCAGCCAACAACTCGTAGAGGAACTCCAGTTCGTGGGCCAGGTCGCCGATCGGGGTGATTTCGACCATGCGCGCCACGCCTTTGAGGGTGTGCAGGTCGCGCATCAGGTTGTCCACCTCGACGCTGCTGCGCGGGTCGGCCTGCCAGCGCGCCAGAGCCGCCGCGGCGCTCTCGACGATGTCCGAGCTTTCTTCCAGGAACACTTCCAGCAGCTCTTCGCCGGGGCTTTCCGGCGCCTCGGCAAGCGGCTCTGCCACCTGCGGCTGCAACGGCGGGTGCGGCAGCCCCAAGGTATCGGCCAGGTCCATGTCCGGGTGCAGCGGTGTGACCGTATCGATGCCCACCAGGCCGGTGGCATCCGGCGCCAGGGCCTGGTCCAGCAGGTTGCGCAGGCTATCGACCAGCTCCGGGCGCGGTGGAATATCCTGCCCGGCCGCCACTTCGTCCAGCATGTCCAGCAACGCTTCATGGGCCCGCTGCGCCTGGCTGAAGAAGCGGGAATCGGCAGGCAGGCTGCCCTCCTCCACCGCGCCATACAGGTCCAGCAACGCCTCACACACCTCATCCATCTGCCACAGGTCGGCCAGGTGCGCAGCGTGCCCCAGGGTGGTCATCTGGTCGAGCAGGTTATCCAGTGCGTCACGCTGGCCGGGCTGTTGCTGCCAGCGCGACAACAACGTCTCTGCATCGAGCAGAATGTCCATGGCCTGCGCCAGGAAGCTGGCGACCAACTGCGGATCACGCTTGCTGCGGCCGGCAGGGTGCGAGTCTTCATGCAGACTGGCCAGGCGGCCGTCCACGGCCTGGCCCACCTGCTCGATCAGTTCCGCGGCGCCGGGAATGGCGGCCAGCGGTGTGCTATCGAGTTGCGCCAAGCCCAGATGGAACAACGACCGCGCAGCTTCCAGCCACTCCATCTCGGCCATTTGCAGTGGCAGTTGATGACCCTTGTATTCACGGGCCAGGCGGTCGAAGGCGGTGGCCAGTTCGGCGACCGGCATCACCCCGGCCATGGCGGCACTGCCTTTGAGCGTGTGCAAGGCACGCTGCAAGTCATCACTGACCGGCGTGTCTTGGCCGCCGGCGCTTTGCAGATAAACCTCAAGGCTGGCCAGATGGCCCTGCGCCTCGGTACGAAAAATGCCCAGCAACTGCGGATCGAGGCCATCGACACCGGCAGCCGCCGGGGCATCGTTTTCGGCCAGGCTGTGCAGGTGCCCGGCCAATTGCTCGATTTCAGTCAGTTGCGGCAACTGGCCGGCGGCAAAGTCGGCCAGCAAGTCAGGCAGGTGAACGAACACCTGCTGCAGCGCTACAACCCCTTCCGGGGTGAGCACGCTGCGGCCCTCGAGCACCCGGTTCAGCAGGTGCTCGGCGCCCCAGGCCAGTTCAGCCACCGCCTCGGCATGCACCATGCGGCCACTGCCTTTGAGTGTATGCAGCGCGCGACGCACTTCGCCCAGCGCCTCGCGCTGCTGGTTGTCGGCACGCCAGCGCAGCCAGTGGCGCTCGATTTCCGGCAGCAGCTCGCCCGCTTCATCAAGGAACACCTCGCGAAGCTCGTCATCGATGCCGTCGCCACTGCCGTCCAGGTCTGCGCTGGCCCCAACCACCGCGCACTGCACACCCAGCGCCGCCAAGCTGGCCCGCGCCATCTCGATAAAGGGTTGGCCATCGGCCAGCGGGTCGGCCGCCCGCCATTGCAGGTAGCATTCGGCAGCGCTCAGCGCCTCAGCCAAGTGCGTCAGCTCATCAACCGGCGGCTCTTCCTCCAGGTGCTGCAACCAACGCTGCACATAGCTTGCGCAGCCGACAAACAGCTCTGCCACGGCGGGCAGCATCAACATGGCCAGTGCCCCGCGGATCTGCTGCAACAGCCCCGGCAAGGGTTGCAGGCGTTGCCGGGGCCAGTCGGACTCCAGGTAATCGCCGATCAGATCCTTGGCCTGCTGCAACACGTTCAGCGCTTCATGCAGCACCAGCTGGCGTATCTCCGCCAGGTCCGAGCCTGGCAGGCTGCCTTGGCCGCTTTCCTCCAAAGGGCCGACCATGCCGTTCAGGGAGGCCTCCACGTACAGCAGGGCCCCCGCCACGTCCATCAACACCGCGTCGTCCACCGCCCGCTCGCCCTGAGCCAATGCCTGCAACGCCAACACCTGGTCGATGATCACCCGCCGCGGTTGCTGAAAGCCCAGTACCGCCAGGGTGTCAGCCACGTGGCGCAACGGTGCCAGCAGCGCATCGAGCTGCTCGCTGTGCTGACGGTCGCCGCGGCCGTACTGGTCCAGGCGCTCCTTGATGCGCATCAAGTCGTCGCACAGTGCAGTCACCACCGAACGCAGCGCATCGCGCCCCGACCCGGCCTGCAGCTGGTCACGCCAGTTGCCCAGCGACAGGTCGAGGTTGGCAAGGTCATCGTCACCCGCAAAGCGTTGGGCGGCACCGGTCATCAGGCTGGCCTGGGCCAGCGGTTCCTCCCCACGGCAGGCACGCAGCTGGTTGAGCAACGGCAGCATGACCAGTGGCAGGTCGTGGCGGGCACCGCGCAACCGCTCCAGGTACGAGGGCAACTGCTCCAGGCCGCGGAACAATGCACCCAGGCAATCACCCCGGGGGCTGACCTGGCCGTCGGCCAAAGCCCTGGCAAACAGCTCCAGCTCCTCCGCAAGGCGCGTGGCGCCGCGCAGTTCGAGCATGCGCAGGCAGCCGTGCACCTGATGCAGGTTGTCGACCACGAAAGCCATCATCGACAGGTCACCCGTCTCACCGGCAAAGCGCTCCAGCGCCTGCCGTGCCTGGCCCAGGCAATCGAGGATGGCGGCCTTGGTCCAGGCCAGCGCCACTGTTTCGTGACGCTCGGGGCTTACTGCAGAAGCCATGGTCACTATTCCTTAACGCGGCTCGGTCGGTGGTGGCAGGGTGAAACCGGACACCGAACGGCGCATCTCGCTGGCCATGCGGGCCAAGTGGCGGATGCTGTCGGCGGTGGCACCGGAGCCGGCAGAGGTTTGCGCGGTAATCTGCTGGATCACCGCCATGGTGTGGGAGATCTGCCCGGCCGACGAGGTCTGCAACTGGGCAGCGTCGGAGATGCTGTGGATAAGGTCGGCGAGGTTCTGCGATACCCCTTCGATCTCGGCCAGCGCCACCCCGGCATCCTGGGCCAGGCGTGCGCCACGCACCACTTCGGCGGTGGTCTGCTCCATGGAGATCACCGCTTCGTTGGTATCGGCCTGGATGGTACGCACCAGCGCCTCGATCTGGCGGGTGGCAGACGATGAGCGCTCAGCCAGGCGCTGCACCTCGTCGGCAACCACGGCAAATCCGCGGCCGGCCTCACCGGCCAGCGAGGCCTGGATAGCGGCGTTCAGGGCAAGAATGTTGGTCTGGTCGGCAATGTCGTCGATCAGGCTGACGATGTCGCCGATTTCCTGGGAGGACTCGCCCAGACGCTTGATCCGCTTGGCGGTGTCCTGGATCTGCTCGCGAATGTTGTCCATGCCGTTGATGGTGTTGTGCACCACCTCGTTGCCCTTGTTGGCGATGGCCACCGAACGCTCGGCCACCTTGGCCGATTCGTAAGCATGCGCCGAAACCCGATCGATCGACTCGACCATGTCGCCCACCGCCTCGGACGCCTCGCTGATCTGTGCAGCCTGGTGCTCGGAGGCCTTGGCCAGTTGCCGCGCAGTGTTCTGCGTGTCCTGCACGGCGGCAGCGACCTGCATTGCACTGTGGTTGATGGTGGCGACCAGGTCGCGCAACTGGTCCACGGAATAGTTGATCGAGTCGGCAATGGCGCCGGTAAAGTCTTCAGTCACCGATACGGTCACCGTCAGGTCGCCATCTGCCAGCTCTTCGATTTCGTCGAGCAGGCGCATGATGGCCTGCTGGTTGCGTTCGTTCTTTTCTGCGGTCTCGCGCAGTTG
This sequence comes from Pseudomonas sp. BO3-4, assembly GCF_034044115.1. Classification (NCBI taxonomy): domain Bacteria; kingdom Pseudomonadati; phylum Pseudomonadota; class Gammaproteobacteria; order Pseudomonadales; family Pseudomonadaceae; genus Pseudomonas; species Pseudomonas sp. BO3-4. The sequence goes on from NZ_CP139018.1 coordinate 5,819,492, forward strand.
GCGGTTGGTGGTGCGCACCATGACCAGGCCGATGAGGATGATCGAGGCCAGCGCCAGCAGCCCCAGGGCATAGCCGCCAACGGTGTCGAGGGTGCGCCCGCCAGCCAGGTTCTCGAAACCGTTCGCCAGGTGCGACGCTTCGTCGAGCAGGGTTTGCGAAAGGCTGAAGATGTTGCCCGCAGCCTCCCGCACACGGAACAGTTCGGGCGAGGTTTCGAGGATTTCATCCACCGAACCGGCAACGAACTGGAACAACTCGGCGATTTCGGCCAGCCGCGCACGCGCGTCGGCGTCCTCGACGCGGGTTATCTGGATTGTCGCATTGCCATTGAGCATGCCCTCCAGCACCTGGCCAAAGCGCCCGGCGTCACGGCCGAAGGCATCGGCCGCCTGGGCGGCGCTGTCGTCACCGGCCAGCACGGTGTTGACCGAGCCAAGGATACGTTCGGCCAGCAACAGCTGGCGCTGGGCCACCGCAACCTGATTGGCCGGGGCACCGCTCTGCAGCAGGATCTCGACCACTTTTTCGTATTCCACCTGCAACTGCGGCACGGTCTCGGCCAGGGTCGCTGCCACCTGGTGCAGCGACAGCACGGTCTGCTCGCTGGCCAGGATGATGTCGGTGTTCTTGCGCAGGTTTTCCCAGTCGCGGCGTACCGATTCCATCTCGTCACGCACCGAAGGTGGCGCAGGCGGCAGGCCAGTGGACTTGTCACCCTGGCGCAGGTAGCCCCAGCGTCGTTCGAAATCATTGCGTGCATCCGACAGCAGCTTGAAAGCCAGGGCCTTGCCGGTGGCCGCCTCGGTGGCGTTCTTGGCGATACGCTGCGACAGCACGCGCAGCTCGCCGGCATGGCCGATGTACTGCTTGTCGTAGTTGGATTGGGTATTCAGGTAAGCAAAGTTGGCGAACAGCAAGATGATCGAAAGGATCAGGATCAGGAACAGCACGGTGATCTGCGCGATGCTGCGGGTACGTGGGCTCACGGTGGTGGCAGTGACGGGGGTGGCAGGCTTGTTCACGTTCGCAGGTCCTATAACGCCACATCGAGAAAGCCTGGCGCCTGGGCCAAGGCAAAGGGGCTGAAGATCGCCCAGTTACGTTCACGCGGAAAATACCCCTGCACAAAGCGCGCAGCGGCAAGGATCAGAGGCTGCGGCGGCGACAGCTGCAGGCTGTCGAGGGCAAAGTGCTGAAGGCCCAGCACCTCGTCGACCAGCAAGCCGACGAACAGGTCGTCGTGATCCAGCACCAGCACTCGCCGCTGCTTGCCCGGTGCGGCGTGGCCCAGGCCGAAGAAGCAGCTCAGGTCCATCACCGGCAACAGCCGGCCACGCAGGTTGGCCACCCCGCACACCCACGGCTGCACGCCGGGGACGCGGCTACTGCGCGGTTCGCGCAGCACCTCGGCCACTTCGCCCATGGGCGCGACGAACCACTGCCCGGCAATGCGAAAGCCAATGCCGCTCCACTGCTGCACGCGGTTGTCCTGCGGCGGCTGGTCGGCAACCAGCAGGCGACAGCGCCGGTCGATGTCCAGCAACAACTCAAAGGCGGTCAGCGACGCGCCTTGCGGGCGGGTGGTCAAGCCCCCAGCACTTCTTTGAGCTTGGCGATCAGCGCCTCCTCTTCCACCGGTTTGGTCAGGAAGTCACGGGCACCCTGGCGCGTGGCCCAGATACGGTCGGTTTCCTGGTCCTTGGTGGTTACCACGATCACTGGAATAGCGCTGGTGTCCGGGTCCTTGCTGAGCTGGCGGGTGGCCTGGAAACCGTTCATGCCAGGCATGACGATGTCCATCAGCACCGCGTCAGGCTTGTCCTGCCGGGCCAGGGCCACGCCGTCGGCACCGTTGCTGGCCTTGAGCACCTGGTAGCCGTGCTTTTCCAGCCATTCGGTCAATCTGTACATCTCTGTCGGCGAGTCGTCGACAATCAGAACTCGGGCCATGCTGTTTCCCCATCAGGAAAGTAGGACCGCGCCATGGCGGGGCTCGGTCAGGGTGCGTGTTGTTGAGGTGCGGCAAACCCGGGCACATGGGCGCGGATCGCGTCGAGCAGTTCTTCCTTGCTGAACGGTTTGGTCAGGAACTGATCGGAACCGACCACCCGGCCGCGGGCCTTGTCGAACAGGCCATCGCGGGACGACAGCAGGATAACCGGGGTGTCCTTGAAGGCACTGTTGTGCTTGATTACCGCGCAGGTCTGGTAGCCGTCCAGGCGTGGCATCAGCACATCGACGAAAATGATACTGGGCTGATGGTCGACGATCTTGGCCAGGGCATCGAAGCCATCGCTGGCGGTGATCACCTCGCAGCCCGCTTCACCGAGCAACATCTGCGCGGTGCGGCGGATCGTGCGGGAATCGTCGATCACCATCACCTTCAGGGGTTGTTCCATAGACGCCTACCAGTAGGATTGAAGCCGCAAGTTGCAAGCGGCAAGCTGCAAGAAAGCAGCTCGGCGCATGGATGCTCTTTTCTTGAGGCTTGTAGCTCAAGGCTTGCAGCTGCATTTTTAGCATACTCCGGATGGCCATTCCATCTGCCGCGCCCCTTGACCGTCGGCGTTCGCGGCGCCACCCTGAGCCACTTTTCTTTCGATCCACCGCGGCCACCTGCCGCCAAGAGGACCCCCCATGAGCGTTCGCCTCGGCATTGTGATGGACCCCATCGCGTCCATCTCCTACAAGAAGGACAGCTCGCTGGCCATGCTGCTGGCCGCCCAGGCACGCGGCTGGAGCCTGTTCTACATGGAACAGCAAGACCTGTATCAGGGCGAAGGCAAGGCCCGCGCCCGCATGCGCCCGCTGACGGTGTTTGCCGACCCTGCACGCTGGTTCGAACTGGGCGAGGAGCAGGACAGCCCGCTGGCCGAGCTGGACGTGATCCTGATGCGCAAGGACCCGCCCTTCGACATGGAGTTCGTCTACAGCACTTACCTGCTGGAACAAGCCGAGAACGACGGCGTACTGGTGGTAAACCGCCCGCAAAGCCTGCGCGACTGCAACGAGAAGATGTTCGCCACGCTGTTCCCGCAATGCACCACCCCGACCCTGGTCAGCCGCCGCCCGGACATCCTTCGCGAATTCACCGCCAAGCATGCCGACGTGATCCTCAAGCCACTGGATGGCATGGGCGGTACGTCGATCTTCCGTCACCGGGCGGGCGACCCCAACCTGTCGGTGATCCTGGAAACCCTGACCGCACTGGGCACCCAGCAGATCATGGCCCAAGCCTACCTGCCGGCAATCAAGGACGGCGACAAGCGCATCCTGATGATCGATGGCGAGCCAGTGGACTATTGCCTGGCACGCATTCCGGCCAGCGGCGAAACCCGTGGCAACCTGGCCGCGGGCGGGCGTGGCGAAGCCCGCCCACTGACCGAGCGCGACCGCTGGATCGCCGCCCAGGTCGGCCCGACGCTGCGCGAGAAGGGCCTGCTGTTCGTTGGCCTGGACGTGATCGGCGACTACCTCACCGAAATCAACGTCACCAGCCCCACCTGTATCCGCGAGATCGATGCCGCCTACAACACCGATATCGGTGGCAAGCTGATGGATGCCATTGATCGCAAGCTCAAAGCACGCTGATAGCCAACGCGAAGTAAAGCCGTAGAGTGGGGTATGATGCCGGTCCTATTCGACTGAGCTGCTGCCCCGCCCTGCGGTTGCTGGATACCTGATGACGCTGCCCGCTGACGTCCCTGCCGACCTGCTGCCTCCCCGTGTTCGCCCTGCGGACCGGCTTGGCTTCACCCTGTTCCTGGCTGCGCTGGTGCACCTGGCGCTGATCCTTGGCGTCGGCTTCACCGTGGTCAAGCCTGCCGAAATCCGCCACACCATGGACATCACCCTGGCCACCTTCAAGAGCGAGAAACCGCCCGAGAAGGCTGACTTCCAGGCCCAGGACAACCAGCAAGGCAGCGGCACCCTGGACAAGAAAGCGGTGCCCAAGACCACCGAGCTGGCGCCGTTCCAGGACAGCAAGATCAACAAGATCACCCCACCGCCTGCGGCCAGGCCCGAGGTGGTACCACCCCCTACCCCGAAAAAGTCGGCGGTGGTGACTACTGCGCCCAAGCCGCACAAGGTCGAACCCAAACCCAAGGAAAGCAAAGCACAGCCCAAGCCAGCCACACCGACGCCGGACTTCGACAGCTCGCAGTTGTCCAGCCAGATCGCCAGCCTGGAAGCGGAGCTGTCCAACGAACAGCAGATGTACGCCAAGCGCCCGCGCATCCATCGCCTGAACGCCGCGTCGACCATGCGCGACAAGGGCGCCTGGTACAAGGAAGAGTGGCGCAAGAAGGTCGAGCGCGTGGGTAACCTCAACTACCCCGATGAAGCACGCCGACAGCAAATCTACGGCAACTTGCGCATGATGGTGTCGATCAACCGCGATGGCTCGCTGTACGAGGTGCTGGTGCTGGAATCGTCCGGGCAGCCCGTGCTGGATCAGGCGGCGCAGCGCATCGTGCGGCTGGCCGCGCCTTTTGCACCGTTTACCGGTGATCTGGCCGAGTTCGACCGGCTGGAGATCATCCGCACCTGGCGCTTTGCCCGTGGGGACCGTTTGTCCAGTAATTGAGTTCAGCCTTGGTGTAGGGCTTTCGGTGCGTGCTAGCGCGGATATCGAGCGCCGCGCGGGCGGCGCTCGATCTCAAAAGCGCCAAAAACCTCAAGCCAAGCGCCAACCTGACGACACAAATCCGCACCTTGTCAGTCTCGCCACCTGGCGCCACACTATCCCCCATGAAAACCCTCGCACCCAGCTACCTCAAGCACCAGTTCCTGATCGCCATGCCGCACATGGCCGATCCGAACTTCGCCCAGACCCTCACGTATATCGTCGAGCACAATGAGCATGGCGCCATGGGCCTGGTGGTCAACCGACCACAGGAACTGAGCCTGGCCGACATCCTCGAGCAGCTGCGCCCGGACGAAACGCCGCCGGCCAGCACCTTGCAGGTGCCGATCTACCAGGGTGGCCCGGTACAAACCGACCGCGGCTTCGTGCTGCACAGCAGCGAGTGCAGTTTCCAGGCCAGCGTAGCGCTGGAAGGGCTGTCACTGACCACGTCACAGGACATATTGCTGGCGATCGCCGCCGGTGTGGGGCCGAAACAGAGCCTGATCACCTTGGGCTATGCCGGTTGGGAAGCGGGCCAACTGGAAGCGGAACTGGCCGACAACGCCTGGCTGAACTGCCCGTTCGACCCGGAAATCGTCTTCGGCATGGCCAGCGACCTGCGCCTTGAGGCTGCGGCCGCCAGCCTGGGGATCAACCTGCACCTGCTGACCAGCCAGGCGGGCCACGCCTGATGGCTGAACTACGCCTGCTGCTGGGCTTCGACTATGGCAGCAAACAGATCGGCGTGGCCGTCGGCCAGGTGATTACCGGCCAGGCCCGCGAACTGTGCACCCTGAAGGCGCAGAACGGCGTACCGGACTGGGCCCAGGTGGAAAAGCTGATTGCCGAATGGAAGCCAGATGCCATTGTCGTCGGCCTGCCGCTGAACATGGACGGTACGCCCAGCGAGATGAGCGCCCGCGCCGAAAAGTTCGCCCGCCGCCTGAACGGCCGCTTCAACCTGCCCGTGCACACGCACGACGAGCGCCTGACCACCTTCGAGGCCAAAGGCGAGCGCATGGCCCGTGGCGGCCAGCGTGGCAGCTACCGCGACAATCCGGTCGATGCCATTGCCGCTGCCTTGCTGCTGCAAGGCTGGCTGGAGGCCAATACCTGATCATCTTTGCCGCCGGGTCCACCCGGCGCACCCTTCCAAGGAGCCCGCAATGAGCCTACCCAATCCCGCCGAGCTGATCCGGCAGATGGCTGTCGACCTTCGTGCCCACCTGGCGCGCCGGGCAATCACCGAGCCCCGTTACATCGGTATCCGCACCGGCGGCGTCTGGGTTGCCCAGGCCCTGCAGGATGCCATGGGCGACACCAGCCCAATGGGCACCCTGGACGTGTCGTTCTACCGCGACGACTTCAGCCAGAACGGCCTGCACCCACAAGTGCGCCCGTCCGAGTTGCCGTTCGAAGTCGAAGGCCAGCACCTGGTGCTGGTGGATGACGTGCTGATGAGCGGTCGTACCATCCGCGCGGCGCTCAACGAACTGTTCGATTACGGCCGCCCGGCCAGCGTCACCCTGGTCTGCCTGCTGGACCTGGATGCCGGCGAACTGCCGATTCGCCCGAACGTGCTCGGCGCCACCCTGTCGCTGGGCGCCCATGAACGGGTAAAATTGACCGGACCCGCACCGCTCGCCCTCGAGCGCCAGGACCTCGCCTCCGCTTCCGCCCTTTAAGAGTCCCCCGCGATGACGCCAATCGACGCCAAGCGCCCGCTGCAGCTCAATGATCAGGGCCAGCTGCGCCACTTCCTCTCGCTTGACGGTTTGCCTCGCGAACTGCTCACCGAGATCCTCGACACCGCCGACTCCTTCCTGGAAGTCGGTGCCCGGGCTGTGAAAAAAGTCCCGTTGCTGCGCGGCAAGACTGTGTGCAACGTGTTCTTCGAGAACTCGACCCGTACCCGTACCACCTTCGAACTGGCAGCCCAGCGCCTGTCGGCCGACGTGATCAGCCTGAACGTGTCGACCTCCTCGACCAGCAAGGGCGAAACCCTGTTCGACACCCTGCGCAACCTCGAAGCCATGGCCGCCGACATGTTCGTCGTACGCCACTCCGACTCCGGCGCCGCGCACTTCATCGCCGAGCACGTGTGCCCGGAAGTGGCCGTGATCAACGGCGGTGACGGCCGCCACGCGCACCCGACCCAGGGCATGCTCGACATGCTCACCATCCGCCGTCACAAAGGCAGCTTCGAAAACCTGTCCGTGGCTATCGTCGGCGACATCCTGCACTCGCGTGTGGCCCGTTCCGACATGCTCGCGCTCAAAGCGCTGGGTTGCCCGGACATCCGCGTGATCGGGCCGAAAACCCTGATCCCGATCGGTATCGAGCAGTACGGCGTAAAGGTCTACACCGACCTCGCCGAAGGCCTGAAAGACGTCGACGTGGTGATCATGCTGCGCCTGCAGCGTGAGCGCATGGCCGGTGGCCTGCTGCCCAGTGAAGGCGAGTTCTACCGCCTGTTCGGCCTGACGACCGCGCGCCTGGCCGGGGCCAAGCCTGACGCCATCGTCATGCACCCGGGCCCGATCAACCGTGGCGTAGAAATCGAGTCGGCGGTAGCCGATGGCAAGCACTCGGTGATCCTCAACCAGGTCACCTACGGTATCGCCGTGCGCATGGCCGTGCTGTCCATGGCCATGAGCGGGCAGAACGCGCAACGTCAATTGGACCAGGAGAACGCCCAGTGACCATCAGTATTCTTGGCGCCCGGGTGATCGACCCCAACAGCGGCCTGGACCAGGTCACCGACCTGCACCTGGACGGCGGCCGCATTGTCGCCATCGGCGCCGCACCGGCCGGTTTCAGCGCCAGCCGCACGATCCAGGCTGATGGCCTGGTCGCTGCGCCCGGCCTGGTCGACCTGGGCGTGTCCCTGCGCGAGCCGGGTTACAGCCGCAAAGGCAACATCGCCAGTGAAACCCGCGCTGCCGTTGCCGGCGGTGTCACCAGCCTGTGCTGCCCGCCACAGACCAAGCCGGTGCTGGACACCTCGGCGGTAGCCGAACTTATTCTTGACCGCGCCCGTGAAGCCGCCAACAGCAAGGTCTACCCGGTCGGCGCCCTGACCAAGGGCCTGGAGGGCGAGCAACTGGCCGAACTGGTGGCCCTGCGTGACACCGGTTGCGTAGCGTTTGGCAACGGCCTGAAGGAAATCCCCAACAACCGTACCCTGGCCCGCGCCCTGGAGTATGCCGCCACCTTCGATCTGACGGTGGTGTTCCACTCCCAGGACCGCGATCTGGCCCAGGGCGGCCTGGCCCACGAAGGTGCCATGGCCAGCTTCCTCGGCCTGCCGGGCATCCCTGAGAGCGCCGAAACCGTGGCCCTGGCGCGCAACCTGCTGCTGGTGGAACAGAGCGGCGTGCGTGCGCACTTCAGCCAGATCACCAGCGCCCGTGGCGCGCGGCTGATCGCCCAGGCCCAGGCCTTGGGCCTGCCTGTGACCGCCGATGTAGCGCTGTACCAGCTGATCCTCACGGACGAGTCGCTGCGCGAGTTCTCCAGCCTGTATCACGTGCAGCCGCCGCTGCGCACCGCTGCCGACCGTGACGGATTGCGTGAGGCGGTGAAGTCGGGGGTGATCCAGGCCATCTCCAGCCACCACCAGCCGCACGAGCGCGACGCCAAGCTGGCCCCGTTCGGCGCCACCGAGCCGGGTATCAGCAGCGTCGAGTTGCTGCTGCCACTGGCCATGACCCTGGTGCAAGACGGCCTGCTCGACCTGCCGACCTTGCTGGCCCGCCTGAGCAGCGGCCCGGCTGCCGCCCTGCGCCTGCCGGCTGGGGAGCTGAAAGTGGGTGGCGCGGCCGACCTGGTGCTGTTCGACCCGCAAGCGTCCACCGTTGCTGGCGAACAATGGTTCTCCCGTGGCGAGAACTGCCCGTTCATCGGCCACTGCCTGCCAGGTGCAGTGCGTTATACCTTGGTCGATGGGCACATCTGCCACGAGGCCTGAGCAACTGAGCTGCGCCCCAGATGTTGGACGGTCGGTGCTAGGCTACCTCAGCTTGAGTTCTGTAAGCCACAGGACTCAGGCCGTTGAGTTTCATTTTAATGCGGTCATGGTTGTAGTAGTGGATGTACTCATCCAGTCCCGCCTGTAGCTCTGCGACGCTTTTGAAGCGCTCACGGTAGAAGTATTCCGACTTCAGCGTGCCGAAAAAACTCTCCATCGCGGCGTTGTCCAGGCAGTTACCTTTGCGTGACATGCTTTGCTCAAGCCCTGCTTCCTTCACACGTGCACAGTAATCAGGGTATCGGTAGTGCCATCCTTGGTCCGAGTGCAGCAGTGGTTTGTTGCCCGCCGGAAGCAGTTGAATCGCGCGCTCCAGCATTTCGCCGACCAAGGTGAAGCGCGGTCTGGTGTCGGTGCGATACGTCACGATTTCGCCGTTGTACAGATCCATTACAGGCGAGAGGTACAGCTTTTCACCCGCCACTTTGAACTCAGTGACATCGGTAACCCACTTCTGGTTAGGCTGATCAGCCTGGAAATTACGCTTGAGAATGTTAGGCGCGGCTTCTCCCATCAGGCCCCGATACGCCTTGTACTTCTTCGGGCGGACCGTGCACTTGAGGTCTAGAGCAGCCATCAGCCGGCGCACCTTTTTACTGTTAACCAACTGCCCAGAACTGCGCAGCGCAGAGGTAACCCGCCGATAACCATAACGACCGCGATGTCGGTCGCAGATCTCCTGGATCGAGATTTTGAGAGAGGCACACTTATCCCCGGCCTCAAGCAGCCCTAGCTGGTAATAGTAAGTACTGCGTGGCAGGCCGGCAGCCTTGAGCAGATCGGCAAACGGGTAGTGTTCGCGCAAAGCCCTTACTAGCCGGGTTTTTTCCTGGCTTTCTTCAGCCTCGCCTTCTCCTCGTCGAGCTCCTCGAGCTTTTTTAGGTAGGCGTTCTCCGCTTCAAGCTGGCGAAGTCTCTTGAGCAGCTCCGCATGGGTAAGCTCCTCGATAGGTTTGGGAGCGGTCTCTTCGGGCTTGCGCGGGGCTTTAGGCATAGGGGTGACCAATATCTTTTTGCTTGAGGACAGGGCCTGGAAGCCGCCACTGTAATACTGTTCCTCCCAGCGCCGCACCTGAGATGAGTTACCCAGGTTGAACAACGCTGCGGTGGCCCGGAGCGACAGCTTCTCGCGCCACATACGGTAGAGCACAGAAAGCTTGAACTCACTGCTGTAATGACCGCCAGGCTTCTCGAAGCTGGCCTCACCATGTAACTGATAGGACATGACCCAACGGCGCAGCAAAGTCGGATCGATTTGAAACAGCGCCGCGATGTGGCGAAAGCCTCGGCCACGCTTGAGGAAAGCCTGGATGGCTGACTGCTTGAATTGTGTTGAGTACTTGCTCATAAAAACCCCAGATGATGGACAGATGTCCAACATCTGGGGCGCAGCTCAAACGCCTGTGGGAGCGGCCTTGTGTCGCGATAGGGCCGCATAGCGGCCCCAGCAATCTATGCATGATGCCGAGATCCTGGGGCCGCTGCGCGGCCCTTTCGCGACGCAAGGCCGCTCCCACATTGACCGCGTACAACCTTGAGCCTGTACCAACCATTCATCGGCCACTGCCTGCCGGGTGCAGTGCGTTATACCTTGGTCGATGGACACATCTGCCACGAGGCCTGAGTAACGCCTGTGGGAGCGGCCTTGTGTCGCGATAGGGCCGCAAAGCGGCCCCAGCAATCTATGCATGATGCCGAGATCCTGGGGCCGCTGCGCGGCCCTTTCGCGACGCAAGGCCGCTCCCACATTGACCGCGTACAACCTTGAGCCTGTACCAACCATTTATCGGCCGCTGCCTGCCGGGTGCAGTGCGTTATACCTTGGTCGATGGGCACATCTGCCACGAGGCCTGAGCAACCCCTGTGGGAGCGGCCTTGTGTCGCGATAGGGCCGCATAGCGGCCCCAGTAATCTATGCATGATGCCGAGATCCTGGGGCCGCTGCGCGGCCCTTTCGCGACACAAGGCAGCTCCCACATTGACCGCGTACAACCTTTAGCCTGCACCAACCATTCATCCCCCCCGGTTGAAATCCTTCCCCCCACCCCCATATGAGTCTGCATCAGGCACTTTCGCCCCGCTGCGTGGAGACTCTCCCCTTGACCACAATCGTTTCTGTCCGCCGTAACGGCAAAGTCGTCATGGGCGGCGACGGCCAGGTATCCCTTGGCAACACCGTGATGAAAGGCAACGCCAAGAAGGTGCGCCGCCTGTACCACGGCCAGGTCATCGCGGGCTTCGCCGGCGCCACTGCCGACGCCTTCACCCTGTTCGAGCGCTTTGAAGGTCAGCTGGAAAAACACCAGGGCCACCTGGTACGCGCCGCCGTCGAGCTGGCCAAGGAATGGCGTACCGACCGCTCCCTGAGCCGCCTGGAAGCCATGCTGGCCGTGGCCAACAAGGATGCATCCCTGATCATCACCGGCAACGGTGACGTGGTCGAACCCGAAGATGGCCTGATCGCCATGGGTTCCGGCGGCGCCTATGCCCAGGCCGCAGCCCGTGCCCTGCTGAACAAGACCGACCTCTCGGCCCGCGAAATCGCCGAGACCGCCCTGAACATCGCCGGCGACATCTGCGTGTTCACCAACCACAACCTGACCATCGAGGAGCAGGACCTGGCCGACTGATTCAGCTGTTCTGGCGCCCCTTCCCGGTGAAGGGGCTTTTCCACGCTGACTCACCTGCCCAAGGACCGTATTGATCATGTCCATGACCCCCCGCGAGATCGTCCACGAACTCAACCGCCACATCATCGGCCAGGACGACGCCAAGCGCGCCGTGGCCATTGCCCTGCGCAACCGCTGGCGGCGCATGCAGCTCCCAGCCGAGCTGCGTGCCGAAGTTACCCCCAAGAACATCCTGATGATCGGCCCTACCGGCGTCGGCAAGACCGAAATCGCCCGCCGGCTGGCCAAACTGGCCAACGCGCCGTTCCTCAAGGTCGAAGCCACCAAGTTCACCGAAGTGGGCTACGTGGGCCGCGACGTCGAATCGATCATCCGTGACCTGGCCGATGCCGCGCTGAAGATGCTGCGCGAGCAGGAAATCATCCGCGTGCGCCACCGCGCCGAAGACGCCGCCGAAGACCGCATCCTCGACGCCCTGCTGCCCCAGGCACGCGTCACCAGCTTCAGCGAAGAAGCCGCGCAGACCAGCAGCGACTCCAACACCCGCCAGCTGTTCCGCAAGCGCCTGCGCGAAGGCCAGCTGGACGACAAGGAAATCGAGATTGAAGTGGCCGATGCCGTCGGTGTCGAAATTGCTGCGCCGCCCGGCATGGAAGAAATGACCAACCAGCTGCAGAGCCTGTTTGCCAACATGGGCAAGGGCAAGCGCAAAGCGCGCAAGCTGAAGGTGAAAGAAGCGCTGAAGATGGTTCGCGATGAAGAAGCGAGCCGCCTGGTCAACGAGGAAGAACTCAAGGCCAAGGCCCTGGAAGCGGTCGAACAGCACGGCATCGTGTTCATCGACGAAATCGACAAGGTTGCCAAGCGCGGCAACGTTGGCGGCGCCGATGTGTCCCGTGAAGGCGTGCAGCGCGACCTGCTGCCGCTGATCGAAGGCTGCACCGTCAACACCAAGCTGGGCATGGTCAAGACCGACCACATTCTGTTCATTGCCTCGGGTGCATTCCACCTGAGCAAGCCGAGCGACCTGGTGCCCGAGCTGCAAGGCCGCCTGCCGATTCGTGTCGAGCTGAAGGCACTGACCCCGGAAGACTTCGAGCGCATCCTGCAGGAGCCGCACGCGTCGCTGACCGAGCAGTACCAGGCATTGCTGAAGACCGAAGGCCTGAACATCGAGTTCCTCGCCGACGGCATCAAGCGCCTGGCCGAGATTGCCTACCAGGTCAACGAGAAGACCGAAAACATCGGTGCCCGCCGCCTGCACACCCTGCTCGAGCGTTTGCTCGAAGAAGTGTCGTTCAGTGCGGGCGACCTGGCCAGCACCCATGACGAAGCGCCGATCCAGATCGACGCGGCGTATGTGAACAGCCACCTGGGTGAGCTGGCACAGAACGAAGACCTGTCGCGTTACATCCTGTAAGACCGGTTTCGACAGTTTCGCGGGCAAGCCCGCTCCTGCACATGTCACCCCATCCCTTGGGCCTGTGGTGATCCGTGCAGGGGCGGGCTTGCCCGCGAAGAGGCCCTTGAATCCCTCCCCCATAAGCTGGAAGCTGTGCTTCATCAGCTCCCGAGAGATTCTGCCCATGGCCCGCCTGCCTACCGCCATCAACCTGCACAAAGCCTCCAAAACCCTCAGCCTCACCTACGCGCCCGGCGAGGTCTACCACCTGCCCGCCGAATTCCTGCGCGTGCACTCACCCTCCGCCGAGGTCCAGGGCCACGGCAACCCCATCCTGCAGTTCGGCAAGATCAACGTTGGCCTCAGTGGCCTGGAACCTGCCGGCCAATATGCACTGAAACTGACCTTCGACGACGGCCATGACAGCGGCTTGTTCACCTGGGAATACCTTGAGCAACTGTGCCTGCGCCAGGAACAACTGTGGGCGGAATACCTCGACGAGTTGCACAAGGCCGGCAAATCCCGCGACCCAGCCGAATCTGTGGTCAAGCTCATGCTCTAGCGCAAGGCCTGAGGGGTTTAGAGCGCATTTTCTAAATTCATCTGTTTGAATGACTTGCAGACAGCCCAGTGAAGGGCTGTCTTGCGCATTACACGAAAGTCGGGTAACCAATGGGTGTGGCAAGTTCCCTGCATCACTTTGCAGGTCGTCAGCACCCACGCAGCACCGCTGTTCCTTATCACTGGTCACCCGAGTAGCAGTACCGGGCTCAGGGCTGTGCACCCACCACAGCAACCGGTACTCGTCTCAGGACAACGGAGCGTCGTAGATGAGTAACAAGAACAACGATGAGCTGCAGCGGCAGGCCTCGGAAAACACCCTGGGGCTGAACCCGGTCATCGGCATCCGCCGCAAGGACCTGTTGAGCTCGGCACGCACCGTGCTGCGCCAGGCCGTGCGCCAACCGCTGCACAGCGCCAAGCATGTGGCTCACTTTGGCCTGGAGCTGAAGAACGTGTTGCTGGGCAAATCCAGCCTGGCCCCGGACAGCGACGACCGTCGCTTCAATGACCCGGCCTGGAGCAACAACCCGCTGTACCGCCGCTACCTGCAAACCTACCTGGCCTGGCGCAAGGAGCTGCAGGACTGGGTGAGCAGCAGCGACCTGTCCCCCCAGGACATCAGCCGCGGCCAGTTCGTCATCAACCTGATGACCGAGGCCATGGCGCCGACCAATACCCTGTCCAACCCGGCTGCGGTCAAACGCTTCTTCGAAACCGGCGGCAAGAGCCTGCTCGATGGCCTGTCCAACCTGGCCAAGGACATGGTCAACAACGGCGGCATGCCCAGCCAGGTGAACATGGATGCCTTCGAAGTGGGCAAGAACCTGGGCACCAGCGAAGGCGCGGTGGTGTACCGCAACGATGTGCTGGAACTGATCCAGTACAGCCCCATCACCGAACAGGTGCATGCCCGCCCGCTGCTGGTGGTGCCGCCGCAGATCAACAAGTTCTACGTGTTCGACCTCAGCCCGGAAAAGAGCCTGGCGCGCTTCTGCCTGCGCTCGCAGCAGCAGACCTTCATCATCAGCTGGCGCAACCCGACCAAGGCCCAGCGCGAGTGGGGCCTGTCCACCTACATCGATGCGCTGAAAGAAGCCGTCGACGCGGTGCTGGCGATTACCGGCAGCAAGGACTTGAACATGCTCGGCGCCTGCTCCGGCGGCATCACCTGTACCGCACTGGTGGGCCACTATGCCGCCATTGGCGAGAACAAGGTCAACGCCCTGACCCTGCTGGTCAGCGTGCTGGACACCACGATGGACAACCAGGTTGCATTGTTTGTCGACGAGCAGACCTTGGAGGCCGCCAAGCGCCACTCTTATCAGGCGGGCGTACTGGAAGGCAGCGAAATGGCCAAGGTGTTCGCCTGGATGCGCCCCAACGACCTGATCTGGAATTACTGGGTTAACAACTACCTGCTCGGCAATGAGCCCCCCGTGTTCGACATCCTGTTCTGGAACAACGACACCACGCGCCTGCCGGCCGCCTTCCACGGCGACCTGATCGAAATGTTCAAGAGCAACCCGCTGACCCGCCCCGATGCCCTGGAAGTGTGCGGCACCGCGATCGACCTGAAACAGGTCAAATGCGACATCTACAGCCTCGCCGGCACCAACGACCACATCACCCCATGGCCGTCATGCTACCGCTCGGCACATCTGTTCGGTGGCAAGATCGAATTCGTACTGTCCAACAGCGGGCATATCCAGAGCATCCTCAACCCGCCGGGCAACCCGAAGGCACGCTTCATGACCGGTGCCGACCGCCCGGGGGACCCGGTGGCCTGGCAGGAAAACGCCACCAAGCATGCAGACTCCTGGTGGTTGCACTGGCAAAGTTGGCTGGGCGAGCGTGCCGGTGCGCTGAAAAAGGCGCCGACCCGCCTGGGCAACCGTGCCTACGCCGCCGGCGAAGCCTCCCCAGGCACCTACGTTCACGAGCGTTGAGTTACAGCGCCGTGGTGGCCTGCGGGGCGCCACGGTGTTTACTTCACCCAAGAGTCACGTGCATGCCGCAACCCTATATTTTCAGGACCGTCGAGCTGGACCACCAGTCCATCCGCACCGCTGTTCGCCCCGGCAAGCCGCACTTGACGCCGTTGCTGATCTTCAACGGCATCGGCGCCAACCTCGAGCTGGTGTTCCCGTTCATCGATGCACTTGACCCGGACCTGGAAGTCATCGCCTTCGATGTGCCCGGGGTCGGCGGCTCGTCCACACCACGCCACCCGTATCGCTTCCCTGGGCTGGCCAAGCTGACCGCACGCATGCTCGACTACCTCGACTACGGCCAGGTCAACGTCATCGGCGTGTCCTGGGGCGGCGCCCTGGCCCAGCAGTTTGCTCACGATTACCCCGAGCGCTGCAAGAAACTGGTGCTGGCCGCCACCGCTGCCGGTGCGGTAATGGTGCCAGGCAAGCCCAAGGTGCTGTGGATGATGGCCAGCCCCCGGCGTTACGTGCAGCCGTCGCATGTCATCCGCATTGCACCGATGATCTATGGCGGCGGCTTCCGACGTGACCCCGACCTGGCCATGC
Organism: Pseudomonas sp. BO3-4; assembly: GCF_034044115.1. Lineage (NCBI taxonomy): Bacteria > Pseudomonadati > Pseudomonadota > Gammaproteobacteria > Pseudomonadales > Pseudomonadaceae > Pseudomonas > Pseudomonas sp. BO3-4. The sequence continues at coordinate 5,835,285 of NZ_CP139018.1, forward strand.
ACCATGCTGCCAAAGTGCGCTCCGGCGGCAAGCTGGGCTACTACTGGCAGCTGTTCGCCGGGCTGGGCTGGACCAGCATCCACTGGCTGCACAAGATCCAGCAGCCCACCCTGGTACTGGCCGGTGACGACGACCCGCTGATCCCGCTGATCAACATGCGCCTGCTGGCCTGGCGGATTCCCAATGCCCAGCTACACATTATCGACGACGGCCATCTGTTCCTGATCACCCGTGCCGAAGCCGTCGCCCCGATCATCATGAAGTTCCTGCAGGAAGAACGTCAGCGTGCGGTCATGCATCCCCGTCCGGCCTCGGGGGGGTGAAACAGCTGCGGCTGACAGGGGAAATGGATCAGACGAGGGAGTGTTGCCATGAAAGACAAACCGGCCAAAGGATCGACAACGCTCCCCGCCACCCGCATGAACGTGCAGAACGCCATCCTCGGCCTGCGCGGCCGCGACCTGCTTTCCACGCTGCGCAACGTCGGCCGCCACGGTCTGCGCCACCCGCTGCATACCGCGCATCATCTGCTGGCGCTTGGCGGGCAGTTGGGGCGGGTGATGCTGGGGGACACGCCCTACCAGCCAAACCCGCGTGACGCACGCTTCAGTGACCCGACCTGGAGCCAGAACCCGTTCTACCGCCGCGGCCTGCAGGCCTACCTGGCCTGGCAGAAGCAGACACGCCAGTGGATCGATGAAAGCCACTTGAACGACGATGATCGAGCCCGCGCCCACTTCCTGTTCAACCTGATCAACGATGCGCTGGCGCCCAGCAACTCACTGCTCAATCCGCTGGCGGTCAAGGAACTGTTCAACACCGGCGGCCAGAGCCTGGTGCGCGGCGTGGCCCACCTGCTCGACGACCTGCGCCACAACGATGGGCTGCCGCGTCAGGTGGACGAGCGCGCCTTCGAAGTAGGTGCCAACCTGGCTGCGACCCCTGGCGCAGTGGTATTTCGCAACGAGCTGCTGGAGCTGATCCAGTACTCGCCGATGAGCGAAAAGCAGCACGCACGCCCACTGCTGGTCGTGCCGCCTCAGATCAACAAGTTCTACATCTTCGACCTCAGCGCTACCAACAGCTTTGTCCAGTACATGCTCAAAAGCGGCTTGCAGGTGTTCATGGTCAGCTGGCGCAACCCCGACCCACGCCACCGTGAATGGGGCCTTTCCAGCTACGTGCAAGCCCTGGAGGAAGCGCTTAATGCCTGCCGCAGTATCAGCGGCAACCGCGACCCCAACCTGATGGGCGCCTGTGCCGGTGGCCTGACCATGGCCGCACTGCAAGGCCACCTGCAAGCCAAGCAGCAATTGCGCCGGGTACGCAGTGCCACCTATCTGGTCAGCTTGCTGGACAGCAAGTTCGAAAGCCCGGCCAGCCTGTTCGCCGATGAGCAGACCATCGAAGCGGCCAAGCGCCGCTCTTATCAGCGCGGCGTGCTGGACGGTGGCGAAGTGGCGCGGATCTTCGCCTGGATGCGGCCCAACGACCTGATCTGGAACTACTGGGTCAACAACTACCTGCTCGGCAAGACGCCGCCGGCGTTCGACATCCTGTACTGGAATGCCGACAGCACGCGCCTGCCCGCCGCGCTGCATGGCGACCTGCTGGAGTTTTTCAAGCTCAACCCCTTGACCTACGCGTCCGGGCTGGAGGTGTGCGGTACACCGATTGACCTGCAGCAGGTCAATATCGACAGCTTTACCGTGGCCGGCAGCAACGACCACATCACGCCATGGGACGCGGTGTACCGCTCGGCCTTGCTACTGGGTGGCGAGCGGCGCTTCGTGCTGGCCAACAGCGGGCATATCCAGAGCATCATCAACCCGCCAGGCAACCCCAAGGCCTACTACCTGGCCAACCCCAAGCTGAGCAGCGACCCACGCGCCTGGTTCCACGACGCCAAGCGCAGTGAAGGCAGCTGGTGGCCGTTGTGGCTGGAGTGGGTCACCGCACGCTCCGGCCTGCTCAAGGCGCCGCGCACTGAACTGGGCAACGCCACTTACCCACCGCTAGGCCCCGCGCCAGGCACCTACGTGCTGACCCGATGAGCTGCTGACTGGATGAAAACCCGCGACCGTATCCTTGAATGCGCCCTGCAGTTGTTCAACCAGCAGGGCGAACCCAACGTATCCACCCTGGAAATTGCCAACGAACTCGGCATCAGCCCAGGCAACCTGTACTACCACTTCCATGGCAAGGAGCCCTTGGTACTGGGCTTGTTCGAGCGTTTTGAAGAAGCGTTGATGCCGTTGCTGGACCCGCCGCTGGAGGTGCGTCTGGACGCAGAGGACTACTGGCTGTTTCTGCACTTGATCGTCGAGCGCATGGCTCAGTACCGCTTCCTGTTCCAGGACCTGTCCAACCTGACCGGGCGCCTGCCCAAGCTCGCCCGAGGCATGCGCAGCCTGATCACTGCAGTCAAACGCACGCTGGCGGCGCTGTTGGCCAGCCTGAAGAGCCAAGGGCTGGTAGAGAGCGATACCCAGGCGCTGGGGCAACTGGTTGAGCAGATCACACTGACGCTGATGTTCTCGCTGGATTACCAGCGTGTGCTGGGGCGCGAGGGGGATGTGGGGATCGTGGTGTACCAGGTGATGATGCTGGTGGCGCCGCATCTGCAGGCCCAGGCCCGGGCGGCGGCGGAGCAGCTGGCAGTGAAGTACCTGGAGGGGTAGGCCTGCTGGAGATGTTGTGTTTCAGCCGACGCAATCGCGGGTAAACCCGCTCCTACAAGGTTTGGCGCATCTTGTGGGAGTGGGTTTACCCGCGAAGAAGGCGACGCGGTATCAGATCAGGGTACCGGTGCCGGTAGGTGCCGATGGCGTGCTGCTGGCCGGGGTAGCGGCAGGTGCCGGTGCAGTGGTCGCTGCAGGCGCAGCGCTGGCCGCTGGGGCCGCCGGCTTGGCGGCTGCCGGTTTGGCCGGCGCCTTCTTCACCGCAGGTTTCTTGGCCGCTGCCGGCTTCGCCGCAGACTTGGCTGCTGCAGGCTTGGCTGCAGGTTTTTCCGCTGCGGTTTTGGCTGCGGGTTTTGCCGCTGCGGTTTTAGCAGCAGGTTTGGCCGCCGCCGTTTTCGCCGCAGGTTTGGCTGCCGCTGCCTTGGCCAGTGGCTTGGCCGCAGCCTTGCTCGCAGCCGGCTTGGTTGCTGCAGTGCGCGACGAAATCGGCGTAACCGAAGCACCGGTCAGCTTCTCGATCTGCTTGGTCAGGCTGTCCACCTGCTGGTGCAGTGCCTTGATCTCGTTGCGGCTCGGTACACCAAGGCGCGAGATGGCACTGTTAAGGCGCTTGTCGAAGGCTTCTTCAAGTTCGCTCCACTTGCCCAGCGCACGGTCCTTCACGCCCGACACCCGCGAAGTGGTCGAGGACTTGGCAGTCTCGGCAACATCTTCAGCCGTCTTTTTCGCCTGCTTCTCGGCCTTCTCGCCATCCTTCACCAGCGAGTCGAACAGCTTCGGGCCGTCCTGGTCGATCTTCGAATAGATACCCAGCCCCGCCAGCCAGATCTTGCGGGAGTATTTCTCGATCCCGCCGACCCAGGAGCTGCTTTCTTTTTCGGTGTTCTTCTTGCCAGCCATCCTGCTCTCCTTATGGTTTGTGCGCGACGCGCTCAAGCAGCTCATGCAACTGTTCAAGCTTGATCGACAACGCCTCAACGTCATGTTTAGACGGAATACCCAGGCGATTCAAGGCGCGACCGACCCGTGCGTCGAAAGCTTTTTCGATCTTGTCGAGTTGAATTTCTACCTTGCCGCGTACGCGGTTCACTTCTTCACCGACTTCGTCAAGCTGGTGGTTGGCGGCATCGAGCTCTTTGTCGATGCGCTTCTTGCCGCGCGTCTCGACACCTTCACCCGCCCTGACCAGCTCTTTGAAGTAGTCAGAGCCTTCCTGACCGACGCGGGCGTAGGCGCCGATACCGGCCAGCCAGATCTTGCGCGCATAGCCGCGCACCTCGCCAAGCGTGCCCAGGGCTTCGTCTTTTTTCTTCACAATCACTTTGGCCATGCTGTGTACCTCATGCTCATGAGTGGTGGAAAACCGCCCATGGAGGCTGGGCTTGAGCATAAGGTAGGGAAGAAAATTAGAAACCTCACCCTAAGGTCTTCGTTGTCACATCTATATACCGCAAGCCCCTTTGACCATAGCGCTAGCGTCACAGGCTTCACCTCACGGACATCGACGCTATGACTGCTGCAGCAATCCCACCCAGGCTGACGTTCAAGCAACGCGTGGCAGCCTGTTTCTCCAAACGACCCAGCCTGCGGGACGTTTTATCAAAAGAAGCATTCCAGATTTTCAGCGACCGGTATCCATGGGTGCACCGTAACCACCCTCACATCACATCGCTCGATCCTTTCGTCATCCTGCATGCACCGGCCAGCACCGATGACCTCTCACGTCAGAGCGGGCTGGTGGACGAGCTTCTGAGGCATTTTCTGGCCAAGGAACGTGTGCAACTGGGCGCCGCAGACAGGCTGAGCATCAGCCCTCCCCATGTGTTTCAAATTCAGGAGCAAGGCCAGGACAACCTTCGCCAGCCCGAAATCATGCCGGACCTGACAAAGCTCAACGATGACTTCGATACAGTGCTTGGCGCGTTGATACCCGCCTTCCAGCAAGCCCAGATCGGCTTCTGGAACGGGCTCGACGAAGACAGCCAAGTCTCGCGCATGCTCTGGCTGGAGCACACCATCAAGGCTGCCTTGCTCGAGAACCTCCCTCGTCAAGGCCTTGAAGATGATGCAAAAGCTGCAATGTACGCCCTGCTCGACGGGGTACACGACAGCCTGACTGTCGAGGCGATACAAGTCACGCTCGGAACGGATGGCGGGACACACACCGTTACCCTACCGGATCTGTTGCTCATCACCACAAGCGGCACCCGCAGCCTGGTTCTGCAATGCAAGCCCTGCGGTTCGGTTCATCGCCATGTCGACCTGCCCAGCTTTGCCACCGCGCTGCAACGGCAGCTAGCGCAACGTTATCGCTTCGAAACGTTGTCCTGGGCACACACGCCAGTAATCGGACGCCCTTTCGCCTTCCAGGCCAGGCAGCTACTGAACGATATCCTGGACGACATCGGCCGCCTGCGTATTGGCGGCCTGACAACCGTCGACGAAATGGAGCGACAACTGCGCCAGGTGAGCGACCCGTCAGCTTACTTCTTCGACCTGCCTTCGCAGGAACGAACTGCACCCGCCGTCAGTCCGCCGCGATGGCTGCTCAATGCCAGCGCTGAGGACCGCTATGCCTATCACACTGCACTGCTCGATCTGGCGGCGAGCCAAGGTCGGTCGAAGGGCTGCACATCGCTGGGCGATGTCGAGGATATCCGTGATTACGCCGCTCGCCGCTTGCGTGAGACCCTGCAGACCAGCTACCCAGACAAGGCGGTACACGACCCGAACAAGGTGCGCATCCGCATTTCCCAGGCCATCATCGGCGCCGCTACACAAGGGCAGTCACTGTTCTTGTACTCGGTTTCCCTGACCGACCTGGCGATTTCACGCCTGCGGCTGGAGGCTGGCGAGGTGATGAGCGGGATGAATTTCGAGGACGGCTCGCCTGTGACCGACTGGCTGAGCATCGACCAGATCAGGGGCCTGATTCATCAGGTCGACATCGGCGGTCACTACCCCTCCTACCTGAAGGACCAAGTCAACACCCAACCGCGCAGGGCCGAGCGAATCCGCCAGCATGCCAGGGAATGGCGCTACGCCCTTCGGTTCAGCACGCTGAAGGCCAAGATCGAGCGACAGCTTGGCGAAGCGGCAAGCCAGGCAATGCTCAGGTTCTGCCAGGGCATGGACAATGGCGTGGACCTTCTGCGCATCGCCCCCCTGGCGTTCCTTTGCGCGCCTGGCGCTTCGGCAAGCGATGTGGCGCACGGGATGTTCATCATCGAAATACCGGCAAGCGGCAGCTGGGTCTTGTACCGCCCATTCTATGCTGACAGGGCGCTGCAGGAATTTCCGAACCTCGAATTGCTAATGGACGCAATCCGCAGCAGGGGCGAACTGCAAGAGAGCGTACTGGCCTGGCTCGAGGATGACGCGCGTCCGACTTACCAGAACGACGGGTTCAAGCACCCGCACCTGCACCCGAACATGACCAAGCTGACGCACCTGCTCAATGTGCCGGTCGAGCTGCTGGACCGCCTTTTGCAACGCCTCAGACGCCCGGTCCAGGCCTCGTTCCAGGCCTGGACGGATGATCTGGACACCCACCTGTTCAACGCGCGTATCGAGACCATGTTATTGGCCTCAGCCAGCAACAGCGTCTCCAATGCCCAGGAAGTGCGGGCTTTGGTGAAGGAGGCTGCGTGGGCGATCTTCAATACCGTCACCCAACTTTGGCATGGCCCGATGACCACCCTGGTGTGGCTGGTGGTGGCGCTGTCGGCAGCCAAGGAAGACGTCGAGGCGCTGATCAAGCGCAGCGGTGACGACAAGATCGTCGCAGCCATAGACCTGGTCACCAACCTGGCCTTGCTCCTTGCCCACCGCCCCGCAACGCCACCTGCCAACAGCGAAGAGCCCGCCAGGCTACGTTTTTCAGGCCCTGCGCCGAAGGAAGAGACCCCGCCCCCAGCGCTCGAGCAGCCACAGGAGAAACCCTGGCAGCCCCCCGTCGAGGCGCCGCAGCCCACGCTCGTGCGTGTAGAAGGCTGGCATGACGGGCAGCGCCTGAGCAACCTGTCGGTACAGGAGCGCCAGTCACTGGCCCAACTGCAAGCCTCGCAGCCACTCGAAGGGCACACGCCACTGACAAGGGGCCGTTTGCGTGGGTTGTACAATATTGCCGGTCGTTACTACGCCAAGCTGGGCGATGGCACCTATGAGGTCATCGAGACGTGGAACGGCATGCAGATCATCGGCCCCGAGCCGAGCAGCAGCGAGTGGGTGTCCCAATGGAATGGCGCCCCGGACGGTTACCACATCGTTGGTCGTGAACGGCAAAAAGGACCATGGCTTACGCGCTGGCATGGCCAATGGTCTTTGAACCTGAACCTCTATGGCGGCATGCCAAGGAACAGGCAATCCATCAACGCCGAAAACCGCCAGCGGTTCGATACGTTGAGCGCAACCGCCACGGCGAATCAACACGCGCTGAATCAGGTGGGGCTACTCATGGAGCGCAGCAGAGTGCAACTGGAGGCTTATGACGAACTCGCGCTGCAGTACAGCCGGGCTATCGATGTATTGCCTGACCAGGAGCGCACGTCACTGCCGCCAGCATTGCAGCTTCAAAAGCAGGCACTGAAAGCCCAACGCTTACGCCAATTGCCTGAAATCAGGGCGTCCGCGCTCTACCTGGAGCGACAGAGCACGCTGTTGCATGGGAACATCGAAGTGTTCAAGGAAATGGCCGAACCACGGTTCAGCAAATGCGACAATCGCCCCCAGAGCCGACGTCAATATGGTAATTGGTACGGTGCTGCCATCGAAAACGACATGCTGCTGTGCCGCCGCTTGCTAGAGCAGGTCGACCACCAGGCATTGAGCGCACAGGCCGCAATGCTGCGCCGCTTTCCCGAAACTGCCGAAGATATTCAGCAGTACCTCGATTATCGCGAACGGGTACACGATTCCTGCCAGGCCAGCCGCCGCCTGCTTGCCGCCAGCCAGCGACTGGACCGGACGCTGGCAGAGGCCCTCGATGACCCCAAGATCGACTTTGCCAATAAAGCCACGAAGCTCGCCCAGACCAATCGGAGCAGGACCTATTCGACACTGGTGATTCGGGCACAACTGCTCAGTGACCTGGCTTACCTCGTCGTCGACAAGACGCGGCTTTCTGCGGACATGGCCGAGCACCTGCTTGCAATGCGTGCGCCGCTCAGCAACCTCGAGTTGAGCCGCACGGTATGGAGCCACGACGGGCTGGCAGCTACCGAAGAGTCACCCCAGGTCAAGGCCGAACTGCTTGACGATATCCTTCAGAAATACCGTACCGTGCTGGACCGCGCCCAGTACATGAAGACACTGGACTCGCCTGCACTGGTCACTGACGTGCTGGACGAATACATACGCGAAGTGTCAACGATGACCCAGGTCACGGAGCAGCAACTGAGCGCGATCTTGGCCAACGTCGACAGCGGCATCAGCCCACCTCCGCCTTCCCCCGGCCATCGCCCCGCGACCATCAGGCGGCGCGTCATCCGTATTGACCGAGGTCGACCGCTGCTGGTGGAAATCGACCAGGTGGGCAACCGGGCAATTCAGCGTAATGCGTTCAACCATGAGCCGGCAGGCAGTTTCGCGCAACGCGACGGGGTGTGGCATGCCGTGGCTGAGCAAGCACGGCCCGCCCAACGTGACCGGGCCCAGGTGCGCCAACGAGCAAACCGCCTGCTGGCAGAGGTGGATGGGAAAATCGCGTTCGCCGCTCACTATGCCGATGAGCCCAACAGCCTGAGCGATTTTCTGGAATGGCCGGCCGGTGACATGCGCGAAGTGCAACAGCAGCTGAGCGAGCTGAACAACCCACTGGATAACGGCCTGATCGACCTCCTGCGTGCAGCGGTAGACCGCGTCCACCACGAAAGGCTTCGGCTACTCACCGACGCCTATCTGAACACCCGCCATCCCGACGGCAAGGCGCTGCGCTTCCTGGCCGAGCAGGATCGGATACGGATCAGGCAGACCGTGATTCGCCGCCAGCTACGTCACGCCCATGATTACCTCGATGTCTACGAGGTGCGCGATGTGCAAGCGCCTCGCAGGGTACTGTGGGAGGCGCACTTTCATTATCCCAGCCTGGACGCGAGCGCCCACGACTTCGTCAAGGGCCACCTCAAGTTCTGGGATGCAGGTGTAAGGGGCCGCAAGGCCATGCTCGAGCAGGCCGCAGACGCACGCGAGCGCATCGCGATCTACCGCGGCGATCTGCGCCTGGAGCAGGTGATTGGCATCATTCCTTTCCCGGCGGACGCGCCGCAGTAGCCAGACAGCGGCGCCGGCTCAGGCCAGGGCCTTGTCCAGCGCCCGCTCGATCTCGCCCTTGATGGTGCCGCTCATCATCGACAGCATCATGCCCAGCTTCAATTCGACGCGGATGCTGTCGTCGCCAATGTGCACACTGCCATTGGCGCCACTGCGCGCAACGTCCACGCGGTCACCGTTCCAGGTGGCCTTGAGGTCGTACTCGCGGCTGAGCTTGTCGACCAGCGCTTCGGCCTTGGCGCGGGCGGCATCACGGCCGAGGGAGTGTTTGCGTTCGACGCTGATCTGGGTCATGCGGGCGTTCCTGAAGATGTAGACATAATGAGCATTATGCCCGCCCCTGCCCACTGGCACACCCCGCCAAGACAAATCCGCCCGTTCGCCCTAGAATGGCGGTAATTTTTTCCGGTGAAGCGATATGAACGACCAGCGCAAAGGCGACCACGCCGAACCCACCACCCATTTCGGCTACCAGGACGTGCCTGAAAGCCAGAAGGCGAAGAAAGTCGCCGAAGTGTTCCACTCGGTAGCAGCCAAGTACGACCTGATGAACGACGTGCTTTCCGGCGGCATGCACCGCCTGTGGAAGCGCTTTACCATCGAGCTGTCGGGCGTGCGCAGCGGTAACCGCGTGCTGGACATCGCCGGCGGTACCGGTGATCTGGCGGCCAAGTTCTCGCGTCTTGTCGGGCCGACCGGGCAAGTGGTGCTGGCCGACATCAACGATTCGATGCTCAAGGTTGGCCGTGACCGCCTGCTTGACCGTGGCGTGGCCGGCAACATCGAGTTCGTCCAGGCCGATGCTGAAAAGCTGCCGTTCCCGGACAACCACTTCGACTGCGTGACCATTGCTTTCGGCCTGCGCAACGTTACCCACAAGGACGCCGCCATCCGTTCGATGCTGCGCGTGCTCAAGCCTGGTGGCCGCCTGCTGATCCTGGAGTTCTCCAAGCCGACCAACAAGCTGATGTCCAAGGCCTACGACGCCTACTCGTTCGCCTTCATGCCGCTGGCTGGCAAGCTGATCACCAATGACGCCGAGAGCTACCGTTACCTCGCCGAGTCGATCCGCATGCACCCTGACCAGGAAACGCTGAAGAGCATGATGGTCGAGGCTGGTTTCGACCGCGTCACCTACCACAACATGACCAGCGGCATCGTTGCCGTGCACCGGGGAATCAAGCCCTGATGTTGCTGGCCGGGCTGCTCGCCAGCGTCGAACATGGCCTGAACCGCGTCCTGCGCCTGGACAGCACGGCCCTGCCGCGGCTGGCCGCGCTGGAAGGCAAAGTCATCGAGATCGACTGCCGCCAACCGGCCCTGCAGGTGTTCATCCTGCCCGATGAAGAAGGCCTGATGCTCGCCGCCCATTGGGAGGGCGAGGTCGATTGCCGCCTGCGCGCCCCCGCCGGTAGCCTGGCGCAACTGGCCCTGGTCAAGGACAAGACCGCTGTGCTGCACAGCCCGCAGGTCGAGCTGCACGGCGACAGCGCCGTACTGCTCGACCTGTTCGGTGTGCTGCAGGACCTGGAGCTGGACTGGGAGCACGAGCTGCAACGCTGGCTTGGCCCGGTCGCCACGGCAATGCTGGCCGGCCATATCCGCCTGCGCGCTCGCTGGACTCGCCAAGGCCTGGCACGTTTCAGCCAGAACCTGTCCGAATACCTGGCCGAAGAATCCCGTACCCTGGTCGGCAAGCGCGAAGCCGAAGCCGCCTTCAGCGAGCTCGATGCCTTGAAGCTTGATACAGAACGCCTCGAAGCGCGCCTCAGGCGCCTGTCCCGATCCCTTGATACCAGCGATAACGCATGAAGCTGCTCGCCGTCCGACGTCTTTTTCGCATCCAGCGTGTGGTGATCCGCTACCGCCTCGATGACCTGCTGTTCGACCAGCCCTTGCTGCCCTGGTGGCTGGCCAGCCTGCGCCTGTTGATGCCGTGGCGCTGGCTGCCACGCAAGCCCACCGAACTCAGCCGTGGCGCGCGCCTGCGCCTGGCACTGCAGGACCTGGGGCCGATCTTCATCAAGTTTGGCCAGCTGCTGTCCACCCGCCGCGACCTGCTGCCCCCCGACATCGCCGACGAGCTGATGCTGTTGCAGGACCGTGTGCCACCGTTCGACCCGAAAAAAGCCGTGGCCTTGATCGAGGAACAGCTCGGTGCAAAGGTCGGCGAGGTGTTCAGCCGCTTCGACGTCGAGCCTCTGGCCTCGGCCTCGGTGGCCCAGGTGCACGCCGCACGCCTGAAAACCGGCGAAGAGGTGGTGGTCAAGGTGGTGCGCCCGGGCCTGAAGCCGGTCATCGCCCAGGACCTGGCCTGGCTGTTCCTGATCGCCAAGGCCGCCGAACGCGCCTCGGCGGATGCCCGTCGCCTGCACCCGGTGGAAATCGTCGGCGACTACGAAAAAACCATCTACGACGAGCTCGACCTGCTGCGCGAGGCTGCCAACGCCAGCCAGCTGCGGCGCAACTTCGAAGACTCCGAGCTGATGTACGTGCCCCAGGTGTACTGGGACCTGTGCCGCCCCAAGGTGCTGGTGATGGAGCGCATCTACGGCGTACCGGTGACCGACATGGCCACCTTGGCCGACCAGCGCACCGACATGAAGCTGCTGGCCGAGCGCGGCGTGGAAGTGTTCTTCACCCAGGTGTTCCGCGACAGCTTCTTCCATGCCGACATGCACCCCGGCAACATCTTCGTCAGCACGGTCAAACCGTGGAGCCCGCAGTACATTGCCATCGACTGCGGCATCGTCGGCAGCCTCACCGCCGAGGACCAGGACTATCTGGCGCGCAACCTGTTTGCCTTCTTCAAGCGTGACTACCGCCGCGTCGCCCAGTTGCACATCGACTCGGGTTGGGTGCCGGCAAACACCAAGGTCAACGAGTTCGAAGCAGCGATTCGCACCGTGTGCGAGCCGATCTTTGAAAAACCGTTAAAAGATATTTCCTTCGGCCAGGTGCTGATGCGCCTGTTCCAGACCGCACGGCGCTTCAACATGGAAGTGCAGCCACAGTTGGTATTGCTGCAGAAAACCCTGCTCAACATCGAAGGCCTGGGCCGACAGCTGTACCCCGACCTGGACCTGTGGAGCACCGCCAAGCCGTACCTCGAACGCTGGATGCGCGACCGCTATAGCCCCAAGGCCGTGTTCGGCAACCTGCACAGCCAGGTAGAGCAACTGCCGCACCTGGCCGGCATGACCCGCGACCTGCTCGAGCGCCTGTCGCAGCCTCACCTGCACGATCCACAACTGCCGGAACGGCGCCGCCAGGGCGACCGCTGGGCGCTGCGCCTGCTGGGCGCCGGCCTGCTTGGCGGTGGCGCAGTTTTGGCTGCAGGCGCTGCCGAAACCGCCAGCCTGGCCGCCCCGGCCGCCTGGCCAGCCTGGTTGATGCTGGCTGCGGGCCTTTACCTGATCGTGCGCCAATAGCCAGCCGCGCCTGTGGCTGGCACACTAGCGCAAAGGGCCCGGCACAGGAGCGGGCCCGCTTTGGAGTCGACGATGAAAGACTGGCTGGACGAGATCAAGTGGAACAGCGATGGCCTGGTACCGGCGATCGCCCAGGACCACAAGACCGGACGCGTGCTGATGATGGCCTGGATGAACCGTGAATCGCTGGCCCTGACCGCCGCCGAGCAGCGTGCCATCTACTGGTCGCGTTCGCGTGGCAAGCTGTGGCGTAAAGGCGAGGAGTCCGGGCATGTGCAAAAACTGTATGAGTTGCGCCTGGACTGTGACGCCGACGTGATCATCCTGATGGTCGAGCAACTGGGCCATATCGCCTGCCATACCGGTCGTGAAAGCTGCTTCTACCGCGTCTATGAAGACGGCCAGTGGAAAATCGTCGACCCGGTCCTGAAGGACCCGGATGCCATCTACAGCGCAGGACATTGACATGAGCGACACCCTCAACCGCCTGGCCGAAGTGCTTGAAGAACGCAAGCAAGCGGCGCCTGACAGCTCCTACGTGGCCAGCCTGTACCACAAGGGCCTGAACAAGATCCTTGAAAAGCTCGGCGAAGAGTCGGTCGAAACGATCATTGCTGCCAAGGATGCCCAGATCAGCAAGGATTACAGCGATGTCATCTACGAAACCGCCGACCTGTGGTTTCATAGCCTGGTGATGCTCAGTGCGCTGGGCCAGCATCCGCAAGCCGTGCTGGATGAGCTGGAACGCCGCTTCGGGCTTTCCGGGCATGATGAAAAGGCCGCACGCCAGCCTTCGGCTTGAGCACAACGCATTCTAGGAGAGCACCATGGGTATTTTTGACTGGAAACACTGGATTGTCCTGCTGGTCGTCGTGGTCCTGGTATTCGGCACCAAAAAGCTGAAGAACTTCGGCAGCGACCTGGGCGAGTCGATCAAGGGCTTCCGCAAAGCCATGAACGAAGAAGAGACCAAGCCGACCGAGCAGACTCCGCCGCCTGCCCAGCCTGTGCCACCGGTGCAAAACACCGCGCAGCCGCAGCAAGGCCACACCATCGAAGGCCAGGCCCACCCGGTCCAAGAGCCGCAGCGGAAAGACTGACCCATGTTCGGCATCAGTTTCAGCGAGCTCCTGCTCGTCGGCCTGGTCGCCCTGCTGGTGCTCGGTCCCGAGCGCCTGCCGGGTGCCGCGCGCACGGCAGGCCTGTGGATCGGCCGGCTCAAGCGCAGCTTCAACAGCATCAAGATGGAAGTGGAGCGCGAAATTGGCGCCGACGACATCCGCCGCCAGCTGCATAACGAGCACATCCTGCAGATGGAAGAGGAAGCCAAGCGCATCCTCAACCCAATGACGCCACCCGCGAAGCCGCCGGTCACCACGGCCAGCGTGCAGCCACCTGCCGGGCTCGAAGCCAGGCCGGTCGAAGCACCTGCTGCCCCGGCCGCACCGTCTGAACCGCCTCAACCGCCGCGAGCCCCATGAGCGAGAATCCGGAACACGACCAGCCGATGCCGCTGGTTTCGCACCTGACCGAACTGCGCACCCGCCTGCTGCGCTGTGTTGCCGTCATTTTCCTGATCTTTGCCGGGCTGTTCTCCTTCGCCCAGCAGATCTACACACTGGTTTCCGCGCCGCTGCGCGAGCACTTGCCGGCCAACGCAACGATGATCGCCACCGATGTGGCCTCGCCGTTCCTCACGCCGTTCAAGCTGACCATGATCGTGGCGCTGTTCCTGGCCATCCCGTTCATCCTTCAGCAGATCTGGGGTTTTATCGCGCCAGGGCTGTACCGCCATGAAAAGCGCATCGCCATTCCACTGTTGGTGTCGAGCATCTTCCTGTTCTATGCCGGCATGGCATTCGCCTACTTCCTTGTATTCCCGCTGATCTTCGGTTTCTTCGCCAGCGCCACGCCAGAAGGCGTTTCGATGATGACCGACATCGCAAGCTACCTCGACTTCGTGATGACGCTGTTCTTCGCCTTTGGCGTGGCCTTCGAAATCCCGGTGGCGGTCGTACTGCTGGTGTGGATCGGCGTGGTCGACGTGAAGTACCTGAAGAAAGTCCGCCCGTATGTGATCATCGGCTGCTTCGTGGTCGGCATGGTCCTCACCCCACCGGACATCTTCTCCCAGACCCTGCTGGCCGTGCCCATGTGGCTGCTGTTCGAGATCGGCGTGCTGTGCGGCAGCCTGATCCGCAAGCGCAGCGCCCACGACGAAACCGCCGACGACCATAACGACCAGCCACCAGCGACCCAACCGTGAACCTGCTGCTTCTTGAAGAGGCCGACTTCGTCTCGGCCAACCGCGTCGTTCTTGCTGATCGGCGCTTCACCCATATGCAGGATATCCACCGCGTGGCAGTGGGCGACAACCTGCGCGTGGGCCGTATCAATGGCCTGATGGGCAAGGCCACGGTGCTGCGCCTGGAAAAGCACGAAGCCGAACTTGAAGTGGCCTTCGACCAGCAGCCACCGGCCAAGCTGCCGCTGACCCTGGTGCTGGCAGTGCCTCGACCAAAAATGCTGCGACGGCTGTTCCAGACCGTGGCCACATTGGGCGTGCCGCGGCTGATCCTGCTGAACAGCTACAAGGTCGAGAAAAGCTTCTGGCAAACACCTTTTCTACAGCCCGAGAGCATTCGCGAAAACCTGATCCTGGGCCTGGAACAGGCACGCGACACCGTGCTGCCCGAGGTGATCATTGAAAAACGCTTCAAGCCTTTTGTCGAAGACCGCCTGCCCACCATCGCCGCCGGCACCCTGGGCCTGGTCGGCCATCCCGGCCCCTACCCAGCCTGTCCGCGCGCCGTAGAACAAACCGTTACCCTGGCCATTGGCCCCGAGGGTGGCTGGATCCCCTACGAGATCGACCTGCTGGGCAAGGCAGGCCTGGCGCCGGTACAGCTGGGTGATCGCATCTTGCGGGTGGAGACCGCCGTTACTGCGCTGCTTTCGCGTATTTTCTGACACAAACACCACTTTTTCGCCCATCAAGTTTCCCTCTCCCGGGCCGATGGCCTTGGCAACAATACAATTATTTGTGCTGCCAAGCCGCCGGGAGTCGAACATGTATCAATGGTTAGCCCAATCGCTGGGCGATGTGAGCGTCAATCGCAAACTGGGGCTGGGTTTCGGCCTGGTGCTGCTGTTTACCCTGGCGATTACCCTGACCGGCTGGCACGGCATGGACAGCATCATCGACCGTGGCGACAAGCTGGGAAACATCTCTGTCATCCAGCAATACACCCAGGAATTGCGCATCGCCCGACAGCATTACGATCGCCGCCGCGACGACGCTTCGCTGGCAGAACTGGAAAAAGCCCTGAGCAACCTCGACCGCCAGGTGCAGCGGATGCTTGGCCAGATCGAACAACCCGCCGACCGCCAACGCCTCGAACAGCAACGCGAGGCAGTGCGCACCTACCAGCAGGCATTCAACGAGCTTAAGCAAGCCGACCAACGTCGCGAAGCCAGCCGTGATGTACTGGGTAGCAGCGCCGATAAAGCCGTGGAGTTGATAGGCCGCGTACAGCGTAGCCTGCTGCAAGGCGCAAACATCAACCAGTACCAGCACGCGGTGGACGTCAGCGCCCTGCTGCAACAAGCGCGTTTCCAGGTGCGTGGCTACACCTACAGCGGCAATGCCGATTACCAGCAAACGGCACTGAAGGCCATCGACCAGGCCTTGGCCGAGCTGCGTGCACTGCCGGCCAAAGTGCCAGCCGAACATGCTGCCAGCCTGGATGATGCCGCCACGGCCATGGGCGGCTACCGCGATGCGGTGACCCAATTCGGCAATGCCCAGCTTGCCAGTGAGCAAGCGCTGCAACGCATGGTTGAACAAGGCACGGTACTGCTGCAGGCCAGCCAGATGATGACCACCTCGCAAACTGAGGTGCGCGATGCCGCGGCCGCGCAGGCCAAAACACTGCTGGCAGTTGCCACCGTGCTGGCACTGGCCCTTGGCCTGCTGGCCGCCTGGGCCATTACCCGGCAGATCATCATCCCTCTGCGCCAAACACTGCGCGCCGCAGAGCGTGTGGCCAGCGGAGACCTGACCCAGAGCCTGCAGGTGCAACGCCGCGACGAACTGGGCCAATTGCAGGCCAGCATGCATCGTATGACCCAAGGTTTGCGTGAACTGATCGGCGGTATTGGCGATGGCGTGACGCAGATCGCCAGCGCTGCCGAGGAGCTGTCGGCGGTCACAGAGCAGACCAGCGCCGGGGTCAACAACCAAAAGGTCGAAACCGACCAGGTGGCGACCGCGATGAACCAGATGACTGCCACCGTGCACGAAGTGGCACGCAATGCCGAGCAGGCTTCGGAAGCCGCCTTGATGGCCGACCAGCAGGCCCGCGAGGGCGATCGCGTGGTGGGCGAGGCAGTGGCACAGATCGAGCGCCTGGCAAGCGAAGTGATCAACTCCAGCGAAGCGATGAACCTGCTCAAGACCGAGAGCGACAAGATCGGCAGCGTACTCGACGTAATCAAATCGGTGGCCCAGCAAACCAACCTGCTGGCCCTCAACGCGGCAATCGAAGCCGCCCGCGCCGGAGAGGCCGGGCGTGGCTTTGCCGTGGTTGCCGACGAAGTGCGCAGCTTGGCCCAACGCACACAGCAGTCGACTGAAGAGATCGAAGAGTTGATTGCCGGCCTGCAAAGCGGCACCCAACGGGTGGCCAGCGTGATGGACAACAGCCGCCAACTGACCGACAGCAGCGTCGAGCTGACCCGCCGCGCCGGCAGCTCGCTGGAAACCATCACCCGCACGGTGTCGTCGATCCAGGCAATGAACCAGCAGATTGCCACAGCGGCCGAGGAGCAGACGGCGGTGGCCGAAGAAATCAACCGCAGCGTGATGAATGTGCGTGATATTTCCGACCAGACCTCGGCGGCGAGTGAGGAGACGGCCAGCTCCAGCGTGGAACTGGCGCGGTTGGGTACCCATTTGCAAGGGCTGGTTGGGCGGTTCCGGCTGTGATCTGAACCAGCGGTCGCCCGGTCGGGCCTCTTCGCGGGTAAACCCGCCAATGGGCCAAGCCGGCTGGCCGATCTCCACCCGCCGTTCACCGTTGCCGCCGCCAACGTATTCGCGGGTAAACCCGCTCCTACACACACGCACAGACCGTCGTAGGAGCGGGTTTACCCGCGAAGAGGACGGCACAGGACGAAATATATCCTACTGTTCGCGGCGAACTTTCCTACCTGATTATCAGGTCAAGTCCTACAGCTCCGCTGCCGATGGGCAGAGATGTGATGCCGGCCATGCGCCTGCATCCTTTCTCTCACTCGCTCGGAGATTCCCCATGCTTGGCTCCCTCAACCGCAAGCTCGGCAACATCAGTGTCGCCGCCAAGCTGGCCCTCGGCTTCGCCGTGGTCCTGCTGCTCACCCTGGCCACCACCATCAGCGGCTGGCGTGCCCTGGATGGTGCCATCGTGCGCTCACAGCAACTCAGCGAAATAGGCCTGATCAACGACCTGACAAAAGACCTGCGCGCGGAACGCATCACCTACCGCGTGCTCAACGACGATGCCAGCAGAGCACGCATCAGCAATATCCTCGACCAGCTCAACAGCATGCTGACCACCCTGCAACAACGCAGCAACGTCGATGAGTCACGGCAGTTGCTGACAGAAAAAATGGCATTGTTGCAGAGCCTGCGCGACACCTTCAGCGAACTGCAGCGCAGCGTCGCCAGCCGTGTAGCCCTGCGCGAAGCCCTGCAGTCACAGGAGCATGCACTCAGCGAGGCGATTGACCAACTGCAGACCCAGGCCTTGCTGAAAATGCCTGACAACAGTCAGCAAAGTGGTGTGCTGGGCCTGATGGATACCCTCAGCCGGCATGTCGAAGGTGCCAACCAGCAAAGCCTGGTTCCCGCCTACACCTTCGCCCCGGTCGAGGATTTTGCCAAAGTCGGTGATAACGCCCTGGATGCCGCCGACAATAGCCTTGCGCAACTGCTTGAAGGCCTTGCGCCGTTGGGCTTGCCACGCGCCATCACTGAGCAACCGGGTGTCGAGCTGAGCAAGTACCGCACCAGCCTGGATCAGTACCGCCGCGCCGCCGTACGTGTGGAGCAGTTGCAGAACAACATGGAAAACATGGGCAACGAGCTGCGAACGTTGAGCCTCGAACTGGGCAAACGCAAGGTCGAACAACGCGACAGAGAGGCCTTGGCCGCCCGGTCGCTGCTGACCAGTGTGGCGCTGCTGGCCATGGTGGTAGGGGCGCTGGCCGCTTGGCTGATCACCTTGCAGATCACCCAGCCGTTGCGCCAGACACTGGCCGTGGCTGCCCGCATCGCCAAGGGTGACCTGAGCCAGGTCGACACCGTGCAACGTCGCGACGAAATGGGCCAGCTGCAAACCAGCATGCGCGAGATGACCTTGAGCCTGCGCGAGCTGATCGGTGGCATTGATCAGGGTGTCGGCCAGCTGTCACAGGCCGCGACGCAGTTGGCGGCCAGTAGCGAAGACACCAAGCTGCGCATCAATCAGCAGCGCGAGGAAACTGACCAGGTGGCCACTGCCATGAACCAGATGAGCGCCACCGTGCAGGAAGTGGCACAGAACGCCGAGCAAGCCTCCCTGGCCGCGACCAGCGCTGACCAGCAGGCACAGGTGGGTGACCAGGTAGTCGCCGAAGCCATCGGCCGTATCGAACAGCTGGCCGGGCAGATGGACCATTGCCTGGCGGCCATGCAGCACCTGGCAGGCGAGAGCCAGCGGATTGGCAGCATTCTCGATGTGATCAAGTCGGTGTCCGAACAGACCAACCTGCTGGCGCTGAACGCAGCGATCGAAGCGGCACGGGCCGGTGAAGCCGGGCGTGGCTTTGCCGTGGTGGCCGATGAGGTGCGTGGCCTGGCACAGCGCACGTCGACGGCGACCGAAGAGATCGGCCAACTGATCGACAGCCTGCACAACGGTACCGACGAAGTGACCCGCTTGCTGGACAGCAGCAAGAGCCTGACCGAACAGAGTGTGGAGCTGAGCCGCAGGGCCGGGCACGCACTGAGCCAGATCACCGACACGGTGTCGAGCATTCAGGGCATGAACCAACAGATCGCCACCGCCAGTGAAGAGCAAAGCGTGGTGGCCGAGCAGATCAACCGAAGTGTGATCAATGTGCGGGATGTTTCGGATCAGACCAGCGCGGCCAGTGAGCAGACGGCAGCCTCGAGTGGAGAACTGGAGCATCTGGGGCAGCAATTGCGGGGGATGGTGGGGCGGTTCAGCCTCTGACTTCGCCTCGCCCTCTTCGCGGGCAAGCCCGCTCACACAGGTACATCACCCCCATCAAGGCAGTGGTGGACATGCAGGAGCGAGCTTGCCCGCGAAGAAGCCAGCGCGGTTACAGCACCTGGCGCAGGAATGCCTGCGCACGCGGGTCTTTCGGCGCAGCGAAGAACGCGGCCGGGGCCGAATCTTCCAGCAGTTTGCCGTGGTCGAAGAACAGCACGCGGTCAGCCACTTCGCGGGCGAAGCCCATTTCGTGGGTGACGCAAACCATGGTCATGCCTTCCTGGGCCAGGGTCTTCATCACGTCCAGCACCTCACCGACCATTTCCGGGTCAAGCGCCGAGGTAGGCTCGTCGAACAGCATCACTTTCGGGTCCATCGCCAGGGCCCGGGCAATCGCGACCCGCTGCTGCTGGCCGCCAGAAAGCCGGGACGGGAATTCGTTGGCCTTCTGCGCGATACCGACCTTTTCCAGCAGCGCCCGGGCCTTGGCCTCGCGGTCAGCCTTGTTGCGCTTGCGCACCACCTTCTGCGCCAGGCACAGGTTTTCCAGCACAGTCATGTGCGGGAACAGGTTGAAGTGCTGGAACACCATGCCGACTTCGCGGCGGTAGGCATTGATGTCGGTCTTGGGGTCGGCCAGTTGCAGGCCATCGATGGCCACATGGCCTTGGTCGAAATGCTCCAGGCCGTTGAGGCAGCGCAGGAACGTCGATTTGCCCGACCCCGACGGGCCGAGCACGACCACCACTTCGCCCTTGGCGACCTGAGTGGTGACGTTATCCACAGCCCTTACCACCTGGCCACGGGTGTCGAAGACTTTCAGCAAATCACGGACTTCAATCACTTTGCGCAAGCCTCCGCTCGAGCCGGCTGGCAATGTGCGACAGCGGCAGGTTGATCAGCAGGTACAGGCCTGCCACGCAGAACCAGATCTCGAAGGTAGAGAACGAGGTGGTGATGGCCTCACGGCCACTCTTGGTCAGTTCGGTGATGGCGATCACCGAGACCAGCGAGGTGTCCTTGACCAGGCTGATGAACTGGCCGGCCAGGGGCGGAAGCACGCGCTTGAACGCCTGCGGCAAGATCACATGACGCATCGACTGGCCAGCGTTCAGGCCCAGCGACCGCGCAGCCTCGTTCTGGCCCTTGGCGATCGACTGCACGCCAGCACGGACGATTTCGGCCACGTAAGCACCAGTAAACAATGCCAGCGCCGCTACCCCGGCAAACTCGCGGGACAGGTTGAGCACGGTGCCGATGAAGAAGTAGAAGATGAAGATCTGCACCAGCAGCGGCGTGCCGCGCACCAGTTCGACATAGACGGTCGACAGGTCGCGCAGGGTCGGGTTGTTCGACAACCGGCACAATCCGGCGAACAGGCCGATCACCAGGCCCAGCGCCCCGGACACCACCGAGATCCACAAGGTGGTCCACAGGCCCCATGCCAGCGGGCCAGCGGCCCAATGGCGGGTTACCCCAATCTGGTCGCCTTCGGCAACATCGTCGCCGCGGCTCAGTTGCAGGCTGTCCTTGGCCACATCGAGCACTTGCTCGGCACCACTTTCGTCCTTCAGCGTGACGCGAGCGTTGTCACCGGAGATGACGACTTCCTGCACAGTGCCGTAGCCGGTAGCGCGTTGTGTTTCCTCGGCCTTGTAGGCGAAGTACTGCGGTACGCGGTTCCAGCGCCACTCGTAGGAAATCATCGAGGTGGCCATGTAAAGGCTGAGCGCCAGGCCTACCAGGACCAGGGCAGTCAACCCATGCCAAGGCCACTGGGCTTTCTTGTGTTTGATCACGTGGGGTACTTCCGTAAATGCGAACGCGCAGGGTTTGCCTGCGCGTCGGGGTCATAAAGCCGGGCTTGTGGCCTGAGCCTTATTCCATTTCCTTCAGCCAGTCCTTGTTCTTGAACCACTTATCGTGAATACGATCGTAGGTCCCGTCGTGCTTGATCTGGTGCAGGAAGTTGTTGATGAAGTTGATGCTGTCGTAGTCGCCTTTCTTCAGGCCGAAGGCCAGCGGCTCGTAGGTGAAGGGTTCTTCGAGGAACAGCAGCTTGCCGGCGCCGGCTTTCTCTACCGCCACCACGTTGTAAGGCGCGTCATAGACAAAGGCGTCGGCCTTGCCATTGACCACGTCCATCACCGCTTCCTGCTCGTTGTCGTAACCGTGGTACTTGGCTTTGCTGATCAGCTTCTTGGACACCATTTCGCCGGTGGTGCCAAGCTTGGAGGTCAGGCGGTACTTCTCGTTGTTCAGGTCCTTGTACGACTTGATCTCGCCAGCCAGCTCCTTGCGGATCAGCAGGGTCTGGCCAACCACGATGAAGGGTTCGCTGAAGTTCAGGCGCAGGTTGCGCTCCTGGGTCAGGGTCATGCCGCTGCCGATCATGTCGAACTTGTCGGTCAGCAAGGCCGGGATGATGCCGTCATAGGCGGTGGACACTGCCTCGAACTTCACGCCCATGGACTTGGCCATGGCTTTGAGGATATCGACTTCGAAGCCGATGATCTCGCCACGTTTGTTGGTCATCTGGAACGGCATGTAGGTTGGGTCCATGCCCACCCGCAAGGTGCCGCGCTTGACCGCGTCATCGATGGCGCCCGCCTGGGCCGCGGTCACGGCGACCAGGGCGGTCACACCGACCAGCAGTCGCGAAAGGTATTTCTTGATCATCACCAAGTCCCCTAGCAAGAAAAGTAGCGAATCTTATTGTGTTGGCACGGCCGTACTGGCCGAAGCGTCGTATCGGAGAAGGATGCTAACGCATGGCGGCCCGAGGACCTAGAGCCGCGGGGGGACTTTGTTGGCCAAAATGAGGGGGCTAGGCCAAAAAGCTTCGCGGGTGAACCCGCGCCTACAAGGGAATGTGTATCCCTGGTAGGAGCGCGTTCACCCGCGAAGAGGCCCGATCAGGCGCCCTGTAGGAGCGCGTTCACCCGCGAAGAGGCCCGATCAGGCGCCCTGTAGGACCGGGTTCACCCGCGAAGAGGCCCTGTCAGGCGCCCCGTAGGAGCGGGTTCACCCGCGAAGAGGCCCTATCAGGCGCCCCGTAGGAGCGGGTCCACCGGGGCGCCGAACCGCCGCGAACAGGCCCGATCAAGCGCCGACGAGTGCCGGTTGGCCTGCGTTTTCCGGGTGCAACGGCAACAGCGGCGAATGCGGGTCATTGTTGATCGACGCACGCCACACATCGATCCAGGCCGCATTGTGCTCGGCCCACACCTGCTCGTGCAGGCGGCTCAGTGCCACCGGGTCGCTGAGCAGGGCCAGGCGAGTATTGAGGTCCAGGCCTTTTGGCCCGACTTCAATTGCCTTGGCAACGCGCTCGGCACGCAACGCTTCGATCGGTGCCGCCTGGCCATGGCGGGCAGTGGCCATGGCGCAGGCCAGGGCGTTCTGCCGCGGGTCGACCACGGCCCGCACGAAACCATCATGCAAGGCATGCCAACGGTTTTCGTGGGTGTACTGGTCGGTAGCCAACAGCTCTTGTGGGGTGGCGTATTCCTCTGGGATGAGGAACAGCTTCTCGTCCTTGGCCGCCAGGCCCAGGCGGGTGCGGCTGGAAATCACCGATACAGGGATCGACAGCACCAGCGAACCGACGATAGGCGCCAGCCACCACAGGAAGCTCGGGTTCAACCACGCCACCAGTGCGGCCCAGGCAACGCCCAGCAGCGTCTGCGGGCCATGCCGGCGCACGGCTTCGCCCCACGGCGTGGAGTCGTCGTCACGCTGCGGCGAGTTCCAGGTCGCAGCCCAGCCGAGGAACGCGGCCAGCACGAAGCGGGTGTGGAAGATCATGCGTACCGGTGCCAGCAACATGGAGAACAGCATCTCCATCAGCATCGACAAGGTGACCTTGACGCGTCCACCGTACTCGACGGCGCCCTTGGCCCAGATCAGGATGACGCTAAGCAGCTTGGGCAGGAACAGCAGCACAATGGTGGTGGAGAACAGCGCCACAGCCTTCTCCGGGTGCCACTGCGGCCACAGCGGGTAAAGCTGGTACGGCTCGATGAAATACTGCGGCTCCATCAGCGTGTTGGTCGCCAGCAGCGCGGTCGACAGCACCAGGAACAGGAACCACAGCGGCGCCGACAGGTAAGACATCACCCCGGTGAGAAACACCGCACGGTGAACCGGGTGCATACCCTTGACCAGGAACAGGCGGAAGTTCATCAGGTTGCCGTGGCACCAGCGGCGGTCGCGCTTGAGCTCGTCGAGCAGGTTTGGCGGCAGTTCTTCGTAGCTGCCCGGCAAGTCGTAGGCAATCCACACACCCCAGCCGGCACGGCGCATCAGCGCGGCTTCGACGAAGTCGTGGGAAAGGATGGCACCGGCGAACGCGCCCTTGCCCGGCAACGGCGCCAGGGCGCAGTGCTCGATGAACGGCTTCATGCGGATGATCGCGTTGTGGCCCCAGTAGTGCGACTCACCCAACTGCCAGAAGTGCAGACCGGCAGTGAACAGTGGGCCGTACACGCGGGTAGCGAACTGTTGCATGCGTGCATACAGGGTATCCATGCCCGAGGCTTTCGGCCCAGTCTGGATGATGCCGGCGTCCGGGTTGGCCTCCATCAGGCGCACCAGGCTGCTCAGGCACTCGCCACTCATGACGCTGTCGGCGTCGAGCACGACCATGTACTTGTACTCGCCACCCCAGCGACGGCAGAAGTCGTCGAGGTTGCCGCTCTTGCGCTTCACACGGCGCCGACGGCGGCGGTAGAAGATGCGGCCAAAGCCTTTGGTTTCGCGGCACACATCTAGCCAGGCCTGTTGCTCGGCCACGGCAATGTCGGTGTCGTTGGTGTCGCTGAGCACAAAGAAGTCGAACCGGTCGAGGTTGCCGCTGGCAGCCACCGACTCGAACGTTGCGCGCAGGCCGGCGAACACCCGCGGCACGTCTTCGTTGCAAATCGGCATCACCAGCGCGGTACGCGCCTCGGGTGCGATCGGCTCGTTGCCTGCGCTGCTACCGGAAATCTTGTATTTGTCGCGCCCGGTGAGCAGCTCGAGGAAGCCCATCAGCGCGGTCCAGAAGCCCGCCGACACCCAGCAGAACAGGATGCCGAAGAGGATCAGGATGGAGGTTTGCAGGGCATACGGCCACACCTGCACCACCGTGTCCCACAGCGGCTGGTTGACGATTTCGTCAAAGTCCACGAACGACCAGCCCTGGTACGGCAGGATGCCTTTCATGTACCAGCCAGCGACGATGGTCTGGCCGATCATCAGCGCCAGCAGGATGTAACGGCGGATCGAGCCAACCGTGCGCCAGCGGGCCGGCGGCAGCTCGCGCTTGGGCGGCTGCGGGGCGTTGGGGCGGCCGGTCATGCGTCGCCACATGCGGATCAGCACATTGGTGCGCCATGGCTCGGGCACGACCTTGGTGCGCTTGATCGGTGGGGCGATCTTCAGGCACAGGCGACCGCTGCCGTCGACGCCGAGCATTTCAGCATCTTCCAGCTCGGCGGCGCTGCCCACGGTCAGGCGCGGGCCCACCGAGGCCTGCACGGCCTCGGCAGAGCTGGCGGCCGGGTTGGCCGCCAAGCGTTGGTGTAGCTCACTGAACGAGGTGCAGCTGGCAAGTTCAGCCCGCTGCTCGTCGCTCAGGGGTAGGTGGGCCAGGTACTCGCCAAGCGATTCCGGCCTTGCGCTTGAGTTACTCATCGGCAGGCAACTGATAGCTCCAGGTCTCGGTCAGCACCTTCTCGGTGGTGGCCGGGGCCCCGTTGGTGGGCGCCGCATCGGCGGCAGGTTGTTCGGCCTTGGCAGATTGCTCAGCCTTGACGGCTTTCTCGGCCTTGGCATGCTTGGCTGCGGCCTTGTCCTGCTTGGCGTCCTGGGCAGGCTTGGCGGGCTCGACCGGTACATCACGCACCAGTGCGGCGCGCATTTCGGTCGACTTGTTGGCTTCCTTGACCTTCAGGCGCAGGGTCAGGCGCCAGCCCTTGGTCTCAGGGTTATAGCGCAGATTGTTCTCGACCACCTCGGCGTTGTCGCCCACGCTGATCTGGCTGCGCACGGCGGTGTCTTCCGGCAGGGCGGCAAGCGCCGGGCCGGCGAAGTCGACCAGGAATGCCACGCTGCCATCTGGCTGGCGGATCAGGTTGGACTGCTTGACATCACCCGTGGAACGCAGGGTCTGCTTGACCGAGCCCAGGTCAGGGGCCTGGAACTTCGGCTCGTCGATGGTCCAGTGCAGGCGGTAGGCGTACTCGAACGGTTTACCTGGCTCCGGCAGTTTCTCCGGGCTCCAGAAGGCCACGATATTGTCGTTGGTCTCATCGGCGGTCGGGATTTCGACCAGGTCGACGCTACCCTTGCCCCAGTCACCCTTCGGCTCGATCCAGGCGCTTGGGCGCTTCTGGTAGTTGTCGTCGAGGTCTTCGTAGTCGCTGAAAGCACGCTGACGCTGCATCAGGCCGAAACCACGCGGGTTCTCGACGCTGAAGTTACTTACAGCCAGGTGTTTCGGGTTGTTCAGCGGGCGCCACAGCCACTCGCCGTTGCCGGCATGGATCGACAGGCCTTCGGAGTCATGCAGTGCCGGGCGGTAGTTGAGCACCTTGGACGGCTGGTTGGGGCCGAACAGGTACATGCTGGTCAGCGGCGCAATGCCCAGGCGGCTGACATGGTCACGCAGGAACACGCGGGACTGCACGTCGACCACGGTGTCGTTGCCTGGACGCAAGGTCAGCTTGTAGGCGCCGGTAGAGCGCGGCGAATCCAGCAGCGCGTAGATCACCAGGTGCTTGTCGGCTGGCTTGGGCTTTTCAACCCAGAACTCGGTGAAGCGCGGGAATTCTTCGCCCGACGGCAGGGCGGTGTCGATGGCCAGGCCACGGGCAGACAGGCCGTACACGTGGCCCTTGCCGACTACGCGGAAATAGCTGGCGCCAAGCAGGGTCATGATCTCGTCCTGCTTGTCGGCCTTGTTGATCGGGTACAGCACGCGGAAACCGGCATAACCGAGGTTTTTCGTGGTTTCCGGGTCGTGCGGCACGTCACCGAACTCGAAGCGGTCCGGGTCGTACTTGATTTCCTCGACCTTGGTGGCGGTGACCTCGTTGATTTTCACCGGGGTGTCGAAGTGCATGCCCTGATGATAGAACGACAGTTTGAACGGGGTCTTGTCCTTGGCCCACTCGGCCTTTTCCTGCAGGAAACGGATTTTCTGGTAGTCCGCGAACTTCATGTCGCGGAACACGGCCGGCAGGTTGCTTTTGGGCGCGTCGTACTTCTGGCCGGCCAGATCCTTTGCCTTGGCAGCAACATCGTCAAGATTGAATGCCCACAGCTGGCCCGCGCTCATCAGGCCGACCAGAGCCACACTGGCCATCAGCGCCTTGCGTAGCCCGACGCTGGGGATTCTTGATGCTTTTTGGGGACTAACAATCACGAGCAACCCTCGCCGAAAACAGATCATGAAACCAACGGCCAGCGACAAATGCCGGGTTGGCGAGCACTGTTCGGACCCCGCGAGGGCGTAATGATTCCCCAAACGGATCCAGACAATGCTCGAGTCAGAGTGAAACGGACCTACGAACGCAGGTCCATGCAGCGCGCGATTATCCAGCAGGTTGCGTGACAACGCATCAGGCTGGAGCAACTATTTATCGTACAAAACCCCTTGTTTTCCTGTGAACAAAGGGTTTTTTGACGTCATATTTGTAACATAAATGTTACGGGGCCATCATTGACCAGGTGCACCTGCATATCCGCGCCGAAACGGCCGCTGGCCACGTCGGCGTGCTGAGCTTTTGCCTGTTGCAAAAGATAGTCGAACAACTCGGCGCCGAGGGCCGGTGGCGCTGCGGTCGAGAAGCTTGGGCGCATGCCGTTGCGGGTGTCGGCCGCCAAGGTGAACTGTGACACCAGTAGGAGGCCACCCCCGACATCCTTGAGCGACAGGTTCATCTTGCCCTGCTCGTCACTGAACACACGGTAGTTCAGCAGCTTGTGCAACAGCTTATCGGCCTGTTCACGGGAATCTTCAGGCTCGACCGCGACCAGCACCAGCAACCCTTGGTCGATGGCGCCGATCACCTCCCCCGCCACTTCAACCCGCGCACCGCGCACGCGCTGCAGCAGGCCCCTCATGCTTCTTCCAAGGGCAGGTCGAGCAGGCGCCGGGCCATCTGGTCGGCGGCACGCACCAAGGCATCGGTGATGCCAGGCTCGGAAGCCGCGTGACCGGCGTCACGGATCACTTTCAACTCACTGTTCGGCCAGGCCTGGTGCAACGCCCAGGCGTTGTCCAAGGGGCAGATCACATCGTAGCGCCCATGCACGATCACCGCCGGCAGGTGGGCGATTTTGGGCAGATCGCGGATCAGCTGGTCCGGTTCGAGGAAGGCGTTGTTCATGAAGTAGTGGCATTCGATGCGGGCGATCGACAGCGCCCGCTGCGGTTCGGAAAAGCGGTCGACCACCAGCGGGTTGGGGCGCAGGGTGGCGGTACGGCCTTCCCAGGTGGACCACGCCTTGGCGGCGTGCATCTGGGCGATCTGGTCGTTACCGGTCAGGCGTTTGTGGAAGGCCCTGACCAGATCGCCGCGTTCCTCCGGTGGAATCGGTGCGATGTAGTCCTGCCAGTAGTCGGGGAAAAGGCGGCTGGCGCCTTCCTGGTAGAACCACTCGATTTCCTGCGGCCGGCACAGGAAGATGCCGCGCAGGATCAGGCCGTGCACGCGTTCTGGGTGAGCCTGAGCGTAGGCCAGGGCCAGGGTCGAGCCCCAAGAGCCACCAAACAGCACCCACTTGTCTATGCCAAGGTGTTCGCGAATGCGCTCCAGGTCTTCGACCAGGTGCCAGGTGGTGTTGTTCTCCAGGCTCGCATGGGGCGTGGAGCGGCCACAGCCGCGCTGGTCGAAGGTGATGATGCGGTACAGGTTGGGATCAAAGTAGCAGCGGCTCTGGGCGTCGCAGCCAGCGCCAGGGCCTCCGTGGATGAACACCACGGGCAAACCTTCCGGCGAGCCGCTTTCATCGACATAAAGCACATGCGGCGCTTCCACGGCCAGATCGTGCCTGGCGTAGGGTTTGATCTGCGGGTAGAGGGTCTGCATTGCGCACTCCGTGTGAGGATTATTCGGCCGTGGGCCATCATAAACCTGAATTGCGCTTTCAGCACCGTCCTTGCTGACGCGTTCGAATGGCGCGAATTGACCCTTGCGCAGATTTCCGGCAACTGCCTCCCACGGTGCCTGGCGACGCCGATAGCGTCGCCGCCTCCACTCAACGCTTGTAACGCGCGTCGCCCCAGGCCAGCAGCGCTTGCAGTAGCTGCCTCAAGACCGCTTGCGTCGGCTGCGCCAAGTCTTCCCGGTAGGCAAACGGCTCGACTTCCTCCATATAGGTGCTTTGCGCCAGCTCCAGTTGCACAGCATGGATATGGTTGGCCGGGTCGCCATAATGCCGGGTGATGTGACCGCCTTTGAACCGACCATTAAGCACGTGGCTGTAACCTTGCACCTCGGCGCACACACCCTGCAGCCGCTCAGCCAGTGCCGGATCGCAACTGGCGCCGTTGAAAGTACCCAGGTTGAAGTCCGGTAACTTGCCGTCGAACAGGTGCGGGATCAGCGAACGGATCGAATGGGCATCCCACAGCAGCGCATAGCCAAACTGCTCACGCAAGCGGTCCAGTTCACGACGAATGGTCGCGTGATAAGGGCGCCAGATTTGCTCCAGATAGCGTTTGCGCTCTTCGCCAGACGGCGCCAGCCCGTCTTTGAAGAGGGGCTCGCCGCCGAACAAGGTCGCCGGGTACAAGCCCGTGGTGGCGCCGGCGTACAGCGGCTTGTCGTCGTCCGGACGGTTCAGGTCGATGACGAAGCGTGAGTACTCTGCGGCTACCACGCTGGCACCCAAGTCACGGGCAAAGTCGTACAACTGCGGGATGTGCCAGTCGGTGTCCGGCAAGCTTTGCGCCTGGTCGACCAGGCCGTCGCGCACGGCGTCGGTCAGACGCAAGCCAGCGTGCGGCATGCTGATCAGCAGCGGCAGGCGACCTTGGTGAAAACTCAATACCTTGTCCATCGTGCCTCGCTCAGTTGGAGATTTCGTGGCCCATGCGCACTACGCGCTTGGGCAGGTCGCCACCCAGCCAGTAGGCCAGGTCGGCGGGGCGTTCGATTTGCCAGGCAACGAAGTCGGCCACCTTGCCCACTTGCAGTGAGCCGTGACTGTCACCCAGGCCCAGCGCCGTGGCGGCGTGCACCGTAACGCCTGCCAGGGCCTCTTCCGGTGTCATGCGGAAGCAGGTGCAGCCCATGTTCAGCATCAACCGCAGCGACAAGCCTGGCGAGGTGCCGGGGTTGAGGTCGCTGGCCAGGGCAATCTTTACCCCGTGGCGGCGCAATGCATCCATTGGCGGCAGCTGGGTTTCACGCAGGAAGTAGAAAGCACCCGGTAACAGCACGGCGACCGTGCCGGCGTTTGCCATGGCCACGGCGTCTTCCTCTGTCATGAACTCCAGGTGGTCAGCCGACAGTGCCTGGTAACGCGCGGCCAGGCTTGAGCCGTGCAACGATGACAGCTGTTCGGCATGCAGCTTGACCGGCAGGCCCAGTTCGCGCGCCTTGATGAACAGCCGCTCGACCTGGGCCGGCGAGAACGCGAGGTGTTCGCAGAAGGCATCCACCGCATCTACCAGGCCTTCGGCGGCCAGGGCCGGCAACATTTCATCGCAGATGTGCGCGATGTAGTCATCGGCCCGGCCTGCGTACTCCGGGGGCAAAGCGTGCGCTGCCAGGCACGTGGCACGCACCGTCAGCGGCAGCTCGTCGGCCAGGCGCCGGGCCACTCGCAGCATCTTGCGCTCATTGGCCAAGTCCAGGCCGTAGCCGGACTTGACCTCGAGGGTGGTCACGCCATCGCGCATCAGTGCCTGAACGCGCTGGCGAGCACTGGCGAACAGCTCGTCTTCGCTGGCCGCCCGGGTAGCCCGCACGGTACTCGCGATACCCCCACCCTGCGCGGCGATTTCGGCATAGCTCACGCCCTGCAGGCGCTGCTCGAACTCGCCGCTGCGGTTGCCACCGAACACCGCATGGGTGTGGCAGTCGATCAGGCCGGGGGTGACCCAGGCACCCCCCAGGTCAACCGTGCGGTCAGCTTCGACCGGTGCCAGCTCGGCGCGTGGGCCTATCCACTCGATCAGCCCGGCGCTGGTGACGATCGCCGCGTCCTCGATGGCCGAGTAACGGCCATCGGCCATGGTTGCAACATGGCAATGCTGCCAGAGGGTTCTCATGCACAATCTCCTTTGCTAGCGGTGCAGCTCGGCCGGCTCCGCTACCGGCTGGCCCTGCCCTGCGCGCGGCTTGCACCACAGCAGGTAGGACGCCACCAGGAACACCACCCAGATCACGCCGACGATCAATGCCGCCTGGGTGTCCGGGAAGTAACCGAGCACGCCAAAGATGAACACCATGAACGCAATGGCCATGGCCGGGCCGTATGGCCAGAACGGTACCGGGAACTTGAGCTGGGCCACTTCCTCGCGGCTCATGCTGCGGCGCATGGCTACCTGGGTGAGCAGGATCATCAGCCACACCCACACCGTGGCGAAGGTGGCGATCGAGGCAATCAGCAGGAACACATTTTCCGGGATCAGGTAGTTGAGCAATACGCCGATCAGCAGCGCAGCCCCCATCACCACGACGGTCATCCACGGTACGCCATGTTTCGACAACTTGCTGAAGCCGCGCGGGGCGTGGCCTTGCTGGGCCAGGCCATACATCATGCGGCCAGCGCCAAAGATGTCGCTGTTGATGGCAGAGATGGCAGCGGAAATCACCACGACGTTCAGCACGGCAGCGGCAGAACCAATGCCCAGGTTGCTGAAGATCTGCACGAACGGGCTGCCCTGGCTACCGATCTGCGGCCATGGGTACAGGCACATCAGCACGAACAGGGTGAGCACGTAGAACAGCAGGATACGCAGTGGCACCGCGTTGATCGCTTTGGGAATGACGCGCTGCGGGTCTTTTGCCTCACCGGCGGTGACGCCGATGATCTCGATACCGCCGAAGGCGAACATCACCACGGCAAACGACGCAATCAAGCCCCCCACGCCGTTAGGCATGAAGCCGCCGTGGTCGAACAAGTTGCTCATGCCTACGGCATGCCCGGTACCCACCTGGCTGAAACCGAAGGCCATGATGCCGAGGCCGGCCAGGATCATCGCCACGATGGCGCCGACCTTGAGCAGCGACAGCCAGAATTCCATTTCGCCGAATACCTTGACGTTGCACAGGTTGAGGCCGCCGATCAGGAAAACGATGCCCAGCACCCAGATCCAGCGGGCTACCTCCGGGAACCAGAAGCCCATGTAGATACCGAACGCGGTGACGTCGGCGATGGCGACGATGACCATCTCGAAAGCGTAGGTCCAGCCAAGGATGAAACCGGCCATTGGGCCGAGGTAGGTCGTGGCGTAGTGGCCGAAGGAGCCGGCCACCGGGTTGTGCACGGCCATTTCGCCAAGGGCGCGCATGACCATGAACACGGCGGCGCCGCCGATCAGGTAGGCCAGCAGCACGGCCGGGCCTGCCATCTGGATGGCCGAGGCAGAACCGTAGAACAGGCCGGTGCCGATGGCGGAGCCGAGGGCCATGAAACGGATGTGGCGGGCACTTAGCCCGCGCTTGAGACCTTGAGCTTGTTGCATGTCACGTCCTTGAATTGTTTTTGTGGTCGTGAGATTGAGCGGCTGCTGCGCAGCCCCTTCGCGGGCAAGCCCGCTCCTACATGGATAGCGTTTGCAGATCGCAAGCTGTGTAGGAGCGGGCTTGACCGCGAAGGGCCGCCAAGCGGCCCCAAGGGGCATTACAGGCTTGGCAGCACACCCGCCGGCAGCAAGCCGGTCAGACTACCCTTGGCCAACAGGTCCACGGCCTTTTCGATATCCGGCGCGAAGAAACGGTCACGGTCGTAATGCGGCACCTCGCTGCGCAGCGCCTGGCGCGCCTGCTCCAGCTTGGCCGAAGTCTTCAGGCCTTTGCGCAGGTCCAGGCCCTGGCACGCGCCCAGCCATTCGATGGCCAGCACGCCACGGGTGTTTTCGGCCATTTCCCACAGGCGCTTGCCGGCAGCCGGGGCCATCGACACGTGGTCTTCCTGGTTGGCCGAAGTTGGCAGGCTGTCGACACTGTGCGGGTGCGACAAAGCCTTGTTCTCGCTGGCCAGGGCGGCAGCGGTGACCTGGGCGATCATGAAGCCAGAGTTGACCCCGCCGTTTTCCACCAGGAACGGCGGCAATTGGGACATGTGCTTGTCCATCATCAGCGAGATGCGGCGCTCGCTGAGCGAACCGATTTCGGCGATGGCCAGGGCCAGGTTGTCGGCGGCCATGGCCACCGGTTCGGCGTGGAAGTTGCCGCCGGAGATCACATCACCTTCGGCAGCGAACACCAGCGGGTTGTCCGACACGGCGTTGGCTTCGATGCCCAGTACCTCGGCGGCCTGGCGCAGCTGGGTCAGGCAGGCACCCATGACCTGCGGCTGGCAGCGCAGCGAGTACGGGTCCTGGACCTTGTCGCAGTTCTTGTGCGACAGCGACACTTCGCTGGAGTCGCCCAGCAGGTCGCGGAAGCAGGCAGCGGTGTCGATCTGGCCGCGCTGGCCACGCACTTCGTGGATACGCGCATCGAACGGCGAACGCGAGCCCAGCGCAGCTTCGACGCTCAGGCCACCGCAGGCGATGGCAGCGGCATACAGGTCTTCGCCCTGGAACAGGCCACGCAAGGCATAGGCGGTGGAGGCCTGGGTACCGTTGAGCAGGGCCAGGCCCTCTTTGGCGGCCAGGGTCAGCGGCTCGAGGCCGGCAATCGACAAGGCCTCGGTGGCCGGCAGCCACTGGCCCTTGTAGCGTGCCTTGCCTTCACCCAGCAGCACCAGCGACATATGCGCAAGCGGCGCAAGGTCACCGGATGCGCCGACCGAGCCTTTCAGCGGGATGTGCGGGTAGACTTCGGCGTTGACCAGGGCAATCAGCGCGTCGATGACTTTGCGGCGGATGCCGGAGAAGCCACGGCTGAGGCTGTTGATCTTCAGCACCATGATCAACCGCACCAAGTCGTCATCCAGCGGCGCGCCGATACCGGCGGCGTGGGACAGCACCAGCGAACGCTGCAGGTTCTCCAGGTCATGGCTGGCGATGCGGGTCGAGGCCAGCAGGCCGAAGCCGGTGTTGATGCCGTAGGCAGTACGGTCTTCGGCAATGATCTGTTCGACACAGGCGACGCTGGCGTCGATGGCCGGTGCGGCGCTGGCATCCAGTTGCAGGCGCACGGGCGCGGCATGGATAGCGCGCAGCTGGGCCAGGGTCAGGGTGCCAGGCTTGAGGGTGAGTTCGGTCACGTTACTACTCCAAATCGCGTGGAGCCGCAGGCCCGCTTGTGGGTGCCTGCGCGCTCCTTCTTGTTGTTCAGTATCACCCCTTGCAGGGTGCGATCCAAAGCGTGGTGATCAGCCGGTGATCATCGGCAGGTCCAGGCCCTGCTCCTTGGCGCAGTCGATGGCGATGTCATAACCGGCATCGGCGTGACGCATGACGCCAGTCCCTGGGTCGTTGGTCAGTACCCGGGCGATGCGCTCGGCGGCCTCATCGGTACCGTCGCAGACGATGACCATGCCCGAGTGCTGCGAGAAGCCCATGCCCACGCCACCGCCATGGTGCAGCGAGACCCAGGTGGCGCCGCCTGCGGTGTTCAGCAGGGCGTTGAGCAGCGGCCAGTCGGAAACAGCGTCCGAACCATCACGCATGGCCTCGGTTTCGCGGTTCGGGCTGGATACCGAGCCGGAGTCGAGGTGGTCACGGCCGATCACCACCGGTGCCGACAGCTCGCCGCTGCGGACCATTTCGTTGAAAGCCAGGCCCAGCTTGGCGCGAAGGCCCAGCCCCACCCAGCAGATACGTGCCGGCAGGCCCTGGAAGCTGATGCGCTCGCGGGCCATGTCCAGCCAGCGGTGCAGGTGGGCGTCGTCGGGGATCAGTTCCTTGACCTTGGCGTCGGTCTTGTAGATGTCCTCGGCTTCACCGGACAGCGCCGCCCAGCGGAACGGGCCGACCCCGCGGCAGAACAGTGGGCGGATGTAGGCCGGGACGAAGCCTGGGAAGTCGAAGGCATTGGCCACGCCCTCTTCCTTGGCCATCTGGCGGATGTTGTTGCCGTAGTCGAAGGTCGGGATGCCCTGCTTCTGGAAGTCCAGCATGGCCTGCACGTGCACGGCCATCGACTGCTTGGCAGCCTTGACCACTGCAGCTGGTTCGGTCTGCGCGCGGTCGCGGTACTGTTCCCAGGTCCAGCCGGCAGGCAGGTAGCCGTTCAGTGGGTCGTGGGCGCTGGTCTGGTCGGTGACCATGTCCGGGCGCACGCCACGTTTGACCAGCTCTGGGAGGATTTCGGCGGCGTTGCCATGCAGGGCGATGGAGATGGCCTTGCCTTCGGCGGTGTACTTGGCGATGCGTGCCAGGGCGTCGTCGAGGTCAGTGGCCTGCTCGTCGACGTAGCGGGTTTCCAGGCGGAAGTCGATACGGCTCTGCTGGCATTCGATGTTGAGCGAGCAAGCCCCGGCCAGGGTCGCGGCCAGTGGCTGGGCGCCGCCCATGCCGCCCAGGCCAGCGGTGAGTACCCACTTGCCTTTCAGGCTGCCGCCGTAGTGCTGGCGACCGGCTTCGACGAAGGTTTCATAGGTGCCCTGGACGATGCCCTGGCTGCCGATGTAGATCCAGCTGCCGGCGGTCATCTGGCCGTACATGGCCAGGCCCTTGGCGTCCAGTTCGTTGAAGTGTTCCCAGTTGGCCCAGTGTGGCACCAGGTTGGAGTTGGCAATCAGCACGCGCGGTGCGTTGCTGTGGGTCTTGAACACACCGACCGGCTTGCCCGACTGCACCAGCAGGGTTTCGTCGTCTTCCAGGCGGGTCAGGGTTTCGACGATCTTGTCGTAGCACGCCCAGTTGCGCGCGGCGCGGCCGATACCGCCGTATACCACCAGCTCTTTCGGGTTTTCCGCGACCTGCGGATCGAGGTTGTTCATCAGCATGCGCAGTGGCGCTTCGGTCAGCCAGCTTTTGGCGGTCAGCTTGTTGCCACGTGGGGCACGGATTTCAACGTCACGGTATTTGTTGTTGTCGGTCACGGGAAAGGTCCTCTGCGGTCGTCCGCGGGCGGGTATGTCGTGGTCAATATACAAACACACCTTTACTTGTATGTACAAGCATGGACAACCAAAATAATTGGACCTTGCCGTTCCTGGCTTGAGATTTATGTTGGGGTATAGATCGAGCGCCGCCCGCGCGGCGCTTCGCGGGTAAACCCGCTCCTACGTTTGTTTCGGGCCAGTCCATTCTGTGCCTGGCGCGCGCGACCGCCTTGTTGGTACGACGCGATATCGAGGCATGCACCAAGGCGTTCGCGCGCAAATCCCACAGGCATAATTGGCCTGAAACAAACGTAGGAGCGGGTTTACCCGCGAAGCGCCGCGCGGGCGGCGCTCGATCTCACAGGCGCAGAATGTGTCGAGGCGGACACCTGGCGGCGCTCGATCTCACAGGCGACAAAAACCTACAGCCAGGCCCTCAGCACTCAACCAGTTCGA
Organism: Pseudomonas sp. BO3-4; assembly: GCF_034044115.1. Lineage (NCBI taxonomy): Bacteria > Pseudomonadati > Pseudomonadota > Gammaproteobacteria > Pseudomonadales > Pseudomonadaceae > Pseudomonas > Pseudomonas sp. BO3-4. The sequence continues at coordinate 5,871,540 of NZ_CP139018.1, forward strand.
TCAGGCAGAACCGCCCCTGAACCTCCAACCCCAGCAATTCATCATTGCCTTCCAGACGCAAGCAGTCGAACAACCCCAACCGCTGCGTCTCGCGCCCGGCAATAGTGACTTCGACCAGGCTGCTGGCAGCAAACAACAACACCGTCGACGCCGAGCTGTACACCCGGCTGGTGCCATCCAGCCACTGCAGCCGCGCCCTATATCGCTCAGGTGCATAGATCAGGTTGAAATCGCGGATCGCCCCGCCCAGCAACTTGCAGCTGACCTGGCTCTCGCCGCTGAACGCAAACGCATCGAACGCCAGCAATGGCCGACTGGCCTGGCCGTCGACCAGCAGGCGCATGCCGTCGCCCTGCAGCACGGTGATGATCCGCTGGTAGCCGGCGAAGGTGGAAAAGCCGCCCGACTCTTCGATGTCGGCAATCGACAGACGCCAGCCAAAACCGTCCAGGCCCTCGCCACTGTCGCGGGTGATCTCTTCGGTGAAACCACCACCGTTCTTCCAAGGCATGCGCGGGTAATCATGCGCACGCAACAACTGCAGCTGACTCATTTGCTGAAACGTCCTTCCAGGCGATGACGGGAACCGGGGTGGATCAGCCGTGCAGCGGTCACCGGCTGGCGGCCGGACCAGGTGCGACGACGAATCAGCAGGCAAGGCTCGCCCCGCTCGATCTGCAACAGGCGGCATTCTTCCGGCTCGGCCAGGATCGCCTCGACCACATGCTCACCTTCGGTCAACGGCGCCACCTGGGACAGGTAGGCGTAAGGCGTCTGCCGAGTAAAGTCCTGCTTGAGGTAGTCGGGGGCGATGGCCGCGTTAACGTAGCGGTCCTCGATCTGCACCGGCACGCCGTTCTCGAAATGCACGATCAGCGAATGGAACACCCGCTGACCTTCACGCATGTCCAGAGCCAGCGCCCGCTCGGAGCCGGCCGCTTCTTCGGCAAGCGTGATCACCTGGCAGCTATGCTGGTGCCCGCGCGCGGCAATTTCATCGGCAATGTTGTTGACCTCGAACAGCGCCGAACGGCCCTTGGGCTCGGCCACGAAGGTGCCGACCCCTTGCATGCGCACCAGCAGGCCCTCGGCGGTGAGTTCACGCAGGGCGCGGTTGATGGTCATGCGGCTGAAACCCAGCTCGTTGACCAACTCGCTCTCGGAGGGTACCCGGTGATGCGGTGGCCAGCTGCCGTTGTCGATCTGCTGGATGATCATCTGTTTGACCCGGGCGTAGAGCGGCGCCGGGCCCTCGCCCATCTGGGCAACCAGCACGGAGACAGGAGGTGTCGGCACGGCGATGGATCCTTGTGCAAATGAAATGAGCGGTAGCTTGCCGCAGTTTACCCGGCAGGCAAACGCCTGTATATGTATATACAAGTTAACAATAACAGGATTCCACCGATGTCAGCCTACTTCGCCGAACGCGCCCTGCTACCTACGGGTTGGGCCAGCCATGTGCGTATCGAGGTCGCCCGCGATGGCCGCGTGGCCAGCATCGAGCCTGGCGCTTCGGCCGAAGGCGCCGAGCGCCTGGCCGGCCCGCTGCTGCCCGGCATGCCCAACCTGCACTCGCATGCCTTCCAGCGCGCCATGGCAGGCCTGGCGGAAGTTGCCGGCAACCCCAACGACAGTTTCTGGACCTGGCGAGACCTGATGTACCGCCTGGTCGGGCAGATCAGCCCAGAGCAGCTTCAGGTCATCGCCCGCCAGTTGTACATCGAGATGCTCAAGGCCGGTTATACCTCGGTGGCGGAGTTCCACTACGTGCACCACGACCAGGCCGGCAAGCCCTACGCCGACCCGGCCGAGCTGTCGCGACGCATCAGCGCGGCCGCAGCCGACAGCGGCATCGGCCTGACCTTGCTGCCGGTGCTGTACAGCCATGCAGGCTTTGGCGGCCAGGCGCCGAACGACGGGCAGCGGCGCTTCATCAACTCCACCGGGCAGTACCTGCAGCTGCAAGCCCAGCTCGCCCCGCTGCTGGCCGCGCAACCGGCGCAGCAACTGGGCCTGTGCTTCCACTCACTGCGGGCGGTAACGCCTGGGCAGATCGCCGAAGTGTTGGCGGCCAGCGACAGGCAGTGCCCAGTGCATATCCACATCGCCGAACAGCAGAAGGAAGTCGACGACTGCCTGGCCTGGAGCGGCCTGCGCCCGCTGCAGTGGCTGTACGAGCACGTGGACGTGGACCGCCGCTGGTGCCTGGTACACGCTACCCATGCCGAACCGGACGAAGTCACTGCCATGGCCCGCAGCGGCGCAGTGGCCGGGTTGTGCCTGACCACCGAAGCCAACCTGGGCGATGGGATCTTCCCGGCAGTGGACTTCCTGACACAGGGCGGACGTATGGGCATTGGCTCGGACAGCCATGTGTCGTTGAGCGTGGTGGAGGAGCTGCGCTGGCTGGAATATGGCCAGCGCCTGCGGGACCAGCGGCGCAACCGCCTGTATCGCGGCGACCAACCGATGGTCGGACGCACGCTGTATGACGCGGCGTTGGCCGGTGGTGCACAGGCGCTGGGGCAGGCGGTCGGCGAGTTGGCGGTGGGCAAGCGTGCCGACTGGCTGGTGCTCGATGGGCAGGACCCCTACATCGCCATGGCGGAGGGTGATGCCATTCTCAACCGTTGGCTGTTTGCCGGCGGCGATCGCCAGGTGCGCGATGTGATGGTGAATGGGCAGTGGGTGGTGCGCCAGGGGCGGCATGCGCAAGAAGAAGAAAGCGGGCGGGCGTTTGCCGAGGTGTTGCGCCAGCTTTTGGGCTGAGTGTACCGGGGCTGCGTTGCAGCCCTTCGCGGGCAAGCCCGCACAGGTTGGACTGCCCCACAAAATCTCTTGGGGGCAGCCCAGGGTTCAGCGCAGAACCTGTGGGAGCGGGCTTGCCCGCGAAAGGTTGCAAACCAACCCCAAAAAACTCAGTGCATTTTTACTATTTGCTGATCGGACGCCCGCCAGATCAAGCGGCTGGTGTCATACCCCTGCTGCCGCGCCCTGGACAGCAGGTTCTCACGCTCCCAGGCCGGCAGTGTCGGTGTGCGCGACAGAATCCAAAGGTATTTGCGGTCCGGGCTGCCGACGATGGCCGTACGGTAGTGGTCGTCCACATAAAGAATCCAGTACTCACCCCGCGCCACGCCTGGCACCAGCCTGGTGAACCAGTTATCGAACTCGACCCACAGCTTGTCGGTGTGCCCCGGCTCCTGGATATTCGCATGCCCTTCTGCGCGAAGCCATTCATCACCCATGGTGCGGCAGCGGTTGAGCACGCCATAACTGCCATCAGGCCTGAGGTTGTAATGGGCCTCGGACTGCTCGCAGCCTTCCTGGAAGCGCATGGGCAGGCGCGCCAGCTCGTACCATTTGCCCTGGTAGCGCTTGAGGTCGACATGGCCGGCAGTTTTCGGCGCCAGCGGGTCGTGCACGGAACCTGCACAACCGCCCAGCAGCAACGCCAGGCATACCCCCATCAGCAGGTACGCACGCCTCATTTGAGGCCCTGCCCGGAATACATCAGCACCTTGTCAGCTGCGTACTGCACGCTTATGAAGCTCTTCTCGTCCCCCCAGGTGCAGCTGCTCATGCCCAACGCGCCAGAACACTCGGTCGGCGTGCCGAGCAACTGCTCGACCTCGGCCTTGTTCATACCGGCCTTGATCTTGGAATAGTTTTCCTGATTGATCTTGCTGCAGGCAGTCAGCACGACGCACAGCGACAACAGGGCGAGGGAACGCAACGACATGAAGGGACACTCCTGAAAGATGATACAGGCGAGTGGCCTGCAGTGACCTTCGACGTGAAAATCCCTCCCAGGTTCCCTGCCCCACCCCCTATGTCCCTACACCATTGGTCGGATGGCCACTACTGTGCGATTAATCACAAAGCACTAATCATGCGCCCAATAAAAAAGGCCGCCCCCAATGGGAGCGGCCTTGCGTCGCGATGCCTGCACAGCAGGCCCCTTGGGCCTCAGAACCGGGACCCAGGCTCCAGCAAAAAGTCCATCTCTTCGCTGGTGCTCGGCCGCTCCAGCACCAGGTTGCGGTGCGGGAAGCGCCCGAAGCGAGCAATTACCCGCTGGTGCTGCTCGGCATAGTCGAGGAAGCCTTCAAACAGCCGGCGGTTGGCCTCGGGCTGTTCGTCCAGCAGCATTCGATAACGCTCCACGCACAGGTTCTGCCAGTCCAGCACTTCGGCATGCTCCAGTACCAGCAGCACGAACACGCGCTGGATCGGCAGCAGCTGGTAATCCCAGCCCTTCTGCAGGCCCTGCATGGCCACCACCTGGGCACGCCGGTCGCCCTCGAAGGCACGCTGCGTGTCGCGGTAGATCATGCGTGGCAGCTGGTCGAGCAAAATCAGCAGGCCCAGCCAGCCCTGCGGGCTTTGCTGCCACTCTTCGAGCCCACCCGCCAGGGCATGCTCGACCAGGTCGCCAAACAGCGCATGGGCCTCGGCATCGTAATGTTTGCCGAACCACAGCGTGCTCTTCTCGTCAGCCACGGCCTGGGCACTGGTGCCCCAACCGAACCACCACTCCAGCAACGGCTGCCAAGGTGCGAGCATGACTTACTCCTTGTGGTAAGCGGTGACGCGCTCGACCTCTTCCTTCGAGCCGAGAATCACCGACACGCGCTGGTGCAGGCTTTCTGGCTTGATGTCGAGGATGCGATCGTAACCGTTGGTGGAAGCGCCACCGGCCTGTTCGATGATGAACGACATCGGGTTGGCTTCATACATCAGGCGCAGCTTGCCCGGCTTGCTTGGTTCGCGGGCGTCACGTGGGTACATGAACAGGCCGCCACGGGTCAGGATGCGGTGCACGTCGGCCACCATCGAGGCGATCCAGCGCATGTTGTAGTTCTTCTTCAGCGGGCCGGTCTCGCCTGCCAGCAGTTCGCCCACATAGCGCTGTACCGGGGCTTCCCAGTGGCGCTGGTTGGACATGTTGATGGCGAACTCGGCGGTGGTCTCCGGTACGCGGATGTTTTCGTGAGTCAGCACGAAGCTGCCCAGTTCGCGATCCAGGGTGAAGCCCTTGACGCCGTTGCCCAGAGTCAGGATCAGCATGGTCTGCGGGCCGTAGATGGCATAACCGGCAGCAACCTGCTCGGTACCTGGCTGCAGGAACGCTTCTTCGTTGAGGCTTTCGTTCTGGCTCAGGTACTGGTTAGGGCAACGCAGAACCGAGAAGATGGTACCGACCGACACGTTGACGTCGATGTTCGACGAACCGTCCAGCGGGTCGAAGACCAGCAGGTAGGCGCCTTTCGGGTACTTGCCCGGGATCTGGTACGCGTTGTCCATTTCTTCGGAAGCCATGCCAGCCAGGTGACCGCCCCACTCGTTGGCTTCCAGCAGAATATCGTTGGAAATCACGTCCAGTTTCTTCTGGACCTCGCCCTGCACGTTTTCAGTGCCCATGCTGCCCAGCACACCACCGAGGGCGCCTTTGGACACGTGATGGCTGATTTCCTTGCACGCACGCGCTACCACTTCGATCAGGAAGCGCAGATCGGCAGGGGTATTGTTGCTGCGGGTCTGCTCAATCAGATAGCGACTCAGGGTAACGCGGGACATGTATGGCTCCGAACGGATTGGGGGGATGAAAAACCCCCGCAGTTTACAGGGAGAGTGACGGGCTAGCGAGTGATGAGACTCGCCACGGCTCTCAGACGGCACAATAGGTCGGTAGTTCAGCCTTCGCCAGGCCGGTGGTCTGGTTGTGGGGCCATTCGCGGACGCGCCCGCGCCTACAGGTGGATAAGGGCCCTGTAGGCGCGGGTTTACCCGCGAACAAGCCAGCACAGGCCCGCCTCAGTCCAGCGCCTTCCAGATCTCGGTCGCATACTCGCGAATGGTCCGATCCGAGGAGAACCAGCCCATCCGCGCGGTATTGAGCACCGCCTTGCGCCACCACTCCTGCGGTGTGTGCCACAGATCCTCGACCCGCCGCTGGGCATCCCAGTAGGCATCGAAATCGGCACACACCAGGAAGCGATCGTAGGCCACCAGGCCGTCGATCAACCCGGTGTACCGAGAAGGGTCGTCTGGCGAGAACACACCACTGCGGATGGCCTGCAACACATCGGTCAAGCGGTTGGAAGCAGCTATGGCGGCATTGGCGCCAAAATCACCGGCACGCTTGCGCGCTTCAACCTGCTGCGCGGTCAGGCCAAAGATGAACATGTTGTCGGCCCCCACCTGTTCGCACATCTCCACGTTGGCGCCATCCAGGGTGCCGATGGTCAGCGCACCATTGAGGCCGAACTTCATGTTACTGGTACCGGAAGCTTCGTAACCCGCGGTGGATATCTGCTCGGAAAGGTCCGCCGCCGGGATGATGCTCTCGGCCAGGCTGACGTTGTAGTTGGGCAGGAACACCACCTTCAGCAGGCCGCGCACCGTCGGGTCGTTGTTCACCACCCGGGCGATGTCGTTGGCCAGCTTGATGATCAGTTTGGCCTGGTGGTAACTGGCCGCAGCCTTGCCAGCGAAGATCTTCACCCGCGGCACCCAGTTGGTGCCAGGGTCGTTGCGTATGGCCTGGTACAGTGCAACGGTGTGCAGCAGGTTGAGCAACTGGCGCTTGTATTCGTGAATACGTTTGACCTGAACGTCGAATAGCGCCTCGGGGTTGACCGTGACGCCGATACGATCCTGAATGATGCTGGCCAAGGCGCGCTTGCTGTGCAGCCGCTGGGCAGCGAACTGCTTGCGGAAACCGGCTTTTTCGGCGAACGGCACCAAGCCCGCCAGACGCGTCTGTGGGTCGTCCTTGAGTTCCGGCCCAAGCGCCTCGACCAGCATCTCGGTCAGTTGAGGGTTGGACTGGTACAACCAGCGGCGGAAGGTAATGCCGTTGGTCTTGTTGTTGATCCGTTGCGGGTAGAGCTTGTGCAGTTCGGAGAACACCGTGCTTTTCATCAACTTGCTGTGCAGCGCCGACACGCCGTTGACGCTGTGCGAGCCGAGAAACGCCAGGTTGCCCATGCGCACCCGTCGGCCGTTGTCTTCCTCAATCAGCGAAACCGCGCGCAGCACGTCGAAGTCGTGCAGGCCTTTGGCCCGCAACGCATCGATATGGTAGGCATTGATCAGGTAGATAATCTGCATGTGCCGCGGCAGCATGCGCTCCATCAGCGCTACCGGCCAGGTTTCCAGGGCTTCTGGCAACAGGGTATGGTTGGTGTAGGCGAGCGTGCCGACGGTCAGCTCCCAGGCCTTTTCCCAAGGCACTTCGTGCTGATCCACCAGCAACCGCATCAGCTCCGCCACCGCAATCGAGGGATGGGTGTCGTTTAGCTGGATGGCCGCTGCATCAGGCAAGTTGAGCAGGTCCTTGTGCATGTTCAGGTGGCGCCGCAGCAAGTCCTGCAGCGAAGCCGAGACGAAAAAGTACTCCTGGCGAAGGCGCAGTTCCTGACCGGCCTCGGTACTGTCGGCGGGGTAAAGCACACGCGAAATGCTCTCGGCACGCGCCACTTCAGCCACAGCCCCCAAATGGTCACCGGCGTTGAAGCGCTCCAGGTGCAGCTCTTCCAGCGCCCGCGCACGCCACAGGCGCAGGGTGTTGACGCTGGATCCTCGCCAGCCGACTACCGGCGTGTCGTAGGCCACCGCCCGCACCGTCTCGCCAGGCCACCATACCTGGCGCTGGCTACCGCTTGCATCGTGCACCGTTTCGACACTGCCGCCAAAGCTGATCGGGTAGATCACCTCGGCGCGCTCGAACTCCCAGGGGTTGCCGAAATCCAGCCAGTTCTCGGTCTGTTCCTGCTGCCAGCCATCGACCACGGCCTGACGGAACAGCCCGTGCTCGTAGCGGATGCCGTAACCATGGGCAGCGATACCCAGGGTAGACATGCTCTCCATGAAGCACGCAGCCAGACGGCCAAGGCCACCATTGCCTAGCGCGGCGTCCGGCTCGAGCAGGCGAATGCGTTCGAGGTCCACATTCAGCCCTTCCAGCGCATCGCGGGCGACGTCCAGCAGGCCCAGGTTGCTCAGGCTGTCGTACAGCAAGCGGCCGATGAGAAACTCCAGGGAAAGGTAGTAGACACGCTTCTGGCTGCGCCGATAGGCCTGCCGGGTGTGATCCATCCAGTGGTCGACCATGTGATCGCGCGCAGCCAGGGCAATGGCTTCGAACCAGTCATGGTCGAAGGCGTGCTCGGGGTCCTTGCCGACCGCGTAGGTCAGCTTGTTCAGTACAGCAGCGCGAAAATCCGCGACTTCGGCGTCACGTGCTTTGGGTTCCTGGGACATGCGGCATCCTCGGGCAAGTTGACGAAAGCGGAGGGAGAGTGTTGAGACTAGACCCTTCGACAGAGAGCGACAGTTACGGTTCGCAGTTTTCATGCCCACTCTGCGATTCCGGCAAAAGGTTGTTCATAAATTGAACAATTCCGGTATCATCGCGCGCCCCAAGACCGTGATCCACCCTATAAAGATGAAAACGACCCTGATCGCCGCGGCCGAAGTCGACCGCCTGGAGACCTGGCAGCGCTATACCAGCAACATGTGCCATGGCTGCCATTCGACCTGCTGCACCCTGCCGGTGGAGGTGAAGATCAAGGATCTGATCCGTATCGGCGTGGTCGACGAGTTCGAAAAAGACGAACCCCCCAAGAACGTGGCCAAGCGCCTGCAAAAAGAAGGCATCATCGAGCGCTTCAACCAGAAGTCCGGGATCTTCACCCTCACCCGGATGAGCAACGACGATTGCATGTACCTGGATCGTAAAAGCCGGCTGTGCACCATTTATGACAAGCGCCCGGATACCTGCCGCAACCACCCCAAGGTCGGGCCGCGGCCAGGGTATTGCGCCTACAAGCCCAAGGTGGTTGGGCGCTGATCTATTGCCTGCAGCGGCCTCTTCGCGGGTAAACCCGCTCCTACAGGTCTTGACCTTTGTGGATATCCTGTAGGAGCGGGTTTACCCGCGAAGAGGCCGGTACTACCAGCACAAAAAACCCAGACAAACAAAAACGCCCCCGGCCTTTCGACCGGGGGCGTTTTCATTCAGCCTGAGCTAACTCAGTTCTTGGCTTTCTTGGCTGCGCGGGTACGCTCGCCTTCGTCCAGGATCTTCTTGCGCAGACGAATCGACTTAGGCGTCACTTCGCACAGCTCGTCGTCCTGGATGAATTCCAGGGCCTGCTCGAGGGTGTGGCGAACTGGTGGCACCAGGGCGATGACTTCGTCTTTGCCCGAAGCACGCATGTTGTCGAGCTTCTTGCCTTTGGTCGGGTTCACGCCCAGGTCGTTGTCACGGCTGTTCAGGCCGATGATCTGACCGTTGTAGATCTCCTGGCCGTGTTCAACGAACAGCTTGCCGCGAGCCTGCAGGGTTTCCAGCGAGTAGGTCAGTGCCTTGCCGGTCTCGACCGAAACCAGTACGCCGTTGAGGCGGCCGGACATCTGGCCCGACTTCATGGTGTCGTAGCGATCGAAGATCGAGGTCAGGATGCCTGCACCGTTGGTCAGGGTCAGGAACTGGTTACGGAAACCGATCAGACCACGGGCTGGAATGTTGTACTCCAGACGAACACGGCCCTTGCCATCCGGAACCATGTTGGTCAGGTCGCCTTTACGCAGACCCATCTCTTCCATGACCTTGCCCTGGGATTCTTCAGGGATGTCGATGGTGACGTTCTCGAACGGCTCCTGCTTCACGCCGTCGACTTCGCGGATGATCACTTCAGGACGGCCCACGGCCATTTCGAAGCCTTCACGACGCATGGTTTCGATCAGCACCGACAGGTGCAGCTCACCACGGCCCGAAACCTTGAACTTGTCTGGGGAGTCGGTCTCCTGAACGCGCAGGGCAACGTTGTACAGCAGCTCCTTGTCCAGACGGTCCTTGATGTTACGGCTGGTGACGAACTTGCCTTCTTTACCGCAGAACGGCGAGTCGTTGACCTGGAAGGTCATCGAAACGGTCGGCTCGTCAACGGTCAGCGGCTTCATCGCTTCTACCGCATCCGGGGCGCACAGGGTGTCGGAGATGAACAGCTCATCGAAACCGCTGATGCAGACGATATCGCCAGCCTGGGCTTCTTCGACGTCAACGCGGTGCAGACCGTGGTGACCCATCAGCTTCAGGATACGGCCGTTACGCTTCTTGCCGTTGGTGTCGATGGCGACAACCGGGGTGTTCGGCTTGACGCGGCCACGGGCGATGCGGCCAACACCGATCACGCCGAGGAAGCTGTTGTAGTCCAGTGCGGAGATCTGCATCTGGAACGGGCCGTCGCGGTCAACAGACGGTGCAGGTACGTTGTCGATGATCGACTGGTACAGCGGGGTCATGTCTTCGGCCATGGCAGTGTGGTCCAGGCCGGCAATGCCGTTCAGGGCCGAGGCGTAGACCACTTTGAAGTCCAGCTGTTCGTCGGTGGCACCGAGGTTGTCGAACAGGTCGAAGATCTGGTCCAGAACCCAGTCAGGACGTGCGCCCGGACGGTCAACCTTGTTGATCACGACGATTGGCTTCAGGCCGGCTTCGAAAGCCTTCTTGGTCACGAAGCGAGTTTGCGGCATCGGGCCGTCCTGGGCGTCGACCAGCAGCAGCACGGAGTCGACCATCGACATTACACGCTCAACCTCGCCACCGAAGTCGGCGTGGCCGGGGGTGTCGACGATGTTGATGTGGTAGCCGTTCCAGTTGATGGCGGTGTTTTTCGCCAGAATGGTAATACCGCGCTCTTTTTCCTGGTCGTTGGAGTCCATGACGCGCTCGTCATTGAGCTCGTTACGCTCCAGAGTGCCGGACTGACGCAGGAGTTTGTCGACCAGAGTGGTTTTACCATGGTCAACGTGGGCGATGATGGCGATGTTACGCAGATTTTCGATCACAAGTGTATCTCGATCAGAGGATTCGGTTGCCGCCCAGTGTAGGCGGCCAATATGTACTGTTTAAGGCTCAGCGGGCCCGGCGGTCGGGAGGGCGATGGCGGATACTGCCGCCATACAGCCCCGGCATCTTATGTCGGACGATAAACACGCACATTGGCATGTCCCTCACTGAGCAGGTGGTGTGCGTGCAAACGGCTCATCACACCCTTGTCGCAATACAGCAAGTACTGGCGCGTGGGGTCCAGGTGCTTGAACTTGCTGTTGATGGCGTAGAACGGCATGGCCTGGACTTCGATACCTTCCAGCACCAGAGGTTCGTCTTCCTGGGCATCGGGGTGGCGAATGTCGATGACGATCTGGCCTGGCAGCGCCTCGGCCACTTCCTCGATTTCGATGTCCTTGCCCAGCTCATCGATCACATGGTCGATGGAAATGAACTTGGCGCGCTCAAGAGCGCGCTCCAGCACGGCCATGTCGAACTGCTTTTCTTCGTGCTCCATGCGGTGACGCTTGGCATGGGTGGTCGGGTTTACCGAGATCACGCCGCAGTATTCCGGCATGTGCTTGGCAAAGTCCGCGGTGCCGATTTCGGTGGCCTGGTCGATGATGTCCTGCTTGTGGCTGGCCAGCAGCGGGCGCAGCACCAGCTTGTCGGTGGCCGAGTCGATGATCGACAGGTTCGGCAGGGTCTGGCTGGACACCTGGGAAATCGCTTCGCCAGTCACCAGCGCGTCGATCTGCAGGCGGTCGGCCATATGGGCGGCGCCGCGCAGCATCATGCGCTTGAGGGTAACGCCCATGTAACTGTTGTCGACCTTGTTGAGGATCTCGCCAACCACTTCTTCGAACGGCACGCTGATGAACAGTACGCGCTGGCTGCTGCCGTATTTTTTCCACAGGTAATGGGCCACTTCCATTACGCCCAGCTCGTGGGCACGGCCGCCGAGGTTGAAGAAGCAGAAGTGGGTCATCAGGCCGCGGCGCATCATCTGGTAGGCCGCAACGGTGGAGTCGAAACCACCGGACATCAGCACCAGGGTCTGCTCCAGGGCACCCAGCGGATAACCGCCGATGCCGTTGTGCTGGTTGTGGATCACGTACAGGCGCTGGTCGCGGATTTCGATGCGCACCAGCACTTCAGGCTTTTTCAGCTCGATCCCGGCGGCGCCACACTGCTGGCGCAGCTGGCTGCCGACGTAACGGTCGACGTCCATCGAGGTGAAGTCATGGTGGCCACCGCGCTTGCAGCGCACGGCGAAGTGCTTGCCGGCCAGCAGGTGGCCGAAGTGGTGCTTGCACTTGGCGACGATGTCGTCGAAGTCACCCAGCGGGTATTCCTCTACCTGCAGGAAGTGGGTGATACCCGGGGTGCAGGTGAGGCGTTCGATCATCTCGCGCTGGACTTTTTCGTCTTCGACGCGGGTGACCACCTCGAGATTGTCCCAGACACCATCGACCGCGAGCTCAGGGTCGAGATCCTTGAGCACGTTGCGGATGTTCTTGCCAAGCTGGCGGATGAAGCGCTTGCGCACCGGCCGGCTTTTGATGGTGATTTCTGGGAAGACTTTGACGATAAGTTTCATTGGTTAACAGCGCGCGCAGGGCCTGCCGAAAATGAGGGGCGCGAATTATATCGGAAATTGCTCAGGATTTGACCAACTTTTGATCAGAAGCTTTGAGATAAATGCAGAGCCCAGGTTTTGCAGTGCCTGTTCCGGCCCTTTCGCGGGTAAACCCGCCCGTAGGAGCGGGTTTACCCGCGAAGAGGCCCTAGAAGCTAGCACACCACTCACGCCACGCACCCAATTGGTGCGAGACGATCAAAAAACGCATCGTAAGGGTGCACTTTTACCCGCCAACCCAACGCCAAATGCCCGCAAACGCCCCCTTTTATCCCACCCTCGCCATTTTCGGGCACTGGCATGCAATTTGCTCCCTTGTGAGGCAGGTAAGCTTGGCCGACTATCCGCGCCCGGCAACACCCTTTTTCCAGGGCAGCGGCCCACCGCGCTCTAGACCATCCGGAGGACAACATGTCGAAGTCGGTTCAACTCATCAAAGATCATGACGTCAAGTGGATTGATCTGCGTTTCACGGACACCAAAGGCATTCAGCACCACGTGACCATGCCGTCGCGTGATGCGCTGGACGAAGACTTCTTCGAAGTCGGCAAGATGTTCGACGGTTCCTCCATCGCTGGCTGGAAAGGCATCGAAGCTTCCGACATGATCCTGATGCCGGTCGACGAAACCGCCGTTCTGGACCCGTTCACCGAAGAACCAACCCTGATCATCACCTGCGACATCGTCGACCCGTCGAGCATGCAGGGCTACGATCGCGACCCACGCGCCATCGCCAAGCGCGCTGAAGAGTACCTGAAGAGCACCGGCATCGGTGACACCGTATTCGCCGGCCCAGAGCCTGAGTTCTTCATCTTCGACGAAGTGAAGTTCCACTCGGACATCTCCGGTTCGATGTTCAAGATCTTCTCCGAGCAGGGCTCGTGGATGACCGGCGCTGACGTGGAAGGCGGCAACAAAGGCCACCGTCCAGGCGTGAAAGGCGGCTACTTCCCGGTTCCGCCGTTCGACCACGACCACGAAATCCGTACTGCCATGTGCAACGCCCTGGAAGAAATGGGCCAGACCGTTGAAGTTCACCACCACGAAGTGGCGACTGCCGGCCAGAACGAAATCGGCGTCAAGTTCAACACCCTGGTGAAGAAGGCTGACGAAGTACAGGCGCTGAAATACGTCGTGCACAACGTTGCCGACGCTTACGGCCGTACCGCCACCTTCATGCCGAAGCCACTGTACGGCGACAACGGCTCGGGCATGCACGTGCACATGTCGATCTGGAAAGACGGCAAGAACACCTTCTCGGGTGAAGGCTATGCCGGCCTGTCCGACACCGCCCTGTACTTCATCGGCGGTATCATCAAGCACGGTAAGGCCCTGAACGGCTTCACCAACCCGTCGACCAACTCGTACAAGCGTCTGGTCCCAGGCTTCGAAGCCCCGGTAATGCTGGCCTACTCGGCTCGCAACCGTTCCGCCTCGATCCGTATTCCTTACGTTGGCAGCCCGAAAGCCCGCCGTATCGAAGCACGTTTCCCGGACCCATCGGCCAACCCGTACCTGGCGTTCGCGGCCCTGCTGATGGCTGGCCTGGACGGCATCCAGAACAAGATCCACCCAGGCGACGCGGCCGACAAGAACCTGTACGACCTGCCGCCAGAAGAAGCCAAGAACATCCCGCAAGTGTGCGGCAGCCTGAAAGAAGCTCTGGAAGAGCTGGATAAAGGCCGTGCGTTCCTGACCAAGGGCGGCGTGTTCTCCGATGACTTCATCGACGCCTTCATCGAACTGAAGAGCGAAGAAGAAATCAAGGTCCGTACCTTCGTACACCCGCTGGAATACGAGCTGTACTACAGCTGCTGATCTGATTGGCGCCTCGCGCCGATGACATGATCACAACGGCCTCCCTCGGGAGGCCGTTTTTGTTTCTGCGCACCTTGCAGAAGCACCACTGATTCGCCTGCCACGCTATGCTCTATCTTGGTGCACTAATTCACGCCATGCCCTCAATTGCTCCCCAATCTGGTTCAGATTAAACGTTTCACCAAGACTTTCTGATCCGAATTTGCGCAGATTCAGGCCTTTATCGGTAAATCCCGCTTCTTTTCGGAGCTTTGGTTTGTTTCTTGCATTTTCTTATCCAGAGTCTCGCATCAGTGGATCCACCCCGCGTCCGGCCCTGACCAAAGCAGTGCCAGGCAAGCGCCAAACGAGGTCAACGACGCCTTATGACCATCAGCGATGCACAGCACCGTCTGCTTCTGGACAACCTGACCACCGCCACGTTGCTGCTCAACGCCGAGCTGCGCCTGGAGTACATGAACCCGGCCGCAGAAATGCTACTGGCCGTCAGCGGCCAGCGCAGCCATGGGCAATTCATCAGCGAGCTGTTCACCGAATCGACCGAGGCGCTCAGTTCGCTGCGCCAGGCGGTCGAGCAGGCGCACCCGTTCACCAAGCGTGAAGCGCAGCTCACATCGCTGACCGGGCAGACCATCACCGTCGACTACGCGGTAACGCCGATACTGCATCAAGGCCAGACCCTGCTGTTGCTCGAGGTGCATCCGCGGGACCGTCTGCTGCGCATCACCAAGGAAGAGGCCCAACTGAGCAAGCAGGAAACCACCAAGATGCTGGTGCGCGGCCTGGCCCACGAAATCAAGAACCCCCTTGGCGGCATCCGCGGAGCGGCCCAGCTACTGGCCCGCGAACTGCCCGAGGAAGGGCTGCGCGACTACACCAATGTGATCATCGAAGAGGCCGACCGCTTGCGTAACCTGGTCGACCGCATGCTCGGCTCGAACAAGCTGCCGTCGCTGGCCATGACCAATATTCACGAAGTGCTGGAGCGGGTGTGCAGCCTGGTCGATGCCGAAAGCCAGGGGTGCATCACTTTGGTGCGCGATTACGACCCAAGCCTGCCGGACGTGCTGATCGACCGAGAACAGATGATTCAGGCCGTACTCAACATCGTGCGCAACGCCATGCAGGCGATCAGCTCGCAGAATGAGCTGCGCCTGGGTCGCATCACCTTGCGCAGCCGTGCCCTTCGCCAGTTCACCATCGGCCACGTGCGTCACCGCCTGGTAGCGCGGGTAGAAATCATCGACAACGGCCCGGGCATCCCGCCGGAACTGCAGGACACCCTCTTCTATCCCATGGTCAGTGGCCGCCCGGACGGTACCGGGCTGGGCCTGGCCATTACCCAGAACATCATCAGCCAGCACCAGGGCCTGATCGAGTGTGAAAGCCACGCTGGCCATACCGCCTTCTCGATTTACCTGCCTCTGGAACAAGGAGCCACCGCCTCATGAGCCGAAGTGAAACCGTATGGATCGTCGACGATGATCGTTCCATCCGCTGGGTCCTGGAAAAAGCCCTGCAACAGGAAGGCATGACCACCCAGAGCTTCGACAGCGCAGACGGTGTCATGGGACGCCTGGCACGCCAGCAACCCGACGTGATCATTTCCGACATTCGCATGCCTGGCACCAGCGGCCTCGACCTGCTGGCGCAGATCCGCGAGCAGCACCCGCGCCTGCCGGTCATCATCATGACCGCCCACTCCGACCTGGACAGCGCCGTGGCCTCGTACCAAGGCGGTGCCTTCGAGTACCTGCCCAAGCCATTCGACGTCGACGAAGCGGTATCACTGGTCAAGCGCGCCAACCAGCACGCCCAGGAGCAGCAAGGCCTGGATGTGCCACAGAACCTGGCGCGCACCCCGGAAATCATTGGTGAAGCCCCGGCGATGCAGGAGGTGTTCCGCGCCATCGGCCGCCTCAGCCACTCCAACATCACCGTGCTGATCAATGGCGAGTCCGGCACCGGCAAAGAACTGGTAGCCCACGCCCTGCACCGGCACAGCCCACGCGCAGCATCGCCGTTCATTGCCCTGAACATGGCCGCCATCCCCAAGGACTTGATGGAGTCGGAGCTGTTCGGCCATGAGAAAGGCGCCTTCACAGGTGCTGCCAACTTGCGTCGCGGCCGTTTCGAGCAGGCCGATGGTGGCACGCTGTTCCTCGACGAAATCGGGGACATGCCTGCCGACACCCAGACCCGCCTGCTGCGTGTGCTGGCCGATGGCGAGTTCTACCGCGTGGGCGGCCATGTGCCGGTCAAGGTCGACGTGCGCATCATCGCCGCCACCCACCAGAACCTGGAGTCACTGGTGCAGGCCGGCAAGTTTCGTGAGGACTTGTTCCACCGCCTGAACGTGATCCGCATCCATATTCCGCGCCTGGCCGACCGCCGCGAGGATATCCCCGCCCTCGCCCGCCACTTCCTTGCCCGGGCGGCCCAGGAGCTGGCAGTCGAGCCGAAGATCCTCAAGCCGGAGACTGAAGAGTTCATCCGCAACCTGCCATGGCCGGGCAATGTGCGGCAGATGGAGAACACCTGCCGCTGGATCACCGTGATGGCCTCCAGCCGCGAAGTGCTGATCGGCGACCTGCCACCCGAACTGCTGAACCTGCCACAAGACGCCGCGCCGGTAACCAACTGGGAGCAGGCCCTGCGCCAGTGGGCCGACCAGGCATTGGCGCGCGGGCAGACCAGCCTGCTGGACAGTGCAGTGCCGAGCTTTGAACGGATCATGATCGAAACGGCACTCAAGCACACCGCCGGCCGCCGTCGCGATGCAGCGCTGTTGCTGGGTTGGGGGCGCAATACCCTGACGCGCAAGATCAAGGAGCTGGGGATGAATGTGGCCGGGGGGGATGATGAGGAAGGTGATGACCACTGAGCTCTGAATTAGCTTTTTAGATTGCTGGGGCTGCTTTGCAGCCCATCGCGACACAAGGCCGCTCCCACAGGATCACCTCTGCCCCCAAGGCTGATGCGATCCTGTGGGAGCGGCCTTGTGTCGCGATGGGGCGCAAAGCGGCCCCAGTCATTTCAGCCTTCTGAATGCACCGTTCCTGTGCCGGCTGCACCTCTCGAAGGCACAAATCCCCTCAAAATCCGGCCAAATCACCCGCAAAGCCCAGTATTCACGGCTTTTGCAAAACTGGCACGCCCCCTGCAATAAGCAATACATCTCCAGTTTCGGGGGCCCTGGTACAGGCAGGCCGGGTGAACCCCTCTTTTATTTGCAGCACCGCCGCTTTTGGGGACCTCGGTACAGGCAGGCCGGGACATCCCCCCTTTATACGCAGCACCCCTTTTGGGGACCCTGGTACAGGCAGGCCGGGATATCCCCTCTTTTATTCGTGCAGTTTCACTTGCACCCGCCAGCGCCCAGCGTCCTCTGCACCGGCCCATTCGCCGTGCAGGGGGCGCGCGGCCACCACCGTCAACAACAAACCTTCCTTGCTGTGCTGTACCCGCCAGCTCACCGGCTTGCCCTGCAGGCTGAGCTGCCCTTGCTGAGCCTTGCCCTGGGCCTGAAACAGCAACGCCACCGTCCCTTCCACGTTCTCGCCATGCAGCTTGGGCTCTTCGTTGAACCACAGCTCCAGGCCATCCTGCGTCGCTTGCACCTGTTGCAGCTCACGCTCGTCCGGCGTAGTCAGGCGCCCGATCATCAGCCCTACCATCAAGCCAACGATCGCCAATGACAGCATCACCCGTGGGAAGGCCTTCGAACGCACGTCCGGTTCAGGGGTAGAATGCCCGTCATCTTCACGTTTGGAGCCGTGCATGTTTCACGTCATCCTTTTTCAACCAGAAATTCCGCCGAATACCGGCAACATCATTCGTCTATGCGCCAACAGCGGCTGTGCCTTGCACCTGATCGAACCCATCAGCTTCGAACTGGATGACAAGCGCCTGCGCCGCGCAGGGCTGGACTACCACGAGTATGCCACGCTCAAGCGCCACGAGAGCCTGGCCGGATGCCTGGAAAGCCTTGGCAACCCACGGTTGTTCGCCTTTACCACCAAGGGCTCGCACCCGTTCCACGAAGTGGCCTTCCAGCCGGGCGACGCCTTCCTGTTCGGGCCAGAGAGCCGCGGGTTGCCGGCCGAGGTGCTGGACAGCCTGCCGGCCGAGCATCGCCTGCGCCTGCCGATGCGGCCAGGGTGCCGTAGCCTGAACCTGTCCAATACCGTGGCGGTGACGGTGTATGAGGCGTGGCGGCAGAACGGGTTTGCCGGCAGCTGATGTGTTGCCTGTGCGGGCCTCTTCGCGGGTAAACCCGCTCCTACGCAGGCCGAGAGAACGGCGCAATCCCCTGTAGGAGCGGGTTTACCCGCGAAGAGGCCCGCACAGGCAACAAAAAAGCGCCCCGAGAGGCGCTTTCTTGATACCGGCAGTAATTACTGCACAGTAGGCGCTTCACCCGCTTCCTGCATACGCTGCATTTCTTGCGCGTACAGGGCGTCGAAGTTGACCGGCGACAGCATCAGCGCCGGGAACGAACCGCGGGTCACCAGGCTGTCCAGGGCCTCACGGGCATAAGGGAACAGGATGTTCGGGCAGAACGCACCCAGGGTGTGGCTCATCGAAGGCGCATCGAGATTGGCGATCAGGAAGATACCGGCCTGCTGCACTTCAGCAATGAAGGCCACTTCATCACCGTTCTTGACGGTAACCGACAGGGTCAGCACGACCTCGTGGAAGTCGCCTTCCAGGGATTTCTGCTTGGTGTTCAGGTCCAGGGCAACGCTCGGTTCCCAGGTCTGACGGAAGATCTGCGGGCTTTTCGGGGCCTCGAACGACAGGTCGCGCACATAGATGCGCTGCAGGGAGAACTGAGGGCTGTTGTCTTCTGCAGCAGCGCCGTTGGTCTGTTGGTCAGTCATGTCAGATCCTTATCCTAATGTTTTTGAATGCAGTGCAAATCAGGCCGCCAGCAACGCGTCGAGCTTGCCCGCGCGCTCCAGGGCATAGAGGTCATCGCATCCACCGACATGGGTACTGCCGATCCAGATCTGCGGCACCGACGTACGGCCGGCTTTCTGACTCATCTCGGCGCGAACCTGCGGTTTGCCGTCGACCTTGATTTCCTCGAAGGCCACGCCCTTGCTCTCGAGCAGGTACTTGGCGCGCATGCAGTAGGGGCAGTAGTCGCTGGAATAGACGATGACAGGCTTCATATCACTTCACCAGGGGCAGGTTATCGGCTTTCCAGCTGGAAACGCCACCGCTCAGTTTGGCGGCGTTGTAACCAGCTTTGAGCAGCTCGCGGCAAATGGTGCCGGACTGCTGGCCCATCGCGTCGACGACGATCAAGGTCTTTTCTTTATGCTTGTCCAGCTCGGTCATGCGGTTGGCCAGCTTGTCCTGCGGGATGTTCACCGCGCCGACGATGTGACCGGCGGAGTATTCCTTGGCCGGGCGAATATCGATCACCAGGGCCTTCTCGGCATTGACCAGGGCTGTCAGTTGGCCATTAGTCAGGCTCTGGCCACCACGACGGATTTCATTGACGAGCAGCAGGACCAGCAGAATGAGGAAGATCGCAACCAGGATGTAGTGATCTGTCGCGAATTGAATCAGGTGAGCAACCATCAGCGGTGTTCCAGGCGATTGAAAATGCCGGCCAGTATACACAGCCCCTTGGTGCCACCAAAGCCCGACGGGCCGGCCACAAAACCACCTTCATGTTGCTACCACAGGTGCGCCGGTCGGTGGAATGGGACGAATATTCGCCGCAGGTGGCGTATTTGCCCTAAAATGCGTGTCTTTATCATCTTTGAACAACCGTGAGTTTGATTGATGACGAGCACGCCCAAACCCCTGGTCCTGATTATCCTGGATGGCTTCGGCCATAGTGATATCCCCGAACACAACGCCATCTTTGCCGCCAATAAACCGGTCTATGACCGCCTGTGCGCCACCCAGCCGCATGGCCTCATTTCCGGCTCGGGTATGGATGTCGGCCTGCCGGACGGGCAGATGGGCAACTCCGAAGTCGGTCATATGAACCTCGGCGCAGGTCGTGTCGTCTATCAGGACTTCACCCGGGTGACCAAGGCCATCCGCGACGGCGAGTTCTTCGAAAACCCGGTACTGACCGGTGCTGTGGACAAGGCAGTCGGTGCTGGCAAGGCCGTGCACATCCTCGGCCTGCTGTCCGATGGTGGCGTACACAGCCACCAGGAGCACTTGGTGGCCATGGCCGAACTGGCCGCCAAGCGTGGCGCTGAAAAGATCTACCTGCACGCCTTCCTCGATGGCCGGGACACCCCGCCACGCAGCGCGCAGTCGCCCATCGAACTGCTCGACGCCACCTTCGCCAAACTGGGCAAGGGCCGCATTGCCAGCCTGATCGGCCGCTACTACGCCATGGACCGCGACAATCGCTGGGACCGCGTCAGCGCCGCCTACAACCTCATCGTCGACAGCACTGCCGAGTACACCGCTGACACGGCCCTGGCAGGCCTTGAAGCGGCTTACGCCCGCGACGAAAGCGACGAGTTCGTCAAGGCCACGCGCATTGGCGAAGCCGTCAAGGTCGAAGATGGCGATGCCGTGATTTTCATGAACTTCCGCGCCGACCGCGCTCGCGAACTGTCGCGTGCATTCGTAGAGCCAGACTTTACGGAATTCGCCCGTGCGCGCCTGCCGAAGATGGCGGCGTACATCGGCCTGACCCAGTATTCGGCGAAGATCCCGGCACCGGCAGCCTTTGCCCCGTCCAGCCTGAACAACGTGCTGGGCGAATACCTGGCGAAAAACGGCAAGACCCAGCTGCGCATCGCCGAAACCGAGAAATACGCCCACGTCACCTTCTTCTTCTCGGGTGGCCGTGAAGAGCCGTTCGAAGGCGAAGAACGCATCCTGATCCCGTCGCCGAAGGTCGCCACCTATGACCTGCAACCGGAAATGAGCGCACCAGAGGTGACCGATCGCATCGTCGAAGCCATCGAACAGCAGCGCTTCGACGTCATCGTGGTCAACTACGCCAACGGCGACATGGTCGGCCACACCGGCGTGTTCGAGGCGGCGGTCAAGGCCGTCGAAGCACTGGATACCTGTGTAGGGCGCATTGTCGATGCACTGGACAAGGTCGGCGGCGAGGCCCTGATCACCGCTGACCACGGCAACGTCGAGCAGATGGAAGACGAGTGCACCGGCCAGGCGCACACCGCGCACACGACCGAGCCGGTACCGTTCATCTATGTGGGCAAGCGCAACGTGAAAGTGCGTGAAGGCGGCGTGCTGGCAGACGTGGCGCCGACCATGCTGAAGCTGCTTGGGCTGGAAAAGCCGGTGGAAATGACCGGTACCTCGATTCTGGTCGACGCCTGAATGCCGAAAGGGGCTGCGTTGCAGCCCCAATTGCACATGAATTCCAGACAAACGCCCCCCTGCATCCGCAGCGAGGCGTTTTTTTTGCCTGCCCAGGCGGGCATACTAGGCCAGTCTCCATCCTTGGTACGCCAAACCCCATGCTTCGCGCCCTGATCCTCCTAGCCCTGTCTTGCCTGCTCAGCCCGGCCTTCGCCGATGAGCGTGCGCAGACCCAGCAGCAACTGGATGCCACCCGCCAGGACATTGCCGAGCTCAAGAAAACGCTGAGCAAGCTCCAGGAAGAAAAGGCAGGTGTGCAAAAAGACCTCAAAGCCACCGAAACCGACATCGGCAACCTCGAAAAGCAGGTGGAGGCCCTGCAGCAAGAACTAAAAAAGACTGAAGGCGAGCTGGAGCGCCTTGATACCGAGAAAAAAAAACTCCAGAGCGCCCGCGTTGAACAACAACGACTGATCGCCATTCAGGCCCGTTCGGCTTACCAGAACAACGGTCGCGAGGAATACCTCAAGCTGCTGCTCAACCAGCAGAACCCCGAGAAATTCGCCCGCACCCTCACCTATTACGACTACCTGAGCAAGGCGCGCCTGGAGCAATTGCGCACCTTCAACGAGACCTTGCGCCAACTGGCCAACGTCGAACAGGAAATTTCCAGCCAGCAACAACAACTGCTGGCCCAGCGCACCGACCTCGATAGCCGCCGCCAGGCCCTGGAAACCGAGCGCGCCAAGCGCCAGCAGGTACTGGCAAAGCTCAACAGCGATGTAAAAGACCGCGATCAGAAGCTGCAAGCGCGCGAACAGGACCAGGCCGACCTGGCCAAAGTCCTGAAGACCATCGAGGAAACCCTCGCCCGCCAGGCGCGTGAAGCTGAAGAGGCACGCAAGAAGGCCCTGCTGGCACAGCAGGAAGCAGAAAAACGCCGCCAGCAGGAAGCGCTGGCCGCCGCCGCTGCCCGCGACCGGGCCCGTGAGCCCGCAGAGCCAGTGGAACCGCCGAAAAAGGCCCGCACCACCCTCGGGCCGATGGTTTCCAGCGATGGCGCGAACTACGGCGGCGCATTTTCTGCTGCGCGGGGCAAACTTCCATGGCCAGTCAATGGTCGATTGCTGGCACGCTTCGGTGATGCCCGCGGTAGCGACGCTCGTGCCAAGTGGGACGGGGTTATGATCAGCGCCAACCCAGGCACCCAGGTACGTGCCGTGCACGGCGGGCGTGTGGTATTCGCGGACTGGTTGCGCGGCGCCGGGCTTCTGGTCATTCTCGACCATGGCAACGGTTACCTGAGCCTGTACGGCCACAACCAGAGCCTGCTCAAGAATGCCGGTGATATCGTCAAGGCCGGTGAAGCCATTTCCACCGTTGGCGACAGCGGTGGCCAGGACGCGGCAGGCTTGTATTTCGCTATCCGCCAGCAAGGCCGGCCTGCCGACCCTTCGCAGTGGTGCCGTGGCTAGGCTCTGTACGAAAAGTCTTGAGACGCAGGTCAGGCAAGGCGAAAACAGCCGAGGAACGGCCGGGGTCGCGCCCGACTGTACTGGAGTACATGAGCATTCCGAGGCTGTTTTCAACGCAGCATGAACAAGTATCAAGGCTTTTCGTACAAAGCCTAGTCACATTTCTACGGCGCAGCCTGAGTGCTGCGCCGATGCTCCCCAGGGAGCGCTTACAGGATCAGGAGTTCGTTCGACATGCTGCACTCGCCTCGTCTCACCCAGCTGGCCCTGTCCATCGCCCTGGCGGTCGGCGCGCCCCTGGCCACCGCCGCAGAGCCGGCCAAGGCCGCCGCAGTGCCAGCCACCGAGGTGACCGCCAAGGCGCCACTGCCGCTGGAAGAACTGCGCACCTTCGCCGAGGTCCTGGACCGCATCAAGGCCGCCTACGTCGAACCGGTTGACGACAAGACCCTGCTGGAAAACGCCATCAAGGGCATGCTCAGCAACCTTGACCCGCATTCGGCCTACCTTGGCCCCGAGGACTTCCAGGAGCTGCAGGAAAGCACCAGCGGCGAGTTCGGCGGGCTGGGTATTGAAGTAGGCCAGGAAGACGGCTTCATCAAGGTGGTTTCGCCAATCGACGACACCCCAGCCTCGCGGGCCGGCGTGCAGGCCGGTGACTTGATCGTCAAGATCAACGGCGCCCCGACCCGCGGCCAGACCATGACCGAAGCGGTCGACAAGATGCGCGGCAAGGTCGGCGAGAAAATCACCCTGACCTTGGTACGCGACGGCGGCAACCCGTTCGACGTGAACCTGACCCGTGCAGTCATTCAGGTCAAGAGCGTGAAGAGCCAGCTGCTGGAGAACGATTACGGCTACATCCGTATCACCCAGTTCCAGGTCAAGACCGGTGACGAAGTGGGCAAGGCCCTGGCCAAGCTGCGCAAGGACAACGGCAAGAAGCTGCGCGGGGTGGTGCTGGACCTGCGCAACAACCCAGGCGGCGTGTTGCAGTCGGCAGTGGAAGTGGCCGACCACTTCCTGACCAAAGGTCTGATCGTCTACACCAAGGGCCGCATCGCCAACTCCGAGCTGCGTTTCTCGGCCGACCCGGCCGATGCCAGCGCAGGCGTGCCGCTGGTGGTACTGATCAACGGTGGCAGTGCATCGGCATCGGAAATTGTCGCCGGCGCCCTGCAGGACCAGAAGCGCGCCGTGCTGATGGGCACCGACAGTTTCGGCAAAGGCTCGGTGCAGACCGTGCTGCCACTGGCCAACGACCGCGCCCTGAAGCTCACCACTGCGCTGTACTACACCCCCAACGGCCGCTCGATCCAGGCTCAGGGCATTGTCCCGGACATCGAGGTGCGCCCGGCCAAGCTCACCGCCGAAGCCGACACCGAAAACTTCAAGGAAGCCGACCTGCAGGGCCACCTGGGCAACGGCAACGGCGGCGCCGACCGCCCGACCGGCAGCAGCAAGCGCAAGGAGCGCCCGCAGGATGACGACTTCCAGCTGAGCCAGGCACTGAGCCTGCTCAAGGGCCTGAACATCACCAAGGGCGACTGAGCCACCCTATGCGTTTTCTGCTGTGTCTGTTGTTTTGCCTGATGGCCGGAATCGCGCAAGCGGCGCCGGCCAACAAGGCCTACATGAGCATCATCATCGACGACCTGGGCCAGAGCCCCGAGCGCGACAGCCGTACCCTGGCCCTGCCCGGGCCGGTGACCATGGCGATCATGCCCGACACCCCGCATGCCACCGACTTTGCCCGCCAGGCGCACAAGGCCGGCAAGACGGTGATCCTGCACATGCCCATGGACCCGGCCACCGGGCCCTATGCCTGGCACCCGGGCATCGCCATCGAAGAGCTGGCGCGGCGCCTGGACGCAGCATTGGTCAAGGTGCCCTACGCCGCCGGCATCAACAACCACATGGGCAGCCGCATGACCGCACAGCGTGAACCCATGGCGTGGTTGATGGGTGAGCTGCAGCGGCGCCATCTGTTCTTTGTCGACAGCCGCACCAGTGCCGCCACGGTCGCCGCAGCCGAGGCTCAAGCACACGATGTCGCGCATGTGTCACGGGATGTATTTCTGGATGACGTGCGCACGCCGGAAGCCATCGACGCTCAGCTGCAACAGGGTATTGCACTGGCCCGCAAGCAAGGCTCGGCCGTATTGATCGGCCACCCCTACCCGCAGACGCTAGCGGTACTGGAAAGTCAAATTCCACGGCTCAAGCAATTGGGGATCGAACTGGTCACGCTGCCACAGATGATCGCCACACGTGGCAACCAGGCCATGCCTGCACACGGCAAGCATGGCCGTTACAGCAACCGCTAACATTCGCTGATCGCGGCGCTGGGCCACCCGGGCGAAGGTTCAGAGGTTGAACGGAATGACATCCTTGGCCTGTGCGTAGGTCAGGTTACCCCGATAAATGCTCAGTACCTGCCCCTCGCTCGCCGCCTTCATTTGCTCGCGATACCCCATCTTGCGCTGGCTCCACAGCTTGAGATGGCCTTTGCCAAACGCCGTCGGCGCCGCCTGCGAGTCGGCAAAATGGAAATGTGCGGCCCACAAGGGTTTACCTCGACCCTCACCGGGAGCACGCAACAGGCTGATCCGGTACTCGTCCAGATAGCCATCGGAGACCACCTGCCGAGGCCCGACATATTCCACGGCGAGCAACCCCTGTTGATGGAGAAAATTGAGCCCTCTGGCACCTGGATAGCGCGTCTTGCTGTAAAGCGCTACCAAACAGTCGCGGCGGGCCTGACGCAAATGAATCAACGCATCGTCCATGCCCGCCAGCAGCGCGTGCTCGGCGTCGGCATCGCTGAGCTGTTCACGTAGCTCGGCCACTTCGTTGATCTGGCCGTCCAGCATCGACATCAGGCCCATGTCGTCAGCATCCTTGGCAACCAGGGCTCTGGCTTGAGCGATGACATTTTCGTTCTGTGCCAGCATGGCCTCGGCCAGCTCCCGGTTGTTCCTTTCGGACTCCGGCGTAGAAGTCCGCGATGGCTGTTCCGGTTCGCCCGCGGCTACCTCTTCAACCCAGGTGTTTCCCTGTTTCTGGAAGCGATGCAACGCGCTCTTGTTGAAAGCCGCTACAACTTGCAGCACAGCCTGCCCCTCGACCACCGATTCGCTGCCGATGACTATCTGACCAGCCCGCGTATGGGCCACCTGCAGGCTCTTTCGTGAATAAACCGCACGACGTGTGCCACGGACCTGCCCGTCCGCCTGCTCGCGCATGGCCTCGACCAACGCCTCACCGGCTATGGTTTTCAGTTCCACCATCTGTTGCTTGTAGGCCTCAAGGCGCTGGACATCGATGAGCTTGCTGCCGAGTGTCTTGATCCGTTCGGCGTTGAGAATCGCCGCGAGGTATTCGTCCCACGCACTTTGCAGCACCTCGATTCGTTCGGCGACAGGCAAGTCACAGAACATCAGCAGATGATGCGTTTGTGCGGCCACCCGCAGACGCTGACTGGCGAGTGCATGGCGGAAGATCATGTAGTGCTGGGTAGGCGTGCCTTTGTGCCACTGCAGGGCCAGCTCGACCAGGCCCATGGCCTGGAAAAACCGGATGTTGATCGTGGTCGTCTTACGGCTCGCGATAATGCTCGAGACGGTCAGAGTGGAATTGATGTAAGGCACTTGCATGTCGATATCGGTGATGGCCAACAGGCGATCCAGCTGGCTGGAGACATTGATGATCCTGGGCTGCTCTTCAAGCAACTTCTCCAACATCGTCCGGAACCTGACATACAACTCGGCCTGTTTCTCTGGCGTTGCGTCATTGAGCGCATTGGTGAGTTGGTCGTATTCCCTGAACCCACCCAAGGCCAGGAGCTCATCAATGAAGAACATGCCAAAGCTGATCAGGTTCTTGCGGACCTGGCCCAAGAGTATCCGTTGATCTCTCACGCTGCCGACGTGCGTCGAGGCGCTCGACTTGTCAAGCACGTAGGTAATGTTGCGTTCGGCCTCGAGATAACCAAGGAACAATCTCTCGTTCAAGGGCAGGCGCTGGTTGCGCAGCGTATTCGTCTGCTCTTGCAACTGCTGGAACTTGAGCTTGAACAACGCGGTAGCCTGCTCGAATTGCGCACGTTCGTCTGGGTCGGTGGGTGGCGCCTTTTGCAACCGATCCTCGACTTTTCTTACCGGATCACGCAGACCGACAATCTGCTCGCTCAGCGCGTTGAAATCCTTCGTGGCAGCCTCTGCTGCCAGGATAAGCCGCTCTATCTCGGCCTGAGCCTTGGCGATCGGCCCGCTAAGCTTCTTGCGCAGTCGCTCGCGGGCCAACTCGCCGGAGCGATCATTGCCACCGTGCAAGCGCGAATTATTGAGGTGCCAGACATCGCCGTCGCGCATCAGGTAGGGCCCAACCGTGCCGTCCGGACCGATAATGCGAAACGCTGCGTTATCAAGGCTGACTCGGTAGACATTACCGTCCAGAGACACATAGAAATCATCCCCAATCCGCACCAGCCCCGCAGCCACGCCCTGCTTCTGCGGTTCACGCCCCTCCAGCGAAACGCTGGCCGCCAACGCCCGCATTTGGTCGCGCTGGGCACTCGACAGGCCGTTGAGCCCCCCAGCCCCACGCCAGGAAAAGTCGAGGTGGGTGTTGGCCATCGCCTGCAGGCTGTCGACCGAAACGCTGGGCTCCCGCGTCGCGGTGGAAAGGGTCGCCAGCTCGATCCCATCGCCTGCAGCTGGCCCCTGGAGCAGCGATGGCGGCAGGTCGCCAGAGACGGGCGGGGCTGCCAGTTTCGGCGTCTGCAGGTGTATCAGCGCCAGCAAGGTGTTGTTCAGCACATCGACCATCGCCTGGATGCGCTCGTCGAAATGTGAACTGGCCAGGCCATGCACATCGTTGATCAAGCTGCGCATGCCGATATAGAGCCAGGCAACCGAGGTGAGCGGCCCCGGTAACACCGGAAACACAACATTCAGCAGCTCCCAGGAAAATGCCGTGACCAGTCGCCAACGCACCTCGCTGTTGCTCATGGCGCTGCGATCCGCCAGCTCCAGCAACATCCGGCCCTTGGCTTCGAACATCTGCCGATCCACGTCCCGCGCCCAGAATTGCAGCGCCAACTGAACAGGCTGCGGTTTCTCCGGGAGGGTGTAAGGGTCGAGCAGCCATTGGGGCAGGTGCGGCTCCCGGAAGCCGCCATTATCGTAGACCGCGCGCTGAGCTTGCTCGATCCACAGCAGCACGCTGTCCTGCAGCGCCCCCGGGCGGCTGATCGCATCCAACAGTGCCTGAGCGCTGCCGAACTGAATCAGCGCCTTTTCGGTGTACAGCGGGCAGTACAACAGATAAACACCCAACTCGATGATTTCGATCACGTAGAAACCATGCGCCACGTCGACCCTCTCTGATGTCGGCGAGCGTTTGAACGCAAGCGGTGCAATCCGCACAGCGGCTGCACCTTCTTGGCCGCTACGGCAGAATTCTGCCAGGGCGCCGTAGGCGAACTTGTCGAGCCGTTTGACGGCACGCGCTCGCGCAGCATCGAACATCAGGGTGATACGCCAGCGTATGGCAAATGCCGAGATGTGTTCGGCCCGGCTCGCCGAGCGATCGAGCATCGACTGTACATGACGTGGATAACTGCCGCCGATGTCGACTCGCTGCACCAGCTCACGGACGTAATCAATGGTCATCCACTTCATGATCAGCTGGTTTTCCCGGTGCGCGATGTGTGTCACCACCCCTCCTGCGGTGGCATCCAGGCGGCCGATCGCCAGCTGTGTCAGGGTCATTTTTTTTTCACCGGTCTTCTGGCCGAAGCCCAGCCCGTGACCGTCACTGACAAAGCTCTCGACAGTGAGGATAAGGTCATCAGGAAAGTAATTGGCGTCTACCGGGTGGTCATGCAGCATCTCCTCGCGCAGGCGCGTCGCCGCATAGGTGTGCAAGTCCGGCAGACCGTCCTCAATGCCCTGGGCTGGAGTGTGCTGTTGCAGTAGCGACAAGTCGAGCATGGCTTGTAGGTAGGCGGTCTGGCTATCCGTATCGGCTCGCGACAGGCCCTTGGGGAGCGCCAAGCCCAGCCCACCGGAGCCATAGTCACTGAACTCGGCAAAAAAGGACGCGGGGTCGCAGGCCAAATGGCAGTAATGCTCCAGTTGGTCGACGCTGTCGATCGCACTCCAGCGCAGGCGGGCCACGCGCTCGAGCAAGATTTCCAGCAACAAGGCGCTGTACAGGGCGAAAGCGTCGCCTTCCACCGTCAGGCCTTGCCAGCTCAACTCATCAAACCGGTAACGTCCCGCCATCTGCATTTGCAACGCCGAGCCGAACGCAGCCTGGGCGTCGAAACTGCGGACCAGGCCTTCGGGAGAACACCAGAGTGTCAGTTCGCGAACTTCACTGGAGGCGGTAATCAGCAAACCGGGCAACAGTTCATGGAAAGTGTCTTCGCCCTCACGTAACGCTACCCGCACCAGCTGCACATCGAGCCCGGTACGGTTGCCCATCATCAGGTCACGCAGCAGCTTGCGTTGTTCGTCGTCCAGCGCTTCGTCCTTCAGGCCATCGAGCAGGTTGGCGCGCAACAACTGCTGCAACCACAGGTCCCGGTCGATCGTGGCGTCGCCGTTCCAATAGCCGATCTGCGCTTGCTGGAAGTGCCAAAGCAGTATCGGCAGCAACGCGTTGAGGCCATCGGCCAGGCGCGCGGGCTCGATCAAATCGCCCTCAGCAGTTTCGAAGCTCGACTCGATGGCGAAAAAGCGCCGGGGCGGGTTCAGGCTAAGGCGGTAGTCACCCGCTGGGGTGAGGTCCAGTGGTTTAGCCGCAAGCAGGGCCTGCAGCACAACATCCACCAGCGGCTGAGGGTGCCAGACACCATCCGGCTGCAGGGACATCAGGTATAGCGGTGCAGCAGAGGTCATTTCAGGGCGATGCACGCCAACCAGAGGATAGTGCTCCAGAATCACCTTCATGATCTGTTCACCTGCGACCTGCCGGAATGTAGGACGGCTGGCGAACTGGGCGGCGACTGCGTGATTGAGGTTGTGCGCGTGAGTGGCGGGCATGACCAGGACTCGTTGTGGAATGAACCACAAAGCGTCCTGGAGATGTTATCGAATGAGGTGCTACATATTGCTGCTGGCAAGCCGCGACACCTGGCAGTGCGGCGGCCTGCCGGGAAGTCAGCTATAGACGCGGCCAAGCACCTGGCGATGGCTCTCGAACTGATCGAGCACATCACGCACGATCTGGTCTGGGGCAAAGCCCATCAGGTCGTACTCCTGACTGCCGTCATGCAGGTAGACCTCGGCGCGGTAGAAGCGCTGGCGCAGTTCAGGCTCACCCTCGACCGGCGGCTCGCTCGACGCGGCCATATAGCCGTCAAGGCTCACTTCGTAGACGAAAGGGTTGCCTTCTTCCATCATCACCCGCAAGCCCATCAGGTTGCGCGACTGGCCAACGCGGGTTTCCACCTCGAAGCCCTGCGTCTGCAGCTGTGCAGCGGCTTCTTTCAACGCCGGGCTGACCTGCTTGTCCATGAAGCGCTGTACCACGGCCTGGGTCGGCTGCAGTTCCAGCTGGGTCAGGCGCTCGCTAAAGCCGCGACGGCCACGGGCGGCCAGTTCGGCGCGCTCCTGCTCGATCACCACGTCCTGCTTCATGGCCTTGTACAGGCCGAACATGAACAGCACCAGCACCACCGAGAATGGCAGGCCCGCCAGCACGACCATGGTCTGCATGGCTTCGAAGTTACCGGCAAACAGCAGGCCGATCGTGACCAGGGTGATCACCACGGACCAGAACACCACCATCCAGTGCGGGGCATCCTCGTCGACCTTGCCGCCTGTGCACGACAGGTTGGCCATCATCACCGCGCCGGAGTCGGCCGGGGTGAGGAACAGTACGAACCCGACGAACACTGCCACACCAATGACGATCTTGGCTGCCGGGAAGTATTCCAGCAACTGGTAGATCGACATCGATGGCTGTTCCAGCGCAGTCTTGCCCAGCTCCACGGCGCCCTGGTTGATCACCAGGTCCAGTGCGGTGTTGCCGAAGATCGACAGCCAAGCCAGGGTGAAGCCCAGCGGGATCAGCAGCACACCCATCACCAGTTGGCGCACGGTGCGGCCCTTGGAAATACGCGCAATGAACATGCCGACGAACGGGCCCCAGGAGATCCACCAGGCCCAGTAGAACACGGTCCACAGGCCCAGCCAGCGCTCCGACTTGCCGGCTTCGCCTTCATACACATAGAGGTCGAAGGTTTTCAGCACGATGCCGTTGAGGTAGTCGCCAACGTTCTGCACGAAGCCGTTGAGCAGGTGCAGGGTCTCGCCGCCCAGCAGCACGAAGATCAACAGGCCACTGAACAGCATGATGTTCAGGTTGGACAGGCGGCGAATGCCGTTTTCCACACCCGATACCGCTGCCACGGTAGCCACGCCAGCCATGACCAGGATCACCACCAGCAGGTTGGTCTTGCTGTGGTCCATGCCGAACAGGTATTCCAGGCCGGACGACACCTGCATCGAGCCGATGCCCAAGTTGGTCACCAGGCCCAGCAGGGTGACGAACATGCCGAAGATGTCGACGGCGTTGCCGGCAGCGCCCTTGACCCAACGCTCGCCCACCAGCGGGTACAGCGCCGAACGCAGTGCCAGCGGCTGGTTGTGACGGTAGGCAAAGTAACCCACGGCCAGGCCCACCAGGGCATAGATCGCCCAGCCGTGCAGGCCCCAGTGCAGGAAGGTCAGCTGCAGGCCCTGGCGCGCGGCCTCGAGGCTGGCAGGAGTGCCCTCCGGTGGGTTGAAGTAGTGGTCCAGGGGCTCGGAGGCGCCGAAGTACAGCAGCGAAATACCGATACCGGACGAGAACAGCATGCCGGCCCAGGCGCCGTAGCTGAAGTCAGGCTGGTCGTCCTTGCCACCCAGCTTGAGGTTGCCGTAGTCGGAGAAGGCCAGGTAGACGACGAACAGCAGGTATCCGCAGATGACCAGCATGTAGTACCAGCCAAAGGTGCGCGTCAGCCACTTCTGGGCCACGCCCAGCACCTGGCCGGCGGTTTCGGGTACAGCGATCAGCAAGGCAGTCAGAACAAGGATCATCAGCGCGGAGGTGAAAAACACCACGCGGTTGACCCGTACCCTCTCGGCGGGGGGCTTGGTAAGTGAGGCAGAACTCATTGCACGAATGCTCCGGGCAGTGCGGCTGTGGAGGCTAATCAGTCTTTCCCGAGCAATTGGTGGAATATCCCCACTGCATCAGGTGTTATAAAAGAACCCTGGAAACCGTGATCCCGAATCGATACGTTGCCAAAAACAGACAGGTGGCCTGCTGAAAATGCCACGCCTCAACGGAGGTGCGCGCATTCGTCACAGATCACCCCGCCCGCTCCAAGGGCCTGTCGCAGGGCCAATGGCCGTACGGCAGAATCTGCATTTCGCATCGCTCATGCCCGTCAACACCTTGTATTCCGGGGGTTACGCGATTTCCTGGGGTGTCAATCCGTGCCGTCTCGACCGCCTGAAAAACTGTCAATGGCACAAATTGTCGCAGAGCTTATTCTTTATTGATTGAACGTTCAATCAAAACAAAATAGACTGGCCTTCGCCGAGTCAGCCGCCTGTCGTCTGCTCGCAGGCCTGAGGAGATAGCAAGATGCCCAAGGTCGGTATGCAACCCATCCGGCGCCAGCAGTTGATCGAAGCCACATTGCAGGCGGTCGATCAGGTCGGACTGGGGGACGCCAGCATTGCGCTGATTGCCCGTTTGGCCGGTGTGTCGAACGGCATCATCAGTCACTACTTTCGGGACAAGAACGGCCTGATCGCAGCGACGATGGGTTACATCATGAGCATGCTCAACGAAGGCGTCAGAGCACGTCGCCAGGCCCTGAAAGACGACAGCCCGCGCGCTCACCTGAAAGTGATCATCGAGGGCAACTTCGATGCCAGCCAGGTAAACGGCCCGGCAATGAAAACCTGGTTGGCCTTCTGGGCTTCCAGCATGCACCAGCCCGATTTGCACAGGTTGCAGCGGATCAACGACCACCGCTTGTATTCCAACCTGTGCTGCCAGTTCCGCCGCGCCCTGCCGCTCTACCATGCGCGCAAGGCAGCCCGCGGCCTGGCAGCCCTGATCGACGGTTTGTGGCTGCGTGGCGCCCTGTCGGGTGATGCATTCGACACCGACCAGGCGATACGGATTGCTTACGAATACATGGAACTACAACTGGCCAAGCAGCACACCCTGGGCACAAACGACCAGGCTGCTGACAATGCGCGCAGGGCCCTTGCCAACCCGGCAGGAGCATGACGCGCAAGCCAAACCACACACTGCACTTGCGAGGACACTATGGCCCGTTTCGGAACGCAAAAACTCTACATTGATGGCGCTTACGTCGACGCTGGCAGCGATGCCACTTTCGAAGCCATCAACCCGGCCACCGGCGAAGTCCTCGCCCACGTACAGCGTGCTACCGAGGCTGACGTCGAGAAGGCCGTGGAAAGCGCCGAGCGTGGCCAGAAAGTCTGGGCTGCGATGACTGCCATGCAGCGTTCGCGCATCCTGCGCCGCGCCGTCGACATCCTGCGCGAGCGCAACGATGAGCTGGCCATGCTGGAAACCCTGGACACCGGCAAGTCGTACTCCGAAACCCGCTACGTCGACATCGTCACCGGCGCCGACGTGCTGGAATACTACGCAGGCCTGGTACCGGCCATCGAAGGCGAGCAGATCCCGCTGCGCGAATCGTCCTTCGTCTACACCCGCCGCGAGCCGCTGGGCGTGACCGTGGGTATCGGTGCCTGGAACTACCCGATCCAGATCGCCCTGTGGAAATCTGCCCCGGCCCTGGCCGCTGGCAACGCGATGATCTTCAAACCGTCGGAAGTCACCTCGCTGACCACCCTGAAACTGGCCGAGATCTACACCGAAGCCGGCCTGCCAAACGGCGTATTCAACGTTCTGACCGGCAGCGGCCGCGAAGTCGGCACCTGGCTGACCGAGCACCCGCGCATCGAAAAAGTGTCCTTCACCGGCGGCACCACCACCGGCAAGAAAGTCATGGCCAGCGCCTCCAGCTCTTCGCTGAAGGAAGTCACCATGGAGCTGGGCGGCAAGTCGCCACTGATCATCTGTGCCGACGCCGACCTGGACAAGGCCGCTGACATCGCCATGATGGCCAACTTCTACAGCTCGGGCCAGGTGTGCACCAACGGCACCCGCGTGTTCATCCCGGCTGAAATGAAGGCGGCCTTCGAAGCCAAGATCGCCGAGCGCGTTGCCCGCATCCGCGTTGGCAACCCGGAAGACGAAAACACCAACTTCGGCCCGCTGGTCAGCTTCCAGCACATGGAAAGCGTGCTGGGCTACATCGCCAAAGGCAAGGAAGAAGGTGCCCGCGTGCTGTGCGG
The DNA here is from genome assembly GCF_034044115.1 of Pseudomonas sp. BO3-4. NCBI lineage: Bacteria > Pseudomonadati > Pseudomonadota > Gammaproteobacteria > Pseudomonadales > Pseudomonadaceae > Pseudomonas > Pseudomonas sp. BO3-4. Next base: position 5,906,037 of record NZ_CP139018.1, read on the forward strand.
CGGCGAGCGTCTGACTGCCGGTGACTTCGCCAAAGGTGCCTTCGTTGCGCCGACCGTGTTCACCGACTGCACCGACGACATGACCATCGTCAAGGAAGAGATCTTCGGCCCGGTGATGAGCATCCTCACCTACGAAACCGAAGAAGAAGTGATCCGCCGTGCCAACGACACCGACTACGGCCTGGCCGCCGGCGTCTGCACCAACGACATCACCCGCGCCCACCGCATCATCCACAAGCTCGAAGCCGGTATCTGCTGGATCAACGCCTGGGGTGAATCGCCGGCCGAAATGCCGGTAGGTGGCTACAAGCAGTCGGGCGTCGGCCGTGAAAACGGCGTCAGCTCGCTGGCTCAATACACTCGCATCAAGTCGGTCCAGGTCGAGCTGGGCGGCTACAACTCGGTTTTCTAAACCCTGTCTAGCCCCGCCCGTGCCACCGCGCACGGGCGTACCCGCTCCCCGATCACCGCCAACACGAGGGTACTTTCATGTCCCAAGAATTCGATTACATCATCGTCGGTGCCGGCTCGGCCGGTAACACCCTGGCGACCCGCCTGACCGAAGATGCCGGCGTCACCGTATTGCTGCTGGAAGCCGGTGGCCCCGACTACCGCTTCGACTTCCGCACCCAGATGCCAGCCGCCCTGGCCTTCCCGCTGCAAGGCCGCCGCTACAACTGGGCCTACGAGACCGACCCGGAACCTTACATGGACGGCCGCCGCATGGAATGTGGCCGTGGCAAGGGCCTGGGTGGCTCGTCGCTGATCAACGGCATGTGCTACATCCGCGGCAACGCCATGGACTTCGACGGCTGGGCAGAAATGCCAGGCCTGGAAGACTGGACCTACCTGGACTGCCTGCCGTACTTCCGCAAGGCCGAAACCCGTGACATCGGCCCGAACGACTACCATGGCGGCGAAGGCCCGGTCAGCGTGACCACGCCGAAAGCCGGCAACAACCCGCTGTTCCATGCCATGGTCGAAGCCGGCGTACAGGCCGGTTACCCACGCACAGAAGACCTCAACGGTTACCAGCAGGAAGGCTTCGGTCCGATGGACCGCACCGTGACCAAGAACGGCCGCCGCTCCAGCACTGCCCGTGGTTACCTGGACCAGGCCAAGAAGCGCCCGAACCTGACCATCGTCACCCACGCCCTCACGGATCGCGTTCTGTTCGACGGCAAGCGCGCCATCGGCGTGACCTACCTGGTCGGCGACAGCGAAGAGCGCGTCGAAGCCCGCGCCCGCAAGGAAGTGATCGTCAGCTCTGGCGCCATCGCTTCGCCGCAGCTGCTGCAGCGCTCCGGCGTCGGCCCGCGCGCCCTGCTGGAAAGCCTCGACATCCCGGTTGTGCACGACCTGCCGGGCGTTGGTGAAAACCTTCAGGACCACCTGGAACTGTACCTGCAGTACGCCTGCACCCAGCCGGTTTCGCTATACCCGTCGCTGCTGTGGTGGAACCAGCCGGCGATCGGTGCCGAGTGGATGTTCAACGGCACCGGTATCGGCGCCAGCAACCAGTTCGAGGCCGGGGGTTTCATCCGGACTCGTCCGGAATTCAAGTGGCCGAACATCCAGTACCACTTCCTGCCGGTTGCGATTAACTACAACGGCTCCAATGGCGTGAAGGAACATGGCTTCCAGGCGCACATGGGCTCCATGCGCTCGCCTGCCCGTGGCCGCATTCAGGTCAAGTCGAAAGACCCGCGCCAGCACCCGAGCATCCTGTTCAACTACATGTCCACCGAGCAGGACTGGCAGGAATTCCGTGACGGCATTCGCCTGACCCGTGAAATCATGGCCCAGCCGGCGCTGGACCCGTACCGTGGCCGCGAAATCAGCCCAGGCGCCGACGTGCAAACCGACGAACAGCTGGACAAGTTCATCCGCGAGCACGCCGAAACTGCCTTCCACCCGTCCTGCTCGTGCAAGATGGGCACCGACGACATGGCGGTGGTCGACGGCGAAGGCCGCGTGCACGGCATGAAGGGCCTACGCGTGGTCGATGCCTCGATCATGCCGCTGATCATCACCGGCAACCTCAACGCCACCACGATCATGATCGCCGAGAAGATTTCGGACAAGATCCGTGGCCGCAAGCCACTGCCGCGCAGCACTGCCAAGTACTACGTGGCGGGCGATGCGCCAGTGAAAGGCAAGCCGATGCGTGAAGTGAAGCAGGGCTGAGGCCTTGATCAGGGGCCGCTCAGCGGCCCCTTTCACGTGCGCTCAGGCAGCGCAAAGAATGTGCGCATCAACGAATCATCCTCCGTGCCCAGCCGCATCGCCAGTGCCTGGCGATCGAACAGCTTGCCTGTGCGCATATCACGCACTGCCTTCCCGCTTGGCGCCTGCGCCAGCGCCTTCAGGCACACCTCGGTAAAGCGATAATTGTGCCCTTGAACGGCCGTCACCTTTTCCACTTGCAGGTAGCGCCCGGGCATCATCAAAGACTCCGCCTCATCCGGTCGCCTTGAGAAGGGCCCGATAGGCGTCGCCTGCATATCCTCGCCCGGCTCCAACACATAAACCAACGCGTTTTCATCAAAAACATCCCTGCCACTGATTTGAGCCTGCGGGTCGTTGAAAACCTCCCAGAGGGCATAGGGGTTTTCAGTGAATGACGTGAAGTCGGTGGTCACCAGCACGTCACCCACTTCAACGGCGCCCTCACCAACTGCCTGAAAACCCGTGCCCCGCAGGCTGGAGGCAGCCCGATACAGCCTCACTTGATTAGTCACGCCGATTTGCCCAAGTGCGTGAGAAAGCGCATGGCTGCGCTGGATATGCGCGGCGCGCGTGCCCTCTAGCGGCATACCCCGCCACAGGTTGTTGTAACGCTCCGGCGAGCTGGTGTACTCGGCAATGGCGGGCGAGCCAAAGCCGTGCTCATCGCGAAACACGGGGTAGGGTTCACTGAAGGCATCCAGATACTCGCCATTGGGCCCCAAGGCATCGAGATCAGCCCACGGTACCGCGCCCAACAGAGCTTGCTGGCGGGCCAGCGCCTGATCCGACACCGCCAGCAATTCATCCGCCGCCGGGGCCATGTAAAGCCCCCAGTCGACCTTGGCGGCAGAGGCTTGCGCCTGACCAGCCACCCGCGGGGGGACGTGACCATCGGTAAACAGCTCGCTGGCTCGCAGCATGGCTATATCAAGCAGGATGAACAGGATATCCGTCAGTACTGACCACCATGCTGCTGCGCGCCAGCCCTGCTTGCCATTGATTGCCCGGTCCAGATGCAGCGCCAGGCTGGCGGTGCCTAGACCGAGCGATGCCAATATCACTGGCCAGCCAAACGGCGCCATCGGTGCTATCACGAAGCTCGCCGCTTGCACGCCCGCCAGCCACTCGGCCTTTCGCAGCTGGGCATTGGTGGTCAGCCGTTCGTGAGCGTCGCGGGTCAGATCATCCATCACCGCATCACGTAGACGAACGAACAGGTCCCCTTCAATGGACTGCCCCAAGATGGCGGTGTCACCTCGCGACTGAGCGAGCAACTTGAAGTAATTGCGTAGTCGCGGGCGTAGCGACTGCGCCAGTACCCCGTCCCCGACGAACAGCCTGACCAGCCGCTCTCGCCCCACCGTCGTGGCGGCCTGGTCAGCCATCCACTCCTGAAACGCATGACGATCGTCGAACACCTGCACCACAGCCTGAACATCGGCAAGATAGAGGCACAGCCTGCCAGTCTTCAGCTTGCGCAAGAACATCAGCTTGGCGCTGATACTGCCAATGACAAGCGCGTTCCACCCAGATTGAGCACTCGCTTCCCGGGCCAGTCGCAAGGCTTGTACGGTAGTCGGCAGTGCGGGTGCAGCGAGTGTCACCCCCATCAGCTCCTGGCGCTCAGGTTCGCTCAACCCAGATTGGCCCACAGCAGCCATGAAGCGGGCACGGGCCAGCACACAGTAGTCTTCGCCATGCCGTGCTCGAAACGTGCTCAGCGCCTCGGTGTAGCGCCCTGCAAAGTCCAGCCGCCAGAACGCCGTCAGTACTTGCTGAGGGTCGAGCCGCACTTCGTTGCGTTCGTCGTAAACTGCGTGGCTGGCATCCACCCGGTAGAAGCCACCATAAATACTTAACTCGTCAGCACTGGCCTGCTGCTGCGGGCTAAATCGCTGGATGACCAGTTCGGTAAGGCTCAAAGAGCGTCGTGGCGGCCCACTGTGGCGCCAGCCGGTGAAGCTCAACGAACTGCTGGCCGCCGACTGGAACTCATGCCAATAGAGCCCGTCCGGATCCAGCCAGTACCCCAGTTGGCGGCGAAGCACATGGCCCGCCGCCTGGCGCGCCAAACTGTGCAAATCAGGAAATTGCCCGAGCAGGCGCTGGGCCACCTGGGCGAGAGAAATGGTTTCTTTGACATTCATGTCACTTGGCTGCCTGACAGTGGGCAAACCATTACAGCCGCAAGCCGCAGCGACGATGCGGTATCGCTTTACAGCCTGCGTCGGCCTCAGGTTAGAATCGATTGGCACGCGACCTGCTAGCTTTTGCTGGAAAATGCGCTACCACGTCCCTTCCCCGCTGTCTCGGAGTACCTGCCTTTGGATGCAAGCACCATCAACAGCCTGTTCCTGATCGGCGCATTGCTGGTGGGTGCAAGTATCCTGGTCAGCTCGCTGTCGTCGCGCCTGGGCATCCCTATTCTGGTCATCATCCTCGCCGTCGGCATGGTCGCCGGTGTCGATGGTGGCGGCATCATCTTCAACAATTACCCAACCGCCTACCTGGTGGGCAACCTGGCACTGGCCGTCATCCTGCTTGACGGTGGCCTGCGTACGCGGGTGGCAAGCTTCCGCGTGGCGCTGTGGCCGGCGCTGTCGCTGGCCACGGTCGGGGTGATGATCACCACCGCCCTCACCGGCCTGGTTGCCGCCTGGCTGTTCAACCTGAGCCTGATTCAGGGCTTGCTGATCGGTGCGATCGTCGGCTCCACCGACGCCGCTGCAGTGTTCTCGCTGCTCGGCGGCAAAGGCCTGAACGAGCGGGTTACGGCTACCCTCGAGATCGAGTCGGGCAGCAACGACCCGATGGCGGTGTTCCTCACTGTCACCTTGATCGACATGATTGCCAGCGGCCAGACCGGGCTGCACTGGGGCCTGCTGGGCCACTTGTTGCGTGAGTTCGGTATCGGCGGGCTGCTGGGCTTGGGCGGTGGCTGGCTGATGCTGCAACTGGTCAACCGCATCAACCTGGCCGGCGGCCTTTACCCCATTCTGGTAGTGGCCGGTGGCCTGGTGGTGTTCTCGCTGACCAACGCCCTGCATGGTAGCGGCTTCCTCGCCGTTTACCTGTGCGGCCTGGTGCTGGGCAACAAGCCTATCCGCAGCCGCCACGGCATCCTGCACATGCTCGACGGCATGGCCTGGCTGGCGCAGATCGGCATGTTCCTGGTGCTGGGGTTGCTGGTCACGCCGCACGACCTACTGCCCATCGCCCTGCCGGCACTGGGCCTGGCGCTGTGGATGATCCTGGTGGCGCGGCCACTGTCGGTGGTCGCGGCCCTGCTGCCGTTCAAGGCTTTCCATGGCCGCGAAAAGGGCTTCATTTCGTGGGTCGGCCTGCGCGGCGCGGTACCGATCATTCTGGCGGTGTTCCCCCTGATGGCGGGCCTGCCAGACGCCCAGCTGTTCTTCAACCTGGCCTTCTTCATCGTGCTGGTATCGTTGCTGGTGCAAGGCACCAGCCTGCCGTGGGTGGCCAAGCTGCTGAAAGTGACGGTTCCGCCAGACCCGGCGCCAATCTCCCGCTCCGCCCTTGAGGTGCACATCACCAGCGAGTGGGAAATGTTCGTCTACCGCCTGGGCGCCGAAAAGTGGTGCATCGGTGCCGCCCTGCGCGAGCTGAAAATGCCCGAAGGCACACGGATTGCCGCGCTGTTCCGTGGTGAGCAACTGCTGCACCCGTCGGGCAGCACGGTGCTGGAGGTTGGCGACATGCTCTGCGTGATCGGCCACGAACACAACCTGCCGGCCCTCGGCAAGTTGTTCAGCCAGGCGCCACAGCGTGGCCTGGATCTGCGTTTCTTCGGCGACTTCGTGCTCGAAGGCGATGCCGAACTGGGTGCGGTGGCAGCCTTGTATGGCCTGAAGCTCGATGGCCTCGACGCGAAAATGCCGTTGGCGCAGTTCATCCGACAGAAGGTCGGAGGCGCTCCAGTAGTAGGGGACCAGGTCGAATGGCATGGCACGATCTGGACCGTGGCAACCATGGACGGGAACAAGATCCAGAAAGTAGGCGTCAGATTCCCCGAAGGAACGCGACCCGGACCAGGATTGTTCCTCTAAACTTCGTTTCAGCCGGATCCACAAGTAGTCTGCCTATGTCCCTGCGCGTGTACCTTCGCACAGCCCTGCTCGGGTTGTGCCTGTCCCTTTCTTTTGCGGCTAGCGCGGCAGAAGCCCCGACCACCGCCAGTATCCAGAACAGCCTCGACAAGATCGCCGAGCGCAAGCTGCCCGAGGCAGACCAGAAGGCGCTGCAGCAGGTGCTCGAACAAACGTTGAGCCTGCTTGCTGCCAAGGAAGACAACGAAAAGAAACTGGCTGCACTCAAGCAGCAGCTGAGCAGCGCCCCCAAGGAGACCAGCGACAGCCAGAAGGAGTTGGCCAGGCTCAAGGAAACCAAGGCACAACCGGTGGCACAGCGCTACGCCAACCTCACCGTGCCACAGCTTGAACAGATGCTCAGCGAACGCAACACGCTGCAGGGCGAGCTGCAAAAGGCGTTGTCTGAAGCCAACAGCCTGATCATCAACTCGCAAACCCGCCCCGAGCGCGCCCAGGCCGAGATCAGCAGCAGCCAGACCCGCACCCAGCAGATCAACAACATCCTCAAAACCGGCAAGGACGGTGGCAAAGCCATCAATGCCGACCAGCGCAACCAGCTCAACGCCGAGTTGGCCTCGCTCAACGCGCTGACCCTGCTGCGCCGCCAGGAACTGGCCGGCAACAGCCTGCTGCAAGACCTCGGCAATGCGCGTCACGACCTGCTGGTCGAGCGCGCTGCGCGCCTGGAGCAGGAAATCCAGGACCTGCAGACGCTGATCAACGCCAAACGCCTGGCCCAGTCCCAGGAAGCCGTCACCCAGCAGTCGATCGAGGCTCAGAAGGCCGGTGGCAGCAGCCTGCTGGCCACTGAAAGCGCGATCAACCTCAAGCTTTCCGACTACCTGCTCAAGAGCACCGACCGCCTTAACGAACTGACCCAGCAGAACCTGCGCACCAAGCAGCAACTCGACAGCCTGACCCAGGCCGACCAGGCGCTTGACGAGCAGATCAACGTGCTCAAGGGAAGCCTGCTGCTGTCGAAGATTCTCTACAAGCAGAAGCAGACCCTGCCGCACCTGAAGGTCGACCGCGACCTGGCCGACCAGATCGCCGACACCCGCCTGTACCAGTTCGAAGTCAACCAGCAGCGCGAGCAGATGAGCAGCCCGGTCACCTACGTCGACAAGCTGCTGGCGGCGCAACCGCAGGAAGATGTGACCCCGCAGCTGCGCAAGGCCCTGCTGGAAGTGGCCATCACCCGCAGCGACCTGTTGGAGCGGCTGAACCGCGAGCTGTCGGCGCTGCTCAACGAATCGATCACCCTGCAGCTCAACCAGAAGCAGCTACTGGGCACCGCGCAGAGCCTGCGCACCACCCTCGACGAGCAAATGTTCTGGATCCCCAGCAACAAGCCGCTGGACTGGGACTGGCTGCAATACGTGCCGGAGCGCCTGGCCGACCAGGTCGCCAACCTGCCGTGGGGCTCCAGCCTGAAAGAGCTGGCCGATGGCCTGAGCCAGCGCCCGTTGCTGTTCCTGCCGCTGCTGTTGGTGATCGGCGCGCTGTTGTGGCGGCGCAAATACCTTTACCAACGGTTAGGCAAAGTGCACCAGGATATCGGCCACTTCCGCCGTGACAGCCAATGGCACACGCCCCAGGCAATCCTAATCAACATTCTGCTGGCGATGCCGGTCAGCCTTGGTCTGGCGCTGTGCAGCTACGCCCTGCAGATCGACGCCCGCGGGCAGAATGCCAACCTGGGCGCCGCACTCTGGCAGCTGGCCCAGGCCTGGCTGGTGTTCTACACCGCCTACCGTATCCTCGCACCCGGTGGCGTGGCGGAAGTCCACTTCCGCTGGCACAAACCACAGGTCGAGTTCCTGCGCGGCTGGGTTCGCCGCCTGGGCACCGTGGTGCTGGCACTGGTCGGCGTGGTGGCGGTGGCCGAGCACCAGCCTTCGGCATTGGCAGACGACGTGTTGGGCATCGGCGTGGTGCTGACCTGCTATGCGTTGATGGCCTGGCTGCTCAGCCGCCTGCTGCTCAGCAGCCCGGCGCACCGTGACACCTCGCTGTTCCGCAGGGCGGTGGGAGTAGCATTCACCGCCCTGCCCATCGCCCTGTTCGTCGCCGTGTGCTTCGGCTACTACTACACCGCACTGAAGCTTACCGACCGACTCATCTACACCCTGTACCTGCTGCTGTTCTGGCTGGTGATCGAGGCTGCCTTCGTGCGCGGCCTGTCGGTGGCTGCACGACGCCTGGCCTACCAGCGTGCGTTGACCAAACGTGCGGCAGCCAAGGAAGGGCTGGATGGCGAAGTCATCACCGAAGAGCCAACGCTGGATATCGAACAGGTCAACCAGCAGTCGCTGCGCCTGATCCGCCTGGCCCTGCTCGGCGGCTTCATCGCCGGCCTGTACTGGGTATGGGCCGACCTGATCTCGGTGTTCGCCTACCTCAACAATTTCGTCCTCTACGAATACACCAGCGGCACCGGCGCCGCCGCCAGCATGGTACCGATCAGCCTCGGCGACCTGCTCGGCGCGCTGGTGATCGTCGGCATCACTTTCGCCCTGGCCGGCAACTTGCCAGGTTTGCTGGAAGTACTGGTGCTGTCTCGCCTGAACCTGGCCCAGGGCAGTGCCTACGCCACCACCACGCTGTTGTCGTACACCATCGTCGGCATCGGCATCGTCAGCACCCTGTCGACCCTGGGGGTGAGCTGGGACAAGCTGCAATGGCTGGTGGCCGCGCTGTCAGTAGGGCTGGGCTTCGGCATGCAGGAAATCTTCGCCAACTTCATCTCCGGCATCATGATCCTGTTCGAGCGCCCGGTACGGATTGGCGACACCATCACCATCGGCAACCTGTCGGGCACGGTAAGCAAGATCCGCATCCGTGCCACCACCATCACCGACTTCGACCGCAAGGACATCATCGTCCCCAACAAGACCTTCATCACTGGCCAACTGATCAACTGGTCGCTGACCGATACGGTCACCCGGGTGACGCTGAAGCTGGGCATCGACTATGGCTCAGACCTCGACCTGGTGCGCGACCTGCTGCTCAAGGGCGCGCATGAGAACCCACGCGTGCTCAAGGACCCGGAACCGATCGTGTACTTCCTCAACTTCGGCGAAAGCTCGCTGGACCACGAACTGCGCATGCACGTACGTGACCTGGGCGACCGCAACCCGACGCTGGACGAGATCAACCGCTACATCAACCGCGAGTTCAAGGCCCACAACATCAAGATCTCGGTACGCCAGGTAGAGGTATTCCTGATGGACGCGAAGGGCGGCAAACAGCAATTGATTCCGATGGAACAGCCGAAATCGGATGGCACTGCTTCGGCCTGAATGGGCTCGAATACTTTATTGTGTGCAAAATGGCTGCGAGGGCTTCGCCCTCGTTCGCGGGTGAACCCGCTCCTACACAGGGACCGCACGGCTTTCAGGCGCTGCATGTTCTTTGTAGGGGCGGGTTCACCCGCGAAAGGCCGCCAAGCGGCCCCATTGGCACCGATTCCAAGGAGCAGTCCCGTGAAAGCCCTCGACCAACTCACCTTCGACAACCGCTTCGCCCGCCTGGGCGATGCGTTCTCCACCCAGGTGCTGCCCGAGCCCATTGCAGACCCGCGCCTGGTGGTAGCGAGCGAGTCGGCCATGGCCTTGCTCGACCTCGACCCCGCCCAGGCCGAGCTGCCGGTGTTCGCCGAACTGTTCAGCGGCCACAAACTGTGGGAAGAGGCCGACCCTCGGGCGATGGTTTATTCCGGCCACCAGTTCGGCTCGTACAACCCACGTCTGGGCGACGGCCGTGGCCTGCTGCTGGCCGAAGTGCTCAACGACGCAGGCGAACACTGGGACCTGCACCTCAAGGGCGCCGGCCAGACACCCTACTCCCGCATGGGTGACGGCCGCGCCGTGCTGCGCTCGTCGATTCGCGAGTTCCTCGCCTCCGAAGCCCTGCACGCTCTGGGCATCGCTACCAGCCGGGCACTGTGCGTGATCGGTTCCAGCACCCCGGTGTGGCGCGAAACCCGTGAAAGCGCGGCCATGCTGACGCGCCTGGCGCAGAGCCATGTGCGTTTCGGTCATTTCGAGTACTTCTACTACACCAAGCAGCCCGAGCAGCAGCGCGTGTTGATCGACCATGTGCTGGAACAGCACTATCCCGAATGCCGTGACGCCGAGCAGCCTTACCTGGCCATGTTCCGCACCATCGTCGAGCGCAATGCCGAACTGATCGCCCGCTGGCAGGCGTATGGCTTCTGCCACGGCGTGATGAACACCGATAACATGTCGATCCTCGGCATCACCTTCGATTTTGGCCCCTATGCGTTCCTGGATGACTTCGACGCCAACTTCATCTGCAACCACTCCGACGATCGAGGCCGCTACAGCTACGCCAACCAAGTGCCCATCGCCCACTGGAACCTCAGCGCGCTGGCCCAGGCACTGACCACCGTGATCGAAGTTGAGCCACTGAAGGAAGCGTTGGGCCTGTTCCTGCCGCTGTACCAGGCCCATTACCTGGACCTGATGCGCCGGCGCCTGGGGCTGACCAACGCCGAAGATGATGACATGGCGCTGGTCGAGCGCCTGCTGCAGTGCATGCAACGCGGTGGCGTGGACTACAGCCTGTTCTTCCGCAAACTGGGTGAGCAGCCGGTGGCCGAGGCGCTGAAGGCAGTGCGCGATGACTTTATCGACCTGGCCGGCTTCGATGCCTGGGGCGCAGACTACCTGGCCCGCTGTGGGCGTGAACCCGGCAATGCCGAAGGCCGCCGTGAGCGGATGCATGCGGTAAACCCGCTGTACGTGCTGCGCAACTACCTGGCGCAGAAAGCCATCGAAGCGGCCGAGGCGGGGGATTACAGTGAAGTTCGACGGCTGCACCAAGTCCTGACCAGGCCGTTCGAGGAACAGCCCGGGATGCAGGCCTACGCCGAGCGACCGCCGGAGTGGGGCAAGCACCTGGAAATCAGCTGCTCTTCCTGATTAGCGCCGAATCCTGTGGGAGCGGGCTTGCCCGCGAAGCAGGCAACGTGATGGATTGCACCGGCTTCGCCGGTGTTCGCGGGCACGCCCGCTCCCACAAGGAAACCGTGAACCCAACACCGGAGATGAAATGACCGACCCACTGGTAATCCCCTGCCCCCACTGCAACGGCCTCAACCGCCTGCCCGCCGAGCGCCTGGGCGATGCGCCGAAATGCGGTCGCTGCAAACAGGACGTGCTGTTGAGCACCCCTTTCGAGCTCACCGAAGCCAGCTATGCCAGCCAGATCAAAGGCGACCTGCCGCTGCTGGTCGACATCTGGGCCGACTGGTGCGGCCCGTGCAAGTCATTTGCCCCCACCTTCGAAGAGGCCGCCCGGAAGCTTGCAGGCCGCTGCCGCCTGGCCAAGCTCGACAGCGAAGCCAACCGTAACCTCGCAGGGCAACTGGGCATACGCTCGATCCCCAGCCTGCTGCTGTTCAAGAACGGCCGCGAAGTCAGCCGCCAGGCCGGGGCGTTTCCACTCCAGTCCCTGCTGGAGTGGCTGCGTAACCACGGGGTTTAAGCATTCTCCTCAAGCAGCGAATGCAACTCGACAAACTGCAGAGTCAGCTTGTGCCGCGGCTCCAGGTGAATCAGCGGCAGGCTGGCGTGGTGCGATTCGCGCATTTTCACTGAGCTGCCCAAGTACACCGGCAGCACCGGTAACCCTTCGGCCAGCAGTTCGTCGAGCATCTGCTGTGGCAGGCTGGCACGTGACTGGAACTGGTTGACCACGATGCCTTCGACCACCAGGTCTTCGTTGTGGTCTTCCTTGAGGTCTTCGATCTCGGCCAGCAGGCCATACAGGGCCTGGCGCGAAAAGCTGTCGCAGTCGAAGGGGATCAGCACGCGATCGGCAGCGATCAGCGCAGAAACCGCATAGAAATTAAGCGCCGGCGGGGTATCGATGTAAATACGCTCGTAATCCTCGTCCAGCTCGTCGAGCAACTTGCGCAGCTTGTTGATCTTGTGTTTTGCCTCCAGCTTTGGCTGCAGGTCGGCCAGCTCGGCAGTGGCGGTGACCACATGCAGGTTGTCGAATGGGGTTTCGTAGATATCGACCTTGTTCTTCTTGCTGAACGGCCCGCTGGAAAGGCTTTGCTTGAAGAAGTCGGCGATGCCCATGGGGATGTCCTCGCCGGTCAGGCCGGTGAGGTATTGGGTCGAGTTCGCCTGGGCATCCAGGTCGATCAACAAGGTCCGGTAGCCTTCATTGGCACTGACCGCCGCCAGGTTGCAGGCAATGCTCGACTTGCCCACGCCACCTTTCTGATTGAACACCACGCGCCGCATGATTGACCTCCGTGTATCAACGAATGCCCGAGTATGTGGCGGCAGTGGGGCAATGACCAGTGCCATTTGACCGGCATCACGCCTGACCGACCACCTGCCCTGTCAACAACTCGGCAAATGCCTTGGCCATGACCGAATGGCCGCGCTCACGCTGCACCAGCCACACCGCCGACATCGCCTCTTCATCGAGCAAGGTGCGGTACACCACACCTTCTATACGCATGCGCTGGAACGACGCCGGCAGCACCGACACCCCCAGCCCCGCCGAGACCAGGCCGATGATGGTCATCGCTTCCCCTGCCTCTTGCGCAAAATGGGGGCTGAAACCCGCATGCCGCGCCAGGCTCAGCAATTGTGCATGCAAGCCGCTGCCATAACTGCGCGGGAAGAACACGAAGGGCTCAGGGGCCAACGCCGCCATGTAGACGCCTTGCTCAGTGCCCTCAGCCAGCGGATGCGAAGCATTGATCACCGCCACCAACGGTTCTCGGAACAACTCGGTGGCCACCAACCCCTCCGGCAGCGGCATCGGCCGCATCAACCCCACCTCGATGGACTCGTCGAATACCCCTTCGGCAACATCACGGCTGCTCATTTCCTTGAGGTTCAGGTGCACCGCCGGAAAGCGCTGACGGAAAGCATGAATGGCCTTGGGGATTTTCGAGGTGAACGGGGCCGAGGAAGTGAAACCGATTTTCATCTCGCCCAGCTCGCCCAACTGCGCACGCCGGGCTACATCCGCGGCCTTCTCCACCTGCGCCAATACCTGGCGCGCTTCCTCGAGGAACAATCGCCCGGCCTCGCTCAGTTCGACACGACGATTGGTACGGTCGAACAACCGGGCCCCCAACTCCTGCTCCAGAGCCTGGATCTGCTGACTCAAGGGCGGCTGGGAAATACCCAGCTGCTGGGCGGCGCGGCCAAAGTGCAGCTCTTCGGCCACAGCAATGAAGTAACGCAGATGACGCAATTCCATGATCTGCTCCAAACAAGTCGCCAAACATCTCAAATAGGTCGAACAATATATTGGATCTAATCGTTAGCCAGCTATATGCTTTTTTCATTGCGCCAGAGGTACCCGCCCGTGAAAACTGCAGTAGCCCCCCTCCTCCTTGAGCCAAAACCTGCCATCCTGACCGAAATGTGGATCGAAAAAGGCACACCCGCTTTCATGAAAACCGTGCTGGCCTTGTTCAGCGGCGGTTTCGCCACCTTCGCCTTGCTGTACTGCGTACAGCCAATGATGCCTCTGCTATCCAACGAGTTTTCCATCAACGCGGCGCAGAGCAGCCTGGTACTGTCGGTGTCCACCGCCATGCTGGCGTTCGGCCTGCTGATCACCGGCCCCATTTCTGACCGCATAGGGCGCAAACCCGTGATGGTGTTCGCGCTGGTCTGCGCCGCCCTGTCCACCTTGGCCAGCGCAGTGATGCCCAGCTGGGAGCTGGTACTGGCCACCCGCGCCTTGGTCGGCCTGTCGCTGAGCGGCCTGGCGGCAGTGGCGATGACCTACCTGAGCGAAGAGATTCACCCGCAACACATTGGCCTGGCCATGGGCCTGTACATCGGCGGCAACGCGATTGGCGGCATGAGCGGGCGGCTCATCACTGGCGTACTGATCGACTTCGTCAGCTGGCACACGGCGATGCTGACCATTGGCGGCCTGGCCCTGGTGGCCGCGCTGGTGTTCTGGAAGGTGCTGCCGGAATCACGCAATTTCCGCGCACAGACGATGAACCCACGCAGCCTGCTGGACGGTTTTGTCATGCACTTCAAAGATGCAGGCCTGCCCTGGCTGTTTCTTGAAGCCTTCTTGCTGATGGGCGCCTTCGTCACCCTGTTCAACTACATCGGCTACCGCCTGCTGGCCGAGCCCTACCACATGAACCAGGCGCTGGTCGGCTTGCTGTCGGTGGTTTACCTGTCGGGTATCTACAGTTCGGCACAGGTCGGCGCGCTGGCGGACAAACTGGGCCGGCGCAAGGTGTTCTGGGCCAGTATCGTGGTAATGGCGGGTGGCTTGCTGATGACATTGGCCAGTCCGCTGGTGATGGTGATCGTGGGCATGCTGGTGTTCACCTTCGGCTTCTTTGGTGCGCACTCGGTGGCCAGCAGCTGGATCGGCCGCCGGGCGCTGAAGGCCAAGGGGCAGGCGTCGTCGCTGTACCTGTTCTGCTACTACGCTGGCTCCAGCGTGGCCGGTACGGCGGGCGGGGTGTTCTGGCACCAGTGGGGCTGGAACGGGATCGGGCTGTTCATTGGCAGCTTGCTGGCGGTGGCATTGCTGGTGGCATTGCACCTGAGCAAGTTACCACCCAAAACGGTGTGAGGCATTCGCGGGCATGCCTGCACCCACAACCTGTGGGAGCGGGCGTGACCACGAAGAGTCCATCAGATCAGTTGATGATCTCGACAATATCCACATCCACTTCCCGGCTCATCAGGTGCTTTTCCACCTCACCGGTCAGCTTCACCTTGGTCTTGTCGTTGAACGGCGTCGGCGGCAGGTCCTCATCGTCGATCTCGACAGTGATGGTGCCGGTGTTGTCCTTGAACTCGTACTTGTCGTCGTTGTTGATCTTCTTGGTCACGAAGCCTTGCAGCACAACCGGAGTGTCATCGGCGGCGTCGTTGGCGGCGGCAACCGTGGTTACCGACTGGGCGCCAGGGCCGGTGTAGCCAGCGGCAAATGCGCCAGTGCTGAACAAGGGGGCGAGGATGAGGGCGAGATAACGGATTTTCATGATAATCGGGTCCTGTTTCGGTTTCGATGGGACCAGATTAGCGACGATCGCTGAATTCAAACTTAACGTACAAAAAACCCGGCATCGAAGCCGGGTTTACTGTGCAGTGCATCAAGTCACTGGTGGTACTGCGCCGACAGTTCGTGCACGGCGTTGATGAATGCACCCGCATGTTCCGGATCAACTTCCGGCGTGATGCCATGACCAAGGTTGAACACATGGCCAGTGCCGTGGCCATAACTGGCCAGGATGCGCGCCACTTCCTTGCGAATGGCCTCGGGCTTGGCGTACAGCACGGTCGGATCCATGTTGCCTTGCAAGGCTACTTTGTCACCCACGCGGCGGCGGGCGTCGCCGATCTCGCAGGTCCAGTCCAGGCCCAGTGCGTCGGCACCTGCGTCGGCGATGCTTTCCAGCCACAAACCACCATTCTTGGTGAACAGGATCACCGGCACCTTGCGCCCCTCGTGCTCGCGGATCAGGCCGCTGACGATCTTGCGCATGTAGGCCAGGGAGAACTCCTGGTAGGCCGCCGCCGACAGGTTGCCGCCCCAGGTGTCGAAGATCTGCACGGCCTGGGCGCCGGCCAGGATCTGACCGTTAAGGTAGCTGGTGACCGACTGGGCCAGCTTGTCCAGCAGCAGGTGCAGGGCTTGCGGATTGTCGTAGGCCATGGCCTTGGTCTTGCGGAAGTCCTTCGACGAGCCGCCTTCGACCATGTAGGTGGCCAGGGTCCACGGGCTGCCGGAGAAGCCGATCAACGGCACACGGCCATTGAGCTCACGGCGAATGGTGCTGACCGCGTCCATCACGTAGCCGAGGTCTTTCTGTGGGTCCGGGACTGGCAGCGCTTCGATGTCAGCGGGGGTGCTGATGACCTTCTTGAAACGCGGGCCTTCGCCGGTTTCGAAGTACAGGCCCAGGCCCATGGCATCGGGAATGGTAAGGATGTCCGAGAACAGGATCGCTGCGTCCAGCGGGTAGCGGTCCAGCGGCTGCAGGGTGACCTCGCAGGCGAACTGCGGGTTCATGCACAGGCTCATGAAGTCACCGGCCTTGGCGCGGCTGGCGCGGTACTCCGGCAGGTAGCGGCCGGCCTGGCGCATCATCCACACCGGGGTGACGTCTACGGGTTGCTTGAGCAGTGCACGCAGGAAACGATCGTTCTTCAGGGCAGTCATGTCGGCATCCGGAAAAATAGTGCGGGCATTTTCTCAGACACCAGCGCAAAAGGCACGGCCATGACCATGTGTTTTGTCTATTGGATGCCACAGATCAAGCGTTTTTGTATACAAAAGCTTCGCGGGCATGCCCGCTACCACGGGTTCTACGCTTAACCCTGTGGGAGCGGGCATGCCCGCGAACAGGCCGAAAATCAGACTTCGAGGTAGTCCAGGATACCCTCGGCGGCCGTACGCCCTTCGAAGATCGCAGTCACCACCAGGTCCGAACCACGCACCATGTCGCCACCGGCAAACACTTTCGGGTTGCTGGTCTGGTGCTTGAACTTGCCCTTCTCCGGGGCAACCACACGGCCCTGGCTGTCCAGCTGAATGCCATGCTGCTCAAACCACGGCGCCGGGCTCGGGCGGAAGCCGAAGGCGATTACCACGGCGTCTGCCGGCAGGATCTCTTCGGAGCCCGGGATTGGCTCAGGGCTGCGGCGCCCACGGGCATCAGGCTCGCCCAGGCGAGTCTCGACCACTTTGACGCCTTCGACCTTGTCCTCACCCACAATGGCGATGGGCTGGCGGTTGTAGAGGAACTTCACACCCTCTTCCTTGGCGTTCTTCACCTCTTTGCGCGAACCCGGCATGTTGGCTTCGTCACGACGATAAGCACAGGTCACTGCCTTGGCACCCTGACGGATCGAGGTACGGTTGCAGTCCATCGCGGTGTCACCACCACCCAGCACCACCACTTTCTTGCCCTGCATGTCGACGAAGTCTTCCGGCGACTTCTCGAAGCCCAGGTTGCGGTTGACGTTGGCGATCAGGAAGTCCAGTGCGTCATGCACGCCCGGCAGGTCTTCACCCGGGAAGCCGCCCTTCATGTAGGTGTAGGTACCCATGCCCATGAACACCGCGTCGTACTCGGCGAGCAGCTGTTCCATGGTCACGTCCTTGCCCACCTCGGTGTTCAGGCGGAACTCGATGCCCATGCCGGTGAACACTTCACGGCGGTTGCTGAGCACGGTCTTTTCCAGCTTGAACTCGGGGATACCGAAAGTCAGCAGGCCACCGATCTCAGGGTTTTTGTCGAACACCACCGGGGTTACCCCGGCGCGCACCAGCACATCGGCGCAGCCCAGGCCAGCCGGGCCTGCGCCGATGATGGCGACGCGCTTGCCGGTGGGCTTGACCTTGGACATGTCCGGGCGCCAGCCCATGGCGAAGGCGGTGTCGGTGATGTACTTCTCCACCGAGCCGATGGTCACCGCGCCGAAACCGTCGTTCAGGGTGCAGGCACCCTCGCACAGGCGGTCTTGCGGGCAAACACGGCCGCATACTTCCGGCAGGGTGTTGGTCTGGTGCGACAGTTCCGCCGCGGCCAGGATGTTGCCTTCGGAGACCAGCTTCAACCAGTTGGGGATGAAGTTGTGTACCGGGCACTTCCACTCGCAATACGGGTTACCGCAGCCCAGGCAGCGGTGCGCCTGCTCCACGGACTGCTGCGGCTTGAACGGTTCGTAGATTTCCACGAACTCCTTCTTGCGCTGGCGCAACAGCTTTTTTTTCGGATCCTTTCGGCCCACTTCGATGAACTGGAAGTCGTTGTTCAGACGTTCAGCCATTTTTCAAAACCTCTTTACAGCAGCTGCAAGCTACACGCTGCAAGCCGCAAGACGATCACTTAAGCCGGGCAAACCTCTCACTGCCATTACGTGCAGCTTGAGGCTTGCCACTTGCAGCTGTTTTTACTGCGGGTTGGCACGGGTGCTGGACAGCAGCTGCTTCAGGTTGGCTGCCTTCGGCTTGACCAGCCAGAAGCGCCGCACGTAGTCGTCCAGGTTCTCCGAGAGCTCACGCCCCCACTCGCTGCCGGTCTCATCCACATACTCGGCAAGGACACGCGCCAGGTGGCTACGGTAGGCCTCCATCGCTTCGCCACTGATACGCTGGATTTCCACCAGCTCGTGGTTGAGCTTGTCGACGAAGCTATTGTCCATGTCGAGCACGTAGGCAAAGCCGCCAGTCATGCCAGAACCGAAGTTGTAACCGGTCTTGCCCAGAACGCAGACAAAGCCGCCGGTCATGTATTCACAGCAGTGATCGCCAGTGCCCTCGACAACAGCATGGGCGCCGGAGTTACGCACAGCGAAGCGCTCGCCCGCAGTACCTGCGGCAAACAGCTTGCCGCCAGTGGCACCGTACAGGCAGGTGTTGCCGACGATGGCGCTGTGCTGGGTTTCGAACGGGCTGCCGGCTGGCGGCACGATGGTGACCTTACCACCGGTCATGCCTTTGCCGACGTAATCGTTGGCGTCGCCTTCCAGGTGCAGGTTAAGGCCACCAGCGTTCCACACGCCAAAGCTCTGGCCCGCAGTCCCCTTGAAGCGGAAGGTGATCGGCGCCGCGGCCATGCCCTGGTTGCCGTGCAGGCGGGCGATTTCGCCCGACACACGCGCACCAATGGAGCGGTCGCAGTTGCAGATGTCGAGGCTGAACTCGCCACCCGCCTGGTCGCGGATGGCCGGCATAGCCATATCAACCATCTTCTCGGCCAACTCGCCCAGGTCGAACGGCGGGTTCTTGTCGACTTCGCAGAACTGCGGTTTGTCCGCCGGAATGTGCGAGCTGCCCAGCAGCGGCGACAGGTCCAGGTACTGCTGGCGTTCGGTGTCACCTGGCAGCACTTCGAGCAGGTCGGTACGGCCGATCAACTCGCCAAGGCTGCGCACACCCAGCTTGGCCAACCACTCGCGGGTTTCTTCGGCGACAAAGGTGAAGAAGTTGATCACCATGTCGACGGTGCCGATGTAGTGGTCCTTGCGCAGCTTGTCGTTCTGGGTGGCCACGCCGGTGGCGCAGTTGTTCAGGTGGCAGATGCGCAGGTACTTGCAGCCCAGGGCAATCATTGGCGCGGTACCAAAGCCGAAGCTTTCGGCGCCGAGAATGGCCGCCTTGATCACATCCAGGCCAGTTTTCAGACCACCATCAGTCTGCACCCGCACCTTGCCACGCAGGTCGTTGCCGCGCAGGGTCTGGTGGGTTTCCGCAAGGCCCAGCTCCCAAGGGGCGCCGGCGTATTTGATCGAGGTCAGCGGCGAAGCACCGGTACCACCGTCGTAACCGGAGATGGTGATCAGGTCGGCATAGGCCTTGGCCACACCTGCGGCGATGGTGCCCACGCCCGCTTCGGCTACCAGCTTGACCGATACCAGCGCCTGCGGGTTGACCTGCTTGAGGTCGTAGATCAGCTGCGCCAGATCTTCGATCGAGTAGATGTCATGGTGGGGCGGTGGCGAGATCAGGGTCACGCCCGGTACCGCATAACGCAGCTTGGCGATCAGGCCGTTGACCTTTCCGCCCGGCAACTGGCCGCCCTCACCCGGCTTGGCGCCCTGGGCAACCTTGATCTGCAGCACTTCGGCGTTGACCAGATACTCCGGGGTCACACCAAAACGGCCGGTGGCCACCTGCTTGATCTTCGAGCTCTTGATGGTGCCATAGCGCGACGGGTCTTCGCCGCCTTCACCCGAGTTGGAGCGTGCGCCCAGGCGGTTCATGGCCTCGGCCAGCGCTTCGTGGGCTTCCGGCGACAGTGCACCCAGCGAGATACCCGCCGAGTCGAAACGCTTGAGAATCGCCTCCAGCGGCTCGATCTGCTCCAGCGCCAGCGGTTGGTCGGCCACTTTCACCTTGAGCAAGTCACGAATCATCGACACCGGGCGCTGGTCCACCAGCGTGGTGTATTCCTTGAACTTGGCGTAGTCGCCCTGCTGCACGGCGGCTTGCAGGGTGTTGACCACATCCGGGTTGTAAGCGTGGTATTCGCCACCGTGGACGAACTTCAGCAGGCCACCTTGCTGGATCGGCTTACGCGCGCTCCAGGCTTCGGCCGCCAGCAGCTTCTGGTCGTTCTCCAGGTCTTCGAAGCGCGCACCCTTGATGCGGCTGGACACGCCCTTGAAGCTCAGGCCGACCACTTCCTCGGCCAGGCCAATGGCTTCGAACAGCTGTGCACCGCGGTACGAGGCGATGGTGGAGATACCCATCTTCGACAGGATCTTCAGCAGGCCCTTGGAGATACCTTTGCGGTAGTACTTGAACACTTCGTCCAGGTCGCCCAGCACTTCACCGGTACGGATCAGGTCAGCCAGTACTTCATACGCCAGGTACGGGTAAACGGCCGAGGCACCGAAGCCCAGCAGCACGGCGAAGTGATGCGGATCACGGGCGGTAGCGGTTTCCACCAGGATGTTGCTGTCGCAACGCAGGCCCTGTTCGGTCAGGCGGTGGTGCACTGCACCAACGGCCAGCGAAGCATGCACCGGCAGCTTGCCCGGGGCGATATAACGATCGCTCAGCACCAGCTGGGTCTTGCCCCCACGCACAGCTTCTTCGGCCTGGTCGGCAATGTTGCGGATGGCCGCTTCCAGGCCCACGCTCTGCTCATAGTTGAGGTCGATCAGCTGGCGGTCGAAGCCTTCGCGCTCCAGGCTCATCAGCGAACGCCACTTGGCGGGCGAGATGACCGGCGAGCTGAGGATGACCCGCGAAGCGTGCTCCGGGGACTCCTGGAAGATGTTGCGCTCTGCACCCAGGCAGATTTCCAGCGACATCACGATCGCTTCGCGCAGCGGGTCGATCGGCGGGTTGGTTACCTGAGCGAACTGCTGGCGGAAGAAGTCGTACGGCGAGCGCACACGCTGCGACAGCACGGCCATCGGCGTGTCGTCACCCATCGAGCCAACGGCTTCCTGGCCCTGCTCACCCAACGGGCGCAGCACCTGGTCACGCTCTTCGAAGGTGACCTGGAACATCTTCATGTATTGCTTGAGCTGGTCAGCGTCATAGCTGGCCACGCCCTGGTCGTCGGTCAGCGTCGCCTGGATGCGGGTGGCGTGCTGACGCAGCCAGCGCTTGTACGGGTGTCGCGACTTCAGACGGTTGTCGATGGCGTCGGTGTCGAGGATCTGGCCGGTTTCGGTGTCCACGGCAAGGATCTGGCCCGGGCCGACACGGCCCTTGGCCAGCACTTCCTCAGGCTGATAGCCCCATACGCCGATTTCCGAGGCGATGGTGATGTAGCCATTGGTGGTGGTGACCCAACGCGCCGGGCGCAGGCCGTTGCGGTCAAGCAGACACACCGCGTGGCGGCCTTCGGTCATGACGATACCGGCCGGGCCATCCCACGGCTCCATGTGCATGGAGTTGTATTCGTAGAAGGCGCGCAGGTCGGCGTCCATGGTCTCGACGTTCTGCCACGCTGGCGGTACCAGCATGCGCACGCCGCGGAACAGATCGATGCCACCGGTGACCATCAGTTCCAGCATGTTGTCCATGCTCGACGAGTCGGAACCGACGCGGTTGACCAGCGGGCCGAGCTCTTCGAGGTCGGGGATCTGGTCATTGGCGAACTTGGTGCGACGAGCAACGGCCCAGTTACGGTTGCCGGTGATGGTGTTGATCTCGCCGTTATGGGCGAGGAAGCGGAACGGCTGCGCCAGCGGCCATTTCGGCAGGGTGTTGGTGGAGAAGCGCTGGTGGAACACGCAGATCGCGGTTTGCAGGCGCTCGTCACCCAGGTCTGGATAAAACGCCGCGAGATCGCGCGGCATCATCAGGCCTTTGTAGATGATGGTCTTGTGCGAGAAGCTGCAGATGTAGTGGTCGGCGTCGTGGGCGTTGGCCACCGACGAACGACGACGGGCACTGAACAGCTTGATGGCAAATTCCTGGTCGCTCAGGCCTTCACCGCCAATGAACACCTGCTCGATCTGCGGCAGGCGCTCGAGGGCCAGGCGGCCGAGTACGCTGGTGTCGATCGGCACCTTGCGCCAGCCAACCAGTTTCAGGCCAGCGGCGACGATCTCGCGGTCCATGTTGGCGCGGGCAGCTTCGGCTTTGACCGGGTCCTGGTTGAAGAACACCATGCCGACGGCGTACTGCTTGGGCAGCTCGACAGCGAAGTGCTCCTGGGCCATGGCACGCAGGAATTGATCGGGCTTCTGCATGAGCAGACCGCAACCGTCACCGGTCTTGCCGTCGGCATTGATGCCACCGCGGTGGGTCATGCACGTCAGCGCCTGCATGGCGGTTTGCAGAAGGTGGTGGCTCGGCACACCCGTCATATGGGCGATCAGGCCAAAACCACAGTTGTCCTTGAATTCTTCGGGATGGTACAGACCTGTTTTCATAGACACATTCTCACCAGGTTCACCTCTCAACGGAGGTAAATCTCTTTTTTAACAACCACTTACCATCCACGCCGATCAAACGCCAGCTTTTTTGCGGTGGTCATGGAAAACCATTGTTGCACAGCGACAGCGACGCCCACAAATTTTCATGTCTCATCATTGAAAATTTATGTCGCAATTTTGAATGTTTTTGCGCCATGCGCCGTGATAGCGGCTTGGCTCGAGTCTGAAGCGTTTCAGCCATGACTGCAACTAGGGGCTTGTGGCCGGCAGTCCGGGACAGAAAAGCCTGCCGCGCTCGGGCGCAGCAGGCTAGTCGAAAGCTAGAATTCGCTTAGCTACTGGGCGGCGGGGTGATGCCGCCCGGAAGGTATCAGCGGGCCGTGGCCAGCTCTTGTTGGACGCTGCCGACGGTACGTGGCCAAGGTTTACCAGCCTGGACCTTCGCTGGCAAGTTCTTGATTGCCGCTACCGCTGCGTCGCGGTTGGCGAAACTGCCGTAAGTCACGACGTACAAGGGTTTGCCCTGCAGGTTTTTCTTGAAGTAGCGATAGTCGCCACCCTGGGCCTTGACGTAAGCCTGGGCCGACGCCTCGGAGCTGGTACCGAGGATCTGCACCACGTAATTGCCCGGCTTCTGTCCGGCATACCAGCCGCTGTTGCCAGCGCTAGCGGGGGCTGGTTTTTCAGCTGGTTTTTCGGCCGCTTTGGCGGCCGGCTTGGCCACGGCGACCTGGGTCGGCGCTGGTGCTGGCTTGGCCGGCGCAACCGGTTTCGCGGGCTGGGTTGCAACAGGCTTGGGCGCAGGCGCAACCGACTGAACTGGCTGGGCCGGCGCAGGCGCCGGGCCAGCTGGCACACCTTGTGGCGGAGCGATGGTGGTCACGGTGGGTGGCGGGTTGCCAGGCTGCAGCGCGGTGTCGACAGCCGGGCCTCCCTCTTCACCCTCGCCCATGCCTGCGGCTTGGGCCAGCGGCTCGCGCATCACCGGCTGCGACTGGCCAACCAGTGGCAGCGGCATTGGCTGGGACGAGCCAGAGAACTCGATGGCAGCACCCTGCTTGCCGTCACCCAGCGGCAACTGGGCCTGGGCGGCCGGCGCTTCGGCAGGGGCCTTGTCGCCTTTTTTGGGCATCAATACCGCGGCCGCAACGGCAACCACGACCACAGCGGACAGTGCGAGCACATGTTTTTTAGGCATCTTGAACCCCATGGTTGGTCGCTTGGCCGTCGAGCGGCTGGCGATCATGGCTTCGATCAAAGTGTCACGGGCGACCTGATTGATGTTGCCAGGCCAGCCGTCGGAGTTTTCATGGATATCGGCGATCTGTTCACGGCTGAACACCTCGATGCCCCGACCAGCCCCTTCCAGGCGCTGTTCCAGGTACTCGCGGGTTTCTTCTTCACTGTAGGGCGCAAGCTCGATGATGTGGAAACGTTCTTCCTCGACATTGAGCTCATCCAGCCCGGCAATCAGCGATGGCTCACCGAACAGAAACACGTGCGGACGCCCTTCAGGAACCCCCGCCGCCAACTCCAGCAACGCTTGGAGTGCCGACTCGTCGAGTTGTTCCGCATCGTCCACCAGCAAATACACTTCCTGCCCGGTCAGTGCCAGCTGCACCACCTTCGACAGGATCGCCTGCACCTCGGGCTGGGCCACACCCAGCTCCTGCGCGACCTGCGCGAGCATACTGGAGGCGTCGCTGGCGCTGCGGGCCGACACCACCACACTTTGCACAGTCTGCTTGTTGGTGCTGGCCACCAGGGCCTGGCGAAGTAGCGACTTGCCGCTGCCCAACGGGCCGCTGACCACCAGCATCAACTGGCTATAGCGCGCCAGGTGGTGCAGTTGGCCAAGCACCGGTTTGCGCTGGGCCGGGAAGAACTTGAAGCCAGGTACGCGGGGCGCGAACGGATCATGGCTCAACTGGTAATGGTCGAGAAAGGCCTCATCGGCATGCAAACTTGTCATTGCGCTGTCACAACCTCAAAGCTGGGCCACGATCGCGCGGTAATCCGCCGACAGCGTGGCCTGAAGAATCTCTTTCGAATAGTCGTCGGTCACCACGGCCTCGCCCATCTGGCGCAGCAGCACCAAACGCAAACGACCGTCGAGCACCTTCTTGTCGACCGCCATGTGCTCCATGAAGTGCGCCGGGGTCATTTCCTGTGGTGGCACCACCGGCAAACCTGCGTCCTGCAACAGGCGGATTCCACGATCGCGCTCAGCCTGGTCGATCCAGCCAAGGCGCATGGACATTTCCAGGGCCATCACTGTGCCCGCCGCGACAGCCTCGCCGTGCAGCCACACGCCATAGCCCATGTGGGTTTCGATAGCATGCCCGAAGGTATGCCCCAGGTTCAGCGTGGCCCGTACGCCCGACTCGCGCTCGTCAGCACCCACCACTGCGGCCTTGGCCGCGCAAGAGCGGCGGATGGCCTCGGTCAGGGCTGCCGAATCGAGGGCACGCAGTGCCTGCATATTGTCTTCGAGCCAGGCGAGGAACGGCTTGTCGCAAATCAGTCCGTACTTGATCACTTCGGCCAGACCTGCGGACAGCTCGCGCGCTGGCAGGGTCTTGAGGCTGGTGGTATCGATCAGCACCGCATTGGGCTGATAGAACGCACCGACCATGTTCTTGCCCAGCGGATGATTGATGCCGGTCTTGCCACCCACGGAAGAGTCGACCTGGGACAACAGGGTAGTCGGCACCTGGATGAAGTCGACGCCGCGCTGGTAGCAGGCGGCTGCGAAACCAGCCATGTCACCAATCACGCCACCACCAAGCGCGACCACAGTAGTACGACGATCATGCCGAGCTGTCAGCAGGCCATCGAAGATCAACTGCAATGTTTCCCAGTTCTTGTGGGCTTCCCCATCGGGCAACACCACTGGCAGTACCGAGTAGGCTCCGAGGGCCTTGCTCAGGCGTTCGAGATACAGCGGCGCGACGGTCTCGTTGGAAACGATGGCTACCTGCCGACCCGCAATGTGCGGCGCCAGCAGCTCAGGCTGGTCCAGCAGGCCTTCGCCAATGTAGATCGGGTAGCTACGCTCGCCCAGGTCGACCTTTAGTGTCTGCATGTATCCCCACAATGTACTTGGGCGCGGCGCCATCCGGCGACCTGCGCGGTAACGTTGAGCCTCGCCTCGGCGCTGGAGGCCGAGAATAGTCCCGGGTTAACGGGGCGGCAACTGCTGCAAGCGCTCGAGAATATCGATCACCACCATGCGTGGTGGCCGCTCGTCGGTTTCAACCACCACGTCGGCGATCTCGCGGTAGAGCGGGTCGCGGGTTTCCAGCAAGGTGCGCAAGGTCGCCTCCGGATTGGCTGTGCGCAGCAGCGGGCGATTGCGGTCGCGCGCGGTGCGACCGACTTGCTGCTCGACCGAAGCATGCAGGTAGATCACCCGGCCACCCTGATGCAGCGCCTGCCGGTTGGCTTCGCGCATCACCGCGCCACCACCGGTGGCCAGCACCACACCGTCGAGCGCGCACAACTCGGCAATCATCGCTTGCTCGCGATCACGGAAACCCGGCTCGCCTTCCTTGTCGAATATCCACGGGATGTTTGCGCCGCATCGCAGTTCGATTTCCTTGTCGGAATCCTTGAACAGCAGGCGCAGCTCTTTGGCCAACAGGCGTCCGATGGTGCTTTTACCAGCGCCCATGGGCCCCACAAGTATCAAATTTCGCACAGAATCAACGACTCACAGCAATCGCCTGGTCACTCATGATACGCGGAGTCAGGAAGACCAGCAGCTCGGATTTTTTCTCTTGTAATGCATCGCGTCGAAACAGCCGCCCAACATACGGCAGATCGCCGAAAAATGGCACCTTGTCGACCACATTGTTTTGCGAAGTCGAGTAGACGCCACCGATCACGATCGTTTCGCCGTCAGCCACACGAACCTTGGCATTGACCTCGTTCTTGCGGATCGGCGGTACGTTGTTCAAGGCATTGACGTAATCCGGCTCGTCCTTGGTCACCCGGACGGTCATGATCACCTTGTTGTCCGGAGTGATCTGTGGCGTTACTTCCAGCGACAGCGAGGCTTCGCGAAACGATACCGAGGTAGCGCCGCTTTGGCTGGTTTCCTGGTAAGGCACCTCGGTACCCTTGAGGATCCTCGCCGTTTCCTTGTCAGCCGTGACCACCTTGGGCTGCGAAATGATCTCGCCGTTGCCGCTTTTTTCCATGGCACTGAGTTCCAGATCCAGCAACACGTCACCGCGCAACAAACCCAGGCCGATACGGCTGCCGGCTCGCTCCAGACCGAGGTCGACGAACAGCTCCTTGCCGGGCCGCAGTTTCTCGCCGTACAGCGGCCCACCCCAGCGTACCCCCAGGCTTTTCTCATAATCGACGTTGGCCTCGACGATACGCGCCTCGATCGCTACCTGACGCACCGGCACGTCCAACTGCGCCACCAACTGGCGCATCTCGGCCAGGCGGTCAGCGGGCAGGTACACCACCAGCGTATTGGTGCGCTCATCGACACTCAGGCTACCCGTGGAGATGCCGCCACCCTCCAGACTTGCCAGCAGCAACTGCGCCAAATCGGCGGCCTTGGCGTGGTGAATGGTCAGCAGTTCCCGACGCAATGGCTGCAGCTGCGCGTCCAGCACTTGGCTCACCCGGGCGTCTGCCGATTGCGCGGCAAACTCGGCCGCAGGCGCCACCAACAGCACATTGCCCTCCTGGCGCCGGGACAGGCCCTTGCTGCGCAGCACCAGGTCGAGCGCCTGATCCCACGGCACGTCCTGCAAGCGCAAAGTGACGCTACCTTGTACCGCATCACTGGCGACCAGGTTGACGCCGGCGTAGTCAGCCAGCACCTGCAGCACCGCACGCACCTCTACATCCTGGAAGTTCAGCGACAGGGGTTCACCCTGGTAAGGCGTCGCCGAAGCCAGCGGGATCGACAGCAGGGTTGCCAGCAGGTATTTCATCCACGTTTTCATTCGGGTCCGAGGCCTCCTTGCCCAGGCGCTTGGCGAGGGTGATGAACGCCGTGCGCTCGTGCCATACCCCCGCCATGAACAGCCGCTCACGCACTTCGACCTGACGTTGGTCTATATGCATCACTACCCCCTGATCACGCCCTACCCGGTCGCCCGGGCGTACGCGATAGAGCTTGCCAGCCGCCATCAGCAGTGCCTCGCGTGCCGCCCCGCGCGCCAGGCTGCCGACCATTTCCAGCTGCGCCAACGGCACGCCGACCAGCCCGGCACTGGCCACTCGCGCAGCAGCCGGCGCAAACGGGTCCACTTCAGGTGCAACCATTGCGGCCCTTGCCGGCAGGTCCGCCAGCATTGCAGGTGCCTTCAGGGGCGTAGCCGCGTGATAGGCATCAACCCGCAACTGCAGGCGCAACAGTCCAGGCTGGCGATCAACGGTTGCCAGGCTCATGTCACCGCTGCGCAGAATCCGCGCCTGCCCCAACCAGTCGCCCAGCCACAGCCGCAAGGCCGAGTAACGCCCTACCACTTGCACCACCAGCGGTACCTTACTGAATCCGGCCTGTTGCTCGCCCTCACCTACATCGAGGCGCTCGACAAGCAAGCCGTGCGCATGCCCCGACACTGCCAGACGCTCAAGCAGGTCGCTCATGCTCTCCCCGGCGGCCAGATACCAGTGCGCCGCTTGCAACCGCTGTTCGGCAATCACCGTTAGAGCCTTCAGCCGCTCCAGTTCGGCCAACTGCGATGCACTGGCTGCCTGCAGCTGGCTCAACTCGACATGCCTGGCATCCTCCCGCGCCTGCTGCTGCAACAGGGCGGGCAGGCGCATCGCGCAGCCCAGGCTGAACAACACAACAGCCACCAGCACTGGCGCCAGCCGTCGGAAGCGCCCTGAGCCCTCGACCACCGCCAGCCAAGCGAGCATCTGCGCAGTACTCACGACCAGAACGCCGCAACGCGAGCGGTCAGCAGAAACTCATCGCCGTCCGGCAGGCTCTTGATGCGTTTGAGTTCCAGATCGAGCAAAACGCTCGAGCGGTTCAAGTCGCGCATGAACTGAGCAACCACAGCACCGGACGCAGCCACCCCTGTCATCTGCAAGCGGCCACTATCAAGGCTCAGGTCAAGTAACTGCACACCTTCAGGCAACGCCCCTTCAAGGTCGGCGAAGACACCGGCCAATACTCCCTGATGGGCGCGCAGGCCTTCCAGGGCCACCGCCCGGGCAAGTAGCGCTTCATGCTGTGCACGCACTTCGGCCAGCGGCTGCAACTGCTCATCCTGTGCATCAAGGGTCGCTTGGCGCTGGGTATTGGCCAGCACCTGCTGATGCCCGCGTTGACGGGCCAGCTGATCGACCAGCATCACGGCGCACAAAGCCAAGAGTGCACCACCCACCAGCTGGCCTCGAAAGCGCCGCAGCGCCGCCTGACGCTGCCGTTCGCGCCAGGGTAGAAGGTTCAGTCGCATCATGGGCGCAAACCTCCCAAGGCCAAGGCGCAGGCCAGGAGCATCGCCCCATCAACATGCTCAAGCCCTGCCAGCCCAGGCAGGTACGTGCACCGCACATTCAGCCGGCTGCCAAGGCCTTGCAGCCAGCCCGGATTGATCGATGAGCTGCTGGCAACCCACAACCCCGCAGGCAGGCTCTGCCTGGCAAGTAAAGCCTGCAGGCGCTCTGACCATTGCCCGTTCATATCCGGGCCAGTCGTTTGTAGTTCACAGCGCTGGTACACCCTGCCTGGCTGCCAGTCATGAAGCGTTACACTGCGGGTTTCGACACGCAGCAGCGCTGCTCCCTCAAGGCCACCCTGTGGCAACATGCGGCACAAGGCAATGGTGTCGACCTCGACGGCTTCCAACTGCAAGCCCGCCTCCTCGACGACGGCTTCGAGTGACGCCAGCGCACTCTGTCGACAGGCAGCAACCATTACCTCTGAGCAACCTGGCTGGTCATGGGAAGCCCCCATGACCTGAAAATCCAAGGCCAGGTCTTCCAGCGGAAACGGAAACAGCCGCTCTGCATCGGCAAGCAGTTGTGCCTCCAACTGCGCCCCGCTCTGCTCCACCGGCAGATGGCACAACTTGCAGATAACCTGACTGGCCGGCAGTGCCAGCGCTACCCGGCGTTGCCTGAGGCCGCTGCGCCGGTAAGCGCGCTGCAGCGCAGCCACCACCCCGCCAGGCGCCTCAGCCCAGTCATCGGCCAGCGGCGCCTGAAACAGCTCTTGTGCCGACCCCATCACACGCCAGCGTCGATTGCGCTGCTGCAGTTGCATTATCCGAACGGCGTCGGGCGTGATTTCCACCCCCACCAGTGAACCGGCATCCTTGCCGAAGCGTCCAAACATCGCGACTCCTTTGCTGTCTGTTGCAGCTGCCAAGCGCAGCCACCTGTCGCAACCCCGCGGCAACACTGAGCCGGGGCTACTCATCGAGTCGACGGGTAGCCTGGCCGGTCACCCGGAGAGGCGAAAAATGCTTATAATGCCCAGCGTTTTTTGGTCCACCGGACCTGCGTGCAATCCACTCCCAACCTGGACACCGAAAAGCCTTGATACGTCTGCTGAAGTTCTTCTGGTGGTCTTCCGTCGCAGTCATCTGCGCGCTCGTACTCGGTGTGAGCGGTGCGTTTCTGTATCTTAGCCCCAGCCTGCCCTCGGTCGAGTCCCTCAGAAGCATCCAGTTGCAGATCCCCCTCCGGGTGTACAGCAGCGATGGCAAGCTGATTGCCGAATTCGGCGAAATGCGCCGCTCGCCGATCCGCTTCGCGGAAATTCCCCCACAATTCATTCAGGCGCTGCTGTCAGCCGAGGACGACAATTTCCTCAACCACTACGGTGTCGACCCCAGCAGCCTGATGCGCGCCGCGACCCAGCTGGTGAAAACCGGTCATATCCAGACCGGCGGCAGCACCATCACCATGCAGGTGGCGAAGAACTTCTTCCTCACCAGCGAACGCAGCTTCTCACGCAAGACCAACGAAATCCTGCTGGCCCTGCAGATCGAGCGTGAGCTGACCAAGGACGAAATCCTTGAGCTGTACGTGAACAAGATCTACCTGGGCAACCGCGCCTACGGTATCGATGCAGCAGCACAGGTGTATTACGGCAAGTCCATCCGTGACGTGAGCCTGGCGCAGATGGCGATGATCGCCGGCCTGCCCAAGGCACCGTCGCGCTTCAACCCGCTGGCCAACCCGGTGCGCGCCAAAGAGCGCCGCGACTGGATCCTTGGGCGCATGTACAAGCTAGGCAAGATCGACCAGGCCAGCTACGAGGCCGCCCTGGCCGAGCCGCTCAACGCCAGCTATCACGTGCCGACGCCTGAGGTGAATGCCCCGTACATCGCCGAAATGGCCCGCGCGGAAATGGTCGGCCGCTACGGCAGCGACGCCTACACCGAAGGCTTCCGCGTCACGACCACCGTGCCTAGCGACATGCAGGAAATGGCCAACAAGGCCGTCCTCAAGGGCCTCTCCGATTACGATGAGCGCCACGGCTACCGTGGCCCTGAAGCACGCTTCCCGGGCCGCACCCACGCAGCCTGGCTGCAGGAGCTGGGCAAGCAACGCACCCTTGGCGGCCTGGAGCCAGCCATTGTCACCCAGGTGGAACACACCGGCCTCAAGGTGCTGACCCGTGACGGCCAAGAGGCGCAGGTTGCCTGGGACACCATGAAATGGGCGCGCCCGTTCATCAACAACAACGCCCAGGGCCGTTCACCGCAATCACCGTCCGACGTGGCCCAGGTCGGTGACCTGGTGCGCCTGCAACGCCTTGACGATGGCACATTGAAGTTCAGCCAGGTGCCCGTTGCGCAGAGTGCCCTGGTCACCCTCGACCCGAACAACGGCGCCATCCGCGCCCTGGTCGGCGGTTTCTCGTTCGAACAGAGCAATTACAACCGCGCCGTGCAGGCCAAGCGCCAACCGGGCTCGAGTTTCAAACCCTTCATCTACAGCGCCGCGCTGGACAGCGGCTACACCGCTTCCAGCCTGGTCAACGATGCGCCGATCGTGTTCGTTGACGAGTCGGTGGATAAAGTGTGGCGACCGAAGAACGATACCAACACCTTCCTCGGCCCTATCCGCATGCGTGAGGCGCTGTACAAGTCACGTAACCTGGTGTCGATCCGCCTGCTGCAAGCCATGGGCGTGGACCGCACCATCGACTACATCGCCAAGTTTGGCTTCAACAAGCAGGACCTGCCGCGCAACCTGTCGCTGGCCCTGGGCACCGCCACCCTGACCCCGATGGAAATCGCCACCGGCTGGAGCACCTTTGCCAACGGTGGGTACAAGATCACCCCGTACCTGATCGAGCGCATCGAGAGCCGCAGCGGCGAGACACTGTTCACCGCCAACCCGGCCCGCGTACCGCAAGGTGCCCAAGACCAGGCGGGCCTGGCCGCACCCGAGCAGCCAATCAGCACTGCGGCCATGCCGGGCGAAGCACCTTCTGCCTTGAGCCAGGTGGCCGCGGCACCGCAAGCGCCGGCAGTGGCCGAACAGATCATCGACGGGCGTACCACCTACATCCTCACCAGCATGCTGCAGGACGTGATCAAGCGCGGCACCGGCCGCCGGGCGCTGGCCTTGGGCCGCACCGACCTGGCGGGCAAGACGGGTACGACCAACGAATCCAAGGACGCCTGGTTCTCCGGTTACAACGCCGATTACGTGACTACCGTTTGGGTCGGCTTCGACCAACCGGAAACCCTCGGCCGTCGCGAATATGGCGGGACTGCGGCACTGCCGATCTGGATGAACTTCATGGGCGCGGCGCTCAAGGACAAGCCTGCGCATGCCCCGGCAGAGCCGGAGGGCATTCTCAGCTTGCGCGTCGACCCGGTCAGCGGGCGCGCGGCATCGCCGGGCACACCGAATGCCTACTTCGAGCTGTTCAAAGCCGAAGATTCGCCGCCGTCGGTGGACGAGCTGGGCAATGGCGCGGCACCGGGCAGCCCGCTGCCAGCCGATGAAGCGACGCCGATGGATCTGTTCTAAGGCAGGGCGCCTGACTCAGGTTTTGCGTGGGCGCGTGAATCGAGCGCCGCCCGCGCGGCGCTCGATCTGATAGGCGCCACAAGTGCCCTGACGAACACCTTGCAGCCCTGACACATTCCCAAGCCCCAACAAAAAGCCCCGGCTCATGCGAGCCGGGGCTTTTTTATGTCGCTTGCGGCAATCAGCCGTTGAACACTTCATCCACGCTGGTCAGCGGGTAGTGCTTCGGATATGGCAGGGTAGCCACGCCGGATTCGATGGCAGCCTTGGCCACAGCATCGGAAACGACGGTGATCAAGCGTGCATCCAGCGGCTTCGGAATGATGTACTCACGGCCGAACTCCAGGCCTTCAACGCCATAGGCTTCGCAAACTTCCTTCGGCACTGGCAGCTTGGCCAGGTCTTTCAGGGCGATAGCGGCAGCGATCTTCATCTCTTCGTTGATACGCTTGGCGCGAACGTCCAGAGCACCACGGAAGATGAACGGGAAGCCCAGTACGTTGTTGACCTGGTTCGGGTAGTCGGAACGACCGGTCGCCATGATCACGTCGTTGCGAGTGGCGTGCGCCAGCTCTGGCGAGATTTCCGGGTCCGGGTTCGAGCAGGCGAACACGATCGGGTTGGCAGCCATCGACTTCAGGCCTTCTGGGCTCAGCAGGTTCGGGCCAGACAGACCTACGAACACGTCGGCACCGTCAAGGGCGTCGGCCAGAGTACGCTTGTCGGTCGCGTGGGCGAACTGCGCCTTGTACTGGTTCAGGTCGTCACGGCCAGCGTGGATCACGCCACTACGGTCGATCATGAAGATGTTCTCGACCTTCGCACCCATGCTTACCAGCAGCTTCATGCAGGAAATGGCAGCAGCGCCGGCGCCCAGGCAGACGATCTTGGCTTCTTCCAGTTTCTTGCCAGCGATTTCCAGGGCGTTGATCATGCCGGCGGCAGTCACGATGGCAGTACCGTGCTGGTCATCGTGGAACACCGGGATGTCGCACTGTTCGATCAGGGTACGTTCGATTTCAAAGCACTCAGGCGCCTTGATGTCTTCAAGGTTGATGCCACCGAAGGTGATCGAAATGCGGCGAACGGTGTCGATGAACGCTTGCGGGCTTTCCGATTCGACTTCGATGTCGAACACATCGATACCGGCGAAACGCTTGAACAGAACACCCTTGCCTTCCATGACCGGCTTGGAAGCCAGTGGGCCGAGGTCACCCAGACCGAGGATGGCAGTGCCATCGGAAATCACCGCAACCAGGTTGCCTTTGCCGGTGTATTTGTAAGCCAGCTCTGGATCACGGCCAATTTCGCGCACCGGCTCTGCAACACCTGGGCTGTAGGCCAGGGCGAGGTCACGGGCGGTGGCAGTGGGCTTGGAGAGTTCAACGCTCAGTTTCCCCGGACGAGGTTGAGCGTGATATTCGAGAGCGGCGGTTTTCAGGTCTGACATGGTGGGCATTCCGCTATTTACTGTTCTGACGGACCGCCGAGGATACGCAAAGAGCCGGGGAGCCACAAGACTGGCCGGTCACTTGTGTCAAGGCCTTTAGCCTACGACTTTACGCTACAACCCACGGGGCATACGACCAACAGTGTGTACAATCTCGTAGCGAAATGTCTACATCTTTTAACCTGAAATGCGCTCCAACATGCTTGGATCGGTCAATGGCAACACCCAACGTCGCTGCCCGGGCTTGAGGCCACCCCTGCGGGAACGATCCAGCACCCAGCCGCGCGCTTCGACCTGGCGTCCCTTGAGATTATCGAAGAAGCTGGCGGGAAAGTTGCGCTGCAGACGAGCGGGAACCTGCAGTACCAGGGTACCGCCCAGGGTAAGCCAGACCCCACCACGATTTCGCTCGATGCCTTCGATACGACCACGCACAACAGCGAAACCTGACTGCCTGACATCGCTTGCAGCCACTACGGGCGAACGCCGCCACAGGCCAACGCCAGCCTGGCGCGCTACTTGTTCGGCAAGCTGCTGGCAACCACTGAAACGCACATTAGGGGCAATGGCCACGCGGTAGCCCAAGCCCTCGCTAAGCAATTGTGCTTCCAGATTGTCGCCATTGCGGCTGTAGATGTGCGCCAGTGTGCGACCGTACTTGTCCTTACCTTCAACACCAGGCACCAGCCCGACACGATCGTCATTGGCCTTTACCAAGGCCTGCAATCGCCGCCTGGCAGCTTCGGCATAGGGCTCACTGGTACGCCCCTTGCGGCCTATTTCCGGGGCATTGATACCGATCAGCCGCACACTGCGGCCATCGACCAGACGCAAGGTGTCGCCATCAACCACCTGTCGTACCGCTACCCATTGGGGCTTATCCGGCTGTGGGCAGAACGCCAGGACCGGGAAATGCCAGATAACGCCCACAAAAAAGGCGCCCACAAGGGACGCCTTCTTCAGCAACAATGCGAAGCCCGAAGGATTCGCCCTGCGCATGATTACTTCTTGGCACCGAACATGCCGAAGCGATCGGCGAACTTCTGTACGCGACCACCGGTGTCCAGAACTTTCTGCTTACCGGTGTAGAACGGGTGGCACAGGTTGCAAACGTCGATCGACAGGACGTTGCCCAGGGTCGAACGAGTTTCGAACTTGTTACCGCAGCTGCAGGTGACTGCAACTACTTCGTAGTTCGGGTGGATACCTTCTTTCATGGTCACTTCCTCGAGCTGCGTGCCGCCACCCAACACCAATTGTTGAATACCGCACGTAATTAGGCGGCGAATAATACCAGAGCACACCGTCAGCGCAAGATGTCGCTTGCACCGACCGTCGTCTGCTAGGCTCGCCAGTCCTTGTAACGCCCTCCGAGACTTTCCGCGTGTCCGACGTCATCCTGCGCCTTGCCCTGCCCTCTCCGCTGCGGCGCCTGTTCGACTACAAGGCGCCGGCGAGCATGGCGCGCCAGACCTTGACCCCTGGCATGCGCATCCGCGTGCCCTTTGGCCGCCGCGAAATGATCGGTGTGCTGATAGAGGTGTGCACGCAGAGCGAAGTGCCCGCCGACAAACTGAAGCCGGCCACTGCCCTGCTCGACCCGGTGTCCCCCATCCCCGCGTCGCTGTTCAAGCTGTGCCTGTGGACCGCCCAGTACTACCAGCACAGCCTGGGCGATACCCTGAGCTGGGCGCTGCCCACGCTACTGCGCCAGGGCGAAGCTGCCGAAATGCGCCAGGAACGCTTCTGGCACATAGCCCCTGGCGCCCGCCTGGAGGACCCGCGCATCGCCCGCGCGCCGCGCCAGCGCGACGCCCTCAAGACCCTGGCCCAGCACCCGCACGGCGTGGCCCACAGCCTGCTGGCCAAACTCAACCTGAACAAGGACAGCCTCGACCTGCTGCTGGCCAAGGATCTGGTGCAGATCGAGACGCGCCGCCACTTGCCGGCCCTGCGCCATGAGCACTGGCTGGCACAGCCGGAACTCCCCCTCAACGAAGAGCAACGCGATGCCTTCGACGCCGTGTGCGAGGGCTTTGGCGGTTTCGGCGCGTTCTTGCTGGCCGGCGTCACCGGCAGTGGCAAGACCGAGGTCTACCTGCAACTGATCCGCGAAACCCTGGAAGCCGGCAAGCAGGCGCTGGTGCTGATCCCGGAGATCAACCTCGGCCCGCAAACCCTGGCGCGCTTCGAGCAACGCTTCAACGCGCGCATTGCCCTGCTGCACTCTGCGGTGAACGACCGCGAACGCCTGGATGCCTGGCTGGCGGCACGGGACGGCGAGGCCGATATCATCATCGGCACCCGCTCGGCATTGTTCACGCCGATGAAAAACCCCGGCCTGATCATCATCGACGAAGAGCACGACGGCTCCTATAAACAGCAGGAAGGCCTGCGGTACCACGCCCGCGACCTGGCACTGGTACGCGCTCACCAGGAGAACATCCCGATCCTGCTCGGCTCCGCCACACCGTCGCTGGAAACCCTGCATAACGCCCTGACCGGCCGCTACCGCCTGCTGCGTATGAACCAACGCGCAGGGGGGGCCCGCCCGCCGCGCATGCTGCGCCTTGATGTGAAGAGCCTGCCACTGGACAGCGGCATCAGTGGCCCGCTGCAGCAGGCTATCCGACAGACCCTGGAAGCTGGCCAACAAGTGCTGGTGTTCCTCAACCGCCGCGGCTTTGCCCCAACCTTGCTGTGCCACGATTGCGGCTGGCTGTCCGAATGCCCACGCTGCGATGCGCGCATGACCGTGCACCAGCGCTCCGGCGTGCTGCGCTGCCACCACTGTGGCTATGACGAACGCCTGCCGCACCAGTGCCCGCAATGCAACCACGTCGACCTGCGCCCGGTCGGTGCCGGTACCGAGCGCGCCGAAGAGCGCCTGAAGGTGCTGTTCCCGGATTACCCGATCCTGCGCGTGGACCGCGACAGCACGGCGCGCAAGGACGCCATGCACAACCTGTTCAGCACCATCCAGCGCGGCCAGCCAAGCATCCTCGTCGGCACCCAGATGCTCGCCAAGGGCCACCACTTCCCGCGGGTGACCCTGGTGGCCATCCTTGATGCCGATGGCGGGCTGTTTTCCGGTGACTTCCGCGCCAGCGAGCGCATGGCACAACTTATCGTACAGGTGGCCGGGCGGGCCGGGCGGGCCGAAGAGCCCGGCAAGGTCATCATCCAGACCCACCTGGCCGACCACCCACTGTTGGTCCAGCTAACCGAGCAAGGCTACTTCGCCTTCGCCGAACAGGCCCTGGACGAACGCCGAGCCGCCGGGCTGCCGCCCTACTCGCACCTGGCCTTGCTGCGTGCCGAAGCACACAAGCCGGGGCAGGCCGAAGGTTTCCTCGACGAAGCCTGTGCCGCCGCCGAGCGCCTGGTGGCCGAACAGCACCTGCCGGGCATCGAACTGCTGGGCCCGGTACCGGCGCCCATGGAGCGCCGCGCCGGACGATTCCGCGCACAATTGTTGATACAGGCCAATACCCGGGCGCCGTTGCATCGACTGATCAGCGCCTGGTTGCTAGTGTTGGAACAGTTGCCGAGCGGGCGCCAGGTGCGCTGGTCGCTGGATGTCGACCCGGTAGACCTGTATTGAGCTGCAAGCTGCGAGTGACCAGCGGCAAGCAAGCGCCGGGCGGGTGCGATGCCGCTTTTTCTTGCCGCTTGTGGCCCCCAGCTTGCCGCCCAAAGGTTGGCAACCTGCTCCCGGCAACGGATAATGCCCAGTTTTTCCACCTGCGCATCCAGGCGCTCACCGCGCTTGCGGTCGAAAAGAGATCCCCATGAAAGACACCATTCGCCAGCTGATCCAGCAAGCCCTCACCCAACTCGTCACCGACGGTGTGCTGCCTGAAGGGCTGTCGCCGGCGATCCAGGTGGAAAACGCCCGGGACAAGACCCACGGCGACTTCGCCAGCAACATCGCCATGATGCTGGCCAAGCCGGCCGGCATGAAGCCGCGCGACCTCGCCGAAAAACTGATCAACGCCCTGCCGGCCAGCGCCGACATCAGCAAGGTCGAGATTGCAGGCCCCGGCTTCCTCAACTTCTTCCAGAACACCGACGCCCTGGCCAACCGCCTGGATGCCGCTCTGGCCGACGCCCACCTGGGTGCACGCAAAGCCGGCCCGGCGCAAAAGGTGGTGATCGACATGTCGGCGCCCAACCTGGCCAAGGAAATGCACGTCGGCCACCTGCGCTCGACCATCATCGGCGACAGCGTTGCGCGCGTGCTGGAGTTCCTGGGCGACAACGTCATCCGCCAGAACCACGTCGGCGACTGGGGTACCCAGTTCGGCATGCTGATGGCCTACCTGCAGGAAAACCCGATCACCAGCGACGAGCTGTCGGACCTGGAAAACTTCTACCGCGCGGCGAAGAAACGCTTCGATGAATCGGAGGAGTTCGCCACTCGCGCCCGCGGCCTGGTGGTCAAGCTGCAAGCCGGTGACCCCGAGTGCCTGGCCCTTTGGACACGCTTCAAGGACATCTCGCTGTCGCACTGCCAGAAGACCTACGAGCTGCTCAACGTCAAACTGACCATGGCCGACGTGATGGGCGAAAGCGCCTACAACGACGACTTGGCCAACGTGGTGGCCGACCTCAAGGCCAAGGGCCTGCTGGTCGAAGACCAGGGCGCCCAATGCGTGTTCCTCGACGAGTTCAAGAACAGCGAAGGCGACCCCCTGCCGGTGATCGTGCAGAAGGCTGACGGCGGCTATCTGTACGCCACCACCGACCTGGCTGCCGTGCGTTACCGCAGCAACGTGTTGAAGGCTGACCGCGCACTGTACTTCGTCGACCAGCGCCAGGCCCTGCACTTCAATCAGGTGTTCGAAGTGGCCCGCCGCGCTGGCTTCGTCGGCCACCCGATGCAAATGGAGCACATGGGCTTCGGCACCATGAACGGCGCCGACGGCCGCCCGTTCAAGACCCGTGACGGCGGCACCGTGAAGCTGATCGACCTGCTCACCGAGGCCAAGGAGCGCGCCTACGCGCTGGTCAAGGAAAAGAACCCGAGCCTGGCCGACGACGAACTGCGCCACATCGGCGAGGTGGTGGGCATTGGCGCGGTGAAATACGCCGACCTGTCCAAGCACCGCACCAGCGACTACAGCTTCAACTTCGAGCTGATGCTCAACTTCGAAGGCAACACCGCCCCTTACCTGCTGTACGCTTACACCCGCGTAGCCGGCGTGTTCCGCAAGCTGGGCAAAGGCTTTGACGAAGTCGACGGCAAAATCGTGCTGCACGCAGCCCACGAGCAGGACTTGGCCGCGCGCCTGGCGCAGTTTGGCGAAATCCTCAACAACGTCGCCGAAAAAGGCACGCCGCACGTATTGTGCAGCTACCTGTACGACTTGGCCGGCCTGTTCTCGAGCTTCTACGAGAACTGCCCGATCCTCGCTGCCGAAACCCCTTCGCAGCAGCAGAGCCGGCTGCGCCTGGCCGCCCTGACCGGCCGCACCCTCAAACAAGGTCTGGAACTGCTCGGCCTGGAAACCCTGGAGCGCATGTAAGTTGGCTGCCAAGAAAAAACCTGCCCCGAAACGCGGCGCCAGCCGCCAGACGGCACCGGCCAAACAGCCGATCCCCGGCTGGGTATGGCTGGCGGTCGGCCTGACCGTAGGCGCGTTCATCGTGTTCCTGATGAAGCTCGAACCCGGTGGCGATGACATCAAGCGCACCAAGCCCGAGCAGGAGAAACCGGCGAAAGCGGCCGAAGCCGGCAAGCCCGCGCAAGCTACCCCGCAACAGCCGGTGAAGCCGAAGTACGACTTCTACACCCTGCTGCCGGAGTCTGAGGTGATCGTGCCGCCGGAAGCCGTACCGGAGAAAACGCCACCGGTGCCGGCCCAGCCGGTAACCCCGGTGACACCAGCAGAAGCGGCAAAAATCGACACGGCGAGGGCCCAGGCAGCGCTGCTCGGCCAGACCCCGCCGCCACCACCGCCTGTGATCAAGCCGGCGGCGACCACGCAGTACTTCCTTCAGGCCGGCTCGTTCCGCAAGCAGGCCGATGCTGACAAGGTACGGGCACAGATCATCCTGCTGGGCCAGTCCGTGAAAGTGGAGTCGGGCACGGTCAAGGATGAAACCTGGTACCGCGTGCTGGTCGGGCCGTTCAGCAACCGCGAGCAGTTGACCGGGGCACAGAAGCAGCTGGCTGGGGCCGGATTCAGCAACCTGTTGCTGCAACAGCGGCAGACCCGCCAGTAACAAAGAAGGCCTTGCCGCGGCGACGCGACAAGGCCTTTTTCATGGGGGGCTGGCTTGCCCCTGAATGGGCTCTAAAACAGCCCCGGTACCGTCAGCCCCGCCCCGCATTCCTCTCGGACACCTGGCTGTTCAACGTCCAGAAGTCATACAGCACCCCCACCAGGAACAACCCGCCGGTAAAGAAGTAGATGATCGCGGTGATCCATTTGCCCTGATACAGCCGGTGCAGGCCAAACACCCCCAGGAAGGTCAGCAGAATCCAGGCGATGTTGTAGTCGATACGCCCGGACTGAAACCTCAGGTCGGCTTCACGGTCCATGGACGGGATCAGGAACAGGTCGATCAACCAACCAATGCCCAGCAAGCCGAAGGTGAAGAACCAGATGGTCCCGGTAATCGGCCTGCCGTAATAGAAACGATGGGACCCGGTGAAGCCGAAAATCCACAGCAGGTA
Source organism: Pseudomonas sp. BO3-4 (assembly GCF_034044115.1). Classification (NCBI taxonomy): domain Bacteria; kingdom Pseudomonadati; phylum Pseudomonadota; class Gammaproteobacteria; order Pseudomonadales; family Pseudomonadaceae; genus Pseudomonas; species Pseudomonas sp. BO3-4. Next base: position 5,946,873 of record NZ_CP139018.1, read on the forward strand.
GCCAATGGTTTTGCTGTGGGTGTCGTGAAAGGGCACCCCCTGTTGATAACTGTTCATTCATAGCCCCCGTGGGTTATCCGAAAATTTTCTAAGAAAAAATGTGACTTTCTCGTCGCTACCCGACATACGGCGCCTAGGCAATCGACCAACGGATCAATAACTGATCAAAAAGCTGTTATAAAGTTGCGCGCCCAACACATAACTATTCATAAGAGCTTCATCTATGCCGCCTTTGATCAAGACATGGCTGACCCTCTGCCTATTATTGCCCCTGGCCGCCCACGCCACCAATCGTGAGCAACGTCTTCCCAATGGTTTCACCGGCTACACGACCAACGCGTCGGTGAAACACGCACCCGCCAAGCAGACCGCGCTGCGCGCCCGCCCAAGCAATGCCGTCAGCAACCGCGGTGCGAGTGTCGCCGCCATGTCGCCGAAGCAAAGCAGCGATGTGCTGAGCCGTGCGGTAAATGTGCTCGGTACCCCTTATGTTTGGGGCGGCAGCAGCCCGAAAAAAGGCTTTGACTGCAGCGGGCTGGTCAAATACGCCTTCAACGACGTCGCCGACGTCGACCTGCCGCGCACCTCCAATGCCATGGCCCAGGGCCATGGGGTGAAGGTGGCCAAGGGTGATCTGAAGCCTGGCGACCTGATCTTCTTCAACATCAAGAGCCGTCGGGTCAATCACGTCGCCATCTACCTGGGTAACGACCGCTTCATCCACGCGCCACGCCGTGGCAAGCGGGTGAGTATCGACACCTTGAGCAAGCCTTACTGGCAGAAGCACTACGTGGTGGCCAAACGGGTGCTGCCGAAAGAGCAGCAACAGCTGAGTCTGGCCAAGCGTTAATCTGATCGGCGCTATCCGGTACCGGCCCCTTCGCGGGCACGCCCGCTCCCACAGCCACCGCGTCGCTCTCGCGGGCAGCGCCATACCTGTGGGAGCGGGCGCGCCCGCCAAGGGGCCTTTGCAGGTACTACAAGCCTTTGATCAACCCTCGCTCCCTCAGCCTCCGCAACGCCCCCTCCATCGTCAGCATCCCCTCCGCCGCCCCGCCCTGCATCACCGAAGACAACTGCGCCAACCGCCCCTCCCGAATCAGGTTACGCACCGCCGGCGTCGCCACCAGCACTTCCCGCGCAGCCACCCGCCCACCCCCCACGCACCTGACCAGCACCTGCGCGACCACCAGGCGCAGCGACTCGGCCAGCATCGCCCGCACCAACGGCTTTTCCTCGGCAGCAAAAACCTCCACCAACCTGTCGATGCTGCTGGTCGCCGAACGCGCATGCACGGTTGCCAGCACCAGGTGCCCGGTTTCGGCCGCGCGCAGGGCCAGGCGAATGGTTTCAAGGTCGCGCAACTCGCCGATCATGATCACGTCCGGGTCCTGGCGCAGCGCACTGCGCAGCCCCTGAGCAAAGCCGCGACTATGGCGCCCCATCTCACGTTGGTTGACCAGGCTGCGCTGGCTGGCATGGATGACCTCGACAGGGTCTTCCAGGGTGATGATGTGCAGCGCTTGCTCGCGGTTCAGCTGGTCGAGTAGCGTTGCCAGGGTACTGGACTTGCCACTGCCGGTCGGCCCGCCTACGAGGATCAAGCCATCCCGGCATTGCGCAACAGCTTGAAACACATCCGCAAGGTCCAGCTCACTCACCGTCGCAATGCGCCCCGGAATCAACCGAAAGGTAACCGCCGGGCCATTCAACTGGCGAAACAGGTTCAGCCGAAAGCGCCCAAGCGCCGGCAACTCCAGCGCAAGGTCCATTTCATCGCCTTGGGCCCACTGCCGGCGCTGATCGTCATCCAGCACGCTCGCCATGCCCTGGATCAAGGCACCCTGGCTCAAGGGCGGCAAGCCCATACGCTGCAACTCGCCATCCAGGCGCAGCATCGGAATCTGGCCCGTCGCCAGGTGCAGGTCTGAAGCCCCCGCATCCACAGCTCGGGCCAACAGGTCGGTCACATCCATGAGACTCCCCAAAGGCCTTCAAGCAGGTAGAATGCCGCAGACCCTACAGCTGCCGGCATCGATCCATGTCCACCCTAGCAGACAACCTTTCCGCGATTTCCGCCCGTATCGCCAGTGCTGCCCAGGCAGTCGGGCGTGATCCGGCCAGCGTCCAGTTGCTGGCCGTGAGCAAGACCAAGCCCGCCAGCGCTATCCGCGAGATCCATGCCGCCGGTGTGCGCGACTTCGGGGAGAATTACCTACAGGAAGCACTGACAAAGCAGCAGGCCCTCAGCGACTTGCCCTTGATCTGGCACTTCATCGGCCCCATTCAGTCGAACAAGACCAAAGCCATCGCCGAGCATTTCGACTGGGTGCATTCCGTGGACCGCCTGAAAATTGCCCAACGCCTGTCGGAACAGCGCCCTGCCGGGTTGGCGCCGCTGAACATCTGCCTGCAGGTAAACGTCAGCGGCGAAGACAGTAAATCCGGCTGCACCCCGGCCGACCTACCCGCGTTGGCCAAAGCCGTAGCCGCACTGCCCAACCTGCGCCTGCGCGGGCTGATGGCAATCCCGGAACCCACCGAAGACCGCGCCACCCAGGAGGCCGCCTTCGCCAGCCTGCGCAAGTTGCAGGAAGGCCTGGGGTTTGGCCTGGACACCCTGTCCATGGGCATGAGCCACGACCTGGAAGCGGCTATCGCCCAGGGCGCGACGTGGGTACGAATTGGCACGGCCCTGTTCGGCGCCCGCGACTACGGCAACACCTGATTCCATGCTTCACTCACTCTTTTCCACAAGGACCTGACATGAGCAAGACACGTATTGCCTTTATCGGCGCCGGCAACATGGCCGCCAGCCTGATCGGTGGTCTGCGTGCCCAGGGCCTGGACGCCTCGCAGATCCGCGCCAGCGACCCGGGCGCCGAGACCCGCAGTCGCATCCAGGCCGAGCACGGCATTGAAGCCTTCGAGGACAACGCCCAGGCCATCGATGGCGCTGACGTCATCGTGCTGGCGGTCAAGCCACAAGTCATGAAAACCGTATGTCAGGCACTGCAACCCAACCTGCAGGATGGCCAGCTGATCGTTTCAATCGCCGCCGGCATCACGTGCGCCAGCTTGCAAAGCTGGGTGGGTGCTCGCCCGGTGGTGCGCTGCATGCCCAACACCCCGGCATTGCTGCGCCAAGGCGTGAGCGGCCTGTACGCCACCGCTGAAGTGTCCGGCGAACAGCGTCAGCAGGCCGAACAACTGCTGTCGGCCGTGGGCACCGCCCTGTGGCTGGAGCAGGAACAGCAACTGGACGCCGTGACAGCTGTGTCCGGCAGTGGCCCAGCGTACTTCTTCCTGCTGATCGAGGCCATGACCGCGGCAGGCGAAAAACTCGGCCTGCCACGCGAAACGGCCTCCCAACTGACCTTGCAGACGGCCCTGGGCGCCGCGCGCATGGCAGTTGCAAGCGATGTCGATGCCGCTGAACTGCGCCGCCGCGTCACTTCGCCCGCCGGCACCACGGAAGCGGCGATCAAGTCGTTCCAGGCCAGCGGCTTCGAAGCCATCGTCGAGCAGGCGCTGCAGGCTGCAGCCACGCGCTCCGCCGAGCTGGCCGAACAACTGGGCAAATAAGGAGCTTTAGATGAATGCACTGTCAGGCGCCGCGATTTTCGTGGTGCAAACCCTGGTCAGCCTTTACCTGGTCATCGTCCTGCTGCGCTTCGTGCTGCAACTGGTCAAGGCCAACTTCTACAACCCGCTGTGCCAGTTCGCCGTTCGTGCCACCCAACCGCTGCTCAAGCCGATCCGCCGGATCATCCCTAGCGTTGGCGGGCTGGATACCTCGTCGCTACTGCTGGCGGTGGTCATCCAGGCCTTGCTGATGGGCTTTGTGCTGATGGTCACCTACGGTACCTTCGGCGACGTCCTGCACCTGCTGATGTGGGCGATCATCGGCATCACCTCGCTGTTCCTGAAGATTTTCTGGGTGGCGATGATCGTCATGGTGATCGTTTCCTGGGTTGCCCCCAACAGCCACAACCCGGCGGCCGAACTGGCCTACCAGATCAGCGAGCCCGTGCTGGCGCCGTTCCGCCGCCTGGTGCCAAACCTGGGCGGCATGGACATCTCGCCGATCTTCGCCTTCCTGGCGATCCAGGTGATCCAGTCGTTTGTCATGCCTCCGCTGGCCGCCTACGCGGGCATGCCTCAAGAGCTGTGGCGAATGATCTGAGGCTCGCCAGAGCCAGCGTGCCCCCAGTCGCAAGCCTTTGCTTGCCGCTGGGGGTAGCGCTCTTTAGACTTACGCCTCCGTCAAGCGTGAGCAGGGTCGATGTCAACTGTCTTTCCCGAAGATTCCGTCGGTCTGGTAGTACCGCAAACCGCCCGGTTCGATGAACCGCTGGCACTGGCCTGTGGCCGTTCACTGGCCAGTTACGAACTGGTCTACGAGACCTATGGCACCCTGAACGCCAGCGCGAGCAACGCCGTGCTGATCTGCCATGCCCTGTCCGGCCACCACCATGCCGCTGGCTACCATGCCGCCACCGACCGCAAGCCGGGCTGGTGGGACAGCTGCATCGGCCCCGGAAAACCGATCGATACCAACCGCTTCTTCGTGGTCAGCCTGAACAACCTCGGCGGCTGCAACGGCAGCACCGGCCCCAGCAGTGTCAACCCAGCCACCGGTAAACCCTATGGCGCCGAGTTCCCGGTATTGACCGTGGAAGACTGGGTGCACAGCCAGGCACGGCTGGCCGACCGCCTGGGCATCCAGCAGTGGGCAGCTATCGTCGGCGGTAGCCTGGGTGGCATGCAGGCGCTGCAATGGACGATGACCTACCCCGAGCGCGTACGCCACTGCGTCGACATCGCCTCGGCACCCAAGCTGTCGGCGCAGAACATCGCCTTCAACGAGGTGGCGCGTCAGGCCATTCTTACCGACCCTGAGTTCCATGGAGGCTCGTTCCAGGACCAGGGCGTGATCCCCAAGCGCGGCCTGATGCTGGCACGCATGGTCGGCCACATTACCTATCTGTCCGATGATTCGATGGGTGAAAAATTCGGCCGAGAGCTGAAAAGCGACAAGCTCAACTACGACTTCCACAGCGTCGAGTTCCAGGTCGAAAGCTACCTGCGCTATCAGGGCGAGGAGTTTTCCGGCCGTTTCGACGCCAACACCTACCTGCTGATGACCAAGGCACTGGACTATTTCGACCCGGCCGCCACGCACGGTGGTGATCTGGCCGCCACCCTGGCCCACGTCAAGGCAGACTACTGCATCATGTCGTTCACCACCGACTGGCGCTTCTCTCCGGCCCGTTCGCGCGAGATCGTCGACGCGCTGATGGCCGCGCGCAAGAACGTCTGCTACCTGGAGATCGATTCGCCCTACGGGCACGATGCCTTCCTGATCCCCACACCTCGCTACATGCAGGGTTTCTCGAACTACATGAACCGCATTGCCATCTGAGGACAGCATGAGAGCCGATCTGGAAATCATCCACGACTGGATCCCCGCCGGCAGCCGGGTACTCGACCTGGGCTGCGGTAGCGGCGAACTGCTGGCCTCGCTGCGTGACCGCAAACAGGTCACCGGCTACGGCCTGGAAATCGACGCCGACAATATCGCCGCCTGCGTGGCCAAGGGCGTCAACGTCATCGAACAGGACCTGGACAAAGGCCTGGGCAACTTCGCCAGCAACAGCTTCGACGTGGTGATCATGACCCAAGCCCTGCAGGCCGTGGAATACCCCGACCGCATCCTCGACGAAATGCTGCGAGTGGGCCGTCAGTGCATCATCACCTTCCCGAACTTCGGCCACTGGCGCTGCCGCTGGTACCTGGCGACCAAAGGCCGCATGCCGGTATCGGACTTCATGCCGTATACCTGGTACAACACGCCGAACATCCACTTCTGCACCTTCGCCGACTTCGAAGAACTTGTGCACGAACGCCGAGCCAAGGTACTCGACCGCCTGGCGGTCGACCACTTGCACCGCAACGGGTGGGGTGGCCGGCTATGGCCTAATCTTCTAGGTGAGATCGGCATCTACCGCGTCAGCAGTCCGGGCCTGCAAGAGCATCAGCTCGCGGTCTGACGCCCACCGGAGGAATCGCACCATGCGTCGCCTAGCCCTGTTCCTGATCAGCCTGTGCCTGGCCCTGCCAGTATTGGCTGCCGATGCCGCACGCCCCGAGCGCAAGGAGGTATTTGGCGACGTGACGGTGCACTACAGCGCATTCACCTCGAGCATGCTCACACCCGAGGTGGCCGCGGCCACCGGCCTGGTTCGCAGCAAGAACCAGGGCGTGCTCAACATTGCCGTGCTCAAGGCCGGCAAACCCACCCCAGCACTGGTCAGCGGTAAGGTCAGAGACCTGACCGGGCGCATCAGCCCGCTGTCGTTCAAGCAGATTACCGAACCGGGCGCGGTGTACTACATCGCCCAGTTCAAGATCGAACAACCAGAAACCGTCACCTTCGACCTGACCATCGAAACCGGCGGCATCAGCAACTCTCTCAGCTTCAACCAGGAAGTGTTCCCAGGCGAATGATGAATTTCCAGCAACTCGTATTGGCCAGCCACAATGCCGGCAAACTGAAGGAACTCCAGGCCATGCTCGGCCATTCCGTGCAACTGCACTCGATTGGTGAGTTCAGCCAGGTGGAGCCGGAAGAAACCGGCCTGTCGTTCGTCGAGAACGCCATCCTCAAGGCGCGCAACGCCGCCCGCATTTCCGGCCTGCCGGCCCTGGCCGATGACTCTGGCCTGGCAGTGGACTTCCTCGGCGGCGCGCCGGGCATCTACTCGGCGCGTTATGCCGACGGCAAAGGTGACGCGGCAAACAATGCCAAGCTGCTCGAAGCCTTGAAAGACGTGCCTGAAGCTGAGCGCAGTGCACAGTTCGTCTGCGTTCTGGCGCTGGTGCGCCACGCCGACGACCCATTGCCGATCCTGTGCGAAGGCCTGTGGCACGGGCGCATCCTGTTCGAGGCCAGCGGCGAGCAGGGCTTTGGCTACGACCCGCTATTCTGGGTACCGGAGCGCAACTGCTCCAGCGCCGATCTAGCCCCAGCAGACAAGAACCAGCTCAGCCACCGCGCCCGTGCCATGGCCCTGCTGCGCAAACGTCTGGGCCTGGCATGATCGAAATGCTGTCGCCCCCCGGCGCGGCAGGCTTTAGCAGCCTGCCGCCGCTGGCGCTGTACATCCACATTCCGTGGTGCGTACGCAAATGCCCTTATTGCGACTTCAACTCCCACGCAGCCGGGCCTGAACTACCGGAAGATGCCTACGTCACAGCCCTGCTCGACGACCTCGACCAGGAACTGGCTGCCGTACAAGGTCGCCCGATCAGCTCGATCTTCTTCGGTGGCGGTACGCCAAGCCTGTTCAGTGCCAACGCCCTTGGCCGGCTACTGCGTGGCATAGAGCAACGTATTCCGTTCGCGCCAGACATCGAGATCACCCTCGAAGCCAACCCGGGCACCTTCGAGCAGGACAAGTTCAAGGCCTACCGGCAGACCGGTATCAACCGTCTTTCGATCGGCGTGCAGAGCTTCCAGCCAGCCAAGCTGGAGGCACTGGGGCGCATCCACAATGGCGACGAAGCGGTGCGGGCCGCCGACATGGCGCGCGCGGCCGGTTTCGACAATTTCAACATGGACCTGATGCACGGCCTGCCCGACCAGTCGCTGGACGACGCGCTGGGTGACCTGCGCCAGGCCATCGATCTGGGGCCGACACACCTGTCGTGGTATCAGCTGACCGTGGAGCCGAACACGGTGTTCTGGAACCAGCCGCCAGAGCTGCCCGAAGACGATATCCTCTGGGATATTCAGGAAGCCGGCCAAGCGCTGATGGCCGAGCACGGCTACCGCCAGTACGAGGTATCGGCCTACGCCCAGGCAGGCCGCGCCGCCCGCCACAACCTCAACTACTGGCGCTTCGGTGACTTCATCGGCATTGGCGCTGGCGCTCACGGCAAGCTCACCTTTGCCGACGGGCGCATCCTGCGTACCTGGAAGACCCGCCTGCCCAAGGATTACCTGAACCTGGCCAAGCCGTTCAAGGCCGGCGAGAAGCTGCTGCCAGTCGATGAACTGCCGTTCGAGTTCCTGATGAACGCCCTGCGCCTGACCGATGGCGTGGAAGCCGAACTGTTCACCCAACGCACCGGCTTGCCACTGTCACAGCTGCAGGAAGCACGCCGTGCCGCCGAACAAAAGGGCCTATTGCAGGTCGAACCGGATCGACTGGTAGCCACGCCGAGGGGCCAGTTGTTCCTCAATGACCTGCTGCAGTATTTCTTGACCTAAGGATGACCCATGGATCTGGTACTTGATCTGCTCGCGACGGTTTCCCGCTGGAGCCGCAGCAACCTGTCGGAGATTTCACTGGCCTTGGTAGGCTGCCTGCTGGTGCTGTTCGGCACCGATGTCAAAGCCTGGGCCGAGCAGCGCCTGGGCGGCCTCGCGGGCGCCCTGCGCGTGCCGTTCATGGCGCTGATGGTCATGATCGGCAGCGGTGCTGCGCTGATCTATGCCACACCGTGGGTGGTGAAGGGGCTCAGCCAGTTCAACAACTATGCGTTGGCGCCTGTGTTGCTGGTGGTGCTGGTATTGATTGGCGTGGTGGCGGATCGCCGAGGCTGAGCCAATGGCCCCGGGCCCTTGTAGGAGCGGGTTCACCCGCGAAAGGGCCGGCCGTGCTGGCCAATCTCCACCCGCCGTTCACCGTTGCCGCCACTACCGTATTCGTGGGTGAACCCACTCCTACAAAGAAAAAACCGCCCTTCTCAAGGCGGTTTTTTTCGCCTGCATTCCTGCAAGCATCGGCACATCGAGAAGCCGTATCAGCCGCTCAATCGACCTTCTCGAACTTCAAGTCCCACACCCCGTGCCCCAGCCGCTCACCGCGGCGTTCGAACTTGGTGATCGGGCGCTCTTCGGGGCGCGGCACATAGGTGCCGTCTGCCGCACGGTTGCGATAGCCAGGAGCTGCGCTCATCACTTCCAGCATGTACTCGGCATACGGCTCCCAATCGGTGGCCATGTGGAACACACCACCGGGCTTGAGCTTGCGACGTACCAGCTCGGCGAACTCCAGCTGGACAATGCGGCGCTTGTGATGACGCGCCTTGTGCCAAGGGTCTGGGAAGAACAGCATCAACCGATCGAGGCTGTTATCCGCCACGCAGCGGTTCAGCACTTCGATAGCATCGCAGTCATACACCCGCAGGTTTTTCAGCCCTTGGGTCAGCACGCCATTGAGCAGCGCACCAACACCTGGGCGGTGCACTTCCACACCGATGAAGTCCTGCTCAGGGGCGGCGGCCGCCATTTCCAACAGGGAATGGCCCATGCCGAAGCCGATCTCCAAGGTGCGCGGGGCCGAACGGCCGAACACCTGGTCGTAGTCCACCGGGCTGTCAGCCAGTGGCAGGATGTACAGCGGGCCGCCTTGGTCCAGGCCGCGTTGCTGGCCTTCGGTCATGCGCCCGGCACGCATCACGAAGCTCTTGATGCGGCGGTGTGGGCGGGCTTCGCCGTCGGGGGTGATCGGCGTATCGTGCGATTCAGTCATCAGTTGCTCTTACTTGATCAGACCATCCAGCGGCGAAGAGGCGCTGGCATAGAGTTTCTTCGGCATACGGCCGGCCAGGTAGGCCATGCGACCCGCGACAATGGCGTGTTTCATGGCCTCAGCCATCAGCACCGGCTGCTGGGCGTGGGCGATGGCCGAGTTCATCAGCACTGCCTCACAGCCCATTTCCATGGCGATGGTGGCGTCGGATGCGGTACCCACGCCAGCATCGACCAGCACCGGCACCTTGGATTCTTCCAGGATGATCTGCAGGTTGTAGGGGTTGCAGATACCCAGGCCGGTGCCAATCAGGCCAGCCAACGGCATGACAGCAATACAGCCGACTTCGGCCAGCTGACGGGCGATGATCGGGTCGTCGCTGGTGTAGACCATGACATCGAAACCTTCCTTGACCAGCACTTCGGCGGCCTTGAGGGTTTCGATCACGTTGGGGAACAGGGTTTTCTGGTCGGCCAGCACTTCCAGCTTCACCAGCGTCCGGGACTCGTGCGATTTGCGCCCATCGAGCAGTTCGCGGGCCAGACGGCAAGTGCGTACCGCTTCCACCGAGTCAAAGCAGCCTGCAGTGTTCGGCAGGATGGTGTACTTGTCGGGCGACAGTACATCGAGCAGGTTCGGCTCGCCCGCGTTCTGGCCAAGGTTGGTGCGGCGCACAGCGACAGTGACGATTTCGGCACCCGAGGCCTCGGTGGCCAGGCGGGTTTCTTCCATGTCACGGTACTTGCCGGTACCGACCAGCAGGCGCGACTGGAAAGTACGCCCGGCCAGGGTGAAGGGCTTGTCGCTACGAACGTTGCTCATCGTTGTTCCTCGGGAAAAGGTTGCAGGGCTTGCTTGTGAACCGCCGGGCTGCTGTCAGCCGCCACCGATGGCGTGGACCACTTCTACCTGGTCGCCGTCATTCAGCAGCGTGCTGTCGTGCTGGCTACGCGGCACGATATCCAGGTTCAGTTCCACTGCAACACGGCGCCCGGTCAGTTCCAGGCGCGCCAGCAGGGCTGCAACGCTTTCGCCGGCAGGCAGTTCGTAAGGTTCACCGTTCAATTTAATGCGCATGCGCACGGCCACCATTGTTCTTTGGGGCCAGCATTCTAGCGCCGAACCGCCCTGCAACCCAAGGGCGGTGCGCGCCATTAGTCGTGATTGTGGACCACTCGGTCAGCCCAGCCGCCAGGCTGCCAGGCCCAGGCACAGCCAGCCGACAAGGAAGCACAAGCCACCAATCGGGGTGATGATGCCAAGCTTGCCAAGGCCACTGAGGGTCAGCAGGTACAGGCTGCCGGAGAACAGCACGATGCCCAACGCAAACAGGCCGCCAGCCCACCCGACCAGGCGCCCGGGCAGGTGCGCCGAGAGCACCGCAACGCCGAAGATCGCCAAGGCATGGACCAGTTGGTAAGTCACGCCGGTATGGAAGATTGCCAGGTAGTCAGCCGTCAGCCGGTTTTTCAGGCCATGAGCGGCGAAGGCGCCCAAGGCGACACCGGTAAAGCCAAAAAAGGCGGCAAGCATCAGGAAGCTGCGAAGCATGGGACGACTCCTTGTATCGGGTCTGTATAATGGCCCCTTCCACCCTTAGGGCCAAGCCATCGACATGCTGTCAACGCTTATCCGTCGCCTCTCCCGCGCCCTGCTCTGGTTCGTTGCCGGCAGCATCGTGCTGGTGCTGGTGTTCCGCTGGGTACCACCGCCCGGCACGGCGCTGATGGTCGAGCGCAAGGTACAGTCTTGGGTGAATGGTGAACCGATCGACCTGCAGCGCGACTGGGAGCCATGGGAGAACATCTCCGATGAGCTCAAGGTTGCAGTCATTGCTGGCGAGGACCAGAAGTTCGCCAACCACTGGGGCTTCGACCTCCCGGCCATTCAGGCGGCGTTGGCCCACAACGAGCGCGGTGGCAACATTCGCGGCGCCAGCACCCTGACCCAACAAGTGGCCAAAAACCTGTTTCTGTGGTCAGGCCGCAGCTGGTTTCGCAAGGGGCTGGAGGCCTGGTTCACCGCACTGATTGAGCTGTTCTGGTCGAAGGAGCGGATTCTCGAGGTCTATTTGAACAGCGCCGAGTGGGGCAAGGGCGTGTTTGGTGCCCAGGCGGCGGCGCGTTATCACTTTGGTGTCGACGCCAGCCGGCTCAGCCGCCAGCAGGCGGCGCAGCTGGCTGCGGTGCTGCCTAGCCCCATCAAATGGAGTGCCAGCCGGCCGAGTGCCTACGTGGCCAGCCGGGCCGGCTGGATTCGCCGGCAGATGAGCCAGCTGGGCGGGCCCAGCTACCTGATGCAGCTGGACTCATCCAGAAAGCTTTGAATGCAGGCCCGGCCCTTTCGCGGGTAAACCCGCTCCTACGGGCAACCGCGTGCCCGGCCTCCTCGCGGGCAAACCCGCGCGTACAGGCAACCGCATCCCCTGTAGGAGCGGGTTTACCCGCGAAGAGGCCGGCAAAGCCAGCACAAACAAAAAAGCCGCTCACCCCATTCGGGCCAGCGGCTTTTCTTTACAACCCAGACTCGATCAGGCAGCGATCAGTGCCTTGACCTTGTTCATCGCATTCTTCTCCAGCTGGCGAATACGCTCAGCCGATACGCTGTACTTGTCTGCCAGTTCATGCAGCGTGGCCTTCTCTTCCGCCAGCCAACGCTGATAGAGAATGTCGCGGCTACGCTCGTCCAGACCTTGCAGCGCTTCGTGCAGGTTGCTGGTGGAATTGTCACTCCAGTCGGCATCCTCCAACTGCACCGCCGGATCGTAACGGTGGTCTTCCAGGTAATGCGCAGGCGACTGGAAGGCGCTGTCGTCGTCAGCTTCCGCTGCCGGATCGAAAGCCATGTCCTGGCCGCTGAGGCGGCTTTCCATCTCGCGCACTTCGCGCGGCTCGACGCCAAGGCTTTCCGCCACGCGATGCACTTCGTCGTTGTTCAGCCACGCCAGGCGCTTCTTCTGGCTACGCAGGTTGAAGAACAGCTTGCGCTGAGCCTTGGTGGTAGCCACTTTGACGATGCGCCAGTTGCGCAGAATGAACTCGTGGATCTCTGCCTTGATCCAGTGCACAGCGAACGACACCAGGCGCACACCCATTTCAGGGTTGAAGCGCTTGACGGCTTTCATCAGGCCGACATTGCCTTCCTGGATCAGGTCAGCCTGGGCCAACCCGTAGCCGGCATAACTACGGGCGATATGTACGACGAAACGCAGGTGGGCCATCACCATCTGACGAGCGGCCTCGACATCCTGCTCATAATAGAGACGCTCGCCCAGATCACGCTCCTGCTCGACCGTCAGCAGCGGGATGCTGTTGACCGTGTGCACATAGGCTTCCAGGTTTGCACCGGGTACCAGGGCATAGGCAGGTTGCAACGATGTGGTCATTCAAGAACCTCCGACTTACAAAACTCGCACCTTGTGGGCGCTGCCAACATTGACCTGGAACGACGGTACAAGTTCCGCAGTGAAGAAAATGTCAATGCTGGCACGTAAAAACTATCGCGGCGCCAGCTCGTTCAAGTGGCGGGCGACTGCAATCCATGCACCGATATACCCCAACAACACTGCTCCGATCAAGAGCGACAGACCATCGGAAGCCGGAACGCCGCCCAGGGCGAAGTCACTGCCATACAGCCCGGAAAGCCCTACCACCGCCTCGTTCAGCCAGTTCAGGCCAAACGCCAGGATGCCCCACGCCAGCAGGCCTGCGCCCAGGCCATACAGGGCGCCCATGTACAGGAACGGCCGGCGCACGTAGGCGTCGGTGCCGCCGACCAGCTTGATCACTTCGATCTCGATACGACGGTTTTCAATGTGTAGACGAATTGTGTTACCGATTACTAACAGCAGGGCAGAAATCAGCATTACGGCCAGGCCGAAGACGAAGCGGTCACCCAGCTTGAGGATGGCTGCCAGGCGCTCGACCCAGACCAGGTCCAGTTGCGCCACGTCCACCCGCGGCAGCTCCGCCAGGCGCTGACGCAAGGCGTCCAGGGCCGGCTTGTCGACCTCGGTCGGGGTTACCACCACCACACCCGGCAGTGGGTTGTCTGGCAGTTCGCGCAAGGCCTCGCCCAGGCCGGACTGCTGCTGGAACTCCTCCAGGGCCTGCTCGCGGCTGACATACTGGGCGTCCGCCACGCCAGGCATGCCCTTGATCTCGTCGCGCAGCGCTTCGCCATCGCGGCTGCCGGCATCAAGCTTGAGGTACAGCGAAATCTGCGCAGCGCGCTGCCACGAACCGCCCAGCTGCTCGACGTTCTTCAGCAACAAGGACAGGCCCATCGGCATGCTCAGCGCCACGGCCATGACCAGGCAAGTGAAGAAGCTGCCGATCGGCTGCTTGCCCAGGCGGCGCAGGCTGTCGGCCAAGCTGGCACGGTGGCTTTCCAGCCAGGCATGCAGCAGGGTGCGGAAGTCCGGGCCATCATCGTCTTCACCGCGCTTTTTCTTCGCAGGTTGCGGATCGGCCGGTTTCGGTGCGACCCGCTCGGAAACCTTCGGCGTGCGTGTAGTGTTCATTGCCCGGCCTCCCCATCGCCGATCAAGCGGCCGCGTTGCAAGGTCAGCATGCGGTGGCGCATGCGCGCGATCAGTGCCAGGTCGTGGCTGGCGATCAATACCGTCGTGCCCAGGCGGTTGATGTCCTCGAACACGCCCATGATCTCTGCAGCCAGGCGCGGGTCGAGGTTACCGGTGGGTTCGTCGGCCAGCAGCAGAGCCGGCTGGTGAACGATGGCGCGGGCGATACCCACCCGCTGCTGCTGCCCGGTGGAAAGGTCGGCCGGGAACAGCTCGCCCTTGTCGGACAGCGACACGCGCTCCAGCGCCGAGTCCACGCGCTTGGCGATCTCGACCTTGGACAGGCCGAGAATCTGCAACGGCAAGGCAATGTTGTTGAACACGGTGCGGTCGAACAACAACTGGTGGTTCTGGAACACCACGCCGATTTGCCGGCGCAGGAACGGGATTTGCGCATTGCTGATCTGGCCTAGGTCCTGCCCTGCCAGCATCAGCTTGCCGCTGGTCGGGCGCTCCATGGCCAGCAACAGGCGCAGCAGGGTGCTCTTGCCTGCGCCCGAGTGGCCGGTGACGAACAGGAATTCGCCCCGGCGCGCCCGGAAACTCAGCTCATGCAACCCCACATGACCGTTGGGATAGCGCTTGGCAACCTGCTCGAATCGGATCATGGTCAATCTCGCTCGGCGAACAGAGCCTTGACGAACGGCTCGGCTTCGAAGGTACGCAGGTCGTCGATGCCTTCACCGACGCCGATGAAACGGATCGGGATGTTGAACTGCTTGGCCAGGGCGAAGATCACCCCGCCCTTGGCAGTGCCGTCCAGCTTGGTCAGGGCCAGGCCGGTCAGCTCGACGCTCTGGTTGAAGTACTTGGCCTGACTGATGGCGTTCTGGCCGGTGCCGGCGTCAAGCACCAGCAGCACCTCGTGCGGCGCCTCAACGTCGAGCTTGCCGATGACCCGGCGGACCTTCTTCAGCTCTTCCATCAGGTTGTCTTTGGTGTGCAGGCGGCCGGCAGTGTCGGCGATCAGCACGTCGACGCCACGGGCCTTGGCGGCCTGCACGGCATCGAAGATGACCGAAGCAGAGTCGGCCCCCGTGTGCTGGGCGATCACCGGAATCTGGTTACGCTCGCCCCACACCTGCAACTGCTCGACCGCGGCGGCGCGGAAGGTATCACCGGCAGCCAGCATGACCTTCTTGCCTTCCAGTTGCAGCTTTTTCGCCAGCTTGCCAATGGTGGTGGTCTTGCCGGCGCCGTTCACGCCAACCACAAGGATCACATAGGGTTTGTTCTGGGCCTGTACGTTCAGTGGCTGCTCGACCGGGCGCAGCAGCGCAGCCAGTTCTTCCTGCAACGATTTGTACAGGGCATCGGCATCGGCCAACTGCTTGCGCGCGACCTTCTGGGTCAGATTCTGGACAATGGCCGAGGTAGCCTCCACACCCACGTCGGCAGTCAGCAGGCGCGTCTCGATTTCGTCGAGCAGGTCGTCGTCGATGACCTTCTTGCCGAGGAACAGGCTGGCCATGCCCTCGCCGATGCTGGCACTGGTCTTGGACAGGCCTTGCTTGAGGCGCGCGAAGAAGCCGGGCTTGGCCTGTTCGACGGGTGCAGCAACAGGGGCGGGTGCCGCGCGTTCCGGGATTGCGGGCGGTGCCTTCGGCTCCAGGTCCGGCACCAGGGCCACGGGCTCTTCGGCAACCGGCAGCACCAGGTTGCTGACCGGCGCTGCGGCCTCGACAGGGGCAGACTCGACAGGGGCCGCCTGCAAGGGCATGGACGCAACCGGCTGAGGTGCAGGTGCCACCAGCGGCTGGGATGCGACCGGCTCTGGCTCAGGCGCCTGCAACGGCTGCGACGCAACCGGCTCAGGGACGGGGGCCTCGACTACCGGGGGCCGGGCCGGTGCGGCGACCGGCTGCGGCTCAGCCAGCTGTGGGGCAGCAGGGGCCTGAACGGGTTCGGGGGCCTGTGGCGCTTCGGCGGCAGATCCCTCGACCGGAGCGGCTGCAGACTGCTCGACAGCGGGGGGTTCATGCGCGGGCACGCCCGCTCCCGCAGGTGGCTGCGGCTTCTTGCGAAACCAGCTGAACAGGCCTTTCTTCTCACCAGCCTCGGCCGGCGCTTTTTTGTCGTCGTTGGAACCAAACATGGAAGACGGCTATCTCAGGGTAGCGATAGGCCAGCTATGGCCAATCGGGAATTCTCTCTACGCAGAACAGACTATCTTGAAGCCGGCTGGTTCATGCGCAACGTTTTGACTTAGTGTCCTGTGGGCCAGAACGGCGACAGGCATGGTCGCCAGGCAACCGGATCAGTATCCTAGCACCTCCTGGCCCGCCGACGCTAAACCCAGCGGGCCGCCGAACAGGTTAAACACCGTATGAACGCTCTAGCCCGCCGCGCCGCTGGCCTGTTGCTCGGCACGCTCTGCCTGCCGCTCGCGGCCTTTGCCGCCGATGTGCAACCCACCCACGAATTCATCCTCGACAATGGCCTGAAGGTCGTGGTCCGCGAAGACCATCGCGCCCCGGTGGTGGTCTCGCAGATTTGGTACAAGGTCGGCTCCAGCTACGAGACCCCGGGCCAGACCGGCTTGTCCCATGCGCTGGAACACATGATGTTCAAGGGCAGCGCCAAGGTCGGCCCCGGCGAGGCCTCGCGCATTCTGCGTGACCTCGGCGCCGATGAAAACGCCTTCACCAGCGACGACTACACCGCCTATTACCAAGTGCTGGCCCGCGACCGCCTGCCGGTAGCCCTGGAACTGGAGGCGGACCGCCTTGCCAGCCTGCGCCTGCCTGCCGACGAGTTCAGCCGCGAAATCGAGGTCATCAAGGAAGAACGCCGTCTGCGCACCGACGACCAGCCCAATGCCAAGGCATTCGAGCTGTTCCGCGCCATGGCCTACCCCGCCAGCGGCTACCACACGCCGACCATTGGCTGGATGGCCGACCTGGAGCGCATGAAAGTTGAGGAACTGCGCCACTGGTACGAGTCCTGGTACGCCCCCAACAACGCCACCCTGGTGGTGGTCGGTGATGTCACCGCCGACGAGGTCAAGGGCCTGGCGCAGAAGTATTTCGGCAATATTCCCAAACGCGCCGTACCGCCAGCCAAGCTGCCTCTGGAGCTGGCCGAACCTGGTTGGCGCCAGTTGACCCTGCACGTGCGAACCCAGCTGCCAAGCCTGATCTACGGCTTCAACGTGCCCGGTCTGCCCACCGCCAAGGACCCTCGGACGGTACATGCCCTGCGCCTGATCTCGGCACTGCTCGACGGCGGCTACAGCGCCCGCATGCCGGCCCGCCTGGAGCGTGGCCAGGAACTGGTGGCCGGCGCGTCGTCCAGCTACAACGCCTTCACCCGCGGCGACAGCCTGTTTCTGATCTCGGCGACGCCGAATGTGCAGAAGCAGAAAACCCTCGCCGACGTCGAGAAAGGCATCTGGCAGCTGCTTGAAGAACTCAAGAGCACGCCGCCCAGCGCCGAAGAGCTGGAACGCGTACGCGCCCAGGTCATCGCCGGCCTGGTCTACGACCGCGACTCCATCAGCAGCCAGGCCACCACCATCGGCCAGCTGGAAACCGTCGGCCTGTCCTGGAAGCTGATCGACAGCGAACTGGACGAGCTCAAGCGCGTCACCCCGCAGGACATCCAGAACGCCGCGCGCACCTACTTCACCCGCGAACGCCTGAGCGTTGCCCATGTACTGCCCGAGGAGTCCGCCCATGAGTGATCGCCGCGCACCACGCCCAACCCTGCTGGCCACGGGCATTCGTGCCCTGGCGCTGGCGGCAGTGCTGGCCGCTCCGGCCATGGCCGATAACGCTGCCAAGGCCGACAGCAGCGCAGCCCGCCCGGCCAACACCTTGCAGTCGCTGGCCGAACTGAATGGCAAGGCACCCAGCCGGCGTCAGCTGAACATCCAGCACTGGAACACCGCCGAAGGTGCCCGGGTGCTGTTCGTCGAGGCCCGCGAACTGCCCATGTTCGACCTGCGCGTCACCTTCGCTGCCGGCAGCAGCCAGGACGGCGGCACGCCAGGCCTGGCCGCTCTGACCAACGCCATGCTCAACGAGGGCGTGGCCGGCAAGGACGTCACCGCCATCGCCGAGGGCTTCGAAGGCCTGGGCGCAGACTTTGGCAACGGTTCCTACCGCGACATGGCCGTCGCATCGCTGCGCAGCCTCAGTACCAAGGACAAGCGCGAACCGGCCCTCAAACTGTTTACAGAGGTGGCGGGCAAGCCAACATTCCCCGAGGATGCCCTCAAACGCATCAAGAACCAGATGCTGGCTGGCTTCGAATATGAGAAGCAAAACCCCGGCAAGATCGCCGGCAAGGCCCTTTTCGGCAAGCTCTATGGCGACCACCCCTACGCCCACCCAAGCGACGGCACCGCAGAGAGCATCACGGGCATAAGCCTTGCCCAGCTGCGCGCGTTCCACGCCAAGGCCTATACCGGCGGCAATGCGGTAATCGCCCTGGTCGGCGACCTCAGCCGTGCAGAGGCCGAAGCCATCGCCGCCCAGGTGTCGGCTGGCCTGCCCAAGGGCCCTGCGCTGGCCGCACCGGCCCAACCCACAGACGCCAAGGCCGGCCTGACCCACATCGACTTCCCGTCCAAGCAGACCCACCTGATGCTGGCCGAACTGGGGATCGACCGCCAGGACCCGGACTGGCCAGCCCTGTCGCTGGGCAACCAGATCCTTGGTGGTGGCGCCTTCGGTACCCGGCTGATGAGCGAGGTGCGAGAGAAGCGTGGCCTGACCTACGGCGTTTACTCGGTATTCAGCCCGATGCAGGTACGCGGTCCGTTCATGATCAACCTGCAAACCCGTGCCGAGCTCAGCGAAGGTACGCTCAAGCTGGTGCAAGGCATTCTCGCCGACTACCTGAAGACGGGCCCTACCCAACAGGAACTGGACGATGCCAAGCGCGAGCTGGCCGGCAGCTTCCCGCTGTCCAATGCCAGCAATGCCAGCATCGTCGGCCAATTGGGCGCGATCGGCTTCTACAACTTGCCACTGACCTGGCTAGAGGACTTCATGCAACAGTCCCAGGCCCTTACCGTCGAACAGGTCAAGGCAGCCATGAACAAACACCTGTCAGCCGATAAACTGGTGATCGTCACCGTTGGCCCGAAAGTGCCACAAAAACCGCTGCCAGCACCCACTGACAAGCCCTCCGAGCAACCGCTCGGGGTACCGGAGCACTAATGCCAAGATCCACCCCTCCCGCCCGCCCGCAAGCGGGCCAAAGCAAGGGCCAGGGCCACCTGCGCATCATCGCCGGCGAGTGGCGCAGCCGCCGCCTGGCGGTGCCGGAAGGCGAAGGCCTGCGGCCAACGCCTGACCGCGTACGGGAAACCGTATTCAACTGGCTGGCACCCTACATCGAGGGCGCCCGCGTGTTGGACGCCTTCACCGGCAGCGGTGCCTTGGTGCTCGAAGCCCTGTCCCGTGGGGCCGAGGATGCCGTGGCGCTGGACAGCAACCCTGCGGCCATCGCCAACCTGAAGAACAACCTCGAAATCCTGCGCTGTCCCCGCGGGCAAATTCTGCAAACCGACGCCCTGCGCTACCTGCAAGGCCCGGCCAAGCAGCAGTTCGATGTCGTGTTCCTCGACCCGCCGTTCCACCAGGACCTGCTGGCCAACACCTGCAACATGCTGGAGCAGCATCAGTGGTTGAGCGAGCAGGCTTGGGTCTACACCGAAAGCGAAGCGGCACCCTCGACCTTGCAACTGCCAGGCAACTGGCGCCTGCACCGCGAGAAGAAGACCGGCCAGGTGCACTACGCACTCTGGCAGCGGGGCTGATTACCCGCCGGGTGGGGTGTAATGGGTTGCCACACCCCACCTGTGCCATGCTTGGAGCTGCACCTTCACTCCCACCAATGGCGCAGGTACTGCGGCGCTGTTTCGTGGCAAGCTAGCAAGGCACATCATGAGCCACCCAGCATGCCCAGCCCCAACGCCACATTCCGTCCGGCCATCGGCCTGTCCAATCCCCACCTGCAGACCTTGTGGGGGCCACTCTGGCGCAAGCTGCCTGAGCTGCAGCGTGACCGCGAACGACTGTGGCTGGCTGACGGCGACTTCATCGACCTGGACTGGCATGGCCCGCACCAACCCCATGCGCCACTGGTACTGGTGCTGCATGGGCTGACCGGCTCGTCTCACTCGCCCTACGTGAAAGGCTTGCAGCAAGCGCTGCAAGGTCGCGGCTGGGCCAGCGTGGCAGTGAACTGGCGGGGTTGTTCAGGCGAGCCCAACCTGTTGCCGCGCAGCTACCATTCCGGCGCCAGCGAAGACCTGGCGGAAATTGTCAGCCATCTTCGCGCCCAGCGCCCGCTGGCGCCGCTGTATGCAGTGGGTTATTCGCTGGGTGGCAATGTATTGTTGAAATACTTGGGTGAGAGCGGCGTCGCCAGCCAACTGGAAGCAGCGGCTGCAGTTTCGGTGCCCTTTCGCCTGGACCACTGTGCCGACCGTATCGGCCAAGGGTTCTCCAAGGTGTATCAGGCGCATTTCATGCGCGAGATGCTGGCGTATGTTCAGCTCAAGCAGCGGCACTTCCACGACCAGGGCCAGCATGAACAGCTGGCGACACTGGAGCGCCTGGGCCAACTCACCAACTTGCGCACATTCTGGGACTTCGACGGTAAAGTCACTGCACCGCTCAATGGCTTTCGCGATGCGCACGACTACTATCGTCGCTCATCCAGCCACTTCTTCCTTGGCCAGAACCGCACGCCAACGCTGATCATCCATTCCAGCGATGACCCCTTCGTGTCCAGCCACAGCCTGCCGACGGCCCGTGAACTGTCACCACAAACCCGCTTCGAACTGCATGACCGCGGTGGGCATGTGGGCTTTGTCGATGGCAGCCTGCGAAATCCGGGGTACTACCTGGAACGACGGATTCCGCAGTGGCTGGTGGACGGCAGCTAGCGCTCGAATGCGTAAAGGCTGCGCGCTCCCACAGAGATTTAACCCGATCTGCTTACTCGCCGGTGGCCACAGCATGCTGCGGGTTGTTGATCCACTCGCTCCACGACCCCGCATACAGCTTGCCCAGCGGGTACCCCGCCAGGGCCATTGCAAACAGGTTATGGCAAGCAGTTACCCCAGACCCGCAATAAGACACCAACTGCTCCGGCGCCCGTCCACCCAGCTTTTCGGCAAAACGCTGCTTTAGCTGATCCGCCGGCAAAAAACGCCCGTCAGCCCCCAGGTTGTCGGTAAACGCCGCGCACTGGGCCCCGGGAATATGCCCTGCCACCGGGTCGATCGGCTCCACTTCACCGCGAAAACGCGGCAAGGCACGCGCATCGATCAAGGTCAGGTCTGCACTACCAAGGCGCTTGCCCAGATGGTCGGCATCGATCAGCAGCTTCGCGTCAGGTTCACCACTGAAAGTGCCCTCACGTTTGGGCGGCGGGTCCAGGCTCAACGGCAGGTGCGCCGCGTGCCAGGCCTTCAGGCCACCGTCGAGAATCGCCACACCGCTGCGCTTGCCCAGCCAGACCAGCAGCCACCAGGCGCGGGCGGCAAAGGCGCCGGGGCCGTCGTCGTACAGCACCACCTCGCTGTCGTTGTTCAGGCCCCACTCTCGCAGGCGCTCGACCAGCCGCTGGGCATCGGGCAGCGGGTGGCGCCCGGTGCGCCCCTTGCTCACCGGTCCGCTGAGATCCCGGTCCAGGTCGGCAAAATGCGCCCCCTCAATATGCCCCTGGGCATAGCTGCGCTGGCCATAGTCCACATCCTCGAGGGCAAAGCGGCAGTCGAGGATCACCAACTTGGGCGAGCCCAGACGCTCGGCCAACTGCTGCGGGGTGATCAATTGCGCAAGGGGCATGACAATCTCCTGATCGATGGCACTAGGGCCCTGGGCTAGTGCTCCAGGGCCTGGTTGAACGGTACATGGAATTCCTGACACAGCGCGTCCACGGCAGGACGGGCATTGTCGGTGACGAAACCGAGCTCCAGCACCAACACCTGATAGACGCCGCGCTTGAAGGCTTCTTCACCCAAGTGCGCGGAATGTTCACGCGTGGTGCTGAGAAAACGTACCCATGATGTCAGCACGATCCAGGCATTGATGGTCAGCGATTCGATCTGCGCCGGCACCATGGCCAGGATCCCAGCCTCGACAAAGCCGCGGTAGATCGCCTGGCCCTGGCGCAGGCAGCGTTCGGAAAAACGCCGGTAACGGGCGGCCAGTTCGGCGTCGCTGTCCAGCAGATGCTCCAGGTCACGGTGCAGGAAGCGGTAGTTCCACATCGCCGCCAACAAGGCCTTGAGGTAGAAGCGTTTGTCTTCCACGGTTGCCGCGCGGCCCTGCGGCGGGCGCAGAAAGCTGTCCACCAGCGCTTCGTACTGGCTGAACAACAGGGCAATGATCGCCTGCTTGTTGGGGAAGTGGTAATACAGGTTGCCGGGCGAGATTTCCATGTGCGCGGCAATGTGGTTGGTACTGACGCTGCGTTCGCCCTGCTGGTTGAACAGCTCCAGGCTGTTCTGCACGATGCGCTCTCGGGTCTTCATGCGCGGGGCCATGCTCAGCTCCCAGTCTGCGGGCTTTCATCAAAGGTTTATCTTACGGCGTATTACAGATGGAATGCACCGTTGAGCGGCATGGAAAAATTCGCACCATGGTACAAATTAGAGTATAGGCTCTAGGCACCCCGGCCCGGACTCGACACCACCATGAACTCGCCCAGCGCCTTGCCCCCTCTGCAATTCGACCTCGACCTCGCAACGACGTTCGCGGCCCAGCGCCAGGCCTTTGCCGGTAACCCGCTGCCACCAGCGGCGCAGCGGCGGCAGTGGCTGAAAAGCCTGCGTGAAGCCTTGCTGAGCAGCCAGGCAGAACTGATCGAAGCCATCAGCCAGGATTTTGCCGGGCGCAGCGCCGATGAGACCTTGCTGGCCGAACTGCTACCGTCGGTGCAGGGCCTGCGCCACGCCGAAAAGCACTTGCAAAGCTGGATGCGCACCCGCCGACGCCGCGTCGGCCTGGCGTTCCAGCCGGCCAGCGCACAGGTGCGCTATCAACCCTTGGGCGTGGTCGGCATCATCGTGCCGTGGAACTACCCGCTGTTCCTCGCCATCGGCCCGTTGACCTGCGCCCTGGCCGCCGGCAACCGGGTCATGCTCAAGCTTAGCGAGGCCACGCCCGCGACTGGCCTGGCCCTACAGCAACTGCTCGAGCGTGTGTTCCCCACAGACCTGGTCAGCGTTGTGCTCGGTGAGGTCGAGGTGGGCCAGGCCTTCGCCCGCCTGCCGTTCGATCACCTGCTGTTCACCGGTGCCACCAGCGTGGGCCGCCAGGTGATGCAGGCTGCCGCACACAACCTGACCCCGGTCACCCTGGAGCTGGGTGGCAAATCCCCCGCTATTGTTTCTGAGGATGTGCCGCTGGACAGCGCCGCCGAGCGCATCGCCTTCGGCAAGACCCTCAACGCCGGCCAAACCTGTGTCGCTCCCGACTACGTACTGGTGCCGCGCGAACGGCTGCCCGCCTTCAGCGACGCCTACCAGCGCGCCGTGCACCGACTGTACCCGCGTATTGCCGACAACCCCGACTACACCGCCATCATCAACCCGCGCCAGTTGCAGCGCTTGCAGCACCTGCTGGACGATGCCCGCGCCAAAGGCGCGCAAGTACTCGACTTGTACCCAGGCGAAGCCCCTCAGGGGCGGCGCCTGCCACCACACTTGCTGCTGGATGTGAACGACAGCATGCAGGTGATGCAGGACGAAATCTTCGGCCCGCTATTGCCGTTAGTGCCTTATGACGGCCTCGACCAGGCCTTGGCCTACATCAACCAGCGCCCACGCCCACTGGCGCTGTACTTCTTTGGCTATGACCGCCACACCCAGGAGCATGTGCTGCGTCACACCCACTCCGGCGGTGTGTGCCTGAACGACACCTTGCTGCATGTTGCCCAGGACGATCTACCCTTCGGCGGCATCGGCCCTTCAGGCATGGGCCACTACCATGGTCATGACGGCTTCCTCACCTTCAGCAAGGCCAAGGCAGTACTTGCCAAACAACGCTTCAACGCCGCACGGCTGATTTACCCACCTTATGGCAAAGCCTTGCAGCGCTTGGTCTACAAACTGTTCATCCGCTGAGGATCGCACCATGCACCGCCGCAACCTGCTGCGTTTCAGCCTCGGCGCCAGTGCTTTTCTGGCGGGTGCCAGCCTGGTGGGGTGCAGCGTGCAAACCGCCGCGACCGGCTATCAGGTACTCCGTGACGACGACCTGCCCCTGCTGCGTGCGCTGATCCCGGT
Source organism: Pseudomonas sp. BO3-4 (assembly GCF_034044115.1). NCBI lineage: Bacteria > Pseudomonadati > Pseudomonadota > Gammaproteobacteria > Pseudomonadales > Pseudomonadaceae > Pseudomonas > Pseudomonas sp. BO3-4. Next base: position 5,971,249 of record NZ_CP139018.1, read on the forward strand.
GGTCCTGGCCGGTACACAGGCCACCGATGCGCCGGTGTTGCGCAGCCTCGACAACAAGCTGGCGGCGTTGTCGCCGGAAATGCTCAAGCTCACCCGGCAATTATTCGACGTGCTCAGCCTGCCGCTGACTCGCGGCCCGCTGACCGGCGTCTGGGGCAGTTGGGGCCAAGCTTGCGCCACGCAGGTCACGGCGTTCCTGCAGCGTTGGCAGGACAGCTCGCTGAACCTGCTACGCATGGGGCACGCCTCGTTGCTGCAACTGCTGCAAATGGCCTGGTACGAACGCCCCGAATCCTGGGCAGACTGCGGTTACCCGGGCCCACCGAAAATCTGAAAACAACAAGAGCATCGCCAATGCCTGTCCCCGACCCGTTTCGCCAAGGCCTCGAACGCGGCTGGATCACCCACGACGCCTCGCGCCTGGAGCACGACCTGTTTCTGGAGGCCGACATTGCCGTGATCGGCAGCGGTGCCGGCGGCGCCACCAGCGCGCAGATGCTCAGCGCTGCCGGTTTCAAGGTACTGCTGATCGAAGAAGGCCCCCTGAAAACCAGTGGCGATTTCCACCTGCTGGAGAGTGAAGCCTACGCAAGCCTGTACCAGGAAGGCCTGGGACGCATGAGCAAGGATGGCGCCATTACCATCCTGCAGGGCCGCGCCGTGGGTGGCACCACGCTGGTGAACTGGACCTCAAGCTTTCGTACCCCGCCGCAAACCCTGGCGCACTGGGCGTCGGTCCATGGCGTGAACGGTTTGGGCGAGGATGAACTGCGCCCCTGGTTCGAGCGCATGGAGCAGGAACTGGGCATCAGCCCTTGGGCCTTGCCGCCGAATGCCAACAACGAGGTGCTGCGCCGGGGCTGCGAACAGCTGGGTTACCGCTGGGGGGTGATCCCGCGCAATGTGCGCGGCTGCTGGAACCTGGGCTACTGCGGCATGGGCTGCCCGGTGAATGCCAAACAATCGATGCTGGTGACCCGTATACCTGCCACCCTCGAGCAAGGCGGCGAACTGCTGTACCTGGCGCGGGCCGAGCGCTTCACCCACAACGGCGAACGCATTCAGAGCCTGACATGCCAGGCCCTGGACGCCCAGGGCATACACCCTACTGGCCGGCAGGTCGGCGTGCGGGCACGTCATTACCTCCTGGCCGGTGGCGGTATCAACAGCCCGGCCCTGCTGCTGCGCTCTACCGCGCCCGACCCGCATGGTCGCCTGGGCAAGCGAACCTTCCTGCACCTGGTCAACTTCAGTGCGGCACGCTTCAGCGAGCGTATCGACCCCTACCATGGTGCCCCGCAATCGATCTACAGCGATCACTTTCAGTGGCAAGGCGGCGTAGACGGCCCGGTTGGCTACAAGCTGGAAGTACCGCCGCTGCATCCGGCCCTGGCCAGCACCCTGCTGGGCGGGTACGGCCACGAGAGTGCCGAGCGCATGGCCGAGCTGCCACATACCCATGTGATGCTGGCGCTGCTACGCGATGGTTTTCACCCCGAAAGCCAGGGCGGGGCCGTGGAACTGCGCGGCGATGGTTCACCCGTGCTCGATTACCCGGTCACCGACTACCTGCGGGATGGCCTGCGGCGCGCCTACCGCAGCATGGCGCACATACAGTTCGCCGCTGGCGCCACCCAGGTAACCCCGGTGCACAGCGACGCCAGCGCCGCCTCTCGCCTGGAACAGGCCCTGACCATGATCGACAAACTGCGCCTGGAGCCCTTCCGCACGCGCTTGGGCAGTGCCCATGTGATGGGCGGCTGCGCCCTCGGCGAAGATCCGCGTCAGGCGGTGTGCGACAGCCTGGGGCGCCATCACCAGCTGGAAAACCTGTCGATTCACGACGGCTCGCTGTTCCCCACCAGCATCGGCGCCAACCCGCAATTGTCGGTGTATGCCATCAGCGCCAGGCTCAGCGAAGCACTGGTCAGCCGCCTGGCACACAGCGCATGACAACGAACATGGCCCCTGTCTATAGTGCCATCAGTCGGCCGCATGACTTGGCCGGGGCGCCGTCGCTGCGCTACCATCCGACTCCCCAACGCACTCCAGCCAGGATGACGCGATGAACCGAGTGTTGTACCCGGGTACTTTCGACCCCATTACCAAAGGCCATGGCGATCTGGTCGAGCGCGCTTCGCGGCTATTCGACCACGTGATCATCGCGGTGGCGGCCAGCCCCAAGAAAAACCCCTTGTTCCCACTGGAACAACGGGTTGAGCTCGCCCGTGAGGTCACCAAGCACCTGCCCAATGTCGAAGTCATCGGCTTCTCTTCCCTGTTGGCGCATTTCGCCAAGGAACAGGGCGCCAACGTCTTCCTGCGTGGCCTGCGTGCGGTGTCCGACTTCGAGTACGAGTTCCAACTGGCGAACATGAACCGGCAACTGGCACCCGATGTCGAGAGCCTGTTCCTGACGCCGTCGGAGCGCTATTCGTTCATTTCCTCGACCCTGGTCCGGGAGATTGCTGCGCTGGGCGGTGATATCAGCAAGTTCGTCCACCCGGTGGTGGCCGAGGCACTGACTGAACGCTTCAAGAAGTAAGCCTGACGCCTGATTGTCGCGCCCGCGTGCACTGCGGGCGCGAATGCGGCACAATTGTGCCCATTGCGTTGAACATGCCCGGGCTGTGAGCCCCGGCCGGAGTCCCCATGTCCCTGATCATCACCGACGATTGCATCAATTGCGACGTCTGCGAACCCGAGTGCCCGAACGAGGCTATCTCCCAAGGCGAAGAGATCTACGTGATCGACCCTAACCTGTGCACCCAGTGCGTAGGCCATTACGACGAGCCGCAGTGCCAGCAGGTCTGCCCGGTCGACTGCATCCCGCTGGATGAAGCGCACCCGGAAACCGAAGAACAGCTGATGGCCAAGTATCGCCGGATCACTGGCAAGGGCTGATCACTGCCCTTCCCTGCACGGTCCCTGTGAGAGCGGGCATGCCCGCTCCCACAGTTCAGGTTTCGCTTCAACAGGTTCGCAGCGAACGCTTCATCGTTGGCAGCGCGGGCAGTACACGCTCGCCCTCTGCCCCAGCTTCACTTCGCGCAACTCAGTGCCGCATACCTTGCACGGCTGCCCGCCACGCCCGTACACAAACAGTTCCTGCTGGAAGTACCCCGGCTGCCCGTCGCCACCGATAAAGTCGCGCAGGGTGGTACCGCCCTGCTCGATGGCCGCCGCCAGCACCCGTTTGATCTCGGTCGCCAGCTTCAGGTAGCGCGCCCGGGAAATCCCGCCCGCCTCCCGGCGTGGGTCGATACCGGCGGCAAACAACGCCTCGGTGGCGTAGATGTTGCCCACCCCTACCACCACCGCGTTGTCCATGATGAACGGCTTGACCGCCATCGACCGCCCGCGGGACAGCTGGAACAGCCGTTCACCATCGAACAGGTCGGTCAGCGGCTCAGGCCCCAGGCGCAGCAGTAGCTCATGGTTCAGAGGGTCCAGGCTCCACAGCATGGCACCAAAGCGGCGCGGGTCGGTGTAGCGCAGCATCAGCCCGGACTCCAGCTCGATGTCGACATGCTCATGCTTGGCCGCCGGCAAGCCCAGCTCGACCAGCCGCAGGTTGCCCGACATGCCCAAGTGGCTGATCAGCGTACCCACTTCGGCATTGATCAACAGGTACTTGGCACGTCGCTCCACGCTGACGATGCGCTGCCCTGACAGGCGCACATCGAGGTCTTCCGGAATCGGCCAGCGCAGACGCCGGTCGCGTACCACCACACGGCTGACGCGCTGGCCTTCCAGGTGTGGCGCAATACCGCGCCGGGTGGTTTCTACTTCTGGCAATTCCGGCATGTGTCAGTGTCCGCCCAACTCGCGAATGTTCTGCTTGAGGTTTTCGAAATCGTATTCCGACAAACCAATGTAATCGAGCACCAACGGGCCGACCACATTCCATTCGTGGTCCACCGCCTGGTTGCCCAGCACACGGTAGGACGCGCAGATATGCTCGGCCATCTTCAGCACCGCCAGCAGGTTTTTCAGCTGGCTCTGGGTATTGCGCGAGGTATCGTCGCGGAACACGGCCAAGGCATTGTGGTGGTTGGCGATGGCCGCACTGAGGTGCTCGGGCAAGCGCCAGGATTTGGCTGTGAAGTAGCCGACCACTGAATGGTTGGTGTTGAACGTGCGGTTTTCGGTATCGACCACGCGTGTTTCTTCGTCGGCCTTGGCGTATGCCTCTTCCAGCACGTCCATGTAATTGGGGAAGCGCTTGAGCATCAACGGCACGCCACAGTCATGGAAGAGGCCAAGGGTATAGGCCTCGTCCGCCGCCTGTATGCCGGTACGCTTGGCCAGCGTCAGGCAGGTCATCGCGACGTCCTGGGCGGTATCCCAGAAGCGGTTGAGGGTAACGATGGTCTCGTCACTCATCTCGCCCTTGATCGACTGGGCGTTGATCAGGTTGATGATCGAACGGCTCCCCAGCAGGTTCACCGCACGCTGGATCGAACCGATCTTGTTGGACAACCCGAAGTGCGGAGAGTTGACCAGCTTGAGCAAGGCGCCAGAGAGGCCCGGGTCCTGGGAAATCAGCTTGGCGATGGTTTCCAGGTCTGGGTCAGGCATGTACTGCTCGAACTGCAGATCGACCATGATCTGCGGTTGAGGCGGGATGGTGATGCCTTGCAAGGCTTGCTGGATCTGTTCGGCGCTGAGTTCTTGGGACATACGTACACACTCGTTTAGGACGGGGGATTTTAACCCTCTAAGCGCCCCCGGGCACCACACCTGTAAAAGCTAAAGCACTGCAGACACGCTATAATCCCGCTCTTTTTCCCGGAGCGACGTCATGTCCCTGCCCAGCCTTCGCCTCAAAGCCAATGCCGACCGCCGCCTGCGCGCCGGCCACCTGTGGGTCTACAGCAACGAAGTCGATGTCAGCGCGACCCCTTTGCAAGGCTTCCAGGCGGGTCAGCAGGCCATTCTCGAGGCAGCCAACGGCAAGCCGCTGGGCATCGTCGCACTGAGCCCGAACAACCTGATCTGCGCCCGCCTGCTGTCACGCGACATCAAGCTGCCGCTGGACAAGTCGCTGCTGGTACACCGCCTGAACGTCGCCCTGTCGCTGCGCGAGCGCCTGTTCGACCAGCCGTGCTACCGCCTGGTCTACGGTGACTCCGACCTGCTCCCAGGCCTGGTGGTCGACCGTTTCTTCGATATCCTCGTGGTGCAGTTGGCCTCGGCCACCATGGAAGCGCACAAGGATGACGTGATCGCCGCACTGGTGCAGGTGCTCAAGCCCAGCGGCATCCTGTTCAAGAACGATTCGGCCGCGCGCGACGCCGAAGGCCTGCAGCGCTATGTCGAGACCGTCTACGGCGAAGTACCGGACTGGGTGCCGCTGGAAGAGAACGGCGTCAAGTTCGAAGCCCCGGTGCGCGAAGGCCAGAAGACGGGCTGGTTCTACGACCACCGCATGAACCGCGCCCGCCTGGCACCGTACGTGAAGGGCAAGCGTGTACTCGACCTGTTCAGCTATATCGGTGGCTGGGGCGTACAGGCCGGTGCCTTCGGCGCCAGCGAAGTGTTCTGTGTCGATGCCTCGGGCTTTGCCCTGGACGGCGTGGAGCGTAACGCTGCACTGAACGGCATCAGCGAGAAGCTGACCTGCATCGAAGGCGACGTGTTCGAAGCCCTGCGCGAACTCAAGGCGGCCGAAGAACGCTTCGACGTGATCATTGCCGACCCACCTGCCTTCATCAAGCGCAAAAAAGACCTGAAAAACGGCGAAGCGGCCTACCGCCGCCTGAACGAACAGGCCATGCGCATGTTGAACAAAGACGGCATCCTCGTCAGCGCCTCGTGCTCGATGCACCTGCCCGAGGACGACCTGAACAACATCCTGCTGACCAGCGCCCGCCACCTGGACCGCAACATGCAGCTGCTCGAGCGAGGCGGTCAGGGCCCGGATCACCCGGTACACCCGGCCATCGCCGAAACCCGCTACATCAAAAGCATCACCTGCCGGTTACTGCCAAACAGCTGATATCTGCCAAAAAGGGCCGCCCAGCGGCCCTTTCCTGCCGCAATCCCCCCGCCAACCATCCACATCTGCATTCCCTCACCGCGCCAGCGGTGTAGAATCGGCCTATTCATCGCCAGTCATCCCCGGCGGGTTTATGAGCTCTGGTCAAGCACGCGGCGATCCCGCGCGGTCTTGGCCCCATCCGTGCCAGTGGCAACCGGCCTGCGGCGCAAAGGACAAGAGAAGCTCACTCCCCTATTTGTGACCTGATTAAGCCGCCAGGAGTGTTTCATGCCTGATTATCGTTCCAAGACTTCCACCCAAGGCCGCAACATGGCAGGCGCCCGTGCCCTTTGGCGCGCCACCGGGATGAAGGACGAAGACTTCAAGAAACCGATCATCGCCATCGCCAACTCGTTCACCCAGTTCGTACCGGGCCATGTGCACCTGAAGGACCTGGGCCAGCTGGTGGCTCGCGAAATCGAACGCGCCGGTGGCGTGGCCAAGGAATTCAACACCATCGCGGTCGATGACGGCATCGCCATGGGCCACGACGGCATGCTGTACTCGCTGCCAAGCCGCGAAATCATTGCCGACGCGGTGGAGTACATGGTCAATGCGCACTGCGCTGACGCCATCGTCTGCATCTCCAACTGCGACAAGATCACCCCCGGCATGCTGATGGCCGCCCTGCGCCTGAACATCCCGGTGATCTTCGTTTCCGGCGGCCCGATGGAAGCCGGCAAGACCAAGCTGGCCAGCCACGGCCTGGACCTGGTCGATGCCATGGTCATCGCGGCCGACTCCACGGCCTCCGACGAAAAAGTCGCCGAATACGAGCGCAGCGCCTGCCCGACCTGCGGTTCGTGCTCCGGCATGTTCACCGCCAACTCGATGAACTGCCTGACCGAAGCCCTGGGCCTGGCCCTGCCGGGCAACGGTTCGACCCTGGCCACCCACTCCGACCGCGAGCAGCTGTTCCTCACGGCCGGCCGCACCATCGTCGAGCTGTGCAAGCGCTACTACGGCGAGAATGACGAGTCGGTCCTGCCACGCAGCATCGCCAACTTCAAAGCGTTCGAAAACGCCATGATGCTGGACATCGCCATGGGCGGCTCGACCAACACCATCCTGCACCTGCTGGCCGCAGCACAGGAAGGTGAAGTGGCGTTCGACCTGCGCGACATCGACCGCCTGTCACGCAAAGTGCCGCAGCTGTGCAAAGTGGCGCCAAACATCCAGAAGTACCACATGGAAGACGTCCACCGCGCCGGCGGCATCTTCAGCATCCTCGGTTCGCTGGCCCGTGGTGGCCTGCTGCACACCGACCTGCCGACCGTGCACAGCCGCAGCATGGAAGAAGCCATCGCCAAATGGGACATCACCCAGACCGATGACGAAGCGGTGCACACCTTCTTCAAGGCCGGCCCGGCCGGTATCCCGACCCAGACCGCATTCAGCCAGTCGACCCGTTGGGAAACCCTCGACGACGACCGTGAAAACGGCTGCATCCGCAGCTTCGAACACGCCTACTCGCAAGAGGGCGGCCTGGCCGTGCTGTACGGCAACATCGCACTGGATGGCTGCGTGGTCAAAACGGCCGGTGTGGACGAATCGATCCACGTGTTCGAGGGCACCGCGAAGATCTTCGAAAGCCAGGACAGCGCCGTGCGCGGCATCCTCGCCGACGAGGTGAAAGCCGGCGACATCGTCATCATCCGCTACGAAGGCCCGAAAGGCGGCCCGGGCATGCAAGAAATGCTCTACCCGACCTCGTACCTCAAGTCCAAAGGCCTGGGCAAGGCCTGCGCCCTGCTCACCGACGGTCGCTTCTCGGGCGGTACCTCGGGCCTGTCGATCGGCCACGCCTCGCCAGAGGCCGCGGCGGGCGGCGCCATCGGCCTGGTGCGCGACGGCGACAAGGTACTGATCGACATCCCTAACCGTTCGATCAACCTGCTGGTCAGCGATGAAGAGCTGGCGGAACGCCGTGTCGAACAGGACAAGAAGGGCTGGAAGCCAGCCGAGGTCCGTCCACGCAAGGTGACCACCGCGCTCAAGGCCTATGCCCTGCTGGCCACCAGTGCCGACAAAGGCGCAGTGCGTAACAAGGCAATGCTCGAAGGGCTGTAAGGGCTTTTCTGGCATTTGCACAACCGGCGTCTCGTACGCCGGTTTTTTTTGCCTGTGGATAAAGGCCGGATCAAAGCTCTCCCTTCGCGACACATTGGCGTAATTGCGCCAGCAGCAGGGCAGCCGAGCGCTTCGGTGTCGCCGCCGACGTCAGCACGAACTGTGCTTGAGGCAAGGCTGGCAACGTCGACACTTCTACAAGGCCGGCAGCCAGAGCAGACGATCGCGTGACAGGCGTTACCCCAAGCCCCCCACTTACGGCGGTCATCAGCCCCCCGACACTCGGGCTCTGGCAAACGATGCGCCATTGCCGCCCGGCGCGTACCAAGGCCTCGATAGCTGCGGCCCGATAAGGGCATTGATCAGAAAATACCGCCAAGGGCACAGGCGTGGTGACCTCATCGCTGCCCAGCGCAATCGGCCCTCTCGCCCACACCAATGGTTCGGACCAAAGCACCTCGCCCCGTTCTTCATCGCTGCAGCGGCTGCCCAATACGATATCCAGCCCACCCGAGTGGACGAGCGAGAGCAACTCCCCAGTCAGGCCGACGGTCAGGGACACCTCTGCATCGGGATGTGCCACCGAAAAACGACGCATGCAGTCGATGATCGGGGCTTTCACCATTTCCTCGCTCAACCCCACGTACACCGTGCCTGACACCCGCCGCCCTGCTCCAAGGCTTGCGCGGGCATCATCGTGCAACGCCAGGATGGTGCGGGCATAGCCTGCCAACCGAGCGCCTGCGGGTGTCAGGCTGACCGAACGGGTCGTACGCTCCAGCAATTTTTGTCCAGCTTCGCGTTCAAGCCGCCGAATATGAGCGCTGATCGCCGACTGCGTAAGGTGCAGCCTGTGCGCAGCGCGGGTGAAACCACCGGTGTCGGCAACGGCAATCAAGCTCCGCAAAAGCACAGTATCGAACACAGATTCATCACCTATCTCACTCAATCTCGCGAGCATACGTCATTTCTATAATGAATCGCCCTGAATCAGACTGTGCGCCGAACGCCTGGGCGGTGAAGCGTCAGGCAAGGCTCATCAACACTACCTGGGAGAAGCCCCGTGGTTGAACGTATCTTGTATGTCTGCGCCTCACCCAGAGGAGAGCGGTCCGTTTCCGCTCAGATTACCGACGCATTCCTGGCGGCATTGGCCGAGCGCAAAGCGGTGGAAATCGACCACCTGAATCCTTGGGAATGCGACCTGCCTGAAGTAGATGGCGCCTTGCTCGCGGCGAAATACGCAGGGCTTGGCGATGCCCCGCTGTCAACCGCACAGGCAGCTGCATGGGATCGGATCAAGACCCTCGCTCAACGGTTCCACCGGGCGGATACCTTGGTGTTCAGCGTACCGTTGTGGAATTTCGGCATTCCGTACAAGCTAAAGCACCTGATCGACGCAATTTCGCACAAAGACGTGCTGTTCACCTTCGATGAACACGGGCTGAACGGCATGCTTGGCGGGCGTCGAGCGGTTGCCATCTACACCCGTGGTTTGGGGTACGGGCCCACCTCACAGACACCCGACCAGTTTTTTGGCCTGGAAAAAACCTTCATCGACACATGGTTTCGCTTCGTTGGGATTAACCAGGCGCACAGTGTAGTGGTCGAACAAACCCTCGGCCCTGAGGGCGCCAGGATTCGTGAAAGTGCCATTGAACAAGTGACCCTGTTGGCACAGAACATTGACCAGAAAGCGGCCCAGACCCTCATTGTGGGCCGCGATGGTTGATATTCCCGTTACTGGATCTGCTCCGGCGTGACGATCACCCAGTTCTTGTCTGCCGTCACCGGCAACCCTTCCTTGGCCTGCGCCGCTGCATTTTTGGCAATCATCCCGTTGAGCTGGTCCATGTACTTGGCCTTGCGGTTTATCCACAGGTGGATACCACCTTTGCCTACATCCACCCCGTGGAACTGCATGTAGCCATCGCTGGTCGGCGTGTCGCCGCCCACCAGCACCGGTTTCTTCCACTCATCGATGTAGGTAAGGATCGCCGCCTGCTTGCCCGCCATCCAGGTGGCTGGGGTCCACAGGTAAGGGGTCAGCTCCAGGCCCTCGTTAGCCTTGGCATCGTAGTGCCCGGCGCTGATCTGCTTGCGCGCAGTGGTCAGCTGTCCGCTGGCGCGGTCCTTGAGCAGCAGGCTCACGCCAATCACGTTCTGGGGCTTCACGTTATAACCATACTTGGGGTCCGAGGCGACCATGCGCACCAGCTCCTCGGAGGCCGCCGAAATCACATAGACCTCGATGCCGTTCTCCATCAGCTTGTTGTACAGCTCGGCCTGGCCCTTGAAGACCTTGGGCGGCTGAACCTCGATGGCCTTGACCTGGTCGCCTTCGTAATAGGTGCTGGGGATCGGCTTGGTCGAAGCCATCAGCTCATCCACCTGCACCTTCAGCGCCTGCAAGGTAAAGCCGGAGAACACCTGGGCTACCCACGGGTAGCAGACCATGTCATCGATTTCACACAGCCGGTAGTAATAACTGAACAGGCTTTCCTTGTGCTCGGCAGTGTCCTTGAACGGCATCAGCTTCAACGAAGGGTCGAGCTTGTCGCGGCTTAGCAGGCCTTTGTTTTCCATGAACGGAAGCAAGGCTTCTTCCAGGTCATAGCGGTAACTGGTGTTGTCCATGTCGAATACCGCGTAGTTACCCTTGTTGGCATTGGCGGCGATCATGCTGTCGAGCTGTTTGGCCGCGTCGGCGGGCCAGTGTTTGAGCTCCGTGGCGAAGGTTTCGATACTGAACAGCAGGGACAGGCCAATGGCGGCGGCTTTCACAGCGACTTTCATGTACGAATCTCCTGAAATGACCCAGAAACGCTAGTGCAACAATCCCCACTGCAAGCCCCCGATAACGACCTCCAGGCAGCCGCAAACGCCTTGTTCATTGCAATCTGCGACATCCCGTTATTCCATAAACGACTATGCAAATTCCATTTGGGTATAAATTCGTTTGTTTTCAGGCTGTTAGCATTTCCGTTCGCAATCGCTCACAGAGGCGATGCCACTTCTGCTTTTTTCTGCTGGAGCTTCAATGAATCTGCCGCTGTCACTCAACCTGCTGGCGTTCCTGGCCCTGTTGCTGGGCCTGGCACAAACCCGCCGCACCGACTGGAGCCTGGCCAAGAAGGTACTGCTTGGCCTGGTGCTGGGCGTGGTCTTCGGCCTTGTGCTGCACACGATCTATGGCGCTGGCCACCCCGTGCTCAAGGCAACCATCGCCTGGCTCGATCTGGTCGGCAACGGCTATGTCGGCCTGCTGCAGATGATCGTCATGCCGCTGATCTTCGCCTCGATCCTCAGTGCCGTGGCACGTTTGCACACTGCCTCTTCGCTGGGCCGCATCAGCGTGCTGAGCATCGGCACCCTGCTGCTGACCACGGCCATTGCCGCCCTGATTGGCATTGTGTTGACCAACCTGTTCGGCCTCAGCGCCGAGGGCCTGGTGGCCGGCGCCCAGGAAAGCGCACGCATGCAGGTTATCCACAGTGACTACGCGGGCAAGGTTGCCGACCTCAACATCCCGCAACTGCTGCTGTCGTTCATCCCCAGCAACCCGGTAGGCGACCTGGCGCGGGCCAAGCCGACCTCGATCATCAGCGTGGTGATTTTTGCCGTGTTCCTCGGCCTGGCCGCGCTCCAGTTGATCAAGGACGACGCCGAGAAAGGCGAGCGCGCCCTGTCGGCCATCGACACCCTGCAGGCCTGGGTAATGCGCCTGGTGCGGGTCGTGATGAAGCTGACCCCCTATGGCGTGCTGGCGTTGATGACCAAAGTAGTGGCCAGTTCCAACACAGAGGACATCCTCAAGCTGGGCAGCTTCGTGGTGGTGTCGTACCTGGGCCTGGGGTTGATGTTCGTGGTGCACGGCATCATCCTCGCCGCCACCGGCGTGAGCCCGCTGCGCTTCTTCCGCAAGGTGTGGCCGGTGCTGACCTTCGCCTTCACCAGCCGCTCCAGCGCCGCCAGCATTCCGCTGAACATCGAAGCACAAACCCGCCGTCTGGGCGTGCCGCAATCGATCGCCAGCTTCAGCGCATCGTTCGGCACCACCATTGGCCAGAACGGCTGTGCCGGGCTCTATCCTGCCATGCTGGCGGTGATGGTCGCGCCAGCGGTGGGCATCGACACCTTCGACCCACTGTGGATCGCTACCCTGGTGGCCATCGTCACGCTGAGCTCTGCAGGGGTTGCCGGCGTGGGCGGCGGTGCCACCTTTGCCGCGCTGATCGTGCTGCCAGCCATGGGCTTGCCGGTGGAACTGGTGGCGTTGCTGATTTCGGTGGAGCCGCTGATCGACATGGGCCGTACGGCGTTGAACGTGAACGGTTCGATGACGGCGGGCGTTGTCACCAGCCAGCTGTTGAAAGAGACTGACAAGGCAGTGCTGGCCGGTGATGAACATGCCGAGCTGAGCCACACCTGATAGATTGCCGGGGGCGCGTTGCGCCCCTTTCGCAACAAGGCCGCTTGTGTCTTGCTCAAAATCTGAACACCCTGCGGTCCCCCGTAGGGGCGGGTTTACCCGCGAAAGGGCCAGGCCTGCTGGCCAATTTTCACCCGCCGTTCACCGTTGCCGCCGCTATCGTATTCGCGGGTAAACCCGCTCCTACAGGGTGGTGGATACACATCGGGGGTTGGACACAGGCCGCTGTAGGAGCGGGTTCACCCGCGAAAGGGCTGCAGAGCAGCCCCCAACAATCTCACCCCTTATCCCAAACCTCGAAGTGATACACCGGCTTACCTTCCTCAGCCTGTGCCTCGCTAGAAGTCAGCCTCCACTGCCCTTCATCAAACGCCGGGAACCACGCATCCCCCTCTGGCGCCAACTCAACCCGCGTCAGGTACATGCGGCTGACCAGCCCCTTCTCCAGCGCCTGCCCATACAGCTGCGCGCCCCCAATCAGCATCAGCTCACCGACGCCCTGCTCGCGCGCCCACTGCTCGGCCCGCACCAACGCCTCCTCAAGCGAGGCGAACACTTCGGCACCCGCCAGTTCAAGCCCCGGCTGGCGGCTGACCACGATGTTCAGCCGCCCAGGCAGCGGCCGCCCCAGCGAGTCCCAGGTCTTGCGCCCCATGATGATCGGCTTGCCCAGGGTGGTGGCCTTGAAGTACTTGAAGTCCCCCGGCAAATGCCAGGGCATGGAGTTGTCGATGCCGATCACGCGGTTCTCGGCATAAGCCGCGATCAGGCTGAGGGGGAGTGATGTATTCATGCCAGCGAGGATAGCACCGGGCGTGTGGGTTATGCTTCTGCCTTGACCTGTGCAATGGAAGACCTTGTGACTGCACCCACGCCACTGGACAAGCGCTGGCTCACCGAAGCGGTACGCCTGCGCGAAGAACATGCCGGCCCGCTGGAAGACCAGGAAGCCAACCGCTACGCCCGCCAGCTAGGTGGCGACCTGGCCACGCGCATCGAAACACGTGCGCTGTTCCTGGCCGAGCGCGATGACATGACCGGCGCCCTGCGCCATTGGAAGCAGGGCGCGCGCCTGGCGCTGCTGGCCTTGTTGCTGATGGCCGTGCTCAGCGGCGCGGGCCTGGGGCTGGCCGCCCTCGGTGACGGGCAGCGCCCGGTGAATGTGTTCTGGGCGCTGGGCAGCCTACTCGGGCTGAACCTGCTGATGCTACTTGGCTGGGGCATGGGTTTTGCCCTGAGCGGCGAGCATGGCGCAGGGCTGGGCCGCTTGTGGCTGTGGCTAAGCGAACGCTTTGCCCGCGATGCCAAGGCCGCGCACCTGGCGCCAGCGCTGCTGGTGCTGCTGCAACGTCAACGCCTCAACCGGTGGCTGCTCGGCCTGTTGGTACACGGCCTGTGGCTGCTGGCGATGCTCACCGCGCTGGGCATGCTGCTGGTCTTGCTGGCGACCCGACGCTATGGCTTTGTCTGGGAAACCACCTTGCTCGCCGCCGACCCGTTCATTCACCTGACCCAAGCGCTGGGCGCCCTCCCCTCGTTGCTGGGCTTCGCCGTGCCCGACGAAGCCATGATCCGCGCCAGCGGCGACAGCCTGCCAGCCCTGGACGTGGCCCGCCAGGCCTGGGCCAGCTGGCTGCTCGGCGTGGTGCTGGTATACGGCCTGCTGCCCCGCCTGCTGCTGGCCGGGCTATGCCTGTGGCGCTGGCGCCAGGGCCGTGAACGCCTGACGCTGGACCTGGGGTTGCCCGGCTACGCGCAACTGCGCGAGGCACTGATGCCGCGCAGCGAACGCATGGGCGTGCAGGATGCTGCCCCGCAAGCCTTGCCGCAGTTTGCCGCCGGGCAGCTGGAAAGCGGCAGCAGCGGTGCCCTGCTGGTGGGCCTGGAGCTGGACGACCAGCGCCCCTGGCCACCCGCCCTGCCGAAAAGCGTGACCGATGCCGGCGTGCTCGACAGCCGCGAATCACGCAACCGGCTGTTGGAACAGCTCAGCCGCTTCCCACCGGCACGCCTGGCCATCGCCTGCGACCCACGTCGCTCGCCGGACCGCGGCAGTTTGGCGCTGCTCGCCGAACTGGCGCGCAATGCCGGCGCAACCCGTATCTGGCTGCTGCAGGCTGCACCAGGCCAGCCTCTCGATGCCGAGCGCCTGGGCGATTGGCACGAAGCCCTTGATCGCCTTGGCCTGCAACATGCCGACACCTCACCGCTGACCTGGCTGGAGCATGGCCATGACTGAGCCACTGAAACTGGCCGTGGTCGGCCATACCAATGTTGGCAAAACCTCGCTACTGCGCACCCTGACCCGCGACGTCGGTTTTGGCGAAGTGTCCCACCGCCCCAGCACTACCCGCCATGTGGAAGGTGCGCGGCTGTCTGTGGACGGTGAACCCTTGCTGGAGCTGTACGACACGCCCGGCCTGGAAGATGCCATCGCCCTGCTCGACTACCTTGAACGTCTGGAACGCCCGGGCGAGCGCCTGGACGGCCCGGCCCGGCTGGAGCGTTTTCTGCAGGGCAGCGAAGCGCGCCAACGTTTCGAGCAGGAGGCCAAGGTATTGCGCCAACTGCTGGCCAGTAATGCCGGGCTGTATGTGATCGATGCGCGCGAGCCGGTGCTGGCCAAGTACCGCGACGAACTGGAAGTACTGGCCAACTGCGGCAAGCCGTTGCTGCCGGTGCTCAACTTCGTCGCCAGCAGCCAGCACCGCGAACCGGAATGGCGTGAAGCCCTTGCCCGGCTTGGGCTTCACGCACTGGTGCGGTTCGACAGCGTGGCCCCGCCGGAAGATGGGGAGCGCCGTTTGTATGAAAGCCTGGCGCTGCTGCTGGAAAACGCCCGCCCGGCGCTGCAACGGCTGATCGACGACCAGCAGGCGCAGCGCTTGGCACGCCGGCACAGCGGCAAGCGCCTGATCGCCGAACTGCTGCTCGATTGCGCTGCATGCCGGCGCAGTGTCGAGGCCGAACCGGCGGCAGAAGCCCGGGCCATCGCGGCGCTGCGCCAGGACATTCGCCAACGTGAACAACGCTGCGTCGAAGCCTTGCTCAAGCTGTATGCCTTCCGACGCGAGGATGCCCATGCCAGCGACCTGCCGTTGCTGGACGGCCGCTGGGGCGATGATTTGTTCAATCCAGAGACGTTGAAACTGCTGGGCGTGCGCCTGGGCAGCGGTGTGGCGGCGGGTGCTGCGGCCGGTGCCGGGGTCGATTTGCTGGTTGGTGGCCTTACCCTCGGCGCAGCGGCGCTGGCCGGGGCGATTGCCGGTGGCGCGCTGCAGACGGCGCGCAACTATGGTTCGCGGTTGATGGGCAAGCTCAAGGGCAAGCGCGAGCTGACCGTGGATGACACGGTATTGCGTTTGCTGGCCTTGCGTCAGCAGCAGTTGATGGTGGCGCTGGATAACCGCGGGCATGCGGCGCAGGACAGCATTCGCCTGGGCGAGCTGGATGAAAAGGCCTGGCGCGAGGGCAAGTTGCCGGAGGCGTTGGTCAAAGCGCGGGCGCACCCGCAGTGGTCCACCCTGAATCCCGGGGCGAAGCTGAATCAGGCTGAGCGGCAGGAGCAGCTGGAGGCGCTGGTTTCACAGATTTGAGCCAGCAGGGTCGGCCCTTTCGCGGGTATACCCGCTCCTACGGCGGCCTGTGTAGTGTGCCCACCACCAATCTGCGTAGGAGCGGGTTTACCCGCGAATACGGTGGCGGCGGCAACGGTGAACGGCGGGTGGAGATTGGCCAGCAGGGCCGGCCTCTTCGCGGGTGAACCCGCTCCTACACGGCGGCCTGTGTCCAACCCCCGATGTGTGCCCACCACCAATCTGTGTAGGAGCGGGTTTACCCGCGAAGAGGCCGGCCCTGCAATAGTGAATCGTTACTGCTGGGCCACCTTCTCCGACTTGCCGTCATAGCGCTCGCGCCATTCGGCCAGAATTTGGTCACGGTTTTTAGAAGCCCAGACAAAGTCGTTCTTGATCAACCGCTGCTCATAATCCGCCGGCAGCTCGGTCTGCGGCTTGGCGATGCCCGGCGCGGCCAGTACGGCGAAGTTTTCCTTGTACAGTTCCATGGCCGCCGGGCTGGCTGAGAAATCGGCCAGACGCTTGGCCGCATCGGCCTTGGGCGAGCCTTTGATCACTGCGGTTGCCTCGATCTCCCAGCCCAAACCCTCCTTTGGCAACACGATGTCCAACGGCGCGCCTTGGCGCTTGAGCTGAACGGCCGGGTATTCGAACGAAATTCCGATCGGGAACTCGCCCGCCGCCGCCAACTTGCACGGTTTGGAGCCGGAATGGACGTACTGGCCGATGTTCTGGTGCAGCGCATCCATGTAGGCCCAGCCCTGCGGCTCGCCAAAGGTTTGCAACCAGGCACTGACATCCAGGAAGCCGGTGCCGGACGAGGCCGGGTTGGGCATGACGATCTTGCCTTTGTACTCAGGCTTGGTCAGGTCCTGCCAGCTCACCGGTTTGCTCAGGCCCTGTTTCTCGGCCTCGATGGTGTTGAAGCAAATGGTGGCGGCCCACACGTCCATGCCGACCCAGGCTGGCGGGTTGGCGGCGTCACGATAATTGCCGGAAATCTTGCCCAGGTCCTTGGGCGCATAAGCTTCGAGCATGCCGTTCTGATCGAGGATGGCCAGGCTCGATGCCGCCAGCCCCCACACAGCGTCGGCTTGCGGGCGCTCTTTCTCCGCCAGCAGCTTGGCAGTGATGATGCCGGTGGAATCACGCACCCACTTGATCTCGATATCCGGGTTGGCTTTCTCAAAGGCCTGTTTGTAGGTTTTCAGCTGCTCGGCTTCCAGGGCGGTGTAGACCGTCAGCTGGGTAGCAGCGGCCGAAGCCTGCAGGCTGAACACGGCGGAAACAGCAGCGGCAAGGGCAAGGTGCTTGTGCATGGGTAGGTTCCTTTCAGGTCAGACGGTCGCGGCGCGTTGGCGCCAGGCTTGGGAGCGGCGCAGCAGGCCGCGCGAGGCTGCAGCCAGCAACAGTGAAGCGCCGGCACTGGTCAGCAGGATCAAGGTGGACATGGCGGCGGCACCGCCAACGTTGCCGGCGTCGTCCATGTTCAGCACGGCAACGGCAGCCAGGAGGGTGTCGGGGCTGTACAGGAAAATCGCTGCCGACACGGTGGTCATTGCCGATACGAACAGGTAGCGGATGATGTCCAGCAGTGCCGGCAGGCAAATCGGCACGGTCACGCGCAGGAAGTGCCTGTACAGCGGCGCTTTCAGCGACATCGCGGCAGCCTCGAACTCGCCGTCGAGCTGGCGCAGGGCGGTGGTCGCGGTCATCTGCGCGGTGGTCAGGTAATGGGCAATGGTGCACACCACCAGCAACCCCATGCCGCCGTACAGCACATGCAGCGGGTTGCCGTTCAGGTTGAAGAAGAATACGTAGCCCAGGCCCAGCACCAGGCCCGGCACGGCCATGGGAATGAAGCTGAGCAGGCGCAGCGCATGATTGAGCAGGCGTTGGCCCTGGGTCTTCTCCATCAGGTAGGCACCAGTGAAGATCACGATGCTGCCGATCAGCGCGGTGCCAATGGCCATGGTCACGCTATTGCGGTAGGCCAGCCAGCCGCCACCGGCAGTGTCTTCGAACAGGTAGTGGCGCAGCGACAAGGACAGGTTGTAGGGCCAGAAAGTGACCAGCGAGGAGTACACCGCCATACCGATCACCACCAGCAACGCCGCGCACACCAGCAGCACAATGGTCAGGAAGCAGGCATCGCGGCCGCGTGATGGCTTGGGTTCGAACACCTGGGCACGGCCACCCATGGCCTCGCCCTGGCGTCTACGCAGCCAGGCGTCGACGGTAAAGCTGAACAGGGCCGGCAACAGCAGCACCATGCCGATCAGCGCGCCACGGCCGAACTGTTGCTGGCCCACCACCGCCTTGTAGGCTTCCAGCGCCAGCACTTGATAGTCGCCCCCCACCACGACCGGTACACCGAAGTCTGTGATAGTCAGCGTGAATACCAGGCAAAACGCCGCGAATACCGCCTGGCGCGAGGCCGGCCAGGTGATGCTGGTGAACGCACGCCACGAGCCTGCCCCCATGCTGGAGGCCGCATCGAACAGGCGAGCATCGGCCAGTGACAGTGCCGACAGCAGAATCATCAGCGCATGCGGGAAGGTATAGATGGCCTCGCCCAGCACGATGCCCCAGAAGCCGTAGATATTGTCGCTGAGCAACCCACGCAGCAGGCCCTGATTGCCAAACAGGTAGACCAGGGCGATCGCCGGCAGCATCGACGGTGCCAGCAATGGCAGCAGCGAAATCCCCCGCCACAGGCCCTTGGCCGGGATCAACGTGCGTTGCAGGGCAAAGGCGAACAAATAGGCCAGCGGTACCACAATGGCCGCGACAGTGAAGGCCACCGACAGGCTGTTGCCAAGCAACCAATGGAAGCTGGCGCTGGTGAACAATTCACGGGCCGCCAGCAAGCCACCGCCCTGGCCCGCTTCACCGCTGAAACCACGCCAGAAGATCGCCAGCAACGGCATCAGCACGGCCAGCACCAACAGAATCAGCAGCAGGCTCTTGCCGCCGATGACGAACAGCCGGTCACCCAGGGCGATGCCAGCACGCGGCGCGACGTTGGCCTGGCTCAACGGCAGGGACATTGGCGCGGCCATCTCAGGCAAACACCTGCAGGCTCTGCGGCGGCAATGCCACCCAGATGTCCTGCGAACCCAGGCGCGGCATGGCCTCGGGTGCCAGTTCGGCCAGCAGGGCATGGCCTGGCAGGGCCTTGAGTTCAAAGCTCATGCGGCAGCGGTTACCGAGGAAGGTGATTTCGCGGACCATGGCCGGGAACAGGTTCTCTTCGTGCACCACCGGGTTGACCGTGATCGCTTCCGGGCGGCAGAACAGCCGGCCACTGCTGGCCTGGGCTGAACCCGGCGCCAGGCGCATGTTCATGTCGCCGACCAGGGCATGGCTGTCGCTGCGGCGCTGGAACGGCAGCCAGTTGCCCTGGCCGACGAACTCGGCCACGAACGGCGTGGCCGGGTGGTCGTAGATTTCCTGCGGGGTGGCGTACTGCTCGACCTGACCGTTGTTCATCACCGCAATGCGGTCGGCCATCAACATGGCCTCGTCCTGGTTGTGGGTAACCATCAACGTGGTGATGCCCAGTTGGCGCTGCAGCTGACGCAGTTCGGTGCACAAGTGCTCGCGCACCCGGGCGTCCAGCGCCGACATCGGCTCATCGAGCAGCAGCAGCGATGGCGACGGTGCCAGCGCGCGGGCCAGGGCCACACGTTGCTGCTGGCCACCGGAGAGCTGGCCTGGGTACTTCTTCTCGCTGCCAGACAGGCCAACCAGTTCGAGCATTTCGGCCACCCGCTGACGGGCCTGCTCGCGACCACTGCCCGTCAGGCCATAGGCGATATTGGCTTCGACGGTAAGGTTGGGAAACAGCGCATAGGACTGGAACAGGATGCCGTAGTCCCGCGCCTGGGGTGACAGCTTGGAGATATCGCGTTCGCCGATGTACAGCGTACCGCGGTCCTGGCGCTCCAGGCCGGCAATGCAGCGCAGCAGCGTGGTCTTGCCACAACCGGACGGGCCGAGCAGGCACACCAGTTCGCCCGCGGCGATGTCCAGCGAGACATCGTTGAGCGCCGTAAAGGCACCGAAGCGCTTGTGGATGTTGCACACTTTTATCTGTGCGCCGGGGGTGGTGTGGTTCATGGCATGTCCTCATCGAAGAGATGGGGCCATGCTAGGCAGGCTGTGCGAAGGTTCTGTGGCTTTAAGGCAAAAGCCGGTGATAGTGGTATAGGCAGATTTAGTAGTGGCCTGTGCCGGCCTCTTCGCGGGTAAACCCGCTCCTACAACGGAATGCGTGTTTGCGGAAAATGTACGCAGAAATGCAGGAGCGGGTCTACCCGCGAACAAGCCAACGCGAATCTAGAACTGCGAACCGGCCACTTCCTGCGCCACCCCCAGGAATGCCGCCGGCAACCGGGCCTGGCGCCGTTCCTTCAGGCAATACAGGTACTCATGCATCACCGGCGCATTTTCCAGCGCCAGCACCCGGAGTTCGGGATTGTGCGGCACCTCATGACGGGCAATCACGCTGATGCCGATATTGCGCAGCACCGCTTCGCGGATCGACTCGCGACTGCCGATCTCCATCAGGGCGCCGGCCTTGACCCCGGCCTCCTGCATCATCTGCTCGGTCAGCTTGCGTGTGGTCGAGCCCTTCTCGCGCATCAGCAGGCAATGCCCCGACACCACCTCGATCGACACCGTCTGGCGTTGGGCCAGAGGGTGGTTGCGGTGCACCGCCACCACCAAGGGGTCAGTGCCCAGTATCCGCCGCACCAACCGCGCGTCCTCCACCCATTGCGACGACGCGGCAATATCCACCCGGTAATCCTCGAGCATTTCCAGCACCTGCTGCGAGTTGCCGATCTCCACCGCCACTTCAACCTGCGGCAAGCGTTCGCGATAGATCTTGACCAGGTCGAGAATGTAGTAAGGCGCAGTGGCCGCAATGCGCAGGCTGCCCTGGGCCTGACCACTGTTGCGCAGCTCGAACTCGATGTCGGCTTCCTGCTGCAGCAGCGCCTTGACCATCGGCAGCAGGCGTAAGCCCTCCTCGCTCAACACCAGGCGCCGCCCGCCGCGGTAGAACAACTCCACGGCGTACTGGCCTTCCAGGCTGCGGATCTGCGTGGTCACCGTGGGCTGGCTGAGGCCTAGCTTCTTCGCCGCCTGGGTAATGCTGCCCAGACGGGCCACCATGTAGAAGGCCTTCAGCTCGGAACTCAGCATGCACGTCCTCTATTTGCGCAAAAGGCGCAAGCCGTTGAACACCACCAGCAAGCTCACGCCCATATCAGCGAACACCGCCATCCACATCGTGGCCATGCCGGCAAAGGTGATCGCCAGAAATATCGCCTTGATGCCCAACGCCAGAACGATGTTCTGCATGAGGATCGCCGCACTTTGGCGCGACAGCCTGACGAAGGCCGGGATTTTGCGCAAGTCATCGTCCATCAGTGCCACATCAGCCGTCTCGATGGCGGTGTCGGTGCCGGCAGCAGCCATGGCAAAACCGATTTCGGCGCGGGCCAGCGCCGGGGCGTCGTTGATGCCGTCACCGACCATGCCTACCCGATGGCCTTGGGCGTACAACGCCTCAATGGTTTTCAGCTTGTCGGCCGGCAACAGGTTGCCCTCGGCGCGGTCGATCCCCACCACGGCGGCAATGGCCTGCGCAGTATGCGGATTGTCACCGGTCAGCATGACAGTCTTGATACCCAGTTGATGCAATTCGGCGATCGCCTGACGGCTGCTGTCCTTGACCGTGTCGGCCACGGCGAACAGTGCCAGAGGGCCGGATCGGTCGAGCAGCAGGACCACGGTCTTGCCCTGGCGCTCCAGCGCATCAAGCTGGGCCTCCAGCGCTGGCGAACACAGCCCCAGTTCCTCGACCAGGCGGTGGTTGCCCAAGTGGTAGACCTCACCGGCGATGACACCACGCACGCCACGCCCGGCCAGGGCGGCGAAGTCACTGACCTCGCTCAAGGCCAGGCCTTGCTGCTTGCCGAACTCGGCAATGGCGCGGGACACCGGGTGGTCCGAACGCTCGCCCAGGCTGGCCGCCAAGGCTTGCGCACGGTCTTCGAACAGCGGCGCCAGCACCTTGGCGTCGGTCTGCACCGGCTTGCCATGGGTGATGGTGCCGGTCTTGTCCAGGGCCAGGAAATCCAGGTGGCGGCCACCCTCCAGGTACACGCCACCCTTGATCAGGATGCCTTTGCGCGCAGCGGCGGCCAGGCCACTGACGATGGTCACCGGGGTCGAGATCACCAGCGCGCAGGGGCAGGCCACCACCAGCAGCACCAAGGCGCGGTAAACCCAGTCGAACCAGGCGCCAGCCATGAACAGCGGGGGTAACAGCGCCACGGCCAGGGCAATGGCGAATACCACCGGGGTGTAGATACGCGAGAAACGGTCGACGAAGCGTTGGGTAGGCGCCCGCGCGCCCTGCGCTTCCTCCACAGCCTTGATGATCCGCGCCAGGGTCGACTGCCCGGCAGCGGCGGTGACGCGAAACTCCAGCGCCCCCGCCTGGTTGATGGTGCCAGCGAACAGCTTGTCGCCCACCCCCTTCTCCACAGGCAGGCTTTCGCCGGTAATCGGCGCCTGATCGACGCTGGATTGCCCGCTGGTCACTTCACCGTCCAGGCCGATGCGCTCACCGGGGCGCACCCGCACCAGTGCGCCGATGGCCACCTCACGCACTTCCAGCTCGCGCCACTGGCCATCGGCCTGCTGCACCGTAGCCATGTCCGGGGTCAGCTGCATCAACCCGCCGATGGCATTGCGCGCACGGTCCAGCGAGCGCGCTTCGATCAGTTCGGCAACGGTGAACAGCACCATCACCATAGCCGCTTCCGGCCACTGGCCGATCAATACGGCCCCCGTCACGGCGATACTCATCAGCGCATTGATGTTGAGGTTACGGTTTTTCAGGGCAATCCAGCCCTTCTTGTAGGTACCCAGGCCGCAACCGAGGATCGCGGCAAGCGCCAGTCCCGCTACCACCCACTCAGGGGCCAGTGCAGCAAAGTGCACGATTTCGGCGGCGATCGCGGCGACGCCCGACAATGCCAGTGGCCACCAGCGGGCCTTGGCCGGTTGTGGCACGCTGGCGCTGCCGTCGTCCTGGGCGGCAATCGGCTCGGCCTTCATGCCCAGGCTGTCGATAGCCCGCTCGATATCGGCGGTGCCGTCCAAGGTATGGCGCACGCCAAGCACGCGGTTGATCAGGTTGAATTCCAGCTGTTCGATACCGGCCAGCTTGCTCAGTTTGTCCTGAATCAGGGTCTGCTCGGTGGGGCAGTCCATGGCATCGATGCGGAAACGACTGAGTTGTGCCTGGGCACTGGCCGTTTCGCTCAGTTGCACCAGCGGCGGCGCGGTTTTGGCGCCGCAGCAGCTGTGGCCGTGGGCAGCATGGCCATGGTCGTCATCACCATGAGCGTGATCGTGCGGATGCTTGTGTTCGTGGCTGACAGGCTGGTTCATGGGGTCATCCTTAAATTGAGCCTGTTGCCAAGTGAACACCCTGTAGCCACTATAGGGTCAAGCCACTTGCTGGAGATTTCGTGATGAAGATCGGAGAACTGGCCAAAGCCACCGACTGCGCGGTGGAAACCATCCGCTACTACGAGCGTGAAAACCTGCTGCCAGAGCCGGCGCGCAGCGAGGGCAACTACCGGTTGTACACCCAGGCCCATGTGGAGCGGCTGACCTTCATCCGCAACTGCCGCACGCTGGACATGACCCTGGATGAAATTCGCAGCCTGCTACGCCTGCGCGACAGCCCCGACGACGCATGCGGCAGCGTCAATGCGCTGATCGACGAGCACATCGAGCATGTTCAGGCGCGGATCGATGGCTTGGTGGCATTGCAAGAGCAGCTGGTGGAGCTGCGGCGGCGCTGCAACACGCAGGGGAGTGAATGCGCGATCTTGCAGCAACTGGAGACAAACGGGGCGGTATCGGTGCCGGATACCGAACATTCGCATGTGGGGCGGAGTCACGGGCACTGAGCCAAAAGCTTCGCGGGTGAACCCGTTCCCCCAGGGACCGCGCACGACTTAGGCCTGTGCAGTACCCTGTGGGAACGGGTTCACCCGCGAAGAGGCCAGTTCAAACAATGGAGATCTATCAGACCGCCATCGGCGCTGTCATCGGCGCATGGTGCTCATAGCCTTCCAGCCAGAAATCACTCGGTTCGATCTTCTCGAGCCACTCCGGCTCGTACTTACCAGTCTCGGCAAACGACGGCACACGGTCGCTGATGACCAGCTTCGGCGCTTCCAGCGGCTCGCGCTTGAGCTGCTCGTTGAGCATGTCCAGGTGGTTTTCATACACATGGGCATCGCCGATGAAGTAGGTGAACCAGCGCGGTGTATAGCCGGTCAGGCGGCCAAACAGCGACAGCAGCGCCGCGCCTTCGGTGAGGTTGAACGGCGTGCCCAGCCCCAGGTCGTTGGAGCGGATGTAGAGGGTCAGGGAAATTTCCCTGGTCTCGACATTCGGGTGGAACTGGTACAGCAAGTGACACGGTGGCAGTGCCATTTCGTCCAGTTGCGCGCAGTTCCAGCCGTGGAACAGGATGCGGCGGCTACCCGGGTCGTTGGCGATGGTGTCCAGGCACTGGCGCACCTGGTCGATTGCCTTGTACAGGATGACGAACGCGACGCCGTCCTCTTCGTCCTGGGCAATACGGCGGAAACCGGCTTGCTCGGCCATTTCGATGGCCGCCGGGTTGCTCAGCGGGATGCGCTTGTAGCCCGGCCACTGGCGCCATTGCACGCCATAGATCTCGCCCAGGTCGTCATGGCCCTGACGGAACGGGTTGGCCAGCCACTGGGCGTTTTCGTTGGCGTTCTGGTCCCAGACCTTGCAACCCAGCTCGCGGAACTCACCGGCGTTCTTCACGCCACGCAGGAAACCGACCATTTCACCGATCGCCGACTTGAACGCCAGCTTGCGCGTGGTAATGGCCGGAAAGCCCTTCTGCAGGTCGAAACGCAGCATCGCGCCCGGCAGGCTGATGGTGCGGATGCCGGTGCGGTTTCCCTGCAACGTGCCGTTATCAATGACGTCGCGGACCAGGTCCAGATACTGTTTCATGGCTTACCTGTAGCAAAAACGGCAGGGGGATCGCCCCTGCCGTGGGATTAATCAGGCGGGTTTCGCCGTGGGCTTGCGATTATAAGCCCACCAGATCAGACCGAGGCCAGCCAGGATCATCGGCACACAGAGAATCTGACCCATGGTCAGCCAGCCCCAGGCGATGTAACCCAGCTGAGCATCCGGCACCCGCACGAATTCGACGATGAAACGGAAGATACCGTAGAACAGCGCGAACATGCCTGACACCGCCATGGTCGGCCGTGGCTTGCGCGAGAACAGCCACAGGATGACGAACAGCGCCACGCCCTCAAGGGCGAACTGGTACAGCTGCGACGGGTGGCGCGGAAACTGGGCCGGGTCGCTGAACGGCGGGAAGATCATCGCCCATGGCACGTCGGTGGGTTTGCCCCACAGTTCGGCGTTGATGAAGTTGCCGATACGCCCGGCACCCAGGCCAATCGGCACCAGCGGGGCGACGAAGTCCATCAGCTCGAAGAACGACTTGTTGTTGCGCTTGCCGAACCACAAGGCCGCCAGCATCACGCCGATGAAGCCGCCGTGGAACGACATACCGCCTTTCCACACCTCGAAGATCAGCGTCGGGTTGGCCAGGTAGGCGTGCAAGTCGTAGAACAGCACATAACCCAGGCGCCCGCCGACAATCACCCCCATCGACAGCCAGAACACCAGGTCGGACAGCTTCTCGCGGCTCCAGGTGGGGTCGAAGCGATTCAGCCGGCGTGAGGCCAGCAACCAGGCACCGCCGATGCCGATCAGGTACATCAGGCCGTACCAATGGATTTTCAGCGGCCCGATGGCCAGGGCCACGGGGTCTATCTGCGGGTAAGGCAGCATGGAACTTCCTCTCGATTCAAATCAAAAAGCTGAGGCCGACACAGAACAGCAGGGCTGCGAACAGGCGTTTCAACAAACGGGGCGACAGCTTGTGCGCCAGGCGCGCGCCGAAGCGGGCGAAAAACATGCTGGTCACGGCAATGCCGACCAGCGCGGGCAGGTACACGTAACCCAGGCTGTGGGGCGGCAGGTGCTCCTCGTGCCAACCCAGCAGCATGAAGCTCAGGGCACTGGCTACAGCAATCGGCAGGCCACAGGCCGATGACGTGGCCACTGCCTGCTGCATGGGCAGGCTACGCCAGGTGAGGAACGGCACCGTCAGCGAACCACCGCCAATGCCGAAAATGGCCGAGGCCCAGCCAATCACGCCGCCTGCACCGATCAGCCCAGGTTTACCGGGAACGCCACGGCTGGCCTTGGGCTTGAGGTCAAGGGCCATCTGCGCGGCGATGACCAGGGCGAACACACCGATGATCTTTTGCAGCAGTGGGCCCTGGATCAGCGAAGCGGTCTTGGCACCGACACCGGCCCCCAGGAGGATGCCGACGGTCATCCAGATGAAGATCGGCCATTGCACCGCGCGCTTGCGGTGGTGCTCCCGCACGGCGTTGATCGAGGTGAAGACGATGGTGGCCAGTGACGTGCCAACGGCCAGGTGGGTCAGCACCGAAGCGTCGAAACCCTGCAGGGTAAAGCTGAACACCAGCACCGGCACGATGATGATGCCGCCGCCCACGCCGAACAGCCCGGCCAGCACACCGGCACAGGCGCCCAACAACAGATAGAGCACGAATTCCATTCGGCATCCCCTAGAAATCAATCCGGCATGGTAACGGAAGCCGGGCTCGGGGCTCTAGTGAACTCTGTGTCAGGATGGATCCGCATCGTTCCTGTGGGTACAGTGACAAAAAAACACAGAGGCCCAACCTATGTGCCTGATCGTATTTGCCTGGCGGCCGGGGCACGCCCTGCCGCTGATCGTGGCGGCCAACCGCGACGAATTCTATGCCCGCCCCACTCAGCCCCTGGCGGCCTGGGAGGATGCACCTGGGGTGCATGCCGGGCGCGACCTGGAGGCAGGCGGTACCTGGCTGGGCGTAGGCCCACAGGGGCGCTTTGCCGCGCTGACCAACATCCGCGACCCGGGCCAAGCGCCGGGGCCTCGCTCGCGGGGTGAGCTGGTGGCGGCGTTTCTGCAGGGCGAGCTAGGGGTCGAAGCTTACCTGGACCAGGTGGCCAGCCGTAGCGGGCAGTACTCGGGGTTCAATTTGCTGGTGGGTGATGGGCAGCGACTGGGTTATCTGCATGCCCGTGAGGCCACGCCGCGCCTGCTGAAGGCTGGGGTTTATGGGCTTTCGAACGCCGGGCTGGATACACCGTGGCCGAAGCTGGTGAAGGCACGTGACGGGCTGGAAAACCTGCTGGACACGCCGGAGCCGCACAGGCTGCTGGCTTTACTCGCGGATAACGAGCCCGCGGCTGATGGCGACCTACCCGAGACAGGCGTGGGGTTGGCAACCGAGAAGTTGCTGTCGAGCGTCTTCATCGCCAGCCAGAATTACGGGACCCGGGCGAGCACAGTGCTCATTGTGGATGATCAGGGGCAAAGACGGCTGGTTGAGCGCAGTTTCGGGCCTTTTGGCGGGCATTTGGGGGAAATTGAGTTGTTGGCCTGAACATTTGATGTTGTCTGTTCGGGCCTCTTCGCGGGTAAACCCGCTCCTACCACGTACACACATCTGGGGATGGACCCAGGCCGTTGTAGGAGCGGGTTCACCCGCGAAGAGGCCGGGACAGGCCACATCACCCTCACAAGGTTTTATTAGCCCCAGGCCCAATCATCCGCGCCAACCCAAGGTTCTTCAGGGCCAGCTGCAGCGAGCTGTGGATAACCTGCGGGTTGTCATGGCTCAAGGCCTCGGCCAGCAGTTCCTTGGCCTTGCCCATATTGATCTGGCGCAGCATCCACTTGACCTTCGGCAGGTTGGTGGCGTTCATCGACAGGCTGTCGAAACCCATGGCCATCAACAGGACCGCTGCCGCCGGGTCACCGGCCATCTCGCCGCAGATGCTCACCGGCTTGCCTTCGCCATGGGCGTCGCGCACCACCGTGTTCAGCGCCTGCAGTACCGCCGGGTGCAGGTAATCGTACAGGTCGGCGACCCGCGGGTTGTTGCGGTCCACCGCCAACAGGTACTGGGTCAGGTCGTTGGAGCCTACCGACAGGAAGTCCACCTGCCGCGCCAGCTCCTTGGTCTGGTACACCGCCGCCGGAATTTCCACCATCACACCCACGGGCGGCATCGGTACATCGGTACCTTCGTCACGCACTTCACCCCAGGCACGGTGGATCAGGTGCAGCGCCTCTTCCAGCTCGTGAATGCCGGAAATCATCGGCAGCAGGATGCGCAGGTTGTTCAGGCCCTCGCTGGCCTTGAGCATGGCGCGGGTCTGTACCAGGAAGATTTCCGGGTGGTCGAGGGTGACGCGAATGCCGCGCCAGCCGAGGAACGGGTTTTCTTCCTTGATGGGGAAGTACGACAGAGCCTTGTCGCCACCGATGTCGAGGGTACGCATGGTCACCGGCAGCGGGTGGAAGGCCGCCAGCTGCTCACGGTAGATGGCCAGCTGCTCTTTCTCACTGGGGAAGCGCTGGTTGATCATGAACGGCACTTCGGTGCGGTACAGGCCTACCCCTTCGGCACCGCGCTGCTGGGCACGGGCCACGTCAGCGAGCAGGCCAGTGTTGACCCACAGGGGCATGCGGTGGCCGTCGGGGGTGACGCACGGAAGTTCGCGCAGTGCATCCAGCCCTTGGGCCAGCTGGCGTTCCTCCTCGACCACTTCGCTGTACTGCTTGCGCAGCACTTCGCTGGGGTTGGTGAACACCTCGCCCTTGTAGCCGTCGACGATCAGTTCAATACCGTCGACTTTGGAGTATGGCAGGTCGACCAGGCCCATCACCGTGGGGATGCCCATGGCCCGCGCGAGGATGGCGACGTGGGAGTTGCCCGAGCCGAGTACCGAGACCAGGCCGACCAGCTTGCCTTCCGGCACTTCACCGAGCATGGCCGGTGTCAGTTCCTCACTGACCAGGATGGTGTTGTCGGCATACACCAACGACTGCGAGCGCGCTTCCTGCAGGTAGGCCAAAAGGCGGCGCCCCAGGTCCTTGACGTCGGAGGCACGCTCACGCAGGTAGTCGTCGTCCATCAGCTCGAAGCGGTTGACGTGCTCACCAACCACCTGGCGCAGGGCGCCCTGGGCCCACTGGCCGGTCTTGATGACCTCGGTCACCTCACCGCCCAGGGCTGCGTCTTCCAGCATCATCAGATAGACGTCGAACAGCGCACGCTCTTCCGGGCGCAGCTGGGTGGCCAGTTTGGCCGACAGCTTGCGCATGTCGTCGCGCACACCTTCCAGGGCGTTCTGGAACAGCTTGAGTTCGGCGTCGATGTCATCGACGGTCTTGTCCGGGACCACTTCCAGGTCGGCCGGCGGCAACATCACCACCGCACGCCCCACCGCGGCACCAGGCGAACCCGGCACACCCACGAAGCGCGCTTCCTGAATACCTTTGCCCTGACGGCCCAGGCCACGGATCGAGCCGGTAGCCTCGGCGTGGGCGATAACCCCGGCAAGCTGGGCGCTCATGGTGACCAGGAAGGCTTCCTCGCCCTCATCGAACTGACGGCGCTCCTTTTGCTGGATGACCAGTACCCCGACCACACGGCGGTGGTGGATGATCGGCGCACCCAGGAAGGAGGCGAATTTCTCTTCGCCGGTTTCGGCAAAGTAGCGGTAACGCGGGTGGTCGGCGGCGTTTTCCAGGTTCAGCGGCTCTTCCCGGGTACCGACCAGGCCAACCAGGCCTTCGTTGGGGGCCATGCTGACCTTGCCGATGGAGCGCTTGTTCAGGCCTTCGGTCGCCATCAGCACGAAGCGGTTGGTTTCCGGGTCGAGCAGGTAGACCGAGCAGACCTGGCTGCCCATGGCTTCCTTGACGCGCAAGACAATGATCCCCAACGCCGACTTGAGATCTTTGGCGGAGTTTACTTCCTGGACGATCTTGCGCAGCGTATTGAGCATGGCTCGGGGTCGAACTCCGTCGTCAGTCGCGCGTCAACAGACGCGGTGCTAGCTCTTTCAGGGCGCGCCGGTACACCTCGCGCTTGAATGTCACAACCTGGCCCAGCGGATACCAATAGCTCACCCAGCGCCAGCCGTCGAATTCCGGCTTGCCGGTCAGGTCCATCCGCACCCGTTGTTCGTTGCTCACCAGGCGCAGCAGGAACCACTTCTGCTTCTGGCCGATGCACAGCGGCTGGCTGTGGGTACGTACCAATCGCTGGGGTAAACGATAACGCAACCAGCCACGGGTGCAGGCAAGAATTTCTACATCGTCGCGTTCAAGGCCAACTTCTTCGTTCAGCTCGCGGTACAGGGCGTCTTCCGGCGTCTCGTCAGGGTTGATACCACCCTGGGGGAATTGCCAGGCATCCTGGTTGATCCGTCGAGCCCATAGCACCTGCCCGGCATCATTCGTGAGAATGATCCCGACATTGGGGCGAAAACCATCCGGGTCGATCACGGCAGCAACCTCGCAAACGCATGTCAACGCATTGTTCCACAAAGCTTGCGAGCGCAGCAACGCGCCCGCCAAGCTTATGTGCAGCTGCGTGAAAACTCCGTATTCTGCGGGCCTACCCTGTGGCTGATGCGAGTGACCGCGATGCGCCTGGCTTTATTCGACCTGGACAATACCCTCCTCGGTGGCGACAGCGACCATGCCTGGGGTGACTATCTTTGCGAGCGCGGCATTCTCGACCCGGTCGCCTACAAGCAACGCAACGACAGCTTCTACCAGGATTACCTCAATGGCACCCTGGACCTGCAGGCCTACCTGGCCTTTTCAATGGAAATCCTGGCGGCAACACCCATGCCCCAGCTCGACGAATGGCACCGCGACTTCATGCGCGACTGCATCGAGCCCCTCGTCCTGCCCAAGGCCCTGACCCTGCTGCAGCAGCACCGCGAGGCGGGCGACCAGCTGGTGATCATCACCGCTACCAACCGCTTCGTCACCGCACCGATCGCCCGGCGCCTGGGGGTGCGGGTGTTGCTGGCAACCGAATGCGAGGTGCGCGACGGCCGCTACACCGGGCGTAGTACCGATATACCGTGTTTCCGTGAAGGCAAAGTGACGCGGCTGGAACGCTGGATGCTGGAGAACGGCTTTGATCTTGAGGACAGCTACTTCTATAGCGACTCGATGAATGACCTGCCGTTGTTGCAGCGGGTGACGCATGCAGTGGCAGTGGACCCGGCCCCGGACCTGCGGGCCGAGGCGGATAAGCGTGGGTGGCCGGTGATCTCGCTGCGGGATTGAGGTTTTCCGTGCCGGTCTTTTCGCGGGCACGCCCGCTCCCACAGGAATCACCACAGGCCTTGAGGGCTGCGCTGTACCTGTAGGAGCGGGTTCACCCGCGAATAGGCCGGCACAATCAGCACAAGGCTGTCAGACCGGCTTGGCCCCCATCAGCCCGGCAATGGACAGGAAGCAAACCCCACTGAATACCGCCAGCGCCAGGGTAAACCGCAACCCTACCACCTCGGCCTTGCGCAGCCGGTTCAGCCGCACCAGCAGCCACCACACGGCAAACGCGCCAAATGTATAGATGACACTGGATGCCAACACCCAGGTCTGCCCCAGTGGCCAGCCCACCAGGTGTACCAGCCACCAGCCGGTGAACGGCATGCTCACCAGGCACAGGCCCATCACCAGCCAGACGAACACCAATGGCCGGCGCAGCAGCTTGGCGTAGGCCTCGGCATCGCCCTGGCGGCGGGCGCGCCAGGTCCAGATCGCCAGGCCCAGGGCGCCCAGAAGCAGCAGCGCGGTGGCGATGATGTGCAGGGTCTTGAGCGTGGTCAGGTGTTCCATGTCTCGGTCGTCCTTAAACGGGCATTTTGCGGTCGCTTCTTCGCGGGCTTACCCGCTCCTGCCAAGGTATCTCAGGCCTTGAGGCCTGCGCGTACCTGTGGGAGCGGGCAAGCCCGCGAACGGGCCATCAGCCCTAGCTTAGCCGCTCAGCCCAGGAACAGTTTGTAGGCCGGGTTTTCGGTCTCGTCCCAGTACGGGTAACCGATCTTGGCCAGCGCTGCCGGCACCAGGTGACGTTCGTCCTCCGGCACCTGCAGACCCGCCACCACGCGCCCATCAGCCGCGCCATGGTTGCGGTAGTGGAACATCGAGATGTTCCAGCGCCCGCCCAGCTTGTTGAGGAAGTTGAACAGCGCCCCCGGCCGCTCGGGGAATTCGAAGCGCAGCACCATTTCGTCGCTGGCACCGGCCGAGTGGCCGCCGACCATATGACGAATATGCAGCTTGGCCAGTTCGTTGTCGGTCAGATCGGTAACCGGGAAGCCCTGCTCGGTCAGTTGCTGCACCAGCGCTGCGCGGGGGTCGTTTTCCGGGTGGGTCTGCACCCCAACGAAGATATGCGCTTCGTCAGAGGTGTGCTTGCGGTAGTTGAACTCGGTGATCTGACGCTTGCCGATAGCCTCGCAGAAGGCCTTGAAGCTACCCGGGCGCTCAGGGATGGTCACGGCGATGATCGCCTCGCGCTTCTCACCCAGCTCGGCACGCTCGGCCACATGGCGCAGGCGATCGAAATTGACGTTGGCACCGGAGTCGATGGCCACCAGGGTCTGGCCGCTGACGCCGTATAGCTCGACGTACTTCTTGATGCCCGCCACACCCAGCGCGCCAGCAGGCTCGGTGATCGAGCGGGTATCGTCGTAGATATCCTTGATTGCTGCACAGATCTCATCGGTACTGACAGTGACGACTTCGTCCACATGGTGGCGGCAGATATCGAACGTGTGCTGGCCAATCTGCGCCACCGCCACGCCATCGGCGAACAGCCCGACCTGCGGCAGCACCACGCGCTCACCGGCAGCCATGGCCGCCTGCAGGCAATTGGAATCGTCCGGCTCGACACCGATTACCTTGATTTCCGGGCGCAGGTACTTCACGTAGGCAGCAATGCCAGCGATCAGGCCGCCACCGCCCACCGGCACGAAGATCGCATCCAGCTGGCCAGGGTGTTGGCGCAGGATTTCCATGGCGACGGTGCCCTGCCCGGCGATGGTGTGCGGATCGTCGTAAGGGTGAACGTAGACGAAGCCCTTTTCATCGACCAGTTTCAGCGAGTAGGCCAGCGCTTCAGGGAACGAATCGCCATGCAGCACCACCTTGCCACCGCGCGAGCGCACGCCTTCGACCTTGATCTCCGGAGTAGTCTTGGGCATCACGATGGTGGCCTTGATGCCCATTTCGCGCGCGGCCAGGGCCAGGCCTTGGGCGTGGTTGCCGGCCGAGGCGGTGACCACGCCACGGGCCAGTTCTTCCGGGCTCAGCTGGGCCAGCTTGTTATACGCGCCGCGGATCTTGAACGAGAACACTGGCTGCAGGTCTTCGCGCTTGAGCAAAATCTGGTTGCCCAGGCGCTTGCTCAGCTGCCCGGCGCTCTGCAACGGGGTTTCGACGGCAACGTCATAGACGCGCGAGGTGAGGATCTTCTTGACGTACTGTTCGAGCATCGGGAAAGCATCACTGGGCCGCGGGACGAGGGCTGGGAGTCTACCCTAGCGCTACGTCGGGCGACCACAGCAAAGCCGTGCGAGCCGTTATACTAGGCAACTTTGAAACCGCCCTGCCCCTTCCGGAGCCCGCATGACCCAGGACCAACTCAAACAGGCCGTCGCCCAGGCCGCTGTCGACTTCATTCTGCCCAAGCTGGATGAAAAGAGCGTCGTAGGCGTCGGTACCGGTTCGACCGCCAACTTCTTCATCGATGCCCTGGCTCAGCACAAGACCGCGTTCGACGGTGCAGTCGCCAGCTCCGAAGCCACTGCCCAGCGCCTGAAGGGCCATGGCATCCCGGTCTACGAACTGAACAGCGTCAGCGAGCTTGAGTTTTACGTGGACGGTGCTGACGAGAGCGACGCACACCTGCACCTGATCAAGGGCGGCGGCGCAGCCCTGACCCGCGAAAAGATCGTCGCGGCCGTGGCCAAGACCTTCATCTGCATCGCCGACGGCAGCAAGCTGGTGCCGGTACTGGGGGCCTTCCCGCTGCCGGTCGAAGTGATCCCCATGGCCCGCAGCCACGTGGCACGTCAGCTGGTGAAGCTGGGTGGTGACCCGGTGTACCGTGAAGGCGTGGTCACCGACAACGGCAACGTGATCCTGGATGTGTACAACCTGCAGATCACCAACCCGGTGGAGCTGGAAGCGCAGATCAACGCCATCGTCGGCGTGGTGACCAACGGCCTGTTCGCGGCGCGGCCGGCGGATCTGCTGTTATTGGGCACTGCTGAGGGCGTTAAGAGCCTCAAAGCCGAGTAACAATCTTCGCGGGTAAACCCGCTCCTACAAGGTACCCCACCGGCCTGGAACCGTGGCGATCCCTGTAGGAGCGGGTTTACCCGCGAACAGGCCCTGACAGGCGATCAATCAGTCGGCTGCTTGAACACATAGAACAGGTTGGGCTCACTGACCAGGTAAATGGTCCCCGCGTCATCCATCGCAATGCCCTCCGCCTGCGGCACCGTCGCCTGCAACCCCTGGAAGCCCTTGCGCAACGACAAGGTACTCAGCGGCTGGCCCTGTACATCCAGCTCCAGCACCAACCGCGACTCGTCCGACAATGCCAGCAAATGCCCGCTGCGTTCATCGAACTGCAAACTCGACAAATCCCGTACAAACAACCGTGAATCGCGCTTGCGGTCCTGCACCACATGCACGGCGTAGGGCTTTTCCGGATTGTCATGCGGGAAGCCATGCACCTCATAGATCAGCATCGGGTCACGCTCTTTCGCCACGAACAGGCGCTTGCCCGCCGAATCGTAGGCCAGGCCCTCGAAGCCTTTGTTGCCATTGAGACCAATACCCAATGTCAGCTGTTCGGCATCAGCGGCATCGAGAAACATCGTGTCGTCTTCCAGCCGTACGCGAATCAGCCGTTGCTGACGCTCGTCGGTGATCACATAGCTGTTAGGCCCAACGTACTCCACAGCCTCCGGGTCGCCGAAGCCAGTCAGCGGCACACGCCGCAGGATACGGCCATCCAGCGACAGCTCGATCAGCTCCGAACGGGCGTTGGTGACCGTGAAGAGGGTTTTGCGGTCGGGGTCGTAGGTCAGCGCCGAAATGTCATCATCCAGCCCTTCGATCGGTTGCGCCTCCAGCACCACCCGGTAGCGATCCAGGCCAATGCTGCGCTCCGCAGGCTGCCACCAGGTCTTCAGATTGAACCAGCCACGCTCGAACAGGCGAAACTCCTGCCCTGCCCAGCCAAGCAGGAGCAGACCAAGGGCAGCCAGAACAAGAAACAGGCGAACAAAACGACGCATAGGGACAGACTCGACACAGGGGTGGCGAATCTAATCATGAATGGCTGAAGCAAAGCTTAATGCAAGCGTCAGGCAATTCTGATGATGTTGTCAGTTCTTTTTGAATCGATAGAAAAGCGCCGGCTCGCTGACCATGTACAAGGTGCCCTTGTCGTCCATGGCCACCCCTTCAGCCCGCGGAATGGTGCCTTCAAGCCCGTTGAAGCCGCCCAGCAGCGTCATGAAGCTGACTTGCTGGCCCTGCTCGTCCAGCTCCAGCAGCATGTTGGAGTCGGCAGAAAGCACCAGCAGGTGGCCAGTACGCGGGTCGACACCCAGCGCAGACAGGTTGCGCAAGTCGAGCTCATCGCTAGGCAACGGCTGCTTCTCACCCTTGAGCGGGCTGCGGCCATCGGTGTTCCAGGTGTACAGCTTGGGCGGGCGCTCCTCACCAATGATCAGGCGCTGGCGCAGCGGGTCCCAGGCGATGGCCTCGAAGCCCTTGTTGCTCTTGGCCGAAGGGCCCAGGTCATGGCTCGGGAAGTCATCGTGATTCAGCGCGGTGGTCTGCGCGTTCACCTTGACCACGGTCAGGTCATGCAGGCGCTCGTCGGTGATGGCCAGGTTGCCGTCTTCCAGCACCGCGATGCCTTCGGGGTTGTTCCAGCCGTTGAGCGGGATCTTGCGCAGTACATCGCCCTCCAGGCTCAGCTCGACCAGGATCGGGTTCTTGCCCATGACCGCAAACAGGGTGCGGGTTTGCGGGTTGAAGGCAACGTCCGAGGCTTCGTCATCCTCCATGCCTGGCAACGGCTTGGCGTCGATGTCCACCTGGTAATCCGGCAGCCACACGCTTTCGCTGCGCTCGGCGGTGCTTTCGAAGCCTTCTTTTACCCACAGTGCACCGCGGTCATCCCAGTGCATGGCCACGGCCACGCCATAGCCGATCACCGCCGCCACGGCCAGGCCGAAGGGCCAGCGCAGGTAGAAGCGACGCTTGGGAGTTGCCGGGGCGCTGGAGGAGGATGGCATGCGGTGATCCTGGGGAAATGGGCGTAGGTGCGCGCATTATCCGGATTGGGTGTGAAAAATCGGTAAACAGTGCCGGCCCATTCGCGGGCATGCCCGCTCCCAAGGTGCTGCAATCCCTGTAGGAGCGGGTTTACCCGCGAAAAAGGCGACGCGGTTTCGAGTTAAAGCACCCGGCTTTCGAAGCGGCTCACACCCGGCAGTTCCAGCACCAGCTCGTCACCGACATTGAACGGCCCAACACCCGCCGGGGTACCGGTGAGGATTACATCCCCCGCTTGTAGCGAGAAATGCGCTGCCATGTACTGGATCATCGGCACGATCGGGTTCAGCATCATCGCGCTGCTACCCTCCTGGCGCACTTCGCCGTTCACGGTCAGGCGCACCGGGATGTCTGCCACGTCCTCAAAGCTGGCGGCCGAGACGAACGGTGGCAGCACGCAAGCGCCGTCAAAGCACTTGGCCAGCTCCCAAGGCAGGCCCTTTTCCTTCAGTTTGGCCTGCACGTCGCGCAGGGTCAGGTCCAGCGCCGGTGCGTAACCGGAAATGGCGTCCAGCACCTCTTCCTCGCTCGGGTGGGTCGACAGCGGCTTGCCCAGCAGCACGGCAATTTCAACTTCATAGTGCACCGACCCACGCTCGGCCGGGATCTTGAAGCCACCTTCGGCCGGCACCACGCAGCTGCCTGGCTTGATGAACAGCAGCGGCTCGGTGGGGATCGGGTTGTCCAGTTCCTTGGCGTGCTCGGCATAGTTACGGCCGATGCACACCACCTTGCCCAGCGGGAAGTGAATGCGCGTGCCGTCTACGTACTGGTGCTGGTAACTCATGGCCGACTCCTTCTGGATACTGCTTTTTATTCAGGTGCGAAGATCTTACCCGGATTCATGATGCCGTTAGGGTCGAACACGGCCTTTATTGCCTTCATGCAGGCGATTTCTTCGGGGGAGCGGCTGTAGCCCAGGTAGTCACGCTTGGTCATGCCCACGCCATGCTCGGCAGAAATCGACCCGTTGTAACGCTCGACGATCTCGAACACCCACTTGTTGACCTTGGCACACGAAGCGAAGAAGTCGTCCTTGCTCATATGCTCAGGCTTGAGGATGTTCAGGTGCAGGTTGCCGTCACCAATATGGCCGTACCACACCACTTCATAGTCCGGGTAATGCGCTGAGACAATGGCATCGATATCGCGCAGGAACGCAGGCACTTTCGAGACGGTGACGGAAATATCGTTCTTGTACGGTGTCCAGTGCGAGATGGTTTCAGACAGGTACTCGCGCAGCTTCCACAGGTTTCTCAGCTGGCTTTCGCTCTGGCTCATCACCCCATCCAGCACCCAACCCTGCTCGACGCAGTGCTCGAAGGTAGCCAATGCTTCATTGGCAACCTCTTCAGTGCTGGCCTCGAACTCCAGCAGCGCATAGAACGGGCAATCCGTCGCGAAGGGCGCAGGCACATCGCCGCGGGCGAGGATCTTGGCCAACCCCTTGTCGGAGAAGAACTCGAAAGCGGTCAGGTCCAGCTTGCCCTGGAAGGCGTGCAGCACCGGCATGATAGCGTCGAAGTCCGGTGTGCCCAGCACCATGGCGGTGAGGTTGCGCGGTGCGCGGTCCAGGCGCATGGTGGCCTCGACCACGAAGCCCAGCGTACCCTCGGCACCAATGAACAGCTGGCGCAGGTCGTAGCCGGTGGCGTTCTTGATCAGGTCTTTGTTCAGCTCCAGCAACTCGCCCTTGCCGGTGACCACTTTCAGCCCGGCCACCCAGTTGCGGGTCATACCGTAACGAATCACCTTGATCCCGCCGGCATTGGTGCCGATATTGCCGCCAATCTGGCTGGA
The DNA here is from genome assembly GCF_034044115.1 of Pseudomonas sp. BO3-4. NCBI lineage: Bacteria > Pseudomonadati > Pseudomonadota > Gammaproteobacteria > Pseudomonadales > Pseudomonadaceae > Pseudomonas > Pseudomonas sp. BO3-4. Next base: position 6,009,591 of record NZ_CP139018.1, read on the forward strand.
ACCGCTGGAAGCGAAGTCCACCGGGTAATAGAGACCTTGCTCTTCGGCGTAGGTTTGCAACTGGCGGGTGACGACCCCTGGCTGGCAAACCACAGTACGGTCGAAAGCATTGAAGCCAAGGATCTGGTTCATGTAGTCGAAGGCGACGACAACCTCGCCATTGGCCGCCACGGCGCCGGCAGAAAGCCCGGTGCGCCCGCCAGAGGGCACCAGCGCCACCTTGTGCGCATTGGCCCAGTGCACAATGGCTTGCACCTGTTCTATCGTTTTGGGAAAGACGATGGCGCTGGGCGCTGGCGGGTAATGCTTGGTCCAGTCCTTGCCATACGCTTCGAGGGAAACCGGGTCAGTCAGGACCTTGCCAGGGTCGACAAGGGTCATCAGTTCTTCAATAACAGCGGGGTGGGTCATCGCTGGAACTCTCGACTTATTCATGGTCACCCTGAGCACTCTTCACCTGTCGGGATAAGCTCAGATTGTGTCGCGTATGCTAGCATAGCCCTCCCGCTGTTCATGCTAAGGCTGCCCTCGCGCCTGGCATCACCCCTCGCCAATTTATCTCCGGGATACAGGTTTACGCAGATGAGCAAGACTTCTCTCGACAAGAGCAAGATCCGGTTCCTTCTTCTTGAAGGTGTGCACCAGAACGCGGTCGATACTCTCAAGGCCGCCGGCTACACCAACATCGAATACCTCACTGGTTCGTTGCCGGAAGCCGAGCTGAAGGAAAAGATCGCCGATGCCCACTTCATCGGCATCCGTTCGCGTACCCAGCTCACTGAAGAGATCTTCGACTGCGCCAAGAAACTGGTCGCTGTTGGCTGCTTCTGCATCGGTACCAACCAGGTTGACCTGGAAGCTGCCCGCGCGCGCGGTATCGCCGTGTTCAACGCACCGTACTCCAACACCCGTTCGGTGGCCGAGCTGGTGCTGGCCGAAGCCATCCTGCTGCTGCGCGGCATCCCTGAGAAGAACGCCTCCTGCCACCGTGGTGGCTGGATCAAGAGCGCGGCCAACTCGTTCGAAATCCGCGGCAAGAAACTGGGCATCGTCGGCTACGGCTCGATTGGTACCCAGCTTTCGGTACTGGCTGAGAACATGGGCATGCAGGTGTACTTCTTCGACCCGCTGACCAAGCTGCCACTGGGCAACGCCGTGCAGGTCACCAGCCTGAACGAGCTGCTGGGCCTGGCTGACATCGTCTCGCTGCACGTGCCTGAGCTGCCCTCCACCCAGTGGATGATCGGCGAGAAGGAAATCCGCTCGATGAAGAAGGGCGCGATCCTGATCAACGCCGCCCGTGGCACCGTGGTCGAACTGGACCACCTGGCCGCTGCCATCAAGGACAAGCACCTGATCGGCGCCGCCATCGACGTGTTCCCGGTCGAGCCACGCTCCAACGACGAAGAGTTCGAAAGCCCGCTGCGCGGCCTCGACAACGTGATCCTGACGCCGCACATCGGTGGTTCCACCGCCGAAGCCCAGGCCAACATCGGCCTGGAAGTGGCCGAGAAACTGGTCAAGTACAGCGACAACGGTACTTCGGTGTCCTCGGTCAACTTCCCAGAAGTGGCCCTGCCGGCTCACCCAGGCAAACACCGTCTGCTGCACATCCACGAAAACATCCCGGGCGTGCTCAGCGAGATCAACAAGGTCTTCGCCGAGAACGGTATCAACATCTCCGGTCAGTTCCTGCAGACCAACGAGAAAGTCGGTTACGTGGTAATCGACGTTGACGCCGAGTACTCGGACCTGGCGCAGGAAAAACTGCAACAGGTCAAAGGCACCATCCGTTCGCGCGTCCTGTTCTAAGGTCGCTGGCGGTATGAAAAAGGGAGGCCCTGGTGGCCTCCCTTTTTTTATTTCACTTCAACCGTGATCTTCTTCGACTCGACGCTAGGCTTGAACGGCACATGATACTGGTCACCCAGAATCAGTTGCAGGGTGTGCTTGCCCGGGGTCAGGGTAATGCTGGTTTCGGTCTGTGCCTTGCCAAAGTGCAGCACTTGCGGGCCCTTCGGCAGTGCGACGCCGGCCTCTGGCATCAGGCTGGTTGGCAGCGGCATGTCAGCCACCGGCTCTTTGTCGACATCCACCAGCAGATGGTGGTGCCCGGTGTGCGGGGTTTGGTCTCCCGCAGGCTTGAGGCCCATACCCTCGATACCGAACTTGACGGTGAAGGTCTTGTCGACCGTTGCACCATCGGCGGGGGAAACGATGAAGACCTTCGCCTCCTTGGGCGGCTCCTGGCTCTTCAGGGCGTCAGTGGCACTGGCGAACACCGACGCTCCCATCAGCAGACCGGCAACGGCAGCACGCGAAAATAGGCTGTTCATTCACTTCTCCTGTGATTCACTTATTGACCGCAGCCTGTCATCCAAACGCGGCGGTAGTTCACCTTAGTTGAAATATCCGCCAAGGTGTTCACATTGCCTGGCAGAAATATTTCAGTCAGGGTTAAACAATGCCGAGGCTTGAAGGTCATAGGCTGCGCTCGATCACGGCGAGGAAGAAAGCCGTGACGATCGATTTCAAACTGCTAAATGAAAAGGGGCATACATGCGTTCGACCATAGGGGTACTGCTGGCAGTACTGATCAGTCCATTGGCTCAGGCAGAGCTGATCGACGAAATCGCCGACCGGGGCGAACTGCGCATTGCCGTACAGGCCGAGAACTCGCCATACGCCTTCAAACAAGACGACCACCTGACAGGTTTCGACATCGAATTTGGCCAGGCCCTGGCCAAGGAACTGGACTTGCGCGCCGAGTTCGTCGAAGCCCCGTCTGCCGAAGTGCTGGCGGGTGTCGAGAGTGGCAAGTACGACATCGCATTCACCCCATCGAGTGAATCGCTCACAGACGACGGCCCGCTCGATGTGAGCCTGCCGATTGGTGATAAGAAGCTGGTAATCCCGTTCCAGAAGGACAACCCGGCTTTTGAAAGTGCCGTAAACAATGCGTTGCAGCGTTTGAAAGAGAGTGGCCGGACTGCCGAGCTTGAGCAGAAGTGGTTCAAGGGTGTGCAGGAGACTGCAGCCGGGCAGTGAGGTCTTCTTTGCAACCTGTAGCCGCGAATACGTTCGCGGCGGCAATGGTGAACGGCGGGTGGAGATTGGCCAGCAGGGCCGGCCTCTTCGCGGGTGAACCCGCTCCTACACGACGGCCTGTGTCCAACCCCCGATGGGTGTCCACCACCGTGGTAGGACCGGGTTCACCCGCGAAAGGGCCGGCACAGGTTCAAGCAGTTCTATCAGCCAAAGCCCGCTGCGCCTGGTCCAGCTCCAGCTCGCTGAACACCTGCACGCCCGCCCGCCGCAGCAGCGCCGTGGTTACCCCTTCCCCCGCCACTTTCACACCCCTGAAGGTGCCATCATAGGTCAACCGGTTGCCACACGAAGGGCTGCCAGACTTCAGCACCGCTACGCGAATGCCATGCCGCCGTACCAGCTCCAGCGCCAACTGCGCACCCGCCAGAAACGCGGCACTGACATCTTCACCCGTCACCGTCAGCACCTGCGTGTCGCCATCGAGCACTGCGCTGCCCTGCCCTCCCGGGATCTCTGCTGGCGGCCGCGGTGTCGGCAAGCCACCGGCTACCTCCGGGCACAAAGGCACCACGCGCCCTTCGGCCTGCCACTGCTGCAACAAATCGGGATGACCGCTTGCCCGGCCGTCATAGCGTACTGGCTGCCCCAACAGGCAGGCGCTCACCAGCACCTTGGGCCTCTCAGAACGGGTCATTGCCACGCCGCCTGAACCAGCCGGTCAACGACAACCGCTCACGCCCGGCCGGCAGGACTTCGTGAGGCACTTCGCCCGACAGGAATACCACCAGGCAACCGGCCACTGGCTCGACATCGTGCTCGACACCGTCGGCCAGGAACATACGCAACTGGCCACCGTCATGCGATTGCCAGCCTTCATTGAGGTAAAGCACCGCTGAGACCATGCGACGGTCATCGTCGCGGAAGCGGTCCAGGTGCCGGCGATAGAACGCCCCCGGTGGGTACAGGGCAAAGTGGCACTCAAAGTCTTCCAGGCCCAGGAAAAGGCCTTGGTTGATTGCCAGGCGCAGCTGATCCATCGCCGCCAGGTACTGGTCGCAGGCCTCGGCCTGCCCTGGGTCGATCCACTGAATCTGGTCACCGCGAATGGCTTCGCGCACCTCCTGGGTAGCACCCCGCCCAACCCCTGCGGGGTTCAGTTCGCCTTCGGCATCACGCCGCCGGCACTCGGCCGCCAGCGCGCGCACCAGGTCGGCAGGCAGAAAGTGCGCCTGCTGGGACCAGCCATGGGTGGCCAGATCGTCGACGACGGCCGCAAGCATCGGGTGTTCAGGGGATATGTGCATGGCGCGCATCATATCCATTCGCCCTGTCGCCGCACAGCGCCACTTGGCCGAGAAACACGCGGGTATCTCGACAAACCGGCGCCGGGCCAAGGACAATAGCCACCTGCCGACAGGAGTCCTGAATGCGCCGTCTGTTTTCCCTGATTCTGCTGATGATCTGCACCATGCCTGTCTGGGCAGACAACCTGGATCAACTGTACAAGGCCGCCGGCTGGCCCGACCAGCGCGCCCACTTCAACGATGCCCTGACCGCTGCCCAGGAGCGCTACCGCAACAGTTTGCCACCCGCCGTCTACCAGGCGCTGGTCAACAACAGCAACCAGCGCTTCCAGGCCCAGGCGGTGGACCGTCGCGCCCAGACAAAGCTGCGCGCCACCCTGGCCAACCCGGCACCGGCCCTGGCCTTCTTCCAGTCACCGCTAGGGCGCAAAGTGGTGGCGGCCGAGCTCAAGGCCACCCGCAAGGACGAACTGGCCAAGAACGCCAAAGGCCTGCCCAAGATCCAGGCCAGCGACGATCGCCTGCTGGTCATCGGCCACCTGGCCCAAGCCCTGCCTGCGCGTGAAGCCGGCGCCGAAGTGAGCCTTGCCATCGCCGGTGTAGCCGCCGACAGCCTCAGCTCGATGATCCCCGGCCTGTTCGGCGGCGGCCAGGCCCAGAGCCTGCTGGATGGCCAGCGCCAGCGGTTGATGGGGCAGATTGGCGAAGACCTGAACAACACCCTGCTGTACGTCTACCGCGACCTGTCCGATGCCGAGCTGGAAGCGTTCGCCACCTTTGCCGAGTCGCCCGAGGGCAAGGCTTACTACCAGGCGGCCCTGGCCGCTGTACGCGCCGGCCTGGCGGTTGGCCAAAGCACCAACGACCTGAAGTGATCAGCCCAGGCGCTGGTCGATGAAGTCGAAGTAGCGCTGGCGGATACCCGGCAACTCGTTGGCCAGGTGGTGACGGGCCTCGGGCAGCATCAGGATCTGCGGCTCGGCAAACTTGGCCTTGAGCACTTCGAGGTTGTAGGGCCAGTCCACCGTGCCATCCGCCTCCCCCTGCACGATCAATGGCCGACGCGCACTGCGCGGCGCGGCCTCGATGCGTTTGACCCAGGCGATCAGTGCGCCCACCCAAGCCGTTGGCAGGCGACGCGGTTGCAGCGGGTCGGCCTCCAGGAACGGCAGGAAGGCCGGGTCGTTGGTGTTCTCACTGAAGCGCCGTTCGATGCCATTGACGAAGTGGCGCAGCACGCAATAACTGAACTTCGACCAGCGCCAGGAACTTGGCCGCACCAGCGGGGCCAGCAGGATGACCTGGCCATCGACGGGGCTGCGTGCGCCCTGGTGCAGCAGATGGTCCACGGCAATCGCCCCCCCCGTGCTCTGCCCACAAAGGTGCCACGGGTGCGGCAGTTGCAGCGTGTGCGCCTGTTCGAACAAGGCCTCCAGCACCTGCTGGTACACCGCAAAATCATTGATGCTGGCCCGCTCACCGCTGGACAGGCCGTGGCCGGGCAGGTCACAGCTGATCACGGCGAAACCCTGCTTGAGTGCCCACTCGATCACATGTCGGTAGAGGCCCATGTGGTCGTAATAGCCGTGCAGCAGGAACAGCGTCGCGCTTGGCTGCTCGGGCAGCCATGCCTGCCCGACCAGGTCGAACCCCGCTGCCTGAAAGCTGCCCAGCCAGCTGTGTGCCGGCAGGTTCAGGCCATAGAAGCGCTGGTAGTCCTGCGCTTGTGCCGACAGTGGCTGGCGAGTGGTGAACGGCGCCAGGCTGGTGCGCAGGCGGTCGGGGTGAAAGGCAGGGGGCATCGGGTACATCCACATTGATGCAAGTATTGATCTGGAATCTTCAGCTCTGGCCGGCGCCATGGCAAGCTTGCTCACCTCGAACAACCAGCACCGAACTAATTGTGGGAGCGGCCTTGTGTCGCGAGCGGGCCGCAAAGCGGCCCCAGCGATCTGTGCATGATGCCGAGATCCTGGGGCCGCTGCGCGGCCCTTTCGCGACGCAAGGCCGCTCCCACAGGGATCGCGCCAGCTTTTAGAAATTGAGCAAGACAGTTGCTCCCACAAGGGCCACCGACTCTTCATGAATAGCCGAATCATCAAACCGCTGTGCACGGTCATCGCCTTGTTGGTCGGCGCCGTAATTCTCTGGCAGGCCTACAGCGCCTTTCAGGCTCGCTACCTGCGTCCGTTCGACAACCAGGCCACGCTGTTCGACGGCAGCCAGTTACAGTTACCTGCCGAGCTGGCCGGTGCTGGCCCGATCCGCGTCGTGCATTTCTGGGACCCGGCCTGCCCATGCAACGTTGGCAACCGACAGCACCTGGGCGACCTTATCAGCCAGTTCGCTGGCCACGACGTTACCTTCCATGTGCTGCAAAAGCCCGGCAGCCACGGCCAGCTACCGGCCAATATCGGTGGCTTGCACCCCATCACCCACCTGCCCGGCAGCGAGCACCTGCCTGCGTCCCCGGCCGTGGCCATCTGGGACCGGCAAGGCCGCCTGGCTTATTTTGGCCCCTACAGCGAAGGCGCCGTGTGCAACGCCAGCAACAGCTTCATCGAGCCAATCCTCAAGGCTTTGCTCGACGGCCGCCAGGTCAACGCCTCCAATACCCTGGCGGTAGGCTGCTACTGCCCTTGGTCGGGCTGACGGCCCCTCGCCGGGTTACCCACCACCGTCGCGCCCGCGGGCACATCCCGGGTCACCACACTGCCGGCGCCGACGATGGCGTTATCACCGATGGTCACCCCCGGCAGGATGATCGCCGCACCGCCGATCCACACGTTGTCGCCGATGGTCACCGGCCGCCCACTCTCCAGCCCGCTGCGCCGCACTTCAGGATCGAGCGGATGGTCGGCGGTATAGATCTGCACGTTGGGGCCGATCTGGCAGTCCTCGCCGATACGCACCGGTACCACGTCGAGGATCACGCAGTTGAAGTTCATGAACGTATTACGGCCAACGCTGATGTTGTAGCCGTAGTCGCAATAGAACGGCGGGCGAATCACCGCGCCTTCGCCAACCTGGCCAAAGTGCTCCACAAGCAGCCCGTGGCGTGCGTCGTTGAGCAGTTCGACACTGTTGTTGTAGCGGTGCATCCAGTGCTTGTTGGCGATCTGCTCGGCCTGCAGTTCAGGGCAGCCAGCATGGTAGAGCTGGCCGGTGAGCATTTTGTGTTTTTCGCTGAGGGACATGGAAACTCCTTCCTGGGGCTATGCTCTGTTCGCGAATCCGCCGATGATCGGACCACATTTTTCGTTTGAATGCACAAGGAGTCTGAATGAAGCGCAGCCTGACCCTGCTGGCGGTGGTAGTCACCGTTTCCGCTGGCGCCGCCGGTTACTGGTACGTGCAGGGGAAGCTGCCGCAGCGCGAGGGCGAGGTCGCCATTACCGGCCTGCAAGCGCCGGTCAGCGTGCGCTACGACGCCCGCGGCGTGCCACACCTGCAGGCACAGAGCGAGCCGGACCTTTACCGTGCACTGGGCTACGTGCATGCCCAGGACCGGCTGTTCCAGATGGAGATTTTGCGCCGCCTGGCCCGTGGCGAACTGGCTGAGGTGCTCGGCGACAAGCTGCTGCCCACCGATACCCTGTTCCGCAGCCTGCGCATACGCGAGCAGGCCGCGCTGATGGCCAAGCGGCAGGATCCGCAGGCGCCGGCATGGCAGGCCCTGCAAGCCTACCTCGAGGGGGTCAACAGTTGGCAGGCCAGCCACCCCAAGCCCACGGAATTCGACCTGCTCGGCATCACCCCGCGCCCGTTCACCGCCGAGGACACGCTGAGCATCGCCGGCTACCTGGCCTACAGTTTTGCCGCCGCGTTCCGCACCGAGCCAGCGCTGACCTACATCCGCGACCAGCTGGGGCCTGACTACCTGAAAATATTCGACCTTGGCTGGCAACCCGAGGGCGCACTGGGCACGCCACTGGCCGCTGCCGACTGGCAAAGCCTGGAAGCACTTGCGCGCTTAAGCAATGAGGCACTGGGCGACGCCGGCATCCCGCAGTTCGAAGGCAGCAACGCCTGGGCGGTCGCGGGTAGCCGCACCCGCAGTGGCAAGCCGTTGCTGGCTGGCGACCCGCACATCAGCTTCGCCGTACCTGCGGTGTGGTACGAGGCCGAGCTGTCAGCGCCCGGCTTCAACCTCTACGGCTATTTTCAGGCACTTAACCCGTTCGCTCTGCTCGGCCACAACCGTGATTTTGGCTGGAGCCTGACCATGTTCCAGAACGATGACGTCGACCTGATCGCCGAAAAGACCAACCCTGCCAACGCCGATCAGGTGATGGTCGATGGCCAGTGGCGCACACTGGAAAAGACCGAGCAGACGATTGCCGTCAAAGGCGAGCAGCCTGTCACCATCAGCCTGCGCCGCTCGCCCCATGGCCCGATCGTCAACGACGTACTGGGCAGCACCACTGGCCCCACGCCAATCGCCATGTGGTGGGCATTCCTGGAAACCGAAAACCCGATCCTCGACGGCTTCTACCAGCTCAACCGCGCCGACACCCTGGGCAAGATGCGCGAGGCCGCCGCCAAGGTTCACGCGCCGGGGCTCAACCTTGTCTGGGCCAATGCCCGTGGCGACATCGGCTGGTGGGCGGCGGCAAAGCTGCCAATCCGCCCCGACGGGGTCGACCCGGCGTTCATCCTCGACGGCACCCGCGCACAGGCCGACAAGCTCGGTTTCTACCCCTTCAGCGTCAACCCACAACAGGAAAACCCGGCCCGCGGCTATATCGTCTCGGCCAACTACCAGCCACCGGCGGCGGTGCCGATACCGGGCTACTACAACCTGCCCGACCGTGGCCGCCAGCTCGATCGCCACCTGGCCAACCCAGAGGTGAAATGGGACACCCAAAACAGCCAGGCACTGCAGTTGGACACCGCCAGTGACTATGGCCCGCGCACGCTTGCCCCGCTTCTGGCAACCCTGCGGGCGGTGGCAGAAGGTGATGAAGAGCAAGAGCTGGTCGAGCAACTGGCGGCTTGGGCTGGGGACTACCCGCTCGACTCGACCAGCGCCACGCTGTTCAACCAATTCCTTTATGAACTGGCATTCGCGGCCCTGCATGACGAGCTGGGCGATACCTGGTTCCCGGTGCTGATCAGCACCCGCGCCATCGACGCCGCCCTGCCACGCCTGGCAGCGCAAGCCGATTCACCCTGGTGGAACACCCGTGGTGGCAGCCAGCGAACGGACCGTACCACCGTCGTGCGCACAGCGTGGCAAAGCAGCTTGAAGCACCTGCGCGACACCCTGGGCAGTGATCCGGCCAGCTGGCAATGGGGCAAGGCCCATACCCTGACCCACAACCATCCGCTTGGGGTGAAAAAGCCGCTGAACCTGCTGTTCAACGTTGGACCGTTTGCCGCACCGGGTACTCATGAAGTACCGAACAACCTTTCGGCGAAGATCGGCCCGGCGCCATGGCCGGTGACGTACGGGCCGTCGACGCGGCGGCTGATCGACTTTGCCGATGCCGGGCAGGCGCTGACCAGCAACCCGGTTGGGCAGAGTGGCGTGCCGTTTGACCGCCATTACGCGGACCAAGCCGAGGGGTATGTGCAGGGGCAGTATCAGCGGGCGCAGATGGGGGTGATTCCGGCGCAAAGTACCTTACGGCTGGTACCCCCGAAGTAAGAGGCTGCTTTGCAGCCGCCTCGCAGCAAAAGGGCTTCTACGGTGCTGTGCGGGCAGGGCTGAAGAAAAACGCCGACACAAGGTGTCGGCGTAGGCACATATCAGGCGTTGCTAGCGAAATCAGAACGCCGGCAGTACGGCACCTTGGTACTTCTTGGCAATGAATGCCTTGACTTCAGGGCTGGTCAGGGCCTTGGCCAGTTTCTGGATGGCCTCACTGTCCTTGTTGTCCGGGCGAGCCACCAGGAAGTTCACGTAAGGCGAGTCGGCACCTTCGATCACCAGTGCATCTTTAGCCGGGTTCAGGCCAGCTTCCAGGGCGTAGTTGGTGTTGATCATGTCCAGGTCGACCTGGTCCAGCACGCGGGGCAGCATCGCCGACTCAAGCTCGCGGAACTTCAGCTTCTTCGGGTTCTCGGCGATGTCCTTGGGGGTGGCCAGGGCATTCTTTGGGTCTTTCAAGGTAATCAGGCCGGCCTTCTGCAGCAGCAGCAGCGCACGGCCGCTGTTGCTGCCCTCGTTAGGGATGGCAACGGTTGCGCCTTCTTTCAGCTCGCTCAGGGCCTTGACCTTCTTCGAGTAGCCACCGAAGGGCTCTACGTGTACACCCACCACGGTTTCCAGGTGGGTGCCCTTGCCTTCGTTGAAGTTTTGCAGGTACGGCAGGGTCTGGAAGTAGTTGGCGTCCAGACGCTTCTGGTCCACCTGCACGTTCGGCTGTACGTAATCGGTGAAGACCTTGATCTGAAGGTCCACGCCTTCTTTTGCCAGGGTCGGCTTGATCAGTTCGAGAATTTCGGCGTGCGGTACCGGGGTAGCGGCAACCACCAGTTTCTCGGCAGCAGCGGCCAGGCCGGAGAACGACAGGGCAGCAGCCAGGGCAGTGGTCAGCAGGGTCTTCTTCATGGTGGTCCTTGTTCTGAATCTGGGCCATCGACGATGGCAAATCGGGTGCCCAACCGGTTCACCAGTGGGCTTGAGGCGGACGATACCCAAATTTTTTATTCCGCAACAATATCTTTTACTTAGCTGCTTATTCCAAAAACACAATACCATCAGCCTCTTTACCCATGAGCGATGTCTAACGCGCGGGGTCAGGCAGTTCGAGATCCTCCGGCAGGATCTCTTCGCCGTCATTGACCAGCAAGGCAAAGTGGATGACGTTCTCCAGTTCGCGGGTATTGCCCGGCCAGAAATGCGCCTCCAGCACCCGCTGCGCCGCCTCGCTCACCAAGGGCACAGGCCGTTGCAGGCGCACGCTGTAGATGCCCACGAAGTACTCGGCCAGCGGCAGGATATCGCCCGGCCGCTCGCGCAGCGGCGGCAGTTCCAGCGCGCCCTCGCGCAGATACTGGTACAGGCGCTCGTTGAAGCGCCCTGCACGTACTACACGGGCCAGGTCGATGCTGGTGGCGGCTACCAGGCGCACATCCACCGGCTGTGGCTGCTGCGCGCCCACCCGAGTGACCTCGCGGTTTTCCAGGGCCGCCAGCAGCTTGCCCTGGATGGCCAACGGCAAGTCGGCAATCTCATCCAGGTACAAGGTGCCGCCGCTGGCCGAACCGAACCAGCCGGCGCGGCTGCTGGCCGTACCGCCATGGGTGCCCGCGCTATAGCCAAACAGCTCGGCATCGGCGTAGGTGGGGCTGATGGCCGCGCAGTTGACCGACACGAACAGCCCTCCACGGTCGCTGGTACGGTGGATCTGCCGAGCCAGCAGCTCCTTGCCGGTGCCGGTCTCGCCTCGGATCAGCACCGGCAAAGGTTGTGGCGCCAGGCGCTCAAGGTCCTCGCGCAGCTGCTGCGAGCGCGGGTCGATGAACACCAGCGCCTTGGCACGAATGCTCAGCGGGCTCTTGTCCAGCTCGGGGAAGGTCAGCAGCGGCTGGCCGAACGGGTTTTGAAACGTCATGACGAACTCCCGCCCCAGGCCCGTAATGGCCAGGCGTCAGGCAAAGGGTGAACAGTAAGGGCGATCAGGCGCGGCGCAGTGCACGCTGCTCGATCCGGCTCTGCAAGCGATACAGGTAGGCGAAGCCTTGTTCCCAGCGCTCATGACCGGACTTGACGTTGATGTGCCCGGCATTGCTCAGCAAACCCGCTTCGGCGCCCCATGCCTGGGCCAGGTACAGCGCCCGTGGCACGTTCACGGCCGGATCGTTGTCCGAGCTGACAACCTGGCTAGGGAACGGCAGCACCTCGGTAGGGATCGGCGCAAAGTTGCGCAGCACGGGTGCGCATGTGGACCGTTCGACATCTGCCGGCGCCACCAGCAGTGCACCACGCACCTGCCGCAGCAAGGCTGGGCTTGCCTGCGCTGCCCAATGGGCGACAGTGATGCAACCAAGGCTGTGGGCAATCAGGATCACCGGCGAGCGCTCGGCGGCAATCGCCTGCTCCAGCGCGTGCACCCAGTCCTGCCGCTGCGGGGTGAGCCAGTCTTGCTGTTCAACCCGTGCACTGTTGGGCAGGGTGCGCTGCCAGTGACTCTGCCAATGGTTGTCTGGCGATCCTTGCCAACCCGGCACAATCAGGTAGCGAATCGACTCATTGCGCATGGGGACGCCTCCAGTAAGTTTGCGTGCTTGGAGACAAGTATAGGGAGGGCGAAATATTCGTAAAGGAATAAGAAGATATTTATTAATACCCATAGGGCATAACAAGTGCGCTACCGCCACTCGCTTGTAAAAGGCTGTAAAGCTGCCCTGTCAAACGTTCAGGCAAGAAAAACCCGGGACCATGCCCGGGCTCTCTTTTCCTTGTGCGACTCAGATATCCGCCACCTTCTGCCATACCTTCGGCCGGAAGAACAACGTCTCTCCCCGCGCCAGCCCGGTCAGGCTGTCATGGTCTTTCACCACCTCGGCCTCGATCAGCTCGCTCTGCCCTTCCACCTTCAAGGTCACCCGCGTGGTCGCGCCCAACGGCCGAATGTCGCGCACCTCGGCCGCATGGTGCCCTTCGGTCTCATGCCGCGACAGCGACACCTCGTGCGGGCGAAACAGCACGTGATGCCCTTCGCTCAAGGCCAGGCGGTTGGAGTCACCGAGGAAGTGGTAGACGAAATCGTTGGCCGGCTGATCGTACACCTCACCCGGCGAGCCGATCTGCTCGATCACGCCCTTGTTCATGACCACGATGCGGTCGGCTACTTCCATGGCTTCTTCCTGGTCGTGGGTAACGAACACCGACGTCAGGTTGATATCCTCGTGCAGCCGCGCCAGCCAGCGCCGCAGCTCTTTTCGCACCTTGGCATCCAGCGCACCGAATGGCTCGTCCAGCAGCAGCACCTTCGGCTCCACCGCCAGGGCACGGGCCAGGGCGATACGCTGACGCTGGCCACCGGAAAGCTGCTCGGGGTAGCGGTCGGACAGCCAGTCCAGTTGCACCATGTTCAGCAGCTCATGCACCTTCTCGGCAATCTTGCTCTCGCTTGGGCGCTCGCCCTTGGGCTTCATGCGCAGGCCGAAAGCAACGTTGTCGAACACGCTCATGTGGCGGAACAGCGCGTAGTGCTGGAACACGAACCCGACGTTACGGTCACGCACGTCATGGCCGGAAACGTCCTCGCCATGGAACACGATGTTGCCCTGGTCCGGGGTTTCCAGGCCGGCAATGATGCGCAGCAGGGTGGTCTTGCCACAGCCGGACGGGCCGAGCAGAGCCACCAGCTCGCCGCTGTTGATGTCCAGGTTGATTGCGTTCAGGGCCTGGAAGCTGTTGAAGCGCTTGCTGACGTTACGAACTTCGATCGACATGAATCATTCCTCCGCGGCGCTATGGCGCAGGCGGTTAATACGGTTCTCGCTCCACTGCTTGAGCAGCAGGATGAAGAGCGCCAGGATCAGCAACAGGCTGGCCACGCTGAAGGCTGCGACGTGGTTGTACTCGTTGTAGAGAATCTCCACATGCAGCGGCAAGGTGTTGGTCACGCCACGGATGTGGCCCGACACCACCGACACCGCACCGAACTCGCCCATGGCCCGCGCGGTACATAGCACCACGCCGTAGATCAGCCCCCATTTGATGTTCGGCAGGGTCACGTGCCAGAACATCTGCCAGCCGTTGGCACCGAGCAGCCGTGCAGCCTCCTCCTCCTGCGTGCCTTGCTCCTGCATCAGCGGGATCAGCTCACGGGCCACGAACGGTACGGTAACGAAAATGGTCGCCAGGACAATGCCCGGCAGGGCGAACACGATCTGGATATCGTGGTCCTGCAGCCACGGACCGAACAGGCCTTGCGCGCCGAACATCAGCACGTAGACCAGGCCGGCGATCACGGGTGACACCGAGAACGGCAGGTCGATCAGGGTGACCAGGATGCTCTTGCCACGGAAGGTGTACTTGCTCACGCACCAGGCAGCGCTTACGCCAAATACCAGGTTCAGCGGCACCGAGATAACCACGGCGAGCAGGGTCAGCTTCAGCGCCGACAACGCATCGGGTTCGAAGATCGCCTCGAAGAAGGTGCCAAAACCGTTCTTCAGCGCCTGCGATACCACGATCACCAGCGGCAGCAGCAGGAACAGGGCGAACACCAGCCAGCCAAGGCCGATCAGGATACGCCGTGACGTGGCGCTGCCACGGCGGGCGGCGTTGGCTGCGGCACTTGCACTCAGGGATGAACTGGACATGCCGGCCTCCTTCAAGGGGTTTCGATGCGGCGCTGCAGCAGGTTGATCAGCAGCAGCAGGATGAAGGAAACCACCAGCATCAACACGCCGATGGCGGTCGCGCCGGTGTAGTCGTACTGGTCGAGCTTGACCATAATCAGCAGCGGCAGGATCTCGGTCTTCATCGGCATGTTGCCAGCAATGAAGATCACCGAACCATACTCGCCCACGCCACGGGCGAAGGCCAGGGCAAAGCCGGTGAGCCATGCCGGCAGCAGGGCCGGCGCCAGGATGTGGCGGAACACCTGCAATGGCTTGGCCCCCAGGCAGGCTGCGGCCTCTTCCACTTCACGCGGGATGTCGGCCAGTACCGGCTGCACCGTGCGCACCACGAACGGCAGGGTGACGAAGGTCAGTGCCAGGGTGATGCCCAGCGGGGTATAGGCGATCTTGAAGCCCAGGTCGGTGGCGAACTGGCCGACCCAGCCCTGCGGCGCGTACAGGGCAGTCAGGGCGATACCGGCAACCGCGGTGGGCAAGGCGAACGGCAGGTCGATCATCGCATCGATGATCTTGCGCCCAGGGAAGGTGTAACGCACCAGCACCCAAGCCAGCAGGGTACCGATCACACCGTTGATGATGGCGGCGAACAGGGCGGTGCCGAAGCTCAGCTTGAGCGCAGCGATCACCCGCGGCGCACTGATGATGTTCCAGAACTGCTCGAAGGTCAGCTGCGAGGCATGGATGAACATGGCCGCCAGCGGTATCAGCACGATCAGGCTGAGGTACACCAAGGTGTAGCCCAGCGTCAGCCCGAAGCCGGGTATGACGGGGGAGATGCGACGCGACATAAATATCCCTGGTTGAACGCACTAAGCCCGGAAACAATCCCGGGCCGGTGCAAGCTTTTGTATCCTGGGGCTGCTTGGCAGCCCATTCGCGACACAAGGCCGCTCCCACAGGGGACGATGGTTCCTTGTGGGGGCGGCCTTGTGCCGCGAATGGGCCGTAACGCTGCCCCGCGTTCCTTTGGCCCTTACTGTGCCTGATAGATCTGGTCGAACACACCGCCATCATTGAAGAATTTCGGTTGTGCAGTCTTCCACCCACCAAAGTCCTTGTCGATGGTCACCAGGTCCAGTTTCGGGAACTGCTTGCCGAACTCCGCAGCGACTTTCTCGTCACGCGGGCGGTAGAAGTTCTCGGCGGCAATCTTCTGCCCGGCCGGGCTGTACAGGTGCTTGAGGTATTCGGTGGCAATCTCGGTATTGCCCTTCTTCTCGGCGTTCTTGTCGACCACGGCCACTGGCGGCTCGGCCAGGATCGACAGCGACGGCACGACGATGTCGAACTTGTCGGCACCCCCGTCTTCCTTCAGGGCCAGGAAGGCCTCGTTTTCCCAGGCCAGCAACACGTCGCCCTGGCCATTGTTGACGAAGGTGATGGTCGAACCACGGGCGCCGGTATCCAACACCGGTACATGCTTGAACAGCTCCTGCACATAGGCCTTGGCCTTCTCTTCGCTACCGCCGGCCTTCAAGCCGTACGCCCATGCTGCGAGGAAGTTCCAGCGCGCACCGCCGGAGGTTTTCGGGTTCGGGGTGATGACCGACACGTCCTTCTTGATCAGGTCGCCCCAGTCCTTGATGCCTTTCGGGTTGCCCTTGCGCACCAGGAACACGATGGTCGAGGTGTACGGGGTGCTGGCGTCAGGCAGGCGGGTCTGCCAGTTCTCGGGCAGTGTCTTGCCAAGCTTGGCCACTTCGTCGATGTCACCGGCCAGGGCCAGGGTCACCACGTCAGCGCGCAGGCCGTCGATCACCGCACGGGCCTGCTTGCCCGACCCCCCATGGGATTGCTGGATTTTCACCTTGTCACCCGGATGGGCCTGTTGCCAGTGTTTGATGAACTCAGCGTTGTACTGCTGGTACAGCTCACGGGTCGGGTCGTAGGACACGTTGAGCAGTTCGTAGTCCTTGGCGATGGCGGAACCGGCAAAAACAGCACTGGCCAGAGCGGCGAGCGCATAACGGCGGATGGACATGGTGAAGCTCCCGATTGGCATTTTTCTAGTTTTGGATGTTGTGGCGCCGATCAGCCGGGCTTGTTGCCGGGCTGTTGCAGGCGGAACTTCTCCTTGCGCTCGATCTGTACGACCTGAGCGTTGTGCACGGTGATCTCCACCGCACCGAAACGCAGGTCGCGCAAGGCGCTCTGGATTTCACGCAAGATGGTGGCTTCGTCCTGACCGTCGATGCTACGCAGAGATGCACTCATGCTCGTTCTCCTTGGAGTGAGGGCGCCGGGCAGAGGTTTGAAGGGGATTTGCGCCTGGCTTGAGGGCAATAGTAGTGAGGCGGGATTATTCTTAAAAATACTGTTTAAGAATTTTTATATAACCATTTAAAAGCACACGCCCCTTGTAGGAGCGGGTTTACCCGCGAATACGGTGGTCGATGCACCATCGCATTCGCGGGTAAACCCGCTCCTACAAGGGGCCATATGGGCCTTCAGGCGTGTTTCTGCGGCTCGCGGATCTTGTACCAGGCCACGTACAGCGCCGGCAGGAACAGCAGCGTCAGCAAGGTCGCCACGATGATCCCGCCAATCATGGCGTAGGCCATGGGGCCCCAGAACACCTCGCGTGCAATCGGGATCATGCCCAGGCTCGCCGCCGCCGCGGTCAGCAGGATCGGCCGGCGCCGATGGTTGGTGGCCTCCACCACCGCATCCCACGGCGACAGGCCCTGGGCTTCGAACTCGTCGATCTGGGTCACCAGGATCACCGAGTTACGAATGATGATGCCCGCCAGCGCAAGGATGCCGAGGATCGCCACAAAGCCCATCGGCGTACCCGTAGGCACCAGCGCCAACACCACGCCAATCAGCCCCAGCGGCGCCACGCTGACCACCAGGAACAGCTTCTGCACGCTGTGCAACTGGATCATCAGGAAGGTCGCCATGAGGAACAGCATCAGTGGGATGACCTTGGCGATCGGCCCCTGGGCCTTGCTGCTTTCTTCAACCGTACCCCCCGTGGCCACTTCGTAACCGACCGGCAGCTTGCTGGCGAACTCGTCAATTTTTGGCTTCAGCTGGGCCACCAGGTCAGTGGGCTGGATCTCGCCATTGACTGAGGCCTTGATGGTGATGGTCGGCTTGCGGTCGCGGCGCCACACCAGCGGCTGTTCCAGTTCGTAGCGCACGGTGGCGAACGACAGCAGCGGGATCGACGTGCCGTTAGGGGTAAGAATTTGCAGGTTCTGCAGGGTATCAGGCGAGCCACGTTCGCTGTCTTCGGCGCGCGCGACCACATCGACCAGGTAGATGTTGTCGTTGACCTGGGTGATCTGCACGCCACTGACGATGCTGTTCATCACATTGGCAACATCTTCGGACGACAGCCCCAGCTGGCGTGCCTTGTCCTGGGCAATTTCCACGCGCAGCACCTTACCCGGCTCGTTCCAGTCGTAGATCATCTCGCCGATGTGCTCGTTCTGGTCGAGCAAGGTGGCCAGCTCGATGGCGTGTTTGCGCACCTGGTCGATGTCGGCACCGCTGACCCGGTACTGGATCGGCCGGCCTACCGGCGGGCCCATCTCCAGCGATTGCACGTTGGTGCCGACGCCGACGAACTCTTCGTGCAGGATCTTCCGCAGGCGGTCCATCATGGCCTGACGCTCTTCGAAGCCCTTGCTGACAATCACCAACTGCGCGTAGTAAGGGTTCTGCAACTGCTGATCGAGGGGCAGGTAGAAGCGGATCGCGCCCTGGCCGATGTAGGTACTCCAGTGCACCAGGTCCGGGTCGTCCTTGATCCGTGCCTCGAAGCGGTCGACCACCTTGCGCGTCTCCTCGATCGAGGCGTTCTGCGGCAGGTTGAGGTCGACGAGAATTTCCGGGCGGTCCGAGGACGGGAAAAACTGGTTCTGCACAAAACGCATGCAGAAGATCGCCAGGGCAAACAGCACCACGGTGCCGATGATGGTCAACCAGCGGTTGCGCATGCACCACAGCAACCCGCCTTCAAATGCCCGCCCGACCCGGCCAGGCTCAGCCTCGTGAGCCTTGAGCTTGTCGCCTTTGAGAATATGCACGCCAAGCACCGGCGCGAAGAACACAGCCACCACCCACGACACGATCAGGGCCACGGCAATCACCGCGAACAGGGTGAAGGTGTATTCACCCGCAGAGCTGGCGTTGAGGCCGATAGGCACGAACCCGGCCACGGTCACCAAGGTGCCGGTAAGCATGGGGAAGGCTGTGGAGGTGTAGGCGAACGTCGCTGCCTGCTCCTTGCTTTCACCCATTTCCAGCCGCGTGACCATCACCTCCACGGTAATCATCGCATCGTCCACCAGCAGGCCAAGTGCAATGATCAGCGCACCCAGCGAAATCCGCTGCATGGTGATGCCGCTGTACTCCATGAATACGAACACCATGGCCAGCACCAGTGGGATCGAGCAGGCCACCACCAGCCCGGCGCGCACGCCAAGACTGACAAAGCTCACGGCCAGCACGATCACCACCGCCTCGAACAGCGCGCTGGTGAAACCGCCGACCGCCTGCTTGACCACCACGGCCTGGTCAGAAACGGTGTGTACACCGACACCCACCGGCAGATCCTGGACCACCTGGTCCATGCGCTTTTTCAACGCCGCACCGAACACTTGGATGTTGCCGCCGGCCTTCATGCCGATGGCGAGGCCAAGGGCTGTCTGGCCGTTGTAACGGAACATTGGCGAAGGCGGGTCGACGTAACCGCGCTCGATGTCGGCGATATCGGCCAGGCGGAAGAAGCGGTCGTTGATCCTCAAGTTGACGGTTTGCAGGTCTTTTTCCGAGGCAAACTGCCCGGACGTGCGCACCGAGATGCGCTCCGGGCCGGCCTCGATCATGCCGGCCGGCGTCACCGCATTCTGTGCTTGAAGTGCCTGCATTACCTGGCGCTGGTCAATGCCCAGGGCAGCCAGCTTGCGGGTGGAGAAGTTCAGGTAAAGCACTTCGTCCTGGGTGCCGACCAGCTCGATCTTGCCGATGTTGGGTACATCACGGACCTCGGCCCTTGCCTGTTCCACGTAGTCCCGCAGTTGGCGCAGCGTCAGGCCGTCGGCGGTAAAGGCATAGATCGAACCGAACACATCACCGAATTCGTCGTTGAAGCCCGGCCCCTGGATACCGGCAGGAAATTCGCCACGAATGTCCTGGATCTTCTTGCGCACCTGGTACCAGATTTCCGGGATGTCCTTGGCCTTGGTGGTGTCGCGAAGGTACACGTAGACCGTGGACTCGCCGGGGCGGGTGTAGCTTTTGGTGTAGTCGAGTGAATCGAGTTCCTCGAGCTTCTTCTCGATACGGTCGGTGACCTGGTAGAGGGTTTCGTCCTGGGTCGCACCGGGCCAGCGGGTCTGGATGACCATGGTTTTGATGGTGAACGACGGGTCTTCCTCACGGCCCAGGTTGAAGTAGGAGAAAATCCCCATCAACAGGCCAACGAACATCAGATACCAGACGAACGATTGATGCTTGAGCGCCCAGTCGGACAGGTTGAAGCTTCCTTTCATTGCGCATCCTCGTCGAAGATGACCTTCTGGCCAGGCTTGAGGCTGTTGACGCCGGCAGTGACCACACGCTCACCGGGCTGCACGCCGGCGCTCAGTACGATGCTGTCATCGGTGCGGTCGATCAGCGCCACGTCACGGGTGGCCACGGTCTTGTGCTGCGTATCGATCACCCACACCTGGGTCTTGCCGTCGCGCTCGAGCAAGGCACTCAAGGGCAGTTCGCTGCGCGGGGACACTTCCGAGCTAAGGGTCACACTGATGGCGGTGCCAAGGTGAAAGGCCGCCGGTGTGCTGGCCAGGGTCAGGCGAGCACGGCGGGTCCGGGTGGTGGCATCGGCCTGGGGCTCCAGTTCGCGCAGGCTGGCCGTGGTGTTGATGGTCGGGTCCAGTTGCGAAGCAACGGTGAAGGTCAGGCCTTTGCTCAACTGCTCGGCCAGATCGATCGGCAGGTCGATTACCGCTTCTTTCACGTCCGGCCGGGCCAGGGTCACCACGGCTTGCCCGGCGGTAACGGTTTGCCCGGCTTCGGCCTGCCACGCGGTAATCACGGCAGCGTGGTCGGTACGCAGGGTGCTGTAGTCGAGCTGGTCGCGGGCCTGGCTGACGGCGGAGCGTGCCTGCTCCAACGCCGCGCTGGTGGTTTTCAGGTTGGTCTGGGCAATATCCAGCTGTGCCTGGGCGCCTACCCCACGGTCATACAACTGCTGCTGGCGACGGGCATCGGCCTGGGCGTTGATCCACTGTGCCTGCACCTTGGCCAGATCGCCTTCGGCGGCGCGCAGCTGGTTCTGCTGGTCGGTGGGGTCCAGGGTGGCCAAGGTGTCGCCCGGTTTCACCTGGGCGCCCACGTCCAGCCAGCGCCGGGCAATGCGCCCGGAAACCCGGAAGCCCAAGGTGCTTTCGAAGCGCGCCTGGATACTGCCGGCGAAGCGGCCCAGCTGCGACTGCACCTGGGGTTCGACCTTGACCGACAGCACGGGCCGGATCGCCTCTGGTGCCTCTTCTTCGCTACTGCAACCGACCAGCAGCACCCCGGCCGACAGCATCAGCAGCAGACGCTTCATAGCTCACCCCCTGGGCCCTTGGCGTCGACCTTCTGTACCTGCATGCCGGGGTGCAGCAACTGGCCGCCATTGACCACTACGGTCTCGCCGGCTTTCAGGCCGCTGGCGACCACGATCTTGCCGGTGAGGTAACGGCGGATTTTGACTTTGCGCAGTTCCACCTTGTCGCCCTCGCCCACCACCCACACGGCAGGCTCATGCAAGGCCTTGGTCAGCGCCGACCACGGCAGCTCGATGCTGGGCCGGCCCTGGGCATTGGTGGTGGCAGTAACCGGTGCCCCCAATTGCATCCCGGGCGGCACGTCCTTGAGCCCCACCTTGACCTGCACGGTGCCGCTTTGCGCCGACACGGTGGGGGTTATTTCGCGCACGAAGCCACGGGCCTGGACCTTGGGATCGTCCAGCAGGCTCACGACTACCCCGGCATCGCTGGGCGGCGCCACCAGCAGCGACTCGTAGACGTTGAACACCGCATCGCGGTCGCCATCGACGGCCAGGCTGAAGATCGGCATGGTCGCCTGCACCACTTGGCCAACCTCGGCCTGGCGCTCGGTGATGACCCCGGCGGCCTCGGAGACCAGTGCGGTGTAGCTGAGCTGCTCGTTGGCATTGGCCAGTTGCGCCTGGGCGGCCTTGAGTGCGCTCTGATTGCTGCGCAGCGCGGCCTCGGCAGCATCGTACTCGCTCTGGCTGGTGTAGCCCTTGGGCAGCAGTTTTTGCTGGCGCACGAAGGCCGCACTGGTCTGGGTGACCCGCGCCTGCGCGGCGAATACTTCGGCCTTGGCCGAGTCGACATTGTTCTGCAGGTCTTTCGGGTCAAGCCGGGCCAGCACCTGGTTGGCCTTGACGTGATCGCCTACGTCGACGCTACGCGAAATGATCTTGCCGCCGACGCGGAATGACAAATCGGTCTGCACCCGTGCCTGTACGTCGCCGGTCAGGGTGACCCTGGCAGCGAAATCGGTGGGTTGTACCTGCTGCACCCCCACCCGAGGCAGCGTCTTGGGGACCTCTTCCTTGCTACAGCCGGTGAGCATGTACAACAACACCAGACAGATGACCGACAGCGGACGCATCAACGCCATGCTGGCTCCTTGCTTGCGCACAAATGATTTGTGGGATGCGACTGTGAGCGTAGTTCAGGGTTCGATAAACATCACTGGCGGGGGCCATGCTGGCATTTTTGGTGCCTGTGGGGGCCTCTTCGCGGGCACGCCCGCTCCCACAGAGAGAGCGCACTATTTGAGACCTGCGCGGTACCTGTGGGAGCGGGCGAGCCCGCGAAGAGGCCTCCACAGCCAGGTATCAGTATCTGCCATATCCAGAAACCATCGGTCTTCTGCCATCCCCGCTCCAACCGCTACCTTTCACGGGGAGGCTCACATTCAAGGAAGATCAAAATGCCGTTAGCCGAATCCCACCGACTGCGCCGCGGGCGCTTCTCCGAGCCTGGCAGGCTCTACATGCTGACCACCATCACGCATCAACGCAAACCACTGTTCCGCGACTTCCACCATGCCCGTCTGGTGGTCAAACACCTTCGGGTCTCAGATGACATTCAGGACTGCCAATCGTTGGCCTGGGTAGTGATGCCGGACCATCTGCATTGGCTGATCGAGCTGAAAGAAGTGACATTGGGAACGCTGATGCGCAAGTTCAAATCACGCACAGCGATTGCCTTGCGCAAGGCCGGTGTCGGGCACAAGCCGATATGGCAATCGGGTTACCAGGACCATGCGCTGCGGCGCGAAGAGTGTGTGGTTCATGTAGCCCGGTACATTGTTGCCAATCCCTTGAGGGCTGGATTGGTCAGAAGTATCAGGGACTATCCACATTGGGATGCGGTATGGCTTTGAATCGGTGCTGGAGCCTTCGCGGGCATGCCCGCTCCCACAGGGCTCACCACAACCCTGAAGGCTGTGAGGTCCCTGTGGGAGCGGGCGTGCCCGCGAAAGGGCCAGGTCAGGCCGACGCAGCCACCTGCGCCGGGCGCTTGACCTGCGGCTGCGAAGCGTTGGCTGCAGCACCCTCTTCGATCGCCTGCTGAATCGCCTTGCGACGACGCTCTTCGGCCTGGCGGCTGAAGTACCAGACGAAGAAGGTCACCAGCGATACCGACAGCAAGATCAGGCTGGCCACGGCGTTGATCTCCGGTTTCACACCCAGACGCACCGCCGAGAACACTTCCATCGGCAAGGTGGTCGAGCCAGGCCCGGAGACGAAGCTGGCCAGTACCAGGTCGTCCAGCGACAGGGCGAACGACATCATGCCGCCCGCCGCCAGCGATGGCGCGATCATCGGGATGGTGATCAGGAAGAACACCTTCCACGGCTTGGCACCCAGGTCCATCGCCGCTTCCTCGATCGACAGGTCCAGCTCACGCAGGCGAGCCGACACCACCACCGCCACATACGCCGCACAGAACGTTGTATGGGCGATCCAGATGGTGACGATACCCCGCTCCTGCGGCCAGCCGATCATCTGCGCCATGGCCACGAACAGCAGCAACAGCGACAGACCGGTGATCACTTCGGGCATTACCAGCGGCGCAGTGACCAGGCCACCGAACAGCGTGCGCCCCTTGAAGCGGGTGACGCGGGTCAGCACGAAGGCCGCCAGGGTACCCAGCGCCACTGCCGCCACCGCCGTGTAGCAGGCGATTTCCAGCGAGCGCATCACCGAACCCATCAGCTGGGTGTTGTCGAGCAGGCCGACGTACCATTTGATCGACCAGCCGCCCCACACCGTCACCAGCTTGGAGGCGTTGAACGAGTAGATCACCAGGATCAACATCGGCAGGTAGATGAACAGCAAGCCGAGCACCAGCATCAGCTTGGAGAAACTGAAGCGTTTCATGCGCGGCCCTCCATCTCTTTGGCCTGGCTACGGTTGAACAGCAGGATCGGCACGATCAGGATCGCCAGCATCACCACTGCCAGGGCGGATGCCACCGGCCAGTCACGGTTGTTGAAGAACTCCTGCCACAGCACTTTACCGATCATCAGGGTTTCCGGGCCGCCGAGCAGTTCCGGGATCACGAACTCGCCCACCACCGGGATGAACACCAGCATGCAGCCGGCGATGATGCCGTTTTTCGACAGCGGTACCGTAATCTTCCAGAAGCTGTTGAAGGTGCTCGAACCCAGGTCGGAGGCAGCTTCGAGCAGGCTCGGATCATGCTTCACCAGGTTGGCGAACAGCGGCAGGATCATGAACGGCAGGTACGAATAGACCACGCCGATGTAGACCGCCAGGTTGGTGTTGAGGATCTGCAACGGCTGGTCGATCAACCCGGTCCACAGGAGGAAACCGTTGAGCAGGCCGTTGTTGCTGAGGATACCCATCCAGGCATAGACGCGGATCAGGATCGCGGTCCAGGTTGGCATCATGATCAGCAACAGCAGGACCGTCTGGGTCTCCTTCTTGGCGTTGGCAATGGCGTAGGCCATCGGGAAGCCGATCAGCAGGCACAGCAGGGTGCTGAAGAACGCCATCTTCAACGAACCCAGGTAGGCCGAGAGGTACAGCTCATCCTCGGTCAACAGCCCGTAGTTGGCCAGGTTGAGGACCAGCTGGATCTTGTCTTCGACGTAGGTGTAGATCTCGGTATACGGCGGGATTGCCACATCAGCTTCGGCAAAACTGATCTTCAGGACGATGAAGAACGGCAGCATGAAGAACAGGAACAGCCAGATGAACGGCACGCCGATCACCAAGTGCCGCCCCTCCGGGACCAGACGCTGGAAGGCTCGCTTGAGCTTGCGCAGTTTCATGACCGCAGTACCACGCCGCTGTCGTCTTCCCACCATACGTACACTTCATCGCCCCAGGTAGGACGGGTACCTTGGCGCTCGGCGTTGGCAACGAACGACTGCACGATCTTGCCGCTCGGCAGCTCCACATAGAACACCGAGTGGCCGCCCAGGTAGGCAATGTCGTGGATCTTGCCGCGCGACCAGTTGTGCTCGCAGGTTGGCTGCTGGGTGGTGACCAGCATCTTTTCCGGGCGCAGGGCGTAGGTGATGTGCTTGTCTTCCACCGAGGTGGTGATGCCGTGGCCCACATAGATCTTGCGCTCCAGCTCCGGGCTGGCAATGATCGCGTAGCCTTCGGCGTCGTCGACCACGTCACCTTCGAACAGGTTGACGTTACCGATGAACTCGCACACCAGGCGGCTGGTAGGTGTCTCGTAGATGTCCACTGGCGAGCCGATCTGGGCGATCCAGCCCAGGTGCATGATCGCGATGCGCTGGGCCATGGTCATGGCCTCTTCCTGGTCGTGGGTCACCATCACGCAGGTTACACCCACGCGCTCGATGATCTCGACCAGCTCCAGCTGCATCTGCGAACGCAGTTTCTTGTCCAGTGCACCCATCGGCTCGTCGAGCAGCAGCAGTTTGGGGCGCTTGGCCAGCGAGCGGGCCAACGCCACACGCTGACGCTGGCCGCCCGACAACTGGTGCGGCTTGCGCTTGGCGTACTGGGTCATGTGCACCAGCTTGAGCATCTCGGCCACGCGGGCATCGATCTCGGCCTTGGGCATCTTGTCCTGCTGCAGGCCGAAGGCGATGTTCTGCGCCACGGTCATGTGCGGGAACAGCGCGTAGGACTGGAACATCATGTTGATCGGCCGCTCGTACGGCGGCATGTCGGTGATGTCGACGCCATCGAGGAAGATCCGCCCTTCGGACGGGCGCTCGAAGCCGGCCAGCATGCGCAGCAAGGTGGACTTGCCGGAACCGGAGCCGCCCAGCAGGGCAAAGAT
Source organism: Pseudomonas sp. BO3-4 (assembly GCF_034044115.1). Taxonomy (NCBI): domain Bacteria; kingdom Pseudomonadati; phylum Pseudomonadota; class Gammaproteobacteria; order Pseudomonadales; family Pseudomonadaceae; genus Pseudomonas; species Pseudomonas sp. BO3-4. Next base: position 6,035,599 of record NZ_CP139018.1, read on the forward strand.
CTCGCCCTTGCGGATTTCCAGGGACACATCGTCCACGGCTACCGTTTCGTCGAACTTTTTCGTGACCCGGTCGATCTTGACCAGCACCTGCTTGGGTTGCTGGCCACCCTCGAGGGCTTTTTTATAGGCACCGGAGGCAACTGCCATGAGTGAAACTCCCAACAAGATTTTTGTGCCCGCGTGGCCTGTTCTACGGTGCCGTCGCGGGTCTGGATTTTTACTTGCCCGACTTGACCTTGGTCCAGCTGCGGGTCATCAGCCGTTGCACCTTGGGTGGCAACTCTGAGTTCACGAACATCTTGTCCAGCACTTCCTGCGGTGGGTAAACCGCGGCGTCAGTCCTTACGGCCTGGTCCATCAGGGCGCCAGCCTTGGGGTTCGGGTTGGCGTAACCGACGTAATCACTGACCTGGGCGATAACCTCAGGTTTCAGCAAATAGTTGATGAAGGCATGCGCCTCTTTGACGTTCTTGGCGTCCTTGGGGATCGCCAGCACGTCGAACCAGAGGTTGCCGCCTTCCTTGGGAATGGCGTAGGCCAGGTTCACGCCCTTCTTCGCTTCTTCAGCACGGGCCTTGGCCTGGAACACATCACCCGAAAAACCTGCCGCGACGCAGATGTCGCCGTTGGCCAGGTCGGTGATGTACTTGGACGAGTGGAAGTAGGTCACATACGGGCGCACCGCCAGCAGCTTCTGCTCGGCCTTGGCGTAATCCTTGGGGTCGGTGCTGTTGGGGTTGAGGCCCATGTAGTTGAGCACCGCGGGCAGCATTTCGTCTGCCGAGTCGAGGAAGGCCACACCGCACTTGGAGAGCTTCTTCATGTTTTCGGGCTCGAACAGCACGGCCCAGGAATCGATGGTATCCACGCCCAGCGCAGCCTTGACCTTGTCGACGTTGTAACCGATGCCGTTGGTACCCCACAGGTAAGGCACCGCGTACTGGTTGCCCGGGTCGTTCTTTTCCAGGCGCTTCATCAACGCCGGGTCGAGATTGGAATAGTTGGGCAGCAGGTTCTTGTCGAGCTTCTGGAAGGCGCCCGCCTTGATCTGCTTGCCCAGGAAATGGTTGGACGGCACCACCACGTCATAGCCGGTATTACCGGCCAGCAGCTTGCCTTCCAGGGTTTCGTTGGAGTCGAACACGTCTTGCACAGGCTTGATGCCCGTAGCTTTCTCGAAGTCCGCGAGTGTAGTCGGGCCGATGTAGTCGGACCAGTTATAGAAGTGCACCGTCGGCGCCGCTTGGACGCTGCATGCCAGCGTCAGGCCCGCGCTGGCCATCAAGGCCTTGCGGAATACAGAAATAGACAAGTGGGGGTCCTCACAATCAGTGCCTGGGTAGCGACAATGCTGCCGCACACGCAAAACCGGCGCGCAACTTAACTTCGCAGCTTCGATGCCGCAATCATCAATTACCTTTCAATGGCTCTGGGCCGGCAAACCCGGCCCAGAGGTGTCGCATCAGGCTTACTTGCCCGACTTGATCTTCGTCCAGCTGCGGGTGATCACTCGCTGCACGGAAGCGTCAGGCGCAGCGATCGCGTACAGCTGCTTCTTCACTTCGGCAGGCGGGTAGATGCTTGGGTCGCTGGTGATGTCTTTGTCCACGAACGGGGTGGCAGCAGCGTTACCGTTCGGGAAGCGCACGGCGTTGGTGATTTCAGCCATGATTTCCGGCTGCATCAGGAAGTTCATGAACTCGTAGGCCGCGTCTTTATGCTCGGCATCTTTCGGGATGGCGACCATGTCGTAGAAAGTACCGGCACCTTCCTTCGGAATGACGTAGTCCACTTTGACCTTGTCGCCCGCTTCATGGGCACGGGCCTTGGATTGCTCCAGGTCACCCGAGTAACCGACGGCTACACAGATGTTGCCGTTGGCCATGTCGCCGATGTACTTGGACGAGTGGAAATAGGTGATCGAAGGACGGATCTTGAGGAACAGGTCCTCGGCGGCCTTCAGGTCTTCTTTCTTGGTGCTGTCGGTCGGCTTGCCGAGGTAGTGCAGCGCAGCCGGGAGCATTTCGGTCGGGGCGTCGAGGAAGCTCACGCCGCAGCTCTTGAGCTTGGCGATGTTCTCAGGCTTGAACACCACATCCCACGAATCGATCTTGTCCACGCCCAGCGCAGCCTTGACCTTTTCCGGGTTGTAGCCAATGCCGATCGAGCCCCACATGTAAGGGAAGGCATGCTTGTTGTCCTTGTCGCTGGCATCGCCAACGGCCTTGAGCAGGTCGGGGTCGAGGTTCTTCCAGTTCGGCAGCTTGGACCGGTCCAGCTCCTCGTACACGCCCGCCTTGATCTGCTTGGCCAGGAAATTGTTCGAAGGCACGACGATGTCATAGCCCGACTTGCCTGCCAGCAGCTTGGCTTCCAGGGTTTCGTTGCTGTCGAAGACGTCGTACTTGACCTTGATCCCCGTCTGCTTCTCGAACTTGGCGATGGTGTCCGGAGCGATGTAGTCCGACCAGTTATAGACGTTCAACACTTTGTCTTCAGCCTGAACAGCGGAGGCCATGGCACCCATCAGGGCGGCGGCCAGCAACGTCTTGCCCATTTTATTCATGCGTAATGCTCCAGAATTTTTATTTAGCAACTGTCCAGCAGCCAGAACCCACGGTGCAGAGCGCGCGGCGACTGAAACAGTCGCTAGTCTGGCAAGTTACAAGGCCCTGTATCAAGGAAAGCAGGGCCATGTAACGACTTAATGTCACAACGCTAGCCTAGCAAACGCTTATCGAATCGCCTCAAGGGTCAGGTCCAGGCACTTGCGCGCCTTTTCCACCAGTTCGTCGATCTCCGCATGGCTGATTACCAGCGGCGGCGCGATGATCATGGTGTCACCCACCGCACGCATGATGAGCCCGTTCTCAAAGCAGAAGGTGCGGCAGATCATGCCCACGCCCTTGCCCTCGTAACGGCTGCGGGTGGCCTTGTCCTTGACCAGCTCGATCGCACCCAGCATGCCCAGGCCGCGCACTTCACCCACCAGTGGATGGTCCTGCAGCTCACGCAAACGCTTTTGCAAATACGGTGCCGCTTCCATGCGCGCCTTCTCGACAATTTTCTCGTCACGCAGGATGCGCAGGTTTTCCAGGCCCACCGCGGCCGCCACCGGGTGACCGGAGTAGGTGAAACCGTGGTTGAAGTCGCCGCCTTCGCTGATCACCTTGGCCACGGTGTCACGCACAATCACACCGCCCATGGGGATGTAACCGGAGGTCAGGCCTTTCGCGATGGTCATCAGGTCGGGCTTGAGGTCGTAGTAATCAGAGCCAAACCACTCGCCGGTACGGCCGAAGCCGCAGATCACCTCGTCGGCGACGAACAGAATGTCGTACCTGGCGAGGATCTCCTTCACCTTCGGCCAGTAGGTTTGCGGCGGGATGATCACGCCACCTGCGCCCTGGATCGGCTCGGCGATGAAGGCAGCGACGTTGTCTTCGCCGACTTCGAGGATCTTCTTCTCCAACTGCTCGGCGGCCCAGATACCGAATTCGTCAGGGGTCATGTCGCCACCCTCGCCGAACCAGTACGGCTGAGGGATGTGTACGATGCCCGGAATCGGCAGGCCACCCTGCTCGTGCATGCCGCTCATACCGCCCAGGCAAGCACCGGCGAAGGTGGAGCCGTGGTAACCGTTGATGCGGCCGATGATGGTCTGCTTGTGCGGTTTGCCCTTCAGCGCCCAGTAGTGGCGCACCATGCGCAGCACAGTGTCGTTGCCTTCGGAGCCGGAGCCGGTGAAGAACACATGGGTCATACCTTTCGGCGCCACGTCGGTGATCGCCTTGGCCAGCTCGAGCGCAGGCGGGTGAGCGGTCTGGAAGAACAGGTTGTAGTACGGCAGCTCGCGCATCTGTTTTTCCGCCGCCTGCACCAGCTCTTCACGGCCGTAGCCGACCGCCACACACCACAGACCGGCCATGCCGTCGAGAATCTTGTGCCCCTCGCTATCCCACAAATGCACACCCTGGGCCTTGGTGATGATGCGCGGCCCCTTCTCCTTCAGTTGCTTGTAGTCACTGAAAGGTGCGAGGTGATGCTCCCCGCTCAGGGTTTGCCATTCACGGGTTTGCGGGTTGTTGACGCTCATGTGCTTCTCCGTTATTGGACCGCCGCGCTCCTGCGGCACCAGGGTTGATCAGACAGCGAACAGCAGGAACTCACGCTCCCACGAACTGATGACACGTTTGAAGTTTTCGTGCTCGGCGCGCTTGGTCGCGACATACCCGGTAATGAATTTCTTGCCCAGGTACTGCACCAGCGCACGGCTGTTTTCCATGCGTTCCAAAGCGTCTTCGATGGTCAGGGGCAGGCGCAGGTTGCGGCGTTCGTAACCACGGCCCTGCACTGGCGCGCTGGCCTCGATGCCTTCGACCATGCCGATGTAGCCACACAGCAGGCTGGCGGCGATGGCCAGGTATGGGTTGGCGTCGGCGCCCGGCAGGCGGTTTTCGACGCGCCGGCTTTGCGGGCCGGCATCCGGTACACGCAGGCCGACGGTGCGGTTTTCTTCGCCCCACTCCACGTTTACCGGCGCCGAAGTGTCGGGCAGGAAGCGGCGGAACGAGTTGACGTTGGGCGCGAACAGCGGCAGCGCCTCGGGGATGAACTTCTGCAGGCCACCAATGTGGTTGAGGAACAGCTCGCTCATGCTGCCGTCTTCATTGCTGAAGATGTTCTTGCCGGTGGCCACGTCGACCACACTCTGGTGCAGGTGCATGGCACTGCCCGGCTCGCCGGTCATCGGTTTGGCCATGAAAGTGGCAGCCACGTTGTGCTTGAGCGCCGCCTCGCGCATGGTGCGCTTGAACACCAGGATCTGGTCGGCCAGGTGCAGAGCGTCGCCGTGACGGAAGTTGATTTCCATCTGCGCCGTGCCGTCTTCGTGGATCAGCGTGTCGAGGTCCAGCTGCTGCAGCTCGCACCAGTCGTAGACGTCTTCGAACAGCGGGTCGAATTCGTTGGCAGCTTCGATCGAGAACGACTGACGGCCGGTTTCCGGGCGACCGGAACGGCCTACCGGGGGCTGCAGCGGGAAGTCCGGGTCTTCGCTGCGCTTGGTCAGGTAGAACTCCATCTCCGGTGCGACGATCGGCTGCCAGCCCTTGTCAGCGTATAGCTTGAGCACTTTCTTCAGCACGTTGCGCGGCGACAGTTCGACCGGGTTGCCCTTCTTGTCGTAGGTGTCGTGGATGACCTGTGCGGTTGGCTCGATGGCCCACGGCACGAGGAACACAGCGTTCTCGTCAGGGCGGCAGATCATGTCGATGTCTGCAGGGTCGAGCAGTTCGTAATAGATGTCGTCGTCGACGTAGTCGCCGGTCACGGTCTGCAGCAGCACGCTTTCGGGCAGCCGCATGCCTTTTTCAGCGATGAATTTGTTGGTTGGCGAAATCTTGCCGCGCGTGATGCCGGTCAGGTCGCTGATCATGCATTCGACTTCGGTGATCTTGTGCTCTTTCAACCAATCGGTGAGCTGGTCGAGGTTGTTACTCATAAATACCTCAGGAGGTAAGGTGGTCCGCGACTTGATTCTGGATGGAGTCGATTGCTAAAGCAAAAACCCACGCGCAGAGCCACAGTGGATACACTGAAATCAGCTGTGTCCGTAATGAGTTCAAAAGGCAGGAAGACGAAGCGAAGGGCGGCAAGCCGCTACGAGGACGGGTCCGGGAACGCCAAACGTCAATTATTGCGGCCAGGGCGACCACGCCATTGACGAAGCTTGCAAAAACGACGGAAGTACCCGATTGCACTGCGCACGCAGTACTTTCAGGTCGCGGCAAGCGGACCATGTGACCCTCGTATTATTGTGTTCTGGGTTGTGACCGAGCTTAGCCTTGTTCATTTTTTTACACAACACTTCCGTAAAAAATAAAACACGGCACGTTTGAGATCACCCTTTCAGGCAGAAATAGCGGATAATGGCCTGCCCCGATATGCAGCAAATCTGCCGTAGATGTGCCATTTCAGGGCGTCATGGGGTTGGCTTGACATCAGTATGGCTTTTCGGTTGACTGGTCCTGCAAGCCCCCCTTGATTGATATTTTTAACAACAAAGGTGTTGCATCATGTCGGTACCCCCGCGTGCCGTTCAGCTTAACGAAGCGAACGCGTTCCTTAAGGAACATCCTGAGGTTCTCTACGTTGACCTTCTGATTGCAGATATGAATGGTGTGGTGCGTGGCAAGCGCATAGAGCGCACCAGCCTCCACAAGGTTTACGAGAAAGGCATCAATCTGCCGGCCTCCCTCTTTGCCCTGGACATCAACGGTTCCACCGTCGAAAGCACCGGGCTGGGCCTGGACATCGGCGATGCTGACCGCATCTGCTATCCAATCCCCGACACGCTCTGTAATGAGCCGTGGCAAAAACGCCCTACCGCCCAGCTGCTGATGACCATGCACGAGCTGGAAGGCGAGCCGTTCTTCGCCGACCCGCGTGAAGTGCTGCGCCAGGTGGTGAGCAAGTTCACCGATATGGGCCTGACCATCTGCGCCGCATTCGAGCTGGAGTTCTACCTGATCGACCAGGAGAACGTGAATGGCCGCCCGCAGCCGCCGCGCTCGCCAATCTCGGGCAAGCGCCCGCAGTCGACCCAGGTGTACCTGATCGACGACCTCGACGAGTATGCCGACTGCCTGCAGGACATCCTCGAAGGCGCGAAGGAGCAAGGCATCCCGGCCGACGCCATCGTCAAGGAAAGCGCCCCGGCGCAGTTCGAAGTCAACCTGCACCACGTGCCCGACCCGCTCAAGGCCTGCGATTACGCGGTACTGCTCAAGCGGTTGATCAAGAACATCGCCTACGACCATGAAATGGACACCACTTTCATGGCCAAGCCCTACCCGGGCCAGGCTGGTAACGGCCTGCATGTACACATTTCCGTGCTGGACAAAGATGGCAACAACATCTTCACCAGCGAGGATCCCGAGCAGAACGCCGCGCTACGTCACGCTGTCGGCGGTGTGCTCGAGACCCTGCCCGCGTCCATGGCGTTCCTCTGCCCGAACGTCAACTCGTACCGCCGCTTCGGCGCGCAGTTCTACGTACCGAACGCGCCAAGCTGGGGCCTGGACAACCGCACCGTGGCCCTGCGCGTACCGACCGGCTCGCCGGACGCCGTGCGCATCGAGCACCGCGTGGCCGGTGCCGACGCCAACCCGTACCTGATGATGGCTGCGGTGCTGGCGGGCGTGCACCACGGCCTGACCAACAAGATCGAACCGGGCGAGCCGATCGAAGGCAACTCGTACGAGCAGCTGGAGCAGAGCCTGCCGAACAACCTGCGCGATGCCCTGCGCGAGCTGGACGACAGCGAAATCCTGAACAAGTACATCGATCCGAAGTACATCGACATCTTTGTCGCGTGCAAGGAAAGCGAGCTGGAAGAGTTCGAGCACTCGATCTCCGACCTCGAGTACAACTGGTACCTGCATACCGTGTAAACGAAAACGCCGCCCCTCAAGGGCGGCGTTTTTGTTTGAGACCGGTGTCGCCCTCTTCGCGGGCTCGCCCGCTCCCACAGGGTAATTTCGAGGGCTGAAGCCTGTGGCTTACCTGTGGGAGCGGGCGTGCCCGCGAAGAGGGCGGCCCAGGCTTACAGGGGCTTCTCGAAAATCTTCGAATTGCGCTGGTAGTTGTACAGCGAAGCCCGCGCCGCCGGCAGCCGCTCCACGCCACTGGGCGCAAAGCCGCGCTCGCGAAACCAGTGCGCAGTGCGCGTAGTCAGCACGAACAAAGTACTCAAACCCATCTGCCGTGCCCGGCTCTCGATGCGTTCCAGCAGCTCATCGCCACGTCCGCCATGGCGGTACTCTGGGTTCACCGCCAGGCAAGCCAGCTCCCCGGCCTCGGAATCGGCAATCGGGTACAGCGCCGCACAGGCGATGATCATGCCCTCGCGCTCGACCACGCTGAACTGCTCGATCTCTCGCTCCAGCACTTCGCGCGAACGGCGCACCAGGATGCCCTGCTCTTCCAGCGGGCTGATCAACTCCAGCAGGCCACCGACGTCCTCGATGGTCGCCTCGCGCACCACTTCGAACTGCTCCTGCGACACCAGCGTACCGCCACCGCCCCGGGTGAACAGCTCGGTGAGCAGCGCGCCGTCCTCGGCATAGCTGACGATATGGCTGCGCGCCACACCGCCTTTGCAAGCCTCGGCCGCAGCATCCAGCAGTTCGCCCTGGTAGTCGCTGCCTAGACGCTGCAGATGCGGAGCAACCTGCTGCGGGCGCAGTTCACGCACCAGCCTACCGTCAGCGTCCAACAGGCCCGGCTCGGCGCCGAACAGCAACAATTTGTCGGCACCCAGTTCGATGGCCGCGCGGGTAGCCACGTCTTCGCAGGCCAGGTTGAAGATTTCACCGGTAGGCGAGTAGCCCAAGGGCGACAACAGCACGATAGAGCGCTCGTCGAGCAGGCGGCTGATGCCCTTGCGGTCGACGCGGCGCACTTCGCCAGTGTGGTGGTAGTCCACGCCTTCGAGCACGCCGATCGGCCGCGCAGTGACCAGGTTGCCGGAGGCCACGCGCAGGCGCGAGCCCTGCATGGGCGAAGCGGCGATGTCCATCGACAGCCGCGCTTCAATGGCCAGGCGCAGGGCGCCGACGGCATCGATCACGCAGTCCAGGGTGGCCGCATCAGTAATACGCATGCCCCGGTGATAGTGCGGCGTCAGGCCGCGATCGGCCAGCCGGCTTTCGATCTGCGGGCGCGAGCCATGCACCAGCACCAGGCGCACGCCCAGGCTGTGCAGCAGCACCAGGTCGTGGACGATGTTGCCGAAATTAGGGTGTTCCACCCCATCGCCAGGGAGCATGACCACAAAGGTGCAGTCGCGATGGGCATTGATATAAGGGGATGCATGACGCAGCCAGTTGACGTAATCGGGCATGACAGGGCCTGTGGATAAGTGGACGGAGAACGGCGATGCAGGGGGCGTTCAGGATCATCGTCGGAACAGGCTTGCGGTCACGCGCGGTCTCCTCTAGGCAGGAACGAATCAGTTCGATTGACGTTTAGTGCAGGCAATAGTGCCGGATCAGGTCACGCAATAGACGCACGGTAGGCTCGATTCGTGACATTTCAAGGTATTCGCCGGGCTGGTGGGCGCAGGCAATGTCGCCAGGGCCCAGCACGATGGTCTGGCAGCCCAGTTGCTGAAGATAAGGTGCTTCGGTGCCGAACGCCACCGCTTCAGCGCGATGGCCGGTCAGGCGCTCCGCGACCTGTACCAGTTCGACATCGGCAGCCTGCTCGAACGGCGGCACCTCCGGGAACAGCGGTGCATAGTCGATGCGCACCTCATGGCGCTCGGCCACGGGTACCAGCTTTTCGCGAATGGCCGCGCGCAGCTGGTCCACGTCCATGCCCGGCAGCGGCCGCAGGTCGAACTCCAGGGCGCACTGGCCGCAGATGCGGTTGGGATTGTCACCGCCGTGGATGCAGCCGAAGTTCATGGTCGGGGTCGGCACGGTGAATTGGGGGTTGCTATAGGTGTTTTGCCAGTGCTGGCGCAGGCCCATCAGCTCGCCCATGACCGCATGCATGGCTTCCATGGCGCTGCGGCCCAGGCTTGGATCCGACGAATGGCCACTGCGCCCGAGGATGTCGATGCGGTCCATGAGGATGCCCTTGTGCATGCGGATCGGCCGCAGCCCGGTAGGCTCACCGATGACCGCTGCACGCCCCAGTGGCTGGCCGGCCTCGGCCAGGGCACGGGCGCCGGACATGGAGCTTTCTTCATCGCAGGTGGCAAGGATCAGCAGCGGCTCCTTGAAGTCGTGCTCCAGCAGCGGGATGACCGCTTCGATGACCAGGGCGAAGAAGCCCTTCATGTCGCAGCTGCCCAGGCCGACCCAACGGCCATCGGTCTCGGTCAGCTTCAGCGGGTCGCTGGCCCACAGCTGTTCGTCATAGGGCACGGTATCGCTGTGCCCGGCCAGCACCAGCCCTCCCGGGCCGGTGCCACGGCTGGCCAGCAGGTTGAACTTGCCGGGGCTGACCTGCTGGATATCGCACTTGAAACCCAGGTCGCCGAGCCAACCGGCCAACAGGTCGATAACCTGGCGGTTGGACTGGTCCAGCGCAGGTTGGGTACAGCTGACCGAAGGCGCGGCGATCAAGGCGGCAAACTGGTCTTTCAGCGTCGGCAACGGCATGCGCGTACTCCTCGGAAACGTTGCCCATCATAGGACTATCCGCTGTCTGGAATAAACCGTTGAGGGCTGACTGCTGTAGACTCTCTGCCAACCACGCCCCCCTCTTTCGAGTCTGTGATGCACAAAGAAACCGAACTGAAGCTCCGCGCCAGCCGCGAGACCCTTGCCGCACTGCGCGAGCACCCTCTGCTGAAAAAGCGCAACAAGTCCGGCTGGCAGACCCGTGAACTGCTCAACCAGTACTTCGACACCCCCGAGCGTGAGCTGTCCGCCGCCCGTGTCGCCCTGCGCCTGCGCCGCGATGGCGACGCTGTCATCCAAACCCTCAAGTGCCGCGGTCAGAGCGTGGCTGGCCTGTCCGAGCGCAACGAGTACGAATGGAACCTGGACAAGGTCAAGCTCGACCTGAAGAAGCTGGACGCCACCTGCTGGCCAGAGCAACTGGCCAACCTGGACAAGAAAACCATCAAGCCGCTGTTCACCACCGACTTCAGCCGTGAATACGCTGAAATCGCCTGGGGCCGTGGCAAGAGCAAGGTGGTGATCGAGGCCGCGCTGGACCAAGGCTTCGTGATCGCCGGCAAGCGCAAGGAAGAGATCTGCGAGCTGGAGCTGGAGCTGCGTGAAGGTGAACCGCAAGCACTGCTGGAACTGGCTGCAGAACTGGCCGCCAGCCTGCCACTGATGCCGTGCGACATCAGCAAGGCTGAGCGCGGTTACCGCCTGCTGGAACCGGACAGCTACGAGCTGGACCTGCCGCACACCGCGCTGGAAGCCGAAATGGCCTTGGACGACGCCTATGCCGCCCTCGCCTGGCAACTGCTGGGCAGCAGCCAGCGCCTGGCCGAGCAGTACCGCCACAACGGTCACTGGCGCCTGCTCCAGGACTGGGTCGAGTGCCTGAGCGAGCTGCGCGCACTCACCGCCAGCCTGGGCCAGGCAGCACCGCGCGCCACCACCCGCGACCTGCGCGCCAGCCTTGATGCCTTGCTTGAAGACTGGCGCCCGCTGGTTCAGGCCGGCAACGATGACGAAGACATCCGTCGCGCCGCGCCCGAGCAGTTCGCCGAAGAACTGGAAGACGTACGCTGGGGCCAGTTCTCGCTGGAAACCTCACGCTGGCTGATGGCCCGGACCTGGACCACAGAGCGCAAGGGCCGCGGCGAACGCCAGGGCAAGGCGCAGTTGGCCAGCTGGCTGGGTCACCTGCTGGGCGAGGAAGGCCGCGCGCTGAAGCTGCCGCTGTACACCCAGCGCCCGGAAGACCTGGCTGAGCAGCTGCCACGTATCGAGCAACTTCTGGCTTGGCTGCACCACGCCCGCCAGGTGCTGGAAGCGCCGCAAATGGACCGCTTGTACGGCGACCTGAAAAAGCTGCACGAGCTGGCCGAGCAGCCTATCAGCGATGAAGTGCTGGAAGCGCGTATCGAACAGGCTCGGGCGGTGGACCAGAGCCGCGGCTGGAAGCACCTGCTCAAGGCGTGATACCGCGTCGCCTGCTTCGCGGGTAAACCCGCTCCTACGTACGATCCGCGCCAGGCGTGGGGCCAGTGTAGGAACGGGTCCACCCGCGAATGGCCTCACCGATGTAGGAGCGGGTTTACCCGCGAATGGCCTCAACGCGATAGCGGCAGGCTAGTGGTGGACTTGATCTCGGAAAGCGCCACAATCGAATTCACCTCCTGAATCCCCGGCACGTTCGACAGTTTTTCGAAGAAGAACCGCTCGTAGGCCTCGATGTCAGACGTGACGATGCGCAGCAGAAAGTCCACAGCCCCCATCAGTACATAACACTCCAGCACCTCAGGGAACCCGCGGATCGCCTCGGTGAACTCGGTGAAGTTGGAGCGCCCGTGGGCGTTCAGTTTCACTTCGGCGAAAATCTGCGTGTTCAGGCCGACCTTCTTGCGGTCCAGCAAGGTCACCTGCCCCCGAATCACCCCCTCTTCCTTCAAGCGCTGAATGCGCCGCCAGCACGGCGATTGCGACAGCCCGACGCGCTCGGCGATCTGTGCACTGGACAGCGAAGCGTCCTCCTGCAGCAGTTCGAGGATGCGACGGTCGTAGGCGTCCAGCTCGCTGTGCATTGTTTATTCTCCACATCAGATTTTTTTGAATAAAAGAATTCACCAATAAGGCGAAATCACCCAATAATAGCGAAAAAAAACCGCCACCAACGTGCAAGAATTTCTCCCTCATTTGCGGAGACCAGCATGAACGCACAGCCCCGTACCGACGCCTGGGCCGCCACCAACGCCCACAGCACCGTGCACTATCGCCTGCAGGCCGAGGCCGAGCCCGATAGCCTGTGCCGGGTGCTCAACCTGTTCGCCTTGCAGTTCCTGACCCCGCATAGCGTGCAGGTCAGCCAGCAGGATGACTGGCTGGATATCGAAATCGGCATTGGCGGGTTGAGCTGGCACCGGGCCGAGGTCATTGCACAGAAACTGCGTAACCTGGTGTGTGTGGGTGAGGTGAGCCTGACCAACTTGCAGCGAGTGGCGTTGGCAGTGGTCTGAACCCCCTCTCTCCCGGGCCTGTACCGCATAGCACTCAAGGCCCGTGCGATCCCTGTAGGAGCGGGTTCACCCGCGAAGCGTCCGGAACAGGCGCAGCAAAATCCCGAAACCTTTCACCTCCGATAGCCTCCCACCGCCCGGCTAGCCTTGATCAGCACTACCCAATCAGGCACGGACGCCACCCATGCATACCCCCGACAATCCGGCACTCGACCTCAAGCGAGTGCTCCAGGCCCTGCTCGCTGACCAGCACCTGCACGCCAGCGATACCCTGCAAGTACTCGAACACGCCGCTGCCCACCCCGCTAGCCACCCGCTGGAACACATCGCCGCCTGCAGCCTGGAAAACCGCCAGCACCCTGGTCAGCCTCTGGACCTGGAGTACCTTTGCCAATGGCTGGCCGACAAGGTCGGCCAACCCTACCTGCGCATCGACCCCATGCAACTCGACCTGCCCCAGGTCACCGGCCTGATCTCCCCAGCCTTCGCCCAGCGCCACGGCATCCTCATCGTCGCGGCCGATGCCTCCAGCGTCACCGTCGCCAGCGCCCAGCCTTTCCAGGATGACTGGCAGGCCGACCTGGCCCGTAGCCTCGGCCGGTCGATCCGTCGCGTACTGGCCAGCCCGCAGCAGATCCGTGAGTCAGCGCAGTCGTTCCACCGCCTGGCCCAGTCGGTAAAAGGCGCGCAATACCAGCAGTCGGCCAGCCTGGGGGAACTTGAGCAATTGCTGGAGCTGGGCAAACGCCAGGCCGAGGCCAGCGCAGACGACGCACACATTGTGCATATCGTCGACTGGCTGCTGCAGTACGCCATTGAGCAACGCGCCAGCGATATCCACTTGGAACCGCGCCGCGAACAGGGCCAGCTGCGCTACCGCATCGATGGCCTGCTGCACACCGTCTATGCCTTCCCCGCCGGGGTCACCCTGGCCCTCGTCAGCCGCCTGAAACACCTGGGGCGCATGGACGTTGCCGAGAAACGCCGGCCGCAGGACGGCCGGTTGCAAAGCCGCCTGCCCGGTGGTGGCGAAGTGGAGCTGCGGCTTTCGACCCTGCCCACCCCGTTTGGCGAGAAACTGGTGCTGCGCCTGTTCGACCCGCACCAGTTGCAAGAGGGCTTCGACCGCCTTGGCCTGCACGGCCAGCAACTGGCCCAATGGCAGCGCCTGCTACGTCAGCGCCAAGGCATCATCCTGGTCACCGGCCCCACCGGTTCCGGCAAAACCAGCACGCTGTACACCAGCCTCAAACTGCTGGCCACCCCACAGGTCAACCTGTGCACCATCGAAGACCCGATCGAGCGCCTGGAGCCTGCCTTCAACCAGCTGCAGGTGCAGCCCGCGCTGGACCTGGGGTTTGCCAACGCGGTCAGGGCCATGCTGCGCCAAGATCCCGATATCATCATGATCGGTGAAATTCGCGACCGCGAAACCGCACTGGTGGCAGTTCAGGCAGCGCTGACCGGGCACCTGGTACTGTCGACCCTGCATACCAACGACGCCTGTGCAGCAATTACCCGCTTGCAAGAGCTGGGTGTGGCCGACTACCTGATCAAGGCGACGCTTATCGGGGTGATGGCCCAGCGCCTGGTGCGAACCGTCTGCACCGACTGCCAGGCAGGTTCATCAGCCACCTGCCGAGCCTGCCGCGGCACCGGTTTTCAGGGGCGCACAGGATTATTCGAACTGCTCGAGCCCAGCGACACCTTGCGTGCATTGATCGGCCCTCATGCCGACCTGACCCGATTGCGGCAACAGGCACTGGCCGATGGCCTGGTTGACCTGCGCCATTGCGGCGAGGCCAAAGTGGCCGCTGGGCAGACCCGTGCCGAGGAAGTGCTGCGCGTCTGCAACTGACGAAAAGTCCTTTGTATTCAAGGAACTTGCCTCGCCCGAAAAGATCCAAGCGCGCATCTTCAACCATCACCCTTCGAGGTGTTTCAACATGCGTCTCAAAACCGCCATTGCCGCCGCTACCTTGCTTTCGCTGCCTCTTGGCTCGGCCATGGCCGATACCTTCTGGCGTAACGTGATGACTTCCGGTGCTACCACGGCATCGAGCTACCTGACCTCGCGGGATCACAAGCTGGTAGTGGCCGCGCAGGATGACGCCAGCAGCTTCGTCGCCAGCGAAGGCGCCATCCGCGGGCCGTTCCTGGAAGCGGCCATGCGCGAGGCACGGGCAGAGAACCCAGGGATGCAGGCTTCCGACATGGAGTTGGCCAATGCCATCCTGGCCAAAAATGCAGTAGCCGAGTAACTGCGTCGCCTGCTTCGCGGGTAAACCCGCTCCTACAGGCACCCGCGAAGCATCCAACACCTACCTCAGCGATAAGCCTCCACCGGCACACACGCACAGAACAGATTCCTGTCCCCATACACGTTGTCTACCCGGTTCACCGCCGGCCAGTATTTGTGCTGGCGCACGTGAGCACTGGGGGCCACCGCCTGCTCCAGGCTATACGGCCTGTCCCACCCCCCCAGCACATCAGCCAAGGTATGCGGTGCATGCTTCAGCGGGTTGTTCTCCGCTGGCCAGTTGCCCTGCTGTACTTCGTCAATTTCCGCCCGAATCGCCAGCATCGCCTCGACGAACCGGTCCAGCTCGGCCTTCGATTCACTCTCGGTCGGCTCCACCATCAGCGTGCCCGGCACCGGGAACGACATGGTCGGTGCGTGGAAGCCATAGTCCATCAGGCGCTTGGCCACGTCCTCTTCGCTGATGCCTGTCAGCGCTTTCAACGGCCGCAGGTCGAGGATGCATTCATGCGCCACGCGCTGGTTGCGGCCGCGGTAGAGCACCGGGAACGCCGCGCCCAACTGGCTGGCCAGGTAGTTGGCCGAAAGGATGGCCACCTCGCTGGCGTCGGCCAGCTGCGGGCCCATCATGGCGATATACATCCAGCTGATCGGCAAGATGCTTGCGCTGCCCCAGGGCGCGGCGCTGACCGCGCTGTTGTTCGGGTCCAGCCCAGGCACCGGCACCACCGGGTGGCTGGCGACGAACGGCTTGAGGTGCGCGCGGATACCGATCGGCCCCATACCCGGGCCGCCACCGCCGTGGGGAATGCAGAACGTCTTGTGCAGGTTCATGTGTGAAACATCGGCCCCAATGTCTGCGGGGCGCGCCAGGCCCACCTGGGCATTGAGGTTGGCACCGTCCATGTAAACCTGGCCGCCGTGCTGGTGCACCACATCGCAGATTTCGCGTATCCCTTCCTCGTACACACCGTGGGTCGAAGGGTAGGTAATCATCAGGCACGACAGACGCTCCCCGGCCGCGTGCGCCTTGGCTTTGAGGTCAGCCAGGTCGACGTTGCCATCGTTGTCGCAATCGACGATCACCACGTCCATGCCGGCCATCTGTGCCGACGCCGGGTTGGTGCCGTGGGCCGACGAAGGGATCAGGCACAACGTGCGCATCGGCTGATGGCGGCTGCGGTGATAGCGCGTAATGGCCATCAGGCCGGCGTATTCACCCTGAGCACCGGAGTTGGGCTGCATGCAGATCGCATCGAAGCCGGTGATCGCGCACAGCCAGCTTTCCAGTTCGTCGATCATCGCCTTGTAGCCTGCCGCCTGGGCCGCCGGAGCGAACGGGTGCAGCTGGGCAAAACCGGGCCAGGTGATGGGGATCATCTCACTGGTGGCGTTGAGCTTCATGGTGCACGAGCCCAGCGGAATCATCGACTGGTTCAGCGCCAGGTCCTTGTTCTCTAGCTGCTTGAGGTAGCGCAGCATCTCTGTTTCGCTGTGATGCAGGTTGAACACGGGGTGGGCGAGGAATGGCGTGCGTCGCACCAGGCTGGCGGGGATGCCTTCAGGCAGGGCCAGCTGGTCGAGGGCGGTGATTTCCAGGCCATGATCCACCCCCAGGAAGATGTCGAGCAGGCGCAGCACCGTCTGTTCGGTGCAGGTTTCGTCCAGGCTCACCCCCAGGTGCCCGCGACCGAGAATGCGCAAATTGATGTGCGCGGCCTCGGCGCTTTCAATGATGGCCGCCTGGGCACCACCAACATTCAGGGTAAGGGTGTCGAAGAAGTGCTGATTGAGGCGTTTGATGCCTTTGGCCTCAAGGCCGGCAGCCAGGATGAAGGTCAGCCGGTGCACACGCTGCGCAATGCGTTGCAGGCCTTCCGGGCCGTGGTACACCGCGTAGAAGCCGGCAATGTTGGCCAACAGCACCTGGGCCGTGCAGATGTTGGAGTTGGCCTTTTCGCGGCGAATATGCTGCTCGCGGGTTTGCAGGGCCATCCGTAATGCGGTGTTGCCACGGGCATCGCGGGACACGCCGATGATGCGCCCCGGCATGGCTCGCTTGTAGTCGTCGCGACAGGCGAAATAGGCCGCGTGAGGCCCGCCGTAGCCCATCGGCACACCAAAGCGCTGGGTCGAGCCCAGCACCACATCGGCGCCCAGCTCTCCGGGCGGTGCCAGCACCACCAGGCTCAGCAGGTCAGCGGCTACGCAGGCCAAGGCCTGTTGGCCGTGCAACTGGTCGATCAGCGGGCGCAAATCGCGCACTTCGCCGTGGGTGTCGGGGTACTGCAGCAAAGCGCCGAACACCGAGTGTTTGGCAAGGTTATCCACAGAATCGACGATCAGCTCGAAGCCGAACCCCTCGGCGCGGGTCTTGAGTACCGAAAGGGTCTGCGGGTGGCAGTGCTCGTCGGCGAAGAAGGCGTTGCTCTTGTTGCGTGCCACCCGCTTGGCCAGGGCCATGGCTTCGGCGGCAGCGGTGGCTTCATCAAGCAGCGAGGCATTGGCCAGAGGCAGGCCGGTGAGGTCGATGACCATTTGCTGGAAGTTCAGCAGCGCCTCCAGCCGGCCTTGGGCAATTTCGGGTTGGTAGGGCGTGTAGGCGGTGTACCAACCGGGGTTTTCCAGCACGTTGCGCAGGATGACCGTGGGGGTGATGGTACCGTGGTAGCCCATGCCGATGAGGCTGGTCCAGACCTGGTTCTGTTCGGCATAACCGGCCAGCTTGGCCAGGGCGGCTTGCTCGTCCAGTGCCGCAGGGAGGTCGAGGGGGCGATTGAGGCGGATGTCTGGGGGAACGGTCTGCTCGATCAGCTCGTTGCGGCTGGCGATACCCAGCGCGTTGAGCATGGCCTGCTGCTCTGTGGCATCGGGGCCCAGGTGGCGGCGCAGAAATGGGTTGAGCTCTTGCAGTTGATGCAGGGATGGCGACTGGGACATGACGACGCTCTCTTCCTAGACCAGGCCTCATGGAGACTTACAAGTCTAGGAAGGGATTGCCGATTGTGCGGGGAAACTTGTCTGCAGGCCCGGCCTCTTCGCGGCTGAAGCCGCTCCTACAGGGGCTGCACCGGTCTCGAATGCAGCGCTGTACCTGTGTAGGAGCGGCTTTAGCCGCGAAGCAAGCGACGCGGTCTTACTCGCCAATCAGCGCCTGGTAGCCAGCCGCATCCAGCAAGTTGTCCAGCTCGGCCGGGTTGCTTGGCTTCAATTTGAAGATCCACGAACCGTAAGGCTCTTCGTTGAGCAGTTCCGGGCTATCGGCCAGCTCTTCGTTGACCGCAATCACTTCGCCACCGACCGGGGCATAGATGTCCGAAGCGGCCTTGACCGACTCCACCACACCTGCAGCGTCGCCAGCGCCAAACACTTTGCCGACTTCAGCCAGTTCGACGAACACCACATCACCCAAGGCTTGCTGGGCGTGATCGCTGATACCCACGGTCACGCTGCCGTCGGCTTCCAGGCGAGCCCACTCATGGCTTTCGGCAAAACGCAGTTCGGCGGGGATATTGCTCATGTCTTGAATTCCTCGATTGGCTCAGCGGTACGCCCGCCGGTTATAAATTGTTCAGATCAGGATCTTGCCGTGGCGCACGAAGGTCGGTTTGACCACCCGCACCGGATACCACTTGCCGCGAATTTCCACCTCGGCCCGATCACCGGTAGCCATAGGCACGCGCGCCAACGCAATGGACTTGCTCAGCGTAGGCGAGAAACTACCACTGGTGATCTCCCCTTCGCCAATGCCGGCTACACGCACGACCTGATGGGCGCGCAGTACACCGCGCTCTTCCAGCACCAGACCCACCAGTTTTTCCTGCACGCCGTGCTCGATTTCCGCAAGCAGGCCGACACGGCCGATGAAGTCGCGCTCGGCCGGTTCCCAGGCGATGCTCCAGCCCAGGTTGGAGGTGAGCGGGGTGTGGTTTTCGTCGATGTCCTGGCCGTACAGGTTCATGCCGGCTTCCAGGCGCAGGGTATCGCGGGCGCCCAGGCCGCTTGGGGCGATACCGGCGCCGACCAGGTCGTTGAAGAAGGCCACCGCCTGATCGCCCGGGAAGATGATCTCCAAGCCGTCCTCACCGGTATAGCCGGTGCGGGCAATGAACCAGTCGCCGTCAGCAACGCCCTCGAACGGGCGCAGTTCGCGGATGAGTGCAGCGCGCGCGGGGCTGAGCAGGGCCGCGACCTTTTCGCGGGCCCGCGGCCCCTGGATGGCAAGGATGGCCAGATCAGGGCGGACCTGGAAGTCCACGGAAAACCCGGCACGCTGCGATTGCAGCCAATCGAGCACCTTGGCACGGGTGGCGGCGTTGTTGACCAGGCGATAGCCGGTTTCCGTGCGGTAGACGATCAGATCATCGATTACACCGCCCTGTTCGTTCAGCAGTGGGCTATACAGCGCCTTGCCGGTGTCGTCGAGGCGGGCCACATCGTTGGCCAGCAAGCGCTGCAGCCAAACGGTGGCATCAGTGCCGTCGACATCGATCACGGTCATATGGGAGACATCGAAGACGCCGCAATCGCTGCGCACCTGGTGGTGCTCCTCGACCTGCGAGCCATAGTGCAGGGGCATGTCCCAGCCACCGAAATCGACCGTCTTGGCGCCTAGCGCCAGGTGCAGGTCATACAAAAGCGTGCGCTGTCCCATGGGTTTCTCCTTCCGGGCGTGGCGAAGCGGCGGCGGTCGATGACGTTGGGTCGTCAGCTTTTCTTGTTACTCACACCCGCCGCGCGAATGCCGCGCATTGTAGCCGCAAGGTCGCAAACTGACATCCTCAGTGACTGTGACCGGGTCGACGTGCCGAACGGCGAATCAGGCCGATGACCGGCAGCAGCCCCACCAATACCAAGGTCAGTGCCGGCAGCGAGGCGCGCGCCCACTCGCCTTCGCTGGTCATCTCGAACACCCGCACGGCGAGGGTGTCCCAGCCGAACGGCCGCATCAGCAAGGTGGCGGGCATTTCTTTGAGCACATCGACGAACACCAGCAGCGCGGCGCTAAGTGCCCCCGGCACCAGCAGCGGCAGATACACCTTGAAAAACAATCTTGCGCCGCCAACACCCAGGCTGCGCGAGGCTTCAGGGAGTGACGGGCGGATGCGCTCCAGGCTGCTCTCCAGCGGCCCGTAGGCCACCGCGATGAAGCGCACCAGGTAGGCCAGCAGCAACGCCGAGAGGCTGCCTAGCAGCAGCGGCTTGCCGGCGCCGCCCATCCAGCTGGACAGCGGGATGACCAGGTGGTTGTCGAGGTAACTGAAGGCCAGCATGATCGATACCGCCAACACCGAACCGGGCAGGGCATACCCCAGATTGGCCAGGCCAACCCCGGCGCGGATTCCGCCCGTCGGTGCCTGGCGCCGGGCGAAGGCCAGCAGCAGCGCCACGCATACCGTGACCAGCGCCGCCATGCTGCCCAGGTACAGGGTGTGCAGCACCAGGCCGACGTAACGCTCATCCAGGTCATGCCGACCGCGTTGCCAGAACCACACCAGCAACTGCAGCAGCGGGATGACGAAAGCGCAGGCAAACACCAGCAGGCACCAGCCACTGGCCAGCAGCGCCTTGAGGCCGCGCAGGTGATACAGCGCCTGCGCGCGCGGCCGTTCGTTGCCGCTTCGGCTGGCACCGCGGGCGCGGCGCTCGCCGTACAGCACCAGCATCACCGCCAGCAGCAGCAGGCTGGCCAACTGGGCCGCACTGGACAAGCTGAAAAAGCCGTACCAGGTCTTGTAGATGGCCGTGGTGAAGGTGTCGAAGTTGAATACGGCCACTGCACCGAAGTCGGCCAGGGTTTCCATCAGCGCCAGGGCGATACCGGCACCGATCGCCGGCCGAGCCATGGGTAAGGCCACCCGCCAGAAAGCCTGCAGGGGCGATAACCCAAGTACCCGCGCCGCCTCCATCAGGCCCTTGCCCTGAGCCAGAAAAGCCGTGCGCGCCAACAAGTAGACATAGGGATAGAAGACCAGCACCAGGACGGTGATTACCCCACCAGTGGAACGCACACGAGGCAGGCGCATTGGCCCGAACACCTCGCGCAGGGCGCTTTGCACCGGGCCGGCAAAGTCCAGCAGGCCGACGAAGACGAATGCCAGCACGTAGGCCGGGATGGCGAACGGTAGCATCAGCGCCCAGTCCAGCCAGCGTCGACCGGGGAAGTCGCAGAGGCTGGTGAGCCAGGCCAGGCTGACGCCCAGCACGGTGACACCCACACCCACACCCACCACCAGGGTCAGGGTATTGCCGAGCAGGCGCCCCATCTGGGTGTCGAGCAGGTGGGACCAGATCTGCAGGTCGATGGATTGCCAGGACAACAGCAGCACGCTCAGGGGCAGCAGCACCAAGGCGGCGATCAGGGAGACCGGGAGGTACCAGCGGCGTTGGGGGGTGTGGGGCAAGGCTGAAATCTCGAGTGCGATTGCGACCGCTGCGCGGTCGTTCGCGGGTAAACCCGCTCCTACGGGGACCGCGCAAGGCAGTGCAGATCCCGTAGGAGCGGGTTTACCCGCGAAAGGGCCCTAACGGGCCCAAAGAGGATAAGGCCTGGCGCTTAGTTGTAGCCAGCCCGATCCATCAGGCGAATGGCTTCAGCCTGGCGCTTGCCGGCAATTTCCACCGGAATGCTGTCGGCCTTGAAGCTGCCCCACGCCGCCACTTCCTCCGATGGCTTCACCTTCGGGTTGGCCGGGAACTCCTGGTTGATATCAGCAAACAGCTTTTGCGCTTCTTCGCCGGTCATCCATTCCACCAGTTTCTTCGCGGCCTCCGGGTGTGGCGCATGCTTGGTCAGGCCAATGCCCGACAGGTTCACGTGCACACCACGGTCACCCTGGTTGGGCCAGAAGATCTTCACCGGCAGGTTCGGGTTCTGCTTGTGCAGACGGCCGTAGTAGTAGGTGTTGACCACGCCCACATCACACTGCCCGGCCTCGATGGCCTGGATCACCGCGTTGTCGTCGGAGAACACATCGGTGGACAGGTTGTTGACCCACCCTTTGACGATTTGCTCGGTCTTGGCCTCACCGTGGGTTTCGATCAGGGTGGCGGTCAGCGACTGGTTGTACACCTTCTTGGCCGTACGCAGGCACAGACGGCCTTCCCACTGTTTGTCAGCCAGGGCTTCGTAGGTGCTCAACTCCTCGGGTTTGACCCGCTCGGTGGAGTAGATGATGGTGCGGGCACGCAGGCTCAGGCCGGTCCAGTCATGGGACGAGGCGCGGTACTGCGACGGGATGTTCTGGTCGATGACGTCGGACTTGATCGGCTGCAGGATGCCCATCTGCTCGGCCTGCCACAGGTTGCCTGCATCGACGGTCAGCAGCAGGTCGGCCACGCCGTTGTCGCCCTCGGCCTTGATGCGCTGCATCAGCGGGGCTTCCTTATCGGTGATGAACTTGATCTTGACCCCGGTCTTGGCGGTATAGGCATCGAACACCGGCTTGATCAGCTCGTCGATGCGCGAGGAGTACACCACCACTTCGTCCGCTGCCTGGGCAGTGCCGCCGAACAGGGTCAGGGCCAAGGCGGCCAGTAGGGGCTTGCGTGGCAACATTTTAAGCACTCCTCGATCGTATGAGAGGTGCGAATGGTAGTGAATCCCATTTTCTGGCTCACCTACCTAGGCGTTACCGGATGTTGCAAAGGACTGCCACAGGTGATTGCGCCACGCTGTGGGAGCGGCCTTGTGTCGCGAAAGGGCCGCAAAGCGGCCCCGCCACTCTCAAGCCTTGGCCAGATCAGGCAGGTCACCACTCAAACCCAACGCCTGGCGCACAAACAGCGCCTTGGCCTCCGGCATCTGCTCCACCAGTTTCAACCCGCTGTTGCGCAACCAGCGCAACGGCAGCGGATCGGCCTGGAACAACCTCTCGAAGCCCTCCATCGCCGCCATCAACGCCAGGTTGTGTGGCATGCGCCGGCGCTCGTAACGGCTCAACACCTTCACATCGGCCAGTCTCTCGCCGCGCTCGCAAGCATTGACCAGCACCTCGGCCAGCACCGCCGCGTCGAGGAAGCCGAGGTTCACACCCTGCCCGGCCAGCGGGTGGATGGTGTGCGCGGCATCGCCAATCAATGCCAGGCCTTCACCCACATAGCGCTTGGCGTGGCGCTGACGCAGCGGCACGCATACCCTTGGGTCGGCCTGCAACACGTCGCCCAGGCGGCCCTCGAAGGCACGCCCGAGGGCTTGCAGGAAGGCCGCTTCATCCATCGCCATCAGCTGCTCGGCATGCTCCGGAGTGGTCGACCATACGATTGAGCACCAGTCTTGCTGGCCATCGCGGCTCAAGGGCAAAAAGGCCAATGGCCCTTCGTCAGTGAAGCGCTGCCAGGCCGTGGCCTGGTGCCCGGCGCTGCAACGCACGCTGGTGACAATGGCATGGTGCAGGTAGTCCCATTCGCGGGTTTCGCAGCCGGCCAGACGCCGCACCGCCGAATTGGCACCGTCGGCGGCGATCACCAACGGTGCACGCAGTTGCCGGCCATCGGCCAACGTCAGCAGCCACTCATCGCCAGAGCGGCGTAATTGCTCCAGCCGCGCATTGGCCAGCAGGCCGATGTCGCTGTCGTGCAGGCGCTCCAGCAGGCCGTCCTGCACCACCCGGTTCTCGACGATATGGCCGAGCACCTGGGCATGCACACTGGCCGCCGAGAAGTGAATCTGACCGGTGCCGCTGCCATCCCACACATGCATGTCGGAATACGGCGTGGCGCGCCGCTGGGCAATGCCATCCCAGGCGCCAAGGCGCTCGAGGATGCGCTGGCTGGCCGCCGATAGCGCGCTGACACGCGGCTCGAACGGGGCCTGGGCATCGAAGGGTACGACCGTCAGCGGGCCACCGTCGAGCAACAAAATTTGCAGGCCACTGTGGCGCAACGCCAAGGCCAGGGCGCTGCCGACCATACCGGCACCCACAATCAACAGATCTGCGCGCATGTCCATGCCTTACGCCAGCCTCGCTTGCGGCTTGAGCCGCACGTATAGGGTTTTATCGACCCGCGCCACCAACTCGCCGGCGCCATCGCGGATATCGACCTGCAAACGCGGCAGGCATTTCTTGCCGGTGGCGGCCTGCTGGCGGATTTCCTGCAGCAGCGCATCATCGACGTGGAATTCGGCATACACCGGGCCTTTGCCCGGCGAGATGAAATCGATGCTGGCGGCCTTGTCCCAGACGATGTAGTCACGCCCCAGCTGCTCGATCAACAGCAGCATGTAGAACGGATCGACCATGGCATACAGGCTGCCACCGAACTGGGTACCGACGTAATTGCGGTTCCAGCGAGTCAGTTTCATCGCCACCTTGACGCTACGCAGGTCCGGGCTGATGTGCTGCACACGGATACCGGCACCCAGGTATGGTGGGTAGAGGTTCAGCATCCAGCGCAGCATGCGCGCCCGACGCGCCAGTTTACGCGGGTTGCTCATGCCTGGCCCCGCGGATCAGGGCGGGTGCCCAGGCCCATGGCCTGGCGGGCGAACCAGCTTTTTGCCGGTGGCAGCAGGTCGAGCCCAAGCAGGCCAAGGTTGCGCCCGGCAGCCAGCAACGGCTGATTGCTGCCAAACAGGCGGGTGACCTGGTCAGAGAAGCCGATGGTCATCGCCTGGTCCAGGCGCTGGCGCTGGTGATAGGCCTGCAGCGTGGTCAGGTCGCCAGGCTGCTGTGGCCCCGCCAGCAGCGCCTCGGCCAGGGACTGCACGTCACGCAACGACAGATTGAAACCCTGGCCCGCGATGGGGTGCAGGCTGTGTGCTGCGTTGCCCAGCACCACCAGGTGCGGCCGCACCTGCTCCTGGGCCTCGATCAAGGACAGCGGGTAGAGGTGCCGTGCGCCTACCTGGCGCAGCGCGCCCAAGCGGTAGCCGAACACCCCCTGCAGTTCGCGCAGGAAGCTGCGCTCGTCGATGTCGGCCAAGCGCCGCGCATCCATGCCCTGGCGGGTCCACACCAGTGCGCAGCGGTTTTCCGGCAACGGCAGCAAGGCCATGGGGCCCTCTTCGGTGAAGCGCTCGAAAGCCTGGCCGCCGTGGGCCTCACCCGGGGTAATGTTGGCGATCAACGCGCTCTGCTGGTAAGGCGTGTGGCGTACATGGATACCCAACTGCTCGCGCAGGCCAGAGCGGCCACCATCGGCCAGTACCGCCAGGTCACATTCCAGCTGGGTGTCGTCGTTCAGCCGCAGGCGGTAACCGCGTTCGATGGCCTGCATCGAGGTCACTTCGGCCGGGCAGCGCCAGCTCACCACCTCGCTGTCCAGCCCTTGCCACAAGCACTGGCCGAGCCAGGCGTTTTCCACCACGTAACCCAGCGCCGGTACGCCCTCTTCCAGGGCATCCAGGCGGGTGGCGCCAAAGCGACCACGGTCGGACACGTGAATCTGGCGAATAGGCTCGGCGCGGCGGCCGATGACCTGCCACAGGCCCAGTTGCTGATAAATCTGCTGGGTGCCGAAGGACAATGCCGACGAGCGCGCATCGTAGCTGGGCTGGTAGCTGTCGCCGGGGGCGAACGGCTCGATCAGCAGGATCTTCCAGCCGCGCGCCTTGGCGCCGGCCTGCAGGGCCAACGCCAGGCTTGCGCCAACCAGGCCACCGCCGATAATCGCCAGGTTTACCCGGCTCATGCCACGGCCTTGCGGGCAGCCTGCATCAGCGCCTCGATCTCGGCGACGGTACGCGGCACGCCCGAAGTCAGGATTTCACAACCTTGCCTGGTCACTACCACGTCGTCCTCGATCCTTACCCCAATGCCGCGCCACTTTTTGGCCACGGCCTGATTGTCGGCGCCAATGTAGATACCCGGCTCCACGGTCAGCGCCATGCCGGGTTCCAGCACCCGCCACTCGCCGCCCACCTTGTACTCGCCCACGTCATGCACATCCATGCCCAGCCAGTGCCCGGCGCGGTGCATGTAGAAGGCGCGATAGGCTTCGCTGTCGATCAGCGCCTGCACATCACCTTCGAGCAAGCCCAGCTCCACCAGGCCCGCGGTGATGACCCGCACGGTCGCCTCATGGGCGTGGTTCCAGTGCTTGCCGGGGGCTATTTCGGCAAACGCCGCCGCCTGAGCCTTGAGCACCAGCTCGTAGATGGCCTTCTGCTCGGGCGAAAACCGCCCACTGACCGGGAAGGTGCGGGTGATGTCGCTGGCATAGCAGTCGATTTCGCAGCCGGCGTCGATCAGCACCAGGTCGCCATCCTTGAGCGGCGCATCGTTCTGTTGATAGTGCAGGATGCAGCCATTGCGCCCGGCCGCAACGATCGAGCCGTAGGCCGGCATCTTCGCCCCGCCCTTGCGGAATTCGTAGTCCAGCTCGGCTTCCAGGCTGTACTCGTGCAGCCCGGCGCGGCAGGCCTGCATGGCCCGCACATGGGCACGCGCAGAAATGTCTGCAGCAGCACGCATCACCTTCACTTCCGCCGCCGATTTATACAGGCGCATATCATGCAGCAGATGATCCAGCGCAACGAACTCGTTCGGTGGCTGGGCGCCCAGGCGTGCCTTGGAGCGGATCACGTTGATCCAGTCCATCAGCCGGCGGTCGAACTCCGGGTTGCTGCCCATGGCGCTGTAGACCCGCTCGCGGCCTTCGATCAGGCCAGGCAGGATCTCGTCGATATCCGTGATGGGGAAGGCATCGTCAGCGCCGAAATCGCGCACCGCCCCTTCCTGGCCGGCCCGCAGGCCGTCCCACAGCTCGCGCTCGGGGTTGCGTTCACGGCAGAACAGCACGTACTCGCCATGCTCGCGCCCTGGAATCAAAGCAATCACCGCCTCGGGCTCCGGGAAGCCGCTGAGGTACTGGAAGTCGCTGTCCTGGCGGTACACGTGCTCGACGTCGCGGTTGCGGATGGCAACCGCGGCGGCGGGCAGAATGGCGATGCTGTTGGGGACCATCTGCGCCATCAGCGCCTTGCGCCGACGGGCATACTCGGCCTTGGGAATGTGGCTCATGGGCAGACTACCCCTGGTTGATCAGTGCAGCGAGGGCTTGGGTGCGGGTGCGGCCGGCTTGGCCAGCTCGGAGAACAGCAGCAGGGGCGCCACACGCAGGTATTCCATGACTTCCATGTAGTCGCTCTCGCCGTCTTCGGACTCTTCGAGCGCTTCCTGGACCTGCGAAATGGCCACCAGGTCCTGCAGCACTTCCTTGGCCTCATCGGACAAGTCCTTACCGCCAGCGTTCAGGCCGAAACCGGTCACGAAGCCTTGGCACCACTGGCCCAGCGCGGTGGCGCGGTCGCTCAGTGGAGCATCATCGGAAGGCAGCAGCAGGACGATCGCCATGTCGTCGCTGGTCAGCTCGCCCTTGACCATTTCCTGCAAGCCGACCAAGGCGTTGCGGACACTGTCACCAGGCTCGATTTCCAGCAGTTGGGCGGCATCGGCCAACCAGGCATCGGCATCGAAGCCGGCGCCGGCGCAGCTGCGGCCAATCAGCAGGCCGTGCAGTTCGGCCGGGGTGACAGGATGGCCATTGCTCGAGAGCAGCATGGCGAAAGCGTTGTAGGGCGATTGAGTATTGGGCATGGGCAGCTAGGCGCCAGACGGCGCAATGTCTAGAATGAAGACCTTGTATCCTAGCACCGGCAGGCGCGCCAAGACCATCGGCACTGGCCGTTGCCGCCCAGGGAGAGGCATCATCGCCAGGTGACTCAACGACGGAGCGAATCGAGTGCAACCCACGCAAGAGAACGACCTGCAGGCACTGATGAGCCGATTCGAGTTGCTGATCGAACGCGTCGAGCAACTAAAACGGCAAAATGCACTCCTAGTAGCTCAGGAAAAATCCTGGCGCGAAGAGCGCGCCCACCTCATCGAAAAGAACGAGATCGCCAAGCGCAAAGTCGAGTCGATGATTTTACGCCTCAAGGCTCTGGAGCAAGACTCATGAGTTCAAGCAATAGCGTCACCGTGCAGATCCTCGACAAGGAATACTCGATCATCTGCCCGCCGGAAGAGCGCAACAACCTGGTCAGCGCTGCGCGCTACCTGGACGGCAAGATGCGCGAGATCCGCAGCAGCGGCAAGGTGATCGGTGCCGACCGCATCGCGGTGATGGCGGCGTTGAACATTACCCACGAAATGCTGCACCGCCAGGAAGACCGCAACGATGCGCCGGTCAGCGGCACAAACCGCGAACAGGTGCGCGACCTGCTGGATCGGGTAGATAAGGCTTTGTCCGACGACACGGATACCAAAATCGGCTGAGATTGGTATACTGGCGCCACTCCCTGGGGGATGCGCCAGTCGGTTATGTCCCTGAGCCGATACGCACAACCACGGGGGTTGCACGCTGGGGCCGGTGTGCATGTCCGCCCGACGGAAAGCCTTAACGCCCCCTGCAATCTCCACCTTGAACTTTCGGGTTCAAGGGCTACACCGATAGCGGTCTTATCGGGGAGCCTGAATTTTCTTGCCCGCCCCCCAAGGCGGGCAATTCGTTTTGGCCGACTTTATTCAAGCTTTGTACGACGATTCACCGCGCAGGCACTGTTCGTACCAAGCCAGCACATCTGGGATTGCCCGTGCCATGACCGAAAACGTGCCGCTCACCCGCCCCCAGCTTCGTCGCCTGCTTCGCAATGCCCGCCGCGCCCTTACCCCTGCCCAGCAACGCCAGGCCACCCTCGGCCTGTACCGCCAACTGGCGCAACACCCCTTGTTCCGCCGCGCCCGCCACATCGCCCTGTACCTGCCCAACGACGGTGAAATCGACCCTCGCCTGCTGATGCGCGAAGCCCAGCGTCGCGGCAAGTGCACCTACCTGCCGGTGCTGCACGCCTGGCCGCGCACGCGCATGGTGTTCCAGCGTTTTGAGCAGGGTGAGAAGCTCAAGCCCAACCGCTTCCGTATTCCAGAGCCGATCATCGATCGCAAACGCCAGCGGCCGATCTGGGCGCTGGATCTGATTCTGCTACCGCTGGTCGGTTTTGACGAAGTGGGCGGCCGCTTGGGTATGGGCGGTGGCTTCTATGATCGCAGCCTGGCCTACCAGGCGCGTCGGCAAACCTGGAAAAAACCGTTGCTGCTGGGGCTGGCGCATGAATGCCAGAAGGTCGAGCGGCTGGCGCAGGCCAGTTGGGATGTACCGCTGAAGGGCACGGTCTCGGACCGTGGCTGGTACCTGGCGCCACGTTGAGCGGCGCCAGCGGGGGGTATCAACGTTGTGGCTGGCTGGCGTCGACCGGCATCTGATAGGCGTTGTCCAGCTTGCGCTCCCAGAACCCTTGCGCATAACCGGTAGTGACCACACCCAGGCCAAAAATGAACACCAGGATCCACAGCAGATCCGGCTTTTTACGTTGATTCATCGAAGATTGCCCCCCAGGCAAACTGTTCAGTACTCGGCGATATTCTGAGTACCGCCGGCGCACGCGCTTTAAACGGGGCGCATTTTCCGACAACATGCGTCCGCACGCAAACCTTGACGCCAACCGGCTGTCGGTTTCGTGCAACAGGTTATTTCAAACCTTTTCAGGAGCAGCATCCATGGCTTACTGGCTGATGAAATCCGAGCCCGACGAGCTCTCCATCGAAGCCCTCGCACGCTTGGGCGAAGCGCGCTGGGACGGCGTGCGCAACTATCAGGCGCGTAATTTTCTGCGGGCCATGAGCGTGGGTGACGAATTCTTCTTCTACCACTCCAGCTGCCCGCAACCCGGCATCGCCGGCATTGCCAAAATCACCCGCACGGCCTACCCGGACCCGACCGCGCTGGACCCGGAAAGCCATTATCACGATGCCAAGGCCACGATCGACAAGAACCCGTGGAGCGCGGTGGATGTGGCCCACGTACAAACCTTTCCAAGGGTGCTGGAACTGGGGTGGCTGAAACAGCAGGCCGGTCTGGTCGAGTTGCCCCTGGTGCAAAAAGGCAGCCGCCTGTCGGTCATGCCGGTAACGCCCGAGCAATGGGCGGTGATTGTCGCGTTGCGCTGAATGCGCAGCTAAGGTCAAGGGCTTGACCGATATCAACACGCCACACATGGCCGCCAGGCATGATGGACTGTGCATGACCGCAAGGATGCAGAACGATGAACCGATACGCCCCTAGAATCTTCGCCACTGCACTGATCGCACTGCTCGCTGCAGCCGGCGGGCTGGGGTACTGGAAGTCGCTTCACGACCAGTTGCCCGAAGGCCTGAGCATGGGCAACGGCCGCCTTGAAGCCACCGAAGTGCAGATCGCCAGCAAGATCCCCGGTCGCCTGGCCGAAGTACTGGTCGATGAAGGCGACAACGTGACCCGTGGCCAGCTACTGGCACGCATCGACACACGCACCATGGAAGCCCAGCGCAGCCAGGCCGAAGCCGAAGTGCTGCGCGCCCGGGAAAACTACGCCGCCGCCCAGGCCACCGTGCAACTGCGCCAGAGTGAACTGCTGTTGGCCAGCCAGGAGCTCAAGCGCGTGCGCGAAATCTTCCAGCGCAAGTTCGCCAGCCAGCAGTTGCTCGACCAACAGCAGGCGCGCTTTGACACGGCCAATGCAGCAGTAGTCGCTGCCCGCGCCCAACTGGCAGCGATCAAGGCCGCCATTGGCGCCGCCGAAGCCCAAGTGGCGCAGCTCACCAGTGAAATCGACGACAGCAGCCTGCGTGCGCCCATCAACGGCATCATCCAGCTGCGCCTGGCCGAACCCGGTGAAGTGCTGGGTGCCGGCGGCCGTGTGCTGATGCTGATCGACCCCAGCGACCAGTACATGAACCTGTACCTCCCGGCCTCTACCAGCGGCCGGCTGACTGTAGGCGACCAGGCGCGCATCGTGCTCGACGCCCTGCCCGAGCGCGCGCTGCCGGCCAAGGTGGCCTTTGTCGCAGCCAAGGCCCAGTTCACCCCCAAACAGGTGGAAACCCGCGACGAACGGCAAAAGCTGGTGTTCCGGGTCAAACTGCGCCTGAGCGACCCAGGCGCCGTGCCGCAAGCCAAACCAGGCATGCCAGGCGCCGGCTATGTACGCACGGCTGAGGTGGACTGGCCGGCCAACCTGCAATGAACGCCCCGGCACTGCTGGCCGAAGGCATCAGCCACCGTTACGGCGACGTGATAGCCCTCCACCCACTAGGCTTCAGCCTCCCTGTGGGTACCCGCTGCGCGCTGATAGGCCCTGACGGGGCGGGCAAATCGACCCTGCTGGGGCTGATCGCCGGCGTGAAACGCCTACAGCAGGGAGAGCTGCAGGTGCTGGGTGGCTCGATCCGCCAACGCCGCCATCGCACGGCGCTCTACCCCAAAGTGGCGTTCATGCCGCAAGGGCTGGGCAACAACCTGTACCCGGAACTGTCGATCAGCGAGAACATCCGTTTTTTTGCCACCCTGTTCGGGCTGGGCCGCCGTGAGTGTGAACAGCGCATGGCCAATCTGTTGCAGGCCACCGACCTGCAGCGCTTTGCCCAGCGCCCGGCCGGCAAGCTGTCGGGGGGCATGAAGCAGAAGCTGGGCCTTTGCTGCGCGCTGATCCACGAGCCAGACCTGCTTATCCTGGACGAGCCGACCACCGGCGTCGACCCACTGTCGCGGCGGCGCTTCTGGGAGCTGGTTGAACAGGTTCGCGCACAACGCCCGCAACTGACCTTGCTGGTGGCTACCGCCTACATGGAAGAAGCCGAACAGTTCGAGCATTGCCTGATGCTCGATGGCGGCCGGCTGCTGGCCGCCGGCCCTAGCCACGAACTGGCTGCAGTCACCCCGAGCGGCAAACTGGATGATGCCTTTACCCACTACCAGGGCGCGGGCAAGGCGCAGCATCAACCACTGGCAATCCCGCCGCGCCAAGCCACGGACGGCCCGGTCGCCATCGAGGCACACGACCTGACCCTGCGCTTTGGCGACTTCACAGCGGTGAACAAGGTCAGTTTCGCCATTGGCCGCGGGGAGATCTTCGGCTTCCTGGGTTCCAACGGTTGCGGCAAGACCACCACCATGAAAGTGCTCACCGGCCTGATGCCGGCCAGCGAGGGCAGCGCCAGCCTGCTGGGGCGCCCGGTGGACGCCAGCGACCTGGCCACACGCAAGCGGGTCGGCTTCATGTCGCAGAGTTTCTCTCTGTATGGCGAGCTCAGCACCCGGCAGAACCTGGCCCTGCATGCCCGCCTGTTCGACTTGCCCAAAGCCGAGAGCGCCCAGCGCATCGATGAGCTGATCGAGCGCTTCGACCTCGCCGCTATCGCCGACCAACCGTCTGGCGCCCTGCCCCTTGGTTTGCGCCAGCGCCTGTCGCTGGCAGTGGCGGTTCTGCATCGCCCGGAAGTCTTGATCCTCGACGAACCGACCTCCGGCGTCGACCCGGCCGCCCGCGACGACTTCTGGCGCCTGCTGGTAGAACTGTCCCGCGAGCAGGGCGTGACCATTTTCCTCTCCACCCACTTCATGAATGAAGCCCAGCGCTGCGATCGTATTTCGCTGATGCACGCCGGGCGGGTGCTGGCCTGCGACACGCCCGATGCCCTGCAGCACCAGTACCAGGGCGACACGCTGGAAGACGCGTTCGTCCGCTGCCTGGAACAGGCCCAGGAACTGGCGCCAGCCGCCACCGACAGCAGCGTGCTGGAACAGGCGTCCACCCCCACCCTACCGCTGCGCCAGGGTTTCAGCCTGCGTCGCCTGCTCGCAGTGGCCGGCCGTGAGGGCAAGGAGCTGCTGCGCGACAAGGTGCGCCTGGCCTTCGCCTTACTGGGTGCACTGTTCATGATGGTGATCTTCGGCTACGGCATTTCACTGGATGTGGAAAACCTCGCCTTCGCCGTGCACGATCAGGACCAGAGCCCGCAAAGTCGTGCCTACCTCGAAGCCTTCCGTGGCTCACGCTACTTCGCCGAACAGGCGCCGATCCGCGACAGCAGCGAGCTGCACCAGCGCCTGCAACGCTCGGAAATCAAACTGGCACTGGAAATTCCGCCCGGCTTTGGTCGCGACCTGTACGCAGGACGCCAGCCGGTGGTGGCTGCCTGGCTCGACGGTGGCATGCCGTTCCGCGCCGAAACCAGCCGCAACTACGTGGAAGCCGTGCACCAGGCCAACCTGGAGCAACTGGCAAAGGCCAGCCCACAACCGCAGCCACGCCAGGACCCGGTGCGCCTGGAAACGCGTTTCCGCTACAACCAGGATGTGGTCAGCGTGAACGCCATCGGCCCGGGCGTGATGGCACTGATACTGGCCTTCATTCCGGCCATGCTCACGGCACTGGGCATCGTGCGCGAGAAGGAGCTCGGCTCCATCACCAACTTCTACGCCACACCCCTCACCCGCCTGGAATTCCTGCTTGGCAAGCAGATGCCCTACCTGGCTGTGAGCCTGGTCAACCTGGCGCTGCTGGTGGCGATGAACCGCTGGCTGTTCGCCGTACCGCTCAAGGGCAGCGTACTGGCTTTGGCATGTGGCGGCGTGGCCTACCTGCTGGCAACCACCAGCCTGGGCCTGCTGATTTCGGCATTCACCCGCACCCAGATCGCCGCCATTCTCGGCACCATGATCATTACCAGCCTGCCGACCATCCAGTTTTCCGGGCTGATCGTGCCACGCTCGTCGCTGGACGGCGCGGCAGCGGTGATGGGCCAGTTGTTCCCGGCGGGCTACTTCCTCGACATCGCAGTCGGCACCTTCACCAAGGCGTTAGGCCTGCGCGAGTTGTGGCCGCAGTGCCTGATCCTGCTGAGCTTCTTTGCCGCGTTCACCGGCCTGAGCCTGGCAATGCTGAAAAAGCAGGAGGCCTGACATGTCGCGCCTGAACCACACCCTGCGCCTGGGCCTGAAAGAACTGACCAGCCTGCGCCATGACAGCGTCCTGCTGCTGTTCCTGCTATATGCCTTCAGCGTGGCGATCTACATGCCGGCAGCCGGCTCGGTGATCGGTGTACACAACGCCAGCGTGGCGGTGGTGGATGAAGACCATAGCCTGCTCTCGCGCAAGCTCAGCGAAGCCCTGCAACCGCCCGAGTTCCAGCCAGCCGTGCCGCTGCCTCCGCAGCGCCTGGACCAGGCCATGGACAGCGGCCAGTACACCTTCGTCATCAACATACCGGTGAACTTTCAGAGCGACCTGCTGGCCGGGCGCTCGCCGGAGCTGCAGATCAACGTCGATGCTACAGCCATGAGCCAAGCGTTCATGGGCGCCGGCTACATCGGCCGCATCTTCGAGCGCGAACTGCTCGACTACAGCCAGCGTGGTAACGAGCAAAGCCCGGTGCTGATCAACCCCAAGGCGCTGTTCAACCCCAACCTGGAGGGGGGCTGGTTTCTGGCCGTGATCCAGATCGTCAACAACATCACCATCCTGGCGATCATCCTCACTGGCACCGCGCTGCTGCGCGAGCGTGAGCATGGTACCCTCGACCACCTGCTGGTGCTGCCGTTGACCGCGCTGGAGATCATGCTGGCCAAGATCGGCAGCAACGCGCTGGTGGTGGTGATCTGCACCTGGATTTCGTTGGTGGTAGTCGTCAAAGGTGCACTGGGCGTGCCGCTGTCTGGCTCGATGGGGCTGTTCCTGGCCGTGACCGCGCTGTACCTGTTCGCCAGTACATCACTGGGCATTTTCCTCGCCACCCTGGCGCGCTCGACGCCGCAGTTCGGCCTGCTGGCGATCCCGGTGATCATCCCGATGCTGTTGCTGTCCGGCGGCAGCACACCTCTGGACAGCATGCCGCAGTGGCTGCAGTGGGTGATGCAAGGGTCACCCTCAACGCACTTTGTCAGCCTGAGTGCCGCAATCCTGTTCAGGGATGCCGGGTGGGCGGTGGTATGGCCGGATATCCTGGCGCTGACGCTGATCGGCCTGGTGTTCTTCAGCGTGGCGCTGGCACGGTTTCGTCGGAGCCTGGCGTCTTGAAGGCATGCGCGAGCGTCCGCCGAAAATTGGAAAACTGGCACAAAGACAAAGGGCGCCTTTCGGCGCCCTACTCACAGACAGGTCGACTTGTCATCGCCATATACCTGCCCGGCTCTGTAATTGCTGGTCGAACCAGGATCCTCAGAGTCTTACAAGCCCCTTGCGGGAACAGGCTGATTATCACGCATCGAGCGTAACATTGACAACAGACCGCTCTGTTGCTGGATATGTGAAACCCAGCGTAAAGCCAACTGCAGCCCTCACGGCGGCGAAATGCTCTGGCCGCATTGTAAAGGTCATGTATTCCCGACCACTTCCTTGCCGCGATTTGACCAGACATCTGTCCAATCTGGAGGTAGCCACCGTGTAGATCATGTCGCACTTGGCCCAGCATGTCAGGGCCGAACCAGGCAGATAACTCGGCAGCACAACGTGATGCCCTGCCATGTGATCCGGTGCCGTGGTACTCAACGGGACTATCGTCACTAACTGGCGATTTTGACTGTGCTTGTGAAGAACGACCACGGGACGCACCTTGATCATTTCAGGCACTTGAAAGCCTGAAAAGTCGCACATCAGTACAGTCGCCTCTTTCGGCTGGTACTTCAAAGCCATTGCCAACACTCTCGAGCAACTGAAGACAAGGCACAATCTAGCTTGGCCATGGCCCCAAAAACTGAAAACTGGCGGGCTTACAGGAAAGACAGAAGGGTCCTACACACGGGGTAAGCCTGAATTCAATCCGACTTACCAGTGATGGACCTCACCCTGTTTCAGGTCACTGCACGATCAGGTTGTTGAATAGCAAGTCTTCAACGATCGGCTTGCCCTCTTCCGCCTCCAGCACCTGCTGCACCTGTTTCAGCGCCTCTTGGCGAAGGTGCTCCTTGGCCTCGACGTTGCTCATGCTGTCCACCGTCTGCTGGGTGAACAGTGCCACCAGCTGGTTACGGATCAGCGGTTCGTGGTGCTTTACCGTCTTGGCCGCTTCGTCGCCCGTCACGCGCAGGGCCACGTCAGCCTTGTACACGCGCAGCCGCGGGCTGCCGTCGAGCGCATAGTTGCCAACGAAGGGCGGGCTCAGACTGATGTAGGCGACCTTGGGCACCCCTTCCTTGGCTTCCTCGGCCATGGCCGCAGCCGGCAGCAGCAGCGCCAGCACCATCAAGATCCACGCTTTCACGAATTCGCTCCTCAATACAGTTGGCGCCAGCTTACCCAGCACACCGCTCAAACCCAAGCCCGGGCTTATGCCGGCCCATCAGGGCGGGCCATGCTCGTTGACCTGCCAAGCGGCCCTCCTACACTTATCGGCCACTACCCGCAAAGGAATAGCCCCGATGAAAGCTGTGTTGTGCAAAATCCTGGGTCCGGCGCGCAACCTGGTGCTGGAAGAGGTGGCCAGCCCACTGCCGAAGAAGAACGAGATCCTGCTGGACGTGCAGGCTGCCGGGGTCAACTTCCCCGACACCTTGATCATCGAAGGCAAGTACCAGTTCCAGCCACCGCTGCCGTTCTCTCCAGGTGGCGAGGCAGCAGGCGTGGTGGCCGCCGTTGGCGAAAAGGCCGGCGCGTTCAAGGTCGGCGACCGGGTCATGGCGCTCACCGGCTGGGGTGCGTTCGCCGAGCAAGTGGCGGTGCCGTTCTATAACGTTCTGCCGATCCCGGCGAGCATGGACTTCACCACCGCTGCGGCCTTCGGCATGACCTACGGCACCTCGATGCACGCCCTGCGCCAGCGTGGCCAGTTGCAAGCCGGCGAGACCCTGCTGGTACTGGGCGCTTCCGGCGGGGTGGGCCTGGCGGCGGTGGAGATCGGCAAGGCCATGGGCGCGCGGGTGATCGCGGCGGCCAGCAGTGCCGAGAAACTGGCCGTGGCCAAGGCTGCCGGGGCGGATGAGCTGATCGACTACAGCCAGGCCAACCTGCGCGAAGAAATCAAACGCCTGACCGGTGGCCAGGGCGTGGACGTGATCTATGACCCGGTCGGTGGCGAGCTGTTCGAACAAGCGGTGCGCGGGTTGGCCTGGAATGGCAGGCTGCTGGTGGTGGGTTTTGCCAGTGGCAGCATTCCACAGCTGGCGGCCAACCTGGTGCTGCTCAAGGGCGCGGCGGTACTGGGCGTGTTCTGGGGGGCATTTGCCCAGCGCCAGCCGGAGGACAACGCGGCCAACTTTCACCAGCTGTTTGCCTGGCATGCCGAGGGCAAGTTGAAGCCGCTGGTGTCGCAGACTTATCCACTGGAAGAAGCCGGGGCTGCTATCGAGAAGCTGTGGCAACGGCAGGCGGTGGGTAAGTTGGTGGTGCTGGCCAGGTAAGGCAGTACCGGCCTCTGCGCGGTCGCCTGTAGGCGCGGGTTTACCCGCGAAAGGGCCGGGCCTGCCGGCCAATTCCACCCGCCGTTCACCGTTGTCGGCACCACCGTATTCGCGGGTAAACCCGCGCCTACAGGGATTACCCGCGAAGAGGCCGGAACAGGTTGCTCACACTTCGCGCAGATTGTGGCAACGCCTGAATCGCGCTTCCAGGTTGCGATCGGGCATCTGGTGACTGCGCAGTGCATTCAAGGTCTGCTCGACATAGTCACGCGTGGTGCCATAACGCCCCTTGGCACTGGCCAGGATCTGGCTGAGCAAGGTATCCGGCAAGTTACCGGCATAGCACGGCAGATGCCGCTCCAGTACAAAGCCCAAGGCCTGCACCTTGCTACCATCGCCCAGGCGGCAGTTGAGCCAGTGCGGCCGGTATGCCGGATAGGGCATCTCGCGTTGCCACAGGGCCATCAGTGAGTCGTCCAGGTTGCGTTCATCCAGCCGGTAGGCAAAGCCGCTGCAGGAGCCACCGCGGTCCAGGCCAAACACCAGCCCGGGCGTTTCCGGGGTACCGCGATGTTCATGCGACCACAGGTACAAGCCACGGTGATAACCATGTACCCGCGCGCGCTGGCGCTCCACCGAATTGCACTCCGGGCGCCAGATCAACGAACCATAGGCAAACAGCCACACCGGCCCACCCTGATGCCTGGACATGGTTGTTTTCATGGAGCTGAACAACTGTTCGCGAGTATGTTGCTGACCAAAATCAAGTGCCGGAGGGTATGAAACTTCCCAAGACATACTTTCAAGTGCCGACATAAGCTGCCGCCATTATTCCTGTGAACTACGGATGTAGCGAGCTTCGATTACGCTGCGGCCCCAGGCCGCTTTACCAAGGGCGCTTGCAGTAACCATAGGCCAGAATTGCAGGAATACTCAAGCCCTTGAGCACGTGTTTCATACACGGCTCCGACGACTGGGAAGTACTGTTTCAGCAGCGGTGAAAGTTATTGGCCAAGGCGGTAACAATTACCGCCTTATACCGACACTTTCAAACTTCGGTTATTAACCGCGCGGCGCGTAGGCGAACACATCGGCACGCATGCGGTGCGCATCCATACCGGCTTCGACCAAGGCGTCGAGCGTGGCGTAGATCATGTTCGGTGAGCCGCTGGCATACACATGCACGCTATTGAGGTCGGCAATGTCGTCGCAGACCGCTTCATGCAGCATGCCGCAGCGGCCTTCCCAGCCACACAGGTCGCTGACCACTTGATGCAGGAACAGATTAGGCAGACGCTGCCATTCGTCCCAGTGCTCGATCTGATAGAAATCCTCGGGCCGGCGCACCCCCCAGTACAGGTGTACCGGGTGCTTGAAGCCCTGAGCCCGGCAGTGCTCGACCAGGCTGTGCATCTGGCCCATGCCAGTGCCGGCGGCAATCAGCACCAGCGGCCCGTCGGGCAGCTCGGCCAGGTGGGTGTCGCCAAACGGCATTTCAATGCGCGCCAGGCCATCTCGCCTCAGCTGGTCGATCAGTTGCACCGCACTGGGCTCACGCGCCAGCACATGCAGCTCCAGTTCACGCCCGGCATGTGGCGCGGACGCCAGCGAAAAAGCTGCCTGCTTGCCGCCCTCACGTTCGATCATCAGGTATTGCCCCGCGTGATAACGCAGAGGTTTACCGGCAGGCGCACGCAGGCGCACCCGCCAGACGTCGCCGCCGACGTCGACGCACTCACTGACGCTGCACGCCAGCTTGCGCACTGGCAGCTCGCCCAAGGCAAGCACACCGTCCCAGAGCAACACGCAGTCCTCCAGCGGTTCGGCAATGCAGGTGAACAACTCGCCATGGTCGCGGACTTCGCCATCCTGGCGAACCCGTCCTTCAACCAACAACGCGGCGCAAACATGGCAATTGCCATTGCGGCAGCTGTTTGGGCAGTCATAGCCCAGCCGCCGTGCTCCATCCAGGATCCGTTCCCCGGGTTCAAGCGCCAGCACCGCCCCGGACGGCTGCAACGTTACCTGCATCAATCTATTCCCAACTGATCCCACAGCTCATCGATACGGCGGGTGACGGCCTCATCCTTGACGATGACCCGGCCCCATTCGCGTGTAGTCTCGCCCGGCCACTTGTGAGTAGCGTCCAGGCCCATCTTCGAACCCAGCCCCGACACCGGTGACGCAAAGTCCAGGTAGTCGATCGGGGTGTTGTCAATCATTACCGTATCACGCTTGGGGTCCATGCGCGTGGTAATGGCCCAGATCACATCGTTCCAGTCACGAGCGTTGATATCGTCATCGGTGACAATAACGAACTTGGTGTACATGAACTGTCGCAGGAACGACCACACACCCAGCATTACGCGCTTGGCGTGGCCTGGGTACTGTTTCTTCATGGTCACCACCGCCATCCGGTACGAGCAGCCTTCCGGCGGCAGGTAGAAGTCGGTGATTTCCGGGAACTGCTTCTGCAGGATCGGCACGAACACTTCGTTCAGCGCCACGCCGAGAATGGCCGGCTCATCTGGCGGCCGGCCGGTGTAGGTGCTGTGGTAGATCGGTTTTTGCCGGTGGGTGATGCGCTCAACGGTGAACACCGGGAAACTGTCCACTTCGTTGTAGTAGCCCGTGTGATCGCCGTAAGGGCCTTCCGGGGCCATTTCGCCTGGGTGGATCACCCCTTCCAGAATGATCTCGGCGGTTGCCGGTACCTGCAGGTTGCTGCCACGGCACTTGACCAGCTCGGTGCGATTGCCTCGCAGCAGGCCGGCGAAGGCGTACTCGGAAAGGGTGTCCGGGACCGGGGTCACCGCGCCGAGAATGGTCGCTGGGTCAGCGCCCAGGGCCACGGCGACCGGAAACGGCTGGCCGGGGTTCTTCTCGCACCACTCTCGGTAGTCGAGGGCGCCGCCACGGTGGCTGAGCCAGCGCATGATCACCTTGTTGCGGCCGATCACCTGCTGGCGGTAGATGCCCAGGTTCTGGCGGTCCTTGTTCGGGCCACGGGTCACGGTGAGGCCCCAGGTAATCAGCGGCGCCACGTCGCCAGGCCAGCAGTGCTGAATCGGCAGCGTGCCAAGGTCGACATCGTCACCCTCGACCACCACTTCCTGGCACACCGCGTCCTTGACCACTTTTGGCGCCATCGACACGACCTTCTTGAAGATCGGCAGCTTCGACCAGGCGTCCTTCAGGCCCTTGGGCGGTTCGGGCTCCTTGAGGAAGGCCAGCAGCTTGCCGATTTCCCGCAGTTCGCTGACCGACTCGGCGCCCATGCCCATGGCCACCCGCTCCGGAGTACCGAACAGGTTGCCCAGCACTGGGATGTCGAAGCCGGTGGGCTTTTCGAACAACAATGCCGGGCCCTTGGCGCGCAGGGTGCGGTCGCAGACCTCGGTCATTTCCAGGACGGGGGAGATCGGTACCTGGATGCGCTTGAGCTCGCCGCGCTGTTCCAGGCCACGGATGAAGTCGCGCAAGTCGCGATACTGCATGCAGGAGCCTCGTGTTGGCCGTATCGGTCGGGGTGCAGAGTGTAGCGCCGTTCGGGCCTTGTTTGGGGGTGAAAATGCATTGGGGCCGCTTTGCACCCCTTCGCGGGCAAGCCCGCTCCTACAAGGGCCGCAATGACCTGTGTAGGAGCGGGCTTGCCCGCGAAGGGCCGCAAGGCGGCCCCAATCAATCCAGCCTGAAACGCTCGCTTACTTGCGCTTCATCGACAGGAAGAACTCATCGTTGGTCTTGGTCTGCTTGAGCTTGTCGACCAGGAACTCGATGGCAGCGATTTCGTCCATCGGGTGCAGCAGCTTGCGCAGAATCCACATACGCTGCAGCTCGTCGTCAGCGGTCAGCAACTCTTCGCGGCGGGTGCCGGAGCGGTTGATGTTGATGGCCGGGAACACTCGCTTCTCGGCGATGCGGCGGTCCAGCGGCAGCTCCATGTTGCCGGTACCCTTGAACTCTTCGTAGATCACTTCGTCCATCTTCGAGCCGGTTTCAACCAGCGCAGTGGCGATAATGGTCAGCGAACCGCCTTCCTCGATGTTACGCGCAGCACCGAAGAAGCGCTTGGGCTTCTCGAGGGCGTGGGCGTCGACACCACCGGTCAGCACCTTGCCGGAGCTCGGGATCACGGTGTTGTAGGCACGCGCCAGTCGAGTGATCGAGTCCAGCAGGATAACCACATCTTTCTTGTGCTCGACCAGGCGCTTGGCCTTCTCGATCACCATCTCGGCAACCTGCACGTGGCGGGTTGGCGGCTCGTCGAAGGTGGAAGCAACGACTTCGCCACGCACGGTGCGCTGCATTTCGGTCACTTCTTCCGGGCGCTCGTCGATCAGCAGGACGATCAGGTGGCACTCAGGGTTGTTACGGGTGATGTTGGCCGCAATGTTCTGCAGCATGATCGTCTTACCGGCTTTCGGCGGGGCAACGATCAGGCCGCGCTGGCCTTTGCCGATCGGGGCGCACAGGTCGATGACGCGACCGGTCAAGTCCTCGGTGGAGCCGTTACCGGCCTCCATCTTCAGGCGCTTGTTCGGGAACAGCGGCGTCAGGTTTTCGAACAGGATCTTGTTCTTCGCGTTTTCCGGGCGGTCGAAGTTGATGGTATCGACCTTCAGCAGGGCGAAGTAACGCTCCCCTTCCTTCGGTGGGCGGATCTTGCCGACGATGGTGTCGCCGGTACGCAGGTTGAAACGGCGGATCTGGCTGGGCGAGACATAGATATCGTCTGGGCCGGCCAGGTAGGACGCATCAGCCGAACGCAGGAAACCGAAACCATCCTGGAGAATCTCCAGCACGCCGTCACCCGAGATCTCTTCGCCGCTTTTCGCATGCTTCTTCAGCAGGGCGAAAATCACGTCCTGTTTGCGCGAACGGGCCATGTTTTCGATGCCCATCTGTTCGGCCATTTCCAAAAGATCGGTAATCGGCTTTTGCTTGAGTTCAGTCAGGTTCATAAGGGGAATGACGTAATCATGTAAGAAGGGAGAATTAAGCTTCTGGCTTAATGAGGCCGCGCCGCTGGATGGCGACAGGATCGCGTACTGATTCGAATTAGGGATGCTTCGGCGACGGCATGTAGAGGGCACTGGAAAAGCAGTGCGAGGCCGAATGTAACACTTGCTTTTTTCTGCGTCTAGTGCTCTGAAAAAGAAAAGCCCCGCATTTGCGGGGCCTTTTCACATCACAGGTGGGCGTCGAGGAATGCGGCCAGCTGCGATTTGGACAGTGCACCAACCTTGGTGGCTTCGACGTTGCCGTTCTTGAACAGCATCAGCGTCGGGATACCACGCACACCGTGCTTGGCCGGGGTTTCCTGGTTCTCGTCGATGTTCAGCTTGGCGACGGTCAGTTTGCCCTCGTAGGTGGAAGCGATGTCGTCCAGAACCGGAGCGATCATCTTGCATGGACCGCACCATTCAGCCCAGTAGTCGACCAGTACCGCGCCTTCGGCCTTCAGGACATCGGCTTCGAAGGAGGCGTCGGTGACATGTTTGATCAGATCGCTGCTCATGGATATCTCCAGGGTCGTAAGCAAAAAACGTGGCCCATGATAGCCGCACCTACGCCGGACAGGAAGCCACGGACGATTGAGTGTAACTATAGTTGCGCAAGACGCCGCGAATCGAAACTGTCATATGGCCGTCATAGAATCGAATGGCACATTGCCTTGCATCAAGGCCAGTACAACGGCTGAGTGTCACGCGTTGGCGATAGCCTGCTATCGTGGCACGATTGCCAGGTTAACGACCGAGAACAACCAGATCATGCCGCATACCATCGCGAAGAACCTGTCCCTGATCGCCGCCATCGACCTTGGCTCCAACAGTTTTCACATGGTCGTGGCCAAGGCCCACCATACCGAAATCCGCATCCTTGAGCGGCTCGGCGAGAAGGTTCAACTGGCCGCCGGCATCGACGAAGAGCGCATGCTCAGTGAAGAGGCAATGGAAAGGGGCCTGGATTGCCTCAAGCGCTTTTCCCAGCTGATCAACGGCATGCCGGCAGGCGCCGTGCGTATCGTCGGTACCAACGCCTTGCGCGAAGCGCGCAACCGTAACGAATTCATCCAGCGCGCCGAAGCCATCCTCGGCCACCCGGTGGAGGTCATCTCTGGCCGTGAAGAGGCGCGCCTGATCTACCTGGGCGTGTCGCACACCCTGGCCGACACCCCCGGCAAGCGCCTGGTGGCCGACATCGGCGGCGGCAGTACCGAGTTCATCATCGGCCAGCGCTTCGAGCCGCTGCTGCGTGAAAGCCTGCAGATGGGTTGCGTGAGCTTTACCCAGCGTTACTTCCGCGACGGCAAGATCACCCCGGCCCGCTATGCCCAGGCCTACACGGCCGCGCGCCTGGAACTGATGAGCATCGAAAATGCCCTG
Organism: Pseudomonas sp. BO3-4; assembly: GCF_034044115.1. Taxonomy (NCBI): domain Bacteria; kingdom Pseudomonadati; phylum Pseudomonadota; class Gammaproteobacteria; order Pseudomonadales; family Pseudomonadaceae; genus Pseudomonas; species Pseudomonas sp. BO3-4. The sequence continues at coordinate 6,079,094 of NZ_CP139018.1, forward strand.
CACCGCCTGACCTGGGATGAGGCCATCGGCTCATCCGGCACCATTCGCGCCATCGGCGCTGCCATCAAGGCCGGTGGCCTGGGCAATGGCGAGGTCAACGCCGAAGGCCTGGCCTGGGTCAAACGCAAGCTGTTCAAGCTGGGCGAGGTCGACAAGATCGACTTCGACGGCGTCAAGCCAGACCGCCGCACTATCTTCCCGGCGGGCTTGGCGATTCTCGAAGCGATCTTCGATGCCCTTGAACTGAACCGCATGGACCACTGCGACGGCGCCCTGCGCGAAGGTGTGCTGTTCGATCTGCTTGGCCGCCACCACCACGAAGACGTGCGCGAACGCACCCTGAACTCGCTGATGGAGCGCTATCACGTGGACCAGGGCCAGGCGGCGCGCGTCGAGCGCAAGGCGTTGCACGCATTCGACCAGGTGGCCGACGCTTGGAACCTGAAAGACGGAAACTGGCGCGATCTACTGGGCTGGGCCGCGAAAGTGCACGAAATCGGGCTGGACATTGCCCATTATCACTACCACAAGCACGGCGCCTATCTGATCGAGCACTCGGACCTGGCAGGCTTTTCCCGGGAAGATCAGCAGATGATGGCCCTGCTGGTACGCGGCCACCGCCGCAACATCCCCAAGGACCGTTACGCCGAACTGGGTGATGAAGGGGTCAAACTGCTGCGCCTGTGCGTGCTGCTGCGCTTTGCCATCCTGTTCCACCACATCCGCGGCACTCAGCAAATGCCAAAGGTAGAACTGCACGGCGGGGACAACAGCCTGGATGTAGCCTTCCCTGACGGTTGGCTGGAGCAGAACCAGCTGACCCAGGCCGACTTCGCCAACGAGGCGGAGTGGCTGGCCCGGGTCGGCTTCGTCCTCAGCGTACGTTGAGGACCGGGTTGCTCAGGCGCTCCAGCAAGGTCGCCTGAACGCTGCGCGGGTTCTGGTTGCCGGTCGGGGTGCTGCGCACGTAGCGCCCGTCCGGCTGCAAGGTCCAGGCGTGGGTATTGTCGGTCAGGTAGCCTTCCAGCTCCTTCTTCACCCGCAGCAACAGTTTCTTGCCTTCCACCGGGAAGCAGGTCTCGACACGCTTGTCGAGGTTGCGCTCCATCCAGTCGGCGCTGGACAGGTAGATCTGCTCTTCGCCGCCATTGAGGAAGTAGAACACCCGCGTGTGCTCGAGGAAGCGGCCAATGATCGAGCGCACCTGGATGTTGTGCGAAACCCCCGGAATGCCCGGGCGCAGGCAGCACATGCCACGCACCACCAAGTCGATTTTCACGCCCGACTGGCTGGCCTTGTACAGCGCCTTGATGACTTTGGCGTCGGTCAGCGAGTTGAACTTGGCGATGATGTGCGCCGGCTTACCTTCAAGGGCAAACTGGGTTTCCCGCGCGATCATGTCGAGCATGCCCTTTTTCAGGGTGAACGGCGCATGCAGCAGCTTCTTCATGCGCAAGGTCTTGCCCATGCCGATCAACTGGCTGAACAGCTTGCCGACGTCTTCGGTGAGCGCATCGTCAGAGGTCAGCAGGCTGTAGTCGGTGTACAGGCGGGCGTTGCCGGCGTGGTAGTTACCGGTGCCCAGGTGCGCATAACGCACGATCTCGCCCTGCTCGCGGCGCAGAATCAGCATCATCTTGGCGTGGGTCTTGAACCCGACCACACCATAGATCACTACCGCACCGGCCGCTTGCAGGCGGCTGGCCATCTGCAGGTTGGACTCTTCGTCAAAGCGCGCACGCAACTCGATCACCGCAGTGACCTCCTTGCCGTTACGCGCTGCGTCCACCAGGGCGTCGACGATTTCCGAGTTAGCCCCCGAGCGGTACAGGGTCTGGCGCACGGCGAGCACGTGCGGGTCCTTGGCGGCTTGGCGCAGCAGGTCGACCACTGGCGTGAAGGACTCGAACGGGTGCATCAGCAGGATATCCTGCTTGCTGATCACACTGAAAATGTTGTCAGCGTTCGCCAGCAGCTTGGGGATCGCCGGGGTGAACGGTGTGTATTGCAGCTCCGGGTGGCTGTCCAGGCCGGTGATGCTGAACAGGCGGGTGAGGTTGACCGGGCCATTGACCTGGTACAGCTCACTTTCGCTGAGGCTGAACTGCTTCAACAGGTAGTCCGACAGGTGTTTCGGGCAGGTGTCGGCCACTTCCAGGCGCACGGCGTCACCGTAGCGGCGCGAGAACAGCTCGCCGCGCAGCGCGCGGGCCAGGTCGTCGACCTCTTCAGAGTCAAGCGCCAGGTCGGCGTTGCGCGTCAGACGGAACTGATAGCAGCCTTTCACCTTCATGCCCTGGAACAGGTCGTCGGCGTGCGCGTGGATCATCGACGACAGGAACACATAGTTTGCGCCCGGGCCGCCCACCTCTTCCGGCACGCGAATAACCCGCGGCAGCAGGCGTGGCGCCGGAATGATCGCCAGGCCCGAGTCGCGACCGAAGGCGTCCACCCCCTCGAGCTCGACGATGAAGTTGAGGCTCTTGTTCACCAGCAGCGGGAACGGGTGAGTCGGGTCGAGGCCAATCGGGGTAATGATCGGGGCAATTTCGTCGCGGAAGTAGCGGCGTACCCAGGTCTTGAGCTTGGGTGTCCAGTAGCGGCGGCGGATGAAGCGGATCTGGTGCTTTTCCAGCTCAGGCAGCAGCACGTCGTTAAGGATCGCGTACTGGCGCTCTACCTCGATGTGCACCAGTTCGCTGATACGCGCCAGCGCCTGGTGCGGCTGCAGGCCATCGGCGCCGGCCTGTTCACGGGCGAAGTTGATCTGCTTCTTCAGGCCTGCGACACGAATCTCAAAGAACTCGTCGAGGTTGCTGGAGAAGATCAACAGGAACTTGAGGCGTTCCAGCAGCGGGTAGTTCTCGTCCAGTGCCTGCTCCAGCACCCGGATATTGAACTGCAGTTGCGAGAGTTCGCGATGAATGTACAGGCTGCTGTCGTCCAGGCCAGGGACGGCGATGGCCGGGGACGGCGCGGGCACCGGAGCCACAGGTTCGACCACCTGTTCCGCTACAGGCTCGGCCACCGGAGGCAGGTCTGGCGGGGTCTGCAGCATCTCTTCTGGAAGCTCCTGAGCATCCTTGATCGCGACAGGGCTTAGCACTTCATTATTCATCTGGCGTTCCTGAGGACGTTAACGCCCTATCATCTATTGAGCGGCAAGATAAGCGCTCATTATGACGCCCGTGTTACACACATGGGCAAGCCGTGGCAAGTGGCCTCTGGCATTGTCTGCGCTGGAAATGTTCACGTCGAGACACATTTGGACACTTTCACGAACGCGCGCGAAGGGGTAGGCTGCGCGTTCATTTCGCCAGCACCTCAGAAAATGCTTCAACAATTCCTGCAGGATTTCGGCTACTTCGCCCTTTTTCTAGGCACCTTCTTTGAAGGCGAGACCATTCTGGTGCTTGCGGGATTCCTTGCGTTCCGCGGTTACATGGATATCAATCTGGTATGCCTGGTGGCCTTCTTCGGCAGCTACGCGGGCGACCAGTTGTGGTACTTCATGGGCCGACGCCACGGGCGCAGGATCCTGGCGCGCAAGCCGCGCTGGCAGGCAATGGGTGACCGGGCGCTGGACCACATCCGTCGCCACCCCGATATCTGGGTGCTGAGCTTCCGCTTTGTCTATGGCTTGCGCACGGTCATGCCGGTGGCCATCGGCCTGTCGGGTTACCCGCCACGTCGCTACCTGCTGCTGAACGGGATTGGCGCGGGCATCTGGGCAGTGGCCCTGGGCGCCGCCGCCTACCACTTCGGCGCCATCCTCGAAGGCTTGCTGGGCAACGTCAAACGTTACGAGCTATGGGTGCTTGGCGGCCTGGTGGCGCTGGGCGGCCTGCTGTGGCTGCGCCGGCGCTTCCGTACTCTGCGCGCGGAGCGCAGGGCGGCGAGCCAGGCCCAGCCCCCAGAAGCTGAGCAGGCTGTAAGCCACGAGCAGAAACCAGGCCAGCGGCGCGACCACCGCTAAGCCCAAGGCGCCGGCCAGGTACAATGCCGGCGCATTCAGACACAACCGCGCCAGCTCCAGGCGTGCAGACCAGGGCCGGTTCTCCAGCAACGCGCCCAGCACGAACAAACCAAACGCCATCAGTGACCAGCCGAGCACCAGCGCGGCGGCCGGCACGCGGTCGGCCACGTCCATCAGGTAGCTGCCCAAGGCCACATAAACCACGAACTGCGCCGCCACATAGGCTTGCTGCCCGCGCCCCAGGGCAATCTCGAACTTGCGAAACAGCGCCAAGTCCTGTTTGGCCTGTGGGTAGCGTGCGGCCACATCGGCCGGGCGCCAGCCGGTAGGCATGAACCAGATACGCAGCTTGTCCCACAGGCTGGTGGTGCGCCGGGCGTCGTGCCAGAGCTGGGCATAGAACTGCAGGTTGGCCCATAGCGGGTTCCAGCTGGCCAGCGGCGTGGTCACCCCGAACACCACCGGCTCGGCCGGGTCCTCCTCCTTGAACGTGCCGAACAGACGGTCCCAGAGAATGAACACACCACCGTAATTGCGATCCAAGTAAGCAGGGTTTTGCGCATGGTGGACGCGATGATTGGACGGCGTGATCAACACCCACTCCAGCCAGCCAAGTTTAGGGATATGCCGGGTATGCACCCAGAACTGATACAGCAGGTTGAGCGAGGCGACGGTGATGAACACCAGTGGCGGCACACCCAGCAGCGCCAGCGGCAGGTAGAACAACCACGAGAAGAGGAACCCGCTACTGGTCTGGCGCAGCGCCGTGGTGAGGTTGTACTCCTCGCTCTGGTGATGCACCGAGTGCGCAGCCCACAGTACGTTGCGCTCATGCCCCAGGCGGTGCAGCCAGTAGTAGCAGAAGTCGTACAGGACAAAGGCCAGCAACCAGACCCACCCTGCCTGCGCCGGCAATTGCAACAGCGCCAGGTGCTCGAAGACCAGAGCATAGGTGACCAGCCCTACGCCTTTGGTCAGCAGGCCGGTACTGGTCGACAGTGCGCCGGTACTCAGGCTGTTGATCGAGTCGGCCAGGGTGAAGTTGTGCTGGCCGCGCACGCGGTCGGCGACCAGCTCGACGGCTATCAGCACAAAAAAGAACGGCACGGCCAGCAGTATCAGGTCCATGGGCGCGACCTCAGGCGTTATCCACCAAGATTAGGCCGCCCCCGCAGGAATCCCTATGGCGACATCTGCCAAACTAGAGGACATTTAGCGCCTCGACACTGGAGTAATGAGCATGACAAAAAAAGTAGCGGTGATTCTTTCCGGCTGTGGCGTGTATGACGGCGCCGAAATCCACGAAAGCGTGATCACGCTGCTGCGCCTCGACCAGCGCGGTGCGCAGGTGCAGTGCTTCGCGCCGAACATCGCACAGATGCATGTAATCAACCATCTGACCGGCGAAGAAATGCCCGAATCGCGCAATGTGCTGGTGGAGTCGGCGCGCATTGCCCGCGGCGAGGTCAAGGATATCCGTGAAGCCAAGGCCGAAGACTTCGACGCACTGATCGTGCCGGGCGGTTTCGGGGTGGCTAAAAACCTGTCCAACTTTGCCGTGGAAGGCGCCAACTGCAGCGTGAACCCAGACGTGCTGGCCTTGGCCGAAGCCTTTGCCGACGCCTGCAAACCCGTTGGCCTGATCTGCATCTCGCCGGCGCTTGCGGCGAAGATCTACGGGCCGGGCGTGGTCTGCACCATCGGGAGCGATGCCGGCACTGCGGCGGCTGTCGAGAAGATGGGCGGCACCCATGAAGCGTGCGATGTACACGACATTGTCGAAGACACCCAGCGCAAGCTCGTGACGACCCCGGCGTACATGGAGGCCAAGTCGATCAGCGAGGCGGCGGGCGGGATCTACAAGCTGGTAGACCGAGTGCTGGAGCTGACGCACGAGTAAGTTATTGCGTTGGCTTCTTCGCGGGCATGCCCGCTCCCACAGGTCCAGCACAGGCTTCAAGGTCACGCGGTACCTGTGGGGCAACTGCGCGATCGCCTGTAGGAGCGGGTTTACCCGCGAACACCGGCAGAGCCGGTGCCATCCACCGCGCCAGCCTGGGCTGTCGCCTACAGGAATCTGTCAGCCTTTCGAGAGCCGGGCAATGATCCGGTCCAGTGCATTGGCAAACGCCTGTTTCTCACGTTCGCCATAGGCCGCCTGCCCGCCCCCCACCTGCCCCTGCTCACGCAGCTCGGTGAACAGGTTGCGCGCCGCCAGGCGGTCGCCCATGTTGCGCTCGTCGAACTCACGCCCACGCGGGTCCAATGCGGCCACGCCCTTTTTCACCAGACGGTCGGCCAGCGGCACGTCACTGCAGATTACCAGCTCGCCAGGCACGGCGTGCTCCACAATGTAATCGTCGGCCGCATCCATGCCGCTGGGCACCACGATCAGACGCACGATCGCGAACGCCGGCTTGGCCACCGCCTGCCCCGCCACCATCACCACCTCGAACTTGCGCTTGAGGGCGAACTTGACGATCAGATCCTTGGCCGCCTTGGGGCAGGCGTCGGCATCGATCCATACACGCATTGGACACTCTCTACATGAACTCAATGCGCCCATCATGCCTGAAGCGCAGCGAAAGCTGGAGCAGGCCAGCGCTGGAAAAATGGCGCCAGAATTTCAATTACCGCTTATCCGACCCCGCCACTCAGGCTAAACTCGCCACAGCTTCAATGGCCTGCCCGAGCGCGCAATGAACCATCCTCACGAAATCCGCCCTGACCTGGACGAAGGCATCGACCGCAAGGTCCTGGCGACATTGCGTGCGCGCTTCCTGCATCTGAACCAGGGCCGACTGCAGCGGGCAAAGGAAGGCCTGTCAACGCGCCAGCAACAGGTACTGTCGTTGCTGCCGCTGCTGTTTCACGTGAACCACCCGCTATTGCCGGGTTACGTCTCCGGCAGCACCCCTGCGGGCGTATCGGCTTACGAGCCAAGCGCCGAGCTGGTGGCCGATGCCCAACGCCTGGCCCGCTCGTTCACTTACAAGGCCCAGCATGGCAACCCGCCACGCCCGATCCACGGCCTGTTCCTGATGGGCAGCCTGGGCTCGCTGGCGCAGGCCGAGCACAGCGACATGGACCTGTGGGTGTGCCATGCGCCCGGCTTGCCCGAACAGCTGCTGGGTGAGCTGCGCCGCAAGTGCCAGCTGCTGGAGGCCTGGGCGGCAAGCCTGGGCGCCGAAGCACACTTTTTCCTGATCGACACACAGGGCTTCGCCCAGGGTCAGCGCGATGGCCAGCTCGGTTCCGACGACTGCGGCACCACCCAGCACTACCTGCTGCTGGACGAGTTCTACCGCACCACCCTGTGGCTGGCCGGGCGTACGCCGCTGTGGTGGCTGGTACCGGTGTACGAGGAACACAACTACTACAGCTACACCCAGACGTTGCTGTCCAAGCGCTTTATCCGCAGCCAGGAAGCCCTTGACCTCGGCAACCTGGCGCACATTCCGCCCGGTGAGTTCGTCGGCGCTGGCCTGTGGCAATTGTTCAAAGGCATCGACTCGCCCTACAAATCGCTGCTCAAACTGCTGCTGACCGAAGCCTACGCCGGCGAACACCCTGCGGTGCGCTGCCTGAGCCTGGACTACAAGCAGGCAGTATTTGCCAACCAGCTCGACCTCGACGAGCTGGACCCCTACGTGATGGTCTACCGGCGCATCGAACGTTACCTGCTGCAACGCGGCGAACCCGCGCGCCTGGAGCTGGTACGGCGCAGCCTGTACCTGAAGGTGAACAAGAAGCTCAGCGACCAGGGCCGCAGCCATGGCTGGCAACGCCGGCTGCTGCAGCGCCTGACCGACGAGTGGGGCTGGGACCAGCGCCAGTTGGCCCTGCTGGACAGCCGCAGCCAATGGAAAGTGCAGCAGGTTGCCGTCGAGCGGCGTGAGCTGGTGGCCGAGCTTAACCTCAGTTATCGCTTCCTCAGCCAGTTCGCTCGCACCCAGAACGCCAGCAGCCGCGCCGACCAGCGCGACCTCAATGTGCTGGGCCGGCGCCTGTACGCAGCCTTCGAGCGCCGCGCCGGCAAGGTCGAAGTGATTAACCCCGGCATCGCCCCTGACCTCGCCGAAGGCACCCTGACGCTGGTCCAGGCACCCAACCGCAAGGAGCCCGGCAGCTACCACTGGGAGCTGTACAGCGGCAACCTGAGCACCCATGAGGTGCAGCACTTCAGCCCGATCAAACGCTGCCGCGAGCTACTCGAACTGCTGACCTGGGCCCATCGCAACGGAGTGATCGACAGCAGCACCCGCATGGCGCTGCATCCAGGGGCCAGCGACCTCGGGGAATTCGAGCTGTTCAACCTGCTGGGCTGTCTGCGGCAAAGTATCCCCCTGCCCTTGCCGACCGTCAGCGAAGTGCGCCTTTTGCAGCCCAGCGTTGCCGATGAGGTGTTGTTGCTGGTCAACGTCGGCGTCGACCCGCTGCGCCACCACCGCGAGCTGAACGTTTTGATGACCACAGAGCGCACCGACGCGTTGAGCTACGCTGGCGTGCGCGAAAACCTGGTGCTGACCCTGGACCAGGTCACCGTCAACAGCTGGAACGAGGTGCTGGTCCAGCGCTATGACGGTGAACACGCGCTGGTGCGCTGCCTGCGCGACTTCCTCAACAGCCCGGCGCAGCGCGGCCACCGGCCAAGGGTGCGAGTACGCTGCTTCTGCCAAAGCCGCGCCCAGCCGATCGGCCAGCGCGTAGAGGAAATTTTCGACACCGCCCAGCTGCTGCGGGATCAAGGGCTCCACCACCGCTACCTGCTGCAAGTGGCCCACCACACCCATGTGCTGGAGCTGTTACCCGAGCATGTCAGCCTGACGACCCTGGCCGAGCATGAGGCGCTACTGGCCTACCTGGGCGAAGAGCGAGGCACCTACAGCCCGCTGTACCTGGATGCCAATGCGCTGCAGGACCACGACCTGCGCCTGGTGCTGGAGCAAGGCCGGCCAGCCTGCATTCAGGTGTTCTACCGCCTGCAGGGCGGCTGGGCCGATGTGTATGTGCTGGATGAATACAACGCATTGTGGCAACAACGCCTGCCGCTGCATGACGAAGCGCATCTGCTGTTGCCACTGCAACGTTTTCTGCGCTCGGTGGTGATGCGCCGCGATGCCCGCCTGCCCCTCGATAGCCTGCGACCCGCCTCGCTGGATATCCACTACGCGCAGCTGCTGCCCACCGGCCCAGGCAAGGCACGCAACATCGAGCCGCGCCTGGCCCCGGCCGAGGGCAGCGACCAGCCTTACTATGAGGTACAGGCGATTATCCAGGCGGGTGTAGCGGGCGTGGCGCATGTGACGCTGTACTGCGACCAGCAGGAGTTTTCCGAGCTGGAACATGGTGAGCAGCTGTATGCGGTGGTGGCCAGGCAGATCATCGGTCAGCGCCGTGGCACAGCGCAGTACCGGTGCTATATCACCGACCTGGATTTGTCCGAGTTGCTGGATGACCGGCTGGGGGCAACGCAGGCCTACCTGAGCTACAAGCGGGTGCTGGAGCAGGCTCTGAATGAGGGGTTGGAGCAGGTTTTGGCGGAGGGCGCCTGAACTCGCAGCACAAGGCGGCGACAAAAGAGTGCATCTCTCTGTAGCAACAGCCTTGCGCTGCAAACGGGCCGCGAAACGGCCCCCTGGCCCTTACAGGTCGTAATCGCCCGCCGCCTCCGGCTGGTACTCCACTTCCAGCAGCTTCAGCTTGAGGGTCTTGCCCCCCGGTGCCGGCCAGTCGATCTGCTCGCCCACCGACAGCCCCAGCAAAGCGCAGCCAATCGGCGCCAGGATCGAGACCTTGCCTTCCGGCCCGGCATCCTTGGGGTACACCAGTGTCAGGTGGTAGTCCTTGCCGCTGGCTTCCTCACGGCAGTGCACCCGCGAGTTCATGGTCACCACGCCCGCCGGCACTTCCTCGTGACCGACCACCTGCTCGGCGCGGTCAAGCTCGTCCTGCAGGGCGAGCACACCCGGCGTACTCTCGTCGAGGCTGTCGATCAGACGCTCCAGACGTTGTACGTCCAATCGGGTGAGGATGAGGGAAGGCTTGGTGCTCATGATCCAGTCAGACTCCTTTGAACAGGCAGTTTTCAATGTGCAAATAAAGCAAAACCCCGCCCAAGGGCGGGGTTTGAGAAGGCTTTGGCGTCACCGACGCAGAACCCGACACTACCACAGCCGGGCAAATACTCAAGCCCCTGCGCTCAGTGTGCCTTAGCCTGCTCGCGCAAGACCTGGGCCTCGCGGCAGATCTGACGGCGCCGTTCGTCATCGGCCGAGCGCCATTCGCGAATGTGCTCGACATGTCGATGGCAACCGGTGCACACCCGCTGTTCGTCCAGCCGGCATACGCTGATGCACGGTGACGGCACTGCAGGGCTGACGTTGCTGTAAAGCGGCTTGGGCGGCCGGGCCTGGGCGCTACTCATGTCAGATTTCGTCGAAGTCCAGCTTCTCGCCGGCCCGCTCCCAGACGATACGCTCGAGCATTTCACCCAGCAACTCTTCGCTCTTTTCGCACACCCACTTGCCGCTGTCTTCGTCGTAATCGAAGTGGAAACCACCGGAGCGGTCGGCAAGCCACAGCTGGCGCAATGGCTCCTGACGGCTGAAGATCAGCTGGGCGCCGCCCTCGAACTTGACGGTCAGGACACCGGCGGAGTTCTCCATGTCCAGGTCCAGACCGCTCTCGTCGAACAGATCTTCCAGGGCCTGTTGGGTCGCGTCGACCAGATCATGGAAACGCGCTTCACTCAAACTCATTGCAGGAACCTCGAAATTGGCTGCGTTACAGGCAAGCCGGGCAAGATACGGGCGCTTGCCGCCGAATGCAAAGGTTTAGCCGTTGCGTTCACCGGCCTCTTCGCGGGCGAGCCCGCTCCTACGGGGGGCTACGCAGAGGCTAAGCATAGCCCGCCCGGCGGACCGGTCCTTGCATAGGCAAGCCGCCGGTCGCTCGGTATACTCGGGCGCAATACTGCATTTTTCTAAGGATTTCACCCATGAAGCGCCTGATTTCCTCCTTCGCGGCGCTGGTCGCTGTTGCCTGCCTCGTTTCGGCCTGTGGCCAGAAAGGCCCGCTGTATCTGCCTGAAGATGGCGATAACGGCAAAGCGCACACGTCGCACCAGCACCAGCCAAAAGCCAAGCCGGCCCCGGCACAAGAACAGCAGCCCGAGCTGCAGTCCGAGTCCGAGCAGTCGCCAGCGCAGTAAGGAAACCAGATGAACGCTTTCAACTACCGCGACGGTGAGCTGTTCGCGGAAGGCGTGGCCTTGTCGGCCATTGCTGAACGTTACGGCACCCCCACCTATGTGTACTCGCGTGCCCACATCGAGGCCCAGTACCGTAGCTACGCAGACGCCCTGCAAGGCACCGAGCACCTGGTGTGCTTCGCGGTCAAGGCCAACTCCAACCTTGGCGTGCTGAACGTGCTGGCGCGCCTGGGCGCAGGCTTTGACATTGTCTCCGGTGGTGAACTGGAGCGTGTACTGGCCGCTGGCGGGCGTGCCGACCGCGTGGTGTTCTCCGGCGTTGGCAAAACCCGTGAAGACATGCGCCGTGCCCTGGAAGTTGGCGTGCACTGCTTCAACGTCGAATCCACCGACGAGCTGGAGCGCCTGCAAGTAGTCGCCGCCGAAATGGGCAAGGTTGCCCCGGTGTCGCTGCGGGTCAACCCGGACGTCGATGCCGGTACTCACCCGTACATCTCCACCGGCCTTAAAGAAAACAAGTTCGGCATCGCCATTGCCGATGCCGAGGCCATCTACGTACGCGCCGCACAGCTACCGAACCTGGAAGTGGTCGGTGTCGACTGTCACATCGGCTCGCAACTGACCACCGTCGAGCCATTCCTCGACGCCCTCGACCGCCTGCTGGTGCTGGTCGACCGCCTGGCCGAGTGCGGCATACACCTGCGCCACCTGGACCTGGGTGGCGGTGTCGGCGTGCGCTACCGCGACGAACAGCCACCACGGGTGGCCGACTACATCAAGGCCATCCGCGAACGCGTGGGCGAGCGCGACCTGGCCCTGGTGTTCGAGCCTGGCCGCTACATCGTCGCCAACGCTGGCGTGCTGCTGACCCGCGTGGAATACCTCAAGCACACCGAACACAAGGACTTCGCGATCATCGATGCAGCGATGAACGACCTGATCCGCCCGGCCCTGTACCAGGCCTGGATGGGTGTCAGCGCGGTCAAGCCACGTGCAGGCGAAGGCCGTGCCTATGACCTGGTCGGCCCTATCTGCGAGACTGGCGACTTCCTCGGCAAGGACCGCGTACTCAACCTGGCCGAAGGTGACCTGCTGGCCGTAGAGTCCGCGGGCGCCTATGGTTTTGTCATGAGCTCCAACTACAATACCCGCGGCCGTTGCGCTGAAATCCTGGTCGACGGCGACCAGGCGTTCGAAGTACGCCGCCGCGAGACCGTCGCCGAACTGTATGCTGGCGAAAGCCTGCTGCCGGAGTAAGCCCATGCTGCTGCGTTTTACCAAGATGCATGGGCTGGGCAACGACTTCATGGTCCTGGACCTGGTCAGCCAGCACGCGCACATTCAGCCCAAGCACGCCAAGCAATGGGGTGACCGTCACACCGGCATCGGCTTTGACCAGTTGCTGATCGTCGAGGCGCCGAACAACCCGGAAGTGGACTTCCGCTACCGCATCTTCAACGCCGACGGCTCCGAGGTCGAGCAATGCGGCAACGGTGCGCGCTGCTTTGCCCGCTTTGTGCTGGACAAGCGCCTGACCGCGAAAAAGCGCATCCGCGTGGAAACCAAGAGCGGCATCATCGTGCTGGACGTGCAGAACGACGGCCAGGTGAGTGTCAACATGGGCCCGCCGCGCTTCATCCCTGCCGAAATTCCCTTTGTCGCCGACGCACAAGCGCCAAGCTACCCGCTGGAAGTTGACGGCCAGTTGTACTCGATAGCCGCCGTGTCCATGGGTAACCCGCACGCCGTGCTGCGTGTCGACGACGTGTCTACTGCGCCTGTGCATGAGCTGGGCCCGAAGATCGAAAACCACCCACGCTTCCCACAGCGGGTGAATGCCGGCTTCATTCAAGTCATCGACCGCCACCGCGCCAACCTGCGCGTGTGGGAGCGCGGCGCCGGCGAAACCCAGGCTTGCGGCACCGGCGCCTGCGCCGCAGCCGTGGCGGCGATCAGCCAGGGCTGGATGGATTCCCCGGTGTCCCTCGACCTGCCCGGTGGTCGCCTGCACATCGAATGGGCCGGCCCCGGCAAGCCCGTGATGATGACCGGCCCGGCCGTACGCGTCTACGAAGGACAGGTTCGTCTCTAAACGAGTAACCGCCATGACCGATCAGCCCAAGGTTGTACCCAAGCAGTCCGCCGAGCTCGATGCCGAAGCGGTGGTCGCCTACCTGCGCGCCCACCCCACCTTCTTCGCCGAGCACGACGAGCTGCTGATCGAACAGCACATCCCGCACCAGCGAGGAGACAGCGTGTCGCTGGTGGAACGCCAGCTCAAGCTGCTGCGTGACCGCAACATCGAAATGCGCCATCGCCTGTCGCAACTGATGGACGTGGCCCGCGACAACGACCGGCTGTTCGACAAGACCCGCCGGCTGATCCTTGACCTGCTCGATGCCGGTAGCCTGGAAGAAGTGGTAATGGCGGTCGAAGACAGCCTGCGCCAGGAATTCCAGGTGCCCTTCGTCAGCCTGATCCTGTTCGGCGACAACGTCGCGCCGGTGGGGCGCTGGGTCAGCAATGCCGAGGCGCAGCAAGCCATCGGTGCCCTGCTGGGCGGTGGCAAGACCGTCAGTGGCAACCTGCGCGAGCACGAGCTGGCTTTCCTGTTCGGTGAAGAACAGCGCCGGGAAGTAGGCTCCAGCGCCGTGGCAGCTCTTGAGTACCAAGGGCTGCATGGGGTTCTGGCCATCGGCAGCCGCGACCCGCAACACTACAAGAGCAGCGTCGGCACCCTTTTCCTCGGCTATATCGCCGAAGTGCTCGGCCGCGTTGTGCCACGCGTTACCCAGACACTGCGCTCGGTACGCTGATGAAACGCCAGCTGGAGGCTTATTGCGCACACCTGCGCAACGAGCGCCAGGTGTCGGAGCACACCTTGCTGGGCTACCGTCGCGACCTGGAAAAAGTCATCGCCTACTGCAAAGAACACGGCATTGCCGAGTGGCAGGCACTGCAAATCCAGCAACTGCGCCAGCTGATCGCCCGTTTGCACCACCATGGCCAGTCCCCGCGCAGCCTGGCACGCCTGCTGTCGGCAGTGCGCGGCCTGTACCGCTACCTCAACCGCGAAGGCCTGTGCCAGCACGACCCGGCCACCGGCCTGAGCGCGCCCAAAGGTGAGCGTCGGCTGCCCAAGGTACTGGATACCGATCGCGCACTGCAGCTGCTCGATGGTGGCGTCGACGACGACTTCATTGCCCGGCGTGACCAGGCGATCCTCGAGCTGTTCTATTCCTCAGGCCTACGCCTATCGGAACTGACCAACCTCGACCTTGATCACCTCGACCTCGCCGCTGGCCTGGTGCAGGTACTGGGCAAGGGTGGAAAAGCCCGCGTACTGCCGGTGGGGCGCAAGGCTCGCGAGGCGTTGCAGGCCTGGTACCGCTTGCGCGGCATCGGCAACCCACGCGACCGTGCAGTGTTCATCACTCGCCAGGGCAATCGCATCAGCCCCCAGGCAGTTCGGCTGCGGGTAAAGGCCGCCGGTGAGCGTGAGCTGGGCCAACACCTGCACCCGCACATGCTTCGCCACTCCTTCGCCAGCCATGTGCTGGAATCATCCCAGGACCTGCGCGCGGTGCAGGAGATGCTCGGCCACGCCGACATCAGCACGACGCAAATCTACACCCACCTGGACTTCCAGCACCTGGCCGCGGTGTACGACAGCGCCCACCCTCGGGCCAAACGCAGCAAAGGCACAGACTCATGAGCATCAAGCTGATCACCTTCGACCTTGACGATACCCTGTGGGACACCGCGCCGGTGATTGCCACCGCGGAAGTCGTGCTGCGCGACTGGCTCGAGGCCAACGCACCCACCCTCGGCAGCGTGCCGGTGGAACACCTGTTCGCCATCCGCGAGCGCCTGGTGCAAGCAGAGCCCGGCCTCAAGCACCGCATCAGTGCCCTGCGCAGGCGCGTGCTGTTTCATGCCCTGGAAGAGGTCGGCTACAGCGAGCAGCACGCACAGGCGCTGGCCAACGAAGGCTTCGAAGTGTTCCTGCATGCCCGCCACCAGGTGGAGATCTTCCCAGAGGTGCAGCCGGTGCTTGAAATCTTGCGCCATCAATACATCCTGGGCGTGGTCACCAACGGCAATGCCGACGTCAGCCGGCTAGGGCTGGCGGATTACTTCCGCTTTGCGCTGTGCGCCGAGGACCTGGGCATCGGCAAACCAGACCCTGCACCATTCCTTGAAGCGTTGCGCCGCGGCGAGGTGGACGCGGGTGCGGCAGTGCACATCGGCGATCACCCTGGCGATGACATTGCCGGTGCCCAGCGCGCCGGGTTGCGGGCGGTGTGGTTCAACCCGCAAGGCAAGGCCTGGGCTGGCGATCAGGCGCCGGACGCCGAGATCCAGCGCCTGTCGCAACTACCTGACGTGCTTGCACGCTGGCGCTGACGGGGCCGCTTTGCGGCCCATTCGCGGGCACGCCCGCTCCCACAGGGACCGCGCAGGTCCTGAACCCTGTGGTGAACCTGTGGGAGCGGGCATGCCCGCGAAGAGGCCGGCACGGGCAACACAAAACCCACAGGCGTAAAAAAGCCCGCAGCGACGGCGGGCTTTTTTGCGATCAGCCACTCAGATAGGGCGGCTGCCGTACTTGTTGTCCGGCTTCTTGGGCGGGTCAGCGACCACGTTGGCCTCGACTTCCTGCACCTTGCCACCACGAGAAAGGAATTCTTCCATCGCCTTGGCCAGTGCATCACGCTCTTTCTGCTTGGCTTCCATGCTCGGCATCTCGTCTACCGAGACTGCTGCCTTGGATTTGCCCTTGGCAACGGGTGCCGGGCTGCTGTCGTCATCGCCAGCGTCTTCCACGCCGTCGTCAGCCGCCCCTTCAAGGACCTCATCACCCTCGTCTTCGTCGCCTACTTCGAGGTCATCATTTTCCAGATCGTCGTCGCTCATGTTCTACCTCATGACTTGCGAAAAGCAGGTTGGTTATAGACCAGTGCAGCCGTAGACCGGCAGCCACCAGTGAAAATTCAACTGGCCGTGGGTTAGGCCACTGCCCTTGGGTCGGCACTCCTGATGGGAGGCGGCACCCAGCAGGCCCTGCTCCTGGCAGGACCTGACAAATCCATTAGCCCCTGCTGGCCACACGCTATTGGCAAGCCTAGCAAAGGCTGGCGAAGTGTGTGGACTACTCGTCAAACACCCTTCGGCGCGCATTCTAGCGCGCCCGTGGAAAAAGCAAAGCACCATAAACGCCCTGTGGCTTGTAAGTTTTTTACCTACGTCACGAACGTGCCGAATAAACCGTTTGCCGTGCGGGAAATGCTGAAAAACTGGCAAAAAAATGCCCGGCAAGCCGGGCAATTTTTTACCGCGTCGCAGTTACAGGTTGTAGCCGCGTTCGTTGTGCTGAGCCAGGTCGAGGCCGACCGACTCTTCTTCTTCGTTGACCCGCAGGCCCATCACCACATCCAGCACCTTGAGAATCACGTAGGTGACGATGGCGGTGTAGACCACGGTGAAAATCACACCTTTGGCCTGGATCCAGACTTGCATGCCGATGTCGGTGACGGTACCGAAGCCGCCCAGCGCCGGGGCCGCGAACACACCCGTGAGGATGGCACCGATGATGCCGCCAACACCGTGCACGCCGAAGGCATCCAGGGAATCGTCATAGCCGAGTTTGCGCTTGAGCGTGGTGGCGCAGAAGTAGCAGAGCACACCCGAAACCAGGCCGATAATCAGCGCACCAATCGGCCCGACGGTGCCCGCAGCCGGGGTGATGGCAACCAGGCCAGCAACCACGCCCGAAGCGATGCCCAGAGCACTTGGCTTACCGTGACCGACCCACTCGGCGAACATCCAGCCCAGGGCGGCGGCGGCGGTCGCGATCTGAGTCACCAGCATGGCCATGCCGGCAGTACCGTTGGCGGCAGCAGCAGAGCCTGCGTTGAAACCGAACCAGCCGATCCACAGCATCGCTGCGCCCATCAGGGTATAGCCGAGGTTGTGCGGGGCCATCGGCGTGGTCGGGTAGCCCTTGCGCTTGCCCAGTACCAGGCAGCAGACCAGGCCTGCGATACCGGCGTTGATGTGCACCACGGTGCCGCCAGCGAAGTCCAGTACGCCCCAGTCCCACATCAGGGCACCGTCACCGCTCCACACCATGTGTGCGATCGGCGCATACACCAGGGTGAACCAGATACCCATGAATACCAGCATCGCCGAGAACTTCATGCGCTCGGCAAAGGCGCCGACGATCAAGGCCGGGGTGATGATGGCGAACGTCATCTGGAAGGTGATGAACACCGCTTCAGGGAACAGCGCGGTGGCCGAGGTCAGGCTGTTGGGCGTGACGCCGCTGAGGAAGGCCTTGGAGAAGCCGCCAACGAAAGAGTTGAAGTTGAGCACGCCCTTTTCCATACCGGCGGTATCGAAGGCCATGCTGTAGCCGTAGACGACCCAGAGAATGCTCATCAGGCCGGTAATTGCAAAGCACTGCATCATCACCGACAGCACGTTCTTGGAACGCACCATGCCGCCATAGAACAGGGCCAGGCCTGGAATGGTCATGAACAGCACCAGCGCCGTTGCGGTCAGCATCCAGGCGGTGTCGCCGGAGTTCAGCGCTGGGGCAGCTTCCTCTGCCAGGGCAAGCCCGGGCATTACGAGGGACAATAGGGCTCCTAGCCCTGCGATCTTACGCAGAGTCATGTTGTTTTCTCCTGGGGCGTTGGGTTTGGTGAGGCTTTGTTGCTGCTTAGATCGCGTCGGTATCGGTTTCGCCGGTACGGATGCGGATTGCCTGCTCCAGATTCACCACGAAAATCTTGCCGTCACCAATCTTGCCGGTGTTGGCTGCCTTGGTGATGGCTTCGATTACCCGATCAAGGTCCTTGTCATCGATGGCGACATCGATCTTCACCTTGGGCAGGAAATCGACCACATATTCAGCACCGCGATACAGCTCGGTGTGGCCCTTCTGCCGACCGAAACCTTTGACTTCGGTGACGGTGATGCCCTGCACGCCGATTTCCGACAACGACTCGCGCACGTCGTCCAGCTTGAACGGCTTGATGATGGCTGTGACTAGCTTCATGAAACTCTCTCCCGATTTGGTGGACTTGCCCCAGGAAAACAAACCCGTCTCAAGTCTAAGCGCAGCGGTTGGCTTTGTAACGCGTCGTCGGCATCCGGCTCCGCGTGCGCACTGCCTGGTCACAAGGAACTGCTTCAGTGCATGGCTCGTACAGGTCTTTGCAGAAACCTTGCCAGTTCGGACAAAGCGCCGAAAAACAGAGCGTTATGTGATTTGGTCGGGATTGGCCAGTCGCCAGCATTGGAAACATGCACAATTTCGGTGCGCCGAGGCGGGGCAAGCTGCGCGAAAAATGTGCAACTGATTGAAAACCGCACGCGCTCTTTGTGGGGGCGGCCTTGCGTCGCGATGGGGCTGCGAAGCGCCCCTACGATTTGTGCCTTGGTGCCGATATTGCCGGGGCCGCTGTGCAGCCCAATCGCCACGCAAGGCCATTCCCACAAAGGCCAATGTGCACTCAGGCGCCAGGTTTGTGCGTGCTACACTAACGGCCATTTCTCCGTTTCAGTGGACAGCCCCATGCTCGCGCCCAAAGCCCTTCTCGATGCCCTGAGCGACCAGGCCTCGCGCCTGTTCAGCAGCGATGCCGCCCAGCCCCGTGCGGAACTGGAAAGCCAGTTCAAAGTGTTGATGCAAGGTGCCTTCAGCAAGCTGGACCTGGTCAGCCGCGATGAGTTCGACAGCCAGATGGTCGTACTGGCGCGCACCCGCGCACGCCTCGAGGCCTTGGAAAAACAGGTAGCCGAGCTGGAAGCGCGGCTGAACCCAACTTCACAGGATGAGTGAATGCAGCCCTCCAGCGCATACCCGGTACTGTTGTTTTCCTACGGCACCTTGCAGGATAAAGCCGTGCAACTGGCCAACTTTGGCCGTGAGCTGAACGGCCAGGCCGACCGTATGCCGGGCTACCGCCTGGACTGGGTCGAGATCACTGACCCGGACGTACTGGCGACCAGCGGCAAGTCCCATCATCCCATCGTTTCCCCCAGCAGCCAGGCCAACGACAGCGTGGCCGGTATGGTCTTCCAGATCAGCGAAGACGAACTGGCAGCGGCGGACCGCTATGAAGTTGCCGACTACAAGCGTGTCGCCGTCACCCTCGCATCGGGCCTGACAGCCTGGGTTTATGTGCGCGCCTGAGCCCCTCCGATGCAGGTTGAACCCGTAACGACTCGGCGTGGGTAAAGGCCTGTTTCGGTGGTAGCTCGCTTGCATGCAAGGTGCCGCGGAACAACGCCGCCCCGCACTGAGTAAACAATGTCTTCACCCGGTTGTGCGAATTGAGGATCTGGGCCTGGATATCACCAATGGCCGTATCCCTTGGTTGCAAGCTGGCCGCTCGGTTGACCCATTCGATGGCGGCAAAGCGGCTTTGCTTGCGGGTGCCACGCCCCTGCATCCAGGCCAGCCCCAGTTCGGCGCTGGCACGCCCTGCAAGCCACGGGTCCGGGTGCTCGACCAGGCTCAGCAGGTAAGCAACCGCCTCGGTCCGCTCCTGCACCTCACCAAACCGGCGCAACAAAATCCCCAGATGCAAACGCGCACGCGCGTTGATCTGCGGGTTGCCCAGCGCGTCGACAAGCAGGCGCCTGACCGCCAGCATGGCACTGCGCTCGTTCAAATCCTCATCGCCGTCCATGCGCAGGCAGGCCAGGTTGTATTTGGCCTGCCTGCTGCCCGCCTCCACCGCACGCTGCAGCCAGTACCCGGCGGCCTCGTCATCCAGGTAATGCGCCGGGGTGTTGGCCAGACAGCCATGGTGCAGCTCGTACAAGGCCAGGGCAGCACCCGGCAGGTTCAGTTCGGCGAAGCGTTCGTACAGGTAGCAGGCCACTTCATGCCGGTTGGCTGCCCACAGCACCCGTGCCACTTCAAGCACTTCGAACCCCGGTGCCTGGCCCGCGCACTGGCGATTCACCGCCCGTTGCAACCATAGCCTTGCCTGCTCGGCCGAGCGTGGCAGCGCCCACAGCCCAAAACGGTGCCCGGCCGCGCGTAATGCACAGGCAGCAGCATGTGAACGGCCGTCACACAGGCGCTCAATAGCGCCGTGTAGCAGTTGCCTCTCATCTACCATGCCATCGCGCAGTATCAGCTCGACCAAACAGCGAAACGGCACGCCCATGGCGCGGATGGCGCCAAGATCGGCATTGCACGCCACGCTCGCGGCAAAGTCGCGCATAGCGCCAGCATGGTCGCCCAATGCCCTGCTGTGCAGCGCCCCCCGCCATGCCAGAACGACAGCACGTTCCCTGGGCCTCAACGGGCGTTGTGACCAGTCTTCGAACACGTGCTGCCAGTCGGCGACGGCCTGCACCTTGTCAGCCTGTGGCAGCTTCAGCCGGCCTTCGACAGCCATCCAGCGCAGCGCATTACGCAAACGCTCGTCCCAGGTTGCGCACAGCGGGCCATTGACCAACAGCTCGAACGCATCGAGGCTGCCGCCCCAGCGGGGCAGCAGGTACACAGCAAGGGCCTGGATCGCTTCGAAGCAACCGGGGCGGGCGATCAGCGCATGGCGCAGCCAGTAATAGCGAGGGTCCTCGTTTTCATGGTCGACCCGCTTGCCCAGGTAGTGCGGCAGCGCCTGTGGCAGCTCGGCCAAGGGCAACAACCCATGCCTCACCAGCAACGGCGCTGCAGTTTCCTGTACCTCTACATCGGCATGGGCACTGGGCCTGAAGCGTGCAGGCTCCCCCTGGAACAGTTGGAGCAACCAACCAGGCTCATGGAGCTGCGCACTGATGCGCAGCATGCCAATGGCCGCTGCCACGGGGTGCGCAGAGCGGTCCATTGCACGCAACAGGTGCGCGGTGGCGGATTCACAAATTTGCGCGACCGCCAGCAAGCGTGCAGCGTTGCGTGGGCCATCAACCTGCACCTGGCAGGCCCGGTGGAAGCAGTGCATACCCATTACCACTTGTGGGTGGTAAGCCCTGGGGCACGCGTCAATCCAGGCTCTGAGCACTTGGCTCAGGGCCCTGTCGCCCTGGTTTTCCTGGTCGAGCAGCATGTGCCCTTCAATGGCCGCCAGGTAGGCCGGGAACTCGCCGGGCGGGGCTTGGCGCCATTGAGCCTCAAGCCTGTCGAAAAAGCGGTTGAGTTCAACGAATGCACTGGCCTGCACCAGTTCGCGAATTGCCTGGTGCGTGCGGGTGAGCATTTGCACGGTGCAATACCTCAAGTCCATTTGAAAGAAGACGCAGTGCCATCCCATGGCAACTGCGGTTGCCCAACAACACTAAGTCATACCTGACGACTGCGCAAAGCCTATTGGATCCATTTTTGCCGAAGCGCATGAAAGCGCAGGGAAAACCCCTGCCCTGAAAAACCACGACGCACACTTGTTGCGCCTGCCATGGCAGCACTGGCTATTCTTTGCCCAGCCGCAGGAAGCGGCATTTTCCAGCAACAACGGAGTGTTCATGTCTCTAGCTCTCGTCCACAGCCGCGCCCAGGTAGGCGTGCAGGCACCGGCGGTCAGCGTCGAAACCCACCTGGCCAACGGCCTGCCTCATCTCACCCTGGTCGGCCTGCCGGAAACCACGGTCAAGGAAAGCAAGGACCGGGTGCGCAGCGCCATCGTCAACTCCGGGCTGAAGTACCCGCAGCGGCGCATTACCCAGAACCTCGCCCCCGCCGACCTGCCCAAGGATGGCGGCCGATATGACCTGGCCATCGCCCTGGGCATCCTCGCCGCCGACGGCCAGGTGCCGATTGCCACCCTGGTCGATATGGAATGCCTGGGCGAACTGGCGCTGTCGGGGAAATTGCGCCCGGTGCAGGGCGTGCTGCCTGCGGCACTGGCGGCACGCGAAGCAGGCCGGGCGCTGGTGGTACCACGGGAAAATGCCGAGGAAGCCAGCCTGGCCGGCGGGTTGGTGGTGTATGCGGTGGGCCACCTGCTGGAGTTGGTCGCCCACCTGAACGGCCAGGTGCCGCTGCCGCCCTACGCAGCCAACGGCCTGATCCTGCAGCAACGCCCCTACCCGGACCTGAGCGAAGTGCAGGGCCAACTGGCAGCCAAGCGTGCCTTGCTGCTGGCTGCGGCCGGGGCGCACAACCTGTTGTTCACCGGGCCGCCCGGCACCGGCAAGACCTTGCTCGCCAGCCGCCTGCCCGGGCTGCTGCCACCGCTGGACGAGCACGAAGCGCTGGAAGTGGCGGCAATCCAGTCGGTCAGCGGGAAAGCGCCGCTGAACAGCTGGCCACAGCGCCCCTTTCGCCACCCCCATCACTCTGCGTCCGGCCCGGCGCTGGTCGGTGGCGGTAGCCGACCGCAACCAGGTGAAATCACGCTCGCCCATCACGGCGTGTTGTTTCTCGACGAACTTCCGGAGTTTGAGCGGCGCGTACTGGAAGTGCTTCGCGAGCCACTGGAGTCAGGTGAAATCGTGATTGCCCGTGCCCGCGACAAAGTGCGTTTCCCCGCGCGCTTCCAGCTGGTGGCGGCGATGAACCCCTGCCCTTGCGGCTACCTGGGCGACCCCACTGGCCGCTGCCGTTGCAGCACCGAGCAGATCGCGCGCTATCGCAACAAGCTGTCCGGGCCACTGCTGGACCGCATCGACCTGCACCTGACCGTGGCTCGCGAGAGCACTACATTGAACAACCAGCCTTGCGGTGAAACCAGTGCCGATGTCGCCGTCAGGGTGGCTGAAGCGCGGGAGCTGCAGCACAGGCGACAAGGGTGTGCGAATGCATTTCTCGACCTTGAAGGTTTAAGGCATCACTGTGGGTTGGTAGCGGCGGACCAAGTCTGGCTGGAAGGGGCCTGCGAGCGGCTGACCTTGTCGCTACGCGCGGCGCACCGGTTGTTGAAGGTGGCGCGGACGTTGGCGGACCTGGAGGGATGCGAGACGATTGGCCGGACGCACCTGGCCGAGGCCCTGCAGTACCGGCCGGGGAGCAGTTAGATTGCCAGGGCTGCTTTGCAGTCCCGAAAGCTGTCAGGTAACCCTGTTCCGCCAGATGAATCCGGAAACCGAGTAAACCCCAGGCCCTGTCAAAGCCAAGCCGCCATAAAGCGCCACCAGTAACCAGGCAAACTGGCCCTGCTCCAGTGTCCAGTCCGGGTGCACCACCACCAGCGCCACCAGCAACACCGCCAGCACGGGCAGGCAAGCCAGACGTGCAGCGATCCCCAGTAGCAGCAGCAGCGGGCAAACCACCTCGGCAAACACAGCCAAGGCCAAGGTCAGTGTCGCGCCCAGGCCGAAGGGGTCTTCGATGCGCTGCAATTCCTCGCTCCAGTCCAACAGCTTGGGCAGGCCGTGAATGAACAGCAACAACAAGGCAGCCGTTACCCGCATGAACAGCAGGCCGGTGGCGGTCAGGGTTGAGGGATGGGGGTCGAGAAAGGGTTTCAAGCGTGGCATGGCAAGGGGGCTCGCTAATCGATCAACCTGCGGAGCATTGCGCATTTATTCAGAGATTGATTGCGCAGGTGTGCTGAGAGGGGTCTTAAAGGAGAAGGCCTATTCGCGGGCGAGCCCGCTCCTACAATGACCACCTGGGCGTCAGGGGTTGTGATGCCCCTGCAGGCGCGGGTTTACCCGCGAAGAGGCCGGCACAGCCAATACCTCACTGACCGCCGGCCAAAGCCTCTTCAACCACCTTCAGCAGCACCTCTTCAGAAAACGGCTTGCCCAGGCAGGCCAGTGCCCCAAGGCCCATCGCTGCCCGTACCGAGCCATCATCCCAATGTGCCGACATGCAGATCACCGGCAAGCGCCTCCCCCGCTGTGCCAGCTCACGCTGTACCTCCAGCCCGCTCATTCCCGGCATCTTCAGGTCCAGCAACACACAACCCGCCTCGCCCGCCAGTGGCGAGGCCAGGAAGGCGTGCCCGGCGGAAAACGACAAGGTCTCGAACCCCGCCGAGCGCAGCAGGTTAGCCAGGCTTTTGCGCACCGAGGCATCGTCGTCGACGATGCACACCCCTCTGCTCATGCGCCGCCCAGGCTCGCAGACCGCGCTCCGAGGAGGTTGTGCATGGCCGCAAGCTCCAGCAGCGAGCGGGACTGCATCTTGTTCATGATGTTCTTCTTGTGCACCTTGGTCGTCACCTCGCTGGTGCCGATCTGCCTGGCGATCTGCTTGTGCGACAAGCCGCCGACCACCAGTGAGAAGACCTGGCGCTCACGCTGAGTCAGGCGCTGGTACTTTTCCTCGACCTGACGCGCCTGCAGCCACTTGCGGCCTTCGGCCACGGCACGGGCGCGCACTGCCTGCAACAGGGTCAGCAACTGGTCTTCATCGAACGGCTTGGTCAGAAACTCCACCGCCCCGGCGCGCATGGCCTGGACGGTCATCGGGATGGTGCCGAAGCCGGTCATGAACACGATCGGCCAGGGCAGCGCCAGCCGGCACAGCGCATCCTGTACCTCCAGGCCGCTTGTACCCGGCAAGTGCATGTCCAGCAGCAGGCAGGCACAGGGGGTTTCCAGGCGGGCCTCGAACAGCGCCTCGGCACTGGCAAACAAGTGGTGCGGGATGTCCTGCGAGCGCAACAGCCGGCCCAACGCGGTGCGCACTGACGGGTCGTCATCCACCACCAGCACCGGCACATTCACGCGCTCATCGAGCGGCTCGACAGTCTCGGCCAGGCTGCGCAGCAATGACCTGCCCAGTGCCTGACCAGGCACCTCGAGGCTGATCTGCGCGGCCAGGCGATAGCCCCGGCGCGGCACGGTCTGGATCAGGCTACGGTCGCCAAAGGCCTTGCGCAGCAAGGACACCTGCACCTGCAAGTTATTGTCCTCGACCACCGTGCCGGACCACACCTGGCTGAACAACTCGTCCTTGCCGACCACGCGGCCCTTGGCCCTGATCAGCGTGGCCAGCACGTCGAAAGCGCGCCCACCCAACAGGATCGGCTTGCCGTCGACAAAGACTTCGCGCCGCTCCAGCGACACCTGGGCATTGCCTATTCGGATCATGGCTTCCTCGCGCGGGCACAGGCGTTTTCGCTGCCCTGGGCAGCCTAGGCCAGCGTACGCGTTCAGACAATTATCCCGAGGGATAGGTTGGACAAAGGACTATACAAAAGCCCGCCAGCCCTCAGGGGACGATAACGGACAACAGCGTGCCCGTTCCTGCCAAGCAGGATGTAACCCGCATCCACGCTGGGCCCGCTGCGTATACTCGCGCCTCAGGATGTCGCTAGCGGGGGTGCTTTATGCTCGATGAACGCCTTGCCCACAGGCCCATCGATTACGACCAGTCAATCGACGAGGGCTGGCTGAACCGGTGCGAGATCAGCGCGCTGGGCAAGGAAGGTGAGCTCAGCTATTTCCGCCTGCGCGACCCCGCTTCACATCAAGCCTGGATCGCCGTGCGCGCGCCGCTCGAGGCACCTTCCGCCTGTCAGCGCCTGGAGCGTGACTACCGCCTGCAACTGGACCCGCAGTGGGCGGTGATCCCCTCGGCGTTCGTGCGCTCGGCCGAAGGCCCCTTGCTGGTGTACCCGGCCGGCCTCTCAGTCGCCGACCTGATCGCTGAAGGCCCTGCGGCGCTGGAGCCGTTTCTTGACATCGCGGTGAACGCTGCCCATGCGTTGGCGCAAGCGCACGAACGCAATGCGCTGCACGGTACATTGCAGCCCGAACATGTGTACCTGCGCGCCCACCAGCGGGTGCGCCTGGGCTTCTTTCGCGCCGACCCAGCAGAACGGATCAGCGAACAGGGCACCCCGCTCGGCAACTGGGCCTACCTGGCGCCGGAGCAGGTTTGCCCGCACGGAAGCAGCAGCGACCGACGCAGTGATATCTATGCCCTGGGGGCAATCCTCTACCAGTTACTGGTAGGCGAACTGCCGCTGGCCGGGCGCGACACCCAGCACTGGCGACAGCTGCATGCTGGTGTGCAGCCGCGGGCGGCCAGCGAAGTGGACAGCAAGGTGCCGCCCCCCCTCAGCCTGGTCCTGGCAAAGGCCTTGGCCAAAGAGCCGGACGCCCGCTACCAGAGCGCGCGCGCCTTTGCAGTGGACTTGGCTCACTGCCAGCGGCAGTGGGCCGCCCACAAAACCATGGCACCCTTCACCCCAGGCTGCGCCGACCCGGTAGCACCCGACCACGCACACCTATATGGCCGCAGCGCCGAGCAAAAGGCTATCACCCTGCTGCTCAAGGCCTTGCATCGCGACAGCAAACCACAAGCCCTGGTCATCAACGGCGCTACTGGCATGGGCAAGTCGAGCCTGGTCAAAGCAGCTCTCAAGGACAACGCCGAAGGTTACTGGGCCGTCGGCACGTGCAACAGCCACGCCCAAGCAGTGCCCTACACGCCCTGGATCGAAATACTCGGTGCCCTGACTACCCAGTTGCTGGCCAAGAACAGTCAGGACCTCGTCACCCTGCGCCGCGAAATCCAGCGCCGTATCAAAGGTCACGGTCGTCTGCTCGGCAAGCTGGCCCCGGACCTGCAACTGATTCTCGGCCCCCTGTCCCAATTACCCGCCAAGCCCACGCGCCTTGTGTTGCAGAAGGAGCTGCACGCGATCATTGAATTTCTGCAGGTTTTCAGCCGACCTGGCCAACCGCTGGTGCTGTTCTTCGACGACCTGCAATGGGCCGACGACGCCACCCGGCACCTGTTGGCCCAACTGCTGGCTGAAGCGCCGGCCAACCTGCTGCTGATTTTCACCCGGTGCAACGATACGCCCACCACCAGTGCACCGCTGGCCATACCCGCAGCGGTGCGCAGCACCACGCTGAACCTGCGGCCGCTGGCCGTTGGAGCGGTGGCCGAGCTGATTGGCGAGCGCTTCCATGTTGCCCCCGAGGCCGCATTTCAACTGGCCGAGCGGGTGCATGGCAAGACGGCGGGCAACCCGTTTTTCATCAACCAGATTCTCAGGGCCATGGTCGAAGACCAGCTGTTCATCTTCGACACCCAGGCCATGCGCTGGTCATGGTGCCTGCAGGCCGTGGCCCGGCACTGCTACTCCGACAATGTCGCCGACCTGATGGTCCACCGCCTGGAGCGCCTGCCGGCACCGCAACGCGACCTGTTGCGGGTCGTCAGCGCGGCGGGCAGCCACTGCGATGAACACCTGCTTCGGCAAGTGCTCGCCCAACCGCCAGTCGAACCCTTGAAAGCCTTGATTGGCGCCGGCTTCCTGCAACCGGGCCAGAACGGCCTGGGCTTTACTCATGACCGGGTGATGGAGGCCGCTTATGCACTCACGCCCGTGCACCAGCGCGCCTCGCTGCATGCACGTATCGCCCTGGCCATGCGCCGGGCTTGGCCAGGCCACATGCACGAGGTGCTGTTCGAGCTCGCCAGCCAGCTACAACGCGCCACCCCATGCGGGTTTGCAGCGGATGACTGCGAAGCGTTCCTGCGGCTTTTACGCGAAGCCGCATCACGCGCACGCGACGCCGGCACCTTCGAGCAGGCCGCTGGCTACCTGCACACCGCCGAACAGTTGCTGCAGCACAGCGCCACGCTGGAAAGCCGCGCCACCCATGGCTTTGCCATCGCCTGCATGGCGACGGAGTGCGACATGCAACTGTCACGAACGCTCGCGGCCGAGGCCCGCCTCACTGAATGCCGCCAGCGTGCTCGCTCGGTGTTGGACCAGGCACGGGCGTGCCGGCTGCAGGCACTGCTGTACACCTTGCGCGGTGACTATCAGGCGGCCATCGACAGCGCCCTGGCCGGCCTGGACTTACTGGGTATCAGCCCGGTGCGGGGCCTCGACTGGCAACAGGTCGAGGCCAGTCATGCCCATGTGCAGGCGTTGATCGAACAGAAGGACCGGCATTGCCTGGAGTCACTGCCGCGCACCGACTCGGAGGAAGTGACGGTTGCCATCAGTCTGCTGGCCACTCTGTCATCATCATTCTTCGTG
Organism: Pseudomonas sp. BO3-4; assembly: GCF_034044115.1. Lineage (NCBI taxonomy): Bacteria > Pseudomonadati > Pseudomonadota > Gammaproteobacteria > Pseudomonadales > Pseudomonadaceae > Pseudomonas > Pseudomonas sp. BO3-4. The sequence goes on from NZ_CP139018.1 coordinate 6,107,202, forward strand.
AAGGACGACATCAGCTTCCTGCACCTGGCCAAGCTCATGGAGTTGTCGCTACTGCACGGCGTTGCCCCTGGCAGCACCTACGGCATGGCCTGGTACGGCGTGATGATTGCCGAGCGTTTTGGCGCTTACCATGATGGCCATGCCTGTTGCCTGGCCGCGCTCAAGCTGATCGAACGGCACGGTTTCGACGCTGATCTGACCAGCGCGCTGCTGGCCCTGGACCAGGTCAGCGCCTGGACCTCGCCCATGGAATTCGCCCGACGTACCGCGCTGGACGCGGTCGACTCGGCGCGCCTGAGCGGTGACCTGGCGATGAGCTGCTATGCCTGCAACCACCTGGTTTCAGATTCGCTGTTCATGGGCCGCTACCTGCCGGACGTGGTCGAGGAAGTGGCGCAAGGCCTGGCCACTGTGCGCCGCCACGGCTACGGCGATATCGAGCAGATCCTGCTGGCCCAGCAAGCGTTCGTCGCCAACCTGAGCGGCATGCCCTGCCCGGCCCCGGCCGCCGCCTCAAGGTCGCCCACCACGCGGTTCTTCCAACACCTGTTCGCCGCCATGTGCGCCTTCTACATGGGCAATATCCCGAAGGCCATGCGCGACCTGGCATTGGCCGGCGACAATACCTGGGCCGCACCCGCGCACATCAATCTGGCCGACTATCACCTGTTCCGCGGCCTGGCCCTGGGCAGCCCCGAGGCCCCGGGCAGTCTTGCCGACAAGCTGCGCCAGTTGCAGGCCCTGCGCGAGCGCTTCAGCCGCTGGGCCGGCTTCAACCCGGCCACCTTCCGCAGCAAGCAGTTGCTGATCGAGGGCGTCATCGCCAAGCTCGAAGGCGACGGCCTGGCCGCGATCCGCTGCTTTGACCAGGCGCAAATCGCCGCCACCGCTGCCGGTTTCATCCACGAGCAGGCACTGGCCCACGAACAGCTGGCCGAGGTGTGCATCCCCAGCGGCCTGATCTCCGGCGCCAACCTGCACCTGCGCATTGCCCGCGACTGCTTCCACATCTGGGGCGCGACCGGCAAGGTGCATCAGCTTGAGACGTTGCATCCGTTTTTGCGCACCCAGGCGATTCAGGAGACCTATCGCGCCACCCACCAGGCCAGGCTGGACCTCGAAGCCGGCATCGAAGCCGCGCGGGCGCTGTCCGAGGAAGTGCTGCTCGAAGGCCTGATCGAAACCCTGATGGGCCACCTGACCCAGCACTCCGGTGCCGACCATGGCGCGCTGCTGATTGTGAGCGGCGCCGAATTCCAGATGGCCGCCCTGGCCTACATCGACGATGCCGGGCTGCACGTGAGCATGGACAACTGCCAGAAGTTCATGACCCAGGCACCGCTGTCAGTCATCAACACCACCATGCGCACCCGCAAACCGCTGGTGCTCAACGATGCCCTCAGTGAGTGCCCGGAGGCCTTCCGCCAACAGCTGCAGGCGCGCAGCGCCCGCTCGGTGCTGTGCCTGCCGCTGGTGATCCAGGGCGTGCTGATCGGTCTGGTGTACCTGGAAAACCGCCTTGTGCCCAACCTGTTCGGCGGTCAGCGCCTGGCCATGCTGGAAATCCTCGCTTCACAGGCAGCGGTGTCGCTACAAACGGCCAAGTTCTACACACGCCTGGCCGAAGAAAACCAGATCCGCGCACAGATGGAGGCTGAGTTGCGCCGCTCGCGTGCGGAACTGGCGCGCAGTGCGCACTTGCAGGCGATGAATGAGCTGTCAGCGTCCATCGCCCACGAGATCAGCCAACCGCTACTGGGCATCGCCTCCAATGCCGCGGCCAGCCTGCGCTGGTTGAAACGCCCCAATCCCGACCTGGAAGAAGCAATTGCCGGCCTGGAAGACATCCGCAACGACAGCGAACGGGCCGGCAACATCGTGCGGGCGCTGCGGTCCCTGGCCAAGCAGTCACCGATGCAACTCAAGGCGGTGAAGCTGGACGAATTGATCCGCGAGGTGGTGCGCCTGACCTCAGCCGACGCCGCCAAGGGCAAGGTGGATGTGCAGACGCAGCTGAAGGCCGGGGTGTGCGTGACAGCCGACCCGGTACAGTTGCAGCAGTTGGTGTTCAACCTGATTACCAATGCCCTGGAAGCGTTGTCGGGGTATCGCAGTGACGGGGTGCTGAAGATTGCGTCGGCGGTGGTCGAGGATGGGGTGGAGGTCTGCGTGGACGACAACGGGCCGGGGATCGCAGCGGACGAGCGTGAGCGCGTATTCGATGCGTTTCATACCACCAAGACCGGTGGCATGGGGATGGGCTTGGCGATCTGCAGTTCGGTCGCTCAGGCCCACGGCGGGCAGCTGCAGGCGCTGGTGTCGCAGTTGGGTGGATGCCGGATTCGTTTCAGTCTGCCTGTGCATCACGCATAGCCTGTGCCGGCCTGTTCGCGGGTAAACCCGCGCCTACAGTCGGCGCGGCCATTGTAGGGGCGGGTTTACCCGCGAAGAGGTCAGTACAGGTTTACATCAACGCGAGGCCAGCGCCGCGTAGCTGTTCATCAGGTTGCGGTAGTTGGGAATACGCTGCGACAGCAGGTTACCCAGCCCTTCGATGTCGTTGCGCCAGTCGCGGTGCAGTTCGCAGGCCACCGAGAACCAGTTCATCATCTGCGCACCCGCCTGGGTCATGCGCACCCAAGCCGCTTGCTGCACGGTTTCGTTGAAGGTGCCCGAGGCATCGGTCACCACGAACACTTCAAAGCCTTCCGCCAGCGCCGACAGGGTCGGGAAGGCGACGCACACATCGGTCACCACACCGGCGATGATCAGTTGCTTGCGGCCCGTGGCCTTGATTGCCTTGACGAAGTCTTCGTTGTCCCAGGCGTTGATCTGGCCCGGACGGGCAATGTAAGGCGCATCCGGAAACATTTCTTTCAGCTCGGGCACCAGCGGGCCATTCGGGCCTTGCTCGAAGCTGGTGGTGAGGATGGTCGGCAGGCCAAAGAACTTGGCCAGGTCGCCCAAAGCCAGCACGTTGTTCTTGAACTCATTGGGCGAAAAATCCTGCACCAGCGAGATCAGGCCGGTCTGGTGGTCGACCAGCAGCACCACGGCGTCGTCTTTGTTCAGGCGCTTGTAATCGGGTTGGCTCATGGGGGTGACTCCTTGGGTTGGGATAACGGGCCGGCACTGTCCGCAGGGGGTTATACCGGTGGATAGCTTCGGCTTAAGAAAGTACCTGCGCCTGCCGCCAGGCCTTGGGTGGCTGGCCGACCAGGCGGCTGAAAGCGCGGGTGAAATGGGCCTGGTCACAAAAGCCGCATTCCAGGCTCACATGGGTGATAGGCGCCTCGGTGGCGAGCAAGCGCTTGGCCTTTTCCATGCGCGCCAGCAGGCGCCAGGCCTGCGGCGAAAGGCCGGTGTTGACTTTGAAGGCGCGGGAAAAGTGGCTGCGTGTGAGGTTGCATACCGCAGCGATCTCAATGATCGACAACGGGCTGTGCAACATCAGCTCCTTGGCCCGGCGCAGCCGCGCGGGCGTGAGTGCGCCGGGGGTTTGCAGCGGCGCTTCGGGCGTCCCAGGGTACATGGCGACTCTCCTGTTCAATGCAGAAAGTCTCGCCCCCGGCACATGACGAAGTCCTGAGCCAAACCTGAATTGTTGTTAATTGTGCGCTGCTGGCCCTGGGCGTTTTGCCGATACCTTAAGATGCGTTTCGTATTCAGCTTCTGGCCGCTACCTGCGGCCGGCATTCAAGGCGACAGAGGCATGCAGGAAAAACCCGCCCACCGCACCGTGGCCATGGTGCTGTTCAACGATGTGCTACTGCTGGATGTCACCGGCCCCATGGATGCATTCGCCATCGCCAACCGGTTCTTGCCTGCAGAACGACAATATCGGCTGCTGACCTTGGCCGAGGGGCAAGCAGTGGTGCGCGGCTCATGCGGCATGAAGGTGGTGGCAGACCAGCGCCTGGAGGACTTGCCGGAGGCCGTCGACCTGTTGCTGGTGCCGGGCGGCCCAGGGGCCTATGACACCGCCCTGCCAGGGATTGAGCGCTGGCTGCCCAAGGCCGTACGCCAGGCGAAGCGCTTCGGCGCCATCTGTACCGGGGTGTTCCTGCTGGGGCGGGCCGGGTTACTGAATGGCTATCGCTGCACCACCCACTGGAATTACGTGGAGCGCCTGGCACAGGCGTTTCCCGAAGCCAAGGTGGAGACCGAGCAGATCTACGTGATGGACCGCTGCCTGATCACCTCGGGCGGTATCACTGCAGGGATAGACCTGGCACTGGCGGTGGTCGCCGAGGACCATGGCAAGGCGCTGGCCCTGGAAGTGGCCAAGGTACTGCTGGTTGCCCGCCACCGTCAGGGCGGGCAGACACCCTACGGGCCGTTGCTGGCTGCGGTACCACGCGATGACTCGCCGATTGCCCGGGTACAGGCCTATATCGTCGACCACATCGAGCAGGCGTTCACCGTGCAGAAAATGGCCGAACTGGTGGCCATGAGCGGGCGCAACTTTGCCCGGACGTTTCAGCGTGAGGTGGGCATTACGCCGCTGCAGTACCTGCAGAATGCGCGCATCGATCGTGCGCGCAAGCTGCTCGAATGCGGTGACCTGCCGATGAAGGTGGTGGCGGCGCAGTGCGGGTTTGGCAGTGACCGACACATGCGCAAGGTATTCTTTGAGCGAATTGGCATGACGCCGGCGCAGTATCGGGCACAGTTTGGTGGCGGTGAACAGTCGGATTAGCGCTGCCTTCCTCGCGGGCGCGCCCGCTCCCACAGAGACAGCAATGGCCTTGAAGCCTGGGTAATACCTGTGGAAGCGGGCATGCCCAGGTAAGCGCCGGCACCGATTGTCATCCTGAACAGGACAATGTTTCTTCCCGTCAGATGATTGTCTGACCCCACCCCACCCCTCAGAATTGTCCGTCAAACTGTTCGAACGCTGCCCCGGCAGCTCATGGAGTACGAGCCAATGCCACACGAAGGCAGCCTTCTACAAACTGCGGTGATCTTCCTGCTTGCCGCCGTCCTCGCCGTCCCCCTGGCCAAACGCCTGCAACTCGGTGCCGTGCTCGGCTACCTGCTCGCCGGTGTGGTCATCGGCCCGCAAGCACTTGGCCTGATTCGCGACACAGAAAGCGTGGCGCACATTTCCGAACTGGGCGTGGTCTTGCTGCTGTTCATCATCGGCCTGGAACTGTCGCCCAAACGCTTGTGGCTGATGCGCAAGTCGGTGTTTGGTGTCGGCACTGCCCAAGTGGTGCTGACCGGTGCAGTCATCGGCGCCATCGCCCTGTTCGGCTTCAGCCAGACGCTGCCAGCAGCCATCGTGCTCGGCTTGGGCCTGGCGCTTTCGTCCACCGCCCTTGGCCTGCAGAGCCTGGCCGAGAGCAAGCAGCTCAATGCACCGCACGGCCGTCTGGCGTTCGCCATCCTGTTGTTCCAGGACATCGCCGCGATCCCGCTGATCGCCTTGGTACCGCTGCTGGCCGCCAGTGGCCCGGACACCAGCCAAGGCGACAGCCTGCAACACGGCCTGAAGGTATTCGCCAGCATCGCCGTGGTGATCATCGGCGGTCGCTACCTGTTGCGCCCGGTGTTCCGCACCGTGGCTCGCACCGGCCTGCCGGAAGTGTCTACTGCCACCGCACTGCTGGTGGTGATCGGCACCGCCTGGCTGATGGAAGAAGCGGGTATCTCCATGGCCCTTGGCGCTTTCCTCGCCGGCCTGCTGCTGGCCGACTCGGAATACCGTCACGAGCTGGAATCGCAGATCGAACCCTTCAAGGGCCTGCTGCTGGGGCTGTTCTTCATCAGCGTGGGCATGGGCGCCAACCTGCGCCTGCTGCTGGAAATGCCACTGGTGGTGCTGGGCCTGACCCTGTTGCTGGTGGCCGTGAAGCTGCTGTTGCTGATAGGCGTCGGCCGCTTGGTCGGCGGCCTGAACAGCGCCAGCGCCCTGCGCCTGGGCATGGTGCTGGCGGCCGGTGGCGAATTCGCCTTCGTGGTGTTCAAGCTGGGCAAGGACCAAGGCCTGTTCGATACCCAGACCTACGACCTGCTGCTGATGACCATTACCCTGTCGATGGCCATTACCCCGCTGCTGATGCTGGGTTGCGCCCGCGCCCTCAAACGCCCGCAACCGGCGCGTGAAGTGCCCGAGCAATACAAGCAGATCCAGACGGATACGCCGCGGGTGGTGATCGTCGGCATGGGCCGCATGGGCCAGATCGTCGCGCGCATCCTGCGGGCACAGAAGATCCCGTTCGTTGCCCTGGAAACCTCGGTGGACACCATCGAGATGACCCGCATGTTCGAACAGGTGCCGGTGTTCTACGGCGACCCGCTGCGCCCGGAGGTGTTGCACGCCGCCAAGGTGGGTGAAGCGGAGTATTTCATCATCACCATTGATGACCCTGAAGCCGCCATTCATACCGCCGCACGGGTGAAGCGTCTGTACCCTCACCTGAAGGTGCTGGCCCGGGCGCGTAACCGCCAGCATGTGCACAAACTGGCGGATGTGGGCGCCGAGCCGATTCGCGAGACGTTTTATTCCAGCCTGGAAATGACCCGCCGGGCGCTGGTGGGGTTGGGCTTGAGCAATGAGCAGGCGGCGGACCGCATTGCACGGTTTACCCAGCATGACGAAGAGGTGCTGGAGGCCCAGGGGCAAGTGCGTGATGACCGGGCCAAGGTGATGCAGACGGCCAAGGAGGCGCGGGTGGAGTTGGAAAGGTTGTTTGATTCGGATGCGGATTGAGCCTTTTGGCGCATGCCTTGAGGGTTGTAGTGCCTGTGAGATCGAGCGCCGCCCGCGCGGCGCTTCGCGGGTAAACCCGCTCCTACGTTTGTTTCGGGCCAGTTATTCCTGTGGGACGCGCACGCGAGCCCCCTGGCGCACGCCTCGATATCGCGTCGTACAAACAAGGCGGTCGCGCGCGCCTGGCACAGGAGGGATTGGCCAGAAACAAACGTAGGAGCGGGTTTACCCGCGAAGCGCCGCGCGGGCGGCGCTCGATCTCATGGGCGCCCAAAAACTATCGCCAGGCACCTGGAAGCCATCCTGCAATTTCCTGACGATCACCTCGCCGCCATGACGCGAACACACAAAAACCATCACAAATCGTCTAATTCTCAGCTTGGTCCTACTTCCCCGCGAACCATTTCCTACGTTCACGCCAATCCCAAGGAATTATCCTACACACCGTGTCGACGCCCGTCTGATTGTCCAGGGAAGGCCTGCTCTCTAGGCTAACCGGGTCGCTGTCGGTTCAGCGATCGGGTGTGGAAACCCGGATGTGATGAAGGGCTGCCGTTATGGCAGTTGTGCGCGTGAGGCCGTTTGGCCTACCGGCTTGCCTTCTCCCCGGTTTTCCACCCCGCGCACAACTGCCGCCTTCTGCGTGGAAACGGGTGGTTGCAGTTCAATCCTGGAGAAGGAATTGCCATGAAAAGAATCGTCCCCGATCCACCCCTCCCCAACACCACACAACGCTCTTTCAGCCGCTGCGATGCCGGCCATCCCCCATTGTTCACCGTAAACCCCGGCGTTTCCGCCCACGATGCCCTGGTGCATGTCGCCCAATACCTGCGCGGTGCCTACGACTGTGGCTACAAAGCCTTGGAACATCTGGATGACACAGGCAAGAGCCTGTTCTGGAGCAACCTGAACGCGCTTGAAATGGCAGAAGGTCTGGTTGAGGCATTGCTGGATGGGATTGAGTCACAGCCCATGAACTGAGTCGCCTGTATCGGCCTCTTCGCGGGTGAACCCGCTCCCACAGAGCCCTCGTCGACACGGGGTGTCAGTACCAACCACAGAAAAGGGCCACTGTTTCCAGTGGCCCATCAGATGCTCGATATTCATATGCACACCTCAAGCCGGGGTGTGGAGGTCTCACCCTACACTGATGATTCAGCCATCGATGGGGTTCCTGATCCAGTTACTGCCGCTGAATGACAACTGGCTTCGCGCTCGGGTGAAACGCTAACAATGCCGCCAATACAGGTCAACGACTGGAACAAAGCGCAACAAAAAAACCGGCTCTCTATAGAGAGAGCCGGCCTTTGTGCGCGTTGCTGGTGGTTGATTACTTACCCGCAGTCAGCGCGTTATAGCTGGTCATCAGGTTGCGATAATCCGGAATGTGGTTGGAGCAAAGTGCAGCCAGCCCTTCGACATCGTTGCGCCAGTCGCGGTGCAGCTCGCAGGCCACGCCGAACCAGGTCATCAGTTGGGCACCCGCCTGGCTCATGCGGTCATGCGCGGCATCACGGGTCATCTCATTGAAGGTGCCGGAAGCATCGGTCACCACGAACACCTCAAATTCTTCCTCCAAGGCCGACAGCGCCGGGAACGCCACGCAAACCTCGGTCACAACACCTGCAATGATCAGCTGCTTCTTGCCGGTCGCCTTCACCGCCTTGACGAAATCCTCGTTGTCCCAGGCGTTGATCTGGCCAGGGCGGGCAATGTACGGCGCGTCCGGGAACAGGGCTTTCAGTTCCGGCACCAGCGGGCCGTTGGGGCCTTGCTCGAAGCTGGTGGTGAGGATGGTCGGCAGGTTGAAGAACTTGGCCAGGTCAGCCAGCGCCAGCACGTTGTTCTTGAACTTGTCCGGCTCGATATCGCGCACCAGCGACAGCAGGCCAGCCTGGTGGTCGACCAGCAGTACGGCAGCGTCGTCTTTGTTCAGGCGGTTGTAGGTGAATTTGCTCATGGTCTGTGCTCCCAAGGGTTATGAATTTTTCAGCAATTCGGGGTGTTTCGCGTTGATGGGCACAGATTAAAATCATCACCTTTGCGGCGGTAGTTAGCAGAATCTGGCTTTAGCGTTCCGATTTATGAACGATGGATTTGTAGGGGCTGTGCCGGCCTCTTCGCGGCTAAAGCCGCTCCTACAAGCGAAGAGGCCGGCACAGGCAACCAAATACCCGGAGACCGATCATTGGAAGACCTCAACTCCCTCTACTACTTCACCCAGGTCGTCGAACATGGCGGCTTCGCCCCGGCCGGGCGGGCGCTGGACATGCCCAAGTCAAAACTCAGCCGGCGAATCGCCGACCTTGAAGACCGCCTGGGTGTGCGGCTGTTGAACCGCACCAGCCGCCACTGCTCGCTGACCGAAATCGGCCAGGCCTACTACAACCGTTGCCTGGCCATGCGCGTGGAGGCCGAGGGTGCAGCAGAGATCATCGAGCGCAACCGCAGCGAACCGCGCGGCTTGGTCCGCATCAGCTGCCCGACCACCCTGCTCAACTCCTGGGTCGGGCCGATGCTGACCCGCTACATGCTCAAGTACCCGCAGGTGGAGCTGTTCATCGAAAGTACCAACCGCCGTGTCGACCTGCTGCATGAGGGCTTCGACATCGCCCTGCGGGTGCGCTTTCCGCCGCTGGAGAACACTGACATGGTGATGAAGGTGCTGAGCAACAGCACCCAGTGCCTGGTCGGTCAACCTCAATACCTGGCGCAACTGCCCAAAGGGTTTGATCCGCAGCTGCTGGGCACACTACCCAGCGTGCATTGGGGCAGTGCCCAGCGCGAGTACCAGTGGGAACTGTTCCAGGGTGAGGACAACAGCCGCAGCATCGTCATCCCGCATACACCACGCATGGTGACTGATGACCTGTTTGCCTTGCGCCACTTCGTGGTAGCCGGAGTGGGGATTGCACACTTGCCGCGGGTGGCGGTGCGTGAGGACCTGGCGGCAGGACGCCTGGTTGAGCTGATTCCGGACTGGCACCCGCGTTGCGGCATCGTGCATGCGATCTTCCCATCGCGACGTGGGTTGCTGCCTTCGGTGCGAGCGCTGATCGATCATCTGGCTGAGGAGTTCGCCATCAGCGACATGGCTTGAGTGCCTGGCTGGCTGAGCCGGCCTCTTCGCGGGCCTGCCCGCGCCCACAGGTATTGCACAAGGCTCGGGGCCGGTGGTGGCCCTGTAGGAGCGGCTTTAGCCGCGAAAGGGCCGGTACAGGTAATGCAAATCCCCACCCAGCACACCCTTACAAGACCTTGGGTCTACTCTTCTTCCACACTCCCGGATCATCCCCCGGAGCCCCTCATGATCCGCGCCACTCACGGACCAGGCCGCGCCCTGCTCGCCACCCTCGCCCTCTGGCCGGCGCTGAGCCACGCCGAGGCGCCCGGCTGTTCGCTGCTCAGCCGCAACTATTTCCTGCACAGTGACTTCCGCTCGCCCTCCGGCAGCGGTCAGAACTACCGCCAGGAATGGGCCCAAGGCTTCATCGGCGAGGTGCGTTCCGGCTTCACCGAAGGCACTGTCGGCGTCGGCATCGATGCCCATGGCTTTCTTGGCCTCAAGCTCGACGGCGGCCGCGGCCATAGCGGCACCGGCCTGCTGCCACGCGACAGCGATGGCCGCGCCGAGTCCGAGTACTCCAGCGCCGGTGCCGCGCTCAAAATGCAGTTAGGCAACACCCAACTGCGCTATGGCGAGATGATGGTGGAAACCCCGGTGTTCGACACCGGTGACAAACGCCTGCACCCGGAATACGCCACCGGCTGGTGGGTGGAAAACACCGACCAGCCCGACTGGCGCCTGCAGGCCGGGCGTTTCACTGCCTTCAACAACCAGGACAACAGCTCCACCCACGACGACTTCAGCGGCTACGGCGCGACCACCCACAACCGGGCCATCAGCCTGGCCGGTGCCACCTTCGCACCCAACGGGCCGTTCGGCGCCGCACTGTATGCCGGGCAGCTGGAAAACACCTGGCGCCAGGCCTACCTCAACCTGAACGTGGCCGAGGGCAACTGGCACCTGGACGGCAACCTGTACAAAACCCGCGACACCGGCAACGCCAGCGCCGGGGCGATCGACACCCTCGCCTACAGCCTGCTGGCCAGGTACAGCTTCGGCACCCAGGCGCTGAGCCTGGCCTACCAGAAGGTCGAGGGCGACACCCCGTTCGACTTCGTCGGCGGCGACGCCATCTACCTGGCCAACGCGATCAAGTACGCCGACTTCAACGGCCCTGGCGAGCACTCGTGGCAACTGCGCTATGACCTGAACTTCGCCACCCTCGGCGCACCTGGCCTGAGCCTGATGGGCCGCTATGTCAGCGGCCGCGGCATCGACGGCAGCCATGCGCCTGCGGGCGGCGCGTACGTGAACCAGTACGGCGACGGCGGCAAGCACTGGGAACGCGACATCGACCTGAAATACGTGGTGCAGTCGGGGGCTGCCAAGGACCTGAGCCTGTCGTTCTCCCACGTCAGCCACCGCGCCAACCAGGCCCAGGCGGGCAATGATATCGACCGCATCTACCTGATCATCGAATACCCACTCAAAGGCAGCTTCTGACATGAGCACATCACCTTCAGGTGCCTGGAGCCCGTTGCGCAACACCACCTTCCGCATGCTGTGGATCGCCACCATCGCCTCCAATATCGGCACCTGGATGCACGAGGTGGGCGCCGGCTGGCTGATGACCACACTGTCGGCCAGCCCGCTGCACGTGGCGTTGATCCAGGTAGCAGGCTCGCTGCCGATGTTCTTCCTGGCCCTGCCGGCTGGCGCAGCGGCGGACATCGTCGACAAACGCCGCTACCTGTTGCTGGTGCAACTGTGGATGTCTTGCGTAGCGGTTGTGCTGGCGGCCCTGACGTTGCTCGGGATGATGAACGTCACCTTGCTGCTGGTGCTGACCCTGGCACTGGGCATTGGTACAGCGCTGATGATGCCGGCGTGGAGCGCACTGACACCGGAACTGGTGGGCAAGGAGGACCTGGCCAACGCGGTGGCGCTTTCCAGTGTCGGCATCAACGTGTCACGGGCCATCGGCCCGGCACTGGCGGGGGTGGTGGTGAGCATGGTCGGCCCGTGGCTGACCTTTGCCCTGAATGCCATCTCGTTCGCGGGTGTGATCCTGGTGTTGTTCCTGTGGAAGCGCGAGGTGAAGGAACCACTGCTGCCGGCCGAACGCTTCGTTGGCGCCATGCGCACTGGGCTGCGCTTTGCCCGCAGCGCCAAGCCTTTGCAGGCCGTGATGCTACGCGCGTTGGCGTTCTTTTTCTGCGCCAGCGCCGGCACTTCGCTGCTGCCGCTGATCGTGCGTGGCGAGATGCGCGGCACCGCAGCGGACTTCGGCCTGCTGCTGGCGGCCATCGGTATTGGCGCAGTGGCGGGTGCCACCTTGCTGCCGCGCCTGCGTGAGCGCATCAGCCGTGACCGCCTGGTGTTACTGGCCAGCCTGCTGTATGCCCTGTTCCTGCTGGCCCTGGCGCTGGTGCGCAACTTCTATGCGCTGCTGCCCGCGATGCTGCTCAGTGGCGCGGCGTGGATCGCGGTGCTGTCCAACCTGCAGGTGGCTGCGCAGACTTCGGTGCCCGCCTGGGTAAGGGCGCGGGCTTTGTCGGTATACATTCTGATCTTCTTCGGCGCCATGGCCTGTGGCGGCCTGCTGTGGGGCACGCTGGCCAGCCATGCAACAATCACCTTCAGCCTGCTGCTGGCCGCAGGCGGCCTGGCGCTGGGTACCTTGCTGACCTGCAAGGTGACGCTGCCGGAAACCGAGGCAGAGGAGCTGACGCCGTCGCTGCATTGGCCGGTGCCGGTGCTCAGCGATGACATGGACACGGAAGTCGGACCGGTGATGGTCACCGTCGAGTACCACATCGCCCCCACCAAGGCCGAGGCCTTCCAGCAGGCGGCGCGGGAGCTGGAAGCGATGCGCAAGCGCAATGGCGCATTGTCGTGGGGGTTGATGCGGGACAGTGCTGATCCGGCGTTGTGGCTGGAGTTCTTCTTCGAGGAATCGTGGCTGGAGCATCTGCGGCATCACCACCGGGTGACCCGTGGTGAACTGAAGATCGAGGCGCGGGTCAGGATGCTGCAGACCGATGGGGTTGAAGTGCGGATTCGGCATTTGTTGGCTGGCGGGGAGCATAAGGCTCACCATTGATGCTGGCCTTTGCGGCCCTTTCGCGGGTAAACCCGCCCGTAGGAGCGGGTTTACCCGCGAAAGGGCCGGCACTGAAAACTCAAAAAAGGGGGCCAGTTATTGGCCCCCGTTCTTCACATCAGCTCACCTTAGAACGCGAAGCACGAACAGCCCAGCGCACCCCAGAAGCCCTGGAAGTCATTGACCGGAACACTCGATTTGCGCGCCTTGTCATGGCTGTGTGCATGCACTCCGCACGGCCCCGAGCACTGGTGCACCGCGGCTGCCAACGATGGCGTACCGACACGCCAGTGCCCAGGTACCTTGGTCACCGGCGACCACTCTGGCAGCACCGGCACCTGCGGCGGGCCAAGCTTGTCGAACTCGCCAGCACCGTACACCACCTTGCCATCAACGATGGTCAGCACCGACTCGATGCCCTTGATCGCCTCTTCATCGACACTGAAGAAGTCCAGCGACAATGCTGCCAGGTCAGCCAGCTGGCCCACCTTGATCTGGCCCTTCTTGCCTTGCTCGCTGGAGAACCAGGCGCTGCCCTGGGTGAACAGTTGCAGCGCGGTGTCACGGCTCAGGCCTTCCGGGTACAGCTCCATGCCACCGACCGTCTTGCCGCTGACCAGCCAGTACAGTGAGGTCCATGGGTTGTAGCTAGACACCCGAGTGGCATCGGTACCCGCGCCCACCGGCACGCCCATCTCGAGCATGCGTTTGATCGGCGGGGTCTGCTCGGCGGCCTTGGCGCCGTAGCGGTCGACGAAGTACTCACCCTGGAAGGCCATGCGGTCCTGGATGGCAATACCACCGCCCAGCGCACGCACGCGCTCGATGTTCTGCGGGGTGATGGTTTCGGCGTGGTCGAAGAACCAGGGCAGGCCGTTGAATGGAATGTCGCGGTTGACCTTCTCGAACACGTCGAGCATGCGCGTGATCGATTCGTTGTAGGTGGCGTGCAGGCGGAATGGCCAGCGCTGCTCGACCAGGTGGCGCACCACCGGCTCCAGTTCTTCTTCCATGGTCTGCGGCAGGTCCGGGCGCGGCTCGAGGAAGTCCTCGAAGTCGGCGGCAGAGAACACCAGCATTTCGCCCGCGCCATTGTGGCGCAAGAAATCGGTGCCGCTGTGCAGCTTGACGCTGGAGGTCCACTTCTTGAAGTCGTCCAGTTCTTCCTTGGGCTTCTGGGTGAACAGGTTGTAGGCGATGCGCACGGTCAGCTGGTTGTTGTCGGCCAGCTCCTGGATCACCGAGTAGTCATCGGGGAAGTTCTGGTAGCCGCCACCGGCGTCGATGGCGCTGGTCAGGCCCAGCCGGTTGAGCTCACGCATGAACTGGCGAGTGGAGTTGACCTGATACTCCAGCGGCAGCTTAGGCCCCTTGGCCAGCGTGGCGTAGAGGATCATCGCGTTCGGGCGGGCGATCAGCATGCCGGTCGGGTTGCCGAACTTGTCACGCTGGATTTCGCCACCTGGCGGGTTCGGGGTGCTCTTGTCGTAGCCGACGGCCTTGAGCGCAGCGCGGTTGAGCAGCGCGCGGTCATACAGGTGCAACAGGAATACCGGGGTATCGGGCGCAGCCTGGTTGATTTCTTCCAGGGTGGGCATGCGTTTTTCGGCGAACTGGAATTCGTTCCAGCCACCGACTACCCGCACCCACTGCGGGGTTGGCGTGCGCGCGGCCTGGTCCTTGAGCATGCGCAGGGCATCAGCCACCGACGGCACCCCTTCCCAGCGCAGTTCGAGGTTGTAGTTCAGGCCACCGCGGATCAGGTGCAGGTGCGAGTCATTGAGGCCCGGGATCACCGTGCGCTGCTTGAGGTCGATGATTTGCGTGGCGGCGCCCTTGTGGGCCATGGCCTCGGCGTCGCTGCCCACGGCGATGAAGCGGCCGTCCTTGATGGCGACGGCGGTCGCGGTGGGCTTTTCGCGGTCAACGGTGTGCAGTTTGCCGTTGAACAGAATCAGGTCGGCGGTCATGGAACCTCCTTGCGTGGATGCGTGAGCGGAACCGGCTTGGCCGGTAAAAGGCAATGCGGACCAGAGCGCGCCAGCGGCACCGAGCACAGTGCTGGTGGCGAGGAACTGGCGACGGGTCTTGTCGTTGCGATCCTGGGACATGGGCTTCTCCGACTAGGGGCCGGCAGGGGGACTGCGAAGCATGCCGGTTGATGCAAGGCCTGGGCTTGAATGGATGTGCGGTGGGTTGAAGAAGGTTAGTCCTGGTCAAGCTTTTTGCTGCCTGGGCCGGCCTCTTCGCGGGTAAACCCGCTCCTACAACGTCTGTAGGAGCGGGTTTACCCGCGAATGTTTCCCACCATTACCGCTGAAGGAACGCCAGCAAGTCCTCATTCAGCTGCTGCGCATGGGTCACTGCAAAACCGTGCGGCGCCCCGGCATACACCTTCAGCTCGGCACCGCGAATCAGCTCCGCCGCCTGCTTGCCGGTGGTCTCGAACGGCACGATCTGGTCGTCATCGCCATGGATCACCAACGTCGGCACATCGACCTTGGCCATGTCGGGACGGAAATCGGTCTCCGAGAAGGCCGTCACACAGTCCAGGGTGCCTTTGATTGACGCCATCAGCGCAATGTTCAGGGTCTGCGTCTGCACACCCTGGGACACCTGCTGCCCATGGTTCAGGCCGTAGAACGGCGTGGCGAAATCGGCGATGAACTGCGCGCGGTCGGCACGCAGGCCGGCCTGGATGCCCTCGAACACCGACAGGTCGACACCGTCAGGGTTGTCCTCACGCTTGCCGAATACTGGCGTCACCGCGCCCAGCAACACCAGCCCGGCCACCCGCTCGCTGCCGTGGCGGGCGATGTAGCGGCTGACATCACCGCCCCCCATCGAGAAGCCCACCAGGGTGACGTCGCGCAGGTCGAGGTGCTCGATCAGCTGGGCAATGTCATCGGCGAAGGTGTCGTAGTCGTAACCGTTCCACGGCTGGCTCGAGCGGCCGAAACCCCGGCGGTCGAAGGCGATGGCGCGGTAACCGCGGCTGGCCAGGAACTCCATCTGCGAATCCCACATGTCGGCATCCAGCGGCCAGCCGTGGCTGAACAGCACGGGCTTGCCGCTGCCCCAGTCCTTGAAATAGATCGAAGTGCCATCGCGGGTAACGAACGTGCTCATAGCGGTATCTCCTTGAACGTTTCGAGGTGAAGGCGTCGGCTCAGCCGCGCAGCCAGTTGGCGCAGCGGCGGGTTACCCAAGGCATGATGTAGAACACCACGGGCAGGATGACGAACAGGTTGACGATCAGGTTGCCGGTGATCACGCCGCCCAGTTGCGGGAAGCGTGCAAACAGCGGCGCCAGCAGTTGCGGGATGACCATGGTCATCGGGCAGATCACCAGGTAGGTCAGCAGCGCCTGTTTCCAGCGCGGCGGTTGCGCTGCGGGGGTGCCCGGCGAGCTATCAAGCACCTTGTGTTGCAGGCATACGGTCACCACTTCGCGGTTGTCATGGAGTGCGGTGTTCATCGGCGTTCCTTGGGATGAGCTTGCCCGCATCCACTGTGCAACGGCGGACGGGCGCTGGATTGGATAGGTGTGCTGCCCTGGGCGGGCACCGATTGGCGGTGCCCGCGGCGTTTGCGCTTACTTGTTGGCGTTGAAGGCGTTGTAGCTGGTCATCAGGTTGCGGTAGTCCGGGATGTGGTTGGAGCACAGCGCGGCCAGGCCTTCGATGTCGTTGCGCCAGTCACGGTGCAGCTCACAGGCCACGCCGAACCAGGTCATCAATTGCGCACCCGCCTGGCTCATGCGGTCGTGGGCGGCGTCGCGGGTCATGGCGTTGAAGGTGCCGGAAGCATCAGTGACCACGAACACGTCGAACTCTTCTTCCAAGGCAGACAGGGCCGGGAAAGCTACGCACACTTCAGTCACAACGCCGGCGATGATCAGTTGCTTCTTGCCAGTGGCCTTCACGGCCTTGACGAAGTCTTCGTTGTCCCAGGCGTTGATCTGGCCAGGGCGGGCAATGTACGGGGCGTCCGGGAACAGGGCTTTCAGTTCTGGCACCAGTGGGCCGTTGGGGCCTTGCTCGAAGCTGGTGGTGAGGATGGTCGGCAGGTTGAAGAACTTGGCCAGGTCGGCCAGGGCCAGCACGTTGTTCTTGAACGCGTCCGGCTCGATGTCGCGGACCAGGGACAGCAGGCCAGCCTGGTGATCGACCAGCAGTACGGCGGCGTCGTCTTTGTTCAGGCGGTTGTATTTGAAGTGGGTCATGGGGGTAGCTCCTAAGGGTTTTGATGTTCAGTAAGTTGGGTGTTTCGCGTTGATGGGAGAAGATTAAAACCATCACCTTTGGAGCGGTAGATAGCGGTTTTTGGCTTTAGCGTTCTGTTTTAGGAACGATAGATTGGCGTTGGTTTTGCTGGCCTCTTCGCGGGCTCGCCCGCTCCCACAGGGATCGCACAAGGTTCAAAACCAGCGCTTTACCTGTGGGAGCGGGCAAACCCGCGAAGGGGCCAGCACAGGCTTGCATTGCCTGCCCGGCAAACCTGCTCTATTACTACCCACAGCCCTCCCCTCACCCCCGAGACCACCATGCTGGCGTTCATCCAGTCGTCCCCGTTGTTGCTCGGTTGCGCCCTGATCCTGCTCGACCTCGTGCTTTGGCAACTGATCCCCATTCAGCGTCATGCCTGGCGCATCAGCGCGCGCCTGGTGATCTTCCTGCTGTTCAGCGCGGTGCTGATGGCCGCCGGCATGAGCCCGCTGCAACCACCGCCGTGGCCCGACGATCTCTCGCGCAACCTGATGGCCACGGTATTGGCCATCGGCTGGTGGCTGTTCGGTGCGCGCACGGTGACCGTGGTGTTCGGCCTGTTGCTGGTGGCCCGTGGCAGCCATGGCGGGCGCTTGCTGCAGGATGTGCTGGGGGCGTTGATCTTCCTCGCCGCCGTGGTCGCGGCCGCAGGCTACGTGCTGCAACTGCCGGTGAAGGGCCTGCTGGCCACCTCCGGGGTAATGGCCATCGTCATCGGCCTGGCGCTGCAGAGCACACTGGCTGACGTCTTCAGCGGCATCGTGCTGAACACCACGCGGCCCTATCAGATTGGCGACTCAATCTCCATCGACGGCACCGAAGGCAAGGTCCTGGACATCGACTGGCGCGCCACGCGCCTGCTGACCGGTACCGGCAGCCTGGCGGTAATCCCCAACTCGGTGGCGGCCAAGGCGCGGCTGCTCAACCACAGTCGCCCGGCCGATGTGCACGGGGTATCGATCAGCGTGGTGGTCCCGGCCAAGGTGCGGCCCAAGCGTGTGTTCGATGCGCTGGAAAAAGCCTTGCAGGGCGTCAGTGCCATCCTTGCGACCCCGAAGCCGAAGGTGACGGTAAAGGCCT
Organism: Pseudomonas sp. BO3-4; assembly: GCF_034044115.1. Lineage (NCBI taxonomy): Bacteria > Pseudomonadati > Pseudomonadota > Gammaproteobacteria > Pseudomonadales > Pseudomonadaceae > Pseudomonas > Pseudomonas sp. BO3-4. The sequence goes on from NZ_CP139018.1 coordinate 6,125,435, forward strand.
CGACTCTGGAGTCGGTGGAGTACGAGGCCAGCGGCTTCGTGGCCGATGCGGGCACCAAGGGCGATGCACGTAACCAGTTGTTCGACCTGGCGCACCGGCATCTGGAGGCCAGCGGGGTGATGTGGAACGTCGACCTGGCTGTGCCGCCGCGCAGTCGCCAGCGCGAGGTGCTGGATGAGGTTCGAGTGTTCCGCTCGCTAAGTGATGAAGAGCGCGATGCGTTGAGCCAGCGCATGACTGCAGTCGAGTACCTGGCGGACCAGGTGATCCTGGAGGTGGGCGAGCATTCCGATCATCTGCTGGTGATTGGCAGCGGTGTGGTATCGGCCTCGGTGCGCGACGGAGACAAGCGGCTGGAGGCCGGGCGCATGGGGCCGGGAGAGGTGCTGGGGATCGAGGGGATCATCGACGACGAAGATTCGCTGGCCGAATTCCGCACGCTGACCAGTTGCGTGCTGTACCGGATCGACAAGGAACAGGTGAAGAGCTGTTTGCAGCAGCGTGGCGAAGTGCAGACGGCGTTGAGCAAATTGCAGCGGTTCCGGCGGCAGAGCCGGGAGTCGTTGTTGCTGCAGAAGCCGGCCCTGATCAAGAAAGGTGGCTTCCTCAGCTGGCTGCACAAGTAAGCCTGTGCTGGCCTCTTCGCGGGTAAACCCGCTCCTACAGGTTCACCATAGCCCTCTCAGGCGGTGAACAATTTGTAGGAGCGGGTTTACCCGCGAATAGGCCAGTACTTACAACACAACCCTCAGGCACTGCCCCGCGTGGTACAGCGAGAAGCCGGACTCATAGAACGCCGTCCGCAGCGAAGGCGCGCTCACACCGCTCATCGGCGAAAACGGAATCGGCAGGCTGTCCGCCTCGCCCTTGAGCAGGAACTCGGCAAACGCCCGGCCAATCACGGTGCCGGTGGTATTACCGCGCCCGTTGTACCCGGTCACCGCCACCAACCCAGGCGCCGGCTCGAACAGGCGCATCAGGTGGTCAGGCGTGAAGTCGATGCAGCCGGTCCAGTGCATTTCCCACTCGACCTTGCCCAGCTCCGGGTAATAGTGGCTCTGGATGCGATCGGCCCAGCTGCGCACGAACCAGGCTGGCTTGTTGTCGACCCGCCCCAGGCTGCCGAGCAGCAGGCGGCCCTGATCGTCGCGGCGGATGCTGCTGAGCACGGTGCGGGTGTCCCACGAACCTTGGCCATGTGGCAGTACCTTGTCGGCTGCGATGCCCTGCAGCGGTTTGGAGGCTACCTGATAGTAATAACCGCGGAAGAACTGCTTCTGCAGGTTGCTCCAGTCACCTTCGGTGTAGGCGCCGGTGGAAATCACCACCTTTTCGGCGCGCACAGCGCCACGCGCAGTCTTCACTCGCCAGCCATCACCTTCACGCTCCAGGCCTTCGACCGAAGACTGCTGGAAAATCTTGCCGCCCAGGCGCGCCACGGCAGCCGCCAGGCCCTGGGTGTAGCCCATGGGGTTGATGGTGCCAGCACGGCGATCAAGCAGCGCAGCGGAAATCTTGTCAGTACCGCAGTATTCCTGGCATTGGGCACCGGTCAGCAGCTCGACGTCGGCACCTCGGCGGCGCCATTGTTCGTGACGCGCTTCGAGGTCGGCGATACCGGTGGCGTTGTGCGCCATGTGCAGCGTGCCTTTGTGCTGGGCCTGGCAGTCGATGCCGAGGCGTTCGATCATGGCGAACACTTCAGCCGGGGCTTCGCCAAGCACCTTGTTCAGGCGGCTACCCTGCTTCTGGCCAAGGGTGGCCTCGACGTCGTCGGGGCGGATCCAGGTACCGGCGTTGACCAAGCCGACGTTGCGCCCGGAGCCACCGTGGCCGATCTTCCAGGCCTCCAGCACGATCACCGACTTGCCCTGTTCGAGCAGGTGGATGGCCGCCGACAGGCCGGTAATACCGCCGCCGATCACACAGACATCGGCCTTGTGCTCACCGGCCAGGGCCTGGGCGGCGACGGTCGGTTTGCTGACGTGTTCCCACAAGCATTGTTGACGCAGTTCGGACATGGCCGGCTCCAGCAATTTGTTCTTGTTGGGGCCGCAGGGCGGCCCATTCGCGGGTAAACCCGCTCCTACAGGGGTCGGTGTCGCTTGGACGAACCCTGTAGGAGCGGGTCTACCCGCGAACCGGGGGCCAGGCCCCCGGCCATGCAGCATCAATACATCAGTCGAACACGATACCCTGCGCCAGCGGCAGCTCGCGCGAGTAGTTCACGGTATTGGTCTGGCGACGCATGTAGCCTTTCCAGGCATCCGAGCCCGACTCACGGCCACCGCCGGTTTCCTTCTCGCCACCAAACGCACCGCCAATCTCGGCGCCGCTGGTACCGATGTTGACGTTGGCGATGCCGCAGTCGCTGCCCGAAGCGCTCTGGAAGCGCTCGGCTTCACGGATGTCGGTGGTGAAAATGCACGACGACAGGCCTTGTGGCACTTCGTTGTTCAGGCGCAGGGCCTCCTCGAAGTCGTCGTAGGCCAGCACGTACAGGATCGGTGCGAAGGTTTCGTGGCGCACCACGTCACTTTGCGCCGGCATTTCAGCAATGGCTGGCGAAACGTAGTAGGCGTTCGGGTACTTGTCGGCCAGCTGACGCTCGCCACCAAATACCTGGCCACCTTCGTCACGGGCCTTGGCCAGTGCACCCTGCATGGCGTCGAACGACTGCTTGTCGATCAGCGGGCCGACCAGGTTGTCTTTACGTGGGTCGCCGATACGCACTTTGCCGTAGGCGGCTTTGACGCGGGCAACCACTTCGTCCTTGATCGAGCGGTGCACGATCAGGCGGCGCAGGGTGGTGCAACGCTGGCCGGCAGTGCCGACAGCCGAGAACAGGATGCCGCGCACGGCCAGGTCCAGGTCGGCGCTCGGGGCCAGGATCATGGCGTTGTTGCCGCCCAGTTCCAGGATGCTGCGGCCGAAGCGGGCAGCAACGCGTGGGCCGACTTCGCGACCCATGCGGGTGCTGCCGGTGGCGCTGACCAGCGGTACGCGCGGGTCGTCGACCATGGCTTCGCCAGCTTCACGGCCGCCGATCACCAGTTGTGCCAAGCCAGCCGGAGCATCGCCGAAGGCTTTCAGGGCTTTTTCGAACAACGCCTGGCAGGCCAGGGCGGTCAGCGGAGTCTTCTCGGACGGTTTCCATACCACCGAGTTGCCGGCCACCAGGGCCAGGGCGGTGTTCCAGGCCCACACGGCAACCGGGAAGTTGAAGGCGCTGATCACGCCGACCACACCCAGCGGGTGCCAGGTTTCACGCATGTGGTGGCCCGGGCGCTCGGAAGCGATGGTCAGGCCGTACAGCTGGCGCGACAGGCCAACGGCGAAGTCGCAGATGTCGATCATTTCCTGCACTTCACCCAGGCCTTCCTGGGTGATCTTGCCGGCTTCGATCGAGACCAGCTCGCCGAGGTCGGCCTTGTGCTCACGCAGCACTTCGCCGAACAGGCGCACCAGTTCGCCACGGCGCGGAGCAGGCACACTGCGCCAGGCTTCGAAAGCGCTCTGGGCCTGATCGATGCGGGCGATGGTCTCGGCCTTGCCGAGCAGTTTCACCGAGGCGATCTGGCTGCCGTCGATCGGCGTGTGAACAGGGTAGTCGCCCTGGGTGTAAGCCTCGGCGGCAACGCCAAGGCGCTCGAGCAATCCAGCAACCATTTGTGCATCTCCTACATCGGTGATGGGGTGGAAAAATGATGTGGATCAGTATTAATCCGATCACATAGGTACAACAAACGACCTTTATTCCGCATATCATTCCGTCAGGTAATGATTTGAGCCGCAGAGACCGCTATGTCAAAACGCCTGGTACCCTCCATGACCGCCCTGCAGTGCTTTGAAGCTGCAGCCCGCCATCTGAGTTTTACCCGTGCCGCTGAGGAACTGCACCTGACCCAGAGCGCGGTCAGCAAGCAGGTGGCACAGCTGGAAGACATGCTGCGCCACCACCTGTTCCTGCGCATCCGCCGGCGCTTGCAGCTGACCCCAGCCGGCAGCCTGTACCTGGCCGAGGTCAACAAAATCCTCACCCAGGTGGACATGTCCAGCCGCTACGTACTCACCTACGGCGAGCAGACCGAGATATTGAAGGTAGCCACTCAACCGAGTTTTGGCGTGCGCTGGTTGATCCCGCACCTGAAGGGGTTTGGCAAACGGCACAGCAATATCCACCTGGACATTCGCAACGAAATGGAGCCGTTCGCCCTGCTGCAAGGCTCGGCTGACGTGGTGTTCTTCTATGGCCAGGGGACCTGGCCGGGGGCCACTTGCGTGGAGTTGTTTCGCGAAGAGGTGGTGCCGGTGTGTGCGCCAGAGCTGCTGGCCGGGCGCAAGCTGGCCGGTGCCGAGGAGCTGGCCGAGCTGGTGCTGCTGCAAAGCACCTCGCGCCCGGAGGCCTGGCATGAGTGGTTCCTGGAGCAGGACCTGCAGAGCGTCAGCGCCTACCACGGGCCGCGCTTCGATACGTTCTATATGGCGTTGAGCGCAGCACAGGCCGGGTGCGGGGTAGCGCTGGTGCCGCGCTACCTGGCGGCGAAGGAACTGGCCGACGGTAGCCTGGTGGTGCCGTGGAACCATGCGATGCGCAGTGCCGGGGCGCACTATCTGGCGTACGCTGAACATGCGGCGGAGGTGCCCAAGGTGCGGGCGCTGGTGGAGTGGATCCACGAACAGCTTCAGGCTTGAGGGCCTCTTCGCGGCTAAAGCCGCTCCTACGGGGCCCTGCGCAAGACCCCAACCTTGCACGGTCCCTGTAGGAGCGGCTTTAGCCGCGAAAGGGCCGTCGAGGTCGATCAAAAAAGGAATGACACACTCACTTTTTTTCGCTTGTGAGCAAAGTGCATTCCCAGCTTTCATGTAAGCGTCCGAACCCAACCAGGAAGCTAGCGATGCCCGCCAACGATTTCGTCAGCCCAGACAGCATCCGCGCGCAGTTCTCTGCCGCCATGTCGCTCATGTACAAACAGGAAGTGCCGCTGTACGGCACGCTGCTGGAGCTGGTGAGCGAAATCAACCAGCAGGTCATGGCCCAGCAACCCGAAGTGGCCGAGGCCCTGCGCTGGACCGGCGAAATCGAGCGCCTGGACCAGGAACGTCACGGCGCCATCCGCGTCGGCACCGCCGAAGAACTGGCCACCATCGCCCGCCTGTTCGCCGTCATGGGCATGCAGCCGGTCGGCTATTATGACCTCAGCTCCGCTGGCGTACCGGTGCATTCCACTGCCTTCCGCGCGGTGCACGAGCAATCGCTGCATGTCAGCCCGTTCCGTGTGTTCACCTCGCTGCTGCGCCTGGAGCTGATCGACAACCCGCAGTTGCGCGAGCTGGCACAGAGCATCCTGGCCAAGCGCCAGATCTTCACCTCCCGCGCCCTCGAACTGATCGCCCAGTGTGAGCGCGAGGGTGGCCTTGACGCCGCGGATGCAGAGACGTTCGTGCAGGAAGCGCTGCACACCTTCCGCTGGCACCAGGACGCTACCGTTACGGCCGAGCAGTACCAGCAGCTGCACGACCAACACCGCCTGATCGCCGATGTGGTGGCCTTCAAGGGCCCGCACATCAACCACCTGACCCCGCGTACCCTGGATATCGATGCAATCCAGCTCGGCATGCCTGCCAAGGGCATCCCGCCGAAGGCCGTGGTTGAAGGCCCGCCCACCCGCCGCCACCCGATCCTGCTGCGCCAGACCAGTTTCAAGGCCCTGCAGGAAACGGTCGCCTTCCGCGACCAGCAAGGCCGCGAAGGCAGCCACACCGCGCGCTTTGGCGAAATCGAGCAACGCGGCGCGGCGCTGACGCCGAAAGGTCGCCAGCTTTACGACAAGTTGCTCGACGCTACCCGCGCTGCGCTGGGTGGCGCTCCGGCCGAAGCCAATGCCGAGCGTTACATGGCGCTGCTGCAGGCAAACTTTGCCGAATTCCCGGATGACCTGGCGCAGATGCGTGAACAGGGCTTGGCGTACTTCCGCTACTTCGCCACCGAGAAAGGCCTGGCCGCACGCGACCAGGAAGGCCGCCCGACCACCCTGCAAGGCTTGATCGACGCGGGCCACGTGCACTTCGAGGCGCTGGTGTACGAGGACTTCCTGCCGGTGAGTGCGGCGGGGATCTTCCAGTCCAACCTGGGTGACGATGCGCAGGCCGAATACGGCAGCAACGCCAACCGCGAAGCGTTCGAAGCGGCGCTGGGGTTGCAGGTACAGGATGAGCTGGCGCTGTATGCGCAAAGCGAGCGCCGGTCGCTGCAGGCCTGCGCACAGGCGTTGAACCTGGGCTCGATGTAAATCTGCACCGGCCTCTTCGCGGGCGAGCCCGCGAAGAGGCCGGTGCAGGTGATCAAAGAGGCGGCAGGATTTCCACATCCGGCAAATCCATTGCCGCCACCTCGCCTTCCAGGAACGCACTCAACCGCCGCAACCGCTCGCCGCCTCGCCGGGTGCGCGGCCACACCAGGTAGTAATCCATGCCGCTGGGCACCGCCGTCGGCCATGGCAGGCTCAAGCGCTTCTGCGCCACATCTTCGGCCACCATCAGCAAATCACCCATGGATATTCCATAGCCACGCGCCGCGGCAATCATGCCCAGCTCAAGGGTATCGAACACCTGGCCGCCCTTGAGCGACACCTCGTCGCCAAGCCCCATACGCTCCAGCCATTCCCGCCAGTCACGCTTGTCCACCGTAGGGTGCAGCAGCTCGATAGAGGCCAGCCTACGTACATCCCAAGGTTCTTCGTCGAGCAGGTCCGGCGCGCCGACCGGGATCAACAGCTCAGGGAACAGTTTGCGCACCTCCCACTCCGGCGGGAATACCCCGTCGCTGAGCAACACCGCGCAATCGAACGGCTCCTGGTTGAAATCCACATGGTCGACATCCATCCAGGCGCTAGTCAGCTGCACCTCATTGCCCGGCTGCAAATGCCGAAAGCGGCTAAGGCACGCCAGCAACCAGCGCATGGTCAGGGTCGAGGGGGCTTTCATGCGCAATATCTCGTCTTCACCGCACAAGGTTTCACAGGCCCGCTCAAACGCCGCGAAGCCCTCGCGCACGCCCGGCAGCAGTACCCGCCCCGCTTCGGTAAGTTGCAGGCTGCGGCCACTGCGCACGAACAGGCGGCAGGCAAAATGCTCCTCCAGCGTACGGATATGCCGGCTGATGGCGCTTTGGGTGATAGAAAGCTCTTCGCCCGCACGGGTGAAGGAGCTTAGCCGCGCGGCAGCTTCGAATGCGCGCAGGGCATACAGCGGTGGTAGCTGGCGTGGCATGAGGCACCTGCAATATGGGCGTGTGAGGCAAATCACCGAGAAGCCTATATACATGAGTTCAACTCATGCCAACTATCGCTTTTATCCTTTTGTGCAAAGTTGACCGAAGCCTCAGAATCGCCCTTCGTTGATCACCTCAGAATGAAGGACTGCCCCCATGCACGTCGCGCCCACCACAGAACTCAAGGCTTTGCTGCGCCTGGCCGGGCCGCTGATTGCCTCGCAGTTGGCGCACATGCTGATGGTGCTGACCGACACCCTGATGATGGCCCGCATCAGCCCCCAGGCCTTGGCGGGGGGTGGCCTGGGGGCAGCCAGCTATTCGTTCGTATCGATCTTCTGCCTGGGCGTGATCGCCGCAGTCGGCACGCTGGTGGCCATTCGCAAGGGTGCCAACGACATCGAGGGCGCCACCCGGCTGGCGCAGAACGGCCTGTGGCTGGCCTGGGCCTTGGCGCTGTTCGCCGCGCTGGTGCTTTGGAACCTTGAACCTGTGCTGCTGCTTTTCGGGCAAAAGCCCGAGAACGTGGCCTCGGCCGCCGAATTTCTCACCCTGCTGCCACTGGCCCTGCCCGGCTATCTGACCTTCATGGCCTTGCGTGGCTTCACCAGCGCGCTGGGCCGCTCGACCCCGGTGATGGTCATCAGTTTGTTCGGCACAGTGCTTAACTACCTGTTCAACGTGGCACTGATCGAAGGCATGTTCGGCCTGCCCAAGCTGGGCCTGATGGGTATCGGTCTGGTCACTGCAGTGGTGTCGATGGGCATGGCCGCTGCCTTGGCGTTGTATATCCGCTGGCATTCGGCCTATGCCGCCTACCCGCTGCGCAAGGGCCTGTCACGCCCATCACTGGCGGCCCTGCGCGAGCTGTGGCGGCTGGGCCTGCCGATTGGCGGTACCTACATGGTGGAAGTGGGCCTGTTCGCCTTCGCCGCGCTGTGCATGGGCGTGCTGGGTAGCACCGAGTTGGCGGCGCACCAGATTGCCCTGCAGATCGTGTCCACGGCATTCATGGTGCCGACGGGCTTGTCCTATGCGGTGACCATGCGCGTCGGCCTGTACTACGGCGCTGGCAACCTGCTGGCGGCGCGCAGCGCCGGGCGGGTGGGCATCGGGTTCGGGGCCATGATCATGTTTGCCTTCGCCGCGCTGTTCCTGCTGCTGCCCGAAGCACTGGTAGGGCTGTTCATCGACCGTAATGACCCGGCCTTTGCCGCGATCTTCCAGGTGGCCGTGCAGTTGTTGATGGTGGCGGCGTGGTTCGAACTGTTCGACGGCATGCAGACGATTGCCATGGGCTCGATCCGTGGCCTGAAAGATGCCAAGACCACCTTCCTGATCGGGCTGGTGTGCTACTGGCTGGTGGGGGCGCCGAGTGCCTGGCTGTTCACCTTTACCCTGGGTGGTGGTGCAGTAGGGATCTGGTGGGGGCTGGCGCTGGGGCTGGCATGTGCGGCGGTGGCGCTGACCTTTGGCTTTGAGTGGCGGATGAAGCGGTTGCTGGGGAAGGCGGGGGTTCGTACAGAAGCTGCTGTTTCGGCCTGACTTCCGGGCCTCTTCGCGGGCACGCCCGCTCCCACAGGATTGCGCGGTCCCTGTGGGAGCGGGCGTGCCCGCGAAGAGGCCCTAAAGGACAGCCTCCAACTGGCGTCCGGGCGCCTGCAGCAAATACGCCATCAATTCCCCTATCGGTAGCGGTTTGCTGACCAGGAAGCCTTGCACCTGGTCGCAGCCAAACCCGCGCAGCAACGCCAGTTGCTCTTCACTCTCCACACCCTCGGCCACCACCTCGAGGTTGAGGTTGTGCGCCAGGTTGATCATGGCGTGTACCAGCTTGCGGTTCTCTTCACGCATTTCCATTTCCGCAACAAAGCTGCGGTCCACCTTGAGCAAGGTGATCGGCAGGCTGTTGAGGTGCACGAACGAAGAAAACCCGGTGCCGAAATCATCGAGCGAGAAGCGCACGCCCAGGCGGCCCAGCGCGTCCATGGTCTGGCGCACCACCTCGTTGCGGCGCATCACCGCCGTCTCGGTCAGCTCGAACTCAAGCCAGCGGGCATCCACACCGTGCTCGAGGATCAGGCGACTCAACGTGGCCAGTAGCTGGCTGTCCTGGAATTGGCGAAAACTCAGGTTGACCGCCATGTGCAGCGGTTCCAGGCCGCGCTCGCACAATGCCTGCATGTCACGCAGGGCACGGGAAATAACCCAATAACCCAAGGGCACGATCAGGCCGCTCTGCTCGGCCAGTGGCACGAACTCACTGGGTGGCAGCAGCCCGCGCTCGACATGGCGCCAGCGCACCAGCGCCTCCAGGCCAACAATGCGCCCGTCAGCCAGGTTCAGGCGGGGCTGATAGTGCAGCTCCAGTTCATCGCGGCGCAGGGCGCGGCGCAACTCGCTTTCCAGGTCGGCAAGGCTGCGGGCGTTGCGGTTGATGCGTTCGTTGAACACATGGAAGGTGCAGCCCTGGCTGCCCTTGGCCTGACGCATGGCGATGTGCGCGTGCCACATCAGCGGATCGGCGCCGCTCTGCGCGCGAGCATGTGCAATGCCCAGGCTGCAGCCCAGCAGCAGGCTTTCGCCGTCGATCCAGTAGGGCTCTGCCAAGGCCTCGACGATGCGTTCGGCAATCCATTCGGCGCGGTTGGCATCGCGACGGGTGTCGATCAGCAGGGCGAACTCGTCGCTACCCAGACGTGCCAGCTGGTCGCCCGCCTCCAGCTGATGCTTCAGCCGTGCCACCACCTGCAGGATCAACCGGTCACCGCTCTGGTGGCCCAGGGCGTCGTTGACGTGGCGGAAGTTGTCCAGGTCCAGGTGGCCAAGCGCGACACCACGGCCTTCGTTTTCGGCCAGGCGTGCATTGAGCAAAGCCTGGAAGCCCTGGCGGTTGGCGATGCCGGTCAGCGGGTCCTGCTCGGCAAGGCGCTGCAAGGTGGCGACCAGCACCCCGCGCTCTCGCACATGGCGCAGTGAGCGGCGCAGGGTATCGGCGTTGAGCTGGTCGCGCACCAGCCAGTCACTGACAGCGCTGGGCGCTGCCTCAGGCTCGTGTTCAAGCAGCAGAATAGTCGGCAGCTCGCAACGCCCGGGGGCGGGCTGCAAGGCGGGTGTTGCCAGCACGACGGCCTGACGATCATGGCTGAACAGGCTGTCGACCGCCTCCCAGTTTGGCGCAGTCAGTAACACGGCGCTGCCACCCAGTGCGGGCATGCACGCGTGCAACGAGGCAGCCCATTCCGGCTCATCGGCCAACAGCAGCAAACGCAAAGGTTCGACAGGCGTGGACAAGCGGGCTCCTTAGGGCTTGACGGTGCAACGAGATCTGGACGGGATGCTACTGCATTCAATGAAAATGATTTTCACTTTTATACATGGTTTTTTCGAGCGTAGCATTCCGACGTATTTTGTCGTGCATCCTGCGCGAAACGAGTCAAACCGGCAAATATGATTTTTTCAGCTACTAGCATTAGTGAAACTAATAATTAGGCGGACAAAAGTCTGACTCAGACGTCAGACGGTCGCGCCACAACGGCCCCATGCCTGTTAGAATGCGCGGCTATTTTCTGGCGACCCCCGGTTTCTAGCATGTCCCGACTCAATCCCCGGCAGCAGGAAGCCCGTGACTATGTCGGCGGCCCTCTTTTGGTGCTCGCCGGTGCAGGTTCGGGCAAGACCAGCGTGATCACGCGCAAGATTGCCCACCTCATCCAGAACTGCGGCATCCGCGCCCAGTACATCGTGGCGATGACCTTCACCAACAAGGCCGCGCGCGAGATGAAGGAGCGGGTCGCCACCTTGCTGCGCCCGGGGGAAGGCCGTGGCCTGACCGTGTGTACGTTCCACAACCTGGGCCTGAACATCATCCGCAAGGAACACGAGCGCCTGGGCTACAAGCCGGGTTTCTCGATCTTCGACGAGTCCGACATCAAGGCGTTGCTGTCGGACATCATGCAGAAGGAATACTCCGGCGACGACGGCATCGACGAGATCAAGAACATGATCGGTGCCTGGAAGAACGACCTGGTCCTGCCGCCAGAAGCCCTGGAAAAGGCGCGCAACCCGCGCGAGCAGACCGCCGCCATCGTCTACACCCACTATCAGCGCACGCTCAAGGCGTTCAACGCGGTGGACTTCGACGACCTGATCCTGCAGCCGGTCAAGCTGTTCCAGGAGCACCCCGAGGTGCTGGAGCGCTGGCAGAACCGCGTGCGTTACCTGCTGGTGGACGAATACCAGGACACCAACGCCAGCCAGTACCTGCTGGTAAAAATGCTGATCGGCATGCGCAACCAGTTCACCGTGGTGGGCGACGACGACCAGTCGATCTACGCCTGGCGTGGTGCACGCCCCGAGAACCTGATGCTGCTCAAGGAGGACTACCCCTCCCTGAAGATCGTCATGCTCGAACAGAACTACCGCTCCACCAGCCGCATCCTGCGCTGCGCCAACGTGTTGATCGCCAACAATCCGCATGCGTTCGAAAAGCAGCTGTGGAGCGAAATGGGCGTGGGCGACGAGATCCGCGTGATCCGCTGCAAGAACGAGGAAGCCGAGGCCGAACGCGTGGCCATGGAAATCCTCACCTTGCACCTGCGCACCAACCGCCCGTACAGCGACTTTGCCATCCTTTACCGCGGCAACTACCAGGCCAAGCTGATCGAACTGAAGCTGCAGCACCACCAGGTGCCGTATCGCCTGTCGGGCGGTAACAGCTTCTTCGGCCGCCAGGAGGTCAAGGACCTGATGGCCTACCTGCGCCTGCTGGTGAACCCGGACGATGACAACGCCTACCTGCGGGTAATCAACGTGCCGCGCCGCGAGATCGGCTCCACCACCCTGGAAAAGCTCGGCAACTACGCCACCGAGCGCGGCATTTCGATGTACGCCGCCAGCGAAGAGCTGGGCCTGGGCGAGCACCTTGACGCGCGCTACACCGAGCGCTTGCAGCGTTTCAAGCACTGGCTGGACGGGGTGCGCCACAAGGTTGCCCTGGAAGACCCGATTGCCGCACTGCACGAGATGATCCGCGACATCGACTACGAGAACTGGATCCGCCAGCAGACCGCCAGCGACAAAGCTGCCGAGTTCCGCATCAGCAACGTCTGGTTCCTGGTCGAAGCGCTGAAGAACACCCTCGAGAAGGACGAAGAGGGTGACATGACCATCGAGGACGCCATCGGCAAGCTGGTGCTGCGCGACATGCTCGAGCGCCAGCAGGAAGAAGAAGAGAACGCCGAAGGTGTGCAGATGATGACCCTGCATGCCTCAAAGGGCCTGGAATTCCCCTACGTGTTCATCATGGGCATGGAAGAGGAAATCCTCCCGCACCGCTCCAGCATCGAGGCCGACACCATCGAAGAGGAACGCCGCCTGGCCTACGTGGGTATCACCCGCGCGCGCCAGACCCTGGCCTTCACCTTCGCCGCCAAGCGCAAGCAGTACGGTGAAATCATCGACTGCACGCCCAGCCGGTTCCTCGACGAACTGCCACCGGACGACCTGGCCTGGGAGGGCCTTGACGATGCGCCGGTCGAGGTGAAGGCCGCTCGCGGCAACAACGCCCTGGCCGATATCCGGGCAATGCTCAAACGCTGATCAACCATTACTCTTTAACTTTGCCGCCTCCAGCGGCAACCTTTGTTACATCGAGGAAATCACAGTGGAAGCACTGCATCAGAAGATTCGCGAAGAAGGCATCGTGCTTTCCGATCAGGTTCTCAAAGTCGACGCGTTTCTCAACCACCAGATCGATCCGGCGCTGATGCAGCTGATCGGTGACGAGTTTGCCCGCCTGTTCGCCGATGCCGGCGTGACCAAGATCGTCACCATCGAAGCCTCGGGCATTGCCCCGGCGGTGATGACCGGTCTGAAACTGGGTGTGCCGGTCATCTTCGCTCGCAAGCACCAGTCGCTGACCCTGACCGAGAACCTGCTGACCGCCTCGGTGTATTCCTTCACCAAGCAGACCGAGAACACCGTGGCCATCTCGCCGCGTCACCTCAACAGCAGCGACCGCGTGCTGGTGATCGACGACTTCCTGGCCAACGGCAAAGCCTCGCAGGCGCTGATCTCGATCATCAAGCAGGCAGGTGCCACCGTGGCGGGCCTGGGTATCGTGATCGAGAAGTCGTTCCAGGGCGGCCGTGCCGAACTGGACAGCCAGGGCTACCGCGTTGAATCGCTGGCCCGGGTGAAGTCGCTGGAAGGTGGTGTGGTCAGCTTCATCGAATAAGGCCTCACCGCCCCGGCGTAGGAACGGGTTTACCTGCGAATGCGATGGCAGATTCAATATCGCATTCGCGGGTAAACCCGCTCCTATATGGGGCCAGTGTGCGCAAACGATTATCCTGTCGCCTGTAACCCTGCCAGCAGTAGCCGCTGATAAAGCTCCTCTTTCAACCCTTGCGGAACCTCCAGCCCCATCCGCGCCAGATGCCGCTCATACCCTTCCGGCCCCGGTGCATCCAACGCTGCCTTGCCCAGCTCCAGCACCTCGCTCAGCTTGAACTTGCTCTTCAACCAGTTCAGCGCCCGCAACAGATCCCGCTCCTCGGCCGTAAAGTCCGTGCCCATCGGATACTCCGGGAACAGCCGCGCATGCTGTGCCCTGATCGCCTCCAGGCGTTGCGGGGTATTGTCGGTAAAGCGCGCCTCCAGCTGAAAGTCGTCGGCAAGCTTGCCAGCGTCTTTGGCCTGCTTGATCAGGCCCGGCTGGAACCGCGAATCGCTCACCGCCAACAACCGCGCAATCACTTCGCTATCAGTCTGCCCACGCAAGTCAGCAATGCCGTACTCGGTCACCACGATATCGCGCAGGTGCCGGGGAATGGTGCAGTGGCCATAGGTCCAGAACAGGTTCGAGGTCACCTCCCCGCCTGCCTCGCGCCAGCTGCGCAAGAGCAGGATCGAACGCCCGCCCTCCAGCGCATGGCCCTGGGCAACGAAGTTGTACTGCCCGCCCACGCCACTGAGCACGCGGCCGTCTTCCAGCTGGTCGGCCACCCCGGCGCCGAGCAGGGTCATGCCAAACGCGGTGTTGATGAAGCGCGCATCACGACGTTGTCGGCGCTTGAGCGCCTCCTGCCCATAGAGCTCGTTGATGAAGCTGATACGGGTCATGGCAAACTGCGCGCGCTGCTCCAGCGGCATCTCGCGCAAGCGCTGGTAGAACGCTTGCGGGCCTAGGAAAAAGCCACCATGCAGTATTGCGCCCTGCTCGTCCGCCGGGCGTCGTAGCAGCCCTGCTTCGGCCAGCACCAGCAGGCCGTTGACGAACATCTCGCTGCAGCCGTACAAGCCGTGGGTAAGGGTGTCCAGGCCCCCTTCTCGCTCGATCAACGCCTGCCACGGTCCGACATCCAGCGCCTTGAGCACCGCTCGGTAACCGGCGTTGTCGCCCTGACGTGCCAGCAATGCCGCCGCAACTGCATCGCCCATGGCACCAATGCCGATCTGCAGCGTACCGCCATCGCGTACCAGGCTGCTGGCGTGCAGGCCGATGCAGTGGTCCTGAATGCCGACCGGCATGTTTGGTGTGGAAAACAGCCGACGTTGCTCGACTTCATCGAGCAGCAGGTCGAAGGCATCGATGGGCAGCTCGGCATCGCCTGGCATGTAGGGCAGTTCGGCATGCACCTGGCCCAGCATGAGGATGGTTTCGCCTGCAGCGCGGCGCTTGGCGATCATCGGCAGCAGGTCGAGGGTGATGTCTGGGTTGCAGGCCAGGCTCAGGTGCACGGGCTTTTCAGGGGTGGCGGCCACCAACTGGGCGATCAGGTTCAGGCCTTTGGCGTTGATATCCCGTGCGGCATGGCTGTAGTTGCTGCTGACGTAGTCCTGCTGCGCCGATTCGCTGTGCAGCAGGCTGCCGGGCTGCATGAAGAACTGTTCGACCCGAATATTGGGTGGCAACGTGTCGTTGCGCAGGTCTGCGAGGTAACTGAGCTCTTCATAGTCAGCGAAGACTCGCTCGACAAAGGGTTCGAGAAAGCGCCGCTGCAGGCCATCGCCCAGTGGCGGGCGGCCGAGGGAAAGTGCGGTATAGATGGTCAGGCGCCGTTCGGGCAGCTCGCGTACGCGGGCGTAAAGCGCGTTGACGAAGGCATTGGGTTTGCCCAGGCCCAAAGGCAGGCCCATGTGGATATGGGCTGGCAGCCGGGACAAGACCTGCTCGACAGCCTGGTCGATGGCGCAGAGGTGCATCAGAGCCTCCTGAAACATCCGTGGGTTCAGGGGTTGGACATGAGCTCAAGCGGGTTGGTTGCCTAGGGCAAACGCTGGTCAACCCCACATTACTTTAAGCGTCTTACTAATTAAAAATGGAAATACCACTTCTTCGCTCACATGAACCTTGTGATACGCGCTCTTATCGATCGCTATCGCATTTTTATGAACATACCAATAGTCCTTACCGCGGACCCAGGATTCAGACTCATGGACGTAAAACCCTACTATAGATCCGTCCTGGCCTGTGTAGTTGCTGGCCGCATCAATATTCGTTGTGCCATAAACGTGCGCGCCGTAGGATCCATTCTTTGCATAGCCAGGATCGAGCCCGCTCAACAATGATTGAACATGCTTTTTCTGAGTGCCATGCACCATCCTCAATACATAGCCATCCGGCACACTTTTCAGCGATTTGACCACTTTGATCTTTGTATCGGAAGGTATATCACTGTAGGTCTTGGTAATTACTTCGGTTTCAACAACAATCGCCCGTTGCAACGTACCAGACGTCGTAGGCTTTTTCTTTGGAAAAAAATACCTGAACAATCGCGAGATAGGTTTGAATAAAGAGAAATAACCACTCGGATCTTCCCGGTTTACCGGATCCCCTAGACAGTAGGCATATGAGTTCAGACCACCCGCTGCGAACGGGCTCATGCTGTCGGGGCTAATGAAGCGCATCAATGATGGGTTGAATGCTCGACGACCGTTACCCAGTAGATAACAGCCGGTAACAGGGTCCTGTCGGCCACCATTAAAACCGAGCATGCTGTGGGACGTCGAGAGATAGCCATAAGGCGAATAGGGCAGAGGCCGAATAGCGCTGCCGGAGATGAGCCTTTGCGGCAGTGCTCGAGCGGCTGCATCCTGCTCAGTACAGTTATTGCTCACGATTTCCGGGTCCATTGTTAACCACCACCGCAATCAGAAACTTGAGTGTTCTCCACCCCTCCGAAAAATAGAACTGGTAAAAATGCTAGTTTTCATGGATCAGACTCAGACCCATTGGGGCCTCCTGGGATATCCATGGTTTTGACGCTGACGATTTGACAGCCTGCGCCTGCCCTTTTGCGGCTAAAGCCCTACAGGGGCCTCACTGCCTTGAATCCTGTGCTGTGCCTGTGGGAGCGGGCAAGCCCGCGAAAGGGCCAGCGCAGGCATCACAAAAACAAAGCCCGCCATCAACGGCGGGCCTCATGCAATTCAGCTGTAAATCACAACCCGGACATTTTCTTGATCGCCCCTTTCAGGTCTTCATCCGAGCAGTCTGCACAGGTGCCCTTTGGCGGCATGGCGTTGATGCCTGTAATGGCCTTGGCCAGGATGCCATCCAGGCCGCCCTGGTGGTCGGCGCGTTCTTTCCACGCGGCGGTGTCACCAATTTTAGGCGCGCCGAGCAAGCCGCTGCCATGGCAGGCATTGCAGTGCTTGGCGATGATTTCATCCGGCGTCTTGGCTCCCCCGCCACCCGCTGCAGCGGCCACTTCCATGCCTTTGCACTCCTGGCCCTGGACACACACCTGGCCAACCGGCTCCAGGCGTTTGGCGATGTCGTCATTGGTCGCAGCGGTTGCGCTCATTGCCCAGAGGGCGAATACGGCTGCTGGTACGGCCAGCATCTTCTTGATTTGATTCACGCGAACACCCTCATGGTGGCTAATCACGCTCGCGGCCACGGATCGGCGAGCGTTGAAAAGTATAGCGGGAACCCAGAGGCCGTGAAACGACCCCACACAGGAAAGGGGTATTGCCGAATCAATGCACTGCGCTGGATCAAAAGTTTGAAGGCGTCGCCGCACTGATCAGCCGCGCCGGCTGGTCGAATGGGTTGCGGAAGCGGTGCGGGCGGGTGCTTTCGAAGTAGTAGCTGTCGCCTTCTTCGAGAACGAAAATCTCGTTGCCGACCACCAGTTCCAGGCGGCCTTCAAGCAGGATACCGGTCTCCTCGCCGTCGTGGGTCAGCATCTCGGCACCGGTGTCCGCACCTGGCGGGTACACCTCGGTCAGAAAAGCGATGGCACGGTTGGGGTGCGACTTGCCCACCAGCTTCATGGTCACCGCACCGTCCGAGATATCGATCAGCTCGTGGGCCTTGTAGACGATCTGAGTCGGGCTTTGCGGCTCCAGCTCGACCGAAAAGAATTCGACCATGGACATGGGAATGCCGCTCAGCACTTTGCGCAGCGAGCTGATAGAGGGGCTTACGCTGTTCTTCTCGATCATCGAGATGGTGCTGTTGGTCACGCCAGCACGCTTGGCGAGTTCGCGCTGCGACAGGCCCTTGAGCTTGCGGATGGCTTGCAGTCGTTCGCCGACGTCCAAAGCTGGAGCCTCCTGAAACGGTGAAAGGGGGGTGGATGTGAACGATATCATGGCAATGCCGTTCAGTATTTACAACACACCGCCCCCAACCTGTCCGCTTCAGCGTCTCATTCGCCGACGTAGTCCCGTGGTACTCGCTTCAGGTTGCAGAAGATCTGGTACGGAATGGTGCCCGCCTGCGCGGCCACTTCACTGGCCAGCACCTGCTTGCCCCAGAGTTCGACCGGGCTGCCGACAGTGGCTTGCGGTACGTCGGTGAGGTCGATGCTGAGCATGTCCATCGACACCCGGCCGATCAGCTGGGTACGCTTGCCGGCGACCAGCACTGGGGTGCCGTTGGGCGCCTGGCGCGGGTAGCCATCGGCATAGCCCATGGCGACCACACCCACGCGGGTCGGCCGAGGGCTGACGAACTTGGCACCATAGCCCACCGGCTCGCCGGCAGGCAGCTCGCGCACGCTGATCACCCGCGATTGCAGGGTCATCACCGGTTGCAGGCGTGCGGCCTCAGCCTGCGTCACTTCGAACGGCGTGGCGCCGTACAGCATCAGGCCTGGGCGTACCCAGTCGCTGGGCGCTTGCGGCCAGCCCAGCACGCCGGGTGAGTTACGCAGGCTGCATTCGGCGGCCAGGCCCTGTCGGGCAGCTTCGAACACGGCAATTTGCTGGGCGGTAGCGTCAGCGTCCAGTTCGTCGGCGCGAGCGAAGTGGCTCATCAACACGATGCGCGAAACCTTGCCACTGGCCAGCAGTCGCTGGTAGGCATCGTGGTAGTCCTTGGGGTGCAGGCCAACGCGGTGCATGCCACTGTCCAGCTTCAGCCAGACGGTGAGCGGTTTGTGCAGCGGGGTTTTCTCGATGGCTTCCAGCTGCCACAGCGAGTGCACCACGCACCACAGGTCGTGCTCGGCGATCAGTGCCAGTTCGCTGGCTTCGAAAAAACCTTCCAGCAGCAGCACCGGGGCATTGATACCGGCGGCGCGCAGTTCCAGTGCCTCCTCGATGCAGGCCACCGCAAAGCCGTCGGCCTCGGCCTCCAAGGCCAGGGCGCAGCGCACGGCGCCGTGGCCATAGGCGTCGGCCTTGATCACGGCGAGGGCTTTGGCACCGGTCAGTTCACGGGCCAGACGGTAGTTGTGGCGCAGGGCCTGGAGGTCGATCAGGGCGCGGGCGGGACGCATGGCGGCTGCCTTATGGTGGTTCGGGTTGAAATCGGTGGTGGATTCTTCGCGGGCTTGCCCGCTCCCACAGGTCGTGCACAGCTTTCAAAAGCGGTGGTGTTCCTGTGGGAGCGGGCAAGCCCGCGAATGGGCCGGCACAGGCTATTACTGCTGGTGAGCCGGCGCGCTTTGCCCGTGCTTGGCCACTTCCCGGCTGTTGCCATACCGGGAGATATCCAGGCCTTCGGCACTGATCTGCGGCTTCTTGCGCGCAATCAGGTCGGCCAGCAAGCGACCGGAACCGCACGCCATGGTCCAGCCCAAGGTACCGTGACCGGTGTTCAGGAACAGGTTGCGGAACCCCGTGGCACCCACGATCGGCGTGCCGTCCGGGGTCGCCGGGCGCAGGCCGGTCCAGAAGCTGGCCTGGCTCAAGTCACCGCCGCGAGGATAAAGGTCGTTGACGATCATCTCCAGTGTTTCGCGCCGGCGCGGGTTCAGCGACAGGTCAAAGCCGGCGATTTCAGCCATCCCGCCAACGCGGATGCGGTTATCGAAACGGGTGATCGCAACCTTGTAGGTCTCGTCGAGAATGGTCGAGGTCGGAGCCATGTCGGCGTTGGTGATCGGCACGGTCAGCGAATAACCTTTCAGCGGGTACACCGGAGCCTTGATGCCCAACGGCTTGAGCATCTGTGGCGAGTAGCTGCCCAGCGCCAGCACGTAGCGGTCTGCCGTCTCCAGCTTGCCGTCGATCCACACGCCATTGATGCGGTCACCGGCGAAGTCCAGGCGCTGGATGTCCTGGCCGAAGCGGAACTCCACGCCCAGCTTCAACGCCATGTCGGCGAGCTTGGTGGTAAACAGCTGGCAGTCGCCAGTCTGGTCGTTCGGCAGGCGCAGGGCGCCGGCCAGGATATCTTTCACGCCGGCCAGGGCGGGTTCGACGCGGGCAATGCCGTCGCGGTCGAGCAACTCGTAGGGCACACCGGACTGTTCGAGTACGGCAATGTCCTTGGCCGCAGCATCGACCTGGGCCTGGGTGCGGAACAGCTGGGTGGTGCCCAGGCTGCGGTTTTCGTAGTTGATGCCAGTTTCGGCGCGCAGCTCGTCGAGGCAGTCACGGCTGTACTCGGACAGGCGCACCATACGCTCCTTGTTCACCGCGTAACGGCTGGCGGTGCAGTTGCGCAGCATCTGTGCCATCCACAGGTACTGGTCGACGTCGCCCGTGAGCTTGATGGCCAAGGGGGCGTGACGCTCCAGCAGCCATTTGATGGCTTTGAGCGGTACACCAGGGGCAGCCCAGGGTGAGGCATAGCCGGGCGAGATCTGGCCGGCGTTGGCAAAGCTGGTTTCCATGGCCACCGCCGGCTGGCGGTCGACCACCGTGACTTCGAAACCTTGCCGGGCCAGGTAGTAGGCACTGGCGGTTCCGATTACACCGCTACCAAGTACCAGAACTCGCATCGTTTTATCCCTCACACGCGGCGCGCCGCACACTTTTATTGAAATGGCATGAATGGGCGCAGTATAGGAATTTGAGACCAGTGCAATTCACTATATAAAAGCCTATTATTGGCGAGAATTCTCGGCAAAATCGCCTTTCACGGAGGGGCATCCCCTATGAGAACCCAGCACCAGACCAAGCGTGAACTGGACAAGATCGACCGCAACATCCTGCGTATCCTGCAGAATGACGGGCGTATTTCCTTCACCGAACTGGGCGAGAAAGTTGGGCTGTCCACCACCCCTTGCACCGAGCGGGTTCGCCGCCTGGAGCGCGAGGGCATCATCATGGGCTACAACGCCCGCCTGAACCCGCAGCACCTCAAGGGCAGCCTGCTGGTGTTCGTGGAAATCAGCCTGGACTACAAGTCGGGCGATACCTTCGAGGAGTTCCGCCGCGCGGTTTTGAAGCTGCCCCACGTGCTGGAATGCCACCTGGTGTCGGGCGACTTCGACTACCTGGTGAAAGCGCGTATTTCGGAAATGGCCTCGTACCGCAAGCTGCTCGGCGACATCCTGCTGAAACTGCCGCACGTGCGCGAATCGAAGAGCTACATCGTGATGGAAGAGGTGAAGGAGAGCCTCTGCCTGCCGATCCCGGACTGAGGCTAGACCAGCACCTGGCGGGTGGTGGCAATGAACTGGTGGACCAACTGTTCAGCGGCGGGGTCGATCATCGGTTCAGGGCCACGACCCCGCGGGCAGGCCATGCGCGGGGTGGTACCGAACAGCCGGCAGATCATCGGCCGCTCTTCATACACCGTGCAGCCGTTGGGGCCCAGGTGCACGCAGTCCAGACGCTCCAGAGCAGCGTCCTGCTCGGCCTGGGACTTGCGCGGCAGGCGGGCCATTTCCTCCGCCGAGGTGGTGACCGGGCCGCAGCAGTCGTGGCAGCCGGGCTCGCACTCGAAAGAGGGGATGAGTTCGCGCAGGAAGTGGATCTTGTGGCGGTTACAGGACATGACGGGATACAAGCTGACAAAAGTGATTGGATTATAGGCTTATTCGCGGGCTCACCCGCGAACGAGCATGAAGCCCTCGCTGGTTGCCCGGCCGCGATGGCACAGCTTATCCTCGTCCCCCCTCCATTTTTCAGGGCCGCCCCAATGATCCACAGCGCGCAGCACGCCGCCTCCTATTACGCCGCCAGCAGCGCGCCACACCCCGACCACGCCTTCCTGCAAGGCGAACACAACGCTGACGTGTGCATCATCGGCGGCGGCTACTCCGGCCTGAACACAGCCATCGAGCTGGCCGAGCGTGGTTTCTCGGTCATCCTGCTGGAAGCGCGCAAACTTGGCTGGGGCGCCAGTGGGCGCAATGGCGGGCAACTGATCCGAGGGGTCGGCCATGGTCTGGAGCAGTTCCTCCCGGTCATCGGCGAAGAAGGCGTGCGCACCATGAAACTGATGGGCCTGGAGGCCGTACAGATCGTGCGCGAGCGGATTGAAAAGCATGCCATCGCCTGCGACCTGGCCTGGGGCTACTGCGACCTGGCCAACAAACCCGCCGAGCTGCTGGGCTTTGCCCAAGACGCCGAGGACCTGCGCAGTCTGGGCTATGCACATGAGCTGCGGCTGGTCGGCAAGGACGATATCCACAGCGTGGTCGGTGCCGATTGCTACGTGGGCGGGTTGGTCGACATGGGCTCCGGGCATCTGCATCCGCTCAATCTGGCACTGGGTGAAGCCGCCGCAGCCGCCCGCCTGGGCGTGAAGTTGTTCGAGCAATCCGAAGTCACCCGCATCGACTACGGCACAGAAGTGCAGGTGCATACTGCCCAAGGCCGGGTACGCGCCAAGACCCTGGTACTGTGCTGCAACGCCTACCACAACGACCTCAACCGCGAGCTGGGCGGCAAGGTACTGCCGGCCGGCAGCTACATCATCGCCACCGAGCCGCTGGGCGAAGAACGCGCACGCACATTGCTGCCGCAGAATATGGCGGTGTGTGACCAGCGCGTGGCGCTGGACTACTACCGCCTGTCCGCCGACCACCGCCTGCTGTTTGGCGGTGCCTGCCACTATTCAGGCCGCGACCCGAAGGACATCGCCGCCTACATGCGGCCAAAGATGCTCAAGGTGTTCCCGCAGCTTGCCGACGTGCGCATCGACTACCAGTGGGGTGGCATGATCGGCATTGGTGCCAATCGCCTGCCGCAGGTTGGCCGCCTGGCCAGCCAGCCGAACGTGTATTACGCCCAGGCCTACTCGGGCCATGGGCTCAACGCCACCCACCTGGCCGCACGCCTGCTGGGTGAAGCCATCAGTGGCCAGGAAAGCGGGTGCTTCGACCTTTTCAACAAGGTGCCGCACATCACCTTCCCTGGCGGCAAGCACCTGCGCTCGCCACTGCTGGCGCTGGGGATGCTGTGGCATCGCCTCAAAGAGCTGGCCTGAAAGTCCCCATCCTTGTGGCAGCAACTGTCTTGCTTAAAATCTAAGAGCTGACTAGCCCCCTGTGGGAGCGGGCGTGCCCGCGAACACGGGCGAAGCCCGTGCCATCCTCCGCGACGCCTGCTTCGCGGGCATGCCCGCTCCCACGGGGTCGGAGCAAGTTTCAAGTCTGGGGCACAACAGGCCCTTCAGCGACCACCGTGTCAGTCCTTCCAGAAGGGTTTCCGCCCTTCTATCCGGGCCTGCTCCCAGCTCAGCCCGACATCGTGCAACTCGTCATCGGTCAGCTGCAGCAACGCCCTGCGGGTATGCCAGCGATGCAGCATCAGCCCCCAACGCCCCAAACCCTCTGGCGCGTTGAACACCTTGGCCTGCTGCCCGGCTTCCAGTTCCTTGGCCAACAGTTGCAAGCGCACATCGCTCATGCCACCCATCACCGCATCCTCCCGTTCAGTGGTTACCGTGGAGAAAGCATGCGCGTCGGCACCCTCGACAATACAGATCCAATACAGCCTTATTATTCCCATACAGAATTGGCCGCTGGCCGACTGAATGCTGTATTTTCGGGCCAACTGTACCGGTCGCTATGCCAATGCAGCGCAGGAGTATGCCGTGACCCTCTACCTGAATCTCGCCGAAATACTCGGCGCCCGCATCGAGCAGGGGCTCTATCGCCCCGGCCAGCGCCTGCCGTCCGTGCGCGCACTGAGTGAGGAGCACGGGGTCAGCCTGAGCACCGTGCAGCAGGCCTATCGCATACTCGAAGACAGCGGTATGGTCTCGCCGCGGCCCAAGTCCGGCTACTTCGTCAGCGACCAACGGCAGTTGCCGGCACTGCCCGCAGTTAGCCGCCCGGCCCAGCGCCCGGTGGACATCTCGCAGTGGGAACACGTGCTGGAGCTGGTGCGCAGTACGCCGCGCCAGGATGTGGTGCAACTCGGCCGCGGCATGCCCGACATCGACAGCCCTACCCTGAAGCCGCTGCTGCGCAGCCTTGCCCAGTTGAGCCGACGCCAGGACATGCCTGGCCTGTACTACGACAACATCCACGGTAACCTGGCCCTGCGCGAACAGGTGGCCCGGCTGATGCTCGACTCCGGCTGCCGCCTGGGGCCGGCCGACCTGGTGATCACCACCGGCTGCCATGAGGCGCTGTCATGCAGCATCCGCGCGGTCTGCGAGCCAGGCGACATCGTCGCGGTCGACTCGCCCAGCTTCCACGGCGCCATGCAAACCCTCAAAGGCTTGGGCATGAAAGCGCTGGAAATCCCCACGGACCCGGTCACCGGCATCAGCCTGGAGGCGCTGGAACTGGCCCTGGAGCAGTGGCCGATCAAGCTCATCCAGATCACCCCCAACTGCAACAACCCGCTGGGCTACATCATGCCCGAGGCACGCAAGAAGGCCCTGTTGAGCCTCGCCCAACGCTATGACGTGGCAATTCTGGAAGACGATGTGTACGGCGACCTGGCCTATACCTACCCACGCCCACGCACCCTGAAGTCGTTCGACGACGATGGCCGCGTGCTGCTCTGCAGTTCGTTCTCCAAAACCCTCGCGCCCGGCCTGCGGATCGGCTGGGTGGCGCCCGGGCGCTACCTGGAGCGTGTGCTGCACATGAAGTACATCAGCACCGGCAGCACCGCCAGCCAGCCTCAGCTGGCCATCGCTGACTTCATCGCCGGCGGCCACTACCAGCCCCATGTGCGGCGCATGCGCAGCCAGTACCAGCGTGGCCGCGACCTGATGGGCGACTGGGTGACCCGCTACTTCCCGGCGGGCACCCGGGTGAGCCGGCCCCAGGGCGGCTTCATGCTGTGGGTGGAATTACCCGAACATCTCGATACGCTTCGGCTGAACCGCGCTTTACTGGAGCAGGGCGTGCAGGTTGCCGTGGGCAGCATTTTTTCGGCCTCGGGCAAGTTCCGCCACTGCCTGCGCATGAATTTCGCCGCCAGGCCAACGCCGCAAATCGAAGCCTCCGTGCGTAAGGTAGGTGAAACCGCCCTTCGTCTACTGGATGACGAAAGCGCCGACGCGTAACTTTGCGCCGCCCGTCACGGTCAAACCCCTAAAGCCCTTGCTGCACAGGACGGTCCACCCTTGAGACTCCAGCGAGCCTTGCCTCTGCTGCTGGTGTTGTTGCTCGGCCTTGCCGGTTGCACAAGCATCAGCGCGCCCCGCGAAACCAGTCAGGCGTTGCCTGCCCACGATTCGGCCTTTGGCCGCTCGGTGCTGCGCCAAGCCGCGCCCTATGGCGGCCGCTCGGGCTTTCGCCTGCTGCCCAACAGCAACGAGGCATTTCGCGCCCGCGCCGAACTGATACGCAACGCCCAGGCGAGCATCGACCTGCAGTACTACATCGTCCACGACGGCCTCAGTACCCGCGCCCTTGTGCATGAACTGCTGCGCGCTGCCGACCGTGGCGTGCGCGTGCGCATCCTGCTCGACGACACCACCAGCGACGGCCTGGACACCGTCATGGGCACCCTTAATGCCCACCCGAACATCCAGATTCGAGTGTTCAACCCACTGCATCTGGGGCGCAGTACCGGCGTTACGCGCGCCGTGGGCCGGCTGTTCAACTTGTCGCGCCAGCACCGGCGCATGCACAACAAGCTGTTCCTGGTGGACAACAGCATGGCCATCGTCGGCGGGCGCAACCTGGGCGACGAGTATTTCGATGCCGAGCCCAACCTCAACTTCACCGACATCGACCTGCTGGGCGTGGGCCCGGTAGCCGAGCAGTTGGGGCACAGCTTCGACCAGTACTGGAACAGCGCCCTCAGCCGGCCGATCACCGACTTCCTCTGGCATGACCCGGATGCCAACGACCTGCGGGCCAGCCGCCAGCGCCTGGAAGTGTCGCTGGCCAAAGCCAGGACCCAGCGCAAGGCCCTGTACGACCGCTTGATGGCCTACCAGTCGCAGCCGCGCCTGGATGTGTGGCGCAACGAGCTGATCTGGGCTCACGCCCAGGCGCTATGGGATGCGCCCAGCAAGGTGTTGGCCGAAGACGAACCGGACCCGCAATTACTGCTGAGCCAGCAACTGGCACCGGACCTGGCTAACGTGCACCGCGAGTTGGTCCTGGCATCGGCCTACTTTGTACCGGGCGAACCGGGGCTGCTGTACCTGACCGGCCGCGCCGACGCTGGCGTTTCGGTGAAGCTGCTGACCAACTCGCTGGAAGCCACCGACGTGCCGGCAGTGCATGGAGGCTATGCCCCCTATCGTCGTGCCTTGCTTGAGCACGGGGTGCAGCTTTATGAGCTTCGCCGCCAGCCAGGCGACCCCAGCGCGGGGCGATTGAGTTTCCGTGGCAGCTCGGATTCTAGCCTGCACACCAAGGCGATCGTGTTCGACCGGCGCAAGACCTTCATCGGCTCGTTCAACTTCGACCCGCGCTCAGTATTGTGGAACACCGAGGTCGGGGTACTGGTGGACAGCCCGGAGCTGGCCGAATACACCCGCGAGCTGGCCCAGCAGGGTATGGCACCTGCGCTGAGCTATCAGGTGAAACTGATAGGTAACAAGCTGGTATGGGCGACCGAGGACAATGGCCAACGGCACGTGCTGACGTCTGAGCCGGGTGGGGTCTGGCGGCGGCTCAATGCCTGGATCAGCAAGGCGGTTGGCTTGGAGAAAATGCTGTAGCTGCGATTCCGGGGGCCTTGCGGCCCCCAAAAATCATCAGGCAGAAACCGGCTCAAAGGCTCCGCGCCGCCGGGTCAATACCACCAACCCCGCAGCCCCGGCCGCCATCAGGAACAGCAACGCATGCCCGCTGATCCACTGGCTCCCCGCCCCCGCCAACAACGGCCCGAGCAAACAGCCAATACCCCACAGCTGGGCCACGTGGGCATTGGCCCGTACCAACTCATCATCGCGGTAGCGCTCACCGATCAGCACCAGCGACAAGGTGAACAAGCCGCCGGCACTGGCGCCGAACAACACCCACAACGGCCAGATAACCGGGGTGTGCAACAGCAGCGGGATCGCCAGACTGGACACCAGCAGGGTCACCGCACAGCCAGTGAACAGGGTACGTCGCGACATATGGTCGGCCAGCGCGCCGATGGGCAATTGCAGCACCGCATCACCCACCACCACGGTACTTACCATGAACAAGGCGATTTCGGTGCTGAAGCCCTGCTGCAGGCAATACACCGGCAGCAAGGTGAGGATCATCGCCTCGAACGAGGCGAACAGGGCAATGGCCCAGGCAATTACCGGCAAGCGTCGGCAGAAGGCAAACAGGTCGCCAAAGGTGACACTGCAGGCTTCCGTGCTCGGCGCCCCACCACGCCCCAGCAGAACCAGCGGCGCGGCCAGCAGCAGGCCAGTCGCCGCCCAGAAACCGAAGTCGTCATCAGAGCCGAGGAAACCCAGCACCAACGGCCCGGCCAACTGGCTCAGGGCGTAGCTGCTGCCATACAGCGCCACCAACCGGCCACGCCACTGTTCGACCACCAGTTGGTTGATCCAGCTTTCGCCGAGGATGAACACCACGGTCAGGGACATGCCGATCATCAGCCGCAGCAGCAGCCATAACGGGTAACTAGGCAGCAGCGCGAGCAGGCCAATCGACAGCGCCCCGCCCCACAGGCACAGGCGCATCGCCGACGGTACGCCAACCCACCCTGCCAGGCGGCTGGCCAGGCTGGCGCCGGCCAGTACGCCCAACGCCGGCATTGCCGCCATCACGCCGATGGCGAAGCTGCCGTAGCCCCAGGCCTCCAGGCGCAGGGACACCAGCGGCATGCTCACGCCAAGCGCCAGCCCGACACTGAGCACCGATGCCAGTACGGCGAAGTAGGTACCCCAACGCATTACAGCCTCCCAGCCAATATTTCCAGGGGCCCATTTGCGGGCAAGCCCGCTCCTGCAACGGTCACTAAGACCTGCAGGAGCGGGCTTGCCCGCGAAAAGGACCTACCGGGTTACAGCTTGATCCAGGTCGCCTTCAGCTCGGTGTACTTCTCCAGTGCGTGCAGCGACTTGTCACGGCCGTTGCCCGACTGTTTGAAGCCACCGAACGGCGCGGTCATGTCGCCACCATCGTACTGGTTGACCCAGACGCTGCCCGCACGCACGGCACGGGCGGTCTTGTGGGCTTTGGAAATGTCCGAAGTCCAGATACCAGCGGCCAGGCCATACGGGGTGTCGTTGGCAATGGCCACGGCTTCTTCGGCGGTGTCGAAGGCAATCACCGACAGCACCGGGCCGAAGATTTCTTCCTGGGCAATGCGCATGGCGTTAGTCACGCCGTCGAAGATGGTCGGCTCGACGTAAGTGCCGCCGGTCTCTTCCAGGGTGCGCTTGCCGCCGGCCAGCAGCTTGGCGCCGTCCTTGTGGCCAGCCTCGATGTACGACAGCACGGTGTTCATCTGCTGGGTATCGACCAAGGCACCGACAGTGGTCTGCGGGTCCAGCGGGTTGCCTGGCTTCCAGCCCTTCAGGGCCTCTACCACCATCGGCAGGAACTTGTCCTTGATCGAACGCTCGACCAGCAGGCGGGAACCTGCAGTGCACACTTCGCCCTGGTTGAAGGCGATGGCGCTGGCGGCGGCCTCGGCGGCAGCTTGCAGGTCCGGGGCGTCGGCAAAGACGATGTTCGGGCTCTTGCCACCGGCTTCCAGCCAGATGCGTTTCATGTTCGACTCGCCCGCGTAAACCATCAGCTGCTTGGCGATCTTGGTCGAACCGGTGAACACCAGGGTATCGACGTCCATGTGCAGGGCCAGTGCCTTGCCCACGGTGTGGCCATAGCCTGGCAGCACGTTCAGCACGCCAGCCGGGATACCGGCTTCGATCGCCAGTTGGGCGATGCGGATGGCAGTCAGCGGCGATTTTTCGGACGGCTTGAGCACGACCGAGTTACCGGTGGCCAACGCCGGGCCGAGCTTCCAGCAGGCCATCAGCAGCGGGAAGTTCCAAGGTACGATGGCACCGACCACACCTACCGGCTCGCGAGTAACCAGGCCAAGCTGATCATGCGGGGTCGGGGCAACTTCGTCGTAGACCTTGTCGATGGCTTCGGCAGTCCAGTGGATGGCTTGGGCCGCACCTGGGATGTCGATACTGGAGGAGTCGCCAATCGGCTTGCCCATGTCCAGCGTTTCCAGCAGCGCCAGCTCTTCGACGTTCTTGCGCAGCAGGTCGGCGAAACGGATCAGCTTGGCCTTGCGCTTGGCCGGGGCCAGCTGCGACCACACGCCGGAGTTGAAGGTGGCACGGGCGTTTTCAACAGCGCGGTTGGCATCGGCCAGGTCGCAGCTGGCAACCTTGGCCAGGAAGCGTCCGTCGACCGGGCTCAGGCACTCGAAGGTTTCACCGGATGCGGCATCGGTGTATTCGCCGTTGATGAAGGCACGGCCTTCGATCTTCAGTTGCTGGGCACGTTGTTCCCAGTCCGCACGGGTCAGGGTGGTCATACGAAACTCCTCCTCTTGTTTAGGTGCAACGCCGCACTGAGGACTCACAGGCGTTGTCAGAATTCTGGCCGGGCGCCAAGCGCACACTGGCAAGCGATACCCTAAACCAGCCGGTGTAAACTATCAATATATTTGACACGAGAGGCTCAAAAGCCTACTGATGTTCATTTTATTAAACAACAACAGGAGCCGAACCATGAGTATCGATAGCATCATCGACTTCGCGCAGGTCCTCACCGAAGCCGAACGCT
Source organism: Pseudomonas sp. BO3-4 (assembly GCF_034044115.1). Taxonomy (NCBI): domain Bacteria; kingdom Pseudomonadati; phylum Pseudomonadota; class Gammaproteobacteria; order Pseudomonadales; family Pseudomonadaceae; genus Pseudomonas; species Pseudomonas sp. BO3-4. The sequence continues at coordinate 6,155,015 of NZ_CP139018.1, forward strand.
ACCGCCCGGCTGCAGAGAAAATTCTCAAGGGCGAACCGGACCAGGCGGTCTACAACCATTATTCCAGCCCGTGTGGGCAGTTTGCCGCTGGCGTATGGGAAGGTGAGGTGGGCCAGTGGACAGTGAACTACACGGAGCACGAATACTGCGAGATCGTCCAGGGCGTTTCGGTGCTGCGCGACCAGGACGGTGGGGCTAAAACCCTGCGTGCCGGCGATCGGTTTGTCATCCCCGCCGGCTTCAAAGGCACTTGGGAGGTGCTGGAGCCGTGCCGCAAGATCTATGTGATGTTCGAGCAGAAATAATTATGTAGCGCAGGGAGTTTGCAGGCATGCGTGAGGATGACCCTGCCCGTTTCGGGCCATTCAGCCTCACAAGGAAAATCAGCATGACCAACGAAGAAGTTCTGCAAACCCTCGCTCACCTGGTCGGCACCCGCTACGTGCCGGAACTGAAAGGCACCATCTGCGCCCTCACCGGGCGCACTCGCGTGGTTGGCCCCAACGAGATGTCCACCCGCGACTACGACGCCGAGCGCATCCAGATCAAGGCCGACGCCGACCTGATGATCCAGAGCTTCGCCTTCAACTGACCCTGCTGCAGCCCAAAAAAAACCCGCGTCCTTTCGGATGCGGGTTTTTTTTCAGGTCGCCGATCAATTACTTGATCTTGGCTTCCTTGTACACCACGTGCTTGCGAACAACCGGATCATATTTCTTGATCTCGATTTTGTCCGGGGTGGTGCGCTTGTTCTTGTCGGTGGTGTAGAAGTGGCCGGTACCGGCACTCGAAACCAGACGGATCAATTCACGCATGATGCTCTCCCTTAAACCTTGGCGCCAGCTTTACGGATGTCAACCAGAACGGCGTCGATGCCGCGCTTGTCGATGATACGCATGCCTTTGGCGGAAACGCGCAGACGCACGAAACGCTTCTCGGATTCAACCCAGAAACGGTGGTGCTGCAGGTTCGGCAGGAAACGACGACGGGTTTTGTTGTTTGCGTGGGAAATGTTGTTCCCGGTTACTGGACCCTTACCAGTAACTTGACAGACTCTCGACATGACTCAGCCCTCTAAAACCACATGCCCAACCCGGCATGGGTTGGCCGCTTAATCTCTCAGTCTTTGGCGCCTGAGCGCCGTGATTCTGGAGGCCTTATCGACCGGATCCGCTTATGCGACAGGCCGAGCCCCTAGAAAAGAGCGCTGCTTTATACCAGAAAGACTTGGCTGCAACAACAGTAGATGCACATTACCGCTAGCCAGAACGCGCCGGGCCAGCATAGCGGCAGGCCCCGCCAGTCGTCGACCGCTCGTCGCAAGATTTGCAAAAAAGGGTGTGGTCATTTGCCGGCGGGCGCACTAGGGTAAGCCTTTTCCAGACTGCACTGGCAGATGGGCCACTGACAGCCAAGGAGCCACCATGCGTGTCGCCGCACTTTCCTTATTGTTCACCACCCTGTTCGCCACTGGCGCTGCCCAGGCCGCTCCGCTGAGCGTTTGCAGCGAGGCCAGCCCCGAAGGTTTCGACGTGGTGCAGTACAACTCGCTCACCACCACCAACGCCACCGCCGACGTGCTGATGAACCGCCTGGTGGAGTTCGATGCGGCGCAAGGCAAGGTGGTGCCGAGCCTGGCGACCAGCTGGACGGTATCGGCCGACGGCCTGGTGTATGACTTCACCCTGCGCGATGACGTCAAGTTTCACAGCACCCCCTACTTCAAGCCAAGCCGCAAGCTGAATGCCGACGACGTGCTGTTCAGCTTCCAGCGCATGCTCTACCCGGCCCATGCCTGGCACAAGACCGCGCCGGGCGGCTACCCGCATGCCCAATCGCTGCAGCTGGGCAGCCTGATCAAGGCGATCGAGGCACCGTCGCCGAACACCGTGCGCTTCACCCTCAGCCACCCGGACGCCACCTTCCTGGCCACCCTGAGCATGGGCTTCGCCTCGATCTACTCCGCCGAATACGCCGACAAGCTGCTCAAGGCCGGCACACCGGAAAATCTCAACAACCAACCGATCGGCACCGGGCCGTTCGTGTTCCAGCGTTTCCAGAAAGACGCCGTGGTGCGCTACCGCGCCAACCCGGACTACTTCGCCGGCAAGCCGGCGGTCGACCCGCTGATCTTCGCCATCACCACCGATGCCAACGTGCGCCTGCAGAAGCTCAAGCGTGGCGAGTGCCAGGTTGCCCTGTCGCCCAAGCCGTTGGACATTGCCGAAGCGGGCAAGGACGGTAACCTCAAGGTGGCCACCACCCCGGCATTCATGACTGCCTTCGTCGCCATCAACAGCCAGCACCCGCCGCTGGACAAGCCGGAAGTGCGCCAGGCGATCAACCTGGCCTTCGACAGGCAGGCCTACCTCAAGGCCGTGTTCGAAGACTCTGCGGTGGCTGCCAACGGCCCCTACCCGCCTAATACCTGGAGCTACGCCAAGGACCTGCCCGGCTACCCGCTGGACCTGAAGAAAGCCAAGGCCCTGCTGACCAAGGCCGGGCTGGCCGAAGGCTTCAGTACCACCATCTGGACCCGTCCCTCGGGAAGCCTGCTCAACCCCAACCCCAGCCTTGGCGCGCAGATGCTGCAAGCCGACCTGGCGAAGATTGGCGTGAAAGCGGAGATCCGCGTGATCGAGTGGGGCGAACTGATACGCCGCGCCAAGGCTGGCGAGCATGACTTGCTGTTCATGGGCTGGGCGGGCGACAACGGCGACCCGGACAACTTCCTCAGCCCGCAGTTTTCCTGTGCGGCGGTAGAGTCAGGGACCAACTTCGCACGCTTCTGCGACAGCCGCCTCGACCAGCTGATCAGCGCCGGGCGCACCACCAACGACCAGAGCGTGCGCAGCCGGCTGTACCAACAGGCGCAGACACTGATCCAGCAGCAGGCGCTGTGGGTGCCACTGGCGCACCCGACGGCGGCGACCTTGCTGCGCCAAGGCGTCGAGGGGTACCAGGTGAGCCCGTTCGGGCGGCTGGATTTCAGCAAGGTGTCGGTGACCAAGTAAGCCTGTAACGGCCTCTTCGCGGGTGAACCCGCTCCTACAGGACAGCGCCAGCCTGGTAGTTGACGCTACCCCTGTAGGAGCGGGTTTACCCGCGAAAGGGCCCGTACTGACCCTATAAGGCTCTCAGTAGTCCCTCAGGCCACAATCCACCCATGCTCGACCATCGACAACGGCTCCCCATCACCAATGATGATGTGATCCAGCACCCGCACATCAATCAACGCCAGCCCCCGCTTCAACGACAGGGTCAAATGCACATCGTCCTGACTCGGTTCACTGATCCCTGAAGGATGGTTGTGGCACAGGATCAATGCCGCAGCGTTGTGCACCAACGCCCGTCGCACCACCTCTCGCGGATAGACACTCGCCCGATCTATCGTGCCCCTGAACAGGATCTCAAATGCCAGTGGCCGGTGCTTGGTATCGAGAAACAGACACCCGAACACCTCGCTGGCCTCATGCCTGAGCATGGCTTTCAGGTAGCGTCGCACCGCTGCCGGGCTGTCCATGGCAGACTCGCGCTCAATCGACGTTGCAAGGTGCCTGCGGCCGATCTCAAGCAGTGCCTGCAGCTGGCTGTACCTCACCGGGCCCAACCCAAGCTCGCCGACGAAGGCCTCGCGGTCGGCCTCCAGCAACCGGCGCAAGCTGCCGAACTTCACCAACAAGCCTCGCGAAAGCTCCACGACATTACGCCCACGTACGCCTGAGCCGAGAAAAACGGCCAGCAGCTCCGTATCTGTCAGGCTCCCTGCCCCTCGCTGCAACAACTTCTCCCTAGGCCGTTCTTGCGCCGGCCACTCCCTGATGTTCATTCCACCCCTGCCTTTGCTGCGGCCCATTTCGGCCCTGTGTTAATCTATTTCGCCTCGTACATGCGACGTTCCGCCGCAGGCATTTCAAACGTCGTCGCCCGCTCTCACTGGAAAAAGGCAAGCCTATGCAGCGGCTGTATCGCAAGCGCATCGTTCTCGGCGTGGGTGGCGGCATTGCCGCCTACAAAAGCGCCGAGCTGATTCGCCGTCTCCTGGAGCACGGCGCGCAGGTGCGCGTCGTCATGACCCGGGGTGGTGCAGAATTCATCACCCCGCTGACCCTGCAGGCGCTGTCGGGCCACCCCGTACACATGGACCTGCTCGACCCGGCCGCCGAAGCTGCCATGGGCCATATCGAACTGGCCAAGTGGGCGGACCTGGTGTTGATCGCCCCTGCCACCGCCGACCTCATGGCACGCATGGCCCAAGGCATGGCAGACGACCTGCTGACCACGCTGGTGCTGGCCACTGACGCCACCGTCGCCGTGGCGCCGGCGATGAACCAGGCCATGTGGCGCGACCCGGCCACCCAGGCCAACCTCGAGCTGCTCAAGAGCCGTGGCATTCAGGTGTTCGGCCCGGCATCCGGCAGCCAGGCCTGTGGCGACGTCGGCCTGGGGCGCATGCTAGAAGCCACCGACCTGGCCTGGTGCGCCGCGGAAAGCTTCAAGCGCCAGGCACTGACCGGCAAGCACGTGCTGATCACCGCCGGGCCGACCCAGGAAAACATCGACCCGGTGCGCTACATCACCAATCATAGCTCCGGCAAGATGGGCTTCGCCCTGGCCGAAGCGGCCGCCGAAGCAGGGGCTCGGGTGACCCTCGTCACGGGCCCTGTGCACTTGCCAACCCCTGACCGGGTCAGCCGCATCGACGTCGTCAGCGCGCGAGACATGCTCGCGGCCTGTGAAGCGGCCATGCCGTGCGACCTGTTCATTGCCTCGGCAGCGGTTGCGGACTACCGCCCCGAAGTGGTTGCCACACAAAAACTGAAGAAAGATCCTACGACCGGCGACGGCATGCTGCTGCAGATGGTGCGTAATCCCGATATCCTTGCCACCATTGCTGGCCGCGCCGACCGCCCGTTCAGCGTCGGCTTTGCCGCCGAAACCGAGCACCTGCTCGATTACGCCACGCGCAAGCTCAAGGACAAGAACCTCGACCTGATCGTCGCCAATGATGTGGCCAACCCCAGCATCGGCTTCAACAGCGAAGAAAACGCCTTGACCGTGATCGACCGCCAGCAGCACCAGACCCTCTTCGCGCAGACCAGCAAGGGCAAGATTGCCCGGCAACTGGTCGCCTTCATCGCCGAACGGCTTAACCAGGTTCAATAAGTTACATGCACGCTCTTCAAGCCAAGATCCTCGACCCACGCCTGGGCAGCGAATTCCCGCTACCCGCGTACGCCACCCCCGGCTCCGCCGGCCTCGACCTGCGCGCCCTGCTCAAGGAAGACACCCTCCTCGAGCCGGGCCAGACCATTCTGATTCCTACCGGTCTGTCGATCTACATCGGCGACCCGGGCCTGGCGGCAGTCATCCTGCCGCGCTCGGGCCTGGGCCATAAGCATGGCATCGTGCTGGGCAACCTGGTCGGCCTGATCGATTCGGACTACCAGGGCGAGCTGATGGTGTCGTGCTGGAACCGCGGCAACACGCCGTTCACCATCGCGGTGGGCGAGCGCATCGCCCAGCTGGTGCTGGTACCGGTGGTGCAGGCTCACTTCGACATCGTCGAAGCATTCGACGAAAGCCAGCGTGGCGCTGGCGGCTTCGGTCACTCCGGCAGCCACTGAGCCGGCAAATGACCGTTCAGGCCAAGGATGGCGAACTCTCTGGCGAAACCACCGTCCAAGCGTTCAGTTTGCGCCTGCCCAGAAAGCCTTTGACTAATGGAGCTTCCAGAGATGAACGACATGGCCCACCTGGTCCCCGCCGCATTGCCCGACAGCATTTTCCGCGCATATGACATACGCGGCGTGGTCGGCAAGACCCTTCACGCCGAAACCGCCTACTGGATCGGCCGCGCCATCGGCGCGCAAAGCCTGGCCCAGGGCGAACCGCAGGTTTCGGTAGGGCGCGATGGCCGCCTGTCGGGCCCGATGCTGGTGGAACAGCTGATCAAGGGCCTGGTCGATGCGGGCTGCCACGTCAGCGACGTCGGCCTGGTGCCTACCCCGGCGCTGTACTACGCAGCCAACGTGCTGGCCGGCAAGTCCGGTGTGATGCTGACTGGCAGCCACAACCCTTCGGACTACAACGGTTTCAAGATCGTCATCGCCGGTGACACCTTGGCCAACGAACAGATCCAGGCCCTGCTGACCCGCCTGAAAACCAACGACCTGACCCTGGCCCAAGGCCGCGTGGAAAAGGTCGAGATCCTCGACCGCTACTTCCAGCAGATCGTCGGCGACGTAAAGCTGGCGAAAAAGCTCAAGGTGGTGGTGGACTGCGGCAACGGCGCCGCTGGCGTGGTTGCACCGCAACTGATCGAAGCCCTGGGCTGCGAAGTGATCCCGCTGTTCTGCGAGGTCGACGGCAACTTCCCCAACCACCACCCGGACCCGGGCAAGCCGGAGAACCTCGAAGACCTGATCGCCAAGGTCAAGGAAACCGGTGCCGATATCGGCCTGGCCTTCGACGGTGACGGCGACCGTGTCGGCGTGGTGACCAACACCGGCAGCATCGTCTACCCCGACCGCCTGCTGATGCTGTTTGCCCAGGACGTGCTGTCGCGCAACCCAGGTGCCGAGATCATCTTCGACGTCAAATGCACCCGCCGCCTGACCCCGCTGATCGAACAGCACGGTGGCAGCGCCTTGATGTGGAAAACCGGCCATTCGCTGATCAAGAAGAAGATGAAGCAGACCGGTTCGCTGCTGGCAGGCGAGATGAGCGGTCACATCTTCATCAAGGAACGTTGGTACGGTTTTGACGACGGTATCTACAGCGCCGCGCGCCTGTTGGAGATCCTCAGCAAGACCCAGCAGAGCGCCGAAAACCTGTTTGCCGCCTTCCCGAACGATATTTCCACGCCGGAAATCAATATTGATGTGACCGACGAGGGTAAATTCAGCATCATTGATGCACTGCAACGCGACGCCGACTGGGGCGAAGCCCACCTGACCACCATTGACGGTGTGCGGGTCGACTACGCCAATGGCTGGGGCCTGGTTCGCGCCTCCAACACCACCCCGGTGCTGGTGCTGCGCTTCGAGGCCGACAGCGACGCCGAGTTGCAACGTATCAAGGATGTTTTCCGCACCCAGTTGCTGCGGGTAGAGCCTGAGCTGCAACTGCCGTTCTGACCGACTATCTGTTCCTTACAGGAGCCCTGCATGACCCTCGATCGCGATGCCGCTTCCCATGTAGCCGAGGTTTTGTCCGAAGCACTGCCTTACATCCGCCGCTTTGTCGGCAAGACCCTGGTGATCAAGTACGGCGGCAACGCGATGGAGAGCGAGGAGCTCAAGACGGGCTTCGCCCGTGACATCGTGCTGATGAAGGCTGTGGGCATCAACCCGGTGGTGGTCCACGGCGGTGGCCCGCAGATCGGCGACCTGCTCAAGCGCTTGTCGATCGAGAGCCACTTCATCGACGGCATGCGCGTCACCGACTCGGCGACCATGGACGTGGTGGAGATGGTGCTGGGTGGCCAGGTCAACAAAGACATCGTCAACCTGATCAACCGCCACGGCGGCAGCGCCATCGGCCTGACCGGCAAGGACGCCGAGCTGATCCGCGCCCGCAAGCTGACCGTCAGCCGCCAGACACCAGAGATGACCACCCCGGAAATCATCGACATCGGTCACGTCGGTGAAGTGGTGAGCGTGAACACCGACCTGTTGAACATGCTGGTGAAGGGCGACTTCATCCCGGTCATCGCGCCAATCGGCGTGGGTGCCAACGGTGAGTCGTACAACATCAACGCCGACCTGGTGGCGGGCAAGGTGGCCGAGGCGCTGAAGGCCGAGAAGCTGATGCTGCTGACCAACATCGCCGGCCTGATGGACAAGCAGGGCCAGGTGTTGACAGGCCTGACCACCGAGCAGGTCAACGAACTGATCGCTGACGGCACCATTTATGGCGGCATGCTGCCGAAGATCAAGTGCGCGCTGGATGCGGTACAGGGCGGCGTGAACAGCTCGCACATCATTGATGGCCGCGTGCCGAATGCAGTGCTGCTGGAGATTTTCACCGACAGCGGCGTGGGCACCCTGATTACCAACCGCAAGCCGCGCTGATTGATCGGTTAGCCTGCACTGGCCTCTTCGCGGGTAAACCCGCTCCTACAAAGGAAATCCCCATGTAGGAGCGGGTTTACCCGCGAAAGGGCCAGATCAGGCGGCACAAAAAAAGGCGACCCTCTGAAGAAGGTCGCCTTTTTCATTCCTAGGCCAGGATCAGATCCCGTACTGCGCCCGATAGGCCTCCACAGCCGGCAGGTGCTGCTTCAACTGTGGATCGTCAGCCAGGAACTCCAGCACCTGGGTCAGCGAAACAATGCTGACCACCGGGATACCGAAGTCGCGTTCCACTTCCTGGATCGCCGACAGTTCGCCATTGCCGCGCTCTTCACGGTTCAGCGCGATCAGTACACCAGCGGCCTTGGCCTGCTGGGCGTTGATGATCTGCATGACCTCACGAATGGCGGTACCGGCAGTAATCACGTCGTCAATGATCAGCACTTCACCGGCCAGCGGCGCGCCGACCAGGCTGCCACCTTCGCCGTGGTCCTTGGCTTCCTTGCGGTTGAAGCACCATGGCACGTCGAGCTGATGCTGGTCGGCAAGGGCCACGGCGGTAGTCGCCGCCAAAGGGATACCCTTGTAGGCCGGGCCGAACAGCACATCGAAGGGGATTTTGCTGTCGACGATGGCGGCGGCGTAGCAACGGCCCAGTTCAGCCAGGGCGGAACCGGTGTTGAACAGGCCGGCATTGAAGAAATACGGGCTGGTACGCCCCGATTTCAGGGTGAATTCACCGAAACGCAGTACCCCGCGATCGATGGCAAAACGGATAAAGTCGCGCTGATACGGCTGCATGAATAGTCCCGGACACCACGGATTTAGCTAAATGGGTTGAGCTCGGGTATCATACACGCACGAGATTTATGGGGCCATTTATGCGGATCATCAGTGTGAACGTAAATGGCATTCAGGCTGCGGCCGAGCGTGGTTTGCTCAGCTGGCTGCAAGCCCAGAATGCCGACGTCATCTGCCTTCAGGATACCCGCGCCTCGGCCTTTGAACTCGACGACCCAGCTTTCCAGCTCGATGGCTATTTCCTTTATGCCTGCGACGCGGAGGTGCCTGCCCAAGGTGGTGTGGCCCTTTACTCGCGCATGCAGCCCAAGGCAGTCATCACCGGCCTGGGCTTCGAGACAGCCGACCGCTACGGGCGTTACCTGCAAGCAGATTTCGACAAAGTCAGTATTGCCAGCCTGCTGCTGCCTTCGGGCATGAACGGCGACGAAGACTTGAACCAGAAGTTCAAGTTGATGGACGACTTCGCCAAGTACCTGGACAAGCAGCGTCGCAAGCGTCGCGAATACATCTATTGCGGCTCGTTCTACGTGGCGCAGCAGAAGCTCGACATCAAAAACTGGCGTGACAGCCAGCAGTCGCCAGGCTTCCTGGCGCCAGAACGCGCCTGGATGGATGCAATCACTGGCGAGATGGGGTATGTCGATGCCTTGCGCGAAGTCAGCCGTGAAGGCGACCAGTACAGCTGGTGGCCAGACAACGAGCAGGCCGAGATGCTTAACCTGGGCTACCGGTTCGACTACCAGATTCTCACCCCGGGCCTGCGCCGCTTCGTACGCAACGCTCGCCTGCCGCGTCAGCCACGCTTCTCCCAGCATGCGCCGCTGATCGTCGACTATGACTGGACGCTGACCATCTAAAAGGCCATTGGGGCTGCGTTGCAGCCCCAATGGCTATTTGATCGGCCGCCAGATCATCGGGTAGCGATAAGGCTTGCCCTCATTCGCCCGTACCGCCGCAATGATGATCAATATCATCACTGCCACCGTGAGCATGGCAAACAGCACCAGCCCGATAACCACGAACATCAGCAGGAAGCAGATGAACCCGGCAATGGTCACGCTGATTTGAAAGTTCAGCGCCTCTTTGCCCTGGGCGTCGATAAAAGGGTCTTGCTCACGCTTGAGGTGCCATAGCACCAGCGGGCCCAGCAGGTGCCCAAGCGGCACTACCAGGCCCAACAGCGCGGAGAGGTGGCAGAACATCGCCCATTGCCGGATTTCGGCATTGGGCGGGGTGATCGACAGGTTCGAATCGCTCATGCCCCGCACCTCCTTGGCAGGCTTCAGTCAGCCAGTGCCGCCTGCTGCAGCTCGAAAATCTCGTTCATGCCCTTCTGCGCCAGGGCGAGCATGGCGTTGAAATCTTCCGGCTGGAACGGTGCGCCTTCAGCAGTACCCTGCACTTCGATGAAACCACCAGCGCTGGTCATGACCACATTCAGGTCGGTTTCGGCTGCGGAGTCTTCCAGGTAGTCCAGGTCGAGCACCGCTTCGCCCTGGTACATGCCTACCGATACGGCAGCGATCATGTGCTTGAGCGGGTTGCCGCCCTTGAGGCCGCCGCGCTTCTTGATCACTGCCAAAGCATCGCACAAGGCAACCATGGCGCCGGTGATGGACGCGGTACGGGTACCGCCATCGGCCTGGATCACGTCGCAATCGACGTACAGGGTGATGTCACCGAGCTTGCTCATGTCCAGCGCGGCACGCAGCGAACGGCCGATCAGGCGCTGGATTTCCAGGGTGCGGCCGCCCTGCTTGCCACGGCTGGCTTCGCGCTGGTTACGTTCGCCGGTGGAGCGCGGCAGCATGCCATACTCGGCGGTCAGCCAGCCTTGGCCCTGGCCTTTGAGGAAGCGCGGTACACCGTTTTCAACGCTGACCGTGCAGATGACTTTGGTGTCACCGAACTCGACCAGTACCGACCCTTCGGCGTGCTTGGTGTAGTTGCGGGTGATGCGGATCGAGCGGAGCTGATCGGCAACGCGACCACTTGGACGTTTCATCTGGGATACCTGTACTGGGACTTTGAATCTGCCGAGCATTATAGAGCCCGCAGCCCGGGGAAGACATGCCTATTGTCGCGCCCGGCACAGCCCGTCGCCTTTTCCTACCGCAGTAGCCACCCGTCGGTAACATAGGCGGATTGGGCGCCACGGCGACACTGCGCTACAATCCTGCGCCTTGCAGCCGAGAGGCTCCCACCGTTCATTCATCTACGCGAGGTACTCCCCATGGTGCACAGCATGACCGCTTTTGCTCGTGTCGAGCGCGCCGGCAGCCAAGGCACCCTGGTCTGGGAGCTGCGTTCGGTCAACCACCGTTACCTGGAGCCGCACCTGCGCCTGCCCGAGGCCCTGCGCGACCTCGAAGGCGGTGTACGTGAAGGCCTGCGCCAGGGCCTGTCACGCGGCAAGGTGGAATGCACCTTGCGCCTCAACGAAGACAGTAATGGCAAACCGCTGAAAGTGGACCATGAGCGCGCCAAGCAACTGGTTGCCGCCGCCGAAGAAGTGGCGGGCCTGATCAAGCAGCCTGCCCCCCTGAACCCGCTGGAAGTGCTGTCATGGCCAGGCGTGCTGGTGGCCGACACCAGCGACCCACAGGCACTGAACGCCGAAGCCATGGCGCTGTTCGACGAAGCGTTGGCCGAACTCAAGGCCGGGCGCCAGCGCGAAGGCCAGGAACTGGCGCGGCTGATCAACGAACGCCTGGACAACATGGCCAGCGAAGTCACGACCCTGCGCGCCCTGGTGCCGCAGATGCTGGCGGCGCAGCGGCAGAAGATTCTCGACCGCTTCGGCGACATGCAAGCCGAGCTGGACCCACAGCGCCTGGAGCAAGAGATGGTACTGCTGGCCCAGAAAAGCGACGTGGCAGAGGAGCTCGACCGCCTCAGCACCCACGTCACCGAAGTGCGCCGCGTGCTCAAGGGTGGCGGCGCCGCTGGCCGGCGCCTGGACTTCCTGATGCAGGAGCTCAACCGCGAGGCCAACACCCTTGGCTCCAAGGCCTTCGACCCACGCAGCACGCAAGCGGCGGTCAACCTGAAGGTACTGATCGAACAGATGCGTGAACAAGTACAGAACATCGAGTAAGGCCACCCCTACCATGAACCACAGCAGCGGCACCCTCTACATCGTTTCGGCCCCCTCGGGTGCCGGCAAGACCAGCCTGGTCACCGCCCTGACCAAAGACGACCAGCAGATTCGCGTCTCGGTCTCGCACACTACCCGCGCCATGCGCCCGGGCGAGCAGCACGGGGTGAACTATCACTTCGTCGTCCACGAGGAGTTCAAGACGCTGATCGCGCAAGGAGACTTTCTGGAGCATGCCGAAGTGTTCGGCAACTTCTACGGTACTTCGCGCAGCGCGCTGCAGCACACCCTGGACCAAGGCTACGACCTGATCCTGGAAATCGACTGGCAAGGTGCCCAGCAAGTGCGCAAGCTGATGCCAGAGGCGCTGTCGGTGTTCATCCTGCCTCCAAGCCAGGAGGCGCTTCGCCACCGCCTGGACGGACGCGGGCAGGACAGCGAAGAGATCATTGCCGGGCGCATGAAGGAAGCGGTCAGCGAGATGGTGCACTACGACGAGTATGACTACGTGATCATCAATGATGATTTCGACGCGGCGCTGGCAGACTTGAAAGCGGTGTTCCGCTCGAATCGCCTGCTGTTGAAGAAGCAGCAGCAGCGTCATGCGGCGCTGCTGAAGCAAATGATCGGCTAAAGATCGATGGGGCTGCATTGCAGCCCTTCGCGGGCACGCCCGCTCCCACGGGTTAATCACTGCCTTGAGGCTTGTGCCACACCTTTGGGAGCAACTGTCTTGCTCAATTTCTAAAAGCTGGCGCGATCCGAGTGGGAGCGGCCTTGTGTCGCAAAAGGACCGCGAAGCGGCCCCCGCATTATTTGCATCGACGCTGAAATCCCGGGGCTGCTGTGCAGCCTTTTCGCGACACAAGGCCGCTCCCGCAAGGACTGCGCCAGGCTTTAGATGTGGACGGCGACTTTTAGGGCTTCCAGCGCCGGTTCGACCTTGATGCCCAGCACTGCCGCCAGTCCATTACCCGTGCCAGGTCCTGCTGCCCCACCATGACCATCTGCAGTTCATACCTGTAGGAAACAACGGCGACCCTAGGGTTGATGGGTGGGTTTGCGGTGATGATGTTTCTCGATACCGCGCTGGGCTGAGGCTGAGCACCGGCCTGTGGGAGCGGGCGTGCCCGCGAAGGGCCGCAGAGCGGCCCCATTGGTTTATTCCTGCAGTGGCAAGGTAGCCTGCTGACGCAGGGTAGCCCCGAGGAAGTACGCCGGCGCACGCATGCGCGACAGCATCATCAGGCCGATACCAAGCACCGAGATGATCGCGGCAATCACGAACACCAGCCCCAGACCGCCCACATGCGAGCCGCTGCCGAAGTCCGGCGACGCACTGTCGATGGCGGTACGCACGAAGATCACCGACAAGATCACCCCACCCACCAGCGGGCACAGGCCGCGCATGATGAAGTGGCGCAGGCTGTCGAACAGGCTGCCGCGGAAATACCAGACGCAGGCAAACGCGGTCAGCGAATAGTAGAAGCAGATCATCATGCCCAATGCCGTGATGGTATCTGCCAGCACGTTCTCGCTCAGCGTACGCATGGTCACGTAGAACAGGCCTGCGGCCAGGCCGGCGCAGATGGTGGCATAGCGCGGCGTTTGCGAGCGCGGGCAGACGCTGGCGAACTTCTGCGGCACCGCGCCGTAATAACCCATGGCCAACAGGGTGCGCGCCGGCGCCACGAAGGTGGACTGCAGCGACGCCGCCGTACTGGCCAGCACAGCGATGGACATCAGGATCGCCAGCGGCCCCATGACCGGGCCGGCCAGGTGGGCAAAGACGTTCTCCTGGATGCGCGGGTTGTTCAGGCCCAGACCCGTTTCACTGATACCGGCAAACTGCAGGGTGGCGATGGCAGTGAACAGGTACAGGCCGAGAATCAACATCACGGTCCAGGTAGCGGCCTTGCCCGGCACCTCTTCGCTGCCCACCGATTCTTCACTGACGGTCAGGCAAGTGTCCCAGCCCCAGAAGATGAAGATCGACAGTGACAGGCCAGCGGCAAAGGCCGAGAACGACTCGACACCGAACGGGTTGAACCAGGCGAAATCGAACGCCAGCGGTGGCGGCGCGGTGGTGCCGCCGAAAGCGGCGAAAGCAAAGCCGATCAACACCAGCAACTGCAGGGCCACCAAGCCGTACTGCACAGTCATTGTGGTGGCGATACCCCGACAGCAGATCCACACTGCCAAACCAATGAACACGCAACAGGTAACGATGTTGATCAACAGGTTGTCGGCCAACGCTGCCAGCTCATGCTTGCCGGTGATCTGGCCAAGGAACAGGTAGAAGAAGTCCACCGCCACACCTGCCAGGTTCGACAGCACGATCGTGGTGGCAACCACCAGTCCCCAGCCGCCGATCCAGCCGATCATCGGGCCGAATGCACGCGCCGACCAGGTAAACGAAGTACCGCTGTCCGGCTCCGCCGAGTTCAGCTCGCGATAGCCCAGGGCAACCAGCAGCATCGGCAGGAAGCCCACGATGAACACGGCCGGCAGGTGGGCGCCCACCTCACGTACGGTCGGGCCAAGGGCCCCGGTCAGGGTATAGACCGGGGCGATGGTGGAAATGCCCAGCACCACGCTGGCCAGCAGGCCCAAGCGGCCCTTGGCCAGGCCTTTGCTGCGCTGAGTGTTGCCCGCGTCGGCCGCCACATCGGGTGGGCGGCCGGCTTCTGTGTAATTGCTCATGAGTATTTGCCGTAAATTTTGGAATTGTTTTAACAAGCCTTGGGTACAAGGCTCGCTTTCACTCATTGAAAGCTTGCTATCGGGGACGAGTCATCCGAGACCTTCGGCTGACGCCAGAATCATTCCTGCCGTGAGCCCTCCCGTGCTGCGTAGGCATTGCAGGCCTCGCGAAACGCCTCAAACAGACGCAGCGAAACCGGGTTTTCGTTGAAGCGCCACTCCGGGTGCCATTGCACCCCGAGCACAAAGCCCGGCGCCGCAGGCATGGACACCGCCTCGATCAGGCCATCCGGGGCCCGTGCCTCGACGCGCAGGCCCGGGGCCAGACGGTCGATGCCCTGGCTGTGCAGCGAATTGACCTCGAACTGCGCCACCAGCCCCAGGCGCTCGAACAACCCGCCAGGCTCGATGCTGACCGAGTGGCGAGGGCCGTATTGCACCTCCAGGGGGGCGTCCTCAGGTTCGCGGTGGTCAAGGTAGCCAGGCAGTTCCTGCACACGCTGGTGCAGGCTGCCACCAAGGGCCACGTTCAGCTCCTGATAGCCTCGGCAGATGCAGAATACGGGCACACCGACGGCAATGGCTGCCTGCAGCAGCGGCAGGGTCAGGCGATCACGCGCCAGATCATGCCGGGTACCCGCCACACTGGGGGCGCCATTGTAATGATGCGGCTCGATATTTGAAGGCGAGCCGGTAAAAACAATGCCGTGCAGGCGGGCCAGCAGCGCTTGCGTGTCGCTGCCGCCATCACGGGCCGGCAAGATCAGTGGCAAGCCGGCAAAGCCGGCCGCCTCGACATACTTGTCGCCGACCGTATGCGAGGAGTTCTTCCCTACCTGCTGACGGCAGGCGCTGACACCGATCAAAGGGACCGCATTTGCGCTCATGGGCTTACACCGTGTGCAGGTACCAGTTGTACTCGAGATCGGAAATCGACACTTCGAACTCGGCCAGTTCGCTTTCCTTGCAGGCCACGAAGATATCGATGTAGTCCGGGCTGATGTATTGGTTGAGGACTTCGCTGTCATCCAGCGCGCGCAGGGCATCGCGCAGGTTGTTCGGCAGGCTTTGCTCCAGCTGCTCGTAGGAGTTGCCTTCGATCGGCGCCTCGGGCTCGACCTTGTTGGTCAGGCCATGGTGAACGCCGGCAAGGATCGCCGCGAGCATCAGGTACGGGTTGGCATCGGCGCCGGCTACACGGTGCTCAAGGCGCACATTGTCGCTGCTGTCGGTGGGCACGCGTACGGCCACGGTGCGGTTGTCCAGGCCCCAGCTCGGCGCATTGGGCACGTAGAACTGCGCACCGAAGCGGCGGTAGGAGTTGATGTTGGGGCACAGGAAGGCCATCGACGCCGGCATGGTTTCCAGCACGCCACCAATGGCGTGGCGCAGCGTATCGCTTTGCAGCGGATCGTCACTGGCGAAGATGTTCTTGCCGGTTTTCTTGTCCAGCAATGAAATGTGCACATGCAGGCCGTTGCCTGCCTGGCCCGGGTAGGGCTTGGCCATGAAGGTGGTGTCCATTTCATGGTCGTAGGCGACGTTCTTGATCAGGCGCTTGAGCAGGATCGCATAGTCGCAGGCCTTCAGCGGATCCGCCACGTGGTGCAAGTTGACCTCGAACTGCGCTGGGGCGCTTTCCTTGACGATGGCGTCGGCAGGCAGGCCCTGTTCCTTGGCTGCTTCGAGCATGTCCTGCAAGCAGTCGGCGTACTCGTCGAGGTCGTCGATCAGGTACACCTGGGTCGACTGCGGGCGCTTGCCGGAGATCGGCGAGCGCGGCGGCTGCGGGCGGCCGTTGAGGTTGTCCTGGTCGATCAGGTAGAACTCCAGCTCGAACGCGGCGCAAATATCCAGGCCCAGGTCGTCGAACTTGCTCACCACCTGGCGCAGCACTTCACGCGGGTCGGCGAAGAACGGCTGGCCATCCAGCTCGTGCATGGTCATCAGCAGCTGGGCGGTGGGGCGCTTCTGCCACGGCTCGTCCGACAAGGTGCCGGGGATCGGGAAACAGATACGGTCGGCGTCGCCGATGTCCAGCCCAAGGCCGGTGCTTTCGACAGTGGAACCGTTGATATCAAGGGCGAACAGCGATGCGGGCAGGTTGATGCCCTTCTCGTACACCTTGTGCAGGCTGGCCCGCTCGATGCGCTTGCCACGTACCACGCCATTCATGTCGGAGATCAGCAGGTCTACGTACTGCGTGTCCGGATGGGCCTGGAGGAAGTCATTCATCTCGCTGGAAGAACTGGCGCACGGGGTTACCGACGTCATGGTGTACATCCTTTGATGTGCTGCGGCGATGTGGGGATACGGCTGGCGCCTCACGGGCGACGATGGTTGCAGCTGTTGTTCTTTTCACTTTCCCATCGTGGGGACTGGTTACCCGACCGGGCGCATTGATTCCGGGGGGCCGTTTCACTATAAAATGGCCCAGACGCAACAGACATTGGCAATTTGGCAAGCAGAGCGTGCATCAATGCAATATCAGATAACCCACGCAGACCTCTCTCTGGTCCTGGCACTGGAACGTGGCCGCTCGCTGGCCAAAGCCGCCGAACTGCTCAAAGTCGACGTTTCGACCGTATTCCGCTCGATCCGCCGATTGGAGTCAGCGCTGGGCACTGCTTTGTTCGTCAAGAGCCGAAAGGGCTATCTGCCGACTGACACTGCACAGGCCTTGGCCGAGCAGGCCGAACGTGCCGAGCAGGCGCTGGAAGCGGCGCGCATTGCCATGACCAGTGGCGAGCAGGTGGTCAGCGGCACGGTGCGCCTGACCTGCACAGAGGCGGTGATGCACAGCCTGTTGCTGCCGGCGCTGGCCGAGTTCATGTCCAACTACCCGGCTTTGTCGCTGGAGATGGGCACCTCCAATACCTTCGCCAACCTCAGCCGGCGCGACGCCGACATCGCCCTGCGCCTGACCAACACACCTCCGGAGCACCTGGTTGGCCGCAACCTGGGTTCGACCTCCTATGTAGTCTGCGGCCAGCCACAGTGGCGCGAGCGCCTGAGCGAGTCCCCCGCCAGCGTGCCGTGGATCGCACCAGACGACTCGATGCAGGACCACCCTACGGTGGTCTGGCGCAACCAACAACACCCGGGCCTGAGCCCGCGCTACCAGTGCAGCAGCATGTCGACCATCGCCCAGTTGGTAATGGCCGGCCTGGGCGTGGCAGCACTCCCGGACTACATGGTGCATGCGCTGCCTGGGGTGGATGCTCTCAGCGGTCCCCTGCCCGGCTGCGACACTCAGCTGTGGTTGCTGACCCGGCCGGATTGCCGGGCGTTGCGCTCGGTGCAGACCTTGTTCGAAGAGCTGACCCCGCGGTTGCGTGACGCGATGCTCTGAGGTTATCGTCAAGCTCATGCACTGAGGGTGTCTGTTCCGGCTCTTTCGCGGGTAAACCCGCCGCTACAAGCTACGCGGTCCCTGTAGGAGCGGGTTCACCCGCGAAGAAGGCATCGCAGGGTTTGCAGGTACCGCCCGGCAAAACAGCGCTTCCCTATTGGCTGGTGAATTTTTATACTATCGAGTCCGCCTGCCCATTAATGGGCTGCACGCCCACCGCAATTGCTACTGAGGAAGACCATGGCCCGCGTAACTGTTGAAGACTGCCTGGAACACGTGGATAACCGCTTTGAGCTGGTCATGCTCTCGACCAAGCGCGCTCGCCAGCTGGCGACCGGCGGCAAAGAGCCACGCGTTGCGTGGGAAAACGACAAGCCAACCGTTGTTGCCCTGCGTGAAATTGCCGAAGGCATCGTCACCAACGAGTTCATCGCCGCTGAAGAGATCGTCACCGAGGATCCGGTGTTCGCCGCGTTCGAGGACGAGAACAACGAGGCTGTCTGATTGATGCCAGGTCGACGTCGTACGGCGCAAGGCCCTCTTCCTCGGCAGGAGGTGAACCCATGCCGGGTATAGAAGCCTTGGCCGAACGGCTGTCGACCTATCTTGGCCCCGAACAGGTCAACCTGGTTCGGCGTGCCTATTTCTACGCCGAACAGGCTCACGATGGGCAACGCCGCCGCAGTGGCGAGCCCTACGTGACCCACCCGCTGGCCGTGGCCAGCATCCTCGCCGACATGCACATGGACCATCAGAGCCTGATGGCGGCCATGCTGCACGATGTGATTGAAGACACCGGCATCGCCAAGGAAGCCCTCAGCCAGCAGTTTGGCGAGACCGTGGCCGAACTGGTCGATGGGGTCAGCAAGCTGACCCAGATGAATTTCGAGACCAAGGCCGAGGCACAGGCGGAAAACTTCCAGAAGATGGCCATGGCCATGGCCCGCGATATCCGCGTGATCCTGGTCAAGCTGGCCGACCGCCTGCACAACATGCGCACCCTGGAAGTGCTGTCTGGCGAAAAACGCCGGCGCATCGCCAAGGAAACCCTCGAGATCTACGCCCCCATCGCCAACCGCCTGGGGATGCACACCGTGCGCGTGGAGTTCGAAGACCTTGGCTTCAAGGCCATGCACCCGATGCGCTCGTCGCTGATTCATCGAGCAGTGAAGAGCGCACGCGGCAACCGCAAAGAAATCGTCGCCAAGATCGAGCACTCGCTGGCCAACTGCCTGTCCGCCGACGGCATCGAGGGCGAGGTCAGCGGGCGGCAGAAACACCTCTATGGCATCTACAAGAAGATGCGCGGCAAGCGCCGTGCCTTCAACGAGATCATGGACGTGTATGCCTTCCGCATCATTGTCGACAAGGTTGACACCTGCTACCGCGTGCTCGGCGCCGTGCACAACCTGTACAAGCCGCTGCCCGGACGCTTCAAGGATTACATCGCGATCCCCAAGGCCAATGGCTACCAGTCGTTGCACACGACCCTGTTCGGCATGCACGGCGTGCCCATCGAAATCCAGATCCGCACCCGCGAAATGGAAGAGATGGCCAACAACGGCATCGCCGCGCACTGGCTGTACAAGTCAAACGACGACGAGCAGCCCAAGGGCAGCCACGCGCGTGCCCGCCAGTGGGTCAAGGGTATCCTCGAACTGCAGCAACGTGCCGGCAACTCCCTGGAATTCATCGAGAGCGTGAAGATCGACCTGTTCCCGGACGAGGTCTACGTGTTCACGCCCAAAGGCCGGATCATGGAGTTGCCCAAAGGCTCCACGGCCGTCGACTTCGCCTACGCGGTGCACACCGACGTTGGTAACAGTTGCATCGCGTGCCGCATCAACCGCCGCCTGGCGCCGCTGTCCGAACCGCTGCAAAGCGGCTCGACAGTGGAAATCGTCAGCGCCCCGGGCGCTCGGCCAAACCCGGCCTGGCTCAACTTTGTGGTCTCAGGCAAGGCACGCACGAATATCCGCCACGCGCTCAAGCAACAGCGCCGTTCCGAATCCATCAGCCTGGGCGAGCGCCTGCTGAACAAGGTGCTCACTGGTTTCGACAGCAGCCTGGAGAAAATCCCCCAGGAACGCATCGAGTCTATTCTCGCCGAGTACCGCCTGGAGCTGCTAGAAGACCTGCTCGAAGACATCGGCCTGGGCAACCGCATGGCCTACGTGGTCGCGCGCCGCCTGCTGTCGGCCGAAGGCGAACAGTTGCCGGCGCCAGAAGGCCCGCTGGCGATCCGCGGTACCGAAGGCCTGGTGCTGAGCTACGCCAAGTGCTGCACACCGATCCCGGGTGACCCGATTGTCGGCCACCTGTCAGCCGGCAAAGGCATGGTCGTGCACCTGGAGAACTGCCGCAACATCAGTGAAATCCGCCACAACCCCGAAAAGTGCGTGCAACTCTCCTGGGCCAAGGACATCACTGGCGAGTTCAATGTCGAACTGCGTGTCGAACTGGAACACCAGCGCGGGCTGATCGCCCTGCTGGCCAGCAGCGTCAACGCCGCCGACGGCAACATTGAAAAGATCAGCATGGACGAACGCGACGGCCGTATCAGCGTGGTCCAACTGGTGGTCAGCGTGCACGACCGCGTGCACCTGGCGCGTGTGATCAAGAAGCTGCGTACCCTGACCGGTGTGGTCCGCATCACCCGCATGCGTACGTAGTCCGCCAACCGCAAGGAGTCATCATGAGCAAAACCGTCATCAACAGCGACAAGGCCCCTGCCGCCATCGGCACCTACTCGCAGGCGATCAAGGCCGGCAACACCGTGTACATGTCGGGCCAAATCCCTCTGGACCCGAAGACCATGGAACTGGTCGAAGGCTTCGAAGCCCAGACCGTGCAGGTGTTCGAGAACCTCAAGGCCGTGGCTGAAGCTGCTGGCGGTTCGTTCAAGGACATCGTGAAACTGAACATCTTCCTCACAGACCTGAGCCACTTCGCCAAGGTAAACGAGGTGATGGGCCGCTACTTCGAACAGCCCTACCCGGCCCGCGCCGCCATCGGCGTTGCCGCGTTGCCGAAAGGCTCCCAGGTCGAAATGGACGCCATCCTGGTCATCGAATGATGCCCTGGTGACGGGCCCTGCCCGTCACCCTCCTTCCTCTGCAAGGTTACCCCGTCATGCGTCAAGCACTGCCCTTTGCGCTGGCAGCCCTGCTACTGGGCGGCTGCACCAGCCACAAACCCGAAGATTTCAACGGTATCTGGATCAACCAGGAAGCCATCACTGCGGCGGTCAAAGCCGGCAGCCTGCGCCAGGCGCTGAATGAGCACGGCCCAGTGTTCGAGTGGAAGCTCGACGTGGCCAATCAGCAAGCTAGCTATAGCAATGGTTTCGAGGCCGCTGACGGCCAGCTGAGCGCCAATGAAAAGCAATGGCAGGCCCGTTTCCAAGGCGGCCAGACCGAGCAGCTTTCGCTCGATGGCGACGAGCTGCTGGCCGTCGACCAGAACGGCACCAAGCAAACCTTCGTGCGCGCCAAGGCACCGGCGACAGCCAATGCACCACTGGGCAGCAGCTTCGAGAAGGCGCTTTACCAGGCCTACCTGGGTGGTGACTGGAAGATCGTCGACGGCCAAGGCAAAGGTGCCAGCGTGCGCTTCAGCGACACCGGCAACGTCACCGGCCTACCGGGGCCGGACCGCTTCGCCCTGTGCCTGGCAGGTGATTGCGCGACCATGGGTGGCAACAATGACAGCCTGTGGCTGGAGCGCAACCAGCGTGGTGCACCGTTCATCATCAAGCGCGATGGTGACAAGCTGGAGATTTTCCAGGCAGTGAACCGTGCCCAGCCGGATGAAATGCCAGAGCTGGCAGCGGGCAAGCGTCAATGGGCGCTGGAGCGCAGCTGAGATGATGCACGGTCCCTGTAGGAGCGGGGTTACCCGCGAAGAAGACACCGCGGTGGATGGCACGGGCTTCGCCCGTGTTCGCGGGCAAGCCCGCTCCCACAGGGATCGCGTCAGTTTTTAGAAATTGAGCAAGACAGTTGCTCCCACAAGGGATCGCGCCACCTGCCAGCTAGGCTTTTCCTGCCAGAATCGCGGCGTAGCCTTCCTTGTAGCTCGGATACTCAGGCGCCCAGCCGAGCGCCCGCGCCCGCGCATTGCTGCAGCGCTTGCTGCCAGTACGCCGCACCCGCTGCTCATCGGACCATTCGGTAACCCCCATGTACGCCCGTAGCCAGGCCACCACATCGGCCAGCGGCGCCGGGTCGTCATCAACGCCAATGTAGCAGTCGTCCAGAGCCTTGCCATCAGCATCGGCCTGCAGCAGAAACGCCAGCAGGCTGGCGGCATCTTCGGCATGAATGCGGTTGCCATACAGCGGTGGCTCCTCGGCAACGCGGTAACCCTGACGCACCTGGCTCAGCAACCACTCACGCCCTGGGCCATAGATACCGGTCAGGCGGACCACGCTCGCCGGGATGCCGCTGGCCAGTGCCAACCGTTCAGCCTCCAGCATCACACGCCCGGAATAGCCCTCAGGCTCGGTGGCAGCGCCCTCCTCTATCCACTCGCCGCCTTTCTGCGCATACACACTGCTGCTTGAGACGAACAGCAGGCGACGCGGGCGCTGGCCACGCTCGGCCAACCAGGCCAACACATGGCGCAAACCATCGACATAGGCTGCTTGGTAACCCGCCTCATCGTGCTGGCTGGCCGCCACGCAGTACACCAGGTAGTCCAGCGGGCCCTGTGGCCAGGCCTGCGGTATCGACGGTTCGGCCAAATCTGCGGCAACCGGCTGAACCCCTGCGGGCAGCTGACCAACAGAACGGCGCAGGCCGCTCACCTGCCAGCCTTTAGCCAACATCTGCTTGGCCAGACGCCCACCCACATCACCACAACCCACCACCATCACGGAAAGGTCTGACATCTCTAAACTCCCTAGACCAATTGATCAGCCTGGCCACGCTACACGATGGGCGGCTAGACCATAGGCGAAAAAAGCTACAATATTACTTTTGTTAACAAGAATTACTTGCAATAATGGCCGCCAAATTGTTCTCGGCCTACATCGAGGCCTTGGAGAACGTTCACTTTTTCTTCATCAGGTCCGGCCAGCATGACACGTACTCAACCTTCCGCTTCGCCAACCCCGTCGCGCGCCTGGCGCGCCATCGCCGCGCTGACACTCAGCCTGGTGCTGGCCCCGGTGGCCATGGCCGATGAGCCAACCACCAACGCCGCCACACCTGCGGCTGCTACTGCCCCGGCCGCACCCGCTGCTGCCCCGGTCGATGCGCCGGCGCCTGGTGCCACTGCCACCAACCCGGCAGATGCAGACCCAAGCGTTCAAGCCCTGGTCGAAGACACCTCGCTGGGCATGGCCCATGACCTGTCCCCATGGGGCATGTACAAGAACGCCGACATCGTGGTGAAGATCGTCATGATCGGTCTGGCCATCGCCTCCATCATCACCTGGACCATCTGGATTGCCAAAGGCTTCGAGCTGATGGGCGCCAAGCGTCGCCTGCGGGGTGAAATCGCCCAGTTGAAGAAGTCCACCACCCTGAAGGAAGCCAGCGAAGTCTCCAACAAGGAAGGCACCCTGGCCCACACCCTGGTCCACGATGCCCTCGAAGAGATGCGTCTTTCGGCTAACGCTCGCGAAAAAGAAGGCATCAAGGAGCGCGTCAGCTTCCGTCTGGAGCGCCTGGTGCATGCCAGCGGCCGCACCATGAGCAGCGGCACCGGCGTCCTCGCAACCATCGGCTCCACCGCACCGTTCGTTGGCCTGTTCGGTACCGTATGGGGCATCATGAACAGCTTCATCGGCATCGCCAAGACCCAGACCACCAACCTGGCCGTCGTTGCCCCAGGTATCGCCGAAGCGCTGCTGGCCACTGCTCTGGGCCTGGTCGCGGCAATCCCGGCCGTGGTCATCTACAACGTCTTCGCCCGCTCCATTGCCGGTTACAAGGCACAGGTGTCCGATGCCTCCGCTCAGGTACTGCTGCTGGTCAGCCGTGATCTGGACCACCAGGGTAGCGAGCGCGCCGCCCCGCACATGGTGAAAGTGGGGTAAGCCATGGGCCTGCATCTCAACGAAGGTGGCGACGACCTCGCCGAAAACCACGAAATCAACGTTACGCCGTTCATCGACGTGATGCTGGTGCTGCTGATCATCTTCATGGTCGCCGCCCCCTTGGCCACGGTCGACATCAAGGTCGACCTGCCGGCCTCAACCGCCAAACCGGCGCCAAGGCCAGAGAAACCGGTGTTCGTCAGCGTCAAGGCCGACCAGAAGCTGTATGTCGGCGACGATCAGGTTGCTGCACCCGACCAGCTTGGCCCGATGCTCGACGCCAAGACCAAGGGTGACAAGGAAACCACCATCTTCTTCCAGGCTGACAAAGGCGTGGATTACGGCGACCTGATGGAGGTGATGAACAACATGCGCGCGGCCGGCTACCTGAAAGTCGGTCTGGTAGGTCTCGAGACGGCAGCCAAGAAATGATGAAAACGCGCTCTAACATGGCGCGCTACGGTGGCAGCCTGGCGATCGTGCTGGGTGTGCACGTGGTCGCCGTGCTGCTGACGCTCAACTGGTCGGTACCACAGGCCATCGAACTGCCCCCGGCAGCGATGATGGTCGAACTGGCACCGTTGCCGGAGCCTGCGCCACCACCACCCCCAAAGGCAGCTCCGCAGCCACCGGCACCGGTCGAGGAACCACCGTTGCCGAAGCTGGCAGAAGCGCCCAAGCCCAAGATCGCCATCCCCAAGCCGCCCAAGCCAAAGGCCAAGCCGCAGCCGCCCAAGCCCGAGAAAAAGCCTGAGCCGCCGAAGGAAGCACCACCCACCGAGCAAACGGTGGACGCACCGCCCAGCAACACGCCACCGCAGAAGTCCGCGGCACCGGCACCAAGCATTGCGTCCAACAGCAACGCCCTGCCAACCTGGCAGAGCGACCTGCTGCGCCACCTTGCCAAGTACAAGCGTTACCCGGAAGACGCGCGCCGTCGTGGCCTGCAAGGCATGAACCGCCTGCGCTTCGTGGTCGACGCCGAAGGCAAGGTCGTGTCGTACTCCATGGCCGGTGGCTCGGGCAGTGCCGCACTGGACCGGGCGACCCTGGAAATGATCCGTCGGGCCGGCACGGTACCCAAGCCGCCACCCGAGTTGCTGAACAATGGCACGATTGAAGTCGTGGCACCGTTCGTCTACTCACTGGACCGCCGCTAAGACTTTTGTTTCTGTCACAATTCGGCAAGTCTGATAACGTGCGTCTATCAATTGCAGCCGCTATGCTGGGCTCGCAACTTCATGGACGCACGTTATGACCCTCACAGAATTACGCTACATCGTCACACTCGCCCAGGAACAGCACTTCGGCCATGCCGCCGAGCGCTGTCATGTGAGCCAACCCACCCTGTCGGTCGGTGTGAAGAAGCTCGAGGACGAGCTTGGCGTTCTGATCTTCGAGCGCAGCAAAAGCGCAGTACGTCTGACCCCGGTCGGCGAAAACATCGTCGCCCAAGCGCAGAAGGTACTGGAGCAGGCCCAAGGCATTCGCGAGCTGGCCCAGGCCGGCAAAAATCAGCTGACCGCTCCGCTCAAGGTCGGCGCTATCTACACCGTCGGCCCCTACCTGTTCCCGCACCTGATCCCGCAGCTGCACCGCGTAGCGCCGCAAATGCCGCTGTACATCGAAGAAAACTTCACCCACGTACTGCGCGAAAAGCTGCGCAACGGCGAACTGGACGCGGTGATCATCGCCCTGCCGTTCAACGAAGCCGACGTGCTGACGCTACCGCTATACGACGAACCGTTCTGCGCCCTGATGCCTGCCGACCACCCATGGACGGCGAAGAAGACCATCGACACCGCCATGCTCAACGACAAGAGCCTGCTGCTGCTTGGTGAGGGCCACTGCTTCCGTGACCAGGTACTGGAAGCCTGCCCTACCCTGAACAAGGGGGGTGAAGGCTCACGGCACACCACGGTTGAGTCCAGCTCGCTGGAAACCATCCGTCACATGGTGGCTTCCGGCCTTGGCGTATCGATCTTGCCGCTGTCGGCAGTGCACAGCCATCACTATGCCCCCGGCGTCATCGAAGTGCGCCCGCTGACGGCACCGGCACCGTTCCGCACGGTCGCCATCGCCTGGCGCGCCAGCTTCCCGCGGCCAAAGGCCATCGAGATCCTCGCCGATTCGATCCGCCTGTGCTCGGTCGCCAAAAACCCTGCGGAACAACCGGCCTGAGTCATGAGTGAGCTGTCGAAGGTCCCGGTCACAGTACTGAAAGGCGTGGGCGAGGCGATGGCGGAGAAACTCGCCAAGGTCGGCCTGGAAAACCTGCAGGACGTGTTGTTCCACCTGCCCCTGCGCTACCAGGACCGTACGCGCGTGGTGCCAATCGGCCAACTGCGTCCCGGCCAGGACGCGGTTATCGAGGGCGTGGTCAGTGGTGCCGATGTGACCATGGGCAAGCGCCGCAGCCTGGTGGTGCGCCTGGGCGACGGGAGCGGTGTGCTGACATTGCGCTTCTACCACTTCAGCAACGCGCAGAAGGAGGGCCTGAAGCGGGGCACCCACCTGCGCTGCTACGGAGAAGCCCGCCCCGGCGCTTCGGGCCTGGAGATCTACCACCCGGAGTACCGTGCGCTGAACGGCAACGAGCCACCACCACCGGTGGAACAGACCCTGACGCCGATCTACCCGTCCACCGAAGGCCTTACCCAGCAACGCCTGCGCCTGTTGTGCCAGCAGAGCCTTGCGCTGCTTGGCCCGCGTAGCCTGCCCGACTGGCTGCCTGACGAACTTGCCCGGGACTACCAGCTGGCACCCTTGGACGAAGCCATCCGCTACCTGCACAACCCGCCGGCCGACGCTGACCTCGATGAGCTCGCCGAAGGCCAGCACTGGGCTCAACACCGCCTGGCCTTCGAAGAGTTGCTGACCCATCAGCTGTCGCAGCAACGCCTGCGCGAAAGCCTGCGCAGCCTGCGTGCGCCGGTACTGCCCAAGGCCACGCGCCTGCAGGCGCAATACCTGGCTAACCTGGGCTTCCAGCCGACCGGCGCGCAGCAGCGGGTAGCCAACGAAATTGCCTACGACCTTAGCCAACACGAACCGATGATGCGCCTGGTGCAGGGCGACGTGGGTGCCGGCAAGACCGTGGTCGCTGCACTGGCGGCGCTGCAGGCGCTGGAGGCTGGCTACCAGGTGGCATTGATGGCACCCACCGAGATCCTCGCCGAGCAGCACTACATTACCTTCAAGCGCTGGCTGGAACCGCTGGGCATCGAAGTCGCCTGGCTAGCCGGCAAACTCAAGGGCAAGGCCCGGGCCGCCTCCCTGGAGCAGATCGCCAACGGCGCACCCATGGTGGTCGGCACCCACGCGCTGTTCCAGGAAGAGGTAAGGTTCAAGCACCTGGCCCTTGCGATCATCGACGAACAGCACAGGTTCGGCGTGCAACAACGCCTGGCCCTGCGCAAGAAGGGCGTGGCCGGCGAGCTGTGCCCGCACCAGTTGATCATGACCGCCACGCCTATTCCGCGCACGCTGGCCATGAGCGCCTACGCCGACCTGGACACCTCGGTGCTCGACGAGTTGCCGCCAGGCCGTACGCCGGTGAACACCGTGCTGGTGGCCGACAGCCGCCGCTTCGAAGTGGTCGAGCGGGTACGCGCCGCCTGCGCCGAGGGGCGCCAGGCCTATTGGGTATGCACGCTGATCGAAGAGTCCGAAGAACTCACCTGCCAGGCCGCCGAAAGCACCTACGAGGAGCTTGGCAGCGCGCTAGGCGAGCTGAGGGTGGGGTTGATCCACGGGCGCATGAAACCGGCGGAAAAAGCCGAGATCATGGCCGAGTTCAAGGCTGGCAACCTGCAGCTTCTGGTCGCCACCACGGTCATCGAGGTGGGCGTGGACGTGCCCAACGCCAGCCTGATGATCATCGAGAACCCCGAGCGCCTGGGCCTTGCACAGTTGCACCAGCTGCGCGGCCGGGTAGGCCGAGGCAGTGCCGTGAGCCATTGCGTGCTGCTGTACCACCCGCCGCTGTCGCAGATCGGCCGCGAGCGCTTGGGGATCATGCGCGAGACCAACGACGGCTTCATCATCGCCGAAAAAGACCTTGAACTGCGGGGCCCGGGTGAGATGCTCGGCACCCGCCAGACCGGTCTGCTGCAGTTCAAGGTCGCCGACCTGATGCGCGACGCCGACCTGCTGCCGGCCGTGCGCGACGCGGCCCAGGCCTTGGTATCACGCTGGCCGGAACACGTCAGCCCGCTGCTGGACCGCTGGCTGCGCCACGGCCAACAATATGGCCAAGTGTGACGCCAGTCCCAGAATGGATCCAGATTTGCTCGCAGGCTGGTTATACTTCGCGTTTAAAAGAAACAGTGGATACGGACCATGACTGAAGTTGCCCTGGACACCGCAACCCCACACGCCCCCTCCGTCATCAGGCTGCTGCTCGACAAGCTCGGCGTGCCCTACCGCCAGGTGGTCGAACACTCGCACCTGCCTGCGGCTTCGCGGGTGCAGGCTGTCCTTCTCGACGACGAGGTCGGCGCCCTCATGGTGCTGTTCCCGCAGAGCCACCTGCTGGACCTCAACCGCCTGGCCGAGCTGACCGGGCGCAAGCTGACCGCGGTGTCGGTGCCGCGCCTGAAGCAGATGCTCGACAAGCACCACCTCAAGGCCCTGCCGGGCATCCCGGCGCTGACCAGCTCGCCATGTCAGTACGAAAAGAGCCTGCTCGACGCCGAAACTGTCTTTATCCAGTCAGGCGAAGCCGGCCTGTTGCTGGAAATCGAACGCGCACACTTCAAGCGCATGCTGGCCAAGGCCAGCGCCAGCAGCTTTGGCCAGCAAGTCGAAGCGATCAGCCCCAATCTCGACCGCCCCGATGACGACACCCGGGAAATCACCGATGCGGTCCAGGCCTTCACTGCCCGACGCATTCAGAAACGCCTGGAAGAGACCATCGAAATTCCACCGCTCGCCGACACCGCGCAGAAGATCATCAAGCTGCGGGTAGATCCCAACGCCAGCATCGACGACATCACCGGCGTGGTCGAAACCGACCCGGCGCTGGCGGCACAGGTGGTGAGCTGGGCTGCATCGCCCTACTATGGATCACCGGGCAAGATCCGCTCGGTAGAAGACGCCATCGTGCGTGTGCTGGGTTTCGACCTGGTGATCAACCTGGCCTTGGGCCTGGCGCTGGGCAAGACCTTGAGCCTGCCCAAAGACCACCCGCAGCAGGCCACGCCCTACTGGCAACAATCGATCTACACCGCCGCGATCATCGAAGGCCTGACCCGCGCCATGCCGCGCGCAGAACGCCCCGAGGCCGGGCTGACCTACCTGGCCGGGCTACTGCACAACTTTGGCTACCTGCTGCTGGCGCACGTGTTCCCACCGCATTTTTCGCTGATTTGCCGCCACCTTGAGGTCAACCCGCATTTGAACCACACCTATGTGGAACAACACTTGCTGGGCATCAGCCGCGAACAGATCGGTGCCTGGCTGATGAAGCTGTGGGACATGCCAGAAGAGCTGTCGACTGCCTTGCGCTTTCAGCACGATCCAGCCTACGACGGCGAATATTTCGCGTTCCCCAACTTGGTGTGCCTGGCCACCCGCCTGCTGCGCTCGCGAGGTATAGGCTCAGGGCCGCAGGAAGAGATTCCTGACGAGCTGTTGGAACGCCTGAGCATTACCCGGGACAAGGCTGAGGATGTGGTGAACAAGGTGCTCGAAGCCGAGAACCTGTTGCGTGAGCTGGCTTCGCAGTTCCACACACCGCATTAAGCATTAACACATAGTCTGTGGCAGCAACTGTCTTGCTCAATTTCTAAAAGCTGGCGCGATTGGACTGTGGGAGCGGGCTTGCCCGCGAACACCGGCGAAGCCGGTGCCATGCACCGCGTCGCTTGTTTCGCGGGCACGCCCGCTCCCACAGGTAAAGCATGGGCATCCCCGTAGGGCTTCAGCCTTTCTTCTTGGGTTTCAGGTATTTCATCAACCCTTGGAACCACATCACCAGCGCCGGATTGCCCTTGATCTGGATGTGCTTTTCCTGAATCCCCTGCATGAACGCCAGCTGCTTGTTACCCGCCTGCATGGTGGCGAAGCCATAAGCGGCGTCCCTGAATGCAATGGCGAACGCCGGCTGTGGGTGCGCGCCGCCCTTGCTGCTGATGCGCTCGTTGCTGACGATGAAGTGTCGGGCGACCTTGCCGTCCAAGGTCTGCATCTGGAACACCAAGTCCTTGCCCTTGAGCTGCTGCTGGAATGCGGGGTTATTACGGCTGGCCCTGACCATCAACAGCCCCATGGCCCAGAGAAGAAAGCGGAACTTCATCAACGCGCCTCGAATGAAAAGTGACTAAGGCGCGCAGTTTATCCTTTTCCAGAACTATTTATGCGAGTTCGAAACATTTTGCCTGCAGAAAGCACAACGGGCGCCTTGAGGCGCCCGCTTGGCCGACACTGGGGTTGTCAGGGAGCGATCACTTGCCTTTCTTGGCTGGCTTGGCGGGGGCGTTAACGCTGTCGCGCAGGTTCTTGCCAGGCTTGAAGGCCACGGTATTGCTGGCCTTGATCTTGACCGGTTCCCCAGTTTGCGGGTTCTTGCCGGTACGCGCGCCGCGATGACGTTTTTCGAAGGTGCCGAAACCGACCAGGGTCACGGTGTCCTTGTCCAGGGCACCGGTGATGCTGTCGAGAATCGCGTTCAAAACCTGATTGGCCTTTTCCTTGGTCAGATCAGCCTTATCGGCGATGACGGCGGCGAGTTCTGGTTTGCGCATAGTGAAGCCTCTTTGACGGAATTCTTGTTGTTATGCCGTGCTGCCTCTGGGAGCAGCGCTCAAGGCACCGCAGGCTCTAATCTGCGGCAGACGGGAGTGAGAATGGCACGAGCTCAGGGGCCGCGCCAGTATCTGGGCGGCCATTGTGCAGGCAACAACAGGATAAATCCGACAGAACAGCCGCTATTTACGCCATAACCGCTGGTAACTGACGATTCAGCGCCAGCTTATCCATCACCGCCGCTCCGGTCAGGGCGTAGCCCAGCAACTTGCCGTCGGCATCAAGGCAAAGCACCTTGAGGTCACTGCCCTGCCCCTCTACCTGCCAGGTGCCTTCGCAACCCTGTGGCGCTGGCGAGACGACCAGCGGACAGGCCGGGGTTTTCACGGTGATAGGCATCTGCCCGTAGGAAACTGCCGTCGGCTTGCCGGCCAGGGTTTGCGCCAGCGCCCGGGCACAGCTCATCAGCGGCATCACGTACAGCAGGTTGATGCCATCGACTTCGGCACAGTCGCCAAGGGCGAAGATGTTGGCGTGTGATGTACGTAGCTCGCGGTCTACGCTTACACCTCGATTGGTCTGCAGCCCAGCTGCGGCAGCCAGGTCGGTACGTGGGCGCAGGCCGATGGCCGAAACCACCAGGTCGCAGGCAATCACGCTGCCATCCGACAGGTGCGCCTCCAGGCCTTGGGTCACCTGCTGCAGGCGGGTCAGCACCGGCCCCAAGTGAAAGCGTACTCCCAGCCCCTCCAGCCCACCCTGTACAGCCGCCGCAGCGGCCGGGTGCAGCAGGGTCGGCATGACCTGTTCACACGGCGCCACAACGTCGACCTTGAAACCACCCAGGCTCATGTCGTTTGCGAATTCGCAGCCGATCAGGCCGGCGCCGAGGATCAGGACACGCTGCTTGCCCGCGGCGGCAGCACGGAAGCGCGCGTAGTCCTCCAGATCGTTGATCGGGAATACCAGATGGCCGCCATCACCCTCGATCGGCACCTGCACGGTCTGCGCCCCCCAGGCCAGCACCAGATCGCGGTATTCCACGGCTTCTTCGCCGATCCACAGCCGCTTGTGGCCCGGGTCGATGCCGCTGATGCGGGTATGGGTGCGGACCTCGGCGTTCAATTGCTCGGCCATGGCACCCGCCTCAGCCATGCACAGGCCGTCGGCGTCCTTCTGCTTGGCAAAGCCCATGGACAGCATCGGCTTGGAGTACGAACGACCATCGTCGGCGGTGATCAGCAACAGCGGCGTCTGCGTATCGAGCTTGCGAAATTCACGGGCCAGGTTGTAGCCCGCAAGGCCGGTACCGATGATTACCACAGGGGACGTCATGTCGTGCTTTCCTCGATTAACCGATGGAGATCATTTCAAAGTCGCTTTTGCCGACGCCACAGTCGGGGCACAGCCAGTCCTCAGGCACATCCTCCCAACGGGTGCCGGGGGCGATGCCGTCGTCGGGCCAGCCTTCGGCTTCGTCGTAGATCAGGCCACAGACAATACATTGCCACTTTTTCATCAGGTCTATTTCCTCGGTTCGGGCTGGGGCTTGTGTTGCGGCTGATGGCCTCTTGGCGGGCAAGCCCGCGCCTACAGTGACCGCGCAGGCCGGGCGGGCTTGCCCGCGAATGGGGCCAGCGCGCAATGCGTGGGGGCTTTGTAGCGGCCCTGCCGGCAGTATGCAAGCAGTTGGGGCAATCATGCTAAGCTCGCCGCCTCTCTGGCTGTAACAAAGCATACCGACGTGTCGTACGAATCCCCGCAAGCAGCCGCTGTCGCGTGGCTGCCGTATTCACAGCTGGCGACCGACATCGACCAGCCTACCCTTGACTGGCTGTTCGACGAGGGCTCGCTGACCCGCCGCCTGACCCGTCTGTCCATCGATCACTTTTCCGTCACCCCGCTGTTCGAGGGCTGGCAGCCGCTGCGCGATGACGAATGCCAAGCGCTGGGCATCGCTGCTGGCGCCGAAGGCTGGGTGCGCGAAGTGTACCTGCGCGGCCATGGCCAACCTTGGGTGTTCGCCCGCAGCGTGGCCAGCCGCAGCGCACTGGAACGTGGTGGCCTGGACCTGGAGTCCTTGGGCAGCCGCTCGCTGGGCGAGTTGCTGTTCTGCGACCAGGCGTTCATCCGTCATCCACTCGAAGTGTGCACTTATCCACAGGCCTGGCTGCCGTCCGAAGCTGCACATGCGGCGCTTTGGGGCCGCCGCTCGCGCTTCGAGCGCAACGGTCTGGACCTGCTGGTGGCAGAAGTGTTTCTGCCGGCATTGTGGCAAGCGGCCAAGGAGGAAAACCGCTGATGTACCTGCAACTGCTCAAGTCGCTCAACCGCCTGCACCCACGGGCCTGGGACTTCGTCCAGCTCAGCCGTATGGACCGGCCGATAGGCATCTACCTGCTGTTGTGGCCGACCCTGTCGGCAGTGTGGATTGCCGGCAATGGGTCACCCACCCTGGCCAATGTGCTCATCTTCGGCCTTGGTGTGGTGCTGATGCGCGCGGCCGGCTGCTGCATCAACGACTTTGCCGACCGCAAGGTTGACGGCCATGTCAAGCGGACCGCCGACCGCCCCCTGGCCAGTGGCCGGGTGCGGCCACGCGAGGCGCTGACACTGTTCGCGATTCTGGTCGGGGTGAGTTTCCTGCTGGTGCTGTGCACCAACAGCCGCACCGTCTGGCTGTCGTTCGGGGCGGTGGCCTTGGCGTTCTGCTACCCGTTCATGAAGCGCTACACCTACTACCCGCAGGTGGTGCTGGGGGCGGCGTATTCGTGGGGCATTCCCATGGCTTTCACAGCCGCTGGCGGTGAGTTGCCGGCCGGCGCCTGGCTGCTGTATATCGCCAACCTGCTGTGGACGGTGGGTTATGACACCTATTACGCCATGGTCGACCGCGATGACGACCTGAAAATTGGTGTGAAATCCACTGCGATCCTGTTCGGCGACGCTGATCGCAGCATCATCCTGACCCTGCAGTTGCTGTCGCTGGGCTGCCTGTTGCTGGCCGGTAGTCGCTTCGACCTGGGTGGCTGGTTCCACCTTGGGTTGCTGGGTGCGGCGGCGTGCTTTGCCTGGGAATACTGGTCAACGCGCAAGCTGGACCGGGAATCGTGCTTCAAGGCGTTTCTGCACAACCACTGGGCAGGGATGCTGGTGTTTATCGGGGTGGTGCTGGATTACGCGTTGCGCTGAGTAGTTTGGGGCTGCTGCGCAGCCCATCGCGACACAAGGCCCCACTCATTGATCAGCGTACGTCGAACCATGTGGGGCCTTGTGTCGCGATGGGCCGCACAGCGGCCCCGGCTGTCTCAAGGCTTGGCAACGTGCCAGACGTCTTTCATGCCGTCACCGGTCATGTCACCGGCCTTCTTGTCCTTGATGAAGGTATACAGCGGCTTGCCGTCGTAAGCCCACTGCATCGAACCGTCGTCCCGCTCTACATGGGTCCATTTATCCTTCGGTGCTTCGTCTTCTTTCTTGACCATCAACGGTGGCCAGTTCTTGGCGCACTCGCCATTGCACATCGACTTGCCACCCGCATCCTTGTCAAAGGTGTACAGGGTCATGCCGGCATCATCGACCCACTTGCCATCCTTCTCCATGGCATGGTGGGCCAACGCCACCCCCGGGAGCGCCAACGCAGTGAAAAGGGCCATCCAGCTCAGCGTATGTCGTGTCATTGGATTCACCATTGTTTCGGGGGGAAATGGGTTCGGGTTGCCATTAAAGCGGCCCTCTGTAGCCTAGTTCAGTCATGGAATGTCGCCAGAACGGCCAACACCCTGTCACACAGCTGCAATAATTCCGTTATCTAATGCGGGCCAAGACACCGAATCCAGGAGAGGTTTTGAGCATGGTAGGCAGGAACATTCTGATCGTCGACGACGAAGCACCCATTCGCGAGATGATCGCCGTTGCCCTGGAAATGGCCGGCTATGACTGCCTGGAAGCGGAAAACTCCCAACAGGCCCACGCGATCATCGTCGACCGCAAACCGGACCTGATCCTGCTCGACTGGATGCTGCCGGGCACCTCCGGCATCGAGCTGGCCCGCCGCCTGAAGCGCGACGAACTGACCGGCGATATCCCGATCATCATGCTCACCGCCAAGGGTGAAGAGGACAACAAGATCCAGGGCCTGGAAGTGGGCGCCGACGACTACATCACCAAGCCGTTCTCGCCGCGTGAACTGGTAGCGCGACTGAAAGCCGTGCTGCGCCGCACGGGTCCGAGCGACAGCGAGGCGCCGATCGAGGTCGGCGGCCTGCTGCTCGACCCGATCAGCCACCGTGTGACCATCGACGGCAAGCCGGCCGAGATGGGCCCTACCGAATACCGCCTGCTGCAGTTTTTCATGACCCACCAGGAGCGCGCCTACACCCGAGGCCAATTGCTGGACCAGGTGTGGGGCGGCAACGTCTACGTCGAGGAACGTACCGTCGACGTGCACATCCGTCGCCTGCGCAAGGCGCTGGGTGAAGCTTACGAGAATCTGGTACAAACCGTCCGGGGCACTGGCTACCGCTTCTCGACCAAGAGCTGATCGAGTTCCCGAGCGCCAAGCTGCACGTCGTTGTACAAGGACCGTTAATTGAACCAGAACTGGCACGCAACCCTGATTCGCCATCTGCTGTTGCTGATTACCGTCTGCCTGATCGGCGGGCTGATCAGCGGCTACTACGGCTGGAGCCTGGCCATTGGCCTGGCGCTCTATCTGGGCTGGACCCTCAAGCAACTGCTGCGCTTGCACGACTGGCTGCGCAATCACCAACCCGACGAAGCACCGCCCGATGGCTACGGCCTGTGGGGCGAGGTATTCGATAGCATCTACCACCTGCAACGCCGCGACCAGCGCGTACGGGGCCGCCTGCAGGCAGTGATCGACCGGGTGCAGGAGTCCACCGCTGCGCTGCGTGACGCGGTGATCATGCTCGACAGCGACGGCAACCTGGAATGGTGGAACCGCGCCGCCGAGACCCTGCTGGGCTTCAAGACCCCACAGGACGGCGGCCAGCAAGTGACCAATCTGGTGCGCCACCCGCTCTTCAAAGAGTACTTCGAGGCAGAAAACTACCTCGAACCGCTGGAAATCCCTTCGCCGATCAATGACCGCATGCGTGTGCAGTTGCACATCACCCGCTACGGCAACAATGAACACCTGATGCTGGTGCGCGATGTCACCCGCATTCACCAGCTGGAACAGATGCGCAAGGACTTCGTCGCCAACGTGTCCCACGAGCTGCGCACGCCGCTGACGGTAATCACCGGCTACCTGGAAACCCTGCTGGACAACGTCGAGGACGTGAACCCGCGGTGGAGCCGCGCCCTGCAGCAGATGAGCCAGCAAGGCTCGCGCATGCAAACCCTGCTCAACGATTTGTTGCTATTGGCCAAACTGGAAGCAACCGATTACCCATCGGACAACCAGCCGGTGGCGGTCGATGCCCTGCTCGCCGCCATCAAGAACGACGCCCAGGCCCTGTCCGGGCCGCGCAACCAGCGCATCAGCCTGGAAGCTGCGCCTGGCATCAAGCTGAAGGGCAGCGAGTCGGAACTGCGCAGTGCCTTTTCCAATCTGGTGTTCAATGCAGTCAAGTACACCCAGGACGAAGGCAGCATCCGCATCCGCTGGTGGGCCGATGCCCAGGGCGCACACCTGTCGGTGCAGGACTCGGGGGTGGGCATCGATGCTAAGCATTTGCCACGCCTGACCGAGCGCTTCTACCGCGTAGACTCCAGCCGTGCATCGAATACCGGCGGTACCGGGCTGGGGCTCGCAATCGTCAAGCATGTGCTGATGCGCCACCGGGGCAAGCTGGAAATCAGCAGTGTACCGGGGCATGGCAGCACCTTTACCTGTCACTTTGCGCCAGCACAATTGGCCAACGAAAAGGCTTGAGATTGAGGCTGCTGCGCGGGCCTTCGCGGGCATGCCTGCTCCCACAGAGACTGCAATGAGTCCGCTGCCCTTTGCTTTTACGGCCCCAGCCGCTACATTGGATCCCCTGTGCCAGCAAAAGCTGGCACTTTTTTTCTCTCTATCTCAAAGACGGACCCCGTAAAAACTCCATCATGGACCCTTCCTCTGGTATTAGCCTCACCTCGTTATTCGCCGACTTCGGCATGATCATCTTTGCCTTCCTGCTGGTGCTGCTCAACGGCTTCTTCGTTGCTGCGGAGTTCGCCATGGTCAAGCTGCGCGCTACACGCGTAGAGGCCATCGCCGAAAAGCACGGCTGGCGTGGCAACATCCTGCGCAAGGTTCACAACCAGCTCGACGCCTACCTGTCGGCCTGCCAATTGGGCATCACCCTCGCCTCGCTGGGCCTGGGCTGGGTGGGTGAGCCCGCCTTCGCCCACCTACTGGAACCATTGCTGGCCTATTTCGGCGTGGACAGCGCCGAGCTGGTCAAGGCGATCTCGTTCTTCGTCGCCTTCTTCGTCATCTCGTACCTGCACATCGTGGTCGGCGAGCTGGCCCCCAAGTCCTGGGCTATCCGTAAGCCAGAGCTGCTGTCGCTGTGGACCGCCGTGCCGCTTTACCTGTTCTACTGGGCGATGTACCCGGCCATCTACCTGCTCAATGCCAGCGCCAATACCATCCTGCGTATTGCCGGCCAGGGCGAGCCTGGCCCGCACCACGAGCACCACTACAGCCGCGAAGAACTTAAGCTGATCCTGCACTCCAGCCGTGGCCAGGACCCAAGCGACCAAGGCATGCGCGTGCTGGCCTCGGCCGTGGAAATGGGCGAGCTGGAAGTGGTCGACTGGGCCAACTCGCGTGAGGACATGATCAGCATCGACGCCCATGCGCCTCTGAAGCAGATCCTGGCCCTGGTGCGCCGCCACAAGTTCAGCCGCTACCCGGTGTACGACGCCGAGCGCGAAGAATTCACCGGCCTGCTGCACATCAAGGACCTGCTACTGGAGCTGGCTGAGCTGGAGCACTTGCCAGAGACCATCGACCTGGAGGACCTTGCCCGGCCACTCGAACGCGTGTCGCGGCACATGCCGCTGGCCCAGTTGCTGGAGCAGTTCCGTAAGGGCGGCGCGCACTTCGTGCTGGTAGAGGAAGCCGATGGCAAGGTGATCGGCTACCTGACCATGGAAGACGTGCTGGAAGTGCTGGTGGGCGACATCCAGGACGAGCACCGCAAGACCGAGCGTGGCATTCTCGCCTACCAGCCGGGCAAGTTGCTGGTGCGCGGCGACACCCCACTGTTCAAGGTCGAGCGCCTGCTGGGTATCGACCTTGACCACATCGAGGCCGAAACCCTGGCCGGGTTGATCTACGAGACGCTCAAGCGCGTGCCTGAAGAAGAGGAAGTGCTGGAGGTCGAAGGGCTGCGCATCATCATCAAGAAGATGAAAGGGCCCAAGATCGTACTGGCCAAGGTGCTGAAGCTGGATTGATGGCCCAATCGGTCAGGGGTTGCCGGCAGTGAAATCCGGCATCCCGCTGATCGGCCTGTCGAAGCGGTAAGGTATCGACTCCAGCGCCAACCCCACATTGCGCTGCACCACAAAATGCAGGTGCGGCCCAGTGCTGTTGCCGGTATTGCCCGACTTGGCCAGCATCTGGCCCTGCCGTACCCGTTGCCCCTCCGCCACCATCACCGAACCACGCATCAGGTGAAGGTAGACGCCCATGGTGCCGTCCGGGTGCAAAATCCTGACAAAGTTACCCGAGGGGTTGGGGCCGCGCCCGCTCTGGCTGTTCTGCGTCTTCACCACCACCCCTTCCCGCGCCGCGATGATGGGGGTGCCTTCGGGCATGGCGATATCCATGGCGTAGCGCCCTCGGGGCCCAAAATGACTGACACGGCCATTGGGGCCCTGAGTGACGCGGAACGGCCCGCCAATCCACGGGAACGCATAGCGGAAGCCTAGCGGCCGTTTGCCCGGGTCACCCATGGCCTGCAGCAGGGTCGAACGGTAGTTCAGCAGCAGCCCGGGCCGCCCCCTGAGCACACTGAGCATCTGCGTGGTGCGCGGCGGCAGCAGCCGGCGCACGATACGCGGGGCATCACCGCCTTGTGCGTTGACAAGGTTGTCCAGCCGCAACTCTACCTCTACCGGCACATGCAGCTCGTTTCGTGCCGAAAAGCTCACGCCACCGTCGAAGGTTTTCGCGTTCAGCAGTACCTGGCCTTCGAGCGTTTCGACCATGGGCTCGAGCAACACCAAGGGCTTGGCGCCGGGGCCAGGGCGGTCGGAATAGGAGACGACACCGGAATCGTCAGTGATCTTGTAGAGCGTCACGCCCTGGCTCGACGCCGAGGCCATGAGCAATGCACAGAACAGCAGCAGGCGCGCGGGCATGATAGTGGCTTTTTGACAGTTATGATCTGTCGAAGCCTAGCAGCGGGTTTTACGGTAGGTATTGCAGTTGGTCGGATGGGGCAACTCGGGCTTGGGCAGGAGCACCCGTGTGCTGCTCCTGCCCAAAGCATGACGCGGGGCCGGGGTCAGGCACCGGGGGTGAAGTGCTTCTGCGCAGTGCCGCGGGCAATCAACCGAGACAGGTAGTCGAGCTTCTGGGCATCCTGGTCGACAAACTTGAACGTCAACTGCAACCAGTCGCTGTCAGGTTTTGGCTCCAGCGCCGCCACCGCATGCAGGTAGCCGTTCAGGCGAGCAACTTCGGCACTTTCGCCCTGCTCCAGGTCCAGCACCGCACCTTCCAGCACCTGTGGCAGCACTTCGCTGCGGCGTACCACCAGCAGTGCCTCTTTCAGGCTCAACGCCTTGATCACGCATGGCTGCATGCCACTGGCCAGGCGCAGCTGGCCCTGGCCACGGCCGCTCGGCGCGGGGGCAGCAGGTGCGGGTGCGGCGACCAAAGGCTTGGCCGGTACCGGCGCCGCAACCTTGACCGCTTCGGGCTTGCCCGCAGTCAGCGCGTTCAACGAATCGTTGGCAAACGCCGGGTTGGCTCGCGCCGGGCCGGTGGCCATCAGGCTGTCGAGCTTACCGATCTTGGTCAGGGCTTTTTTTACCTTGGTCAGCAGTTGCTCGTTGGTGAACGGCTTGCCTACAAAATCGGAAACGCCCGCCTGGATCGCCTGAATGACGTTTTCCTTGTCGCCACGGCTGGTCACCATGATGAACTGCAGGTTCTTCAGTGCAGGCTGCTGACGGCACCAGGTCAGCAGTTCCAGGCCTGACATTTCCGGCATTTCCCAGTCGCAGAGGACCAGATCGAACGCTTCCTTGCCGAGCATGGCCATGGCCTTGCGACCGTTGACCGCGTCGTCGATGGCCATACCCGGGAAGGCGTTGCGCAGACACTTGCGGACCAGATCACGGATAAACGGGGCGTCATCCACGACCAGCACATTCACTTTACTCATCGATACTCCTTATGAATCCCGACTAGCCTACTGCCAAATAATGGCCATTTGCTACAACCTGGTCACGCCGGGACTTCTTCACATCGTTCGCGGGTGCCTGCCGGCTCTCGACCGCAAACGAAAACGCCCGGCCAAGGCCGGGCGTCGATGCTCGGGAGCAACCTTACTTATCGTCAGATTCACCCGGAACATTAGCCTTTTCGCCGTTGGCGACGGCAGTGCCCTGCACTTCTGCCGTCATGCGCTTGAGGCCCATGTGGCGCACGTCGGTACCGCGCACCAGGTAGATCACCAGTTCGGAGATGTTGCGCGCATGGTCGCCAATACGCTCCAGCGAGCGCAGCACCCAGATCACGCTCAGCACCCGCGAGATAGAGCGCGGGTCTTCCATCATGTAGGTCACCAGCTCACGCAGCGCGGTCTTGTATTCGCGGTCGATGGTCTTGTCGTACTGGGCCACCGACAGCGCCAGGTCGGCGTCGAAGCGGGCAAAGGCGTCCAGCGCATCCCGGACCATGTTGCGCACCTGGTCGCCAATGTGGCGCACCTCGACATAACCACGTGGCGACTCGCCCTCTTCGCACAGCTGGATGGCGCGGCGGGCGATCTTGGTCGACTCGTCACCGATGCGTTCCAGGTCGATCACCGACTTGGAAATGCTGATGATCAGGCGCAGGTCCGAGGCCGCTGGCTGGCGGCGGGCGAGGATGCGCAAGCACTCCTCGTCGATGTTGCGCTCCATCTGGTTGATCTGCTCGTCAACCTCGCGCACCTGCTGGGCCAGACCAGAGTCGGCTTCGATCAGCGCGGTAACCGCGTCGTTGACCTGCTTTTCCACCAGCCCGCCCATGGCCAGCAGGTGGCTGCGCACCTCTTCCAGCTCGGCGTTGAACTGCTGGGAAATGTGATGGGTAAGGCTTTCTTTGTTGATCATCGTTTTGTCCTTTGGTAGCGCGGCCCTGTAGGAGCGGGTTCACCCGCGAACACCGGCAACGCCGGTGCCAGACACCGAGGTGCCTGTTTCGCGAGCGGCGCTTAGCCGTAGCGACCGGTGATGTAGTCTTCGGTCTGCTTCTTCGCCGGGTTGGTGAACAGGGTATCGGTATCCCCGAATTCGACCAGTTTGCCCATGTACATGAACGCGGTGTAATCCGAAACACGCGCCGCTTGCTGCATGTTGTGGGTCACGATGACGATGGTGTACTTGGATTTCAATTCATAGATCAGTTCTTCGACCTTCAAGGTCGAGATCGGGTCCAGCGCCGAGCACGGTTCGTCAAGCAGCAGCACCTCCGGCTCCACGGCAATGGTGCGGGCGATGACCAGACGCTGCTGCTGGCCACCGGACAGGCCCAGCGCCGACTCGTGCAGACGGTCCTTGACCTCGTCCCACAAGGCCGCACCCTTCAACGCCCACTCGACGGCCTCATCAAGCACGCGCTTCTTGTTGATGCCC
This sequence comes from Pseudomonas sp. BO3-4, assembly GCF_034044115.1. Lineage (NCBI taxonomy): Bacteria > Pseudomonadati > Pseudomonadota > Gammaproteobacteria > Pseudomonadales > Pseudomonadaceae > Pseudomonas > Pseudomonas sp. BO3-4. The sequence goes on from NZ_CP139018.1 coordinate 6,196,645, forward strand.
TGGATGCGCAGGCCGTAGACCACGTTCTCGTAGATGGTCTTGGGGAACGGGTTCGGCTTCTGGAACACCATGCCCACACGCCGGCGCAGTTCGGCAACGTCTTCGCCCTTGCGGTAGATGTTGTTGCCGTACAGGTTGATGGCACCTTCCACACGGCAACCGTCAACCAGGTCGTTCATCCGGTTGAAGGTGCGCAGCAGGGTCGACTTGCCGCAGCCGGATGGGCCGATGAAGGCGGTCACACGCTGCTTCGGGATGTTCATCTGCACGTCGAACAGCGCTTGCTTGTCGCCATAGAACAGGCTCAGGCCCGGCACTTCGATGGCCACGGTTTCTTCAGCCATTCGCAGGCTTTGCTTGTTGCGGCCCAGGGCAGACATGTCGATGCCATGGGTGTGGGAATCTTGCTGCATGGTCAACTCCATACGCTATCAAGTCGTTTCAAAGGGCCGCCCGGCTTACGGGCGGCACGCTTGCAATCAGGGTCAGCCGTCCAGCGCCTTGTACTTCTCGCGCAGGTGGTTGCGAATCCACACGGCAGAGAGGTTGAGGGTCGCGATCACCAGCACCAGCAGCAGCGCAGTGGCATAAACCAGCGGCCGCGCAGCTTCGACGTTCGGGCTCTGGAAGCCGACGTCATAGATGTGGAAGCCCAGGTGCATGATCTTCTGGTCCAGGTGCAGGTACGGGTAGTTACCATCCACCGGCAGCGACGGCGCCAGCTTCACCACACCCACCAGCATCAGCGGCGCCACTTCGCCGGCGGCACGGGCCACGGCGAGGATCATGCCAGTCATCATGGCCGGGCTGGCCATGGGCAGGACGATTTTCCACAGGGTCTCGGCCTTGGTTGCGCCCAACGCCAGCGAGCCCTCACGCACGGTGCGCGGAATTCGCGCCAGGCCTTCTTCGGTGGCCACGATCACCACCGGTACCGCCAGCAATGCCAGGGTCAGCGATGCCCACAGCAGGCCCGGGGTACCCAGGGTCGGCGCCGGCAACGCTTCGGGGAAGAACAGGCGGTCGATCGAGCCGCCCAGCACATAGACGAAGAAGCCCAGACCGAACACACCGTAGACGATCGCAGGAACACCGGCCAGGTTGTTCACCGCAATGCGGATAAGCCGGGTGACCGGGCCCTGCCTGGCGTATTCACGCAAGTACACGGCAGCCAGCACGCCAAACGGGGTAACGATCACGGCCATGATCAGGGTCATCATCACGGTACCGAAGATGGCCGGGAAGATACCGCCCTCGGTGTTGGCTTCACGCGGGTCGTCGCTGAGGAACTCCCAGACCTTGCCGAAGTAGGTGCCCAGCTTGGTAAACGCCGACATGCCGTTCGGCTGAACGGCATGCACCACCTTGCTCAGGTTGATTTCCACTTCACGGCCGTTGCCATCCCGGGCCACCAGGCTGTCGCGGGAGAAAGCCTGGTGCAGGCCGGTCAGGCGTTCTTCGATAGCCTTGTAGCGGCTGTTCAGTTCGGCACGGTCGGCGTCCATGTCGGCCTGGGCGGCGGCGTCCAGCTTGCCGTCCAGCTCCAGCTTGCGCGCTTGCAGGCGCAGGCGCTCAAGGCCATGGTTGATGGCACCGATGTCCTTCTTCTCCAGCTGCTGCAGCTCGCTGTTGAGCTGGTTGGCACGCTTGAGGCGGGCCTGCAGTTCGTTCCAGGCAGCGGGGCCTTCGGCAACCACACGGCCCTGTTCCTTGACGCTGACCAGGTAGCCATAGAAGTTGCCCCACTCGCGGCGCTCAAGGGCCATCAGGTCAGCCGGACGCTGTTCGTCGACCAGCCAGTCGCCGACCACCCAGGTAAAGTCGCTGCCGTTGAGGTCGCGGTTACCCACCTTGATCAGCTCCCGGGTCATGAACTCCGGGCCCTGGTCCGGTACCGGCAGGCCAGCACCCTTCAGACGAGCTCGGGGTACTTCCTCCTTCTGCACCACTTCGCCAATGACAACGTGATCGGCCTGGCCCGGCACCTTGTAGGTGGCCTGGACAAGATCGGCTGGCCAGAAGTGGCCCAGGCCGCGCACGGCGATCACCGCCAGCAGGCCGACGGTCATGATCACGGCCATGGCCACCGCGCCGCCGCTCATCCAGACGCCTGGGGCGCCGCTCTTGAACCAGCCTTTGAGGGAATCCTTTTTCACGGATCGCTACCTTTCTATCAAAGCGACGAGTATTTCTTGCGCAGACGCTGGCGAATCAGCTCGGCCAAGGTGTTCATGATGAAGGTGAACATCAGCAGCACCAGGGCGGCCAGGAACAGCACGCGATAGTGGCTGCCACCGACTTCCGACTCCGGCATTTCCACGGCCACGTTGGCGGCCAGGGTGCGCATGCCCTCGAACAGGTTCATCTCCATCACCGGTGTGTTGCCGGTGGCCATCAGCACGATCATGGTCTCGCCGACCGCACGGCCCAAGCCGATCATCAACGCCGAGAAGATGCCCGGGCTGGCGGTGAGGATGACCACGCGAGTCAGGGTCTGCCAAGGCGTCGCGCCCAGTGCCAGCGAGCCCAGGGTCAGACTGCGCGGCACACTGAACACGGCATCTTCGGCAATCGAGTAGATGTTCGGGATGACCGCGAAGCCCATGGCGATACCGACTACCAGGGCGTTGCGCTGGTCGTAGGTGATGCCTAAATCGTTGGTGATCCACAGGCGCATGTCGCCGCCGAAGAACCAGCTTTCCAGGTGCGGGCTCATGGTCAGGGCGAACCAGCCGGTGAACAGGATGACCGGAATCAGGATCGCCGCTTCCCAACCATCCGGTACACGCAGGCGGATCGACTCCGGCAGCCGGCTCCAGAAGAAGCCGGCCAGCAGGATACCGATCGGCATCAGCAGGAACAGGCTGAACACACCGGGCAGGTGGCCTTCCAGGTACGGGGCCAGGAACAGGCCGGCGAAGAAGCCGAGGATCACCGTCGGCATCGCTTCCATCAGCTCGATCACCGGCTTGACCTTGCGGCGCATGCGCGGGGCCATGAAGTAGGCGGTGTAGATGGCTGCGGCAATGGCCAGCGGGGCGGCCAGGATCATGGCGTAGAACGCGGCCTTCAGGGTTCCGAAGGTCAGCGGCGACAGGCTCAGTTTGGGCTCGAAGTCAGTGTTCGACGCGGTCGATTGCCAGACGTACTTCGGCTCGTCGTAGTTCTCGTACCACACCTTGCCCCACAGCGCGCTGAACGAAACTTCCGGGTGCGGGTTGCGCAGGCTAAACGGCAACAACTTGCCGCCTTCTTCGATGATGATGCGGTTGGCGCGTGGCGACAGGGCCAGCGTGCCAGGGCCTTCGGCAGCCGGCTCTACCAGCAGGGTTCGGTGTGCAGTGCTGTGGAACACGCCCAGTTTGCCTTCGGCGTCGAGGGCGATGAAGCCCTTGCGGCGCTCTTCGGCGTCGATCTGCACGATCGGCGCCTTGCCCATCTGGAAGGTACGGATCTGCTTGAAGCGCGATTCGCCATCCGGGTCGCGGGCCATGAACCACTGGGCCAGCCCGCCCTTGGAGTCACCGATGATCAGCGAAATGCCGCCAACCAGCTGGGCCGTGGCAGTAATTTCGGTGTCGGCGCTATCAGACAACTTGTAACGGCCGTTGAGGCTCTTGTCGCGCAGGCTGAACACGTCGGCCGTGGCGCGGCCGTTGATCACGTACAGCCAGTGCTGGCGTGGGTCGATGAAGATATTCTTCACCGTCTCGGTCATTTGCGGCAGTTCGATGCGGTTCTGCTCGGTGGTGACCTCTTCGGTCATCATGTTTTCCGTGCGCGTCAGCTCGACCACCTGCAGCTGAGCACCGGTAGAGCCGGCCAGCAGCAGGGTGTCACCATTGATGTTGACGCTGACGTGGTCCAGCGCGCGCCCCTGCTCGTCGAGCACGAACGATTGCTCGCCGTACGGATAGTCGATGCCAGGGGTGATGGTTTTCTTGTTGTCCGGGTAGGTGATCTTGTAGGTGTGGTGGAACACCAGGGCCTGACCATTGGACAAGCCCAGCACCACCAGCGCGCTGCCCGGCTGGTCAGTACTGATGGACGTGACCTGGGTGTCCGCCGGCACTGCCAGATCGACACGCTTGAGTTCGTTACCGGTCTTGGTATCGAAGAACAATGCCTGGCCCTTGTCCGAAACACGCATCCCCACCTGATTCTGCTCTTCAAGCGCGATCATCAGTGGCTTACCGGCATCCTGCTGCAGCCATGTCGGCTCCAGGGCTTTCTTGCTGGTCAGCTCGGCGCCCTGGAACAGTGGCAACACCACATAAGCCAGGTAGAAGAAGATCAACGTGATTGCCGCCAATACGGCAAGCCCGCCTACCAGCACATACCAGCGGGTCAGGCGGTCCTTGAGCGCGCGCATGCGGCGCTTGCGTTGCAACTCGGGCGTATTGAAATCAATGCGCACGGGCTGGGAGTTTTGGGTCATGTTGGAATTGGCCAGATCATTCATGCGCACACCCTAGCGGTCCCGTGTGACAAAAACATTACAAAGTGGTGACGCGCGAAAGCCCGCCGCACAGGGAACCTGGCTTCGGACTGGAAATTCGTGGAAGAGGCCGGGCTGTGGCACCGGCCTCCTCTTAATTACTTACTTCTTTGCAACGTTACCGGCGTGCGACAGGCCCAGGTCAGCCAGAGTCTTGTCGACGACTTTGGCCGGCAGCGGGATGTAGCCATCCTTCACCACCACCTGCTGGCCCGCTTGCGACAGCACCAGCTTGACGAACTCGGCTTCCAGCGGGGCCAGAGGCTTGTTCGGCGCCTTGTTGACGTAGACGTACAGGAAGCGCGACAGCGGGTAGGTGCCGTTCAGGGCGTTGGCTTCATTGTCTTCAATAAACTCACCGCCGTCTTTCTTGGCCAGGGCTACGGTCTTCACGCTGGCGGTCTTGTAACCGATGCCCGAGTAGCCGATGCCGTTCAGCGAGGAGCTGATCGACTGCACGACCGAAGCCGAGCCAGGCTGTTCGTTGACGTTAGGCTTGAAGTCGCCTTTGCACAGGGCTTCTTCCTTGAAGTAGCCGTAGGTGCCCGATACCGAGTTGCGGCCGAACAGCTGGATTGGCTTGTTGGCCAGGTCGCCGGTCACACCGACGTCGCCCCAGGTCTTGATCTCGGCCTTGCCACCGCACAGGCGAGTGGAAGAGAAGATGGCGTCAACCTGAGCCATGGTCAGGCCCTTGATTGGGTTGTCCTTGTGCACGAACACTGCCAGGGCGTCGACGGCGACCGGGATGGCGGTCGGCTTGTAGCCGTACTTCTGCTCGAAGGCTTGCAGCTCGACGTCCTTCATCTTGCGGCTCATCGGGCCGAGGTTGGCGGTGCCTTCGGTCAGCGCGGGTGGCGCGGTAGAGGAGCCGGCAGCCTGGATCTGGATGTTTACGTTCGGATATTCCTTCTTGTAGGCCTCGGCCCACAGAGTCATGAGGTTCGCGAGGGTGTCGGAACCGACGCTGGAGAGGTTGCCCGAAACACCCGTGGTCTTGGTGTAGGTCGGGATCGCAGGATCGACAGCGGCTACCGCGTTGGCGGTTGCAACGCCAGCGGCGGCAAAGGTAAGGGCCGCCATCAAACGCTTCAGTTTCATGCCTTGCTCCTAGCAGGAATATTGGGGTGTTGGATGGAACGGGCCCAAGTATCGGCAGGCCGCATGAACACGATATGACTTCATTATGACAATTGGATGAAAGGCCATCACTGAAAGCAGGTGTGGCCTCTTCGCGGCCAAAGCCGCTCCTACAGGTTCGGTGTCGGCCTTGAGGCCTGTGCCAAACCCTGTAGGAGCGGCTTTAGCCGCGAAGAGGCCAGTAGCCGTAGCGCAGATCAGCGCTTGTTGGCGAGCAGGTACAGGCCCACGGCCAGACCGACGGCGCACAGGCCTGCCACGTAGTAGGCAGGCGCCATCGGGCTCACCTTCAGCAGTGCGGTCACCACCATCGGCGTCAGCCCGCCAAAGATGGCGTAGGCCACGTTGTACGAGAACGACAACCCGCTGAAACGCACCACCGCCGGGAACGCCTTGACCATTACATAAGGCACTGCGCCAATCACCCCCACGCACAGGCCGGTCACGGCATACAGCGGGAACAGCAACTCGGGGCGGGTCGGCAGGCTGTGGTAGAAGGTCCAGGAGCTGGCCAGCAGCAGCAGGCTGCCGATCACGAACACGCGGCCTGCACCAAAGCGGTCGGCCAGGCTGCCGGCACCTATACAACCAAAGCTGAGCAACACGATGGCCAGGCTGTTGGCTTTGAGCGAGTCGGTCGGGCTGATGTGGTAGAAGCTCTGCAGCAGCGCCGGGGTCATCAGGATGACCACCACGATGCCGGCAGAAAGCATCCAGGTCAGCAGCATGGACAGGATGATCGGACCACGGTGATCGCGCAGCACAGCGCGCAGCGGCAGCTCCTCGGCCAGTGCCTTGCGTTGCTGCATTTCGGCGAACACCGGGGTTTCGTGCAGCCAACGGCGCAGGTACACCGAGAACAGGCCGAACACACCGCCAAGCAGGAACGGGATACGCCAGGCGTAGTCAGCCACTTCTTCCGCGCTGTACACGCTGTTGATCAGGGTCGCTACCAGCGAGCCCAGCAGAATGCCGGCAGTCAGGCCGGCGGTCAGGGTGCCGCAGGCATAGCCGGTATTGCGAGCCGGCACATGTTCAGAGACGAACACCCATGCGCCCGGTACTTCGCCACCGATTGCCGCGCCCTGGATCACGCGCATCAGCAACAGCAGGATCGGTGCCCACATGCCGATCTGCGCATACGTCGGCAGCAGGCCCATGATCAGGGTCGGCAGGGCCATCATGAAGATGCTCAGGGTGAACATCTTCTTGCGCCCGAGCAAGTCGCCGAAGTGGGCCATGATGATGCCGCCCAGCGGCCGCGCCAGGTAGCCGGCGGCGAAGATGCCGAATGTTTGCATCAGCCGCAGCCACTCGGGCATGTCGGCCGGGAAGAACAACTTGCCCACCACCGTGGCGAAGAACACGAAGATGATGAAATCGTAGAATTCCAGCGCACCGCCCAGGGCGGACAGTGAGAGGGTCTTGTAGTCGCTGCGGGTCAGGGGCCGCGAGGGCTGCTCGATACTGCTGGGCACGGAAGTCATCGCTCGTTGTTCTCTTTGTAGGGCATGCAGGCCGCTTGGCGCGCGGCTTCTGGATTGGAGACAGGCGAAGATAGCAAATTGCCGAGCTACGCCGAAAGCGATACAAAATCCACACAGATATTCGTGAATGCGCGGTAGTCGCTGGCCGTTATGCCCTATATACTGGCAATTCGTAGGATTATGTTGCTCCTAACGTGGGATGTTGTGCGAAAACGCCGGTCACTATTGTCAGGCGGTTTCGCAGAGTTTCCCTACGGCCGCCCAGTGAAACGAAATCGGCGTAGTATGTTTCAAGCTGAATCGTTTACCCGGCCTTTGCGCCACACCAACGAAAAGCGTCACGGGTCAGAGGCCCCATCGCATGATTGAGCTCGAACAAGAAGATCCAATCCCGCAAGGCGACCTGGCCTTGCAAATCACCGCATTGCCGCGAGAAACCAATGGGTTTGGCGATATTTTCGGCGGTTGGCTGGTTGCGCAGATGGACCTGGCAGGCACGGCCATGGCCAGCCGTGTCGCCGGCGGCCGCGTAGCCACCGTCGCCATCGACCGCATGGCCTTCCTGGTGCCCGTCGCGGTCGGCGCACAGCTGTCTTTCTATACCCAGACCTTGGAAATCGGCCGCAGCTCGATCCAGATGATGGTCGAAGTGTGGAGCGACGACCCGCTGTCCAGCGAATGGCGCAAGGTCACAGAAGCGGTATTCGTCTTCGTCGCCATCGACGGCAGTGGTCGTACCCGCTCGGTGCCTCGTCGCTGAGCCACGCTGGCGGTAAACTCATTGCATCTGCCCGGGTCCAAGGCCCACTGGGAATCAATGAGAAGAACGCAATGGCTACCTTTCAGGTCGTAACCGAGCAACATGGCGAACTCAACTGCTGGCGTATCAGCAGTGACCGTGCCGAACTCCTGATCGCCCAGCAGGGCGCACAGGTCCTCAGCTACCAGCAGGTGGGCGAACCGCCGCTGCTGTGGCTGAGCGACCAGGCCATCTTCCGCCAGGGCAAGTCGGTACGCGCCGGGGTACCGGTGTGCTGGCCATGGTTTGGCAACCTGCAGCGCAACCCTCAGGCCGTCCAGGCCATGTACCAGGGAACACCGGCGCCTGCCCACGGGCTTGCGCGCACGCGTGACTGGAAATTGCTGGGTATCGAAGAAGTGGGCGAGGCCCTGCGGATCGAGTTCGAACTGCCTGAAGCGCGCGGCGACCTGCCCGGTTGGCCCCATGATGTCGAGCTGAAACTGTTGGTGGAGATGGGCGCAGACCTGACACTGAGCCTGACCAGCCGCAACATGGGCAATACCCCCGTGACCATCAGCCAGGCCCTGCATAGCTACTTCGCGGTCAGCGATGTGCGCCAGGCGCGGGTCGAGGGTGTCGACGGGCTGGGTTATATCGAGACCCTGGCGGGCTGGGGACAGCGCCAGCAGCAAGGGGCACTGATGTTTGCCGGGGAGACGGACCGGATCTACCTGAACACCCCGCAGACCCTCAGCATCGTCGACCCGCATTGGAATCGGCGGATTACCTTGGCCAGCAGCGGCTCGCGCTCGGCGGTGATCTGGAACCCGTGGACCGAGCGAGCCAAAGACTTGGCGGACATGGCTGATGATGGCTGGCAGCGGATGTTGTGCATCGAGACGGCGAATGTGTGGGATGACCTGGTGGAGTTGAAGCCTGGGGCGAGTCATTCGCTGGGCGTCCAGATCGGTTGTGAAAATATCTGAGCCCTGCTCTTTTATTACCGGCCTCTTCGCGGGCTTGCCCGCTCCCACAGGTTCTCCACAAACCTCGAAATTGTGGGTTACCTGTGGGAGCGGGCAAGCCCGCGAAGAGGCCGGGGGAATTATCAAAGGTCTGCGTCTTCCACCACCCTCACCTTCCCCGCATCCAGCGCATAGGCCGCGTCGGCCAGGTCATTGCTGACCTTCTCCACCTTCAGCTTGCCGCTGACCCACAGCGGTGTGTAGATGTCTTCGATCTTCAACCCTTTCGGGTAGCGCACAAGCACCAGCTGGTTCGGCGGCGGTGGCGGCACATGGATGCACGCCCCTGGGTACGGCACCAGGAAGAACAACGTACTGTTGCCCTTGGCGTCACTCTCCAGCGGCACAGGGTAGCCACCTAGGCGGATATCCTTGCCATTCATGGCTGCAACGGTCTTGGTCGAGTACATCACCGCAGGCAGGCCCTTGCTCTGCTTGAGGCCTCCCTTGGCGGTAAAGGTGCCCATGGCTTCCGGTGAGTTGTGGTCGATTTCAGGCATTTGTTCGAGTGCCTTCTGGTCCGACCTGGGCATCAGCTCCAGCCAGTCGGTTTCGGGCAGTTCGGCATGGGCCAGGGTACTGGCCAACAGCAAGGGGACAAGGAAAAAGGCACGCATGGAAATGCTCGGCAACTCGAAAGAATTGCCGAGCATTCTAACCAGTAATCAGCGTTTCTTGATGAATCCGTAGATCACCAGCAGCACCACGGCACCGACCAGCGCGCCAAGGAAGCCTGCCGCTTGCCCAGCCTGGTATATACCCAGTGCCTGGCCGCCATAGGTAGCCAACAAGGAGCCGGCAATACCCAGCAGGATGGTCATGATCCAGCCCATGCTGTCATCGCCCGGTTTGATGAAGCGGGCCAGCAGGCCGACGATGAGGCCGATGAAGATGGTTCCAATGATACCCATGGCAATCCCTCTGCAGTGAAGTTGGAACAAGCCAAAGCCTAGACGGGCTTCGGCTTGTTGCCATATTCAGAGGGCATGCCGCTTGCGGAAGTTCGGTTCGAAGCCCGATCAGTTGCTGATCAGCGCCTCTACTTCGGCAATCTTGCGCTCGAGGGTGGCCATGTCAGGGCAGCGCAGGGTGGCGTGTCCTACCTTGCGGCCAACCTTGAAGGCCTTGCCGTAGTGGTGCAGGTGACAGTCGCCGATGGCGACAACCTTGTCCACGGCCGGCACTTCACCGATGAAGTTGAGCATCGCGCTCTCGCCCACCTTGGCGGTCGAGCCAAGTGGCAGGCCGGCAACGGCACGCAGATGGTTCTCGAACTGGCTGCACTCGGCGCCTTCGATGGTCCAGTGCCCGGAGTTGTGCACGCGCGGGGCGATTTCGTTGGCCTTCAAGCCACCGTCAACCTCGAAGAACTCGAAGGCCATCACGCCAACGTAATCCAGCTTCTGCAACACGCGGCCGACGTAATCTTCGGCCAGAGCCTGCAGCGGGTGTCCCTGGCTGGCTACCGACAAGCGCAGAATGCCGCTCTCGTGGGTATTGTGCACCAGCGGGTAGAAGCGGGTTTCACCATCGCGGCCACGCACGGCCACCAGCGACACCTCGCCGGTGAACGGCACGAAGCCCTCCAGCAGGCATGGCACGCTGCCCAGCTCGGCGAAGGTACCCACCACGTCTTCTGGCGTGCGCAGCACCTTCTGGCCCTTGCCGTCGTAACCCAGCGTGCGGGTTTTCAGCACGGCCGGCAGGCCGATGCTGGCCACCGCGGCGTCCAGATCTGCCTGCGAGAGGATGTCGGCGAAGGCCGGGGTGGGGATGCCCAGGTCGCGGAACATGCTCTTTTCGAACAGGCGGTCACGGGCGATGCGCAGCGATTCGGCGCTGGGGTACACGGGCACGAACTGCGAGAGGAAGGCCACGGTCTCGGCCGGGACGCTTTCGAACTCGAAGGTGACCAGGTCGACTTCGTCGGCCAGCTGACGCAGGTGGTCCTGATCGCCGTAGTCGGCACGCAGGTGTTCGCCCAGGGGCGCAGCGCAGGCGTCCGGTGCCGGGTCGAGGAAGGCGAAGTTCATGCCCAGCGGGGTACCCGCCAAGGCCAGCATGCGGCCCAGCTGGCCGCCACCGATTACACCGATCTTCATGGGTTGAGCCTCAAGCCTGGCGCGGGTCTGGGTTGTCCAGCACGGTGTCGGTCTGTTCCGTGCGGAACTGCTTCAACGCCGCGTGGTACTGCGGGTACTTGGCGCCCAGAATGCTGGCCGACAACAGGGCAGCGTTGACCGCACCGGCACGGCCGATGGCCAGGGTGGCAACCGGCACACCGGCTGGCATCTGCACGATCGACAGCAGCGAATCGACGCCCGACAGCATCGACGACTGCACCGGCACGCCCAGCACCGGCAGGTGGGTCTTGGCGGCGCACATGCCTGGCAGGTGGGCTGCGCCACCGGCACCGGCGATGATCACCTCGATGCCACGGCCCTCAGCCTCCTCGGCATACTGGAACAGCAGATCCGGGGTGCGGTGGGCGGAAACCACCTTCACTTCGTAGGGAATGCCGAGTTTTTCCAGCATATCGGCGGTGTGGCTAAGGGTGGACCAATCGGACTTGGAGCCCATGATCACGCCAACCAGTGCACTCATCGTCGAGCCTCTCCTGCAAGCGCCTTCTGGCGCGCTAAAAGCAACAAGCCACGCAGGTGGGCCGGCGTGGCTTGTCATACGGATTCTGAATCGACCAGGTCGGCCGAAGGCGCGGGATTGTAACGTATTTAAAGGCTGGCCGCCCACCCCTACAAGCACATGCCGGATCAAAGGGCAAGCTGTCTCGTGGGACAACTTTTTCCTGCTGCCTCGGGGTCGACGAGTGCTGCACGCTCGCAGCCCTTAACTCGCGCACTTTGGTACGTCTACATGAAAACTCCATGCTTTTTCGCACTTTCGTTTGGCCTGGTACTCAGCTTGCAATTGCCAAGTGCTTCGGCGGCCCACTCGCTCACCGTCACCGTCTATGTGCACGACGACCTGGCCGATATGCACGACGGGCAATTGAACGAAGACTTCTTCCAGCATTGGCTGAACGAAATGCGCCGTTTCAGCCAACATCCCATCGAAGTGATATTTCAACGCAATGTAAAACACATAACCGATATTGCTTATGCAGGAATGCCGTCCGAAAAGCTCCTGGAAGCTTTCAGCCAGCAGGTGTATGCACAACAGCGACACCGGCTCTACTCACTCATGGACAAACATCTCCTGCTCACTCGCAACAGCTACGATCATAGCGGCCTGAACTACAACGCCGGCTTGGCCTATTTCAAGCAGAAAACGGCCATTGCCTCTGTGGCCGCATACGGTGCTGCCGCTCATGAAATTGGCCATCTGCTAGGCGCCACGCATGAAGACGCCGAACTGAAGTTCAATGGCTGGGTGTGCGAAACGTACACGCACCCCCGTGTACCGGCACGATCCAACTGCTACCGCTACAGCGACAGGAATCGTGCAAATATCACTGATTACCTGACATACAACTCAAATTGACGCTTCACCTTGTGCGCCAGACGACTCCAGCTTGCGCCATAGCAAGCGTACGTTAGCCTTACGCACCAAAGCACAGCGGTACAGGCGGATTTCCAGCGGCACATGCCATTGGCTACCGCCGCAGATCGCCAGTTCACCGCGTTCGAGCTCGCCACGCATCGACAGGCGCGGCACCCAAGCGATGCCCATGCCCTCCAGGGCCATGCTCTTGAGGCTGTCGGCCATGGCGGTTTCGTAGACGGTGGTATAACGCAGGTTGCGCTGGCGCAACAGCAAGTTGACCGAGCGGCCGAGGAATGCGCCGGCGGTGTAGGCTAGCAACGGCACACTGCCCTCGCCCTCCAGGTCGAACAACGGCTTGCCATCGGCATCCACGGCGCACACCGGCAGCATTTCAGTGGTGCCCATGTGCAGCGACGGGAAGATCTCGGCATCCATCTGCAAGGCCGCGTCCGGGTCATAGAACGCCAGCATCAGGTCGCAGCCGCCTTCGCGCAGTGCATGCACAGCATCTCCGACGTTAGTCGCAACCAGGCGGGTGGCGATGTTCAAACCGTCGTTGCGCAGCTGGGCCACCCAACGGGGGAAGAAACCCGACGCCAAGGAGTGTGCCGCAGCTACCTGCACCACTTCGCCCTGCCCGCCTTCCAAGTGATGCAAATGGCGGAGAATTTCGCTCAACTGGTCGACAACAGTACGCGCTGTGACGAGAAATAGCTGACCTGCCTCGGTCAGCTCGATGGGTGTGCGAGAGCGGTTCACCAGTTGCAGGCCTAACGCCGCCTCAAGGCTGCGAATGCGCCGGCTGAAGGCCGGTTGGGTCACGAAACGCCGCTCTGCGGCCTGGGAAAAACTGCGGGTAGCGGCCAGAGCACTGAAGTCTTCCAGCCATTTGCTTTCAAGGTTCACGAAGCACATCTCCCGGCGCGCACCAAAATGGAACACGCTCGAATATCAATTGGCGTCACATGAAACACTATGCCGTTTGTGCATAGGTTAGCGTGCAATAGCATTGGCCGCAAAAACACCTTCAGGCCTAGGATTGGCGCCATTCCGGCATGTGCCGGGTCAAAATCGAGATGATATACATCATGTCCTCTGCTGCATCGTTCCGCGTCGAAAAAGACTTGTTGGGTACCCTTGAAGTTCCTGCAGATGCCTACTACGGCATCCAGACCCTGCGCGCTGCCAACAACTTCCACCTCTCCGGTGTTCCGCTGTCGCACTACCCGAAGCTGGTCGTGGCCCTGGCCATGGTCAAGCAGGCCGCTGCCGACGCCAACCGTGAGCTGGGTCACCTGAGCGATGCCAAGCACGCTGCCATTTCCGCAGCCTGCGCCCGCCTGATCAAAGGCGATTTCCACGACCAGTTCGTGGTTGACATGATCCAGGGCGGCGCTGGTACTTCTACCAACATGAACGCCAACGAAGTCATTGCCAACGTTGCGCTGGAGGCCATGGGCCACCAGAAGGGTGAGTACAAGTACCTGCACCCTAACAACGACGTGAACATGGCGCAGTCGACCAACGACGCCTACCCGACCGCAATCCGCCTGGGCCTGTTGCTGGGTCACGACGCGCTGCTGGCCAGCCTTGATAGCCTGATCCAGGCCTTCGCTGCCAAGGGTAAAGAATTCGACCACGTACTGAAGATGGGCCGTACCCAGCTGCAGGACGCCGTACCGATGACCCTGGGCCAGGAATTCCGCGCCTTCGCCACCACCATGACTGAAGACCTGCAGCGCCTGCGCTCGCTGGCTCCGGAACTGCTGACCGAAATCAACCTGGGCGGTACCGCCATCGGTACTGGCATCAACGCCGACCCTGGCTACCAGGCCTTGGCCGTACAGCGCCTGGCCACCATCAGCGGCCACCCGCTGGTACCGGCTGCCGACCTGATCGAAGCCACCTCCGACATGGGCGCCTTTGTGCTGTTCTCCGGCATGCTCAAGCGCACCGCGGTCAAGCTGTCGAAGATCTGCAACGACCTGCGCCTGCTGTCCAGCGGCCCGCGTACCGGCATCAACGAGATCAACCTGCCAGCGCGTCAGCCAGGCAGCTCGATCATGCCAGGCAAGGTCAACCCGGTTATTCCAGAAGCTGTGAACCAGGTGGCCTTCGCCATCATGGGCAACGACCTGGCCCTGACCGTCGCCGCCGAAGGTGGTCAGCTGCAGCTGAACGTGATGGAGCCGCTGATCGCGTACAAGATCTTCGACTCGATCCGCCTGCTGCAACGCGCCATGGACATGCTGCGCGAGCACTGCATCGTCGGCATCACCGCCAACGAACAGCGCTGCCGTGAACTGGTCGAGCACTCGATCGGCCTGGTTACCGCACTGAACCCGTACATCGGCTACGAGAACGCCACCCGTATCGCCCGCGTTGCCCTGGAAAGCGGCCGCGGCGTACTGGAACTGGTGCGCGAAGAGAAGCTGCTGGACGACGCGATGCTCGACGACATCCTGCGTCCGGAAAACATGATCGCTCCACGTCTGGTTCCGCTGAAAGCGTAATCAGGCCGCTGTAAACAGTCTCACCAGGTCGAGGGACTAGACACCTCTCAACCTTTCCAAGGCCCGAGCGCTTGCTTCGGGCCTTTTTTTTGCCTGAAGGTTTTGGAGGCCGCTATGCAGGCCTTCGCAACACCCGGCCGCGCCGGCAGGGTATGTGGTTTGCCTGCAGCCCCGGATATCGGCACACAACTTGCTCCATAATGCGTCCCAGCCAAACGGGATTACCCAGCATGCTGCACAGCCACCTGACCACCCTCAACGCAGTTTCGCTGATCCTCAACGTCTTCCAGGCAGACGGTTGCGAGGCGTCGGCGTTGCTGGCCGGCAGCGGCATTGGCCCGGCAGACCTGGGGCATGCCGATGCGCGCATCACCACCCAGCAGGAGCTGCAGGTTTGCGCCAATGCTGTGGCCCGGCGCGAGGACATTGGCCTGGAACTGGGCCAGCGCATGCGTGTGTCGTGCTACGGCATGCTCGGTTACGCGCTGCTCTCCAGTGCCACTTTGGGTGACGCCTTACGCCTGGCGCTGCAGTATCCGGCACTGCTGGGAACAGTCTTCAAGCTGCGCTTGCTCGACGACGGCCAACGTGTCTGGTTCAGCGCCAGCGATTACCAGGACAGCCCGGCGCTGAGCGCTTTCAACGCCGAGTTCTGCCTGGTGTCGCTGAAAGTCATCTGTGACGACCTGCTTGGCCGGCCGTTGCCGCTGCTTGGCGCACGCTTCGAACACCCTCGCCCTGGTTACCACGCGCTCTATGCCGAAGCGTTTCAATGCCCGATCGGTTTCGCCGCCGAGGACAATGCCTTTGCCTTCGAACGGCGATGGCTGGATATGCCGCTGCCGCTGGCCGACCCGATTACTCACAAAGCCATGAGCGAGCGCTGCCGGCGCCTGAACCTTGAATTCACCGGTCGCCAGGCATGGCTGGGACGGATTCGCCAGCTGCTGGCGCAGCAACTGGACGCAGCACCTGGGCTGGAAGGGCTTGCGCGGCAGATGAACTGCTCGTCGCGCACCCTCCGCCGGCATTTGCAGGCGTTGGGCAGCAGTTATCAACAGCTGCTGGACGAGCTGAGGTTCGAGCGGGCCAAGCAGTTACTGGCCGATGAACAGATGCCGATCTACCGGATTGCGGAGACTTTGGGGTTCAGTGAGACAGCCAGTTTTCGGCATGCCTTCCAGCGCTGGAGTGGCGTGGCGCCCAGCCATTTTCGTGGTTGACCTGTTCTGGCCTCTTCGCGGGTAAACCCGCTCCTACAGGGGCGTCACAACCCCTGACGCCCTGGTGGCCATTGTAGGAGCGGGTTCACCCGCGAAAGGGCCGGGCCTGCCGGCCAATGTCCAAAGGCCGTTCACCGTTGCCGCCGCTGCCTTACCCGCGACGAGGCTGGGATAGGTCACCACCCATCTGGCCAAAGACCTTGGCCATATCGATCCCCTTTTGGCCGTTTGCGTCGTTCTCCCCTGCTGATCAGCCCATGACAATGGACCCACGCCAGTCCCACCGGAGAACAACAATGCTGACGATCTATTCCGATGACCACCGCCTGCACCACGGCCGCTGCGAGCTGATCGATGGCAAGCTGATGCCCTGTTTCGAAATGCCTTCGCGCGCCGACCATGTGCTCGACCAAGTGAAAAAACGCAACCTCGGCGACATCCAGGGCCCGACCGACTTCGGCCGTGCGCCGCTGTTGCGCGTCCACAGCGCCGATTACCTGGATTTCTTCGAAGGCGCCTGGGCGCGCTGGGCTGCACTGGGCCAAGAGGGTGACCTGCTGCCCTTCACCTGGCCAGCCCGCACACTGCGCCAGGTCAAGCCGACCGGCCTGCATGGCGAACTGGGTTACTACAGCTTCGATGCCGGCGCCCCCATCACCGCGGGTACCTGGCAGGCGGCCTATAGTGCTGCACAAGTTGCCCTGACCGCCCAGGCAGCGATTCAGCAAGGCGCCCATGCGGCGTTCGCCCTTTGCCGTCCGCCAGGGCACCACGCTGCCGGCGAAGTGATGGGCGGCTACTGCTATCTGAATAACGCCGCCATCGCTGCCCAGGCCTTCCTCGACCAAGGCCGACGCAAGGTCGCCATCCTTGACGTCGACTACCACCACGGCAACGGTACCCAGGACATCTTCTACAGCCGCGATGACGTGTTCTTCGCCTCGATCCACGGCGACCCGCAGGACGAATTCCCGTTCTTCCTCGGCTATGCCGATGAAACAGGCGAAGGCGCAGGCCAGGGCTACAACATCAACTACCCCTTGCCGGCCGGTAGCGACTGGGCCGCCTGGAGCGCAGCCCTGGAGGATGCCTGCAAGCGCATCGCCAGCTATGACGCCGACGTGCTGGTCATCTCACTGGGTGTGGACACCTTCAAGGACGACCCCATCTCGCAGTTCAAGCTGGACAGCCCGGACTACCTGGAAATGGGCAAGCGCATCGGCCAACTCGGCAAGCCGACCCTGTTCGTGATGGAAGGCGGCTACGCTGTGGAGGAAATCGGCATCAACGCGGTCAATGTGCTGGAAGGCTTCCAGCGCGCCCAGCCAGGAGCCCGATAATGGTCCGACTCAAACGTCTGCTCGCCCCGTTCATCGCTGCCACCCTGTTCGCGGGCGCCCTGAATGCGCAAGCCGAGCAGCGAACCCTGCGTGTATATAACTGGTTCGATTACATCACCCCGCAGACCTTGACTGCCTTCCAGAAGGACAGCGGCGTGAAGCTGGTGTACGACATCTTCGACACCAATGAGGCATTGGAAGCCAAGCTGCTAACCGGCAACTCCGGCTATGACGTGGTAGTACCGTCCAACGTGTTCCTCGCCAAGCAGATCGAAGCCGGGGTGTTCCAGCCGCTGGATCGCAGCAAGCTGTCGAACTGGCAACACCTGGACCCGGCACTGATGAAGCTGATCGAAGCTAACGACCCGGGCAACAAGTTTGCCGTGCCGTATATGTACGGCACCGTGCTGATCGGCTTCAACCCGGCCAAGGTCAAGGCTGCACTCGGCGACAACGCGCCGGTGGACAGCTGGGACCTGATCTTCAAGGAAGAGAACATCGCCAAGCTCAAGCAGTGCGGCGTGGCCCTGCTCGACTCGCCGTCGGAGATTCTACCGCTGGCCCTGCAGTACTTGGGCTTGCCGCCGAACAGCGACAAACCGGCTGACTACAAGAAGGCCGAGGAGCTGATGCTGAAGATTCGTCCGCATATCACCTACTTCCACTCCTCGAAGTACATGGCAGACATCGCCAATGGCGACATCTGTGTGGCAGTGGGCTACAGCGGCAGCTTCTCGCAGGCAGCCAACCGCGCCCGTGAGGCGAACAACGGCGTGGTGGTGGACATGCGCCTGCCCAAGGAAGGCGCGCCGATCTGGTTCGACATGCTGGCGATTCCAAAGGGCGCAGCAAACCCGGAGGATGCGCATACGTTCATCAATTACCTGCTGCGGCCAGAGGTGATTGCGCCGATCAGCGACTTCGTGGGGTATCCGAACCCGAACAAGGATGCGACCGACAAGGTGAATCCGACGATTCGCAACAACCCCAACCTGTATCCGACAGCAGAGGCGATGGCCAAGCTGTATACCCTCAAGCCTTTGACGCGAGATGCCGAACGAGCCAGGACCCGCGCCTGGACGCGGATAAAGTCCGGTACCTGATGTTGAACCGGGGGCTGCTTTGCAGCCCCACTCATTTTTTCCAGACTTTGCGTAGTTTCATCAAGGCCTCGGCAATCTCGCCCTCCGGCACTGCCGCAAAGCCCAGCACCAGCCCTGCCCGCTTATCCACAGGCACCTCGCAGTCCGCCAACCAGAAATTGCTCAGTGGTGTCACTTCCACCCCCACCGCCTCAGCCTTGGCCACCAACTCCTGCTCCCGAGCAAAGTTATCCACATCGACCTTCACATGCAGCCCAGCCGCCACTTCCGGCATTGCGCCCAACCCCGGAATATCCACAGGCCAACCGGCCTTGAGCACATCGCGCCGCTTCAATGCCGCCTTGCGCATACGGCGGATATGCCGCTGAAAATGGCCACGGGCCATGAACTCGGCCATCACGCACTGGCTGCTGACCTCCGAATGCCGCACCGCCAACGCTTTGCCTTGGCTGAAAGCCTGCACCAGCTTCGACGGAAGCACCAGGTAGCCCAGGCGTAACGCCGGGAAGGCGATCTTGCCGAAGGTACCGACATACAGCACCCGCCCGTGCCGGTCGAGCGCTGCCAGCGGGGCCAGCGGTGCACCGCTGTAGCGATACTCGCCGTCGTAGTCGTCCTCGATGATCCAGCCGTCACTGCGTTCAGCCCAGGCCAGCAATGCCAGGCGACGTGCAAGGCTCATGGTCACCCCGGTCGGGTATTGGTGCGCAGGCGTGACATAGGTCAGTCGGCAATCCGTCAATTGTTCCAGCCGGCTGCAGTCCAGCCCGTCTTCATCCACAGGCACGCCACACACCCGACCGCCCGCGAGCGTAAAAGCATGAGCGGCCGCCCGATAGCCTGGGTTTTCCACAGCCACACCGTCGCCCGGTTGCAGCAGCAACTGTGCACAAAGGCTGATGGCCTGCTGCGCACCGCTTGTGATCACAATTTGTTCAGCCGTACAGCTCAGCCCCCGCGAGCGGCGTAGATAGGCCGCTATCAGTTCGCGCAAAGCCGGCTCGCCAGCGGGGTCACCATAACCCAGTTGCGCAGGGGACGGGTTGCGCCAGAAACCCGCCTGTAGCTTGGCCCAGACGTCAAACGGGAACAGGTCAAACGCCGGAATGCCAACGCGAAAAGCACGCGGCGCACCGCTTCTGGGCGATGGCAAATGGTTATTTTTCAGGCGCTGCAGAGGTGCGCCTAAAAGCCTCCCGCTGGATAAATCCTCAGTATTTTCTTCACGAAATGTGGATAAACCTGTTGATAAGCCCAGGGATAACCCTGTGGATACTTGTGTGGACAGTTTTGGCAGCCGGCTAACGTAGGTGCCATCACCGACCCGGCTTTCGATGAAGCCCTCGGCATACAGTTGATCGTACGCGCGCACCACGCTGTTGCGTGAAAGCGCCAACATGGCAGCCAGGTCGCGCGTAGCCGGCAGACGAGTACCACTGCTCAGGCGCCCATCCAGCACCCGCGCTCGCAACGCCTGATATAGCTGCTGGCTAAGCCCGCGACTGCGGTCGAGCGCGATCCCGGCAGGGTCGAAAGGCAGTATGGGGGGCGACTCGCGCATGATATTGGACCTATGAAAACAGGCATTAATGGATCTTACCCAGAACCAATAGCCTGCCTAGGATGGAGCCATTCGACAAGGATCCCGCCATGTACAACAGTAAGTCGCATCAGGAACACGACCTCACTCGGTTGCACCAGCACATGCTAGACACCCGCCTGGCCGTTCTGGTCAGCCAGGGCGAACAGGGCCTTCTGGCCACGCACCTGCCGGTGCTGGTCGATACCGCCGAGGGCGATTTTGGCACTGTGTATGCCCACCTGGCCCGGGCCAACCGCCAATGGCAAGACCTGCAGCACGGCGGCGAAGCACTGCTGGTATTCCCCGGCGCCGATGCCTATGTCAGCCCCGGCTATTACCCAAGCAAGGCCGAAAACCCCAAGGTGGTGCCGACCTGGAACTACCTGGCGGTGCACGCTTATGGCACGGCCGAAGTTATCCATGAGGCCGAGCCGCTACTGGCTATCGTAAGCCGCCTGACCGACCGCCACGAACAGGGTCGCAGCGAACCCTGGAAAGTCACCGATGCCCCTGCCGACTACATCGAGGGCATGCTCCGCGCCATCGTTGGTATCCGTCTGCCCATCGCGCGCCTGCAAGGTGCACGCAAGCTCAGCCAGAACCGCTCCGGGCAAGACATCGCTGGTGTGCGCGAAGGCCTGAGCGCCAGCCCCGATCAACTGGACAATCAACTCGCGGCGCACATGCGCCAACTCTGAAGGAATAGCCCATGCCCAACCTTACCCTACGCCCTGTCACTGCCCAAGATCACGCGGCCTGGCACGCCCTGTGGCAGGCCTACTTGCACTTCTACGAGACCGAGCTGGCCGATGCCGTCAGCCTGAGCACTTGGCAACGCCTGCTCGACCCCAGCGAGCCAACCCATTCGGCACTGGCCTGGGTCGACGGCAAGGCGGTGGGGATGGTCAACTTCATCTACCATCGTTCCAACTGGAGCATCGAGAATTCCTGCTACCTGCAGGACCTGTATGTGGACAGCACGCAACGTGGCCTGGGCATTGGTCGACAGTTGATCGAGCACGTCTACACCACTGCCAAAGCCGACAACTGCATCAAGGTGCACTGGCTGACCCACGAAACCAACGCCACCGCCATCAGCCTGTACCAGCAGGTTGCCGAGCGCTCGGGCTTCATCCAATTCCGCAAAGGCTTGTAGGCCGAACATGACAGACGCATTGAACTGGAAACCCGCCGCAACCCCCAAGGCCGAGCCCATTGAAGGCCGCTTCATCCGCCTGGAGAAGCTCGATCCAGGGCGCCATGGCGAAGACCTCTGGGAAGTGCTGCAGGGTCCGGCCTCCGATCCGGTGCTGTGGGACTACCTGCCGTACGGCCCGTTCGCCGAACGTGCCGCCTTTGACCGCTGGCTGGAAGGCAACGCTGCTGGCCGCGACCCGCTTTTCTACACCGTCATCGACCGCGCCAGCGGCCAGGCCCAAGGCATCCTCAGCCTGATGTCGATCGTGCCTGACCACGGCCGGATCGAGATCGGCCACATTGCCTTCGGCGCCGCCATGCAGCGTACGCCCAAGGGTACCGAGGCGGTGTACCTGCTGGGCAAGCTGGGCTTCGCGCTGGGTAATCGACGGCTGGAGTGGAAGTGCAATAACGCCAATGCCCGTTCCAAACGTGCGGCAGAGCGATTCGGCTTCGTCTACGAAGGGGTGTTCCGCAAGCACTTGGTGGTGAAAGACCATAACCGCGATACGGCGTGGTATTCGATTACCGATGATGAATGGCCGGCGGTGGCTGCCGGGTTTGAGCGGTGGTTGAGTGAAGAGAACCAGCAGCCGGGTGGCCAGGTGGAAAGCCTTGAGGTGTGCCGCAGAGGTTGAACGGTGTGCTGAATTAGCTGGCCTCTTCGCAGGTGAACCGCCCCTACAGGGATGCGCGTTGTGAGGTGCGGGTCTACCCGCGCAGAGGCTAGTGATTCCGGCACAAAAAAAGGGGAGCATCCGCCCCCCAGAGGTTAACCAGTTGTAGATGAGGGCTTAAATCAGCCCTCGATCTCGATCAGGATCTCACCTGGCGTCACGCGATCACCCTTGGCCACATGGATGGCCACGACCTTGCCTGCGATGGCCGCCTGCACTTCGGTTTCCATCTTCATGGCTTCGGTGATCAAGACCGCCTGGCCGGCCTTGACCATGTCACCTTCCTTGACCAGCACATCAACGATGTTCCCCGGCATGGTGGTGCTTACGTGGCCAGGGTCAGTAGCCTGCTTGCGCTTGCTGCCGCCACCGCTGACGAACTCGTTGAGTGGCTCGAAGACCACTTCCTCCGGCATGCCGTCGATCGACAGATAGAAGTGACGCTTGCCTTCGGCCTTCACGCCCACACCGGTGATGTCGACGCGGTAGGTTTCGCCGTGTACGTCGATGACGAACTCGGTCGGCACGCCTTCACCGCCTGGGGCAGCCACGGCACCGGCTTCCGGAATCGGCAGCAGAACTTCAGGCGTCAAGGTGCCAGCTTCGCGTTCTTCGAGGAACTTGCGGCCAATGTCCGGGAACATGGCAAAGGTCAGCACGTCTTCTTCGCAACGGGCCAGGGCACCGATGTCGCTACGCAACTTGGCCATTTCCGGCTTCAGCAGGTCAGCCGGGCGCACATCGATCACTTCTTCGCTGCCGATAGCCTGGCGACGCAGTTGCTCGTTGACCACACCCGGGGCCTTGCCATAGCCACCTTGCAGGTACAGCTTCACCTCATTGGTGATGGTCTTGTAGCGCTCACCCGCCAGCACGTTGAAGAAGGCCTGGGTGCCGACGATCTGCGAGGTCGGGGTGACCAGCGGCGGGAAGCCGAGGTCTTCACGCACACGCGGGATTTCGGCCAGCACTTCGTTCATGCGGTTGAGGGCGCCCTGCTCCTTGAGCTGGTTGGCCAGGTTGGAAATCATGCCGCCCGGTACCTGGTTCACCTGCACCCGGGTGTCCACCGCGGTGAACTCGCTTTCGAACTGGTGGTACTTCTTGCGCACGGCGTAGAAGTACAAGCCGATCTCCTGCAGAAGCTCCAGGTCCAGGCCGGTGTCGAACTCGCTGCCCTTGAGCGCAGCAACCATCGACTCGGTACCCGGATGGCTGGTGCCCCAGGCGAAGCTGGAGATGGCGGTATCGATGTGGTCCGCGCCATTTTCCACAGCTTTGAGCTGGCACATGGCAGCCAGGCCGGCGGTATCGTGAGAGTGGATGAACACCGGCAGCGACTGTTCAGCCTTCAGCGCCTTGACCAGCTCGCCAGTGGCGAACGGGGTCAACAGGCCAGCCATGTCCTTGATCGCCACCGAGTCGCAACCCATGGCTTCCATCTGCTTGGCCTGGTTCACGAAGGCTTCGATGGTGTGTACCGGGCTTGTGGTGTAAGCGATAGTGCCCTGGGCGTGCTTACCGGCGGCCTTGACCGCTTCGATGGCCACGCGCAGGTTACGCACGTCGTTCATGGCGTCGAAAATGCGGAACACATCGATGCCGTTGACCGCCGCCTTGGCGACGAAGGCCTTGACCACGTCGTCGCTGTAGTGGCGGTAGCCCAACAGGTTCTGGCCGCGCAGCAGCATTTGCAAGCGGGTGTTTGGCAGCGCTGCGCGCAGCTTGCGCAGGCGCTCCCACGGGTCTTCCTTGAGGAAGCGCACGCAGGCGTCGAAGGTGGCACCACCCCAGACTTCCAGCGACCAGTAGCCAACCTTGTCGAGCTTGTCGCAGATCGGCAGCATGTCTTCGGTACGCATGCGGGTAGCCAGCAGGGACTGGTGAGCGTCGCGCAGGATCGTGTCGGTTACGTGAATTTTCTTGGACATTATAGGGTTCCTCACAGGCCTGCGTGGGCGGCGATGGCGGCGGCGATGGCCAAGGCCAGCTCTTCGGGTTTGCGCTTGATCGAGTAGTTGGTCAATTCAGGGTGGCTTTCGACAAAGCTGGTATTGAACTGGCCGCTACGGAATTCCGGATTGCGCAGGATTTCCTGGTAGTACGCGGCGGTGGTCTTCACCCCTTGCACGCGCATGTCGTCCAGGGCCCGCAGGCCGCGGTCCATGGCTTCTTCCCAGGTCAACGCCCACACCACCAGTTTCAGGCACATGGAGTCGTAGAACGGTGGAATGGTATAGCCGGTGTAGATCGCCGTGTCGGTGCGCACGCCCGGGCCGCCGGGGGCGTAGTAACGGGTGATCTTGCCGAAGCTGGGCAGGAAGTTGTTTTTCGGATCTTCAGCATTGATACGGAACTGCAAGGCATAGCCGCGGTGCTGAATGTCTTCCTGCTTGACCGACAGTGGCAGCCCCGAGGCGATGCGGATCTGCTCACGCACGATGTCGATACCGGTGATTTCCTCGGTAATGGTGTGTTCCACCTGCACCCGGGTGTTCATTTCCATGAAGTACACTTCGCCATCGGCGAGCAGGAACTCCACGGTACCGGCGTTCTCGTAATTCACCGCTTTGGCCGCACGCACCGCCAGGTCGCCGATGTAGGCGCGCTGCTCAGGAGTGAGCTGTGGGCTCGGGGCAATTTCGATGAGCTTCTGGTTACGACGCTGGATAGAGCAGTCGCGCTCGAACAGGTGCACTACGTTACCGAAGCTGTCACCGAGAATTTGCGCCTCGATGTGCTTCGGGTTGACGATGCATTTCTCCAGGAACACTTCGGCAGAACCGAATGCCTTGGTCGCCTCGGAAATGACCCGCGGGAAGTTCTGTTCCAGTTCTTCGCGGCTATTGCAACGGCGAATACCACGGCCGCCACCACCGGAGGTAGCCTTGAGCATCACCGGATAACCGATGCGATCACCTTCGCTCAGGGCTTCATGAATATCGGCAACGTTGCCTTCGGTGCCCGGGGTTACCGGCACACCGGCGGCGATCATGGTGCGGCGCGCTTCGGTCTTGTCGCCCATACGGCGAATCACGTCGGCGGCCGGGCCAATGAACTTGATCCCGCGCTCGGCGCAAATTTCTGCCAGTTCAGCGTTTTCCGAAAGGAAACCATAGCCCGGGTGCAGGGCATCACAGCCGGTTTCCACAGCCAGGTTCACCAGCTTGCGCGGGTTCAGGTAACCGGCCAGCGGCTCGGCACCGATGCTGTGTGCTTCGTCAGCGCGCTTGACGTGCAAGGCATGCCGGTCGGCGTCGGAAAAGATCGCTACCGAGCGAATGCCCATCTCGGCGCAAGCACGCACGATCCGAACTGCGATTTCACCTCGGTTGGCGATCAGGATTTTTTTTATCACTGGAGTCTTCCCAAAGCCGTAGGAACAGTCGAGCCGGTTCTACCGGTCGGCGCGTGACCAGACGATGCTGGCCAGTCGCGTATTCACCCTAGCGCTGTAGGTCGATAAACAAAAATCAATATTTGTTAGAGGCTGTATTAGCAAAAGCTTATAGTTGGGTAACAAGGTGTTGCCGAAGAGCTGATTAAAATGCGTAAGTCCTTGATGCGTATGACATTGCGTCAACTCCAGATCTTCAATGAGGTGTGCGATTTGCGGTCGTACAGCCGTGCTGCGGAGGAGATGGCGCTGACGCAACCCGCCGTTAGTCTACAGATCCGTCAGCTTGAAGAGCTGATCGGCCAGCCATTGTTCGAGTACGTGGGCAAGAAGCTCTACCTGACCGAGGCGGCCGAGGCCCTGCAGCGCGCCAGCCACGATATCTTCGGGCGCCTGGAGAGCCTGGACATGCAGCTGTCGGACATGCAGGGCTCACTGCAGGGTCAGTTGAAACTGGCGATCGAGTCCAGTGCCAAGTACTTCGTGCCACACCTGTTCGCCGCCTTCAAGCAGCGTCACCCGGAAGTCAACCTGACCCTGACGGTAGTCAACCGGGCCCAAGCCATCCGCCGCCTTTCCGATAACCGCGACGACCTGATCATCATGTCGATGGTGCCGCAAGACATGGGCCTGGAGTTTCTGCCGTTCCTCAACAACCCGATCGTTGCGGTTGCGCCGCCACAGCACCCACTGTGCAAGCTGGACCAGTTGCGCATGCAGGACCTGGAGCCTCATACGCTGCTGGTCCGCGAGCAAGGTTCGGGAACACGCAAGGCTTGCGAAGAGTACTTCAAGGATAAGCGTGTGCATTTCGCCCAAACGCTTGAAGTAGCCTCGGCCGACGCCCAGCGCGAATGCGTGATCGCCGGGCTGGGGATCGCCCTGTTGACCCGTCACGCAGTCAACCTGGAGCTGGCTACCGGGATGCTGAAGGAATTACCGGTCGAGGAGCTACCGCTGTACCGTAGCTGGTGCGTGGTGCAGGCCAAGGCCAAGCGGCAGTCGCCGGTGGCCTTGGCGTTTCTTGCATTCATCCGCGGTGAACGTGCATTGATCAGCGCGCTTGTTGAACGTTTTTCGGGGAAACTGCCGCCGACGACTGCCATACCGTGAGTGCTTGCAGCTCGGGGTAGTCCGCCAGGTCGCGGAGCAGTTGACGTTGGTCGCAATAGCTCTCGATCGCGCGGCGGTATTCCATGCGACGCTGATCTTTTTCCTGCTGCTTGCGAGCCTTGGCGTTGGGTTGGTACGTACCGTCGAAGTCACGAGCCATTGCCTGTCTCCCAGATAGTATGCGGGAGTTTCAGACTGGCCTGGGTGGTTTACCGTTTGGCGGTGGAATGGTGACAGAATCGTGAATTTTCACTGCCTGTACCGGCCTCTTCGCAGGCTTACCCGCTCCCACAGGAATTGCACCGATTTATAGAGGAGCACAGTACCTGTGGGAGCGGGCAAGCCCGCGAAGAGGCCAGTGCAGGTTGAATTCAGTCGTCGGTAGCCTTGATCGACTTGGGCGACAGACGCAAGCTGCGCAGACTGCGTTTCACGCTCTTCAGGTGGTTGACCAGGCTAGGCCCGCGCGCCATGGCAACGCCCATGGCCAGCACGTCGATCACCACCAGGTGGGCAATACGCGAGGTCAGTGGGGTGTAGATCTCGGTGTCTTCATGTACGTCGATCGCCAGGTTGACCGTCGATAGCTCGGCCAGCGGCGTCTGGCTGGGGCACAGGGTAATCAGGTTGGCGCCGCTCTCACGGACCAGGTTGGCAGTGATCAGCAGGTCCTTGGAACGGCCCGATTGGGAAATACACACCGCCACATCACCCGGTTTCAGGGTAACGGCCGACATCGCTTGCATGTGGGGGTCGGAATACGCTGCCGCGCTGAGCAGCAGGCGGAAGAACTTGTGCTGGGCATCGGCCGCAACGGCACCGGACGCGCCAAAGCCATAAAACTCTACCCGTTGCGCCTGGGCCATGGCGCTCACGGCTTGTTGCAGTGCCTGCGGATCAAGGTGCTCGCGCACTTCCATCAGGGTGTGCAGGGTGGTGTCGAAGATCTTCAGACTGTAGTCGGCGACCGAATCGTCTTCGTGGATAGCGAACTGACCAAAGCTGGCCCCGGCAGCCAGGCTTTGCGCCAGCTTCAGCTTCAGGTCCTGGAAGCCCGAGCAGCCTATGGCCCGGCAGAAACGCACGATGGTCGGCTCACTGATACCCACGCTGTGCGCCAAATCGGCCATGGAGCTGTGCATGACGGCAGCCGGGTCGAGCAGCACGTGGTCGGCCACTTTCAGTTCCGATTTGCGCAGCAGGTGGCGCGATTGGGCGATATGTTGCAACAGATTCACAGGCTGGACTCGGTTATGATCGGCGTGCCGGGTTGTAGCTTTCTTGTAGTTATACTACATGGACGCCAACCCGCCCAGTTAAACGAACGTGGAGAGTGGTGGTTTGACTATTCCTTGCGACATTCTGGTCTTCGGCGGCACCGGTGATCTGGCCCTGCACAAATTACTTCCGGCGCTCTACCACCTGTTTCGCGAGGCCCGTCTGAACCCTGCCGTGCGGGTCATCGCACTGGCCAGACGCAACCTGCCACGCATCGACTATCTCAAGCTCGCCGAACGCCATTGTCGGGCACAGATTGCCCGCAGCGACTTCGACGAAGAGGTGTGGCAGCGGTTTTCCGCGCGGGTCGACTACTTCCCGATGGATGCTTCACAGAGCGCCGATTTTGGCCGCCTGGCACGCTACCTGGGTGAACCCGGCGGGCTGACGCGCATCTTCTACCTGGCCACCGCCCCCAACCTGTTCGTGCCAATTGCCAACCACCTGCGCATTGCCGGGCTGGCCGACACCGAAGCGCGCATCGTGCTGGAAAAACCGATCGGCCATTCCCTGGAATCCGCCACTGCCATCAATGAAGCCATTGGCACGGTATTCGAAGAAAGACAGGTGTTCCGCATCGACCACTACCTGGGCAAGGAAACCGTGCAGAACCTGATGGCCCTGCGTTTTGCCAATGCCCTGCTGGAGCCGGTGTGGCGCAACAACCAGGTCGACCATGTACAGATCAGCGTTTGCGAGACACTGGGCGTAGAAAACCGCGGTGCCTACTACGATCGCGCCGGGGCTATTCGCGACATGCTGCAGAACCACCTGCTGCAACTGCTGTGCCTGGTGGCCATGGAGCCACCCGCGCAATTCGAGGCAGAAGCGGTACGCGACGAAAAGGTGAAAATCCTGCGCGCCCTCAAGCCAATCACCGGCCAGGATGTGCAGGACAAGACGGTACGTGGCCAGTATGGTGCCGGGCGTATCGGCGGCCAGGAAGTGCCGGCCTACTACTTTGAAAAGGACGTCGACAACGACAGCGATACCGAAACTTTCGTTGCCATCGAGGCGCACATCGACAACTGGCGCTGGGCGGGCGTGCCTTTCTATCTGCGCACCGGCAAACGCATGGCGCGGCGCGCTTCGCAGATCGTCATCCAGTTCAAGCCAGTGCCTCACGAACTGTTCAGCGGCGGCCAGGTCAACCAGTTACTGATACAGCTGCAACCGGACGAACGCATCAGCCTTCGCATGATGACCAAGAGCCCAGGCAAAGGCATGCGTCTGGAACCCGTGGACCTGGACCTTAATCTGGCCCAGGTGTTCAGCCAGACTCGCCGCTGGGAAGCCTACGAGCGTCTGCTGCTGGATGTGCTCGAAGGTGATTCGACGCTGTTCATGCGCCGCGATGAAGTGGAAGCAGCCTGGGCCTGGGTAGATCCAATCATCAAGGGCTGTGAAGAGCACTTCCAGGCGCCCCGCCCCTACCCGGCTGGCAGTTTCGGGCCCGAGCAAGCCAACAGCCTGCTCGCCAGGCATGGCAGGCACTGGCATGGCTGAATGACCTGCGCGATGGCGCGACCTTTAATCTGAAACAGCAGCAGATGAATTTCGAAGGTGCGAAATCCATAACGTGAAGGCCTTCGACTAACGATGCCTCAGCCAGCTTGCGCAGGCCGTGACCTGGCCCCGGACCGATGAGCGGGATGCCGCCAGGTGAATATTCATACAGTAGATATTTGCCCCTTACCCGGCATCGCCCTAGAATGGCCCGATGCGCACAGACGACCTCTCTCTCCTGCTGAATTCCCTCAACGATGCCCAACGCCAGGCCGTAGCGGCCACGCTCGGGCGTCAACTGGTGCTTGCCGGCGCCGGTTCCGGTAAAACCCGCGTGCTGGTACACCGCATCGCCTGGCTGATCCAGGTCGAGCAGGCATCACCGCACTCGATCCTGTCGGTGACGTTCACCAACAAGGCCGCAGCAGAAATGCGCCAGCGGATCGAGCAACTGTTGGGCATCAACCCGGCAGGCATGTGGGTCGGCACCTTCCACGGCCTGGCCCATCGCCTGTTGCGGGCCCACTGGCAGGAAGCGCGGCTGGTGCAGAACTTCCAGATCCTCGACAGCGACGACCAGCAGCGCCTGATCAAGCGGGTCATGCGCGAGTTGGGCCTGGACGAGCAGAAGTGGCCGGCACGCCAGGCCCAGTGGTTCATCAATGGGCAGAAAGACGAAGGCCTGCGCCCGCAGCATATCCAGGCGGGGGGCGACCTGTTCCTGGCGACCATGCGCGAGGTCTATACGGCCTACGAGCAGGCGTGCGAGCGCGCCGGTGTCATCGATTTCTCCGAGCTGCTGCTTCGCGCCCTGGACCTGTGGCGTGACCATCCGGGCCTGCTGGAGCACTATCAACGACGCTTCCGCCACGTGCTGGTGGACGAGTTCCAGGATACCAACGCCGTGCAGTACGCCTGGTTGCGCCTGCTGGCACGCGGTGGCGACAGCCTGATGGCGGTAGGCGATGACGACCAGTCGATCTACGGCTGGCGCGGCGCCAAGATCGAAAACATCCACCAGTACACCGCCGATTTCCCCGACGCCGAAATGATCCGCCTGGAGCAGAACTACCGCTCCACCGGCGGCATCCTCAAGGCGGCCAACGCGCTGATCGCCAACAACAGCGGGCGCCTGGGCAAAGAACTGTGGACCGACATGGGCGAAGGCGAACCACTGACCCTGTACGCGGCCTACAACGAGCACGACGAAGCGCGCTATGTCGTGGAAACCATCGAGAGCCTGGTCAAGCAGGGCAATGCGCGCAACGAGATTGCCATCCTGTACCGCTCCAACGCCCAGTCGCGCGTGCTGGAAGAGGCCCTGCTGCGCGAGCGCATCCCCTACCGCATCTATGGCGGCCAGCGCTTCTTCGAGCGCGCCGAAATCAAGAATGCCATGGCTTACCTGCGCCTGATCGAAGGGCGTGGCAACGATGCCGCTCTGGAGCGGGTGATCAACGTGCCGCCGCGCGGTATTGGCGAAAAAACCGTCGAAGCCATCCGCGAGCACGCCCGTCACAGCCAGCTGTCCATGTGGGAGGCCATGTGCCAGCTGCTCGCCGCCAAGGCCCTGAAGGGCCGCGCCGCCAGTGCCCTGGGGGCCTTTATCGAGCTGATCGAGGGGCTGGCCGCCAAGGTTGTGGACATGCCGCTGCATACCATGACCCAGACCACCATCGAACAGTCCGGCCTGATCACCTATCACCAGGAAGAAAAAGGTGAAAAGGGCCAGGCACGCGTAGAAAA
This sequence comes from Pseudomonas sp. BO3-4, assembly GCF_034044115.1. NCBI lineage: Bacteria > Pseudomonadati > Pseudomonadota > Gammaproteobacteria > Pseudomonadales > Pseudomonadaceae > Pseudomonas > Pseudomonas sp. BO3-4. The sequence goes on from NZ_CP139018.1 coordinate 6,227,716, forward strand.
CCTTGAGGAACTGGTCAGTGCGGCACGCAACTTCGAGTCCACCGACGAAGACGCCGACCTGTCTCCGCTCTCGGCCTTCCTTGGCCACGCCTCACTCGAAGCTGGCGATACTCAGGCTGACGAGCATGAAGACAGCATCCAGCTGATGACCCTGCACAGCGCCAAAGGCCTGGAGTTCCCCTATGTGTTCCTGGTGGGCATGGAAGAAGGCTTGTTCCCGCACAAGATGAGCCTGGAAGAACCCGGCCGCCTGGAAGAGGAACGACGCCTGGCCTATGTAGGCATCACCCGCGCCATGCGCCAGCTGGTCATGACCTACGCCGAAACACGCCGCCTTTATGGCAGCGAGACTTACAACAAGGTGTCGCGTTTCGTGCGTGAAATTCCGGCAGGCCTGGTTCAGGAAGTACGCCTGTCCAACAGCGTCAGCCGCCCGTTCGGCGGGGCCAAGACGGCCACCAACAGCAACCTGTTCGCCAATGCCAGCATTCCGCAGACCGCGTTCAACCTTGGCCAGCGTGTGCAGCATGCAGTATTCGGCGAAGGCGTAATCCTCAACTTCGAGGGTTCTGGCGCTCAGGCGCGGGTGCAGGTGAATTTTGCCGAAGGTAGCAAATGGCTGATGCTGGGGTATGCCAAGCTCGAGGCGGTCTAAAGCCCACAAGGGTCGGGCCTGCCAACTTTGTAACATCAGGCAAAAGCTCGAAACACTATGTCGCTGGTCATGTGCCCGGGAACCTGTGCACCATGACGCGCGTGCAATCCACAACAGGGGATATCCCACTTATGCAACGTTTTCTTAGCATCGCACTGGCGCTCTGCGTCGGCCTGACGCTGAGCCTGGACGCCAGCGCCAAGCGTTTCGGCGGCGGCAAGAGCTCGGGCTCCGCGCCTATCCACCAGACCCGCCAGGCTACGCCAACCACGCCTGCTGCCGCGCCGACCGCACCTGGCCGTGCACCGGCTGCCGCCAGCGGTGCTTCGCGCTGGTTGGGCCCACTGGCCGGCCTCGCCGCCGGTGGCCTGCTGGCTTCCATGTTCATGGGCGACGGTTTCGAAGGCTTCCAGATCATGGACTTCCTGATCGTGGCGCTCATCGCCTTCCTCGTGTTCCGCTTCATCGCCGCGCGCCGCCGCCAGCAGCAGCCACAAATGGCCATGCCAGGCCATGCGCCGATGCAGCGTGAGGCTCACGCGCAGCCTGCCCAGCCTTCGATTTTCGGTGGTTCGGCCGCACCTGCTGCCGCAGCCGCACCGGTGATCAACGCCCCGGCCTGGTTCAACGAGCAGAGCTTCCTGGCGGCAGCCCGTAACCACTTCCAGTCGCTGCAGCAGCACTGGGATGCCAATGAAATGGACAAGATCAGCGAGTTCGTTACCCCGCAAATGCTTGAGTTCCTCAAGCGTGAGCGTGCTGAACTGGGTGATGGCTTCCAGTCTACCTACATCGATAACCTGGAAGTGCAACTGGACGGTGTCGATGACCGCGCCGACCGCACCGACGCGACCCTGACCTTCCGTGGCGTGTCGAAGAATTCGCGCTTCGACCAGGGCGAAGTGTTCAGCGAAAGCTGGCACATGGTTCGCGCCCAAGGCGAGAACCAGCCTTGGCTGGTAGCCGGTATCCGTCAAAACGGCTAATCGCTGCGTGCTAAACAGAGAACCCCGGGCTTGCCCGGGGTTTTTGCTTTTGCCAAAGTGGGCTACTAGGGTATAAGGCGCAGCGTTGTCATCTAGGTCAGAGGAAGTGAACCGTGGAAGAAGTGATCGAACAACTCCGTGAAGCGAATGAGCCAGTACCAGTGCCCCTGGAGCTTCCCGATGAAGACCAGCTGGTAGAGATCGAAGAACAGCTGTTCATCAATATTCCATTCGTGTTCAAAGAGTTTCTGCTGACCGTAAGTGATGTGGTTTACGGCTCCCTTGAGCCTGTTACCGTCACTGATCCGCAGTCGCACACCTACCTGCCAGATGTGGCCTCCAACGCCTGGGATGCCGGCGTACCGCGTGACCTGATTCCGCTGTGCCAGGACGGCGACAATTACTATTGCGTCGAAGAGGACGGCACCGTGGTGCTGTGGGATGCCGAAGAGGAAATTGTCGGCGAAGACAGTTGGGAATCGGTGTGGCACTGGGCGCGAGATGTTTGGCTGGAGAGCTGATCGCTAGCACCTATAGAGAAGCTCGCGATCTGAGTCAGTAACAATGACGTCTCAGCGCCTCAAGGTCGTTAAAATCGCCAGGCTTTTTGCGCCTGGCGACATCGCCATAGCCCCATCTCCTCGGGCGGGCGAGATACCTTGCCCAGGGCGTAACCCCCTCAGTGCGAGTTCTCGCGACTGTTCTCCAGCGTCTCCAGCAACGCGATCTGCATGCGCGTGTGCACGCGGATAAACCAGCGCCACAACAACGCCACCACCACCGCAGCTACCACGGCAATCACCAGCAGCAATTCGCTGGTGGGCAGAATGCTGGCGGACAATGCCGACAGCAGCAGGAAAATCACCAGCAACGACAACAGCGGGATCACTTCGGCGATCACACGGCGCACGCGCTGGGTATGTCGCCCGGCCATTTCCGGCTTCACGCCCATCTCTGCCAGCAGCATCGAGAGTGCCTTTAGCTTGCGGTACGCAGCGATCAGGAATGGCAGTGACAGCAACAAAGCAGCCCCCCATATGACGGCCTTCTGCTGGCTGACATCGCTGACCCACTCACTGAGCCAATTGCCGATACGCCCTGCAAAGTAGCCGCCACTGAAGAAGATGGCGATCACCAGCGCCAGGTTCACCCCGACCTGCAACAGGATACGCCGGATCATCGCCGCCAGCATGGCACTCTCGCCCTGCGGCTGGATGTTGCGTAACCACTCGCCATACAACGACAACACGCGTGCGAGGCGGGCGGGCACCACATTGCCCAGTTTCTGCGACAACGGGTCAGCCGCGCGGATCAGATAGGGTGTCAGCAACGTGGTGATTGCCGATACCGCCACCGCCACCGGGTAAAGGAAGTCGCTGGTCACCTGCAGGGTCATGCCCAGCGCGGCAATGATGAAGGAGAACTCGCCGATCTGCGAAAGCCCCATGCCCACACGCAAAGACGTACGCCCGTCATTGCCAGCAATGAACGCCCCCATGCCGCAAGACAGCATTTTGCCCAGCACCACCGCCAGAGTGATGACAACGATAGGCCAGGCATAGTCGATCAGTACCTGAGGGTCGATCATCAGGCCGATGGCGACGAAGAAGATGGCACTGAACAGGTCGCGTACAGGCTCGATCAGACGTTCGATCTTCAGCAACTGGCGTGATTCGGCCATGATTGCGCCAATCAGGAAAGCGCCTAGCACCATGCTGTACTCCAGCTTCACAACCAGCAGGCAGAAGCCGAAACACAGGCCCAGAACAGTGATCAGCAACATTTCGTTGCTTTCGAACTTGGCGACATAGGCCAGTAACCGCGGCACCAGCAAAATACCGATGACCAAGGCGACGATCATGAACAGCGACAGCTTGCCGACAGTGGAGAACACTTCGCCCGAGCTGACCGTGCCGCTGACCGCGATGCCCGACAGCAGGGCAATGATACCGATACCCAGAATGTCCTCGACGATCAGTACGCCGAAGATCAGCTGGGCAAAGCGCTCGTTCTTCATCTTCAAGTCGTTGAGCGCTTTGACGATGATGGTGGTGGAGGAAATGGCCAGGATGGCGCCCAGGAACAGTGAATCCATGGTGCTCCAGCCAAACCAGCGGCCAATCTCGAAACCGATCCAGATCATCAGGACGATTTCCAGGAACGCTGCGATAAACGCCGTGGCACCGACCTTGAACAGCTTGCGCAAGCTGAACTCGAGCCCCAGGCAGAACATCAGGAAGATCACCCCCAGTTCGGCGAGGGTCTTGATGGTGTCTTCGTCATGAATCAGGCCGAACGGCGGAGTGTGCGGGCCAATGATGAAGCCGGCGACAATGTAGCCCAGCACCACCGGCTGCTTGAAACGGTGAAAAAGAATGGTGACCACGCCAGCGACCAGCATGATGACTGCCAGGTCCTGGATGAAGCTGATGGCATGCATGGCGTGATACTCCTTTTCTCGTCTTGTGAATGCCTGGGCAGACCGCTCCTCTGCCGAGGCAAACCTGAGCGAGCAGCAAGTACATACTGTATTGAATCCGGGAACACCCACGTTGCATGGGCGTACTCAGGTTAACATCGCACCCCGCCGCAAAAAGCCAGTGCAATATGCAGAAACAGATCGGCTGGAAAAGCGCCGCTGATGGCATGATCAGCGTGACGATGATGCGCCAGCCAACGTCCCGTATCAGCAAGGCACATTCAAAAGAGGGGAACAGCAGTGTCAGCAGATAACGCCCTCCATTCGCCCGATTCAGCGCAACCTCACCGTGAGCACACTATGGAACCTGGAAACGCCCAGCTGAGCATGACCGTCCTGATGACCCCGGACATGGCCAACTTTTCTGGCAACGTACATGGCGGCACCCTGCTCAAGTACCTCGACGAAGTGGCTTATGCATGCGCCAGCCGTTATGCCGGCAGTTATGTGGTAACACTGTCGGTCGACCAGGTAATCTTCCGTGAACCCGTGCACGTGGGTGAACTGGTAACCTTCCTGGCGTCGGTCAACTACACCGGCAACACTTCGATGGAAGTTGGCATCAAAGTCGTGACCGAGAACATTCGCGAGCGCTCGGTGCGCCATTCCAACAGTTGCTTCTTCACCATGGTCGCGGTCGACGACAACCGCCGCCCGGTGCCGGTGCCGCCACGCCAGCCGCACAGCAGCGAAGAAAAGCGCCGCTTCCTGCAAGGCCAGCAGCGCCGGCAGATCCGCCAGGAACTGGAAAAGCGCTATCAGGACTTGAAAACCGACGCCATTTAAAGCGCCAGTAACTGCGCTTCGAAGCGCACCCGTGGGTGCGCAATGCGGTCCTGGGCCCGTACCAACTGCAATTCGTAGCTGGCGCAGGCCTGGGTTTCCAGCAACACTTCATGCACTGCCGCAGCCGTGAATTCGAATGCCTGCACCCAGCTGTCGCCCAGCAGCACACGCGCCAGGAACAAGCCTGAGGTCAGGTCACCCACCCCCACCGGCTGACGCGGAAACGCCAGCAGTGGGCGGCGCAAGTGCCAGCTGTGCTCGGCGGTCACCAGCAGCATTTCGAACTGTTCTTCGGCCCGCCCGGGGTACGCCAGGTGCTTGACCAGTACAACCTGCGGCCCACGCTGCAGCAGGCTGCGCGCCATGTTCACGCAATCCTCCAGCGACTGGGCGCGGCGCCCACAGAAGCTGTCCAACTCCAGCTGGTTGGGGCACAGGATGTCCGCCGTGGCTGCAGCCTCGTCAAGCAGGAACTCACTGACTTCGGGCGGCACGATGCAGCCCTTTTCCGGGTGCCCCATGACCGGGTCGCACAGGTATAACGCTTTTGGGTTTACCGCCTTGATCCGCTCGACGCCGGCCAGGATCGCTCGCCCTTGTTCGGCACTGCCCAGGTAGCCGGAAAGCACCGCATCGCAGTGGCCCAGCTCGCCGATGTTGGAAATGCCTTCCACCAACGCAGGAATTTGCGCTGGGGCAAGCACTTCGCCCGCCCACTGGCCATACTGTGTGTGATTGGAGAACTGCACGGTATTGAGTGGCCAGGCATTGACCCCGATACGCTGCATGGGGAATACCGCGGCGCTGTTGCCGGCGTGGCCGAACACCACGTGGGACTGAATGGCGAGCAGGTGCGGGGTACGTTTCATGCGGGAGGTTTCCAAAGCTGTTTCTAGGATTGTGCGCAGCGCAGTATGAACTCGATTGCTACCTGTACGACAGGCCAGGAACGCAGTTAAGCTGGATCTACCTGTTTGGAGCATATGCAAATGTTGACCCTGGAGAACCTCTTCGTCCTGATGCTGGTAGCCACGGCAGGCGCCTGGTTGTGGCATAACCATGGGTTGCGTGAAAAGGCCCTGGAACGGGTCAAACAGCATTGCGCCAAACTCGACCTGGAGTTGCTTGACGATGCCGTAGCGCTCAAGCGCATCGCCTTTGTCCGGGATGCCAATGGCCGCAAGCGCCTGGCACGCGTCTATGCCTTCGAATTCACCGTCACGGGTGAGCAACGTCACCCCGGCACCGCGACCCAGTTCGGCGCCCACAGTGTGCAGATCGAGCTGGCGCCCTACCCGTTCGAAATCAAGACCCCACCGCGCGCCGGCAACGTCATAGAGATGCAGCAATGGCGCCAGGAGCATAACCGCTGGCGCAACTGATCAACTGACGCGACATTCATCCAACCCGGCTTGCAATGCGGGTTGCGGTTGCGGCTGATCGAAAATCAGCTCGATACGCGTGTCCTTCCGCCAGTCGCTGGGCTGCCAAGCGGGCATATCCCCATTCAGCCCATTGAATGACCACCAGCCCTCCATGCTGTGGATAACTCCCTTGGCCCGTCGCCATGGCCAAGCACACAAGAAAGCCTTTAGCCGCTGTGGATAAAACTGTTGGCCAGGGTGCCACCGCCAGCCAATACTCCAACCACCCTCCCCCTGCTGGGCAAGGCAAATCGGTTGACTCGGGTCAGCCCACAGTGCTGCTGGAGCGATTCCAGGATTGTCGACAATCCTGTTTTTCAAGAATGGGCTGTCAACAATCTGTGGAGATACCGTCGGGAGGCCGGACAAAGGCAACTGCCCCTGCACGGTCCACATGATCTTCTTTTCTTTAAATTTATTACTTATCAAGAACTTATGTATTTCATCCACAGCCTCTGACTTATTGAAAACCACGCTTTCAGAGGCGTTGAAAGCCTGCTGTTGAGACTCTGGAAGAGGCTCGTTTCGAGCCATGGCCTGGGCATCCACAACCATGATGAGTGGCTGAATTGTCAGCACTCCAACCCAAGGCGCTTGTTGCAGCTGAGCCAGCAGCTGCAAGGGATGGCCCAGGCCGGAAGGTTCGATAAACAGCCGGTCAGGCCGCGATTTGCGCAGCAGTCGTCCCAGGCCCACCTGGAACGGCATGCCGTTGACGCAGCACAGGCAGCCGCCTGCGACCTCGCCGATGGCGATGCCGTCTTCGTCACGGCTGAGTAAGGCCGCATCCAGGCCGACAAGGCCGAACTCGTTGATCAATACCGCCCAGCGCTCGTTGGCTGGGCGCTGAGCCAGCAAGTGACGGATCAGCGTGGTCTTGCCAGCACCAAGCGGGCCGGCAATTACATGGGTGGGAATGTTCTGCAGCATGGGGTGGCTTCAGGCGGCGGTGATGCCTCACTATGCGCCGTCAGGCCAGCCAGTCAAGGCTGAGCAGCAAACGCCCCCGCTGCGTAGAAGGGGACCGATGCACCAGGCCTGCCCCTTCGTTACCCTGCCATTTTTCGCCTTTAAGTACCGCAACCTCGGCGGCCTGCAGGTGTTGGATGTTATCCACAGGTGGCTGAGCTGTGTGTAACTCTCCACGACAGCTATCCCGCTCTTGCAACCACTCACTACCTGGGCCGACGTAAGTGGTGAGCAAGCGCAACGGTACGTTATCCACATGGAAGCGTGGGCACATCGGAGCGTTCAACACGCGCAAGCGCAAACCGACCCGTCGTGCGCCAACCAGACAGGTATAAGCCGCCACCAACCACGTCACATCAGCAACGAAAGCTTCATACCCATGCAAATCCGCCGCTTCACGCAGCAGATCTGGCAATACCGGCTTCTGCTCCTCGTTCACATCAATCACCCGCTGATCAGCCAAGGGCTGGCCAAGGCTGATCACCAGTGCGGCAAAGTCCTCCAGTTGTGCCGGCAAGCGCCGCCGCCAGACAGCCAGGTTCACGCCATCCTGCAGCACTTCGGCCAGCACTTGAGGCGTCTCGCCAAACACCTGAAAGATATCCACAGGTCGGTGAGCCAGGTTCATGCTGCCGCTTCCTCATGCCATGGGCCAAATGGGTCAGGTAAACGCAGCCAGCCCATGTGACCCAAGCCCATTTCTTGATCCGTCAACAGGCATGCATCCAGGGCTGTGGATAATTTTTCGACGTCGATATTCTGCCCAATAAACACCAACTCCTGCCGGCAGTCACCGGTGTCGGCGGTCCAGTGTTTCAAGATCGCATTCGTGTTATCCACATCCTGTGGCCACTGCTCGCGTGGCACGAAGCGCCACCAGCGGCCAGCCAGACCATGGCGCATCATGCCGCCCGCTTGCGACCAGCTGCCAGCTTCCTGATATTTGCTGGCCAACCAGAAAAACCCTTTGGAACGCAGCAGCCTTCCGTTTTCCCAGTCCTTGTGGATAAAGTCGTAAAAGCGCTGTGGATGAAGCGGGCGTCGAGCCTGCCAGGTCATGGCCGCGATACCGTACTCTTCGGTTTCTGGTACATGTTCACCGCGCAGCTCCTGCAACCAGCCTGGTGCCTGGGCCGCTTGATCGAAGTCGAACAGCCCGGTGTTGAGGATCCGTGCCAGCGGCACTTGGCCCATGACCATGGGTACGATCTGCGCCCGGGCATTGAGGCTGCGCAAAATGGCGATGAGTTCTTCGCGCTCATGTTGGCTGATCAGGTCGATCTTGCTCAGCAGCAGTACATCTGCGAACTCGACCTGTTCGATCAGCAAATCACTGATCGACCGCTCGTCTTCTTCGCCCAACGTTTCACCACGGCTGGCCAGGCTCTCTGCTGCTTGATAGTCGCGCAGGAAGTTCAAGCCATCGACCACGGTGACCATGGTGTCCAGTCGCGCCATATCGGACAGACTGCGACCCAGCTCGTCACGGAAAGTGAAGGTCTCAGCCACTGGCAGTGGCTCAGAGATACCGGTGGATTCGATCAATAAATAATCGAAACGTCCCTCTTCGGCCAGCCGTGCAACCTCCTCAAGCAGGTCTTCGCGCAACGTGCAGCAAATGCAGCCGTTGCTCATCTCGACCAGTTTCTCTTCAGCGCGGTTGAGGCTGACATTGCGCTGCACCTCACTGGCATCGATGTTGATTTCACTCATATCGTTGACGATTACCGCCACCCGCAGGTTGTCGCGGTTGCGCAGCACATGGTTGAGCAGCGTGCTCTTGCCGGCGCCCAAAAAGCCGGACAGCACGGTGACGGGAAGACGATTGGACATGGCGAACCCCTTCAGGCAGACGCATTCGAAACGATGCATTGCACAATGTTATAAAGTAACAATACAATTTCGCCAAGTGGTTCTCGACGGACGAGTGCTCACAGGGGATGAAAAATGAATCTGCCACGCGTCATGGCATTGCTGGTGCTCACCATGCCTGCCTCGCTGTTGGCCATGCCGCAAAACGGTGCATTGGCCCTTTGTACGCGAAGCGCGACGCTGCTCGCTTGCCAGGACGGCAAAGGCAACTACTACAGCGTGCGCACCGAAGGCAGCACGTTCTACCTTCGCGGCTATGACTTCAGCAGCCGCCGACTATGGGCACAAACCAACAGCCGCTATGGCACGTTGACTTTTTTTACCGGCCTGGCCAGCAATGGTGAGGCCTGGGTGGGTTACAGCCGCCGAGTAGGCTGGACCACCTTGAACCGCGTATCGAGTTCCAGTGGGGAGCGCTTCAAGCTGGATTGCAGCTTGATCGAGGGCTGCCGTTGATGCCTTCTTTTGTTTTGAAGGCTTTGCCTCTACTGCCGCCTATTTGCACATCAGCTTCGAGCGCTAGCTGAAAACGCCTGCCTTGATCAGCCGTTCTCAGGCCGAAAAGCTATGCCTTAACCGCGTCGAGGCAAGGATTGAAAACGAAATGTTCCACGTGGAACTATTCGTTTCCCTACCGACTTCTGGAACTGGCCATGGTCGGCTGCTCGAACGGCAACAGAGGCTGCATGCCCACGACGCGGTTGCCACCCGCCAGTGGCAATGGGATTTCAGCTGCGCGGTTTGACCGTACCGCAGTCATTGCCTAGCCACACCGCACGCGTGTTCATGCTGCCTTGCTGCTGCACACCCGATGCGTTGAACGTGCCACTGACCTGGGTGGTGAATTCCCGATCACTGAGAAATGTAGCCTGGCCACTACCCTGTGCCTTCGGGCAGCTGAACTGGAATTTCCACACGTTACCGGTACGGTCGGTAATCTTCTGAGTGCAGCCCGATTTCGGGTCCTGCAGCGGAATGTCATTCGTTGCCACCTGTTCTGGTGTCAGGCACGAACGCACACCCTTGCCACCTACACTGACCCCTTGTTTGGCCAACACCCCCTCCATCATTGCGCGCTGCTCTGGCGGCAGGTTCTTCAACTGGCCAAGCATGAATTCCATGTCGGGTAGCGGCTTGCCATCGACCTGCATGTTGCTGGTGGTCAGCTCCCACAACCCCGGTTGCAGCATCTGGGCTTGCACCAGCGGACTGCTCATGCCTAGGGCCAACGCCAACAGTGGCAGACGAATCTTCATGGACGAACGCTCCTGGAAAAAACCGGTCAAACGGGCCGGACTGAGCCTTAGACGCCAAATCCGCCTGCGGGTTGCAGGCGGACCGGGAACGTGTTCTGTTACCTCAAGTGTACTCGGCAAGCAGGATGCATATGGATTACCACAGCCCCTACTTCTTTGGTTACCTACTCGGCCTGATCCATCTGCTGGGTATAGTCGCCGCACTGCATGCGCTGTTCACCGTGCGGACAGCTCAGGGTGCCATTGCGTGGGCGATGCCCTTGCTCTTCATCCCCTACCTCACCTTGATCCCCTACCTGATCTTCGGCGCCCGCTCGTTCTACGCCTACATCAAGGCTCGGCGTCAGGCCAACCAGGAAATGCACGTGGCCATGGCCAACCTCAACTGGCGACCTTGGGTTGAAGAAGCCCTTACCGCCCGCGAGTCCGAAAGCTACGCCGCGTTGCGAGCGATGCCCAAGCTGGGTCGCATGCCATGCCTGGCAAATAACCAGGTAAAACTGCTGATCAATGGCAAGGCCACCTTCGATGCCATCTTCGCAGCCATCGAAAAAGCACGCGATGTGGTATTGGTGCAGTTCTTCATCATTCATGACGACACCCTCGGCAAGGCACTGCAGCAACTTTTGCTACGCAAAGCCGCCGAAGGCGTGCAGGTGTTCGTGCTGTACGACCGTGTCGGCAGCCACGCCTTGCCGGCCAGCTACAGCCAGATGCTGCGTGACGGCGGCGTGCAGATCCATGCATTCGCCACCCGTCGCGGCTGGTTCAACCGCTTCCAGGTGAACTTCCGCAACCATCGCAAGATTGTGGTGGTGGATGGCTTGCTCGGCTTCATTGGCGGTCACAACGTGGGAGACGAGTATTTGGGTGAACACCCACAGCTTTCACCCTGGCGTGACACCCACGTACAGATCAGCGGGCCGGTACTGGCCTGCCTGCAAGAGTCGTTCGCCGAGGACTGGTATTGGGCCACGCGCCAGCTACCGCCGCTGATCCTGCCCGATACGTACCCGGACAACGGAGTGCTGTGTCAGGCCTTGGCCAGCGGCCCGGCAGACCCACAAGAAACCTGCTCGCTGTTCTTCCTTGAGGCGATTCATTCGGCCACCCGCAGGGTGTGGATCACCAGCCCCTACTTCATCCCTGACGAGGCCGTGTTCGCCGCCTTGCGGCTGGCGGTACTACGAGGAGTCGATGTGCGGGTGCTCATCCCGTCACGGCCGGACCACCGCATCGTCTACGCCGCCTCCAGCCTGTTTGCCTTCGAAGCGGTGCGCGCGGGGGTACGTATGTTCCGTTACCAACCCGGGTTTCTGCATCAGAAGGTGGTGCTGGTGGATGATGACGTCAGCGCGATTGGGAGTGCCAACCTGGACAACCGCTCGTTCCGTCTGAACTTCGAGATTACCCTGCTGACAGTCGATCGCGGCTTCGCCGACCAGGTCGAGCACATGCTCCACGAAGACTTCGAACACGCGCGGGAAATTACTGCAGAAGACACCCAAGACACCCATCGACTACAGCAGTTGGGGATGCGGATTGCGCGGCTGATATCGCCGATTCTTTAAGGTGAGCACGCCCGTTGTGAGAGCGACCTTTACCGCGAAAGGGCCGTAACGCGGCCCCAGCAATATAGGCTGCACAGATGAAATGCAGGGGCCGCATTGCGGCCCTTTCGCAACACAAGGCCACTCCTGCAAAGCCATATCAGCGCTGTGACACTTACGATTTCAGCGGTACAGGTCTTCCCGCGTCCAAGGCAAGTCATGATGCCCGTCGGCGTATGGCTTCACGGCCAATATCTGGTGCAGGTTGATCCAGCCCTTCTGAAAGGCGTAGGCGCACCCGGCCAAGTACAAACGCCAGATCCGCAGGGTCTTCTCAGGCACCAGCGCTGCCGCCTTGTGCAATTGGTTCTCCAGGTTCTCGCTCCAGTGGTGCAAGGTTTTAGCGTAGTGCAGGCGCAGGCTCTCCACGTCCACCACCTCCAGCCCGGCTTCACAGATACTGGCGCTGATCATCGACAGGTGCGGCAGTTCGCCGTGGGGGAATACATAACGATCGATGAACTCACCCGCCCCGCGCCCGACCGGTCGGCCATCGACGTGCTTGGCAGTGATGCCGTGGTTCATCACTAGCCCCCCTTCCCTCACCGCCCCGAACAGCTTCTGGCAGTACAGCGCCAGGTTGGCATGCCCGACATGCTCGAACATACCCACGCTGACAACCTTGTCGAAGCGACCATCCTGGGGTAGATCGCGGTAATCGAGAATCTGCAGGTCGACCTTGTCGGCAAGCCCTTCCGCTTGCACACGCTTGCGGCCGAGCTTCAATTGCTCATTGCTCAGGGTAATGCCGAACACCTTGGCGCCATATTCACGGGCAGCGAACCGCGCCAGCCCGCCCCAGCCACAGCCAACATCGAGCAGGTAGTCACCGGCATCCAGACGCAGCTTGCGGCACAGGTGGTCAAACTTGTCCTGCTGCGCCTGGTCGAGCGTATTGTCCGGCTCACGGAAGTAGGCGCAAGAATAGGCCATGTCCTGGTCCAGCCAAAGCTGGTAGAACGCGTTGGACACGTCATAGTGGTAGGAGATGGCTTTGGCGTCGGTGCTCTTGTCATGAGACAAACGGGGCGGCGGCGTATCATCCTCATCCGCCAGCAGCGCTTCGCTCAGCTCGTCGCACACACGGATGGCCTCACCAATATCGCCTTCCAGCTCCAGCTTGCCTTCGACGAATGCGGTGCCTAGCTGGTCCATGCTTGGGTGGGTCAACTGGCTGATCAGCTGCGGCTCCTTCACCAGAATGGTGACCTGAGGACTAGGCCCAAGATCAAACTGGTTACCGTCCCACAGCTTCAGCCTCAGCGGCAGATGCAAGCTCTGCAATGCAGGTGGAAGTTGAGCAAGCATGAAACACCCCTCCTGTCCGTAATTGGCCACGACGCCTAATATTTCGAACGTCACCGGATCAGAGTAGTTCATCTGTAGGATGTTTCCTCTAAGCAAGACCTTGGTCTAGAACCAACTGATCTTATCCACACAGCAGATTGTATACAATCACTGCATCTCAGCTTAACCTTGTGCCCTCTCGCGCTTCTACATCCTGGAGTTGAACCCATGAAATCCTATGACGTGGTGATCATCGGCGGTGGCCCTGGCGGCTACAACGCAGCCATCCGTGCTGGCCAGTTGGGCCTGAGCGTTGCCTGCGTGGAAGGCCGCTCGACCTTGGGCGGTACCTGCCTGAACGTCGGCTGCATGCCATCCAAGGCGCTGCTGCATGCTTCGGAGCTTTACGAAGCTGCCAGCGGTGACGAGTTCGCCCACCTCGGTATCGAAGTAAAGCCCACCCTCAACCTCGCCCAGATGATGAAACAGAAGGACGAGAGCGTGACAGGCCTGACCAAGGGCATCGAATACCTGTTTCGCAAGAACAAGGTCGAGTGGATCAAAGGCTGGGGCCGCCTGGATGGCATCGGCAAGGTCGTGGTCAAGGCCGAAGATGGTAGCGAAACCGCGTTGCAGGCCAAGGACATCGTCATTGCCACCGGCTCTGAGCCCACCCCTCTGCCAGGTGTGACCGTCGACAACCAGCGCATCATCGACTCGACCGGCGCGCTGTCGCTGCCGCAAGTGCCCAAGCACCTGGTCGTCATCGGTGCTGGCGTGATCGGTCTTGAGCTGGGTTCGGTCTGGCGCCGCCTGGGTAGCCAGGTCACTGTCATCGAATACCTGGACCGCATCTGCCCAGGCACTGACACGGAAACGGCCAAGACCCTGCAGAAGGCGCTCGCCAAGCAAGGCATGGTGTTCAAGCTGGGCAGTAAAGTGACTCAGGCTACCGCAGGTGCCGATGGCGTCAGCCTGACGCTGGAGCCTGCCGCCGGGGGTACCGCAGAATCGCTGCAAGCCGACTACGTGCTGGTGGCTATCGGCCGCCGCCCTTATACCAAAGGGCTGAACCTGGAAAGCGTGGGCCTGGAAGCCGACAAGCGCGGCATGCTCGGCAACGAGCACCACCGTACCTCGGTGCCGGGTGTCTGGGTGATTGGCGACGTCACTTCGGGCCCGATGCTGGCGCACAAGGCCGAAGACGAAGCGGTGGCCTGTATCGAACGCATCGCCGGCAAGCCCCACGAGGTCAACTACAACCTCATCCCTGGGGTGATCTATACCCGCCCGGAGATGGCCACTGTGGGCAAGACTGAAGAGCAGCTCAAGGCCGAAGGGCGTGCCTACAAGGTTGGCAAGTTCCCCTTCACCGCCAACAGCCGTGCCAAGATCAACCACGAGACCGAAGGCTTCGCCAAGGTCATCGCCGATGCCGAAACCGATGAAGTACTGGGTGTGCACCTGGTGGGCCCAAGCGTCAGCGAGATGATTGGTGAGTTCTGCGTGGCTATGGAGTTCTCGGCCTCGGCAGAAGATATCGCCCTCACCTGCCACCCTCACCCGACACGCTCCGAGGCCCTGCGCCAGGCGGCGATGAATGTGGATGGCATGGCCATGCAAATCTGACGAGCCCCATTCGCTGCGTCAGGCCATGCCCTTGCCTTCGGCATTCGCTTTGCGGGCATACAGGGATAGAGCCGCCTTCAATTCCGGCCGGCTCTATCTTCAGGTATCAAGTCACAGCCAAGCCTTGATCTGCGCGCTCACTGCATCGGTGGAGATACCGTAGCGGTCATGCAGCGTCGGCAGAGCGCCGGCATCGAGGAAGGCATCGGGCAAGGCGATCTGGCGGAATGTCGGCGTTACCCCGTTGCGCAGCAGCAGGCCCGCCACCGCTTCGCCCAGGCCGCCGATGATCGAATGGTTTTCGGCGGTGACACTGCCATCTCGCCAAGCATTCGCATTACCAGCACCACCAGAGCGCCAGCAAGCGCATAGGCAATGATTGCTGCCGGACCTGCCGCAGCGATCGCCTGTTCGGACCCTACGAACAAATCCGCGCCGATCACACCGGCAATCGACAACATGGTCACATGTCGAGGCTTGAATCCCTGAGCCAACTGATCGCTGGCTTTCCCAGACGTCGTCATAGTCATTATGGTCCCTGCTTTTGCTCTTGTTATGGGTAGGGTGCAGTGCCAGGGGCACTTCACCGCTTAACCATAGAGAGCGAAAACAGGGCTCAATTAACTGGTTCGGACATCAAATGGAGTGAGGCGGACATATCCCTGGGCTCCGACGTTTCATGACAACCTTGCCAATGACACATCAACGCCGGATTTATTCCTTATAAAGCAAACAACCATAGCCGTTACACCAATGCCGAACAGATACAGTGCTTGTGGACCGGCATGCTCCATCATCGCCCCTGCAACCAGCGGGCCGATGGTCGCGCCGATACCAAAGGTCATCAGCAGCACTCCGGCCAGCGATACACGCAGTTCCGGCTCTAGGTTGTCATTGGCATGGGCAACGCCCAGCGGATACAAACAGAACTGCAAGAAGCCGATGGCAGCCCCGGCCAACATGATCCACAGCTGCCCTGATGCCAGCCCGAAGGCCAGCGGCAAATAGGCTATGCACAGCAATGCAGCGGTAGCGCGGATCAAGGTGATGCGGGAAATATGATCCGACAGTTTACCCAGCGGTAGTTGTGCTAGAAGCCCGGCAGCAATGCTGACAGCCATGAACTGCCCGACCTGCGCCGGACTAAAGCCCAGTTGCGCAGCAAAGATCGGCGTCAGCCCATACAGGCAACCGTTCAGCAATCCCGAGGCAAGAATCGTGAACAACGATTGAGGAAGTCTACGCAGGTACAGCAAGGGTTTGATCCGGGCCTGGTTGATGTTGCTCGGCTGGGTACCGTTGTGCAGAGCCACGGGGATCAAACCAATGGCAAAAGCCATGGCCACGCCCGTCAACGCCAAGGTGTGCAGCCCATCTCCCAGACTGAGCATCAATTGCCCTAGCATCATGCCGACATAGCTGGCCACCATGTACAGCGACATGGCGCCGCCTCGCCGGCTGACCGGTGCGCAATCGTTGAGCCAGCTCTCGATGACCATCAATTGGCCCATCATTGCAGCACCAACGACAAATCGCAGGGCAAGCCACAGCAGTAAGCCATCACTGAGCTGGTGCGAGAGCACCGCAGTGACAATCACCCCGGCGCTCACCACAAAGGCCCGAGCATGGCCGACCAGGCCAATCAGCCAATAACCGGAGCGGGCTCCCAACACCATGCCCAGCGCGTTGGCGGCCATAAGCGCACCACCCCATACCTGCGCCACACCGGAAGCATTCAGGCGCAGGGCCAGGTAGGTCATCAGCAGGCTGGAACCCAGCTGCATCAACAAGGCAGCGACATAAATCGTGCCGAACCGTTTGGATAATGCGAACAATTGGATTCCCCAGACCAGGGTGGTCGGTAGTCAGGCAAGGCCGTGGCGCTGTTTCCAATCACCCGGGTACACCACATAACCGAACAGCGCGTGGCCTGCGTACACCAGCTCCGTGCCTTCGGGAATCCACAGCACCTGACCTGGCGACACGCGGTACACCTCGCCGTTGGCCTGGAGTTCAAAACAGCCCTCAATGACAAAAATCACTTCGTCATAGAGCACCGTCCAGGCCACTTCAGCACCTTCCCAGCGGGCAAAGCCGATACCCAGGTTGGGCGACACCTCATTACTGACAGCACGCGCTACCGAGGCGCCGCCAGGCGGCCCGCCCCGGTGGACAAAGTCCAGGTTCCGGTGGTCGACTAGACGCACCGGGCCTTTTCCGCTGAGTGTGCGGGTCATACTTCGCTCCTACTGTTGAACGCGGCCCAGCGGATCCGGGCCCGCACCCCCATACCCAAGAACGGCTCAGGCGGGTTACGGGAGGGCAGGCCAGTCACTGCGCGGATGTCACTCAATTGCTGGGAGTCCGCCCCCACCGCCATGTCTGCCAGGAGCGTTCCGGAAATGGTGCCCCAGGCCGCGCCCACGCCGTTGTCGCAGGCGGTGGCGTAAACACCCTGATCGAGTTGGCCGAAATAGTTGGTAAAGTTGCGTGAGATCGCATAGACCCCACCCCAGGTATGGGTAAACGGCACTTGGGCCAGTTGCGGATAGCGCGCCTCGAAGGCCTTGCGATGGTCATCGCGAATCTTGTTGCGGGTAGCATCGGTTACGCTGCGACCGTAGCGAGGGACATGCTTGTAGGTATTGCGGATGATCAGGCGCCGGTCCTGGGTCATTCGTACGGTGGTACCGGCGTGGTCGGCAGGGGTGAGGCCCCAGTCGGCCTGGGCACCAACCGTCGCCATCTCGACGTCGCTCAGTGGTCGCGTCCAACTGGCGAAGGTCATCACCGGCAGGAGTCGGTTGCGCAAGTAGCCGAACTCCTGGGTGAAGATGCTCGTGCCCAGCAATACCTGCGGGCTCCGGATCAGCCCGTTGTCGCCCCGCACCAGCCACGTGCCGCAGGGGTCTTTCTGGAGTGTGCGGATTGGCGACTCTTCAAGCACTTCGACGTTGCCGGGAAGCGAATTACCCAGGCCACGTACCAGGGCAGCAGGCTGCATCAGGTAGCAACCGGGGGTGTAGATGGCGCGGCTGTAGTAGCGGCTACCGAGTACACCGGCTAGTTCGTCACGCCCGACCACGCGATAGGGCTCACCCAGGTCGGCCATCAGTTTTTCAAAGTGATCCAGATAACCCTGGCCACGTTCTCCCACCGCGCCCTGGTATTTTCCCGCATGGGACCACTGGCATTCGATGCCGTGACGGCCGATCAATGTTTGCAGTTGATCGATGGCTGAGCGGTTTAGGCCCAAGAGCCGTTGTTTATGCTGAGGATCGGGATGTTCGAGGGCGAATTTGTGCGGCAGGTCGATGACGAAACCCGAGTTGCGCCCGGAGGCGCCGTAGGCGATTCGCTGGGCATCTACCAAAACAATGCGCGACTGCGGCAGGTGCTCGGCCAGGCGCCGTGCGGCGGCAAGCCCAGCAAAGCCAGCACCGATCACCACATAATCGGCGTTATGTTCGCCACTTAGGCGCTTGCTCGGCGCCTGTTCAGGCAGCGCGGCATACCAGCCGCAATTGCGGTCATCGTGAGGCAGATTGACGATACTGTTCATGGTTCAGCCTCAGGCCACATTTTGTTGGGTGTCCTGGCAGTTTTGCAGCCAGGTATTTCGTTGCATTTGTGCCTGACGGCCGAGCAGCACGAACCCGCGCAGGGCACCTGCGTGGTCATGAAACGCAGCGCTCAATCCATCGCTGGTCGCATCGCAGCGCCATTGGCCCTCGCAACCACCGGGAGGTGTCAGCAGGCACAGAGGGGCGACCGGGGTTTTCACCGTCACGGGCGCCAATGGGTAGTGGGCGGCGGTCGGTTGGCCCAGCAAGGTCTTGGCGAGGGCACGAATGCCTTCGTTGATCGGCGCGAGGTAAGGCAGCAACTGGCCGTTGATCTCGACGCAATCGCCCAAGGCATAGATGCCCGGTTGTGAGGTCTGTAGTTGTGCGTCGACCTTGATCCCGCGGCCACAGTCCAGGCCGGCTTCCAGCGCCAGCTCAAGGTTGGGGCGCAAGCCCACTGCACTGAGCACCAGGTCTGCACCGACGACCTGACCGTCGGCAAGGGTCAGTCGGTAGCCTTCGCCGTCCGGCTCGATGCACTGCAAGGTGGTACGCAGGCTCCATTGCACCCCCAACCCCGATAGCGCTTGCTGCAAGTGCTGGCCTGCCGCCTCGGGCAGCAGGCGTTCCATGGGCCAGGCACCCAGGCCGATTACCCGAACCTGATAGCCATTGCTCGCAAGGTCGTTGGCAAACTCGCAGCCGATCAAACCGTCGCCCAGAATGGCCACTCTGCGCACGCCATCAAGGCGTTGGCGGAACGCC
Organism: Pseudomonas sp. BO3-4; assembly: GCF_034044115.1. NCBI lineage: Bacteria > Pseudomonadati > Pseudomonadota > Gammaproteobacteria > Pseudomonadales > Pseudomonadaceae > Pseudomonas > Pseudomonas sp. BO3-4. The sequence continues at coordinate 6,247,000 of NZ_CP139018.1, forward strand.
TGGTAATCCTGCAGGTTGTTGACACTGAGCAGTGCCTCGGCGCGGCCCTCGATAGGCAACCGCACGGGAGAAGCACCACTGGCTAGCACCAGTTGACCGTAGTCCATTTCGCCGAGGCTGGTGTACAAGCGCTGCGCCTGGGCATCGATGCGTTCGACTTTGCAGCCGGTATAGATACGAATGCCAAGCCTCTGTTCGATCGCCAGCGGCGTTTCGGTGGCCAGGGCTGCGGCGGTGCGCCCCTGAGCCAGGGCGATGGATAGCGCGGGCTTGGAATAAAGATGGCCCGACTCCTGGGTCAGTACGCGAATCTCCAACTGCGGGGCGGCCTTGCGCAGGGCCTGTGCCAGGCCGTAGCCGGCATGGCCGCTACCGATGATGACCACCGGTTGGGCGGGACGAGCGGTAACCAGTGGTTGCGCCTGGATAACCGGCGCGGTAGCCACTGCTGCGATCGGGGTGCTGAGTTCGATCATTTCAAAGTCGGCTTTGCCGACCTTGCACTCAGGGCATAGCCAGTCTTCGGGCACGTCCTCCCAGCGGGTACCGGGGGCAATGCCGTCGTCGGGCCAACCTTTGGCTTCGTCGTAGATCAGACCACAGATGATGCAGAGCCAGGTTTTCATCATGCTGCCTCCTCACTCGCCCTTGATACGCACGGCCAGGTTCTTGGTCCTGACGTAGCTGTAGAGCGCCTCCTGGCCTTTTTCCCGTCCGAAGCCCGAGAGCCCGACGCCGCCGAACGGCGTTTCGATGCCACCGGCATACCATTCGTTGACGAACACCTGGCCGGTGCACAGTCGCCGGGCACAGCGCAGGGCGCGATTGAGGTCCTGGGTGAATACGCCGGCCACCAGACCGAACACGGTGCCGTTGGCAATGGCGAGGGCCTCCTCTTCGCTGTCGAAGGGAATTACTGCCAGCACAGGGCCGAAGACTTCAGTCTGGGCTATCTCCATCTGCGCAGTCACATCGCGCAATACGGTTGGCGCCATGTAATGCCCGCTCAGGCCGCTGATGGCCTCGCCGCCGGTTGCGACCACCGCGCCTTGCTGCTGGGCACGTCGGCACAAGGCCTCGATGCCTTCGAGCTGAGCAGCAGAAATCACGGGGGTGTGGTCAGGGTTGTCCTGGCCCAGGCCCACGGTCAGCCCCTCGGCCATCGCTACCACGTCAGCTACAACCTCGTCGTAGATAGAGCGATGTACCAGCAAGCGCGACATGGCAGAGCACACCTGGCCGGCATTGAAGAAGATGCCGCTTTTAACGCTACTGATCAGTTGCTCACGATCGGCATCCGGGAACACTAGGGCCGCCGACTTCCCGCCCAGCTCCATGACGCTGGGAATCGCGTGTTCGGCGGCACTGCGCAGAATGCTCTGGCCGGTGCCGACGGAACCTGTGAAGACGATCTGGTCGACATCGCGATGGCCGGCCAGGTAGGCACCCACTTCACGACCACGGCCGCAGATCAGATTGACGGCCCCCTGTGGCAGGCCGGCACGCTCGATGGCCTGCATCAGCACGCACAGGCCCAGTGGCGACAGTTCCGGCGACTTGATCACTACCGCGTTGCCGGCCGCCAAGGCAGGGGCCAGGGAGCGGGCGCAGATGGATACCGGGAAATTCCACGGCACGATCTGCAGCGACACGCCCAAGGGGTCGTAGACGGTGAAATCTATGTAGCCGTCGCCCAGCGGAATCGACTTCCCTTCGATCTTGTCGGCCATGCCGGCGTAGTATTCGAAGTAGCGCGCGGCCTCGATGAATTCGTCACGGGCATCACGCAGGCTCTTGCCGTTTTCCTGGCAAAGCACCCACGCCCCTTCGTCGGTGATCGCACGAATCTGCGCGGCAACCTCAAGCAACCAGGTCACCCGCTGCGCAGGACGCACACGGTTCAGAGCGTTGCTGTCAGCACAGCGCCGAGCCGCCTGCAGGGCGCATTCGGCGTCGGCCACACTGGCTTGGGCGATGGTCGCCACAAGGTCCGTGGTGCCAGGGTTGTGGATGCTCAGGTACTGCTCACTGTCGGTCCACTGGCCGTCGATGAAGTTCAGCCAGTGCGGAGCTATCGGATGCATGATGATCACCTCAGGCGCGTTGAGCACAGTCAAGCAACTGGCGGGCAGCCCACTTGTGGAAGTAGTGAGTCGGCAGGTCCATTTCCGGCGAGAACGCACCGCCGCTGTAACCAGGCGAGGAGCGGCCCTTCTGCATGCCTTCGACCGAGGCGATGTCTTCGGCGAACACTACGCGCCAGGATTCCATTACCGCTTTGCGCGAGGCGTCGTAACGGCTGTCGAGCGCTTCGTCACCCACGTAGAACAGGCGCAGGTGCTCGATGGTTTTACCCGGCGCCACAGGCTCGAGCATCATGGCGAACGCATGGTCGGCCTGGATGCCCAGCAGCACATTGGGGAAGAACGCCACGTACTCAGCAGTGCGCAGGCGGTCCTGTGGCCAGGATGGGAAGATCGGCAAATGGGTACCGGCAACGGCCGAGAGGTTGTAGGCGTGGCTGCCTTGGCCAGCGAATTCCTCGAACATGATGTTGTAGTGGTCTTCCAGGCGCGAGTAGCTGTTCAGGCTCGGGTGCACCCACGGCAGGTGATAGGCCTCACAGTAGTTCTCGACTGCTAGCTTCCAGTTGCAGTTGACCTCGATGCTCATAGCACCACCGTTCGCTTCACGACGCAGCAGACTCATGCCGTCATTGCCCAGGAACTGAGTCCAGCGTTCGGTCAACGGCTGCAGTTGCTCTTCAAGCGCCGGTGCCTCGCCAGACAGGTTGATGAACACCATGTCCATCCAGATCGTGGTGCGCAGCGCCTTCAGGCCGTGTTTCTCGCATGCGAAACGTTCGTCTTTGTGCTGGTTGATCCCGCCAATGTGCGGAGTGCCTTTGAGACCTCCGTTCAGGTCGTAGGTCCAGGAGTGGTAGGGGCAGCGGATCACACCCTGCACTTCACCCGCCTGTTGAACCAGTTTCACGCCGCGGTGGCTGCAGACGTTGTGAAACACCTGCACCAGGCCTTCACGGTTGCGCATCATCAGCAGCGGCAGGCCCATGAAATCGACCGGCTTGACGTAGCTGTTGGTCGGCAAGTCGCTGGCAAAACCTATACACGCCCAGTTACGCCCCAGCACTTCGTCGCGCTCGAGTTCGAAATAGCGCTGGTCGGTGTAGAACTCGTTGGTCAGGCCATGAGCTTCATGGATAGGCGCCAGAACGGTTTCCAAGACGTGGACGGGAATAAGGCGGGAGTCAGTCGATACGGTCATTTTTTGTTTTCTCTTGTTAGATGCACGGCAGGCAATGCCTTGATGCCTGGTGCCAGTTTCAGCAAGAGAAGAAGGGCGCGACAAACGATTTATTTCAACGCTATTTATCAGTTTTTATCATTAATGATTTATTCGTCGATGACGGTAGTGGTAGATAATCATTGATGAACTGCCAGGCTCTGGACTTTTCATATTAATGACTTTTGGTAATCAATTAATGACTAGAAATGGTTTGTCGAAGAGCGGGTAATTCTCCCATTTTGATAGGGCCCGAGAGAGCGTACCGCGCCTTGGGCCTGCGGGAAGACCGCCGCCAGGGATCCGGCACCTGCCTGTGGCAGCGGCTCTACCCAAACCGTGACATCAAACCCTTGAACAAAAACAATAGGGGATAACCAATGCGTGCCGAATCTGGCCTGCTCAAAGGCCTCAATCCCACCGTGACGATCTGGTCGTTACTGGCCGTAGTAGCCTTTGTGCTGTTTTGCGCCCTGTTTGCCGAACATGCAGCAGCGGTTTTTCAACGTGCATCCGACTTCATCCTGCAGAATTTCAAATGGTTCTACCTGATTTCCGTCACGGGTGTGCTGGGGCTACTGATCTATCTGATGTGCAGCAAGTTTGGGTCTATGAAGCTTGGGCGAGACGACGACAAACCCGAGTTCAGCTTCGGCTCCTGGATCGCCATGTTGTTCAGTGGCGGCATGGGCATCGGACTGATCTTCTGGTCGGTTGCCGAACCCATGTGGCATTACGCGGGCAACCCGTTCGCCACCGGCCTCACCGACGAAGCCGCCACCACAGCTATGCGAATTACCCTATTCCACTGGGGCCTGCATCCCTGGGCTATTTTCACCATCGTTGGCCTGGGCCTTGCTTACTTTGCCTATCGCAAGGGCTTGCCGCTGAGCATGCGCTCGATCCTTTACCCGCTGATTGGTGAGCGCATCTATGGGCCCATCGGACATGTGGTGGACATCCTTGCCGTGGTGATTACCGCGTTCGGTGTATCCCAGTCGCTGGGCCTGGGCGTGGTGCAAATGAACACCGGGCTGAGCCAGGTGTTTGACCTGCCCATCAGCCTGGGGGTGCAGATCACCCTGATCGTGCTCATTACCCTGGTTACTACCGTATCGGTGATGGCCGGCGTGTCGCGTGGCATGAAGCGCCTTTCGGAATGGAATATGCTGTTGTCGGTGGTGCTGGTGGTGTTGATCCTGCTGCTGGGGCCAACCCGCTACATCATCAACCTGATGTTGGAGAGCACCGGCGACTACGCCAGCCATGTAGTGGGTCTGAGCTTTTGGAGCGATACCCAGAAGGACAGCGGCTGGCAGAACTGGTGGACGGCGTTCTACTGGCCGTGGTGGATGACCTGGGGCCCGTTTGTCGGTCTGTTCATTGCGCGAATTTCCAAAGGCCGCAGCATCCGTGAACTGATCGCCGGCGCGCTGTTGGTACCCACCCTGGTGACGATCATCTGGATGTCGGTGTTCGGTGGTACCGCGCTCAAGGCTGAGCAGCTCGATCGTCAGCAGCACGCAGAACTGGTTGCCAGTGGTGAGCTGCAGGGCGACAAGGCCAAGTTCGAAGGTGGCACGGTATTGCTGGCGACCAAGCAGGAAACCACCGCTGCCATGTTCACCCTGCTGCACAAGATCGACGCCGGTACGTTGGGCAAGGTGCTGAGCGTGCTGGTCTGTATCCTGCTGGCGACGTACTTCATCACCTCGGCCGACTCCGGCACCCAGGTGCTGTGTACGTTGAACTCCATGGGCAGCGCCAACCCGCCGCAGAGTATCCGCCTGCTCTGGTGCATCCTGGAAGGTGCTATAGCCATGGCTCTGCTGATGGCGGGGGGGCTCAAGGCGATCCAGATGGCGAGCATTGCGGCGGGATTGCCGATTGCGGGGTTCATCCTGCTGATTAGTTACACCCTGATGCGCAGCTTGCGCCAGGAGATGGCTGACGGCCTGCTTGATACGCCGCCGGGTGGGCGCCTGCCTATACCTGGGATTCACCCGCAAGGCATCACGCCGGTGGCTGGGCCCTTGGCCTGCGAGGGGCTTGATATGGGGCTGACAGCGAAGAAAGCCAGCTAACCTAAAGCCACCCTGGAAGACACAAGACCGACAGCCATCAGCTGTCGGTCTTGTGTTTTGGGCAGGCTATTTCTGCACCGAAGGCAGGGCCATCAACCAGTCCCGGAACAGCCGCACGCTTTCACGAGGACCACGCTCGGTGGACGACTCCAGCAGGCAGAACTTGGCGTCGGTTTGGAGTACCACATCGTTGGGCTTGACCAGCGCACCGGTGCTCAACGCATCGTCCACCAGGTTGCCCCAGGCCAGGGCCACGCCCTGGCCACTGATCGCCGACTGGATCAGCATACCGTAGCTGTTGATATTGACGCGATGCTTGGGGGTCATGGGCTCGTATCCCAGGCGCTTGAACCATTCGGGCCAACCTACCCAGTCGCGCTGGGAGTCTTCAAGCCAGAGCCAGGTACACGACGACAACCCTTCGATGCTGCTCAGTTGCGGATGCCTGGCCAGATAGGTCGGGCTGCACACCAGGAAGATTTCTTCCGAGAACAGCGGCGTGACAGCCATGTCCTTGGGCGGTGGGTTGCAGTAGTAAAGCGCCAGGTCGCTGTCGAGCCTGGCGTAATCCTTCACATGATCGTGGGCGATGATCCGCAGGTCGATGTTTTCATGGGCACTCTGGAATTCCGACACCTTGGGCAGTAACCACAGCGACGCCATGGCGGTACTGGTGGCAACGGTGACTTGTTGGTTGCCTTGCCACTGGCGTATATCGCCGGTGGCGCGGGCCAGGTGAAGCATGCATTCACGCACCGTTTCGTAATACTGCGCGCCGGTGGGGGTCAGGGACATGCTACGGGTGGTACGGGTGAATAGTGCCTTGCCCAGGTAGTCCTCAAGAAGGCGAACCTGACGGCTAATTGCACCCTGGGTAACATTCAATTCCTTGGCGGCAAGGGTAAAGCTCAAGTGGCGTGCCGCAGACTCAAACGCATGAAGACTGTTGAGCGGCGGAAGAGGCTGGATTTTCACAGGCAGGGGTTCCACTCATTTTTATTATCATCCGCTCACTGGAGTGGCGGTTTCCTCCCTAACGCATTCAGGGCAGAACGAAGCAACCGGTTTACTATACTGCACATTCGCAGAAAGATATTCGTTCCCTGAATAGGCAATATCCCAATCACTTTTAATGACATTGAACGCGGCGTGCATTGTGTGACAGTGAACAAGCCGATTGAAGCCATAGCACCCTGGTCACCCGAATTCAGCAGCGAGCATGCGGAACTCGGAGCTCTTGATCACATGGCTTGGGGCCAGGATTTCGAAGGTTGCTGCCTTGGGATCAACCCAGGAGAGCAGCAAATTCCTTCTCATGTAATGACAGAAAAGGTTCATAAGTCTGAATTGGAAGGGGCATAAGCGAACGCCAGACCAAGGGGGAGACGGGACGCGAGGGAGACGGTTGAAACCGTCCGATGAAGGGAAACGAGCGCTTCCCCTCTACCGGCGACAGTTTTAATTGTTCGACGACTGTTTTAATTCAACGAAACCAAGTTGATCAACACCTGACTACCCGTTACTCGACAGTCACCGACTTGGCCAGATTACGCGGCTGGTCAACGTCGGTCCCCTTTAGCACGGCCACGTAATAAGACAGCAACTGCAGCGGAATGGTGTACAGGATTGGCGCCAGGGCATCGGCAATGTGCGGCACCTTGATCACGTGGGTGCCTTCGCCATTGGTCATGCCAGCGTGCTCGTCGGCGAACACGACCAGCTCGCCACCACGGGCACGCACTTCCTGCAGGTTGGACTTCAGCTTCTCCAGCAGTTCGTTGTTGGGTGCAACGGTAACCACCGGCATGTCGTTGTCCACCAACGCCAGCGGGCCGTGCTTCAACTCGCCTGCAGGGTACGCTTCGGCGTGGATGTAGGAGATTTCTTTAAGCTTGAGAGCACCTTCCATCGCCACCGGGTACTGCGCACCGCGGCCGAGGAACAGGGTATGGTGCTTGTCGGCGAAAAGCTCGGCAATTTTCTCGACGGTGGCGTCCATGGCCAGGGCTTCGCCCAGGCGGGTTGGCAGGCGACGCAGCTCTTCAACCAGCTCAGCTTCGACACCGGCTTCCAGCGTACCGCGCACCTGACCAAGGGCCAGGGTCAGCAGCATCAGCGAAACCAGCTGGGTGGTGAATGCTTTGGTCGAAGCCACGCCGATTTCAGGGCCGGCCAAGGTCAGCAGGGTCAAGTCCGACTCGCGGACCAGCGAGCTGATACCCACGTTGCAGATCGCCAGGCTGCCGAGGAAACCCAACTCCTTGGCGTTGCGCAGTGCGGCCAAGGTATCGGCGGTTTCGCCGGACTGCGAGATGGAGACGAACAGCGTGTCCGCCTGCACCACCACCTTGCGGTAGCGGAACTCGCTGGCCACTTCTACCTGGCATGGGATGCCGGCCAGGCTTTCCAGCCAGTAACGCGCAACCATACCGGCGTGGTAGCTGGTGCCACAGGCAACGATCTGCACGTTGCGCACCTTGGCAAACAGGTCGGCAGCTTGCGGGCCAAAGGCCTGGACCAGCACGTTGTCCTTGCCCAGGCGGCCTTCAAGCGTGCGCTGAACAACGCTTGGCTGCTCGTGAATTTCCTTGAGCATGAAGTGGCGGTAAGCGCCCTTGTCGGCAGCCTCGGCACCTTCGTGATATTGCACGGTTTCGCGCTGGACCTTGTTGCCCTGCTGGTCCCAGATAGAGACCTGATCACGGCGGATTTCAGCGATGTCGCCTTCTTCCAGGTACATGAAGCGGTCAGTAACCTGACGCAGCGCCAGCTGGTCGGACGCCAGGAAGTTCTCGCCAAGGCCCAGACCGATAACCAGCGGGCTACCACTGCGTGCGGCCACCAGGCGGTCCGGCTGCTTGGCACTGATCAGCGCGAGGCCGTAAGCGCCGTGCAGGCGCTTCACCGCCGCCTTAAGGGCGTCGGTCAGGTCTGGAATGCTCTTCAGGGTGTGGTGGATCAGGTGGACGATGACTTCGGTATCGGTCTGCGAAGTGAAGACATAGCCCAGGCCCTTCAGCTCTTCGCGCAGCTCCTCGTGGTTCTCGATGATGCCGTTGTGCACCACGGCCACGTCATTGCCCGAGAAGTGCGGGTGGGCGTTGCCTTCAGTCGGCGCGCCGTGGGTAGCCCAGCGAGTGTGGGCAATACCCAGCTGGCCTGCCAATGGGTCATCAGCAACAGCAACCTCCAGCTCGCTGACCTTGCCGATGCGGCGGCGGCGCTGCAGTTCACCGTTCTGGGTGAGTACAGCCAAACCGGCGCTGTCGTAACCGCGGTATTCAAGACGCTTGAGGCCTTCGATCAGGATGGCTGTGATATTACGCTCGGCGACAGCACCAACGATTCCACACATGTTTTATTGCTCCTGGCTGATCGCGGCGCAGATCAGGTTGATGCCGCGGGCTTGAATTTGTTCGCGCGCTGCTGCTGGCAGGCGTTCATCTGTAATAAGGGTGTGCACACTGCCCCAGGGCAGCTCGAGGTTAGGGATCTTGCGACCCACCTTGTCCGACTCGACCATCACGATCACTTCACGGGCGACTTCGGCCATGACCCGACTCAGCCCAAGCAACTCGTTGAAGGTAGTGGTACCCCGGCCGAGGTCGATGCCGTCGGCACCGATGAATAATTGGTCGAAATCGTAGGAGCGCAGTACCTGCTCCGCGACCTGGCCCTGGAACGATTCGGAATGCGGGTCCCAGGTGCCACCGGTCATCAGCAGCACCGGCTCGTGTTCGAGGTCGCAGATTGCACGGGCCACATTAAGCGAATTGGTCATCACCACCAGGCCTGGCTGGCGCCCCAGTTCGGGGATCATTGCCGCCGTAGTGCTGCCGCTGTCGATGATAATGCGCGCATGTTCGCGGATACGCCCCACAGCAGCACGCGCAATGGCCTTTTTATAGGAAGAGACGGGTTGTGCCGGTTCACCCAGCAACTCTTGCGGCACCGGCACCGCACCACCGTAGCGGCGTAATAACAAGCCGTTGGTTTCCAAGGCGGCGAGGTCTTTGCGAATGGTCACTTCCGAGGTGGCGAAACGCTTGGCCAACGCGTCCACACTTACCTCACCCTGCTCGCTGAGCAGAGCCAGAATATTGTGTCGCCGTTGTGGTGTGTTTCGTTTCGACATGTGCGTTTAAGTTTCGATTCGAAAGTTAGTGGTTGCAATCAAAACCTAAGACGCGCGATTCGTCAAGCTGTCGCTGACCTGTGGATTGTTTGCTTCTGCTTTGACGCGGTCCTTTTGACGCGGCAGCGCCAATAAAAAAGCCGACTTATTCACATAAGTCGGCTTTCGATCGAAACGGCTGTGAATAACTCAGCTCTTCTTGATCTTCTCCGGGCGCTTCCAGCCCGAAATGTTGCGCTGGCGCGCACGGGCAACAGCCAGGTCACCCGCTTCTACAGCCTGGGTGATGGTCGAGCCGGCTGCGGTGGTCGCGCCGGCCTTGATTTCCACAGGCGCCACCAGCGAGTTGTTCGAACCGATGAACACATCTTCACCCATCACGGTCTTGAACTTGTTGGCGCCATCGTAGTTGCAGGTGATGGTGCCGGCGCCGATATTGGTGCGCGCACCGATTTCGGCATCCCCCAGGTAGGTCAGGTGACCAGCCTTGGCCCCTTCACCCAGGTGGGCGTTTTTCAGTTCGACGAAGTTACCCACATGGGCCTTGGCGTCCAGTACGCTGCCCGGGCGCAGGCGGGCGAACGGGCCAGCATCGCTGCCTTCGCCCATCACAGCGCCTTCGAGGTGGCTGTTGGCCTTGACCACCGCGCCTTTGCGCAGGGTCGTGTTCTTGATCACGCAGTTAGGGCCGATCTGCACATCGTCTTCGATGACCACCTTGCCTTCGAGAATCACGTTGATGTCGATCAGCACATCACGACCAACGCTGACTTCACCACGAACATCGAAGCGTGCCGGGTCACGCAGGGTAACCCCCTGAGCCATCAGACGGCGGCCTTCACGCAACTGGTAGTGACGCTCCAGCTCGGAGAGCTGGCGGCGGTCGTTGGCGCCCTGCACTTCCATAGCGTCGTGTGGCTGTTCAGTTGCCACCACCAAGCCATCGGCCACTGCCATGGCAATTACGTCGGTCAGGTAATACTCGCCCTGGGCGTTGTTGTTCGACAGCCGGCCCATCCAGTCAGCCAGACGCGCGGCTGGCAGCGCCAGAATGCCGGTGTTGCCTTCCTTGATCGCTTTTTGCGCGTCGTTGGCGTCCTTGTGCTCAACGATGGCAGTTACCCTGCCCTGCTCGTCACGCACGATCCGGCCATAACCGGTCGGATCGTCGAGGGTGACTGTCAGCAGTCCCAGCTGCTGATCGTTGGCCTTCGCCAACAGACGCTGCAGGGTCTCCACTTCGATCAACGGCACGTCGCCGTACAACACCAGCACGGTATCAGCGGTCAGCGCTGGCAGTGCCTGGGCAACAGCATGACCGGTACCCAGCTGTTTATCCTGCATGACGAAATTCAGGTCGTCAGCGGCCAAGCGCTCGCGAACCAGCTCGGCACCATGGCCAATGACCACATGAATACCTTGCGGCTGAAGTTGGCGCGCGCTGTGGATAACATGGCCGAGCATGGAATTGCCAGCTACCGGGTGCAACACTTTGGGCAGCGCCGAGCGCATGCGGGTGCCTTGGCCGGCGGCGAGAATAACGATATCGAGTGACATTACTGGCTACCAATCCTGGGCGGTCAGTGAAAGACCGGGGGGAGAAAACAGAAAAAGAAAAAGGGTAGCCGAGGCTACCCTTTTACTCAATCGCAACAGAAGTTATCAGCCGGGGCCGATTACTTGCCTTTGCGCATTTGCTGGACGGTACGCAGCTGGGCTGCGGCCTCGGCCAGACGTGCGGCGGCGGCACTGTAGTCGAAGTCCGCGCCTTTCAGATTCAGGGCGTTCTCGGCAGCCTTGAGGGCCTCCTGAGCCTGAGCTTCATCCAGGTCTGTAGCACGTTGCACGGTATCGGCAAGCACCTTGACCATGTTCGGCTGAACCTCGAGGAAACCACCAGAGATGTAGAACACCTCTTGTGCGCCACCCTGCTTGGTCAGCGTGATCGGACCAGGCTTGAGATTGGTGATCAGCGGCGCATGGCCTGGAGCGATACCAAGATCACCCAGGTTACCGTGCGCAACCACCATCTCGACCAGGCCGGAGAAGATCTCTCCTTCCGCGCTGACGATATCGCAATGGACTGTCATAGCCATCTGCTTGCCTCAACCTGATAGCGCCCCTTGCGGGGCGCAGGAATTACAGTTTCTTGGCTTTCTCGATCGCTTCGTCGATGCTGCCAACCATGTAGAACGCTTGTTCTGGCAGGTGGTCGTAGTCACCTTTGAGGATGCCGCTGAAGCCAGCGATGGTGTCTTTCAGGGAAACGTACTTACCTGGCGAACCGGTGAAGACTTCTGCCACGAAGAACGGCTGCGACAGGAAGCGCTGGATCTTACGAGCGCGGGCTACCAGTTGCTTGTCGGCTTCGGACAGTTCGTCCATACCCAGGATCGCAATGATGTCCTTCAGCTCTTTGTAGCGCTGCAGAACATACTGAACGCCACGAGCGGTCTCGTAGTGCTCGTTGCCGATCACGTTCGGGTCCAGCTGGCGCGAAGTCGAGTCCAGTGGGTCGACCGCTGGGTAGATACCCAGGGAGGCGATGTCACGGGACAGAACGACGGTGGCGTCCAAGTGGGCGAAGGTGGTCGCTGGCGACGGGTCGGTCAAGTCGTCCGCAGGTACATATACGGCCTGTACGGAGGTGATCGAACCTTCCTTGGTGGAGGTGATGCGCTCTTGCAGAACGCCCATCTCTTCAGCCAGGGTCGGCTGGTAACCTACTGCAGAAGGCATACGGCCCAGCAGTGCGGATACTTCGGTACCGGCCAGGGTGTAACGATAGATGTTGTCGACGAACAGCAGAACGTCGTTACCTTCGTCACGGAACTTCTCGGCCATGGTCAGGCCGGTCAGCGCTACACGCAGACGGTTTCCTGGTGGCTCGTTCATCTGACCGTAGACCAGCGCTACTTTGTCGAGAACGTTGGAGTCCTTCATCTCGTGGTAGAAGTCGTTACCCTCACGAGTACGCTCACCCACACCAGCGAACACGGAGTAACCGCTGTGTTCCATGGCGATGTTACGGATCAGTTCCATCATGTTTACGGTCTTGCCGACACCGGCACCACCGAACAGACCAACCTTACCACCCTTGGCGAACGGGCAAACCAGGTCGATAACCTTGATGCCGGTTTCCAGCAGGTCGTTGCCGCCTGCCTGGTCAGCGAACGAAGGCGCTGGCTGGTGGATACCGCGACGCTCTTCTTCGCCGATCGGGCCGGCTTCGTCGATCGGGTTGCCCAGTACGTCCATGATACGGCCCAGGGTGGCCTTACCAACTGGAACGGAAATGGCAGCGCCGGTGTCGACGACATCCAGACCGCGCTTCAGGCCTTCGGTCGAGCCCATCGCAATGGTACGAACCACGCCGTCGCCCAGCTGCTGCTGAACTTCCAGGGTGGTTTCCGCGCCTTGTACTTTAAGCGCGTTGTATACACTCGGCACGACGTCACGTGGGAATTCCACGTCGATGACGGCGCCGATGATTTGAACGATACGTCCGCTACTCATAGCTGGATCCTCTGAATATGTGAACCGTTAAACCGCGGCAGCGCCGCCGACGATTTCCGAGATCTCCTGGGTGATCGCAGCCTGACGCGCCTTGTTGTAGATCAACTGAAGCTCTTTGATCAAATCACCGGCGTTGTCTGTGGCGTTCTTCATGGCGATCATCCGGGCCGCTTGTTCAGCAGCGTTGTTCTCGACCACCGCCTGGTATACCTGCGACTCCACGTAGCGCACCATCAAGCCGTCCAGCAGCTCTTTTGCGTCGGGTTCGTACAGGTAGTCCCAGTGATGCTTGAGATCCTGATCCGGGGTTGCCACCAACGGTACCAATTGCTCGACCGTCGGCTTCTGGGTCATGGTATTGATGAACTTGTTCGAAACCACCGAGAGGCGATCGATACGGCCGTCCAGGTAGGCGTCCAGCATCACTTTGACGGAGCCGATCAGATCGTTGATCGATGGCTCTTCGCCCAAGTGGCTGATCGCTGCTACGACGTTGCCGCCAAAGATGCGGAAGAAAGTCGCACCCTTGCTGCCGATCACGCACAGGTCGATTTCCACGCCCTGTTCGCGGTTTGCGCTCATGTCCTTGACCAGGGCCTTGAACAGGTTGGTGTTCAAGCCACCGCACAGACCACGGTCACTGCTCACCACGATATAACCAGCGCGCTTTACAGGGCGCTCGATCATGAACGGGTGGCGGTATTCCGGGTTGGCGTTGGCCAGATGACCGATCACCTGGCGGATACGTTCCGCGTAAGGACGGCTAGCAGCCATGCGCATTTGTGCCTTGCGCATCTTGCTGACCGCCACTTTCTCCATGGCGCTGGTAATTTTTTGCGTGCTTTTGATGCTCGCAATCTTACTGCGAATCTCTTTTGCGCCTGCCATGTATCACCTATCAGGTTAGCAAGCGGGGGCCTGAGCCCCCGCTGCGGCTTACCAGGTCTGGGTGGCCTTGAACTTCTCGATACCGGCTTTCAGGCCTGCGTCGATTTCGTCGTTGAAGTCACCCTTCACGTTGATCTTCGCCATCAGTTCAGCGTGATCACGGTTGAAGAAGGCGATCAGAGCTTGCTCGAAGCTGCCGATCTTGGAGACTTCTACGTCGATCAGGAAGCCACGCTCAGCGGCGTACAGCGACAGAGCCATGTCCGCGATGGACATCGGCGCGTACTGCTTCTGCTTCATCAGCTCGGTAACGCGCTGACCATGCTCCAGCTGCTTGCGGGTCGCTTCGTCCAGATCGGACGCGAACTGGGCGAATGCAGCCAGTTCACGGTACTGAGCCAGAGCGGTACGAATACCACCGGACAGCTTCTTGATGATCTTGGTCTGAGCGGCACCACCTACGCGGGATACCGAAACACCGGCGTTCACTGCAGGGCGGATGCCCGAGTTGAACATGGCCGATTCCAGGAAGATCTGACCGTCAGTGATGGAAATCACGTTGGTCGGAACGAACGCAGAAACGTCGCCAGCCTGGGTTTCGATGATCGGCAGAGCGGTCAGGGAACCGGTTTTGCCAGTGACAGCACCGTTGGTGAACTTCTCGACGTACTCTTCCGAAACGCGCGATGCACGCTCCAGCAGACGGGAGTGGAGATAGAACACGTCGCCTGGGTATGCTTCGCGTCCTGGTGGACGGCGCAGCAGCAGGGAGATCTGACGGTAGGCAACGGCCTGCTTGGACAGGTCATCGTAAACGATCAGTGCGTCTTCACCGCGGTCGCGGAAGAACTCGCCCATGGTGCAACCGGCGTATGGCGCCAGGAATTGCAGTGCGGCGGATTCCGAAGCACTGGCAACAACCACGATGGTGTTGGCCAGGGCGCCGGTTTCTTCCAGCTTGCGAACGATGTTGGCAACGGTGGAACGCTTCTGGCCGACTGCAACATAAACACAGAAAATACCGGAGTCTTTCTGGTTGATGATGGCGTCGATGGCCATGGCGGTCTTGCCGATCTGACGGTCGCCAATGATCAGCTCACGCTGGCCACGGCCGACAGGGATCATGGCGTCGACGGATTTGTAGCCAGTCTGTACAGGCTGGTCTACCGACTTACGCCAGATCACGCCTGGAGCCACTTTCTCGACTGCGTCGGTCTGGGTGTTGCCCAGAGGACCTTTGCCGTCGATCGGGTTACCCAGTGCGTCAACGACGCGACCCAGCAGTTCCTTACCAACCGGAACTTCCAGGATGCGGCCGGTGCACTTGGCGCTCATGCCTTCGGCGAGGGTGTCATAGGCACCCAGGATCACTGCACCTACGGAGTCTTGCTCCAGGTTCAGGGCCATGCCGTAGACGCTGCCAGGGAACTCGATCATTTCGCCGTACATGACGTCGGCCAGACCGTGGATCCGCACGATACCGTCGGATACCGAAACGACGGTACCTTCGTTACGGGCTTGGGAGCTCACATCGAGGTTATCGATGCGGCCCTTGATGATTTCACTAATTTCGGAAGGATTGAGTTGCTGCATTGCTCTGCTGCCCCTTCAAACTCAAGATTTCAATGCTTCGGCCAGTTTCGCGATTTTGCCGCGAACAGAGCCATCGATTACCAGGTCACCGGCGCGGATGACGACGCCGCCAATCAGGCTGGCATCCTCCGACGCGTGCAGGCGCACTTCCTGGCCTAACCGTGCACTGAGAACCTTGGCGAGTTTGTCTTGCTGTTCTTGGTTCAACGCGAAGGCACTGGTGACTTCCACGTCCACGGATTTCTCTTGCTCGGCCTTGTACAGGTCGAACAGGGCGGCAATCTCCGGCAGAAGCAGGAGACGGTCGTTTTCCGCGGCAACATGAATGAAATTCTGTGCCTGTGCATTGAACTTGTCACCGCACACGTCAATGAACGTGGCGGCCTTTTCTGCGCTCGTCAGTCGCGGGGCCTTGAGCAGGCGCTGCATGGTGTCGTCTTGCGACACCGCAGCAGCCAGGCCGAGCATGGCTGACCAATTGGCCAGTTGCTGATGGGCCTGGGCATGCTCAAAGGCAGCCTTAGCGTAAGGTCGGGCCAACGTGGTCAGTTCTGCCATGATCGCCCTCGCTTAAATTTCAGCGGCCAGTTTGTTAACCAGCTCCGCATGCGCGTTTTGATCGATTGTGGCGCCAAGGATCTTTTCAGCACCACCAACGGCCAGAGCACCCACTTGGGCACGCAGGGCGTCTTTAGCGCTGTTCAGTTCCTGTTCGATCTCGGCCAGAGCCTGAGCCTTCACACGGTCAGCTTCGACGCGGGCCTGTTCACGGGCTTCCTCGACAAGCTGAGCAGCGCGTTTCTTGCTTTGCTCGATGATTTCGGCTGCTTGTGCTTTAGCTTCACGCAGTTGCTGACCCGCTTTCTCTTGGGCCAGCTCCAGGTCGCGAGCTGCGCGGTTGGCAGCGTCCAAGCCGTCGGCAATCTTCTTTTGGCGCTCTTGCAGAGCAGTGATGACCGGAGGCCATACATACTTCATGCAGAAGAGTACAAAAATCAGGAAAGCAACGGATTGGCCAATCAGGGTTGCATTAATGTTCACGCCAACACCTCGCTCGGTCTTAATTCATACAGCCATCAACTCGTGGTGACGAGTGATTAGCCGGCGATCTGACCAACGAACGGATTCGCGAAGGTGAAGAACAGAGCGATACCAACACCGATCATGGTTACGGCGTCGAGCAGACCGGCAACGATGAACATTTTGACCTGCAGCATCGGAACCATTTCTGGCTGACGAGCAGCGCCTTCCAGGAATTTGCCACCCAGCAGGCCGAAACCAATGGCGGTACCCAGAGCACCCAGGCCGATCAGCAGAGCAACAGCGATAGCGGTCAGACCAACTACAGTTTCCATCTTTCCTCCCGACTTTTACGTCGTATTGGTTAGGTTTTTAGTTTGAAGCGGTAAAACAAATCGTTTGGTACAGCATGCCCTTGCGGACTTTTTAAGCCCTCCCCCCGTACAGGCAGGGAAGGCTATCAGACACGCCAGGCGGTCTTAATGGTTATCTTCGTGAGCCATCGACAGGTAGACGATGGTCAGCATCATGAAGATGAAAGCTTGCAGGGTGATGATCAGGATGTGGAACACAGCCCACGCCCATTGCAGCACCACACCCAGGCCGCTGAGCCACAGCAGGCCGGAGCCGAACATTACAGCGATCAGGATGAACACCAGCTCGCCAGCATACATGTTGCCGAACAGACGCAGTGCCAGCGAGATCGGTTTGGCGATCAGGGTGACGAATTCCAGCAGGAAGTTGACCGGAATCAGCAGGATCTGCACGAAGATATTCTTGCTGCCAAACGGGTGCAGGGTCAGCTCACCGATGAAGCCGCCCAGTCCCTTGACCTTGATGCTGTAGAAGATGATCAGGGCGAAGACGCAGAAGGCCATGGCCAGGGTCGCGTTCGGGTCGGTGGTCGACACGGCGCGGAACGGAATGTGCGGGTCACCGGAAATCAGGATGGCCAGCTGAGGAATCCAGTCGACCGGTACCAGGTCGACGGCGTTCATCAGGAATACCCAGACGAAAATGGTCAGCGCCAGTGGTGCGATTACCGGGCTACGGCCGTGGAAGGAGTCCTTCACGCTGCCGTTGACGAAGTCGACCATCACCTCAACGAAGTTCTGCAGACCGCCAGGTTGGCCGGAAGTCGCCTTCTTGGCCGCCATGCGGAAGATCAACAGGAAGATCAGACCCAGCGCGACGGACCAACCCAGGGTGTCCAGGTGGAACGCCCAGAAGCCCATTGCCTTGGCTTCTGCAGCCGAATGGGCGAAGCCCCAGCTGCCGTCTGGTAGTTGACCGTAGGTCAGGTTCTGCAAGTGGTGCTGGATATAGCCCGAAGCGGTTTCTGCTGCCATGGTTGCCTCAAACGCCCTAAGGTCTCGAAAGTCTTTTATTCATCAGCAGGGGCGCGAACCAGCTGACCAAAAGGGTCAACACGAAGACGCCGAATACTGCTAGCGGCGCCAGTGGCTTCACTCCTGCAAAGGTCAGTGCAAAAAGCACTGCCGTCAAAATCATCTTGCCTGCCTCGCCAGCGTAAAACGACTTGACGATAGCTTGTGCCGCCCGAGCCCCGCTGAAGCGAAAAGCCTTCCAGGCGAAATACACATTGGGCAGCCAGGCAATCAAACCTCCGCAAAGGCCTGAATATCCACTGACCGACCCTTTCCACTGCCACACCACCAAGGTTGCCAGCAGCAGTACGACAAATTGAGCCAGCAGTACCGGAAAAACCGCCCAGCGATGGAAAGGCAGGCGGTTTGGCGTGCGTATTTCCATCACAACTGCTCCTCGGAAGTCGACCAACAAGTCAGCTATGACTTGGCATAATTTGTGCCGACAAAATGCGCGCAGAGTATAGGGGTGGATTAACCCCTATTCAACTCTTCGGTAGTGATTTCCGACTTCGCGCTACAACAGGAATTGTTTCAGCGGATGTGAGCGAGCACGCCTTGCAACTCATCAAGCGAGTTGTAGCGAATAACCAACTGGCCTTTGCCCTTGTTGCCATGACGGATCTGCACAGCCGAGCCCAGGCGCTCTGCGAGCCGCTGTTCAAGGCGTGCGATATCCGGATCAGGTTTGCTCGGTTCGACCGGATCAGGCTTGTCGCTGAGCCACTGACGGACCAGTGCCTCGGTTTGGCGCACGGTGAGGCCACGTGCGACAACATGACGCGCCCCCTCCTCCTGACGATTTTCATCCAGGCCGAGCAATGCACGGGCGTGCCCCATCTCCAGATCACCGTGGGCGAGCATGGTCTTGATCGCATCAGGCAAGGTAATGAGGCGCAGCAGGTTGGCCACAGTCACCCGCGACTTGCCCACTGCGTCAGCCACCTGCTGCTGAGTGAGCTCGAATTCCTGTTGCAGGCGCTGCAGGGCCATGGCCTCTTCCAGTGGGTTGAGGTCTTCGCGCTGGATGTTCTCGATCAATGCCATGGCGATGGCGGCTTCGTCGGGCACTTCGCGGACCATGGCCGGGATCGTGTCCAGGCCGGCCTGCTGGGTAGCGCGCCAACGGCGCTCACCGGCGATGATCTCGTATCGGTTGTCGCCAATCGGGCGTACCACGATCGGTTGCATCACACCATGGTTGCGAATCGAGTGCGCAAGCTCTTCCAGCGCCTCCGGGTCCATGTCCCGGCGAGGCTGATACTTGCCGCGCTGGACCAACTCGACCGGCAGGTGTTGCAGTTCTTTCTGGTCGATCTTCACAGCCTGCTCTTCGAGCGCGCTGACGGAAGGACCACTGAGCAGTGCATCCAACCCACGTCCGAGACCCCGTTTCTTGACGGCCATACGGATTCCTTAAGTTGTTTGTGCAGTGCGTGATGGACGGCGTTGACGGCGTACCAGTTCCCCAGCCAGGGCCAGGTACGCCAGCGCGCCCCGCGATTGCTTGTCGTAAGCAAGGGCTGGCATGCCGAAGCTGGGGGCCTCGGCCAAGCGAATGTTGCGCGGAATGACCGTGTCGTACAGCTGAGGGCCAAAGTGCTCCTTCAACTGTGCCGAAACATCGTTGTTCAGGCTCAGACGCGGATCGTACATAGTCCGCAGCAGGCCCTCGATCTTCAACTCCGGGTTCAACCGGGCGGCGATACGCTTGATGTTATCCACAAGGTCGCTGAGACCTTCCAGTGCGTAGTACTCACACTGCATGGGGATAATCACGCCATCGGAAGCGACCAGAGCATTCAGCGTGAGCATCGACAGCGACGGCGGGCAGTCGATGAGGATGTAGTCGTAGTTATCGCGAATAGGCGCCAGGGCGTTGCGCAGACGGCTTTCCTTGACCTGCATTTCCAGCAGCACCACCTCAGCGGCGGTCAGGTCACGGTTGGCCGGCAGCAACTGGAAGCCTCCGTGCTCGGAGTAGTGCATAGCCTGGGCCAAGTCGCACTCCCCGATCAGCAGGTCGTAGACCGAATGCTCGAGCTCGTGCTTGTCCACACCGCTGCCCATGGTGGCGTTGCCCTGCGGATCGAGGTCGATCAGCAGGACACGACGCTTGGTCGCAGCCAGCGAGGCGGCGAGATTGATACAGGTGGTTGTCTTGCCCACACCACCTTTCTGGTTCGCGATTGCGAATACCTTAGCCATTGTTGCGAGTGTTCCCAGTCATGCCTTGCGGCGCAGTATCAGCAGATGGCGCTGGCCCTGGCAACCCGGAACGGTCAGGGCCTGTTCGCTTTCCACTGTGAAGTCTGCGGGCAATGCTACCAGTTCATCGGCAGGATGCAGCCCCTTCATTGCAAGCCATTGCGTCCCGGTGTCGCCCAAGTGGCGGGTCCAGTTGGTGAAGTTCTCCATGCTGCTGAAGGCGCGGGAGATGATTCCGTCGAACGGTTGTGCCGGCTGGAAGGCCTCGACCCGGCTGTGGATAACCGTGAGGTTGTCCAGCTTGAGTTCCATTTTCACCTGAGTCAGGAAACGGGTCTTCTTGCCATTGGCGTCCAGCACGGTGACGCGCTTGTGTGGATGCAGGATAGCCAGCGGGATGCCGGGCATGCCACCGCCGCTGCCCACATCCAGCCAGTTATCACGATCGTTGTGGATAAAAGACATGACGCTAAGGCTGTCGAGCAGGTGACGCGAAACCATCTCGTCCGGATCGCGCACAGCAGTCAGGTTGTAGGCTTTGTTCCATTTGATCAACAGAGCCAGGTAGCCAAGCAGCTTCTCGTGCTGCTCGGCAGTCAGCTCGACGCCAAGCTGGCGCGCACCTGTGGATAACTCTTCAGCGTGTTGAGGGGTGACCAGGGAACTCAAGCGCTTTGCTCCAATTCGCGGCCAGCGCCGCGTTTTTTCAAGTGAATCAGCAACAGGGAAATCGCCGCCGGGGTCACACCCGGGATACGCGAAGCCTGGCCCAGCGTCTCCGGACGGGTCTGGCTCAGCTTGCCCTGTATCTCCTTGGACAGGCCGGAAATCGTCGTGTAGTCGATATCCACAGGCAGGCGTGTGTCTTCGCTGGCGCGCAGTCGGGCAATTTCATCCTGCTGACGGTCGATGTAGCCGGCGTACTTGGTGCGGATCTCGACCTGCTCGGCAACCTGTGGATCGATTGCTTCACCGCCAGTCGCTTCGATCAGGCCGGCGTAGTCGATTTCGGGACGCGCCAGCAGGTTGAGCAAGCTGTACTCGTGGCTCAGCGGAGTGCCGAATTTATCCACAACGGCCTGGCCTTGCTCGGTATTCGGCCGAACCCAGGTCGATTTCAGGCGCTGTTCCTCACGCTCGATACCGTCGCGCTTGGCGCAGAACGCGGCCCAGCGCTGGTCATCGATCAGGCCCAGTTCACGGCCCTTTTCGGTCAGGCGCAGGTCGGCGTTGTCTTCGCGCAGTATCAGCCGGTACTCGGCACGCGAGGTAAACATGCGGTACGGCTCCTGAGTACCCAAGGTAATCAGGTCGTCCACCAGTACGCCGATGTATGCCTCGTCGCGGCGCGGGCACCAGCTGTCACGGCCCTGCGCCCGAAGTGCGGCGTTAGTCCCGGCCAGCAGGCCCTGGGCGCCGGCTTCTTCGTACCCGGTGGTGCCGTTGATCTGCCCGGCGAAGAACAGGCCGCCGATGACTTTGGTCTCGAGGCTGTACTTGAGGTCACGGGGATCGAAGTAGTCGTACTCGATGGCATAGCCCGGGCGCACGATGTGGGCGTTTTCCATGCCGCGGATCGAACGGACCAGCTCCAGCTGCACGTCGAACGGCAGCGAAGTGGAAATACCGTTGGGATACAACTCATGGGTGTTCAAGCCTTCCGGCTCAATGAACACCTGGTGGCTTTCCTTGTCGGCGAAGCGGTGGATCTTGTCTTCGATCGACGGACAGTAGCGCGGACCGACACCTTCGATCACACCCGAGTACATCGGTGAACGGTCGAGGTTCGACGCAATGATCTCGTGGGTGCGCGCATTGGTGTGGGTAATCCAGCAACTCACCTGACGCGGGTGCATTTCGGCATTGCCCATGAACGACATCACCGGGATCGGCGTATCGCCTGGCTGCTCGGTCATTACCGAGAAGTCCACCGAGCGGCCGTCAATGCGTGGCGGGGTACCGGTTTTCAGGCGGCCGACGCGCAGCGGCAGTTCACGCATGCGGTGGGCCAGGGCAATCGAAGGTGGATCACCGGCGCGACCACCGGAATGGTTTTGCAGACCAATGTGGATAAGGCCGCCGAGGAAGGTACCGGTAGTCAGCACCACCGATTCGGCAAAGAAACGCAGGCCCATCTGGGTCACCACGCCTTTGACCTGGTCCTGCTCGACGATCAGGTCGTCGCAGGACTGCTGGAATATCCACAGGTTTGGCTGGTTTTCCAGGATTTCACGTACCACTGCCTTGTAGATGGCGCGGTCGGCTTGCGCACGGGTGGCACGTACGGCCGGGCCCTTGCGGTTGTTCAGAACGCGGAACTGGATGCCGCTCTTGTCGGTGGCCAGCGCCATGGCGCCGCCGAGCGCATCGATCTCTTTGACCAGATGGCTTTTGCCAATACCGCCGATGGCGGGGTTGCAGCTCATGTGACCGAGGGTTTCCACGTTATGGGTCAGCAGCAGGGTTTTCACACCCATGCGTGCAGACGCAAGCGCAGCCTCGGTACCGGCATGGCCGCCGCCGATGACGATCACGTCAAAACGGGAAGGGAAATCCACCACGCACCTCGTGCCTGTTTTTGCGAATAGAGAAGGTAAGCGGACAAGTATAGGGACTTCACCCCCACTAAAGAAACCGTCTGAGCAAATTTTGACCAGTCTGTGGATGAGTGGCAAACAACAGAAATCAAAGAGAAGAAATTTAAAAAGCTTTGTTTTTATGTTTATTCTTATGCACAGCGAAATCTGTGGATAAAGTCCTGTATCCCAATAATGGCGCTATGTAGAGAGAAATTAAACCCTGTGTCTGGAGTGCCATGAGGCCTATGGATAACGTCTTTTAGCCTGTGGATTAAATGGCTGTTTACCCACAGGCGGGTTTTTCCTCAGAAAAAAAGCCCGCTTATCAACTGAGCTGAAGGCGACTTTTCCACAGGGCTCCTGAGCACAGTTTTCAAGCCGAGCATGGAAAATTCATCGCGCTGGCGGCCAGACATGGTCAGGTTGGAGCGGTCGAGCCCGCGAAAGGGTCGGTATATCCACAGGGATCTGGAGCTTGTAAGGGCTTCTTCGCGGCCCCGCCCGCCCCCACAGGTGTTTGGGTCATCGGCCTGCATTCATCTTCTGCAACGAATTTCAGGCAAAAAAAAGGTTCTTCACGGATTGCCGGGAAAGTCATTCTTGATCTTCATGAAAAAGAATTCGCTGTCCCGGTAGCCGTAAGCCATCCGCTTGATCACCTTGATCCGGTTGTTGATGCCTTCCAGCTGGCCCGTATGCATTGGCCATCGCACCCTGCTCAAGATGCCGCGCCAGTATCCCTTCAGGCGTTTAGCAAACTGCTTCAGTGCCGGTATCGCGCTTTCATCAGCCAGACGCAGCCACTGCTTCCAGGCTGATCGCCAACCCCAGGCGGTGGTGGGCGACCACAGCGCTTTTAACTCTGCTTTCATCAGATAAACCGTCATCAGCGATTGGTTAGCCGACAGCAGATCCCTCAGGTGCACCTGTTGATCTTCTCGCTTGAGATTTTCCGGATTACGCAGCAGTAGCCAGCGTGCTTGCTTGATCACCCTGCGCGCGGGTTTGTCATGGCGCAGACGGTTGGCTTCGTCGACCCGTACCCGGTCAATCACCTCGCGCCCATACTTGGCGACTACATGAAACAGGTCGTAGACCACGCGTGCCTGAGGGCAGTGTTGGCGTACCTCTAGGTCAAATGCGGTGTTCATGTCCATCGCCACTGCTTCGATCCGCACACAGCCTTCTGGCCCCAGCTCTTCAAAGAAGGGCCTGATAGCCGTTCTGCTACGTCCTTCACCAATCCACAGCACCCGGCGGGTATCGGCGTCCAGCACCACGCTGGCGTAGCGATGGCCTTTGAACAGGGCGAACTCGTCCATCACCAGGCGCCTGGGCTGGGCCTTTGGTAGCTTCTCTAGAGCGGCTTGTAGAGCTCGTCGTTCCAGCAAGCGCACACTGTCCCAATGCAAGTCAAACAGCTCGGCGACGTGCAGGGTAGGCAGCCGCTGGCAAGCCTGGATCACGGCCTCGGCCAAGCGCTGGGTCATACGCGAATAGCGATCAAGCCAGCTGACTGACTCCATCCGCTTGCCGCATGCGCGACACCCAACGCGCCGCAGTTCCACATTCAACCGTACCGCATGGCCAAGAATGGGGAGATCACGGATCGAGCGCTGACAGTATTCGTGGATGGCGGTGCTGGGCTGATGGCAGCCGCTGCAGGTGGGGAACCTGGTGGGCTGCGGAATCAGGTCGATCAGCAGATCGTCGCCGTCAGGCCTGATGGCAATGACAGAAAAGCCCTCCCAAAAGGGCAGAAACGTATTAATATCGTGCACAAGAACGCCGGTTTGTTGATGTGTTTGCTCGCACGAACATCATCCATCAAACCGGCGTTCTTGTTTCTGTCTTTCCCGGGATTCCGTGAAGAACCAAAAAAAAGCCGCTCCCTAAGGAGCGGCGCTTGGCCTTGCCTGGCTGTGGATTACTTGCCGATGCAGAAGCTGGAGAAAATCCGCCCAAGCAGGTCATCCGAGCTGAATGCTCCTGTGATCTCCCCCAGCGCATGCTGTGCCTGCCGTAAGTCCTCAGCCAGAAGCTCTCCCGCGCCCGCCAAGGTCAATTGAGCACGGCCGTGCTCCAGGTGCTCGCTGGCCTGGCGCAAGGCATCCAGATGGCGCCGGCGGGCGCTGAAGCCACTCTCTGCAGTCTGCTCATAACCCATACAGCCTTTCAGATGGTCGCGGAGCAGTTGCAGCCCTGTGTCGTCGCCCTTGGCGCTCAGGGTAATGGTCACATGGCCGTCATCGCACTGTTCCAGCGCTACCCGCTCACCACTCAGGTCGGCCTTGTTGCGAATCAGCGTGACCTTGGCCGGGTCCGGCCGCTGAGCCAGAAACTCAGGCCACAAAGCGAACGGGTCGCTGGCCTCGGGCGCAGTGGAGTCGACTACCAGCAGAACGCGGTCTGCCTCGCCAATGGCCTTCAGGGCGCGTTCCACACCGATCTTTTCCACATGGTCATCGGTATCGCGCAAGCCAGCAGTATCGACAACGTGCAGCGGCATGCCGTCGATGTGGATATGTTCGCGCAGGATATCCCGCGTGGTGCCGGCGATGTCAGTGACGATGGCAGCTTCCCGCCCGGCCAGCTGGTTCAGCAAGCTCGATTTACCGGCATTCGGCCGGCCGGCAATGACTACCGTCATGCCGTCACGCAGCAAGGCGCCCTGCCCGGCCTCGCGCTGCACAGTGGATAACTCGCTGCGCACGGCATCAAGCATCGACAGCACGTGGCCATCGGCGAGGAAGTCGATCTCTTCCTCAGGAAAGTCGATTGCCGCCTCGACGTAAATACGCAAGGCAATCAACGCCTCGGTGAGGCTGTGCACACGCCTGGAGAATTCCCCTTGCAGCGAGCGCAGGGCGTTGCGCGCTGCCTGGCTGGAACTGGCCTCGATCAGGTCGGCGATGGCTTCAGCCTGCGCCAGGTCGAGCTTGTCGTTGAGGAAGGCGCGCTCGCTGAACTCGCCCGGGCGGGCCAGACGACAGCCGACTTGTACACAGCGCTGCAGCAGCATGTCCAAGACCACAGGGCCACCGTGTCCCTGCAGTTCCAGCACGTCCTCACCAGTGAACGAATTAGGCCCTGGAAAGAACAGAGCAATCCCTTCGTCCAGCACCAGCCCTTCATCGTCGCGGAACGGACCGTAATGGGCATGCCGCGGGGTCAGGGTGCGGCCGGTGATCAACAGGCCGGCCTTGGCAGCCAGAGGGCCGGACAACCTGACAATTCCCACACCGCCCCGGCCCTGGGCCGTGGCGATGGCGGCGATGGTTTCACGCACAGTGTTCATGCTCGAAAGCCTCTACGACAAAAACGACAGATAGCAAAAACGCCCCACTAGGGGGCGTTTTTTATTCACAGGCTAGCGTATTAGCCCGTCAAGCAGCAGCTTTTTTGGTAGCTGCTTCGATACGGCGAGTGATGTACCACTGCTGCGAAATCGACAGGCAGTTGTTCACAACCCAGTACAGCACCAGACCGGCAGGGAACCACAGGAAGAAGAAGGTGAAGATGATTGGCATCATTTTCATCACTTTGGCCTGCATCGGATCCGGCGGTGTCGGGTTCAGGCGCTGCTGGATGAACATGGTGGCGCCCATGATGATCGGCAGGATGAAGAACGGATCCTTGATCGACAGGTCGGTAATCCACAGGATCCATGGGGCCTGGCGCATTTCCACGCTTTCCAGCAATACCCAGTACAGGGCCAGGAATACCGGCATCTGCACCAGGATCGGCAGGCAGCCGCCCAGTGGGTTGATCTTCTCTTTCTTGTAAAGCTCCATCATCGCCTGGGACATCTTCTGGCGATCGTCACCGAAGCGTTCCTTGAGTGCGGCGAGCTTAGGTGCAACGGCACGCATACGCGCCATGGAGCGGTAGCTGGCAGCCGACAGCGGGAAGAACAGGCCTTTGATCAACATGGTCAGCACGATGATCGACCAGCCCCAGTTACCCAGCAGGCTGTGGATATGTTGCAGCAGCCAGAAGATCGGCTGGGCGATGAACCACAGGAAGCCGTAGTCGACGGTCAATTCCAGGCCTGGGGACAACTCTTTCAGCTTGGACTGGATCTTCGGGCCGGCGTACAGCAGGGCACTGGTTTCGACCTTGCCGCCAGCCGGTACGCTGATAACCGGGCCGGTGTAGCCGATGATGTAGTTGCCCTGACTATCCTTGCGGGTCTGGACAACGTTGTTGTCCGACTTGGCCGGAATCCAGGCGGTCACGAAGTAGTGCTGCAGCCAGGCAACCCAGCCGCCGGACACATTTTCTTTCAAACTACCTTTGTCGATGTCCTTCATCGAGACCTTTTTGTAAGGCTCAGAAGCTGTCCACAGGGCAGCACCCAGGTAGGTAGCGGTGCCGGTGGCAGTACTGGAGGACGGATCGCCGCTGGCATCACGCTTGAGCTGGGCAAACATGTTGCCGTTCCAGGCCTGGCCGCTCTGGTTGTCGATCAGGTAGCTGACATTCAGGTCGTACTCACCGCGCTTGAAGCTGAAACGCTTGATGTAGTTGACACCGTTGTCACTGAACTTCAGGTCTACCACCAGTTGTTCCTGGCCATCGGCCAGCTGGTAGCTCTTCTGTTCGGCGGCATACAGGGGACGGCCGCTGGCGCGGGCATCCGGGCCGTCGGTACCGGTCAGACCGCTTTGTGCCAGGTAAACACGCTCACCACCGTTGTCGAACAGCTGGAATGGAATGTTCGGGTGGTCTTGACGGCGTGGGTACTTCGGCAAGTTCAGCTGGACGATGTCACCACCGACCGGATCGATAGCCAGTTCCAGAACGTCGGTCTTGACTCGGATCAGGTCCTTGCTGAGTGCGACCGGTGCCAGTTCGGCAGGGCTCGATTCGGCGTTGGCGCTCGGTACATCGGCGCTGGCACCGTTGTTACCGGCCGGCACGCCATCGGGCAAGCCCGGAGCAACAGTGCTGGCAGCAGTATTCTGAGTCGGCAGGGCAGCCTGGCCGTAGTCATCGTTCCACTTCAGGACCATGACGTAGGACACGACTGCCAGCGCGGCGATCAGGATCGTGCGTTTAATATCCATGATTACTCGGCTATCGAAGAAGTTCGGGAGGAAGGAGCGGGTGGAACGGGGTCGAAACCGCCGTCATTCCACGGATGACAACGCCCCAGGCGACGAACGGCCAGCCACCCACCACGCCAGATGCCATGGTTTTCGATGGCTTCATACGCGTAACAGGAGCAACTGGGGAAAAACCGACAGTGATTGGCCATCAGAGGACTAATGGCGTAACGGTAAAACTGGATCGGAACGAGTGCCAGTTTACGCATCTTGGCTGTCTACCCCTGCGGAATTGGCGGTGACTGCTGGTGTCGGCCGGCTACGCGCCAGGCGTTTCCAGAGCTTGCCAAAGTGTTGGTGCAATTCCGGGTTTTCTATCTCACCCAATCCCTTGCGCGCGACGATCACGATGTCCAGGCCGGCAAGCAATTGCTGGTTCAGACGAAAGGAATCGCGCATCAAGCGCTTGAGGCGGTTGCGTTGAACGGCGAGCTTGACACTCTTCTTGCCGATTACCAAGCCAAGGCGTGGGTGATCGAGGCCGTTCTCGCGAGCAAGGATCAGCAGGTTTTTCCCTGGAACCTTGCCGGTTGGGGAGTCGAAGACCGCTTTGAAATGCCGGGGTGTAAGCAGTCGCTTTTCCCGACTGAAGTCCTGACTCACCACCTGTGCCGAAAAATCAAATGGCCAGACGCTTACGGCCTTTGGCACGACGACGCGACAGAACAGCACGGCCGTTCTTGGTAGCCATACGGGCACGGAAACCGTGGGTGCGGGCGCGCTTGATGGTGCTTGGTTGGAAAGTACGTTTCATGGCGTGTTACCTGGTTTGTCGACGACGGGCCGGGATGGCCCCCTTTTTAAGAGACCGGCGATTCTAGAGAAAGCAAGCCCATAGGTCAATTTCCAACCAGTCTTTCCATATAGAGCATGTGATGGACGGTGCCTGTTGATCAGTGCCCAAGGGGTGCTTGATCGGACACACGGATCAGGGACAACATGAAAAAAAGAAGAGACATATAAAAAGCTTTTCTGAAGAACTTATAACTCTTAAGTGGATAACCTTCTGTGGATAACCTGCGCTAGCCCATGAATTACGGGGTGTACAGAGTTTTACAACTTTGTTCTGAACCCGTGCTGCGCTTGTTCCCATCGTGAGCGAAAGCTGTGGATGAAAACACCTGTTATCCACAGTGGAGTTATCAACAGGCTAAGGGCTGGGGTTGTGCATAGCCCTCATGGGCGTTTATCCACAGGGCTTATTCACAGAGGCGAAAAGCCGTTTTGGTCGATAAATGGCTGTTTTGTCGTGGTTCCTAACGTGTCCACATGTGGATAACTGAACGCTCGACCGGTACAATGGCGGTTTGTTTTTGCCTCATCCGGCTTTCAAACTCAGGGGATATCCGTGTCAGTGGAACTTTGGCAGCAGTGC